>CAWHWT010000011.1:0-1163832 GCA_963833145.1 uncultured Acidimicrobiia bacterium | reverse complement strand
TGGCCGTAGCCGGCGGCGGCACCCTGCTGCGTCAGGTGCTGCGGCTGGGACTCCTGGAGCAGTTGGAGCTGCACATCGCGCCGGTGCTGCTCGGCGACGGCCAGCGCCTGTTCGACCCCAGCCTCGACCTCGCCGACGACCAGGGCATCGAGCTGACCCCGACGCGGGTGGTCCCTGACCCCGAGGTCACCCACATCCGTTACACCGTGGGCGCCCGCAGCCGGCTGGTGCTGGACGACCGCGGCGCTGGCGGCCGCCCTGTCGGCGAGGTGCATAGGGTTCCCCGATGAAGTACATGCTGCTGATCTACGGCAACGAGGAGAACTGGGAGGCGGTGCCGCCCGAGGAGTTCGCCGAGATCATCCGCCGGACCGATGCCCTCAACCGGGAGCTGTTCGAGTCGGGTGAGCTGGTCGGTGCCTACGGGGTCGGCGACCAGCTCACCGCCAAGATGGTGCGGGTCGACGAGGGTGTCGTGGCCGTGACCGACGGGCCGTACGCCGAGGCCAAGGAGTACCTGGGCAGCTTCACGATCGTCAACTGCGAAAGCCTCGACCGGGCCCTGGAGATCGCCGCCCAGAACCCGGCGTCGCGCTACTGGGGCGTCGAGGTCCGCCCTCTCATGCACGAAGCGAACCTGGACATGTGAGCCCAGCCCGCCACTCCACCCACTCCGGCGGCCCCGCCGACCGACCGGGGGCGGGCGTCTCCAACGACGGCTGGTCGGAGGTCCGGCAGCTGGTCCCGGAGGTGCTGGGTTCCCTGGTCCGCCGGTACGGCCACTTCGGCGCCTGCGAGGATGCGGTCCAGGAGGCCCTCCTGGCCGCGTCCACCCAGTGGACCGTCGAGGGTCGCCCCCGCAGCCCCAAGGCCTGGCTCCTCACCGTCGCCCGGCGCCGCCTCACCGACCACCTCCGCGCCGAGGAGTCCCGCCGCCGCCGTGAGGAGCAGGGCGCGGTCGAGCCGGCCACCCCGTCCGGGCCGTCGGGCGACGACACCCTCACACTGCTGTTCCTGTGCTGTCACCCCTCGCTGTCGGCGCCGTCGCAACTGGCGCTGACGTTGCGGGCGGTGGCGGGGCTCACGACCGCCGAGATCGCCCGGGCGTTCCTGGTGCCGGAGGCGACGATGGCTCAGCGGATCAGCCGCGCCAAACAGCGCATCAAGGCGGCCGGCGCCACGTTCCGCCTGCCACCGGAGCCCGAGCGGACCGACCGCGTGCAGGTCGTCCTCCAGGTGCTGTACCTCCTCTTCAACGAGGGCTACACCGCGACGTCAGGGCCCGACCTGCTGCGCCCCGACCTGACCGCCGAGGCGATCCGCCTGGCCCGAGCCCTGCTCCGCCTGGTGCCCGACGACGGCGAGGTGGCCGGGCTCCTGGCACTCATGCTGCTGACCGACGCCCGCCGGCCGGCCCGCACCGATGCCGACGGCAGCCTCGTTTCGCTGGCCGAGCAGGATCGGCGGTCGTGGGATCACGACGCCATCGCCGAGGGCGTCGCGCTGGTCACCGGGTCGCTCGCCAGCAAGCCGGTCGGGCCCTACCAACTGCAGGCGGCGATCGCCGCGGTGCACGACGAGGCACCTCGGGCCGAGGACACCGACTGGCCCCAGATCCTGGCGCTCTACGGCCTGCTGGAGCGCGTGGCGCCCAGCCCGATGGTCACGCTCAACCGGGCGGTGGCGGTCGCCATGGTGCAGGGCCCCGAGGCAGGTCTCGACCTCGTCGGCACCGTCGACGCCGACTCGCACCACGTGGTCTCGGTCCGCGCCCACCTCCTGGAGATGCAGGGCGACCTCGACGCCGCCCGCGCCGCCTACCGCCACGCCGCCCGCCTTACCACCAGCATCCCCGAACGCCGCCACCTGTTGTCCCGCGCCAGGGTCGAGCAGACCAAAAGGCGGGGCTGATCTGGATCGTCAGTGGTGGTCGAGCCCGGCGTCGATCCGGGGACCTTCCGCTTTTCAGGCGGACGCTCTGCCGACTGAGCTACTCGACCGTGGTTGGGTGCCCGCCGGTCGGGCGACCCCGACCGGAACTGGCGGTCCCGACGGGACTTGAACCCGCGACCTCCGGCTTGACAGGCCGGCGTGAACTCCAGACTTCACCACGGGACCAGTGGCATCCAACGCACCCCCAACGGGATTCGAACCCGTGCCGCCACCTTGAAAGGGTGGTGTCCTAGGCCACTAGACGATGGGGGCAAAGCCTCATCCAGTTGAGAGCAACGTGACACTAGCAGCGGCGGAGGGTCGATCCACAGGCCGTCAGAGCAGGTTGTCGTCGCCCGCCAGAGCCCGCACCGACGAGTCGAGCACCCACGACAGGTACCCGTAGAGCTGGTACTCGGGCGACTCGTCGAGGTCCTCGCGGGCGGCGAAGTCGTCGTCCTCGGTGACGTCGAGCAGCGTTCCGAGCACGAGCCGCACCCCGTTCACCGCCTGCATGAAGGCGACCATCTGGGCCTCGTCGAACGTGACCTTGCGTCCGCCGCGCCCGAGCACCTCGGACACCGTGTCGATCCCCTCGAGGCGGCTGGTGACGAGCTCGTCCCGCATCAGCCGCTGGTACTCGGCCTCCCGTTCGGGGTGGTCGGGATGCACCACCGGGAAGAGCCGGCGGACGAGCGCTGGGTCGGCCGGCTCGGTGAGCAGCGCTCGCAGCTCGTCGAGGAGCCGGGACACCAGTGCCCGCTCGTCCTTCCCGAGGTGGAGCACGTAGCCCGAGCCGGACCGGGTCACCGGCCGGGCGTTAGCCATCACTCATCGTGCTCCAACGTCGCCCACAGCCCGTGCTCGTGGAGCCGGAAGACGTGCATCTCGGACTGCTCGCGGGACCCCGACGAGACCACCGCCTTGCCCTTCTGGTGCACGTCGAGCATCAGCTTGGTGGCCTTCTCCAGGCTGTAGCCGAACAGCTTCTGCAGCACGAACGTCACGTAGCTCATCAGGTTGATCGGGTCGTTCCACACGATCACCACCCACGGCCGCTCCTCGACCGTGGTCGCGTCGGTGGTCGGTTCCTCCAGCACCGACGTCTCGGGCGCGGTGGTCACAGGCACGAAAACCATTCAATCGTGGGATCGCGTACGAGGCGATTGCCCTGCCGTCGGACTGCAGCCGTACCATGGGCTCGCTATGGCCGTCGGCAGCCGACCCCTCGTCCCGTCGCGGCTGGCGCCGGGCGGCGTGCTGCACCGGGCGCCGGCCACCCGCCGCACGCCGATGTCCGTCATCGCCGCCTACGTCGCCCTCACCAAGCCGCGCATCATCGAGCTCCTGCTCGTCACCACCATCCCGACGATGGTGCTCGCCGAGCGGGGCTGGCCCCCGCTCGGGCTGGTCCTCGTGACGCTCGTCGGCGGAACCCTGTCCGCCGGCGGGGCCAACGCGATCAACATGTACGTCGACCGCGACATCGACGCCGTCATGCAGCGCACCCGCGGGCGACCGCTGGTGACCGGTGCGGTCGCCCCCCGCAACGCCTTGATCTTCGCCGTCCTGCTCGAGGTCGTCGCCTTCGCCGTGCTCACCGTCGGGGCCAACCTCCTCGCCGCCGTCCTGGCGCTCGGCGCCGCGGTCTTCTACGTGGTCGTGTACACGCTCTGGCTGAAGCGGACGAGCCGGCACAACATCGTCATCGGCGGCGCCGCGGGCGCGATGCCGGTCCTCGTCGGGTGGGCCGCGGTCACCGGTTCGCTCGGGTGGGCCCCGCTCGTGCTGTTCGCCGCGATGTTCTTCTGGACCCCGCCGCACTTCTGGGCCCTGGCGATCCGGTACAGCGACGACTACCGGGCGGCCGACGTGCCGATGCTGCCGGCCGTCGCACCCCATGCCGAGGCCGCCCGCCAGATGATCGGCTACACCGTCGCCCTCGTCGTCTCGACGCTGGTCCTGGTTCCGGTCGCCGACCTCGGCTGGATCTACGCCACCACCGCGGTCGTCCTCGGAGCCGGGTTCCTCGCCGCCACGGTCCTCCTGGCCCGCGATCCCGAGCCGAGCACGCGGGCGATGCGCGTGTTCACCTACAGCATCACCTACGTGACCGTGCTGTTCGCCGCCTTGATGATCGACGTCCTCGTCCTCGGATGACGCCCCGGACGACGGGACGACACCGCCGGCGACCATTTCGGCTCGCTCCAGGGCGGACCGATAATGTCCCGGCGCGGCGCCCGGTCGTGTGCGTCGGCCCGGAACACCACCCATGAGCACCATCGACACGAGCCCTGACGCGATCGCCGCGGCGGACAGCACCGCCACCGACGCCGGGTCGAGCAACCTCGCGACCTCGGTCGCCGCGGTGTTGACGTCGAGCGACCACAAGGTCATCGGGCGGCTGTTCATCGGCGCGTCCTTCCTCGTCCTGCTGGCCTCGGTCGCGGTCGGGCTGCTGCTCGGCATCGAGCGGGTCGACGGCACCGACACCCTGCTCGCCGCCGACGCCCTGCCCGAGCTGTTCGTCGCCTTCCGGGTCGGTCTGCTCTACGGGGTGCTGGTCCCGCTGCTCCTCGGCGTCGCCGTCGCCGTCGTGCCGCTCCAGCTCGGTGCCCGCTCGCTCGCCTTCCCCCGGCTGGCGATGGCCGGGTTCTGGGCGTGGGCGGCGGGGATCGGCGTCGTGATCGTGGCGCTCGCCAACAACGGCGGACCGACCGGCGGCAACGACGAGATGGTCGACCTGTTCTACGCCGGCCTCGCCCTCACCGTGATCGGGCTCGGCGCCGCCGCGCTCCCGGTCGCCGCCACGGTGCTCACCACCCGGGCGCCCGGCATGCGGATGAGCCGGGTGCCGTTCTTCTCCTGGTCGGCGCTCGTCGCCGCCGTCGGCCTGCTCCTCATGCTCCCGGTGCTGGTCGGCGTCCTGATCTACCTCTACGTCGACCATCGCTACGCCCAGGGCCTGTTCGACGGAACGTGGATCAGCTTCGCCCTCACCCAGCCGGCGACGTACCTGTTCGCCCTCCCCGCCGCCGGAGTCGCCGCCGAGCTCGTCCCGGTCACGTTCCGGTCGCGCATGCCGTACCGCGGCGCCATCTACACCGGGCTCGGTCTGATCGGCGTCGCCGCGCTGTCGGCGGTCTCCCAGCAGGCCACCCACGACCTGCCGTGGGAGGGCGGCGGCCTCGACGTCGACGGCTTCGGCGACAAGCTCGCCGACCTCCTGCCCTACGCCTTCTTCACCCTGCTCCCGCTGCTCGGCGTACTGATCGTGATGGCGGTGGGCGCGCTCGCTGCCAACCCGAGCGGGGAGCGGCGGATGCCGCGCATCACGGCGCCGTTCGTCTTCTCCTTCCTCGGCCTGGCCCTGGTGCTCTTCGGGATGCTGGGCGGGGCGTTGATCCCGATCGTCGACCTGCAGCTGCAGGGCACCGTCTTCGAGGAGGGGTCTCTCGTGGCCGTCGGGTACGGCACGGTGCTGGCGGGCCTCGGGGCGCTGGCGTACTGGACCCCGAAGCTGACCGGCCGGCTGATCCCCGACAAGCCGGCGATCGGACTGGGCCTGCTCGGCTTCCTCGGCGGGCTGCTCGCCTCGTTGCCGTACGAGATAGCCGGCTTCGCCGACCAGCCCGCCGCCTCCGGCACGTACGACTACAGCGGTCCGGCCGAGGTCTGGAACGCGCTCGTCACCATCGGTCACGGGCTGATGGGGGTCGTCCTGCTCGGCTTCGCCGCCCTCGCGGCCAAGGCGCTGGCCGGGGGAGAGCGAGCGGGCGACGATCCGTGGGAGGGGCAGACGCTCGAGTGGTCGACGCCCTCGCCGGCCCCGCTCGACAACTTCATCGAGGTGCCGACGGTGATGTCGCCAGAGCCGCTGCTCGACCTGCGCGCCGGCGGCGACCGGGAGGCCGCGGCATGACGTGCATTGCGTTCCCCGGCCACGCCGCATACTGCCTGCGCAGTTGCTGGCCGCTCGCTCGCTGGCGCTCACTCGCTCGCATCTACGCGGGGTGGTCGCCATGACATTCGCGCTCCCACCCGCACCGGCGCCGCCGCCGCGCCGTCAGGTCCTCGTCGGGACCGCCCTCGCCGGAGCGGGCACGCTGATGCTGATCGGCGGGATGCTCGCCGTGTGGGTCCTCCAGCGGGAGCGGGCCCTCGAACAGCCCGACGGCACGTGGGTGCCGAGCGGTGTGACGATGCCCGAGGTCCCGACGAACGTCATGCTCATCGGGCTGTTCGCCCTCGTGATGTTCGCCCAGTGGGCCGTGTACGCGGCGCGGCGCGGCGACCGGATCCACACCGGACTCGCCTTCGGTCTCGTCGGCTTGATCGGACTGGCCGTGATCAACGCTCAGGCGTACGTGTGGAACCAGATCGACCTGCCGATCGCCGAAGAGGGCGGCTACGCGGGCATGTTCTACGCCGTCACCGGGACGATGACGGCGCTGTTCATCGCCGGCGTGGTGTTCACCGCCGTCACCGCCTTCCGCTATCTGGGCGGTCGCACCGCCGACCGGGAGATCGTCGCCGCCCACGCCCTGTACTGGTACGTGCTCACCGTCGCCTTCTGCGCGGTCTGGTTCGTCGTCTACGTGACGAAATGAGCGAACGGCGATGATCCCCACCGGCTCCCGCCTGCTGATCGGCGCCGCGGTCCTGGCCACGGTGGCTGCCGTGCTCTACGGGATCACCCAGGAGGGTTCGCTCGGCACCATCGGGCTGAGCGCGGCGGCGCTGGCCCTGGCCCTGGTGGCCGGCGTCAACCTCTACACACGCGACGCCGACGTCTCGGCGATGGACACCGACGCGATCCCGGCGTCCGCCGCCGCCCGGCCGGCGCCGCGGCCCAGCCTGTGCCCGCTCGGCGCGGCCACCGGGGCCACGCTCGTCGTCGTCGGGCTGATCACGTATCCCGTGATCTTCGTGTTCGGCATCATCGCCCTGCTGGCGACCACCGTCGAGTGGATGGTGCAGGCCTGGAGCGAGCGGGCCTCGGCCGACTCGTCATACAACGCCTCGCTCCGCGGGCGGCTGGCCCACCCACTCGAGTTCCCCATCCTCGGCGCCATCGCCGTCGGAACGCTGATCTACTCGTTCAGCCGGATCATGCTGTTCCTGTCCAAGACCGGAGGTCCGGCGGTCTTCGTCGTCATCGCCGCCTTCATCCTCTTGGGCGCCTTCCTGTTCGCCTACCGGCCCTCACTGCGGGGCGGCGCGATCGCGACCGTCATCGCCATCGCCGCCGTCGGCGTGGTGACCGGCGGGATCGTCGCCGCCCTCGAGGGCGAGCGGGAGACCCACGCCCACGAGACCACCGGTGACCTCGCCGCCGACGGCGAGTGTGACGTCACCGACGAGACCGAGGCCGACGACAACGCCTCCCAGAACGTCGCCGCCAAGGCCAGCGTCACCGCCGAGATCATCCTCCGCTCCGAGGGCACGCTGGTGGCCCACAACGAGGGAATCGACGGCGACCAGACGATGGTGATCGTCACCCGCAACACCCCGACCAACGTGCTCTTCGAGAACCAGAGCGACGAGGAGCGGCGGCTGGTGCTCGACCTCGGCACCCGGGCCGAGGTCGACGAGGCGACCGGCGACACCGTGCCCGACGCCGAAGTCCCCCACCAGGTGTGCACCACGCTCGTCGAGGACGGGGGGAGCCAGTTCCTGACCTTCTCGATCAGCCTGCCGAGCGAGCTCGCCGATTCCCCGTACCGCTTCGTGGTTCCCGGTGTCGACGGGGCCGAGCTGGAAGTGGTCGTGCCGTGAGCGTCGTCAGTACGGTGAGCCGGGTGCCCCGACGACTGCGCTCCGTTGCCGTGCTGGCGACGGGCGCGGCCGCCGCGCTGATCCTCGCCGGCTGCGCCAGCGATGCCCCGCAGGACACGTGGCAGCCGGCCGGGGACAACGCCCAGAAGATCCACAACCTCCAGTGGCCGGTGTTCGCGATCGCCGGCGTGGTGCTCGTGCTCGTCGCCGCCGCCGTCGCCTACGCCATGTACCGGTTCCGGGATCGCGGCCAGCCGATCCCCAAGCAGACCCACGGCAAGCCGATCGTCGAGATCGGCATGACGATCCTGCCCGCGCTGATCCTCATCGGTATCGCCATCCCGACCGTGGGCACTCTGTTCGCCCTGGCCAAGACCGACGACACCGAGTGCGTCGTCAACGTCACCGGCAACCAGTGGTGGTGGGAGGTGGACTACCCGACCCAGGAGGGCTGCGGCGGGATCGCCACCCCGATCGTCACCAGCGGCCAGATGATCATCCCGATCGAGACCAACGTGCTCGTGCGGGGCACCAGCCGCGACGTGATCCACAGCTGGTGGATCCCCCGCCTGAACGGCAAGAAGGACATGGTCCCAGGTCGGGTGCACAACGTGCGCCTGGAGGCCGATGAGCCCGGGATCTACGCCGGCCAGTGCGCCGAGTTCTGCGGGCTGTCGCACGCCAACATGCGGATGGAGGTGGTCGCCCTCACGGAGGAGGACTTCGAGACCTGGAAGGCCAACCAGCTCGAGGAGTACACGCCGCCGGAGCAGGGCACATTGGCCGCCGAGGGCGAGGCGACGTTCATCGCCCAGTGCTCACGCTGCCACCAGGTGGACGGGCTGATCGACGACAAGAACGATGACGACCCGAGCAACGATGTTCCGGCGATCGCCCAGCCGGAGCTGTACGTGTGGTCGGGCGCGGCGCCGAACCTGACCAACCTGATGACCCGCAACACGTTCGCCGGCGCCTCCTTCGACCTGCTCACCGAGGACTGCCGCGACGACGTGTGGGACGCCTCCCCCGAGGAGTTCGGGGCCAGGTACCTTGAGGGCGTCAGCGAGGAATGTCTCAACGCAGTCGACCTGCGGGAATGGTTGCGCAACGCCCCCGAGAAGAAGCCGATGTACACCGACCCGGAGAAGCTGAGCGAGACCGACGACAAGAGTCGGGGCATGCCGTACCTCGCCCTCTCCGAGGACCAGATCGACCAGCTCGTCGCCTACCTGCTGGAACGGAAATAAGTGTCCGTGAGTACTTTCCCCGTGCTCCTGAACCCGTCGTTCGGAGGTGAGCACCCGGTTCGGCACGCCGGGCGCTCCAGCGCCTTCGGCGGCCGCATCAAGTAATGGCGATCATCGAGCGTCCCGCTCCGATTCCGGCGATCGGCCCCGCCGCACCCCCGGTCACCCCGACGGCGGCGCTCGGCGTGTTCCGTCGCCCCGTCTCGACGACCGGCTGGCAATCGTGGCTGTTCACGGTCGACCACAAGAAGATCGGGATCATGTACGGCGTCGTGGCCCTCGTGTCCTTCGTCGTCGGCGGGATCGAGGCCACACTCATCCGGGCCCAGCTCGCCGGCCCTGACGGCACCATCCTCTCGGCGGACCTCTACAACCAGATGTTCACCATGCACGCCACGACCATGGTGTTCCTCTTCGCCATGCCGATGGCGTCGGCGTTCGGCAACTACTTCCTGCCCCTCCAGATCGGGGCCCGTGACGTCGCCTTCCCTCGTCTCAACGCCCTCGGCATCTGGTCGCTGGTGTTCGGCGCGATCTTCATCAACCTCTCGTGGATCCTCGGCGGCGCGGCCGACGGTGGCTGGTTCATGTACTCACCGAACTCGAGCGTGCCGTACTCCCCGACCAACGGGATCGACTTCTGGGTGCTCGGTCTGCAGATGACCGGCATCGCCTCCCTGACCGGGGCGATCAACCTCATCACCACGGCCCTCAACATGCGGGCCAAGGGCATGTCGCTGATGCGGATGCCGGTATTGACGTGGATGATCCTCGTCATCCAGTTCCTGCTGCTGTTCGCCATCCCGGTGATCTCGGTGGCGCTGTTCCTGTTGATGTTCCAGCGCAACTTCGACGCCACGTTCTTCTCCGTCGAGATGGGCGCCGATCCGCTGCTGTGGCAGCACCTCTTCTGGATCTTCGGCCACCCGGAGGTCTACATCCTCGTCCTGCCGTCCTTCGGGATCGTCAGCGAGGTGCTGCCGGTGTTCTCCAAGAAGCCGCTGTTCGGCTACCCGTTCGTCGTGTTCTCCGGCGCCGCGATCGGCTTCATTGGCTGGGGGGTGTGGGCCCACCACATGTTCGCCTCCGGGCTCGGGCCGGTCAGCGTCGCAGTGTTCGCCGTGGCCACGATGGTCATCGCCATCCCGACCGGCGTGAAGATCATCAACTGGACGATGACGATGTGGGGCGGCAAGCTGCGCTTCACGACGGCGATGCTGTTCGCCATCGCGCTGATCGTGGAGTTCACGATCGGCGGTCTTTCGGGGGTCACCCACTCGGTGGCGCCGTCGGACACCCAGCAGACCGACACCTACTACATCGTCGCCCACTTCCACTACGTGCTGTTCGGCGGCGCCGTGCTCGGGTTCTTCGCCGGCTTCTACTTCTGGTGGCCGAAGGTCTTCGGCAAGTGCCTCAACGAGAAGCTCGGCAAGTGGAACTTCTGGCTGATGGTCATCGGGATGAACCTGACGTTCGGCCCGATGCACATCATCGGGCTGCAGGGCCAGCCCCGCCGGATGTACATCTGGACCGAGGAGCGCGCCGGCGAGGGGTTCTTCAACATGGGGTTCTGGAACCTGGTGGCGACGATCGGCGCGTTTACCATCGCCGTCGGCGTGCTGCTGTTCCTGATCAACATCGTCCACACCCACCGCAAGGAGCCGGTCGCCCCGCTCGATCCGTGGGACGCCCGCACCCTGGAGTGGATGACCACCAACCCGCCGAAGGAGCACAACTTCGACACCCTGCCGACGGTGCACGCACTGGACGAGTTCTTCCACCGCAAGTACGAGGACGTCGGCGAGGGCGACGCCCACGATCTGCGCCAGGTGGCGACGGCGGAGGAGATCCTGGCCGAGCAGGAGGCCAACGCCGATCAGCACATCCACATGCCCTCGCCGTCCTACTGGCCGCTGGTGCTCGCCTTCGGCCTGCCGATCATCGGTTTCGGGATCATCTACAACCTGCTGCTCGCCTTCGTCGGTGGCGCGATCGTGCTCCTCGCCTCGTTCGGGTGGGCGCTCGAACCGTCGGTGGCACCGGAGTCCGACTACGAGCCGCCCGCAGGCGACGGTCCTGGCACGGAGCTGGAGGCGGTCCCGTCGTGAGTGAGTCCACCGACCACACGACGTCCCTCGGGACGGCCATCGCCGACGAGCTCAGCCTCGTCGATCACGCCCACCACGACGCCGACGACGTCCTGCACACGACGACCGGGCTGTCGAACAACAAGACCGCGATGTGGCTGTTCCTCGGCTCGGACTGCCTGCTGTTCGGCGGCCTCATCAGCACGTACATGCTGTACCGGGGTCGCCACTCGGGCGGCATCGGCCCCGACCAGGTCTACGACATCCCGTTCACCTCGGTCTCGAGCTTCGTGCTGCTGATGAGCTCGCTGACGATGGTGCTGGCCGTGTCCGCGGTGACCCGCGGCGACGACCGCAACACCAAGCTGTGGCTCACCGCCACCGCTCTCCTGGGGGCGACGTTCGTCGGCGGCCAGGTGTACGAGTTCACCGTCTTCTACCGCGAAGGTCTGGGCTACACGACGAGCCTGTTCGCGTCGAGCTTCTACACCCTCACCGGCTTCCACGGTGCCCACGTCACCGTCGGCATCATCATGCTGATGGCGCTCGTCGGGATGATCCAGCGCAACCGCATCCCCGGCGACAAGGCCGAGAGCGTGGAGCTGATCGGCCTGTACTGGCACTTCGTCGACATCGTGTGGATCGTGATCTTCACCCTCGTCTATCTGATCCCGGCATGATCGCCATGGTGCACGAGTGAGCGCGACAGAGCACATCGGCGGCGAGGAGCGCCACGGTGACGAGCTGTTCGTCTCCAAGGGCCATCACGGCGCGACCGACAAGCAGTACATCGTCATCGCCCTGATCCTCGCCACGGTCACAGCGATGGAGGTGACGATCAGCTACGTCGACGTGGGCCCGATCTTCCTGCCCGCGCTGCTGATCATGATGGCGGCGAAGTTCGTGATCGTCGTCAGCTACTTCATGCACCTGAAGTTCGACCACCGGATGTTCAGCTTCCTCTTCTACGCCGGGTTGGGGCTGGCGGTGTTCGTGTTCGTCGTGGCCCTCGCCACGTTCCACTTCTTCGAGGGGTAGGGGCCCGGCCGTGGACGTCGACCCGTTCCGGCTGCAGCTCCACCCGGACGTCTGGCTGCTGGTCGCCTTCCTGATCGGGTCGTACGTGTACATGGTCCGCGTCGTCGGACCGCACGCCGTCGCCGTCGGCCAGCAGGTGGTGACCCGCGGCAACATCGCCGCCTTCGTCGGGGCGATGGCGCTCCTGTGGGCGGCCAGCGACTGGCCGATCCACGACCTCGGCGAGAACTACCTGTACTCCGTCCACATGCTCCAGCACATGATGCTGAGCTACTTCCTGCCCCCGCTCGCCCTGCTGGCGACCCCCGAGTGGCTGCTGCGAACGATCGTCGGCCACGGTCGCGCCTACGGCGTGCTGCGCCGGCTGTGTCACCCCGTCGTGGCCGGCGTGCTGTTCAACCTGTCGGTGATGATCACCCACATCCCGGGAGTGGTGACGGCCTCCGTGGAGAACGGCGCCGTGCACTACCTCCTCCACGTGATGGTGGTGACGACGTCGCTGGTGATGTGGATGCCCGTCGTCGGTCCGTTCCGCGAGTTCCACCTCAGCACGATGGGCAAGATGATCTACCTGTTCCTGCAGTCGATAGTGCCGACGGTGCCGGCGGCGTGGCTGACGTTCGCCGAGGGCGCCGTGTACCAGCCGTACGGGCAGCAGCCGGTGCGGGTGTGGGGCCTGTCGGTCACCGACGACCAGCAGCTCGCCGGGGCGATCATGAAGACCGGAGGGTCGATCTTCCTGTGGTCGATCATCGTCGTGCTCTGGTTCACCCGCTTCGCCGCGTCCCACCGCGCCGAGTACGACTACCACCGCGGGCACATGATGCCCTCGGCCGAGATCACCGGTCACGACGAGGATCCGCTCACGTACGACGACGTCGAGCGCGAGTTCGCCCGGATACCAGCCGCTTCGGAGCCGGAACGGCGCCAGTAGCGTCACCTCGTGCTCGACGTCCGCCTGCTGCGCACCGACCCCGACGGTGTCCGCGCGTCGCTCGCCCGTCGCGGCGACCCGGAGGTGCTCGTCCAGCTCGACGAGGCCGTGCGCCTCGACGGCCGGCTGCGCGACGTCACCGCCGAGCGGGACGCTCTCCGCGCCCGCGTCAACGAGCTGTCCAAGGACGTCGGCGCGCTGCGCCGCGAGGGTCGTAGCGACGACGCCGAGGCCCTCCAGGTCGAGAGCCGGTCCCTCGGCGAGGCCGAGAAGGTGCTCGCCGGTGAGCACGACGAGCTGTGCGGCCGCGCTCCGCGACCTCCTGCTCCGGATCCCCAACCTGATCCACCCGGACGTGCCCGACGGGGCATCGGACGCCGACAACCCGGTCGTCCACGGTCCCTTCGCCCTGCCCGAGTCGTTCCCCGACCACCAACGGGTCCCCCACTGGGAGGCCGGCACCGCGCTCGGGATCCTCGACAACGAGCGGGCGGTGAAGATCAGCGGGGCGATGTTCGCCATGACCCGCGGGCTCGGCGCCACGCTCGGCCGGGCCTTGTGCCAGCTCGCCCTCGACCGCAACGCCGACGCCTTCGAGGAGATCCGGCCGCCGTCGCTCGTCACCACGGCCACCCTGACCGCCACCGGCCAGCTCCCCAAGTTCGCCGACGACGCCTTCGCCGTCGAGCGCGACGACCTCTGGTGCATCCCGACCGCCGAGGTGCCGTTGACGTCGATCTACGGCGACGAGATGCTCGCCGAGGCCGACCTGCCGCTGCGGCTGATGGCGTACACGCCGTGCTACCGGCGCGAGGCCGGGTCCGCGGGGCGGGACACGCGTGGGCTGCTGCGGGTCCACGAGTTCGACAAGGTCGAGATCCTCGCCGTCGCCACACCCGAGCAGTCCCCCGACGTGCTCGACGACCTGCTCGCCCGGGCCGAGGCGGTCATCGACGCGCTCGGGCTGCCCTACCGCACGGTGGAGATCTGCAGCGGCGACCTCGGTCAGAGCCACCACCGCAGCTTCGACATCGAGGTCTACGCACCGGGGGCCGGCGCGTGGCTGGAGGTGTCGTCGGTGAGCTGGTTCTCCGACTACCAGGCCCGCCGGGCCAACATCCGGTTCCGTCGCGAGGGGCAGAAGGGCACGCACGTGGCCCACACCCTCAACGGGTCGGCGCTCGCCGTGCCCCGCGTGCTCGCCGCGATCATCGAGAACTACCGCCAGCCGGACGGCTCGGTGGCGATCCCGGACGCGCTGCGGCCGTACACCCGCGGTGCCACCAGCATCCCCACGGTGTGACGTGGCGATCGACGACGAGCTGCGTTCCCGCCGCGTGCAGTACGAGACGGCGGGGCTCGACGTCGCCGACGTCGACTCCGACCCGATCGTGCAGTGGCAGCGCTGGTACGACGAGGCCAGCTCGGCACGGGTCACCGAGCCGAACGCGATGGTCGTGGCGACGGTGGGGGAGGATGGCCGCCCCGACGCCCGGTACGTCCTCGTGCGCGGCGCCGACGACCGCGGGTTCGTGTTCCACACCAACTACGACAGCGTCAAGAGCCGCCACCTCGCCGCCCACCCGCACGCCGCCGGCGTGTTCACATGGCTCGACCTGCACCGCCAGGTGCGCGTGCGCGGCCCGGTCGAGCGGGTGAGCGCCGAGGAGAGCGACGCCTACTTCCTCTCCCGCCCCCGCGAGAGCCAGCTCGGGGCCTGGGCCTCGCCGCAGAGCGAGGTGATCGCCGACCGCGCCGAGCTCGACCGGCTCGTGGCGGAAGCCGACGCCCGCTTCGCCGGGGGCGACGTGCCCCGCCCGCCGTTCTGGGGCGGCTGGCGCCTCGGCGTCGACGAGATCGAGTTCTGGCAGGGCCGGCCGAGCCGGCTCCATGACCGCGTCCGCTACCGCCGCGACGGCGACGGTGCCGGGTGGGTCATCGAGCGCCTCGCCCCCTGAACGCCTCGCCCGTGGCCCCGCGCTCCTGAGTTTGTGTCACCGTTCCCGCCGGATGCCGGCGATTTCGGTGACACAAATCGAGGCAGTGAAGGATCGAGCGGTCGGTACGAGATCCCGAAGCTGATCGCGGTGATCGACGGGGTCGAGGCCAGCCGCGGTGGTCACAGCTGGCTCGAACGTCGCTTCCTGGAGCTCTGCGCTCGCGCCGGGCTGCCGCGTCCCGAGACCCAGCAAGTCCTGTCCCGGACGAAGGACGGGGTCGTGCGCGTCGATTGCAGGTTCCCGGGCACGCGTGTCGTGGTCGAGGTGCTGGGCTACCGCTGGCACCGCAGCAACGTCCAATTGACTCGTGACACGGCGCGCATGAATGCGCTCGTCCTCGACGGCTTCTCACCGCTGCAATTCACCTACCAGCACGTCACCGTCGAACCCGACTGGGTGATCGCCCAGACGCGCCGAGCGCTCGAATCAGTCTGAGCCCACGCAGCCGCGGGTGAAGCGGACGCGGGTGACGAGACCGTCGTCGGAGTAGGTGAGGCTGGCGACGTCGTCGCTCACCGCCGGCCGGTCGAGGAACGACACCCCCACCTCGATCCAGTCCGCCGGCGGGACTGGGCGCCGGTCCTGGCACGACCGCCCGGCCGCGGCGCCGCCCAGCAGGAGCACCTCGACGTCGTCGGCGAGCACGAACGTCCGCAGTTGCTCCTGGATGTTGACGAACGGCGACTCCGCCCACCCGTAGGCGATCGGCTCCTCGACGAACCCGGCGGCGTCGATGACGCCGAGCTCCGGGTCACGGTACGAGTAGCGGTCGAAGTCGATCGTCCGGTAGCCACCCAGCTCGCCGGTCCCGTGGATGACGCCGACGTCGAACTCGGCCCCGTCCCAGTCGCCGACCAGCGTCGCACTGTCCGTCACTTCGCTCGTTGCGCTGGTCTCGGTCGTGCTCTCCACGGTCGACGACGACTGCGACGTCAGCGACGACAGAGTCTCTCCCGGCGTCGGTGTCGTCACCGCGACCGAGATCGGCAGCGGCGCCAGCGTGTCGCTGCTGTCGTCCGAGCCGGCGCACCCGGTCACGGCGGCGAACCCGGCGATGGCGGCGAGCCCGCCGGGGAACCCCCGGCGCCGACCGCGACGGCCCGTCATGCGGTCCGGCTCCGATCGGGCGCCGACCACCCGGCGGCGACCTCGGCGAGCACGGCGACGAGCGTCTGCGCCGGGGGCACCAGTCCGTCCCCGTCCCAGTCCGCCCACCTCGGCCCGAGGCCGCGCACCCGTGGTGGCAACTCGATCTGCACCCCGGCGTGGGTCGGCAGGTTGACCGGGTTGTCCGGGTGCAGCCCGCGGAGCTCCCGGGGGATCTCGTCGAGGTCCGTCACGGCCCGGTAGTCGTCGAGCACCGCCCGCAGCCGCTCGGCGATGGTGGCGGCGAGCTCACGGTTGCGCCCGCCGAGGAGGAGGTCGGTGAACCGCCCCGACCGGCCGTACCCGTGGATCGTGACGACGACGTCGACGTGCTCGATGAACCGGGCGAGCGCCGGCGACGCCGCCGGGCGCACGAGCGTCGACGCCAGGTGGGCCGGGTCCGGGGGCGGGTGGAGCACGGCGTACAGCGAGGCGCCGGACCGTTCGGCGGCGGCCCTGGCGATCTCGTCCGTCTTCTGCTCCAACGCCCCGCCGTGAAACGCCATGAAGCCGAACCGGCTGCCGAGCTCGCAGATCTCGACCACACCCGGTTCGGCGAGCCGCCGCGTGAACGCGGCGTGCGGGTCCGGAGCGCACGGAGCCATGGCCACGATGGTGCCATCAGTATTGTCGGTCGCGGAACAGGCTGTGGAGCGAGCCGACGCCGAGCTCGACGCATCGGAGGTACAGCTCGTGCTGGTGTGGATGGACTTGGAGATGACCGGCCTGGACCCTGCCACCGACGTGATCGTCGAGGTCGCCACGCTGGTGACCGATGACGAGCTGCAGATCCTCGCCGAAGGACCGGACCTGGTGATCCACCAGCCCGACGAGGCGCTCGAGTCGATGGACCCGATCGTGGTCGAGATGCACACCAAGTCCGGCCTCCTCGAGGCGATCCGGGCGTCGCCGATCTCGCTCGCGGACGCCGGCGCGGCGACGCTGGAGTTCATCCGCGCCCACGCCCCGGAGCCGCGCTCGGTCCCCCTCTGCGGGAACTCGATCGGCACCGACCGCCGGTTCCTCGCCAGCTACCTGCCCGAGATCGAGGCCCACCTGCACTACCGGTCGATCGACGTCTCGAGCGTCAAGGAGCTGGTCCGGCGCTGGTACCCCAAGATCGCCCAGGGCCGCCCGCAGAAGGTCGGCCAGCATCGGGCCCTCGACGACATCCGCGAGTCGATCGAGGAGCTGCGCTACTACCGCGACCGGGTGTTCGTGCCCCGGCCGTCGGTCGTTCCCGACGAGGCCGGCTGACGTGCGGGCCGTGGTGCTCACCGGCTACGGCGGGCCGGAGGTGATGGAGGTCGCCGACGTCGAGGCGCCGGTCCCCGGACCCGACGAGATCCTCGTCGACGTGCACCACGCTGGTGTCAACCGGGCCGACCTGCTCCAGCGCATGGGCCTGTACCCGAACCCGGAGCGAGCAGCGACAGAGATCCCGGGGCTCGAGTACGCCGGCACCATCGCTGCGGTCGGGGAGCGGGTGACCGCGTGGCGCAACGGCGACCCCGTCATGGGCATCGTGACCGGCGGGTGCTACGCCGAGCAGATCGTCACCCACGAGCGACTGGCCCTGCCGGTGCCCGCGGGCCTCGACCTCGCCGACGCCGCCGCCGTCCCCGAGGTCTTCATCACCGCGTGGGACGCCCTCGTCGTCCAGGGTGGGCTCACCAGCGGCCGGTGGGCGCTGGTGCACGCCGGGGCGTCGGGGGTGGGCACGGCGGCCATCCAGATCGCCGGGGCGATCGGCGCTCGCGTGGCGGTCACCTGCTCGGCCGGCAAGGTCGAGGCGTGTCGGGCTCTCGGCGCCGACCTGGCACTCGAACGCTCGCCGGCCGACTGGGTCACCGCCCTTCGGGACGGCCTCGCCGCCCACGGGTCCGACGGGGTCGACGTCGTGCTCGATGTCGTGGGCGGGGAGGAGGCCGACCGCAACCTCGCCGTCGTGCGGCCCAAGGGAGGCGTCGTCCAGGTCGGGTTGCTCGCCGGGCCGACGGCGACGGTGAACGTCGGCCAGTTGCTCGCCAAGCGGGTGCGGTGGGTGGGCACGGTGCTACGCGGCCGGCCGATCGAGGAGCGCATCGCCACCTCCCGGCGCTTCGCCGACGAGGTCCTCCCGCTCTTCACCGAGGGGCGGCTGCACCCGGTGATCGACCGGCGGTTCCCGCTCGCCGCCGTCGCTGACGCCCACCGGGTCATGGAGGCCAACGCCAACGTCGGCAAGCTCCTCCTCGACGTGCGCGCCGAGTAGCTGCCCGAACACGTCTGGCCGTAGGGTCACGGGATGGCATCCCCCCGACGCCAGGAGCAGGAGCCGGCGTCTGTCGACGTGATCGAGGTCGCGCCAGGGGTGCTGCGCTGCCAGCTACCGATCGACATGCCCGGACTGGGCCACGTCAACTGCTACGTCCTCGAGGACGAGCGCGGCGTGGCCGTCGTCGATCCCGGTCTCCCCGGCCGGCGGACGTTCACCGCCCTCACCCAACGGTTGGCGACCGCCGGGATCCCTGTCCGACGCGTCCACACCGTCGTCGTCACCCACAGCCACCCCGATCACTTCGGCGGAGCCGGCTGGTTGCACCGGGAGACCGGCGCCGAGATCGTGACGCACCAGCGGTTCCGCCTGCTCTGGGATCCGAGCGAGCCGCCGGACGTGGACGTCGAGGACATGGTCCAGAACGGCAACGACGCTCCCCCCGCCGGTCGCCAACCGTGGGATCGACCGGTGTGGGGCGGCGACGCCTACCCGTTCCCGTTCCGCCGTCGCATGTTCATGCGGGGTGCGCGTCGCTTCCCCGGCCTGTTCCGCGCCCCGACGCCGACGGTGCGGGTCAGTGACGCGACGACGCTGCGGCTCGCCGGCCGGGAGTGGACGGCGCTGCACACCCCCGGCCACACCGACGACCACGTGTGCCTGTTCGACCCGGCGGAGCGGGTCATGATCTCCGGCGACCACGTGCTCCCGACGATCACGCCTCACATCGGCGGGTTCGTGCGCGACGCCGATCCGTTGGACCGGTTCTTCGAGTCGCTCGACAAGGTGGCCGAGTACGGGCCGGCGGTGTCGACGGTGCTCCCCGCCCACGGCCACCCGTTCGACGACCTCGCCGGTCGGGCCAAGGCGATCCGGCAGCACCACCTGGATCGGCTCGACCTGCTCCGGCGGACATCGGCCGAGCTGGGCCGGCCCGCCCGCGTGCAGGAGCTGTCGACCCACCTGTTCTCGCCGCGGGCCCAGGGTCCGATGGCCGACAGTGAGACGTACGCCCACCTCGAGCACCTCCGTCTCGCCGGCGAGCTCGAGCGCCGCGAGTCTCCGTCCGGCTTCGAGTACGTCCTGGCCGGGTAGCGCAGCGCCGAAAAAACCCGAAACCGCGAATCACGGAGCTGCGTAGTGGCTCCCGTATGGCAATGGACATACGACGTTGGGCTCGCTGCGCCGACGGGCGCGGCTCGTTCACCAGCATCTTCTTCTCCGACGATCCGGTCGACATCGCCCGCGCCAAGGCGATCTGCTCGAAGTGCGTGCTGCGCTCGCCGTGCCTCGCCGGCGCCCTCGCCCGCGGTGAGGTGTGGGGCGTCTGGGGCGGGGAGATCCTGATCGACGGTGAGGTCGTCGCCGTCAAGCGCCGCCGCGGTCGCCCGCCCGTGCACCCGCGGCCACCGCTCGTCGTGGCCGAGGTGCCCGGCGAGGTCCCCGACGTCGCTTAACGCCACTCGCGCGGGAGGTGTTCCGCGGTGTGCCATTTGTCATGCCGCGAAATGGTCGTCATCGGACCGAAAACTCTTGACGACCGGCGCCGCGGCGTGATTTCCTGAACCGGCTCGTGTCCCCCACGAGTGTGCCGTACCCACCGAGCCGAGCGAGTCATCGATGACCGGAGCGATCACCATGCGAAAGCGCGAGGCAGTGATGCCGATCGCCGCGCCCATGGTTCCCCCGGCCATGTGCGGGCCCGACCATCGCTCGCTCTTTGCCATTACGTACCAGTGGAACGGTGGCGACCGCGGCGATCTCGGCCTCACCGCCAAGCGTTCCCCCCGGCGCCTCGGGAGAAGTTCGACGTAAACGTCGAGAATCCATCCAGAGGCCGCCGGGTTTCCCCGGCGGCCATTTTCGCTTTTCGGCCCCATATCCAGGCAGCAGCAGTACCACCCCCATACCACCCAGGAAGACGACATGTACGCCATCCACCCATTCGCCCGCACCGAGTTTCCCAGTCCCACCGCCGTCCGCACCCCGGCTCCCCGATGCGCGGACGGCCACGGAACGCTGACCCCACTGTTCTTCTCCGACGACCTCATCGACATCGCCCGGGCCAAGGCGATCTGCCGGAAGTGCGCCCTCTCCGCGTCGTGTCTGAGCGAGGCGCTCGAGCGTGAGGAGCCGTGGGGCGTCTGGGGTGGCGAGCTGCTGCTCAGCGGGCGCATCGTCACCAGCAAGCGCCCGTGCGGGCGCCCACCCAAGCATCCCCGCCCCGAGCTGATCGTCGACGAGCTCGGACCGGTCGGCGAGCGCGCCAGCGTCGCCTGATCGGCCGACTCGGCTGACGCGCCGGGTCACGGAACTGGCTTACCCCCCGGCCAGTTCCGTGACCCGGGTGGTCGGTAGCCTCGGGCGCCGTGGGTTCGCCCGCCCGGCTTCGGGCCCAGCTGAGCGTGCTCCTCGTCGTCGCGGTGCTGGCCGCTCATCGGCGCGCTCGTCTGGAACCGGCTCGCCAACGACGACGGCGCGTCCTCGGGGGGCGACGAAGTGCGCCTCGACACGCCCGGCGAGTACATGGAGCCGGGCGGACCCACCAACCCGCCGCTGCCCACCGACGAGCTCCCCGACGTCGAGCTCGTCGCCGCTGACGGATCCGCCGTCCGACTGCCCGACGGCGACGACCGCCCGATGGTCGTCAACCTGTGGTACTCCACCTGCCCGCCGTGCGCTCGTGAGCTCGCCGACTTCGCCGATGTCGAGAGCGAGGTCGGTGACCGGGTGCGGTTCGTAGGGATCAACCCATATGACACCGTGGCGACGATGGAGCGCTTCGCCGCCGACCGCGGCGTCCAGTTCGAGCTGCTGCGGGACCCCGAGTTCGATTTCACCGACGAGCTGCGCATCGTCGCCTATCCGGTGACCCTGTTCGTCGACGCCGACGGCCGCATCCTCGAGCGCACCGGCGCGATCGACGACGGTGAGCTACGCGCGGAGATCGCCGAGCAATTCGGGATCACGACGTGAACATCGGCCTGTCGTTCCTGCGCGGCCTCGTCGCCGCCGTCAACCCGTGCGCCTTCGTCCTCCTGCCGGCGTACCTGATGTTCTTCCTCGGGATCGAGGCCGAGCGCGGCGGCCCGGCCCGGGCCTCGGTGCAGCGGGCGCTCGCCGTCGCGGCCGCGGTGTCGAGTGGGTTCATGCTCGTGTTCGTCGTCGCCGGCCTGATCAGCAACTTCTTCACCTCGTGGCTCGACCGCAACGCCAAGTACGCAACGGCGCTGATCGGCGTCGGGCTGGTGGTGCTCGGCACGGCGATGCTGTTCGGCTACCGCCTCCCACTGACGACGCCGACGGTGAGGGGGGCAGGCCGCGACCGCACCCTGCGGTCGATGTTCGTCTACGGCATCGCTTATGCGGTGGCGTCGATCGGGTGCACGATCGGGCTGTTCATCCCGACCGCGTTCGCCGTGCCCGACTCGTTCGGGGAGGGACTTGCCAACGTCGTCGCCTTCGGCCTCGGCATGGCGTTGATCGTGACCGCGCTCACGGTCAGCCTGGCGTTCGCCAACCAGGCGCTGGTCGGCGCGCTCCGCTCGGCGTCGCGCTACGTCGAAACGGTCGCCGCGGCGTTCGTGATCGTCTCCGGGGCCTACCTACTGAGGTACTTCTGGGTCGTCGACGTCAACGAGGACACCGATCGGGTCACGACCGCGGTCGAGCGGCTGCAGAACCGAATCCTCCTCGAGCTCAACGACCACTGGCAGGTCGTCGCGGCCGTCCTCGCCGCCGTGGTCGGCGCCGCTGTCGCCTTCGTCGTCCTCCGGCGGGATCCGGACGAGGCGGCGGAGGTACCGTCGCCCGTGCGTGACCCTGTTCCCCATTGAGCCCGTTCCCGACGCCGACGCCGTCCCGGTCGATCCCGCGGCGACGGTCATGCTCGTGCGTGATGCCGAGCCCGCCGGGCTCGAGGTGTTCGTCCTCCGTCGCACCGCGACCGCCCGGTTCGCGGCCGGCTCGTACGTGTTCCCCGGCGGGCGGGTCGACGCCGCCGACGGTGACCCGGCCATCGCCGCCTACTGCGACGGCCTCGACGATGCAGCCGCGTCGGTCGCGCTCGGGATCGATCGCGGTGGCCTCGCCTACTGGGTGGGCGCGGTGCGCGAGTGCCTCGAGGAGGCCGGGGTGCTGCTCGCCCGACGGCGCGATGGCGCATTGGCGACGGCCGGTGACGCCGACCGGCGGACCGTCCACGCCGGCGAGCTGTCGATGGTCGAGTTGTGCCGGCGGGACGACCTCGTGCTCGATCTCGGCGGCATCCGCTACGTGGCCCACTGGATCACCCCGGCCGGCGAGCCGCGGCGCTTCGACACCCGGTTCTTCCTCGCCTCCGCGCCCCCGGGTCAGGACGGCTGGCACGACGACGCCGAGCTGGTCGACAGCCGGTGGGTCCGTCCCGCCGCCGCCCTCGCCGCGGCCGAGGCGGGCGAGCTGCTGATGATGCCGCCGACGGTCGCCTGTCTGCGCACGCTCACCGAGTCGGACAACGTCGCGTCAGTGCTCGCCGCGGCGGATGCCGCCGGCCCACCGCCGTGCATCCAGCCCCGCCTGCGGTACGACGAAGCCGGCCGGATCGCCGGGATCTTGCTGCCCGGCGACCCGGACTACTGACTCGCCAGCAGACGTCAGACGGACTCGCCGAGGGCGACCTCGACGGCGGCCAGCATCCGCGCCGAGCAACCGGCCATGTCCGGACCGTCGGCGGACGTGGTGACCGGCACCTCGACGTTGAGCCGCTCGGCGATCTCGGCGAAGCGCTGGGCTGCCGAGCCGTCGGGCGCGCCGTCGTCGAGCGCCACCGGCCGTCCCCGGTCCCCGCCGGCGGAGACCGCCCCCTCGAGCGGGATCTGCCCGAGCAGTGGCACACCGATGGCGTCGGCGAGCGCCTGCCCGCCCCCGGCCCCGAACAGCGGGTAGCTCTCGCCGTGGACGCACCGGAAGTCGGTCATGTTCTCGATCACGCCGACTACTCGCACGAAGCTGCGGCGGGCCATGTCGGCGGCCCGCTGGGCCACCTTCTGCGCGGCTAGCGCGGGTGTGGTGACGATCACCATGTCGGCCCGGGGGAGCAGCCGGGCGAGGCCCATCTGCACGTCGCCGGTGCCCGGCGGCATGTCGATCAGCAGGTCGTCCAGCTCGCCCCAGTGGACGTCGCGGAGGAACTGCTCGACCGCCTTGGTGAGCATCAGCCCCCGCCACATCAGCGCGGTGTCTTCCTCGACGAGGAAGCCCGTCGAGACGACCTTCAGCCGCCCGGTGCCGATCGGCAACTCGTTGGGGATGATCAGCGGCCGGTCGCTGCCGGGGACCCGCTGGGCCTCCATCCGC
This sequence comes from uncultured Acidimicrobiia bacterium, assembly GCA_963833145.1. Taxonomy (GTDB): domain Bacteria; phylum Actinomycetota; class Acidimicrobiia; order Acidimicrobiales; family Ilumatobacteraceae; genus JALZMG01. The sequence goes on along the minus strand of CAWHWT010000011.1, from coordinate 1,140,073 downwards.
TCGCTCATCCCGAGCAGCCGGGGCACCGAGAAGCCCCAGATGTCGGCGTCGAGGACGCCCACGGTGCGGCCCTCGCGGGCCAGGGCGACAGCCAGGTTGACCGTGACCGAGCTCTTGCCGACCCCGCCCTTGCCGCTGGCGATGGCAACGATCCGGGTGGTCGCCGGGACCTGGGTCTCGGCGGCGCTCTGGCGGGCGTTCCAGCGCGCCTTCAGCATGACCTCGCTGCGCTCGTCCGGGGTCATCTCCCCCCAGTCGATGCGCACGTCAGTCACGCCGGGGTGGACGCCGACCCGGTTCTCGATCTCGCGCTTGATGTCGGCGCGCAGCGGGCACCCGCCGATCGTCAGCTTCACCGTGACCCGCACAGCCCCCGCCTCGTCGACCGTCACGGCGGGGACCATGCCGAGCGAGACGATGTCGCTGCCGAGCTCGGGGTCGATGACCGACGCGAGGACGGCCATCACCTCGTCGCGCGTGGGCGCCGGGGTCGGGCGAGCGGACATGGGCCCCATTTTACCGGTCCCCGCCGTGTAATCTGGCGACATGAGCGAGCCAGGCGAGCGCACGACGGACACGTCGCTCCCGTCCCGCGACCTTTTGCGCGTGCTCGGGGACAACACCCGGTACGCGATCTACCTGGAGCTCGCTCGGTCGCCGCGCCCCCTCGTGACCGCGGAGATCGCCGAGACGCTCGGGCTCCACCCGAACACCGTCCGCCCCCACCTCGAGCGGATGCGCGAGGTCGGGCTGCTCGACGTCACGACCGACCCCCGGGGCGAGGTCGGGCGACCCCAGCACCGCTACTCCCTGGCCGCCGACGCGCCGTCCCTCGGGCTCGAGCCGCCGACGATGCCCGTGCTCGCCCGCATGGTGCTGTCGCTGGCCGAGCGCCTCGGTGCCGGGGCCGACGACGCCGCTGAGGTGGGCGAGACGGAGGGGCGGGCGCGGGCCGCCGCCTACGTCGCCGCCCCGTCCGCGCTCGAGGCGCTGGTCGCCGACCTCGACCGCCTCGGCTTCGACCCCATCGTCACCGAGGGTGGGGCCGGCGACGAGGACGCCGCCGACCCCGACGACGTCACCGCCGTCATCGCCTTCGCCAACTGTCCGTTCTACGACCTCGCCCGCGCCCATCCCGACCTCGTGTGCAGCCTGCACCGGGGCCTGGTCAGCGGGTTCGTCGCCCAGATGGGCGACGCCGAGGTCGCCGAGTTCTGCCCGCTCGCCCACCGCACGCCCTGTCAGGTCTCGCTCGCTACCCGCTAGCGTTCTGAGCGCAATCATTCGAGGAGGAGCACCGTGATCACCCTCACCGACACCGCTGCCGTCAAGGTGAAGGAACTGCTCGACGCCGAAGGCGCCGAGGAGCTCGCCCTCCGGGTCGCCGTGCGCCCCGGCGGTTGCAGCGGGTTCTCCTACGAGATGTTCTTCGACGGCGAATTCGCCGCTGACGACGAGCAGGCCCAGTTCGGTCCCGAGGGCGCGGTGAAGGTGGTCGTCGATGCGGCCTCTGCCCAGCTCCTCGCCGGCGCCACGCTCGACTACAAGGACGGCCTCGAGCAGTCGGGCTTCGCCATCACCAACCCCAACGCGTCGCGCACCTGCGGCTGCGGCCAGAGCTTCTCCTGATCCGGTTCAGCCTCGACGGGCGTGACGTCGAGGTGCCGGCCGACGATTCCTCACTCCTCGACGTCCTCCGCGATCGCCTCGGCGTCCGCAGCGCCAAGGACGGATGCAGCCCGCAGGGTCAGTGCGGGTGCTGCACGGTCTGGATCGACGGTCATCCCCGCGTCGCCTGCGTCACGCCGGTCGCCCGCGCCGCCGGCCGGCGGCTGACCACCCTCGCGGGCCTGCCCGACGCCGATGAGTGGGCGCGCGCCTTCGCCGCTCGCGGCGCCGCGCAGTGCGGCTTCTGCACTCCCGGAGTCATCGTCCGACTGGCGGCCCTCGACCCGGCGGCCCGCCGGTCGCGGGCGGCCGTGGACCGGGCCCTCGCCGCCCACCTGTGCCGCTGCACCGGCTGGAACACCATCGTCGAGGCCGCCCTGTCGTACGGCAATTCCACGTCCGCGGCGATCCCGGATGACAAAATGGCGATGCGGCGCGCCACGATTGAGGGGCGCGCCGCCCAAATCGTGGAAGCCGCCGTCTCGCTCGGCCGGGGCGGGTTCGCCGACGACACCGCACCACGCGATGCACTGGTCGCCGTGCGGTCGGACGCCGGTGACTGGGTCATCGGCGAGACGCTGGCGGAAGCCCGTCGCCGGGCCGGCAAGGTCCCGGGCCGCCGCTCGACGGCACCGCTGACCTGGCCGGTAACAGTGCCGGACGGGTCGTGGGACCGCACCCTGCAGACCACGTGGGTCGAGCCGGCGTACCTCGAACCCGACGCGTCGTGGTGCGAGCCCGGTGGCGAGCCGGTGACCGCCCTCGCCAACGGTGGTGCCTTCGGCGGGAAGGCGGACAGCGAGGTCGGGGAGGTCGCCCGCCGGCTGGCCAGTGAACACGGGCGGGCCGTGCGCGTGGTCTACGCCCGCGAGGACGTCGTCCGCCTCGGTCCCAAGCGACCACCGCTGGCCGCGGGTGTGCGCGCCGACGGCACCGGCGTCGTCCGGGTCGCGCGGACGCCGGGTGTCGCCGACCAGGTCGCCGCCGTCGCTCCGGGGTGGCGCGTCGATGAGGTCGACGTCGCCGGCCCACGGACGTCGGTGGCGCTGCGCGGCGCGGGCTGGGCCGAGGCGGCCGTGCTCTCGTCGTCGCTCGGTGCGGCGCCGGACACGATCGTCGCCCCGAACGGTGCCACCGCGACGGCGAGCATCATCGCCGACGGCGGCGTCCACGTCCGCGTGCGGTGCGGCGAGCCGCTCGACGAGGTCGTCCTGCGCAGCTACTGCACCGGTGCCGCCCACATGGCCCTCGGGTGGGTGCGGTCGGAGGGCCTGGCCGTCGACGCCGCCGGCGTCCCCGTCGACCTCACCATCCGCTCGTTCGGGATCCTCCGCTCGTCCGAGACCCCGCCCGTCACGGTGGAGGTCGTGCCCGACGCCGGCGAGCCGGTGAACGGCAGCGACGCCGTGTTCGCCGCCGTCGCCGCCGCGGCGTGGCGGCACGCCGGGTTCCCGTCCCGGTGGCCAGTAGGTTGCGCGCCATGAGCAAGCCACTGGGGCCGTACTCGCCGTTCGTGCGGGCCGGCGAATTCGTGATCGTGTCGGGTCAGGGCGGGTTGCGCGACGGCGCGATCGTCGAGGGCGGCGTGTCCGCCCAGACGGCCCAGACGCTCGCCAACCTGGCCGAGGTGCTGGCCGAGGCGGGCGCCTCGCTGACCGACGTCGTGAAGACCATGTGCTTCCTCACCGATATGGGGACCTTCGCCGAGTTCAACGACGCCTACGCCGCTGCCTTCGGCGACCACCGCCCCGCCCGGTCGACCGTCGAGGTGTCGGCGCTGCCCGCCGGCCTCGAGGTCGAGATCGAGGCGTGGGCGTACGCACCGCAATGACGGTCGACGAACGCGAGCGGTGCGGCTGGGCGACCTCCGATCCGCTCTATGTCGAGTACCACGACACCGAGTGGGGCGTGCCGGACCGCGACCCGCGCCGGTTGTTCGAGTACCTCATCCTCGAGGGCGCCCAGGCGGGGCTGTCCTGGCTGACCATCCTCAACAAGCGGGAGGGATACCGCCGCGCGTTCGCCGGCTTCGATCCCGCCGCGGTCGCCGCGTTCGACGACGCCGACGTCGAGCGCTGTCTCGCCGACCCAGGCATCGTCCGCAACCGCGCCAAGGTGACCGCCACCGTCGGAAACGCCCGGGCCTGGCTCGAACTCGACGATCCGGTCGTCCTGCTGTGGAGCTTTGTCGGCGCGACGCCGATGCAGAATCGCTGGACGGCGGTGGCGCAGGTACCGGCGAGCACGCCCGAGTCCGAGGCGATGAGCAAGGACCTCAAGCGCCGGGGCTTCCGGTTCGTCGGGCCGACGATCTGCTACGCCCTGATGCAGTCCTGCGGGCTCGTCAACGACCACCTCACGAGCTGCTTCCGCCACACCGAGGTGGTCCGGCTAGCTTGATCCGACTATGGCCGGTGCCATCGCCATCGTCGTCGTGCTGCTGCTGATCCCGGTCCTCGTGCTCCTGGGCAGCAGCGTGCTGGCGGCGGTGCTGGGGCAGGTGCTCGAGAGCGACGCCGAGCAGCGCAACGAGGGCAGCGAGCTGCTCGCTCTCGACGACTGAGCATGCACGTCGTCGACGACTCGACCGAACAGCTCACCGACGCGATCGTGCGCTACGCCGTGGCGCGGGTGCGAATGGACCCGCCGCCGCTCGACGGGCCGCGGTCGCCCGCCGAGCTGCGGGCCCTCGCAGGGTCGACGGTCACGCCGGATGGGATCGGCGGGCTCGAGGCTCTCCGTGTGTTCGGCGAGGTCCTCGCCCCGGCGTGCATCTCCGTGGACCACCCGCGGTTCCTGTCCTTCGTCCCGGCCGCACCGACGGACGCGTCGATCCTGTTCGATCTCGTCGTCGGCGCCTCCAACGTCTACGGCGGCTCGTGGCTCGAGGGTGCCGGCGCCGTGTTCGCCGAGAACGAGGCGCTGCGGTGGATCGCTGATCTCGCCGGCCTGCCGGACTGCGCTGGCGGCGTGTTCGTCAGCGGGGGCACCGCGGGCAATCTCAGCGCCCTCCTGGCCGCCCGTTGGCAGTGGCGGGAGCGCGCCGGTGGCGCCCACGACCGGACGCGGGGCCTGCTCGTGACGTCCGCCGGCTCCCACTCGTCGGTCGTCCAGGCGGCCCGGGCGATGGACGCCGATGTGTGCGCCGTCCTCGCCGACGCCGTCGGCCGGCTCACCCGTCCGGCGCTCCGCGCGGCCGTCGACGGGCTCGACCCCGTCGACCGGGAGCGTGTCTTCGCCGTCGTCGCCACCGCCGGGACGACCAACACCGGGGCGGTCGACGACCTCGCCGCGGCCGCGGATGCGGCGACCGAGCTCGGCACCTGGCTGCACGTCGACGGGGCGTACGGGGGCGCCGCGCTCGCTGCGCCCACCGTGCGCGATCGCTTCGCCGGTGTCGAGCGGGCCGACAGCTTCATCGTCGACCCGCACAAGTGGCTGTTCGCCCCGTTCGACTCGTGCGCGTTGATCTACCGGGATCCCGACGTCGCCCGTCGCGCTCACACCCAGCACGCCGAGTACCTCGACGTGCTGCACGGCGAGCCGGCGGGTGCCGAGCGGCCGTGGAACGCGTCCGACTACGCGCACCACCTGTCCCGGCGGGCGCGAGGGCTGCCCCTGTGGTTCAGCCTCGCCACCCACGGCACCGACGCCTACCGCGACGCCCTCGAGACCACACTGCGCGTCGCCGGGGTGGGCGCCGACCTCGTCCGGGCGGCGCCGCACCTCGAGCTCGTGATGGAGCCTTCGCTGTCGGTCGTGCTGTTCCGCCGGCTCGGCTGGGACGCCGCCCGGTACCAGGAGTGGAGTGACCGTCAGCTGGCGGATGGGGTGGCGTTCGTGACGCCGAGCGGATGGGCCGGCGAGACCGTGCTGCGCTGGTGCGTCGTGAACCCGCGCACGACCGTCGAGGACCTCGCCGTGATCGTCGCCAGCCTCGCCGAGGAGTGACGGAGGCGACTCGCCCAATCGCTGGTTGCGGACAGAATCTGACCGCAACCGCGTCGAGAGTGGGACCGTTCGCAACTCCCAGGAGGTCCCGCAGTGACAGGTATCGCCACGCTCAGCGGTGTCGTCTTCGACTGCCCCGACCCAATGGCCCTGGCCCGCTTCTACAGCGAGGTCAGCGGCTGGCCGGTGAACGGTCAGTCGGACGGCGAGTGGGCGCAGCTCGACACCGGGAACGGTTGGACGCTGGCGTTCCAGCACGTCGACGACTACCGGGCGCCCGAGTGGCCGACCCAGAACGTGCCCCAGCAGTACCACCTCGACTTCGACGTCTCCGAGCTCGAGGACGGGGAGCGCAAGGTGCTCGCCCTCGGCGCGACGAAGGCCGAGTTCCAACCGGGCACGACGTTCCGGGTGTTCCTCGACCCCGCCGGGCACCCGTTCTGCCTCTGCGTGGAGTAGCGGGTCATCGCCGTAAGCTCCGGCGAGATGGCGTCGCTGGCTGAACGGGTCCTGACCCGGCGCGAACTCAACCGCATCACACTGGCGCGCCAACTGCTCCTGGAGCCGCGGCGGCGGCTCGGGCCGCGGGCGGTGATCGAGCACCTCGTCGGGGTGCAGGCGCAGTGGCCACCGGCGCCCTACGTCGGCATCTGGACCCGCACGACGGGCTTCCGCCGGTCGGCGCTCGAGCGGGAGCTCACCCGGGGGACGGTGGTCAAGGCGACGGTGATGCGTCAGACGCTGCACCTCGTCACGCTCCCCGACTACGCGCTGCTGCAAGCCGGGTTGAGCGAGACCAACTTCCCCTCGCGTTCCGCCTTGGCCGGACGCCTGGCGCCGTCGGTCCGGGCGCTCGCTGCGGCCGGTCCGGTGACGGTCACCGACGGCCTCGCTCACCTCGAGCGCGAGCATGGCCTCACCGGCACCGAGGCGCGACGCGCCTGGCAGGCGGCGCGCGTACGGGCCCACGTCGTCCATCACCATGAGACGGCGCTCTGGCATGCCCGTCCGGTGGGCCGCTTCGTCGCCATCGACGAGCCCGACGAGCACACGCCCGTGGAGGCGCGTGCGGAGGTCCTGCGTCGCTACCTCGCCGCCTTCGGGCCCTCCTCGCGGAAGGACATCGGGGCGTGGAGCATGATGCACGTCCCGGAGATCAAGGCCGCGCTCGACCGACTCGAGCTGCAGACGTTCCGCGACGAGCAGGGCCGCGAGCTGCTCGACGTCCCCGACGGGACGTTTCCCGACCCGGACGTGCCCGCACCCGTGCGCTTCCTGCCCAAGTGGGACAACGTGCTGCTCGCATGGGCCGACCGGACGCGCATCCTCCCCGAGGAGTACCGGAAGCTGGTCATCGGCCAGAACGGCGACGTCGCCCAGGTGTTCCTCGTCGACGGGTTCGTCGCCGGGATGTGGCGCGTCGAGAACGGTCACGTCGTCACCGACCCGTTGGCGCCGCTTCCACCGTCGCGACGACGCGAGGTCGCCGCCGAAGCCGAGCGGTTGGAAGAGTTCGTCCGGGGCTGACGCCTTACGCCGGCGCCGGCGCCCGACGCAGCCACGGACGGTCGGGATCGAAGAGGTGGAGCGTGAAGCGCGCCGAGAGCTCCTCGAACACCTTCACCCCGCGGACGCTGTTGCCGTACTCGTCCAGCCGGGGCGAGAACGTCGCCAGTCCGCCGAGGCCGGGGAGGATGCCGAGGATGCCGCCGCCGACCCCGCTCTTGGCCGGGATGCCGACCGTGAACACCCACTCACCGGCGTAGTCGTACATGCCGCACGTCAGCGCGACGGACAGCATGTCGCGGACCACGTCGGCCGCCACGACCTGCTCGCCGGTCACGGGGTGCTCCCCGTGGTTCGCCAGCGTGGCACCGATCAACGCCAGGTCGTCGCACGTCACGAGGACCGAGCACTGGGCGAAGTAGAGGTCGAGCGTCTCCTCGACCCGGTCCTCGACGATGCCCCGGCTGAGCATCAGGTAGGCGATCGCCCGGTTGCGGTTCCCGGTCGCCCGCTCGGATGTCCACACGTCGTGGTCGAGCTCGGGCCGCCGGCCGAGGTAGCGCTCGTAGAGCGAGCGCACGACGTCGACGCGCTCGTCGATGTCGGCGCCGACGACGAGATCCGTCACCGCGATCGCTCCCGCGTTCACCATCGGGTTCGGCGCCCGGTTGTCGTCCTCGTCGAGGACGATGGCGTTGAACCGGTCGCCGGTCGGCGCCACCCCGATCCGGCTCATCACGTACTCCCGGCCGTGCGTCTCGAGGGCGAGGCCGTACATCAACAGCTTCGAGATCGACTGGATCGTGAACGGCCGGTCACGGTCACCGACGCCGAGTTGCCGGCCGTCGGTGGTGGCGACGGAGACGGCGAACGCGTCCGGGTCGACGTTGGCGAGCTCGGGGATGTAATCGGCGGGCTGTCCGTCGGCGAGCGGGGCGTACTCGTCGTGCAGCCGTTCGATCGCGTGGCGCACCCAGCCTTCGCGCTCCGCCCGCTCCGCCGGTGGGTCACGGTCCGCCATGGGCGGATCGTACGTTGGGCGTTCGCGACGACCCACATCTGGGCGCGCAGCGTCTCATCCACCCTTCTGGGCGCGGAGAGTCCCGGATCCGAGACTGTCCGCGCCCGGAAACTAGCTTCGGGCCGACCCCGGGCCGGAGGAGCAGATGACGTACTGCCTGGCGATGCGCCTCGATCAAGGTTTGCTGTTCATGTCGGACACCCGCACCAACGCAGGGGTGGACAACGTCAGCACGTACCGCAAGCTGCACGTGTTCCGCCCCGACGACGACCGGCTCTTCGTCCTCCAGTCGGCGGGGAACCTGGCGACGACGCACGAGCTGCTCGACCGGATCTCCCACGACTTGAACGGTACGGGCGACTCACTCGGCACGGTGAACCATCTCGACGAGGCCGCGCTCTACGTCGGCAAGTTGAGCACCAGTGCCGCGAAGCGGCACCAGGAGACGCTGGGGGCGAACGCCACCGCCACGTTCATCCTCGGCGGCCAGGTGCGGGGGGAACCGGCCGACATCGTGCTCGTCTACCCCGAGGGCAACTACATCCGGGTGTCGGACGACCGGCCGTTCCTCCAGATCGGCGAGGCGAAGTACGGCAAGGCGTGGCTCGACCTCGCCGTGCGGTCGCAGGCCGATCTGCGCACGGCGGCGAAGATCGCCCTCTCCTCGATGGTCAGCACCGCGCTCGCCAACCTGTCGGTCGGGCCCCCCTACGACCTCGGGATCTACGAGCCGGACTCGTTCCACCTGCGCCACATCCGGATGGAAGGCGACTCGCCGTACCTCGTCCGGCTCTCGGACACATGGCGCGAGCACCTGCTCGCCGCCGTCGACCAGCTTCCCGACCTCGAGCAGGGTGACATCACCGAGTTCCCGCCCGATCGATGAAGCACCCATCTCGCGCTGCGGACCCGCCCAAGGTCGTCACGGCGTCCAGGACGATGGCCGCCGACGCCGCGGTGATCTTCGAGTACATCGCCGACCCGGCGCGGCAGCCGTCGTGGGACGGCAACGACAACCTGGCCGAAGCGGCGCCCGGGCAGCGGATCCGGGGTGTCGGCGATGTCTTCGTCATGACGCTGACGTTGGGCGCGCAGCGACACAACCACGTCGTCGAGTTCGAGGAGGGTCGGCTGATCGCGTGGCGGCCGTCGGAACCGGGCGGCGAACCTCCTGGCCACCTCTGGCGGTGGACCCTCGAGCCGGTAGGTGACGGGACGACGCTGGTGACCCACACGTACGACTGGTCCCAGCTCACCGATCCCGCCCGCTTCGAGCGGGCGCGGTCGACCACGACCGACCGGCTGAACGCGTCGCTGACCCGCTTGGCCGCCCTCGTCGAGGGCGCCAACCGATAGCCCTCACCGGTGGACGGTCGCCTACTTTCATCGGCATGTCGTCGACCTGGGGTCAGTTCGCCGCCGCCGAGCCGGAGCTGGCCGCGTTCGTCGCCGAGCGGTTGCAGGCGGCGCCGTCGTACCTGGCGACGGTGCGGGCGAACGGCGCGCCGCGGGTCCACCCGGTGACGCCGGTCTTCACCGCCGACGGGGCCTATCTGTTCATGGAGCCGACGTCACCGAAAGGCACGGACCTCCGCGAGCGCGAGTCGTTCGCCCTGCACAACGGCGTCCCGGACAACGCCGGCACCGGCGGCGAGGCGTCGGTGAGCGGCACCGGGCACCCCGTCGACGAAGCCGACGTGCGGGAGGCCGTCGTCGCTGCCGCCAGCTACAGCCCTGCCGATCACTACGTGCTGTTCGAGCTGCGGCCGACCGAGGTGCGCTGCAACGGCTACGGCGACGTCACGCTGCCCGAGCGGCGACGGTGGCGCGCAGAGTGAGCAAGGCCGACTCGCGGTCGCCGGCGCGACACGCCGCCGACCGCCACGACCTGATCCGCGTCCACGGCGCGCGCGTCAACAACCTCAAGGACGTCAGCGTCGAGCTGCCGAAGCGGCGGTTGACGGTGTTCACCGGCGTCTCCGGATCGGGGAAGAGCTCGCTGGTGTTCGGCACGATCGCGGCCGAGTCGCAGCGGCTGATCAACGAGACCTACAGCGCCTTCGTGCAGGGGTTCATGCCGACCCTCGCGCGGCCCGAGGTCGACGTGCTCGACGGGCTGACCACGGCGATCATCGTCGATCAGGAGCGGATGGGCGCCAACCCCCGCTCGACCGTCGGCACCGCCACCGACGCCAACGCGATGCTGCGCATCCTCTTCAGCCGGCTCGGGAAGCCGTCGATCGGCTCGCCCAACGCGTACTCGTTCAACGTCCCCACGGTGAAGGCCAGCGGGGCGATCACGGTCGAGCGCGGCCCCGGCAAGACCAAGACCGAGAGAGCCACCTTCAACCGTCTCGGGGGCATGTGTCCGCGCTGCGAGGGCATCGGCTCGGTCACCGACTTCGACCTGACCGCGCTGTACGACGACAGCTTGTCGCTCAACGAGGGCGCGCTCAGGATCCCGGGCTACAGCATGGACGGCTGGTACGGCCGCATCTTTCGCGGCTGCGGCTTCTTCGACCCGGACAAGCCGATCCGCAAGTACACCAACAAGGAGCTCCACGACCTGCTCTACAAGGAGCCGACCAAGATCAAGGTCGAGGGGATCAACCTGACGTACGCCGGGCTGATCCCGACGATCCAGCGGTCGATGCTGTCCAAGGACGTCGACGCGATGCAGCCGCACATCCGCGCCTTCGTCGAGCGGGCGGTGACGTTCACGGCCTGTCCCGAGTGCGACGGCACTCGCCTCAGCAAGGAGGCCCGGTCGTCGAAGATCGAGGGGAAGAACATCGCCGACGTCTGCTCGATGCAGATCAGCGACCTGGCCGAGTGGGTCAGGGGGCTGGACGAGCCCTCGGTGGCTCCGCTGCTCGCCGGGCTGCAACACCTGCTCGACGCGTTCTCCGAGATCGGGTTGGGCTATCTCTCGCTCGAGCGGCCGTCGGGCACGCTGTCCGGGGGCGAGTCACAGCGCACCAAGATGATCCGCCACCTCGGCTCGTCGCTGACCGATGTCACATACGTCTTCGACGAGCCCACGATCGGCCTGCACCCGCACGACATCGAGCGGATGAACGAGCTGCTGGTGCAGCTGCGGGACAAGGGCAACACCGTGCTCGTGGTGGAGCACAAGCCGGAGACGATCGCGATCGCCGACCGGGTCGTCGACCTCGGACCGGGCGCCGGCACGGCGGGCGGCACCGTGTGCTTCGAGGGCACGGTGGAGGCGCTGCGGAAGAGTGACACCGTCACCGGCCGCCATCTCGACGACCGGGCGACCCTCAAGGAGACGGTGCGTCCGGTCGACGGCACGCTGGAGGTCCGGGGAGCGTCGACGAACAACCTCCGCGACTTGGACGTCGACGTACCGCTGGGGGTGCTCTGCGTGGTCACGGGCGTCGCGGGCTCCGGCAAGAGCTCGCTGATCCACGGATCGATCGCCGGGCGGGACGGCGTAGTGGTCATCGACCAGACCGCGATTCGTGGCTCCCGACGGAGCAACCCGGCGACGTACACGGGTCTGCTCGACCCGATCCGCAAGGCGTTCGCCAAGGCCAATGGCGTGAAGCCGGCGCTGTTCAGCTCCAACTCCGAAGGCGCCTGTCCCACGTGCAACGGCGCCGGCGTCATCTACACCGACCTCGGCGTGATGGCGACGGTCGAGTCCACCTGCGAGGACTGCGAAGGCCGGCGCTTCCAGGCGTCGGTGCTCGAGTACACGCTGGGCGGCCGGAACATCGCCGACGTGCTCGCCATGCAGGTGACCGAAGCCGAGGAGTTCTTCGGCGCCGGCGAGGCCCGCACGCCGGCCGCCCACGCCGTGCTCGACCGGCTCGCCGACGTCGGGCTCGGCTACCTCAGCCTCGGCCAGCCGCTCACGACGCTGTCCGGCGGCGAGCGGCAACGGCTCAAGCTGGCCACTCAGATGGCCGAGAAGGGCGACGTCTACGTGCTCGACGAGCCGACCACCGGCCTGCACCTCGCCGACGTCGAGCAACTGCTCGGCCTGCTCGACCGGATCGTCGACGCGGGCAAGTCGGTCATCGTCATCGCCCACCACCAGGCGGTGATGGCGCGCGCCGACTGGATCATCGACCTCGGTCCTGGTGCCGGTCACGACGGCGGCCGGATCGTCTTCGAGGGCACCCCCGCCGACCTCGTCGCCGGCCGTTCCACCCTCACCGGTCAGCACCTCGCCTCCTACGTCGGCGCCTGACCGGGGAGCGGCGCGGGCGAGATCAGCGGTGGCGGAAGATGCTGCGCAGCACGAGCAGCGCGGCGATCGCCACAATCTGACCACCCAGCACGATGCGGTTGACGTCGACTGCTGGTCGCCAGCTCACCTGGTCGCCGGCGATGACGTACACGCCGGCGGGCTTGGCGATGACGCCAAACCCACCACCGGCGCCCGACCCGGTTCCGACACCCTCAGGTCCGGATCCCTCGCCCTGGCCACCGCCGCCTCCACCGCGCACGACGCCGACCGGGATGACCGTGACCCCGTTGCGTTCGTGCGGCTCGCCGAACAGCCGGTTCACGGTCAAACTCTCTCGTGTCTGTTGCATCAACTGGTTGACATCCATCCATCGCCTCCTTTATTCGCGACTCGTCCACTTGCGTAGCGCACGCGCGGTGGGAAGTCTTGGCGGATGGCGCTCGACCTTGCCGATCACTTCTTCGCCTCGCTCCCTGAACTGCGGTACCACCCGACCGCTAAGCGGACCCGGGCGTTCGTCGGTGGCGCGGCGGTGGTCGACTCGACGCGGGCGTGGGTCGTGTGGGAGCCCCGTCGAATCGTGCCCGCGTATGCCGTTCCCCAGGGCGACGTCTATGGCGCGTTCGTCGAGAGCACCCCGGAGGCCGTGTCCGAGGAGCGAGCCGTTCGCCTGGGCGACGGTCCTCCGGTCCTGGACCCGCGGAGCGGGTTCTCGGCCCACACCACGCCGGGCACGACGTTCGACATCACCACCGATGCCGCGACCCTCGCCGGAGCGGCGTTCACGCCCAATGACCCGGAGTTCGACGGGTACGCGATCCTGGACTTCCAGGCGTTCGACGAGTGGCGGGAGGAGGACGAGCTGCTCCTCGCCCATGCCCGTGACCCATTCAAAACGGTCGACACGAGGCGCAGCTCACGCCGGGTCGTCGTCGAGATCGACGGGGTCACCGTCGCCGACTCGGCGCGACCGACGATGCTGTTCGAGACCTATCTGCCCACGCGCTACTACCTGCCCCGCGAGGACGTGCAGATGGACCTGCTCCACCCGTCCGATACGACAACCGCGTGTGCGTACAAGGGGCTCGCCTCGTACTGGTCAGCGACGATCAACGGCACGGTGGTCGACGACGTGGTGTGGAGCTTCGCCCAACCGCACAACTACGCGACCGCGGTCAAGGACCTGCTCTCGTTCTTCAACGAGCGCGTCGACATCACCCTCGACGGCGAACGCGTCGAGCGACCACGCACCCCGTGGTCCTGATGGTCAACCGCTCACCGGAGGTGTGACGGCCGTCCGATGGCGGCCCTGGAGCCGAGGGCGACCCGCAGCCGGTGGTGGGCTCGCGCCGATCGGGTCTTGACGGTGCCGAGCGGGATGTCCAGGCGCGCCGCGACCTCGCCCTGGGTGAGGCCCTCGAAGTACATGAGGCGGATCACGGAGTGCTCCTTGGCGGGCAGCCGCTCCAGTGCCGCCCGCACGGTCCAGGCGGTCGCCGCCGACTCGAACGGGTCGTCCTCGCGGGTTCCGAAGTTGCCGTCGACGGCGTCCGGTGATGCGAGGTTGTGGCGGTGCTCGTGGCGGCGGAGGTCGATCGCGCAATGGCGCACGATCGCGTACAACCACGGTGCGAGCGGTCGGGTCGCGTCGAACGTCGATGCGGAGCGCCACGCCTTGAGCAGGGCCGCTTGGACCGCCTCCTCGGCCAGGCGCCGGTCGCCGGCGAGGTGGTGGAGGGCGGCGGTCATCATCGGACCGCCGTAGGTGGCGTAGACCGCTTGCAGCGCCTCCGTGTCGCCCGCCGCCAGGCGCCGGCCCAGATCGCCGTCCGTCGACCGCGCCTGCTGGTGGGCATGGAGGTGGCGACGCCCTGCCGGCGGGTGGTCGCTGCGAGGCTGGACGGTGTCCCGTCCGCGTCTGACCAGGCGCCTGCGCCGGGTCTCGATGGGTGTCATGGCCGTTTCTCCGTCCTAGAGGCCGCTGCCGTCCGCGGCGGCCCAGGTGGTCCGATTCAAGCGATGGGCCGCCGCCGAGTCATGGAGAAGCAGTGGAGATGGGCTGCAGAGTGGCCAGCGTGTGGCGCCTGTCACGCGGCGCACGCACCGCTCGGGCCCTCCCGGAGCTCAGGAACGCCTCTGCGAACGGATCTGGTTCGGGCGCTCGGAGTGGTCAGCGTGCTGGCGCGGCTACCGTCCGAGTCATGACGATCCGGCGAGTCGCAGTGAATCCGTGGACGTGGTCGCTGGAGTTCGGATTCAACCAAGGCGAAGTCGTCGAAGGCGAACGTCGAACGCTCTACTGCGCGGGTCAGACTGCAACGTCCGCCGAAGGCCAGCCGCAGCATGCCGGCAACATGGGCGCTCAAGTAGCGATGGCCGTTGACAACCTGGAAGCGGTGCTTGGCGAGGCCGGGATGAGCCTTGCCAACGTGGTCCGGCTGAACATCTACACGACCGACGTCGACGAACTCCTGGCCAACTACGGGTCTGTGGCGGAACGCCTTCAATCCGCTGGCGTGGCCCCGCCGGGCACGCTTCTCGGCGTCGCACGCCTCGCCTTCCCAGACCTGCTTGTCGAGATCGAAGCAACCGCGGTCGACTGAGCTGGCGGACTCGATCATTCGTCTCCGATGGCGCGGCCAGGTGATTGCGTGGTCGAGCTCGGCACTATCGGTTTCGGCCACCACGACCAGCGGGTACTCGCGACACGTCACGTTGGAGGTGAAGCAATGACTGAACTGTCCGCCAAGAAGCGCGAGAAGTTGCCGGCCAACGACTTCGGTCTGCCGGAGAAGGCTCGCACCAAGGACGACAAGAAGCAGTCGGGCAACTACCCGATGCCTGACAAGGCCCACGCCCGCAACGCAAAGTCGCGGGCCGCGCAGCAACGGAAGGCCGGAAACCTCACGAAGGCCGAAGAAGAGCGGATCGACCGCAAGGCCGATCGAAAGCTCAAGAGCTGAGCGCATTCGCTCGTACCGCAGCACAGTCGCCGAGCGGATCCACGATCGGATCGGAGAGATCGACCAATGCGCAGTCGGAGCGCCGAACCAGGTCCGCCTGATCGCATCGACGCTGCTCATCGCGATCGTCAACCACGAGTATCAACACAGCAAGTGGATCGGTGAGCTCCGCACCGGCGCCCTGGGCCTCGACACACCTCCGCTTGCTAGCTCGCCTCGACTCAGCATTGTCGACGACTACGTGGTGCTCAACGAACCGTCAACGGTCCTCGGCCCGTGACGTAGGGAGACGCCGACATGAGTCGCCGTCGTGGCCTGTCGTCGGCCTCAGAACCGTTCACTCCCGGTCACTCGCTGGGCGTCGGGAAAGTCTCGCCACAGCCCGGCGCGGAAGTTGATGACGAGCGAGTTGACACCATGGTGAAGATCCTCGATCGGCTCGTCGCGCGTCGAAACCACAGTGAACGCGGTGTCGAGCTGGGCGAGATCGCGAGTCTCGATGAGCACCTTGAACTCGCTGGTCGCCCCGAGGCCAAGCTTGCTGCGCAGCAGCCGCCAGCCTTCGATCAGGCCGTCGGCCTGGAGCCGGCCGAGGTACTGGTCGAGCGCTCCGGTGAACTCAAGGTCGCGAACCCCGGGGCGTAGATCGACGCTCAGCTCGTACACGTCCACTGGTCGCCATTGTGATTGCCGTCAGTGACCCAGCCGCGGCCGGTTTCCCATGCGTGAGCGCGTGGTCAGCGGCCTGTCAACGAACACTCCCATACCGGCGGGGTGGCAGCGAGACGGCTTCGCCTGTCCTCGCTGCCGGCAGCTCGGAGCCCCACCTGAGTGGCGCAGCTTTCTATCGTGAGACCATTGGCTGGATGTTGTGGTTGATGCGGAAGAGGTTGGTGGGATCGTATTTCGCCTTTAGGGCGGCGAGTCGCTCGTAGTTGGTCCCGTATGCGGCGTGGACGCGGTTGTCACCTTCGTCGCCGAGGTTGTTGACGTAGACGGCGTTTTCGAGGTGGGGCTGCATGGCGGCGAAGAAGGCTCGGGTCCATTCGATGTTCCGAGCCGTGTCGGCCGGGTCGGGCCACTGCGAGAGAATGAGGAAGTCGAATTGCGCGGCTCGGTGGGCGAAGGCGGTGGCGGACGGATGGATGCGGCTGGCCACGCCGTGCATGTGCTGGAGGCCGACACCGGCGGCGGGTGAGGGCATCTGCTCAACGAAGCGCATCATGGTCTGGATCGCCTCGTCGGTCAGGCGGCGGAGGAACCCGGACCGCCAGTAGTGCAGTTCACCGAAGGGGAAGCCGGGGTCAGGAGCGGCCTGGAACCTCCGGTACGGCATCGGCTCGATGGTGTCGTCGATGGGACGCCGGAAGGTGCGCAACGGCCGGAGGACCTGTTCGCCGGTGTCAACCGATCCGCAGTAGCACACCGTGACCGTGACCGCCGGCTCCCCCGAGGGTCCAACGGCGAATG
This sequence comes from uncultured Acidimicrobiia bacterium, assembly GCA_963833145.1. Classification (GTDB taxonomy): domain Bacteria; phylum Actinomycetota; class Acidimicrobiia; order Acidimicrobiales; family Ilumatobacteraceae; genus JALZMG01. The sequence continues at coordinate 1,123,275 of CAWHWT010000011.1, read as the reverse complement.
ATGCCGCCGTCGACAGCTCGTCGGGGGCGGCGTCGAGGAAGCCGTCGTAGAACGGCAGTACCTGCGGGGCCTCGGCCAAGGGATAGGTCAGGCCTCCGGCGAGCACGGTGCTGACGGGATGCAGCCGGTACTCGAAGGACGTGACGACGCCGAAGTTCCCGCCACCGCCGCGGATGGCCCAGTACAAGTCGTCGTTCGACTCGTCGCTGGCCGTGACCAGCCGACCGTCGGCCGTGACCACGTCGGCGGACAGCAGGTTGTCGCAGGCAAGACCGTACGCTCCGTTGAGCCAGCCAAGTCCACCCCCCAGCGTGAGGCCGGCAATTCCGGTCATCGACACCACGCCGAGCGGCGTGGCCAGTCCCCACGCCTGGGTCTCGTGATCGAGTTCTCCCAGAGTCACGCCCGATTCGGTGCGGGCGGTCCGGTGTTGGGGATCGACCCGTATTCCTTTCATGGCGGAGAGGTCGAGCATGATCCCGCCGTCGCACACCGCGTTGCCGGCGACGCTGTGACCGCCCCCTCGGACCGAGAGCACCAGGTCGTGCTCCCGGGCGAAGGCGATGCCGCGGGCCACGTCGGACGGGCCTGCGCACACGACCACGGCCAAGGGTCGACGGTCGATCATGCCGTTGAAGACCGCTCGGGTCGTGTCGTAGTCAGGGTCAACCGGGCGCACCAGACGTCCCCGCAGGTCTGCTGCCAGTCCGTCAAGGCTGGCGGCCACGCCGTTCACGCCTCGCTCCGGTCGTCGATGGCCCAGGGGCCGGCCGCGATGTCGCGGCCGAGCAGGCGGCGGCCGGCGAGCTCGAAGTGGAGCTCCTGGGTGCAGATGTGTTGCACGGCGGTGCGGGCGTCGCGCAGGCATCGATCGAGCGGGGAGCTGGCGTAGACGCCGCTCGCTCCGGCGGCGGTGTACAGCAGTCCGATCGCCTCGAGGGCGCTGTGGGCGGCGTGGGTGGCAGCCAGCCACAACGGTCCCCGGTCGGCCGTGGTGGGGACCTGACCCGCCTGGACCCGCACCCAGAGGTCGTTGAGCGTCTCGGTCAGGTACCGGCGACCGGCGGCGACGAGGGCGTCGGCCCGTCCCAGCCGGTCCTGGGCCGTTGGCCTGTCGGCAAGCACCGTCGAGGACCGTGGCGGGGCCTTGGCGTCGGCCAGGACCACGAACTCGTCGATGGCGTGGCGGGCGACGCCGAGGGGCACGGCACCGATGAAGGTGGCGAACATGGCGACCGGAGGCATGCGGTACAACGGCCGGTCGATGGTGGGCGGCTCCTGGAACCACATCGTGTGGGAGGCGGGGACGAACACATCGGTGACGGCGTAGTCGTGACTGGCCGTGCCCCGCAGCCCAGTGGAGTTCCACGTGTCGATGATCTCGGTCACCGAGGCGGGAAAGAAGCACTCCCGCAGCAACGGGGCGCCTGTGGCGCCGATCACCGGTTGGCCGTCCCGGTGCACGACGCAGCCTCCGATGTACCAGTTGGCATGGCTCGAGCCGCTGGCAAAGGGCCATCGTCCGGTGACCCGGAAACCGCCGTCAACCTCGACGGCGACACCGCCGGCGCGGACCGCACCGGCCGAGATGGTCTGCGGGTTGCCGTAGATGTGGCGTGCGCCCTCCAAGGGGAGCATGCCCCCGAAGGTGGCGTAGGAGCCACCGATCATGACGCACCAGCCGACCGATCCGTCGGCGTGGGATGCGGCCTCGACGACGTTAAGGAACGTCACCGGGTCGACCTCGACACCACCGACCTCCACGGGAGCCAGGAGCCGGAAGACCCCGGCTTGCTTGAGCGCACCGATGACGGTGGCCGGCACCCTGCGGGTCATGTCCATGTCGACGCCCTCGGCTCGGATCAGTTCGGTCAGCGATGCGACGGCACCGACAGGATCAGCAACGAGCGGCACCGGCGGGTACAGCTCGCTCAGCCTGTACCTGGCTACTACCGCTTGAGAGCCCGGGTGAATCACGGCGAGGTCGGCTCCCAGCGCTGCGTCGACGGCAGCTGCGGCGGGTTGTCGCCGGTCACGATGGAGAGGGCGGTGTCGGGGCTCATGATCGTCACGCTGCGTCGTTGGTCGTTCGGCACGGTCGGCGGAGCCGTTCGCTGGGCTTGTTCGAGCTCGGCCTGGATCCGCCCGAACGCTCGTTGGCGGGCCACCTCGGGCTGGGCTGGATCGGCCAAGACGGCCACGACAAGAGGCATGACGTTGCGCCGCCGGGCTTCTCGGACGAATCGCCGCAGTTCACGCTCGACCGCCGCTGGCCCGACAGCGGCGACGCGTTCCGCCAGGTCGGCGTCACCCCGATGCGTGAGCGGGGTGCGGCATGGCTGCAGAGCAGACCGACGGGGGCGTCTTCCGCCTGCCCATGTCATGGCAGCGATCGTGATGCTCGCCGGTCGGGAGGTGGTCACTGGCGTCGGCAGATCTAACACGGACCGCTATGCGGCTTCGATGTTGAGGTTAGAGCGGAAGAGGTTGTGGCGGTCGTACGTGCGCTTGACCTCGACGAGACGCTCGTAGTTTTCTCCGTAGCCTTGCCGCACGGCTCCGGCGTCGTCGGCGGCGAGGTAGTTCGTGTACCGCCGGTCGCTCATGTGCGGTTGCAGCAGCTCGTAGGTATCGCGGACCCACGCGATGTTTGCTTCGGTGTCGGCCGGGTCCGCCCACTGGCCGAGCAGCAGCACGCTGAAGGCGTTCTGGCGGTGCGGGAACGCGGTGGCGTCCGGCGCGACGCGGGTGGCGGCGCCGTGGACGTGGTCGAGGACGATGGCTGTCATCGTCGACGGCACCCGCTCGTAGGCGTCCACCATCACGTCGATGGCCTCGTCGGACAGGTTCGTGAGGAAGCCCGACTTCCAGTAGTTCAGCGCGCCCTTCGGGAACGCCGCGTCCAGCAGCGTGTTCACGGTGGGGTAGGGCATCAGTTCTACGAGGTCGGCGATCGGCGCCCCGAAGGCTCGCAGCGGCTTCACGTCAGCATCGGCCGTGCTTGGCTCACCGCAGTGGCAGGGCACGAGGGCTGCAACCTTGGTGCCGGAGCCGTCGGGGGCATGGAGCAACGCTGCGCCGACTGTGAGCTCGTCGGGCACCGAAGCGGTGAATGAGCGGTGGAACGCCAGCGCCGAACGAGCCTCAGTGAGCGGGTGTAGCACGGGGCCGGCCAGCACCTCGCGCACCCGGTGGGCTCGGTACTCGAACGAGGTCACAACCCCGAAGTTGCCGCCGCCACCGCGCAACGCCCAGAAGAGGTCCGGGTGCTCATCGTCGCTGGCGGTGATCACGTCGCCGTTGGCCGTGACAACTTCAGCGGACAGCAGGTTGTCGACGGTGAGGCCGTACTTGCCCATGAGCCAGCCAATCCCGCCGCCGAGGGTCAACCCGGCGATTCCGGTACTCGAGATGGTGCCCCCGGTGGTGGCCAGTCCGTGGACAGCGGCCGCCCGGTTGAAGTCCCTCCACGTGAGACCCGGCTCGGCGCGGATGGAACGGCCACGCGGATCGACGTGGATGCCTTTCATTGACGACAAGTCGATCATGAGCCCCCCCTCGGTCGCCGCACGCCCCGCAACGCCATGCCCACCGCCTCGCACTGCCATCTCAACTCCGCAGCGACGGCTCAAGTTCACCGCTTCGATGACGTCGGCGGTCGATACACACTGCGCGATCAGCGCGGGGCGGAGGTCGATCATGCCGTTCTGGAGGCGGCGGGCGTCCTCATAGCCGTCGTCGCCTGGCTCGAGGAGATGGCAGTCGAATGATGCCCGTACCTCGTCGGGGACTGCCATCCCTGATTTGATCGCCATGACTGCTCCCTTTGCCGAACGTCGCGTTTCTCGGAGGGTAAGAAACGGGCGTGTCAACCCCGTGTCCGTTCCGTGTCGCCAGCACTCGACGCCAAACGGACTCGTCCAGTCCGGGGGCGGATGGGATACTCGCCTTGTGCGTGAAGGGCGTCCGGACGCTCCGCAGTTCGGAATCCTCGGGCCGCTTGTCGTGGTTGCCGAGACCGGGCCCGTCCGCATTCGCAGCCGCCTCCAGCGCCTGATGCTGACACTTCTGCTCCTCGAGGCCAACTGCACGGTGACGGCCGATCGGCTCGCCGAGGAGCTGTGGGGTGATCACCTGCCCGACGATCCCGCCGGTGCGCTCCGCACGCAGGTGTCGCGGCTGCGCAAGACTCTGCCCGGGGGGACGCCGCTGGTCACCGACGACAGCGGGTACCGCCTGGCCGTGGACCCCGGCGACGTCGATGCGCGGCGGTTCGAGCAGCTGTTCGCCTCCGCCGCGGACGCTCGGGGTGACGAGGCCCTCCGTCTCATCGACAACGCCCTGCAGCTGTGGCGAGGCGCGGCGCTTGAAGAGTTCGTCGACCGGCCGTTCGCCCAGACCGAAGGACAGCGGCTCGAAGAGCTGCGCGGTGCCGCCCGCGAACAGCGAGCTGGATTGTTGCTCTCGATGGGACGGCTGGCCGAGGCGGCTGCCGCGGCAGAGGCGCTGCTGGCCGATCAGCCCGAACGCGAACGGGCCAGAGCGCTGCTCATGGAAGGCCTCTACCATCAGGGCCGCCACACGGATGCCCTCGACGTCTACCAGACGTGGCGCCGCCAACTCGCCGAGGAACACGGACTGGAGCCGTCCCCCGCGTTGCGACGGCTCGAACATCGGATCCTGCAGCACACGGTGGTTGACACCGACACGCCACAGCCCGGTTCGGAGAACGCGGTGAGGGTGCCGCGGCCGGTGAGCAGCTTCATCGCTCGCGACAGCGACTTGCGCGACGTCGCCGATCTCCTCGGCCGCGCACGGCTGGTCACGCTGTGGGGTCCCGGCGGTGTCGGCAAGACACGCCTCGCCCTCGAAGCGAGCGCCCAAGCCGCCGGCCGCTACCCGGGCGGCGTGTACGTCTGCGACCTCGCCGTGCTCGCCCCGGGCGGCGATGTAGCCCGTGTCGTGACGAATGTCGTCGGTTTGCAGGAGCGGAGCGGCCGCCGCCTCGAGGCCCAACTCGTCGACCGGCTCGGGGGTCAGCGCACGCTCGTGGTTCTCGACAACTGTGAGCACGTGGTAGCAAGTGCAGCCAGGCTCGCTCAGCAGCTCGTCCAATCCACCCAGGGGGTCGACGTGCTGGCCACCTCCCGTGAACGACTGGGCGTCGACGCTGAACATCTCTGGGAAGTGGCGCCCCTCGCCGCCAGCAGCCCCGACTCGCCCGCCGTCGTGTTGTTCCTCGACCGAGCACGCGCTACCAACGCCTCGTTCCAGGCGTCATCGGACGACCTCGACACGATCGCGGACATCTGTCGCCGCCTCGACGGCCTCCCGCTCGCCATCGAGCTCGCTGCCGCTCGCGTCCGCGGGCTGGCGCTAGAGGATCTGCGCCGGGCGCTCGGCCAGCGATTCGACGTCCTCATCGGCGGCGCCGGCAGCCCGACCCGACACCGCTCGCTCCGCGCCGTCATTGACTGGTCCTACACACAGCTGGAACCTCTCGAGCGGCGAGTCTTTGACCGACTCTCGGTGTTTCGCGGACCGTTCGATCTGGAGGCCGCGATTGCCGTCGCCGCCAGCGATGAGATCGATCGCGCCGCGGTGGCCCCAGCGGTGCTGCGATTGCTCGAGTGCACCCTCCTCGTCGAGCAACGCGGCTCGGACTCGCGGCGCTACTCGATGCTCGACACCATCCGCCACTACGGCCGCGAACGCCTCGACTCCGAACAGGCGCTGCACCTGGCACGAGACCGCCACGCCCGATGGGCGCTCGCCGAGGCCGAGCAGGCCGCCCCTGGGCTCGGAACCGCTGCCGAGGCCGACTCGGCCACCTCGGTCGAACGCCACATCGACGAGCTGCGCGCCGCCCACAGCTGGCTCGTCGGCCACGACGTCGAAGGCTCCCTCCGCCTAGCCGTGGCGCTCCGCCCCTACGCACTCTGGCGCGGACACTCCGAGATCTTCCGGTGGGCCGAAGTCGCAGCCTCAGCAGCGGCCGGCACCGGCTCCGCTCTGCTACCGGAGGTCTTCCTCGCCGCTTCAACAGGCGCTTGGCAACGTGGCGACCTCGATTCCGCGACCGCGGCGGCACGCGCTGCCGCCGACGCCGCCCGCCCACTCGGCTCCGCCGCCGCCCGCCCCGTACTCGAAGCATCCGCCGACGTCGCCCTCCTCGCCGGCGACCTCGACCGGGCCGCCACAGAATTCACCGAGGCGCACGCGCTCGCCACCGCCGGAGGCGACCTCCTCCAAGCGGTCTGGGACCTCGGGAGTGCAGCAATTGCTATCGCCTACGGCGGCAACACCGAACGCGCCCTCGAAGTCGCCCGGGACGTGTTCTCCACGGCTGAACGCTGCGGCAGCCCGTCGGCACACGCCTTCGCACACTTCGTCGCCGGCGAGACGCTCGCCAGCGAACAGCCACAATCAGCCGAGACGCACCTACGCCAAGCTCTCGAGCTTGCCGCCATCGCCGACAGCAGGTTCATCCTCGGCCTGGCCGAAGTGACACTCGCCGCATCCCGTGCCCGCCAACACGACATCGCGACCGCGCTCACGTACTGCGAATCGGCGATCGACCGCTGGCGCCGAGCCGGCGCATGGACCCCGCTGTGGGTCACGTTGCGGACGGTGATCGGACTGATCATGAGCGTCGGCGCCTCCCAAGACGCCACGGTGCTCTACGGTGCCGCGGAATCGCCCCGCACCGGGCTCCCTCCATTCGGCGCCGACGCCGCCATGATGCGACAAATCGCGGCGCGACTGCGCTGCGAGCTCGGTGACGATGAGTTCCTCCTGCGAGTCGAGGCCGGCCGAGCGATGACGCAAGACGACGTGATTCAACTTGCTGTCGACGCCCTCACCCGGGCCGCACGTCACCTCTCGACCGTCTGACGGGTCGTACCGACGTGAGCCGCCATGCTCGGCGATCGGCTGGGGCTCCGTACAGAACCACACGGGCGTACACAGAATGACGCATCGCGGTTCGCGCCCGGATTGGCTGGTTTGCCCGATGCGCCGGCAGCGGCCTGTTCGTACCGTGCCAGTCGATGGAGCTTCACCGAGCTCGGCTGTCGTCCTTCGCCTCGCCGGGGGGCAGAGCCGATGGCCGGTCGGGCGGGTGAGATGAACGCGGCGGTGAGCACCCTCACCGATCCCGTGAGCGCCGTCGCGTCGCTGGCCGAGCTGATCCGGGCCGAGTGCGCGGACATGGACGCCACCCGCAAGGTGCCGACGCCGGTCATCGGTGCGTTGCAGGACGCGGGCGTCTTCCGGCTGCTGGCGCCGGCGGAGATCGGTGGGAGCGAGGTGGACCCGGTGACGTTCCTCAACGTCGTCGAGGCTGCGTCGCACGCCGACGGATCGGTCGGGTGGTGCGTCATGATCGGCGGTTGCTACGCCACATTCGGCGGGCTGCTCCCCCTCGCAGGCGCACGCACCATCTACGGCGACCCGGCCACCATCTCGGCGGGTGCGTTCCGTCCCAATGGCATGGCCGTCGAGGTCGACGGTGGCTTTCGTATCGCTGGGCGGTGGCCGTTGGCCAGCGGGTCGAGTCACGCCAACTGGTATGTCGGAGGCTGTGTCGTGGTGAGGAACGGCGAGCCGGTGATCGGCCCAACCGGTGCTCCATTGATCCGCGAGCTGTTCTTTCCCGCCTCGGCTACCGAGATAGTCGACACTTGGGACTCCACCGGCCTGCGAGGCACGGCCAGTCACGACTACGCGATCTCCGAGGTGTTCGTTCCCGCATCCCACACGATGTGGTTCCAGGAGCCGCCCAGCGTCGACCGGCCGCTGTACCACATGCCTCCCGTCGCCATGTTCGCCACTTTCATCGCCGCGGTGCCCCTGGGCATCGCCCGCCACGCCATCGAGGAATTCGTGAGCTTGGCCGACGCCAAGACGCCGATGCTGTCCGCCAGCGTGTTAGCCGACAAGCCGGCGGCGCAGGAGCGGCTCGGACGCGCCCAGGCACTCGTCACTGCCAATCGCCGCTACCTGACCGAGACACTCAACGACCTCTGGGTGAGGGTGCAAGCAGGCCACCCGGCCACCATGGCCGAGCGGGGCCCGTTGTGGCTGGCCGCCACTCACGCCGCTCACAGCGCCCTAGAGGCGATCGGGTTGTTGTACACCGCCGCCGGGGCGAGCAGCGTCTACGCCCGTTCGCCGCTGGATCGTTGCCTGCGCGACGCCCGCACCGCTGTGCAACACATCTGCACCCAGGAGTTGCACTTCGAGCTCGCCGGCCGCCAGCTGCTCGGACGCGACGTCGACGCCAGCCCGTGGATCATCGACGAGCGCGAGGCATGTCCACCGGAGCAGCCCTGATCACAGAGCGACGTCAGCATCATCATCGCCGCCACGACATAGAGCTGCTCGTGAACTCAGGCCGACCGGGTTCCACGTTCCGGCGCGGCGGTCGGGGCGTCGGTGGTCGCTGATACCAACTTCTAGTGTCGAGCTCGTGCCGAAGAACCGGCGATCGCGATGGCAGCACGAGCCCACATCTACTGCGTCGCAGCCAGACGTTGTGCCTTCCAAGACGCTGCCTCCGCTGAGTTCCATGGACCGTATGGCCAATGGCGAGCACCTCGGCCAGTGCCCGACTTGCGGCGGGTACCGATGGTGGGACAACCGGTCGCGAAAGGCCACGGGAGAGCTGAGCAGCTCGCAGCCCGACTACGCGTGTACAGAGTGCAGGCACGGCCGCTGGAACGACGGGCGTCAGCAGGCGGGGCGGCCGACGACTAGTCGCACGCCCTCAATGAGGGTGACGGTGGTGCCAACGGCCCTTCCGCCATCAGGTGCCGACCAGCGACAGAGGACGTGCGCAGCGCTCAAGCGCGACGGGACACCGTGCCGCAACGGCGCGATGGCCGGGTCCCCGTTTTGTGGACCTCATTCGATCGGTGAGGGCGGTGCCGCCAAGCCGACAATCAATCAGTGCCGCGGCACGACCAAGGCGGGCAAGCCGTGCCGGGCAGGTGCTATGCGAGGGTCCGAGTACTGCCCGCAGCACCAGCCGGTGTGATCGCGGGGCTGCCGCCGTTCGGCCGCGAGTAGCGTCGCTTCAGCCTGTGCTTCAGAGGTGGAGGAATCTCATGCGCGTCGACCATCCGATCATCTCGGCGGACTCGCACGTCACTGAGGCGCCGAACACCTACCTGGATTACATCGATCCCGCCTACCGCGACGTCGCTCCGCATCTCGTGTCGACGGACGACAAGGGCGACGTCTACGTGATCGAAGGCATGCGCCGCTCGATCCCGATGGGCCTTGTGGCAGCGGCGGGCAAACCGGCTGAGGAGCTGTCGCGGCGAGCCCGTTATGAGGATCTGCACCGCAGCGGATACGACTCTACGTATCGCCTTGCCGATCAGCGCCGTGACGGGATCAGTGCCGAGTTGATCTATCCCTCGGTCGGGATGGTGCTGTGCAACCATCCGGATTTCGACTACAAGCGTGCGGCGATGCAGGCCTACAACCGTTGGCTCGTCGAGTACTGCGCGATCGACACGGATCGCCTCATCCCGCTCGGTCAGAGCGCGATGCGCACTCCGGAGGAGGGCATCGGCGACCTTGAGCAGATGAAGGCGATGGGCATGCGGGGCGTGATGATGCCCGGCAACCCGGCGGTGGAGGACTACGACTCGCCCGTCTACGACGAGTTCTGGGCCGCGTGTGTCGACCTGCAGATGGTCCCGTCGTTCCACATCCTGACCAGCAGCGCCGACGCCTTGAGCGGCCACCGCGGCCCCAAGATGGCGAACTTCCTGGCGATCATCCGCGGCTGCCAGGACATCATCGCGATGCTCGTTCTCGGCGCCGTCTTCGAGCGGCACCCCGGCCTGCGCGTGGTGTGCGTCGAAGCCGACGCCGGCTGGGCGCCGCACTTCATGTATCGGATGGACCACGCATACAAGCGCCACCGCGCCTGGCTCACGGCCAAGGTCGATCAGCCACCGTCGTCGTACTTCCGCGAGCACATCTACATGACGTTCCAGGATGACTTCGTCGCGTTTCAGAACGTCGACCAGATGAACTGGCGGCGGCTGATGTGGGCCAACGACTTTCCCCACTCTGACTCGACGTGGCCCTGGAGCCAGGAGATGCTCGACGAGCAGGCGGCAAACCTGACCGACGAGCAGCGGCGCGCAATCCTCTGCGACAACGTCGCCGATCTGTACGACATCGACACGAGCGTTCTTCCGATCGGTGGCGACGCCCTCGCCGACGCGAGCTGACCGCTTCGTCCATTCAGGCGTCGAGCAGCGCGGTCCGGAGCGGCTCGTTCCATCGGCCGGCCGAAGGGTCGTACAGGCCGAAGTCGGTGGCGAGGTCCCAGTAGCACCAAGGAATGTCGAGTTCGTCAGCGATCGTCCGCACGTGTGCGGTCCAGGCCACCCTGTCGTTGGCTGGGGCGAGGTTGGCCGTGCCGAACTCGCCGATGAGCAAGCGTCGGCCTCGCTGGCGCGACCACATCGCGGCGGCGGCGAGATCGTGGCGCACCGCGGCCCGGTCGGCGGGCGATCCCCATCGCGTGCCGAGCCAGTCGGTGGCGTGCGGCAACCAATGGGCACCCTGGTGGGTGAATGACAGCGGCAGGTAGTAGTGGATGCTGACGATCAGCCGCTGGTCGTCGGGGGGCTCGAGTTCGACAAGTCCGGCGATCGTGTTGCGGGCCACCGGTCCGGCCACAACGTCTCGGTCGGGATTGCTGTCGCGTACGACGGCCAGCGCCTCGGCAAGCAGCTGGTTCCATCGACGGCCCGACAACCGGCTGTGGGGCTCGTTGAGCAGCTCGAACACAACGGTGGCCGGCAGCTCCGCGTATCGTTCGGCGATCTGAGTCCACAGGGCGAGGAACCGGCCGTGGTGTGCGTCGGGGTCGACACACAGCTCGTCGTAGTGATGGACGTCGATGACGACCTCGAGCTCACGTTCGAGTGCCGCGTCGATCAGAACGTCGACCTCGGCGAAGAACGCCGGCCGTATCTCATACGGCATCGTCGCTGCGGCGTGCTTCGACCAAGCGACGGGGATGCGGACGGTGTCGAACCCGGCGTCGCGGATCACGTCCAGATGACTGACGTCAACGGTCCAGCCGCCGCGATCGTCGGGTCCTACATCGAGCGCGTTGCCGATGTTGACGCCACGACGCACGATCCCAACAGTACGAGCGAATCAGCTCGTGACGACCGCACCCGCGCGGCGGTCTGGGTCAGCGGCCGTCGACGTCCGGCGACGCTTGTTCGCGTCGCGCCAGTTCGTCATGCTGTGCCGGTGCGGCCGCTCGGCCATCTGAGCCTGGCGTTGCTGGGAATCGGTGTGGCCTGTGTGGTCGCGCTCCACGTGATCCGCCGCCGGGTGTCGCCGATCGAAAGCCGACTGAGCGAGTACGCTCTCGGCCCCGAAGGCTGGCTGATGGACGTCGCCTTTGGGGCGGTCGCAGGTGGGTTCATCGCCCTGGCCATCTTCCTCGCCAGTTCGCGTGGCCGGCCGCAGCTGGTGCCGGCGGCACTCGTCGTGGCAGCCGTCGCGTTGGTGCTGTCAGCCGTGTACCGACTCGACGCGGCCGACCACACAGAGAATGCGATCCACCGTTGGGCGTCGGGAGCCGGGGCGGCTGCCGTCGTCGTCGCGGCGGTGGGGTGGTCGGTCGCAGGTGCTGGCCGTCGACGCCCAGAGCGAGGCGGAATCGATCGCCCGCTCGCCCTCCTGGCGCTTGCGCTGGCCATCGTAAGCCCACTGCTCCACGACACGTTCTTGACCGGGCTCCACCAGCGGCTGGTGTGGGCCGCATTGATCGCCTGGTCAGTAGCCGTTATTGCGACCGAGCTCCGTGGGGACCACGAGCGCTGGCACCCGCATCGACGGTGCCGCCAACCTCGGCCTCGAAGGCTTTCGACGACGAAGGACCCCCGCAGGACCGTCAACAAGCCAACGGCTGGACTCTTCGTCGGGGTTCAACGGAGGTGGTGCACCTCGGCGAGCGTGTAGACCGGTGTCGGGATGGCTTCCATTCGGGCCTTGATCTGCAGCGCGAGGAACTGGCTGTAGTGGCGGGATTGGTGCAGGTTGCCGCCATGGAACCACAGACCCTCCTGCTGGGTGGGTTTCCACATGTTGCGCTCCTCGCCTTCCCACGGGCCGGGATCCTTCGTGGTGTCCGAGCCGAGGCCCCACACCTTGCCCACCTTGTCGGCGACCTCTTGCGAGATCAGCTGCGCCGCCCAGCCATTCATCGAGCCGTAGCCGGTGGCGAGCACGATCAGGTCGGCGTCCAGCTCGCTGCCGTCGGTGAGCACCACCGATCGGGGGCGGATCTCGGCGATGTTGACGCCGCTGCGCAGCTTGATGTCGCCGTTGGCGACCAGCTCCGACGCGCCGACGTCGATGTAGTACCCGGACCCGCGGCGGAGGTACTTCATGAACAACCCGGTGCCGTCGTCGCCCCAGTCGAGCAGGAACCCGGCCTTTTCGAGGCGCTGGTAGAACTCGGCGTCGACGCGGGCCATCTCCTCGTAAACAGGGACCTGGAACGTGGGCAGGATCCGGTAGGGGATGGAGGCAAAGATCAGGTCGGCGAGCTCGGTCGTCACGCCGTTGCCGACTGCCCGCTCCGAGTAGAGGTCACCGAGCGCCAGTTCCATCAGCGTGTCGGAGCGGGCGATGTGTGTCGACGAGCGCTGGATCATCGTCACGTCGGCGCCGTTCTCCCACAGGGCGGCGCAGATGTCGTGGGCCGAGTTGTTCGACCCGAGGACGATGCACTTGCGTCCGGCGTACGCGGCGCTGTCCTTGTGGGCGCTGGAGTGTTGGAGCTCGCCCTGGAACGTGTCGGCGCCCGGGATCTCGGGCACACTCGGCACACCCGACATGCCCGTCGCCATCACGAGCTGCGTCGGCTTCAGGACCACTTGTTCCTCGGTGCCGTCGTCGTGGCGCCGCACGACGTCGACCGTCCACGCGCCCGTGTGCTCGTCGTACTGCGCCTTGGTGACCTCGCTGGAGCCCCAGTAGGTGAGCTCCATCACCTTGGTGTAGGCCTCCAGCCAGTCGGCGACCTTGTCCTTGGGCGAGAACACCGGCCAGTTCTCCGGGAACTTGATGTACGGCAGGTGGTCGTACCAGACAGGGTCGTGGAGACACAGCGACTTGTAGCGGCGCCGCCACGAGTCGCCGGGGCGCGAACTCTTCTCGACGATGATCGTCGGAACGTCGAGCTGCCTCAGCCGGGCGCCGAGGGCGATGCCGCCCTGGCCGCCGCCGATGATCACGCAGTAGGGCTGGGCGTCGTAACCGAGCGAAGCCTCGGCCGCTTGCTTGCGCTCGAGCCAGGACTGGCGACCCCTGAACGCGCCGTGCTCAACACCCCGTGGGCGCTCGGCAAGACGACGTTCCTCGTACCCCTTCAGCTCGACCATCGTCGTGAGCAACGTCCAGCACTGCGTGCCCCTCAGCCGCAGGTGGCCGTGACCGCGGGCAACCGACGTCTCGAAGTCGAACCAGCCGTCGATCACCCCATCGGCCTCGTTGGCCTCCCCGACGAGTTCGAACCCCGCCGGCTGCACGTGCTCCAACTGGGCACGGAGCATGTCGGCGATCTCCGTCCGCCCCTCGAGCGTCTTGATGTTCCAGGTGAACGACACCAGATCGCGCCAGTAGGACTCCTCGGCGAACATCGTCGCCACGGCATCGACGTCACCTTGCTCCAGCGCTGCTCCGAAGCTCCTCAGCCAACCGGACGCTGACTCTGTCGCCGTCGTCATCGCCACTCCCCTTACGGATCAACCCTCGTGATGTCTAGTCGGCCGGTCGCCCGTTGTGAGCGCTCGCTGCGTACAGTCGCTTCGTGTCCTTCGAAGTCGCGGCTGACGCCTATGACCGCTTCATGGGCCGTTTCTCGTCGCAGCTCGTGCCGCAGATGCTCGAGCTGGCGCAGGTCCGTCCCGGGCAATCTGCGCTCGATGTCGGGTGTGGGCCGGGAGCGTTGACGGCCGGGCGCGTCGCTGTCGGCAGCCATACACCACCGGGGTCGGGCCGGCCGGTAGCCACGGGCACCCGGTCCGGCTGAGCCGCGGTGGGCCAGCAATTACGGCCCCGGGATCTGGAACGTTTCGGTTGCGGACGAATCGCCGCCGGCGTTGCTCAGCGTGTACCCGACGCTGCACTCGTGCGCTTGCGGCAACAGATTCGGCGTGAACTCGTAGCCACCGTCGGTTGCGACGGTGATCGTGCCGCACAGCCGGCCATTGGTGTCGTCGATTGGTGTCGCCACGCCGAACGGCAGCGCATTGCCCCCAGCGTTGACGCTCGTGATTGTCGCCGGCGGGCTGCCGAGGAAGTCGCCGTCGTCGATCAGGCTTCCCGCGATCACCCCAGCGGCGACGACGGTCTCTGACACCGCCTGCGGCGGAACCGGCGCCTCGGTCGTTGTCGTCGTCGAGGTCGACGTCGTGGTCGTCGAGGTGCTCGTCGTCGGGGTCGAGACCGTGGTCGTCGGCGACGTCGTGGTGGAACCTGGATCCGTGGTGGTGGTCGACGTACTGGTCGGGGCTGACGTCGTGGTCGTTGGGGATGTCGGCGGCGATGCCGTTGTCGTCGTCGGTGGGCACGGGGTCGCCGCGGCGGACTGCCCGGCCCCGGCGAGCAACGCCACACCTCCTACGGCGAGGGCGACGACGACCGGCACGACAGTGTGTCGTCGCCAGCGCACAGCGACCAGCAGCAGCAACCCGAGGACGACCGCCGCCGCCGCCACGAGGATGATCGACGTGCTCGCCGCCCCGGTCGTGGGCAGGGCCGGGCACGGACTCATTGCCGCACCGTCGACGCGCAGGCGTGCGCGACCCGTCCGTCTGCCGGCGAAAACGTCGTCGGTGCGCGGAGAGCCGCGACAAACCGATCGAGAGAGCGGTGGCCGACCCGGAAGTAGGTCTCGTTCGGACGGATCGCGCGACGCGGCATCATCTCCAGCAGGGTCCACTGCCCGAGGTACGGCGAGAGCAGGAGCTCGACAGGGAGCCATCGCGCGAGCGGCGTCATGCGGAGCGCGCCACGTAGCGACCACCCGTCCTTGAAAGGACACGGTGCATCCAGCCGGAGATGACCGTCGTCGTGCTCCTCCTCCTGCTGCCACCATGTGCCGAGCACGAGGGCAAGCCGAGTGCCGGGAACCTCGATCAAGCGCCGGAACGTAGGACCCGTATTCTCAACCGTCCCGAGTGCGGTCCGGGCCGACGATGCCGCGGGCGTGATCGGTGGAGCGCTGATGACGGCGACCACGGCCGCGCGCCAGGCCGCCGACCACGAGCCGAAGGTCGCGAAGCGGTCCGCGTGTGGGCCGGGGATGTAGGCGAGCTGCTCCGTGGGAATCTCCACGACCTCGACCTGGCGGCTCTTGACCATGTCCGGCCTCCCGAAGCCGACGCTACCCGCGCTCGGCCTCGCTACCCGCCGACCGACGACTCGGGCCAGTCCGACGCGGCATGAGCGCGGAGACGTCGACCTGGCGCGGCCCGTGAGGCCTGGTACGTCGTCACGGCGACGGACCTCGGTGGTGGCTCCGGGGACTTCTTCTCCATCGTCGGAAGTGGGCGGCTCCCCCTCTCACTGCTCGTCGTGATCGGTGTGTTCGTCGCCGTGGCACCGCGTCCGTTGTTCCGCTGGGGCGTGTCTGTTTGGTCGGCAGCGCCGATGCTCGTCTCCTTGTTCGGGTCACTCCTCGCCGTGTCATCGGTTGTGTTCGCGACGGGGGCCACCATCACCGCGATCGACCGGCGCTCCAACGACGACCTTCCCAGTGTTGCCGGCGAGTGGGTAATCAAGCGCTGGATTCACCGTGGCAGCACTCGCCTCCCTTGTCTTCTGTGTGGTCGCCGCGCTGGTCACCTCGCCAGGCTCACGACGGCCACAGCCACAGCCCGTCGGATAGTTCGTCGCACCGTGAGCGTTCGGGGCGTCGTCCGAGTCAGCGGACCATCTGGTGGTGATGCCAATCGACGGCGATCCGCTGAGATGCGCCTGCGACGATGGCTGTGTGAGCGGGTTCGGTGTGGCCCTGGGCGATGATGCCAGCGCTGTGCTGGATGAGGTGGGAGCGTTCCTTCGTTCTGATCCGGTGCAACACAATCTCGTCCTCACCCTGCTCGAGGCCCGTGCCGCGCACCCGGAGGCGGGCCGGTACGCCTGGGTGCTCGACGGTGGCGAGGTCGTCGGTGTGTGCGTCCAGTCGCCGCCGGAATTCCAAGCGGTCGTGACGGCGATCCCGTCAGAGGGGGTCAAGACACTCGTCGACGAGCTCGCCGACACGTGGTCCGACGTTCCCGGCGTGTTCGGTCCGGCAGCTACCGCGTCGCGGATCGCCGGCGATTGGGCCGAGGCAGTGAACGTTCCGGTGACGCCTGTGGAGGGCCTTCGGCTGTACGCCCTCGGTTCCCTCCACCCGCCCGTCGGCGTCGATGGCCAGGCCCGTTGTGCCAGCGAGGACGACGTCGAGTTGGTGCTGTCCTGGCTTCGTGGTTTCGAGCGGGACACCGGTGCAGCTGTCGCGACCGCCGACGCGATCCGTCGCCGGCTCCGTGCAGGGCTGATCTGGGTCTGGGAGCATCGTCGCCCGGTCGCGATGGCCACCTACACGTCCGCGGCCGCCGGCGTGTCACGGGTCGGACTCGTCTACACCCCACCCGACGATCGCCATCACGGCTACGCGGCCGCCTGCACCGCCGCGGTCAGCGTCACCGCGCTCGCGGCCGGCGCCGACCGATGCGTGCTGTACACGCAGTTGCAGAACCCGCAGTCCAACGCCATCTACCGTCGCCTCGGGTACCAGCCGGTCAGCGAACACCTGCGCTACGAATTCGCCGGACACGCCTCCGAGCCCTGAGCCGGGCCCGAGCTCACGCCGAGGCGTCAGCCGAAGTCGGGCGGCGACGGATCGATCTGAAGCTCCGATTTCAACCGTTGTCGACCTGGACCGCGGCGAGCTTCGTGTCGTACACCCGCGCCAGCGTTCCGAAGTCGTTACGGTGGCATTTCAGGCCGAGTGGGGTTGGCTGCGTCACGGTCACCCAGCCCAGCAGAGCCATGGGCGACGTCACCCTGGTGTTGCTGCCGGGTCCACTGTCGGTCCTGACGGTGAGCGTTGTGCGGTCGAGGATGTTCGACGTCCCCGACACGACATCACACGTGACCTCCGCCTCCCAGGCGAACATGATGCCTTTGCCCATCACCTGCCACGTTCCGGGCGGCAGCGTCGTCGTCAGCAAGGTGCTCCAGTCCGGCAAGATCTCACGACCTCCGGCGTTCATCGTGCCGACCATCGTGGGCAGC
Organism: uncultured Acidimicrobiia bacterium; assembly: GCA_963833145.1. Taxonomy (GTDB): domain Bacteria; phylum Actinomycetota; class Acidimicrobiia; order Acidimicrobiales; family Ilumatobacteraceae; genus JALZMG01. The sequence goes on along the minus strand of CAWHWT010000011.1, from coordinate 1,105,935 downwards.
CCCGGCCGTGCCGACGCCGCCAGATCGATGAGCTGCACGGCTCCGTCCCGGATCTTGCGTGAGGTCACGGCGCGGCCAGGGCGACCGTAGAGATCACCGTCGCCGGGGACAGTTTCGGGAGTGGCACGCGCATCGTCGCTCCTCGCTTCTCGAGTGGTCGTGGTCGGCATGGTGCGTGACCCAAGCGCGACCCACCCGGCCATCCGGCGCCTCCGCACGTAGACATTCGACCGACACCCGCCCCTGGCCGAAGCGAGAGCTCGCGTCGCCGCCCGCCGGCACCGGTGGTCCGTAGGGTGTCGCACCATGGCTCACGGCACGCACGACTTCGAGGACGACGCCGCGCAACGAGCGCATCCTCATCTGGGTCAACGGCGAGCTCGTGCCGCGCGAGCGGGCGGTCGTGTCGGTGTTCGACGCGGGCTTCGTGCTCGGTGACGGCGTGTGGGAGGGGCTGCGCGTGCGGGCGGGCCATCCCGCCTTCCTCGAGCGCCATCTCGACCGCCTCTTCGAGGGCGCGAAGGCCATCATGCTCGACGTCGGCCGCAGCCGCCGCGAGCTGACCGAGGCGATCTACTCCACGCTGCGGGCCAACGACATGACCGACGGCGTGCACGTGCGGCTGATGGTCACCCGCGGCGTCAAGCGCACGCCCTACCAGGATCCGCGCGTGACGATCGGGCCCGCGACCGTCGTGATCATCGCCGAGCACAAGGAGCCGCTGCCGGCGACGGTGACCGACGGCATCACGCTCTTCACGACGCACGTGCGCCGCGCCGCGCCGGACACGCTCGACCCCAAGCTCAACGCGCACTCCAAGCTCAACGACATCACCGCCTGCATCCAGGCCTACACCGCCGGCGCCGACGAGGCGCTGATGCTCGACCCGCACGGGTTCGTCGCGACGTGCAACTCGACGCACTTCTTCGTCGTCGTCGGCCCCGACGACGCGCCGGAGGTGCTGACCTCCGACGGGCGCTACTGCCTCGCCGGGATCACGCGCGCCAACGTGCTGGAGATCTGCCGTGCCAACGGCATCCCGGCGCGCGAGACGACGTTCAGCCTCACCGACGTCTACGCCGCCCGCGAGGCGTTCGTCACCGGCACCTTCGCCGGCGTCGTGCCGGTCCGGTCCGTGGACGGCCGCACGATCGGCGACGGCCGCCGCGGGCCGATGGTCGAGCGCCTTCAGGCGCTGTACCGCGAGCTCGTCGACGCCGACGTGGCGGCACGCGTCGCGCCGTGAGCGACGTCGTGCGCGTGGCGATGTGGTCCGGCCCGCGGAACATCTCCACGGCGATGATGCGCGCGTTCGAGAACCGCCCCGACACGGTCGTCGTCGACGAGCCGCTGTACGCGGCCTACCTCGCCCGCACCGGCATCGACCACCCGGCGCGCGACGCGGTCATCGCCTCCCAGCCCACCGACCTCGCCGCGGCCGTCGCCGACCTCTCCGCGCCGCTGCCGCCCGGCCGCCGCGTCCACTACGCCAAGCACATGGCGCACCACGTCTCCCGCGACATGGACCTGCGCTGGACGCTGCGGCTTCCGCAACGTGTTGCTCATCCGCGACCCGGTCGAGGTCGTCGCCTCGTACGTGCGCGCCCGGGAGAGCTTGCGAGCCGGACGACATCGGGCTGCCCCAGCAGGGGTGGCTGATGGAGCTGTGGGACGAGCACGACGATCGAGGTGCCGATCCTCGACGCGAGCGACTTCCTGCGCGCGCCCGAGGCGCATCTGCGCTGGCTGTGTGACTGGCTGGGCATCCCGTTCACCGACCGGATGCTGTCCTGGCCGCCGGGCCCGCGCGCGTCCGACGGCGTGTGGGCGCCGCACTGGTACGCCGCCGTCTGGTCCTCCACCGGGTTCGAGCCATGGCGCCCGCGGGAGACGACCCTCTCCGACCACGACGCCGCCGTCGCCGAGGCGTGCCGCCCGATCTACGCGGCGCTGCACGCCCGCCGCGTGCAGGTCTGAGGAGAACATCTCCCCGGACGAAGTCATCCAGGACCCGACTTCCTACGAGGGCTCCAGGCGCGCCGGACGAGCCGTTCGGAGCGGCCCCGCGGACCGACCAAGCCATGGCAAAGCTGCCCGAACGAAGGACGGGACAGGCGCTGGTCGGGCCACGTGCGACTGCAGCCGGGGGCGTGATCATGCCCGCCGTTGTGTCGAGGCTTGAGCGTGGTCTGAGGGCCGATCGACATACACAGATCGCCGAATCGGTCGCGCGCTCGGTCTGCGGTCTGGTTCGCACCACGACGGTGTTGAGTAGGTGCGATCGGGGCGCCGATGAGAAATGGCGCCGGCAGTCGTCTGAGTACGGTCCGGTGAACGCGCGGCGCGCATCAAGGGAGAGCAACGAGATGAGACCACTTCGATACTCGATCAACGTCACGCTCGACGGCTGCTGCCATCACGAGGCAGGGCTCCCCCCGGACGAGGAGTCGATGCGCTACTGGACCGCTGAGATGGAACGAGCCGATGCCCTGCTGTTCGGCCGGGTGACCTACGAGATGATGGAGTCGGCGTGGCGGCAGCCGGCCACGGGCACGTGGCCTGACTGGATGGGTGAGTGGGAGATCCCGTTCGCCGAGACCATCGACCGGGCGAAGAAGTACGTCGTGTCGAGCACGCTGAGCGGGGTCGATTGGAATGCCGAGCTGGTGCGAGGCGACTTGGGGCAAGCGGTTCAGCGGCTCAAGCAGGAGCCAGGCGAGGGCCTGTTCGTGGGTGGCGTGACGCTCCCCCTGGCGTTGGCAGATCTGGGACTGATCGACGAGTACGAGTTCCTTGTGCAGCCGGTCCTTGCCGGACACGGGCCGACGTTGCTCGCCGGTCTGCGCGAGCGCATCCAGCTCGAGCTCGTGGATCGCCATGAGTTCCGGTCGGGGGCGGTCGCCCTGCGATACCGGCCCACGCGAGTTACGGCTTGACGTGATTTGTCCTGGCACGTTGGCCGCTGCCTCGCGACGGAACGACGGATCCGGCAGCGTCGTCAGGCGGTCGACCCCGCATCGAGTCCGGCATCGCCCGTCGTGCTCAGGATGCGCGTCGGCGAGGTACTCGACCATCGCTTCGATGCGGAGAGCCGCCGCGGTGCGTGCTGCGTCTGCCCAGGTCAGTCCGGATGTTGGTCAGTGAGCAGTTCGGTGACTTCGTCGGCGGTCATCGCTCGTCCAAGCACGTCCTCGTGGGCTCGAAGGCGTCGGAAGAAGGCGGGCAGGGCCGACTCGTCGTTTGCTTGTTCGATCCCGTTGCGCCATGTGCTGCGAGGTGTGGCGAACAGGTCACCGCCATAGACGTGGATGGCGCCCAGATAGACGCCGTCTGCTGCCTGCACCGAGTGGATCGTGGCGGCGTCGAGAGCCCGAACCTGGCCGACGGTGAGCGAGAACCGCTCGGTGGGCTCGAGACCGCCGTCGTCTCGTCGTCCGAACAGCTGGTTGTCCTCTCGGCCGTGGTACACGCCGATCACAGCCCACATTCGATGGTCGTGAGGGTCAACAGGTTTGGGTGTGGGCGGTACCACACCGTGCAGTACGAGCAGGTCATCGCCGCGGTACAGCGCCTCGTAGGTTGAGCGGTCCGCCGCGCCGAGCTGCTGCTCGAGGTCGGGTTGGTGGACGAAATCGCCCAGCACCTCGATCACGGCCGCGACTGGGTCGACGCTTCCCACGGCATCTCGGCAGGTCTCGATCAGCTCGCTGACGTGCACCGTCCCTCCCTTCCCGCACTTGCATGCTGCTCCCTGGGGGAGTAATCCCAGTGTACTCCCTGAGGGATTACAGTCAAGGCTCGATGGCCAAGCGATCCTCCAGTTCGATGGCGATACTCGGCCTGCTCGGCATCGATCGCTGGACTCCCTACGAGCTCGTTCAGCACATGAAGCGCAGCACAATCCACTACATCTGGCCCCGCGCCGAGAGCAAGGTGTACGAGGAACCGAAACGTCTCGCCGCGGCTGGCTACGTGACAGCGACGGCGGACCGGAAGAACCCACGCCGCACCCGCTACCAGATCACCCCTACCGGACGCCGGGTGCTTCGCGAGTGGCTCGAGCAACCCGACGCCGCCGTCACGTTCGAGTCCGAAGGAGCACTCAAGATCCTCTTCGCCGAACACGGCACGAAGCAGCAACTCCTCACGACGATCCACAGGATGCGAGCCGATGCTCTCGCCCACCTCGATCACCGCGCCGGCGTCCTCGCCGAGGTCATGCGCGATGGAGCGCCCTATCCCGATCGGATCCACCAAAGCGTGCTCGTGTTCGACCTCGTCCACCGACTCCACACCGCCATCGTCGAATGGGCCGACTTCGCCGAACAACGAGTCCGCCAGTGGCCCACCGTCGCCCCCAACCGGCAAATGCGCGCCGAAGCGCAACGACTCATCCGTGACCTTCACGACCGCGCCACCGCAACGGTCGCATCAGCTACACACGCCGCCGACCCCGCTGGCAACCTGAGAACGAACGCTTCACCAAGCCGGGGCGCCGCGGCCCTCTAGCCAGAACCACTCAACTGCAGCAGTCGTATCCGCGGACCTTCAACATCTGAGGGGATGGGATTATCACGTCCAGCAGGAGGCCCGTTCTGCACTGCCTGGCGTCGTCCGCGGGATGGGTTACGGCGTGGGCGTTGTGGTGCAAGTCCCGGCAGTCGCAGCTCGTCGCCGCTGAGTACCGACCGGCAGCTCTGGGCGGGTCGTTTGTGTCCGCGATATCCGTCGAAACGCGTCTGTGCTGCGGACACAGACGAGAAGCTCGTCGTCGCGGCGACGCACTGCCGATCTGGAGCGGTCTGGAAGTTGCGTGGCTGCGCCGTCGCCCGACGTCGTCACCCGGCCGACACCCTAACGGCACCTGCGACCGCAGGACCGTGACTATGGCCCGTCGCGCGTCGGGCCGTTCCCGCGCGGGTCGATCGTTGTCGAGGGCGTGGTCAGCCGGCTCCGGCGGTCGCCTCGACGGCCTGCAGGATGAGTTGGGTGGCGGCCTCGGGCTGGGACACGAACGAGACGTGCGAAGCCGGGACCTCCACGATCGTCGCATTCGCACGCTCGGCCATGAACCGCTGGAGCTCCGGCGGGATCGCCTTGTCCTCGGTACCGAGCAGGTACCAGCACGGCAGTGTCTTCCACGCCGGCGGGGCCGACGGCGTAGCTGCGAACGCAGCGACGGCGTAGGGCCGTTGCGCCACGGCCATCACTCCGGCCGTCTCAGCATCAACGTCGGCAGCGAAGGCTTCACGGAACGCCTCTTGGGCGAGGTAGAGGTCGGTGCCCTCGCTCCCGTCGGGATTGGTGAACGGAACGGGCCTGATCGAAGGCCCCACAAGGCTGCCTTCGAATTTCTCGAGGAGCTGCTGCTGGCTCTCGCCCACGTCGCACATCCAGCCGTTCAAGTAGACGAGCGCCTTCACCTGCTCGTTGCCGATCGCGGCGATGGAGATCACGTTGCCGCCGTAGGAATGGCCGACGAGCACGATCGGCCCGCTCAGGGTCCCCAGGAACTCGGCCAGATACGCGGCGTCGCCAGCGAGATCGCGAAGCGGGTTGCCGAACCCGACCACGGCATACCCGCGGTCCCGTAGGGCACGGATCTCGGCGTCGAAGCCCGTCGCGTCGGCCCACGCACCGTGAACGAGGACGATCGTCGCGGTCTCAGCAGCCATGCTGGCCTCCTCTCCTCGTTGATCGTTTTGGAAACACCGGACGCTAGCCCTCCGGGCGCTCCAGGCCGATCGGCACACTCCGGTCGAACGACTCCCGCGGATAACGGGCACATCGATGACGCCCTGTCGAAGTCGGGAGTGCGCCGTGCTGAAAGGGCTCTGTCGCTGGATATCGCACACGCGTACGATGGAAGCACCGCGGCTTCCGCTGTGCCCGCGCCCGCTGCCCCCGCGCTCGGCGACGGACAACGAGCGCGCCGTGACACGCTCGGCGGCCGCTCGACTTGGACCCTGAACAAGGCTAGGCGGCCTGCGAGATCTCAATGCCGTGTCCCAGTCCCGATGGCCGCAGAGGGGGCGGTGCCGCGTTGATGGGGCTCCGTCGCTCGATGTCGCACACGCGTAGTGACGGCCACGACGCAAGTAGGGCTGCGCGGGTTCGTCGCTACTACGGCCGAACGAGGTCGGCGACGGCGCGGTTCAAACGATGACCGTCGACGGTGAGGAACATGGGGCCGACGGCTCGTTCACCGCCATACAGGTCCAGCGCTCGGGCTGTGCGCGGGGCGAGCGGGATCGTGACGTGCTTGCCGCCCTTGGCGCACGATCCGCAGGGTGCGATGGCCCCGCTCCACGTCCAAGTCGGTCACGTCGGCGCCGAGCGATCCGCAGCCCGTTCAACGCCAACAACGCGATCAAACTTTGATCCCGCGGCGTGCCGAGCCCGGCCCGGATCAGCAGGGCGCCGAGCTCGTTGCGATCCAACCCGAGGCTGCGCGACTCGTGGTCGACCTTGGGGCGGCGGACGTTGGCCGCCGGATTCCGTCGCAGCAGCCCTTCGACGTGGCAGTAGTCTCCATGGGCATCGAGCTTGTCGCTCGCGACCAAGAGTTGGTGGAACTCCTTGCGGCCGTCCAGCAACGTCGGGGCGCTGTGCTGCGCGGCGAATCGGGGATGGGTAAGACGGCGTTGGCCCAGGTCGTTGCCCATCGGCTAACCGCCGCCGGGGAGAGCGTCATCTGGATCGTTGCCACCGCGGCGAGCCAGCCCGTGCCCTTCGAGGCGCTGGCGCCACTGCTGTCGGACGACCTGCCGGCCCTGCACCCTGCGTTGGTGCTGGGCCATGTCACCAGAGCGCTGAAGGCGGCCAGCCGCGGTCGCCACGCCCCCCTTGTGGTGATCGACGACGCTCACTTCCTCGACGATCAGTCGGCGGCCACGGTCCTGGGGCTGGTCATCGGCGGCGGTGCCCGCGTGCTCGCGACTGTCCGCTCCGGCACCACGCCGCCCGACGCTGTCGTCGCCCTGTGGAAGGACGGCTTCTTGAACGCCATCGACGTGGGGCCCTTCGACCGGTCCGGCGCCAAGCAACTGCTGGTCCATGGCCTCGGGGGCGAGATCGCGGGTGCCACTGCCGAGCTGCTCTGGCAACGCACTCGGGGCAACGCCCTGTACCTCTGCGAGCTCATCCGCTACGGGCGCGCGGAAGGGCGCCTGAGCGATGTCGGCGGCGTATGGCTGTGGCAGGGCGACCTCGAGGTGCCGCCCCCGCTGGCCGATCTCCTCCATCGCCGCTTCGAAGGCCTTTCGGAGGCGGGCCTCGACGCTCTCGCCGCCCTTGTGTTGGGCGAGCCGTTGGCGATGGACGCCCTCGAGGCCGTGGTGCCAGTGACGGCCATCGCCGAGATCGAGGGGCGAGGCCTGGTCGAGGAGAACGCACGCAGGGGCACGGTGGTGCTCGGCTTCCACCACCCACTGCTGGCCGCGGCCGCCGAACGCCAGCTCACATCCACCCGTCGCCGGCGAATCGCCGACGCGCTGGCGAGGGCGGCCGGCGAGCACGTCGACGTCGTTCGTCGCGCGCGCTGGCAGCTCATCGGCGGTGGCCCACCTGAAGTCGCCGTCCTGATCGAGGGGGCTCGCCGCGTGCTCCTGCAGCGCCCCACGCTGGCGCTGCGCATGGCCGAGCGCGCCTTGGCCCACCAGCCCGGCGTCGAAGCCGGGCTGCTGGTTGCCGACGCGCGGGCCGAGCTCGGAGAGGTCGACACGACCCGGCAGGCACTAGCGACGGCGGCCGCCCTGGCCACCACCGACGAGGAACAGCTGGCGGTGCAGCTGGGTCAGGCCGCCTTCACCGCGTGGTGCGAGCGCCGTCCCATCGAGACCGTCGATCGTTTGGTCCTCCTCCGGGCGTCCCTGCCCGAGCGTTTCGGCCCCGACATCGACTCTGCAGCGGCCCTCATCACCGCCTTCGCGGCGCGCCCCGCCGACGCTGCCGCGCTGGCCGAGCATGTGCTCGCCGCGAACCCCTCCCGGCGCGCCGCCATTCGCGCCGCCACCGCGCTGGTCGGCTCACTGGCGCTACTCGACCGGCCCCAGGACGGTGCGATCGCCGCGGCCGAACTGCAGGCGCTGATCGCCACGCCACCGGTGGCCCCCGACGCCAACGGGAAGGCGTTGGTGATGATGTCCCTCGCCGAGTGGATCCGCTGGGATGGACCCCGGCTCCCCCTCACCGATGCGGCCACCGGGAGGTGGCCACTGCCCGCCGCCGAGGACAGCGTTGGGCGAGCACGTGGCGTGGCCACTGCTGGCCGGAGCCGCTCGGCTGATGGAAGGCCACGTGGGAGCGGCCATCAGTCTGCTGCGCGAAGCGCTCGCCCAGCAGCGCGCTGGTCAGGGAGAGTTCCGGTCCGAGGCGACCGCGCTCCTCGTCGTCGCCCTCGCCGCCGCCGGACAGGGTCACGAGGCGGCCGCCGTCCTGGCCCGGGAGCCACCCGACGAGGTGGCGTTGTTCCCGGGATTGGAACGATGGGCCCGCGCGGCGGTGGAAGCGGCCAACGGCGGAGGAGAGGCGGTCGAGTTCGCGCTCGAGGCGGCCGCCGCCGCTCGTGACGCCGGCGCTCTCGTCAGCATGGTCGCGTACCTGGACGACGCGGCGCGCTACGGCGGCGCCGTCCGCGCCGTCGAGGAGCTGGTCGCCGTTGGCCACGAATTCCGATCGCCCCTGTCCGCCGCTCGCGCCCTCGGGATCCACGCCCGAGCGTCCGGCGACGGCAAGGCGCTGCTGGAAGCGGCCGAGCGGCACGCCGACCTCGGTTCTCTCGGCGCCAGCTTTCCAGCTTGCCGAGCTGGCTGTCGCCGCCCTGTCGCGCGACGCCTCCGGAAGCCGCCGCCGCGCCGAGAGCCTGGTCGGCGAGCTACGGCGACGCCTCCAGCTGGACGTCGCCGCCAGTCAGCCGCTGGCCCTGCTCACGCGCCGCGAGCTGGAGGTCGCCCGGCTCGCGGCACACGGCACGCGTAATCGGGACATCGCCGCCGCCCTCGTCGTATCGGTGCGCACCGTCGAGAGCCACATGGCCACCATCTACCGCAAGCTCGGCATCACTTCCCGACACCAGCTGCGCGACCTGATCGCCCGCTCGCCCTAGTGGCACGCCGAAGAGAAGACGTCGGCCGTGGACTCCAATCCCTGCAACGGTCCCAAAGACGGTGTCGAGGTGGTCGTCAAGTCGACCCGTGGGAGCCGCTGGTGGCTTCCCGTGCGCTGTTCTTGCTTGAGCTGCCACGGTCGTCCACCCGTGTGTGTTGCTCTTGCGCACGCTCCGCGTCGGGCACGAGGACGAGGACTACTTCGACTACCGGTGGTGGCCCGTCGACCGGATTGTCGAGAGTTCCGAGCGCTTCTACCCCGGACGGCTGCCGGAGCTTCTCGGCGCCCACCTCCGTGGCGAGCAGGTCGATGAGCCCTACGAGATCTGGTCCCTGATCGAACAGATTTTCGTCGAACGGGTGTTGCATGGGGTGGGGAACGTGTGTATGGTGTGGGGATGACGGTGGCGTTCGCTCCCGAACCGGTGGTGGAACCGGAGGCATCGGTGGAGGATCGGCTGCGGGCGGTGTGTGGTCATCTCAACGTGTTGCATGCCGAACTCGTGGGGTTGGCCGCGGAGGCGTTGGCAACGGGGTGTTGGGAGGGGTTCGGGATCCGTTCGCTGTCCCATTGGTTGATGTGGAAGGCCGGCCTGTCGCCGGCCAAAGCCGCGGAGATCGCCCGGCTGGCCGAGGCGAAGGTGTCGCATCCCAAGGTGATGACGTGCTTCGCCGAGGGGGTGGTGTCGTTGGATCAGGCGTCGGTGGCGACGAAGGCGCCGGCGTATCTGGATTCTGATTTCGCCCAGTTGGCCCAGGTGTGCACGATCCCCCAGCTGCGCCTGGCGGTGCGGGCGGCCCGGCCCGCCCCAGCGACCCCGCCTAGCGATAATGACGTTCCGGTGGTGGTGGACGGGGAGGAGAGGGTGCAGAGCTGGTTCGATGACGACGGCCGCTACCAGCTGCGCGCCGAGTTGGACGCCGATCATGGTCGCATCGTCGATGCCGCCCTGAGCGAAGCGAGAGACGCTTTGTTCCACCGCGGAGTCTCCGACGTGTCGTGGGCCGACGCCCTGGTGGAGGTGGCCGAACGCTCTGTCGATGCGACGTCGCCGGAGCGGCGGGAACGGTTCCGTGGCTACTGGTTCGTCGACCCCACCGACCCGATCCCGGCCCGCTGGGTCGACGGGCTCCCCATCCCCGTGTGGCTGCACGAGTTGTTGACCTGTGACGGCACCGTCGCCCCCGTCTACACGCAGAATGCCTTACCGGTGAGTGTCGGTCGCAGCATCCAAGCCTTGCCTGACCGCACCCGCCGGCTGGTGCAGTACCGCGACCGCAAGTGTCGGGTGCCGTGGTGCGGCCAGCGACGCTGGTTGCAGGTCCACCACATCCACCACCGCGCTCACGGTGGCGGCCACGACACCGACAAGCTCGTGGCGTTGTGTCCGGGCTGTCACCGCGCCCACCACAAAGGCCAGTTGGGCATCTCCGGCAACGCCGACCAGCCCGACGGGCTCACCTTCACCGACGGCCACGGCAACCCGATCGACGTCGCCGCCCGACCGATCAAACCCACCGGCCCACCGCCCGCCCCCACCAAACCCTACGAACACCCCATCGGCGAACGCCTCTACAAACGCGAACTCCTCTTCGCCGACCCACCCGTGCCCTAGCCCACTACGTTCGGCCCGATGAGTGATCGGGCGGACCGGGCGGCGGCGGTTGATCTCGTGGTCGCGGGCGCCCGGTGCGTGGCGACGATGGACGCCACGCGGCGCGAGCTGTCGGACGGGTGGGTGGCGATCACGGGCGGCTTCGTCAGCGCCGTCGGGTCCGGCCCGCCGCCGCCGGCGGCTGCGGAGACGATCGACGCGACCGACTGCCTCGTCACGCCGGGGTTGGTCAACACTCACCACCACCTGTTCCAGAACCTCACCCGGGCCCACCCGGCGATGACCGGTGAGTCGCTGTTCGGCTGGCTGCGCTCGCTGTACCCGCGCTGGCGCGGCCTGGACACCGAGTCGGCGTACCTGTCGGCGTGGGTCGGTCTGGCCGAGCTGGCGCTGTCGGGTTGCACGACCTCGAGCGACCACCTCTACCTCCACCCGCACGGCGCCGGCGATCTGCTCACCGCCGAGATCGACGCCGCTCGCGACCTCGGCGTCCGCTTCCACCCGACGCACGGGTCGATGTCGCTGTCGGAGAAGGACGGCGGGCTCCCGCCCGACGACGTCGTGTCCGACGACGACGACATCCTCGCCGCCAGCGAGGCCGCGGTCGCCCGCCACCACGACCGGTCGTTCGGGGCGATGGTCCAGGTGGCGCTGGCGCCGTGCTCGCCGTTCACCGTCACCGAGTCGTTGATGGTGCGTTCGGCCGAGCTCGCCGAACGCCTCGACGTCCGGCTGCACACCCACTTCGCCGAGAACGCCGAGGACGACGAGTACTCGGTGGCGCGGTTCGGCTGCCGCCCGACCGAGTACCTCGACCGCACCGGCTGGCTCGACGACCGCGCCTGGCTCGCCCACTGCGTGATGCCCAACCCCGACGAGGTGGCCCGTCTCGGGTTCGCCGGCGTCGGCGTCGCCCACTGCCCGTCGAGCAACCTGATTCTCTCGTCCGGCATCGCGCCGGTCGTGCCGCTGCGGGCGGTCGGCGTCGACGTCGGCCTCGGTGTCGACGGCTCGTCGTCGGCGGACTCGGCGTCACTGTGGCTGGAGGCCCGCCAAGCGATGCTGCTCGCCAAGCTCCGCGACGGCGCCGCCGCCGGCACCGCCCGCGTCGCCCTCGAGCTCGCCACGCTCGGGGGTGCCGCCTGCCTCGGCCGGCGCGGCGAGATCGGCGTGCTCGCCCCCGGCGCCGTCGGGGACGTCGCCGTGTGGCCACTGACCGGGCCGGCCTTCGCCGGTGCGATCGAGGACCCGATCGAGGCGTGGCTGCGATGCGGTCCGGTGACCGCGCGTCACACCGTCGTCCACGGCCGCGTCGTCGTGCGCGACGGCGTGCTCACTCACCCCGGGACCGATGAGCGACTCGCGGCGCACCGGAGTGAGGCGGCGCGTATCCAGCGGGGGCACTTGTGACTCATGACAACTGATGAGAATTCTTCGTCCGAGGGAACAATCTTGAACCGCTCGGGCGTCGAACTCGTAGTGACAGACAGGAAGCGACCAGCAGAATTCCGAAGGGGGTAGCCGTGGCCGCAACGATGACACTCTGGGTGAACACGATCACCGGCGAGCGCCTCGATCGGGACGCGCTGGAGGTGCTCCGGGTCAAGGCCCACTGGGCGTACGAGAAGAACTCGCACATCTTCGAGGACGAGTACGAGGCGCTGACCGCCCTCGGTGCAGTCCCGATGAGCCGCTTGAACGAGATCCGGCTCGAGATCGCTTGACCCGATTCGGTCTGGCTTCGCCGCCAGACTGTCGGGCGTGCCCCCCACGACTTGCCGCCGCTTCGTGCCGCGGGCGTGCCTCGCCCTGACCGCGGTGGTGGCGGTCGCCGCGTGCTCCTCGGATCGGGGAGACCTCACGGCGCCGTCCCTCGGAGGTTCCGACGACTCGACCCCCGCCCTCGGCACGGGCGGTGACGTGCCCGGAAACGCCGACATCGAGTCGGTCGCGATGGTCGGCGACTCGATCACGGTGGCGTCTGAGGCTCCGCTCCAGAACGGCTTCCGCGACCTCGACCTCGACGTCCAGGCGATCGATGCCGCCAGCGGCCGCCGGATCACCGCCGACGGCGGGGCGGGCAGTTCAGGCGTCGACGCCGTCGTCGCCCTCGCCCCGAGCCGGCCGGACCTGTGGGTGATCGCGCTCGGTTCCAACGACGTGTTCCAGTACGACGGCGAAGAGGCGTACCGCAACGAGATCGCCGCGCTGCTCAACGCCCTTCCCCAGGACGCGCCGGTGGTGTGGGTCGACACCTACCTCACCGAGAATCCCGAGCGATCCGACGAGTTCAACCGGGCGCTGCGCGACACCTTGGCGTTCCGCGGCACGGCGAGCATGGCTGACTGGGCGAACGTGGCCGGCGGTGACGGCATCCTGTACGACGGCATCCACCCGTCCGACGAGGGGGCCCGCCAGTTCGCTGATGTCGTGATGTCGGCCGTCGAGCCCTGGCTCGGATAGCGCTGCCGCCGCCGGTCAGGCGCCCCAGCGGCTCTGACCGAACCGGTAGCCGACCGAGCGCACCGTCTGGATCAGACCGGCGTACTCCTCGCCGAGCTTGGCCCGCAGCCGCCGCACGTGGACGTCGACGGTCCGCGCCCCGCCGTAGTACTCGTAGCCCCACACCCGGTTGAGCAGCATCTCGCGGGTGAACACCTTGCCCGGGTTCTGGGCGAGGAACTTGAGCAGCTCGTACTCCATGTACGTGAGGTCGAGCGGGCGGCCGGCGATCGACGCCTGGTAGGTCTCCAGGTTGAGGGCGAGCTCGCGGTACTCGATCATCTCCGGCCGGCTCCCGCCACCGACCCGCCACAAGAGGTGCCGCACGCGCGCCTCGAGCTCGGCCGGATGGAACGGGGAGAGGCAGAAGTCGTCGTACAGGTCGTCGCGCAGCTCGAGCTCGCCGAGCTGGGCGCCCGACACGACCGCCAGCACCGGTGGGGTGCCCGGGTCCCGTTTGCGGATCGTGCGGGCGAAGGCCCACGCACCGGCGGCGTCGACGCTGCACTCGATGATCGCGCCCGCCCAGCCGCCCGCCGGCTCGAGCTCAGCAGCCTCGTCGGACGAGGTCACCGGCTTCCAGTCGTACCCGGCGAGGTCGAGGGTGCGGGCGAGCTCCGGCGCGACCGGGTCGCCGAAGACGGCGAGCAGCTCGGATTCGGCGGTCACGCGCTCGCTCACAACGCCGTCAGGTAGCGGTCGATCTCGAACGTCGACACGTGGGTCTTGTAGCCGCGCCACTCGGTGCGCTTGTTGCGCAGGAACCACTCGAAGATGTGCTCACCGAGGGCATCATGCACGAGCTGAGACCCCTCCATCTCTCGCAGCGCGTCCGCCAGTGACTGCGGGAGCTGCTCGATGCCGAGCTTGGCGAGGACGTCGTCGCCGATCTCGAACAGGTTGGCGTCGGCCTCGACGGGGAGCTCGTAGCCCTCCTCCACGCCGCGCAGCCCGGCGGCCAGGATCACGCTGAAGGCGAGGTACGGGTTGCAGCTCGGGTCGGGTGAGCGGTATTCGATCCGGGTCGCCAGCGGGTTGCCACGCTTGGTGATGGGCACCCGGACCAGGCCGCTGCGGTTGTTGCGCGCCCACGAGATGTGGATCGGCGCCTCGAACCCGGGCACGAGGCGCTTGTAGCTGTTCACGGTCTGGTTGGTGACCGCCGTGATCTCGGCGGCGTGGCGGATCAGCCCGGCCATGAACGACTTCGCCAGCGGCGACAGGAAGTAGGCGTCGCCGGCTTCGTAGAAGGCGTTGTCGTCGCCGCGGAACAGGGACAGGTGGATGTGCATGCCCGAGCCCTGCACCCCCTCCATCGGCTTGGGCATGAACGTGGCGTGCACGCCGTTGGCGGCGGCGACCTCGCGCACGACGACGCGGAACGTCATCACGCTGTCCGCCATCGTCAGCGCGTCGGTGTGCCGCAGGTCGATCTCATGCTGGCTCGGGGCGTCCTCGTGGAAGCTGTACTCGACCGGGATGCCCATCGCCTCGAGCGTGCGGATCGTCTGCTTGTGCAGCGAGCCCGTGATGTCGTTCGTCGTGAGGTCGAAGAAGCTGCCGTTGTCGAGTGGCCGCGGCCGCTGCCCGGGCTCGGGTGGGGCGAAGTAGAAGAACTCGATGTCGGGCGCGACGTAGAACGTCAGGCCCTGGTCGTGGGCGGCCCGGACGTGGCGGCGCAGCACCTGGCGGGGGTCGCCCTCGAACGGCGCACCGTCGAGGTTGTGGATGTCGCAGAAGACGCGCGCCTCGGGGGCCTTCGGGTCGCCCCAGGGCAGCACCTCGAAGGTGTCTGGGTCGGGGATGGCGAGGACGTCGGACTCCTGGATCCGGGAGAAGCCGTCGATCGACGAGCCGTCGAACGTCATCCCGTCCTCGAGGGCGTTCTCCAACTCGGCCGGGCTGATGGCGAAGCTCTTCAGGTTGCCGAGGATGTCGGTGAACCACAGACGGATGAGGCGGACGCCTCGCTCCTCGACACTGCGCAGCACGTAGTCGCGCTGTTGCTCCAACATCTCCGTCACCCAACCATTCTGGCGGGAGAGTCGGGTTGCCCGACCATGAACGCTGTGTGAACCCGCCTCGGTCACGGCAGCCGGGGAGCCAGGTCGCCGGGCGTCCAGAACCCAGGGAGCGGACTCCGCCTCGCCCCGCCGCGCGCATAGCGGGCAAGCCGCTCGACGTCGTCGACGGAGAGCAGCCCGATGACGTCGAAGCAGGTGTCGGGGCCGGCGGCCCGCAGTGCCGTGTCGCCCTCGCTCGGCCGTTTCGGCAGGTGCGTCGTCAGGAACACCAACGGCACGTCGCCGCGCGCCCGCTTGAGCGCGGACGCCCGGCCGAGCGAGCGCCACACGGTGTCGGAGCGGATCAGGCCACCGCGGTAGGACGTGAACCCGCCGGGCACGTCGAAGAACCAGGGGTCGCCGGCGGCATCGGTGGCGACGAAGTCGACCGTGACCCCGGTCTTCCGGATCCGCCGGCCCCGCTGCTGGATCTCGAAGCCGGCCCGCACGAGGACCTCCTCCGCCAGCCTTGGTGCCGCCTTGCCGTCGCCGCCGCCGTTCCCGAGCACGGGCGACGGGTCCACCGGCGCGCCACGGAGCGCGTCGGCCACGCGGCTCCGGGCGCTCTCGACGTAGGCGGCGTCGAGGTCGTAGCCCACGTACCGCCGCCCGAGGCGGGCCGCGGCCACGAGCGCCGATCCGCTGCCCATGAACGGGTCGAGCACGAGGTCGTCCTTGAACGTGTACAGGCGGATCAGCTGCTCGGGCAGCTCGACCGGGAACGGGGCCGGATGCCCGACCCGCCGGGCGCTCTCCGGCGGGATCGACCAGATGTCGAGCGTCAGGGTGAGGAAGTCGTCGGTCAGCAGCGTGCTCTCGTGGGGCAGCTCATCCGCCGCCCGCTGCCGCACCGAGCGGGCCCGGTCGAACCGCCCCTTGCTGGCCACGATCACCCGTTCGCTGATGTCGCGCAGCACCGGATTGGCGGCACTGCGGAACGAGCCCCACGCGCAGGAGCCGCTCGCTCCTTCGGCCTTCTGCCAGATCAGCTCGCCCCGGAGGAGCAGGCCGAGGTCGTGCTCGAGGATGCGGATGACGTCGGACGAGAGGCTGCGGTACGGCTTGCGGCCGAGGTTCGCCACGTTGACCGCGATCCGCCCACCTGGCTCGAGCTTGCGCACGCACTCGGCGAACACGGCGGTGAGCATCTGCAGGTACTCGAGGTAGGACGACGGCACGCCCTCCCGCTGCAGCTCCTGTTCGTACTGCTTCCCGGCGAAGTAGGGCGGCGAGGTGACGACGAGGGCAACCGAGCCGTCGGGCACGGTGTCCATCCGGCGGGCGTCGCCGTGGACGAACGGCTCCTCGATCGGCTGGGGCGCCGGGACGTCGTCGTCGTCGGAGAGGTCGGGCGGCCGGAAGCGGTCGTAGAACGCGCTCGGCGTCGTGACTCTCCCGCCGACCGGCGCCGAAGTTCGACGTCGCCGTGCTGCGTCGCGCCTTCATCCCGGACCTCGATCCTAGTCGAACACCCGCGCGGTCAGAACAGTTTGGCGACGTCGGGCTTGAGGACCTTCCCCAGCGTGTTCCGGGGGAGCTCCTCGACGAACACGAACTGCCGCGGCACCTTGGCTGCGGCGAGCTGCTCCTTGCCCCACGCTCGCAGGCCCTCTGCGGCCGGGTCGGTGCCGGCGGCGGGGACCACGGCCGCGCACACCCGCTCGCCCCACTCGTCGTCGGGGATTCCGACCACGGCACAGTCGGCGATGTCCGGATGGGTGCGGTACACCTCCTCGATCTCGAGCGCCGAGACCTTCTCGCCGCCGGACTTGATGATGTCGACCGAGGAGCGCCCGAGCAGCCGGTAGCCCCCCGGCTCGCGGACGGCGACGTCGCCGGTGCGGAACCAGCCGTCGGTGAACGCGGCCGCCGTCGCCTCGGGTCGCTGCCAGTACCCGGCGAACACCTGCGGTCCCCGCACGAGGAGCTCGCCCTGCTCGCCGTCGGGGGCGTCGTTGCCGCCGTCGTCGACGATGCGCACCTCCACGCCCGGCATCGGCGCGCCGACGTGGCCGGGCACCCGATGGTCGAGCGTGTTCGACAGGACCATGCCGAGCTCGGTCATGCCGTAGCGCTCGAGGAGCGTGTGCCCGCTGATCTCCCGCCAGCGGTCGAGCGTCGACACCGGGAGCGCCGCCGAGCCGCACACCATGAGGCGCAACCCGGCCGCGCCGGCCGACCACGCCTGACGGGTGTCGTCATCGGCCTGCTCCCACGCCGCGGTCAGCCGGCCGTACACGGTGGGTACGGCCATGAACAGCGTGACCTCGCCCGACGCCAGGCGAGACCATACGTAGGCGGCGTCGAACCCGCCGGGCGCCTCGCAGCACGCCCCGGCGGCGAGCGCGGTCAGGGTGACGTTGATCAGCCCGTGGACGTGGTTGAGCGGGAGCACGAGAACGATCCGGTCGTCCGCCGTCCAGCCCCACGCCGACAGCATCGCCTCGACCATCGCCCCGACGCCTCCGTGGGTGTGCACGGCACCCTTCGGCCGACCGGTCGTGCCGCTCGTGTACACCATCAGCGCGGGGTCGCTCGGAAGAGTGGTCGCCCGGTGTTCCGGCCCGCGGTCCGTGACGTCGACGACGGGCACGTCGGTCGTCGTCGCGATGCGCGCGGCGAGGTCGCGATGCTCGGCCGAGGTGATGATCGCCCGGGCGCCACTGTCGCTCAGGACGTAGGCCAGCTCGGCATCGGGGTGTTGGGGGTGCAGCGGGACGGCGATCGCGCCGGCGTGCCAGCAGGCGAGCAGGGCGGTGACGAAGTCGTGACCCGGCGTGCACGTGATGGCGATGCGATCGCCGTCGCCGTCACGGCCCGCGGCGAGCTTCGATGCGAGGCTCGCGGCATCGCGATCGATCACGTCGTAGGTCCACTCGCCGGCCGGATCGACGATCGCCAACCGTTTCCCGTGGTGCGCGAGCCGTTCGAGGATCACACCGCAACCGTACGTTGCCGACCGTTAGCCTCATCATCGCATGACCGTCGTGCGCGTCGCCTTGGCCCAGCTCAACCCGACCGTCGGCGACCTCGACGGCAACCTGGCCAAGCTCCTCGCCGCCTACGAGCAGGCCGAGGCGGCGGGGTGCGACCTGATCGCCTTCCCCGAGCTGGCGATCACCGGCTACCCGCCCGAGGACCTCGTCCTCAAGCCCGGCTTCGTCGCCGACAACGAGGCTGCCCTCGGCAAGCTCGCCGCCCGCACCCGCGACTGCGCTGCCATCGTCGGGTTCGTCGACGAGGACCGCGACCTGTTCAACGCCGCCGCCGTCTGCGCCAACGGCGAGGTGGTCGGCACCTACCGCAAGCGGCTGCTGCCGAACTACGCCGTGTTCGACGAGAAGCGCTACTTCACGGCGGGCGACGAGACCGACCCGCTCGAGCTGTACGTGATCGGCGGCGTCGAGGTCGGCATCAGCATCTGCGAGGACGTGTGGAGCCCTGACGGTCCGCTGGCCGTACAGGCCCGGGGCGGCGCCGAGCTGGCGGTGAACATCAACGGCTCGCCGTACCACCGCGGCAAGGCGGCCGACCGCGAGCGGATGCTGGCGACCCGCGCCGCCGACGCCCACTCCGCGCTCGGTCTACGTCAACCAGGTCGGCGGCCAGGACGAGCTCGTCTTCGACGGCTGCTCGCTCGTGTTCGACCCCGAGGGCAACCTGGTCGCCCGGGGCCGGCAGTTCGTCGAGGACCTCGTGATCGCCGACGTCCCGGTACCGCCGGTGTACCGCCAGCGACTGCTCGACCCGCGGGGCGGCTCACCCAGGTGTCGCTGCCCCACATCTCGGTGAGCCCGACGCCGATCGTGCACGCCGAGCCGCTGACCAACCCGCTGGTGGAGCTGCTCGATCCGGTCGCCGAGCTGTACGAGGCGCTCGTGCTCGGCACCCGGGACTACTGCCGCAAGAACGGGTTCACCGATGTCGTGCTCGGGCTGTCCGGCGGGATCGACTCGTCGCTCGTCGCCGTGATCGCCGCCGAGGCCCTCGGTGCCGACCACGTCCACGGGGTGTCGATGCCCTCGCGGTACTCCAGCGAGCACTCCAAGTCGGACGCCGCCGCCCTCGCCGCCAACCTCGGCCTCGACTACCGGACGATCCCGATCGAGCCCGCCTTCACCGCCTACCTCGAGATGCTCGAACCGAGCTTCGCCGGGCGCCCGCCGGGCCTGACCCAGGAGAACATCCAGAGCCGGTGCCGGGGGCAGCTGCTGATGGCGCTGTCCAACGAGTTCGGCTGGATGGTGCTGGCGACCGGCAACAAGTCGGAGATGGCGGTCGGCTACTTCACCATCTACGGCGACTCGGTCGGCGGGTACGCCGTGATCAAGGACGTGCTGAAGACCGAGGTCTACGCCCTCGCCCGGTACGTCAACGAACGGGCCGGCCGCGAGATCGTCCCCGAGGCGGTGATCACCAAGCCGCCGTCGGCGGAGCTCCGCCCCGACCAGCGCGACGACCAGAGCCTCCCGCCGTACGAGGTCCTCGACCCGATCCTGGCGCTGTACGTGGAGGAGGACCGCACCGCCGCCGAGATCGTCGAGCTCGGCCACGACGAGGCGTTGGTGCGGCGGGTGACCCGACTCGTCGACATCGCCGAGTACAAGCGCCGCCAGTCCCCGCCGGGCGTGCGGGTGACGACGAAGGCGTTCGGTCGCGACCGCCGGCTACCGATCACCAACGGCTACCGCGGCTGAGCGCCGCTCGCCACCCAGGATCCTGAGCCGGACGAGCATGGCGACGCCGGCCAGCGTGGCGAAGACGGCGCCGAGGATGGCGGCCGCGCTGAGCCCCCAGCGGTCGTAGAGCCGCGTCGCTGGGATCGCCGTGAATGCCCGGCCGAGCGTGCCGCAGGCGATCATGGTGCCGAGGCCCCGGGCCGGGGAACCGGGGATCAGGTCGCCGCCGATCGGGATGCACGAGACGATGGCGAACTCGAACGCGGCGATGAACAGGCCGAGCAGCAGGAGTCCGGGCGTCAGGTACTGGTCGACGGCGGCGAGGCCCAGCGCGGCCGGCACCATCACCGCGCTGCCGGCGGCGACGCTCCGCTCCTTGCCCCACCGGTCCGTACGCGCGGCGGACGTCGTGGATGCCGCGAGCTCGAGCGCGCCGAGCCCGAACGCCACCGCGGCGAGACCGGCGTTGCTGACGCCGAACTCGTCCTCGAGCCATGGCCCGAACGTCACGAACAGCGCCTGGGTCGCCGACATCAGACAGAACAGGCCGACGACGGCCGCCCAGCCCGCGGCGGTGAGACGGGCCGTTGGGTCGGCTGCCCCGGCCGACGCCTGCGGTCGGACCCGCCGGGCGCCGGCGTCGATGCGGACGGCGAGGACCCCCGCCATGACGGCGACCGCGATCGCGGCCGTCGCGTATCCCCATCGCCACGACGTCGCTGCGGTGATGAGGCCCATCAGGCTGACGCCGACGAGCAGCCCGAGCGCCCAGGCCGTCTCGGTCAGGCCCACGACCCGTCCTCGCGTGGCGTACGGGACGTGGTCGGCGATCCACGCGCCGAGGCCGACGTCGAACACGATCTTGCTGATGGCGAGGAGGAACAGTCCGGCGCCGAACGTCACCACGTCGGTGCTCACGCCGGCCAGGGCGGCGCCGGCAGCGACGCCCACCAGCCCGCCCGCCATCGACCACCGCCGCGAGACCCGCTCGGCGAGCCGGCCGATCAGCGGCGACAGCAGCCCGCACAGCTCGCTGATCGCGAGCGCCACGCCGAGGTCGGTCAGGTCGACGTCGAGGCCGCGCGCGATCGTGGCGAGGAACGGCGGGGCGAAGCGGTAGGCGGCGTTGGCCGTCAACTTGGCGATGGTGACCGTCGTGACGTCCCGCCGCACCGCTTCGGGGTAGGAGTCGTCGAGCATCCGGCGCAGCACCGTGGACCGACGCTACCGAGATGGCAAGATCGGCCGATCGAGCCGTTTCCGTACGACCCCGCCCTTCGGGAGCGCATCACCGCCAACCTCGACGGCTACCCACGCCGGACGGTCGACCTCGCCGCGACGAACCACCGTCACGCCGCCGTGGCCATCGTGGTCGTCGATTCCGCCGTGGAGGAGGACCCGTACTCGGGCGGTGCCGCGTTCCTGCTCTGCCGCCGGGCCGCCGGGCTCAACCGCCACGCCTCGCAGTGGGCCCTTCCCGGCGGCCGCCTCGACGACGGAGAGTCGCCGGAGGACGCCGCCCGGCGCGAGCTCGAGGAGGAGCTCGACGTCACGCTCGGCGCCGACGCCGTGCTGGGGTTGCTCGACGACTACCCGACCCGCTCCGGCTACGTGATGACGCCCGTGGTCCTGTGGGGTGGCGGCCGGCTCGACCTGCATCCCGACCCGGGCGAGGTCCTCGCCGCGTACCGGATCGGGCTGCACCACCTGTGCCGCGACGACTCCCCGCGCTTCGTGACGATCCCGGAGAGCGACCGGCCCGTGGTCCAGGTTCCCCTCGGCCGGCAGCTCATCCACGCGCCGACCGGCGCCGTGCTCGTGCAGTTCCGCTGGCTCGCCCTCGAAGGCCGCGACGATCCCGTCGCCGGCTTCGAGCAGCCGGTGTTCGCCTGGCGCTGAGCCGTCAGCGGCCGCTGTGGCCGAAGCCACCGCCCCGGTCGTCGCCGTCGAGCCGCTCGACCACCTGCCAGGCGACCTCCTCGACCCGCTGCACGACGAGCTGGGCGATCCGGTCGCCGCGGTGCACGTGGTAGTCGTCGGCGGGGTCGGTGTTGAGCATCACGACCTGCAGCTCGCCGCGGTAGGCCGAGTCGATCACACCCGGGGTGTTGACCAGGGAGATGCCGTGGCGCAGGGCGAGCCCGCTGCGCGGCACGACGAGGCCGGCGTGACCGGGCGGGATGGCGATGGCGATCCCGGTGGGGACCAGGACCCGCCCGCCGCCGGCCGGGACGACGGCGTCCTCGCGGGCGATCAGGTCGAGCCCGGCGTCGCCGGGGTGGGCGTACCGGGGGAGGGGGAGATCGGGGTCGAGTCGCAACACCGGGACCGAGAGCGCCACAGGGCGGGGATCCTACGGGTGCGGGTGTCGGTGACGTCTGTCTCGGCGTCCGGCCGTATCAACCGGACTTCCCGGCGCGTCTCATCCACATGCTGGATACCGGCGAGGACCACGGCGAGCTGATGCCGCTGCTCCTGTGCCGGAGCAGGGGCGGCCCGCACGAGGACAAAGCGTTCATGAGTGGGTGGCGGATGGGTGAGCTCGCCGCGCTCCTGGCCCGACCCGGGATCAGCGCCGTCGCCGAGTCGATCCGTGTCGACGAGCGGCTGCAAGCCGACCTCATCGCCATGGCGCGCGGCTACACGATGGCGATCGAAGCGAGCACCGACCCGCGCTGGCTCGCCGTCACCTTCACCCGCTGCGTCGACGACGGCTGATCGGCCGCGGCGGCCCTCGGTAGGCTCGCCGGCGATGGAGCGCCCGCCATCGGTCGACGCGCTCGCCCGGTCGCTCGCCGGCAGCGGGCTGCCGCACCCGATCCTCGTTGACATCGCCCGCCGGGCGATCGCCGACGGCGCCGTGGAGGACGCCGCCCGCCGCGCCGACGACTACCGGCGGACGTTGCTCGTCCCGGTGGTCAACGCCACCGGTGTTCTCCTCCACACCAACCTCGGTCGCGCTCCGCTGGCCCACACCCAGCCGGCGCGGGCGCAATCGCTCGAGGTCGACCTGGCGACCGGCGACCGCGGCTCCCGTCAGCACGCGGTCGGCCAGCTCTTCGCCCGGTTGTGCGGCGCCGAGGCGGCGATGGTGGTCAACAACAACGCCGCCGCCGTCCTCCTCGTGCTCGCCGCACTGGCCGCCGGCGGGGACGTGCCGGTGAGCCGGGGCGAGAGCGTCGAGATCGGCGGCGGCTTCCGGGTGCCGGAGGTGATGGAGCAGTCCGGTGCCCGCCTCGTCGACGTCGGAACGACCAACCGCACCCGCCTCGCCGACTACGCCGCGGCCCTCGGCCGGCCTGGCGCCGACGTCGCCCTCGTCCTGAAGGTGCACCCGAGCAACTACCGCCTCGCCGGGTTCGTCGAGGACACGTCCGTCGCCGAGCTGGCCACGCTCGGCCCGCCGGTCGTCGTCGACCTCGGCAGCGGGCTGCTCGACGCGACGTGCCCGTGGCTGTCGGGGCCGCCGCCGTCCTGGCTCGCCGGCGAGCCGGCCGCGGTGCAGACGCTGGGAGCCGGCGCCGCCGTCGTCACGTTCAGCGGCGACAAGCTGCTCGGCGGCCCGCAGGCCGGGATCATCGCCGGACGCGCCAACCTCGTCGATCGCTGCGCCCGTCACCCGCTCGCCCGCGCCCTCCGGCCCGGCGGCCTGGTGCTGTCCGCGCTCCAGGACGTCGCCCTCGCCTACCTGCGCCGCGACGCCGCCGAGACGATCGCGTTCTGGCGCCAGGCGACGGTGCCCGCCGACGAGCTGGCCGCCCGGGCGCGGGCGATCGCCGCCGGCACCGGCTCCGAGGCGGTGGCGACCGAGGCGCTCCCTGGCGCGGGATCGGCGCCCGGTGAGACGATCCCGTCGTGGGGCGTTGCTCTCGCCGGCGACCACCTCGCCGCCCTGCGCGCCCACGACCCCCCGGTGATCGCCCGCGCCGCCGGCGGGACGACCGTGCTCGACCTGCGGGCGGTCGAGCCGGCCGACGACGTCGTGCTCGTCGCCGCCGTCGATGCGCTGCGCAGAGGCGAAGCCGGGGAATGAGGGTCGTCGCAACTGCCGGCCACGTCGACCACGGCAAGTCGTCGCTCGTGAAGGCGCTCACCGGTACCGACACGGACCGCCTCGTGGAGGAGAAGCGGCGGGGCCTCACCATCGATCTCGGCTTCGCCCACACGACGGTCGACGGTGAGGCGATCAGCTTCGTCGACGTGCCCGGCCACGTCCGGTTCCTCCGCAACATGCTCGCCGGGGTCGGCGGTGTGGACGCCTGCCTGTTCGTCGTCGACGCCGCCGAGGGATGGAAGCCGCAGAGCGAGGAGCACCTGCGCATCCTCGAGTTGCTCGGCATCGCCAACGGCGTCGTCGCCCTGACCAAGATCGACCTCCTCGGTGACGACGAGCTCGTCGAGCTGGCGACGCTCGACGTCGCCGATCACGTGGCGGGCACGTTCCTGGCCGGCGCGCCGATCGTCCCCGTCAGCGCCACGACCGGCGAGGGCCTCGACCGGCTCACGGCCGAGCTCGCCGTCCTCGCTCGGCGCACCCCCGCGGCGCAGGATCGGCGGCGCCCGCGCCTGTGGATCGATCGTGTCTTCGCCGCCCGCGGCAGCGGCACGGTCGTCACCGGCACGCTGACGGGTGGAGCGCTGGTCACCGACGACCACGTGGTCGTCGAGCCGGCTCAGCTCCCGGCCCGTGTGCGGGCGATCCAGACCCTCGGCCAGACGGTCGACCGCATCGGGCCGGGCAACCGGGTCGCGCTCAACCTGGCCGGCGTCGATCACCACGCCGTGACCCGCGGCGACGTGGTCGTCGAGCCGGGGCGGTGGACGTCGACCGAGCGTTTCGACGCCTCGCTCTCCGTGCTCGGCGACCTGGCCCACGACGTGTCCCGGCGGGGCGCCTATCTCGCCTACATCGGATCCGGCGAGCACCCGGCCCGGCTGCGCGTCCTCGGCGGCGAGTCGCTGCCGCCCGGCGCGACCGGCGCCGTCCGGATCCACCTGCAGCTCCACCGGGCGCTGCCGCTGCTACCCGGCGACCGCTACATCCTGCGCGAGACCGGTCGCGAGGAGACGGTCGGCGGTGGCGAGGTCCTCGACGTCGCGCCGGTCCTCCCGGCGACGCGCGCCCGGCCCGATCGGAGCGTCGAGCGGGTCGTCGCCGAGCGGGGGTGGGTCGACGTCGACGAGCTCGAGCGGCTCACCGGCGAGCGGCGCGGCCCCACGGTCGGTCGGTGGGTGGCCGCCGACGAGACGGTGCAGGGCGCGGTCGGGTCGCTGCGCGCCCGCCTCGATCGCGCCGGTCCGCTCGGTCTCGAGGTCGGCGCGCTGGACGAACGGGAGCGGGCGGTGCTGGCGACGCTCGACGATGTCGCCGTCGACGGCGGGTACGCCCGCGCCGCCGGCAGCGCCGATCCCCTCGCCGGCCACCCCTACCTCGCCGCCCTGGCCGCCGGTGGCATGTCCCCGCCGGCGCCCGACGGCGTCGACCGGGCCGAGCTCCGCGAGCTCGTCCGCCGCGGGCTGGTCGTCGAGCGGGACGGCGTGTGGTTCCACGCCGACGCCATCGCGGCCGCGGTCGCGTTGGCCTCGCGGCTGCTCGACGAGCATCCCGAGGGGTTCACGGTGAGCGAGTTCCGGGACGCGGCCGGCGTCACCCGCAAGCACGCCCTGCCGCTCGTCAACGAACTCGACGCCCGGGGCGTCACCCGTCGGCGTGGCGACGTGCGAGTGGCCGGGCCGCGGATCGGTGGGTGACCCTCAGCAGGCCGGTCGGCGGAGGTGGCGACGCTCGTCGTGGGTCAGGCCACCCCAGATGCCGTAGCGCTCGTCGGCGGCGACGGCGTGCTCGAGGCAGTCGATGCGAACCGGACAGCTCGCGCAGACGGCCTTCGCCCGCCGCTCGCGGGCGATGCGCTCGTGCTTGCGCTCGTGGTGCATCGGGGGGTAGAAGTCGGCGCCGGCCTCGCCCCGACAGGCGCCCCGTTGCTGCCACTTGACGATCGTGGTCGTGCCCATCACGGGACAAACCGTATGGACGGCGATCGGGCTCGGGCAATGGCTTCGATCGCTGTTCACACAGGGTTCATCGGAGGCGCGACAAGGCGTTCAGTCAGTGTGAACGGCGCTCGCGGTGGTCCCGCGCCGCACCCTCGAGCGGCTCGACCTCGAGCGTGACGCCGTCGATGGCGACGACCCGGACGGGCTCGCCCGTCGGCACCGGGGTCGCCCGGTTGGTGCGCGCCCGCCACCGGCCGTCACCGACGCTCACGACGCCGTCGGGGTCGACGGCCTCGACGACCTCGCCGACCTCGCCGATCATCCACTCGCGGCCGATCGTGGGGGTGGCGAACCGGCTGCGCACCATCGACGGCATGCCGACGACGAAGGCGAGGATCAGCCCGCCGATCCCGGCCAGCAACGTGATCCACGACGGGCGCAGCGTCGAGCCGGGCAGCGGCTCGAAGAGCCAGAAGCTGCCGACGACGGCGAGCACGACGCCGATCCCGGTCCACAGTCGTGGGATCCCGACCTGGACGTCGACGGCGAACGCCAGCATCGCGGCGAGGATCAGGCCGACCGCCCATCCCCTCGCCGGCAAGGTGGCCAGGCCGGTGGCGGCGAGCACGGTGGCCGTCGCGCCGACGACCCCGGCGATCCCGACGCCGGCGGTGAAGAACTCGAACACCAGGAGCGCCAGCCCGGCGAGCAGCAGCAGGTAGGCGACGGGCGGACTGGCGGCGGTGTGGAAGAGCTGGTCGACGAGGGAGAGCTTGGCGAAGCGGACGACGGTCGTCGTGTCCCGGCGCACGTTGCCGTCGTCGAGCGTCTGTTGCTCGGTCGTCTCGATCACCCGACCGCCTTCTTCGAAGCCGTCGAGCGCGTCGACCATGTTCTTGACCGTGGGGATGCCTTGGTCCTCCACCCGCTGCTTGAACACCCCGAGCTCGCGCGCCTGGGTCAGCCCGACCGAGCCGCCGCGGAGGACGGTCTCGGCGGCGCCGAAGTCGACGCTCACCCCGCCTGGGCGCAGCGGCACGCCGGTGTGGCCGACGCGGGCGCCGGCCGCCATGCCGGTCACGTCGGCGACGGCGAGCAGCTGGGCGGTCGTGCCGTACAGGCGGGCGCCCGACGGGCCGACCCACACGGCGATCGGGACCGGGGCGGTGGCGATGCGTTCGAGCAGCGCCTCGACCTCGTCCCGGCCGACGACGGCACCGCGGGAGTTGACCTGAAGCACGAGGGCCTGGGACCCGTCGTCGACGGCCCGCCCGATGGCGTCGTCGATGGCGCTGATGAGGATCGGATCGATCAGTCCGCTGACCTGGAGCACGTCGACCGGCCCCGGAGCATCGTCCTGGGCGCTGGCCGACGGCCCGGCCAGCATGATCGCGGCCGCGGTGCTCGCCAACCCGATCAGTAGCCTGCGCAAAGATGCCTCCTGAGAGCGTCGATCCGGTGCCGATCCTGACCGCCTCGCGGGTCTCGATCGTGGCGGGCAAGGGTGGTGTCGGCAAGACCACGGTAACGGCGGTCCTGGCCCGTGCGGCCGCTGACGCCGGACACCGGGTGCTCGTCGTCGAGCTCGACGGGAAGCCGGTGCTCGCCGAGCTGGCCGGTGACGTGCCGTG
This sequence comes from uncultured Acidimicrobiia bacterium, assembly GCA_963833145.1. GTDB lineage: Bacteria > Actinomycetota > Acidimicrobiia > Acidimicrobiales > Ilumatobacteraceae > JALZMG01. The sequence goes on along the minus strand of CAWHWT010000011.1, from coordinate 1,078,343 downwards.
CGAGGAGATCTCGGCGTCGGCCGCGCTCGAGGAGTACCTGCGGGCCCACGGCTTCGGGCGTTTCGCCAAGCGGCTGTCGACGTCCGGGGTGATCGACGTCGTAGCCACCGCGGCGCCGGGGATCGACGACATTGTCGTGCTGGGCAAGATCAAGCAGCTCGAGCGCAGCGGGAAGTGGGACGTCATCGTCGTCGACGGGCCGGCCGCGGGGCACGCGATCACGTTCCTGCTCGCCGCCTCGGCCCTCCGTGATGCGGTCAGGGGCGGGCCGGTGCGGACGCAGGCCGACGAGGTGCTCGCCCTGCTCACCGACCCTTCCCGGGCGCAGGTCGTGCTGGTGACGCTGCCGGAGACCACGCCGGTCAACGAGGTCCTCGAGACGGCGGACGCACTGGAGGACCGCGTCGGGGTCAAGCTGGGGGCGGTGGTGGTGAACGAGGTCGACGATCAGTCCGCCGGGGACCAGCCGCCCGATCCGCGCACCGTCACCCTGCCGCCGGGCCGTGACGGGGACCTGCTCACCCGGGCCGCCGACTACCGCCGGTCGCGCCGCCGGATGCAGGACGAGGAGATCGAGCGGCTGGCCGGTGCGCTGGCGGTCGAGCGGTGGCAGCTCCCGCTCCTGCCCGTCGCCGGGTTGACCGCCGAGCACGTTTCGACCCTCGCCGGCGCGCTGCGGAGCGCACCGTGAGCGGCAGTGGCGACCCGCTGGACGAGGTGCTGGAAGGGGCCGACGTCGTCATCACGTGCGGGTCGGGCGGGGTCGGCAAGACGACCGCCGCCGCGGTCATCGGGATCGAGGCCGCCCGCCTCGGCCAGCGGGTGGTCGTCGTCACGATCGATCCGGCCCGGCGACTCGCCGACGCGCTCGGTCTGCTCGGCGGGCTCGGTCCCGAGCCGCAGCGGATCGCCCTCGAAGCGTCGGGGGAGCTGTGGGCGATGATGCTCGATCCGGCGGCGGCCTTCGACGCTCTCGTCCGTCGCTACGCCGCGGACGACGACCAGGCGAGCCGGATCCTCGGCAACAACTTCTACCGCAACATCTCGCGGGCGCTCAGCGGGACGCAGGAGTACATGGCGGCGGAGACGCTGTACCAGCTGCACGACGACCCGCGGTTCGACCTCGTCGTCGTCGACACCCCGCCGAGCCGCAACGCCCTCGACTTTCTCGAGGCGCCGGGAGTGCTCGCCCGGTTCCTCGACCACCGGCTCTTCCGCCTCCTGATGTTGCCGGCGCGCAGCGGGATGCGGGTGGTGAACGCGGCCACCCAGCCGCTGCTGCGTGCCATCGGCAAGGTCGTCGGTTCGGACGTGCTCGCCGACGCTGTCGCCTTCTTCCAGGCGTTCGCCGGCATGGAGGCGGGCTTCCGCCAGCGGGCCGAGGCGGTCATGGCCCTGCTGCGGTCCGACGTCACCCGGTACGTGATCGTCGCCTCGCCGCACCGGGACACCGTCACCGAGGCGTCGTGGTTCGCCCGCCAGCTCGGCATCCAGGGGATCGAGCGCTTCGCCGGCGTGGCCAACCGGGTCCACCCGTCGTTCGGGCCGGGCACGTCGGTCGACGCCGCCGCCCGGGCGGACGCCGCCGCGGGGGAGGGTCGGGACGACGAGGCGGCGCTGTGGCGCAACCTCGCCCAGCTCCGGGCGCTGGCCGAGTCCGACCGGGCCGAGCTGCTCCCGTTCGGCGAGCTCCTCGGCGACGCGCCGATGGCCGAGGTCCCGCTGCTGGCGGGGGACGTCCATGACCTCGCCGGTCTCAGCGAGATCCGCCGGCACCTGTTCTCGGCTTGAACCCGACGGGTACATTGCCTGGTCGTGCGCGTGCTCATTGCCGCCGATGCCAACTGGCTCGTCGACGAGATCGTGGCCGCCCTCGGCGGACCCGACGTCTCGTTCACCGTCTGCACGGAGGGCCGCGAGGTGTCGCGGCTCGTCGGAGGGGCCGACGAGGTGTTCGACGTCGGGATCTTCGACCTGCAGATCGGGTCGATGGGCGGGATGGCGGTGACGCTCGCCCTGCGTCTCGACGAGTCGGCGGACGCCGTGCCGCACGTGCCGGTGGTGATGCTGCTCGACCGGGTCGCCGATGTGCACCTGGCCCGCCGGTCGGGCGCCGACGGCTGGCTCGTCAAGCCGCTCGACCCGCTGCGCCTGGAGCGCGCCGTGCGGGCCGTCACCGCCGGGGGCACGTACCACGAGGGCCTCGACGGGGTCGAGGTCGTGGTGCCGGGTCCGGAGCCCGAACCAGACAGCGCTGAGGTTGTTGAGCACCCGGTACAGCTGCGAGCGAGTGAGCGCCAGCGAGCGAGCGGTACCAACGGCCTGCGTGGCCGGGGAACGCCGTGGATAGGCTGACCGGCCGCTACGGGGTGTAGCGCAGCTTGGTTAGCGCGCCACGTTCGGGACGTGGAGGCCGGCGGTTCGAATCCGCCCACCCCGACCAGAAGGGTCAGGCTTCAGCAGTCACCGCGACGGGTTCCGGTGGGCCGCCGCCGGGCGGAGGCACGAGCACGGTCTCGAACTTGCGGAACTGCCACGTCTGGATGCCCCAGAACAAGGCGAACAGCAGGATCTCGGAGATCTCGAGCCAGAAGATCGCCTCGTCCCACTGGGGGAACCCGTCGAAGCGGTCGGCGAGGAACTTCCAGCCGCCGATCACGACCGCGGCCGCGACCATCCCGATCGCGATCGCTGCGTACGCCTTGGCGTAGCGAGGTCCCCTGGTCTTCCATCGCAGCGCGTTCCAGACCACGACGACGATGAAGCAGGCGAACATCGCCAGGGCCGCCACCCAGTGGGCGTACTCCTTGAACTTGTCCGAGTTGACGTACACGACGACGCCGATCCCGATGACCACGGCGTAGATGAGCAGTGACCCCAGCAGCCAGCTGGCGGGCTTGTCGAGGGCGAGGTCCGGTCGGCGGAAGCGGGCGAAGACCCACCATCCGAGCAGCGCCAGGACGACCGCCCCGCCGACGGCGAGGTACGCCAGCAGGTTGTTGTCGATCTGCCGCAGCACCCAGTCGGGCAGCGGCTCCTGCGGCGGGACCGTGGGCGCCGGCGTGGTGGCGATCGACGACGGGCAGTCGTTGCTCGGTGTGGTGGGCACCAGCGCCACGACCGGGGCGAACATCCCGGCCAGGTTGAGCAGCACCTCCTCCGCCCGAGTCCGGCCGCGGATGGCGATCAGGGCGAGCCCGATCGCCATCAGGCCGCCGACGAACAGCGCCCGCACCGGCGAGTAGAAGTAGGCGCTGATCGACGACTTCAGACAGCCGGCGTCGATCCGTTCCTCGATCAGCCCGACGATCAACACGAAGACGGCGACGACGATGCCGAGCCGCAGGTACCGGTACGTGGCCAACGCGTCGGCCTTGAGCTCCTCGTTCGCGCGGTCGACGTCCCGCTGGGGATCGGTCACTCGAACCTCCCTCGCCTCGCGTTCTTGCAGTCAGATCGGCTGCTATAGCAGCCGATCTAGCTGCAGAAATCCGGAAATAAGGGCGTCAGCGGGCGAGCAGCAGCTCGGCGATCTGGATCGCGTTGAGGGCGGCGCCCTTGCGGAGGTTGTCGTTGCTGACGAACAGGGCCAGGCCGCGGCCGTCGGGCACGCCGGGGTCGGTGCGGATCCGGCCCACGTAGCAGGGGTCCCGCCCGGCGGCCTGGAGCGGTGTCGGCACGTCGCTCAGCTCGACGCCGGGCGCCGCCGCCAGCACCTCGGTGGCCCGCGCCACCGAGATCGGCCGGGCGAACTCGGCGTTGAGCGAGAGCGAGTGGCCGGTGTACACGGGCACCCGCACACACGTGCCGGACACCGGGAGATCGGGGATGGCGAGGATCTTGCGCGTCTCGTCGCGCAGCTTCTGCTCCTCGTTGGTCTCGAACGAGCCGTCGTCGACGAGCGTGCCCGCCAGCGGGAGCACGTTGAAGGCGATCGGCTGGGCGAACTTGTCGGGCTCAGGGAAGTTCACCGCGCTCCCGTCGTGGGTGAGCTCGGCGGCACGGTCGACGACCTGGCGCACCTGCTTGTCGAGCTCGTCGACGCCGGAGAGCCCGGCGCCCGAGACGGCCTGGTAGGTGCTGGCGACGAGGCGGATCAGCCCCGCCTCGTCGTGCAGGGCCTTGAGCGCCGGCATCGCCGCCATCGTCGTGCAGTTGGGGTTGGCGATGATCCCCTTGCGGGCGTCGGCGATGGCCTCGGGGTTGACCTCGGAGACGATGAGCGGGACGTCGGGATCCATGCGGAAGGCCGACGAGTTGTCGATCACGATCGCCCCGGCGGCGACGAACCGCGGCGAGAGCTCACGGGATCCGGTCGCGCCGGCGGAGAACAGGGCGATGTCGACGCCGGACGGATCGGCCACGGCGGCGTCCTCGACGACGACGTCGGTGTCACCCCACGGCAGGGTCGTCCCAGCCGACCGGGACGAGGCGAAGAACCTGATCTCGTCGACCGGGAACGCCCGCTCGGCGAGCAGCCGGCGCATGACCCCGCCGACCTGACCCGTAGCTCCGACCACTGCAACACGCACCAGCGTGAGGCTACCGACCACCGTGGTCACGCAAATTGTCGTTTAGAACGGGCCCGAAGCGGTCGATTCCAAACGACAGAACGGGGTGAATCAGCGGACCGTGGCGACGAGCCACCAGTGGTTGCGGTTGATCCCCTCGAAGTAGTCGGTGCCGGCGTCGGCCACGCCCCACAGGGGCGCGCTCCGCGTCGGGTTACGCCAGATCACCACGTCGCTGACCCGCGCCGCGATCGGACCGACGACCTGGTGGGGGTCCAGGCGGCTGGCCTGCCACGCGAGCCGGGTCGGCGTGCGGTGTTGGGACAACCACGCCCCGACGCCGGGGATCCGGAACAGCCCTCGCATCGCCGCCGCCGCCGGCAGCACGATCGGGTCGCTCCCCGACCACGACCGGAAGTTGAGCGCGATCTGTCCGCCCGGGCGCACGACGCGCAGGGCCTCGTCGACGAGGGCGAGGGCGTCGTCCCGCTCGCAGTGCTGGAGGGTGAGGTAGCTGAAGGCGACGTCGGCGGCGTTGTCGGGGATCGCCAGCGTGCGGCCGTCCATCACCTCGATGGTGTTCAGGCGGTGCACCACGCCGTACCGGGCCACCGCCTCGCGGCAGCGCTCCAGGAACCCGGCGTCGAGGTCGCACGCCCACACCCGGCCGAAGTGCCTCGTGAACGCGCAGGTCATCCGGCCGATCCCGCACCCGATCTCGACGAGCCCGCGCCGGAGGTCGTTGTCACGCTGCAACCCGAAGCGCTCGAGATAGACGGGAACCTCACTGTCGCCGCTGGCGACGAACTCGGCGAGCGTCAGGGCGTCGCCGGTCTCACTGTTGAAGACCCATCCCGTCGCCTGCACCACATCGTCGGCAGTCGGCTGGCGTTCGGTGACGCGCCCGGCGACCTTCCACGGGATCAGCTGGGAGCGCCGGCGCATCCAGAAAGTGTGACAGAGGGCTCCAGTCACCCCTACCGCGGGGAACGGCACCGGACGCCGGGATGCCAAACTTGCGGGCATGAGCTTGACAATGGATCGGGAACTCTGGGAGTCGATCGTCGCCAGCGACGCCGAGGTGCCGCCAGGGCACACGGCGGCGGAACTGCTCCCCGGACTTCTCGATCTGCTCGGCTCCCCGGATCCGTTCCTGCGCGACGAGGTCGGCTACGGAGTGCTCGCCCGGTGGGTGGTGAACGACCAGCTGATCGGCCCCGACGAGCTGTGCCACTGCGCCGAGCGCCTGCTCGGCGACCTGCGCTACGGGATGGACGACGGTGACACCGACGAGCACGCCGTGCTGCGCCGGTCGTTCTCCGCCCTCGCCCTCGCCATCATCGCCTACCGCGACGTCGAAGATCAGTTCCTCGCGCCGGAGAAGGTCCACCGGCTGTTCGAGGCCGGCCTCGCCTACCTGATCGACGAGACCGACCGCCGGGGCTGGGTGCCCGAGCTCGGCTGGGTACACGCCACCGCCCACGCCGCCGACCTGCTCAAGTTCCTCGTCCGCAACCCGGTCACCGGCCGGGAGGAGCACCGGCGCGTGCTCGCCGCCCTGCAGACGCTGCTCACCCGGCCGATCCCGGCGTTCGTCGACGACGAGGAGGACCGGCTCGTGCTCGTCGTGGTCGACGTCATGGGACGGGAGACGATCTCCGACGCCGAGCTCGTCGAGTGGATCGACGGCTTCGCCGCGTGGCTCGAGGAGCACACCGACGGAGCGTTCGACCCGACCGTCCACGCGACGGCGACCAACGTCAAGCGGTTCGTCCGCACGCTCCACCTCGCCCTCTGCTCACGGGCGCACCGCCGTGGGCTCAAGCACGACCAGGCCGAGCTGGAGGCGCTCGACACCGCCCGCCGCTTCGCCGCCGGCCCGATCTGACCCGCTAGCGGCGCTCCGGCAGCGGGCCGGCGTACTCGGCGCCGGCATCCAGCCCGAAGGCGGTGTGCAGGGCGCGTGCGGCGCGTTCGAGATCGGCGGTGGCGATGACCACCGAGATCCGGATCGTCGACGTCGAGATCATCTCGATGTTCACGTTCTCGTCCGCCAGGGTGCGGAACATCTTGGCGGCGATGCCCGGCGACGACTTCATCCCGGCGCCGACCAGCGAGAGGCGGGCGATGTCGCTGTCGTGGGTGACTCCGGTGGCGCTGATCTCGCCGGCGACCCGCTTGACGATGTCCTCGGCCACGTCCATGTCGGCCGACGGCATCGTGAAGCTGATGTCGGTCGTGCCCTCCGTCGACGTGTTCTGCACGATCATGTCGACGTTGACGCTGGCGTCGGCGAGGGGCTCGAACAGCGACGCCGAGACGCCGGGCCGGTCGGGCACGCCGAGCACGGTCACCTTCGACTCGCTGGTGTCGGTCACCACACCGGAGATGATCGGATCTTCCACGGAACCTTCCTTCCCGGAGATGACGGCGTCGTCGGAGACCCACGTGCCCGGCTCCCACGTGAACGCCGAGCGCACGTGCAGCGACACGCCGTGGTTGCGGGCGAACTCGACCGACCGCAGGGCGAGCACCTTCGAGCCGGCGCCCGCCATCTCGAGCATCTCCTCGAAGCTGACCCGGGGCAGCTTGCGGGCCCGCGGCACGATGCGGGGGTCGGCGGAGAACACGCCGGTGACGTCGGTGTAGATCTCGCAGGCGTCGGCGCCGAGGGCCTTGGCCAGCGCCGAGGCGGTCAGGTCGGACGCCCCCCGGCCCATCGTCGTGATCTCGTGCTCGGTGCTCACGCCCTGGAAGCCGGCGACGACGCACACCTTCCCGTTGCCGAGCGCCTCGCGGACCCGGTCGCCCTTGACCTCGACGATCTTGGCCTTGCCGTGGGTCGTGTCGGTGATGATGCCGACCTGGCTGCCGGTGAAGCTCACCGCGTCCACGCCGAGATCCGACAGCGCCATCGTCAACAGCGCCGCCGACACCCGCTCGCCGGTGGTCAGGAGCATGTCCATCTCCCGGCCCGGGCGGGTGGTGGAGACCTGGGCGGCGAGGGCGATCAGGTTGTCGGTCGCCTTGCCCATCGCCGACGCCACGACGACGACGTCGTTGCCGTGGTTCCTCGTGAAGGCGACGTTCTCGGCGACGGCCCGCATCCGGTCCGGGTCGGCGACCGACGTGCCGCCGTACTTCTGGACGATCAGGGCCACGGATCGCGGAGCCTACCGGTGGCCCCGAGTCGCCGGAGTTCACAGGCGATCCCGGCTTGGTGACCTGCTGCACGACGCTCGAAGCCGAGCAGGGCCGAGCCGGTCGCCACCGGCTTGCCGTCGGAGGACTCGGCCCGGGCGTGGCCGTGCTGGAACGCCTGACTGCTGACCCACGCCTGGAACGACTCCTCGCTGTCCCAGCGGGTGTAGACGAAGTACCGGGTCTCGCCCTCCACGGGCCGCAGCAGCTGGAACTCCTCGAACCCGGGCATCTGCTCGACGTTGCGAGCCCGGGCCGCGAACCGGGCCTCCAAGTCGGCCCCGGCGCCCTCGGGCACGGAGATGGCATTGATCTTGACGACACTCACGGCCTCATCTTTGCGCTCGTTGGGTTCCGCCGCCGCCTCGGCTTCACTTGTGCGGTTGTGGTGAGTGCGACGGCGGTGTTCTTAGCGGCATCCGGCTGGGCCGACAGCGTGCCGCGTCTCCGACCCTGCGCTCGCGATAGCAAGCAATTGAGCAGCGGAGCGGACGTGTGAGCGACCTCGGCCGGCGGCACGGGACCGCGGCGCGGCGGTCGGACCGGGATTATCGCGAGACGTGCGTTGGGCCGTTCCCGAGCGGCGCCGGCTGCCCTAGCGTCGGGTTACGGGCGGGCGATATCGAACGGTCCTGAGCGATTTGCTCGACCGCGACGGCGTCGGCGCGGGGATCTGCACGCCAGCCGAGCCGCTGGACACCGATCCACTAGTCAACAGCCGATCAGGTCCAGGAGAAAAGGGGCGAACGCATTGGCCGGTAGGTCACAATCACTCACCGGCCGGGAAATCAGGGCACGTCACCCGGTACGCCTCGCCGGGGAACAAGTCGGCCCACTCCGCCTTTGTGAGATTGCGGCCGGCGACCTTGCAGGCGTACGCCTCCCACGAGTCGGGGCGCGGGTCCCACTCCAGGACGTCGCCAGTGTCGTAGACGATCATCACCCGATCAGGGGCCAGGAACGACGCCCGGACCCGATGGTTCGGCCCCAACGGAAGGACGGTGTCGAGGACGGCGCCACGTCGCGGTGTCCCACAGCTTCACCGCGCCGTCCTCCCCCGTCGTCACGAAGCTGGCGTAGTCCGGTGCGAACGTGATGCTCTCCACGCGGCCGTCGTGAGCGTGCAGGAGCGGGCTCACGTCGCCGGTCACCGCGTCGACGACCACGACGTCGCCGAGCGTGCCCCCGATGCCGACGGTCCGACCATCCGGTGCCACCGTGTTGTTCCGCGCCCCGGCGAAGGGCTGGCCGCCCGGCTCGACCGGCGTCGAACGCACGAGGCGACGCTTCTCGAGGTCCACGAGGAGCACCTTCGTCTCGGCAGGCTCGCGATCGATGCTCGACGTGACCACGATCGCTTGGAGGCCGTCGGGCGCGACCGCGACTATGCGGCCGGCGGACCCGACCGCCACCGGCTCTCCTCCGACCGGCGCGAGCGTCGAGGCGTCGAGCACGACTAGGTGGTCGTTCTCGGCGCCGCCGGGGTCATAGCGGAGCGCCACGACATGGCGCCCGTCCGGGCTGAACGCTGCTGTCCCTTCGTGGAAGCCTGAGAACCCGCGGTCTTCGCTGACGGCGAGGACCGCGCCGGTGTCCCGATCCCACGCTCGTAGCTTTTCGTCATAACCGACGGTCAGATACCGCTTGCCGTCCGGCGAGAACGATAGGAACGGCCCATCCTCGGCTGCAGACGGGCTGCTCGAGCGCGCCTGTGGCGACCTCGCGGATCTGGAAGGGGACGACGTCTGTCGTTGGGTACGCCACGTCGCGTCCGCCGGGACCGATGACCATTCCCTGGGCGACGAACGGCAACGCTGGCGCGCCGGCTGCCGCCGGTGACGGTCGATAAAAGAGCGTGTCCGCGCGTTGCAGGTCCCACGCGAAGATGGCGCGGTCGTCGCCCCCGGACCACAGCGTCTTGCCGTCGGGGCTGAAGGCGAGGTCGTTCACGCCGGCCGCGTGACCCTCATAGTCGGAGCGCTGGCCCGTTGCCACGTCCCACACCATCACCAGGTGGTCATCGGCTCCGGATGCCAGCTTGGTTCCGTCGGGGCCGAAGGCCAGGCGGACGAGCCGCTCCCGATGCCCGGCCAGAGTCGCAGTGCGCTCCCCGCGAATGGGATCGAACAGACCGATGACAGCTCCTTGGCTCACATCGGTAGCCGCGGCGAGTGTCCTTCCGTCCCGACTGATAGCGAGCGGGGGGTGGGCGCCATCGATCTGGCCGACCTTCTCCCCGGAGCCGATGTCGACGATGGCGGTGCCGTCGGCGCCGGCCACGAGGATCCGCTTCGAGTCGGGGAGGAAGACCGTGTCACGCTGGAAGTTCTCCGCTGAGAAGCGGTACTGAACGACCGGTCCGCCGCCCTTTGCCACGTCCCAGACGAGCGCGAACGCGTCGACGACACCGGCCCCAGACTGATCCGAGTCCGTCACGGCGGCGATGTACCTGCCGTCAGGGCTGAAGGAGAGGCGTGTCGGCGGCGCTTCGACGAGCCCTGGCAACGTGCCGATGACGCTGAACGTCGCCATGTCTACGACGTGGAGCTCGAAGGCGCGGCTTCCGAAGTCGCCACTGAAGGACGACATCACCGCGAAGCGACCGTCGGGGCTGACCGCGCTGAAGACCATGTTGACGCCGGCGATGGAAGCCTCCCGCTGGCGGATTGTGATGTCGTACTTGGTCACGGTGGAAGGGTCCCCGAATCCGCTTGCGACCAGCGTCTTGCCGTCCGGTGTGAGTCCGAGGTCGAGGATCGCTTCGGTCTCGCTGCGGATGACGGCGATGGCGTACGGGCTGCGCTGGATCGTGGAAAGCAGGTTCTCCTGGGTTTCCGGCGAGTCCACGAAGTGTCGCCCCTCCACTGCCAGGAGCAGCGCCTGGTCGTAGCCGTCGACCACCTGCGCCTGCGTGCCGATGCGGCGGGCCTCGGCGAGGCTGCCGGCACTGTCGGCCCGGTTCGCCTGGCGTTCGGCGTCTTGTCGTTGCTCTTCGGCGATCGCGGCCTGGCGGTCGGCGTTGTGTCGTTGTACGAGGGCGACAGCGGCGCCCACGATCGCCACGACCAGCGCCGCCGCGAGCAGCCCGACGACGATCCGACGGCGGCGGGTGCGCACCACCTGGTCCCGATCGACCTTGGTGCGGCTCGTGGCCAGGAACCGGTGCTCGTCGTCGGTGAGCTCGAATCCCGAGCTGGCCGCCCACGACTCGGCCAGCTCGAGCCGGCCGCCGCGGTAGAGGAAGCTGGGGTCGGACCCGGAGCTCATCCAGTCGTGGGCGGCGGACTCGAGTCGCCTTCGGGTGAGCAGATCGTCGCGGGCATCGTCGACCCAGCCGGCGAACCGCTCCCACTCCGTCAGCAGGGACTCGTGGGCCACTTCGACGGTGGGCGTCCGGCTCGTCGGGTCGCGGTCGAACGTGAGGAGTCGATGGCGCCCGTACTCGTCGAGCACGGCCTGCAGGTCGTCGGCACCGATGCCCAACTGGTCCAGCTCGGTCCGGCGGACCCGGCGGCGGGTGTCCTCGTGGTCCTCGCTCACGTTGACGAGGCGGAGGAACACGCGGCGGGCGGCATCGCGTCGTCGTTCGTCGAAGCCGGCGTAGATCGCCTCGGCCCGCCGGCCGATCGCGCCGGCGAGACCGCCGGCTTCGTCGAACGCGGCGAGCGTGATCACGTTGCTCTGCCGCCGGGCGAACAGCTCGACCATCGTGTGTTGGACGAGCGGGAGGGCGCCGGGCTGCAATGCGGCCTCGGTGGTGATCCGGTCGACGAGCAGCGGCTCGATCTCGATGCCCACGCCGGCGGCCGGCAGCCGAACGGCGTCGGCGAGCTCGGCGTCGGTCATCGCTCCGAGCGCCACCGTGCGACCCTTGATGGCATCGCCGACGCCGGGGTAGCCGAGCGGCCGGTCGAAGTAGTCGGCCCGCAACGTCGCGACGAGGCGGACGACGCCCGGCGCACCGCTCGCGACGTCCACGATCATCTGCAGGAACGCCCGCCGCTCACCGTCGTCGACGGTCTGGGTGAACAGCTCCTCGAACTGGTCGACGACGACGACCAACTCGGTGCCGTCGGGAAGGACTTGGCGGGCGACGTCGTCGAGCGACCGGACCGAGGCCGCCAGCTCGCCGGCGACGTCGGGAGGGGCGACCGTGGCGACGCGCCCGAGCGCTGCGGCCAGCCGCTCGAACGGCGACTCGTCCGGGCACCATCTCGGTGACCAGCCACGTCTCGGAACCGGCGAGCGCGCCGTCGGCGAGCGCGGGCAGCAGGCCGGCCTTGACCACCGATGACTTGCCGATGCCCGACGGGCCGACGACGACGAGCAGACGTTCGCTGCTCGAGGACTTCGACCATCTGGCCGACGGCGCGTTCGCGACCGTGGAAGTCGTCGGCGTCGGCCTGCTCGAACGCCTCGAGGCCGCGGTACGGGTTGCGGGTCGGCACGAACGCCGTCGTCGGGTCGACGGGCACGGTGAGTGCCTCCCGTAGCTCGGCCGCCAGTCGTCGACGGACGGTTGGCGCCGGCGCGGGTCGGGGTCGGTCGACCTGGCGACGACGCATGTCGACCGCGCCTTCGCCGAGCGGACAAGGTGCCGTCCTGCGGTGGCGGTGAGCCGCCGAGCAGATGGTGGAGGAGGATGCCGAGGGAGTACACGTCGGCCGCCGGGCGTGGCGAGGGCACCGCCGAGGCGTTCGGGTGCGTCGTAGGCGTCGGTCGCGAACGTGATGATCCCGGTGCAGATCTCGTCGACGCCCGAGGTCGGCGACGAAGGCGTTGCCCTCGTCGTCGAACAGCACGTTGTGCGGTCGGATCCGACCGTGCGCCACGCCGTGGCGGTGAGCCGAGGCAACTCCTGACGCGACCGTCTCGAAGATGGCGAGCGCGTCGGCGGTGTCGAAGCCCGCTGCTGGGGATGCGCTGGCCGAGGTGCCCACCGGTCATCAGTCGGCTCACCATGACGGCCCGGTTGGGTTCTCGCCAGTAGTCGAGCAGCGGCACGACGTGGGGGTGCTCGACCCGGGTGACGCGTTGCGAGGCGGTCTCGAACCGGCGCACGAACTGGGGATGTCCGACGATCCCGGGCCCGAAGATCCGCAGCGCGACCTCGCGTCCGACCGACGGTTGGTAGGCGCGATGGACCTCGCCGAGCTGGCCGATGCCGATGACCGAGCGCAGCTCGTAGCCGGGAACCGAGCGCTCCACCGCGCTCGGGACCGCGGGTGGCAGCCGGTCGATCAGGAGTTCGGGGAACTCCGATCTGAACCCGTGGCCCACGAGTTGGTAGATGTGGAGTGCCGGGATCGAGACCGACGATGTCGTAGCGCCCGAGCGACTCGGCAGCCCAGCCTGATCCCGCGGCGGCCGTGAGCGCGTCGTGAGCGGTGGACGACAGCAGGACCTGACCGGGATGGGCGACGGCGACGAGGCGGGCGGCCCGGGCGAGCGGCGGGCCGACCGGCTCGTCCTCGCGCACCTCGAGATCGCCGAAGTCGATCGCGACGCGTGTCCGCTCGTTGACCACCTGCCGGGCGGCCTGCACGGCGTGGATCGGCTGGCGAAGATGGCGTAGCCCGCCGTGCCCTTCGGGGCCAGCTTGATCCCGTCGGCCCGGCCCGCCGCCGACGCCAGCTCCGACTCGCGACGAGCGAAGGCGACCTCGCGCTCGGCCGGGTCGCGCCAGCCGGAGTCGTCGATGTCGGCGACGACGACCGCCCGCCGGTGCACCGTCGGGACCGGCGACCGCGAGCAGGGTGCGGTCCTGGTCGAGAATGCGTCGCTGCAGGTCTTTCAGCTCCGGCGAGGGGTCGATCCCGAGGCCCTCGACGAGTACGGCCCGGGTGTGGCCGAACGCACGCAGGGCCTCGCCCTGTCGGCCCGACCGGTACAGCGCCAGCATGTGCAGGGCGCGCAGGTTCTCGCGAAAGGGATGCTCGACGGTCAGCGCGTCCAGTTCGGCGATGACCTCACGGTGCCGTCCCGCCCGCAGGTCGGCGTCGATCCGGTTCTCGAGCGCGGCCAAGCGCAGCTCCGTCAGACGGGTGATCTCGCCGTCGAGGAAGCCATGGGCCTCGATGTCGGCGTAGGGATGGCCGCGCCACATCGCCAACGCCTCGCGCAGCCGGGCCGAGACGTCCTCGGCGTCGCCCATGGTCGACGCGGTCCGGTAGGCGTCCTCGAACGCCGCCGCGTCGATCGTGGAGCTGGTGCAGTCGACGAAGGTAGCCGTCGCCCTGGCGGACGATCACGTCGCCGAGGGCGTGGCGGAGGTTGGACACGTACGTCTGGAGCGTCGCCCGGCTGGTCGGGGCGGCGTCCTCGCCGTAGGTCGCCTGGAGCAGGCTGTCGACCGACACCGGACGCCCGGCGACGGCGACCAGGACGGCGACCACTCCCCGCTGCTTCGGACCGCCGAGGGCGAGGGGAACGCCGTCCACGAGGACCTCGAACGGGCCGAGCACCCGGTAGTCCACGGTCCGAACGTACCGATGGACCAGGATCGCCGCCCCGGATTTCTCCACGGCGAACACGATCGGTCGGGCCGCTCAAGAACCGCTCAACATCCTGGACGACGCGACCGCCGGTTACGACGGCCGGCAGGACACTCGCTCAGCAACGCGGAATCGGCACCCGCCGGTCGCAGTGCTCCAACTCGTCCGGGCTGAGAAGGTCGTCATGGCGGCCGGTCGATTCGTCGCTCGGCTCGTTCCTGGCTCGACGTTCGGCACGGGAGCCGGGATCGGCTCCGGGCCGCGACAGGCAGCGAGCGCCACCGATGCGGCGCAAGCCGTCGCAATGATTCGCACGTACCTGGTGGTCGACATGGTCATCCTCCGTTTCGATCCCGGGTCGGGACTCCGGCTCAGGGTGCACGGGGCGACCCAGGCCACGCTGGAACGGGGCTCAAGAACTCCTCAAGGACTGGGTGGGGGCGCCGGTCTGTCGAAGCGACGACGGTTTCGGTCCCGCGTGGTGACACACAGACCTCGGCGACGGGACGCACACCCGCGGCTCACACTGACCCGTGCAGAACCGAAAGGTCTGCACCAGGACCCGGCGGCGGCCACGGGCTTTAGTGATTCTTTGGCGCGGCTTCGGAACTCGTTGCGCAGCGCGGCGGACGTTCGTCCGCATGCGTGTCACCCGACCTCACAGCACAGGGGTTGCTCTCCGGGCGATCCTCACCACCGCGGTCGCGGCCCTGGGTCCTTCCACTGCGCCAACCGTGACCGAGGCGTTCGAGCGCCGCAATGCTGGCGTCGACGCCGTCGCCGACCTCACCCAGCCCCATGTGCTGGACGGTGACGTCGCCGAGGTCATCGTCCGCGTCCGTGGCAGTTCGGTCTGCTCCGGCACGCCGATCACCGGCACCCGGCTCGTGATCACGGCCGCCCACTGCGTCCTCGACGCGCCGGCGACGTCACGGCCGTCACCGTCGTGCGCGACGGTGTGGAACACGCGCCACAGGCGGTCCTCGTTGAACCCCCGGTACCCCGACGCACCGAGCGCCCACCTGGATGCCGCGGTGCTGGTGCTGAACCGGGCGATCCCGGGCCCAGCTGCGACGCTCGGGGACACCCTCCCCACGCAGGGCCTCGTCACTCTCGCCGGCTTCCAGCCCATCGACACCGATGGCGCGTTGCTCCGAGGCACGAGCTACGACGACCGGCCGATTCCAAAGGGCGTCACTGGAGGGGTGGTCGAGATCGAGTCCCTTCCGTCCGGTTGCGTGCACCGCGCGTCGTCGATCGAGATCGCGGTCAACCAGCTAAAGGTTCACTGCGGTCTCGTCCGAGGTGCTTCGGGGGGAGGACTGTTCGTGGAGCACGGTGGCAGGCTCACCCTTCTCGGGATCATCTCGACCGTCGGTGTCGACCTTTCGTTCAACGGCCTGACGCCACTGTCGGCAGTGCACGAGTTGTTGAACCATCCCGGCGACTACACGCACGCCATCCCCGAAGAGCGCCTCTTGGCCCCGCAGTCGCCGATCACCCGCGGTGACCGCTGGCGTGCCGGACGATCGCGCACTACCTCATTGCGAGGTCGGCGTCGAGCGCGGCGGCGGCGCGCCAGCAGTCGTGGAAGGTGTTGTAGAGCGGGACCGGCGCGAGGCGGATGAGGTTGGGCGGGCGGTCATCGCAGCGCACCCGGTTCCGTGCGAAGAGCGCCTCGGTGACTCGTGCCGCGTCGGACACCTCGACGGTGAGCTGCGCTCCTCGGCGAGCCGGGTCGCGGGTCGTCACGAGCCGCAGCGGACGTCGGCTCGCCACGAGATCGAGGAGCTGCTCGAGGAAGCCGGTGAGCCGGACGCTGCGGGTCCGCAGACGGTCGATCCCGACGCGGTCGAAGATGTCGAGCGCGACCCGCACTGGCGCCATCGACAGAATCGGCGGATTCGACACCTGCCAGCCCGCCGCACCCCGCTGGGGCTCGAACGCGAACGGCATCCCGAACCGCGTCCGCGGGTCGTGACCCCACCAACCCCCCGGTCGCACGAGCGTCGGGTCGGCACCGTGCCGTTCGTGGACGAAGCACCCACCGATGGCGCCCGGCCCGGCGTTGACGTACTTGTAGTGGCACCACACGGCGAAGTCGACGCCGGCCTCGTGGATCGCGAGCGGCACGTTGCCGACGGCGTGCGCGAGATCCCACGCCGCGAGCGCGCCGGCGCGATGGGCCGCCTCGGTGATCGCGGCGATGTCGAGGAGCCCACCCGTCAGGTAGTTGACGGCGCCGAGCAGGACCACAGCCACCGAGTCGCCTTCATGGTCGAGGTAGGCGGTGATGTCTTCGGTGCGCAGATCGCGCTCGCCGTCACGAGGGGTCAGGAGCTTGATCGCGTCGGCGGGGTCGTAGCCGTGCGCCCGCGCCACGTTGCTCACCGCGTAGCGATCGGAGGGGAAGGCGTCGGCCTCGATGACGATGCGATGCCGGGTCGGAGTCGGTCGGTAGAAGCTGCCGAGGAGCAGGTGGAGGTTGACGGTCAGCGAGTTCATCACGACCGCTTCGCCCGGGACCGCGCCGACGAGACGAGCGGCCGTCTCGCCCATCGTCTCGTGGTACGGCACCCAGGGGCGCTCGCCCTCCAGGTGTCCGCAAACGCCGCGCCTGGCCCAGTTGTCGAGCACCTCGTCCACGGCGGCGCGGACGGCGAGCGGCTGCAGGCCGAGCGAGTTCCCCGCCAGGTACGCCACGCCGTCGGGAACGGCGAACAGGTGACGCTGGCTGGCCCTGTCGTGCTCCGCGTCGAGTTGACGCGCCCGCGCTTCGCCCTCTGGCCCGAGCAGTGCGGCGTGGTCACCCATCGCCCGCCCGTCCTCCCCGGCGACCGGAGACGAGGGCCGCACCGGCCGCTCCGAGGGCGAGGAGGTTCCGTGGGAAGCGGCGCTGGACGGCGACGCGGCTCCGGGCCTCGGCGTACGGCACGGTCGTGAAGCTGACCAGCTCGTACAGCGAATCGAACCGGTCGGGCGCGAGTCGTTCGATCGCGTGCTCGATTCGCTTCCCGAGCCGGAACACGGGCGATGCCACCCTGTCGCGCATCTCGACGAAGTTGCCCAGGGCGAGCTCGGCGATGGCGTCCGCGTTTGGCTTGCGCCGCACGGCGTAGCGGGGCAGCGCGACAGACCAGTCGTCGCCGGTCTCAGCCAGGCACCGGTCGAGCTCGACGACGTCCTCGAACGCGCAGTTCATCCCCTGTCCGAAGAACGGGACGATCGCGTGGGCGGCGTCGCCGAGCAGGGCCAGACGCCCGGCCGTCCACGGCCACACGTGTACGGTCACCAGCGAGCCGACCGGGTTGCGCCGGAACTCCCCCGTCAGGTCGGCGAAGAGCGGCACCACGTCCGGGTAGTCGTGTTCGAAGCGGGCGGTGAGGGCCGCGTCGTCGCGGCCGTCGAGGGCGGCGAAGCCGTCGGCCCCGTCGTAGGCCCAGAAGCAGGTCGCGGTGAACGTGCGATCCGGATTCGGGAGGGCGATCATCATCGAGTCGCCGCGGGGCCAGATATGGAGCGCCACGGGGTCGAGGGCGAACTCACCGGAGGCGGCCGTCGCGATCGTGAGCTCCTTGTAGCCCCAGGGCAGGTGCTCCTGCCGGAAGTCGGCGCGCTCGCGGCGCACGATCGCGTCACGCGCCGCGCTGTAGGCGCCGTCGGCGCCGATCACGACGTCGTGGGCGACGGTGACCCGGCCGGAAGGCGTCTCGAGCGTCATCTCGCCGCTGTCCGCAGCGACACCGACGAGACGGGCATCGAAGTGCAGCTTCACGCGCGCTTCGGCGCCGGCGGCCTCGACGAGGACGACGTTGAGGCCGTGGCGCGAGATCGAGTTGATCGCCTTTGACCCGTCGGCGCTGTAGGGCTGGTAGCTGAGCTCGCCCGTTGTGCTGTGCATCATCCGCCCGCGCATCGGCAGGGCGTGGGACAGCACCTCGTCGGCCAGGGCGGACCGGGCGAGCGCATCGATGCCTCGTGCCGAGAGGGCGAGGTTGATCGACCGGCCCTCGGCGCCGACGCGTCGCGGATCGGACCGACGTTCGTAGAGCTCGACGTCGTGGCCCCGGCGGGCCAGGTAGACGGCGAGCAACGGCCCAACCAGGCCGGCGCCGGCGATGCCGACGTCAGCCATCCAACCGGAGAAACTCGACGGCGTTGGCGCCGAGCAGCCGATCTTCCACGTCGGCGCCCAGACCGGACGCCCGGACGACGTTGCCGACGTGCTCCTCTCCCAGCGGGAACGGGTAGTCCGACCCGAGCAGCACCGACTCGGCGCCCATCACGTCGACGAGATAGCGCAGCGCCCGTGCGTCGTGCACCAGGCTGTCGACGTCGAACCGATCGAGGTACGTGCTCGGCGGGGCGGTCGACTGACCGCGCACGATGTCGCGCCGGTGCCACGCGTTCTCCAGCCGCCCGAGCAGGAACGCGAACGAGCCGCCGCCGTGGGCGAAGCAGATGCGCAGCTCGCGGGGCAGCCGGTCGAACGCGCCGCCGAGGATCATGCGGGTGAGCGAGAGCTGGGTCTCGGCGGGCATCGCCACCGTCCAGCCGAGCATCCACTCCTCGAGGCGACAACCACCGAACATGTCCCACGGGTGCACGAACACCGGCGCGCCGAGCACCGCGCAGTGGGACAGGAACGTGACCAGCTGCTCCTCGTCGAGGTCGCGGTCGCCGACGTGGTTGCCGATCTGCACACCCTTCATCCCCGCCGCCAGACAGCGCTCGAGCTCGCGGCAGGCGAGGTCGGTGTCCTGCAAAGGCACCTGGCAGAGCGGGACGAGCCTCCCGCCGCCGGCGGCGCACAACTCGAGCAACGCGTCGTTGAAGATCCGGGCGCACTCCAGCGCGTGCTCCGCCGGGCGCCCGTAGGCGAACAGCACCGGCGTCGCCGACACCACCTGGATGTCGACGCCGTCGCGATCCATGTCGCCGAGGCGCACCGCGGGTCCCAGCAGGCCGAGGTCACGGGCCGGAACTCCCTCGCCCCGACCATCACCATGGCCCGGTCGGGGGTGTCGCGCCGCATCCACGGCCAGTCGGGGGTCCCGAGCCGCTCGGCGAGGTCGGGCCAGCGCTCGGGGAAGAAATGCGAGTGGAGGTCGACGACCGTCATGTCATGTTCCTTGCCGCGGCATCGCGGCCTCGTCGAGCGGGGGATCCGGCAACGCGCCGCGCCCGGGTGGACCCACCCGCACGACCCGCACGTGCGCGCCGACTCGTCGTCGTAGAAGGCGGTGAACGCCGGCGGGAGGTCGTCGACCAGGCTCACCAGCTGCACCTCGCTGCGCCAGACGAGTGCGGCGCAGCGCGGGCAGTACCACTCGAAGCCGTCGACCATGCCCGGCGGACGCGGCCGTTCGATCACCAGGCCGACCGAACCCGGCACGGGCCGCTGCGGTGAGTGACGCACGTGCGCCGGTAGGAGGAACACGTCGCCCTCGCGGATCGCGATGTCGCGGGGAGCGCCGTCCTCCCAGACGCGCAGGACCATGTCGCCGCTGAGCTGGTAGAAGAACTCCTCGCACGGGTCGTCGTGGTAGTCGGTGCGCTGGTTGGGGCCACCGACGACGGTCACCATGAAGTCCTGCTCGGACCAGATCTGGGCATTGCCGACGGGTGGCCGGAGCAGCTCACGGTGCTCCTCGATCCACCTCGACAGGTTGAGCGGGACCATGATCATCCCTTCGCTTTCGTCGGCCGGTGGGCGACGGCCTTGATCTCGATCAGCAGGTGTGGGTGGGGGAGCTGCCGGACGGCCACCGTCGTGCGGGCCGGGCCCGACTCGGCCGAGAAGAACTCGGCGTAGACCGCGTTGTAGGCGTCGAAGTCGGCCATGTCGACGAGGAACGACGTCACCTCGACGACGTCGCCGAGTGACGCACCGACGGCCCCGAGCGTGGCGTCGAGGTTCTCCAGCACGGCGCGGGTCTGGGCGGCGATGTCCAGAGTCACCCGTCCGTCGGCGGCGACCTCGGCGCCGACGATCGAATCGTCCTCGGCGCGCGAGCTCGTGCCGGACACGAACATCAGGTCCCCGGCGATGCGCAAGTGGGGATAGGCGCCCCGCGGGCGGCGCGACCGGCGACGACAACAGATGTGGGCTCGGGCATCTCCCGTGATTCTTGCAGTCAGATCGGCCCGTATAGGGGCCGATCTGACGGCAGAAACCGTCACGCTCAGTCCTCGACCAGGTCGATGAAGCTCGCCTGGCGGACGTAACCGTCGTTGGTGAACTCGGTGATCTCGACCTTGGCCCGGAGCGCGGGCTGGACCCACGTTGCGCCGCGCCGGTAGGCGGTCGGGGGGAGCGGGTCGAACGGGCAGGTCGGCGTGCGCAGCCCGCGGAGGCGACGGGTGAGCTCGTCGAGCCGGCGCTGGGTGAACCCGGTGCCGACGCCGCCGGCGAACGCCAGCGTGTCGCCCTGCCAGCGCCCGACGAGGAGGGAGCCGAAGGTGGAGGACCGGTTCCCGGTGCCGGCTGAGTACCCGCCGATGACCACCTCGGCGGGCTGGCGGTGCTTCACCTTGCGCCACTCCTTGGTGCGGGTGCCCGGCCGGTAGGTCGAGCTGAGGCGCTTGGCCATCACCCCTTCGAGACCGCGCTCGGCGGTCGCCGCGAGCAGCTCCTCCCCGTCGCCGACCCGGTGCGCCGGCACCGTCCAGTTCGAGCCGGTCTCGACGACCTCGGTGAGGAGCCGGCGCCGCTGCTCGTAGGGCAGGGTGATCGTGTCGTGGTCGTCCAGCGAGAGCAGATCGAACACGTACAGCGCGGCCTGCAGCCGGTCGGCATCGTGGCGCTGGATCAGCTCGAACCGCGGCCGCCCATCGTCGTCGAGCACGACGATCTCGCCGTCGAGCACGGCGCGCCGGGCGTTGACGCTGGACGGGAGCTCGCCCAGCTCGCGGTACTTGGCGGTGACGTCGTAGAGGTGCGAGCTCTGCAGGCGGAGCCGGTCGCCGTCGACGAAGGCGAGGGTGCGGTAGCCGTCCCACTTGATCTCGAACGCCCACCCGGTGCCGTCTGCGGGCAGGCGCCCGAGGGTCGCCCGCATCGGCGCGACGGGGAACGAGAGCGTCACTGGCGGGGAGCTCGTACCCGGGACGACAAGACACCGTCGGCCTCGAGGGCGTCGAGCGTCGCGTCGTCGTACCCGAGCAGCTCGGCGAGCACGGCCCGGTTGTCCTCGCCGCGGTACCTCGGCTCGCCGCTGACGCCGGCGTCGGCGTCGGCGAAGTGCCACGGCACGTTGGGCACCCGGATCGAGCCGCCGCCGCGGTCGGGCACCTCGACGATCGCCCCGCGGGCGGCCGCCCACTCGCTCTCGGCCAGTTCGCGGGCCGTGCGCACGACGCCGGAGGCGAGCCGGTACTCGGCGAAGCGCTCCTCGAACGTGGTCGCGTCGGGGAACTTCGCCCCGGCGGCGAGGAGCAGCTCGCGCAGCTCGTCGAAGTGCTCGATGCGGCCGGAGACGTCGACGAAGCGGGGGTCGGCGGCGAGGTGTTCGAGACCGAGGGCGCCGAGGAACAGCTCGAACGTCCCCCGCTCGGCGGGGTGACCGCTCACGATCACGGCCTGCCCGTCGGCGAGGGTGAACGTCAGGTAGTCGCCGGGGGAGAAGCTGCGGATCCCCTGCGGATCAACCGGTCCGTCGTAGAGCTCGTCGTGGAGGTGCTCGTTGACGTAGAGCATCGTCTCGGCCATCGAGATCTCGAGCGATTGGCCCCGGCCGGTGCGCTCGCGGTGGTGCAGCGCGGCGAGGATCGCGATCGTCGCTTCGAGCGAGGTGTACACGTCGGCGTGGCTGTGCGGGTCGTTGGCGTAGACGCCGCCGCGGGCGTCGCCCTGGTCCTTGGTCAGGCCGGCCTCGGCGCCGACGACGGGGGCATAGGCCCGTCGGTGGGTCCACGGTCCGGTGGACCCGTACCCGCTGATCGAGGCGTAGACGAGGCGCGGGTTCCGCGCCGTGACGGTCTCGGCGCCGAGGCCGAGGCGGTCCATCACGCCGGGCCGGTAGTTCTGGACGAGCACGTCACAGTGCTCGGCGAGACGGAGGGCGAGGTCGACGCCCCGCGGATCGCCGAGGTCGATGCTGACGTTGCGCTTGCCCGCGTTCTGCTGGATGAAGTACGTCGACAGCCCGTTGATCCGGGGATAGGTGAAGCGGGTCAGATCGCCGGCCGGTGGCTCGACCTTGATGACGTCGGCACCGAGGTCGGTGAGCATCCGCGTTGCGTGGGGGCCGGCGAGCACCCGGGTGAAGTCGAGCACGCGTATCCCGGCGAGTGGTCCAGCCACGCCCGGGACGATACGTCCAGCGGTGCGCTACGCGACGATCGGGATGCCGGTGATCTCGTCGACGACCAGCCGCGGGCGGGGCACCTTGGGCGGTCGGCCACGACCACGCTTCTCCGCCACGATGACCCCGTCGACGAGCAACTCGCCGCCCCACACCCCGTAGGGCTCGTGGCGGTCCAGGGCCCGGCCGAGGCAGAGCGTGCGGACCATGCACGCCGAGCAGATCGCCCGAGCGCGAGCGATCTCCATCGGGTCCTCGGAGAAGAACAGTCCGGTCAGGGACGCGCGCGGGTCGGCGCAGCGAGCCCGGGCGTCGATCTCGGCGTCGACCGAATTACGGGGCGCGACCCCCGGCAGGCGGACAGAGCCCGCCGCCGGGCGGTCGACGTCGGACGGCCCGTCCCCGTCCCCTTCCCGCCTCGGCCCGTCGGCCAGGCGGTACGTGCACAGCTCGGTGGCGTACGACCGCAGATAGGTGAAGGGCATGTAGCCATCTCCGCCGTCACCCCATCCGCGATCGCCCCACCCGCTGCGCACGATCAAGTAGCCGCCCCCCGGGAAGGCGGCGTGGCGTCCGTAGCCGACGATCACGACCGCGTGCCCGTCGACGAGTCCCGCCTGTTTGCGATCGGGCGGCGGAACCTCCATCGTGTCGACACCGAGGATCTCGCTCGTCGTCGCCATCTCCGCCGTCGGCCACCAGCCGTAGAACGCGACCGGGTGGCCGGAGTCGAGGCAGTCGAGCACCCGCCGCATCTGGTCCTGGTCGGCGCCGCGATGCCGGTTGAACGGCTTGATCGTCTCTCCGATGAGCGCCGCCCCGGCGTCGACCGCGCCCTCGGTGACGAAGTCGCGCAGGTAGTCGACCGCGGCGTCCCACGCCGGCCGTCCGCCGCCTCCCAGCGGCCGGGCGTGCGGCTCGTCACGCAGATCGACGACCGGCGCCGCCGCCGGCGGCGCGCTCAACGGGCGTACTACCAGCGGGTACGGATCGACACAGCCCCGCTCCGCCTCGGTTCGTGCCGACCCGCCCGCTGGTGCGTACCCGCCCACGGGACCGCATCATGACGAGACCCGTTCAGAACATGTTCAGATCGGGCTCCGGCCGGGTTCAGGCGGGTGTGAAACCCGTCTCAACCAGGGAACGGAGCCGGGTCGACGTCGAGCTCAGCGAGGCGGTCGCAGTACGTCCGGTACGCCCGCCGGGCCTCGCCGTGGCGGCGCTGGAGGCGGAGACACCGGATCAGATCGAGGTGGGCGGCCTCGTCGTACGAGTCGACGTCGAGGATCCGCAGCTGGAGGCGGATCGCCTCGCCGTGGTCGCCGTCCTCCTCGGCCAGCTCACCGAGGAGCCGCGCCGTCTCGACGAACGTGTGCCGGGCGAGCTCACGCGGTCCCGCCGCCCAGTCGGCGTACGGGTCGTCAGAGCAGAAGTCGCCGAGGTAGCGGGCGGCGGCCTGGGCGAGGACCTCGGCGCCCTTGACCCGGTGGCCGGCGGCGAGCAGCCGTCGTCCCTCCGCGGCCTCGGTCAGGAACTGCTCGACGTCGATCTCGACGTGCTCGCGCACGAGCCAGATGGCGTCGTGGTCAGCGGCGACGAAGTGGTCCGCCGGCCACGCCTTGCCCGGATCGAGCACGCCGCGGATCGTGCTGAGCAGCACCGACAGGCGCCGGGCCGACCGGTCCGTCTCGTCGGGCCACAGCAGGTCGGTGACCTCCTCGCGGACGACCGGCGCGCCCCGGCGGGCGACGAGCAGCTTGACGACGTCGCGGGCCTTCTTCGATCCCCAGTCGCCGACCTCCACCGGAACCCCGCTGCGGGTGACGCGGAACCCGCCGAGGGTTCCGATCGCGACCGGCGGCTGGACGGCCGTGGCCTCGCTCGCCAGACGCCGGGCGTCGGTGAGGTAGCGCCACGCACCGGCGTCGTACAGCAGCCGCTCGGCGGTGGCGACGAGCTCGGTGCGCTCGGCGCCGTGGCGGCTCTCGGCGACGAGCAGTAGGGCGCGGGCCTCGCCGATCGGATTGCCCAGCTCCTCCCAGAGGCGGGCGGACTCCTCGGCCCGTCGCACCGACGGCGGTCGCTCGGTCGAGGCGAGGAGCAGCAGCGCCTCGGCGGTGGCCGGTCGGTCGAGCTGGGCGTGGGCGTGCTCGAGGGCCTTGGCGGCGTGATCGGTCGCCCCGGCGACGTTGCCGCGGCGCAGGGCGATCCATCCGGCCGCGCAGTGGGCGTGCGACATCCACAACGCGTTGCCGAGGCCGATCGCCCGGTCGGCCGCCGCGGCGGCCGCAGCCGGGTCGTCGTCGGTCAGGACCCGGGCCAGCCCGACCAGCGACGGGACCAGCCCCTGCACGTCGCCGTGCGGCTCGGCGAGCTCGATCGCCCGGAGGAACAGCGAGTGGGCCTCGGTCTGCTGGCCCCGGAGGTACTGGACGTCGCCGAGGTAGGCGAGGGCGTAGCTGACGTCGTCGGAACCGAGCTGCTCCCAGATCCGTTGGGCCTGGCGGAGGTCCCGGGCGCCGTCGTCGAGACGTCCCAACCGCGTGTAGGTGTCACCGCGGTTGGCGTAGGCGAGCCCGGTCCAGCTCATCGTGCCGGCGAGCTCGGCCATCTCGATCGCCGCGTCGAGCTCGGCGATCGCCTCGGCGTACGACCCCTCCTCGAAGAAGTGGCTGCCCATGTTGGTGCGGATGCGCACCATCTGGATCACGTCGTCGGCGCGCTGGGCGTGCTCGAGCGCTTTGCGGTAGGACCGCTCGTTCGCCCGCCGGTCGGCGCGCAGCGCGGCGACCATCGCGCGGGTCGTGTGGACCGTGGCGAGGGCGGCGTCGTCACCGGACGCGGTGGCGGCGTCCTCGGCCGGCGCGATCAGCTTCTCGCACCCCTCGACGTCGCCCCGGACCCACCGCATCGCCGCCTTCCACGCCAGGATCTGGGCCTCCTCGGCGAGTTCGGTGCCATCGAGGCGGGCGGCGTCGTACGCCTCTTCCGCCTCGTCGAGCCGTCCGCGCAGGTAGAGGATGACGCCCCGCTTGCGGGCCAGCCGTGGCGACGCGGGATCGCCGAGGGCGAGCGCCTCGGCGTACGACGCGAGGGCGGCGTCCCACTGCCCGCGCATGTACTCCAGATCGCCGCACAGTTCGGAGATCCGCGGGTCGGGACCGGCCCGCGCGGCGACCTCCAGCGCGTCCGTCAGCGTGTCCGGCGAGCGGAGACGGTCGACCCGCCCGACGCTCGCGAGGACATGGCGGGCGAGCTCGGGGTCTCCGACGCTCGCCGCCAGCAGCAGGGCGTTCTCCAGATCCCCCCGCTCGACCAGGGCGTCGACGGCCCGCGCCAGCACCTCTATGCCGGGGACCGGCTGGCTGCGGCGCAGGAACTCGGCGCCGAGGACGGTGGCCCGGTAGCCGTCCGGGGTGCTCGGCTCGGGCTCGAGGAACACCCCCGCCTCGGCGAGCGGGGCGAGCCGGGGGACGAGGTCGGCCCGGTCGATGTCCCGCAGCAACGTCGTCGAGATGTGCGGCAGGTGGGCGGCGAGGGCGAGGACCTCCTGCTCCGGCGTCGACAGGCCGGCGAGGACCTCGTCGGCGAGGTACTCGAACAGGGCGGCGTTGGGGGCGAGGAGGCGGTCGTACACCGCCGTGCCGTTGAGCGGGCCCACACGGTGGATCGCCTCGGCGGCCAGGCGCACGGCCAACGGCCAGCCGCCGGTCGCCTTGACGATCTCGGACACGGCCGCGACGCCCGCCTCGTCGAGCTCGAGCCCACGGACGTCGTCGAGGGTGATCGCCAGGTCGTCGGCCGTGATCTGGGCGACCTCGCCGGCCGCGCGGAGGCGGGCGATCCGCAGCGACGGCGCCTGGCGGCAGGCCAGCACCACGTGGAGACGGGGTGGCAGGTGGAGGACCAACGCCTCCAGGAACCGTTCGAGTGGGTCGTCGCCGTTGGCGTCGGCGTCATCGAGCAGGACCATCGTGCGGCTGCGGATCAGGCGGGCGGCCGTGGAGCACACCCCGGCGGCGAGGGCGGTGATCTGGTCCGGGTTGTCCGGCGAGTCCGGAGCGGCGTGGGCCGGGAAGTCCTCCAGTGAGGGGTCCGAGGTCTGGGCGAGGACCCCGTCGAGGATCCCGCGGGCGAGCGAGAACGGGGTCCACCCCGACGGCGGGCGGGCGACCTCGATGCTCGGCCCGGTCGCGGCGAGCCGGCGGAGGAGTGAGGACTTGCCCCAGCCGGGGCCGGCGACGACGAGGGTCAGGCGGTGGCTCAGCGCGCGCCGCCACATCCGGTCGCCCAAAGCGCCGTGAGCCCGCTCGCTGGACATCGCCCTGGAGAGACTACGCGAACCGTGTACGCACGTCCCTAGCGGGCCCGACCTCCCGTCGCCGCGTCGTCATCGGGCAGACTGCGCCGATGCCGGTCATCTCCTATGCCCGCCGCCTGTCCGACCTCGCGTCCGACGATCCCGACCGCCCGGCGATCACCTGCGGGGACCGCCGGTTGACCCGTGGCGAGCTGGAGACGCGGTCCAACCGCTTCGCCCGTGACCTGGCCGCGCGGGGCGTGGGCACCGGCGATTTCGTGACCGTCGCCCTGCCCAACTCGGTGGAGTGGTTCGTCGCCTACGTCGCCTGCTGGAAGCTCGGCGCCGTGCCCCAGCCGGTATCGGCCCGGCTGCCGGCCCGCGAGCTGGCCGAGATCGTGGCCCTCGCCCAGTCCCGGGTGGTCGTGGGCGCCGATCCCGGCACCCTCGAGGGCCCGGAGTGCCTGCCCGTCGGGTACGAGCCGCCCGCCGAGCTCGCCGACGATCCCCTGCCGGACGCGGTGTCCCCGGCCTGGAAGGCGCCGACGTCGGGGGGTTCGACCGGGCGGCCCAAGCTGATCGTCGCCGGCGACCCGTCGCTGATGGACACGGACGCCCCGCCGACGCACCTCCTGCAGGCCGACGGCTGTCTCGCCATGCCCGGCCCGCTGTACCACAACGGCCCGGCGCTGATGTCCTGTCAGGCGCTGCTCGCCGGGTGCCACGTCGCCCTGCTCCCGCGGTTCGACGCCGAGGCGACCCTGGCCATGATCGCCGAGCACGGGGCGGACACCGTCTACCTG
This sequence comes from uncultured Acidimicrobiia bacterium, assembly GCA_963833145.1. Classification (GTDB taxonomy): domain Bacteria; phylum Actinomycetota; class Acidimicrobiia; order Acidimicrobiales; family Ilumatobacteraceae; genus JALZMG01. The sequence goes on along the minus strand of CAWHWT010000011.1, from coordinate 1,050,728 downwards.
GTCCCGACGATGATGAAGCGGATCTGGCGCCTGCCCGAGGAGACCCGGCTGAGCTACGACCTGTCGTCGCTCCAGACCGTGTGGCACCTCGCCGAACCCTGTCCGATGTGGCTCAAGGAGGCGTGGATCGACTGGCTCGGCGCCGAGAAGATCTGGGAGCTCTACGCCGGCACCGAGGGCCAGGCGGTCACCGTGATCACCGGGCCCGAGTGGCTCGAGCACAAGGGCTCGGTCGGACGGCCGGTCATCGGCGAGTTCATGATCGCCGACCTCGACGGCAACCCGCTCCCGAACGGAGAGAAGGGCGAGGTGTGGCTGCGCAGCGCCAGCGACACCCCGACGTACCACTACATCGGGGCCGAACCGCGCACCCTCCCCGGCGGGTGGGAGTCGCTCGGCGACATGGGCTGGTTCGACGAGGACGGCTACCTGTACCTCGCCGATCGGATGCAGGACATGATCCTCTCGGGAGGCGCCAACATCTATCCGGCCGAGGTCGAGGCGGCGATCCAGGAGCATCCCGCCGTCCGCTCGGTGGCCGTGATCGGCCTCCCCGACGAGGACCGTGGGAACGTCGTCCACGCCATCGTCGAGGCCGACGAAGGGTCGGTCGAAACCGAGGAGCTGCTCGCCTTCGCCGGCGAGCGCCTCGCCCGGTACAAGCTGCCCCGGTCGATCGAGTTCGTCGACCAGCCCCTGCGCGACGACAGCGGCAAGATGCGCCGGGCCGCCCTGCGCGCCGAGCGGCTCGGGCGTTCCGTCGTGTAGGACCGGCTCGTTCCGGCCGCTTCTAAACGACAGAATGGATCGATGCACGACGACCGCGAGGTGGTCGAGGCCAGGATCACCCGGGAGCTGACCGAACGCGTCCTCCCGCTCGTCCACCCGGAGCGGCGGCCGCTCGCCGTCGAGGCCGGACCGTCGCTGGACGCGCTCGATCCGTTCGCCGTCGGGGAGCGCTGGGGCCCGCCGTGGGGGACGACCTGGTTCCGGTTCTCCGGCGAGGTCCCCGCGGCGTGGGCGGGACAGCGGATCGAGGCGGTGATCGACCTCGGGTTCCGGCTCGACACCCCCGGGTTCCAGTGCGAGGGCCTCGTGCGTGACGGCGAGGGCCAGCCGGTGCAGGGGGTCCATCCCCGCCGCACGGCCGTGCCCGTCGCCGGCGAGCCGGGGGTGGTGACGGTGGTGGTCGAGGCGGCGTCGAACCCGGCCTTCCCCCAGTTCCGGCCGTCCTCGATGGGGTCACCGGACACCGCCGGCGACCGTCTGCTGTACCGCCTCGACCAGGCCGACCTGGTCGTCGTCGACGGCGAGGCCGAGGCACTGCTCGACGACCTCACCGTGCTCGACGGCGTGATGCGGGCGCTCAGCCTGACCGACCCCCGGCGGGCCCGGCTGCGCCGCACGATCGAGCGGGCGCTGGATCTGTTGGTCGCGCCGGACCGGGAAGTCGCCGCCGCCCGCGCCGCGCTGGCCGAAGCCCTCGCCACCACGGCTGCCCCGGGCACCCACCGCGTAGTCGCCACGGGCCACGCCCACATCGACACCGCCTGGCTGTGGCCGATCACCGAGACCGTCCGCAAGTGCGTGCGCACGTTCGCCTCGGCGGTGGCGCTGATGGACGCCGACCCCGACTACCGCTTCTCCTGCTCGTCGGCGCAGCACTACGCGTGGATCGAGGAGCACGAGCCGAAGCTGTTCGCCCGCATCGCCGAGAAGGTCGCTGCCGGGCAATGGGTGCCCGTCGGTGGGATGTGGGTCGAGGCCGACACCAACCTGCCCTCGGGCGAGAGCCTCGTGCGCCAGTTCGTCCACGGCCAGCGGTGGTTCGAGGAGCGCTTCGGGGTGCGCTGCACCGAGGCGTGGATCCCCGACGTCTTCGGCTACCCGGCCGGGCTGCCCCAGCTGTTCGCCGCCGCCGGCATCCGCCGCTTCGTGACCCAGAAGCTGTCCTGGAACAAGACCAACCGGTTCCCGCACAACACGTTCTGGTGGGAGGGGCTCGACGGCACCCGGGTGCTCACCCACTTCCCGCCGGTGGACACGTACAACGCCGAGGTCACCCCGGCCGAGCTGGCCCACGCCACGGCGAACTTCCGTGACCACGGCTGGAGCGGCTCGTCGCTGCTCCCGTACGGGTACGGCGACGGCGGGGGCGGCCCGACCCGGGAGATGCTCGCCCGGGCCCGGCGGATGGCGGACCTCGACGGCATGTCGCGGGTGGAGCTGGGCACGGCGGCCCAGTTCTTCGCCGGCGTCGAGGCGGAGGTCGCCGGCGGGGCCCCGGCGCCGGCGTGGCGCGGCGAGCTGTACCTCGAGACCCACCGCGGAACGCTCACCAGCCAGCTGCGCACCAAGCTCGGCAACCGCCGCTGCGAACGCCTGCTCCGGGAGGCCGAGCTGTGGATGAGCACCGGCACCGAGCCCGGCGACCCCCACGAGCTCGACGCCCTGTGGCGGCAGGTGCTCACGCGGCAGTTCCACGACATCCTCCCGGGGTCGGCGATCGCCTGGGTCCACGCCGAGGCCGAGGAGGTCTTCGCCCGCGTCGCCGCCGAGCTGGAGTCGCGCGTCGCGACGCTCCTTGGCGAGCTCGCCCCGCCCGGCCCGGTGCTGGCCAATGCCGCGACCCGGGCGCGCGACGAGGTCGTCGTCGCCGCCGTCGTTGCGCCCGGCGAGGGACCGGTGCAGGAGCTGCCCGACGGCCGCACGGCGTTCCGCGCCCGGGTCCCCGGGCTCGGGCTGGCCCGGGCCGAGGCCCTACCGATCGACGAGCGGGTGGTGGTCACCGACCGTTCGATGGCCAACGGCCGCCTCGCGGTGGCATGGGACCTCGACGGGCGCGTGCACTCGATCATCGACGTCGCCCACGCCCGCGAGCTGGTACCCGCCCGGGGGTTCGCCGCTGATCTCGAGCTGGCCGTCGACCAGCCGGTGCTGTACGACGCGTGGGACCTCGAGGCGTGGACGAGGAGCCGCGCCGTGACGATCACCGAGGCGTCGTCCGTGGAGGTGGTCGCCGCCGGGCCGCTCGTCGGGATGGTCCGCGTCGAGCGGCGTTTCGGGCCGTCCACCGCCGTGCTCACGTACATCCTGCGGGCGGGGTCGCCGCGGCTCGACGTGCACGTCGAGCTCGACTGGCGGCACGACGAGCATCTGCTGTCGCTCGCCTTCCCGCTCGATGTCGTCGCCGAGACGGCCACGTGTGGCGTGCAGTTCGGGGCCGTGCGCCGGCCGACGCATCGCTCGACGTCATGGGACGCGGCCAAGTTCGAGGTCTGCGCCCACCGCTACGTCGATGTCGCCGAGCCGAGCTTCGGTGTCGCCGTGCTCAACGACGGCCGCTACGGGCACTCGGTGTTCGACGGGGCGGTGCGGGTCAGCCTCGCCCGGGCGGCGAAGTACCCGGACCCGGGCGCCGACCACGGCCGCCACGAGGTCACCGTCAGCGTGCTCCCGCACGGACCCGCGCTGGCCGACGTCGTCGCCGAGGCGGAGGCGCTCGACCTGCCGATGCGCGTGTTCGACGGGGGGACCGCGGCCGAGCCGGCGCCGCCGGTCGTTGCGGTCACCGGGGCCGGGGTGGAGGTCGACGCCGTCAAGCCGGCCGACGACGGCTCCGGCGATCTCGTCGTCCGCCTCCACGAGGCGTGCGGTGACCGCACCCGCGTGAGCGTCCGGGCCGACGGGCGGATCGTCGCCGCGTCACGGTGCAACCTCCTCGAGGAGCCCGCCGAGGGGTTCGAGGTGAGCGACGGGATCGTCGCCCTGACCGTGCGCCCGTTCGAGCTGGTGACCCTGCGCCTCACCCGCTCCCGTTGAGGTGGTGGAGGGCGACGGCGGCGTAGGTGGCGACGCCGTTGACCATCGCCTGCTCGTCGAACACCACCAGGTTGGAATGGTTCGGGGCCGCCGTGGAGAGGTCCCGGTCGGCGTGGGTCCCGCCGAGGAACACCATCGCCCCCGGCACCCGCTGGAGGACGTAGCTCCAGTCCTCGGCGCCCATGATCGGGTGGGGCTGGCGGACGACCTTGTCCGAGCCGACGACCTGCTCGGCCACGCCGAGCGCGGTCGCGGCGAAGTCCTGGTCGTTGACCGTGACCGGGTAGCCGGGCTCGATCAGGACGTCGACCGTCGCGCCGTGGGCGGCGGCGATGCCGTCGACGACCCGGCGGATGCCATCGTGCACCCGGCTCCGCGTCTTCTCGCTGACGGCGCGGACCGTGCCCTCGATCTCGGCCGTCTCCGGGATCACGTTGTTGGTCGTCCCGGCGGTGATCCGGGCGACGGTGACGACACCCGGATCGAACACGTCGATGCTGCGGGTGACCATCGTCTGCAGTGCCTGGACGATCTCGCAGGCCACCGGGATCGGGTCGAGGGCGCGGTACGGCTCGCTGGCGTGGCCACCTCGGCCGGTCACCTGCACCAGCAGCCGGTCGGACGAGGCCAGGAGCGCTCCGCCCCGGCTGCCGATCCACCCCGACGGCAGGGTCGAGGTGATGTGGACGGCGAACGCGCCGGTGACCGGTGACGGGGAGCCGTCGGCGAGCGGCGGCACGTCGAGGAGGCCCTCGTCGAGCATGAAGCGGGCGCCGTGGTGACCCTCCTCGCCGGGCTGGAACATGAACAGCACCCGCCCGGCCAGCTCGTTGCGACGGTCGGAGAGCAGCCGGGCCGCGCCGACCAGCATGGCGGTGTGGGTGTCGTGGCCGCACGCGTGCATTGCCCCGTCGACCGCGGAGGTGAAGTCGAGCCCGGTGTCCTCGTGCAGCGGCAGGGCGTCCATGTCGCCACGGAGCAGAACCGTCGGTCCCGGCCGGCCGCCCGTCAGCAGGGCGGTGACTCCGCTCGTCGACTCGTGCAGCGTCACGTCCACGGGCAGCCCATCGATCGCGCCGAGCACGTGCTCCCTGGTGCGGGGCAACTCGTTGCCGACCTCCGGCCACCGGTGCAGCGTGCGCCGCAGCTCGACCACTGGCTCGAGCTGGCCGGTCGCCTCCTCGCGCAGGGATCGGATGTCCAGGGTGGCGTCGGCCGTCATCGGGTCATCGTAGGCATCCGATTATCTTCGGCGTCCTCGTGAGGACCTCGGCCACCGCCCACATCGAGGAGCCGGCTCGGAACACCCCCGTCTACGGCACGTGCGACGTCCTCGTCGTCGGCGGCGGCCCCGCGGGCACCGCAGCCGCGGTCGCCGCGGGGCGGCTCGGCGCCGACGTCGTGCTGCTCGAGCGGTACAACCACCTCGGCGGCCTCTCGACCGGCGGCCTCGTGTCGTGGATCGACCGGATGAGCGACTGGGACGGCCGGCTCGTCGTGGCCGGAATCGGTGCCGAGCTGGTCGACCGCTGCGGCCCGGACGCGACCGTCGGGCCCGAGCCCGAGTTGTGGGGGTCGACCGACCCGGTGCAGGCCGCCTACTGGCGCGTCCGGACCGCCGCGCTCCGCGAGATGGTGCACTGGTCGCCGACCGTCGATCCCGAAGTCCTCAAGCTCGTCACCAACGACATCGTCCGCGAGTCGAACGTCCACACGCTGATGCATTGCTGGGTCGTGGCGGCGATCACGACCGGCAACCGCATCGAGGGGGTGATCTTCGAGAGCAAGCAGGGACGCTTCGCGGTGACCGCCCCGGTCGTCATCGACTGCACCGGTGACGGGGACGTGTTCGCCCAGGCGGGCGCGACGTTCGACGACGACTTCGACGGGGAGAGCGCCCACGCCCGGCTCACGACGAGCTTCCGGTTCGGCAACGTCGACATGCGTCGCTACCTCGACTTTCGCATGCGGCGTCAAGACGAGTTCGCCGAGGTCATGAAGCGCGCCGCGGATCAGGGCATCAAGCTCCTCGCCCACGCGACCCCGTATGACTCCGTCGCGCTGTTTCTCACCCCGAAGATGTCCGGCTACTCGGCACTCGATGTGGCTGACCTCACCGCAGTCGAGTTCGTGTCGCGGGATGTCGCTCGAGCCGGGCTGGCGTTCTTCCGGGCGAACGTCCCCGGCTTCGAGCGGGCGTGGATCCTCGACACCGCGTCGCAGGTCGGCACCCGGCACGCGCGGCGGCTCGTCGGGAGCGAGCGCATCACGATCGACCACTGGCTGGCCGACGGGAGCTACGCCGACACCATCGGGCTGTGCCCCGGGATGACGCCGTCGTTCCCGACGCTCGAGATCCCCTACCGATGCATGGTGCCCGAGCGGCTCGACGGTCTGCTCGCGGCGGGACGGAACCTCTCCGCCGACACCCGTTCCCACGCCGCGCTGCGCGAGATCCCCGAGTGCTGGGCGATGGGCGAGGCGGCCGGGGTGGCGGCCGTCCACGCGATGGACGACTCCGTCGAGCTCCGCGACGTCGACGTCGCCCGACTCCAAGCGCAGCTCGGGCGGCAGGGGGCGCTCGTCCATCGTCCCGACGAGCCCGAAGGACCCGTGACGACGACGACGAACGTCGAGGCCGAGTTCGCCGACTCGATCCACCGCCGCTGGGGGACTCAGGAAGCCTGACACGTCGCGAACTGGGCCGACCGCTCTGTGGTACTTTGTCCGCTGTTCGGGCACGTAACCGCCCTGGATCGCCATGTAGTGTGCTGCGCACTGGACCTTCCGGACGGGGGCGTCCACCTTTGGGAGATGGGGGAAGCATGCGAACGCACGGGATCTCTGTGGCCGGTCGACGGCCGAGACGGCTGATCGGTCTGCTTGTCGCCGGGGTGCTCGTCGCGGCGAGCTGCGGCGACGACGACGACGACGGAGCAACAGACACCGGCGGGGCGACCACCGAGGCGCCGGCCGGAACGACCGCGCCGGCCGACACTGCCGCGGCGACCACCGCGCCGGCCGCCGGGACGACGGCGCCATCCGACACCGGTGGGGCGACCACCGCGCCGGCGGGCGACACGACGACACCGGGCGGCGAGGTGGAGGGCAAGGTCACCGACTTCGCCGGGTACGTCGGTGGCTCGGGTGCCGCCGACACCAGCCTGCCCCCGGTCAAGATCGGCTACATCAACCAGCAGGGCGGCGCGATCGTCGTCACCGACACCAACGACGACGGCGTCAACATCGGCACCACGTACATCAACGAGCAGGCCGGTGGCATCGGCGGCCGTCCGCTCGAGGTGGTGACCTGCTTCATCGCCGACACCGAAGAGGAAGGCCAGCAGTGCGGCCAGCAGTTCGCCAACGACGACGAGATCGTCGCCGTCGTGTCCGGCCCGACGGTGACCGGGACGGAGTCGTTCTACGCCGCACTGGCCGGCGAGAAGCCGGTCGTCCACGGCGTGTCCGTCAATCCCGCCGACACCCAGCAGGAGACGGCCGCGGTCCTCTACGGAGGGGCGCAGTACATCCTGGCCCCGTACGCGACGTTCGCCCAGGACATGCTCGACGTGACGTCGGCGGCGCTGGTCTATCCCGAAGGTGCCGGCCAGGATGACGCCGCCGCCGGACAGGCGTCGGCGTTCGAGACGCTCGGCATTCCGATCAACGTGGTGTCGTACCCGCCCAACGCGCCCGACCTGACGGTGCCGTTGCTCGCCGCTGACGCCCAGAACGTCGACCTCGTGATGCCGGTCATCAGCACCAACGACTGCGTCAAGTTCGCCGAGGCGCAACGGCAGCTCGGCATCCCGGACGAGAAGGTGCTCGCCAGCCCGGTCTGCCTCACGCCGTCCACGATCGAGGGGCTCGGCGACTTCCCTGAGTGGATCTACGCCGTCGCCTCGTCGCTGAGCATCGACCCGTCTGATCCCTCGGTACCGCCGTACACGGACATCCTCACCGAGCAGGGCCAAGAGGCGTTCATCGGCGATCCGTGGGTGCTCGTCGGCTTCGGCCAGGTCATGACGGCGGCGAAGTTCATGAACGCCCTCGGCGAGGACGTCACGCCGGACGGGATCGTGGAGCAGATGAAGTCCTTCGAGGGCCCGCTGATCCTCGGCTCGCCCGTGCTGGACTGCGGCAAGTACCCGGAGGCACCGGGCGTCTGCAACGACCACACCCAGTTCTACAAGTACAACGGCCCGGACGGCTGGGAGCAGGCCGGTGACTACTACGCGCCCCCCGAAGGATGGGTGGCCCCGACCTGATCTCGCAGGATTGATCGCCAAGCCCGCTTCGCTGCCTGGTAGGTGATGAACGACATCGTTCTCTTCGCCCTGCTCGGTGTCGGAGCGGGGGCGGTGATCGCCGGGATCGCGATGGCGGTCGTGGTCACGTACCGCGGCTCGGGCATCATCAACCTGGCGACCGGCGCCGTGTCGATGGTCGCTGCCTACTCCTTCTGGGCGCTGCGGGACGACTACTTCGGCGTCACCCTCCCGACCGCATTGGCCGTCGTGGTCACGCTGGTGGTGTCGGTCCTCGTGGGCGTGCTCAGCGAGCTGATCGTGTTCCGTCCGCTGCGGACGTCGTCACCACTCGCCAAGCTCGTCGCCTCGCTGGGGATCCTGTTGATCCTGCAGGCGACGATGCTGCTCTGGTTCGGCTCGGCCTCCAGGCAGATCCCGAGCATCTTCACGACCAACATCCTCGAGCTCCTCGGCGCGTCGATCCCGGAGAACCGGTTCTGGATGGCGGCGGTCGTCGTGGTGATCGCGCTCGCCCTCGGTGCCTTGTTCCGTTGGACCCGGTTCGGGCTGAACACCCGGGCGGCGTCGGAGAACGAGGTGTCGGGCATGCTCATCGGCCTGTCGCCGAACCAGCTCTCGATGACCAACACGGTGCTGGCCTCGGCGCTCGCCGGTGCGATGGGGATCGTCGCCGCCCCGCTCGCCCAGGCGGACTCGATCACCCTCGTGCTCTTCATCGTGCCGGCGCTGGCGGCCGCCCTGTTCGCCGGGTTCACCTCACTCTCGATCGCCTGCCTCGCCGGCTTCGCCATCGGCATCGGCCAGTCGCTGATGTTCTACGCCTCGACGCTGTCGTGGTTCCCGAAGGACCGGGGCAACCCGTTGCCGGGGATCCAGGCACTGCTCACGTTCCTGATCCTGGTGTTGGCGCTGTCACTGCGCGGCGCGAGCCTGCCGACGCGCGGCGAGCTGGTCGAGAAGCGGCTTCCGATCGCGCCCCGACCGCGACGCCTGGCGGGTCCCGCCGCCCTGCTGGCGGTCGTGGGCGCCGTGCTGCTGATCGTCCTGCCCTTCGGCCACCGCCAGGCGCTGATGGTCTCCCTCATCGGCGTGGTGGTGTGCCTGTCGCTGGTCGTGATCACCGGCTTCGTCGGCCAGGTCTCGCTCGTCCAGGTCACCCTGGCCGGCGTCTCCGGATTCGCCGTGTCGCACATGATCGTCAAGGCCGGCATCGGGTTCCCGTGGGGCCCGATCGTCGGAACCGTCGCCGCCGTCGTCATCGGCCTGATCGTCGGCACGTCCGCGCTCCGGGTGCGCGGCGCCAGCCTCGCCGTGGTGACCCTCGCCGGCGTCGTCGCGATCGAGCAGTTCGGGTTCGCCAACACCAGATGGGGCGCCGCGTCGGGCGGCTCCCCGGTCGAACAGCCGAGCCTGTTCGGGTTCGACATCGGCACGACGGCCGGTTTCCGCGGGCTCGACGGGAAGGTCCCCAGCCCGGTCATCGGTTTCGTGTACCTCGCCGTCGCGATCGCGCTGGGTCTGCTCGTCGCCAACGTGCGCCGCAGCGTGCTCGGTCAGCAGATGCTGGCGGTGCGCGCCAACGAGCGGTCGGCCGCGGCGGCGGGCGTCGAGGTCGCCCGGGTGAAGATCGCGGCGTACGCGATCTCCTCGTTCATCGCCGGCACGGCGGGATGGATGTACGCCTACAACTTCGGTTCGGTGAGCCCGGCCCGGTTCGGGTTCCTGATCGCGCTCGGGTTCGTCGCCTTCGCCTACATCGGCGGGATCACGATGGTCTCGGGGGCGGTCATCGGCGGGCTCGTCGCCACTGAGGGGCTCGTCCCGTACACGTTCCAGGAGCTCTTCAGCATCTCGGGCAACTGGACCCTGCTGGTCGGCGGTCTGATCCTGATCGTGACGTTGATCCAGAACCCGGAGGGCATCGCCGGGACGACGTGGCGGAAGAGTCAGGCGGCCAAGCGGGCGAAGGCGACGGCAGCCGCCCAGGTTCGGGCGCGCGCCGAGGTGGCCGCGGACGGGGCGTCGGCGACGCGTCCGGTGGAGGCCGCGGTGGGGAGCGAGTCGTGAGCGTGCTCGATGCCCACCGCATCTCGGTCTCCTTCGGCGGCGTGCACGCCGTGGTCGACGTTGATCTCGAGGTCCGTCCGGGCGAGCTGGTCGGTCTGATCGGTCCGAACGGCGCCGGCAAGACGACGTTCGTCGACGCCGTCACCGGGTTCGTGCCGCACCGGGGCTCCGTCGAGCTGGACGGGTCCGACATCACCGGGCTCAGCCCGCAGGCCCGCGCCCGGCGGGGTCTCGCCAGGACGTGGCAGGCGATCGAGCTGTTCGACGACCTGTCGGTGCGGGAGAACCTCACCGTCGCCGCCCACCATCCCTCGGTCGGGACGACCCTGAAGGAGCTGTTCGCCCGGCCGCTCGGCCAGTCCCGCGCCGTCGACGAGGCGCTCGACGTGTTCGCGCTCGGCGAGCTCGCCGACGTGACGCCGAGCGAGCTCACCCAAGGGCAGCGCAAGCTCGTCGCCGTCGCCCGGGCGCTGGCGGCGCGCCCGAAGCTGCTGTGCCTCGACGAACCGGCCGCCGGCCTCGACGCCCAGGAGTCGGTCGCCTTCGGCCGCCACCTGCGCGAGATCGTCGATCGGGGCACCCCGATCCTCCTCATCGATCACGACATGGGGCTCGTGCTCGGCATCAGCGACCGCGTCGTCGTGCTCGAGTTCGGCAAGGTGATTGCCGTCGGGACGCCCGACGAGGTGCGCACCGACCCCAAGGTCGTGGTCGCCTACCTGGGCTCGGCGGCCAAGGAGATGGACGGAGTGGCGCCGTGACGATCAGTGTTCCCGTGCTCCAGCTCGATGGGCTGTCGGCGGGCTACGACGCCGCGGCCGTCGTGCGCGAGCTCAACCTGTTCGTCGGCGCCGGCGAGGTCGTCGCCCTGCTCGGACCCAACGGGGCCGGCAAGACGACCACGCTGCGGGCGATCTCCGGCCTCGTCCGCCCGATGGCCGGGGTGATCCGGGTCGGCGGGGCCGACATCGCCGCGTCGCTCGCCTACCGCCCGGGCCCGTCTCGGCATCGCCCACGTGCCCGAGGGCCGGGGCGTGTTCTTCGGCATGACGGTCGGCGAGCACTTCCGCATCGGCTACCGGGGGGAGCGCCTCGACGCCGACATCGCCTTCGGCTACTTCCCGGCGCTCGCCAAGCTCGTCGACCGCCGCGTCGGCCTGCTGTCGGGCGGCGAGCAGCAGATGCTCACGCTCGGCCGGGCGCTCTCCCGCCAGCCCCGCCTGCTGCTGCTCGACGAACTCTCGCTCGGGCTCGCCCCCGTGATCGTCGAGGATCTCCTCCCGGTGGTGGCGAAGTACGCGCGGGAGAGCGGCTGCGCCGTGCTGCTGGTGGAGCAGCACATCCAGATCGCCCTCGCCGTCGCCGATCGCGGCTACGTGCTCTCCCACGGCGAGCTCGTCCTCCACGAGGCGGCCGAGACCCTGCGCGCCGACCACCAGCTGATCCTCTCCAGCTACCTCGGCGAGCAGGAGACGACGGCGATCGGGACGTAATCGCCAGGAGCGCCCGCGGGGACGCCCGTTGGGCCGCCGCGCCCAGCTGCTGCCCGTTCGATTGCCCGTTCGTACATGGCGGAGCGGCGGATCTCGTGCCACCGTCGTCGACAGATGTTGGCGCGACGGACCGTCGACCGTGGTGAGCGCGCCCCACTGGGGCGCGGCCGGTGACCGCGGCGCGCCAGACGGGGCGACTCGCCGGGCTGCTCGACCTGCAGCGTCGGGCGGGTAACGCCGCGGTGAGCGCGGTCGTCAACTACGCCGTCCAGCGCGACGAGACCGGCGGTGGGAAACCCGCTGGGGCGGTGGTTGATGTGATCTTCATCATCCGTAAGCCGAACGATCGGTTCACCCAGGACATGACGGCGTACGTGAAGTCGACGTTGCGCGGCCACATGTTCCGCGAGGTCGCCAACATCGAGGACATCTGCGCCGAGGCCGCCGCGATCGCCGCGGCGGGCAACAAGATCGGCCGGGTGCGGCTGGTGGGGCACGGCCAAACCGTCATCGGCGGGGTGGGCATGACGCCGCCCGGTGAGAAGACGTGGCGGTTCGTGAAGCCCGAAGAGGTCAAGGCGTACATGACCAAGCCGGCGTGTCAAGGGCTCCGCAAGGCGATGGCCCCGAAGGCCGAGGTCGAGTTCTGGGGCTGTTACCTCGGGGGCATCCAGCAGGCGGGCGAAGCGTGGGCCGACCTCTTCGGCGCCCAGGTGAAGAGCACGAGTGCCGAGGTCAAGATTGGCGACAACCGGTTCTTCCTCGGGAAGAACAAGCCGGCCACCTCCTCGAAGAAGATTCCCAAGGGCGCCGCGGACCGGTTCCGGAAGTGGTTGCTCACCGAGTACCAGCTTCTGCGTTCCACCGGCGAGGCCCCGGCGTTCAAGACCGACGACGAGCGGATCGCGCACATGACCGATCTGTTCGACCGCTCGGCCGGCGTGATCCGTTCCCGCGTGCTCCAGCAGAAGGGCAGTGCGCGCGTGGTTCGGCCCGGTGAGAGCGACGAGGTCACGTTCTGGGAGACCGTGACACCGACGAAGTGACGCCCGTGGTGGCCGAACACTCGCGGACGCCGCCGTTTCCCTTTCCGCCCCGCCGCGACACCCAGGGAGGTAGCCGGCCTCTGCGCCGGGAACGGAAGGATCGACGGCCATGGCGAACGTGTGGGGAGCGGACATCGCCCAGCTCGATGCCCTCGGGGCCAAGCTGAAGGCGCAGATGGAGGTGATCGACACGCTGACGACCACGGTCACCGGCGCGCTGGCCAGCACGACGTGGTCCGGCCCGGCGCGCGACCGGTTCGAGGAGGACTGGAACGGCTCGTTCCGGCCGGCGCTCGGCAACCTCAAGGAGGCGTTCAATGCCGCCGGCACCGAGTGCCACAACCGGTCGAGCGGCCTCGCCGAGGTCATGGGGTTGGGTGGGCGCTGACGGTCGTACGATCGCCGCCTGATGCACGTGGTCGAGTTCACCATCGAGCCCTTCGTCGACGGCCAGCCCGGGCCGCACGTGCAAGCGGCTGTCGAGGCAGCCACCGACGCCGGCGCGGTGGTCGACTTCGGCCCGTTCGGCTCGACCGGGCGGGCCAGCGACGAGTCGATGCCCGCCGTCGTGGCCGCGATCACCCGGGCGGCGTTCGCCAACGGCGCCACCCACGTCACGATCACCGTGAGCCGCGAGGGCGAGGAGGGATGAACGACCGTGCCGAGGTGCACCCGCTGCTCGCCGCCGTGCAGCCGGTGGTCGACGCCGTCGGCGCCACGCTCGTCGCCCCCGACGAGCGGGAGGCCAGCGACGTGCCGCTGGTGTGGAACGGCGAGGTCGTCGGCGCCGTGCGCATGCCGCCGCTGCACGGCGCGCTCGACCGGCTCATCGACGCCGTGGAGGCCGAGCTCGGCGGTCGCCTGCCGACGCTGAGCCGGGAGGACAAGCAGCGGGCGGTGCGGCTGCTCGATCATCGGGGCGCGTTCACGCTGCGCCGCGCCGTCGAGGACGTCGCCGACGCCATGGGCGTCAGCCGCATCACCGTCTACAACTACCTGAACGCGATTCACCGCTAGGCCGTCGCGCTGCGACACTCCCCGGTCGTGGGTACACGATTCGACGTCATCGGGTTCGACGCCGACGACACGCTGTGGCACAGCGAGGACTCCTTCCACGCCGTCGAGGCCCGGTTCGTCGAGCTCGTGCAGCCGCACGTCCGGGACGGCATCGACGTGCGCGCCGCGCTCCGGGCCACCGAGCGGGCGCACGTGCCGGTCGCCGGCTACGGCGTGAAGACGTTCACGTTGTCGATGGCGCACGCCGCCGTCACGATGACCGACGGGCGGATCCCGGCCACCGTCGTCAGGGAGGTCCTCGACGCCGGGCTCGGCATGCTCACCGAACCCGTCCGCCTGCTCCCCGACGTCCCGGAGGTGCTCGCCGACGTCGGGCGGGACCACCGCCTCGTGCTGATCACCAAGGGCGACCTCGTGCACCAGACCCGCAAGGTGACCACGTCGGGTCTCGTCCACCACTTCGAGCACGTCGAGGTGGTGCTGGAGAAGGACGTCGACACGTACCGCGGCCTCCTCGACCGCCTGCAGCTCGACCCGTCACGCTTCTGCATGGTCGGCAACTCGGTGCGCAGCGACGTCCTGCCCCTGCTCGCGCTCGGGAGCCACGCGGTGCACATTCCCTATCCGCTGCTCTGGGAGCAGGAGCACGTCGAGCACGACGAGGACGTCGACGAGCTGGAGTCGATCAGCGCGCTCCCCGCCCGGCTGCGTTAGAGCTTGTGCAGCCGGACCTCCGACACCCGGTGGTCGGCCTCCTTGCGCAGGAGGAGTGACGCCCGCTCCCGGGTCGGCGCGATGTTGTCGACGAGGTTGCGCCCGTTGATGTCCTCCCAGATCCCGGTCGCCGTCGCCACCGCTTCCTCCTCGGTCAGCGTGGCGAAGTGCCGGAAGTAGCTCTGCGGGTCCTGGAACACGGTCTCGCGGAGGGTGAGGAAGCGTTCGACGTACCACGAGCGGATGTCGGCCTCGTCGGCGTCGAGGTAGATCGAGAAGTCGAAGTAGTCGCTGACGAACTCGTTGGTGCCGCCGGTCGGGTTGCCGACCTGGAGCACGTTGAGCCCCTCGAGGATCACGATGTCGGGGCGGCGGACGACGATCTCCTCGCCCGGGACGATGTCGTAGACGATGTGGCTGTAGACGGGCGCCCGCACGGCGGCGTTGCCGCTCTTCACCTCGCGCAGGAAGGCGAGCAGGCTGCGGGTGTCGTAGCTCTCCGGGAAGCCCTTGCGCTGCATCAGGCCCCGGTCGAGCAGGACCTGGTTGGGGTAGAGGAAGCCGTCGGTCGTGACCAGGTCGACGCGGGGGTGGTCCGGCCAGCGGGCGAGGAGCGCCTGGAGGATGCGGGCGAACGTGCTCTTGCCGACGGCCACGCTGCCGGCGACGCCGATGACGTAGGGCACCCGCGGGGCGATCGTGCCGAGGAACGTCGACGAGACGCGGGCCAGGTCCTGTGACGCGCTGACGTACAGGTTGAGCAGGCGGGAGAGCGGGAGGTAGATCGCCGAGACCTCGTCGAGGTCGATGCGCTCGTTGATGCCGCGCAGCTTGTCCAGGTCGGCCTGACGCAGGGTCATCGGCGTGGCGGCCCGCAGCGCCGCCCACTCGTCGCGCTTGATCGTGATGAACCGCGAAGCCGCTTCCTGCATCGGGTGCGACCCTACGCTCGGGCCGTGCTCGCGCCGCAACCTGCCGCCCCGGCGACGCGCAAGGAGCGCGGGGCGTTCCCGACGCCGCCCGAGCTGGTGGAGCGGGTGATCGACGGGACGTTGCCGGACGTGCGGCCGGGGCAGCGGGTGACCGTGCTCGACCCGGCGTGCGGTGACGGCCGGTTCCTCGTCGCCGCGGCCGCTCGCCTGTCCGCCGCGGGTGCGGTCGCGGAGGTGTCCGGCGTCGACATCGACGCCGGCGCCGTGTGGGCGTGCCGGCGGGCGGTCTCCGGCGCGCCCGGCGTGGTGGCGGCGCGCATCGAGCACGCCGACGCCCTCGGCCGCGACTGGGGTGACGCGCGCTTCGACGTCGTGATCGGCAACCCGCCGTTCCTGTCGCAGCTCGCCACGGCGACGACGCGCGGCGGCGCCAGCCGATTCGGCGGCGGACCCTACGCCGACGCCGCCGCCGAGTTCCTCGCCCTCGCCGTCCGCCTCGCCCGGCCCGACGGCGGGCGCGTCGGCCTGGTCCTCCCACAATCGATCCTCGGGTCACGCGACGCGGCCGCCGTGCGCGCCGACGTCGACCGGCGGGCCGCGCTGGTCTGGTCGTGGTGGTCCCCCCGCCGCGTCTTCGACGCCCAGGTGCACGTCTGCGCGCTCGCCTTCGAGCTCGGTGACGGGGCGGCGGCTGCGCAACGGCGGCCGTGGAGCCTGGTCGTCGCCGACTCGTTGGGCGTCCCTCGGGTGCCGGCGTTGGCCACGGTCGGCACGGTCGGCGACCGGGCTCAGCTCAGTGCCGACTTCCGCGCCCAGTACTACGGGCTGGTCCCTGCCGTGGACGACGATGCGGCCGGGCCGCCGCTGGTCACCAGCGGGCTGATCGACCCGGCCCGCTGCCGGTGGGGTGAGCGGGTGGTCACGTTCGCCGGCCGCCGGTTCGCCCGGCCGCGGGTCGCGCGGTCGCGGCTCGACCCGACGATGCGCCGCTGGGCCGATCGGTTCATGGTGCCCAAGGTGCTCGTCGCCAACCAGACGAGGGCGATCGAGGCCGTCGCCGACGCCGGCGGGAGCTGGCTGCCGGGAGTGCCGGTGATCACGGCGCGGCCGGCCCCGGCGGCCGGGGTGTGGCCCCTCGCCGCCGTGCTGACGTCGCCGGTGGCGAGCGCGTGGGCGTGGCACCGGGCCGCGGGCACCGGTCTGTCGGCGCGCACGCTGCGCCTGGGCCCGCGCTGGCTCGCCGAGCTGCCGTGGCCGGCCGGGCCGTTGGCGTCGGCGGTCGACGCGCTGCGCGACGGCGACGTCGTCGCGTGCGGGGCCGCCGTTGACGAGGCGTTCGGCGTCGGCGGCGAGGACGCCAGTGGCCTGTGGCGCTGGTGGTGCGCCCAGCTGCCGTCCGGTTGACCGCTGCCGCTGCCAGACTCCCGGGGCGTGACCCCCCGCGTCGCCTTGCTCGCCCCGGCCGTCGCGGCCGTGCTCGCGTTCGTCGCGGCGGGCTGCGGTGGCGACGACGACGGGGCCGGGGACCTCGGGTCGCCGGTCGCCGTCGAGGCCCGCCAGATCGCTCGGCGCGCCGGCTGCACGGCGTGCCACGGCGCCGACGGCGAGGGCGGCGTCGGTCCGGGCTGGGCCGGCAGCCTCGGGACCGAGATCGAGCTCGAGGACGGGACGACGGTGGTTGTCGACGAGGCCTACCTCACCCGGGCGATCGCCGACCCGCAGGCGCAGGTGCACGCCGGGTTCGACATCGCGATGCCGGAGAACCACCTCACCGACGCCGAGATCGCCACGCTCGTCGAGTACATCGTGTTGCTCAACACGCCGCCGTCGACGGAGGCGGGCGGATGAGGCGGCGACGGCGCGGAGCGACGTCGCCGAGGCGTTCGGGACGTCGTTCGAGGTCACGACGGCGCCCGACGGCGAGGTGGAGGTGACCCACTCGTCGTTCCTGTTCGCCGTCGACGACAGCGGCATGCTGATCCTCACCTGGCCGTTCGGCACCCCGGTCGACGACCTCGCGGCTGACCTGCGGCAACTGCTCGATGACGCGGCCTGAACGCTCGGATGCCGCAGACTTGAGGCGTGTTCAGGCTGACGGCGGTCGTCGTGCTCGCGCTGCTCGCGCCGGCTGACGCCGCCGCGCCGACGGACTACCGCTCGACGATCGTCGCGGTCACCCCGCCGACCGAGTCGATCGACGTGGAGGTCGTCGGCGGCGACGCCTTCCTCCAGCTCACGGCCGACCCCGGCACGGCGGTGCAGGTGATCGGCTATCGCGGCGAGCCCTACCTGCGCTTCCGCGCCGACGGCGTCGTGCTGGAGAACCAGCGCTCGCCGACGACGTACCTCAACCGGAGCCGGTTCGGATCGACGGCCCCGCCCGGCGCCGACCCGACGCTGCCCCCCGACTGGCAGCCGGTCGGCAGCGGCGGGCGCTACGCGTGGCACGACCACCGGGCGCACTGGATGGACCCGCACCCGCCGGAGTTCGCCGTGCGCGGCGACCGCATCCTCAACTCGGCCGTGCCGCTGCGCGTCGACGGCACCGAGGTCTCGGTCGAGGTCGCCGTCGACTGGCTGCCGGCCCCGTCGCGGGCCCCGTTGTTCGTCGGCGCGATCGTCGCCGCCGGCCTGGTCGGTGCCGCCATCCTCCTGCGCCGCCGGCTGGCGTGGGTCCTGCTGGCGGGGGCCGCGGCAGCGGCGGGGATCGGGTGGTGGCAGTACAGCTCGCTGCCCTCCGAGACCGGACCGCTGGCGGTGTGGTGGGTGCTCCCGGCCGTGGCCGCCGTGTCGGCAGGCCTCGCCCTCGCCCTCGGGTACCGGCTGGTGTCCTACGCCCTCGTGCTGCTCGGAGCGATCGAGCTCGCCGCGTGGGTGGTCATCCGCCGCGACGGCGTCTTCCGCGCCCTGATCCCGACCGACGCCCCCTTCTGGCTCGACCGCGGGGTGATGGCTGCCGCCGCCGTGGCGGCCGTCGCCGCGGGGGTCAGCGCCGCGATCGGCCTCTACCGGGCGTCCCGAGTCTCCTGACCCCGGGAATCTGGGCGCAGTTGTCCCCAATCGGACATCTGGGCGCAGTTGTTCTCAGGGCCTGCAACTAACTGCGCCCAGATAGCTGCTCTCGTCACCTGGCCCGCGCCGCCGCCCCCGCAGGCGGCCAGCAGTCCGAGACCAGCGCCGCCACTGCGGCGCGGCGGGTCATCGAGTCCAGGGCGGGCTCGGCGACACCGCGTCGGGGCCGCCGGTGAGCACGTCGTACCCGTCGTCGGTGACGACGATGGTGTGCTCGAACTGGGCCGTGCGCCGGCCGTCGGCGGTGACGGCGGTCCAGTCGTCGTCCCACATGCGGTGCTGCCACGTGCCGAGCGAGATCATCGGCTCGATCGTGAACGTCATGCCCGGCCGCATGATCAGCGACGCCCGCGAGTCGTAGAAGTGGGGCACCTGGATGTCGGAGTGGAACTGCTCGCCGATGCCGTGGCCGATGAAGGCCCTGATCACGCCGTACCGGTGGGCCTTGGCGTGGTTCTCGATGGCCCGGCCGATGGCGCTGATCGGGCGGCCCGGCTTGACCGCCTCGATGCCCAGCCACATGCACTCCTCGGTGACCTGGACGAGCTTGCGGCTGGTCTCGTCGACGTCGCCGACGAAGAAGGTCGCGTTGGTGTCGCCGTGCACGCCGTCCACGAACGACGTCACGTCGAGGTTGACGATGTCGCCGTCGACGAGGGCGCGGGAGTCGGGGATGCCGTGGCAGATGACCTCGTTCACCGAGGTGCACACGCTCTTGGGGAAGCCGTTGTAGTTGAGCGGCGACGGGTAGACGTTGCGCTCGATGTGCAGCTCGTGGACGTAGGCGTCGAGCTCGTCGGTGATCAGCCCCGGCCGTAGCGCCTCGCCGGCCAGGCGCAGGATCTCGGCGGCGACCGCCCCGGCCCGACGCATGCGGACGATCGTCTCCGGCGACTTCACCCGCGGCTCGTCCCAGACGTCGGGGATCCCGGAGTCGGCGTACGACGGGCGCCCGATGCCGGCGGGGACCGTGCGCATCGGGGACACCGTGCCCGGCAGCACCCGGCCCTCGGAGCGCTTGTGGCAGCGCTTGTACTTCCGACCGCTCCCGCACCAGCACGGGTCGTTCGCCTGCGGCAGGTTCGTCGGGGCGTTGGTCAACGTGCGCACCTGACCAAGGATACGGGCGGCTGGCCGAAGTCGATTTCCCTTTCCCCGCCCTCGCCGCGCCCAGGGAGGCGTGGGAGGTCCGAAAGCGTACGAAAACCTAAGCGGCACCAATTTTCCGGCTCCGGCAGGAGGGATAGTGTCCGCGGCAGCGGGCCCCGAGGGGAGGGGGACACGCCGGGTGGAGGGGCCCATCCTGACGGCGAAAGCCGAGGTAGACCGCAGTGATGGCGGGTCTGCCGCCAGCCGCGTTGTGGCGGCGTGGGAGGCTGTCGGCCGCCTCGGTCGGGTGATGGTGATTGGCGGAGGAGCCGCCGCCACCGTGGCGACGGCGGCCTGGATCCCGGTGACCGGCTACGCCCTGGCGACCACGCTCAGCGTGGTCGTGCTCACTGTGGCGGCGATGGTCGACGTCGTCGAGCACCGGCTCCCCGATGCCCTTGTCGGGGCGGCGATGGCCCCCGTGATCGTGGCGATGGGGTGGGGGTGGGTGACGGGCGACGCGGCGGTCACCACCGGCGCCGCCATCGGTGCCGCCGTTGTCGGCGGGCCACTGCTGGTGACCCATCTGGTCTCGCCGGCCGGGATGGGGTTCGGCGACGTGAAGGCGGGGACGGTTCTCGGCGCCGCGCTCGGGCTCGTCAGCGTGCAGATCGCCGTGCTGGCGCTCGTGCTCGGCCTGGCCGGCGCGGCGGCCTCGGCGCTGGTGAGACGGCGGCGGTCGATCGCCCTCGGACCCGGCCTCGTCGCCGGGGCCGCGGTGGCGTTGGTCGTGGCGAACGTGCTGCACGTGGAGGCGGTGGGGTGAGGGCGACGGCCGCGCTGCTGCTCGCCGCGGGGCTGGTGGCGGCGGCCGCGTGCTCGGACGACGACGACGGCCAGGGCGGCAACACCACGGGTGTGACCGAGCTCCCGCCGACGACCACCGGGACGACGAGCGTGGCGACGACGTCGGCACCCGCGACGACCGCCCCACCGCCCACGACGGACCCGCCAACGACCAGTGCGCCACCGACCACGAGCACCCCACCGACCACGGAGCCGGTCGACGAGGAGGCCCTCAAGGCCCAGATCGCCGACGACTACGAACGGGCCTTCTATCGGCGCTGGCAGATGCTCGAAAACCCGCGCCTGCGCAACCTCGAGGCGAGGGCGGCGGAGGTCGCTGTCGTCCGGTTCGCCCGCGTTCGACGTGTTCGTGTCGACGGATCGCGAGAGCTGGTCGCGCTGGGAGACGCAGTAGTGCCCAACGATCCCGACCTGCTGGCGGTGACCGTCGAGAGCGTCGAGCTGGTGGGTGAGCCGCCGTATCGACGAGCGATCAGTCACGGTGTGCGAGGTCGACCAACCGAAAGCAGGTGACGCTGCCGGAGAACTCACCGACCGGTGAGCAGATCGAGGTCGCCGGCAGCGGGTCAACTGCTGGTCACTCGATTTGAAGAACCGGTGCGTCTGACGCACAACGGCTGGCTCCGCTACCGAGCGCGATCGTGCAGGGCGCTCGGCTTCGATCAGGGAGAGACGACGTGTCCGCCCGCATGATGCCGCTGGTCGTCGGCGGCGTAGCTCGTCGTCGGGCAGTCCTGGTCGCGGCTCGACGCCGCGGCCGACGCGCGACCTGTGCGAAGTGGGTGACGTGACCTGTCGTGATCCAGTCGGCGCGGCGGTGATGGCAGACCGTCTGCAGGACGTGGGCGCTCGAGCCGAGGGAGCGCGAGCCGGGCGGCGAGGGCTTCGCGCCGGGTGGTGGTTCCGGCGGCCAGTCCCGCTGTAGCTCCGAGCCCTACGGCCCGATCTCCGAGGTGCGCAGGATCTGGGACTCGATCAACCGCCGCGAGGACCCCGAGATCGACGATCCCGCGGCGCCCGAGCGCTCCTACTTCTTCGGCCCGTGGTACCGCATCACGCCGACGACCATCGAGCTGCGGTACCTGGTCACCTGCACCAACCCCGCCGAGCGCTACGACGTCTGGGTCACCGTCACTCCGACCGAGGGCGGCTTCGCACCCCAGGTCACGCCGGGCGAACTGATCCCCGACGCGTGGGACCGGGTCCAGCGGATGCTGCCCACGCCGGTCCCGCGCATCGCCCCGTCCGACCTGGCCGCCGACGGGTTCGCCTTCGTCCAGATGCCCACGATCTTCTGGGTCGACGAGGGGCCCGGCCAGTGGGAGCCCGTCTCGGCCACGGCGGCCGTCGCCGGGCTGTCGCTCACGGTGACCGCCGCGCCCGAGCAACTCGTCGTCACAACCGGCGACGGCACGACGCTCGAGTGCCTGGGCGCCCCGCCGGCCTTCACAGCGGGCACCGACCCGGCCACCTTCGACGGCTGCGCCCACGTCTACCGGCACTCGTCGGCGACGTCGCCGAACGGCCAGACCTTCCCGGTCACGGTGGCGATCGTCTGGCACGCCACCTGGCAGGCGTCGAACGGCGAGTCGGGCGACCTCGGCGTTCTGACCACGACATCGGCAACCCGCGACCTCCCGGTCGCCGAGATACAGGCGGTGGCGCAAGGATGACCGTGACCGATCGCGCGACGACGAAGACCGATTCCCCACCGCGGCCGGCGCCGGGCCCCCGCGGTCGCGTGAGACGCCGCGCCACGCCGGCCACTCCCGCCGCGCGAGTCGATCCCGGTCGCGTCGCCGAGCCGCGGCACCGCAACCCGGCCTGGCTGCTCGCCGGCGTCCTGCTCGTCGTCCTGTGCGCGCTCGGCGGCGTGCTGCTGTTCTCCAGCGCCGACCACCGCACCGAGGTGCTCGTCGCCGCCGGCGACCTCGAGGCCGGCGAGCCGATCACCCGCGGCGACCTCCGTATCGAGCGGATCACGATCGACGGCGACGTCCGATCGCTGTCTCCCGCGGACGTCGACGCCCTCGTCGGACTCCTGCCGGTCGGGCGGATCCCCGCCGGCACTCTGCTCGCCCGGGGCATGTTCGCCGACGAGGTCCCCCTCGCCGCCGACGAGATCGTGTTCGGCGCCGCCCTCGACCCCGGTGAAGCCCCGCTGTCCGGGGTCCGGGTCGGTGCCCCCGTCGAGCTGCTCGACGTGCCCAAGGCGGGCCTCGACCAGGAACAGGCGAACCCCCCTGCCGGCACGACCGCCATCGGTTCCGGAGCGGTCTGGGCCGTCGAGCAGCTCGCGACCGGCCAGCTGTGGATCTCGATGCGCGTGCCCCGCGACGTCGGCCTCGCCGCGTCGGAGGCCTCGCAGCGCGACACCCTCCGCGTCGTCCTCATCGGTGGCGGCCCGTGACGCTGATCACGATCGGGTCGATCGCCGGCTCGCCGGGCGTGACGCGCCTGGCGATCGGCTTGGCCGCGGCCTGGCCCGAACCTGAACGCCGCCGCGTGCTGCTCGAGGCGGACCCCGACGGCGGACGCCTCGGCGCCGAGCTCGGCGTCGGTGTCGAGCCCGGACTGATGGCGGTAGCGCTGGCGTCGCGCTCGACCCGACTGTCCGCCGACGAAGCGTTCGACCAGGGGGCGGCGCCGGTCGCCGACTGGTTCCTCGTGCCCGCCCCGCCGTCCTCGGAGCAGGCGCACTCCGTCCTCGCCCACGCCGCCGCGACGCTCGCCCGCGTCGTGGCGGGCGACGCCGACGACGCCGTGTGGATCGTCGACGCCGGGCGCCTCTCCGGCCGTTCCCCCGCCCTCCCGTTCGCCACCGCAGCCGACCACGTGCTGCTCGTCACGGCGGGGTCCTTCCCGGCGCTGCAGCTCGTCCCGCACCGGGTCGACGCCCTCCGCGCCACCGGCTGCCCGGTGTCGGTCGTCGTGGTCGAACCGACGTCGTGGTCGGTCGCCGAGATCGCCGACTTCGTCGGCGCCGACGTCGCCGCCGTGCTCCCCGTGGCCAACGGCCGTTCCGCCGACCTCGCCGCGATGCGTGGGAGCGGATGGCGGGCGTGGTGGCGCCACGTCGACGGGCTGGCGACGTACCTCGCGGCCGCGGCTCCTGCGGTCGAGGTCGGCGCGTGAGCGTCGACGCCGACCCGATCACGCTCGAGGACGTGATCGAGGCGATCCAGGAGGCGCTCGTCTCGGCCGAGGCCGGCAGCTCGATCCGCCAGTGGGACGACCTCGAACGCGAGGCCTTCGCCCACGACGTCGCCACCTCGTACGTCGCCCGGCGGGCGCGCCAGGCGATCGAGGCGGGACGGACGCCTGTCGATGTGCCGACCGAGAACGACCTCATCCGTCGGGCGATCGCCGCCTACTTCCACGCCGGCAAGTTCCAGGCCCTGCTCGACATCGACGGCGTCACCGACATCATGGTCAACGCCCACGACGCGGTCTGGCTGCAGTTCGTCGACGGACGCACCGAGCGCTACGAGCCAACGATCTTCGCCGACGCCGACGACCTGCGCGACGAGGTCGCCCACCTCGCCCGCCGGGCCGGCGGCACCGAGCGCCGGTTCGACGACGGCAAGCCGCTGCTCGTCGTGCGCCTCCCCGACGGCTCCCGCCTCGCCGCGGTGATGAACGTCAGCCCGGTGCCGCAGGTGGCGATCCGCCGCAACGTCCTGCCCGACGCCTCGCTGGCCGACCTCGAACAGCGGGGAACCATCGACCAGGCGATGCGTTCGCTGTTCACGGCGGCGATGCCGGCCGGGATGCGGATCGTCGTGTCCGGGGAGACCGGCGCCGGCAAGACGACGCTCGTGCGGGCGATGACCAACGAGCTGCCGCCGGACACCCGCATCGTCGTCATCGAGGACACCCGCGAGCTCAACCTCGCCGCCGACCCGGCGCGGGCCGACACGGTGCTCGAGTGGGAGACCCGCGAGGCGAACATCGAGGGCGTCGGCGAGATCAACCAGCGCGAGCTCGTCCGCCACGCCCTGCGGTTCAACCCCCGCTGGCTGATCGTCGGCGAGGTCCGCGACGGCGACGCCGCCAGGGAGATGCTCCTCGCCATGCAGCACGGGCACCCGAGCCTCTCGACCGTTCACCACCACTCGGCGCTGACGGCGTGGAAGAAGCTCGCCCAGTACGTCGCCCAGGGCCGCGAGTCCGTCGACTTCCCGATCGCCGCCCTGCTGATCTCCGACGCCGTCGACTTCTTCGTCCACCTCGGCCGCGACCGCCAGGGGAAGCGGGTCGTCGCCGAGATCTGCGAGGTCGCCGGCTGGAACGGTTCCGAGGTGCAGCTCAACCGGGTCTTCGTCGCCGGGCCCGACGGCCGCGGCCTCCCCCAGGCCCACCTGTCCGACGGCCGGCGCAGCCGGCTGCGCGACTTCGGCTTCGACGATCACCTCCTCCTCAACCCTGCGGGGTGGTGGAGCACGCCGTGATGACCGCGCCCCTCACCGGCGGGCTGCTCGGTGCCGGGGTCGGCCTCGGGCTGTTCATCGCGGTGGCCGGTTGGCAGGGCCTGCTCGACCGGCCCCGTCGCCCCCGTCGCAGCTATCCCGTCGATCAGCTCACGCTGCGCGTCGCCTTGGCCGTCGTCGGTCTCGCCGTGGCCGGGTGGTGGACGCGGTGGCCCGCCCTGATGATCTCGTGCGCCGCCCTCGGCTGGCTCGCCCCCTCACTCCTCGGCCTCGGCGGCAAGCGCCGGCGGCAACTCGCCCGCTCGGAGGCCGTGGCCTCGTGGGCCGAGATGCTCCGCGACCTCCTCGTGTCCAACGCCGGCCTGCACGAGGCCATCGGCAGGTCGGCTCGGGTCGCGCCGGTGGCGATCCGGGACGAAGTGAAGTCGCTCTACGTCCGCACCCAGCGGGGCGAGCTCGCCTCGGCGCTCGACCGGTTCGCCGAGGAGATGGACGACGGCGTCGCCGACACCGTCGTCACCGCGCTGCAGATCGCCGACCAGCGGGCGGCTTCGGACCTCGGTGGGATGCTCGCGGCCGTCGCCACATCGACCCGGGAGACCGTGGCGATGCAGCTGCGGATCAACGCCGCGCGGGCCCGCATCTACCGGACCGCCCAGCTGATCGCCGGAACCGTCGCCTTCTTCATCGGTGTGCTCGTCCTCACCAACCGCGACTACCTGGCGCCGTTCGGGAGCGCCGTCGGCCAGGTCGTGCTCGCCCTCGTCGCCGGTCTCATCGCCGTCGCCGTCTGGGGGATGGTCGTGCTGTCCCGCCCCGTGCGCGCCCCTCGCCTGCTGCGGGCCGGAGCCGGGCACCGGGGAGCGGGCCGGTGATCTGGGCGGCGATCCTCGCCGGTGGACTCGGCGCCGGGATCTGGCTGATCGTCCGCGGCTTGGCCCCGCCCGCCCGCCCGCTGCGGGTGCTGTCCGGCGAGTTGGTCGCGCCGCGGCCGACCCTCGGGCACGCCCGCCCGGGCGACGGCGTCCGTCGGTGGTGGGAGCGGCTGGCGGTCCGGCTCGGCGGTGGCCACTCGGATCGCCTGGCTGCCGATCTCGCCGTGCTCGGACGCACCGAGGTGCGCCACGCCGTCGACAAGCTCGGATACGCATTTGTCTTCCTCGTGCTCGCCCTGATCCCGGCGGCGGTGTTCCCGGCGGTCGGCGTGGACGTGCCCCCGCTGTCCGTCGTGCTCGCCGCGCTGCTCTTCGCCGGTGTCGGCTGGAGCTATCCGGAACTCGACGTCCGCTCGCGGGCGCGGACCGCCCGCCGGTCGTGGGCCCAGGCGCTCACGGTGTACGTCGACGTCGTCGGCATCTCGCTCGCCGGCGGTGCCGGTGTCGAGGACGCCCTCATGGTGGCCGCCGACGCCGGTACCGGGCCGCAGTTCGCAGAGCTGCGTCGCACCCTGCGCGCCGCCCAGACCCGCCGGCGCAAGCTCTGGCACGCCCTCGACGACCTCGGCGCGCGGATGGACGTCGTGGCACTGCGCGAGCTCGCCGCCGCCGTCGACCTGGCCGCCGAGTCCGGCTCGCGGATCCGGGAGACCCTGATCGCCAAGGCCGGCGCGCTGCGCGTGCGCCAGCTCACCGAGGCCGAGGCGGACGCGCAGAAGGCGTCGGAGACGATGGGGATCGCCCCGGCGCTGCTGGCGATCGCCGCGGTCGTGCTCATCGGCTACCCGGCCGTGGCGAGGTTCCTCGAGTGACTTGCCCGATCCATCCCACCAAGGAGCAACACCATGCTGATGCCCATCCAAGTCCAGATCCTTGCGGCGTGGTTCACCATCCGGGATCACGCCGTCGAGCTGACCCGCCAGGCGCGCGACGAGCGGGGCGAGCTGACCGGCAACGTCATCTTCCTCGCTGCCCTCGCCGTCGCGGCGGCGGCGATCGCGGCGATCGTCTACGCCAAGCTGACCTCCAACGCCAACAAGATCCCCGGCTGACGCGGTGCCGCGGCGACCGGGGCGTGATCGCCACGGTCATCGTGCTGCCCGCGCTGCTGCTGTCGTTCTGGTTGATCCTCCAGTACGCGCTCGTCCTGCACGCCCGCCACGTGGTCCAGGTCGCCGCCCAGGACGCCGCGATCGCGGCGGCGGCAGCGTCCGACGATCCGCGATCCGTGGCCACCGGGATCGTCGACCGCTCGGCGGGCGGGATCACGGACAATGTCGGCGTCGCGGCGGGCGGTGACGCCGATCGGGTCACCGTCACGGTCTCCGCCGACGTGCTGCAGGTGTTCCCGATCGGTTCGTACTCGGTCGAGGCGTCAGCATCGGCGCCGATCGAGCGCTTCATCCCGGAGCCCGAGCGCCCATGAGCCGTGGGCGGGGTGACCGAGGGGACTCCGGACCGCTGGAGCTGGTCATCCTCATGCCGGCGCTGCTGCTGCTGTTCGGACTGGTGATCGCGTTCGGTCGCACGACGGTCGCCGACACCGACGTCGAGCACGCGGCGAGGGTCGGCGCGAGGGCGGCGGCGAGCGCGCAGACGGCGTCCGGCGGCCAGGCATTGGCCGACCAAGTGGTCACCGAGAGCCTGCGCGATGCCGGGCTCGCCTGCGCCGGCGGCCCGGCGGTCGCGGTGAGTGGACCGTGGACGCCCGGCGGCCGCGTCACCGTGTCGGTCTCCTGCACGGCGTCCCTGGCCGACGTCAGCGACCTGGGGCTGCCCGGCGCGCGGACGTTGACGGCGACGGCGACTGACGTCATCGACCGGGTGAGAGGCGGTGAGCCATGAGCACGGCTCGCGGACGCGGCGATCGGGGGAACGTGTCGCTGCTCGTCGTCATCATGCTGCCGGCGCTCCTGGCCGCCGGCGGACTGGTGCTGGACGGCGGCCGGCAGCTCCAGGCCCGGCGCGCCGCCGACGGGGCCGCGGCCGCGGCCGCCCGCGCGGCGGTGCAGCTCAGCGACCAGGAGGCCTACGCCCGCCGTCTCGATCCGGGCCTGGCGTCGGCGCGGGCGTCGGCCGAGCTGGCCCGGCAGGACGCCGACGGCTCGGTGGCCTTCGGCGGCCAGTCGGTCACCGTGACGGTCACGGCCGAGGTCGACTTCCTCATCCTCCCCGGCGGTCGCCGGGTGTCCGGATCGTCGACCGCGACACCCGAGCTGGGAGTCACGCCGTGAGCAAGCTGCAGCGCGCCGTCACCGCGGCCGGAGCGGTGCTCGTGCTGCTGGCGCTCGTCGTCGGCGTGCCCGTGCTGCTGGTCCGGTTCGTCGGCAACCCATGGCCGGGACGGACGCGACTCGAGCTCGGTGACGACGTCGCCGTCGTCATCGGAGTGCTGGCGGTCCTCGCCTGGCTGATCTGGGCCCGGTTCGTGCTCGCCGTGGCCGGGGAGCTGCGCGACCAGCTCGCCGCCCTGCGCGTCGAGATCGGACACGAAACCGGAACCCGCGTCGACGTCGTCGCTCCGGCCCCACCCCACGGCGGACTCGGCGTGCTCGCCCAGCGGCTCGTCGCCGCCGCGCTCATCGTCCTCCCGCTCGCGGTCCGGGCGACCACCGCCGCCGGCGGGGCGCCCGTGGGACTCGCCGGCGACCGGCCACCGGCTGCGCTCGTCGTGGAATCAGCCCCGACGAAGCCGGCTCGGGCCGAGATCCGGCAGCCGGTCGACCGACCGGCGGACCCCGGACGGTTCAGCCGCACCGTGGTGGTCGCGCCGGGGGACACGCTGATCGGCCTGGCCCGGACCCACCTCGGGTCGCCCGAGCGGTGGCGCGAGGTGTTCGAGCTCAACCGCGAACGTCCGCAAGCCGACGGCGGCCGGTTGGTCACGCCGAGCCTGATCCACCCCGGATGGCGTCTGCGCCTACCTGCCGACACCCGTGCCGAGGCCGTGGCGTATCTGGAAACCACGACGATCACGATCGAGCCCGGTGACACGTTGTGGGACCTCGCCGACCACCGGCTGGCCGGGGCCGGGTTCGCGCACGACGACTCCAGCGTCGCCGGGTACGTCCAGCGGGTGATCGCGGCCAACCCCGACGTCGTCGAGGACCCCGACCTGATCTACCCCGGCGAACGCTTCGACTTCCCCGCCGTCGGCACCCCGCCGTCCCGACGCGCCGATTCCACCGAACCGGTCACCACATCGGAGGCGCCGACGACCACGGTGCCGACCACCACGGTGCCGACAACCACGGCAACGACCACGACCACGACCACGACGACGACCACGGTCCCGGCGGCGGTGCCGGCGCCGGACGAGGGTGCCGTCGCCGAGCCGCGGCGATCGCCGGCGCCGATCGGCATCGGCCACGCGGCGATGCTCACCGCCGGCGTGCTCGCGCTGCTGGCCGCCCGCCGGCGCATCCGCCTCCGGGCGGCCGAGCCGCGGGCCCGGGTTCCCGAACCGCCGCCCGACATCGTCGCCACCGAACGCCTCCTGCGCACCGTCGACGCCGGTGAACGACTGCTGCGCGTCGACATCGCCGTACGCGCCGCGGCCGCCACGTTGGTCGGCACGCTCGACGGCGCCGCCCGCATCGCCGTCGTCCGCGCCGGCTCCGACGGCGACGTCGAGCTGACACTTACCGCGGCGGCCGCCCTGCCGTCGCCGTGGGTCGGCAACGGCGCGTGCTGGCGGCTTCCGGGCGCGGTGCCCATCGAGCTGGTCGCCGACCCGGCCCGCTCCGTCGGCGCGCCGTGCGTGGCGCTCGTCCAGATCGGAGTCGACACCGAGGGCCGCGACATCCTCGTCGACCTCGAGGCGATCGGCCTCCTCGCCGTCGCCGCCCCCGCTGAGACAGCCGACGCCGTCGTCCGCGGGATCGCCGCCGGCCTCGCCGGCTCGCTGTTCGCCGAGGTCGCCAACCTCATCGGCGTCGGCCTCGACGAGGCGGTCTTCCTCGAGCACCGCCACGCCCACCACGTCGCCCACGTCGACGAGGCCGTCGAGCTGGCCGCCACGCTCATCGGCACGACCGGCTCGGCCCGGCAGTCGACGTTCGTCCTGCGCTCCCGCCACACGGGCGGCGAGGCCTGGGAGCCGGCCGTGGTGCTCGCCGGGTCCGCCGTCGCCGACGAGGTGACCGCCGACCTCGCCCGCACCGCCGCCCGCCGGCAGGGGGGCCTGGCGATGGTGGTGGCCGGGGAACCTCCGGGCGCGGGATGGACACTGCGGGCGACCGACCGCCGCTGGACGCTCGAGCCGCTGGAGCTCGGCGTCGTGCCCGTGGGGCTGACCGGGGCCGAGGTCGCGGCGATCCACGACGTGCTCGAGCACGCCGGCGCCGGCCTCGTGGCGGACGAACCCTTCGACGTCACCGTCGACGACCTCACGTGGGCGGGCGAGGAGTACGTCGAGCCCGAGTGGTCACTGATGGTCCGGCTGCTCGGCCCCCCGGAGGTCGTCGACCGCGATGGTCACCCGATCCGCTTCGAGCGCTCCAAGACGCTCGAGCTGATCGCCTGGCTGGCGCTCCATCGGGACCGCCCGACGCGCGCCGGTGCCCGCACGGCGCTGTGGGAGCTCGACGTACGCGACGCCACGTTCGCCAACGTCGTGTCCGAGGCGCGCCGGGCGATGGCCCGCCTCGTCCCGCCGCCCGAGGGCGAGGAATGGCTCGGCCGCACCCTCACCGAGGTCCTGCCGCTCCATCCAGCCGTGGTCGCCGACGTCGATCTCGTGTGCGCCCGCCTCGACCAAGCCCGGCTGCAGCCGCCCGACCTGGCGATCCAGACCCTGCGCCCGGCCGTCGAGCTGATCCGCGACCTGCCCTTCGCCGGCACCGGGTACCTGTGGCCCGACGCCGAGGGCATCACCTCCAACCTCGTCCTGCTCGCCACCAGCGCGGCCGCCGAACTGGCCGGGCACTTCCTGTCGATGGGCGACGTCGACGGGGTGTTCTGGGCCACCGGCCAGGGACTCAAGGTGCTCCCCGGCCAGGAGGAGCTGATCGCCCTGCGCATGCGGGCCCACGCCCACGCCGGCGACCTGTCCGGCGTCCGGCTCGAGTGGGAGACCTACGAGCGGGTGCTCAACGCCGATCCGTGGAGCGACGGCGAGCCGGCGCCGAAGCTGGTACTGCTGCGCCGCGAGCTGCTCGCCTCCTGAACCGGCGCGCTCCCAATCTGTGTCACCGTTTACGTCGTCGTTCGACGTATGTGGTGACACAGAAAGGACTCCAACGTGGCACTGACGATGCAGACCATGACCGATGAGCAGCGCAAGTCGGTGGCCATCGAGTACCTGAAGGCGTTCGACAACGGCGGCGAGACGTCGTCCGGCGGGTCGATCCTCGACCTGTTCGCCGACGACGCCCAGGTGTACTTCCCCAAGTGGGGGCTGGCGAACGGCAAGGAGGAGATCGGCAAGCTGTTCGGCGACGTCGGGGGCACGATCAAGTCGATCGTCCACCACTACTCCCACTTCAACTGGGTGTTCTCCGGCAGCGACGTGGTGGTGTGCGAAGGCACCAGCCACGGCGAGCACCGCGACGGACCGTGGCGCGCCGGCGTCCCCGAGTCCGGCGCCGGGCGCTGGTGCGACGTGTTCGAGATCCGCGACTGGCAGATCCAGCGCGTGTTCATCTACCTCGACCCGGACTACGCGGGGAAGGACACCGACCGCTACCCGTGGCTCGGCGAGAAGTGACCGCTCAGAACAAGCAGAACGGATGACCGGCCGGGTCGAGCATGACCCGGACGTCTTCCTGCGGCTGGTGGTCGGCGAGCCGCGCGCCCGCGGCGAGGGCATGGGCGACGGCGGCGTCGAGATCGTCGACCTCGATCTCGAAGTGGAGCATCTTGTCCTTGCCGCCGGGCTGCTCCGGCCACACCGGCGGCTCGTACCACTCCTCGGCCTGGAGCAGGATGTCCGTCCCTCCATCGGGGGCGCGCAGCACGATCCATCCGGGGCCGTCGCGGCGCGCCTCCTCGTAGCCGAGCAGCCGGCTGTAGAAGGCGGCGAGCTCCTCGGCGTCGGCGCAGTCGATGCAGACCCCGGTCCATCGCAGCGTCGTCATGGCGCCACCCTTGCCGACGCCGGTCACGGTCGTGAGTGCGGTTTTCGTCACATGACCGAACCGCGGCCGGGTCGGCTCCGTATGTACGGACATGATGGTGACAACAATTCGCTGCCCCTCGTGCGGCACGCTCAGCAATCAGGGGGTCAACTTCTGTCCGAAGTGCGACACCTTCCTTCCGTGGACAGACGTCGTGGCCCGGCCGCGCCCCACCGCCGCGATCGAGCTCTCGGTTGCCGCGACCAAGGTGGCGATGAACGCCGGTGAAGAGGCCACCGTCGACCTGACCATCCGCAACACCGGTCGCAACGTCGACCGGGTCGACTTCGACATCGAAGGCGGTTCTAACGAGTGGACGGTCGTCGAGCCCGGCACCGTCAACCTGCTGCCCGACGAGAGTGCGGTCGTCCGCCTGATCGTCCGTCCGCCGCGGAACTCGATGGTGCCGGCGGGGACCCACCTCCTCGTTGTCCACGCCCGCAGCACGATCGATCCGTCGGTCGACGCCGACCAGCGCGTCACCGTCGACATCGCCCCGTTCGACGACCTGCGGATCCGGATGACCCCGCCCACCTCGCGGGGGACGACCCAGGCGATCCACCGCGTGGTCGTCGAGAACGCCGGCAACCACCCGGTCAGCGTGAGCCTGTTCGGCCGGGACCGCGACGGCGCCGGCGACCTGTCGGTGACCCTCGACCAGCAGGTCCTCCCGCTCGACGGCGGGGCCGGCGCGGCCGTCACCGCCACCGTCCGCCCGGCGAGGCCGATCAAGGACGGCGCCGCCCGCCCGCTGCCGTTCCAGGTGGTCGCCCAGGCCGCCGGCCACGCCGAGACCGTGCTCGACGGGGTGATGATCCACGAGCCGGAGCCGGCACCCGAGCCGGCGCCGCAGCCCCAGCCGCAGGTGCAGGCGCCGCCGGAGCCCCCGGCCCGCCTGATCCCGCCGGTCGCCGAGCTCCGCCGGCCCCGCCGCTGGTGGCCGATCGTGCTCGCCCTCCTCCTCGCCCTCGGCGCGGCGGGAGCGGTGGCAGCGGCCAAGTTCGCCCCCGATCTTCTCGACAACGGCGGCAACGACAACGAGCAGGTCCAGGACCAGCAGGGCGCCGAAGACCAGCAGGGCGGCGAGGAGCAGCAGGGCGGAGAAGAGCAGCAGGATGGCGACGAGCAGCAGGGCGGCGACGAGCAGGGCGGCGAACAGCCGCTGCCCGACTTCACCCTGACCGCGCTCCAGTGCGCCCTCGTGCCCGAGGCGGGCGAGCTCCGCTTCGCCGTCCAGGCGGCCAACCAGGGCGCCCCGTTCGGCGATGCGGTCACGGTCAGCGCCACCGCCGGCGACCTGCAGGGCGCGACCGACATCACCATCGACGGGGTCGGCACCGGCGAGTTCGGTGTGCCGATCGACGCCGAGCTACTTGGAACCGCCATCGAGTTCACGATCGCGGTCGATCCGGACAATGCCGTGGAGGAGGCCGACGAAGGCAACAACGCCGGCACTGTCACCATCACCCTGCCGGCGGAGGCTGACCAGGCGGTCAACCTCTGCGGCTGAGCCCGGATCGATCCGCCGCGCGGTGCCCCGTCCCGGACGCGGGACGGGGCACTTCCGCGTCACGAGTCGAGCCCGGTCACCCGCATCGTGATGTTGAGCCGCTCGTTCTCCAGCCCGGTCCCGGGCGGGCCGGTGCCGGTCTGGAACCGGGGGACGCCGTGGAAGGCGAACCGCGACGGCCCGCCGAACACGAACAGGTCGCCGGACGTCAGCTCGACGTCGGTGTACGGGCGGCCGCGGGTCTCGGTGTTGCCGAAGCGGAAGGTGCACGCGTCGCCGACGCTGAGCGAGACCACCGGGTCGTCGGTGCGCTCGTCGCGGTCCTGGTGCATCCCCATGCGGGCGTCGCCGGCGTAGAGGTTGACGAGCGCCACGTCGGGCGCGTACGCCGCCGCCCGTTCGGCGTCGCCGTAGGCCTCGGCGACGGCCCGGCGGCCGAGGTCGGCCAGCCAGTCCGGGAACGGAGTGACCGGCGCCCCGTCCACGTCGTCGGCGGTGCGGGTGTAGCGGTACGGCGACCAGTGCCAGCCGAGGCAGACCATCTGCACCGACATCGAGGCCCCGCTCGGGAGGCGGGGGCGGTGCATCGGCGCCGGCGGCCCGGCCCACGCCCGGCAGTGGCCGACGAGGTCCCGCTGCTCCTGCGGCGTCAGCCAGTCCGGCACGTGGACCGCGCCGGGGGCGACCTCCTGCCGCACCCGCGGGAACAACGCCGGCGCCGTCATCGGGCGTCGTGGAAGATCAGCCCGAGCGTCAACCGGTGGCCGCGGCGGAGCACGCTCACACCGTGGCGCACCGGCGCCGCCGACCAGCCGCGCGCCGAACGCACCGGACGGTCACGGGTAGTGAACACGACGGCATGGCCGCGGCCGAGCACGGTCGCCGTCCCGCGGGACTGGGCGCGGGGTCGCTGCTCGACGACGAGGAACTCGCCGCCGTCGTAGTCGACGCCCGGCTCGTCGAGCCCGACGACGACCTGGAGCGGGAACACGAGGTCGCCGTACAGGTCGCGGTGCAGGGCGTTCCAGTCGCCCTTCCCGTAGCGCAGCATCAGCGGTGTCGGCCGGGCCTGGCCGGCGGCGTGGCACTCGGCCAGCCAGTCGCCGAGCTCCTCCGGCCACGGCGCCGGGCGACCGAGCTTGGCCGCCCACTCCCGGGCGATCGGCAGCAGGTGGGGCCAGAACGCCTCCCGCAGCCCGGCGACCAGGTCCGGCAACGGATGGTCGAAGTAGCGGTACTCGCCCTGCCCGAAGCGGTGACGGGCCATGTCGACGGTCGACCGGAACTGGCCGTCCTCGTCGTACAGCTCGGCGAGGTCACGGCACTCGGACGCGGTCATCAGCGAGCCGGCCGCGGCGCAGCCGAGCTCGTCCAACTCGGCCGTGACCGCCGGCCAGTCGAGCCCGTCGACGCGGGCCGCCACCGAAGGCGCCGTGAGCGTCACGCCGCCTCCAAGTCGAGCAGGAGCCGCTTGGCGTCCGCGCCCCCGCCGTACTGGCCGATCGTCCCGTCGCTGCGCACGACGCGGTGGCACGGGACGACGAGTGGGAGCGGGTTCCTCGCGCACGCCGTGCCGGCGGCGCGGACGGCCGCCGGGTTGCCGACGGCGGCGGCGACGCCGGCGTACGTCTCGGTCGAGCCGTAGGGGATCTCGCGGAGGTGGGCGAGCACCTCGCGCCGGAACCCGTGGGCGAGCCGGAAGTCGAGGGGCACGTCGAAGGCCTGACGGTGCCGGGCGAAGTACTGGTCGAGCTGCCGGGCCGGGTCGTCGAGCCGGCGCGGGGTCCGCAGGATCCGCGGGCTGATCTGCTCGGCGAGCGATTCGAGCACCGCCTCGTGGCCCTCGCGGGCGAAGGCGATGCGCACGACGCCGGCGGACGTCGCCGCCAGCAGCAGCTCCCCGACCGGGCTGTCGAGCGTGCGGTACGACACGTCGAGCAGCCCGTCGTCGTCCGCCCGCTCGGCCAACCGGGCGTGGAGCCGGGCGGTCGTGGCGGGATCGGGCGCCGGGATGCCGGCGAGCAGGTCGTCGATGGTGGGGGTCGTCGCGTTCATGATGGTGCTTCTCCTCGGTAGTGCTGGCGCAGGGTGGCGATCCCGTCGGCGGCGCGGCGCCGGGCGGCCGCCGCGCTGGTGCCGTCCAGGGCGGCGATCTCGGCGTACGGGAGCCCGGCGACGTAGCGGTACACGACGGCGGCCCGCTGCCCCGGCGGCAGGGCCGCCACCAGGGTCCACAGCTCGTCGTCGGGTACTGGGGCCTCGCCGCCCGCAACGTCGTCGGGCACGTCGCCGATGGGTCTCGGCGCCCGGGCGGTCGCCCGGAGCTGGTCGATCGACTTGCGGTAGGCGATCGTGACGAGCCAGCCGCGGACGTTGCTGTCCGGCCGCAGCGTGGGGTAGGCGCCGAGCGCGGCCAGGAACGTCTCCGACCAGGCATCCTCGGCGTCCGTCGGGCCGAGCAGCGCCCGGCACACCCGCATCACCACCGCGCCGTGCTCGGCGAGGATCTCCTCGAACGGTCGCAGTCCGGTCATCGTCACACTTGGTAAACGCTCGGCGGCCCCGTTGTGTGAGGTTCGGCGACCGATCAGCGGGTCAGAACGTCGACGAGCTGCTGGGGACTGGCGTTGCCGCCGCTGAGGATCAGGGCCACGCGCCGGCCGGCGATCCGCTCGCCGAGCTGGCGGGCGGCGGCGAACGAGGCCGCGCCGGCGGCCTCGACGAGGTTGCGCGTCGCCTCGATGAGGATCGTCTGGGCGTCGCGCAGCTCGTCGTCGGACACCAGCACGAACTCGTCGAGGTGGTCCCGCAGGATCTGTTGGGGGAGCTCGAACGCCGTCCGCGTGGCGAGGCCCTCGGCGATCGTCGTGGTCGGAGCCTCGACGAGGTGCCCGGCCGTCCACGATCGATGGGCCGCCGGTGCCTGCGCCGACTGCACCGCGATCACCTCGATCGCCGGGTTGGTCGTCTTGGCCACGATGCAGGCGCCCGAGGCGCCGCTGCCCCCACCGAGCGGGACGATGATCACCTCGGTGGCCGGCTGCTCCTCCAGGATCTCCAGCGTCTCCGTCGCCACCCCGGCGATGAGCAGCGGCTCGTTGGCCGAGTGGACGTAGCGCCAACCCCGCTCGACGGCGAGCTTCTCACAGTGCTCGCGGGCGTCGTCGAAGTCGCGTCCGTGGAAGATCAGCTCGGCGCCGAGGGCCTCCATCGACGCCACCTTGACCGGGTTGGCGACCTCCGGGACACAGATGGCGGCCGGCACGCCGAACAACCGGGCGGCGTAGGCGATCGACTGGCCGTGGTTGCCGGTCGAAGCCGTCAGCACGCCGGCCCGCTCGTCGTCGGCCAACTGGGAGATCAGGTTGATCCCGCCCCGGATCTTGAACGCGCCGATCGGCTGGTGGTTCTCGTGCTTGACGTGGACCGTGGCGCCGAGCAGACGGTCGAGGACCGGGTACGAGTACAGCGGCGTCGGGTGCAGGTGGGGCGCGATCCGGCGCCGCGCCTCGTAGACGTCGGCGAGGGTCGGGATGTTCCAGTCCATCGTGATCGACGGTAGCGGCGGCCGGCGATGAGATTGCCCGGCCGTTTCCGTCCAACCGACATGAGCGAGCGAAGCGAGCGAATCATCATCACGGCGCGAAGCGCTCGCTGGTGCACCGCCCGTCGGCACTCCCGGACCTCCTGAACGGTCATGGTGCACCAGTGAGCGAGGTCGGCTTCGTGCTGCTCGCCAGCGCCGATCCCGAGCGCCTGCGCCGCTGGTACCGCGAGGTCGTCGGCATCGAGGTGGACGGGAGCGGCGGGATCCTCATCGACGGCCGGGACGACGTCGCCACCACCAACCCCGAGCCGCACCGCCTGATCGTGAACGTGCTCGTCGACGACGCCGCGGCCGTCGAGGCCCGGCTCGTCGCCCGCGGCGCCGTGTGGGTGCGTGAGCTCGAGCCCGGCGCCTGCGGACCGATCGGGACCGTCGTCGACCCCGACGGCAACTACGTGCAGTTCATCGAGCCGCAGGCGGAGGGTCCGGAACCGACGGGATCACGTGGCGCAGCCCCGCCAGGTCGAGGAGGCGCCGAAGATCACGCGACGCCCGACGGAGCCGAACCGAGCCACCGTGGCGGCGAGCGGTCAACTGCAGCCGGGCGACGGCGTCGACGGCGCCCGCGTCCGGGTCGGTGATCCGCCCGACGTCACACGTCACGACGTCGACGCCACTGCGCACGACCGACCGCACCTGGGCGCATAGACCGGCGACGGCGGGAGCGCCGAACGGCCCCTCGACCATCAGGACCACCGAGCGCGGACCGATCGGCGGCTGCAGCTCGGCGCAGGCGTCGGGGTGTGACGGTCGTCTCATCGGCGATGAGACGACCCGGACGCCCGAAACTCATCGCGCCGGTCAGGGCCCGGCGGCGGCCAGGACCTCGGCTCCGGTCGGGAACGAGGTCTGTGTCCCCGGCCGCTGCACCGACAGTGCGCCAGCGGCGCACCCGAGACGGACGGCCTCCTCCGGGGACGAACCGGCGGCGAGCGCGACGGCGAAGGTGGCGACGAAGGCGTCCCCGGCGCCGGTCGTGTCGACGGCGGTCACCGACGGCGCCGCCACCGAGACCGCCGGCTCACCGGGCGCGGCGACGCGGGCGCCGGCCGCGCCGAGCGTCACGACCACCCCGCAACCGGATTTCGCCGCCGCCGCCGCGATCTCGGACGGACCGGGCTCGGACGCGAACAGGAGGGCGAACTCGGACTCGTTGGCGATGAGCCAGTCGACCTGGTCGAGCACGGCAGGCTCGACCGGCGCCGCCGGGGCCGAGTTGAGGACGGTCGTCGCGCCCGACGCACGCGCCCACGCGAACGCGGCTGCCGTCGCCTGCTGCGGCGTCTCCAGCTGGGCGACGACGACGTGGGCGTGCCGTCCGGCGAGCGCGCCGGTCACGTGCTCGTCGGTGAGCGCACCGTTGGCCCCGGGGACGATCAGGATGCGGTTGGTGCCGGCCGCGTCGACCCAGATCGGCGCCACTCCGCTCGACACCCCGGCGATCCGGCGGACGCCCGTCGTGTCGACGTCGAACTCGCCGAGGTTGGCGATCGTGATGTCGCCGAGGTCGTCGTCGCCGAGGCAGCCGATCATCGCGACGTGGGCGCCGAGCCGGGCCGCCATCACCGCCTGGTTGGCGCCCTTGCCGCCGAAGCCCTGGGCGTAGCGGGTCGCGACGAGCGTCTCGCCGTCGGCCGGGAAGCGGGTGCAGTAGGTGATCTGGTCGACGTTCATCGACCCGACGACGACCAGCTCGACGGAATCGAAGGCCATACCCCGCGCCGGGCGCAGCTCAGTCCGGCAAGCGCAGCGGGAGGCCGAAGAGCGGGAACAGCTGCTCGGTGTCGAGGAAGGCGTTGACCCCGACGATCTGGCCGCCGGACATCTCCAGGACCTGTAACGACCACGCCTCGTGGCCGCCGTCGGGGCTGGGCCGGTACTGCGCGAACGCGGGGGAGTCGTTGGCCCGGGTCCGGACCAGCCGCGAGCCGCGGCACTTGTCGCCCGGACCGAGGTGCCAGCGGGCGATCTCGGCGCGGCCGCGTAGCCACAGCGCGAAAGGGGGCATCGACATCGTGGCGTCCTCGTGCAGCAGGGCGACGAGCGAGTCGATGTCGTAGCGCTCGAAGGCGTCCACATAGCGGTCGAGCAGCTCCTGCTGGTCCTCGTCCACGGCAGCGTCGGTCGCGGTGAGGTCGCGGTCGGCGAGGTTCGCCCGCGCCCGCTGGAGCGCGCTGTTGACCGAGGCGACCGTCGTGTCGAGCAGCTCGGCGACCTCCTCGGCCTTCCAGTGGAGCACCTCACGGAAGATCAGTACCGCCCGCTGGCGCGCCGGGAGCTCCTGGAGCGCGGCAACGAAGGCGAGGCGGATGGTCTCCCGCGCGACTGCCACCTCGGCCGGGTCGCCACCGGCGGGAAGGGCGCGCGTGTCGGGCACCGGCTGCAGCCAGCGGTTCTCGGGCAGCGCGTCGCCGGGATTGCTCGGGGCGACCGCCGCCGGGCCGAGGTCCATCGGCCGGGCGCGCCGCTGCCGCCCGCCGAGCATGTCGAGGCAGACGTTGGTGGCGATGCGGTAGAGCCAGGTGCGCAGCGTGGACCG
The DNA here is from genome assembly GCA_963833145.1 of uncultured Acidimicrobiia bacterium. Taxonomy (GTDB): domain Bacteria; phylum Actinomycetota; class Acidimicrobiia; order Acidimicrobiales; family Ilumatobacteraceae; genus JALZMG01. Next base: position 1,011,198 of record CAWHWT010000011.1, on the reverse strand, counting down.
GCCCTCGAACCGGTCGATGTTGCGCCAGGCCCGGATCATCGTCTCCTGGACGGCGTCCTCGGCCTCGAAGGCCGATCCGAGCATGCGGTACGAGTAGCCGGTGAGCTCGACCCGGTACTTCTCGAAGTCCAGGTCCTGGGCGGGGTCCAACCGGTCGGTGGTCGCGGCCCGAGGCATCGGGGGGACCATACCCGGAGGGGAGCCCGGACGAACAGGGGATGTGGTGTGCATGGTGTCACTACGATCGGCCCCGATGAGTACCGAGCAGCCGCACTGGCGGGGTATCAACCACCTCGCCCTGATCACCAACGACATGGACGCGACGGTGCGCTTCTATCACGGCGTGTTGGGCGCCCGTCTCGTGGCGAGCATCGGCACCGACTCGTTCCGCCACTACTTCTTCGAGGTTGGCGCCGAGAACACGATCGCCTTCTTCGAGTACCGGAACGCCGCCGTGAACCGGTTCGCCAAGCCGGCCGGCATCCCCGACCCCCGCGCCGTCCAGTTCGACCACCTGTCCCTGAACCTCCCGGACGAGCACGCCCTCGAGGCGCTGCGGGCGCGCCTGAAGGCCGCGGACTGCGAGGTGACCGACGTCGTCGACCACGGGTTCATGCGCTCGATCTACTTCACCGACCCGAACGGGATCGCCCTCGAGGCGTCGTGGTGGGTGGCCGACGCGACCGGTCGCGACACGGACTACCGCGACGAGTCCCTGTTCGCCGATCCCGACCCGGTGCCCGCGTTCCGCGAGCTGGTGGACACGGGCGTGCTCGCCTCGATGCCGGCGACCCGCCTGGTCCAGGATCCGACCGACATCCCCGACCCCGCATAACCGCGTACACCCGTTCGGCAAACGGGTGTACGGTTCGGGCTCGTGGGAGGGGAGGCCACGATCCTGCACGCCGACCTGGACGCCTTCTTCGCGTCGGTCGAGCAGCGTGACGATCCCCGGCTGCGGGGCCGGCCGGTCATCGTCGGCGGCGGGGTGGTGCTGGCCGCCAGCTACGAGGCGCGGGCCTACGGAGTGCAGGGGGCGATGGGTGGCGGGCAGGCCCGCCGGCTGTGCCCGCACGCGATCGTCGTGCCGCCCCGCATGGAGGCGTACTCGGCGGCGAGCAAGGCGGTGTTCGAGGTCTTCGAGGACACCACGCCGCTCGTCGAGGGGTTGTCGATCGACGAGGCGTTCCTCGACGTCGGCGGGCTGCGGCGGGTGTCCGGCACTCCCACCGAGATCGCCGGGCAGTTGCGCCACGCCGTCAAGGAGCGCGTCGGCCTGCCCATCACCGTCGGGGTGGCGCGGACCAAGTTCCTCGCCAAGGTGGCGAGCGGCGTGGCCAAGCCCGACGGGCTGCTCGTCGTGCCCGTGCCCGACGAGCTCGCCTTCCTCCACCCGTTGCCCGTCGAGCGGCTGTGGGGCGTCGGGCCGGCGACGGCCACCAAGCTCCGCGCCCGCGGCATCACCACCGTCGCCGACGTCGCCCGCCTCCCGGACGGCGCGCTGGTCTCGATCCTCGGGCCGGCGGCGGGCCACCACCTTCACGCCCTGGCCCACAACCGCGACCCGCGGCCGGTCCAGCCCCGTCGCCGGCGCGGTTCGATCGGATCGCAGCACGCCCTCGGCCGGCGGCGCCGGTCGGCCGACGACATCGACGCCGTGCTCGTCGGCATCGTCGACCGGGTGACCCGCCGGATGCGCAAGGCGGGCCGGACCGGCCGGACTGTGACGTTGCGCCTGCGCTTCGACGACTTCACGCGGGCGACCCGCTCGCACTCGCTGCGCTGGCCGACCGCCGAGACCCGGGCGATCCTGGCCACGGTGCGGGCACTGATGGCCGGCGCCGACTCGTTGATCGAGCAGCGCGGGCTGACCCTGGTGGGGATCACCGTCGGCAACCTCGCCAACGACGGCGAGGTACAGCTCGCTCTGCCCTTCGAGCGTCCGGGCGAGGCGGTCGACGCCGCCGTGGACGAGGTCCGCGAGCGCTTCGGCACCAAGGCGGTCACGCGGGCCGTGCTGCTCGGCCGGGACGCTCGGCCGGAGATGCCGCTGCTTCCCGACTGATGCCGTTCTGTCGTTTGGAATCGACCGGATCCGGCCGTTGCTCAACGATAGTTCGGTCTTGACAAGAAATGTTGTCAGGCGCGAGAGTGAGCCCGTGCAGGACGTCGAGGTGATCGAGGACCCGGCCGCCGCCGTCGTCGCTCTCGACCCGGTGCGGGCCCGGTTGCTCGCCGAGCTCGTCGAGCCGGCGTCGGCCGGCGCCCTCGCCCATCGGGTCGGCATCGCTCGGCAGAAGGTCAACTACCACCTGCACGCGCTCGAGACCCACGGGCTCGTCGAGCTGGCCGAGGAGCGCCGGCGGGGCGGGATCGTCGAGCGACTGATGCGCGCCACCGCCGCCAGCTACGTCGTGTCCCCCGCGGCTGTCGACTCCGAGGCGGCCGATCCTGATCGGGCACCGGACCGGATCTCGGCCCGGTACCTCGTCGCCCTCGCCGGCCGGATCGTCCGCGAGGTCGCCGCGCTCGACCGCCGCGCCGCGGCGGAGGGCAGGCGGCTGCCGACGATGGCGATCGACACCGAGATCGGCTTCCGCTCCGCCGAGGATCGGGCCGCCTTCGCCGAGGACCTCACCGCCGCCGTGCTCGAGCTCGCCGCCCGTTACCACCACGACGACGGGCGACCGCATCGCCTCGTCGTGGCCGCCCACCCCAAGCCCCAAGGAGAGAACCCCCAATGAACGCGCCCAACGTCGCACTCCGCCTCGACCTCAGCTTCGAGCTCCCCGGCTCGCCCGAGCAGGTGTGGGACGCCGTCGCCACCGCCGGCGGGATCAGCTCGTGGTTCATCGACACCGAGATGGATGAACGCCTCGGCGGGGTCGTCCGGTTCCTCATGGGCCCGGAGAGCGAGTCGGCGGGCTCGATCACCGGTTGGGACCCGCCCCACCGGGTCGCCTACGTCGAACCCGACTGGGCCGACCTCACCGGTCACGGCGGCGCCGCCGTCACCCCGTTGACGACCGAGTTCCTCGTCGAGGCGCAGTCCGGCGGCACGTGCGTCGTGCGGGTCGTCACCAGTGCGTTCGGCACCGGGGCGGAGTGGGAGGGCGAGTTCTTCGCCGAGATGGAACGGGGATGGGCGCCGTTCTTCGAGAACCTCCGCCTGTACCTCGCCGAGTTCGCCGGCCAGCGGGCGAGCACGTTGCGGGTGTCGGTCGAACGGCCGGGCTGCTCGGCTGCGGCCGTCCTCGCCGCCGTCCGCGCCGGGCTGGGTGCGGACGAGCCCGGGCAGCCGATCGACGGGCGCGGCCTGCGGGGCGAGCTGGCCAGCGTCAGCGACGCCGGGATCGTGGTGCGCGTCACCGGACCCGAGCGCGGGTACTTCCTGTTCTCGAGCCACGAGAGTGCCGACGGGGCGATGGTCTGGCTCGCCGGGTACCTCTTCTCCGCCGGCGCGGCGGCATACGTCGAGCGCGAGCGGCAGGGGTGGCTGGAGTGGCTGGGTGCGCTCGAGGTGGAGACGGTCGAGGCACCGGCACGCGGGTAAGGTCCGGCACGAGGTCCGATGCCGGTCAACACGTACCACCAGATGCACGGGGACGTGCCGGCCCCGCCCGCGACCTGCCCCGTGCGATCGTGGAACCCGCTCGGCGCCGAGTACCTCGCCGACCCGTACCCGTCCGCCCGCGAGCTCCGCGAGGAGACGCCCGTCTTCTTCACCGACGAGCTCGGATACCTCGTCGTCACCCGGATGGAGGACATCGTCGAGGTCTTCATGAACCCGGACGTGTACGCGTCCGTCAACGTGCAGGACCCGCTGTTCCCGCTCTCGCCGGAGGCCGCCGCGGTGCTCGCCGTCGACGACTACAACCCGGTGGCGGTGATGTCGAACCGGCCCGAGCCGGACCACACCCGGATCCGCGTGTACACGCGGGAGGGGTTCTCCCGCCGCCGGCTGCGGACGCTCGAGCCGTACATCGTCCGCCGGTCGCACGAGCTGATCGACGCGATGGTGGCCGCCGGTCCGCCGGCGGAGTTCGTCGCCGCCCTCGCCTTCCCGCTCCCCGGCGAGACGGTGTTCCGCTTCATCGGGTTCCCGGAGGGTGACGACGAACTGCTCAAGCAGTGGTGCGGCGACCGCAAGACGTTCTCGTGGGGTCACCCGACCGGCGCCCAGCAGGTGGCGATCGCCGGGAAGATGCTCAACTACTGGCGCTACTGCCGCGAGTTCACCGCCCACAAGCGGGACCACCGAGCGGACGACTTCGCCTCCGAGCTGCTCGACGCTCACGACGCCGACCCCGACGACCTGAGCTACAACGAGGTCGAGTCGATCATCTACGGGCTGTCGTTCGCAGGTCACGAAGCGGTGACCGCCCTGATCGGTAACTGCCTGCTGTGCCTCCTCCCGCGCCGCGACGCGTGGGACGAGCTGTGCGCCGACCCGTCGCTGATCCCCAACGCCGTCGAGGAGGTGCTGCGCTTCGAGTCGAGCCAGGTGTCATGGCGGCGGATCACGACGTGCGACACGACGCTGGCCGGGTGCGAGATCCCCAAGGGCACGCGCATCCTGCTCAACTTCGCGTCCGCCAACCGCCAGCCCGACGTGTTCGACGGGCCGGACGCGTTCGACATCCACCGGGCGAACGCGTCCCGCCACATCTCGTTCGGCAAGGGGATCCACTACTGCCTCGGCGCCAACCTGGCCAAGCTGGAGGCGCAGCTCGTGCTGGCCGCGCTCGGCGAGCGTCTCCCCTCGCTGCGCCTGGTCCCCGGCCAGACGCCCAACTACTTCCCGAACATCACCTTCCGCGGACCCGACGCGCTGATGCTCGAATGGGATGCCTGATGAGCCTGTACTACGTGCAGAAGTTCCTCTTCGAGCTCAACCGCGACCCGGTGCGCCAGGAGGCGTACCAGGCGGACCCGGCCGGCTCGCTCGCCGGCTACGAGCTGACCGACGATGAGCGGGCGGCGTTGACCGAGCCCGACATCGGGTTCCTCTACCACCTCGGGGTCAACGGGCAGATCCTGATGCACTTCGCCGCCCTGCACGACATCGCGTGGGCGGACTACCTGCAACGGATGCGCGACGGCATCGCCACGTACGGGCCGGTGCGCGAGGGCGTGTACGCGATGACCGGCTACGAGGGGGTCGAGGACCACACCGAGCGGCTGCGCGGCGAACGGGGCGCGTCGTGAGCCTCGTCTTCGCCGGCGTGTGCAGCCACGCGCCGGGGATCATCTCGCGGTCCGAGCTCGCCGATCCCGACCTTCGCGACGCGCTCTACGCGGCCTATGACGACATGCGGGTCCGGCTCGAGGCGACCCGTCCCGACGCGCTGGTGGTGGTCGCTGCCGAGCACTTCGCCAACTTCTTCATGGACAACATGCCGAGCTTCGCCGTCGGCATGGCCGACTTCTACGACGGGCCGATCGAGAACCCGGACTGGTTGCGCATCGAGCGCACGCGGGTGCCCGGCAACCGCGATCTGTCGAAGCGACTGATCGAGGAGATCATGCAGACCTCCGACGTCGCCTACGCCGAGGAGTGGCGGCTCGATCACGGGATCATGGTCCCGCTGCACTTCCTCACCCCCCGCTACGACCTCCCGCTGATCCCGGCCAACGTCAACTGCCAGGGCCCGCCGCTGACCCCACTGCACCGGGCGTGGGCGTTCGGCGAGGCGCTGCGCCGAGCGACCGACGCCGTTCCCGAGCGCATCGCCGTCGTGGGGACGGGCGGGATCTCGCACTGGCCGGCGACCCCGGACTCGGGGAAGATCAACGACGCCTGGGACCGCGAGTTCCTCGACCGGTGGTGCCGCAACGACCGTGACGCGCTCGTCGGCTACGACGACCTGAACGTCTACGCCGTGGCCGGCCAAGGCGGTTTCGAGATCCGCACGTTCGTCGCCGTCGCCGGCGCCGCCGCCGGGTCCACGGGGACGGTGCACTTCTACGCGCCGATCCCGATCTTCGCCGTCGGCTGCACCGTCGCCACCTACGACCTGAGCTGACCTGAACGGTCAGCTGTACTGGTCGAGGATCGTCGACTCGGTGACCCGCTCGAGGGTGTCCTTGATCGCCAGCGCGGTGAGCTCGTCGACGTCGTCGACGGCCATCAGGTCGGCGATCGTGGCCCGCTGCAGCTTGGCGAGGCCGCCGAAGTGGTCGGCGATCGTCGCCGCCTTCTCCGGCGGGAGGCGGTGCACCCGGTGGAGCAGGCGGAGCCCCTTCGGGGTCACCTCCTGGTCGAGGTCGCGGCTGTCGTCGGGCCGGTGGAGGGCGCCGGCGGCGACGCGGTAGTCGAGGACCTCGTCGTCCTCGAGGCGGGACAGTTCGGCCAGGGTCTCGGCGGCGGTACGGCCCGGTGGGAGGTAGTCGGAGACCACCATGTCGAGCTCCTCGTCGACGTCGCCATAGATCTCGTCGAGCTGGAGCCGAAGCAGCCGGGCATCGAGGCCCAGCTCGATGATCATGGTCTCGATCTCGTCGGCGATGCGGTGGACCATCTCGCCACGCTGGACCACGGCGACGACGTCGCGCAGGGAGACGACGTCCTCGAGCTCGGCCGCGGTCAGGTTGGCGATCGCGTCGTCGAGGCGGGCCTTGTAGCGCTCGAGCGTCTGCAGCGCCTGGTTGGCCCGATCGAGCAGGCGGCCGATGTCCTGGAGCTGGTGCCGTGACCCGCCGGCGTAGACGTTGATGACGCCCATCTCCTCGCTGGCCGACACCACGGGCACGTTGAGCGAGCGGGCCACTCGCTCGGCGGTGCGGTGCCGCGTGCCGGTCTCCACAGTCGGGACGGTGGGGTCGGGCACGAGGTGGACGTTGGCGCGGGCGATGCGGCTCCCGTCCGAGGACAGGATGATCGCCCCGTCCATCTTCGCCAGCTCGGACAGCCGCTGCGGGCTGTACGGCGCGTCCACCAGGAAGCCGCCCGAGCAGATCGCCAGCACGTCGGGACCGTCGTCGAGGACGAGGAGCGCGCCCGCCCGGGCGCGGATGACCCGGTCGATACCGTCACGCAGCGGTGTTCCCGGCGCCACCCGGGACAAGGCGTCGCGCAACTCCTCGTTGGTAGCGCGGTGCCGGCTGGCCACGACCATGTCGGGATTCTAGGAGTTGTCGTTGCGGCCTCCTCACGGTCGGTTGGTCGCCCAGGCCAGCGCCTCGGCGAGGGTGGTGACGTGGACCAGCTCGATGCCGTCGACCTGGGGGCACGATCGGGGCACGATCGCCCGCCGGTACCCCAGCCGGGCGGCCTCGGCGAGGCGCCGGGACGCGTGGACGACTTGGCGGACGTCGCCGCCCAGCCCGACCTCGCCGACGACGACGAGGTCGTCGGGTACGGGCAGTTCCCGGGCCGCGCCGGCGACGGCGACCGACACGCCCAAGTCGGTGCCCGGCTCGGCGAGCCGCATGCCCCCGACGGCGGAGACGTACACGTCGTGGTCACCGAGTGGCACCGACGCGTGCCGCTCGAGCACGGCCAGCAGCAGCGCCAGACGGCCGCCGTCGAACCCCTGGGCGTTGCGCCGGGTCGGGATGCCAGGCCGGACCGCAACGGTGAGCGCCTGGATCTCGACGAGGACCGGCCGGTGGCCCTCGATCACCGGCACGACCACCGACCCGGCGAGCCCGGTGCGCCGGTCGGAGAGGAACAGCTTCGAGGGGTCGGGCACCCCGACGAGACCGCGGCCGGTCATCTCGAACAGGCCCAGCTCGTCGGTCGACCCGAAGCGGTGCTTCACCGCCCGCAGCATCCGCAGGGCGTGGTGGCGCTCGCCCTCGAACGACAGCACCGTGTCGACGACGTGTTCGAGCACCCGCGGGCCGGCCAGCGAGCCGTCCTTGGTGACGTGGCCGACGAGCACGACCGGCACGCCGCGGCGCTTGGCCTCGACGACGAGCTGATGGGCGCAGTCGCGCACCTGGGCCACCGACCCCGGCGCCGACGTCGAGCGGCCGTCGGCGATGGTCTGGATGCTGTCCACGACGACGAGGCCCGGCGAGGTGCGGGCGATCGCGGTCAGGATCCCGTCGAGCGTCGTCTCGGCGGCGATCCACAGGTCCGGCCGGACCGCCCCGAGGCGCTCGGCGCGCAGGCGGACCTGCTGCGGGCTCTCCTCGGCGCTGACGTAGAGCGCCGGCCCCGGCCACCACGCCAGGAGCTGCAGCAGCAGGGTGCTCTTGCCGATGCCCGGCTCGCCACCGAGCAGGGTGACCGAGCCGGGGACGATGCCGCCGCCGAGCACCCGGTCGAGCTCGCCGATGCCCGTCGGCTGGGGCTGCCCGAGCATGGCGTCGATGTCGTGGAGCAGGCTCAGCTCGGACATCGCCGCGAGGCGCGGTGCCCCCTCCGTCGTGGGGTCGAGCCCGGCGTCGTGCGTGGTCTCCTCGTCGAGGCTGTTCCACGCCCCGCACCCCGAGCACTGCCCGGCCCACTTGGGGTGGTTGGTGCCGCACTCGCGGCAGCTGTGCACGGTCCTCGTCTTCACGATGAGCATCATGACGAGGGGGTGTCATAGCTGGTTGACGAGAGCGCCCTCGCGACGTGCGAGCGAGCGAGCGCCAGCGAGCGAGCGGCCGGTAACGGCCTGCGTGGCCGGGGAACGCCATGATGGGTCGGTGGCTGAGCCGACCACACCGCTGCCCGAGGATCCGCCCGTCGGCGACGAACGGACCACGTTGCTGGGGTTCGTCGACTACTACCGCGCTGTGCTCGCCCGGAAGATCGAGGGGCTCACCGACGAGGAGGCGTCGCGGGCCGCCTGCCCGCCGAGCGACCTCACGTTGCTCGGGATCGTGCGCCACATGGCCGACGTCGAGCGCTCGTGGTTCCGCCGGTCGCTGGTCGGCGAGGACGCACCGCCGATCTTCTACGGCGCCGCCCATCCCGACGGTGACGACGACGGCGACTTCCACTCGCCGCCGGGGGCGACCGTCGCCGACGCGCTCGCCACCTACTGGAACGAGATCGAGGTGGCCAACCGCAACGTGGTCGACTTCGCCCTCGACGACATCGAGCGGCGGGAGCGGGGGAAGTTCAACCTGCGCTGGATCCTCGTCCACATGGTCGAGGAGTACGCCCGCCACTGCGGGCACGCCGACCTGCTCCGGCAGGCCATCGACGGCGCCACCGGCGACTGATGAGGCGCTCACGGCGACGGACCGAGGACCTCCTTGGCCACGGCCATCGCGGTGTTGGCGGCGGGGATGCCGGCGTAGGCGGAGGTGTGGAGGATCACCTCCGTGATCTCGTCGGGGGTGAGGCCGTTGCGCAGCCCGGCCCGGATGTGCATCGCCAGCTCGTGCTCGGCCCGGAGCGCGGTGAGCAGCGCGATCGTGATGCACGACCGGGTGCGGCGGTCGAGTCGGTCGTCGCGTGTCCACAGCTCGCCCCACGCCGCCCTGGTGATGTAGCGCTGGAAGTCGGCGTCGAGCTCGGTCGTGGCGGCGACGGCGCGGTCCACGTGGTCGTCGCCGAGCACCTCCCGGCGGACCCGCATCCCTGCCTCGTACCGCTCGTCACTCATCGCAGGTGGTCCTCGAGCAGGGCGTTGACCTCGGCCGCCCGCTCCCAGTTGGCCAGGTGGGCGGCGTCGACGACCGCCAGGCGGGCGCCGGGAACGAGCGAGGCGATCAGCTCGCCGTGCTCGACCGGCGTCGCCGGGTCGAGGGTGCCGGCGACGACCAGCGTCGGCGCGGTGATCGCGGGCAGGTCGGCGCGCAGGTCCATCGCCGCGATCGCCTCGCAGCACCAGGCGTATCCCGCGTCGTCGATCGATGAGACCATCGCCACCAGGGTGGCGAACTCGTCGGGGTGGGCGGCCCGATAGTCCGGCGAGAGCCAGCGGCCGACGACGGTCTCGGCGATCACGCCGGTGCCGCCGTCGCGGACGGTGGCCGCCCGCTCCTCCCACGCCGACGCCGGCCCGAGCTGGGCCGACGTGCACAACAGCGCCAGCCGGTCGACCCGGTCCGCGTGGTCGATCGCCAGCGCCATCCCGACCATCGCCCCGATCGACAACCCGACGTGGTGCGCCCGCTCGACCCCCGCCTGGTCGAGGACGGCGACCACCTGGTCGGCGAGCCCGGCGATCGTGTACGGCCCCGGCGCGGTCGGGCTCTTGCCGTGGCCGGGGTGGTCGATGAGCAGGCACCGGAAGCGGTCGCCGAGCGCGGCCACCTGGGGCTCCCACATCGCCGCCGTGCTGCCCAGCGACCCGAGCCACACCACGGTGTCGCCGCCGGCCCGGCCGGCCTCCTCGACGAACAAGTCACTCATCGTCCTGGCTCCTCCTGAGGTTGGCGGCCATCCGGGCCTCGTCGACGGCGAGGCGTTCGAGGCTGATCCCCAACCAGTCGACGGCGGCCCCCGTCGCCCGCAGCAGCCCGTTCAACGCCGGCCACTCGGCGTGCCACGCTCCGGCGGCCCGCTCCAGCTCGTGGCTGCCCGCCGCGCTGAGCAAGGTGGCGACGAGCCCGGGTGTCTGCATCGCCGCGGCGCGGGCGCACACGGCGGCGACGGGGTTGTGCTTGTGCGGCATCGACGACGAGCCACCCGCGCCCTCGGCGACTTCGGCGATTTCGGCGACGTCGCTCTGGGCGAGCAGCACGATGTCGAGGGCGATCGAGCCGATCGCCGACGCCGCCAGCCCCCACGCCCCGGCGACCGCCGCCACCGGCGCCCGCTGGGTGTGCCACGACGTGGCCGGCGCGACGAGGGTCAGGCGATCGGCGACCGCCGCCACGACGGCGCCGAACCGGCCCTCGAACGACGCCCGGTCACCGACCGGGCCACCGAGCTGGAGGGGGAGCTCGGTGTCCACCCGCCCGATCTCGGCGCGCGCGGCGTCGATCCCGGCGAGCCAGCGCTCGACCACCGCGCCGAACGTCGTCGGCACGGCGTGCTGGAGCAGCGTGCGCCCGATCATCGGCGCCGACCCGTGCCGCCGGCCGAGCTCGCCCGCCCCCGCCCGCACGCCGACGAGCCGGTCGCGCACGAGGTCGGAGCAGCGGCGTACGACGAGCATCGCCGCGGTGTCGAGGATGTCCTGGCTCGTCGTCCCCCGGTGGACGTACTCCCCCGCGTCCGGGCCGGCCCGCTCCCGGAGCCGCGGCACGAGCGGGATCACCGGGTTGCCCCCGAGCTCGGCCGCGGCGAAGAGGGCATCGACGTCGATCCCCTCCGGTGTGCAGGCGCCGGCGATGGCCCGAGCGACGTCGGTCGGGGCGTCGAGGACCTGGGCCCACGCCTGCCCCAGCGCCGCCTCGACGTCGGTCATCGCCTTCAGCCAGGCGGTCGAGGAGGTCGCTTCCGCCACCGGCCCCCGGTTGACGAGGAAGTCAAACGTCACCGGTCCAGCCTCTCGACGATGCGAGCGAGCGAGCGCCAGCGAGCGAGCGGCCAGCAGCGGCCTGCGTGGCCGGGGAACGCAGTGCTAGCTGGCGAAGAAGACGGACTCATCTTCGCCTTGCAGGCGGATGTCGAACCGGTAGCCGCCGGGTTCGGGCGTGGCGACGAGCAGCCGGCGCCGGTCGGGAGCGACGACGGCCAGCGTCGGGTCGGCGGCGTTGGCCGCCTCCTCGTCGCCGAAGTAGACCCGGGTGATCACCCGGTCGAGCAGCCCGCGTGCGAACACCGACACGACCAGGTGCGGCGCCTGCGGCGTGCCGTCGCGGGTCGCCACCGGCGGCGGCTTGACGGTGTGGATCTCCCACTCGCCGTCGTCGTCGCTGGTGCTGCGGCCGAACTGACCGCCGACCTGCCACGTCTCGATCAGCCCGTCAGGGATCGGGTCTCCGTTGCCGTCGACCACCCGCCCGTGCACGACGATCTCGCCTTCGGTGCCGGCCGGTACGGCAAAGGCAGCGTTGGGGTCGGCGAGGGCGAGGTGCAGGAACGGCCCGACGGTCTGCGATGACGTGGGGCCGGCGGGCTGGTCAGCCATCGGTCCGGTCGGTGTCGAGGGGCGTCCGCTCGGGGCCGCGGACGACGACGTCGAACCGGAACCCCAGCGCCCACTCCGGCTGCGTGAGGTCGTGGTCGTACGCGGCGATCAGCCGTTCCCGGGCGGCGGGGTCGGGGATCGAGTTGAAGATCGGGTCCTGGAAGAACAGCGGGTCGCCCGGGAAGTACATCTGGGTCACCAGCCGCTGGAGGAACGAACGCCCGAAGACCGAGAAGTGGATGTGCCGCGGTCGCCACGCGTTGGGGTGGTTGCCCCACGGGTACGCGCCCGGCTGGATCGTGACGAAGCGGTAGCTGCCGTCGGGGCCGGTGACACATCGCCCGCCGCCGGTGAAGTTGGGATCGAGCGTGCCATGCCACTGATCGTTGCGGTGGCGGTAACGGCCCGACGCGTTGGCCTGCCAGACCTCGATCAGCGACGACGGGACCGGTCGCCCGCCGGCGTCGAGGAGCCGCCCGGTCACGATGATCCGCTGGCCGACGGCCTCGCCGGCCGGACCCTTCGTCAGGTCGGCGTCGCCCGGCCGGACGTCGCCCTCCCCGAAGACCGGACCGGACAGCTCGGTGAGGTCGGCCTTGGCCGGGTCGAGCCGCACGGGCTCGAGCCGGGGTGCGCGCAGGATCGCCGAGCGGTACTCGGGGGAGTCGAGCGGGGGGTGCGTGCCGGGCGGGGGCGGGGCGAAGGAGTCCCAGTCGTCGGAGACGACGCTCATGGATTCACCCTCGCGATCGTGCGAGCGAGCGAGCGCCAGCGAGCGAGTGGCCAGCAACGGCCTGCGTGGCCGGGGAACGCAGTCATGGTTTCATCTTCCCCCGAACAGCGGGCCGAACGGGAACCCCGTGTAGTTCTCGGCCAGGTTCCGAGCCGCCGTCTCCGACCCCGTGACGAGGGTCAGCTCGGCCAGTTGCAGCTGGCGCTGGAACGGGTCGTCGCCGAAGCGGTGCATCATCGACGTCATCCACCACGAGAAGTGCTGGGCCCGCCACACCCGGCGCAGACACGCCGCGGTGTAGTCGTCCAGCCGCTCCGGGCGACCGCCGTTGACGACCTCGTCGAGGATGCCGGCGAGCACGAACACGTCGGCGATGGCGAGGTTCATCCCCTTGGCCCCGGTCGGCGGCACGATGTGGGCGGCGTCGCCGGCGAGGACGAGGTTGCCGTGGCGCATCGGCGAGGCGACGAAGCCCCGCATCTCGGTGATGCCCTTGTCGAGGATCGGCCCGGTGTTCATCACGAACCCGTCCTCGGTGGGCAGCCGGGTCTCGAGCTCGGACCAGATCCGGTCGTCGGACCAGGCGTCGAGGGTCTCGTCCGCCGGCACCTGGAGGTAGAGCCGGGTGATCCGCGGCGAGCGCATGCTGTAGAGGGCGAAGCCGCGCTCGTGGCTGGAGTAGATCAGCTCGTCCTGGCTCGGGGCGGCCTCGGCCAGGATTCCGAGCCAGGCGAACGGGTACTGCCGGTCGTAGACGGTCAGGCCGGGCACGCTCGGCCTGCTCACCCCGTGGAACCCGTCGCAGCCGGCGACGACGTGGCAGCGCAGCTCCCGTTGCTCCCCGTCGTGGCGGTAGCGGATGAGCGGCTTGTCGCTGTCGATGTCGACCGGCTCGACGTCGAGGGCCTCGAACACGATCGGGTCGCCGGCGACGAGGCGGGCGGCGATGAGGTCCTTGACCACCTCCTGCTGGCCGTACACGGTGATCGAGCGGCCGACGAGGTCGACGAAGTCGATGTGGTGGCGCCGGCCCTCGAACGCGATCTGGACACCCCGGTGCGGCAGCGCCTCGCGGTCGAGCCGGTCGGCGAGCCTGAGGCTCCGCAGCAGCTCGACGGTCGGGGCCTCGAGCACCCCGGCGCGGACGCGGTGCTCGACGTACTCACGGTCGCGGAGCTCGAGCACCACCGAGTCGATCCCCCGCGCTTTCAACAGGTGGGCGAGCACGAGACCGGCCGGCCCGGCCCCGATGATCCCGACCTGGGTCTCGTCGGGCGCGTCGGTCATGCCGGGCGAGCCCCCGGCGCGATCGTCGCCTGCAGCTCGCGCAGCACGGCCAGCTCCTCGCCGGTGGGGGGTTCCAGCTCCTCGACAAGGTCGGCGACGGCGAGGTCCCAGCCGGTGGCGTCGCGGACCTGCTCGACCGTCGCGCCCGGTTGGAGGGCGACGAGCGTCAGCTCGCACGTCTCGCAGTCCGGACGCAGGATGCCGAGGTCGGTGACCACGGTGCGCGGCCCGGCGCCGCGCAGGCCCAACCGCTCCCGGTCACCGCGCCGGCGGCCGTAGCCCATCGACGACACGAAGTCGACCCGTTCGACGAACGCCCGCGGCGTCTGGCGCAGCATCACGACGACCTCGCGACACGATGCCGCGATCTCGGGCGCCCCGCCGGCCCCCGGCAGGCGCACCTTGGGCCTGGCGTAGTCGCCGATGACGGTCGAGTTGATGTTGCCGAAGCGGTCGAGCTGGGCGCCGCTGAGGAACCCGACGTCGACGCGCCCCGGCTGGAGCCAGTAGTTGAAGACCTCGGGCACGCTGATCACACTGTCGGCGGTGTCGGCGAGCTCGCCGTCGCCGATGGAGAGCGGCAGGCGGGTCGGCTTCGACCCCAGTGTCCCCGATTCGTAGACGAGCACGAGGTTCGGAGCGTGGGTCCGCCGGGCCAGGTTGGCGGCCGTGCTCGGCAACCCGATCCCGACGAAGCACACCGCCCCGTCGGCGAGTCGCCGCGCCGCGGCGATCGTCATCGCGTCGTCTGGTGTGAAGTCGTTGGAGCTCACTCGAACATCCTCGCGACTATGCGAGCGAGCGAGCGCCAGCGAGCGAGCGGCCAGCTACGGCCTGCGTGGTCGGGGAACGCATTGGCGGTCACGTGCCCACACGATTGAGGACGTCGGTGTCGAGCCACTCGAGGAAGCGGTCACGGTCGCTCGAGATCGCGTCCCAGGCCCGGTAGTAGTCGTTGTCGCGCACCGAGTAGCCCTGGGCGTACGACGGGTGGGTGCCCCCGGGCACGGCGGCGACGTGGGACACGACCCAGTTGGGCAGCACGACGCCGCCCGGCCGGGGCTCGAGCACGTCGACGATCTCCTCGACCGTCACCAGCGCCCGCCGGGCGGCCAGCACGGCCTCTTTCTGCACGCCCGTGATGCCCCACATCATGACGTTGCCGGCGCGGTCGGCGTGCTGGGCGTGGATGATCGACACGTCCGGGTTGATCGCCGGCACGGCGGTGAGCTCCTCGCCGGTGAACGGGCACGTGATCGGGGCGATCGTCGGCGTGTGGTCGACGAGGTCCGTGCCGCGGTAGCCGCGCAGCACGGCGAACGGCAGCCCGGAGGCGCCGGCGGCGTAGCGGTTGGCCATGCCGGCGTGGCTGTGCTCCTCGATCTCCAGCGGCTGCGGCCAACCCCGCTCGACGGCGTCGCGGAAGCGGTAGAGCGACCCGACGCCGGGGTTCCCGCCCCACGAGAAGATCATCTTGCGCACGCAGCCGGCCCCGATGAGCTGGTCGTAGACGATGTCGGGCGTCATCCGCACGACGGTCAGGTCGCGGCGGCCCTGGCGGATGATCTCGTGCCCGGCGGCCACGGGGATGAGGTGGGTGAAGCCCTCGAGCGCGATCGTGTCGCCGTCGTGCACGAGCTCGGCGACCGCCTCGGACAGTGACGTGATCGTCGTCATACGCCGGATCGCCCCACCCGCGGCATGATACGCAGAGCGCACGGTTGTTCGTCAAGTGAACACGCCCCTACGCTGGGGCGATGAGCGCAGCGCAATCCGTGTACGTCGTCGATGCCTGCCGGACGCCGATCGGTCGACACCGGGGCGCGTTGTCCGACGTGCGCCCCGACGACCTCGCCGGCCATGCCGTGCGGGCCCTGGTCGAGCGCAACCCGGCGGTGCCGCCCGATGCGATCGGCGACGTCGTGATGGGCGCCGCCAACCAGGCGGGCGAGGACAACCGCAACGTCGCCCGGATGGCGGTGATCCTCGCCGGGCTGCCCCTGTCGATCCCGGGCGCGACCGTCAACCGCCTCTGCGGATCGGGGCTCGACGCGGTCAACCGGGCCGCCGCCGACCTCGCCCTCGGGCACGGCGACGTGGCGGTCGCCGGTGGGGTCGAGGCGATGAGCCGGGCGCCGTTCGTGCTGCCTCGGGCGACCGACCGCCTGCCCCGCACGCAGGAGCTCGTCGACACCGCGCTCGGGTGGCGGCTGGTCAACCCGAAGATGCCGGCCGAGCACACGATCAGCCTGGGGATTACCGCCGAGGTGCTCGCCGCCGAGTACGGCATCAGCCGCGAGGCGCAGGACGCCTTCGCCCTCGACAGCCACCGCAAGGCCGTCGCCGCCCAGGAAGCCGGCCGGTTCGACGCCGAGCTGGTCCCGGTCCCGGTCGGCGACACCGACGTCGTCGCCGACGAGGGTCCGCGGGTCGACACCAGCCTGGAGCGGCTGGCCAAGTTGAAGCCGGTGTTCGCCGCCGATGGCACCGTCACCGCCGGCAACTCGAGCCCGCTGAACGACGGCGCGGCGGCGGTGCTGCTGGCCAACGACGACGGCCTCGCCCGCCACGGGCTCACCCCGCTGGCGCGGATCGAGACGTGGGCGGCGGCCGGTGTCGAGCCGCGGCGGATGGGGATCGGTCCGGCGCCGGCGATGCGCCTCGCCCTCGAACGGGCGGGGTGGAAGCTCGACGACGTGGAGGTGGTCGAGCTCAACGAGGCGTTCGCCGCCCAGTCGCTCGCCGTGGTCGCAGAGCTCGGGCTCGATCCGGCGAGGGTGAACCCGCTCGGCGGGGCGATCGCCCTCGGCCACCCGCTCGGCTGCTCCGGCGCCCGCATCCTCACCACGCTCGTCCACCAGCTCGCCGGCCGGCCGTCCGGCACGCGCGGGGCGGCGACGATGTGCATCGGCGTCGGGCAGGGGATCGCGACCCTCGTCGAACGGGTGTGACCACGGGTTGACTTGCAGTGCGTTCATCTAGTGAACTCACTGCATGAGCGAGTGGCAGCAAACGGCGTGCATCCTCTGCGAGTGCAACTGCGGCATCGAGGTCCGCCTCGGGGGCGAGGATGGCCGGCGCTTCGAGCGCATCCGCGGCGACAAGGCCCACCCGGCGTCGCGGGGCTACACGTGTGAGAAGGCGCTGCGGCTCGACCACTACCAGAACGGACGCCACCGGTTGACGACACCGCTGCGGCGGCGCGACGACGGGACTTTCGAGGAGATCGACTGGGACACCGCGATCACCGAGATCGCCGAGCGCTTCGCCGCCGTCCGCGACACCTGGGGCGGGGAGTCGATCTTCTACTACGGCGGCGGCGGGCAGGGGAACCACCTCGGCGGCGCCTACGCCACGGCGACGCGGGCCGCCCTCGGTTCGCGCTTCCGGTCCAACGCCCTCGCCCAGGAGAAGACCGGCGAGTTCTGGGTCGACGCCAACATGCTCGGGACGTACGTCCGGGGCGACTTCGAGCACGCCGAGGTCGGGCTGTTCCTCGGCAAGAACCCGTGGCACTCGCACGGCCTCCCCCGGGCCCGCACCACCCTCAAGGAGTTCGCCCGCGACCCGTCCCGCTGCCTGATCGTCGTCGATCCGCGCCGGACGGAAACGGCCGAGCTCGCCGACATCCACCTCCAGGTCCGCCCGGGCACCGACGCCTGGTGCCTCGCCGCGCTGTGCGCCGTGCTCGTCGACGAGGGGCTGCTCGCCGGGCGGTGGCTGGCCGAGCACGCCACCGGCCTCGACGACGTCGTCGCCGTGCTCCGGCGCATCCCGATCGGGAACTTTGCCGAGATCACCGGCATCGCCGAGGAGGAGCTCCGCTCGACCGCCCGGCGGATCGCGGCCGCGGCGAGCGTCGCCGTCTACGAGGACCTCGGCATCCAGATGTCGCTGCACTCGACGCTGGCGAGCTACCTCGACAAGCTGCTGTGGCTGCTCACCGGCAACTTCGGCATCCCCGGCGGGCAGTACGTCCCGTCGACGATCGTCAGCCTCGCCGGCTCGTCGGTGTCCGGCCGGGGCTCCTCGCGGCGCAGCCCGGTGGCCGGCGCTCGCATCATCTCCGGGCTCGTGCCGTGCAACGTGATCGCCGAGGAGATCCTGACCGACCATCCCGACCGGTACCGGGCGATGCTCGTCGAGAGCGCCAACCCGGCCCACTCATTGGCCGACGGGCCGCGGATGCGCGAGGCACTGAGCGCGCTCGAGCTGCTCGTCGTCATCGACGTCTCGCTCACCGAGACCGCCCGGCTCGCCGACTACGTGCTGCCGGCGTCGTCGCAGTACGAAAAGTGGGAGGCGACGTTCTTCAACTTCGACTTCCCGGCCAACGTGTTCCACCTCCGCCCCCCGGTCGTGGAGCCACTGCCGGGCACGCTGCCCGAGCCGGAGATCCACGCCCGCTTGTGCGAGGCCCTCGGCGTCGTCACCGACGACGACCTCGCCCCACTGGTTGCGGCGGCGGCCGGCGGCCGAGCCGCGTTCGCCGAGGCGTTCTTCGCCGCCGTGGCGGCCAAGCCGGCGCTCGGCCGGCTGGCCCCGGTCGTGCTGTACCGGACGCTGGGTCCGACCCTGCCCGGGGGCGCCGCGGCCGCGGCGGTGCTGTGGGCGGCCGCCCACCGCTGCGCGGCGAGCTACCCGGAGTCGGTCGCCCGGGCCGGCTACGGCACGGCCGCCGACCCGCTCGCCATGGGTGAGGCGCTGTTCGATGCGATCCTCGCCTCGCCGTCCGGCCTGGTGTTCTCGCTCGACGAGCCGGACGTCGCGTGGAGCCGCGTGCGCACCGACGACGGGCGGGTCCACCTCGTGATCGAGGAGATGCTCGCCGCGCTCGAGGAGCTGATCACCGCTCCGCCGCCCGGCGACGCCGAGTTCCCGTTCGTGCTCACCGCCGGGGAGCGGCGCTCGTTCACCGCCAACACCATCGTCCGCGACCCGGCGTGGCGGAAGCGCGACCCGGACGGTGCGCTGCGCATCGCCCCGGCTGACGCCGAGCGCCTGGGCGTGACGACCGGTGAGCTGGTGCGGCTGACGACGAGGCGGGGGAGCGCGGTCACGCCCGCCGAGATCGACGACGCGATGCAACCCGGTCACGTGTCGTTGCCCAACGGCCTCGGTCTCGACTATCCGGGCGGCGACGGCGAGGCCGTCGTGACGGGGGTGGCGCCGAACGAGTTGACGTCGAGCGCCGACCGCGACTTCCTCGCCGGTACGCCGTTCCACAAGCACGTCCGCGCCCGGGTCGAGCGGGCCGACGAGGCCGTCGGGGTGGCGACCTGATGCGCCGCACCCGCTTCGACGAGTGGCCGTGCCCGATCGCCCGGGTCACCGACCTGGTCGGCGACTGGTGGACGCCGGTGGTGCTGCGCGAGCTGTTCGCCGGCCGGTCGCGCTTCGACGACATCCAGCAGGAGCTCGGGTGCAGCCGGGCGGTGCTGGCCCAGCGGTTGCAGCGCCTCGTCGACGAGGGGCTGCTCGTCAAGGTCCCGTACGAGGACCATCCGCCGCGGTACGACTACCGGTTCACGCCCAAGGGCCGGGCGTTCTGGGACGTGCTGGCGGCGATGTGGCGGTGGGGCTCCGACTGGATGTGGGACGGCGAGCCGCCCGTCGTGCTCGTCGACCGGGCGACCCGGGCCGAGGTACGCCCGAAGGTCGTCGACGAGCGCACCGGCGAGCCGATCGAAGTCCGAAGTCTGCGGGTCGTCGCCAACCGGAGGTCAGCGACGGGCTAGCCCGGCGCTGCCGAGTGAGCCGAGGTCGGCGCTGATCCGTGCCACCGTTTCGAGCAGCGCGGGCAGGAAGCGCTGCTTGATCTCGGCGACGGTCGCCCGGCTGGCGTGCACCGACATGTTGACGGCGGCGACGACTCGGCCGCGCTCGGCCCGGACCGGGGCGGCGACCGAGCGCAGTCCCTCCTCCAGCTCCTGGTCGACCACGGCGTAGCCCTGAGTGCGGGTGGCGTCGAGGACGCGGCGGAGCCGGGTCTCGTCGTGCACCGTGGTCGCGGTCAGCTTGGTCAGTTCGGTCGTCGCCAGGTACTCGGTGAGGGCATCGTCGTCGAGGTCGGCGAGCAGCACCCGTCCCATCGACGTCGCGTACGCGGGGAACCGGGTGCCGACGGCGATCGACACGGTCATGATCCGGCGCCGGGTGGGCACGCGGGCGACGTAGACGACGTCGGACCCGTCGAGCACCGACATCGACGACGACTCCTGGACCTCCGCGACCAGCGTCTCCATGTGCGGCAGGGCGACCTCGGGGAGGCCCATCGAGGACAGGTAGGCGAAGCCGAGGTCGAGCACGCGGGGACGCAGCGAGAACTCCCGACCGTCGTTGTGGACGTAGCCCAGGGCGACCAGGGTGAGAAGGAAGCGACGGGCGGCGGCCCGGGTCAGCCCGGTGCGCCGGCTGACGTCGCTGAGGGTGAGGCGCGGGTGCTCGCCGTCGAAGGCGCGGATCACCGCCAGACCCCGCTCGAGCGACTGCACGAAGTCGGTGCCGCCGGTGCTCAGGGGCTCCTCCTCCTTGTTCGTAGAACGAACGATAGTACGCAGAGCGGACCGATCCGGTGATCACCGCGTTCTACCGAGGCCCCGCCGCTGGCGGGCGCGGACGACGTAGCCGATGAACAGCCCGGCCGCGACCAGCCAGCCGACGAGCAGGACGAGGGCGAGCACAGACACAGGCCGGGCCCACCCTCCGCCCGACGCCGGCCGCTGCACCGTGCGGGTGGCCAGGTCGACCGACGTGCCGTCGAGCGGTGCGTCCCACTCCAGCCCGCCGCCGGAACGCTCGCCGGTCGTGTCCTCCACCGCGCCGGGAAGGTCGGCGCGCAGCACCACCGACATCGACTCCGCCGGGTCGGTGCCGGCGAGCTCGTCGGCGTACGGCCGCTCGCCCAGCGTGGTCAGGAGGTCGGCGTCGGCGAACGACTCGAAGCCGTCGGTCAGGGTCAGCTGTCCGTCCAGCGTCCACGTGACCTCGTCCCCGGCGACCGTGCGCGTCAGCCGCGGGTCGACGAACGGTGGCCCGAGGCTGGCGAGCAGGTTCGTCGCCTCCTCCGGTGACGTCACGGGGTGGCGCAGCGTCACCGTGAGCCCGCCGTCGTCGGTCGGCTCCGGCCCGGCCACGGTCCACCCGGCGGCCACGGCGTCGTCGAAGCGGAGGTCCTCGGCGAGACCGGACGCCTGCTCGACGACCTCGGCGTCGGCGACGGCCGTCACGGCGAGCTCACCGGTGCCGTCGGCGCCGATCGTCAGGTCGACGGCCACGTCGACCCGGCAGCCGGCCAGCGCCAGGACGGCGAGCGCGATTCCACAACTCTTGATGAGGTGGCTCACTTTTCGGCCCGCTGACACAAGAGTTGGGGAAACGGGTCAGCGGAACGGAGTGGCGATCTCGGTGATGATCGTGTCCATCCGGTCGAGGCGCTCGGTGCCGGTGCCGAGGGTGAAGTCGGGGACGATGACCTCGTCGACTCCGATCTTGTGCCACGCCTCGACCGCATCGATGAACCGGCCGGTCGCGCCGCCGATGGCCGGCAGCGGTGACCCCGAGATCAGGCGGTCGGCCCGCTCGTCGTCGGCGAAGAACCACAGCGCCTGGCACGAGCGGGCGAGCGACGCCGGATCGCGGCCGATCGCCTCGCACCGGTCGTCGAGCACCCCGGACCGTTCGGCGATCGTGTCGGCGAGCCCCCACATGTTCCACTGGTCGGCGTAGCGGGCAACGACGCCCATCATCCGGTCGCCCTTGCCGCCGATGAGGATCGGCAGGGGCTGCTGCACCGGCTTGGGCTCGGCGATCGCGTCGGTCAGCGCGTAGTGGGCGCCGCCGACCGTGGTGACCTCGTCGCCGAGCAGGTGGACGATCACCTCGCACCCCTCCTCGAAGCGCTCGAGACGCGTCCGGCGGGGGCCGAGGTCGAGGCCGTACTGCTCGTGCTCGTTCTCCTGCCAGCCGGCGCCGATCCCGAGCAGGAGGCGCCCGCCGCTGACGTGGTCGACGGTCACCGCCCACTTCGCCAGCGCCGCCGGGTGGCGGAACGTCATCGAGAACACCAGCGAACCGAGCCGGAGCCGCGTCGTGGCCGCGGCGAGCGCAGCCAGCGCGGCCGTGGCCTCGTGGGTCGGCGTGACGGGCCCACCGGCGGCGTCACCGGAGCCCATGAAGTGGTCGGCGACGTACACGCCGTCCCAGCCGGTCGCCTCGGCGTGGCGGGTGACCTCGAGGACGTCAGCCCAGGGCTGGGTGGTGGTCGGCCAGATGGAGAACCGCACGGGCCGACACCCTACGGTGACGTCGCCGCGATCAACGCCACGCTTCGATCGCGCGGAGGAACGCCTCGTCGGCGACGCCGTCCACGGGGAGTCCGCGTCGCGCCTCGAGCTTGCGCACCCCGTTGGTCACGGCGGCGAAGTACGGGCCGTCGAGGGCGATCCTGATCCCGCGGCCGGCGAGGAACTGCCGCAGACACGCGACCTGCGGTCCGGAGGTGCCCCGGGCGAGCGGCGCGGAGATCCGGCACGCCGGCTTGTGGATGCCGAGCCGCCGGAGCGCCTCGACCCCCACCAGCCCGGTCGCGGCGAGGCCCTGTTCCCGCTTGAAGTGACGCACCGCGAGGCGCACCGTGTCGACGAACTGTGGCGAGACCGCGATCAAGTAGCCCCGCGCGTTGAGAGCGCTGCGGAGACACGTGACGTCGGTGCCGGTGGCGCCCTGGCGCAGGTTGCGCTGGACCGAGCACCATGGGATCGGATTCCGTGCCCGCCACACCCCGGCCGCCCGGAGCACCCGGCCGTCGGCGACGCCGTCGCGCCGCCAGCTGCGGGCGTACTCGAGGAAGCTCACCGCGGCCGCCTCCGTCCGCCCGTAGCGGCCGTTGGCGACGACGCCGAAGCCGAGGCTGCGGAGGTGACTCTCCAGGCACCGGACGTCCCGTACGTTGTCGCCGCGGCGCATCGTGACGGCGGTCCGGCAGGACGGGATCTTCGGCCGTGCGGGGGTGATCGTCCGGCCGGCGAGCACCGGCCCGGCCTGATCGGCGATGAACTTCGTCAGCTGCCTCGTCCCCTCAGGGGTGAGATGGATGCCGTCCGACCAGACCCAGTCCCGATGGCGCGCGCTGTACCCGGCCCAGTCGGCGACCTGGAGCCGGCCGCCGTAGCGCAGCGCCTTTTGGAGCAGGATCTTGTTGTTGTCGCGGAACGTGAAGACGTTCGAGCGGAACGTCGGCCCGACGTAGCTCACGTCGGCCGTCCGGAACGTCAGCCACATCACCCGCGGAATCCCCTGCCGAATGGCCTCGGCCATGACGGCGTCGACCGCCTCGGCGAACTGCCAGCCGGGGTCGTCGTAGCCGGTCATCAGCACGAGCACCCGACCCCACTGGCCCTGCAGCCGGCGCATCACGGTGAGCGTGTTCTCCGGCGTGTAACCCTCACGGCCCCGGCACGACGTGTAGATGGTGCGCCGGCACGACTCGGCGTCGAGGACGAAGTTGTACCGGCGGAGGTCGCCGTGGATGCCGTACCACCGGGCCGCGGCCAGCGTCGAGTCGCCGATCAGGCCGATGCGGGGAACCGAGCGGCCGGCGCCGTTGTAGTAGATCGTCGAGTACGCCGACGCCGGTTGGGGCCCACTGATCGGGTTCGGTGCGGCGAGCCCGACCACCCCGAGCGCGCCCGCGAGCAGAAACCGACCGATGTGCCTTGGCAACGTCAACCTCCCCGGTGTCGGCGGAGAGGCTGCCCAGATTTCAGTTCGGTTACACCTACTCCGGCGGCGGGGCGCTCTCGCCGCTGGCGTCGGGCTCGCCGGTGGTGGTCGTCGCCAGCTCGACCGACGACGGGGGGACGAATCCCTCCACCGACGAGAACTTGATCCGCTGCTCGTCCGGCTTGTCGGGGTCGTCCTCGGTATCGACGACGATGATCTCGCCGGCGTGGAACTGCTTGTACAGGATCATCTCCGACAGCGGGTCCTCGACGAGGCGCTGGATCGCCCGGCGGAGCGGCCGGGCGCCGAGCTGCGGGTCGTAGCCCCTGGCGGCGAGCAGCTCCTTGGCCGACTGGGTCAGCTCGATCCCGAGGCCCTGGCCCTCGAGCTGGGACACCAGGCGCTTGGTCATGAAGTCGACCATCTCGACGACCTCGGCCCGGTCCAGCTCGTGGAAGACGATGACCTCGTCGATGCGGTTCAGGAACTCCGGCCGGAAGTGCGTCTTGAGCGCCTCCATGACCTTTTCCTTCATCCGCTCGTAGCTCATCGCCGAGTCGGCGGTGGTGAAGCCGACGTTGGCCTTGCGGAGGTCCTGGGTGCCGAGGTTCGACGTCATGATCAGCACCGTGTTGCGGAAGTCGACGGTGCGACCCTGGCTGTCGGTGAGCCGGCCTTCCTCGAGGATCTGCAACAGGGTGTTGAAGACGTCGGGGTGGGCCTTCTCGATCTCGTCGAAGAGCACCACGGAGAACGGCTTGCGGCGCACGGCCTCGGTGAGCTGGCCGCCCTCCTCGTAGCCGACGTAGCCGGGGGGCGAGCCGACCAGCCGGCTGACCGTGTGCTTCTCCATGTACTCGCTCATGTCGAGCACGATCAGCGCCGAGTCGTCGCCGAACAGGAATTCGGCGAGCGTCTTGGCCAGCTCGGTCTTGCCGACGCCGGTCGGGCCGAGGAAGATGAACGACCCGCTCGGGCGCTTGGGGTCCTTGAGGCCCGCACGGGTGCGGCGGATCGACTGCGACACCGCGCCCACGGCGCTCTCCTGACCGATGATCCGCTTGTGGAGCTCATCCTCCATGTGGATGAGCTTTTCGGTCTCCTCTTCGGTGAGCTTGTACACCGGGATCCCGGTCCACAGGCTGAGCACCTCGGCGATGGCCTCCTCGTCGACCTCGTCGAACAGGTCGACCCCGTCGGCGCGGACCTCGGCCTCCTTGGTCGCCTTCTCCTCGAGCAGGGACTTCTCCTGGTCGCGCAGGCGGCCGGCCTCCTCGAAGCGCTGCTCCTCCACGGCGGCCTTCTTGGCCTCCTGGACCTCGACCAGCTTCTGGTCGATCTCGCGCAGGTCGGGCGGGGTCGACATCCGCTTCAGCCGCAGGCGGCTGCCGGCCTCGTCGATGAGGTCGATCGCCTTGTCGGGCAGGAAGCGGTCGGAGATGTAGCGGTCGGCCATGTTCGCCGCGGCGACGAGCGCCTGGTCGGTGATCGTCACTCGGTGGTGGTTCTCGTACTGGTCACGAAGGCCCTTGAGGATCTCGATCGTGTGGGCGAGCGTCGGCTCGTCGACCTTGACCGGCTGGAAGCGGCGCTCCAGGGCGGCGTCCTTCTCGACGTACTTGCGGTACTCGTCGGTGGTCGTAGCCCCGATCGTCTGCAGCTCGCCGCGGGCGAGCATCGGCTTGAGGATCGACGCCGCGTCGATGGCCCCCTCGGCGGCGCCGGCCCCGACGAGCGTGTGGATCTCGTCGATGAACAGGAGGATGTCGCCGCGGGACTTGATCTCCTTGAGCACCTTCTTCAGGCGCTCCTCGAAGTCACCCCGGTAGCGGCTGCCGGCGACCAGGGCGCCCAGGTCGAGCGTGTAGAGCTGCTTGTTGCGCAGCGTGTCGGGCACGTCGTTGTTGACGATCATCTGGGCCAGGCCCTCGACGATCGCCGTCTTGCCGACGCCCGGCTCACCGATGAGGACCGGGTTGTTCTTCGTCCGGCGGGACAGGATCTGCATCACCCGCTCGAGCTCACGCGTCCGCCCGATCAGCGGATCGAGCTTGCGCTCGCGGGCGAGCTGGGTGTAGTTGCGACCGAACTGGTCGAGGATCTGGCTGTTGCCCTTGTCCGACGGCTCGTCCTTGGAGGGGCCGACGCTGGCCCCGGCCGTGGGCGCCCCTTCGGCGCGCCCGCTCGGGCCCTGGTAGCCGGACAGCAGCTGGATGACCTGCTGGCGGACCCGGGACAGGTCGGCACCCAGCTTGACCAGGACCTGGGCGGCGACGCCCTCGCCTTCGCGGATCAGGCCGAGCAGGATGTGCTCGGTGCCGATGTAGTTGTGGCCCAACTGGAGGGCTTCCCGCAGGGAGAGCTCGAGCACCTTCTTGGCCCGGGGAGTGAACGGGATGTGCCCGGACGGCGACGAGCCGCCCTGGCCGATGATCTCCTCGACCTGGCTGCGCACGGCTTCGAGCGAGATCCCGAGGCTCTCCAGCGCCTTCGCGGCGACGCCTTCGCCCTCGTGGATGAGGCCGAGCAGGATGTGCTCGGTCCCGATGTAGGAGTGGTTGAGCAGCCTCGCCTCTTCTTGGGCGAGGACCACGACCCGCCGGGCCCTGTCGGTGAATCTCTCGAACATGTGCGCCCTTTCGAGTTGGGACGACCTGACCGCCAAGTGTACCGGTGCCCCGAACCCCGCTGCCGTTGATGGTCGTGTCCGTGGTGATCGTTCGTCACCGTGGGAGATACCGATGGGTTGGGCGGGCGGGTAGGGGCAGGGTTCGGGCGGGCGGGTAGGCGGCAGGGTCGGGCGGGCGGGTAGGCGGCAGGGTCGGGCGGGCGGGTAGGCGGCAGGGTCGGGCGGGCGGCACGGCCGGAACCCCGATCGGTCCGTCGGTGTCTGGATTTGCGACAGGCTGGCCACATCGAGATGGCATCGCACGCCCCGCCCGACGCGGCGCACGACGAGGTGCGAAGCGCGTCCGACGACGAGCTGGTTCGGCGCGCCCTGAGCGGCGATCGAGCGGCGTACGGCGAGCTCGTGCGGCGCCACCAGGCGGCCGCGCTGCGGCTGGCGGCCGGCATCTGCGGCTCGACGGAGGAGGCAAGAGACATCGTGCAGGAGGCGTTGGTCAAGGGGTACCGGTCGCTCGGCGGGTTCCGGGGCGACGCCTCGGTGCGGTCGTGGCTGCTCCGGATCGTGGCCAACGACGCCAAGAACGCGGTGCGGGCGCGCGTCCGCCGGATCGGTCGAGAGGAGCGGTATGAGGTGCTCCACCGCCCCGTCGACGGCGACCGCGACGTGGTCGGCGACGAGGTCGCCGGCCGGGCCGAGGCGGCGCGACTGCTCGCCCTGCTCGGGCGGCTCGACGACCGGGATCGCGAGATCCTCGCCTGCCGCTTCGTCGCCGGACTGTCCGAGGCCGACACCGCGGCCGCGCTGGCGATCCCGGTCGGGACCGTGAAGTCCCGCGCCTCACGGGCCCTCGGCCGGGCCCGGGCGCTGCTCGAGGAGGACGGTGATGGCTGAGCTGACCCTGGAGGCCCGGCTGGTGGCGATGGGCGAGGGGTTGGTGTTCCCCGGCGCCGAGTCGTTGGTCGACGACGTGCTCGGGGCGTTGGAGCAGTCGGCCGAGCCGGCGGCGCGGTCGCGCTGGTGGCGGCCGCTGCTCGCCGCGGCCGCGGCGGTGCTCCTGGCCTTCGCCGTGACGCTGGCCGTGCCGGGCAGCCGGCGGGCCGTCGCCCGCTGGCTCGGGTTCGAGGGATACCGGATCGAGCGCGTCGTCGAGCTTCCCGACGTCGGCGCCGCCCCGGCGCCGGCCGGTCCGGTCGTCGTCCGGGGTTCCCTGGAGGAGATGACGTTCGGCAAGCTGGTCGAGGCGGGCTCGAGCGTCGAGGTCGTTTCGGTGAACGGGCGCACCGGGTACTGGATCTCCGGCGACCAACACCTCTTCTTCATGTACGAGCGGGACGGTTCGATCCACGAGCAACGGCTGGCCGGCAACACCCTCGTCTGGCAGGACGGCGACGAGATCGTGCGGGTGGAGGGCGTGGGGCTCACGTTGGAGCAGGCGCTGGAGATCGCCGAAGCGGACAGAACGGCTCAATCCGTGCCGGGCTAGCCTGCGCAGCGTGTTCGACGCCCGCCTGCGGTCCCCGTTGCTCGCGCTGGGGGGGATGAACGGCGACCGCGAGCGCGTCGAGTCGACGATCCACGAGGCCGTGCGCAACTCCGACCCGTACCTCACGGAGATCGCGTCCCACCTCATCGTCGCCGGCGGCAAGCGACTGCGGCCCGTCGTCGCCATGGCCGCCGCCCAGGTCGCCGGGACGCAACCGAGCCACGACGTCGTGCGGGGCGGGGTGGCGTGCGAGCTGGTGCACCTCGGTTCGCTGTACCACGACGACGTGATCGACGAGTCCGACACCCGCCGCGGGGTCGAGACGGTCAACGCCAAGTGGGGCAATCTGCAGGCGATCCTCGCCGGCGACTTCCTGTTGTCGCGGGCGTCGGAGATCGCCGCCTCGCTCGGAACCGAGGTCGCCGGGCTGCTCGCCCGCACCATCGGTTGGCTGTGCGAGGGCGAGATCGAGCAGCTCCGCTACGCCTACGACGTCGGGCGGCCCGAGGAGAGCTACCTCGTCGCGATCCAGGGCAAGACGGCGTCGCTGTTCGGAACCGCCGCCCGCATCGGCGGGCTCGTCGCCGAGCTCGAGCGGGATGTCGTCGACTCCCTCACGGCGTGGGGGACGGCGTACGGGATGGTGTTCCAGATCGTCGACGACATCCTCGACGTCACCGACAGCACCGAGCAGCTCGGCAAGCCGGCCGGTCACGACCTCGTCGACGGGGTGTACACGCTGCCGGTGCTGCGCACCCTCGCCCTCGACCGGGCGGCCGGCGACGAGCTCGCCGGCCTGCTCGGCAAGCCGCTCGACGCCGCCGAGCGGGACAAGGCGCTGGCGATCGTGCGGGCCAACGAGGGCGTCGAGAGCGCCATCGTCACCGCCCGGCAGTACGTCGCCGCCGCCGAGGCGGCCTGCGCCGACCTCCCGATGAGCGCGGCCACCGACGCGCTGCGCGCCGCGCCGGACGCCCTCCTCTCGAACTTGCAGCCGAACGTTGCGCTCTAGCGCAACATCTAGCTGCAAGAACGCGGGGTCAGGCTGAGGGGGCGAGGCGGGCGATGGCGGCGGCGGCCTTGTAGGCGGCTTCGGCGGGGCCGGTCTCGTCGGGCCGGAGGAGATTGGCCATGATCCGCAGGACCCACTCCATCAGCGTGCGGCTGTGCATCCCGGTGCGGGTCAGCTCGCGCATCAGCGCCGGCCGCCCGATGATCCGGGCGAACAGCCGGGCGACCTTGAAGTACTGCCCGTACTCCTCGTCGAGCAGCTTCGGATAGCGCTGCAGCGGGGTGGCGTCCCCCTCCGCCAGCGCCTCGTGGATCACGTCGGCAGCCATCCGCGCCGTCTCGTAGGCGTAGTCGATGCCCTCGCCGTTGAACGGGTTGACCCGCCCGGCGGCGTCGCCGACGACGAGGTACGTCGGCCCCGAGCTCGGGCCGACGGATCCCCCCATCGGCACCCGGCCGCTGGTCGGCCGGCACTCCGGGTTGGCGGGGTCGATCTCCCACCGCTCGGCGACCTGGTGGGCGTAGCCGTCGAGGAGGTGGGTCGTGTTGACGCTCTTGAAGTCGCGGAACGTCGACAGCAGCCCCACGCCGATGTTCACGGTGCCGTCGCCGACGGGGAAGATCCATCCGTAGCCCGGCATCGGGTTGCCGTTGCGGTCCTTGACGTCGAGGGCCGACTCGATCCACGGCTCGTCGTGGCGCGGCGACTCCCAGTACGTCCGGATCGCCGTGCCGTAGGGCCACTCCCGCTTGCGGAACGTCCCGAGCTCCCGCCCGAAGCGGCTGGCCGCGCCGTCGGCGACGATCGTGAACTCCGACCGCACCTCGACCGGGCGGCCGTCAGGCCCGGTGACCGTGGCGCCCTTGACGAAGCCGCGGTCGACGATCGGGCGCACCGCCTCGTGGCCCTGGAGCAGCGTGGCGCCGGCCTGCTCGGCGTTGCGGGCGACGATCTCGTCGAGGTCGCGGCGGCGCACGACGTAGCCGTGTCGCGGGTACACCGGATGCTCGGGCCACTCCAGCTCGAGTTCCCGCCCCATCCCGGTGGCCCGCAGGCCGTGATAGCGGTGGAACCGTTCGAGCGCCCCGCCCAGCCCCATGTCGGCGAGCTCCTTCACCGCACGTGGCGTGAGCCCGTCACCGCACGTCTTCTCGCGGGGGAACGTCCGCTTCTCGACGATCGTCGCGTCGTGGCCGTGGCGGGCCATCCAGTACCCGGCGGCCGCGCCGGCGGGTCCGCCACCGACGATCAGGACGTCAGTGGTGATCAACTACGGCGACCCGGGAGCCGGGGCGTCGCCGATGTCGATGATCTCGATCGGGTCGCCGTCGGCGTTGGTGAGGCCGGCTTCGTCGAGGTCGGCGAGCGTGCCGCCCTCCTCCAGGTTGATGAACACCGGCGCCTCTTCCGCGCACCAGTCCTCGAACTCCTCGACGAACTCATCGCTCGCCGGATCGGCGCCGCCGAGGTCGTAGCGCTCGTGGCAGACGACGGCGAGGATCTCCTCGTCGGTCAGGTCGCCACCGGCGTTGGCACCCCAGCCGGGCATCACCGCTCCCAGCGCCCCGACGGTGTGCGGGCCGCCCTCGCGGTCGGGGTTGCCGTAGATCTCGACCCCCGCCGTGTTGTAGGCGCCCGTGCCGAAGTACACGAAGCGGAGCTGGTCCTCGATGTGGGGGAACGTCGCCAGCACCTCGCCCTCGGTGAATGCGTACCCGGTGCCGCCCTGGCCGGTGCCGCCGTGGCAGCTCGCACAGTTCCCGTACACCTCGGCCCCGACGCCGAGCGGCCCGGCGACGACCTCCGGGGCCTCGGTCAGGGCGCGGACGTACATGAACGCCCAGATCGGCATCAGGCTGAGCGTCGCCAGCACCCACCACGGGATCCTCGCCCGCGCCTTGGCGGCGGCGATGTACGGCGGATCGGGCTTCGGCGGTGGCGGCGCCGGTGGCGCCGGTGGCGGCTGGCGGGGCGGCGGCCCGCTGGGGGCCGCGGGCGCGGCCTCACCGGTGGTCGCCGGGGTCGCCGCCGCGGCCGCCGGTGCCTCGCCGGCCGGCTGGTCGCCCCCCTCCTCCCCGCCCCCGAGCCCGAGCGCGGCGCGCCGCTCCCGGGAGCGCTTCAGCAGGTGTTCGGGGACCTCGGTCACGCGGCGCCACGATAGGCGGTGCGGCATCGGCGCCGGCAAGTAGCTGACGCCGGGTCCACGCACTTACGCACAACCGACCGGTACCGCGAGACTTGCGTGCCAGACTGCACTTCGAGCCACACGTGCGGTGCGACTACGGTTCGTGCAGGCGTTCACGAGCCGCCCGCCGGGTGGACTGTGAGCACCACCGACCGAACCCCGAGCGATCGAAGCACCCAGGAGCAACCCCGAACGAGATGGTCGCCATCGACATCTTGAAGTGGCCCGGTGTGAGCGTGCCGTTCCTCACGTCGTTCATCGCGTCCCTCGCCCTCATCGGGCTCGCCATGCTCTACGGGCAGCGGCGGCCCGTCGGCAAGCCGGTGACGTGGGGCGAGGGGATGCTCGCCGGCACGTACGCCTTCGGCGTGATGTTCCTCGCCTTCGGGATCGTGCCCAACACGTGGATCGACCACGCCGACCGCGAGCTGGGCTGGAGCAAGGACAAGATCGTCTACGGGCCGGGCGGGATCCTCAAGCCGGACTCACTGGGCGGCTGGAACCCGATCACGCTCCAGTACCAGGCCGTCCGCGACATCGTGGTCGTCATCCTCCACGCCCTGTACTTCGGCCTGATCATCTACCTGTGGCACTGGTGGCAGAGCCGTGGGCGAGTCACCGCTCCCGCCGCCATCGAGACCAGCAGCTACGGCCGCCCGCTCGTGAAGAAGACCTGACCCCATGGCCCGCACCGACGCGAACCCCCCGATGATGCCGTACACCGACGAGTACTCGCTCGTCGAGGTGGATGCCGACTACCTCACCAAGGCGGTCAAGCCGAAGCAGTTCATCCACATCGACCAGACCGAGTGCATCATGTGCGAGGGCTGCGTCGACATCTGTCCGTGGAAGTGCATCCATATGGTCACCCCGGACGCGATCGTCGAGGCCATCGGCACGGAGCTGCCCGGCGAGGATCCGTCCGATCACGTCGTGTTCACGATCGACGACGACATCTGCACCCGCTGCGCCCTCTGCGTCGACCGCTGCCCGACCGGGGTGATCATCCTCGGCAAGGTCGGGGCGCCCAGCGCCACAGGAGACGCGCACGTGCGCACGAACAGCTACGGCTACGCCTACGGGATGCGGTTCTGATGGCCAGGGTCATCGACGAGCAGCCGCGGCCGACGATCAAGGACCGCGTCAACAAGACCATGGACTCGGTCCAGGGCAGCCAGGCGTGGAGCAGCATCTTCCGGCCCGGCTCGATCTTCCGCAAGGGCTACACCGACAGCCCGCGCAACCGCAGCTACGTGGTCATGAACTCGGTGCTCTACCACCTGCACCCGGTCAAGGTGAAGCGCCACGCGGTGAAGGTCAGCTACACCCTCTGCCTCGGCGGGCTGAGCTTCTTCCTGTTCATCCTGCTCACCGTCACGGGCATCTTCCTGATGTTCTTCTACCGGCCCGAGGCGACAGCGGCGTGGAACGACATCTCCAGCCTGAACACCTCGGTGACGTTCGGGCTCCTTGTGCGCAACATGCACCGGTGGGGCGCGCACCTGATGGTGCTCACCGTGTTCCTGCACATGGCCCGCGTCTTCTACCACGGCGCCTACAAGCCACCGCGGGAGTTCAACTGGGTGATCGGGGTGATCCTGCTCACGCTCACCCTGCTGCTGTCGTTCACCGGCTACCTGCTGCCGTGGGACCAGCTCGCCCTGTGGGCGGTCACGGTGGGCACGAACATGATCGGCTACACCCCGGTGTTCGGCGAGGAGGTCCGCTTCGTGCTCCTCGGCGGGGCCGAGATCGGGCCCGAGACGTTGCTCCGCTGGTACGTCCTGCACGTCCTGTTCTTCCCGTTCATCATCGTCATCTTCATGGCGATCCACTTCTGGCGCGTCCGCAAGGACGGCGGCCTCTCAGGACCGTTATGACTGCGTTCCCCGGCCACGCAGGCCGTAGCTGGCCGCTCCCTCGCTGGCGCTCGGTCGCTCGCATCAGTGAGATGGTGATCCGTGACTGAGATCCCCGAACACCTGCTCAAGCGAGCGCAGGCGGCGCGGGAGAAGGCCGCCTCGGAAACTGCGCCGAGCGAGCCGGAGCCGAGCTCGGCGGCTGCCACGAGTTCGGGCGAGCCGGAGGCGAGCACGGAGGCCGCCGGAGGCGGCCCGGACGTCACGGCCGAGGAATCACGCATCCCCGCCCACCTGCTCGAGCGCAGCCGGGCCGCCCGGGCCCAGTCCGGGGCCGGGTGGCGGTGGCGATGCCGAGTCGGCGGCCGGCGGGGGCGGCGCGGTGGCCGTCGCCGACCGGGTCACCGAAGTCGTCCAGGCGCCGCCCACGGCGGCGGGCGTCCCGCTCGGCGCCGGACCCGGGGGCCACACCCAGCGCCTCCTGACCGTCGTCAAGAGCGGCTCGATCCAGGAGGTCAAGGCCTCTCCGATCGACAAGGTGCACACGTGGCCGCACCTCCTCGCCGGCGAGTTCGTCGCCTCACTCCTCTGCCTGGCGTTCACGTTCGTCTTCTCCGTGTTCGTCAACGCTCCGCTGCTCGAGCTCGCCAACGCCAACCAGACGCCCAACCCGTCCAAGGCGCCGTGGTACTTCCTCGGCCTGCAGGAGCTGCTGACGATGTTCCACCCGATGATCGCCGGGGTCACCATCCCGGGCGTCGGGATCATCGTCCTGATCTTCGCCCCGTACATCGACAAGAACCCGTCCAACAAGCCCGAGGATCGCAAGTTCGCGACGTCGCTGATGACCGTGCACCTCATGTTCTGGGCCGTGCTGGTGATCATCGGGTCGTTCTTCCGTGGCCCCGGGTTCAACTTCACGCTGCCGTGGAAGGACGGCGTGTTCTTCGACCTCTGAGGTCGGAGGGTCTCTCATGAGCTCAGCCGGAATCATCGCCATCGCCGTCGGCGTCGGACTCGTTCTCGCCGCCCTGACGTTCGTCACCCTCGCCCGCCGCTCGGACGTCCGCGGCGCGGGTGCCCTGTCCGCCGAGACGCGCCGCCGCGACCGCGCCGCCCGGGAGGCCCAACCGCCGCCGCCCGCGCCGGCGGCACCGACCCGCGAGCAGGCCGAGGCGGCCGGCGCGCTCGCCCGCCGCGACGAGCCGGGCACCGGCCTCGCTCGCGCCGCCGAGCGTGTCCCCGCCCCGTGGGTCCCGCCCGATCCCGACGCCGTCGGCGTGAGCCGCCGCCAGTTCTTCAACCGCGCCAACGTCACGCTGATGAGCGCCGGCATCGGTGCGTTCACCGCCGCCGGATTCGTGGCGTTCCTGTGGCCGTTCGCCTCCGGCGGGTTCGGTGGCCAGGTGACCGTCGGCAAGTACGACGAGATCCTCGACACGCTGCGCACCGGCGACGGGTTCTTCTACGCATCCGGCGCCCGCGCGTGGATCACCGAGTACCCCGCCGACGCGGTGCCCAACGCCCGGGTCGCCTACCCCGAGAACATCGCCACCCCGATGGCGAACTACGGCCTCGTCGCGCTGTACCAGAAGTGCCCCCACCTCGGCTGCCGCGTACCGTCGTGCCCGTCGAGCGGGTGGTTCGAGTGCCCGTGCCACGGCTCGCAGTACAACCGGGTCGGGGAGAAGAAGGGCGGCCCGGCACCGCGTGGGATGGATCGCTTCCCGTTCGACGTCGCCGGCAACGGCGACGTCACCGTGGACACCGGCACGATCGTCACCGGCCCGCCGATCGGCACCAACACCACCGGCCAGGAGGCGGAGGGTCCCCACTGCATCACCTCGGCCGGGGAGCATTGATGCCGGGACTGCTCGGGCTGACCACCACCGTCGTCGCCTGGATCCTGCTGGCGATCGTCGCCCTCGGCTGGCTCTTCTACGCGCTGCTCAACAGTTCCTCCAACCGTCGCGAGGTCGGCGCCGAGCTCGAGCTGGCCCCCAACCGCAAGCCGTACTACGACGACGAGACGCTGGAGGGCCGGCGCCTCGAGCGGGTGCAGCTCTACGGCTTGCTCCTGCTCGTGGTCATCGTCATCGGCCTGCCGCTCTATTGGGTGCTCGAGCCCGACCGGCAGGCCGGCGCGCGCGAAGGGCTCACCAGCCGGCTCGCTGGGTGGGGCTCCGAGCTGTTCGAGACGACCGCCAACGACGGCTTCAACTGCGCCGGCTGCCACGGCGGGATGAACGCCACCGGCGGGTCGGCGCCGTACACGCTGACCGACCCGGCCACGGGCCAGGTCACGTCGGTCACCTGGATGGCGCCCGCGCTCAACACGGTCTTCTACCGCTACAGCGAGGACGAGGTCCGGTTCATCCTCACCTACGGGCGGCCGGGCTCACCGATGCCGGCCTGGGGGCTCGACGGCGGCGGGCCGATGAATGCCCAGCAGATCGACACGCTCCTCGAGTACCTCAAGACGATCCAGATCCCGCGTGAGGCCTGCATCGAAGAGGAGGAGGGCGATCCGCTCTGCGAGAGCGGGCACCTGCCGACGGAGACTCAGGCGGAGATCGATGAGCTCGCCCAGCGCGCCGTCGAGGAGGGCACCTACTCGAGCTACGGCGAGGCGTTGTTCAACCTCGACCTCGCCGGCGGCGCCTTCAACTGCGCCCGTTGCCACACGCGGGGCTGGAGCTACGGGCAGCCGGGCGTACCGGGTCAAGGTGCCTTCGGGTGGAACCTGACCGGCGGGTCGGAGAACGCCCGGTTCCCGAACCGGGGCGATCAGGTCGAGTTCGTGAAGACGGGCTCGGAGATCGGCGTCGGCTACGCGCCGCAGGCGCAGGGGACGGGGCGCATGCCCGCGTTCGGCAACATGCTCACCGACCAGCAGATCCGAGCCATCGTCGAGTACGTGCGAGGGCTGTAGGGGATGAGCCTGCTCGCGATCAGCTGGGAGCCCGAGCTCCGCGGCATCCTCATCACGATCATCTCGATCGCCCTGTTCTGCGGCAGCATCTACTTCGTCCTCCTCACCAACCTCGGCGCCAAGCTCGGGTTCCTCGTCGCCCTCACCGGACTCGCCGGGTGGATGGTGCTGATGGGGATCATCTGGATGATCTACGGGATCGGGCTCCGCGGCCCCGACCCCTCGTGGCAGGCGGTGCCCGGGCGCACGGTGCTCCAGGACGTCGACGCGCTGTACCAGGCCCAGGTCTTCGAGAACCGCGTCGAGATTCCCGAGGACGCGACGTACGGCGAGTCGGCCGAGACGGTCGCCGCCGAGTTCGACAACGAGGGCTGGTCGCGGCTGAGCGAGGATGACCCGGCGTTCTCCCAAGCCGCCGCGGCGGCCGGAGAGTTCCTCGAGGAGACCGGCGCGTTCGCCGCCGGCGAGTTCCAGGCGCAGCAGGTGTTCGACACCGGCGGCGAGCGCTACCCGATGATCGGTGACTTCGACCTCCTCGCCTTCTGGCACCGGCCGCACTACGTGGTGGTCGAGGTCGCCCCGCTTGTAGCCGTCCGCACCGAACCCGGCCGCGCCCCGCCCACGCCGCAGATCGACGAGAACCGCCAGCGGCAGTACGTCTACATGATCCGCGACCTCGGCGCCCGCCGCCAGCCGGCGTTCGTGCTCACCGTCGGGTCGGGCCTGATCTTCGTCGCCGGATGCTGGCTCCTGCACCGCCGCGAGCGCCTGCTCGAGACCAACCGCAGCGCCACCGCCCTCGTACCCGCCACTCAAACATGAGCAATCTCGGGAGGAGCCGATGAGCCAGTACCTCCCCATCGTCTTGCTGGCGATCCTCGGGGTCGTTTTCGGCGTGCTCAGCTTCCTCGTCTCGAAGCTGCTCGCGCCCCGGCGCCCGTCGGCGGCCAAGGAGGCCCCGTACGAGTGCGGCATCCTCCCGAGCCGCGAGCCGCCGGAGCGCTTCCCGGTCAGCTTCTACATCGTCGCGATGCTGTTCATCATGTTCGACATCGAGATCATCTTCGTCTACCCGTACGCCGTGTCCCGGGCCGAGCTCGGCGTGTACGGCTTCGTGGCGATCGTGATCTTCTCGGTGCTCTTCTTCCTGACCTTCGTGTACGAAGTCGCGCGCGGTGGGCTCGACTGGGGGCCGCTGCAGCGGTCCCGTCGCTTCGTGCCCGAGGAGGCGCTGCGTCCGGAGCGGACCGCGGCGACGACGATCCGGCGGGTCGGCACGGAGGGTCGCGGGGCGCCGGAAGAAGCGGCGTAGGTGGCCCGCGTACGAGGAGGTGAGTGAGTGGGCCGGATCAGCGACGTAGTTGACGACGGTCTGGGCGGGCTGTCCCACAACATCATCACCGGCCGCCTCGAGGACCTCGTCCAGTGGGCCCGCGCCCGCAGCTCGTGGGCGGCGAACTTCGGCCTCGCCTGCTGCGCGATCGAGATGATGGCCGCCGGCGGGGCCCACTACGACCTCGCCCGGTTCGGCATGGAGGTCTTCCGGGCCTCGCCCCGGCAGGCGGACATCATGATCGTCGCCGGGCGGGTGAGTCAGAAGATGGCGCCGGTGCTCCGCCAGATCTACGACCAGATGATGGAACCCAAGTGGGTGATCTCGATGGGCGTCTGCGCGTCGACGGGCGGGATGTTCAACAACTACGCCATCGTGCAGGGGGTCGACCAGGTCGTACCGGTGGACGTGTACGCCCCCGGCTGCCCGCCCACGCCGGAGACGTTGCTGCACGCGATCGAGACCCTGCGGGCCGGGATCCAGGAAGGCGACCTGTTGCGGCGGCGCCGGGAGAGCGGCGAGGGCGCCAACATCCACGTGACCGAGATCCCGTCGTCCGGGCAGCCGGTCACCGTGCTGCTCGGGAGCGGCACGTGAGCGAGCGCAGCGAGCGAACCAGCATCACGGCGCAAAGCGCTCATTGGTGCGCCGCTCGTCGGCCAGCTCGAAACTCGCACGAGGCCATGGTGCACCAATGAGCGCCGCCGAGGTCCTCCACCCGAGTCGCGAGGAGTACATCGACACCGTCAAGCGGCTGGCCGACGACGGCTACACGATGTGCGTCGACGTCACCGCCGTCGACTACCTCGCCCACCCCGGCCGGACGCTGCCCGACGGCGTGGCCCCCGAGCGCTTCGAGATCGTCGCCGGCTTCATCGACCTGGCCACCGCCCGGCGGGTGCGGCTGCGGGTGCAGGTACCGGATGCGGACCCGACGATCCCGACGCTGTTCGACATCCACCCCGGCACCGAAGCGCTCGAGCGCGAGGTCTACGACATGTACGGGATCGTCTTCACCGACCACCCCGACCTCACCCGCATCCTCATGCCCGAGGACTGGGAGGGCTACCCGCTGCGCAAGGACTACGACGTCGGCGAGATCCCGGTCCAGTTCAAGGACGCGCCGTCATGACGTTCACTGCGTTCCCCGGCCACGCAGGCCGTTGCTGGCCGCTCGCTCGCTGGCGCTCGCTCGCTCGCACGAGGTCGAGAAGTGACTGATCTCGTCCGCCAGACCGCCGAGGGGGGACAGGAGCTCAAGCCGCGCTCCGCCGAGACGGCGAAGGAGCTGTTGCGCGAGGTCGGGGCCGTGCTGCGGATGAGCGAGGCCGAGGCGGCCCAGCTCGGTGGGCTGCCGGCGGACCCCGACGAGGACCAGACGATGATCATCAACATGGGGCCGGCGCACCCCAGCACCCACGGGGTGCTCCGCCTCATGCTCGAGCTGCAGGGCGAGACGGTGCTGCGCTGCAAGCCGATCATCGGCTACCTGCACACCGGCATGGAGAAGCAGGCCGAGCAGCTCACCTACCTCCAGGGCGGCACCAACGTCACGCGGATGGACTACCTGAGCCCGTTCTTCAACGAGCTCGTGTTCTCCTTGGCGACCGAGGAGCTGCTCGGGATCGCCGACGAGATCCCGGAGCGGGCGGTGTGGATCCGGATGCTCTTCTCCGAGCTCAACCGGATGTCGAGCCACCTCGTGTTCCTCGCCACCAACGGGATGGACCTCGGCGCGGTGTCGATGATGATCTACGGCTTCCGCGAGCGCGAGGAGGTCTTGCGCTTCTTCCAGAAGGTCACCGGCCTGCGGATGAACCACAACTACGTCCGCCCCGGTGGTGTCGCCGCCGACCTGCCGGCGGGCTGGCGCGACGACGTGCTGCGGTTGCTCGACGTGATCCCGCCCCGGCTCGACGAGTACGACACCCTGCTGACCGGCCAGCCGATCTGGCGGGAGCGGCTCCAGGGGGTCGGGGTGCTCACGCCCACGGAGGCGGTCGCCCTCGGCGCGACCGGCCCGGTGCTGCGCGGCACCGGCATCGAGTGGGACCTCCGCCGGGACCAGCCCTACCTCCGCTACGCCGACGTCGACTTCGACGTCATCGTCGGGTCGTACGGCGACGCCTTCGACCGCTACGCGATCCGGCTCAACGAGGTCCGCGAGTCGATGCGCATCGTGCGCCAGGTCCTCGACCGCATGCCGTCCGGCGACTACCGCATCCAGGACAAGAAGGTCACCCCGCCGCCGCGCGCCCGCATCGACGAGTCGATGGAGGCGCTGATCCACCACTTCAAGCTGTTCACCGAGGGCTTCAAGGTGCCCGAGGGCGAGGTGTACGTCGCCGTCGAGAGCCCGCGAGGCGAGCTCGGCTGCTACATGGTGAGTGACGGCTCGGCCCGGCCGTACCGCGTGCACATCCGGGCGCCATCGTTCGTCAACATCCAGACCCTGCCGCACATGATGCGCGGCCGCCTCATCGCCGACGCGGTGGCGATCATCTCCTCCGTCGACCCCGTGCTCGGAGACGTGGACAGGTGAGCAGACTCTCCGACGCCAACATCTCCGTCGCGAGGGAGATCATCGGCCGTTACCCGCGACCCAAGTCGGCGCTGATCCCGCTGCTCCACCTCGCCCAGGAGGAGAACGGGTGGATCAGCGACGAGTCGATGCGCCAGATCGCCGAGCTGCTCGGCCTCGAGCCGGCCGAGGTGTACGGCACGGCGACGTTCTACGAGATGTTCAAGTTCGAGCCCGTCGGGCGCTATTGCATCAACATCTGCACCAACATCTCCTGCCAGCTGCTCGGGGCGTGGGAGCTGCTGGAGCACGCCGAGGAGAACCTCGGCATCCGCGCCGGCTCGACCAGCGACGACGGGGTGTTCACCCTCGAGGACGTCGAGTGCATCGCCGCCTGCACCGAGGCGCCGGCGCTGCAGGTGAACTACCGCTACCGCTACAAGGTGAGCAACGACGACTTCGACACGCTCGTCGACGAGCTCGCCGACGGCCGCATCGACGACGAGATCCCGCCGTTCGGAACCCTCGCCCGGGTCCGGCAGCGCACCACCGACCGGTGGGCCAACACCGGCACCGAGGCTCAAGCCAAGGTCGATGCCCGATGAGTGACACGCCGAGCTTCCACCTCCCCGGCCTCGTGCCGACCGGGCCGGCGATGGTCACGTCGCGGTTCGGGGTCGGCGACGGCCACACCTACGACGGCTACGTGCGCACCGGCGGCTACCGGTCCCTGCGCAAGGTGCTCAACGAGATGACGCCCCAGCAGGTGCACGACGAGATCAAGACGTCCGAGATGCAGGGCCGCGGCGGCGCCGGCTTCCCCACCGGTACGAAGTGGGGGTTCCTGCCGCCCGACGTGTTCCCTCGCTACCTCGTGGTCAACGGGGACGAGAGCGAGCCGGGCACCTACAAGGACCGCCTCCTGATGGAGCTCGATCCGCACCAGCTCATCGAGGGCGTGATCATCTCGTGCTACGCGTTCGACGCCGCCCAAGCCTTCCTGTACGTGCGGGGCGAGATGGCGCTGGCCCAGGAACGCATCGCCGAGGCGCTCAACGAGGCGTACGCCAACCGCCTCGTCGGCCGCAACATCCTCGGCACCGACTTCTCCGTCGACATCACGTTGACGTGGGGAGCCGGCGCCTACATCGTCGGCGAGGAGACCGCGCTGATCGAGAGTCTCGAGGGGGAGCGGGGGATGCCCCGGCTCAAGCCGCCGTACTTCCCGGCGTCCAAGGGCCTGTACATGCAGCCGACGATCGTCAACAACGTCGAGACCCTCGCCAACGTCCCCTGGATCATCGAGAACTCCGGTCAGAACTTCCACGACGTCGGCCTCCCGACGTCGACGGGAATGCGGATGTTCGCCGTCAGCGGCCACGTCGAGCGTCCCGGCGTGTACGAGGTGCCGCAGGGCGTCACGACGTTCCGGATGCTGATCGAGGCGCCGGAGTACTGCGGCGGCATCCGCGGTGGCGGGTCGCTCAAGGCGTTCATCCCCGGCGGCGCCTCGGCGCCGTGGTTCTACGAGGAGCACGTCGACCTGCCGCTCGACAAGCCGACCGTCGACAAGGCCGGCTCGATGCTCGGCTCGGGAGCGATCGTCGTGATGGACCAGACCACCGACGTGGTCGCCGCCTGCTGGCGGATCGTCCGCTTCTTCGCCCGGGAGAGCTGCGGCAAGTGCACGCCGTGCCGGGAGGGCACGACGTGGCTCGAACGCATCCTCAAGCGCATCATCGAAGGGCACGGCCGGGCCGAGGACCTCGACACGTTGATCGGCGTGTGCGAGTCGATCAGCCCGGGCCTCGCCTGGCCCCCGCGGCAGACGACGATCTGCCCTCTGGGCCCGTCCGCCGTCAGCCCGATCGCCTCCGTCGTCACCCGGTTCCGCCACGAGTTCGAGCACTACGTCGAGCACGGCCGTCCCATCGACGGCGTCCATCGTCACCCGATCCCCGGAACGCTCGTCCATGTCTGACTCCGACGCGACGAAGAACGAGCAGACGGCGGCCGGCGAGACGGCGGAGGCCGAGGACCACGACGACGCGATTCAGCCGCCGAAGGAGTCCGCCAGCGACGACATCGGCCAGTCGACATCGGGCATGGCCTCAGCGGCCGAGCCGGAACCGGAACCGCCGCCCAAGACGACGGTCACCATCACCATCGACGACCGCCCGTGGGACGCCCGGCCGGGGCAGCTCGTGATCGACGCCTGCGAAGACGCGGGCGTATACGTGCCCCGCTTCTGCTACCACCCGCGGATGACGCCGGTCGGCATGTGCCGGCAGTGCCTCGTCGAGGTCGAGGGGCCGCGCGGCCCGATGATGGTCGTGAGCTGCATGACGTCGGTCGCCGACGGTCAGGTCGTGCGCACCGCCACCGACGGCGTGAAGCGGGCCCAGGAGGGCATCCTCGAGCTGCTCCTCGCCAACCATCCGCTCGACTGTCCGGTGTGCGACAAGGGCGGCGAGTGCCCGCTGCAGGACCAAGCCCTCAGCCACGGTCCGGGCGAGAGCCGGTACCTCGAGGAGAAGCGGCACTTCGAGAAGCCGATCCCGATCAGCGACCTCGTCCTCCTCGACCGGGAGCGCTGCATCCTGTGCGACCGGTGCACCCGCTTCGCCAACGAGGTCGCCGGCGACCCGCTGATCTCGTTCACCCACCGGAGCAACGAGACCCAGGTGCTCACGTTCCCCGACGAGCCGTTCGCCTCCTACTTCTCCGGCAACACCGTGCAGATCTGCCCTGTCGGCGCGCTGACGGCCGTGCCGTACCGGTTCAAGGCCCGGCCGTGGGACCTCGAGCAGGTCGAGAGCACGTGCACGACCTGCTCGGTCGGCTGCCGCATGGTCGTGCAGTCGAGCCGCGACCAGCTCGTGCGCTACCTCGGCGTGGACTCCGACCCGGTGAACTGGGGCTGGCTCTGCGACCGCGGCCGGTTCAACTTCGAGCAGGTGGGCTCGGCCCAGCGTCTCGCCGCCCCGCTGGTCCGGGGCGAGAGCGGCGAGCTCGTCGAGACGACGTGGAACGCGGCGATCGACGTCGTCAGCCAGGTCCTCTCCGAGGCGGTGAGGTTCGGGGACCCCGGTGGGGTCGCGCTGCTCGGCGGTGCCCGCGGCACCAACGAAGACGCGTACGCGTGGGTGCGTCTGGCCGACGCCCTCGGCATCCGCCACCGCGACGCCCAGCTCGGCGACGGCCTCCCCGCCGGCGTGCTCGACCTGCCCCGGGCGACGATCGACGAGGCCGCGGCGGCGAAGACGATCGTGCTCCTCGGTCCCGACCTGAAGGAGGAGCTGCCCGTCCTCTACCTGCGCCTGCGGCACGCCGCCGAGCAGCGCCGCGGCCGCATCCTCGAGCTCTCGCCGGCCGCGACCGGCCTCACGCCCTACGCCTGGCGGAGCATCCGCGTCGGGGCCGGCTCCCGCGGCCAGCTCGCCGCCGCCCTTGCCGACCCGGTCGTGGCCGAGCAGCTCGCATCCGGCCCGGTGGTCGTCGTGGCCGGGCGGGCCAACCTCGCCGAGTCGGCGGAGTCGGCGATGTCGGCCCTGCACACCGTGCTCGACGCCTGCCCGGGCGCGACCGTGCTGCCGGCGCTGCGCCGGGGCAACGTGGTCGGCGCGCTGCAGCTCGGCCTGACCCCCCAGGCGGACGGGATGGACGGGCTGGGAATCCTGGAGGCCGCCGCGGCCGGCCGCATCGACCTGCTCGTCCTGCTCGGTGTCGATCCCCTCGCCGACTGCCCGGACGCCGACCTGGCCCGCCGCGCCCTCGCCGGTGCCCGGCGGGTGATCGCCATCGACACGTTCCGCACCGAGTCGGCGGGACGGGCCGACGTCGTGCTCGCCGCCGCCGCGTTCGGCGAGAAGTCCGGCACGACCACGAACCTCGAGGGCCGCGTCACGACCGTCAGCCAGAAGGTCACGGCGACCGGGACGGCTCGACCGGACTGGATGATCGCCGCCCACCTGGCCGACCGACTCGGCCACCACGACGTCGCCGCCGAGCTGGCGTCGCTGGACACGATCACCGACGGGATCGCCGCCGGCGTGCCCGCCTATGCCGGCGCCACCCGCGAGGCCCTGCGCACCTCGCCCGACGGCGTCCTCGCCGTGCCCTCCGGCGACGGCACGGTGGCGTGGCCCGAGGCGCCGGCCGCCATCGACCGCATCAGCTACGACTACCGGTTGGTGGTCAGCCGCAAGCTCTACGACCGGGCCGTAGGCACGGCGATGTCGCCGTCCCTGGCCCCGCTGGCGGGCGCCAGCGCCGCGCACGTCAACCCCCTCGACCTCGCCGCCCTCGGGATCACCGAAGGAACCGACGTCCAGGTGAGCGGAACTCGCGGCACGGTCGTCCTCCCGATCGCCGCCGACGTCGCCGTGCCGCGTGGCTCGCTGCGGGTGCCGTTCAACGTCGCCGGCGCGTCGATCGCCGACATCGTCGACGCCCGAGGGGCGGCGAACGATGTACGGGTGGAGCGGATGTGATGAGAGCCGCGCTCCTCGCCATCGACCCCGTCGTCATCGGCGAGCTGTGGTGGAAGTCGATCGTCATCGTCCTGATCAAGGTCGTCGCGATCTTCGTCATCGGCCTCGTCGGGACGCTGTTCATGGTCTGGTTCGAGCGCAAGATCATCGCCGGGATGCAGAACCGGGTCGGGCCCAACAAGGCCGGCCCGTTCGGGGCCCTGCAGACCCTCGCCGACGGCGTGAAGCTGTTCTTCAAGGAGGACCTGCTGCCCGACCAGGCGGACCGGTTCGTGTTCAAGCTGGCGCCCTACCTCGCCTTCGTCCCCGCCTTCCTCGTCTGGTCGGTGATCCCGCTCGGAGGCGACTTCACCGACGGCAAGGACGGCATCGTCGAGTGGTTCGGGGTGCCGACTCGGGTGCAGCTGGCCGACCCGCCGATCGGGATCCTGCTCGTGCTCGCCGTCTCCTCGATCGCGGTGTACGGCAACATGCTCGCCGGCTGGTCGAGCGGCTCCAAGTACCCGCTGCTCGGGTCGGTGCGGGCGACGGCGCAGATGATCAGCTACGAGGCCGCGCTCGGCCTCAGCCTGGCCGCCGTGCTTCTGTCGGCCGGGACGCTGTCCACGGCCGGGATCGTCGCCGGGCAGGACACGCTCTCCAACTGGTACATCGTGGCGACCGGCGTCGTGCCGTTCATCATCTTCATGATGGCGGTCACCGCCGAGCTCA
Source organism: uncultured Acidimicrobiia bacterium (assembly GCA_963833145.1). Lineage (GTDB taxonomy): Bacteria > Actinomycetota > Acidimicrobiia > Acidimicrobiales > Ilumatobacteraceae > JALZMG01. Next base: position 966,331 of record CAWHWT010000011.1, on the reverse strand, counting down.
ACCGCCCGCCGTTCGACCTCGTCGAGGCGGAGCAGGAGCTCGTCGGCGGGTTCAACACCGAGTACTCGAGCATCCGCTTCGGGCTGTTCTACCTCGCCGAGTTCATGGGCACGATCACGATGAGCGCGGTGATCGTCACCCTGTTCCTCGGTGGGCCGCAGCCGATCGCCTTCGGTGACACCACGCTCGACATCCCCGGCATCCCGGGCGGTCTCGAGGGGACGATCTGGTTCCTGCTCAAGGTGCTGCTGTTCCTGTATGTCTACGTGTGGCTCCGGGCGACCCTGCCGCGGCTGCGCTACGACCAGCTGATGGATCTCGGCTGGAAGGTGCTGATCCCGATCGCCCTCGGCTGGTTCCTGCTCCTCGCCGCCATCCGAGTCGGCCGGGACAGCGACTGGAACACGTGGGCGGTGATCGCCGTCGCCCTCGCCGTGCTCGTGGTCTCGTACTTGCTGATGGTGTGGGCCGTCCGCACCAGCCGGCGCAACCGTGAACGAGAAGGGGCCTTTTACTGATGGGCTATCTCGAAGGGTTCGGCGTCACCGCCCGCCAGCACCGTCTCCTCGGCGGCAAGCGGCTCACGGCCAACTACTCCGGGGGACGCGCGGCCCGGCGTCACGTCGCCGCCGACGAGCTGCCTCCCGCCGACGCCGAGGACGACGTCAAGGCCCCGAAGCCGGAGCGGCTGCACGGACGGCACGTGCTCGGCCGCTACGAGGACGGGATGGAGAAGTGCATCGGGTGCGAGCTGTGCGCCGGGGTCTGCCCGGCGAAGTGCATCTACGTGCGCGGCGCCGACAACGACCCGGAGGACCCAACCTCCCCGGGGGAGCGCTTCGGCTTCGTCTACGAGATCAACTACCTGCGCTGCATCCACTGCGATCTGTGCGTCGAGGCGTGCCCGACCGAGGCGATCACCGAGTCGAAGCTGTTCGAGTTCTCGTTCACCAACCGCAATGACGCGATCTACACCAAGACCGAGCTGCTCGTGGACGACGAGGGCCGGCCCCGCCACCTGCCGTGGGAGGACTGGCGCCAAGGTGAGGACGCCGACACGAGCGGCTGGGTCCGGGCCACTGCGCCGTCCGGCGACGCCAACTTCATCGGCCAGGTCGGTTGGAGTCCCGAGCTCGGCTACGGCCTGCGGGCCCCGGAGGCGACCCAGGACGTCGCCGACCAGGGCGGCGAGAAGAGCTGATGGACCTCGTCGTCTTCGTCATCGCCTCGCTGATGGTGGTGGGCGGGGCCATCGGCGTCGTGATCCGGCGGCATCCGGTGCACTGCGCGCTGAGCCTCGTGCTCACCCTCTTCGGCGTCGCCGTGCACTTCGTGGCGCTGGACGCCCACTTCCTCGCCGCCGTGCAGGTGATCGTCTACGCCGGGGCGATCGTCGTGCTGTTCCTGTTCGTGATCATGCTCCTCGGCGTCGACCGCGCCGAGGACCTGCGCGTCGATCCGCTGCCGGTCCAGCGCCCGCTGGCGGCGTTCATGGGGATCGGCATCGTCGGCCTGCTCATCGCCGCCGTCGTCGCCGCACGGGACACCGAGCCGCTCGCGGCGGGCGCCGGTCTCGACGTCGCCGGGGAGCCCTCGGCCACCGGGACCCCCGGCGGCCACGACGCCAACATCCAACAGCTCGCCGACAACCTCTTCGGCGACAACGTGTTCGCCTTCGAGCTGACGTCCGTCCTGCTGATCGTCGCCGTCGCCGGCACGGTCGTGCTCACCAGGCGCCAGCGTCGCCGCGCCCCGGCCGACGATCGCCAGAAGGTGACGACCACGTGAGCGTTCCCCGGCCACGCAGGCCGTTGGTGGCCGCTCGCTCGCTGGCGCTCGCTCGCTCGCATTGGTACAGGGTGCTCCAGTGATCGCGGAGATCGAGCCCACGGCGACGTGGTACCTCGTGCTCGGGGCCGTCGTGTTCGGCATCGGCGCCGTCGGCGTGCTCGTGCGCCGGAACCCGCTCGTGATCTTCATGTGCGTCGAGCTGATGCTCAACGCGGTGAACCTGAGCTTCGTCGCCCTCGCCCACCGGCTCGGCGACATCGGCGGCCAGACCGCGGTGTTCTTCGTGCTCGTGGTCGCCGCCGCCGAGGTCGTGGTCGGTCTCGGCATCATCGTGTCGATCCTGCGCCGCCGTCCCGAGGCGACCGCCGACGACCTCGTGGAACTCAAGGGATAGTGGTGCGCGGATCCCGCACTGGAGGTACGGCGAGCTGGCGAGCTCGGGAGGCCGCAGGCCGTGACTGATATTGCGTTCCCCGGCCACGCAGGCCGTTGCTGGCCGCTCGCTCGCTGGCGCTCACTCGCTCGCATTGTCCCGAGGGTGCTCCAGTGACCGACGTTGTCTGGTTGATCCCCGCGCTCCCGCTCGCCGGGTTCCTGCTGATCCTCGTCTTCGGCCGCCGGCTGGGGGAGCCGCGGGCGGGCTGGCTGGCGACACTGGCGGTGACGGGATCGTTCGCCGTCTCGGTCGGCGTGTTCTTCGACCTGCTGAGCCGGCCGGAGGAGCAGCGGGCACAGGTCGAGACGCTGTTCACGTGGGTGCCGGTCGGCGCGCTGCAGGTCGACATGGCGTTCCTCGCCGACCCCCTGAGCATCACGATGTGCCTCTTCGTCACCGGCGTCGGGGCCCTGATCCACCTCTACGCCATCGGCTACATGCACGGCGACCCGAAGTTCTCCAAGTTCTTCCTCTACATGAACCTGTTCGCCTTCTCGATGTTGATGCTCGTGCTCGGCGAGAACCTGCTCGTGACGTTCCTCGGCTGGGAAGGGGTCGGGACCTGTTCCTACTTCCTCATCGCGTTCTGGCACACCAGGCAGTCGGCGGCGACGGCGGGGAAGAAGGCGTTCATCACCAACCGGGTCGGCGACTTCGGCTTCATGCTGGCGATGTTCCTCGCCTTCGAGGCCCTCGGGTCGGTGAGCTACTCGGTGCTCAACGGCGCCGCCGAGGACGGGGCGCTGGCCCAGACCACGGCGACCGGCATCGCCGCGCTGCTGTTCCTCGGCGCCGTCGGCAAGAGCGCCCAGCTGCCGCTGTACTTCTGGCTGCCCGACGCGATGGAAGGCCCGACGCCCGTGTCGGCCCTCATCCACGCGGCGACGATGGTCACCGCCGGGGTGTTCCTGATGGTCCGCGTGAACCCGGTGCTCACCGTCAGCGAGGACTGGTTGCTCCCGCTGATCGCGTGGATCGGCGCGATCACCGGACTGTTCGCGGCGACGGTTGCCATCGCCCAGAACGACATCAAACGGGTCCTCGCCTATTCGACGGTGAGCCAGCTCGGCTACATGTTCCTCGCCATCGGAGCCGGCGCCTACGTCGCCGCCGTCTTCCACATGATCACCCACGCCTTCTTCAAGGCGCTGCTGTTCCTCGGCGCCGGGTCGGTGATCCACGGGATGCACGACGAGCAGGACATGCGGTGGATGGGCCGGCTGCGGCGGTACCTCCCGGTCACCGCGGCCACGTTCATCGTCGGCTGGCTGGCCATCGCCGGAGTCCCGCCGTTCGCCGGCTTCTGGTCGAAGGACGACATCCTCCTGTTCGCCCTGGCCGACAGCCCGGCGCTGTACACGGTCGGCCTCGTCACGGCTCTGCTCACCGCGTACTACATGACCCGCCAGGTGATGATGGTCTTCTACGGCGAGGCGCGCTGGCAGGACCGCTCGGAGGAGCACGGTGCTCACGGCGACTTCAAGCCCCACGAGAGCCCGGCGATCATGCTCGTGCCGCTCGTCGTCCTCGCCCTGCTGTCGCTGGTGGGCGGGGGCATCGAGCTTCCGTTCAACGACACCGCCCACCGCCTCGAGCACTGGCTCGAACCGGTCGTCGAGTTCGGCGAGGTCGACATCGAGGGCACGTGGGCCGACGACCACCTGTACCTGTTGCTCGGCGTCGCCATCGTGGTCGCCCTCACCGGCATCGTCGCCGGCTGGCTCGTCTACCAGAAGCGGCGGGTGAAGGCGGTCGAGCCGGCGATCCTCGCCAACGCCTGGTACTACGACCAGACCGTCACCGAGTTCATGGGTGGCCCCGGTCGGGAGTCCTTCGAGGCCGCCGCCTGGTTCGACGCCAACGTCGTCGACGGCGCCGTCAACGGCACCAGTCGGGGCGTGCGCGACGCGGCCGGGTGGCTGCGCAAGGGGCAGAACGGGTTCGTGCGGGCCTACGCCGGGATCATCGGCGTCGGCGTCGTCGTCATGCTGGCCTGGTTCATCATCGGGCGGGGGATCCTCTGATGGAACCCGGGTTCCCGATCCTCACCTCGATCATCGCCGTCCCCGCCATCGGCGCCGTCGCCGTGATGATCGCGTCGAAGCGCCGCCCGGAGCTGGTCAAGCTGATCGCCCTCATCGCCAGCGTGGTGGCCGGCGCCCTGAGCATCTGGCTGCTCGCCTCGTTCGAGTCCGGCGAGGCCGGGTTCCAGTTCGTCAGCCAGCACCCGTGGATCGAGCCGTGGGGGATCTCGTGGTACGTCGGCGTCGACGGGATCTCCCTGCCCCTCGTCGTGCTCACCGGCATCCTGTTCCCGCTCGCCCTGCTCGGCGTCGACCCGCACCACGACCAGAAGGCGTACCTCGCCTGGATGCTGCTGCTCGAGGCCGGCGTGATGGGCAGCTTCCTCGCCCTCGACCTGTTCGTCTTCTTCCTCTTCTTCGAGATCGTCCTCGTCCCGATGTACTTCCTGATCGGCGGCTGGGGCTACGAGGGCCGCGTCTACGCGGCGACGAAGTTCTTCCTCTTCACGATGGCCGGCTCGGCCTTCATGCTCGTCGGGATCATCGCCACGGTGTTCCTCGCCCGGGACAGCGTCGGCGAGCTGACGTTCAACGTCGTCACGCTGGCGCGGAACGCCGACTTCCCGGTCACGACCGGAAGGTGGCTGTTCTTCGCCTTCGCCGTGGCGTTCGCCGTGAAGGTTCCGATCTTCCCGCTGCACACGTGGCTGCCCGACGCCCACACCCAGGCGCCGACGGCGGGCTCGGTCATCCTCGCCGGCGTGCTGCTGAAGCTCGGCACGTACGGGCTCGTCCGCTTCGGGCTCTTCCTGTTCCCCGAGGCGGCGTGGTGGAGCCGGCCGCTGTTCCTCACCCTCGGGGTCGTCGGGATCATCTACGGGGCGATCGTCGCCACGATGCAGAAGGACCTCAAGCGGCTCGTCGCCTACTCGTCGATCGCCCACCTCGGGTTCATCATCCTCGGGACCTTCGCCATCACCAGTCAGTCGCTCACCGGCGGGGTCGTGCAGATGGTCAACCACGGACTGTCCACCGGCGCCCTGTTCCTCCTCGTCGGCTGGATCTACGAGCGCCGCCACACCCGCCAGATCGCCGAGCTCACCGGGATCCAGGCCGTGGCGCCGGTGTTCGCCGCCGGGTTCATGGTCGTGATGCTGTCGTCGATCGGAGTGCCCGGGCTCAACGGGTTCATCGGCGAGTACCTCATCCTGATCGGGTCGTTCTTCTCCGCCCGGTGGTGGACGGTGGTCGCCGCCGCCGGCGTGATCCTCGCCGCGCTCTATCTGCTGTGGGCGTACCAGCGGGTGTTCCACGGCGAGCCCGACGAGGAGAACCGGGGGTTCGCCGAGATCAAGCTCCGCGAGGGCGCCGTGCTGGCCGTGATCATCGGGCTGATCGTGTTCCTCGGGGTGTACCCGAAGCCGCTGACCGAGCGGGTCGAGCCGAGCGTCGACGCCCTCATCGAGCACATCGCCGACAAGACGGGCGAGCGGGTCCACGAGCCCGAGCCCGAGCTCGTCGAGCCGGCCGAGCCTGAAGGAGAGGGCGGCTGATGTTCGCCCAGCAGGACGGCTCCACGTTCGTCGGCCCGGACGTCGCCTGGTTCTCCCTGTCGCCCCTTCTCGTGCTCGTCGGCACGGCGCTGTTCCTGCTCGTCGCCGGAGCGCTCACCCCGCGCTGGCCGCGGGGCCTGTACGCCGGGGTGACCGGGGCGGCGGCGATCGCGGCGGGCGTGCTGTCGATGGTCCTGTGGGACGACATCACCGACGGCGAGCCCGGCACGCTCGTCGGGGACGCCCTCGCCTTCGACACCTTCGCCCAGTTCATCACCATCGTGATCTGCGTCACCCTGCTGCTCGTCGCCCTCGTCACCGACGACTACCTCCGCCGGGAGGACTACGACGGGCCCGAGGTGTACGCGCTGTACCTGGTCGCCGCGACCGGCGGGATCGTGATGGGCGCGGCGAACGACCTCGTCGTCCTGTTCATCGGGCTCGAGACGCTGTCCCTCGCGCTGTACGTGCTCGCCGCCAGCCACCGTCGCCGCACCGGCAGCGGCGAGGCCGGGATGAAGTACTTCATCCTCGGCGGCTTCTCGTCGGCGTTCCTGCTCTACGGGATCGCGCTCGTCTACGGCGCGACGGGCTCGACGAACATCTCCCGCATCGTCGCGTCGTTCGAGGGGACCGTGCAGCTCGAGCGCAACGACGCCCTCGTCCTCGCCGGCGCTGCCCTGCTCCTCGTCGGCCTCGGCTTCAAGGTCGCCGCGGCTCCGTTCCACGTGTGGACGCCCGACGTGTACCAGGGCGCCCCGACGCCGATCACGTCGTTCATGGCTTCGGCCGGCAAGGTCGCCGCCTTCGCTGCCCTGATGCGGGTGTTCCTGGTCGCCCTGCCCTTCTACCGCGACGACTGGCGGCCCGTCATCTGGGCCCTCGCCCTGCTGTCGATGATCGTCGGCTCGTTCCTCGCCGTGGTCCAGACCGACGTCAAGCGGATGCTCGCCTACTCGTCGATCAACCACGCCGGGTTCATGCTCGTCGGCGTCGAAGCCGCCGCCCACCAGGCGGGTGAGGCCGACAGCGGCCTCGGCGTGCCGAGCGTGCTGGTGTACCTCCTCGCCTACAGCGTGCTGGTGATCGGGACGTTCGCCGTCGTCGCGCTGGTCGCCCGCACCGGCGACGGCGCCACCGACCTCGACGCCTTCCGCGGTCTGAGCCGGAACCGGCCCGACCTCGCCGTCGCCCTCACCGTGCTGCTCGTCGCCCAGGCGGGGGTGCCGTTCACGAGCGGCTTCATCGCCAAGTTCGGCGTGATCCGCGCCGCCGTCGACGAGCGCAGCTACGCGCTCGCCATCGCGGCCATGCTCACGTCGGTCGTCGCCGCCTTCCTGTACCTGCGGATCATGGTGAGCGCGTGGATCGAGCCGCCCGACGACGGCGATGAGCGGGAACCGGTCCGGTTGCCGTTCTCCAGCGGCCTCGCCATCACCGCCGCCGTCGCCTTCACGCTGTTCGTGGGCTTCTTCCCCAACTGGTTGCTCGACGCCGCCGAGGTGACGACCCAGTTCGCCCGTTGACGCCCGTGCCGACCGTCGAAGCCGACCGCGAGCGGGTGCGGGCGCTGCGGCGGATGAAGGTCGTCGCCACGTCGCTGCTCGTCGCCGCGGCGATCGTGTACGTCGTCGCCCGGGCCAACGAGGGACCGACGTGGCTCGGGTACGTGGAAGCGGCGGCGGAGGCGGCGATGGTCGGCGCCCTCGCCGACTGGTTCGCCGTCACCGCCCTGTTCCGCTACCCGCTCGGCATCCCGATCCCGCACACGGCGATCATCCCCCGCCGCAAGGACCAGATCGGCCGCAGCCTGGGCGAGTTCGTGCAGGACCACTTCCTGACCAAGGAGGTGCTCAGCGAACGGCTCCACGGCGCCCGGGTCGGCCGGCGGTTCGGACTGTGGCTGCGCGAGCCGGAGAACGCCGAGCGGGCGGCGCACGCGATCGCCGACGCGATGCGGGGCACGATCGAGGTGCTCGACGACCGCGACGTCCAGGACGCCATCGGCGGGCTGGTCCAGCGCCGCCTCGAGGCCACCCCGGTCGCCCCGCTCGTCGGCCGGGCCATCGACGTCGCCGTCGAGGGCGGCCACCACGAGCGTCTGCTCGATGCCGTGCTCAGCGGCCTGTCCTCGTTCCTCGATGACAACCAGGGGACGTTCCGGGCCCGGCTCGACGAGGAGTCGCCGTGGTGGGTACCCGAGCCCATCGATGACCGGATCTTCCGCAAGCTCTTCGTCGGTGTGCAGACCTTCCTCACCGACGTTCGAGCTAACCCGCACCACGAGGTGCGCATCGCCATCGACGCCCGCATCCGCCGGTTCGCCGAGCGGCTGCGGGAGGACCCGGCGATGCTGGCCCGGGGCGAGGAGGTCAAGCGCGACCTGCTCGCCCACCGCGACGTGCAAGCGTGGCTGCAGTCGCTCTGGGGGGAGCTCAAGCAGGGGATGCTCGACGCCGCCGGCGATCCCGACAGCGAACTGCGCCGGCGACTCACGGCGGGGCTCGCCCAGGCCGGCGAGCGGATCGTGATCGACCCCGAGCTGCAGGCGAAGCTCGACGGCTGGGTCGAGCGGCTCGCCGGCTACGTCATCGAGAACTACCGGGGCGAGGCGGCGGCGCTGATCGCGACGACCGTCGAGCGGTGGGACAGCGCTGACACGTCGCGCCGGATCGAGCTGCAGGTCGGCCGCGACCTCCAGTTCATCCGGATCAACGGCACCGTGGTCGGCGGTCTCGCCGGACTGCTGATCCACGCGATCAGCGAGAACCTGCTCTGACGGCGGCGGTCGGGGGCTAGTTTCGCGGCCGATGGAACGGCTCGAGGACCACGACCTGGCGCGGCTGGCGATCAGCGTGCTCGACCTCACCGACCTCGGCGAGGACACCGACGCCGACGCCGCCGACGACCTCTGCGACCGAGCGCTCGCGGCCGGGGTGGCGGCGGTCTGCGTCTGGCCGGCGTACGTCGCCCTGTGCACCGAGCGACTGGCCGGGACCGACATCAAGGTCGCCACGGTGGTCAACTTCCCCTCCGGTGAGGAGCCGCGGGCCGACGTGATCGACATGACCAGCCGGGCCCTCGCCGACGGCGCCGACGAGATCGACGCCGTGCTGCCGTACCACGCCTGGCTGTACGGCGACGACGCCGCGGCCGCCGCCGTCCTCGACGGAGTGAGGGAGGCGATCAACGATCGCTCCGACCTGAGCCACGGCGACGGGTTGCTCAAGGTCATCATCGAGACCGGCGCCCTGCCCGACCGGGCGGCGATCGACCGGGCGACCCACTTCGCCATCGCCCACGGGGCCGACTTCGTCAAGACGTCCACCGGCAAGATCGAGGTCTCGGCGACGCCGGAGGCGGCCGAGGTGGTGCTGGAGGCGATCGAGGTGTCGGGCATGCCGGTCGGCTTCAAGGCCTCCGGCGGCGTACGGAATCTCGGCGACGCCCGCATCTACATCGAGCTGGCCGAGCGGATCATGGGGCCGGGTTGGGTGTCCCCGGACACGTTCCGGTTCGGCGCCAGCGGGCTGCTCGACGCCCTGCTCGCGGTGACCGGCGACCGCCGCTGAGTCGGAGACCATCAGGTTCCCTGAGGTTGTTGACACGCGCCCGAGCGGGGGTTATGGTCCGCCTGCCGTACAACTGTCCGCAACGCGTACATGGGGTGGAAGCAGCGGGGGGTGCGCGCGGGGCTCATCGATAGGGGGAACACGAATGCGCCACGCAACGATCCCGGGCAGGCGCGGGCGCACCGCGCTCGCCGTCCTCCTGGTCGGCTCGCTCATCGCCGCGTCCTGCGGGGACGATGACGACGACGGCGGGGCGCCTGGTACGGGCGGTGCCACCACTGGGGCGCCCGGCACCACCGGAGCGCCTGGCACCACGGGAGCGCCAGGCACGACCGGGGCGCCCGGCACGACCGGGGCGCCCGGCACCACAGGAGAGACCGGGACCACCGGGGCACCGGGGACGAGCGGTGCGCCGGGCGACGCGGCCGAGGCCGTCACCGACTACGTGGCGTTCACCGGCGCCACGGCCGGCGCCGCCGACACGAGCATGGATCCCATCGCCATCGGCTGGGTGAACGCCCAGGGCGGGACGAACGAGATCCCCGAGGCGACCGAGGGTGCCGAGGCCGCGGTTGCCTACGTGAACTCCGAGCTCGGCGGCATCGGCGGGCACCCGATCGAGCTGCACACCTGCTTCATCGTCGAGGCCGAGGAGGAAGGCCAGGCCTGCGGCCAGCAACTGGCCAACGACGACGACGTCGCGATCATCGCCTTCGGCGCCGTCGTCACCGGGAACGAGTCGTTCTACGCCACCCTCCAGGGGGCCAAGCCGGTCATCATCGGCGTGTCGGCCAACCCGGCGGACGGCCCCGCCGAGAACGCCTACGCGCTCTACGGCACCCAGCTCTCCGTGCTCGGACCGTGGGGTACCTACGCCCGCGACGTGCTCGGCGCGGAGACCGCGGCGATCGTGTACCCGAGCCAGGCCGGGGCCAACACGGCGGCCGACGCGACCACCGCCGGGCTCGAAGCGGCCGGCCTCGAAGTCACGTCGGTCGGCTACGACCCGGAGTCGACCGACCTCCTCGCTCCGCTCACCGCGGCCGGCGGGCAGGACGCCGACGTGATCGTCCCGATGACCGACTTCAACGGTTGCTCGAACCTGTTCAACGCGCTCGAGCAGATCGGTGCCGACCAGCCCGTCGTCTCCAACCCGTTGTGCCTCTCTCCGGTCGTGGCCGAAGCGCTCGGCGGCGACCTCCCGCAGTGGACGTACGGCATCGCCCAGTCGCTGCCCGGCGACACGGCGGCCCCGGACTCGGCGGTGTACCTGGAGACGTCGGCGGCCCACGGGCTCGATCCGGCCTCGGCCGGGAACCCGTTCGCCGCCCTGTCGTGGGCGCTGATCCTCACGATCACCAAGTTCATGAACGCCACCGGGCCGGACGACATCACCTCGGACACGATGTCCGAGCAGGCCCAGGCGTTCGAGGGACCGCTGATCATGGGAGCTCCCAGCGTCGATTGCGGGTACGACCCGGACGAGCCGGCGAGCTGCAACAACCAGACCAAGTTCTATACCTACGAGGGCGCCGGTCAGTTCGTTCCCGCCTCGGACTGGTTGCGCCCGCCCGAATGATCCGCACTGCTCGGGCTCGCCCGACCTAGACAATGGACCAGTACCTCCTCTTCGCCTTGTTGGGCCTGGCGTCGGGGGCGCTCATCGCAGGGATCGCCCTCGGCGTCGTGCTCGCCTACCGCGGGTCGGGGATCATCAACCTTGCCGTCGGCGCGGTCTCGATGGTGGCCGGCTACTCGTTCTGGTCACTGCGGACCGGGTTCTTCGGCCCGGAGTTCCCGACCGCTCTGGCGTTGGTGATCACGCTCGCGGTCGTGCTCGTCGTAGGCGCGCTGATGGAGTGGATCGCCTTCCGTCCACTCCGGACGGCCTCCCCGCTGGCGAAGATGGCGGCGTCGATCGGCGTCCTGCTCGTGCTGCAGGGCGTCGTCCAGCTGTGGTTCGGGACGGTCGGGCGGCAGGCGCCGTCGATCCTGCCCGACGACACCGTCGAGGTGTTCGGCGTCACGGTCCCGGTCAACCGGTTCATCCTGGCCGGGATCGTGATCGCCGTCGCGTTGGTGCTGACGGGCCTGTACCGGTGGAGCAAGTTCGGCCTGGCCACCCGGGCGGCATCGGAGAACGAGGTCGCGGCGATGCTCGCCGGGTTCTCCCCGAACCGCCTCTCGATGGTCAACACGCTGCTCGCCGCCGTTGTCGCCGGCGGTCTCGGCGTGCTCGCCGCCTCGCTGACCCAGCTCAACACGTTCACCCTGCCGCTGCAGGTGATCCCGGCGTTGGCGGCGGCGCTGTTCGCCCGCTTCACGTCGTTCTGGATCGCCTGCGTGGCCGGGCTGCTCATCGGGGTAGCGCAGAGCGAGCTCAACTACCTCTCCACGCTCTCCTGGTTCCCGCAGGACCAGGGCCACGCGATGCCGGGGATCAACGACCTGTTCGTGTTCGTCGTCATCGTGATCGCGATGTTCTGGCGGGGGGCCAGCCTGCCCGGCCGGGGCGAGCTCGTCGAGAAGCGTCTTCCCGTCGTGCCGCGACCGGAGAACCTCGCGCGCAACGGCGCGCTCGCGGTGGTCCTCGTGGGAGTCGCCCTCGTCGTCCTCCCGTTCGACTTCCGCCAGGCGCTGACCAACAGCATCATCGGGGCCACGTTGGCCCTGTCCGTGGTCGTGATCACCGGATACGTCGGGCAGATCTCGGCCGTCCAGCTCGCCCTCTCCGGTGTCGCCGGCTTCGCCATCTCCCGCCTCGCGACCGAGTGGGGGATCGAGTTCCCGCTCGCGGTGGTGATCGCCGCCGCCGGGGTGACGCTGCTCGGGCTGCTCACCGCCGTCTCGGCGCTCCGGGTTCGGGGCGTGAGTCTCGCCGTGGTCACGCTGGCCGCGGCGGTGGCGATCGAGCAGTTCATCTTCGTCAACGCCACGTGGGGCGGCGGCTCGGGCGGCACGACGGTCCCGCAGCCCGAACTGTTCGGGATCGACCTCGGCACGAGCGCCTCGTTCCGAGGGCTCGACGACAAGCTTCCCAGCCCGGTGTTCGGGTTCCTCGCCCTCGGCGTCGCGCTGGTCCTCTGCCTCGTCGTGGCCGGTCTTCGGCGCGGCGGGCTCGGCCAGCGCATGCTCGCCGTGCGGTCGAACGAGCGGGCCGCGGCGGCCGGCGGGATCAACGTCCGCAACGTCAAGCTGGCCACGTTCGCCATCGCCTCGTTCATCGCCGCGATCGCCGGGTCGTTGTACGCCTACAACTTCGGCTCGATCAGCGCCAGCCGCTTCAGCGCGCTCAACGGACTCGTGCTCATCGCCCTCGTGTACCTGGGTGGCATCACGATGGTCTCGGGGGCGATCTTCGCCGGGCTGATCACGACCGAGGGGCTGTTCCCCCACATCTTCGACCGCTGGGTGCTGCCCGAGGACCGGGTCGGCCCCTGGACGCTGCTCGTCGCCGGGATCGCCCTGCTGGTCACCCTGATCCGCAGCCCCGAGGGCATCGCCGGCACGGAGTACCTCAAGAAGCAGCGCAAGTTGAAGCAGAAGCAGCTCGCCGCCCAGCAGGCCCAATCGGGCGACGAGACCGCCGAGCTCGAGACCGGCCCGCGCGAGGCGGCCACGACGTCGTCGGCGATGGGTTCGTGATGGCGCTTCTGTCGTGCCGCGAGGTCTCGGTGAGCTACGGCGGCGTGCGGGCACTCGTCGACGTCGACCTCGACGTCGAGGAGGGGCAGCTGGTCGGGCTGATCGGGCCGAACGGGGCGGGCAAGACGACGTTCATCGACGCGATCACCGGGATCGTCCGGAGCAAAGGTCACGTCGAGCTCGACGGGCAGGACCTCACGTCGCTCCCGTCCCACGCCCGCGCCCGCCTCGGGCTGACCCGGACCTGGCAGAGCATCGAACTGTTCGACGACCTGACGGTGATGGAGAACCTCACCGTGCTCGCGCCCCGGCGGGCCCGGGAGACGGCTCGGACACCGGACGAGGCACTGGCGATGTTCGGGCTGGAGTCGCTCGCCGACGCGATGCCGTCCGAGGTCTCCCAGGTTCAGCGCAAGCTCGTCGGCCTCGCCCGGGCGCTCGCCGCCGACCCGCGGGTGCTCTGCCTCGACGAACCTGCCGCCGGGCTCGACGTGAGGGAGAGCGAGGAGCTCGGCCGGAGGTTGCGGCAGATCGTCGACAGTGGGATCCCCGTGCTCCTCGTCGACCACGACATGGGCTTGGTGCTCGGGATCTCGGACCACGTGGTCGTGCTCGAGTTCGGCAAGGTGATCGCCACTGGTGACCCCGAAGCGGTGCGGCGCGACGCGCAGGTCGTCGCGGCGTACCTCGGGAAGGCCGCCGCCGAGGTCGAGGAGGCGACGGCATGACGGCCGAATACATCCTCGAGATCGACGGCCTCACCGCCGGGTACGACGAAGCCGCCGTCGTGCGCGAGCTCGACCTGACCGTCGGCCCGGGCGAGGTCGTCGCCCTCCTCGGGGCCAACGGTGCCGGGAAGACGACGACCTTGCGCACCGTCTCCGGGATCGTGCACCCGATGCGCGGTCGCATCCTGCTGTCCGGCGAGGACCTGGCCGGGCGGTCGCCGAGCCGGCGGGCGCGCATGGGGATCGCCCACGTGCCCGAGGGCCGCGGGCTGTTCTTCGGCCTGACCGTCGCCGAGCACCTCCGCCTCAGCCATCGCGGCGAGGAGCTCGACGCCGAGGTCGCCTACCGCTACTTCCCCGCGCTGCGCGACATCGGGGCCCGCCGCACCGGACTCCTGTCGGGCGGCGAGCAGCAGATGCTCGCCGTCGCCCGGGCGCTCGCCCGCCACCCCCGGTTGCTCCTGCTCGACGAGCTCAGCCTCGGCCTCGCCCCGGTCGTCGTCGAGCGGCTGCTGCCCCGGGTGCGTGAGTACGCCCAGGAAGCCGGCTGCGCCGTGCTCCTCGTCGAGCAGCACGTCCACCTCGCCCTCGAGGTGGCCGACCGCGGGTACGTGCTGTCCCACGGCCAGGTCGTGCTGCACCGCCCGGTCGAGGAGCTCCGCGCCGACCGCCAGCTGCTCATCGCCAGCTACCTCGGCGAGCAGGCTCAGACCGCCACCGGCGGCTGAGCGCGCTTGCTCTCAGAGCATGCGGCGGACGTAACCGTCGCGGTTGACCAGTCCGTGCTTGATCGCCATTCCGACGTGGAGGGCGATCACGACGAAGAACGCGATGTGCGCGGCGACGTGGACAGGCAGCAGGTCGTCGTCGTCGGCGAGCACGAGGATCAGACCGGTGATGGGGATGGCGAACATCAGCAGGTACAAGGCCCGCTCGGTCCAGTGCACCAGCACCCGCTCGGCGGGGGACAACGTCGGCGCCCACGGCGGCAGCGGCGTCGTCGAGCGCCACACCAGCCGGACGGACGCCAGCACCAGGATCGTGACGCCGAGCACGACGTGCACCGTGAGCAACGTGTCGTCGCCGAACGGGTCGTAGCCGCCGCCCCCGCCCCGCCCGCGTCCACGCCCCGACTCGCCACCGCGACCGCGGCCTCGACCGCGACCTCGACCACTCTCGTCGGCGTCGAGCAGGTAGCCGACGATGAACTGGGCGACGATGGCGGTGGCGACGAGCCAGTGCAGCGTCTTGGTGACGACCCCGTAGCCCTCCGGGCCATTGCGCCAGCGGATACCTCCCATCGCACCAGTGTTCCCAAACTCACGCGAACCGCAGTCCGCCGTCCGGTCGTACTGGGCGTTGCTGACGGAAGGAGCGCACGATGAAGCTGAAGCGGGTTCTCGCACCGGGACTGGCCGCGATGATGGGGGCCGGCGCGGTGGCCGTGATCAGCGTCCGCGGGGTGACCCCGGGTTCTCCGCCGTCACCCCTCCGTCGACCTGGATCACCTGCCCGGTCACGTACGTCGCGTCGTCACTGAGCAGGTACGTCACCAGCCCGGCGACCTCGGCGGGGTCGCCGAACCGGCGCAGCGGAACCATCGCCCGGAAGGAGTCGAGGACCTCCTCGCTGCCGCCCACCGCCTCCTCGAAGTTCTTCATCAGCCCGGTGACGATGATCCCGGGGGCGATCGAGTTGACCCGCACGCCGATCCGGGACCCGTCGATCGCGCCCGCCTTGGTCAGCCCCACGACGCCGTGCTTGGCGGCGATGTACGGGGCCGCCCGGCCGCCGCCCTGGGTGCCGGCGAGCGAGGACGTCGTCACGATCGCCCCGCCCCCGCCCTGGTCGGCCATCTGCCGCAGGGCGGCCCGGAGGCCGAGGAACACGCTGCGCAGGTTGACGTCGAGCACGCGGTCGTACTCCTCGGTCTCCAACTCGCGGATGAACTTGAACGGCCCCGAGATCGCCGCGTTGAGGTGGACCAGCTCGACGGCGCCAAAGGCATCCAGGGCGACCTGCATGTAGCGCTCGACGTCCTCCTCGCGCGACACGTCGGCCTGGACCGGGACGGCGGGACCGGGCAGCGACTTGGCGACGACGTCCACCCCTTCGCCGTTCCAGTCGACGGCCACGACGCGGGCGCCCTCCTCGGAGAGGCGCTCGGCGGTCGCTCGCCCGATCCCGCTCGCCGCCCCGGTGACGACGGCGACCTTGTCCGCGATCCCCTTCATTCGCGCGGCAACCCGAAGCGCTCGCGGGCGATCGCACGGAACGCCCAGTCGCGCAGCACCGTGTTCCGGTGACCGTTCATCATCGACAGGTCGCGGAAGATGCGCTCCATCCGCTCCCCCTTGGCGGCCGCGCTCGAACCGGCGGTTCGCCAGATCACCCCCTGCATCGTCTCCCACGCCTGGAGGTACGCCTCCCGACCGATCGAGCCGATGAGCATGTCGTCGCCGTAACTGAACGGGATCCCCTCGTCGACGAACCGCTGGCAGATCTCCATGTGCTGCTCGGCGGCGTTGCGCACGGCCGCCTCGGCGAGGGCGATCTTGGTCAGCGCCTCCCCGTACCAGCGCTGGTAGTCGATGTCGAACTTGCGCGGCACCATCGGCGGTCGCGGTCCGGTCTTGGTCTCCATCATCAGCTCGTACTCGTCGAGCGCGCAGTAGGCGGCGCCGATGGTGATCGCCGCCAGGCTCAACGTGAACGGCCCGATCGCCCGCCCGGCGTACATCGGGTTGCCGTGCAGCTCCAGCCCCGGCGTGCCGTTGCTCACGTCGACGTCGATCATGAACGTGTTCTCCACGCCCCAGTTGGTGGGGATCCACCCGTGGTCGAACACGATGCTGTGCGAGCCGCTGCCCTTCAGCCCGAGCAGGTGACCCCAGTCGTCCAGCCTCGTCCACTCACCCTTCGGGGCGACGAACAGGAGGAACTGCGGGTTGGCCGGATCGAAGTCGGGCATGAACGCCTGGCCCATGTAGTGGGTCGAGTACGGGATCCCCGAGGCGTAGGCGATCTTGCCGTTGAGCTCCCAACCGTCCTCGGTCCGCGTCGCCGCGCCGATCGGCATGGCGACCGACGCGGCCCGGAAGTCACCGTCACCGAAGATCTCTGCCTGCGCATCCTCAGGGAACCACGAGCCGATCTGGAGGGCGTGGTTGCCGGCGAGCCCCATGCACCACGCCGAGTTCGGGCAGCCCCGGGCGAGCTCCTGGAGCACACGGCAGTAGGTGTCGACGCCGAACTCGTAGCCGCCGTACCGGCGCGGGATGTACGTCCGGTAGAAGCCGGCCTCCAGGAACTCCTCGTGCAGGTCCTCGGAGTAGAACGTCCGCTCCTCGGTCTCCTCCTGCTGCTCGAGCAGCTTCGGGCGCAGCGCGGTGGCGCGGGCGATCATCTCCGCCGGCGTCAGGTCCGGCTCCGGCGGGTCGATCGCCGACGATCTAGAGGCCGTAGAGACTGGCTGCGTTGTCATGGAGCACTCGCTTCCGTGCCTCGGGAGTCAGCTCGCCCATCAGCCGCTCGACGACGGCCCGTGACTCGGGGAACGTGCTGTCCGGATGCGGGTAGTCGCAGGCCCACATCACCTTGTCCTCGCCGAAGTGGTGGAGGATGTCGAGGCCGATCTGGTCGTCCTGGATGGTGACCCACACCTGGCGCCGGAACACCTCGCTCGGCTTCATCGTCAACCCGATCCCTCCGCGCGGCTCCCAGTAGTCGCGCATCGCGACGAGTCGGGCGTAGCGGTAGTCCATCTCCTGGACGACCCACGGTGGCCAGCCGAGCCCGCTTTCGGCGAGCACCAGCTTGGCGTTGGGCCGGCGCTCGAGCACGCCCCGCCCGAGGAGCCCGACGAGCGGATCGAGGAACTGGTTGATGAAGACCTTGCTCGTCTCGAAGATCGCGTGCGGAGCACCGTCGAGGGCGAGGATCTGCGCTCCCGTGAGCACGAGGTGGAACGAGGCGATGATCCCGCTCTCGTCGATCACGTCCCAGAACCGCTCCCACTCGGGGTCGTAGATCGCGTGCTCGACGCGGCCGATGTGCATCGCCACCTGCTTGGCCCCACCCCGCTCGGCGAGGCGCTCGAGCTCGGCGGTCGCCCCGGCGGTGTCCTCCGCCGGCAGCATCGCGACGCCGATCAGACGCTTGGAGTCGTAGCTGCAGAACTCCTGGAGCCAGTCGTTGTACGCCCGGTACACGGCGAGGCGCAGCTCGGGGTCGTCGATCTCGATCGCCACGGCCGGGCCGTACATCACGGTGGCGTAGATGCCGTCGTGCTTCATGTCGGTCAACCGCAGCTCGGGCTCGGTCGGGCGGAGCACGCCCTCCTCGTCCAGGCCGGCCCGTTCGAGCGCGGTCTGGTACGAGCGCTTGGCGGTGGACCGGCGTCCCCCGGCCCAGCGCCCGAGGCTCCGGCCGTCGCACACCCAGCCCGAGGTCCCGTCGTCGAGCTCGACCACTTGGGGGCCGCGGTCGCGGAGGTGGGCCGGCAACCGGGTGGTGAAGACGTCGCTGGGCACGTACTGGAAGTCGATGTGGTCGTCGACCGAGATCATCTCGTAATCCATCGGGGCACCCCCATCGCCCGCTGAATTGTCAGCTTCCCTGACACCGTATATCATCGCCGCCCGTCGGCTCGGGGGGCGGTCGGGCGACTGGGGAACTGGGTCCTGTCGGAGGGGAGAAGGAGTGCGCCATGCGCGCGAGCACACACCGTTCACTCCGGTCGCGGGGCCTCGTCTGCCTGCTCGCGGGCAGTCTCGTCGCCATCGCCGCGTGCGGAGACGACGACGATGACGGTGGCGCCGCCGACACCTCGGGGACAGCGGCGGCGACCGAGCCGGCGGCGGACGACACCGCTGCGGGCACGACGGCGACCACGACCGGTGCGACGGGCGGCGGCTCGGCACCGAGCGGAGGCGAACCGCTCGAGATCGCCCAGTTCGTGGCGATCCAGGCGAACCCGGTGGAGGAGGTCATCATCAAGACCGCCGCCGACGTCGCCGCCGCGGACGGCAATGTCAACATCACCGTCTTCGACGCCAACAACGACCCGCAGGCGCAGATCGCCCAGTGCCAGGACGCCCTCGCCCAGAACAAGTTCGACGCCTTCATCCTCAAGGCGGTCGCCGGGCCGACGATGATGGACTGCGCCGAGCAGGCGATCGCCCAGGACATCGAGGTGGTCGCGATGGGCAACGCCCTCGGCCCCGACTCGGCGAGCGTCGAGCTGCAGGTCGAGGGGCTGAGTGCCTCGGTCATCCACTCGGCGACGACGAATGGCGAGGGGCTCTACGAGCTCGTCGACCTCGCGTGCGCGGAGAACGACGAGCCCGAGTGCGAGGTGATCTACCTCTTCGGCCCGCTCGCCTTCGACTACTCGTCGATCTCCCGGGACGTGCTCTACGGCCTCCTCGACGAGCGCGACGACATCGAGGTCGTCGCCGAGCAGACGCAGAACTTCAACCCCGACGAGGCGATCAACGCAACCCGGCAGCTCCTGCCGGCGAACCCGGGCACCGACGTCCTGGCCATGGACTGCAGCTTCTGCGCCGTCCCGGTCGCCGACGTCCTCGCCGAGCTCGACCTGGCGGACGAAGTGCTGCTGGTCGCCTCGGCCGCCGACGCGGCGTCCATCGAGCAGGTCAAGAGCGGCCAGCAGTTCGGCGAGGTCCTGCTCCTGCCGGCGACGGAGTCGCGGCTGGCGACGGAATTCGCGATCAAGGCCGCCCGGGGCGAGGACCTCGGCGACGACGTCACCGTCGACGTGGCCAAGGACTACAGCCCCACCGGGTCGATCATCATCACCCAGGAGAACGCCGGCGACTTCACGGCGGAATGGCCGCTCGGCTCCTAGTTCCGGCCGACCCCGCCGGGCCGGCGGCGGGGCTTGGCGTGTCGGCCCGGCACGTCACCAAGCGGTTCGGCGCGGCCGTCGCCCTCGACGACGTGTCGGTCGACATCGCCCCCGGTTCGATCCATGCCCTCGTCGGCGAGAACGGGGCCGGCAAGTCGACGCTGGGCAAGGTCATCGCCGGCGCCGTCGTTCCCGACGAAGCCGAGCTCCTCGTGAACGGCGAACCGGTGTCGTACAGATCGCCGCGGGACGCGATCCGGCGGGGCGTGGCGATCATCGACCAGGAGCTCGCCCTCGTGCCGACGATGTCGGCGCTCGACAACGTGTTCCTCGGCGCCGAGCGGGGGCGGCGGGGCCTGCTCGATCGGGGCGCCCAGCGGCGCACGTTCGCCGACCTCGCCACCCGCATCGGCTTCACCCAGCCGGCGTCCACCCCGGCCGGCGAGCTCCGGGTGGCGGACCAGCAGAAGGTCGAGATCATGCGGGCCCTGGTGCGCGACGCCCGGCTGATCGTGATGGACGAGCCGACGGCGGCGCTCACCCGCCCGGAGGCCGACCGGCTGCTCACCCTCACCCGCGACCTCCGGGACCAGGGCGCGACGATCCTCTACGTGTCGCACATCCTCCCCGACGTGCTGGCGCTCTGCGACACCGTCACCGTGCTCAAGGACGGCCGGCACGTCAAGACCGTGCCGGCGGCCGCCGAGACCGCCGACTCGCTGGTCACGGCGATGCTCGGACGGTCGCTCGAGCTGACCTTCCCGCCCCGTACGCCGCCGCCCGCGGACGCGCCCGTCCTCCTGTCGGTCCGCGGGCTCACCCGGGAGCCGGCGTTCCGCGACGTCTCGTTCGAGATCCGGGCCGGGGAGATCGTCGGCCTCGCCGGACTCGTCGGGAGCGGCCGCAGCGAGATCGCCCGGGCCGTGTTCGGTGCCGATCCGAGCACCGGCACGGTCGAGATGGCCGGCCGCCCGGTGCGTTCGAGATCTCCCAAGGGGCGGATCCGCCATTCGATCGCGATGATGCCGGAGAGCCGCAAGGACCAGGGCCTGGTGATGATTCGTCCGGTCAGCGAGAACGTCAGCATCGTCCATCTCGGCGAGGTCTGCGTCGCCTCGGTCGTGTCGGCCCGCGCCGAGCGGCGGATGGTGGGGGATGCCATCGAGCGGGTCGACGTGCGCGCCGCCAGCCGGACGATGCCGATGTGGGCGCTGTCGGGCGGCAACCAGCAGAAGGTGGCGCTCGCCAAGTGGCTGGCCAAGACGCCCCGGTTCCTGATCGCCGACGAGCCGACGAGGGGGATCGACGTCGGCGCCAAGCGGGCGATCTACGAGATGCTCCACGGGCTGGCCGGGCAGGGGCTCGGTGTCCTGCTCATCTCCAGCGAGCTGGAGGAGGTGGTCGCCCTCGCCCACCGCGTGCTGGTGGTGCGGGAGGGACGGATCGTCGCCGAGATGGACGGCGAGGAGGCCACCGAGGACGCGGTGATGCGAGCCGTGTTCGGCGGATCGACGCCATGACCGCGGCGCTCCGGGACACCCGCGGCGGGCTGCACGCCCGGCTCCTGTTCCTGCGCGACTACGCCATCGTCGGCGCCGTCGTCGTCCTGTTCGTGGTGCTGTCGCTGACGAGCGACGTGTTCCTGACCCGGACCAACCTGCTCAACATCACCGCCCAGGTGGTGCCGACGGCGATCGTCGCGTTCGCCTACACGTGGTTGATCATCTGCGGCGAGTTCGACCTGTCGGCCGGCGCGGTGTTCGTGCTCACCGGCATCGTCGCCACCAACCAGTACGCCGACATCGGCACCTACCCGGCCCTGCTCGTCGGGATCCTGGTCGCCACGGCCTACGGAGCGGTGAACGGGTTCCTCGTCGCCTACGTGAGGATCAACTCGTTCGTCTGCACGTTGGCGACGAGCATCATCGCCTACGGGATCACCCTGGCGATCTCGCAGGGGCGGCTGCTCACGATCACCGACTCCGGGTTCGCCACCATCGGGCGCGGGTCGTTCGCCGGGCTCAGGTACTCGATCTGGATCATGATCCTGTGCGGGGCGCTCGTCGCCTTCACGCTGTCGCGGACCAAGCTCGGTCGCTGGGTCTACGCCGTCGGCGGCAACCCGGAGGCCGCCCGCTTGTCGGGCATCAACACCCGGGCGGTGAAGCTGCTCTCGTTCGTCGTGGTCGGCCTCGCCGCCGGCATCGGCGGGGCGATCCTGGCGTCGCGCACGTCGGTCGGCCAGCCGGGCAACGGCATCGAGACGGTGTTCGCGGCCTTCTCGGCGGTGGTCGTCGGCGGGACGAGCATCGGCGGCGGGCGCGGTGCGATCTGGCGCACCGTGTTCGGCGTGTTCTTCCTCGCCATGATCACCAACGGCTTCAACCTGCTCGGTGTCAGCATCTACTACCAGCAGATCATCCAGGGTGTGATCATCCTGTTCGCCGTCGCGGTCGACGCCCTTTCGCGGTCGGACCGCTGAGGAGGTCCCATGACAGCTCCGATCACCCCCGTCGAGGGACCAGCCGCCTGGCTCGCCGCCGATCTGGAGGGCTCCACGGACTGGTGGCACACGTTCACGGCGGCCGAGCTCGACGACGTTGCCACCGCCCTCGCTCATGCCCGGTCCGTGGAACCGGAACTCGATCTCGACCGGCTCGGGGCCGAGGCGTTCCCCCTGCCCACGGTCGACCGGCTCGTGGACGCCATCAGGCGCCAGCTCGTCGACGGCCGCGGGTTGATGGTCTGCGACGGGTTCCCGGTGGACCGGTACACGCTGCCCGAGCTGCGGGCGATCTGGTGGGGACTCAGCCAGCACCTCGGCACACCGGTCGCGCAGAGCTGGCGGGGCGACGTCCTCGGCGACGTCCGCGATCTCGGGACAGGCATCGAGGGCCGGGCCGGGCGGGGCTACACGTCCAACGTCGAGCTGCGGTTCCACTCCGACCAGTCCGACGTCACGGCACTGTTCCTCCTTCGCCGGGCCAAGCGCGGCGGCGCGTCGCGCTGGGCCAGCTCGGTGGCGGTGCACAACGAGATCGCCCGCCGCCGGCCCGACCTGCTGGAGGTGCTGTACCGACCGTTCACGACGAGCTGGCAGGCGAACGAGCTCCCCGGCGAGCGGCCGTGGTACGAGATGCCGGTGTACGGCCGGGCGAACGACGACGTCGCGTGCCGCGTACGTGGCGTCCAACATCCTGTGGGCGGAGAAGAACTGTGGCGCCCCACCGCTCACCGACGAGCAGGTCGAGGCGGTGAGATACGTCGCCGACGTCGCCCACGAGCCCCAGTTCTGGATCGAGCGGTCACTGGAACCGGGCTCGATGATGTTCATCAACAACCACAGCGCGTTCCACATGCGCACCGAGTTCGAGGACTACGACGAGCCGGAGCGCAAGCGGCACCTGCTGCGGGCCTGGCTCAGCCTGCCCAACAGCCGGGAGCTGCCGGCGAGCTTCGCCCCGTCCTTCGGAGACGTCCGTCCGGGCGCCGTCCGCGGCGGTTACCGCAGCCGCGACGGACAGCGACGATTCCAGACCGCGTGACAGGGGGTTACCGATGAAGGATCTGACCGGTCGAACCGCCTTCGTCACCGGGGGCGCCAACGGCATCGGGCTCGGTCTCGCCCGGGCACTGCTCGCCGAGGGCTGCAAGGTCGCCGTCGCCGACGTCCGGCCGCAGTCGATCGAGCAGGCGCTGACGGCACTCGACCGACCCGACGCGGCGATCGGGATCGAGCTCGACGTCCGGTCCCGGGAGGGCTTCGCCCGCGCCGCCGACGAAGCCGAGGCCGCGCTCGGCCCGGTGTCGCTGCTGTTCAACAACGCCGGCGTCAACCTGTTCCAGTCGATCGACGAGTCGAGCTACGACGACTGGGACTGGGTGCTCGGGGTCAACCTCCACGGGGTGATCAACGGCGTCACGACGTTCGTGCCCCGGATCAAGGAACGCGGTCAGGGCGGGCACGTCGTCAACACGGCGTCGATGGCCGGCTTCCTCGCCAGCGGCGCGCCCGGGATCTACAACTGCTCGAAGTTCGCCGTGCGCGGGCTCTCCGAGTCGCTGCGCTACAGCCTCGTCTCCCACGGCATCGGCGTGTCCGTGCTCTGCCCCGGCCTCGTCAAGAGCTACATCTACGCCAGCGACGAGATCCGCCCGGACGAGCTCAAGGCCGAGGCCAAGTCGACCGACCCGGCGTTCGTCGAGCGCCTCGCCCACGTCCACGAGGCGGGCATGGAACCCGACGAGGTCGCCGCCAAGGTGCTCGACGCCATCCGCGCCAACCGCTTCTACGTCTTCACCCACCCCGAGCACAAGGACGAGCTGCGCGAGGTGTTCGACGAGATCCTCGCCGACTACCCGGAGGGAGACACTCCCTCCGACCGGGCCGCCGTCGAACGGGAACGGCGGGAGCGCTATCGCGAGGCCCGCGAGGCATCACGCCGGGCGACCTGAACCTTCAAGCGGCGCGGATCTCGGTGCCGTCGGGGCGCGACGTGTGCCAGACGCCCACGGGGTCGCGCCAGCATCGGTAGCCGCGGGTCTTGAACCGGTTGTGGCGGGCGCACAACGGGCTCGCGTTGGCAGGGGCAGTCGACCCGCCGGAGGTCCAGCCGAGGGTGTGGTCGACCTGACATCGGTGGAGCCCGCAGCCGGGCCAGATACATCGCCCAGAGGAGTCGAACGCTGCCTGCAACAGTGCGGCGGTGCGGGCACCGCCGGTGAACACGCGGCAGCGGCGGCCGAGGTCGATGATCCGGCCGTCACCGTCGAGCACCACTCGGCGCACGTGACCGATCAGCGAGGCGACGACGGCGTCGGCCGGGTCGACTGGGACCCCAGTCGTGGTCGAGCAACGCTGGTGTGCCACGTCGGTCGGGTCGAACTGGGCCGGATCACCGGTGGCCATCGCCGCCAGTTGGGCCTCGTACACGGCTTGGTCGATGACGATGTTGACCACCGGCTCGGGATCCTTGGCGGCCGGATCGGTGGCCGCGGCCCGGGAGAAGATCGCCGCCAACGCGTCGGCTCGGCGCTGTCCTTCGCTGCGTTCGAGCATCCCGGGACATGCGTCGTCACCGAACTGTTGACGCAGTTCGTCCCACTCAGCCTCGAACTCGGCTTGGGTGAACCGATCGAACACCTCCTTCATCGCCGCGAACTGGACGGTCCCCATCCGCGCGTCGAGGTAGCCCTCGTCGCCGACCAGCGCCATCCGCGCCGACCGACCGGCGTGGGCCGCCTCGTCGCCGCGATGGGCGCCGTCGGCATCAGCGAGACGCTCCCATTGGCGCAAGGCGCCGGCGAAGCCCTCGTAGGGGGCTTCGCCGGACAGATCGAGCAACAGGTCGATCACCGTTCCCAGATGTTCCCCACATCGCGGGTTGGCGTTTGTTCGGGCCAGCTCCCGCACCTGATCCACCCCCAACTCGCCGCCGGCGAGCGCGGCCTGACACTGGGGCAGGGCGGCGCACAGCTTGGCGGTGCGCATCCGGTGGGTCACCGTGCGGTCCGACACCCGCAGCGACGCCTTCACCCAGCCCCGCACCGACGCGTGCCCGTCGTCGCGGAACACCGCCCGCCGATCCGCCGCCGCAACAATCGACACGGCCACCGCCTCCAGCTTGCGGATCGCCCGCTCCACATCACCCAACCGGGCCGCCAACTCTCGCCCGCCGAGACCATCGAGTCCCTCGCCCAGCAACGTCACCGCCGCATCGACCGCGCCCGCGGACACCTCGCCACCACCCGCCGCCGACGACACGAACGAACTCATGTACGCCAGTATGGCCAAGGGGTGTCATCGTCATCCGCGCCCGTCGATGACAGTCGAGAAGCCCTAGGCGTAGTCGATGACGTTGTGGTATCGGGGGCCGCAGGTGCTGTCCAGGACGTCCATCTTCTTTCCACCGGGCCTGCCGTACTTGGACTCGCACACGTGCCACGCGACCTTCCTGCCCTCCTTGATCGATCGGTTGACGTCGCGGCAGGTGCCCGCTCCCCAGTAGTTCGTGGCGGTGCGATGCACGTAGTCCCCACTGCTGTTGCGGTACGCGTATCTCACCGTGACCGAGTGCCCATCTGCTTGGTAGTCGCAGACGAAGAAGTGCTCGCCGCGAGACCTGAACGAGGCACAGCCGCTCGAGCCGTCCCATGTGCACGCTCTGCTGTCTGCCGAGGCTGACGATGAGTTGGTCGCCAGACCGGCCCCGGCGACAAGCGGAAGAGCGATCAAGAGCGACCGGAGACGAGTGTGAGTCCTCATAGGACCTCCTTACGTGAGAGGGTGGCTGGTGAACGCGGGCTTGCGCGCTACACCGCGGTGTCGATCGTGGCGATCCGCGAACGGGTGCCGCATCCGGGATCGCACGGATCGGAGCCCGGGTCCGCGTGGCGTGCCTGCTCAGCCGCCGACGGGTACTGCTCCCCTGCGACCCGGTCGAACGCTTGGTCGTGGTGGGCCAGACTCGCCGCATGCCCACCTTCGCACCAGAGATCCTCCGCCAGCGGCTACTCGTCGAGGGTTACTTCAGCATCGACGTCGACGAGCAATGTGTTGAGGGGTACCTCCACGGGGTGGCCGCCCATCTCGACCTACGCACCTATGGGCATCCGGCGATCTTCGCTCCGGCCGGGATCGGACGCGAGGAGCACCAGGGTTTCGACGCGTTCTTACCACTCATCGACTCAGGGATCTCCCTCTACGTCTGGACCGGACCCCGCTTCGTCTCGGTGGTGCTGTTCACCTGCAAGGCCTTCGATGAGCGCAAGGCGATCGACTACACCACGAGCTACTTCGGTGTGGACACCTTCGAGAGCCATGTGTTCTGACGGGTCGGGATGCTGGTGAGTGCTCCTGGGTCGTGAGACCGATATCGCAAAGGGTGCGCTATCTGATGAGCTCGAAGAAGGTCGTCACCTCGGCGACGAACAGCGCCGGCTGTTCCAAGGCAGGGAAGTGGCCGCCGCGTTCGGGCTCGTTCCAGTAGACGATGTTGCCGAAGCGCCGCTCGGCCCAGCGCCTCGAGGGTCGCTGTAGTTCGTACGGGAACACGCTGCAACCGGCTGGGGCGTCGACGTAGTCCCGTTCATCGAGTGGTCCTTCGAGCCAGCGGGTGACCTCGTGGATGCTCTCCCAGTACAACCGGGCGCTCGACGCGGCGGTGTGCGGGAGCCAGTAGTGCATGAGGTTGTCGAGGATCGTGTCCGATGACAGTTCGCTGCGCGGGTCGGTCCAGCTCATCATCTTCTCGGTGATCCAAGCAGCGAGACCGGCGGGCGAGTCGGCCAGGGCGTAGCCGATCGTCTGGGGACGGGTGCGCTGCATGGTCGAGTAGCCGGACTCCTGCGCGCCGTTGCGCCTCATCGCATCCAGCGCATCCTGTTCTTGGTCGGTGAGGTCGCCCTGCGTCGCCGGGTCGGGTGGGGCCAGTGGCGGCATCAGGTGGATGCCGACGACATGCTCGGCATCGAGCTGTCCGAGGGTCGTGCTCACGCTGGTACCCCAGTCGCTGCCCTGGGCTCCGTAGCGGTCATAGCCCAGACGCGCCATGAGTGTCGCCCAGGCGCGCGCGATCCGCTCCACGCCCCAACCCGCCTCGGCCGGCTTGTCGCTCCAGCCATAGCCGGGCAGTGACGGCACCACGCAGTGGAAGCCCGCCTCATTCAGCGGACCGAGCACATCCAGGTATTCGATCACCGAGCCGGGCCAGCCGTGGGTGAGCACGAGTGGGAGCGCGTCCGGGTCGCTCGAACGGGCATGCAAGAAGTGGATGCCGAGCCCGTCGATCGTGGTTCGGAACTGCTCGATCGTGTTCAGCCGGGCCTCGGTCCTCCGCCAGTCATAACCATCGGCCCAGTACGTGCACAGCGCCTGGAGCTCTTGCAGGGCGACGCCCTGCGCCGGATCCGTCGCCGGTTCCGGCCACCGCGTGGCGTGCAGACGCGCCTGGAGATCGTCGAGTTCAGACTCCGGAACCGCGAGGTGGAACGGCGCGACGTCGTCGACCGGCATACGGCCATCCTGGCTCGGTTCTCCGGCGCGGACGACACTGGTCGTTCGCGACACGCCACCACGTCGCTCTGGTCACCTGACACCGCGACCGACGGCGCACGGTTACGGTGGTGCCGCTGCCGGGGGGCGGCTCGGTCGATGGCACTTCACGTCTATCGCCATGCAGGAAGGACGCCCGCCATGCAGAACGTGGCCGTTTCGACTCGGATCGGCGCTCTCTTGGTCACAGCGGTGCTCGTCGCCGGGGTCGGTGAGGTCGGCGCCAGCGCGTCGACGTCGTCCGCGTCGTCGCCACACGCCGGAGCCCAGTTGCCGCCCTTCAACTTCGAGATCCACACGCTGTCCAATCGTGCGGACCTGATCAGCGACGGCGACGCGCTGGTCGAGGTGCGGGTGCCGAAGAACGTGCCGATGCACAAGGTGACGCTCACGCTCAACGGCGCCGACGTCAGCTCGTCATTCGTCGCTGACAACTCGGCACGGACCTTGCGTGGGGTCCTCGAGGGCATGGAGCCCGGCGAGAACCTGTTCGTCGCCGACGCCAACGGCCGGGGCCGCGGCCGGCCGTGGGCCAGTCTGACGATCACGAACCACGTCCGCGGCGGGCCGATCCTGTTCAGCTCACAGGCCATGCCGTGGGTATGCGCCACACCGACGCCGGTACCCGCATCGGGCAACACGCCGGCATCGAACGCGAGTGGTCTGACCACCTTCGCCGTCGACGCGCAGTGCAACATCGCGACCGAGCACAAGCTGTTCTACCGGACGACGACGCCGGGCTGCTCGACCGGGCTGCCCGACCCGAGCCCACCGGCGGCGCCGCCGACGAACAACTGCTTCAAGCCCTACACCCCAGGCTCGTCACCCGCCGACCTGGCGATGACGACAACGACGACGGGCCGCACGGTTCCGTACATCGTTCGCGTCGAGCGCGGCACGATGAATCGAGGCATCTACGACGTTGCCGTCTTGTTCAACCCCAGCAAGCCGTGGACGGCGCTGGATCCGCAGCCCGGGTGGAACGGCAAGGTCGTCTACACCTTTGGGGCGTCGACGGGTCAACCGAGGCTGCAGAACCGCACCTCGCAGAACTGGGCCGACGACGTCGCGCTGTCACGCGGCTTCATGGTCGTGGACAACAGCGTTACCGACTCGTCGCGCAATTCCAACCGCACGCTGGTCGCCGAGACGGTGATGATGATGAAGGAGCACATCGTCGACACCTACGGCGAGATCGCATACACGATGGGCAACGGCTGCTCAGGTGGGTCGATCCAGCAGAACACCGTCGTGTCGATCTTCCCGGGCTTGCTCGACGGGATCCAGCCGAGCTGCGACTACCCCGACTCGATCACGACCGGCCTCGAGGTCCTCGACTGCGTGCTGCTCGTGAACGCCTACGTGTCGCCGGAGTGGACTGCGTTGATGAGCGGGTTGAGCCAGGCGCAGGTCAACGCCAAGAAGACGGCGATCAACGGGCACCTCGACCATCTCGGCTGCCAGTCATGGAACAACGCCTTCGGCTTCAACAACAAGCCGGGCAACTACGTGCCGGTCCTGGTCATCAACCAGAACACCGGAGCGCTCGCGCCCGTGGGCGCACCGCGCAACAACTGCCTGTTGCCTGCCGCACTGGTCTACGACCCAGCCACCAACCCGAACGGCACGCGCTGCGGCGACGCGGACCTGGCGACTGCCGTGTGGGGCACCACCGCGGGCGTCGTCCCCGGCAGTGTGCGTGCCCGTCAGACCTACGACAACGTCGGCATCGAGTACGGCCTGAACGCGCTGCGGTCAGGTGCGATCACGCCCGAGGAGTTCGTGACGCTGAACGAGAGGGTCGGCGGACTCGACCCCGACTCGAACCGCGTCCCGACACGCTCGACGGCCGACCTGCGCGCCCTCGAAATCGCGTACCGCGCCGGCATCGTGTCGAGCGGCAAGAACCTCGGCAAGGTCCCGATCATCGACTCGCGCGGCTACGACGAGCAGGGCATCCACTACATCTGGCGCACGTTCTCCGAACGGGCCCGCATCGAGGCAGCCAACGAAGGGATCCATGGCAATCAGGTCATCTGGCGCTACGGAACCGGCCTCCTGCCCGCCACACCGGCCCAGAACGCGGCGGTGACGCTGAAGTCGTTCGAGACGATGGACACCTGGCTCTCCGACCTCAACGTGTCCTCTCCCAAGGCGACCGTCAACGGGGTGCGCACGCAGGCCGACGTGATCGCAGCGAAGCCCGCGGGGGCGTTCGACCACTGCTATCTCACGGGCGACACCAACTTCGAGACCCCGGTCACCGACGTGGCGCTGTGCGACGCCGACCCGAGGCTCGCCATGCACTCGTCGCCGCGGCAGGTGGCCAGCGGGTCGCTGCAGGAGAACGTCCTCAAGTGCCAGCTCAAGCCGCTCG
This sequence comes from uncultured Acidimicrobiia bacterium, assembly GCA_963833145.1. Classification (GTDB taxonomy): domain Bacteria; phylum Actinomycetota; class Acidimicrobiia; order Acidimicrobiales; family Ilumatobacteraceae; genus JALZMG01. The sequence continues at coordinate 936,283 of CAWHWT010000011.1, read as the reverse complement.
ACCCGGCCGACTACGCGCCGGCCGCACTCGACGCGTCACAACTGGCTCGGCTGAACGCCGTGTTCCCCGGCGGTGTGTGCGATTGGACGAAGCCCGGCGTCGGTCAACAGGAGGCGATCTCGCCACTGACCTTCGCCGCGGGACCCGGCGGTCAGCCGCTGCCACCCGCCCCCGTGCAGGTGACGCGACCAGGCTGACCATCGCCGCGGCCGGATGACCGGGCAGCTTCGGCGCGCCTACTGCTCGTCCTCGTACTTGAACGAGAGACGCAGCTTCGTTCGAAACGTCGTCCCGCCCGACTCGTCGAGGTCGAGGTCCTGCTCGACGACCTCGGCGACACGCAGCTGGCGGATGCTCTCGCGCGCCTTGTTCACAGCTACGACCGCGGCGTTCTCCCACGACTCATTGCTGGTCCCGATGATCTCGATGACCTTGTACACGCTCATCTCTGGGCACCTCCCGTTTGTGCGGGTGCTTCCCACCCCACCGACTGAGTATTGCCGTCGGGCGCACGGTGTCGATCACGGCCGAGGTGAGCGATCGAGGTCAGAACATCCGGTGCGTCTCCTGCACGAACTCGGAGTAGGTATCGGCGTTGTTCATTGCCTCGTCCGGCGGGAGCTTGTGGAAGGCCTTGTCACCGTCGTAGGCGATGCGGTGACACCATCCTGACCGTGTCGCACGAGGAGCCGGGTCGAGCCCTCGACGTCGGTCAGCAACAGTGCGACCTCGCGCTCCCCCGCACCCGACTCACGCTAACCGAGCCAACCGGGATGGGGCCGTGCTCAGGTGTCAGGTTGGCCCGGCGGTTCCCACAACGAACGGCATCTCCGCGACGGCGGGGCGCGAGTATCGCGGCCATGACCGACCTCGCCCGGATTGCGCCGGCGTTCGTTGAACTGGCACATCGGATCGTCTGGGCGACGGTGTCGACGGTCGACCGTCAGGGACGTCCGCGCAGCCGCATCCTCCACCCGTACTGGATCTGGGACGGCGCGGAACTGGTCGGATGGATCGCGACGGGTCCGACACCCCTCAAACGGGCGCACCTCGAGCGCACACCGTTCGTCTCGGTCAACTACTGGTCGCCGGAACACGACACCTGCACGGCTGAGTGTCGGGCGACGTGGAGCTTCGACGACGAGACTCGTGAACGGGTCTGGCAACTGTTCAAGGAAGGGCCCGAGCCGGTCGGCTACGACCCGGCGATCGTGCCGGCCTGGAAGGACGGACCGACATCCCCCGCATTCGCCGCGCTTCGGCTCGATCCGTGGCGGCTGCGTCTCCTGCCAGGTACGGCGATGCTCGGCGGTGGTGGCGAAATCTTGACCTGGTCCTCCTGATCGAGCGGTCGGCCACTGCGGGCTCGGGGCGCGAACCGGCTGTTTGGTCGCGTGTCGAGTCTCCGCTGTCGTTAGGCCGACCCAACCCCGAGGGAACTTCGATCTAGTCCGGCTGCCGACCGTGCGGGAGTGGCCCGCCACGCGCCCCACAGGAGCCCCGCTGCCGCTGCCACGCCGATGAACAGCAGCATCACGTTCGCGGCGTCGGCGATGCCGGAGAGGCCCGGTGCCTCGTGCGCGGCGTGGTAGATGGCGTGGGGGATGGCGAATGTCAAGTAGGTGACGAGTGCCAGCATCGCCAGCTGCCGTCGAGGCCAGATCACGGCGATCAAGAGGGCCACGCCGGTCGCCAGAAAGGCGCCGCCAGCGTCGGTCGCCAAGTGCTGGTTGTACGGCGGCTCGGCGCCGACGAGGGCGGGTCCGAGCCCAGGAAAGTCATCGAACCATCGGCGCGGCGCGAGCACCGCCCACAGCCCGGTCGCCAGCTGCGGCACCGCCACGGCGAGCATCCCCCAACGCACCCACTTCGGCACCACGGCGTCCACGGTGACAAACGTAGGAGGGAAGTGGTCTTCTCGATCAGTCCACTTGGGTCGTACTGTGGCAGACCACCATGCGGGAACTGCTGCTCGACCTCCCGCCATTTGCCTCCGCCGGCCCGTCCCGCGCGCTCGACGCCGCCCTGCGCGAAGCGATTCGGAGCGGCCGGTTGCGAGGCGGCACGCGCCTTCCATCGACACGAGCGCTGGCAGCACAGCTCGGTGTCGCCCGCTCCACGGTCGTGGGCGTGTACGAGCAGCTGGTCGCCGAAGGGTTCCTCGTCAGCCGCCACGGCTCCGGTACGACCGTGTCAGGCATCCACGTGCCCATCGAGCGACTCGACGACGAGGCACCGCGACTCGACCGCTTTCGGGTGAACTTCTTGCCGGGTGAGCCCGACTGCGGCTCATTCCCGCGCAACCAATGGCTGGCGTCGATGCGCCGCGTCATGGCCACAGCCCCGGACGAGCTATTCGGTTACGGCGACCCCCAGGGCGTCCTCGAGCTGCGTCGCGGCGCTCGCCACCTACCTCGGCCGCGCCCGCGGCGTGGTGGCCGATGCCAGCCGGATCGTCGTGTTCGGCGGACTTGCGTCGGCTGTCGGCGTGCTCGCCGAGACGTTCACCTCGCTGTCCATCTCCCGTGTCGCGGTCGAGGATCCGGGCATGCCGTTCCACCGTGCGATCCTCGAGCAGCTCGGGATCACGACCGTACCGGTACCCGTCGATGCCGACGGGCTGCGCGTCGACCGCCTCGCCGCGAGCGGTGCCCGCGCCGTCATGGTCAGCCCTGCGCACCAGTACCCCCTCGGGGTCACCCTCGCTCCGGACCGCCGTGCGGAGCTGGTCGCCTGGGCCCGCGAACGCGACGCGTGGATCGTCGAGGACGACTACGACGGCGAGTTCCGCTACGACCGGCAGCCGGTCGGAGCCGTGCAGGGGCTCGATCCCGAGCGCGTCGTCTACGCCGGCACGGCGAGCAAATCACTCGCACCGGGCCTCCGAGTCGCCTGGCTCGCGTTGCCGCCGCTGCTGACCCGTCGAGTCGTGACCGTGCGCGGCTTCCGCGCCGGCGCATCGCAGCTCGAGCAAGCCGCCCTCGCCGACCTGATCGAGCGCGGCGCGTTCGACGCCCACATGCGCCGCATGCGCCAGGTCTACCGCCGACGCCGAGACCACCTGATCGAGCGGCTGCGCGGCGAGGTGCCGTGGCTCGACGTTCCCGGCATCGCGGCCGGCCAGCACTTCACCGCCCGCCTCCCCGAGCCCATCGACGAGCAGAGCCTCATCACCCGCGCCGCGCGCGACGGCATCGGGCTGTTCGGCCTCGCGCTCCATCGCATCGAGCCCGGGCCCGCCGGTCTCGTGCTCGGCTTCAGCCGACCCGCCCAACACTCGTTCACCACCGCCGTCGACACACTGTGCGAGTTCCTGTCCGGAGCGGCGGTGAGTTTCGCCCCGCTACGAGGTCGGTAAGGCAGGTGTCATCGTCCGAGCGCGAGATGCCGTCACAGGAGGAGAGCAGGATGAGCTTGAGCCGCTTCAAGTTGACGGCGTCGATCGCGGTCACCGACATCGACCGAGCGAGGGAGTTCTACGAGGGAAAGCTCGGCCTCTCGACGGTGCGGGTGCAGGCTGACGGCAGCTGCGTCTACACGTCCGGGGGCGATGCCTCGCTGCATGTGTACCCATCGCCGCTCCACGCCGGCGGGTCGACGGCGACGCTGGCCACCTGGTACGTCGACGACGTGGAGCGCGTGGTCGACGAGCTCACCGCCAATGGTGTGTCGTTCGAGTTCTACGAGGAGGTGACCGCCGACGACAAGGGGATCTCACCGCGCGCCGGTGGCGGCAAGGTCGCCTGGTTCAAGGATCCCGACGGCAACACGTTCGCCGTCGAGGGAGACGGGTGATCCGGAGGCTGCCTGTCGTCGTGCGGGAGGCGGCCACGATCGGGCTCGAGCTGCAGGGTGGTGGTCAGCCGTTGGTGAAGCGGAACGAGTCGAAGAACGCGGCGACAGCAGGGTCCTGGAACGTCAGCTCGCCAGCTCCGGTCACGATGTTCTGGTAGAGCACCGGACCGTCGAAGTAGACCCGCTGCAGAAGCGTGCCTGGCTGACCGTTCACGGTCAACGAGGCCCTGAACTGGCGGCCGGGTCGGCCCTGAAGTTCGAGGTCTCGGCTGCCGACGAGCGTGCCGCCGACATTGGAGATGGCGAGGTCCTGCGCGCCCTGCAACGCCGCCGGCACGTCCAGGACTGTCCCGTCCGGGTACTGACCCCGCGCCGTCCCCACGAACAGCTCCTCGGTCTCCACCCCAGCGATCGCCAGCTCCATGACCGTCCCATCAGGCAACTCCTGAGGCTGGGTTTGCTCGCTCGGCTGGGACGGAAACACGACTGAGTAGTCGCCCTCCGGCGAGGTGTACGTGAACCCTTCCGCCGTGGCTGTCGTCGCCGGTCCGGACCCTGCCGGCGCGGTCGTCCGGGCGGCTGTCGTCGCCGGTTCGGATCCAGATGGGGCGGTCGTACGGGCGGTCGACGTCGCCACCGCCGCGGTGGTGCCCGCCGTCCCAGCGGCAGGCGCGCTCGTGGGCGAATCGGGGGCGGAGTCGGAAGCGTCGTCGTCGTCGCTGCAGCCGAACACGGCCACTGCCGTCGTCAGAATGGCGGCGATACGAAGCGCACGAGCGGGCCGGGCGTAGCGCATGGCAAGAACGCTCCTACTGCTGGACTTGCCGTGCCGAGTACCCCGGCCCCAGGGATCCCAACCGCGGGGGACCGAGCCATCCCGGCCAGCGGTTGGTGGAGTGCTCAGAGGGTGGCGAGGCGGGCGTTGTCGAGGTGTGGTCCGCAGTGCGGGCGGAGCTCGACCTTGCGCTCGAGGGCGGTGACGACCGCATCGGCGAAGTTGACGCGGTACAGGTTCTGGCACGTACCGAGCCCCCCCGGGCTGAAGACGTTGACCTCCATCAGCTTGTCGCCGACGATGTCCAAGCCGACGAGGAACATCCCGTCGGCGAGCAGCTTCGGGCGCGCCGCGTCACACGCCGCCAGCATCGCGTCCGTGACCTTGACGCGGCGGGCCTCACCGCCGACGTGCATGTTGGAGCGCAGGTCGGGGCCCGTGTTGACCCGTCGAAACGCGGCGTAGGCCTTGCCGACGCGCAACGGCTCACCGTTCATCACGAACATGCGGACATCGCCGTCGGCGGCTTCCGGTATGGCCTCCTGGGCGACGACGTAACCGTCGCGGGAGATCGCGTCGATCATCTGGTTGAGGTTCGGCGCCTCGTCGCCGGAGACCATGAACACGCTCGCGCCTCCGGATCCCTGCAGCGGCTTGAGCACCGCAGCACCACCGAGCTCGTGCACGAACTCGGTGATCTCGTCGCGGTCGCGGGAGATGAGGGTGCGCGGGCGCACGGCATCGGGGAAGTGCTGGAAGTAGGTCTTGTTGACGGCATTGGCCAGGCTCGCCGGGTCGTTCACGACGAACACGTCACGGAGGACACTGAGCTGGGCGAACAGGATGCCCGACGTCACCGCCCACGGGCGATCGGTCGCGTCCTCGGCGGGGTCGTTGCGCAACATCAGGACATCGAACTCGTCGATCGAGACGCGTTCGGGCTCCCGTCTGGAGCTTCGCACGGCGCCTAGGTACGACTCGAGCGACGTGTACCGCTTGCCCGGCGCTCGACGTGCGATCGCGCCGATCGAACCGTCGCCACGATGGGAGAAGTCGCCCACGCCCATGAGCCACACCTCGTGACCCCGCCGGCTCGCCGCCATCGCCAGGCGCGTGGTCGTGTACTCCGGCTGCTCGGTGTGAACGTCGTTGACGACGAAGCCGATCCTCATGGTGCTGCTCCGATCAGGTCGAGCGGGAGGGTGTGCGCGGTGATCCGGGCCAGCCGTTCGTGCACCAGCGGCTCGTCCAGGTAGCGGGGCAACAGGACCGGGTCGACGAGCACGCCGCGATCGCGGAGCGCCACGATGGAGGGGACATCACCGAGCGCCATCTTGCCGAGCCAGAGCACGTCGAGATCGCCGCCGGCGCCGACGTAGGCGACGACGTCGCGCAGCCCGCGCAGGTACACGGCGTCCTTCGTGAGCCCGCCGGACCGGAACACCCGCATCGTGATCGTGAATGCCTCTCGCCGGGGAACGCCGCTCTCGACGAGGTTGCGGTGCACGGTCGGGAACGACTCGCCCGTGCACAGCTGGTGCACCGCGACGACTCGGGCCGCGAGCTGGCGCATGCGGCGCGCCGTCAACCCGCCGGCGAGGTACTCGGCGAGCACGGCCAGCCCTTCCTGCGTCTCGTCGTGGCCGGCGAGTCCAGCACCGAGCAACCGCAGCGGCTGACACGAACCGTTGACGTGGGTGACGATGTGCGTGCCGATCTCGTGCTGGAGGAGAGCATGAACACGGTGCGATGGGATCACGGCGGTCGGCGCGATGAGCAGGTCGCCGTTGGACACCATGATGCCGCTGCTGTCGTCGCGCACCTCGACGTGCGCAGCCAGATCGGTGTGCACGGCGCGGTACAGGTCGAGCTCGGCCTCGGCGAGGCGCGCGAACGTGGTCGCGTCGATGCCCTCCCCGGACTCGCGGTCAGGCGGAGGCACCTGAGTCAGCAGCGCTTCGGCCTCGCCCAGGAGCGCGGGACTGACCGGGCCGTACAGCTGCAAGCTCAGCTCGAGGAACTGCTCGCTACCCCGACAACGCAGCATCTGCATCTGCAGCTCCAGCTCGCGTCGCTTCGCCGTCAAGATCCGCGCCAGATCGTTGTCGTCGACCGAGTCGATCTCGATCGCTTCCAGGCGGGTCTCCGTGACCACCGGATCGTCGGCCAACGGTCCGTACACGAACTCCGGCGTGGCCCCGTCCGACCGGAACCGGCGCCGGGCCTCGATGAGGTTGACGGGTGTGACATCGAGGAGGAAGCGGATGCTCGACGCCGTGTCCGCCAGCTCGCGGTCGATCGCCAGATCACTCGGTCGCAGTTCGGAGAGCGCGGTCACGCGCTGCCCGTCAACTCGACCAGCGTGAGCCGCGCGGCGACGCCGAGCGCTTCCCGCAGCTCAGCTACGTGAGCGGCGTCGCATTGGCCGGTCCACTCGTCCATGAAGACCTTCTTGAACTCGATCGCCAGCGGGCACGCCGTCTCCGGGTAGTGCTCGACCACCCACCGACACAGATAGCCACCTCGGAAGCGCACGTTGACGCGAACGTCCAGGCGGTGATCGCGCACCCGTTGACTCCCCAACGCCTCGACGAACGTCGCCACCGCCTGCTCCCACCCGTTTCCGTCGATCGCCCCGGTTCCGACGTTGACCTCCGGGTTGCCGGCAACGGGCTCCGGAAGCGCGTCGGGCCCGCCCCGTCGATGGTTGTAGGAGTGCACGTCGAGGACGAGGAACCGGCCGTTCGCCGCGAGCCGGTCCAGGTGAGCAGAGAGACAGGTGTAGAAGGCGTCGTGGGTGCGGCGTGACTCCTCGAGCTCGTCGGGCTGCAGCTCGCCCTTCCACACGTCCAGGGCGAACGCCTCTTCCGGCGCGCGGTACACCGCCTGCTCGCGCGGCCGATTGAGGTCGACCTCGAACCGTGACCGGCGCACCACGACACGGACCCCGGCATCACCGAGCATGCGATCGGTGAAGGGATCTTCTTCCCGCAAGCGTGTCGATGGGTCGACCGCCACGGCGTCGACAAGTCCTGCTCGCAGGTCGTGCCCGGCGTGCACCGCAGTCCACGCGATCTGTCCGGGGGCGACCTCGACGACGAAGGCCTCCTCCATGCCGATGCCCGTTACCCGCGAACGTGCGGCAACAGTCCTGCCTCGCCGGGCCCGACCGGCGGGCGGGCATGATGGGTGGGTTCAGTGATGTCCGATCGCACCCGGAGGCAGGTTCATGTCCGACCACGTGTATCGAGTTACGGAGATCGTCGGGTCGTCGCCCAACAGCGTGGATGAGGCGATCCGCAATGGCGCGACTCGCGCGGCGAAGACGCTGCGCAACCTCGACTGGTTCGAAGTCACCGACATCCGCGGTCACTTCACCGGGGAGACGATCGGCCACTTTCAGGTCACGATGAAGGTGGGCTTCCGTCTCGACGACCACGACTAGGAAGCACGCAGCCGGTCAGGTGGGGTCGGCTACTGCACGCCCGCACTGATCACCGCCTCGAAGGCCGAGGTGTCACCGACTCGGTGGATCTCGTTGAGGCTCGGTCGGTTCCAGATCCAGGCATCGAGGTCGCCGGCGGTGCCGGTGACCTCGAAGGAGGGCTCGCCGTCGTCGACCAGCACCAGCATCGTCTCGTCGGTGTAGCTGCGCTGGGTGTTGGGGCTCACGCCGCTCCAGTGGCCCACCTGGACCAGCCAGCTCGCCCCGGTGTCGGTCGTGGCGAGGCGCCCGATCGGGCCGTCGGCGATCGTGGTCGCCCACCCGGGGGCCCCTCCTAACATCCACTCGATCGCCTCGAGCACCCCGTCGGTCGCCAGCCCGGCGTCGAGCTCGGTGACCGCGCCCGCGGTGAGCTCGGCGTCGAGCCGGTGGATGAGCGCCTCGTGGGCCTGCCGCCGCCGGACGAAACCGACGCTGTGGTCGGCATCCAACCAGGTCCACACGGCGACCTCGTCAGAGGTGCTGGCGAGGGCGTCGATGAGCAGCGCGTTCGACGCGGCGAAGAACTCGACCAGCGCCGGGTGCGCCTCCGGCCGGGCCGGCTCCTCGTACGAGTCAACATCGGTGAGTCGGTCACGGACGATCGTGCCCCAGAAGTGCTGGACCTCACCGAGATGCCACAGCAGGTCGGCCGCCGTCCACTCGGAGCAGGTCGGGACCCGGTCGCCAGGATCGACGCCGGCAAGCACCTCGGCGAAGCGGGCCGAATCGGCGCGCAGATGGGCGAGGTAGTCGAGGCTCATGCCGCGCACGCTACGCGTAGTCGGTGCCTTGACGGGGCTGGGTTGGGCGGGGGAGGATCGGAGCGGCGGGCGACCGCGAAGCCGGCTCGAGGGCCGGCTGACACCCCAGGAGGTCGCCAATGCGAATCCGCTCGCTCGCACTCGTTCCGGCGGGTGCTCTGCTCATCTCGCTGGTCCCGTCCGTCTCGGGCTCCGCCGGCCACGACCGCCCGGACAGTGGCCGACCGGCGTATCTCGACGCCCGCCGGCCGATCGGTCAGCGCGTCGAGGACCTGCTCGACCGGATGACGCTGGAGGAGAAGGTCGGCCAGATGACGCAGGCCGAACGGGGAGCCGTCACCCAGGACACGACCATGATCGCCAGGTTGGGTCTGGGATCGGTGCTGTCCGGTGGTGGGTCCACGCCCGCGACCAACACGCCGGCCGCATGGGTCGAGATGGTCAACGGGTTCCAGCGCCAGGCGCTGACCACCCGGCTACGGATCCCGATCATCTACGGCGTCGATGCCGTCCACGGACACGGGAACGTGAACGGCGCCACGGTGTTCCCGCACAACATCGGCCTCGGAGCGACCCGCGACCCGGAGCTGGTGAAGGACATCGGGGAAGCCACCGCGGAGGAGGTGAGGGCGACCGGCATCCCGTGGAACTTCTCGCCGTGCCTGTGCGTCGCCCGGGACGAGCGGTGGGGCCGGACCTACGAGAGCTTCGGTGAGGATCCGGCGCTCGTCGCCCGGATGGCCACGATCATCGACGGCTTGCAGGGCCGCGGGTCACGGATCGACGAGGACCACGTGATGGCGACGGCCAAGCACTACGCCGGCGACGGAGACACCCAATACGACGAGGCGATCGCGGCGGACAACGTCGGCAAGGAGTGGTTCGACCAGCGCTACACGATCGACCAGGGCGTGACGGTGGCCAGCCGACGCGAGTTCGCCGCCATCGACGTGTCGCCGTTCGTCCCCGCGATCCGGAGTCACGACGTGGGCAGCGTGATGCCGTCGTTCTCCAGCGTCGACTGGACTGAGGACGGCGTGGGCAACCCGCTCAAGATGCACGCCCACCGCGAGCTCATCACGGGGTGGTTGAAGGGGGCGCTGCGCTTTCGCGGCTTCGTGATCTCGGACTGGGAGGGCATCCACCAGATCCCGGATCCTGACCGGCCCGGGTTCGGCGGCCTCACCGCCTTCAAGGTGCGGACCGGTGCCAACGCGGGCATCGACATGTTCATGGAGCCAAACTCCTCCCCGGAGTTCTTCGACCTGCTCCTGGCCGAGGTGAGGGCCGGTCGGGTCAGCGCGGCCCGGATCGACGACGCCGTCCGACGCATCCTGCGGGCGAAGTTCGAGCTCGGCCTCTTCGAGCATCCGTTCGCGTCGGCGGACAACCTCGACGAGGTCGGCAGCCGGGCCCACCGCGCCCTGGCCCGCAAGGCGGTGGCGGCGTCACAGGTCCTGCTGAAGAACGACGGCCGTGCGCTGCCGCTGGAGAAGGACGCCGACATCTACGTCGCCGGCCGTAACGCCGACAACATCGGCAACCAGGCCGGCGGGTGGACGATCGCGTGGCAGGGCTCGACGCTGCCCGACCTCATCCCCGGGACCACGATCCTCGAAGGGATCAGGGAGGTCGCGCCGCGGGCGGACGTCACCTTCAGCGTCGACGCCTCGGCGCCGATGACCGGACAGGACGTGGGCGTCGTCGTGGTCGGCGAGACCCCCTACGCCGAAGGGTTCGGCGACATCGGCGGGCCGGAGTGCGGCTTCTGCACACCCGAGCAGTTGGAGGAGAAGTCGCTCTCCCTGCTCCCCGCCGACAAGGACGTGATCGACGAGGTGTGCGCGGCGATCGAGACGTGCGTCGTGCTCGTCGTGTCCGGTCGCCCGCAGGTGATCACCGATCAGCTCGGCGAGATCGACGCCCTGGTCGCGTCATGGCTCCCGGGGAGTGAAGGAGCCGGTGTCGCCGATGTGCTGTTCGGCCGGCGTCCCTTCACCGGGCGGCTCTCGATGACGTGGCCGCGGAGCGAGGACCAGGTACCGATCAACATCGGTGACGACGACTACGACCCCCTCTTCCCGTACGGGTGGGGGCTGCGCACCAAGCAGCACGGCCGGCGCTAGTTGCCCGGTGGGACAGCGAGGCGCGCCGGGTCGAGCACCCGGCGCGCCTCGTCGGCGTCGAGCACGCCCTCCTCGATCACCACGTCGATGATCGAGCGGTCCTCGGCCTGGGCCCGCTTCACGATCGCCGCCGCCCGGGCGTAGCCGACGATGGGGTTGAGCGCGGTCGCCAGCGTGGAGGTGCGTTCGGCGTAGCCGCGGCAGCGCTCGACGTCCGCCTCGATCCCGGCGACGCACTTCTCGGCGAACACCCGGCTGACGTTGGCGAGCAGGGTGCCCGACTCGAGCAAGGCGTCGGCCATCACGGGCAGGTACGTGTTCAGCTCGAGGATCCCTTGAGACGCGGCAAAGGCGACCACGGCGTCGTTGCCGAACACCCGGGCCGCCACCTGGTTCACCGATTCGCACAGGACGGGGTTGACCTTGCCCGGCATGATCGACGACCCGGCCTGGAGTTCCGGCAGGCGCAACTCGGCCAGCCCGGTCGACGGGCCGCTCGCCAGCAGCCGGATGTCGTTGGCGATCTTCGTGAGCACGACGGCGATCCCGCGCAGCCCCGCCGACGCCTCGGCGAGCGCGCCCTGGCCGCCCTGGTGGGTCATCGGGTCGGCCGCCGGCCGCAGCGGCAGCCCGGTCTCGTCCGCCAGCGCCGCGATGACCGCGGTCGCGAACCCCGCCGGTGCGTTGATGCCGGTGCCGACCGCGGTCCCGCCGAGCGGCAGCTCGCCGAGCACGTCCACGTCCGACCGTGAGCGGGCCAGCGCGGCGTCGAGCGACCCGGCCCACGCGTCGGCCTCCTGGCCGACCGTGACCGGGGTGGCGTCCATGAGGTGGGTGCGGCCGGCCTTGACCACGTCGGCGGTGCGGGCGGCGAGGGCCCGGAGCGCGTCGACGAGCGTGGCGACGGCCGGGTGGAGATCGTCGACGAGCTGCCGAGCGACGGCGAGGCGGATGGCCGCCGGGACGGTGTCGTTGGAGGACTGCGAGGCGTTGACGTGGTCGTTGGGGTGGACGACGGTGCCGTCGCCGAGGACATCGGTGGCGATCGTGGCGAGGACCTCGTTGACGTTCATGTTGGTCGACGTCCCCGAACCGGTCTGGAAGACGTCCACCGGAAAGGCGTCGGGAAGCTCCCCCGACTCGGCCCGTCGCGCCGCGGTGGCGATCGCCTCAGCGACCGGCTCGTCGACTCCGGCGACGCCGAGCGAGGCGTTGACGGTGGCCGCGTGGCGCTTGATCGAACACAGCGCCAACGCCACGCGAACGTCGAGCGGCCGGCCGGCGATCGGGAAGTTGACGAGGGCCAGCTCGGTCTGCGCGCCCCACAGTTGCTTCACGACCTCACGCTAGTGGCGGCACGCTGCGACGACGGGGGCGTACATTTGGGGTGGCATGACACCCCCGGTCACCGTGAACGGCGCGCTCGACTGGGCTGCCTACGGCGCCGTGCTGTTCGACCTCGACGGAGTGCTCACGCCGACGGCTGAGCTCCACCAACAGGCGTGGTCGGCGATGTTCGAGCAGTTCCTCGACGAGCACGTGGGGCCCGACCACGACCCGTACGTCGAGGCCGACTACCTCGCCTACGTCGACGGCAAGCCGCGCTTCGACGGCGTGCGCTCGTTCCTCGCCTCCCGCGGCATCCACCTCCCCGAGGGCGAGCGAGACGATCCACCCGGGAGTGGATCGGTGTCTGCCCTCGGCAACCGCAAGAACGCGGTGTTCCAGGAGCTCCTCCGATCGCAGGGGATCGCGCCGTACCCCGGCTCGTTGCGCCTGCTCGACCACCTCGAGTCGCTCCGCACCCCCGTGGCGGTGGTTTCGTCGTCGCGCAACGCCCGCGAGGTCTTGGAGGCGGCGGGACTGGCCGCGCGCTTCGCCGTCGTCGCCGACGGGGTGCTGGCCGCCGAGCGCGGCCTGCCCGGCAAGCCGGCGCCCGACCTGTTCCTCGCCGCGGCCGAGGAGCTCGGCGTCGCCCCGACCGCCGGGGTCGTCGTCGAGGATGCCGTGTCGGGGGTCGCCGCCGGCCACGCCGGCGGGTTCGGTCTCGTCGTCGGTGTCGACCGCGGTGCCGGCCGCGAGACGCTCGAGGCCAACGGCGCCGACCTCGTCGTCGACGACCTCGGTGTTCTCGTGCCCGATGGAGGGAGGCTCGACTCGTGAGGCACCCCACCGCCGATCATCTGCCCCAGCACCGCTTCCCGGTCGATCCATGGCGACTCGTCGAGCGGGAGTACGACGTGCGCGACATGGGCCTCACCGAGACCCTGTTCGCCGTCGCCAACGGCTACATCGGGATGCGGGCGAACCCGGAGGAGGGCCGGGACGCCCACAGCCACGGCACCTTCCTCAACGCGTTCCACGAGACCTGGCACATCCACCACGCCGAGGAGGCGTTCGGGTTCGCCAAGACCGGCCAGACGATCGTGAACGTCCCCGACGCCAAGCTGATGAAGCTGTACATCGACGACGAGCCGCTGCTGCTGTCCGTCGCCGACCTCGAGGCGTACGAGCGGGTACTCGACTTCCGCGAGGGGACGCTCACCCGCGACCTGGTGTGGCGCACCCCGGCCGGCAAACGGGTGCGCGTCAGATCGCAGCGGTTGGTGAGCCTCGCCCACCGGCACCTCGCCATGCTGACCTTCGAGATCACGGTCCTCGACGGTTCGGCACCGGTCGTCGTGTCATCGCAGCTGCTCAACCGCCAGGACGGCGAGGACGAGTACCACGTCGCCGCGGCCGCCCTCGGGCACGGTCGGGACCCGCGGCAGATGCGCCGCTTCGACCATCGGGTGCTTGTGCCCCGCTTGCACCGGGAGATCCCGGGCGGCGTGGTGCTCGGCTACCGGTGCGCCAACAGCGGCATGACGCTGGCCTGCGCCTACCGCCACGTCGTCGACGCGTCGACGCCGGTCAAGGTCGACACGACGGTCGGGCCGGACCTCGCCAAGACCGTCTTCACCGCGCGAGCCGAGCCGGGCCAGATGATCCGCATCGTCAAGCTGGTGACGTACCACACCTCACGTGGCGTGCCGCCGGAGGAGCTCGCCGACCGGTGCTCACGCACCCTCGACCGGGCCGTGGACGACGGCACCGAGGCGCTGCTCGCCGAGCAGCGGGCGTGGCTGGCGGAGTTCTGGGAGGCGAGCGACGTCGAGTTGCGGGGCGACGACGTGGCCCAGCAAGCGATGCGGTGGAACCTCTTCTCGCTCGCCCAGGGCAGCGCCCAAACCCAGGAGCACGGCATCGGCGCCAAGGGGCTGACCGGTGGCGGCTACGAGGGCCACTACTTCTGGGACACCGAGATCTACGTGGTCCCGTTCCTCTCGTACACCAACCCCGACGTCGCGAGGAAGCTGCTCCGCTTCCGGTGGCACATGCTGCCGGCCGCCCGACAGCGCGCCCTCGAGCTCAACCAGCGTGGCGCGCTCTACCCGTGGCGCACGATCAACGGGGAGGAGGCGTCGGCGTACTACGCCGCCGGCACCGCCCAGTACCACATCAACGCCGCCGTGGCCTTCGCCCTCAAGCGCTACCTCGACGCCAGCGGCGACATCGAGTTCCTCGCCGGCGAGGGCTGCGAGATCCTCGTCGAGACGGCCCGGCTGTGGGAGGACCTCGGCTTCTACGCCAACAACCACAGCGAGCAGTTCCGCATCCACGGCGTCACCGGGCCGGACGAGTACACCACCGTCGTCAACGACAACATGTACACGAACGTGATGGCGCGGTTCAACATGCGCTACGCGTCACGGGTCGTCGAGTTGCTCGAGGAGTGGGACAGCGACGCCTACGCCAGTCTGGTCCGCCGGGTCGGGCTCGAATCCGACGAGACCAAGCGCTGGATCCAAGCGTCCGAGGCGACGTACCTGCCGTACGACGAGGAGCTCGGCATCCACCCACAGGACGACAACTTCCTCGAGCGGGAGCCGTGGGACTTCGCCGGCACCCCGGAGGACAAGTATCCGCTCCTGCTCCATTTCCACCCGCTCGTGATCTACCGCCACCAGGTGCTCAAGCAGGCCGACGTGGTGCTGGCGATGGTCCTGCGGAGCGACCAGTTCTCGCTCGAGCAGAAGCGGCGCAACTTCGACTACTACGACCCGATCACCGCCGGAGACTCCTCGCTGTCGGCGTGCGTCCAGGCCATGGCCGCCGCCGAGATCGGCTACGAGGAACTCGCCGTCGACTACTTCCGAGCGGCGCTGTTCACCGACCTCGCCGACGCCCACGGGAACACGGCCGACGGCGTGCACCTCGCGTCGTGCGGCGGTGTGTGGGGAACCGTCGCTTTCGGCTTCGCCGGACTGTTCGACCACGGCTACGCGCTCCAGTTCACGCCGAGCCTGCCCTCGGCGTGGGAGGGCATTTCGTTCCGGATGCAACGACACGGGGCCAAGATGGTCGTCGAACTGGACGCCGACGGCTGCACGATCACCGTGCTCTCAGGCCCGCCCGTGCCGATCATCACCGGTACCGGCGCCGAGCACGAAGTCGCGCACGTGGCGCCCGGCTCGTCGCAGCGGGTCCCGCGGGTCAAGCTCCCCGACTAGCCGCGCAAGATCGCCACGGCCGCCCCGGTAGGCGCCGCCGGCACGAACGACTCGGCGCGCAGCGAGGCACCGACCTCGATCGTTCGGTAGCGCGCCGCCCAGCGACGGACGAGCCACCGCGGGAGGACGAGATCGGCGCGCACGAGCGCCGGCGAACGGAGGAGGTCGGCGCGCACCGTCTCGGAGAGCGCCCACGGCGGGTTGGCGACGACGCGGAACGGGCGGCGGGGGAGCCGGGCCCGGGCGACGTCGGCGCGGACCACGGTCACGGGCGCGTCGGCGAACCGCTCGCGCAGGGCGGCCACGCGCGCCGGATGGAGCTCGATCGCGATCACCCGCGCGCCCGCCTCGACGAGCGCGGCGGTCAGCGTGCCGGTGCCGGCGCCGAGATCGACGACGAGGTCGCCGTCACGGATGCCCGCCCGCGCCACGACATGACGGGCGGCGCGGGGTTCGAGACGGTGCCAGCCCCAGCGCGTCGGCGAGGACGCCTGCGCCACGGACACGGCGGACCATCACCGTCATCGTCATGCGGCCAGTCTGGCACCCGTGTGTGTCACCGCCTTTGTCGGTTTTCGACCTGTGTGGTGACACAGAGCCCGGGTCAGGGGTCAGAGGTCGTGGGCGATGTGGAGGTCCGGGTAGCCGGCGGAGTGGGCCGCCTCGATGACCTTCGCCGCGTGGTCGGCGCCGCGGACCTCGAACGTGGCGTGGACCCCCGTCTCCCGCACGTGGAGGTTCACGCCCTCGCGGTGGTGCTGCACTTCGATGAGGTTGGCGCCGGCGTCGGCGAAGACGCGGAGCAGCCGGACGAGGCCGCCCGGCCGGTCGTCGATGCGGGCGAACACGACCAGGCGGCGGCCGGCGTCGGTCTCGTGGCGGCGGATCAGTCCGGGAACCACCCCGAGGTCGACGTTGCCCCCGGACAGCACCACGCAGGTGGTGCCGGAGGCGGGCGGGACCACGGCGCCCGAGCGCAGGGCGGCCACGCCGACGGCCCCGGCCCCTTCCACGTAGAGCTTGGCCCGGTCCATCAGCAGGACCATCGCGTCGGCGATGGCGTCCTCGTCGACGGTGACGATCTCGTCCACCCAGCGGGCGATGAGCGGCCCGGTGAGCTCGCCCGGGCGCTTGACCGCGATCCCGTCGGCGAGCGTGACGACGGGCCCGGCCGACGAGGCACCGCCGGCGTACGGCGAGCAGACGGCTGCCTGCACGCCGACGACCCGGACGTCGGGGAGCAGGCTCTTCACCGCGATCGCAACGCCGGCGGCGAGGCCCCCGCCACCCACCGGCACGACGACGCACGCGAGGTCCGGGATGTCGTCGACGAGCTCGAGCCCGAGAGTCCCCTGTCCGGCGACGACGGCCGGGTCGTCGAACGGGTGGCAGAGGACCATGCCCCGCTCCTTCGCCTGGTCCCGCGCGATGGCCATGGCCTCGTCGAGCGACGCGCCGACCTCGACGACCGTCGCCCCGTACGCCCTGCAGGACTCGACCTTGGTGATCACCGCGCCCGCCGGGACGAAGATCGCGCACGGCACGCCGTGGTGGCGGGCGGCCAGGGCGAGGGCCTGGCCGTGGTTCCCGGCGCTCGCCGTCATCACGCCGTTGCCCCTGGACGCGTCGACCGAGACGACCTGGGCGACCTTGTTCATCGCCCCGCGGATCTTGAAGGCGCCGGTGCGCTGGAGGTTCTCCGCCTTGAGCACGACGGGCCGGCCGTATCGCTCGGAGAGCGCCACTGATGTGACGATCGGGGTCCGCTTGGCGACGGCGGCGATGACGTCCTGGGCGGCGCGGATGTCCGCCAGAGAAACGGACGTCGCTTCGTGCATGCCCGTCGGACGCTACTGCGGGAGCGGCGATTACCTTGCTGACCGTGCGCGCGCTGGCGATCGGCAACGGCAACGACTTCGACAGCGGTTTCGTCGGGCACCGCTTCCGTGAGCACGGCTACCTGTTCACGGAGTGCGATCGCGAGCACCCGGACGTGTGGCCGGCGCTCGACGGAGTGGACCTGGTCCTGACGCTGGGTTCGGAATGGCACGCGTACGAGCCCGAGACGGCGAAGTTCGTGGAGGCCGAGGCCGCCCTGCTCCGCGAGGTGGTGGCGCGGGACGTGCCGCTGTTCGCCATCTGCTTCGGCGCCCAGGTGCTGTCCCACGCCCTGGGCGGCACCGTCGACCGGCTGTCGGTGCCGGTGATCGGATGGGTCGACGTGGCCGTCGTCGGCGACGGTGGGATCCCGGCCGGACCGTGGATGGAGTGGCACTACGACGTCTTCACCGTCCCCGACGGGTTCGTCGAGCTTGCCCGCTCCGACGCCGGGCCCGAGCTCATCCGGCGCGGCCGCGGCATCGCCACCCAGTTCCATCCTGAGGCGACGGAGACGATGATCGCCCGCTGGCTGCGCATGGGCGGGGCCGACCAGCTGCGCGAGGAGGGCGGCGATCCGGACGCGCTGCTCGCCGAGACGAGGGCCAACGTCGAGCTCAGCGGGCCCCGGTCGGCAGCCATCGTCGACTGGTTTCTGGCCTCGTCCGCCGCCTGACCAGCCCGGGTTCCCGGCGTCCTACCAGGTTGGGAGGGTCTTCTCGAACCTTGGTAGCGTCCTGCGCGATGTCGTCGTTCCTGCGCGACTACCTGACGGTGGTGTGGTTCGGACTGGGCGCCCTGCTCATCGGGGGCCTGCTCCTCGGCGTCGCCTCGGTGCTGCGGCCGGTCAAGCCGAACCCGCACAAGCTGATCGCCTACGAGAGCGGCGTTGACCCGGTCGGGATGGGCTGGTCGCAGAGCCAGATCCGGTACTACGTGTTCGCGCTGCTGTTCGTGATCTTCGACGTCGAGGCCGTGTTCATCTTCCCGTGGGCGGCCTCGGTGGAGCGCTACGGGACGTTCGGCCTGGTCGTGATGGTGGCGTTCATCGTCCTCCTCCTCGACGGTCTGCTCTACGCCTGGAAGCGGGGGCTGTTGCGGTGGGTCTAGTCGACCGCGGCCGCATGCCCGCTGCTCTGACGAAGCTGATGAACCTCGGGCGCTCGTACTCGATGTGGGTGTACCAGTGGGGGCTGGCCTGCTGCGCGATCGAGATGGGGGCCGCCTTCGGCTCGCCGCGCTACGACGTGATGCGCCTCGGCGTGATCCCCCTGCCGGCGAGCCCCCGCCAGGCGGACCTGGTGGTGATCTCGGGCACCGTGACCGACAAGATGGCCCCGGCCGTGCTGCGCCTGTACGAGCAGATGCCGGAGCCGAAGTACGTGATCTCGATGGGGAGCTGCGCCAACTGCGGCGGCCCGTACTGGGACAGCTACTCGGTGACCAAGGGCGTCGACCAGATCATCCCCGTCGACATCTACGTGCCCGGCTGCCCGCCCCGTCCCGAGGCCCTGCTCGAGGGCATCGTGCTGCTCCAGCAGCGGATCAAGGACGAGGACATGGCGGCCAAGTGGCGCGGCGAGGGCGCCGAGATCGTGCCACCGCGCGAACCGGTCGTGGTCGGGGGTGGACCGATTGAGTGATGCCACCGACACGACGACCGAGGAGCCGCTGGCGCTGCCCGGCGACGGGCTGCGTGAGGGCATCGTCGACGAGCTGCGGCGCCGGCTCGGCGAGTCGCTCGTCGACACCTACCTGAAGCCGAACGAGGACCTGTGGGTCCGCGTCGCCACCGATGCATGGCGCCCGACCGGCGAGGCGCTGCTCGAGATGGGGTTCGAGTACTTCTGCTTCCTCTCGGCGCTCGATTGGCTGCCGTCGCCGTACGGGCGCGGTGAGGACGACCCCACCGAGCCGCCGCCCGAGCGCTCGACCGAGGTGGTGCAGGGCTACGTCGGCGGGGAGACCCGCTTCCAGGTGTTCGCCCGGGTGACCGATCCCCACCGGCACGTCGGCCTCACGATCAAGGCCGACGTCCCCGACGACACGATGACGGTCGAGTCGTGGTACACGGTGTACGCCGGCGCCAACTGGCACGAGCGGGAGACCAACGAGATGTTCGGCATCGGGTTCGCCGGACATCCGGATCTGCGCCACATCTACCTGCCCGGCGAGTTCGAGGGCTACCCGCTGCGCAAGGACTTCCCGCTGCTCTCTCGGATCGTCAAGCCATGGCCGGGCATCGTCGACGTCGAGCCGATGCCGGCCCCAGAGGCCGAAGAGGCCGACGGTGTCGAAGAGGCCGACGGTGTCGGGGCGGCCGAGCCGGCGGGGGAGGCCGCGGCCGAGGAGCCGGCCGCCGAGGAGGGATCAAGTGACTGAAACTGCGTTCCCCGGCCACGCAGGCCGTTGCTGGCCGCTCGCTCGCTGGCGCTCGCTCGCTCGCAATGGCACGACGGTGCTCCAGTGACCGATCTCCTCACCGAGCGTCAGCAGCTGTCGTACATCGCCGCCAAGGCCGCCGACGCCCGGCTCAACGTCGAGCTGGAGACCGAGGGCATGACCCTCAACATCGGCCCTCAGCACCCGGCCACTCACGGCACGCTGCGGATCATCGTCCGCCTCGACGGCGAGCAGGTCGTGTGGGCCGAGCCGTCATGCGGCTACATGCACCGCGGGTACGAGAAGCTCACCGAGGTCCGCACGTACCCGCAGGTCACGACCCTGGTCAACCGCATCGACTGGCTGGGCAGCTTCGCCAACGAGGTGCCCTTCATCCTCGCCGCCGAGCGGCTGATGGAGGTCGAGGCGCCGCCGCGGGCGCAGTGGATCCGCACGCTCCTGTTCGAGCTGTCGCGCATCGCCAACGTCACCTTGTTCCTCGGCGACCTCGGCGTCCAGCTCGGGGCGGTGACCCCGGTGTTCTTCGCCTTCCGCGACCGCGAGCACGTGCTCAACCTGATCGAGTCGGTCACCGGCGGCCGGTTCCACCCCAACTTCGACCGCATCGGCGGGCTCAAGGACGACCTGCCCAAGGGGTTCATCGACGAGTGCCGCCTCGGGATGCGCAAGATCCGCAACTTCTGCGACGAGATCGAGGACCTGCTCATCGGCAACGAGATCTTCCAGGCCCGCACCCGCGGCGTCGGGATCATCCCCCGTGAGGTGGCGCTGCAATACGGCCTGTCCGGGCCCAACATCCGCGCCAGCGGGGTGGATTGGGACCTCCGCCGGGACCAGGTGCTGCCGATGGCGTGGGACAAGGTCGACTGGAAGGTCTGGACCCATCCCGACGGCGACAGCTTCGCCCGCTGCTGGGTGCGCCTGCAGGAGACCCGCGAGGCGACCAAGATCGTCGACCAGCTGCTCGACGGCCTCCCGTCGGGGCCGATCATGGCCAAGGTGCCCCGCATCATCAAGGTGCCCGCCGGCGAGGCGTGGGTGTCGACCGAGAACCCGCTGGGGGAGATGGGCTACTACGTCGTCTCCAAGGGCGACCTCGGTCCGTTCCGGGTGAAGATCCGCTCGGCGAGCTTCAACAACATCTCGGTCGTGCCGTGGGTGCTGCGCGGGGTGTACGTCCCCGACATCATCACGATCCTCGCCTCGCTGTACTTCATCCTCGGGGATATCGATAGATGAACCGTCATTGCGTTCCCCGGCCACGCAGGCCGTTGCTGGCCGTTCGCTCGCTGGCACTCGCTCACTCGCTCGGCGCGCGGGAGATCCGGTGAGCACTCTCGCGGTGGAGATCCCCTATTGGGGGCAGTCGCTGTTCCGCGTGCTCGGCGGGATCGTCGCCGTGCTGATCCCCGCCGGCACGATCGTCTACGTCTTCCTGTTCAAGATGATGTCGTTCATGCAGAGCCGGCTGGGGCCGATGGAGGCCGGCCCATACGGCTCGCTGCAACTCGTCGCCGAGGTCGGCAAGTGGCTGCAGAAGGAGGACACCGCGCCCGAGCGGGCCGATCACAGCATCTTCAAGCTCGCCCCGCTGATCGTGCTGCTGTCGACGTTCCTCCTCGTCGCCGCGGTCCCGTTCGGCCCCGACGCGTGGATCACCAACTTCCAGGCCGGTGTGTTCTACGCCCTGGCGGTGTCGTCGATCAGCGTGCTCGGCATCCTCATCGCCGGCTGGTCGAGCGCGAACAAGTACTCCCTGCTGGGTGGCCTCCGGGCGGCCGGGCAGCTGATCGCCTACGAGCTGCCGCTCGTGCTCGCCACGATCGGTGTCGTGATCCAGGCCGGCTCGATGAACCTGCAGGACATCGTCGTCGCCCAGGGCACCGAGTCGATCTTCGGGTGGGACGGGATCGGCAACCCGTACGTGCTCACCCAGTTCGTCGGCTTCCTGGTGTTCATGATCGCCGTCCAGGCCGAGCTCACCCAGCCCCCGTTCGACATGCCGATCGCCGAGTCCGAACTGGTGTCGGGCTACATGACCGAGTACTCGGGGTTCCGGTTCCTCATCTTCTTCATCGCCGAGTTCGCCACCGTCGGTGTGTTCTCGCTGATCGCCTCGATCCTGTTCCTCGGCGGGTGGGGCGTCCCGTTCTCCTGGTTCGGCTGGGACAGCCTCGACGAGGTCGACGACTGGATGAACCTCGCCGGGCCACTGATCCTCTTCACCAAGATGATGGTGCTCAGCTTCCTCATCATGTGGGTGCGGTTCAGCTTCCCGCGGTTCCGCGAGGACCAGCTCCAGCGCTTCGCCTGGAAGTTCCTGATCCCGCTGGCGCTGGCGAACATCGTCGTCACGGCGATCTTCAAGGTGGCGGTGTAGAGATGGCGTTGACGCCGAAGATGCCCGGCCTGTTCAAGGGCCTCGGGGTGACCTTGAAGACGCTCGGGCGCACGGTCACCCACGGCGCCGAGACGGTCCAGTACCCGCACGAGAAGGAGACGCCGCCGATCCGCGCCCGCGGCGTCATCGCCCTGCGCGAGGACAACTGCACGGTGTGCATGCTCTGCGCCCGCTCGTGCCCCGACTGGTGCATCTACATCGAGGGGCACAAGACCCTCGCCCCGCCCCGCCGGGCCGGCGGCAAGCCCCGCTCGGTGAGCCTCCTCGACCGCTTCGACATCGACTACGCGCTGTGCATGTACTGCGGCATCTGCGTCGAGGTGTGCCCGTTCGACGCCCTGTTCTGGAGCCCGGAGTACGAGTACTCGGAGTCGCGGATCGCCGACCTGCTCCACGACAAGGACAAGCTCGGGGAATGGATGGAGACGGTGCCGGAGGCGCCGGAGCTCGAGGCGGGTGCCGCCAAGGGAAAGAAATAGCCGGGTGCTCGCACAAGTGAACGACAGCGTGAACATCGCGCAGAACGTCGGGTTCGGGATCATCGCCGCGCCGATGGTCGTCGCCGCGTTGTTCCTCGTCTCGACGAAGAACGTCGTCCACGCCGCGCTCTGGCTCGTCGTCGTGCTGGCGGGCATGGCGGCCCTCTACGTCCTCGCCGCCGCCGAGTTCGTCGCCGTCAGTCAGGTGCTGGTGTACGTCGGGGCGGTGATGGTGCTGTTCCTCTTCGGGATCATGCTCACGCGCGCCCAGATCGGCAAGGAGCTCGGGCTCAACAACCGCGGCTGGGCGATCGGGATCCCCGTCGCCGTGGTCCTGCTCGGGCTGCTCTCCTACGTGATCGTCGACGCCTACGACGACACCAAGCTGCCCGACGCCGGCGGGCCGACGCCCACCGAGGCGATCTCCGACGGTGTCCTGTCGCCCTACCTCGTCCCGTTCCTCGCCATCTCGTTCATCCTCCTCGCTGCCGCGATCGGCGCGATCGTCCTGGCCCGGAAGGACTGATCCGTGTTCGCGGTGAACTTCCTGCTGCTCGGGGCGGTGCTGTTCTGCATCGGTGTGTTCGGCGTGATCGCCCGCCGCAACGCGGTGATGGTGCTGATGTCGGTGGAGCTGATCCTCAACTCGGTGAACCTCAACCTGATCGCCTTCGCCCTCATGAACGGCAACGTCGACGGTCAGATCTTCGCCCTCTACGTCATCGCCATCGCCGCCGCCGAGGTCGGCGTCGGCCTGGCGATGGTGCTCCTCGTCTACCGCAACCGCCGCTCGATCGCCCTCGACGAGCTGTCGGAGATGAAGGGCTGAGATGGAGCTGTCGACGGGCTGGTTCCTCGAGAACGCCTGGCTGATCCCGCTCATCCCCGGTGTCGCCTTCGCCCTCATCCTCTTCTTCGGCAAGCGGCTGCCGATGAAGGGCGCCGAGCTCGGCATCGCCTCGATGGCGGCGGCCACCGCCCTCGCTGCTGGCGCGGCATTCCAGTGGGTCGAGCGCGTCGACTCCGCCGGCGAAGGGGCGTTCGTCGCCCCCGTCGTCCGGTCATGGACCTGGTGGCAGAGCGGCGGGGTCGAGTTCGGCATCGGTGAGTACATCGACGGCCTGGCGACGGTCCTGCTCCTGCTCGTCGCCTTCATCTCGCTGCTCGTGCAGATCTACTCGCTCGAGTACCTGCGCGGCGACCGCCGCTTCACCCACTACTTCGCCTCGATCACCCTCTTCTCCGCCGGGATGCTGGTGATGGTGCTGGCGGAGAACATGGTCCAGCTCATCCTCGGCTGGGAGATCATGGGCCTCTGCTCGTTCCTCCTCATTGGGCACTGGTGGGAGGACCAGGCGAACGCCCGAGCGGCGCTGAAGGCCTTCTGGACCGTGCGCGTCGGCGACGTCGGGCTGCTCGTCGGCACGGCGATGCTCTTCTTCTCGGCGAACACGTGGGCGCAGGACAACCTGGGGGTCAGTGGCTTCAGCATCCAGGGGATCCAGGGCTGGGCGCTGTCCGGCGAGGCCAGCCACACCGTCATGCTCTGGATCGCCGTCGCCTTGTTCGTCGGGGCGATCGGCAAGAGCGCCCAGTTCCCGCTGCACACCTGGCTCCCCGACGCGATGGCCGGCCCGACCCCGGTGTCGTCGCTGCTCCACTCGTCGACGATGGTCGTCGCCGGCGTGTTCCTCGTCGCCCGCCTCTACCCGGTGTTCTGGGACGGGTTCTCGATCCCCGATGTGAGCGTCAACCTCATCGTCGTCGTCGCCGCGATCACGATCGTGATCTCGGCCCTCCTCGCCTTCGTCCAGGACGACATCAAGAAGGTGCTCGCCTACTCGACCGTCGGCCAGCTCGGCTACATGCTCCTCGGGCTCGGTGCCGGGGCATGGCTGCCGGCGGTGTTCCACATCTTCACCCACGCCTTCTTCAAGTGCTGCCTGTTCCTGTGCGCCGGCTCGGTGAGCCACTCCGGGTCGCACCACAGCTTCGACATGAGGAAGGACATGGGTGGGCTGGCGAAGAGGATGCCTGTCACCGCGGGCGCGTGGATCGTCGCCGGGCTCGCCCTGTCCGGCGTGTTCCCACTGGCCGGCTTCTTCTCCAAGGACGAGATCATCGACAACGTCGGCCACAGCGGCTACCAGGTCTTCATGGTGATCGCGATCGTCGGGGCGTTCCTGACCGCGGCCTACACCGTGCGGGCGACGTACCTCACCTTCTTCGGCGAGCCGCGGGGCGCGGCGGCCGGCGAGGTGCACGTCGTCCACGCCGAGCACACCGGCGACGCCCACGACGTCGACAGCGAGCCGGCCCTCGAGCACGCCGACGATGCTGCCCACGGCGCGGGCGCCGACCATGCCGACCACGGTCCGCACGAGTCGCCGAAGCTGATCCTCGTCCCGATCTGCATCCTCGCCGTCCTCTCCGCCGTCGCCGGCTTCGCCAACGCCGTGGCGTTCGGCCACGACTGGGAGAAGTTCGCCGAGTACGTCGAGCCGCGGGCCGTCGCCGCCGCGATCGACAGCGGCGAACCGCTGGTCGAAGGCGAGGAGGCCGTGCCCGGTGACGAAGCCGCGGCGGAAGAGGCGCACGACACCGGCTGCGGGCACGAGGCACCGGAAGACGGCGCCTGCTATCACCCGGCCGTCAGCCACGCCGAGTTCAAGTGGTCCAAGGCCCTGCTCTCGCTGGCGGTGGCGGTCAGCGGGCTGGTGGTGAGCTGGTTCGTCTGCGTCCTGCTCTACACCCGGCGCGACCGCCGTCTCGTCGGGCTCACCGAGCGCTTCACCCCCGCCCGGGCCGGTTACGCCTTCCTGTCCAACAAGTACTACCTGGACGCGCTGTACGAGAACGTCATCGTCCACGCCATCGCCCACCCGATCGCCCGTGCCGCCTACTGGACCAACCAGCACGTGCTCGACGGCATCGTCAACGGCGCCGGCCGGCTCGGGCGGTGGATCGGCGGCTGGTTCTACCGCAACATCGACCAGCGGGTCGTCGACGGCGCCGTCAACGCCTCGGGGATGGTCGCCACGGAGACCGGGGAGTCGCTCCGGCCGATCCAGTCGGGTCGGGTCAACCAGTACGGCGCGCTGCTCTTCGGCGCCGCCGCGATCGGGGCCGTCGTGCTCGTCATCGTGAACGTGTAGGGGAGAGATGGACGTACTCACCGACCAGAACTGGCTCCTGAGCGTCGGCGTGTTCCTGCCGCTCGCCGGCGTGCTGGTGATGCTGTTCATCCCGCGCGACGACGAGCGGCTGCACAAGCAGGTCGCCCTGCTCACCTCGCTGGCGACGCTCGGCATCGCGATCTACACCCTCACTCAGTTCGACTACGACCAGGCCGAGAAACTGCAGTTCGTCGCCGACACCTCCTGGATCGAGGTGATCCGGGCCAACTACATCGTCGGCGTCGACGGGATCAGCCTGCCGCTGTACGTGCTGTCGGCGTTCATCACCGCCGTGGTGGTGATCTACACCTGGACCAACGTCCCCGAGGCGGGGAACACCAAGGCGTTCCTCATCCTCCTGCTCGTCCTGCAGACGGGCATGTCCGGAACGTTCGTCGCCCAGGACATGATCCTGTTCTTCGTCTTCTTCGAGGTCGTCCTGCTGCCGATGTACTTCATCATCGGCGTGTGGGGAGGCGAGAACCGGCAGTACGCCTCGCTCAAGTTCTTCCTGTACACGATGTTCGGCTCGGCGCTGATGCTCGTGGCCTTCGTGGCGATGTTCGTCGTCACCGGCGGCAATAGCGATCCCGACGGAAGCTTCGCCTTCACGTGGTTCCTCCAGGAGGGGCCGGAACTCGCCCGCACGACCCAGATCTGGATTTTCGCCGGGCTGTTCGTCGGCTTCGCCGTGAAGGTGCCGATGTTCCCGTTCCACACCTGGCTCCCCGACGCCCACACCGAGGCCCCGACCCAGGGGTCGGTGGTCCTGGCCGCGATCCTCCTGAAGCTCGGCACGTACGGCTTCGTCCGCATCGCGATCCCGTTCCTCCCCGACGCCGCCAAGGCGTGGGCACCCGTCATCGGGATCCTGGCCGTCATCGGGATCCTCTACGGCGCCTTGTGCTGCCTCGCCCAGACCGACATGAAGCGGTTGATCGCCTTCTCGTCGGTGGCCCACATGGGGTTCGTGATGCTCGGCATCGCCACGCTCACCGACTTCGGGATCAACGCGGCGATGTTCGGCATGGTCGCCCACGGCCTGATCACCGGGATGCTGTTCTTCCTCGCCGGATCGGTGAAGCACCGCTACCACACGCTGGAGATCGGTCGCCTCTCGGGGATGCTGGTGCAGATGCCGCGGCTCGGCTGGATCCTCGGCTTCTGCGCGATGGCGAGCCTCGGACTGCCCGGCCTGGCCGGGTTCTGGGGCGAGTTCCCCGCAATCCTGTCCGCTTACAGCCCAGGCTTCGGGCTGTCCGAGCCGCTCTTCCGGGTGCTGATGGTGCTCGCCGCGCTCGGGACAGTGTTCGCCGCCGCCTACCTGCTCTGGATGTACCAGCGGACCTCGTTCGGCGAGCCCCGACCGGAGTTCGCCGGCCCCCCCGCCCACGCCGTGGGCGCCGCCGTCAACCCCGATCACGACGACCACCACAGCGACATCCACGACGTCACCGCCACCGAGTGGATCGCCTGGACGCCGGTGCTGATCCTCATCCTCGTCCTCGGCGTCTACCCCAACGTGCTGTTCAACGTGCTCGACCCCGCCGTCACCGCCGTCGTGGCCGCCCTCGGGGAGCATCTCTAATGGCGTTCCCCGGCCACGCCGCATACTGCCTGCGCAGTAGCTGGCCGCTCGCTCGCTGGCGCTCGCTCGCTCGCATCGGCGAGATGGCGCACTGATGCTCGCGTCGTTGCTCGGTCAAGCGGAGGAGTGGGTCTCACCGGTCATCGACTGGCATGCGATCGCGCCCGAGCTCGTCCTCATCGTCGGCATCAACGTCGTGCTGGCCACCGACCTGCTGATCGACGAGACGAAGAAGTGGGCGACCGCCACGCTGACCGGCTTCATACTCCTCGCCGCGTGCATCCCGCTGGTGACTCTCGCCGTCACCGGCGACGACGTGCGCTCGCTGTTCGACGGTCGCTACGTCGTCGACGAGTTCTCGCTGATCCTCAAGGCGCTGTTCCTGCTCGCCGCCTACGTCGTCGTGCTGATGAGCCAGACGACCCTCGAAGAGGGCGGCTACTACCAGGGCGAGTTCTACGTCCTGCTGCTCGCCAGCGTCCTGGGCATGGTGATGATGGCGTCGAGTCGCGACCTCGTCAGCGTCTTCGTCGCCCTCGAGCTGCTGTCGATCCCCGCCTACATGCTCGCCGCCTGGCGCAAGCGGGACCCCAAGAGCAACGAGGCCGGGGTCAAGTACTACCTAATGGGCGTGTTCGCCAGCGCGGTGCTGCTGTACGGGATGAGCCTGCTGTACGGCGCGACGGGGTCGACCAAGCTCGTCGACATCGGGGCCGACCTCGCCGACCGCGACCTCATCGGGCTCGACGTGGTGGCGATCGCGTTCGTCGTCGCCGGGTTCGGGTTCAAGATCTCGGCGGTGCCGTTCCACACCTGGGCGCCGGACACCTACCAGGGGGCGCCGACCCCGGTGACGGCGTTCCTCTCGGTGTCGGCCAAGGCGGCCGGCTTCGTCGCCCTCGTGGCGGTCATCTTCCTCGCCTTCCCGAGTGCCGACGACGTGTACGGCCCCTTGGTGTGGACGCTGTCGGCGCTGACGATGACCGTCGGCAACGTGCTCGCGCTGCGGCAGACGAACATCGTCCGCCTGCTCGCCTACTCCAGTGTCAGCCAGGGTGGCTTCATCCTCATGCCGCTGGCCTTCGTCGGCGACGGGGACGCGGCGGGGTCGGCCATGCAGGCCGTCGTCGTGTACCTGGTCATCTACGGGTTCACCAACCTCGGCGCCTTCGCCGTGGTCATCGCCGTGGCCCGCAAGACGCGGAGCGGCGAGATCAGCTCGTACGGCGGCCTGATCTCCTACGCCCCGGCGCTCGCCGTGCTGATGACGGTGTTCCTCGCCTCGCTCGCCGGCGTCCCTCCGCTCGGCGGGTGGATCGCCAAGTTCAACGTCTTCAAGTCCGTGCTCGACGCCGGGAGCACCCCGGCGTACACGCTCGCCGTGATCGCCGCCGTCAACACGGCGATCGCCGCCGCCTACTACATCCGGGTGATGCGGGAGATGTGGATGAACCCCGTGCCCGACGGTGACGCCACGCCGATCGTCACGCCGGCGCCGATCTCCGCCGCGCTCGCGATCACCGCGGCCGGAACGATCGTGCTCGGCGTCCTCCCCGGGCTCGTGATGCGCTTCGCCGACGTGGGAGACCTGACGGGCGCTCTTGGTCAGTGAGCTCTCGTTCGAGCGGTTCATGGCGCTCGCCCTGTACGGCGAGCACGGCTTTTACACGCGAGGTGGTCGCGCCGGTCGACGTGGCGACTTCCTGACCTCGCCTGAGGTCGGACCGCTGTTCGGGGCTGTCATCGCCCGCTTCCTCGACGCCGAGTTCGAGCGCCTCGGACGACCCCAGCCGTTCACGCTCGTCGAGGCCGGTGCCGGTGCAGGGACACTTCGCGCGCGCTGTGTTCGCCGCGCGGCCGGCGTGCTCGGACTCTCTGCGCTACGTCGCCGTGGAGGTCTCGGAGACACAGCGACGGCAGCACCCGGCCGGCGTCGAGTCGGCCGGCTCGCTGCCGGCGGGACCCATCGACGGGGTGGTGCTGGCCAACGAGCTGCTCGACAACCTCCCGTTCCGGCTCGTCGTCTTCGACGGCGCGTGGCGGGAGGCGTTCGTCGCCGAGGGCGCGGGCGGCGAACTCGTCGAGGTGCTGGGGGCACCGCTCGATCCGGTCCCGCCCGTGCTCCCGGTCCGCCCGGCGCACGGGGCGCGGGCTCCGCTCCAGGATGCGGCGAGGGAGTGGCTCGCCGCAGCGAGGGCACTTCTGCGGTCCGGGCGGGTCGTGGTTGTCGACTACGCCCGGCCGGCGACCGCCGAGCTGGCCGCTCGTCCGTGGCGGGAGTGGCTGCGCACGTACCGGTCCCACGGGCGTGGCGGGCACTACCTGGCGGACCCCGGCGAGCAGGACATCACGGCTGACGTCGCCCTCGATCAGCTCCCCGAGCCCGACGCCGTGCGGACCCAGGCGCAGTTCCTCCGCCGGTGGGGGATCGACGAGCTCGTCGCCGACGGGCGGGAAGCCTGGGCGGGTGCCGCCGCCGCGCCCGACCTCGGGGCGATCGCCATGCGCAGCCGCGCCGTCGAGGCCGAGGCGCTGCTCGATCCGGCCGGCCTCGGCGCCTTCACCGTGGCCGAGTGGGTGGTCGGGTGATGGCTGGGCCATGCCTCCTGGCGAACCGCCCGCCCGAGTAGTTTCGGACCCAGGGAGGTCAGTCGTTGGAGCAGGACGGCGGAGCATCGGAGCCGAACGAAACCGAGCCAGAGCAGGAGGATCCGGGCGGATCGCCTCCTGAGGAGCCGCCGCCGTCGTCGACCGGGACGGGTTCGGACGGTCCTTGGCGCCTGCTCGTCATCGGAGGCGCGGTTGCGGCGGTCGCCGTCATCGCGGCCATCGCCTTCACCGTCGGCGGTGACGGGGACCTCGCTTCGCCACCGGTGTCCGACGGCGGCGACCTGGGCATCACCCTGCCGACCGGCGACTCCTCGACGTCGGTCGCCGCCACTGCCCCGGAGACGTCCGCTCCGACACCGGAGCCAACCTCGGCTCCGACCGAGGTGCCGTCCACGATCCCCACCACCCCGCCACCTGCGACGGCCGCGCCGACGAGTGCCGGGCCGACCACCACCGCCGGGCCGACCACCGTTGGCCCGACCACCGTGGCGCCCACCACCACCCCTGGGGCCACCACCGTCCCGACGTCGACCGTCCCGCCCGCCGGCGCCGCCGTGTCGATCGACTCGATCGTGCCCAACATCGCCGCGTCCCCTCGCCACCTCTCCACGCCGCAAGCGGTGCAGGCCACCATCGACGAGCTGCTCCAGAGCGGTGGGCGCCACGACATCGCGCTCCCCGGTCGGGTGGACACGCTCTGTGCCACCGTGGCGCTGGACGGACCGATCGAGCTCTCGGGACGGTGGGAGCGGGACGGCGACGTGATCGCCGAGACCAGCACCGTGCTCCGCAGCGCGCCTGGCTTCGGTGACTGCATCGACAACGACGGTGGTCCGCTCGACCCGGGGTCGTACCAGTACATCGCCACCGATGTCGACGGCACCGACTCGGCCGCCGCCAACTTCGTCGTCGGCGGCGTCCGCGTCGATCAGCAGTTCGTCAACAACGGTGACGAGCCGGTGTGCGCGGTGTTCGTCGCGCCGAGCACCAGCGACTACTTCGAGGACTTCGTCTTCGCCTCCCCACTGCCCCCGGCGGCCTCGGTAATGATCCCGATCGCCGACGTGCCTCAGGACGTGGAAGTCCTGGGCTGCCTCGGCCAGAACGACGACCGGGTCCTGTCCGACTTCGACTTCAACCCGACCAGGGGGGAGCCGCAGGCGCTGTTCCCCTGACCCGACGGTATCGGCGGGCCGCCACCGCGCTCCCCAAGGGGGAAGGCGGACAAGCACCGATGAGTGGGACCAGTCAGCGGGGCGGACGGCAACGCCCGGCGTTGCCGTCCGGTCGGGACATCTGGCTGCCAGGTCGCGGCCGGACGTTCGTCCGTGAGTTGGCCGGTCCGCCTGGTGCACCGGTGATCGTCCTGCTCCACGGCTGGTCGGCAACGGCCGACCTCAACTGGTTCGCCTCCTTCGAGCCCCTCGCCCGGCACTTCCGGGTGCTCGCCCTCGATCACCGCGGCCACGGCCGCGGGCTCCGGATCCCGGAGCCGTTCCGCCTCGAGGACTGCGCCGACGACGTCGCCGCGCTGGCTCGCCTCGCCGGCGTCGATCGCTGCATCGCCGTCGGTTACTCGATGGGTGGGCCGATCGCCCAGCTGCTCTGGCGGCGGCACCCGCACCTCGTCGACGGCCTCGTGATGTGCGCGACGAGCAGCCACTTCGCCGGACACCGCCGCGCCCGCGTGCTGTTCGGCGTGGCCGCGGGAACCTCCGCCGTCGGCGGCGTCGTGCCGCTGCGTCCCTTCGCCGGCGTCGCCGTCTCCGCCTGGTGCCGGTGGCAGAACCTGCGCCGCCGACCGTGGTGGGGGTTCGACGACCTCGCCCGCCACGACTGGACCCAGATCGTCGAGGCGGCGCGGGCGATCGGCCGCTTCGACTCGCGGGAGTGGGTGGGGGACGTCACAGTCCCGACGGCGGTGATCGTGACCGAGGACGACGACGTCGTGCCGACGTCGCGTCAGCTCGCCTTCGCCGCCGTGATCCCGGGCGCCGTCGTCCGGCGGGTGCCTGGTGGCCACGCCGCCTGCACGGTCGAACCGGATCGCTTCGTCCCCGTGCTCGTCGACGCCTGCGTGGGGATCGCCCAACGGGCCACCCCCGTCGCTGCTGCTGTCCTCTGACGTCGGCCCGCTCGGCCGGATCGGCATCCCGCTCGCCTACCATGCCCAGGAGGTCGACCAGACCCGACTGACAAGGGGGTTGCCTGGATGTCCGATCCTTCCGTCAACGACACCATCGCAGCACTGCTCGCCGAGGACCGCACCTTCCCGCCGCCACAGAACGTCAAGTCCGACGCGTTGGTGACCGACGCGTCCATGTACGACGAGGGCGCCGAGGACTTCGAGGGGTTCTGGGCGCGTCAGGCCGCCGAGCTCCTCGACTGGGAGACCGACTGGCACACGATCCTGGACTGGGACCTGCCGTACGCCAAGTGGTTCATCGGCGGCCGGTTGAACGCCGCCTTCAACTGCCTCGATCGTCACGTCGCCGCGGGCAGGGGCGAGAAGGTGGCGATCCACTTCGAGGGCGAACGCGGGGACACCAGGACGATCACCTACGCCGAGCTGCTCGCCGAGGTGCAGCGCTTCGCCAACGTGCTCAAGTCGCTCGGGGTCCAGGCGGGCGACCGGATCAACATCTACCTGCCGATGATCCCCGAGGTCGTGGTGGCGATGCTGGCGTGTGCCCGGATCGGCGCCCCGCACAGCGTCGTGTTCGGTGGGTTCTCCGCCCAGGCGCTCGCCGATCGGATCAACGATGCCGAGGCGAAGGTGCTCATCACGGCGGACGGGGGCCACCGCCGCGGCGAGATCTTCCCGCTCAAGCCGGCGGCCGACGAAGCGGTCGCGGCGACGACCACGATCGAGCACGTGGTCGTCGTGCGCCGGGGCGGGAACGACATCACGATGGTCGACGGGCGCGACCACTGGTACCACGAGCTGATGGCCGAGGCCGCCGCCGACTGTCCGGCCGAGCCGGTGGACTCCGAGCACCTGCTCTATCTCCTCTACACCTCGGGCACGACGGGCAGGCCGAAGGGCATCATGCACGCCACCGGCGGTTACCTGGCCCAGGTCACCTTCACCCACCGCTACGTGTTCGACCTGCACCCGGACACCGACGTCTTCTGGTGCACCGCGGACGTCGGCTGGGTCACCGGCCACAGCTACATCGTCTACGGCCCGCTCAGCAACGGGGCGACCACGGTGATGTACGAGGGCGTGCCGAACTACCCCGGCAATGATCGGTTCTGGGCGATCATCGAGAAGTACGGCGTCACCATCTTGTACACCGCGCCGACGGCGATCCGGACGTTCATGAAGTGGGGGATCGAGGAGCCGGCCAAGCACGACCTCTCGAGCTTGCGGATCATCGGCTCGGTCGGTGAGCCGATCAACCCGGAGGCGTGGATCTGGTACCACACGTACATCGGCGGCGAACGCTGTCCCGTCGTCGACACGTGGTGGCAGACCGAGACCGGGGCGATCATGATCAGCCCGCTGCCGGGGGCGACGACGACCAAGCCCGGCTCGGCGACGTTCCCACTGCCCGGCATCTTCGCCGAGCTCGTCGACGACGAGGGGAAGGTCGTGACCAAGGGTGGCGGCTACCTCACGCTCACGCGGCCGTGGCCGTCCATGCTGCGCGGGATCTGGGGCGACCCCGAGCGCTACTTCGAGACGTACTGGGCCCGCTATCCCGGCCGCTACTTCGCCGGTGACGGGGCCAAGCTCGACGACGACGGGTACCTCTGGCTGCTCGGCCGAGTGGACGACGTGATGAACATCTCCGGTCACCGGATCTCGACGACGGAGGTCGAATCGGCGCTGGTCTCCCACCCCGCGGTGGCCGAGGCGGCGGTTGTCGGCGCGAACGACGCCACCACCGGGCAGGCGATCATCGCCTACGTCATCACCCGCACGGGCGCGGACGTCGGCGTCGAGGATCTCCGCGCCCACGTCGCCGCCGAGATCGGCGCGATCGCCAAGCCGAAGACGATCTACCTCACGCCTGACCTGCCGAAGACGCGCAGCGGGAAGATCATGCGCCGCCTGCTGCGTGACGTCGCCGACGGCCGCAACCTCGGCGACACCACGACCCTCGCCGACGCGACGGTGGTGGACGAGATCCGGCGCCGCGCCGTCGACGCCCCGCCGGAGGAATAGGGCTATCCGGGCCGCGACCGGGACCCGACCTTCGGCACCGGACGGGCCTGGCCGGCCTGCTCCAATCCGACGGTCCGCGCCCACACCCTGGTGACGGCGGCGACGAGCGGCTCGACGTCGTTCTCGTCGCCGGACTGCAGCAGGTGGTCGTACGCGACCCGCACGTTCATCGTGTGGAGGGCGATCGCCGTGGCGCGGGCGTCCAACTCCAGGTCGCACACGCCGCGCTCCTGGAGCCGGCGGATCCACCGCTCGACGCGCTTGACGCCCACGCGCACGGTGTTCCGCCTGGAGGTGATGATCCCGTCGTCGCTGACGGCGAGCTGCTCCATCGACCGGACGACGCCGGCGTTGCGGAGGCAGGCGATGAAGTACTGCCGGCTGGCGTGGGCGATGTCCCGGATCGGGTCGCCTTCGGTGTTGTCGGGATCACGACGGGCGGCTCGGGACAGCTCCGCCAGCACTTCGTCGGCCACCTCGCGGAAGACCTCCTCCTTCGAGTCGAAGTAGGTGTAGAAGGTCCCCGAGGCGACACCGGCGGCAGCGGTGATGTCGGTGAGCTTGGCCTGCCGGAACGGAACCTTCTCGAACACCTCCCGGGCCGCGGCGACCAGCCGGGCCCGAGTGCGCAGTCCCCGGGGTGTCAACAGCCGCCCGCCGGTGGCTTGGCCCCCGCGTAGGCCGTCGCCGCTCGCCCTGGTCACTCGACGAGCGTATTCGGCGTCAGCAGGGGCTGTGCCGGCCTCGCTTGCAGTCGTCCCACGAGTCGATGCGTTGCACCCAGTCGCGGAACGTCACGGTCATCCCGTGGCCGGCCTCGGACGACCAGTTCGGCGTGTTGATGACCTGGCGACCCTCGCGCCGCTGCTCGTGATCGAACGTGATCGTCCCCTTCGGCGGATCGTTCAGGGCCGGCATGTAGGCATCGACGCCGGACAGGAAGGGCCCGAGCGGGAACAGCGCACTCGTGTCGGTGGTCTGGTCGACGCCGATGTCGAACGTGATCACCGCGATGGTGCTGCCGGCGTACGGCGCCGTGGCCGAGTTGATGATGTTGCCGGCCTCCTCACGGTCCCGCCGGCTCTTCGTGGTGATCTCCAGCGCGTCGACGTTCGTCGGGTCCAGGTCGTTGTTGCCCCACCACTCCTTTTGCCGCACCAGGCTGACGACGGTGTGCGGGCCGCGCTGGATCGCGGTGGACAGCGGCGAGTCCAGTGGCGAGAGGTTGAGCCGGATCAGGTAGTCGTCGCGAATGAACGGCTCGAAGTAGAAATGCTGGAACCGCGGACCGTCGTCGCTCTGACGGGTGAGCTCGAGCTCGTAGCGCTTCTGGCCGTTCACCCGGAGCGGGCCGAAGTTGCCGTCCGCGCCG
Organism: uncultured Acidimicrobiia bacterium; assembly: GCA_963833145.1. Classification (GTDB taxonomy): domain Bacteria; phylum Actinomycetota; class Acidimicrobiia; order Acidimicrobiales; family Ilumatobacteraceae; genus JALZMG01. The sequence goes on along the minus strand of CAWHWT010000011.1, from coordinate 900,708 downwards.
ATCTCGACGGTGTGCCTCGGCCGGCGGCTCTTGCGCTCGCCGTCGTGCCGGTCGACTTCGAACACCTTCAACGTGCTCCCTGCGATGCCGGTGTTGGCGGGGAAGTTCAACGCCCGCCCGGCGATCTCGACCCGTCCTGGCGGCTCCGGTAGGACCAACCTCGTTCGCGGCTCCCGCCCGGTGAGGAACTCGTACTGGGCGGCGAACGACTCCTCCGACCCCACCGACTGGGTGTGGCCCTGGTCGGACAGGTACACGTTCGTCGGGCCGAGCACCCGGGTTTCGGGAGGACCGCTCTGGTCGCGAGCCCATAGACCCATGCACTCGACCCCCCCGGGACACGTCGCCCCGGTGGCCCCGTCGATGCCGATGTACTTGGCGACGCGCGCCGCCCGCTCCGCCGAGCTGTTGAGATACCCGTTCATGACGCTGGTGCCTTGGGAGTGCCCGACGGCGTAGATCTGGTCGTCGCCGGTCTGCGCCATCACGTCGTCGAAGAAGGCGTCGAGGATCGGGTAGATCACGAGCGGGTTGGCGGAGATCCGGTCGATGCCGGTGACCACGTTCGGGTAGCGGTTGCTGGCGAACCGCATCGCCTGGGTCTCGTACTGCTGGGCGGACCCACTGAACCCGTGGACGAACACGATCGGGAGCTTCGGTTCGTGGTGGGCGCCAGCTGGTGCCGCGGGGGAGGTCGCGGCGAGACCGGCGACGGTGACGCTGGTGAAGAGCGCGGCCAGGACCCGGCCCGCGCGATGGCGTCGGCTCATGTCAGAACCCCCTTCGACGGGGTGAACCTAGCTCAACATGAACCCGGCGTCAACATCAGTTAAGGCCCACTGTCATCTGTCGTTCGGGATCAGCCGGTGTGGGCCGATTCCGAACGACAGAACGGTGTGGAGCGGTCGGCTCAGCCGGCGCTGAACAGCCCGCCCTGGCCCTCGACGTCGATCTCGACGCCGTCGGCGACCAGGTAGCTGGTCGTCGCCGGGTCGAACTCCGACATCACGCCGTACTCGGCGATGTAGGCGTCGGTGACGCCATCCACCTTGGCGACCCCACCAAGCGCGAGCGGGGGCGTGACGTCGAGCGACCAGAACGCGTTCATCAGGTTGGCCCGGGTGAGACCACCCTCCATCTCGAGCGCACGGGTGACCGCATCCTCGAGCCAGAACGCCGCGGTCCAGCCGGTGGCGACGTTGCCGATCGTCGGATCGACTCCCTCGCCGTACTGCTCGACGTCGGCGAGGTACTGCTGCATGCCCTCATCCTCCGCGTACGCCGGGTCGGCCGGGTCCTTCGTCACGACGAGCGTGTGGACGTTGGCGGCCGCTTCACCGGCCGGGACCATGAACTGCTCGATGGCCTGGCACGTGTAGGAGTTGATGATCGGGCCGGTGAACCCGCCCTGACGAGCCAGTGTCATCAGCGTCGTGCAGAACGTGGACGTCGTGCCGCCGAGGATGATGTCGGGGTTCGCCGCCAGGAGCTGGGTCACCTCGTTGCTCAGGTCGGACGTCGGCTCGTGCAGGATGTCCGCGACGACCTCCAGGCCGGCCTCGGGGGCGAGCTCGTTGACCTGGGTCTGGTACACCTTGCCGAAGTCGTTGTTGAAGCTGAGCAGCGCGACCCGGGTCGCGTCGGGGAACTTCTCCTTGATGAACTCGACCCACACCCGCGACTCGACGTTGTACGACGGGATTCCGCCGAGCGTCCACGGGAAGTTCACCGGATCGCCCCAGGCGGGGAAGCCGGTGCCGACCAGCGCCTGCGGGATGCAGGCGTCGGCGTGCAGCTGACGAGTCCCGGCGACATTGGGCGTTCCGACCTGGAACAGCGAGACGAAGATCCCATCACCTTCGATCGCCTCCTGGACGGCGGGCGCCGACCGAGCCGGATCGTAGGCGTCGTCCTTGACGACCAGCTCCAACGGGTGCCCCCCGATGCCGCCGGCCTCGTTGAGCTTGTCGAAGTAGATCTGCATGCCTTGGCCGATCACGCCGAAGGCGGCCAGCGGACCCGTCTGCGGCCCGATGAACCCGACCTTGATCGGCTCGCCGTCGGCCAGTGGCTCGGTGGCTTCCGGGGGACAGTTGTCGGTCGGCACCTGGAAGGCCTCGCCTCCACCGGCGGCGGTAGTCCCCGGACCGGCGGCGGTCGTGCCCGGGCCTGCGGCCGTGGTTCCTGGGGCGGCGGCGGTGGTTCCTGGGCCTGCGGCCGTGGTTCCTGGGGCGGCGGCGGTCGTGCCCGGGCCGGCGGCGGTCGTGGCCCCGCCCGCACCGTCATCGTCGTCGTCGCCGCACGCGGCGGCCACGAGCGTCAGGCATGCCCCGACAGCGAGCGCGCGGGTGACCCGGCTGGATCTCGGTCTCATCAGTGTTCCCCCTGTGCTTGTTGGACCGGTGTGGATGCTAGAACAGTTGCGGCCGCCGAAGATGAATCGCGCGTCAACTCGTCTTCCACGACCTCGGGTGCCACCGTCGCCCCCGTTTGGGCGGCGGGAAGCCGCGGCACGATGAGCAGGAACTTCGAGCGCAGCAGCCGGAGCCCCCACACGATCCCGCCCGGCATGAAGAAGATGATCAGGACGAGGAGGAGGCCGTAGAGGATCGTCGCCTCCGGGCCCTCCAGGGTGGGCAGGAACGGCAGCTCCCAGGTGGTCGAGTCGCTGACCCGGAACTCGCCCTCGAGCGAGAGGTGAGGCAGCCAATCGACGAGTGCCCCGCCGATCGCGGGACCGAGGATCGTCGCCACACCGCCGATCACGAGGCCGGCGATGAACTCGATCGAGCGCTGGAGCCCGAACGTGTCCGGGCCGATCGTCGTCGAGGCGAGGGCGAAGCACCCACCGCCGACCGACGTGACGAGGGCGCTCGTGGCGAAGGCGATGACCTTGTACTGCGCCGGGTAGACGCCCGAAACCGCGGCGCCGATCTCGTTGTCCCGCATCGCGATCATCCCGCGCCCGACCCGGCTGCGCACCAGGTTCGACGTCAGCGCGAAGAGGAGGATGGCGAGGACGAAGACGGTCGTGAAGACCCAGTCGTTCTGCGACCAGCTGTTCGGTGCCCACGACGGCGGCGCCCAGGCGTACCCCTCGACCGCGGTGACGTCGCCGCCGGTGATCGACATGCCATTGCTCCCGCCGGTGAGGCCGGCGAAGTCGATGCCGAAGAAGCTGTCCGACTTGGCGATCGCCGGAAAGGCGAGCGCGAGTCCGAGGGTGACCAGCGCGAGGTAGAGCCCGCGGATGCGCAGCGCCGGCACGCCGAGGACGAAGCCGACGGCGAAGCCGACAGCACCGGCGACGGGAAGCGTGGCGAGGAACGGCCATCCGTGGTCGGCGACGAGGATCATCGTCGTGTACGCGCCGATGCCGAAGAACGCCGAGTGGCCGACCGAGATCTGGCCCGTGAACCCGGTGACGATGTTCAGTCCCTGGATGGCCATCATGATCGTGACAGCGATGGCCCAGCGGAGGGCGCTGAAGTTCGGCGCGATGCCGACGACGTAGAGGAAGAACCCGAGCAGGGCGAGCACGCCGACCCCTTGGAGGGCGCGGTGGGTGGGCGAGGCGCGCTGAACGACCATGGGCAGCTTCGTCATACCCGTTCCACCTGCTTCGTCCCGAACAGCCCCTGGGGACGGACGTAGAGCACGATGAGGATGACGAGCAGGACCATCACCAGGGCCAGCTCGTTGCCGACGAACGTGAACAGGGCCGGGGCGAAGGTCTCGACGATGCCGACGAGGAGACCGCCGACGACCGCCCCCATGATCGAGTCGAACCCCCCGAGGCAGGCCGCGGCGAACCCGAACAGGAGCACCGCGCCCATGAAGTTGAAGTCGAGCACGTTGCGGTACTGGGCGATGATCGCCCCGGCGATGGCACCGATGCCGGCGGCCAGCGCCCACCCGAGCATCAGCATTCGCTTCACCGGGATGCCGACGATCAGCGCCGACTCGGCGTTGGCGGCCACCGCCCGGTAGGCGAGCCCGAGCTTGGTCCGCTTCAGGAGCAGGTTGAGCAGGATCACCAGCACCGCCACCGTGGCCCACACCCCGACCGCCTTGTAGGTGATGAAGAAGTTCGGGACGCGGTTGGTGATGACGTCGATCTTGTCGTCGAGGCCGCCAGGAAACGGTTGCGGGATCGGCTGCTTCGGCTGGGTCCCCCAGATGGTGGCGGCGCCGCCGTTGAGGATGAAGAACAGGCCGAGCGTGAGAATCACCGGCGCGAGCACGCTGCGGCTCTCGAGGGGCTGGATGAGGAAGCGCTCGAACGCCGCCCCGACGACCATCGCGGCGAGGACGACGATCCCGATCGCCAGCCACACGTTGAGCCCCTGCTCGACGGCGAGGACGAAGACGACGAAGGTCGTGAACATCGCCATCTCGCCCTGGGCGAAGTTCAGGTGGCCGGTGGTCTTGTAGATCATCACCACCGTGAGCGCCATCAGCGCGTACACAGCGCCGTTGGCGAGGGCGTTGGAGAGGTTCTGCAGGAACAGCGTGAGGGTGAAGAAGTTGTCCTCGATCCCCGGGATGGCGAGCACTGACGTCACCGCACTAGAACCCGAGGTAGGCGCGGCGGACGGCGTCGTCCGCGCGCAGGTCGGCGGCACTGCCGGTCAGCACGACCCGACCGGCTTCCAGGACGTACGCCCGGTCGGCGATGTCGAGGGCGAGGTTGGCGTTCTGCTCGACGACGAACATGGTCACCCCTTCCGCTTCGTTGAGCTCGTCGAACTTGGCGAAGAGGTCGCGGATGATGATCGGCGCCAGCCCGAGCGACGGCTCGTCGAGCAGGAGCAGGCGGGGCCGGCTCATCAACGCCCGGGCGACGGCGAGCATCTGCTGCTCACCCCCGCTGAGGCTGCCGGCGGTCTGGGTCCGGCGGTCGGCCAAGCGGGGGAAGAGGCTGTACCAGCGGTCGATGTCGTCCTTGATCGCGGCCCGGTCCTTGCGCACGTACGCCCCGACCTCGAGGTTCTCCTCGACGCTCAGCTCCGGGAACGTCCCCCGGCCCTGCGGGACGTGGGCGATCCCGAGGCCCGCCATCTGCTCGGGTCGCTTGCCGACGAGCTCCGTCCCACCGAGCGTGACGCTGCCCTTCGTGTCCACCATCTGGCAGATTGCCCGGATCGTCGTCGTCTTCCCGGCGCCGTTGGCCCCGAGCAGCACCACGACCTCGCCCTCCTCGACCCGGAGCTCCAGGCCGCGCAGGACCTGCACCGGGCCGTAGGCGGCGTCGAGGCCGGCGACCTCGAGCAACGCGGTCACTGGTGTGTCCCCGCGATGATGCGAGCGAGTGAGCGCCAGCGAGCGAGCGGCCAGAAGCGGCGTGCGTGGCCGGGGAACGCAATGAGCGTCATGCCGCGGTGCTTCCGAGATAGGCCTCGATGACCTTGGGGTCGTTTTGCACCTCGGCCGGGGTGCCCTCGGCGATCTTGCGTCCGAAGTCGAGCACGACGACCTTGTCCGAGACGCCCATCACGAGCTGCATGTGGTGCTCCACGAGCAGCACCGTCAGCCCGTACCGGTCGCGCAGGCTCCGGATCGTCTCCCCGAGCTCGTCGACCTCGGCGTGGGCGAGACCGGACGCCGGCTCGTCGAGCAGCAGCAGTCTGGGCTTCGCGGCCATCGCCCGGGCGAGCTCGATCCGCTTGAGCGTGCCGTAGGAGAGTCCGGCCGCCGGGCGCAGGGCGTGGTGGGCGAGCCCGAGGGCGGCGAGGATGTCGACGCCCTCCTGCGTGAGGCGGCGCTCCTCGGCCCGGACGCCGACCCGGAACGGCGCGGTGGCGAAGTTGACGTGGGACCGGCTGTGGGCGCCCACCATGATGTTCTCGAGGACAGTGAGCCGGGGGAACAGAGCGAGGTTCTGGAACGTCCGGGCGACGCCGAGCTTGGCGATCCCGTGGGCCGGCGTGGCGAGCAGGTCGTGACCGTCGAACTCGGCCTGGCCCGCGACGGGCTCATAGATGCGCGAGACGACGTTGAACAACGTGGTCTTGCCGGCGCCGTTGGGACCGATCAGTCCGCAGATCTGCCCCTCGTCGATGGAGAAGGAGAGCTCGTCAAGGGCGACGACACCGCCGAAGCGGACCGAAACCCCTCGTACGTCGAGCAGCGCCAACGGCAATCCCCCCCGGTTTTGGTGGCGGCCCCCACGGCCAACCAGCGAGCAACGTAGCAAAGTCCCGGATCGCCGATTGCGACCGAGCGTCGGTCAGTTGCGGAAGTTCTCGAACTGGACGGGGATGCCGAGATCCGCCGCCTTGAGCGCGGCGATCACCGCCTGGAGGTCGTCGCGCTTCTTGCCGCTGACCCGCACCGTCTCACCCTGGGTCTGGCTGGAGACGCCCTTGGGAGCCTTCTCCTTGATCAGCTTGTTGATCTCGCGCGCCTTGTCCGAGGAGATGCCGACCTTGATCGTGGCCGCCTGGCGCACCGTGTTGTGGGCGGCCTCCTCGACGTCGCCGTAGTCGAGCCCCTTGAGCGAGACGCCGCGGCGGACGAGCTTCTCCTCGAGGACCTGGCGGAGGGCGGCGAGGCGGTCCTCGCTCACGCTGCGCAGGGTCAGGGCGAGCTCGTTCTGCTCGATCGACGAGTTCGTGTTCTTGAAGTCGAACCGGTTGGCGAGCTCCCGCTGCGCCTGGTCGATGGCGTTGCGGACCTCCTGCCGGTCGACTTCGGAGACCACATCGAAGCTGGGCATGCGCGACAAGGTAACTGGCCTGCCGGCGGCGGTACGATCGTCAGCCGTCCCCGCCCGCGGGGGCACCTGGGTCGGTACCCAAGTGGCCAAAGGGAGCAGACTGTAAATCTGCCGGCGTACGCCTTCGTTGGTTCAAATCCAGCCCGGCCCACCAGGCTTTCGTCACGAAATTGGTTGACCCTCCAGCCACTTTCGTGACGAAAGCGTGTGCGTGCTGGCGAGCAGGCGGCGACCAATGTGGCATGCCAGGCTGGGATCCGTGGAAGTCGCCGAATTCGCCGACCGCGCCCGCGACTGGTTGGGCGAGCAGTCGTCTCGCTCCAACGGCGCCTCGAGCAGATTTCCAGCCTCGGCCACGAGCGGGAGCTGAGCCCGGTCCAGCGGGACCGCTTGGCCAGACTCATCGCCACCGGCACTGCCTACCGCTCGCTCGCCCAGCGCGCCGGCGCCCAGGCCACGACGGCCAGCTCACTGCTCAAGCTCGGGATCACCGAGATGATGTTCGACGTCGCCGTGCTGCGCGCCGGCACCACCCGGTCGATGCTGCTCGGAGATGACGCCGACGCTGTTCTTGCCGCGCCCGGGGGTCGCATCGCCGGCGGCACCAGCCAGGTTCAGCGCAACATCATCGGCGAACGTCTCCTTGGCCTCCCGCGGGAGCCGCGCCCCTGAGCGTCCTACTCGTCTCGGTGGCTGATGAGGTTGCTCACGTTGCCGTCCGCGTCCCGTCAGCCGGAGGACGCGTCGAGATGCTGGAGGAGGTCGTGGGCGGCGAGCTCGATCTCCTTGTGTCGCCACTCCGACGCCCGGTAGACGCAGGCGATCAGACCGGTGCGGTGCACCCGGCGGAAGTCGCCGTAGACGAACGCGTAGCGCGCCTTGGTCTCATCGCTCGCCCCCTCGGTGAGCCCCAGGTGCCATGACGCGTAGTCATCCCATGAGTGCGACTCGAGATAGGCGTTCTGGTCGTCGGCCCTCGGTTGGACCTCGCCCCAGTCGCTGTCGAGCACGTACTGCCGGGCATCGATGAGCCGGCGAGCGTTGGCGACGGCGGCCTCGTTCACTGCGTAAGACGCCATGGACGGAGTGTGTCGTGTTCGACTCGTCAGCGGTAGAGCAGTTGCGGGACGAGGTGGACCGCAGGCGGGTCGCTGCCGGCGAACTCGATCGGCTCGCCTTCGAGAAAGGCCTTCGTGGTGCGTTCGAGGTAGCCGATCGTCGCCAGGAACGCGGCCGCGCCTTGGCTGATACGGCGCACGCCTGCTGCGGCGAGCTCGTCGATCGACGGCAGCCCTGGCCACAGCATCACGTTCATCGGGACGGGCACCTCCGCGGTGACCTGCCGGATGGCGTCGAGGTCGAGGAGCCCGGGCAGGAAGATCCCGTCGGCACCGGCGGCGACGTAGCGCTGCGCTCGCGACAACGCGGCGTCCAGTCGTTCCGCCTCGGGGATGGCGGCGCCGAAGTACACGTCACACCGGGCGTTGATGAACAGGTCGGCGCCGCCCGCAGCGCGAGCCGCGGCGATGCGCTCGGACTGCGTGTCCGGATCGATCAGGCGGCCGGGCTCCTCGTGGCGGTCCTCGAGGTTGATGCCGACAACGCCGGCCGCGACGACGTCGGCGACGGCCGCTCGCAGGACCGGCTCCGCGCCTCGTCCCGCCTCGATGTCGACGCTGACCGGCACGTCGACCGCGGCGACGATGCGCTCCACCGCGTGGCCCACGTCCTGCCACGGGATCTGTTCACCGTCGTTGTAGCCGCGCGCCACGGCGACGGCGAAGCTGCTGGTCGCGACGGCCGGCGCTCCGGCGATGGCGAGGACCCGGGCCGACACGGCGTCCCACGCGTTCACCAGCCGGAACGGTGCCGGGCCGTCGTGCAGGTGGCGGAAGATGGTCGCAGCGTCAGCCATCGGAACGATCCTCGAGCGTCGCCTTCAGGGCGCCCGCACCAATCTCCATCATCGGCTCGATCGCGTCGGCGAGCTCGTCGGGCAGCACGTCGGTCACCCACACGAACCGGCAACCCGACCCGTCCGGCAGCACCTCGGCGGAGGCGCCGTGGTGAGTGCAGCCGGGCAGCCCTTCGGGGATGTGGTACGCGAGCCGGCGCGCCGTCTCGTCGATCCCCACGAGGACCTCGCGGGCAACGGCGCCGTTGAAGAACGTGACGATGCGAACGGTGTCGCCGTCGGGCCGCGAATCGACGACGAAGCCGGGAACGAGTCGCTCGTGCACGGCGTGGAAGTCCCGGAGCGCGTCCCAGACGTCGTCGTGACGCGCATCGAGCGTGATCTCCTTGCGGATCGTGGCCATGGATGCCTCCTGTCAGTAGACGGGCCAGCAGATTTCGGTGTTGAGGTCGTCGAGGTAGTACTCCCGCACCGGCAAGTTCGCGGGCTCGGCGTTGGTCGCGACCCAGGCACCGAGGTGGCGGTAGGTGTCCACCATCGACTCGAACGAACCGTGGTGCATGACGACGGCGACGTCGGTTGCCGGCAGCTCACCCACCCGGACGTCGGCGGCGAGTGCCGCCCCGCCCAGCCGAGGCGCGGCGTCGACGGGGATGAACGCGACCACGTCTTCCCCGTCCTCGTCCACGATCTCGGTGGGAAACAGCGCACCGAAACCACCATTGGCGACCGCGCCCGACAGCCGCACGGCATCCTCGAGCACTGCCGCCGCGCGGCGGAGAAACGGCTCGGCGTCTTGCACCCTCCCCGAGATCGTGAGCGTCGAGCGGGCCGGTTCGTGGCGGAGGTGGACCGGCGTGTGCGATGCCGGGACATCGAGCGCGCTGTACAGCGCGTCGACGGCTCGTTGCGTCGTGGCGAGGCGCTCCTCGAGGACGATGGCGTGCTCGCGGAGCACCTTCCGGGTCGTCTCCGGGTCCCTGGCGTCGAGGATCTGGCCGATGGCCTCCAACGGGACGTCGAGGGTGCGCAGTCGCCGGATGACGGCGGCATCGGTCAGTTGCGCGATCGAGTACGAGCGGTAGCCGGTACGGGCATCGACGACCGCCGGAACGAGCAGGCCGGCCTCGTGGTATGCGCGCAGGGTCTTCACCGACAGGCACGACGCCCGCGAGAACGGGCCGATCAGCAACAGTCCGGGCTCGGGCACGGTCTCGATCTTCCGCTCTCCCCCCACGGGAGAGTCAAGTCCCCTACGCGGTGGTGGCGCGGCGACCCCTACGCTCAGCTGGACGGGTCGCGGCCGGTGTAGGCGAGCAACTTGTCCTGGACCGAGGCATCCGGACCAACGGGGAGCTCTGGTTTGAACGTGCCCGTGCGCTGTTCGTCCGTGAAGCGGCCGTGGATCATCTCGTAGGCCAGCTGCGGCAGGCCGGCAGGCATCGTCGTGTCCTGTCCGGTCGCTCTCGCAAGGTCCCACCCGTGGAGCAACTGATCGCTGAACGCGATGCCGAGGGCCGGACCGGTCTTCTCGACGACGCCGGCTTCACCGAACGTCTGCAACGTCTCGTCGCGAGCCCGTTCGAAGTCGGCCACGGGATCGGACCCGAGGAGGTCGGGCGGGGTGGGTGAGGGCAGCGCGACGTCCTCGCCCCGTGCCGACGCCACGAAGTAGTGCTGCGTATCGAGCATGTGGTTGAGCAGGCCGCGAACGTCCCACTCGTCGCAGGGGGTTGACGCATCCAGCTTCTCGCTGGCGCCGGCCACCTTGCCGAGGGTCCACTCGCTGGCCCGTCCGTACAGCTCGAGCAGGTCGACATTCATCAGAACGCCTCCTTGTCCGAGGTCGTTGGTCGTTCAGCGTCGTACCCGCTTTTCCGGACGGAGAGACCAGACATCCGTCCCGGCGCGTCGGTTCACTCGCCGGTGGTGCGGTGGGGTTCGTGGACCGGCTTGGACTCGGCCGAGCCGCGTTGGCGGAGGAACACGGTCAGCACGACGATGGTGCCGACGGCGAGGAACTCGCTCTGCCAGTTCTGGAACGACTGGAACCAGAACTCGGCGGTACGCACGAACTGCCACGCGCTGATGCCCACCTCACCGTGCAGGTGTTGCTCGGCGCTGTACTCGCGGGCGCCGGAGATGGCGTGGCCGACGAAGGAGCCGATGAACAACAGGAGGAAGGCGAGGAACAGGCTCCGTTCGTAGAGGTACAACCAGACGCCGCCCCGCCGGACCGGCCACGGGGCGTCGGGGTCGTCGCGGTGCAGGCGGGGATCCTCGTCTCGAGGGTCGTCGCGCTCCTGCTTCGACTCACCCGAGCCCCGTTGGATGAGGTACGCGGTCAACAGCACGAACGAACCCATCTGCAGGAACTCGCTCTCCCAGTTCTCGAACGTCGCCTCGGCGAAGTGCCCTGTCGTCAGGTAGGTCCAGTAGCTGAAGCTCGCCCCGCCGTGTTGCACCGCGTCGGCGACGGACGTCCGCCAGCCCGTGAGGCTCTGCGCGATCAGGGCCATGGCGAAGATCGCGAAGCTGGTCAGACTCAGAGAGTTGCGCCACCAGAAGCTGTCCTTGCGGGCGCGCGTACGGTCGTTCACGGGATCACTCTGACAGCGCCGCCGACCCGCGACGAGGACATCCGTCGGTCAGCCGGGGTTGGACCTCGCCGGCACGACTGCGGTGCTCCCCCGAACCACCAGCTCGGTGGGCAGCACATGGTGGCGCACCCGGCCCAGGGTGCCGGACCGGGCGTGCTCGATCGCCGCCGTGAGCGCGGCGGCGGCGAGCCGGCCCTTGGCGCCGACGTCCTGACGGACGGTCGTCAGCGGCGGGTCGCTGTGACGGGCGACCGGGCTGTCGTCGAAGCCGACGACGGAGATGTCGCCAGGGACGCTCAGGCCGAGGCTCCTCGCGACCCGGACGATCCCGAGGGCGAGCACGTCGGAGAAGCAGAGCACCGCGGTCGGTCGGGGCTCGACGGCGAGCAGGGTCGTCGCAGCTGTGGTGGCGTCGTCGGGCGTGCCGCTCTCCGTCTGGACGACCGTGGGGACGATGCCGGCCAGCCCGTCGAGCCAGCCGAGGATGCGCTGCCGCGGCGGGTGGCCACGGGCGTCGGCGAGCGGGTCGTCGACGATCCCGACCGCGCCTTCGACGACGGTGTTGACGATGCCGATACGGCGGTGACCGAGCCCGACGAGGTGCTGCGCCGCGGCGCGCGCCCCATCGCGGTCGTCGACGTTGACGCTGGAGATGCCCACCATCGGCTCCTGGTCGACGAACACCAGGGGGAGCCTGCGGCGGAGCAGCCAGTCCCGCGCTCGGCGAGTCGAGGTGACACGAGTACACGAGCGCGCCGTCGATGGCGACGTCGCGGGCCGGGACCACGTCGCTGTCGCTCGGCTGGGTCGTGAGCAGGGTCAGCGCCAGTCCCGTCGGGGCGAGTCCGTCGACCACGGCGCCGAGGAAGTTGACCGAGATTTCGTCGGTGAAGGCGTAGGGGAGCGTGTCGGTCAGCAAGACCCCGATCGCGCCGGTGGTCCCACGGGCGAGGGCCCGCGCCGCCGGATCCGGACCCACGTAGCCGAGCTCGCGGGCCTCGGCGAGGATGCGCTCGCGGAGCGGGGCGGACAGCTGGTCAGGACGAGAGAAGGCGTTGGAGACCGTCATCCGGCTGACACCCAGCCGGTCGGCGATCGTCTGCAAAGTCACTCTTGCCATGGCGCCGTACCCATCGTCGGCGGGCCAGGGTACGGCCGAGCGCGGTGCGGACCCTCCGTCCGAGCCACGGGTGCGATCGGTAGGGCTGGACCGGCGCCTGGGGGAGGGCGCTGTGGCCGACGTCGCGGAGCGACGCCTCCGAGGCCCGGCGGGCGAGTTCGGCATAGGGGTCCATGGGGAGGCTCCTCTTCGCGGGTGAGCGGCTTCTATACCGATACAGTAATGACGCCTTCTGTACCGGTCAAGGTCGCGCTCTGTGACACCTGCCATGCGCGGGATCAGCGCCAGGTCTCGCGGAGCCGGGCCCAGTCGATCAGCTCACCGTCGTCGGAGCTGACCGCCCGCTCGATCACGACGGCGAGGCCGATCAGGGCGATGCCGCCGGCGGTGAGCCACACCCACGAGCCGAGCTCGGCGAGCCGAGGCCCCGCGGATGCGACCACGGTCGCGGCGACCGTCACCGTGCCGAGGATCAGCGGGGCGGCCATTCGGCGCCACCCGCCGACGCCGATCGCCACGACACCGCCGGCGAGGGCCAGCGGCACGCTCCAAGCGACGTCCCGGGTGAACTGGGCATCGAGGAGCCAGGCCGCCGCCAGTGCGCTGCCCGGCCCCGCGGTCACCCAGCTGGAGAGGGGCCGCCCGCGGCCGGCGAGCGCTCCGACGCCGAAGAGCATCGCCATCGTGACGGCGACGGCGAGATCTTCTCCGGTGACGCCGTACGGGGCCAGCCATCGCAGCACGGCGGCGTTGGCGCCGCTCGTGACCCACGTGCCGACGGCCCCGGCCGCCGTCAGCGCGGCGCCCGTCCGGGTGAGCTCCGTGTGGCCCCGGATCGCACCTTCGAGCAGACACTGGAGACCGCCGCACGTGGCGGCCAGCGAGACCAACAGCGGCTCCGCGCCCGTGGCGGCCACGATGCCGGCGAGCGTCGAGGCGGCGAGCCCGGCCGAGGCGAGCGGGCCGGATCGTACGACGACGAGCGAACACCCGGTGAGAACGACGCCGGCGACGAGGAGCCCGAGGGCCCGATCGGCGGAGGTGGCGCCGAGGGCAGCCAGCGCGTAGGGGACCGGAGCGACAGCGAGCACAGCGGCGAAGTGGCCGACCCAGAGCGATCGGACGCGCATCCAGACGGCGACGGCGGCGATGGCCATCGCGGCGATGCCGAGCCCGAACCAGTCGTCGCCGAGCGCGGGCTCGCCGTCCGGGCCCGGAGCGACGGCCGCGAGAGCACCCACCCACGTGACCGCGACGAGCAACGAGGCGGCCCGCTCCGGACGGCGCAGTGTGACGTACCCGACCCCGGCGGCCAACGCCACGGCGAACGCCGTCGCCGGGTGGTCGTCGAAGCACCAGCCGACCAACAGGGACCCGGCCGCGACGACGGCCGTCAGCGTCAGGTCGGGACGATCCGTGGCGGGGCCACGAGTCAGCCACAGCTCGACCGCCAGTGCCGCGATGACAGCGGCGATGACGGTCGCGACGAAGGTCTCCAGCGGCTCCCAACGCCCCGCATCGAGCCGGGCGACGCCGAGGAACGCGACGCTCCACGCCGCCGCTGTCACCACCGGCGGCAGCCGGCGACCGCGTGCCAGCACGACGGCGGCCGCGGCCGCGGCCGCGCTCGTCACCAGCCAGGGCCAGCCGAGGACGACAGGGAGGGCGATGACGAGGCAGGCGACGCCGGCGAACACGGGACCGGCGTCGCGCCCGCCCGGCCGACCCATGCGGAGGGCCGACATCGACAGGGCGGTACCCGAGATGACGATCGGAAGCGGGGCAACGTCGCCCGACGTGGCGTGGGCGAGGGCGAGGGCGCCGGGCAGCGGCACGGCGAGCGCGGCCCCGATCGTGGCGCCGCAGTTGGCGATCGGCCGGGCGACGGTGGCCCAGGGCTCGCTTCTCGCCGCAGCGAGCACGGCCTCGAGTCCGATCAGCGTGAGCCCGGGGAGGCAGGCCCAAACGATTGCGTCGACGCCTCGGGCGGACAGACCGGTGACGACGCCGATCACGGGTGCGGCCAAGGCGGCGACAGCCAGGGGCGCGGCGGCTCGGCGGGTCGCCACGGCCGCGAGGACACCGGCAGCGAGAAAGCCGGCGACCGGTGCGCCCCACGCCAGTTCGGCCCCGGTGGCGCCGATGCGGTCGAGGGTGCCCGGCCCGATGCGCTGCTCGGCGAGCACGGTGAGGAACGGCGCCGCCGCACCGGCCAGACCGAGCGCGGTGGCGCCGGCCTCGCGACGAGCCGCCAGCATCAGACAGGCGGCGACGGCGCCGAGCACCCCGACCGGCAGCGGGGTCACCGCGGCCAGCCCGACGAGGGCCAGCCCGACGGCGACGACCGCCGCGGCGTCCAGGAGCGGCGCCCGCCAACGACGCGCCTGGACCGTGCAGGTGACGAACGCCAACATGCCGCCCGCGATCACACAGCCCGGCCAGGTTCCCCCGGCCACGGCGAGGGCGGCGATGCCGACGGGCGCGGCGAGGGCGGCGGCGAGATGGGCGACGGCGCGTGCCGAGGCCGGCACGACGGAGCGAGATCGTTCGGCGGCGATGCCGAGGGCCAGCGTCGCAGCCAGCAGGACCCCGAACTTGGCACCGGGTGCGATGTCCTGCCAGTTGCCGGCGACGACGATCACCGCCGCGGTCAGGACCAGTGCGCCGCCGGTCGCGGCCAGCCAGGCGGCGACCGGCCGGGCGGTCCCGCGGCGATCGGGGGTCGGCGGTGGTTGTTGCGGCGAGGTCGGCGGGCCCCAGGTCACTGGACCCCGCCGATCGTGCGGAACGGCCCGGAGCGGCCATCGCCGCCATCCGGAGAACCCCCCAGGACGGCCTGGGGGGATCCACGATTTCTGCAGCTGAAACGGTCGCCAGGGCAGCCGTTTCAGCTGCAGGAACAGGATCAGTCGAGGCCGTGCCGCACGGCGTACCGGACGAGGTCGCTGCGCCGGGTGAGGTGGAGCTTGCCGAGGATGTTGCGGACGTGGTTCTCCGCCGTCTTCGGCGCGATCGACAGCTCGCCGCCGATCTCGGCGTAGGTGTGCCCGCGGTAACGGGATCTGCCGCACGGCGGCGGGCGCCTGCACGCTCAGGGGGGCGATCCAGGAGGCGAACGACCACGAGCAGCAGTTCGACAGCCGCGAAGCCAGCAACAAGCCTCAGCTCGTGATCCAGTTCGGTGCCCCGTAGGTACCGCGCCGCCATCACCCAAACCCACTGGTACCGGCGAATAGTGTGGCCGCTCGGTGGATCCGGACGTTGGCTCGGCGAGGACTCGGTCGGGTGTGGGCGACCCCTGGCGGTGGGTGATCGCCGGCGCGGCCGTGGTGACGGCCGGGTGCGCGGCGTTCGCCGTCGCCGCCGCGATCTCGAGCGACGACGGGAGTGACACGTCCACCCGAACGACCGGCGGCGAGAACGTGGCGGGAGAGCCGGTCGAGATCGTCGACTTCTCCTTCGATCCCGCCGACCTCACCGTCGACGTCGGCGAGTCGGTCACCTGGACCAACGACGACTCGACTGCGCACAGCGTGGTCGGGGCCGGTGGGGCGTTCGCCTCACCGGACATCGCCCCAGGTACCAACTTCTCGACGACGTTCAGCCAGGCGGGCACGTTCGAGTACGTCTGCGGGATCCACCCGTCGATGACCGGCACCGTGACGGTTCAGGAATGAGGGTGTCCTGGCTGCGGGTGGCGAACGCCGTCGGCTGCGTCCTGATCGGGGCGATCCACCTCCGGCTCTACTTCGACACCTACCGCCATGTCGACGACGTCGGACGCAGCTTCCTCCTCAACGCCGTCGCCGCTGGCGTGGCCGCCGCGATCGTCCTCCTCTGGCCGAGCCGGCTCGCCTACCTCGCCCCCCTGTTGCTCGCCAACGCGACGCTCGTCGCCTTCGGCCTGAGCCGGACGGATCAGGGGATCTTCAACTTCACCGAGCGGGGCTGGAACCCGTCGCCGGACGCCCTGCTGTCGGTCGTCGTCGAGATCGTCACCGCCCTGCTCGCCGTAGCCGGCCTCGTGCTCGCCGGCGCTCGTCCCGCCGAATCTGCCGCACCGCCTGCAGCGCCGGGATACCCGTGACCCCCCCGCCGCCGTGGGTCGCCGAGCCCGCCTGGTAGAGGCCGTCGATCGGGGTCCGGAAGTCGGCGTAGCCGGCCGCCGGGCGGAGGTGGAAGAGCTGGTTGGGTGAGAGCTCGCCGTGGAAGATGTTCCCGCCGATGAGCCCGTACTCGTGCTCCATCTCGTGGGGGCCGATCACCTTGCGGTGGAGGATCGAGCTCTTGAACCCGGGGGCCACCTCGTCGACGGTCTCGATCAGCCGGTCGGCGTAGGCATCGAGCTCCGGCTCCATCGGCGCGCCGGCCCAGTCCTGGGGCACCCACTGGCTGAACATCGAGACGATGTGATGGCCCTCCGGCGCCAGGGTCGGGTCGAACACTGAGGGGATGCAGATGTCGGCGAACGGTCGGGTCGCACCCCGACCGGCGACCGCATCCTGGAACGCCGCCTCGACCTCGTCGAGCGAGCGGGCGAGGACGATCGTGCCCCCGTGGACCTCGGGGTCGAAGCCAGGCTTGGCGGTGAACTCGGGGAGCCGGTCGACGGCGACGTTGACCTTGACCGTGCCCGACCGGGTGTTCCAGTGCTCGATGTCGGCGACGAAATCGGCCGGGAGCTCGGCCCGGTCGAGCAGCCGGAGGAACGAGATCTTCGGATGGGCCGTCGTGACGACGACCGGCGCGCTCAGCTCCTCGCCGCTGTCCAGGACGACGCCGGTGACGCGGGCGTCCGACGTGGTGATCCGGGCGACCGGGGCCTCGGTCCGGATCTCGGCCCCGAACGACCGGGCAGCCGACGCCATCGCCGCGGTGAGGCCGCCCATGCCGCCCTCCGGGAATCCCCACGAGCCGAGCTCGCCCTCGCCGACGTCGCCGATCTTGTGGTGGGCCATGACGAACGCCGTGCCGGGCGAGCGCGGTCCGGCCCACGTGCCGATGACGCCGGAGACCGACATCACCCCGAGGACCTCGGGCGACTCGAAGAAGTCCTCCAGCAGGTCGGCCACGCTCATCGAGAACAGCCGGGTGACGTCGGCGACGCCGCGCACGCCGAGTCCCTTGAGCTGCCAGGCGAGCTGGGCCTGGGCCCGCAGGTCCGCCGGACGGGTGCTGCCCAGCTTCGGCGGGACGGCCGTGAGCAGCGGCCCCAGCACGTCGGCGAGCCCATGGAGCCAGTCGTCCCAGCGATCCATCGCGTCGGCGTCGGTGGCGGAGAACTTGGCGATCTCGGCGTGGCGCCGAGCACGGTCGGACGGGAGCTGCAGCGAGCGCCCGTCGGGGTACGGGACGAAGTACGGGCCCTGGGGGTACACCTTGTACCCGTGGCGCTCGAGCTGGAGGTCGGACAGGATCGTCGGCGGGAGCAGGCTCACGACGTAGCTGAGCATCGTGACCTTGTAGTCGGGGCCCCACGGCTGCTCGGTGACGGCGGCGCCGCCGACGACGTGGCGCCGCTCCAGCACCACCGTGCGCTTCCCGGCCCGGGCGAGGTAGGCGGCGGCGACGAGGCCGTTGTGGCCCCCACCGATCACGATGGCGTCGTACGTGTTCACCGGCATCGGATCACGGTATCGGTGCGATGGTTAGAGGAGGAGTTGCATCACGGCGACGTCGAGCCAGCGGTTGAACTTGCGGCCGACCTCCCGTTCGATCCCGACCAGCGCGAACCCGCACTTGGCGTGCAGCGCCCTCGACCCCGTGCCTGAGGCCTCGATGCGGGCGACAACGGTGTGGAACCCGGACGACCTGGCCACCTCGACCAGCCGGGCCAGGAGCGCCGTGCCGATCCCCTCGCCCTGGCGGGCACCGTCCACGTACACCGAGTCCTCGACGGTGGTCCGGTACGCCGCCCGCTCCTTGTACGGCGAGAGCGAGCCGAACCCGACGACCACGCCGTCGCCGTCGACCGCCACGATCGCCGAGAAGGCGCCGGACCGGGCAGCGAGCCACCGCTCCTGGTCGGCGAGGGAGCGGGGGACGAGGTCGAACGTGCTGGTCGCCGTCGTCACCTCGGTGTTGTAGATGGTCCGGATCGCCTCGGCGTCGCCGACCTCGGCGAGCCGCACCGTGATCTCACCCACGCCTTCGACCGTAGCGCCGGCCCCTGTGGATCGCCCCTGCTCGGACGCTATGATCGTGGGCTGGCTCGCAGGCCGTCGCCGGTTCCGCGCGCCGAAGACGGCCCTCTTAGCTCAGTCGGCAGAGCACAGCCATGGTAAGGCTGGTGTCGTGGGTTCGATTCCCACAGAGGGCTCGACCATGCGGTCGGGGCCACCCGGGCGTAGGGCGACAGCCTGGCGGCGTAGCTCAGTTGGTCAGAGCATCCGGCTCATAATCGGAAGGTCATCGGTTCGATCCCGATCGCCGCTACCAGCCCAGAACAGAACACCTCAGCGGAGAAGAGGCAGATCCATCATGAGCAAGGCGAAGTTTGAGCGTACGAAGCCGCATGTGAATGTGGGGACGATGGGTCATATTGATCATGGGAAGACGACGTTGACGGCGGCGATTTCGAAGACGTTGGCGGAGCGTGGGTTGGCGGAGTACACGTCGTTTGATCAGATTGATAAGGCGCCGGAGGAGAAGGCGCGGGGGATCACGATTTCGATCGCCCATATCGAGTATGAGACCGAGAAGCGGCATTACGCGCATGTGGACATGCCGGGTCATGCGGACTACATCAAGAACATGATCACGGGGGCGGCCCAGGTGGATGGGGCGATTCTGGTGGTGGCGGCGACGGATGGGCCGATGCCCCAGACCCGCGAGCATGTGCTGTTGGCCCGGCAGGTGGGGGTGCCGTACATCGTGGTGGCGTTGAACAAGGCGGATGCGGTGGACGACGAGGAGCTCCTCGACCTCGTGGAGTTGGAGGTCCGCGAACTCCTCACCGAGTACGAGTTCCCGGGGGATGACACCCCGATCGTGCGGGTGTCGGCGTTGAAGGCGTTGGAGGGTGACGCCGGACTGGCAGGCCAAGGTGCTCGAGTTGATGGACGCCGTGGATTCGTACGTGCCGGAGCCGGTGCGTGATTTGGACAAGCCGTTCTTGATGCCGATCGAGGACGTGTTCACGATCACGGGTCGGGGCACGGTGGTGACCGGGAAGGTGGAGCAGGGGGTGGTCCACACCGGTGATGACATCGAGATCGTCGGGTTGCGGGACACCCAGAAGACGACGTGTACGGGGGTGGAGATGTTCCGCAAGATCCTCGATGAGGGTCGGGCGGGGGACAACATCGGGGCCCTGTTGCGGGGCACGAAGAAGGAGGAGGTGGAGCGGGGCCAGGTGTTGTGCAAGCCCGGTTCGATCACTCCCCACACCCAGTTCGAGGGTCAGGTGTACGTGTTGACCCAGAAGGAGGGGGGCCGGCACAAGCCGTTCTTCAACAACTACCGGCCCCAGTTCTTCTTCCGCACCACTGACGTCACCGGCACGATCGAGCTCCCCGAGGGCACCGAGATGGTGATGCCCGGGGACCACATCACGATGACCGTCGAGTTGGGCAAGCCGATCGCGATGGACGAAGGCCTCCTCTTCGCCATCCGCGAAGGCGGCCGCACCGTCGGCTCCGGCCGCGTCACCAAGATCATCAAGTGAGGGACTGACATGCCCAAGAGCGACAAGCGAGTGAAGATCACGCTCGAGTGCACCGAGTGCAAGCGGCGCAACTACATCACGATGAAGTCGAAGATCAACGACCGTGAACGACTGGAGATGAAGAAGTACTGCCGGCACGACCGCCGGCACACCGTGCACCGCGAGACCCGCTAGCGGGCCGGCCAGGTCCGGCCCGGGGCCGACGACGGCGCCCGAGCAGGCACGGTAGCCTGGAACCCCCACCGAGGGCAGTAGCTCAGCTGGTAGAGCATCGGTCTCCAAAACCGACGGTCGGGGGTTCGAGTCCCTCCTGCCCTGCCCACACGAGAACACGAGCACCGATGTCACTGGAAGACCTCAATCGCGAACAGAAGCGGCACCTGCGCCGCATGGGCGCCCTCGACGAGAAGGGTGCCCCGACCCGCGTCCAGCGACAGGCACCGCGGACCAAGGAGCGGGTCGGTCCGGCGCAGTACCTACGCGAAGTGCGCGACGAGATGCGCAAGGTGGCGTGGCCCAAACGCGACGAGGTCATCCGCTACTCGATCGTCGTCGTGATCACGGTGATCGTCTACGCCGCCCTCGTCGGTGGGTTCGACTATCTGTTCGGTCTGATGTCGGGATGGCTGTACGAATGAGCAACGAGAATCGTGTGAACGTGGATCTGGAGGAGCCG
The DNA here is from genome assembly GCA_963833145.1 of uncultured Acidimicrobiia bacterium. Classification (GTDB taxonomy): domain Bacteria; phylum Actinomycetota; class Acidimicrobiia; order Acidimicrobiales; family Ilumatobacteraceae; genus JALZMG01. The sequence goes on along the minus strand of CAWHWT010000011.1, from coordinate 880,013 downwards.
GTGCTGGAGGAGCGTCCGGTGGACGCCGAGCTGGTGCCGGAGGAGCCGGTGCTGGAGGAGCGTCCGGTGGACGCCGAGTTGGTGCCGGAGGAGCCGGTGCTGGAGGAGCGTCCGGTGGACGCCGAGTTGGTGCCGGAGGAATCCGTGCTGGCGGAGCCTGCACCGGAGGAGCCCGCCCTGGTGACGGACACCGGTGCAGTCGCTGACGGGGACACCGACACCGTGGACACCGACACCGTCGATGCCGAGACGGCGGATGCCGACACGGCCGATGCCGACGCCGAGGCCGTGGCGGAGGACGCCGAGCCGGCCGAGGAAGAGGACGATCCGTGGACCCGCCCCGGTGCGTGGTACGTCGTCCACACCCAGTCGGGCTACGAGAAGAAGGTCACCGCCAACCTGCATGCTCGGATCCAGAGCATGAACATGGAGGACAAGATCTTCGAGGTCGTGATCCCGATGGAGGAGGTCGTCGAGTTCAAGGGCGGCCGCAAGCAGATCGTCCAGCGCAAGGTCTTCCCCGGTTACCTCCTCGTCCGCTGCTTCATGGACGACGAGTCCTGGTACTGCATTCGCAACACGCCCGGCGTCACCGGGTTCGTCGGGCAGAGCCGCCAGGGCCAGAAGCCGACCCCGCTGTCGCGCAAGGAGGTCCGCACCTTCCTGTCCGCCAAGGGCGAAGGTGCCGAGCAGGCCGCCCGGGCCAAGCCGCGCCTCGAGTACGAGGTGGGCGAGAGCGTGCGGGTCCGCGAAGGCCCGTTCGCCGACTTCTCCGGCGAGATCGCCGAGATCAACGCCGACCACATGAAGCTCAAGGTGCTGGTCAACATCTTCGGTCGCGAGACGCTGGTCGAGATGGACTTCAGCCAGGTGGCGAAGCTCTAGCCACCGATTCCCCCTGTACGAAAGAGATGCCCTGAATGGCCAAGAAGAGAGTCGCCGCGACCGTCAAGATCCAGATCCCTGCCGGCAAGGCCAGCCCGGCGCCGCCCGTCGGCACCGCGCTCGGTCCCCACGGGGTGGCGATCATGGACTTCGTCAAGGCCTACAACGCCGCAACCGAGTCGCAGGTCGGCACGATCGTGCCCGTCGAGATCACGATCTTCGAGGACCGCACGTTCACGTTCATCCTGAAGACCCCGCCGACGCCGGTGCTCCTGCGCCAGAAGGCGGGCCTGGAGAAGGCCGCCCCGGAGCCGGGCAAGCAGACCGTCGGGCGGATCACCGAGGCCGACGTGGCCGAGATCGCCCAGATCAAGATGCCCGACCTCAACGCCTACGACCTCGAGGCGGCCAAGCAGCAGGTACGTGGCACCGCCCGCTCGATGGGCATCGAAGTCGTCTGAGGAGATTGAGATGGCAGGCAAGAAGCACGTAGACGCCCTGAAGACGTTCGACCGGGACGCGTTCTACACACCGACCGAGGCGCTCGGCATCGTCAAGGAGATGGCCGCCGGGGGGTTCGACGAGAGCGTCGACGTCGCCGTCCGGCTGGGCGTCGATCCCCGGAAGGCGGACCAGATGGTGCGGGGCACCGTCGCCCTGCCCGCCGGCACCGGCAAGGACGTCCGGGTGGCGGTGTTCGCCGCCGGTGAGAAGGCCGCCGAGGCGCGTGAGGCGGGTGCCGACCTGGTCGGCGCCGACGATCTCGCCGCCCAGGTCGAGGCGGGGAAGTTCGACTTCGACGTGGCCATCGCCACGCCCGACCTGATGCCGCTCGTCGGCCGCCTGGGCCGGGCCCTCGGGCCCCGCGGCCTGATGCCGAACCCGAAGACCGGCACCGTCACCAACGACGTCGGTCGCGCCGTCACCGAGTTCAAGGGTGGCAAGGTCGAGTACCGCACCGACCGCTACGGCAACATCCACGTGCCGCTGGGCAAGGCGAGCTTCGAACCGGCCGACCTGGAGACGAACTTCCGCGCTGTCCTCGACGAGCTCCAGCGGGCCAAGCCGGCCTCGGCCAAGGGGCGCTACCTGCGCAAGATCACGGTGTCGTCGACGATGGGCCCCGGCGTGCACGTCGACGTCAACCGGCTCCGGCCGGACACCGCCGTCGCCGGCGCCGCCGCCACCGCCTGACCCCCCGCCGACGTTTACTCGGACAGGTTGTCGATCCGGTCGCCGAGCCAGTCGAAGAAGCTCTGCTGGGCGATCACCTGGAACACGACCCAGGCGATCACGAGCACGGCGACGACGCCCAGGAGGAGCCGCAGCCAGCGGAAGAACACATTCGTGTACTGCGTGACGAGCGGCTGGATGTCTCGGGTGGCCGCCCGGGCCCGTGCCGAGAAGAGGTCGGCGGCCCGGTCGATCTCGCTCCGCGCCGCCTGACGGACCTGCGAGATGATCTCCTCGGTGTCGGCCCGGCCGAGCCGACCGGCCTGAGCAGCAGCCTGGGCCGCCGTGGCCTGCGCTCCGGCGGCGGTCGCCGCAGCCGTCCGCTGCCCCTGCGCGAGGTGGGCGGCGGTCGCGAGCTCGGTCGCGCTCGGTGGCGCCCGGTAGTCGTCGGTCCAGTCGGTTCCCTCCCACCACCGCAGCCGGGACCAGCCCTCGGGATCCGGGTACCAGCCCGCCGGCGGGGCGTCGACCGCCTTCACCGGGTCCCGCCCCGGTCAGGCGGTGGCGCCGCCACCCGCTCCTGCGTCTCGGGAATCGGGAGGCCCCGCCTGGGACGGACCTCGTCAGAGCCGTCGTCGGCTCGGGAGGCCTCGGTGATCGCGGCGACGGTGCCGAGGAGCCCGGAGAACTCGGCCGGGATCACCAGCTTGGTGGCCCGGCCGTCACCGATCCGCTCCAGCGCCGAGAGGTACTCGACGACGAGGACGTTGTTGTCGGCCTCGGCCGCCTTGATCCCGCCGAGCCGGGCCCGCGCGGCTTCGCCCTCGCCCTGCCCGATCTTCTCCAGCCGCAGCTGCTCGGCGGTGGCGCGCAGCTCGATCGCCCGGGCGTCGCCTTCGGCGTCGAGGATCGCCGACTGCTTGCGGCCCTCGGCGGTGAGGATCGCGGCCTGCTTCTCGCCGTCGGCCCGGGCGATCGCCGCCTCCTGGAAGCCCCTCGCCTCGGTGACCGTGGCCCGGCGGTCGCGCTCGGCGCGCATCTGGGCGTGCATCGCGGCGACGACCTCCGGCGGCGGATCGATGCGCTGGATCTCGACCCGGACCACCCGGACGCCCCACTTGTCGGTGGCGTCGTCGAGCACGTCGCGCAGCTGGAGGTTGATCGTGTCGCGGGACGTGAGGGCCTTGTCCAGCTCCATGTCGCCGATCAGGTTGCGCAGGTTGGTCTGGGCGAGCTTGGTGATCGCGGTGAAGAAGTCGGCGACGTTGTAGACCAGCCGCTGCGGGTCGGTGGCCTCGTAGTAGACGACGGCGTCGACGGACACGACGACGTTGTCCTCGGTGATCACCTCCTGCGGGGGCACGTCGACCACCTGCTCGCGCATGTCGATCAGCTGCATCGTCTCGATGAACGGGATGATCAGGTTGAACCCGGGGTCCCGGGTCGCCTTGTAGCGGCCGAGGCGCTCGACGAGGCCGCGCTGGAACGGCCGCACGATCTTGACCGCCCCGATCAGGAAGGCGATCCCGACGACCGCGACGGCGGCGATGATGATGACGGCAACACTCATGTCTGCCCCTCTCCCTGCGCGCTCACGTCGAACGGCTCGACGACCACCCGCGTCCCCTGCATCGCCGCCACGCGGACCTTCATGCCCGTCGGCAACGCACGCTCCAGGGTAGTCAACGCGCCCCACACCTCACCGTCGACGGCGACCCGGCCGCGGCGGTCGGTGTCATCGGGATCGATGTCCACGGTGACGATGCCGGGCCGGCCGACGAGCCGGTCGGCGCCGACGCCTGGCGTCAGCTCGTTGTCCTTCAGGAAGCCACGCGCCCAGCGGGCGAGAACGAAGAAGAGGAGCCCACCGCCGGCGAGGAACACGGCCCACTGCACCTCGATCGCCACGTCGTAGTGGGCGAGGATCGCGGCCGCGAACGCCGACGCCGCGAACGGGAGCAGGACGAACGATCCACCGAGCACGGTGAGCTCGATGAGGGCGAACCCCACGGCGATGATGAGCCACACCCACGGCCAGACGTCCAGATCGATGCCCAGGTCCATCCGCGCCCCACGATACGACGGGCGTGGCCGCCGCCACGCCCGGGGCCTCGATCGGCGTCAGCCCGCGGCGCGGCTGGCGACCGTGGTGGGCCGGCGGGTGACCCGGTCGAAGGCGTCGGGTGAGAGCGCCCGGACCTCGGCGTGGGCCTCGGTGAAGCACCGCACGACGGCCTGCTCGGCGCGGTCGGGATCACCGCTCGCGACCGCCTCGATGATCGGCCGGTTGTAGTGGGCCCAGGCGATCTCGGGCAGCGCCCGCTGGGTGACGGCGATGACGAACCGGATCTGCTCGGAGATCTGGTTCCACAGCTGGAGCATCCGCCGGTTGCCCGACGTGCGCATCAGCTCGCGGTGCAGCTCGAGGTCGGCCTCGACCGCGGCCATCCGGTCCCCGCTGTGCTGGGCACGATCGAGGGCGTCGAGGAGCTCGAACAGGCGGGGGGCGCCGGACGGGGCGGCGGCTTCGGCGGCCGCCCGCGCCGCCACCTGCTCGAGGGCCATCGTCACGTCGAACAGCTCGTCGATGTCGGCCCGCTCGAACGTGGCGACGTGCATGCCCCGGCGGGCGAGCGAGGTCACCAGGCCGACCCGCTCGAGCTCGAGCAGCGCCATCCGCACCGGACCGCGGCTGACGCCGAAGCGCGCCGCGAGTGTCGCCTCCACCAGACGTTCACCGGGTGCGAACTCGCCGCTGATGATCAGCGTGCGGATCTCGGCACAGACGACCTCCCACAGCTCCCGGAACGTCTTGCCGATCTCCGCCTCGCCGCCGTCGGTTGCCACGTCCGCACGCTAGCGAACGAAGGAGCCCAGTGCCGGTCAATCGCTGACGGTTAACCGTCATCTGCTAGCGTGAGAACGCGAAGCGAGGGGGTCACATGCTTCACACCCATCACCGGCGCGCGATCGCCACCGTCTCCGCCACCTTCCTGCTCCTGGCCGCGGCGTGCGGCGACGACGATGACGACGAGGGAGCGCCGGCGTCCTCGGCACCGGGATCGGCACCAGGATCGGCGCCCGCGACGTCGGCGCCGGCCACGTCACCAGGGTCAGGGACCGGCGGGACGGCGCCGGCCACGTCACCCGCGACCGGGACCGGGGGGACGGCGCCAGCGGAGAACCCGTTCGGTGGGACTCTGGCCGAGGGCGAGTTCGGCGAGAGCTACCTCCCGGACGAGGCGCTCCTCGAGCAGTCGTTGGGCGGGGCGGCGTCGCTCCCCGCGGGGGAGATGGAGAAGAACATCGTGCTGGCCGGCGTGACGCGGGCGTCGATCCCGGTGGACGAGGACCTCGCCCTGGAGTGCTGGCAGAACGACGGGTGCGAGACCGGCACCGACGGTGAGCTGATCGTCGGCCTGGCCGACGGTTTCGGGGGCAACGTCGCCCGGCAGCTGTTCAAGATGGAGTTCATCCTCCAGGCCCTGACGTATCCGGAGGTCGGTGAGATCGTGTACACCGACGCCAACCTGGACACGCAGAAGGCGATCTCGGACGTGCGGGCAATGGCGGCACGTGGGGTCGACATCATCGTCAGCTACCCGGACGCCGGCGAGGCGTTGGTCCCCGCCTACCGGGCCGCCAGCGACCAGGGCTCCCAGGTCGTGCTGTGGGCCAACGCCAACATCGGCGATCCGGGGACCGACTACCTCACGTTCAGCGGCACCGATCAGTGCGGCCTCGGCGAGGCGTACGCCGAGGTGATGAACGAGGCTTTGCCCGACGGCGGACAGATCGCGTTCCTGGGTGGGACACCAGGCAACACCCAGTCACCGGCCTGGCAGGAGTGCGAGCGAGCGGCCCTCAACCCCAACATCGAGATCGTCGCGACGGCCGACACCGACTGGACGAGGCAGGGCGCGCTCCAGGCGGCCAGCGGGATCCTCAGCGAGCACCCCGACGTCGACGGGTGGAGCTACGACTACGGCGACGCGTTCGTCGGCGTGGTCCGCGCCTACGAGGCGGCCGGCCTTCCGCTCGACGTCGTGGCGACCGTGCACTCCGACGACAACCCGCTGCTCTGCGCGTGGAAGGAGGTCGGTAACCCGAACTTCGACGTGCGTCACTTCGTCGCCCTGTTCACGCAGGGCCGCATCGCCCTCACCGCGGCGATGATGGCCAACGCCGGTGCCGAGGTCCCGCCCGAGATCATCTTCTCCACCGCGCTCAAGACCATCGACGAGAACTCGTGCCGGGAGGACATCCCCGCCGACGGCTCCCCCTCGACGCTCATCTCCGCCGACCTGCAGTCGCGGATGTTCTCGGACTAGGAGGATCAAACATGATCAAGGTCTGCTGGCTGCTGACGTTCCGGTCGGACCTCGACCACGACGAGGTGCGTCGCTGGTGGCGCACGGATCACGGTGCGCTGGCGCTCCAGGTGCCCGGGATCAAGCGCTACGTGCAGAACCACTTCCTCGACGCCCTCGACGAGGACCGGGCCGAGGGCGGGATGCCGTTCCAGGGCCTGGTCGAGGTGTGGTTCGACGACCAGGACTCCTACGACCAGGCGATGGCCAGCCCCGAGTGGCGGGCGCTCGAGGACGACGGCATCAACGGCTTCGACATGAAGGTCCTCTACGGCGGATTCGTCCGGGAGCACATCATGCGCTGGGAGGGCCTACCCGACGGCAGGATCTACACCAGCGCCGGCGACATCCCTGAGGACTGACCGACAGAACCCCCGCGGTCGGAGTGAGGGAACAGACCCGAAACGGTCGAATTCCCTCACTCTGACCGACGGGGACGGTGGGGGTGTGCCGGGCGGTGGGGTCAGGTGCCAGGGTCGAGCTCGAGCAGCGTGCCCTGGTCGTAGATGCCGAGCCAGCGGCCGCGCTCGAAGATGTAGGTGACGACGGTGACCGCCCGCTGGTGGAAGCCGGTCGACGGGATGTCGTAGGTCGCGTCGTAGCGGATCACGGCCGTGCGGCACCCGTCGACCCGCCGGCTCAGCTCGGTCCACGACCACACCGCGTTGCGGTTGGTGAAGTGCCCGGACAGCGCCGTCATGATCGCGTCGATCCCGACCGCCGTGAACCCGCTCGGGAAGATGCTGACGGCGTCGGGGTCGTGCACGGCTCGGAACGTCTCGGCGTCGAAGTCGCGGAACGACTCCATGTCCTGGCGCTGCGCCAGCTCGAACTTGCGCTCGCAGCTCTTGCCGCGGTCGTGGCCGTGGCCGCCGACCGCGATCGAGGACGGGAGGAGGGTGGCGACGGCGAGGGCGGCGACGCCGAGGACAGTGAGACGGCGACTCATGGGGCTCCTTTGCGGTGGTTGGCTGCGGACGAGAGGCCGTCACGTCCGCAACCTCACGCGCATCGTGCGCTGATCGCCGGATCAGGAACCATGGCCAAGTCGCGCGTGGCGGACCGGTCCAAGGTGGTCAGATGTCACGTCGACGCATCTCGTCGAGGGTCGCGTCGAGGGCGGCCACCGCGCCGGCAACCCGGTCCGTCGGCAGCGCACCGAAGCCGAGCACGAGCCCTCCGGGCGGCGGGCCGAAGTGGTAGGTCCGCTGGAGCGAGCCGACCATCAGCTCGTGACGGGCGGCGACGCGGGAGAGCGCGCGCTCGTCGACGTCGTGGTCGAGCAGCAGCGGAACGTGCAGCCCGGTCAAGCCGGGTACCACGCGATGGGGCGCCGACAGCCCGGTGGCCAGCGCGCCGAGCAACTGGCGCCGGCGCTCCCGGTACACGCGCCCGGCCCGGCGGACGTGGCGGTCGACGTGCCCGTCGTCGATGAGCTCGGTGAGGGCCCGTTGGGTCGCCATCGGCGGGCACCAGTCGATGCACTGGCGCAGCGCCACGATCGCGGCGAGGATGCTCGGGGGCACCACCGCGAAGCCGACCCGCATCGCCGGGGCGAGCACCTTCGAGAACGTCGCCACGTAGATCACCCGGCCCTCGCGGTCGAGCCGCTGAAGCGGTTCGAACGGTCGGGTGTCGTACCGGAACTGGCTGTCGTAGTCGTCCTCGATGATCGCTGCCTGGTTGGCGTTGGCCCAGCGCAGCAGGGCGACTCGGCGGGCCGGCGACATCACGACGCCGGTCGGGTACTGGTGGGATGGCGTCACGTAGACCAGCCGGGCGGTCGCCGGCAGGGCGTCGACCACGAGACCGTCGTCGTCGACGGGCACGCCGGCGACGTCGGCCCCGAGGGTCCGCAGCAGCGAGACCACGGGTGGGTAGCCCGGCTCCTCGACGGCGACCGTCTCCCCGGGCTCGGTGAGCACTCGCACGGCGAGATCGATCGCGTGCTGGGCGCCCGACGTCACGACGACGTGATCGGCGGTGGCGGCCACGCCCCGGGAGCGGGCGATCCAGTGGGCCAGCGATCGGCGCAGCTCGGCCGTTCCGGCCGGATCGCCGTAGTGGTCGGCGCCCGCCCGTAAGGCCCGGTTCATCGCCCGCCGCCAGGCCTCGGCGGGGAAGAGGGTGAGGTCGACGGTGCCCGGGCGGAGGTCGAAGCGCGCCGTCTGCGTCGGGTCCCGGTCGAAGCGCTCGACGGCCGCGGCCCGGGTGGTCGGTTGCAGTGCCGCCGGTGGGTGCTCGGTGGGCGCGCCGGCGAGCATGCTCGTGACGACCGTGCCACCACCGGCCCGGCCGGCGACGTAGCCCTCGGCGGTCAGCCGGGAGTACACCTCGGCGACGGTGAACCGGGACACGCCGAGGTCGCCGGCCAGGGTGCGACTCGGTGGCAGCCGGTCACCGGCCGCGAGGCGACCGGTGGCGATCGCCTCGCGCAGTTGCGCGTACAGCTGGGCGGCAAGCGTGCCGCGACGACCGGGGTCGAGATACAGCTCCATCAGGCTCGGGCGGCGCCATGATCGCACCCCTACTGGTAGGAGACGAACACCGGTGACGGGCGAAGGGCCACGGTGTCGGCCGGCGACCGGACCGTGCTGTCCTCGTCGTAGAAGTTCTTCCAGCCGAAGCGAAGGCCGCGAGGACCGCCGGCAGTGACCGCGGCCCACGTCTGCAGCTTGACCGTTTGGGCGCCCTGGCCGTCCATCTGCACGACCAGGGCGAGCTCGGGATGGCGGTTGATGCGGTTCCGGTTGCGGATCATGTCGAGGCGGAACTGGTGGACGATGAGCAGCTTCTGGGGGAGCGCGTGACGACGGGTGAGCCGGGCCAGCCAGGCCGCGACGCGGTTGACCTCGGCGGCGCGGACGCTGCCGATGTCGACGAGATGGCGCTGGCCCGGCGCGAGGCGCCACTCGGGGTCGAGCGCCAGGCCGACGTGCGGTTGGGCGAGGAGTGACTCGTAGCGGCGCGCCTGGGTCAGGAAGTCGGTGTGGCCGGGCTGGAGGTCGAGTACGACGTAGAGACCGGCGGCGGCCGCCGCGTCGACCCATGGGCGCAGGTGGTCGATGCTGCTCTCGAGCGAGTAGTCGCCGTCGGGACCGGCCTCCGCGGACGCCACTGTGGCGATGACCTCGAACGCCGGCACGACCGTCCCCCCGCCGACGCGGCGATACGGGCGGGCCACGCGGCGGGCCCGCCGTACCGACCGGTCGACCGGCTGCTCCCCGAGCACGCCGAGGTTGTCGTCGCCGGGATGGCCGTAGATCGCCACGATCCGCCGGCCGGGGAAGAGCAGCTGGCCGCCGCCCGGCAGCGTGGTCCCGCTCGCCGCGGTGCGGGCCAGCCCGGCGAGCACGCCTGCCGCAGGGAACGTGCCCGGGCGGCCGATGGCGACGAGTCGCGCCGGCGCCAGCCGCTGCAGCGCCCGGCGCGAGTCCCGGGCGGCACGGGGATCACCGCCGTCGACGGCGACCGCTCGGAGCCCGGCGATGCCGGCGGTGACGATCGCCGTGCCGGTCACCGGATCGCGCCGGGGCACGAGCACGGCACCGGCCGTCACCGGTGCCGCCGGTCGGACGCGCCGCACGCCCCGGCGGCGGTTGACGACGTCGACGTCCGGCCTGAGGCTGCGCATGAGCGGGGCGGGCAGCCGGCCGAGGCGGAGCACGGTGCGGGCGCCGAGACGTCGCACCTCCGCGGCGACCGCCGTGGCGCTGGACGGCGTGGCGAGGAGGAGCGGGACGCCGAGGGCGGCGGCGGCCCGGGCGCCCCGGCGCTGGGCGCGACTCGCCGTCGACGAGACGACGACCGCCGGCGCGGAGGCGACGAGGGCCCGGCTGGTCGCGATGGCGAGCCGGGCGGGGCCACCGCCGGTGACCACCTGCACGGTCGGCGGGCTGGGCTGGAGGACGACCCGCCGCCGGCGGGCCGACGACGGCGCGGCCGGCGCGGTCGTGGTGGTGGTGGCGGGGGTGGTCGTCGTCGGTGCGGCCGTCGTGGTCGTTGCCGCTGGGACGGTCGTGGTGGCCGTCCCGGGCGGCGCCGCGGTGATGGCGATGGTCGTCGACGAGGTCGGGGGACCAGTCCGTTCGGGCAGCGGGTCCGCTGTCGAGTACGTGCAGCTCGCCGTGACGGTCAGGAGGGCGATCGCCAGGAATCGGATGAGCCGACGGTAGACGTCGGTGGTCGGCGCTTTCGTTCGCGGGGTCCCAGAGCTCAGAGGTCCGCGAGGACCGCCATCGCCGCGTTGCGCCCGTTGAGCGCGATCACGCTCCCGGCCGGGTGAGTGGCGGCACCGCAGAGGTAGACGCCCCCACCGGGAGACCGCGGCCGGAGGCGGCGCCACCACATCTGATCGGGCATGCACTCGCCCTGGAAGATGTGGCCGTCGGTGAGCCCGACCCGCGCCTCGATGTCGGGGGGACCGAGCACCTCGATGTGCTCGACGACGTCGTCGACGTCGCAGTAGCGGCCGATCAGGCCGATGACCTGCTGGCCGATCTCGTCCCGCCGCTCGTCCCAGGTGCCCTCGGCGAGCTCGTACGGCGCGTACTGCACGAACGCCGACATGGTGTGCTTGCCGGGCGGGGCGACGGTCGGGTCGTAGGCGGTCTGGAAGTACAGCTCGGCGAACCCCGGCGCGGCGATCCCTCTGGTGCAGTCCTCGAACGCCCGCTGGGCGTCGTCGAGGGGCACGGCGATCGACACCGGGGCGTGGTTCGGCCAGCTCTCGTCCGGGAGCGAGGTCCACCGGGGGAGCCGGGACAGGCCGCAGTTCACCTTCAGCACCGGGCTCGTCGTGCGCCACTGGGCGATTCGGCCGGCGAAGGCGGGGTCGATCGCCTCGCCGAGCAGTGCGGCGGTGGCCTTGGGGTCGGCGTTGGACACGATCGCCCGCGCCCGGATCACCTCCCCGCCCTCGAGCACGACCCCCTCCCCGGGGCGGATCTCGGTGACGGCCACGCCCGCGGCGAGCTGGGCCCCCGCTTCGCGTGCTGCCTCGGCGATGGCGAAGGAGATCCGGCCCATCCCCCCCTCGACGTAGCCCCACGCCATCGGGACACCCTCGAGCGTCCCCTGGAAGTGCATCAGCTTGATCGACGCGGTGCCGGGCGAACGGGGACCCGCCCACGCGCCGATGACCCCCTGGCCGTACAGCGCCTGCTGCAACCGGGGGTCGTCGACGTGCCGCTCGATGACGTCGGCCACCGAGGTCTCGAACAGGGCGTCGATCAGCTCGGGATCGTGGCCGAGCAGCTCCCGCAGCTCGTCCTCGTCCGGCGACTCGCCGAGCCAGGTGTCCCGCGTTCCATCGCGGAGGGCGTGGCGCATCCGGTCGAAGAAGTGCTCGTACTCGAACTGTCCCTTGACGTCGGCGTCGGAGAATCCGTTCTCCTTCATTGCCGCGACCGTGCGGTCGGGGTCCAGGAACTGGGCGTACCAGGTGCCGTCGTCGAACGGGCACCAGATCAGCGGCTCGGCGACGAAGACCTTGTAGCCGTGACGGCGCAGGTCCAGCTCGTCGATCACCCGCTGGTCGAGCAGGCCGACGACGTAGGCGCACGGGCTGACCGCGTAGCCGGCGTCGGGGAACGGCTGCTCGAGCGTGCAGGCGCCACCGAGGCGGTCGCGCCGTTCGAGGACGAGAACCGACTTCCCGGCCTTGGCGAGGTAGGCCGCGCAGGTGAGCCCGTTGTGGCCGCCGCCGACGACGATGACGTCCCAGACCCGGGCGGTCAGCTCGCCGAGCGGCGCCGGCAAGCCGACGCGGCCGAGCGAGTCGTGGACCGATGCAACCGAGCTCACGGACACTCCTCCGAGTTAGATCTGGGCGCGCTGAGTCCCGGATTCGAGACCGTCCGCGCCCAGATCCGTGAATGAGACGCTCCGCGCCCAGATGTGAGATGGCACGGCACTAGTTGGTGAGGTCCCGGGCGAAGCGGTCGAGGTTGGCGACGATTTGATCGACGTCGTCCGCCGTGTGCTGGACGGACAGCGTCCACTGCTCCATCTTCCCCCACGGGGGCAGGAACACCCCGCCGTTGTGCTGGTAGAGCCAGTGGGCGTGGCCGAAGCGGGAGTCGTAGCGGACGAAGTCGCGGTAGTTGCGGATGCGCACCGGCGAGAACACGACCGCGCCCTTGGCCCCGTAGGAGCTCACGTACCCCGGGATCCGGTGGCGGCCGAGGATGTGATGGGCGCGATCGGCGAGTTCCGTGCGCAGCTCGTCCAGGTGGCGGTAGGCGTCCGGGGTGAGCACGTCGCACAGCACCGCCTTGGCCGCGGCCATGGTGAGCGGGTTGCCGTTGAACGTCCCGACCTGCTCGTACCGACCCTCGGTGATCACGTCCATCACCTCATGGGTGCCGCCGATGGCGCCGCACGGAATGCCGCCGCCGAACGCCTTGGCCAGGCACAGGATGTCGGGCACGACGCCGAAGCGCTCGGTGGCGCCGCCCGCCGCGATCGTCAGGCCGGTCTTCACCTCGTCGAAGACGAGCAGTGCGCCGTGGGCGTGGAGCAGGTCGGCGAGGCCGGCGAGGTACCCGGGTGGCGGCGGGACGACTCCGATGTTCATCATCACCGGCTCGATGATCATCCCGGCAACCTCGCCCGGATGGGCGAGCAGGACCTGGCGCACCGCATCGAGCCGGCCGAACGGCACCACGTGGGTGAGCGCGGCGAGCGCCGGCGACACGGCGTCGTGCTCCGGGACCGAGTGTGGCTCGTCGGCCGGGCCGGCCTCGGTGTCGTCCGGGTACACCGAGACCTGCACGGCGTCGTGGTGGCCGTGGTAGCTGCCCTCCACCTTGATCAACCGCATCCTCCCGGTGACGGTGCGAGTCAGGTGGATCGCGGCGAGCGTGGCCTCGGTGCCCGAGTTGGCGAAGCGCCACTGCGGCAGTCCGAACCGGCGGGCGAGCTCGGCCGCCACCGGGATGATGTCGGGCACCGGCTGAGCGAAGTGGGTGCCGCGGTCGACCCGGTCACGGACGGCGGCGACGACCGCGGGATGGGCGTGCCCGGCGATCATCGTGCCGAAGCCGAGGTGGACGTCGACGTACTCGGTGCCGTCGACGTCCCACACGTGCGAGCCCCGCCCGCGGTCGACGAACACCGGGCACGGCGGGGCGTCCTGCCAGGAGGAGGCGACACCACCCGGCAGGTGGGTCGCGGCCAGCTCGTGGAGCTCGTGGGATCGTCGGGTCCGGGCCCGCAGTGCCCGCTCCTCGGCCTCGATCAACGTGTCGAGGACCTCGACGTCGATCCCCCGCGTCTTCGTCAGGCTCATGATCTTCTTCCTACTGACTGACGAGTCAGTACTGTAGTCGCGCGGGACGGCCCGGTGTCGGGGTTTCTCTCAGCGGGTCCACCCGCCGTCGAGGTACGAACGGGCGACGAGGCGGACGAACTCGGCCACCGCGTCCTCGTCGATGCCGAATGGGCCCTGCTGGTACCCCCGGGACGCCGACCCCCGCTGCACCCCCTCGCACGCCGTCCAGTCCTGGCGGTTGGTGAGGTCCCAGAAGTCGACGGCGAACGACGGGTCGAAGGACTCCTCGGAGGTGGACTCCGGGGCGAACAGCCACTGGCACTCGATCTGCGTCCGTCCCGGCGCCACCGGCTCGAGCCGGTGCGTCATCACGTAGTCCGGGTGCAGGCTGACGAGCATGTTCGGGGCCAGGCCGAGGTACTCGATGCGCCGGCGCGCCGGGGCGTCCAGCCCGCGGAGCGGGACCGCCCCCGACCGGCCGTCGAGCGACATCGTGACCGCGTGGGGCATCAGCTCCTGCCACCCACCGACCCACATCCCGCCGTGGCCGCAGTAGTTGTCACCGCTGGTGGCCGGGCTCACTCGACAGAGCTCGGGATGGATGTTCGGGCAGTGGAAGCACTCCTGGTAGTTCTCGACCACCACCTTCCAGTTGGCCGCGATCTCGTACCGGTGGGTCGCCCCGATGGTGAGCCGCTCCGGCTCGTACGGGGCGAGGAGCTCCTCGATCCCAGCCAGGAACTCACCGACCGGCGGCGCGTCGCCCGAGACGTTGATCATCACCCAGCCGTGCCACTCCTCGACGGCGACCGGGACGAGCGAGTGCTCGGCGCGGTCGAACCCCGTCGGCGGCTGGAAGCGCGGCGTCGACAGCAGCGCGCCGTCGAGGCCGTAGCGCCACCCGTGGTACGGGCAGTGGATCGAGCGGTGGGTGCTGGTGCTGCCGCACGGGGCGAGCTCGTGGGCCCGGTGCTGGCACACGTTGAAGAACCCCCGCAGCCGGCCGTCGTCGCCACGCACGAGGAGCACGGTGTCGTCCCCGACGGACAAGGCCCGCCGGGTGCCCGGCTCAGCCAGCTCGTCGGCGCGCCCGACGCACACCCACGCCGCGGCGAACAGGTGGCGGCGCTCCCACGCGAGGACGGTCTCGTCGATGTAGGCGGCGGCGGGGAGCATGCGCCCGGTGCCCGGTTCGAGCACGGCAGCCAGCGCCGCCGGGTCGATCGGGGCCGGGAGGGCCCCTGTCGTGCGCACCGAGTCCACGGTCACCGGTCCCACACCTTCAGCCGGCGGGCGAGGCGACGGCGGCGTTCGTCGGCGAGCAGGCGCCGGGTGCAGAGCAGGGCCGGGATACCGGTCACGCCCCCGCCTCCGTGGGTGGCCGACGAGCACTGGTAGAGCCCGTCGATCGGGGTCGTGAAGTCGGCGTAGCCGGGGGCGGGCCGCATGTGGAACAGCTGGTCGGGCGACAGCTCACCGTGGAAGATGTTGCCACCGATCAGACCGTACTCGTGCTCCATCTCCCACGGCCCGATGACCTGGCGGTGGAGGACCGACTGCTTGAAGTTCGGGGCCAGCTCGTTGTAGCCGTCGATGACCCGGTCGGCGTAGGCGTCGAGCTCGGCGGGGCGCGGCTCGTGCGCCCATGACTCGGGAACCCACTGCGTGAACAGCGACATCACGTGCGTGCCCTCCGGGCACAGCGACGGGTCGAGCGTCGACGGGATCACGCCGTCGGAGAACGGCCGCTCGGCCGCCTGGCCGTGGCGGGCGTCCTCGAACGCCCGCTGGATGTAGTCGATCGAGTGGCACAGTTCGACCGAGCCGGTGAACCGCTCGTGGGGCTCGGTGCCCGGCCAGGCCAGGAAGTCCGGGAGCTCGGACAGGGCGACGTTGACCTTGACGACCCCGGACCGCGAGCGCCAGCGCTCGAGGTCGCGCACGAAGTCGGCGGGGAGCTCGCCCCGCTCGATCTGGCGGAGGAAGGTGATCTGCGGGTGGGTGGCGGCGACGACGACCGCGGCTCGGAGCACGTCTCCCGTCTCGGTGGTGACTCCGAGCACGCGGCCGTCGCGCACGTCGATGCGGGCCACCGGTGTGGACGTCCGCACCTCGGCGCCGAACGATTCGGCCGACCGACGGATCGCCGCCGTGACGGCGCCCATCCCTCCTCTGGGATAGCCCCATGATCCGAGTTGGCCGTCGCCGACGTCGCCGATCGTGTGGTGCATCATCACGTAGGCGGTCCCGGGCTCCTCCGGACCGGCCCACGTGCCGATGACACCGTTGATTGCCAGCACTCCTTTCACCTCCGGCGACTCGAACCACTCGTCGAGCAGGTCGGAGATCGACATCGTGAACAGGCGGGTCGCCTCGGCGGTGCTGCGCACGTCGAGACCCCGCAGACCCCAGGCCGTGCGGAGCTGGTCGAGCAGGTCGGCGGGCCGGTGGGAGCCGACGCGAGGGGGCGTGCGGAGGAGCAGCGGGGCGAGCACGTCGGCGAGCCCGTGGAGCCAGGCGTGGTAGTCGTCGATCCGGGCGGCATCGTGACGGGAGAACTTGGCGATCTCGTCGAAGTCGCGCCCCGGCTCCTCGTGGAGCAGGAGGTAGCGCTCATCGGGGAAGGCGATGAAGCTTGGTCCCATCGGGACCACGTGGTAGCCGTGGCGTTCGAGCGAGAGGTCCTCGATGATCGTCGGCGGCATCAGGCTCATCACGTACGACAGCGCGGTGACCTTGAAGTCGGGTCCCCACGGCTCTTCGGTGACGGCGGCGCCGCCGGTGACCTCGCGAGCCTCGAGCACGACGGTGCGCAGCCCGGCCCGGGCGAGGTAGGCGGCGGCGATGAGACCGTTGTGACCACCCCCGACCACGATGGCGTCCCACTGCTCGACGTGCGCTCCCCGCATTTGCGCTACCCTAACTGATTGGCAAGTCAGTAAGCCAGTGTCGTGGAGGGCGAGCCGGGAGGCGCGGACTCCACGCACTCCTTCGTCGGGGAGGGCGGGGATGACATTTCACCCACGAGAGCGCAGCCGGATCCCCCGGCGCCAGTTCATTCGGTGGTCCGCGTACGGCGCCGCCGCGGCGGGACTCGGCCCGTCGCTTCTCGCCGCGTGCGGCGGCGATGACGACGGAGGCGGAGGCCAGGCCGAGGGCGGCGTTCAGCTGTCGCGGCCCGACAACCCGGTGGTCCTTCCGAAGTTCGACGACATCCAGCCGATCGAGGACGGGCTGTCGCCGGAGTCCGGGACGCTCAAGGTCTACAACTACACCGAATACATCTCGCCGGACGTCCTCGCCGCGTTCGAGGACGAGTTCGGCGTGAAGGTCGAGGTAACCGCGTTCACGAGCATGGACGAGGCGGTGGCCCGGCTGGCGTCGGGCCAGGCCGACTTCGACGTCTTCTTCCCGACCACTGACGTGATCGGCAAACTCGTCGCCGGGCGGGTGCTGCAGCCGATCAACAAGTCGTATCTCCCCAATCTGACCAACGTGTGGGAGACACTCCAGGACCCGTTCTACGACCAAGGGTCGGTGTACTCGGTCCCGTACGTGATGTTCACCACCGGGATCGGCTACCGCGTCGACGAGGTGGCCAACCCGCCCGAGACCTACGAGAACCCCTACGACATCTTCTGGGACCCGGCGTACCGCGGGCAGGTGTACCTGCTCGAGGACGACCGCGAGGTGTTCGGGATGGCGCTGCTGCGGATGAGCAACGACAACGACGTCAACACGGAGGACGCGGAGCTCATCGATCAGGCGCTCGCCTCGGTGATGGAGCTCACCGACCTGGTCAACGTCAAGGTCGGGGCCGAGGCCTACACCGTGCTGCCGGAGAAGCGGACGTGGATCCACCAGGCGTGGGCGGGCGACGTCGTCAACGCGCAGTACTACCTGCCGGAAGGGGAGTCGATCGAGAACATCGGGTTCTGGTACCCCCGCCAGGCCGGCGGGATCATCGGCAGCGACACGATCTCGGTCCTGCGGGGGGCGCAGAACCCGGTCCTCGCCCACACGTTCATGAACTACCTGCTCGACAGCACCCACTCCCTGGAGAACTACGGCTGGCTCGGGTACCAGCCACCGCAGACCTCGATCAATCCCGAGACCCTGGTGGCCGACGAGTACGTCCCCGCCCACCTCGAGTCGTCGGTCATCCGGCCCGAGGACTTCGAGCGGGGCCAGCAGCTCCTCCAGCTCAGCCTCGCCGGCGAGAAGCTGTGGGACACCGCCTGGTCCCAGTTCACCGCCGGAGCCTGAGCTGACCGGTCCCTCCGACCCCGTTCCTGCATCTGATCGCGCCCCTCCCGGGGCACAGGTAGATGCAAGAACGCGGGAGGCGCGGCAATCGCGGTCGTGGCCGGCGCTCGCCGCGCCCGGCGTGCTGTGGCTGATCGCCCTGTTCGTCGTCCCGTTCTACGGGATCATGGCCGTCGCCTTCGGGCGTCTCGACCCGATCTTCGGCAACGCGATCCCGGTCTGGAACCCGCTGCGCTGGGACTTCACCTCCTTCGGCGACATCCTCGAGCGGGTCTTCACGGGCGAGCTCGGAACCGTTTTCGTCCGCACGTTCGCGTACGTCGCCGCCGCACTCGCGATCTGCTTCCTGATCGGCTATCCCGTCGCCTACTACGTCGCCCGCTGGGCGGGCCGCCGGCGCGGCCTCATCCTCGCCCTTCTGCTGGCCCCGTTCTGGATCAACTATCTGATGCGGATGCTGGCGTGGGTCAACCTGCTGCAGACCGACGGCTACGTCAACGACGTGACCGCGGCGCTCGGGTTCGGCCGGGTCGGCTGGCTCGACGGGCGGCCGGTGACGGTCATCCTCGGTCTCGCCTACGGCTACGTGCCGTTCCTCGTCCTGCCGCTGTTCGCCGCCCTCGACCGCATCGACCGCCGGCTGCTCGAGGCGTCGCGCGACCTCGGGATGGGCCCGGCGGCGACGTTCCTCCGCGTCACCCTGCCGCTGTCCCGCCAGGGGATGCTCGCCGCCGCGGTGATCACGGCCCTGCCGATGACGGGCGACTTCTACACCACCGACCTGCTGTCCGGATCGCCGCGCACCAACATGATCGGCAACCAGATCGAGTTCTACCTGTTCGAGGGCTCGGAGAAGGCCTCTGGGGCGGCGCTCGTCCTGATCCTGTCGGCCGCCCTCCTGATCGCGATGGCCTACTACCTCCGCTCGATCGACCGGTCGGCGCGGGAGCTGCGATGAGGAAGCTCGTCACCTGGTGGGAGAATCCGTGGCGGCGCCCGGTGTTCCTCGCCGCGATCACCTGGCTCTACATCGTGTGGTCGATCGTGCCGGTGCTGATCGCGATCCAGTTCTCGTTCAACTCGGGTCGCTCCCGCAGCACCTGGCAAGGGTTCTCGTTCCGCTGGTGGTGGGGCGATCCGAACAGCTCGCTGTTGCACGATGACTCCCTCCGAACGGCGATGGTGAACAGCCTCGTGCTCGCCGGGTTCACGATGCTCATCGCCACTCCGCTCGGTGTCGCGCTGGCGCTGGGTCTCGCCCGGTGGCGGGGGCCGGCCGCCCGGGGGTCGAACCTGCTCATGCTGGTGCCCCTGTCGACGCCCGAGATCGTGATGGGGGCGATGCTGTTCCTCGTCTTCGACAACCTCTACACCACGATCCCGCTCGGCCGCCCGGCCATGCTGCTCGGGCACGTGACGTTCGCGGTGTCCTACGTCGTGGTCATCGTGCGGGGACGGCTGCTCACCATCGGTCGGGACCTCGAGGAGGCGGCGCGGGACCTCGGCGCAACGCCGCTCCAGGCCGTGCGCACGATCGTCCTGCCGCTGCTCGGCCCGGCCGTGTTCGCCAGCCTGATGATCGTGTTCGCGACGTCCATCGACGACTTCGTGATCTCCGCCTTCCTGTCCGCCGACGCGTCGAGCGAGACCGTGCCGATCAAGATCTACGCCAACGTGCGCGGGGCACCGACGCCGGCGCTCAACGCCCTCGCCACGGCGATGCTGATCGGGACGGCCCTCGCGATCGCGCTGGCCATCCTCGCCCTCAAGGTGTTCCGCCGCGGCGCCCGCGGCTCGGCCGTCGAGGACTTCGCCCGGCTCGACATCTGATCCGCCAGCGGGGGCTCGCCCGGAAGTGGCGAGCCCCCCTGACGCTGACTACTCCTCGCTAGTGGAACCAGGCACCGTTCACGGACTGAGCGGCGGGCGCGCTCGTCGCGGCCGTCGCCCGTGCCGCGGTGATGGCGCGTGGCGGGATCGTCGCGACGCTGTTGGCGAACGTGGCCACGGCGGTCGCGACCGCGTCGGCGTTCGTATCGATGGCATGGGTGTTGACGTTGCCGAAGAGGCGGTACACCCGCCGCAGCTGGCGGTAGACGTCGCGGTCGGCGCCGTCCCGCTCGGGCGTCAGGCTGTCGCACGGTGCGTGGTAGCAGGGGTCGTACTGCTGACCCTCGATCCCGCCCCACAACGCGACATCGGCCGCCGTCTTGCGCACTTCGGCGCCCGTGAACAGCCCGCCGGCCGGGATGCCGACGCCGGCGGCGATGAACGGCCCGTAGTCGGAGCGCCCGGAGAAGTCGGCTGCTGCGGTGGCCTCGCCTCGCTTGGCGAAGAACTGCTGGAAGACCGCCTCGATCTCGGCCGACCCCGGCGGCCCGGCGGGTGCTCCCTCGTTCGCCGAGTTGTCGCCGTCGTAGACCCCGAACGTGTAGTTGGGCGAGCCGATCATGTCGAAGTTGAGGTACAGCTTGACCTTGGCGCGCTCCTCCGCCGGCAGGTTGGCGACGTAGAACGTCGAGCCGACGAGGTTGGACTCCTCGGCGCCCCACCAAGCGAAGCGGAGCTTGTTGGTCGGCTTGGCGTCGCGCAGCTGCAACGCCACCTCGAGGATCCCCGCGCTGCCGGAACCGTTGTCGTTGATGCCCGCGGTGTCGGGCTCGGAGTCCAGGTGGGCGCCGACCATGACGACGTTGTTGGGGTCACCGTGACGCGACTCGGCGATGACATTCATCGTGTTCCGCACCTCGGCGATGGTCTGGGTCGTGATCGTCACGTTGAGGTTCGCCGTGCCGGCGAACGCGACCCCTCGCGGGTACGAGACCGAGACGGCCGGGATGCCGACCGGGTTGCCGAGCGTGCCGAGGAAGAGATCCACCCGGTCGGGGGTGGTCGTGTTGCCCTGGTTCATCACGATGGCCCCGATCGCGCCGGCGGCCTCGGCGTTGGTGACCTTCTGGCCGAAGGGGCACGTGCCCCGTTGGAGCAGGGCGATGTTGCCGACGACATTGGGCCCGAAGTCCGCCGCCTCGCAGCCTGACGTGCTCGTGTTGGGCGTGGTGAGTTGGAGGTCGATGGGGACCACCAGACCGGTCGCCGTGCCGTTGCCGGAGCAATCCATCACGTCGTAGTCCACCTGGTCGACGTAGGTCGTCGGGGTGGGCGCGGTCTGGGCGAACGACGAGCCCGTGTCCTCGCAGAAGTTGAACTCGAACGGTTGGCGCGTCACCTGGTACCCGGCCAACCGCATCAACAGGGCGACATAGTCGGCGCTGCGGTCGTATCCCGGCAGGCCCGACGCCCGGTTCCCGCCGTTGAGCGAGGCGATCGCCTGGAACGCGACGAGGTGGCGGAGGACTCCGGAGAGCGTGACCTCTTTGGCCAGCTTGTCCGGCTTGATCGGCTTGGGCTTCGACTTCGCGTCAGCGGCATTGCCGAAGGCGAACGTCCCCAAGAGCAACGCCGCGGCGGCTGCGCCGCCGAGACGTCGTCGTAACGAGCTTGACACCACGATGTGTACTCCCCTTCCCGGAGCGGTCGCTCCGATCACGCGCAACCTAGTGCGCTCGCCGACGGTGCTCGCGCGCTGGCCCGTGGCACGCTGGCCGGCGCGATGTCACAACCACCATCGTCCGGACACGACGTCACGATCCGTTCCGCAGTTGCGGGCGATCGCGCCGCGCTCTACGAGATCTGCCTGCTGACGGGCGACGCCGGCGAGGACGCCAGCGCGCTCTACGTCGAGCACGCCCTGCTCGGCGAGGTGTGGGTCGGCCCGTACCTCGCCCTCGAGCCGGACCTCGCCTTCGTCGCCGACGAGACGGGAACGGCGGTCGGCTACGTGCTCGGCGCCGCCGACACGGCGGCGTTCGAGGCGGCGTGCGAGACGTCGTGGTGGCCGAGGCTCCGCGTCCGCTATCCCGACGCCCCGACGTCCGTTGCGCTCACGCCCGACCAGGAGCTGTACCGGTGGATCCACCACCCACCGCCCACGCCGGCCGCGTTGCTCGCCGACTACCCGGCCCACCTGCACATCGACCTGCTCCCGCGGGCGCAGGGTCTCGGGGTCGGCCGCCGGTTGGTCGACACGCTCCTCGGAGCCCTGCGTGACCGCGGCGTGCCGGGCGTTCACCTCGGCGTCGACGCCGGCAACCACCGGGCGATGGGGTTCTACGAACACCTCGGCTTCACCCGGCTCGGCCCGGATCACGACGGCTCCGACGGCGTCATCTACGGCCTCCACCTCTAACTGTCGTTCGGAATCGGCCGGATGCGGTCGATTCCAAACGACAGAACGGTCAGGCCGGCAGGGCGCGGAGGGCGTCCGCCGGAAGGGTGACGCCGACCGGCGTCCCGGCGGGCCAGTCCGGGCGACCGTCGTGGTTGGCGGTCAACGCCTGGATCGCCTCGCCCCCGGGCAGGCGCACGTGGACGTGCGTCGTCGCGCCCACATAGACCACCCGCTCCACCATCGCCGGGACGCAGTTCGGGCCGCTCGGCTCACCCGGGGACACGCGGACCCGCTCCGGCCGGATCACCAGCTTCACCGGCCCGGCCGGGCCGTCACCGACGGCGTCGAGCGTGAAGTCACCGAGGCGCACGCGCCGGCGGCCGTTGGCGCCGTGCTCGCCCGTGGCGGCGACCAGGTTGGCCACCCCGAGGAAGTCGGCCACGTACGCCGTGGCCGGCTGCTCGTACACCTCCGTCGGGGTGCCGACCTGGGCAACCCGACCGTCGTCCATCACGGCGAGGCGGTCCGACATCGTCAGCGCCTCCTCCTGGTCGTGGGTGACGTAGATGAACGTGATCCCGACCTCGCGCTGGAGGGCGTGGAGGTCGGCCTGGAGGTACTTGCGCAGCTTGGCGTCGAGGGCGCCGAGGGGCTCGTCGAGGAGCAGCACCGACGGCTTCAGCACGAGCGCCCGGGCGAGGGCGACGCGCTGCTGCTGCCCGCCCGACAGCTGCGCCGGGCGCCGCTGCTCGAGACCACCGAGCCGGACCAGCTCGATCGCCTCGCGGACCCGCCGCGCCCGATCGCCCTTGTCCACACCGCGGCGCCAGCGCAGCCCATAAGCGACGTTGGCCTCCACGGAGAGGTGGGGGAACAAGGCGTAGGACTGGAAGACGGTGTTGACCGGGCGACGATGGGCCGGCATGTCGATCAGGTCCCGCTGGTCGAGGAGCACGTGACCGCTGGTCGGTTGCTCGAAGCCGGCGACGATGCGCAACGTCGTCGTCTTCCCGCATCCGGACGGACCGAGCAGGGAGAAGAACTCACCGGGCTCGATGCGCAGCGACACACCGTCGACGGCGGCGACGTCGCCGAACTGCTTGCGCAGGTCGACGAGCTCGACGCACCCACCGTGGAGCGCGCCCGGCTCGCTCACCGTGTCCATGCTCGCCACATTGTGCCCTATCAGTGCCACCCCCACCGAGGCTACAGTGGACTGACTCGCGAGTCAGTAGGGACGTCATGGTGCAGGACCTGCCAACCGATCTCATCGGTGCACCGCTGGAGCTGGCGCGCACCCTCCCCGGCCGCTGGTACAGCGATCCGGCGCAGCACGCGATCGAGCTGGATGCGGTGTTCGGTCACCAGTGGGTCGGCGTCGGCAGCAGCGACGACGTGGCCACCCCGGGTTCGTACCTCGCCACGACGGCCGGACGGGTGCCCGTCCTCGTCGTCCGGGACGACGCCGGCATCCTGCGCGCGTTCCTCAACGTCTGCCGGCACCGCGGCGCCCCGCTGGCCAGCGGGTGCGGCTCCGCCCGGGTCCTGTCGTGCCCCTACCACGCGTGGCTGTACCGCCTCGACGGGACGCTCGCGCGAGCGGCGGGCGTCGGTCAGCCCAAAGGGTTCGACCCCGCCGACTTCGGGCTGCGGGAGATCGCGGTCGCGACGTTCGCCCGCTCGGTCCTCGTCAACCTCGACCCGGCGGCGTCCGCCTTCGACCCCGGCCCGCTCGGCGCCGCCCTCGCGCCCTACCGCCTCGCCGAGCTCGAGCTCGGCGAGCGCACCCGCTACGAGCGCAACTTCAACTGGAAGGTCCTGCTCGAGAACTACTGCGAGAACTACCACACGCCCTTCATCCACTCCCAGCTGCCCGTCGCCGGCTACGAGTACCCGATCGAGTGTGCCGGCGACATCGTCTTCGCCTGGGACCGGCCGCTCCAGCCCCGTGATCGCTCGGAGCGGGCACTGCACGATCACCGCCCCGGAACGCCCGGCTGGGCCCAGGTCGCCGACGTCGCCGCCACCGACTCGTTCAACAACGGTTCCTACCTCGCGCTGTTCCCGAACACCGCCGTGTCGTGCTTCGCCGGGTTCGCCGCCACGTTTCGGCTCCAGCCCACGGGCCCGTCGACCACCGTCGTCGAACGGGAGTACTTCTGGCACCCGTCGGTACCGCCCGAACGGAGAGCGGCCGACCTCGCCGCGACCGAGGAGGTCGTCGCCCAGGACCTCACCATCTGCGAGGCGCTGCAGGGGACCTACGACGCCGGCCTCTCGGCGGACGGAGTGCTGTCCACGGTGCACGAGTCCGGCGTCGCCCACGTCCATCAGCTCCTCCTCACCGCCCTGGCCGGGGCCGGATAGGAGGCGACGATGGCGGGTCCGGCACGCACGCGCTTCACGGTGGAGGCACGGCGGCAGCAGATCGTCGACGCCATGCGGAAGGTCGTCCTGGAGCGGGGGTTGCGCGAAACGCGGGTCCAGGACGTCGCCGCCAAGCTCGGCATCAGCTCCGGGCTGATCCATTACCACTTCGCCACGAAGGAAGAGCTGACCGAGGCGATGCTGCGCGAGAGCGCGGCGGACGGCCTCGCCGACGCGAAGAAGTCGCTCGCGTCGCTGCCCTCGGCTGAGGCCCGGCTCGCCAAGCTGATCGACACCTACTACCTCCCATCGTCACGGCGTGACCCCTGGTGGGTTCTGTGGATCGACTTCTGGGGCGAGGCGCTCCGGGACGACGCCCTTCGGCGAATCTCCGAGGATCTCGACAACGCGTGGGTCGAGCTGACCGCGGATGTGATCGCCGAGGGCGTCACCGCCGGGACGTTCCACAGTGCCGATCCGCTGGAGTCGGCATGGCGGCTGTGCGCCCTGCTCGACGGTCTCGCCCTCCAGGTCGTGTTGCACGAGCGGACGATGACCCGGGCCCAGATGCGGAGGCACGGCCGTCGCGCCGCCGCGCTGGAGCTCGGCTTCGAGCTCCCCGAGTCGTAGCAACGGCCCAGCGACCTCAGCCCTGACCCGGCCGGCGATCGCTGGCGAGCCCGGCCGCAGCGAACCGCCCGCAGGCCCTCGCCAGCTGGTTGAGCAGATGGAGCGACCCGATCAGCATCACCGCGCCGAGTGGCACCAGTAACCATGACCAGGTGGGGGTCGTCGCCACGTCCTCCATCGTCGAGCTCAGCGCCCAATCGCCGAAGGGCTCGTGTTCGCGGCGGGCGGCGAACGGCGCGTAGGCGACCAGCGCCGGTGTCGCCAGGGCGACGGCTGTCGCGGTGAACGTGGCGATGCCGATCGGGAACCGGGCGAAGAGGTAGCCGAACTCCCTCCAGCGGCCGCGATCGGCGGTCATGACGCGCAGCCGGGTCCACAGGTTGCCGTGCCCGCCCGATGCCATCGGCGCGGGAGCGAGGCGGAGGCCCAGCAACCGGTTGGCCGCGAGCCGCTCGACGTTGGCGAACGCCCGCGTCGAGTACCAGACCCCGAGCAGGATGGGAATTCCGAGCAGGGCGACCACGAGCATGCTGATGCCGACCGACACCCCGGTGACCAGCAGGCTGAACCACAGGGTGCCCAACGGGAGCCCGAGTAGGAGGTAGGCGATGTTGCGGTAGGTCTGCGGTCGGGCGACGACGCCGACACCGCGGCGGACGACCGATGTCCGGTCGACGGGGCTGGTCGCAGGCCGATGGGCCCCTGACGAGACGATCGTGTTCATGACGTGGACTCCTCGGATCGGTGGGTGAACCGTGAGTGCACTGTGCGCTTACCGGGTCGCCGCGGTCATCCGCCCCCGGTCCCTTCCTCAGCGAGCCTCCGTCAGCCCGCAGACGTACGCCCACGTCCGCCTCCAGGCGGTGCCGTCGGTCATCGGACACAGGAGACCACGGCCTCTTGCATCGCGTCGTCGGAGCTTGCACGCTTCTCGTCGACGCCGTACTCCCTCGCGGTGTCGCGGTCGGCCGCTCACGGAGGCGAGTCGTTCATGGGCGGCCGCTCCGCACCCCGTCGGCGTCAGCTGCGGGCGGCGGTGATCAGTCGATGGTCCAGGGCGATCGCCCAACCGGTACCGTCGGCGGCCACCGGCCAGGCCCAGCCGGCCCGTCGGGCGACATCGGTGATCCGGTGGCGCCGACCTTCGTACACGATGATGTCGCCTGGTCGGATCTCGTCGGCGTACAGCCTGATCTTCATCGCCATGCTCCCTCGGTGCTCCGGGCCGTGGGTCACGAGGCGAATGCCGGAGCTCCCACCCGTGATGATGCGCCCGTTGGGCCAGGTCTGCAATTGGACCTGCGTCACGTGTCGTCGGAGTCACGCCCGCACCGCCGCTAACGTATCGATCGCTACAGAAAGGTGCCGCCGTGACCCTGGGCCGCCCTCGGCAGTTCGACCGCGACGAGGCGTTGCGGGCCGCCGTGCTCGTGTTCTGGGAACGCGGCTACCACGACGCCTCGATCAGCGCACTCACGACGGCGATGGGGATCGGGGCGCCCAGCCTGTACGCCGCCTTCGGGTCCAAGGCCAAGTTGTTCATGGAGGCGACCGACCTCTACGTCGCCGATGAGACGTGCGAACCCACCAGGCTGCTCGAGACCGGTGACACGGCGCGGTTGTCGATCGAGGCGATGCTGCGATCGGACGCCGACCTCTACACCCGTCGGGGCGAACCGAGCGGTTGCCTGCTCACCCGCGCGGTGTCGACGTGCCCAGACGACCCCGAGCTGCAGGCGTACCTCGACCGCAATGTCGAGCAGCGGATCCACGACATCGAGGTTCGGCTGGCGCGGGGCGCGGCCGACGGCGAGCCACTGCCGGGCGGGGGAGACGCGTGGGCGCTGGCGGAGTACCTCGACGCCGTCACCGAGGGGATGGCGGTGCGCGCGATGGAGGGCGCCTCCCGGAAGTCGCTGCACCGCATTGTCGACATCGCGATGCGGATGTGGGACTCGGACGTGTCGGGCCGGTCGTGACCCGGATCCGAGGAGGCGGCGGTATCATCGCGGGTCGACAAGTCCACCGGTTTGCTCGCCGTAGACCGCTGGTCCGCCCGTCCGGGCGGGTAATGGGCCGAGGAATCGACCCGCCAGCCGAGGTGCATGCCCCATGAGCTCCGCCTCGTGGTGCTCGCTCCATCAGCGAGTCAGCCACGAGCGAGTGAAAGGAGGTGTGCATCGAATGGACAACCCTCGTCCCGAGAAGGTCGCCACTGTCGACGAGATCGCGGCGAAGCTGACCGACGCCCCCGCCGTGTTCCTCACGGAGTACCGGGGTCTCACCGTCAGCGCCATGGCCACGCTGCGCGGAGCGCTGCGTGACGCCGGCGCCGAGCACAAGGTGTACAAGAACACCCTGGCCCGGTTCGCCGCGGCGAAGGCCGGTCTCGACGTCCTGCAGGAGCTGCTCGTCGGCCCCACCGCGCTGACGTTCACCGGCCAGGATTCCGTCGCCGCCGCCAAGGCGCTCCGCGACGTCGCCCGCACGAACCCGGCGCTGGTGATCAAGGGCGGCGCGTTGGGCACCAACGTGCTCAGTGCTGCCGACGTCACGGCCCTCGCCGACCTGCCGTCGCGTGAGGAGCTGCTCGCCCGGCTCGCCGGCGCGTTCCAAGCCCCGCTGGCCAAGACGGCCGGGCTGCTCGCGGCGCTGCCGCGCAACTTCGCCTACGGCCTCTCGGCCCTGATCGAACGTCAGACGGCGGCCGCCGCCTGATCCGAAGTCACGAACTCAAGTACAACCCCGGACCCAGTGCGAGCGAGCGAGCGCCAGCGAGTGAGCGGCCAACAACGGCCTGCGTGGCCGGGGAACGCAATGGAGGAAGACATGGCAACCAAGGAAGAGATCCTCGAGTCGATCGGCAGCATGACCGTGCTCGAGCTGAAGGAGCTCCTCGACGCGTTCGAGGAGAAGTTCGACGTCACCGCGGCGGCGCCCGTCGCCGTGGCGGCGGCAGGCGCGCCCGCCGGTGGCGGTGCGGCCGAGCCGGCGGCCGAGGAGAAGGACGAGTTCGACGTCGTCCTCACCGCGGCCGGCGCCCAGAAGATCCAGGTCATCAAGGCCGTGCGCGAGCTGACCAGCCTGGGTCTGAAGGAGGCCAAGGACCTCGTCGACGGGGCTCCGAAGCCGGTTCTCGAGAAGGCCAACAAGGAGGCCGCCGACGCGGCCAAGGCCAAGCTCGAGGAGGCCGGCGCCTCGGTCGAGCTCAAGTAGCCCTCATCCGAGGTTTTCGCTGCACCGGAGGGTTTCCGGACCGGGCCGGGTGCAGCAAAACCTCGGATGCACAGCGTCACCCGGGCCCGGAGTTGTCGTCGTCACCGCCGCCGGATCCGGATCCCGAGTTGTCGTCGTCATCGCGGTCGTCGTCGCCGCCTGATCCGGATCCGGAGTTGTCGTCGTCATCGCGGTCGTCGCCTGACCCGGGCCCGGAGTTGTCGTCGTCATCGCGGTCGTCGTCGCCGCCTGACCCGGGCCCGGAGTTGTCGTCGTCCCGGCCGCGGCCGCCGTTGCCCGGCCCGCTGTTGTCGCCGTCGTCATCGTCGTCGATCGTCGTGACGGTGACCGACGTGCTCGACCGGGGCACCGTCACGGCGGCGCTCGACGACGGCGCGGTCACTGACGTGCTCGACGAGGGCACGGTCACTGACGTGCTCGACGACGCTACGGAGACTTCCGGGACGGTCACCGAGGCGGTCGACGAGGGCACCGTGGGGAGCGTCGCCGTGACGGGCGGACTGGTCGACGCGGCGGTGGCGCTCACCGGTGTCGACGCCGCCGTGGGCAGCGGCGGCAGCGTGTCGTCCTGACCGCCGTCGGTCGCCAGCGTGAGGCCGGCTCCGGCGAGGGCGGCGCTGCCGGCGAACGCGGCGAGGGGGACGGCGAATCGGCGGGATAGGCGGGGGTACCAGCGCACGGGTCTCTCCTCGGTCGTGAGCAGTTACGCCAAGGACACGACGGACCCGCGGCCGCGGTTGGGTCAGCCGCTGCCGGAGCTGTCGCCGCCCGACCCGGAGCCGGAGTTGTCGTCGCGCCCGGACCCGGATCCGGATCCTGAGCTGACTCCGCCCGACCCGGAGCCGGGCCCCGAGCTGTCGCCGCCCGACCCGGAACTGTCGCCGCCCGACGACCCGGAACCCGAGCTGTCTCCGCCCGACCCGGAGCCGGGCCCCGAGCTGTCGCCGCCCGACCCGGGACCCGAGTTGTCGTCGGTGCCGGACCCCGACCCGGGACCCGAGTTGCCGTCGTCGCCCGAGCCGGGACCGGAGTTGCCGTCGTCGCCCGACCCGGGACCCGAGTTGTCGCCGCGGCCACCGGCCGTCGTGGTCGTCACCACGGTCGTCGACATGCTCGGCGCGCTCGTGGTCGACATCGGGAGTGAGGTTGAAGTCGTCATCGAGGGTCTGGTCGTGCTCGGGGCCGGTGCCACCGTCGTCTGCAGGACCGGGGTCGTGTCGGAAGGCACCGGGATGCGGATCACGTCCCGCTCGTCGGTGAGGGCGCTGACGCTGACCGCAGTGACCGCGACCGCGGCCGCGGCGAGCACCCCGGTGGCGACTCCGTTGCGGATCCGGCGGCGACGGGCCCGGTGCCGGACCCCAGCGAGGACGGTGCCCAGGTCGCCGGGTGTCGCGGTCCGGGCGGCCCGCTCGCGCAGGGCGGCGCGCACCACCGGATCGTCGAACTCGTCCATCACGACTCCTCTCCGAGGAACTTGCGGAGCCGGCGCCGGGCGTCGTGGAGGTGAGACTTCACGGAACCCTCGGCGATGCCCATGGCGGCCGCGATCTCGGCGACACTGAGGTCCTCGACGTAGTACAACGCCACCGCGGTGCGCTGCTGCGGCGGCAGCTCGTCGAGCAGCTCGCCGAGCCCATCGTGGCGCGGCATGCCCTCGGGCGGTGCCGGCACGGCGGCCAGGCGGGCCAGCGCTCGGTCCTTGCGCTTCGATCGGCGGTGCTGGTCACGGAGCAGATTGATCGCGACCCGCCGAATCCATCCGACGGGATCCTCGTACCGCCGCAGCCGCCGCCAGCGCACGTGGGCGCGGACGAACGCCTCCTGCACGGCGTCGGCCGCCTGCTCGGCATCTCCCGACGCCATCGTCAGTGACCGCACCAGCCGCTCGTAGTGGGCGCGGAACAGCTCCTCGATCCCGGCCGACGGCGTGTGCTCGACGGCGATCGGCTCAGGTTCCACCATGGCGCTCGTCACCGCCTAGGACACGACGATCGCCCCACCGCGGTTGGGTCTCGGGGGCGGTCCCGCCGATCACGACCGACAGTCTTCACCGCGCCCGCCGTCCGAGGAAGGTCGCGGAATCTTGCCTGCACCTCCCGTTCGGGACCTAACGTGTCGGCCCACAGACCAAACGAGGGGGGCGCACTCCTGGACGGAGAGTTGCGCGGCGGGACCGTCGACGTGCTTGCGACGCTGCGCCAGGCGAGCAGCGAGGAGACCACTGTGACCCCGCGCGCCGTCCGCCGACCCCCGGTGGATCCGGCGACGTCGACCGGGCCGACGCCCCCGACGAGTGAGTCGCCGGTGAAGGTCCCGGTCGTCGGGCGGACCCGAACCCGCCTGTTCGTCATCTTCGTCCTGCTGCTCGGCGCCACCGTGCTGATCGCCGTGTTCGGCATCCCGCAACTGCTGCGCCTCCGCCTGGAGAGCCGGACCGAGGCGGCGCTGGACCAGGAGATCGAGGAGGTGGAGTCCCTCCTCGTCAGCAGCCTCGACTCGTACGGATCGCTCGAGGAGGCGTTCACCTACTACCTCGACCACAACGTGCCGAGCATCGAGGAAGGCTTCGCGACCTACGTCGACGGTGCGCCCTTCCGGGCGCGGCTGCGGAGCTTCCCGGGCAACGAGCTGCCGGCGGCGACCGAGGCGGCCTGGGCCGCGCGCACGGCGTCGCCGGGCGTCGGGAACGAGCCGATCCGGGGGACGTTCTCGACCGATCGAGGCGACGCGTCCTATGCCGCGTTCCCGGTGGCGATGGGGGGCTCGGCGGGCCTGTTCGTGGTCGCGATCCTGCCCGAGGCCGGGCGCCGCGAGATCCGCGATCTGCAGACCTACGGCATCGCGATCATGCTCGGTGTGATCCTGCTGGCGGGCGTGTGCGCGTGGGTTCTCACCGGCCGAGTGCTGCAGCCCGTGCGCGAGCTCACGGCCACGGCTCGGGCGATCACCGAGTCGGGCCAGATGCGACGGGCCCGGGTCGGCGGCTCGGCCGAGGCCAGTGAGCTCGCCAGCACGTTCAATGCCATGCTCGACCGTCTCGACACGGCGTACGCCAGCCAATTCGAGTTCGTCCAGTCGGCGGGTCACGAGCTGCGCGCCCCGCTGACCGTGGCGATCGGCCACCTCGAACTCGTCGCCGGCGAGACCGAGAGCGTGGCCGAGGTGATGCCACTCGTCCTCGACGAGCTCTCGCGCATGGGGCGCATCCTCGACGATCTCGAGGCGCTGGCGATGGCCGATCAACCCGACTACGTCGTGCCGGGCACGATCGCCGGCGACGTGCTGGCGGAGGAGTTGCTGGCCAAGTCCCGGGCGCTCGCCGCCCGCGCGTGGACACTCTCCGCGGCGGCACCGGTGACGTTCCGCGGTGACCGCGACCGGCTCACCGAGGCGACCCTCAACCTGATCGACAACGCGGTCAAGAACACCCGCGACGGGGACGCCATCTCGATCGGCGTCACCACGGTCGGCGGTGACGTCGCCATCGAGATCGCCGACACGGGCATCGGGATCGCGCCCGACGAGCTCGATCGCGTCGTGAAGCGGTTCGAACGGGGGAGTGCAGCCCGGCGCCGCTACCGGGGCGCCGGTCTCGGTCTGTCGATCGTCGAGCGGATCGCCGAGGCCCACGGCGGGCGCATCGAGATCACCAGCACTCCGGGCGCGGGCACGACGGTCCGGATTCTGATCCCGTACGCGCCGCCCGGCCAGGAAGGAGGCCGCGATGCCGCGGATCCTGATCGCTGAGGACGACGAGCTGATCGCCTCGTTCATCGAGAAGGGACTGCGCGCGAGGGGGTATGTGACCCAGGCGGTGGACGACGGCGACGCGGCGATCGAGCTGAGCCTCGGCAACCACTTCGACCTGTTGATCCTCGACCTGGCGCTGCCGGGTCGGGAGGGCTTCGACGTGCTCCAGCGACTGCGGGCCGAGCGGAACCGGACCCCGGTCATCATCCTCACCGGGCGCCCCGAGCTGCGCGATGTCGTGCAGTGCCTCGACGTCGGCGCTGACGACTACATGACCAAGCCGTTTCGGTTCGAAGAGCTGCTCGCCCGGGTCCACGCCCGGCTGCGGGCGCCGCGCACGAGCGAGGTCACGGTTCTCCGCGGCGGCGGTGTCGAGCTGGACGTCCTCGGCCGGAGGGCGAAGGTCGCGGACCGCCGCATCGATCTCACGGCGCGGGAGTTCGCCCTGCTCGAGATGTTCATGCGCCACCCCGGCCAGGTGCTCACCCGCGGGCAGATCCTTTCCCACGTGTGGGGCTACGACGCCGACCCCGGGACCAACGTGGTGAACGTCTACGTCGCGGCGGTGCGCAAGAAGCTCGGCGAGGACGTGATCGAATCGATCCGCGGCGTCGGCTACCGGTTCACTGACCGTCCGGCCAGCCGTGCTGCTGCTGAGGAGTGATCGGTAAGCGTCAGATGAGACGGTGGTGAGAGCCGGCTCAAGAAACTCTCATCGCCCCTTTATCGTCACTTAGCCGAGGAGGCACAACCTCGACCCACGGTCGCGACTCGGTTGGTCGCGGAGGGAGTGAGGGCGAAATGGGTGCGGGCCAGCTTCGACAGAGCGGGGAACGGGCGCGGCGGCGCCGATGCCACCTGATCGCCGGCAGCGCGATCCTTTCCGCGGTCACCGTGGTCACCTTGCAGGCGGTCACACCCGCCGACGTGGCCGAGGCCGCCGAGACCTTCACGGTGGACAGCACGGCCGACGCCGCCGACGCCAACCCCGGCAACGGTGTGTGTGCCTCGGGCGCCGGCGAGTGCACGCTGCGCGCGGCGGTGCAGGAGGCGAACTCCCACCCGGGTCGAGACACGGTCGTCGTCCCCGAGGGGACGTTCGAGCTGACGCTGGCTCCGGACTCCGTCGCCGTGGAGCCGCCCGAGTCCGAGATCCCGTCGTGTCACACGCTCGCCGCCGGGGTGGAGGACGGTGACATCGACATCACCTGTCCCGTGACCATCACCGGCGCCGGCGCCGGCGTCACGATTCTCGACGGCGGCGACCCGCCGTCCGGAGCGCCCGTCGAGGCGGTCGCACTCGACCGGATCTTCGACATCCAGCAGAGCGCCGGCGACGTGACGATCGCCGGCTTGACGCTCCGCGAGGGCTACCACGCCGAGGCGGGTGGGGCGATCGCCAACGCGTCCGGTGGCACGCTGCGCCTCGAGGACGTCGAGGTGCTCGACAGCTTCGCCACCACCTACGGGGGCGGCATCTACACCGGCGAGCCGCTCGAGGTCGAATGCCCCGAGCCGTGCTCCGGCGGCGCACCGACGCTCGAGTTGGACAACGTCAGCGTGCTCGGTAACCACACGGGCGGTTCCGGTGGCGGCGCCTTCGTTCAGTTCGGCGAGCTGATCGTGGACGGCGGCACGATCTCGGACAACTTCGCGGCGAGCGGCGGCGGCGTCTTCAACGGTGGTGAGCTGACCGCGACGGGAGTGCCCGCGCTGGCCACCTTCACCGGCGTGACCCTCGAGGGCAACGTCGCAACCGGCGCCGGCGGAGCGATCAACGGCGACCACGAGGGCGTGGTCACGATCTCCGACAGCGACTTCACCGACAACACCGCGTACGACCACGGCGGCGCGGTCGCCGTCACATCCAAGTCGGAGCTGTCGATCACGGGCGGCACGTTCGACGGCAACATCTCGGTCGGCGAGGGCGGGGCGGTGTTCGTCGCGGCCGAGCGCGCCGTCGACATCACCGGCGCCACGTTCGCCCACAACGAGGCCGGCAGGACGCTGCCCGACCCCGAGGTTCCCGGTGAGATCGCCGAGGGCGAAGGCGGGGGCGGCGCCCTCTTCCTGGGGGGCGACGGCCCGATCACGACGTCCGACTTGACGGTCAACGAGAACACCGCCACCCACGAGGGCGGCGGAATCATGATCGAGAACAACGCGTCGGTGGACATCGCCGACTCGACGGTCAACGGCAACGAGTCGCTCACCTCCGGTGGCGGCGGCATCGAGAACGCCGGCCTCCGGGTCACGCTCCGCGGCCTGACGATCAACCACAACGAGGCGTACGAGGACGGCGGTGCCATCCAGGGCCACGGCAGCGGCCCGTTCGCGGTGCTCGACTCGACGCTCGCCCACAACACGGCTGAGAACGGCGGAGGCTTCTCCAACGCCGCCGACGGCACCACTCACTTCGACCGGGTGCTCATCTGGGACAACCGCTCCGTCGTTCGCGTCAACGACGACGCCGGTCTCGGCGGCGGCGTCTACGGCCTCGGCGACGCCTTCGCCGAGTACCAGAACGTGACGATCGCCGGCAACTTCGCCCAGATCCGCGGCGGCGGCTTCTACGTCGACGCCGACGCGTCGATCAGCGTCGTCAACACCACGATCGCCCGCAACGTCGCTCCCGTCGCCAGCGGGGTCGGCGACGAGGGCACCAACTTCAACTTCCCGATCGTCCCGAGCCTGTCAGTTGTCTTCCAGAACACGATCGTGGCCGAGAACCTGCTCAGCCCGAGCTGCAACTTCGCCCTCGGCTCGGCCGGCGGCAACATCGAGGACGGCGACTCGTGCACGTTCCGCGGCTCGCGCGACCGCACCCACGCCAACAATGTGGGGCTCGACGCGGTCGCCGACAACGGCGGCCCGGTGATGACGATGACGCTCCAGTCCGACAGCCAAGCCATCGACGGCGGCGTCAACCCGTGCCCGAAGACCGATGCGCGCGGCGTCACCCGCCCGCAGAACGCCCACTGCGACTCCGGTGCCTACGAGTACGACGACGAAGTCGCGGTCGACACCACCGGACCGGTGGTCGACACCGTCGTGGGGCCGTACCAGGACACGCTCGAGACCTCGGCCTTCGAGTTCACCGGCCACGACGACCCCGATGTCGACACCGGTGTCTTCACCCCCGCCGACGAGCTGCTGTTCGAATGCCTCCTCGTCGAGGGTGACCCAACCGAGCCACCCGAGTTCGTCGACCCGACCGAGCCGATCAATCCCCTCGACCCCGAGTTCCTGTGGGTCGGCTGCCCCAGTCCGTGGCAGGTCAAGTTGATCGAAGAGGGCCTGTTCACGCTCAAGGTCCGCGCGATCGACAAGGCCGGCAACACCGGACCGGAGAAGGTGCACATCTTCGGCGGCGTCGACGATCTGACCCCGCCGAACACGATCATCACACTCGGGCCGGCCGATCCGAGCTTCGGCACCGTCGCTGCCTTCGAGTTCACCGCCGACGACGGCCCGACCGGCACACCGCCACAGTTCATGGAGTACGAGTGCCGCGTCGACACGCTCGATCCCGAGGCATGGCTGGAGTGCACCAGCCCGGCGATGGTCTCCAACCTCGCCGTCGGGGAGCACTTCTTCCAGGTGCGCGCCGG
The DNA here is from genome assembly GCA_963833145.1 of uncultured Acidimicrobiia bacterium. Classification (GTDB taxonomy): domain Bacteria; phylum Actinomycetota; class Acidimicrobiia; order Acidimicrobiales; family Ilumatobacteraceae; genus JALZMG01. The sequence goes on along the minus strand of CAWHWT010000011.1, from coordinate 844,217 downwards.
CGATGCGATGGACAACGTCGACCCCACGCCGGCCACGTACCGATGGACGATCGGCCCGCCGCCCAACTGCGATGCATCCAACGTCACGCTCTTCGCCGACAAGGACACGTTCGTCGACGAGGGCCTCCCGAACGAGAGCTTCGGTACCGCCTTCGAGCTCGAAGTTCGGGCCGATGCGAACGGTGACGCCCGGACGCTCGTCAGCTTCGGCGTGCCGAGCGTGTTCCCGGACGATTGCGTGCTGACGTCGGCGCAGCTGCGGCTGTATTCCGAGGGCGATGCCGGACGCACGCTGCAGGCGGGACCGATCGCCACCGACTGGGCCGAGACGGGCACGACGTGGAACAACAGGCCGCTGACGAACACGACCGTCCCGCCGGCCGCAACGACGTCGGGCAGCGGGTACCGCGAGTGGGACGTCACCACCCACGTCGCGGCCATGCTCGCCGGCGAGATCCCGAGCCACGGCTGGGTGATCCGCGAGGCCGGGGAAGGCACAGAACCCGGAGCCGAGCACTCGATCACCAGCCGTCACCTGATCCTGGAGCCGCCCGAGACCCAGATGCCGCAGCTGATCCTGCGCTTCGAGGGGCCGCCCACTCCGACGCCGCCGGCACCGCCGCCGGCGACCGACGAGACCGCCGTCGTCTGCGGGCAGACGCATCACCGAGAGCATCAGGCTCGCCAACAGCTTGTTCGACTGCCCGTTCGACGGCCTCGTCATCGGCGCGCCGAACGTCGACGTCGACCTCAACGGCCACGTCATCGACGGGTTGAACTACCTGCTCACCGGCGAGGAGGACGGGCTGCCGGCCGGCATCCGCAACGTCGGCCACGCCAACGTGCGCATCCACAACGGCACCGTCCAGGAGATCGGCGAACGGTGTCCAGCTGATGGCCGGAGCCCACTTCAATGTCATCGAGAACCTGATCATCCAGCGCCAACGCGGTCGCCGGCATCGAGCTCGACGACGCCGACAACGGCAACGTCGGCAACGAGATCCGCCACAACCTCTTCCTCGGGAACGGCGAGTCCGGGGTCTGGCTCGCTGTACGGCACCGAGAACGCCTACATCCACGACAACACCTTCGACGGCAACGCGCGGCGTGGCGATCCACCTGCTCGACGCCCGGCGCAACCGGATCGTGGACAACGTCGTCTCCGGTGTGAATCCCGATCCGGCCCTCGACAGCGACGGCGGCATCATGCTGGAGAGCGCCAGCGACAACGTGATCCGCCGCAACCAGCTGGCCGAGACCGGCGACGCCGGCGTCTCCGTGCTGCTCGGGTCCCACCGCAACCGGATCGAGGACAACGTCTTCACGAGGACCGGCGACGCCGGGGTCTCCGTCGCCGACTCCGACGGCAACCGCATCATCGGGAACGTCTCCCATCTCGCCTCCGACGCCGGGGTCGTTCTCGGCAACGCCGTCGACAGCGAGGTGAACGGCAACGACGTGCGCTTCAACCCGTCCGGCGTCAACCTCAACGGGGCCAGCGACAACCTCATCGTCGACAACAACGCCGACTACTCCGACGGTGCCGGCATCGAGGTCGGATCCGGCTCATCGCGCAACCGGGTCATCGACAACTCCGCCAACAACGGCGCGGCCGACGGCATCTCCGTCGAAGGCGAGGCGGTCGACGAGTTCGGCAATCCCGACTTCGACCTCGGCAACCTGATCGCGGACAACACCGCCAACAGCAACCTCCGTCAGGCATCTCCGTCGCCGGCGTCGGCCACACGCTCACGGCGAACACCGCCAACAGCAACGCCGGCTTGGGGCATCGACGCCGGCGACGTCGGCGACAACGACGGACGGCACTGGCAACACCGCGAGCGGCAACACCGAGATCGACCCCGTCGACGGCGACCAGTGCAGCGGCATCGTCCTGCGGCACGGGTACGCCCGCGCCGCCGCCTGCGCCCGACACCACACCGCCCGACACCGCGTTCGTGACGACGCCCACCGACGGGCACGGGATGCTCGAGACGGTGCAGTTCACGTTCACCGGCACCGACAACGTCGCGCCCGACGACCGCCCTCCGCTACGAGTGCCGCCTCGACCCCGGCCGCCGGAGACGGAGATCCCGGAGCCCCCTGACCTCGAACCGCCCGACCCGGGCGACCCCGACGTGTTCGAGGGCGAGAACTGGGTCGAGTGCGCCAACCCGGTGACGTTCCGGCTGCTGACGCCCGGCGAGCACGTCTTCGAGGTGCGCGCGATCGACCCGTTCGACAACTTCGACCAGACCCCGGCGACGTACACGTGGAACGTCACGGCGATGCCGTACGGCGACGACGTCGACGCCTCCCACGATCACGATCCACGAGGGCCCGAGCGACCCGAGCACGGAGACGTCGGCCACGTTCCGCTTCGGTGGCAGCGACAACCTCACCGAAGGCCCGGACCTCGTCTACGCCTGCACGCTCGACGGCAACGTCGCTCCCTGCAGCCCGCCGGAGGTGTACACCGGCCTCGGGCTCGGATTGCACACGTTCGCGGTGACCGCCACCGACCGCGCCGGCCTCACGTCGGCACCGGCCACCTGGACGTGGACGATCGTGGAACCGCCGCCGGACGTCACGGCGCCCGTGGTGACGATCGACTCCGGTCCCGACCCGACGACGGTGAGCACCGACGCCGAGTTCATCTTCTCCTCCGACGACCCGACGGCCACGCTCACGTGTGAGCTCGACGGCGTCGCGCAGCCGACGTGCGAGTCCCCGGCCGAGTTCACCGGGCTCAGCCGGACCGCCCACACGTTCGTCGTCACCGCGACCGACCCGGCCGGCAACGCCGGTTCGGCCACGTTCACGTGGATCGATCGGCCCCGAGCCGGTCGAGCGGGTCGTCGCCTGCGGCGAGACGATCACCGTCAGCACACGGCTCGCCGACAACCTCTTCGAGTGCCCCGGCGACGGCATCATCATCGGCGCCCCCGGGATCACGCTCGACCTCAACGGGTTCTTCGTCCACGGCCTCAACTTCGAGGCCTCGGCCGGCGTGCGCAACAACGGCCATGACAACGTCACGATCACCGGCCCCGGCAAGATCGTCGGCTTCGGCTACGGCGTGCTGCTCAACCCAGGGACCGCCGGCAACGTCATCACCGAGACCACCGTCGAGCTGAACACGCTGGCCGGTATCCAGCTGTCCAACGGCGACGACGGCGTCCGTCGGCAACACGATCCGCGAGAACACCGTCGGCGGCAACGGCGACGGCATCGCGCTCGTCAACGGCACCCAGCACACGGTGGTCCGCGACAACACCGTCAGCGGCAGCCAACTGGTCGGCATCCGCGTCCTCGCCTCCAGCGACAACGCCATCGAAGGCAACCTCGTCGCCGGCTCGGCCGCAAGCGGCCATCCTGCTCGAGGGCGCCAGCGCCAACACCTTCGTCGACAACATCGTGTTCAACAGTGGCGGCGACGCCATCTCCGTCACCGCGTTCTCGAACCGCAACCGCATCGAGGGGAACCGTCTGAGCGAGAGCTCGAACGGTGTCTTCGTCATCGACTCGGTCGAGACGGAGCTGCTCGACAACATCATCCAACTGATGGGCGGCAACGGCATCCATCTTGGAGAACGCCCACGAGACCCTCGTCCGCGGCAACGACGTCCGCTTCACCTCCGGCGGCATCGAGCTCAAGGGCGCGAGCAACAACCGCATCGAGGCCAACGTCGTCAGCGAGAACGACGGCTCCTCCGGCATCTCCCTCGGCGATTCTCTCGCTCGAGAACGTCGATCGTGCTCAACACGGTCAACTTCAACTCGGCCGGGCATCGTCGTCACGCGACCCGGCCGGCGCCGGGTCAGGCAACCTGATCGACCGCAACACCGTGCTGCAGCAACGTCGGTGACGGCATCGCCGTCACCAACGTCGGGCACATCATCGCCGGCAACCTGGCCAACCAGAACGGTGGCTGGGGCATCTACGCCGAGACGGCCACGGCCTTCGGCAGCAACCTCGACGGCGGCGGCAACACGGCCGTCGGTAACGGCATCGGCCTGCCCGACCAGCAGTGCTTCAACATCGTCTGCAACAGCGACGACGCGCCGTCGTCCGACCCGCTCGCCCCGGAGACGACGATCCTCGAGGGAGCCGAGGATCCGAGCGTGCTCGGGGCCACGGCCACGTTCGAGTTCATCGGCTTCGACAACGCCAGCGCGGTCACGTTCGAATGCCGCCTCGACGGCACGGACCCCGACCCGTGGGAGGACTGCACGTCGCCCCACCAGGTGCTTCCGGAGCACCTGGCCCTGGGCGCGCACACGTTCGAGGTGCGCGCCGTCGACTTCGTCGGCAACGAGGACCCGTCCCCGGCCGTGCACACGTGGTCGGTCGTCGAACCCGCCCACGGGCGTCGCACCCGACACGACCATCACGTCGGCCCCGGACGCGACGACGACGGCGACCCAGGTCGTGTTCACGTTCACGTCGAACGAACCGGGCGTCACCTTCGCCTGCCAGCTCGACGGCGGCTCGGTCGTGGACCCGTGCCTCTCGCCCGCGACCTACTCCGGCCTCGCACCGGGCTCGCACACGTTCGCGGTCTGGGCCGATCGACATCGAGGGCATCCCCGATCCGACCCCGGCCACGTTCACGTGGTCGATCGTCGCCGAGCCCGCCGCCGGCAGCGTGGCGTGCGGCCTCGTCGTCACACAGAGCATCCGGGTCACCAACGACCTGTTCGACTGCCCGGAGAACGGTCTCGTCGTGGGCGCCGTCGGGAATCGTCATCGACCTCGACGGTCACACGATCGACGGCATCGGCCAGGGTGCCGGCGTCCTCAACAACGGGCGTGACGGCGTCGTCGTGCGCAACGGCAACATCGAAGGGTTCGATGTCGGCGTCCTGCTCAACCCCGGAACGAGCACCAACATCGTCGCCGACCTGACGCTGATGGCCAACGAGGTCGCCGGCATCCGGCTCGTCGACGCCGACAACAACGTCCTGCGCGACAACCACCTCACCGGCAGCGTCACGCTCGCCGGCAACGGCGACGGCATCTCGATGCTCAACGGCAGCAATGGCAACGTCGTGCGGACCAACACCATCGCGGTCAGCGCGCTCAACGGCATGCACGTGCAGGGCTCCCACCTGCAACACGATCACGGCCAACGAGATCAGTGGTTCGAGCGGGGCCGGGCTGTGGCTGGAGGGCGCGTCCAACAACGTCGCCGTCGGGAACACGTTCTCCGCCAACAGCGGTGGCGGAGTCGTCATCGAGGTGTTCGCCGACACGCTCGCGCCATCCAACGGCAACGTCGTCGAGGGCAACAGGATGACGATCAACGCCGGCCCGGGCATCTCGGTGTCCGAGTCCCACGGCAGCCAGTTGCTCGACAACACCATCGACGAACAACAGCGACAACGGGATCATCCTCGAGCTGGCGAACGACAGCCTCATCCGAGGCAACACGCTGCGCGCCAACGCCGGCGGGCATCGAGCTGTCCGACTCGAACGACAGCGTCGTCGAGGCGAACAACGTCAGCGCCGGCGCCGGCGCCGGGATCGAGGTCAGCGGCGTGTCGCTACGCAACCTCGTCCAGTCCAACCTGATCATCGGCAACAACGGCGATGGCATCTCCGTCAGCGACGCCACGACGCCCGACGTCGGCACCGTCGTCGAGCGCCAACACCGTCAGCAACAACGGCGGCGACGGCATCTTCGTCGCCGGCGGCCACACCGTCACCGACAACGCCGTCAACTTCAACGACGGCTGGGGCATCTACGCCGAGACCGGCAGCGTCGACGGTGGCGGGAACACCGCCACCGGCAACGCCGAGCCGCTGCAGTGCTTCGGGGTGGTCTGCACCATCGGACCCAACCCCGGGGCCCCGGACACCGAGCTCCTGACCGGTCCGCCGATGCTCCCGATCGAAGCCGGGCCGCTGCCGACGCCGCCGGTGATCAGCAACAGCACCCGGGCGTGGTTCACGTACACGGGCAGCGACGACACGACGGCCGCTGTTCGACCTCAGCTTCGAGTGCCGGCTCGACAGCGACGACCACCTCGCCTGGGCGGAGTGCGAACAACCGGCCGAGTACCTCGACCTCAGCCCGGGCGCGCACAAGTTCGAGGTGCGCGCCGTCGACCTGCAGGAGAACGTCGACCCGACCCCGGCGGCCTACGAGTGGGTCGTACGAGCCGCTGACCGGAACGCCCGACACGTTCATCGAGTCCGCCCCGGTGAACTCGCTCGCTCTTGGAGGTCTTCTTCAAGTTCCACTCCAACGACCCCGACGCCACGTTCGAGTGCTCGATGGACGGCGAGCTGTTCACGCCGTGCGCCAACGAGCCCGAGATGATCATGGCCAACTGGTACGTCGTCGTGTACGAGTTCGAGGAGTTCCAGGTCGGCGAGCACACCTTCCGGGTGCGAGCCCGCAAGGGTGCGCTTGTCGATGACACCCCGGCCTCCCACACGTGGGTGATCGGCGGGCTCGTCACCACGGTGACGGACGGCCCGGCGTTCATCCCGCCGGAGGAGCCGGGTGAGCCCGCCGAGGGCGGCGAGACCACTGACACGACGGCAACGTTCACGTACGAGGCCAACCTCGCCGACGTGGAGTTCTTCTGCCGACTGGACCTCGCCATCACCGACTTCCAGCCCTGTGGCGTCGACAGCCCGTCGACCGTCACCTACACCGGACTCGCCGCAGGTGAGCACATCTTCGAGGTCTTCGCGGTGCACGAGGAGTTCGAGCAGCTCGAGACCACGGTCTACGAGTGGGTCGTCCTCCCCAGCGAGGACATCACGCCTCCGACCGCCGTGTTCGTCACGACCCCGGCGGACAACACTCCCCAGACGTTGTTCCGCTTCACCGGCACGGACAACCAGACGTCACCGTTCGAGCTGACCTACGAGTGCCGTCTCCTCATCGACGGTGTCCAGGTCCTCCCGGCGGAGGCGGGCACGTGGGAGTCGTGCGACAACCCGGTGCTGACGGAGCCGGAGACCCATGTCTTCGACGTCGTCCAGGAGCTCTACGGTGGCGACTACGCCGCCTTCGAAGCGGCCGTCACCGCCGGTGGCGTGCCCCATACGTTCACCTTCGAGCTTCGTGCTCTGGATGCACCGGAGCCGATCGATCCCGAGGCTCCGGACCCGGAGCCGAACGTCCAGGACCCGCCGACGACGTATTCGTGGACACCGGTCGCCGACGTCGACGCCCCGCTCGTCAACATCCTGACCGGCCCCGAGGCTCCGGTGCTGATCGAGGACGAGATGCTGTTCACGTTCGAAGGGACGGACAACGGCACCGACCCGCTGCTGCTCCTCTTCGAATGCGCCCTGGACGGCCCCGCCGCATCGTCCTTCGGGTTCGAGGAGTGCGAGTCGTTCCTCCAGACCGAGTTCTCCGACCCGTACGAGGTCTCGGGCCTGGAGGCGGGTGACTACACCCTCCGGGTGCGGGCCACCGACCTCGCCGGCAACGTCAGCGCCGAGGACACGTTCGCCTGGACCGTGATCGGACCGCCGACGACGACGATCCTCACCAGCTCGGTCCCGGCCGCGCCGGCGACGACGACGGCCACGACGGCGACGTTCACGTTCGAGGCCGACCAGCCAAACTCCACGTTCACGTGCTCGCTCAACGGCAGCGAGTTCGAGCCGTGCGAGACGCCGCTGGACGTCATCGGGCTCGGCGACGGCAGCTACACGCTCGAGATCCTCGCCACCAACGAGCACGGGCTCGTCGAGGACGTCCCGGTCGGGTTCGACTGGGTCGTCGCGGGCGCCGGACCCGACCTGTCCGCGCCGGACACGAGCATCCTCACCGGGCCGCCGACGGATGCGCCCACGCCGATCACGACGGCGCAGTTCACGTTCACGTCCACGGAGCTGGGCTCGCAGTTCGAGTGCCGGCTCCTCGAGGACGTCGATCCGCTCGATCCCACCGGTGGGTTCAGCGGGTGCGAATCCGGCATCGAGTACACCGAGCTGCCCGGTGGCCCGCACACGTTCGAGGTGCGCGCGATCGATCTGAACGGCAACATCGATCCGACGCCGGCGAGCTGGACGTGGACCGTGGCGGCCGCGCCGACCACGACGATCCTGAGCGGCCCGGAGGAGGAGACCGCGGCGACGACGGCAACGTTCACCTACGAGTCCTCCGTCGCCGGGGCCGAGTTCTTCTGCGCCCGCTCCTACTTCGGCGTGCCGATCGACGACAACGGCGACCCGATCGCCACGGGCAACCCGTTCACGCCGTGCGACGGCGGAATGAAGACGTACTCCGACCTCCCCGCCGGTGAGTACCAGTTCGTCGTGTACTCCCAGGCCAACGGGTTCCAGGACGTCGAGGGGGACGATTGGGACTGGATCGTGGTCGACACGGCCGTGCTCACCACCAGCCTCACGCCGTCGACCACCGCCACCGGGTTCACGTTCGAGTTCGAGGCCAACATCGAGGGCGCGACCTTCGAGTGCCGACTCGATGCCACGGGCCCGGCTGACCCATGGGAACCGTGTGTGTCCCCGTACGAACTCGACACCACCGGCTTCGGCTTCGGTCCCCACACGTTCGAGGTCCGTGCCATCGCCTTGGGCGAGACCGAGGCCACACCTGCCGTGTTCACGTGGACGATCGCGGCACCGGACACGACGCCACCGAACACGGCCATCACGAGCGGCCCACCGGCGACGACGGTGAGCGGCACAGCTGCCTTCACGTTCGCCAGCAGCGAGTTCGGCGCCACGTTCGAGTGCGTGCTTGCCATCCCGGGTGAGCCACTGCCCGACCTCAACGACCCGACGGTGTGGGACGAGTGCGTCTCGGCCACGCCAACCGTGCCGACGTTCGAGGGCCTGGAACCCGTGCTCGACGAGCTCGGGCAACGCGCTGCCGTACACCCTGTACGTCCGCGCCGTGGACGCGGCCGGCAACGCCGACGCGACGCCCGCGGAGTACGTGTGGACGATCCTGCCCGACGTGACCGCACCGGACACGACGATCACCAGCGGGCCGGCCGACGGCCAGGTCATCGGCGCGACGTCCGTCCAGTTCACGTTCGTCGGCACGGACGACGGCACCCCGGTCGTCGACCTCGAGTTCGAGTGCCAGTTGTCCCTCGACGGCACCGTCACCGAGCCGTGGTCCGGATGCGAGTCGTCGCAACAGCCGTTCGACCCGTACCTGCTCGAGGGTCTCCTCCCAGGCGACTACACGTTCGAGGTCCGGGGCATCGACCTGGCGCTCAACGTCGACGCCTCGCCGGCGACGCGGACGTTCACGATCGTCGACACCACCCCGCCCGACCAGCCGTCGATCGACAGCGGCCCCGAGGCGGTCACGGAGGACACGACGGCGGTCTTCACGTTCTCGACCGGCGACGCGACGGACACGTTCCAGTGCTCGCTCGACGGTGCCGACTTCGCACCGTGTGAGTCCGGGGTCACCGAGTTCACCGTCGGCATCGGGCTGCACACCTTCCAGGTCCGGGCCGTCGACACCAGCGAGAACGTCGGTCTGGCGTCCGACCAGTACGAGTGGGAGGTCGTCTCGCCGGATCCGCCGGAGACGACGATCGTCAACGGGCCTCCGGCGACGACCGAGCTCACCGAGGCGACGTTCCTGTTCAGCTCGGCGCCGCCGGTGCTGGAGTACGAGTGCCGACTCGATGCGACGGCGTCCGAGGACCCCTGGGTCGGCTGCGAGTCGCCGCACGAGGAGCAGGGGCTGGACGTCGGTGACCACCAGCTCGAGGTGCGGGCCGTCGACGCGGCCGGCAAGTTCGACGAGACGCCGGCCACCCACGAGTGGACGGTGGTCCCGCCATCCCTGCCGGAGACCACGATCGACACCGCGCCGCCGGCGACGACGGAGGAGACGACGGCACTGCTCACCTTCTCCTCGAGCGAGCCCGGCTCCGAGTTCGAGTGCTCGCTCGACGAGGCCGCCTTCGAGGGCTGCGAACCACCGCGTCGAGCTCGTCGACCTCTCGATCGGCGAGCACAGCTTCGAGGTGCGGGCGATCGACATCGACGGCAACGTCGGCGCCGATCGCCAGCCACAACTGGACGATCGTGGAACCGCCGCCGCCGCCGGTGCACTGCACCGCCGCCACCACCACCTACAGCGCGAACGCCGACGCCTGGATCGACCAGGGCAGCCCGTCCAACAACAACGGCACCGACTCGGTCCTCAAGGTGATGTCCAAGTCGGGCTCCAACCTGCGGGCGCTGGTGCGGTTCACCATGCCGACCGAGCTACCGGAGGGCTGCGTGGTCGAATCGGCGACCCTGCGGCTCTTCGCCGCCGGCTCGGTTCCCGGACGCACACTGCAGGCGCTGCAGGTGACGTCGTCGTGGACCGAGGGCGGGGTGACGTGGGGCAGTCAGCCGGCGACCACGGGCGCAGCTGCTACCACCGCGTCCGGCGACGGCTACCGCCAGTGGGACGTGACGTCCCAGCTGCAGGCGATCTTCGACGCCGGGGCCAACAACGGGTTCCTGATCCGGGACGCCGCCGAGGGCCAGGACGCCGAGCAGCAGCTGAACAGCCGGGAGAAGGGCGAGAATCTTCCGCAGCTGGTGGTGTCCTACATGACGCCGGACACCACGCCGCCGGAGACGACGCTGTCGGGCCAGCCGCCGGATCCCGCTCCCAACGGCAACGCCAGCTTCGTCCTCGGCGGCACCGACGACAGCGAGGGGTACCTCACCTACGAGTGCCAGCTCGACGGGTCCGGATTCGCCCCGTGCGAGAGCCCGAAGACGTACACCAACCTCCCCGCCGGCTCGCACACGTTCGAGGTGCGCGCCGTCGACCCGTCCGGCAACGTCGACGAGACCCCGCAGTCGCACACGTGGACCGTTCCGGTGCCCGCCGACACCGAACCGCCGGAGACGACCATCGATTCCGGTCCGACCGGGAGCACCCAGAGCACGAGCGCGACGATCACCTTCTCGGCCGACGAGGTCGGGTCGACGTTCGAGTGCGCTCTCGATGCGGCGGCGTTCGCGCCGTGCTCGTCACCCGTCGAGCTGACCGGCCTGCCGGTCGGCTCACGCACCTTCCGGGTGCGCGCCACCGACCCGGCCGGCAACCTCGACGACAGCCCGGCGAGCCGCACCTGGACGATCGCTCCGACGTGCGCCGCCGGCAGCGTCACGGTCGGCTCCGTCGCCGATGCGTGGCTGGAGCAGTCGGATCCGGGCAAGAACCTCGGCACCGACAGCGTTCTCAAGGTGACGTCGAAGTCGGGGAACAGCAACACCAGGGCGCTCGTGCGCTTCAACCTGCCGGCGGTGCCCGCCGGCTGCCAGGTCACCGCCGCTCAGCTGCGGCTCTTCGCGGGCGGTTCGACCAACGGTCGCACCCTGCAGGCGCGGCGGGTCACGGCCGCTTGGACCGAGGGCGGGGTGAACTGGGGCAACCAGCCGGCAACCGCCTCGTCGTTCGCGACGACGTCGTCGGGTTCCGGGTGGCGGCAGTGGAACGTCCTGACCCAGGTTCAGGAGATGTACACCACGTCGAACCACGGGTTCCTGGTCCGCGACGCCACCGAGAACAACGGTGGCCAGACGCAGCAGTTCCACTCCCGGGAGAAGGCACCGGACAACCCGCCCCAGCTGGTGGTCACGTTCGGCCCGTAGCCGCCCGTATTCCACAACTCTTGATGAGGTGGCTCGCTTTCCGGCCGGTCTCATCAAGAGTTGTGGAAACGGGCTCAGCTCTGCAGGAACGTGGTGACCAACTCGAGGGTCCGCTCGGTCTGCTCGAGGTGCGGGAGGTGGGCGGCGTTCTCGATCACCTCGACGCGCGAGCCGCGGATGCGCTGCCGGAACTCGTCGGCGTACACGCTCTTGACGAGATTGTCCCGGTGGCCCCACACGATGAGCGTCTCGGCGGTGACCCGGTGGAGACGCTTGTGCAGGCCGCGGTCCGGGATCGGCCAGATGAACTTGCCGGTGCAGGCCAGCGACCACACGCTCTGGATGACCGCGGTCTGACCCTCCTCCGACTCGAGGTCGGGCGGCGCGAGCAGCGTCTGGGCCACCGGTCCGCTCTGGTCGGCGACGAGGAGCGGCACGAACTCCTCCGGCGTCATCACCATGAAGTTGGGGACGGGAGCGTCGTCGCGCCACAGGCCGAGAGCGCTGATCAGCACCAGCTTCGAGACCCGTGACGGGAACGATGCGGCCACCTCGGCGGCCACCATGCCGCCGAAGGAGTGGCCGACGAGCGGCCGCCGAGTCGAGCCCGAGCGCGTCGAAGAGCTCGTCGTAGAAGAGGACGAGGTCCCACAGGTGGTCGAGCGGCCGGATGCCGTCAGGGTCGCCCGGCGTCGTGCCGGGATGCTCGGGCGCGTACACGGTGAACCGCTCGGCGAGGCCGTCGAGGAACGGATCCCACTGCAACCCCGCCGGCGCCGTGCAGGAACACGACCGGGTCGCCGGTACCCGCGCTGTGCACGCGGGTGTTGATCTGGCCGTCCCACGGTGCCAAGGTCTGCGTCGTGGCCACCGCTCAGGCCCCCACCGGTCTGGCGCTCGTGGCGCAGGCTCTCCGGCCACCAGCGGTTCTCCCACTCGGAGAAGTTGTGGCGCAGGTGCGGGCAGCACCTCGCGGGCGAACAGGTCGATGTTCTGGAGGGTGAGCTCGTGGGGCATCGAGCCGATGTGCAGGAGCACCATCAGGTTGCCGACCCGCAGGTTCTCGATGGCCCCCTGGAGCTGGTCGCGCACGGTCGCCGGGCTGCCGCAGATCACGAACTGGTCGTCGACGAAGTCCTTGAACGTCATCTCCTTGAGGCGGGCGAACGTCTCCGCGGTGCGGGCGGCGGTGCCCGACCGGATGCCGTGCTCGAGGCTCCGGAAGTCCTGGTGCCCGGGCGGCGCCAGGTAGGGCGCCGGGATGTGCAGGCACTTGTCGTAGAAGTACTTGACGTGCTCGGCGTAGTCCTTCTCGGCCTGCGCGTCGGTCTCGCCCACCGCGACGAGCTGGAGGAAGCCGGCCCGGTGCGGGTTCGGGTCGAGGCCGCGCTGGTCGACGAACTCCCAGAACCCGTCCATGATCTTCTTGCCGAGCTTGCTCCCGAAGTAGCTCAGGTAGCAGTAGCAGTGGTCGTTCTTGGCGGCGAAGTCCCACGTCGAGAGGCTGCCGAGCCCCGGCACCCACACCGGCGGGTGGGGCTGCTGGATCGGCCGGGGCCAGAGGTTCACCATGCCGAGCTTCTGGTACTTGCCGTTCCAGGCGAACATCTTCGGTTCGGTCCACGCCTTGATGATCAGGTCGTGGGCCTCGTAGTAGCGCTCCCGCTGCTCGATGGGCGGGATCCCGTAGATCATGTTGGCGTCCATCGGGCTGCCGAGCGGCATGCCGGCGACCAGCCGGCCGCCGCTGATGCAGTCGATCATGGCGTACTCCTCGGCCACCCGGATCGGCGGGTTCGTCGTCGGCAGCGTCGAGCCCATCTGGACGATGCCGACGTCGAGGCCGTTGGTCGCTTGCGCCAGGACCGAGCCCATCAGGTTCGGTCCGGGCATGAAGCCGTAGGCGTTCTGGTGGTGCTCGTTGACGCAGATGCCGTCCAGGCCGGCGTGGGCGGCGTGGACCAGCTCGTCGAGCGTCCAGTTGTAGTACTGGCCGACACGTGAGGCGTCGGCCAGCTCGGGGAACGGTGGGTCGACCCACACCGACTTGTAGCGCTGCTCGAAGTCGGCCGGCAGCTCACGGTGCGGCATGAGGTGGAACATCGAGATCTTCACGTCGAACCCCCCTGGTCGATCGTCGCTCGGATGCCGACGCCGAGTGTAGGCCGCTCGCCGGAGTGCTCAGACCTCGGCGCCGGGGCGACGGTCCTCGACGTGGAAGGTCTTCTCGGTGTACCCCGTGCCGCCACGCGTCTCGACGTGCGTGACGAAGCGCAGGTCGACGCGGAGCTGTTCCCGGGTCACGGTGGCCTTCATGTAGCCGCGACGATCACCCTCGAAGTACTTGATGTGCGGGTTGTACGGCACCATCGGGCTGTAGTAGGGGCCGTACGGGGTGTCGTCGCCCCCGGTCGTGATCGCCGGGGTGACGAACTCCGTGGCCACCGTCGGCGCGGCCGGGTCCTTGAAGTCGAGCTTGAGGTCGTTGACGAACGTCGAGTGCCAGTCGCCGGTGAAGAACACCGGGTTGCGGACGTTCTCGTCGACGACGGCGTCGAGGAGCCGGCGGCGGGCCATCGGGTAGCCGTCCCAGGCGTCGTTCCAGTACCGCTCGTCCTCGTACGGGAGGTGCTCGAGCTCGGCGAGGAGGAGCTGCTGGCCGACGATGTTCCAGCGGGCCCGGGTGTCGTCGAACCCGTCGCGCACCCACCGCTCCTGGCGCCGGCCGAGCATCGTGTAGTCGTCGCCGAGCGCGGCGTCGCAGCGAAGCGACTCGCCGTCGCCGCACGGGTTGTCGGTGCGGTACTGACGGTCGTCGAGCATGGTGAACTCGGCCAGCCGCCCGTAGTCGAGGCGGCGGTAGATGCGCAGCGTCTCGAGGGGGTCCTGCGGATCCTTCCGGGGCTTCGCCCGGCGCGTTGCGGATCGGCAGGTGCTCGTAAAACGCCTGGTACGCGGCGGCGCGCCGGGCCGTGAAACCGGGCGACGGTGAGCCGAACTCCGGTGCCAGCCCCGAGTAGTCGTTGGCGACCTCGTGGTCGTCCCAGACGACCACGAACGGAAAGGCGGCATGCGCCGCCTGGAGGTCCGGGTCGAGCTTGTAGAGGGTGTGACGGAGCCGGTAGGTGCGCAGGTCCACCGTCTCCTCGCGGAACCCGGTCGGCGGCCCCTCCGCCGCGGTTCGTGAAGTCAATGGCGTACTCGTACGTGTAGTCGCCGAGGTGGAGCACCAGGTCGAGGTCGTTGCGCACCATGTCGCGGTACGCCGTGTAGTAGCCGCTCGGGTGGTCCTGGCAGGTCGTGACCGCGAACGTGAACCGGTTCGCCCACTGGTCACGAGCCGGTGCGGTGCGGAAGTGCCCGACCGGGCTCTCCTCGCCGCCGGCGTCGAACTGGAAGAAGTAGTCGGCGCCCGACCGTAGCCGGTCGACCTCGACGTGGAGCGAGTGGGCGAGCTCGGGCGACGCCACCGCCGTACCATCCGCCACGACGCGGCGCATGCGGTCGTCGCGGGCGATCCGCCAGCGCACGGGGATCCGAGCCCGGCCGAGCGCGCCCGGGTCGGCCGGTTCGGGCGCCAGCCGCGTCCAGAGCACGATCCCCGACGACGTCGGGTCGCCGGACGCCACCCCGAGGGTGAACGGATTGCTGCGGAACCGGCGGGTCGCCTGCAGCGAACCGCCGGGCATCAGCGCCAGCGCGGTCGCGGAGCCGACACACCACCAGGTGTACTCGAGGAACCGGCGCCGGTCGATCGACGAGGCGCCAACGCGTGGTCGTTCCATGACCCCTCCGTTTCGGGACCTGCCCCGCCCGTCGGGTCACGCTCGCGGACCGGTGTGACCGGACACTGAACAGTAGGCGGCGACGAGATGAATGATCGACAGCACCGCCTCCGGGGGAGCGAATGATCACCGCCCCCGGCGCGAACTGGGCGCGGATGGTTCCGTCGAGCGATCTGGGCGCGGTGAGTCCCGGGATCCGAGACGGTCCGCGCCCAGAAGCGCGAATGAGACACGGCGCGCCCAGAAGCTAGTCGTACGACGCGTGGATCGTGTCACGCACCAGGGCCGCGTAGGCGCGGGCGCCAGGGCCGTCCATCGGCAGGTGCACACCGTCGGGCGCGAACCATTCCGGATGCTGCCCCATCACGGCTCCGAACGGTACGACCCAGCAGTGGTACCGCGGCCTGCACCCGCGCCTGATCATGCGGTTGTTGGCGGCCGTCCAGCTGCAGTAGGGGCAGCGAGAGGTGACGACATACAGCCTGTGGCCACGGGTGAGCCGGATGATGGTGCTCAGTTGCTCGGCGGTGAACGTCCCGTTGGTGCCGAGGGCGAACACCGTGTGCGGATTGATCGTGCCGCGTCGCTTCTTCCGCTGCAGGATCGCAATACCGTGGCTGACCTGGCGGGCGACGACGGCGTCGACGACGATTCGTGGCATCTTGCGGCGCAGGCTGCTCTCGACGAGGATCACCACCGAGTCACCGATCAGGTAGTTCCTGGCGAGCGCCGCGCTTGCCGGCGCGTCCCTTGGTGGGGCCCCGACGACAGCGACGATCGTCGCCGCGGCCACGACGAGCGCAGCGAAACGGCGTCGAACCGAGGACTCCGGCTGCCGGCGGGACTCCTGCATGCGGAACGCAATCGTTGCACGTCCGGCGGGGAATTCATCGCCGCGTTGCCTGGCGGTCAACTGGTCGCGACGTGGGAGGGCAAGCTTGGAGGCCATGCGCAGGTCCACGAAGCTCTTGATCGCGTTCGGTACGGCGACGGTACTCGTCGCCACCCCGGCCACACCGGCCGCCGCCGGCAACGACCATCGGGACCACGGTGACGCGACCGAACCGGTGCTCGAACTCCGGGCCACGCTGTCCGCCGACTTCCTGGCCCCGGGCCCGCCTTCGGGCGCCGCCTCGACACCGGCCAACGGGCGCACCCCGCCCTACGCCGGCCAGGTGATCCCCGGGTTCTCCGGAATGATCGACAACGGCGACGGCACGTTCTGGGCGATGCCCGACAACGGGTTCGGCGCCAAGGGCAACTCTGCGGACTTCCTCCTCCGCCTCTACCGGATCACGCCGCGGTGGGAGAGCGCCCGCGGCGGCGCGGGCCGGATCCGCGTCGGTCCGTTCATCTCCCTGCGCGACCCCGGCGGCTGATCCCGTTCCCGATCGTCAACGAGTCCACCTCCGACCGGCTGCTCACCGGCGGAGACTTCGACATCGAGTCGGTCGTCCGCCTGAAGGACGGCACGTTCTGGATCGGCGAGGAGTTCGGCCCGTTCCTGCTCCACGTCAGCGCGACCGGCCGCGTGCTCGCCCCGCCGGTGCCGTTCCCGGACGGCAAGTCTCCGGCCAATCCGACGCTCGAACCCGGCGAGACACCGCGGATCCCGTCGAGCCGGGGGTTTGAGGCAATGGCGGCTTCCGCCGACCAGCGGTTCCTCTATCCGATCGTGGAGGGCGCGTTCACCGACGACCCCATCCTGCGCCGGCGCTTCGTCTACGAGTTCGACGTCCACCGCGAGCGCTACAGCGGCCGGCGCTGGCAGTACGAGACCGACGTCGCGGCCAACGTGGTCGGCGACGCGTACACGACCGGGTCCGGCCGCATGGTGATCATCGAGCGGGACGACTTCCAGGGTCCGGCGTCGGTGACCAAGCGGCTCTACGAGATCGACCTGCGCCGCACCGATGCCCACGGATTCGTCTCCAAGCGCCTCGTCGCCGACCTCCTGCGCATCGCCAACCCTGACGAGATCGGCGTCGAGGCGTCCCCCGGCGCCTTCGGCGTCGGCGACCCGTTCGCCTTCGCCCTCCAGTCGGTGGAGGTCGTGATCCGCCTCCGCGACGGCCGCTACCTTGTCGGCCTCGACAACAACTATCCGGGCGGCAACGGCCGCATCCCCGGCACGCCCGACGACACCGAGCTGATCGTGATCGACTTCCAACGGCCCCGCGACGGCGGCCGCCACGCTCCGCTCGTGATCGGTCACCGCGGCGCCAGCGGGTACCGGCCCGAGCACACGCTGGCCGCCTACGAGCAGGCCATCATCCAGTGCGCCGACTACATCGAGCCCGACCTCGTCTCGACGGCTGACGGGGTGCTCGTCGCCCGGCACGAGAACGAGATCGGTGGCACGACCAACGTCGCCAGCCGCCCCGAGTTCGTCGATCGTCGTACGACCAAGACGATCGATGGCGTGAACGTGACTGGCTGGTTCACCGAGGACTTCACCCTCGCCGAGCTGAAGACCCTGCGGGCCGTCGAGCGGATTCCCGGAACCCGCCCGGCGAACACCGCCTTCAACGGGCTCTACGAGGTGCCCACGCTCGACGAGGTGCTCGATCTCGCCCGGAACTCGCGTACCTGCGACGGCAAGCCGGTCGGCGTGTACCCGGAGACGAAGCACCCGACGTACTTCGACAGCGTCGGGCTGTCCCTCGAGGAGCCGCTCGTCGAGATGCTGGCCGCCAACGGCTTCGACCATCGCCGCGCCCCGGTGTTCATCCAGAGCTTCGAGGTCGGCAACCTGCGCCAGCTCGCCGGGATGACCTCGGTGCCGCTCGTCCAGCTGATCAACTGCAGCGGCGCGCCGTGGGACTTCGTGGTCGCCGGCGATCCGCGCACGTACGCCGACATGGTGACCCCGAGCGGGCTGCGCGACATCGCCCGCTATGCCGACGGGATCGGTGCGTGCAAGGACGTGATGATCCCGCGGACTGCCGCCGGCACGCTCGGTGAGCCGACGTCCGTGATCCGGGACGCCCACCGGCAGCGCCTGGTGGTGCACGGCTGGACGTTCCGTCGGGAGAACCAGTTCCTCCCGGTCGACCTCCGCAGCAGCGCCGATCCGAACGCGGTGGGCGATCTCGCCGGTGAGATCGACGCCTTCCTGGACGCCGGCATGGACGGCTTCTTCACCGACAATCCCGACATCGGGGCGCTCGCCGCGAGCGAGCGCCCCGGGCCAGGCCGCCGGTAAGAGTCACCGGCGAGGGGTGTTCGACTCGAGGCGCCGGCTGCTGCCCGACCTGTCGTGATCCGGGGACTGTGACGGCTCCGCGGCGATATCCGCCCGGAGATGTCACAGTTCGGATCGAAAGCTCGGTCGGTCAGGTCGTCACGGGGCCCAGGTCCACGAGCAGGCGTTCGACGCGAGCGCGGATCTCGTCGCGGATCGATCGCACGTCGGCGAGGCCGCGGCCGGCGGGGTCGTCGAGGTCCCAGTCCTCGTAGCGCTTGCCCGGGTAGAGCGGGCACGCGTCGCCACAACCCATCGTCACGACGACGTCGGCGGCGCGGACGATCTCGTCGGTCCACGGCTTGGGAAACTCGCCGGTGATGTCGATGCCGACCTCGGCCATCGCGGCGACCGCGGCGGGGTTGACTTCGTCGCCCGGCTCGGTGCCGCCCGACCACGCGATCGCCCGGTCGCCCGCGAGGTGGTTGAACCAGCCGAGGGCCATCTGGGACCGGCCGGCGTTGTGGACGCAGAGGAACAGGACGATCGGGATGCCGTCGTTCCCGACCCCTTCCACCCTGGCGAGAGCGCGCAGCCGCTGGCGGGCGAAGCGCTCGGCCATCAGGGGGAGGAAGTTGGTGAACTTGGCTCGGTCGGCGAACTGGTCGTAGCTGGTCTCGAGGTAGAGCTCGATCGTCTCGGTCGAGAAGAAGTCGCTGAACTCGCCGTGGAGCGTTGCTGCAGCAAGCCTGATGGCGTACCGCTGGTCGATGGAGAGGGTGTCGAGGTCGGGCATGGCGAAGTCTCCTCAGCGGGCCACTGGTTGTGGTGGATAGAGGTAGCGGACGAGGACGAAGGCAATGGCGGCCCCGATGATCTGCATGGCGACGAACATCGGCGCCGAGGAGGGGGCGATGCCGGCGAACGTGTCGGACAGCGTCCGGGCGATCGTGACGGCGGGGTTGGCGAAGCTGGTCGACGACGTGAACCAGTAGGCCGCTCCGATCCACAGGCCGACGGCGAAGGCGACGACGTTGGCCCGGCCGGTGCGCACGCAGCCGTTGATCACGAGCAGCAGCCCGACGGTGGCGACGACTTCGGACAGCCACAACGCGCCGGACGAGCGCTCAGTCGTGGACACGTTGATCGCGGGGAGCTCGAACATCACGTTGGCGAGGGCGGCGCCGGCGGCGCCGCCGAGGATCTGGGCGGTGATGTAGCCCGCCGTCTCTCTGGTCGTGATGTCACGGTTGGCCCGGTCGATCAGCGTGACGACGGGATTGAAGTGCGCGCCCGACACGGCGCCGAACACCAGGATCAGGCCGATCAGGGCACCGGCCGTGGCAGCGGCGTTCTCGAGCAGCTGGAGACCGACATCGTCCGGGGACAGCCGGCTGGCCATGATCCCGGACCCGACGACGGCCACGACCAGGAGCCCGGTGCCGAGCGTCTCGGCGAGCAGACGACGACCGAGGTCAGCGCCGAGCGTCCCGGTGCCGGTCTCCGGCTCGTTGGCCAGCTCGGTCATGCCAGCACGGTCACGGGAGCATCGTCATCACGCGGCGTGGACGAGGGCAGCGATGCGCTCGTGGAGCTCGGCGACGGTCCGGTCGAACGCAGTCCTCGACGAGCTGGCGACCGGATCTGCGATCGACCAGTGGAGCCACGACGACGCCGGTTCGAGCTCCTCGTGGGCCCGGTCGCAGACCGTGATGACGAGTCGGCCGCTGAGGGTGGCCTCGTCCAGCGAGCGGGGCGTGGTTCCGGACAGATCGAGACCGAAGCGTCGGCCGGCTCGCACGGCCTCCGGATGCACGCGCTTGGCGGGATGGGTCCCGGCGCTCTCGGCCGGCTGGTCGGCGAGGGCGCTCCAGAGGGCTGCGGCGAGCTGGGACCGGGCCGAGTTCTGCGTGCACACGAACAAGGCCGGCCGTCGCTCGGCCCGGGCGCCGAGGACGAGTTCGGCGAGCACCTCCCGCCGCAGCTGGACGTAGCGTCGCCGGCCGTCGCCGCTCGACCGTTTGCGGCTGACCAGCCCGACCTGCTCGAGCACGTCGAGGTGGTGGGCGAGCAGGTTCGACTCGATGCCGGTGAGCTCTCGCAGCTCGCGCGGAGATCGATCGGAGCTGGTCAGCTCGTCCACGATCGCCAGCCGGACCGGATCACCGAGGGCGGCGTGGCGGGCGGCGCGGGTTTCCGCAGGTCGGCCGGGGCTCACCCGACGAGCATCTCACTCGTCTGAAGTTGAGTCAATAGATGTTGAGTGACCTGAACGCTACGAAGCGCAGCACGCCGTGCCGGAGCCCTCACCGTGGTGGGCGACGACGACGTTGACGAGCTGGTCGGCGTCTGCCTTCTTGACGTACCACTCCCACCGGGTCCCGTCGGGACCGTGCACCCACGTCTCGGTCTTCTCGGCGTAGCAGCAGACAGTGTCGTCGACCCCGGTGGTCTCGAGGCCGGAGTCGCTCAGGCGCGCCTCGGCGGCGACGACCTCGGCGGAGGTCTCGGTCTCGACGCCGAGGTGGTTGATCGACCCGGACTCGCCGGCGCCCTCGAACAGCACCAGCTTCAGGGGCGGCTGGTCGATGGCGAAGTTGGCGTAGCCCGGCCTGGTCTTCGCCGGACCGACGCCGAACATCCGGGTGTAGAAGTCGACCGCCTTGTCCAGGTCGTCGACGTTGAGGGCCAGCTGCAGTCTCATCGGGGTCACCTTCCGCTTTGATCGACGTTCATCGATACTGTTTGTGGTTGCACCATAGCGAGTCGATCGACTATCGTCAATGGTCGATGAAGGTGTCGACGAAGGTTTCTCGTGAGGACGCCACGACCTGGGCGGGCTGGTTCCGAGCCCTCGGCGATCCGACCCGGATCCTGATCCTCCACCTGCTCGCTACTGAGGGCCGCCCGATGAACGTCGGCGAGATCGTGGAGGCTCTCGACGTCGGCCAGTCCACGATCTCCCATCACCTGCAGATCCTGGGTGAGACCTGCTTCGTGCACGTCGAACGGATCGGCAACTCGAGCTGGTGGCGAATCAACGAGCGCTGCCTGGACTGCTTCCCCAGCGCGGCCGAGTTGATCACGGGCCGGTTGCCACTCACGGTCCCGTGGGACAACACGGCGGCCGCCTGCAGTACCGACGGGTCGTGCTGATGCCACCTGAGCCCGCCGATCTCGACTTGGCGCGGTACGCGGATGCCGCCCGGCGGGCAGACGAGGAAGAGTGCGCTTGCTCTCCGGCCGAGTCCCCGTTCGGGTCACGCCACTACGTCGACCCGGACGAGCTGACGGACTTGCCCATGGCCGCGGCCCGCGTCAGCCTCGGCTGCGGCAACCCGGTCGCCGTCGCCGAGCTGCGGAAGGGTGAAACGGTGCTCGATCTGGGCTCCGGTGGCGGTCTCGATGTGTTGCTGTCGGCTCGCCGAGTTGGACCAACGGGCCACGTGTTCGGTCTCGACGCCACTCCGGAGATGGTCGAGCTGGCCCGCGGCAATGCCACCGAGGCCGGCGTCGCCAATGTGGAGTTCCTCCACGGCACGATCGAGCGAATCCCGCTCGATGACGGCGCGGTCGACGTCGTCATCTCGAACTGCGTCATCGTCCTGTCCCGTGACAAGGCCGCAGTGTTTGGCGAGATCGCCCGTGTGCTCCGACCCGGCGGACGTGTCGGGATCAGCGACATCGTCCGCGTCGCGCCGGCCAGCGATGGCGCCGATCCTCCGGACTGCGGCGCAGGAGCGCTCACCGTCGAGGACTACGACAGCGAGCTGCGCCGCGCCGGCCTCGAACGAGTGTCCATCCGGCCCACCGACCCGCTCGGCGGCGGTCTCAGCAACGCCATCATCAGCGCCACCAGCGGGCGAGCTCAGGTCGACGGGCCGTGCTCGAGCAACGCGTGACCCACGGCCGTGACGAGGAACAGCACACTTCCGAGCAGGAACAGCGTCACCGAGCCGACGTACCAAACCGGCACGTAGAAGGCGATGCACCCGGCGACGAAGAGCAGCGCGGCGACGACGTTGCCCAGCGACAGCAGCCATCGGCGGGCGTCGAGCGCCCAGCAGAGCCGGGCGAGCAGGCTCAGCCGCATCGGGGGCATGCTCGTATCGTCGGCCGGGCGATGCGCCCTGTCAACGGCTGTCGCTACCCGTTGCCGAGCTGGAGGATGAGCTGCGGCCGGTTCCGTAGCTCACGGGCGGCGAACGACTGCTCGTAGCCGCGTCCGCTCTCGATGGCGTCGCGGATCAGGAACCCGTGATTGACGCCGGTGTCGAGCATCGTCGCCACGTGGGCGGTCACGTCCCAGTCCCGGTTCCCGCGGCCCGACGGCGTGACCGCCGGGGTCCCGGCCGTGCCCGGCTGGTTGGCCCACGTCACCTGGAGCTCGACCCACGGAGCGGAGACTCGCCAGGCCTGGAGCGAGCGACCGTTCGCCGATGAGTTCGCGTACAGGCGGAGGGTGGCCGACGTCAGCCGGCACCCCTCCGGGAGGGCCGACGGCAGGCTGAAGCGCACCAGGGTCCGGAAGTTGTCCGACCGGGCCTGGGACTTGACCTTCAAGGTGGTGTCCCGTCCCTTGTTGCTCCTCGGGCTGTTCTGCTCGATCCAGGCGTCTGCCACCACCGGGCTGCTGATCGACGACACGGCGCACTGAGCCGGCACCGTCGTCGTTGTCGTGGTGGTCGGCGGAGCGGTCGTCGTGGTCGTGGACGTGGACGAGGTGGTGGTGGTCGGCGGGACGGTCGTCGACGTCGTCGTCGTCGTCGACGTGGACGTCGTCGTGGTCGGCGGCTCGGTCGTCGTGGTGGTGCTGGATGTGGACGTCGTGGTTGGCGGTTCGGTGGTCGTGGTGGTGGTCGACGTCGTTGTCGGTGGCTCAGTCGTGGTTGTGGTCGACGTCGTGGTCGGCGGCTCGGTCGTCGTGGTGGTGCTGGACGTGGACGTCGTGGTTGGCGGTTCGGTGGTCGACGTCGTGGTTGGCGGTTCGGTGGTCGACGTCGTGGTCGGTGGCTCGGTGGTGGTCGTGGTCGTGGACGTCGTGGTCGGCGGTTCGGTGGTCGTCGTCGTGGTCGGTGGCTCGGTCGTGGTGGTCGTAGGTGGTTCGGTGGTGGTGGTGGTCGATGTCGTGGTCGGTGGCTCGGTCGTGGTGGTCGTAGGTGGTTCGGTGGTGGTGGTGGTCGGTCGTGTCGTGGTCGGTCGGTCGGTGGTCGTAGGTGGTTCGGTGGTGGTGGTGGTCGATGTCGTGGTCGGTGGCTCGGTCGTGGTGGTCGTAGGTGGTTCGGTGGTGGTGGTGGTCGATGTCGTGGTCGGTGGCTCGGCGGTGGTCGTTGTCGGCGGCAATGTCGTCGTGGTGGTGGTGGTCGGCGGCGGCGCGTCGATGCGCGGCACGAACCGCAGCATCAGTTGCGGTGGCGTTTCCGAGTCACGCGTGCTGAAGCCGTGCTCGGCGTCCTCGCCCTCGACGGCGTCGCGGATCAGGAATCCGTGGGCTGCGTTGTGGTCGTACATCTGCTCGACGAGGGGTCGCACCGCCCACCCGCGCCAACCCTCTCCCGCCACGGTGGACGCGGCCGGACCGGCGGTCGTCGGGTGGTTCGCCCAGGTCACGGCGCTCTCCGACCAGGCCTCGGCGAGGCGCGCCGCCTGCACCTGCCGTCCGGGAGCCATCGAGTCCGCGTACAGGCGCAAGGTCGCCGCGTCGAGCACGCATCCGTCCGGCACCTCGGGCAGGGGGAACCGGACGAGCGCCCGGAAGTTGTCGGCCGGGCCCTTCGACCGCACCTTCAGCGACGGAGTCGGCCCCCTTGTTGGCGTCCGCGCTGTTCTCGTCGATCCACGCGTCGGCGTCGGCGGTGACGGTCACGGCCGCCCCGCAGTCGACATCCGGCGCGGCAACGATCGTCCACGCATAGACGGCCGGAACCGGCTCGACGTTGCCGGCCACGTCGGTCGCCCGCACGGCGAGCGTGTGGTCGCCGAGCTCGAGCCCGGAGAACGCCTGCGGGCTGGTGCACGGCACGAAGGCGGCGCCGTCGAGCGAGCACTCGAACAGGGCGACATCCCCACCGGCCTCACCGACGACCTCGAAGGCGATCGTCGCCGTCCGGCTCGCCGTCGGGTTCCGCGGCCCGTCGACGATGGCGGTCTCGGGTGGGATCACGTCGACGGGCGGGAGGAGCGTTCCGTCGCACACGACCCCGACGCACTGGGCCTGCTCGCCGTTGCCGGCGGCGAAGTTGCCCCCGCCGTCGATCGTCCCGTCGGCCGCGTTGATGCCCCAGCCACCGTTGCCGATGGCGACGTTGCGGCGCAGCGTGTGTCCCGGCGCGGTAATCGAGATCCCGCCGCTCGGGTTGCGGCCCGTCGCGTTGCCGTCGAGCAGGTTCCCGTCGCCGGCCTCGGCGAGGGCGATCACGGAGATCCCGGTCGCCCCGCTGGCGTCGGCGACGTTGCGCACGATGGTGTTGCCGAAGGATGTCCCCTCGACTGCGATCGCCGTGCCCGAGGACTCGCTGGTGTCGTTGCCTTCGATGCGGTTGCCGCTCGAGTCGAACAGTGCGATCCCCTCGCCGTTGGACCGCAGATCGTTCCCCATCACGACGGTGCCGCTGGCGCTGTCGAGATCGATCCCGACGTCGCTCATGCCGTGGGCGACGTTGCCGAGCAGCACGTTGCCGATCGAGCGGTCGACGATGATCCCGCCGTCGCTCGCCGACAGCACGTTCCCCTGGATCCGGTTGCCGTTGGACTCGGTCGTGACCAGCAGCGCCGCATCGGAGACGCCCCCCACCATGTTGGCGAGGAGGACGTTGTGGCTCGCGCCTTCCAGCACGATTCCCCCGTCGCTGGACGCGGCGAAGACGTTGCGCTCGATCCGGTTGCCGTTGGACCCGAGGATCTCGAGGCCGCTGCCCGAACCTTCCGACACCACGTTGTCGGCGACGGTCACGCCCTCGGTCCCGTCGATGATGCCGACGGCCAGGGCGTTGCCGACGAACTCGTTGGCGGTGACCTCGGTGCCCGGCGCCGCCGCCGACAGGAGCACTCCGGCCTCCTGGTTGGCGACGAATCGACCGCCCCGGACCTTCGTATCACCCGCGCCGGCGGCGAGGTGGACGCCGATGTCGAACTCCTGGAACGTGCCGCCCGAGATGGTGACCCCGTCGAAGCCCTCGTTGAGCACGCCCGCCCCGAGCCCGACCCCGTCGATCGTCCGGCCGGTGAGGTCGATCTCGATGCCGGCCGCGCCGACGACGAGACCGTCACCCGGGCACTCGGCGAGGTCGTTGGCGACGAGGGTGCTCACGGTGAGGACCTCTCCGCACGTCACCGGAGTGGATTCGATCGCCCCGGCCCGGTTCGCCGCGATCCCGAGGGCGCAGGCCGCCGCGAGCACGGCCCCGGCCACCGCCACCCGTCCCCGGATGGTGGGTCGGCACCGGGCTCGAGTCGTCTGTACCGCGCTCACGTCGCCTCCCTCGGAACGTCCCCTGTCCAACGTTGGGCGCACGCCGTAAGGCCCGTATGAGCCGCATGTGAGAACGGCTTCACCATGTGACCGGGGGAAGTCCGGTCATCCGGTTCGGAGTACCTTTGGGAGCGTCGTGGCCAAGAGGCAAGGGGTAAGCGTGGGCGAGCCTGGGCACTGGCAGGGGCTGCTCGGCAGCATGCGCGTGCGGATCGTCGTGACGTTGACGTTGCTGCTCGCGCTCTCCGCGGCGGTCTCGATCGCCCTGCTGCGCAGTGTCCTCCGGGACCGGCTCGACGAGGAGATCACGGTCGGCCTGCAACGCGAGGCGGAGGAGTTCGCCCTCATCGCGACCGGCACCAACCCCGCGACCGGCCAGCCGTTCGGGACGGACTTCTCGGCGATGTTCGACCTGTACTTCCGTCGCGAGGTGCCGGACGAAGGCGAATCCCTCCTCGCCTTCGTCGACGGTGAGCTCTACCGCTCCGAGCGCGCCAGCAGCGCCGTGCCCGCCGGGCAGCTCGGCGGGGCGAGCGACTACTGGCTCTCCCTCCGCGAGCGGGAGGAGGGGACGCTCCAGACCGAGGCCGGCTTCGCCCGGTACGTCGCCGTGCCGCTCAGGACCAATGGCCACGAGGCGCTGTTCGTGGCGGCCAACTTCCCGTCGCTGGAGCGCAACGAGATCGATGACGCTGTGCGGACCCAGGCGTTCGTCCAGTTCGGCATGATCATCGTCGCCACGCTGATCGGGATCGCCCTCGCCGGCCGGGTCTTGCGCCCGCTGAGCCACCTCGCCGACACGGCCCAGACGATCTCGGCGACGGATCTGACCCGCCGGATCCCCGTGCGGGGCGAGGACGAGGCCTCCCGCATCGCGACCGCGTTCAACGAGATGCTCGAACGGATCGAGCGCTCGTTCGCGACGCAGCGCCAGTTCCTCGACGATGCCAGCCACGAGCTGCGTTCGCCGATGACCGTGATCCGCGGCCACGTCGAACTGCTCGAGTTGGAACGCGACCCCGTCGAGCGGGAGGCGATGTCGCGGGTCATCATCGACGAGATCGACCGGATGAACCGGATCGTCGAGGAGCTCCTACTGCTGGCGCGCAGCGAGCGCCCGGGCTTCCTGACGATGGAGCCGGTCGAAGGTCGCCGAGCTGATCGACGACGTCCATCGCCGTGCATCGGTGCTCTGCAGCCGCACCTGGATCGTCGGGCCGCATCCGGCGGCGACGCTCACGGCCGACCGCCAACTCCTGACCCAGGCCCTGCTCCAGCTGGCCCAGAACGTCTGCCAGCACACACCGGAGGGCACCACCGCCCGCATCGGCGCCTCGCTCGAGGGAAGTGGTCGGGTGGTCCTCTGGATCGAGGACGACGGGCCGGGCGTCCCGCCCGAGCAGGCGTCACGGGTGTTCGAGCGCTTCGCCAAGGGTTCCGAGTGGTCGGAAGGGAGCGGGCTCGGCCTGTCCATCGTCGCCGCCATCGCCGAGGCGCACGGTGGCGAAGCCCGCCTCGTGACTCCGGGCCCGAAGGGTGCCCGGTTCCAGATCAGTGTGCCGATCCGGGTCGCAACGGTGCTCGAGGTTCCGACGCCGGTGGGTTGACCGACCCGTTCACCCTCGCAGGGCGGCGCACGCGTCGATCGCCTTCCAGACGTCGGACCACGCGAAGGGCTTCGTGAGGTAGGCGGTCACCCCGAGCTCGAGGGCGGCGTCGCGGTCGCTCGGGTCGCTGCGGGCCGTGATCACGATCACCGGGATCGAGGAACCGTCCGCCACGAGTCGCCGGAGGACGTCGAGACCGTCGATGTCCGGCAGCCCGAGGTCGAGCAGCATGACGTCGGCGGAACCCGCCGCCAAACGCTCCAGGGCCGCGCCCCCGGTCGACACGATCTCGGTGCCGTGCCCCCTCGCCAGCAGCCCCTTGGCGACCATCGACGCGATCCGCGGGTCGTCCTCGACGACCAGCACCCGCAGGCCCGCACCGGTCACTCCGGCAGTATCGCAGACGAGGGGACGGGGCTGCACCAGGCCGTCCGAAGGCGACGGTGGCGGGATCGCCGAAGCGGGCGGCAGGCGATCCCTCCACCGTCCCCCACGTGGAACACAGTGCGGCGCGTTCGATCAAGCGCAGATGAGAGGGCGGTGAGACTTCCGGGAGCTCACAGCCCGCGGCACTGGTCTTCCTTGTTCCCGCCGACGACGTTGAAGCCGCCGACCGGCCGAGGCTGGTTCTCCTTGCACTGCAGGTTGCCGTTGATCCGGTTGCGCAGGACCACTTCCCGGCCCCGGTTGCTGAACAACTGGATGTCGGCGACGACCCGGTTGCGCCGGAGCACGGCCTCGCGGCCCTGGACGAGCTGGATGCTTCCGCCGATCCGGGACCGGAGGACGACGACTCGCCGGTGGCCCTCGCCTTGGATGTTGCCGATCACCCGCACCTGCACGGCGCGGAGGCGGCCGCCATTCTCGATCTTGATCGTCCCTTGGACGCGGGTGCCGAGGAGCCGGCAGGTGGCCCCGGGTGGGACCCGGACGTTGTCGAGGGTGCGGGCGCCGATCGTGCCGCGGCAGGTCCGCTCCTCGGCGTTGGCGACGCCGGGCAGAGCCAGGGAACCGAGGACGGCAGCGGCGCCGACGCCGATCGCGGTGAGCTTGCGTTTCATGTCGATCTCCATTCGTGGAATTTGGGGGTGGTGGTCAGCTGCTGGCGCCGCCGCTATCGGACGACCCGCCCGAGGGCCGCGGCGGGGGTGCCGGGCTGTCCGGGCTGACCGGGCTGTCCGGGCTCGCCGCGGGCGGCGGCGGGGGTGCCGGCGTGGGGGCCGGGCTGTCCGGGCTGTCGGCGAGCTGGCGGGCGGCGAGTCGCGCCTGGCGCTCGGTCCGCCGTTGCCGGCGTTCCCTGCGCTCGGCACGGTCGTCACTCGCGTCGGTGTTCGCCCGTCCGGCCCGAGCCGGCTTGGCCGCGCTGGCCGCCTGGTTCGGCGCCGGTGCAGGTGCGGCGATGGTCGTCGCCGGCGCTGGGCTCGCCGCGGCCGTGACGGCCGCCGGGGCGACGACCACCGGGGCCGAGAGGCCCCGGATCAACGCACTCGACTGACGGAGGCGAATCTGGTCGGGAAGGGGGATCGCCGGGTCGTCTTCGACGGCCGAGACGAAACCGCCGACGCCGAGCCCGACGAGGGCACCTCCGGCGATGGCGGCCTTCCAGTTCAACGGGTTCATTTCGTCTTCTCCTCGATGGGATGGTTCGTGTCGATCACGTTCTCGCGCCTGGCGATGGGAGGGTCATGAGCTGATGCTGAGCGTCTTCTCACCCGGCCGGGACGCGACGTGCTCGGCGATCGCCAGCCGGCGCCGGACGGCGGCCGGCCAGTTCCGCTGCTGGGTGCGGAACGGTCCGGTGGCGAGTCCGACGAGGGTGCCGGCGATGACGAGGTCGAGGTCCGCCGGCGCGTCGACCGCGTCGGCGAAGGCGCGGCGAAGTGTGGCGGCGTAGTCGAGCACGCGGCGGCGGACGTCGCCCCGGGTGTCGACGGCCCGGCTGAGCAGGTGAGCGATGACGGTTGCCCGGTCGTCGAGCGGATCGCCGGGACCGGCGTCGTCGAGGTCGAGAACGCCGCCGATCGTGCCCGCCTGCCCACGGCCGCGACCCGTGACGAGCTGGGCCTCGTACAGGTCGCCGTGGATCGTCGGACCGGAGCGGGCGGCGGCCCGGTCGACCGCCGGGGCCAGCTGATCGGAGAGCCTCCGGAACCGGAGCCGCTCGCCGGGAAGGACCGTCTCCAGCATCGCCGCGTGGCGCAGCCCGGTGGCGACCCGCCCGTCGACGGGCGGGGCTCCCCGGAGCGTGACACCGGACAGCGCGGCGAACAGGGTCTCGTACTGCGCGGCGGCGGGCAGTCGCCGGTCGCCGCGGCGGATCCGGTCCCTGATGGTCGGGCCGGTGAGGGCGCCCATCGCGATCAGGCCGCGGACCGGGTCATAGACGGAGGATCGGCGGGACCGGCACGCCGCCGGCGAGTAGGGCGCGGTGGCGTTCGACGACCGTCGTCGACATCGGCCGGCCGGAGCACCTTGAGGTAGACGATGGCACCTGCCTCGTCGGTGACCCTCACGACGGCGCGGTGGGTCGGGCGGTAGGTGACGACCTCGAGGTCGAGCTGGCCGGACACCAGGCCGCGCAGGAACTCGGCCACCGTCGACGGGGTGACGGCTTCGGCGAGCCCCGCGAGCAGCGGGTCGAACGGCCAGCGCCAGACGCCGACGACGAGCGTGTCGCCGTCCGGCGTGACGGCCTCGACGGGGAGGGTGCCGGGCGGCGGGCCGCTCACCGTCGTGGCGGCGACCAGGGTCTCTTCGACCGGCGGGTGGCCGTTCCAGCGCACGCGGGAGTCGAACCGGACGACCACGTCGTGGCCGGGCCGATAGTGCAGGTGGCAGGCGCGGGTGCGCCCGAGGGTGCCGCCGGCGGCCTCCACCGCGGCGCGCAGGACGCGCCGGGCGTGGGGACCGGTCAGATGGGCCGCGGCCGGCAGCACGGCGTCGTCGACGAGCACGCGGTCAAGGTGCGCGGTCCCGCATGACATCGTCGATGAGTCCGGGATGAGAGCTTTCTCACCTTCTGGGCGCGGACAGTCGCAGATTCGAGACTCTGCGCGCCCGGAAGCGCGAATGAGACGCTCCGCGCCCAGATGCGACGTCAGGCGGCGGCCAGGCGGTAGCCCATCCCGCGGACGGTCTCGATGACCGACTCGCCGAGCTTGCGGCGCAGGTAGCGGACGTAGACGTCGACGACGTTGGAGCCCGGATCGAAGTCGTAGCCCCAGACGTGGGAGAGCAGCTGCTCACGCGACAGCACCTGGCCGGCGTGGCGGAGGAACACCTCGGCGAGGGCGAACTCTCGCGCCGTCAGCTCGACGACCTGTTCGCGCCCGTCGGGACGGGTGACCGACGCCCGCCGCGACCGCAGATCGAGGCTGACCCCGCCGGCGAGCAGCACGGTCGACTCGGGGGCCGCCCGGTCGCGCAGCCGCAGGCGGATCCGGGCGAGCAGCTCCTCGAACCGGAACGGCTTGGTGACGTAGTCGTCGGCGCCGCCCTGGAGCCCGGCGACGGTGTCGTCCACGCCGTCCCTCGCGGTGAGGATGATCACCGGCATCTGCTCCCCGCGGGCCCGGATCGCCTGCAGCACCTCGTGGCCGTTCATGCCGGGCAGCCCGAGGTCGAGCAGCAACAGGTCGAAGCTCTCGTCGCGGGCGAGGGCCACAGCGTCGGCTCCCGTGGCGACGGCGACGGTGCTGTAGCCACCGGCGCGGAGTCCTTTCTCGAGGAACGAGACGATGCGGTCCTCGTCCTCGGCGATCAGGATGCGCGTCATTGGGGGTCCCTCCTGGGGTCCGGGGCGGGCGGTGGGGGCCAGGGCGAGGCGCCCAGCGGGATCGCGATCGTGAACGTCGCGCCCTCGCCGGCCGGGCTGTCGACGCTCACCGACCCGCCGTGAGCGCGGGCGATGGCGTCGACGATGGACAACCCGATCCCGGCGCCCTCGGGCCGCCGGGTGCGGTTGCGCGCCGAGCGCGAGTAGCGGTCGAAGAGCTTGTCGGCGACCGCCGGGTCCACCCCCGGGCCCGTGTCGCGGACCCACAGGTGCGCCGCAGGCCCGTGGGCCGACACGCCCAGGCCGATCTCGGCGTCCGGCTCGGTGTGCTGAACGGCGTTGGTGGCCAGGTTGAGGACCGCCTGCATCAGGCGTTCCCGGTCGGCGACCACGGCGATCTGATCGACCGGCGGGGCGGCGTCGAGGACCCACGATCGTGGCCCGAGCGCTCTCACCCGATGATGCAGGTCGAGCGCCAGCTCGCCGAGGTCGATCGGCTCGGTGAGGAGGAAGTCGGGCTGCTCCGCCTTGGCCAACACCAAGAGATCAGCCACGTATCGGCTCATCCGGTCGAGCTCGTCGGTCACCACCGCGACCGTCTCCGCCCGCTCCTCCGGGTCGTCGCCGAGGACCTCGAGGTGGCCGCGCGCGATCGTGATCGGCGTGCGCAGCTCGTGGGCGACGTCGTCCAGGAAGCGGCGCTGCGACGTGAAACCCTCCTCGAGTCGATCGACCATCTCGTTGAAGGTCGCCCCGAGCTCAGCCAGCTCGTCGTGGCCCTCCACCGGGATCCGGCCCGAGAGATCGGACTCGCTGATCCCCCTCGCCGTCGCCGTGAGCTCGCGCACGGGCCGCAGCACCCGGCCGGCGAGGGACCAGGCGAGCGCAGCCGTGAGCAGGAGGACGACCAGGCCGGCGAGCGTGATCACCCGGACCACGTCGGCGACCTCACCCTCGTCGTCGGCCGGGAAGCTGGCGACGACGAAGATGCCCCCGATGTCGTCGCCGGCCAGCATCGGAACGGCGAGCGAGCGGACCTCGCCCACCGGGTCGCCGTTGGCGTGCGTGACGTCGGCGGTCATGACCGCCACCGTCGGCTCGTCGACCTGCCACGCCCGGCGGAACTGGGGATCGCCGAACAGGAGCGGCGCCTCGGTGCTGGAGAACTGGTCGTCGGCGGTGAAGGCGAAGAACGCCTCGTCGTCGGACGGCACGTTGCGCTTGAGGAAGGTCTCGAAGATCGCCCGCACGTCGTCCCCGAACGGCTGTCCGGTCTCCGGATCGACGCCCTCGGCCAGGCGGCGCAGCTCCTCGATCTCCTGGGCCTGTTCCTGTTCGATCTCCCGGTCGACCTTGGCGAGCTGGACCTGGCGGGTGACGAGGATGGCGATGACCAGCCCGGCGGTGAGCAGGACCAGGTAGCCCACGACGATCCGAACCCGGATGCTGGCGAGCGCTCGGCGGGTCGTGGCGGCCGGTCTCCGCTCGCCCGAACGGTCGGCCGCCGATCGGGGGGCGGGCTCAGTCGTCATCGCCCCCTCCACCGTCGTCGTCGTCTCCGTCGTCTCCGCCGCCGTCGTCGTCATCATCGTCGTCGTCATCGTCATCGTCTCCTGGGGGCGGGGCGGGGGGAGGTGGGGGAGCCGGGGGTGGGGGTGCCGGCGCCGGAGGCGCCGGCACGGGCGGAGGTGGCGGGCGGGTGGTCGTGGTCGTCGGGGCCGCCGTCGTGGTGGTGGTGGTGGGGCTCGTGGTCGTCGTCGGCGCCACCGTGGTCGCGGTGGTCGTGGTGGTCGTCGGCGCCGCGCTCGTCGTCGTCGCGACCAGCTCGATCGGGCGCACCGGCGGCGGGTGGTCGGGGACGTAGCCGTCGACGGCCAGGGCCAGCCCGGCACTCGCCACCGCGGCGACGAGGAACGCGGCGAGCACGGTGAACCGACGCACGATGCCGCATCCTCACGACGCCGGTGGTGCCGTCGATGAGAGCCAGATGAGAAGGTTCTCACCTTCTGCGCCGGGTCGCCACCACGCCGGTAGCCTTCCGTCGCCCGCCTTCCCTTGACAGCGCGGGACCGGTTCTTTACCGTGTCTGCATCTGAAGTCCCGGCCTGGGCGACTCGACCCAGGAGCTGGTTGATTTCGTGCGCCCTCAGGGCTAGCCTGTTTCGTTGCCGTGCGTTTGCTGTCCCGTCCCCCCTCAACGGGCTTGATTCAGCGCGCCCTTTCGACCGCGACCCCCAGGAGTGATCTGTGGCCACTCGTTCGACGTCCTCTGTGTCTCGAGAGCGCTATTCCTTCGCCAATCTGATCGAGCCGCTGGAGCTCCCCGACCTGATCGCGATCCAGCGGGAGAGCTTTGACTGGTTCCTGAACGAGGGCCTCGCCAACACGTTCCGCGACATCAGCCCGATCAAGGACTTCTCCGAGGCGCTCCAGCTCGAACTCGAGTTCGACCCCAACGACGAGGACCTGCGCCCGCCGCCCAAGTTCTCCGTCGAGGAGTGCAAAGAGAAGGACATGACCTACTCGGCGCCCGTGTTCGTGCGGGCCCGGTTCATGAACCGCAACACCGGCGAGATCAAAGAGCAGACGGTGTTCATGGGCGACTTCCCGATCATGACGGAGAAGGGCACCTTCATCGTCAACGGCACCGAGCGGGTCGTCGTCAGCCAGCTCGTCCGCAGCCCGGGCGTGATCTTCGAGCCGGGCGAGCGATTCCGGCTCCGCAACCTCACCAAGCACCAGCTCGTCAAGGGCACGATCCACCCGTACCGCGGTGAGTGGATGGAGTTCGACGTCGAGCAGAAGCCCGGTAAGGACGTCACCGCCGGCACCCGCGTCGCCCGCAAGCGTCGCCTCGGCATCTTCACCCTCCTGCGCGCCCTCGGCTACGACGAGGAGGGCGCCCCCGGGTTCCTCGAGCGGTTCGTCCAGCACTTCGACTTCCTGCAGGGCCAGTGGGACAAGGAGCGTGACCTCGCCCCGACCCAGGACGACGCGCTGATCGAGATCTACAAGCGGGCCCGTCCGGGCGAGCCGCCGACGGTCGAGTCCGCCCGCGCCTACTTCCGCAACGCCTTCTTCGAGAGCCGGCGCTACGACCTCAGCCGCGTCGGCCGCTACAAGCTCAACCGCAAGCTCGGCGACGAGGTGAACCGGCTGAGCGAGCTGTTCGGGCTGCCCAAGGACCTGCTCGACCTCCCCGAGCCGGATCAGAACGTGCTGTCGCGGTGCGAGGTCCTCGCCGCCGTCACCTACATGCTCCACCTGGTCAAGCAGGAACCGGGCTACCGCCTCGACGACCAGGACCACTTCGCCAACCGGCGCATCCGGTCGGTCGGCGAGCTGATCCAGAACCAGGTCCGCATCGGCCTGTCGCGCATGGAGCGCGTCGTCCGGGAGCGGATGACCACCCAGGACGTGGAGGCGATCACGCCCCAGACCCTGATCAACATCCGCCCCGTCGTGGCGGCGATCAAGGAGTTCTTCGGCACGTCGCAGCTGTCGCAGTTCATGGACCAGGTGAACCCGCTGTCCGGGCTCACCCACCGGCGCCGCCTGTCGGCGCTCGGCCCCGGCGGCCTGTCCCGCGAGCGGGCGGGCTTCGAGGTCCGCGACGTCCACTTCAGCCACTACGGCCGGATGTGCCCGATCGAGACGCCGGAGGGCCCGAACATCGGCCTCATCGGCGGCCTGTCCACGTTCGCCCGGGTGAACGAGTTCGGGTTCATCGAGAGCCCGTATCGCAAGGTCGTCAACGGCAAGGTCACCGGCGAGATCGTCTACATGGCGGCCGACGAGGAGGAGAACTACGTCGTCGCCCAGGCGAACACGCCGCTGAACGCCAACGGCACCTTCGCCGACGAACGCGTGCTCGTCCGCCGCTCGCCGCAGGCGGCGAGCCTCGACGACCTGCGCAAGATGCTGGAGGCGGAGAGCTTCTTCGGCGCCACCACCGACATCGGCTACGTGCCGCCGTCGGAGGTCGACTACATGGACGTGTCGCCGAAGCAGATCGTCTCGGTCGGCACGGCGCTGATCCCGTTCCTCGAGCACGACGACGCCAACCGGGCCCTCATGGGCGCCAACATGCAGAAGCAGGCCGTCCCGCTGCTCCGTTCCGAGGCGCCGTACATCGGCACCGGTATCGAGGACCGCGCCGCCCGCGACGCCGGCGACCTGCTCCAGGCGCTGGAGGACGGTGAGGTCACCGAGGTCACCGGGGACTCGATCACCGTCCAGTACAAGACCGCCGGGCGCAAGGTGTACCGCCTCGCCAAGTTCCGCCGTTCCAACCAGGACACGTGCATCAACCAGCGGCCGCAGGTGGTCGAGGGGCAGAAGGTGCACAAGGGCACGATCCTCGCCGACGGGCCGTCCACCGACCACGGTGAGCTGGCGCTCGGCAAGAACCTGCTCGTCGCCCTGATGCCGTGGGAGGGCTACAACTTCGAGGACGCGATCATCCTGTCCGAGCGCCTCGTGCGCGACGACGTGCTGACCTCGATCCACATCCACGAGCACGAGGTCGACGCCCGCGACACCAAGCTCGGCCCGGAGGAGATCACCCGGGACATCCCGAACCTGTCGGACGACATCCTCGCCGACCTCGACGACCGCGGGATCATCCGCGTCGGCGCCGAGGTCGACGCCGGCGACGTCCTCGTCGGCAAGGTCACCCCGAAGGGCGAGACCGAGCTGACGCCGGAGGAGCGCCTGCTCCGGGCGATCTTCGGCGAGAAGGCCCGCGAGGTGCGCGACACCTCGATGAAGGTGCCCCACGGCGAGTCCGGGAAGGTCATCGACGTCAAGGTCTTCAACCGCGACGACGGTGACGAGCTCCCGCCCGGCGTCAACCAGCTGGTCCGGGTGTACGTCGCCCAGAAGCGCAAGATCTCTGTCGGCGACAAGCTCGCCGGCCGTCACGGCAACAAGGGCGTGATCTCCAAGATCCTGCCCGTCGAGGACATGCCGTTCCTCGCCGACGGCACCCCGGTCGACATCATCCTCAACCCCCTCGGCGTGCCGAGCCGGATGAACGTGGGCCAGGTGCTCGAGGCCCACCTCGGCTACTGCGCCCGGTGGGGCTGGACCGACCCCCGGAGCGGTGAGGTCGTCGGCCAGGAGCCGATCCGCGGAACCGAGGCGAAGACCCGTCCGAGCACCCTGCCGGCGACGTTCGTCGCCACGCCGGTGTTCGACGGCGCCCACTGGGACGAGTCCGAGGACGCCGGCGACCACCCGACGATCAAGGAGATCCTCGCCAACCTCAACGCCGAGTCGCCCGATGGCACCCGCCTCATCGACGCCGAGAACGGCAAGGTGACGCTCTTCAACGGCCGTACCGGTGACCCCTACGACAACCCGATCACCGTCGGGTACATGTACATCCTCAAGCTCGCCCACTTGGTCGACGACAAGATCCACGCTCGGTCCACCGGCCCGTACTCGATGATCACCCAGCAGCCGCTGGGTGGAAAGGCGCAGTTCGGCGGGCAGCGCTTCGGCGAGATGGAGGTCTGGGCGCTCGAGGCGTACGGCGCCGCCTACTGCCTCCAGGAGCTGCTCACGATCAAGTCCGACGACGTCCTCGGCCGGGTCAAGGTGTACGAGGCCATCGTCAAGGGCGACAACATCCCGGAGCCCGGCGTGCCGGAGAGCTTCAAGGTGCTGATGAAGGAGATGCAGGCACTCTGCATCAACGTCGAGGTGCTCGCCGACGACGGCTCGGAGATCGAGATGCGCGAGCTCGACGAGGACGTCTTCCGCGCCGCCGAGGAGCTCGGCATCGACATCTCCCGTCCCGAGCGGGGCTCGGACGACGAAGACGACGAACAGCGCCGCCGGCCCGTGCGCGCCTACTGATCATGAGCGGGGCTCGGACGACGAAGACACGAGACACGAAGAAGCAGCGCCGCCGCCCGGTGCGCGCCTACTGATCACATCCAACGAGAACGAACACGACACGAGACACGAAGAACGGAACACAGATGCTCGATGTGAACATGTTCGACCAGCTCAAGATCGGGCTGGCGACCGCCGACCAGATCCGCACCTGGTCGCACGGTGAGGTGAAGAAGCCGGAGACGATCAACTACCGCACGCTGCGTCCGGAGAAGGACGGGCTGTTCTGCGAGAAGATCTTCGGTCCGACGCGGGACTGGGAGTGCTACTGCGGCAAGTACAAGCGGGTGCGCTTCAAGGGGATCATCTGCGAGCGCTGCGGGGTGGAGGTCACCCGGTCCAAGGTGCGCCGGGAGCGGATGGGCCACATCCAGCTCGAGGCGCCGGTGGTGCACATCTGGTACCTGCGCGGCACCCGGTCGTGGCTCGCCTACCTCCTCGCCGGCATCGAGCCGAAGGAGGAGCTCAAGGCCAAGCAGCTGGAGAAGGTGATCTACTTCGCCGCCAACCTGGTGACGTGGGTCGACGAGGACAAGCGCCACGAGGACCTGCAGAACCTGGAGAACGAGTACCTCGAGGAGCGCGACGCGATCCAGAAGGAGCTCGAGCTGGCGATCGACCGCCGGTTCAAGGACCTCGAGACCGAGGCCGAGGCGGCCGAGGCCGAGGGTGGTGACACCAAGAAGCTGCGTCGCGACGCCGACCGTGACGTCGAGGCGCTGCGCGAGCGCTACGACATCGAGCTCGACTTGGTCGCCCGCACGTGGGACGAGTTCCGCGACGTGCACCCGCGCAAGATCATCGACGACGAGATGCTGTGGCGGGAGCTGCGCGACAAGTACGGCGACTACTTCGAGGGTGGCACCGGCGCCGACGCGATCAAGCAGCTGATCGACCGGATCGACTTCGACGAGGAGGAGATCAAGCTGCGCGAGGCGATCGACCCGGGCGACTCGGGTCGCAAGCCGCTGAGCGCCCAGCGCAAGCAGAAGGCGATCAAGCGGCTCAAGATCGTCGCCTCGTTCAACCGTCGTGACGAGCACGGCCGCCGGATCAACGACCCCAAGGCGATGATCCTCGACGTCGTGCCGGTGATTCCGCCCGAGCTGCGCCCGATGGTCCAGCTCGACGGCGGCCGCTTCGCCACGTCGGACCTCAACGACCTGTACCGCCGGGTGATCAACCGCAACAACCGGCTCGGCCGGCTGCTCAGCCTCGGCGCGCCCGAGATCATCGTCAACAACGAGAAGCGGATGCTGCAGGAGGCTGTCGACGCCCTGTTCGACAACGGCCGCCGCGGCCGCCCGGTCACCGGGCCGGGCAACCGTCCGCTGAAGTCGCTGTCGGACATGCTCAAGGGCAAGCAGGGGCGGTTCCGCCAGAACCTGCTCGGCAAGCGCGTCGACTACTCCGGTCGCTCGGTCATCGTCGCCGGCCCGACGCTCAAGCTGCACCAGTGCGGCCTGCCCAAGCTGATGGCGCTCGAGCTGTTCAAGCCGTTCGTGATGAAGCGGCTCGTCGACCTCGAGCTGGCCCAGAACATCAAGACCGCCAAGCGCATGGTCGAGCGTCGCCGGGCCCAGGTGTGGGACGTCCTGGAGGACGTGATCAAGGAGCACCCGGTGCTGCTCAACCGGGCGCCGACGCTGCACCGCCTGGGCATCCAGGCGTTCGAGCCGGTGCTCGTCGAGGGCAAGGCGCTGCAGATCCACCCGCTGGTGTGCACGGCGTTCAACGCCGACTTCGACGGCGACCAGATGGCGATCCACGTGCCGCTGTCGGCCGAGGCCCAGGCCGAGGCCCGGGTGCTGATGCTGTCGGCGAACAACATCCTCTCGCCGGCGTCGGGTCGCCCGATCGTCACGCCAACCCAGGACCTCGTGATCGGGGCCTACTACCTCACCGAGCAGGTCGAGGGCGCCAAGGGCGAGGGCCGCGTGTTCCGCCACCTGTGGGAGGCGCTGCGGGCCTACGACGAGGGCCACATGGCGCTGCACGCCAGGATCACAATGCGCCCGCCCGGCGGCGAGCCGTTCGAGACGACGACCGGTCGGGCCCTGTTCGAGGAGGCGCTGCCGGACGACTACACCGAGCACTTCGGGCACATCACCGAGGTCGTCAAGAAGAAGGAGATGGGCGTGATCGTCGAGCGCCTGTCCGACAACTACTCGAAGGCGCTGATCGCCTCGTCCCTCGACGCGATCAAGAACCTCTGCTACCGGTACGCCTCGCAGTCCGGCCTCACGGTGTCGATCGACGACGTCAAGACGCCGGCCCGCAAGCGCGAGCTGCTCGACGAGTACGAGGGCCAGGCCGAGAAGGTCGAGACCCAGTTCCGCCGGGGGATCATCACCGACGGTGAGCGCCGCCAGCAGGAGGTGCGCATCTGGACCGAGGCCACGAACAAGGTCCAGGAGGCGATGATCGAGGAGTTCAAGGCCTCGCGGTTCAATCCGATCGACATGATGGTCGGTTCGGGCGCCCGCGGGAACATGACCCAGATGCGCCAGATCGCCGGCATGCGCGGCCTCGTCGCGAACCCCCGCGGCGACATGATCCCGCGCCCGATCAAGAAGAACTTCCGCGAGGGCCTGGAGACGCTGGAGTACTTCATCGCCACGCCCGGTGCCCGCAAGGGCCTGGTCGACACCGCGCTGCGGACGGCCGACTCCGGGTACCTGACCCGGCGTCTGGTCGACGTCGCCCAGGAGCTGATCGTCCGCGAGGACGACTGCGGGACGACGCTCGGCGTCTGGGTCGAGCAGGTCGAGGCTGACTCGACGAACCGCCGCACGTACCTGGAGACCAAGCTGTTCGGCCGGGCGCTGCTCAACGACATCGAGCTGTCCGACGGCACCAAGCTGGTGCGCAACACGATCATCGGCGACGAGGAGATGGCGCAGCTGCGCGACGATCCCGAGATCAACCGGGTGCGGGTGCGCTCGGTGCTCACGTGCGACGCCGACCTCGGCGTGTGCGCGATGTGCTACGGGCGTTCGCTCGCCACCGGCAAGCCGATCGAGCTCGGCGAGGCCGTCGGTGTCATCGCCGCCCAGTCGATCGGCGAGCCCGGCACCCAGCTGACGATGCGGACCTTCCACACCGGCGGTGTGGCGGGCAAGGACATCGCCGGTGGTCTGCCCCGCGTCGTCGAGCTGTTCGAGGCCCGTACGCCGCGTGGTGCGGCCCGCTTGGCCAAGGCGTCCGGGGTCCTGCGCCTCGGCGAGGACGAGGGCAAGGGCATCCCGATCAGCGTCGTCGACGACGAAGGCGACGAGCACGAGATCGTGCTCCCGTTGGGCGCCCGCCCGATCGTCACCGATGGCCAGGAGGTCAAGGCCGGCGACCCGATCACCGACGGGCCCTACGACCCGAAGGAGCTGATGGAGATCAAGGGCATCCGCGAGACCCAGCTCTACCTGGTCGAGGAGGTCCAGCGGGTGTACCGCGACCAGGGCGTGTCGATCCACGACAAGCACATCGAGCTGATCGTCCGCCAGATGACCCGGCGCATCGGCGTGCAGGAGCCGGGCGAGACCGACTTCCTGCCCGGCGAGCGGGTCGACGCCAAGGTCTTCCGCGACACCAACCGCCGCATGGTCGAGGACGCCAAGCGCCCCGCCGAGGGACGCCCGGAGATCATGGGCATCACCAAGGCGTCGCTGGCCACCGACTCGTGGCTCTCGGCGGCATCGTTCCAGGAGACGACCCGGGTGCTCACCGAGGCCGCCATCGACGGCCGCGGCGACAGCCTGATCGGCCTCAAGGAGAACATCATCATCGGCAAGCTGATCCCTGCCGGGACCGGCATGATGCGCTACCGCGAGTTCGGCATCGACGCGCCGGAGTACAAGCCGATGACGTTCTACTCGAGCGACGCCGAGGAGGATCCGGCCGCCTGGCTGGCCGGAATCGCCGGGAGCTACGAGGGCGGCGAGCCCGCGTCGACGACCGCCGAGGCCTGACACCCCGCGGTTCTGTCGTTTGGTTTCGGCCGGATCCGGTCGATTCCAAACGACAGAACCGGTGGTTCAGAGCCAGCCGGCGTCCTTGAA
This sequence comes from uncultured Acidimicrobiia bacterium, assembly GCA_963833145.1. Lineage (GTDB taxonomy): Bacteria > Actinomycetota > Acidimicrobiia > Acidimicrobiales > Ilumatobacteraceae > JALZMG01. The sequence goes on along the minus strand of CAWHWT010000011.1, from coordinate 802,819 downwards.
CTTGCGGTAGACCAACAAGCAAAGGGCCAGCGTCAGCAGGCACACGACGGCGAAACCCAGGATGTGGTCACCCCCGGGGATCCCGCCGAGGTTCATGCCGAACAGTCCCGACACCAGGGTGGGGATGACGAGGAGCGCGGCCCAGCCCGAGACCTTGCGGAGGTCGTCGTTCTGCCGCATCGTCACCTCGGTGCGGCTGGCGTTGAGGGCGTTCTGCAGCAGCTGGTGGACGGTGCGGCCGCGCTCGACCACGTCCGACAGGACGTCGTCGACGTCCCGGAACAGCGGGACGATGTCGGGGTGCACCCACTGCATGCACTCCACCGACGTCAGCTTCTTCATCGACGCCGAGAGCGGCTCGAGCGCGACGAGGAAGTCGAGCACCTCGCGGATCAGGAAGTAGATGCGCCGGATGGGCTGGTCGCGGGTATCGCTGAAGACATCGCGCTCGACCTCCCGCACGTCGTGCTCGAGGCCCTCCACGACGGGGATGTAGGACTCGACGACGTGGAGCAGGGCCGCCTGGAGGACGGCGCCGGGCCCGTGGGCAAGGCGCTCGGGATGGTGCTCGAGCTCGGCCCGTACCCCTGCCAGTGGGGCGGCGTGGCCGTAGCGGACGGTCAGCATGTAGTCGCGCCCGGCGTAGAAGAACAGCTCGCCGAACTCGACCTCCTCCCGCGTGTCGTCGTACCGGGCGGTCGGGACGACGGTGAGGAGGCAGTCTCCGTGGCGCTCGACCTTGGGGCGGTCGTGCTTGTTGCGGGCGTCCTCGATCGCCAGCGCGGGGAGCTCGAAGGCGTCCCGCACCTCGTCGAGCTCGGCGTCCGACGGCATGCGCAGGCCGAGCCAGCCGAAGCCCGTCCCGCCGCGCTCCGCCGCCAGCTTCTCGATCGAGTCCGTCTCCAGCGTCCGGCGGCCCTCGACGTACCACGCGGCGTCGACGATCACCGCGCCATGTTGGCAGACCGGCCCGTTCTGTCGTTGGGAATCGACCGGTCGCGGCCGACTGCAAACGACAGAACGGGGGAAGGAGAGCCTGGTGTGCCCAATGAGCAGCCAGGCGCAGCTGGCGAAGGACCCCGGCCGTGAGGCTGTCATCGCGTGCGGGGACCTCGGCAAGTCCTTCGACGGGGTCCCCGTCGTGCGCAACGTCGACCTACGCATCGCCCCTGGTCGGATCGTCGCGCTGATCGGCCCGAGCGGGTGCGGCAAGACCACGACGGTCCGGCTGCTGACCGGGATCTACCGACCGACGACCGGATGGGCGATGATCAACGGGACCGCCGCCGAGCGCCTGAGCGACCGTCAACGCCAACGGATCGGGTACCTGCCCCAGCTACCGGCGCTGTTCCCCGACCTCTCGCTCTGGGAGAACCTCAGCTTCCACGCGTCGATGTACGGATTGCGCGTGCGCCGGCGCCGCCGCCTGCAGCAACTCCTCACCTGGGTGGAGCTGTGGGAGCATCGCAGCAAGCGCATCCGCGACGTCTCCGGCGGGATGCAGCGGCGGCTCGCGCTCGCCGCCAGCTTCGTCCACGATCCGCCGGTCCTGTTCCTCGACGAGCCGACCGCGGGCATCGATCCGATCCTGCGGGCCAAGTTTTGGGCCCGCTTCCGTGAGCTGCGGGAGAGCGGCCGGACGATCCTGGTGACCACCCAGTACGTCGGGGAAGCCGCCTACTGCGACCTCGTGGGACTCCTCTCCGACGGCGAGCTGCTCGGGATCGACACGCCGGAGAACCTGCGGCGGGCGGCGTTCGCCGGCGATGTGATCGACGTCGAGTTCGCCCGTCGCGTCGGCGCCGAGGATCTGCGCGGGATTGCCGCGCTCGAGTTCGTCCTGGCCCCGCCCGAGGAGGTCGAACCACGCAAGTGGCGGATCGTCGTTCGGGACGCCGACCTCGCCCAACATGAGCTGCCGGCTGCGTTCCAGCACGCCGGACTCTCCGTCGTCGATCTGCAGGAGCACATCGTCGACTTCGACGAGGCCTTCGTCCGGGTCATCGAACGGGCGCGCCTCCGGCGCTCTGCGGGCGCCCCAGCGTCTGCGAGCGACGGTCTCCGATGAGGTCTCGGCGCCGCCCGCGAGCTCGCGACCTGCGCGTCGGCGGGCCGTGGGCGACGGTCATCCAGAGCTCGGCGTTCGTGCGCAAGGAGCTCGCCGAGATCGTTCGCCAGCCGCGCCTCATCCTGTTGCTCATCGTCGGACCGTTCGCGCTCCTGATGCTGTTCGGCACCGGATACCGCAGTGAGAGCCTCGGCCTGCGGACGATGTTCGTGGGTCCGCCGGACTCGGTCTACGAGGATGCCGTCGCCGACTATCGCGAGATGCTCGAGCGCTTCGTGGATCCACGGGGGTACACGGCCGACGAAGCGGCCGCGCTCGACGCCTTGGCCGATGACGAGCTCGACGTCGTCGTCGTGTTCCCGCCGGATCCGCTCAGCGAAGTGCTGGCCGGGCGGCAGGCCGTGATCGAGATCGTCCACGGCAAGATCGATCCCATCCAGACCACCGCGGTGACCATCGCCGCCCAGCTCGCCGTTCAAGAGGTCAACGCGGCCGTGTTGACGCGGGTGGTCGCCGAGTCGCAGTCCGTGCTGCGCCCGGCGGACGAGCTCGTGGCGGCGTTGTCGACCGCCGGAGCCGGGCTGGCCGAGCAGGCCTCGCGAACCGACCCGGCGGCCGTGGCGCGAGATGCGGCTGCCGTGAGCGAGACCGTTGACGCGCTCCGCCAAGTCGTCGGGGCGTCCGACCTCGTGCTCGAGCGGCTGGGGGCCGACGACGACGCGCGGCGCACCGAACTCGTGGCGGAGCTCGAACGGATCGGTGCCGAGGCCGACTCGCTCGCCAGCGGCGACACGCGCGACGCCTCCGCCCGCGCTGCCGCGCTGTCGGAGGACATCACGGCGGTGTCGCGGACCGTTCCCGAGGTCACCGCCCTCGATCCGGCCGTCCTCGTCCGGCCGTTCAAGAGCGAGACGAGGCTGACCTCGCCGGTCGAGATCGAGCCGGTCGACTTCTTCGCCCCGTCGTCGATCTCGCTGCTCGCCCAGCACCTCGCGATCACCTTCGCCGCCCTGTCGCTCGTCCGAGACCGTCAGCTCGGCCTGTTCGAGCTGCTTCGCGTCGGTCCTTTGTCGTCCCTCGAGATCATCGCCGGCAAGGCGATCGCCTACATGGTGGTCGGACTGGTGGTCGGGGTCGGGCTGCTGGCCGCCGCCGTCCACCTGCTCGACGTGCCGCTCGTGGGCAGCGCCGGTGCCGCCGTCGGCGCGATCGCCCTCGTCCTCGCCGCGTCGCTGTCGCTGGGTCTGCTGATCTCGCTCGTCTCCGGCTCCGAGACCCAGGCGGTGCAGTGGTCGATGCTGACCCTCCTGGCGGGCCTCTTCTTCGGCGGGTTCTTCCTCGATCTCGACGGGCTGCTGTACCCCGTCAAGGCGCTGTCCTGGCTGCTGCCGGTCACCTACGGGATCCGCATGATGCAGGACATCATGCTGCGCGGCATCTCCCCGGCGCCGGAGGACATCGCCGGCGCCACCGCGCTGATCATCGGCTACGGCGGGCTCGTCACGGTGCTGCTCCATCGAAGGCTGCGTTCGGCATGAGCGAGCGAAGCGAGGCAGGGTTGGGCATGAGGCGCATCGACCGGCGTGTGCTCGGGAAGACGATCATGGCTGCGGCGGTCGTCGCCTGCGTGGCTTCTCTCATCGGCATCGTGGTGGCCTGGCGGCTCGTCGGCAACCTCAGCCACACCACCGAGTCCAGCCTCGTGATCGTCGGCGACACCCTCGTGACGGTCGACGACACCCTCGCGCTCGCCGACTCGATCATCGACGGCGTCGACGACGGGATCGAGACCGTCGGTCGCTCGTTGTCCACGATCTCCACCACGGTCGACGACGGCGGAGCCACGCTCGACGTGTTCGCCGACGTGACGTCCAACCTGGCGCCGAGCCTCGCACGCGTCGACTCGGGTCTCGGCGGATTGCAGTCCGCAGTCGACGTCGTCGACGACTTCCTGCGGCAGCTCTCCCAGGCGCCGTTCGGGCCGGACTACAACGTCGAGAACGGCCTCGCATCGTCGGTCCAGGCCGTGCGGGACGATCTTCGGCCGATCGCCGAGGACCTACAGGAGGCGTCAGGAACGCTGAGCGGGCTCGCCGCCTCGAGCGACGACGTGATCGCCCGGCTCGATGAGCTCGGACAGGACCTGGACGGCATCGACCAGTCACTCGACGAAAGTCGTCGCCTGATCGAGCGGTACCGCCTGAGCACGGCGGAGGCCGCCGCGTTGACCACGGCGACCCGAGAGGACCTCGACCGCGACGTCTGGCTGTCGAGGCTCCTCATCGTCGTCCTCGGCGTTGCCATCGCCGTCGGTCAGATCGCGCCCTTCCACATCGGTCGCGAACTCATCCGCTCCTCCCCGCGGCCGACCGCTCCGCAGTAGCACGCTCGGCGCGAGGTGCGGTGAGGGACGGTATGCAGCGGCGGGCCGTCGGGTACTCACGCCCGATGGAGCATCGACGCAATCTGCTCGTCGGCGTCGCCGCCGTGGCCGCCCTCGTCCTCGTGGGCTGCGGGAACGACGACGACGGGACGGCAGACTCGATCATCGAGGATGTCGAATCGGCCGCCCGGACGGCGGTGAGCGAGGCCGGTCAGGCCGTCGACGAGGCGGGCGCCGACGCGGCGGAAGCAGTGGTGCGGAACCTCGCCGCCCAGCAGGGCGCGCAGGAGTTCGCTGACGCCGGCTCCCCGCTCGACGACAACGGGTTGACGTGCGAGGCAACGGCGAGCGACGGTCTCGACTCGGTCGACGTGAACTGCACCGGGGCCACCGAGGACGGCGGGGAGGCAGCGCTGACAGGGACGACGGACGAGCTCCCCGGTGAGTCGATCACGGAGCTCGAGGGCACCTTCACCGGGACCGTCGACGGCAGCGAGGTGTTCACCACCGACACCCTCGGCGGCTGATCGGATCCTGTCGTTCGGCAACGGTCGGATCCGGTCGGTTCCAAACGACAGAACGGGGGATCGGGGGATTAGACGACGTTGAAGACCACGCCGAGGTCGGGGTAGCGGAAGTGTTGATGGTGCGATAGCCGCTTCCAGGCGTCGGTTGCCGTTCCTCCGTTGCGGCGCCTGTCCTCGGCAATGACGGCGGCGACCTTCGGCGCCGAGAAGCTCGTACCACTCCACGTCGCCCAGCCGGTGAACTCGTTCTGCGGTCCGAGCTTGGGGTCTTCGGGGTCGTTGATCGGGCTTTGGTCGCCGAAGAAAGTGCTCACCACGTCCACGCCGGGCGCGCACGCGTCGACCCAGCCGCCGAAGTTCGAGAACCAGGCCCGGCCTCCGCTGTCCAGCGCTCCGACCGCGACCACGTCGGGCAGCGCGGCCGGGTAATACGGCCGACACGAGCCGGCATTGCCAGCGGCGGCGACGAGCACCGTGTCCGTGGCGACGAGCTCGGCGATGTCCTTCGCCAGCGGCGGGGGTTCGTTGTCGATGGTGTAGGCGCCGAGGCTCATGACGATCACGTCGAACGTGCCATCCTTGAGCCGCTCTGTCGCGCGACGGAGGCCTTCGCCGATCGACAGGTCGTCGCCGTCGCCGAAGCTGGACAGCACCCCGTCGATGTGGATCTCGGCTGCCGGGCAGAGCCGGTTGATGATCCCGCTGATGAACGTCCCGTGCCCCGACTGCACGTCGAGGTGGCCGCTCCCGTTGCCGTCGGCCTCGTCCTCGTCGTCCTCGACGTCGGGGTTCGCGTCGACACGCCACTCGTCGTGGATGACGCAGACCTGCTCCAGCACTCGGTGTCGGGCGACGCGGACGTCCGACGCTTCCGCCGTGGCGAGCCCGGTGTCCAGGACGAGAACGCGAGGTCGGTCACCGACCTTGGCGAGCTCCGCACCGACGGCGAGCGTGGCGGCGGTGGTGGCCGGCTCGGCGGCCGGGAGCGCGCTCGAGCGGGGCTCATCGTTGCCCAGGTAGGCCGGGTTGCCCAGGTACGCCGGGTTGCCGAGGTAGGCCGGGTTCCCGAGGTAGGCCGGGTTGCCCAAGTAGGCCGGGTTCCCGGCGTAGGCGACGTTGCCGAAGTACACGTAGTTGGGCGTCGCCGTCACGTCCGCTGCGGCCAGAGCTTCGATGGCCGTCGTCACGTGATCGCCGCGCAACGGGTTGGGCACGAAGGTCCTCGACCGTGGCTTCGGCGGCCGCTTTACGTCGATCTGGAGAACGCGCGCACCAGCCCGACGAACATCCCGACGCACGGCGAAGTCCGCCCTGCCGGCGGCATCCCGGACTCGTTTGACCTCGTCATCACTCTCGGCCCGGACGAGCACGTGATCGGAACGAACGAGCGCGGCCTCACCCCGTTGGTTGACGAGGACGGCGACCTTCCGCTGCTCGAGCCGGGCGGCGAGTGTGCTGTCGCTGCTGCGGTCGTCTGGCTTCGCCAATGGAGTCCTCCTTGGTCGCGTCGGTGGTCACGAATCTCGGCCTCACCATCCGGAGCCCCGAGGGCCCGCCACCGATACCCGTACGATCGTCCAAGTGCGAGTTAAGCACGACGCAGTGGTCGAGCGGGCCTTCTCGCTGGTCTGCGACGAGCCCGGCACGACCGTCGAGCTCGCCGACTCGGTGCTCGCCGACCACGCGGACGATGAGGTTGGGACCCGAGCGTTGTGGGCGCGCGGCCTGGCGCGTCGCGAACAGGGCGACATGGCGGCCGGTGCGAACGATCTCTTCCGCGCGCGGCAGCAGGCCGCCGGCGCGGGCGACCTGTCACTCGCGGCACGCGTCGATGTCACGCTCGCTCTCGTCGCCCTCTTCACCGGCTCGACCGACGGCGCGCTCGAGATCCTCGCCCAAGCGGAGCGTCACCTCGCCGGGGCGGATCTGGCCCGGCTCGAAACCCAACGCGGGCTCATTCGCCACCGCTCCGGCGACGTGCTCGCGGCGATCGCCGACTACCGCAGTGCGTTGCGGCGGTTCGACAAGGACCCCGACCCGATCGGCCGGATCCGGGCACTGCAGAATCTCGGACTGGCCCACGCGCAACACGGCGAGTTCCGGCTGGCCGAGCAGTGCTTCGCCGAGGCGGCCGAGCTGGCGACGGCCGAACGACAGCGCTTCTTCGCCGCGGCCGCCCGGCACAACCTCGGCTACGCCCGTTCGCGGGCCGGTCTCCTACCGGCCGCCCTGGACGACTTGACCGCGGCCTATCAGCTGTATCGCTCGATCGGACGCCGTGACTTCGCGGCCATCGCCCTCGTGGATCTGGCGGATGTGTTGTTGCACGCCGAGCTGAGTGCGGAGGCGGCCGGTGCGGCGGATGAGGCCCTCGAGGCCGTCCGGCAGGTCGGCAACGAGACCGAGCTCGCCGACGCCGCGTTGCTCGCCGCTCGCTGCCGGCTGGCGGCGGGACTCCTGGACGGTGCGCGTGAGGTGGCGGCGGAAGCGGAGGCCTCGTTCCGGCGCCAGCACCGGTCGTCGTGGGAGGCCATGGCCGAATACGTGCGGGCCGAGATCGAAGCGAGTGAGCGGCCATCGGCCGCAGTGAGTGAGTCGCTGTGGGACGTCTCCCGCCGGCTCGACCGGTTCGGCTGGTCGAGCGAGGCCGCGACAGCCCGGGTCCGGGCCGGCCAGCTCTTCCTCGGCGCCGGTGAGGTGGACCGAGCGGCGGCGGTGCTGGCCGGTGTACGAGTCGTCGCCAACCGTTCGGCGGCCGAGCGGGCGGCGGCGTACCTCGCCCGCGGGCTCCTCGCCGACGCTCGCGCCGATCGCCCGCGGGCCAGGACGGCCGTGCGGCAGGGGCTTCGGGTCGTCGCCGAGAACCAGACCAGCCTCGGGGCGCTCGAGTTCCGCACGTTCGCGGCCGGCCACGGCGAGGCGCTCGTCGAGCTCGGGTCGCGGTTGGCCATCGCGGACCGCCGGCCGCGGGAGCTGCTCGCCCGGGTCGAAGCGACCCGTCGGATGGTGTGGCTCGCCCCCCGGGCGACACCACCGAGCGACGAGGTGCTCGCCCGGCTCCTCGCCGATCTCCGGGTGGTGACCGAGGATCTGCGGACCGCGATCGGCGGCGGTGGTGACCCGACCGACCTGCGCCGGCGCCGGGTCGAGTTGGAGCGGGAGATCCGCGACCACACCCGGCGCTCGCAGGTGAGCGGCGGTGAGGGGTCGGCGACGACCAGCGTCCGCGACGCCGTCGCGAGGCTCGGCGACCGCATGCTGCTCGAGTACGCCGCCATCGACGGTGAGCTCTTCGCCGTCACCGTCGCCGGAGGGCGGGCGCGCCTCCACGAGCTCGGGGCCACGGACCGGCTCGCCGAGGATGTCGACGCCTGCACCTTCGCCCTCCACCGGCTCAACCGGGTCCAGGGCTCGGCGGCGTCGAAGGAGGCGGCGCGGGCGACCTTGGCCGAGCTCGGCACACGGCTCGCCAACCGGCTGCTGCCCGAACGAGTGCGACGGTCGGCGCGGCCGCTGGTTGTCGTGCCCACCGGGGCCCTGCACGGCCTGGCCTGGCACGCGCTGCCCGGCCTCTCCGAGCGGCCGGTATCGGTGTCGCCGTCGCTCGTCGGATGGGCGGTCGCTCAAGAGACGGCGGAAGCGGGCCGGCGCGGCTCCGTCCTGATCGCGGCCGGACCGGAGCTGCCGGGTGCGCGCAACGAGGTCGATGCCGTCGCCTCGCTGTACCGCCGGCCCACCGTTCTCGTCAACGGCGCCGCGACCGGTGACGTGACGTTGCAAGCGCTTGGACGCAGCCGAGTGGCCCACCTCGCGTGCCACGGCTCCTATCGGAGTGACAACCCGCTGTTCTCGACGTTGACTCTGGCAGACGGCCCGCTCACGGTGTACGACCTCGAACGGGTCCGGTCGATGCCGCGGACCATCGTGCTGTCGGCGTGCAGCGTCGCGACGTCGTCGGTCCTGCGCGGGGGGACGCTGCTCGGGCTGGCCAGCGCCCTGATGACCTTCGGTGCTTCCGCGATCGTCGCCCCACTCACCCCGGTGAACGACGAGCGGGTGGTTTCCGTGATGACGGCGTTGCACCAGGCCATGGTGGGTGGGATGTCTCCGGCCGAGGCGCTCGCTCGAACGGTCATCGTCGACGGCAGACCCGATCCGACGGCTGCCGCGTTCGTCGCTCTCGGCGCCTGACCAGGCGGGCTGACCGCGCGATCAATTTCCCGTATCAGGGCCTGTCCCGCGCGCTCACCTTTACGTGAGCATCGTCCTGCAGGAGGCGGTCAGCATACGCTCTGCGCCAGTGGAGGCACAGGAGCTGCTCAGCAGGGTCGTCGCGGGCGACGAGACGGCCTGGAAGGAGCTGATCGACCGCTACGCCGGCCTCGTCTGGTCGGTCGCCCGGTCCTATCGCCTCTCCGCCGCCTCCACCGACGACGTGGTCCAGACGGTCTGGCTCCGGCTCGCGGAACATTGCGGGCGGATCCGCGAGCCGGACCGGCTGGCCTCCTGGCTGGCCACGACGACCAGGAATGAGGCGCTGCGGGTGATCCGGGGCAACATGCGGCTGACGCCGCAGTCCACGATCGCCGAATCCGCCGAGCTCACTGCGCCATCGGTCGAGGAGCGGGTCACCGATGACGCCACGTTGAAGGCCGTGTTGGGTGCCTTCGCCCAGCTCTCGACCGAGGACCAGCAGCTCCTGAGGCTGCTCTGCACGGTGCCTCCGCTCGACTACCAGACCATCGCCGAGATGCTCGGCCGACCGATCGGGAGCATCGGGCCAACGCGGGCCCGCTGCCTCGAGCGGCTCAAGCGGCTGCTGCCTCCCGGCCTCGATCCGAAAGAAGGAAACTGATGAACGGCCGCGACGACGAACTGCTCGAGCTGGTGGGCCGGGCGCTGCGTGCGGCCGAGCCGGTCCCCGAGCACGTCATCACCGGCGCCCTCGCGGCGTGGACATGGCGGACGATCGACGCCGAGCTGGCGGAGCTGGTGTTCGACTCGGCGACCGAGCTCACCGGCGTGCGCAGCGAGGACACCGCCCGCCAGGTCACCTTCCAGGCACCCGGCGTGGAGATCGAGGTGATGGTGATCGACGAGGCCGCCCGGCGGATCGTCGGCCAGCTGATCCCTGGCGCGGAGATGACCGTCGAGCTCCACGGGGGCGACCGGGTCCTCACCACACAGAGCGACCACCTCGGTCGCTTCGGGTTCGACGAGGTGCTGGCCGGCCCGGTCCGGCTGACCATCCTCGGTGCGGCCGGCGAGGCGGTCGTCCACACCGAGTGGATGCTCCTGTAGGTCGGCATCCGGGGTTTTCCAGCCCGGACGGGGGGCGGAAAACCCGCGGATGCAGTCAAAGCCTCGGACGGACGGTCAGGCGGTCAGTTCGGCGAGGGCGGTGACGGTGCGCCAGTTGCGGGTCGTCGCCGTCGTGCCGAGGTCCTGCTTGGCGAGCGCCTCCATCAGCTTCGACCGGGCCTGGCCGTTGGGCAGCTTGAGGTAGAGCTCGCCGCCGGTGAACGTGAACTCGTCCGGGGCGAACGCCGCCTGGTCGACGCCGGCGAGCGCCTTCTTCGGACGGCGTTCGGCCAGGAACGTCACCACCACCCTGGTGGGATCGTCGACCGGGTACGGGTTAGCGGCGACGATCTTGGCGAGCTCCTTGCCCGTCCGCAGCACCACCTCGATCGGGATCCCCAGCGCAGTGCTCAGTCCCGCCGCCAATTCGGCGGTCGGGCTCTTCGCCGGGGAGTAGACGACGTTGCCGCTCTGCAGGTAGGTCTCGACGTCGGTGTGCCCGAGCGCCTCGACGGCGGCGCGCAGATCCGCCATCTTGACCTGACGCTTTCCGAGGTTGACTCCCCGCAGCAGCGCGGCGACACGCATGCCGCCAAGTCTGTCGCGGGTTGTCCCCTGGTAGAGCGCGCCATAGCCTTGGAGCGTTTCGTGCCTGACCTGCGAGAGGTAACGCGTGCCCACCATCCAGCAGCTGGTCCGTCAGGGCCGCAGCTCGAAAATCACCAAGAGCAAGACCCCGGCCCTCAAGGGGTCGCCGCAGCGCCGCGGCGTCTGCACCCGCGTGTACACCAACACCCCGAAGAAGCCGAACTCGGCGCTGCGCAAGGTCGCCCGCGTCCGGCTCTCCAGCGGGGTCGAGATCACCGCCTACATCCCTGGTGAGGGGCACAACCTGCAGGAGCACTCGATCGTGCTCGTGCGTGGTGGCCGCGTCCGCGACCTGCCGGGCGTCCGTTACAAGATCATCCGCGGCGCCCTCGACGCCGCCGGGGTGAAGAACCGCAAGCAGGCCCGCAGCCGTTACGGCGCCAAGGCCGAGAAGTGAGCCGCTGATGCCCCGCAAAGGCCCTGCCACCCGCCGCAACCTCGTCGCCGACCCCAAGTACCGGTCGGTGCTCGTCACCCAGATCGTCAACAAGGTGATGCTCAACGGCAAGCGCAGCCTCGCCGAGTCGATCGTCTACGACGCGATGGACCTCATCGGAACCCGCACCGGCGACGACCCGCTCACCGTCGTCAAGCGGGCGATCGACAACGTCAAGCCGCCGCTCGAGGTGCGCAGCCGCCGGGTCGGCGGCGCCACCTACCAGGTGCCCGTCGAGGTTCCCGCCCGCCGGTCCACGACCCTCGCGATCCGCTGGGTCGTCAGCTTCGCCCGGGCCCGCCGGGAGAAGACGATGGCGGAGTGCCTCGCCGCCGAGCTGATGGACGCCGCCAACGGTCTCGGCGCGGCGATGAAGCGCCGCGACGACATGCAGAAGATGGCGGAGTCCAACCGCGCCTTCGCCCACTACCGCTGGTAGTCAGTCGAGCGTGATCAGCCGGCGCGGGTGAGCCGGACGGTCCGGCAGCGGTCGAACTCGGTCGACTCGACCACCCCGATCGAAACCAGCCCCGCGATCTTGGCGTCGAGCTGGGCCCAGAGCCGGCGGGCGATCTCCTCGACGGTGGGTTCGCGGTCCCAGACCAGCGGCTCGTAGCCCCGCCAGTTCCCGACGTCCTCGTCGGTGAGGTAGTGGTGCCGCCACGGCTCGACCAGCTCCTGCAGGATCTGCTCCAGGTCGTCGGCCGGAATCACCTTCTCCGCATCCGACGGGCCCTCGACCGTCGCCTCGACGCTCCACGGGTGGCTGTGGATCAGCCCGTCGACGCGGTGGGCCCAGCGGGCGTGGATGGCGGCCGTGATGGTGAGGTGCAGTTCTCCGTTGGTGGTCATGCGTACCAGTGCGACCGAGTGAGCGCCAGCGAACGAGCGGCCAGCGACTGCGCAGGCAGTATGCGGTGTGGCCGGGGAACGCAATGAATGTTCACAGTCCGATGTTGGGGTCGATGAAGTCGTTGGTGAAGAGGTCGGCGGCGACGAGGCCGTCGGGCACATCCAGGCCGGCGTCGTCGCGCATCTGGTCGATCACCGTCTGGACGCGGGCCTCGTCCATGTTGCCGAGCGTGTCGTCGGGTCCGTTGCCGACGATGCCCAGGTCGACCTGCGTCTGCACCGAGTAGTCGGCGAGACCCTGGTCGTACACCCAGAAGTCGTCGTACTGGTCGACGGCGTCGATGATGATCGCATTGGCCCGGTCGGGCGCGTTGACGAAGTCGATCGCCGCCTGCTGGACGATGGGCACGAACTGCTCCAGGCACGGCCGGAGCTCCTCGAGGTCGGCGGCCCGCGCCGCGAGGGACTGCGAGTACACCTGGAACCCGGCGTCGTGGAGGGTCTGGTAGGCGACCGGCTTCATCCACTCCTCGAAGACGTGCTCGTACGTGTACGGCTCGGCGGAGGCGAAGCCCTGCTGGGCGATCGCCCCGTCCTCGGCGATGAACCGCGCCGGGCTGCCGTCGTAGGACGGGTCCACCTGATCCTGACTCCAGGTGCCGTTGCCGACGAACACCTCGGAGAACACGCCCCCGCCGAAGACGTTGATCGTGACGTCCTGCTCGCCGAGGTCGGCGAGAGTCTCGACGTCCGGGTACGTCTCCGGATCCCAGTAGATGATCTGCGGGTTGATCTCGAGCGGGGCGACGACCGACAGCAACGGCGTGTCGTCCCACTGCAGGACCTGCGACTCGGTGTTGGCGTAGGCGAGGGTGATGCTGTCGTCGGCGTAGGTGACGGCGGCGACGGTCTGTCCGCCGATCGCCGGCCCGCCGGTGCGCACCTCGATCTGGATCCCGGTGTCCTCGCCACCGGCGACGAGCGGGCCCCGGACGACCCGCTGGTCGACGTCGACCTCGTAGCCCTCGCCGATCAGCTCGTACAGCGCGCCGTGCTCGGACTCGGGGAACCAGTCGGTCTGGATCACGATCGGGTCGGGGCACACCGAGGCGAGATCGACGGCCGCCCCGCCACCCGTGGTGGCGGGGCCGCCCCCGGTCGTCTCCGGCGCGGCCCCGGTCGTTTCGGTCGCCGCCGCCGTCGTTTCGCTGGCCGCTCCGGTCGTGTCGCTGGCGGCGTCATCGTCGTCATCGCTGCAGGCGGCGACGAGCAGGCCCGCCGCGGCGAGCAGTCCCAGCGATCGGATCAGGGAGGGTCGGTTCATCGAGGGCAAGTCTGCCGGACGCGGGGGTTATCGCGCCGTGCCCGCCTCGTACCACTTTCCGATCGCCCGGGACTGCACCCAGCCGAAGAACAGGAACACGGCGACCCCCAGCATGCAGGCGACGATGACGGCGGCCAGGAGCTGTTCGCTCTCGAGCTGGTTGGCGTAGCGCTTGAGCAGCTGGCCGATGCCGGGCTTGCCGCGACCGAAGAAGAAGTCGCCGACGATCGCGCCGATCACCGAGAGGCCGGCGGCGATCCGAAGGCCGGCAAAGATCGCCGGCAGGCCGGCGGGCAGCATCAGCTTGCGCAGGCGGGTCGCACGGCTGGCGTGCTCCAGCGTGAACAGGTCGTGCATCGCCGCGTCGGCCGACTGCAGCCCGAACAGCGTGTTCACGATGATGGGGAACAGCGAGATGATCACGCACACGATGAGGCGGGCGTTCTCGCCGGTCCCGAACCAGAACGAGATCAGCGGCACGATGGCGAGGATCGGGATCGCCTGGAGCATCACCAGGAACGGGTACGTGGCCCGCTCGATCACGATCGTCTGGCTCATCAGGATCGCGATCGTCATCCCGAGGACGATCGAGATGGCGAGCCCGATCAGCGCCACCCGGGCGCTCCAGTACAGACCGTCGAGCATCTCGCCGAGGTTCTCCGAGTCGAAGAACCCCACCCGCACGACGTCGTGAGGAGGAGGGAGCAGGAACCGGCGCCGGGGAGCGAGCACGACGTAGGTGAGGAGGTACCACACGCCGATCAGCACGGCGCCGAGCAGCAGCGCCGGGAGCACCGTCGCCAGCCAGCTCGAGCCGCGCCGGCGCGCCGGCGGGGGTGTCGGGATCTCGACCCGGCCCATCGCTTCGCCCCCGCCCAGTGGCGCGGTCATCCGGTCCCTCCCCGGAGTGCCTTCGAGATGTCGCCACTGAGCAGGGCGAAGTCGGGATCGAAGCGCAGCTCGGGCGAGCGGGGGTACTCGAACGGGATGGCGAACTCGGCGACCACTCGGCCCGGGCGGGGCGACATCACGATCACCCGGGTGCTCATGAACACCGCCTCGGCGATCGAGTGGGTGATGAACAGCCCGGCAAAGCCCTCGGTCTCGAACAGGGCCAGGGTCTGCTCGTTGAGGTGCTCCCGGGTGATCTCGTCCACGGCGCCGAACGGCTCGTCGAACAGGAACACCGGTGGGCGCAGGGCGAGCGTGCGGGCCAGCGAGCAGCGCATCCGCATCCCCCCGGACAGCGACTTCGGGTAGTGACCCTCGAATCCGGTGAGGCCGACGAGGTCGATGGCGTCCTGGGCCAGTCGGGCCCGCTCCTGCCGGCCCTTGCCGCGCAGCTCGGCGAGCAGCTCGACGTTCTGGCGCACGGTGCGCCACGGCAACAGGGTCGGGTCCTGGAACACGTAGCCGAGGTGCTCCCGGTCGATGTCGACGGTGCCGGCCGTGGGCTCGAGCAGCCCGGCGGCGATGCGCAGCAACGTCGACTTCCCACAGCCGGACGGGCCGACGATCGTCACGAACTCCCGGGGGTCGAGCGAGAACGACACCTCCGCGATGGCCCTGGTGCCGTCGGGAAAGGTCATCCCGATGCCGTCGAAGGTGAGCGCCGGGCCAGTCATGCAGCGCGCTCGATACTACGATCGCGCCCGGGGGAGCGCCGCAGCGTCGCGGGACCACGACCATTGTCTCGAGGGGGCTCTGCATGAACGTCCAATCCATCCTCCAGGCCAAGGGATCCGACGTCGCCACGATCACCAAGGAGTCGTCGCTGGCCGACGCGACCGCCCAGCTCCGGGACCGGGGCGTCGGGGCACTGGTGGTCTCCGACGACGGCCGGCACATCGACGGGATCGTCTCCGAGCGGGACGTCGTGCGGGCGCTGGCGGCCCACGGGGCCGGGGTGCTCGGCCGGTCGGTGGCGTCGGCGATGTCCACCGACGTCGTGACCTGTGCCGCCGACGACTCGGTGGAGGAGTTGATGGTGTCGATGACCGAGCGCCGCATCCGCCATCTACCGGTGATCGACGGCGACGGCCTGCTCGGCGGGATCGTCTCGATCGGCGACGTCGTCAAGGCCCGCCTCGGCCAACTCGAGACGGAGAACCAGGCGCTCTTCGACTACATCACCCACGGCCGCTGAACCGTGTCCTTGCATCAAGTTCGCGCGCCCTGACGCGCGAATCAGATGCAAGAACCCGGGGAGGGCGTCGGTAGGTTCGCCAGCCGTGGCGTTGGGGACGAGCTACCGCAAGCTGTTCGCGGCCAGCACGATCTCCAACCTCGGCGACGGGGTCTCGCTGATCGCCTATCCGTGGTTGGCCTCGGCGATCACCCGCAACCCGATCCTGATCGCCCTGGTCCCGGTCGCCCAACGGCTGCCGTGGCTGCTGTTCACGCTGCCGGCGGGCGTGATCACCGACCGCAGCGACCGCCGCCGCCTCATGGTCGGCGCCAACGCACTGCGGGCGATTCTGACCGCCGGCGTCGCGCTCGCCGTGTTCGCCCGCCGCGACGTGCTGCCCTCGCCGGACGAGGTCGACCAGGTCGTCTCGACCGAGTGGCTGCTCTACATCGTCGTTCTCGTCGCCACGTTGCTCCTCGGCGTCGGCGAGGTGCTCTACGACAACAGCGCCCAGACGTTCCTGCCGGCGATCGTCGAGACCGACGATCTCGAGAAGGCGAACGGTCAGCTCTACTCGGCCGAGCTCGTCGCCAACCAGTTCGCCGGCCCGCCGCTGGCCGGACTGCTCCTCGCCATCGGCTTCGCCCTGCCGTTCGTGGTGGATGCCGGCTCGTTCGCCGCATCGGCCGTGCTGGTGTTCAGCATCACCGCGGTCGCGCGGCCGAAACCGGACATCTCGGAGCGGAGGCCGTGGAAGGTCGAGGCCGCCGAGGGCTTCCGGTGGCTCTGGCACCACGACCTGCTGCGCACGCTGGCGATCGCGCTCGGACTGCTCAACATGCTGGGCAACGTCGCCATGGCCGCGTTCGTGCTGTTCAGCCAGGAGGTGCTCGGGACATCGACGACCGAGTTCGCGATCCTGTCGACGGCGGGCGCCTTCGGCGGTGTCCTGGGGGGCTGGGTGGCGTCGCGGGTCTCCCGCCGGATCGGGTCCGGACCGTCGCTGGCGCTGACGGTCTGCGGCGGCGGCGTCTGCCTGATCGCCATCGGGCTGGTCTCGTCCTGGCAGGTCGCCTTCGTGTTCCTCTTCGTCGAGATGTTCGTCGCCGTGCTCTGGAACGTGATCACGGTGAGCCTGCGCCAGACGATCATCCCGGACCGGCTGCTCGGCCGGGTGAACAGCGTCTACCGCTTCTTCGGGTGGGGGGCGATCCCGATCGGCGCCCTGATCGGCGGAGCGCTCGCCGCCGGCCTCGACGGGCCCCTGTCCCGCGAGTGGGCGCTGCGCGCCACCCTCATCGTCCCCGGCATCGCCCACGCCTTCGTGGCCATCTTCGCCCTGCCTCGGCTGACGACCGCCAAGATGAACGCGGCACGGGCGGAGGCCGTCGAACCGACGGTGGCCCCGACCGGCCTCTAGCTGCAGGAACGGTGGTTTCGCGACCTGAAACCGCTATCATTGACAACCGCTTCGACGCCGCTCGACAGGGTGGCGGCCTTCGACCCGGGTGCCCTGGTGTGCCCGGGTTCTTCGTGTGTTCGTGTACTGGTGAAAGTGATCAAAGATGGCCAAGCGTGAGTTCCCCCTGGAGCGCTACCGCAACATCGGCATCATGGCCCACATCGATGCCGGCAAGACCACCACGACCGAGCGCATCCTCTACTACACCGGCAAGACCTACAAGATCGGTGAAGTCCACGAGGGTGCCGCGGTCATGGACCACATGGCTCAGGAGCAGGAGCGCGGCATCACGATCACCTCGGCGGCCACGACGGCGCTCTGGAACGACCACCGGATCAACATCATCGACACGCCCGGCCACGTCGACTTCACGATCGAGGTCGAACGGTCGCTGCGCGTGCTCGACGGCGCCGTCGCCGTGTTCGACTCGGTCGCCGGCGTCGAGCCGCAGACCGAGACCGTGTGGCGCCAGGCCAACAAGTACCACGTGCCCCGGATGTGCTTCATCAACAAGATGGACCGCACCGGCGCCAACTTCTTCCGCACCGTCGAGATGATCGAGTCGCGCCTCGAGGCGACGCCGGCCGTGATCCAGCTCCCGCTGGGCGCGGAGGGCAAGTTCCGCGGGGTGATCGACCTGGTCAAGATGAAGGCGATCGTGTGGGAGGGCGACGACAAGGGCGCCCAGTACCACGAGGAGGACATCCCCGCCGACCTGCAGGCGCAGGCCGAGGAGTGGCGGCACAAGCTGCTCGACGCGGTGTGTGGCGAGGACGACGACGTCCTCGAGCGCTACCTCCACGACGAGCCGCTCACCGAGGCCGACCTCAAGAAGGTCATCCGCATCGGCACCCTCGCCGGGCACTTCGTGCCCGTGCTCACCGGGTCGGCGTTCAAGAACAAGGGTGTCCAGCCGATGCTCGACGCCGTCGTCGACTTCCTCCCCAGCCCGCTCGACATCCCGCCGACGGAGGGCACCAACCTCCGCGGCGACGAGGTCCTGGTCCGGGAGGCGGACGACAAGGCGCCGTTCAGCGCGCTCGCCTTCAAGATCGTCAGCGACCCGTTCGGCAAGCTGACCTACTTCCGCGTCTACTCGGGCACGATCAACAAGGGCGACGAGGTCTACAACTCGATCAAGGAGAAGCGGGAGCGGCTCGGCCGCATCCTGCTGATGCACGCCAACCAGCGCGAGGACGTGGACGTGGCCATGGCGGGCGACATCGTCGCCGGGCTCGGGTTCAAGGACACGACCACCGGCGACACCCTGTGCGATCGCCACGACCCCGTGATCCTCGAGCGCATGGAGTTCCCGGAGCCGGTCATCCACGTCGCCATCGAGCCGAAGACCAAGAGCGACCAGGACAAGCTGGGCAAGGCGCTCAAGTCGCTGTCCGAGGAGGACCCGACCTTCCGCGTCCGCACCGACGACGACACCGGCCAGACCGTGATCTCCGGGATGGGCGAGCTCCACCTCGAGGTGCTCGTCGACCGGATGCAGCGGGAGTTCGGCGTCGAGGCCACCGTCGGCAAGCCGCAGGTGGCCTACCGCGAGACCATCACCCAGCCCGTCCGCAGCATCGAGTACCGGCACGTCAAGCAGACCGGTGGCTCGGGCCAGTTCGCCGTCATCAAGCTCAGCCTCGAGCCCAACCCGGGCGCCGGCTACGAGTTCGTCGACGAGATCACCGGCGGGCGCATCCCCCGCGAGTACATCCAGCCGACGAACCAGGGCGTCCAGGCCGCCCTCGACTCGGGCGTGCTCGCCGGCTACCCGACCGTCGACGTCAAGGTCCACCTCGTCGATGGCCAGTACCACGACGTCGACTCGTCGGAGATGGCGTTCAAGATCGCCGGGCAGGCCGGCTTCCGCAAGGCGGCCGAGCAGGCCCACCCGGTTTTGCTCGAGCCGATCATGTCGGTCGAGGTGGTCACGCCCGAGGAGTACATGGGCGACGTCATGGGTGACCTCTCGAGCCGCCGCGGCCGCATCGGCGGCATGGAGGCGCGGGGCAACACCCAGGTCGTCACGGCCTCGGTGCCGCTGTCCGAGATGTTCGGATACAGTACCGACCTCCGCTCCCGCACCCAGGGGCGGGCGACCTACACGATGCAGTTCGACAGCTACCAGCAGGTGCCGGAGAGCATTGCGTCGGAGATCATCAAGCGAGTTCGCGGCGAGTGATCGCCATCGTTCTTTGACAACCCACACATCCGTTAGAGAGCAAGACAGGAGTCTGCACCGCCATGAGCAAGGCGAAGTTTGAGCGTACGAAGCCGCATGTGAATGTGGGGACGATGGGTCATATTGATCATGGGAAGACGACGTTGACGGCGGCGATTTCGAAGACGTTGGCGGAGCGTGGGTTGGCGGAGTACACGTCGTTTGATCAGATTGATAAGGCGCCGGAGGAGAAGGCGCGGGGGATCACGATTTCGATCGCCCATATCGAGTATGAGACCGAGAAGCGGCATTACGCGCATGTGGACATGCCGGGTCATGCGGACTACATCAAGAACATGATCACGGGGGCGGCCCAGGTGGATGGGGCGATTCTGGTGGTGGCGGCGACGGATGGGCCGATGCCCCAGACCCGCGAGCATGTGCTGTTGGCCCGGCAGGTGGGGGTGCCGTACATCGTGGTGGCGTTGAACAAGGCGGATGCGGTGGACGACGAGGAGCTCCTCGACCTCGTGGAGTTGGAGGTCCGCGAACTCCTCACCGAGTACGAGTTCCCGGGGGATGACACCCCGATCGTGCGGGTGTCGGCGTTGAAGGCGTTGGAGGGTGACGCGGACTGGCAGGCCAAGGTGCTCGAGTTGATGGATGCGGTGGATAGCTACGTGCCGGAGCCGGTGCGGGATTTGGACAAGCCGTTCTTGATGCCGATCGAGGACGTGTTCACGATCACGGGTCGGGGCACGGTGGTGACCGGGAAGGTGGAGCAGGGGGTGGTCCACACCGGTGATGACATCGAGATCGTCGGGTTGCGGGACACCCAGAAGACGACGTGTACGGGGGTGGAGATGTTCCGCAAGATCCTCGATGAGGGTCGGGCGGGGGACAACATCGGGGCCCTGTTGCGGGGCACGAAGAAGGAGGAGGTGGAGCGGGGCCAGGTGTTGTGCAAGCCCGGTTCGATCACTCCCCACACCCAGTTCGAGGGTCAGGTGTACGTGTTGACCCAGAAGGAGGGGGGCCGGCACAAGCCGTTCTTCAACAACTACCGGCCCCAGTTCTTCTTCCGGACCACTGACGTCACCGGCACGATCGAGCTCCCCGAGGGCACCGAGATGGTGATGCCCGGGGACCACATCACGATGACCGTCGAGTTGGGCAAGCCGATCGCGATGGACGAAGGCCTCCTCTTCGCCATCCGCGAAGGCGGCCGCACCGTCGGCTCCGGCCGCGTCACCAAGATCATCAAGTGACCTGACCGTCATGGCTCAGAGCATCCGCATCCGTCTCAAAGCGTTCGACCACGAGATCATCGACCAGTCGACGAAGAAGATCGTCGAGACCGTCACCCGCACCGACGCCACGGTGCGCGGTCCCATCCCGCTGCCGACGGCGAAGCACCGCTACACCGTCATTCGCGGACCACACATCGACAAGGACTCTCGCGAGCACTTCGAGATGCGGGTGCACAAGCGCCTGATCGACATCGTCAACCCCAACGCCAAGACGATCGACAGCCTGCAGCGCATCGAGCTGCCGGCCGGCGTCGACATCGAGATCAAGATCCAGGCCAGCTGACCCCGAAATCTGGGCGCAGTTCTTCTCAATCCCGCTTCTGGGCGCAGTTCTTCTCAACCGTCGAGAAGGAGTGCGCCCAGATTCGCGGGCGGACGTGGGAACACGACGGCGACGGCGCTCGTCTGACGGCCATGAGGTTGTTGTTGGTACCGCTCGCCTCCGCCGTCGTCGCTCTGGCCGCGTGTGGCGAATCCGAGCCGGCCGCCGACACCCGGGCCCCTGCCACCGTCCCCCCGTCCGTGCCTGAGCCGTCGCCTGCCCTCGACGGCCACGAGTTCCTGTCGACCGACGTCGACGGCCACGAGCTCGTCGCCGGCACCCAGATCCGGCTGACGTTCGACGGCGACCGCATCGGCGCCCACGCCGGGTGCAACCAGCTCGGCGGGACGTGGTCGATCGACGACGACGCCCTCGTCGTCCCCGACGACACGGTGATGACCGAGATGGCGTGTGACCCGCCGGCGCTGATGGACCAGGACACCTGGCTGGCGTCGTTCCTGACCTCGCGGCCGACGATCGCGCTGCACGGCGACACGCTCACCCTCACCGGTAGCGACGTGACGATCACGCTGCTCGACCGCGAGCTCGCCGACCCGGACCGACCGCTCGAAGGCACCAGGTGGGTGGTCGAGGGACTGGTGGAGGGCGACGCCGTCTCGTCGGTGACGGCCGGCGTGCGGCCGCCCACGCTGCTCTTCGATGGTGGCCAGGTCATGGTCGACACCTCGTGCAACACCGGTTCCGCGGGCTACGAGGTGACCGGTAACGAGATCACGTTCGCGCCGCTCGCGCTCACCCGGATGGATTGCGAGTACTCGGTCGAGCCGCACGTGACGAAGGTGCTCGACGGCACCGCGACGTACGAGATCGAAGCCGGTGTCCTCACTGTCACCAACGACGCGACGGGACTGGTGCTCCGCGCCGAGGTGTGACCCGCGGCGGCGATAGACATTGGTCCATGCCGGTCCTGCCGCCCCCGGCCCCGGGTGTCCCTCCCCGGCCGCCCGCGGGGTCGGCGCCGGGGCGATCGCGATGGCCGACGGTGCTCGCCCTCGGGGCGATGGCGGTGCTGCTGGCCGGTCTGATCGGCGCCCTCATCGGGGCCGCGGGGGCCGACGACGATGGCGGCAGCTCGGCCGGACCGATCGACGTGAGGCGGGTCGCCGAGTCCATCGGTCCGTCCGTGGTGACGATCAGCGCGGACGTCGATGGCGACGAGGGGGGGTTCGCCGGGGAGGCAGTCGGCACCGGCGTGGTCGTCTCCGACGACGGTGAGATCCTGACCAACGCCCACGTCGTCGCCGACGCCACCGAGATCCGGGTGCGTCTGGCCGGGGAGACCGAGCCGCGTGAGGCCGAACTGGTGGCGTCCGACGTCGGCAACGACCTCGTCCTCCTGCACATCGACGCCGACGACCTCGTCCCGGTCGAGTTCGCCGAGCCCGGCGAGATCGCCCTCGGCGACCCGGTCGTCGCCATCGGCTTCGCCCTCGACCTCGACGGCGACCCGTCGGTCACCGGAGGCATCGTGTCCGCCTTCGACCGCACGCTCCGGACCTCCGACGGCGCGCTCGACCGGCTGATCCAGACCGACGCCGCGATCTCCTCGGGCAACTCCGGCGGCCCCCTCGTCAACCGCACCGGGCGGGTGGTCGGGATCAACACGGCCGTGGCCCGCAGCGACGCGACGACGGCGGCGACGAACGTGGGATTCGCCATCGCCATCGAGGAGGTGAAGGACGTGCTCACCGCCCTGCGCGACCGGGCCGGCGGCGAGCCCCGGTCCGAAGGCTTCCTCGGGGTCAGCCTCGACGACCGTTCGGACGGCGGCCAGGGGGCGTTGATCACCGAGGTCGCCGACGACTCGCCGGCCGACGAGGTCGGGCTCGAGCAGGGCGACGTGATCCTCTCGGTCGACGACTCGACCACCGACGGGGCGGCGGGGGTCGTCGCCGCGGTCCGCGATCGGGAGCCAGGGGACGAGGTGGTGGTCGTCGTGATCCGGGAGGGTGAGGAGCAGACTTTCGACGTCACCCTCGCCGAACGCCCGAACGAGGACTGAACACCCGGGAAACGGCTGGTTGTGGGCCTCCGGTCGCAACCGCTAGCATTCCCTGCTTGTGCCAGGTGACTGGCACGGTACGGAACGCTTCGCAACCGATGTCCGTGTGCGCCTGGCGGACGCCGCCAGGGACCGCACGGCGACAACAGATCCCGATGCTCCGCAGGCCGCCGCCGGCGGAGCATCTGCATGGAGCCGCTCTGAACGAGCGCCCGATCAGCAAGAAAGAGCCGCCATGGCAACCACCGCGATCGTCGGCGAGAAAGTCGGCATGAGCCAGAAGTGGGTCGACGACAAGGTCGTCCCGGTGACGGTGCTGCGCGTCGAGCCGATGCGCATCGTCCAGGTGAAGACCCCCGAGCGCGACGGCTACAGCGCGCTCCAGGTCACGTACGGCGTGCGCGACCCGAAGAAGCTCACCAAGCCGCAGGCCGGACACTTCGCCAAGCACGGCGTCGCCGCCGGGACCCGGCTCGTCGAGCTGCGCCTCGACTCGGTCGATGGGTTCGAGGTCGGCCAGGAGATCGCCGTCGACACCGTCGCCGCCGGGAGCAAGGTCGACGTGACCGCGGTCAGCCGGGGCAAGGGCTTCACCGGCACGATGAAGCGCCACAACTTCAAGGGGCAGGGGGCGAGCCACGGCAACCACAAGCACCACCGGGCTCCCGGCGCGATCGGTTCCTGCGCCTTCCCCGCCCGGGTGTTCAAGGGCATGCGGATGGCCGGCCAGATGGGGCACCAGCAGGTGACGACGCTGAACCTGGAGGTTGTCGAAGCTGACACGGAGCGCAACCTGCTCCTCGTCAAGGGCTCGGTGCCCGGGCCCAATGGCGGCGTTGTCCTCGTTCGCCACGCCGTGAAGGCGCCCACCGCTGCAGAGATGGAGGGCTGAGCGATGGCCGAGATCACCGTCAAGGACCGTTCCGGGAACGACGCCGGCCAGGTCGAGCTCGACGACACGGTGTTCGGCATCGAGCCCAACGTGCCCGTGATGCACCAGGTCGTGACCGCCCAGCTGGCCCATCGGCGCGCCGGCACCCACAGCACCAAGACCCGTGCCGAGGTGCGCGGCGGCGGGGCCAAGCCGTATCGCCAGAAGGGCACCGGCCGGGCCCGCCAGGGCTCGCTCCGGGCGCCGCAGTTCACCGGCGGTGGGATCGCCCTCGGCCCGAAGCCGCGCTCGTACAGCCAGCGCACGCCGAAGAAGATGATCAAGCTGGCCCTGCGGTCGGCGCTGTCCGACCGGGCCAGCGAGGGCAAGGTCGTGGTCGTCGACGGGTGGGGCTTCGAGACGCCGCGGACCAAGGACGCCACGGCGGCGCTGGAGGCGCTCGGTCTCGAGGGCCGGGTGCTGCTCGTCGTCGACCGTGACGACGCGGCGACGGCGCTGAGCTTCCGCAACCTCTCCGAGGTGCAGCTCATCGCCCCCGGCGAGCTCAACGCCTACGACGTGCTGTGCAACGACTGGATCGTCTTCACGAGCGGCAACTTGCCGTCCGGCACCGGACTCTCGGGAGAGACAGAGGCGCCCACTGCACCCGAACCTTCGTCAGAACCTGAAGTCGAGGACACCGAGGACGCGGAGGACACTGAATGAAAGATCCACGCGACATCATCCTCGCTCCGGTGGTCTCGGAGAAGAGCTACGCCCTCATCGAACAGGGCGTCTACACGTTCAAGGTCCACCCGTCGGCCAGCAAGCCCGAGATCCGCGACGCCGTGGAGGCGATCTGGGGCGTCGAGGTGACCAAGGTCAACACCCTCAACCGCAAGGGGAAGCGCCGCCGCACGCGCGGCACCAACCGCACCGGTTCCACGCCCGCCACCAAGCGGGCCATCGTCACCCTGGCGGCGGGCGAGATCCCGCTGTTCGAGAGCTGAGGTTCGCCATGGGGATCCGTGCCCGCAAACCCACCAGCCCCGGCCGCCGCTTCCAGACGGTGTCCGACTTCGCCGAGCTCACCAAGAAGAAGCCGGAGAAGTCGCTCCTCGGCCCCAAGCCGAAGTCGGGCGGCCGCAACGCCCACGGCCGCAAGACGTCGCGCCACCGCGGCGGCGGCCACAAACAGCAGTACCGGCAGATCGACTTCAAGCGCATCAAGGACGGCGTGACCGCCAAGGTCGCGGCGATCGAGTACGACCCCAACCGCACGTGCCGGATCGCCCTGCTCCACTACGCCGACGGCGAGAAGGCGTACATCCTCGCCCCGCGCGGACTCAAGGTCGGCGACCACGTGATGAGCGGCCACGGCGCCGACATCAAGCCGGGCAACGCCCTCCCGATGCGCTACATCCCCGTCGGCACGACGCTCCACAACGTCGAGCTGCGCCCCGGCCAGGGCGGCAAGATCGGCCGCTCCGCCGGCATCGCCGTGCAGCTCGTGGCCAAGGACGGTGACTGGGCGACGCTGCGCATGCCGTCGACGGAGATGCGGCGGGTGCAGATCGATTGTCGCGCCACGGTGGGCGAGGTCGGCAACGCCGAGCACGAGCTGATCAAGGTCGGCAAGGCCGGTCGCAACCGGTGGAAGGGTGTCCGCCCGCAGACACGAGGCGTGGCGATGAACCCCGTCGACCACCCGCTCGGCGGCGGCGAGGGACGCTCCTCAGGCGGTCGCCCGGCCGTCTCGCCGTGGGGCCAGCCGGAAGGCCGCACCCGGGACAAGAACAAGCCATCGCAGTCACTCATCATCCGCCGCCGGCGTACCGGCAAGGGTCGGAGGTAACCAATGTCGCGCAGCCTGAAAAAGGGCCCGTTCGTCGACGACCACCTGCTGAAGAAGGTCGACGATCAGAACGCCGCCGGCGAGCGCCGGGTCATCAAGACCTGGTCCCGCCGCTCGACGATCATCCCTGACATGGTCGGCCACACGATCGCCGTCCACGACGGCCGCAAGCACGTCCCGGTGTACGTCACCGAGTCGATGGTCGGCCACAAGCTCGGTGAGTTCAGCCCGACGCGGACCTTCCGGTTCCACGCCGGGCAGGAGAAGGGCGCGAGGGCCCGGCGGTGACTGGTCCGAAGCTCAACGATGGCGCCCTGCTCGTCGGCGACCGTCCGACGACCAAGGCGACGGCGAAGTACCTGCGCGGCTCGGCCAGCAAGGCGCGCGTGGTGCTCGACCTCATCCGGGGCCTCGACGTGCAGCGCGCCGAGGAGGTGCTCGAATTCACCAAGCGCGACGTCGCGACGGAGATCCGCAAGGTGCTCGCCAGTGCCGTCGCCAACGCCGTGCACAACGACCAGCAGGATGCCGACGAGCTGTTCGTGCTGGCCTGCTATGCGGACGAGGGCCCGACGCTGCGCCGCTTCCGTCCCCGTGCCAGGGGCCGGGCGACGCGCATCCGCAAGCGCACCTGTCACGTCACCGTGGTCGTGGCGCAGATGAGCGAGGAGCGGCTCGAAATCGTGCAGGCTCGCCAGGAGGCGACCTCGGCGGCCGGGCGTCGCCGGGCCGGGGTGTCGGCTCGGTCGCGCCGCGACCGCGTCGAGCGCAGCCGGGCCCGCGCGCAGGGTCTGCGGGGTGCCGCCGAGACCGCGGTCGAGGCCGCCGAGACCGAGGCACCCGAGGAGGAGCTCGTCGACGAGCAGACGCCGGCCATCGACGAAGTCGAGGCCGACGAGACCACCGGTGCCGTCGATGACACCCAGGCTGGCGAGGACGACCGAGCGCTGGAGCACGGCGAGGCGGAGCCGAGCTCGGAGGTGAGCGAAGCGAGCCCGGTGCCACAAGGCGCGGTCGCCGCGCCGGAGGACGGGTCGGTCCCCGAGGGCTACGAGATCAAGGGCAACGCCAGCTCGATGAAGTACCACGTACCGGGCGGGCGGTACTACGACGTCACCATCGGCGACGTCTTCTTCGACACGGCTGAGCACGCCGAGGCCGCCGGGTACGAGGCGCCTCAAGCCGACGAGAGCAAGGACGAAGGCTGATGGGTCAGAAGATCAACCCCTACGGGTTCCGGTTGGGCGTCACGACGGACTGGAAGAGCCGCTGGTTCAGCGAGCGCCAGTACAAGGAGTACCTCACCGAGGACTGGAAGATCCGCCAGGCGATCATGCAGCGCATGGAGTCGGCGGCGATCAGCCGCATCGAGATCGAGCGCACGCGGGACAAGGTGCGGGTCGACGTCCACACCGCCCGCCCCGGCATCGTGATCGGTCGCCGTGGGGCCCAGGCCGACGAGTTGCGGGCGATGATCACCAAGATCACCGGCAACCCCAAGGTGCAGCTCAACATCGTCGAGATCAAGAGCCCCGAGCTCGACGCCGCCCTGATCGCGCAGGGCGTCGCCGACCAGCTGGCCAACCGCATCGCCTTTCGCCGGGCGATGAAGCGGGCCGTGCAGAACGCCCAGCGGGCCGGCGCCCTCGGCATCCGGGTGCAGTGCTCCGGCCGCTTGGGCGGCGCCGAGATGAGCCGCACCGAGTGGTACCGCGAGGGACGCGTGCCGCTGCACACGCTGCGCGCCGACATCGACTACGGCTTCCGTGAGGCCCGGACGACCAGCGGTCGGGTCGGGGTCAAGGTCTGGCTCTACAAGGGCGACATCCTCCCGTACAAGTCGACCAGCGACGACAAGATCGCCCGCGAAGCGGCGATGGCGGTCGGGGAGACGTCGGGCCAGGCGTCCGAGCCCCGCCGGGTCGTGTCGTCGACCGCTCGCCGCCCGGTCGCCGCCGAGGTCGAGCCGGAAGCACAGCCGCTGCTCAAGGAGGCCGATCCCGAGCTGGAGAAGCTCCTCGACGAGGAGGAGCAGATCGCCCGCCGCACCCACGAGGGACACGAGACGCCGCACTTCAGGGGGGATGACTGATGTTGATGCCCCGCAAGGTCGCCCACCGCAAGCACCACCGCGGCCGCACCAAGGGTCTACGCGACGGGTGGCGTCGATCTCGCCTTCGGCGAGTACGGGATCCAGGCCCTCGAGCCGGGCTGGCTCACCGCCCGCCAGATCGAGGCTGCCCGTATCGCCATGACCCGCGCGATCAAGCGCGGCGGCAAGGTCTGGATCAACATCTTCCCGGACAAGCCGGTGACGAAGAAGCCGGCCGAGACCCGCATGGGCTCGGGCAAGGGCAACCCGGAGCTGTGGGTGGCCGTCGTCAAGCCGGGCCGGGTGCTGTTCGAGCTGTCGTTCCCCAACGAGGAGCAGGCCCGTATCGCCCTCGACAAGGCGATCCAGAAACTGCCGATCAAGGCCCGCGTCATCTCCAGGACGGAGGTCTTCTGATGGCTGTCCATTGCGTTCCCCGGCCACACCGCATGCTGCCTGCGCAGTTGGTGGCCTCTCCCTCGCTGGCGCTCGGTCGCTCGCATCGTCTGGAGGTTCGTCATGGCGCGTAGCAATGCCGACCTCGCCGAGATGGACATCCGCGCCCTCGTCGACGAGCTCCGCGCCACCAAGCAGGAGGCGCTCAACCTGCGCTTCCGCAACGCCACCGGCCAGCTCGACAACACCGCCGAGATCCGCCGGGTGCGGCGGCAGATCGCGCGGATCAACACGTTCATCCGCCAGCGGGAGATCGAAGAGGCAGCGAAATGACCACTGAGACGTCCGAGACGACGACCGCCCGGCGACGGGTCCGCAAGGTCCGCGAAGGTGTCGTCGTGTCCAACGGGATGGACAAGACCGCCGTCGTTGCCGTGATCGAGCGCGTCCGCCACCCCAAGTACAAGAAGACGGTCCTGCAGACCAAGAGGCTGTACGCCCACGACGAGACCAACGACGTCAACGTCGGCGACAAAGTCCGGGTGATGGAGACCCGGCCGCTGTCGAAGACCAAGCGCTGGCGGGTCGTCGAGGTCCTCGAGCGGGCGAAGTGAGACGACCATGATCCAGCAGGAGTCACGTCTCCGGGTCGCCGACAACTCCGGCGCCAAGGAGGTCCTCGTCATCAAGGTGCTCGGCGGCACCCGCCGCCGCTACGCCTCGATCGGCGACGTCTTCGTCGCCACCGTCAAGGACGCCATCCCTGGCGCCGGCGTCAAGAAGGGCGAGGTCGTCAAGTGCGTGGTCGTGCGCACGAAGAAGGAGAAGCGCCGTCCGGACGGCAGCTACATCCGCTTCGACGAGAACGCGGCCGTGCTGATCAAGGACGACAACACCCCGCGCGGCACCCGCATCTTCGGTCCCGTCGGCCGTGAGCTGCGCGACCGCCGCTTCATGCGAATCGTTTCTCTCGCTCCCGAGGTTCTGTGATGAAGCTGAAGAAGGGCGACACCGTCGTCGTGATCACCGGCAAGGACAAGGGCAAGCAGGGCCAGGTCATGACGGTCCTGCCGACGACCAACAAGGTCATCGTGTCGGGCGTCAACCTGGCGTCGAAGCACCAGAAGCCGCGCGCGCCAACCAGCAGGCGGGGATCATCGAGAAGGACATGCCGATGCATGCCAGCAACGTGATGCTCGTCCACAAGGGCAAGCCGGTCCGGATCGGCTACGAGCTCCGGGACGGCAAGAAGGTGCGCGTCGCCAAGGTCAAGGGCGGCAAGACCGAGGTGATCTCATGAGCGATGTAGCGAGCGTCGAACGTGAAGTTCCGCGGCTGAAGACGCGCTACCACGACGAGTTCCGGGCGCGTTTGCAGGAGCAGCTCGGGCTGGGCAACGTGATGCAGGTCCCCACGCTGGAGAAGATCGTCATCAACATGGGCGTCGGCCGGGCCACCCAGCAGCCGTCGCTGCTGGAGGGCGCGGTTGCCGACCTGACGCGCATCGCTGGCCAGAAGCCGATCGTCACCAAGGCCAAACACTCGATCGCCGGCTTCAAGCTCCGCGAGGGGCAGTCGATCGGGGCCAAGGTCACGTTGCGCGGCGACCGGATGTGGGAGTTCCTCGACCGGTTGATCTCGATCGCGATCCCCCGCATCCGCGACTTCCGCGGCCTCTCGGCGACGGCGTGGGATGGCCGCGGCAACTACACCTTCGGTCTCAACGACCAGACCGTGTTCCCGGAGATCGACTACGACAAGATCGACACTTCGCGGGGCATGGACATCACCATCGTCACCACGGCGACCGACGACGCCGCCGGCCGGGCCCTGCTCGATGCGTTCGGGTTCCCGTTCCGCCAGGCCGGTGACCTCACCGCCCCCGAACCACGACGCCGCCGTCGTCCGCCGACCAGGAAGAAGTAGAGGCGCTCCGACCAAAATGGCCAAGAAAGCACTGATCAACAAGGCCGCGGCCAAGCCGAAGTTCAAGGTTCGCGCCTACACCCGGTGCCGCCGCTGCGGCCGGGCCCGCTCGGTCTTCCGCAAGTTCGGACTCTGCCGGGTGTGCCTGCGCGAGCTGGCCCACGCCGGCGAGATCCCCGGCCTGACGAAGTCGAGCTGGTGAGTGGGGAGGAAGAGACAACATGCTGACTGACCCCATCGCCGACATGCTCACCCGGGTGCGCAACGCCAACACGGCGATGCACGAGGAAGTGAGGATGCCGTCCTCGAAGCAGAAGGTGGCGCTCGCCGCCGTGCTGCAGAAGGAGGGCTACATCGACGGCTACGACGTCGCCCCGTCGCCCAAGGGCGTCGGCGAGGTCCTCACGATCAAGATGAAGTACTCGCCGGACCGCGACCGCACGATCTCCGGCTTGCGCCGGGTGTCGACACCGGGCCTCCGGGTCTACCGCAAGGCCGACAGCGTGCCCCGCGTCCTCGGCGGTCTCGGGGTCGCGGTCCTGTCCACCTCCCAGGGATTGATGACCGACCGTGAGGCGCGCAGGCGCAAGGTCGGCGGCGAAGTCCTCTGTTACGTGTGGTGATCGGAGAGACCTGATGTCCCGCATCGGCCAAGCCCCCATCAACGTCCCCGCCGGCGTCGACGTGACGATCGACGGCCGCGTCGTGAAGGTGAAGGGCCCGAAGGGTGAGCTCACCCGCACCGTGCCCGCCACGATCACGGTCCAACAGGTCGAATCGGCGCTCGTCGTCGAACGGCCCGACGACGAGCGCGAGAGCCGGGCCCTCCACGGACTCACCCGCAGCCTCGTCAACAACATGGTCGTCGGCGTAACCGACGGCTTCCGGAAGAACCTCGAGATCGTCGGGGTCGGCTACCGCGCCGAGGCGCAGGGCCCGAACGCAATCCGGCTCGCCCTCGGGTTCAGTCATCCGGTGAACGTCAAGGCGCCCGAAGGGATCACGTTCGAGGTGCCGGTGCCCACCCAGATCGTCGTCAGCGGCATCGACAAGGAGGTCGTCGGCCAGGTCGCCGCCGACATCCGCTCGCTCCGCAAGCCCGAGCCGTACAAGGGCAAGGGCGTCCGCTACCAAGGCGAACGCGTCCTGCGCAAAGCCGGTAAGGCCGGAAAGAAGTAACCATGACCCAGATCGCCCACGCCCGACGCGAAGGCCGCATCCGCCGTCACCGCCGGGTGCGCAAGAAGATCCACGGCACCGCGGCCCGGCCGCGCCTCGCCGTGTTCCGGTCGAACAAGCACATCGTCGCCCAGCTGATCGACGACGACACCGGTCGCACCCTGGCCGCAGCCTCGACCAACGAGGCCGAGCAGCGGACCACCGGTGGCGGCGG
Organism: uncultured Acidimicrobiia bacterium; assembly: GCA_963833145.1. Classification (GTDB taxonomy): domain Bacteria; phylum Actinomycetota; class Acidimicrobiia; order Acidimicrobiales; family Ilumatobacteraceae; genus JALZMG01. The sequence continues at coordinate 771,338 of CAWHWT010000011.1, read as the reverse complement.
CTCGGTCGACGCCGCCGGCCGCATCGGCACCCTCATCGCCGAGCGGGCCAAGGCCGCCGGCATCGACAAGGTCGTCTTCGACCGCGGCGGTTTCATCTACCACGGGCGGATCGCGGCCCTCGCCGCGGCCGCCCGCGAAGCAGGTCTGGAGTTCTGATGGCCGTCCATTGCGTTCCCCGGCCACGCAGGCCGTTGATAGCCGCTCCTTCGCTGGCGCTCAGTCGCTCGCAGACTCGAAGGGATGTCCACTGATGGCGTACTCGAGCTTTTCCTCGTCCGAGAGCACCAGCGAAGGTGGCCTTCGCGAGTCCCGCGTCGTCGCGATCAACCGCGTCGCCAAGGTCGTGCGCGGTGGCCGACGGTTCTCGTTCACCGCGCTCGTCGTGATCGGCGACGGGAACGGCCGGGTCGGCCTCGGCTACGGCAAGGCCAAGGAGGTGCCCCTGGCGATCCAGAAGGGCACCGAGGAGGCCAAGCGCAACCTGTTCGCGGTGCCGCTGGCCGGCGACACGATCCCGCACGAGGTCATCGGCGTCACGGGCGCCGGACGGGTGCTGATGAAGCCCGCCGCCCCCGGTACCGGCGTGATCGCCGGCGGCGCCGCCCGGATCATCCTCGAGGAGGCCGGCATCCACGACGTGCTGTGCAAGTCGCTCGGCTCGGCCAACCACATCAACGTCGCCCGGGCGACGATCGCCGGGCTGCAGGCGCTGCAGCGGCCGGACGAGGTCGCCAAGCGGCGGGGCCTCGCCGCCGAGGAGTTCGTGCCCAAGGGCATGCTGCAGGCGTACCTCAAGCGCCAGCGCGGTGCCGCTCGCGGAGCCGACGAGGAGGCTGCCGAATGAGTGAGCAGTCGATCACCGTCACCCAGGTGAAGTCGGGGATCGGCGCCAAGCCGAAGACCCGGGGGACCCTGCGCGCCCTCGGCCTCGGCCGCATCGGCAAGTCGAACACCCTGCCGGATCGCCCGGACGTGCGGGGGATGATCGCCCGGGTCCCGCACCTTGTGAGGGTCGAAGAGGAGGCGAAGCACTGATGCACGTGCACGACCTGGCGCCGGCACCCGGCGCCAACAAGAAGCCCAAGCGCGTCGCGCGGGGCATCGGCGGCCGCGGCGGCAAGACCGCCGGGCGGGGGACCAAGGGCCAGAAGGCCCGGGGCACCGTCCCGCGCGGCTTCGAGGGTGGCCAGATGCCGCTGAAGCAGCGGGTGCCCAAGCTGAAGGGGTTCAACAACCCGTTCCGCGTCGAGTACCGCGCCGTCAACGTCGACACCCTCGAGGCGCTCGCCGCCGGCCTCGACGACAACGTCATCACGCCGACGGTCCTGACCGAGCACGGCCTGCTCCGCAAGGGCGCCTTCGTCAAGGTGCTCGCCCGTGGCGAGGTGTCGGCCAAGCTCGACGTCCACGCCCACGCCGTCTCCAAGGCGGCCGAGGCGGCGATCACAGCCGCAGGCGGTACGGTGACGCTCGTGCCGCTCCCGTTCAAGGGCGAGAACAAGGCCGGCCGACCGCCCGCCAAGGGCAATCAGTTCGCCAACAGGTGACGACGGCGGGTGTGCCGTCGCCCGCCCCCGAGCCGATCAGAAAGACCACGCTGAGTGCTCTCCAACCTCAAGAACGTCTTCAAGATCCCCGACCTGCGGAACAAGCTCCTGTTCACGCTGGGGATGGTGGTGGTCTACCGGTTCGGGGCGGCGATCCGCGTCCCCGGGATCGACGGTCTCGCCGTCGAGCAGCTTCGTGACCAGGCCCGCAACTCGGGCGGGGCGCTCGGGTTCCTGAGCCTGTTCTCCGGCGGTGCGTTCGAGAGCTTCTCGATCTTCGCCCTCGGGATCATGCCGTACATCACGGCGAGCATCATCATGCAGATCCTCGGGGTCGTGATCCCCAAGCTGGAGGAGCTGCAGCAACAGGGGGCCGTCGGGCAGCGCAAGATCACCCAGTACACGCGGTACGTCACGATCGCCCTGGCGACGCTGCAGGCCACGGGCCTGGTGTTCATCTTCGGCACCGGGCGGGGGTCGGCCTTCTTCTCCGCCGCCGGCCAGGCACCGAACGTGCCGCTCCTGCCCGACGGGATCTGGCCCCGCGGCTACCTCGTGATCCCGACCCTTGTCGCCGGCACCGCCCTCCTGATGTGGATCGGCGAGCTGATCAGCCAGCGCGGCATCGGTAACGGCATGTCGATGATCATCTTCGCCTCGGTCGTGTCCGGCCTGCCGTACGGCTACTACTCGATCATCGAGGTCAACAAGTGGTTCTGGTTCGGGCTGATCGTGGCCGTCACCTTGGGGATCATCGTCGCCGTGGTGTTCGTCGAACTCGGCCAACGCCGAATACCAGTCCAGTTCGCCAAACGCGTGGTCGGGCGGCGGATGTATGGCGGGCAGAACACGTACATCCCGCTGAAGGTGAACCAGTCGGGCGTGATCCCGATCATCTTCGCCAGCTCGATCCTCCTGCTCCCGGTGATCTTCACCAACGTGCTCGGCAGCGGCGAGGGCTGGCGGGGGGACATCGCCGAGTTCGTCAACAAGTACATCGTCAACAGCCAGAACCTGGTCTACATCTCGCTGTTCGCGGCGATGATCATCGCCTTCGCCTACTTCTACAACTCGATCGCCTTCGACCCGGTGCGCCAGGCCGACCAGATCCGCCGCCAGGGCGGGTTCATCCCCGGCGTGCGCCCCGGTCCGCAGACCGAGCGCTACCTCGCCAAGGTCGTCAACCGCATCACGTTGCCGGGTGCGGTGTTCATCGCTGCCATCGCCGTGCTCCCGTACCTACTGCTCTGGGGGGCGGACATCAACACGTTCGGATTCGCCGGGACGAGCATCCTGATCTCGGTCGGCGTGGCCCTCGAGCTGATGCGCCAGATCGACAGCCAGCTGATGCTGCGCAACTACGAGGGATTCCTGAAGTAGGTACCAGAGCCGCGTGATCCCGGGAGCTCGGCTCATCATGCTCGGCCGCCAGGGCGCTGGTAAGGGCACGCAGTGCGTCCGACTGTCGCGCCACTACGTCGTGCCCCACATCTCGACCGGCGACATGCTCCGCGCCGCGGTGCGGGAGCGCACCGAGGTCGGGCTGATGGCGAAGGAGGTCATGGACTCCGGCGGCCTCGTGGGCGACGACATCATGATCGCCCTCGTCGACGAGCGGCTCAAGCGGCCCGACGCCCAGACGAGGGGGTACATCCTCGACGGGTTCCCGCGCACCGTCTACCAGGCGGAGGCGCTGGACAAGATCACGGTCGACCGGCCGATCCACATCGTGCTCGACCTCGACGTGCCCCGGGACGTCGTGCTCGCCCGGCTCTCGGCCCGGCGGGTGTGCCGGGACTGCGGGACCAACTACACGGCCACCGGGTTCGAGCGTCAGCCGTGGATCTGTGAGGTCTGCGGCGGCGACGTCACCCAGCGCGACGACGACACCCCGGCGGCGGTCAACCGCCGGCTCGACCTCTACGAGTCCCAGACCGCCCCGCTGATCGAGTTCTACGCCAGCCAGGGACGCCTCGTCGTCGTCGACGGCGTCGGCCACCCCGACGAGGTGTTCCGCCGCCTGACCACCGAGATCGACACCGCCGGCCGGTAGGGATCCGCGTTCTTGCAGTCAGATCGGTCGCTATGGCGACCGATCTGACTGCAGAAACCCGGGGCGTGGGGCGGCCGGGCGGCCGATTGGCGTTCGACCAGCGTGCCGGTAGCATTGACGACCGGCCTGTTCGCAGGTCGGTTCCCGTTCGTCCGTGCTTTCGCCGCCGGCAGGCGGTGGGAGCGTGCATCATCCGGTGAGGAGTATCCCCTGCCCAAGCCCAAGGAAGACGCCATCGTGCTGGAAGGCACGATCCTGGAGTCGCTGCCCAACGCGATGTTCCGCGTCGAGCTCGACAACGGCCACAAGGTCCTGGCGCACATCTCCGGGAAGATGCGGATGAACTACATCCGGATCCTGCCGGGGGACAAGGTGCAGGTAGAGCTCACCCCGTACGACCTCACCCGAGGTCGCATCACCTACCGCTACAAGTGAGAGCGCGATGAAGGTTCGTCCCAGCGTCAAGAAGATGTGCGAGAAGTGCAAGGTCATCCGCCGGCACGGCCGGGTGATGGTGATCTGCGAGAACCCCCGCCACAAGCAGCGGCAGGGCTGAGAGGAGCGCCATGGCACGCATCGCCGGCATCGACATCCCCCGCGAGAAGCGGCTGGAGATCTCGCTCACCTACATCTTCGGCATCGGGCTGCCGACGGCGCAGAAGCTCTGCGCCGACCTCGGGCTCGATCCGAACACCAAGGTGTCCGCGCTCACCGACGAAGAGGTCACCCGGATCCGCACCTACGTCGACGACAACCTGCGCATCGAGGGCGACCTCCGCCGCGACGTCCAGCAGGACATCCGGCGCAAGATCGAGATCGGCTGCTACCAGGGGATCCGCCACCGCCGGGGGCTTCCCGTCAACGGCCAGCGGACGCACACCAACGCCCGCACCCGCAAGGGTCCCGAAGCGCACGGTCGCCAACAAGAAGAAGGCAGTGAGGAAGTAACCGATGGCCAAGCCGAAAGCCGCGGGTCGCCGTCCCCGCCGCCGTGATCGCAAGAACGTCACCACCGGAGTCGTGCACATCAAGAGCTCGTTCAACAACACGATCGTCTCGATCACCGACCCGGAGGGGAACGTGATCGCGTGGGCGTCGTCGGGCGGGGTCGGGTTCAAGGGGTCGCGCAAGTCGACGCCGTTCGCCGCCCAGCTCGCCGCCGAGAAGGCCGCCCGCGCCGCGATGGAGCACGGCCTGCGCCGCGCCGAGGTCGAGGTCAAGGGCCCGGGATCGGGCCGTGACACCGCGGTCCGCTCGATCCAGAACACCGGCATCGAGGTGACGTCGATCAAGGACGTCACGCCCGTCCCGCACAACGGCTGCCGCCCGCCGAAGCGGCGGAGGGGCTGATCATGGCCCGCTACACCGGACCCAAGGTGCGCCTCAGCCGTCGCCTCGGCACCAACATCTTCGAGAACGAGAAGGGCCGGCGGGCGCTCGAGCGGCGCCCGTTCCCTCCCGGCACCCATGGCCGGGTCCGCCGCCGCAACTCGGGCAGCGAGTACCTCGCCCAGCTGCAGGAGAAGCAGAAGGCGAAGTACATCTACGGCGTCCTCGAGCGCCAGTTCCGCCGCACGTACGACGAGGCCAACCGGCTCGCCGGCCCCACCGGTGAGAACCTCCTCCGCCTGCTCGAGCAGCGTCTCGACAACGTCGCCTTCCGCGCCGGTTGGGCGTCCACCCGGCCGCAGTCGCGCCAGTTCGTCAACCACGGCCTCGTCCACGTCAACGGCAAGCGGGTCGACATCCCCAGCTACCGCGTGCGCAAGGGCGACGTCGTCTCGCTGGCGCCGAAGGCCCGCAACATGATCGTGATCCAGCACAACATCGATGTCCTCGACCGCTCGCTCGTCGGCTGGCTCGAGTCCGGTGACGGCGGCAAGCAGGTCACCGTGCGCGACCTGCCCCAGCGCGATCACATCGACGTCCCCGTCCGCGAGCAGCTCATCGTCGAGCTGTACTCCAAGTAGGAACAGGAAGGTCCGCTCCGCCATGCTCGTCATGCAGCGCCCCACCATCGAGGCCATCGGCGAGGAGGCCGGCAACCGGCAGCGCTTCGCCATCGGCCCGCTCGAGCCCGGCTTCGGCCACACCCTCGGCAACTCGCTCCGGCGCACGTTGCTCTCGTCGATCCCCGGTGCCGCGGTCACCACGGTCCGGTTCGACGACGCCCTCCACGAGTTCGACACGATCGGCGGCGTCGCCGAGGACGTCACCGACATCATCTTGAACCTCAAGGACGTCGTGGTGACCTCGGAGTCCCCCGACCCGGTCACGTGCCGCATCGATCTCAAGGGTCCCGGCACCGTCTCCGCCGGCGACATCGAGTGCCCGGCCGACGTCGAGGTGCTCAACAAGGACCTCGTCATCGCCACCCTCAACACCAAGGGCCGCCTCGCCATCGACCTGACGGTCGAGCAGGGCCGGGGCTACGCGTCCAGCGACCGGGAGACCGAGAACCGCACCATCGGCGTGATCCCCATCGATGCGATCTTCTCGCCGGTGCGCCGGGTGACGTTCGAGATCGAGCCGACCCGCGTCGAGCAGTCGACCAACTACGACCGGCTCGTCCTCGACATCGAGACCGACGGGTCGATCACGCCGGCCGAGGCGCTGGCGTCGGCGGGCGCCACGCTGCGCTCGCTCGCCGACCTCGTCGCCACGTTGAGTGAGGAGCCGCAGGGGCTCGAGCTCGGCGAGGTCACCGACGCCACGGCCAGCTCGCCCGACCTCGACCTGCCGATCGAGGAGCTCGACCTGTCCGAGCGGCCGAGCAACTGCCTGAAGCGGGCCCAGATCAACACCGTCGGCGAGCTGCTGACGAAAACCGAGGACGACCTGCTCAACATCACCAACTTCGGGCAGAAGAGCCTGGACGAGGTGAAGATGAAGCTCGACGAGCGCGGCCTGTCGCTGCGCGGCTGAGCACGGGGATTCCAGAGTCATGCCGACGCCTCGCCGTTCCCGCGCCTTCGGCGGCAGTGCCGCCCATCAGCGCCTGATGATGGCCAACCTGGCCGCCTCCCTGTTCGCCGCCGAGGCGATCATCACCACCGAGGCCAAGGCCAAGGCGCTCCGTCCGGTGGCCGAGAAGCTGATCACCAAGGCCAAGAAGGCCCAGGACGAGGGCCCGATGCGGGTCCACCGCATCCGCCAGATCCAGGGCTACCTCGGCGACCGGGAGATGACCCACAAGCTCGTCAACGAGGTCGCCCCGCGCTACCTCGAGCGCAACGGCGGCTACACGCGGATCCTCAAGCTCGGCCCGCGCCGCGGTGACAGCGCCGAGATGGCGCGCATCGAGCTGGTCTGATCTGATCTCGCCGTGACGAGCTCACGGCGCGCCAAGTTGATCGTCTCGTACGACGGGGCGCCGTTCCACGGGTTCGCTCCCAACGAGGGCGTGCGCACCGTCGTCGGCGACCTGTCGGCCGCGATCGCGACCGTCGTGCGGGTGCCCGTCAAGCTCACCGGCGCCGGCCGGACCGACGCCGGCGTGCACGCGTGGGGGCAGGTCGTCTCCGGTGACCTTCCCGCCGACACCGACCTCGAGGACCTCGTCCGGCGGCTCAACAAGCTGGGCGCACCGGCGATCGCTGTGCGCCAGGCCGAGTGGGCCGACGCCACGTTCGACGCCCGGTTCTCGGCCCAGTGGCGGCAGTACCGCTACGACGTGTGGAACGCGCCGGTGCCCAACCCGCTGCTGGCCGGTCGGGCCTGGTTCGTCTCCCAGCCACTCTCCCTCTGGGCGATGCAGGCGGCGTGCGATCCGCTGATCGGCGAGCACGACTTCTCGTCGTTCTGCCGCCGTCCGAAGGTCGATCCCGACGAGCCGGAACCATCGATGGTGCGGCGCGTCCTTGCCGCCCGTTGGGTCGAGGTCGAGGCCGAGCTGCTCCGCTTCGAGATCCGCGCCACCGCCTTCTGCCATCAGATGGTGCGCTCGATCGTCGGCACGGTCGTCGACGTCGGGATGGGCAAGGCGACACCCGGCGACATGCGGGGGATCCTCGAAGCCCGTGACCGCGAAGCCGCCGGCCAGGTCGCCCCGGCCCACGGGCTGGTGCTGTGGGAGGTCGGTTATGGCCGGGGGTAGCGTCAATCCGGTGAGCGAGTTCACCGCGCCGCTCGTCGACATGCGGTTCGTCCTCGAGCACGTCGCCGACGTCGCCGCCCTCACCGAACTGCCCGGGTACGGGCACGCCGATCCTGAGACGGTTGCCGGGATCCTGGAGGAGGCCGGGCGCTTCTTCTCCGAGCAGTTCGCCCCGCTCAACCGCATCGGCGATCAGCAGCACAGCCGGCGCAACGACGACGGAAGCGTCACCACGCCCGAAGGCTTCGCCAAGGCCTACCGCCGCTTCGTCGAGGCGGGATGGCCGGCGGTCCAGTTCCCTGCCGAGTACGGCGGGGGCGGCTTCCCGTGGCTCGTCGGCGTGGCGATGCAAGAGATGCTCACCGCCGCCAACATGGCGTTCTCGCTGTGCCCGATGCTGACCCAGGGCGCCGTCGACATGCTCCTCATCTTCGGGACCGAGGAGCAGCGCGAGCGCTATCTGCCGAAGATGGTCTCGGGCGAGTGGACGGGCACGATGAACCTCACCGAGCCCCAGGCCGGTTCGGACGTCGGTGCCCTCACGACCAGGGCCACGCCCACCGCCGACGGGTCGTGGCGGATCACCGGCCAGAAGATCTTCATCACCTATGGCGAGCACGACCTCGCCGACAACATCATCCACGTCGTCCTCGCCCGCGTGCCCGACGCCCCGCCGGGCACGAAGGGCGTGTCGTGCTTCCTCGTGCCCAAGTTCGTCGTCGAGGACGACGGCTCGCCCGGCACCCGCAACGCCGTGGAGTGCGTCTCGATCGAGCACAAGATGGGGATCAACGCCAGCCCGACGTGCGTGATGTCCTACGAGGATGCCGTGGGCTACCTGATCGGCGAGCCCAACGAGGGCATGCGGTACATGTTCCGGATGATGAACACGGCGCGCCTGTCGGTGGGGCTCGAGGGCCTCGCCATCGGCGAGCGGGCCTACCAGCAGTGCGTCGCCTACGCCGCCGAGCGCCGCCAGGGGCGCGCCATCGGCGCCCCGCCGGGACAGGACTCCCCGATCATCGACCACCCGGATGTGCGGCGGATGCTGCTCACGATGAAGGCCCAGATCGAGGCCCTCCGGTGCCTCGCCTACCTCAACGCCGAGTGCATCGACTACGCCAAGGAGCACCCGGACGAGGCGGTGCGGGCCGCCCGCCAGGAGCTCGCCGACCTGCTCACGCCGCTCAGCAAGGCGTGGGCGACCGACCTCGGGGTCGAGATGGCCTCGCTCGCCGTCCAGGTGCACGGCGGGATGGGCTACATCGAGGAGACGGGCGTCGCTCAGCACTACCGGGACATCCGCATCGCCCCGATCTACGAGGGCACCAACGGGATCCAGGCGATCGACCTGGTCGGTCGCAAGCTCGGTCTGCGCGGGGGTGACGCGATGCGCGACTTCCTCGCCGCCATCGAAGCGACCGCGTCGGAGGCGGTCGCAGCAGGCGAGGAGCTGGCCGTCATCGGCGAGCAGCTCTCCTCCGCCACGGCGACCCTGCGGGAGGTGACCGAGTGGCTGCTCGTCAACGGCGCCGCCGACCCGAATCACGCCCTCGCCGGCGCCACGCCGTATCTGCGCATGGCCGGCGTCGTCACCGGCGGATGGCTGCTCACGAAGGCGGCGCTCGCGGCGACCGAGATGCTCGCCGGTGACCGGGACGGATTCAGCGACGAGTTCCTCCGCCAGAAGCTCGTCACCGCCCACTTTTACGCCACCCAGTTGCTCCCCCAGGCGAGTGGACTCGCCCCGGCCGTCACCGCCGGCGCCACGGATCTCCTCACCGCGTCGTTCTGACGGCCGAGTACGCAGCTCGACGTACCTCGAAGATGCGTCCGGCGGCGGATGTCGCCGAGACGAGGGCGCCGTAGCGTCAGAACTGATGACCCTCTCGCGCTCGGCCCGGGCGTGGCTGTTCGACGCCGGGATCGGCGTCGTGTTCACGACGTTCTGCCTGGTCGTCGGCAGTGCCTTGGCCGAGAACAACGACGAGCGGTTCGATGCCTGGACGATCGTGACCGGCGTCGCGATCGGCGGCGCCCTGGTGCTCCGCCGCGCCGCCCCGGAGGTGTCGCTGGCGATCACCGTCGTCGGGCTCGGGATCTGGACCATCGCCGACTTCGCCGGCGGGCCGATCTACCTCGCTCCGCTGGTGCCGCTCTACACGATCGCCACGCTCGGGGACCGTCGACGGACCTTGACGACCACCGTGGCGTTCGCCGTCGCCTTCCTCGCCATCGGCCTGCTGTCCCACGATCGGGCCGCTCACCTGGGCTTCCTCCTCGCCTTTGCCGGCTGGGCCGGCGGCGCGGTTTTCCTCGGCACCGCCCAGTACAACCGCCGCGCCTACCTCGCCGAGCTGGAACAGCGGGCCCGGGATCTGGAGGAGACCCGCGAGGAAGAAGCCAAGCGCCGAGTGGCCGAGGAGCGCCTCCGCATCGCCCGTGACCTGCACGACGTGATCGCCCACGGCATCGCCGCGATCCACATGCAGTCCGGCGCCGCCCTGCACGTGCTCGATCGCCAACCCGAGCAGGCCGCCCCGGCGCTCGCCGCGGTCAAGCAGCTCAGCAAGCAGACGATGCAGGAGCTGCGGGCCACGCTCGACGTGCTGCGCGCCGACGAAGGGGACGGCGACGAAGCGGCCCCGCTCGCCCCGACGCCCGGGCTCGACCGCCTCGGCGCGCTCGTCGACGTCTCCCGCCGGGCCGGGCTGCCGGTCGAGCTGCACGTCGTCGGCGCCGAGTCCGCCCGTCCGGCGGCGGTGGATGTCGCCGCCTATCGGATCGTGCAGGAGTCGCTCACCAACGTGATGCGCCACGCCGGGGAGCGGGCCCACGCGACGGTGACCGTCTCCCAGGGCGACCGCGCCGTCGACATCGACGTGGTCGACGACGGCCTGGGGGCCGCTGCGGCCGGCAGTGCCAACGGCGGCCAAGGCGGGCATGGCATCGTCGGCATGCGGGAACGGGCGGCCACGGTCGGCGGGACCGTCTCCGCCGGCGCCAACCCCGGCGGCGGCTTCCGGGTCCGCGCTCACCTGCCCCTCGACGGTGGCGAATGATCCGTCATGGCGTTCCCCGGCCACGCCGCATACTGCCTGCGCAGTTGCTGGCCGCTCGCTCGCTGGCGCTCACTCGCTCGCATTGGTACAGGGTGCTCCAGTGATCCGCGTCGTGCTCGCCGACGACCAGGTCCTGCTGCGGGCCGGGCTGCGGGTTCTGCTCGACGCCGAGGACGACCTCGAGGTCGTCGGCGAGGCCGAGGACGGGATCGAGGCGATCGACGCCGTGCGCCGGCTGCGCCCGGACGTCGTCGTGATGGACATCCGCATGCCGGACCTCGACGGCCTGGCCGCGACCCGGCAGATCGTCGCCGACCCCGACCTCGCCGCCGTGCACGTCGTCGTGCTGACGACGTTCGACCTCGACGAGTACGTCTTCGAGGCGATCCGGGCCGGGGCGACCGGATTCCTGCTCAAGGACGCCGAGCCCACCGAGCTGCTGCGCGCCGTGCGCTGCGCGGCGGCCGGCGAGGCGCTGATGTCGCCGACGGTGACCCGCCGCCTGATCGCCGAGTTCGCCGCCCGGCCGGAGCACCGCGTGATCGACACCGCCGCGCTCAGCGAGCTCACCGACCGCGAGCGCGAGGTCGTCGCCCTGGTCGCCGGCGGGTTGAGCAACGAGGAGATCGCGGTCCAGCTCTTCATCAGCCCGGCGACCGCCCGCACTCACGTGAGCCGGGCGATGGTCAAGCTCAACGCCCGCGACCGGGCCCAGCTCGTGGTCTTCGCCTACGAGTCCGGGCTGATCCGCGCCCGCGTCGAGTAGGCCTACGTCGCCGGACGTACGGCGACAAGCCGACGCCGGGGGGACGACATCGGGGCCTTCGCGGCGCACCGTGGAGCCATGACGTTGACCGACACCCCCACCCAGACCGCAGTCGCCGCCCGCGCCGTCGCCGCCACCAAGGTCTACGGCCGCGGCGACCGGGCGGTGACCGCGCTCGACGGCGTCTACCTCGAGATCCCGGCCGCCCGCTTCACCGCCGTGATGGGCCCGTCGGGCTCCGGGAAGTCGACGCTGATGCACTGCCTCGCCGGCCTCGACGGGCTCACGTCCGGCGAGGTCTACATCGGCGACACCGAGCTCGGCGGGCTCGACGACCGGGCACTGACCCGCCTCCGCCGCGAGCGGGTCGGCTTCGTGTTCCAGTCGTTCAACCTGATGCCGACGCTGACCGCGTACGAGAACATCACCTTGCCGTACGCCCTCGCCGGCCGGCGGCCCGACCGGAACTGGGTCGAGCGGGTGGTCGACTCGGTCGGTCTCGGCCCGCGCCTCCGACACCGGCCGGCCGAGCTGTCCGGTGGGCAGCAGCAACGGGTGGCCGTCGCCCGGGCCCTCGCCACGCGGCCCGACCTCGTCTTCGCCGACGAGCCGACCGGCAACCTCGACTCGGTCAGTGGTGCCGAGGTGCTCGAGCTGCTCCGGGCGGCGGTGCGCGAGACCGAGCAGACCGTGGTCATGGTCACCCACGACCCGGTCGCCGCCGGCTACGCCGACGGGGTCGTGTTCCTGTCCGACGGCCGGGTGGCCGGGGCGATGGATGCGCCGACGCCCGACCGGGTGCTCGACGCCCTCAAGTCCGTCCAGACGATCGGAGCGCTGAAGTGCTGAACCTCGTCCTCTCCTCGCTGCGCGCCAACGCTCGCCGCCTCGTCAGCACATCGATCGCGGTGTGCCTCGGCGTCGCGCTCCTCGCCGGCACGATGGTGCTCGGCGACACTCTGAAGTCGAACTTCGACTCGCTGTTCCAGTCGGCGCTGGGCAAGGCCGACGCCGTCGCCCGCAGCGCCAACACCCTGGACACGGACGGCGAGTTCGCCCAGGACCTGATCGACGGGTCGCTCGCCAACGAGATCGCCGCCCTCGATGGCGTCGAGGCGGTCGCCCCGCAGATCGAGGGCTTCGGTCAGCTCACCGGCTCTGACGGCGAGAAGCTGGGCGGCAACGGCCCGCCGACGTTTGCCGGGAACTGGATCGAGGACCCGGACCTGAACCCCTACGAGCTGGCCGAGGGTCGGGCGCCGCAGGGGCTGGACGAGGTGGTCATCAACCGCGGCGCGGCGATCGACGGCGACCTCGCCGTCGGCGACACGACCGTGGTCGCCACCCCCGAGCCGGTCGAGGTCACGATCGTCGGTCTCGCCACGGTCGGCGGGGAGGACGGGATCGGGCCGAGCACGTTCACCGCCTTCTCGCTCGCCGGTGCCGAGGAGCACATCACCGGACGCCCCGGCGAAGTGACCGCGCTGCTCGTCCAGGCGTCGAGCGGGACGAGCCAGGACACGCTGGCCGACCGCGTCGCCGCCGTGGCCCCGGGTGACGTCGAGGTGATCACGGGCCGCGACCTCGTCGACGAGGCGAACGACGAGATCGACTCCGACTTCCTCGGCTTCCTGCGCACGTTCCTGGTCGTGTTCGCCGGCGTCGCCCTCCTCGTCGCGACGTTGAGCATCAACAACACGTTCGCCGTCATCGTGGCCCAGCGGCAACGGTCGTCGGCCTTGCTGCGCGCCGTCGGCGGCGACCGCCGGCACGTCCTGCTCACACTCGTCGGCGAGTCGCTGCTGGTGGGCGTCATCGCCTCCGTCGCCGGCCTGGCCCTCGGGCTCGGGCTCGCGCAGGGGCTCAAGGCCCTGTTCGACGCCTTCGGGTTCGCCCTCCCGGCCGGGGGGATGACGCTCCGCACGACGACCCTGCTCGTCGCCCCGCTGGTCGGGCTGGTCGTGACCGTCGCGGCGTCGCTCGCGCCCGCCATCCGGGCGTCGCGGATCTCGCCGCTGGCCGCCCTGCGCGACGTCGAGCTCGACCGGGCCGGGACGTCCGCGGTGCGGGCCGCCTCCGGCGTCGTCGTCACCGTCGGTGGCGTCGTCGCGCTGGTGGTCGGGGCCACCGCCCATGCGCTCGCCCTCGCCGGGCTCGGCGCCCTGCTCACCGTGGCCGGCCTGGTCGTGCTCGGGCCCGTCGTCGCCGGTCCGGCCGGCGCCGTGCTCGGCGCGCCGATCGCCAGGCTCCGCGGCGTGCCCGGCACCCTCGCCCGTCGTAACGCCGTGCGCACCCCCCGGCGCACGGCGGCGACGGCGTCGGCGCTGATGATCGGGATCGGCGTCGTCACCATCTTCACCGTGTTCGCCGGGTCGCTGAAGCAGTCGGTCGACGACAGCGTCGGCGCCGTCGTCCACGGCGACCTCGTGATCGCGTCGAGCCAGTTCGGCGGGGGCGGGCTCAGTCCCGGCATCGTCGACGCCGTCGACGCCCTGCCCGAGGTCGACCACGCCGTCGGCGTCGCCGTCGGGCCGGTGTCGATCGACAACCGGACCCGCCAGGTGACGGTCGTCGATCCGGCCGAGAGTGCCGGGGCGCTCGTGCCCGAGCCGGTCGCCGGCGACGTCGCCCGGCTGTCACCGGACCAGATCGCCGTCGGCGAGGCGCTGGCGGACGACAACGGTTGGACCGTCGGGACCGTCGTGCCGGTGCGCTTCACCGACGGGGAGACCCAGCGGCTCGAGATCGGGGCGATCTACGAGCCGTCGACCACGCTCCAGGAGGTCATCGTGCCCCGCCAGACCTGGGACGCCCACCAGGTCCAGACCGTCGACAACATGGTCGTCGTGACCGTCGCCGACGGCGTCGACATCGAGACGGCGAGGACGGCGGTGGAGCGGGCGACGACGGAGTTCGCCCCGCCCGACGTGTTCACCAAGGACGAGTACGTCGCCGACGCCACGTCGAACGTCGACACGTTCCTGGGGCTGATCTACGCCATGCTCGCCCTGACCATCGTGATCGCGCTGATGGGCATCGCCAACACGGTGTCGCTGTCGACCTACGAGCGGGTCCGCGAGCTCGGGCTGCTGCGGGCGGTCGGCGCCGAGCAGGCGCAGGTCCGCTCGATGGTGCGGTGGGAGTCGGTGGTGATCGCCGTGTTCGGCACCATCGGCGGGCTCGCCCTCGGGCTCCTGCTGGGGTGGGGCCTGGTTCGGGCGGCGGCACGTGGCGAGTTCCCGATCACGTTCGCCGTCCCGGTCGGCCAGCTCGTCCCGGTGGTCGTGCTCGGCGCCCTCGCCGGCGTCGTCGCCTCCTGGCGTCCGGCCCGCCGGGCGGCCCGGGTCGACGTCATCGATGCCATGGCGTTGACCGGCTGACCCCATCCGAGGGTTTCGCGTCATTCGAGGGTTTGCCGTGCCCCAGGGGTGCAGCAAACCCTCGGACGCCGATAACCTTTCTCGGCTTCGCTATGCGTACCTACTCTCCCAAAGCAGCTGAGATCACGCGCCAGTGGCACGTCATCGACGCCGACGGCCTCGTCCTCGGCCGGCTGTGCACCGAGGTCGCCCGGCTCCTGCGGGGCAAGCACAAGCCGACGTTCACCCCGCACCTCGACACCGGCGACCACGTCATCGTCGTGAACGCGGCCAAGGTCGTGCTCACCGCCGGCAAGGGCGACCGTGAGCTGATCTGGCGCCACAGCGGCTACCCGGGCGGGATTAAGTCCCAGCGCAAGGGCGACCTGCTCGCCAAGAAGCCCGAGGAGCTCGTCCGCCGCAGCGTCAAGGGGATGCTGCCGAAGGGCCCGCTCGGCCGCCAGATGCTCGGCAAGTTGAAGGTGTACGCCGGACCCGACCACCCGCACGCCGCCCAGACCCCCGAGCCGCTCGAGCTCGCCGCTGCTCGCGCCCGCTGATCCCGGAGGCACCCACGCCCATGGCCACCCCGCTCACCCAGACCACCGGCCGCCGCAAGGAGGCGATCGCCCGGGCGCGGCTGCGCCCCGGCACGGGTGTGTTGACGGTCAACGGTCGCCCGTTCGACAGCTACTTCACGACCCCCGCCCACCGCATGGAGGCCACCGAGCCGCTGCGCGTGGTCGAGGCCACCGAGCGGTTCGACGTCGACGCCACGATCCAGGGCGGCGGAGTCAGCGGTCAGGCCGGCGCGCTGCGCATGGCGCTCGCCCGCTCGCTCGCCGAGGCGGAGCCGGAGAACCGGGGCACGTTGAAGAAGGCCGGCTTGCTCACCCGCGACGCGTGGAAGAAGGAGAGCAAGAAGTACGGGCTCAAGAAGGCCCGTAAGGCGCCGCAGTTCACCAAGCGCTGACGGTGCGGCCGGGGCGGGCTCGCGCATGAAGTTCGGGACCGACGGCGTCCGCGGAGTCGCCAACTCCGAGCTCACCGCTTCCTTCGCCGTCGACCTCGGCCGGGCCGCGGCCAGGGTGCTCGGAGGTGACGAGGCCGTGGTCGGCGGTGACACCCGGGTGTCGACCGCGATGCTCGAAGCCGCCTTCGTCGCCGGGCTGGCCAGCGAGGGCGTCACCGTCCACCGCCTCGGGGTCGTGCCCACCCCGGTGGTCGCCTTCGAGGCCGCCCGACGCGGGTCGCTCGGGGCGATGATCTCGGCGTCGCACAACCCGTACCAGGACAACGGGATCAAGCTGTTCGCCCGCGGCGGCAGCAAGCTCACCGACGAGGTCGAGGAGCAGATCGAACGGATCGTCTTCGCCCTGCCCGACCCCGCCGGCGACCCGGCGCCCCTCCGTGACGTCGAGGACTGCCCGGACTACCGGGAGCACGTGCTCGGCGCGATCGAAGGCCGCCGCCTCGACGGTTTGCGCATCGTGATCGACGCCGCCAACGGCGCGGCGAGCAGTCTCGCCGGACCGCTGTTCGCGTCGGCGGGTGCCGACGTCGTCACGATCCACGACCGGCCCGACGGCCGCAACATCAACCAGTCCTGCGGGGCGACGGATCCGGCGCTGCTCGCCGCCGCCGTGATCGCTCACGGCGCCGACCTCGGTATCGCCGTCGACGGCGACGCCGATCGGCTGATGGCCGTCGACCACCGCGGCGGGGTCGTCGACGGCGATCATGTGATCGCGATCTGTGCCGTCGACCTCCGCGACCGGGGTGGGCTGCGGGAGGACACGGTGGTCGTCACGGTGATGGCCAACCTCGGGTTCCGCCTCGCCATGGAGTCCGCCGGGATCAAGGTGCTCGAGACCGCGGTCGGCGACCGCTACGTCCTCGAGGCGCTCGACGCCCGCGGGCTGTCGCTCGGCGGGGAGCAGAGTGGACACGTGATCTTCCGCGAGCTGGCGACGACCGGCGACGGCCTGCTGACCGGCATCGTCCTCGCCGACGCCGTGAAGCGAGCGGGGCGCCCGCTGGCCGAGCTGGCGAACGCAGCGATGACCCGACTGCCGCAGGTGCTGGTCAACGTGCCCGTCGCCGAGCCGATGCTCGATGCCGCCGACCGACTCGCCGTCGAGATCGCCGCCGCCGAGAGCGAGCTCGGGTCGCAGGGCCGGGTCCTCGTCCGTTCCAGCGGCACCGAGCCGTTGGTCCGGGTGATGGTCGAGGCGTTGACCGAAGCGCAGGCGCAGTCGACGGCCGAGCACCTGGCCGACGCCGTCCGCCGCCGCGCCGCCCGCTGAATCCGGGCGCAGTTCTTCGCGACCCTTGCAAAGGATCGCGCCCAGATGCGGCGATGAGAACGATCGCGCCCAGATCCGCGACGGGCGGGCCGTAACCTGACGGGCCATGTGCGGCATCATCGGCATCGTCAGCCGGCCTCCGACCCGCGCGGTTCCGACGGACGCCGAGATCGTCGGTGGGCTCGACGACGCCCTCGCCCGGCGCGGCGATCCGGCGGCTGTGGCGGCCGCGGTCCGCGTCGTCGACGACCTGCTGCACGGGCTGCCCGGTGTGCTCGCCCTGGTCGATCGCCACGACCTGGTCGCCGCGATCACCGCCCGTCTCGACCAGCTCGATGCCTATGCCGCCGAGGTCGACACCGGTCTCGCCGCGTCGGCCGCCGCCGGCATCAACGTCGAGGTCGAGACACTGGAGGCGGCCAGCGCGGCGTCGATCGATCTGCGCGACGGACTGTGGGCGATCCGCCGGGACCGTCTCCGCACCGCCCAAGAGATCGCCCTGCTCGCCGGGCGGGGCGCCGGACCGGCCGCCCACGCCGGCTACCTCGCCATCCAGCAGGCACTGTCGGCGATCGATCGGATGGAGGTGCGCGGTCGCGACTCGGCCGGCATCCATGTGTTCGTGTGGGATCACGGCCTCACCGGCGAGGACCCGGACATCGCCGCCGTGCTCGCCACGCGCTCGGCCGACCCGCTGTACGTGAACGGCTCGGCCCGGCTCGTCGGCCGCTGCCTCTCGATCGTGTACAAGGCCGCCGCCGAGATCGGTGAGCTCGGCGACAACACCCGGGCGCTGCGCGGGGCGGTGGCCGCCGATCGCCTCCTCCGCCTCGCCCTCGCCGGCCCGGAGGCCACGGTCTCGGTCCTCGGCCACACCCGGTGGGCCAGCGTCGGGATCATCTCCGAGCCCAACGCCCACCCGGTGAACAGCGAGGAGATGGAGCAGACCGGCGGGTCCGAGCCGCCGTACATCGTCGCCGTGCTCAACGGCGACGTCGACAACCACGCCGACCTGAAGGTCGCCCACGGACTGCGCATCCCAGGCCCGATCACCACCGATGCCAAGGTGATCCCGGCGCTGATGGCCCGCCACGCCCAGTCGAGCGGCGGCGACAGTTCCGGCCGCGGTGACGTTGTCGAGGCGTTCCGCCGCACGGTGGCCTCGTTCGAGGGGTCGGTGGCGATCGGCGCCGCCGCCGCCGACCGCCCCAACCAGCTGCTCTTCGCCCTCCACGGCAGCGGCCAGGGGATCTACGTCGGCCTGGCCGAGGATCGTTTCCTCGTCGCCAGCGAGCCCTACGGAGTGGTCGAGGAGACCGACCGGTACCTCCGCCTCGACGGCGAGCACGGCGGTCAGATCGTGGCGCTGGACGGGACCCACGCCGGCGAGCTGGCCGGCATCCGGCGGCTCGGCTACGACGGGTCGGACCAGCCGGTCACCGAGGCCGACCTCGCCGTCGCCGAGGTGACGACGCGTGACATCGACCGCGGCAGCTCGCCGCACTACCTGCTCAAGGAGATCAGCGAGTCCCCCGACAGCTTCGCCAAGACCCTGCGCGGCAAGATCGTGGCGGGCGACGACGGCCAGCTGCGCGCCGTGGTCGGCGAGCGGGCGTTGCCGCCCGACGTCGCCGAGCGCCTCGCTGCGGGGACCATCCGCCGGGTGCGGGTCATCGGTCAGGGCACCGCCGCGGTGGCCGGGCAGTCGATGGCGGAGGTCCTCGACGAGCTCGCCGGCGGCGTCCTCGACGTCGACGCCATCACCGCGACCGAGCTCTCCGGGCTTCGGCCTCCGGCTCGACATGAGCGACACCCTCGCCGTTGCGATCAGCCAGAGCGGCACGACGACCGACACCAACCGCACCGTCGATCTGCTGCGTGCCCGTGGCGCCGCCGTGCTGGGGATCGTCAACCGCCGCTCCAGCGACCTCACCGACAAGGCCCAGGGCGTGATGTACACGTCCGACGGCCGGGACGTCGAGATGAGCGTCGCCTCCACCAAGGCCTTCTACTCCCAGGTGGCCGCCGGCGTGCTCCTCGCCTGCGCGATCAGCGAGGCGGCCAGCCTCGGCAGCGACCGCCGCCGCCACGACGTCCTCACGTCGCTGCGCGGCGTGCCCGACGCGATGCGCACCGTGCTCGCCCGGCGCGACGTCATCGCCGACGCCGCCCGGCGGTTCGCCCCGACGAAGCGGTACTGGGCGGTCGTCGGCAACGGCTCGAACAAGGTCGCGGCCGAGGAGGTGCGGATCAAGCTCAGCGAGCTCTGCTACAAGTCGATCGCCTGCGACGTCACCGAGGACAAGAAGCACATCGACCTGTCGGCCGAGCCGATGATCATCGTCTGCGCCGCCGGACTCGCCGGCAGCACGGCCGACGACGTCGCCAAGGAGGTGGCGATCTTCCGCGCCCACAAGGCGACGCCGATCGTGATTGCCGACGACGGCGACGTCCGCTACCCGGCCGCCGCGGTGATCTCGGTGCCGCCCGTCGATCCCGCGCTCGGGTTCGTGCTCTCGGCGATGGCCGGGCACCTCTTCGGCTACGAGGCCGCCCTCGCCATCGACACGTCGGCGCTCCCGCTCCGCGAGGCGTGTGAGGTCATCGAGCGCGCCGTCGGTGAGGAGGCCACGGCGGACGACGTCCTGGTGCGGGTCGGACACGAGATCCGACGCCACGCCGAGCAGTACGTCGACGGGCTGCGCGCCAACCGCTACGACGGACACCTCGAGGCGAGCACCGCCGTCCATCTCGCCGGTCTGCTGCGCAGCGTGACCTCCGCCCGCCCGGTCGAGGAGTACCAGTCCGAGTCGGGCAAGGTCGGATCGCCGGCGGCGCTGGTCGACGACCTCGTCGTCGGTCTCACCCGGGCGATCGAGGAGCTGACCCGCCCGGTCGACGCGATCAAGCACCAGGCCAAGACGGTCACCGTCGGGATCTCGCGCAGCGACGAGGGCGTGCTCGACCGTCCGCTGGTGCAAGCGGTCCTCGCCGCCGGGGCGGGCCGCGACGTGCTCAGCTACCACACGCTCAAGGTGCTCGCCGACCTCGACCCGGCGGTGGCCGAGGTCACCGGGTTCACCCGCTACGGCGTCGCCGACTCGGCGATCTCGATCGTCGACCGCGGCGGGATCTCGCGGGAGCTGGTGAGCCAGGTCGACCGCAGCCCGACCCTGGTCGGCACCAAGCGGCGGGTCGCCACCGAGCGGGAGGTGCTCGTCGCCCGCGGCCGCCGCGACGACCGGACCGTGATCCTGGTGCCGGAGGTCAAGGCCAACGTCACCACCGGGATCACCCTGCTCCACGTGCGCTTCCACGACCGCCTCGACGCGGCGGCGATGCGGACCGTGCTCGTCGGGTACGACCGGCGCTACGACCGCCTCGTCGACTGGGTGACGGAGACCGAGGGTGGCTTCGACGACCGGCGGCTGAGCGAGCTCTCTGTCGAGGAGCTGCTGATCGACCCGATCTCCGAGGCCGCCGAGCACTGGCGCACCGTGTGATCGGCGACTGATGATCGGCATTGGATCGCGTCGTTTTGAGGTGAGGACCCGGTTCGGCACGCCGGCGCCTCCAGGCGCTTCGGCGGCCGCATCATGATCGGTATTGGCGTCGACGTCGTCGAGATCGAGCGCTTCCGGACGGTCCTCGGGCGCACGCCCAACATCCGGGAACGGCTGTTCACGCCGATCGAGTTGGAGTACGCCGCCCGCAAGGCGGACCCGGTGCCCACCCTCGCGGCCCGGTTCGCCGCCCGGGAGGCGGTGATGAAGTCGCTCGGCCTGGGGCTCGGGGCGTTCGGCTTCCACGACGTGTGGGTCGAGGTCGAAGAGTCCGGCGCGCCGCGCCTCGTCGTCAAGGGCCGGGCGTGGGAGCTCGCCGTCGATCGCGGCGTCGTTCGCTGGCACCTCTCGCTCAGCCACGACAGCCCCGTCGCGGTCGCCATGGTCGTCGCCGAGTAGAGGGGGGCTGACGGATACCGTCGCGAGCCGATGATCCCGATCGTCACGCCGAGGGAGATGGCGACGATCGACGCCGCCGCGCCGGAACCGGTGGGCGAGCTGATCGCCCGGGCCGGATGGGCGACGGCGGCGGTCGCCCGGCGGATGCTCGGCAGTACCTACGGCCGGGTGGTCAATGTGATCGCCGGCCCTGGCAACAACGGCGCCGACGGCCGGGCGGCCGGTCGGGTTCTCGAGCGGCGGGGCGTGAAGGTGCGTGTGTTCGGAGCCTCCGACGCCCCCCTCACCCTGCCCGCCGCCGACCTCGTCATCGACGCCGCCTACGGCACCGGGTTCCACGGTGCGTGGCGGGCCCCGCGCGTCGGGCGCAGCCCGGTACTGGCGGTCGACATCCCCAGCGGCGTCGACGGGCTCACCGGTGAGGCGGGTCGGGGCGTGCTCGCCGCCGACCGCACGGTGACCTTCGCCGCGCTCAAGCCGGGGCTGCTGTTCAACGCCGGTCGCGGGCTCGCCGGGGAGGTCGAGGTCGCCGACATCGGCCTGGACACCTCCTCGACCCACGCCTACCTGGTCGAGGCGAAGGACGTCGCCAAGTGGTGGCGGCCCCGACCCCCGACCGCCCACAAGTGGTCGTGGGCGGTCCGGGTGGTCGCCGGCGGACCCGGCATGACCGGCTCCGCCCACCTCGCGTCCGGTGCCGCGCTGCGGGCCGGCGCCGGCATGGTGGTGCTGTCGTCGCCGGGCGTGGATCCGACCGCGCCGCCCGAGGTCGTCCGCCACCGCCTCCCCGCCTTCGACTGGGAGAAGCCCGTCCTCGACGACCTCCACCGCTTCCACGCGCTCGTGATCGGACCGGGCCTCGGACGTGACGACTACACCGTGCAGGCCGTTCGGGCCACGATCGTCGACGCCGAGGTGCCGATCGTCATCGACGGCGACGGTCTGTTCGCCATGGCGTGGAGCCCGGACGGCGCTGGGCCGCTCCTTCGCCGCCGCCCGGACGCCACCGTGCTCACACCCCACGACGGCGAGTTCGGCCTGCTCACGGGCCATCGGCCGCCGGCCGACCGGATCGCCGCGGCGCGCGACCTCGCCATGGAGACCCGCGCCGTGGTGTTGCTGAAGGGCCCGACGACCGTCGTGGCCGCCCCCGCCGGCGACGTACGCGTGATCAACACCGGCGACGCCCGTCTCGCGACCGCGGGCACGGGCGACGTGCTGTCCGGCATCATCGGCGCCTTGCTGGCGAGCGGGATGGCCGCCCTCGAGGCTGCTTCCGCGGCGGCCTGGATCCACGCCGAGGCGGGTCGGCACGGCGCCGAGGCAGGTCTCGTCGCCGGCGACCTCGTGCCGGCGATCCCCGACGTCCTGGCTGGGTTGGCCGTCGACGGCACCGCCTGATGGGAGGCGACGAAACTGCGTTCCCCGGCCACGCAGGCCGTAGCTGGCCGCTCGCTCGCTGGCGCTCGCTCGCTCGCACTAACGCGCGGGTGTTCCAGTGACTACCCGCTGGGCATGGGCCGAGGTCGACCTCGACGCCATCGCCCACAACGTCGGTGTGCTGCGGAAGGCCGTCGACCCGGCCGCCGTCTGGGCGGTCGTCAAGGCCGACGCCTACGGGCACGGCCTGCTGCCCGTGGCCCGCGCGGCGATCCGGGCCGGCTGCGAGGGCGTCTGCGTCGCCCTGACCAGCGAGGGCGTCGCCCTCCGTGACGCCGGCGTCGACGCGCCGATCCTCGTCCTGAGCGAGCAGCCTCCCGAGGACGCTGCGGCGATCGTCAGCCACCAGCTGACGCCGACCGTGTCGACGGTCGAAGGGATCGAGGCGCTGGCCGCGCAACGGGTCCGCGGCGTCGACGTCCACCTCAAGATCGACACGGGGATGCACCGCGTCGGCGCCGCGCCCGCCGATGCCCGCCGGCTCGCCGAGCGGATCGACGCCGACGGGCCGTGGCTGCGCCTGGCGGGGATCTTCACCCACCTCGCCGTCGCTGACGAACCCGACGACCCGTACACCGCCCGGCAACTGGAGCGCTTCGACGAGGCCCTCTCCTCGCTCCCGGCGGTACCGATCACCCACGCCGCCAACTCGGCGGGCGCGCTGGCCCACGACCACGCCCGGCGCTCGTTCGTGCGGGCCGGCATCGCCATCTACGGCATCTCACCCGGTCCGGGTGTCGAGCACCTCTGCGGGGAGCTACGCCCGGCGATGGCGCTGAAGGCGAAGGTTTCGTTCGTCAAGCGGGTCGGTGCCGGCGAGCGGATCTCGTACGGGCTCCGGCACACGTTCGCCGCCGAGACGACGGTGGCGACGCTGCCGATCGGGTATGCCGACGGCGTGCGCCGGGGGCTGTCCGGGGCCGGCGCGGTGCTCGTCGGCGGGCGCCGGCGGCCGATCACCGGCGTGGTGACGATGGACCAGCTGATGGTGGACTGCGGGGACGATCCCGTGCGGGCGGGTGACGAGGCGGTGCTCATCGGCGCCCAAGGGGAGGAGCGGATCACCGCCGAGGAGTGGGCGAGCCTGCTCGGCACGATCGGCTACGAGGTCGTGTGCGGGGTCAGCGGTCGCGTCCCCCGCAGGTACCACGGCGAACACGCGTAACATCATTCGCCGACATGTCGTCCGCTCGCCTGAAGCTGCGCGTCTCCTCGCTGGACGGCACCCGGGAAGTGGCCGCCGCGCTCGCCCGGCTGAGCCGCGAGGGGGACGTGATCCTGCTCGCCGGGGATCTCGGCAGCGGGAAGACCGCGTTCGCCCAGGGGTTCGGCTGGGCCCTCGGCGTGACCGAGCCGATCACGTCGCCGACGTTCACACTCGTGCACAGCTACGAGACCGGCGGGGTCAAGCTGCACCACGCCGACCTGTACCGCCTCGACCAGCTCTCCGAGGTCACCGACCTGGCGCTCGCCGAGCTCGCCGAGTACCACGGCATCGTCCTCGTCGAGTGGGGTGACGTCGCCGAGTCCACGTTCGGCGACCACCTCGTGGTCCGCCTCGAGGCCGTCGACAGCGACCCCGATGCCCGGGTGATCGAGATCACCCCCGTCGGGAGCGCGTGGTCGCGCCGGTGGGGTGCGCTGCAGACCGCCGCGGCGGAATGGTCGAAGGACTAGGCCGTGTTGACGCTCGGCATCGAGACGGCGACCGAACAGGTCAGCGTGGCGCTCGGCGGCCACGAGGGCGTGATCGCCCTGTTCGAGGTGGCCCGCGGCCGCCGCCATGCCGAGGTCCTCACGCCCGCGATCGACTTCGTCTGCGCCCAGGCCGACATCGGCCTCGACGAGCTCGGCGTGATCGCGGTCGACGTCGGTCCCGGGCTGTTCACCGGCATGCGCGTCGGGCTCGCCGCCGGCAAGGCGCTCGCCCTCGCCCTCCGCCTGCCGATGATCGGGATCTCGTCGCTCGACCTGCTCGCCTTCCCGCACCGCCGGTCGGACCGGGTCGTGGTCCCGGTGATCGACGCCCGCAAGGGCGAGGTGTTCTACGCGATGTATCGCCAGGTGCCCGGCGGCGTCCAGCAGGTCGTCCAGCCGCGGGTCGGTCCCGTCGACCAGCTCGTCGCCGACCTGCTCGCCCGCAGCCAGGAGGTGCTCTGCGTCGGCGACGGGGCGCTGCGCTACCGCGAGGCGATCCTCGACGGGTATCACTGCGAGATCGCCGAGGAGTGTCACCCGTCGGCTGGGCCGCTCGTCCAGCTCGCCCACTCCCGGGCCCTGCGCGAGCAGTGGGTCAACCCGGCCGAGATCAGCCCGGTCTACCTACGACCGCCGGACGCCCAGATCAACTGGGCGACGAGGGCGCACCGGTGAGTGTGCTCGCCCGGTTCCTGGACCGCGCCGGCGCGGGCGGGCCGGTGATCGAGCCGATGCGCCACCGCCACGTCGGTCAGATCCTGGCCATCGAGCGGGCGTCGTACCCGAAGCCGTGGACCGCCCAGGTGTTCCACGATGAGCTCGACCAGGCGGGCGACGGCCACCGCGCCTACCTCGTCGCCCGGCGAGGACGGGCGGTCGTCGGGTACGGCGGACTGATGTTCACGCCCGATGAGGCGCACGTCACCAACCTCGCGGTGCACCCCGGCCACCGGCGCGAGGGCGTGGGATCCCGGTTGCTCAACGCACTGGCCCGGCGGGCGATCGAGCGGGGCAGCCCGGCGTGGACGCTCGAAGTGCGAGCGAGCAACGTCGCCGCTCAGGAGCTGTACCGGCGGTTCGGGTTCTCCCCCGCCGGGGTGCGGGCTCGGTACTACGAGGGCGTCGAGGACGCGATCGTGATGTGGTGCCACGACATCCAGTCGCCCGAGTACCTGCGCCGACTCGAGGAGGTGGGCGGATGAGCGCGGGCGGGTGGGAGTTCGACGTCGGCCCCGAGACCCTCGTCCTCGGCATCGAGACGAGCTGCGACGAGACCGCCGCCGCCCTCGTCATGGGCGGTAGTGATGTCGTGTCGAGCGTGGTCAGCTCACAAGTCGACCTCCACTCCGCCTTCGGTGGGGTGGTTCCGGAGATCGCCAGCCGCGCCCACTTGGATCTGCTCAACCCGGTGATCGCCCGAGCGATGGTCGAGGCCGGCGTCGACGACAAGCGGGTCGACGCCGTCGCCTGCACGGTCGGGCCGGGGTTGATCGGGGCACTCCTGGTCGGGGTGTCGGCGGCCAAGGCACTGGCGCTGGCGTGGGACGTCCCCTTCGTCGGGGTCAACCACATGGAGGCCCACCTCTACGCGGCCCTGCTCGACGACCCCACGATCGAGCTGCCCGTCGTCGTGCTCCTCGTCTCCGGCGGGCACACCATGCTCGTCGAGATGCGCGACCTCGGGAAGTACCGGCTCCTCGGTCAGACGATCGACGACGCCGCGGGGGAGGCGTTCGACAAGGTGGCCCGCTTCCTGGGCCTCGGCTATCCCGGCGGCCCGGCGATCGAGCGGGCGGCCGCCGACGGCGATCCCGAGGCGATCGCGTTCCCCAGGGCGATGCTCCACGACGGGCTGGACTTCAGCTTCTCCGGCCTCAAGACCGCGGTGACGCGGCACGTGCGGGACCACCCGGACGTCGCCACGGCCGACGTGGCGGCGTCGTTCCAGGCGGCGGTCGTCGACGTGCTCGTCGCCAAGGCGAGGCGGGCGGCCGCCGACGTCGGGGCCAAGGGGATCGCCCTCGGTGGCGGCGTCGCCGCCAACACCAAGCTGCGCGATGAGGTGCTCGACGCGTGCGTCGCCGACGGGCTGCGGGCGTACCTGCCGAGCCCCGCGATGTGCACGGACAACGCGGCGATGGTCGCCGCCGCCGGCTGGCACCGGCTGCGGCTCGACGGGCCGAGCCCGTTCGACACCGGCGCCTATCCGAACCTGCGGTTGCGCGCCGACTGACCTCGATAGCGTCCCCGCGGTGGAATGGCGACTCGGGTCGTTCGTGCCGCGGGCGCCGGTGGTGCTGGCACCGATGGCGGGAGTCACGAACGCACCGTTCCGCGCGCTGTGCCGGCGCTTCGGTCCCGGCCTCGTCTACGTGAACGAGATGGTGATGGCGACTGCGCTCGCCCACCGCAACCACAAGACCGAGCGGATGATCGCCTTCACCGCCGGTGAGTGGCCGCGCAGCCTCCAGCTCTACGGGTCCGATCCCGACACGATGCGGGCGGCGGTCGGGCGGCTGTGCGGCGAGGGACTCGTCGACCACGTCGATCTCAACTTCGGCTGCCCGGCGGCCAAGGTCACTCGCCGGGGCGGAGGCGCCGCGGTGCCCGCCCGCCCGGCGCTGTTGCAGGCAGTGGTGCGGGCGGCGGTCGGGGCGGCGGCGCCGTACGGGGTGCCGGTGACGGCGAAGTTCCGCATGGGCCTCGACGACCGGCTGCTGACCCACCTGCGGGCCGGCACGATCTGCGAGGGCGAGGGCGTGGCCGCGATCGCCCTGCACGCCCGGACCGTGCAACAGCACTACGCCGGCGACGCGCGGTGGGACGCCATCGGCGAGCTCAAGGCTCACGTGACGTCGATCCCCGTGCTCGGTAACGGTGATGTGTGGGAGGCGGCCGACGCCGTCGAAATGATGCGGGCGACCGGGTGCGACGGCGTGGTCGTCGGGCGGGGGTGCCTCGGCCGGCCGTGGCTGTTCGGCGACCTCGTCGAGGTGCTGGCGGGGCGGGCGCCGGCCGGGTCGCGGCCGCTTGGCTTCGTCGCCGAGGTGATGGCCGAGCACGCGCGGGCGCTCGTCGAGCACGAGGGTGACGAGTCGATCGCCGTGCGCTCGTTCCGCAAGCACACCGCGTGGTACCTGACCGGCTACCCGGTGGGTGGGGAGGCGCGGCGTCGGTTGTCGCAGGTGTCGTCGCTGGTCGAGCTCGACGACCTGCTCGCCGGCCTCGACCCCGCCCTGACCGTGGTTCCCGGCGGCGAACGCATTCGGCGCGGCCACACCAACGGCCCGATCCGGGTCGCCCTCCCCGACGGGTTCCTCGACGACCCAGCCCGGCACGAGGCTGACCTCACGGTCCCCGACGACGCCGACGTCCTCGCGCTGTCCGGCGGATAGGGGTTCTGACGAAGCTGAGGATCGCTGAGTGATCCTTCGGCTACAGAGAACGGCAGACTGGGGGCATGACGGTCGCCCCGTTCGACGTGCTCGACGTCGTCGGCGACGTCCGGCGCACGCTCGGGATGGCCATCTTCCAGCGCATCGCGGGTCCCGACGGGGCCGAGGTCCGCCGGCGGTTGCGCACGGCGGACGACCGGTGGTTCCCGCTCGGCAGCCCGATCACGCGGGTCCACGCCGACGCGTCGATGTTCGTCGGCGGGCTGGCCGCCTTGCTGCTCCAGTCGCTCCATCCGCTGGCGATGGCCGGTGTCGACCAGCACTCCGGGTTCCGCGGCGATCCGTGGGGCCGCCTGGCGCGCACCAGCCACTTCCTCGCCGTGACCACGTTCGGCTCGGCGGCCGACGCCGAGGCCGAGATCGCCCAGGTGCGGGCGGTCCACCGGCGGGTGCGCGGCCGGACTACGGACGGGCGGCCGTACTCGGCGTCCGACCCCCACCTGCTCTCGTGGGTCCACCTGGCCGAGGTCGACATGTTCCTGCGCGCCTACCAGCGCCACGGCGCCGGACGGTTGACCGCGGCGGAGGCCGACGAGTACGTGGCCCAGGCGGCCGTCATCGCCAGGGCGCTCGGTGCCGTCGACGTCCCGACGACGACCGCCGACGTGCAGGCGGCGCTGGAGGCGTACCGGCCCGAGCTGGAATCGACGTCGGCGGCCCGGTCGACGGCGCGCTACCTGCTCGCCAACCCGCCGCTCCCGTGGACGCTGCGCAGCCTGTATCTGCCGCTCGGCGGCGCCGCCGTCGCCCTGCTCCCGCGGTGGGCGCGCTGGCCGCTCCGTCTGCCGTGGCTGCCGGTCAGCGAGGCCACGGTCCTGCGCCTCGGCGGGGAGGCGGTGACCCGGACGATCCGCTGGGCATTGCCGGCGGCCGTCCCGCGGGACGCCGCGTGAGGTTGGTCCTGGCGTCGGGCTCGCCCCGCCGCCGGGATCTGTTGACGCTGCTCGGCGTGCCGTTCAGCGCCACGGACGCCGACGTGGACGAGACGCCGCACGACCGTGAGCGACCGTTCGACCTCGTCAGGAGGCTGGCGGCCGACAAGGCGCGGTCGGTCGACGGTGACCCCGTGCTCGCCGCCGACACGGTCGTCGACGTCGACGGTGACGTCCTCGGCAAGCCGGTCGACGCCGACGACGCCCGGCGGATGTTGCGCCGCCTGTCCGGTCGCACGCACCTGGTGCACACCGCCGTCGCGGTGCGCTCGGGCGAGCAGGTCGAGCTCGAGGTGGTGTCGACGTCGGTCCGCTTCGTGCCGGTGTCGGAGGAGGCGATCGAGTGGTACGTGGGAACCGGGGAGCCGTTCGGGAAGGCGGGCGCCTACGCCATCCAGGGCGCCGGCGGGGCGCTGGTCGACGAGGTGCACGGGAGCGTCACCAACGTGATGGGCCTCCCGCTCCACGTCGTCGTCCGGATCCTCGAGCGCCGCGGCATCCGAGTGTTTCCTGCGGGGGCGTCCCTCAGTAGACACTCGGATGGCGGCAGACACTCGGACGGTTAGCACTCTCGGCGTCCGGTTGCTAACGGTGGCGGCGAGGGCCTACGATTGGCACTCGCACCAGCCGAGTGCTAACCGACTCGGCCCGCGTCGGAATCCCGTGACACGCCAATGGAGGCTGCACCCAAAATGAACCTGAAGCCGCTGGAAGACCGCATCGTCGTCAAGCCCAACGAGGCCGAGGAGCGCACGGCGTCCGGTCTCGTCATCCCGGACACGGCGAAGGAAAAGCCCCAGCAGGGCAAGGTCCTCGCTGTCGGGCCCGGCAAGCGCGCCGAGAACTCCGGTGACGTCATCCCCCTCGGCATCGACGTCGACCAGACCGTCCTGTACTCCAAGTACGGCGGCACCGAGGTGACCGTCGACGGGGAGGACCTGCTGATCCTGTCGAGCCGCGACGTCCTCGCAATCGTCGAGGGCTGAGCCCATGCCGAAGCTGCTCAAGTTCGACGAGGAGGCCCGCCGGGCCCTCGAGTCGGGCGTCAACAAGCTCGCCGACGCGGTGAAGGTGACGCTCGGACCGAAAGGCCGCAACGTCGTCCTCGACAAGAAGTGGGGCGCCCCGACGATCACCAACGACGGCGTGTCGATCGCCAAGGAAGTCGAGCTCGACGACCCGTTCGAGAACATGGGCGCCCAGCTCGTCAAGGAAGTGGCGACGAAGACCAACGACGTCGCCGGTGACGGCACCACCACTGCCACCGTGCTCGCCCAGCACCTCGTGTCGCTCGGGATGCGCAACGTCGCCGCCGGGGCCAACCCGATGAGCCTCAAGCGGGGCATCGAGAAGGCCGTGGCCGCCGCCGTGGACTCGATCCAAAGCCAGGCCAAGGATGTCGACGACAAGTCCGACGTCGCCAACGTGGCGACGATCTCGGCCGCTGACCCCGCCGTCGGTGCGGTCATCGCCGAGGCCATCGACAAGGTCGGCAAGGACGGCGTCGTGACCGTCGAGGAGTCCAACACGTTCGGCACCGAGCTCGAGTTCACCGAGGGCATGCAGTTCGACAAGGGCTACCTGTCGCCGTACTTCGTCACCGATCCCGAACGCCAGGAGGCCGTGCTCGAGGAGCCGTACATCCTGCTCCACCAGGCCAAGGTCTCGACGGTCCAGTCGCTGCTCCCGCTGCTCGAGGGCGTGATGAAGACCGCCAAGCCGCTGGTCATCATCTCCGAGGACGTCGACGGCGAGGCGCTCGCCACGCTCGTCGTCAACAAGATCCGGGGCACGTTCCAAGCTGCCGCGGTCAAGGCGCCCGGCTTCGGTGACCGGCGCAAGGCGATGCTCCAGGACATGGCCGTGCTCACCGGCGCCCAGGTGATCAGCGAGGACGTCGGCCTCAAGCTCGAGAACGCGACCCTCGACCTGCTCGGCACCGCCAAGCGGGTGATCATCACCAAGGACGACACCACCATCGTCGACGGTGGCGGCACCGCCGAGGACGTCGCCGGCCGGATCAACCAGATCAAGACC
Organism: uncultured Acidimicrobiia bacterium; assembly: GCA_963833145.1. Taxonomy (GTDB): domain Bacteria; phylum Actinomycetota; class Acidimicrobiia; order Acidimicrobiales; family Ilumatobacteraceae; genus JALZMG01. The sequence continues at coordinate 740,624 of CAWHWT010000011.1, read as the reverse complement.
GAGATCGAGAACACCGACTCCGACTGGGACCGCGAGAAGCTGCAGGAGCGGCTGGCCAAGCTGGCCGGCGGCGTGGCGGTCATCAAGGTCGGCGCGGCGACCGAGGTCGAGCTGAAGGAGAAGAAGCACCGCATCGAGGACGCCGTCTCGGCGACCAAGGCGGCGATCGAGGAGGGTGTGGTCGCCGGCGGCGGTGTCGCCCTGATCCGTGCCCGCCCGGCGGTCGCCAAGGTCGCCGAGTCGCTCGAGGGCGACGAGGCCACCGGCGCTCGCACCGTCTGGCAGGCGCTGGTCGCGCCGGCTCGGCACATCGCCGAGAACGCCGGTCTGGAGGGCTCGATCTGGGTCGAGCGGATCGAGGCGGAGGACGGCACGACCGGCCTCAACGCCGAGACCGGTGAGCTCACCGACCTGCTCAAGGCCGGGATCGTCGACCCCGCCAAGGTCACTCGGGCGGCGCTGCAGAACGCGGCGTCGATCGCCGCGATGGTGCTCACCACCGAGTGCCTCGTGGCGGACAAGCCCGAGCCGCCGTCCGCGCCGGCCGCCCCCGGCGGCGGCATGGGCGGCATGCCCGGCATGATGTAAGGCATGTTTTCTGCCATCTGGGCGGGATCCGTCGCACCTTCTGCGACGAATCCCGCCCAGATGAGGTTTTGGAACGATTCCCGCCCAGATGGGGGTGCGCGGTGACCCGAGATGACCGTGTGTTGCGTCCCTTCTGGTTGCACCAGGCCGCGGAGTACCTGCTCGGCCTCGTGCTCGTCGCCCAGGGCCTGCAGAGCCCGACGCCGGTCGTCCCATCGCTGGCCGGCGCGCTCGTGCTGGTGAACGCCGCCTGCGTCGACGGCCCGATCTCGGCGTTCCACTGGTTCTCCCGGCGGATGCATCGGACCCTCGACCTCGTCGTGATCGCGGTGATCGCGCTGGGCGCGGCCCTGCCGTTCCTCGACGTCGACAACACGAGCCGGATCGTGATGCTCGTGATCGCGGTCATCCTCGCCGTCGTGTGGTTCAACTCGTCCTTCGCCAAGGCGGCGCCGCGCAATCGCGGGGAGATGGTCGATCGCAGCGAGGCGCTCGGTCGCGGTGCGGGCCGGATCGCCGGCAACATCGCCCGCGCCGTCCGCGACCGCTCCAAGTAGCGTCTCCTCGTGACCATTCACGGCGTTCCCCGGCCACACCGCATACTGCCTGCGCAGTTGCCGGCCGCTCGCTCGCTGGCGCTCACTCGCTCGCATCGGTACAGGGTGCTCCAGTGACGTCCGAGGACTTCGAGCCGCCGCCCCCCGACCTGCAGAAGCTGATCGCGGCGTGGGAGCAGTTCGAGGCCGGCGAGGAGAGCCCCGGCAAGGTGCTGGCCAACCTCAAGACGGCCGGGCTGCCGGAGGTCCTCCGTCAGCTCGCCGAGAGCGGGTGGGTGCCGTCCTGAACCGCCGGCCCGGAGGTGCCCAGCGCATCCCGCGCCCCGCGACCTGGACCGCCGGCGATGTCGAGACGCCCGCGGCCCATCCGCTGACCCGCTCGGTCGCCGACGTCGTCGACACGCTGGCCGGCTCATCGCCCAGCCGCCCGCCGGCGCCGGCGTTCCCGGGCGCCCGCCCGTCGGCCGTGCTCGTCGCCCTCGCCGACGGTGACCGGGGCGCCGAAGTGCTGCTGACGCGGCGGTCGATGGACCTCCGACACCACCGCGGTGAGGTCAGCTTCCCGGGCGGGCGGATCGACCCCGGCGAGACCCCGGTCGAGGCGGCCACGCGGGAGGCGCACGAGGAGGTCGGGCTCGAGCGGGACGCGGTGACGATCGTGGGCGAGCTCGACCACCTGAGCACGGTCGTCAGCCTCAGCTACATCGTCCCCGTCGTCGGAGTCCTGGCCGCGCCGCTTTCACTGCGACCGACGAGCCTGGAGGTCGAGCGGGTGTTCTGGTTGCCGCTCGCCGAGCTCGTCCGGCCGGACACGTACCGGTCGGAGCGCTGGGGGCAGGCGCCGACCGATCGCCTGCTGCACTTCTTCGAGCTCGACGACGAGACCATCTGGGGCGCCACCGCGACCGTGCTCGTCGACCTCTTGCGCCGGCTCTGAGGCCGCCTCCATCCGAGTGTTTCGCGCCATCGGAGTGTTTCGTGCAGGGACGTACCGGCGCGAAACACTCGGGTGGCGGCAAACACTCGGATGGCTAAGCCAGGGACTGGAGCAGCTGCCAGGCCGCGGCGACGTGCGGCCACTCGGTCGTCCTGGTGCCGATGGAGAAGCGGAGGGTCGAGCGGCCGTCGAGCACGGTGCGGGTGAACAGCACCGAGCCGGTGGCGTTGGCCCGCTCGATGAGCTGGTCGGTCGCCTCGTCCCCGGCGACGAGCCGGATGCACAGCAGGTTCAGCGGGTGCGGGGCGACGATCTCGAACCGCTCGTCGGCCCGCACGGCGGCGGCGAGGCGCTGGGTCAGCTCGACGTGCCGGCGGATCACCGCCTGCACCGCAGCGACTCCCTCGAGCCGGATCGTCAGCCACAGCTTGAGGGCGCGGAACCGCCGCCCGAGCGGGATCTGCCAGTCCCGGTAGTCGATCGCCGCTCCGCTCTCGGCGGCGGTCGAGCGCAGGTACTCGGGCAGGATGCTCAACGCCCCGAGCAGTGCCTCCCGGTCGGCCGTCCAGTACAGGTCGCAGTCGAAGTTGACGCCCATCCACTTGTGCGGGTTCGTGCAGTACGAGTCAGCGTGCTCGAGCCCGTCGTTCACCCACCGGTGCTCCGGCGCCATCGCGGCGATCCCGCTCATCGCCGCGTCGACGTGCAGCCACACCCCGAGCTCCCGGCACAACGGGCCGATCTCGGGCGTCGGGTCGAACGCCATCGACGACGTCGTGCCGTGGGTGGCGCAGACGAAGAACGGCACCAGCCCGGCCGCCCGGTCGGCCTCGATCGCCTCGGCGAGCGCGTCTGCCCGCATCGCGAACGACGCGTCGTGGGGCACGACCCGCAGCCGCTCGGTCCCGATGCCGGCGATGCGCAGGCCCTTCTCCACGCTCGAGTGGGACTGCGCCGTGGCGTAGGCGACGAGGCGGGTGGTGTCGCCGTCGTGGTTGACGGCGCCGTCCGTCGCCCGCCACCGGGCCGAGCAGACGGCGACGAGGGTCGCCTCGCTCGCCGAGCCCTGGATCGCCCCGCCGCCGGTGGCGCTCGTCGAGAGGAACCGCCCGGGTAGACCGAGCAGCTCGACCATCCAGTCGAGCATCAGGGTCTCGACCTCGGTGCAGGCGGGTGACGTCACCCAGCTCATCCCCTGCACGCCGAGCCCGGCGGCCAGCAGCTCACCGAGGATCGACGGGTACGTCGTGTTCGACGGGAAGTAGGCGAAGAAGCTCGGGTGCTGCCAGTGGACGATCCCGTCGACGACGACCCGGTCGAGGTCCGCCCGCACGTCGTCCCAGCTCTCGGGCGCCGGGGGCGGGCTGGCGGGCAGGCGTGATCGCACCTCGCCCGGCTTCACGTCGGGGCTCACCGGATACCGGCCGGCCCCCTCGACGTAGTCAGCGATCCACTCGATCAGTTCGTGGCCCGCCCGGCGGAACTCCTCTGGCGTCACGCCGCCGCAGACTACGCACGAGACGCCAGGCGATGAAGGCGCCGGCCACGATGATCAGTCCGAAGATCAGCCCCTGCCGCCAGCCGCCGTGCTCCTCGCTGCCGCACCCCGGCCGCGGCAGCGCACTGATGCAGTCGCTCAGGTTCTGGTCCTCGGGGATGAACGGGTTGTCCACCACCGTGGCCGGCGGCTCGGGGGACGGGCTCGGCGGTTCCGCTGCCGCGGCCGCCGGCGCGCCGGCCAGCACCACGACGGCGAGCACGACCGCCAGCGCACGGATCACAGCGAGGTTCTACCAGCCACCTCTACGATCAGTGCCTTGAAGACGTCATTGCGTTCCCCGGCCACACCGCATACTGCCTGCGCAGTTGTCAGCCGCTCGCTCGCTGGCGCTCACTCGCTCGCACCGGGAGAGGTCCTCCGATGACGGTGCTCGTTCTCGACTTCGGTGCCCAGTACGCCCAGCTCATCGCCCGGCGGGTGCGTGAGCTGGAGGTCTTCTCCGAGATCGTGCCCAACCGGATCACCGCCGCCGAGGTCAGCGCGCGGCAGCCCGACGCCCTGATCCTGTCCGGCGGCCCGAAGAGCGTCCACGTCGAGGGCGCTCCGTCGCTCGACCCGGAGATCTACGAGCTCGGCGTGCCCGTACTCGGGATCTGTTACGGGGCCCAACTCATCGCCCAGCAGCTCGGCGGCACGGTCGGGCGGGGGATGCGGGGCGAGTACGGCCGGGCGAAGCTGCGCCGGGACGCGCCGTCGCTCCTGCTCCCCGAGGAAGCCCCCGACGTGCACGACGTCTGGATGAGCCACTTCGACGCGATCACCGCCGTGCCCGCCGGGTTCGCCGCCACGGCGTCGACCGACGACGCGCCGGTGGCGGTGCTCGAGGACGACACCCGCCGGCTCTACGGCGTCCAGTTCCACCCCGAGGTCGTGCACTCGCCGTACGGGATGGGCGTCCTGCGCCGCTTCCTCTACGAGCGCGCTGGCCTGGCACCGACGTGGACGATGTCCTCGATCGTCGACGAGCAGGTCGCCCGCATCCGGGCCCAGGTCGGCGCGGGCCGGGCGATCTGCGCCCTGTCCGGCGGCGTCGACTCGTCGGTCGCCGCGGCCCTCGTCCACCGGGCCATCGGCCACCAGCTCACCTGCGTCCACGTCGACACCGGCCTGATGCGCAAGGGCGAGAGCGACCAGGTGACCGAGGCGTTCCGGCGCACGATGGGGATCGAGCTGATCCACGTCGACGCCGGCGAGCGCTTCCTCGCCCGGCTCGCCGGGATCACCGACCCCGAGCTCAAGCGCAAGGTGATCGGCGAGGAGTTCATCCGGGTGTTCGAGGAGCAGACGGGCGGGCTCGTCGAAGCCGAGTTCCTCGTCCAGGGCACGCTGTATCCCGACCTGATCGAGTCCGGCGGCGCCGACGGGACGGCGGCGGTGATCAAGAGCCACCACAACGTCGGCGGCCTGCCCGAGGACATGTCGCTCGAGCTGATCGAGCCGCTGCGCGACCTGTTCAAGGACGAGGTGCGCCGCCTCGGCCTCGAGCTCGGCCTTCCCGACGAGCTCGTGTGGCGGCAGCCGTTCCCGGGACCCGGTCTTGCCGTGCGGATCATCGGCGACGTGACCGCCGAGAAGGTGGCGCTGTTGCAGGACGCCGATGCGATCGTGCGCGAGGAGATCGCCGCCGCCGGCCTGGAGCGGGAGATCTGGCAGGCCTTCGCCGTGCTCGCCGACATCCGGTCCGTCGGCGTGATGGGCGACGAGCGGACGTACGGGCACCCGATCATCGTCCGCGCCGTCACCAGCGACGACGCCATGACGGCCGACTGGGCTCGCCTCCCGTACGACGTGCTGGAGCGGGTCGCCAACCGGATCATCAACGAGGTGCCGGGGATCAACCGGGTGGTGTACGACGTCACGTCCAAGCCCCCGGGGACGATCGAGTGGGAGTAGGGCACATGACGAACCGGTGCCGGGGTCTTGCAACCTCTTCGTAACGTTCCGCTATAGTCGCCGTCCGTCATGCCCCGCCAACGCCAGGGGGTCGGGCGGATCATCGCCGTGGTGCTCGCCGTGGCCCTGGTCCCCGCCGCCGCCTCCTTCAATTCGTCCACCGTCAGCGCCGATCCGGTCGATGATCAGCGCGCCGAGGTCGAGCGCATCGCCGACCAGCTCGCCGACCTGAGAGAGCAGTCCGACATCCTCGCCGAGGACTACGTCACGGCGATCGACGAGAAGAACCGCCTCGATGCCGACGTGGCCAAGGCGGAGAAGAAGGTCGCCGCCAAGGAGGCCCAAGTCGCCGCGCTGCGTGGCGAGCTGGGCGAGTTGGCGGTGCGCTCGTTCATCGGCGCCGGCAGCAACGGGCTCGGACCGATGTTCACCGCCTCGTCGGAGTTCACCGACGACCTGCAGCGCGACCAGCTCTCCCGGGTGGCGCTCAGCGCCGGGACGGCCACCACCGACGAGCTCGACCAAGCGGTTGCCGACCTCGAGCAGGAGCGGGCGGCGCTGGAGGACAAGCGCGACGAGGCCGCCGGCAAGGCCGAAGAGGTCGCCGCGGCGAAGGACGCCACCGACGAGAAGGTGGCCGAGTACCAGGAGGCCCGGTCCGACGCCGAGGCGAAGCTCGGCCGGCTGATCCAGGAGGAAGAGGAGCGCCGCGCCCGCGAGTCGTTCGAGCGGATGCAGCGGGAGGCCCAGGAGGCTGCCGCTCGCGAGGCGGCCGCCGCCCAGCCGCCCTCCGATGGTGACGGCGGTGACGGTGGCGATCGGGACAACGGTGATGGTGGCGGCGGAGACCGCGGCGGTGACGGCGGAGGCGGCGGCGCGGCACCCGCGCCGGCACCCGCACCGGCGCCGGCGCCGGCGCCGAAGGCGCCGTCGATCCCGCCGGCGTCGTCGCGAGCCGGCACGGCGGTGAACGCGGCGATGACCCAGATCGGGGTCGGGTACCGGTACGCGACCGCCATCCCCGGCGTGGCGTTCGACTGCTCCGGACTCACGATGTGGGCGTGGGCCCAGGCCGGCGTCGGGCTGCCCCACCAGTCCCGAGCCCAGTACGCCAGTGTGCCCCACGTCCCGTCGTCGGCCGCTCAGCCCGGGGACCTGATCTTCTACTACAGCCCGATCAGTCACGTCGGCATCTACATCGGCGGTGGGCAGATGGTGCACGCCACCAACCCCGGCAACCCGGTCACCGTGGCCGCGGTCAACTGGGGCAACGTCAGCGGCGTCGGACGCCCGGGATAGCGCCGCCCGCGCGCTCCCGGGTACCTTCGCGGCCCGTGCTCGAGGGACTGGACCTCGATCGCGTCGGGCGCTGGCTGGAAGCGAACGTGGCCGGCGCCGTCGGACCGTTCGAGGCGACGCTCATCGGCGGGGGCCGGTCGAACCTCACCTACGCGGTCACCGGCGCCGACGGCCGGCGGTTGGTCGTCCGCCGCCCGCCGCTCGGGCACGTCCTCGCCACCGCCCACGACGTCGCCCGCGAGTATCGGATCATCGCCGCCCTCGGGCCGACCGACGTGCCGGTGCCCGAGGCGCTCGCCCTCGGCGCCGACGAGTCGATCAATGGCGCGCCGTTCTACGTCATGGGCTTCGTCGACGGCGTCGTGCTCGACAGTCCGGCCCGGGCCGAGCCCCTCGACCCGGCGACGCGGGCGCGGGCGAGCGAGAACCTCGTCGACACCCTGGCCGCGCTGCACGCCGTGGACGTCGATGCCGTCGGGCTCGGCGACCTCGCCAAGCGCGACGGCTACATCGAACGCCAACTACGTCGCTGGCGACGCCAGTGGGCCGACTCCCGGACCCGCGACCTCCCGGCGATCGACGAGGTCGCCGACCGTCTCGGCGCCCGCCTGCCGCCGCAGCGCGAGGTCGCCATCGCCCACGGTGACTACCGCTTCGGCAACTGCCTGACCGACCCCGACTCCGGGCGGATCAACGCCGTGCTCGACTGGGAGCTGTGCACTCTCGGTGATCCGCTCGCCGACGTCGGCTACCTCGGCGTCTACTGGACCGATCCCGGCACCGGTGGCGGGCGGGCGAACGACCCGTCCGGCGGCGACGGCTTCCCGTCGTACGCCGCGCTGCTCGAGCGGTACTCCCGCCGCACCGGTCGTGACCTGACCGGGATCGACTACTACATCGCCTTCCAGTCGTGGCGCCTGGCGGTGATCAGCGAAGGCGTGTACGCCCGCTACCTCCACGGCGCGATGGGCGACCAGGGGATCGGCGCTGACGAGCTGGCGGCGATGAAGGCCGGCACCGACCGGCTCGCCACCGACGCCCTGGAGGCCGTGCGCCGGCTCGGCTGACGGGACTGCGGATCGAGCGGCCGGCACGTGTCCGCACGTGATAGGGACAGGGGTGATGCCGACGCCCGGCCGGACGGTCGAATCGATCGACGACGTCGTCGAGGTCCTCGACGCGATCGTCGCCCGCGCCCGCGAGGAGCGCAGCCGCGTCGGCTACTTCGCTGCCGTCTACCGCAAGGTCACGGCCAAGATCGCCGAGGGGATCGCCACCGGGTTCTTCGACGACGGGCCGCGGATGGAGCGCCTCGACGTCGCCTTCGCCGGTCGCTACCTGGCCGCGCTCGAGGGTCACCGGTCGGGCGACGCGATCACGAAGTCCTGGGAGCGCGCCTTCGAGGCGACCACGTCGGCCCGGCCGATCGTCGTCCAGCACCTGCTGGTGGCGATCAACGCCCACATCAACCTGGATCTCGGGATCGCCGCCGCCGAGGTCGCGCCGGGTCCGTCGCTGGCCGAGCTGCGGCGGGACTTCGACCGGATCAACGAGATCATGGCGTGGCTCATCGCCGGCGTCGTTCGTGACGTCGCCACGGTGTCGCCGTTGATCGGCCTGCTCGACCGGATCGGCGGTCGACGCGACGACGAGCTCATCCGCTTCAGCATCGAGGTCGCGCGGACCGAGGCGTGGCGCTTCGCCGTCGAGCTGGCTCCGCTCGCCCGGGAGGACTGGTCGGGACCGATCGGGGCGCGCGATGCCCGCGTCGCCGGGATCGCCCGGCGGGTGCTCCACCCCGGGCTGCTCAGCGTCGGACTGTTGGTGATCCGCGCCGCCGAGAGCAGGGACGTCGGCCGGGTGATCGACGCGCTCAACCGCGTCGAGATGCCGGATCTGGCGGTTGTCGAGGCCAGCCGGCGGGAGCCGCGCGCGACGACCCGCTGACGGCCACTGGCGCCGCTTGGCGGCGTGTCGTGCCCGTCTACAGTCGTGCTCCAGGACGTCTCAGACAGGGGGTCGCGATGCCAGAGGACCGCACACCACTTCTTCCCGGCCGGCTCGGTGCTCCGGCGATGACGTTGCGCGACGACCCGCGTGCCGACCCGCGGATGATCGAGGCGATGGAACCGTTCGCCCTCGCCGATCCGCCGGACGACTCGATGGTCGACAGCGACGCTCCGATCGAGGCTCTGCTCGAGTACGTCGGCGCGGCCGAGGAAGGGTTCGAGGGGCTGTTCGTCGCGTTGACCGCCGACCTGCCGGCGGTCGAGGGCGTGGAGCGGAGCGTCGAGGTCATCCAGGGCGTCGACGGCAACGACGTCACGCTGTACATCCACCGTCCCCGCGCGGCCTCCTCGTCGGTGCCTGGTGTGCTCCACCTGCACGGCGGGGGGATGGTGCTGTTGGAGGCGGCGGGGGCGAGCTTCATGCGGTTGCGCGATGACCTGGCCGCGACCGGCATGGTCGTGGTCGGTGTCGAGTTCCGCAACGGCGGCGGCAAGCACGGCCCGTATCCGTTCCCGGCCGGGCTCAACGACTGCACGTCGGCGCTGCGATGGGTGGTCGACAACAAAGCGACGCTGGGGATCTCCCAGCTCATCATCTCGGGCGAGTCCGGCGGCGGGAACCTGACCCTGGCGACGACGCTGAAGGCGAAGCGCGACGGCCTCATCGATCAGGTGAGCGGCGCGTACGCGTTGTGTCCCTACATCTCCAACGGGTACGGCGATCGGCCGTCCGAGCTGGTGTCGCTGTACGAGAACGACGGCTACTTCCTCAGCTGCCGGATGATGGCGGGCCTGGCGAGGGTGTACGACCCGGACAGGGAGCACACCACCGACCCGCTGGCGTGGCCATTGCACGCGACGAGGGAGGACCTGGTCGGGCTGCCGCCCCACGTGATCTCGGTGAACCAGCTCGACCCGCTGCGCGACGAAGGCCTGGCCTACTACCGCAAGCTGGTCGGGGCGGGTGTGCCGACGGTGAGCCGGACGGTGAACGGCACGTGCCACGCCGGCGACCTGATCTTCAACGGGGCGATGCCCGACGTCTTCCAGGCGACGCTCCGGGACATCAAGGGCTTCGCCGACGCGCTGTGACGGCGCCGACTCCGCCCCAACGGTCCGACGACACCCCGGTCCCCTGGCCGGACGAGCCCGCCGACGGGCTGCTGCCGGCGTGGTACATGCCCGCGGCGACGGCGAGGGTGCGCGGCCGGGCCCGCCGGGGACTGATCGCCGGGATCGTCCTCGCCCTCGTCGCGATCAACAGCGTCGGGCTGTGTGTGACCTACGGGCTGGCCGAGATCGCCTGGTAGTCCGCGAAGCGGGGAGCATCCGCTTCGAGGTCGACCCGCGCCGCGCGCGCCGTGTAGCTGATCGCGTGGTACCACCCGGCGAGCATCGTCAGGTCGAGGACCTGACGATGGTCGAAGTGCTCGGCCAGCCGGTCCCACAGGTCGTCGCCGATGTCGTGGTCGGCGTGCAGCGCGTCGACCATCGCGACCACGGTGCGATCTCGCCCGTCGGTCCAGCACTCGTCGTCCGGTGACCCGAACGTGAGCGACGCGATCTGGGAATCGGTCAAGCCGACGCGGGCGGCGAAGAACAAGACGTGAACGCCCCACTCGTACTCGCAGCCACACCGGGCGCACACCCGGTCGATAACCAGCTCGCGGTCGCGCATGGAGACCGACAGCCCGCGGCTCAGCTCGTACCCTCCCCAGCCGCGCATCGCCTTCGTCATCTCGAGGTTGCGGGCGAACGTGCGGAAGAGCCTTATCGGCGGCACGCCGGGCGGCATCATCGCGTCGAGCTCGGCGGACGTCACGGGGTCGTACGGCGGGTCAACGGGCGGGATCCTCGGCGTCACGAGGGCGACCTCCTCCGGTGATTCGGAACTAGAATCGTTCACTGATTCTGAATTAGAAGCGCATCGGGGTCAAGTCGGGAGGTGGCGATGTCGGTACGGCCGGGTTCGAGGGTGCGCGGGTCGACGACCGGCCGCCCGATCATGGCCGCCCTCGATCTGCTCGGCCGGCGCTGGTGCCTGCGGATCCTGTGGGAGCTGCGCGACGAGCCGCTCGGGTTCCGGGCGCTGCGCGAGCGCTGCGACGCGATGTCGACGAGCGTGCTCCGCCAGCGCCTCGTCGAGCTGCTCGATGCCGGCCTGGTCGAGCAGGACGACGAGCAGCGCTACCGGCTCACCCGATTGGGCGTCGAGCTCGGGACCGCCCTCGAGCCGCTGCTGAAGTGGTCACAGCGGTGGGCCAGGGCGGCGGGGCGGCCACCCGCTCGGGACCAGTAGGTTGGCCCCATGCCACTCGAAGGTGACTACGAACCGAACACGATGCAGTGGGTCCGTGACCAGGTCGAGGAGTACGAGTCGTCCGGAGGGACCAAGGGTCTGACGCTTCGCGGCATGCCGGTCGTGATCGTGACGTCGGTCGGCAACAAGTCCGGGAAGCTGCGCAAGACACCGGTGATGAAGGTCGAGCACGAAGGCCGGTACGCCGCGGTGGCGTCGCTCGGTGGCGCCCCGAAGCACCCGGTCTGGTACTACAACCTGACGGCCGACCCGCACGTCGAACTGCAGGACGGACAGGTGACGCAGGACATGATCGCCCGCGAGGTCACGGGCGACGAACGGGCCGAGTGGTGGGAGCGGGCCGTCGCCGCCTATCCCGACTACGCCGACTACCAGCGCCGCACGGCGCGGGTCATCCCCGTGTTCGTGCTCGAGCCGTCCGACGACAGCGGGTAGCGACCGGCAGGGTCAACGCTCGTCGGTCTCACCGGGGGTGGTGATCGTGAAGTCGGGCGTCGCGGCCTGGACCTCCTCGACGGTCGGGCTGCCGATCGGGGTCCCCACCATCCAGCGGTGGCCGAACGGATCGCGGAGCGACATCGAACGCAGGCCGTAGGGCTGGTCGGTCGGCTCGCGCTCGATCGTCGCCCCCGCCGCGGCGGCCCGGGTGAAGACGGCGTCGACGTCGGGCACGGTGAGGTGGAGCGTGGTCGTCGTGCCGCCCAGCTCGAGCGGTGACACCACGTCCATCTCCGGGTACGGATCGGACAGCATGATCTCGGCCCCGCCGATGCTCATCTCGGCGTGGCCGATGCGCCCGTCGTCACCGGTGTAGCGGACGGTCTCGACGGCCTCGAAGACGTCGCCGTACCAGGCGATCGCCTCGGTGGCGGGGTTCACGCAGATGTAGGGCTGGATCGTTGCGGTCGCGGTGGCAGTGGTCGGTTCGGTCACGGTGGTCCTCCGTTCGGGAAGGTCGACGACGGGGAGGTCGTCGAGGTCAGCGGTCAGGGCGGCGGCGACACGGGCCCGCAGGCGGGCGACGAACCGTGGGTCCGGCCGCGCGGCGGGCTCGAGCTCGGCGAGGAGGCGGAGGTCGTCGAAGGGGTCAGTACTCACTGGTCCACCTCCTCGTAGATCAGGCGGAACGCGCGACGGGCCCGCACGAGCAACGCCTCGGTCGCCTGCACGGTCCGTCCGAGCACCTCGGCGACGTCGGGGACGGGGAGCCCGTCGAGGTAACGCAGCACCAGCGCCGAGCGGTGGTGGGCGCCGAGTTGCGCCAGTGCGTCGCGCGCCGCCAGCACGTCGAGCTCGACGTCCCAGGTGTCGACGCGCGGCGAGGCGACGGTCGGGTCGTCGGCGACCGCATGGAGTCGCCGCTGCTCGCGTTCGGTCCGTCGCCAGTGGTCGACGAGCTTGTGGCGGGCGATCCCGATCAGCCAGGCGGTCGTGAGGTCGGCCACCGAATCCCGGCGGACGGCCTCGACGGCGGCGGTGAAGACGTCGGCGGTGACGTCCTCGGCCACCTCACGGTTGCGACACCGGGCGAGGATGTAGCCGTAGACATCGTCGACGGCCTTGTCGTAGAGGACGAGGAGGTCGCCGGTGGCGCTGGACGGCACACCCACGATCCTTCCATCGTCGCGGGCACCCCAACTCCGACGCCCCGGGGTCAGGAATTCGGCCGTTGGGGCCAGACGATGTCGACGACGAGGCCGGCGTGGTCGCTGGCATTGACGCCCGTGAGGGGCTCGTCGAAGGCGAGCGACGCCGACAGCACGCGACCGGCGTTGCCCTCGCGGAACCACCCGTCGCCGACGAAGACGTAGTCGATCCGCTTGCGGGGGATGTTCGATCCGTCGGCGATCGTGTTGGACCGCCAGTCCTGGGTGTAGCCGGGACCGTCGCCGGCGACGCGCCACGCGTCCTGGTAGTACGTGGTGCGCCCGTCGAGCACGGCGAGCCCGCACAGGAACCGGATCTCGTCGCTGTCGGGCTCGGCGTTGAAGTCGCCGCACACGACCGGCGGCATCGAGTCGCGACGCTGCGCCGGCATGCCGAGCAGCTCGAGGTCGCTCCGCACCTCGCGTACTTGCTCGTCGATGGCGAGAACCTGCTGCTGCCGGTGCCGGCCGTAGGTCGGCGCGGCGGCGAGATGGCAGACGAACACGTCGAGACCGGCGGTGCGGGCGTGGACCAGCTCCCACGGGACGCTGCGTACCAGCGGGTCCTCCTCGGACGCGACCGGAAGCCGGTGGTGGTGCCAGTCGTCGATCGGCCACCGCGAGAGGACCGCCGACCCGAACTGCAGCGACTCGTCCGGCCACAGATCGGTGCCGAACGGCGCCCCACCGAACCTCCAGTGGTACCCCAGCTCGGGCGCGTTGTCGGCCATCCACCCGGCCGTGTTCGGCGACTCGTCGCTCTGCCAGATCTCCTCGAAGCAGACGACGTCCGGAGCGAGCCGGCGCAGCCACTCGACGATCTCGACCCGCCGGGCCGGCCAATCCGGCTCGAGCAGCGAGCCGGCGTTCAACTGGGCGATGCGGAGTACGCCGGTCACGGCCGGAGACTACGTGGCGAGAGCGCGGGCCGGCCGCCGCCTCGGCCTCGCCGAGCAGCGTCGTTTTGCCGAACCGCCGAGGCCTCGACAACGATGCGCCCATGAGCGAGGCCCCGACGCGTCCCGACACCATCGTGCTGATCCACGGCTTCTGGGTGACCCCCCGGAGCTGGGAGCACTGGATCACCCACTACCAGGCCCGCGGCTACCAGGTGCTGGCGCCCGCCTATCCCGGGTTCGACGTGGAGGTGGAGGCGCTCAACGCCGATCCGTCGCCGATCGAGGCGGTCACCGTGCCGGCGATCATCGAGCGGCTCGAGACGGTCGTCGGTGGACTCGCCACGCCGCCGATCCTGATCGGCCACTCGGCGGGTGGCGTGTTCACCCAGATCCTCCTCGACCACGGGTTCGGGGCGGTGGGCGTGGCGATCAACTCGGCACCGACCGAGGGCGTCAAGCGGGTGCCGCTGTCGCAGATCCGCTCCGCCTTCCCCGTGCTGAAGAACCCGGCCAACCGCCACAGGGCGGTCGGGCTCACGTTCGACCAGTGGCACTACGCCTTCACCAACACGTTGGACGACGAAGAGTCACGCCGTCTCTACGAGCGGTACCACATCCCGGCATCGGGGCAGATCTTCTGGGGCAGCGCGCTCGCCAACATCCACCCGGGTAAGGACGACAACTGGGTCGACTACGACAACGCCAACCGCCCGCCGCTGTTGTTCATCTCCGGGAGCGAGGACCACCTCATGCCGCCGAGCATCCAGCGGTCCAATGCCAAGCATTACAAGGCGCCGGGCCTCGTCACCGAGGTCCACGAGTTCGACGGACCCCACCTCCTCCCGGCGCGACCGGGCTGGGAGGAGGTCGCCGACTACGCCCTGGACTGGGCTGAACGCCACGCCGCCCCGCCCGCCGCGGGCGACGCTCCCGGGTGACCGGGCTGCGGATCACCCACATCGGAGGGCCGACGACCCTGATCGAGGCCGGCGGGTGGCGGATCCTGACCGATCCAACGTTCGACGCCCCCGGCCGGACGTACCGCTTCGGCTGGGGGACGTCGTCGCGCAAGGTCGCCGGCCCGAGCGTCACGAGCGACGACCTCGGACCCGTCGACGCCGTGCTCGTGACCCACGATCAGCACGCCGACAACCTCGACGACGCCGGTCGGGCGCTGCTCCCGACGGCCGGGGTGGTCGTGACCACCACGTCGGGCGCGGCCCGGCTCGGTGGCGGCACCCGCGGGCTCGAACCCTGGTCGACGACCCTGCTCGACGCACCCGGGCGGACCCCGATCGAGGTGACGGCGACGCCGTGCCGACACGGGCCGCCGGGCAGCCGGCCCATCGTCGGCGACGTGATCGGCTTCGCCCTGCGCTGGGACGGTCAGGCCCATGGCGTCGTCTGGATCAGCGGGGACACCGTGCTGTACGACGGCGTCCGCAGCGTCGCCGCCCGTCTGCGGGTCGGCACCGCCGTCCTCCATCTCGGCGGCGTGCGCTTCCCGGTCACCGGCCCGGTGCGGTACACGATGACGGCGCGTGACGGCATCGAGCTCTGCGATCTCCTCCGCCCGCACACGGTGATCCCCGTGCACTACGAAGGCTGGTCGCACTTCCGCGACGGCCAGGATGCGATCGAGCGGGAGCTGGCGCAGGCATCGCCCGACGTGCGCGACAGGTTCCGCCTGCTGCCCGTGGGCGCCGCGGTCGACGTGGCCGTCTGACTATTTGTGGACTTGCGCAGATCAGCGGCGGCGGACGTCGACCCAGTCGCCCTCGCGGCCGATCGACGTCGGCGGCGTGCAGTCGCGAAGGGCCGCCTCGATCTCGCCGACGGCCTGATCGGTGCGGCTGTGGGCGTGGTGAACGAGGACCAGCGCCCGCGCCCCGGACTGCCGGGCGAACTCGACCGCGTCCTCGATGGTCGCGTGTCCGTAGGCGTCGGCGGTCGCCTGCTCGTGGGCGACGTAGTGGGCGTCGTGGAGCAGGACGTCGACCCCTCCTGCCAACTCGTGCGCCGCCCGCCGGCGCTCCGGAGCGGCCAGGCGGGGGGCGTGGTCGGGGAGGTAGGCGAGACTGCCGTCGGGGCCGTCGACGCGGTAGCCGTACGTGCGGCCACCCTTGTGGGCGACCTCGGCGGCGGTGACGGTGAACCCTTCGAGCGAGTGCTCCCCTTCGTCGAGCGCGGCGAACGACCACTCGCCGAGCAGGCCGTCCGGCCCGATCGGGAAGTGCGGCGGTGACATCGCCCGGGCCAGCGTCTCGACGGCGTCGGCACCGTCGGAGGGGGCGGGGAGCCACAGCGACACGTCGGCATCGGGCCGGTCGGCGTTGGGGAGGAACGGGAGCCCATGGGTGTGATCCCAGTGCAGATGGGTGAGGAGGATCGAGCCGCGCAGCGGGGCGCCGTCGAGGACGGCACCCAGCCGGCGTAGCCCCGTCCCGGCATCGAGGACCAGCCATCGACCGCCCGTTGCCGGGATGGCCACACACGAGGTGTGGCCGCCCACCTCGGCGAACTCGACGCCGGGCGCGGGAGTCGAGCCCCGCACCCCGCACAGCAGCGCCCTCACGGTCCCTCCCGCATCCTCACCAGGTCATCACACGCGCGTGGCCGACATCCCCAACTCTTGATGAGGTGGCTCAGTTTCTGTGTCGATTTCATCAAGAGTTGTGGATTCCTCGCGGCGGTGACACGCGCTGAGGCTACGCAGGGCGTCCGGGTCGATCTGGCCGGCGCCGGCGACGGCGACCCGGCACGGGGTCACGGCCCGCAGCGTCGACGTGCGCGCCCCACCCTCGAGGATCGCCCGCTCGCCGAGCACCGCACCCGGGCCGACCTCGGCGACGACGGCTCCGTCGACCTCCACGGCGAGCACGCCGTCGAGGAGCAGGTACAGCTCGTCGCCGGGCGCACCCTGCTCGGTGAGCACCGCACCCTGGCCGATCTTGCGCCGCTGCGGTTCGGCGTCGCCGCGCATGATCGCCAGCGAGAGCTGGCGCTCGAGCGCCGTCTCCACGGCGGTCACGAACGCGGGGGTCTCGCTGTCGCCCCACGGAGTGTGCCGCCCGAAGGCGCGGCGGTACCAGTCCTTGAAATCGATGCTCCCGGCCTTGCCGGCGAGGCGGCCATCGGGGCCGTACACCCAGTGGCGCGGGAACCGGCTCGCCCCGACGAGCTCGTACTCGCTGCGCCCGTCGGCGTGCACCGTGAGCCGGAGCGTCGACCAGGCGAGTGGCGCCCGGAACTGCACGAATGGCGGATGGTTCACCCGTCGCGGCGCCGGCACACCAGTGCGCCCGCCGGCCGTCTGCTCGAAGCGGACCCAGCCGTCGCCGTACACCGGCTCGGCCTGCAGGGTCGGCATCGCCGCGGCCTGGAACGTGACGGCCCGCGGTCCGAGATCCATTCGCGTGCTCCCGATTCGGGGCTCGCCGCAGTACCCGGCACCGACGATGCGGTCGCCGTCGACCTCGATCCAGGCGCCGAGCTGGTTGGCGAACCGGAACCGGTCGGCCTCCCGCCAGGAGTCGAGCGCGGCGCCCTGCTCGGCGGTGTCACGGCCGGCGATTTCGTCCGGCAAGGGGTCGTCGTAGTGGGCGACGGTGGCGAAGGCCGCCTTCGTCGCGCCGGTCACCGCGTCGGACGGAATCCACGACACGGCTGTGACCCGTGATTCGAACCGCTCAATGCTCATGTCAGGCGACCTCGAACTCCTGGGCCATGCCGTGCATGAAGTGCGGCTGGCCTTCCGGCGGGACGCTGCTCTGCTCCATCTGCTCCATCGCCTCGGGCGTGGCGCCCTCGGGGAGGAAGCACACCGCGGCGTACCGGCCGGGCTCGAGCGTGAACGCGGTGTGGCCGGTCTCGCCGGGAGCGGCGAACGCAACGCCGGCCATGGTGATCTTGCTCATCGCCTCCTCCTCGGGCAGGGAGAGCAGCTCGATGAGGGTCTCGGTGACGTCGTCGTTGATCCGGAACACCACCATCTCGTGGAACTCGTCGGCCTTGTTCTCGAGGGTGACCACCGCCGGCCCGGCGGCGACGTTCCGGGGCAGTCCGCCGAAGGCGTAGTTGGTCGCCTCGACGGTGAGGTCGGTGAACCCGCAGTTGCCCTTGACGAATCCGATCAGCTCGCCGTAGGCCTCGGTGAACGCCTCTGACTCGCCGCCGCTCGCCTGGAACTCGGCGACCACCGTCTCGACGGTGCCGGCGACCTCCGGTGGCGCGGCGGCGACGAGCTGCTCGATCGCCGACCCGATCGCCGCCTCGTCCTCGGAGGCCACCGCCCCCTCGACGGCGAGCTCGGCGTCGCAGAAGCCCGCCAGGTCGCCGGCCGCCGCCGTGGTCACGGGGGCACCAGTCGTCACGGGAGCACCAGTCGTCACGGGGGGCGACGTGGTCGCCGGGCCCGCCGTCGACTCCGGAGGTGCTGTCGTCGCCTGTTCCGCCGTGGTTGCCGGTTCCGCCGCTTCGTCATCGTCGTCACCGCACGCCGCCGCGGCCAGGCAGAGGGTGGCCGCCGCGGACGCGACGGCCAGCTTGCGTGGCATGGAAATGTGCATGCCGCCACGATCGACGCCCACCGGGCGGGACGCCATCGTGGAGGCCGGTTTCGTCGGGGGGATGCTGGCATCACCGTGCGTCGGAGGTCGGCTTCCTTGTCGGCCCCGCCGCCGTCCGGCATCAATGGCGGTCGTGGGAGAGGACCAAACCGGGATCACGGTGCTTCTGGCCGACGACAGTGTGCTCGTGCGGGAAGGCGTGCGGGCGCTGCTCGGACTCGAGCGCGACCTGCACGTCGTTGGCACGGCGGCGGACTTCGAGGAGTTGCTCGCCGCCGCCGATGCCAGCCACCCGCAGGTCGTGGTCACCGACATTCGCATGCCGCCGACGTTCCAGGACGAGGGGATCGAGGCGGCGAAGATCGTGCGCAAGCGCTCCCCGGGCACCGGGATCGTGGTGCTGTCGCAGTACGACGAGCCCGAGTACGCGATCTCCCTGCTCCGCGAGGGCGCCGCTGGCTACGCCTACCTGCTCAAGGACCGGGTGGCCGACGGTGACCGTCTCGCCCGGGCGATCCGGGAGGTGGCGACGGGCGGGTCGATGCTCGACCCCGAGATCGTGGCCGCGCTCGTGACTCCGGTCCGTTCGACCGCCGACCTCGACGCCGCCGAGGACGCCCTCCTCCACGAGATCGCCGAGGGGCGGCCGGTGAAGGCGATCGCAGCGGCTCGACAAACCACGGCCGAGGCCGCCAACGCGGCGATCGAGGACCTGTTCCTGAAGCTCGCCCGGGGCGCGAGCGAGGGCCAGGAGGGGGCGCTGCGCCGGCTGCGCCTGCTCCAGCAGGCGATCCTGGAGCGCGAGGAGCAGGGTGAGACCCTCAGCCGCATGATGCCCGCCGGCGTGGCCGAGAAGCTGCGGTCCGACCCCGACGCCCGGCACCGGACCGACCGGCTCGAGGTCACTGTCCTCATGAGTGACGTCCGCGGCTACTCGGGGATCGCCGAGCACACCGACCCGACCGTCCTCGCCAGTCAGCTCAACGAGCACCGGCAGGAGATGAACGCCGCCGTCCTCGCCGAGGAGGGGACCGTGATGCAGTACGTCGGCGACGCCGTGATGGCAGTGTTCGGCGCGCCGCTCGCGCAGCGCGAGCACGCCGTGCGGGCGCTGCGGACGGCCGAAGCGATGCACCGGCGCCAGGCGGAGGTCAACCGCCGCTGGGAGGAGCGGGGGCTGGCCCCGTTCGGGCTCGGGATCGGCGTGTCCACCGGCGAGGTCGCGGCGGCCATCCTCGGCAGCGACGAGCGACTCGAGTACACGGTCGTGGGCGACACGGTGAACGTGGCGCAGCGGCTCCAGGACCTCGCCCGCCCGGCCGGTCAGACCGTGCTGAGCGAGTCCACGAGAGAGGCCGCCTGGCGGACCGGGGCGGAGGTGTCCGTCGATACACTCGGCGACCGGCTCGTCAAGGGCCGGGAGCGGCCGGTGACGGCGCACCGCCTGTTGGCGGTGCCGGACCTGATCGGCGAGACTGCCGGGCCGGCGGCATGACGGGCATGAACGGCGGATGGAAGCGGGCGGAGGAACAACATGACTGAGGCGGCAGTGGTGGTCGAGCAGGCGCGGGTTGAAGGCGGCGCCGCGGTCCTCACGGTGCGGGGCGTGCGGCGGACGTTCGAGGCCGAGCTGGCCCCGGTCCGCGCCCTCCGCGGCGTCGACCTGGACATCTACCAAGGCGAGTTCGTGGCGATCATGGGACCGTCGGGCTGCGGCAAGTCGACGCTGCTCAACCTCGTCGCCGGTCTGGACCTCGCCGACGAGGGCATGATCTCGATCGCCGGCGAGGAGATCACCGGGCGCGACGAGGACTGGCTGGCCCGGATGCGGCGGCGCCGCATCGGGATCGTGTTCCAGTTCTTCAACCTGCTCGAGGGCATGACGGCGCTGGAGAACGTGGTCCTGCCGGCCGTGCTGGCCGGCTCGAAGCGCAAGGCCGCGGAGAGCCGGGCGCGCGGCCTGCTCGACCTGCTCGGGGTCGGTGACAAGGCCAACGCGATGCCGGCCGTGCTGTCCGGCGGTCAGCGCCAGCGCCTCGCCATCGCCCGCGCCCTGGCCAACGAGCCGACCCTGGTGCTCGCCGACGAGCCGACCGGTGCCCTCGACACCGAGGGCGGGCTGGAAGTCCTCGAGCTGTTCCGGCGCCTCCACAACGACGGCCAGACGATCATCATGGTGACCCACAGCGACGAGGTCGCCGCCGGCGCCGACCGCATCGTGCTGATGCGTGACGGCCGCGTGGAAACGACCTGAGGACGACGTGTTCGGGGCGGCGGGGCTCGTTGCACGCGCCGAGGTGCGCAGGCGGCGGGGCTCGTTGCTGCTGCTGGTCGTGATCGTCGCGACGGTGACGGCGGCCGTGCTGGCGACGGTCGCCGGTGCGCGCCGGACCTCCAGCGTGCTCGACCGCTTCAGCGCCGCGACCGCGGCCCGCGATCTGCACGTCGCGGTCCTGTCACCGGAGTTCGCCCTCGATCCCGGCCGGGTCGACGGCCTACGCCAGAAGCTGGCGGACCTGGAGGGCGTGACGACGGCGGCAGCGATCACCGTCGCACCGGTCGGCGCCAAGGGGACGCAGTACGACTTCGGCATCATGACCAGTCCGGACGGCGGCTACTTCGTCGACGTGGACCGGCCGATCGTTCTGGCCGGCCGATTGCCTCGCGCCGACGCGGTCGACGAGATCGCCGTCAACGAGACCGCTGTCGACCAGCTGGACCTGTCCGTCGGCGACGTCTTCCGCGGCCCGACCTTCACCGCCGCGGAGACGGCGGCGTTCCTCGCCGACGAGGCGGTCAGCGAGGCGGCGAGCGGGCCGACGGTCTCGGCGAAGGTCGTCGGCATCGTCCGCCAGGGCGACGAGTTGGCCATCCGCCCGCAGTCCCTCAACCCCGGCGGCATCGCCTCCCCGGCCTTCTTCCGGGCCAACGCCGAGCGGATCGGGTTCTCCGTGTCGCTCTACGCCCTGCGCATCGACCGCACCGTGGTCCGACTCGAGGACGTGTTGGCGCACGTGCGTGACGACGTTGGGACCGAGTACGAGACGTTCGCGTCCTACGTCGAAGACGACTACGCGGGCGAAGCGGGTGACGCCTTCCGAACGCTGAGCTCCGGGCTCCTGGTCGTCGCCGCGATCGCGTTCGTGGTCGGTCTGCTCACGGTGCTCCAGGCCGTCAACCGGCACCTCGCCCTGAGCAGCGAGTCAGAGAGCACGCTGCAGGCGATCGGCCTCGGACGGTGGGGGCGGATCGCCGGCTTCGGCGGTCCGTGCGCCGTCGCCGTGGTCGCCGGCGCCGTCGCCGGACTGGCGGGCGCCGTGGCCCTGTCGCGGTGGTTCCCGCCGTCGCTGGCCCGGCGAGCCGAGGTGTCGCCGGGCTTCGATGCGGACTGGTCCGTCCTGGTGCCGTGCGGGGTCGTCGTGACGGCCGTCCTGCTCCTGATCGTTGCGTGGCGGGCTCATCGGTCGGCGTCACGCGGCGTGGCGTCCACGGCGGCGAACTGGCCGGCCCGGGTCGGGAGCGCAGTCCGGTTCACCGGTCCGGCCGCGACCGTCGGCGTGACGATGGCGCTCGATCCCGGGCGGGGGCGGCGCAGCGTGCCGGCCCGATCGGCCCTGCTCGGTGCGCTCACGGGAGTCGCCGGCGTGGTCGCCGCGTTCGTGTTCGTGGGGAGCGTCGCCGCCGGGCGCGACGAGCCCGCGCGGTACGGGTGGACGTGGGACACCCAGCCCGACCTCGTGGTCGAGGACCCGGAGGCCGTCGTGAGTCGGATGGTCGACGACCCCGACCTCGCGGCGATCGCGGCCGTGTCGTGCGCGCCGCTCACCGTCGACGACGTCGCGCTGTACGCCTGCGCTTTCGAGGACTGGAAGGGTTCGACCGGCTCTCCGGTCACGGCCGGCCGTCCGCCCGCCGGGCCCAACGAGGTCGCCCTCGGCCGGATCACGATGGAGCGGCTCGGCCTGTCGGTGGGCGAAACGTTCCGGACCAGCAGCGGTGACTCGTTGACCGTTGTCGGGCAGGCGGTGATCCCGATGCTGGACAACGCCGAACCGGGCCAGGGCGCGGTGTTGACCGACGAAGGCCTCACCGCGCACCAGGACACGGGCGGTGGGCGATACCTGCTGTTGACGTACGAGGACGGCACCGATGTCGCCGCGCTGGAGCAGCGCCTGAGCGAGGAGTACGGCGTCACGTTCACGCGCTACTCGGCGCCGCAGGCGCCCGGACGGCTGCTCCAGCTCGCCGCGATGAGCGGATGGCTCGTCGCGCTGGGCGTGTTCCTCGCTGGGCTCGGCGTGCTCGGGTTGGTGCACTTCCTGGCCGTGTCGGTCCGCCGCCGGCGTGTCGACTTCGCCGTCCTGCAGTCGCTCGGGTTCGTTCGCCGCGACGTGGGGCTGAGCGTGTCGTGCCAGGCCGTCACGGTCGCCCTGCTGGGGGTGCTCGCCGGGGTTCCCATCGGCATCGTGATCGGTCGGTGGGCATGGCTCGCCGCGATCCGATCGGCCGGCATGCTCGACACCCCCGCCGTCGACGTCGGTTGGTTGTTGTTCGTGACCGTCGCCGCGGTCGGGGGCGGGGCCGTGATCGGCGCCGTCCCGGGTTGGTTCGCCGGCCGCCGCCCGCCCGCCGAGGGGTTGAGGTCGGAATGAACGGGGTCTGGATGCTCGTGCGACGCGAGTGGCGTCGCGGCTGGGGTGGCGCGCTCACCCTCGGCGTGCTGATCGCCGTCGCCGGCGGCGTCACGATGGCCGCCGCCGCGGGGGCACGACGGGCGGACAGCGCGATCGAGCGCTTCATGGCCGCGACGAACGAATCGCAGGTCGAGGTCGAGGCGGCGTACCTCGGCGAACTCGACGACTTCTCGGCGATCATGGCGAGGCTGCCGTCCTCGGCGGAGTTGGCCGACCGGCTCGCCGCCGTCGACGGTGTCGACGGCGTCACCGTCTACGACTTCATGGGCGCCACCCCCGACCCCGACGACGAGTTCTTCAACGCCGTCATGGGGGCGCAGCGAGGGCGCGCGCCGAATCACCTGTTCGTCGAAGGGCGCGAGCCAGACCCGGACGACCCGCACGAGGTCGTCGTCAACGAGACCGCCGCAGACGTCTGGGGCGGCGTGGGCTCGGTGCTCACGCTCCACACCCTCGGCCCCGACCAGGTCGACGTGATGGCGGGAGTCGCCTCGGGCGCGCCGACCGGTCCGAGCATCGACCTCCGCGTCGTCGGCGTGACGCGGGACATCGAGTCGATCACGGACGTACCGGAGCCGATCCTCGTCGCGACTCCGGCCTTCGCCGAGGAGTATCGCGACGAGGTGCTGATCATGCCGGGGATCGCGATGATCGCGGCCAACCCGGCTGATGCCGAGGGCCTCGTCGCCCCGCTGGGCGCGGTGGCCGGCGCCGACTTCGTGGCCCATGTGGAGGATGAAGATTTCGCCGGTCGCATCGACGACGCGGTGGGGGTGGAGGTCGCGGCGATGTGGGCGTTCGCCCTCGCCGCCGGGCTCGCCGGGCTGGTGATCCTGTACCAGGCGCTGAGCCGGCGGAGCCTGCACCTGGCCGCCGAGCGATCCACGCGCCAGGCGCTCGGGTTCACCCGCCGGCTGGAGGTCCTCGGATCGGTCAGCCGGGCCATGCCGGCGATCGTTGTCGGCATCGCCGGTGCCGTCACCGTCGCCCTCGCGCTGTCGGGCCTGTTTCCCCGCGGGATCGCCAGTCGGGCCGAACCCACCCCCGGCCCCCTGGCCGACCGATGGGTCCTCGCCCTGGGCGCGGCGGCGATCCTGCTGGCCGGAACCGCCATCGCCGCGGCGTCCGGCTGGGCGGCGCGGCGGAAGATGACCGACCGCCCCGTGCGCCACGGTGCCGGGCTGGAACGGATCGTGGGCGTGCTCGATCCCGCCGCCAGTTTCGGTGTGCGCCTGGCCTTCGCCAGCAGCCGCCGCGCCCAGGCCAGCCGGGCCGGGATGATCGCGGTGGCGATCGCCGTCGGCGGGGCCCTCGCCGTCACGGCGGTGACCCATTCGGCCGACCGGTTGACGTCCACCCCCCGTCTGTACGGGGCCGGCTGGGACACCATCCTCGAGCTCGGGCCCGACGAGCGATCCGACGAGCTGGTCCAGCGGCTCGTCGCCGACCCCGACGTCGCCGGGATCGGCGAGCTCGACCAGCTCGCCGAGCCCGTGCTCACGGCCGAGGGCCCAGGCGGGTCGGGCGACGTGGAGCCGGAAGCGTTCGTCGTCCGGCACGGATCGGTGACACCCACGCTGCTCGACGGGCGGCTGCCGGGCGGGCCGGGCGAGGTGGCGATCGGCGACGCGGTCGCGGCCCGACTCGGCGCCGGGATCGGCGACACGGTCGCTGTCACCGGCCATCGCGGCGAGGTGCCGCTCGTCGTCGTCGGACGCGTGCTCCACGCCGGGACCAACGAGGTCGGCAACGGCTTCGCGGTGACGAGCGAGGGCCTCGAGGCGCTCACGGTCGGGTGCCCGGACGAGTCCCGCGACCCCCGATGCATGATCGTCGCGACCGGGCTCGGCGTGGCGCTCCGGTCAGGGGTCGACGCCGACGCGGCCGTCGCCCGCCTGCAGGGCATCGACAACCGCTTCGTTCCCACTCCCGTCCCGTCGGTCGTCCACAACCTGCGCCAGATCGGCGCCGCGCCGTGGTACCTCGCCGCGTTCCTCGCCATCCTCGGGGTGAGCGGGCTGGCCAACGCGCTGGCGACCGGATCCCGGCTCGGCCGGCACGATCTCGCTGTCGCGCGGGCCCTGGGTCTGCGCCCGCGACGGGCGGCAGCCACCGTCTGCTGGCAAGCGGTCGTCGTCACCGTCGGCGGCGTACTCCTGGGCGTGCTGCTTGGGCTGGTCAGTGGCCGCATGGTCTGGGGTCGCGTTGCCCGGGGCACTGGCGCGCTGGTGGAGACCGTTGTGCCGGTGTGGGCGTGGGCCGCCGCGCCAGGCATCGCCCTGGTCGTGGCGCTGGCCCTCGCTGCCGTTCCGGCAGCCCGAATCGCCGGCGTCCGGCTGGCAGAGACGTTGCGAACGGAGTGAATGCAGTGACCACCACGATCCCGAGCGTCGACACTTCGCCCGTGGGCGTCGTCGCCGAGGCTCCTCCGGCCCGGGCTGCTTCGGGCATCATCGGCACGCTGCTGGCGGCCGCCGCCGCCGTCCTCGCGGTGATCGGCGGCGCATCCGGGGGCACGACCGACGCCTGGCTCGTCGTCGCCGCCGCCGGCGTGTGGGCGGTCGGTGCCGTCGCGCTCGCCCTGCGCCGGCCGAACTGGCCGCTCGCGATCATCGTCGGCCTCGCGGCGCTGGGCGCCGCCGCCGCCCTCGCCGCCAGCGACGGGGCCGACGACAGCGCCCGCGCCGGCGACGTTCGCGCCGTCGCCCTCGCGGCCACACTCGCCGTCCTCTTCCACCTCGCCATCGGTCTGCCCGATGGCCGCCTGTCCCGCCGTCGAGCGTTGCTCGTCGCCGGCGGCTACGTCGCCGGGGCGGCGGTGGGGCTGGCCCTCGCCGCCGAAGCTCCGGCGGTGCCGGTGGCGCCGCTCGTCGGCCTCGGTCTGGTGATGGCGGCCGTAGCTGCCGCCGTGATCGTGCGCCGGTGCCGCCGGGCGACGGCGCGCGACCGCGCCCGGCTGCAGTGGGCCGGGTGGGCGGCATTGACGACGGGCGCGGTGGGGATGGCGGCCTGGGCGCTGTCCGGGCTCACCGGCTGGCCCGAGCACGTGCCCATCGTCGTCGTGTTCGCGTCGGTGACCGTCCCCGTGGCACTGGTGATGTCGACGGTGGACCGCGCGCTCGCCGCGATCGGGCGGATCCTGGTGCACACGATCGTCGCCGCCGGGATGCTGGCGCTGGTCACCGGCGTCTACGTGGTCGTCGTCGTCGGGCTCCGGGGCCTGCCGACGGGCGACGAGCGGCCGGTGCTCGCGCTCTCGTTGGTGGCGGCCGCGATCGTCGGCATCTTCTCCCTCCCGGTCCGGCGACGGATGGAGTCGTTTGCCAACCTGCGGGTCTACGGCGAGCGGGAGGCGCCCGAAGCGGCGCTACGGACGTTCGCCACCCGCATGTCCCGCGCCGTCCCGATGGACGAGCTGCTGCTCCAGCTGACCGAGATCCTGCGCAAGACGATGGCGCTGTCGGCCGCCGAGGTGTGGACCGGTAGCGACGGAACCTACGAGCTCGCCGTGTCCGTGCCCGACCGGACCGCACCCCGCCTCGTGCTCGGCTCCGACGAACGCAGCGTCGCCGCCCGGGCCCACGTGTCGGGCAACGCCTGGCTCGCGGTCTGGGTGCCGGCGCTGCTCAACGGCCGAGACGGCGCCGCCGTGCGGGTGGCGCCGATCGCCCATCTCGGCGAGCTGCTCGGGTTCATCGTCGCCGAACGCCGCGCCACCGATACCGACTTCGACGAGGACGAGGACCGCGTACTGAGCGACCTCGCCCGCCAGCTCGGTCTCGCCCTCCACAACGTTCGTCTCGACACCGCCCTGCAGGCCAGCCTGGACGAGCTCCAGGTCCGCAACGCCGAGCTCGTCGCGTCGCGAGTCCGCATCGTCGCCGCCGCCGACGAGAGCCGCCGGGGGATCGAGCGCAACCTCCACGACGGCGCCCAACAGCACCTCGTCGCGATGGCCGTCAAGCTCGGGCTGGCCCGCCAGCTCCTCGACGCCGACGCAGCAACGGCGGCGACGATGCTCGAGGAGCTGCGCAACGACGTCCAGGTCACGCTCACCGAACTGCGCGAGCTGGCCCACGGGATCTATCCGCCGCTCCTGCGGACCCGGGGGTTGCAGGAGGCGCTACAGGCGGCCGCCAACCGGGCCCTGCTGCCGACGTCCGTCGTCGCCGAGGAGCTGCCCCGCGTCGATCCGGACATCGAAGCGGCGGTGTACTTCTGCTGCCTCGAGGCCATCCAGAACGCCGGCAAGCACGCCGGCGACGGCGCCCACGTCACGGTCTCGATCGATCACGCCGACGGGGCGTTCCACTTCACCGTGACCGACGACGGCGCCGGCTTCGACCCGGCGACACTCGCCGGCGGCACCGGGGGCCACGGCTTCGTGAACATGGAGGACCGCCTGGGCGCCTTCGGCGGCACGGTGAAGGTGACCAGTGCGCCGGGCGGGGGCACGACGGTCGACGGCCGCGTGCCCACCGGATGACCGACCCCCGTTCTTGCAGTCAGATCGGTCGCTCTGGCGACCGATCTGACTGCAGAAATCCTTGGAGGCGGGGCGGACGGGTCAGTCGACCGGCCGCTCGTCCCAGATCCGGCGCAGCAACGCCGGACTCATGTCCTCCTTGTGGACGTACGCGGCCGCGCCGCAGCTGCGGGCGTCCGCCGGGAGGTCGTCCTGGGTGTACGTCGACAGCAGGATCACGGTCGCCGAGGCGTCGGCGGAGGTGATCCGGCGGGTCGCCTCGATCCCGCTGATCCCGGGCAGGTTGATGTCCATCAGGATCAGGCCCGGATGGTGCTCGTCGACCCGGTCGAGCGCCTGCTCCCCGGTCTCGGCTTCGGCGACGACGGAGAACCCCGGCGCCAGCGCGACGACCGTGCGGGCGACCGTGCGGAACGGCGCCTGATCGTCGACGATCAGCACCGGCACGTCACCATTGTGCGGGGACTCACTCATCCATGGTCCATGCTCGCACCTGGCGGTCCGATCTCCCAGGGTGCCAGCAGCCCGCGTGCGGTGGTGCTAGCCCCCGTCGGCCGGCCGGTCGGAGAGGAAGAGCAGGACGGCCTTGACCCGGCGGTGGACATCGGCCTCCTCGGTGAGCCCGAGCTTGGAGAACAGCGAGTTGATGTGCTTCTCCACGGCGCGTGTGCTGAGGAACAGCGACTTGGCGACGGCGGCGTTGCTCTTGCCCTGGGCGATCTCGGCGAGCACCTCGCGCTCACGCGGCGTCAGCTGGTCGAGCGCCGACCGCTGACGGGTCCGGACGGCGAGCAGAGCCTCGACCACCTTGGGGTCGACCACCGAACCACCGGCGGCGACGTCGCGGATCGCGGCCACGAGCTGGCCCGGCTCGCTGACCCGCTCCTTGAGCAGGTAGGCGCGGCGCTCCGAGCCACGGGCGAACAGCTCGAGCGCCCAGCCGGCGTCGATGTGCTGCGACAGCACCACGACGCCGAGCTCGGGATGCGAGTCGCGGAGGGTCAGCGCCGCCTGGATCCCCTCGTCGGTCCCCGTCGGCGGCATGCGGATGTCGGTCAGGACGACGTCGGGTGCGTGCTCCTCGACCGCGGCCAGGAGCTGCGGCAAGTCGTCGACGGCGGCGACGACCTCGATGTCGTCCTGGAACCCGAGCATGCGCAACACGCCCTCGCGCACGATCAGGACGTCCTCGGCGATCACGACGCGCAGTGGCATCGGGCGGGAACGCTACTGGTCGACGTCAAAGCTCCATCTCGTGGCCCGATCGCTGAACTCGGGCTCCCGCTCGATGACGGCGAAGGCACGCTCGGGCACGAACTCGAACACCAGGTTGGCGCGGAGGAAGTCGGCGCTCAGCTCGGCCATGATCGGCTGGTACTTGGCGAGGTAGCGGGTGATCCACGTCTCGCTGCGCTCGCCGGTGACGAGCTCCGCCCGCCCTTCCATCGACAGGCACTCGACCGTGTCGTCGCCGGCGAGCACGGCCTGCGGGTTGGCGGTGAGGTTGGCGGCCTTGCGGGATCGCGGTCCGCACGAGAACCCGAAGCGGTGCTCGTCGTCATCCCAGACCGCCCACACCGGCAGGGCGTGCGGGCGGCCGGTGGCCGACGCCGTGACGAGCCAGAAGTTGCGGCCGGCGGCCAGCTTCTCGGCCGCCCACGACCACGGCAACGGGTTCCACGACGGGGTGTCGACGCCGTAGTCCGGCATGTGCGGACGTTCGGCTCGCGGCTCACTCATGGACGCCAACGTACCGAGAACCGTCCACCGCCTACCTCCTCGCGAACGCCCAGTCGAGCAGGGCGACGACCGCCTCGTTGCGGGCGGCTTCGGTCGGTGCCCCGAGCACGGCGACGACGATGCGCCGGCCGTCGCGGGAGGCCGATCCGAGCAGGCACCAGCCGGCCTGGGTGGTGCGCCCGCTCTTGATCCCGTCGGCGCCGGGGTACATGGTGAGCAGGTCGTTCGTCGTCGGGTGGCGGAGGTCGTGGAGCACGGCGTCGACGCGGTTGACGGTCAGCTGGAACGTCGGGTTCGACATCAGGCGTGTACCGAGCCGGATCATGTCCATCGCCGACGAGTACTGGCCCTCGGCGTCGAGACCCGTCACGTTGGCGGCATGGGTGTCGTGCAGCCCGAGCTCGCCCGCCGCGGCGTTCATCTTCTCCGCGTAGGCCGCCTCGTCGCCGGCGATGTCGGCGGCGAGGGCCCTGGCGGCGTCGTTGGCGCTGACGATGAGCATCGCCCGGATGAGGAGATCACGCTGGAACTCCTCCCCGGGGATCAGCCCGATGTTGGACTCGTCCGGGTCGATGAGGGGGTTGTCGGGGACGGTGACGATCTTCGCCGGCTGCCCGGCCGCGTAGGCGACGTGGGCGGTGAGCAGCTTGATCAGGCTGCCGACGGGGAGCCGGGCGTTGCGACGCTTGGCGGCGAGCACCTCGCCGGAGCTCATGTCGTACACGGCGTAGGCCGCGGCGTCGACGGCGGGGACGGTCGTCGTGGGCGGAGCCGGCGCGGCCGTGCTCGGTGCGGCCGTTGGTGGTGGGGCCGTCGGTGGTGGTGCCGCGGTCGTGGCCGGCGCGGCGGCTGTGGTCGGGGCCGCGGTCGTGGCCGGCGCCAGCGCCGTCGCGGTCGTGAGCGGCGGGTCGGTGGCGACGACCGACGACGCGCCGGGGAGGCCGCCCAGCGTGTCGGTCGTGCCGGCCCCCCGGCCGGAACTGCACGCAGTGAGAATGATCACGGCCCCGAGGGCTGCTGCCGTGTTCCGCCGCCAGGCCATCGGGGCAAGAAGGTACCGGTCGCCGGGCGCTTCTCTCCGTCAGCCGCCGCCTACCCTGACCTCGTGGCCGCGAGCACCGAGTACGACGCGGTCGTCATCGGCTCCGGACCCAACGGGCTCGTCGGCGCGATCACCCTGGCCCAGGCCGGTCACCGGGTGGTGGTCTTCGAGGCGGAGGCGACTCCCGGCGGGGGGTGCCGCACCGCCGAGCTGACCGAGCCCGGGTTCCACCACGACGTGTGCTCGGCGATCCACCCGCTCGGGATCGGCTCGCCGGCCCTGCGGGCGCTGCCGCTCGAGCGCCATGGGGTGCGATGGATCCAGCCGGACGTCCCCCTCGCCCACCCGTTGCCGGGCGGCGCGGCGATCCTCCACCGCTCGGTCGACGACACCGCGGCCGGGCTCGGTCCCGACGGCCCGGCGTGGAAGCGCCTGATGGCCCCGTTCGAGCGGGCCGGGATGCCACTCGTCGACGGGCTGCTCTCGCCGTTGTCCGTCCCCCGGCATCCGATCGCCATGGCCCACTTCGGGCTGACCGGACTGCGCGGGGCGACCGCCGTTGGCCGTCGCTTCGGCGGCGACGCGGCGGCCGGCCTGCTCGCCGGCCTGGCCGCGCACTCGATCCTGCCCCTCGACCGCCCCCTGACCGCCGCGTTCGGCGTGACGCTGGGCGCGCTCGGCCACCTCGTCGGGTGGCCGCTCGCCGAGCGGGGGTCCCAGACCGTCGCCGATGCGCTGGTGGCGATCCTCGCCGAGCACGGCGGGGAGGTCGTCTGCGGCCACCGCGTCGAGTCCCTAGCCGGCCTGCCGCCGTCGCGGGTCGTGCTCGCCGACGTGACACCGCGCCGGCTCGTCGCGATCGCCGGCGCCCGCCTGCCCGACCGCTACAGACGACGGCTCGAGCGGTTCCGCTACGGGCCAGGCGTGTTCAAGCTCGACTACGCCCTGTCCGGGCCCGTGCCCTGGTCGGATCCGGCGGTCGCCGGCTCGGCGACGGTGCACGTCGGCGGCACGATGGCCGAGGTCGCCGCGGCGGAGGCGGCGGTCACGCGGGGCGAGCACCCGGAGCGACCGTTCGTCCTCGTCGCCCAGCCGAGCCTGTTCGACCCCTCCCGGGCGCCGTCCGGCCGGCACACGCTGTGGGCGTACTCCCACGTCCCGGCCGGTTCGACGGCCGACATGACCGAGCGGATCGAGGCCCAGATCGAGCGCTTCGCCCCTGGCTTCCGTGACCTCGTGCTCGCCCGCAGTGCGATGGGGACGGAGGCGTTCGAGGCCCACAACGCCAACTACCACGGCGGCGACATCACCGGGGGCGTCACCGACTGGCGCCAGTTCGCCGCCCGCCCGACGCTCTCCGTCCACCCGTGGCGGACCCCGGTCGACGGCCTCTACCTCTGCTCCGCCTCCACCCCGCCCGGCGCCGGCGTCCACGGGATGTGCGGCCTCCACGCCGCCCGCCTGGCCCTGAAGGACTGGTTCTGAGCCTCCGGAGGATCACTCGGTGATCCCAACTCACCGAAGAATCGCGAGCACCTACAGCGAGAGGGCCGCCCGGCGGCCGTCGAGGATCGCCTCGTGGACGGTGCGCGGAGCGACGCAGTCGCCGGCCTGCGCGGTCGCGCCGGGCAGGGGCTCGTCGGGCAGCCGGTACCCGCAGTCGACGACCGCTCCGCAGGGGATGACCCGGCGGGCACCCGAGAACCGGTCCTCGACCTCGACCTCCCCGGCCCGCACGACCCGTAACAACGTGCGCCGCTCGACCTGCACGCCGGCGCGGGCGAGGCGGGCGTTGGCCGGGGCGAGATCGCCGGTACGGGAGAGCTCGTTGCCGGCGATCTGGTCCTGGGTGACGAGGACGGCGCGCTCGCCGAGCTCCTCGGCGAGGGCGACGCCGATCGGTCCGCCGATCGGGTCGAACACGACGACGACGCCATCGGCCGGCAGGGCGACCGCACCGCGGCGCACATCGGCCACGTCGAGTACGTCGGCGCCGTCGGCGACCTCGTAGTCCCGCCATCCGGGGACCGAGCCGGTGCACTGGACCACCGCGTCGGCGCCGGGCGGCACGTGCGTCGTCGCGAGCTGGACGTCCACCCCGAGCCGGGCGACCTCGGCGGCGAGCCACCCGACGAGCGGCTCGTTGGGCCCGGCCACGGCGGCGAGGCCACCGAGCCGATCGGCGCGCTCGATGAGCGTCACGGTGTGTCCACGGATGGCGGCGACCCGCGCCGCCTCCAGCCCCGCCGGCCCGCCGCCGACGATCGTGGCCGACCGCTGGCGCGCCGCCGGTGCGTACCAGTCCGGATCCTCCGTCTCCCGCCCCGACGTCGGCTCGCCGATGCACGTCACGATCGGGTTGCGCACGTCGCGCACCTGGCACGTCTGGTTGCAGCGGGTGCACGGGCGGATCCGCTCGGGCCGCCCGGCGCGGAGCTTGGCGACGAGGTCGGGGTCGGCGATCTGCGCCCGCGTCATCTCGACGCCGGCGCAGCGACGTTCGCCGAGCGCCCACTCGGCCTGTCCGACCTCGACGACGGAGCCCTGGAGGATCACGGGGACATCCACTGCGGCGGCGACCGCGGCCGCGAGGTCGGCGTTGACGCCCGGCGGCTGGTGGAAGTCGGGGCGGGTCTGCTCGGCCGAGTAGATCGCCCCCCTCACGACGACGACGTAGTCGACACCCTCGGCCACCAGTGCGGCGGCGACGCCGGGTGCCATCTCCGGCGTGATCCCGGCCCACGGCGCGAGCTCGTCGCACGACAGCCGCAGCCCGACCGTCCGCGCCGGGCCGACCGACGCCCGCACGGCGCCGATCACCTCCCGCGCGAGCCGCAGCCGGTCGGCGCCCCACTCGTCGTCGCGATGGTTGGTCAAGCCGGAGAGGAACTGGCGGACGAGGCTGTGCTGGCCGGCGTTGATCTCCACGCCGTCGCATCCCGCCTCGTGGGCGGTGCGGGCCGCCCCGGCGAACCCGGCGACGACCGCGGCGATGTCGTCGGCCTCCATCCACTTCGGCACCTCGCGGGTCGCCACCTCCGGCACCCGCGACGGCGCCCACAGCGGCGCCTGGTTGTACGCCGACGACCCTTGCCCGCCGGCGTGGTCGAGCGAGGCGACGACCAGGGCCCCGTGACGCCCGCAGGCGGCGACGATCGCGGCCCAACCCTCGCCGGCACGTGATGCCAGCGGGGCCCGCTCGTACGGCCAGTCCGACTCGTGCACGCTGGCGCCCTCGACGATGATCGTGCCGCACCCGCCCCGCGCCCGGCGCTCGTAGTAGGCGACGTGGCGGGCCGTGTAGCGACGGTCGTCGTCGCCGAGGTTGGTGACGTGCGGCCCGAACAACACCCGGTTCGGGGCCGTGCGGGGACCCAGGCCGAGCGAGGTGAGGAGCCGCATGTGGTCAGGGAGTCTGCCGGGTGAGCGAGGGCTCGCCGCCACGGAGCAGCCGGGCGACATTCCCGGCGTGGCGGGCGAGCACGAGCGCGGCGAGGGCGACGGTGGCGCCGAACTCCCACGCCGGCGCGCCGGTGACGGCGAGGCCGATCGGGAACAGGGCGACGCACGCGATCGAGGCCACCGACGCCCGCCCGGTCAGTCGCGACATGACCAACCAAACGACGGCGAGGGCGGCGACGACCGCCGGGTGGAGCACGGCCATCACACCGCTGCCCGTCGCCACACCCTTGCCGCCGCGGAACCGCCGGGTGACGGGGAAGACGTGCCCGACGATGGCGGCGGCGCCGAGGACGTACCCGGCGACGCGGGGGTCGGCCGGTCCGCCGTCCCACCCGCCCGCCCACAGGCCGACCAGTGTGGCGATCGCGCCCTTGGCCGCGTCGAGCATGAAGACGAGCACGCCCTTGCGCCAGCCCAGGACACGCGTGACGTTCGAGGCGCCCGGGTTGCCCGAGCCCGCCGTCGTGATGTCGACGCCCGAGGCGCGGGCCACGATCTCGGCGCTGGGGAACGTCCCGAGCAGGTAGGCCGGCAGGATCAGCACGGCCCACATGGCGGTCGCTACCGCCGGAGGAAGACCACCGGCCGCGAGTGGTCGGCGGCCGGCCGCGGCGCGGCGCCGGCGCCGACCCCGGCGAGCAGCGGCTCCCCGTGGCCGTTGACGCACTCCGGGTCGGGGCCGTCGAGGGGCAGGCCGGTGAAGAACTTGGCCGCCATGCACCCGCCCTGGCAGGCGTCGTAGCTGCCACAGGACGCGCACGCGCCCGCCGACTGCGGCCGGCGCAGCTCGGCGAACAGGTCGCTCTCCCGCCACACGGCGGTGAACCCGCCCGGGTCGCGCACCGACCCCGCCTTGAACTGGTCGTGGATCACGAACGGGCAGGCGTACACGTCGCCGACCGGGTCGATGAGGCACACCACCCGGCCGGCACCGCACATGTTGAGGCCCGGCAGCGGCTCGCCGAGGGCGTTGAGGTGGAAGAACGAGTCCCCGGTGAGGACGTCGGTGCCCTGGGCGAGGAGCCAGCGGTAGATGCGGCGCTGCTGCTCGTTGGTCGGGTGCAGCTCGGGCCACGAGTCGGCGCCTCGACCCGACGGCCGGAGCCGGGTGACCCGGAGCTGGGCCCCGTACGAGTCCGCGAGGGCCTTGAACTCGTCGAGCTGGTCGACGTTGTGGCGGGTCACGACAATCGAGATCTTGAACGGCCCGAACCCGGCGTCGCGGAGGTGGTCCATGGCCCGGCGCGCCGTGGCGTACGAACCGGCGCCGCGCACGGCGTCGTTGGTCGCCGCGTCGATCCCGTCCAGGCTGATCTGAACGTCGAGGTAGTCCATCGCGGCGAGGCGGCGGGCGGCGGCGGCGTCGAGGAACGTGCCATTGGTCGAGAACTTGACCCCGATCCCGTTGCCCACGGCGTGGTCGACGAGCGTGAAGAAGTCGCGCCGGATCATCGGCTCACCGCCGCCGACGTTGATGTAGAAGACCTGGAGCCGTTGCAGCTCGTCGAGGACGGCGATGGCCTCCTCGGTGGTCAGCTCGCGGGGGTCACGCCGACCGGACGACGACAGGCAATGCACGCACGCCAGGTTGCAGGCGTAGGTCAGCTCCCACGTGAGGCAGATCGGGGCGTCGAGGCCGCCCTTGAGCTGCTCAACCAGCGGGGACGGGCTCACGCAGCACTCCCGAGTCGAGCAGCGACTCGAACGCCCGGACGAACGATGGCCATCTCGCCTCGTCGATCCCACCGGCGCGCAGGGCGTCGGCCACCGTGATGTCGCCGTCGAGCGCCCGGACCACACCCACGACGTCCGGATGCCGGAGGAAGATCAACCGGCGGGTGCCGTAGTGGTAGGCGAGCGCGCCGAAGGGCTCGGGGCGCAGGGCGACCTGCGGATCGAGGACGAGCCGGCGGTCGAGCACGCGGTCAGTACACCCCGCACATGCCGTCGATGGAGATCTCCTCGACGAGAAGCTCCTCCTCGACGAGCTCGACGTCGTCGACGAGCTGGTCGACGGGCTGGTCGACGGTCGCGACCGGGGTGGCCGTGTCGGTATCCATGTCGAGTGAGCGTATCCGGGCACGGTGGCGGCCGATCGACCGGCCGGTCCGCTGGGCGTACGGTGGTAACCGTGACCGAGCAGCCCATCGACATCGCCGAGGCGCGGGCCGCCATCGCCGAGGCAGAAGCCCTGCTCGAAGCCGACACTCCCGCCCGCGCCGACATCCTCACCGCGCTCCACGAGCTCCGGGCCGACATCGCCAACGGCGAGCACTGCGAGGACGGGCTGCGCGCCCTCCGCGCCGTCCTCGACCGCGCCTCCTGACGAACGTCACATCGACCTGGCCCGGCGTGGTCAGTAGCGTGTGGCACCCCTGTGGCGGCCGCCGACACCTTCCCGGAGCTCGAACGCGAGCGTGCGCACCTCGCCTTCGCCCGTTGCTCGCGCGAGCGGATGATCGAGCGGC
This sequence comes from uncultured Acidimicrobiia bacterium, assembly GCA_963833145.1. Classification (GTDB taxonomy): domain Bacteria; phylum Actinomycetota; class Acidimicrobiia; order Acidimicrobiales; family Ilumatobacteraceae; genus JALZMG01. The sequence goes on along the minus strand of CAWHWT010000011.1, from coordinate 704,455 downwards.
TGGAGCGGGTCGATCCGCAGAGCTCCGCCGACGAGTTCAGCGCCGAGTACGTCGAGGTCACGGTCGAGGAGGCGCTGGAGGACCTGCGCGCCCCCGGTGCGGGCGACTTCTTCGGCCGCATCGACACCGCTGACGGGCCGCGGCACGCGACCGAACGCTGGTACATCGGGCGCCGCCACATCGAGGATGACCGCCACGAGCCGGTCGTCGTCGACTGGCGGGCGCCGATCGCCGCCCCCTTCTACCGGGCGACGGCCGCCGACCCCTTGGGCGTCGATCTACGGCGCCGGTTCACGCTCGACGACGGCGACCTCACCGCCTACCTGGATGAGCACCTCGACGACCCCGACGCCGCCGACGTCGCCGGCGGCATCCCCGACCCGGTCCTCGCCGAGATCGGCGCCGAGCGGACCGGCGCGATGCGCGAGATCGTGGCCACGATCCAGGCCGAGCAGGACTTCGTCATCCGGGCGCCGATCGACCAAGTGCTCGTCGTGCAGGGCGGTCCGGGCACCGGGAAGACGGCCGTCGCCCTGCACCGGGCCGCGTACCTCCTCTTCGAGCACCGGCGGCGGCTCGCGCGGGACGGAGTCCTCGTCATCGGGCCCAACCGCGCCTTCCTCGACTACGTCGCCAACGTCCTGCCGTCGCTCGGCGAGCGCAGCGTGCGCCAGTGCACCGTGCTCGACCTGTGCGTCCCGAAGGTGCCGGTCACGGCGACCGACGACCCGGACGCGGCCCGGTCCAAGGGCGATGCGGCCATGCTCGACGCGCTCGAGCGGGCGGCGTTGGAGGTGGTCACGCCGCCGGAGAACGACATCGTCGTGCCGGTCGGCCTCCGCAACCTCGTGTTCACCCGGGCCGAGATCGGGGAGTGGCTCGAGCGGGCGGCCGACGCCGTGATCCCGGTCAACCAGCGGCGCCAGCGGCTGCGCACGATCGCCCAGCAGGAGCTGATGCGGCGCAGCGGTCGGGACGACGTGTGGACGCAGGCCGGATCCCTGCGGGCCGCGCTCGGCGCGGCGTGGCCGACGCAGCAGCCCGTGCGCTTGGTCGACCGGCTGCTTCCCGGTCCCCGGGGCCGCCGCCGGGCGTGGACCCCGGCCGACCAGCTGCTCGTCGACGAGGCCAACTCGCTCCTCAACGGGCCGCCGCTCACCTACGGCCACGTCGTCGTCGACGAGGCCCAGGACCACTCGGCCGTCGCGCTGCGGGTGATCGGGCGGCGCACCCCCGCCGGGTCGATGACCCTCGTCGGCGACGTGGCCCAGTCCACCGCGCCCGCCGGCCAGGAGCGGTGGGACGACGTGTTCGCCCACGTCTCGCCGGCGGGCGGCCCGTCGCTGCGTGCCGGCGAGGTCGCCGAGCTCACGATCGGCTATCGCGTGCCGGAGCCGATCCTGTCCGTCGCCAATCGCCTGCTCCCGCTCACCGGCGTCGACGCAAGTGCCAGCCGCAGCGTGCGGCACGAGAGCCACCCGCCGATGTGGACCCACACCGAACCGGACGACTTGGCCGGCGCGGTCGCCACGGTCACCGCCGCGATCAAGCATCGCCGGCGGCTGACCGGTGTCGTCGCCCCGACGGCGCTCCACGACGCGATCGCCGGCGCCCTGCACAAGGCCGGCCTCGAGGCGGTCGATCACCTCCACCAGCTCCACGCCGGCGAGATCCCGCTGTTCGGGCCGGAGCAGGTGAAGGGTCTCGAGTTCGACGGTGTCGTGGTCGTCGAGCCCGACGCGATCCTCGGCGGGACGCCCCGCGGCGCCCGCCTCCTCTACGTCGCGATGACCCGGGCCGTGCAGGAACTGGCCTTCGTGACGACCCGGCCGGTGCCCACGCCGGTCATCGCGCCCTGACCATCCGCGTTCTTGCAGTCAGATGTTGCGCTATAGCGCAACGATCAGCTGCAAGAACGGGGTCTGCGGGGTCAGGGGGTGAGCGGCGGGCCGACGTAGCGGGAGCTGGGGCGGATCAGCTTGCCCTGGGCGGCCTGTTCGACGGCGTGGGCGCACCAGCCGACGGTGCGGCTGACGGCGAACGTCGGCGTGAACATCGAGCGGGGCAGGCCGGCGGCGGCCATCACGACCCCGGCGAAGAACTCGACGTTGCTCGGCAGCGCCCGGTCGGGCTTGACCCGCCGCAGCTCCGTCACGACCCGTCCCTCGATGTCGACGGCGCGGTCGACGAGGTCGCCGCCGAGCCCGAGGGCGATCTCGCGCAGGAGCGCCGACCGCGGGTCCAGATCGCGGTACACGGCGTGGCCGAAGCCCATGATCCGGCGTCCGGCGGCGAGCTCGGTCTCGACCCACGCGGTCGTCCGCTCGGGATCGCCGATGGCGTCGACGGCGTCGAGGGCGCGGCTCGGTGCCCCGCCGTGCAACGGACCCGCCAGCGCGCCGAGGGCGGCCCCGACGACGTCGGCCAGGTCGGCGCCGGTCGAGGCGACGACGCGGGCGGTGAACGTGGAGGCGTTGAAGCCGTGGTCGACGGTGAGGATCAGGTACTGCTCGACGGCGCGGGCGGCGGCCGCCGTGGGGGCCTCGCCGGTGACCATCTGGAGGTACGCCGCGGCGTGACCCGCTCCGGGATCGGCGACCACGGGCTCGAGGCCGAGGCTGGCCCGGTGGAGGGCGGCGGCGATCGCCGGCACGACGGCCGCCACTCGGGTCGCCTGGACACTCCGCTGGTCCGGGGCGAGATCGATCAGCGGGCGCAGCCCGAGGTCGTCGGCGACGATCGACAGGGCGGCGCGGATCCGGCCGAGCGTCGCCCCGGCCGCCCGGGCGAGCGGCTCGAGGACCGGGACGAGCGACGGCGGGAGGGTGCGCGCCTCGCCGACGGTCGCGCGGAACGCGACCAGTTCTTCGTCGTCCGGCAGGTGGCCGACGGCGACGAGGTGCCAGACCTCCTCGAAGCTGCGGTTGCGGGCGAGGTCGGTGGCGTCGTGGCCGCGGTAGTGGAACCGGCCCTCGTCGCCGCGGACGTCTCCGATCGTGGTGTCGGTGACGGCGACGCCGTTGAGGCCGGGTGGTACGTCGATGAGCGCGGTCACTGGAGCACCCCAGAGATCATGCGAGCGAGCGAGCGCCAGCGAGCGAGCGGCAAGCAACGGCGTGCGTGGCCGGGGAACGCAATTACGGTCATGGCGTCCATCGTCGGCGCTTGATCGACCGTGATCAACGTTGATCGAATCAACATTGATCGATCGCTAGGGTCGGGCCATGACGCGCTACGTCGGTGCGGCCGAGGCGAGCCGGCAACTGGGCGTCCAGCGGGCGACGCTCTACGCCTACGTGAGCCGGGGGCTGATCGAGCGGCGGGTCGCCGTCGACGGCCGCACCTCGCTGTACTCGGTCGACGACCTCGAGGCACTCGTCCGGCGGGTGCGGCGGCGCGAGGTCCCGCCCCGTCCGTCCCTCGACGTGCAGATCGCCACCAGCGTGACGACGATCGACGAGGACGGGGTGCGCCTCCGCGGGCATGACGTCGCCGACCTCGCCCGGACGTCGTCGTTCGAAGCGGTGGCCGAACTGCTGTGGACCGGCACCCGACACGATCGGGTCGAGTGGCCGGCACCCGACCGGGCCGATGTCGTGCTCGCCCGCCGGGTCACCCGGGTCGTCGGGCCGCACGCCCTGCCGGCGATGGTCGCTGTCGCCAGCGCGCTCGGGTGCCGCCACGAGCACGACGACCCGACGGTGGCGGCGCGCCGGCTGATCGGCGTCGTGCCCGCCATCCTCGGCGCCCCTGCCGAGCCGGTGGCCGGACCGGTGGCCGAGCGGCTGGCGGCGTGCTGGCGACCAGCCGAGGGGGTTCCGGCGCTGGCCCCGGTGATCGACCGCGCGCTCGTCCTCCTCGCCGACCACGAACTGGCCACCAGCACGCTCGCCGTCCGGATCGCCGGCTCCACGTGGGCCCCGCCGTACCAGGCGTACGCCGCCGGGCTGGCCACCGTGCAGGGGCCGCTCCACGGCACGTCCGCCCATCACGCCCACCGTCTGCTCGCCGACGCCGAACACCGCGGCGCGGCGGCGGCCGTCGCCGCCCGCCTGCAGGCCGGCGAGCGGCTGCCCGGGTTCGGCCACAAGATCTACAAGGGCGACGACCCGCGCCTGGCTCCGCTGCTCGAGGCTGTCGCCCTCCTGCCCGACCCGAACGGACGCGCCGGCGTCCTCGCCGAGGTGATGCGGGAGGCCGGCGTGCGCCAGACCCGGCGCCCCAACATCGACCTCGGTCTCGGCGCCCTCGCCTTCATCGCCGAACTCCCGCCCGATGCGCCGCTCTTCGCCGTCGCCCGCCTCGCCGGCTTCGCCGCCCACCTCAGCGAGGAGCTGGCGGAGCGACCGCTGCGCTACCGGGGCCTCGCTCGACCGGCCGAAGGGTGAGCGCGAGTGCTCCGATGATGACGGCGTAGACGGCGATCATCGCCAGCCAACCTGTGACCGCGCGCACCCACGGGAGCTCGGTGGCGAAGAGGCGGAGCAGGATCACCGTGTTCACCGCGGCGACCGCGGCGAAGGCGACCCGCCACCCCCATCGCCAGTTGGTGCGACCGAGAGCGATCGATCCGGTGACGAGCGCCGGCAGCATGACGATCCCCGCCCCCGCGCCCAATGGCAGCGCCAGTACGAGGGCGAGGCTGCGGACGATCCCCTGTGCCCACCGCGGCCACCGCCGTCGCCGCACGGCGAGGGCGACACCCTGGGCCGTGGCGGCGATCGTGAAGGCACCGATGATGAACAGGGTGCCCGACCACGTGAACTCGGGGTCCGTGGTGATCAGGCGCATCCACAGCCGGGCGACGACGCCCCACACGAGGCCGCCGACGAGGAATCCGCCGACGATCAGGAGGGACCTCGATGGGGCGGTCGTCGCCCGCTCCCGCTCGGGCGCGAGCAGCAGCTCAGTCGACAACGATGACCCCGCAGGCGATGCGGCCCCCGGAGTCACCGGTCATCTTCGTGGCGGCGTCCGGACCGGCGACCGGCGGGGTGCCGGCGGCGTAGCGGTTGGGGACGTTGGCCAGGTTGTCCGGACCGGCGTGGAGGATCACCGCTCGCCCCTTGAGCGCACTGGGCCGGAATCGTCCGGTGACCGACTGGGCGCGGCCGCTGCCGTCGGCCTGGATCAGCACGCTCGGCAGGTCGCCGCGGTGGTGCCCGTGATCCTTCTCGGTCGGGTTCCAGTGGCCGCCGACGTTCATGAAGCCCGTCGTCGCGTCGCACGCCGCCTTGCCGTCGTTGGCGTGGATGTGGAGGCCGTGGAAGGTGTCCGGTCCAACGGACACCCCGTCGACCGTGACCTTGACCTCGGTCCCGTGCCGATCGCCCTCGAACCTGACCGTGCCGATCCGCGCCCCGCTGGTGTCGCGAAGAGTCGCCTTCGCCCGCCATCCGTGGCCCTCGGCCGGTAGCGCCGTGGTCAAAGCCACCAGCCCGCCGGCCAACACCGCGCCGGCGCCGATCGCCGACCAGCGCTTCACCCGCCGTCCGCTCCGCTTGCTCCGCCCTGTGTCCATGTCGAGCTTCCTCTCGTCGTGCTCGAGCACCCCGTGTGCTCAGTCAGACAGACGAGCTCCGGACCGCTCCGGGTGACAGGACTCCCGGGATTTCTGGTGACGCCGGTCACCCGCGCCCGCCGGCCGCTCGTCTGTCCGGGTGTGCGGCGCGTGCCAGGATCGGTGCTCGTGGCGACGATCGGGGCGCGCCTCGGCGACGCGTTGCGGGCATGGTGCGGTCCCTGGCTGTCCGCCGACCTGCCGCTCCTCGAGGACCTCGTCGCCGCGCCGGGCGACGCCGACGCCGATCGGCTGGTGGCCGAGCTGTTCCGGGCCGAGGGCCGGTCGCTGGTCCGGCTCGCCCGGTTGTTCGTCGACGACCGCAACGCCGCCGAGGACCTCGTCCAGGAGGCCTTCATCCGGCTCGCCCGCAACGTCCACCGCATCGAGGACGTGTCCCGCGCCCCCGCCTATCTGCGGTCGATCGTGCTCAACCTCGCCCGCGACCAGAACCGCCGCGGGCTCGTGTCGATGCGCCACCGCCTCCCGTTCGGCGAGACCGCGCCCGGGGTCGACGAGGAGATCCACGTCCGGGAGGACCAGCGCGAGGTGCTCGAGGCACTGCGGGACCTCCCCACCCAGCAGCGCGCCTGCCTCGTCCTGCGCTACTACGACGAGCTCGGGCCGGACGAGATCGCGGCCACGCTCGGGATCTCGCGGAACTCGGTGAAGACCCACCTGCAACGAGGGCTCGCCGCCCTCGAGGCGCGACTGTCGGCGCAGGTCGAGGTATGAGCGTCGCTCGAGGACCGCCTGCGCGACGCCCTCCACGAGGCCGGCGAGTCGGTGGAGGAGAGTCCGGACCTGTTCGTCCGCGTCGAGCTCAGCATCGCCGACGACCGCCGGCTGCACACCCAACACGTGGCCCTGGTCGCCGTCGCCGCCTGCCTCGTCGCGGCCCTGCTGTCGATCCTCGTCGCCGTGGTCGACCGTCAACAAGGAGAACTACTCATGGACTGGTGGATCTTGGAGCTGATCACGACCGGGGTGCTGGTCGCGATCGCGTTCTGGCTCGGCCCGCTGATCAAACGCTTCGGTCGGAGCTACGCCGCCGACGTGTTCCGGGCCAACCCGCGGACGGGCAAGAGCTTCATCATGCTGACGGACGTCGCCTACTACCTGATCTTCTTCTCCTACATCCTGTTCACCGTCACGTTCGAGCCGCGCAGTCAGTGGGACGAAACGGTCAACGCCGCCCAGCTCCAGCACGAGACGGCCCGGATCGCCGGGATCCTGCTGATCATCGGCGTGCTCCACGGGGTCAACCTGCTCGCCCTGCCGGTGATGGGACGGCTGCTCACCCTCAACCGCCGGCTCGACGACGCCACGCCGCCGACGCCGCCGGCGGACTGAAACTGGACCGTGATCGCCGCTCTCGCCCTCGTCGTCGCGGCCGTGGTCGCCGCGTCGCCCACCCCGCCGGACGATCGGCGCGAGGTTCAACTGGAGGCGGCGCCGGCCGGCGATGTCGTGGTCGACGCACCGGTGATCGACCGGCTCGCCGACGGCCAGTTGCTCGTCGTCCGGGTGACCGAAGGCGTCGACGGAGCGTGTGGGCGGGTCCTGCAGTGCCGCCTCAGCGTGGCCGGGTTCGGCGGGTGCACGAACGGGTTCCCCGTCCAGTTCGACGGCGACGGCGCGGCCACGTTCCAGTACCAGGTGTTCGAACTCGACGGGTGCGACGGCTCCGGTGCCGCCTGCGCCCTCGTCGTGGGTGACCAGGACGGCACGCGACGTGCTCATGCGGTGACGATCTTCGGTGCCTCCGCTCCTCCTGCGCCCGAGGTGACGCTCACGCCGCCGGGGCCGTACCCGCCCGGGGCGCGCGTGCGGGTGGACGTGTCCTCGCTACCGCCGGGGGCGGTGACCAGGGTGGCATTCTGCGCCGAGGAATGCGGCGCCGAGACCCGCGTCGTGGCCGGCGACGACGGCACTGCGACGGCGACGATCGCGCTGGGGAGCGCGGTGCGGCGACTGCGCCGTGGTCGTCGTGGGCGGCGCGTCCAGCCAGCGCGTCAGCGTCCAGTTCATCCCGCCGCCCGCACCTCAGTACGACGTCGTCCGGCTGTTCGTCGGCTTGAGCCTGGCCGCGGTCTTCCTGCTCGTCGCGTGGCGCATCGTCGGCGGCGTCGACTGGAGACCGCCATCCGAGGCGGACGCACCGGAGCTCGATGATGCGGCTGCGTAGCCGTGTCGGCCTGGGCACGGCGCCGCTGGGCTCCTCCGAGGGCGGCCCGCTGTGGTGGGGGCCCCAGGATCGGGCGACGGCTGTGGCGACGGTGCGGGCGGCGCTCGGCGCCGGCGTCGACTGGGTGGACACGGCCCCGTTCTACGGGTGGGGGCGGGCCGAGGAGATCGTCGGCGAGGCCGTCCGAGGGCGGCGCGACGAGGTGACGATCCTCACCAAGTGCGGGACCATCCGCCGCCCCGACGGGTCGTGGGCGGACGACGGCTCGCCGGCCGCCGTGCGCGCCGACCTCGAGGCCAGCCTCGTCCGGCTCGGGACCGATCGGGTCGACGTGCTGCAACTGCACGATCCCGACCCGGCGGTCCCGGTGGAGGAAACGGTGGCGGCGATGGCTGAGCTGGTGGCGGAGGGCAAGGCCGGCGCGGTCGGGCTCTCCAACCACGACGTCGACCTGCTCCGCCGGGGGCACGCGGTGGCACCGATCGGCGTCGTCCAGCAGCAGTGGTCGATCCTTCACCATCCGCCGGAGGCGGACGCCGCCCGCCAGTGGTGCGCCGAGGTCGGCGCGGCGTTCCTCGGCTGGTCGCCGCTCGCGTCCGGGTTCCTGGTCGACGGCTTCGATCCCGAGGCGACGGCGCCCGGGGACCTGCGCCGGCGGCTGCGCTGGGCCACTGGTGACGGTGCCCGCCGCCTGGATGCCGTGCGGGCCGAAGCCGCCGCCGCGGGCCGGACGCTCCGCGAGCACGCCCTCGCCTGGGCGGCGGCGACCTCGTACCCGATCGTCGGGGCGCGGACGCCGGACGAGGCCCGCGCCCTCAGCGGGTGGTGAGCGCCGGCGGCTACGTCCGGACGACGAGCAGGTTCCGAAGGGCGGACGGAGTGTGGCCGACCTGGGCGACGATCGTCCGGGTCATGTGGCTGTGATCGGCGAAGCCGGTCGAGGCGGCGATCCGGGAAAGATCCTCGTCGCCGCCGCTGATGCGCGCGAGCGCGGCCTGGACGCGAAGCCGCGCCCGGTACTGCGAAATCGTCATCCCCGTGACGCGACGGAACATCTTGGTCAGGTGGAACGGCGACACGGCTACGGCTCGGGCGAGCTCGACGAGGCTCGTGTCGGGCGGCGCATCGTGCAGCAGCTCGCAGACGTGGGTGACGATGCGACGGTGCATCGCCTCGGTCGAAGGTCGGGCGAGGCCGAGGTCGCGACGCTCGCATCCGACGGCGGATCTCAGGACCTCGACGATGGCGCTCTGCAGCGTGACCTCATCGGCGCGAGCGGCGAGGCGGGCGCACAGCACGCGGTGGGCGAGATCGGTCTGCGGCGAGATCGGCAGCGGCCCAGTCGCCGTCGTCAGCTCGGGCACCGCGTCGAGCACGGAGTCATCGACCTCCAGCATGGTGAGCTCGTCCGGATATCCGAGGGGCATGGCGATGGACGACTCCTCGCCGGGTCGACGGACGAACCCGGTGGTGGAGTCGACGACGTGCTCGATCCCGTCCGCCCGCCTCAGGTACATCCCACTGCGCGGCAACACGACACCCCATCGCTGCGTGACCGTGGGTACGGTCCACGTGAACGGCTCGTACTCGCCCCGCACGTACCACACCTCATAGCCGTCGCGTGACAGCAGCGGACGCTCGATTGTCCGCCCGGGGAGCGGTTCGTCCGGCCGCAGCTGGCGAGGGGGCTGGCGACGCCGGCCGTCCTGGCGGGACGAGGGGCGCATCGCCACCATGTTGCCATCGCGTTCGACCGATGCGCGGGGCCGATTTCCAACCGCGCAATCTCGTTCCAACGGCCGATGGCCTGGGATGTCGAGTGAGACGGCGCAGCACGTCCGAGTCGTGAGTCAGGGGCGTCCGGTCGCCAGGGCGTATTCGTTCACGATGGCGCGCAGCTCGTCGGCGGCGATGACGTCATCGATGTCGACGAAGCCGTTGGGCGCCATCGACTCGACGAGGTCGATCACCCGCTCGGGGCCGCCGGCTCGGTTGAGGGCGACGAGCCGTGCTGTTGCAGGAGCGCGCTCCCGTTCATACCGGCCGAGCGCGTCGACCACCTCGCCACCCGAAGCGCCGACATGGGTGGCGAGGACGCCGCCGTCGATGATCGCCTGGGTTCCCCCGTTGGAGCCCATCGGGAACATCGGGTGGGCGGCATCGCCGAGCAACGTGACGCGTCCGTGACTCCACCTGTCGAGCGGGTCCCGGTCGCACAGCGGGTACTCGAAGATCTCCTCGGTCGCCGCGACGAGCCGGGCGACGTCGACGACGTCGCTCGTGAAGCGGGTGACAAACGCCTCGACGTCCGGACGGTGCGCCGGGCGCGACCAGTCCTCCCGGCGCGGCGGTGTCGCCCCGGGTTGCGCCAGCGGCGCGACCACGCCCCAGTTGGTGAGGCGAGTGCTCGGTGTCGGGCCCGCGGCGATCGGGTAGACGACGAACTTGCCGGACATCCCGCCGGCGACGATCATGCTGCGGCCGTCGAGGAACTCCGGCCAGGTCGTGGCGCCGCGCCACAGCATCGAGCCGTTCCAGCGCGGCGACCCTTCGGCAGGGAACAGCAGCCGGCGCACCGTCGAGTGGATGCCGTCGGCGCCGATCAGCGCAGCTGCGATCGTCTCACCCCGCAGATTGCCGGCCCGGTCGACCAAGCGGGCGACCACACCATCGTCACTCTCGGCGAAGCTGGCGAGGCGGTGGCCGAGGTGGATCGAGCGGTCACCGGCGCGCTGCCGCAAGGCCTCGACGAGGACGCCCTGCAGTCGGCCGCGATGGATCGACACCTGCGGCACGCCGTGCCCCGCGGCCAGACCGCGCCGCTCGCGCCAGACGACGTCGCCGCGACGAGTGGTCATCAGCAGCTCGGACGTTTCGATGCCGGCCGCCATGACGGCGTCGAGCAGCCCGAGGTCGGCGAGCACGGCGATCGCGGACGGCAGGACGTTGATGCCGACGCCGAGCTCGCGGACTTCGTCGGCCTGCTCGTGGACCTCGACCTCGACGCCGGCCCGGTGGAGGCTGAGCGCCGCTGCCAGCCCGCCGATGCCGCCGCCGACGATGAGGACGCGAGTCATCTGGTCGATCATCGGGGAAGAGCTCTCCGGACGCTTGAACGAGAGTGTGGGATCGGCTACGCGACGGGAGCGCCGTCGATCAGGTGGCGAATGACGTCGGCGTGACCGACGTAGCGGTTGGTGTCGGCGATCATGTGCAACGCGACCCACCGCAGCACGACCGGCTGCCCGTTCGGACCAGGCCGGGCCGCGAGGTCGTCCAGCTCGGCGCCGGCGGCGATCCGCCGGCTCCGGGCGCACTCGACGCGGTACTGCCAGAGGACCCGGTCGGCGGAGGACGCCGGCGACGGCCTGTCGCGGTCGATCGTGAGGTCGAGGCCGGCGAACGTGTAGGCGAACGACCAGCGCTCGAGCATCGTCAGGTGCCGGACGACCGCCAGCAAGCTGTTCGCCTCGGACGAGATGATCGGCTCCCCGAGCAACGCGACTGGGACCCCGACGAGCTTGGCCAGCATCGTCTCGCGCGCCCGCTCCAGGGAGGCGAACAGCAGGGCACGTTCGCCGGCGGCGGCCGGTTCGACAGCTTCCATGTTCACCTCGCTGTCCGGTACCGCTTGACCGAGTCCGAGCTTGCTGTCCGGCGGAGGTCGTGACTTGAACGAGGTTGTCGACTTCGGCCGGACGGCCGGCGGTCGGGCCGGCAGGTGACCCATCGGCGGTCTGGACAACCGTGTTCAAGCCCCGCTCCCGGTCGCGGCGGAGGATCGTCGGTGAACCCGAAGGAGAAAGCCGTGCCGCAATCCGTCGCCATCACGACCGCCCGCCGCGTCGTCGCTCGTGAGCCCGGCCTCGTCATGGTGGGCATCGTCGGCGTGGCCCTTTCGGTGGCTTGCATGGTCGGCGTCGTCGTCAACGGCCGCACCGTCGCGCCGGAGGGAGATCTGTTCGCCGCCGCGACGTTCTGCTTCGGCGTCGGCGTGTACGCGCTGTCCGTCGCCGTCCTGCTGCCGCTCGCCGGGTACTCGCCGCGGGCCCGCCGACGGTGGCGGCGGGCCTCCTACGTGTTCCTCGTGTACGGACTGGTGCTCGAGTCGACGCAGGCGTTCCGGGGCCTCGATCCACGTTTCACCGAGGAAGGCAACACGATCGACAGCGTCGCTGGCCTCGTCTTCGGCGCAACAGCCGGACTCACGACGGTCCTGTTCGTGCTCCTCGGGCTGCGCTTCTTCCGGGCGGATGTACTGGTCGAGCGGCCGGTGCTGCGGCTCGGCATCCGCTATGGCGTCGCCGCTGTCGGCATCTCGTTCGCCGTGGGCGTCGTGATGAGCGTGAACAACGGCCGGATGATCGGTGACGACGGCAACCTGATGGTGGCCCATGCCCTCGGCGTGCACGGGCTGCAGGCGATGCCGATCGTCGGGCTCGTGGTCTCGGCGGGCGCGCTGGCTCAGCCGCAGCGCTGGGTGCACGCCGCCGGGATCGGCTGGCTGGCCGCGTGCCTCGCCACTCTGGTGCCCGCGCTCCTGGGCGAGCCGCCGCTCGAGCCGAGGGCGTCGACGGTCGCCATCCTGGGGCTCGTCGTGTGGGCCGCCGTGGCGCTCAGGGCGCTCGCCGCCCTGGTCCGGCCGCCGGCGTTGCGCACGACATGAACGCGGGGGCAGTCGCGTCGGTCAGCTCGAACGCGGCCACGGCACCGATGACGAGCACGGCCGGAGAGCCGACTTCGACGTCTGCCAACTCGTCGAGCCGGGTGCGCAGGGTGACCTGATCGCCGGTCGTCGCCGACTGGATGGCCGCGACCGGCGTGGCGGGGTCGAGTCCGCCGGCGATCAGCTCGGCGGCGATCGTCGCCCGTTGGGAGACTCCCATCAGGACCACGACCGTGCCGCCGACGCGGGCGAGCGCCCGCCAGTCGACTTCGTGCTCGCCGGCCCGGCGGTGGCCGGTCACCACGGTGAAGGAGGCGGCGACGCCCCGATGGGTGACGGGCACACCGGCGGCGGCCGGCGCAGCGACGGCCGACGTGATGCCGGGCACGACCTCGAACGGGATCCCGGCGTCGAGCAGCGCTTGCGCCTCCTCTCCGCCGCGGCCGAACACGAACGGGTCGCCGCCCTTGAGGCGGACGACGCGCTTGCCGTCGCGCGCCAGCGTGACGAGGAGGGTCGAGATGAGCTCCTGGGGGACCGGGCGGCCGGGGCGCTTGCCGACGTCGATCAGCTCGGCCGCCGGCGGAACCAGCGCCAGGACACCGTCGCCGACGAGGGCGTCGTGGACGACGACGTCGGCCTCGGCGAGCAGCCGGGCGGCCTTCACGGTGAGCAGGTCCGGGTCGCCGGGACCGGCGCCGACGAGCCAGACGTTCACGCTCATCCCGTCCCTCGATCTGGGCGGGAATCGTGCCAACAGGTGGAACGAATCCCGCCCAGATGTACGAATGGAACGATTCCCGCCCAGATGGGGGTGTTCACGTCGTCGCCTCGGTGGCCGCGCGGCGCCGGCGGACGACGGGTTCGGGCAGCCACGTGGAGATCTGATCGACGCCAACGCCAGCCGCCCAGTCGCCGAAGGCGGCTTCGCGGCTGGCGCCGGCGTAGCGGTGCAGGACGGGGGCGAGTACGGCCGGTAGCTGATCGAGGGGGACGTCGGCGCGGATCCGCTCGGCCAGCCGATCGCCCCCCGGGGACCCGCCGACGTACACGTCGTACGTCGTCTTGGTCCGCCCGACGATGCCGATCTCGGCGGTGTACGGCCGGGCGCACCCGTTCGGGCAGCCGGTCATGTTCAGGCGCACGGCGGCGTCGCCGTTGCCGGTGTCGGCGAACACCTTCTCCAGCTCACCGACGAGGTCGGGCAGCACCCGCTCGGCCTCGCCGAGGGCCTGGCCGCACGTCGGCAGCGCCGGGCAGGCGATCGCCAGCCGGCGCAGGTTGCTCACGTCGCCGGCGAGCGCGACCCCGTGGGCGCGCAGGCGCGCTTCGACCTCGCCGATGCGATCGGGGGCGATGCCGAGCAGGAGCAGGTCCTGGCGCGGCGTGACGCGCAGCTCGCCCACGGTCCCGTCGCCGGCGAGCTCGCGCAGCGCCGTGCGCAGGGCCACGCCGTCGCGGTCGGCGACCTTGCCCGAGGGCACGGGCAGGCCCAGCACGCCGTCGTGGACGCCGTGGTGGTCGTGGGCCGTCCACGGAGGAAGGTCGACCGGCGGGTCGAGGGGGGCGCCGGCCCGCCGGCCGACCTCATCGCGGACCCAGTCGATGCCCCGCTCGTCGACGAGGTACTTGAGCCGGGCCCGGTGGCGGTCCTCACGGTTGCCGTGGTCGCGCTGCAGCGTGACGACCGCCTCGGCGACGTCGAGAACCCGTTCGGGTGGCACCCAGCCGAGCGGGCTGGCGAGCCGCGGGTACGTGTCGTCCTCGCGGGCGTGGGCCATGCCGAGGCCACCGCCGACGTAGACCATGTATCCGGTCAGCTCGCCGGTCGTGCCCTCGCTCAGCGTCGGGACGATCCCGAGGTCGTTGGCCAGGACGTCGACGCAGTTGTCGCCGGGCCACCCGACGGCGATCTTGAACTTGCGCGGCAGGTAGGCGTCGCCGTAGACGGGCTCCGGGTGGGCGGGCGGGTCGGCAGCGGGGTGGGCGGCCGGGTCGGGCTCGGCCGTCACCGCCTTCTCGCCGTCGATCCACAGCTCCCAGTAGCCGCGGGTGCGGGGCCGGAACCGGGCGACGAGCTGCTCGACCAGCGGCCGGATGACCTCCTGGCGCTCGTCGGGCCACGGGCAGCCCATGATGTTGCGGACCACGTCACCGCACGCGGCGAGGGTGGTGAGCAGCGTCTGGTTGATCCCCTGCACCACCGTCCGCAGCGACTCCTTGGGCACCATGTGGAACTGCATGCCCTGGCGGGTCGTCAGCCGCATCGACCCGTCGGCGAGGTCGGCGAGCCGGTCCTGCGCCAGCCACTGCTCGGCCGTGATGCGTCCGCCCGGCACGGACGTGCGCACCATGCACGAGTAGGCGAGCGGCAGCTTCTTCGCCGCCCGGGCGCGCCGGACGTCCCGGTCGTCCTGCTGGTAGATCCCGTGGAACTTGAGCAGCACGACGCTGTCGTGCTCGAACGAGTCGGCACCCGCGGCCAACTCGCCGGCGAGCTCGCCGCGCAGGTGGCGACTCGAGCGCTTGACGTCCTCGACACTCACGCCGCGCCTCCGATGCTGATGGTCACCGGAACCTCCGGGACGCTGAGATGGAGCCCGCACTCGGTCTTGTCGCTCCCCGCCCAGCGGCCCGAACGGGGGTCCTCGCCGTCGGCGACCGGGCGGGTGCACGGCCAGCAGCCGATCGACGGGTAGCCGCGGTCGGCGAGGGGGTGCTCGGGTAGCAGCTCGAACGCCTTGTAGCGGGCCACGTCGTCGTCGTCCCACGTGGCGATGGGGTTGATCTTGGTCACCTGGTGGACTGCGTCGACGTGGACGATGGGCGTGTCCGCCCGGAGCGGCGAGTCGGAGCGGCGCAGCCCGGTGATCCACGCCGTCTTGCCGGCGAGCACCCGCTGCAGCGGCTCGACCTTGCGGGCGTGGCAGCAGGCGTCGACGTCAGTGCGCCACTGATCGGGTTCGGCGTCGGGGCGCGGGTGCACGGTGCGCAGGTTGAGGCTGTAGCGCCGGCGCAGGTGGTCGGCGAACCACTCGGTCTCGGCGAACAGGTAGCCGGTGTCGAGGAGCACGATGTCGGCGGCGGGAATGGTCTGGCTGACCAGGTGGACCAGCACCGCATCGCTGAATCCGGCGGTCACGACGAGCCCGTCGCCGAACTCCTCGCGAGCCCAGCGGAGCACCTCGCGCGGGTGGGCGTCCTCGAACACCCCATGAGTAAACCAAAACCCGAGTAATCCAATCAACTTTCTTGAGAATTATCTGTGGTGTGAAATGCGTCGGTGATGACGTTCGGCTATCCGATCTTCCTTCGCCTCGAGCGGGTTCCGGTGCTGGTGGTCGGCGCCGGCGCGGTGGCCGCCCGGAAGGTCGCCGGCCTGGCCGCCGCCGGCGCCGCCGTGCGGGTGGTTGCGCCGCGGATCGGCGTCGAGCTCGACCGCGGGCACGTCGACGAGCTCCACCAACGGCCGTACGAACCGGGTGACCTCGAGGGCGTCCGCCTCGTCGTCACCGCGACGGGCGATCCCGACGTCGACGCCGCGGTGGCCGCCGATGCGACCGCAGCGGGGATCTGGGTGAATGCCGCCGACCAGCCCGACGACTGCACGTTCATCCTCCCAGCGGTGGCCCGCAACGGCCCGCTGACGGTTGCCGTCAGCACCGATGGCGCCAGCCCGGCGCTCGCCCGCCGGGTGCGCGACCGGGCCGGCGTACTGCTCACCGACGACGTCGTCGCCCTCGCCGGCGATCTCGCCATCCGTCGGGCCGCGGTGCGGGCGGTCGGCGGCTCGACCGAAGATGTCGACTGGTCGGAGCTGATCGACCCGGTGGTTCCACCACCTGACGGTCTACATTCCCGCGCATGATGACGCGCTCGGCCCACGCGCTCGACCGTGTCGCCGGGCGGATCGTCGGGCGGCAACGGGAGCTCGAGCTGGTGCTGGCCGCCCTCGACGCCGGCCGCCACGTGCTGATCGAGGGGCCGCCCGGCACCGGTAAGTCGACCCTGCTGCGGGCGGTAGCCGACGAGCTCGGCGTCGGGTTCGAGTTCGTCGAGGGCAACGCCGAGCTGACGCCCGCCCGGCTCGTCGGCCACTTCGACCCGGCCCGCGTGCTCGCCGAGGGCTACGACCCCGACGTGTTCGTCGACGGACCACTCGTCACCGCCCTGCGCGACGGCGCGCTGTTGTACGTCGAGGAGCTCAACCGGGTCCCCGAGGAGACGCTCAACGTGCTGATCACGGTGATGAGCGAGCGCGAGCTGCACGTGCCCCGCCTCGGCCGGGTGGTGGCGGCACGCGGCTTCCGCCTCGTCGCGGCGATGAACCCGTTCGACGCCGTGGGCACGGCCCGCATCTCCAGCGCCGTCTACGACCGGGTGTGCCGGCTCAGCGTCGACTACCAGAGCGCCGCCGAGGAGGCCGACATCGTCACCCGCGCTGTCGGCGAGGTCGACGAGGAGTGGGTGCGGCGGGTCGTCGAGCTCGTCCGCCGGACCCGCACCCATCCCGACCTCCGGGTCGGTTCGTCGGTGCGCGGGGCGCTCGACGCGACGGCGGTGGTGGCGTCGCTGTCGTCGCTACGGGGCCGGCCGGCGGCGAGCCCCGACGTCGGCCTCGACGCCGTGCTGGTCGCGCTGTCCGGTCGGGTGCGGCTCCGCGAGGGGTGCACGTGGACGGCCGAGGAGATCATCACCGAGCTGTGGTTCGAGGTGTTCGGCTCGCCCGACGCCGACGGTGACGGTGAGACGGCGGGAAAAGCGAGCGCCCCGACGGGGGCTTCCCCTTCCTGAAGGAAGGCGCCGCCGCCGCGGCGGCGATCGACGACGCCCAGCGGTCGACCGTGTCGCGCCGCGACCTCGCCCGCCATCCGGACTTCGGTCGGGTCTCCCCGGAGCTCGGCGCGCTCGACGAGGCCGCGTTCGACGACCTGATGTCCGACGACCCCGACGAAGCGCTCGGGCTCCTCGCCCAGATGACCCGGGCGACCGACGCCGGTCTCCGCGAGCTGGCCCGACGCCTGGCGGGACGGTTGGTCCTCGACATTGCCCGGCGGGGCCCGGCCCGGCCGCGCGGCGTCGGTCGCATCGCCGTCGCCCGCTACCAACCCGACGCCGGCGACATCGACGTCGATGCGAGCACCGAAGCGCTCGTGGAGGCCACCGCCGCCGGCGCCGCCGTCGACCCCGAACGGCTCCGCGTCCGGCGCTGGGTGCAGCCGCGCACCGCGATCTGCCTGCTCGTCGACCGCAGCGGGTCGATGAGCGGACGACCGCTGGCGACGAGCGCCGTCGCCGCCGCGGCGGTGGCGTTCCGGGCGCCGGACGACTTCAGCGTGGTCTCGTTCGCCCGCGACGCCGTCGTCGTCAAGGGGCAGGACGCGATCGCTCCCACCGCCACAGTCGTCGATGGGGTGCTCGCCCTCCGCGGCCACGGCACCACCGACCTCGCCGGCGCGCTCCGCGCCGCCGGGGTCCAACTGGGCCGGTCGTCGGCGGGGCGGAAGCTCACGGTGCTGCTGTCCGACTGCCGGGCGACCGAGCCGGGCGACGCGACCGCGGCGGCCTCGGCGCTCGACGAGCTGGCGATCATCGCCCCCGCCGGCGATGACGCCGAGGCCACCGAGCTCGCCCACGCCACGGGCGCCTCGCTCACGACCGCCGGCGGCCCGACCGAAGTCGCCGACGCGCTCGCCCGGATCTTGCACTGACCCCCGCGGTCAGCAGGAGACGTCTCGCGGCGGGACGATCCCGAACGTGTTCTCCTCGGGGGCGTCCGGGGGAGCGACGGTGGTCGCCGGTGGGTCCGTGGACTCGCTCGGCACGGTGGTGCCGGGCGCGCTGGCGATGCCGCCCTCGTCAGGCGTCGTCACCGACGGGCGCTGGACCGACGTCGTGGTCGAGGCGAAGACCTGCGTCGGCGCCTCGGCCAGCGAACGTTCGCCCCGGAACATCGCCAGCACCGCCTGCATGTTGTCGCCTTCGATCTGCGGCTCCAGCACGTCGGCCCCGTTGACCTCCCGATCGGACGCCTCGATCTGGTAGGTGAGGATCCCGGCCGGCTCGACGTCGTTGAGCACGCCGGCGAACTCGAGCAGCTTGGCCGGCGACAGCCCGCTGTCGGTCACCACGTACTGCGTCGCCGACTTGATCAGGGCCCGGGCGACGCGGGGATTGAGCGGACCCTTGGCGAGCACGCTCGACAGCGTGCGGCGCAGGAAGTCCTGCTGCCGGGAGATGCGCCCGAGGTCCGACGTCGGGTCCTCGTCCCAGTTGCCGCTGCCCGGCGGGTTCTCGTACTCGTAGTGCCGTGACCGGACGTAGGCGAGGGCGTGCTCGCCGCTGAAGTTGAAGCACCCGGCGGTGGGCACGTTGAGCCCGGTGTTCGGGTCGCGAGCCGGGTAATCGAACGGTACGGCGACGCCGCCGACCGCATCGACGAGCGTCTTGAAGGCGCAGAAGTCCACCTGGATGAAGTGGTCGACCCCGACGCCGAAGTTCTCGAAGATCGTGTCGGCCAGCCGTTGCGGCTCGTTGCGCTCGTACGCCGAGTTGATGCGCGCCCGGTTCCCGGAGCCGGCGATCGTCACGTAGAGGTCGCGGGGGAACGAGAGCACGGCCACACGCGACGCCGACGGGTCGACGCGGAAGACCATGATCGTGTCGCTGCGCTCGCCCATGTCCTCGCGGTCGCCGAAGGCGGCCGCGTACGGCGAGTCGGGGTCGATGCACGCCCCGTTGTCGGCCCCGGTGATGAGGAAGTTCCGCGCCTGGGGATCAGCCGGCGGGAACGTGGGCGGCGTCCGCGCCGCCTCGGTCGTCGGGGTGGAGTCCTCCGGCGTGGTCCCGTCGGGCGCCGGGGTCGTCTCCGGCGCCGGCGCGGCAGCGGCCCCGGCGGTCGGCTGCCGTGAGGCCGGATTGGTGAACTCGACGACCTTCCGTTGGTGGAGGATCATGTAGCCGGCGACGAGGCCACCGGCGGTGGCGAAGCAGATCACGGCGGCCGCGATCGACGCCCCGATGGCGATCCGCTCGGGCCAGGTCCGGCGGTGTCCGGTTGAACGCGAAGCCGCCGCGGCCACGGCTGACAAGTTACTGCCGCGCTTCCTGTCAGTCCTGGGCGGTAACGGTGACGTCGACGTCGAGCTCCTCGGCGTCGACCACCTCGAGCTCGGTGACCGTCAGCGCGTCGACGAGGTCGTCCTGCGCCGGCTCGACGGCTCGGGCCGACGGTGTCCGGATGACGAGTCGGCTGACCGCCGCCCGCTGGCTGACCTTGGCCTCGGTCTTCGCCCGCCGCACCCGCCCGAGGATCTCGCTGATCGCGTCGTGGTCCACCTCGGGCTCGTCACCGGCGGCGCCGGTCGCCTCCGGCCAGGGCTCGACGTGGACGCTGCCGTCGTGCCACCAGCTCCACACCTCCTCGGCGGCGAACGGGAGGGTCGGGGCGAGCAACCGCTGCAGCGCGCCAAGGGCCTGGCGCAGCGCGGCCCGGGCCGAGGTCGCCGCCTCCTCGCCCCGGCTGCCGTATGCCCGGCCCTTGACGAGCTCGACGTAGTCGTCGCAGAACCACCAGAAGAAGGCCTCGACCCGCTCGAGCACACGGGCGTAGTCGTAGCCCTCGAACGCCGACGTGGCCTCGGCGACGACCGCGTCGAGGCGCGCCACCATGGCCCGGTCGACCGGATCCGTGATCTCGCCGTCCCCGTGGTCACCGATGCCGAGGACGAACCGGCTCACGTTGAGCAGCTTGGTGGCCAGGCGCCGGCCGACCTTGATCTGCTCCTCGCTGACGATCGTGTCGACGCCCGGCCGGGCCGAGATCGCCCAGTAGCGGACGGCGTCGGTGCCGTACTGCTCGAACAGCGCCATCGGCGTGACGACGTTGCCCTTCGACTTCGACATCTTCTTGCGGTCGGGGTCAAGGATCCACCCGTTGAGCGTGGCGCTGGCCCACGGCAGCGAGCCGTGCTCGTAGTGGGCCCGCACGACCGTGGAGAACAACCAGGTGCGGATGATCTCGGGCCCCTGCGGCCGGATGTCCATCGGGAACAGCCGGGCGAACAGGTCCGGGTCGTCCGCCCACCGGGCCGCGATCTGGGGCGTCAGCGAGGACGTCGCCCACGTGTCCATGACGTCGGGGTCGCCCATGAACCCGCCGGCCTGGCCGCGCTGCGCTTCGGTGTACCCCGGCGGGGCGTCCGCCGACGGGTCGATCGGCAGCGTGTCCTCGGCGGGCTGGATCGGCTGGTCGTACTCCGGCTCGCCGCGGTCGTCGAGCGGGTACCACAGCGGGATCGGGACGCCGAAGAAGCGCTGGCGGGAGATCAGCCAGTCGCCGTTCAGCCCCTCGACCCAATGCTCGTAGCGGTGGCGCATGTGGTCGGGGAACCAGGCGAGCTCCTTGCCGCGGCGGAGGAAGGCCTCACGGCGGTCGAGGTCCCGCCCGCCGTTGCGGATGTACCACTGCCGACTGGTGACGATCTCCAGCGGGCGGCTGCCGCGCTCGTAGAACTTGACCGGGTGCTTGATCGGGCGGACGTCCCCGTGGAGGTCGCCGGACTGCCGCAACAGCTCGACCGTTGCCGCTTGGGCCTGGCGCACGGTCAGCCCGGCCAGCGAGCCGTAGGCGGCGCGGGCGGCGTCGGACGCCAGCCAATCGGGGACCGCCGTCGTGAAGCGCCCGTCGCGGCCGATGACGCTGCGCGTCGGCAGGTCGAGCTCCCGCCACCAGGTCACGTCGGTCGTGTCACCGAACGTGCAGACCATGGCGATGCCCGTGCCCTTTTCCGGGCTCGGCCAGCGGGTGGGCCACGACCGGGACGTCGACGCCGAACACCGGCGTCCGCACTGTGGTGCCGAACAGGCCCCGGTACCGCTCGTCCTCGGGATGGGCGACGAGGGCGACGCAGCTGACGACGAGCTCCGGGCGGGTCGTGTCGACCAGAACCGGTCCGTGCGGCGCGTGGAACCCGAGCAGGTGGTAGGCGCCCGGGCGCTCGCGGTCCTCGATCTCCGCCTGGGCGACGGCCGTGCGGTCGTCGACGTCCCACAGCGTCGGCGCTTCGGCGCTGTACGCCTCGTCCCGCGCCAGGTTGTGCAGGAACGCCTTCTGGCTCGTGCGCCGGCTGACGTCGTTGATCGTCGTGTACAGCAGCGACCAGTCGTAGGAGAAGCCGAGGCGACGGAACGTCTCCTCGAACACGGCCTCGTCGATGGCCGTCAGGCGCTCGCACAGCTCGACGAAGTTCGGGCGTGACACCGGGACCGCCTGGTGGTCCTTGGGCACCTCGCCCTCGAACGGCGGCTCGAAGTCCCGGTCGTAGGGCTGCGACGGGTCGCACCGGACGCCGTAGAAGTTCTGCACCCGCCGCTCGGTCGCCAGCCCGTTGTCGTCCCAGCCGATCGGGAAGAACACCACCTTGCCGGCCATCCGCTGGTAACGGACGAGGCAGTCGGTCTGGGTGTAGCCGAACACGGTGCCCATGTGGATCGAGCCGGACACCGTCGGTGGCGGGGTGTCGACGACGAACACCTGAGCACGGTCGCGTCCGTCGAGGCCGGCGCGGTCGAAGCGGTAGATGCCCTCGGCCTCCCACCGCTGCGACCAGCGCGCTTCGAGGCCGTCGAGCGTCGGCTTCTCCGGGACCTGCGGCATCCGTTAGATCGTACGGCGCCGCGCCCTCAACCATGCCTGCTCAGGACGGCCGTCGGCTCTTATCGTGGACGCCGATGCTCCACCTGTACGACTCCGCCACCAGACAGGTCCGGGAGCTCGCCATGCGCGACCCCGGGAAGGTGAGCATCTACCTGTGTGGGCCGACGGTGTACGCCCCGCCGCACCTCGGTCACGGACGCCAGAACATCGTCTACGACGTGCTCGTCCGCTACCTCCGCTGGCGGGGGCTCGACGTCCGGCTGGTCTCCAACGTCACCGACATCGACGACCAGATCATCAACCGGGCCAACGCCGAGGACCGGCCGTGGCAGGACATCACGAGGAAGTGCGAGTCGGTGTGGTTCGACGCCCAGGCGCGCATGGGCGTCGTCCGCCCCGACGACTCGCCCCATGCGACCGCCTATGTCGACGAGATGGTCGAGATGATCGGCCAGCTCGTCGAGATCGGTCGGGCCTACAGCGCCGAGGACGGCGTCTACCTCTCGGTCGAGAGCGTCGAGGATTACGGGCTGCTCGCCCACCAGTCCCTCGACGAGCTCGTGGCCGGGGGTGGCGAGCGGGAGGTGCACGGGGCCGAGTTCAAGCGCCATCCCGGCGACTTCGTCCTGTGGAAGCTGGCCAAGCCCGGCGAGCCGGCGTGGCCGTCACCGTGGGGCGAGGGCCGTCCGGGCTGGCACAGCGAGTGCGTCGTGATGAGCCTCAAGCTGCTCGGTGAGGGGTTCGATCTCCACGCCGGCGGGATGGACCTGCGTTTCCCGCACCACGAGAACGAGCGGGCCCAGGCGGTGGCGCTGGGCAAGCGCTTCGCCACCCACTGGATGCATCACGCCTTCGTCGTCGATGCCGAGGGCGAGAAGATGTCGAAGAGCCTCGGCAACGTCGACAACCTGCTCGACCTGCTCGATCGCTACGACGACCGCTCCTACCGCCTCCTCATGCTGCAGAGCCACTACCGCAGCCCGGTCGCCGTCGGCACCGACAACCTCGAGGCGGCGGAGAACGCGCTGCGCGGGCTCGACGCCTTCGCCGCCCGCAGCACCGCGGTGGGCGACACCGATCGGACCGCCGCCGACCCGGCGGTGCTGGAGGCGTTCAGCACGGCGATGGACGACGACCTCGACACCCCGGCAGCGACGGCGGTGATGTTCGACACCGTGCGGCGGGCCAATGCCGCGCTCGACCGGGACGACCCGTCGGCCCGGCCGCTCGTCGCCGCGGTACGGGAGATGGCGGCGGCCGTCGGGCTGGAGCTGCGCGGGTTGACGGAGGTCCCCGGGGACGTGCTGGAGCGGGCGGCAGCGATCGACGCCGCCCGGGCGGCCAAGGACTACGCCACGGCTGACGCCCTCCGCGCCGAGCTGCAGGAGGCGGGGTGGATCGTCGAGACCACGCCGGGAGGCACGTCGGTCAGGCGCTGATCGGCAGCACCGCCGTGGCCCGGACCCCCCTGCGCACCGATCACTGCGTTCCCCGGCCACGCAGGCCGATGCTGGCCGCTCGTTCGCTGGCGCTCACTCGCTCGCATCGGTACAGGGAACTCCAGTGACCGATTCCCTCGTCGCGGCCCGGCAACGCCACCCGGCGGGGCGGCTGCTCGCGGCCCGAGCGCGGCACCCGACGGCGCGGATCGAGCCCCGCCGGCAGCAGCAGCGCACCGTCCCGCGGTTCGGCAACCAGCCGGGCCTGGACGGACTGCGGGCGCTGTCGGTCGCGGTCGTGATCGGGTACCACGCCGGGTTCCCGTGGCTGCGCGGTGGGTGGATCGGCGTCGAGGTGTTCTTCGTCGTCTCCGGCTTCCTGATCACGACCCTGCTGCTGGAGGAGCGTGGGCGACAGGGGAGGGTCGACGTGCGCCGGTTCTGGGGGCGTCGGGCCCGCCGGCTGCTCCCGGCGCTGGGCGTGATGCTCGCCGCGGTCGCGGTCTGGGCGCTGGTCGCCGGCACCGATCAGCAGCTGAGCCAGCTCCGCCGGGACTTCCCGTGGGCGCTGCTCTACGCGGGCAACTGGGGGCAGATCGTCGGTGACGTCCCCTACTACGCCGGCGACCCGCCCCTGCTCCGGCACCTCTGGAGCCTCGGGATCGAGGAGCAGTTCTACCTCGTGTGGCCGGTGGCCTTCATCGCCATCGCCGGGTCGCGGCTGCGTCGGGTGAGCGCCGCCCGGGTGATCGGGGCGCTCGCCCTGGCCTCGATGGTCACGATGATCGTCATCCACGCGACCGGTCCGGGGCCACTCGGTGATGTCGACCGGACCAACTTCCTGTACCTGTCGACGGTCACCCGGGCCGGCGGGCTGCTGGCCGGCGCGGCGGCGGCGTTCGTCTGGCGCCCGTGGCGGCGGCGCGAGGCGGCTGGCGACGGGCGCACCGGCGTCGTGCTCGACGCCGCCGGTGCCGCGGCGGTCGCCATGCTGGGCTGTGCGGCCACGGCGGCCGTGCTGACCGACGGCTACGTGTACCAGTGGCTGTTGCCGCTGGTGTCGCTGCTGTCACTCGTCGCGGTGATGGTCGTCGTGCACCCGGCGGCGTCGGGCATGCGACGGCTGCTCGGGTGGGGGCCGCTCGTCGCCGTCGGCCGGCGCAGCTACGGCTTGTACCTGTGGCACTGGCCGCTATTCGTCTTCTTCGGCGTGCGTCACGGCTCGGCCGGCCGGTTCGCCGCCGCCCTCGTCGCGACGGTCATCTGCAGCGAGCTGTGCTACCGCTACGTCGAGCTGCCGGCCCGGCGGGGTGCGATCGGGCGGTGGTGGCGGTCCGCCGGGCCCGCTCGGGTCCGGGTCGCGGCCGCCGGTGCAGCCGCCGTCGCCGTGCTCGGCGGGCTGTACGCGGCGGTCGGTCCGTACGACCGGGCCCAGGGTGGTGAGGCGACGTTCCGCGCGCCGGCGACGTCGGCGCCGCCGGCCGCCGCCCCGACGACGCCAGCCGGTCCCGAGCTTCCCCGTCGGGTGGCGATCCTCGGCGACTCGCAGGCGCACTCCCTGGCCGTCAACCAGCCGGCGGGTCTCGCCGAGACGCTCGCCATCGTCGATGGCTCCCTCGACGGTTGCAGTGTCTACGACTCGGGGAGCGTCCGCAGCACCCGCGAGGGGTTCGGCAACTCGTTCGCCATGTGCGAGGGGTGGCCGGACGACTGGGCGGCGGCGGTCGCGGGCGCCGACGCCGAGATCGCACTGGTCGTGCTCGGGGCGTGGGACGTGTTCGACCTGGACACGGGCGATGGGGAGGTCCTGCCGTTCGGGAGTGTCGCCTGGGACGGCTACTTCACGGCGAACCTGCAGCGTGGCGTCGACGCCGTGGCGGCCGCCGGGGCGCGGGTCGCGCTGCTCGAGGTGCCGTGCATGCGCCCCAAGGACGTCGAGGGCGCTGGCGTCCCGGCCCTGCCCGAGCGCGGCGACGACGCCAGGGTGGCCCACGTCAACGGGCTGCTGCGGGACGTCGCGGCGGCGAACACCGGCCGGGTCGCGTTCGTCGACGGGCCTGGCGCGTGGTGCGACGACGAGACCGTGGCCAACGACCTCGCCATGCGGTGGGACGGCGTGCACGTGTACCAGCCGGGCGCGGCGCTGATCTACGAGACGATCACCCCCTCACTTCTCGCCCTGTGACCCGTTCTGTCGTTTGGAATCGACCGGTTCGGGCCGATTCCGAACGACAGTTCGTGGTGGAGAATGGTGGACGACTTAGTTACCCGTGGGTAACATATGG
This sequence comes from uncultured Acidimicrobiia bacterium, assembly GCA_963833145.1. Lineage (GTDB taxonomy): Bacteria > Actinomycetota > Acidimicrobiia > Acidimicrobiales > Ilumatobacteraceae > JALZMG01. Next base: position 678,659 of record CAWHWT010000011.1, on the reverse strand, counting down.
TCATGGCTGACTTTTCGCTGACCCTGAACGAGGATCAGCTGCAGATCCAGAAGTGGGTCCACGACTTCGCCGAGGATGTGGTCCGACCGGCGGCACACGAGTGGGACGAGCGCGAGGAGTTCCCCTGGCCGATCGTCGAGGAGGCGGCGAAGATCGGGCTCTATGGAGTCGACTTCCTGCTCAACGCGATCGACGACCCGACCGGGCTGACCCTGCCCGTCGCCGTCGAGGAGCTGTTCTGGGGCGACGCGGGCATCGGCATGGCGATCATGGGCTCGGCGCTCGCCGCCGCCGGGATCTCCGGCATCGGCTCTCCTGAGCAGGTGGTGGAGTGGGTGCCGCAGTGCTACGGCACGCCCGACAAGGTCGCCCTCGGCGCCTTCTGCGTGAGCGAGCCCGACGCCGGCTCGGACGTCTCCAGCCTGCGCACCCGGGCGGTGTACGACGATGCGACCGACGAGTGGGTCCTGAACGGAACGAAGGCGTGGATCACCAACGGCGGCATCGCCGACGTGCACGTGGTCGTGGCGGCCGTCGACCCCGAGTTGAAGGGGCGGGGCCAGGCCTCGTTCGTCGTCCCGCCGGGGACCAAGGGCCTCAGCCAGGGCCAGAAGTACCTCAAGCACGGGATCCGGGCGTCGCACACCGCCGAGGTCGTGCTCGACGACGTCAGGGTGCCGGGCCGCTGCCTGCTCGGCGGCAAGGAGAAGCTGGACGCCAAGCTCGCCCGGGCCCGCGAGTCCGGGCACACCGGCGCCAAGCAGCCGGCGATGTCGACGTTCGAGGCCACCCGGCCCACCGTCGGCGCGCAGGCGCTCGGCATCGCTCGGGCCGCCTACGAATTCGCCCTCGACTACGCCAAGGAGCGCAAGGCGTTCGGCCGCCCGATCATCATGAACCAGGCGATCGCCTTCAAGCTCGCCAACATGATCACCGAGATCGACGCCAGCCGGCTGCTGATCTGGCGGGCGGCGTGGCTCGCCCGCAACGGCGGCTACAAGAACGCCGAGGGCTCGATGAGCAAGTACAAGGCGAGCGAAGTGGCGGTGTGGGTCACCCAGGAGGCGATCCAGATCCTCGGCGGCTACGGCTACACCCGCGAGTACCCCGTCGAGCGGTGGCACCGCGACGCCAAGATCCACACGATCTTCGAAGGCACCAGTGAGATCCAGCAGCTGGTGATCAGCCGGGCGATCTCGGGCCTGCGCATCGAGTAGATCGCCTGCGCGGACTCGGACTCGCCCGGGCGCGTTATCGCGAGTCGCGCGATGGGCCGATACCGAGCGACCGGGCTTGGCGTCTGGGCGCTTCACGCCCACGCCGGATCGGCAGCTCTGGGCGGGCTGTTCGCGTCCGCGATATCCGTCGAAACGGGTCTGTGCTGCGGACACAGACGAGAAGCTCGCCGGCGCTGGCGGCGGTCTTGCAACGCCAGGCCACTACCGTCGAACCTCGCCAGGGATTTCAGCAGCCGAGGAGCACGTGCGATGGCGATGAAGCGCAAGGCAAGTTCGACCCGCAAGCCGCCGGAGCCGTCGGAGAGCCACGCCGAGATCGATGACTGGATGCGGCGCGTGATGCCGGATCTCAACCCGCTCGTGACGCGCCTCGACGAGCTGATCCGAGAGACGCATTCGGACCTGCAGTTCGCCGTCAAGTGGAAGAAGGCGTACTACGGGCTGCCCGACGTCGGGTGGATGATGGAGATGGTCGCCTACGACGTGTCCGTGAACGTCGTGTTCTTCGGCGGCGCCGACTTCGACCCGCCACCGCCGCTCGGCGACGCCGATCGGTCGCGCTACATCAAGCTGAAGACGATGGACGAGGTCGAGCAACCCGAGCTGAAGTCGTGGATCGAGCAGGCTGGCCGCGTCCCGGGGTGGAAGGAATAGCGCTCATCGCAGGGTCGAGGTGCGGTCCGCTGCCCGTTGTGGTTCTGGCCGGAGGGTTGGAGTGTTCAGCGGCCGCCATCTCCAAGGCCCGAACCTCGTCCTCGTCGCGTACAGACCCCGCCAGCACGACGTGGCGCACACCGAAGTCACGGTAGTTGCGAACAACGGCAGCGACGTTGGCCAAGTACACGTTTCGGGCCCCCGCCTCATCCATGCCCGGCACGTCGAACCAGGTCAACCAGTCGAGGTCGAGCGCACCGTACGGGACTGCGCGACGTTCGAGCGTTTCAGCCATCTCGGCGGCGACAGCGGACTTCCCGGTGCCGTACACCCCAGAGATGAGTACTCCGTCGATCTCCCCAGTCACGGTCACATGAGGAGCCTAGGAGTGTCTCGATCCGCGCCTGAGAACGATGGGACAACGCCGAGCGGCGCGTCCTATACCGCCGGATCGATGTCCGCGGGTGCCAGAACCTCCGTGGACCTCGCCGACCTCGCGCTGTCGGCGCAGTTGGTGTCGGATTTGGGTTCAGCATGACGATCCTGGCGCCGACTCAGCACATCCCGAACCGAGTGTCGCGAGTCGAGGCCGGCCGTAGGCTCCGACCTGCACGGGACGTTGTGCGAAGGGGACCGTTGTGAGATCGACCGACCACGCGCGCCGGGGCGCCGCCGGAGGCCTCGTGCTCGGCGCCTTGGTGCTTGCCGCCGTCGCCTGTAGTGACGATGACGGCGCCGCGCCTGGCTCGTCGGGCCCGGCGACGGCGGTGTCGACGGAGCTCGCCGCGTACGTTGCCGGCCGGAGCGACGGATGTGACCGAGTCGTCCACCGTGGCGGCGGCGGAGGCGACGAGTGCCACCGATCGTCCGACATCGACGTTGGTGTCCGCCGGCGAGTACGACTTCTCCGGGGTGTCTCCCATCGTGGAGCGCTTCATTGACGAGCGTGGCCTCAACGGCGCCGCGTTGATCGTCGTCGATCGCGATGACGGGATCGTCGACGAGGAGTACTGGGGCGAGTTCGGTCCTGACCGCGTCTCGCTGATCGCATCGTCGAGCAAGATGATCACTGCCGGTGTCCTGCTGCGGCTCCACGACGACGGCCTCTTGGACGTCGATGCACCGGTCGCCGCGGTCGTCGACTGGGGCGCTGGGAATCCGACGATCACCCCCGCTCAGCTGTTGTCGAACAGCTCGGGACTGGTCGGCCTGCTCCCAGACCCGGCCTACAGCCCGTACGTGTGCCAGTTCCTGGCCGCCGGCACGCTGCAGGACTGCGCGGCGAACATCTTTTCGACCCCGGACGACGACGCCGACATCGTGGCGCCGGACACCGAGTTCCGCTACGGCGGCGCCCAGTGGCAGGTGGCGGGTGCCGTCGCCGAGGTTGCCTCGGGCAAGCCGTGGGCCCAGCTGGTCGATGAGATCTACGTGCAGCCGTGCGGCGTCGAGACGCTGGCGTACAACAACCACTTCACCCAGCTCGGTACGGCCGGGTTCGAGTATCCGACGGCCTTCGCCGCGGACCCGTCGACGCTGCAACCGACCGACAACCCGAACATGGAGGGCGGCGTGTACGTCGCACCGCCGGACTACGCCGAGCTACTCCTGATGCACCTGCGAGGTGGCCGCTGCGGTGACACCGAGGTGCTCTCGCAGGCCGCGTTGGACCGTATGCATGCCGACCGCATCGGTCCCACCTACGACGCCGATGCCGGGCTCGGCACCGGCTACGGGATGGGTTGGTGGGTCGACCGGGAAAGCGGCCGGATCAGCGACGGCGGCGCCTACGGCAGCGTGCCGTGGCTCGACCTCGAGGACGGCTACGGCGCCTACCTCGTGATCGAAGCCGACTCGAACACCGGCCTCGAACTCGCCCAACAGCTGTTCGACGTCGTCGAACAGGCCGTCAAATCCAACTAGCCGTCCGCGGGCAACGCGCACCGTTACACCGTCGTCGAACCTCGCCAGTGGAAGGGTTCCGATTACTCCGAGCCCAGGCGTGCAGCGGCGTTCAGGACGCCGGGAGTGAGCGTCCGACGGACGCCTCGGCTCTCGCGCGGTTGGCCCCGCCGCCTGCTCCGTCGACGCGCTTCAGCTGCGCCGCCCCGGCGGCTGAGTGCGGTAGAGATCCCGAAGCAACGCGATCTCGGCACCGTGGTGGACCTGCTCGTCAACAAGGACCGCCAGCACGCGCCCGGCAGTCCACCGCTCGCCCCACGGCGTGGACCGTCGCTCGTCGAGCCGTTCGTCGTCGAGCACGCGCAGGATGGCCGTGACGGGCCGCTGGCTCTCGGCCAGATAGCCGATCGCGCCAGCGGCGTCACCGTGGGGCGCGAGATCGGTGAAACTGCGCTGCGCGGGACCGAAGGCATGCTCCCAGTAGATGGTGTTGCCGTCAGAGACGTGCAACATCCGCCACGCGATCGTGGTGAACGGAGGTGGATCCGGCTCGACGTCGGGGTAGTCAACGGTCCAACCGCTCAGCGACCCAGGATCCGGCCGAACGTTCCAGCACCCGGCCACTGGCTCCCAGCGGTACTCCTCGTCGGTCAGACCCTCCAGGCGGGCAAGCAGCCGCTCACAGGAACGCTCCCACTGAGCTCGCAGCAACCCCACCGCCGACATCATCACGGTGAGTCATAGCAGCGCGGGCACGAGTCCGCCGCGCACGCCGATCGCCGATTCGGTGCACTCGCGATCGCGAACACCGCAAGCGGCACACACATCGAGATCGCGATTGAGTCGGCGTATCGGGCCCACGGCTAACGCCAAGCGAGTGACCGCATGGTGGACGCCCGGGCGTGGTCCGTCCGAATGTGCAATACGGTGCCGGGCATGACAGAGATCGGAACGGATTGGCGGGTGGTCGATGGCGTTGCGACGGCATGGTTCGACGCGCCGTCGCTGATCGAGGGGGCTGCGCTGGCCGGGCGGATCGTGGAGCTGTCGGCGGAGATCGTGGTCGACCTGCGCGCGACAGGCGTGCGGGTGCGCCTCGACTCAGACGAGCACGCCGAGGCGGTGTCGGCGGCCGCGCGGGATCTCGGGCTGACCGCGAACCCTGCCGTGCTGCAGCACCTGAGCGTCGTGTTCGAATCCGCGAACCCGACTGTGGTGAGGCGGTTCTGGCAGCGGGTGCTCGACTACGCGCCTGGGGAGGACGGCGGTTTGGCGGATCCGTTGCGACGCGACCCCGCGATACGGATCCGGCAGTCGACGGAGCCGCGGCCGCTTCGAAACCGCATCCACCTCGACGTGGTGCGGCCGGCCGCGGCGGTCGAGCAGGCGAGTCTTGGTGAGGCATCCGGACCGTTCGGGGTCTGCCACACCGACCCCGACGGCAACGAGGTCGACCTGGTGCCGGGCCAGGCGCTCGGCGAGGGGATCGGGACAGCCGACTGGCAGGCGGTGTTCAGCGCGATGGCGTGCTACCGCACCACCTCGCCGACGCAGCAGCGTGACCTGGCCGCCGCAGCAGCGGCGCTGGCCGACGACACGGGTTTCCCGCTGCTGGTCGACCTGCGCCCCGGGCTCGTGATCATCGACAGCGGTAAGGACCAGTGGGAAGACGACGCCCACGGCCTCGAGCTCGACTTCACCGACCTCGCCGGAAACCTCCAGACCGCTGCCCGCGAACTCGGGACCACTGCGGATCCGGGCCTGCCGCGCTTCGCTCAGCTCTTCCTCGACGCCGCTGACGTCGCCGCAGTCCGCGCGTTCTGGGTCGCCGCACTCGGATACACCCACGACCGGCGAGCTGGGGTCATCGACATCCACGATCCGCGGCGGTTGAACCCGGTGCTGGTGTTCCAAGAGCTCGATGCTCTGGAGTCGGAGCGGCGCCGACAGCGCAACCGCATCCACTTCGAGCTCGCGGTGCCGTCGGACCTCGCGCAGACGCGTCTCGCCACGACCGTCGCAGCCGGTGGCCGGCTCCTTGACGAGTCGGAGGATCGCTGGCGGGTCGCCGACCCCGAAGGCAACGAAGTGGTGATCGTGAGTGGGGCATGAGCTCGCATTCGGCTGAGCTCCACGCGCCGGGTGTCCTCGAGCATCGGGGATAACGCCGAGCTCGAGTGGTCCTCGATCGCCGGCTCGATGGCGAGTGAGGCGAGCGCGAGGATGGGCGCATGCTCGATGTTCAGATGACCGACGAGGTCGATGAGGCCGGCGTCGAGGAACTACGGAACGCGGTGATCGCGTTCAACGTCGCCGCCACCGGATACTCCGACGGGGCTTCGCTCGGCTGCCTCCTCCGTGATCAAGACCGACACCTCATCGCCGGCCTCGACGGGTTCACATGGGGTGGCTACGCGATGATCGAATGGCTGTGGGTCCATAACGACTACCGCCGCAGCGGCCTCGGCACCCGGCTCGTGGAGGCGGCCGAACACGAGGCGGCTCGTCGCGGATGCGCTGCCATGCGGGTGAACACCCACACGTTTCAGGCCCCGGGTTTCTACGCCGGTCTCGGCTACTCGCAGATCGGTTTCGCCGCGGACACCCCCGTTGGACACGGGGAAGTGTTCCTGCAGAAGCGCCTTGATCGCGCCCGCGCATAGGACCCGATCAGCCAGCTCGATGACACTGACCGGCGGCAGTCAGCACTCGCGGAACTCGGGCCTGGGCATCGAGTAATCCGTCGCACCGCTTCCCTGTCCGGCCCGACCGCCTCATCAACACGACCGGTACCGATAGGTGGTCGAGCCAAGAACGGACACGTCGCGATCGCGCAGCACCACAGACACACGCCGACCGACGGCGGCGCACGCGCTCCGGAAGCCTCCGATGGTGTACTCGACGTCGATCACGCGGGAGCCGTAGATCGCGGTGGCGGTGCGGCACTCCCGGTACTCGCCGCACTGCTCGACGATGGCGAAGTCGAACCCGATCCGTTTCAGGGCCGCGAAACGGCTGAGCTCCAACGCGTTCTTCTGGGCGACGGCGAGACCGCGGCGATGGGCGTAGTTCGTCAGCAAACGCGCGTAGGCGATCGCGGCCTGCCGCCCGAACGGCACGCGATCGGCCAGCGGCGTGCCGTCGAATCGGGTCCACGAGTCGAGGTTGTCGAACTCGACCGCTTCGAACCCCTTCGCCCGGCACGCGTCGACCATTGGCCGAACGTGACGCGCCGCGGCGCGCCGTTTGGCCGCCGTGCTGAGGTCGATCAAGTACTCGCCACCCCAGTGGGGGTCATCGCCGAGGCGATGGAGGACGAGCCGGTGAGGCCAATTCGAACGCTCGTCAGGCCTGTCGACCCCACGCTCGTCGGCTTGGGTCTGGAACGCGTTGACATAGCAGATCGTGTACCGACCACCACCGGCGTCGCGTCCGGCGAACCAGTCGCGTGACACGACGCGGACGCCCCTGGGCGGCGTGTAGTCGCCACCGATCTGATAGTCGAAGCGGGCATTCCCCGGGGGCGGCTCCCACCGATCGGCGTCAACAGATGCCGGAGGCACCAGCACCAGCCCGGCGGTGATGCCAATGGCGACCACGACGTGCGCACGCACGAGTTGAGCTTCGCGGATCGCGGGGCGGTCGGTCACGCGCCGAGCCGCGGCGGGACTCAGCTGATGGCGCGCCGCTCGATGTTGGCGAACCGGTGTTCTGCTCCTTCGTTGATTCCCCAACTCCAGACGGTCCTCGGCTTGATGCGGATGGTCCACGAGCCGTCGGGACCTTGGGACAGCTCGGCGGGGCCGCGGGCCTTGACGCCTCTGGGCGTCCACGGGTCGATCGAGACAAGGTCATCGATGACGATCGTCGCTACCGGGTTCGCCCGCAGGTGGCGGAAGCGGATTGTCTTGGTCAGATCGAGTCCCCCGGACTCGATGACGTCTCCGTCGACGTGGAAACCGACCGCCGAGACGTCAGGCGTTCCGTCGGCGCCGGCGGTCGCCAGCCGGGCGATCCGTTGGCCGCCGAGGAACGACCGCTCGGCGTCAGTGAACACGGCCATCGAAGCCGGACGCTAGTGCCGGAGCAACGACGAGATCAGGTCGACGTGGCGAGCCACGACGTCCCGCTGAGTTCGTCCCACCCGTCGGGATTGGCGAGCACGTCCTCGACCTGGCGACCGGACCGGCGAAGCCGGGAGTGGAAGCCTGACGCGCCCCAGCTGTCGCCCACGACGGTGATGACCCGATCGCCGTCGCGGAGCCGGCGGAAGGACCCGGTCACGATGCTGCGCAGGTGGTTGTCGAGGTGCTCGAGCTCGTTCTGCGACCCGGAGTCGCAGGCGTCGCAACCGCAGTCGGGGAACACTTCCACGCACTCAGCGGGGTTCCCGACGCCGAGCACGAGCCCGGCGTCGTCGACGTCGTCGATCCGGCTGTGGGCGACCACCAGCTCCAGGGCGGCGGCGGCGACAGGGACCGCACGCTCGGAGCGAGAGATCACGGGTCCCGGCTGCGACGTCCAGGTCACCGTGGCGTCCCGCTCGACGGTGGCGAGGCCGGCGTCGACGAGGGCGACGAGCCACGCTTCCGTTCTGGCGGCGAGGATCCGCCACTTCGCCGGGTTCGTGCATCGCGAGTAGAACTCGTCGGGCACCGCCGAGTGGTCGGGATGGGGGTCGGGCCACCGGGCCAAGCCGCGGCTCGTCTGCCCGAATGCCGCCTCGACGGCAGCCTCAAGCTCGCGGCGCTCGATCACTCCAGGATGATGCCCGGACGGCGATCGGTCCACGCAGCAGGTTCTGCCGCATCGGCCGCCGCGTGGTAGGAGGTCCACCGCGATATCGAGCGACGCGAGAGGAGCGAGCGTGCAGGTCACCGGAATCGTTGCCAACCTGGCCGTCGCCGACATCGGCTCAGCGCAGGCGTTCTACCGCGACTACCTCGGGCTCGACGTCGAAGGCTTCAACCTGGGTTGGGTCGCCCATTTCCAGTCTCCGGACGGTCGAGCGCACATCCAGCTGGTGGCGGGAGACGCCACGGCCCCCCACGACTCCGTCGTCTCGGTGCACGTCGGCGCCGACGTCGACGAGGCCTACGCCGAGGCGCAACGTCGCGGTTACGAGATCGTGCACCCGCTCACCGACGAGCCGTGGGGCGTGCGCCGGTTCTTCGTGCGTGCCCCCGACGGCAACGTCATCAACGTCGTCAGCCACCGCGACGAGTAACTCGTCGCTCGGCGGGCGGGCCCGGCGTATCGGCGGCCCGGCGGGGAACGAGGCCGACGTGTTCGGCGATCAGCTGAGCCGCATCGTCGGCGGTCAGCGCGGTGTTGTCGATCACGAGGTCATCGGAACGGGCCGGGGTGCGGAGGTCGTACTCGACGAGCAGCCGGCGGAGTAGATCAGGATCGGTGATCTTGGTCGTTCCAAGCCGACTGGATGCCTGCACGCGGCTGGCGAGCGCTTCGGTCGACGGCGCCAGCTGCACGAGCGTCACGTTGGCGCCATCATCCGCCGAGGCGGCGACCAGGGTCGCGAGATGGTCGTCATCGACGAGATGGGCGTAGACGAACGTGGAGACGACGTCCAACCCGGCACGCGCCGCGGCGCGCAACAAGGTGACGCGGATGCTGCTCGACGAGATCACCGAACTCGGGGGAGCCGAAGTCGAACAGCCGCAGGGCCGGATCGACGGACAGGTGGTTGTCGAGGACCCGCATGCCGTAGCGCTCGGCCAGGACCCGAGCAACGGTGAGCTTGCCGGCTCCCGGCGGTCCGTAGATGATGACGTGCTCACAAGGTCGTCGCTCGACCACCCCTCTGTCGTAGCGGATCGATTCGGTGCCCGGAGGTGCCATTACTGTGGGTGTGCCCACGTCAGCGGCTGGCTGTTCGACATCAGGAGGACGGAATGACCGACGACAACAACGGGTCGGCGGGGTTCGAGGCCGACATCAAGCCCCTGTTCCGCGAGCGTGATCAGCGGGCGATGCAGTCCCACTTCGATCTCTGGTCCCACGACGACGTCAGCCAGCACGCCGACGCCATCCTCGCCCGCCTCCGCGACGGCACCATGCCGTGCGACGGCGCGTGGTCCTCCGAACAGATCGACGTCTTCCAACGCTGGGCCGACGCCGGCAAGCAGCCCTGACCTCGACCGCGCCCGTTCAACCTGAGGACGCGGCTTGGGCGGCGAGCCGCTCGGCGTGACCCGCCAGGGCGGCGCCGATCGCACCGACGGGTGCGACGGCCTCCGCCAGCCGACCGGCGAACGATGCCGCGTTGTTCAGCCGCTCGGCGAACAGCAGCCACGCGGCGCGGTGGTGCGGGAGGAGGTAGTCGGGTTGGTAGAAGAGCTCGAACGGCGCGCCGGCGGTCGCACCCGGATGCTCGGGTCCGACCGGCAGCGTTGACAGCAGGTTGCCCAACGGCTCGATGGCGTCGTACATCAGACCGATGGTCACGTCAGCGAGGACCGCGGCTTCGGCGTCGGTCTCGTCGATTCGCGCCAGCAGCCGGTACAGCACCTGCAGCAGCACCTCGTAGACGACGTTGAACAGGTCCGCGACCTGCGCCGTCACCGGGTCGCCGATCAACGGTCCGGCCGACTCTCCCTCACCGAGACGGACGCGAGCGGCGACGACCGGCCGGGCCGGCTCGAACGCGGCGTCCGTGGCCCGAAGCGCCACGAACTCGTCCAACACCTGCTTGAACCGGCCGAAGTGGGCGTTGCGCCAGTCGCCCCGCAGGCCTTCACCCTGCTCGACGATCACTTCGATGGCGGCCGTCGCGCTGGCCAGGTCGGTGACGGCAACCAGTTGGGGCCAGGCAAAGGCGCTCTGCGCGATCTGGGCCTGTGGCGGCCCGACGAACAGTCGCTCCTCGCCGATCCTGTCGACGAGGTGGCCGAAGCCGGCCTCGATCGCGCGGTACAAGTGGCCGACCGTGGCGAAGTCCTGCAGGCGGGGGACGAGCTCTTCGGCCGCCATGACCGGCGACGCCGCGTCCGCGGCGGCCAACCCTTCGGCATCCGTGAGGTCCATCCCCTCCGGCCGTTCGAGATAGAGGAAGTGGCGCAGCGCCTGCTCGCCGAAGGGCAACAGCACCAGGTGAACGCCGGGCGGGTAGTGGCGGGCCGGTTGCGGGAGGTTCGGCCGGGACAGGTGCGGGGAGTAGCCGAGGGCGGTGAGCATGTTCGCGGTGAGCGCGAGGTGCAGCATCTCCTCGCGCGCTACGCCGAGGAGCACGCCTCGCCAACGGCGAACGGCCTCCACGTGCTCAGCGGCGAGGGTGTCGTCGGCTTGGTCCTTCAGGCTGAAGGCGGCGAAGAGGTACTCGCACATGAGCAAGTGCTCGAGCTCGGCCGCCTCGCAGATCATGTAGATCAGCGCCTCGCGATGCTCGATCACGAAATCGGGCTCCGTCGTGGCGGGCGCCGATCCACCAGTCCTCACGACGTGCGACAGCACGGCCGCGGACGGTATCTCATGCACTAATCCCTGTCGTGTGCCGCCCTCCGCATCGCGATGATGGCTGCCATGGCCACGACCCGACGCGCCGACATGTTCACCGAGGACGGCAAGCCATCCGACGACGACCCGCGTGAGCACGGACCGACCTTGGGCGACGAGCGCACCACGCTGGTCGAATCACTGCGCTGCCAACGCCTCACCCTGGAGATCAAGTGCGCCGGCCTCGATGCAGAGGCCATGGCCCGCCGTTCCGTCGAGCCGTCGACGATGTCGCTCCTCGGGCTGGTGCGTCACCTGGCCGAGGGCGAGCGGGACACATTCCGGGTGATGATGGCGGGGCAGGACGTGCCCCGGCTGTACTGCTCCGAAACGGACCGCGATGGTGACTTCGACGGTGCTGTTCCCGACCCCCAGGTGGTTGCGGAGGCCTGGGACGCATGGCGCCGGGAGGTCGACTTCGCCACCCGGTTCGTCGCCGAGGCGCCCAGTCTGGACATCACCGGCGACGATCCCTTGAACCAGCACGGCAGCGGTGGCGGGGAGATGTCGCTGCGCGAGGTGCTCGTCGGAATGATCGAGGAGTACGCGCGCCACATGGGTCACGCCGACCTGTTGCGCGAGCGGATCGACGGACGCCTCGGCCAGTAGCTGTCGACCGTCGATGGCGGCCGCACCTCGACGCGGCGGCCCGTCTTCGCGGGTGAGGTCAGCCGGCGAGCGCGCTGGGCAACCGGCGCATGCCGTCGAAATCGAGCAGACCGACCCACGACGGCTCCAGCCGCACCCGCGTCATCGACATGTCCGCGGGCAGCGAGGCGCACCACGCCTCCCCCTGTTCGGGACCGAAGTAGCGGCTGGCGCTGGACCGGTACTCCGGCGCCACCCCGTCGACCTCGTCGACGTCGGCCGTGCCGCGCAGCAAGAGCACGGCGAACGGCCACTCGGCGCCGTGGATCGTCACCGCCACGGGCGACCCGTCGGTCAGCACGCCGACCTTCGGTGCCGCCGACGGGCTGCACATCACCACGGCCCGTCCATCCCAGTGGAACCACATCGGAGTGTTGCGCGGCGTACCGTCCCGCCACTTGTAGGCGAGGTGCGCAGGGACCGTCGCCACCAGCAACCGCTGTGCCGCGTCGTCCTCGAGCAGCCCGACATCGCCCTGTTCCGGCGCAGACATCTCGCCCTCCCTCGTTGCCCTTCTGCCTATCAAGCACCCGCGCGACGGCGGCGTCAAGGGAGGAATCCGACGCGGCCGTGAGCGCTCGCGGAGTTCCACGACCGCATCGGCGTGCTCGTCGTCGGGCGGCGGCTGTTCGACATGACCGACGGGTGGAACGGGATCCACCCGCTGGATCGGCCCGTGGTCGTCGTGACCCACCACGTGCCGGACGACTGGGTGGCGGCACATCCGGACGCACCGTTCACCTTCGTGACCGACGGATTGGAGGCCGCGCTCGAGCGCGCCCGGGCGGTCGCGGGGGACAAGGACATCGGCGTGAACGGCGGCGAAATCGCCCGGCAGTGCCTCGAGCTCGGACTGCTGGACCAGATCAATGTCGACCTCGTTCCGGTCCTGCTCGGCGACGGCGTCCCGTTCTTCGACCACGTGAAGAACGCCCCGGTCTTCCTGGACGAACCGACGATCATCGAGGGCAGTCGGGTCACCCACTTGCACTACGTCGTCCGCAAGTCCTGACAAACCGCTTGACGAGGCGGGAGCCTCGGCCTTGGATCATGCGTGGCACCGAGCGGGATCGAAGGGGAACCATGTCCACCGATCAGCAACTCGACGTACTGCAACAGGTCCTCGACGGCTTCAACCGCCACGACCTCGACGCGATCATGTCCCACTTCGCCGACGACTGCGTGCTGGAGACCCCGCGCGGACCCGACCCGTGGGGGACCCGCTTCGTCGGCAAGGACGAGGTGCGTCGAGGGCTCGCCGCGCGCTTCGAGGGGATCCCGGACGTCAGCTACGAGGACGGTGGCTCCTTCATTGACGGAGATCGGGGGGTGTCCGAGTGGACCATCCGGGGCACCACGGTCGACGGCGTCAAGATCGACGTCCGGGGCTGTGACCTGTGGACGTTCGGCGGTAATGGCCAAATCGTCCGCAAGGACAGCTTCTGGAAGATCCGCGACAGCTGAGCCTGCTTACGGTTGGCTGATGCCGAGCTCGGCGCTGGTGGTGCTGGTCCCCGAGGCCGAGGAGCTCGTCGGTCGCCTCCGTCTGCGGTACGACCCCGCGGCCCGACTCGGTGTCCCGGCCCACGTCACGGTCCTGTACCCGATCGTCGCCGCGGTCGACGAGACGCTCGGTGCACAGGTCGCGCGGATCGGTCGCCGGCAGCCGCCGTTCACCGCCGAGTTCGCCGCGGTGGAGCGGTTCCCCGGGCTGGTGGTGTGGCTGCGCCCGGAGCCTTCCGAGCCGTTCGCCGCGCTGATCGCCGCCGCGATGGCGGAGTTCCCCGACTTCCCGCCCTACGGCGGGACGATCGCCGAACCGACACCGCACCTCACCGTGGCCGACGGGGTGGACGAGGCGACGGCGTCCGCACTGCAAGTCCAGCTCGAGCCTCGGGTTGCCGATCCGGAGCCGGGTCGACGCGCTCGCCCTTCTCGTCGAGGATGGGTCCGGGCGATGGTCGATCGAATGCGCCTGGCGGCTGGGCGCCGACTGAACTGTGACCGCCACGGGGTCACAGCCCCGCGGAGCGGTCACAGTTCCACCTGATCTCACGATCGAGCCGGCGCGTCCTCGTCGGCGACCAGCGCCATCGCGTCCCGCATAGTGAGCTCCGCCCCGACCTCGAACGCCTCCCGATACGTGTCGGGATCCAGTTGTCGCGCCACCTCGGCGGTCAGCTCCCGTTCCGTGCGGCGGGCGCTCGGCCAGGCGCGCAGGCCGGCCCGTGCGCGCAGACCCTCGGCCGCGCCGAGCGCCGTCGCGGCCCGTGTCGCATCGCCACGCGCCAGCGCCAATTGGGCGTGGGCCACGAGCGCGAACGTGACCGTGAGGGTGATCGGTTGCGCCTTCCTGATCGCCCGCACCGACTCGGCGAGTAGGCGGTCGGCTTCGTCGAGCCGGCCCGCTCGCACGGCCAGCGCGGCGAGTTGTGTTCGCGCACTCGACTCGAGCCAGTTGTTGCCGAGCTCGGCGCCGAGCGCGTCGACCTCGCTGAGGTGCTCGCGGGCGCTGTCGTCCCGGCCCAGCGCCATCTCGAGCATGCCGACCGTCAGCATGGCGAACGGCGCGAGGGCGTCGTCCGCGTGGCGGAGACCGGCCAGGGCGTCCGTCGCGGCCTGTAACGCTCCTTCGAAGTCGTCGACGATCGGCACCGTCCACGAGATCGCGAGCTGGAGCGGGCCGGCGAGCGCGGGATCCTCCATCGGCCCGCCGATGCGACGGATCGCCTCGACCGCGGCGAGGGCGTTGTCGTCGTCACCCACCTCGACGGCCGTCACCGTTGCGGTGAACAAGACCTCTTCGTCGGTGCCCAACTCGGCGGCCCGTTGACGGAGCTGGTCGATCCACTGGCGGCCCTCGGGCATCCGATCGCCCATCTGCCAGAACAGCCAGAGCACACGGAACAGGTGCGGCAACGGGGTCACGTCGTGGTCGAAGTACCAGTGCACGGCGGCGCGCACGTTCTCCTCGTCGACCCGCACCCGCTCGACCCAGTCGAGCTGGCGCTCCGCGGGCCAATGGACGTCCTCGACGAGCGTTCGGTAGTACTCGGCGTGACGGCGCCCGACGTGATCCCGGCGCTCGCCGGCACCGAGCAGCTCGGCGGCGAACTCGCGCACAGAGGTGAGCATCCGGAAACGCGGTTCGGAACGGCTGGCGACGACGCTGATCAGGCTGTGCCCGGCCAGTGCGTCGAGGAGGTCGAGCGCGCCATCCTCGGTGAGCTCGGCGACGTCGGCCGCCGCGGCGACGGTCCAGCCGTCGACGAAGACCGACAGGGCGGCGAGCAGGTCGCGGGCGTCGTCATCGAGGAGACCGACGCTCCACTCGATGGTGGCGCGCAGGCTGCGTTGCCGCTCGGGGAGGTCCACGGGGCCCGGTCCGAATGCATCGAGCACGTGCTCCAGCCGACTCAGCAGCCCAGCCGGATCCAACAGCCGGATCCGGGCGGCCGCCAGCTCGATGGCGAGCGGCAGACCGTCGAGGCGACGGCAGATCTCGACGACGGCCGCGGCGTTCTCGTCAGTGAGCTCGAAGTCGTAGCGCACGGCCCGGGCCCGGTCGACGAACAGCTGCACCGCCGGCACCACCGACGCGTCGACGTTGGACGGACGGGTCGGGAACGCCGGGACCTCCAACGGCGTCACCGAGTACTCGCGCTCGGCGCGAAGGCGGAGCACGGTGCGGCTGGTCGCCAGGAGCTTCAGGTCGGACGTGCCGCCGAGCAGGCGCTCGAGCTCGGGAGCGACGGACACCAGCTGCTCCAGATTGTCGAGCACGACCAGCGCCGGGTTCTCGGTGAAGTGCTCGACGAGGACGTCGTGCGGCGTGCGGGTGCCCTCGATCACGGCGCCGACCGCAGCCGCGATGCGAGGCAGCACGAGCTCTGGGTCGTCGACCGAGGCGAGGGGCACGAACACGACCGTCGTCGCCGGGGACCGCTCGCCGACCGCTTCGGCGGCGGCGATGGCGAGCCGGGTCTTGCCGATGCCACCGGGACCGGTCAACGTGACGAGCCGGACTCCGGGCGACTCCAACAGCTCGACCACCGCGGCGATGTCGGCCTCCCGCCCGATCAGCGCCGTCGACGTGACCGGCAGGGAGCGCTCGACGCGCGCCGGCCGCTCCCCGGGCTCGGGGTGGGTGGCGAGCGTGAACCGTTCGCTCAACAGCGTGGCCAGGTCGTCGCGCACCAGACCGCCGAGCTCGCGCGGCGTCTTGAACGTCCGGTACGACGCCGTCGCGTCCTCCTGCAGTTGGGCGATCATCGCGGCCAGGCGGGGCTCCCGGTCCGGGGCCGGTGACTTGATGTAGATCAATCGCGGGAGTGGCCCGGAGAGCCGGAACTCGTCCTCCAGCCCCGAGATGTCCATGCCCGGCCCGACCCATCCGTAGCGCTCCCAGTACAGCCCGATGAAGATGTCGGACTGGGCGAGATACGCGCGGTACAGCTCCTGAGGCGGGTGAGGGCGGGCACCGAGCTCGAACATCACCGGTGTCAGTCGCAGCGCCTCGATCGCCCGCGCCACCGCGGCTCGCTCGTCGGCGAGCTCGGCCAGGGTGGAGCTGACGAACACGCGCAGCCGCTGGTCCGGAGTGCGGATGGCCTCCTGCGACACACGCCCAACGTAGTGGCGCGTCCTCGTCAGCGCCGTGGTGACCCGGACTACTACCGAGTTGCGAACGGCGGTGATCCAAGAGAGACTGATTCTCAGTCTCTCTGAGTCGAAGGTGTCTGATGAAGCGGATCGCAGCTGCTCTCCCCGTGCTCGGACTCCTGTTGTCCAGTGCCTGTGGCGGGGACGACGACTCGGGCGAGTCGCGTCCTCAGGTGGCGGCCAGCTTCTTCCCGATCGCCGAGGCTGTCCAGGCCGTGGGCGGCGACCTCGTCGAGGTCTCCAACCTCACCCCGGCCGGCACCGAGCCCCACGACCTCGAGCTGACCTCCCGGCAGGTCGACCAACTCCAGGACGCCGCGCTCGTCCTCTTCCTCGGCCAGGGGTTCCAACCGGCGATCGAGGAGATCGCCGAGGAGCGCGACGGCCCGTCCGTGGATCTGCTCGCCGACCTCCCGCTGGTGGCGGCCGCCGAGGAGGACGACGACGAAGACGGTGAGGTCGATCCGCACTTTTGGCTCGACCCGACGCTCATGAGCCTGGCCGTCGACGAGATCGAGCACGCGCTCACCGAAGCCGCCCCGGAGCACGCAGACCACGTTCGCCGCCAACGCCGACGAGTACCGCGGCCGGCTGGCCGACCTCGACGCCGAGTACCAATCGGCGCTGGCGAGCTGCGCGCGGCGCGTGATCGTCACGTCCCACGCCGCGTTCTCGTACCTCGCCCAGCGTTACGACCTCGAGCAGTCGCCGATCGCCGGGCTGTCGCCGGAGTCGGAGCCCACGCCGCAGCGCCTCGCCGAGCTCGCCGACCTGATCGCCGACGACGGCGTCACGACCGTGTTCTACGAGACGCTGGTCGATCCCGCCGTCGCCGAGACCCTCGCCCGCGAAGCCGGCGTGGAGACCGCGGTCCTCAACCCGATCGAAGGCCTCAGCGAGGAGGACGCCGAGGCCGGGAAGGACTACGCCGCCGTGATGCGGGACAACCTCGCCGCGCTGACGGCGGCGCTGGGGTGCGAGTGACCGTAATTGCGTTCCCCGGCCACGCCGCACGCTGCCTGCGCAGTTGCTGGCCGCTCGCTCGCTGGCGCTCGCTCGCTCGCATCATCACAAGGGTGCACCAGTGACCGCCTCGGCAGTGGTCGTGACCGGCGCCGTTACGATGAGGCCGGTTCTCAGCCTCATGTCGCCCGTCCTCACCGCCGACGCCGTGACCTTCGCCTACGGCCGCACGCCGGTGCTCGACTGCGTGTCCCTGTCGGTCGACGCCGGCGAGTTCGTCGCCCTCGCCGGCCCGAACGGTTCCGGGAAGTCGACGTTGATCCGGATCCTGCTCGGGCTGATGCGCCCGGACGCCGGGACCGTGAAGGTGCTCGGCGCCGAACCGTCACGGCTGCGGGACCGGTGGCGGATCGGCTACGTCCCCCAGCGAGTCCCGGCCACCGACCTGCTGCCGGTGACCGTGGGCGAGGTCGTCGCCACCGGACGGCTGCCCCGGCGCGGGTGGTGGTGCCGTCCGGACGACGACGACCGCCGGGCGGTCGCCGACGCGCTCGCGATCGTGGCCCTCGAGGATCGGGCGGGGGATCGTCTCGGCGAGCTCTCGGGCGGCCAGCAACAGCGGGCACTCATCGCCAAGGCGCTCGTCGCCCAGCCCGACGTGCTGATCCTCGACGAGCCGGTTGCGGGAGTCGACGCCGATTCGCAGGCCCGGTTCCGTGACGCCCTGGTCGTGCTCACCAAGGAGCGCGGGGCCGCCGTCCTCCTGGTCAGCCACGAGCTGGGCGCCGTGGCCGACGACCTCGACCGGCTGGTCGTGCTCCGCGCCGGCAAGGTCGTGTTCGACGGGGCGCCCGCGGAGCTCACGGCGACCGGCGTCAGCCTCGGCGTCCATGCCCACGACCTGCCGGTGTGGCTGGAGGGTCTCGGGTGAACCTCCCCCTGCCGTGGCCGTTCGAACGGGACTACATGCAACTGGCCCTGATCGCCGGTGTGGTCGTCGGCGGCTGCGCACCGCTGATCGGCACGTTCCTGGTGCAGCGCCGGATGTCGCTGATGGGCGACGGCATCGGGCACGTCGCCTTCGCCGGCGTCGCCGCCGGCCTGCTGGCGGGCGTGTGGCCGGTGTGGACCGCGCTCGTGGCCGCGGTCGCGGCGGCAGTGGCCATCGAGTGGCTGCGGGCGCGCGGCCGGGCGTCCGGTGACCTCGCCCTCGCCCTGTTCTTCTACTCCGGGATCGCCGCCGGGGTCGTGCTGACGGGTCTCGCCGGCTCGCTCGACGCCGGCACGCTGACCTATCTGTTCGGGTCGATCCTGACCGTCAGCCCCGCCGATGCCCGCACCATCGCCGTCCTCGGTGCGTTGATCGTCGTGGTCGTCGTCGTGTCGTGGCGGGCGCTGCTGAGCCTGGTGCTCGACGAGGAGGCGGCCCGTGTCGCCGGCCTTCCCGTCGAGCGCCTCAACCTCGCCCTCGCCGCCCTCATCGCGGTGACCGTGGTCGCCGGGATGCGCATCGTCGGCGTGTTGCTGATGGCCGCCCTGATGGTGCTGCCGGTCGGCGCCGCCCAGCGCCTCGCCCGTTCGTTCCGCGGCACGCTCGTCACGGCGAGCGCGATCGGCGCCCTGAGTGCAGTGGTCGGCCTGGCGGTCGCGCGCCAGTGGGATCTCGCCCCCGGCGGCACGATCGTGCTCGTGGCGGCCGGCTTCTTCGTCGTTGTCGCGCTGTCGTCGTCGACGTTCCGGCTGGGCTCGGTGATCTCGCGCGCCATGGGCGCCTGACGCTCGCGCCGCGGCCCGCCGAATCGTCCTACGCCGAGCAGGCCTGGCACCGACCGAGCAGGTCGATGCGGTGGCCGGTCACCTCGAACCCTGCTTCCTCGCCGGCCACGCGACCGGCCTCGGCGAGTGCCCGCTCGAGGCGCGGGGAGGTGGCGATGTCGATGACGACGCCGCAGTTGTCGCAGAGGAGATGGTGATGATGTCCGGCGAGGTCCTCGGCGAGCTCGTAGCGGCCGTGGTCGTCGGTGCCGGCGACGCGATGGGCGACTCCAGCCTCGACCAGGGCGGTCAGGTTGCGGTACGCCGAGCTCAGCGGCACCGACCGCGGCGCCGACCGTTCGAGGATCTCCGGCACCGTCAGCGGACGCTCGGCGGAGTCGAGCACGTCGACGATCGCCCGCCGGCCGGGCGTGTAGCGCAGGTCCTCGGCGCGTAGCCGGCGCACGACCTGATCGTGGACGCCGCCCGAGGGCCGGCCGTCCGCCTCGGCTGCGGCGAGCGGTGCCATCACCCGACAAGCTACTCAGAGAAGCGTGCGGTACCGATGCGGCGACCGACTAGCGGGCGGGCACCGGGTCGAGGGCGGCGATCGCGTCCACCTCGTCGGCCATCGCCGAGCTCAGCTGCAGGAGGAGCCCGCCGATCTCGTCGTCGCTCCAGCGCTGGGCGGCAATCGTGTCGACGACGTTGAACAGGGGCAGTGACAGCCGGTCCCGGACCGCCTGGTACTCGGCGAGCGCCTCGGCCTCCTCCGACGGATGCGCGGCTGCGGCCACGACAGCCCGCGCGAGCAGTTCGGCGTCGCGCAACGCGTCGGTGAGACCGTGGGCGCTGAGCGGGTCCTTCCAGTACCCGGCGTCGCCGACGAGCGCCCAGCCGGGACCCCAGGCCCGGCGCAGGTGGCCCAGGCGGCCGGTGAACGTGCGCAGCCCGGTAGGGCCGGTGCCGGCGGCGACCCGGTCGGCGGCGTCGGGCGACGCGTCGCGCACCACCTCCTCGAGGATCGGCAGCCCGCCGCGCCCGATGCGGCGGGGGGAGGCGCCGGCGAACACGCACGTGAGACCGTCGTTGGTCGGGATCAACCCGGCGGCGGCATTGGTGCGGAAGATCCACTCGTAGCCGTCGGCCGGCACGTCCGCCCAGTAGCCGTACACCACGGCGGCGGCGCCGGTGCCCTGGTGCTCGATCGGGGCGCCGACCCCGTCGGCGACGGTGGAGCGGATCCCGTCCGCGCCGATCACGAGCCGGGCATTGATGGCGACGGCGCGGCCGGCGTCGTCGTGCCCGACGATGCCGGTGACCCGGCCGGTGCGGTCGCGTCGCACGTCCTTCACGCTGATCCCGTAACGCACGTCGACGCCGGCGTCGACGGCGGCGTCGACGAGGATCGGGTCGAGCACGGTGCGCCGGGGCGCGTACAGGGCGTCGATGCCGTGGGACGGTCGGATCGTGATCGTGATCTCCTCGGCGGCGTACCGGAACGTCGTGCGGCGGACCGGTGGAGTGCCGGCGGCGACGATGCGGTCGAGGAGCCCCCAACGGTGCAATTGGATCACCCCGCCGCGCATGAGGGCGTGGGTCGACAGGGTGTCAGCCCCGTACCGGCTGCGGTCGACGACGAGGACGTCGAGCCCGGCGCGGGCGAGGAGCATGGCGGTGGCGGCGCCGGCGGCGCGGGCACCGACGACCACGGCGTCGTAGGTGTGGTCAGGACGCATGGCAGGACGGGGTGGTCCGGGACGCCTGGGCAGCGAGGTGGTCGGCGACGAAGGCGGCGTCGCGTCCGACGCCGTCGATGAAGTTGGAGCTGCGGAAGTGCTGGAACCGCTGCCCGAGGACGTACAGACCGGGGACGGGGGTGACGCCTCGGCGCTGGCGGATCTCCCCGGCCGCGTCGAGCACGGGCACGTGCAGCCACGGGTAGCTGCGCCGGTGCCCAGTCGCCCAGACGGCCGACGTGATCCCGCGGGCTCGGAGATCCACGCTCCCGGTCGTGCCCGTGACGCGGAGGGTCCGTTGGGGCTCGGGGTCGAGGACCTCGGCGCCGAGTCCGGCGGCGTCGATGTGGGCGTCGATGCTCGCAAGCACGCGGTGCATGCGGGCGTCTGCGGCCGCGATGGTGGCGGGGAGGTCGGCACCGAAGCGGATGCGCCCGCCGTCGATTGCGAGCACCCGGCCGGCGAGCTCGACGCCGGCGGCAGCCAGCGTGGTCAGGTCGAGGTTGCTGTGGTCGAGCCGGCCGACGAGTTGCAGCGAGGGCTCCTCACGGGCGCACTGGGGATCGGGGAGCTCGTCGATCGTCCGGTCGAGGCTGCCGGTGCGCTCGAGCCACCAGAAGATGTCCATCCCGCGGTAGCGGCGGGGCAGACGGGTGTGGTTGCCGACGGCGAGCAGCACCTCGCGGCCGGCGCGACGGAGCTCGTCCGCGATCTGCAGTCCGGTGGCCGAGGCGCCGACGACCAGGACGCCGCCCTCGGGGAGGGAGTCAGGGCGGCGGTAGGCCGACGGCACGACCTGGTCGACGGCGGGGGCGAGCCGGCGGGCCATCGCCGGCACCGCGGGACGGTCGCACCACCCGGTGGCGATCACGACGTGGCGGGCGGTCCACCGGTCCTGGTCGGTGACGACGTCGAAGTCCTCGTCGGTGCGGCTGATGCTGCGCACAGTGCGGTGCTCGAGGACCGGCGCCGCGGAGGCGTCGGCGTAGCCCTGGAAGTAGGCGGTTGCCTCGGCGGCGGTCATGAAGCCGTGGGGGTCCCGGCCGGTGTACGACCAGCCGGGCAGACGGCTCATCCAGTTCGGCGTCAGCAGCCGAAGCGAGTCCCAACGCTCGCTCCGCCAGCGCTCGGCCACCCGCCCGCGCTCCAGCACGACGTGCTCGATGCCGCGGTCGGCGAGGCAGTGGCTGGCGGCGAGTCCGGCCTGGCCGGCGCCGATCACAACGGTGTCGATGGAAGGCATGACAGGCTCCTGGGCCGAACGCGCCGAGGCGACGGGCCGGCCGGCGGCGAGGGAGCAGCCGCAGGCCGGGCCCGACGCGATCGCGGCGTCAGCCGGCGTCGACCTCGATGGCGACGGGGACCCCGTTGGTCACGATGTCGTACACGGCCGAGCGCTTGCGCGACTGCTCGACGACCTTGCGGAGCTTCTCCGGGTCGTCGCCGCGGAGCTTGAAGCTCACCTTGATCTGCTGGTAGCCGTTGCGGACGTCGTCGGACAGGCCGAGGATGCCGAGCAGGTCGATGTCACCTTCGACGGTCGACTCGACCTCGGTGAGGTTCACGCCGCGGGCGGCGGCGATGTTGGCCAGGCCGGAGGTCAGGCAGGCGGCGAGGGCGTGGAGGACGAACTCGACCGGGGTCGGGCCGTTGTCCTTGCCGACCAGGACAGCCGGGTGGTCGGCGTCGTAGACGTGTGCCTGCTCGTGGGTCATCTCCTGGGTCGCGCCGAAGAAACCGTGGATCGTCGAGCGGTTGTGGGTGCCGCTGACCCAGCGGTTGCTCGCGCGGAACTGGAACTTGGCGATCTCGGGAGTCGCCTTCACGGCGTCGAGCGTGGAGAACAGGGCGGCGGTGTCGACGCCATTGCGCACCGGGTTGTCGGTGATGGTCACAGGAAGGGGCTCCTTGTGGATTTCGGATGTTGCGGGTGAAGGTAAGAACTCCGCCTTCCCGCCGCCTTCCCCCCGGTGACGATCTGGGCGCGCACCGTCTCATCGGTCGATCTGGGCGCGCTCAGTTACGGAATTCGAGACGGAGCGCGTCCAGAACCGTGGACGCCGGCCGGGAGGCCGTGGTCAGTCGAGCCCGAGCAGGATCTCGGCGAGCTCCTCGGGGCGGTTGAACGGGATCATGTGGTTGGACGCCACCTCGAGGTAGGACCACGCCGGCGAGCTGCATAACCGCGCCGCCGTGTCCCAGAAGACCTTCGCGCCGGGGGCGTCGGGAGGATCGGCGGTCGCCTTGATGTACGTCCGGGTGAACGGGTTGTCCTCCAACGGCCGGGACAGCCGCACGGGTTCGGTGAAGCACCCGACCGGATGGGGCACGCGGCGGGCGTTGGCGTACTCCGCCTGCGCCGGATCGTCGTACTCCCGGGCGGGGGCCGGGACCAACCACGTCTCGCCGAGGGTGATCGTCGACGGTTGCTCGGTGCCGACGAGGCCCACGAGCGTGTCGCCGTCGTCCGGGACGAAGGCGTCGAGGTAGACGAGGTGACGGACCCGGTCACCGACGTGCTCGATCGCCCCGGTGACGACGAACCCGCCGTAGGAGAACCCGAGCAGCACGATGTCGGACAGGTCTTCGTACAGGATCGCGTTGACGACGTCGTGGACGTGGGTGCTGAGCGTGACCTGGGGGCTGGCGAGGTGGACCCGTTCGCCGAGCCCGGTGAGGCTCGGCGTGAACACCTCGTGCCCGGCCGCCCGGAGCAACGGCCGCACGAGCCGGAAGCCGTGGGCGCCGCTCCACGCTCCGTGCACCAGTACGAACGTCGTCATCTCGTCCCCTCGTCCGCGAGCAGGCGGACGTTACCGCCGGGGAGAGACGCGGCGGGTCAGCGGCCGCCGTGGAGCTTGGTCCAGGTGTGCCGGCCGGCCACGCCGTCGGCGTCCGACCAGTTCCAGGACCGTTGGAGCCGCAGCACCGCCTTGCGCATCCCCTTGCCGTAGTGCGAGTCGCGGTTGTCGGCGTTGTCGCTGATCACGCCGTGGTCGATCAGCGCAACCTGCCAGGTCAGGACGATCGGCCCGCGGTCGCCCAGCTCGGCCTCGCCGGGGTACTTCGGGATGGTCGGGCGGGTGGGGCCGGTAGGCGGTCGGTCCGGGGCTCCGTCGCCCGGGATTGTGAGCACGTCGCCGGGGTGGAGCTCGCGGTCCGGGCCACCGTTGGCGGCGGCGAGCGCCTGCCAGTTCCCCGACGGATCGCCGAGCGTCCGCTCGGTGATCGACCACCACGAGTCGCCGGGCTTGACGACGTACGTCCCGTCGGTCGACGGTGCCGGCTTCGTCGGGCTCGTCTTCACCGGGCCGCTCGCGCCGCCACGCGCCTTGTTCACCGCGGCGCGGAAGCGGTCCATGTCCCACGATCCCGAGCCGAACCGGCTCGGCCCGGCGGGATCGACCTTGCGGGTCGGCGCCCACTCCCGGTGGGAGAGGATGTTGGCCGCGTCGACCCCGTAGGCGTCGGCCAGCGCAGCGACGCCGGCGACGTAGCTGTCCTGCATCAAGTCCGGCCACGGCTCGCCGACGCCGTTGTTGCCGGCCTCGATGCCGATCACCCGGCTGTTGGCCGAATCCTGCGGAATCGGCCCCCAGGGCCCGCCGGAGCCGTTGGTGTTGGTCGCCCCACCGGCGAGCACCCACCACTGTCCGCCGCGGTCGAGGTAGAGGTTCGCCATCGGCTTGACGTCGCAGTCGAAGGTGAGGAACCTCGAATCGGGCTGGCCGTCCCAGCTCGGCGGTGAGGCGGTGTGGTGGACGATGATGCCGACGGGGTCGGACTGGCGGTACCCGGATCCTCCCCGCTGCCGCTGCTCCCACCCGTCGACCTCGTGGACCCGGAGGCCGGCCCGCCGCAGCACGTCGGCCAGGTCGGTCAGCGACCGGCCGCCGCGCGGCGCGGTCCCCGGGGGCGGGTCGCTTGCATCGATCGCGTCGAGGGGGTCACAGTCGGCGAAATGGTCGACTGCGACCCGGGTGGCTCCCGGGTCCCGCGACGCGTGGTCCGTCCCGCTCACTGGTGCACCATGTCGTCGTGCGGGGTCCGGCGATGGTGACGGGCGGTGCACCAGCGAGCGCTTCGCGCCGTGACGATGATTCGCTCGCTGCGCTCGCTCATCACACCAGTGAGTCCCCGATCGCCCCGGCGGTCAACCGATTTAGAGGGGGGTCGGGTCGGTGCTACGAGCCGGGTAACGGGATCCGGTCGGCCAGCCAGCTGACGGGGGCCCGGTCGACGATGAAATGAAGGGCGGTGGCGATGAAGCCGGGGATCGAGTCGCGCTCGTCGGCATCGTCGATGGCGCGGTGGGCCCCGGCCCGCATCGCCTGCTCGAGCGTCTCCTCGTCCCACTCGACATCGTCATACCCGCTGTCCGGATCGAGCGACAGCACCAGTCGCTCGCGCGTGGTGCCGAGCTCGCACGCGGCGCCGTTGAGCGTCGACAGGGCGATGCGCTGGACGGCGGCGTCGAGACCGTCGCCCGGGTAGGTGTCCGGCGGTGCCGTGCACGGGTCGACGGCCTCGAACTCACCGACGGTCGCCGCGCCGGCGGCGAACTCGGTCGCGACGAGTCCGACCGCGGCCGCGGCGACGATGCCGACGGCGATCCCCGCGCCGCGGCCGCGACGCAGCGGGACGGTCGTGCTTCGCCGGCGGGCGGTGACCAGGGCGGTGGGGATGGCCGCGACCGCGGCGAGGACCGCGGCGGCGACGAAGGCGGGCCGGAACGACCGGGTGATCGAGTTCGTCACGGTGTCCATCAGCCCGTCGCGGGCGGCGGCGAGCGCCGGGTTGGTGCCGGCCCCCCGCTCGTCGAAGACCGCGCCGAGGTCGGGGACCTCCCCGCGGGGCGCCTCCTCGATCGCCGTGCGCAGGGCCCACGTGACCGGCAGCTTCTCGCGGAGCTCGAGCTCGGCCTCGAGCATCGATCGGGTCGCGCCGAGGGTCGCCCGCTCGATGCCTGCGTCCAGGCTCGACGAGAGCACGGGCGCGATCACGATCAGGCCGAGCACGAGGCCGGCGTGGCGGGCGCCGACCGACGTCGTCGCCGCCCGCACCGCCGGCGCATCCGCCGGCACGGCGATCGGCCCGAGCACCTCGCCGACGAGGTCGAAGCCGATGCCACACAGCACCAGCGCCGCGGCGGCGAAGACGGGGCGCTCGCCGGGCAGGAAGGCGAGCCCGAGCAGACCCCCGGCCAGGACGAGCGCGCCACCGACGCCGGCCACCACCCGAGGGGCGCCGGACATCAGGCGGCCGACGAACATGCCCGCCGGGAGCACAGTCATGAGGAGCGCACCCTGGATCGGGCTGTAGCGCCAGACCTCGATCGCCAGCAGGACGCCGAGGAACAGGGCGCCCACCAGGGCGGCGAAGACGAGGCCGAAGCCGACGTTGGCGAGGACCACATCGCGGGTCGTCGTGCCGGACTCGCCGTGCAGCCGCCCTTCGTCGTGCAGGGCGCGGGCGGCCGGGTCGACGAGCACGAGGAGCCCCACGGCCACCACCGGGGCCTGGACGAAGAAGATCGCCCGCCAGTCGAGCAATTCGGTGAGCACGCCGCCGAGGGCCGGGCCGACGGCGGCGCCGACCGCGGCGGCGATCGCCCACCAGCGCCGGGCGCGCGCCTCACCGCCGGCGACGGCGGCGAGCACCGGGAGGGAGCCGGCGAGGAGCAGCGTGGCGCCGACGCCCTGGGCGCACCGGGCGGCGAGCAGGACCCCGAGTGACCCCGCCCACCCGGCGACCAGCGAGGCGGCGGTGAACACGACGATCCCGGCCGCGACAAGGGGTAGCGGTCGCAGCCGCCGGTGGAGGAGGGCGACCGGAACCGCGACCACGGCGACGACGAGGGCGTAGGAGGTCAGCACCCACGAGACCCCGACGATCGTCGTGTCGAACTCGGCGTACAGGTCGGGAAGGGCGAGGGCGACCACGGAGGCGTCGGCGAACGCCAGCGCCACCGCCGTGACGAGGGCGACCGCGGCGATGGAGACGCGCGGCCGCATGGAGCGAGAGGCTACGGCGACGTTGTGTCGTACGGAATCGACGCGATCGGGCTGATGCCGAACGACGGTTGGGTCTGCTAGGCAAGGAGGCCATGGGATTCCGATTGGCGAACGTCGACGGGCGGGCGGTCCTCGTCGACGACGATCACCTCTACGACGTCCATGACCTGAGCGGGGGAGAGCTCGGTCCCGACCCGCTCGCCGCCCTCGCCGCCGGCGTGAAGCTGCACGAGTTGGCGGCGACGGTCGAGGACGCCCAGCCGACGGCCGCGCTCGCCGATGTCGTGCTCGGGCCGCCGGTCCCGACGCCGCGGCACGTGTTCGGCGTCGGCCTCAACTACCGCTCCCACGCCGCCGAGACCGGCTCGGAGCTGCCGACGGTCCCGATGATCTTCACCAAATTCCCCGGCTGCATCGTCGGTCCGACTGCCGACATCGCGATCGCCTCGGACACGACCGACTACGAGGCCGAGCTGGTCGTCGTGATCGGGGCCCGGACGAAGGACGTCACGGTCGAGGACGCGTGGGACGCCGTCGCCGGCCTCACGGTCGGGCAGGACGTCTCCGACCGGGAGCTCCAGTTCGCCACCAAGCCGGCGCAGTTCTCGCTCGGCAAGTCCCACGACACCTACGGCCCGATCGGGCCGTTCGTCGTATCGCCGGATCTGGTCGAGAACCGCGACGACCTCCACGTCCGCTGCGACATCAGCGGCGACGTGCGCCAGGACGCCACCACCGCCGACCTGATCTTCCCGGTCCCCGAGCTCGTCGCCTACCTGTCGTCGGTGCTCACGCTCCACCCCGGCGACCTCATCTTCACCGGCACCCCGGCCGGCGTCGGGCGCCCGCAGGGCAAGTTCCTACGCCCCGGCGACACCGTCACCACCACGATCGACGGCATCGGCACCCTCACCAACCGCTGCGTCTGACCACCGATTTGTGGAACTGCGTCAGCCGGCCGCCGCGACGAGGGCGGCGTTGACGATCTGCTCGGGGCGGAGGTCGAACAGGCCGTAGAGCTCGGGGATGCTGCCCGACTGGCCGAAGTCGTCGACGCCGACGGGGACGACCCGGTCCCCGAACACCGCCCCGAGCCAGGCGAGATGGTGGCTCGCCGCGTCGTGGACGGTCACGATCGGCAACGACCGCTCCGGCGGGTGGAGCAATTGGGCGAGGTGGTGGTCATCGCCGGCCGGCCGGGCCTGGCGGGCGGCGTCGCGGAGCGAAGAGCGCCACCCGTGGTACAGCCGGTCCGGGCTGGTCAGGTCGAGCACCAGCGCCGGCATCCCCTCGGCGGCGAGCAGCTCGGCGGCGGCCAGCACCTCGGGGACGACCGGGCCGCACGTGGCCAGCACCACCGCCGCCGGCTCCACCGGCTCGGCCAGCCGGTAGCCACCGGCGAGGATGTCCGCCCGCAGCCGCTCGTCACCGAGCCGCGCCGCTGCGGCGGCGAACGGCGCCTGGTCGATCGGACGCGTCGACAGCCGCAGGTACAGCGAGGTCCCGTCGGCGTCCCCGAGCCGGGCGAGCCCGTCGCACAGCAGCCAGTCGAGCGCCCCGGCGTACGCCGGCTCGGCATACGTGAGGCCGGGCAGCTCGAGGCCGATCGACGGCGTGATCGTCGACTGGTGGGCGCCGCCCTCCGGTGCCAGCGTGATTCCCGCCGGTGTCCCGACGACCACGAACCGGGCGCCGGAGTAGAGGCCGTAGATCAAGGCGTCGAGGCCGCGGCAGACGAACGGGTCGTAGACCGTGCCGATCGGCAGGAGGTGCTCGCCGTGCAGTTCGTGGCCGAGGCCGAGGGCGTGGAGCAGTAGGAACAGGTTCATCTCGCTGATCCCGAGCTCGATGTGGTGCCCGGCCGGCGCCTGCTTCCACCGCAGCAGCCGCCCCTCGCCGAGGTAGTCGGGGCGGTCCTCGGGGGCGAACACGCCCATCTTGTTGATCCAGCCGCCGAGGTTGGTCGACACGCTCACATCGGGTGACGTGGTGACGACCCGCCGCCCGACGTCCTCGACGTCGGCGAGCCGGGTGAGGAGGCGGCCGAACGTCTCCTGCGTCGACACCGGCCGGGCGGCCTGGACTCCGACGGCACCCGGGACCGTGAGCACCGGCCGCGGCGGAGGCGGCACGTTGTTCAGCTCGGCACCCGTCGAGCCGCAGATCGCACCCTCGGGCGACGCCGGGTCGAACCGCTCCCACTCGCCGTCCTCCGACAGTCCCGTCGACGCCCGTAGCTCGGCGATCTGATCGGCTGACAGCAGGACCGAGTGGTTCAGCGGGTCACCAGCGATCGGCAGCCCCCACCCCTTCACGGTGTAGGCGAACACCACGCTCGGCCGCTCGGCGACGGCGTCGCACGCCTGGTAGCACTCGATGAGCAGTCGCAGGTCGTGCCCACCGAGGTTGTGCACGAGCGGCGCGACCTCGTCGTCGGCGTAGGTCGCGAGGAAGCGTCGCAACGGCTCGTCGGCCCCGGCGAGGAACTTCTCCCGGAGCTCGGCGCCCTCGTGGGCGAAGAGCGACTGGTACTCCTCGTTCGACATCTCGTCGATGTAGCGGCGCAGGGCGTCGCCACCCGGCCGGGCGAATGCCTCGGACAGCCGATGGCCGTACTTGGCCTCGACGACGTGCCATCCGGCCCCGCCGAACAGCTCCATCAGCTTCTTGATCTTCTGGTCCGGCACGACCCGGTCGAGGCTCTGTCGGTTGGTGTCGACGACCCACATCACGTTGCCGAGGCCCTGCAGCGCCGGGTCGGCCACCGCCTCCCACACGTTGCCCTCGTCGAGCTCGGCGTCGCCGGCCAGGCCGATGAAGCGGGCCCGGCTGTCCGCCCGCGGCCCGGAATGCGCTTCGACGTAGCGGCGCGCCGCAGCGGCGAACAGCGGCGCCACCACACCCAACCCGACCGAGCCGGTGGAGAAGTCGGCGACGTCGGGATCCTTGGTCCGGCTCGGGTACGACTGCAGGCCGCCGAGCGCGCGAAGTCGCGTGAGGTACGACCGGTCGAGCTCGCCGGTGAGGTACTTGATCGCGTGGTAGACGGGCGAGGCGTGCGGCTTCACGGCGACCTTGTCCTCGCCGGTGAGGTGGGCGAACCACAGCGCCGTCATGATCCCGACCATCGACGCCGACGAGGCCTGGTGCCCGCCGACCTTGATCTCACCCGGCGGGCGCTCGCGGTTGGCCGCGTCGACCATCCGCACGGCCAGCCAGAGCACCCGCTGCTGGATCCGCTCCAGCACCTCGAGCGACGGCTGCTCGTTCACCCGGGGTCGGACTCGTGGCCGGGCCGCACCCGTAGACCCTGGTACGCCCGGTCGGCGCTCGTCTGTCCCGACACGACCTTGTAGATCTCGTCGAACACCGGCATCGGCACGCCGTGGCGCTCCGCCAGCTCCCGCGCCGTCACGGCGGTCTTCACCCCCTCGGCGACCATCGTCATCTCCGCCGTGATGTCGTCGAGGCTGCGGCCGAGCCCGAGCTGCTCGCCGACGTACCGGTTGCGGCTGTGCGGGCTGATGCACGTGGTGACGAGATCGCCCATCCCGGCGAGCCCGGCGAACGTGGCCGCCTCGCCGCCCATGGCGACCCCGAGCCGGGTGAGCTCGGCGAGGCCACGGGTCATCACCGCGGCCCTCGTGTTGTCGCCGACGCCGAGTCCCTGGGCGATGCCGCAGGCGATGGCGACGACGTTCTTCAGCGTCCCGCCGAGCTCGCACCCGATCACGTCGTGGTTGGTGTAGACGCGGAACACGCCGCGGGTGAGCACCCGCTGGATCGCCCGGGCGACGGCGAGGTCCTCGGTGGCGATCACGCTCGCCGCGGCCTGGCCGGCCATGATCTCGCGGGCGATGTTGGGGCCGGTGAGGGCGGCGACGGGATGCCCCGGCACCTCCTCGGCGATCACCTCGGTCATCCGCAGCAGCGTCTTCTGCTCCAGGCCCTTGGCGAGGGTCACGATCGGGATCCACGGGTGCAACCACTCCCGCGCCGCGGCAGATCGTCGCCCGCATCGCCGCGCTCGGGACGCCGACGACGAGCAGCTCGGCGTGGCGCATCGCCCGCTCGAGGTCGGCGGTCGCGGCGAGCGACTCGGGCAGCTCGAACCCGGGCAGGTACGTCTCATTGGTGTGCTGGTCGTCGATCTCGGCCGCCGTCTCCGGGTCGCGGGCCCACAGCAACGTCGAGTGCCGGGTTGCCAGGAGCGTGGCCATCGTCGTACCCCATGACCCGCCGCCCAGAACGGTGACCTGCACGCGCCGTACCGTAGTGAGCCGTTCTGTCGTTTGGAACCGCCCCGATGCGACCGGTTCCAAACGACAGAACGCGCCCTCGTAAGGTCGCGGGCATGTCCGACGCTGTACTGACCGAGGCCCGCGGGCGGGTGCTGCTGATCACGCTCAACCGTCCCGACCAGAGGAACGCGATCAACACCGACCTCGCCCAGGGACTGCTCGCCGCCGTCGCCCAACTCGACGGCGACCCCGGGCTGACCGCCGCCGTGCTCACCGGCGCCGGCCGCGGGTTCTGTGCCGGGATGGACCTCAAGGCGTTCCTGGCCGGGGGGATGCCCGAGGGGTTCTTCGAGTTCCTGACCGAGGGCGCCCGGAAGCCGCTGATCGCGGCGATCGAGGGGTTCGGCCTCGCCGGCGGGCTCGAGCTGGCGCTGACGTGCGATCTGCTGGTCGCGGCGAAGGGGTCGAGGCTCGGCATCCCTGAGGCCGGCGTCGGGCTGTTCGCCGCCGGCGGGGCGCTGCTGCGGTTGCCGCGCCGGGTTCCCTATGGCGTGGCGATGGAGATGGCGTTGACCGCCGAGCCGATCACGGCCGAGCAGGCCTTCGAGTACGGCTTGGTGACCCGGCTGGCCGAGCCGGGTGCGGCGGTCGACGTGGCGATGGAGCTGGCCGAGCGGATCGCCAAGAACGCCCCGCTGTCGGTGGCGGCGAGCAAGCAGATCCTGCGCGAGACCCAGGGCCGCACCGAGGCCGAGTTCTGGGAGTTCCAGGCGCCGATCACACGAGATGTGTTCCGGTCGGAGGACGCCAAGGAGGGGCCACTCGCCTTTGCCGAGAAGCGGGCGCCGAACTGGAGTGGGAAGAGGCCGAGCCGCTAGGCGAGGCCTCTGGAATATCATTTCAAAGTGATCGACTTCAGCCTGTCGCCCGAGCTCGAGCAGCTGCGCGGCCGGGTGCGGGCGTTCGTCGACGAGGTGATCCAGCCGACCGAGGAGCGCATCGAGGCGGAGCGCCTGCAGTCGGAGGACCGCAAGGCGTACTACGGCGCGCTGGTCGGGATGCGCAAGCAGGCCAAGGACGCCGGGCTCTGGCTCCCGCACATGCCGTCCGAGTGGGGCGGGATGGGACTGGGTCACGTCGAGCTGGCGATGGTCCAGGCCGAGGCGGCCAAGGCCTACTACGGCCCGTGGGTGTTCAACTGCCAGGCGCCCGACGAGGGCAACATGCACACCCTCCTCCACTGGGGCACGGACGAGCAGAAGGAGAAGTACCTCCGCCCGCTGTGCGAGGGCACGGCGTGGTCGTGCTTCGCGATGACCGAGCCCGAGGTCGCCGGGTCGGACCCGACGCTGATCCAGACCAAGGCGTACCAGGACGGCGAGGAGTGGGTGATCACCGGGCACAAGTGGTTCATCTCCAACGCCCACCGCGCCAACTTCGCCATCCTCATCGCCCGCACCGAGGAGGACCCGGATCTCCCGCAGGCGGCGAACACCGCCTTCCTCGTCGACCTCCCGACCGACGGATGGACGGAGGTACGCCAGATCGAGACGATGCACGGCTCGACGGGCCACTCCGAGATCCTCATCGAGGACCTCCGGCTGCATGACTCGCAGATGCTCGGCGGGCGGGGACAGGGGCACCTACTCGGCCAGTACCGCCTCGGGCCGGCCCGCCTCGCCCACTGCATGCGCTGGATCGCCCAGGCCGAGACGGCGCTCGACATGATGGTCGACCGCTCGCTCCACCGTTACTCGCACGGATCGCTGCTCGCCGAGAAGCAAGGGATCCAGTGGATGATCGCCGACTCGACGATGGAGCTGTACCAGGCGAAGCTGATGGTGCTCCACGCCGCCTACAAGATCGACCGAGGCGAGGACTTCAAGTCCGAGGTGTCGATGGCCAAGCACTTCGTCGCCAACATGCTCAACCGTGTGATCGACCGATCGATCCAGGTCCACGGCGCACTCGGCTACTCGACCGACACGCCGCTGGCGCACATGTTCCAGCACGCCCGGTGGGCCCGCTTCGCCGACGGGGCCGACGAGGTCCATCAGATGCGCATCGCCCAGCGCACGATCGCCGCCTACACCGACACCGGGTCGACGCGGACGGCGACCGGCGACCTGCCGATCTGATCGTTTAATCCCGGGCGGCGAGTCGCCGACTGACTAGCGTCGGGCGCCGCCCGGTCCGGTATCTGGACCGGCCCCGCGACGCTCCCGAGAGGGTGGACATGCACAACGTCACTGGCTCCCGTCTGGCCGCGCTCGCTCTCACGGCGGCGGTGACGATCGGCGCCGTTGCCGCAACGACGGCGCCGTCGGTCTCGAACGTCTCGGCGGCGGGTCCGTGCGGTCCGCTGGGCAACCTGGTCGAGTTCCAGCTCAACGACCGCTGCGACTACGGCACCGGGCGCAACCCGATGCGGGTCGGTGACGCGGCCAAGGTCGCCGCGCTGCAGCAGGCCGGGCTGTTCGCCACGAGGCTCAGGTGCGCGAACGGCGTCGTCGTGCCGATCGTCGCCGTGCCGAACCAACTGCTGATCACCGCCGGCAGCGCCGAGCGGCTCAACTTCGCGTTGCAGATCACCCGGCGCCGCCTGATCAACCAGGTTGCGGGGGACCCGCGACCGGTGAACGCACTCGCCGCCGTGCAGCCCCTGCTGCCGGGAACCTTGACGCCGGAGTTCATGATCTCGGTGGTGCCGAGACTGCAAGGGCAGGGCTTCAGCGTGGACCTCAACTATCTCGAGCCGGCGCTCCCGAAGGATCACTTCCGCCCGGCTGACAACCCGACAGCTGCCAAGGCGGCCACAGCCGGCCGAGGCGGTAAGGGCAGTGTGCTCGTCGTCGACTCGCCCCCGAACAGGCGGCTGTACGGCCTCGACGGTCGGTTCGGGCCCACCGCCAAGTACGACCTCGACGGCAACGGGCTCGTCGACGAGGACCACGGCCACGGCGTGTTCGTCGCCACGCTGGTCAAGCGGTACGCCCCGGCAGCGAAGGTCTACCTGGCCGGCGTCAGGGGCCGGCACGTGCCCGGCCTGGCGCGCTGGACGCCGATGATGTTCTCCGATGCCGACCTGATCAAGGCCATGGGCAACGCCTTCGAACTGAGTCCCGGTGGCACCGCCGTGCGGCGCAGCTTCAACGTCGTCAACCTCTCCCTCGGCGGGGCCGGGTGCGAGGGCATCGCGGATCGCCTCCCGCTCGGCCGGTTCATGCGTGACCTGGCCGCGATCGCCGGCAAGACGACCGGAGTCACCCCGTGGTACGTCGCCGCCGCGGGCAACGACGGCGCCGACGTCAAGCACTTCCCGGCGGCCTGGCGCGACACGCCGACGATCCAGCAGGCAGCCGCCGCGGTCGCCCTCAGCGATCCGGCGGCCGCCAACGAGATCCTCCAGATCCAGACCGCCCTGCGCCGGCGGACGATCGCCGTCGGGTCGTGGCGGGCGGGCGTGAAGGACCCGTTCTCCAACTGCGGCACGTGGGTCAACGGGATCGCCCCGGGCGCCAAGGCGGTGAGCCGGTACCCAAGCCTCACGACCAGGCATTGGGCGAAATGGAGCGGGACCAGCTTCGCCACGCCCCAGGTCAGCGCCCGCCTCGTCGGCGGGGCCAATCCCGGTGGCGTCGCGAGGGGCGAGGCGATCGGCGCCTGCCCGTAGTGGCTGACACCGTCGATGACCTCCTGACCGGAGCGTTCACCGACCCGGCCGAGGCGATCGCGTCGGCTTCGTCACGACTCGAGACCGCGAGTGGGACAACGCGCGTCGAGCTCCTGCGGGTGATGGGCAACGCGTCCCGCGAGCTGCAACGGATCGACGAGTCGGTGGATCAGCTCCGGACGGCGGTCAGCGAGGCGGTCGCCCTCGGGGACACGGAGCTCGAAGGGCGATGCTCGATGTCGCTCGCCGCGTCGCTGTCGTACTCGGGCGACTTCGAGCAGTCGATCGCGACCGGCCGGCGGGCCGTCGGTCTTGTCACCGGCGACGACCGGATCACCGCGATGAGCCAACTGGCCGGGTTGCAGCGACGGGCGGGGCACCACGCCGAAGCCCTGGACAGCTTCACCCAAGCGCTCGCGGCGGCCGCCCAATCCGGCGACCGCTCGATCGAGGCCGACCTGTTGTGCAACCGCGGGGTGCTGTACGGCTGGAGCGGGGAGATCGAGGCGGCCGAGGACGACACCCGTCGGGCGCTCGAGCTCTACGAGGAGCTGGGTTGGACCAAGTGGTCGGCGGACGCTCGCTACAACCTGGCCTGGCTGGCGGCCCGCCGTGGCGACCTCATCGAGGCGTTCCGCCGCTTCGACGACGCCGAGCGGACCTACGAGGCGCTGGGGGTCGGCGGAGCCGCGATGGTTGCGGATCGCGGCGAGGCGCTGCTCGCCGCCGGGTTGGCAGCCGAGGCGGTCGCCTTCGCCGAGCAGGCCGCGACGGAGTTACGGGCGCAGGGGGACGATGTCGATCTGGCCGAGACCTTGATGCTGGTCGCTCGGGCGGCGATGCTCGCCGGCGACAACGAGCGGGCGGCCAACGCGAGCGCCGAGGCGACGGAGCTGTTCTCGGCCCAGGACCGCGCCGGCTGGTCGGCCGCGGCGGCGTCGCTGAGCGTCGAGGCGCGGATCCGTGCGGGTATTGCCGACGACGGCGACGTCCAACGCATCGTGTCGGTGATCGGGGCGACCCGCACCGTCGGTCTCGCATCGGCCTGTGCCGAGGCCCGGCTCGTCGCCGGCGAGCTCGCCGCCGCCCGGGGCGAGTGGGACTCGGCGCGGCGTCATCTCGACGCCGTGGACCGGTCCGACCTCGGTCTGGCGGGCCGGTGCCGGCTCGACCTGCTGCGCACACGGGAGCTCGCCGCCGCCGGTCGCGGCGACGACGCGCTCGCTGCCTGTGCAGTCGCGGTCGACGAGTTCGGTGAGCTCACGGCCGAGCTCGGCGGCACCGAGCTGCGCGCCCACATCGCCCGTCATGTGGCCGACCTCGTCACCGCCGGGCTGACCATCGCGGTCGAGCGGAACGATGCCGCGCTCGCGTTCGAGTGGAGTGAGCGCCAGCGGGCGTCGGCACTGGCCGTCGCGCCGGTCATGCCGCCGGACGACGTTGAAGTAGCCGCCGACCTCGATCGGCTGCGGGCCGCGCTCACCCGGCTCGACACGGAGGTCCGCGACGGCACCCGCCACGGCGGCGCGGCCCCGGACCTGACGCCGGACGCCGCTCGACTCCAGGACCGGATCCGCCGGCGGACGCGCCTGTCCTATCGGGCGGGTTCGACCGTGCCGCGACCGGGCACGGTCGCCGACATCTCCGGCGCCGGGCTCGCGGCGTGGGTGTCGTACGTGGAGGTGCGCGACCGCCTGATCGCGCTCCGGATCGAGGACGGAGCGGCGACGATGGTCGATCTCGGATCCGCGGCGAAGGCACGGCGGGAGGCGTCGCTGTTCCGGTCCGTGCTCACGATGCACCTCAACGCCGTCGGTCGTGGTGTGGAGCGCGATCCGGCTCCGGTCCTCGCCTCGGCGGCGGAGGCCGACGCCTTGCTCCTCCGTCCGCTCGACCTCCTCGACGGTCCGGTCGTGATCAGCCCGATCGCCGGGCTCCACGATCTGCCGTGGGGACTGCTGCCGTCGCTCCGTGAGCGATCGTTCGTGCTCGCTCCGTCGGTCGCCCTGTGGAAGCGGTGCCGTGAGGTGGCGACCGGGGTCCCCGGCCGGGCCCTCTCGGTGGGCGGCCCGGGCCTGCCGTTCGCCGACGTGGAGGCGGAGCGGGTCGCGCAGCCGTACTCGGCATCGACCGTGCAGGTCGGGCCCCGTGCCAGCGTCGCCGCCGTCGCCGCCGCGATGGGCGCGGCCGACGTCGTGCACTTCGCCTGCCACGGCCGGTTCTCGGCGGAGAACCCGATGTTCTCGTCGCTCCTCGTCGCCGACGGCCCGATGTTCGTCTACGACCTCGAGCGTGTCGCCCCGCCGCCGAAGGTCGTCGTGCTGTCGGCCTGCCACGCCGGCGCCCACGCCACGCCGACGGGCCGCGAGATCCTGGGGCTGACGGCATCACTGCTCGCCGCCGGGCCCCGTGCGGTGATCGCGGCGACGGTTCCGATCCCCGACACGCTCGGCACCGTCGAGGTGATGGCCCGGCTCCACGCCGGGCT
Organism: uncultured Acidimicrobiia bacterium; assembly: GCA_963833145.1. Lineage (GTDB taxonomy): Bacteria > Actinomycetota > Acidimicrobiia > Acidimicrobiales > Ilumatobacteraceae > JALZMG01. The sequence continues at coordinate 641,170 of CAWHWT010000011.1, read as the reverse complement.
CGCCGTCGGCCGGTCGCCCGCGGATGCCCTGCTCGATGCCCGACGAGCCGACCCGATCGTCGGCGGTGCCTTCGCCGTCCACGGTGCTCACTGATCGATCTGGGAGACTTCAGGCCCGTGAGTGACGCCCCGACCCAGACCAACGTCGGGTGGCTCTCGCCCGACACGTTGGAGCTGGTGCGGGCGAGCGTGCCGCTCGTCTACGTCGACGCCGTGCCGGTACGCGTCGACGAGCTCGGGCAGGTCACCGAAGTCGGTCTGCTCTTGCGCGCCGCCGCCGGCGGGTCGATCAGCCGGATGGTCGTGAGCGGTCGGGTCCTGTTCGGCGAGCGGGTGCGCGATGCGCTGCTGCGACACCTCGAGAAAGACCTCGGCCCGCTGGCCCTGCCCCGGCTTCCCGCCGACCCGACCCCGTTCGCCGTGATCGAGTACTTCCCCGACCCCGAGCGGTCCGGCTTCTACGATCCCCGCCACCACGCCGTGAGCCTGGCGTTCGTCGTGCCCGTCGACGGTGACTGCCAGCCGACCCAAGAGGCGCTCAACCTGGCGTGGTTCAACCCGGAGGAGGCGGTCAGCGACCGGGTACGGGACGAGATGACCGGCGGCGGTGATCGGCTGATCCGACTCGCCCTCGCTCACGTCGGCGCCTTGCCGTAGGTCGACGAGGGTCCACCCGGCGCAACGATCCCGGGCGTAGCCTGGGTGTTCGATGCCCGAGGGTGACACCATCCACCGGGCGGCGGCGGCGCTGCGCACCGCCCTCGTCGACAAGAAGATGGTGCGGTTCGAGGCGCCCCGGTTGGTCGGGATCGTGCCCCGGGCCGGGCGGACGATCGAGCGAGTGGAGAGCCACGGCAAGCACCTCGAGATCGAGTGGGACGACGGGGTCATCCTCCACACCCACATGCGCATGTCCGGCTCGTGGCACGTCTACCGCAAGGACGAGAGCTGGCAGCGGCCGCACCGGGAGATGCGGGCGCTGATCGAGGTCGACGACTGGACGGCGGTGTGCTTCAACGCCCCTGTCGTCGAGACGTACCGCGCGCCCGACGCCCACCGCCATCCCGGTCTCGGTGGGCTGGGGCCCGACCTGTGCCGTGCCGACGCCGACCTGCGCCGGTGCATCGAGGCGCTGCTCGCTTACGACGATCCGCGGGCGACGGTGTCGGAGGTGCTCCTCGACCAGCGGGTGTTCTGCGGGGTCGGCAACGTCTATCGCTCGGAGGTGCTGTGGGCCTGCGAGCTGAGCCCGTTCGCCCAGGTCGGCGCGCTCGCCGAGACCGACGCCGTGCGCCTCGTCCACGTCGCCGCCAAGCTGCTGCGGGCGAACCTGCAGAGCGCGACGCGGGTGACAGTGCCCGGCGTGCGGGGCGGGCTCGCCGTGTACGGACGGACCGGGCAGCGCTGCCCGCGGTGTGCCGAGAGCATCGAGATGCGCCGGGCCGGCAGCCACGCCCGAGTCCTGTACTGGTGCCCGGGATGCCAGGTCCGCCTCGATTCCCGCGAGGCGCGTGTCGAGTCGGATTCCCATCCCGCGGCCGCCAAGTTCCTCGCCGACCTGCCCTGGCGCGACACCGGCTGAGTCCCCTCGCGTCGGCGGAATCCGGGGTCACTCCGTGGCGATGGCGTCGAGGACGTTCATCTTCGCCGCCTTGCGGGAGGGGTAGACGGCGGCCAGGAAGCCGGCGATCACCGCGCCGATGAGGATGTAGAGGATCGTCTGCCACGAGATCACGATCTGGTTGACCACGGTGTCGGGCACGGCGAGGGAGAGCAGGATCCCGATCGCCGTGCCGAGCACAATGCCGACGAGCGCCCCGAACAGGGCGACGATGATCGCCTCCCAGCGCACCGACCGCCGGGTCTGGCGCCGGTTCATCCCCACCGCCCGCAGAAGGCCGATCTCCCGGGTCCGCTCGAACACTCCGAGGGCGAGGGTGATCGAGATCCCGAGCACGGCGATGACGATGGCGAACCCCAGCAGCACCGTGATCACGACGAGGAGCTGGTCGATCTGCCCCTCCTGGTCGTCGCGGAACTCGGCGTTGCTCTGCACCTTGGCCTGCGGGAACTGCTCCATCGCCGCGTCCACGGCGGCGTCGCCCTGCTCCGGTGTGACGCCATCCGCGAGCTTGGCGAAGACGAAGAAGTCGCGCGGTGGCTCACTCGTCGCCTCTTCGAGGGTGTTCAGCGAGATCAGCCAGCTGCCCGCGAGGGCGGAGTCGTCGTAGATCCCGTCGACCTGGAGGTCCTCCTCGGTCCCGTTCTGGAACGTCGCCGACACCGTGTCGCCGACCTGCAGGTCGAGGTCCGCCGCCGGATCCTTGTGGACGAGGACCCCGCCGTCTGTGAGATCGGAGATCTCGCCGCCCGCCTGCATGTCGAGGTTGAGGAGCTGCGCCAACGCCGCCGGGTCGGCGGCGCCGACGTCCTTGCGATCTCCTTCGATCTGCACCTGGACGAGCCGGATCGGCGTCACCGCGGACAGCTCGGGAAGTTGTTCGAGCGTCTCGGCGACGGCCGGCGGGAGGCCCTGGAACGATTCGTCGCTGACGACGTAGTCGGCGAGCAGTCCGCGCTGCAGAACTTCGGTGAACGTGTGGCGCACCGAGGCGGCGAACACGGATGCCGCGCTGACGAGGGCGACCCCGATCATCAGCGCCGCCGCCGTGGCCGAGGTCCGCCGCGGCGAGCGACCGGCGTTCTCGCGCGCCAGCACGCCGGGGGCCTTGAACACCTTGGCGATGGGCCAGCCGAGCAGCTTGGTCGCCGGGCGGGCGACGGTGGAGGACACGCTCGCCACGCCGAGGAACATCAGGAGCGCGCCGATGCCGGCCAGCGCGAGCAGCCCGAGCGTGCCGCCCGGACGACCGAACAGGCCGACCACGAAGGCCACCGCGCCGATGATGGTGACGGCCGCCCCGACGACGAGCCGCTTGGCGCTGAGTGCCTCGAACCCGAGCTCCGGCCGGAGCGCCGCGACGGGCGGAATGCGGGCTGCCCGCACCGCCGGGATGATGACCGAGGCCATCGTGATCCCGACCCCCACGAGGAACGCCATGATGACGGTCCGCGGCTTGAGTACCGTGGTCACGTCGGGGAACCCGGCGCCGGCGGCGTTGAAGATGCTGACGATGCCCCTGGCGACGAACACGCCGGCGACGATGCCCACGATCGTGGCGACCACCGAGGTCACGAGCGCCTCGACGTAGATCATCCGCCGCACCTGGCGGCCGTTGGCTCCGACCGCGCGGAGCAGGGCGAGCTCGCGCAGCCGCTGGCCGATCGAGATGGCGAACACGTTGTTGATCAGGAACGCGCTGACGAAGGCGGTCACGAAGGCGAAGCCGAGGAGCCCGTTGCCGAACGCGGTGATGAAGGTGTCGACGTCCTCCTTGTTCTCCTCGATCAGGACGTCGCGGGTCACCACCTCGGTCTGCGGCGGGAGCATCTCCTGGATGCGGTCCTGCACGGTGGCGACGTCGACGCCGTCCTCGACGGCCACGTCAATGGCGTCGAACCCGTCCCCCGCGCCCAGGACCTCGACCGCGGTGGGGGTGTCCCAGAGGGCGATGGTCGCGCCGGCGAACCCGTCGCTGTCACCGAGACCGATGAGGGCGGTGATCGTGAACTCGTGGGTGCCGGTGTCGGTGAGCACGGAGATCCGGTCCCCGACGGCGAAGTCCTCGCGGTCGGCCGACGCCTTGTCGATCGCCACCTGGTCGGGGCCGGACGGCGGGACACCTTCACCCTTGATCTGAATCCCGGACAGCGACGAGTCCCCGTCCCAGTTGCCGCCGTATGTCGGGGCGCCCTGGGTGGTGACGGCCTCACCGTCCTGGTCGACGAGCTGGGCGTAGCGCAGCAGGTTCGGCTCGACGGCGGCCACTCCGTCCACGGCGGCGATCTGGTCGACGAGGGCGGCCGGGACCGGATCGCGTTGATCGGTCCCGCTGGCCGCCGAACCCTCGAAGGCGAGCGCCGATCGCACCTGGAGGTCGATGTTCTCGCTGATCTGGGTGAACAGGTCGTCGAACGTCTTGCGCAGGCTGTCGGCCAGTACGAAGGCGCCGACCACGAAGGCGACGCCGATGAGGATCGCGATGGCGATCGAGATGAGGCGCCCGATGCGAGCACGGATGCTCCGGCGGGCGATCAGGGCGGTGGATTTGACACTCATCGCTGCCGGCTCTCACTGGGCATGATCGGCGAACCGCTTCATCCGCTCGATCACCTGCTCGGCCGTCGGGCTGGCCGTCTCGTCGACGATGTGACCGTCGCTCAGGAACACGACCCGGTCGGCGTAGGACGCCGCGACCGGATCGTGGGTGACCATCACGATGGTCTCGTGGTACTGATCGACGGCGTGGCGCAGGAAGTCGAGGATCTCGGCGCTGGAGTGGGAGTCGAGGTTCCCGGTCGGTTCGTCGGCGAAGATGATCTCCGGCTTGCCGACCAGCGCCCGGGCGACGGCGACCCGCTGCTGCTGTCCGCCCGACAGTTCGCTCGGACGATGCTTCAGGCGGTGCTCGAGCCCGACCGTCGAGATCACCTCGTCGATCCACTGCTTGTCGCCGTCCTCGCCGCCGAGCAACAACGGCAGGAGGATGTTCTCCCGTGCCGTGAGCGTGGGGATCAGGTTGTACGCCTGGAACACGAACCCGACCTTCGACCGGCGCAGCTCGGTGAGGTCCTTGTCGTTGAGCTTGGCCAGGTAGGTGTCGCCGATGTACACGGCGCCGGACGTGAGTGAATCGAGCCCGGCGAGGCAGTGCATCAGCGTGCTCTTGCCGGAGCCCGACGGGCCCATGATCGCGGTGAACCGGGCGGCCTCGAAGGTCACCGTGATCCCGTCGAGGGCACGGACCTCGCTCTGGCCGACGCCGTAGATCTTGACGGCGTCGATGGCTCCGGCGGCGGCCCGGGGTCCGGGCGCGGTCGAGATGACGGTTGCTTGCTCCACCATGACTCCTGTTGTAGTGCGACGGACAGTGTCGCGCCTGACGCGAATCATGGCCGCCCACGCGGGGCAATCGGGCCGTAGCCTCGTGGGGGTGGCGACGACCGCCTGCGCAACGTGCGCACATCCGGTCCCGTCGGGGGCGCGCTTCTGTCCGTCGTGTGGCAGCCCGGTTGCCGCGTCGCCGCTCGCGTCGGAGGAGCGGCGGGTGGTCACGGTCCTGTTCGCCGACCTCGTCGGCTACACATCTCTGGCCGAGTTCCTCGACCCGGAGCAGGTCAAGCGCCTGATCGAGTCGTGCTTCGCCCGCCTGGTCGCCGACATCGAGGCGTTCGGTGGGCGGGTGGACAAGCTGCTCGGCGACGCCATCGTCGCCCTGTTCGGGGCCCCCGTGGCCCACGAGGACGACGCCGAGCGGGCGGTCAGAGCGGCGCTGCAGATGCAGGACACGCTGGCCCAGTTCGTGGCCGAGCGGGCGGTCGACGCGGCGCAGGTCCGCGTTTCTGCCGACGGCATCCAGATGCGGGTGGGGATCAACACCGGCGAGGTGCTCGTCGGCACCCTGGTCGGCACGGACTACACGGCGATGGGCGACGTCGTCAACACGGCGTCGCGCCTACAGGCGATGGCACCTCCCGGCGGGGTGCTCATCGGCAGCGGCACCGCCGCCCTGTGCACGTCGAAGATCACCCGCGAGCCGTTCGGCGTCACCGCCATCCGCGGGCGGGAACGGGTCGAGCAGTCGTGGGTCGTCACCGGTGCGGCGGCCGCCGGAAGCCGGCCGGTGCGATGCGACGTGCCGTTCATCGGCCGGCGGAGCGAGCGGGCGCTGCTCGACGCTGCCGTCGAGGTCGTGCGGAGCGGCCACAGTGGCGTCGTCTCGATCGTCGGCGAGGCCGGGTCGGGCAAGACGCGACTCGCCGAGCTGGTGGTCGACGAGCTGGAGAACGAGGCCATCGTGCTGCGTACGGCCTGCGTGCCCTACGGCGAGTCGAACGTGTGGGCGCCCGTCACGACCGGGATCTACTCCGCCTTCGCGCTCGAACCCGGCGCCACGCTCGCCGACGTGAAAGAGGCGATCGAGAAGCGCGCCGGCGAGCTGTGGGACCTCGAGCCCGGCCATCCCGACGTCGAGCGCTACGCCGACGCGATCCGCTACATCCTCGGCCAGCCGTCGGACCTCGACCGGCTCGACGCCGCCGGTGCCCGTGACGTGGTCACCGGCGTGCTCAGCGAGATGATGCGGCGGTCGGCCCAGACGCGGATGACGGTGCTGTTCGTCGACGACCTGCAGTGGGCCGACCGGTTGCTCCGGGACCTGCTGGCGGTGATCGTGCGCTCGCTCTCCGACCTGCCGTTCCTGCTCATCACCGCGCAGCGCCCGGACGACGACGTGTGGCCACCGCCCGTCGACCGTCCGCTCGTGCTGCGGGTGCCGCTCGGCGCGCTCGGACGGGAGGACTCCGAGACCCTCGTCCGGGCGGTGATGGACGGTGAGGGCGCCGTCGAGCGTCGTCCCGACGAGATGTCCAGGCTCATCGGCCGGGCCGGTGGGAACCCGTTGTTCCTCCTCGAGCTGGCGGCGCTCGCCGCGACCAGCGAGCCCACGTCCGAGCTGCCGGGGACGCTGCGGGCGCTGATCGCCGCCCGCCTCGACCAGCTCTCGACGCCGCACCGGGCGATCGTCGACAACGCCGCCGTGCTCGGGTCGGCCGACTCGATCGGAGCGCTGGTCCACTTCGCCGTGGCCATGCGCCAGGAGTTCCGGGAGAGCGATCTGAGCGAGCTCGCCGCCGACGGGATCCTCGACGTCGACGGGCGCCGGTGGCGCTTCCGCAGCGACGTCGTGCGCGAGGTCGCGTACCAGACCCTGACCAAACGGGTCCGGGCTCAGCGCCACGCCGGGATCGCCGCCGTCATCGCCGACGACCACAAGGACCAGGTCGACGACCTGGCCCACCACGCCGCCACCGCCGCCGAGCTGGTCACCGAGCTGGGGCCCGTCGACGGGGTGCCGTCGTCGATCCACGAGCGGGCGACCACGGCGCTGCTCAGGGCGGCGACGGTCGCCGTCGACGCCGGACGGTTCGTGCACGCCGTCCGCCACGCCAGCCGGGCCCTCGACCTGCACCCGGCCGACTCCCAGGTCGAACGACAGCTCCTGCTCGTGCGGGCCAGTGCTCTGCTCGACCAGCGCCAGTACGCGGAGGCCATCGACGACGCCCAACAGGTGCTCGAAGGTGCCCTGGCCGACCGTGACCAGGTCCACGAGGCCGAGGCGCGGCGCCGGCTGGGGACGGTGTCGCAGATGCAGGGGGACCTCGACGCGGCGAGGCGGGAGCTGGACTGCGCGGTCGCGCTGTTCCGGGACTTCGGCGACCCGGGTCCGCTCGCCGACGGGCTGCGGGCGCGCGGCTTCGCCGAGGTCTTCGGCGGGTCGCTGACCGAGGCGCGGCGGTTCCTCGACGAGGCGATGGAGATCTACCACCAGATCGACGACGAGCGCGGCCATGCCTGGACGCATCAGAGCCTCGCGTGGGTCGCCTTCCAGTCGGGTGACTTCGCCGACGCCGAGACCCAGCTGCTCGAGGCCGAGGAGCGGTTCGAGGCGATCGGCGATCGCAGTGGCGTGAGTTGGGCGCAGGGGCTGCGCGCCTACGTGTCGTACTTCCTGCGCCGATTCGAGGACGCCGAGACGCTGGCCATGGCGGTGGAGAGCGAGGCGCGGCGGTGGGGCCAGCCGTGGCCGGCGTTGATGATGCAGACCCTGCTCGCCAACCTGCGCCTCTGGACGGGCCGCTTGGCCGATGCCGAGGAGCTCGCCGAGCGGGCGCTCACCGGGTTCCGCGAGATGAACGACCGTTACGGGGTCATGCAGGCGCTCGTGCCGCTCAACCGGGCCCGGGCCGGGCTGGGCAAGAAGGCCGACGCCAAACGGGGCGTCGAGGAGGCGATGTCGCTCGGTCAGTCGTTCGGCGAGCTGAGCATGGCGTTGCAGGGCGCCGCCGGCGTGGCCGTCCACCTCGGTGCCGGCGAGAAGGCGCTGGAGATCGCCGACGAGGTGCTCGAACGGCACCGCTCGACCGGCACGTCCGAGCACGAGGCGTGGGTGCTCCAGGCCCTGGCCCGGCTCCAGGTCGGCGACGTGGACGGGGCGATGGCGGCGATCGAGGAGATCGACGTCGACGACTTCCCGTTCGGACAGTCGGCGCGGGCGCTCGTGCGGGCGGTGATGGGCGACGTGGAGGAGGCGCTGGCCGACGCCGACGCGGTGGAGGCGGTGCGGGGGGCGAGCTACTTCGACCTCGCCGTCGCCCGGCTCGCCGGTGTCGTCGCCGCCGGCCGTCACGGCGACCCCACCGAGAGCAGGCGGCGGCTCGAGCTGTTCACGACGCTTGCCACGGAGGTCGGCGACGTCGTGTTCGCCAGCATCGCCCAGGTCCTCGGTGACCGGGGGGCCGAGCCGACCGACCACGAACCTCCGATCCTCCCGCCCGGCTGGCGGACGGTGGTCGACTCCATCATCGTCGGCTGACGCGCGCTCTCCGCGTTCCTGCATCCAGATCGGTTGCCAGAGCGACCGATCCAGCGGCAAGAACCCGGTTGGTCTCGGTCCCGCGTAGGGTCTCGCGCCGTGCCTCGGCGGAGTCCGTTCGCCTACCAGCCGGCGCTCGACGGTGTCCGGGCGGTGGCCGTGGCGATGGTGCTCGTCTTCCACGGTGGCTTCAGGTGGATGACCGGTGGCTACGTCGGCGTTTCGGTGTTCTTCACGCTCTCCGGGTACCTGATCACGTCCCTCGCTCTGGTCGAGCACGAGCGGACCGGGCGGCTCGACGTGGGGGCCTTCTACGCCCGGCGCGTGCGCCGCCTAGTGCCGGCGAGCCTGCTGTGCGTGGTCGCCGTGATCGGCCTCGCCGCGGCCGGGGTCTTCGCCGGCGTCGAGCACCTACGGCGTGACGTGTGGGCCGCGGTGGTGCCCGTCTACAACTGGGTGTCGCTGGCCGGCGGTCAGAGCTACTCCGAGCTCGTGGCCGCAGTTGGGGACCCGGCCTCGCCACTGGACCACTACTGGTCGCTGGCGATCGAGGAGCAGTTCTACTGGGTGTGGCCGCTGGCGCTCATCGGGGTGTTGCGACTGGGCGGTCGAGGGCGGCTGGTTGTGGTTGGCGGACTGGTCGCCGCGGGCGCCGCCGCGGCGCTCGTGATCCACGAGGTGTGGGGACCGGACGCGGCCTACTGGGCGACGCCGGCCCGGCTCGGCGAGATCCTGATCGGCGCCCTGCTCGCCCTGCTGCTCCACGGGCGTGCTGGCGAGGGAGCTGGCCTGCCCAGCGCCGTCCGATGGCTCGCTCCGGCCGGTCTGGCGGTCGTCGTCTGGGCGGCTGTCACGTGGCCCGCCGGGTCGGGGCCGGCGTACTCGGGTTGGCTGCCCGTGTTCGCGTTGGCGTCGGCGGGCCTGATCGCCGGCCTGCAGGTCGACTCGCCGCTGCGCCGCCTGCTCAGTGTGCGCCCGCTCGTCCTGGCCGGAGCGATCAGCTACGGCGTCTACCTCTTCCACTGGCCGGTCTACGTCGTGCTGGACCACGAGCGCACCGGGCTCGACGGTGCCCCACTGTTCGCCGTCCGAGTCGGCGTGACGATCGCGATCGCCGCTCTGTCCTTCGTCCTGCTCGAGCGTCCGGTCCGGCGGGGCCGCAACCTCGGGTGGCGTCCGATCAGCGCGATCACGCTGGGGGCGTGCACCGCCGTCGTGGTGCTCGCCGCGACCTTGCCGACCGAACGTCCGGCGTACTGGGAAGTGGCCGCCGCCGGTCTCGACGAGGTGGCGCTCGCGCCGACCGGGTCGGTCGCACCGGTCGCTCTGATCGCGCCGCCGGCTCCGGCGCCTCGGCCGGCCGCAACGACCGTCGCGCCGGCGCCACGGCCCCGGGTCGAGACGAGCCCGACCCCGACCCCGACCACGACGGCGGCCCCGGCCAAGCCGTCCCGGCCGGTGCGCATCCTGGTCGTCGGTGACTCGACCGCGTCGGCGACCGGGCAGGGGCTCGTGGCGTGGGCCGCGGCGAACGACGACCTCGCGCTGGTGAGCATCCGCTGGGCGCCGGCCTACGGGTTCCTGCGTCACGGGGAACGACCAGGGCTCGACGCCGACTTCGCCGCGATGAGTGAGCAGCTCGACCGCGGGTTGCACGACGAACTCGTCCGCCTGCGCCCCGACGTCGTGGTGTTGATGTCCACCATCGGCGACGTCGACGATCGGGTGTTCGACGACGTCGGCGTGCTCGCACCGACGAGTGCCGGGTTCCGGGCCCACATGGCCGCTGACTACGTCGCGTTCGTGGACCGGCTCGTCGCTGCCGGCGTCCCGCGGGTGGCCTGGGTGGTGCCTCCCGAGCCGCTGATCCGGCGGTCCGGCGGGCTGGCGCAGCACGGTGAGCCGGCCCGATGGGCGACGCTGCGGCTGGCGATCGAGCATGCCCGCGCCCGCCGTCCCGACGTCGTCACGGTCGTCGACCTGGCGCGATGGGAGGCGCGGCATCCGGCCGACGATCGGCGCCCGGACGGCCTCCACTACTCGGTGGAGGCGGCGACGGCGATCGCCGGCGAGTTCCTCGCCCCGCGGCTGATCGCCGCCGCGCTGTCGTGAGTGCCCGACCCGCCACCGGGCTCGTCGTCGGGCGCTTCGACCCGCCGCACCTCGGCCACTCGTACCTGATCCGTGAGGCCGCGGCGGGATGCGGCCGCGTGGCGGTGTTCGTCAACAGCGGGCCGCGGGACGCCGTCCCGGGCTCACTGCGCGCCGGCTGGCTGGCCGAGCTCCACCCGGAGGTGGCCGTGGTCGAGGTCGTCCACGACCTGCCGACCGACTTCGGCGACGAGGCCCTGTGGCAGCGGTGGATCGAACTGTTCCGGTCCCGGTGGCCGTACGAGCGCGGTCCCGACGTCGTCTACTCGAGCGACCCCTACGTCGATGAGCTGGCCCGCCGCCTCGGCGCCGAGCCGTTCGTCCTCGACGCCGACCGGGTGACAGTTCCGATCAGCGCGACGATGGTCAGGGAGAACCCGGCCGCCCATCTGGACTACCTCGCCCCGCCCGTGCGGGCGTGGGTCGAGGCGAACTGGCTGTGAGCGTCAGGACGTGGGCTGGGGCACGATCCGGATGTAGGGCTTCGGTTCCTTCCACCCGTCGGGGTAGATCGTCTTCGCCTCGTCGTTGGACACGGATCCGGCGATGATCACGTCCTCGCCCTGCCTCCAGTTGACCGGCGTGGCCACCCGGTGCTTGGCCGTCAGCTGCAACGAGTCGATGACTCTGATCACCTCGTCGAAGTTGCGGCCGGTCGTCATCGGGTAGACGAGGATCAGCTTGATCTTCTTGTCCGGGCCGACGACGAACACGTTGCGAACCGTCTGGTTGTCCGCCGGGGTCCGCTCGAGGGGGTCGCCGGACGTGGCCGCCGGGAGCATGTCGTAGAGCTTGGACACGCTGTAGTCGGCGTCGCTGACGATCGGGTAGTTCGGCCGGTAGCCCTGCGTCTCCTCGATGTCCGACGCCCACCCTTCGTGGCGATCGAGCGGGTCGACCGACAGGCCGATGATCTTGACGTTGCGCTTGTCGAACTCCGGCTTGACCTGCGCCATGTAGCCGAGCTCGGTGGTGCACACCGGCGTGAAGTCCTTGGGGTGGCTGAACAGGACGCCCCACGAGTCGCCGAGCCACTCGTGGAAGTTGATCGTGCCTTCGGTGGATTCGGCGGTGAAGTCTGGTGCGGTGTCACCGAGACGGAAGGCCATTGTGCTCGCTCCTTTGTCTGGGTCGGACGGCTGAGTCCTCTCGAGGCGACAGCCTAACCCGAAAGTCGACTCTGTTGGTCAAGAATCCCCCCAGGCTGGGTGGCGCGGAACTTGTCCATCAGGTGCCGGCCCGCCGTCACGGCAGGGTAGCGGGGCGGATCCTCGGGCCCTGAACACGTCGGCAGGCACTCGATCACGGCGTCCCAGTTGGCGTTGTGGAAGAACGCCATCGACTGCCGCGCCGTCCGGCCGTCGTCGCCGGCGGGGACGACGACGCGGTGAAGCGTGCTGCGCCAGTGGTCGTTCGTCCAGCGGGCGAGGGTGTCGCCGAGGTTGACGACGAAGGCATCGGGTTGGGGCCGGACCGGGATCCACCGCCCGTCGGGCGCGAGCACCTCGAGGCCGCCCGGACCGAGGTCCTGGCGGAGGATCGTCAGCGTGCCGTAGTCGGTGTGGGCGCCGGCGCGCAGTTGGCCGGGCGCGGGGGACCGCCCGTCGAGGACGGGGTAGCGCAAGGCCCGCTGCGCGCTGGTGTGGCGGTCGATGAACGGCTCGAAGTAGGTGGCCGGCAGGTCGAGACCGACGGCCATCAGGCCGAGCAGCCGTGCCGCCAGGTCCGCCATCGTGCGGTAGTAGCGCTCCCACGCCGGACGCAGGGCCGGGAGGGCGTCTGGCCAGCGGTTGGGGGAGTAGACGAAGCGGGACGAGTCGTCGTCGAGATCGGCCGCCGGCCCGTCGAGCGGTCCGGTGGCGAAGGATTCCTTGAGGTCGGGCGGCGTCTCGTTGCCGAGCGAGGCGGCCAAGCGCTCACCGAGGAACGGGGTATAGCCGTAGGCCTCGCCGGGCCGGATGCGCAGCTCCACCTTGACGTCCGTCGGGAGATCGAAGAGCCGGGCCGCCGTGTCCCATGCCGCATCGAGCTCGGCGCGGTCGAGGCCGTGGCCGACGATCTGGAAGAAGCCGAGCTCGCGGGCGCACTCCGCGATCGCCCCGGCGACGTCGTCGGTCGGCCGGTCGAGGTCGATGGTCGGAACCGCGCTCACGTCCACGACTCCAGTATCCCGCATCCGATTGACAGGTGACTATTTGGTCACATATCATGACGAGCATCGACGACGAAGCAGTGTTCAAGGCCCTGGCCGACGGCGCCCGCCGGGTGCTGCTCGACGCGCTCTACGCCGAGGACGGGCAGACGCTCGGCGAGCTGTGCGCCCACCTGCCGGCGATGACGAGGTTCGGCGTGATGAAGCACCTCGCCGTCCTCGAGCAGGCCGGCCTCGTCGTGACCCACCGGGCCGGACGGTCCAAGCACCACTACCTGAATCCCGTCCCGATCCGGGAGATCCAGGACCGCTGGATCACCAAGTACGCCCAGCCCGTCACCGCGGCGATGACCGGGCTGCGTTCCGAGCTCGAGAACCGCACCGCTTGAGAAAGGCTCCCCATGCCCGCGCCCCGCCACGTCTTCCGGATCCACATCCGAGCCACGCCCGACCAGGTGTGGCAGGCGATCACCGACCCCGAGTTCACCCGCCGGTACTTCCACCGCACCGCGTTCGAGTCCACGCTCGAGCCAGGAAGCGCGATGCGCTTCGTCCTGCCCGACGGCACCGACGCCGTCATCGGCGAGGTCGAGGAGGTCGAGCGCCCCCACCGGCTGGTGATGACGTGGCGGGCGCTGTACGACCCGGTGATGGCCGACGAGCCGCCGAGCCGCGTCGAATGGCACATCGCCGACGGCGGCGGTGGGGTCAGCGTCGTGACGACGATCCATCGCGACCTCGCCTTCAGCCCGGCCACGTCGGCCAGCGTGGGGACCGGGTGGATCTGGATCCTCGACTCGATGAAGTCCCTGCTCGAAACTGGTGAGCCGCTGCCCGCGCCGGAGCCGGAGGCGCCGCAACTCGACGAGACCGACGGGGAATGGCACCGGGCCGCCGGCGTCGAGGCCAACAATTCGGCGTGGGAGCTGCTCGAGCGCGGCGACGACCTCACACCCGACGAGGTCGACGACCTGCTCGGCCGGGCATACGCGTCCGCGTACCACTGGCGCCGGGCCGCTCGCCGGGGACCGGAGAACCAGGCGCGGGCGTCCTGGTTGGTGTCCCGTGCCCACGCCGTGCTCGGCCAGGGGGACCTCGCCCTTCACCACGCCGACCGGTCGTTGGCTGTCGTCGTCGAGGCGGGCTTGCAGGACTTCGACCTGGCATACGCCCACGAGGCCCGCGCCCGTGCCCTCGCCTGCCTCGGCCGGCTCGACGAGGCCCGGGCCGAGCTCGCCGCCGCCCGCGCCGTCCCGATCGCCGACGAGGAGGACCGCAAGATCCTCGACGGCGACCTCGCCGCGGGCCCGTGGTTCGGTTTGCAAGCGAACGCCTGAGTCAACGCAGGGGTACCGTGGAGGCGTGAGCCTCAAGGTCGAACTCGGCGAGCTGGCGAAGACCCTCGAGCCCTACGGGTTCGCCTACCTCGTCACGGTGGGTGAGGGAGGCCGGGCGCACGTGCTCGCGGTGACGCCGGTGCTGGGCGACGACGGCCTCGTCGTCGGCGGTGTCGGTCGCCACTCGCAGGAGAACGCGACCGAGCGGCCCGGCGTGACGTTGGTGTGGCCGCCGGCCGAGTCCGGCGGCTTCAGCCTCCTGGTCGACGGGGCGGCGACCGTCGCCGGCGAGACGATCACTGTCGCGCCGACCAAGGCGGTGCTCCACCGCCCGGCGCCGGGACCCGATGGCCTGCGCGCCGGCTCGGACTGCGCACCCGTGTCGCTCGACGGCTGACGCCACCGCCGTTTCTGTGTGCCGGCGGGCACACAGTGGCCGTGTCGGCGGCGACGGACGCGCGCCGGCGAGTCGTTCACGATCGAGTCATCCGCTGGGAGCGGACTGGACCGACACCGCGACAAGGAGACTCGCCATGCGCCGGAGGACCGATTCGACAACGCGTACATCGACCGCGGCCGAGGCTGCGCCGGTACTGAAGCGCCGGGAGGTGCTTCGCAGCGGTGCCGTCCTCGCCGGCGCCGCGACCGGTGCGGCGGTCGTGGCCCTCGCTCCGCGGGCGGCGCACGCCGCCGACGGGGAGAACCTCGTGCTGGGCACCGCCAACGTGTCGAGCGCGGTGACGACACTGACGGTCGGTGGCGACTTCGGTGGCGTCGAGCCGGCGTTGGCGTTGGAGAACGCCGACGGCCCGTCGATGCGGTTGCAGTCGCTCTCCCACACCTGGGCGGGCCAACTCGCCGTCGGCGAGATGGCCGGCACCGACCTCGGGCCGATCGTCGGCGTCGAGACCGCGTTCGGCGCGACCACCACGTACCTGGTGACGGGCGTGGACCTGGCCAACATGGCGACCCCGTTCGCGACCACGCCGACGCGGGCGCTGGACCTGCGCAACGAAGCCGGGCGGGCGAGCATCATCCGCCGGTCGTCGGCCGGTGCGCTGGCGAGCAATGGCAAGCTGCGGGCCGGTCAATGGATCGATGTCGCGATCGCCTTCACCGGACCGGACTTCTCGCTCGACGCGGTCTTCGCCAATCTGCTCGTGATCGGGCCCGCGAAGGGCGGGTGGGCGGTGCTCCATCCCCCGGGCGTGCTTCCGCCCACGAGCAACCTGAACTTCGCCTCGGGTCAGGCCATCGCCAACGCCTCGTTCGTGGGGGCCGGGATCGTCCAGCAACATCACGCTGTCCGGCTGTGGACGAGCGCCGACGCATGGTTCGTGCTCGACGTCACCGGCGGGCTGATGCGCGGCGTCGCCCAGGCGCCTCTGGCTCAGGCCCAGGCGACCCGGGCGACCACCGGTCGCGTCGCCCTGGTCGACAAGGTGCGCAAGACACTCGGCCTCGCCGGCCGCTGAACCCCGACCCGGCTCCGGTCAAGCTGGCACGGCGGTGACGACGACGTTGCTGCGGTAGCTGCTCTCGGCGTCGTCGAACTCGCCGCCGCACGTGACGAGGCGCAGGACACGCGCCCCTCCCCGCGCGAACACGCCATTGACGGACACCGCCGGCTTGGGGACCAGCTCGACGGAGCTGACGACGAACGATTGCTCCGAGCCATCGTCGTAGCCGACGGTGACCTCCGCTCCGATCGGCGTCGCGGCGAGGTCGGCGAAGAGTCCGCTCACGCCCCGCCAGTTGAGGTGACCGGCGATGACGGCCGAGCCCCGTTCTCCGGGCGACGGACCGTGGCGATACCACACCAGCGTCCCGGCGTCCGGCGGGACATCCAACTCGCTCTCGCCGTTGACGCCGGCGGGAAGCACCGGCCCCTCGACGTCGAGCGCCGGGATGGTGACGCGCACCGGCGTGGTCACTGGTCGTGCCGCCAGGATGTCGATCGCGGCGCGGTGGGTCGTGATCGGCTGCACCGACGACGGGGCGGCCGTGGTGCTGGTGACTGTCGTCGTGGTCGGTGGCGAGGTCGTGACGCCGGGTGGGGCGGTGTCGCGGGCGCAGTCGTGGTGGTGATGGTGGTCGCCGGCGCGTTCGTGGTGGTGGTGGTGGTGGTGGTGGTCGTCGTGATCGCCGCCGAGGATCCCGCCCCGGACGCAGTGACCGCGGCGATCCCCGCGACGAGGACGCCCGCGCCGAGGGCGATCTCGGCGACGAGAGCAGCCGTGGCCCGCCGCACCACCGGTCAGGAGGTCGCGCGGCGCAGGCGAAGCCCGACCGCGCCGGCGAGGACGGCGGCGATCGGGATCAGGACGAGGACGGCGACGGGGACAGTATCCTTCTGTGCCGTCGGTTCGGTGCTGCCGTCGCCGGTCTGGATCCGAGCGGGCGCCGTCGCAAGGTCGTCGACCTGCACCGCCGCCCAACCCAGGGTGCCGTCCGCCTGCGAACCGATCAGGTACATGAAGTTGGCGGTCCCCTCGGGGTACTCCACCCGCTGGGGGGCGGCGAGCGGCCGTTCCCCGCCGCGGGTCCGCGTCACCGCGACCTCGTACTCACCGGAGGCGACAAGCCCGCCGGCCTCGGTGTCGGAGGCGACGCCGCGGAACGTGGGCTCGTCGTTCAGGAGCACGTTCACCGGCCGCGCCTCGGCGGCGTGGCGGACGACCACTCGTGACTGCCCCGGCGGTACCGCGCTCAAGTCATCGGCGAACGCGGTCAGCTTGGCCGCGCCACTGGCGTCGAGATGGGCGACGACCGATCCGACGAACCCCGCCGGCACCGTCACCTGCTGGGTCAGCAGCGGTTCGTCGGTGGCCGCCGCGCCCGCTTGGCGGATCTCGACGAGGTGGTCGCCCGCGGGGATCGGGAGGGGATCGGTCGCCCGCTCGGGGCGGAACGTCGGCAACACGAGTGTGCCGTCGAGATAGACGTCCGCCACCAGGCCGCGCAGCCCGTGGACGACCCGTACCTGACCAGCCGTCTGCTCGGGTTGGGCGTGGCCGACCGTCGCCGTCGCGACCACGCCGCCGCCGGCTGCCGCCGCTACGACACCCACGAGTCCAAGCACCATCCGCCGAACGCCCATTGCACCGCCCCTTCAGTTCCGCCGTTACCGCCGACGACAATAGACCATTGACAGCCGGTGTGCACCCGGCGTAGACACCTGGCGTGGGCGGGCGTCCCTCCGCGGCGGAGGTGGGAGTGTGATCGGTTGGACGCCGATCGTGATCTCGACACTGCTCGTCCCGCTCGGGCCGCCACGAGCCGAGCCCATCGAGATCGCCGCCGTTGACGCGTCGGCGTTCCCGAGCGTCGTCGTCGACATCGTCGCCCCGGTACGCCACACGGCCGAGCCGGTCACGGCCCCGATGGTCGCCGTCGACGGTTCGGCCGTCGAGTCCGTCACTCCGATCGACCCGAACGATGTCGTGATCGGATTGGTGATCGACGACCGGCCCGAGCTGTCACCTGCGGCCGTCGCCCAGATGCAGGGCGCGACGGTGGAGCTGATCCGCAACTCCACGGACGGTGTCCAGGTCTCACTCGGCACGCCGAGCGGGCTGCGCACGGCCCTGACGCCGGATCGCGACGCCAACATCGCACGGATCGCCGGCATCACAGCCGGGTCGCCCGCGGTCGTCGAGTTGCCGGATGTCCTCATCGACACGGTCGCCGAACTGGCGTCGAGCCCGGCCCAGGACCGTCACGCGGTGGTCGTGCTCGGCGCCGCGGCCGTGGCCGACGACGCCCAGCTCGCCGAGCTCTCGGCCGCGCTGACCGAGTCCGGGGCGGCTCTCCATGTCGTCGCGCCGTCGCCCGTCGAGGCAGGCGTGCTCGACCGGATCGCGCGCGCGAGCGGCGGCGACGTGTCGACGTCCACGGAGGTGCTCGCCTCAGTGGATGCCGTCACGGCCCGGATCTCCGACCGCTACCGCGTCGTCGCAACCGTCGCCGAGCCGGGCCGGCACCGCGTCCGTGTGACCGTCGGCGGCGAGCGGTTCGCCGGCACGTTCGAGGTTCCGGATCCCGCCGCCGGATCGCTGCCGGGCACCACGGTGCGGCCGGCGGCAGCGGAGCCGGTCGAGCCGAACGTCCCGGTGGCCACGATCGCCGAGCGCACCGAGAATGAGCCGCCGCTCGACCTGGCCCAGCCGTCGGACGGCGGCGGCCTGCCGGTCCGGCCGATCCTGTACGTCGTGCTGGCCATCGCTGCGGTCGCCCTCGCCTGGGCGGGGATCGCCGTCATCCGTCGCCGAGGTGACTCGGACGATGTCCTGGTCAAGGCGCCGGCCGATAAAGCCAAGCAACCGCGACGAGCGCCGGCCGACAAGGCCAAGCAACCGCCGCGAGCACCCCTGGCCCCCGTTCCGGAGCGGCGTCCTCCCGCTCGGACGCCTCCTGCTCCCGCGCGACGTCCTCCCGCTCGGACGCCTCCTGAGCCGGCCAGCCGGGTGGTTCGAGCCACGTGGTCGGTGCGGGCGGAAGCGCCGAAGCCGGTACCGCAGCCGCGATCACTGCGGCGAGGAACGGGGGACGGCACGGTCAGGCCGATCGCCGGCACCGAGACAGCTGACTGGCTCGTCGCCGGCGATCTCCGCATGTCGCGCGCGAGTGGCGAGGTGTGGTGCCGCGAGCGGAAGGTCGAGCTCACTCCGACCGAGCTCGACGTGCTCGCGCTGTTGATGAACGCGGGCGATCAGGGCGTCACCCGCGCCGCGATCGCCGAGGCTGGGCGGCTCGACGCGTCGAGTCGGCCGGATGCCGTCGACACGATCGTCGCCACGGTGCGCCGCAAGGCAGGCATCCGCCCGGGCGCGCACGCCGTCGTGCGCAAGGAGCGCGTCGTGACGTACTTCCTCGAGGGCGCCGAACCGACCGCCTGATCTCCAGACGATCTCCATCCGATCTCCAAGCGCCCACCACAGCAAACGTGCACCATGCACGTAACCACCGCTCGCGATCTGGTCGGGCGGGATCAGCACTCCGGTTGAATGCCCCGCCGGTGTGGACGGTTGGCCATGGTGCGGTCGGATGCCATGGCCATCCGTCGCGCACCGAGCCAGCCTCCCCCAGGTGGTGCTGCCCTAGGCTCAGGGCCTCGCGGCCCTCGTAGCTCAGGGGATAGAGCGTCGGTTTCCTAAACCGTGCGTCGCAGGTTCGAATCCTGCCGGGGGCGCCGTGTGATGTCGCGAGACATCGGAAACGGCCGAACCTGCGTTCAGGGTTCGGCTGGTTTCGTTTTTCGTGGGCCGTAGGGGCGTCGGGGTCCTCCGATGGGTGCTCCGGTGCCGTGGTAGCGGCGGGTGGGGTCGATGGTGGAGGGTGCGGATGATCTCGCCGGTGTTGGCGTCGATGACGCGTACGTCGAGGTCGTTGATGAGCATGAGGACGGGGGTCTGGTCGAGGGTTCGTCCGAGGCCGATGTGGTGGAGTCGTCCGTTGAGGCGGAGGGTGACGTTGCCGGAGTTGACGCGGTCGTGGCGGACGCGTAGGTGGGGGTGTGTGGCTGCCGGTGGGTGTTGCTTTGGGGCGGGCTTGGTAGGCGGCGGCGGGGGTGCGCGCTGTGCAAGGAGCGGTGCGGTCGGTGGTGGTTGTAGGCGTTGACGAAGGCGTCGAGTAGTGATTGGAGTTCGGTGATCGTGGCGGCGGGTGGGTTGGGCGCGCGAGCCATTTCTTGAGGGTTTGGTGGAAGCGTTCGACTTTGCCGCAGGTGGTGGGGTGGTTGGGTCGGGAGTTCTTCTGGGTGACGCCGAGGGAGTCCAACAGGGTCTCGAAGCCGTTGCGGCCGCCGTGGCCGCCGGCGAGGCGGGTGGTGAACACCATCCCGTTGTCGGTGAGCGTTGAGCTGGGGGTTCCGTGGGTCTCGACGGCGGTGGTGAAGGCGTTGACGACGGTCGGGCCGGTCACTCGGCTGGTGCGCGGTGACGGACATCGCGTAGCGGGAGTGGTCATCGATCCAGCACAGGATCTCGACGTCGGTGCTGTCGGCCAGACGCCAGTGGGTGAAGTCGGCCTGCCAGCACTCGTTGGGCAGGTCAGCTTGGAAGCGGATAGCCCCGGAGAGATCGGACCGGGTCGGTCGGCGGCGACGGCTTGTGTGTCCGGCGTTACGCAACGGCGGTGACGGTGGGCACAGAGTCGATGCGCACTCGAGCGCACACTCCTTGACATGTTCAACCACAACCAACCGCCAGGCGATAGGGAGCGCCTGGTTGCCCAGAAAACCGAAGTCCGTCGATCCCGTCGCTTTCGTCGAGTGGTGGTGGGCCTGGTGACCGTTCTGTCCGCCGTGCCACTCGCGATGACCTCCGGATCGGCCGAAGCCAACGGCCACGCCGTGATGCAACAGCCCGGGGAGCCGGCGATCTGCCTGCTCACCCAGGACTGTTCGCCACCGAAACTGCTCAACCTCAACCAATCCCTGTACGCGGCGACCCCCGCACAGGTGACTTCCTTGCGGAAGCTGGAGGACCAAGCCATCGCTGCTGTCATCGAGGACCATGGTTTGAGTGCTGGCCACACCGCCGCCGTGCAGTCCTGGGGGCGCGACGAGGCGCTCGCCAAACTGTTCATGCTGTTGGTGAACGCGATCTCCGACGAGAGTCGAGATGCCGACCAGCAGAACGCGGTCGACTGGCTGACCAGGATCGTGGGCGGGCAGCCCCAGAGCAGAGCCGCACTGGCCGCGCAGGCAGCCGGGCGCGAATACGTCAAGTGGGCCGGCCTCAACTCGGGGGCCTACGACTCGCTGGTGAACAACAGCTCCACCACCGAGAGCGAACTGACGGCGTTCCTCGACGACAACCCACAACCCTGGAACCCCCCGAACTACTCGGCCGGGTATTGCGCCTACCGATCGCCGGCGCCGTACGGGTCCGAGTACACCGGCTACAACGACCGAACCTGCTTCGCCGCGTGCTCCAACGTCCTCGGCTGCAACCCGCCGACGCCGAGCTACGACCAGTTCGTGAAGTGGGGTGAGTCGGCCGCCAGCTACCAACTGCTGACCTCCGCCGACTACCTCAAGACCTCGCACAAGACCGGGCTGGCGGCCGCGGTCGGACTAGCCGTGGCGGCGACAACCGGGACCGCAGGCCTCGTCACGGGCGCGACCTTCGCCGCGTGGGTCGCCTCGATCGTCGCTCAGTTGCCCACCCTCGCGGCAGCGGCCACGGGTGTGCTCGTCGTCGCGGCAGCCGCGGTGGCCACCATCGTGATCGTCGCCATCGTCATCGCCGTCGTCCAAGGGATCACGGTGATCAACGCCGGCCAGTTGCCCGGTCAGCTGGCCGAGCTGATCATCGGCGCCCGCACCACACCCCCCGACCTGAAATCGCTGACGGCCACGTCGGACGGGGTGGCCAGCCTGTACAGCCTGGTCGTCGGGGCGACGCTACCCGCGCCGCGCAACGACAGGTGCGACAACTCGGGCCAGCCCCGCGGCGTCACGTACGGGCCCGGCTGGTACGTGGTGAGCGGCGCACGACCGTGTCTCAATCCCAGCCCGATCCCGCCGCCGTCCTCGTTCGACCCGCAGTTCCTGGTCCGTGCGGACGGCAGTCCCACCACGACGCGGTCGGCGACGATCACCTGGAAGGACGCCGCGGCCGGCACCACGACAACGGCCCGGCTGCACAAGAACTGGTTCATCACCGAGACCAACGGTTCGGTCGGCCAGACGCTGGGCTTCACCTACACCGACTGGGACGGCAAGCAGCAACACGCCTACCTGCTGGGCCCGGACGACGACGGCGAGTACTCGTTCTTCAGCCTGCACACTGACCCGGATACCGGATACGACGCCGACTCCTGTGTCGACGACGGCCTCTGCACGCACAGTGACACGCTCAAGTACATGGGCGCCGACGGGACGAAGATGTCCGCCACCGTGGAGCCCTACGCGGCGCCGACCGGAACGCCCAAGCACACCCCCGGTGACGAGGGCCAAGCGCTGAGCTTCGACGCCAACGGGTTCAAGCCCGGACTCGCCCAAGGCGCGGTCACCTACCAGTGGCGCTTCCAGAACGACGGCCTGGACCAATTCGGCATGCCGTCCTACGGAACCCCGGTCGCCGGTGCCATCGTCACCCACACCTGGGACCAGAGCCGACAGTACTCCGTCGAGCTCACCGCAACCGATGCAGTAGGACGCACCGGGACCACCACGTTTCCCGTCACCGTCGGCAACGTGCCGCCGACATTGGAGCTCGTGCCCGACTGCCCGCACGCCACGCTGGACTGCCAGCCACGGATCGGACAGCCGGCAACGCCGCGTACGAATCTCCGGCTCGCTTCGACGACGTTGGCGTGAAGTCGGACCTCACCGTCTCGATCGACTGGGGCGACGGCAGTGGCGTCCAGTGGAACTGCATCAGCGGGGCCACGATTCTGCGGAAATGGTGACCCGATGGACCTACACCGGTCCGCGGATGGCCAGTACTACATCCTCGACGTGTCGCACGCCTACACCGCGGCCGGGACCTACTACGGCCGGGTGTCGGTCGCCGATCGAGCCGGTGGCACGGACAGCGAGACGTTCGTCATCACCATCGCCGGTCGGCCGGCAGCCCCGGGCGACCTGCACGGGGAGATCGCGCCAGCGGCCGGTCTGAGTTCCGGGCAGGTGAAGCTGGCCTGGAGCGCCCCAGTGAGCAACGGGGCGACGATCACCGACTACCGGATCGAAAGGTCCGCCGACCGCATGGTCTGGTCCACGGTGCCCGACGCGGTGTCGACGGCGACGACGTCCACGCTCGACGACATGGGCATCTTCGCCACGTGGCTGCGGGTCTCCGCAGTGACCCCCATTTGGCTCAGTCCGCCCAGTGAGCCGATCAAGGTCACCCCTCAATACGGCCCGATCGCCCCGATGCTGCTGACGGCGGCGGTGGCACCGGAGCCGGGGGTCGGCTCCGGCCAGGTGAAGCTCTCCTGGGGCGGCCCGATCATCGGGGAGAACCTCACCGGCTATTTCGTCGAGTGGTCCGTCGACGGCACCATCGTGGACGACCGTGCCAGTCGACGCGACGGCGAGGTCGTACACCGTCGAAGGGTTGGCCAACTTCACGCCGCACCGGTTCCGGCTGTTGTCCCGCAACCCGGTCGGGGTCTCGCCGCCGAGCGAAGTCCAGGCGACTCCCGCGGGGACACCCGCCGCTCCCGCCGGGTTGACGGCGACGCTCGCGCCCGCGCCGGGTGTGGACTCCGGCCAGGTGCGACTGAGTTGGCAGGCGGCACCGGTCGCGGCAGGGATCACCGACTACGTCATCGAGTCGTCGGTTGACGGGACGACGTGGACGACGGTCAACGACGGCGTGTCGACGGCGACGACGTACACGGTGAGTGGGCTCACCAACGGCACCCCGTACTCGTTCCGGGTCGCCGCCAAGAACGCCTACGGCATCGGGTCATCGAGCCCCGCGATCCCGGCCACGCCGGTGTGGCGACCGGGGCCAGTGGTCGGTCTGACAGGCACGGTGGCGCCGGCGGCTGGTGTGGGCTCGGGGCAGGTGAAGCTCAGTTGGACCGCCCCGGCGGACAGCGGCTCGGCGATCACCGACTACATCATTCAATCAGCCGACCGCATTGTGACAGGGCCCTTCGGAGATGATGTGCTCAACTGGACGACGATCAACGACGGCGTGTCGACGGCGACGACCTCCACAGTCAGCGGGCTGACCAACGGTACCGGGTACTGGTTCCGGGTCTTCGCCAAGAACGCCGTGGGGAACGGTCTCGCTTTGGCCGAGCCGAGCTTCATGCCGCGCTGGGTGCCGAGCGCTCCGGGCGGATTGACGCCATCAATCGCGCCGGCGGCTGGTGTGGGCTCGGGGCAGGTGAAGCTCACGTGGAACGCCCCGGCCAGCAACGGGGCGGGGATCACCGACTACGTCGTCGAATCGTCGGTTGACGGGACGACGTGGACCACCGTCGACGACGGCGTGTCGTCGGCGACGACGTACACAGTGGGCGGGCTGACCAACGGTACCGGGTACCGGTTCCGGGTCGCGGCCAAGAACGTCGTCGGGACCGGACCGTCGAGCTTGACGGTCGAGGCC
Organism: uncultured Acidimicrobiia bacterium; assembly: GCA_963833145.1. GTDB lineage: Bacteria > Actinomycetota > Acidimicrobiia > Acidimicrobiales > Ilumatobacteraceae > JALZMG01. The sequence goes on along the minus strand of CAWHWT010000011.1, from coordinate 616,962 downwards.
ACGCCGGTGTGGATCCCAGAAACCCTGGGCGGGCTGACCGCGTCCACCGCGCCCGCGGTTGGTGTGGCCTCGGGGCAGGTGAAACTCACGTGGACCGCTCCGGCCGACAATGGGGCGGCGATCACCGACTACGTCATCGAGTCATCGCTTGACGGGACGACGTGGACGACGGTCAACGACGGAGTCTCGACGGCGACGACGTACACGGTCAGCGGACTCACCAACGGCACCCGCTACTCGTTCCGGGTTGCCGCCAAGAACGGCGTCGGCCTCGGTCCGTGGAGCCAAGTCGTCGAGGCGACCCCGGTCGCCGTGCCCGCGGCACCGAGCGGGTTGACGGCGGTGGCGCCGATCACCGGCCTGGGCACCCAGGCGAGGCTGAGCTGGAACGCCGCCGCCGACAACGGGACGCCGATCACCGACTACGTCATCCAGTCCTCGGTCGACGGGACGACGTGGACGACGGTCAACGACGGAGTCTCGACGGCGACGACATACACGGTGAACGGGCTGATCAACGCCCTCAGGTATTCATTCCGGGTGGCGGCCAAGAACGCCGTCGGCGTCGGTCCGTCGAGCCCGGCGGTCAGGCCGACGCTGGTCTTGACCTAGTCACAGCCGTTGCCAGCGCTCATCCGGGTTCCGAGTAGGTGAACCTGCCCGGAACCCGGATGCGGCGCGCACCTCGAGCTATTGGGAACGGTGAGCTCAGACAGCGGACATCTGCTGTCTGAGCTCACACTTCGTGTCGGGCGCAGATCAGATCGGGCCGGGCGGCCCGTCGTAGGTTCCCAACAGGACGTTGCCGAGGCGTTCCCGCGAGGGCGCGTTGACTGTCGTGTGGTGAGACAGCATCTGGCTGTCGCGGGTGAGGCGCTCCAGCGGGTGCGATCGGTGGGTCGCGTCGGCGCCGACGAGCAGTGACGGCCGTCCGCACGACGTCGACACCGGTTGCGATCGCTTCGGCGGCGGCCAACCGGAGGCGGGCCCGCCCGATCGTGTCCGGAGCCTCTCCGGCGACGGCCCGGCTCCACAGCTCGTCGAGGAGGTGGCGCAAGCCGGCGGTGGCCAGCTCGACACGACCGTGCATGCCGGCGAAGTCGCGGATGAACGGCGCCTGCTCGGCCACCGTCGTCTTCTCGAGCGGGCGCCGCTTCTGCTCGGCTGAGTCCAGCGCCACCTCGATTGCCCGCCGGGCGACGCCGAGCAGCACGGCCGCCGCCGAGAACGAGATCAGCGCGGCAACCGTGGTGGCGTTGGCCAGGGCGCCGGACCGGATGACGGTCAGACCGGGCCAGGTGTAGGTCCGCCAGGCCGGGACGTCGGCGCGGTCACCGAAGTCCACGTCGTTGCTCGCCGTGGCCCGCAGCCCGAGCGTGTCCCAAGTCGGGTCGAATGGTCACCGCCGCGACGGGTTGGAGCACGACGCGGGTCTCGATCGATCCGTCCGGCTCGGTCGATGAAGACCATGCCACCGACGTAGTCGGCGTGCGTGGATCCCGACACGTAGGCCCAGCGAGCCCCATGCATCGACGTACTCGCCGTCGATGAGCTCGGCGGCGACGCGACCGGCGCCACTGGTGGCGATCGTCTGTCGTGTCGCGAAGTACTCCCTGGCGAAGCGCTCGTCGGCGGCGACGGCGAGCCACGCGTTCTGGACGGCGCCTTGGGCGAGGATCCACCCGGCCGAGGCGTCGGCGTGGGCGACGGTCGAGGGTGGCGTCGAACCACTCCCGCGGCGTGCCACCGGCGCCGCCGAGCGCCGGCGGGACGAGGATGTGGAACAGCCCCTCGTCGAGCATGCGAGCGAACGTGGCGGCGCCGAGGTCCGCTCGCGCGTCGGCCGCGGTGGCGTCGGCGCGGATCATGTCGAGCAGTTCCGCTGACGGGAAGGGCGTGCGGCCCGAGGTCGAAGTCGGCGCCTCGCCAGCCGCGATGTCGTCGGTGGTCAGGTACGTGGTCATCGGTGGTCCTCCGAGTGGAAGCGGGCTTGCGTACGTGGCGTCGGTCGGGTGGATGTTCGAGCGACCGGCGACGATGTGGGCGGCAACGCTGCGCGCCCACACCGTCGCGTTGGCGGGCCGCCTCAGCCGACTCCGGTCGCCTGGAGGTCGTGCACGTCCTGGGTGGTGAGGGCCTTGCCGCCGATCCCCCAGTCACCGCTCTCGACCTCTTCGATCGTGACCCACGTGACGGGGCGCATCGCCTCGCCCTCGATGTCGACCATGGTGTCGGTCAGCTTCTCGATCATCGCTCGCTTCTGGTCGGCATCGAAGACGCCCTTGATCAGCTTCACGTTGACGAACGGCATGGTGGTTCCTCCTTGTCGATGGGCGTTGTCGCGATCGTGACGACGCCCGACTTTCCGTCGGCCTGCCGTCGGCTGGTCACCGGTGACCATCGCACGACATGTGCCTCAGGGCGTTCAGGGGAGGCGAGAATGGCGAGGTGTCGTCGGGCGTCGCGGTCAATGTCCTCGGTCCGCTGGAGGTGCGGCGCGACGGCGTGCTCGTGACGATCGAGGGGTTGAAGCGCCGGCAGTTGCTGGCCGTGCTCGTGGCCGCCCGGGGCGCGGAGCGTGAGCGTCGATCGCCTCGGTGAGGCGCTGTGGGAGGACGAGCACGCTCCCGAGTCGGTCCGCGCCACCCTGCAGAGCCACGTCTCACGCTTGCGACGGTCGCTCGCGCCGGATCCGCTCGTGCGCGCTGGTGGTGGCGGGCTACGCCATCGACATCGATCGCGTCGACCTCGACGCGACCCGGTTCGAGGACCTCGCCGATGACGCCGCCAGCGAGGAGCGAATCCCGGCGCTCGAACGCGCCCTTGGCCTGTGGCGCGGCCAGGCGTTCGGCGAGTTCGCCGAGCTGCCCATCGTGCGCGGCGAGGCCCTGCGGCTCGAGGAGCTGCGATTGACCGTGACGGAGCAGCTCGTCGAGGCCCGCCTCGACGCAGGCGAGGAGGGCCGGACGGTCGCCGAGCTGGAGGCGCTCGTCGCCGCCCACCCGCTGCGGGAGCGCTTCTGGCGCCAGCTGATGCTGGCCCTCTACCGGGTCGGCCGTCAGGCCGAGGCGCTGCGCCGGTGCGCCGAGCTGCGGACGATGCTCCGCGACCAGCTCGGCCTCAGCCTCTCCCCGGCGGCGCAGGCGCTGGAGGCGCAGATCGCTCGCCGACGATCCGTCCCTGCTCCGGTCGTCGCGGCGTGGACGTCGGCGGCCGCGGGAGTCGACGCTGGCGCGGCGTGAACCGACGCAGCTGATCGGTCGGGCCGACGACATCGCTGCCGTGCGGGCGATGCTCGCGAACCGTCCGATCGTCACGATCTGCGGGCCGGGAGGAGTCGGTAAGACACGGCTGGCGATGGCGGTTGCCGCCGCCTGCGCCGAGCAGTTCGCCCAGGTCGCCATCGTCGAGCTGGCCTCCGTGCGCGACCCGGAGGCCACGGTCCCGCTCGTCGCCACCGCCTTCGACGTCGAGCAACGCCAACACCTCACCCTCGAGCGGACGATCGAGGAGTTCATCCAGGACCGGCCGGTCCTGCTGGTGCTCGACAACTGCGAGCACGTCCTCGACACGGTCGTGCCCCTGGTCCAACGGCTGTGCCGGCACTGCCTGCGCCTGACCGTGCTGGCCACCAGTCGAGAGCCGCTCGGGCTGGCCGGGCGAGTCCGTCCACCTGCTCGCCCCGCTGCGCGTTCCGGCCGCCGACGACCGGCGACGAGGCTCGCACCGCTGCCGCTGTCCAGCTGTTCGCTCGACCGGGCCGCCGAAGCGCGTCCCGGGTTCGAGCTGGACGACCGTGCCATCGGGCCGGTGGCGGAGATCTGCCGGCGGCTCGACGGGTTGCCGCTGGCGATCGAGCTGGCGGCGGCGCGGATGCGCTCGATCGGCGTCGAGGCGTTGACGGCCCGGCTCGACCAGCGCTTCGCCCTGCTCGCCGGCCAGCGGGCCGGCGTCGATCCGCGGCACCGCAGCCTCCACGGGCTCGTCGAGTGGTCCTACGAGCTGCTCGACCCAGTCGACCAGGAGGCGTTCACCTACCTCTCGGTGTTCGCCGGCACGTTTCGATCTGGACGCCGCCGAGGCGGTGTGCCGTCCGGCCGGCGCCCCGGACGGCGTCTCGGCGGGCGTCGTCATCGACCTCGTCGACAAGTCGATGGTGCAGCTGGTCGACCCCGACGAGCCCCGCTACCGGCTGCTCGAGACGTTGCGGGAGTTCGGCCAGGAGCGCCTACGGGCGACCGGTTCGCTGGCGCCGGTCGAGCAGCGCCATCGGGAGTGGTTCCTCGACCTCGCCGAACGAGCGACCGTCGGGCTCGACAGCGCCGACGAGGGGCGGTGGGCGGCTCGCGTCGACCGGGACCTCGACAACTTCCGGGCCGCCCACGGCAGCGCGGTGCGGGCCGGAGATCTCGACCTGGCCGCCCGCCTCGTGGCGACCCTGCGCGAGTACTCCTTCCGTCGCGTTCGCTACGAGATCGCCGGTTGGGGCGAAGCCACGATGCAGATGGAGGGCTTCGCCCGCTCGCCCTCGGCGCCGGTGGTCGTTGCCGTTGTCGCCTACGGCCGCTGGGTACGCGGCGACCTCGCCGACGCCATCGAGCTCGCCCATCGCTCGATCGCCGTCGCCGATGGAGCTCGGCGTGCCGTCGACCGGCCTCGCCGAACGGGTCCTCGGCAACGCCCTGTTCTACAGCGGTGAGACGCAGGAGGCGCTGGCCTGGATGCAGCGAATGGTCGCAGTTGCCGAGGAGAGCGGCTCGCCGGCGGAGCTGACGCACGCGCTGTACATGGCCTCGGTCGCGGCCACCTCGACGGCCGACCCGGCCCGCGGCGCGATGTTGGCCGAGCGGGCGACCGCGGCAGCCGAGCGGTGCGGCTCTCCGACGGCCCGCGCCCAGGCTGCCTACGCCAACGGGTTGGCCCGGCGGGCCACCGACAGCGAGAGTGCGGAGCGGATCCTGCGCCGCGCCGCCGATCTGGGCGATGAGGCCGGTAACCGATGGATCCGGGCGTTTGCGTTGACCGAGGTGGCATGGATCTCGGCGCAGCAAGGTCGCGTGGCCGAGGGCCTGCGGGGGTTCGCCGAGGTCGATCGACCTGTGGTACCGGGGCGGCGACTGGGCCAACCAGTGGCTCTCGATGCGTCACGTGCTCGGCATCCTCACCGACCTCGGCGCGTCACCAGGCCGCGGCCGTGCTCCACGGGGCACTCGTGGCGGCCGGCGCGGCCGCCGCCCTACCGTTCGAGCCCGGCGACGCCGAGCAGCTGGCCGCCGAGGCGAACCGCGCTCGCAGCGTGCTCGGCGCGGCCGAGTTCGCCATCGCCGTGCGCCGTGGCGCGGCAATGAGCGACGCCGACACTGTCGCCTACGTGCGCGCCGAGATCGACCGCTTGCTCGACGAACAAGGACCCGACCACTCACCGCCGACGGCCACGCCGTAGCGCGAGTCCGCCGACCACCGGCTGCCGACGGATCGGACTGCGTCAGGAGCGAACCGGGAACGCACATGACGCATCCGTATCAGGCGGTCACCGGCGGCCTCATCCGCAGTCAGCGCGGCCGCCCCGCTCCTGGACCACGCCGGCCGAGCCGGTCGACGGAACAATTGTGACGTCTATGGTTACGCCGAAACCCTCGAGAAGGGGTTGCGATGGCGACGACGACGAGTGCTCGTCAGACCCTCATGGAGACCCGAGGTGACGGTCGCCGTCGCCCGAGGAGGCTCAGATGACCTGCCGAACGCTGACGCTCACCGACGAGGTCTTCGGACCGTCGATCGCCCCACCACTGTCGGGACGTCTCCCCGTACGTGGCGAGTGGGTGGGACTTCCAGCACTGAGTGGCGAGGTCACGACCTCGGTCAGCGGCATCAACGTGAAGACCCAGCTCTTGATGGGCGCGACCCCCGATCCCGTTCTGACGATCGCCGTCCCCGCCGGCGGCGGCGCGACAATGACCAAGACGCTTCCGTACGCCGCGTCCGGGTCGGGACGCCTGACCGAGGTGAACGCCGTGCGCTTCGTCAACGCCGAGTTCGTCGCGGTCCGCTACACCGTCACCCCAACGATCGTCACGACATACGAGGTGAGCTACACGTTCTTCGACCTGCGTCCGCGGGCAGCCGGCGCGCCGGTCCCTGCTCCGGTGACTCTCGGCCCGTTTGAGGTGCCCCGCACCGTGCAGCACCACTTCGGCCACAACGCCAATGGCCAGCTGGCCCTGTTCTGGCGCAACTCGCTAGCCGGCAGCGCCCAGGGGAAGTTCGCCGAGGTGTACCGGACCGAGATCGAGCAATGGGTGACGGCGATCCAGCCGCTGGTGTCCACCGACGACGCGCTCGCCGAAGGCACGATCGCCTGTCGCGTCGCCGACGACGGCGGCGGCTCGTTCACCGTCTCGCTTCATGACCAGGCGCAGCGCCACGGCAACGCCGCGGTTGTGCTCAGCACCGTTTCGCGGGAGCTCATGAGCCAGGACGCCCCGAGTCCGGGCAAGCTCAAACTCAGCTCTCGGACCGTGTCATTCAGCCCCGGTCAGACGTCGCGCTCGGTGCAGATCACCAACGACGGAAGGGACTTCCTGGAGGTCACCGCGCTCACGTCGTCGACCCCGACGATCACCGTCTCCACCGGGGTCACCCTGCCGATCTGCCTGCTCCCGCGTGAGAGCATCGCCATCACCATCACCCGGTCGGGAATGGGGGCCACGACCGGCACAGTCACCATTGCCACCACACCCTCGGCGAGCCCAGGTGCCAACACCGTGTCGGTGACCGCCTCCGCCGCGACCGCGCGCCCCGCTGTCCACGTCAGCCGGGCGGCCATCAGTTGGAGGGAGAACCAGTCCGGGCCGCAAGAGCTGAGGATCCAGAACATTGGCAACGTGCCCGTCGACATCTCGGTGCCCGCATCGACCCTGGACCCACCCTTCAGTTGGCCGCCGGTCGCAACCGTCACGCTGCAGCCGGGCGCGCCGCCCCAGCCGGTTCTCGTCACGTTCACACCGAGCGATCAGGCCCCGATCAGTGGGACGCTCCAAGTCAACGCCGTCCTCACCGGGACCACTACACCGCTCCCCAATTTCCCGGTGACCGTGCGGCTGCTCGGCAACCATCGCGCCAACGTCCCGCCTGGCGCCCTCCGGATCGTCAGGATCGTGGCCGACCCGCCGGGCAGCGACATCCTGCCCGAGGGCGAGTTCATCGAAGTCGCCAACACCACCAGCGCCCCGCTCGACCTCACCGGATGCAGCATCCAACACATCAAGCGCGGCCCAGCCGGGCAGTCCGGCTTCTCGAACCTCATCACCATCGCCCCGGCCGCCTTCGGCACCGACTCGATGATGCCCCCCGCGGCGACGGGAACGACACTCCGCGTGTTCACGCGCCGCAAGGACCCGAGCGACGTCGGTTCGTTCCGGCTGTTCGCCGGCTTTCGTGTCGCGGCCTGGAACAACACCGGCGACACGGGGCGGATCATGAACGAGTTCGGCGAGGAGGTCGATCGGCTGACCTACGTCCCGAGTCAACCAGCATCGGGAACCCCGTTGCCACCCGGCACGATCGTCAATCCGATCTCGGCACCTCACCGCTACCCGCCCCGACGGGTCTACGTCGACACCCGGCTCGATTGGAGCACCGTCTTCAAGGTCCAGGACGGTGACCTCGTCACGATCACGGCGACCGGAGTGGCCGGGTTCGATCACTGGGGCGCGACGTCCGGCCCGGCCGGACGAGCCGGCTTCCCCGCGCCGGCAGGCTCACCGGTTCCCGGCGCGCCCACCTTCGGGCTGGTCGGCATGATCGACGGCGGCCAGCCGTTCTTCGTCGGCGCCGCGGCCAGCATCCCCATCAACCTCGACGGCGGCCCCTACATGCTGTACCTCGGACCCAACGACACCAACTTCGGTGACAACAACGGCGTCTACGACTGCGTCGTGGTGCTCTACCGCTGACGCTCCTCGGCTGAGCGATGTCGCTCACCTGTGGCGGGGCGACCCGCGCACATGCCGTTGCAGATGGCCCGCGCTCAGTCTCCGACCGGGTTGAGGAGGTTTCGTCGTCCTCGGAACGCGAAGAGCAGCAGGTCGACCATGCGGAAGGTCTGGTTGTTCGGACCCAGCGAAGGTCGCCACGCGGGGTCGCGCACGATCGACGTGTGGCTGCCCTCGATCGCCCGGTGGAAGGTCTCGGCGACGATCCGGGCGCCGACGCCGTTGAGCCGTCCGCCGTTCAGCTCGGCTTCGCGCAGGATGTAGAACCACAGTGGCGTGTTCTGCAGCAACGCCGTGCGCTGCGGCCGGGTGAGGGTTTCCAGATCGGCTCCGTTCGACCCGTTTCGGATCTGGGCGTTCGTCAGTGGGGTCAGGCTCACGCCCTTGTTCCGGAGGAATCGGGCCATCTGTTGACCAGTCGCCAGGTTCACCATCGAGGCGCGGGTCAAGTTGCGGAAGGCGAGATTCGCCTCGCCGGCCGGGAAGCCGGGGAGGCTGGCCAGCGCGGGGACGAGCGTGGTGTCGATGCGCTGGGCGCGGTTGAACTTGTTCGCCGCCACGGTGAGGTCGGCGCGACCGGCTTCACCGAAGTTGTACAGCCGCCGGAAGTCGGCGATCCAGATCCCCTGGAGCCGCCGCTCTCCGCCGAGGTTGCCGCTGCCAGCGGAGAAGATGAACAAGAAGTCGAGCGTCCCGGCACCGTTGTCGAAGATGGCGTTCCAGTTGTATGCCTGCCGGACCATCGAGTGGCCGAGCCGGAAGGCGGCGATGGAGAACTCGATCGGCATCGTCGGGACAGCGGTCGCGGGTACGCCGACCTCGAACGCCTTGCGGCCGCGGGCGAACACATCGTTGACGACGCTGGGGGCGCAGATGCGGGGTAGGTAGTCGGTGCGGAGCATCCACTGGTAGTGCCGGACGACCTTGTCCCGGGCGGTCGCGAACCGTTGTGCCGCCGGCACCGACGCCGGGAGGGTGTCGACGACGCGATTGTGGAATCGGATCATCGCCGCGTGTGTTTGGGCTACGGCCAAGTTCTCGTCGTTGCGTGGATCTGGGATGATCGCCTTGCGCTTCTGGGCCACTGTGGAGCCCGCTCCGCGTGGAAGGTCGAACCCGTCCATGGCCGGGATCTCCTCGAACCGGAGCGTGCGACCGGTCCGCAAGTGGACCCGGTCCGCCTCGTAGAACTTGGCCGAGCCCGGCTCCGTCGGACCCGCCCCATAGAGCGAGTCGAGGTCCAGGCTGGGTGAGCGGGCCTGCAACAGCGCGGCCGGAGAGACGTGTTCGCCGAGCATGACGCTCGTACGGTCGAAGGTCAGGTCGTGATCGACGAACTGCCCCAGGTACGTGAAGCCCGCGGGAATCCCGGATCGGCCCCCGCCGCCTCTCATCGCCTCGGCGATCCGCCTCTTTGTGGCGACGTTGAGCTGACGGTTGACCCCGCGCGGGCCCATGCGAGAGAACCGGAATGGCGGCGCCGCCGCCTCGATCGCCGCCGCGAGCGTCGGCCTCCGGCCGCCGACGCTTTCACCAAGTAGTCCTTCTCCGACGACGAAGAAGCTCTCTGACCCATGATGTTCCACGTCCTTCTCCATTCCCTCTGTCAGCTACGAGTGATCGCTCTCGTCTGCGGCCGCTCGTGATGGTGGTCACGTCCGTTGTTGTGCGGCCGTCGGTGGCGGCTTGCCGGCCGCGCGCAGGTTGACGACCCGGTTCAGGAGGTCGAACCAGAACGGCGCACCGAAGGAGGCGGCAACGCCCACCATGAGCATCCCGATGAGGTGGAGCAGGAGGAACGGGTCCCAACCCGGCCACGCCGTCGAGCTCCATCCGATCGGCAACCCGAGCTCGTTCAGATCCGACACGGCCTGCGTGACCGTCGGTGAGTCCGGCTGCTCGCTGGTGCCGCTGGCGTCACCGGTGGGCGGCGCGACTTCGCCAGGTTTGGTCGTTGCCGTCGCGACCTCTGAGGTCGGCGTCGTCGCCGTCGGAGGCGTCGCAGGCGCGACTGCCGTCGACGTCTCGGCCGAGCCGGATGGTGCGGGCGTGCTGGGCTCGGCTGCGCGTTCCGCCTCGGCAACGACCGCGCTACGGAGCGTCGGGTCAGTCCACAGCGTCTTTCCGATCGTCACCAGGGAGATGTTCAGCACGACCGCGAGCAGGATGCCGACGGCCACCATGATCCATTGGGTCCACCGTGAGTACCAGCCGGACACGCGCGCCATCTCGCGGTCGAACCAGTCTTCGAGCTCACGACGAAACTTGCCGAACTCTCTGCCGGCTTTGAGCCACAGGCTCTCGAGACTGGTGCCGAGGTAGGCGTTGCGCTCCTTGATCGTTTCGATGACCTTGCTCACCTCGCGAGAACCGGATGCCGCGGCCGCGATGAGTTGAGGTGTCCTGAGCGTACGAACGAAGCGTTCAGCGTCGAACCTGTCTGTTCCTCCTCCTGCCTGGGTCCACGCAGCCAACAGTGGGGCGGCTGCGGGGTCACCGGCCTCCGTGAGGGCGTCGATGCGGGCCTTGACGTCGCCATCCTCCGGGAGGAACTTGGCGATCGCCGTGACTCCTGTTGGCTCATCGTCGAGGAGGCGGGCAAAGAATCGAGCGGTGTCGCCGTTCGACTTCTCCCATGCCGTCCGGACCTCTCGATCCTCGGACTTGGCCTTTCGGCCGGACGGAAGCTTGGCCACATTCTGGTCGACGGTCGCCTTGTCGGCGGCAACCCTGGCGATGAGCGTCGGGGCATCGAAGCTCGAGCCCAGAAACGCCGTCACGAACGTCACCGAGTCGATGTAGGAGGGCGGTCGATCAGGCTTTCGGGCACTGGACAGCGCTTGGATGAGTGGATGTCGCATGACGGCGGTGGCATATGGGCTGCCGTCTTCGGGTCGGCGAATGCCCAGCCGGGCGAGCAATCCGGCCGCGCCTGCCGTCCGCTTCTGATCGTCGAGCATTCGCGCGATTCCCTGTTCGAGCGCATGGGCACGCATGCGCGCCGCCGCGGACAGGAGTTCCATCGTCGACGACACCACGACGCTGAGCGCCGCCACCGCCAGCACGAGGCCGATGCCCACCTCGAGGATCTGTTGCATGTGCTTCCCCGTCCGCTCCAGCCCTCAGACGTCACCGACTGTATGCCCGCCGTCACGGCCACGTGACCGATTGTCCGGATGTGACGCCCCACACCATTCAGGCAGCTGGCAGCTCACCCGAGGCCCTCGTCTCGTCGTGTATGGCAGTGGTGACCGCGGGCGTGTGTAGGGGTGTCAACGACCCAGGACGCCGCCGCCGGCGTCCCGATCAGCCGCCATCGCTTCGCGCTCGCGGTCCGCTTGGAATCACGTGCGTCGGCGAGCTGCCATCCGTAGCGCTCGGCTCGGGCGACCTGTCGCTGGCCCTCGCGGAAGAGAGCGAGCAGGACCATCTGTTCGTGCATGGTTCGACACCTCTGTCTCGGTGCCACAATGAGGCGCCGCCGCGGCTCGGGATACCCGAACCTTGTCCGGGTGACCTTTGGCCGAGGGCGTCTACTTCATGACCCGCTGGCTGAGATGTAGACGCCGTACTCCGGAATCGATTTGCCCATTCCCTTCACCCGCTCCCACGCGGCTTGTGGGGTGCGCAGCGTCCTTGGTCAACTCACCGGCGATCATCGCGGTGACGAGCGGTGCGGCGAAGGATGTCCCGCTCCAGCGGGCGGCGCCGCGGAAGCGCTTGGCCGTCCCATCAGGGAAGTCCCAATCCGCGAACACGTAGTTGGAGATCACCTCGTTGCCGTACGCGCACGCGTCGACCCATCGGCCGTAGTTGCTCCAGTCCGTGGGGTTGCCGTCCTTGTCCGTTGCGGCGACGGCAACGACGTGAGCGTGGGCGGCAGGCCACACTTCCCGGCGGCCGCCGTCGTTCCCGGCACTCGCCACCACCAGGATGTCGTCGTCGTAGAGCTTGTCCACGGCCTTCTCGAGCATGGACGGGTGCCGATCCACCTCGGTCGGGAAGCCCATGGAGATGTTCAGCAACCGGCAGCCGGCCGATCGTGCGTCATCGAGGTCGAGGAGCATGTCGTAGAGGTCACCGATCGCGTCGTGCGACATCGTCGTCTCGACGACGATGCCCGCGGTCGGCGCGTTGCGGGCGATGATCGACGAAACGAACAGACCGTGCCCGGCGTGCGGATGAGCAAGCCTCCCGAACGGCTTCACCAACGTGTCCTGATCGTCGGCGGGCTGGTCAGGTTCAGCGCTCCTTGGACGGGGCCGGTCGACGAAGATGACGTCCGTGGCTTTGAGCGGCGGCAACCCACCGCGTGGCGACTTCTCGGCATCGCGGCCGTTCCCCATTCGCTCGACGTAGTAGGCGTGGAACTCCTCGCTGTAGTAGGGCCGGCCGGTGTCGAGGACCCCGACCTTCACGAGGCCGCGTTCGCCAACGGCTGGCAGTGGAGGATGGACGGCTGCCGGGTCGGCCGGCTCGGCGTAGGACACGGCGTGGCTGCGCATCGGGCTGCGCGCGGTCACGTAGTTGTAGTCCGCGACTTCGTCTCCGAGATCGCTCACCGCCTTCTGCAGGGTCAGCGGCTCGCCCTTGGCATTGGTGCCGCGGAATCGGTACGCCATAACTCCAAATGGCTTGGGCGGCTCGGTGGACTGGTTGGTGCGGTCTTCTGCTCGCTTGGCTCGGCGCTGCTTGGCGCGGTCACCGGTGCCGGACGGAGGCGCCGGCTCGAGCGTGCCGAGCAGTTCTTGGGCCTTCTCGAGTTGTTCGTGCCAGACCAAGATCTCCTCGTCGCGATAGAAGAAGTAACTCCCGGGACTGCCGCCCCGGATGATGTCCTCGCCAACCGGGATGTGCCCCTCCGGTAGTGGCGGATTGCGATCAGTCGTCATGTGACTCCCTCCTTGCAGCGCACGCGCGACAGAAGCGCGCGCAGACCGCCAGATACGCGGAAACGGTACTCCTGAGCGATCGGCGCCAAATCGATTACCTCGCGCGCGGTCGCACCAGTAGCGTTCGACCTGGCTCGGAGGACGGGGAGTTCGCGTGGCCGAAGTGCAGACAGCCGTCGCCCCTGAGGGAGCGGACGCCCTGCGAACCGTCGCACCCCGGAGCGCGCCGCCGAGTCACCCCAAGCAACGTCGTTCGGCCGACCGCGCGCTGAGCCTCGCCGAGGCGGCGCTCCAGCTCTACGAGAGCGCGCCGGCTCGCGCCGAACAACTGGCACGCCGCTCGCTGAAGGCCATCGAGGCGGTCGGCGATCCGAAGGCCGAGTCCACGGCCCTCCAGGCCCTCGGCATGATCGCGTGGGAGCGCCAGTCGATCCGTGACGCGGTCGATGCACTGCGCTCGGCAGTCGTCATCGCCGACGAGGCCGGTGAGAGCGTCACCGCGGCGTGCGCCCGCTCGCGTCTCGCCATCGTGTTGTCCTACGCCGGCGATGACGCCGGAGCGCTCGCCGAAGCCGAGGCGGCAGCGCCTCACCTGGTCGGCGCGCAGCGGGCCGAATTGCACCACCACATGGCTGGGATACTGGAGCGCGAAGGTCGCCTGCGAGAGGCACTCGCGCTGGCGACGGCGGCGCTACGTGCGTTCCAGCGGGGTGGTGATGTGCTGTGGCAGGCGAAGGCCTTCAACAACCGTGGGATCATCCTCGGCCAGCTCGGAGAGGTCGCCCTCGCCGACGCGCCAGTTCGATCAGGCGGAGCAGCTGTACGCCCAACTCGGCATGAGCCTGGGACAGCTCAAGACCAGGAACAACCGGGCGTGGCTGGCGAGCCTTCGCGGCGATGTCGTGGAGGCGCTGCGCCTGCACGACGGACTGCAGCGCGAGCTTGCGGCGCTGGGTGTGCCCCCGGGACTGTTCCGTCTCGACCACGCCGCCGTGCTGCTGGCGGCGTCGTTGCACACCGAAGCGCTCGCCGCCGCCGAACAGGCAGTCGTGGAGTTGGAGCAGGAGGGGATGCAGCTCGACTGCGCCGAAGCGTTGCTCCTCGCGTCGCTCGCGGCGCGTCTCGCAGGAGCATTCGACACGGCCGAGCGGCTCGGGCGGACGGCCGTCGAGGCATTCATCGAGCAGCAGCGACCGGCGTGGGCGCTGCGCGCCCAGCACGTGCTCGTCGAGGTCGCCTGGAGTACGAGGCGATACGACGACTCGACCGAGCAACTGGCCCGCAGCATCGCCAACGAGCTCGACGACGCCGGTTGGTGCGAGTGGGCACGAGAGGTCCACCTACTGGTCGGCCAGATGGCGCTCGAGCGCGGTGACCTGGACGAGGCGTCGTCACGGCTGCGCCTCGGTCGAGCGGGAGGACGGACCCGGTGGCAACGCGGTGGGCGATGTCGCCGCGTTGCAGGCTCGTGTGCACTTCGCTCGTGGCGACTTCGTCAACGCGCGACGGGCAGTGAGGCGGGGGCTTCGATGCCTCGAGGAGCACGAGGCGGTGCTCGGCGCGACCGACCTACGCGTACATGCGGGGAGGCAGGCTGCCGAGCTGGCAGATCTCGGGCTTCGGTGGGCGGTGTCTTCCGGTCGGGCCCCACGCATCCTTGCATGGGCCGAGCGACGGCGAGCGGTCAGCCTCCGACTCGGACCCGTGCGACCTCCGCGCGATCGCGCCCTGGCGAAACTGCTCGCGGCTCGCCGAGCCGCGATCTTCCTCGCCGAGCAGATCGAACGCTCTCAGGACTTCCACAACGGACCGACTCTCACCCCGCACCGGAAGGTGGCCTCGCTCGAGGCACAGATCCGCGACCTGTCCCGTACGACCGAAGGTCGGGGCGTGGCGATCTCGCATGCGTCGCTCGACACGGCCGAGCTTGCCGCCGCTCTCGGCACGCGGGGGCTTGTCGAACTGCTCGTCGTCGACGATCTGCTCTGCGCGGTGATCGTCGTCGATGGCAAGTTCACGTTCCGACCACTGGCGGCGATCCGGGATGTGCAGACCGAATTGGCCTACACGCGGTTCGCCCTCGCACGGGCGGCGATGGCTCCGAACAGACGGGAACTCGATCCAGTCGCGATGAGCTTGGCCCGACTCGATGAGCTGGTGGGCAGGCCGTTGGCAACGGTGGTCGGTGACCGAGAGCTCGTGGTCGTACCGGTCGCCTCGCTGCACACGCTTCCATGGGGTTCGCTGCCGGCTTTACGCGGACAGCCGGTCTCCGTGGCACCGTCGGCTACGACATGGCTGGCGGCCAGCTCCAGGCACTCCGCGGCGGAAGGCGCGGGTCGTCGTCGTCGCCGGGCCTGGGCTGGAGCACGCCGAGGCGGAGGCGCGTGCGGTGACCCGCATTGCAGGCGCCCACCGAACCCTGATCGGCGAAGCCGCGACAGCGAGCGCCGTGACCGTTGCGCTCGACGGTGCCACGATCGCGCACCTCGCCTGTCATGGTCGTTTCAACGCCGACAACCCACTCTTTTCGTCACTGCTGTTGTTCGACGGCCCCGTCACGGTGTACGAGCTCGAACGCCTGCGGCGGGCGCCACATGTCGTCGTCCTGTCCGCGTGCGACTCGGCGGTCGGAGCAGGCAGCGCCGGCGAGGAGTTGATGGGGCTCACCGCGTCGTTGCTCGCCCTCGGCTGTCGCGCCCTCGTGGGGTCGGTCGCTCCCGTCGCGGACGCGTCCACACGGCCGCTCATGCTCGCGTTCCACGAGCACCTCGCCGCCGGGCAGACGCCGGCCGCGGCCCTCGCCTTGGCGCGAGCATCGGTCTGCTCGAACGACTTCGCGGGGATGGCAGCGGCCGTGTCGTTCGGATGCTTCGGCGCGGGAGGCTGAGCACGCGTATCTCGGCGGTGTGACACGCGTCTACGCGGCAGTCCTCCGCACGAAAGGGGCAGGGTCTGCTCGCTCGCGACGGCATCGTGGAGCCACGGGCGCCGGACGGCCGGTCGCTATCGTTCTTGATCGTGCGGTTCGGCGGCTCGGAGTCCGTGAGCTTCTCCGAGTTGGTCGAGCGAGCACGCACGGGAGAGAAGCTGGCGTGGGCGCAGCTCGTCAGCCGGCTGGAGCGCGTCGTGTGGAAGACGGTCAACACGAGCACGGACGACGCCGAGATTCGCCAGGACGCCGCGGCGGCTACGTGGCTCCGGCTGGCCGAGAACCTCACGACGATCAGGGATCCGGAACGGCTTCCGGGCTGGATGGTGACGACCGCACGACGCGAGGTCGTGGCTCACTTTCGGCGGAATCGGCTGATCGTCGACAGTCGGGGCGCGTTCCGGGAGCCACCTGCCACCGAATCGGGTCCCGCCGAGCGGCTCGAGGAGATCGAGCTGCGTCGGGCGCTGCGGACGGCGTTCCGGCGCCTTCCCGACGATTGTCAGGAATTGCTGACCGTGCTCGTCCTCCTCGACCCGCCCCCGTCGTACGAGGAGGTCGAAGCGCAGCTTCACCGGCCGCGAGGCTCGTTGGGGCCGACCAGGGCCCGCTGTCTCGAGCGGCTCCGTCAGATGCCCGAACTGCGCCGCTACCTGGACAGAAAGGCGCGGCGATGAGCCCGTCACGAGATCTGCACGATGACGACGAACTCCTCGGAGCGCTCGGCGACGCCTTTGAAGACGACCTCACCGAGGTACCCGCGGAGCTGGCCCGGTTCGCCCGTGACTCGTTCGAGTGGACGGCGATCGACGGAGAAATTGCCCGTCTCGCCTCGGACTCCGCAGAGGGTCCCGTCGAACTCGCCCGCGGCTCGCGAGACGAGCGGTTCCTGACGTTCGAGACGACGACACGAACGGTCGAGCTCGAGCTCCGCGCCGGCCTCGTCGTCGGCTGGGTTCAGCCGGAGGGCCCGTACGAGGTCGCCTTCGACACCCCAGCAGGCGTCGGTGGGAGGTTGGAGACCGATGCGATCGGCCGATTCCGTGTCCAGCTCCCGACACCATTTCGGCTCATCATCCGTGACGCTGAGGGGACGCTGACGACAGAGTGGATAACGGCCTAGGACTTCGCTTACTCGTGTGCGTCGGACGCCGCAGCAGAGGAACCGAACTCGGTGACGACCCAGTCGACGAACCCAACCTTCGGCTCGCCCGTCCGCTCGCCGAGCAGCTTGATAAGAGCGGGGTCACCTCGTAGCGCGAGTAGCTCCACTGGAACGTCGCCGTCACCATTGCCGGCCGAACTCGGCACGAGCTGCCTTAGTTGCTCGGGATTCTCCATCACGTGCGCAGCCAATCGGGGCCAGCGGAGAGGCCCGAGGAGTTGCGCTGGAGGACGCCTGCCTGCGGGGCGGTCGTTGCTCGTGCTTCCGACAGCGACGCCACTTCGTCCTCCGTCCCTGGCCCGACCGTCGCGCCTTATCGGCCCTGGTAGCCGATCGGGGTGGTCAGCTCGCTGTCGGCGTTGTGACGGAACTGCTCACGGATGAGTCTGATCCCCGTCTCGATGATCCAGTACAGCCAGTAGCCGACGAGTGCGCTGACCGCCGGCAGCGCGACGACCGGGAGCGCGTAGCTGGCGACGGCGCCGGCGTTGAATTGGCGGCCCCAGAACAACGCCGCGACGAGCGGAAGCACGAGCGACACCGCGATCATCCACGGCGTCGCCGAGATGATGCCGGCGACCAGCATCGCGATGCCGGCGGCCGCGGTGACCGCCCACGACACGATCCCGGCTTTGGCGAGCGCGGGTCCGTGGAGTCGCGTGGCCAGGGAGACCGCCGAGTACATCACCCGGCTGAGCACCGGCGGAACCTGGAGCGAATCCATCATGTCGACGAAGCAGCGGTCGGCGCGTTGACGATCCTGGAACGGCATGCCGTCCACGATGAGCCGATCGTGGACCAACGCAGCCGGGGTATGCCGGCCGTGGCGACTGACGAGCCACGACATGAACCGGGGGATGGACGCGAAGTCGGTCGTCGCCAGCGTCGCCCGCGTCACTTCGATCGGCTCGCCGTCGACCGGGTTGTACTGAAAGCCGGCGTCCTTCGGGATGGCGAAGTCCTTGTCGGTGACTTGTTCGACGACGAATGCCGCCGGCGTGCTCGGCTCAGCGAGTGCCGAGAAGGGTGCGGTCTCCCGACACCATGTCCATGTTGTTTTCCTCATCTCCGCCTCCAACCAGTTGTTCCGTTGCTTCAGGACTCACAGTTCCGTTGGTTGTCCGGGCCAGGGCCGCCGACACAGCGGTCGGTGCCTGCGCCACCGTTCAAGGCGTCGCTCCCGCGCTGACCGAAGAGGGAGTCGTCGCCCGCAGCACCCCGGATCTGGTCGTTGCCAGGTCCGCCGAGGAGTCGGTCATTGCCGTCACCCCCGACGAGTAGATCGAGACCCTCCGAGGGGTCATTGGGGCCACCGTCGATCGTGTCGTCACCGGGACCGCCGAAGAGTTGGTCCGCCCCGAGGTCGCCGAGGATCCGGTCGTCGCCCTCGCCACCGATGATCCGATCGTTGCCGGTGTCGATCGCTCCGCCCAACGTGTCGTCGCCGCCGCGTCCGTCGATGAAGTCGTTGCCCGGGCCTTCCTCGGCGAATCCGCCTGTGATGCGGTTGGGATTCTCATCGCCGATGAGGACGTCCCTGGTGTCCCGGGTGCCGATGACGTCCTCGACGTGTGTCAGCTGGTCGGTGCCCGCGCCCGTCGACAGGCCGGTCGTCAGGTTGACGACGACTCCGCCAGGGGATGTACCGAAGAGGTAGTCGACCACATCGACCCCCGAGCCGCCGTCGACCGCGTCGTCACCGGCTGCGCTGCGGATCACGTCGGCGCCCGGCCCGCCGGACAGGCGGTCGTCTCCGAGTCCGTCCTGTGGCCCGCTCTCGGAGATCGAGTGCCCCTCGAGCATGTCGTCGCCCACTCCGCCGGACACGACGTCGCGACCGCGCCCACCCACCAGCTCGTCGTCGCCGCCATCACCCCGGATGCGGTCGGCACCGGCACCCGCGACGATGTCGTCATTCCCGGGCCCGCCGCACAGCAGGTCATCCCCGGCGAAACCTCGGATCCGATCGTCGCCACCGCCGCCGACGATCACGTCGACTCCGCCCGTACCCATGAGCACGTCTGCGTTCGGAGTACCGACAGCGGTCGCCGGCGCTCCGAAGCATGTCGGAACCGGTTGCGCCGCGACCGGCGGACCGACAATCGCGCCCGCGCCGATGACAAGGCCGGCGATGCCAATCGCAACCTCTGCCTTCTTCCGCCCTGATGCGACCCTCAGTCCAGTCATTCCCGTCCTCCAGCTCAGTGCCGCCGCGCCGCCAACCACGCTCTCGTCGAGTGCGTTCACCGCGGTGGCCGACGAAACGTTGGAAGACGGCCCCGCGCCGTCCAAAGAGGACGTAGATCGTCAGCAGATACAACGAGTCGGCGGGCCGGCGCCTCGCACGGCCCGCGGTACCGTGGGTCCGTGCGGGCCGGAGGTCAACTCGCCACCTCGTCGTGACGTCGTGGTCCGAGGCTGACATCCATGGAAGCGGAGCTTGCTGGGCAGCGGCGGACGGGGGTCGGCCGGATCGTCCCCGGCCTCGCCGCGCTGCGTTCCTACGAACGGCCGTGGTTGCGCTCCGACCTGATGGCCGGCCTGGTGTTGGCGGCGATCCTGGTGCCCCAGGGAATGGCGTACGCCGAGCTCGCCGGTCTCCCGCCGGTCACGGGTCTGTACACGACGATCGCGTGTCTGGTCGGGTACGCCCTCGTGGGCCCGTCGCGCGTGCTCGTGCTCGGGCCGGACTCGTCCGTGTCCCCGCTGATCTTCGCCGCGATCGCACCGCTCGTCGTCGTGTCCGACGACCCGACGACCGCCATCGCCCTCGCCGGCATGTTGGCCCTCCTCGTCGGGATCATCGAGATCTTCCTCGGAGCCCTCAAGCTCGGCTTCGTGGCCGACCTGCTGTCGAAGGAGGTGCAAGTCGGCTACATGAACGGCTTGGCGATCACGATCATCGTCAGTCAGCTGCCCAAGCTGTGCGGGTTCTCGACCGACGCCGACAGCTTCATCGATGAGGTGCGGGCGTTCGCCGACGGCTTCGACGAGCGGAACGCGACGGCGATCGCGATCGGCCTCGCCACCCTCGTCATCCTCCTCGTGCTCCCGCGAGTGATGCGGACGCTTCCCGCCGTCCTGGTCGCGGTCGTGGCTGCAACGGTGGTGACGGCGTTGTTCGATCTCGACGTGAGCACCGTCGGGGCGCTGCCGGAAGGGCTGCCTCGGCCGTCGATGCCATGGACCGAGCTCGGCGACGTGGGACCGCTGCTGATCGCGGCCGCCGGGATCACGCTCGTCTCGCTCACCGACACCATCGCCACCTCGTCGAGCTTCGCGGCTCGCCGCGGCGACGAGGTCGACCCGAACCAGGAGATGATCGGCATCGGCACGGCGAACGTCGCCGCGGGCTTCTTCCAGGGGTTCGCGGTGTCGACGAGCGGGTCGCGCACGGCGGTGGCCGAGCAAGCCGGCGCCAAGACCCAGCTCACCGGGCTGGTCGGCGCGGTGTCCGTGGCCGTGTTGCTGGTCCTGTTCCCGTCCGTGCTCGCCGACCTGCCGCAGCCCGCGCTCGCTGCCGTCGTCATCGCCGCGGCGCTCTCGCTGGCCGACCTGGACGCCCTTGCTCGCTTCGGGCGGGTGCGCAGGTCGGCGCTGCTCCTGTCGTTGGTCACCAGCGCCGGCGTGATCTTCTTCGGAGTGCTCGAAGGCATCGTCGCCGCCATCGCGCTTTCCGTGCTGCTGTTCTTCCAACGCAACTGGTGGCCCAACGGCCAGCTGCTCGGGCGGTTCGACGACGGCTGGCACAGCGCGCGAGGTTCCGACGCGGGGTCCCCACCACCATCGGGCGTCATCGTCTTCCGCTGGGAGGCGCCACTGTTCTTCGCCAACTCGGGCATGTTCCGGCAGCGCCTCCGTCACCTCGTCCGGGAACGGCGACCACGTTGGATCGTCTTGCAGTGTGAAGCAATCACCGACGTCGACATCACCGCCGCCGAGATGCTCGAGCGGCTCGACTTGGAGTTGAATGCGGAAGGGATCCACCTCGCCTTCGTCCAGCTCCGGGCCCGCCTCCATGAGCTCCTCTCGCAGTACGGCTTGCTCGGCACGCTCGACCGCGACCACTTCTTCCCCACGATCGACGAGGCCTTGGCCGCGATCGAAGCGACCGAACTCGAGTGACCGGTCCTGACCTGCTTCTCAGGTGACGCCGAGTCGCCGGCGCACGACGGCGCCCGCCAGGTCGAGGGCGGCCGGGTCGTCGCGCAGGACGAAGATGGCATTGGCGGCGAGGATGACGCCGTTGAGTTCGAAGGTGAGCGCGTCGGGGTCCTCGTCACGAGGGAGTTCGCCGTGCTCGATCGCCGTGACGACGAACTCGCGGATGAGCGCCGTGAACCGGCCCTGAAACGCGGCGACCCGCTCCTTCACCGGTCCGGGGCGTGAGCCCATCTCCAGGACGGCTCCGGCGAGGAAGCAGCCGCCCGGGAACGTGCGCCGCAGGAGGTAGGCGAAGAAGGCGTCGCCCAGCGTGACCAGTTGAGCGAGCCCGGGCGCGGCGGCGAGGGCCGGGTCGATGACCTCGGCCTGGAAGATCCGCTCGGCCTCGTCCACGGTGGCCAGTTGAAGCTCCTGCTTCGAGCCGAAGTGGGCGTAGACGCCGCTCTTGCTCATCTCGAGCGCGCCGGCGAGATGGCCGATCGACAGCCCTTCGAGTCCGTCGAGGGTCGCCAGAGAAACGGCCTCGCGCACGATCGCCTCGCGAGTGCGCTCTCCGTCGGCGCGCCGCTTCCGTGGACCGGGCACCTTGACAAGTTAGCACGACCGGTCGTACTATCAAAATTAGTACGACCGATCGTGCTATCTAGCGACGTAGGAGAAGACGGTGACCGTAGAACTCGAGCTCGACGAGGTGACGACGTTCCCCGGGTCGCTTCCCGCCCCGCCGGCACCCGTCGCCGGCACGGCACCGCGGGGTGTCCGCATCGACGTCCACCAGCTGTCGCGGCACGTTCGGGTCCGCAGCCGGGGCGACCTGACGCTCCTCGACGCCGTGTCGTTCACGATCTCGGCGGGCGAGCTCGTCGCGATCGTCGGTCCGAGCGGCGCCGGCAAGACGACGCTGCTGGAGGCGATCGCCGGCATCGTCCCGGCCACCTCGGGGACGGTGCGCTTCGACGGAGTCGACCCGCACGCCGACGGGGGGAGATTCCGAAGCGTGCTCGGCTACGTGCCGCAGGACGACATCATCCATGCCGACCTCCCGCTCCGACGCACGCTTGTGTACGCCGCGCGGCTGCGGCTCCCGTCGTCGACACCCGCGACCGAGGTCGATGAAGCGGTGCGGAACGCGATCGACGCCGTCGGGCTCACCGAACAGGCCGATGTCCGGGTCGGCTCCCTCAGCGGTGGGCAGCGCAAGCGCGCCAGCATCGCCGTCGAGCTGCTCACCAACCCGCACGTGTTCTTCCTCGACGAGCCGACATCGGGCCTCGATCCCATCACGAGCGCCGAACTGGTCGCCCGACTGCGTGAGCTCGCCGACCGCACGGCGACGGTTGTGTTCACTACGCACTCGGTCGACGACCTCGCGATGTGCGACCGCATCGTGTTCATGACGCGAGGTGGGCGACTCGGCTTCGTCGGCACCGTCGACGAGGCGCTCGGCCACTTCGCGGTCAACTCGGTCCCGGAGCTCTATCGTCGCCTGACCGACTCGGACGCCACCGCCGCCGCTGCGAAGGGCATGGCTGCTCCCGTCACGGTGCTCGACGCCGGCGCCCGAGGGGTGACCAGCCGACCAGCCGCCAGCGGGCTCACGCAATGGGGTGTCCTCACCCGACGAACGCTCGAGACCATCGTTCGCAACCGCCTGACTCTCGCCATCCTGCTCGGGTCACCCGCGCTGGTCATCGCCATGTTCGCGATCCTCTTCCGACCGGGTGCGTTCGACGTGCAGGATCCGAGCCCGAGCTCGATGGTGATGATCGGCTTCTGGGTCGTCTTCGCCGCGTTCTTCTTCGGGCTGACGTACGGCTTGCTCCAGATCTGCACCGAGCGGACGATCCTGCGCCGCGAGCAGTTCGTCGGCCTGCGGACCGGCGCCTATGTGGCGTCGAAGGTGACGATCCTCCTGCCGTTCCTGCTCCTCGTGATCGTCGCGATGCTCGCCGTGCTGCGGCTCTTGGACCGCCTCCCCAGCCGGCCGCTCTCGACATACGCCTCGATCGGCGTCGGCCTGCTCCTGTGCGCCGTCGCCGCCTTGAGTCTCGGTCTGCTCACGTCCGCCTCGGTCGGCAACGTGGCGCAGGCGACGCTCGCCCTGCCCATGCTGTGCTTCCCCGCCGTGCTGTTCTCGGGCGCCATCCTGCCGGTGAACCTGATGGCGAGCACGGGCGCCGCGCTGAGCGTGGTGATCCCGTCACGCTGGTCCTTCGAGGCCATCGGCCACGACCTGGGAGCGCGACGGGTCCTTGCCGAGGGCGGCTCGCCACTCGGGCGCCCCCTCCTGGAGTCCTACGGCGATGCGGGGACGCAGTCGACCGGCACCTACTGGCTGATCCTCGCCGCGTTCGCGGTCGTGTTCCTCGCCGGCACCTGGGCCGTGATCGAGCGGACCACGCGGCGACCGATGCGCTGAGACGGATCTGTGACCGGAGCGGGGTCACATCACCGCGTAGCGGTCACAGTTCGCGCCGCGGGTTCGGCTCACGATCAGTCGAACCGGCGCAGGGCGGTGGCGATGTCGCCGATCTCGGCGTGGGCCGACTGCTCCCAGTCGGCGAAGGCGGCGTGGTGGCGTGACTCGAGGAACCACATCAGCATCTGCACCCGGCGGAGCAGGAACAGTGCGTTCAGATGATCGTGGTGGTTGGCGGGCAGGGGGAGGTGGTGGGCGTACTCCTCGAGCAGGGCGTCACGCAGCGCGGCGTACTGCTCGCGCTCCTCGAGCTCCCACAGGGTCACGGCGAGGTCGTAGAGCGGCGCGCCCCACCCGCAGTCATCGAAGTCGATCGCCCGCGCCCGGCCATCGTGGAAGAGGAAGTTCTCGTAGTGCAGGTCGGCGTGGATCAGCCCGCTAGCTCCGGGCGGATCGGTGATCTCCCCGGTTGTCGCCCACACGACCCGGAGCGCGCGCTCGACGATGGCGGTATCGCTCCGGGCGAGGAGTTCGTCGACGAGGGAGAGACACGCGTCGGCATCGTCGGCCGTCGGATGGGGTCCGGGGGAGTCAGCGGACGGCGCGGTCGAGGCTCGCTTGGCGGCGCTGGTCAACGCGTCGACGCGGGGTCGGACCAACCCGGCCGGCCGGACCCACCGCGCGGCGTGTAGCTGCAGACCGGCCTGCAGCATGGCCACCTGCCGGAGGTGGCGTGGCGTCAGACGCTCGTCGACGAAGCGCCCGGGTTGCCACCGGAACAGGACGGCAGCGAGCGGTTCGAGCCCGTCCGGGCCGGCCACGAGCACGACCGGCGAGCCGTCGCGGGCGGCGACCGGTTCGGGAACGCCGAGGTCGGTGTCGGTGGTGAGGGCGCCCAGCCAGGCGAGCTCCGATCTGATCGTGTCGGGCCCATGGACGCCTTGGCGATGGATCCGCAGGACGAACGTCGCGTCGTCCGCGTCGACCCGGAACGTCGTGTTGTGCTCGTGGCGGAGAAGTCGTAGCCCCGCCCGATCGAGCCCGAACTGGGCCAGCGCCGCCTGGCCCGTGCGCCGGAGCCGCCCGACCTCAGCTCGTCTGCTCGATCCGGTCTCCGACCCCACGGAGGTCAGTATCTCCCGTGGTCGCGGCCAGGGATGGGTTGGGGATCCGCCGCGCGAAGTCGATCCAGATCCGGCGGTCGTTTCGGCAGTCGTACGTGCGGCAGAGGCCGGGGCGTTGCTCGTAGACGTGGCAGCGGTGGCTCGTCGCGTCGCAGTGGACGCAGTAGCCGTCCGCCCGCTGGTGGTTGAGGTACGGCTGGTCGGCGTCCCACCGGACCACGCCCTCGTCGAGGTCCTGGCGGGTCAGCGGCACCCGCAAGCGGCAGCAGGCGGCGTGGCAGAGGGACAGGCGGGCGTCGCAGTCGATCTCCACCGCGGCCGTGTCGGGCGCGTACTTGTCGCCACCCTCGGTCACGTAGACCACGGTGGCGACGACCCCACCCGGCGGCTCGGCGAACCGCACGGTCCGAGAGACCTCGAACACGCCATCAAGCGTCCTCGACGGTGGGAGCCACGGAAAGGCTCGAACGGGTAGGCGCGTGGGCATCGCGTTTGCCCGAGTGGGCAGCGGGCACCGGGCGGCACGGTCGGGCGACGGGGGGTATCAGTAGGCTCGGGCGATCGTGGGACCGAGAACGGACCGTCCAGGGGCGTTCGCACCGGACGCCGACGCCCCGGGGCCGCAGCCGGCCGCGGGCATGCGGTGGATCCCCGGGGGCACGTTCCGGATGGGTTCGGAGGACTTCTATCCCGAGGAGCGCCCGGTCCACCACGTGTCGGTGGACGGGTTCTGGATGGACGAACTCCCGGTGACCGCGGCCGACTTCCGCCGGTTCGTGCGGGCGACGAACTACGAGACCGTCGCCGAGCGTCCACTCGACCCGGCGGACTACCCGGACGCGGATCCCGACCTGCTCGTGCCTGGCTCGCTCGTGTTCCACAAGACCGACGGTCCGGTGAACCTCGACGACTTCCGCCAGTGGTGGGAGTACCTCCCCGGCGCGTACTGGAAGCGACCCGGGGGCAAGGGCACGACCATCAACGGGCGCGATCACCACCCGGTCGTCCACGTCGCCTACGAGGACGCCGAGGCGTACGCCGCGTGGGTCGGCAAGGAGCTGCCGACGGAGGCCGAGTGGGAGTTCGCCGCCCGGGGTGGGCTCGACGGCGCTGTCTTCGCGTGGGGTGACGAGCACTTCCCGGACGACACGGCGATGGCCAACTCGTGGCAGGGGGAGTTCCCCTGGGAGAACCTCAAGCTCGACGGCTTCGAGGGGACGTCCCCTGTGGGGAGCTTCCCGCCCAACGGCTACGGGCTGTACGACATGACCGGGAACGTGTGGGAGTGGACGACCGACTGGTACACGCCCCGCCACCCCGACGAGGTCGCCAGCCCGTGTTGCGCGCCCCTCAACCCGCGGGTGACGTCGGCGGACGCCAGTTTCGAGCCCGGATGCCCCGGGGAGCACATCCCGCGCCGGGTGATCAAGGGCGGCTCCCACCTGTGCGCGCCCAACTACTGCCTGCGCTACCGCCCGTCCGCCCGACAGCCGCAGATGATCGACACGTCGATGGCCCATCTCGGCTTCCGGTGCATCGCGCGGACGGCGTCAGACCACTCGGCCTGACCGGCGCCCGGGCGGCGCTCGTGTGGCAGTGTGCCGGACGTGCTCCTCGGACTGGTCCACATCAACATGGGCGTGATGAGCCGGCCGGACGGCCTGGTCGCCGCCGTCCAACGGGCTGAGGAGGCCGGCTTCGACTCGGTGTGGGCGGGCGAGCACATCGTGCTGCCGGACCCGCAGGTTCCACCATCGCCGATGGCGCCGCAGGAACCAGCGCTCGACTCGTTGCACGCTCTCACGTGGGCGGCCGCCCACACGACGACGCTCCGACTGACGACGGGGATCGTGATCCTCCCCCAACGCAACCCGGTGGTGCTCGCCAAGGAGGTGGCGAGCCTCGACGTGCTGTCCGGGGGCCGGATCTCGTTGGGCATCGGCGCCGGGTACCTCGAGCCGGAGTTCCGCGCCGTCGGCGCCAACTTCGCCGACCGCGGCACCGTCACCGACGAGTACCTCGACGTCCTGCACACGCTCTGGTACGACGAGCACCCCGAGTACCACGGGCGCTTCGCCGACTTCGCCGGGGTGGACGCCCACCCGCGACCGGTGCAGCGACCGATCCCGATCGTCGTCGGCGGGCACCGCCCACCCGCCTACCGCCGGGCGGTCGCCCGGGCCCACGGCTGGTACGGGTACGGGCTCACCCCGGAGGACACCGCTGCCTCGACCGCCGCATTGCGCGCGGCCGCCGAACGGGTCGAGCGCCCGGCCGACCTCGGCGACCTGGAGATCAGCGTGACGCCACGCGGCCGGCTCACCCCCGAGCGCGTCGAGGCGTTCGCCGCCGCCGGAGTCGACCGACTCGTGGTGCTCGCCCGGCCGGGGATCGACGACCCGCTGGAGGTGATCGCCGCCGCCGTCGCCGCGGTTGCCGCCGTCGGCTGAACGCCGATCTGGGCGTCGACATCGGCTACGGTCCTCGGCGTCTGGTGTGCGGGCGGCCACAGAGCAATCGGGGGGTTGCGATGTCTCCACTCCGCGTCGGCGCGCTTGCCATCTCCGTCGCCGCACTCGCACCGCTGGGATCGCCGGTCGCACCGGCCGCCGCGCCTGAGCACCGCCGGCCGGACCGGTTCCGCGTCGAGGTCCTGTCGAGCGCGCCGGATCAGGTCTCGGGGGGCGATGCTCTCGTCGCCGTCCGCGTGCCCCGTGGCGTCGACCCGGACGACGTCCGCATAACCCTGGACCGCGTCGACGTCTCGGCCGCCTTCGCGCCGCAGGGCGACGAGCTCGTCGGGCTCGTCGAAGGCCTCCCCGATGGCCGCAGCACGCTGAAGGTCGAGTCCACGGCTCGAGGTCGCAAGCCCTCGCCAGCACACCTCCGCCTCACCAATCACCCGATCGGCGGCCCGATCTTCTCGGGCCCCCAGCAGCAACCGTTCGTCTGCACCACGGCGCGGGCGGAGTTCGACGACCGCAAGCTGCTCGGCCAGCCGCTCGTCGACAACCAGGACCACTTCGGCATTCCCGTCGCGGCGGAAGCGCCCGATGGCAGCTATCCGCAGGACGACCGCGGCTACCCGACGGCCGATGCCGAGATCGTCGGGTGGAGCGCCAACTGCGCGACGCCGACGAGGTACTGGTACGTGTACCGGTCGACGACGGGGGACTTCAACTGGCTCGACGATCCAAGCGGTCCGCTGCCCGCCGACATCGCGACGACCACGACCCTCGACGGCGACACCGTGCCGTTCGTCGTCCGTTGGGAGGTCGGCACGATCAACCGGTTCATCTACAGCATCGCCATGCTGGCGCCGGTCGGGGAGGCCGACCCCGCGCAGCCCGACGACTCATTGTGGAACCGCCGCCTGGTGTTGAGCTTCCAAGGCGGCGTCGCCATCGGGCGCTTCCAGGGCACCACGAGCACGGGAGCGATGCTGCCCGGCGAACTGCTCGGCTCCGGCTACGCCGTGCTGTGGTCGAGCGGGACCCGCACGAGCACCCACTACAACCTGCAGCTCGGTGGCGAAACGGCATTGATGGACAAGGAGCGCTTCGTCGAGCAGCACGGAGTGCCGCTGTACACGGTGTCGGTCGGCGGATCGGGTGGGGCGATCCAGCAGTACGTCTACGCCCAGAACCACCCGGGGCTCATCGACGCCGCGATCCCGCAGTACTCGTACTCCGACATGGTCACTCAGACCATCCACGTCGGGGACTGCGAGCTCCTGGAGCACTACTTCGACGCCACCGACCGGGAGAACCCGAAGTGGCGGGACCCGGAGATCCGTCAGCAGATTCTCGGCCTCAACGGGACGAACTTCCCGAAGAACCTGTCGGCGAACGAGATCGCCCAGTGGAACGGGCTCTACGCCCTCTTCGCCGCCTTCGGCTACCAGGTGATGGACCGCGATCCGGCGTCTCCTGCGCCGGCGCTGATGGAGTGCAAGCCGGGCTGGTTGGGACTCACCCCGCTGACCCTGAACCCGACGTTCACCGACGTCGACGATCTCGACAAGCTGGCCCAGGACATCGAGGACGTGCAGTGGACGCATTGGGCGGACATGATCAACGTCTACGGCGCCGATCGTGACGGCTGGGCGCGGGTGCCGTGGGACAACGTCGGCGTGCAGTACGGGCTCGAGGCCCTGCGCTCCGGCACTATCACGCCCGCCGAGTTCCTGGACCTCAACGCCTACATCGGCGGGTGGAAGCACCCGCGCGACATGGTGCCGGAGGGCTTCCCGTTCGTCGGTCCGCCCACGCCGCAGAACTTCGATCCGTGGAGCTCGCGCAACATGAACCTCAGCCCCGGCGGCGTCGTCCCGGCGCCGCGGACGGAGGGCGACAAGAAGGCGGT
The DNA here is from genome assembly GCA_963833145.1 of uncultured Acidimicrobiia bacterium. Classification (GTDB taxonomy): domain Bacteria; phylum Actinomycetota; class Acidimicrobiia; order Acidimicrobiales; family Ilumatobacteraceae; genus JALZMG01. The sequence continues at coordinate 587,907 of CAWHWT010000011.1, read as the reverse complement.
GCGGGCCGTCTACGAGACCGGGATGCAATTCCAGGGCGACATCGACATCCCGATCATCGACTGGCGCCACTACCTCGAGGACGAGCTCGACATGCACCACTCGCACCAGTCGTTCGCGACCCGACAGCGCATGCTCGATGCCGACGGCCGGGCCCGCAACCAGGTGGTCTGGTTCACCGACGCCCGGCCGGCGGTGGGGTTCGACCAGACGCCGATGGCGTTCGAGGTGATCGACGAGTGGATGGCGAACATCCGGGCGAACCCGCGTGCCAGTGTCGCCGCCAACGCGCCGGCGTGGGCAGTGGACTCGTGCTTCGCCACCGACGGCAGCCTGATCGCGTCCGGGCCGGACGTGTGGGACGGTGTGCTCGACGATGGACCTGACGGCGCCTGCACCGGGCGGTTCCCGATCTACTCGACGTCGCGCCGGCAGGCCGGCGGGCCGTTCGAGGGCGGGATCTGGCGGTGCCGCACCCAGTCGGTCCGGTCGGCGATCAGGGCCGGCGTGTACGGCGACTGGCAGCCGACGGGCGAGCAGCGCCGGCGGCTGGAGGAGATCTTCCCCGACGGGGTCTGCGACTACCGGCGCGGCGAACGCTGAGCCGCGCCCGGCCGCGTCGCCGGGGCCGGCTTGCGGCCCACCCACCAGCGCCAGATCGCGGTGACGATCACGGCGCCGATGATCGAACCGATCACCCCGCTCGGCTTGAAGGCGAGCCCGTCGCCGGCGATCAGGCTGAAGATCAGGCCGCCGACGAACGACCCGATCAGGCCGGCGCCGAGGGCCATCCCCCAGTCGATCCCGCGGCCACCGCGCCCGAGGATGAACTGCGCCGCCGCGCCGACGAGCACGCCGAAGCCGATGATGCCGAGGATCAACACGGGCCGCACCGTACTCGCCCTCCCACGCCCGTTCTTGCATCTGGTTGTGGGGCCAGAGCAACGCAAGTAGATGCAAGAACCGAGGAAGTCGGCTCAGTCCGCGGGCGGCCAGTCGGGACAGGTCGCCCGGTACGGCTCGTCGGCGCCGACGTACTCCGTCCACTCGGCGCGGGTCAGGTTGCGGCCGGCGGCGAGACAGGCCGACGCCTGCCACGAGTCGGGGTCGACGTCCCACCGGGTCCACCGGTTGGACGGCCCGTTGCCGGTGAGGAACCGACCGTCCGGGGAGAACTGCGGCCGGAACCAGATGTCGCCGACGGGGAACGGCCGCCCGATCGGCCGCAGGCTGGCCGCGTCGAACAGGGCGATCTGGGCCGAGAACGGGTGGTACGCGGCGACCATCGAGCCGTCCGGGCTCACGGTGACGGTCGTCAGGCTCGACGAGTCGCGGGACCGTCCCTCGACGAGGAGCTCGCCGGTGGCGACGTCCCAGCGCCACAGCCGCCCGCCGACGCCGGCCCCGATCACGTCGCCGGTGCCCGGGACGGCGTGCACGCCCTGGACGTTCTGCGGGGCCGCGACGAACCCGACCGGGCTGAGGTCGGTGCCGTCGAAGCGGGCGACGCCGAGGTTGGTGGGCACGTCGACGTAGCGCCCATCGGGGCTGAACACCGGGTGGCCGGAGACGCCGGGATCGAGCCCGGGCGTGGCGCTGGCGACGGCGACGTCGGCCAGCCGCTCGCCGGTGCGGAGGTCCCACGCCCGGAGGGACCGGTACCGGTGGTCGACGGCGATGACGGTGCGCCCGTCCGGGCTCATGCGGGCGTACGTCGGGGCGAAGTCGGCGTCGCTCGCCTGCCAGATCGCCTCGCCGGTCGCGGCGTCGGCGACGAACGTGACCCCTCCTGCCGGCGCGAACACGAGAACCTTCGTGCCGTCGGCGCTCAGGTGGAAGGCAGTGTCGGTCGCCGTCAGGCCGGCGGCCAGGCGGACCACCACGCCGGCCGCCCCCGGGCGTCCGGCGTCACGTACCTCGATCCGGTCCCCGACGGCCACGGCCACCCGGGCGCCGTCGGCGGACAGTGACGGATTCCGCGGCCGATCGCGGACCACCTCGGCGATCGGCCCCGTCACGTTCTCGCCCCAGAGGCCGATGAGTCCGTCGTCCGCGATCGTGACCAGGTAGCGCCCGTCGGCGCTGAACGCGACGTCACGAGTTCCGGCGCCGTGGCCGACCAGCGGTGTGCCGATGGTGCGCTCGGACTGAAGGTCGTACAGCGACACCCCGCCGCCGGTCGAACCGATGGCGAGGACGGGCGGCGACCCCGGGCTGAATGCGATCCCACGCGCCGCGCCGGGCCGCGACCTGGCGTCGCCGACGAGCCTGCCGGTTGCGAGGTCCCACACGTACACCTGACCTTCGTCCTCGGCCCCGGCGACGAGCGACCCGTCGGCGGACACCGCGAACTGGGTCGGGACGGCCCCCGGCAGCTCCACCGGGGTTCGCCGGACCTCGGCGCCCCGGTCGACGTCCCAGAACACGGCTGCCGTGGGTTCGACCACGATGAGCGTGCCGTCGGGCGCGAACCCCACCGTGGCGACGGGCGCGACCGGGAGCGGGATGTCCACCGCCTGCCGCGTCGCCACGTCCCACAGCGTGACCGCGCCGCCGCTGCCGACGACGACGAACTGGTCGTGACCGGGCCGGAAGAATGCCTGCGCCCGCATTCCCGGCGCGTTGACGGCGATCGGCTCGGTGGTTCCCGCCTCGACGTCGAGCAGCTCCACGGCTCCGCCGAGGTCGCGTACGAGGACCCACCGTCCGTCGTCGCTGACATCGAGTTGGACGATCCGCTGTTCCATCTCGACGCGGGCGATCTCCTCCCTCGTCGACGTGTCGAACACGAGCGCCAATCCGTCCCGCCCGGACCCGTCGGCCCCTCCGCTCGCGACAACCCGCCCGTCGGCGCTGACGTCGACGTCGTGCTGAGTGCGCGGCGGGCCGGCCAGGAACCCGGCGAACGAGGAGTTGGTCGGACGCAACGCGCCGAAGCGGTCCCGCGGCGCCGTCATGTGACGGGTGAGCGCAGTGAGCAGGGCGCCGTTGGTCTCCGGCGTCTCGTCGCGGCGGCGGGCCTCGACGGCGAGGAGGAGGGCGAGATCGAGGCGGCTGTCGAGTCCGCGCTCGGACTCGGCGACCAAGCGGCCGATCTGGCTCCGCTCCCGCGCCTGCTCGGCCTCGGCCTGGGCGGCCTCCGCATCCTTCTGCCGCTGCTGAGCCAGGTGCGCGGCGCCGGCGGCGACCTGACGTTGCCGGTCGGCCCGGCGGGCGTTGACCAACGCCAGCGCGCCGCCGACGAGTGCGAGGACGAGCAGGACGGCCGCCGCGGCGAGGGCCCGGCCGAGCCGCCGTCTCGCCCGCGACTCGCGCTCGAGCTGACGGCCGAGCTCCTCGTGGGCCCGGTCGGCGACGCGCTGCCCGGCGGCGACGAACTCGCCGACGAGCGCGGGCACCTTGCCGTGCTCACCGACGTACTCGCCGGCGGCGGCAAGGCGGGCGCCCCGGTAGACGTCGTCGTCCGAGCGACCATGGGCGTCCCACGCCCGCGCCGCGATGCGCAGGTCGTGGTCGAGGACCAGGTCGGTCCGAACCTCCTCCAGCCACTCGACCAATCGCGGCCAGGCGCCGAAGACGACTTCGTGGACGACGTCGATCTCGCGGTCGTCGCGCCGGACGAGCCGGGCATCGACGAGGGCATCGACGGCGGCCGTGAGCTCGGCGGGCATCTCCTCGACCGGCACGCGCCGGCGCACCCACAGGCCGTCGTCGGTGACGTCGACCAGCCGCAGCATCACCTCGCGGATGCGGTGCTCGTCTCCGGTCCGAGCCACGGCCCGTTCGCCGAGTCGCTCGACGGCGGCGGCGATGCCGCCGATCTCCAGGTAGCGCTCGGCGGTGAGGGTGTCCTCGTCGCGCGTGTTCCACACCTCCGCCAGGGCCGCCGAGACCAGCGGCAGTGCGGCGTCGTAGTCACCGACCTCGTCGATGACGCGGTCGGTCAGTGATCGCTCCACGACACAGCCGGTGCGGCGGGCGGGCACCTCGATGATCCGGCGCAGCTCGTCCTCGGTCGGCGAGCCGACGAACACCTGGGCGTCGTCGAGCAGCTCGGCCAGCGGGCGGATCGTCGTCAACGCGCCGTACTGGTCGGCGCGCACGACGAGCACGACGTGGATGTCGAGGGCGGCGTCGAGGACGAGGTTGACCAGCCGGCCCGCCAGTGCCTCCGCCGCGCCGCCGGTGATCGCCTCCTCGAACTGGTCGACGACCAGTAGCTGCGGGCCCGGCTCGTCGTGCTCCGCGAGGCGCTCGAGCGCGGCGGTGTCGTCGGGGACGATCACCGTCGCCCGCCACGCCGTCTTCCCGGGCAGCCGACCGCTGCGCACCAACGGGATGAGGCCGGCCCGGACCAGCGACGACTTCCCGCTGCCGGACGCACCGACGACTGCGACCAGCCGCCGGTCGAGGACCCTGGCGGCGAGCTCGGCCACCAGCCGCTCGCGTCCGACGAACAGGTCGGCGTCCTCCGGTCCGTAGGCCGCGAGGGCGCGGTACGGCTGGCGGCCGGCGAGGCTCGCCGTGATCAGCTCGTCGCGGCGGTCCCGTGCGGCGACGAGGGCGAGCACCTCGTCGAAGACAGAGGCGCGGGCTTCGTCGGCGACGGCGCTGGCACCGAGCGACGACGCCGTGGCGGCTTGGAGCCGGTCGCTGGCCGCGCGTTCGGCCCACGCCGCGGCCTCCCGCCGGGCGAGGCCAGGCAACCCTCCGGCGACGGCGACGGTGGCCGTCACGGCATCGTCGTCGAGCCCGTCGGCGACCACGATCCGGGCGAGGTCGCCGTCGGGGAGCGGGCCGAGCGTGGCCATTGCCGCGCTCGGCAGCCGGCGCAGCACACCGTCGCCGCCGGCGGAGGGATCGAGGATGGGCACGAGCAGGAGCGACAGCCGTTCGGCGGCCGCGGCGAGCGCCTCGAGACCGGCGAGCCCCGCCGGCGGAATCCGCTCCACGTCGTCGACCACGAGCAGCAGCGGCCCGCGCCGGCACCGGTCCGTGACGGCGTCGAGGACCGCGCCGGGCGGAGCCGGCGACTCGTCCGCTGGCGGGGCCGGGGTCGAGACGAGGCGGCTGAGGTCGGCGCCACCGTGCACGTACTCCACCCAGCCGCCGTCGGCGATCACTTGGGCGGCGAGCTCGGCGGCGAGACGGGTCCGGCCGCTGTCCGCCGGGCCGAGCAGGACGCGGACCTGACCCGTGCCGAGCCGCGCCGACTCCCAGCCGTCGGTGAGCCACGCCAGCTCCTGGCGGCGGCCGACGAACGGGCCTGCAGTGCGCAGCGCGGCTGGCACCCGGGGGCGGTCGCCGGCGACGATCAGCTCCGGATCCTGATCGAGGATCTGCCGTTCGAGGGCGCGCAGCTCGGGGCCGGGCTCGAGGCCGAAGGACTCCGCCAGCGCCCGCCGCGCCCGCTGGTAGGCGACGAGGGCATGGTGCTGGCGGCCGGCGGCGTACAGCGCCCGCATCAGCAGGGCCCACGCCCGCTCCCGGCCGGGCTCCTCGACGACGAGGTGTTCCAGGTCAGGGATCGCTGCGGCGACGGTCCCACTCGAGATCTGCGCCTCGGCGAGATCCTCGATCGCCCGCAGCCGGAGCTCGTCGAGGCGGACCCGCGCGGCGGCCGCGAACTCGGCGTCGCCGAACTCGGCGTACGCCGGGCCGTGCCAGAGCGCGAGCCCCTCGGACAGCAGCTCGGACGCCGGACCGATCGCTCCCCGGGAGAGCTCGCGACGCCCGTCACCGGCGAGCTGTTCGAAGCGCACGGCGTCGACGGCGGCGGGGTCCACGGCGAGGCGGTAGCCGCCCGGGACCGTTTCGATCAGCTCGGCGTCGACCCCGCTCAGCGAGCGCCGCAGCCGGACGACGTGGGACTGGACGGTCTTGGCCGCGGTCGGCGGGGGATCCTCACCCCACAAGGCGTCGACGATGGCGTCGACGGCGACCATCCGGCCGGCCCGGCTGGCGAGCAGGGCGAGGAGGCGGCGACGGTGGGAGCCGGCGACGTGCACCTCGCGACCGCCGGCTTCGAGGGCGAGCACCCCGAGCACCCGGACGCGGACAAGGGGGATTGCCGTAGCGACGGGTGTGCCGTCGTCTTCCGTGAGCCGGAGGTCGTGGGCCATCGCCCTCCCAAACAGCCTGATCTCCGGTTGCAGCTCGGTGGCACCGGATCGAAACCCCAGCGTAGGTGGCGTGAGCTCGCCGCCGAAGTGGGTTGCAGCGCGGTGACACCTCGCGGTGCTCGGTGCGACCGGGCCGCAGCCGTGGTCGGGCGGGATCGGGCCGATGAGGAGACTCGGACTCGCCCTCGCCGTCGCGCTGGCGGCCCCACTGATCGCCGCCGACGTGACGACCGCGGCACCGCCGATCGCCGCCTCGCGGGTCGTCGTCTGCGCCGGCGGCACCGACCCGGCGAGCCTCACCCGGCGCTTCGCCGCCGGGATCGGACCGATGGTCGGCGCCGACTACCAGCGCGCCTTCCCGCTCCCGGACGGCCGGCGGCTGTGGCTCTTCCAAGACGCCTTTGTCCGCACGACGAGGGGTGCGACCTCGCTCGTCCACAACGTCGGGCTGGTCCAATCGGGCCGCTGCTTCAGCCTGCTGCGCTCCGGGACGGCGGCCCGGCCGCGACCGTGGATCGGCGCCAGGATGACCACGCCGCGCCGGCACTGGTTCTGGCCGCTGGGCGGCACCGTCGCCGCCGACGGGACCTTCCGGTTGTTCCTCGCCGAGATGGTCGAGCGGGGGACCGGATACCTCACCAAGACCGAGCCCGTCGCCACCTGGATGGCGACGATCGCGCTCCCGAGTCTGCGCGTGGTCCGGCTGCAACGGGCGCCGGACGCCGGCACGCAGTTGTACGGGTGGAGCGTCGTCGACCGCGGCGCGTTCACCTACCTCTACGGGCACTGCTACCGGCAGTTCGGCTGGGGCTTCCTGGGCCACGCCGCGTGCGCCGCCGACGTCACGGTCGCCAGGGTCCCCCGCGGCCGGCTCGACGCCAAGCCGGCGTACTGGACCGGGGCTCGATGGTCCAGTCGCGCCGGACGCGCGGTCAACATCGCCCCCCGCACGGGACCCCGCGGCGAGGCCCGCCGCGTCAATCCGATGCAGATCGCCTTCGTCGGGGGACAGTGGATCGCGGTGACCAAGGTCGACGACTGGTTCGGTGACTCGATCTACCTCGATCGCGCCCGCTCACCGTCCGGCCCGTGGCGGACCTCCGCCGTCGTGCGGGCGCCGCGGCTCGGACCGGCGTCGGCGTACAACACCTACTTCGCCAGCTTCATCGGTGGGACGTCGACGTCGCTGACAATCGGGCTGAGCAACAACCGCTGGGACGGCGCGATGTCGAGTGCCTACCGGCCGACGTTCATCGACGTCGGCCGCGACCGCTGGTGACGGCCCGCGGTCCGCACCACGGAATCTTCGGCGGTCAGGCGAAGCGGTAGCTGGTCTGACCGAACGGCTCGCCCTTGGCGAAGGCGAAGGCCCTGACCGGGGCGACCTCGAACACCCACGCCTCACCGCCCTCGTGACGGAAGGACCCGTCGCCGACGTCGAAGTGCCAGGTCGGCCCGTACTTGGCCTCGTAGGCGCCGGCGATGTCCTTGAGCGCGGAGTCGTCGTCCACCCGAACCGCGTCCCCCTCGACCACCACGTCGAGTCCGTCGTCGAGGGCGTTGCCGCCGGTGGTGAGGACGCAGTGTGAGTTGGCGGCGAGGTTCTTGGCCTTCTGCTCGGTCGGCCCGGTGCAGAAGTACAGCGACGCATCACGCCAGATGGCGATGAGCGGCGTGACGTGCGGATGGCCGTCGGCGCGCACGGTCGACAGCCAGTACACCTGCGCCGATTCGAGCTCGCGGCTGGTGTCGGCCCACGCCCTCGGCGCAGCGTCCTCGCTGCTGAACCGCGGGTCCAGTTCCGCGATCGGCTCCGTTGCAGACATGTCGTGTCTCCTCTCGTTCGTCGAGAGGACAGACCTCAGTCGGGGCCCGAACTGAGCGCCGCCTTCAGACCGTCGAGGTTGTCGGAGCCGAAGACCACCCGGTTGCGGGTGGCGATGTAGAGCAGGTCGAGATCGACGCTGGCGTCGGCGATCTGACGGGCGAGGTCGGCGAGCACGCCCGGGCGGTCTTCGACGTCGACCACGACGACCTCGCGCTTCGCGCGTGACGGCGAGGTGGGAGATGCCGAGCACGTGTTTCGCCGCCGCCGAGTGGGGGACGAGGATGTGCAATTCGGCCTTCTCGCCGTTGCCGAAGCACGTCGCCGCCGAGATGTTCACACCGGCGTCGCTGATCGCCGTCGCCACCCGGGCGAGCGCGCCCGGTTCGTTGTCCACCTCGATGACCAGATCCATGGGCATGACCAGAATCCTCGCATTTCTGGTCCTGACCCCTTGACGCAAATTAGTTTGGCAACTATACAAACAATCCGAATGAGCGAGCGGGAGGAGTGATGGCGACGCCGGAGGACGCTCGTCGCGCCAATCGCAGCTTGTTGCTCGGGGCCCTTCACCGTGACGGACCGCTGTCGCGCGCCGATCTCGCCAAACAGACCGGGCTGACCCGGGCGACCGTCTCCGCCGTCGTGCGTGACCTGATCGACGAGTCGGTGGTCGAGGAGCTCGGCGTGCGGGCCGCCGGAGGCGTCGGCAAGCCGGCGACGCTCATCGGCATCAACGCCGACGGTCGCCACGTGGTGTGCCTCGACCTGTCCGAGCCGGAGGAGTTCGTCGGCGCCGTCGTCAACCTCGACGGCAAGGTCGTCGTCCGCCGGACGTACGACCGCAAGGGCCGGACCGGCCGCACGGCCCTGACCCTCGTCAGCCGGATCTGCCGCGAGCTCGTCGGCGACGCCGGCGACCGCCTCGTCGGCGTCGGCATCGCCACCCCTGGCGTGGTCCGGCCCGACGGCGTCATCACGACCGCCGCCCACATCGGCTGGTCCGACCTGCCGCTGGCCGCCGAGCTCTCGGCGCAGCTCGGCCTCCCTGTCCACGTCGTCAACGACGCCAACGCCGCCGCGCTGGCCGAGGTCACGTTCGGGGAACCCGGCGGGCCCGACCTCATCTGCGTCCGGGTCGACGAAGGCGTGGGCGCCGGGCTCGTGCTCGGCGGTCGCCTGTTCACCGGGTCGTCGCACGCGGCAGGGGAGATCGGGCACGTCGTCGTATCCGGCGACGGAGCGCGGTGCGCGTGCGGCAAGCGGGGATGTCTGGAGACGGAGGTCTCCGAACCACTTCTCGACCGGCGCCTCGGCGAAGACGGCGCCGACGAGACCGCCGTCCTCCGCGCCGCCGGGACGCACCTCGGTACGGCGCTGGCCACCGTCGTCGGCGCGCTCGACGTCACCGAGGTCGTGCTGTCCGGCCCACCGACCGTCGCCACCGAGACGTTCAGCGCGGCCACCGCCGAAGCGATCGCTTCCCGCACCCTGCCGGTGATCGGGGACCGCCTCATTGTTCGCCCGAGCACGCTGGGCTTCGACGACGTTCTCGTCGGAGCCGCGGCCCGCGTGCTCGATCAAGAGCTCGGCTTGCGATGAGCCGATCAGACCCAAAGAAAAGGGGAGGAGCACCGTGAACAGAACCCGACCCGTGCGGTTCCTGGCGTTGCTGGCAACCGCCGGCCTGCTCGTCGCCGCGTGCGGCGACGACGACGACGACACCGCGGCGACCGACGCGCCGAGCGGCACCGAGGCACCCGCCGGGACCGAGGCGCCCGCGGGCACCGAGGCGCCGGCCGGCACCGAGGCGCCAGCTGGGACCGAAGCGCCCGCCGCGGAGACCACGGCGCCGCCGCCACCGACCAACCCGCCGCCACAGGAGCTCGGCACCGGGACCGGAGAGGGCGGAACGATCCGCCTGTGGCTGAACGGTGAGGCCGACACGCCCGACGCGATGGTCGAGTACGCGGTCACCGAGTTCAACAAGACCCACCCCGACGTGAAGGTCGTGCTCGAGCGGCAGCAGTGGACCGGCATCGTCGAACGCCAGACGACGGCGCTGTCGGGAAGCGACGCTCCCGACCTCGTCGAGTTCGGCAACACCCAGGCCCAGGCATTCGAGGCCGCCGGAGCCCTCATCGACCTCAGCGATCGGGCGGCTGACCTCGGCGGCGACGACTTCCTGCAGAGCCTGCTCGAAGCCGGCACCTACGACGGCCAGCTGTACGCCGCGCCGTACTACGCCGGGGCCCGCATCATGATCTACCGCAAGGACCTCTTCGAGGCGTCCGGCATCGAGGTGCCGACGACGCTCGAGGAGATGGTCGCGGCCGGTCAGCAGCTGATGGAGGACAACGCCGACGTCGCCAACTTCTCCGGCATCTACCTCCCGGCGAGGAACTGGCACACGGTGATGTCGTTCGTGTGGGAGCACGGCGGTGACATCGCCACCCAGGAAGGCGACCAATGGGTCGGGCAACTCGACTCGCCCGAGTCGATCGCCGGGTTCGAGTTCTTCAAGAACGCCTTCGACACCGCCAACGCCGCACCGGCCGACGGCGACGACGCCACCGACTGGCTCGCCTTCTGCGCCGGTGAGGTCGGGATGATGCCGGCGCCAGGCTGGAAGCCGGGCCAGATCATCAACCCGGACGACGGCTGCCCCGACATGGAGGCGAACATCGGCGTGTTCGCCATGCCCGGCCTCGCGGCTGGCACGACGGCGCCCGTCTTCCTCGGCGGCTCCAACCTCGGCATCCCGACCAACAGCGAGAACCAGGACCTCGCCTACGACCTGCTCAAGGTGATGGTGTCGAGCGGCTTCCAGAAGCAGTTCGCCGAGAACGGCACGATCCCCGCGCTCAAGTCCGAGCTGGCCAACGTGGCCGGGAGCGACGCCGCCGTGGCGCAAGCGACGGCCGCCGAGAACAGCCGGTTCGTCCCCACCAGCGAGAAATGGGCCGGCGTAGAGGCGGCGAACGTCCTGCAGGACATGCTCACCCAGATCGCCCAGGGCGACGACATCGCCGAGGTGACGGCGCAGGCCGACTCGGCGATCGAAGACACACTCAACGGCTGAGCCTCCAACCCAACCACACGTAGTAAGCAACGCCGATGGCCGTCGCCACCACTGCCGCGACCGGGGTCGGGAACCCTCCGGTCAGGGCGGCCCGGCGGCGGTCGTCGGCGTTGCCCTACGTGCTCGTGCTCCCCGCCGTCATCGTGCTCGGCGCGATGCTCGGCTACCCGTTGGTGCGGCTGGGCACGATGTCGCTGCAGGAGTACGGCCTCCCCCAGGTGTTCGGCCAGCCGGCGCCGTGGGTCGGGTTCGCCAACTTCCGGGCGATCCTCGAGGACTCGTACTTCTGGACGGTCCTCTGGCGGACGCTGATCTTCTGCTTCGTCAACGTCGCGCTCACGATGGTGCTCGGCGTGCTCATCGCCCTGCTGCTCGAGGCCCTCGGCAAGCGGATGCGGCTGTTCGTCTCGGCCTCGCTGATCATCGCCTGGGCGATGCCGGCGCTCACCGCCACGATCGTCTGGCAGTGGATGTTCGACACCGAGTACGGGCTCGTCAACTGGGCGCTCGACCGTCAGGGCGAGAGCTGGTGGGCCGACCAGCTGACGTTCTTCCTGGTCGCCACGATCATCGTCGTGTGGATGGGCATCCCGTTCATCGCCTTCACGACGTACGCCGCGCTCACCCAGATCCCGGCTGACATGATCGAGGCGGCCAAGCTCGACGGGGCGGGGTTCCGCCAGACCTTCCAGTACATCGTGTTCCCGGCCGTCAAGCCGATCCTGCTGATCCTGACTGCCCTGTCGGTGATCTGGGACTTCCGCGTGTTCACCCAGATCTACGTCCTGCAGCGCGCGGGCGGGATCACGCGTGACACCAACCTGCTCGGCGTCTTCGCCTACCGCATCTCGATCGGTGAGAACCGCTTCGACATCGGTGCGGCCGTCGCCGTCGTGATGTTGCTCATCACGGCCCTCCTCACCGTGGCCTATCTGCGGGCGATGCTGAAGCAGGAGGAGTTGTGAGCGCGAGAAGCACCCAAGTCGGCAAGCGGGCAGCCATCAACGCGGCCGGAGTCCTGGTCGCCGCGGTCGCCCTGTTCCCCGTGTACTGGATGGTGCTCTCGTCGTTCAAGCGCAACAGCGAGCTCCGCACGCTCTCCCCCCAGTTCCTGCCCACGAACCCGACGCTGAACAACTACCGCAAGGTCCTCGAGCGCGACTACTTCTGGACGGCGATGCGGAACAGCGCGATGGTCACCGTGACGGTGGTGTTCCTCGCGCTGGCGATCGCCTTCCTCGCCGCCGTCGCGCTCGCCCGCTTCCGGTTCCGCGGCCGCATGGCGTTCATCCTCGCCGTGATCGCGATCCAGATGGTCCCGGCCGAGGCGCTGATCATCTCGCTGTTCCAGGTGCTCGACGGCCGTGAGCTCACCAACCGGATCATCGGGCTGTCGCTCACCTACCTGATCTTTGTCCTGCCGTTCACGATCTGGACGCTGCGCGGCTTCGTCGGGGGCGTGCCGCTCGAGCTCGAGGAGGCCGCTCGGGTCGATGGTGCGAGCCGGTTCGGCGCCTTCATGCGGGTCACCCTGCCGCTCGTCGCGCCGGGCCTGGTCGCCACCGGGATCTTCGCCTTCATCCTCGCCTGGAACGAGTTCATCTTCGCCCTCGTGATCATGAACCGGCCCCAGACGCAGACGATGCCGGTCTGGCTGCAGGCGTTCAACGAGGGAGCCCGCGGCACGGACTGGGGCGGCGTGATGGCGGGCTCGACGGTGATGGCGCTGCCGGTGGTGATCTTCTTCCTCCTCGTCCAGCGCAAGGTGACCGCCGGACTGACCGCGGGTGCCGTGAAGGGATGAGTGGGTCCTCGGGTGTTGTCGGCGTCGACGTCGGCGGCACCACCATCCAGGCGGTGATGTTCGACGACGCGCTGGTGCCGGTCGCCGCCGAGTCCTCGCCGACGCCCCGGGGCGGCGACGCGATCCTCGACGCGATCTCGTCCTCGGTGGCCGCCCTCACCGACGGCCGCGGGCCCGACGCCGTCGCCGTCGGGATCCCCGGTCGGGTCGACGTCGTCGACGGTACGGTCCGCACCGCGGTGAACCTCGGGATCAGCGGACCGGTTGCGGTCCGGGACCAGTTGCAGGGCCGGCTGGGCGTCCCGGTCCACGTGGAGAACGACGTCAACGCGGCCGCCCTCGGTGCGTTCGCCCACTTCCGCATGGACCCGGCCGCGTCGCTCGCCTACGTCAACGTCGGCACCGGGATCGCCGCCGGGTTCGTGGTCGGCGGACGGCTCCTGCGCGGGGCGACAGGTGGGGCGGGCGAGATCGGCCACATCCCGATGCGTCCCGACGGACCCCCGTGTCCGTGCGGCCAGATCGGATGCGCCGAGGCGGTCGGGTCGGGGCGCGCCGTCTCCGCCGAGGCCGCGACCGACGGTGACGTGATCGCGGCCGTCGCGTGGGCCGCCCAGCTGTGCGTGATGACGCTCGACGTCGACGTCGTCGTCGTCGGCGGGGGGATGACCAGCTCGGGCGACCCGTTTCATCGACGGCTCGTCGACACCCTGGCCAAGGCGGAGTCGGCGTCGCCGATGCTCGCGGCCACCGGCCTCGCCCGCCGCGTGCGCCTGGCGCCGGTCGACGACCCGCTGGGAAGCCTGGGCGCCGTGCTCGCGGCGCGGGCACCGGAGGTGATCCCGTGGGCGGCGAGCCCGTCCTGATCACTGGCGGCTCGGTCATCACCCCGGGCGGGGTGATCGAGCACGGCACCGTCATGCTGGACCGCGGGCAGGTCGTCGCCGTCGGCGGGCCGGCCGCGGTCAAGATGCCGCCGGACGCCGTGGTCGTCGTCGACGCGACCGGCGGTTGGGTGACGCCGGGCTTCATCGACCTCCAGCTCAACGGCGGTCATGGCATCGACCTCACGACGGCCCCGGCCCGAGCAACCGAGCTCGGGCGGTTCCTACCGCGCTACGGCGTCACCTCGTTCGTCCCGACGATCATCACGTGTCGCGACGGCCAGCGGGTCGCCGCGCTCATGGCGTGGGCGGACCGGGACGGCGACGATGCCGGGGGGCCGGGGGCCGTGCCGCTCGGACTCCACTTCGAGGGGCCGATGCTGTCGCCCGCGCGACGAGGCGCCCATCCGGCCGGTCTGCTGCGCGACCCCGACCCGGCGCTGTTCGACGGCTGGTCGGCCGATCGCGGCGTCGTCATGGCGACCCTCGCCCCGGAGCTCCCGGGCGCGCTCGATGCGATCCGCGCCCTCGCCGGACGCGGCGTCGTCGTGTCCATCGGGCACACGGACTGCCGTGCCGCCGACTTCGCCGCCGCCGTCGCCGCCGGGGCGAGGTACGTCACCCATGTGTTCAACGCCATGCGTCCGTTCGGCCATCGCGACCCGGGTCCGATCGGCGCCGCGCTCGCCGACGACACCGTGGTGGCCGGGCTGATCTGCGACGGCATCCACGTCGACCCGGTGGCGGTGCGAATGGCGTGGCGGGCACTCGGCCCCGACCGCCTCAACCTGGTCACCGACGCGGTGGCCGTGCTCGGGTCGGAGCACGGGGCGTCGCGGCTCGGCTCGGTCGAGGTCACGGTCGACGGCGGCGCCGTCCTCACCGCCGACGGCGTCCTCGCCGGGAGCGCGCTCGCCCTCGATCAGGCGGTGCGCAACCTGATCGCCTTCACCGGGTGCTCGGTGCCGGACGCGGTCGGCACCGTCACCGCCACACCGGCGCAACTGCTCGGTCTGGCTGATCGAGGGCGGCTCGTGCCCGGGGCGCGCGGCGACGTCACTGTGCTCGACGCCGACCTGTCGGTCGCCGCCACGATCGTCGGAGGCGAGGTCGCGTGGAGGTCGTGATCGTGCCGACGGCCGACGACGCCGCCCGGGTTGTCGCCGGCGTCGTCACCAGCCTCGTCACCACCCGTCCTGCCGTCCTCGGGCTGGCGACCGGGAGCTCACCGCTCGGCACCTACCGCCGGCTCATCGAGGAGCACCGCGCCGGCCGGGTCAGCTTCGCCGCGTGCGACGCCGTGCTGCTCGACGAGTACGTCGGCCTGCCGGTGGACCACCCGGAGACGTACCGTGCCGTGATCCATCGGGAGTTCACCGACCACGTCGACCTCGCGCCCGAGCGGCTGCACGGCCCCGACGTGTGGGCCACCGACCTTCCGGCCGCGTGCGCACGATACGACCGCCTGCTGGCCGGGCTCGGCGGCGTCGACCTCCAACTGCTCGGCATCGGCGCCGACGGCCACGTCGGGTTCAACGAGCCCGGCTCCTCGCTCCGCTCGCGCACGCGGGTCAAGACCCTCACCAAGTCGACGCGGGCCGACAACGCCCGCTTCTTCGCCGCCGCCGACGAGGTGCCCCGCCACGTCGTGACCCAGGGCCTGGGCACGATCTCCGACGCCCGCCACGTCGTGCTGATCGCGATCGGAGAACGGAAGGCGGCGCCGGTGGCGCGGGCCGTGGAAGGACCGCTCACCGCCTCGTGCCCGGCGTCGGTGATCCAGCTCCACCCGCACGCCACGGTCGTCCTCGACGAGGCCGCCGCCAGCGAGCTCACCCTCGCCGACTACTACCGCGAGGCGTACGCCGGCAAGCCCTCGTGGCAGGGGTTGTGATGCTGCGGCTGGACGCGACCTACGTCCCCGGCGGCGGGGACGGCGACGCCGGGACGATGCGGCTGCGTCTCGTCAACGGCGGCCGGGAGACCCTCTCCCGCTTCCGCCTCGCTTTGACCTCGGTGGTGCAGCTCACGCCGGAGTCGGATGCCACGACCCTCGCCGCGCGGACGTCCGGCTACCACGAGCTGAGCCCGCCGGCCGAGCTCGCCGTTCGACCGGGGGAGGTGTGGGACACCGGCCCACTGCGGTGCGGCCACCGTCCCGGTCACGCCAACGACGGTCCGGCGAGCGCCTTCGTGATCCTCGCCGACGGCTCGACCCGCGCCGTCGCCACCGGCCGGACCGACGCCGCCGATCCGGTGCGGATCGGACGGGAGAGCCCGCCGGCGCTCGGGCTGTCCACGGACAGCGACGTCGTCGGGTCGGCCTGGGCGGTCGCGGCCGCGTGCGAGCGGCGGTTGTACCCCTCCGGGGTGCTCGGGGAGTCCGGCGGAGACCCGGTGACCGCGTCCGTCGACACCGCGCGCCCGGCCGACTCGTTCGCCATCGACGGCTCGCACGTCGCGGCCGGCTCCGAGCAGGCGCTGGTGCCGGCGTTCCTCACCCTCGCCCGCGCCCGGCGCGACGCAGTGGACCCGACCGGTGTCCACGCGCCGGTGCACGGTTGGCGGGGGCTGCACGTCGACCTGGCCCGGCAGTTCATCCCCGCCGTCGACGTCGGCTGGCTGATCGACCGGGCGGCGTGGAGCCGGCTCAACCGGGTCCACCTCCACCTGACCGACGACGAGGGGTGGCGGTTCCCGGTCGCCGGCTACCCCGCGCTCACCGAGGTCGGGGCCTGGAGGGGGCACGGTCTGGCCATCCCCCCGCTGCTCGGCTCGGGCCCCGAGCCCTCCGGAGGGGCGTACTCGGCCGACGACATCGAGGGGTGGGTGCAGCAGGCCCGGGCGCTGGGCATCGAGCTCGTCCCCGAGGTCGACCTGCCCGGCCATTGCTTCGCCGCGCTGGCGTCGCTCCCCGAGCTCCGCGACCCTGCCGATACGAGTGGCGCGGCGAGCGTGCAGCACTTCGTCGACAACGTCCTCGTGCCGGGGCTGCCGTCGACGGGTCCGTTCCTCGAGGCGGTGTTCGGCGGGCTCGCCGACCTGTTCCCCGGACCGTGGCTCCACCTCGGTGGCGACGAGGTCCCGCCCGGGGCGTGGGCCGGGTCGCCCGCCGCCCAGGCGTTCGCCCGTGAGCGGGGCGTCGCCGGGACCGACGCCATCGCCGCCGCCTTCATGGGCGACGTGATCCGCCTGGTGCGGACGGCGACCGGCCGGCACGTCGGGGTGTGGCAGGAGGCGGCCGAGTCGGGCGCACTGCAGCCCGAGGACGGCTACGTCGTGGGATGGAGGTCGAGTGCCGATTGCCGCCGCCTCGCCGCCGCGGGCTACGACGTCGTCGCCGCGTCGGCCGAGGTGTACTACCTCGACATGGCCGTCGACGACGCGTGGGACTCGCGCGGGACGAACTGGGCCGGCTCAACGTCCGTCAGCGACATCGAGGCCTACGACCCGAGCGCGGGCTGGACCGACGCCGAGCGGGCGCGTCTCCTCGGCATCCAGGCCTGCATCTGGACCGAGCACGTCCACGATCGTGCCACCCTCACCGAGCTGCTCCTGCCCCGCCTCGACGCCATCGCCGCCTCCGCCTGGACCGCCCGTTCGGGCAACGCGTCCTGACCCATTGGTGCCCGGACGGACGTTGACGTCCGGACGGTCGCATGCCTACGACGAGATCGTGCGCTTTCGACGGCCAGCGGGGTCGACGTCCCGTCCGGAACGGACCACGCGGGCAGCGAGCCGGGCGGCGACGGTGGCCCAGTTCCGTCCGGCGACCCCGGCATCGGCGCGCCGCGGCGTCATCGCCGCCGTCGTCGCCCGCGCGGGTAACCGCGCGGCGGGCCACGTCGTGCAGCGCTGGGAGGCCGAGGAGCACCTCGAGCTCGGGGACGTAACCGGTGAGCTGATCGACCTCGGGGACGGGGTCGAGCTCAGCTTCGGCCAGATCGTCGCGCTCGCCGGCGACGAGTTCGGCACCGAAAAGGCGCTCCGCGACGCCATGGACACGCCCGACGGGCGAGCGATGATCCGGGCCCACCTGGAGCGGGCGTCGCTCCCGGGCCCGGTCCGCGGATCACTGCCCGAGCCGACCGAGACGCAGAAGGAGCAGGCGGGCACGGAGTACGTCACGCTGGCGATGGACAACAGCAGCCACTTCGTCGGTGGGGGCACCGCCGTCGAGAGCTGGCTCGACCACCACTTCCGGGCCGTCGACGCGGCGATGCAGGCCGGCCTGGCCGGTGACCGTGCCATGCTCAACTCGGCCAAGCTCACCGAGGCGTTCGGCGCCCACTTTCTGACCGACTCCTTCTCCAGCGGGCACATCAGGGTCCCCCGTCAGGACATCATCGACCACTACGTCGGGGACATCGCTCCGGCGGTGTACGACCACCTCGTCGACTACCTGCGCGAGCACCTAGTCGACGAGATCTACGACCAGGTCGAGCAGCAGACCGTCGTCAACGAGGCGGCCTGGATCCTCGGTGGCGTCGTCGGTGGCGTCGGCGTGCGCAAGTACATGAAGCGCAAGATCCGCAACGCCATCAACGAGATGCTCGACGAGGCGATCGCCACGATCGGCGGCCGCCAGAAGGCGGTCCGCATGCTCGGACTCGGCCTTGCCGGGCTGGTCTCGGGGGCGATGCACGACGCCGAGAACGTGGACGGGCTCTGGGTGATCAGCGACGTGTACCCCGACCCGTGGGAGGCCTTCGGCGACGGTCGCCTCGACCAGAACAGCACCCACCGCTCGCGCGTCGAGGAGGCCGTCCGGGTTTCGCTGGCCGATCTCCAGGCCGCCTACGACATCGGGTTCGAGGAGTTCGAGTCGCTCCACAACCTGCCCGAGCCGTCGTGGGTGCCGTCTCGTGTCTACTTCGAGTTCGGCCAGTTCACGCTCACACCGGGGACTGAGGCGGCGCTGGAGATGGTCGCCCACTTCATGCGGTACCACACCGACACGGTCGTCACGCTGGGCGGGCACGCCGACCCGATCGGCAAGGGTCCCGACAATGACCTGCTCTCCGAGGCGAGGGCCGAGGCGGCCAAGGGCGTTCTCCTCGGCAACGGCGTCGAGGAGTCCCGGATCACCGTGCAGTTCTACGGCGAGCAGGCGCCCGTCACCACCAACCCGCGGCGTTACGAGCTCAACCGCCGTGTCGACATCTCCTTCGCCACCGACGCCGCCGCGGCGAGCGCAGGCCAGACGCCCGACGACGTCGCCTACGCCAAGGCGCTCGAGCGGGTCAGGGGACAGGTCGGACCGCCGTACGCCGCGGAGGGGCACTTTCCTCGGGCGGCTCCGGGTCTGAACGCCCCGCTCCCGTCGTGGCGGTGGGGGGCGATCTCGGGCCCGTTGCGCACGGAGATGAACGCCTGGGCGAAGAACTACATCGGTCAGTACAAGCCCAAGGTCGCCGGCGCCCCGGCCCTCGCGGCGAGGGAGGTAGAGGGGTACACCGTCGACCCGCGCCCCATCGTCACGGCGCTCCTCGACCGCGCCGAGGCCGACGCCGTGGCCTTCCTCGAGACCGCCCTCGGCCGTAGCGCCGATTGACCCATCCCGAGCGAGCGACGACCGCGGTAGGGTCGACGTCATGCTCCCAACCGCACCGTTCGGGCGGAGCGGGCACGACTCGACACGGGTGATCTTCGGCGCCGCCGGCCTCGGCGGAATGGGCCAGGACGCCGCCGACCGGGTCTTCGCCCTGGTCGAGGCGGCCGGCATCAACCACATCGACACCGCGGCGGGCTACGGCGACTCGGAGATCCGGTTGCAGCCATGGCTCGCCGACCACCGCGACGAGGTCTTCCTGGCCACCAAGACCGGCGACCGAGACGGAGACGCCGCTCGCGCCTCGCTCGAGCGCTCGCTGGAGCGGATGGGCGTCGACCACGTCGATCTGATCCAGCTGCACAACCTCGTCGAACCCCACGAGTGGGAGGTCGCCCACCGGCCCGGCGGCGCCGTGGAGGCGCTGGCGCGCGCCCGCGACGAGGGCCTGACCCGGTTCATCGGGGTCACCGGCCACGGGATCCGTATCGCCCGGATGCACCGGCTCTCGCTGGAGCAGTTCCCGTTCGACTCGGTGCTCCTGCCGGTGAACTACTCGCTGCTCGCCGACCCCGACTACGCCGCCGACGTCGAGACCCTGCTCGCCCGGTGCGAGGAGGACGGCGTCGCCGTACAGACGATCAAGTCGGTCGCCCGCCGCCGCTGGCGCGACGACGACGCCGGCCCGCGCCACAGCTGGTACGAGCCGCTCGCCGACCCGGCCGCGGTCGACCGGGCGGTTCGCTTCGTGCTCGGTGACCCCCGGCTGTTCCTGATCACGTCGAGCGACTACCAGCTTCTCGAGCCCGTCGTTGCCGCGGCGTCAGGTCCGCTCGACCGGCCGTCCGCCGACGAGCTCGACGCCGACATCGAGGCGCTCGGCATCACGCCGCTGTTCGACGGCGGAACGCTCGAGCGCATCTGAACCCACGCGCGCCGGCGGCGTCGCCCGCGCGATGATCCGCCCGTGCCGAGCGGACGCCGTCCGACCCTGACCGCGACCCGGCGGGGGGAGGAGCGCGTCACCGCCCTCGAGCTGTTCTTCGACCTCGTCTTCGTGCTCGCCCTCACCCAGTGCACGGCGTTGATGGCGGACGAGCCGACATGGGCCGGCCTCGGGAAGGGCTTGCTCGTGCTTGCGGTGCTGTGGTGGTCGTGGGTGGGCTATGCCTGGCTCACGAGCGTCCTCGATCCGGAGGAGGGCGCGGTCCGGATCGTGCTGTTCGTGGCGATGGGAGGACTGCTCATCGCCGCGCTCTGCGTGCCGCAGGCGTTCGGCGATCTCGGGCTCACGTTCGCCCTCGCCTACGGAGTCGTCCGGGCCGCCCACATCGGGCTGTTCGTCATCGCCAGCCGCGACGACCCGTCACTCCGGCGGTCGGTCGTCGGACTCGCCCTCGGGACCGCGGTGGGCGTCGGAGTGCTCGTCGTCGCCTCGTTCTTCGACGGCTGGGTGCAGGGCCTGATCTGGGTGGTGGCGATCGTGCTCGACGTCGCCGAGCCGCTGCTGTTCGGGTCGGAGGGCTGGGAGCTGCTGCCCGAGCACTTCGCCGAACGGCACGGACTGATCATCATCATCGCCCTCGGCGAGTCGATCGTCGCGATCGGCGTGGGTGCCGCCGGCGACGTGGACGGTGGGATCATCGTCGCCTCCTGCCTCGGCATCGCCGTGGCCGCGGCGCTCTGGTGGCTCTACTTCGACGTCGTCTCGGTGGTGGCCTCGCACCGCCTGGCGTCGCTACCGGCGGGACGCGAGCAGAACGAGATGGCGCGCGACTCCTACTCGATCCTGCACTTCCCGATGGTCGCCGGGATCGTGCTCCTCGCCCTCGGCCTGAAGAAGACGCTCGAGCACGTCGACGAACCGCTCGCCACCGTTCCGGCCGCGGCCATGGTCGGCGGCACGGCGCTGTACCTCCTGGCTCACGTCGCCTTCCGGCTCCGCAACCTGCGCACGCTCAACGGGCCCCGCCTCTTCGTCGCCATCGGCCTTCTCGCCCTCGTCCCGGTGGCCGACGAGCCGCGCGCCTGGGTCACGCTGATCATCGTCACCGTGGTCCTCTGGAGCCTGATCGGCTTCGAGATCGTCCGATACGCCGAGGCGCGCGCTCACATCCGCACGGCGCTCCTCCACGGCCGCAGCAGTTCTGGGGAGAGTTAGGCGGCGGACTTCTCGAGGATGTGGACGCCGCAGGCGGACCCGAGGCCGATGACGTGGGCGAGGCCGACCGTGGCGCCCTCGATCTGCCGGTCGCCCGCCTCGCCGCGGAGGTGGTGGCAGACCTCCCAGATGTTGGCGATCCCCGTCGCCGCGATCGGGTGGCCCTTGGACTGCAGGCCGCCCGACACGTTCACGGGGAGCTTGCCGTCGCGCCACGACGCGCCGGACTCGAAGAAGTCGACCGCCCCGCCCTCCTCGCACAGCTTGAGGTTGTCGTAGTGGACGAGCTCGGCGGTGGCGAAGCAGTCGTGCAGCTCGACGAGGTCGAGGTCGTCGGGCCCGACGCCGGCCTGCTCGTACGCCTGCGTGGCGGCGTTGCGGGTGAGCGTGTTGACGTTGGGGAGGATCTGGCACGCCTGCTCCCACGGGTCGGTCGTCAGCACCGACGCCGACACCTTGACCGCCCGCCGCTGCTGCTCGCCGGACAGCGTCTTCAGCTTGGCCCCGTTGACGACGACCGCCGCCGCGGCCCCGTCGCAGTTGGCCGAGCACATCGGGCGGGTGTTGGGATAGGCGATCATCACGTCGTTCATGATCTCCTCGACGGTGAACCGCTTCTGGTAGGCGGCCAGTGGGTTGAGCGTCGAGTGGGCGTGGTTCTTCTCGCTGATCCGGGCGAACAGCTCGAAGCTGGTGCCGCCGTAGCGGTGCCCGTACTCCTGCCCGATCTGGGCGAACACGCCGGGCATGGTCTCCGTGCCGATGCGCCCGTCGACGGTGGCCACGGCGCCGTAGCGGCCGTGCGGCTGCCACTCGTTGCCGTCGGACTTCGCCCGCCCGCCGCCGCCGAGCAGGCCCGCGCCGGCCAGCTTCTCGACGCCGACGGCGAGGCCGACGTCGACCTCGCCCGCCTTCACCGCCATGATCGCCGTGCGCAGCGCGGTGGCCCCGGTGGCGCAGGCGTTGGCGACGTTGTAGACGGGGATCCCGGTCTGGCCGACCTGCTTCTGCAGTTGCTGGCCGACGCCGGCCGAGGCGTTCATCAGGTTCCCGGCGGCGATCACGCCGACGTCGCGCATCGACAGCCCGGCGTCGGCGAGCGCGGACGTCGTGGCCTCGGCGGCGAGGTCGACGGCGTCCTTGTCGGGGTGCTTGCCGAACTTGGTCATGTAGATCCCGAGGATCCAGATGTCGTCGCTGCTGCTCATGTCGTCCCCTTCCTCACGCGGCCGGCTCGAACCCGAACCCGATGGCCTCGACCCCGTTGTCGTCGGTCCCGATCGAGTACGTCGCCAGACGCACCTTCATCCCGGTCGAGACGTGCTCGGGGTCGGGCTCGGTGTTGATGATGTTCGCCCGCACCGGCGTGCCGTCGCAGTCGACGACCGCGGCGACGAACGGCACCGGGATCCCGGGTGCGGCATAGGCGACGATCGTGAACGTCTCGACGGTGCCCTCGGTCGCGACGTCGGTGTCGCGGAAGTCCGTCCCGAAGCACGCCGCGCAGGCGTTGCGGCGGTCGAAGTAGCGGGCTCCGCACGACGTGCACTCGTGGGCGACCAGGTGCGGTTCGTCGCCGAGCACGAGGTACTCGACGAGCGGGATCTGCTGCGTCATCGCCCCCAACCGTACGGGCGCACGGGGCCGGGTGACGCATCGGGGCCTGACGTCGTACCATCGCCGCCCGTGGCCGGGAGCCTGTATCACATCGGGTTCGGGCCGGAGGACCTGCCCGAGGGCGCGACCGTCGCCCTGCTCAGCGGGGACCCGGGCCGATCGGAGCTGATCGCCACGTCGCGCCTCGCCGACGGCACCGAGCTGGCCCGCAACCGCGGGCTCGACTCGTTCCTCGCCCGCCTCCCCGGCGGCGTACCCGTGGTGTGCGCCACGAGCGGGATGGGCGCCCCGTCGATGAGCATCGTCGTCAACGAGCTCGTGCAGGCCGGGATCCGGACGGTGATCCGGGTCGGGACCGCCGGGTCGATCCAGGAGCACGTCCGCATCGGTTCGGTGGTGATCGGGTCCGGCGCGCTGACCAACCAGGGCGCCGCCGACGACGTCGCCCCGCCCGAGTTCCCCGCCGTCGCCGACCCGTTCCTCACCGTCGCCCTCGCCCACGCCGCCGGTCGGCTCGGGGTCGACCACCACGTCGGGGTGATGGCGTCGACGGACACGTTCTTCGAGGGTCAGGAGCGCTCCGACTCGTCGGCCAACCCACACCTCCTGCGCCGCCTCCGGGGGATGGTCGACGAGTACCAGCGCCTGGGCGTGCTCAACTTCGAGATGGAGGCCGGCACGCTGTTCAAGATGGGTGCGGTGTACGGGTTCGCCGCCGGCTGCGTGTGCGCCATCATCGCCCAGCGCACCGAGGACGAGCAGCCCCGCCTCGCCGAGAAGGACGCCGCCGTCGACCGGGCCATCGACGTCGCCGTCGCCGCCGCCGACGCCTGGACCCAACGCCACTGACAACCCGTGTTCTTGCAGCTGATCGTTGCGCTCTGGCGCAACACTTGACTGCAAGAACGGGGGTCTAGGGGCCGTAGCGGGCGGTGGCGTCGCCGTTGTCGGTGTCGATCGTGATGTGGCGGGTGCTGGTGGGGTCGTGGCGGATGTCGCGGGAGATGTCGCCGTTGTCGGTCGTGATCGCGAGGTTGTAGAAGTCCTCGGTCCTGGGGAGGACGACCTCGACGCTCCCGTTGTTCGACCGGGCCTCCACGTTGGTGGGCGGCTCGAGCAGCTCGAGGACGATCGACCCGTTGTCGGTCTCGGCGAGCACGGTGTCCGTCGTCAGGGCGTCGGCCCGGATCGACCCGTTGTCGCCCTCGATCGTGAGGTCGCCGCCGACGTCGCTGACCTCGACCGAGCCGTTGTCGGTCGACAGGTCGACCCGCCCGTCCATCCCGCGCACGTCGATGCCGCCGTTGTCGGCGTCGGCGCGGACCGGCAGCTCGGCCGGGACCTCGATCGTGTAGTCCACCTCACACCACTCGGACCCGATGAGCGGGCATGTCGACTCCAGCTCGAGGCGGCCGTCGACGAGTCGCTGTTGCTCGCCGGTCCTTCGGAGCCCGTCGCTGATCCGCGCCGTCACGGTGATCTCGTCGCGACCAGCCGAGCCGACGATCGTCACCGAACCCGACGTGTTGTCGACGTCGATCATGGTGACGTCGGCGGCGGGGTAGGGGGTGACCACCGTGCGCTCCTCGTGGGCGGTCAGCGACACGACGTTGAATGCACCCCAGCCGACCGTCCCGAGGGCGAGCACCCCGCCGGTCACGCGCCATCCCAACCCGCTCATGACATCAACTCCTCACCCACTGCAGGACCGCCAGCACGCGGCGGTGGTCATCGTCGGCCGGCGGCAGGTCGAGCTTCATGAAGATGTTGCTGACGTGCTTCTCGACCGCCTTGTCGCTCACCACGAGCGTGCGGGCGATCGCCGGGTTCGTCCGCCCCTCCGCCATCAACCCCAGCACCTCCCGCTCGCGCGGCGTCAGCCGGTCGAGCGGATCCTGCCGCCGCGACCGCGCCAGGAGCTGGGCCACGACCTCGGGGTCGAGCGCGGTCCCGCCGTCGCCGATCCGGCGCACGGCGGCGAGGA
The DNA here is from genome assembly GCA_963833145.1 of uncultured Acidimicrobiia bacterium. Classification (GTDB taxonomy): domain Bacteria; phylum Actinomycetota; class Acidimicrobiia; order Acidimicrobiales; family Ilumatobacteraceae; genus JALZMG01. The sequence continues at coordinate 562,879 of CAWHWT010000011.1, read as the reverse complement.
ACTCGTTGACGTCGGCGATCCGGTCCTTGAGGAGGTACCCGATCGCCCGTGACTCGCCGGCGAGCAGCTCGGTGGCGTAGCGCTCCTCGACGTACTGCGACAGGACGAGGATGCCGACCTCGGGCCAGCGAGCCCGGATCGCGATCGCCGCCCGCAGCCCGTCGTCGGTGTGGGTGGGCGGCATGCGCACGTCGACGATGGCCAGGTCGGGCCGGTGACGCTCGACCGTGGTCATCAGCTCGTCGGCCGCGCCGACGGTGGCGACGACCTCCTCGCCGGCGTCGGCAAGTATGCGGGTGAGGCCAGCCCGGAGCAGCACCGAGTCCTCGGCGATCACGATCCGCATGGCAGCTCCACCGAGATCGTCGTCGGCCCACCGTCCGGGCTGATCACGTACATCGTCCCGCCGAGCCCCGCCACCCGGTCGCGCAGTCCCTGCAGGCCCGAGCCGCGGGCCACGTCGGCGCCGCCGATGCCGTCGTCGCGGACCTCGATCACGAGGCGGTTCCCGGCCCTCGCGAGCGACACGTGGGCGCGGGTGGCGTGGGCGTGGCGGGCGACGTTCGTCAGGGCCTCGTTGACCACGAAGTAGGCGGCGCTCTCGACGGCCGCCGGCGGGCGCGTGGCGACCTGCACGTCGAGGGTCACGGGCACCGCCGAGCGGGCGACCACGGCCGACAGGGCGGCGTCGAGCCCGCGGTCCTCGAGGATCACCGGATGGATGCCGCGCACGAGGTCGCGGATGTCCGCCAGCGCCGCCTTGGCCTCCTCGTGGGCGACGGCGACCATCTCCCGCCCCTCCTCGGGGTCGTCTGCCAGCTTCTCCTTCGCCGCGCCGAGGTTGGCGGCGAGGGCGACGAGGCGCTGCTGGGCGCCGTCGTGGAGGTCGCGCTCGATGCGCCGGCGCTCGGCCTCGGCCGAGTCGACGGCGGCCGTGCGCCCGGTCTCGGCCAGGGTCACCTGGGCGGCGAGCTCGGCCTCCGGGGTCGGCCCGAGGAGCGACCGGGCCATGCCCCGCTGCAGCCGGGCGATGCCGAGGGTGAGCCACGGGGCGATGAAGAGGAGCCCGACCACGCCGACCGCCGCGGCCACCCACTGGGCGCCGTCGGTGCCGACCTCGAAGAAGTAGAACTTCGCCGAGTCGCCGGGCAGGGCGTCGACGTACGCCGGCATCGCCGCCAGCGCGATCGACCCACCCCACGCCACCGCGGCCAGCGCGTAGCCGATCGTGCCCACGGGCAGCAGGGCGAGGTGGTGGCCGATCTCCCGCCAACGGGGCTTGGAGTGGAGCCGTTCGCTGATCCGGCCGAGCCACGTCGGGCGGGTCAGCGGCAGGATCGGGTCGGGGATCCGCTCGTCGTCGAACGCCGCCGCACGGGACCGCTCGATCATCCCGAGTACCCGGGACGTCATGAACGTGATCCAAGCCACCGGGACCCCGAGGAGGAACAGCGGCATCAGCCCGACGCTCAGCACGCCGAGCGTCACGATCAGCGTGAACGTGATGATCCCCATCGGTAGGCCGAGGGCGATCCGGGAGCCGGCCTTGAGCAGCCGGCCGGGGTGTCGCCAGGGGGCGAACGGGTTCATCGCAGGTCCAGTCTGGTCGTCAATCGGTCGCGACGGCGTCGAGGATGTCGAGCCGCGCCGCCCGGCGCGCCGGCCGCACGGCGGCCACCACGCCGGCGACGGCGGCGAGGGCGAGGATCACGGCGAGCTGGGGGACGGGGATGGCGAACACCCCGAACTCCTCTTGCGAGTTGATCGCCCGCATCAGGCCCCAGCCGAGGAACGTGCCGACGGCGAGACCGCCGACGGTGCCGAACACGGCGACGATGACCGACTCCCAGCGCACGGTCGAGCGGAGCTGGCGCCGGGTCTGACCGACGGCGCGGAGCAGGCCCAGCTCTCGCGTGCGCTCGTGGATCGAGAGCGCCAACGTGTTGCCGATCCCCATCACGGCGATCAGCACGGCGACACCGAGCAGCCCGTAGATCACGGTCAGCATCGAGTCGATCTCAGAACCCACTGAGTCCTTGTATTCCTCGCGCGTCTGCGGATCGGGCGCCGAGTAGCGCTCGGTCACCGTGCCCACGGCGGCGAAGCCGTCGGCCTCGGATACCCCGTCGGCGAGGTCGACGAACACGACGGCGTCACCGGCCTGGCGGGCGTGCGGGGCCCAGTCCTCGTCGGACATGACGAGATCGCCGAACGACATCCGCTCGGTGTAGATCACGCCGACCTCGAGGTCGCTGGTGGAGCCGTCGACGAACGTCAGGGGAATCGTGTCACCGGTGGTGAGCCGGTGCTCTTCGGCGTAGTGCTCGCTGATCGCGATTCGTCCGGAGCCCAGGTCGCCGACCGATCCCTCGACGACGCCCATCTCGAGCATCGCGTCGAGTCGGCCGAAGGCGGTCGCCGTCGGTTCGACGTCGGCGCCGTCGATGCTGGCGGTCGCGAACGCCATGCCGACCGCGTCATCGACCTCGGGCCGCTCGGTGATCGCGCCGGCCAGCTCGGGGCTCAACGCCGAGCCGCTGAAGCCGTCCTGTTCGACGATCAGGTCGCCGGCGAAGCGGTTGTCGACGGTGTCGTCGATCGTCGCCTTGAGGGACGCGCCGAACGTGGTGAAAAGGGCCACCACGCCGGTGCCCACCATCAACGCCGAGGCGCTGGCCGCGATGCGCCGGGGGTTGCGCATCGCGTTTTGCCTGGCGAGGCGTCCGGTGAAACCACCGGCGAGCGCAGCGCCAGTTCCCAGGACGGCAGCGGCCGGCCTGGCTGCGACGGGGCCGAGGACCACGGCGCCGACGAGTACTGCGATCGCGCCGAGTCCCACCCGGCCGACCGCGCCATCGCCGCTCGACGCGCCGGCGATCACGGCGGCGATGCCGGCGCCGGCGAGGAGGAACCCGACCGTGACCCGCGTCTTGGACACCGCCGAGCGGTCGACGGCCACGTCGCGGAGCGCCGCGAGCGGGGCCACCCGCGACGCCTTCAGCGCAGGGACGACGCTGGCGACCAGCGTCGTCAGGATCCCGACGATCGCCACAGTAGCGACCGTTCCGCCGTCGATGACGAGCCCGGATCCCGTCAGCGCCAGGTCGGCGCTCGCAAACAGCTGCTTGAGCCCCGTGGCGATGCCGATTCCGGCGCCGAAGCCGATGGCCGTGGCGACGGTGCCGACGACGAGCGCCTCGAGGGCGACGCCGACCACCACCTGCCGCCGGGAAGCGCCGATCGCCCGCAACAGCGCGGATTCCCGCGTGCGCTGGGCGACGAGGATCGAGAACGTGTTGTGGATGCTGAACGCAGCGACGACCAACGCGATGCCGGCGAAGGCGAGCAGGATCATGTTGAACATGCCGAGGAAGTCGCTCTCGATCTCCTCTTCCTGTTCGGCGGTGAGTTCGCCTTGCGTCAGCGCCTCGATGCGGGCCGGCAGCAGCTGCATGATCTCGTCTCGCAGCGTCTCCTGGCTCACTCCGTTCTCGGTTGCGACGAGCACGGACGAGATCGCGTCGGGCCGGCCGGCGAGCAATTCCTGGGCGGCGGGGAGCGTGAACGCGGTGTACGTGATCGGGCCGATGCTGTCGGAGTCGCCGAAGGTGGCGATGCCGACGATCGTGACCTCGACGGCCTCGGGTGTGAGGATTGTGGTGCGGTCCCCGACGGCAAGGTCGCCGTTCTCCGCCGAGGCGCGGTCGATGATGACCTCGTCATCGGCTGCGGGGGCGCGACCCTCGGCCAGCCGGTAGGGGTTGAGCTCGGGGTCGTCGATCCAGTTGGTGGCGGTGGTAGGCGGGCCTTCGCCACCGATGCGTTCGCCGTCGGATCCAAGGATCGTGGCGGTGCCCTCGATCGACGGGACCGCCTTGGCGACGCCGTCCACCGCGGCAACGGTGTCGACGACGTCGGCGTCGATCAGCCCGCGGACCGAGTTCTCGCCCCCGATCTCGGCTGCGCTGCGCACGATGACGTCGGTGCCGGCGTTGGCCGTGGTGAAGGCGTGGCTGAAGTCAGCGCGCTGGGTGTCGGCGATCACGAGCGTGGCGGCCAGGAACGCGACGCCGAGGACGACGGCGGTGACCGTTCCGAACAGGCGGCGCTTGCGGGACCAGAGCCCGGTGAGGATTGTCGTCAACATCTCAGGTGCCGAACTGCTTGAGCCGATCGAGGATCCGATCCGGGGAGGGGTTGGACATCGAGTCGACGAGCCGACCGTCACCGAGGAACACCACGGTGTCGGCGTGGGCGGCGGCGGCCGCGTCGTGGGTGACCATCACGATCGTCTGACCGAACAGGTCGACGGCGGCGCGCATGAACGTGAGGATCTCGCCACCCGTGCGACTGTCGAGGTTGCCGGTCGGCTCGTCGGCGAAGATCAGCGCAGGACGGGAGGCGAGGGCGCGGGCGACGGCGACGCGCTGCTGCTGTCCGCCCGACAACTCGCTGGGGCGGTGCTTCAGCCGGTCGCCGAGGCCGACCGTGTCGACGACGGTGCGCAGCCACTCCTTGTCCGGCTTGCGCCGGGCGAGCTTCAGCGGGAGGGTGATGTTCTCCCGGGCGTCGAGCGTCGGCAGCAGGTTGAACGACTGGAAGACGAACCCGATGCGCTCGCGACGGATCCGGGTGAGCTCGCGGTCGGACAGCGAGCCGAGGTCGACGTCGCCGAGGAGCACCCGTCCCGACGTCAGCGTGTCAAGCCCGGCGAGGCAGTGCATCAGCGTGCTCTTGCCCGAGCCGGACGGGCCCATCACGGCGGTGAATCGGCCGGCCGGGATCCCGACGGTGACGTCGTCGAGGGCGAGTACCTCGGTGCTGCCGCGGCCGTAGATCTTGGTGGCGTTCTCGGCGCGGGCGGCGAGAGGGAGGGGGGCGGCCCAGCTCGGTGCGTCGAGGGTGGGGGTAGCGAGCGTGTGCATGTGATCGACGGTACGGATCGGCGTTGTTCGCATCGATGGAGCGGCCCGGTGTGTGTCTCGTAGGGAATGCCCTACCGGGCGCCATCCGGGTCCCCCGCCGGAACGAACCCGATGACGTGAACTTCGACATCGCCGACTACAAGCGGCGCGCCGAGCGGCTGCGCTGGGACGATCTCGACTTCGGCCGCTTCGCCGACGACCCGCTCGAGGCCGACACGCTCCGGTGCATCGAGTACATGCACGACGTCGAGCTGCACACGATCTGCTACCTCCGCGACCTGCTCGTCACCCCCGCCCACTCTGACCCCGAGGTCACCGCGTTCCTGAGCTGCTGGGCGTACGAGGAGATGTGGCACGGCGAGGCGCTGGCCGCCGTGCTCGCGGCCCACGGGCGGCCGGCCGGCGAGGCCCGGGTCGCCCCGCTGCGGCGCCGCCTCGGCGCCCGGGACCGCGTGCGCCCGCTGCTGTCGGTGCTCGGCTCGGCGCTGGTCGGCGAGCGCATCGTCGCCCTGCACATGACGTGGGGGGCGGTGAACGAGTGGACCACGCAGGCCGGCTACCTCCGGCTCGCCCAACGGGCGCAGCACCCGGTGCTGACCGAGCTGACCAAGCGCATCGCCCGGCAGGAGGGCCGGCACATCGACTTCTACGCGAGCGAGGCCCGGCGCCGGCTGGACTCCAGCCCTGGGGCACGGCGGGTGGTGCGCTGGGCGCTGCGCCACCTGTGGCGGCCGGTCGGCTCGGGCATCATGGCGCCGGCCGACACGGACTTCCTCGTCGCCCACCTGTTCGGCGACGGCGACGGGATCGCGTTCACGGACCGCATCGATCGCCGCATCGACCGGCTGCCGGGCCTCGGTGGTCTCGGCCTCGTTCGCAGCGCGGTCACGGAGCGAGCGGCCTGAGCGGCCCGACGGGTTGAATGGCGGGGTGACCCCCGCCGTGCGTGCGCTCGAGGCCGCGGGGGTGTCGTTCACCCTCCATCCGTACGACCACGACCCGGCCGCCGACTCGTTCGGGGAGGAGGCGGCGAGCGCGCTCGGCCTCGACCCCGACCGGGTGTTCAAGACGCTGGTCGTCACGAGCGACGGCGGACCGGCGGTGGCGATCGTGCCGGTGATGCGCCGCCTCGCACCGAAGGCTGTCGCGGCCGCGCTCGGCGTGAAGCGGGTCGACATGTGCGCGCCGGCCGAGGCGCAGCGCATCACCGGCTACGTGGTCGGCGGGATCAGCCCCTTCGGTCAGCGACGCCGGCTGCCCACCGTCGTCGACGCCACGTGCGACTCGTACGACGTCGTGTACGTCAGCGGCGGACGCCGCGGCCTCGACGTCGGGGTCGCCCCGCCGACCTCGTTCGACTGCTCGAGGCCGTCACGGCTCCCATCGCCGTGTGAACTTGTAGCCTGCCGCGACGGAAACGGGCGGGCCACGTCGTCGTAGGGGCGTGCTCGAGTTGCTATCGGGGACCCTGATGACCGACGACGAAGTGATCGCGCTGTACGAGCGGTCCGTCGACGACGTCTACCGGTACGCCAGCCGCCTGACCGGTGGTGACCGGGCGTGGACCGATGAACTGGTCCAGGAGACCTACCTCCACCTGCTGCGACGCGCCAGAGGCGACGCGAGCCTCGACGTCGACACTGGCTGGCTGATCGTCTCGTGCCGCCACCGATTCCTCGATGAGGTCAAGCGCCGGCGTCGCGGCCGGGACCGTGAGCGCCGCGTGGTCGACGAGCCCGCGCCGGACGACGTCGGCGGTCCGGCGACCGACGCGCTCGACGAGCTGCCGGTCGACCAGCGGACGGTGCTCGTGCTGCGGTACATCGACGGGTTCAGCGTGCCCGAGATCGCCCGTTCGATCGGTCGCAGCGTCCACGCCACGGAGTCGCTGCTCGCACGAGCGCGCACGGCGCTGCGTCGGCTCCTCGTCGAGGAGAAGTCGTGATGGACGACGAGCGCTCCGTCGCCGCAGCAGTCCGCCGTGGCCGGCCGGACACCGGCGTCGAGCTCGCGTGCCGCGATTCGCGCCGCACTCGTCGCCGAGGTCGATGGCGACGCGGAGGTGGCGGAGTCCGGCCCTCCGCCGAGGGGGAGCCGGCTCGTTGTCGCCGCGGCGGCGATCGTCGCCGTGGCCGCCCTCGTCGGCGGACTGCTGTATCTCGCCGGGCGACCGGGTGACGGCGAGAACTCCGATCGGCAAGTTGCACCGTCGGTGACGGAACAGCGTGAGCCGACCGCTGCTCAGATCCTCGACCGGATGCCCGCCACCCCGCTCGACGGCAAGCAGTCGTGGAAGCTCCCCGTCCTCGCCGTGCCTCAGTCGGACATCCGAAGCCGACAGGTGGTGACCGTGCTCGGGCGCGGATTCAAGCCCGGCGAGCGGGTCGGCATCGTGATGTGCGCCGCCGAGTCGGCGATCGAGGGGGCGGCCGCGTGCGACCTCGGCGAGGGCTACGCGAACGTCACGTATGTCAACGCCGGCCGGGATGGTTCCGTGAGCTCCGAGTTCGAGGTGCGCCGGCGGATCAGCACCCCGGCCACCGGTCGGGTCGACTGCCGATCGGCGGCGGAGCGCTGCCTCGTCGCGATCGGGGCGATCAGCAACTACGACCGGTCCGGCGGCTCGTTCCTCCGGTTCGCCGGGGCGCCGCCGTTCCCGACGCCATTCGTCACCGTCGATCCGGTCGGGCCGTATGTTCCCGGCCAGGCCATCTCGGTGCAGGCCACCGGCCTGATCGCGCCGCGTGAGATGCAGGTGCTGCAGTGCCGTGACGAGCGGTGCGCGGTGCTCCTACGCGGCAATGTCGCCCCTGACGGCACGTTCGGCGGAACGGTCGAGGTCGAGCCGACCTTCGTCGACCGCGCCGGTAAGCACGTGGCATGCGAAGGCGCGTGCGTGCTCCGCGTCGACGGCATCGGCCTCGAGGGTGCCTCGTCGGCGCCGGGGGCCCCGACCCAACGAATCACCTTCGCCCTCGCCGACCCGTCGGAGGGCACAGTCGCGCCGACCGTGCCGGAGACACTGGTGCCTCCGCCGGCCACGACGGTCTTTGCTCCGAGGGCGACCACCGCTCCGCCGCCGGCCACGACGGTCTTTGCTCCGACGGCGACCACTGCCCCGGGCGACTCGTAATCTCCGGTTCCGGGCCGGATTCGCGAGCTCTCGGTCATGTGAAAGGGCCCGGTCGGGTGGGTCGACGTGACCAAAGTGACTTCGGGTGCGAGACGGTCTTCCTCGCAGCCGGCTAACCGGCGCGGGCCGGTTTCCCTTTCCGGGAGCTGCGCACCCCCAGGGAGGGCATGGAGACCTCCGTCATCGCCGCGGTCGGCGAGCTCGCTGCCCACCAGCACGGCGCGATCAGCCACAAGCAGCTCCGGTCCGCGGGGATGTCGGCGAAGGCGCAGCAGAGTGCGACGGCGACTGGGTGGCTACGACCGGTCGAGCCGACAGTGGTGGTGGTCGCCGGCTCGCCGGACACGTGGCACCGCCGGCTGTGGGTCGGGCTGCTCGCCCTCGACGGGCGGGGTTGGATCAGTCACGAGGCCGCCGCTCGCCTCCACGGCCTCGATCGGTCCAGGGAGGGTGTGGTCGAGTTCACGGTGCCCCGCCACTCCCGGACGCTCACGTGCTCCGCGACCGTCCACACGACCTGCCGCGTCGGCCCGTTCGACGTGCTGACCGTGAGCGGCCTTCGGTGCGCCTCGGCGACGAGGACGGTCATCGACCTCGCTCGCGCTCGGATCCCCACCGTCCGCCTCGAGGCGGCGATCGACAGCGCCGTGCGACTCGGGCTGTCGGCGCCGATCGTGTTGGAGCGCCGGCTGGTCGAGCTGCGCGGCTCCGGTAGGTGGGGTGCGAGGAGGCTCGACCACCTGCTGGTCGACGCCGGCGGCGAGTCGATGCTCGAGCGCCGGTTCCTGACGCTGATGAGGGAGGCAGGCCTGCCGCGGCCGACGACCCAGGCGGTCCAGCGGAGCGACGGGCGCCACGTGGCCCGGGTCGACTTCCTCTTCGATCCCTTCCCCCTGGTCGTGGAGGTCACGGGGCGACGTGGCCACTCGCTGCCGGCCGAGCGCAGCCGGGACGCGCAACGGCGCAACGAGCTCACGGATCTCGGGTTCAAGGTGTTCGAGTACACCTGGGCCCATGTCACCGAGCGGCGCTCGTGGGTGATGTCGACGATGCGGCGGCGGCTCGTCGCCGCCGGCTGGGTGCCTGAGGGCGTTTCGGTCACTTGAGGGCGCCCGGTCGGGCGGGTTGAGGTGACCAAAGCGACGTGAGCGGCGTCAGCGGGCCGGGTGGCGCAGCATCGCGTCGATGCGCGCCACCCGCGTCCGCGCCGGGGGGTGGGACGCGGCGAGGCGGGCGCGCCAGCCGATCGGGCGGCGACCGCCGCCGAGACTGATCACGCGGCGCAGCGCCTGGGCCAGGTTGGGACCGAACCCCATGCGCACGACCCGCCGGTCGGCCTGGAGCTCGGACCGGTGGCCGATCACGTTGCCCAGCGCGTCGGCACCGTAGAGCGCGGCGACGAACGGCAGCGACAGCACGTTGAGCAGGCTGGCGGCGAGCTGACCGAGCATCGTCAACCCGGCCGACTGCGAGGCGAACGCCCTCGTCGCCGCGGTGGCGACGTTCTGGAGCAGGAACCCGACGCGGGCGAACAGCACGACCGGCAGGGACAGCCAGTGGGCGATCGTCAGCCCGACGGTGTGCATCCCGAGGTGGTGACTCAGCTCGTGGGCGAGCACGCCCGCCAGCTCGCGCTGGGGCAGCTCGGCGACGGCGAACGAAGTCACGACGACGAGGTGCCCGCCGCACGCGTACGCGTTCAGCTCGTCGGACGGCAGCACGCGCAGGATGTAGCGCTCCGGCGGCAGGTCGTTGGCTCGGGCGATCCGGCGCCACAGCGGGTAGATCCGGTCGTACTCGTCGTCGGTCGGCCGGCGGGCGCCGAGCAACGGGGTCAGCACGCCGGCCTGAACCGGCCGGATGAACATCACCACGGCGGCGGCGAGGTAGCCGACGGCGACCCACCAGAACGGGATGTCCCAGACGAGCCGCAGGAGCAGCCAGATGACGAACAGGGCGAGCAGGCAGAACGGCGCGATCACCAGCACGGGCCCGATTCCCGCCACCGCCGACCACTCGATTTGCCGGCTCCGCCGACCCCTCGCCATTGAGGAGAGAGTACGGATGGCGTCAAACACGGCCCACGACCGCGTCGCCGGCCCTCGCCCACTCCGATAGAACGTCAGACCATGACTGTCATTGCGTTCCCCGGCCACGCAGCATACTGCCTGCGCAGTCGCTGGCCGCTCGCTCGCTGGCGCTCGCTCACTCGCATCATCGCGACGGTGGACCAGTGACCACCGCGATCCTCGCCGGCGCCGAGCCCTGGTCCCACACCGCGCCCCAGGGCGACGGCCCTCTGCCCGCCGGCTTCCTCGCCCTCCACGGCTTCACCGGCAACCCGTCGTCCATGCGCGGCCTCGCCAAGGCGATGGCCGGTGCCGGGTTCCACGTCGAGCTACCGCGGCTCCCGGGCCACGGCACCACCGTCGATGACATGCTCCCGACCCGCTGGGCGGACTGGACGGGCGAGGTCGAGGCGGCCTATCAGCGGCTCGCCCTGCGCGCCGACCGGATCGTCGTCGGCGGGCTGAGCATGGGCGGCTCACTCACCCTGTGGACCGGGCTGCAGCACCCCGACGTCAGCGGGCTCGTCTGCGTCAACCCGGTCACCCAACCCCAGCCGCCGGAGATCAGGGAGATGCTCGAGGCCGCCATCGGCGAGGGCACCGACGTGATGCCGGGCATCGGCAGCGACATCGCCGATCCCGCGGCTGTCGAGATCGCCTACGAGGGCACCCCGATCCGACCGCTCCTGTCGCTGCTGTACGACGGGGTGGCGCCGATGGCCGACCGCTACGGCGAGCTGGCGATGCCGTTGCTCCTGTACACCTCACGCCAGGATCACGTCGTCGAGCCGAGCCAGAGCGAGCACCTCGCCGAGACGTACGGCGGGGAGGTGGACCACCGCTGGCTCGACCGCAGCTACCACGTGGCCACCCAGGACTACGACCGCGAAGCCATCTTCGGCGGCGCGATCGAGTTCGCCCGGAAGGTCACCGCGGGGTAGCGCCGATGTCGATCGTCGCCGCGGCGCCGGCGAGCATTCCGAGCCCGTCGAGCGGAACCCTCGACCTCGGGCCGCTGTCGCTCAACGCCTACGGGCTGATGATCGCCCTCGGCGTCGTCGCCGCGATCTGGCTCACCGGCCGGCGGTTCGAGGAGAAGGGGATCGGCACCCGGGAGGACGCCACCGCGATCGGCCTGTGGGCCGTCGCCGCGGGTGTCATCGGCTCCCGCCTGTACCACGTGGCGACGGACTGGGAGCGCTTCGAGGGCCACTACGGCGACATCGTCAAGATCTGGGAGGGCGGGCTCGGCATCCCCGGCGGGCTCCTCGCCGGCATCCCCGTCGGCATCTGGGTCGCCCACCGGCGCGGGCTCCCGATGGGCCTCGTGGCCAACTGCGCCGCGCCTGCGATCGCGCTGGCCCAGGCCATCGGGCGCTGGGGCAACTGGTTCAACCAGGAGCTCTTCGGCCGCCCGACCGACCTCCCGTGGGCGCTCGAGATCGACGACGAAAACCTGCCCGCCGGGTACGCGCCCGGCACGACGTTCCACCCGACGTTCCTCTACGAGTCGCTGTGGAACTTCGGGCTGTGCGGGGTGCTGCTGTGGATCGACAAGCGCTACAACCCGGCGCCCGGGCGGCTGATGGGGATGTACATCGTCGGCTACGGGATCGGCCGGTTCTGGGTCGAGTCCTTGCGCATCGACACCGCCGACCACCTCGCCGGGCTGCGTTGGAACCAGTGGGTCGCCCTCGCCGCGATCGTCGGCGGGCTGGTCTATCTGTTCCTCACTCGGGGAGCCGAGCACCCGTCGCCGAGTCGAACAGGTGAAGACGCCCCGGAACCGGAACCAGAGTCACCCGATCTCCCGGCGAGCTCGAGCTGAGGCCTTCGGCCCGGGCGACGACCTGGCTCTCGAGCCCGTCCCCGGCCGGGTCCGTGCAGTAGAGGAACGACTCCGAGCCCAGCTCCTCGACGACGACCACCGTGACGTCGAGGCCATCGCCGCCGTCGGACTGGACCCTCCACCCCTCGGGACGCACGCCGATGGTCACGTCGTCCGACGTCAGGGTGCTCCGCTGGGCCGGCGTCAGCGGCACGGTCAGCGTGCCGTGGGTCGCCCCGTCCGCGCCGGCCGTGGCCGGCAGCAGGTTCATCGACGGCGAGCCGATGAACCCGGCGACGAAGACGTTCACGGGTGACGTGAACAGTTCCTTGGGGGTCGCCGCCTGCTGCAGCACCCCGTTGTCGAGCACGACCACCCGGTCGCCCATCGTCATCGCCTCGACCTGGTCGTGGGTGACGTACACGGTGGTGACGCCCAGGCGCCGTTGCAGTGCGGCGATCTGGGTGCGCGTCTGCACCCGCAGCTTGGCATCGAGGTTGGACAGCGGCTCGTCCATCAGGAACACCTGGGGCTGGCGCACGATCGCCCGCCCCATCGCCACCCGCTGGCGCTGGCCGCCGGAGAGCTTGGCCGGCTTACGGTCGAGGTACTCCTCGAGGTCGAGGATCTTGGCCGCCTCCCGGACCCGCTGGGCCCGCTCCGCCCGGGGCAGGCGCTTGACCTTGAGGTGGAAGCCGATGTTCTCGGCCACGGTCATGTGCGGGTAGAGGGCGTAGGACTGGAACACCATCGCGATGTCGCGGTCCTTGGCCATGACCCGGGTGACGTCACGGTCACCGATGAGGATCGTGCCCTCGTCGACGGGTTCGAGGCCGGCGAGCATGCGCAGCGTCGTCGACTTGCCGCAGCCCGACGGCCCGACCAGGACGAGGAACTCGCCGTCCCGGATCTCCAGGTCGAGGTGGTCGACCGCGGGGCGGTCGAGCCCCGGGTACGTGCGCGTGGCTCCGTCGAAGGTGACCGTGGCCATCCGCGGGACAGTACTCCCGTCGTAATCGGCCGCTGCGGGCAGCGGACGGGCGGCAAGAATCGGACGCCGTGATCGAGATCCGGACGCCGGGCGACGACGACTGGCTGGCCGTCTCCAGGGCGGACTACCGGGCCTTCGGTCACGCGCCGTCGGTGGAGGAGGAGAACCGGGAGCGCCCGCTCATCGACCTCGCCCGCTACCGCATCGCGGTCGACCGCGGCGACGTGGTCGGCGTGGCCGGATCGTTCGCCCTGCAGATGACGCTGCCCGGCGGCGCCGTCGTGCCGACAGGCGGGGTCACGTGGGTGTCGGTCGCCGTCACCCACCGGCGGCAGGGTCTGTTGCACCGGTTGATGGAAGCGGTCCACCGGGACATCGACGACCGCGAGGAGCCGCTCGCCGCGCTGACCGCGAGCGAAGGCGGCATCTACGAGCGCTTCGGCTACGGGATCGCGTCCCAGCGGCGGGTCTGCCTGATCGAACGCCGGCGGGCACAGTTCCAGGAGCGGTTCCTGCCCGAGCCGGGCTCGGTACGCCTCGTCGACGCGGTGGCCGCGGCGGACGACATCGCCAAGGTGTGGGACCGCTTCCGCACCACGCGCGCCGGCGAGATCGCCCGGTCCGACGACTGGCATCGGGTGGTGTTCGCCGACCAGGGCCCCGGGCAGATCCACGCCCTGCACCCCGACGGCTACGCGTCGTGGAAGATCGATCCGAAGTGGCACGACGGCCATCCGGCCCACGAGCTGTGGCTGTCGACGATGGCGGCCGTCACGCCGGAGGCCCACGCCGCGCTGTGGCAGACGGTGCTGGCGACCGACCTCGTGGGGCCGATCCGCTCCCACGCCGTGCCGGTGGACGATCCCCTACCGTTCCTGCTCACCGATCAGCGGGTCGTCCGCACGACCGACCTCAACGACTGCCTGTGGTGCAACGTGCGCGACGTCGAGGCGTGCTTCGGGGCCCGTACCTACGGCACTGACGACAGCGTCGTCGTCGAGGTCGCCGGCGCCAGGTGGCGGATCGGTCCCGGCGGTGTCCGGCCGGTCCGCACGCGGCCCGACCTCGTCACCGACCCCGCCGGCCTGGGCGCCCTGGTCCTCGGCGGCGTCGCCCCGACGACGCTGGCCGCCGGCCGTCGCCTGGAGCCGAGATCGGCCGAGGCGTTGCGGCGCGCGGACGCCCTGTTCCTCACCCACCCGCTGCCGTATTCGCAGACCGGCTTCTGACCCATCCGAGTGCTGGACGCACCCCAGTGGTGCATCCAACACTCGGGTGCGCTTCAACACTCGGATGCCTAACCTGCTCCGCGTGTCCGATCGAATCACCAGGGCCGACGTGGTCCACGTCGCCCGACTCGCCAGGCTGGGGTTGAGCGACGCCGAGATCGAGCGGATGACGGCCCAGCTCGCCGACGTGCTCGAGCACTTCGCCGACATCGACGGGCTCGACCTCGCCGCCGTCGATCCGATGACCCAGCCGTACCCGTTGACCAACGTCCTGCGCGACGACGTGGTGATCAACGGGCTCAACCACGACGAGGTCCTCGCCGCCGCTCCCGACGCCTTCGAGGGTCGCTTCCGCGTCCCGCCGATCATCGGGTTGGAGGGCTCATGACCGTCATTGCGTTCCCCGGCCACGCCGCATGCTGCCTGCGCAGTTGCTGGCCGCTCGCTCGCTGGCGCTCGCTCGCTCGCATGATCGCGAGGGTGCACCAGTGACCGCGATCGAGATCGCCGCGGCCGTGCGGTCCGGCGAGCGCACCGCGCGCGAGGTCGTCGACGAGCACCTGGCCGAGATCGACCGTCGGGAGCCGGAGATCCACGCCTTCAACGCCGTGCTCGCCGACGAGGCCCGCGCCGCCGCCGACCGGGTCGACGCCGTGGTCGCGGCCCACGGCGACCCCGGCCCGCTGGCCGGCGTTCCGGTCGCGCTCAAGGACAACATCTGCACCCGCCGGATCCCGACGACCTGCTCGTCGAAGATCCTCGCCGGCTGGCGGCCCCCGTACGACGCCACCATCGTCGAGCGCCTCCGCGCCGCCGGGGCGGTGTTGATCGGGAAGACCAACCTCGACGAGTTCGCCATGGGCTCGAGCACCGAGAACTCGGCCTTCGGCCCGACCCGCAACCCGCACGACCCCACCCGCGTCCCGGGCGGGTCGAGCGGTGGAAGCGCGGCGGCCGTCGCCGCCAATTTCGCCACCCTCGGCTTCGGCAGCGACACCGGCGGTTCGATCCGCCAGCCGGCGGCACTGTGCGGCGTCGTCGGCGTCAAGACCACGTACGGCGTCGTGAGCCGCTACGGTCTCATCGCCTTCGCCAGCAGCCTCGACCAGATCGGCCCGTTCGCCCACACCGTCGCCGACGCCGCCCTGGCCACGGAGGTGATCGGCGGGCACGACGCCAACGACTCGACCTCGATCCCGCTGCCGGCGCCGGCGCTCACGGCGACCCTCGACGACGGCGTCGAGGGCCTGCGGGTCGGACGCATCACCGACCTCCCCGAGGGCGCCGACCCCGACGTGCTCGAGCGGGTCGAGGCTGCCTTCGACGCCCTCGCCGACGCCGGCGCCAAGGTCGTCGACGTCGAGGTCCCCGCCTTCACCTACGGCCTCACCGCCTACTACCTGATCAACCCGGCCGAGGCGTCGAGCAACCTCGCCCGCTACGACGGCGTGCGCTACGGCCTGCGCGTCGACGCCCCTGACACCAACGCGATGTACATGGCGACCCGGGAGGCGGGCTTCGGGGACGAGGTGAAGCGGCGGATCATGCTCGGCACCTTCGCCCTCTCGGCCGGGTACTACGAGGCCTACTACGGCAAGGCGCTGAAGGTGCGCCGGCTGATCGCCGACGACTTCGCCCGGGCGTACGAGCACGCCGACGTGCTGGTCACCCCGACGTCCCCGACGGTCGCCTTCCCCTTCGGCGCGAAGACCGCGAACCCGCTGACGATGTACCTGTGCGACACGTACACGATCCCGTCGAACCTGTCCGGCCACCCGGGTATCAGCGTGCCGTTCGGGACCGGCGCGGACGGCCTACCCGTCGGCGTCCAGGTGCTCGCCCCCGCCCTCGGCGAGCCGGTCATGTTCCGGGCGGCCAAGACGCTGGAGGACTCGCTGCCATGATGACGGAGACCACCACCACGTACGAGACGATCATCGGTCTGGAAGTTCACGTCGAACTGGCGACCAACTCCAAGCTGTTCTCCGCCAGCGCCAACCGCTTCGGCGACGAACCCAACACCAACATCGACCCGGTGACGCTCGGTCTGCCCGGCGCCCTGCCGGTGCTGAACCGGGGCGCCGTGGAGCACGCGATGCGGATCGGGCTGGCTCTCAACTGCACGATCCAGCCGTGCCTGTTCCACCGCAAGAACTACTTCTATCCCGACATGCCGAAGGCGTACCAGATCAGCCAGTACGACGTCCCGCTCAACGTCGACGGCTGGCTCGATCTGCCCGACGGCAGCCGGGTCGGCATCGAACGCGCCCACCTGGAGGAGGACACCGGCAAGTCGACCCACGTCGGCGGCGCCGGTGGCCGGCTCCACGGCAGCGACGAGTCGCTGATCGACTTCAACCGGGCCGGCGTCCCGCTCGTCGAGATCGTCAGCCGCCCCGACATCCGCAGCAGCGAGCAGGCCCGCCGGTACGTCGACGAGCTGCGGGCCATCCTCCTCGCCATCGGCGCGTCCGACGCCAAGATGGAGGAGGGCTCGATGCGCGTCGACGCCAACGTCAGCGTGCACCGGCCGGGCGAGCCCTACGGCACCCGCTGCGAGATCAAGAACCTCAACTCCCTGCGCTCGCTCGGCCGGGCGATCGACTACGAGGCGCGCCGGCAGGTCGAGATGATCGAGGCCGGCGACGAGGTGCGCCAGGAGACGCGGCACTGGGACGAGGGTGACGGCCGCACGCACACCCTGCGGACCAAGGAGGACGCCGACGACTACCGCTACTTCCCGGAGCCCGACCTGGTGCCGCTGGTGCCCGACGCCGAGTGGGTCGCGCGGCTGCGGACCGGCCTCCCTCCGCTCCCGGCCGCCCGCCGGGCTGCGCTGGCCGACGCCACCGGCAGCGCCCCCGACGGGGAAGCGGTGACGGTGATCGTCGAGCGCGGCCAGGACCAGTACGTGCTCGACGTCCTCGCCGCCGGAGGCGACGGCGCCCGGGCCCTCGTCCACGTCAAGGAGGGCTACGCCGAGCAGGGCGCCGAGCCGATCGTGCCGGCGGCGGACCTCGCCGCCCTCACCCGGCTCGAGGTCGACGGCAAGCTGACCGCCACCCAGGCCAAGCAGGTGCTCGCCGAGCTGGTCGGCAACGGTGGGGGCGACCCGGTGGCGATCGCCGCCGCCAAGGGGTTCGAGGCGATGGACGACGCGGCGCTGGAAGCGCTCGTCGACGAGGCCATCGCGAGCAACGACAAGGCGTGGGCCAAGTTCGTCGCCGGCGAGGACAAGGCGATCGGCGCCCTCGTCGGCGCGGTGATGAAGGCGTCCCGCGGCCAGGCCGACGGCGGCGCCGTCACCGCGCTGTTGCGCGCCCGACGCGGGACCTGAGGCCGCGAGGCGCGGTTGCGGCTGGGGTAGGCGGGTACTTTTCTCGCCACGATCTACGAGTTCGCTGACTGTGTCGTCGATGCCGAGCAGTTCGAACTCCGCCGGGGCGGCGTGGTGGAGCATGTCGAACCGCAAGTCTTCGACGTGCTCGTGTACCTCATCCGCCACCGCGACCGCGTAGTGCCCAAGACCGAGCTGCTCGACAACGTCTGGGGCGATCGGTTCGTGAGCGAGTCGGCGCTGGCGAGCCGCCTGAAGTCAGCCCGGCGGGCGGTCGGCGACGACGGCGCCGCCCAGCGGGTGATCCGCACCGTGTTCGGCCGCGGCTACCAGTTCGTCGCCCCGGTCGCCGAGCGCGGCAGCCCGGCGCCGAAGGCGCCGGACCGGCGCGACCGGCAACCCGGGCAGGTGCACCAGACGATCAGCTTCTGCACCGCGTCCGACGGGGCGCGGATCGCCTATGCCGTGATGGGGTCCGGGCCGGTGCTGGTCAAGGCGGCGAACTGGCTGACCCACGTCGACTACGACATCAACAGCCCCGTCTGGGGCCATTGGCTGGAAGGACTCGCCCACGGGCGCACGCTCGTCCGCTACGACGAGCGGGGCTGTGGGCTGTCGGACTGGAACGTCGACCACTTCAACTTCGACGACTGGGTCGACGACCTCGAGCTCGTCGTCGACGCCGAGGGAATCGAGACCTTCCCGCTGCTCGGCGTGTCGCAGGGCGCCGCTGTGGCCGTCGCCTTCGCCGCCCGCCACCCCGACCGGGTCGAGCGCCTCGTCCTGTCCGGTGCCTACGGGCGGGGACGGCTCGTCCGGGCGAGGACCGACGAGGAGCGGCGGGAAGCGGCGCTCGACGTCGAGGTGGCGCGGGTCGGTTGGGGCCGTGACGACCCCTCGTTCCGCCAGATGTTCACCTCCCAGTTCCTCCCCGACGGCACCCGCGAGCAGTGGGAGGCGTTCAACGACTTCCAGCGGCGCACGACCTCCACCGAGAACGCCGTGCGCTTCCTCGAGACCTTCTCCCGCATCGACGTGACGGAGATCGCCCCCCACGTCCGGTGCCCGACGCTGATGCTGCACTCGCGCGAAGACCGGCGGGTCCCGTTGCACGAGGCGCGGGAGTTGGCGGCGCTGATTCCGGGCTGCCGGCTGGTCTCGCTGCCCAGCCGCAACCACATCCTCACCGACTTCGAGCCCGCCTGGCCGATGTTCCTCCGCGAGCTCAACTTGTTCCTGCAGTCAGATCGGACCCTGACCGGGCCGATCTGACGGCAAGAACCGGGTTCAGGCCGGATCGGGCTGGGCGCCGCGAACCAGGCGGCCGGGGCGGGCGCCGGTGGACTCGCCGTCCCGGCGGATCTCGACGCCGGCGACGAAGGTGTGCCGGTAGCCCTCGGCCCGCTGCAGCAGCCGGCGCCCGCCCGCGGGCAGGTCGTGGTGGATCTCCGGGGCCCGCAGGCGGAGGCGGTCGAAGTCGATCACGTTGACGTCGGCGCGGTACCCAGGCGCGAGCAGGCCGCGATCGAGCAGGCCGACCGTCTCCGCCGTCGCCCGGGTCTGCTTGTGCACCAGCAGCTCGATCGGCAGCCGCCCCGACGGCCGGTCGCGCCCCCACCACTGCAGCAGCGTGGTCGGGAAGCTGACGTCGCAGATCGTGCCGACGTGGGCGCCCCCGTCGGACAGGCCGGCCACCGACGCCGGGTGGGCGAGCTGTTGTCCGACGGAGTCCAGCGAGCCGTTGACGAAGTTGAGCGCCGGCAGGTACAGCAGCCCGCGGCCCTCGTCGGCCAGCATCAGGTCGTAGGCGACCTCGGCCGGGGACCGTCCCTCCCGCGCCGCCACCGCGGCGACCGAGCTCGACACGTCGGGCTCGTAGTCGGGCGGGTCGCCGAGCGGGTACATCAGCTCGAACCGGTCGATGAGCCGCGAGCCGATCAACGAGCCGTGACGGTCGACCGCCATGTCGTCGAGGAGGGCGCGGCGGACGTCCGGGCGCTGCAGCCGGGCCGTCCGCTCGGCGGTGGGGAGGTCGCGCAGCTCCGCCCAGGCGGGCGCCAGCATGAACGGGTTGAGGGTCGCCTCGAACCCGAACAGCAGCCCGACCGCCCGCGTGGCGACCTGGCCGCGCATCGTGACGCCTCCGGCGGTGGCGGCGGCCATGCGGTCGAGGAGCACCTTCCAGTCGTCGGGGCGAACCGGGCTCTGGGCGACCGAGATCGAGATCGGCCGGCCCGACCGCTCGGCCATCAGGCGCAGGGTGTCGAACTCGGTGTCGAGGTCGATGAAGTCGCTGACCACCTGGAGCACGCCGGCCCCGATCGAGCCGAGCGCCTCGGCGATCCCGACGAGCTCGTCCGCCTCGGCCGCGAGCGTCGGCGTGAGCTCTCCGCGGCTGCTGCGGTGGTTCAGCGTCCGGGAGGTCGTGAAGCCGAGTGCCCCGGCGGCGACCGCGCCGCGCGCCAGGTCGGCCATCGCCGCGATGTCCGCCGGCGTGGCCGGCTCGCGGCGGGCGCCCCGTTCACCCATCACGTGCAGGCGGAGGGCACCGTGCGGGACCTGGGCGCCGAGGTCGAGATCGCGGGGGCGGGCGGCCACCGCATCGAGGAACTCGGGGAACGTCTCCCAGTCCCAGCTCAGCCCCTCGTGGAGCGCCGTGCCGGGGATGTCTTCGACGCCCTCCATCAGCTCGATCAGCCGCTCGTGGTCGGCCGGCCGCACGGGGGCGAACCCGACCCCGCAGTTGCCCATCACTACCGTGGTGACACCGTGCCAGCTCGACGGGGCGAGCTCGTCGTCCCACGTGGCCTGGCCGTCGTAATGGGTGTGGATGTCGACGAACCCCGGCGCGACCAGGGCGCCGTCGGCGTCGATCTCTGTCCGCCCCCGCTCAGCGACCCGGCCGACGGTGGTGATGACGGCACCGTCGACGGCGACGTCGGCGGTACGGACGGCCGCGCCGGACCCGTCCACAACGCGCCCGCCACGGATGACCAGATCGTGAGCCATGCCGGTGACCTCCGGGTTCGACCGTAGTCACCGCCGACCTCAGATGTACTGCTGGGCGATCTCCATCGCCGCGTCGATCGGGATCACGAACCCGATGTTCGACGCCTGGACACCGCCGCCGCTGCTGGCCACGGCGGTGTTCACGCCGATGACCTCGCCGGAAGCGTTCACCAGCGGGCCGCCCGAGTTGCCCGAGCTGATCGCGGCGTCGGTCTGGATCAGGTGGGTGAGCCGGCTCGACTCGGTGTCGATCGACCGGTCGATGGCCGAGATGATGCCCTGGGTGACCGTCGGGCCACCTTCCAGCGCCAGCGCGTTGCCGATGGCGACCACCTGGTCGCCCACGGCGACGTCCGCCGCCGAGCCGAGCGCGGCGGGCTTGACGCCCGTGGCGTCGTCGAGCTGGATCACGGCGACGTCGTGGGCGGGGTCGGCGCCGACGACGGTCGCCGAGCGCTCCTCGCCGTTCACCGCCACGGTGACCTCGGTGGCGCCGTCGACGACGTGCGCGTTGGTCAGGATGTGGCCGTCCTTGTCGATGATGATGCCGGTACCGGCGCCTTCGCCCTCGACCCGGAACGGGCCTTGCTGCTGGACGACGTGGGTCGAGATCGACACCGTCGACGGCTCGACGGCGGCCACGACGTCCGCCACGTCGATCGGGGCGCTCGCGCCCGGGACCGCCGCCTCGACCGCCTGCGTCGAGGCAGGGGACGCGGCGCCGTCCTCACCAGCGCGACCGGCGACGTATCCCGCCCCTGCTCCGGAGGCGACGGCGGCCAGCGTCAACGCGGCCGCCGCCGCCAACCGGTTGCGCCGGGAGGAGGGGGGGCGCTCCTCCGGCGGCATCGGCGCGGTCGTCGGCGCCGATGGCGGCAACCCGGGCGGGGAGGTCATCCCGGGTGCCGGGGGGGGACCAGCAAGAGGGGGCGAGGTGGGAGCGTGTGTGGGCGGGGCGGGGGGCGTGGCGGGTGTGGGCGGTGTGGGGGGCGTGGGAAGCGCGAGCGGGGGGCCGGCGGGACGGGTACCGCTCCAGAGCGGATCGAACATGACCTCATCGTGCGGACGCCACGTCAGACGCCCGTGCAAGCAAGGTGAGAACCAGTCGTGAACGAGGGCGCCGAGCGAGCCCGGAGAGCTGGTTAACACGGTCTTAACCGCCGGAAGCCGGTGCCCGGCCCGGGGCGTCCTACAGTGGCGCCGTCATGGTTGACCGGGTCGAGGGCGCGACTGAGGCAGCCGGGCGGACGGCCCGCCGCCTGGATGGGCGCCGGTGCGTGATCACCGGCGCGGCGAGGGGGATCGGGGCCGAGATCGCCCGCACCTTCAGCCGCGAGGGGGCCAAGGTGGGGCTCGTCGACGTGCGCCCCGACGTCAAGGCCGTCGCCGACGAGCTGGACGGCGTTGCCGACGTCGCCGACCTCGCCGAGCCGGAGGCGGCCAGGGCGGCGACCGCCCGGCTGATCGACCGGCTCGGGGGCATCGACGTGCTGGTCAACAACGCCGGGATCCTCCGCATCACGCCGCTGCTCGAGATCACCATCGAGGAGTGGGACCTCGTGTTCGACGTCAACACCCGGTCGATGCTGGTCACGACCCAGGTCGCCGCGGCGGCGATGATCGCCGCGGGTCGGGTTGGACGGATCGTCAACATGGCGAGCATGGGTGCCAAGCGGCCCGCCGGCGCGCAGGCCCACTACGCCGCCTCCAAGGCTGCTGTCGTGGCGCTCACCCAGGCCGCAGCGGTCGAGCTCGGGCCCCACGGCATTACCGTCAACGCGATCTGCCCGGGCTACGTCCTCACCGAGATGGGTGCCGCCACGCGCACTCCCGAGATGGTGGCGGCGTGGAGCGCGACGTCGCCGCTCGGCCGCTGCGCCGAGCCGGCCGACGTCGCCCGGATGGCGCTCTTCCTCGCCTCCGACGATGCGGCCTACTGCACGGGTCAGGCGCTCAACGTCAGCGGGGGGATGGTCACGCATTGAGCGCCGACGTGACCACCGAGACGCCCGTCCCGGCCGGTACTTCCGGGGGACCGCCCGTGCTCGAGTTCCGCGCGGTCACCAAGACCTTCGCCGACGGCACCCGCGCCCTGGACAGGACCAGCTTCGGAGTCGCCTCGGGTGAGTTCGTCACGGTGGTCGGTCCGTCGGGCTGCGGGAAGTCGACGCTGCTGCGCATCGCGTCCGGGCTCGAGCAACCGACCACGGGCTCGGTGTCGGTCGACCGGGCCAGCCTGGGTTACGTGTTCCAGGATCCGACGCTGCTCCAGTGGCGGACCGTGCGCCGCAACGTCGAGCTGTTCGCCGAGCTCGACGGGATGCCGAAGACCGAGCGCCGGCGGCGGGTCGCCGAGAACGTCCGCCTCGTCGGCCTCGACGGGTTCGAGGACAAGTACCCGAAGCAGCTGTCCGGCGGGATGAAGATGCGGGCCTCGCTCGCCCGCTCGTTGCTCATGGAGCCGGAGGTGTTCCTGTTCGACGAGCCGTTCGGGGCGGTCGACGAGATCACCCGGGAGCGCCTCAACGACGAGCTCATCGGGCTGTTCCAGCGCAAGGGCTTCGGCGCCCTGTTCATCACCCACTCGATCTACGAGGCGGTGTTCCTCTCCACGCGGGTACTCGTGATGTCGGCCCGCCCGGGTCACATCGTCGCCACGTTCGAGATCCCGTTCCCGTACCCGCGGTCCCACGACCTCCGGTTCGAATCCGAGTTCGCCGAGGTCGCCGGCGAGGTCAGCCACGCCCTGCGGGGGGCGCACGCATGAGCGTGACGGAGGCCAGCACATCAGCATCGGAGTGGCCCGGCGTACGTGACGGCCGCGACCCCGCGCGCCGCCCGACCGCGGCGGCAAGCGGCGGTGGATCGACTACGTCGGGCCGCTCCTCGGGTTCGGCGTGTTCGTCGCCGTGTGGTGGGCGATGCACGAGTGGGGGCTCGAGGCGCTGTTCGACAAGCCGGACTTCCTGATCCCGTCGCCGGCGACAGTGGTCGACCGCTCGTTCCTCGACGCCACGCCGCGCGACGACATGCTCAACGCCCTCGCCTGGACGGCGCTCGTCTCGCTGCTCGGCCTGACGATCTCGATCGTCCTCGGCATGTCGATCGCCATCCTGATGGCCCAGGCGAGGTGGATCGAGCGCACCTACTGGCCGTACCTGATCGCCGCCCAGGCGGTCCCGATCCTTGCCATCGTGCCGATCCTGGGGAACATCTTCGGGTTCGGCATCGGGACCCGCGTGCTGGTGTGCGTGATCATCTCGATCTTCCCGATCGTCACCAACACCCTGTTCGGCCTGCTCTCCGCCGATCCCAGCCAGCACGACCTGTTCACTCTCAAGGGGGTGTCGCGGTGGACCCGGCTGCGCAAGCTGCAGCTCCCCGCCGCCCTCCCGGCGATCTTCACCGGCTTCCGCATCGCCGCCGGACTCTCGGTCATCGGTGCCGTCGTCGGCGAGCTGTTCTTCCGCCGCGGCGGCAAGGGCATCGGCATCCTCATGGACCAGTACCGGTCCCGCAACCTGTACCAACTGACCTACGGCGCTCTGATCCTGTCGTCGTTGCTCGGGATCGCCGTGTTCGTGTTCTTCGGATGGCTGTCGAAGCTCGTGATCGGGCGCTGGCACGAGTCCACCCGCAAGAGCGGCTGAGGTCAGCCGCAGCCCAGACCAAGCAGCGTGAACCACAAAGGGAGAGAAGATGCGTACACGCCGAACGATCCGCTGGCTCGCCGTTCCCCTCGCCGGCGCCCTCGTCGTCGCCGCGTGCGGTGACGACGACGACGACGGCGGGGCCGCCGCCACGACCGCGGCGCCTGGGACGACCGGGGCGCCCGGGACGACCGCGGCGCCCGGGACGACCGCGGCGCCGGCCACGACCGCCGCTCCGGCGACGACCGGGGCACCCGGGACGACCGGCGCGCCCGGGACCTCTGGGGCGGCGGGGGCAGTCGACCTCTCGGCCGACTGCCCGGCGACGATCGTCCTCCAGACCGACTGGAACCCCGAGGCCGAGCACGGTTGGCTCTACGAGCTGTTCGGCGACGACTACGAGATCGACAAGGACGCCGTCGCCGTGCGCGGCTCGCTCGTCGCCTCCGGTGAGGCCGACACCGGGGTTGACCTCGAGATCCGCTCCGGCGGGCCGGCCATCGGCTTCCAGACGGTGACGTCACAGCTCTACACGGACGACAGCATCCTGCTCGGCTTCGTCTACACCGACGAGGCGATCCAGAACTCGGCCGAGTTCCCGACCGTCGCGATCGAGTCCGGGATGGAGAAGAACCCGCAGATGATCATGTGGGACCCGGCGACGTACCCCGACATCGAGACGATCGAGGACATCGGCGCGGAAGGCGTCCTCGTGCGCTACTTCGGCGGTGCCGCCTACATGGACTTCTTCACCCAGACCGGGATCCTGTCGACTGACCAGGTCGACGGGTCGTACGACGGCACCCCGGCCAACTTCATCGCCGCCCAGGGCGCCGACGCCCAGCAGGGCTTCGGGTCGGCCGAGCCGTACATCTACGAGAACGAGGTCCCGGACTGGGGCAAGCCGGTCGCCTACGCCTACATCAACGACGCCGGCTGGGAGAACTACGCCCAGTCGATCGCGACCAGGCCGGAGAACGTCGAGACCTACCGGTCCTGCTTCGAGAAGCTGGTCCCGCTCATCCAGCAGTCGACCGTCGACTACATGAACGATCCGGACGAGACCAACGCGCTGATCATCGAGGCCGTCGAGACCTTCGACAACGGCTGGGTCTACTCCCAGGGCGTCGCCGACTATGCCGTGCAGACGATGGCCGACGACGGGTTGATCGCCAACGGCACCGACGGCACCGTCGGCACGTTCGACCTCGACCGGGTCACCGAGCTGATCGAGAAGGCGATCCCGGTGTACGAGTCGCTCGGCCAGGCGCCCGCCGAAGGCCTCGCCGCCGAGGACATCGTCACCAACGAGTTCATCGACGAGTCGATCAGCCTCTAACCCCCCATCTGGGCGGGAATTGTCTCGGACCCGGTTCTGGGCGGGATCTGTCGCACCTGTCGCGACAAATCCCGCCCAGATTCGCGGGAAGCGTGGGGGACTACCCTCCGATCCATGAGCTCCGAGCACCCCGTCGACATCAAACCGCGCTCGCGTGAGGTCACCGACGGCATGCAACGGGCGGGCGCCCGGGCGATGCTGCGCGCCGTCGGGCTGACCGACGACGACTGGGAGAAGCCGCAGATCGGCATCGCCAACTCGTGGAACGAGATCACCCCGTGCAACATGTCGTTGCGCCGGCTGGCCGAGCACGTCAAGGCCGGGGTGCACGCCGCCGGCGGGTTCCCGCTCGAGTTCGGCACGATCACGGTCTCCGACGCGATCTCGATGGGCCACGAAGGGATGCGCGCCTCACTCGTGAGCCGGGAGATCATCTGCGACTCGGTCGAAGCCGTGATGCACGCCGAGCGGCTGGACGGGTTCATCGGCATGGCCGGCTGCGACAAGAGCATGCCGGCGATGTTGATGGCGGCCGCCCGGTGCGACGTGGCGAGCCTGCTCGTCTACAACGGCTCGATCCTGCCCGGAGAGTGGGAGGGCGGGGCGATCGACGTCGTCAGCGTGCTCGAGGCCGTTGGCGCCTGCGCGGCGGGGAAGATCTCCGAGGAGCAACTCGGGGAGATCGAGCGTCACGCCTGCCCGGGTGAGGGCGCGTGCGGCGGGATGTTCACCGCCAACACGATGAGCTCGATCGGCGAAGCGCTGGGGCTGAGCCTGCCCGGCTCGGCGTCGCCGGCGGCGGTCGACCCCCGCCGCGAGCTGGACGCCCGGGCCGCCGGGGAGGCGATCGTGCGGATGCTCGAGCTCGGCATCACGTCGCGGATGATCATGACGAGGCCGGCGTTCGAGAACGCGATCGCCCTGACGTCGGCCCTCGGCGGGTCCACCAACGCCGTCCTCCATCTGCTCGCCATCGCCAACGAGGCGGGCGTCCAGCTCGACCTCGACGACTTCAACCGGATCGCTGCCCGGGTGCCGCACATCGCCGACCTGCGGCCGGGCGGCAAGTTCCACATGATCGACCTCGACGGCGTCGGCGGCGTGCCGGTCGTGCTGCGCCACCTGCTCGACGCCGGCCTGCTCCACGGCGACGTCCTCACCGTCACCGGACGGACGATGGCGGAGAACCTCGCCGAGCTCGACCCGCGTGCCGCCCGACGGCGTGGTGGTCCATCCGCTCGACGCCCCGATCCATCCCCAAGGTGGCATCAACATCCTCAGCGGTTCGCTCGCTCCGAAGGGGTCGGTCGTGAAGGTCGCCGGGCTCACCGAGGACCAGCTCACGTTCGAGGGCCCGGCCCGGGTGTTCGACGGCGAAGAGGGAGCGATGGAGGCGATCCTCGCCGGCGACATCGTCCCCGGCACCGTGCTCGTGATCCGTTACGAGGGCCCCAAGGGCGGCCCGGGCATGCGCGAGATGCTCGCCGTCACCGGCGCCCTGAAGGGCGCGGGACGCGGCGCCGACTGCGCGCTCGTCACCGACGGCCGGTTCTCCGGCGGCACGTGGGGCTTCTGCATCGGTCACGTGGCGCCCGAGGCCGTCGACGGCGGCGCGATCGCGTTCGTGCGCGACGGCGACCGGATCCGCGTCGACGTGCCGACGAAGTCGCTCGACCTGCTCGTCGACGCGGGTGAGCTACGGTCCCGCGTCGACGGCTGGACGCCCAACCCGCCGCGCTACACCAGCGGCGTTCTGGCCAAGTACGCCCGTCTCGTGCAGGGCGCCGAGACGGGGGCGATCACCAACCCGCTGTAGTCGGATTAACGCCGGTAGTTGCCGCCGCCGCCGCCACGGGGCGCCCGGGGCCGGGCCTCGTTGACGGTGATCGAGCGGCCGCCCAAGTCGGCCCCCGTCAATTCGTCGATGGCCTTACGGGCGTCCTCGTCGCTCATCTCAACGAAGCCGAAACCGCGTGAGCGCCCGGTTTCGCGATCGGTGATGACCTGGGCGGAGTTGACATTACCGACGCGGCCGAACAGGGCCGCCAGGTCGTCCGAGGTGGTGGAAAAGGGCAGGTTGCCCACGTACAGGTTGATGACAGTTCCTCCGGCTAACTCCCCGCCTTCGACGGCGGCGACGCCGACTGTAACCCGCGGCGGCGCCGGGTGGTGGCCCAGATCGTCCGCCACCCCACGAGCAGCACGCCGAGCACGACCGTGGCGACGACCACGAACGAGAACGCCGTGCCCCGGTCCCAGACGATTCGGCGCAGCAGCAGCCCGATCACCGCCGTCGCCAGCCACACCGTGACGCCGGTCGCGATCGCCATCGGGCGGGCCCGCGCGCGGGGGTCGAGGAGCCAGCCGGCGAGCAGTCCGATGAGGAACGGCGCCGCGATCGTCGCCACCGTCCCCGCGCCGGAGCTCTCGTCGTGGGAGTTGCGTCCGGCGACGGCGAACACGACGACCGCCGCGGCGTCGACGGCCGCGGCGCCGAGCCAGCGTTCACTCCGCGGCAAGGAATCCTCCAAGCGCCCCCTTGTAGAAGACCAGTGGGTTGTGCGGCTCGTCCTGGTGCCAGAGGTCGACGACCGTGCCGACGACGAAGTAGTGGTCGCCGAGCACGATCGAGTGCTCGACCGTGCAGTCGATCCACGCCAAGACGCCCGAGATGATCGGGCAGCCGGTGGGTGAGTGGGTCCAGGTGACGTGGTCGAACCGGTCGTCCCCGACGCCGCTCTTGGCGAACCGCCAACAGAGCTCGGCCTGCTCGTCGCGCAGGACGTTGACGCAGAAGCGGCCGTCGGGCGCCATCGCCTGCCACGTGTCGCTGGCGATCTGGGGAAGGAACCCGACGAGCGGCGGATCCAGCGACACCGACGTGAACGACCCGATAGTGAAGCCGGCCGGGATGTCACCCGCCCACCCGGTGACGATCGTGACGCCGGTCGGGAAGTGGCCGAGCACCTTGCGGAACTGTGCCGAGTCGAAGGGAGATTGCGCGTCGGTCACTGGATCCGCTCTCGAACGATGCGAGCGAGCGAGCGCCAGCGAGCGAGCGGCCAGAATCGGCCTGCGTGGCCGGGGAAGGCAATAACGGTCACTTCCTGCGATCGTAGGCAGGGTGGATGTGGATGCGGCCAAGCGGCGCCTGCGAGCCGAGATGCGCGAGATCCGCCGGCACATCGCCGCCGACCCGGCCGACCGGGCGATGCGCTCGGCCCGCATCTGGGACCAACTCGTCGCCTCGGTGCGCGGCCGGGTGATGCTGTATGAGTCGCTGCCGGGCGAGCCCGACACCGTTCCGTGGATCGAGGCGTGTCGCGTCGAGGGTCATCCCGTGTTCACGCCCGAGGTGGACGGACCCGAGCTGCGCGTCCAGCCCGGCGACCTCGACCCGGCGTCCCTCGACGTCGTCGTCGTGCCCGGGCTCGCCTTCACGGCCGACGGACACAGACTCGGCCAGGGCGGCGGTCACTTCGACCGCTTCCTGTCGCGGCTTCGGGCGGACTGCCTCACCGTCGGCGTCTGCTTTCGCGAGCAACTGGTCGCCGAACTGCCGACCGAGCCCCACGACGTCCACGTCCACCGGGTCGTCACCGACTGACTACGCCGACCGCACGTTGAAAACTGTGGTCAGGCGGCGTGTGGTGGGGGCCCGTTGGCTTGGTCGGCGGTCAGCGCCTGGAGGCGTCGGCGGGCGAGGTGCTCGAGTTGGCGGCGGTGGCGGGCGGCGGCGATGACGTCGGCGGGTTGCCGTCCGTGGAGATCGGACTTGCGGTTGTGCGGTTCGCACTCGAGCTCGCCGTTGGCCTCGGTGGTGATCCCGCCGTCGTTGTGGGGGACGCGGTGGTCGACGTCGCAGTAGGTGATCGGGGCGTCGCACCCGGAGGGGTGTTGGCAGTGGCGGTCGCGTACTTGGATCGCTCGTCGCAGCATGCCGCGGAACGTGCGCTGGGGGGAGGCGGCGATGACACGGTGGGCGCCGTCGAAGATGAACGTCTGGACCTGGCTGCGCCCCAGGTGGGGGACGATCAGGCTGGGGTGGATGACGACCCCGGTTGCCAGCTCGCACAGGTCCTCGACGGTGGCCTCACCGGCGAGGATGCACAACAATGGTTCGGGGCGCCGGCCATCGGCTGGTGCGGCGTGGGCCCGGACGGCCAATTCCACCAGGGCGGCGGCCATCCGCTCGCCCCGGCTGCGCGTCACGCCGTCGCGTTGATCCTGCCGGTACAGCTCGCGTTCGATGCGCCGTAACGCCTCGGCCACGGTCGCACCGTCGATCGGGTCGAGCTCGAAGTCACCGTTGACGGTGCCGTCGAAACCCGTGTGCAGCCGCAGCCCGGAGCGCTTGGGCGGGGGTGAGCCCTCGCGGTCCAGCGCGGCGTCGGCCCGCTGACACCAGTACTGCACGACCTTGACGGCCTGGCCGAAGGTGAGCTCTTGGCAGTGGGACACCAGCAGGGCCTCGTCGCGGGCGAACAGCTCGGACCGCCCACCGGCAGCCCCAGCGAGCAGGTCGACGTGATCGCTGCTGATGTCGCCCACCGCCCACGCCTCGGCGGTGGCTGGCATCGAGGCCAGGGCACGTCCGTGGCGCAGTACCCGTTTGGCCGAGCCGCCGGCGACACTGGCCGTGCGGGACAGCCGGGCCCACGGCGCCCGTGACCCGTCGCTGCGCCACACGCCACGGGCGTCCCAGCAGTTGGCCCGGCGAGCGATGAGGGCGTCAAGACGATGGCGCAGTCGCACAAGTGCGACGAGTTCCTGGTCGAGTTCCTCGTCGGTGAAGGTGTCGGGATCGACGGCGGCAACGGCCTCCAACGCCTCCTGCAGCGCCTCGTCCATCGATCCCATGACGTTGACTCTACCGAACATGTGTTCTAGAGTCAACGCATTCGGCAAAGTCCTGATCCCCGCATTGGCCGTTGAGAGCCCGAGACAGCCCCGCCGCCGCCCTTCATGAGTAGCAGTCGTGCGGCGCCGACCGATGTCGAGATGGCTGGACCGTAGCCTTGCGAGATGCCGCGAACCGACGCCGCGTCTCGGGTGATCGCCGCGCCGCACGCGCGCGTGTTCAGGGCGCTCGTCGATCAGGAAGATCTCGAGACATGGCTCCCACCCGATGGCATGGCGGGCAGGTTCGAGCGATTCGATCCGAGGCCTGGAGGCTCCTACCGACTGATCCTGACGTACGCCGACGCCTCTGGTGCCCGCGGCAAGGCAACGGCTGAGTCCGACATCGTTGAGGCTCGGTACGTCGAGATCCTGCCTGACGTGCGCGTCGTTCAGGCAGTGGACTTCGTCTCCGACGACCCGGCCTTCGCCGGCACGATGACCATGACCTGGGAGGTGGCCGCTGTCGTCGGCGGAACCCGCGTCGACATCACCGCCGACAACGTCCCAGATGGCATCTCCGCCGTGGACCATGCGGAAGGACTGGCGTCATCCCTCGCCAACCTCGCCGAACATCTCGAGCGGTAGATACTCACCGTCATGCTGCGATGAGTTCTCGACATGCGGCTCGTCCATACCCGGTGACGGCGTCGTAGCGAGGACAGACGCGGCGACGGGACCATCGAAGACTAAGGAGAGGACCATGCGAGAACTCCTCGTCGACTTCATCACCTCCCTCGACGGCTACGCGTCGGGAGAGGGCTGGCCGGGCTGGTGGGGTCTCCAAGGACCTGAGTACCTGGCGTGGCTCGGCGAGCAGCCCGAGGTCACGTACTTGATGGGAGCGAACACCTACCGGCTGATGTCGGGCTTCGCCGCAGGCGAGCCCCCAGCAGGACAGCAAGAGTTCGCCGGTGACGAGGAGGCGTCCGTCGACGAGCTCACGCGAGCGTCGAAGGTGGTGTTCTCTGCATCGCTCGAAGATCCGCTCGCGTGGGCCAACTCCACGCTCGTGCGGGATGACGCGGTCGAAGCCGTTCGGGCCTTGAAAGAGGACGGCCCGGGTCTCCTGAGCACGATCGGCAGCCTCAGCTTGTGCCGGTCGCTGCTGCAAGCCGGACTCGTCGATCGCTTCCGCGTCGTGATGTTCCCGGTGATCACAGGCGCCACGGGAGCAGAGCGCATCTACGACGGCTATCCCGACGTCGCCTTGGAGATGATCAACAACCGCAACTTCGACGGGAGCATCCAGCTCGTCGAGTACCGGCCCAGCGTGCTCGAGCGCCCTCCGCTCGGATGACCGCCAACGCCTAGCCGGTCAGCCCTCCCCGTAGTACTCCCGGCCGAGGTGGGTGATCTGGTCCTCGCCCATCATCCAGCGCAGGGTGTTCTTGAGCTTGGTGTGCTGGATGAACAGGTCGTGCTCGGGATAGAGGCCGGGCGGGGTCTGCGGGCTCTTGTAGTAGAAGCTGAGCCACTCCTGGATCCCGCCGAGGCCGGCCCGCTGGGCGAGGTCGGAGAACAGCACGAGGTCGAGGGCGAGGGGGGCGGCGAGGATCGAATCGCGGCAGAGGAAGTCGACCTTGATCTGCATCGGGTAGCCGAGCCACCCGAAGATGTCGATGTTGTCCCAGCCCTCCTTGTTGTCGCCGCGCGGCGGGTAGTAGTTGATCCGCACCTTGTGGAAGATGTCGCCGTAGAGCTCCGGGTGGCGCTCCGGCGACAGGATGTGCTCGAGCACGCCGAGCTTCGACTCCTCCTTGGTCTTGAAGCTCTCGGGGTCGTCGAGCACCTCCCCGTCGCGGTTGCCGAGGATGTTGGTCGAGTACCAGCCCGACAACCCGAGCATGCGGGTGCGCAGCATCGGCGCGAGGACCGTCTTGATCAGCGTCTGGCCGGTCTTGAAGTCCTTGCCCGAGATCGGCAGATTGCGGTCGACGGCGAGCCGGCGCAGCACCGGTGTGTCGACGCACAAGTTGGGCGCGCCGTTGTTGAACGGCACTCCCTCGAGGAGGGCAGCGTAGGCGTACAGCATCGACGGCGCGATGGTCGGGTCGTTGGCGTCGATCGCGGCCTCGAAGGCGTCGAGGTCCATGTGGGCCGGCCCCGGCTCGATGAACACCTCGGTCGAGGCGCACCAGATCATCACGACCCGGTCGACCTGCTTCTCCTCGCGGAACCGGTTGATGTCCTCGCGGATGGCGTTGAGCATCGACCGCTTGTCGACCGTGGCGAGCACGTTGTCGGCATCGAGGTTCTTGACGTACGCCCGGTCGAAGGCGGCCGCCATCGGCCGCACGTCGCGAAGGGTGTCGGAGATCTGTTCGATGTGCCGCCCGGCTTCGAGCACCCCGGCCCGTTGGGCGGCGACGTAGGCGTCGTCGGGGAACGGGTCCCACGCGCCGAAGACCAGGTCGTCGAGGTCGGCGAGGGGGACGAAGTCACGGATCAGGGGGCTCCGGTCGTCGGTGCGCTTGCCGAGCCGGATCGTGTCCAGCAGGGCGAGTGAGCCGATCGGCTGGGCCAGGCCCCGCTTGACCAGCTCGACGCCGGCGATGAGGGTCGAGGCCACGGCGCCCAGCCCGACGCTGAGCACCCCGAGGCGTCCCGCCGCCGGTGCCACGGTCGGGGAAGGGGGTGTGGTCATCGGTTCAGGACCTTAGGTCCCCGGCCGCGATCAGAAAATCGGCGCGGAAGGTGTATCTGGCCTCTAGGCTGCGGATCTAGGTTACCGATGGGTAACCACGGCCTTGGACGGGGCCGACGGACGGGAATGGGCAACCTTTAGCGGGCGACGGATGAACGCGACAATCAGGGCGGGCGGTGATACGAGCCGTTCGGCTCGCATCCAACTTGATGACGCGTCCCCGACCACGGTCGGTGACGGCGGGCCGGCGCCGACGGCGCCGGCCCGCTCGTCAGCGGTGACGTCCCGGCCGGCCGCCAAGACGTTGGACACAGTGCTGCGGACCGGAGACGCCGCGGCGATCCTCCTCGGCTTCCTCGCCATGATCCTCGCCAGTGGGTACCACCGGCTCGGGGCTGATCGCCTGGGCTTCACGCTCGTCGCGGCGACGTTGATCGGGTTGTGGGCGATCCGGTTCGAGGACGCGTGGAACGAGCGCGTGATCGCGATGCGCTCGATCGAGATCTCCAAGGTCTCTCGAGCGGTCGCCATCCTCGGCATCGGCATGCTCGTGCTCGACCGGCTGTCGAAAGCGTGGGTCCACGTCGAGCAGATCCTGCTGGCGCTGCTCGTGACCTGGGTGCTGCTGCTCGGCTGGCGCTCGTTCTTCCGCGCTTGGCTGGCGCACAACCGGCGCAAAGGTCGCTTCACCCGCAGCCTCGTGGTCATCGGCACCGATCGGCGGGCGGTCGAGATGGCCAAGGTGCTCGCCATCCACCCCGAGGCGGGGATGCGCCTGTGTGGCGTGATCGGCTCCCAGGTGGAGGCCCAAGCGGCCGGGCTCGGCGATCACTGGCTCGGCGGCTACGGCGACGCCGACGACGTGTTGGCGGCGACGCACGCCGACGTGGTCGTCGTGTGCTCGGGCGACGTCAGCCCCCTCGTCCTCAACTCGCTGCTCCACGAGCAGCACGGCCACCAGCTCTACGTGCACCCCGGCCTCTCGGGTATCGACGCCCGTCGGGTCAAGGCATCTCCGATCGCCCACGAGCCGCTGCTCTACGTGGAGTCGGCGAGCCTGTCCCGCGCCCAGCTGGCGCTCAAGCGGGCCTTCGACATCGTCGTCGCCTCCGGCTTGCTGATCCTCTTCAGCCCCGTGTTCGCCGCTCTCGCCCTGGCCGTCAAGGCCGGCGACCGGGGCCCGGTGTTCTTCCGCCAGGAGCGGGTCGGTCGGGGCGACAGCCGCTTCGGGATGCTCAAGTTCCGCACGATGGTCGTCGACGCCGAGGCCCGACTGGCCGCCCTCGAGCAGGAGAACCAGCGCAAGGGCCCGCTGTTCAAGCTCGACGTCGATCCGCGGGTGACCCGCATCGGCCGCTTCCTCCGGGCCAGCAGCCTCGACGAGCTGCCCCAGCTGATCAACGTCGTGAAGGGCGAGATGAGCCTGGTGGGGCCCCGGCCGGCCCTGCCGGCGGAGGTCGCCGAGTTCCCGATCGAGCTGCGCGAGCGGCACCGGGTGCGCCCTGGCATCACCGGCCTGTGGCAGGTCGAGGCCCGCGACAACCCGTCGTTCGACGCCTACCAGCGCCTCGACCTGTTCTACGTCGAGAACTGGTCGACCGCCCTCGACCTCGTGATCCTGCTCGGGACGGCCGAGCAGTTGCTGCTCCGCCCGGTCTTCAAGAAGGGCACCGGCGAGATGGCCGGGCCGGTCGAGACCGCAGCCGGCGCGGCGGCGGCCTGACGCGACCGTCACGAAGTTGTAGCAACCCTGGCCGATCTGGCAGACTTGCCGGCGATGCGTCACACCCGCGTGCTCGTACTCATCACCTAGCACACCGGCCTCACCCGCCGCGTGTGCTCCTCGACCTCCCAACCGGGAGGTCGATTCGTTTTCGGACGCGAAAAGGACCCACGATGGAGCTCACCGGAGCGCAAGCGCTCATCAAGAGCCTCGAACAGGAGTCGGTCGAGGTCGTGTTCGGCCTGCCGGGCGGCTGCATCCTCCCGGCCTACGACCCGCTCCTCGAGTCGACGATCCGGCACATCCTGGTCCGCCACGAGCAGGGGGCCGGCCACATGGCCGAGGGCTACGCCCACGTCACCGGCCGTCCGGGGGTGGCGATGGTGACGTCCGGCCCGGCCGCGACCAACCTCGTGACGCCGTTGATGGACGCCTACATGGACTCGATCCCGATGGTCGCGATCACGGGCCAGGTCCCGACGAAGGCCATCGGCAGCGACGCCTTCCAGGAGTGCGACACGGTCGGGATCACCCGCTCGGCGACGAAGCACAACGAGCTCGTCATGTCGCCCGAGGAGGTGCCCCTCGCCGTGCGCCAGGCGTTCCACCTCGCCACGACCGGGCGCCCGGGCCCGGTGCTCGTCGACGTCCCCAAGGACGTGCTGCAGAAGCCGATGGAGTGGTACTGGCCGAGTGACGACGAGGTCGTCGCCTCGCTGCCCGGGTACCGGCCGACCACGCGGGGCCATCCGCGGATGATCAAGGAGGCCGCCCGGCGGATCCTGGAGGCCGAGCGGCCGGTGCTGTACGTCGGCGGCGGCGTGCTCAAAGCCCGCGCCGCCGAGGCGGTGCGGGAGCTCGCCGAGCTGACCGGCATCCACGTCGTGACGACGTTGATGGCGCGGGGCGCGTTCCCCGACGACCACCCCCTCGCCCTCGGCATGCCCGGGATGCACGGCAACGCCGCGGCGGTGACGGCGATGCAGCGCAGCGACCTGCTGATCGCCCTCGGCGCCCGCTTCGACGACCGCATCACCGGCAAGGTCGACAGTTTCGCCCCCGACGCCAAGGTGATCCACGTCGACATCGACCCGGCCGAGCAGGGCAAGGTGCGCCGGCCGGACGTCCCGATCGTCGGCGACTGCCGCCACGTCACCGTCGAGATCGTGCGGGTGATACGCGAGCTGCTCGACGGGGGCGCGGAGCAGGCCGACACGTCGGCGTGGCGCAGCCGGATCTCGGGCTGGCGGGAGCAGTTCCCGCTCGTCTACGAGCCGAGCGAGCCCGGCCATGCGCTCAAGCCGCAGTTCTGCCTCGAGAAGCTGCGCGACGCCGCGCCCGAGGGCACGATCCTCACCTCCGGCGTCGGCCAGCACCAGATGTGGGCGTCGCAGTACTGGAAGTTCCGCGAGCCGTACACGTGGGTGAACTCCGGCGGGCTGGGCACGATGGGGTTCTCCATCCCCGCCGCGATCGGCGCCAAGGTCGGCCGGCCCGACCGCACGGTGTGGGCGGTCGACGGCGACGGGTGCTTCCAGATGACCGCCCAGGAACTGGTGACGGCATCGGTGGAGCGGATCCCGATCAAGGTGGCCCTGCTCAACAACAGCTACCTCGGCATGGTCCGCCAGTGGCAGGAGATGTTCTACGACGAGCGCTACAGCGAGGTGTACCTGTCGCCGGACACGCCGGACTACGTCCGCTGGGCCGAGGCGATGGGCTGCACCGGGATCCGCGTCGAGGCGCCCGAGGAGGTCGAGCCGGCGATCGAGAAGGCCAACTCGATCAACGACCGACCCGTCGTGATCGAGTTCCGCGTCGACACCGCCGAGAAGGTGTTCCCGATGGTTCCCGCCGGGGCGAGCAACGACGACATCGTCCTGCCAGGTGAACAACAGGACCGGAGGGGTGCGCTGCGATGAATGGGATGCCGTCCCACCACATCCTGTCGGTGCTCGTGCAGAACCGGCCCGGCGTGCTCGCCCGGGTGTCGAGCCTGTTCGCCCGGCGCGGGTACAACATCTTCTCGTTGGCGGTCGCGCCGGCCGAGAACGAGGGGATGAGCCGGCTCACGATCGTCGTCGACGTCGAGTCGGCGTCGCTGGAGCAGATCACCAAGCAGCTGTTCAAGCTCGTCGAGGTGGTCAAGATCTCCGAGCTCGACCCCCGGAGCTCGGTGGAGCGGGAGTTGCTCCTCGCGACGGTGCGGGCGGCGCCCGAGCTCCGTGGGCAGATCGTCGAGCTGGCGACGATCTTCGACGGCAAGATCCTCGCCGTCGGCGTGGAGGCGCTGACGGTCAGTCTCGAGGGTCACCCCGACAAGCTCGACGACTTCGAGGCCCTCCTCGATGGATATGGCATCGTGGAGCTCCAGCGCACCGGCCGCGTCGCGCTGCCCAAACTCGACCGTCAGGCGCGCCTGCGCTCCGTGAAAGGAAAGACCGGCTGATGACCGCCAACGTCTATTACTCCGACGACGCCGACTCCTCGCTCATCCGCGGTAAGCGGGTCGCGGTGATCGGCTACGGGTCGCAGGGCCACGGCCACTCGCTCAACCTCAAGGACTCCGGCGTCGAGGTCATCGTCGGCCTGCGCGAAGGGTCGTCGTCGATCGAGAAGGCCGAGGCGCAAGGGCTCCAGGTGCTGCCGATCGCCGACGCTGCGGCGGCTGCCGACGTCGTCATGCTCCTCGCCCCGGACACCGAGCAGAAGGCGATCTACGACGAGCACGTCGCCCCGCACATGACGCCGGGCAAGGCGCTCGCCTTCGCCCACGGGTTCAACGTCCGGTTCGGGCGGATCACCCCGCCCGACGGCGTCGACGTGATCATGGTCGCCCCGAAGGGCCCCGGCCACCTGGTCCGGCGCACCTACGTCGAGGGCGGTGGGGTGCCCGCGCTGATCGCCGTGGCCCAGGACGCCACCGGCAAGGCCAAGGACCTCGCCCTGTCGTACGCCGATGCCATCGGCGGCACCCGCGCCGGCGTGATCGAGACGACGTTCCCGGAAGAGACCGAGACCGACCTGTTCGGCGAGCAGGTCGTGTTGTGCGGCGGCCTCACGGCGCTGGTGCAGGCCGGGTTCGAGACGCTCGTCGAGGCCGGCTACGCGCCGGAGATGGCGTACTTCGAGTGCCTCCACGAGGTGAAGCTGATCGTCGACCTGATGTACGAGGAGGGGATCGCCGGGATGCGGTACTCGATCTCGGACACCGCCGAGTACGGCGACCTGACCCGCGGCCCGCGAATCGTCACCGACGCGACCCGGGCCGAGATGCGCACGATCCTCGACGAGATCCAGTCGGGCGCTTTCGCCGACGAGTGGATCGCCGAGAGCGAGGCTGGGCGGCCCAACTTCAACCGGCTGCGCGAGGAGGGCAAGCAGCACCCGATCGAGCAGGTCGGCGCCCGCCTGCGGGGGATGATGCCCTGGATCTCCGCCGGCAAGACCCGCGTCGCCGATGCGTCCGGCGGCTAGCCACCCGAGGTCTCAGGTTCTCTGGAGTCTGGGGATCGCTCAGCGATCCCCAGCTTCGTCAGAACCTTGCTCGCGGTCGTACTCGGCCTCGAGCATGCGGACGTAGGCGCGAAGGCGGTCGTCCTCGGCGACGGCCTCGTCGTGCACCGAAGCCCAGCGGTCGATCTGGTCGCGGAGCTCGACGGTCAGCTCGAGCCCGAGGATCCGGCCGAGGTGGCGGAGCATCGCTCCGACGGCGAGCGGATGCTCGGCGTGGGTGAGGTAGTGGGGCACGCCGACGCGCAACGAGACCGTCGGCACGCCGAGGCGTTCGAGGTCGGCGTGGAGGACCCCGATCAACCCGGTGATCCCCTGGTACGTCGGTCTCCCGAGGCTGAGCCGGCGAGCGAGCTCGGGCGACGCAGTGCTGCCGACCACCGGCGGGATGCGGGTGTGGGGGACGGCGTCGGCCGTGGCGCCGGCCGTGACGACGAGCTCGCACCCGAGCCGTTCGACGACCCGCGTGGCGCACCCGACGAACGTCGCCCAGGCGAGGTGCGGTTCGACCCCGTTGAGCACGACGAGGTCGTGCGGTCCGCCGGTGCGGACGACGCGGAACGTGTTCGCCGGCCACGTGATCGCGCGCACGTCCCCGCCGTCGATCTCGATGGTCGGCCGCTCCTGGGTGAAGTCGTAGAACGGGTCGGGGTCGATCTCGCCGACTGTCACGCCGGACTCGGTGAGGTACGACAGTGCCGTCGTCGCCGCGCCGGCGGCGTCGAACCAACCGGTCAGGGCGACGATCAACGCCGGGTGGCTGAGCGGCTTCAGGTCGTCGATGTCCAGCGACAGCACATCGTCAACGGTCGGTCGGCCGGTGCTCACTTGGCCACGACGTCCCGGTGGTGCTCGACGAGGTGGTCGATGCAGGCGGTGAGGGCTTCGACGTCGGCGGGTTCCACGGCGGGGAACATCCCGATGCGGAGCTGGTTGCGCCCGA
Source organism: uncultured Acidimicrobiia bacterium (assembly GCA_963833145.1). Classification (GTDB taxonomy): domain Bacteria; phylum Actinomycetota; class Acidimicrobiia; order Acidimicrobiales; family Ilumatobacteraceae; genus JALZMG01. The sequence continues at coordinate 523,644 of CAWHWT010000011.1, read as the reverse complement.
GCTTGCGGTAGCCGTCGGTGTCGACGATCCCGCTGGCCCGCAGGGCCGCGTTGACCTTCGCCACGTCGAGGTCGTCCTCGAGATCCACCGTGCCGACGACGGCGGACCGCTTGGCCGGGTCGGCGACGAACGGCGACGCCCACGGGCGGCTCTCGGCCCACGCGTACAGGTGGTCGGACGAGGACCGGGTCCGCTTCACGCACCAGTCGAGCCCGCCGCTGTCGAGCATCCAGCGCAGCTGGCTGTCGAGCAGCAGCAGCGTCGCCACCGCCGGCGTGTTGTAGGTCTGGTCGAGGCGGCTGTTGGCGAGGGCGATGCCGAGGTCGAGCGACGCCGGGCGCCACCGGCCGCTCGCCGTGATCCGGTCGATGCGCTCGACCGCGGCGGGCGAGCAGGCGGCCACCCACAGGCCACCGTCCGACGCGAAGCACTTCTGCGGGGCGAAGTAATACACGTCGACCTCGGCCGGGTCCCACGGCAGGCCACCCGCGCCGGAGGTGGCGTCGACGGCGACCAGCGCGCCGTCGGGACCCTCCGGACGGCGCAGGTCCATCGCCACGCCCGTCGACGTCTCGTTGTGGGTCAGCGCGTACAGGTCGACATCGGTGTCGACGACCGGCTGGGGGTGGTCGCCTGGCTCGCCGGCGACGACGAGCGGCTCGTCGAGGTGCGGTGCGGCGGCGCTGGCGTCGGCGAACTTGGAGGAGAACTCGCCGAACGTGAGGTGCTCGCTGCGTCGGTCGATGAGGCCGAACGTGGCGACGTCCCAGAACACCGTCGTACCGCCGTTGCCGAGCACGATCTCCCAGCCGTCCGGCAGCCCGAAGAGGTCACGGAGACCCGCCCGAACGGAGCCGACGAGCTGCTTCACCGGCGCCTGGCGGTGGGAGGTGCCGAGGACGCTGCGACCGGCGGCGACGAGGGCGTCGAGCTGCTCGGGCCGCACCTTCGACGGCCCGCAGCCGAACCGGCCGTCGGCGGGCAGCAGGTCGGCGGGGATCCGCAAGTCAGCGGGGGTCATGGCGGTCACTGTGAAAGCATGTCACCGGATCCTCGCCTTTCCCCGAAAGAGGGTTGTTCCGTGTCGCACACCCCCGAACACCGTGTCTCCAGCCGCATCGCGGCGATCACCGAGTCCGCCACGCTCGCCGTCGACGCCAAGGCGAAGGCGCTGCAGGCCGAGGGCGAGAACGTCATCGGGTTCGGTGCCGGCGAGCCTGACTTCCCGACGCCCGAGCACATCGTCGAGGCCGCCGTCGCCGCCTGCCGCGACCCCCGGAACCACCGCTACAGCCCGGCGGCCGGTCTGCCCGACCTGCGCGAGGCGATCGCCGTGAAGACCAAGCGGGATAGCGGCTACGACTGCTCCGCGGCCCAGGTGCTGGTGACCAACGGCGGCAAGCACGCCGTGTTCAACGCCTTCGCCACGCTGTGTGACCCGGGCGACGAGGTGATCCTGCCGGCGCCGTACTGGACCACGTACCCGGAGGCGATCATCCTCGCCGGCGGTGTCCCGAAGGTGATCGAGACGACCGAGGAGACCGGCTTCCAGGTCACCGTCGACCAGCTCGAAGCGGCGTGGACGCCGCGCACCAAGGTGCTGCTGTTCGTCAGCCCGGACAACCCCTCCGGTGCGGTGTACCCGCCCGAGCAGGTCGCCGCGATCGGCCGGTGGGCGGTCGAGCGGGGGGTCTGGGTCATCACCGACGAGATCTACGAGCACCTCACCTACGGGCCGCACGAGTTCACGTCGATGCCGGTCCTCGTCCCCGACCTCACCGACCAGTGCGTCGTGCTCAACGGCGTGGCCAAGACGTACGCGATGACCGGCTGGCGGGTCGGCTGGATGATCGCCCCGCCCGACGTCACCAAGGCGGCGATCAACCTGCAGAGCCACTCGACGTCAAACGTCGCCAACGTCTCCCAACGGGCCGCGCTCGCCGCGGTGAGCGGCGACCTGGAGGCCGTGGCGATGATGCGCAGCGCGTTCGAACGGCGGGGGCGGACGATGCACTCGATGCTGTCGGACATCCCTGGAGTGCGGTGCCTCGAGCCGGAGGGCGCGTTCTACTGCTTCCCCCGGGTCGACGGGCTCTTCGGCCGGGACCTCGGCGGGCGCACCGTGACCTCGAGCCTGGAGCTCGCCGACCACGTGCTGTCGGCGGCCAAGGTGGCGTTCGTCCCCGGCGAGGCGTTCGGCGCCCCCGGCTACGCCCGCTTCTCCTTCGCCCTCGGCGATGATGACCTGGCCGAGGGGATGCGCCGCTTCGCCGGCCTCGTCTCCTGAGCGCTCCGGTCCACACCGGCGAGGGTGTCCCACGCGGCCATCGCCGAGTCGGCGATCGTCTGCAGGGTCCTGCGCGAGGCGCCTTCTCGTGCCTCGACCGCGATGCCGTCGAGGACGGCGGTGTAGAAGGTCGTGATCGCGTAGAGGTCGGCATCGGATGCGAGGTCGCCGTCGACGACGCCCTGGCGGAGTCGTTCCTCGATGAGCGTGCGCCGAACGGCGCGTCGCTCACGCAGCAGGTCGGCGACCCCGCTGTCGGGGTCGTTGCAGCCGGTGGCGCTGAGCACCATGAGGCAGCCGGCCGGCTTGCCGGGCTGGCGGAATGAGATCGTCGAGGCCTGGAGCAGCCGCTCGATCGCGGCGCGGGCCGTTGGCGCCAAGGTGATCGCGCCCGTCATCGGCGCACCTTCGGTTCGGACGTACAACTCGAGGGCTTCGCGGAACAGCTGCTCCTTCGAGCCGAAGGCGGCATAGAAGCTCGGTGCGTTGATGCCGATGGTCCGCTGCAGCTCGGTGAGCGTGGTGGCGTCGTAGCCGCGCGCCCAGAACAGCTCCATCGCCCGAGCCAGTGCCTCGTCGCGGTCGAAACCGCGCGGACGGCCCAAGCGTTTCGGCGTACTGGCCACCGATCTCCTTTCTGTAGAGCCCACTTTATAAGTCAGCCCGAATTCTGTATAGTCCTCTACACAATTGGGCGAGCTCGCCGTTTGGCGGTGTCGAAGGAGGCTGACAAGTGACGACAGCGGACTCACGACCGGTGGCCCTGATCACCGGGGGTACGACTGGGATCGGGCTGGCCACCGCCCAGGTCCTCTTTGAGCAGGGTTATGCGGTCGTGGCAACCGGGCAGAACCCCGACACGATCACCGCGGCCCGACACGTGCTGCCCGACGACGTCACGTTGCTCCGAGCCGATGCCCGCGTGCTCGCCGATGCGGAGTCGGTCGCCGACGAGATCCGCGCTCGGTACGGGGGGCTGGACGCGGTTTTCCTGAACGCCGGGATCGGAGCGATGCTGCCGATCGAGGCCGTCGACGAGGCGACGTTCGACGAAACGTTCGCGGTCAACGTCAAAGGCCAGTTCTTCACCCTGCAAGCTGTCCTCCCGCTGTTGCGCGCGGGCGGATCCGTCGTCCTCATGGGGGCGCGGGGAGTGTCGCTCGGCGCTCCGAACTACGCCGTGCCCACCGCCACCAGGGGCGCGATGATGGCCATGGTTGCCCCGCTCGCGGTCGAGCTCGCCCCGCGGGGGATTCGGGTCAACGCCGTCGTCCCCGCCGCGATCGACACTCCGGCGTTCGACAAGCTCGGACTTGCCCCCGAGGCGAAGTCTGCGTTCGGCGACTTCGTGAGCAAGCGGCTGCTGGTGGGACGCACCGGCACTGCCGACGATGTCGCCCGCTTGGTGGGCTTCCTGGTCTCACCCGCCGCCGGCTTCATCACCGGCGCCCACATCGCTATCGACGGCGGCATGGGCGTCAGCTGACCGTTGCCGCTGACCGTCGAATCCGCACCCCTTGGAGGCCTGCCATGCCCGAATCCATCCTCGTCGTCGGCCCGACCGGCACTGTCGGCTCGACGCCAACCTTTCCGCCATTCTCGAGTCCGCGTCCGCCTCCTGAGGTCAGTGGTCGCGCCGTCACCGCCACCAGAGGCCGTGGTGGGCGGCGAGGCCGGTGACGACGACGAGCACGGCGCACTCCGCCACCTGCTCGATCGCGCCGAGGACGTCACCGGTGATCCCGCCGATCGCCCGCCACGCCCAGTACGCGACCAGCGCGGCGGCCGCCGCGGCGGTGGCGGCGAGCGGACCCGCCCACCAGCCCGTCGCCAGCGCGGCCACGACGGCGGCGACGAGCCCGGCGACCGCCGCCCGGGAGGTCGTGACCGACCGGGCGTAGCCGGCGCCCAACCCGTCGGGCTTGGCCAGCGGGACCGCGCCCATCGTGGCCACGGCGGCGCCGCGGGCGAGGGTGTGCGCCGCCACCAGTCCGGCGAACGCCGCCGCCGGTCCGAGCGATGCCACGGCGACGACGCGCAGCACGATCGAACCGCACATCGCCGCCACGCCGTAGCTGCCGTGGCGAGGGTCGTCGAGGATCTCCAGCCGCCGCTCACGGGTCCACCCGCCGGCGAGGGCGTCGGCGGTGTCGGCGAGCCCGTCCTCGTGGAAGGCGCCCGTGATGGTGACGCCGAACAGCACGGCGACGGCGGCAGCCACGGCGGCGGGGAGGACCTCGCCGAGCCCGGCGGCGATCCCACCGACCATCGCCCCGATCAGCGCCCCGACGACCGGGAACCACACGACGGCGCCCGCGATGTCGGGAGCGGCGCGGGTGCGCACCGGGACACGCGTCAGGAACTGGACGGCGGCGCCGAACCCGATCACGCCTCGCCGAACCACTCGGCGAACGTCGGGACCTCGGTGACGCCGGCGCATGCCATCGCCACGAGCGGGACGGCGGCCATCCCCCCGCTGCCCTCGCCGAGGCGGAGGTCGAGGTCGAGCAGCGGCGGCTTGCCCAGCCGCTCGAGCAGCCGCCGGTGGCCGGGCTCGGCCGAGCAGTGACCGGCGACGCAGTGGTCGAGCGCCGCCGGCACGGCCATCGCCACCGGCAGGGCGGCGGCAGTCACGACGTAGCCGTCGAGCACGACCGGCAGCCGGCGGTGGCGCGCGGCGACCAGCGCAGCGGCGATCGCCACCAGCTCGGATCCGCCGACCTCGCGCAGCACGTCGATCGGATCGGTGAGCCCGGCGACGCGCCCGACCGCGGCGGCGACGGCGGTCCGTTTCCGCTCCAGCCCGGCGTCGTCGACGCCGGTGCCCCGACCGACCCACTCGGCGGCCTCACCACCGGCCAGCGCCGCCGCGACGGCGGCCGCCGCCGTCGTGTTGCCGATCCCCATCTCACCGAGCACGAGCAGATCGCCGTCGAGCTCGTCCACGGCGGCACGAGCCGCCGCGACGATCTCGTCGAACCGGCCGGGCGTCAGCGCTGCCTCGACCCGGATGTCGCCGGTGGGCCGCCCGACGCCGACGTCGACGGCGCGCACCGTCGCGCCTGCCTGTCTGGCGAACGCGCTCACCGTGGACCGGTCGGCGGTGAAGGCGTCGAGCATCGCCGCGGTCACGTTCACCGGGTAGGCGCTCACGGACTCGGCCGCGGCGACCCCGTGGTCGGCGGCGAAGATCAGCGCGGCCGGATGCTCGATGCGGGGGCGGTCGGTGCCCTGCCAGCTGGCGACCCACGCAGCCAGGTCGTCGAACCGCGCCAGCGCGCCGGCCGGCCGCAGGACCTGCGTGGCGCGCTCGCGGACCGCCGCCGCGGCCGCGTCGTCGGCCGGCGGGAGGTCGGCGAGCAGCGCACTCAGCCCGTTCATCCGAGGACCTCCAACGGGTCCTCCAGGCGCAGCGCCCGACCGGCGACGACGAGCAGCGTCGTGTCGGCCGCGGCGGCGACGATCTGGTTGACCCGACCGAGCAGATCCCGGTAGCGCCGCCCGAGCTCGCCCTCCGGGTGCACGCCGGATCCGACCTCGTTGCTGACGACGACGGCGTCGCCCGGGCGGTCGAGGAGCACACGGGCGAACGCCGCCGCCGCCCCGGTCACCGCCGGCTCGTCGTCGCCCCGGAACATCAGGTTCGACACCCACAGCGTCAGGCAGTCGACGATCGCCAGGGCGTCGCCGTCCACCTTCTCCACCGCGGCGGCGAGCTCGACCGGCTCCTCGACGGTGAGCCAGTCCGGCCGGGACACGCGGTGCCGTTCGATGCGTGTGGCGAGGTCGTCGTCGTCCTCGACGACGGGACAGGTCGCGACGAAGACGACCGGGCCGTCGTGGCGGCGCCCGAGCTCGACGGCGAGCGCGCTCTTCCCGCTCCTCGCCCCGCCGAGGAGGAACCTGATCATCGGGTTCCGCGTCGGGCGTGGAGGGTGAGGTCGCCGGCCACGTGGCGGAGTGTACGGACCGCCCGCTACCGTGGCGCCCGTCGTTGGACCCAGCGAAGTCCGGTGAGATCCCGGCACTGACCCGCAACGGTGAAGCCGCCTCGAGCGGACGAGTCCGGTCGCCTGGCCCTGCGCACGAAACCCAGACCCTCGAGGCAAGGGCGGTTCGTTCTTGTCCTCCATTTCTGCTTGGAGGAGTACCCGTGGCATCGAAGAAGATGCTGGCCGGCGTCGTCGTCGGCCTGACCCTGTTGGCGGCGTGCGGCGACGATGACAGCGCCGAGCCAAGTCCCACGTCGGCTGCGGCGACGAGCGGCACGGAGCCGGTCGCGACGACGGCGGCACCACCGGCGACCACCGCCGCCGCCGAGACGACCGCGGCTCCAGCTACGACCGCGGCACCAGCGACGACCGCGCCCGCCGCCGACGGGCCCGAGCGCATCGTCTCGCTCTCGCCGACCCACACCGAGATCCTCTTCGCCATCGGCGCCGGTGACCAGGTCGTCGCCGTGGACAACCTGTCGAACTACCCGCCCGAAGCGGCGGCCGTGATGACCGAGCTGTCGGCCTACGAGCCCAACGTCGAGGCGGTGGCCGGGTACGAACCCGATCTCGTCGTCACCGACGGCTCCAACCCCGACTTCCTGAGTCAGCTCGACTCGCTCGGCCTCACCCACTGGGAGGGTCCGGCTCCGCTCGGCTTCAGCGACGTGTACACCCAGATCGAGCAGCTCGGCGCGACCGTCGGACGGGTCGGGGAGGCGGCCGAGCTGGTCGCCCAGATGCAGACCGACATCGACGGGATCGTCGCCGGCATGCCGGCGCTCGAGGCACCGCTGAGCGCCTACCACGAGCTCGACAACACCTACTTCAGCGTTACCTCGGACACGTTCATCGGGCACGTGTACAACCAGCTCGGGCTGCGCAACATCGCCGACGAGGCGGAGACCAGCGGCGGGGCGTACCCACAGCTCAACGCCGAGTTCATCATCTCGGCCAACCCCGACCTGATCTTCCTCGCCGACACCAAGTGCTGCGGCGAGAGCGCCGAGACGGTGGCCGCCCGGCCCGGCTGGGACGCGATCGCGGCCGTCACCAACGGCGGGGTGGTCGAGATGGACGACGACATCGCCTCGCGGTGGGGGCCGCGCATCGTCGACTACATGCAGGCCGTCGCCGACGCCGTCCAGCGCGTCGCCGTGCCCTCCTGACCGTCGTCGACCCGTGACAACAGCGGTCGCGCCGATCACGGTGCCGGTGACGACCCGGCGCTCGTGGTGGATCCCGGCGTCGGCCGTGATCCTGCTCGGCGCGCTGGTGCTCGGTGCGATGGTCGGCCCGGCCGGGCCGACGTGGTGGCGCGTGCCGCTGGCGCTGCTCGACCACCTGCCGCTGATCAGCGTCGACAGCGGCATCAGCGACGCCGAGTGGAACGTGATCTGGCAGGTGCGCATGCCGCGGGTCGTGCTCGCCGGCGTCGTCGGGGCGATGCTGTCGCTCGCCGGGGCCAGCTACCAGGGCGTGTTCCGCAATCCGCTCGTCGACCCGTACCTGCTCGGGGCGGCCGCCGGGGCCGGTCTGGGGGCGACGATCGTGTTCACCGTCGCCCGCTCGGCGACTGCCGGGTGGCCCGTCGACCCGGCGCCGACGGTCGCCTTCGTGGCCGCCCTGGTGACGGTGCTCGTCACCTATGTCGTCGGTGCCGCCTTCGGCGGCACCCGCTCCGGCGTGACGCTCGTGCTCGCCGGGGTCGCCGTCACGTCGCTCGTCACAGCGGTGCAGACGTTCATGCTCCAGCGCCACTCGGAGGTCGTGCGGGAGGTCTACAGCTGGATCCTCGGCACGCTGTCGACGGCGCGGTGGGCCGACGTGCGGATGGCACTGCCGTACGTGGCTATCGCGTCGGTCGTGCTGCTGCTCCACCGCCGTCACCTCGACTTGTTCCGCGTCGGCGACGACGAGGCGTCGTCGCTCGGTGCGCCGGTCGCCCGGGTGCGGCTGGTGGTCGTGATCGCAGCGACCTTCGGGACGGCCGCGGTCGTGTCGGTGAGCGGGCTGATCGGGTTCGTCGGGATCGTCGTGCCGCACCTGATCCGGCTCGTCGCCGGGGCGAGCTACTACCGCGTGCTGCCTTTGTCGGTCCTGCTCGGGGCGGCGTTCCTGATCCTCGCCGACATCCCCGCTCGGGTGCTCACCGATCCGGCCGAGATTCCGATCGGCGTCGTGACCGCGTTCCTCGGTGCCCCCTTCTTCCTCGTCGTCCTCCGCGCCCGGCAGGGGCACCAGTGAGCGTGCTCGAGCTGCGCGGCGTCGGCGTGACCTACGGCCGCGCCGTGGCCGTCGATCCGTTCACCGAGACGGTGGCGTCGGGCGAGTGGCTCGGCCTGATCGGGCCCAACGGGGCCGGGAAGTCGTCCGTGCTCCGGGCAGTCGTCGGGCTCGTCGGCAGTACTGGCGACGTCCTCGTCGACGGCGAAGTCCTGTCGGCGCGGTCGAGCCGCCGGCGGGCCCAGCTCATCGCCTACGTTCCGCAGGAGCCGCTGATCCCCGACGACATGACCGGGGCGGAGTACGTCCTGCTCGGCCGCTCCCCGTACGTCGGCTACTTCGCCAGCCCGACTCGTCACGACCGGGAGTCCGTGGCCGGGGTCCTCGAGCGGCTCGATCTCGGCCCGTTCGCCGGTCGCCGGCTGGGGACGTTGAGCGGTGGCGAGCGGCAGCGGCTGGTCATCGCCCGGGCGCTGGCCCAGGACGCCCCGGTCCTGCTCCTCGACGAGCCGACGAGCGCCCTCGACATCGGCCACCAGCAGCAGGCGCTGGAGCTGGTCGCCCGGCTGCGCGCCGAGCACGGCCTGACCGTGGTCTCGGCGATGCATGACCTGACCCTGGCCGGGCTGTACAGCGACCGGCTGACCCTGCTCCACGCTGGCCGTCGAGTGGCCGCCGGACCGGCCGCCGAGGTCCTCCAGGCCGACACGCTCGCCGAGTTCTACGGCGTCCAGGTCAACGTCCGCCAGGAGACCGATGGCACGGTCGTGGTGATCCCACGGCGCGCGGTGTAATCCCCCGTTCTGTCGTTTAGAAACGCCCCGAACCGGTCGATTCCAAACGACAGAACGGGGTGGGTGGGTCAGGACGGGTCGAACCAGGTGTCGCCGCCGAGGGTCCGGTCGGCCTCGGCCGGCCCCCACGTGCCCCGGAAGTACGGGTGGACGGGGCCCGGGTAGTCGAGGGCCGGCTGCACCACCCGCCATGTCCGCTCGACGACGTCCTGGCGGGCGAAGCGTCGCGGTGAGCCGTCGATGGCGTCGTTGAGCAACCGCTCGTAGGCGTCCTGGCGCTCGCCGAGGGCGGCGGCGAAGTCGACGGCGATGTCGACCGCCTGGCTGTCCATGTGCGGTCCGGGCGTCTTGGCCTGGAGGGTGAACGTCACCCCGTCGCGCTGACCCAACCGGAAGCGGACGAGGTTGCGGCCCGGGCGGCTGCCGCCGGCCTCGTCGAACAGCATCTGCGGCGGGTTCACGAGCTCGATCACCGCCTCCGTCACCGACTGCGACAGGGCCTTCCCCACCCGCACGTACCACGGCACGCCGGCCCACCGCCACGAGTCGATCTGCAGGAAGGCGGCGACGAAGGTCTCCGTCTCCGACTGCGGATCGACGCCCGGCTCCTCCCGGTAGCCGACGTACTGGCCGCGCACCATCCGCGCCGGGTCGATCGGCTCCATCGCGGCCAGCACCTTGGCCTTCTCGTCCTGGAGGAACGAGGAGTCGGGATCGACGGGCGGCTCCATCGCCAGCAGCGCGACGACCTGCAACAGGTGGTTCTGCATCACGTCGCGGATCGCCCCGACCGAGTCGTAGAAGTTCCCGCGGCCCTCGACGCCGATCGACTCCGCCATCGTGACCTGCACGCTGCGGACGTAGCGGCGATTCCAGATCGGCTCGAGCATCATGTTCGAGAAGCGGAACACGAGCAGGTCCTCGACGGCTTCCTTGCCGAGGTAGTGGTCGATGCGGAAGATCCGCTCCTCGGGGAAGATCGAGTGCAGGGTGGCGTTGAGGTCGATCGCCGACTGGAGGTCGCGGCCGAACGGCTTCTCGACCACGATCCGGCCCCGGTCGTGCAGGCCGACCGACGCCAGCGACTCGGCGACGGTCGGGAACATCTCCGGTGGGATGGCCATGTAGTACACCGCGACCTTGGAGCCGAGATTGTCGAGCGTGGCGGCGAGCGTCTGCCAGGTCGTCGGGGCGGCGTAGTCACCCTGGACGAGGTCCATCCGCTCGGCGAGCTCGTCGATCACGGCGTCGGACGGCGAGTCGCAGTGCTCGAGGATCGACTCCCGGGCGTGGGTCCGGAAGTCCTCGTCGGTCCAGTCGCTACGGGCCACGCCGATGACCGGCACCGTCAGCTCGCCCCGGCGGACGAGCTGGTACAGGGCGGGGAACAGCTTGCGCTTGGCGAGGTCGCCGGTGGCGCCGAACAGGACCAGGGCGTCCGCGGGCGGTTGATGGGATCCGCCATTCATCGCGTCGACTCCTTCCGCTCGACGTGACCGCCGAAGCCGGCGCGCATCGCCGACAGCACCTTGTCGGCGACGTCGGATCGGCCCCGCGAGCTGAACCGCTCGTAGAGGGCCGCCGAGAGCACCGGCACGGGCACACCCTCGTCGATCGCCGCGCTGATCGTCCACCGGCCCTCCCCGGAGTCGCTCACCCGGCCCTCGAAGGCGGCGAGCTTGGGATCGGCCGCCAGCGCCTCCGCGGTCAGGTCGAGGAGCCAGCTCGCCACCACCGAGCCCCGCCGCCACACCTCGGTGATCGCGGCGAGGTCGAGGTCGTAGCGGTAGTACTCCGGGTGGACGAGGGGAGCCGTCTCGGCGTCGGCGGCGTGGGCCTCGGACCCGATGTCGGCCTTGGCCAGCACGTTGAGGCCCTCGGCGTAGGCGGCCATCAGCCCGTACTCGATCCCGTTGTGGACCATCTTGACGAAGTGGCCGGCCCCGTTCGGGCCGCAGTGGAGCCAGCCCCGCTCGGCCGGCCCCGGCTCGGGTTCGCTCGCCGCCCGGGTGGGTGTGCGCTCGGCGGCGTCGACGCCGGGGGCGAGGGCGTCGAAGATCGGCGTCAGGCGCGTCACGGCACCGTCGGGTCCGCCGACCATCAGGCAGTAGCCGCGCTCGAGCCCGTGGGTCCCGCCGCTCGTACCGACGTCGACGTAGTCGATGCCGTGCTGCTCCGCCAGCGGGCCGGCCCGGTCGACGTCGTCCCGGTACCACGAGTTGCCGCCGTCGATGATCGTGTCGCCGCGGTCGAGCAGGGGGATGAGCCCGGCGATCGTCGAGTCGACGTACGCCGCCGGGACCATGATCCAGAGGTGGCGCGGAGGGTCGAGCCGGCCGACGAGGTCGGCCAGTGTGGCCGCGCCCTCCACCCCCTCGGCGGCGAGCGCCTCCACTGCCTGCGCGTCGACGTCGAAGCCGACGCACTCGTGCCCCGCCCCCTCGAGCCGGCGCACCATGTTGGCGCCCATCCGGCCGAGGCCGATCATCCCGAGCTGCATGGGAAAAGGATGTCACGGTCGGACCCACCCTCGCGTCGTACGTTGTCGCCGGTGGACGCGCGCGAGCTCGACCGGGACGTCGCCGGCGCGGCGGCCGCGCACCAGGGCCTGCTGGGGATGCTCGATCGGAGCGCCGAGAACGGCCTCCTCGACGGGTCGGCACCGAGCCGGCTGCCCGGTTGGAGTGTCGGGCACGTGCTCACCCACCTCGCCCGCAACGCCGACAGCATCGGGCGGGTCCTCGCCGCCGCCGACCGGGGCGAGACGGTCGCCCGGTACGCGCCCGGCCAGCGTGACGCCGAGATCGAGTCCGGGGCGACGAGGCCGGCCGATGAGCTGGTCGCCGACGTCCGGGCGACGATCTGGTCGCTGGAGCAGGCCTGGTCGGTGCACACGCGTTGGAACGGCCACAGCCGCGAGGGACCGGACCGGGAAATGCCGGTGAGTCAGCTGGTCTTCGCGCGCTGGCGCGAGGTCGAGGTCCACCGCGTCGACCTCGGGCTCGGGTACGAGCCGGCGGACTGGCCCGCCGAGTACGTGCGCAAGGACCTTCGGCTGATGGAGATGCGCTGGAACGCCCGCCGCCCGATGGGGATGACGGGACTGCCGCCGGCGGCGCTCGCCGCCCCGCCCCACGAGCGTCTCGCGTGGCTCCTCGGCCGCACCTCGATCGCCGACCTCGAACCCGCTGGCGTCTTCTGACGTCCGGAACTCCCGTTCTTGCAGTCAGGTGTTGCGCTATAGCGCAACGATCAGCTGCAAGAACGCGGTCAGGCGGGGCGGCCGTCGAGGTAGACGACGCCCTTGTTGCCGTCGACGGTGATGATCTGACCGGTCTTGATGACCGTGGTGCCGAAGGTGGTGCCGACGACGGCGGGCACGCCGCACTCCCGGGCGACGATCGCGCTGTGCGACAGGACGCCCCCGACGTCGGAGACGACGGCGCCGGCCAGGGGGAACAGGGGCACCCACGGGGGCAGGGTCATCTCGACGACCATGACCTCGCCCTCCTCGAGCTCGTCGGTGGCCTGGGCGAGGGACCGGCACACGCGTGCCGGGCCGGTGTACTGACCCGGTGAGCCGGCGACGGCCTTGAGCACGTCGGGGTCGGTGTTCTCCTCCGGCGGTCGCACGCCGAGCAGGCGGGTGACCACGGCATCCATGTACGGATCCGGCACCTCGGCGTGCGGAGGCGGGTTGCCGAGCGGACTGACCGGGCTGACCGCGGCCGCCCGCTCGAAGCTGGCCCGCCGTTCGGCCACCACCGCCCGGCGGTCGCCGCCGTTGGTGAGCGCGTCGACGATCTCGTCGCGCCGGATGAAGAACACGTCGTCGCGCTGGTCGACGAGGCCCTTGGCGACGAGCCGGTCGCCGAGGGCGAGGATGAACCGGCGGAACACTGCGATGTACAGCTGATCGATGTAGAAGGCGTGGTCCTCGGTGAGCGGGAAGCTGTATCGCGCCGCTTCATAGAGCTCATCGAGCTTGGCCATCGTGTCCGGGTCGTCGGCGAGCTTCTCGCGCAGCTTGGCGAACAACGCTTCCCGCGCCGCGACGTTGGCCTGGTATTGCAGCTCCGGGTCGTCGCTGTCCGGCAGTTCCATCATCGTGCGCACGTTGCGCAGCGGGATCGTCGGGTCCTCGTGCCACGGCACGTCGGCCAGGTCGTACACGGCGTCGTGGCGCCAGCCGTAGACGAACAGGAACTCGTCGAGCTGGCGGCGGAACCCCCGCCCCTCGTCACTCTCGTCCAGCGCGGCGAGTAGCTCGTCCCCCTGCTTGGTCTCGAACAGCTCCTTGAGGACCGGGTTGGCGACCGCGGCACGGCTCAGCCGCCACAGCCCCTTGGCGGCGTCCACCGACGTGGTGGGGAAGCCCTGCAGCATCCGGTACGCCTCGGTCGGTTCCTCGGGCTGCATGACCTTGTCGTAGAGGTCGCAGAAGGCGCTGCTCGACAACAACACGAAGTTGACGTGCCCGTGGATCCACCACTGGTAGCGCATGTAATCGGTGAGCTCGTCGAGCTTGGCGACCAGCTCGCCGTCGCTGAGCGCCGACCAGTCCTCGGTCTTCAGCGTCACGTTGCGGGCGCTGACCGACGGCTTCCACTCCTCCTCCCACCGCTTGCCGACCATGGGCACCTTCTCGGCCAGCTTCTCGTGGTAGTGCACCATCCGCCGGGCGACCTCCGCCTCGTCCGGCAACGGATGGAAGGAGAAGTACACGTAGTGGTTGATCTCCTTTGTGTCGGCCATGATCGGGCAGTCGTAGTCGTCGTGGGACGCGGTGAAGCCCTCGCCCAACGTGCGGATGATCAGGTCGAACGACAGCGGCGTCACCGGCCGCGGGGCGTGCATCTTGTCGAGGTTCCAGAAACCCTCGATCTCGTGCGGCGCCGGAAAGACGACTTCATCCGTGGACGCCACGTGATCCCCCTGTCCTCGGTCGTGCCGACCGCCCGATGGCGTGCGCAGAATACCAACTCCCCGCGCGAGCGCCGGCCCCCTACCGTGGCTCGACGTGGCCCGCCTGATCTACGTCGCCATCACCTCGCTCGACGGCTACGTGGCCGACGAGGAGGGCGGTTTCGACTGGGCCATGCCCGACGACGAGGTACACACCTTCGTCAACGATCTTGTGCGGCCCGTCGGCACCTACCTGTACGGGCGCCGGATGTACGAGACGATGGCCGGCTGGGAGACGATGGACACCGGCCCCGACCAGTCGGCGGCGGTGCGGGACTTCGCCGCGCTCTGGGGGGCAGCCGACAAGGTCGTCTACTCCCGGACGCTGGACACGGTGACCACGACGAGGACGCGGCTGGAGCGGGAATTCGACGCCGACGCGGTCGGGCGCCTGAAGGCGACGGCCACCACCGACCTCACGATCGCCGGGCCCGACCTCGCCGCCCACGCCATCCGGTCCGGACTGGTCGACGACTGGCACCTGCTGCTCGCGCCGGTCCTGATCGGCGGCGGCGCCCCGTCGTTGCCCGACGGAGTCCGCGTCGATCTCCAGCTGGTCGACGAGCGGCGCTTCGGCAGCGGCTTCGTCCACCTCCACTACCGGACGAGCGCGTGACGAGCGTCGACGGCAGCGTCTACCGGGAGCACCGCCCACCGGCCGAGCTCGCCGGCCAGGTCGCCTGTCTGTGGGTCCGCGACGCACCGTCCCACGCCCCGGCCACCGTGCGCGTCGTCCCCGACGGGTGCGCCGACATCATTTGGCAACTCGCCGACGGTGACGTGACGGCGTTCGTCGCCGGTCCCGACAGCCGGGTCCAGTACGCCGAGCTGCCGGCGGGCGCCCGCATCGCCGGCGTGCGCTTCGCCCCCGGCGTCGCGGCGTCGGCGCTCGGCGTGCCGCTCGACGAGGTGCGCGACCGGCGGGTCCCGTTGAGCGAGGTGTGGAGCGGCACCATCGCCGGTGAGCTCGCCGAGCGAGCGGCGACGTCGGGCGAGCCGGCTCTGGTACTCGCCGGCGCGATCCGGGCCCGCCTGACAGCGCCTCCCGACCCGGCGACGGACATCATCGTCCGGACGTTGGAGCGGGCCAACGGTCCGGGCGTGATCGCCCGGCTCGCCGGCGAGCTCGGCCTGTCGGAGCGCCAGCTGCACCGGCGCTCCCTGACCATGTTCGGCTACGGCCCGAAGACGCTGCAGCGGGTGCTGCGCTTCCAGCGCGCCCTGCGGCTCGCTCGTCGGGGCGGGCGGCTGGCCGACGTCGCCGCCGCCTCCGGCTACGCCGACCAGGCCCACCTCGCCCGCGAGACGCGCCGGCTCGCCGGCGTCCCGCTCACCCAGCTGGTCTGACCGGGTCGCGCCGGCTCACTCGTCGGTCGGGAGGTCGAGGTAGAGCCCCTGCTGGGCGAGCTTGATCGTGTCGGACAGACGCTGCCAGTCGATGTCCACCGGTCCCCGCCAGGCGTTCTCCTCCATGCGGTCCCGGACGATCCGGCGCTGGGTGTCGTCGAGCTCGAGCCAGGGCCGCAGCGTCCCGTCGGCGGTGAGCACGTCACGAGGCAGATCGGGTGCGATCACGCCGGCGGCGTGGAGCTCCCCGAGCCACAAGTACCGCAGGTGCTCCGTCCACTCCCGCGCGTCGTCCTCGAGGCGCCGCTCGGCGGCGGCCTCGTGCGTGGCCCACTGCTCCTTCACGTCCTCCGGGCCGATGCCCGGTACGGGGAACGGGGCGCCGAGCTGTCGGCTCCCGAAGCTGAACCCGGTGAACACGCCGTCGACCCAGCGACCGATGGCCTCGTCGCGCCGGCGGGCCTTGCCCTCGGCGAGGTGACCGGCGTGCTGGAGGAGGTAGGCCTCGAGCTGCCCGAGTTGACCGACGGCCTGGGCCAGGAAGTCGTCGGGGTCCTGGTGCTCCACGCGCGTCGAGAACGCCGCTGCGGCCGCGGCGAAGCTCTGCTCGTAGCCGTTGAGGGAGGCCCGCATCGTCGCCAGCCCGTCCTCCGTGTCGACGGCGAGATCGGTCACCGCGGCGAGGGCGTCCTCGTCGAACAACGGCACCTCGATCTCCGAGTCGGGCCCGAAGGCGTCGAGGGCGCGGCGCATCGTGCCCGGCTCCTCCTGTGGGAGCGGCCGCAGAACGTCGTGGTGCACGGCGAACAAGTGGCGGCCGAGGATCGTGGCCGCCGAGGCCGACACCTCCGGCGGCACCGAGGAGAGGTCGGAGCGCGATCCGACGTGGTTGACGAACGCGGACGCGACGTAGGCGGCGTCGTGGAGCAGCGCGGCGGACGCGTCCGGACCGACGTCCGGCCCGGCCGCCGCCAGCTGGGCGCCGGCGGTGAGCCGGGCGAATCCGGCGTCGTCGAAGCGGCGCTCAGCGAGCAGGTAGCGGGCCACGTCGGGGTCGGTGAGGACCGCTCGCCAGCCTTCGGCGTCGTTGCCCAGCCGCTCCAGGAGGTGGTCGGTCGGGTCGGTCTCGGCCTCGAGGTCGATCGTGAGTGAGGAGGCCAGCGTCGGTGACGGCCAGTACGGCTCGTCGAGCGCTCGCTCGTCGGCGGCGGCCCGCTCGGCGCGGACAGCGGCCGTCGTCGCGGCGACCAGGAACTCGTCGCCGTAGGCGGCGTCGGCGAACAGGTAGCGCAACGTGCCCGTCGGGTCCCGGCCCAGCTCCCCGGCCGCGGCGACCGCTCCGTCGACGAGATCGGCGGCGAACTCGTCCGGCAGACCGGGTTGGCGGGTCGCCGCGGCCAGCTCCTCGCGGGCGATCGCCGCCAGCGCCCGGTTCGCCTCGACATCGCCGTAGGGGTCGGGAACGCCGAGCTCGAGGAAGAGCCGGGCCGTGGCCCGACCGCCGAGGTCGACGAAGAACGCCTGCCTGGCGGCGTCGTCGCCAACGGCCCCGAGCAGCATCAGCGCGGTCGCCAGGGCGAGCACGTCGTCGCGGCTGCGGCCGGTCGTGACGCTCCGGGCCAGCGCGATCGCACCGCCGAGTTGGGCGCGGCGCCAGGTCACCATCACGTCGCTGCCGATGATCCGGTCGATCAATGGGAGCCACATCTGCTCGAGGTGGTCGCGGGCGGTCCGGGCGGTCACGACCGCTTCCCACGCTGCCGGGTCCTCGCTCGACAGCAGCCGCAGTGAATCCGCCGCGGCGAGCGTGGCGGCGCGAAGAGCCTGCAGGCGCACCGGGTCGTAGCCGATGCCCGGCACCGCTCACCCGCCGGCCGTGAGCCGTCCGGCCGCGGCGACGGCGTCGAGAGCGTCGGCTTGGTGCTCGTACCACCAGGCCTGCTGGCGCAGCTCGTCGGCGGCGTGGCGCAGGCGCACCTGGTCGTCGGTCAATGTGCTCCGGCAGGCGTCGGCGCCCGGACTCGACCACGTGTCGGTGCCGGCGATCTCGTGGAGGCGGAGGACGGGCGACGCCTCCAGCTCGCCGGCGAGGGCGCGCAGCTCGGCGGCCCGCCGGCGGTACTCGGCGGCCAGCGGATCGACGGACATGCGCAACCTCCTCACCCTCCTGGGTGTGACGAGGGGGCGGAAAGGGAAGCGGCCGCAAAGAATGGCGGGTGGTCGCCCGCAACGGTCGACGCTCGCGCCGGAGGACGGCCTCGACTCCCCGTACGGCCGCTTGTCGGACGCCCTGCTCGCCACCCTCGACGGCGCCGACGTCGACGAGGCCGGCGATGAGGTGATCGCCGGCGTGGACACCATCCGCTACGACATCACCCTCACCGAGCGCTCCGTCGCCGCCCTCTCCGCCCTCGCCCCCGAGCTCCCCGGGTTCGAGGATCCCCACGGGCTCGACCGGATGAGCGTGTGGGTCGCCGACGACCACGTCCACCGGATCGATGTCGCCTTCGACGACGGACGCACGCTCGCCGCGACGTTCTCCAACCTCAACGGCGACATCGAGATCACCGCGCCGCCCGAGCCCTACGTCGACGCACCAGGGGACTGAGGCCGGAGCACGATCACGTGGTGGGGCAGGGCCGACGTCTCGTCGACGAAGCCAGGCTCGACGACCTCGAACCCGTGGCGGCGGTAGAACCCGAGCGCGGTGTCCCGTGCTCGGGCCCAGACGATGGCGCCCGGTGCGACGGACCGGACCCGCGTGATGCCGGTTTCCAGGAGGGCGTCGCCGAAGCCCCGGCCGCGTACGTCGGGCGCCGTAGCCATCCCCCGCAGCTGTACCCCCGGCGATCCGTCCTCGCCCGGCAGCGGGCGGGCGAGCCAGGTCGACACGCCGACGAGCCGTCCGGTGCGGTCACGAACCCCGAGGTGGAAGGTCGTCGGGTCGTCGTCGCCGGCGAGCACGACGTCGCGACTCGGGGTGTCGTTGCGCAGCACCGCCGCCCGCAGGGCGTGCGTGTCGGCCGCGGTGAGCTCGACGATCGACACGCCCTCGTCCCGCAGCTGATCCATCGTCACCACGCGATCGGCCAGTATCGCCGCTTCCTCGCTGTCGTGGGTGACGACGATGGCGGTCGTGGCGGCGCGGCGGAGGATGCCGGCGACCTCGCCGACGAGCCGATCGTGGAGCTCCCGGTCGAGTCCGGTGAGCGGCTCGTCGAGCAGCAGCGCCCGCGGCGACGGCGCCAGCGAGCGGGCGAGGGCAACCCGCTTCGCCTCGCCGCCGCTGAGGTCGGTGACACGGCGGTGGCCGTATCCGGGCAGACCGACGAGCTGGAGCATGGTGTCCACCCGCTGCTGGCGCTCGTCGGGCGGCGCCTTCTGCATCTTCAACCCGAACCCGACGTTCGCCGCCACGTCCCGGTGCGGGAAGAGCTGCTCGTCCTGGAACACCATGCCGATGCCGCGTCGGTGCGTCGGGATGCCCGTGAGGTCGCGCCCGTCGAGGTACACCGAGCCGGCGTCCGGGGTGATCAACCCGGCGACGACGCGTAGGAGCGTCGTCTTGCCGCTGCCGGATGGGCCGAGGAGGGCGATGATCTCGCCGTCGCCGGCCGACAGCGACACGCGGTCGAGCACCGGGACGCCGTCGAAGGCGACGGTGACGTCACGGACGTCGAGCGTCATTCGGGCGCGGGGTGCGGCGCACGTCGCCGCCGACATCGAGGAGCACTACGACGGCGACCGTTGCCACGGCGAGGATCGTCGCCAGCACGTATCCCTGCGCCTGCAGGGCGGTGCCGGTGCGGCCGAGCAGTCGCTCGATGGCGATGGGCACGGTCTCGGAGCCGCTGCGGCTGAGGAAGCTCGTCGCCCCGAACTCACCAAGCGAGATCGCCGCGGCGAGCCCGGCCGCCACGATGAGCGGCCGGCGCAGGTGCGGCACGGTGATCTCGCGCCACGCCCGCTCCGGTGAAGCTCCCAGCGTCGCCGCCGCCTCGTGCAGTCGCGGGTCGATGCCGCGCAGCACCGGCAACGCCGTGCGCACGACGAACGGGATGGCGATGAGAGCGTGACCGACGGGCACGATCCACCACGATCCGCGCCAGTCGAACGGATCCTGGTCGAACGTGATCAGGATCCCGAAGCCGATGGTGACCGCCGACGTCGCGATGGGCAGCATCAGGCCGGTGTCGAGGATCCGACCACCGTGCCGCCAGGCGACGATGGCGAGGGCGGCGAGGCCGCCGATCACGACCGCCACGACGGTGGCGACGGCGGCCGTGCGCAGCGAGATCGCCAGCGCCTCGAGGGGATCGACGCCGACGCTGATGCCGGGCCGGATCTCGGCCCGTCCGAGGTGACGCCACGCCGAGAGGCTGTAGCCGGACCTCGTCCGCAGCGAGCGCTCCACCAGCGCGACGAGGGGCGCGCCCACGACGACGGCGGTCAGCGTCGCGGTCACGGCGACGAACCGTCGCTCGGGCCCCGGACGGGGTGGGCGCCGCCGGGCCAGGGGCCGGAGGGCGAGCGCCCGACTGTGCCGCCGCTGCTGCCACGCCGACCAGCCGACGAACACGGCAATGACGACGAGCTGGCCGAGGGCGATCGTCGCCGCCGCGTCGAGGTCGCCGAGCTGGGTGGCTCGCCGCCAGATCTCGACCTCGAGCGTCGACGTCCCGGCGTCGCCGACGATGCGGATCACGCCGAACGAAGTGAAGGTGAACACGAACACGATCGACGCGGCGGCGAAGATCGCCGGTCGCAGGAGGGGGAGCGTGATCTCCCGGGCCACCTGCACGGGCGAGGCGCCGAGCGTGGCGGCGGCGGCCTCGAGGTCGCCCGGCAGGTGCTCCCAGACCGCGCCCACGGTGCGCACGACGACGGCGAGGTTGAAGGCGACGTGGGCGGCGAGGATCGCCCAGATGCTCCGTTCGATCGAGGCCGGGAAGAGGGCGAGGATGGCGGCGCCCATCACGACCGTCGGCAGCACGAACACCGCGGTGAGCAGTCCGGACAGAAGCGTCCGGCCGGGGAACCGGTAGCGGGCGATGACGTAGGCCGGCACGAGGCCGGCGGCGATGGTGAGGATCGTGCTCGCCGTCGCCTGCCAGAGCGTGAACCAGGCGATCTCCCAGATGCCGGACGGCGGTGCAGCCAGGCCGCGGGACAACAGGGTTGCCACAGGCCACACGTAGAAGAGCAGGAGGAAGATGACCGGTGCGACCGCAAGTGCCGCGACGAATCCCTTCTGGGCGGGATTCGTCTCGACAGGTGCGACAGATCCCGCCCAGAACCGGGCGTGAGACGATTCCCGCCCAGATGGGGGGGTCAGCGCAGGACGAGGTCGGTCCACTGGTCGATCCACGTCTCCCGGTTGGCGGCGATCGTGGCCGGGTCGAGCGTGTACGGGTCCGCCGGCTGGGTCGAGTACTCGGTGAACTCGGGCGGCAGGGCGACGTCACCGTTGGCGGGGTAGACGAACAGGTTGAGGGCGATCTCCGACTGGAACGGCTCGGAGATCAGGAAGTCGACGAGCTGCTCGGCCTCGTCCGGCGCATCGGTGCCGCGCAGCACCCCGGCGAACTCGACCTGTCGGAAGCACGTCGTGTCGATGACCGCGGTGGGCGCCTCGGTGACCGG
Organism: uncultured Acidimicrobiia bacterium; assembly: GCA_963833145.1. Classification (GTDB taxonomy): domain Bacteria; phylum Actinomycetota; class Acidimicrobiia; order Acidimicrobiales; family Ilumatobacteraceae; genus JALZMG01. Next base: position 502,390 of record CAWHWT010000011.1, on the reverse strand, counting down.
CGGGTCGGCGAAGAGCACCTCCGCGGGCGGGCTCGTGCCGTAGCTCACGACGAGCGGCTTCGGTCCGCCGCCCGCCCAGCTGAAGCGCTCGTAGTACGCCTCCTCCCACCCGTCGACGACCTCGACCCCGTTGTCGCGCAGCCGGCTCCAGTAGTCGGCCGAACCGCCCTCGCCGAACTCGGCGATGCTCGCCAGCAGGAACGCCAAGCCGGGCGACGACGTCGCCGGGTTCTCGACCACGAGCAAATCGCGGTACTGCGGCTCAGCGAGCGCGGCGAGGTCGGCCGGCGGCTCCAGCTCGTTCTCGGCGAACCAGCCGATGTCGTAGTTGACGCAGACGTCGCCGTAGTCGACCGGGGTCGCTTCGCCGTCGGGCACGAGCGCCGTGAGCCCGTCGGGGACGGCGTCGAGCCCGTCGGCTTCGTAAGGCTCGAACACGTCTTCCTCGACGACGCGGGAGAGGAACGTGTTGTCGACCCCGAACATCACGTCGCCCTCCGGGTTGCCGGCGGTGAGCACGGCCTTGGACACCATCGTCCCGGCGTCGCCGGCGACGACCTGCTCGACGGCGATGCCGGTCTCCTCGGTGAACGCCGCGAGGGCCGCGTTGAGCGAGGTGTCCTCGGTCGGGAACGAGTCGTAGGTGACGAGCGTGATCGCAGCCGGCGCGCCGCCGTCGTCGTCCCCGCCGCACGCGGCGAGGAGGGTCGCGCCGACGACGAAGGCGGCGGTCAACGAGCGCCGCGCCGTCATCACGGGGCGCCTCCGGGGACGACGACGGTGAGGATTCCGGTCGTGACCGACACCGAGACGGGCCGCTCAGCGGCCTCGTTGCTGACGCCGAGGCCGACGAGGGGAGCGAGGGCGTGGTCCGCCAGCGGCCAACGAGCCCCTTCGACGGTGACCCCGCGGCACGGGCCGTGGAGGGCGAGCACGGAGAACACCGTGCCCGGGTCAAGGTCGAGCGCGACGCTGCCCGGCGGGTGGATGACGTGCAGACGATCGCCACTCCACCACACCTCGAGTGAGGCGATGCCCGCCAACTCCGGCGCGCCGAGCGATCCGACGGCGGCGAGGGTGTGGTCGAGGCGATCGCCGCCGCCGGCCAGCAGCAGCAAGCGGTCGGGCGCGAGGGCCGCGGCGTGAGCCACCGCGAGCTCGGTGTCCGTGGCGTCCTTGTCCGCGGGGTGGGTGACGACCTCGGCGTGCTCGCGGGCCCAGTCCAAGCCGGCCGGCGAGACGGAGTCGAGGTCGCCGACCAGCACCGACGGCCGCAGCCCGGCGGACCGGGCGTGGTCGAGCCCTCCGTCGGCGGCGACTACGACGGCATCGGGCGGCACGGCGGCGACGGCGCGCCCGTCGAGGGGCGCTGGTCCGGTCACGACGACGACTGTCCGCATCCATTCCTCCGCCGGCATTACCCGGTTCAGGTTCTCGGGTCGGCGGCGGCGGCCACCCTCTCAGCCCACCGAACCAGTGAGCTCCCCGTGTTGGTCGAGCTTGACCCTAGCGGGTCGTCGCTGGGAGACCCACGTGAACGCGGCCAGCCCCACCACCACGAGGATCATGCCGGGGATCTGGGCAGGGCGGATCTCCTCGCCGAGGAGCACGTAGGCCCAGGCGACGGCGAGCGCCGGCTGCGACACCTGGAGGATGCCGATCGTGGCGACAGGGACGTCCCGCTGGGCCGCGGCGAGGAGGCCGTGGGCGAGCATGCCGGTGAGCACGGTGAGCAGCGCGACAGCGATCCACCCCTCGGTGCTCAACGGCCACAGCTCGCCCCCGTCGAGCACGATCGCGATGGGCGCCGCGGTGAGCACGCCGATCGGCATCACCGTCGACATGAAGTCGACGACGCCGACCGTCGCCCGCGCCCGCCGGGAGGTCAGCAGGTACCCGATCCACGTGAACATGACCAGCAGCACGAGCGCGTCGCCGCCGAGTGACGCCCCGCCCTGGTCGCCGCCGAAGCCGAGCACGATCGCAAGCCCGACCACGGACACCAGTCCCCAGACCAGAGCGCGCCGGTTGGGGTGCTCCCCGAAGAGCAGCACGCCGGCGGGAACGAGGAACAGCGGGCTGAGGGCGACGATGAACTCGGCGTGGGCGATGCTCGTGTGCTGGATCGCGGTGAAGAAGAGGGTGATGTTGCAGCCGAAGAACAGCCCGGCCGGCAGCACCCGCCACCACGTAGCGCGCGACGGCACGGGGTGACTGGTCAGCACCCGCCGGCCGCCGATGACGACCCACCACAGGATCGCCGCGCCGACCATCCGCCAGAACGCGATCACCGAGCCGGGCGTGTCGGCCCACTTGACGATCGACGAGCTGCTCGAGAAGGCGAGGACCGCGCCGAGCACGCACGCGATGCCGATGACGGACCGGTCGGGTGCCCGCCGAGGGGTGTTGCCGCGCCCCGGCCTCACGAGCCGGATGGCGCGGGGTGGTAGACGTCCGGCTCGAGGTACACGACGCGGGCGATCGGGACGGCGTCCCGCAGCGCGGTTTCGGCCCCGTTGATCGCCTCGGAGAGCTCTTCGACGGAGAGGTCGGACGCGAACTCGAGCTTCGCCCCCACGAGCAGCTCGTCGGGGCCGAGATGCTGGGTCTTGAGGTGGATCACCCGCCGGACGGATGGCGCACCCGCGAGCGTGGACTTGATCCGCGCCGCGTCCTGCGCCGATGCCGACTCACCGATCAGGAGACCCTTCATCTCGACGGCGAGGAGGATCGCGATCAGGACGAGCAGGATGCCGATGGCGACCGAGCCGAGGGCGTCCCAACGGGGCTCGTCGGTGTAGTGGGCCAGGAGGACACCCGTCAACGCGAAGAACAACCCGATCTCGGCGCCGACATCCTCGAGCAGCACGACCGGGAGCTCGGGCTCCTTGGCGGTGCGGATCCACCTCCACCACGACACGACGGCGGGCTTGTGGTGCCTCGCCTCGCGGTACGCCGTGCGCAGCGAGATCGACTCGAGCACGATGGCGAAGAGGAGGATGCCGATCGCCACCGGGAGGTTCTCGACCTCGTGCGGGTCGCGGAGCTTGCTGATGCCTTCGTAGAGGGCGAACAGCCCACCCATCGAGAACAGGACGAGGGCGACGACGAACGCCCAGAAGTAGCGCTCGCGGCCGTAGCCGAAAGGGTGCTCGGCGTCGGCGGCCCGCCGGGCCCGCTTGCCCCCGAGCAGCAGCAGCGCCTGGTTCCCCGTGTCGGCAACCGAGTGGGCGGCCTCGGCGAGCAGACCGGCCGAGCTGGTGATGAGGAAGCCGGCGAACTTGGCGATGGCGATGCCGAGGTTGGCGAGTAAGGCCGCAATGATCGCTTTGCGGCTGCCATCGGTCACCGGGCAAGGTTGGCACATGAGCTTGCTGGATGGCCGCGTCGCACTGGTCAGTGGAGGCGGTCGGGGGATCGGCCGGGCGATCTCGGAGCGGCTGGCGGCGGAGGGCGCGGCGGTGGCGGTGAACTACCGGCGGGACAAGGACGCCGCCGCCGAGACGGTGGCCGCGATCGAAGGCAAGGGGGGCATGGCGCGCGCCTACGCCGCGTCGATCGACGACGCCGACGCGGACGCGGCGATGGTCGAGGCCGTGCTCGACGACTTCGGCTTCGTCGACCTCTTGGTGGCCAACGCCGGGATCGCCTCGCGGGGCAACACCGTGGCCGACACCGACCCGGCGGAGGTCGCGCGGGTGTTGGCGACGCACGCGGTCGGCGCCCACCACCTCGCCCGCCTGGTGCTGCCATCGATGCGCCAGCGGAGCCGCGGTGACATCGTGATGATCTCGTCGGTCGCCACCAGCCACATGGCGGCCAACGGGGCGCCGTACAACATGGGTAAGGCCGCCCTCGAGGCCCTCGCCCTCACCCTCGCCAAGGAGGAGCGCCGGCACGGGATCCACGTCAACGTCGTCGCCCCCGGGCTCGTCGAGACCGAGATGGGCGTGCGTCTGGCCCGCGCCTTCACTGGCGACCGCTCGCTCACCGACCTGCGCTCTCTCGACGCCACGTCGCCCTTCGGCCGGGTGTGCCAGCCCGACGACGTCGCCGAGGTCGTGCTGTGGCTGTGCAGCGAGGGCGCCGGCTACGTGACCGGCCAGCGCATCGAGGTCGACGGCGGCGGTACCGGCTGAGCCTCCAACCGTTCTTGCAGCTGATCGTTGCGCTATAGCGCAACACTTGACTGCAAGAACGCCGTTGGGCGGGCGGCGGTAGCCTGAACCCCATGAGTCCCCTCGAAGGTCTCGCCGCATCCCCCCTGGCGAGCGGCAGCGAGGCGATCATCGAGATCACCCCGGCTGCCGTGGTCAAGTTGCTCGAACTGCGCGACGCCGAGCCCGACGCCGACAAGCTCGGGTTACGTCTCGAGATCGCCTCGGGTCCCGGCGAGGACTTCCGCTACGACCTGAGCTTCGACGAGTACCTCACCGCCGCGTTCACCGACGAGGTGCGCACCCACGACGGCCTCAAGGTGATCATCCCGTCGCGCGACCGGGAGCTCCTCCAGGGCGCCACGCTCGACCACACCGACACCCAGGGACTGGTGATCCGCAACCCGAACCGTCCGGCGGCGCCGGTCGTCGAGGGCCTCATCAGCGACGACGAGCTGTCGGCGACGATCACGACGATGGTCGCCGACGAGATCAACCCCGCGCTGGCCGTGCACGGCGGGTTCGTCAGCTATGTCGGCCACGACGGCGAGGGCACCGCCTACCTGACGATGGGCGGCGGCTGCCACGGCTGCTCGATGAGCCGGCTGACGATGCTCGACGGGGTGCAGACGATGCTGTCCGAGGCGATCGAGGGTGTGGAGCGGGTCAAGGACCTCACCGACCACGCGACCGGCGAGAACCCGTACTACAGCTGACGGCAGTCCAACTCGGCGACCACCTCGGCCGCACCGACGGCGGCGAGCATGCGCCGCAGGACCTCGTCGAGGACCCGCACCGTCGAGGACGTCGGGGGATCACGTGGTCCGAGACAGCTCGCCTCGACGTGGACCACCGTCGCCTCGAGCACGTCGTCGTGGATCAGCTTCGCCGCCAGCTCGTCGCCGACGCCCGGCTCCGGCACCCCGTCGACGGCAACGCCGGCGAGCAGCTCCGACAGCGCATCCGGCGCGAGCACCGAGGCGAACGCCCACACCATCCGCGTGGCGCACATCGCCCGCACCCCGCCGAACCCGATCAGCTTGCCCGGCGGGCCGACCGTCCACGTGACCGTCAACGGCGGCTCGGCCTCGTCGTTGTTCAGGCCGACCAGCCCGACCTGACGGCCGGCGCAGTGGTCCTCCCATGCCTGGCCGACGGCCATCCGGAAACCGCACGGATCGATCCGTGCCCCCGGCGCCGGCTCGGCCCGCCAGCGGTCGATGGGTGCCTCGCCCGGCACGACGTCGACGATCGTCGTCCCGCCGGCGCTCAGCCGCAGGCTGATCGCGCCGAGCGTGTGGGCCATCGCCGCGGCGCGCCGGAGCGTGCGCAGCTCGTCACGGCCGAGCGTGGCGCGGTGAGGCCGGCTCATATCATCTGTTAGGTAACCCTAACGAACCGCCCGCGTCAAGCCGGCGTGGGTGGGCCGGCCGTCGTCCGGAGACCCGATGCGGGTCGCCACCGAGGGGGCCAATAGGGTCGACGCCATGTCCGGCATCGTGAGCTACGGCGCGTACCTGCCCTACTGGCGGCTCCAGCGCACCGCGATCACCCAGGCGCTCGGAAGTGGCGGCGGCAAGGGGACGCGCAGCGTCTCCAGTTACGACGAGGACACCACGTCGATGGGCGTCGAAGCCGGCCGCCTGGCGCTGGCGAGCGTGCCCGATGACTTCGACCCCGGGCTTGTCGCCTTCGCCACCACCGTCCCCGCCTACGCCGACAAGACCAACGCCACCGCCATCCACGCCGCCCTCCACCTGTCGCCCACGGTGCCGGCGTTCGACGCCGTTGGCGCCATCCGCTCGGGAATCGGTGCGACGTGGATGGCGCAGGCCGCCGGCGGCCTAGCCGTGCTCTCCGACGTCCGCACCGGCCGTCCCGGCTCGTCGGACGAGTCCGGCGGCGGCGACGCCGCAGTCGCCCTGGCCTTCGGTTCCGACGGCGTGATCGCCGAGGTGGTCGGCGCCGCGTCGGTGAGCGCCGAGTTCACCGACCGGTGGCGCGTCCCGGGCGAGCCGTACTCGCAGCAGTGGGAGGAGCGCTTCGGCGAGCACGCCTACCTGCCGCTTGTCGAGCAGGCCCTCACTGAGGCGCTCAAGTCGAGCGGGACCGCCGTCGACGACCTCGACCACGTGATCGTCGCCGGCGCTCACACGCGAGCGGTCAAGGCGGCGGGGCGGGCCATCGGCGCCCGGCCCGATGTCATCGCGGACGACCTGATCGACCACGTCGGCAACACCGGCACGGCCCATTGGGCGCTGGTCCTGGCCGACGTGCTCGACCGGGCCGAGCCGGGGCAGCGCATCGGCGTGATCGTGCTCGCCGACGGGTGCGACGTGTGGCTGCTGCGCACCACCGACGCCCTGGCCACCTACCGGCCGCGAAGCACCGTGCGCGAACGGATCGCCGCCACACGTGACGACCTCCCCTACGGCCAGTTCCTGACGTGGCGCGGGTTCCTGCCCCGCGAGCCACCCCGCCGGCCCGAGCCTGACCCGCCGGCGGCGCCGCCGAGCCTGCGCACCGACGACTGGAAGTACGGCTTCATCGGCAGCCGCGACGAGACCGGGTTCGTGCACCTCCCGCCGGCCCGGGTGAGCATGGGGACCGGCGCCGTCGACCACATGGAGCCGGTGCGGATGGCCGACGTGCCCGCGACGATCGCCACGTTCACCGTCGACCGGTTGGCCTACAGCCTGAGTCCGCCGGTCGTCGCCGCGGTCATCGACTTCGACGGCGGGGGACGCTTCCAGTGCGAGCTCACCGACGTCGACCCCGCGACCGTCGCCATCGGCGACCGGGTCGAGATGACGTTCCGTCGGCTGTTCACGGCCCGCGGGGTGCACAATTACTTCTGGAAAGCAAGGCCGATCGAGATCGAGGAGGGCTGAGATGGCCTCACACGGGATCCGCGACCGCGTCGCCATCGTCGGGATGGGGTGCACGACGTTCGGTGAGCACTGGGACCGCTCGGCCGACGACCTTCTCCTCGACGCCTCCCGCGACGCCTTGGAGTCGGCCGGTGTCGCGCTCGACGACGTCGACGCGTTCTGGGCCGGCACGATGGCGTCGGGGATCTCCGGGCTCACCCTCAGTCGGCCGCTGAAGATCGACTACAAGCCCGTCACCCGGCTCGAGAACATGTGTGCCACGGGGTCGGAGGCGTTCCGCAACGCGTGCTACGCCGTGGCGTCGGGCGCCTACGACGTGGCGATGGCGATCGGGGTCGAGAAGCTCAAGGACTCCGGCTTCTCCGGCCTCGTCGGGTCGACACCGCCGGACGACGGCACCCGGCTGGGCGTCACCGCCCCGGCGTCGTTCAGCTTCCTCGCTCCCGCCTACGCCAAGAAGTACGGCGTCGACACCGACGAGATGAAGGACGTGCTGACCCGCATCGCCTGGAAGAACCACCGCAACGGGGCGCTGAACCCGCGGGCGCAGTTCCGCAAGGAGGTTCCCAAGGAGACGATCGCCTGCAGCCCGCTCATCGCCGGCCCACTCGGGATCTTCGACTGCTCGGGCGTCAGCGACGGCTCGGCAGCGGCGGTCGTGGTGCGGGCCGAGGACGCCCACCGGTACACCGACCATCCGCTGTACGTGAAGGCGCTCTCGTTCATCGCCGGGCCGGCGGCCGGTCCGATCGACCCGAGCTACGACTACACCACGTTCCGCGAGGTCGTGCGCTCGGCCGAGGACGCCTACGCCCAGGCCGGCATCGAGGACCCGCGGGCGGAACTGGCGATGGCCGAGGTCCACGACTGCTTCACGCCGACCGAGCTGGTGCTGATGGAGGACCTCGGATTCGCCGAGCGCGGCTTCGCCTGGAAGGAGGTGCTCGCCGGCACGTTCGACCTCGACGGTGAGCTGCCGGTCAACCCCGACGGCGGGCTCAAGTCGTTCGGCCACCCGATCGGGGCGTCGGGCCTGCGGATGCTGTTCGAGTGCTGGACCCAGCTGCGCGGCGAGGCGGGGGACCGGCAGATCGCCAGTGTCGCCGCCGGCAAGCACAAGGCGCTCACCCACAACCTCGGCGGCGCCCCCGGCGCCTGCGTCAGCTTCGTCTCCGTCGTCGGCGACGAGCTCGACGCCTGAGATACCGCGTTCTTGCAGTCAGATCGGTCGCTAGAGCGACCGATCTGACTGCAGAAACCGGAGGACCTCCTCGTGGAGGAGGCCGTTGGTCGAGATCGCCGTGCCACTCTCGTGAGTGGCGACTCCGAATCGGTCGGTGAACGTGCCGCCGGCCTCCTCGACGAGCAGGCGCACGGCGGCCACGTCATAGGCCTCCACCCCCACCGCGTCGATGGCGACGTCGAGCGCCCCCTCGGCGACGAGCGCGTGCTGCCAGAAGTCACCGAAGCCGCGGGCCCGGCGGGCCTCGCCGGCGAGCCGGGTCAGCGCCGGGGTGAGCCCGAGCTCCTCCCAGCCATCGCTGAACGTCACGCTCACCTGGGCGTCGGCGATCCGGTCGACCGTCGACACCCGGCAGGGTCGCCCTCCGGCGAACGTGCCGCCGCCCCGCGCCGCCCACCAGCGGGCCCCGAGCGCGGGAGCCGACACCGCGGCCACGATCACCCCCTCCTCGACATGGGTCAGCGCGATCAACGTCCCCCACACCGGGATGCCCCGGACGAACCCGGAGGTCCCGTCGATCGGGTCGACGATCCACTGCCACGGCGACGATCCACCTGTCTGGCCGAACTCCTCGCCGAGCACTCCGTGCTCGGGCCGGGCCGCCGCCAGCCGCTCGCGGATCGCCGCCTCCGCCGCCCGGTCGATCGCCGTGACCTCGCTGCCGTCCCGCTTGTGCTCGACCCCGAAGCTGTGGTCGCGGAACGCCGGCAGCGTGATCGCGTCCGCCGTTTCGGCGAGCTCGAGGGCGAGCTCGAGCTCGCTCGACCACTCCTCGGTCATGGCGCGACGAGCTCGAGCGTCCGCGCTCGTTCGGCGAACCCGTACGTCATCGTCGAGATCATGATCTCGTCGGCCGCCGCCCGCTCGACCAGCTCGTCCAGCGCCGTGGCGACGTGGGCGGCATCGCCGACGATGCGGTTGGACGGCATCGACCGGGCCAGCTCGAGGTCCGGGTGCCGTGCCGCCGCCTCCGGCGACAGCAGCGGCATCCGCCGCCCGGTCCGGATCCCGAGGATCGCCAGCCGGGCCGGCCCGGCGAGGTACTCCGCCTGCTCGGCGTCGTCGGCGGCGAGGACCCCGGCGGTGACGATCGTGTAAGGCTCGTCGAGCACCGGCGACGGCTCGAAGTGGCGGCGGTACCACGCCACCGCCTCCAGCGTCCCGGGGACGTCGAAGTGGTGGGCGAAGGCGAACCCGAGACCGAGCCTCCCGGCGAGCTCGGCGGAGTAGCCGCTGGAGCCGAGGAGGACGATCTCCGGTCGTGACGTCGCCACCGGCGTGGCCGTCAACCGCTCCCATGCCCCCGAGGCGATCCGGCGGTCGCCGAGCATCCCCATCAAGTTGAGCAGCTGCCGCGGGAAGTCCTCGGCGTCGAGATCCGGCGAGCGGCGCAGCGCCGCCGCCGTTGCCGGGTCGGTGCCCGGCGCGCGGCCGATGCCGAGGTCGATCCGCCCCGGGTGCAGCGCCTCGAGCATGGCGAACTGCTCGGCGACGGCGAGCTCGGCGTGGTTCGGCAGCATCACCCCGCCCGAGCCGACGCGGATCGTGTCCGTCGCCGCGGCGACGTGGGCGATCAGCACGGCCGGGGCGGTGCTCGCCACGGTTGGCATGTTGTGGTGCTCGGCGACCCAGAAGCGGCGGAAGCCGAGGCCTTCGGCGTGCTGCGCCAGGCGGGTCGTGTCGGCGAGCGCCTGCCCCGAGGTCGAGCCGTCGCTCACCAGTGACAGGTCGAGAACCGAGCGGGCGACCATCGACGGGACGGTCACTGGTGCACCCTTTCACTGATGCGAGCAAGCGAGCGCCAGCGAGCGAGCGGCCAGCAACTGCGCAGGCAGCAGGTGGCGTGGCCGGGGAACGCAATGACGGTCAGCAGCGCTCGCGGATCGTGCGGGCGATCCCGTCGGCGTCGAGCCCGAGCTGGCTCAGGATGTGGTCCGGGTTCGCCGCGTGGGCGAGGAACCGGGCCGGGATCCCGAGGACGTGCACCGGCACCGGCGGGGCGATCGCGCCGATGCGGTCGGCGATCGCCATCCCGACCCCACCGTCGCGGACGCCGTCCTCGACGGTGACGACGGCCCGGTGGCCGGCGGCGTCGGCGAGCATCTCGTCGTCGAGCGGGGCACAGCTGCGGACGTCCCAAACCGCCACGTCGACGCCCTCGCCGGCGAGCGTTTCGGCCGCCTTCTCCGCGCCGGCCACGAGCTTGCCGATGGCGAGCACGCAGACAGCGCCGTCGGCGGGACCGGCGGCGCGGCGCACCTGGCGGGCGCGCAGCCCGGAGCCGACCTCGTGCTCGCCGACCTGGCGGGCCTGGCCGCGGGGATAACGGATCGACACCGGCCCGGCGTCGGCGAGGTGCATCGCGTCGTGGAGCATCTGCTGCAGTTCCTGAACGCTCGACGGAGCGAGCACCCGCATCCCCGGCACACGCGTCATCATCGCCAGGTCGTAGACCCCGTGGTGGCTCGGCCCATCCGGTCCGGTGATGCCGGCCCGGTCGAGGCAGAACACCACCGGCAGCCGGTGGAGGGCGACGTCGTAGACGACCTGGTCCCACGCCCGGTTGAGGAACGTCGAGTAGATCGCGACGACCGGCCGCAGGCCGCCCATCGCCATGCCGGCGGCGCTGGTCACGGCGTGCTGCTCGGCGATGCCGACGTCGAAGCACCGGTCGGGGAAGCGGGCCTCGAACGGCAGCAGGCCCGTCGGCCCCGGCATCGCCGCGGTGATCGCCACCACGCGCGGGTCGGCCTCGGCCTCCTTGACGATGGCGTCGGCGAACGCCTGGGTGTACCCGGTCGGCACGGCCTTGGGCGGGCCGGTGACGGGATCGAAGACCGGGGCGTCGTGGAGGTGCTTCTCGTCGTCGTCCTCGGCGGGCGGGTAGCCGCGGCCCTTCTGGGTGAGCACGTGGACGACGATCGGACCCTCGGCCGACAGCTCGATGGCGTTGTGGAAGGCGTGTTCGAGGGCGGCGATGTCGTGCCCGTCGACCGGGCCGGTGTAGCGCACGCCGAGGGCCTCGAAGAACGACGGCGGCTGGAGGAACTCGCGCACCGCCGCCTTGACGGCCTCGACCGCCTTCTCGGCGGGGCTTCCGACCACCGGGACGTCGCGCAGGAAGCCCTCCAGCCGGCGCTGGCGGCGGACGTAAGTCGGGTTGAGCCGGATGTTGGTGAGCCGGTGGGCCATCCAGTCACCGATGCGCGACACCAGCCGGGGATCCTCCTCCGGCTCCGGCGCGTCGATCGGGCGCGGGGCGGCACAGAGGTTCGACACCGTCGGGGCATAACTGCGCCCGTTGTCGTTGAGGACGATGATCACCCGGCGCTTGCTGTGACCGAGGTTGTTCAGCGCCTCGTAGGCCATGCCTCCCGTCAGCGACCCGTCGCCGATCACGGCGACGATGTGACGGTGCGGGTCGGTGCCGGCGTCGCGGGCGATCGCCAAGCCGTGGGCGTACGACAGCCCAGTCGACGCGTGGCTGTTCTCGATGTGGTCGTGCCGGCTCTCCTCCCGGGACGGGTAGCCGGACAGCCCGCCGGTCTGGCGCAGCTGGGCGAACCCGGACCGCCGCCCCGTGACGAGCTTGTGCACGTACGCCTGGTGCCCGGTGTCCCACAGGATCGCGTCAGTCGGCGATTCGAAGACCCGGTGCAGCGCCAGTGTCAGCTCGACCGCGCCGAGGTTGGATCCGAGGTGACCGCTGTTCTCGGCGACGGCGAGGACGATGAAGTCACGGATCTCGCCGGCGAGCTCGTCGAGCTCCTCAATGGAGAGGGCCCGCAGATCCGCGGGCTCGTTGATCCCTTCGAGCCACATGGTGAGCCGACGCTACCCCGTCATTGCGTTCCCCGGCCACGCAGGCCGTCATTGCGTTCCCCGGCCACGCAGGCCGTCATTGCGTTCCCCGGCCACGCAGGCCGCGTGTGGCCGTTCCCTCGCTGGCGCTCGGTCACTCGCACCGGATGTGTCAGTGGCGCTCGCTCGCATCAGGGGGCAACGTGTGCGGCTCGCGCGTCAGACTTCCGCGGGGGCCGGGACGTCGACGGCGTTGGCGTACTTGAGATCGAGGCGGTTCTGGTTCCAGCGGTGCAGGCCCCACCCGATCAGCGTCCCGAGTCCGAAGATGAAGAGGCTGGCGATGCCGTCGATCCAGTAGTGGTTGCCGGTGACGATGATGCAGAACAGCGTCGCCAGCGGATAGAGGAACACCGCGATCCGTTGCCATCGACGGCGCAGCAGCGGCCACACTGCGACCGCGCACCACATCGCCCAGCCGATGTGCAGGCTCGGCATCGCCGCGTACTGGTTGGACAGATCGGCGACCGCTTCGGAGTCGAACGACCACGGGCCGCCGTAGTCCTTGAGCGTGTCGACGAACCCGAACCCGCCGTCCTCGGGTCGCAGGTCGCTGGCGATGCACGCCCCGCCGTAGTCGGAGCAGGGCTCGTCGAGCAGGCGGGGCGGCATCAGCGGGAACAGGGCGAAGCCGATGGTCGCGAGGACCGACATCGCGACGATGGTGTTGCGCCACTGGGGGAACACGGCCGGCCGCAGACGGAACAGCAGCACGAACACGACGACCGTGACGATGAAGTGGGCCGTGCCGTAGTACGTGTTCCAGAACTGGATGAACGTCCGCTGGGAGAGGAACAGCTCCTGGATCGACTCCTCGTGGAACAGCCCGACCAACCGCTCGAAGCGGATCACCCGCTCGGCGTTGTGGAAGGCATGCTCCGGCACGCCGTCGGCGGCGATGCGATTGGAGCCGAACTGGTTGCGGGTCCAGGAGTAGATGAAGTAGCCCACCCCGATGATGAGGGCTTCCTTCCACCAGAAAAGGCGGTGCGTCCGCTCCGGGATCACCCGTTCCGGTTCCGCCACCTGCATAGGGGACTCAGGTTACGTGTCATTACGGTCTCCTTACATGGACGTTCTGCGAGACCGGGAGGGATAGTGGTCACAGTCTCCAAGCACGCCGGGGAGCAGGCGGTGGCGGCGTTGACGGGGTTCGGCGTGGACGTGATCTTCACGCTCAACGGCGGACACATCTGGCCGCTGTACGAGGCCGCCCGGAACCAGGGTGTGCGGGTGGTCGACACCCGCCACGAGCAGTCGGCCACCTTCGCCGCCGAGGCCTACGCCAAGCTCACCCGGCGCCCCGGCGTGGCCGTGCTGACGGCCGGTCCGGGCATCACCAACGGGGTGTCGGCGGTGACGTCGGCGTGGTTCAACGGCTCGCCGCTCGTCGTCCTCGGCGGGCGGGCGCCGCAAGGTCGCTGGGGATCGGGGTCGCTGCAGGAGCTCGACCACGTCCCGATCCTCGCCTCGATCACCAAGCAGGCGACCACGCTGACCGACCCGGCCAAGGCCGGCGTCGTCGTCCACGACGCCGCCGCCCTCGCCGTCGCGCCGCACCGCGGGCCGGTGTTCGTCGACTTCCCGCTCGACGTGTTCGGCCCGGCGTCCGGTGATGTGCCCGGCGTTGCCGAGCCGCACGGACGCGGCGTCGACCCCGACCCGGACGCCGTGGCCGACCTGGCGACGATGGTCGCCACGGCCGAGCGCCCCGCCTTCGTCGTTGGGAGCGACGTCTATTGGGGCGGGGCGTGGGCGGAGCTCGCCGCGGCCGTCGAGCACCTGCGGGCGCCAGTGTTCACCAACGGGCTGGGGCGGGGCACGCTGCCCGCCGACCACGAGCTGGCGTTCCTGCGCACCCGTGGCCTGCTGCGACGGCGGGCCGACCTCGTCGTCGTCGTCGGCACCCCGCTCGACTTCCGGCTCGGCTTCGGGCGCTTCGGCGACGCCGCTGTTGCCCACGTCGTCGACGCCGAGTCTCAGCGGGCCGCCCACGTGGACGTGCCGACCGTCGCCGGTGACGTCGCCGCGACGCTGCGCGGGCTGGCGGATCACACCGGTGCCCGCACCGATCACGAACCGTGGATCGCCGAGCTGAGCGCGGCCGAGGCGGCAGCACGGGAGGCCGAGGCGCCGGTGCTCGCGGCCGCCGAAGGCCCGATCAAGCCGAGCCGGGTGTACGGGGAGCTGCGCCGGCGGCTCGCCCGCGACGCCGTCGTGATCTGCGACGGCGGCGACTTCGCGTCGTACGCCGGCAAGTACGTCGAGGTCTACGAGCCCGGCTGCTGGCTCGACACCGGCCCGTACGGGTGCCTCGGGAATGGCCTGGGCTACGCCATCGCGGCGCGGGTCGCCCGTCCCGCCGCCCAGGTCGTCGCCCTGCTCGGCGACGGCGCGGCGGGCTTCAGTCTGATGGACGCCGACTCACTGGTCCGACACGGCCTGCCGGTCGTGCTGATCGTCGGCAACAACGGGATGTGGGGGCTGGAGAAGCACCCGATGCGGGCGATCTACGGCTGGGACGTGGCGTGCGACCTCCAGCCGGGCTGTCGCTACGACGAGGTGGTGCGGGCGTTCGGCGGTGCCGGCGAGACGGTCACCGATCCGGACGAGGTGGGCCCGGCGCTCGACCGCGCCTTCGCCTCCGGCGTCCCGTACCTCGTCAACGTGGTCACGGACCCCGCCGACGTCTATCCGAGGTCCTCGAACCTGGCCTAGACCCATCCGAGTGTTGGAGCGCACCGGAGTGTTGGGTGCGCCCCTGGAGTGCTGTGTTCTTGCAGTGCACTCAACACTCGGATGCCAACGTGGCGATCTCCCGCAGCCGCTCGCGCAGCGCGTCCCCTTCGAGGACGCGGAAGGGGAAGCCGAGGGAGAGGATGTGGAACGCCAGCGAGCCGACGTCGTCGCTGCCGGTCGTCAGGATCGTCGTCCGTTCGTCGACCGGTTCGAGGATCCCGACCGTCGGCGGCACGAGCGCGGCGACCTCGGCGACGGGTGCGGCGAGCTCGATGCGCGCCCGGTGTCGGTAGGGCGCAGTGGTGATCGCGGCCTGGACGAAGGCGACGGGGTCGGGCGGGTCGACGATCTCGACCCGGTGACCGGTCGCCACGACGTCGGTCATCCGGTCGATGCGCCACGTTCGCCACGCCGCGCGGTCCCGGTCGCGGGCGACGAGGTACCACCGCCGGGCGGTGGTCACGACGCGATACGGATCAAGGGTTCGCTCCGACTCCTGCCCGGCCCGGTCCCGGTATCGGACCCGCAGCCGCTCGGCGTCGCGGCAGGCGCGGGTGATCGTCACCAGCACCTCCGGCGGGACCGCGGCGGGCGCGCTGTCGAGCCGGGCCGTCATCGAGGCGATCGTCGCCACCTGCCGCCCCACCGCTGACGGGAGCAGCTGCTCGAGCTTGCCGAGCGCCCGAACCGCCGCTTCGCCGCCGCCGGCGATCGACTCCGTCGCCACCGAGCGCAGGCACACGGCGACGGCGACCGCCTCGTCGCGGTCGAGCATCACCGGCGGCATCGCCGTCCCGCCGGCACCGAGCCGATAGCCACCGGCCGTGCCGACGTCGGCCTCGACCGGGTAGCCGAGCCGGCGCAGCCGGTCGATGTCCCGTCGCACCGTCCGCACGGTCACCTCCAGCCGGTCGGCCAGCTCCGGCCCCGACCATCTCGGCCGGACCTGGAGCAGCGAGAGCAGCTCGAGCAGCCGGCCGGTGGTCTCGGACACTGCGACACATTCTCGCCGAATGAGGACCGGAACGGTCCTCATTCCGTCGTACCGTGCCCTGCATGGACATCGATTGGACCAAGGAGCTGGTCGACCAGCTCGACTGGCACTGGGGCAACCACTTGCGCCCGCGCCTCGACGGCCTGACCGACGACGAGTACCTGTGGGAGCCGGTGGCCGGCTGCTGGAACATCCGCCCGCGGGCCGAGGCCACGACCCCGATGGCGGTCGGTGCCGGCGACACGGTGATCGACTACGCCTATCCCGAGCCGACCCCGGCGCCCGTGACCACGATCGCGTGGCGCCTCGGTCACATCGCGATCGTGTTCGGGCAGCGGGCAGCCAACCACTTCGGGGACGGCGACGTCGACTACCAGACGATCGACTGGCCGCTCACCGCGACCGGCGGGCTCGACCTCGTCGACGGTTCCTACGCTGCCTGGTTGGATGGCATCAAGGGCCTCGACGCCGCTGCGCTGGCCCGACCCTGCGGTCCGCACGAGGGTCCGTACGCCGAGTACCCGTTCGCCACCCTGATCCTGCACATCAACCGCGAAGCGATCCACCATGGCGCCGAGGTCGCCCTGCTCCGCGATCTGTACGCCCACCGGGAGGTCACCGTATGAGCACGCCGTTCCAGGTCGCCATCGACGCCGCCGACCCGCACGCCCTCAACCGGTTCTGGTCGGCTGCGATGGGCTACGAGATGGAGGACCACCACGACTTGGTGAAGCAGCTGCTCGACGGTCGGCCAGGTCACGCCAGACGAGACCATCGAGCTCGACGGCCGCCTGGCGTTCAAGTCCGCCGCGGCGAGCCGGGACCCGGAAGGGGCCACCCCCCGGCTGCTGTTCCAGACCGTGCCGGAGCCGAAGACGGTCAAGAACCGCGTCCATCTCGACCTGCACGTCGGCGACGAACGGCGGGACGACCGAGGTCGAGCGGCTTGATCGCCCTCGGGGCCTCCCGCCTCTGGGACGGCCAGCAGGGCCCGAACCGCTGGGTCACGATGGCCGATCCCGAGGGCAACGAGTTCTGCGTCGCCTGACATCCCAGGCAGCGTGTGCGCCGGCACGCGATGAGCGTGTCGGTCGGCACGGAATGCGGGTTGGATCTCCTTCACACTCGACCGGGACCGCCACCGACAGGAGATCCGTGTCATGACCGTTCCCGCACCGTCGACAACGCCGTGACCCGCCGCAGCGTGCCACCCCCCGGACGCAAGCTGCGGGCGCCTGCGCTGGCCTTGCTCGGGCTCGTCGCGGTCGGCGTGACCGCATGCGCGTCGGCCTCCGCCCAGGAGCAGGCCGAGGACCAGGAGATCGGTCTGCTGTTCGCCCCGACCGCGGGGCGGGGCACGATGGAGCCGATCGCGGGCACGTCGCGCTTCGAGCTCACCCTGAACGATGTCAACGCGCAGGTGGTGTGGTTCTCCGATCGTCCGGCCCGCCAGTCCGGTCACATCCCGATCGCCGAGTTCGTCGAGTCCTGGAAGGGCTACGGCTTCGTCGAGGATCCGCCCAACGCCGCGCTGAGCGTGCTCGGGGCCGATGACAGTCAGGACACGGTGGTGGTGGAGCTCGGCTCACCGGACTTCGATGAGCAGGACAACACGGTCCGCTTCTCGGTCGAGGTGCTCGACGACGCGACCGGCAACCTGTCGCACCTGGCCTCGGACGTCGACCCGAGTGTGGAGGCGAGCTTCGGGCCCGCCTCGCTGTTCATCGACGACGCCACCGGGACTGTGATCAACGGCTGCACGATCCAGCCGCACACCAAGTGCTTCTTTGTGAACATGAACGAGTCCAAGCTGCACGGGGCCGACCTGAGTTATGCCAACTTGCGGTTCTCCGACCTGGAGGGGGCCGATCTGAGCAACGCCAACCTGAGTTCTGCCGACTTGCGTTCGACCGCCCTGAAGGGGGCCAATCTGAGCAACGCCAGCATGAGCGATGCCAACGCAGAGGGTGCCAACCTGAAGGGCGCCAACATGAACGGGGCCGACCTGAGCAGGGCGGACTTTCTCTGGGCCTCGGTACAAGGATCCACTGCCCACGGAGCCATCGTTTGCTACACCAAGGAGCCGGACGGGGAGTTGATGATGCGCGATTGCAAGTCGTGACGAGGTCGAGCGCTCGGCCGTTCTTGCATCTGGATCGCGCGTCAGGGCGCGCGAGGTAAGTGCAAGAACGCCGGTGATCAGGTCAGGCGGTTCCGCACTTGGCCAGGAACATGGCTACGTCGACCACGACGCGCACCACCCGGCCGACCGCGATCAGGCCTCGCTCGTCCGACGCCGACACGGTGAACGTGATGCGCCGGCCCTCGACCTTCTCGACCATCGCCTCGGCGACGACCTCGGCGCCGACCGGGGACGGCTGGAGGTGGTCGATGCGCACCTTCATCCCGACCGTCGTCGTGCCCGGGACGAGGTCGGGGGCGATCGCCAGCACGCTCGCCTCCTCGCACAGGGCGATCAGCCGGGGCGTGCCGAGCACGTCGACGGTGCCCGAGCGGAGCGCCCGCGCAGTATCAGCCTCGCTGACAATCATGCGCGCCTCGCCGCGTACGCCCGTCGCCACCGTCACGGGCCGCAACGCTAACGCCCACCCGGGTCCGCCACACGACTCGTCGGTAGCCTCGTCGGCGTGATCGATCACGATGTCCTCGAACGGGTGCTGGTGTCCGCGATGCGATCCGGCGGCGAGTTCGCCGAGATCTACGCCGAGGACAAACGCTCGACGTCGGCAGGCCTCGACGACGGCCGGGTCGAGCAGGTCACGAGCGGGCGCGACCGCGGTGCCGGCATCCGCGTCGTCGCCGGCGAGACGACCGGCTTCGCCCACACCAGCGACCTCACCGAGCGGGGCCTGCGGGCGGCGGCCGAAGCGGCGGCCGCGGCGGCCTCTCAGGGCGACGGCGGCACCCGTACCGTCAGCCTCACCCACCAGTCCCACGATCGCCGCAACGACATCGCCCAGTACCCCGACGACGTCGCCAAGGTCGACAAGGTCGACCTGCTGCGCCGGGTCGACGACGCCGCCCGTTCCGCCGGGGCGTCGATCGTGCAGGTGTCAGCGGGCTACGGCGACAGCCGGAAGCGGGTCCTCATCGCCAACAGTGACGGGCTGCTCGTCGACGACGAGGTCGTCCGCTGCCTGCTGCGGGTGAGCGCCGTCGCCGACGGGGACACCGGGATGCAGACGGGCTACCAGTCGATGGGGCACACGATCGGGTTCGAGGTCTTCAACGACGTCGACGTCGAGGAGCTCGCCCGCGACGCCGCCCGTCAAGCGATCACCAAGCTCGACGCCCGCCCGGCGCCCTCGGGCACCATGCCCGTCGTCATCAAGCAGGGCACCGGCGGCATCCTGTTCCACGAGGCGTGCGGCCACGGCCTCGAGGCCGATCTCGTCGGCAAGGGCGCCAGCGTCTACCGCGGCAAGCGCGGCGAGCTGGTCGCGTCGCCGCTCGTGACCGTCGTCGACGACGGCACGATGGCGGGCGAGTGGGGCACGCTGACCGTCGACGACGAGGGCCACCAGACCCAGCGCAACGTGCTCATCGAGAATGGCGTGCTGTCCGACTACATGTGGGACTTCCTGCGGGCGCGCAAGGAGGGTCGGACGCCGAGCGGCAACGGTCGCCGGCAGAGCTACATGCACCTGCCGATGGTGCGGATGACGAACACGTTCGTGCTCGCCGGCGACGACGATCCCGGCGAGATAGTGCGGGCCACCGACCACGGGGTGTACGTCGCCAAGCTCGGCGGGGGCCAGGTCAACACGGCCAGCGGCGACTTCGTCTTCGGGATGGTCGAGGCCTACCTGATCGAGAACGGCGAGATCACCGAGCCGCTGCGCGAGGGCAACCTGATCGGCAACGGGCCTCAGGCGCTGCGCGACGTCGATCGGCTCGGCAACGACTTCGCCATGGGCGGCCCGGGCACGTGCGGCAAGGACGGCCAGGGCGTGCCGGTCGGCACCGGGCAGCCGACGTTGCGGGTCAAGGCGCTCACCATTGGAGGGACCGCCGCGTGACTGAGACCCTGGAGGAGCTGCAGGCACTCGCCGACAAGGTCGTCGCCCAGGCCGGCGCCGGCGAGCAGATCGAGGCCTTCGTCTCGCGCGGCGGAGAGACCGAGGTCCGGATCTACGAGGGCGAGGTGGAGCACTTCGTGTCGGCGCAGAGCGAGGGCATCGGGGTGCGCGTCATCCGCGACGGGCGCACCGGGTTCGCCTACGCGGGGACGCTCGACGCCGGGGCGGTCGATGAGGTGCTCGCCGACGCCCGTGACAACGTCACCTTCGGCACGGTCGACGAGTGGGCGGGCCTGGCCGAACCCGACGGCGTCGAGCGCACGCCGCAGACGTTGTGGAACGACTCCCTCGCCGAGTTCCCGACCGACCGCAAGATCGAGCTCGCCAAGGAACTCGAGCGGCTGACCCTCGCCGCCGACGGGCGCGTCCGCGTCGACGACTCCAACTACGCCGACGTGTGGGGCGAGGCGGCCGTGGCCACGACGACCGGCATTCGGGAGAGCCGCCGCCAGAACGGGTGCTACGTCACGGTGAGCAGCCTCGCCGACGACGGCGACGAGACGCAGACCGGGTTCGGCTTCAGCGTCGGCCGCGAGCCGGACGAGTTCGATCTGGAGCGAGCCGCCGGCGAGGCCGCCGAGCGGGCCACCCGGCTGCTCGGGGCGACGAAGCCCCCGTCCCGGCGGCTGACCGTCGTGCTCGATCCGTTCGTCACCGCCCAGTTCCTCGGCGTGATCTCCTCGACGGTCGACGGCGAGAGCGTGGTGAAGGGGCGCAGTCTGTTCCGCGACCGGCTGGGGGAGCAGGTCGCCGCCGACATCGTCACCCTCGTCGACGACCCGACCAACCCGCAGGCGTACACGGCGACCGAGCTCGACGGCGAGGGGCTGGCGGCTCGCCGCAACGTGCTCATCGACGGCGGGACCCTGCGCCAGTTCGTCCACTCCAGCTATTCGGCCCGGCGGGCCGGCACGGCGTCGACCGGCAATGCGATCCGCGGTGGCTACGCCGGGACCCCCGGCGTCGGCTGCCTCGCCCTGCAGCTGCAGCCGGGTACCCGCACGCAGGCGGAGCTGATCGCCGGCATCGACGACGGTCTGCTCGTGCAGAGCGTGGTCGGCCTGCACTCCGGCGTGAACCCGGTCAGCGGCGACTTCTCTACCGGGGCGTCGGGGATGCTGATCACCGGCGGCGAGGTCGGCGCCCCGGTGCGTGAGCTGACGATCGCCTCGACGCTTCAGCGGATGCTGCTCGACGTGGCCGAAATCGGCAGCGACGTCGACTGGCTGCCGATGCGCGCCGCCGGCGTGAGCCTCGTCATCCGCGACGTGATGATGAGCGGTGCCTGAGCGGTCGTAGGCCGCACCACCCACAATGCCGATCTCGCACGCCATCGTGCTCGGGCTCGTCCAGGGGCTGTCCGAGTTCCTACCGATCTCGTCGAGCGGCCACCTGCTGCTCGTGCCGTGGCTGTTCGGCTGGGACGACTTCGACACGGCGTCGACGGAGAAGGCGTTCGACGTGGCCCTGCACATCGGGACGCTCATCGCCGCGATCGTCTACTTCCGCCACGACCTCGTCGTGTACGTGCGCGAGGGTGCGCGGGCGGTCTTCCACCGCCGGTCCCCCGTGACCCGGGAGGGCCGGCTCGCCTGGTTGCTCCTGCTGTCCACGGTGCCGGCGGCGGCGGTCGGGGCGATCTTCGAGGATCAGATCGACGAGGGGCTCGGCACGCCGACGATCATCGCCGTGTCGCTGATCCTCGGCGGGCTGCTGCTCGAGTGGGCCGACCGCTCCACCGGCCGGCGGGAGCTCGAGGAGTTCTCCGTCCGCGACGCGATTGCCGTCGGCGCCGCGCAGGCGCTGGCGTTGAATCCCGGCACGTCCCGGTCGGGGATCACGATGACCGCCGGGCGCTTCTTGCAGTTCAACCGGGACGCCGCGGTGCGGATCAGCTTCCTGATGATGATCCCGGTGACGGGTGGGGCGGTGCTCTGGAAGGGCGTCGGCCTGGCCGGCGACGGGATCCCGGAGGGCCTCGGCGTGCCGATGCTCGTCGGTATCGTGACGTCGGCCGTGTCGGGCTGGCTCGCCGTGTGGGGTCTGCTTCGCCTCGTGCGCACGCACAGCTTCACGCCATTCGTCGTCTACCGCGTCGTGCTCGGCACGGCCGTGCTGGTCATCATCGCCGTCGGTTGGCGCTGACTCACGGCGCGAGCAGCAACGTGAGCTCGCCGGCAGCAGCGGCGTGGGCGACTTGTGGCGCGACGTCGGCGGGCACGGCGACCAGGACTCCTTCGGCGAGCAGGCCGACGACGACACCCTCGCCGGCGACCACGATCCCGCCACTGGCCGCGGCGACCGCGTCGCCGACCGCGGCGCCCGACGGGACCGGCTCGGCGACCGGGACGGCCCGCCAGCCGTCCGGGATCAGCGCCTGTGGGCCTGCAGTGGCGGCGACGTCGTGGGTCATGACGATCTCGCCGGCGGCGAGGACTTGGCGGGCCGTCGCCTCGGCCGGCAACTCGGCCACGGCGCCGGGCGGCACCATCGGGGCCGGGAGCGAACGCACTTCCGTGACGCCGTCGAGGGCGGTGCCCGGAGCGACGTCGACCGCGGCGACGACGACCGAACGGGTGGTGCCCCACGCCCGCCGGGCGGCGTCCACACCGCTGGTCGCGTCTGCGACGACGAGACCGGCGATCGCGGCGAGGACGGCGACGGCGAGCCAGTAGAGCCACGGGCGACGGGCGAGGACGTGGCGGACTCGAGCCACGGGGTTCATCGGTACCTCCGGATCGACAGGGCGACCGGGGGACGTCGGTCGGGCCAACCTATCGGCAGCACCCGTCCTCGCGATTTGTGTCACCGATGCCGCCGGCAACCGGCGAGAACGGTGACACAAGCGCTGGCTGGGCTACGGGAGGTTGGGGAGCGCGGCGGTGAGCAGCTCGCGCACCCGGGCCACGTTCTGCTGCATCGTGGCGAACACGGCCTCCATCGTCACCGCCGCCCCGCCGTCGACACCGGCGTCGCGGTCGGTGACGAGGGCGATGGTGGCGTACGGGATCCCGGCCTCGGCGGCGAGCACCGCCTCCGGATAGCCGGTCATGTTGACGACGTCCCAGCCCATCGACCGGAACCACCGGCTCTCCGCCCGCGTGGAGAACCGCGGCCCGTTGATCACCACCATCGTGCCGCCGTCGCGCAACGGGGCGTCAACCGCCCCGCCGGCCTCGACGAGCACGGCCCGGACGCCGGCGTCGTACGGGTCGGCGAAGGACTGGTGGTGGACCCCGGCGCCCTGGTGCTCGTCGCCCCCGACGTCGTGGAACGTGTCCCGCCGGCCCCATGTGCGGTCGACGAGCTGGTCGACCACGACGAAGTCGCCCGGCGCCAGCTCGGGCTGCAGCGCGCCGGCCGAACACGGGGCGACGATCGAGCGCACGCCCAGCGAGGCGAGCGCCCACACGTTGGCCCGGAACGGCACCCGGTGGGCCGCGAACCGGTGACCGCGACCATGGCGGGGCAGGAACGCCACCCGCCGTCCGGCGATCGTCACCACCGTGATCGGTCCCGCCGGCGGGCCGTACGGGGTGTCCACCTCGACCTCCTGGACGTGGTCGACGTCGACGGTCTCGCCGGCCTTGAACTCGTAGAACCCCGAGCCTCCGAACACCCCGACGTCGGCGAGGTGGTCGCCAATGGGGATGAGCACGGGCCCTCAGTCGGTGCGTGACCCGGACGTCGTCGACGACGCGTCCTTCGACGGCGACGGCGACGACGGCGACGGCGACGACGAGGTCGACGACGACGAGCTCGACGAGTCGCTCGACCCCGAGCCGGTCCCCTTCGACGTCGAGGAGTCGGTTGAGGTCGAGGACTTCTCGTCCTTCGGTTTCCCGCCGCCCGACTTGCCCCGGCTGTCGGTCTTGTAGAACCCGCCGCCCTTGAACGTCACGCCCACCGGGGTGAACACCTTGCGCACCGGCATCACGGCACCAGTGGTCGGGTGCGTGGCCTCGGTGAGCGGTGAGTCGTCGAAGGACTGCTGCACCTCGATCGTCTCGCCGGTGTCGACGAACTTGTAGACGTACGTGGGCATCGAACGACAAAATCTACCGGCCACAGTGACACGACGGTCGGTGGCAAGGCCCTTCGGTATGGTGCGAGCCCATGCAGGTCCGCAGCGCCGTCATCCCGGCCGCCGGCATGGGCACCCGGTTCCTCCCGGCCTCCAAGGCGGTACCGAAGGAGCTCTTGCCCATCGGCGACACCCCAGCCCTCCAGCTCGTCATCGACGAGGCCCTCGGAGCCGGGATCGACCACGTCGTGATCGTGAGCAGCAAGGGCAAGCCGGCCATCGAGGCCTACTTCGAGCCGTCGCCCGAGGTGATCGAGACGCTGGAGGCGAGCGGCCGGACCGAGCTCGCCGACCGCATCCGGGGGATCGGCGCCGACTGGCGGGTCACCGTCGTCTACCAGGACGCACCCAAGGGCCTCGGCCATGCCGTCGGGTGCGCCGCCGAGGCCGTCGGGGACCAGCCCTTCGCCGTGCTCCTGCCCGACGAGCTGATGGGCGACTCCTCGCTCCTCGCCCACATGAACGGGATCTGCGTCAGCACCGGTGGCAGCGTCGTCGGGCTCAAGGAGGTCCCGGACGAGGAGGTCAGCTCGTACGGCGTCATCGACCCCGCCGGACCGGTCGACGGGGACGGCGTGGTGGCGATCCGCGACATGGTCGAGAAGCCCCCACGTGAATCCGCCCCGAGCAACCTGATCATCATCGGGCGCTACGTGCTGACGCCGGACGTCTTCGACGAGATCGCCGGCCTCCAGCCGGGGCGGGGTGGGGAGCTCCAGCTCACCGACGCCCTCCGGGCCCAGGCGGCGCGGGCGCCGTTCCACGGCGTGGTCAGCCGGATCACCCGCTACGACACCGGGAACCCCCTCGGGTTCCTCACGGCCGCGATCGAGCTGAGCCTGCGCAATCCGGACATGGGTGCCGACCTGCGCCAGTTCCTCGGCGCGCTCCAGCTCTGACGCGGCGCGCACCGCCCACCGCTCAGATCGGGAAGCGGTGCTGGATCCAGTCGGCGAAGACCGGGTCCACCAGCGAGATCGTGCCGTTGCTCCGACGCAGGTGACCGCTGTCGATCAACGACTGGCGGGCGTGCTGGGCCGCGCCGGGGCCGAGCTCGAACAGGTCGGCGGCCGAACCGAACGGGCTGCCGCCCCCGGCCACGATGCGCAGGACGTCGCGTTCGCGCGGCTGCAGCGACGAGTACAGCCGCTCGAGCCCTGACGCCGTGCCCGCTCGCAGGTCGGCCAGCGCATCCGCCCACGTCGTGGCCGTCGCCGTGCCGCCGGGGTCGGTCAACCGCCACGCTGCGTCCGCGGCCTGCATCGTCCGCTGCGGGTGGCCGTCGGCGAACTCGGCGATGCGTGCGCCGAGATCACCCGCCCGGCGGCTCGTCGTGGCGAACCCGTCGCTGACGATGGTGACGACCTCCTCGGTCGTGAACGGCTCCAGCTCGATGAGGTCGGCCTGGGAGTAGAACGGCTGCTCCTGGACCGAGAAGAGGGTGCGCATCATCGACGGCGCCGAGCCGGCGAACAGGAGCCCGAGCTGTTGGTAGTGCGGCTGGAGGTGGGTGCGGAGCAGGCCGGCGGCGCCCCCGACGCGGGCGATGCCGGCGAACTCGTCGACGACGGCGAGCACCGGCCGCGCCCGGGCGACCTCGGTCAGGACGTCGAGCTGGACGTGGACGGTGGTCAGGGGGTCCGGGCGCTGCGCCGGTGGGCGGCGGAGCTCGACGTGGACCACGCCGAGGCGGAGCTGCATCGCCGAGGCGAACCGGGTGACCCGGTCATCGGTCGCCCCGGCGACGGCGAGTGCGGTGTCGAGGCGGGTCGCCAGGTCCGCCATCGAGGAGACCTCGTAGAGGTCGACCCACACGACGAGGACTCCGGCCGCACCGACGTCAGCGGCGACGCGACGCATCACGCTGGTCTTGCCGTAGCGACGGGGGCCGAGCAGCGCCGTGACGCGATGCTCCGTCACCCGCTCCACGAGGTCGGCGATCAGGGGCTCCCGCGCCCGCACCTGGTCGGGATCGAGGGGCCCCTGGTAGGGGAACGGAGACACCTCCACGTCATAACCATACCACGAGCTGGTAGCTGATTACCACGGTATTACAATAGTTTATTCGCACCGCATTGCCGTGGGTTCGCCGACGCGGTGATGGCGTAGGGTGGGCTGGTGATCGACCTCGAGGACGCCCAACGGCTGGTCTTGGAGGCCTGCCCCCCACTCGCCCCGGCGCGCCTGGTCGCGGCGGACGCCGTCGGCCTCGTCCTCGCGGCGGATGTCGTCGCCGGCGAGGACGTGCCGCCATTCGCCAACTCCGCGGTCGACGGCTACGCCGTGCAGGCGGTCGACGTCGCCGACGTGCCGGCCGAGCTGACCGTCGTCGGCGAGGTCGCCGCCGGTGCCGAGCCGTTCCCGCGACCGCTCGTCCCCGGCGAGGCGCTGCGGATCATGACCGGCGCGCCGCTCCCGGATGGTGCCGATGCCGTGGCGATGGTCGAGGACAGCGAGCCCGTCGACCCCGGCCGAGTCCGGCTCCACCGCCGGCTCGAGGCCGGGGCCTCGGTACGCGATGTGGGCGACGACGTCCGTGACGGCGACACCGTGTTCACCGCCGGCGCGGTCATCACCCCGGCCGTCGCCGGCGTCCTGGCCAGCATCAACGCCCGCGTCGTGGCCGTCTACCCGGCGGCCCGCGTCGCCGTGCTGTCCACCGGTGACGAGCTGGTCACCGACGGGTCGCCGCTGCGGCCGGGCCAGATCAGGGAGAGCAACTCGGTGATGCTCGCCCCGCTGCTCGCCGAGGCCGGTTGTGTCGTCGACAACCGGGGGACCGTGCCCGACGACGAGGCCGTCCTGGAGGCCGTGCTGCGGGACGCGGCCGGCTCGTGCGACGCCATCGTCACCAGCGGCGGCGTCAGCATGGGCGAGTACGACGTCGTCAAGGCCGTGCTCGGTCGCATCGCCGACATGGACTGGATGCAGATCGCGATCAAGCCGGCCAAGCCGTTCGCCTTCGGCACCCTCGACGGCACCCCGATCTTCGGCCTGCCGGGCAACCCGGTGAGCTCGCTGATCAGCTTCGAGCTGCTCGCCCGCCCGGCACTCCGGCGGATGATGGGTCACCGCCGGCTGGCCCGCCGCAGCGTCGTCGGCATCACCGACACCGACCTCACCCGCCGGCCCGACGGCAAGGTCCACCTGATGCGGGTCACCGGCACGTTCGACGACGACGGCCGCTACCACGTGCACCCGGTGTCGGCGCAGGGCAGCCACCAACTGGCGGCGACGGCGCTGGCCGACGGCCTCGCTGTCGTCCCCGACGGTTCCGGCCTCCCCGCCGGCGCCGAGGTGGCCGTGCTGCTGCTCACCGGCTAGCCCACCCGACGTTTTCGCTGGACCGGAGGGTTTCCGGACCGAATGGGGCAACGGAAACCCTCGGATGCCGGGATCCCCCTGATCACGCCGTATCGTTGGGGCCGTGGGACCCGTCGATCTCGTCGACCGCTTCGGGCGTGTCATCCGTGACCTGCGCATCTCGGTGACCGATCGCTGCAACTTCCGGTGCACGTACTGCATGCCGGAGGAGGGGATGAAGTGGCTCCCCCGCAGTGACGTGCTCACGTTCGAGGAGATCGAGCGCCTAGCCGGACTGATGGTCGAGCGCTACGGCGTCGACTCGATCCGGCTCACCGGTGGAGAACCGACGGTCCGGGCCCACCTGCCGGTCCTCGTCGCCAAGCTCGCCCGGCTGCGGGCACGGCGTCGCCGCGTCGACCTCGCGTTGACCACCAACGGGGCCACGCTGCGCCTCGTCGCCGGAGACCTGCGGTCGGCCGGGCTGGACCGCATCAACATCAGCCTCGACACCCTCGACCCCCGCCGGTTCTTCGAGATGACCCGCCGCGACGAGCTCGATCGCGTCCTCGACGGCATCGACGCGGCGATCGAGGCGGGGTTCGACCCGGTCAAGATCAACACCGTCATGCAGCGCGGCGTCAACGACGACGAGATCGTCACCCTCGCCCGGTTCGGCCGCGAGCGCGGGGTCGAGGTGCGTTTCATCGAGTTCATGCCCCTCGACGCATCGGGCGGCTGGACCAACCAATCGGTGGTCGGCCAGGACGAGATCGTCGCCCGCATCGCCGAGGTGTACCCGCTCGAGCCGCTGCCGGCCCGTGGCGCGGCCCCGGCCGACCGGTGGCGCTACACCGACGGACAGGGCGCGGTGGGCGTGATCCCAAGCGTGACCAAGCCCTTCTGCGGTGACTGCGACCGGGTCCGGCTCACCGCCGACGGCCAGTTCCGTACGTGTCTGTTCGCCACCGAGGAGTTCGACCTCCGCCGCGCCATCCGCACCGGCGAGAGCGACGACCAGCTCGCCGCCCGGATCGAGCGGGCCGTTGGCACGAAATGGGCCGGCCACCACATCAATCAGGTCGATTTCGTCCGGCCGACCCGCTCGATGAGTCAGATCGGCGGCTGATCCGGCTGCAACTTGCGGGCGTGGTCGGTGCGGGGCGCGAGAATGGAGGTTCCATGAGGAGCGCGACGCCGACGAAGGAGGCCGAGCGATGAGTGACCTGTCGTTCACCCACCTCGATCCGCTCGGCCGGGCGCGCATGGTGGACGTGACGCCGAAGGAGCCGACGCACCGGCGGGCGGTCGCCCGTTGCCGGGTGTTCATGCGGCCCGACACGACCGCCGCCATCGCCAACCGGGAGATCAAGAAGGGCGACGTGCTCTCGGTCGCCCGGGTCGCCGGCATCCAGGCCGCCAAGCGCACCGCCGACATGATCCCGCTGTGCCACCCGCTCCTCGTCGGAGCGGTGTCGGTCAACTTCGAGCTGGGCGACGACTACGTGGCGGTGGAGGTACACGTCGACACGGTCGACCGCACCGGCGTCGAGATGGAGGCCCTGCACGCCTGCGCTACCGCCGCGCTCACGATCTACGACATGTGCAAATCGGCCGACCGAGGGATGGTGATCGGCGAGCTGGCCCTGTGGGAGAAGACCGGGGGACGGTCGGGGACCTACCGCCGAAGTTCGGTCGAAGGTGACGGCCAAGTGACCGTCGACACTCCGGTCGTTGCCTCGCCGGCCGAGAATGTCGTAGAATCGTAAAGAACGTCCTCCGCGCAGGGGTGGGCGGACGCGTATCTGACATCTAACCGAGGCGAAATTTCACACATGGGTCAACTGGTTCTGCTCGTCGTAGCAGCCGCGTGGGCAGCCGTTCTCATCCCCCCGCTCCTCCGGTCCCGGCTGGAGAACCGTCCCAACTCCTCGGTGACCGACTTCCGCAACCAGCTCTCCAGCCTGCAGCGGACGATGCCCTCACGAGGCGGGATGCGGTCCATGGCCCGGCCGTTGGCGCCGTCGCCGCTCACCCGTCCCGCCGCCACCGGCCGCCCGGCGCTGCGGTCGGGCGTTCGCACCCACGGCACGCCGGCCCGGCATCCAGCCCAGCCGGCCCGCTCCAGCCGCACCGACGTCAGCTCCCCACGGATCCACGAGGCGTCCGCCCGCCCGCGTGGCCACGCTGACCGGCACCGCGGCCGCACGCACCGGCCGGTCGACCCCTCCACCCGCCCGCAGATCTCGGCGCGTGACTCGATGCGCCGTCGCCGGGCGAACGTCCTGTTCCTCCTCGTTCTCGTCGCCGGTTGCTCGCTGTTCCTCGCCGCCACGACCAAGGCCGAGGCGATGCTGTACGCCTTCGTGCTCACCTTCATGGCGCTGTGCGGCTACGTGTACCTGCTCGGGCAGCTACGCCAGCGCGAACGGTTCGCCGAGCCGGTGCCGATGCGCCGCCAGCCATCGCCCGCCCGGCGCCGGATGGAGCACTGGGCACCCGTTTCTCAGGCCGTCTGACAACACCGCGGCCATCGGCGCCTCGAGTCCCGGCGCCAGGGGATCACAAGCCGATCGCAAGCGGCCTTCATGCGCCCCGACGGACAGTTGCGTCACCCCTGAGCACTGAGGAGTGACCGATGTACGCAGCCACCAAGACCCGCTTCGAGCCGACCCGGATCGCTCCGGACACGTTCTTGATCCATGACCACCACGGCGAGGGCGAGGCGCCGGTCTCGGTGGCCCTCAACTCGATGGTCATTCGTGCCGCCCAGCCGGTCGTCGTCGACACCGGCGTGGCCGAGAACCGCGACCAATTCCTGGCCGACGTGTTCAGCGTGGTCGAGCCGGCCGACATCCGGTGGGTGTTCATCAGCCACGACGACATCGACCACACCGGCAACGTCAACGCGCTGATGGACCTGGCGCCGAATGCGACCCTGGTCATCAACTGGTTCATGGCCGAGCGCATGGGCGGCTCCCTCGCCGTGAGCCCGACCCGGCAGCGCTGGGTCGGCGACGGCGAGCGCTTGGACGTCGGCGACCGCACGCTCTTCGCCGTCCGGCCCCCGGTGTTCGACTCGCCGACCACCCGTGGCCTGTACGACTCGAAGACCGGCGTGTACTGGGCCTCCGACAGCTTCGCCGCCCCCATGCTGCAGCCCGTCCGGTACGCCGCCGAGCTCGACGAGACCTTCTACGTCGAGGGCATCAACACCTTCGACCGCTACGTCAGCCCGTGGCTCGAGCTCGTCGACGATGCCCGCTTCCAGGCCACGGTCGACCGCGTCGCCGCCCTCGCCCCGACGGTCCTCGCCGGTTGCCACACGCCGGCGGTCACGGGCGACCGGGTCTCCGCGGCGATCGCCGCGACCCGTCGCTCGCCGTCGGCCGAGATCCTGCCGGAGCCGGATCAGGCGGTCCTCGAACAGATCCAGGCCGCCCTCAGCGTCCCGGCCGCCGCCTGACCATCGAGCCCCCCGCCGACCGCCTGCCTACCGGCCGATGCCGGCGGGCAGGCGGTCGAGCGCGTCGGGGGTGCTCTCGCTCCTGGCGGCGCCGGCCGGCGTTGTGTGCTGACGAACACGCCGCCGGCGTGTCGGCGGAGACGGTGCCGGGGCGGATTCCGGCGCACACTCGTCTCCATGGAGAGGGATGCCGCAACCACCACGATTCATGCCGACGAGCTCCGTCCCGGCGATGTGCTGGAGTACGGCGGCCAGATCCACCGGATCGTCGACATCGTGCGGGACACCGGATGGTCCTGGCCGATCGCCCGCGATGGCACCGGTTGGGCGATCGCCCTCAGTCCCGACCTCGTCTGTGTCCGCGTTCGCCCGCGCCGTCACGCCCGCATGATCAGGCGGCGCAACGGGGGTGCGTGAACGCCCACCGACCGGCGCCCCCACAGCTCGAACCCGATGACGCCTGCTGGGAGCGCGTGCCTCGCGTGTCCCGGCGGCGATGGTATGCCCGATGGCGTCCGGGGGGACTGAACACCCATGACGAAGTTCGGATTGACGTTGTCGAGCGAGGAGCATGCGCCCCGACGCCTGGTGGACCTGGCCGGGCTCGCCGAGGAGCACGAGTTCGACTTCGTGTCGATCTCGGACCACTACCACCCGTGGGTCGACGCCCAGGGCCATTCCCCGTTCGTGTGGTCGGTACTCGGCGCGATCGCCGAGCGCACGACAAAGGTAGATGTCGCCGTCGGCGTGACGTGTCCGATCATCCGCATCCACCCGGCGATCCTCGCCCAGGCGACGGCGACCATCGGCCACTTGCTCGACGGTCGATTCACCTGGGGCGTCGGCACCGGCGAGGCGCTCAACGAGCACATCTTGGGGGACCGCTGGCCGATCGCCGCCGACCGGATCGCCATGCTCGAGGAGGCGATCGACGTCATCCGGCAGCTGTGGACCGGTGAGCAGGTCACCTGGCGCGGCGAGCACTACACGGTCGAGAACGCCCGCATCTACGACCCGCCTCCGTCGACGATCCCCATCGTGGTGTCGGCGTTCGGGCCCGTCGCCGCGGAGGCGGCGGCGCGTGCCGGTGACGGGCTCTGGACCGGCGGCGACGCCGAGATCATCGCCACGTGGCGCCGGGCCGGTGGGTCGGGCCCCGTGTTCAGCCAGACCACGCTGTGCTGGGCGCCGACCAAGGACGAAGCCGTCGACATGGCCCACCGGGTGTGGCCGAACGCCGGTGTGCCCGGTCAGCTGAGCCAGGACCTGGCGACGCCGTCGCACTTCGAGCAGGCCGCCTCGGCGGTGACCAAGGAGATGATCGCCGAGGCCGTCCCCTGCGGGCCGGACACCGGGAAGATCGTCGACCAGATCAAGGATGCGGTCGAAGCCGGCGTCGACCACGTCTATCTGCACCAGATCGGTGACGACCAGGAGGGGTTCTGCAAGGTCTGGTCGTCGGAGATCGCACCGGAGGTCAGGTCGGGCTCGTAGTCCCAGCGAAAGCGAGGTTCGAGGTGACGGTCGTCGGCTGGCACGCCTCCCACGAGCAGATCCCTCCGAGCGCCCTCCTGGCCGCGGCGCGCCAGGCCGAGGACGCCGGCTTCGCCGCCGCGATGTCGTCGGATCACTTCGCGCCGTGGAGCACCCGCCAAGGCGAGTCGGGCTTCGCCTGGTCGTGGCTCGGCGCCGCGCTGGCGACGACCACGTTGCCCTTCGGGGTCGTCACCGCGCCGGGTCAGCGCTACCACCCGGCGATCATCGGCCAGGCCATCGCCACGCTGGCCGAGATGTTCCCCGGCCGTCTGTGGGTCGCCCTCGGCACCGGTGAGGCCTCCAACGAGCACATCACCGGTGGACGGTGGCCACCGAAGGAGACGCGTACGGCCCGGCTGGCCGAGTGCGTCGACGTGCTCCGGGCGTTGCTCGCCGGTGAAGAGGTCACCCACCACGGGCTCGTCGAGGTCGACCGGGCTCGGTTGTGGACGCGGCCGGACGTTCCGCCGCCCCTCCTCGGTGCTGCCGTCACGCCCGAGACGGCGGCGTGGGTCGCGACGTGGGCGGATGGGCTGATCACGATGAACCAGGCGCCCGCCACGCTGCGTGCCGTGCTCGACGAGTTCCGGTCCAACGGAGGCGCCGGGAAGCCGGCCTATCTCCAGGCCCACGTCAGCTGGGCGCCCACTGACGCAGTGGCCCTCGCCATCGCCTACGAACAGTGGCGCAGCAACGTCTTCGGTCCGCCGCTGTGCTGGGACCTCGAGCTGCCCGGCCACTTCGACGAAGCGTCCCGACACGTCCGTCCGGACGACGTGCGCGAGTCGGTGTTGGTCTCCGCCGATCCCGCATGGCACCGCGACTGCCTCGCCGAGATGGTGGCGTTGGGTTTCGACGGCGTGTGGATCCACCACGTCGGCCAACAACAGCAGCCGTTCCTCGACGTGTTCGGCGAGCACGTCGTGCCGGCGTTGCAGGCGACATGACCCGTGCCACCGACGGCCTCGCCGCGACCGCCGACCTGTGGTGGAAGAACGCCGTCTTCTACTGCCTCGACGTGCAGACGTTCGCCGACTCCGACGGCGACGGCATGGGCGACTTCGTGGGCCTGACGTCACGGGTCGACTACCTCGCCGGCCTGGGCGTCACCTGCATCTGGCTGATGCCGTTCTTTCCCACTGCGGACAAGGACGACGGCTACGACATCTGCGAGCACTACGCCATCGACCACCGGCTCGGCTCGTTCGGCGACTTCACCGAGTTCGTCAGGACCGCGCGCGATCGCGGCATGCGGGTGATTGCGGACCTCGTGGTCAACCACACCTCGGACCAGCATCCGTGGTTCCAGGCGGCTCGGCAGTCGCGGGATTCCCGCTTCCGTGAGTTCTACGTGTGGCGCGACGAAATCCCCGCCGACGGTCCGACGGGCGTGGTGTTCCCCGGGGCGCAGGACGGCGTCTGGACGTACGACCCGGAGGCGGGGCAGTACTACCTCCACCGCTTCCACCGGCACCAGCCCGATCTCAACGTGGCCTCGCCGATCGTGCGCGAGGAGATCCGCAAGCTGATCGGTTTCTGGCTCGCCCAGGGCCTGTCCGGGTTCCGTATCGATGCCGTGCCGTTCCTCCTCGAGACCGTCGGCAGTCCCGACGAGATGGGTCTCGATCCGCACGACTACCTCCGCGACCTGCGCGCCTTCGTCTCGCGCCGGGAGGGCGAGGCGGCGCTCCTCGGCGAGGTCAACCTGCCGGCCGCCGAGCAGCGCCGGTACTTCGGCGACGAGGACGGCGACGAGCTGCACCTGTTGTTCGACTTCCTCGGGATGCAGGCGACGTGGCTGGCGCTCGCGCGCGGCGACGCCCGCCCGCTCGTCGAGAGCATCCGCCGCCGACCGGAGATCCCCCACGAGACGGCGTGGGCGTCGTTCCTCCGCAACCACGACGAGCTCACGCTGGACAAGCTGACCGACCAGGAGCGTGACGCGGTGTTCGCGGCCTTCGGACCGGACTCCGACATGCAGCTCTACGGGCGCGGACTGCGCCGGCGGGCCCCGAGCATGCTGGACGGTGACCAGCGCTGGATCCGGATGGCGTACAGCCTGATGTTCGCCCTTCCGGGCAGCCCCACCGTGTTCTACGGCGAGGAGATCGGCATGGCCGAGAACCTGGATGTCGAGGATCGACTCGCCGTGCGCACGCCGATGCAGTGGACCGGCGACGAGTCGGCGGGATTCTCCACCGCGCCCCGGATGGGCTCGTCCGTCCCTTGCCGAGCGACAAGCGGTTCAACCCGTCCACCGTCAACGTCCGCGACCAGCGCACCGACCCCGACTCGCTGCTCAACTGGTTCGAGCGGCTGATCCGCCTGCGCAAGGAGACACCGGAGGTCGGATGGGGCACGTGCACGCTGCTCGAGGTGGACGCCGAGCCGGTGCTCGCCCTCCGGCACGACTGGATGGATCGGACGTTGGTCACGATGCACAACCTCGGCCGACGACCTCGCACCGTGAAGGTGCCGATCGAGAGCGGCGATGAGCTGCGCGACCTGCTGCGCGCCGATCCGCCGATCCCGGTCCGCGGCGGGCGCGCGACCATCCGCATGGGGCCGCACGACCACCGCTGGCTCCGCGTCGCGCCGCATCGATGACCGTCCGTGACGAGCAACCGCTCCCCGACGTGGAATCGGTCGAGAGTCTCGTCGACCTTGTCGAGCCGGCTCCGTATACGCGGACCGGCTCGCGGGGTACCGGACGGCTCGAACCGAGTACGCCGAGCAACGAGGAAGTTCGATGGATGCCATCGCGATGCTGAAGGCCGACCACGCCGAGGTCGAGAAGCTGTTCAAGCGCTTCGAGGAGCTCGGCCCGCGGGCCAAGAAGACCAAGGGCGACATCGCCGACAAGGTGGTCGCCGCGCTCTCGCAGCACGCCGTGATCGAGGAGCAGGTCCTCTATCCGACCGTGCGCGAGCGGCTGCCCGACGAGGAGGAGCTGGTGCTCGAGGCACTCGAGGAGCACCATGTCGCCAAGTGGCTGCTGTCCGAGCTCGACGACCTCACGCCGGACGACGAGCGGTTCGACGCCAAGTTCACCGTGCTCGCAGAGAACGTCCGGCACCACGTGAAGGAAGAGGAAGGCGAGCTCTTCCCGAAGCTGCGCCAGGAGTTCACCAAGAGCGAGCTGGACGAGCTCGGTAAGGCGCTCGCCGCGGCCAAGGAGGTCGCACCGACCACACCGCATCCACGCGCGCCGGACGAGCCGCCGGACAACCTCCTTGCCCTCGCTGCTCAGCGGCCGCTCGAGGCCGCCCGCCGGGCGGTCCGCGCCGTAGCCGGCAAGGGCTGATCCCTCGGCGGCGTGACGAGCTGGTCGAGCAGCGTGCCGGCCAGCCACGTCGTGAACCGCTTTCGGGACCACCTGCAGTCGTTCGTGAGCAGCAGGTAGACGTCCTCGTTCACCAGCCCGTAGACGACGTCGGTGACGTGGTCGACGTCGAGGTCCGGGCGCAGCTGATCCGTCGCCACGAGCGCACGAACCAGCTTGCGTTGGTCGGCGCGGCGTCGCCGCCGGTTGTTAGCCAGAAGCTGCTCGACCTCCGGCAGCGCCGAGGCACTGCGCATCACGTCCCAGATCGGGGCGACGCGCGCCAGGATGGCCGTCGCCGTCGCGGCGAAGCGGATGATCGCATCAGCGGCGTCCTCGCCCTCGCCGACGATGAACCACGACCGCTCCATCAAGGCGACCTCGGCGGCGTCGCCGACGACCGCCCGGTCGAGCACGGCGGCGAGCAGGTCGCACTTCGTGCCGAACTGGTTGTAGACGGTCTGCGCCGACACGCCGGCGCGGGCGGCGATCGCCTCCATCGACGTGCGCGCATATCCGTGCTCGAGGAAGAGGTCCTGTGACGCCGACGCCACGCGCGACGAGGTGCGCTGCGACCGGGCCCGCCGACCGTCGACGGCCACGTCACCAGTGACGTCGCCGTCCTCGTCGTGGTCGGCCGATCGTCGCGTCATGCCCGCGACACTACGGTCGCCCCGATCTCGCACCTGGTCCGCGGGGTCGTCGTAGTAGACAATGGCGCAGGACAGCTAGGGGCGACTGGAGGGACCGTGGAGGTTCTCGACTTCGATCCGTTCGGCCCGCCGTTCGTGGACGACCCGTACCCGCAGTTCACCGACCACGTACGGGATCACCCGGTGTTCTACGCCGAGGACCTCGGCTACTGGGTCGTCTCCCGTCACGCCGACTGCCGTCGGGTGCTGCGCGACTACGCCACGTTCTCCGCCGGCAACGCTCTGGCCCCGGTGACGGCGCCGTGCCCGGCGGCGGGCGCGGCGCTCGCCGAGGGCGGGTTCCGCTCGCTCCCGACCCTCACCAACGTCGACCCGCCGGCTCACACGCGGACGCGGCGCATCGCCCAGGCCGCCTTCACCCCGAGGCGGGTGGCGGACATGGCCGATGTGGTGCGGCGGCTCGTGCAGGACTACCTGGACCGCCATCTCATCGCGGGGCGGTCCGACATCGTCGCCGATCTGACGTGGGAGCTGCCGGCGCTCGTGTTGTTCAACGTGCTCGGCGTGCCGCCGTCCGATGTCAGTGAGGTCAAGGAGGGTGCCAAGACCCGGTTGCGCTTCATGTTCGGCCGCGCCGGAGAGGACGAGCAGGTGGCCATCGCCCACGGCATGGCGCGGTTCTGGCGCTACTGCGAGGAGCTGGCCGAGGATCGCCGGGCCAACCGGCGAGACGACTTCACGTCCGACCTCGTCCACACGCCGGACGACTCGGGCCAACCTCTGACGCAACAGGAAGTGGCGACGATCCTCTTCGGCCTGCTGCTGGCCGGCCACGAGACGACGACGAACCTGCTCGGCAACGGGCTGCGCCGCTTCCTCGAGGACCGTGAGCGTTGGGACGCGCTCTGCGCCG
Source organism: uncultured Acidimicrobiia bacterium (assembly GCA_963833145.1). GTDB lineage: Bacteria > Actinomycetota > Acidimicrobiia > Acidimicrobiales > Ilumatobacteraceae > JALZMG01. Next base: position 465,128 of record CAWHWT010000011.1, on the reverse strand, counting down.
AGCCCACCCTGATCCCCAATGCCGTCGAGGAAGTCCTGCGCTACGACTCGTCGGTGATCCACTGGCGGCGGCGGGCCGTGGTCGACGTCGAGCTGAGCGGCACCACCATCCCGGCCGGTGCCAACGTGCTCGTGGCGATCGGCGCCGCCAACCGCGATCCGGCGGTGTTCGACGAACCCGACGCGTTCGATCTCCGACGGTCCAATGCCCGCGAACACCTCTCGTTCGGGTTCGGGCCGCACGTGTGCCTCGGGGCGCCGCTCGCCCGGCTGGAGGCGAGGGTCGTGTTCGAGGAACTGACCGCCCGCCAGCCGCACCTGCGCCTGGCCGAGGACCAGCGGTTCGAGTTCATGCCGATCATCGGCTTCCGCGGTCCCACCTCGGTCTGGGTCGAAGCCTGAGTCGAGCATCGTTCGGCGTCGCGGTCGGCTGATGGCCCGCGTGCTCTTCGCGATGTTCGAGGGTGGTGGGAACATCCCCCTCATCACGCCGGTCGTGGCGGCGGTGGTCGATCGCGGTCACGAGGTGACGGTCGTCGCCGGCCCGAACATCCGGCGACCGAATCCGGGTCTGCCGTCGGACCGCTTCCTCGAGCGGCTGAGGACCACGGGCGCCGAGGTGATGTTGTTGTGCGACCGGCCGATCGACCCGCTCGACGGCTTCGTGCTCCGGAGCGCCTTGTTCGGACGGACACCCAGCAGCCTGTTCGGCGCGGTGGACAGCGGACGCACGGCGCGCTGGTCGCAGCCCTGGGCCGAGCACTTCGGCCCAAGGCTGGACGCCGTGCGCCCGGACGTGGTCGTCGTCGACTACTTCCTCCTCGGCGCCCTCGCCGCGTCCGAGCGCGCCGGCGTCCCGAACGCGGCGCTGGTGCACACCTCCAGCATCGGCTGGCCGCTCCCCGGTGTGCCGCTGCCGCCACCGGGTTCGTTGCCCGCGCCCGGTCTCCGCGGTCGCGTCCGCGACCTCGCGTGGGCCGGGATCTTTCGCCACATCGCCCGCCGCGACGGTCTGCCGTCGTTGAACGCGGCGCGGGCCCGGCTCGGCCTGGCGCCCCTCGATCATCCCCATCAGCAAGTCGAGCGGGCGGACCGCGTGCTCGTGCTCGGCAGCCGCGCCTTCGACCTGCCGGCTCGGGGGTTGCCCGACCACGTTCGCCACGTCGGCACGATGCTGGCACCGGCTCCGGCCGCGGAGTGGGAACCGCCCAGCGGCGACGGACGGCCGCTCGTTCTCGTCAGCCTCAGCACCCTGCCGCAGGGTCAGGCGCCGATCATGCGACGCATCCTGGAGGCGCTGCGCGGGCTGCCGGTCCGGGCGGTTGTCACCCTCGGCGGGAGCCTGGCCGGCGAGTCGTTCGACCCGCCCGCCAACGTGCAGGTCGAAGCGTTCGTGCCCCACGAGCTGGTGCTGCCCCACGTCGCGGCGGTCGTGACCCAGTGTGGGTTCAGCACGATCACCAAGTCGCTCGCGCAGGGCCGGCCGCTGGTCGGCATCCCCGTGCTCGGCGACCAGCCGGCGAATGCCGCCCGGATCGCCGCCCTCGGGGTCGGCATCCGACTCGACCGGGACGCCCCGCCGGCCGCGATCGCCGACGCGATCATGCGGGTGGTCGACGGGAGGACGTATCGCGAAGCTGCCCAGCGGTTCGCCGCAACCCTCGCTACTGAAGACCCTCGCGCCGCCGTGCTCCACGAGCTGGAGGGCCTGTTCGGCGGTCGGTGAGATGGCGCGTGACCAGTCCGCCCTGCCGGCTGACAGGTGGCACGCCATGACGGGTGCGTCCATCGTGATGGGATGGCCACCTTTCACCCTGACGTCGCCGAGACCGAGGCCTTGCGCACGGACGGCGACACCATCCATGTGGGCGGCAACGTCAAGACGGCCGTCGACGCCTTCGTCGAGGCGGTCCGCCGTCGCCACATCGACGTCGCGCTCACGACCGGGGAGCGGTTGCGCTCCTCGCCGAGCTGATGGCGCACGACCACCCGTACGGCGACTTCGACGGGCGGAGCGCCGACGGCAAGTACCGGTTCGAGTGGACGCCGTTCACACCGGCGATCGTCGCCTGGCGCAGGGCGGCGGACAACCTGCGCAGCGCACGGGACTACCTCGCCGATGCCGGGAAACTCGAAGGATTCGCCATCAGCGGCCTCGAAACGCAGCATCAACGCTTCGCCGAAGGGCTGAAGCAGATCGTCACCGACCTCAGCGCCGAGGTGACCGACGCCGAGTTGATCGTCAAGGGCCTCGACACCGCGAACACCAACTACGCCGCTGCCGACGACGCCAGCTACGACTCGTACCGCGAGCTGATGGCGGAGGTTGACGGCGTGCTGGCGACCCAGGGCCGCCCGCGCCGGCTCCCGGAGCGGGCCGGCGGCGTCTGACAGGAGGAACGACCGATGGCGCATTGGAGGGGTCCGGGGCCATCGATGGACCCGCCGGAACCGATCGCCGGCCAGACGAGCTACGTCTCGAAGCGGCGCATCCCGGCCAGCCACGAATGGGGGCCCATCGATGACATCCCGGTGCGGGTCACCGCCAATGGCGAGGCGATCGCGCCTGGGGAACAGTCGGCGCAGACGTTGGCGTTCCTCGGCATCGACACCGACCGAATCGACCGCCACTGGAAGTCGTTCGTCTACGAGATCAGCCCCAGGCTGCCGGTCAACGCAGCCAACATGCCCACGATGGGCGACGGTCCGATGGACCACTGGGCGCTGGACCACCAGGGCGGGATGGGCTGGCAGATGGAGGTCGAGGTCACCCACGACCCCCGCCACGTCCTGGCGATCAAGGACCTCGCCTACTTCAATCCGTACGAGGCGAAGCGCAGGGTGACGCTGTGGGCCAACGAGTGGAACCTCGCTCCGGACAGCAGGGACGTCACGAAGGATCGGGTGGCCACGGTCCGAAAGCGTCACGTCGACATCGAGCCCGGCGGCGCGATCGGCGTGCGGTGGTCCGGCATCAACGACGACGAGATCGCGGCGACCGTCCGAGCGGCGGCCTCGACGCAGCGGGCTCGGCGGGACCTCGAGTCGGCGTTGCACGAGATCGAGGTAAGCATCAAGGTGGCCGACAAATCGTGGGAGGGCGGCTTGGCCGAGGAGATCAAGCGGGGGCTGGTCGGCAAGCACGCGGTGCTCTCGATGATCACGGGCGTCGTCACGGAGTGGGACGAGCTGCTCCACGACCTCATCCCGCAACAGCGCGAAGCACAGGAGGCCGAACGCGACCTGCAGAAGGCGGCGAAGCAGATGGTCGGTGAGACGATCGTGCTGGGCCTGCTGACGTTCGGGGTGGGCAGCGTGGCGCGTGGGCTGGCCTTCGTCGTCCGGTGCGGGATCATCGCCAAGCGTCTGGAGGACGTGCGCAAGCTGATGAGCCTCAAGATTCTCGAACGGGCCGGCACCGTCGCCAAGTCCCAGCGGGCGATGTCCGTCCTCGCCCATTCGACGCGCATCCTGGCTCGATCAGCGGGCGACCTCACGGCGACGGCCGCGATCAGGACCGCGCAGGGTAAACCGATCACCGGCGAGGACGTGCTGTGGTCGCTGTTCATCGGGAGTTTCCTTCACGGGACGAGCGAGACGGCGGGGGCGCTGCTGAAGGGGTTCACCAAGAGGTCCGGCATCCCGCTCCGCGACTCTGTGGCCGGTGCGGTGAAGGGCGCCAAGCAGGAGCAGATGCGCGCACCGCTTCGGGTCGTCCCAGCGTCCGCGACGGGCACCGCGCTCGAATCGGTGCTCATCGCCGGTGCGGTCGGTGTGCCGGGCGAGGCAGTGAAGAACGTCTTCACCCAGCGACTGAAGCGAACGGTCGTCGAAGCACTCAAGCGTGACCCGGCTGCGAGGCGGGCCGCCGAGCGGGTCGCCGACCGCCGCATCGCCGCCGGCCGGACCGGCAAGGACAAGGCCACGCTCGTCAAGGAAGAGCTCGAGGCGGTGGCGGGTCGGCGGATCGACCCTGTGTCCGACTACCTGTTCGGGACGACGGTGGGCGGGGTGGCCAAGAGCGCGTCGGCGGCGATTTACGAACCCCCACCCCCGTCGGTGTCGGCTCCCGCCGGAACGGTGCCCCAACCGGTGCCCGGTTCGTGACCGACCGGAACGGGACCGGGCCTGACGCGAAAGGTGTCGCCACGCGGCGCGGTGGGTACCTTCCCCACGCGGTCTCCACCGACCCGAGGAACGACGCCGATGCTCGACGATCCCGAGGTTGCCCGGCCGGCCGCGGTGCCGATCGGCTACCGCGTCGGCCGGTGGGTGCTCGAAGCGCCCATCGCCAGCGGCGCCTGGAGCAGCGTGTACGCCGCTCGCCCGCTCGATGGCGGTGGTCCCGCCGATGTGGCGGTCAAGTTCCTGCCGGTCGCACGGTTGACCCCCCAGCAGGCCGCCAACCTCCGCGACCTCGCGGCACGAGAGGCCGCTTGCCTGCGGGCGCTGCAGCATCCGGCGCTGGTCGCCGTTCTCGAAACCTTCGTCGTCGACGATCCCGACCATCCCGAGCTCGACGGGGCGGTGGTGCTGGTCATGGAGCGGGCTGCGGGCAACCTGCGCGACAGCCTGATCGCCGCCCGCGGCACACCCCTCCGTGATGGCCACGAGCTGCTCCGCCAGCTCGCCACGGCGCTCGTTGCCGTACACGAGGCGGGCTGGGTCCACGGCGACGTCAAGCCGGCCAACGTGCTCCTGATGGAGGACGGCACTGTCCGCCTGGCCGACTTCGGGTTGGCGGGAGAGCTCGAGGGCACCCACGCCTACCTTCCGCTGCTCGGCTCGGAGGACTACCTCCCGCCGGAGTGGTGGACGGAGGAGGTCGGGATCGAGGGCGTGCCGGCCCGGCCGTCCCGTGATGTCTGGGCCTACGGGGTCGTCGCCCACCAGGTGCTTACCGGCGGTCGCCATCCGTTCCCGGGCGCGACGGCCAGGGCCCGTAGCTCGGCGGCGCGGGCCTACGCGCGGGGTGAGTCCGAGCTGCGCCTCGACGATGTCGTTCCCGACGGGTGGCGACCGATCATCCGCGACTGTCTCGCCCCGACGCACGAGGCTCGCGCTCGCCACACCGCCGCCGCTGTCCTCGAGCGCGTCGAGGCGCTCGACCCCGCGGCGACCCTCTCCAGTCGCCGACGCCGGCCCCGCCGGCGGCGGCTCGCCATCGCGGGCGCCGTGCTCGTCGCCGCGGCGGGCGGTGTCGTCACCGGGTTGGCGTTGCTCCCTGACGACGGTGAACCTCCCGAGACCGCTCCCGCTCCCACCGCCTTCAGCGGCGGTGAGCTGGCCGAGGACGCGGCGGTGCCGGCGGAGTACCGGGAGATGATCAACGACGCCGCCCACGGCTGCGCCAAGCCGGAGGTCACGCCGGCGCTGATCGCGGCGATGCTCAAGGCGGAGAGCGACTTCGATGCGGCCAAGCGCTCACCGGAGACCGACGAGTACGGCATCGCGCTCTGGACGCCCTCGGTGTTCGAGGAGTGGCGAGTGGACGCCGACGGCGCCGGGCCCTCGGTGTTCTCACCCGCCGACTCGATCGCCGCCCTCGGCAAGTTTCTGTGCACGGTCGGCGAGCGCAACGCCCACATCCCGGGCGACAAGGCCCTCGTCCTGGCCGCCGTCTACCGGGGAGGCGGCGACAACGTCCGCGCCGTCAACGGCATCCCGCCGCCGATCCAGCCCTACATCGACGAGGTGGCGACGTACATCGACGAGTACGCCGAGCCGGCGAACGGCTGATGGACGGCGTGATCATCCAGTACGAGCAGCCGGCGACACGGCATCACGACGTCTACACGCTCGAACCCGGTCAGAGCGCGACGTTCGGACGCGGCGCGTCGAACCAGCCAGTGGTCGTCGCCATCGACCACCCCGGCGTGCCCCGTCTCGCCGGACGAGTGACCGCGGCGGAGGACTACTGGCTGCTGTCCAACTTCAGTCGCGACCGCACGTTGGTCGTCGAGGACCCGGAGGGCGGCGGGGCGCACATCAAAGTCGCACCGCGGCGCGTCGGTGCACCGATCCCGTTCGAGCTGTCGAAGATCATCGTGCCGGTCGAAGGCGGTGCGGCTGAGCTCGTCGTGTTCGCACCGCAGCACCGTTTCGCCGAGGGCGACCCGGCAACGATGTTCGACGGGGAGACGACCACTTCGGCGTTCGCGCTGGACGAGACGTCGAAGTACTTCTTGGTCCTCGTCGCGCTGTGCGAACCACGCCTCCGCGATGCCGCCTCTGTCTCCGTGCCCAGTGACAAGGAGATCGTGGCCCGGCTGCGTCCGCTTCCGGGCTGCTCGCGGATCAGCCGCAGCGCGGTCAACTTCCACCTCGACTACCTCGTCCGGGTCAAGCTGCGCCTGCGGGACGCCGTCGCCGAGGACGGGATCCGGGCCGAATGGCGCCGCAGCGCGCTGGCGTCGTTCGCCGTGCGGTTCGACCTCGTCCGCGACGACCATCTCGCCATGCTCGTACCGCCGCGCTCGCCGAGCTGACCCTGCGAGATCGGGAGACGGGCGTGACCGTCGAACCACGGATTCGGCCCTGGGCGCAGCCTGAGCCTGCGGGGCGCGCTGTCGGCCAGACTCTCCGGGGGCGGTGACCGCCTGACGACCCGTCGTCGTTCTGGAGCGTCTGATGTCTGAACCAAGGCCTGGCAGTGAGGAGTGGCTCGAGCAGGTCGTCGAGGAGGTGGTCGAGCCGGATCTGCCGATCGTCGACCCACACCATCACCTCTGGCCGGCGGGTGGCGCGTTGCCGTACGGGCTCGACGAGTTGCACCATGACACCAGGTCGGGTCATCGCGTCGAGCAAACCGTGTTCGTCGAGTGCCGAGCGGCCTATGCGCACGACGGCCCCGCGGAGTTCACACCCGTCGGCGAGACCCGTTTCGTCGCCGGCGAAGCACAGCGCGACGGGTCTCACCTGATCAGCGGAATCGTCGCCCACGTCGATCTTCGCTCGGCGAATCTTGACGCCATCCTCGACGCCCACGACGAGGCCTCGAGCGGGCTGTTCCGCGGCATCCGCCACGCCCTGTCGTGGGCCGAGCATCCCGAGGTCCTCATGATCCCAGGCCGCGCACCAGAGGGGCTCTACCGCGACGAAGCGTTCCGCGCCGGCGTGCGCCGCCTCGGTGAGCGCAGCCTGACGTACGACACGTGGCACTACCACTACCAGAACGCCGAGTTCCTCGAGCTTGCCCGCGCGATCCCGGACACCACCATGGTGCTCGACCACTTCGGTACGCCCCTCGGCGTCGGCCCATACGCCGAGCAGCGCGAGGCGATCTTCGATCAGTGGAGGCACGACATCGCCGAGCTCGCGCGATGCGAGAACGTGGTGGCCAAACTCGGTGGGCTGGCGATGCCCGACAACGGCTTCGGCTGGAACACCGCGCCTCGCCCGCCCACGTCGGACGAGTTCGTCGCCGCCCAGGCTCGCTACTACCTCCACACCATCGAGGTGTTCGGGCCGGAACGATGCATGTTCGAGTCCAACTTCCCGGTTGACCGGTTCTCGGTGTCGTACCGAGTCGTGTGGAACGCCTTCAAGAAGCTCACGACCGCGTTCTCCGCGTCGGATCAGGCGGCGATGTTCTCCGGAACCGCCCGTCGCGTCTACCGCCTCGACGAGGGCACTGCGGCCTGAGCCGAACGAACCGCGGTCAGGACTTGGGCGGTGGAGCTGAGGGGAATCGAACCCCTGGCCTCAACAGTGCGATTGTTGCGCTCTACCAACTGAGCTACAGCCCCGCGGCTCACAGAGTGTACCGGCGCGCCGCTGTCGGATCGGGCCTTCGATGGGGACGGTGACCATCGTCGGTTACAGTCAGCTTGCATCACTTGTAAAGCATTCTTATCATCATGCGCCATGCGTGCTCAACGACGGATCAGGTGGGCTGGCGTGGCCGTGGCGATCGGAGTGGTCGGCCTGTCCGCCTGTGGCGACGACGACAGCGGGCCGAGCGCCGAGGAGAGGCAGGAGGTCGTCGACCACTACGCCGATGGTGTGAGCGCCGCCTACGCGGCCTCGCTCGCATCGGCGACCGAGCTCGACGCCGCCATCGATGCCTTCGCGGCCGCGCCGACCGACGAGACAATGGCCGCCGCCAAGGAGGCGTGGCTCGCCGCTCGCGACGACTACGGCCCGACGGAGGTGTTCCGCTTCTATGGCGGACCCATCGACAACGAGGAGACAGGCCCCGAGGGGCTGATCAACGCGTGGCCGCTCGACGAGGCGTACATCGACTACGTCGAAGGTGACGAGACCGCGGGCGTCGTCAACCGCCCCGACGAGTACCCGACGATCGACGCCGAGCTGATTACGTCGCTCAACGAGGAGGGCGGCGAGGCGAACATCTCGACCGGCTGGCACGCGATCGAGTTCCTGTTGTGGGGTCAGGACCTGTCCGCCGACGGCCCGGGTGCCCGGCCGGTCACCGACTACACCGACGCCGCCAACGCCGACCGGCGCATGACCTACCTCACCGTGGCCAGCGACCTCCTGGTGTCGCACCTCCAAGGTCTCGTCGACGCGTGGGCCCCGGACGCCGACAACTTCCGCGCCGACTTCGTCGCCCAGGAACCCGACGACGCCCTCGAGGACATCATCACCGGGGCCGGCTTCCTCAGCCGGGAGGAGCTGCCCGGTGAGCGGATGAGCGTCGCCTACGAGGAGCACTCCCAGGAGGACGAGCACTCCTGCTTCTCGGACAACACCAACGCCGACCTCACCGGCAACGAGCTGGGGATCAGCATGGTGATCACGGGCGCCTACCCGGGTACCGAGGGGCCGGGCCTGCTCGCCCTCGTCGAGTCGGCCGACGAGGACGAGGCGTCGGCCCTCCGCGACGCGCTCGGCAGTGCCGAGGCCGCCCTCGCCGCCATCCCCGCGCCGTTCGACCAGCACCTCGTCGAAGGTCTGGCCGACGACGACCCCGGCCGGGCCAGCGTGCTCGCCGGGATCGAGGCGCTCGACGCCCAGGCCGACGCGATCGTCGCCGCCGGCGAGTCGATCGGGGTGGACGTCGAAGTGTGACCGAGTAGTGGGGCGCGTGTCGCGGCGGCGGCCGGCCGGGCTGCTCGCCGCCCTGATCGTCACGGTGGCGGCGTGCGGTGGTGACGGGTCGGCGCTCGACGCCGAGCTCGGCGGTGACACGACCCGCCACGACGACTCGCGGAACTCACTGTCGTTCCCCGCGCCGGACCTCTCGGCCGCCGAGCGCCGGCGGTTCGAGGTCGGCGACAGCTTCTTCACCAAGAACTGGGTCACCGCGCCGTCGTCCACCGAGGCGCGCGACGGCCTCGGGCCGACGTTCAACGCCCAGGCGTGCTCGTCCTGTCATGTGCTCGACGGGCGCGGCGCCCCACCGGACCCGGCCGGCGAGGACGCCCGGCTGGGACTGCTGCTGCGGTTGTCCGTCCCCGGGACGACCCCGACCGGCGCGCCCGCCGAGCATCCGGTGTACGGCGGTCAGCTCCAGGACCGGGGGATCCTCGACGTGCCCGCCGAGGGCCGCATCGCGGTGACCACCGAGACGATCCACGGCTCCTACGGCGACGGCAGCGAGTACACGCTGACCAAGCCGACCTACACCGTGGCCGACCCGGAGTTCGGTCCGCTCGGTGACGACACGATGGTGTCCCCTCGCCTCGCCCCGCAGGTGATCGGGATGGGCCTGCTCGAGGCCGTCCCCGAGGAGGTGCTGCTGGCCGCCGCCGATCCCGACGACACCGACGGCGACGGGATCTCCGGCCGTCCCAACCGGGTGTGGGACGAGCGGACGGGCGAGAGGGTCGTCGGGCGCTTCGGGTGGAAGGCCAACGTGCCCACCATCGAGGCGCAGGCCGCCGGTGCCTTCCACGGTGACATCGGGATCACCTCGACGCGGCACCCGGACGAGAACTGCCCAGCCGGACAGGATGCCTGTGCGGCGGCGATCGACGGCGGCTCGCCCGAGCTGACCGACGACCGGCTCGCCGCGGTCACGTTCTACGGGCGCACGCTCGCCGTGCCGGCAATGAGAGATGTCGACGACGACGACGTGCGGAACGGCTCCGAGGTGTTCGACGAGCTCGGCTGCGCCGCCTGCCACGCACCGGCCCTCACCACCGGCCCGTCCGACATCGCGACCCTGTCGGACCAGGAGATCCACCCGTACACCGACCTGCTGCTCCACGACATGGGTCCCGGGTTGGCCGACGGCCGTCCCGACTTCGAGGCCACCGGAAGCGAGTGGCGGACGCCGCCGCTGTGGGGGCTCGGCATCGTCGACGACGTGAACGGTGGTCGCTTCCTGCTCCACGACGGGCGGGCGACCACGTTCGAGGAGGCGATCTTGTGGCACGGCGGTGAGGGAGCAGCCGCAGCCGAGGCGTTCCGCACGCTGCCGGCGGAGGACCGGGCGAAGCTGATCGCCTTCCTGGAGGCGCTGTGAAGCGCTGGCTCGTCCTGCTCGTCCCGCTCGCCGCCGCGGCCGCGGTCGCCGGCACCGGGCTGGCGAGTGGCGACGGTGGGCGGGAACCCGTCCGGCTCCAGTCGGACGCCCCGACGTTCGCCACTGTCGACGACCTCGTCGCCGCCAGCGACCTCGTCGTCGTGGCGACGGTCACCGACGTGTCCGTCGGGCGGACGATGACGGCCGCGGGCGATCCCGAGGCAGGCATCCGCACCCGCCTCGTCGAGCTCACCGTCACCCGCACCCTGCACGGTGACGCGCCTCGGCCACTCGTCGTCGAGGAGCCCGCCGAGCTGCTCGACGGGACGCCCGTGATCGTCGACGGGATGGAACCCCTCCCCGAGGGCGAGCAGGCGGTCTGGTACCTCGTCGCCGGTGACGGGCCCTCCCAGCCGTATTACGCGGTCGTGAACTCGCAGGGCCGAGTCGCCACCCCGTGATCCGAGTGTTTCCTGCGGGTACGTCCCAGCGGGAAACACTCCGATGGCGCGAGACACTCGGATGGGGCTACAGCGAGTCGGCGAAACGCTCCGCCTCTCGCGCCCGCAGGGCCACGTTGACCCGCTGGCGCTCGAGGACCTGGTCGAGAGTCTTGGCCGCCTGCTTGATCGGGTGCTCGGCGAAGAAGGCCTGCACGTCGGCGGCGACGGTCTCCTCGGTGAGCAGCCGCACGGCGTCGACCATCCGGACGATGGTGTTGTTCGGGAAGCGCTGGTTGGCCTCGTCCCAGTGACGCCGCACGAACTGCCACGCCGCTGCCCCGTGGCGCCGATTGGCGATGCAGCTGCGCAGCAGGAACGGCGCGTTCTGCGTCTTCACCTCGTCGCTCATCGCCAGCTCGCACGTGCGCAGGATGAGCGGCTCGGCGTCGAACTCCGCCAGCGCGTAGAGGTGGCGCAGCTGGTCCTGCGGGGTCGCCGCGTCCCGGTAGCGCTCGACCAGCCGGTCGTAGACCGACTCGTCGCCCGTCGCGGCGACGACGATCGTGGCGGCGGCGACGAGCTCGGGGTCGATCTGGCCCGGCTCGGACTCGCCGCGCTCGTACAGCTCGGCGCAGCGCGCACGGGTTGCCGCGTCGGCGCCCTGCACGGCCAGCGCCGAGGTGAGCAGCCCGCGCAGCTTCTTCCGCAGGTCGTCCTCTCCCGCCACCGGATCGCCGAGGTCGGCGACGACCGGCGCCAGCAGCGCGCGACGCGCGCCTGGAGGGCGGGGTAGTGGTCGTCGTCGACGAGCCGGCCGAGATTGCGCAGCCCGAGCACGATCGCCTGCCAGACGGCGAGGTCGCGATCCCCGCCGAAGCCCTCGACGAAGGCGAGGTAATCGGCCGCGTCGAGACGCCCGGCGACGACGTCGTTCCACGCATCGTCGACGAGGTTGTAGCGCTCGAGGGTGTCGAGCGAGCCGAGCACCTCGCTCGAGACCCGCCGGCGCAGCTCGGTGTCGTAAGCGACGCGGTAGAACCCGTGGCCGCCGGCGTTGACCACCACCGCGGCGTCCGGATCGCCGAGCGGCACTCGCTCGGCGGCCTCGTCGAGGAGCACCGAGCTGACCTTGTCGCCCACCCGCACGAGCACGGGCACGAGCCACGTCGTGGCGGCGTCGGAGCCGAGCGCGTCGCTGTCGAAGGCGAACCGTTGCTGGCGCAGCACGAGATCCTCACCGTCGAGCGATGCGCTCACGAGCGGGTAGCCGGGCTGCCAGATCCACGAGTCCATCATCCGTCGCACCGGCTCGCCGCTGGTCTCCTCGAGCGCGTCCCACAGGTCGCCGGTCTCAGTGTTGGCGTAGGCGTGGCGGCGGAGATAGTGGCTGACGCCCTGCCGGAAGCGCTCCTCGCCGAGGTACTGCTCCAGCATCCGCAGCAGCGCCCCGCCCTTCTGGTAGGTGAGGACGTCGAACATGCCCTCGCACTCGGCCGGTGAGCGGACTTCGTACTCAACGGGCCGCGTGCTGGCGAGCGAATCGGTCTCGAACGCCGCCGAGCGCTCGAGCCCGAAGAGCGTCCAGCGGTCCCAGGCGGGACGGAAGGCGGCACACGCGGCGAGCTCCATGAACGTGGCGAACGCCTCGTTGAGCCAGATCCCGTTCCACCACCGCATCGTGACGAGGTCGCCGAACCACATGTGGGCGAGCTCGTGGGCAACGACGTCGGCGACGTTCTGCTGCTCGCTCTGCGTGCTCGTCGTGGGATCGAGCAGGAGCAGGCTCTCGCGGAACGTGATGCAGCCGAGGTTCTCCATCGCCCCGGCGGCGAAGTCGGGCAGCGCGAGGAGGTCGACCTTGTCGCTCGGGTACGGGATGCCGTAGTACTGCTGGAACCAGCGCAGGGCGAACGCCCCGACTTCGAGCCCGAACCCGGCCAGGTGCCCCTTGCCGGGGACGTGGACCACGCGCAGCGGGGTGCCGTCGACGTCGACCGGGTCGGTCGCCTCGAGCGGGCCGACGACGAAGGCGACCAGGTACGAGCTCATCGTCATCGTGTCGGCGAACCGGACGGCGACCCGTCCATCCGGTCGTTCCTCGCGTGCGATCTCGGGACCGTTGGAGACCGCGAGCAGGTCCGGGTCGATCACGAGGGTGATCCCGAACACGGCCTTCAGGTCGGGCTCGTCCCAGCACGGGAACGACCGTCGGCAGTCGGTCGCCTGCATCTGGCTGGTGGCGATGACCCGCTCGCCGGAGCCGTCGTTGTAGGTGCTGCGGTAGAAGCCGCGCAGCTTGTCGTTGAGCACGCCGGAGAAGGAGATCGTCAGCACACACGGGCCCGGTTCGAGCGCCGCCGCCGGCGTGATGAAGAGCCGCTCGCGCTCGGGCTCGAGGCGCCACGTCGCGTCGGCGCCGTCGACCCGGCACTCGTGGATGTCCAGTTCGGCGGCGTTGAGCACGAGCTCGGCGGCCGGCTCGCGCACGTCCATGGCGACCGCCACCGACCCTTCGAACGTCGCCGCGCCGAGGTCGGGCGCCAGTTCGACGTCGTACCGCGAGGGGATCGCGGTACGCGGCAGCCGGTACGGGTCGAGGGTCGGGGTTTCCAGGGCGGTCACCCGGCGGATGGTACCGGCGGGCGTGTCGGGGCTGGCCCGCGATACGACCGCGCCGCCGCATCCGGGCCGGTAGCTGGGCGATAGCGTGGTCGGCCGTGTCCAGGACATCATTGCGTTCCCCGGCCACGCAGGCCGCTGCTGACCGCTCGCTCGCTGGCGCTCGCTCGCTCGCATGAACGCGAGGGTGCACCAGTGAGCGCTCGCTACGACGTCGTCGGGATCGGCAACGCGCTCGTCGACGTCATCGCCCACGCCGGGGACCCCTTCCTCGTCGAGCACGGCCTGGTCAAGGGGGCGATGACGCTCATCGACACCGATCGGGCCACTCACCTGTACCGAGCCCTCGGCTCGGCGGTCGAGATGAGCGGGGGCTCGGCGGCCAACACGATGACCGGGGTCGCCAGCCTCGGCGGCCGGGCCGCCTACATCGGCAAGGTGAGCGACGACGAGCTGGGCGCCGTGTTCGGGCACGACCTCAACGCGGTCGGCGTGGCGTTCCGGCCCGGCGCTCCCTCCCCGGACACGCCGACGGGCCGCTGCATCATCGTCGTCACCGCCGATGCCCAGCGAACGATGAACACCTATCTCGGCGTGTCCAGCCTGCTGTGCACCGACGACCTCGACGAGGAGACGATCGCCGAGGGCGCGGTGCTGTACATGGAGGGCTACCTGTTCGATCGCGACGACGCCAAGAAGGCGTTCCGCCGGGCGGCCGCGGTCGCCCACGAGCACGGGCGCAAGGTGTCGCTCACGCTCTCCGACTCGTTCTGCGTCGACCGCCACCGCGACGACTTCGTCGAGCTCGTCCGCGAGGACGTCGACATCCTCTTCGGCAACCAGGACGAGCTGTGCTCGCTGTACGAGGTCGCGGACCTCGAGACCGCGATGGCCACGGTGCGCAGCGAGTGCGAGCTGGCCGCGATCACCGCCGGCAAGGACGGGTCGTTCGTCGTCACGCCCGACGGCGTGGTCCCCGTCCCCGCCGAGCACGTCGACCGGGTGCTCGACACGACCGGCGCCGGTGACCTGTACGCGGCGGGGTTCCTCTACGGCTACAGCCGAGAGCTGTCGCTCGCCGAGTGCGCACGGCTGGGGTCGATCGCTGCCGCCGAGGTGATCAGTCACGTCGGGCCCCGACCGCTGGTCGAGCTGCGGACGCTGATCTCGTGAGTCAGGCCGACGTCCGCGCCACGGCGACGCGGTGGCTCGAGGCCGAGCCCGACGCCGACATCCAAACCGAGCTGGCCGAGCTGCTCGAGGGCCCCGAGGACCTCCTCGACGCCCGCTTCGCCGGACGGCTGATGTTCGGCACGGCGGGGCTGCGGGCCGCGATCGGCGCCGGCCCGCTGCGGATGAACCGTCTCGTCGTGCGGCAGGCGGCCGCCGGGTTGGGCGCCTACCTGCTCGACCTCGATCCGCGGGCGAGGTCGCGCGGAGTCGTGATCGGCTTCGACGCCCGCCGCAAGAGCGACGTCTTCGCCCTCGACACCGCCCGCGTCATGGCGGCGATGGGCATCCGCGCCCTGCTGTTGCCGGGCCCGCTGCCGACGCCCGTGCTGGCGTGGGCGCTCACCGAGCTCGACGGCGGGGCCGGGGTGATGGTGACGGCCTCGCACAACCCGCCCGCCGACAACGGGTACAAGGTGTACCTCGGCGACGGGCCGCAGATCGTCCCGCCCCATGACACCGGCATCTCGGCGAGAATCGAGCAGGTCGACCCGGCCGCCGTGGAGCTGGCGCCGGAGTCCGACCCGCTCATCGAGCAGCTCGACGAGTCGATCCTCGACCGCTACGTGGCGTTCACCGCGACCGTGCGCCGCCGGCCGGCAACACCGGGGGTCACCGTCGCCTACACGCCAATGCACGGCGTCGGCGGCGAGCTCGCCCGGCGGGCCTTCGAGGCGGCCGGCCTACCGGTGCCGGTCGTCGTCGACACCCAGTTCGCGCCCGACCCGCACTTCCCGACCGTGGAGTTCCCGAACCCCGAGGAGCCCGGGGCGATGGACCTCGTGATCGCCCTCGCCGCCGACCGGGGGGCCGCGGTCGCCCTGGCCAACGACCCCGACGCCGACCGGCTCGGGGCGGCGATCCCCCAGCCCGACGGCTCGTGGCGGCGGATCGGCGGCGACGAGCTCGGCTGGCTGCTCGCCGAGCACATCCTCCGCCACCCGCTCCCGGCCGACGGCGACCCCGACGAGCGGCTGGTCATCACGACGCTCGTGTCGTCGTCACTGCTCGAGACGATGGCGGCCGACCACGGGGTCCACTTCGCCGAGACGTTCACCGGGTTCAAGTGGATCGGCCGCATGGTCGTCGACCACCCGCAGTGGCGGTTCGTCTTCGGCTACGAGCAGGCACTCGGCTATCTGGTCGCCCCCCGGCCGCTCGACAAGGACGGCATCACCGCCGCCGTGCTGATGGCCGAGATCGCCGCCGTCGCGGCGGAGGAGGGGACGACGCTGCAGGCCCGCCTCGACGAGATCTCGGCGCGCTACGGCCGCCACGTCATCGCCGACCGCTCGGTGCAGATGGAGCCGGCCCGGGCGGCCGAGCGGGTGCGCGAGCTGCTCGCAGATCCGCCCGAGGAGCTCGGCGGGGCCAAGGTCGTCGACGTCACGCCGTTCCTGGAGGCCGACCTGTTGCGCCTGACGCTCGAAGGCGGGATCCGGGTCCAGGTCCGCCCGAGCGGCACCGAGCCCAAGGTCAAGCTCTACGGCGAGGCCGTCGGCGCCGACCCCGCGCCCTACCTCAGCGCCCTCGCCGACCTCCTCGGCTGAACACTTCAAGTTTCTGCAGCTGAAACGGTCGCCAGGGCGACCGTTTCAGCTGCAGAAACCGGGGTGGGGTCAGGCCGGAGGGCCGAACTGGCGGTCGCCGGCGTCGCCGAGGCCGGGGACGATGAAGGCGTGCTCGTTCAGGCGGTCGTCGACCGTGGCGGTGACCACGTGGACACTGAGCCCGGCGGTGCGTAGGCGCTCGATGCCCTCGGGCGCGCACAGGGCGCACACGGCGATGATCGGGAGCGGGGCGCCTCGCTCGACGAGCAGCTCGCACGTGTGAACCAGGGATCCGCCCGTCGCCAGCATCGGGTCGACCACGATCACCGGGCGCCCGGCGAGGGACTCGGGCAGCTTGTTGACGTACGGCTTGGGGGCGAACGTCTCCTCGTCCCGGCTGATCCCGATGAACCCGACGTCCGCGTCGGGCAGCAGCTCCTGGGCGGCATGGACGAACCCGAGGCCGGCGCGCAGGATCGGCACGACGACCGGCTGCACGGCGAGCCGGCGGGCCGGAGCCTCGGTGAGCGGCGTGGTGACAGTGGTCTCGACCGTCGGCAGCGACTCGGTGGCCCGCGCCAGCAACAGCGTGCCGATGCGCTCGAGGTTCTGGCGGAACAGCGCGTTCGGTGTGGTGCGGTCACGGATCCGGGCGAGGGCGTCGGCGACGAGGGGGTGGTCGACGACGGTCACCTCGACGGTCCCGACCGGTGTGGTCACGCTCTCGGTCATCGCCCCACTCACTCCCCGCTGCCGAAGGCCATCTCGGCGCGCAGCAGGGCGTAGCGCGGCTTGACGATCCCGTTGATGATCCGCAGCCGCTCGGGGAACGGGGCGAACGCGCTCTTCACCCCGTTGACCGTGATCCACTCCAGATCGTCGAGACCCCACCCGAACGCCTCGACCATCTTGCCCATCTCCTTGGTCATCGAGGTGTTGCTCATCAGCCGGTTGTCCGTGTTGAGGGTGACCCGGAAGCGCAGCCGGCGGAGCATCCCGATCGGGTGCTCCTTGATCGACGCGCACACGCCGGTGTTGACGTTCGAGGTCGGGCACAGCTCGAGCGGGATGCGGGTGTCGCGGGTGTAGGCGGCGAGGCGGCCGAGCTTCTCGGCGCCCGGCCCTCCCGTGATGTCGTCGACGAGGCGGACCCCATGGCCGAGGCGCTCGGCGCCGCACCACTGCACTGCCTCCCAGATGCTCGGCAGCCCGAAGGCCTCGCCGGCGTGGATCGTGGTGTGGAAGTTCTCCCGCATCACGTACTGGAAGGCGTCGAGGTGGCGGGTGGGCGGGAAGCCGGCCTCGGCGCCGGCGATGTCGAATCCGACCACCCCGGCGTCCCGGTACCTCACGGCCAGCTCGGCGATCTCCAGGCTCCGCGCCGCCGTGCGCATCGCCGTCACGATGCCGTAGAGCGTCAGGTCGGTGCCGGCCGACCCGCGCGAAGCCGTCGAGCATCGACTGCACCGCCTCGTCGAGCGTCAGCCCGGCCTCGGTGCACAGCTCGGGCGCCATCCGGACCTCGGCGTAGACGACGCCGTCGGCGGCGAGGTCCTGGGCGCACTCGTAGGCGACGCGTTCGATCGCGTCCTTGTGCTGCATTACGCCGACCGTGTGGGCGAACGTCTCGAGGTAGAGGACGAGGTCGTTGCGCTTGGCGCCCCGGTTGAACCACTGGGCGAGGTCGGCGACGTCGGTGGTCGGCAGACCGGCGTAGCCGTACTCCTGGGCCAGCTCCACCACCGTCGCCGGCCGCAGACCGCCGTCGAGGTGGTCGTGCAGCAACGCCTTGGGTGCCCGGGCCACCAGCTCCGGGGTGAGCGGGTTGGACATCAGCCCGCCACCCGGCCGGCGCCGGCCAGCTCGGCGGCGGTGGCGGAGAGGGAGCGCAGCGGCATCTCGGCGGGCCGCTGGAGCCAGTTCCACGCCGGGTAATCGGCCGCCGTGTCGATGCAGTGCAGGCTGTAGGCGTGGCGGCTGGCGGGGGAGCGGTTGACGTCGCTCCAATGGGGGAGCAGCCCGTGGAGGACCACCATCGTGCCGGCCGGCACGACGATCGGCGTGAGGTCCTCGGGCGGGGTCGGTAGGGGGGTGTCGTCGAGCTCGACGAACGTGGTGCCGTCGTCGGCGCCGCCGGCTCGCCGGAACTGCTCGCGCAGTGGCCCGTGGTGCCCGCCCGCCTGCGCCCAGAGGCATCCGTTCTCGATGGTCGCGTCCTCGATCGCGAACCAGAACCCGGTCACCGTGATCGGGTCGGTGTAGAGGAAGCCGGCGTCCTGGTGGCAGCCGACCTCGCCGCCGATGAGCGGCTGCTTGAAGATGTACATGCTCTGCAGCGCGACCGCGTTGTGGACACCGAGGTCCTCGGCGACCTCGGCCAGCGCGGGCGTGTAGCTGAACGCCTCGAAGACCGGGTCGAGATCGTGCATCGCGTGGCCGATCTTGTTGATGCTGAGGCGCTTGTCCTGGCGCAGTTCGCCGTCGGGGCCGAAGGCGTCGGCCTCGAAGAAGCACCAGATGCCACCGGCGCTGTCGAAGAACTCGCGGTTGCTGTGGCGTTGCTGCCCGTCGGTGGTGAAAACCGTGCGCAGGTCGCTGGGCTCGAACGCGTCGACGAGCTCCTCGGCCCGCGCCTTGATCGCCGCGCAGGCCGCCGGGGTGGCGAAGTCCTCGATGGCGAGGTAACCGTCGCGGTGGTAGCGGTCGATCTGGTCGAGGGAGAGCACGAAATTCAGCCTAGGCCGGGCCCTGATCGAGCACCGAGAGGGCCTCGGCCACGGTCTCGATGGCGTCGGCGGTGATCGGATCGAGGACGAGCTGAAGGTGACGGGCACCGGCCGCGGCCAGCGCCGCCAGGTGTCCGGCGATCTCCGCCGCCGACCCCTGCACCGGCGCCACATCCCGTCCGGCGTAGTCGCCCATCAGCCTGCCGGTGCCGCCGGGCAGGCGGATGTGCACGGCGGCGGTGGCCTCGAGCGTCGCCGGATCCCGGCCGGCCAGCGCACACGCCTCGGCCACCCGGTCTCGGACGGCCACGAAGCCTTCGACCGAGTTGCCGTACTCGCCCCACCAGATGTTCCACGCGTCGACGTGGGGGAGGGCGATCGCCATCATGCGCGGGCCGGTCGACCCGAGGACCAGCGGCGGACCGCCGGGCCGGGCGGGCGGCGGATCGAGCACGCAGTCCTCGAGCCGGTAGAAGGCGCCGTCGAAGTCGATGCGGCCGTCGCGCAGCAACGTGCGGATCACCGTGAACGCCTCCTCGAAACGGGCGACCCGGCGGTCGAACGGAAACCCGAAGGCCCGGTACTCGCGCTCGTTCCACCCCGCGCCGAGCCCGACGATCAGCCGGCCGCCGGAGATCGCGTCGACGGTCGCTGCCTGCTTCGCCAGCATCGCCGGCGGGTGGAACCCGATCGAGGCCACCAGCGGACCGAGCTCCACCCTCTCGGTGACGGCGGCGAGGGCGGCGAGAGAGGTCCAGACCTCCCACGGGCCCCGGGTCACGCCACCGGGGAGGTCGTACAGCAGGTGGTCGCCGAGCCACAGCGAGTCGTAGCCCGCTGCCTCGGCGGTCCGGGCCATCGAGATCAGCTCCGGCCACTCCACCGGCCGCTCGACCTCCGGTAGCTGGATCCCGACCCGGCACGGACGTGGCATCCGCCCAGCGTACGGGCGGGCGACACCGGGAATCCTCAGCCGGCGGCGCGGCGTCCGTGCTCGGCTTCGGCGACGATCTTGGCGATGCGACTCGCGCGCGTCTCCGGTCGGCCGGCGCTGACGACCCACCACAACATCTGCTTGCGGGCCGACGGCGGGAACTTGTCCCAGGCGGTTCGAGCCGTGGGGGAGGCGTCGAGGGCATGGTCGAGATCGTCGGGCTCGACCAGGTCCTCGACGGAGTCGTAGATCGTCCACCATCCGTTGGCCCTGGCCGCCTCCACGGCTCGGCGACCGGCGTCGGCCATCCGTCCCCGCGCCTCCAGGGCGGCGGCCCGCTGCCGGTTCAGCCGGGTCCAGGCGCTCTTCGCCTTGCGCGGGGTCATCAGTTGCAGTCCGCGCTCGTCGTCGAGGATGTTCACCGTCGAGTCGATCCAGCCGAAGCAGATGGCCTCCTCGACGAGGTCCTCGTAGGCGATCGGGTCGCGGCCACTGCCCTTCCTCCACGAGGCGACCCACACGCCGCGGGCGGCGTCACAGTTGCTCGCCAGCCAGGCGCGCCAGGCGGCCAGGTTCGCCGGGTGGTAGATCGGGAAGTCGAACTTCCACGTCGCCGGGTGGTCCGACGCGGATGCCGGGATCCTCGTCATCGCCGTGGTCGGCGATCGGCCGCGCCGAGTTCGGCGTAGGCCGGGCGCACGACCTCGTCGACGATCCGCCGGCGCTCTTCGTATGGGGCGAACCCGGCCTCGATGGCGTGGACGACGAGCCGCTCGACCTCCGCCCACGACAGGTCGAACGCCTCGGCGACGGCGCGCAGCTCGCTCGCCGGGCTCACCGCGCTCATCAAGCGGTTGTCAGTGTTGACGCCGACCGAGAACCCGGCCCGCAAAAACGGGCCGATCGGGTGCTCGGCGATGCTCGGCACCGCGCCGACCTGGACGTGGCACGTCGGTGCCATCTCGAGGTGGATCTGGCGGTCGAGCACGTGGCGGGCCAGCGGACCGAGTCGCAGGCCGCCCGGTGCGTCGGCATCGACGGTGACGTCCCGTCGCAACCGCACGCCGTGGCCGATGCGGTGGGCGCCGTTGACGATGGCGTCGTCGATCAGCTCGAGGTCAGGCGGCTCACTCGCGTGGAGGGTCACGTTGACGTGGCGCCGCCGGGCGAACGACAGGGCCTCGGCGTGGAGCGACGGCGGGAACCCGGTCTCGGCCCCGGCCAGGTCGTACCCGACCACCTTCGGCTCGACGGCACGGACACGGTCGACGAGCTCGGCGATCTCGAGCGACCGGGTGCCGGTGCGCATGGCGCAGCAGATCACGTACGCCGCGATCGCGCCGCCGGCGGCCGCCACCTCCGCCTCGCCCCGGTGCAGGCCGGCACAGACCGCCTCGACCGCCGCCTGCGGCGACAGCGCCTCGTGCAGCTCGGGGGCGAAGCGGACCTCGTAGTAGACGACCCCGTCGGCGGCGACGTCGGCGACGGCCTCGGCGGCAACCTGCTCCAGGGCCTCGGTCGTCTGGAGCACGGCGACGGTGTGCTCGAACGTCGCCAGGTACTGCAGGATGTCGCCCGTCTCGGCCCCCCGCGTGAACCACGCCTGCAGCTCGGCGGGGTTCGACGCCGGCAGGTTCGGAGTCCACCCGCACTCGTCGGCCAGCTCGAGGATCGTGGCCGGCCGCAGACCGCCGTCGAGGTGGTCGTGGAGCAGCGCCTTGGGCGCCGTGGCGAGCGCCGTCGCGTCGACCGTCAACCGCTCTCGCCCCGCCGCCACACGTAGCCGTCGTACTTCGGTGGTCGCAGCGACCGCCCGGCGACGACGAGCACGACGAGGGTCAGGACGGGGGCGGTGATGAACACCAGCTCCTCGGGGATCTCGTCGGTGGTCACGAACCAGATGATCATCAGCCCGGCGAGCATCGCCGTGACCCCGGCGGCGGTCATCATCCGCCTGGCCAGGAGGACGGCCACGCCCACGAGCGCGCAGACGGCGAGGAAGAGCACGAGGCCGCGGACCGACTTGCCGTCGAGGTCGCGCCGGGCGAGCCCGTCGGCGTACCCGAACAGCCCGGAGCCGGCGAGCACACCGGTCGGTCGCCAGTTCCCGAAGATCAGGGCGGCGAGGCCGATGAACCCGCGGCCGGCGACCATGTGTCTCCTTGTAGTTGCCGGTCGTCTGGAGCACGAGCATCGCCCCGCCGAAGCCGGCGCAGCCTCCGGACGCGAGGCAGGCGATGGTCTGGTACCGGTACACCCGCACGCCGAGGGAGTCGGCGGCGAAGGGGTTCTCGCCGGCAGACCGCAGGCGGAGGCCGAACGGGGTGCGCCACAGCAGCCAGGCGGTGAACGGCACGAGGGCGATGGCGAGCACGACGAGCAGCGGGATGTTCGTGGTGAGGCCGCGCAGCGCCCCGGCCAGGTCGGACACGTACCACCAGTCCTTGTCCTGGACCCAGCCCAGGAAGTTGGGAGTCGTCCAACCGAAGAGGTCGCCGCCGGACAAGAACGGCACCGTCACGTCCGGCACGTCACCGCTCACCGACGGCGAGGTGCTGATCGACCCGCCGCCGACCGCCGACTCGCTCGCCGGCTGGGCGAACGTCTTCGACGAGAGATACCGCGTGATCCCTGGCGCGAGGATGTTGATCGCCACGCCCGACACGATGTGGTCGACGCCGAAGCCGACGGTGGCGATGGCGTGGAGCATGCCGCCGAGCGCCCCGCCGACGATGCCGAAAGCGAGGCCGGCCCATGGTCCCCACTGGATGCCGCCCCACGCCGCGGACCAGGTGCCGAGCGTCATCATCCCCTCGAGGCCGATGTTGACGATCCCGGCCCGCTCGCAGTACAGACCACCGAGGCCGGCGAGCAGGATCGGCGAGCCGAGGATCAGCATCGCCGTGTACGTGCCGGGTTGGGTGAGCGCGATCGCGTCGAACTGGTTGGAGAGGATGACGAGGACGAGGAAGGCGAGCAGCAGGACGGCGATCGGGAACCACCGCTCGCGCATCAACCGCCGGTAGAAGTCGTCGATGGGCTCGACGGACTCCGGGATCACCGGTCCCGACGACGGGGGGACGGAGATCACACTCACTGGTGCACCATGGCCTTGTGGGCGGTCTGGTCCGGACGACGAACGATGCACCAGTGAGCGCTTCGCGCCGTGATGATGATTCGCTCGCTGCGCTCGCTCATGCCGGCGCCCTCGCCGGAGCCGCGTCGCGCTGGCGGCTGCGGCGCTCCTCCTCGAGCCGCTGGGCGGCGTCACGGACCTCGGCGGCCGCCGCCTTGCGACGGACGACGGTGAACGCGATCACGGCGCAGAGCATGATCGTGCCCTTCATGATCGCGATGACCTCGGGCTCGATGTTGGCCAGTTGGAGCCCGCCCGACGCGTAGTCGAGGAACCCGAACAGCAGGGCGCCGACGGCCATCCCGATCGGGTGGTACTGACCGAGCAGGGCCACGGCGATCCCGTCGAACCCGAGCCCGGCCGGGAACGCCTCGTCGTAGAAATGGACGTTCCCCATCAGCACCGGGAGCCCGATCAGCCCGGCGATCCCCCCGCTGAGCAGCATCGTGATGACCACCATCCGCTTCGGATTGACCCCCGAGGTCAGCGCCGCGTTGGGGTTCAACCCGCTGGCGCGGAGGTCGAAGCCGAAGCGGGTGCGGGTCAGCACGATCCAGTAGAGGGCCCCGAGGGCGATGGCGATCAGGACGAAGCCGTAGATCTCGCTCCTGCCGCCGGGAAGGTCGATCCCGAAGAACTCGATGATCGGGTCGATCGACGGCATCCACGCCGAGCGGGGCATCTCCTCGGTCTGCGCCGCCAGGCTCGTCGAGTCCTCGACGCGCAGGTAGTCGTTGAACAGCCAGAGCCCGACGCCGAACGCGATCTGGTTGAGCATGATCGTCGAGATCACCTCGTTGACGTTGCGGGTGACCTTGAGCACGCCGGCGATGCCCGCCCACAGCGAGCCGACCACCATCGCCACGACGATGACGAAGAGGACGTGGAACGGGGCCGGCCACGCGACCTGCGCTCCGGCCCACGCCGCGAGCAGCCCGGCCAGGCGGTACTGGCCCTCGACGCCGATGTTGAACAGGTTCATCTGGAACCCGATGGCGACGGCGATGCCGGCGATGAACAGCGGCGTGGCCTGGTTGATGATCGACGTGATGCCCCGCGCTCTGGTGCTGTAGTCGATCATGTTGCGGTAGGCGTCGAGCGGGTTCGCCCCGCTGATCAGGATCACGATCGACGTGATCGCCAGCGTCACCACGACCGCGATCACGGGCGCGCCGACGGCGTAGAGCAGGCGGCGGGTCGGGGTCATTCGCTCGCCTCCCCTGACATCGTCCCGTTCCCGTCGCCGGTCGCGGTCGACGCCTCCTGGGCCTGCTCGTGGGCGTGGGCGCCGGTCATGTACGCACCGAGATCGGCCGGGGTGACCTCCGACGGGTCGAGTTCGGCGACCACCTTGCCGCCGTAGAGCACGAGCAGGGTGTCGGACAGGCCGATCAGCTCGTCCAGGTCGGCCGAGATGAGCAGCGTCGCCAGGCCCGCCTTGCGCGCCTCGCGGAGGTCGTCCCACACCCGCGCCTGAGCACCGACGTCGATGCCGCGGGTCGGGTGGGCGGCGATCAGGAACGTCGGCGAGGCGAGGATCTCCCGACCGACGACCAGCTTCTGCTGGTTGCCGCCGGACAGCGCCCTGGCCGCGATCTCGATGCCGGGTGTCCGCACGTCGTACTCCTCGACGATCGCCTCCGTCCGGCGCCGGGCTCCCTTGCGGTCGATCCAGAACCCGTTGACGTTCGGCTTCTGCGTCTGGTGACCGAGCATCGAGTTCTCCCACAACGACGACGGCAGGAGCAGGCCGTCACGGTGGCGGTCCTCGGGGATGAACCCGACGCCGAGCTCCCGCCGCGGCCGAACCGCGACGCGCGTGATGTCGTCGCCGGCCAGCACGATTCGCCCCGAGGCCAGCGGGATCGTGCCCAGGAGCGCGCCGAGCAGCTCGGTCTGGCCGTTGCCCTCGACGCCGGCGACGCCGACGATCTCACCGCGCCGGACCCGCAGGGACACGTTGTCGAGCGCCGCCCGTCCCCCTTCGAGGATTGTGAGGCCCTCGGCCTCGAGCTCGACGACGTCGGTGACGGTGGACTCCCGCGTCTCGGGAGTCGGCAGCTCGGAGCCCACCATCAGCTCGGCGAGCTGGCGGGCCGTCACCCCGGACGGATCCGCGATCTCAGCCACGGTCTTACCGGCGCGGATGACCGTGATCGAGTCGGCGACGGTGAGCACCTCGTCGAGCTTGTGGGAGATGAAGATCACCGTGTCGCCCTCACTGGTGAGGCCGCGCAGGCTGTCGAACAGTTCGTCGACCTCCTGCGGTACCAGCACCGCCGTCGGCTCGTCGAGGATCAGGATCCGCGCCCCGCGGTAGAGGACCTTCAGGATCTCGACCCGTTGCCGCTCGCCGACACCGAGCACCTCGACGAGCTCGTCGGGTTCGACGTCGAGGCCGTAGCGGTCGGCGAGCTCGTCGATCCGCTTGCGCGCCTGCCCGACGCTGAGCATCACGCCGGTGGTGGGCTCGCTGCCGAGGACGACGTTCTCGAGCACGGTGAAGTTGTCGGCGAGCATGAAGTGCTGGTGCACCATGCCGATGCCGAGCGCGATCGCCTCCTTCGGCGAGCGGAAGTGGACCTGCTCGCCGAACACCTCGATCGTCCCCTCGTCCGGCGACTGCATGCCGTAGAGGATCTTCATCAGGGTCGACTTGCCGGCCCCGTTCTCGCCGACGATGGCGTGGATCGAGCCGGTGCCGACCGTGAGGTCGATGCCGTCGTTGGCGACGACACCGGGGAACCGTTTGACGATGCCGCGCAGCCGGATCGCCGTTCCCGTCGTGTCAGGCGACGCGGCGGGGCCACCGGCCGATTCGGTCGCGGTGACCCCGTGCGTCTCCATCGACGGAGTTCTAGCCGAACCGACGGCGTCAGGACTCCGGTGTGTCCGGCACCTCGATGTCGCCGTCGATGATCTGCTGCTTGAAGTCCTCGAGCTGGTCGACGATGTCGTCGATATGCCCGCCCGTGGTCGAGTAGCCGACGCCGTCGGCGGCGAGGTCGAACACCGTCGCGCCGCCGGCGAATGTGCCGTCGTTGACCTTGCGGATGGTCTCGAACACGGCGACGTCGACGCGCTTGATCATCGACGTCAGGATGTACGGCTTGACGTCGTTGGGTACGCCGGCGTTGGCTTCCGACCCCTGGTCGGAGTCGACGCCGATCGACCACACCGTGGTCCCGGCGTCGTTCGCCTCGGCGACGGCCTCGAACATGCCGAGTCCGGACTGACCGGCGGCGTGGTAGACGACGTCGGCGCCGCCCTCGATCATCGCCTCGGTCGAGGTCTTCGCCGCGGCGGGATCGTTGAAGGCGTCGACCGTCGTGCCGAGGTACTGGACGTCGATCTGGATGTCCGGGTTCACGGCCCTCGCGCCAGCCTCGTAGCCGGCCTGGAAGCGCTCGATCAGGCCGGCGCCCTGGAGGCCGCCGATGAACCCGATGTGGTCGGTCTCCGACTTGAGCGCGGCCGCGGCGCCGACGAGGAACGAACCCTGGTGCTCGGCGAAGACGAGGCCGGCGACGTTGGGTGCGTCGACGACGGAGTCGACGACGCCAAAGGACGTGTCGGGGCACTCCGGGGCCACCTGAGCCAGCGGCTCGGTGAACAGGAACCCGACGGCGATCACCGGGTTGATGCCCTCGGTGCAGAGCAGGCTCAGCTTGTCGGCGCGGTCGGAGCCGTCGGCGGCCGGAACCTGCTCGTTGCCGGTGACACCGAGTTGGTCGAGGGCGCAGTCATAGCCGTGGGCAGCCGAGTCGTTGAACGAGCCGTCGCCACGACCGATGGCGTCGAAGACGAGGCCGATCGACTCGACGTCGCCCGCTGCGAGCGGCTCGCCGAGATCGCTGCATTCGCCCTCGCCGCCGGCACCGGTGGTTCCCGGCGCGCCTGTCGTGCCTGGCGCCCCGGTGGTGCCTGGCGCCCCGGTGGTTCCCGGCGCTCCCGTGGTGCCTGGCGCCCCGGTGGTTCCCGGCGCTCCGGTGCCTGGCGCACCAGTGCCGTCGGTGCCCGTGCCCGCAGTATCGTCATCGTCGTCGCCACAGGCCGCAGCGGTGAGGCCGAGCGCGGCAACGAGTCCCACGGCAAGCAGACGCTTGCGCTTGATCATCTCTCCCCCTTGTCGGGTGCTTGGTTGTTCGTCGGTCGACGGGGGTTCACGGTCCCGGCGATCGAAGCCCGTAACCTACCGCGTGGTACCTCCCTCGGCGCCATCACGGCCCGCCTGCCCGATGACTCACCCATGAACGACCGTCCCGCCGCTCGGTACTCCGGGTCGCGGCAGCCGCGTCGGGTGAGCCGGCAGCGCTACCTCGCCCGGCGGCTCGGCGTCGTCGCCGTCCTCGGACTGGGGGTGTTCGGCCTGGTCAAGGCGGCCGGGGCGCTCTCCGGCGGCGACGGCGAGCCGGTCGTCGAGGGCACGGGCACGACGGTGGGCAACACGGTGGGGACGGCGCTCGCGGACCCGTCGAGCGTTCCGGTCACGGCGGCGGTCACGATCCCGCCGACGGAGCCGCCGACGACCCCCGCGCCGGTCGAGACCGGCCCGCCGAGCGCCGACAATCCGGCCCGCCTACTCGTCGTCGGCGACAGCGACGCCGGGACGTTCGGCCCGTACCTCGACGTGCTGATGGACGACACCGGGGTGGTCGACAGCGAGGTCGACTACAAGGTGTCGTCGGGGCTGTCGCGGCCCGACTTCTTCGACTGGCCGGCCCACGTCCGGACCAAGCTGGAGGAGGTCGACCCGGACATCGTCGTCGTCACCTTCGGCGGCAACGACGCCCAGGGGATGGCGACGGTGGACGGCGAGTTCCCCGACGAGTGGGCCAATCCGGTCAGCCAGCGCAGGACGTGGTTCCCCGAGTACCGCCGGCGGGTCGGCGAGTTCACCGACCTGCTGCTCGCCGACCCCGACCGCACGGTGATCTGGGTCGGCATCCCGAACGACGACAACCCCGAGGTCACCGAGCGCCTGGCGGTGCAGGACGAGGCGGTGCGGGCGGCTCTGCGCAGGCGGCCGCGGGTGATCTTCGTCGACACCTGGAAGCGGTTCTCCGGCCGTGACGGGAACTGGGCCGAGTACGTCATCGACCCCCGCGACAACCGCGGCAAGGACGTCCGCGCCGAGGACGGCTTCCACCTCAACGAGAACGGCGCCGAGATCCTCGCCTTGGACATCGCCAACGTGATCGGCGAGGACCTGGACACGCGAGGAGCCGAGTCTGTAGCCATCCGAGTGTTTGCCGCTTGTGTCAGCCAGATCCGCTCACTTCAACGGAATACGCGGACGCAGGCGAGTTGATGCCGGGGGTTTCCGCTTTCCGGTTCCCGTGACGCCCAGGGTGGGCATGGGGACTGCGCACGCGACCACGAACACGAACATCGTCACTGAGCTCGCTTCGAGCCAGCACGGCGTCGTGACCATCTCCCAGCTCGCCGACCTCGACGTTGGGCGCCGCTGGATCGAGAACCTCGTCCGCCGTGGGGTCTTGCGCCGGATCGTCGCCGGCGTGTACGTGATCGCCGGCTCCGAGCCCACCCAGCGCCAACACCTCACCGCGGGACTGTTCGCCCTCGGGGAGGAGTCCTGGGTGAGTCACGAGGCCGCCGCGGCGCTGCACCGGCTCGACCGCGCCCAGGTCGATGCCGTCGAGTTCACCGTCCTGCGCGCAGCGAGAGGTCGCCGCGTCCCGTACACCGTGCACACCACTGCGGTGCTGGGTCGACTCGATCGGGTGACCGTCGAGGGGTTCCGCTGCGTGTCGGCGACCCGGACGATCATCGATCTGGCCCACGCCCGCGTCCCGCGATCCGGCTCGAAGCGGCGATCGACAGTGCCGTGCGGTTCGGGCTGACCGCGCCGCTGGTGCTCGATCAGCGCCTGAGCGAGCTGCGCGGGCCGGGACGCTGGGGTGCTCGCATGCTCGACCGACTCCTCGTGGACAGTGGCGGCCACACGATGCTCGAGCGGCGCTTTCTCACCCTCGTGCGTCAGGCGGGGCTTCCTCGGCCCCGGACCCAGGTGATCCACCGCTGCGACGGCCGCACCGTCGCCCGAGTCGACTGCCTCTTCGAGCCGTACGACGTCGTGGTCGAAGTGACCGGCCAGGAGGGGCACAGCGCTCCGAGCCACCGACGCAACGACGCCCAGCGACGCAACGAGCTGACCGACATCGGCCGCACGGTCTACGAGTACACGTGGGAGGACGTCACCGAGCGGCCGGCGTACGTCCGCAACACGCTCACGGCCCGGCTCGAAATGGCCGGCTGGCGCCGTTGACTCGCTTGCGTCAGCCAGATCCGCTCACTTCGACGGAATACGCGGACGCAAAGGGTGGGCTATCGCGCGGCGGCCCGCACCATCGTCCACGGGAGGGGGGACCTGGTGCGCTCCACGGCGAAGCGCCGGCCGACGAAGGACGTGAAGGCGCGGCGGCTCCAGTGGTTGACGTGGCCGGGGGTGTTCCCGAGGTCGCGCGACGTAGCGGCCGCGGGCGACGTTGCCGGCCCGCCAGATCGGCTCCCGCGGCACCGACGCCACCAGCGTCCCGGAGCACACCCGGGCCAGCTCGGCGAGGGCGGCGTCGGGTCCGGGGATGTGCTCGAGGACCTCGATCGCGAGCACGAGGTCGAAGGAGCGGTCCGGCACCGGTAGCCGGGTGGCGTCGCCGAACAGGCAGACGAGGCCGGCGGCCCGCCAGTCGCCGGCGAGCTCCTCGTCCGGCAGGTCGACGCCGATCACCGACACCCCGGGAAAGCGTTCACCCAGCCGCTCGGTGACGTGGCCTTCGCCGACGCCGATCTCGAGGATGCGGTCGGGGTCGAGCCCGTCGAGCATGCCGTCGAGGGCGGCCATGAAGCCCTGCATCATCCGCCGCTCGATCGGGTTGGTCGTGGCGTACTTGTCGTACGTGTTCCCGGTCGGGACCGCGGCGGGTGCGGTCATGCCGGTGGTACCTGCGACGCCGGTTTGGTCGCCCGCACCACCAGGTCGGCGAGCAGGCCGACGGTGATCGCCTGCAGCGAGGCGAACAGGATCAGCAGGGTGTTGGCGGCGAGACGGAAGTCCTTGTCGACCCAGTCGTAGCCGAGCTTGAACAGGCCGACGGCGAGCAGGACCAGCCCGACCGGGAGGAACACCTTCAGCGGGTTGTACGACAGCGACATCCGCACGACCTGGAGCAGGTAGCGCTTGGTGTCCCGCCACCAGTGGAACTTCGACTCGCCCGCACGCGGCCGGTAGTCGATCGGCACGTACTTCACCGAGTAGCCGTTGGCGAGGAACGACATCGTCAGCGTCGTCACGCACGAGAAGCCGGCCGGCAGCTGGTGGACGTACTGCATCCCGACGTCGCGCCGGAACGCCCGCAGCCCCGAGTTGAGGTCCGGGATGTCGGTCTCGGTGAGGTAGCTGGCCAGCTTGCGGACGAACCACTTGGCCGGCACGCGGAACAGGCGGTTGGTGCCCTCCTCGGTGCGCCTGGCCCCGACGACCTGGTCGTGGCCGTCGAGCTCCTTGACCAGCGACGGGATCTCGTCGTTGGGGTACGACATGTCGGTGTCGGTCCACACGACGACGCGGCCCCTGGCGGCGGTCGTCCCGGTTCGCCGGGCCGAACCGGACCCGCGGTTGCGGTTGTGGCGGATCAGGCGGATCCCCTCGATCGCCGGCAGCTCGGTCTCCGAGCCGTCGTCGGAGCCGTCGTCGACGACGATGATCTCGAACGTGTACGGCGACGCGGCCAGCGCCCGCCGGATGCGGTCGATCTCCTCGCGCACGTGGCCGCGCTCGTTGTAGACGGGGAGCACGACGCTCACGTCGACCTCGTGGACGTCGTCCATCACGCGAACGCTACCGATGCTCAGTCGAGATCCGGGGACGGCACGCGCCAGAGGACCCACGTGAAGTCCGACCACACCATCGTGAAGCCCAGGTCCTCGGCCTCCTCCATCGAGAGCGCGGGTTGGTAGTACGTCGAGTCGCGCTGCTGGGCGAAGAAGTCCGCCCGCGAGCGGATGCGATCGATGTCCGTCGTCTGGATCGCCCGCCGGTCGGTGTAGAGCGTCATCGTCCGGGCCCGGAAGTAGGCGATCACGTCGTCGGGACGGGTGTAGGTCGCGACGGCGTCGAAGATCGGGGTCACGCTGGGGCTCGTCGGCCCGACTTGCTGCCGGCCGCCCCGGTTGAAGTCCTGCGCGTCGGCGATGTCACCCGGCAGGACCACGGCGTGCAGCGCAACCAGGTACAGCAACGGCAGCACGGCGAGCCGCGGCGCCCAGCGGCGGGCGGACGGGCTGCGCAGCACGAGGCGGAAGGCGGCGACGACCGCGACCGAGGCGAAGTACAGCACCCACGGCAGGATCTGGAAGTAGTACCGGCCGACCATCCGGAAGTGGGTGCTGACGGCGAGGGCGAGGAGCACCGTGATCACGGCGAGCGGGCCGTCCAGACCGGGTCGCTGGCGCCAGCCGACGACCATCCCGATCACCGCCAGGACGATGACGATCACGCCGACGGCGGGGTGCGTCCCGATCCCGAGGTGCTCGGTGAGATCACCGGTGTAGTCGCCGATGCGGGCGCCGATGTAGCGGGCGTGGTCCCCGTTGTCGGGGAACAGCATCGACGGCAGCAGGAACTGGATCAGCGCGGCCGACACGACGAAGGCGGCGTACGGGGCGACGACCACGCGCCACGACGGCCACGCCGGCCGGCGACCCACGCGGCGTCGGCGCCATCGTCGGAGCCCCAGGTGGCCGAGCTCGACGGCTTGGATCACGCCGATCGCGACGACGAGCACGATCGTCTCGCGGCGGACGTTGAACGCCACCGCGGCGAGCACGCCGAGGACCACCAGGTTCCGCAGGCTCGCCGGGAGCAGCCGGTCGTCGACCCGGATGCGATCCCACCACCAGACGAACAACGCCACCGCCGCCGCGGCGGGAAACTCCGAGAGGAGTTGGTCGGTGTGCGCCAGCAGCAGTGGGGCGGTGCCGACGACGGCGGTCACGCCGAGAGCCAGGATCCGGCCGGCCCGCCGGGCGACGATCGCGTAGACGAGGACGAGCCAGGCGCAGAAGGCGGCGACTTCGACGAGCTTGAGCCGCTCGTAGTCGAGTCCCCAGAAGTTGACGAACGGCGACAGCAGCACCGGCCAGCCCCACGGATAGGCGTAGGGGCTGAACCGCCCGTTGGAGTTGAGGACGGAGAACCGGTTGTCGGAGACGACCTGGGCGATGTCGCCGTCGAAGAGGCTCCGCGCCTGGCGCAGGTAGAGGGCGAAGTCGTCGCCCTGGCTGTGCCCGTTGCGGTGCAGCGACACGGCCAGGGCCGCCGCCGTCACGACGAGCCCGCCGAGGGCGAGCACTCCGATCACCCGCCGGTTCACGTATCGGCGTGATGTGAACCTGCGGCGCGACGCCGGCCGGACGGCCGGCGACCGGGTCACTGAGTCCGGCCGCGGCGCTGGATCGCTGCCCGCCGCTCGGCCACCTTGTCGGCCTGGAACATCGTCCGCTGCCACGCCCTGGCGTCGCGCGCCTCCTGCTCCCAGGCGTCGTCGTCGTGGGCGATGGCGAGGTACGTGGCCCGGATCTGGCGCACCGCGTCGGCCTCGTTGCCGACGATGTCCTCGGCCAGGGCGCGGGCGAACGAGATCAGCTCGTCGTGGGGGACGACGTGGTTGACCAGTCCGAGCCGCAGTGCTTCCTCGGCGTCGATGAAGTTGCCGGTGAAGCTCATCTCGCGTGCCCGCCGCACGCCGATCGCCTGAGGCAGCAGCACCGTCATCCCCCATCCGGGCATCACGCCGACGCGGGCGTGGGTGTCGCCGAACTTCGCCCGCTCGGACGCGACGAGGAAGTCGCAGTTGAGGGCCAGCTCGAGGCCGCCGGTGACGGCGACCCCGTTGATCGCCCCGATCAACGGCTTGGCGACCTTGGGGAACGGGCCCCGGGAGCGGTGGGCGTTGACGCCGTCGCTCGCCGCGGCGCCGAGGTTGCCGCCGCTCGACGCCAGCTCCTTCAGGTCGAGGCCGGCACAGAACGCCGGGTCGGCGCCGGTGAGGATGAGCACGTCGACGTCGGGGTCGGCGTCGGCGGCCGCGACCAGGTTGGGCAGCAGGCGGAGGACCTCGCTCGACATCGCGTTGCGGACCTCCGGGCGGTTGAGCGTGATCGTGGCGATCCGGTCGCGCACGTCGAGCAGCACCGGAGTGTCGGTGGCGGGCTCCGCGGTCATGTCGCCCATTGAGCTTGCGAGCCGAGGTCACTCGGTTCCGCCGTCCTCGGCGGGGAGGAAGGCGAAGCGCAGGTCCCCGAGGCGGACCAGCGTCGAGGCGACCCATCCACCCAGCGCCCCGAAATGCTCGTCGAGGAGCGAGCTGGTGCCGTCGGCGAGGGTCTCCTCGGCCAGCTCGTAGAGGCCCTCGTAGGTGATCTCCACGGCGTACTCGAGCTCCGCCGTCTCGAGACCCGCAGCGGCGGTCTCGGCCGGATCGGGGTGGGCGATCTCGACGGTGAGCCCGGCTCGCTCGAGGCGGCCGTCGCCGATCAAGGGGCTCGACTCGGGCAGGGTGGAATACATCCGTTCGGGCAACGGCTGCTCGGCGAGGCGCTGGATGCGCAGCACGATCTCCATCTCGATCGCCGGCGGCGTCTCGAGCTCCTCGTCGACGTACCACCGCCGGTACGCGGTCTGGCTCCACGTCGGCCAGTCGAACGTGACGTGGGCGACGACGCGGGGCGGCTGCCCCTCGCCAGGGAGTCCGTAGCTGGTCTCCCACGTGATGTCGCCGAGGAGCACGTCGACCTGGAAGTGCTCCTCGAAGGCCTGCCGTTCGAGGAACGCCGCCTCGAAGGCGTCGCGAAGCGCGCTGATCGCGTCGGTGAACACGTGGTCGAGCATCCGGCGAACGAGGCTACCGGCGCCGACGAGAGCTAGAACTGCGGCATGCCCCTGGTGCTCTCCGACGTCGCCGACGGCGTCGCCACGCTGACGTTGAACAACCCCGACGAGCGCAACACGCTCACCGGGGCGATGGTGGAGGAGATCGTCGCGGCGATGGACGCCATCGAGGCCGACGAGTCCGTCGGCGCCGTGGTGGTCACCGGCACCCCTCCGGCGTTCTGCGCCGGCGCCAACCTGGGCAACCTCGCCAAGGCCGACGGGTCGAGCCTCGGCAGCGTGTACGAGGGTTTCCTGCGTATCGCCCGGAGCCCACTCCCGACGGTTGCCGCGGTGAACGGCGCCGCCGTCGGGGCTGGGATGAACCTCGCCCTCGGGTGTGACGTCCGGCTGGCCGCCCGCCGCGCCCGCTTCGACACCCGCTTCCTGCAGATCGGGCTGCACCCGGGCGGCGGGCACACCTGGATGATGCGCCGCCTCGTCGGCCCCCAGACGACGATGGCCGCGGTCGTGTTCGGCGAGGTGCTCGACGGTCCCGAGGCCGAGCGCCTCGGGCTCGTCTACCGGTGCGTCGACGACGACGCCCTGCTCACCGTGGCCCACGAGATCGCGGCCCGGGCGGCCTCGGCGCCACGCGAGCTGGCCATCGTGACCAAGGCCACGATCCGCGACATGGCCGACGTCGCCGACCACCCGGCGGCGGTGGCGCGGGAGCTCGAGCCCCAGCTCTGGAGCACCCGCCAGCCGTGGTTCGCCGAGCGGCTGGCCGCCCTGCAGGCGAAGATCGGCCGCCGGTAGCCGCCAGGGCCGTTCGGTCCGCCGATCGGGCGGTTGTTCCCCGCCCCGATGCCCTTCCGGGGGAGTACGCTTGGCGCCACGGGGAGGAGCTCACCACCGGATACGGCGCCCGATCGGGCGTAACGAGGAGGTCAGCCGCATGAGCCAGCGACACCGCACCGCCGAGGTGCCGTTGCCGCCGAAGGAGGAGCTCCGGGCCCACGCCCACAGCGAACGGCGACGAATCCACGCCGAGCTGTCGAACGTGGCCAACCAGGTGAGCGCCGGTCTCGACCCTGCCGACGTGCACGAGCCCGGCGCCGCGTGGAAGCCCGTCCACCACCGAGACGCCGAAGTGGCCAAGGACAAGGCCGCCAAGAGCGGGCGCAAGCGCCACTGGAAGCTGAAGATGTGGAAGCGGAGGAGCACGATGCGCCAGGCCAAGGCCGAGGCCGCCCGCCTCCTCGGCGAGGGGTAGCTGCCCGCCTCCGACGAGGCCGTCAGAGCCAGCGAGCGCGGAGTTCGGCGTTTCGCGCCGTCCACTCCTCGACGGTGAAGCCGTAGCGGACGTGGTCCTCCCAGATCCCGTTGATCTCCAGGAACCGTTGGGCCAGACCCTCCTCCCGGATCGCGAGCTTCTCCATCACCCGCCGGCTGTTGGTGTTGCGCGGCACGATGCAGATCTCGAGGCGGTGGAGGTCGAGCTGCTCGAAGGCGAACTCGGCGATCACCACGACCCCCTCGGCGACGAGGCTCTGGCCGGCCCACGCCTGGTCGATCCAGTAGCCGACGGTCGCCGACTGCATCGCCCCCCGGAGCACGTGGTTGAGGTTGAGCTCCCCGGCGAAGTGCCCCTCGACGAACAGCCCGAAGCCGTACGCCACGCCCGCGGCGCTGTCGCGGTCGCGGGCCGAGCAGCGGGCGGCGAAGGCGTCACGGTTGACCGTCGGGTCGAGCTGGCCGGCGGGCCGGCGGGGCTCCCACGGCGTGAGCCACGCCTCGTTGCGCCGGCGGACCTCGCTCCAGTCGGCGAAGTCGGCCGGACGGAGCGGGCGCAGCACGACCCGGCGCCCGTGCCGCGCCTGGGCGCCGCCGAGCGCCGAGGCCGACGACGGATGGCGTGCCATCAGCGCTCCGTCACCCTCCCGTCCCGGAGGTGGCGCCGACGAGGACGCGGTCGAGGCGCAGCCGGCGCATCACGGCGAGGACGAGGCAGCACGTGCCGAGGATCGTGTCGACGCGCCGGGGATCGAGCCCCGGGTTCTGCAGCCGGTCGGCCCGCCGCTCCGTGGCGAGGGTGCGGAACACCTCCTCGGCCGCCTCCCGGGCCAGCGGCACCGTCGCCTCCGGAGGTTCGCCGCCCCGCTCCACCCGGGCGAGGTGCCACGGCTCGTCGCCGAGCACCCGCACGTCGCGGGCCGTGGTGATGCCGGGCGCCTCGCGGATCACGTCGTCGAGATGGTCGCTCACCACCCCGAGGGCGTTCGTGAGCTGCGCGGGCGCCGGCGGATCGGGGTCGGCGAGCTCGTGGTCGAGCAGCGTGGTCGGACCGACGGGGATCACGTGCTCCCGGCCGGCGTGGTGGAACGTGGTCACGGTCGGGGCGACGTCGATGTCCAGCGTGGCGGCGAGGCGGTCGGCGACCCACCGTCCGACCGGATCGTCGCCGCCGGCCAGGTGCCAGGCGTAGTGGGCGTGCAGGCACTTCACGCCCTCTCGCGTCCCGCCGACCCCGCCCTCGGGCCGCAGGCGCGCATCCTCGGGCACCTCGGCGTCGCGCTCGGCGGCGTAGCGACGGTGGGCGTCGGCGATGGCTTCGGGAGCGATGTCGGCCTCCGCCTGACGCACGCCGCCGGCCGCCTCGAGCCGGCTCACGGCGACGACCTCGTTCGGGCCGACGAGCCAGTAGCGGGTTGGCATGGGGGTGCCGTCGGCGAGCAGCGGGGCGTTGCGGATCACGACCGGCGCGCCGTCGGCGTCGCGGACGACGACGTCGAAATCGGCGGCCGGCTCGCGGCCGAGCAGCGCCTGCACGGCCGCCCGGTCGTGTTCGTTCGCCGCCATCGCCGCCCGCCGCTCAGCGGCGACGGCGCAGCACGAGCAGAAGGAGCACCAGCCCGGCGACGATCGGCAGCAGTCGCTTGAGCACGGCAGGACCGGCCACTCCGGCGAGGTCGACGGGCTCGGTCGCCGGACCCTCGATCTTGCGGACCCGCGGTGCCGCCGCGGCCGCGCCGGACGCCTCGCCGTCGCCCGCCGGGTCGGCCGACCTGGCGCCGCCGCCGGTCTCGTCGCCGTTGGGGGTGGCCTCGGCGGCGGGGGCCGCGTCCGCTTCCGCGATCGGCTGAGAGTCGAGCATCTCGTTGAGGTTGTCGGCGAACTGGGCCATCAGCTTCTTCGACACGTCGCCGATGATGCCCCGGCCGAACTGGGCGACCTTGCCGGTGATGTGCAGGTCGGTGCTGACGACGACGCGCGTGCTGGTGGGCGACAAGCTCTCGGCCTTGGCGGTGATCTGGGCCGCCGCATTGCCCCGGCCGCCCGTGTCCCGCCCTTCCGCCTTGAGCACGGCGCGGTGGGCGGCGTCGTCTCGTTCGTCGAACGACGCCTGGCCCTTGAACTGCGGCGCGATCGAGCCGAGCTTGACCTTGACCACGCCGCGGTAGACGTCGCCCTCGATCTCCTGGAGCTGCGCGCCCGGGAGGCATGGGGCGATGCGCTCGACGTCGGTGATCACCGCCCAGGCTTCGTCGATCGGCCGGTTGACGGTGAACTCGTTGACGAGCTGTTCTGCCATCTCCGCAGATCCTCCACGGTGTCGATATCGATCGGGGAACCCTCGCACGGTACTTCAGTGACGAGATCGGGTCGAAGGCGCATGAGCGTCCGGGCGCCCTCGTCGCCGCCGTCGGGGAGCAGGTCCCAGGTCTCCGCGGCGAGCCGGACAGGGTGACCCCGGCGGCCGCCATAGGTTGCGACGGCGATCGGCGCGTCGACGGCCGCGACCGCGCGCCATGCGTCGGCGGTGACGAACGGTTGGTCACCCAGACCGACGACGACCGCCGACCCGCCGAGCTCGCCGGCGGCGGTGATGCCGGCGCGAAGGGAGGTCATCTGCCCCTCCGCCCACCGGTCGTTGACGACGTGGACCACGGTCGGCGGCAGGGGGGTGGTGACCGGCGCCCCGGTCACCACGACGACCGGCCCGATCGCCGCCTCGACCGCGGCGTCGACGGCTCGGGCGAGGAGCGGGCGGTCGTCGATCCAGGCGTCGAGCTTGTGGCCGTCGCCGCGGAAGCGGGTGCCAGCGCCGGCGGCGAGCACGACGGCGACCTCACTCACCGGATTCCTACCCGCGCTCGGGTTGATTGTTGCGATTTCGTGACGATAGGTTCCCCGCCCGTCATGTCTGGGAGAGGACGATCACTTGTTCGCTGCGCGGTCTCGGTTATCGCCACCGTCGGAGCCCTTGCCACGAGCGCGTCCGTCTCGGCGGGACCACCGACTCCGCGGGAGGTCGGCGGCGACCATCACTCGCCGACCGTCGCGGGACGGGCGACCGAGGCGCTCGCCTCCTTCGACGCCTTCCGGGCCAGGTCCGACACCACCCGTCTGATCCGCTTCATCGGCGATCGCAACGCCGTCGCCGACGCCGTTGCCCGCGAGTTCGGTCTCGCGCCGGCGGATGTGCGCCTGTCCTGGGCCCGCGCCGACCACCCGCACCAGGTTGCCGTGCTCGCCGCCCTTTCTCAGCTCGGCGTGTCCTACCGGTCGAACTCCTCCGAACCGGGCGTCGCGTTCGACTGCTCGGGGCTCACGTCGTACGCGTGGAGCCGGGCCGGCGTGCCGCTGTACCGCCAGAGCGGGGTGCAGATCAGCGCCGCCTCGCCCCGCAGCGAAGGGACGGCCCGGGCGGGCGACCTCGTGCAGTACCCCGGCCACGTGATGATGTACCTCGGGGTCGGCGACGCGATCGTCCACGCGTCGAACCCGGAGAGCGACGTCGAGCTGTCGACGCTGCGCGACCGCAGCTACAACTGGGGCGATCCGACCGGCTGAGCCTGCCGCGCTCATTGGTGCACCTTGTGGATGTGCGACGGGTTCGGGAATGGTGCACCAATGAGCCGAAGACCGTGCTTGATGGTTCGCTCGCTCGAAGACTCGCTCGCTCACGCGTGGATCGGACCCTCGCTGTCGCGGAGCGACGGGGCCGACCGCCCGGTCCGGGCGGCGATGATCTCCGCCACGATCGAGATCGCCGTTTCCTCCGGGGTGCGGGCGCCGATGTCGAGCCCGACCGGCGACATCAACCGGGCCAGGTCCTCCGGCCGGTCGACGCCGACCTCGGCCAGCCGCTCCAGGCGCTTGTCGTGGGTCTTGCGGCTGCCCATCACGCCGATGTAGCCGGCGTCGGTGGCGAGGGCGCCTTGCACTGCCGGGACGTCGAACTTGGGGTCGTGGGTCAGGATGCACACCGCGTCTCGCGGCCCGAGCGTCTTGCCCCGCTCGTCGAACAGCGGGCCGGGCCACGACACCATCACCTCATCCGCCATCGGAAAGCGCCGGCGGGTGGCGAACACCTCGCGGGCGTCGCACACCGTCACCCGGTAGCCGAGCACCTTGGCCACCTTGGCGAGCGCGGCGGTGAAGTCGACGGCGCCGAAGATCCACATCTGCGGCGGCGGGGCGTAGGACTCGACGTACACGCTGACGACGGGCGAGCCCTCGAGGTCCTCAGGCGTCGTCTCGCCGTGGGGGCCGTAGTGGCGCACGCCGGAGCGGGCCGCCTCGAGTTCGGCGAGGGTGTCACGGGCGACGACGCGGTCGAGGTCGGCGTCGCCGAGCGAGCCCACGGCGGAGGCGCCGGGGACGACCAGCAGCTTGGCCCCGCGGGACGGCCCGTCGACCACCGTTGCCAGGGCCACGGGCTCTTCGGCCCGGATGCGGTCGCGGAGCTGCTCGTAGATCGTCACCGGCAGATCCTCTCACCCGATGCGAGCGAGCGAGCGCCAGCGAGCGAGCGGCCAGCAACGGCCTGCGTGGCCGGGGAACGCAATTAGAAGTCCAGTGGCTCGACGAACAGGCGGATCGTCCCGCCACAGGTCAGCCCGACGGCGAACGCCTCGTCGTCGCTGTAGCCGAACGTCACCACCCGCGGCTCGGTCTCTCCGGCCAGGACGGCGAGGGCCTCGGTGACGACGGCGCCCTCGACGCACCCGCCACTCACGCTGCCGGCGACCTCGCCGCTCTCGCTGACCGCCATCGCCGCCCCCGGCCCTCGCGGCCCGGATCCTTCGACGTCGACGACCCGGGCCACGGCGATCCGCTTGCCCTGCGCCTGCCACCGGTCGATGTCGTCGAGGATCTCCCGCATCGCGAACGTCTCCCTTCATGATGCGGCCGGCGAAGGCGCTGGAGCGCCCGCCGTGCCGAGCCGGGTCTTCACCACTGTCACATGCTTTCCTATCTCGGCGCTCATGCTTCATTGAGGATCTCGGCCAGCCGATCCATCGCGGCCAGTGAGTGACCCTCGACGAAGCGATCAACGTAGGGCAGCGCTGCTGACATTCCTCGCGCCAGCGGGGCGTAGCCGGGGGTGACCTTGAGCGGGTTGACCCAGATGATCCGGTGGGCGACGCGGCCGAGCCGCTGCATCTCGCGTCCGAGCGCCTCGGGGTCGCCACGGTCCCAGCCGTCGGAGAGGATCACGACCACCGCCCCGCGCGCCATCCCGCGCACGCCCCACTCGTCGTTGAACTGGCGCAGCCCGTCGCCGAGCCGGGTGCCGCCGGACCAGTCGAGCACCCGGTGGGCCGCCTGGCGCAGCGCCCGGTCCGGATCGCGGGTACCGAGCTCGCGGGTGAGACGGGTGAGCCGGGT
Source organism: uncultured Acidimicrobiia bacterium (assembly GCA_963833145.1). Classification (GTDB taxonomy): domain Bacteria; phylum Actinomycetota; class Acidimicrobiia; order Acidimicrobiales; family Ilumatobacteraceae; genus JALZMG01. Next base: position 424,490 of record CAWHWT010000011.1, on the reverse strand, counting down.
GCCGAGGGCGAACGCCTCCACCCGCCGGCGCCCGGCCACGGCGGCCTGGACGAACCGCAGCAAGGCCCGGGCGTACGGCTCCATCGAGCCGCTCACGTCGAGCAGCAGGACGAGCCGGCGGAACCTCGTCGCCGGGGCGCGGAAATGCCGTCGCATCGGCTCGCCCTCGGTGCGGAGCGCCGCCCGGACCGTGCGCCGGATGTCCGGCCGGGGCGTGCGCCGGGACGCCCGCTCCAGCCGCAGCGAGCGCCGCGGCGACCCGACGAACCGGAGCCGGCCCATGAGCCGGTGCGCCTCGGCGAGCTCCTGGTCGTCGTAGTCGGCGAAGTCCTTCTGGCGCAGCACCTCGGTCGCACTGAAGCGGAGCTCGATGGTCTTCTCGTCGCTGGGCGCCGCCTGTTCCGGCTCGGTGTCGTCCCCGCCGTCGTCGACGGCGAGCGTGATCTTCAGCGGCTCGGGCTCGTCGTCGATGGCGGCCGGCAGGGCGACGTCGTCCCAGAAGACCCGGAAGGCCCGGTCAAAGACCGGCACGTCCTCGGGGCGACGGACCAGCGTGGCTCGGCCGGCCCAGTAGACGTCATCGCGGTGGTCGAGCCCGAGCAGCCCGAGCGCCTCGGCGAAGCGCAGCACCGTGCTCGTCGGCACGTGCAGTCCGGCGCCGCGCAGGACGCGGGCGAAGGCGACGGCCATGCGGTCGGCACCGGCGCTCGTCGCCACCGGGCCGGCACTCATGCTCAGCTCCGCTGGGCGCCGCGCTCGAACGCCTGCTTGACGATGTCGGCGAAGCCGTGCTGCTCGACCCGCTCGTGGTCCTCGCGGTACTTGAGCACCGTGCCCAGCGTCGCCTCGACGGAGTGCTCGTCGAGCTGGGTCGCGCCGAGGCGACCGAGGGCGGTCGCCCAGTCGATGGTCTCGGCCACTCCGGGCGGCTTGTACAGGGCCAGCTCGCGCAGCGCCTCGACCGCGGCCGCGACCTGGCGGGCGAGGGGCTCGGCGACCTCGGGCGCTCGGAGGCGGACGATGGCGACCTCGCGCTCGAAGTCGGGGTGCTCGACCCAGTGGTAGAGACACCGCCGCTTGAGGGCGTCATGGACGTCGCGGGTGCGGTTGCTCGTCAGCACGACGATCGGGGGGTCGTGGGCCCTGAACACGCCGAGCTCGGGGATCGTGATCTGCCAGTCGGACAGCACTTCCAGCAGGTAGGCCTCGAACTCGTCGTCGGCCCGGTCGATCTCGTCGACGAGCAGCACGGGCGGCGGACCCTCGCGTCGCTCGATCGCCTGCAGCAGCGCCCGCTTGATCAGGAACCGCTCCTGGTACAGCTCGGCCTCGAGGGCGTCGGTGGAGCGGCCGGCGGACTCGCCGCTCGCCTCCGCCGCCCGGAGGTGGAGCAGCTGGCGCCCGTAGTCCCAGTCGTACACGGCCTGGGCGGCGTCGATGCCCTCGTAGCACTGCAGGCGGATCAGCTCGCCGCCGGTCCACGCGGCGAGCACCTTGGCGACCTCGGTCTTGCCGACGCCGGCCTCGCCCTCGAGCAGCAGCGGGCGACGTAGCGACATCGCCAGGTACACCGCGGTGGCCAGCCCTTCGTCGGGGAGGTACCCGTGCGTCGTCAGGGCGGCCGCCGTATCGGCGACCGACCCTGGCGACGTGTTACTCACATCAGCCGAGGCTACTGGCGAGCGCCTCCTCATGTTCTTGCCGGAGCTCGTCGCGCTCGGGCGCGACATCTGCTTGCACGGTCGTCGCCCGGGCGGGGAGGAAGCGCCAGGCGATGAGGGCGCCGAGCAGGACGACGGCGGCCGACACCCACGAGCCGATGTGCCAGCCGTCGATGAAGGCGTTGTTCACGGCCCGGTCGACGGCCGCCCCGGCCTCGGGGCCCGCGGTCGCGCTCGCCTGGGCGGCCACCTCCTTCGCCGCCCCGACCGACTCCTTGGCGACCGCCAGCGCCTCGTCTGGCATGGCTGTGCCGGCGAGCGCGTCGGTCAGCCTCGATCCGTAGATCGAGGAGAAGACGCTGCCGACGATGGCTACGCCGAGGGTGCCGCCGAGCTCGCGGGCGGTGTCGTTGACGGCCGATCCGACGCCGGCCTTGGCCGGGGGCAGCGAGCCCATGATCGCTTCGGTCGCCGGGGCGGCGACGAGCCCGAGCCCGCCGCCCATGAACAGCATCGCCAGCACGATCACGCCGTAGGGGGTGTCGACGCCGTTGGTCGTGGCGATGACGAACCCGACCGCCATCGAGACCATCCCGCCGGTGACGACCAGCTTGGTTCCGATCCGCTCGACCAGCCGTGCTGAGAGCGGTGCCGTCGAGGCCATGAACACGGCGAACGGCACGGTCCGCACGCCGGCTTCGAGCGGCGCATAGCCGCGGACGAACTGGAAGTACTGGGTCACGAGGAAGACGAACCCGAAGAGCGAGAAGAACGAGAACGTGATCGCCAGACTCCCGGCGCTGAACCGCATGTTGGAGAACACCGACACGTCGAGCATCGGATGGTCGATCCGCCGTTCCCAGGCGACGAAGCCGGCGAGCAGCGCGCCGGCCAGGGCGAAGGCGGCGATGCTCGTCGTCGACCCCCAGCCGTGCTCGGGGCCCTGGATCACGGCCCACACCAGCACGGTGATGCCGGCGATCGACGCCAGAGTGCCGACCGGGTCGAAGCGCTTGATCGTCGTGTCCCGTGACGTCGGCACGAACAATGCGATGGCGACCAGGGCGACGGCGATCACGGGCACGTTGATCATCAGCACCGAGCCCCACCAGAAGTGCTCGAGCAGCCACCCGCCGGTCACCGGGCCGAGGGCCACGGCGACGCCGGCCGTGGCGGCCCACACGGCGATCGCCGCGGCCCGCTCCTTGGGGACGGTGAAGACGTTGACGAGGATCGCCAGCGTGGCGGGGAACATCAGCGCCGCGCCGATACCCATCGCCGCCCGCCAGCCGATCAGCTCGCCGGGGCTGTCCGACAGCGCGGCGAGGGCCGAGAAGACGGCGAACAGGACGAGCCCGACCTGCATCGTCCCCTTGCGCCCGAGGCGGTCACCGATGCTGCCGGCGGCCATCAGCAGCCCGGCGAACACGAGGACGTAGGAGTCGACGATCCACTGCAGCTGGCTCGTCGAGGCGCCGAGGTCCCGGGCCAGCGTGGGGAGGGTGACGTTGACGATCGTGCCGTCGAGGACGACGACGAAGACCGAGGCGCACAGCACGACGAGGATGAGCCAGCGCCGGTGGGCGCCGGTCGGGGTGGACACGGTGGGGGATGCTGGCGGCATTCGGAAGGCTCCTTCACCAGTCGTGTAACAACGTGATTACATCGTTATCACGCCGTGATAGCCTTGTCGCCATGACGCTCCGACACAGCGAGCCAGCACTACGGTGAGCGCGCCATGCCGGCCCCGTCCCGCGATGACACCAGGCGAGCGCTGCTCGACGCCGCCCACGACCTGCTCGCCACCGAAGGGCCGGGGAGCCTGACCGTCCGGCGCATCGCCGCCGCCGCCGGGATGAGCACGATGAACGTCTACTCGCGGTTCGGCGGGAAGGACGGCGTGCTCGACGAGCTGTTCACCGACGGCTTCCGCCGTCTCGGCGAGGCGATGGGTCAGGATCCCGACGGCGACGACCCGCTCGCCGACCTCTACCGGTGCAGCCGCACCTACCGGCGCTTCGCCCGCGAGAACCCGACGTACTACTCCTTGATGTTCGACCGGGTGGTCCCCGACTTCACGCCGTCGGACGCGGCCCAGGCAGTCGCGCTCGCGACCCTCGAGCAGGTCCAGCGGCGGGTCGAGCGGGCGATCGCCGCCGGTGCGATCCGCGATGGTGACTCGTTCTCGATCGCTTGCGCGCTGTGGGCCTGCGAGCACGGGCTGGTGAGCCTCGAGGCCCGCACCAGCGAGGGTCAGCACACCGTGTTCGACTGGGACCAGGTGTACTCCCTCACCACCGACGCGCTCATCCGGGGTCTCACCTGAGCGAGCCGAACGATCAGGTGGAGATCCGCGTGGCCGCGCCGGCAGCGCGCGCCGTGGCCCTCGTGGTCTTCGACGACGAGTTCCGGCCCGGCCCTGCTGCTCCGTTGCGGCGGGACGGCGACGAGTGGGTCGGCGAGGTGGCCGAGGGCGCCGTGTACGGCCTCGTCGCCGACGGCAACGGTCCCCGCTTCGACCCGTCGAAGGTGCTCCTCGACCCCCATACCACGGAGGTCGTCTTCCCGCCGGGGCACGACCGCCGTCTGGCGTCCCGGCCGGGCGCCGCGAACGCCGGACGCGGCCCGCTCGCCGTCGCCCGGCGGCCGGCTCCGGTCCGCTCGGGTCGCCTGTCCAGCCGCGCCCCGGTCGTCTACGAGGCCCACGTCCGCGGGTTGACCCGGCTCGCGGGCGGTGAGCGGCCCGGGACCTACGCCGCCTTCACCGACCAGCTGCCGCGGCTGGCCGCGCTCGGCGTCAGCGTGATCGAGCTGATGCCGGTGCACCAGAGCGACCCGGCCGAGGGCAGCTACTGGGGCTACATGCCGCTCGGGTTCGGCGCCGTCGAGCGCCGGTACGCGGCCGGTGACGACGCCGCCGGCGAGCTCGCCGCGCTCGTCGCCGCCGCCCACGACCACGACATCGAGATCTGGCTCGACGTGGTGTTCAACCACACCACCGAGATCCACGCCGCCGGGCCGACGTACCACCTGCGGGGACTGTCGGACTCCGTCTACTACCGGCTCCGCGAGGACGGCTCGTACATCGAGGCGTCGGGGTGCGGCAACGACGTCGACACGACGTCGCCGGCCTCCCAGGAGCTGGTCGTGTGGGCGCTCGACCGGCTCGCCGATCTCGGCGTCGACGGGTTCCGGTTCGACCTCGCCCCGATCGTCGTCCGCGGTCCCGGCTTCGTCGAGCGCCTCGACCAGTGGGCGACTGCCCGCGGCGTGCGGATGATCACCGAGCCATGGGACGCCGCCGGCACCTACCTGCTCGGACGGGCGTGGCCGGGGCAGGGATGGTTGCAGTGGAACGACCGGTTCCGCGAGGACGTGCGTGGGTTCCTGCGGGGCGAGCCCGGGCTCGTCGACGTGCTCCAGCTGCGCCTGCAGGGCAGTCCGGACGTGTTCGACTCGCCACTGCACAGCATCAATTACGTCGCCTGCCACGACGGGTTCACGCTCTACGACGTGGTCGCCTACGACCGCAAGCACAACGAGGCCAACGGGCACGGCGGGCGGGACGGGAGCGACCACAACCGGTCGTGGAACTGCGGCTGGGAGGGCGACGACGGCGCACCTCCCGAGGTGATCGAGCTGCGGCGCCGGCAGCTGCGCAACGCGTGGTGCCTCCTCGCCCTCGCCCACGGCGTGCCGATGTTCGCGATGGGCGACGAGTTCGGCCGCACCCAGGGTGGCAACAACAACCCGTACAACCAGGACAACGAGACGTCGTGGGTCGACTGGGCGCGGGCCGCCGAGTTCGCCGATCTCGAGCGCTTCGTCGCCGAGTTGGTGGCGCTGCGGCACCGTCACCCCGTGCTCTCGCAGCCGGAGTGGTGGGGTGAGGCGGTGCAGTGGTTCGGGACCGACGGTCGAGCCGACCTCGGCCCGCAGTCGCGCTCGCTGGCGTGGACCGTCGGCGACCTCTACGTCATGGCCAACGCATGGTGGGAACCGTTGGACTTCCGGATCCAGGTCCCGGGCCCGTGGCGCCGGGTGATCGACACCGTGCTGCACGACGCCGATGTGGTCGAGGTTGCCGACGTGTACACGGTCGGGCCGCGTTCCATCGTCGTGTTGGAGCGTTCGTAAGCATCCGGGTGTTGGGTGCACCCCTGTCGGTCATCCAACACCCGGATGCGCTCCAACACCCGGATGGCCGCAGCGGTCAGGAGTCGAAGCCGAGGCCGAGGCGGTCGAGGGTCCGCAGCCAGAGGTTGCGTCGGCCGGTGCGGTCCTCCCGGGCCAGGGACCAGCGGGTGGCCTTGATCCCGGCGTAGCGGAACGGCTCGGGCGGGAACGGCAGCGGCTTGTCGCGCACGAAGTCGGTGGACGTCGCCACGCTCGACCGGCCGTCGAGGAGGTCGAGCATCACCGCCGCACCGAAGCGGCTCGCCGCCACGCCGAGCCCGGTGTACCCGAGGGCGTAGGCGACCCGCCCCGACTTGGCCGTCCCCCAGAACACGCAGAACCGGCTGCAGGTGTCGATGGCCCCGCCCCAGATGTGGCTGAACCGCACCCCTTCGAGCTGGGGGAACGTGGTGAAGAAGTGCCGGCTGAGCGTGGCCCACGTCTCCGGCCGGCTCTCGAACTCCGCCGCCACCCGGCCCCGCCAGTAGTAGACGGCGTCGTAGCCACCCCACAGGATCCGGTCGTCCTCCGTGAGCCGGTAGTAGTGGAACTGGTTGGGCACGTCCGAGAGCCCCTGCCGGTTGCCCCACCTGATGGCGGCCCGCTGGTCGGCGCTGAGCGGCTCCGTCACCATGCAGTAGTCGTAGACCGGCACGATGTAGTGGCGGAGGCGACGGAGCAGCGGCGTGAAGGCGTTGGTCGCCAGCGCGACCCGGTTGGCCCGGATCGCGGCGAGCGGCGTCGCGACCACGACGGCTTCCCCATCGCGCTCGAGCGCCGTCGCCCGGGTGTCCTCGTAGATCCGCACGCCGAGCTGCTCGGCGGCGGCCTTCAGACCCCACGCCAGCCGCGCCGGGTCGACGAGCGCCGCCCGCCCGAACCGCCACAGCCCGCCGACGTACGTGGGCGAGTCGACCTCGGCCCGCATCGCCTCGGTGTCGAGCCACCGGGCGTCCTGGCCGAGCTGCCGGAGCTGGTCGGCCTCGTCCCGTAGCTCGGCGACGTAGCTCGCCGCGTGGCCGGTCGTGGCGACGTCGATCACGCCGGTGCGTTCGTAGTCGCAGTCGATCCCGTACCGGGTGATGGCCGCTTCGATCGCGTCGAGGTTCTCCAGTCCGAGCTGCTCGAGCAGGTCGATCTCGTCGGGGAAGCGCTCCTGGCCGTTGACGATCCCGTGGGTCAGCGTCGACTCCATGAACCCGCCGTTGCGGCCGCTCGCCGCCGACCCGACCTCGGCGGCGTCGATCAGCACGACGTCACGGGCCGGGTCGCGTTCCTTGGCGACGATTGCCGTCCACAACCCGGTGTAGCCGCCGCCGACGACACATAGGTCGCACCGCTCGCCGCGGACGAGCGTCGGATTCGACTCGGGACGGTCGGCGTCGTCGTACCAGTACGGGCGCAACTCGGCGTCGGCGATGGCGTCGAGTGCCGGCTCGGATCCGGACGCCACGAACGTCACTTACTGACGCCGCGGTCGGGCGACGAGCAGCAGCACGAAGCCAGCGAGCGTGCAGACGATGGCGGCGGCGAGCGACCCATCGACCGGGCTGCTTCCGGTGGTGGGCAGCGTCCCGGTCGGTCCGACGTACAGAGACGTCGTAGTCGTGGCCGGGAGGGTGGTGCTCGTGGTCGTGGTGGTCGCCACCCCGCTCGACGGCGAGACCGATCCCGGAACGGTGCTCGACGTGGTCGTGCTGCTGCTCGTTGAGCTCGAGCTCGAGCTCGTCGGCGGCTCGGTGGTGGTCGTCGTGGTCGAGGTGGTGGTCGGCGGGAGTGTCGTCGTGGTCGTCGTCGTGGTCGGTGGGTCGGGTGGCCGTCGCGTCGTGGTGCAGTGGTCGGGTCGGCGTCGGTCGTCGTCGTGGTGGTGGGCGGGAGCGTGGTCGTGGTGATGGTCGAGGTGGTGGTGGGCGGGAGCGTGGTCGTGGTGGTGGTGGTCGGCGGCAGGGTCGTTGTCGTTGTCGTTGTCGTTGTCGTCGATGTGGTGGTCGTGGTCGACGTCGTGGTGGTGGTCGACGTTGTTGTCGTCGATGTGGTGGTCGGCGGCAGCGTGGTGGTCGTAGTGGTCGTCGTGCTCGTCGTTGTCGTCGGGGGTGGGATCGTGCACGCTCCCGGGTCGGGAGGAGTGACCTCCTGGCGCACGACGTTGGTGAACGTGCCGTTGTTCACGTCGAAGATCTGGTCGCCCGTTTGGCTTGCGTCGAAGAAGACGATCGGGGTGTCCGGGCTGTCGCCCGTCACCGCGCCGTTGTTCTGGGTCTGCCCACTGAACAGGTACTGGCCGGTGCCGGTGACGGCCCCGTTGTTGGTGAACGCGCCGCCGGAGGTGAACGCGGTGGCGGTCTGCGTGTAGGTGGCGTTGCCGTTGATCAGCAGTTGGGACGACCCGAGGTCGATCACGCCCGAGTTGTCGACGTCGTCGTCGGCGATCAAGCCGCCGGCGGTCAGTGAGCAGGTGTTGATTAGCAGCCCGTTGCTGTTGACGGTGAGGAGGCCGCCGACGTCCATGTCACCGGTGTTGGTGAGCGTGCCACTCATGTTGAGCACGCCGGCGATCGTGAGCACGTTGTTGTTGGTGACGGTGCTGCCGTTGAGGTTGACCGACCCGTCGACCGTGATCACACCGTCGTTCGTCACCGTTGCCGCCTGGGGAAGCGACAGACCGGGTGCGTCGACGACGATCGTTCCGGTCGCCCGGTTGATCACCGTGGCCAGGCCATTGACGTTCACCTGGGGCAGGAACCTCACGCTTCCCTCGTTGTCGAGCAGGGCTCCGGCCTCCGCAGCGAGCGCCGGCATCAGCGCAGTCCCGCGTACGAAGAGGCGGCCGGACCCGTTGATGCTCGACGGGTTGAAGTTGGCCGGACCGGCCACGCAGATCGTCGCCCCACCCGCGTTGACCGACCCGGTGAACGTCCCCGACTCGAACAGCACGACGTCGTCGCCGTCCAGATTGAGGTTCGGCGGCATATTGGCCTCGTTGTAGACCTGCGTCGGGGCGGCGCAATCGACGTCCCACTCCGCGCCCGCCGACCGGTCGAGCGCCAGGACGCCGACCAGCGGTGGCGACTGCGCCGTCACCACGATCAGCAGGGTGAACCACCTCCGCCTTGACATCGCGGCTCACCTTAAAGGGTCCCACGCGGACCGGCGGGATACCAGGTCGTTCGTCTACCGTGCGTCAATGGACCTGGGTATCGGTGGCAAGCGCGCGGCCGTCGCCGCCTCCTCGGGCGGGCTCGGCCTGGCCACGGCCCGGGCGCTCGCCGCCGAGGGCGTGGTCGTCGCCATCTGCGGTCGGGACGAGGTGCGCGTCGACGCCGCTGCGGCCGCTGTCGGCGACAACTGCGTCGGGCTCGTCTGCGACGTCACCGGAGCGCCAGGCGGCACCGCCTTCGTTGAGGCGGCGACCGAAGCGCTGGGCGGGATCGACATCCTCGTGACCAACGCCGGCGGTCCGCCCGCCGGGAACTTCGCCACGACCGAGGTGGACGCCTACGCCGAGGCGATCGCGCTCAACCTGATGTCGGTGGTGGCGATGTGCAAGGCGGCGGTGCCGCCGATGCAGGAGCGGGGCTGGGGCCGGGTCATCGCGATCACGTCGCTCGCCGTGCGCCAGCCGTATCCGGAACTGATCCTGTCCAACACCGCACGAGCGGGCGCCACCGGGTTCCTCAAGACGCTGGCCCGGGAGGTCGCCGCCGACGGGGTCACGGTGAACTCGGTGCAGCCCGGTCTGCACCGGACCGACCGGGTGAAGGAGCTCTACGGCGACTCGGTCGACGAGCTACCGATGGGCGATCCCGACGACTTCGGGGCGATCGTGGCGTTCCTGTGCGGTGAACAGGCGAAGTACCTCACCGGCGCCCAGATCCACATCGACGGAGGGGCCTACCAGGCGTTGCTCTGACCGCTCAGGGGAATGTCAGTTCGCTGCCTGCTGCTAGTTTTGCTCTGTCCGGCGAGAGTGGAGTTGGCATGAAGGCTCGACGCGCGGTTGCGATCATCGGGGGCGCGCTGACCGTCGCTGCCGTGACCACCGTCGCCGACGTGCCAAAGACATCGAGCCCCGCCGCCGCGCAGACGGCACCGGTGCCCAACCCGCCGATCGAGGAGACCTGTGGCGTCGACGTGACTCTCGTCCTCGACGCGTCGGGGTCGATCAACTCCTCGCACGCCGTCGAGGACGTGCGCGCCGCCGCCGATGCCTTTCTCGACGCCCTCCGCAACACCAACTCGACGGCCCGGGTGACCCAGTTCGGCACGGTGTCGGCGCAGCTCGCCGCGCGTACCGGCGTCGACGATGCGTCCCTTGGGCCGGGCGGCGCACTGTCCGCCGCGCTCGCCGGGTACTACAACCCGATCCCACCGGCGGTACCACCGCAGACCTTCCGGCGGTACGACGGCAGTGGCAGTCCGTTGAGCGCGTCCAACTACGGGGCGGCGAACACCACCTCGAACCAGTACACCAACTGGGACCAGGCGCTCGATCAGGCGGGAACTGGTGCGCCCCCCGAGATGGTTCTCTTCGTCACCGACGGCGACCCGACGGCGTTCGACTTCAACCAGGCCGGGGACCCGTTCCTGAACGCGAGTCCTCCGTTCAACGTGGCCTACGGCACGGACGCCAGCTCCGCGGCGCAATCGGTCACCCTGGACCGAGCGGTCCAGGAGGCCAACCAGATCAAGGCCGACACTCGCATCCTCGCCGTCGGTGTGGGTGAGGCGCTGGACAACCAAGCAAGTGAAGACCGCCTCGTCGCGGTGTCGGGCGACCAGGTGGTCCGAGATGCTGACCTGGGCAATCTCGACAGCCTCAACGACGTCGACGTCGCCTTGGTCACGAACTTCGCCAACCTCGCCCAGTTCCTGCGCGAAGTCGTGCTGCAGCTGTGCTCGCCCTCGCTCACGATCAGGAAGGTGGCCCAGACCGCTGACAACAACGCCTATGTGCCCGCGGAGGGTTGGCCGATGACCGTCACCCCGAGCGCGCTGCCGCCGGGCACCGGCTTCACGTGGATCCTGCCGGACCCGGCGCCAGCGCCCTCGAAGACGGTGCCGACCGACGAGGGCGGTTTCGCCACGTTCCAGTGGGAGCCGATACCGCCCGAGGCCGACTCTCAGGCGATCGTTCAGGAGACCCTTCAACCCGGGTACACCCCCGGACGGCCCGGCGACGTCGATTTCGTCTGCGTGTTCCGCGACGAGCTCGGCAACGTGCGGTCGGTCCAGGGTGAGCTCAACGCGTCTCTTTCGTTCACGCTCAACCCGATCGGGCAGGAGATCGTGACGTGCACGATCTGGAACTCGTTCAACTACGCGCCGGCGATCGGCATCACCAAGGTCAACGCCCCGACCGCGGTCCGTGGCGACATCAACCCGCCGGCGACGGTCACGTCGAGTTACGAGGTGACCAACGAAGGCAACACGCCGCTGAGCAACGTCCGCGTCGTCGACGACAAGTGTGCGCCCGTAACCGGCCAGGACCCCAACGCCGGCGACACGAACGTCCCGCCCAACGGCCTGCTCGACCTCGACGAGGTGTGGGAGTTCACCTGCACCCGCCCTGCGGTTGTTTCTCGTGGCGCGGCGCCGACGCAGACGATCGTCAACGAGGCGACCGTGACCGGCACCGACCCCACGGGTGAAACGGTCGAGGCAAGCGACACCGACGACGTCGACGTCTACTTCCCGGCGATCAACCTGACCAAGCTCGTCGACGATCCGGCGACCGCCGCTCCACCGGCCGAGTCGGTGACCGTCCCGCAGGGAACGCCCGTCGACTACACGTACTCCGTCACCAACACCGGGAACACGCCGCTCGCCTCCGTGAGCCTGGTCGACGACACCCCGCCGTGCGAGGCCCCGACTCCCGACCCCGGCAACACGGCACCACCCCTCCTGCCCGGGCAGACATGGAACTACAGCTGCACCGACGTGACGCCGACGGGTGACGTCATCAACACCGCGACGGTGTCGGGCCTCCCGCTGAACCCCGACACCGGCGCCCCGTTCACCGGGAACAACCCACCGGTGACGGCGACCGACTTCGCCGAGGTCGACGTGGTCAACCCGAACATCGAGTTGGTGAAATCGGTGGACCCGGAGGTCGTGCTCCTCGGTCCCGACGGGGCCCCCGAACCGGTCACCTACACGTTCGAGGCGACCAACACCGGGACGCCAGAACTCAACCGGCCGGGGGCGACCGCGCCCGGGCCGGCGAAAGACCCCGGCTGGATCCAAGACACGGAATGCACCGACGACGCGATCTACGTGTCAGGAGACACCGACGACGACGATCTTCTCGATCCGGGCGAGACCTGGACGTTCACGTGCCCGGGCTCGATCACCGAGCCGACCCTCAACATCGCTGGGATCCTGGCCCAGCCGTCGGACGCCAACGGCGCGCCGCTGCCCGGCGTCCCTCCCGTCTTCGACCTCGCCACGGCCTTCGTGAACGTCCTCCAGCCGGGCATCTCCGTCGACAAGATCGCTCTCGTCGGCGTCGTCCTCGACGGCGGCGCCGAGCCGGTCGCGGGGCCGGACGTGCCGACGCCGCGACCAGCCGAGTACCGGTACGAGGTCACCAACACGGGCAACGTCGAGTTGGGCCTCGACCCCAATCCACCAGCCGAGGATCCCACCCGCCACGTCTGCGCCCCGCTCGTGTTCGTGGAGGGCGACACCGACGGGGACGACCTGCTCGACGTCGACGAGACGTGGGTCTACTCGTGCTCGATCGCGCTCGACCGCGATGACAACAACGTCGGGCCGCCCCCCGGTGACCTGTCCGGCGTGGTCCAGAACCAGGTCAACGTGACGGGTGTGCCGTTCTTCGAGGGTGCGCTGGTGCCCGACAAGTCCGTGACCGATTCAGACACCTCCACCGTCCAGGTCATCGAGCCGGGGCTCACGATCACCAAGACGGCCTCGGCCGAGGTCGTTCTCCCCGGGACCGCGGTGACCTACACGTACGAGGTGACGAACACGGGTGACGTCGGCCTCACCGTGCTGGGGCCCGAGGACGACCAGTGCGCACCGCTCAACTTCGAGGGTGGCGACCGCCCGCCGTTCAACGGAATCCTCGAAGGCGCCAACTCCGGGGCTCCCGAGACGTTCACCTACACGTGCACGCGCGTGCTGGAGATGCCGCCCGAACCGGCGACGACCCACGTCAACAACGTCGCCGTCGGTGGCGTCGACCCGCTGGGCAACCTCTACCTGGCGGCCGACACGGCGGTGGTCCGCGTGTTCGACCCGGCGATCAACCTGACCAAGACCGTGAGCGACGAGCTCGTCCTGTCCGGCACCACGGTGACCTACGACTTCACGGTCACGAACACTGGCACCAGCCCGATCCCGGCCGACGACGTGCTCGCCAATGTCGTACTGGTGGACGACTCCGATCCGCCCGTGCCGACGTGCGACTCGCCGACGTTCGTCGGCGGCGACACGAACGGGGACGACTTGCTCCAGCGCGAGCCGGTGGAGACGTGGACGTACGAGTGCTCGGCCGCGATCACCGACCCGACGACTGACGTTGCCCTTGTCACGGGCACCGGGGGCACGCAGTTCCAGCCTCCGTTGCCCGTAGACGTGTCCGCGGAAGCCGCCGCGTTCGTCCAGCCGTTCAACCCCGCCATCGAGATCACCAAGACGGCGGCGCCGACGAGGATCGTCGGCAGTGGTCCCGTCACCTACACCTACGAGGTCCGCAACACCGGTGACGTGCCCCTTTCCAACGTCGCCGAGCGGATCACCGACGACACCTGCTCCCCGCTGACGTTCGTCGGCGGCGACCAGGACGGCGACGGGCTTCTCGACACCATCAACAGCATCTTCGAGGACGCCCTCGACGAGACGTGGCGGTTCAGGTGCACGATGACGATCGCCGAGACCACCACGAACACGGTGGTGGTGACCGGAACACCGACCGAGTCCGGTGGGATCCCGCTGTGCCGTGAGGGCGAGAGCACGCTCGAGTGCGACGTCGACGACCAGGACACCGCGACGGTCGTGGTGGTCCCGCCGGCGCCGGGCGCGCTCGCCATCACCAAGGACGTCACCTCCGGACCGGACCGCAACCCTGACGGCACGTTCACCCTCGCCTACGACGTCGTCGTCTCCAACACCGGTGGCACGCCGATCGCCTACGACCTCACCGACGAGTTCCTGTTCGCCGAGGGGGTCGAGATCCTCGACGTGGTCGTGGAGAACATCCGGCCGGGTGACATCCCGGTGAACGAGAACTTCGACGGTGAGTCGGACCAGGTGATCGCCAGTGCCACGCTCGCCCCGGGCGCGAACCACCGCTACCGGATCACGGTCACGGCCGACGTCGGTGGCGTGACCGACGTCGATGCACTCGACTGTGAGCTCGACCCCGGCGAGGACGGCACCGGCTTCCTCAACCGGGCGACGGTCAATCCGAGCGCGGAGGACTGCGCGCCGATCGACACCCGGGCGGACATACGAGTGGACAAGGTCGTCGACCGAACGACGGTGGAGATCAATCCGGCGAACAACGTGCGCACCCGCCTCACGTACACCATCGTCGTCACCAACGACGGCCCCGGCGTCGCGACCGACGTGGTGGTCACGGACACCCTGCCGGGAGGCGTGGTTCCGGTCTCGGCCGTGCCGAGCGTCGGATCGTGTACGCGGGCCGGGGCGATCGTCACCTGCGAGCTCGGCACGATGGCACCCGAGGCGGAGGAGGAGATCGTGGTGACGATCGAGCTCCTGCCGACCCAGCCGGTCGGCCCGGTCAGGAACTCCGTGGCGGTCGAAACGTCATCGCCCGGCGACGATCCGGCGAACAACGTGAGCGCGGCGGTGACCGTGGTCAGGCGGCCCGGTCAGCTCCCGGCGACGGGCAACGCCGGGCTCGCCACGCCGCTCACCGTCGCCACGACGCTGCTGCTCGCGGGGTCGGCGATGGTCGTCGTCGCCCGCCGGAGGAGGCGTCCTGTCGTTTGAGATCGACCGGATCCGGTCGATTCCAAACGACAGAACGGTGAGATCAGCTCCCTGACGCGGCCTCCAGGGCGCGGCGGGTCAGCACCTTGGCGAGGTGGACGCGGTACTCGACGCTGGCGTTGAGGTCGGCCTGCGGGTCGGCCTCGGCGGCCGCCTGCTCCGCGGCGTCCTCGATCGAGGCGCCGCCGGCGAGCGCGGAGGCGACGCTGGTGGCGAGGATCGGAACCGAGGCCATGTTGAACAGCCCGACGCCGGCGTCGCCATTGTGGCGCCATGCCGCCACCCCCACGATCGCCCAGTCCTGGGCCCGACGGTTGAACTTCTGGTACCCCCACCCGGCGCCTTGCATCTTGGGGACCCGGATCTCGGTAAGCAGCTCGTCGGCGGCGAGCGTCGACGTGAGGAAGCCCTCGTAGAAGTCGGCGGCGGCGATCTCGCGGGTGCCGTTGGGCCCCTGGGCGACGTACGTCGCGCCGAGGGCGAGCGTGGTCGCCGGGAGGTCCGACGCCGGGTCGGCGTGGGCGATCGACCCGCCGATCGTGCCCCGGTGGCGCACCTGCGGGTCGCCAACGTGGGTCACCGAATGGGCGAGCAGCGGGACGTGCTCCTGCAACACGTCGGAGTGCTCGAGCTCGGTGTGCCGGGTGAGCGCCCCGATGGCGATGTGGTCGCCGGCGTCGCGGATGTACGACAGGTCGGTCAGTCGACCGATGTCGACGAGCACGCTCGGCTGGGCGAGGCGCAGCTTCATCAGCGGGAGCAGGCTGTGCCCGCCGGCGAGGAACTTGGCCTCGTCGCCGTGCTCGCCGATGAGGCTGATCGCCTCCTCGGCCGAGCCGGCACGGACGTAGTCGAAGGCGGCGGGAATCACTGGTCGGCTCCGTTCTCATCACTGACGGTGGTTCGGGCGGTGGCGCCGGGGTGGTCGCCGACCGCGGTGCCGGCCGTGTCGGTCGGCGGTGACTGGGCGCCGTGGACGGCCTTCCAGACGTTGAGTGGGCTGGCGGGCATCGGGACGTCGCGCACGCCCAGCCCGGACAGCGCGTCGACGATGGCGTTGATCACGGCCGGGGCGGCGCCGATCGTGCCCGCCTCGCCGATCCCCTTGACGCCGAGCTGGTTGGTCGGCGACGGGGTCACGGTGTGGCCGAGCGTGAGCGCCGGGACGTCGCTGGCCGCCGGGACGAGGTACTCGGCCAGCGTGCTCGTCTTGAGGTTGCCGTCGGAGTCGTAGACGGCCTCCTCGAAGAGCGCCTGGGCGAGGCCCTGGACCACGCCGCCGTGCACCTGCCCGTCGACGATCAGCGGGTTCACCTGCACGCCGCAGTCGTCGACGGCGACGTACTGGAGGACGTCGACGCCGCCGGTCTCGGTGTCCACCTCGACGACGCACATGTGGGTGCCGAAGGGCCACGAGAAGTTGGGCGGGTCGTACGTGACGCTCGCCTCGAGGTTGGGCTCGAGCCCGTCGGGCAGGTTGTGGGCGGTGAACGCCTCGAAGGCGATCGCGGCCAGCGGCAGCGTCTTGTCCGGTGAGCCCTTCACGGTGAACGAGCTGCCGGCGTACTCCAGGTCGTCGGCGCTCGCCTCGAGCTGGTGGGCGGCGATCGCCTTGGCCTTGTCGATCACCTTGTCGCACGCCATGGCGATCGCGACTCCGCCGACCGGCAGCGAGCGCGACCCGTAGGTGTCGAGCCCGAGCGGCGAGATCGCGGTGTCGCTGTGGAGCACGTCGACGTCGTCGGGGCTGATCCCGAGCTTCTCGGCGACGATCATCGACCACGCCGTCTCGTGACCCTGGCCGTGCGGCGCCGTCCCGGTGACCACCTGCACCTTCGCCGTCGGGGTCACCCGGACCGTGGCGGCCTCCCACCCGCCCGCCGAGTAGTTCAGCGAGGCGAGGACACGCGATGGGGCGAGCCCACACATCTCGAAGTACGACGAGATGCCGACGCCGAGTCGTTTCGTGGCGCCCGCGACGTTCTGGGTCGTCTGCCGCTGGCGGATCTCGTCGTACCCGACGAGCCGGGCGGCTTCGTCGGCGGCGGCGACGTGATCGCCGGAGTCGTACACCAGGCCGCTCCACGCGGTGTACGGGTACGCGTCCTTCTGGATGAAGTTGCGCCGCCGCAACTCGAACGGATCGACGCCCACCTTGGCGGCGAGGGAGTCCATCGCCCGCTCGATGGCGTACGTCGCCTCGGGGCGGCCGGCGCCCCGGTAGGCGTCGGTCGGGGTCATCGTCGTGAACACCGACGTGCACGAGAAGTCGTACGCCTGGGGCAGGTCGTACACGCCGGCGTAGAGGAAGGCCCCGAGGAGCGGGATACCCGGCGTGACGAGTTGCAGGTACGCACCCATGTCGCCGACGAGGCGCACCCGCAGGGCGGTGAGCTTGCCGTCGGCGTCGGCGGCGAGCTCGATGTCCTGGATCTGGCCGCGGCCCTGGATCGTCGCCAGCGCGTTCTCCGACCGGGTCTCGCTCCACCGCACCGGGACCCCGTGCTTGCGGCTCAGCGCCATGCACAGCAGCTCCTCGGCGTAGACGTTGAGCTTGGAGCCGAAGCCGCCGCCAACCGCCGGGGCGACGACCCGCACGTGATGCTCGGGGATCCCGAGCGTGATCGCCGTCATCACCTTGAGGATGTGCGGGATCTGGGTCGCCGAGTACAGCGTGATGTCGCCACCGAAGGGCTGGGGCACGGCGACGACCGCTCGGGTCTCCATCGCCATCGGGATGAGCCGCTGCTGGATGTAGCGCTCGCTCACCGTGTGGGCGGCGGCGGCGAAGGCCTCGTCGACGGCTCCGTCGTGGTCCTCGACCTTGAGCGCCCACGTGTAGCTCGTGTTGGTCCCGAGGTCCTCGTGGATGACCACCCGGTCGGACAGGGCGTCCTCGAGGTCGATGACGGCCTCCAGCGGCTCGTACTCGACGTCGATTGCCTGGATCGCGTCCCATGCGGTCGTCTCGTCCGCGGCCACCACGACGGCGACGCCGTCCCCGACGTAGTGCACCTTCTCCTTCGCCAACGGGTAGTGGGCGGGGCTCTTCATGTCGTCGGTGACCGGCCAGGCGCAGGGCATCGGCGCCGCCCACAGGCCGGCGAGGTCGGCACCGCTGTAGGCGGCGACGACACCGGGGAGCTCGAGGGCGCGGGACGCGTCGACGCTGACGATGCGGGCGTGGGCGTAGGGGCTGCGAAGTACGGCGATGTACAGGGCGCCGGGAACATCGAGGTCGCTGGCGAACTTCGCCTCGCCGGTGAGCAGGGCGGGATCTTCCCGGCGCAGCAGGCGCTGGCCGAGGACCCGCGTGGTCGGGGCTGCTTCGGTGGCTGTCATGGTGAACCCTCAGCTCCGATGCGAGCGAGCGAGCGCCAGCGAGCGAGTGTCCAGCAACGGCCTGCGTGGCCGGGGAACGCATTGGCGGTCATCGTGATGACCTGCGCCTCAGGCCTCGGCGGCCGCGAGCACCGCCTTGACGATGTTGTGGTAGCCGGTGCAGCGGCAGAGGTTGCCCTCGAGGCCGATGCGAACCTCCTGCTCGGACGGGTGGGGATTCTCGTCGAGCAGGCCCACGGCCGCCATCACCATGCCGGGGGTGCAGTAGCCGCACTGGAGCCCGTGGTTCTCCATGAACGCCTGCTGCATCGGGTGCAGTTGGCCGTCGGTGGCGAGCCCCTCGATCGTGGTGATGTCGGCGCCGTCGGCCTGCACGGCGAGGACCGTGCAGCTCTTGACCGACTCGCCGTCGATGTGGATCGTGCAGGCTCCGCACGACGAGGTGTCGCACCCGATGTTCGTGCCGGTCAGCCCGACCTGTTCACGGATGTAGTGCACCAGAAGGGTGCGCGGCTCCACATCATGGGTGTGCGCGGCCCCGTTGACCGTGACGCTGACTTCCACGTGATGCCCCCTTGAGAAGCTCGTTGGTCCCCTACCGACGCCAATCATGCCTCATCGCACGCACAGGGCGGACATCCGAGCTGAGTGAGGGAGGCCCCCTCACCAGACACTCGGTCGGCCGGAGACACTCGGATGGGGCGTCAGTGGATCTGTTCGGCGAGGTACTGCTCGAGGCCGACCTGGCGGATCGTCTCCTGCTGGGTCTCGAGCCAGTCGATGTGGTCCTCCTCCGACACGAGGATGTCGGCGAGCAGCTCCCGGGTGCCGTTGTCGCCCTTCTCGACGACCAGAGCTATGCCCCGGTTGAGCCGCTCGACCGCCTCGTACTCGAGGGCGAGGTCGACCTCGAACTGCTCAGGTACGGTCTCACCGACGCGCACCGAGAACAGCCGCTGCATGTTGGGGACACCGTCGAAGTAGAGGATCCGCTCGATGATCCGCTCGGCGTGCTTCATCTCGTCGATCGACTCCGCACGACCGTGCTCGTAGAGCCGGTGGTAGCCCCAGTTGTCGCACATCTTGGCGTGCACGAAGTACTGGTTGATCGCCGTCAGCTCGGCGGTGAGCACCTCGTTGAGCAGCTCGAGGACATCGTCGTCGCTCCGCATCGGCAGCACCTCCGTTCGAGAACCGAGGTGG
Source organism: uncultured Acidimicrobiia bacterium (assembly GCA_963833145.1). Classification (GTDB taxonomy): domain Bacteria; phylum Actinomycetota; class Acidimicrobiia; order Acidimicrobiales; family Ilumatobacteraceae; genus JALZMG01. The sequence continues at coordinate 405,129 of CAWHWT010000011.1, read as the reverse complement.
AGCCTAGGCCAGTTGCAGCCTCCGGCGGGGCACTGCCACCACGGCGACCTGCGGTTTCGCCTCGGCCAGCAGTGAGTCGAGCGTGTCGTGGCAGCCGAAGCAGCGGGCGCCGGCGCCGCAGGTCGCGGCGAGCTCGTCGATCGTCGCCGCCCCGTGCTCGATCTCCCGCCGCACGCGCCGCTCCGACACCCCTTGGCAGAGGCACACCATCATTGCGCCGTAAGGTACTCCTAACGGCGCCGGTTGAGCAACCCCCCTGTTTAGGAGAGCAGGGCGGTGAGGTCGATGACCACGAGCACGGACATGAAGCACAGCACCGTCCCCCCGAGGGCGCCGTACCACCAGCGCATGGGGTGATCGGCGCGCCAGAAGCGGCGCAGGCTGAGCACGATGCACACGATCGCAGCGGCGCTGATTACCAACCCGATCGCCGGCCCGACGTCGCTCGCCAGCCCGATCGCCGGCAGCACGAACGGGAACACGATGTACATCAGCAGGCAGCGCACGGTGGCGACGAGCAGCGATGTCTGGAACGCCTTGCGGGCTCCGGCGGCAGTGCCGGCGGGCGCGTCAACGGGAAGCCGCAGCACGCGTCGCACGAAGCGGTCGGCCGGCGACCGCACGACGGGGGGAGCCGCGGGCTCCGCCGTCGAGCGGCCCGCGTCGAGATCAGTCGCCATGCGAGTCGCCACGCTACGACGGGCGGGCGCCGATCACATCACCCACATTGGTGGATCGCCCTCGTCGCCAGGAGGAGGGCGATCACCTCGGCAGGATCGGCAGCGAGCGCGTCCGCCCCGGCGCTGGTCAGCTCGTCGACCGAGCCGTAGCCCCACCGCACGCCGATCGACACCAGCCCGAACTCGCGGGCGGCAAGCACGTCGTGGTCGCGGTCGCCCACCATGACGACGTCCGGCCCGCCGGTGACCCCGAGCTGGTCGAGCGCGTACGCCACAACCTCAGTCTTGGTGCGTCGCCCGGGGAGCCCCTCGTACGTCGCCCCGGCCAGGACGGCGAACCGATCGGCGAGCCCGAAGTGTTCGACGATCCGCCGGGCGGTGGGCTCCGGCTTGGCGGTCGCCAGGGCGAGGAAGACGCCGGCGGCGCCCAACGCGTCGAGCATCTCGACCACACCGTCGTAGAGCCGGTTCTCGAACAGGCCGACGTGCTCGTAGTGCTCGCGGTAGTGGGCGATCACGGCGAGCACCCGCTCGGGTGGCACCCCGATGTCGGGCAGCCCGAGCTCGAACGGCGGCCCGATCGCCCGCAGCAGGATCTCCTCGGCGGGCAGGTCGACTCCCTCGGCGGCGAGGGCCTGGCGGAGGCAGCCGACGATCCCCGGCGCCGAGTCGGTGAGCGTCCCGTCGAGGTCGAACAGGACGTGCGATGGGGTCCTCATCCGGCCGCGGCGCGGACGGCCTGCCAGACCCGTTCGCCGGAGGCCGGCATGTCGATGTGGCGGACGCCGAGGTGGGCCACCGCGTCGATCACCGCCGACTGCACGGCCGGCGTCGACCCGATCGTCCCCGACTCGCCGATGCCCTTGGCTCCGAGCGGATTGACCGGCGTCGGCGTCTCCATGTGGACGATCTCGAAGCTCGGCAGCTCGGCGGCCGAGATCATGGCGTAGTCGGCGAGGTTGGAGGTGATCGGGTTGCCGAGGTCGTCGAAGCGCACCTCCTCGATCAGCGCCTGGGCGGCGCCCTGAGCAACGCCACCGTGGATCTGGCCCTCGAGGATGAGCGGGTTGATGACCCGGCCGGCGTCGTCGCAGGCGACGTGGCGGACGTGGCGGACGCTCCCCGTCTGGGTGTCGACCTCGACGACGGCGACGTGGGCACCGAACGGGAAGGTCGGGCCGGACGCCTCGAACCGGGTGTCGACGTCGAGGCGCTCGCCCTCGGCGGACGCCAGCGCAGCGAGCTCACCCCACGTCTTGGCGACCGCCGGGGTCCCGGCGACGTGGAAGACGCCGGCGTCGGTGTCGAGGACGATGTCGGCCTCGTCCGCCTCCAGCGTTTTGGCGGCGAGCTGCTTGGCCTTGTCGACCAACTCGGCGGCCGCCTTGTCCACCGCCGCGCCGCCCTGCTGGAGCGACCGCGAGCCCATCGTGCCGCCCCCGGCGGGCACCCGGTCGGTGTCACCCCACACCAGCTCGATGCGGTCCATCGGGATCCCCGTGCGGTCGCTCGCGATCATCGACCAGGAGGTGTCGTGGCCCTGGCCGTGCGGGGACGTGCCGGTGTAGACGATCGCCCGGCCGTCATCGAGGACCTCGATCTTGGCGGCCTCGCTGGTCGGCGGCACGCCGCCGGTGATCTCGACGTACGCGCTGACCCCGATGCCGAGCTGGACGGGATCGCCCGACTCCCTCCGCCCGGCCTGCTCGGCCCGCAACTCGTCGTAACCCGCCGCGGCGAGCACCTTGTCGAGCGCGCCGCGGTAGTTGCCGACGTCGTAGGTCTGCCCGACCGAGGTCGTGTGCGGCTCGTCGAAGGGGTCGATGAAGTTGATCCGGCGCACCTCGGCGGGGTCGAGGCCGATCTCGGCGGCGAAGAGGTCCATCGACCGCTCGATCGCCGCCGTCGCCTCCGGTCGCCCCGCCCCGCGGTAGGCGACGATCGGCGTCGTGTTGGTGACGACCGACGTCGTCCGGCACTCGATGTTGGGGATCGCGTACACCCCCGAGGACATCGGTCGGGTCATGAACGGGGCGAGGATGGTGCCGATCTCGGCGAACGCCCCGCAGTCCTGGATCGCGTGGAGTCGGTAGTGGGTGACCTTCCCGTCGCGGCTCCCGCCGATGGTGATGTGCTGGATCTGGCCCCGGCCGTGGCCGGTCGCGACCATCGACTCGCTGCGTGTCTCCTGCCAGCGCACCGGCCGGCCCACCTCGCGGGCCAACCGGCCGAGCAGCAGCTCGTCCGGATAGAGGCCGATCTTGGCGCCGAAGCCGCCGCCGACGTCCGGGGCGAGCACCCGCACGTGCTCGGCGTCGACGCCGTTGGCGGCCGTGATCAGGTCCTTCCCACCGTGGGAGTGCTGGGTGGACACCCACTGGTGGAGGCGGCCGTCGACCCACGCGGCGGACGACCCGCGCACCTCGAGCGGGCATGGGGCCAGCCGCTGGTTGACGAAGCGACCGCTGACCGTGACCTCACACTCGGCGAAGAACTCGTCGCCGGTCAGGTCGGGCATGCCGAGGGCCGTGGTGTCGAACACCACGTTGCTCCCCGCCCCCTCGTAGAGCACGGTGCCGCTCGTGATCGCCGCTTCCGGGTCGAGCACCACCTCCAGCGGCTCGTAGTCGACGATGACCGCGGCGGCCGCGTCGGCGGCCTGTTCGCGGGTCTCGGCGACGACGGCGGCGACGATCTCGCCGACGTAGCGCACAAGGTCGGAGGCGAGCAGATAGCGGGCCACCGCCGGGTTGAAGGCCGACGGCGTCGGCTCGAGCCCGAGGTCGCCCGCCGTGAACACGCCGAGCACGCCCGGCATCACCTTGGCCTCCTCGGCGTCGATCGAGGTGATCGTGCCGTGGGCCACCGTCGACCGTGTGTACGCCACGTGCACCGCCCCGGCGAGCTCGGGCACTCCGTTGAGATCGTCGACGTACACGCCCCCGGTGGTCAGGAACTTCGGATCTTCCTTGCGGACGACACGGTTGCCAAGGATGCTGCCGGGCACGCGGAATCTCTCCTTCGAAGCGGTCGGGCTGGTCGCGGCACTGTAGCCATGGGGGGAACCGACGGGCCGTGCCATGCTTCGAGGGTGGCCTGGTTGGTGAGTGAGGCACGAGTCCTGGCCTCGGCCGAGGTGGCCAACGATCGGGCGGCCCGCCGGCGTGGGCTGCTCAAGCGCGACTGTCTCGAGGGCGCCCTCGTGATCACGCCGTGCAAGTGGGTGCACACGATCGGGATGCGCTTCCCGCTCGACGTCGCCTTCGTCGACGCGGAGGGCACGGTGGTGAAGACCGTGCGCATGGAGAAGCACCGGGTCGGCGTCCCGGTGCAGAAGGCGAGGTGGGTGATCGAAGCCGAGGCCGGCGCGTTCGAGCGGTGGGGCCTGCACGTCGGCGACGTGATCGAGGTGCGCGATGGCGAGGACGAGCCGCACCCGTGACGGCGCGGCCGGCCGCCTGGTGCTGGTTGGCACGCCGATCGGCAATCTCGGCGACCTGTCCCCGCGCGCCGTCGAGGCGCTGCGCACGGCGACGCTGATCTGCTGCGAGGACACCCGGCGCACCGGAAGGCTGCTCCAGCACGCCGGCGTGCCGGCGCCCAGGCTGGCGGTGTGCAACGAGCACACCGAGCCGGCCCGGATCGCCGACGTGCTCGCCACCCTGGGCGAGGGCGGCGACGTCGCCGTCGTAACAGACGCCGGCAGCCCCGGGATCAGCGATCCGGGTGAACGCCTCGTGCGGGCGGTCATCGACGCCGGGTTCGACGTCACCACCGTTCCCGGGCCGACGGCCCTGGTGACGGCGCTGGTGACGAGCGGGCTGCCCACGGGTCGGTTCGTCTTCGAGGGGTTCCTCCCCCGCACGGGACGGGCGCGCAAGGATCGGCTCGCCGAGCTGGCCGGCGAGCGGCGGACGATCGTCGTCTACGAGGCGCCGCACCGGGTCGTGCGCACGCTCGCCGATCTCGCCGCCGCGTTCGGCGAGGACCGCCCGGTCGTCGTGGCGCGGGAACTGACCAAGCTGTGGGAGACCACAGTGCGGGGCACGCTGGGCGACATCGATGTCGGCGAGCCGCGGGGCGAGTACGTCCTCGTCGTCGCCGGCGCGCCCGATCGTGACGCGCCGCCCGACGACGATGCCATCCGGCTCGCCCTGCGTGCCGAGCTGGCCGGCGGGGCCACGACGCGCGACGCCGCCGCGGCCGTTGCCCGCCGCCTCGGCGTTCCCAAGCGCCTCGTGTACGCGCTTGCCGTGTCCGAGGGACACCGGTCGGGCACGATGGACACGTGAGTGAATACAGCCGCATGGTCGGCGGCGGGCCGAGCGCGGCGTTCTTCGACCTCGACCGCACGCTCATCTCCGGCTCGTCGGCCTTCATCCTCGCCGGGAGCGCACGCTCGGCCGGGCTGCTGCCGACGAGCCAGTTCGTTCGGGACGCCGCGGCGGCGCTGCGGTTCAAGCTGCGGGGAGCGAGCGACACGACGACCGACGGCGTGCGCGACCGGGTGCTCGGGGCGGTCAAGGGGCTGCGCCAGGACGACCTCATCGCCCTCAACGCCGAGATCCTCCCCAAGCTGCTGGCCAAGATCCGCCCCGAGGCCCGGCGCCTCGTCGACCTGCACCGCCACGCCGGCCGCAACACGTACATCGTGTCGGCGGCGCCGGTCGAGATCGTCGAACCGCTGGCCCACTCGCTCGGCATGACGGCCGGGATCGGCACCCGCGGCACGGTCGTGGACGGCGTGTACATCGGCGCCCTCGCCGGGCCGTTCTGCTACGGGCCGGGCAAGGTGACGGCGATGCAGGAGATCGCCCGCTGGGACGGCCTGGACCTCGGCCAGTGCTACGCCTACAGCGATTCCTCCAGCGACCTGCCGATGTTGCAGGCGGTCGGTCACCCGGTCGCGGTGAACCCAGACGCCCGGCTGACCCGCCACGCCCGCGCCAACGGCTGGCCGATCGTGCAGTTCAGTGAGCGCACCAAGTCGGTCATCCGCCGGACGGTCACCGCCGCCGGGGCGACGGCGATCGCGGGCGCCTCGTTCGTCGCCGGCACCAAGTACGCCCGTGGCCCCGCCTGAGCGGGCCGGGTCGGGTCAGCCCGAGGCCTTGGCCTCCTGGATCGCCCGCCACACCCGCTCCGCGGTGCACGGCATGTCGACGTGCTTGACGCCCAGGTACGAGACAGCGTCGACGACAGCGTTCTGGATCGCCGGCGTCGAGCCGATCGTGCCCGACTCGCCGATGCCCTTGGCGCCGAGCGGGTTGCGCGGGCTGTCGGTCTGGGTGTTGCTGGCCTCGAAGCTCGGCAGTTCGGCTGCCGAAGGCATCGCGTAGTCGGCGAGGTTGGACGTCACCGGGTTTCCATCCGCGTCGTAGGCGACCTCCTCGAAGAGCGCCTGGGCGGCCCCCTGGGCGATGCCGCCGTGCTGTTGGCCGGCGACGAGTAGCGGGTTGAGGATGCGCCCGCAATCGTCGACGGCGATGTGCCGGACCAGGCGCACGCCGCCGGTGTCGACGTCGACCTCGACGACCGCAATGTGGGTGCCGAACGGGTACGTGGAATCGGTGCCGTCGAAATCGAGCTCGTGGCGCAGCGGGGCGGCTTCCATGCCGGGCGGGAGCCGGTCCGGGTCGGTGGCGATCGCGGCGAGCTCGCCCCACGCCACGCCGCGCGAGGGCACGCCGGACACCTCGAGCTGACCGTCGCCGACGACGATGTCCTCGACGTCGGCCTCGAGTGCGTTGGCGGCGATCTGCTTGGCCCGAGCGAGGACCTCGTTGGATGCCACGTGCACGGCGCTCCCCGCCGTCTGCAGCGACCGCGAGCCCATCGTGCCGGCGCCACGCGGCACCGAGGCCGTGTCGGAGTTGACGAAGTTGATCTTGTCCATCGGGATCCCGAGCACGTCGCTGGCGACCATGGCGAAGGCGGTGTGGTGGCCCTGGCCGTGGACACTCGTACCGACGGCGAGGGTGGCGCTGCCGTCGTCGTGGACCTCGACGGCGCCGTACTCCATGTGCAGCCCGATCGGCGCCGTCACCTCGACGTACGACGAGATTCCGATACCCACCTGGACGGAGTCGTCGCGCTCCCGGCGAGCGGCCTGGTCGGCGCGGAGCTGGTCGTAGCCGGCCGCCGCCAAGGCCGCGTCCAGCGCCTTGGCGTACTCGCCGGAGTCGTAGTTGGCCCCCGTGAGCGTGGTCAGCGGGAAGGCGTCCGGGCGGTGGAAGTTCTTGCGGCGGATCTCGGCCGGGTCGATGCCGAGGTCGTCGGCGGCGACGTCGAGCACGCGCTCGATGAGCTGGGTGGCCTCGGGGCGGCCGGCGCCCCGGTAGGCGCCGGTGGTCGTGTTGTTGGTGATCGCCGTCATCGCGTCGAAGTGGACCTTCGGCACGTCATAAACGCCGGGGGACATCAGCTGGGTGAGCATGGGGAGGATGGCCCCGATCGCCGGGTAGGCGCCGCCGGACGCGACGATCTTGGCGTCGAGCCCGGTGATCGTGCCGTCGAGCGTGGTACCGAGCTTGGCGGTCATCACGTAGTCGCGGCCGTGGACCAGCGAGACCATGTCCTCCGAACGCGACTCGGCCCACTTCACCGGCCGGTCGAGCGCCCGGGCCGCGGCCGCGGTCACGATGTACTCGACGTAGACCGCGGCCTTGGGTCCGAAACCGCCGCCGACCCACGGGCAGACGACGCGCAGCTGGTCCGGCTCGAGGCCGAGCGTCGGGGCGAGCGCGGCATGGGCGCTGTGCGGTGCCTGATGGGAGACCCAGCACGTGATGCCGCCGTTGGGTTCGCCCGGGACGGCCAGGAGCGCGTTGCATTCCATCGGCACACCGGCCAGGCGCTGGCTGACCATGGTCACCTCGGCCACCGCCTCGGCGCCCTCGAGGGCGTCGACGTCGTCACCGAACGTGGTGGCGAAGCAGACGTTCGAGCCGTGGTCCGGGAACAGGATCGGCGCGTCCGGGGCCAGGGCCGCGGCGGCCGTCGTCACCGCGGGCAGCGGGTCGTAGTCCACGACGATCGCGTCGGCCGCGTCAGCAGCCGCTTCGCGCGTCTCGGCGACGACGGCGGCGACGATGTCGCCGACGAAGCGCACCCGATCCTTGGCGAAGATCGGTCGGTTGACCTCGGCCGGCATCATCACGAAGCCCTGGAACGGCGCCAGCCCGAGGTCGTGGCCGTCCTCGGCGCGGTACACCGCGATCACGCCCGGTGTGCCCTCGGCGGCGCTGACGTCGATCGAGGTGATCGTGCCGTGGGCGACCGGCGAGCGGGCGAACACGATGTGCGCCATCGCCTGGCTCGACGAGGTCGTCGGCGTACTTGCCGGCTCCGGTCAGCAGCGTCGGGTCCTCCAGCCGCTGCACCGCGTTGCCCAGGATCGAGCCAGACGTCGCCATCGAACCCCCCTTGTCAGGTCGCGAACGCGGGAACCATAGCCCGGTCGGTCCGAGCGGACGCTGCCCGGAGACCCACGCCGCATGCCCACCCGTACTGTCGTTTGGAATCGACCAGGTTCGGCCGATACCAAACGACAGAACCGGGCGGGAGGGGCGGGGGGAGTGGCTACGACGCGTCGACGAGATCGAGCAGCTGCCACTGCTGGTTCTCGGCGAAGCCGAGTAGCTCACGGCCGCACGCCTGCCACATCGGCTGGCCGGACGTGACGTGCTGCGTGCCGGCGTGGACATCGCGGACCAGCCGCTGGATCGTGCCGGACCGCAGGCCGGTAGTACCCGACAGCAGGTACACGCCGTTGGCGACCTCGTGCAGGATCCGCGTGATCTCGCCGAGCGCCAGCCGGATCAGGGTGTTCTGGCGCCGCGACAGCGCGGAGCCGCCCAGGATCGTCTCGGTGGCGTCGGCCCACGACTCGTACGCCAGCGCCTTGCCGGCCCGGTACTGGGCCTCGAGCCGGGCGTACTTCTCGTGGAAGGCGTCGCTGTCGGCGAGCGACCCCGCCCGCCCGACCTTCTCGCGCGCGTACGCGGCGAGCTCGTCGAGCAGGCGGCGGCCCACCCCGACGGCCCAGCCGGAGTGGCAGATCTCGGCGATGTTGATGATGCCGGAGCGATAGAGCGAGCCTCCCCGCTTCGGCTCCGTGGTGAAGGCGAAGTGGGAGTAGTCCTCGGGAACGAAGACCCCGTCGATGTTGTAGTCGATGCTGCCCGTGCCCCGTAGGCCCATCACGTCCCAGCTGTCGAGCAGCAGCTCGGCCTGCCCCACGGGGACCACGAAGATCCGCGCCTCGCCGGTCTCCTGGATGATGGCGAGCGTGTGGATGTGGGTGCCGTGCAGCAGACCCGAGGCGAAGCTCCACGAGCCGGACAGCAAGTACCCGCCGTCGACGGTGGTGGCCGACCCGGGGCGGGTGCCCTGCCCGGCGATCACCGGGTACTTGTCGTCGACGAACATCTCGGCGACCGCGGAGTCGCCGAGGTAGGCGGCGCCGGTGCCGATCGACAGGCTCGCCGCCATCAGCACCCACCCGGCCGAGGCGTCGCCGTAGGAGACGATCGCGAGCACGTCGAGCGACTCGAGCGGGTTGAGCTCGAACCCGCCGAGATCCTTCGGGACCCACATGAGGAACAGGCGCTCACGATGCAAGGCGTCGACGACGTCCTGGTGGAGGCGGCCCTTCTCGTCGGCGTAGTCGGCGTGCTGGTCGAACAACGGCACGAGCGTCTTGGCGCGGGTGGCCAGATCGGAGCTGGTGGGGAGGCTGGCGCCAAGCTGGGCGGTCATGGTCGGTCGACAGTAGTCCCGTTCTGTCGTTTGGAACCGGCCGGATCACGCCGATGCCAAACGACAGAACGACTCACTAGCGTCACGATCGTGACCGCGAGCCGGTTCTACGCCACCACGCCGATCTACTACGTCAACGCCGAACCGCACCTCGGCCACGCCTACACCACGATCATCGGCGACGCCCTGACCCGCTGGCACCGGCTCCTCGGCGACGAGGTGCTGTTCCTCACCGGCACGGACGAGTACGGCCTCAACATCCAGCGCGCCGCCGACGCCGCCGGACTCGATCCGCAGGCGTTCGCCGACTCGATCGCGCCGAAGTTCGCCGAGGCGTGGAAGCACCTCGAGATCGCCAACGACGACTTCATCCGCACGACCGAGCCCCGCCACCGGGCCGCGGTGGAGGAGCTCCTCCAGCGTTGCTACGCCGCCGGGGACATCGAGCTCGACCTCTACCGGGGCAAGTACTGCGTGCGCTGCGAGCTGTACTACAGCGACGACGACCTGCTGCCCGGCGACCTGTGCCCGATCCACAAGCTGCCGGTCGAGGAGTTCGAGGAGGAGAACTACTTCTTCCGCCTCTCCCGGTTCCAGGACCGCCTGCTCGACTGGTACGCGGCCCATCCGGGAGCGATCGTGCCGGAGTTCCGGGGCAACGAGGCGCTCGGACTGATCCGCTCGGGACTGCGTGACTTCTCCGTCAGCCGCACCAGCCTGACGTGGGGGGTCCCGCTGCCATGGGACCCCAGCCACGTCGCGTACGTGTGGTTCGACGCCCTCACCAACTACCTCGCCGCGATCGGGTTCGGCACCGACGCCGAGCGCTTCGAGCACTGGTGGCCGGTCAACTACCACCTCATCGGCAAGGACATCATTCGGCAGCACTGCGTGTACTGGCCGGCGATGCTGATGTCGGCGGGGATCGAGCCACCTCGGGGCTGGGCGGTCGGCGGCTGGCTGCTCAGCGGCGGCGAGAAGATGAGCAAGACCACAGGGAACGTCGTCAAGCCGCTCGATCTCGTCGACACCGTCGGCGTCGACGGCTTCCGCTACTACGTGCTCGCCGACACGCCGTACGGCCAGGACGGCGACTTCACCTACGAGGGGCTGGTCGGCCGTTACAACGCCGACCTGGCGAACAACCTCGGCAACCTGGTGGCGCGCGTCGCGACCGTCGTCGGGTCGAAGTGCGGGGGCACCGGCCCGGCCCCGTCCGGCGACAGCCCGCTCGCCCAGGCTGCCGCCGACGCGGTGAGCGGAGCGAGCGCGGCGTGGGACGTCGTCGCCCCGAGCCGGGCGCTCGACGCGACGTGGCAGCTCCTCCGAGCGACCAATGCCCACCTCGAGGCCAACGAGCCGTGGAAGCTCGAGCCCGGTCCGCAGGTCGACGCCGTGCTCGGCAACGCCCTCGAGGCGCTACGGATCGTGGCCATCCTCGCCTCGCCGGCCCTTCCCGGCACAGCCCAGGCGATCTGGGAGCGCATCGGCCTGTCCGGCCCGGTGACCGGTCAGCGCGTCCCGGGCGACGTGGCGTGGGGCGGCTACCCCGGCGGCCTCCCGGTCACCAAGGGCCTGCCGCTGTTCCCGCGGATCTCCACGTGACCTGGGTCGACTCGCACTGCCACCTCCCCGAAGCGGAAGCGGACGAGCTCGTCGCCGAGGCCGGCGCGGCCGGGGTCGGCACGATGGTCACCGTCGGCTGCGACCGGGCCACGTCGTTGGAGGCGCTGGCGCTGGCGGCGCGGCTCCCCGGCGTGTACGCCACCGTGGGGCTGCACCCGCACGAGGCCAAGCACGGCGTCGCCACGATCGCCGACCTGTTCGACGGGGTCGACGGGGCCCGCCCGGTCGCGGTCGGAGAGTGCGGGCTCGACTTCCACTACGACCACTCGCCGCGCGACGACCAGCGGTCGGCGTTCGCCGAGCAGATCCGGATCGCCCACCGGCTCGCCCTGCCGCTCGTCATCCACACCCGGGAGGCGTGGGACGACACCTTCGCCATCCTCGACACCGAAGGGGTCCCGGCGCGGACCGTGTTCCACTGCTTCACCGGTGGTCCCGACGAGGCCCGGCGCTGCCTCGACCGCGGTGCCCACGTCAGCTTCTCCGGGATCGTCACGTTCCCCGGTGCCCAGGACGTCCGCGACGCCGCCGCGCTCGTACCGCTCGAGCGGACGCTCGTCGAGACCGACAGTCCGTACCTCGCCCCGGTGCCGAACCGGGGGAAGCGCAACCGCCCTGCGTGGGTACCGCTCGTCGGTGCCCGTCTCGCCGAGGTCCACGGGGTCGAGGTCGATCACGTGCGCGACGCCACCGCCGCCTCCGCGGCGGCTGCGTTCGGTCTGGTCTAGGCAGATCGTCTGTCTGCGCGCACGACCATCGTTTTCGACGACGACACCGCGGCAGCGGTCGACGAGCTCCGTCGCCGGGAGGGCGTCGGCGTCTCGGCCGCCGTCAACGAATCCATTCGTCGTTCTGGGCGGGATCTGTCGCAACACCTGCGACGAATCCCGCCCAGATGGCCAGTTGGAACGGATCCCGCCCAGATCCGGTGACGCCGATTCCGTTCGCGGCCGTCGCCTCCGGCTTCCACAGCCATCGACCAGCATGATGGCCGAGCGGGCGAAGCATTGGCGGCTGTTGGCGCATGCTCACACCGAGATTCGCTGGATCAATCCGGCCGCCTGAGCTCCCACTTGCGTTCAGGGCACCGAATTCCTAGCCTTTTCGACCTCGCTCGGTCGGTGACGTGAGCACCGGCCGCCCTGCCCAGGAGTTGACCCGTGCGTCTCCAACGAGCCGACCGGCGGCGTCTGGTATTCGCCAGCGCGCTGACGGTGATCGCCCTGCCGGCGGTCTGGCTCGCCAACCGCGACGATGATCGTGCGGGCGGGTCACGGCCCAACGTCGCCGCCGTTGGCCTGGCCGCCGAGGACGCGTCGGGCGCGGAACCCGGCGGGGCGCCGTCCACGAGCGTCGACCCGATGGGAAACGTCGACCCGTTGTTCTCCGGTGAGCCGACGGCGGAGTCCGTCGGGTCGGTAGTGGTGGCGGTCGGCAGCACCGACTCGGTCGTGGCGACGCCGCTCGCCTCGTACAGCCGGTCGGTGTGGGGGGACACCTGCCGCTACAACGGGATCGAAGCGGGGACGACGGTGATGATCGTCAACCCGGCCAACGGACGCTCGCTGGAGTGCGTCATCGGCTCCAACGACGATGATGACGAGCTCACCCTCCATCCGGATCGATTCGCCCTGCTCGCCGACCTGACCGTCGCACCGGTCCGCGTCGAGATCCACCGCGAGGGCTAGCGCGAGGCTCCGTCGGTGACCCTCTCCCGCCCCGCGGTGCGGGACCTCCTCACGAGCCGCGGGCTGGCCCCCCGCCGCGACCTCGGCCAGAACTTCGTCGCCGACCCCAACACCGTCCGCCGCATCGCCCACCTCGCCGGCGTGGGTCCCGGTGACCACCTCCTCGAGATCGGGGCCGGGCTGGGCTCGCTGACCCTCGCCCTCGCCGACACCGGCGCCGCCGTGACGGCGATCGAGGTCGACCACGGCCTCGTCGACGTGCTCGCCGATGTCGTCGGCGGGCGGACCAACGTGACGGTCGTAGAGGCCGACGCGATGAGGCTCGATTGGTCCACCGTGCTCGGCGAGCACGACCAGTGGGTGCTGGTCGCCAACCTGCCCTACAACATCGCCACCCCGCTGATCGCCGACCTGCTCGACGGGGTGCCGGCGGTCAGCCGGATGCTCGTCATGGTGCAGCGCGAGGTGGCCGAGCGCCTCGCCGCCGGTCCGGGCTCCCCGGCGTACGGAGCGGTCAGCGTGAAGGTCGCCTATTGGGCCGACGCCCGGATCGTCGGCGACGTACCGGCGACGGTGTTCGTGCCCCGACCGAACGTCGACTCGGCGCTCGTCTCGATCACCCGGCGCCCGCCACCCGATGTGCCGCCGGAGCCGCTGTTCACGTTGGTACGTACGGCGTTCAACCAGCGGCGCAAGATGCTTCGCCGGTCGTTGCGCGACGTCGTGACCCCCGAGCAGTTCACCGCCGCCGGAATCGAACCGACGGCGCGGCCCGAGGAGCTCGGTCTCGCCGACTGGTGCCGGTTGATCGTGGCGACGGAGGGCCCCCCGTGAGGGACGTCCTGGTTGCTCCGGCCAAGCTGACGTTGACGCTCCGCGTCACCGGCGTCCGTGCCGACGGGTACCACCTCATCGACGCCGAGATGGCGACGCTCGACCTCGCCGACGAGTTGACTGTCGACCCGAGCCGGTCCGGCCTCGAGGTCACCGGGCCGTACGCGGAGGGCGTCCCGGTGGACGGCACCAACCTCGTGGCGCGGGCGCTGCGGCGCGCCGGCGTCACGGCGTGGGTGCGCGTCGAGAAGCGAATCCCCCACGGCGGCGGGCTGGGCGGCGGGTCGGCCGACGCGGCCGCGGTGCTCCGCTGGGCCGGGGTGACCGACCTCGCCATGGCCGCGGAATTGGGCGCGGACGTCCCGTTCTGCCTGCTCGGCGGGCGGGCACGGGTGCGGGGAATCGGCGAGGTCGTCGAGCCGCTGCCGTTCGAGCCGCGCGTCGTGACGCTGGTCGTCCCGCCGCTCACTGTCTCCACGCCCGCCGTCTACCGGGCGTGGGACGACCTCGGCGGCCCGGCCGGGGAGGCGGGCAACGACCTCGAGCCGGCCGCGCTCGTCGTCGAGCCGCGGCTCGGTGACTGGCGGGATCGCATCGGCGAGGCGACGGGCGAGCGGCCGGTGCTGGCCGGCAGCGGCGCGGCGTGGTTCGTGCCCGGCGAGCGCGACGACGCCCTCGCCCCGTTGCGGAGCGAGGGCGTCGCGGTGATCGTCACCCGCACGGTGGCGGGCTGATTACTTGCGACGTTGGTGACGGGTGCGGCGGAGCATCTTCTTGTGCTTCTTCTTCCGCATCCGCTTGCGGCGCTTCTTGATCAGCGAACCCATAAGGTCGGCCACGCTACCCGCTACCGTGATCCACACGATGGTGGCGTCCAGATTCCGGGGTCGTTCAATCGGTAGGACAACGGATTTTGGTTCCGTGAATAGGGGTTCGATTCCTCTCCCCGGAGCCCCGCCCGGTGGTGAGCGAGCGTGCGAGCGAGCGAGCGCCAGCGAGCGAGAGGCCAGCAACTGCGCAGGCAGTATGCGGCGTGGCCGGGGAACGCAATGAGTGTCTCCGCGATCGTGCTGGCCGCAGGTGAGGGCACCCGGATGCGGTCGCGCCGGCCCAAGGCCACTCCACCGGATCTGCGGGCGGCCAATGGTGCTCCATGTGATCCACGCCCTGGAACAGGTGCGGCCCGAGCGCACCGCCCTCGTCGTCGGCCACGGCGCCGAGCTGGTCACCAAGAAGGTCCAGGAGCTGGCGCCGGCCTGGGCGAGCGTCGTCTTCGTCGAGCAACCCGAGCCGCGCGGCACCGGCGACGCCGCCGCCCACGGGATGACGGCGTTCCCCGGCGACGACCTCGACGACGAGTCCACCGTCGTGGTGCTGCCCGGCGACACCCCGCTGCTGCGCCCGGAGACTCTCGACGAGCTGGTGGCCACCCACGTCGCCAACGGCAACGCCGCCACGCTGCTGACCAGCGTGCTCGAGGACCCGACCGGGTACGGGCGGGTGATCCGCGGTGCCGACGACCGGGTCCTGCGGATCGCCGAGCAGGGCGACGCCAGCCCCAGCGAGCTCGCCGTGAACGAGGTCGCGACGAGCATCTACGCCTTCCGCCGGGAAGTGCTCGGCCCGGCGCTGCGGCACCTCTCGCCCGACAACGCCCAGGGCGAGTTCTACCTAACGGACGTGGTCGGCGTGCTCGGAGGGATGGGTCACCGGATCGGCTGCGTCCAGGCGCCCGGTGACGAGACCCAGGGCGTCAACGACCGCTGGCAGCTCGCCCTGGCCGAGCGGGAGCTGCGCTCCCGGACCAACCGGGCGTGGCTGCTCAACGGGGTCACGATGCTGGACCCGCGCCAGACGTTCATCGACGTGACCGTCCGGCTCGGGCGCGACGTCACGCTCTACCCGGGCACGATCCTGCAGGGCAACACGGTGATCGGCGACGGGTCCGAGATCGGGCCCGACACCCGGCTCGAGGACTGCGTCATCGGCCGGGGCTGCCTGATCCAGCACTCCGTGGGCGTCGAGGCCGAAGTCGGCGACGGGGCTCGGGTCGGCCCGTACGCCCACCTGCCCGCCGGTTCGGCGGTCGCCGCCGATGCGGTGACGGGAGCCTTCTACACTGCACCCACGGAGTGAGCGCGTGAGACGGGGAGCCCGGTGATGGAGAAGGTCACGACCAAGAAGCTGGCCCTCTACTCAGGCCGCACCCATCCCGAGCTCGCCACCGACATCGCCGAGCACCTCGGCCTCGACCTCGGCCACCCCAACATCGTCGAGTTCGCCAACGGCGAGATCCGGGCCCGCTACGCCGAGAGTGTCCGCGGCAACGACGTCTTCATCATCCAGAGCCACTACGGCGTGGACGGGCACTCGATCAACGACTCGATCATGGAGCAGCTGATCATGATCGACGCCGCCTACCGGGCGTCGGCGAAGCGGATCACCGCGGTGTGCCCCTTCTACGGCTACGCCCGCCAGGACCGCAAGGCCGAGGGCCGCGAGCCGATCACCGCCCGCCTGGTCGCCGACATGTTCAAGGCGGCCGGGGCCAAGCGGATGATCTCGATCGACCTCCACGCCGGCCAGATCCAGGGGTTCTTCGACGGCCCGGTCGACCACCTCACCGCGCTGCCGGTGCTCGAGACCTACCTGCGCGAGCACGTGACCGCGCCGGTGATCGTGTCCCCGGACGCGGGCCGGATCAAGGTCGCCGAGCGGATGGCCCAGCACCTCGACGACTGCGGCGCCGACCTGGCCTTCGTGTACAAGCGCCGGCCCAAGGGCACCGACAACGTGGCCCAGGCGATCGAGGTGATCGGTGCGGTGAAGGGCCGGTTGTGCGTGATCACCGACGACATGATCGACACCGCGGGCACGGTCGTCGCCGCGACCGACCTGCTGCGCGCCCACGGGGCGACGGAGGTGTGGGCGATGGCGACCCACGGGGTCCTGTCCGGCCCGGCGATCGAGCGGCTGAAGAACAGCTCGCTGGAGCGGGTGATCCTCACCAACACCCTGCCCCTCCCGCCGGAGAAGCAGCTCCCCCAGATCGAGGTGCTCTCGATCGCCCCGCTCATCGCCGAGGCCCTCTCCGCCGTCTTCGACGACACCAGCGTCAGCGAGATCTTCGGCGGCGAGAACCTGGCCTGACCCGCCCCGCGGATCTGGGCGCGATCCTTCTCATCGAACGATCTGGGCGCGTTTCTTCCCGACAGGTGCGAGAAACCGCGCCCGGATGCGGCGCACCGATTCGGCCGGTAGGCTCGCCGGTCGCCATGGCAACCGTTCTTCTCGCCCAGACCGGACGCGTCACAGGATCCGCGGCGTCGCGCCGCCTGCGCGGTGACGGCACCGTCCCCGGGGTCCTGTACGGGCACGGGATGACGCCGCTGTCGGTGGCCGTCGAACGTCGTGACCTGCGGATCGCGCTGTCCGGCGCGGCCGGGATCAACACCGTGCTCGACCTCGATGTCGACGGCACCGTCTATCCGGCGATCGTCAAGGACATGCAGCGCCACCCGGTGCGGCGCAGCGTCGTCCACGTCGACTTCATCCAGGTGAACCTGGACGAAGAGATCACGGTGTCGGTGCCCCTGCGCCTGGTCGGCGAGGCCAAGGAGGTCGAGCAGGAAGGCGGGCTCGTCGACCCCGCCGTCGACTCGATCGAGATCGTCACGACGCCGCGGAACATCCCCGACGAGTTCGTCGTCGACGTGTCCGAGATGTCGATGGACACCGTCATCCGCCTCGGCGACGTGCCGATGCCCGACGGCGTCACCGCCACCGGCGATCCGGAGAGCCCGGTCGTAACCGTGCTCACGATGCGCGCCGAGGTGGCCGAGATCGAGGCCGCCGACGCCGAGGCCGCCGCCGAGCAGGAGGCCGAGGCCGAGGGCGAGGCCGGCGCTGCCGAGAAGGCCGAGGAGGCCCCGTCCGAAGGTGGCGAGCCCGCCGGCGAATCCGCCGAGTGAAGCGACGGACTCCGTTCGACTGGCTGATCGTCGGACTGGGGAATCCGGGCAAGGAGTTCAGCCGCACCCGCCACAACGTCGGGGAGGAGGTCGTCGCCGAACTGGCCCGGCGCCGGGGCGACACGTTGAAGGCCGGTCGGGACAACTCCCTCGCCGCCGAGTCGCGCATCGGTGACGAGCGCTGCGTGTTCGCCTTCCCGCTGACGTACGTGAACGAGTCGGGGCAGGCCGTCGGCGCGCTCGCCCGCCGCTACCGCATCGAGGACCCCGAGCACATCGTGATCGTCCACGACGAGCTCGACCTCCCCCCGGCGGAGGTGCGGGTCAAGGCGGGCGGCGGGCTGGCCGGCCACAACGGCCTGCGCAGCGTTGTCCGCCACCTCGGGACGCAGGCCTTCCTGCGCGTCCGCATCGGCGTCGGTAAGCCGCCGTCCAAGGAGCGCGGTGCCGACCACGTGCTCTCGCGCCTCCCCAAGCGCCAGCGCGAGCTGTTCGACGTCGCCGTTCAAGAGGCCGCCGACGCGGTCGAGGCGATCGTGCTCGAGGGCGTGGCGGCGGCGATGAACACCTACAACACCCGCCGCTGAGCTCGTTCTTGCAGCTGATCGTTGCGCTATAGCGCAACACCTGACTGCAAGAACGGCGTGTGCGCTCACCTCGGTACCCTGAGATGCCCGTGCGCCTGGCCGATCTCCCCCCGCTGCTACGCGACGAGCCGGGGCTCACCCGCGCCCTCGGGGAGCCCGACGCCCGCTTGGCCGTCGTCGAGGTCGCCCGGCCCCTCGCCATCGCCGCCCTCGCCGGGCTGTCCGGCCGGCGCCCGCTCGTCGTGGCGTGCCCGACCGGGACGATGGCGTCGCAGCTCGCCGACGACCTGGCGCAGTTCCTTCCCGCCGGGTCGGTGGCGGCGTTCCCCGCGTGGGAGACGCTGCCGTTCGAGCGGGTGAGCCCGTCGGTCGAGACGATGGGCCGTCGGCTCGAGCTGCTGTGGCGCGTTCGCGACCCGGCCACGTGTCCGGCCGTCATCGTCGCCGGTGTGCGCGCTCTGCTCCAGCGGCTCGGCCCGGGTGCCGGCGCGGTCGAGCCGATCGTCGTCCACCCCGGCGACGTCGTCGACCCCGACGAGCTGTCCCGGCGGCTGGTCGACGTTCGGCTACCGGCGCGAAGAGCTCGTCGAGCATCGGGGCGAGTTCGCCCGCCGCGGTGCGATCGTCGACGTGTTCCCGGCGACGGCCGACGGCCCGATCCGGATCGACCTGTGGGGCGACGAGGTCGACCGGCTCACCACGTTCGGCGTCAACGACCAGCGGTCGACCGGCGACCTCCCCGAGGGGTTGATCTTCCCCGCCCGGGAGCTCGTGCCGACGGAGGACGTGCAGGCCCGGGCCGGCAAGCTCGTCGCCCTCGAACCGTGGGGCCGGGAGCAGTGGGAGCGGCTGTCCGAGGGTGCCTTCTTCGACGGCATGGAGAGCTGGCTGCCGTGGCTCGTCGGCGACGACGGGTCGGGTGACGGCGCCCTGTTGACCGACGTCCTCCCTGCGTCGGCCAAGGTCGTCCTCGTCGAGCCGCGACGGATGCGCGACCGGGCGACCGACCTCCTCGCCGAGGAGGACGACCTGGCCAAGGCGCTCGCCTCCACGTGGGGCCGCGACCCGGCCGTGCCGTTCCCGCGCCTCCACGCCGAGCCGGACCGCCTGCTCAGCGGGCCCGTCGACCGCGGGGCGATGTGGTCGATGGACTCGGCGCCCGAGTCGCCCGACACACCGGTCGTGCGGGCGTCGGGGTGGGGCCCGGTGGCCGGCGACGGTTCGGGGCTCGTCATCCGGCTCCGCGAGCTGCTGTCGGGCGGCTACCGCGTCGTCGTCGCCGCCGACGGCGAGGGCTCGGCCCAGCGGCTGGCGGCGCTCCTCCGCGACCAGGGCCTCGACCTGCCCATTCACGCACCCGACGCCGGTGACCTGACCGCTCCCGGCGGGCACATCGTCGTGGCCCCGCTCCACCAGGGCGTCACCCTCCCCGCAGCCCGGCTGGCCGTGGTCGCCGAGAGCGACCTCACCGGACGCCGCCGGGCGCACCGCCGGCCCCGCTCCCGCCGCACCGGGATCACCACGTTCGAGGACCTCACCGCGGGGATGTACGTCGTCCACGTCCAGCACGGCGTCGGGCGTTACGAGGGCATGGTCAAGCGCAGCATCGGCGGGGTCGAGCGCGATTACCTGCTCATCGCCTACAAGAACAACGACCGCCTCTACGTGCCGTCGGACCAGATCGACGTGCTGCGCCAGTACGTCGGCGGTGAGACCCCGACCCTGCACCGCCTGGGCGGATCCGACTTCGCCAAGGCCAAGACCCGCGTTCGCTCGGCGGTGCGCGAGATCGCCCAGGAGCTCGTCCTGCTCTACCAGCAGCGGGTCAACGCCCAGGGCTTCGCCTTCGGCCTCGACACCCCATGGCAGACGGAGATGGAGGACGCCTTCCCGTACGTCGAGACCCCCGACCAGCGTGCCGCCATCGTCGAGGTCAAGGCGGACATGGAGCGCCCGTACCCCATGGACCGGCTGCTGTGCGGCGACGTCGGGTTCGGCAAGACCGAGGTCGCCATCCGCGCCGCGTTCAAGGCCATCCAGGACGGCAAGCAGGTCGCCGTGCTCGTGCCGACGACCCTGCTCGCCACCCAGCACGGCAACACGTTCGCCGACCGGTTCGCCGGCTACCCGATCCGCGTCGAGACACTGAGCCGGTTCCTCACCCCTGCCCAGGCGCGCGACGTGCTCGGCGGACTCGCCTCCGGCGAGGTCGACTGCGTGATCGGCACCCATCGGCTGCTCGTCGAGGGCATCAAGTTCAAGGACCTCGGGCTGCTCGTGATCGACGAGGAGCAACGCTTCGGGGTCCAGCACAAGGAGGCGATCAAGCACCTCAGGACCAACGTCGACGTGCTCACGATGACGGCGACGCCGATCCCGCGGACGCTGGAGATGAGCCTTGTCGGGATCCGCGATCTGTCGTTCCTGCAGACCCCGCCCGCCGACCGCCAGCCGATCCTCACCTACGTCGGCGGCTACGACGAACGGGTCGCCGTGGAGGCGATCCGCCGCGAGCTCCTCCGCGAGGGCCAGGTGTTCTGGGTCCACAACCGGGTGCGCTCGATCGAGTTCGCCGCCGCCCGGCTGCGCGAGCTCGTCCCCGAAGCCCGCATCGCCGTCGCCCACGGACAGATGGACGAGAGCCGGCTCGAGCAGGTGGTGATCGACTTCTGGGACGGGCAGTACGACGTGCTCGTGTGCACCACGATCATCGAGTCGGGCATCGACATGCCGACGGTGAACACGCTCGTCGTCGAGCGCTCCGACCTGCTCGGCCTCGGCCAGCTGCACCAGTTGCGCGGCCGGGTCGGTCGCAGCGGGCAGCGGGCGTACGCCTACCTGTTCCACCCCGACGACGTCGTGCTGACCGAGGAGGCGTACGAGCGGCTGCGGACGATCGGCGAGGCGACCGAGCTGGGGAGCGGGTTCAAGATCGCGATGCGCGACCTCGAGATCCGGGGCGCCGGCAACCTGCTCGGCGAGGCCCAGTCCGGGCACATCGCCGCCGTCGGCTACGACCTGTACTGCCAGATGGTCACCGAGGCCGTCGCCGAGATGAAGGGCGAGCCCGTCCGCCCACCCGCCGAGATCAAGCTCGACGTGCCCACCGACGCCTACCTACCGACCGACTACGTGGCCAAGGAGGAGCTGCGCCTGGAGGCCTACCGCCGGCTCGCCGCAGTCGAGACCCCGGTCGAGGTGGCCGACATCCGCGCCGAGTGGGAGGACCGCTACGGACCGCTGCCCGCCCCCGCCGAGGCCCTGCTCACCGTGGGTGCGCTGCGCGCCGAGTGCCATCGCCTCGGCCTCACCGACGTGACCATCACCGGCGGCCAGGCCCGGCTCGGCCCGATCGAGCTGAAGCTGAGCCAGTCGACCCGCCTCCGCCGGCTGGCGCGCGACGCGAAGTGGAAGGAGGACGCCCGGCAACTGGTCGTTCCGCTGCCCCGAGGCGTCGAGCCGGCGTCGTTCCTCGTCGGGTTCCTGCGCGAGCTGATCCCGCCGGCCTCACTCCAGCCCGACGAGATCGAGCCGGTAGGTTCCCCGACGTGATTCGCCCGCGCCTCGTCGTCGCGCTCGCATCGATCGCCCTCGCCGGGTGCGGGACGTTCGAGGGCAACGACGCCGCCGCCGACGTCGACGGGACCGAGATCTCGCGGGAGCAGTTCGAGGAGATGCTCCAGGTGCTCGCGGCCAACTCGGAGGACACACGGATTGCCGCCGACCCGACCACGGGCGCCGTGCCCGGTGATCAGGGACGAGGTGTGCTCGGGTTGCTGGTGACGAACACCGCCAACCGGACGTTTCTCGCCGCCCACGACGAGTCGATCACCGACGTGGACCGGGAGGGCTTCCTCCAGACCGTCCAGGGGGACCCGCTGCTGGCGCTCCCCGAGGACGTGCTGAACGAGCTCGTCGACGGCCAGGTCGGCGCCACGGCCCGGGCCCGCATCGCCGTCCCCGACGAGGCCGAGCTGGAGGAGCTGTACACGGAGTCGCCAGGCGCCGCCGGCGTGATGTGCATCCGCCGGATCGTGGTCGGGACCGAGGAGGCGGCGGGGCATGTGCTCGAGGAGCTCGAGGGGGGCGCCGACTTCGCCGCCCTCGCAGCCGAGCACTCCACCGACGAGGCCACCGCCGCCGATGGCGGAGTGGTGACGTCGGAGCAGGGCGACCCGTGCGTGCCGATCTCCCAGGCGGCGACGGCCGTCGGCCCCGCCGTCGCGGCCGCGGCGTTGGACGCCCGTCCCGGCGTGCCCACCGGTCCGATCGAGACGGAGAGTGGCTGGGAGGTGATCCTGGCCCGGCCTTTCGAGGAGGTTGCCGACGCGCTGACCACGATGTACGCGGACCGGGCCGGCGACCTCCTGTACATCGGCTATCTGGCCACGGCCGACATCCAGGTCGACCCGCGGTACGGCCGGTGGGACCCGCTCGGCTTCAGCGTCACCGCGCTCGCATGAGGGTCCTCGTCGTCGGCCTCGGGCCGGGGGGCGAACAGCACGTCACGGCCGAGACGGTCGAGGCGATCGCCCGCATCCCGCACCGTTACCTGCGCACGGCCGTCCACCCGAGCGCCCACCTGGCCGGCGAGGCCGCCACGTTCGACCACCTGTACGAGCAGGCGTCGGGCTACGAGGACGTCTACCCGGCGATCGTCGAGGCCCTCGTCGCCGCCGCCGAGGAGCACGGCGAGATCCTGTACGCCGTGCCCGGCTCGCCGCTCGTCCTCGAGCGCTCTGTCCGTCTCCTGCTGGCCGACGGGCGGGTGCCGGTCGACGTGCTGCCGGCGATGTCGTTCCTCGACCTGGCGTGGTCCCGCCTCGGTGTAGACCCGATCGAGTCGGGCGTCCGGCTGGTCGACGGGCACGACTTCGCCACCTCCGCCGCCGGCTCGGCGGGTCCGCTGCTCATCGCCCACACCCACGCCGAGTGGGTGCTCTCGGACATCAAGCTCGCCGCCGAGGAGGCCGAAGGCGACGAGCGGGTCGTGATCCTCCAGCGCCTCGGCACGCCGGACGAGCGGATCACCGAGACGACGTGGAGCGAGCTCGACCGGGCCGTGGAGCCCGACCATCTCACGTGTGTGTACGTCCCCGCGCTCGCCGAGCCGGTGGGCGCCGGGTACGTGCGGCTCCACCAGCTCGCCCGCACGCTGCGCGAGCGCTGCCCGTGGGACCGGGAGCAGACTCACGCCAGCCTGGTCCCGTACCTCGTCGAGGAGACGTTCGAGCTCGTCGACGCCCTCGCCGCGCTCGACCCCCACGATCCCGCCACCGAGCACGCCCTCATCGAGGAGCTCGGGGACGTGCTGTACCAGGTCGAGTTCCACGCCACGCTCGGCGAGCAGGCGGGGCGGTTCTCCATCGCCGACGTGACCAGCGGGATTCACGACAAGCTCGTCGGCCGCCATCCCCACGTGTTCGGCGACGTCGCCGCGCCCGACGCCGACACCGTGATCGTGAACTGGGACCACATCAAGCGGGCCGAGAAGGGCCGTACGTCGGTCTTCGACGGCGTCGCCCACTCGCTGCCGGCGCTGGCCTACGCCCACCACCTGCAACGCAAGGCGGCCAAGGTCGGGTTCGACTGGCGGGACGCGGCCGGCCCGGACGCCAAGGTCGACGAGGAGCTGGGGGAGCTGCGCCGGGCCGTCGACGGGGTCGACGGGGCCACGAGCGACGACGTCGCCGACGAGCTCGGCGACGTGCTGTTCGCCGTGGTCAATCTGGCCCGCCACCTCGACGTCGACGCCGAGCTCGCCCTGCGCGCCGCGGCGGCCAAGTTCCGCCACCGCTTCGAGCAGGTCGAGACCCTCGCCGCCGAGCGAGGCGTCGACCTCGCCACCGCCGGCCTCGACGCCCTCGACGCCCTGTGGGACGAGGTCAAGGCGGCCGAATCCCACAACTCTTGATGGAATCGGCCGGAAAGTGAGCGTTCTCATCAAGAGTTGAGGAAAATGGGCGGGTGAGGCTGCAGTTCGCCGATCCTGCCGAGCACCCCCACCTCGGCACGTTGCCGTTCGCGACCGACCTCGCCGACTGGGATCTACCCCACATGCGAGGCGTGCTCGGACTGCACCGCCACGTCGTCCGCCTGGTCGAGCTCGGCGACGAGACGCAGCGCACCAGCTACGTCGTCAAGGAGCTTCCCGACCACCTCGCCCAGCGGGAGTACCGGCTGCTCCGTTCGCTCGCCGCCGACCGCCTCCCGACGGTGAACGCCGTCGCCGTGGTCACCGACCGCAGCGACCACCGCGACGGCCTCCTCATGACCCGCCACCTCGACTACTCGCTGCCCTACCGCAACCTGCTCGCCGGCCAGGGGATGTCGATCCCGTACCTCGGCGAGCGGGTTCTCGGCGCCCTCGTCGGGCTGCTCGTGCGGCTCCATCTCGCCGGGTTCTTCTGGGGCGACTGCTCGCTGTCGAACACGCTGTTCCGCCGGGACGCCGGCGAGTTGGCGGCGTACATCATCGACGTCGAGACGAGCGAGCGCTACGAGAAGCTGTCGGACGGCCAGCGGACGCTGGACCTCCAGATCGCCACCGAGAACGTCGCCGGCGGCCTCCTCGATCTGCAGGCCGGCGGGCGTCTTGTCAAGACCGTCGACCCGTGGCAGGTCGCGGAGAACATCGAGTCGTCCTACAACGACCTGTGGGCCGAGCTGACCGACATCGAGGAGTTCACCGTCGCCGAGCGATGGCGGGTCGCCGAGCGGGTGCGCCGGATCCACGACCTCGGCTTCGACGTCGGCGAGATCGAGGTGCTCACTGACATGGACGGCGACCACCTGCGGCTGGTGCCCCGCGTCGTCGAGAGCGGCTTCCACCAGGACCGGCTGTTCGCCCTCACCGGGCTGTGGGCCGGCGAGAACCAGGCCCGCCGCCTGCTCGACGACATCCGCGGCTTCGCCGCCGAGCTCCACGCGCGGACGGGGTCGGCGCCGTCCGAGAGCATCGCCGCGGTGCGCTGGCTCGATCAGCGCTTCGAGCCGATCATCGCCTCGATCCCCCCGGCCCTGACCGGCAAGCTCGAGCCGGCCGAGCTCTACCACCAGCTCCTCGAGCACCGCTGGTACCTGGCCGAGCGCGAGCGGAGGGACGTGAGCCTCGAGGAGGCGCTGGAGTCGTACATCCCCGAGGTGCTCAGCGGGGCGCCCGACGAGGCGGTGAGCGTCGACGTCCCGACGGCCGAGCTCGTCCTGCCCGACCTCAGCGGTTCCCCGCCCCCGGACGAGTAGCGCGCACTACCGTCCTCGCCGTGAGCGAGAGCAGCGAGCACCAATGAGCGAGCGCAGCGAGCGAACCATCATTACGGCGCGGAGCGCTCATTGGTGCTCCGCCCGGCGGCCACCTCGGATGTCCCACGAGGTGGCGGTGCACCAATGAGCGAGCGCAGCGAGCGAACCATCATTACGGCGCGGAGCGCTCATTGGTGCTCCGCCCGGCGGCCACCTCGGATGTCCCACGAGGTGGCGGTGCACCAATGAGCGAGCGCAGCGAGCGAACCATCATTACGGCGCGGAGCGCTCATTGGTGCTCCGCCCGGCGGCCACCTCGGATGTCCCACGAGGTGGCGGTGCACCAATGAGCGAGATCGTCAACGTCGAGGGTCGCGAGGTGCTCGACTCCCGCGGCAACCCCACGGTCGAGGTCGAGGTGCTGCTGGTGAGCGGCGCGGGGACGGGCGGCGGTGCCGAGCGGGGCATCCACCGGCGAGCACGAGGCGGTCGAGCTACGCGACGGCGGCGAGCGCTACGGCGGCAAGGGCGTCCAGCGCGCCGTCGGCCACGTCAACGGCGAGATCGCCGAGGTCCTCCTCGGCCACGACGCCCTCGAGCAGCGGGTGGTCGACACCGCCCTCGGCGACCTCGACGGCACCGAGAGCAAGGCCCGGCTCGGGGCCAACGCGATCCTCGGCGCCAGCCTCGCCGTCGCCAAAGCGGCCGCCGACGAGCTCGAGATCCCGCTGTACCGCTACGTCGGCGGACCCAACGCCCACGTCCTGCCGGTGCCGATGATGAACGTCGTCAATGGCGGCGCCCACGCCGACAACACGATCGACCTCCAGGAGTTCATGGTGATGCCGGTCGGGGCACCGAGCTTCACCGAGGCGCTGCGCTGGGGGACCGAGACGTACCACGCCCTCAAGCAGCTCCTCCACGAGCGGGGCCTGTCGACCGCCGTCGGCGACGAAGGCGGCTTCGCCCCCGACCTGGCGACCAACGAGGACGCGATCAAGGTGCTCGTCGAAGCGATCGATGCCGCCGGGTACGTGCCCGGCGACGACATCGCAATCGCCCTCGACCCGGCGATGAGCGAGCTGTACCGCGACGGGCGGTACCACCTGTCCGGCGAGCGCAAGGTGCTCGACGCCGACGAGCTCGTCGACTACTGGAGCCGGCTGGTGGCGTCGTATCCGATCGTGTCGATCGAGGACGGGATGGCCGAGGACGACTGGGACGGCTGGTCGGCGCTGACCGAGGCGCTCGGAGAGCGGGTGCAACTCGTCGGCGACGACCTGTTCGTGACCAATGCCGTGCGCCTGCAGCAGGGCATCGACCGCGGCGTCGCCAACTCGATCCTTGTGAAGGTCAACCAGATCGGCACGCTGACCGAGACCCTGGACACCGTCGCGCTGGCGACGCGGCGCGCGTACACGTCCGTGATGAGCCACCGCAGCGGGGAGACCGAGGACACCACGATCGCCGACCTCGCGGTGGCGACCAACTGCGGGCAGATCAAGACCGGGGCACCCGCGCGCAGCGATCGGGTGGCCAAGTACAACCAGCTGCTCCGCCTCGAGGCGGACCTCGGCGAGGCGGCCGCGTTCCCGGGTGCCGGCGCGCTGGCAGGCCGCCGTCGCGGTCCATGACCGTTCACGGCGTTCCCCGGCCACGCAGGCCGTCTATGGCCGCTCGCTCGCTGGCGCTCACTCGCTCGCATCGGTGCACGATGCTCGAGTGACCGCTCGAGGGCGGGCTGACCTGCGACAATCGGTGGCGATGGGCGACACGCGCACGACGACCACGATCCCGAAGCCGGACGGGCGACGGGCCTCGGACGCCGGGCGCTCGCGCCTTGGCGACCTCACCCGCCCGATCGCCAAGTCCCAGCGGATCACCCGCCGCCGGCGCCCGGCGGTACTGCTCGGCCTGCTCGCCCTCGTCATCGTCGGGGTGATCGCCACCGCCCTGTTCGGTCTGCCGGTGCGCACGTGGTTCGAACAGGACGACGCGCTGCGCCGCCTCGACGCCGAGCTCGGCGAGCTGCAGGCCGTCAACGCCGACCTGCAGCGGGAGGTGGATCGGGCTCAGACCGACGCCGGAATCATCGAGGCCGCCCGCGAGGAGCTCGGCTACATCCAGCCCCCCGAGCGGCGCGAGACGATGCTCGAGATCCCCGATCTCCCGACCGAGTTCCCGAGGGGCTGGCCGTACAACATCGTCCGGCGGATGATCGCCGTGAACGAGTCCGGCTGAACCGCTCGCAGATCTGGGCGCGCATCATCTCATGTGGTCTTCTGGGCGCGGAGAGTCCCGGATCCGAGACTGACAACGCCCAGATCGCCCGATGAGACGCTCCGCGCCCAGTTGCACGTCGCAACGGGCGGCGAACGTTGCCTCACGCGGAACTAGCCTCCGCGGTGTGACGGCGAAGTGGGGAGTGCTCGCTGGCGCGTCGCTGACGATCCTCGCCGCGTGCGGTGACTCGTCGGAGGCGGAGATGTCCCGACCGGCGCAGATCTTCGTCGCCACCATCCAGCAGGTGCTCGCCGACGAGAACCCGGCTGCCGGCACCGACGACCTCCCGGTCGTCTACGTCGAGCCGCTCGGCGACGAGGAGATCGACGCCACCGTCCAGGCCGACACCGCCAGCGAGCTGCGCGAGGTCGCCGACGTGCGGTTCGCCGACGAACGGGACGAGGCGCTGGACGAGGACGAGCCGGGCATGCCCGTCCGCGACGACGGGATCCTCGTCGCGATCGGCGACATCCCCGAGGAGGGCGATCCCGTAGACGTCGAGGTCGAGACCTACCGGTCCGAGGACGACCTGTCGACCGCCGTGTTCTCGTTCGCCCTCCGCTCCTCGGGGTGGACGGTGACGTCGACGTCGGTCGTCCCCACTCCCTGATCTCCGTCGCTCTCCAGGGCGGAGACGAGCTCGTTCGTCCGTTCCACCGCCCACGCCAGCTCGTCCGCCTCGGGGGTGTCGCCGGCGACCACGGCGGCGCGCAACCGGTCGACGCGCACCACGAGGTCGGTGTCGACCTGGTGGTCGGTGGCCCGCGCCACGTCGATCACGCCGACCAACTCGGTGACGGCCAGCCGGGGCTGGTCGCGGCGCTGCCACTCGGTGGCGTAGTCGAGCCGGCGGCGGGCGGTCTCGATGTGGTCGAAGGGATCGAGGACGTGGGCCTGCTGGGCCTCGTGGATCGCCCGCGTGTACAGCCCCGCCGCCGGCAGCAGCCCGAGAGCGACGACGATGAGGCTGACCTGGATCGCCACCGCGCCGGCCGTCGCGGCGATCGCTCCGAGGACCCACGCGATCTGGAACCTGGTCTCGAACCGGGCGAACGCACGGCCGCGCACCGTGGCCGGCGCGTGCGTCTGGACCATCGCGTCGAACCCCTGACGGCCGATCGAGGCGGCCATGCCCAGCACGCCCGACACGACCAGCACGAGTGATCGCGATGGCCCGAGCGCGCCGAACGCGGCGACGACGGCGAGCACGATCAGCGCCCCCGCAGTCAGCCGGTCCTCGCCGTAGCGCCGGCGCAGCAGCGGGGCGACGATGAGGCCGGCGAACGTGCCGACCCCGTAGGCCACGACGGCGGCGCCGTACATCCACGCCGGCTGGCTGCCCCGGCGCAGGTCGAAGGCGAGCCCGAAGACGAAGAACCCGACGGCGGCCCGCACAGCGGCGAACGCCCACGCGGTGGCGACGATGGTCGGCGTGTGCAGTTCCTCGTACTCGACCGCCGGCGGGATCTCCGGCGTCGCCGCTGGGCGCGGCAGCTTGATCGTCACGACCGCGGCGGCGAAGAACAGCGCGCAGGCCAACCCGAGTGTCCACGACGCCGACGTGAGAACGAGCAGCGGCGCCGCGATCGCCCCGCCGATCCCGGCGGCGATCGTTCCGAGCCGGGCGATGCGCGCGTTCGCGGCGAGCAGTTGATCGGGCGAGGCGACGAGGCCGGGGATGAGCGCCTGGCGGGTCACGCCGGACGCCTTCCCCGCGACCAGCAGGGCGAGGGCGAAGAAGTACAGCGTCAGGCTGTAGAGGAAGAACGCCAGTGCCGCGGCGAACGCGCCGCGCAGGGCGAACAGCGCGGCGGCGATGAGCCGGTGGCCGCCGGAGAAGCGGTCGATGGCCGGGCCGATGAGCGGCGCCAGCAGGGCGAACGGGGCCATGTTGATGAGCAGGTAGATCAGGACCTGCTCCCGCGACGCCGCCGGGCTGAGGTTGAAGAACAGCGACCCGGCCAGCGAAACGGCGACGAACGCGTCGGCGGCGCCGCCGAGCGACTGGGCGACGGTGAGCCGGTTGAGCCCAGGCGGCCACTCGGCGGTCGGCAGGATGCGCCGCCGGAGGTCGTCGATCACCGTTCCATGCTGCCCCAATCGTCACCGGCGCAGAACGGTTCTCTCGCGCCGACCGGCCGAGCCCGCCCGGTGCCGGCGCAGAAATTCGGCGGCACGGCGAGACGGGCCACGCCTAGCTTCGGCGTATCACGGCGGCCGGCCGGTGCTCCACTTCGGTGTTCAGCTCCGAGGGGAGGGAGTCACCCCGGCCGTTGAACTCCGCTTCGACCGGCACACGGTCCAACGACGCACCGTCGTGCCGGCCGGGGCGGCGGTCGCGAAACATCCCGTCGGCCCCGGCCCCACAGGGGCGAGCCAACGGGATGTCTCTTGGTTCCCGACCGTGCGTCTCTGACCCGCCGGAGTGTGGACGGACCCGGTGGCGAGCATTGGACCAGTCAGCCCGATCTGCGCATCCGCGACCCGTAATCGAAACGGGCAGAGCCGCGACGGCTCAGGATGGTGTTTGGTTCAGCCCGGAGGAGAACGCTCCGGATGGTCGACAAACCTCTGCATTCCCGTACCTCCTCGACAGACTCGATCCAATCGGTTCGTACGGCAGGACCTCCGACCTCTGACCAACCGGCCGGCTGTCCTGTCACCCCCCAGTTTTCCGCCCCGGCGGCGAGTCGTCAAGGGGATCACGATCCTCCCGGCGGCGCGTCGAGACCGAGGGCCGAGGCGACCTCGGCGATGAGTTGGGAGCGAGCCGGCATGCCCGGCATGTGCTCGGGCGGGACCGGGTCGGAGCGCTCGAGGACGGTCTCCCAGCGGTCGGCGACGAGGTCGAGGAAGTCCTGGTGGGGGAGCACCCAGAACCGGTCCCCGGTGATCGCCTCGACGACCGCGTCGGCCACGGAGGCCGGTGTGCGGCCCTCGTCGATCGCCCGGCGCACGTGGGTCTCGAACACCGCCGCGCTCACGTCGACCTCCGGCTTGTCGCCGAGCTCGTCCGGCCAGTTGCGGTCGGCGTCGACGATCCTGGTGCGCACCCAGCCGGGGCACAGCACGCTCACCCCGATCGGGAGCCCGGCGACGCGGACGGTCTGGTAGAGGTCCTCGCTCATCGCCACGACGGCGTGCTTGGAGGCGTCGTAGCTCGGTCCGAACCCGGGCATGAGGCCGGCGATCGATGCGGTGTTGACGATGTGCCCGCCGCCGGCCAGGTGGGGAAGGAACGCGCGACAGCCGTGCACGACGCCCCAAAAGTTCACTCCCATCACCCAGTGCCACGCGCTCAGCGGGCCGAACCACGGATCGGAGAGGGCGGCGACACCGGCGTTGTTGCAGACGACGTGCACGGCCCCGAAGCGGGCCAGCGTCTGGTCGGCCAGCGCCTGCACGTCCGCTTCCCTGCTCACGTCCGTCGGCACGGTGAGCACGTCGACGCCGTGGGTCTCGAGCTCGGCGGCGGCCGCGGCGAGCGCGTCCTCCTGCACGTCGGCGAGGACGAGGTTCAGGCCGGCGCGGCCGAGCCGGTCGGCGAGGGCGAGACCGATCCCGCTGCCGGCCCCGGTGACGACGCCGACCTGGCCCGCGGTCAGTTCCAACGAGCTATCCGGCGTTCTGCCACAGGCCCAGCAGGTTGCCCTCGCTGTCCTTGAAGTAGGCGGCGAATCCCATGTCGCCGACGGCCATCTTCTCGCCGACTCGGGCGCCGCCGTGCTTCTCGATCGTGACGAGCGCGCCGTCGACGTCGTCGACCTCGATCGTGATCACGGGCGTCGAGACCGGCTCCTGTCGCTGCATCATCCCGCCCCCGATGAAGCCGGGTTCGCTGGGCATGCCCTCGTCCGTCGCCGGCCCGGTCGACACCATGTTGTACTGCATCTCCGGCATCGACATGATCTGCCAGCCGAAGACCTCACGGTAGAAGTCCAGCGCCCGGTCTGCGTCGTCGAACGGGACCTCGAAGTGCACCACGCGACCGCTCATCGTCAACCTCCAAAAGAGTCGATGAATGTGCCCGCCGGCCCACTGTAGATCGCTCGAAGCGGGACGGGGACCGGTCGCTGGCGGATCGCGAACCGCGGGCGCCGCCCGTGCGTACCGTAAGGGGCCGCCGTCTGCGCGGCGTGGCGACTGAAGGAGGGGCCATGATTCGTCGTCGTGCGATCGGGATCGTTTTCGTGGCCTTGGTCGCCGTCGCCGGCGCTGTTCCCGTGGTGGCCGCGCCGCCCGAGGACCTATCCGACGACGGGACGGGGAAGCGCTGGCGGCAGGTCACCGAGACGCTCGGGCTGACGTGGGACGAGCTCGCCGCGGTGTGCCCGCAGGACGGCTCCACGCCGTGTTCGGGCGCGGTCGGCACGAGGAACCTCTCGGGCTGGGTGTGGGCGACACCGGAGCAGGTACGCGACCTGTTCGGGCTGTACGACCCGGACATCCTGACCGCGGATCCGCCGGTGGTCACCGGGATCGACCAGTTCGGCACGGCGATGGAGTTCCTCGCCGACATGCGCCCGACGCTCAGCGTCGACGGGTACGGGTTCCACGCCGAGTCAGCGAGCGGCTGGACGGCGGGCACCGGCGACGACGGGCACCCGATCGGCGCCAGCTCCGGGTTCGGCTGGTGGCCACCGTCGGGGAGCTTCTCGGTGGCGTCGACGGCCGGGCAGGTGACCCATTGGTTCGGGGTGTGGCTCTGGCGTCCGGCGAGCGACGACATCACGCCGCCGGTGGTCACCTCCGACGATGTCAGGGACGACTCGGGAGCAACGGCTGGTACGTCTCCGACGTCGCGGCTGAGCTGGACGGTCGTCGATCCCGAGTCGGTCGTCTCGTCGCAGAGCGGCTGCGATCCGACCGCTGTCGTCGCGGACACCGCGTCGGCCGCCTTCACGTGCGAGGCGACCTCCGCCGGCGGTACCTCCACCGCGTCGGTCAACGTGAAGCGCGACGTCACCCCGCCGGCCGTCACGTGCCCGGCGCCGCCACCGGTGTTCGAGCAGTTCCAGACCGGCGGCGTGGTGCGGGCCGCGGTGGCCGACGAGACCTCGGGACCGGCGTCGCCCGTCGCCCAGGCAGCGGCGAGCACCGGGGTGCCCGGCACGTTCGCGGCCACGGTGACCGGCGTCGATCGGGCGGGCAACCGGACGACGGCCAGGTGCACGTACGTGGTCGCCGCCCCGACGTGCCGCGGCGAGGCGGCGACGATCGTCGGAACGGCGTTGAACAACGTGATCAACGGGACGGCCGGCCGTGATGTGATCGCAGCCGTGGGGGGAGCGGACACGGTGTACGGCCGGGGTGGCGACGACGTGATCTGCGGCGGCGACGGGCCCGACACGATCGAGGGCGGCGACGGCGACGACTACCTCGACGGTGGCCCGGGCAGTGACAGCCTCCGCGGCGACAACGGGCGCGACACCTGCATCAGTGGGGAGGTCCGACGGAGCAGCTGCGAGCTCTGACGGGTCAGGCCGCGGCGGCCAGCACGACGCCCGTCGCGGGCACCGGCGTGCGGCACGAGCCGAACGCCCGCTCGTAGCGCCGCCGCCACCAGATCCGGTGGAGCGCCCGCAGCGACGACGGCACCTGGTTCCACGCGACGTCGACGGCGTCGTCGGGCGCGGTGTCGAGAAGCCAGGCGATCATCAGGCCGGCGTCGCGCAGCGGCGTCGCCCGGCGCAGGGTCCCGGCGAACCGCTCGTGCTCGGCGGCGGTGAACGAGGAGATCCACAGCGGCAGCACGAGTTGCTCCTCGGCGCTGAGGTGGCGCCCGACGAGGTCGCTCACCCGACAGATCGTGGTCACGTCGTCCACCAGCGTGGCGAGGGCCTCGTCGAGCTCGACGTGCTGGGCTTCGAGCTCCTCGGTCGTCACCGCCGCGCCGGGGTTCCGTGCCGCGACGGCCGGGAAAAGCAGTGTGTCCTCGGCCCGGTGGTGGTGGTGGAGCACCCGGCCCAGGAGGACGGCCCGGCGCCGCGCCGCCGCCAGGTCTCCGGCGTGCGCCAGCCGTTCGACGTGCGCCACCTCGGCGCGCAGGCCGAGGTGCACGCCGACGAAGCCGACGACGGCGCGGGGCAGGTCGATCGAGAACATGCGGCGATCATCGAGCGGGACACTTGTGGCCGCCATGAACCCGGCGTGAGAGCACGTCAGACGCTGAAGCGGAACTCCATCACGTCACCGTCGACGGGGCGGTAGTCCTTGCCCTCGAGCCGGATCTTGCCCAGCTCCTTGGCCTTGTTCCACGAGCCGATGTCGAGCAGCTCGTCCCAGCGGATCACCTCGGCCCGGATGAAGCCGCGCTGGAAGTCGGTGTGGATCCGCCCGGCGCACTCGGCCGCGGTCATGCCGGCGAAGAAGGTCCACGCCCGGCTCTCCTTGTCGCCGGTGGTCAGGAACGTGCGCAGACCGAGGAGGTGGTACGCGGCCCGCACCATGCGGAACAGCGCGCCCTCGCCGAGCCCGAAGCCCTCGAGCATCTCGGCCCGCTCGTCGGGGTCTTCGATCGCCGCCGCCTCGGCCTCCAATTGCACGCACATTCCGATCACCGTGACATCGTCGGGCGACGCAACGCCCGACCCCACATCGTCGCCCGCCTCGGTCAGTTCGGCGGCGATGCGGGCCTCGGCCTCGGGGATCGCGTCCAGGTCCTCCTCGCCAACGTTGACCACGGCCAGCACCCGCCGGTTGGTCAACAGGAAATGGGGTCTCAACAGCTCGCGCTGCTCGGCGGACAGACCGGCGCGGTAGAGCGGGCGTCCCGCCGACAGGTGGTCGTATCCCACCGTAAGGGCGGCGAGCTGGTCGCCGATCGAGCGGTCGAGCTTGGCCCTCCGTTGGGTCTCGGCGAGCCGCTTCTCCACCGTTTCCAGGTCGGCGAGGGCGAGCTCGAGCTCGACGACCCGGAGGTGCTCGAGCGGGTCGGGCGACCCGACCACGTCGGGATCCTCGAATGCCCGCAGCACCAGCACGACGGCGTCGACCTCACGGATGTTGGCGAGGAAGCGGTTGCCGAGCCCCTCGCCCTTGCTCGCCCCTTCGACGAGACCGCCGATGTCGACCACCTCGACGGCGGTGTGCACGACGTTGCGGCTCTGCGACATCGCCGCCAGCCGGTCGAGGCGCTCGTCGGGCACCCTGGCCACCCCGATGTTCGGGTCCTTGGTGGCGAAGGCGTACGGCGCGGCGAGGGCGCCGCCGCCGGTCAGGGCGTTGTACAGCGAGCTCTTACCGGCGTTGGGGAGACCGACGAGGCCGAACCGCTCCATCGCCGGTCGAGGCTATTGACTCGGGTGGCGGTCAGGGCATGGCCGGGGCGCTCGGCGCGCGCCGGATGTCGCGCAGCGTGAACGCCTCGTCGCTCGGCCCCTCGGTCCGCAGCCGCTCCAGCCGGGCGACGGCTTCCTCGACCGTGGGGACGTACCCGGCGGGGACCCACCAGCACACGAAGTACGCCTCGGCCATCTTCTCGAACCACTCGCGGCGCCGCCGGAGGAACGCGGTGTGGTCGCTGCGGTAGACGAACTCCTGGAGCTGTTCGGGCGACTCCCACACCGAGAAGTTGATGATGAGCAGCGGGTCCTCGTAGGCCCTGACGTAGCTCGACGACAAGCCGGAGTCGTCGTCCTTGAGCCGCCACACGAAGCCGGGCGCGGCCTCGGCGATGGTGTTGATCCGGTCGAGGTTGCCGACGAACTCGGCCGTGGCGGGATGGTCGAGCGGCTGGAGCAGCCGGGCGATGTTGAACTGGGCCAGGTGCGAGGAAGAGCTCACCGGCCGGACGCTACGGGACCGCCTGCACCATCGCCGTCGCCGTTTCGACGAGCGCGCCGGCGAGCTCCTCGACCCGGCCGTCGGGCAGGCGGGCGGCCGGTCCCTGGATCGCCACTCCCGCCCACGCCGTGCCGTCGGCCCCGAGGAGCGGGGCAGCGATCGTCCGCACACCGACGTCGCGCTCACCGTCGTTGATCGACCATCCGCGCCGGCGCGTGGTCAGCACGTCCTGGAGCAGCGCCGCCGGGTCGGTGAGTGTCGCCTCGGTGACCTTGGCCAGGGGACCGAGGGCCCGGATCTCGCCGTCGGGGTCCTCGGAGAAGGCGAGGAGCACCTTGCCGATCGCCGAGGCGTGGATCGGCACCTGGGTCCCGGGGGTCTGGTCGAAGCGCAGCGGGTGGGGTGAGTCGACGTGGAGGACGACGAGCATCTCGGTGCCGACGCGGGTCCCCAGGCTGATCGACTCGCCGGTACGGGCACCGAGCTCGCGGAGGTAGGGGAGCAGCCGGTCGTACCCGAGCCGGGCCTCGGCCCGCCGGCCCAGGGCGACCGCGCCCGGCCCGAGGTGGTAGCGCTCGGTCTGCTCGTCCTGGGCCACGATCCCGGCCGCGCGCAGTGCCTGGACCAGGCGGTGGGCGGTGCTCACGCTGAGCCCGGTGCGGGTCGCGATCTCGCTCACGCCTACGTCGCCACCGGCGTCGGCGATGCAGCGCAGCACGCCGAGCGCCCGTTCGACCGACTGCGATCCCGACCGTGCCATCGCTCGGCACCGTAGTTGGGCTATCGTGTTCCACGTTGCGCACAGCACCTATCACGATGTAGAAAGTTGACCATGCGGATCACATTTAAGGGAAAGCGGGTTCTCGGACTGGCGGCTGCGGCGCTCCTCGCCGTCGGCGCGGTCGCCTGCGGCGGTGACGACGACGACGATGCGGGCAGCGGCACCACGGCAGCGCCGGCCGACACCGGCGGGAGCGGTACGACGGCGGCGTCGGGCGGCGACACGACGGCGGCTGGGGACACCGAGCCGTCCGGCGAGGCCGCGACACTGCGGCTCGGCTACTTCCCGAACGTCACCCATGCGCCGGCGATCATCGGAGTCGAGACGGGACTGTTCGAGGAGGCGCTCGGGCCGAACGTGACGCTGGAGCTGCACACCTTCAACTCCGGGACCGAGGTGGTCGAAGCCATGTTCGCCGGCGGGCTCGACGCCAGCTTCATCGGGCCCAACCCGGCCATCAACGGGTTCGCCCAGTCCAACGGCGAGGCGCTGCGCATCGTGTCGGGAACGACGTCGGGCGGCGCGGCGCTGGTCGTCCGCGAGGGCATCGATGCACCCGAGGACCTCGCCGACACCACGTTGGCTTCGCCGTCACTCGGCAACACCCAGGACGTCGCGCTTCGCGCATGGCTCGCCGAGCAGGGCTACGAGACGGACACCAGCGGCGGCGGAGACGTGTCCGTCACCCCCCTGGACAACCCGGACATCCTCACCGCCCTCCAGGACGGCACCATCGACGGCGCGTGGGTGCCGGAGCCGTGGGCGACCCGACTGATCATCGAGGGGGGCGGACACGTCCTCGTCGACGAGGCCGACCTGTGGCCCGACGGCCAGTACGTCACCACCCATCTGATCGCCGCGACGGAGTACCTCGAAGAGCACCCCGACGTCATCAAGAGCCTGATCACCGGGCTCGGTCAGGCGATCGACGAGGCCAACGCGGACGCCGCCGGCTCGCAGCAGGTGGTCAACGACGGCATCGAGGCCGTCACGACCAGTCGCCTTGCCGACGAGACGATCGCCGGCGCGTGGGAGAACCTCGAGTTCACCCTCGACCCGGTCGCCTCATCGCTGCAGGGTTCCGCCGACGACGCCATCGCCGTCGGCCTCCTCGATCCCGTCGAGCTCGACGGGATCTACGACCTGACCCTGCTCAACGAGGTGCTCGCCGAACGCGGCGACGCGGAGGTGAGTGGTTTATGACGGACCCCGTTATCCGGCTGCGCCACGTCGCCAAGTCGTTCGGCTCGGGGCACGGCGCGGTGACCGCCCTGGACGGCGTCGACCTGGAGGTCGAGCGAGGCGAGTTCGTCTGCCTGATCGGCGCCTCCGGTTGCGGCAAGTCGACGATCCTGAACCTCGTCGCCAGTCTCGACAAGCCGAGTGCCGGGACGGTCGAGGTCGAGGGCCGGCCGGCGCTGATGTTCCAGGAGGCGGCGCTGTTCCCGTGGCTCACCGTGGCCGCCAACGTCGAACTGCCGATGCGGCTCGACGGGGTGCCGAAGGCCGAGCGGCGGGCCCGCGCCGCCCAGCTGCTCGATGCCGTGCACCTCGAGGGCTTCGCCAAGAAGCGCCCCCACCAGCTGTCCGGCGGGATGCGCCAACGTGGTGCGCTGGCTCGCGCGTTCGCCCAGGACGCCGAGATCCTGTTGATGGACGAGCCGTTCGGCGCCCTCGACGCGATGACCAGGGATGCCCTCCACACCGAGCTCGAGGACCTCATCCACCAGCGCGGGCTCACGGTCGTGTTCGTCACCCACAACGTCCGGGAGGCGGCCCGGCTCGCCGACCGCATCGTCGTGTTGTCTCCGCGCCCGGGCCGGGTGACGGCTACGTTCGACGTCGACATCCCCCGACCCCGTCGGATCGACTCGCCCGAGGTCAGCTCGCTTGCCGCCACCGTCACCGAACAGCTCAGGGAGGAGGCCTTCGTCCATGCTCACCGTTGAACCGCGCGCGGCCGAACGGCCCGGCGACGAGCTCGGTGTCCTCGACGACAGCGCGGCGGTTCCCGCCGGCGGCGGAACCGATCGGCAGCCGAGTCTCGGACGGCGGGTGTGGACCGCGACGTGGCCGAAGGTCGCCGCGATCGGCATCGCCATCTTCCTGTGGCAGGTCGTCGTGTGGTCGGGCTGGAAGGAGGAGTACATCCTCCCCGGCCCCGGCGCCACGTTCCGCGCGCTCGGCGAGCTCATCGCCGACGGAACCGTCGGCGAGGCGATCTCGATCACGATGCAGCGAGCGGCCGTCGGCTTCGCCCTGGCGCTCGTCATCGGCGTCGTCATCGGCAGCATCGTGGCGTCGTCGAAGATCGTGAGGTCGGCCGTCGGGTCGCTGATCACCGGCCTCCAGACGATGCCGTCGATCGCCTGGTTCCCCCTGGCGATCGTGCTGTTCAGCTTCTCCGAGCAGGCGATCACGTTCGTCGTCGTCCTCGGCGCCGCCCCGTCGATCGCCAACGGGTTGATCGCCGGCGTCGATCACGTCAACCCGATCCTCCTGCGGGCCGGCCGGGTGATGGGCGCGCGGGGAGTCAAGGCCTATCGCCACGTCGTGCTGCCGGCGTCGTTCCCGTCGTTCGTCGGCGGCCTCAAGCAGGGCTGGGCGTTCGCCTGGCGCAGCCTGATGGCGGGCGAGTTGCTCGGGGTCGTCACCGGCGAGCCGTCGATCGGGTTCCTGCTGCAGAACTACCGCAACCTGGCCGACTACGACGCGATGATGGCGATGATGGTCGTGATCCTGGTCGTCGGGATCGTCGTCGACGCGGTGTTCTTCGGCACCCTCGACCGCTGGGTCCGCGGCCGGTACGGGCTCTTGGGCGACTGACGTCCTCGCATCCGAGGGTTTCCTGCCACCCGAGGGTTTGGCGCGGGGCATACCCGCAGCAAACCCTCGGATGACCCCTTCGGATCGACCGTTACCCTCCGAGGGCATGACGCCGGAGGCCGCGCTCGACCGGGTCGTCCATTGCCTCGACCGGGCCCACGACACCAGCTTCAAGGCCAAAGCGTTCGTCCGGGCGCGTGAGGTCGTCCGCGAGACCGATTCGGCGGAGATCGCCGAGCGGGCCGCTGCCGGCACGCTCACCAAGCTCGACGGGATCGGCGAGTCGACCGCCCGGGTGATCACCGAAGCGCTCGCCGGCCAGGTGCCGAGCTACCTCGCCAAGTTGGAAGAGACGACCCAGGTCCCGATCACGCCTGAGGGACAGCGCTACCGCGACGCCCTGCGCGGCGACTGTCACCTGCACTCGACGTGGAGCGACGGCGGGGCGCCGATCGAGGCGATGGCGGCGACGGCGATCGCCATCGGCCACGAGTACATGGTGCTCACCGACCACTCGCCCCGGCTGACCATCGCCCACGGCCTCAACCGGGAGCGGCTGCTCCGCCAGCTCGACGACATCGTCGCGCTGAACGAGCAGCTGGCGCCGTTCCGGATCCTCACCGGGATGGAGGTCGACATCCTCGAGGACGGCGCCCTCGACCTCGGCGACGACCTGCTCGCCCGGCTCGACGTCGTCGTCGCCAGCGTCCACTCGAAGCTGCGCATGGAGCGCCATCCGATGACCGAGCGGATGGTTCTCGCTGTGGCGTCGCCGCACGTCGACATCCTCGGCCACTGCACCGGCCGCATGATCGGCCGGCGCCCGGCGTCGGTTTTCGACGCCGACTACGTCTTCGCCGCGTGCCGGCAGTTCGGCACCGCCGTCGAGATCAACTGCCGTCCGGAGCGCCTCGACCCGCCGCGTGAGCTGCTCGATGTCGCGATCGAGCACGGCTGCTGGTTCTCGATCGACTCCGATGCCCATGCCACCGGGCAGCTCGAGTGGCAGCCACACGGCTGCGACCGCGCCGCCGAGCGGGACGTGCCGCTCGAGCGGGTCGTCAACACGATGAGCGCTGACGACCTGCTGGCGTGGACCAACGGTGACTGATCCTCCGCCGGGGCCGCTCGTCGGTCGCGGCCGGGCGGCCGACGTCTACGACATTGGTGGGGGCCGGGTGCTGCGCCGCTACCGCGACACGGCGAAGCACGGGATGGACGCCGTCGCCCTCGTGACCAAGGAGGCGGCGGTGATGCGTCACCTCCGAGCACACGACTATCCCGTGCCCGAGGTCGACGCCGCCGACGGAGCCGACCTGGTCATGGAGCGGCTCGACGGCGTGACGATGCTCACCGACCTGAAGGCGCACCCGTGGCGGGCCCGCCGCCACGCCGACACGATGGTTGACCTGCACCGCCGCCTCGTCGCCGTGCCGGTCGACGGCCTGGCGGCGCCGGCTGGCCCGCTGGAGGAGCGGTTCGAGCCCGCCGAGGCGATCCTCCACCTCGACTTCCACCCGGACAACGTGATGCTCACCGCCGCCGGACCGGTCGTGTTCGACTGGACCAATGCCGCCCTCGGCCCAGCGGCCGCCGACGTCGCCCACGCCTGGATCGTCGCCGCGACGAGCACCGTGGTGGGACCGTGGTGGCTGCGCTTCGTCGGTGCGCGCGTGCGCCGCCAGTTCATCGACCGGTACGTCGACGGCTGCGGGCGGGCGGCGGCGATCGCCGTGCTCCCGACGATGGGCGAGTACCGCCTGTGCGACCGCAACACCCTGCCGGAGGAAGCGAGCCGGGTGCGCGAACTGGTGGCGCGCCACGCCTGATCCGAATGTTGGGTGCACCCCTGTCGGTCACGCAACACTCGGATGACCGCCAACACTCGGATGGGGTCAGCCGGCCGCGAGCGTCATGTACGTCGCGAGGAGCAGACTGGCGGCGCGCAGATCGCCGACGGTGCCCTCACCCATCTTGGTCATCATGTAGGCGAAGCTCATCCGCTGGTCGAGGTCGATCAGCACGACGGAGCCGCCCCACCCACCCCAGAAGCAGGCCCGCTCGCTCGGGGAAATCGGCACCTCCGGGCACGGCAGCCCGAATCCGATACCGTGGCGCACCACGGTCGGCAGCACCAGGTCCTGCCCGTACACCTGCTGCTCGAACACCGGCTCGATGCCCTTCGGCGACAGCAGCCGCACGCCATTGGCCTCCCCGCCGCACGCCATCGGAGTGTGGACCGTCGCCACCCCGCGGGCGTTGGCGTGCCCGCCGGCGGCGGGGATCTCGGCCCGTCGCCACGGGATGGTGCTCGACACCGCCGCATCGAGGGCGGGGTTGGAGAACGTGCGGTAGAGGACCGAGCCCGGGTCGGGGTCCGGCATCGCGTCCTCCATGGTGCCCGCCGGCGGGATGACGTGGGCGACGCGGGAGTCGTGCTCGGGTCCGGTCCCGATATAGAAGTCGGCGTCGAGCCGGCCGGTGACCTCCTTGGCGGCGAACTCACCGATCGTCTGGCCGGTGATCCGCCGCACGACCTCGCCCTCGAGGTAGCCCTGGGTGATGGCGTGGTAGCCCGACGCCGTGCCCGGCTCCCACCACGGCGCCTGGGCGGCGAGCAGCGAGGTGACCTTCTCCCAGTCGTAGAGGTCGTCGACCGTGATCGGCTCCTGCCAACCGGACAGCCCGGCGCTGTGGCTCATCACGTGCCGCATCGCGATCTCGCTCTTGCCGTTGGCGGCGAACTCCGGCCACACCTTGGCGACCGGCGCGTTCAGGTCGAGCTCGCCCTGGTCGGCGAGGATCAGGCAGCACAGCGCCGAGAGTGTCTTGGTCGACGACCACACGTTGACGATCGTGTCCCGCTCCCAGGGCACCCCCGATGCGATGTCGGTGTCGACGGTTCCGCCCCACAGGTCGACGACGAGCTCGCCGTTGACCGTGATCGCGACCGACGCGCCCACGTCGGTCGGGTTCGAGCCCTCGTCGAAGTTGCCGGCGAACGCCTCCCGCACACCGCTGAATCGCTCGTCGCAGGTCCCCTGGATCTCCATGCGCCGACCGTACCCCTGCAAGTGACAGTGGGCACGGCCCGAGCGCCCGCCGACCACATCGGGCATGCTGGTGGCATGTCGATCTTCGAGCACCCGATCAACACGCTGGGCGGGGAGCCGACAAGCCTCGCCGAGCACGAGGGTGAAGCGATGCTGCTGGTGAACGTGGCGTCCCGCTGCGGCCTCACCCCGCAGTACACCGGTCTCGAGGAGCTGCAGCGGCGCTACGCCGACCGGGGCTTCACCGTGCTCGGCTTCCCGTGCAACCAGTTCGGCGGGCAGGAGCCGGGCAGCGCCGACGAGATCGCCAGCTTCTGCTCGACGACGTACGGCGTGACGTTCCCGATGTTCGAGAAGATCGACGTCAACGGGCCGGCCCGCCACCCGATCTACGACGAGCTGACCACGGTCTCCGACGTCGAGGGCCACGACGGCGACATCCGCTGGAACTTCGAGAAGTTCCTCGTCGATCCGGACGGCACGATCACCCGGTTCAGCCCGGTGGTCACGCCCGAGGCGCCGGAGCTCGTCGACGCGATCGAGGCCGCGCTGCCGCGGTGACCGCGCGCCGGTATTCCCCGGCGCCGCTGTGACATGTGAAACGTTGCCGTAGCGCAGCGAAACGCATACGTTTCGTTTCATGACCTTCGAACCCCAAGGAATGGTCGCGGCCGTCCCGCTCTACGAACGGCCCGAGGTGTACCAGCGGAGGTGGTTCCTGCTGGGCATCTTGTGCCTCTCGCTCGTGATGATCGTGATGGCGGTCTCGTCGCTCAACGTGGCCCTGCCCAGCATCCAGAGTGACCTCGGCGCGAGCTCCACGATGCTCCAGTGGATCTTGGACTCCTATGCGCTGGTGTTCGCCGGGCTGCTCCTCGTCGCCGGCGCCCTCGGCGACCGCTTCGGGCGCAAGGGGATCCTGCTCATCGGCCTCGGCCTGTTCGGCGTCGGAGCGCTCGTCAGCGGGCTGGCGAGCTCGGCGTCGATCGTGATCGTCGGCCGGGCCGTCCAGGGCGCCGGCGCGGCGTTCGTCATGCCGGCGACGCTCTCGCTGCTGACCGCGATCTTCCCGCCCCACGAACGGGCCAAGGCGATCTCCACCTGGGTCGCGTTCGCCGGCGCCGGCGCGGCCCTCGGCCCGATCGTCTCGGGCGCCCTCC
This sequence comes from uncultured Acidimicrobiia bacterium, assembly GCA_963833145.1. Lineage (GTDB taxonomy): Bacteria > Actinomycetota > Acidimicrobiia > Acidimicrobiales > Ilumatobacteraceae > JALZMG01. The sequence continues at coordinate 361,853 of CAWHWT010000011.1, read as the reverse complement.
TCGAGGAGTTCTGGTGGGGATCGGCGTTCCTGTTCAACCTTCCGGTCGTTGCCGTCACCGCGATCGCGATCGCGGTCTACAGCCCGCGGTCGAAGGACGACACCGCGACGCCATTGGACCCGCGCGGCGCGGTGCTGTCGCTCGTCGGTCTCACCTCGCTGCTGTTCGGCATCATCGAAGGCGCCGAACGGGGATGGACCGACCCACTCGTCGCCGGCTCGTTCGTCGTCGCCGCTGTTGCGCTGTACGCGTTCGTCCGCTGGGAGATGGTCGCCGAGCACCCGATGCTGCCGATCTCGTACTTCCGCGATCGCCGCTTCAGCGTCGGCAGCGCGGTGATCACGACGGCGTTCTTCGTGATGTTCGGCTGGTTCTTCCTGTTCTCGCTGTACCTGCAGTTCGTCCGTGGCTACTCACCGCTCGAGGCTGGCCTGGCGACGCTCCCGCTGCCCCCGGTGTTCATCATCATGTCGCCCCGCAGTACCGACATCGCCGCCCGCCTGGGCAGCGGGCGCACGATGGCGCTCGGGTTCCTGTTCATCGGAGCAGGCATGGCCGTGCTCGCCCCGGTCACGCCCGACACGCCCTACCTCGTGCTCGCCGGCGCATTGGTGCTGCTGGGGACCGGCATCAGCCTCACCACCGCCCCGGGCACGACGAGCATCATCAGCGCGGTGCCGATGAGCAAGGCGGGCGTGGCCTCGGCCGTCAACGACACCACCCGCGAGCTCGGCGGCGCCCTCGGCATCGCCGTGCTCGGGTCGGTCGTCAGCTCGCTGTACCGGTCGCGCCTCGACCTCGACGGGCTCGGCCTTTCGGCCGGCGCCACCGCCGAAGCGCAGGAGTCGGTCGGTGGGGCGGTCCACGCGTCGAGCGGGCTCACCGGCGGTCAGGCAGGCTCAGTCGTACAACGGGCCGGCGATGCGTTCACCCAGGCGTTCAGCCTTACCGCCGTGATCTCGCTGGCGATCGCGGTGGTCGCGGCGATCCTTGTCTGGCGCACGTTCTCTACGGACAAGGAGCTCGAGGCCGAAGCGGCCTCGGTCCTCGCCGAGCCGGACGGTTCGAACGGAATCGAACTCGCCGCGGAGACCGCTGCGGCAAACTAACGCCATGGCCGAAGCCCTCGCCGCGGTCGACCCCCGGATCGAGCGCAGCCGGTGTGCCGTCCTGGAGGCCACCGTCGCACTGCTCGCCGAGAGCGGGTACGGCGCCGTCACCATCGAGGCGGTCGCCGCCCGCTCCGGCGTGGCCAAGAGCACGATCTACCGCCACTGGCCGGGGCGCGTCGAGCTGATCCACGACGCCTTCCTCGAGCTCAAGCCGCCCGTCGTCCCGCCCAGCGAGGGAGATGTGCGGGAGCAGGTGATCGCCGTCCTCGAGAACTTCGCCCGCAACGTGGGCGAGTCCCAGTGGGCGCGCTGTCTCCCATCGCTGATCGACGCCGCCGCCCGCGATCCCGAGGCGGCCCGCCTGCACAACGAGCTCTCGTGCCGGGGGCGCCAGTCCCTGGTCGACCTGCTCGCCGCCGGCGTCGCCAACGGTGACCTGCCGCCCGACCTCGATCCGGAGCTGATGACCGAGGCCCTCGCCGGGCCGATCCTGCTGCGCCTGCTGTTATCGTTGCCGCCGCTCGACCCGGCCCAGGTCCGGGGACTCGTCGACCAGCTGATCCCGGCGCCCAAGCCGGAGCCCCGGGGCGGCAAGCGCCCTCGCCGCTAGCCTGCTCCGCCATGTCGAAGAAGACCAAGAAGCGCAAGGCCCGGCTGCGCCGTTCCAAGGCCAACCACGGCAAGCGTCCGAACACCGGTCGCGGCTGACGGCTTCTGTGACCCCTCCCCCGAGCCGGCGCGAGGAGGTGGTCGACGTCCTCCACGGCGTGCCGGTCGCCGACCCGTACCGCTGGCTCGAGGACGGCGACGACGCCGAGGTCCGCCGGTGGGTCGACGAGCAGAACGGGTTCACACGCACCGCGCTCGACGCCCGCCCGGACCGTCCGTGGTGGCACGAGCGCCTGGTGGCGCTGATCCAACTGCCCGTCGTCATGGACGCACAGGTGCGCGGCGACCACCTCTTCTGCCTCGAGCGCCCGGCCGGCGCCGAGCAGTTCCTCTTGACCCGGCGCTCGGCGTTGGATCCGGCCGCGGCGCCCGTCGTCCTCCTCGACCCCGCCACCGGCGTCGCCGACGCGGCCAACGCGATCGACTGGTTCGAGGCGTCCGACGACGGCGCCCTCGTCGCGGTGGGCACCAGCGAGGGCGGCACCGAGCACTCGGTGCTGCACGTGCTCGCCACCACCGACGGTCGCGACCTCGGCGAGGCGATCCCGAACACCCGGGCGTGCAGCGTGGCGTGGGAGCCCGACGGCTCCGGGTTCGCCTACACGCAGCTACCCCGAGGGCGAGGAGTACCACCGCACGGTGCACCACCACCGGCTCGGCGCCGACTGGCGTGACGACCCGGTGGTGTGGGCCGAGCATCCCGACCCACAGGCGTGGCCCGACGTCCTGATGTCGCCCGACGGTCGGTGGCTGCTCCTCCACGTCCTCGTCGGCTGGGCCCGCTTCGACGTCCACCTGCTCGACCGTCGGACCGGCGAGTGGTCGACGCTGATCGCGGGCGTCGAGGCCACGTCCGAGTTCGTGTTCGCCGCCGACGGACGAGTCGCTCGTCGGCGTCACCACGCTCGACGCGCCGAAGGGCCGGCTCGTCCGCGTGCCGTTCGGGGTCATCGATCCCGGCGGATGGGAGACGCTCGTACCCGAGGGCGACGGAGTGCTCGCCCAGGCCACCGTGTGTGGGAGCGACGTGCTGTTCGTGTCCACGCAGCGGGCGGTCGACCGGATTCTCCGCTACGCCGCCGACGGCCGCGCCCAGGGATCGATCGACGAGCTCGGCGAGGTCATCGCCGTCGCCGGGCTCGCCGCCGACCGGGAGACCGGCCGCGCCTTCGCCGTGGTCGACTCGTTCGACGCTCCGACCTCGCTGTGGCGGGTCGCACCCGGCGGGCCGGCAGTCCGGTGGTTCCCGGCCGAACACGAGGTCACCGCCGTGCCGTCGCTCGCTGTCAGCCAGCTCACGTACCCGTCCGCCGACGGCACCGAGATCGGCCTGTTCCTCATCCACCGCGACGACCTACGTCCGGGGCCGGACGTGCCGCTGATCCTCAACGGCTACGGCGGTTTCGCCATCGCCAACACGCCCGTGTGGTCGCCGCAGATCGCGGCATGGTGCACGGCAGGCGGGGTGTACGCCATTGCCGGGCTCCGGGGCGGTCTCGAGGAGGGCGAGGGGTGGCACCACGCCGGCCGGCGCGAGCACAAGCAGAACGTGTTCGACGACTTCCACGCCGCCGCCGACTGGCTCGTCGACCAAGGGCTCGTGGCCCGCGACCGGCTCGCCATCCTCGGCCGGTCGAACGGCGGACTGCTCGTCGGGGTCGCGCTCACCCAGCGTCCCGACCTCTGCCGCGCCGTCTGGTGCGGGGTCCCGTTGCTCGACATGATCCGCTTCCCACAGTTCCTGATCGCCCGCCTCTGGACCGACGAGTACGGCGACGCCGACGTCGCCGAGGAGTTCGCCTGGTTGCACGCCTACTCGCCGTACCACCACGTGGTCGACGGCACGGCGTACCCGGCCACGTTGTTCACCACCGCCGAGGGCGACACGCGGGTCGACCCGCTGCACGCCCGCAAGATGGCGGCGCTGCTCCAGGCGGCGTCGAGCGGGCAGAACGAGCGGCCGATCCTGCTGTACCAGGAGGGGCGGGCCGGCCACGGCGTCGGCAAGCCGGTGGCGAAGCGAGCCGACGAGCTCGCCGACGGGCTGACGTTCCTCGCCTGGCAGGTCGGGCTGGTGCCGGCTGCGCCAGCCGTAGCCACGACGTGACCGCCCGCGTCGAGTGGCTCACGGTCGGTGGCGCCGTGGAGCCGTGGCAGCGGCTCGGGCTGGTCGTGCACGAGGGGCTGATTCCGCTGTTCGGCACGTGCATCCGGATCGCCTCGGACGCCGAGCCGGGGATCGTCGGGTGGGCGCTCTCCGGCCTCGCCGAGCCCTTCGCCGAGATGGACGGGCTACCCACGAAGCTCGTCGAGCCGGGGCCACCGATCTTCGCCGAGCACCCCTCGGGTGCGATCGGACTCGACCACGTCGTGGTCACGACGGACTCCCTGGAGCGGACGTGCCAGGCGATCGAGGCGGCCACCGGCGCGCCACTCCGGCGGGTGCGGGAGGTCGGGGCGATGCGTCAGGGGTTCCACCGGATGGGCGGGCTGATCGTCGAGGTCGTCGAACGGGCCGGGCTGCCCGAGGGCCCGGCTTCGTTCTGGGGGCTGGTCATCAACGTGGAGGATCTCGACGCCACGGTCGCTCGGCTCGGCGCCGGCATCATCGGCGCGCCGAGGCCGGCGGTCCAGCCCGGTCGCTCCATTGCGACCGTGACGGAATCCGCCGGCCTCGGCCTACCCGTGGCGTTGATGACCCCGGGGTGACGTCCAGCTCGGAACTGTGAGCGCTCGCAGCGGATATCCGCTGTCTGCGCTCACAGTTCGCCGGGGTCACGCGGGGTGGATGTGGGGCGTCCTGTCCTGCGTGAACACTCCGACGCCCGGGTAGAGCACGAAGTAGCTGACGGCGCCGTCGGTCACCTCGAGCCGGTACTGCCGGTCGACGTTGTTGCAGTTACCGGGGACGAACAACCCAGGATTGACGGTGCCACCGGCGGGGACCGTCGTCGAGAAGTTGCCGAGCTGGGTCCACGGTCCCAGGGCACCGCCCACGGGCTGCTGGCGGACGTCGCTGTCGACGAAGTCCACCGTCACGTCGTTCGCGCTGAGGTTGTGCAGCGCTGGCTGGATGCCGCAGATGGCGGATGCCGACTGGCTTGCGACGCCGACCACGCCGGCTGCGGCGAGTGTGGATGCGGCGATGATGGTCTTGATCTTCATGGCTGTGTTCCTTTCAGGGGGGTGCTCCCGACGGGGCCGGCGCAGGGGCGTGCGCCGGCCCCGTGGGGGAGGGGCTACCGGTCCAGGTTGATGAACGGGGACTCGTTGTTCGTCCAGAGGGTCGAGCTCGGGAAGTACTCCCACCAGGTGTTGCTGCCGTCCGACACGTGGATCTTGTACTGGCGCGCCTCGCCGCACCCGAACGCGCCCGTGATCGCCTTCGTGTACTCGTCGTCGTCGTCGTTCGGCGTGTTGGCATCGACGTTCGTCGAGCTGTTCCCGATCGACGCCCAGGTGCCGGCGACCCCGAACGGGGGCACGGTGGACCTGACCTTGCTGAGAGTCCAGTTGACGGTGACGTCGGTGCTCTCGTCATTGTCCACCGTGATGTTGAGGCCGCAGCCGGCTGACGCCGACTGGCTCACGCCACCGATGATGCCGGCGGCGGCGAGCCCTGAAGCGGCGATGAGGGTCTTGATTTTCATTGTTGATTTCCTTTCGGTTGAACCCGCCGGCGGATCCTGCGGGGTCGCACAGGTGAGGCCCGAGCGATGGTGCCGATACGGCACCGAGGCAGTCCTCGGGTCGCGATCGGCCGACGTTTCGGGAAAACCCGTAGGGACCGACGCGCGGCGTTAGGGGTCGAGGTCGCCGTCGTCGTCGTCGGCGGTGGCCATCGAGGCCCGGCCCGGCTCGCAGTCCTCCAAGAGCGGACACCAGCGGCACGAAACCCCTGGTGTGCGCCGTGGCTCACGTCCTTCAACCTGCAGCTCGACCATCCGCTCGATCGCGTCGAGGGTCCGGCGCAGGGCCGAGCGCAGCGCGGTCGTGGTGACCTCCTCGACCACCGCCGATCCGGAATCGAGCGAGAACGTGGCCAGCTTGCGCGGCGGGACGTCCCGGCACAGCGTTTCGACGAGGGCGTAGAAGCGGAGGTCGTCACGATGGCGGGACACGATGCGGCCCGACTTGAGGTCGACGATCACCTTGCGGCTCTCCTGCCCGGCCGGCCGGCCGACGACCAGGTCGACCCGGGCCCGCAGCACGATCGGGCCACCGATGGGGTACTGCGCCGCGGCCTCTGTCATCGGGTGCCACTTGCGGTCGAGCGGGGGGAAGCACTCGAGGAACTTGGTGACCCGGTCGACCGCTTGCCCGCGGAGATCGGCCTCGCCGCCGCGGCCGAGCCCGGCGACGTAGTCACCGAGGCGGGTCGGCTCGTCGGCGAGCCGGGCGAGGGCCTCGTCGACCAGGTCGGCCGGCGTCGGCTCGCCCCGCCAGTTAAGGAGCAGCTGGATCGCCTTGTGCGACACCTGGCCCCGAGCCCGTGCCGGCGTCCAGGTGAAGGGGTCCGGGGCGAGGTGGTGGGCCTCGCAGTCGAGCACGCCGGCGACCGCGTGCTTGGTGACGTACAGCTCGGTCGCGTCGAGCCGCCCGCCGAGCTCGGCCAGGGCGGTGTCGGTGTCGTGCCGGAGCTCGGCGACGAAGCCGGGGTCGAAGACGACCGGAGGACCGGTACGACGGAGGGCGTCGAGGGTGCGCTGCTGGACCGGCGTGAGCCCGTCGCCGGCGGGAGCGGCGGGTTCGGGGTCGGTCACTGGAGCACCCTCGCCCTTATGCGAGCGAGCGAGCGCCAGCGAGCGAGCGGCCAGCCGCTGCGCAGGCAGTATGCGGCGTGGCCGGGGAACGCAATTGCGTCATGGGCGGACTGTACCGACGGCCACGCGGCCCGACCGTGACACCCCTTAGTCATGATGGCCTCATGGAGTCGAGCTCGACCACGATCCGGTTCGCCGACGCCGCCCGCGTCCTCACCCGGGAGGCGCGGCGGCGAGGGCTCGTCGTGCCCGGCTTCCGGTGCCCGCCTCGTCTGGTGGGGGCGGATCGCACGCTGCGCCGGCGCGTCGACGGCGGCGTGATCGCGGTTCGCATCCGCGGGCGGCCGTGGCAAGCCGTGCTTGGCGACATGATCGAAGGGGTGATCGTCGTCAACGGCCTCGAGCCGCACCAGGCGACCAGGGTGCGGACGGAGCTCTGGGAGGAGGTGAGCCGGGCCCCGACCGACCGCGGCCAGGTCGCGTGAGCGAGCGAAGCGAGCGAACCAGCATTGCGGTGCCGTAGCGTCGATGGGGTGAGCGACGAGAACGCCCAGGTGCGAGACAACGCCGAGCAGCACCGCTACGAGATCACCGTCGACGGCGAGCTGACCGGGTTCGTCCGTTACGTGCGCCGCGGTGGGCGGGCGTACTTCGTCCACACCGAGATCAATCCGAAGCATGAGGGCGGCGGACTCGGGTCGGCGCTCGCCCGCGGCGCGCTCGATGCCGAGCGCGAGCTGGGCGAGCCGGTGGTCCCGCTGTGCCCGTTCATCCGCGGCTACATCGAGCGCCACCCGGCGTACGCCGACGTCGTCGACACCGAGATGCTGGCGACGATCGACGGGGAGTGACCGTCCCGTCGGTCAGAGCCGGGCGGCGACCGCGGCGCAGGAGCTGACGTCCACGCCGCCGCTCTCGTCGACGTCGAGCTGGGTGACCACGCCGTCTTCGATCACTGCGGCATAGCGCTTGGAACGCATCCCGAGGCCGAACCCGCTGGCGTCGAGCTCGAGGCCCATCGCCGTGGTGAACTCGCCGCTGCCGTCGGCCAGCATCAGGATCTGCTCGCCCACACCCTGCGACTGGCCCCACGCCTCCATCACCCACGGGTCGTTGACGGCGATGCACACGATGCGATCGACGCCCTTGCCGAGCAGGTCCTCGGCGCCCTGCACGAAGCCGGGCAGGTGGAGCTTCGAGCATCCGGGGGTGAACGCGCCCGGCACGGCGAACAGCACCACTTTGCCTGACCCGAGCACTTCGCTCGTCCGGATCGGCTGGGGCTGGTCGTCGACCATCGTCCGGACCTCGACGTCGGGGATCGTGTCACCGACCGAAACGGCCATCGTGGACCTCCATTCCTCTGCGCGGCCGACTGTACGCGCGACGGTCCCCGGTATCCCGCTCTGGAGCGTCGCGCCGCAGTACCTTCCGTCGCCCAGTGGACTCGGTGCCTCGGTCATCGCCGGGTCGATCGCCCCGCGACCCGCGCTCCCGGCGGCGGGAGCATCGGCCGGGCGCGCGCGTCCTGCCGGCGGCCCATCCCGCGGTGCGGTGGGTGGCGCAGAACCCCGGCGCCCCGACGAGGCCGGCGCCCCGCCGGAGGGAACGCCCGAGCCCGATCCGCCGCTCACTCGGGCGGTACGCGGACCATGGCTTCCGCCCAGAGGTCGAAGGCCTGCGCGCCCTCGCCGTCGGCGCCGTGATCGTGTTTCACGCCCGGTTGTTCCCGCTGTCCGGCGGGTTCGTCGGCGTCGACGTGTTCTTCGTCGTCTCCGGATTCCTCATCACCCGCCTGCTCCTCGGCGAGCTGGCGCGGTCGGGGCGTCTGTCGCTGGCGGCGTTCTGGGCCCGGCGGGCCCGTCGGTTGCTGGCGGCCGCCGCCCTCGCCGTCGTCGTTACCGCCTTCGGCACCCATGTCCTGCTGCCGCCGCTGACCCAGCGGTCGGTCGTCACCGACGTCGCCGCGGCGGCCACGTTCTCCTCCAACCTCGTCTTCGCCGACCGGCTCGGGAGCTACTTCGGAGCCCAGCTCGGCCTGTCGACGCCGTCACCGCTGCTGCATTTCTGGTCGCTCGCCGTGGAGGAGCAGTTCTACCTCTGCTGGCCGCTGGTGCTCGTCGCGCTCGGCCGCCGCCCCCGCCAGTACCGCCGTCTGTTGCTCCTGACCGTTGGCGCCGCCGGTGTCCTCGGCTTCGCCCTCGCCGCGTGGATGACGCCGCGGGCCCCGTCGTGGGCGTTCTTCCTCCTGCCGACCCGCATGGGCGAGCTCCTTGCCGGCGCGCTGCTCGCCGTGATCGGGACACAGGTGCGGGCCCTCGCGGCGATTGTGCGCGCCGGCTTGGGGTGGGCCGGTCTGGCGGTCCTCGCCGTCGTGTTCGTCAGCTTCGACGAGACGATGCCGTGGCCGGGCACCGCTGTTCTGGTGCCGGTGCTGGCGACGATGGCGGTGATCGTGAGCGGGTCGGCGAGGCGCGTGCCGTGGGCACCGACCCGGGCGCTAAGCGGGCGCGGGCTGCAGTGGACCGGGCGGCACTCCTACGCGCTGTACCTCTGGCACTGGCCCGTGCTCGTCCTGGCCGACGCCCGCTGGGGGCCGCTGAGCTGGATCGAGCGGCTCGTCGCGGTGGCGTTCGCGGTCGGGCTGTCGGCGGTGTCGCTGCGGCTGGTCGAGGACCCGGTCCGGCACGCCCGCTGGCTGGCGGCGGTCCCAGCGCGAGGCCTGGCGTTCGGTGCGGCCATGGTGCTGGTGATGCTGACGTCCGGATGGGCGCTGGCGCGGTCGATCCCGCCGCTCGACAGCGGCCAGGTGGCGGACGCACCCGAGTTGGTCGTCGGCTCCAACCCCGTCGAGGAGGTCGGTCCGACGCCCACGACCGTCCCGGGCCCCGAAAGTGCGGCTGCCGCAATGCCCGCGGCGTCGGTCGAGCTGACGACCACGACCTCGACGATGCCGCCGCTGCTCGCCCCAGACGCCCCGGCCGCCGGGGCCCTCGCCGGTGTCGTCGCCGCGATGCAGGACGTGCTCGCCGCGGCGGAGAACCCGGCCCCGGTGCCGTCCAACCTGCGGCCCCCGCTCGCCCGGGCCCGCGAACGGGCGCTGCCGTACACCCAGGGGTGCGTGAACGTCGGGGTCAACGCCCGGCTGCAGCCGTGCGAGTTCGGTGTGCCCGGCTCCCCGCGGACGATCGTCCTGTACGGCGACTCCCACGCCGTGCAGTGGTTCGAGGCGCTCAACCAGATCGCCCTCCGCCGCGACTACCGGCTCGTGCTCCTCATCAAGGGTGGCTGCCCGGTGGCGGACGTCGTCGTGCCGACGCCCGTGCTCCGGCAGACGTGCCCGCCCTACCGGGACGCGGCGATCGCCTGGATCGAGGCCAACCGACCGGCGGTCGTCGTGGTGTCCAACGCGTACACGCAGTACGCCGACGACGCCGCGACGTGGGCGGCGGGGGCGGAGGCGACGATGCGCCGCCTCGCCGCCGTCGCCCCGCACGTCGTGGTGATCGGAGACAACCCGACGAGCCACACCGACCCGCCCGCGTGCCTCTCCGCCCACGTCGACGACGCGTCGGAGTGCGCGGCGGCGCGGGAGGACGCCGTGCGGCCCGACCGCATCAGCGGCGAGCTCGCTGCAGCCGACGCCCACGGGGCCACGTTCGTCGACACCACCGACTGGTTCTGCACGCCGGACAGCTGTCCCGCTGTCGTCGGCGATCTCCTCGTGCTGCGCGACGAGACCCACATCACGCCACCGATGGCGGAGTTCCTGGCGCCCTTACTCGACGCCGCGCTCGCCCCCGTGCTCGCCGCCGCGTCGTAGCGTGGGACCCGACGCCCGGGTGGCGGAACTGGCAGACGCGGGGGCTTAAACCCCTCTGACCGCGAGGTCGTGTGGGTTCGAATCCCACCCCGGGCACACAAACTTGGCGCGGTAGCTGGGCTAATAGACCGGTCCAGAATTTCCAGAGGTCCTGGCATGGCCCGTCCGCGCTCTCGGACGATCGATCGGCGCGGATCCTGGCCAACTCTGGGCTTGGCGGTCACGCCGCGCACATCAGTGCCGCGATGACCTCGCGAAGCTTGTCCAGCGGGATGCTCTCGTCCACTCGAGAATTCTCGCACTGACAGCGAGCGCTCACACTGCCGCGTGGTCCGATGCCGACGCCCGGTAATCGCGGCCGTAGGTGTCCTCTACCGCCGGAACGCTTGGTCATAGCACCGTCCGTCGAGCCTCGATCGGCTGATGTTGGCCGTGGTGTGCAACGAGCACGACGATGGTGATTGCCGTCGCCCACGTGAGGCACAACAGCGACCAGACGCGGCTCAACGACCCAGGGTTCGGGTGGGCGGAGAGTGACACCAGCCCGACGTAGCCAGCGGACAGACCGACGCTCACGCCGACGTACCGGCGGACAGCAGGCACAAGTCCGGCCAGGACCGACAGCACCGCGATAGCGATGCCCAGTGCGCCCTGCACGGCGTAGTGGTCGATTCCCATCGTGATGTCGGTCGTCTCCAGTCCACGTCCAGCCTCTCCGAAGACGTCGAGGCCGCGCCGGTTCAAGCGGAACATGTGAAACGCGTACACCAGCCACGGTCCGGAACCTGCGACGGCGACCACCGTCAATAACAGGTGGGGCACGATCCGCGGCAGCGACTGGTCGCCGCGCATTGCATGCACGGTCGGTGCGCACGCGATGACGACTTCCACAGCCAGCACGATCGTGAACACGAACAACCCGGTCTCGGCGGCCAAGACGGCCGAAATCCCGAGCACAGCGACCGTGACGCACAGCTGCGCGGTCGGCCCAAACGCGCGCTGCATGAAGCATGCGACGGCGATGAAGGGCACGCCCACGAGGACGGTGAAGAACACGCCCCACCCGGCCTCGAGCACGCGCGGCCAGGCCCGATCCCACGTCACCGTCAGGTCGACGACACCGAAACCGGGGAAGAGCAACCACGTCATCGCGAACACGGCCAGGATGCGCCTCGCCATGTGATGCACGACCACAGCATGACTGAGGCGGCCACCGTCCAGCACGATCTCCACCGGCACAGCAGGAGACCCTTGCTCCAACGCACCCAAGAGGCGGGCTGAGACTCTCGGCGCGCATATGGACGAGACACGACCGAACGACGGCGATGTCGCGGGCGTCGGCAGCCGCGCATCGAGTACCTGGGCCAATCCCAGTCGCCCACGACACTCGGCACCGCGCTCCGAACGGAGTCGGCTAGGTAGGTCGGCTACGTAGCCGATAAGGACAGGGGATGATCCCGGGCGCCTGTGCCCTCGAACGCCGGAAGTCGGCGAGGGCCCCGCCGTAGTCTCTCGGCATGTCGGCGCGCCCGCCCGTCCGTAGGTTTGCACCCAACCTGTTCGCAGGTTGAGGAGTGGTCGGCTCATGACGCGAGGCCGGAGCGAGTATCTGCTCGCGCCGTTGTCGGTCGCCATTGCGATCCCCTCGCCGACGCACCGATGGACCGCTCGTGCCGTCGAGGTCACCGACCGGGAGCAACTCGCAACAATGATCCTGGACGTGTATCGGGGCACCGTCGATGACGAGGGCGAGGACTACGAGGCGGCATTGACCGCCGTCGACGACTGGCTGTCGCGCCTCGAGTCGCCGCATTCCGTGGTGCTGGAACAGGACGGTCGGCTCGTGGCTGTGTCCTTCGTCGTGAACGTCGCCGGACGTGAGTACATCGATCCGGTCGCAACCGTCTCATGGCGCAAGCGCGAGGGCCTCGGCAGGGCTGCTGTTGCTACCTCGCTTCGCTCGTTGGGTGAGGCCGGGGTGCGCGAGGTCGGCGCGGTGATCACCGACGGCAACACGGCGTCTGAGCGGCTCTTCCAGGACCTGGGTTTCGTGCGCGTCGGGTCGTGGGGATGATCCGCGCGTCCGATCCAGTCACAGTCCGATAACACCATCCGGTAATCGCGCCGCTCAGCGTCCGGAATCGCCGGGAGTCGGCGGTACTGACGGTCGAAGGATTCGGTCGGTCGCTACTACGCGTCGCCAAGCGCGTGCCGAACTCGACCGGCAGAACTTGTTCGAGGAGCTACTCATGCTTCTGCCAGACCGAGATGTGGCTGCGGCTAGTGCTGGTGAAGGGCTCGCGGTTCCAGTCGCTCCACCGAGCGCGCAACGTCATCGCGGCAAGGCGAGCCATGAGATCCAACTCTGATGGCCACACGTAGCGGAACGGCGCCGAGAAGGTCTTGGTCTCACCGTCATCGAACCAGTAGTGGTGCGACCTAGAACTCTGCGTGGCCACGTCAATCCGGTCGAAGCCGAGGTGTGTAGGGCTCACGTCGAACGGGATGACGGTCTCGCCCGGCGGGAGTCGTTGCCACGGCGGAACGATGACCTCGATCACGAAGAAGCCGCCCTGTTCCAGGTGCCTCGCCACATTGAGGAAGCACTCGAGCTGCGCGTCCTGTGTCGTCAGGTTCATGATCGTGTTGCGCACGAGGTAGGCGAGGGTGAACGTGCCATCCACCTTCGTGGTCGAGAAGTCGCCAATCGTCACGTCGATGTCGGCGGAACCAGGCTCGGAGCGCAACTGGTCAACCATCGCCGGTGACAGCTCGATGCCGTCGACTCGGATGCCTCGGCGACTCAGCGGCAGAGCGAGGCGACCGGTGCCGATACCAAGTTCGAGTGCACGTCCATCGCCCGCCAAGTCAGCGAGCAAGGTCACGGCGGGCTCGACAACTTGCGGATCGAAGAGGTGCGGCCAAAGGAGCTTGTAGCGCTGCGCGACCCAGACATCGAAGTAGTTCTCGGGCACGCCACGAACTCTGGTCGTGTGCCGTGACACACGGAATCGAGTTTCGGGCGACGTGGGCCGCCCTGCGATCGAGCGCCCTAGGAGGCGTCATGGCCCGTGGCACTCGCGTGGCTACACTGCAGTTGTGGATGTAGCTACACAGGCGCCGGTCGAGGTCGGGGTTCGCGAGCTCAAGAACAACCTCAGTGCCTACCTGGACGAGGTTGCCAGCGGCGCGACCGTTGTCGTGACTGAGCGAGGGAAGCCGGTCGCCCGGCTCGTGGGCATCGACGAGCCGACGAGTCGTCTCGCCGAACTCGTTGCTGCGGGCCTGGTGCAGGCTCCGCGGAGCCGGGTCCGGCATCGGCCATCGAAGCTGATCAAGGCTTCCGGGACCGTGAGCGATCTGGTGGCTGATCAGCGACGATGATCACGTACGTCGATACATCGACGCTCATCAAGTTGCTCATCGACGAACGTGGCTCCGAGCGAGCCCAGCTGATCTGGGATACGGCCGAAACCCTGACGACGGTGCGGCTCACCATCGTGGAGGCGCGAGCGACTCTCGCCGCCGCTACCCGGGCGGCTCGGCTTACGCCAGCGCAACACGCATCCGCGGTTGCGGACCTGGCACTGCTGTGGTCGTCGCTCAATATTGTCGAGGTCACGGCGGACCTCGTCGATCGGGCGGGCGAAGTCGCCGCGAGTCACGCCTTGCGGGGGTACGACGCGGTTCACCTCTCGGCCGCGCTCCTCGCCGGGGCCGAGCTTCTGACCAGTGCCGACGACCGGCTGTGTGCGGCCGCGGAGGCCGAAGGCATCCACGTGCTTCAATCCAACCGACGAGGAACCCGGACCGCCTGTAGCTGAGCCCACGGCCGAACTCGAACGCGTCGTCCACGGAGTCATCAACACGCTCGCCGAGAAGATGACCGGAGACTCGGGGGTCCACGGGATCCCGACGCCGACGAACGCCGAGCCCGATCCCGATAGGTCCGGCTTCGTTCTCGCCTCGAACATGGGGACGATTCAGGATCTCGTCGCCTTCTATCGCGATTGGATGGCGGTCGACGGTTGGATCTTCGATGCCGAGCACGGCGCCGATGATCCGTACGTGATGGAGCAGAGCAGGCTCGGTGGATACTTCGTTCAGCTCTACTTCGTGAAGCCGACGTCGCCCCCCACCACAGTTGGCATCACCGTAGGCAACTCCGACGGCCGTCCTGGACACAAGCAGGCCATCACGATCCACGTCGGTCGCACGTCCGATGATGACCTCCCTCGACGCTCACGCCAGCTCGGTCCCGACTACTCCTGAGCCGCCGCGGGCCAGCTCCGGTGGGCACAGCTCGATCAGCGACCTCTCCGATGTCGACGGCGCCAACAAGGAGCCAACACCATCCGAGATCGCCGGGTCCGGGCATGCGCCCACGCGGCGGCGCCGGTACAGAGTGTTGCTGTCGTGAGCCGGCGTCGCGCCCGTGACTTTGCGTTCGGTGCTCAATCCGAAGTGGCCCGGCCAGCGGTAGAGCAGTCAGAGCAAGCGGACGGTCAGGCTGCGCCGATCTGCTGCAGGAAGGTCAGCAGGTCGAAGTAGTGCCGGCTCTCGGTCGAGCTCCCCATTGCGATACTCGAAGATGAAAGCGCCTGGCGTCTTCTGTCGCTTCCCGGAAGGTGGAATGGTGCCCTGTGGCGTCGTCAACTCACCGGTATGAGTTCCTTCCCAGGAGACCTCAAGGACGACCTGCTGGCCGCTCTCGGTCGCACTTGTCACCGTGCCTTTCACGTCCGGCATCGCGGCCTTCCAGGCCTGCAAGGCTTCGACGATCGCATCGACATTGTCAAGAGAGCGCTGCGTTCCGAGCTCGTTGTACGTAGAGTCACCCGAACAGCTTCCGCGTCCCGTCCCAATCATCGTTGTTGAAGGCTTCAACGACGCTCTTGGCGTGGTCCGTGAGATCGGCCATGGTCTATCTCCCTCTGCTCCAGTGGGCTTGGTGAGCGTTCCCATTATTGGACCGATCACTATCGCTGGCAACGAGCGCCTTCGGCGTCACGAACGATGAGCCCGCAGCGATCCCGGTGGTCGTGACAAGGGGCGACCGGCCGCGTCCGGTACCGCGGGGCCGAGGCCCTTGCGACTACCCCAGCCCACGGGCGCTCTCGAGCTGCATCTCGTTGCACCGTCGGCTCGCGGGGCGGTTGCCGTCGTAGCCTCGCAGTCGGATCACTCGACGGGAGCGACGGCGTGGGCACCAACGAGGACACGGTCAGGTCGTATGAGGCCGACGATGTCCGTGCGACCGTCACCACTCAGATCGGCGACGAACCGTGGATGTCGATCGACACGCCAGCTGGACTTGACCCCAAGGTCGGCGATCACGAACTGCGGTGGCTGGAACGTGCCGTCGCCGTTGCTCGCCGAGACCCACACGCCGTCGTTGCCGAACCCGACGATGTCCGCTCGACCGTCACCGCGGAGATCGGCGACAAACCGCGGATGTTGATCGGTCCAGTCTGCGCCGTCCAGCTCACTGCAGCTCCTCTCGTTCCTCAGGCGTTCGACGATCGGCTGGCTCGTTCCCGCTCCCGGCAACGGGAACGCGGCGTCTCGTGCCGGGCTCCGTCAAGAGCCCGGCACGAGAGCGGAACGGCGGTGCCGAGGGTGACACGACCGTGACGTCGCGTGGACCAGCGGCCAGCAGACCACGAGGTGTGCGACGTACCTGTGAGGGCTGTGGTCGGTGGTCGTCAGCATCGGTCATTGCCGTGTCCACGACGCGCTCGGCGTTGTCGGCCTCATCGCGTTCGAACCATCGTCCGTCGTTCCTTCGCCTACGGGCGGGCAGGGCGCTCGGCTCTCCGAGGCCGACCCGTCCGAGTCCTGGCATGGTGCGCCACGGACGGACCCGAACGCATCCGTACCAGTACGGAACTCTCGGAGTGAGAGAATGGACGCTGATGGGCGACAAGCGGCGCTCGTCGCTGCTGGCGCAACAGCGGGTCACCCGCAGGGAGGGAGAAGTCCTCGACGCGCTGACGGAGCGTTTGACCAATGCCGAGATCGCTGCCCGGCTCTATCTGTCGGAGCGCACGGTCGAATCGCACGTGTCGTCGCTGCTGCGCAAGCTCGGAGCCTCCAACAGGGTCGAGCTCGGCGATCTAGCCCGAGAGCTCTGGGCCGCAGAGGGACCGGACAGGCCGCCGCCCCTTCCGGCGCCGCTGGCGCTGCTCGCCGACCCGGCGCAGTTTGTTGGGCGCGAGCGCGAGCTGGCCCGGCTCCGCCGGCTGTGGCACCGAGCCGAGGACGGCCACTTCCTCGTCGGGGTGGTGGCCGGGGAGGCCGGGGTCGGCAAGACGCGTCTCGTCGCCGAGCTCGCCGCCGAAGTGCACGCCGCCGGCGCTCAGGTGCTGTCGGGTTCGTGCTTCCACGACCTGCGCGTTCCGTACGAGCCGTTCGTCCAGGCGATCAGTGCAGACGTGGCGACGCAGTCGCCGGTGGAGACGCGCCGACGGGCCGCGGGCGCCGCCAACCGGCTGGCGTGGCTCGTTCCCGAGCTGGGGGCAGCCGGCGCTGGCTCGGCACCCGATCTGCCGCTCGATCCCGCCTCGACGCAGGCCGAGCTGTTCGCAGGACTGCACGGCTACTTCGTCCGGGCCGCTGGCATCGCACCCGTGCTGCTCGTGGTCGAGGACGTGCAGTGGGCCACCAGCACCACCCTCGGTGCCCTCCGCCACCTGGCCCGGGTGAGCGGGCACGCCCCGGTGCTGGTCGTCGTCACCACCCGTGTCGGGCCGCCCGACCTCGACGCCAACGTGGCGCTCTTTCTGGCCGATCTGCGCCGGCTGCCCGCGGTCGACCAAATCGACCTCGCCGGCCTCAGCGAAGCCGAAGTAAACGCGCTGATCGATGCCCTGGGAGGCCGCGGCGACGCGTCAGCGGTTCACGCCGCCACCGGCGGCAATCCACTGCTCGTCGGAGAGGCCCTCAGTGGGCCGGCGAGCCGCGTGGGATCGCTGCGGGCGTTGCTCACCCGCCGCTACGCCCTGGTCGACCATGACGACCTTGCGGTGCTCGACCTCGCGGCAGTGGCCGGGCCGGAGTTCGACGCCGATCTGCTCGCCGCGGCAGGCTGTCGCCCCCTGCCGGCGGTAGTCGACGCACTCGAGCGCGCCGAGCTGGCAGGTCTCGTGGCTCGTCAGCCCGGTCGACGTGGCCGCTTCTCGTTCGTCCACGGCCTGTTCCGCGACGCCCGGTACGACGAGATCCCGCTGAGCCGCAAGATCGAGCTGCACGGCCTGATCGCGCGAGCGCTCGAGAATCTGTCCGACGAGCGCCGGCTGCCGGAGATGGCTCGACACGCGGCAAAGGCCGCTCGTCTGACCGACGCCGACCATTCCGGCGGGCTCCGACGGGCGAGCGCCGGACTGGTCGATCGGGCCCGGTGGTCGCTACGCCAGTCGGGTGACCGAGCCATGGCTCTCAATGACTACACCGCCGCCCACCGCGCCTATCAGCGGGCACTCGTGCTGTGGCCCGAACGCGACCCCGAGCGGCCTGCACTGCTGCTGGAGATGGGTCGCGCGCTCTTCACCGCCCAACGTGAGGGTGCCGACGTGCTCGGCGAGGCCCGGGACGGACTGTTCCGGGCCGGCGACCGCGACGGGGCCGCCGAAGCCGAGGTGATGCTGGGTGAGCTCGACTGGATTGCCAGCCGCTGGGACGACGCCGAGGTCCACTTCGCCCGGGCCGAAGCACTGATCGCCGACCGGCCGGCGTCGTGCCAGACCGCCCGGGTGACGGCAGCACTGGCGCGGCTGCGGATGATCGCGAACGACAACCGAGAGGCTCGGCGCCTCGGCGCGCGAGCGCTCGAGACGGCTCGGGTTCTCGGTCTCCCGGCCCTGGAAGCGAACGCGCTCAACACGCTCGGTCCTACCCGCGCCTACGACGGTGACCTAGGCGGCGTCGACGACCTCGAAGCCGGGATCCGGCTGGCGGAAATGCTGCACTCCCCGGAGGTGTTCCGGGGCTACGCGAATCTCGCCTACGTCCACGGGATCCTGGGGGATCATCGCCGATGCCGCCAGTGGCGGCGCCGCGCCGGCGACGCCGCCGAACGATTCGGCCTGGCCGACGGTGCCCGCTGGATCCGGGTTCACGACATCGAGGATCGATTCCACAGCGGCCAGTGGGACGAAGCACTCGAGGGCGCCGAGGCCTTCATCGTCGAGGCCGAACCCTCGGCCCACTACCTCGTGACGGTTTGCCTGCGCGTTCGGGCGTCGGTGAGGCTCGGTCGAGGCAACCAGATCGGCGCACTCGCCGACGCCGCCGCGGCGCTGGAATTCGCCAGAGGTGCCAAGCACCCGTTCAACCTGCTGGTCGCCCTGCCCTTCCTCGCCCGCACTCTGCTCGAGACAGGGCGGACGGGGCGGGCCCAAGCCACCATCACCGAAACCCTGGACGCCGCCACCGGCAACGAGAACATCCTCGAACCGATCGACACCGCGATCACGATGCTCGGGCTCGGGCGCCCCGCCGAGTACCTGGACGTAGCGGCGCGGGCCAGCCTCCCGTCGAAACGATGGGAGATCGGCCGGGCCATCGCCCTCGACGACCTCGCCAAGGCCGCGGACATGTCCGCCAGCCAAGACCAACGAACGACCGAAGCTTCCCTACGACTGATCGCCGCCGAGCGTCTCGCCGCCACGGGACGCCGCCGCGAAGCGCAGCACCAACTGCACCGTGCGCTCGCCTTCCACCGCACGGTCGGCGCCATCTGCTACGTGAACCGTGGCGAACAGCTCCTCGCCACGATTGGTTGATCCGGCTGATCGGCACGCCACTGGCTGAGGACCGCCCCGCCTGAAAGCCGCAACGAGGCTCCTTCGGAGATGAGATCGGAGCAAGCGTTACAGCACGTCAGCTTGCGTGGCACTCGGGGACACGCCGCGGACGACGGACAGCTCTTCCCGGACGCCGACGACGACCCTCGGGGTTTCGCCGACGTCTTTCGGGAAAGCCCGCTACCGCACGAGCTGGTCCGATCCTTACGTTTGTTCAGACAGAAGAGCTCGAGAAACTGCGGCAACCTGAGGAGTCGGTTATGGCCAGCACGAACCCAACGCTTCACCTGTCCGCTGAGGACACGGCCGAGATCACGCGGAGTTTCAATGCCATCCAGAAGGTGCTGGCGAAGCAAGACGTCAATATCGAGCACGTGATTGGTCTCGTCACGACCGACGAGGTCAGCAAGGCGGCAAGGCAGGTCGCGATCAAGTTCGCCGAGGAAACCACGGCCCAGATGAACATGATCTCGTTCGACTGAGCACGCCATACCGCGCGCGAGATCGGCTGACGTCGTGTTCAGCACCTTCGGCTCAGAGGAGGTTCTACGGGACATCTACCGGATCTCTGCGCCCTACAAGAAGGGCGAGGTGGTCCGCACCGTGGCGGACCTACGCGAGGTGTTCCACCGCTTCCTGAGGTGTCAACAGCCCTACATGCCGGTGGCGACCGCCGACGATCTCTTCGTCGTCGATGACAAGATCGAAGCAGCTCTCGTTCGTGCTTACTCGTTCGACGGGGTGCTCGACGACCTCGGCCAGACGGAGATCATCGGCCCTTCCTTCGCGTCAGCGGACAAGCGCCAACGGATTGACTTCGCGAGGAGCGCCCTCGAAGGGTTGCTCGAGGCCGACGAGACGTTCGCAATGGTCTTCACGCTCGCGATCCACAGCCTCGTCGTAAGACGGTCGACGCAGCAGCGCTGGGCGAGCCTCCTACGGCGGCTCCTCGAGTGCCGCGATCGGCACCATCTGGCTGTCGCTCGACCGCGCGGTGTCCACGCTCGACGTGATGGAGATGTTCGTGCACGAATTGACCCATCACTTGCTGTTCATCGATGAACGCAGCTATCCGCACTTCGATTACGGGCAGCTGATCTCACCCGCCAACCACGCCTACTCGGCGATCCTCAATCTCGAGCGGCCCGTGGACAAGGTCTTCCACAGCATCGTTGTCGCCGCCGAACTCACTGCCGCGCGCCGCTCGTTCCTGGACGGCCTCGACGGCCCGACGACCGTCCACCCGCGATCCGAACGGCTGCACGCCGAGACCCAGCGATCAATCGCCAGCCTTCGCGATCTGCCGAACTTGGATCGCCTCCTCATGCCACGCGCCTGGGAGATCCTCGATCGTTGTGAGCGGGTCCTGGCGCCGCAGGGTGTTCTGTGATGGGCGGGCGCGGTCTGGCCAGCTACAACCAGCTCCTCGAGGTTGCTGCTGCGATCGACCGCGAATGGCGGGCGTACGACAACAGCTGCGAAGCCTTTCCCGAGATCGTCTGGCGTCTCACCGACGACCTCGACGTGTCGGCTCTGGGGGAACTGGCCGAACTGACCGCCCTGCTCGACCACCCGTATGTCGCCTCGATCCAGGAACCTTCGACCTTCTCCGACCTCTACCTCAAGCTGTACGACAACGGAAGGTTCTGGATCGAAGTGCTCAACTGGTGGGGGAGCGACATCAACATCCACGATCACAACTTCTCCGGGATCCAATTCCAGCTCGCGGGTTCGTCGCTCAATGTCGTCTACCGGTTCGACATCGAGATGCGACTCACGAACCTCGATGTCGGCGTGCTGGCGATCGCGAAAGCGGAGATCTGGAACGCCGGCACTCGCTCCGTGGTGCGGCCGGGGCGAGTCGAGCCGCACAACGTTTCGCACCTGGACAGTCCGACGGTGAGCCTCTTGATTCGAACCCATCCAGTTGCTCTGTACGGACACCAAAGCAACTACCTCCCACCTGACCTCACGGGCAACTACGGCGTGGCCGACATCGTGTTTCGTAAGAAGGTCGGCGCCTTGCGACTCGCCGCGCGTGGGGACAGTGCACGGTTCAACTCGATGTTCTCCGAAGTGATCACCACTGGAACACATGCCGACAACCTCTTCACTATGCTCAAGACGGCGGACCTCCTCTTCCATCCCGACCATGTCGGGCTCGTGTCGGATTACGCCAGCCGAGGCGAACTGGAAGAACGGATCGTCCGTTGCGTCGCGTACTACCGCGCGCAGCACTATGTCGCCAACTCCCTGAAGTACCAGCCGGACGTGACCGGTGACGACCTCGTCACCATCGGGATGTTGGCGTCGGCGTACGACCGGGCCACATTCGAGCGGATCGGGGCCCTCCTCGACGGTGCGGACGCTCGCGTCGACTCCAGCACGCGACTGGCGGGGCTCCGCAGCCATCTCCGTGTCGACCACGTGGGACAGTACGACCGGGTGGTCGAGCTTCTCGGCTTGACGACTCCGCCGGCGGCGGCGTAGCTCGCGGCGTCCCGCGACCGCCGCCCGTAGAGGTTTCATCGACACTTATCGGGAAATCCCGCTACCGCCCGACCAGACCGATCCGTACGTTGTTGTCAAGAGAAGCTCTGCCTGGGTGTCATTCGATTCCTCGGCGTGCATCATCGTCGGAAGGCCAGCTAATGAGTGAAAAAGAAAACGAACGCCAAGTGGATCGTGCGGAGTTCGAGCGTCTCTTCGGCGTCGATCTTCCGCCTCGGCACCAGGTTGATATTCGCATCTCCGGGCAGGCAACAGCGCCGGATGTTGCCAAGGGAGCACTGAACTACCGCATGCTCATTGAGCTTTCGGACAGCGATCACTGTGGCTCATCAAGCTCGTCCACCCTGAGCCTGGAATTCTTTGTCTCGATCAGCGAAGAGACGTGGGACCGAGCTCTTGACCTCGTTACGACGTAGGGCGTGAATCACGCGTCGTGGCGGTTGGCGTCCCTCGCCGTCTTACGCAGCCCCGTGCTGCCTGCCGGCGTCATCGATCAACTTCGCGGATGTGCGACGTGGGACGCTGCACGACGTTGGAACGACTCGGTTGACCGAGCCGATGAACAACGACGTCGTGCGATCCGTGAGCTCGACGCCGCCATCTCGCTCCTCCCCGACGGCGACCGCCGGCACGATCTGATCGCGCTGGCCCGCGTACTTCGCCGACCGAACGCGGCGCAGAAACACGCGGCCGCGCTACGTCGCATCCTGGACCGGGCGGCCGACGTCGAGGAGCACCCACTCGTCGACGTGCTTGCCGAGGCTCTGCACGCGCTCGACGCGACGCAGCGCGACGGCGTGGCATTCGGCAACGTCGCTCGCGACGAGGGGATCGAGTTGAGCCGCCGGCTGTTGGCAGCCGCCGAGCTACCCACCTTCTGGAAGGCTCTCTCGGGGACCCGTCCCCGCCTAGGGAAAGCGCTGGTGGACAGCGAGCGACGGCAACGCGCGTCCGATCGGGACTTGTCGACGTTGTGGTCGTACCTGGCACGCGGATCGTTGCGGTGCACTCCTCTTGGGTGGTTCAGCGGTCTCTGGCCGGTGCAGATGCGGCTCGGGAGCGACAACGTCGTGACGGCTGAGCTCGCGACCGGCTGGCGGTGCGCGCGCCTCGCATCCGCGGACAACGGCACGCCGGAAGAACGTGACTTCGACGGCGCGACAGTCGGGCCCCCTTCGGGCATCCGCGGCGCCGACGACGAGCAGCAGGGCGTCCGTGAGATCGTGTACACCCCCGACCTGGCAACGGCGAGGCTGTCGCCTCAGGCGCTTGCGTCGCTCTCGACCTGGGTCACCGTCACCGCAGGTCTGAGCTGGACGGCCATCGAGCGGCAAATGGTCGGAGCCATCCTCGAGGCGCACCTGCCCGAGGGATCATGGGTCTCGGCTCGCGATCTCGCCGATGCGCTCCCGAAAATCGAGTGGCCCGCAGGACGACCCCTTCCGAGCACCGTTCGTGATCGGCTCGATCGCCGGCAAGCTCTCGTTGGGATGACCGAGGGTGAGTCGGACTCGAACGCTCCGGTGAGGCTGACGTCAGAGGCGCTCAGACGGGATTGCCTCGCTTCGAGCGACCCCGTTCTGTCGGGCAGCTTCCATGGCTTCGTCAACGATGGTCTCATCCGGATCGCGAACGGTCGGTACTCGCGTGGACTGGGGGGTTCGTTGACGGCACTGCTGGCTGTCGACGGCGCCGCGCTCGAGGCAGTCCGACGCCGACTCAGGTGTTGGACCGATCGTCGATTCGTGCAGATCGCGCCGGATCCTCGGTTCGCCGGAGAGGACAAAGCGGTGCTTGTCGACGAGTGTGTGACGCACGGCGTCTCCGCGCCGTCTGGGTTCAGACGCGTCTACCGGTTCGACGACGTCCTCGTCGCCCGACGCGGCGAAACGCTGGAAGTACGCCTATCCGGGCAAGGCGGAGTCGACCTCATCGACACCTCGCCCCTCGATGCCTCGATGTTGCCGCCACCACGACGAATCCTGCGTCTGCTCGCACGAGGAGCGGTCTTCGAACTCCCGCGAGGTCCCCGGACCATCGACCCGGCCGCCGTACTTCGCCTACCTCGCGTGATCCTCGACGATCGAGTCGAGCTACGCCGCGAGACATGGCTTGTCCCGATGTCGGTCCTCTCCGACTTTCCACGGTCCCGCCCGACCGAGACGGCCACCGTCGAGCGATTCGTCCGCCGCCACGGAATACCAGCGTTCGCCTTCGCCCAGTTCCGTCCGCTCTCGGAGATCACGTCTCCGCGACCTTTCTCGCAGCGGCGGCCGCTCGATACCGCAGGCCTGACTACGTGGCAACGCCCGCGACCCATCGACTTCACCAACCCGTGGAGCGTGCACATCTTCGGTCGGGCCATCGACCGAGCTATCCGACGCGACGACGTGATCTTGGAACTGACGGCTCGTGATCAGTCGGACTTGGTGAACGACGGCCACGTCGCCGAGCTCGCCTTCGAGATCGACCTGGTAGGCCAGTCATGAGCGCGGGTCGTTGGACCTCCGTGCACTTGCATCACCACGCCGGCGTCTACTCGGCACAGGCGGACGACATCCTCGTCCACGTCGTTTCGCCATTGATCCGAGATGGGAAGTCCGCCGGCTTGCTGACGGGCTGGCACTTCATTCGCTACGGAGCCGGAGGACCGCACATTCGACTTCGGCTCCGTGGAGGTCCGGAGGTTCAGGCGGAGCTCCTGCCGACGCTCAAAGATCGGTTCCTTCAGCGAGTCAGTCAGCATCCACCGTTGGGCCACAGCGTCGGCGAGATCCAGCGGTTCACCGCCGGACTGCCTTGCAAGGACATCACTGTCGACGAGGTACGCGTCGAGCGATTCGTGCCGGAGGAGGACCGGTTTGGAGGGCCGGTTGGCTTCGCACTCGCGCTCAAACAGTTCGAGGCCAGCTCAGAGATGGCGATCGGCGTCTTGGCCGCATCGAACATCGAGAGCCGTTCCGTGAGACGTCGCCTCGGACTCGCTCTGTATGCGGTCCACGTCGGCGCGCTGCCTCGGGGACTCGGAACGAACGCGTTTTTGCGGAGCTGCGCGGTCGCACTCCTCGACGCCGAAGTCGGTTGGTCATCCAAGTCTCTCTGGGAGCAAGACGGTGAACTCGCCGAGTTCTTGACGTCGCGCTCCGCCGACGAGCTTCATCCCAAGGTCCGCGCGCTGCTCGCCTGTCTCGCCCGAACGAACCTCTTCGACGACGGCGATCGTGGTGCACTGTCACGCCTCGACGACGACTGGTCGGAGGGACTGGCAGAGGCGGCGCAGACGTTCCTGAACGATGCGGTGTCCTCGCGACTGTGTATCGGTCGGGTGGGCCGACTTTCCCCGCCCATGCAGCTGCGAACCTACGTCGCCACGCTGATGCACCTCGCCGCCAACCGACTCGGCCTGTCCCTGATGGATGAGGCCGCAGCGGCGTACCACCTGTCGAAGATCGATCGATCATGACGCTAAAGCGATTCTCCATCCTCGAGTTCGACTTCGCCTTGATCGCGTTGGATGCACTCGAGCGTCGAGACTGGGCCGTCGAAACGGCAATCGGTGCGGGGCTCGGACCCTATCGGAGCGAACGAGCTGGGCCGTCTGACGACGACGGGTTGGTCACTGATCAGAATGGCCTCCTCGATCTGAATCAGACCGGCCTGGTGATTGGGCAGTGGACGAATGATGAGTTTCGCTTCGGCCTTCGCCTGGGCGGAGAGTTGCTCCTCTACGTGCAGCGGTTCGCGACGCGAGAAGAGCCCACATCGAAGGAACTGCCCGGTCGTTTCGTCGACCTCGTCATGGGTATGGCGATGCAGGGAAGCGGGCGCGGGCGCGTAGCCGTCGAGGGTTCCGTCGTGGCCAAGGCGAATCGGGTCGCGCTCATCCTCGGCTCGCCGCCGTGCCGGCGAGCCACCGTGCGAGCAATGCGCGACGAGGGCGCCTCTGTCCTTGCGACGAGCGTGTTCTTCGCTGATCTGCGGCGAGCCGGCATTGACCCGATGCCAGATGTGGTCGAGACCGAGGAGTGGATCGGGCGGCGGGCGGCGATGCCGGCCAGGCACATTCCGCTCGAACAGTGTTGCGTCGTAGCCGTCTCGTCAGCACCGAACGCGCCGGTGGGGGGAGACTTACCTCACACATGGCTGCGCGCGCTGCTGGACCGCCACGCGCTCACCGACAACGAAGGTGTGGAACAGCTCGCAGGTCTGATGGGTGAACGCCCGTCGACCATTGCAACCGGGGCCGACGCAGGCTCGAGCCACGCCGTGATGCGACTTCTCAACGCCGAGTGGCCGCGGGTACTGCGGACTGCGTGACGCGCAGCCGTGGAGTCGCCGGACGCGGTCGTGTCGCGTCTGGGAGCCCGTCGGAGGAACTCGTAGCCCGGCGGCGACAGGGCGTTTCGGCAGGTGGACCTCGGCGATCGCCCGGACTTCGGTCCCGATGGGGTCGCATCTGGCCGACTGAATTCGGCGTTGAGTGACGTGAAGCCCGGACGTAGGCCTCCACCCGGGGTCGGGACCAGGGGTACAACGGATGCGACGTACGGGCTCGCCGCGCGATCGTTGACCCGCGCGAATCTGGAGCGACGACATGAGCAGAGCCACCGCAGCGAGCCCAAACCCGTAGCCGGGTGAAAGGACGAACCATGGCCGATCGGACCGTGAGCGTGCCGCACACCGAACTTGCGTGTGCCGCGTGCGTCGCTCAACTCGCTGAAGCCGAGTATCAACTCCTTCCAGAGGCCGATGCAGAGGTTGTGGCCGAACACCTGAGCGAGTGCCCGGACTGCCGACTCTTCAAGGAGCAGCTGGACACGACACGCGAGGTTCTTGCGGCCACCCCGGCACCGGAACCCAGCGGCGACCTCGCCGACGTTCTCGCTCAGTCCGAACTGACGGATCGGGGGATCGCGCAGTCACTCGGAGGGCTCTACCGCGTCGCGGCCGCCCTCGGTGTCGAGGATGCCGACGAACTGGTGCAGCAGACCCTCCTCGACGCCATCAGTAAGAAAACGACTCTGGATTCCGGCGCGCTCGTCGATTCGCTGATCCGTGCTGCGGCGGCAGAGCGGAGCGATCCCACCGAGAGTCTCGATGAGGCTGCTGAACCTGGCTCCTCGGCCTACGACCCCGACAGTGAGACCGCCGAGCTGTTCTACCCCGCGTTCTACGAACAGGGCTCTGATGTGGGGAGATTCGTCGAGACGCCGAACGCCTGGGGACACGTGTCTCACTTCGGTCCTGACGAGGAGGCCGCAACCATCGAGCTGTTCGAGGTGACCGATTCAGCAATCGACGGACTGCCAGAGGTCGAGAGGCGGTTGATCACCCTCGTGGACATCGAGAGCGTCCCGTTGGACGATGCCGCGAGGGCGCTTCGGGTCGGCAAGGCGCGCGCCGCAGAGGCACTGAACAACGCTCGGATCCACGTCCGCGGGGCGATCGACGAGTATCTGAGCAATCCCGAAGCGCTGGCCTGACACTCCGGTCCCTCGACGGGCGCGGAGCTGCGGCTCGGCAGCGCGTCGTGGAGACCCTTGCGGGTCCTGATGCGCCACTTCTCACACTCACCCAAACCGGAGGTTCGTCATGAGCAGCACGGCCGAGACCGCCAACGAGATCCGTCCCTTCCAGGTCGACGTTCCGGAAGCAGAGCTGACCGAGCTTCGCCGGCGGATCGCGGCCACCCGCTGGCCGGAGAAGGAAACTGTCGCAGATCACTCGCAGGGCGTGCCGCTTGCGATGACTCAGGAGCTCGCGCGCTACTGGGCAGCCGAGTACGACTGGCGCCGGTGCGAGGAGAAACTGAACTCGCTTGCGCAGTTCGTGACCGAGATCGACGGACTGGATATTCACTTCATCCACGCTCGCTCGGTGCATGCGGATGCGCTGCCGCTCATCGTGAATCACGGGTGGCCCGGCTCGATCATCGAGCAGCTGAAGATCGTCGGTCCACTGACCGACCCCACCGCACACGGCGCGAGCGCAGCGGACGCCTTCCACGTGGTGATTCCATCGATGCCGGGTTACGGGTTCTCAGGCAAGCCGACGGGCACGGGCTGGGGGCCGGAGCGCATGGGCCGAGCCTGGGCGGAACTGATGAATCGCCTCGGCTACACCCACTACGTCGCCCAAGGCGGCGACTGGGGTGCGTTCGTCGTCGATCAGATGGGCTTGCAGGCACCTGCGGGCTTGCTCGCCATCCACACCAACATGCCTGCCACTGTTCCCGCTGACGTCGACCAGGCTTCCCAGGCCGGCGACCCGCCGCCTCCCGGTCTCTCAGCTGACGAACGCCGCGCCTACGAGCAGCTGATCAGAACGTTCGCGCAGGTCGACTACGCCAGATTCATGGCATCGCGCCCACAAACCTTGTACGGCATCGCGGATTCGCCGGTCGGCCTGGCCGCCTGGCTTCTCGACCACAACGATGCGGACGGCCAGCCGGCGGCGGCGGTGGTCGAGGCGCTGAACCGGACGACCAGCGCCACCGGCGAACTGACGCGTGACGAGGTCCTCGACAACATCACGCTCTACTGGCTGACGAATACGGGGGTTTCGGCGTCTCGTCTCTACTGGGAGTACCAAGGCGGCTTCTTCAACGCCAAGGGCGTCTCCACTCCCGTTGCTGTGAGCGTCTTTCCTGGCGAGCAGTATCAAGCACCGCGGAGTTGGGCAGAGCGGGCGTATCCCAACCTCATCTACTACAACGTGGTCGAAAAAGGCGGCCACTTCGCCGCCTGGGAGCAGCCGGAGCTGTTCACCGAGGAGCTGCGCGCCGCGTTCCGGTCACTGAGGTAGACGACCCCTAGCGACCCCGGCGTAGAGGGAGCTCAGAGCCACGAGGAGAGCGGCGAACACCGCCCAGGTCGTCGCACGGTGGATCCAGTTGATCGTGAAGTAGCGCTGCCACGTGAAGCCGCCGCGTACCCGATGACGATCGGAACGCCCGCTGACGCTTGACGTGACCCGTCTAGAACGGGATCGCCCGCCGGATCACGTCGATGGCCTCTTCGACCGTCGCGTCGGTCGTGCGCGGGTTCATGAAGCAGGCCCGCAGCCACGTGGTTGACGAGTCGTGTCCGGTGCTCAGAGAAGTGCTGGAAACGAAGGTGCGACCGGATGCGTTGATCCGCTCGAGGAAGGCGTCGTTGGCCTCGTTGTCGCACTGGCGGAGGCGGAACGTCACCGTGGACAACGCCGGTCGCCACGGCAGCTCCAAGCGGTCATCGGCGCGGAGGGCGGCGTCGAGCGAGGCGGCGTGGCGGAGGTTCCGATCCAGGGCGACGGAGAACGCATCCCAGCCGTAGAGCTTCACGGCCATCCAAACACGCAGCCCGCGCATCGGCCGGGTCAGCTCGAGCGAGTAGTCGCTGAGATTGGGTGCGGCCTCCTCCCGGCGAAGCTCGTCGAGGTACGCGGCGTCGGTGGCGTGGGCCTCCGCGAGGTGGCGGCCGTCGCGCACCAGGAGGCAGCCCGTTCCGGCGGCGAAGAACATGCCTTTGTGCGGGTCGACGGTGATCGAGTCGGCGACCCCCATCCCGTCGAGGAGCGCGCGGCCCTGAGACGTCAGGACGAAGAACGCGCCGTACGCGCCGTCGACGTGCACCCACAGGCCGTGACGGTGGGCCACGTCGACGATCTCACGGATCGGATCGACAGCACCGGTGTTGGTCGTCCCGGCACTGGCGATGACGAGGAACGGACGCGGTCCCGCCTCGAGGTCCCGCACGATCTGACGCTCGAGGGACGCGACGTCCATCTCGAGCGCGTCGTTCGTGGGGACGTAGGTCACCGACTCGGGTGGGAGGCCCATGATGCGCGCCGCCCGTTGCACCGAGTGATGGGTCTGATCGGTCACGTACAGGCGCCCCGGCTGGTCGTTGCGGCCGAGCACGGCGTGGCGTGCGGCGGCCATCGCCGTGAAGTTGGCCAGCGAGCCACCGGACGTGAACACGCCGCCCGCCTCCGCAGGGAGTCCGAGGCGGTCGGCGATCCACCGCAGCGCGGTCAACTCGATCTGGGCCAGTGCCGGCGAAGGTCGGTACATCCCGACGTAGCGGCCCAGGATCGCCGCCACGAAGTCGGCGATCGCACTGATCGGCAGTCCCGTTGGCGGGATGTAGCCGAGAAATCCCGGGTGCATCGGGTTGAAGCCGACGGCCGCCGCATCCTCCAGTGCTGCGAGCAACTCCCCAACCGACGCCGATGCGGGCTCGGCTTCGACGAACCGATCGGCGACCTGGCGCGCGTGCTCTTCCGTGGCCGTCCTCGATGCGCCGAGCCCATCGACGAACTGCACCGCGAACGTGGTGATCTCTTCCATCAACGACCGCAGCTGCGAGCCGCTGATGTCGAACGACGGATCTATCTGCCGGTCCACCCACTGCACCCTGGCGCGAGACGGAACCGCGATCGCAGAAGTAAACGGCTGCATCCGGTTGGACTCTGCACGCAGACGAACCCCAATGCTTGAAGAAGGCGTGAAGAAAGGTTGACGATGCAAAGCGCCTGGGGCGCCGAGCTGGTCGTGGGTCCGGTCCGCCGTCTCGGCGCCGGTCAGCCTCGCGCGATGGGTTCTTCCTCGCCGACGAGCGCCCGCTCGTGGCGGCGCCGATGCTCGGACACTCAGCTTCGGCGCTAGGCCATCTCGGCCTGCAACGTCTCGATGACGGGTCGGCGGGCGCTGAGCCGGGCCGGGATCGCTGTGAGCGCCGCCACGACCACGGCGGTGCCCGGGACGACGGCGAGCAGCTGCCACGTCGGCGGGAGAGGAACTCCGGCGTCCGGGTCGACGGCGGCGAGCAGGGCGATGCCTCCCGGGACGCCGAGGATGGCGCCGGCGACGGCAGCGAGCACCTGCGCCGCCGAGAGCCCTGCGCTCACCTGCCCCGGTGTCGCACCGAGGGCGCGGGCCATCGCCGAGGAGTGCCTGGCGTCGAGCGCGGTTGCCCACGTGCTGACGATGGCGTTGACGGCGGCCAGGGCGACGAGGGTGACCGTGACGACCAGCAGCACCTGGTTCAACTGGTCGATCCGACTACCGGCTTCGGAGCCGTCGACCCGCTCGGCGGCCAGCTCGGTCCGGGCGCCGAGCACGGCGACGATCCCGCTGACGGTGACGAAGATGCTGGCGGCGGTGAGCACGACCCGGCGGGGCCGTCGGGCGACCACCCGCACGCCGAGGAGCAACGGGCCGGGGAGCCGGGCCGAGACGGCGATGAGCCAGCGGGTTCGTCGAGGGGGCCGGGCCGCGTCGGCGAGGGCCCGAACGGTGCTGGTGCGGGCGGCACGTATGGCCGGCACGAGTGTCGCGGCGATGGCGACCCCGAGCGCGACGGCGCCGACCGCGACGACGGTCGACATCGTGACCGGTGGCGTGCCGGCGTGACCGATGAGGCCGACGCTGGGCTCGGTGAGCGTCGGGGCGAGCAGCCATCCGCCGGCGAGGCCTACCGCGGCGGCGAAGAGGGCGAGGGCCACGTATTCGGCGAGGAGCACGACCGCGACCAGGCTTGGCGTCCCACCGACGGCTTTGAGCAGCCCGACTCGTCGGGTCTGCTGGGCCATCCGGCCGCCGACGACGACAGCAACGCTCGCCACGGCGAGCACGCCGAGCAGCCAGCCGCCGGTGATCAGTACGCGCCGTTCGTCCTCGACGAGACGGTCCGTCCGTTCGAGGATCTCCTGCCAGAACGTCCCCATCGGTGCGGGCGGGTAGTTCAAGTGGGCGGCGACGAACGCCGGGGCGGCGGCCGGGTCGGCCAGCCGGAGGCCCATCACGTAGCCGAGGGCGTCGTCGTCCGGGACGAGCGAGCGGAGGTCGGACCGGGTGAGCCAGATCAGTCCCTCGGTCCCGACGCATGGGAACGTGAAGCACGTGACCTCTGGATACGGGGGTGCGGTCGCGGTGACGGCGAGCCCGCTCACACGGAACGAGCGGCCGGCGAGGGTGACGGGGTCACCGACGTCGACGCCGGCAGCATCGGCAAAGGCCGCCTCGACCACCACGGCCCCGTCCTCGACCCACTTCCCCCTGATCACTTCGGGCTGATCGACCTCGGCGGCGGTCACGTCGCGCCCGATCGCCTGGACAGCCGGGCTGGCGCCGTTCACCTCCATGACGGCCCTGGTCGCCGGGAAGGGACCGCCGTGGGCGACGACGCCCGGGGCGTCGATCAGGGCCTCGAGGCTGGACAGATCGGCGGGTGCCCCGTCGTTGAACGGGTCGGGCGCGACGAGCGCCACGACGTCGGGACCCACGGTCGCTTCCCGGGTGCGCTGGTACGGCTCTTCGGTCAGGCCGCCGAGCGCGAGCCCGAGGGCGAGGGTGGTCGTCGCCGCCATCATCGCCAGCACCAGGAGGGCGGCCTCGCCGAGGTGGCGCCGCAAGTCGCGTGCCGCGAGCCGGCCGACGAGGACCACGCGGCCCACCGCTTCAGCCCTCCAGTCCGACGAGTTCGCCGAGCCGCCCCGTGGTGCCGCCACTCAGCCGGGTCTCGTCGACGAACTCGCCGTCGCGCATCGAGATCAAGCGGTCAGCGGTCGCCGCGACGCGGGCGTCGTGGGTCACGATCACCAAGGTCTGACCGGCCTCGTGGAGACCGTCGAGGAGCCGGAGCACCTCGACGGTGGCGGCGCTGTCGAGGTTGCCGGTCGGTTCGTCGGCGAGCACGACGAATGGCTCGTTGCTCAACGCCCGGGCGATCGCCACCCGCTGCCGCTGGCCGCCGGAGAGCGCCGCCGGGAGAAATGATGCCCGGTCGGCGAGACCGACCCGCTCGAGCAGATCCATCGCACGTCGCCGGGCCGCCCTCGGCGAGCGTCCGAGCAGGAGCGCCGGCAGCTCCACGTTCTCCACCGCGGTGAGCTCCTCCATCAGGTGGAAGGCCTGGAACACGAAACCGACCGCCTTCCTGCGCATCCGGGCCAGCCCCTTCTGACCGAGTTGGTCGATGCGACGCCCGGCGAGCCATACCTCGCCGTCCGAGGGTCGCTCCAGCCCGCCGAGCAGGTGCAGCAGCGTCGACTTCCCACAGCCACTCGGTCCCATGACCGCCACCGTCTCTCCGGCGCCGACGTCCAGGTCGACACCGTCGACGGCGCGCACGAGCCCGTCCCCGCGGCCGTAGGACTTGCGCAGCCCGCACGCCCGCAGCACGGCTCCGCTCCCCGACGGGTCAGCGGTGTCACTCATGATCGCCTCCTTCGGCCGGTCCACGTCTGCTCGCACGCCTCCAACCAGTGCAGGTCGGCCTGCAGCCGCAGCACGATGCCCTCCAACAACAACGCCGCATCCGAGCCCTCGGGCTCGGCCATCGCCGCCCGCTGGGCGTCGCGCAACCGGCGCAGCAGCTCCCGCCGCTGGCTGTCCACGATCGTGATCGGGTCGGCCAGGCCGGCCACGGCGGCCGCGACGAGCTTGAGGTGGAACTCCACCAGATCCGGCTTGGGCCAGCTCACCTCGGCCAGCCAGTCGGCCACCCGCCCGTGACCGAGCGCGGTGAGCGCGTACATCTTGCGGTCGGGCCGATCGGGCGCGCCCGCCGCCCGCTTCGACGCCACCAGTCCCGCCCGCTCCAGCCGGGTCAATGTGACGTAAACCTGCCCGTCGTTCATGCCCTCCCCGACAGGGCCGAGGGCGTCCCGCAGCCGGGCCCGCAGCTCGTAGCCGTGCGAGGGCTCCTTGGCCAGCATCGCCAACACGACTTCTTGACGCATCACAACCCTCGGGGCCTAGATAACTAACGGCTATCTATAGACCTAACGGTTATCTGCCCGATTGTCAAGTGGCTTCGGGTGAGCGGGCCGCCGCCGGTAGCGTCCGGATCGTGGCCGATCCCCTCTTCGTCCCGACCGACTTCGAGCCGCCGACGGCCCTGGTCAGCGAGCATTTCCGGCTGGAGCCGCTCGGCCCGCAGCACAACGAGGCCGACCACGCGGCATGGACGTCGAGCATCGCCCACGTCCGCTCGACCCCCGGCTTCCCCGACGGCAACTGGCCGCCGCCGGAGGGCATGTCGCTCGACGGGAACCTCGACGACCTCCGCCGCCACGCGGCCGACTTCGAGGCCCGCACTGGATTCACGTTCACCGTCCTCGAGCCGGTCACGGGCGACGTGATCGGGTGCGTCTACCTCTACCCCGCGGAGTCGGCGGACGCCGACGTCACGGTCCAATCTTGGGTGCGCGCCAGCCACGCCGAGCTCGACGTCCCACTCGCCGACGCCGTCGCCGCCTGGCTGGCCGCCGAGTGGCCGTGGGAGCGCGTGCACCGCCCTGGCCGCTGAGCACCGGAGCGACGTCAGTCACCACCAGATCAAGCGGTGTTGGCGCGATTGACCACGATGACGCCGCTACTCGTGCGGCGCACGCGGAACGCGTCGATGATCACACTCACGGCGTACACGCACGCGCCCATTTCGACGCTCTCCTCGATGAGCGTGCCGACCGTGTACAGCATGGAGTCGTCATCGTTCTCGCGGACACGTCCATTGACGGCTTCGAGGCCGACGGCAGCGCCGCCATAGGCAGCGAGGGCGGTTCCGAGACGACCGGCGGCTGGATGCGGAAGGTGTCGCCCGGCGGCCACGAGAACGGCCGTTCCGGCGAGGGCGAGCAGGGAGCCGGGTAGGACCCAGGCGTACGTCGGCACGTCGACGCCGGACGGAACCACGTTGGCGAGTCGTTCGTGCAGGGAGGCGGCTTCATCGAGGCTGAGGTATGCGGCCGCCGCGGCGACGATTCGCCAGGCTCGGCGCACCGCCGAGGCACGTTCGCTGATCTCGGCCGCGATCAGGGCGGTGACCGCGACAAGCGCCAGCAGCGTCGTGTTCCACCATGTCGGTACGTTGGCCTCGCCGCCGATGTCGAACGCCTCCTTCCAGCTGGCGACGGGAGTGAGACGGTGGATCGTGAAGACGGCCACGAACGTGATCACGACGACCGCCGTCACCGCGGCGAGAAGCATCCCGACGCGGCGGGCGGCCGAACTCACCGGAACCATCGCGGCCACCACGGCATCCTTGCATGACGGCGCGGCGCATCAGGATGCTCACGGTCGTGCTCGGCCTCATCGACAGCGAGCGCCATCGACAGCTGGCAGGTCGAGCTACCTCCCAGCTAGCGCCTCGAAGCCAGCTGCGCCCGCCCGCCGCTCTCATGCTTCGGTGGTGGGCAGGCTATGGAACGTGTCGAAGGCGATCGCGGCCGCCTGGTTCGAGTCCCTGTCGGCGCACAGCCGGATCAGCTCATCGTGCCGGACGACTGACGCCCTCGCGTCGGTTGACGAGAAGCGGAGCCGCTCGACTCGTCGCAGCACCGGTGTGAACTGGTCCAGGACGGCATTAAGGGCACGGTTCCCGGCGGCCATCACCGGTACGCCGTGCAGGTCGTCGTCGGCGCGGAGAGCCGCATCGACGTCGCCCTCGTCGATCGCCGCCTCGAACCTCAGGTTGGCCGCACGCATCGCCTGCAGGTCGGTCTCGGTCAGGCTCGGCACCGCTTCGCGGACGGCCAACTCGTGCATCGCCGCAACGACGTCGCGGGCTTCGCGCACGGCCCGCTGATCGAGCGACGTGACGATCGTCGAGCGTCCCGGTTGCGCGACCACGAGTCCCGACTGCGCCAGCCGAAGCAGGGCCTCGCGAACCGGGGTCCGGCTCACGCCGAGCCACTTGGCCACCTCGACGTCGCGCAGCTGCTCACCCGGAGCGAGGGTGCCGTCGACGATGGCGTCGCACAGTCGGCGATGCACGTCGTCGCGGAGCAGCCGACGATCGAGAGCTGGGGCGTCCTGAGGGATCGGCATGCGAAATTTTGCCTCCTGAGCTCTTGAATCTTGGGTATTAGCTGCAATATATTACATGCTGGCCACGAGCAGAAGGAGAGTTCCCATGAACGACAATCGCCAGGACGCCGCCGCGGAGCCGACCCGTCCCACGGTCCTGCTCGTGCACGGCGCCTTCGCCGAGTCAGCCAGCTGGAATGGCGTGGTCGCCAAGCTGCAGCGCCGCGGCTACCCGGTGATCGCCGTCGCCAATCCCTTGCGTGGCCTGCACCACGACGCCGTCTACCTGCGTAGCGTCATCGACAGCATGCCCGGACCGATCGTCGTCGCCGGCCACTCCTACGGCGGCTCGGTGATGAGTGAGGCCGCCGACGGTGCCACCAACGTGACGGCGCTCGTCTACCTCGCCAGCTTCAACCTGGAAGCCGGTGAGAGCACCGGCCAGTTGGCTGCCAAGTTCCCTGGTGGCGAGCTCGGGTCGGCCCTTGACCCGGTCCCGTTCCCGCTCCCGGACGGCGGCACCGGCACCGACCTGTACATCAAGCACGACCAGTTCCACGCCGTCTTCGCCGCCGACGTCGACCGGGACGTGGCGCTCCTGATGGCTGCCACCCAGCGTCCGATCGCCGCCACCGCGCTCGAGGACATCGCCACCAAGGCAGCCTGGAAGACGATCCCGTCGTGGACCATGGTGACCCTCCAGGATCTCGCCATCCCCGCCGACTCGATGCGCTTCATGGCCGAGCGGGCCGGCTCGACCACCGTCGAGATCGACGCATCCCACGCCGTCACCGTGTCCCAGCCTGACGCCGTCGCCGACCTCATCGACGAGGCCGCTCGCGCGACCGCCAGCTGACTCAGCGCGGCGTCGGCGTGAACCACCCGGCGGCCTCGAGCTGCGCCCAGACCTTCTGGACCGCTCGGCCGCCGCGCTGCATGACCTTCCGTTCGTCGTCCACGACGAGCCGGCCGTCCGCGACCTGCACATAACCCTCCGTCATCACGTTGCGCACGTGCAGGCCGCTCGCGTACAGGAGGTTGTTCAGCGGCTCCGGTGGCGCCACTCCCGGGCCGGTCATGAACCCGGCCACGTCGATCGAGGTCAGGTCGGCCTTTGCTCCCACCGCGATCCGGCCGAGATCGTCCCTGCCGAGGCCCTTGGCCGGGTTGATCGTCACCGCCTTGATCATGTCCCAGACCGTCGGGCGCTTCACCGGCACGGGACTCGTCGCGTTCACGAAGGTGAAGCGCGTGCGCCCGTAGAGGACCGACATCTTCGCGTTCTCGAGCAGGTCGTTCGAATGCGAGTCCAGGGCGACGTTCGTGTTGATGCCCGCGGCCAGCGCCTCGATGAAGGGCTGGAGCCCGTTACTGCCCGTGCCTGCTCCGGCCCCGGACGGGCAGTGGGCGAACGTGAACTTGTCCTTGCCGGCCAGGAACGGGGCGTCGACGGTCACGTTCCACCCGGTCATGTGGGCCCCGAACAGTGGCACGTCGTAGAAGCCGAAGTCCTCGATCCAGCGGACCGGTCCCTTGCCCCACAGCTGCTCGATGATCCCGGACTCCCGCGCGCCGGTCGCGAGATGGGTATGGATGCCGTTGCCGAGCACCACCGCGCCGTCGTAGATCGCCGTGAGCGTCTCGGGCGTCGCGGTCTCCGGTCCCTGCGGCGCCATCTGCGGCCGGATGCGGCCGCCCTCGGCACCGTTGACCGAGCGTCCCCATCGCACCGCGTCCGCGATCTCGCCGAGCTGCATCGGGACCGAGTCGAAGAGCACCTGGTCGGAGGTGCGGGCACGGATCGTCACGACCGCCCCGAAGTTCGGCAGCATCGGTGCGGGGTAGCCGCGCACGCCCCAGCGCCGCGCCACCCGCACGTACGACTTGGCCGCTCTCAGGTCGAGGGCCTGCTCGAGCTGCGTCGTGCAGCCCCCGCGCAGGATCTCGGCGAGGTTGTAGGCGGTCAGCGCGTCGAGGTCGTCGTCATCGAGCTCCATGCTCCGCAGTGCGGGCTCGGTGAACGGCCGGCCGCTCTCGATCAGACCGCGCGTGGGCGTGCCCATCGCGGTGTGCGTGTGACCGGAGATCATCCCGGGGATCAGGAGCTGCCCCTTCATGTCGATGCGTTCACCGCGGCCGCGCACGCGGCCGTCGACGATCGCGGCGATGTGTCCGTCCTGCACCACCACGGAACGGTCGCGCCTGAGCTGGACGTCGTCGTTCTCGTAGGTGAGCACCCAGCTCGGTTCGAGGATCAGCGTCTGACCGGGCTTGTGCTTCGGCGGCGACCAGTCGCGGCCGCGCGCCTCCGCCGACCGAGCGAACACCGAGCCGGCGCCCACCGCCATCGCCGCGCCCACCGCACCGCCCAGCAGGGCCCGGCGACGGATCCCCACGGGGGGATCTCCCGCCGCGTGCGCGTGTGGCGCTGAGGCGTCGCACACCGCACACCCGGTCATCACGTCGTCGATCGGCGTGTCGTCGAGCGACCCAGTCGTGGCGCGCACAGTCAGTGACTTCTTCGTGCCCATGGATGCCCCCATTCCGGCATTGTCCGACTGACGGACACATTACCACAGTGCGGACACTCCTTGATAGGGTCCACTATCCCCGCGTCGATGTGTGCGCGCGCCCCTGGCAGTACCCGAGGGCGGTGGACGCTCCACTGTCGGCCGCCGGGCCGGGTTACTGGACGGCAGCCTGGCCGGTGCGATTCTTCCGGTGCTTGTGCACCCGGCGCTCGAACTGGCGTCCCTGTCCCTGTCCCTGTCCCCCCTGACCCTGACCCTGAGCCTGGGGAGCGGCGTTCTGGGGGGCCGCGATCTGGGGCGGTGGGTTCTGGACGACGGGGTTCTGCGCGGCCTGTTGGGCCTGCTGGACCGCCCGCTCCGCCGCACCGACCCGGGTGTTGAGCGCGGTCTTGTCCGCCTGGGTCGCCTGCTGACACGAGCACAGGAACCCGGTGATCCCCTTGAGCTTGGCGACGCACGCGCTGAGCGTGGTGAGGTCGCCGCCGGTCAGGGCACCCGCGTTCAGCGTGGCCGTCTTCCTGACGTACTCGGCCACCGTCAAGACACTGCGCATCAGCGCAGCCTGTTGCGGCGTGAGCGTCTGCGCCGCCGTGACGTCCGCGTCGATCGAGGCCTTTTCGCCTGCATCCAGGAACGTGGAGCTGACCAGTTCGCTCATCATCATCTCGTCGACGTCAGGGCCGCTCGCCTGCACGGCTCCCTGAGGCGTGGCACCGGCCTTGACCACATTGACCGCCCTGCCGTTGTAGAACTGCCGAACGGCGTTCTCCAGGGTCGCCGACACTTGGCTCCCGAGGTACACGTCCGTGACGTCGTCGAGCACGTTCACGCCGCCGAAGATCTGCACCTCGAACAGCAGTGGCAGACCGTAGATCGGCTTTCGCGCCGTCACGTCGTTGACGATGTTGTCGAGCATGCCGAGCTTCTTGGTGTTCTGGAGCCACGTGACCCCCCGATCTCCGAACGTGAAGTCGTGGAGCGCCAGGAGTGGATCCCGGCGGTGCTGCCCGTGGTCGGTGGCGGTGTAGATCATCCGGTCGCGGACGCGGGCCCGGTCGAGCACGAAGTGGAGGTCGCCGTAGTAGTTCTCGCCGTGCTTCTGCATCGTGTCGCCACCCATGGAGGTGGCCCAGTTCACGTTCAGCGCGCCGAACACTGCCATCTCGGCCGACGAGAGCTGGTTGAGGCCGCTCATCAGCTCGTCCTTCCACGCCCGGAACCGCAGGTACTTGGCGCCCCGCTGCTGTTCGGCCGGCAGGTTGCTGTCGTCCCAGGTCGGCAGGTGCCGGATGTCGCCGGTGGCGGCGGCCTTGCCGAAGGCCGTGGCGACCGGGGTCTGCTTCACCTTCCCCGCCGACGGCGCGAACGCCGGATTGGGGGCCTGCGCCTTGCCGAACCAGTCCTGGGCCCGCACCGTGATCGTGAGCGGTGCCGCCCCGAGGTGGTTGACGACGTTCGTGTACAACGCGTCGGCGGCCCCGGCGGTCAAGAAGTAACGGCTCTGGAACAACGTCACGAACTGGGTCTTGATGTTGGCGCGATCGATCTGCTGCTCGGCCGCCTCGAGGCCCGAGAGGTGCCGTTCCTGACCGGCGGTGACGCCGGCGCGAGGCTGCGGGGCAGCCTGCTGCCCCGGCGCCTGCACGGCCTGGCGCAGCTCGGCGAGCTTGGCTTCGGCCTCCTGGGAGAAGGCCAGCCGGTCCGCGGCGTTGACCCCGCCGGCGTTCCACTGCAGTGAGCCGCCGGCGCCCAGTGCGTTGTCGCCGAACATCTTCTTGAAGAAGTACTCCGAGTACTCGCCTGGCGACTCGCGAGCGCTGAAGCGTTCCGTCACGTCGTCCTGGTGCAACTGGCCCTGGTGGTAGGACGCCATCTTCACCTGGAACTTCTGCTCCATCAGCCCGAACATGGCCAGGTCGGTCATGTTGGGATCGGTCTGCTGCGCCTTCGCCGCCATCGCCCGGATGGAGGCCGCCGCGTTCGCCTTGCTGATCTCGCGGTGCATGAACCTGGTCACCGGGTCATCACCCATGAGCGCCTCGGTGAGGCCCAGGACCTTCGTGCGCTTGGCGCCGCTGAGCTTGCGCTGCTTGCCCTTGACCTTGCTGCCGACCTCGGTGCGGTAGAGCTCGAACAGCTTCGCGGACACGACCGGCAGCACCGAGACGTCGTTCAGTTCCTCGCAGATGACGCGTGCCACGCCTTCCAGCGCCATCGACAGCATCATGGCGTCGCGCAGGTCGACGTCCGGGTCGGACTTCTTCGCGACGTGCTCCTTCCACGACCGCAGCATCTCGGCCACGCGCACCTCCATCGACGAGCCGTGAAGGTCGGTCTTGAGCTTGCCCTTGAGGAAGCCGATGCCTTTCAGCGCGTCGAGGATCTGCTGGGTGGTGAGCGGATCACGCACGCGCTGGATCCGCTGCACGGAGCCGTCGGCGCCCTGCTGGATCGTGTGGGTCAGCTCGTGGGCGAGGACCTCCCGGCCGGACCCGCTGCGCGGCTGGTACTCACCTCCGCGGAAGAACACATCACTCCCGAGCGTGAACGCGCGGGCGCCGAGCTCCGAGCTGAGCTGGTCGGCTCGGGCGCCGGTGTGTATGCGCACGTGGCCGAAGTCCGTCCCGAACGCCGACTCCATGTCCCGTCGGACGTCACGGGCGATCGGCACCCCGCGCGACGCGCGGATGCGCGACGCCGTGCCGGCGTCGACGGGTCCACCGTCGGGCCCGGCCGACGCGGACAGCGGTGAGGCCGTCGACCGGCGAATGCGCGACTCGACGTCCGTCGACCACACGTCGGCGTCGGACGGGTCGAGCCGGGCTCGACGAGCCACGATCGCAGCAATGGCGTCGGCTTCTCGCTCGGCGGGGTCATCCGTCCGCCCAACCACCAACGACCGCCGGGCGACCGGCTCCGGCGCCCGCGTCCTGCGGACCTCGGTCTCCTGCTCCTCACGCTGCTCTCGATCAGCGCGCGCCCATCCCATGGCCACTCCCTCCAGCCAATCTCCAGGGTGCGGGCAGTGTAGGCGAGCGAGGACACGCCCCGCACGAGCGCGACGCTGGAAGCCGGAGTGGGGCTGATCGACCGCGCCCACGGACGCGATACGGTCGGAGCCCCGCGGCGAGAGGAGGGCTCATGAGTGAATCGCTCAGTGTGGCGATCAAAGGGGTGCTCGAGGCGGCGGCGTCGAGTGGCGGCGTGCCGGGCGCGGTCGCCGTCGTCGTCGGGCGTGACGGCGTGCGAGGTTTGGCCGCTGCCGGCACGACCCGGTCCGACGGGGCGGGCGTTGCGCTGGAACCGGACGCGCGGTTCCGGATCGCGTCGATGACGAAGGCACTGACGAGCGTGGCGACGCTGCAACTGGTCGAGCAAGGCAAGCTCGACCTCGACACCGAGGTCGCTGCCGTCCTGC
The DNA here is from genome assembly GCA_963833145.1 of uncultured Acidimicrobiia bacterium. Lineage (GTDB taxonomy): Bacteria > Actinomycetota > Acidimicrobiia > Acidimicrobiales > Ilumatobacteraceae > JALZMG01. The sequence goes on along the minus strand of CAWHWT010000011.1, from coordinate 320,430 downwards.
CGCCCTGGAAGGAAGTTCAGGTGCTCGATGGCTGGGACGGCGACGAGCCGCGCCTGCGCGAGCCGAAGACGCAAGCGACGATCCGCCACCTGCTGACCCACACCGCCGGGCACGGCTACATGTTCCTCAACGCCGACCTCGGGAAGTACCACAACCTGACGGAGACACCGAACGTGTTCTCCGGCGACAAGCGGGCGATCACCACGCCCCTGCAGACCGATCCGGGCACCCGGTGGGAGTACGGGATCAACACCGACTGGCTGGGCTTCGTCGTGGAAGAGGTGTCCGGCCAGACGCTCGACGCCTACCTCGCCGAACACCTCTTCAGCCCGCTCGGCATGAACGACACGACCTTCGCGCTCACGAGCGATGAGCGGGCGGGGATGATGCCCATCCACAGTCGCACCGCCGATGGCGGCCTCGTCGTCAGCGACATCGATCTTCCCGTCGAGCCCGAGTGGATGGCCGGCGGCCACGGAGCGTTCTCGACCGCCGAGGACTACGGGCGGTTCGTCACGATGCTGTTGGGTGGCGGCAGCGCGCCCGATGGCACGCGGGTGCTGCGCGAGGAGACGGTCGAGCAGGCGTTCACCGATCAGCTCGGCGGCGTGGCCTACCCGGCGGTGATCGAGACCGCCATGCCCGAGCTCACCAACACGGTCCACAACCTTCCGATCAGACACGGTTGGGGTCTCTGCTTCCACCTCTCCCTCGACGACCTCGAGGGCATGCGTCGCGCCGGCACGGGAGACTGGGCGGGGATCTTCAACTGCTATTACTGGATCGACCGAGCCTCGGGCATCGGCGGTGTCTTCCTGACCCAGGTCCTGCCGTTCTTCGACCAGCACTGCGTCGAGGCCGCGGTGGGCGTCGAGCTGGCCGCCTACGCGGAGCTCGGCTCGGCCTGAGTGACTTCCGGGACGGCTGACCGGCGCAGGACGGCGGCGGTGCGGGCGGCGTCATAGTTCGACGGGACACCGTCGACGATGATCGTGTCACCGTCGATGTTGTTCGTGCGCAACGGCAGGATCTCCTGGTAGGCCGGGGACCCGTACCAGGTCCGCGCCGCGTCGGCGTCGGGAAACTCGACGATCACGACCGTTCCCGGCCAGGATCCCTCGATCACCTCGACGGTCGCGCCGTGGACGACGAATCGTCCGCCGAAGGGATCGAGGGTCGCCTGGATCCGCTCGATGTATTCGAGCACTTCGGCGTTGATCTGGGGAGTGCGAAGGTGAGCGAGCGCGTAGGCAGCCATGCATCGATGATGAGCCCCCGGCGTCGTGAAGGCGATGACCTGTCAGGTCATGGAAGCTGGCGGACGCGGGAGGGTCACCGTGAACCGGGCGCCGCCGGCGGGGACGTTGGCGGCGGTGATCGTGCCGCCGTGGCGCTCGACGAGCTGGCGGGCGATGGTCAGTCCGAGCCCGGATCCGCCCGAGTCGGCGGACTTGGCGAAGCGGTCGAACACCCGCTCCGGGTCCCCCGCGATGCCCGGTCCGGTGTCGGTCACCGTCACGGTCACGCCCCGCTCATCGGTCGCCACCGTCGCCGTCACCTGACCGCCCGGCGGGGTGTGGCGCACGGCGTTGGTGAGCAGGTTGGTGACGACCTGTCCGAGTCGAACCGGGTCGGCGTCGAGGACGGCGTCCTCGCCTGCCGATGGCTCGGTCCCGATCGCGGTGACGGCGACGCGGCGCTGCGACGCAGTGCCGGAGATTGCCGCCACGGCGTCCTCGACGACGACACCGACGGAGACCGCTTCCCGGTACAGCGTGAGCCGGCCGGCGTCGCCGAGCGCGAGCGTGCGCAGATCCTCGACGAGTCGGCCGAGCGTGCGCGTCTGGTCGAGCAGCCGGGTGAGGTGTACGTCGTCCCGCGGATGGATGCCGTCGAGCTGGGCCTCGATCTCGCCGCTGAGCACGGTGAGCGGGGTGCGCAGCTCGTGGGTCACGTCGGCGAGGAAGCGGCGGCGCGCCTCGTCCGACGCCTGCAGCTGCCCGGCCATGTCGTTGAACGCCTGGCCCAGCGTTCGCACCGCTCGCGGTCCGGACGGCTGGACCCTGGCGTCGTAGTCACCGCCACCGACCCGCTCGGCGCTGTCGAGCAGCTCGCTCACCGGCCGGGCGAGCCGCCGGTAGGCGACGAACGTGGCGACGAGAGCGGCGGCGACCACGGCGAGCACGATCGGAGGTCCAGCGTTGCGGTCGCGATCACCAGGCCCGCCGCGGGCGAAGGCGCCGAACACCACTCCGAAGGTGATCCAGATCACGGCGATGACGACGGCGACCCGGAGGAAGCGCCGGCGCCACCACGCCGCGCCGACCGGTGCCTGGCGGTGCGCTCCGGTCATTGCTCAGTGAGCCGGTACCCGACGCCGTGGACAGTGACGAGCATCCGGGGCCGGTGCGGATCGGGTTCGATCTTGCGCCGGATGTTCTTCACGTGGGCGTCGATCGCCCGCTCGCCGGCGTCGACGGCCAAGCCGTAGATCGTCTCGAGCAGCTGACCTCTGGTGAACACCCGGCCGGGTGCGGCGGCCATGCGGGCGAGCAGGTCGAACTCGGTGGCGGTGAGCTCGGCCATCCGGCCGCCGACCGTCACCTGCCGCCGGCCGGGATCGACCGTGAGCTCGCCCGCGGTCAGCGGACGCTCGTCGCCCGGCTCGGTCGACCGTCCGCTGCGGCGGAGGACCGCCCGCACCCGAGCCAGCAGCTCACGCGGGCTGAACGGCTTGACGAGGTAGTCGTCGGCGCCGAGCTCGAGCCCGACGACCCGGTCGGCCTCGTCGGAGCGGGCGGTCAAGATGATGATCGGCACGGCGGAGGTGCGGCGGATCGTGCGGGTGACATCCAGTCCGTCGAGCCCGGGCAAACCGAGGTCGAGGACGATCAGATCGGGCCGGATCGAGCGGGTCTGGTGCAACGCTTCGTCGCCGGAGCGTGCCGTCGACACCCGGTAGCCGGCGTCGGTGAGGTAGTCGCGCACGATCTCGACGATGGCCGGCTCGTCGTCGACCACGAGCACATGGTTCACGGTGTCCAGCCCACCACGTCGTCTCCGTCACGTCGAGTGGTCGGGCGGACCCGCCGCCGCATCGTCGGCGTGCTGGCGACGGTGCCACGCGCCCAGGTCGTCGTCGTACCAGCCGCGACCGCGCCAGCTGCCGCGCCGGGAGGCGAACAACAGCACCAGTCCGATGACGATCAGAGGGAAGATCAGGAACCCGAACCCGGGACCGCGCCAACCGCCGTGCCAGTAGCCGTCGGGCAGCACGACGGTGCGTGTCGTGGCCTCGCCGGTGGTGGCCACCTCGCCGACAACTTGGACCGTCCGGTCGCTGCGTTCACCGGCGTTGTAGGCGACGACGCCCACCGTGACCAGCGCGGCCAGCGTAAACAGGCCGGCGGCGATGCCGGCCAGGACCCTGTTGTTCATCTCGAGCTCCTTCGTTGGGGGATACCACCAACGTGGCGGCCGGTTGTGAAGGATCCGTGAACGTGGTACGGAGATGTGATGGCGCTGCGCTGGTACACCGTCGTCGTCGATTGCCTGGACGTCGCCGCTCAGGCCGAGTGGTGGCGCGAGACGCTCGGCTGGCAGAAGGTCTACGAGGCCGACGACGAGGTCGTGATCGTGCCCGCCCACGTGACCGAGGAGCTGGCCCGGTCGACGCCGTGGGAGCAGGTCGGTCCGGGACTCGTCTTCGTGCCCGTTCCGGAACCCAAGAGCCTCAAGAACCGTCTCCACATCGACCTCGCACCGCACACGTCCGATGATCGCGACGCGGCGATCGCCGCGTTGGTCGAGCGAGGCGCCACGCTCGTCGATGTCGGCCAAGGCTCTGACGTGTCGTGGACGGTGCTGGCTGATCTGGAGGGCAACGAGTTCTGCGTTCTCTCGTCGCGGGACACGTAGCCCAGGCTTCATCTGGGCGCGGAGCGTCTCTTCAAGCCATCTGGGCGCGCTGAGTCCCGGATTCGAGACTGGCCGCGCCCAGAAGGCCGCGCGCGTCACCGAAGATGAATCACGTTCCCGGTCACGAGACGGGCCGCGTCAGAGCACAGCCAGACGATGACCTCGGCCACCTCGATGGGTGTCGCGACGTGTACGTGGTCGGCCGAAGCGGCCACCATGTCGCGTACGTCGTCGGTGATCCAACCGGTGTCCGTCACCGGCGGGTAGACGATGTTGGCCGTGATCCCGAACGGGGCGAGCTCGGTCGCCGCCGCCATCGTGTAGTTCTCGAGCGCGGCCTTCGCCGCGCCATACGACACTTCCTCCGCGAAGCCTCCCGGGCCACCTGAAGTAAGACCGACGATCCGTGCCCAGGAGGCGTCACGGGCGACGTGTCGGCGGGCGAGCTCGGCGATCATCAGCGCACCGCCCCGCGCGTCGACCCCGAGATTGCGGTCGATCGTCGCCGAGCTCACCGGCTCGAGCCTGCGCCCAATCCGGTCGGTTGTCGACGGCGCGAAGGTGTCTGCGAACCATCCGCTGGCGTTGTTCACGACGATGTCGACGGGACCGAGCCGAGCCTCGGCCTCGTCGAAGAGTCGAGGAACGACCGTGTCGTCGGTCAGGTCGGCCTCGACGGCGACGGCCCGACCGTCCAGCGGTTCGATCGCCGTCAGCACCGCATCAGCATCAGCGGCACGGAAGCGGCGGTAGTCGTCGGGTAACACGGGATCGGCGGGGTCGTCGATCCGCAGGAACGTGATGAGCACGTCGGCGCCCGCGGTAGCGAGCGACTGCGCCGTCGCGGCGCCGATGCCGTGGTTGGCGCCCGTCACGATCGCGACGTGACCGGCGAGGTCGCGCTTCGCAGTGGGCACTCCCGGATCGGAGAGGGTGGACATGATGTGCTCCTCGACGAGCCCGCACCGAGCGTGTCGAGCACTGAGGAGCGGGCAACGGCGTCGACGGTACTCGCCGCGGTTCGCCCCGTTTGGAGGCGCTACCCGGGCCGGGTGGCGATGCCGGCGCCATGATTGGGCGGGTGATTACTTCCGATCCGTTGGTCTCGATCAGAGCGCGCTTGCCGCGCCATGCCGCACTCATCGAGTCGATCCGTGTCGCGGTGGCGAATGACTCGCGGTGGCGATTCCTTGAAGTCGGTTGCTCACTCGGTGCTGGTGGTGGCGACGAGCTCTCCGACATCGATGCCGGCGTCGGTTACGACCACATCGATCCGGATGACCTGTACGACGCCGCCCGGCTGTTCGCCCGCCGAGTCGGCACGCCGATCGACCTTGTCGTGCATCGCATGGACGGATGGCCCGACGGCGTGTGCCGCCTCGCAGCCGAGTACCCGGGGGCGATGCAGCTGGATCTCGTGTTCATGCCTGCATCCATCCGGCGCGGGCTGCCCGACCGGTCGGTCGCCGTGGCCGACAAGGACCGCCGCCTCACCATGGTCGTGATGCCGGAGGCTCGGCGACCACCCTCGGTCGAGACGGCGCACGAGTGGGTGGTCTTGGGATGGTGGGCGATCGCCACCGCCGACAAGTACGTGCGTCGCGGTTCGTTGTTCGAGGCCGTGCACGCCATCGACGAAGCCCGCAGCCATGCGCTCAGGTTGTGGGCGGTGGGCCACGACGTGCCCTACGCCTCGTACGGCCTCACCAGCCTGCTCGACTTCCCGCCGTTCGAGTTACCCGACGATCTCGCCGCCACGTACGCCGTGCCCGACGACACTGAGGCAGTCGCCGGAGCCAACCGCGCCGCCGCGTCGCTGCTCGACAGCGCGTCCACCGCGGCGAGCGCGGTGCTCGGCGATGACGTCGCCTCACCACTGTCCCGGGTCGTGCGCCTTCGCCTGACCTGACAGGACTGCCGGACGAGGGTGACTCCGCCGGACGGTCGTAACCCGAGTGCGAGGCTCGGCGCGCCGAACAGATCACTCAGCGCGGGTCGGCGTCGGGATCGACCTCTTGGTCTGGATCCCTGCCGAGCTCCTCGGCGCTCTCGATCAGATCTTCGATGTCGTCCGCCGCCTGGGGCGATCGGGCATCGATCTTCGATGCTTCCTCGTCGAGTGGATCCGGTGCAGTCCCGGGCTCAGAAGGGTTGTCGTTCACCGTTCACCTGTTCCCTCGGGCACGAGACCCGCAGTCCTCACGTCGACGGCGCTACACGCGTTGTGGGCGTCGGCGTTGAACGGCGCGGTACACGAGGAGCAGGATGATCGCGCCGATGACCGAGCCGATGATTCCAGCGACTTGCACCGGGCCGTCGTCGATGTCGGCGCCGAAGAGGGCATAGCCCAGGAAGCCGCCGAGGAAGCTGCCCAGCACGCCGAGCAGCCACGTCGCCGGAAGGGACATTGGGTCGGGGCCCGGAACCAGCAAGCGGGCAAGCGCGCCGGCGAGGAACCCGACGATGAGCAGCACGATGATGAACCACAGCACGATGGCAGTCTCCTTTTCGCTTCGCGCGTGGCTGGTTCGATACCCGCGCACCCGGCGGGGCATCCATCGGTCGCCGCGTCGCGTCGCGGGCGGACAGCTGGCGAGAATCCGTCAGGGAGACTGATGCGCCCACTGACCATTGTTCGTCGCCATGGCATGCTGCTCGAGTCGGCGCGAGGTCCGATCCCAAATCTCGCCGAGCTCGTCGCCGGTGAGCCGATCTCGGGAAGCTGGTGGGGGCATCCCGCCGGGCACCTCATCTTCGACGCGATCAACGAAGTCGCCGACTCAGGTGACGTGGTCCGCCTGCGCCTCATCAACGGCAAGATCACCCTGGTCCACCGACAGCTGTGGCCGGCACTCGTGCGGCTCGCCGATCGGTTCTCGCGCGAGCAGCTCGCCGCGGTCACCGAGGAGCACACCGCATCCGGTGCTCACCGCAAGGTCGAAACGGCCTTCCCGGGCTGGGTGCCGGCCGACGTGATGGCCGAGGCGGCACGGCTCAGCGAACAGGACGCTCTCGGCCTGCTCCCGAGCTGCCTGCGCAACACCGCGCCCAGCTGACCGGCTGACCTTCGCTCGGGAAGCCTGGATGAGAGAAGTCTCATCGACGCCTTATCCGCTCCTTATCGCCTGGTGCTCAGCTGGCGATGGTGAACGGGCGGCAGCGACTCCTTGCCCTTGCGGTCGTCGGCTCTGCGCTCGTGGCGTGCGTGGCCGAGTCGGTGGCGGTGGCTGCCTCCCGGCCCGTGATGTCCGTGCCAGATCGGCGGGACCGCCGGACCGAGGACGACCGCGACGACGACGATGACGAGGAGGAGGAGGGCGACGGGCGCGGTGGCGATGACGACGACCCCGAGACGGCCATCGGGTACGACACCCTCCCGCCGAACCTTGCGTGGCCCCAAGCGGTCGGTCTCCCTGTGGGTGGTGGCATCGACGGGTCCGGCGTGACGGTGGCCGTCATCGACACCGGCGTCACTCGCGCCCCCCAGCTCGAGCGTCAGGTCGTCGCCCGCGTCGACCTCACGCCCGAAGCCGATGGCTATGACCGGTTTGGCCACGGAACGCACATGATCGGCCTCGTCGCCGGCGAGGGCGTTGGGGTGGCACCGGGCGCGGGTGTCGTCTCGGTGAAGGTCGCCGGATGGGACGGCGCGACTGATCCCTCTGCGGTGCTCGCCGGACTGGAGTGGGTCGCGGCCCACCACGAGCACTACGGCATCCGGGTCGTGAACGTTTCCTACGGCACGGACTCGTCGCAGAAGTACCTCGACGACCCGCTCGACTTCGCCGTCGAGCGCCTCTGGGAGGAGGGCATCGTGGTGGTCGCAGCCGCCGGGAACCGCGGCGACGGCGGCTCGAAGATCGACAAGCCGGCCGACGATCCGCTCGTCGTCACCGTTGGTGCCGCGGACCTCAACGGGACGGTCAACGGTGCCGACGACACGGTCGCCGCGTTCTCCAGCTGTGGCCCGACCCAGGATGGCATCGCCAAGCCCGACCTCGTCGCGCCCGGAACCGGCATCCTCTCAACCCGCGCCCCGGACTCCACCATCGACGCCCTCCGCCCGGCGGCACGGTTCGGGGGCCTGTTCAAGGGGTCGGGTACGTCGCAGGCGACGGCGATGGTGTCGGGGATCGCCGCGCTGATGCTCGAGGCCGAGCCGGCCCTGACGCCTGACGAGATCAAGGCGATACTGATCGCGACCGCGTCGGGGGACCTCGCCGGGGAGCCGTGCGCCGGGGCCGGGGTGGTGCACGCGGGCCGCGCCGTGCAGGCGGCTGCGGCGGGCGAGTTCGCCGGCGCGAGGGCTCAGGACGGCATCGCGCGCGCCTCCGGGCTCGGCTCGATCGACTCCAGCCGAGGGAACCACAAGCCGTACACCGATCTCGAGGGCAACGGGGTCGCCAAGCAGGTGTCGGGAGAGCTGGACCTGCTCGGGAACCCGTGGCGCGCGCACGAGTGGTCCTCGGGGTGGGGCGAGCGAGCGTGGGCGAGCTCACCGTGGGCGCCGGTCACGACCGTCGCGGCGGGCTGGGCCACCGCTGCACCGCCGGCGGACACATGGCCCGGTGCGGCATGGGATGAGGACTCATGGTCGGCGAAGTCCTGGCGTGACGCCGACTGGGACGCCGAGACTTGGACCGCCAAGTCGTGGCGTGACGCCAACTGGAACAGCTTCTTCGCGGAGCCGGCGGTGACGTCGGTCGAGGATCGCCGGGCGGGAGAGAGGATGTCGGCCAGCGGACCACGATGAGTGCGACCTCCGGCCTCCCGCGATCGGCGCGGCTCCTCGTCGGCGCTGTCATCGCTGGTGGCGCCGCGGTGCTCGTCATGACGCTGCCGGACGTTCGCTCATGGGATGCCGCGGAGCTACTGGCTTTCCTGGGAATCGCGGTCGCGGTCGCGGTCAGCGAGTGCTTCCCGATCGAGCTCAGCTACAGCAACGAGAAGGTCACCTACTCACTGAGTGACGCCATCTGGACGGGAGCACTGCTGGTCGCGCCGTCGAGCGTGCTGATCCTCTCCGTCGCCGCCGGAGTTCTCGTCGGCCAGATCGTGCAGCCGTGGGCCTTGGTCAAGGTGGCCTTCAACGTCGGCCAGTTCGTCATCGGCATCGCCGCCGCGGCGGCCGTGTTCGCGGCCCTCGGATCGCCCGACGTCACCGAACCCGTGTCGTGGGCGGCAGCCGGGATTGCGATGGCGGCGTTCCAAGCGGTCAACACCGTGCTGATGGGGGCGATCATCGCGATCACCGAGCGCGAATCGTTCTGGAGGGTTGCCCTCGTCCCCACCGGCGTCCTGCACTGGCTCGGCAACCTGTCGCTCGGCATCCTCGTCGCGCTGATCTGGAACGCGGAGCCGGCCGCCCTGCCCGTCCTGCTCGTTCCGATCGTGTTGACCTACCTCGCCTATCGAGGGTGGCTGCGGACCGTCCAAGAGCGCGACCAGATGGGCGAGCTCGCGGCGGCAGCGGACAGCATCTCCGAGAGTGGCGACCTCGAGCGACGGGTTCCCGAGGGCAGCAATGGGACCGCCGCCGCCACGCTCGGCCGGACGTTGAACGCGATGCTCGCCCGCCTCGAGGCCTCGTTCCGTCGGGAGCGCCTGTTCCTCCGCCAGACCTCGCACGAGCTGCGCACCCCCATCACGATCTGCCGCGGCCACCTCGAGGTGCTCGGGCCGGAGCCCGAACCCGAGGACCTCGCCGAGACGGTGGAGGTCGTCGTCGACGAGCTCGACCGGATGCGACGCCTCGTCGACGACATGACCACGCTCGCCGGGATGGAGGATCCGGCGGCGCTCCATGTCGAGGACGTGCCCGTCGACCTCCTCGTCGCCGACGTCTCGATCAAGGCGGTCGCCCTGCTCAACGGGCGCCTGCACGCGGCGCCGGCGGCTCCCGGCGTCATGCGGGCCGATTCGCAGCGCATCACTCAGGCGCTCATCAACCTCCTCCAGAACGCGGCCGAGCACACGACGCCTTCCACCCCGGTCCACTTCCGTGCCGTCGCCGGCACGCACGCGTGGAGGTTCGAGGTCTGCGACGAGGGAGGCGGTCTTCCGCCCGGCACCGAGGATGAGGTGTTCCAGGCGTTCTTCACCGCCAAGAGGTCGATGGGCAGCGGGCTCGGGTTGTGTGTCGTCTCGGGGATCGCCCGGGCACACGGCGGCAACGCCGGGGTCGACAATCGTCCCGGCGACGGCGCCACGTTCTGGATCGAGATCCCGCGGTGAACCTCCTCCTGGTCGAAGACGACGCCCGGATCGCCACGTTCCTCCGCAAGGGCCTCCGGTCGGCCGGGTTCGCCGTTGAGTGGGTGGCCACCGGCTCGGAAGCGCTGACGCGCGCCCGGATTCACACGGCGGAACGCCCCGACGTCATGGTGCTCGATCTCGGGCTTCCCGATCTCGACGGCCTCGAGGTGCTCGAGGTGCTACGTGCCTGCGGTTGTCAGACGAGGGTTGTGATCGCCACTGCCCGCTCGACGGCGGACGATCGCGCCCGCGCCGCCTCCCTTGGCGTACACGCCTACCTGACCAAGCCGTTCTCCGTCGCCGAGCTGGTCGAGAGTCTTCGGACCGCACCTCGCTACCAGGCGTAAGCCTCCGGAGCTGTGCCGCCGGGTCCGGGGAAGATGGCGTCGATCGCGGTCAGCGTGTCGGGAGCAAGCGTGATCTCGAGGGATCGCAGCGAGGCACCGTCGAGCTGGCCCAGCGTGCGCGGGCCGATGATGGGGCAGGTGACGCCATCCTGCGCCAGGAGCCACGCCAGCGCGACGGCCGCCGGCTCCTCGCCGAGGTCGGCGCACAGCTTCTCCCACTGCTCCAGCTTCGGGCGCAGCTTGTCGATCCGTTTCAGCGACTGAGGTGATTGTCGCCGGGCGCGGTCCGACTCGTCGAGTACGCCACCGAGCAGTCCGCTCGACAGCGGGCTCCACGGGATCACGCCGACGCCGTACTCGCGGCACGCCGGGAGCACTTCGAGCTCGACAGTGCGCACCAAGAGGTTGTAGTGGCTCTGCTCGCTGACGAGGCCGAACGTGTGCCGGTGGGCCGCGGCCTCGTTGGCCCGGGCGATGTGCCAGCCGGCGAAGTTGCTGCTCCCGACGTAGGTGATCTTGCCCTGCTGGATCAGCGTGTCCATCGCCTGCCAGACCTCCTCCCACGGCGCCGTGCGGTCGACGTGGTGCATCTGGTAGAGGTCGATGTGGTCGGTCTGCATCCGCCGCAGGCTGTCGTCGCAGGCCATGCGGATGTGCCGTGCTGACAGTCGCCCGTCATTGGGCCACTCGGACATCGCGCCGAACAGCTTCGTCGCCAGGACGACCTTCTCCCGCCGGCCGCCACCCTGCGCCAACCAGCGTCCGATGATCGACTCGGTGGCGCCGGCGCCCTTGTCACCGCCGTAGCGGTTGGCGGTGTCGAAGAAGTTGATGCCCAGCTCGAGGGCACGGTCCATGATCGCGAACGATTCGTCTTCGGGTGTCTGCGGCCCGAAGTTCATCGTGCCGAGGCACAGCTCACTGACCTGGAGGGCGCTCCGGCCCAGTCGTCGATAGCGCATCGGTTCAGCTTCGCAGACCCTGCCACCCGCTGCCCGCCGCCAGGCCCCGCGGCTCGTGGCTCACGCCGGTGAGACGTCGACGGCGGAGGCGTCGTGTTCGTAGATCCAGGCGACGGCGTCGAACGACCAGTCCGTCGCCTCGGTTGCCATCTGCCGGTCGCGCTCGCGCTGCGCGGCGCCGTCGGGCAGATGGAAGCGGGTCTTGTTGGCGGCTGAGAGCGCCTGCAGCCGCGAGGTTCGCGGAAGTCGCAGCTGCTCGTAGCTCTCGAGCGCGGTCGGGATCCCCGAGCCGACTCGTTGCAGGCATGCGGTGAGGGTGGCGCCGTCCTCGATCGCTTGGGCGGCACCCTGGGCCATGAACGGCACCATCGGGTGGCACGCGTCACCGAGCAGCGTGACCCGACCGACCGACCATCGCGCCAACGGTGGTCGATCGAACAGCGCCCAGATGAACGTTTCGTCGACTGCCCCGACGATCGCGCGGACCTGTGGGTGCCAGCCCTCGAAGGCGGCGAGGGCGTCGGCAACGTCGCCTCGGTCCGTCCACGACTCACCGGTCCAGGTGTCCTGCTCGACGATCGCGACGAAGTTGACGAGGCGCCGTTGGCTGACGAAGTAGTGCACGAAGTGCCGACCCGGTCCCATCCACACCTGGGCGGTCACTTCCAAACCTCGTTCGCGCAGGCGCTCCTCCGGAACCAGGCCGCGGTAGGCGACGCAACCGGTGAAGCGCGGCTCGTCCGGACCGAACAGCACTCGGCGCACGGTGGAGTGGATGCCATCAGCGCCGATCAGCAGGTCGGCCTCGGCCGTGGCGCCGTTGGCGAAACGCGCCTCGACGCGATCGCCACGATCGACCACGTCGACCAAGCGGTGACCGAGATGAATCCGTTCAGCGGGAACGGCCGTGGCCAGTGCCGCCAACAAGTCGGCCCGGTGCATCTGGTAGTGCGGGAACCCGAAGGTCGCCTCGAGCGGCTCAGCCAGCGGCGTCCGCAGCAGGGTGCGACCGTCGTCCCAGCGGCGCTGGTGCCACGCCAGTGGCTTCACCCCGGTCCGGGCGAGGGCGTCGGCCAGCCCCAGACCGTGCAGGACGCGCGAGGCGTTGGGACTGATCTGGACGCCGGCGCCGACCTCGGCGAGGACCGCCGCCCGCTCGTACACCTCGACGTCGTACCCGGCTCGAAGCAACGACAACGCCGCTGTCAGTCCGCCGATCCCGCCCCCGACGACGGCGATCGAGCTACCCAGCCCCGACGAAGCAGAACCCACTCGAGCGTCAGTGTTACACCTTTGCTGCGGTGCTCGGCCCGGGTGGAACCCCGTTGAGCGACTGGTCCTACGGACGATCGACGCAGATGCCCCTGACCGAGAACATTCCCCAGGACACGTTCGTCGGTGTGTTCTCGACGGCAGACGCCTCGAGCTGGCGCAGGTTGCTTCTCGGGTACACCGTCTGCAGCGAAACGTTCGGTGGGACGTCAACGGTGGTGAAGGCGCCTGCGCTCAACAGCTGGTTGCCGGTTGAGCAAGTGGCCTCGGCCCACTTGAAGGTCTCGGATTGCCCCTGCGCCGATCCGCCGGTGACGACCTCGTAGCCGTTCGGCGTGTTGGCGCAGATGGCGTAGGCCCCGAGCCACCACTGCCCGGCGTAGCCGGTGCCGTCCTCCTGCGCCTGGGCCCGAGCACGGAGCCCGGTGAACAACGCCGCGGCCTGCTGGAGCACGACCTCGCCCTGGCCCAGAGCGTTGATACCGATCCTGGCCCCGGTGCCGATCACCTTCTGGCCGGCGTTGTCGCAACCGACGGACAGTTGCTGCTTCGGATCCGACGCGGTGGTGGTGTAGGCCGCGTTGATGTCCCAGCCCGGGACCGACGATGCGTCGGCGCACAGGGCGTAGGCCTGCACCCACCAGTCGCCGGTGACTCCCGGCTGGGTCTCGGCGGCGGTGGCGATGTAACCGTCGGCGCCGGCGCCGACGTTGTCACTCGGCTCGAGCCGGGTCAACGCAACGCTCTCCGCCTCATCGGCGTCCGTCGTCATCGTCCACCCGCCACCGCCGACGATCTTCTTGCCGCCCGGGCAGGTCGCGATCTCCGTCTTGTACGGACTGGAATTGCTGATCGCCGATGACTGGACTTTGACCAGGCCCTGCACGACCGGCGCGCTCTGGGCGCCGGCCGGCGGAGCAGTGGTCGCCGCCACGGTGAGCATCGAGCCGAGGGCAACACCGGCGACGGCAGCCCGGGTTGTCGTGCGTCTCCGGAGCGTGTTGGTCATGTGATTCATCGCAGTACTCCTCTCACGTCCTTGTCCGGTCGGCGATGAGGCGGGCAGCGTCGCGCCGGGCGGTGGGAACGTGGTGGGAGACCGGTGAATGAGGATCCGTCGGCGGGCTCGTCGGACCGACCGACGGCGCGTCGTCGACGGCGTGGGTCGTCAGCGCAGCGAGCTGAATGCAGCCCGCAGTTCCGCGGAGAAGAGCTCGGGCTCCTCCCAGGCGGCGAAGTGGCCGCCCCTGTCGACCTCGTTGAAGTAGGCGAGGCCGGGGTAGACCGCCTCAGCCCAGCTGCGCGGGGTAGCCCAGATCTCGCCGGGGAACGTCGTGAAGCCGACCGGAACCGAGACCGCCGGAGGAGGCTGGCCGCTCGCCAGCGCGGCGGCCAGCGCTCGTGCGTCCTCCCAGTACGACCGGGCCGCCGACGCGGCGGTGCCGGTCAGCCAGTACAGCGTGATGTTGTCGACGATGTGGTCCCGGGTGAGATTGCCGACGGGCTCGCCGTCGACGAACGCGCGGGAGATCTTGTAGTAGCTGTCTGTGTCGTGGTCGAGCAACCAGCCCGCCAGCGCGACGGGTGAGTCCAGCAGGGCGTAGCTGATCGTCTGTGGCCGCGTTGCCATCTCGAGGAAGTAGCCGAAGCCGTCCTGCCTGAACATCGCGACCGCCTCGGCCGCGGCGCGTTCCGACTCGGATTCCTTCGGCAGTAGATCGCCGATTGCGAGCACGGCCGTGAGCAGGTTCAGGTGGTAGCCGGCCAGACCCTCGACCGCCTGGCGGCCCATCAGGTCCGTGACGAGGGCTCCCACGTCGCCACCCTGGGCGACGTAGCGGGTGTAGCCGAGGCGGTGCATGAGCTCCGCCCACGCGCGTCCGGTGCGGCCGGCGTCCCAGCCGAGCTCGGTCGGCTCGGCCGAGAAGCCGTAGCCAGGCAACGATGGCAGCACCAGGTGGAACGCGTCATCGGCGGTGCCGCCGTGCGCGGTCGGGTCGGTCAGGGGCCCGACGGTCTCGAGCAGCTCGACCACAGAACCGGGCCAGCCATGGGTCATGATCAGCGGCAACGCGTTCTCGTGCTGCGACCTGACGTGGATGAAGTGGATCTCGACCCCGTCGATCTTGGTCGTGAACTGTGGGAGCGCGTTCAGTCTCGCCTCGCACTTGCGCCAGTCGTACTCGCTCGTCCAGTAGCGGGCGAGCTCCTGCAGCGTCGCCAGCTGCACGCCCTGCGATCGGTCCGGGACGAGCTCCGTGGTGGGCCAGCGCGTCGCCGCGATCCGCCCGCGCATGTCGTCGATCTGCCCCTCGGGAACCTCGATCCGGAACGACTGAATCTCAGTCGAGGGGTCGACGGTGCTGCTCATGACGCCTCCTTCGCGCCGCGATCTGGAGGCAGCACGGATCTCGGGTGTGCAGAGCCGGCCCCGGCCAGACCGCAAGGTGGTTCACGATCTCTTCGCGAGACCTGGTGCGGTTGGTACACCACCAATCCTGCACTACTCCGCGGCACCGTGCATCCGTCGCGGGCCCGGACGCACGCCGGCGAGGTAGGCCCGTGGGTGTCGGCTTCTCGACGAGGGCCGGTAGCGTGTGTGGCCTCGGCGGTCATTTCGATCGCTGCCGCGCAGTCGTTCCGTGTCCGGGTCGCCTTCGCTGACCATCGGACAGGAGATTCTGAGATGTCTGTATCCGCCTTCGGCGCGCTGGGCGTGCCGTCTGACCTTGTGGCGCGGCTCAGCGCCGCGGGGATCGTCGAACCGTTCGCGATCCAGTCCGCCGTGATCCCCGACGCGCTCGCCGGGCGCGACGTGACCGGTCGCGCCCCGACGGGGTCGGGCAAGACCCTCGCGTTCGGCATCCCGCTCGTCGTCAACGCGCGGCCGGCGCAGCGCAAGCGGCCGAGCGCACTCGTACTGGTTCCGACCCGTGAACTGGCCGAGCAGATCGCGGCGGAGCTGCGGCCGTTGGTACGCACCCGCGGGCACCAGGTCGTGTCGGTTTACGGGGGTGTCGGCTATGGACCGCAGCGCCGGGCGCTCGACGCCGGCGCCGAGGTCGTCGTCGCGTGTCCGGGGCGTCTCGAGGACCTGTTGTCGATGGGTGCGCTGCGCCTCGACGACGTGACCCAGGTTGTGGTCGACGAGGCCGACCGGATGGCTGACATGGGGTTCCTGCCCGCCGTGCGCCGGCTGCTCGAGCAGACGTCTCAATCCCGTCAGGTGCTGATGTTCTCGGCGACGCTCGATGGTGCGGTCGCCAAGTTGGCGGCCGCGGTTCAACGCAACCCAGTACGTCACGAGGTCGGGCCGGGGGGTCCGGAGGTGACGGCGGCACGGCACGTGTTCTGGTCGGTGGACCGGGCCGGTCGGGCCGAGCTGACCGCCGACGTCGTCCGCGAGCTCGGGTCGACGATGGTGTTCTGTCGGACACGCCACGGGACGGATCGCCTCGCCAAGCAGCTGGGCGCGTTCGGAGTGTCCGCCGCGCCGATCCACGGCGGTCGCAGCCAGCCGCAGCGAGACCGCGCCCTCAAGGCGTTCGCCACCGGTGCGGTGTCGACGCTCGTCGCCACCGACGTGGCGGCACGCGGGCTCCACGTCGAAGATGTCGCCGCCGTGGTGCACTACGACCCGCCGGAGGACTCGACCGCTTACGTCCACCGCTCGGGCCGCACGGCCCGGGCGGGTGCTGGCGGTGTGGTCGTGTCGCTCGTCGAGCGGGGCGGCGAAGGCAGCGTCCGAAGGCTGCAGCGGGACGTCGGCATCGACGTTGCCGTTGAGCGCCCCTCACTCACGGCCGTGCGCCCATCGCCTCCACCGGTGCCATCTGAGTCTGATCGCTTGACGGGCACGGTCGCGTTCTTCCACGACGGTCGCGGCTACGGCTTCATCGACGGGGGTCTCGGCCGGGACATTTTCGTCCACCACAACAACCTCGCGACGACGATCACCGCCGGTCAGCGAGTGTCGTTCGCCGTTCGCGCCGGCCGGAAGGGTCCCGAGGCGTACGACGTCGCCGCCGTGTAGCCGATGCCCACCCGGACCGCCGGGGCGCGGACACTGCCACGCGTTCCGGGGCCGAGTGTTCTCGGAGAGAACCGCTCACGGAGGTGAACAGCGTCGCCGTCCCGTAGCCTGCGAACGCGTCGATCAGATCGGTCGACCCAAGACAACCAGGGCTGGTCGATTGTGCAAGGCAAAGTGAAGTTCTTCGACGAGGGCCGAGGATTCGGCTTCATTTCCCGGGACGGCGGTGAGGACGTGTTCGTGCACGTCTCGAACCTGCAGCCCGGCGGTCCCGCCGCCCTCGTCGAAGGTCAGGCCGTGGAGTTCGACATCGGCCCGGGACGCAAGAGCGACGAGGCGAAGAACGTCCGCGTGATCTGACGCGAGTCCTCGCCGAGGGCCGTTCAGCCGCCGCCGCGGCGCAGAGAGAACCGACGAGCGCGTGCTTGGCTCGGCTCAAAGTCATCCTCACGGGGTATCGTCAGAGCGAACCTCTTGGGAGAGTCGCTGTGCTTGGGCTGGTCGGCCGGGTGGTCTGTCGCCCATCGAAGGCTCGACGTCTCGACCGAGCTGACGCGAGGAGCTCGTTGTAGAGACGCTGACCCCGACAACGGCACCGTCGACCGCGACCATGCTGGCTCCGACGCGGCCCGCGAGCGAGGAAGGTCCGCTGTGTTGGTCGACGATTGCCGGGCTCGGCGTCGTGCACCTCGGCGCCGTAGCCGGTGTCGTGTGGACCGTCCTGCACCCGTCGATGGCGACGCTCGTGGCGGCCGCCGTCCTCTACGTCGCTTGCGGTCTCGGCATCACCGCCGGTTATCACCGGCTGTTCGCCCACCGCACCTACCGCACGGTTGCACCGGTGAGGTGGTGCTTGCTGATCCTCGGAGCGGCAGCGTTGGAGAACTCGGCGCTGTCCTGGAGCGCTGACCACCGAGCGCACCACGCCGACACTGACGGCGACGGTGATCCCCACGCCGTCACACGGGGGGCGTGGTATGCCCACGTGGGCTGGCTGTTCCGCCGGCGCGCGGCGTCCGCTGACGTACGTCGCCTCGATGACCTGTGGGCGGTGCGAAGTGTGCGCTTGCAGCACCGCTGGTACCCGGTGGTGGCCATCGGATTCGGGCTGGCGTTGCCGACCGCGATCGCCTCCTTGTGGGGTGATCCGATCGGCGGACTCCTGGTCGTCGGATTCCTCCGTAGCGCGGTCGGACTGCAGGCCACGTTCTGTGTCAACTCGCTCGCCCACCTCGTGGGCACCCGCCGCTTCGATGCCCGCACCTCGGCGAGAGACAGCCTCGTCACCGCGCTCGTCACCTTCGGTGAGGGCTACCACAACTATCACCACCGGTTCCCGTACGACTACCGCAACGGCGCCCGATGGTGGCACTACGACCCCAGCAAGTGGCTGATCTGGGCCTTGGCCCGCACCCGCCTCGCCACCGCCCTTCGCACCGCGTCGCCAGCCCTCGTCGCCACCGCCATCGAACGGGCTCGGCACACAGGCCTGTCCCGCCACCGACCACGACGAGTGGACTACCGACATTGATGAACGGCACGAAACGACCGATGCGTGACCGGACGGTCCGGCGCCGCGTGTGAGCGAGGCGTCCCCCTACGAACCAACCAAGGAGCAACCATGGCGACCAGGAAGCAAGCGACGAAACCTGGCCACACCCGATATCGCTGGCAGTCGGCGGATTCCCCCGATGATCTCGGCCCGGCCGATCGGATCGCCCACGACATCCTCGCCGGTCGACGAGATCTCCTTCCGTCGGTTGAGCGGATCATGACCGCCGGCCTCGACGACGACGGCACCCTGCGCGCGATCGGCTTGTTCCGTGATTCGCTGACCACGCCCGGCGACGTGAACCGGGACCCCCGGGTGGCGATCGCTCGATGCACGACCGGTCAGGGCGGCGCGTCGAACATCCCGAGCAACCACTGACGAGCGCCGTGGTCGAGCACGAATCCGGACCCGCCGGCGATGACCACCGTGCGCCGCAGCGCGTCGGACTGGTGCCATGAGCCAGGCCCGGTTTCAGAAGCAGCAGCGCGAGAAGGCCCGTCGCGAGCGAGCCGCCGCCAAGTGGGCAAAGCGGCTCGAACGCAGCAACGCGGTCGCGCCCGAGCCCACCGAGCCGGTACGTGAGCAGACGGCTGTACTCGCCGACCTGGCCGAGCTGCACGAGCGTTTCGACGCTGGACTCGTCGACTTTGAGGACTTCGAGGCTGCCAAACAGCAGTTGACGGACCAGCTCGACATCAGCTGACGTAGACCTCGAGGTCCACGAGCGGCTTCAGTGCACGGTTTTCGGGGCACTGCGAGACTCGCGGGGTGGAGGGCTTCGAAGTCGTCTTGGCCGCGGTGTTGGTGTCGGTGGCTGTCCTCAACGCGCTGGCGAGCCGGATCGGCGTCCCGTACCCGATCGTGCTCGTGCTGGGCGGCTTGGCATTGGGCCTGGTTCCCGGCGTGCCCGAGGTGGAGCTCGACCCGGAACTCGTCCTGCTCGCGTTCTTGCCGCCGCTGCTCTACTCGGCGGCGTTCTTCGCCGAACCGCGCACGTTGCGCACCTACGCCCGCGCCCTGTCGCTCACCTCGGTCGGCCTGGTGCTGGCCACGGTGGCGCTGGTAGCGGTGGCGGCGCACGCGGTCCTCGACTTGTCCTGGCCGATGGCGTTCGCCTTGGGGGCGATCGTCTCGCCGACGGATCCGGTGGCGGCGACGGCAATCATGCGCCGCCTCGGCGCCCCTCGCCGGATCGTCAACCTGATCGAGGGTGAGAGCCTGGTCAACGACGCGGCCGCACTGATCGCCTATCGGGTTGCCGTCGCCGCTGCCGTCGGCGGGGCGTTCTCGTTGTTCGACGCCAGCCTCGAGTTCGTGGTCGCGGTCGTGGGCGGTGTGGTGTTGGGACTGGCGGTGGGGTACCTCGTCGGCGAGATCCGTCGCCGCCTCGACGATGCGCCGACCGAGATCACGATCAGCTTGATCACTGGCTACCTGGCCTACCTGCCGGCCGAACAGCTGCACCTGTCGGGCGTGCTCGCCGTGGTGACCGCCGGCCTGTACCTCGGCTGGCGGGCGCCCGAGCTCGCCTCGGCGCCCACGCGGCTCCAGGCCTTCGCGGTGTGGGACGTGGCGACGTTCCTGCTCAACGCGACGCTGTTCGTGCTGATCGGGCTGCAGCTACCGATCGTCATGGACGGCCTCGGCGGGCAACCCCTGCCGGAGCTGATCGGCTACGCCGCGCTCGTGACGGTGACCGTCGTCGGCGTCCGCTTCGCCTGGCTGTTCACGACCCCTTACCTGCTCCGCGCCCTCGACCGGCGCCCCCGACAACGGGAGCTTCGAATGGGAGCCGGGCCGCGAGCCGTGATCGCCTGGAGCGGCATGCGCGGCGCCGTGTCGCTGGCGACCGCTCTGGCGCTGCCGCTCGAGACCGACGCGGGGGACGCCCTGCCGGGGCGGAACCTCGTCGTGTTCGTGACGTTCGCTGTCGTACTGGTCACCGTCGTTGGCCAGGGCCTGAGCCTGCCGTGGGTGATCAGACGCCTCGGCGTCGCCGCCGACCCACGCGAGGAGGAACACGAAGAGCTCCTGGCCCGGCTGGCCGCGAGCAAGGCGGCGCTCACCGAGCTCGAGACGATGGCCGACGAGGGGTGGGCGGAGGACGAGACGCTCGACCGGGCCCGGCAGTACTACCAGCAACGCAAACGGCGGTTCGCCGCCCAGGCCGGGAAGATCGAGGACGACGGCTCCCACGACGACTCGGTTCGCCAGCGGGTCCTGCGTCGACTCTGGGGAGCCGAGCGGTCGGCGGTCGTCGAGCTCCGCAACACCGGCGAGATCAGCAACGAGGTGATGCACCGCCTCGAGCGCGAGCTCGATCTCGAGGAGTCCTATCTCGACCAGTAGCGGTCCCGGTGTTGCGCACCCCGTACGCGGTCAACGTCAGGCTTCCGCCAGCCAGGCCTCGAGCCGCGGTCGGGCGGCCTCGTACCCGCGGGCGGCGACTTCGGCGACCCGCTCGAAGTCGAGGATCTGGACGCCGCTCAGATCGAGGTCCAGGTACCAGTCGACGGTGCCGTCGGCGAGCATCCGGTCGCGGTCGCGCACCGATCCGGCGACCATCGCCGACGTCAGGATCGCCACGAGACCCGGAAACCGCGAGCGGTCGGATCCGAGCTGGGCCCGCAACGCTGACCATCCCGAGACGGACAGGCCGAAGTCGTCGCTGGCCTTCATGCCGACGGGCGGAGACAGGTCCACGGCGATCAGCCGGCGGACGGTTCCCGACGCTCGCATCACGTCGCACGGCAGGTTGTTGAGGACGCCGCCGTCGACCAGGAGGTCGCCGTCCAGCGGAACGGGCGGCAGGATCCCGGGGATGGCCACGCTCGCTCGGATCGCCGTGGCCAGGTCGCCGCGGTCGTGCACCTCGACCCGTGACCGGGTCAGGTTCGTCGACACGCAGAAGAACTGCAGCCACAGGTCACGCACGTCGAGGCCGGCGAACATCTTGGCGATGCTGCGTGTGATCCGTGCCCCCTTGACCAGCGAGACCACCGGAATCGTGTAGTCGAGCAGGTCGTGGAACTGCTCGGCCACGATCGGCACGAGCTCGGCGGGTGCGATCTGGAGGGCGATGCCCGCCCCGAGCGGGGCACCGATCGAGGCTCCGCCGACGGCGTCGACCTGGATCCCCAGCTCCGTCAGCGCCTGCCACACCCCGAGGTGGGCGAACCCGCGGGCGCCGCCCCCGCCCAGCACGAGTCCGGTGGCGTTCCCGGTCACGAGCCGGGCGAGCCGGTCGAGGTCGGCGGTCGACTGCTCGCGGACGTGGACGGTGCGGTCGACGCCCAACCGGTCGGCGATGGCGACGGTTCCGCTCGGACGGACAGTGTCGGAGCGGTGGACGAGCGCCAGCCATCGCTCGACGCGGCTACGTGGCGGCACCGCGGCGAGGACCTCACGCGCCAGTCGCAGCTCCTCCTCGCCGGGGTTCGCCGGCAGCACCACCACCATGCGGTCGGCGAGGGAGAGCGCTCGTCGGGTCCAACGGGAATCGCCGCGATCGGTTTCGAGCACCAGATAGTCGTGGGTCGTCTCGGCCCGATGGATGTACTCCAACAGCGCCGGAGCGGAAGCGGCGTTGCCGGAGTCGGCGATCCCCGGTCGCCCGAGTGCGGCGTCGACGCCTGCCGCCCACAGGAGTTGGGTCGTGCCGTGGCGGGCGATCTCACTCGCCACGCTCGTGACGAATGCTCGTGCGTCGACGGGTGCGACAACGGACACGGCGATCGATCGAGCGCGATCGGTGGTCGCGTTCGGCCTCCCGATCCGCGCCAGGATCGTTCGGGCGAGCTGGAGCATCAACGTGGGGTGCGCCGCGGTGAGCGTCCGGAACGCATCCACATCGAACCGGGCGAGCGTTGTGTCGCGCAGCGCCGCAACGGTGGCCGACCGTGGCGCTCGTTCGATCAGGCCGAGCTCGCCGACGATCTCGCCCCGTCCGACCTCGCCGAGGTGGACTCCACCCTGCGACACCGCCAGCCGGCCGCTCACGACGAGATAGCCGGCGTCGGAGTGATCACCCTCGGCAAACAGCATCGCGCCGGCCTCGAGATCGACCCACTCGCTCAACGCGACCACCTCGGCGGCGACCGCCGGATCGACATCGAGCAACTCCGTGACCATCTCGATCGCCCGGTGCCGATCGATGCGGGACCGTGCGGCCGCAGTCAGCTCGGTCAGCCGGCGGTTGTCCTCCGCCAGCCATCGTTGGTAGGTGGCCCGGTCGACGGATCGCACCACCGACGCTTCACGGGCCCGGACGGTGGCCGTGCGCGGACATCCCGCCAGGGCGGCGACCTCACCGACCGTCTCGCCCGGCCCGACCGAGTCGATGTACGCCAGCTCCGGACCGCGGAGGATCTCGAGCGAACCCTCGACCACCTCGTAGACGTCATCCTCGACGTCGCCTTCGTGGACGAGGACGGCGCCCCGCTCGAGAATCCGCTCGGTGCAGCCGGCCCATGGCGACGACGAGCCCGGGCCGGGTCGATCGCCAGGATCCATCGCACGTCCTCCCTCGAGGCACCGTGAGCGCGCCATCGTGTCCGTCCCGAGCCGAGCGTACCCACGGGCCTCGTCGCCAGGGGCAAATCCGGGGAGTTCACCGGGTGACCACCTGAGGGTCGGTCCGTACCCTCGATCTCGGCGCGGGGTTTCGACCACGACGCGTCAGGGAGGGATTGAGATGCGACGAATGAGATGGCTGCCGATTCTGCTGGGCGCGCTTGTGCTCCCACCGATGACGGTCGCGGCAGGCGGACCACAGCACAGAGATGGCAGGCCCGACGGTCGAGGAGGGACGGTCTGGGTCGTGAATCGCGAGAAGGGCGAGGTGAGCATCTTCGAGGCCAGGTCCGGCGCTCTCTTGAAGACAGTGCCGACAGGAGCGGGCGCCCACGAGGTCGCCGTCTCGAACCGAGCTCACAAGGCGTACATCACCAACGAAACCGACAACACGGTCTCGATCGTGTCCACCCGAACGCTCGAGGACGCGGAGCTCCCACTCGGGCCGTCACCGCACCACGCCGAGCCGAGCCGAGACGGGCGCACCATCCTGGTCGGTCTTGTCGGGACGAACGTCGTCGCCGCGATCGATGCGAAGACGGACAAGGTGTCGCGGCGCTACACGTCGAGCTCCAACCCAGCCGCGAGGGCGCATGGACCGTACTTGCTGGGCGAGACGATCTTCGTTGCCCACGAGACCGGAAACGAGGTCACCGGTCTCGACGCGGACACTGGGGTCATCGAGTTCACCGTGGGTGGGATCACCCAGCCGACGGAGGTTCTTCCCGACCGCCACAGCCGACGCCTGTACGTCTCCGCGCGGGGCGAGGGGAAGGTCAAGGTGGTCGATCTGAGGACGCACACCGTCATCGGTGAGGTCGCCGTCGGCACCCAACCGGAGACGCTGCTCCTCACGCGCGACCGCAAGACATTGATCGTGAGTATGCGCGGCATGCCGGCGCGGCTGGCCTTCGTCGACACCCGCAGCCTCCTGGTCACCGCCACGATTCCCCTCGCAGGCGAGGGGAGCTTCGGCGACCTCGCCGCGATGTCGCGGAACGGCCGGTTCGTCTACGCCACCTTCGATCGGGGGGCGATGGGCGTCGGCGGCGTCGCCGTCGTCGATGTCCGACGACGCACCGTGGTCGATACGTGGGAGTACCCCGGCGTCGGACGAGTCCACGGTGTGGCGTTCTCGCCAGACAGACCGTAAGGACCGACTACTCAGCCTCTCCGGAGGTGTCGCCGAACGCCGAATCCGGCGCAGGCTTCATCTGGGCGCGGAGCGTCTCATCGAGCCATCTGGGCGCGCTGAGTCTCGGATTCGAGACTGTCCGCGCCCAGAAGTGCAGCTGAGACGATCCGCGCCCAGATGTGTGGGGCGCCCGACCAACCGACGGCGTCCGCTAGGGCAGGCTGTCGACGAGACGCTCGACCATCATGGTCGCTTCGCTGGTGTCGACGCCCAGCTCGTGGACGGCCTCGCGGTACCGCTGAAGCGCCCGCCGGGCGGCGAGGTTGTCTCCCCGGGCGCGGTGGGTGGCGACGATCAGGCGGTGCCCCGCCTCCAGCCACGGGTCGAGCGCCAGTGCCTTGTCCGCCAATTCCTGGACGCGGTCGAGGTCGCCCCGGGCGAGCAACAGCTCCCCGGCGCGGACCGCCGTGGCGGCGAAGCGCAGCCCGCGCTGCTCCACCGATGCGACGGCCCAGGGTTCGGAGGCGAGCTCGACCGGGTCATCACGCCACAGTTCGACGGCGCGAAGGGCGTGGCGGAGCACGCGTGACGGGACTCCCTGGCGATCTGCGTCTCGGGCGCGCGCGCACTGGTCGTCGAACGCCCACACGTCGACGTCGAGCCAGTCTCCGGCATGGAGTGAGATGTTGTTGCCGTGCTGCCGGATGAAGAACGAGGCGTCGCGGGCGGTCCGGTCCGGTTCGAGGACCCGCAGAAGGTACGTGAGCGTGACCCGCAGATTGCGCGACTGACCGTCCAGATCCAGGTCGGGCCAGAGATCGAACGCCGCCTGACTGCGACTGACCGGCGAATTGAGCACCAGGTAGGCCAAGAGCATCCGCACCCGGCCCCGCCGCCAGTCAGCGGCGTCCACCGGTCCGTCGTCGGCCAACAGCTCGACCGGGCCCAGGAGCCGCAGGTCCACGCGGCGGCTGGGCGGGGAGGGAAGCCGGGCGAGCGCGTCCCTCGCCGCCTTTCGGAGCGACTCGTCGCCGCCCTCGGCGAGGTCCGCCACCGTGCCGCGGGTGATCGTCCACGTCCCGTCGAGGAGGGCCCAGCCGTCGGAACGGCCGGCTGCGATCGCGGCGAGTGCCAGCTCGGCGACCCACGGCGGCGGCAGGTGGGCCTGCACGGTGGTCACGCGGTCGAGCGGCGGCGTCGAGACCGGTAGCTCGCGGCCTTCGCGAACGGCCACCAGCCCGCGGGCGAGCTCGAGCCCGAACGCCCAGGGCGGACCGAGATCGGCCCGCTCCCAGATCGTGCGGGTCTCGGGCACGAGCACGTAGAACAGGGCCAAGTGGCGTTGCTGCGGTGCCGCGGCCATGCCTTCCCCGACCTGGCGTCGGCTGGCGTGCGCGGCCAGCGTGTCAGCGGCCGCCTCGTCGTTGCCGGCGGCTGCCGCCACGGCCGCGTCGGCGATCGACAGGTTGGCGTCGACCAGCGGCACGTCGGCGACCAGCGTCGCCGCGGCCTTGGCCTTGGCCAGCGCGTCCGCGGCGTTCTCGTCGTTGCCGGTGAACGCATACACCACGCTGGCGAGGGCAGCCGCGAGCGCGGTGTGGTTGCGGTAACCCGACTGCTCGATGTGGCGCACCGCGTCAGGAAGCGCGTCGAACACCTCAGCAGAGCGGCCCTGGTACCAGAGCGCTTGCAGCCGTGTGGTCTGGGCGAGCGGCGCGTGCAGGAAGCGCCCGTGCGCCAGCGCCTTGTCAGCCGCTTCGAGCGCCTCATCGGTCAGCCCGAGGTCCAGCAAGGCGATCGCCCGGGCCCAACAGACGATGCCCCACCAGGTGTCGTTGACGGCGCCCGGCAGGATCTTGTCGAGCTCCGCCAGCATCATGCGGCTGTCGTTCCCGATGTCGTAGAGCAGCGCCCGGGCCAGGCTGGCGAGCGGCGCGACCGGCTCGTACCCGTCGGACTCCATCATGAACGCCCGCTCGGCGGCAGCCGCCAATCCTTCGGCGTCGTCGGCCCACCAGGCCATGTGCCCGAGTTGGACGACACAGGCGAGCTCGCCGGCCGGCTCGCCGCGGGCGTGAAAGCTGTCGGCTGCCTCTTCGAAGCGCCGCCGCGCGCCCGACGGATCACCTTCGGTGCCCACCATGGCCGCCAACAGGAGTCCACTCGGCGCCGCTCTCGCTTCGGGGGAGAGCCGGCCCAACCAGTCCGCGAGAACGTCTCGCGCGACCGGCGGATGGACCACGCCCAGCGCCTCGACCAACGCGTCGGTCAGTTCATCCAAGGCCTCCGCCTCGATGAGCAGCTCCACGGCCGCCGGCAGCCGGTCACCCTGCCGCCGCAGCGCACCGGCCGCGTGCCGGCGGGCCGTCGCGACGTCGTCGGGGGACACGTCTCCTTGCAGCAACGTCCGCCACAGCTCGTGCAGCATCCACTCCCCGTCGCCCACCGACGAGACCAACGGGACCCCGGCGAGCACGTCAGCGACCTCGACGTCGGCCCCGAGGGCCGCGGCCGCGACCTCGGCGTCGAACGGACCGACGTGGGCCAGCACGGCCAGCGCCCGTCGGTGGGCCGCCGGAAGGTGCGAGAGCACCTCGCTCCCCACGTAGTCACCCGGCGAGGTCGACGCGGCGCCGGCGAACAGCTCGGCCATCGCCGGCCAGCCCCCCGCTCTCCCGACCTGGTCGGCCGAGACCCCGCGCAGCTCGGCGAAGGCAGTCGTCTCGAAGTCGGTGAACATCAGGTCCGCCTGCGCGATCCGCGCGACGCGACCTTCCACGTCGAGACGGGCCAGCGACACCGGAGGCTCGCCCCGCCCGGCCAGGACCACGTGACCGTTGCCGGGCAGCGACGTCACCACGGCGCCGAGCAATTGCGCCGCCGCGGAGCCCGGCGGGATCGCGTGAGCGTCGTCGATGATGAGGGCGACCTGCTGCGGTGATCGCCGCCACACCGCCTCCGCCACCGCCGTGGTGATCTCGGCGACCCCGACGTCGTGGGCCCCGCCGAAGAACGATGGGATGTCGACCGAGACGTCGGATGCTCCGACCGCTCGGCAGATGCGCTGGGCGAGCGACGAGGCGACGGCACTGTCGGGCCCGCACGTGACCCAGCAGTCGACTCCCATCGGAGCCGCCTCGTTCGCCGCGACGGCCTGGGCGAGCAGCGTGGTCTTGCCGTACCCGGCCGGTGCCGTGACCACGGTCACAGGAGCGGCCCACCGCGCGAGGAGCCGATCGAGCAGGCGCGCTCGAACGAGCATCGCCCGCTGGGCAATTGACGGCTCAGCGTGTTCGAGCAGGAGTGGCAGCCTCCCTGGCCTCTCGAAGGCGACCCTGGCTGACCAGGAGATCTTGGAGCCACGGTACCGACCAGGTCTTCGGAACCCAATCGGATTGCCGCGTCGCACCTGCTTGCGACGGTTCCGACCGCCGGAGTGAGGCTCCCGTGCAGCGCGTGGCTAACGACTCGCTAGCAGGCTCTCCATACCGTTCATGACCTGACCAATCGACCCGGAGGCGAGCGCGCTCGTTCTCCTCGCTACCCACCATGGAGAGGAGTACACCGATGACCCCAACGACCTCGGGCCGCGAGGCCCTCCCGTCGGCCGACCGGTCGTTGCCGAAGCAGTGGCCGTTGAGCCAGTCCGGCGGCCGGCCCGACGACGAGTACAAGACGTTGCTCGAGTGGTTCGACTCGTCGATGCGCTGGACCCGTTACGGAGCAGACGATGGGTGAACCGGTCAACGTTCCCAACATCCCGTTCCGCGACGGCTACGGCGACTACAACCAGGTGTCCGCCGACGGCAAGTACTACTTCGAGTGGACCCCGTTCACCCCGGCGATCCGAGCGTGGGAGCGGGCCCAACGTCACCTGCGGAACGCCCGCGACCGGCTCGTCGACGCCCGCAAGATCAAAGGCTTCGCGATCCCCGGCCTCGAACACGATTGCGAACACTTCAAAGGTCAGCTGAAGGTGCTGATCGACGACGTCGACGAGGCGGCCCGGGAGGCCGGCACGGTCGTCCAGGTGCTCGACGTCGCCAACACGGACTACGCGACGGCGCACGACGCCAGCTACGACGAGTACCAGCGCCTGCGGGACGTCATCGATCAGACGCTGGACGCCCAAGGACGGCGCCGGCTGTAGGCAGATCGACCTGAGACGGCCCGTGGAATCCCCCATCCAACCCAGTGCAGGAATGACCAACGATGCCTGACCCAGACGCATACTTCCCGCCGCCTTCCGCGACGAGCAGGCTGGAGGCCCCCGACCCCCCGATCACCGGACCGACCCGGTACACCCAGTCGAGGAAGATCCGCGACTTCATCTCATCGGTCGAAGACATGGCCCGGGATCCGCTGACCGTCACGGTCGATGGCAGCAAGATCTTGGACGGAACCCAGAAGTCTGACGTCCTGGCGTTGCTCGGGGTCTCCGAGGAGGTCATCGACGAGGCGTGGCGCCATTTCGCGACTGAGGTCAACTGGCCGATCACCGTTCACGAGGGCGGGGTACTTCCAACACAGCGTCAAGAAGGCATGGGCTGGCAGGTCGACGTCGACATCGTCCAGGACCGGACCGCCGGTATCGACGGACTCGCCGCTGTCGATCCGCGCTTTGCCAATCGAATGGTGACCTACCGCGCCAAGAGGTGGTACCACACCGAGGCCGACCTCGATGCCGCGGGTCTCGGAGGGCTTGGGCCGCCGAGCGGTTGGGAGGTGAGGACGAAAACAGAGTCCATCGAGGCCTCCGGTGCGCTCGCCGCCTCATGGCGGTCGGTCGAGGAGGACGAGATCGATTCCACCGAGAACACGGTTGCGGCCCTCCTCGCCGCCCGCATGGAGCTCGGCAACGCCCGTAACGAGATCCAGGTGGCACAAAAGGTCGCCAACGCGGCATGGCAGGGTGTTCGCTCTGACGCCGCCAAGTTCAAGTTCGGGCTCGAGTACGAGGTCATCAGCGCGGCCTGGGACTCGGCAGAGGCCTGGCGGCAATACCTCGACGATCTCATTCCTGAGCAACGCGATGCCAAGGAGCAGGAGGACGCGCTCAAACGTGAATTGGCCGTGGAGGTCGTGTTCCTGGCGGCCACGGGCGTCGCCGGCAGAGTGGCGAGTCTGGCGTTCAGCGCCGGCAAGGCCGCCAAGACCGCCCTCGCCGGCAGCAAGGTGGTGAGCTACGCCGACAAGGTCGGGCGCATGCTGGGCCCGCTGCGCTCCCGCTACGGCGCCGTCGTGAGCAAGGTCGTCCAGTCGAGCGCCGCCCTGCACACCGCCCGCGCGGTCGCTCGAGGGGCGGGCGGGTTGACCACCACGGCCGCGATCAACAAGGCCGGTGGACGTTCGACGACAACGGAAGACTGGCTGATCGCGTTCGGAGTGGCCGGATTCGGTTATGGCATCGGCGAGGGGGCCGGGAAGCTTCTCGCCTCGATCAAACGCAAACACGGCGTGAAGTTCACCGATCCGGCGATCGAGTCGTCGAAGAGCGTCGCCGACGGGGCCGCCCAGACCGCCGCCAAAGCACGACTCGCCGACGATGCACTCGCCGGCCCCTTCGCGGTGGGCCTCGGTGCTGACGCGGCCAAGGCATCGACGGCGTCGCGTCTCAAGAAGCGCTTGGGGGACGAACTCCGGAACGAGCCGAACTCGATTCCGATGCAGCGGGCCCAAGCCCGCCTCGACCGCGAGCGCAAGCTCGCCGATCCGGAGGGGAAGCCTCACGGGCCGCTGGACGACATGAGGAAGCTGCACCAGTACATCAATGAGGAGATCGAGAAGACCGTGAACCGCAAGGTCGACCCGCTTCTCGAGTTCGCCTACGCCGGCGGCGCCCAGGCCGCCGAGAAGGTACCCGAGACGGTCAATCCCCCAGGACGATTGCCCGCCGAGAAGGTTCACGAGACGGTCTTTGCCCCGGGGGGACCGCGCGCCCCCAGCGGCACCGTCGCCCAACCGATCAGGAACTAGGAGCGCACGGTGGGGCTGGCTGAACCCGGTGAGCAGGACCCGGTGCCCTTCACCGACGCCGCGTGCATCGTGCCGCCGGTGGTCGTCGGCGTGACCCGCGCCCAACTCGAGGACGCCTTGGATGCGCTGGGCGAGGCGAGCAACGACGGCGACGAGATCGTGTGGCTGCGGATCCGGCGGAGCGCCGCCCGCGCTGACCGTGCGGCCGAGGATAGGTTGACCACGCGCGAACACGACGTCGTCGAGTTGGTCGCCCAGGGACTCTCCAACATCGAGATCGCCGACCGGCTCTACATCTCCAAGCGGACGGTCGAGTCGCACCTCGAGCACGTGAAGGAGAAGCTCGGTCACGGGTCGCGCCACCAGGTGATGGCCTGGGCGCTCTGCGAGCAGCTCCACGGCCGACCATCGGTTTACGCGACGCAATCCGTGGGATGACGGATGCGCGCCGAGCGCCGTTGCGGGCACCCTCGCCCAGAGCGAAGGAGCCCCCCATGTACCTCACTCAGGCGCTGCACCGCGCACTGCAGCAGAACCCCGACCAGCCGGCGACCATCTTCGAGGATCGGGTGCGGACGTTTGCCGAGCACGCTGATCGGGTTGCCCGGCTGGCCGGCGGACTGCGGTCGCTCGGCGTGACCGACGGGGAACGGGTCGCGATCCTGGCGCTCAACTCCGACCGCTACGGCGAGTTGCTCAACGCGGTGCCGTGGGCCGACGGCGTTCTCAACCCGGTGAATATCCGCTGGAGCGCCAGTGAGATCACCTACTCGCTCGTCCACTCGCAGACCACGATCCTCGTCGTCGACGACGCCTTCGCCCCGATGGTCCCCCAACTCCTCGACGGGCACAGCGGGATGCGGGCGATCGTCCACGCCGGTGACGGGTACGCGCCCACCGGCGCGATCGGTTACGAGGACCTCCTCGCGCAGTCGGCTCCTGTCGCCGACGCCCGCCGCGCCGGTGATGCCCTGGCCGGCGTGTTCTACACCGGAGGGACCACGGGTTTCCCCAAGGGGGTGATGCTCACCCACACGAACCTGCTCAGCTCGGCGATGGGCGGCCAGGCGACCTGTCCCGCCGTGGTTCCCGGTGGTCGGGTCCTGTACGCCGCCCCCCTGTTCCACGCCATCGGCATGGTCGCGTGGACCCAGCAGTGGCTCGTCGGCGGCACCCACGTCTTCGTCCCGGCCTTCGACCCCATCGCGGTGATGGAGGCGATCCAACGGCACGGGATCACCAGCTCCTTCGTGGTGCCGACGATGCTGCAGCGGCTCGTCGACCACCCCGAGATCGACCGGTACGACCTCTCCAGCCTGCGCATCGTCGGCTACGGCGGCTCGCCCATCACGGACGCCGTGCTCCGGCGGGCGATGGCGGCCCTCCCCGCGTGTGCGTTCGTCCAGGGCTACGGAATGACCGAACTGCTGACCGCCACGCTGCTCGGCGACGAGGATCACCGACGCGGCGACCGCTCCGGTTCGGCCGGCCGGGCGGTCGGTCACACGGAGGTGCGGATCGTGGATCGCGATGGCAACGAGGTCCCGGCCGGGACTGTCGGCGAGGTCACCGTGAGGGGATCGAGCGTGATGGCCGGGTACTGGGATCAACCGGAGGAGACCGCCACCGCGATCAGCGACGGCTGGATGCGTACGGGCGACGGCGGCTACCTCGACGCGGACGGCTACCTCTACGTCGTCGACCGGGTCAAGGACATGATCATCTCCGGTGGCGAGAACGTGTACTCGGTCGAGGTCGAGAACGCCATCGGCCAGCACCCCGCGGTCACCGTGTGCGCGGTGATCGGCGTCCCGGACCCGGAGTGGGGGAACGCTGTCCACGCGGTCGTCGTCCCCAAGCCCGCCGCTTCGGTCACCCTCGACGAACTGCGGGCGCACACCCGCCGTCTCATCGCCGGGTACAAGGCGCCACGCAGCCTCGAGCTCGTCGACGCCCTCCCGATGTCCGGGGCCGGCAAGGTGCTCAAGGGCGAGCTGCGGGCGCGCCGCCGCGACGAGCTCGAGGGGTCGGTCAGGTGACCACGTCGCCGCTCCCGCACCCGCGGCACGAGCCCGTCGCGAGCCTCGCCGACCGGCTCGCCGCGCACGGCGCGCGAGCGGTCGAGTTCGAGCTCGCCCGCTTCGCCGCCTTCGCCCGCCGTCGAGGGGCCACTCCGCTGCTGGTCTCGATCCTGGTGGATCCCGCCCAGTCCGAGGTGGCCCGCGAGCGAGCGTTCGGACGCATCACCGTCGAGCTCGGCGACGCCGAGCGAACGACGCCGCGGCCCTCCATTTCCGGACCGAGTGCCGCATGAAGCGAACCAACCGTCCGGCGTACTTCCTGGGCCGGCCCGCGTCACAGTGGACGGAGGCGATCTCGCGTCGACCAGGCCCGGCTCGGCGGGCACCCACGGCGATCGTGACGGGCGCCGGGCGCGGTCTCGGATGGCTCATCGCCGCATCGCTCGCCGAGGAAGGAGTCGCAGTCGGGCTGATCGCCCGATCACGTGACGACCTGGAGCAGTCCGTCGAACGCATCCGCGCCTCCGGGGGCGTGGCGGCGTGCGCGGTCGCCGACGTGTCGGACGGGCAGGCCGCCGCCGCGGCGGTCGCCCGCCTGCGCGGGCAGCTCGGGCCCGTCGAGCTGTTGGTGAACAACGCCGGCATCGCCGGGCCGGCCGGCGCGTTGTGGGAGGTCGACGGCGGCGAGTGGTGGCGCGCCGTGGAGGTCAATCTGCGCGGGACACTTCAGTGCACGCAGCTCGTGCTGCCCGACATGGTGCGCCGGGGGAGTGGTCGGATCGTCAACATCACCAGCCAGGCGGGCGTGTTTCGCTGGCCCAATGTGTCGGCCTACTCGGTGTCGAAGGCGGCCGTCGTCAAGTTGACCGAGAACCTCGCCTGGGAGGCGCGCCGCCACGGAGTCAGCGTGTACAGCGTGCACCCGGGGTTGCTCCCGATCGGCCTGACTGAAGTCGTGCTGTCCGGAGCGCCGCCGGGCAGCCCCGCCGACGCGGCGATCGCGGAGTGGACTCGTCGCGAGCTCGCCGCCGGCCGGGGAACGGATCCAGCGTGCGCCGTCGCCCTCGTTGCCCGTCTTCTCCTCGGCCCGTACGCCGCGCTTTCCGGGCGCCACCTTTCCGTTCACGACGACCTCGACGCGCTGGTCGAACGGATCGACGAGATCCGCGCCGGCGACTTGTACCTGCTCGGGATGCGTCAGCTCGCCGCGTGACGTCGATCCCGACCAACGGCGGGGAACCGTGACGGGAGCGGGCGGATATCGGTACGGAGCGGTCACAGTTCGCGATCGACGCGCAGTTCTACGGCGGCGACCTGAAAACTCGACAGCGCGTCTGGTGCTGCCGCGCCCGCCGCGTTATGGTGCCGCCCAATCGGACGGGACGGGCGGAGGCGGGCGGGGTGTGACTTGCCTTGAATTGGGGATCGGACGGAGCACGCGCGGTCACGCGCGGCCTGACCGGGCAGGTCGAGCCAATTCGTCGAGCGTTGCGTGCCAGGGCGGATGAGGGAGAAGAAATGCGCTTCGCGACATCACGACAGGGATGGTTGAAGGTCGTTGTGGTCGGTGCGGTCTTGGCCGTCACCAGCGTCGGGTCGAGTCCAGCAGCAGCCGATGACGCGCCGACCGTCACGATCACCAGCCCCGCCGACGGTGCCCACGTCCGCGGCACGGTGAGCCTGACGGCAACGGCGTCCGACGACGTCGGCGTCACCGGCGTCCAGTTCCTGCTCGACGGCACCACGAACATCGGTGCCAACGACACGAGCGCGCCCTACACGCGGAACTGGAACACCAGCACGGTTCCCAACGGGCCGCACACGGTCGGTGCCCGGGCGCGCGACACCGCGTCGAACAGCACGACCAGCACGATTTCGGTGATCGTCGACAACGAGGCTCCGGCGGGCACGGTGGTGATCAACAACGGGGCCGCGGTCACCAACAACAGAACGGTGACGCTGACACTGGCGGCGACGGATGCACTCGGTCCGATCTCCCAGATGCGGTTCTCCAACAGCAGCACGTCCTTCTCGGGCACACGCACCTACGAGACGACGACCTCCTGGACGCTGTCGTCGGGAGCCGGGACCAAGACGGTCTACGTCCAGTTCCGCGACCTGGCCGGCAACTGGTCGACCGCCTCGTCGTCGGACTCGATCGTGCTCGACACGACGGCACCGGTGATCTCCGGCCGTGCGGTGTCGGGCATCACCCAGGACACCGCGACCATCACCTGGACCACGGACGAGCCGTCGACGTCACAGGTCGACTACGGCGTGACGACGGGCTACGGATCGACGACGCCACTGGACAGCGCGCTCGTGACGGCGCACAGCGTCCAGGTGACGGGGCTCGCGGGACAGACGACCTACAACTACCGCATTCGCACCCGTGACGCGGCCGGCAACGAGCGCGTCAGCAACAACGCCAGGTTCACGACGCTGAGCGGTCCTCCCGACCTGACACCGCCCCATGTGCACATCACGTCGCCGGCGCCGGGCGAGCAGGTCGTCGACATCACTTCCGTGACGGCCGAGGCGACGGACACGGTCGGCGTCGTGGGAGTCCAGTTCCTGGTCGACGGCGTTGCCACCGGCACCGAGGACAGAGTGGCGCCCTACGTCCTCAACTGGGACACCCGGGACGCGACCAACGGTGTGCACACCGTCGCCGCGCGCGCCCGGGACGCAGCCGGCAACACCGCCACGTCGGCGCCGGTCTCCGTCAACGTGGCGAACACGAACTTCTTCCAGAACGAGATCCTGATCACGGGGCTCGATCTCCCGACGACGATCGAGTTCCTCCCCGACGGCCGTCTCCTCATCGCCGAGCTGCAGGGCACGATCCTCGTCGCCTCGCCTCCCTACACCTCCGTCAGTGGCACGCCGTTCGGCACGATCGCCAACACCGGAGAGCCGGTGCAGCAGGGGATCATGGACCTCGAGCTCGATCCCGACTTCGCGAACAACCACTACTACTACGTCTTCTACACCGCGGGGACCCCGAACCGCGACCGCCTCTCGCGCTTCACGGCAAACGAGTCGCTGACCGGCACGATCGCCGGGAGCGAGCTGATCCTCTACGAGGATCCCCAGAACGCCCATGACGAGCACCACGGCGGAGCGGTCAACTTCGGCAACGACGGGAAGATCTACTTCACGACCGGCGAGCACTTCACGGCCTCGAACGCTCCGTTGCTCACCAGCCCTCGCGGCAAGATCCACCGCATCAACCCCGACGGCTCGGTGCCCACCGACAACCCGTTCTTCGACGGCGCCGGTCCGAACGTCGACTCGATCTGGGCGCGCGGACTGCGCAACCCGTTCCGGGCGTACTACGACCCTCCCACCGGACGCCTCTACATCGCGGACGTCGGCGGCAACGTCGGGAGCTCGCTCGAGGAAGTGAACATCGGCGTGGCCGGCGCCAACTACGGCTGGCCGAGCAGCGAGGGCGCGTGCGCGGCGCCGTGCACGAGCCCGATCTACTCGTACGGGCACAGCGGTCGTGACGCCTCGATCACGGGCGGGTTCGTCTACCGCGGCACCACGTTCCCCAGCCAGTACCAGGGCAGTTACTTCTTTGCCGACTACGGCCAGAACTGGATCCGCCGGCTGACCCTCGACGCCAACGGCAACGTCACCGGCGTCTTCAACTTCGAGCCTGCCGACGGGTCGGTCGACGGGCCGTACGGCGACATCGTCGACCTGGCCGAGGGCCCTGACGGGGCGCTCTACTACGTCGACCTCGGCTTCGACGACGAGAGTGGGCAGTTCGGGGTCAGCAAGATCCGGCGCATCCGTTACGTCGAGCAGAACCAGGCGCCGGTCGCCGTCGCCGCGGCGGAACCGACTTCGGGTCCCCGTCCGCTGACCGTCACCTTCTCCAGTGCGGGATCTTTCGACCCCGAGGGCGAGGCGCTGTCGTACCACTGGACGTTCGGCGATGGCGAGACGTCGACCGAGGCGAACCCGGTCCACGTCTACAACCAAGCCGGGCCGTACACGGCGCGCCTCGAGGTGTCCGACGGGGTCAACACGACGCAGGCCCCGCCCGTGGCGATCAGCGTGGGCAACAAGCCGAGCGGAACCATCGTCAAGCCCGAGGCCGGGCGCCTGTTCCGCGCCGGCGACGTCATCGAGTTCGAGGGGACGGGGACCGACACCGAGGATGGGCCGCTTCCGGCGAGCGCGTTCACGTGGGGCATCGACTTTCTCCACGAGGGCCACGTGCACCCGGGTCCTCGGCTGACCGGGGTGACGGAGGGTTCGTTCACGGTTCCGACGTCGGGCCACGACTTCGGCGGCAACACCCGCTACCGGATCACGTTGACCGTCACCGACACCGACGGCCTCCAGACGAGCGAGTCGATCATGGTGTTCCCCGACAAGGTGAACGTCACGATCGCGACGGAGCCGCCGGGCCTGACCGTCAACGTCGATGGGATCGCCCACACGACACCGTTCGTGCACGGCACGTTGATCGGCTTCGTCCACACGATCGAGGCCGCCAACCAGGGACGGTTCGCCTTCCAGGCATGGTCGGACGGCGGTGCCCAGGAGCACGACATCACGGTGCCGACGGCCGCGGCGACCTACACCGCGACCTATCTGGAGACGGCGCCGCCCCTGCCCCCGGGAGCGATCGCCGAGTGGAGGCTCGACGAAGGTGCCAATACTCAGACGGCCGACTCCTCCGGCAACGGTCACCTCGGGACGCTCGTCGGCGGTGCGGCGTGGACGACGGGCCGGGTGGGCGGCGCCGTGCAGTTCGACGGCACGAACGACTACGTCGACACGGCGCTGGAGTCTGCGTTCGACTTCACCGGTTCGTTCTCGGTGTCGTTCTGGATGAAGCGCACCGGCTACACGAAGGCGTGGGAGGCGATGATCACCAAGGCCGACTCGGCGTGGGGCGTCGCGCGCAACAACACCGGTCGGTCCGTCGCGTTCACGACGTTCAACGCCTCGGGTGCCGGGCACGACCTCATCGGAACGACGATCGTCGACAACAACCAGTGGCACCATGTCGTGGCGGTCTTCACCGGTACCCAGAAGCAGCTGTACATCGACGGTGTCCTGAACGCCTCCGCCAACTACTCCCAGACCCTGCGCACCAACAACTTCAACGTCCGCATGGGCATGAACCAGGAGTTCGCGACCGGGTTCTACGGCGGCGCGCTCGATCAGGTCCGGGTCTACGGCCGGGCCCTGAGCCTCGCCGAGGTCACGATGCTGTTCAACGAGTAGGGGGTCCGGCCGACCGGCGTCACCGGTCGCGGGCGGCCGCCTCCAGCTGCGCCTGGTTGGCCTGGGCCTTCTCGAGCGCCTGGTCGATGCTGAAGCTCGCCGGCCGTTGGCGCACCGGGAACTCCGCGAACGTAGCGAGGTACTGACTGACGAGCGCGACGGCCGGAAGAAGCAAGAAGAGCC
This sequence comes from uncultured Acidimicrobiia bacterium, assembly GCA_963833145.1. Lineage (GTDB taxonomy): Bacteria > Actinomycetota > Acidimicrobiia > Acidimicrobiales > Ilumatobacteraceae > JALZMG01. The sequence continues at coordinate 282,954 of CAWHWT010000011.1, read as the reverse complement.
GGTCGGCCTTCTCCTTGTTGAAGAAGAAGGCGGCGTCCTCGGCGTCGATCTCGAACGGGTTGGCGCGCAGGTTGAAGAAGGTGGGCGCGCGGGTGCGCACGAGCTCCTCCTCCCACACGCCGAGCCCATGGGCGCGCTGCTCCAGGAAGTGAAACTTCCAGTTCCCGTAGCGCAGCGCCATCAGGTCGCCGTCGTCGCTCCAGTAGATGAACCCCGGACGCGGGTTCTCATCGACCTCACCCTCGAGCAACGGCAGCAGGTTGAAGCCGTCGAGGTGGACCTTGAACGTCTTGTCGCCGACCTTGACGCCCTTCTTCGCCTTCTCGACGATGTCCGGGTCGCCCGCCACCGCGACCAGCGTCGGCAGCATGTCCTGGTGGCTGAACACCTCGTTGGAGACTGTGCCTGGCTCGATGTGCCCTGGCCAGCGGATCAGACACGGCACGCGCCAACCGCCCTCCCAGTTGGTGGCCTTCTCCCCGCGGAACGGTGTCGTGCCGCCGTCCGGCCACGTCATCACCTCGGCGCCGTTGTCGGTCGAGTACATCACGATCGTGTTGTCGGCGATGCCGAGCTCGTCGAGCTTGTCGAGCAGCTTGCCGACGTGCCCGTCGTGCTCGACCATGCCGTCGGGATAGATGCCGAGGCCGGTGACGCCTTGCGACTCCTCCTTGAGATGGGTCCAGATGTGCATGCGGGTCGAGTTCCACCAGCAGAAGAACGGCTCGCCCGCCTCGTGCTGGCGCTCGATGAAGTCGACCGCGGCGTCGAGGAACTCCTCGTCGACCGTCTCCATGCGCTTGCGCGTCAGCGGCCCCGTGTTCTCGATCTTCTGGGTGCCGTCGGGGTTGGCCCACGACCGGAGCACCCCGCGGGGGCCGAACTGTTCCTTGAACTTGGGATCCTTCGGGTAGTCGGGGTGTTCGGGCTCCTCCTCCGCGTTGAGGTGGTAGAGGTTGCCGAAGAACTCGTCGAAGCCGTGCGCCGTGGGGAGGTGCTCGTCGCGGTCGCCGAGGTGGTTCTTGCCGAACTGTCCACACACGTAGCCGTGCGGCTTGAGGAAGTCGGCGATCGTCGGATCCTCCGGCTGCAGACCCAGCGGGGCGCCGGGCAGGCCGACCTTGGTGAGCCCGGTCCGGATCGGCGACTGGCCGGTGATGAACGCCGCCCGTCCCGCGGTGCAGCTCTGCTGCCCGTACCAGTCCGTGAAGAGCGCGCCCTCCCGTGCGACGCGGTCGATGTTCGGCGTGCGGTAGCCCATCACGCCGAGGTTGTAGGCACTGACGTTGTACCAGCCGATGTCGTCGCCCCAGATGATGAGGATGTTGGGCTTGGCGGGTTCGCTCCGCCTGGCTCGGCGCGTGCTCGCCGTTGCCTTCTTCTTCCTCGGGGCCATCTCCGGTCTCCTTCTCGTTTCGATGCAGGTGTTGGGCGTGTCGCCGCCGACTATCCGAACGTGAACGAGTACGCCTCGGCGCCGGGCTCGAGGAACGTGATCTCCACGGTGCGCTCATGCACCGTGTCGGGGTGGCGGACGAGCTGGTACAAACGGCCGTCGCCGAGCACCCCGTGGCCGTCCTCGTCGACGTCCTCTCCATGGGCCGGGCCGGGCACGGCGCCGTCGACGAGCACACGGAACGGGATCGGTGCTCGCGACCCGGGGGACAGGACGAGGTGGACATCCCGGGCGTGGTACCGGTAGGCGATGGTGCCCTCGGGCCCGTCGAGCACGACGTTCTCCCGCCCGATCGTCCATTCCCCGGCGAGCGCCCAGTAGTTGAGGCGCAGGTGGTCGGGCAGCTCGTAGGCGCGGCCTTCGTCGAGGGCGACACTCTCAGCTGACGCGAACCGTTCGCCCCGCCCGTAGCCGACGTACGTCTCCGGCGTGCGCAGCTGGTCCCAGTCGGCCTCCGCCTCCACGCCGACTCCTTCCACGTCGGCGAGGTCGCGTTGGACACCCAGCAGCCGCTGGATGACCCGTTCGGACTGTTCGTAGCGTCCTTCGCCGAACTGCTCGTCGCGGATGACGCCGTCCCGGTCGACGAAGTAGAGCGCCGGCCAGTAGTGGTTGTCGAAGGCGCTCCAGACCGCATAGTCGCTGTCCACGACGACCGGGTAGTCGATTGCCCGCACCGCGACCGCCTGCCGGACCCCCTCGACGTCGTGCTCGAACGAGAACTCCGGGGTGTGGACCCCGATCACGACCAGTCCGTCGTCGCGGTAGGCCTGCGACCACGCCCGCACCCACGGTTCCTGGCGCAGCCAGTTGATGCACGTCAGCGTCCAGAAGTTCACCAGCACGACCTGACCACGCAGCTCGGTGGGGGTCAGTGGATCGGTGTTGAGCCAGTCGGTCGCGCCGTCGAACGGAGGCAGGTGCACGGCCATCGCGAGACCGCGGTCAGCAGCTGACGACCAGCATGTCGTCACGGGGCTGACGGGCGGGCAGTTCGGATGAGCACCCGAACTGCTCGGCAAAGTTCTGCATCAGGGCCCAGCCCTCGTCGGCATCGCTGGCCTCGACGTCCAAGCGCAGCTGCCAGTTGCCCGACTGCGTCGAGGGCAACTCGTTGTCGACCGTGGCGACGTCGAGGCTCTCCGACAACCCATTCCACTCGTCCGCGTACGCCCCGGCGGTGACGTCCTCGGACGGTGCCGGGCCCGTGACGGTCGGTGCCGTCTCGCCGTCGTCGTCGTCGTCGCCACAGCCTGCGAGCACGACGATGGCCACCGCCAGCAACCTCCTTCGCACGGGGGCGGACCCTAGTCGGGATGGCATGCTCGGAGTCGTGAGAGGTCTGTACGTCGTCGCGGGAGTGACGATGGCCGGCGTCAGCGCCGTGTTCGTGCTGCTCGCCGAGCTCGAGGATCGGTACGGCCTGACCAAGAGCGGCCTCGGTCTGATCGCCGGCTCGGCATTCGCCGCCGCGCTCGTCACCCAACTCGGCGTGTCACGCTACGCCGACCGCGGCTACGGCCTCGTGCTGTTGCGCGTGGGCGTCGTGATGGCGTCCGTCGGGTTGCTGTGGTTCGCCGCGGCGACCGAGCTGTGGCAGTTCGTCGCCGCGCGTGCCCTGCTCGGTGCGAGCGTCGGAATGATCGTCCCGGCGGCCCGGCGGGCCATCGTCCTGGCTTCGCACGGTGATCTGGGTGAGCGCCTGGGCGTGTTCTACGCGTCGTATCTCGCCGGCTTCGTCTTCGGGCCGCCGATCGCCGGCGTCCTGACGGTGATCGCCGACGTGCGCCTGCCGTTCGTCGTGCTCGGCCTTGCCGTCGCCGCCAGCTCCTTGGCCTTGCGCGATGTCGTCGTCGACACGCCCGGCAGCCGCGGCGCTGCGATCTCGAGCGCCGACCGCCGGGTCCTGCGCCGGCTCATCACCGGCCGCCGGCTGATCGCCGCCCTGCTCGTCGTCGTGTCGTTCCGCTACTCGATAGGTGTCTTCGAGCCGCTGTGGGCGAGCTACCTGGACGAGCTCGGAGCCGGCACCCTGCTCGTGACGATCTCGTTGACCGTGTTCGCGCTCCCGATGCTCATCATCGCCCGCTGGGCCGGTCGCCTGTCGGACACGTACGGACCGCGGCTGACGTCGGTCCTGTCGGCCGCCGCGACCGTCCCGCTGATGGCGTCCTACGGGTACGTCGGGTCGGTGGCCGCCGTCATGGTCATGGCGGTCCCCCACGGCATCGGCGAGGCGATCCAGTCTCCCGGATCACAGGCCGCCGTCGCCGACGCCGCGCCGCAGCGCGACGCCGCGGCCGCACAGGGGCTGGCCGAGGCGGCGGGCTCGGCGGCGGCCGCGATCGGCGCGTTCACGGCGGCGCCGGTGTTCGACGTCTTCGGCGCCGGCCCGGCGTGGCTCATCGCCGGGGTCACGATGGCGATCCTCCTCGCCTCGAGCGCGCTGCTGGATCCACCGCGGCGACGGCGCAGCGAGGCGCGCGTCGACGTCATCGAACCGGCGACACTGCCCTGAGGCCCGCCGAGTTTGCTACGGGCGGTCGACGTGGTCCGCGCCCGGAGGATCTGGGCGCGGACGGTCGCATTAACGCTTCTGGGCGCGGACGGTCTCGGATCTGCGACTCAGCGCGCCCAGATCGCCGACTGAGACGCTCCGCGCCCAGATGAGGCTCGCGGGACTACGGGCGGTCGAGCCCGAACGTGTAGGAGCCGGCGCCCCGGAAGGACAGCACTCGCCAGCGGTAGGTGCCGGCCGTGCCGTTGAAGGTCAGGCTCTCGTCCGGATTGACGGTTTCCCCCACGGCCACGTTCACCCAGGCCTGGCCGTTCCACTGCTGGAGAAAGAGGTCGAAGTCGACCCCGGCCGGTCCGTCCAGGCAGCCTCGGTGGGTGCCGGCGGGTGCGTCGAACGAGGTGCCGTTGGGCTGCGTGTCGAAGTCGCCCGTTCCCGCCAGGGAACCGGTGACGACCTGCTCCAGCGCCGCGCAGCCGGACGGCGGAGGCGGCGGAGGTGGCGGAGGCGGTGGAGGCGGTGGAGTGCTGCCGAACAGCGTGTAGAGCAACCGGTTCGGCGAGCCGGAGCCCGGGTTGCCCACGACACCGGTGGTGGCGGTGGTGACGATGACGTCGCGGACCGCGGCCGGGCTGGCACCGGGATTGCGCTGGAGGTACAGCGCCGCCGCGCCGGCCACGTGCGGGGCCGCCATCGAGGTCCCGCTGATCGTGTTGGTGGCGGAGTCGGATGTGTGCCACGCCGACGTGATGCTGGACCCGGGGGCGAACAGGTCGAGGCAGGTTCCGATGTTCGAGTAACTCGCCCGGGCATCCGCGGACGTGGTCGCCCCGACGGTGATCGCCTCGGCGACCCGAGCCGGGGAACCGTTGCAGGCGTTGGTGTTGCTGTTGCCGGCGGCGATGGCGTAGGTGACGCCGTCGGCGACCGAGTTGCGCACGGCGTTGTCGATGGCGTTGCTCGGACCACCGCCGAGGCTCATGTTGGCCACTGCCGGCTGGCCGGCCGTGTGGTTGCCCGTCACCCAGTCGATGCCGGCGACGACCTGGGAGGTCGACCCGCTGCCGCTGCAGTTCAACACTCGCACGGCGACCAACGCGACGGACTTGGCGATCCCGTACACATCGCCACCGACCGTGCCCGCCACGTGGGTGCCGTGCCCGTTGCAGTCGTCGGCCGATCCGCCGTCGATGGCGTCGTAGCCGCTGATGGCCCGGCCACCGAAGGCGCTGTGGCTGAAGCGGATCCCGGTGTCGATGATGTAGGCGGTGACGCCGGCGCCGGTCGCGTCGTAGTGGTACCTGGAGTTGAGCGGCAGGCTGCGCTGGTCCACGCGATCGAGTCCCCACGACGGTGGGTTCGCCTGGTCGGCCATCGCCCGCATCTCTTGGTCGGCCTCGACGTAGGCGACGGCCGGGTCGCTCCGCACCTCGGCCAGGGCCTCGTCCGACAGGACGCCGGCGAAGCCGCGGAGGGCGTGGCCGAAACGCTGCTTGATCTGACCCCCCTCGGCCTTGGCCTCCCGCTCGACCCGGTTGGCGGCGGCGGTGGTGACCGCGCCGTCGCGGTACACGACCAGATACCGGCCGGGAAGGGCCTGCTCGGCGGCGGCGCCGTACAACGGTGCCGCCGCTTCCGGTCGGGCCTGGGCCGGTGATCCCGGAGACGCGATGGTGGCGGCCGACGCGGCCGCGCACGCGACGACGACGGCTGCCAATGGAGCCTTGAAACGCATGGATGTACTCCCTCTGATGTGCCGAGCGACACAACGCCGCTGCGGCCGGCCCGCGGACGGCGGGCGCATCTCCCGTGCGTCGTACCACTGCCGTCGACGTTCGTCTGCGTCAGTCGGCTCACACGTCCAACGACGGCGCGGTCGTGGCGTGAAGGAGGAACCCCTGCCCCGGCAGGAGCACCGGCAGCTGGAGCCCCACCCGGCCGAGGATCGCGCCGGTGACGGCGAACCCTTCCGCCTCGGCAGCGTCCCACCAGGCCGGTGGGCGACCTCGCCCGGGCCGGAAGAACTCGCCCCGGACGCGGACCAGATAGGTCCGGCCATCGTCGAGTCCGGGGAGCCGCAGTGGGCCCGGCGTGCTCTCGCTGGCGGTGCTGAGGCGCACGACGGCGTGCACGGCGGCCGAGGCGTCATCGGTGGCGACCCCGTGGACGAGGACGCCGTCCGGTCCGTCGTCGGCCCGGACGACCTCGCCGCTGTGGAGCAACGGTCGCAGTTCGCGGTACAGCTCGATCCACGCGTTAAGGCGGGCCAGGTCGCTCTCGCTCGCCGTCGTGATGTCCCACTCGATGCCGGCATGGGCGATCAGCGCGGTGAGGCAGCGGAAGCCCAGCCCGACGGCGCGACCGGTCGTGTGTGCCACGGGCGGGCCGACGTGACTGCCGATCAGCTCGGGCGGCACGAGCACGGACGTCCACCGCTGGATCGACTGACGCTCGACGGCGTCGACGGTGTCGGACGCCCAGATCCGGTCGGTGCGGGCGAGGATCCCGAGGTCGGTCCGGGCGCCTCCGGACGAGCACGACTCGATCTCGAGACCGGGGTGAGCCGTGCGCAGCCGGTCGAGCAGGGCGTACGTGGCGTCGGTCTGGCGGTGCGACGCGGCGATTCCGGTTGCCGGGGACACCGCCTCGCTCAGGTCGCGGTTGTGATCCCACTTCAGGAAGTCGAGCCGGTACTCGGTGACGAGGGCGTCGAGACGCTCGAACAGGTACTCGCTCACGGCGGGGTTGGCGACGTCGAGGACCTGTTGGTGGCGCCACTCCGCCGGCCGACGCTCCGGTGGGCCGAGCACCCAGTCCGGGTGGGCGCGGGCGAGATCCGAGTCGAGGTTGACCATCTCGGGCTCGACCCAGAGTCCGACCTCCATGCCGACGCCCCGGACGGTGTCGAAGAGCGGGTGCAGGCCGGCCGGCCACACGCCCTCGTCGACGTACCAGTCGCCAAGCCCGGCGGTGTCGTCGCGGCGGTGGCGGAACCAGCCGTCGTCGAGCACGAACCGCTCGACCCCGATCGACGCGGCCGTCTCGGCGAGCCGCCGCAGGCGATCGAGGTCGTGATCGAAGTACACCGCCTCCCACGTGTTCAACACGACGGGACGGGGCCGCCGCGGATGGCTCGGACGGCTGCGCACGTAACGGTGGATCCGCGCCGAGGCACCGTCGAGCCCGCGATCGGACCAGGTGAACAGCACCCACGGCGTCGAGTACGCCTCGCCGGGCGCGAGCGCGATCTCCCCGGGGCGCAGCAGTTCGCCGCCGCGGAGGAGGCCGGCACCGCTGCCGGCGCCCTCGGCCGGGCGCTCCGCGGCGTAGAATTGGTCGCCGCTCCACTCGACGTGCATGCCCCACACCTCGCCGCGGCGGAAGCCGAACCCGGGCGTGCCGACCACCATGAGGAGCGGGGCGTCGTGACCGGTCCGACCGCGGCGGATCTCCCGCACGCGGGTCCCGAGGCCGAGCGGCCCGCGCACCGGCGCCCGCTCATGGCTCCAGCGACCACTGAAGTCGAGCACCTCGGAGGCGATCGACGGGAACGGGATCGACGCGTCGAGGGCGGTGAGCTCGAGCGGCACGTCGGCGGTGTTCGTCACGGTGTGGCGGAAGCGCAGGACGCCGGCCGGCTCGAGCACGAGCTCGCTGCGGACGGCGACGCCGGCGACCTCGTCGACGCTGTCGATCGAGAGGCGGGATGCGCCCTCGAGCTGCACCGACTCGACCTCCAACCGCGGCAGCAGCTGGCGTCCGTTGCGGTGACCCGCCAGTCCGGGGCGTCCGAGCCACCCGTCCGCCTCGACCGGCAGCAGACCGGGACGAACCGGTCCGTCGAACGAGGAGATCGGCACCGGCCGCTCGACCGCCGCGGCCAGGACGGCGACGTCGACGTCCGGCCCGAGGTCGGCGCCGTAGTGGAGCAGCCGCGGCGGCGCGCCCGGAGTGGCGTCGACGACCACACAGGCACCAGCGGCGCGCAGGACACTCATGCAACCCGCGTCCCGGCGCCGGCCGGCACGGCGTCGAGGTATCGGGGCTGCCGGAAGCCGGCGACGACGAAGGCGTCGTCCACGGCGGCGACCACCGCCGGCACGTCGGCCGTGGCGACGATCGCGATCGCGGAGCCGCCGAAGCCGCCCCCCGTCATCCGCGCACCCAGCGCCCCGGCCTTCATCGCCGCGTCGACGGCGGTGTCGAGCTCGGCGCACGAAACCCGGAAGTCGTCGCGCAGTGACCGGTGGGACGCTTCGAGCAGGGGGCCGATCGCGTCGATGCGCCCCTCGCGCAGCTCGCCGGCAGCGACGTCGACCCGGTGCATCTCGGTGACGACGTGGTGGGCGAGCGGCCACGACTCGTCGCCGGCGAGCGGGCGCAGGGCCTCGTCGAGGTCGTCGTCGGTCGTCGCGTCGGCGACGTCGCGCAGGCTGGCGGCGCCGAGCAGCCGCACCGCCCGCTCACAGCCCCGTCGTCGTTCCCCGTACCGGCCGTCGACGTTGCTGTGGGTCACGCGCGTGTCGACGACCAGCACCGCCCGCCCCGCCGCGGCGACGTCGAACGGCACCTGCTCGACGGCGCCGTCGCGACTGTCGAGGAGCAGGGCGTGACCGCCGACCGAGCGCAGCGCGGCCGCCTGGTCCATCCCGCCCGTCGGCGCGCCGACGAACAGGGTCTCGGCGTCGACGCACAGGTCGGTCAGCGAGTCGGGGTCGTCCCAGCCGCTCAACTCGGCGGCGGCGAGGGCGGTGGCGCAGATCAGCGCCGCCGAGCTGGACAGGCCGGCACCGATCGGGACGTCGCTGTGCACGGCGACCTCGAGGCCGGGCACGTCGGCTCCGGCTCGGCGCAGCGCCCACACCGCCCCCGCCACGTAGCGGGCCCACTCGACGACCGAGTCGGCGACGAGCTCTCCGACGGGACCCGACCATGGTGGGTACCCCTGCCCGGAGGCGATCGCGAGCACGCCGTCGGTCCGTCGGCGAACGGCGCAGTAGGTGCGGTGCGGGAGGGCCATCGGGAGACAGCGGCCGGCGTTGTAGTCGACGTGCTCGCCGATGATGTTGACCCTCCCCGGCGCCGCCCAGACGCCGTCGGGTTCGCCGCCGAAGGACGTCCGAAACGCCACCGCCGTTTGTTGGGCGGCGACCGCCGGGGCGGACGCCGGGTACCAGTCGCTCATTGGTGCACCGTGGCCGCGTGCCTCATCCAGGCGGCCGACGGGCGGCGCACCAATGAGCGCTTCGCGCCGTAATCCTGGTTCGCTCCGCTCACTGGGCGAGCTCCTGGAGGCGGGCGGCGATGCGCTCGGGCGTGGTGTCGTTCACCCACGCCCCCATGGCTGATTCGGATCCGGCGAGGTACTTCAGCTTGCGCGGCGCCCGCATGATCGAGAACAGGTGGAGGTGCAGGCGGCAGAGATCGCGGCCCTCGCCGACCGGTGCCTGGTGCCATGCGGCGATGTAAGGAACCTTCGCCACCCGCGGGTAGAAGGCGTCGAAGCGGCGCAGCAGCTCGGGGTAGACGACGGCGAGCTCGTCTCTCTCGGCGTCGTTCAGTGCCGCCAGGTCGGGCACGTTGCGGTGCGGCACGACCCGGACCTCGACCGGCCAGCGCGCCGCGACGGGCACGTACGCCGTCCAAGACGAGCCTCGGGCGACGATCCGCGTGCCGGCCGCGACCTCGTCGGCGAGCAGGGCGCCGAGCAGGTCGTGGCCGCCGGGGCGACGGTGGCGCCGCGCCTGGCGCAACATCGCCTCGGTCCGCGGGACGACGAAGGGGTAGGCGTAGATCTGTCCGTGCGGGTGGTGGAGCGTGACGCCGATCTCCTTGCCGCGGTTCTCGAACACCGACACCTGGGCGACACCGGGACGGGCGGACAGATCGGCGGTGCGGTCGGACCACGCCTCGATGACGGTGCGGACCCGGCTCACGCCGAGCTCGTGGAAGCTCGTCTGGTGGTCGCTCGTGAAGCACACGACCTCGCAGCGCCCGTGCGCGGGCACGTCGCTGACGCTCCCATCCGAGTGTCCCCGGATGGGGTCGCCGGCGAAGGACGGAAACCGGTTCTCGAACACCACGACGTCGTAGTCCTCGGCGGGGATCTCGGTCGGCTGCCGGCCCGGGCGGGTGGGGCACAGCGGGCACTGGTCCGCCGGGGGCAGGTGGGTGCGGTCCATGCGGTGGGTGGCGAAGGCGACCCACTCCCCGGCGAGCTCGTCGAACCGCATCCGGCTGTCGTTGGTGTGCCGCTCGAGCGGGCGCCGGTCGTCGAACGACCGTCGGGCCCGGCCGGACGCGTAGGGCTCGGAGTCGTCGAAGTAGATCAACTCCCGGCCGTCGGCGAGGTGTCCACTCGAACGTCGGACGCGTGCCGAACGGGGTGTCGTGTCCGTCACGCGCTGTCCACGACGATCAGCCGGCCGACGTGCGCCTCCAGCGCCCGCCGGGCGGGTTCGGGCAGCTTGTCGTCGGTGATCAGGATGTCGATCTCCGAGATCGGTGCGATCGCGGCCAGCCCGACGACGTTCCACTTGGAATGGTCGGCGACGACGACGAGGCGATGCGCCGACGCGATCATTGCCCGGTCGGTCTCGGCCTCGCTCATGTTGGGGCTGGTCAGACCGGCCCGGACGTCCATGCCGTGGACGCCGAGGAACAGCCAGTCCACGTGCAGACCGCGCAGGACGGCGAGGGCGACGGGACCGACCAGCGCGTCCGACGGGGTGCGCATGCCCCCGATGAGGACCACGGACGTGTCGGGCGGGGCCGCCGAGTGGAGCACGTCGGCGACGGGCAGCGAGTTGGTGATCACGGTGAGGCGGGACACGTGGCACAGCGCCTCGGCGACGGCGTAGGTGGTGCTCCCGGCCGACAACGCGACCGAGCTGCCGGGCTCGACGAGCTCGGCGGCGGCGTGGGCGATTGCTCGCTTCTCCGCCGGTTGCAGGGCCGACTTCACCTTGAACTCCGGCTCGTCCGCCGTGAAGTGGTCCGACACCGCGGCGGCGCCGCCGTGGACGCGGGCGACGAGACCACGCGCGGCGAGCACCTGGATGTCGCGGCGGACCGTCATGTCGGAGACCCCGAGGCGCTCGACCAGGTCGGTGACGCGGGCGCCGCCCTCCCGGGTGACCACGTCGAGGATCGCGTCCTGGCGCTGGCGGGCCAGCATCAGGCCCGCTCTCTGACGACCGCGCAGCCGCCCGCGCCGACGGTGATGTGGCCGTCGACGGGCTCGTCGTTCACGAGATCGTGACCCGTCGCTTCGACCTCGATGTCGTCCGACCCGTGGTTGAGGACGAACAGCCACGTCGCGTCCCCGCGCCGACGCCGTGTGACGTCGACCTCGCCCGTCCCGCGCACGGCACAGACTGGCACGACGCCGGCCTCGGCGGTCACTCGGTCGAGGAGCCGCTGGAGGGAGTCGTCGTCGAGCGCGGCGGCGACGTACCAGGCTGCGCCCGAGCCGACGGGTCGCCTGGTGATCGCGGGGACGTCGCGAAGCGGTGGGGCGAGGTGGGTGGCGATGATCTCGACGCCGGAGTCGTCATCGACCGTGAGGTGCTCCGTCCAGAGACGCGCCTGTCCTCCGTCGCTGAGTTCGACGACCTCCCGGGCCGCGAGCGGGAAGAACTCCTCGACGCGCACGCCGAGCAGCTCGCGGAATGCGCCCGGATAGCCGCCCAGGCGGATGTGGTCCCGCTCGTCGACGATGCCGGAAAAGTACGTGATGAGGACGTGGGCGCCGCGGCCCGCGGCGTCGGCGACGGCGGCCGCCGTGATGTCGTCACAGAGGTACAGCGTCGGCACGATCACGATGCGGTACCGGGCGAGGTCGTGATGCGGATGCACCACATCGCACGTCACGCCGAGCGCCCGGAGGACACGGTGGTAGCAGCGGGCGGCGTCGGAGCCACGGACGAGGGTGCTCGGCAACGACGGGGCATTGCACGCCCACACCGATGGCCAGTCGTAGAGCAGGGCGACGTCGGCGTCGACGGTACTGCCGCGGAGCTCGGTCAGCCGCCCCACGATGGCGCCGAGCGCGGTGACCTCGCGAAAGCGTTCGCTGTCCGCCCCGACGTGGGGGACGAGCGCCGAGTGGAACTTCTCCGACCCGGCCTGCGACGCCCGCCACTGGAAGAAGGCGACGCCGTCGGCGCCGCGGGCGACGTGTGCGAGCGAGGTGCGGGTCATCTCGCCGGGTGCCTTGGCCCGGTTCACCGGTTGCCAGTTGACCGCGCTCGTCGAGTGCTCCATGAGCAGCCATGGGTTGCCGCCGGCGACGCCGCGAGTCAGATCGCCGACGAAGGCGAGGTGGGCGAGCGGGTCGGGCAGGGCGCCGAGCACGTAGTGGTCGTTGGCGACGAGGTCGAGCTCGGGCGCCCACGAGAAGCAGTCGACGCTCGTCTCGTTGCCGACCAGCAGGTTGGTCGTCACGGGAACGGTGGGGGTGCGCGCCCGCAGCAGGTCCCGCTCGGCGACGTACTGAGACAACAGTGCGTCGGAGCTGAAGCGGGCGAAGTCGAGCAGCTGGGTCGGGTTGGAGAACGACGTGCTCCGCCCCGGCGGCTGGATCTCCTCCCACTCGCCGTACGCCTGACTCCAGAAGCTCGTGCCCCACACGCGGTTGAGCTCGGCGAGATCGCCGTAGCGCTCCCGCAGCCAGCGACGGAAGTGCCCGGCGGTGACGGGGCAGTAGCAGCGAGCGTTGTGGCACCCGAGCTCGTTGCTGACGTGCCACATCGTCAGCGCGGGGTGCTCGCCGAACTCCTTCGCCAACCGCTCGACGAGGGCGAGCGCGTGCTCCCGGTAGACGGGTGAGCTCGGACACCACGTCTGGCGGCTGCCCAGGAAGTAGTGGTTCCCCCGCTCGTCGACCGGGATGACCTCGGGGTGGAGACGAGCGAGCCACGGTGGCGGGGAAGCGGTGGCAGTGGCGAGGTCCACGCGGATCCCGCCGTCGTCGAGCAGGTCGAGCACGCGGGCGAGCCACTCGCCGTCGAACGCGTCAGGCCGGGGCTGCAGGCGCGCCCACGCGAACACCCCGACGGTCACGAAGTTGACGCCGGCCGCGGCCATCAGCTCGACGTCCTCGGCCCACACGTGCTCGGGCCACTGCTCGGGGTTGTAGTCCCCGCCGAACGCCATGCGCGAGAGCCCCCAGGTCGGCGCCACGCGGCCAACGGTGGCAGTTTTCGCCTCCGAAATCAACACGCGCCGCGCAGATTCCAACAAATTCAGTCGTAATCGCTCTTGACATGACACCAGGAGCGTGGGAACTTGTCTTGAAACGGGGGAAACTGTTCGGAATCTCGCCGCGGGGGCGGCGAGTGGGGGACCCCGCAAAGGAGCAGACCGCCATGTCTCGACCGCGCACCCAGGCCGAGTACCTCGCCCGGCTCGTCCCGCCCTCGATGATGGCGCTCAAGACCAGTCGCCGTGCCGTGATCACCCGCGCCCTCGGCGCCGGTGCCCTGCTCGGCCTCGGCGGCTCCCTCGTCGGATGCGGTGGCGACGACGACGACGGAGCCTCGGCGACGACCGCCGGCGGGGCGTCCCCGGGTACTTCTTCCCCCGGTACCGCGGGGACGACCGCCGGCACGACCGGCGAGCCGAGCGGAGCGGTCCCGGCGGCGTCGGGCACGATCACGCTCGGGTCGAACGCGTCCGACGACGTACCCAAGGGCGTGCTGGCGTCGATGGTGGGCGCGTTCACCGACGCCAACGCCGACGCCGAGGTGCCGATCAACACGATCGAGCACGAGACCTTCCAGGAGAACATCTCCAACTACCTCCAGGGCAATCCGGACGACGTCTGGACGTGGTTCGCCGGCTACCGGATGCAGTTCTTCGCCGAGCGCGGGCTCGCCGGTGACATCAGCGACGTGTGGACGAACTTCAGCGGGTTCACCGACGCGTTCAAGAACGCGTCGACGAGCAGCGACGACAAGCAGTACTTCGTGCCCCAGTCCTATTACCCCTGGGCCGTGTTCTTCCGGAAGTCGGTCTGGGAGGAGCACGGGTACGAGGTCCCCGAGACGTTCGACGAGATGACCACGCTGGCGCAGACGATGCAGGACGACGGGCTGATCCCGTTCGCCTTCGCCGACATCGACGGGTGGCCGGCGATGGGCACGTTCGACATCCTCAACATGCGGATCAACGGCTACGACTTCCACATCAGCCTGATGGCGGGTGAAGAGTCCTGGGAGTCGGCCGAGGTGAAGAACGTCTTCGACACGTGGCGGGGGATCCTCCCGTACCACCAGCCCGACGCCCTCGGCCGCACGTGGCAAGAGGCGGCGCAGGCGCTCGCCTCGGGGGAGGCGGCGATGTACCTGCTCGGGATGTTCGTATCCGAGCAGTTCCCCGAGGCCGACCGCGAGGACATCGACTTCTTCAAGTACCCGGAGCTCGACTCCAATATCGGCAGCGGCGCGATCGACGCTCCGATCGACGGGATGATGATGGCCGCCAGCCCGGACAACGAGGAGGGGGCCAAAGCGCTGCTCACGTGGTTCGGCTCGGCCGACGTCGGGACGATCATCAACACCGAGAACCCCGGCGCGATCGCCGCCAACTCCGAAGCCGACACGAGCATGTTCAACGACCTGAAGAACCGGGCCGTCGAGCTCGTCGGGTCGGCGGACGCGATCGCCCAGTTCCTCGACCGCGACACCCGGCCGGACTTCGCCTCCACGGTCATGATCCCCGCGCTGCAGGACTTCATCCGGAACCCCGACGACATCGACGGGTTGACGTCGAGCATCGAGAGCCAGAAGCAGTCGATCTTCACCGACTGACATGCTGGAGTCATGAGCCGCCGCAAACGCGGTCTCGGATCGCTGTCCGGCGGTGACCGGTGGTCCGTCGGGCTGATGGTCGGCATCCCGACGTTCCTCGTGCTGGCTCTCGTGTGGTTGCCGGCGTTGGCGTCGGTCCTGCTGTCGTTCACCCGCTGGGACGGGTACGGCGGGTTCTCCGACATCGAGTGGATCGGCACCCGCAACTACCACGACATCGTCAACATCTACCCGCCGTTCGACCCGGCGATCCGGCACAACCTCATCTGGTTCGCCGTCTTCTTCTTCGTGGCCACGCCGCTGGGGATGTTCTTCGCCGTCCTGCTCGATCGCGAGCTGCGCGGCAGCCGCTTCTACCAGACTGCGTTCTACCTGCCGGTCGTGATCTCGCTCGCCCTGACCGGCTTCATCTGGCAGCTGATCTACTCCCGTGACCAGGGCCTGCTCAACGAGGTGCTCAACCGCGAGACCGACTGGCTGGGCGACCCCAACATCAACCTCTGGGCCGTGCTGGTCGCGGCGAGCTGGCGCCACATCGGCTACATCATGCTGCTCTACCTCGCCGGGCTGAAGAGCGTCGACCCGACGCTGCGGGAGGCCGCGGCGATCGACGGGGCGAACGAGGTGAAGGCGTTCTTCCGGGTGATCTTCCCGGTGATGCGCCCGGTGAACATCGTCATCCTGGTGATCACGGTCATCGAGTCGTTGCGGGCCTTCGACCTCGTGTGGGTGATCAACCGCGGTCGCAACGGGCTCGAGCTGATCTCGGCGCTCGTCCTCAGCAACATCATCGGCGAGGCGAGCCGCATCGGCTTCGGCTCGGCCCTGGCGACGATCATGCTCGTGATCTCGTCGGTGTTCATCACGATCTACCTCATCGCCGTGTTCCGCGGGGATCAACGACGGCTGTGACCGCGGCAACCGCGACCGTGTCCTTCGGCGAGGACATGGCCGTCACGCGACCGGTGACGGTCAGGAAGAAGCGGCGGCGTAAGCGCATCGTGCTCCAGGCGTTCCTGATCGTCGTGGCCGTGGGGTGGTTGTTCCCGCTGCTCTGGGCGGTGTTCGCGTCCTTCCGCGACTACGCCTACACGCAGGCGAACGGCTATGCGTCGCTCGGTGGGTTCACGCTCGGCAACTACGCCGACGCGTGGCGGCGAGGCGAGTTCACGCGGCACTTCCTCAACTCGGTGATCATCGTGCTCCCCACCGTGCTGTTCACCCTCGCGCTGGCGTCAGGTGTGGCGTTCGTCGTGGCCCGCTTCTCGTTCCGCTTCAACCTCGCGATGCTCGGCTTCTTCACCGCCGCCAACCTCCTCCCGCCCCAGGCGTTGGTGATCCCCGTCTTCCGCATGTTCCGAGAGATCCCGGTTCCGAGGTTCATCAGCGAGTCGGGAACGCTGCTCGACAGCTTTCTCGGCCTGATCCTCGTCAATATGGCCTTCCAGATCGGGTTCTGCGCCTTCGTGCTGAGCAACTACATGAAGACGCTGCCCCGGGACCTGTACGAGGCCGCGCAGGTCGACGGCGCCAGCGTGTTCCGCCAGTACTGGAGCATCACCCTGCCCCTGTGCCGCCCGGCGCTCGGCGCCCTCGCCGCGCTCGAAGTGGTGTTCATCTACAACGAGTTCCTGCTCGCCACGGCGCTCCTCCAGACGGGCGACAAGTTCCCGATCACGAGCGCACTGAACAACCTCCGGGGCGAGTTCTTCACCGACAACAACCTGTTGTCGGCGGGATCGGTGATCATCGCGATCCCGACGATCTTCGTCTTCCTCGTGCTGCAACGGCAGTTCGTGCGCGGATTGACGCTCGGCGCCACGAAGGGCTGAACAAGATCGAACAGTCAGGCGGCTCTAACCGAACAAATTGCGCCGAAACTTGACAGAATCGAACGGGGTTTTCTACACTCGGGGGACGCAAACTCGAACTTCTGGGGGAGTTGGAGGAGACGCGATGCACCGAGTCGTCGCGGGCGTGATGTCGTGGTCCGTAGTCGCTGTCCTCGCGGCGAGCTCGCCGGGCTCGGGGGTGATGGGAGCGGCGACGGCCGCTGACGGCGTCACGTCGGGACAGCCCCCGCCGATGCGGCTCGACGGCCGAGACACCGACTTCACCGAGGACTGGCGCTTCGTGCTCGTCAACCGGACGGGCATCAGCGACCCGACGGGCGAGTACGAGAACGCGCCTGATCCGGCGTACGACGACTCGGCCTGGCGCGAGCTCGATCTGCCGCACGACTGGAGCATCGAATTGCTCCCGACGACTGGCCCCGGCACCGGGACGAGCGGCGGCACCGGATACCTTCAGGGCGGGCTGGGGTGGTACCGCAAGACCTTCACCCTGCCCCGGTCGACGGCCGGCCGGCGGATCTCGATCGAGTTCGACGGCGTGTACATGGACTCGTACATCTACGTCAACGGCGAGCTCGTCGGGAACCACCCCTACGGCTACACCGGCTTCGCCTTCGACCTGACCGACGCTCTCCACACCGACGGACGCACGCCCAATGTGATCGCGGTCAGGGTCCAGAACCAGCTGCCGAGCAGCCGGTGGTACTCCGGCAGCGGCATCTACCGCAACGTGCGCCTCGTCGTCACCGACCCGGTCCACGTCGATCGTTGGGGAACGTTCGTCACCACGCCCGACCTCGAGACCACGCTCGCCGAGGGGTACGCGACCGTCCGGGTCGGGACCGACATCGTCAACGACGGCGCGAACGACAAGTCGGTGAAGATCCGCTCCACCGTGCTCGACGGGCGCGGCAAGGCGGTCGAGTCGAGGACGTCCACCGTCGACGTCGGCGCCGGACAGACGGTTGCCGACGTCGGCGCCATCCGGGTCCGCCACCCGCGCCTGTGGTCGTTCGATGACCCGTACCGGTACCGCCTGCGCACCGAGCTCCTGGTCGGCAAGCGGGTCGTCGACACCGTCACGACCCGCTTCGGCATCCGCTACGTCGACGTCGACCCGTCGCAGGGGTTCCTCCTGAACGGGGAGCACGCCAAGATTCAGGGCGTCGACCTGCATCACGATCTCGGCGCACTGGGCGCCGCGGTGAACCGGGACGCCCTCGTCCGCCAGATGTCGATCATGAAGAGCATGGGCGTCAACGCGCTCCGCACGGCGCACAACCCGCCGGCGCCCGAGCTCGTCGAGGTGTGCGAAGAGCTCGGCATCGTGATGATGGTCGAGGCCTTCGACACCTGGTCGAGCCCGAAGACGACGTTCGACTACGCCCGGTTCTTCAACGAGTGGGCGGTCGCCGACATCACCGAGATGGTCAACGCCCACCGGAACTCTCCTTCGGTGGTCATGTGGTCGATCGGCAACGAGATCCGGGGACAGACCGTGGCCGCGGCGCGGATGCTCGTCGACGCGATCAAGGCCGTCGATACGACCCGGCCGGTCGTGTGGGGCCACGACGGCTACCGGTTCCCGCCCAGCCCGACTTCGACGAACGGACAGATCGCCCTGATGCTCGACGGCGTCGGCCTGAACTACAACACGGCCCAGTCGGTCGACGTCCTCCACGACCGCTACCCGGACCAGTTCTGGTTCGAGTCCGAGTCGTCGTCGTCGACGTCGACACGCGGCTACTACCAGGACCCGCAGCTCAAGAACACCGGCGAGAACTACACCCCGGGCAAGCGCTTCGCCTCCTCCTACGACAACAACATGGCGTCGTGGACGATGCCTGGCGAGTACGGGCTGAAGAAGGATCGCGACCGGACGTTCTTCACGGGAGAGTTCCTCTGGTCGGGCTTCGACTACATCGGCGAACCGACGCCGTTCGACGTGTTCCCGGTCAAGGCGTCGCACTTCGGCGCCGTCGACACCGCCGGATTCCCGAAGGACCTCTACTACCTGTTCAAGAGCCAGTGGACGAGCGAACCGATGGTCCACCTCGTGCCGATGAACTGGACCGACTACGACCCCGGCGATGTCGTCGAGATCTGGGCGTACGCCAATGTCGACACCGTCGAGCTGTTCCTCAACGGCGAGTCGCTCGGCGTGCGGACGTTCGACCACAAGACGACCACGTACGGCAAGGAGTACCTCGAAACCACCGAACCGACCAACGACGACCGCACGTTTCCATCGGGCAGCTACACCAGCCCCAACGGGAGCATGGGCAAGCTCCACCTCACGTGGCAGGTCCCGTTCGAGCGCGGCGAGCTCGTCGCGGTCGCCACTCAGGACGGCGTCGAGGTCGCCCACGATCAGCTCACCACGGCCGGCGCCCCGTACGCGCTGCGGATGACGCCCGAGTCCAAAGTGATCGCCGCCGACGGGCAGTCGCTCTCGTACGTCCGTGTCGAGGTCGTCGACGAGGCCGGGGTCGTCGTGCCCGGTGCGGACAACCTCATCGAGTTCGCGGTGGAGGGCGGTCGGCTGGTCGGCGTCGACAACGGCCGCGAGGAGAGCGCCGAGGGATACAAGACGCCGACGCGTGAGGCGTTCCACGGCAAGGCGCTCGCCATCGTCCAGTCCATCGAGGACGACGGGCCGATCACGGTGCAAGCGTCGAGCGCCGGCCTCGTGCCGGGAGTGGCGACGGTCTGGGCCGTCGATGACCATCGGAAGCACGACAACGGGGGTCGCCCGGTCGGCGTCGATCCCGTGTACAACCGGACACCGGTCGGCGACCGCCCGGATCTGCCCGACGAGGTCGTCGTCGTCAGCGCCGACGGCACCACCGAGCGGGCCGACGTCAAGTGGCAGAGCCTCCGCAAGGCGACGGAGCGGCCCGGGACGACGACCGTCAAGGGGACAGTCCGCGGCCTGGGATCGGCGGCGAGAGCTGTCATCACCGCCTACGTCCCGGTCGAGGTCGAGATGTGGTCGACGACGGTGCCGGTCGGCCTCGCCCCCACCCTGCCGCCGGCGGTGAGGGTCGTCTACAGCGACGGCGTCGACCAGAGCCTGCCGGTCACGTGGGAGACGGTGCCCGACTCGACGTACCGCACCCCGGGCGTCGTCGAACTCGCCGGGACCGTCGACGGGTTGGGACTCGAGGCTGCTGCGACGATCGAGGTGACCGGGGACTTCCTGCCCGGCCAGAACCTTGCCGCCGCGAGCGGACCACTCGGCCCGTCCGCCGACGCCAGCTACTCGGGCAGCAACGGGGCCCGGCCCGAGTTCCTCCTCGACAGCAACACGACGACCGGTGGCTGGTCGAACTTCTTCAACAAGGCGGCCACGGCGCTGATCCCGGCGATCAGCGCCGCCCGCGCCGAGGACTGGGTGTCCGTCGGATGGCCGGACCAGCAGTCGTTCGACGAGCTGCGCGCCTACTTCACGATCAGCGGCAGCCGGGCGCTCCCGGCGTCGCTCACGGTGTCCTACTGGGACGGCGACTCGTGGGCTCCTGTCGAGGGACTCGACATCGCCTGGGCGACCACCTCGAACACGCCCACCGTGATCACGTTCGACCGCGTGAGCACCTCGGCCGTGCGCGTCGATGCGACCAGCTCGGCGCCGGGCACGAACACCGGGTTCCTGCAGATCACCGAACTGGAGGTGATCGGGGACCTCATCAACTGAACACCGGCCAACGACGGAGGAGCACTGCAATGAACGCGCGAACAGTCGAGGGGCGAGGCACGCGGAGGACGGCGCTCCACGTCGCCGTCGCCGGCGCGATCGCCGTCGCCCTCGTCGGCGTCAGCAGCGACACCGCAACGCGCACGGAGGCGTCCGCCCTCTCCACCCGAAAGGCGGCGCCGCTCAGTGTCAACCTCGCCCTGGGTGCAACCGCCACGGCGACGTCGGCGGCGAACGGACAGCCCGCCGCCAATGCGACCGACGGCAGTGCGACGACGACGTGGTGTGCCACCCAGTGGACCGGCACGATCACGATCGACCTCGGCGCCCGGCGGCAGCTGGACAGCGTCGGTGTCACTCTCGGGTCGACCGCCTTCCCGTCGACCGTGGCGATCGCCCTCGCCACCGAGGCGGGTTCGTGGCGGCCGGTCCCGTCGGCGCAGAACATCGCCGCGAACGCCAACACGCCGTCGTACGTCGAGCTGTCGCGGGTGCAGGCGGTGCGGTACGCCCAGGTCACCGTGACGACCGGCGACGGATCGCCGGCGTGCGTCGGTGAGATCCGTCTGTTCGGCGAGAACCAGGCCACCGATCGGATGATGCTCGGTGCCGACCTGTCGTTCACCCGGCAGGAGGAGGCCGCCGGCACTCGGTTCACGGACGGCGGGAAGCAATCGGACCCCGTCCGGATCCTCCGTGCCCACGGCGGCAACTACGTGCGGATGCGCCTGTGGCTGGACCCGCCGCCTGGCTACAGCGATCTCGCCAGCGGCCTGGCTCTCGCCCGTCGGGTCAAGGCCGCCGGGATGAAGGTGTACCTCGACATCCACTACTCCGACTTCTGGGCTGATCCGCAGCACCAGGACATCCCCGCCGCCTGGCGGGGCCAGGACCTGGCGACGCTCGTGGACACGGTGCGCACCTACACCCACGACGTGATCGCCGCCTTCGCCCGCCAGCGGACGCCGGTCGACATGGTGTCGATCGGCAACGAGATCCGCAACGGCATGCTGTGGCCGGTCGGGCAGATCGACTGGACCGCCAACACGGGTTGGGACAACCTCGCGGCGCTGCTCGAAGCCGGCGTCGAGGGGGCGCACAGCGCCAACCCCCGAGGACACCGGCTGCGGGTGATGCTGCACTACGACCAGGGCGGCAACAACCCGGGCAGCACGACGTTCTTCACCAACCTCATCGACCGCGGCGTGGAGTTCGACGTGATCGGGCTGTCCTATTACACGTTCTTCCACGGCCCGGTCGCCGGCCTGCGGGACAACGTCAACAGCCTGGCGACGCAGTTCGACAGGGACATCGTGATCGCCGAGGCGCAGTCGGCCTGGACGCTCGCCAACGGTGACACCACCGGCAACTTCGTCTGGCAGCGGAGCCAGCTCGAGGCCGGCTACCCGGCGAGTGCGGGCGGCCAGCTGTCGCTCAACAACGATCTGCTCTCGATCCTGGCCCACGCGCCGAATGGACGCGGCATGGGGTTGTTCTACTGGTCACCCGAGTGGGTACCGGGCGTCGGCTGGGAGCCCGGGGCCGGGACGCCGAACGACAACCTCACCCTCTACGACTTCCAGGGTCGCGCCCTTCCGTCGATCGGGATGTTCGAGAACCCGACGGTCGTGTGCCGGCGGTACGACCGCTTCGCCGTTCCCTGCGTCGTGCCGGGTTGACGTGACCGCTGGCCCCGCCGATGGCGGGGCTAGCGTCGCGTCGATGCTGGCCGTCGTCCAGACGGGCTACGGCCCACCGGAGCAGGTCCTCAGGGTGCGCGAGATCGCCCGGCCGGCGTTCGGTGACGACGACGTTCTCGTGCGGGTCCGGGCGACGAGCGTCAACACGCCCGACTGGATCGTGATCGCCGGGGTGCCGTACATCATCCGCCTGCGGGCCGGCCTGCGCGGGCCGAAGACCCCGGTGCGCGGCACCGACGTCGCCGGTGTCGTCGAGGCCACCGGTGACCTCGTCACCGACCTCCGGCCCGGTGACGAGGTCTTCGGAGGGATCTGGGACAACAAGCGCGTGGCGCAGGCTCCGGGGACCTTCGCCGAGTTCACGGCCGTGCCGGCGGCGCAGCTGACCAGGAAGCCCGACGGCGTCACGTTCGAGGAGGCGGCGGCCTCGGTGATGTCGGGGCTCACCGCGCTGATCGCCGTGGACGAGGTCGGTGAGGTCGGATCGGGCACGCGAGTCCTCGTCAACGGCGCGTCGGGCGGGGTCGGGACCTTCGCCTGTCAGATCGCCAAGGCGCGCGGTGCGCACGTCACCGGCGTCTGTGGTCCGACGAACGTCGACCTGGTCCGGTCGCTCGGCGCGGACGAGGTCGTCGACTACACGCGGGAGGACTTCACCCGGTCCGGTGAGCGCTACGACCTGATCCTCGACAACGTGCTGAACCACCCGCCCAAGGTGACGGCGGGTGCACTGGCGCCGAACGGGATCCTGATCCCGAACAGCGTCGGAAACACCGGCGGGCTGCTCGCCGGCCTGCCGCGGATGGCACGGGCGGCGCTGATGGGCCGTGGGTCGACCGACGTTCGGTTCGTCCAGTGCGTCGTCGACCGTGAGCACCTCGACGCCCTCGCCGCCCTGCTCGGGTCGGGCGCCGTCAAGACCGTGATCGACACGACCTATCCCCTCGCCGAGGCGGCCGCGGCGGTCACCCACATGCTCGGCCACCATGCCAAGGGGAAGGTCGCGATCACCGTGATCGGGTGAGCGCCTTCATCATCTGGGCGCGCAGCGTCTCATTCACGTTTCTGGGCGCGAACAGTCTCGGATCCGGGACTCAGCGCGCCCAGATCGCTCGACTAGCGCCGTGTCCGGCAACGTCTGCCCTGTCCTCCAACGGTGCTTCGAGGATGCCTCGAGTGGACCCGGGCTGTGCGGTATCGGACGCGCAGAGTCGGACATCGCGCCGGACCCCAGGGTGCGCCCGAAACGGCGCTTGCTCGGACAGGCCAGGGCATCCGAGACCGGCTCGTCAAGCCGCAGATTTTAGGCGGACGCTGGTCGAGCACGAGGATGCCACGCCGGTCAAGGATGAGCCTCGCGGCCGCGTCTGCACGTCGCCCTGTCCGGGAACGAGAGGATGCGGTTGGGTCGGGCGCGGAGGGTGTCCAGGTCGGACCCAACCGCCGGCCTGCCTCGACGCATGGTCTCCGCTTCGCTCTGCGAACCGTCGAATGTCCGGCGTTCGTCCCCACGGCAGTCCGTCAACGTCTCGAGTCGCGACGCCGTGACGATGAGGGTCGAGTGGCGTGGTGGCGTCATCAGTGACGCTGTCTCATCACCTTCCCCGGGCCTGTGAGGCTGAGCGTCGGAGGGACCGGTCCGACCAATCGCGTTGCTTCGCACGAAGACACCTCGACGGGCAGCTCCGGTCACTCGCTCCGGGCCGGTCATGGCCCGGTAGGTTCCGCGGATGCGCATCGGGCTGAACGGCGGCGGCGGGGACATCGAGCGGATGATCGGGCAGGCGCGCCAGGCCGAGGCCGATGGCTTCAGCTCATTGTGGTATCCGAGCGCGGTGGCCGGCGACCCGGTGGCGCCGATGGCGACCATCGGGCGCGAGACGTCCCGGATCGAGCTCGGCACCGCCGTCGTCCAGACCTACACGTCGCATCCGGTCCTCCAGGCCAACCGTGCCGCGTCGGCAGCCTTCACGATGGGCCGACCGGGCTTCACGCTGGGCGTCGGACCATCGCACGCCCGGGTGATCGACGGCACGTACGGGATGTCCTACGCCACGCCGGGCCGCCACACGGAGGAGTACGTCCGCATCGTCGCCGCCCTGCTACATGGCGAGTCCGTCGATGTCGCCGGGGAGGAGCTCACGCTGCGTGACGTGGCGCCGCAACCGCTGCCGCAACCCGTGCAGCTGCTCGTCGCCGCGCTCGCGCCCCGCCTACTCCGCGTCGCCGGCGCCGTCGCCGACGGCACGATCCTGTGGATGGGCAACGCCCGGGCCGTCGAGTCGCACGTCGCGCCGTTGCTCGGCAAGGCGGCCGCCGACGCCGGCCGCCCGACGCCGCGCATCGTGGCCGGGCTCCCCGTCGCCGTCCACGACGACGTCGCCGAGGCACGCGCCGTCGCCGCCTCTCAGTTCGCCGTCTACGGCCAGCTCCCCAACTACCAGCGGATCCTCGCCCACGGCGAGGTCGACGGGCCGGCGGACGCGGCGATCGTCGGTGACGAAGCGTCCGTGGCGGCCCAGCTCCACGCCCTCGTGGACGCCGGGTCGACCGACGTGTGGGCAGCCATCTTCCCGGTCGGCGACGACGCCTCGGCGTCGCGTCGTCGCACCCGGGCGCTGCTGCAGGAGCTCGCCACCGGCTGACGGCCGGGCATCCCCAGCCGCACGTGGCGACGCCGTCCGTGTGAGCCCGTTCGCTTCACACCCGTCGGTGAACGCACCGGCAACGAAGACTCACGTTCGGTGACCTCGACGACCAACGCCTCTCCGGACCGGCGCGCCACCAGACAACCACCCTAACAAGACGCAAGGACACCACGCAGCGACGGCCGAACTCCGATGCTGACGCCCGGGCCGACATCACCCGTGCCCCTGAACGCCAGCAATCAGTTCGTGTCGCGTCGCTGCCAGCGCCGTCGCAGGAAGGGTTCGGCGATGCAAGACGTCGTGACGGCGAGCGCAACACGAGCTTCAACGGCCGGGCGCAGGTTTGCCACACGACGACCTGCCCACATCAGGCCGACCATCACCAGACCCCGGCGATTTACACCGAACGGCGTCTCCGGCGTGCTCCGCCCTCGGCGCCACGATCCGGACTTCACGCATGCGGGAACGACCGGGCTTGCGTCGGCCACGCGTGTCCGCAATCGCCGGCTATCCGGCGGTCGTCCCAAAGCGTCAGCCCGGGCTGATCAAGAATTCGTTGCCGTCGGGGTCGGCCAGCTCGACGCCGCCGTCCCGGTCGCCGAGCTCGGTCGCACCGAACGCGACCAGTCGCTTCACCTCCGCAGCGACGTCGGGCGCGGCGAGGTCGAGGCGCTGCCGGTTCCTCCCACTCTTGGGGGCCACGGGCGGACCGCCCCACGAGACCTTGGTGCCGCCGCGCGGCGACTGGACCGCGGTCTCCTCGTCCTGGTCCCACACCAGCGACCACCCGAGTGCGTCGCGCCAGAACAGTCCGACCTCCCGGGTGCCGTTGCACGTGACCTCGCCGAGGAAGCCGCAGCCGGCGAGGAAGTTGTTCCCCGGCTCGATCACGCAGAACTCGTTGCCGCCCGGGTCGGCCAACACGACGTGGTCCTCTTCTGGGAGCTGCCCCACGTCGAGGTGGCGGCCGCCGAGCCCCAACGCCGTCTCGACCGTGTGCCGTTGGTCCTCGAGAGTGGAACTGGTCAGGTGGAGGTGCAGGCGGTTCTGTCCGGCCTTCTCCGTGGCGGCCGCGACGAACCGGAGCCCGACCTGCGTGTCGTCACCCGGCAACAGGGCGCCGCTCGCCTCCTCGATGATCGTTCGGCCGAGCACGCCGGCCCAGAACAACGCCAGGCCGGCCGGGTCGTCGGCGTCGAAGCTCACCGCCACCAGTCGCAAGGGCATGCCCGCACGCTAGAGACGACCCAGGAACACCAGCGCACGGTTTCGAGCTGCGCCGCGTCGGCGTCGTGCGACGGTCACCCAGACGCGACACATCGCTTCGACTGGCGCTCGATGCCGCCGCTGGCGGAGAGGCGCGTATCGATGGACTGAACGTGGGCCGCGTTACCTCAGATCGACCGTCAGGATCTCCCGAAAGCTCACCTCGCCGAACGTGACACCTCGGGCCATCCCCTCGCTGCGCCGGCTCAAGGCCTCGTCAGCTGCTCGCTTTCTCGCGTCCCCATCAGACCAAGCGGTTCCGACGACGCCCTCCCCCGTCGAGCGGTCCGTCATGTTGCGCAACCCTCGAAAGCCCGGTGAGGCTTTCATCCGCGGGGCCACATCACTCTTGAAGAAGGCGAGGTTCTCGTCAATCTTCCCCGGATCCATGCTGATCCGCGTCAACATCAGCGCCGATCCCGGCTCTGGCGGCGGATCTCCAACCTCGGCAACAAGCTGCTCGAAGTTCTCAACCTTCATCTCGCCACCGATGACACCGATCGCTTCCTGCCGACTCGACGCCAACGCCGCCTCACTCGCATCCCGAGCCTCCGCGGTGTCCCACAACGAGAGAACGGCGAAGACACCGCCCTCGCGATCAGCACTCGCGATGAACCCCCGATACCCCTCTTGCGAGGTCATCGCGGGTTTGACCTGCTCCTCCAGGAACTTGACCCCGGCATCAATGTCCTTGGCTCCCGTGAACGTAACCACCCTCACATACATGCCCCGCCCCCCATCACTAGTCGCGCGACGAAACGTACACCCCGTCGAGTCCGCGCGACACGCCCACTGGGTGACCCGGTACACGCGTCCGAACTGATGCTCATTCATGCGACCGAATTACCGGCGGCGCCTTAGCCGGCGTCGCACATCGACCTCAGAGGTCATCAGCCGCTCGATGAATGCTCTCCCACATTTGCTCCGGGGGATACTGCCTGGTCGTGTCGACGAGGTTGCTCGCCACCAGGGGGCTTCCCGGCGGGCCAGCGGCTATCCACACTGGACCTGTGACCGCGGATGCCCTATCGGGGTCGAGCAAAGCGCCCGACACGGCCACGCGACTGACGCTCCTCCGCGAGAAGGGCAGGACCGGTCGCTGTCTCCGACTCCTACGGACGAACGTGGATGATCGTCTTCCCCTTGCGTCGCTCGGTGGGGTTGAGGGCGGCGACGGCATCGTCGAGGGTCGCGACGTTGCCGATGTTCGTGCGCAGTCGTCCGTCACGCACCCGCTGAACGACCTCACCCAGTTGGGCGCGATCGGACACGACAACGAAATCGACGGCCAGACCGGGGGCGGGCCGCGCCTCGACCGGGCCGACAACGGACACCAGTGTTCCCCCAGCACGAATCAGACCGACGGACCGCTTCTGGATGCCGCCGCCGATGACATCGAAGACCAGATCGACTCCGCCGACGTCTTCCAGCGCGTCGTTGTCGAGGTCGAGGAACTCCTGCGCGCCGAAGTCGAGCGCCGTCTGACGATCGGCGGCTCGTCCGGTGCCGATGACGTACGCACCGAACTCACGTGCGAGTTGCGTCACCATCGACCCGACTGCGCCGGCCGCGCCGTGCGCGAGGACGCTCTGCCCCGCCTGAAGGCGGCCGTGGTCGAACAGTCCCTGCCACGCGGTCAGGCCCGAGATTGGCAGGCTCGCGCCCGCCGTGAAGTTGACGTCGCCCGGCAGCGGCGCGAGGTTGCGTGCCTCGACGGCCACATACTCCGCGAGGGTGCCGTCGCGATGCCAGTCGGTGAGGCCGAACACCCGCTGTCCCACCGACAGTCCCGTCGTGCCATAGCCGAGGGCGGTGACCAGTCCAGCCAGCTCGTGGCCGGGGATCGACGGTGTTCGGTCACGGTCGCGGCGATCGGTCCAGGTCGAGGGCCACGCGATCTCAGTCGGGACGAATCCTGACGCATGAACCTGGACGACGACGTCGTTGATCGCTGCCGGCGGCTCGGGCTGCTCCACCAGCGTCATCCCGGCCGTTCCCGCAGCCTGATTCGTCACCACGATCGCCTTCATCGGGCGCCTCCCTGTATCCAGTCCTGGCCTACACGGGGTCACAATGGACGCTCTCGTCCAGTATTGGCCGGCAGTCTGGTGTAACCCGCTCAGCATGAGAACGCGCCGAGCCGCTCGAGGTGCAGACCCGGGTACGGCAACATGAACGTGTCGCCAACGCCCCACGGGTGCTTCTCGATGTCGAGCCTCGCCGACGACCTCGTCGACACTGGCCAGCTCGAGGTCGATGACCGGGAGCGGTTCGTGTCGACCATCCACACAGCCGCGCGTGCGTGACTGAGGTGCGCTTTCGCGGCATTGCGGAGTTCGTAGAGCGCGTCCAACCTGATCGCAATCGTGATGCTCATCGTTGCCGCCGGTGGACCGACACGGCATAGTCGCCGCCGTCGATCCACGGCTTGCGGTCCCAAGTGGCGAAGCGGTCCTCGAGGACGAGGCCGTTGTCGGCGCTGTGGCGGTCGAGCTCAGGAAGCGAGTAGTTGCGACCGAGGCTGAACCCGCTGACGAGCCGCCCGCCGGCTGCGACGTGCCGGGCCACTCCCGCGACCAGCGCCGCCTCCGTCCCCGGCGGCGTGAAGAGCGGCACGTTGCCGGCCATGACGACAAGATCGAACGTTCGCCCGAGTTCGAGCTCGCAGAGGTCCGACCGTACCCACTCGATGTCCGGTGCCAGCCGCTGCGCCGTCGCGAGCATCGAGTCATCAACGTCGGTCCCGATCACCTCGATCCCATGCCGGGCCAGCTCGATGGCCACTCGTCCCGTGCCACACCCGGCGTCCAGAACGGACGTCGGCGAGTACGCCCGGACGAAGGTCGCCTCCCCGTGCACGTCTTGCCCCGAGGCGGCCAGCCGGTCGAACTGGGCCTGGTAGTCGTCACCCTGCCACTCGGCGGGGCTCACTACCTACCGGCTCCATCGTTGCGGAGTCGGTTCGCCACGCGGAGCAACGCGGCGTTGTATCACTGCGCGTCGTACGTCACGTGCACTCCGCCAAAACTACCCGCGAGTGTTGTCCGGCTCTCCACGCTGAACCGCCTCCACCGAAGCCGGGGCGGTTCAACGAGCTTCCCGGCTGTGTCCGCAGCACAGACCCGTTTCGACGGATATCGCGGACACAAACGGCCCGCCCGCAGCAGTTCAGGAGGTCCAACCGAGCGCAGCGGGATCGACGCCTTCGCCTCCAACGCCCGATCCGCATCCGAGAACCCCGGGGAATGAATGCGAGGCGAACCATCCTCGAACGCCGGGTTGCGGCGGCGGGGCGCCGACGGTGCGGCTGCTGGGCGAGCGCGCTACAGATCGAGGAGTTCGCGGAGGATGCGGGGCCAACCGCGCGAGTGATCGACGTCGGGGAAGATGCCGAGGAGGTCGTCAGAGTGCTGGCAGCGGGCGCCGTAGCTGGCGATCCATCGTTGGGCGGCGACGAGGACCCCGTGCTCGTGGTCGCTGAAGGGCGCACCGCGTAGTGCCTCATAGTCGGCGACGAAGCCGTCGAGCTGCGCCAGGGTCGGTAGCGGGTCGGGCCGCTCGAGCCGCCAGTCGATCGGGTGGATCACCGATGCGCTGCCGACCAACGCTGGTTCGGGGACCAGGGCGACGGAGTCCCAGTCGTAGATGGCCGACACCTGGTTGTCAGTGAAGGCCAGGTTCTGCACCCGCCAGTCGAGGTGCCCGACGACGTTTGGGAGTGCCGTGGTGGTGAGCGTCGCGCGCGCGGCGCTCGCGGCCTCGTCGATCCACTCTGCGCCGGTGGTGGTGCCGGGGAGATCGAAGCGGAGGTCGTGGGGCTCGGGCCACAGGTCACCGATCACGGGCTCGCCGAGCCACCCGCCCATCCAGTCGCGGTCAGCGTGCGGGAGGGCGGCGCGGACGAAGTCGTGCAGGGTGGTCGCCATGGCGCGGCGAACGGCAGGGTCGTACCCGTCCGCGGAGTCACCGCCGAGGTGTTCCTCGACGCTGAGCCAGCCGCGGCCGAGCGGCACCGGACCGGCGAGGGGCGCCGGGGCGGGCACGCCTACGGCAGCGAGGTCGGCCTGCACGCGTGCGATGGCCTCCAGGCGCTCGTGCGGCATCAACGTCGCTCGGTGCACCTTGCCGACGACGGCGCGTCCGTCGGCCAGCTCCAGCCCGGCGACGACCCCGACCCCAGGTTCGTAAAACCGGGCCGCGACGACCGACACCCCGAGCGTGGTCGCGACGCCCTCGGTGAGCACCTCGGCCACCGCCGTCGGGTCGCTCGTCCCGAAGACCGCGTCCACCACTCGCGGTGTCCACTGCGCGTGCGAGCGGGCGATCAGCCCCGCCAACTGCTCCACGGCCGCCGATCCTCGCGCTCAACGCGGTGCGTTGGTCAAGAGTGCGGTTCCCGCTCTCGCCGGCTCGGAGTCATACCACCAACGACGCCGACGTTGCCCGACGCGGCACTACGCCTCGCTGGAGCGGGCCCAGATGTTGACGCCGGCGTCCGTGGCGTGGCGGTCGATCTCGTCCAGCTCGTCGGGGGAGAGGTCGAGCCGGCGCAGCGCGGCGACGTCGTCGTCGAGCTGGGCCACGCTGCTCGCGCCGATCACGAGCGAGGTCATGCGCGGGTCGCGCAAGGCCCAGGCGAGGGCGAGCTGGGCGAGGCTCTGGCCGCGCCGCGCGGCAACCTCGTTGAGCGCGCGCACGCGGGCCAGGCGGTCCTCGGTCAGCATCTCGCGCCCCATCGCTCCGCCGGTGGCAACGCGGGAGTCCGCCGGCACGCCGTCCAGATAGCGGTCGGTCAGCAGGCCCTGGGCGAGCGGGGAGAAGGCGATGCACCCCGCCCCGACCTGCTCGAGGGTGTCGAGCAGCTCGTCGTCCTCGATCCAGCGGTTGACCATCGAGTACGACGGCTGGTGGATGAGGAGCGGCGTGCCCAGCCCGTCGAGAATCGCCGCGGCCTCCCGGGTGCGCTCCGAGTTGTACGACGAGATCCCGACGTAGAGCGCCCGGCCGGAGCGAACGGCGGCGTCGAGCGCGCCCATCGTCTCCTCCAGCTGCGTGTCCGGGTCGAGCCGATGGGAGTAGAAGATGTCCACGTAGTCCAGACCCATCCGGGCGAGCGACTGGTCGAGCGAGGCGAGCAGGTACTTCCGCGAGCCCCACTCGCCGTAGGGCCCCGGCCACATGTCGTAACCGGCCTTGGTCGAGATCACCAGCTCGTCGCGATAGGGCGCGAGGTCGGCGGCGAGCATCCGGCCGAAGTTGACCTCCGCCGCCCCGTACGGCGGCCCGTAGTTGTTCGCCAGGTCGAAGTGGGTGATCCCAACGTCGAAGGCGTGGCGCACGATCGCCCGCTGGGTCTCGAACGGGCGGCCGTGACCGAAGTTGTGCCACAGCCCGAGCGACAGCGCCGGGAGCAGGAGGCCGCGGCGTCCGCAGCGGCGATACGGCATCTGTTCGTACCGGTCGGCGGCGGCGACCCAGGCGGACTCGACCATCACGCGCACCTTAGGTGGCCGGCGTCGACCGGCATCGGCGTCGAAATCCTCATGAGGCGGAACGACGTGCGGCCGTTAGGTTGCGCCGGTGCTCGACTGGTCCACGTTCGCCGGCTTCGTCCTGGCCTCGTTCATCCTCGTCATCATCCCCGGCCCGAGCGTCCTGTTCGTGATCAGCCGGGGCGTCGCCCTCGGCCGCCGGGCGGCGGTGCTCACCGTGCTCGGCAACGAGATCGGCCTGTTCGTCCAGGTGCTGCTCGTGGCCGCCGGCATCGGCGCGGTGGTGCAACGCTCGGTCCTCGCCTTCGAAGTGCTCCGCCTCGCCGGCGCGGCCTACATCGTCTACCTCGGTGTGCAGGCGATCCGTCACCGCCGGGCCTTGTCGACCGTGCTCGACGTCACCGCGAGCCGGGGGTCGCGCCACATCGTCCGGGAGGGCTTCATCGTCGGCGTCACCAACCCGAAGGCGATCGTGTTCTTCACCGCCGTGCTGCCGCAGTTCGTCGACCCGAACGGCGCCGCTGTCCCACTGCAGATGGCGCTACTCGGTCTGATCTCGGTCACCGTGGCGTTCGTGTGCGACAGCGCCTGGGGTGTGCTCGCCGGCACCGCTCGCGCCTGGCTCTCCGGCGCTCCCCACCGCCTCGAACGGCTCGGCGGCGTCGGCGGCCTCATCATGATCGGCCTCGGAGCCCGCCTCGCCGTCACCGGCCGCAGCGACTGACCTCGCCGCGGTCCGCTCAGCGGCGGGCGACGAACACGTACTCCCGGCTCCCGTCTGTGAACGGCGTCTTGTCGAAGTCGCCGTACAGCGCCTCGACCTCGAGCCCGGCCACGTCGACGAGGCCGAGCCACTCGTTCTTGGTGGCCCACCACAGCGAGCTCGTCGCCCCGTCGTCCTGCACGAGGTCGACGCGGTTGTCGCCGACGGCGTAGTGGACCGTGTGGGGCACCGGCTCCGCCTGCGGACGGCCGTCGACCTCGGCGGCGAAGTGATGGTCGAAGGCGAAGGCGTTCCACGCGAACCGCCCGCCCGGACGGAGCGAGGTGGCGACCCGTTCGAACGTGCGGCGCCGATCGGCCCATGTCGGCACGTGCAAGAGGGCACGGAACGGGCAGTAGATCAGCGCGGCCGGCTCGTCGAGGGCGAGCTCACGCATGTCCCCGAGGTGCAGGTCGAGCTGGACACCCGCGTCGGCGGCGCGGGCGCGTGCCCGGTCGAGCATCACCGGCGATGTGTCGATCCCGATCACGGCGCGGCCGGTCGCTTGGGCCACCGGGATGGCGACCCGACCGTCGCCGACGGCGAGCTCGACCAGAGGGCCGTCCGCCTCGGTGGCCAGCTCGACGTAGAACGGGATGTCGCTGGTCATCCCGGCCGCCCAGTCGTCGTAGCGGCGCGAGAACGACTCGTCCCAGCTCACCGCGGCGATGGTAGGGCGTAGCTCACGCTTGCATTGTTGACTGAGTTGATCGACAATTACGCAACCGCCCGCAACCCAGGAGGTGACCGTCATGTCCGTCAGCTCGTCCGCCCGTCTGAACGATGTCGATCTCGAGGCCGTCGGCGGGCTCGTCGGAGCGCTACAGGAGCGCCCCGAGCTCGCCGCCACGACGTGGTCGGCCGAGGTCAGGTGGACGGGCGGGTTCCGGTCCGAGGCCCGCGTCCGCGAGTTCGCCCCGCTGCCCTCGGACGAACCAGCCGCGCTCGGCGGTACCGACGGCGCGCCGAACCCCGTCGAGCAGCTGCTGGCATCGCTCGGCAACTGCCTCGCCGTGGGCTACGCCGCCAACGCCTCGGTCGCCGGCATCGCCCTGCACGACGTGCGCATCGAGCTGTCGGGCGACGTCGACCTGCACGCCTTCCTCGGCCTCCGGGACGGGCACGCCGGCTTCGACACTATTCGTGTCGCCGTGCACCTCGACTCCGACGCGCCGGCCGAGGAGCTGCAGGCGTTGCACACCAAGGTCATCGGGTCGTCGCCGGTCGGCCACACGCTGAGCCGGTCGATCCCGCTCGAGTACGAGCTCGCCGACAACGAACGGTGACCGCTGCCGGGTCACATCCCCGCGGAGCGGTCAGAGTTCCAGTTCTGCGTTCACTCGCACGGGCGGCCGGTGGCGACGACGGCCGTCACCTGGGTGCCCCGTGGCAGTCTGGCGTTGTCCTCGTACGTGACGGTCGGGTCGTTGGAGTCGACGATCTCGCTGATGTACTCGCTACCGACGCCCGGAGGCCGGCACGGACGGGCGAGGGCGGTCACCGCCAGCCCGGCCCGGCACATCGAGCGCAGGCCCTGGGACCAGTAGCGCCCGATGGCCTCCCACTCGCCGGCCGGCCCGGCGGGGGCGGTGGTGGTCGTGGTCGTCGTCGTGGTCGGTGCCGTCGACGCCGCCGTGGTCGCCGTCTCGTCCGGCTCGGGCGGGACGGGCGGACACGCCGGGATCAGGCCGATCGCGGCGTCGGTGCTCACCGAGGCGAAGAACGTGTCGGGATCGGCGGGATCGGGGCCCGCCAGCCACGGCTGGAGCCCGCCCACGCGGATGCGGAACTCGGCGGGTGAACCGGTCACGGACGCGCTGAGCTCGAAGAAGCAGTTCCACTGCTCCCCGCCGTCGGCGACGTCCTCCCATCGGCTCCGCTCGATCGTGCCCCGGCCGATCTCCTCGTTGTTCTCGGCGTCGAGGATGAGCACCGGCGCCCCGACCTCCAGGCCCTCGGTGGTCCCGCCGACCGATCCGTCCCACCCGGTGCACGTCCCGTCGGCCAGGCGCACGGCCTCGGTGAACGGGTCCGCGTCGGTGAACGGCGGCCCGCTCGGCAGGACGGCGCCGGTGCTGCCCGCCACGGCGACGATCGTGATGGTGCGCGTGCCCGACGGTGACGTCGTCCCCGCGACCGTGGACGAGGGCGCCGTCGACCCGGTCGTTCCGGTACCGGGGGGCGCGGTCGACGACGTGGACCCGGGTTGGGTCCCGTCGCTCGTCGTGGCCGTCACCGACGAAGTGGTCGTCGGGTTCGTGCGGGGCCCGATCGGCCCCGCCTGCCGGCTGCTCGAGCACGCCGCGAGCAGCGCGATCGCTCCGACGATGAACCCGACCCGTCCGGACGACCCCCAGATCCTCACGGTGGCAGTGTCCCAGACCGGCGCCCGGTCCGGGGAGTCACCCGCCACGGGAACCGGTCACCGGGAGCGCGAGGATCACTGGCCATGGGTGAACACGTGCTGGCGGCGACGTTGGTGGCCCCGTTTGACCTCCGCGTCGAGCGCTACCCGTACCCGGACCGGCTCGAGCCGGGCGCGGTGCTGCTGAAGATGCTCGCCTCGGGCATCTGCGGCACGGACAAGCACACCTACCGGGGCGAGACCGGTCAGTACGCCGGGACCGAACACGCCCGCACGACCCCGTTCCCGATCATCCAGGGCCACGAGAACGTCGGCGTCGTGGCCGCCCTCGGGCCGGGCGGCGCCACCGCCTTCGACGGCGCGCCGCTGGCCGTCGGCGACCGGGTGGTCCCGGCGCCCAACCGGGCGTGCGGGCGGTGCCGCTTCTGCGCCGGCGACTTCCCGTACTACTTCTGCCGCAACCTCGAGAACTACGGCAACTCGCTGTCGAGCTCCCGGCCGCCGCACCTGTTCGGCGGCTGGGCCGAGTACCTGTACGTGCTGCCGGGGACGCCGGTGTTCAAGGTGCCGGCCGAGCTGCCCACCGACGTCGCCGTGCTCACCGAGCTGTTCGCCGTCACCCACAGCCTCGACCTCGCCGCCCGGATGCCGCGGCCCGGCGGGTACCGCCCCGGCGACACGGTCGTCGTCATCGGCGTCGGCCCGGTCGGGCTGGTCCACGTCGCCAAGGCCGCACTCACCGGCGCCGGCCGGATCGTCGGGGTCGACCGCTTCGCCGCCCGCCTCGACATCGCCACCGACCTCGGCGCCACCGCGTGCGTCGTCGCTGGGGAGGACGAGGTGGCGACGGCGGAGGAGGTGCGAGCCCTCGCCCCGGAGGGCGCCGACGTCGTCGTCGACACCACCGGACACCCGGCCAGCTTCGGGCCCGCGCTCGCCCTGCTGCGCGACGGCGGCACGCTGCTCGAAGTCGGCGCCTTCGTCGATCTCGGCACCGTGCCCGTCAATCCGGCCGAGATCCTCGGCCGCAACCTCTCCGTCGTCGGCGTCGCCGGGGAGGACGCCCGGTCCTACGACGCGACCCTGCGCCTGCTCGCCGACCACCACGAGGCGGTTCCGTTCCATCGCGCCGTCACGCACCGCTTCCCCATCGAGCAGGCCGACGAGGCCATGCGCACCGCCCTCGGCGCCGGCGAGGCGATGAAGGTCGTGATCGTCCCCGGTCAGTAGGTGAGCTGGGGGTACCAGTCCGTGCCGCGTCCCTCGGGCGTGGTGTCGAGGAGCAGCCACAGCGGATCGGGCTCGATGGCCCCGCGCGGGTCCTGACCGGGGTCGGCCATCTCGAACGTGATCTCGTCGCCCCAGAAGTGGCGGATCACGCCGTCGCGACGGGTGAACACGTTGTACGCCGGCATGTCGCCGTCGTCCGGGTGCACGTAGGCCCTCGTGTAGTCGCCGCGCTCGTCGCTGTAGACCGGGAGGTCGGTCCACCCGCGCGCCTTCTTGGCGTCGATCAGCCGCTCGATCGGCGAGCGGGCGGTGAAGGCGATGGCGACGCGCTGCCGGATGTCGGCGATCTTGTGGTCGAGCGAGCCCATGAACGAGGTGCACATCGGGCACGGGGCCTCGCGCTGCGGACCGAACATGTAGCTGTAGATGATCAGCGTGTCGTGGTCGCCGAACAACTCCGAGAGGCGCACCTCAGCACCGTCCTCGGCCAGAAACCGGTAGTCCTCGGGCACTTCGCCGCCGGGCGGGAGCTCGCGACGCTGGGCGGCGACCCGCTCGGTGTGTCGGCGCAGCTCGATCTCCTCGACGAGCAGCTCCTGCCGGGCCCGCCGGTACTCGTCGGACTCGCTGGGGTGCCGGATCGGGTTCTTCGCCGCCAGGTCGGCGGCGGGGGTCAGTGAAGCCACTTGCATCTCCTTTGGATCCATTCGTCCGTGAGCTCTGACTGTCGGATCGATGCGGACTCATCGCCCGCCCTGTCGATGTCGACATCGGTCAGCCGTCCGGCGAGGTCGATCACGGTGCGCCACTGGGCGAGCACGGTCCGGCACCCTTCGCACGTCGCGAGGTGGTCGTCGATCTGGGCCTGGCGGTCGGGTGGCAGGGCGTGGTCGAGGTAGGCGGTGACGAGGTCGACGAACTCGCGGCAGGCCGGCGCAGCGGTCACTTGCCACCTGCGGCGACGAATCGGTCGAGGCGGGCGCGGAGATGGGCCCGAGCCTGGTTGAGCAGGTCCCGTTCGTCGTCGACGTGCAGCCCGACCGTGGCCGCCACGGCTCGGGAGGACAGTCCGTGGACGTCGCGCAGCACGGCAACCTCCCGCTGCGGCGGCGGCAGCTCGTCGATCGTGGCGCGCACGGTGGCGAGCGCGGCCGCGTCGTCGAGTCGGACGTCCGGCCAGGGAACCGGCGGGATCGCCCAGTGGCCGGGCCATTCCGGATCGTCGGCGGGCAGGAACCGGTCAGCGGGGAACGGCGGGGGCAGCGGGAGCCCTGCCGGCGCCCGGCGGAACGCGGCCGCGGCGACGCCGAGCAGCACCGCGGTGCCGGCGGCGACGGCGACCACGATCCAGCCGGCGTCGTGGACACCCGACCGATCGCTGACTGCGCCGAAGAGCAGGGCGAAGGGAAGGAACGTCAGCCAGGTGAGGGTGCCCACGCCGGAGGCGACGCCGGCACGGACGGACGACGGGACGGCATCGTGGAGCCGCCCGGTCACCGGGATGCCGACGGCGACCACGAGCGCCACGAGGACGACTTGAGCCGCGATCACGAGCCCGGTGACTCGGCTCGTCGCGAGCGTGATCGAGCAGGCGACCATCGCGACTCCGATCGGGGCGACGGACGGCCAGCGCCGCAGCTCCAGCCGGCCGCCGAGCAGCCCGCCGAGCCCGAGGGCCGACATCAGCCCGGCCCAGTGCGGGCCGTAGAGCGCGGCCGGCGCGGCGAGGGCGACCATCCAGAGCGGGCCGAACTCCAGCATCACCTGCAGGAGGAGGGCGGTGAGGACGAGCAGGCCGACGATCGGGCGCAGGGCGTCCCGATCGAGGAGCGTCCGGTAGGTCGCGGCGACCTGACGACGCAACGGCTCGCCGTCGTCGGCGCGATGCAGCGACGGCTCCCGGAAGCGGAGCATCGCGACGATCGCGGCCACGAGGAACGGCACCGTGAGGAAGTACGTCGCACGGAGCGGCACCACTTCGGCGAGCAGCCCTCCGGCCAGCGCTCCGACGACGAGGGCGGCGCTCTCGATGAACCGCAGCCGACCAATCGTGCGCTCGAACGACGAGCTGTCGCCGGTTTCCTCGAGCAGGGTGTCGTAGACGATCGAGTCGAGCGTGCCCGATTGCATCGCGAAGAACACCCCGAGCAGGGCGGCCGCGCCGACGTACGTGGCGACGTTCGTGCTCAGCCCGCCGACCACGACGCTGGCGAGCAGCGCCGACTGGGCGACGACCGCGACGCCGCGCCGGCTCCACCGATCGGCGAGGATCCCGGACGGCACTTCGAGGACCGGAACGATGGCCGCGTAGACCGCCGCCATGATCGCGACGCTGCCGTTGTCGAACCCGATGTCGGTCATGAACAGCTTCTCGATCGGCACCCACAGAGCGACGTTCTGCAGCCACGCCGCCGAGTAGACCGGACGGAGTCGTCGTCCGACGGCTGTGGCCGGCGGCCTGGTCTCGATCACGAAGACGGCGGCGCGGCGTCGGGAAGTGTCCGCTCGAACGCGTCGAGGAATGACGGCCAGCCGCCCTCGATCTCGTCGCGCTGTGCGGCGCTCGGAAAGCCGGTATCGAGGAGGGTCAGCAACGTCCCCCGCTGATGGGGTGCGAACGTCACCGTGACGCGGGTGAGGTACGGCTTCCGGCCGTCCGGGTACTCGTGGTTCACCGTGTAAACGGCCTTGTGGGGAGGGTCGAGCTCCTCGAAGACGCCGTGTTCGACGTACGTCTCCTCACGGCTCGGGCCGAACTCGACCCGCCAGGTGCCGCCCACCCGGAGGTCGGCCTCGCTCTCGACGACCCATCCGTCGTCGGGCGCGTACCACCGACGCTGCGCCGCCGGGTCGAGCCAGTGGGAGAACGCCGCCTGCGGCGTCGCGTCGACGACGCGCTCGAACCGGATGTCGTAACCGGTCACTGGAGCACCTTGTACAAGCGAGTGAGCGCCAGCGAGCGAGCGGCCATCATCTGCGCAGGCAGTATGCGGCGTGGCCGGGGAACGCCATGAATAGTCACTGGCCGATGTCCTCGACGAACCGGTCGAGGCGCCGGTCCCACATCCTCCGGCGCTCTTCCATCCAGGCGGCGGCGGCGTCGAGCGGGCGGTCGCCGAGGCGGCACCAACGCGTGCGCCCACGTTTGTCGGTCTCGATGAGGTGGGCCGCCTCGAGGGCGTGGACGTGCTTGAGCACCCCGGGCAGCGAGATCCCGAGCGGGGCGGCGAGGTCCGAGATCGAAATTGCCCCGGCGCTCACGCGGTCGAGGATCTGCCGGCGATTGGCGTCGGCAAGCGCGGAGAACTCGGCATCGAGGAGCTCCGGTGAAAACTGAACCATATGGTTAAGTGTACATCACCCCTCCGGAGTCGCCAGCACGCATATCGCCGGCGGCTCGAGGTCGAGCGTCTCCACCTTGTCCTTCCGGTAGCCGGCGGCGGCGAGCAGTCCGGCGAGCTCGTCCGCCGCCGCCGCTGACGTCGACGCGTCGGCACCGGGGCAACGGGGCTGGCTGACGAGCGCGATCCGCCCGCCGGGGGACATCCGGTCACGGAGCGCGGCGAGACGCACCTCGGGCTCGGTCCAGAAGCCGACGTTGTTGACGGCCAGCACGGCGTCGAACGGCTGGTCGAACGGCGGCTCCGCCGGCGCGACCGCCGGCCCGGCGGGCAGGAGGTCCTCGACGGGCGTGCGCACGACCTGGAGCCGTCCGGCGGACACGGCGGCCCGGTTGCGCCGCGAGGCCTGCTCGATCATCACCGGCGAGCGGTCGACGCCGACCACGAGGCCGTCGACCGCCCGATCGGCGAGCGCGGCGAGGGCGACGCCAGGGCCGCACCCGAGCTCGAGCACCCGCTCGGCCCGTCCGACGTCGAGCAGGTCGACCGCCCAGCGGCTACGGGTGACGTTCGACGACCGGTGGCTCATGATCCACCCGGCCACGTGGCCGCCGGCGCCGGTCGGGTCGCCGAACTGGTGGGCGAGGCGGCGAAAGAGGAGTTGTTGGAGGCTCATCCCGTCGAGTTCACGACCTCCAGTACGCTCGAGGTCAAGTGCCCGAGTCGCTTCTGTCGATCGGCGAGCTGGCCGCCCGCACGGGCGTCGCCGTCACCGCCCTGCGCTACTACGACGAGCTCGGCCTCGTCCGGCCGCGCGCCCGGGCGTCCGGCCAGCGCCGCTACGCCGAGTCGGCGGTGCGCGCCGTCGGCGTCGTCCTGTTCCTCCGCGACGTCGGGTTCTCGCTGGCCGAGATCGCCGCGCTGACCGGCGACGCCGCCCGGCAGGACCGCTGGGCGGAGATCGTCGAGCGCAAGCTCGACGAGATCGCCGAGCAGCAACACCGCCTCACGGTCGCCCACACGGCGTTGGAGCACGCCCGCGAGTGCCCCGCCGAGCACCCGTCACGGTGCCCACGCTTCTGGTCGATCATCGACGCTGTCGTCGACGGGGTCTCCGTCGAGGAGGCCCATCACGGGAGCTCATCAACGGCGCGGTAGGCCTCGGCGATCGCGCTGTGGGCGGCCGCGGCGGCCGGCACGGGCCGGCCGCCTCGGGTGGGGGGTGGGGCTGGGGCGGGGGTTGGGATTCGTCAGGATCAGTGGCAGGCGGAGGCGGTGGGCCCGTCCGGCCAGATCGCCGTCGGTCCATCCGTGGACCAGCTCGCCGACGAGCCGTCCGTGGGCCAGGCCATCGACGCGCCGTCGGTCGGCCACGTCATCGACGGGCCGTCCGTGGGCCAGGTCGCCGACGGCCCGTCTGTCGGCCACTCCTGCCCGGCGACTTCGCACGAGTCCGGGGATCCATCGGCGTGACCGGTCTGGCCGACCGCCACGCCGATCGCGACGGCGGCGAGGACGCCGGTGAGGGCAGCGACTCGACGGCTGCGGCGGGTGGGTGTGGTGTTCATGTCGGGTGCTCCTTGCGGGGTTGGCGGGACGGTGGGAGGTGCGGGCGATCAGGCGGCTTGCTCGGTGCGGGCGGCGGCGGTCGCGGTGTAGAGCTCGGCGATCGACACCGAGCCGGCGATCACGCCGAGGAAGCGGGGGAGCAGCTCCTCGTCGAGCCCAGCGACCAGCTCCTCGAACTCCGGTCCGGGCACCTCGAGCGCGGCGAGCCCGGCGGTGAGCTCGGCCATCGGCAGGGCGGCAGCGTCACGGGCCCGCTGGTAGCCGCGCAGTGTTCCGGCGAGATCACCGTCGAGACCGTCGTCGATCGCGGCGGCGAGCAGTTCGGCGTCGCGGAACGAGTCGGCGATGCCCTGGGCGGTGATCGGGTCCTGGTGGTAGCTGGCGTCGCCGACGAGGGTCCAGCCCGGGCCGCTCGGCTGGCGGAAGAAGCTGTCGCCGACCTCGGCGAAGGCGAAGGGCTCCACCCGCTCGGCGGCGGCGACGCGGGCAGCGAGGTCGGGCACGGCGTCGAGGTTCTCGACGAAGGCCTCGGCGACCCGGCTGCGGACAGCGGCTGCCTCGCCGGCGGGGACCTGCTGGGCGACGAGGGTCAGCCCGTCGCAGGTCGGAGCGACGACGAAGAACCGGCCCGGCCGGAGGTACTGCTCGATGCCCTCGACGGCGAGGCCTCGCCAGTGCGAGTACATCGTGACGGTGGCCGCGGGCTGGACGTTGTATGTCGGTGCGTCGACCGTGCGGGCGACGAAGCTGCTGGCGCCGTCGGCCCCGACGACGATGGCCGCCCGGTCCTCGAACTTGCGGCCGGCGCGGTCGTGGCCGGCGATCCCGACGACCCGGTCGCCGTCGAACAGGAGGTCGGTGACGGTCACCCCGAGGCGGACGTCGGCGCCGGCCTCGGCGGCGGCACCGGCGAGCAGGGAATCGGTGTGCGTGCGCCGCATGCACACCGCGGCGTCGATGCCGTCGACCGGCGCCGGGATCCCGTCGAGCACGACCCCGCCGACGTCGAAGTGCACACGCGAGGCGAACGGCACTCCGGTGGCGCTGATCCGCTCGAGCAGGCCCCACCGGGCGAGGCGGGCGACGCCCGACGGCTGGATCGTGTGGCTCGACGGGTCGTCGGTCGGGAACGTCGCCTGGTCGACGACGAGCACCCGCCGGCCCCGGCGGGCGAGCAGCAGGGCCGTGGAGGCGCCGGCCGCCCGGCCGCCGACGACGATGGCGTCGTACTGGTCGTCGGACGGGCCGGGTGCGGGTCGGGCGGGGGCGGGGGTCGTCATTGTGCTCTCCTGGGGGCGTCGTTCGATCGCCTCACTTGTACGACGGCGCGCTTGAGACCCGCATGCGCCAGGCTTGAAACCGCTTGCGGCGCCGGTGCCGGCGGGGGATCTGTGACCGCTGCGGGCCGATATCCGCCCGGAGGTGTCACAGTTCGGGCAATTCAGCCGCTCAGCGGCCAGAATTCGGGTCTCGGCCCTGCGACGCGAGGAGGCGGCGACGATGACGACCACGACTCGAACCCCCGGCACCGTGGTCGAGCTCGGCCACGTCGTCCTCTACGTGGGCGACTTGGAACGCTCGATCGCCTTCTACCGTGACCTGCTCGGCTGGCCGGTCCAGGGCAACCCGGAGGGGTTCAAGGCCGCCGGGTTCCGGGCGGGCAACACCCACCACGACCTCCTTCTCATCGAGGTCGGCACGGACGCCCAGCCCATCCCCACCGGCCGGCGGCTGGGGATGTACCACTTCGGCGTCAAGGTCGGCGACACCGACGACGACCTGCGGGCCGTGCTCGAACGCCTCCACAGCCGCCCCGACCTGACGACGGTCGTCGGGGCCAGCGACCACGGCATGACCCACTCGTTGTACGTCCTCGACCCCGACGGGAACGAGCTCGAGCTGTACATCGACGTCGCCGGCGTCGACTGGAACGATCCCAACCTCCTCGCCGCGCCCCCGAAGCCGCTGAACCTTTGACCGACTCGACGCCGATGGACCTCGTCATCGACGTCGATGATCCAGAGGCCGCGGACGTGCGGGCGATGCTGCAGCGCCATCTCGAGTTCGCCCACCGGAACTCGCCGCCCGATCACGTTCACGCCCTGGATGTCGACGCCCTACTCGACCCAGCCGTCACGTTCCTCAGCGCCCGTCTCGACGGTGCCATCCTCGGCGTCGGGGCCCTCCGGCACCTCGACGAGTCGCACGGCGAGCTGAAGTCGATGCACACCCTCGAGTCGGCCAGGGGGCGGGGGGTCGGGCGGGCGATGGTCGACCACCTGCTCGCCCTCGCCGCCGACCGCGGCTACCGCCAGGTCAGCCTGGAGACCGGCACCGGACCGGCGTTCGCCCCGGCCCAGGCGCTGTACACCAAGCTTGGCTTCCGAACCTGCCCGCCGTTCGGCGCGTACACCATCAATCCGTACAGCGTCTGCATGTCCAAGCCCCTGATCTAGAACCGAAGGAGCCCGATGAGAGGTCGGTCATCACGCCGGCGACGGCTGGGCCGGGCCGTCGTTGCAGCGGTCGTGCTCGCCGGCGCGGTCGCGGCCCCGGAGGCCGCGACCGTCGGGGCCCAGGACGACGACGCCCAGGAGCTCGCCGACCGATACGCGCCGATCATGATGCTGCGGACCCAGGAGGACGACTGCGACCCCGACGGCGAGCCGTTCGCTCCGATGGCGGTCGATGCCCTGCTGGACAACCCGCAGATCCTGCTCCGCCAGGTCGGTCGCGGCGATCCGGTGACGATGCGGGCGCCCGGCGCCGCCGACCTGGCCGACCTCGGTGAGGGCTTCTACCTCGACTTCCCCGGCGACGCCCTCCGTCCCGGCTGCCTGTACGAGCAGGACTACGCCCGGTTCGCCGCCGGCCAGCCCTCTGTCGTGTACGCCCACGTCGCCCAGCAGGCCGACCACCCCGACCGGCTCGCGCTCCAGTACTGGCTGTACTGGTACTACAACGACTGGAACAACAAGCACGAGAGCGACTGGGAGTTCATCCAGATCCTGTTCCCGGCCGGCAGCGTCGCCGAGGCCCTGCAGACCGACCCGATCAGCGTCGGCTACGCGCAGCACGAGGGCGGCGAGTGGGCGGATTGGGACGACGACAAGCTCGAGCGCGACGGCACCCACCCGGTCGTCTACTCGTCGGAGCGGTCTCACGCGAGCTACTTCGCTCCGGCGCTGTACATGGGGCGGAGCGCCTCCGAGGGGTTCGGGTGTGACAACACCGAGTCGCCGTCGACGCGCGTCGACCCGGAGGTCGTCGTGCTCCCGGATCAGGCCGACGGGCCGGAGGACCCACTGGCGTGGGTGGGCTTCGACGGACGGTGGGGCGAGCGGCAACCGCCGCCGAACAACGGGCCGACGGGACCGAACACCAAGCCGCAGTGGACCGAACCGGTCACGTGGCACGACGGGCTGCGTTCCAGCTCGTTCGTCGTCCCGACCAACAACTCGCGGGGGAACGCCGTCATCGACGCGTTCTGCGGCGTCGTCGGGTGGGGGTCGGTGCAGCTGAACCGGTTCTTCGCCGAGCCCTGGTTGATGCTGGCCGCGCTCGTCCTCATCGCCGCGCTCGCCGTGTTCCTCGTCCGGCGGACCTCATGGGACGTGGTCGCGCCCACCCCGCTGGCCCGGCGCCGTCGCCTCGGGGAGATCATGCGCCTCGCCGGCTCGACCTACCGACAGCACCCCGGCACGTTCAGCGCCATCGGTGCGCTCGCCATCCCCGTCGCCCTAGCCGCCCTGCTCGTCGGCTCGGTCATCCGGCGCCTGCCGTTCATCGGTGACCTGGTCGTCGTGTCGGATGCCGAGGGCGGCGGCGGTCGATTGGTGATCTCCTCGATGATCGCCGGCCTCTTCACCTTGTTCGCCTTCGTGGTCGTGTCGGCGGCGGTGGCGTGGCTCGTCGGCGGCCCCCAGGGAGTCGGCGCCGGTGCGGGCGG
Organism: uncultured Acidimicrobiia bacterium; assembly: GCA_963833145.1. Classification (GTDB taxonomy): domain Bacteria; phylum Actinomycetota; class Acidimicrobiia; order Acidimicrobiales; family Ilumatobacteraceae; genus JALZMG01. The sequence continues at coordinate 238,302 of CAWHWT010000011.1, read as the reverse complement.
GGCGACGAGGGCGGTAGGCGGCCGGGCCCGCGAGCTCGCCTCCTCGTTCATCCCCGCCGCCATCGCCATCGTCCTGCTGCCGCTGACCGTCATCGGCACCCCCGTCGCGGTCTGGCTGATCGTGCGCTGGCAGTTCCTCCCTCAGGTCACGATGCTCGAGGGGCACACCGGGCGGCGAACGTTGGCGCGCAGTGGCCGGGTGACGCGCCGGCGCTGGTGGCACACCGCGCTCGTCCTCCTGATCGTCACCGTGGTGATCGGCGCGGCCGGGCTCATCGTCGGCCTGGTGCTGCTGATCGCCTTCACCGGGCTGCCGTTGTGGGCGCTGTCGGCGATCGTCGTCGCGTGCGACGTCGTCGTGATGCCCTACGGCGCGCTCGTGATGACGTACCTGTACGGCGACGCCGTCGCCGCGTCGGTCGAGGCCACCGCCGACGGCGAGCCCGCGCCCGCGCCGGCGCTCGCCTGAGGGCGATCAGCCGCCGCCGACCTCCACCGGAACGCTCTCCGGCACGGTCTTCGGGATCTTGCGGGCGAGCACCAACCGCATCACCTTGTGGGCGACGTCGGCGGTGGGCTCGAACATCAGCGGGCAACCCCCGTCGATGACCATCATCCCGTGCGCTCGCCCGTACACCGTGGCCTCGTCGCACACGCTGCCCTCGCCGAACGAGCGGTGCATCCACACCTGCCCGATCCCGAGGTCGGCGCACTCGCGCATCGTCGCCTCGGCCCGGTCGGGCCGGGTCGCGATCACCACGGCGTCGACGCCGCCCGGGATGCTCGCCAGGTCGGGATAGCAGACGTCGCCGTCGATCTCGTCGGCGTTGGGGTTGACGGCGAAGACCTCGTAGCCGCGATCGCGCAGTCGCTGGTACACGACGTTGCTGCCGTGACCCTTGGGATGGCGGGAGACGCCGGTGACGGCGATGCGCGTGCTGGCGAGGAAGGCCGCGGCGGCCTCCTTCACGCTCAACATGGACACTCCTCCTCCTTGGTGAAACTCCTCGTCACCAGGGTCCTCCCGCCGGCGGGCGGGTGTCGAGGGTCGAAGGTCCCGCGAGTAACGTCGACCGGCGCGGGCGGGCCCGCATCACGGGGGGCACATGCAACTCACGGTCCGGCAGCTCCATCCGATCTTCGCCGCCGAGCTCGAGGGCGCCGATCTGCACGAGGAGCCGTCGACGGAGCTCGTCCGGACGGTCGAAGACGCGATGGCCCGGTACGCCGTGCTCGTGATCCGCGGCCAGGACATCACCGACGAGGACCACATCCGCTTCAGCCGCGCCTTCGGACCGCTCGAGCTGCCGCCCAACCTGGGGATGTCGCGGCGGAAGTCACGGCTACGGCGGGAGCTCTACGACGCCTCCAACCTCGACGGTGACGGGAACCTGCTGACCGCTGACTCGCCGCGGCGGAAGTACAACCGCGGCAACGAGCTGTTCCACACCGACAGCTCGTTCAACGACCTGCCGACGAAGTGGTCGCTCCTGCTCTCCCACACGCTGCCGCCCGAGGGCGGCAACACCGAGTTCGTCGATCTGCGCGCCGTCTACGCCGACCTGCCGGCGGAGACCAAGGCGCGCCTCGACGGTCTCATCGCCGAGCACTACCTGTGGCACTCCCGCGAGCGGGGCGGATTCACCGGCGTCACCGACGAGATGAAGCGGCTGATGCCTCCCGTCCACCATCCGATCGTGCGCACGGCCGCCGATGGCCGGCCCACGCTGTACATCGGCGCCCACGCCTCGCACGTCGCCGGGTGGCCCGTCGACGAGGGGCGGGCGCTCCTGCAGGACCTGCTGAGGATCGCCGCCGACCCGAAGTACGTGTACGCCCACCCGTGGCGCGACGGTGACCTCGTGATCTGGGACGACCGGTGCACGCTGCACCGGGCCGGCCCCTTCGACGACTTGAGCTACGTGCGCGACCTGCGCCGGACGACGATCAACGAGTACGGACCGGAGCGGGCGTCCACCGACGCCCTGGCGCCGGCGTGAGCTGAAGGAGGTTCATCATGCGGAGCGACATCGAGTTCGACGCCGAGGGCGTGACGCTGCGCGGCTGGCTCTACCGGCCGGACGCCGCTGGGGATGATCCCCTGCCGACGATCGTGATGGCGCACGGCTTCTCGGCGGTCAAGGAGATGTACCTCGACGTCTACGCCGAGCGGTTCGCCGGGGCCGGTCTCGCCGCGTTGGTGTTCGACAACCGCAACTTCGGTGCCAGCGACGGTGAGCCGCGCCAGGAGATCGACCCGTGGGCCCAGGTGCGCGACTACCGCCACGCGATCACGTTCGCCGGTCAGCTCCCCAACGTCCGCCGCGACGCGATCGGCGTGTGGGGGTCCAGCTACAGCGGGGGTCACGTCCTCGTCGTCGGGGCGATCGACCGTCGCGTCCGCGCCGTGGTCTCCCAGGTCCCGCTGATCTCCGGATGGCGCAACGTGCTGCGCCTGGTGCGCGCCGACCTCGTCGCCCAGTTCCGCGGGATGTTCGACGCCGACCGCGAGGCCCGGTATCAGGGCAAGGAACCGGAGATGGTCCCGGTGGTCAACGACGATCCGCTCGGGCCGGCCGCGCTCCCGACCCCGGACTCCTTCGAGTGGTTCACCGCGACCGGCCGGACCCGGGCGCCATCGTGGCGCAACGAGGTCACGTTGCGCTCGGTCGAGTTGCTGACCGAGTACGAGCCGGGCATCTACATCGAGCGGATCAGCCCCACGCCGCTGATGATGGTCGTCGGCGCGGCCGATCACCTCACCGTCGCCGACGAGGCGCTGGCGGCGTTCGGGCGGGCGATGGAGCCGAAGCAACTGGTGCTCCTGCCGGGCGGCCACTTCGACGCCTACACCAATGATTTCGACACCGCGGCGGGCGAAGCGGCGGACTGGTTCGTGCGCCACCTCACCTGATCACCGGCCGAATCGCGGCCTTCCCCGCACCTGGTAGCAAGGGTCCGACCCATTGGGGGGTCGCTACCCGAGGAGGTATCGATGGGAAGGTTGGGAAGATTCCGTACACCGCTACGCCTGAGCGCGGTCGCCGCCGTCGCCGCCGCCACGTTCGGCGTCGGCTTCAGCCAGGTGGCGAGCGGAGGTGGGGGTCACGGCCGCCCCGACCACGGCCGCAAGGAGCACTCGGCGTTCGCGCCGTTCAACGGCGAGGGTGAGTCGACGCACTGCCCGCGCAGCAAGAAGGAGATCGAGCGCAACAAGCGCAACGTCGTCGCCTACTACACGACGGCCTTCAACGACAAGGATCCCGAGAAGGCGGTGCGGAAGTACGGCGGTCGCGAGTACATCCAGCACAACCCGCTGGCCCCCAACGGCTTCGATGCGTTCATCGCGTTCGTCAGCGGCTTCACGACCCAATACCCCGACGTGCACATCGACATCAGGCGGGTCTTCGCCGAGTGCGACTTCGTCATCACCCACGGCCTGCTGACCGGCGCCGAGCCGGTATTCACCGCGCTCGGGAGCAAGGTGGTCGACATCTTCCGGGTCGACCGGCGGGGGAGGATCGTCGAGCACTGGGACGTCCTGGCCGCGATCTCGCCGATTAACGCGAACGGCAACCCGGAGGTCTGACCCGGTCGGTCTCCCTCATCTGGGCGGGAATCGTGTCACGCGGGTTTCTGGGCGGGATTCGTGCCACCTGTCGACACAAATCCCGCCCAGATACACCCCGGGGGCGAAGGTCAGGCGCCGAACGAGTCGAGCACCTGGGTGAGCCGCAGGCTGTTCCCGGACGGGTCGCGGAAGCCGGAGTCGATGCCGTACGGACGCTTCTCCGGGGCCTCGGTGAACTCCACGCCGCGGCCGCGGAGCTCCTCGTAGGAGGCCTCGCAATCGTCCGTGGTCAGGAACACGGTGCCGGCGAAGCCCTTCGCCATCAGGTTGTGGATCTCCTCGGAGGTCTCGGCGTCGATCACCGGCGGACCCGGGATCGCCATCAGCACGATGGCGAAGTCGGACTGGCCGGGCGGGGCGACGGTCAGCCAGCGGAAGTTGCCCAACTCCGGCACGGTGACGTCGGCGCGCACTTCCAGGCCGACCTTCTTGGTGTAGAACTCGAGCGCCTCGTCCTGGTCGTGGACCCAGAGCTGGGCGTTGGCGATCCTGATCATGGTTGGTCTCCTCGGGGGGGTGGGGACGGGTCACGAGCGACCCTACGGATCGACCGGCGGCGCGTCTTCTCGAAACGTGCGGTTCTGGGGGCGTCCGTAGACCCGCACCACGCACCCCGGGACCTGGGCCAGCGCGACCGGCGACGGGAACTTCGCCCGGTAGGCGGTCGGCGAGACCCCGAACATCCGCCCGAAGCTGGTGGTGAACGATCCGATGCTCTGCAGACCGACGTCGACGCAGATCCTGGCGACGGACCAGTCGGTCGTCCGCAGGAGCGCGGCGGCGCGCTCGAGTCGCCGCGTCAGCAGGTACTGGTGGGGTGACTCACCGAAGGTCCGGTGGAACTGGCGGCTGAAGTGGGCCGGCGACAGCCGGGCGGCCCGCGCCAGGTCGGCGACCGTGAGCGAATCGGAGTAGCGGGCGTCGGCCAGGTCCTTGGCGCGCAGCAGATGTCGGGCGGCGGGCACCGGCGTCATCGTCGCCGAGTGTCGCACGACCTACCCCGGCCGCCGCGGGGGATTGTCCGCCAGTGTCAGCGGAGCGCGGCGAGACAACGGTCGAGGGCGGCGTCGAGCGGGTCGATCACCCTCCGCTCGGGATCGGCGGCCGTGAACACGCCGACGAGGTGGGAGTGGCCGGTGCCACCGAGGGCGACGGTCTTCGCGTCCCGTGCCTCGTCGACGAGGGCGGCGGGCGTCAGGGAGCGCAGTTCGTCGCCGCTGAACACCCGCACCGGCGGCGGTGACGCGTCGACGGCGGCGCGCAGGGCTTCACCGGCTCCGACGACCGGGATCATCACCGCCGCCCTGGCGTCGGCGACGCCCGGGTCGTCGGTGCAGTCCACGATCACGGCGTCGAAACCCTCCCGGGCGGCCTCGGTGACGGTACGGACGACGTGCGGGGCGGCGGCGGTGACGTCCTCGTCCGTGCGGATCGAGACCGGGCCGGCACCCGTGCACCGGTACGACAGATCGACGCCCGGCCGGCGCAGCCGGGCGAGGTCGGCCTCGACCTCGGCGGCGATCCCGGCCCACGGCGCGCTGGTCGGGCCGACGATGAGGACTCGCCGGGAGCGGAGGTTCGGGGCACCGAGCGAGCGGACGTAGAGATCCTCGTAGCGGGCGCCATCGGGGTGGAGCCGGCTGCGCACGAGTCGCACATCCTCCACCGGCCAGCGCGCCTCGATCGCTACCCCGGCCAGCGGCCGCGGGTTCCCGTGGCGGATCCGGGCGAGGGTGATGTGGCCGTGGTAGGGCCGGTCAGGGGGCGGCGACCCGAACCGGGCCGTCGCGGCGATGACCCGTCGGGCGAGCTCGTCGAGCCCGGCGACCGGGACGGCGACGACGTGGCGGCCGAACGCCCGCGACGTCGGCCCGAGCAGCGCCTCGGCCGGCTCGAGCTCCGCCCCGGCGAGGGCCTCGACGACCGGCGCCGGCTCGTCGACCTCGCCGAGGAACCGCAGTGTCACGTGCCACTGGTCGGCGGTCGTCCAGCGCACCCCGCCACGGTTGCAGCGCTGCAGGTCGCCGAGACGCTCGACGACCTCCGGCGGTGGCCAGACCGCGACGAACAGGCGCATCACCGCCACCACGAGGAGTGGCGGATCAGGATCGGCATGCCGCGCGCCAGCCGGCCGGCCAAGAGCGCGGCGGCGGCCGCGACCACGACGCAGCCGGCGACGCCGACGCCCACGGGTGGCGGGTCGAGGCCGAGCGCGTCGCCCAGGCGTACGCCGACGAAGCCGCTGCCGACGAGGTACTCGGCGACGATGGCGAGGACGGCACCGGCCAGGATGAACGGGGCGCCCCACACCCAGCCGAACCGGTACAGGCCGACGCCGACGACCATCCCGGCGAAGGCGTGGGTGAGGTACCGCGCGAGCACGTCGACGAGGATCAACCCGTACTGGTCGGGGCGGTCGTAGATGTGCATCTCGTCGCCGGTGAGGACGTGCGACCAGTCGTTGATCGCGAAGACGGCGTGCTCGATGCCGAACACGAGCGTCGTGAGGACGGCGCCGGCGATGGCGAGCAGCACGATCGCGACGATCCCACCGCCGACCGCGGCCCGGCGAGTGACACCGTTGGCGACGACGACGGGGAGGTAGCCGGCGGCGACCATGATCCCGCCGAAGAAGATGGCGTACTGGAACACGTTGACCTGGCCGTCCCAGTGGCTGCCCTCGACGTCGTCCCACACCCCGTTGGCGACGAGGTTGACCGTCAGGAGCAGCGCCCCGATCACGGTCCAGACGAACAGATAGAAGAGCAGGTGGCCGCCGACGATCTCGGCGACGCGCCCTTTGCCCGGCGCGGCGGGCGCGTGCGTCGGGGTGGTTGCGCCGGCGTCGGTGGGGGTGGTCATGGTCACGATGCCTCCTCGGCGGGGACGGCGACGGCGCCCGTCAGGTAGACGAACAGGTCCTGCAGGGGGAGTGCGCCGAGCTCCAGCCCGGCCGCCGTCGCCCCCGTCCGCTGGCGATCGGACAGCTCGCCGTAGACGACCGTGGCGACGGTTCCGCCGAGTCGCCGTTCGCTGAGCACCTCGAAGCCGGTCGCGGCGACGAACCGCTCGACGTCTCCGGCCGGCCCGACCACCTCCGTTCCCCGCGCCCGCAACGCGTCCGTGTCGTCGTCGACGAGGACGCGTCCCCGCTCGAGGATGACCACCCTGCCGAACAGGGACGCCACCTCGTCGATGTGGTGGGTCGAGATGATGACCGTGCTCGGCTCGGCAAGGTAGTTGCGCAGGATCTCGTCGTAGAACGCGTACCGCGCCGAGGCGTCCATGCCCAGGTGGGGCTCGTCGAACATCGTCACCGGGGCGCGGGCGGCGAGACCCATCGCGCAGGTGAACGCCGCCCGCTGACCCCGGGAGAGGTTGGCGATCTTGCGGTTGGGGACGCCGAAACGCTCGATCAGGCGGCGGGCGTAGGCGTCGTCGAAGCTCGGTCGGAGCGCGGCCGTGAACTCGAGGGCGTCGTTGATCTTCCAGTTCCCGCCGTCACCTCCGCCGCCGGCCAGGGCGACGGCGGTCATCCGCTCGGCATCCTCCCAGGGGTCGGCCCCGGCCACGAGGACCTGTCCCGCGGTGGGTCGGCGCAGCGACGCCACCAGCGACATCAGGCTGGTCTTGCCCGCCCCGTTGCGACCGAGGAGACCGACGATCGTGCCCGCCGGCACGACCAGATCGACGCCGCTGAGGGCGTCAGTGCCGTCGCCATCGTCGTCCTCGTAGTGCAGGCCGACGCCGCGGAGCTCGACGTCCATCGCGGTCGTGGTGCTCATCACTGGGTTCCGTCCTTCCGGTCGCCATCGGGGCGACTCTCGATGTGGGCGATGACGTCGGCGATCGGGATGCCGATCGCGTGCGCTTCGGCGACCATCGGGTCGACGACCGCGGCGTAGAACCGCTCGCGGTGCCGAGTCCGCAGTCGCTCGGGCGCCTCCGGGCTGACGAACATCCCGACGCCCCGCCTCTTGTAGAGCAGCCCGTCGTCGACCAGTTGCTGGAACGCCTTCGCCGCGGTGGCCGGGTTGATGCGGTAGTAGGCCGCGTACTGGTTCGTCGACATGACCTGCTGGTCGGGCGCGATCCGGCCGGTGAGGATGTCGGCCGCGATCTGGTCGGCGATCTGCCGGTAGATCGGGCCGGCGCCGTCGAATGCCGTCATCACGACCCGAGGTTCAGTGGTTCATTACTGATGTAATGAACCATAGAACGACGCGTTGCCTCCCGCAACCCCCTGACGGTCAGTACAGGCGCTCGACGGCGTCGTCGACGGCGACGTCCACGACCGTCGGACCGTCGGCAGCCAGGGCGTCGAGCAGGGCCGACTCGAGCTCCTCGGCCTGCTCGACGCGCCGTCCCGCGCATCCGAACCCCGCGGCGAGGGCGGGGAAGTCGATGCCGGGCAGGTCGACGCCCGGCGCCTTCTCGATGCCGAGGTCGGCGGCGAAGGCCTTCAGCGCGGTGTAGCCGCCGTTGTTCAGGATCACGAAGCTGATCGGGAGTTGGTGCTGGGCGGCGGTCCAGAGCCCCTGGATGGAGTACAGGCTGGAGCCGTCGCCGAGCACGCAGATCACCCGGCGGTCGGGCGACGCCAGGGCCACGCCGGCGGCAGCGGGCAGGCCGTAGCCGAGGCCGCCGCTGGCGCAGGTGTAGAAGCCGCCGCTGGTGCGGATCGGCAGGTGGACGTGCATCGCGTTGCGGTGCGACGGCGCCTCCTCGACGATGATCGCGTCGGCGGGCATGAGCTCGGCGATCGTGTGCAGGACGAACGCCGGCGACATCGGGCTCGTCGCCGGCGGGGCGGCGGGGCGGACCCGCTCGGGTGGCTGCCGCCTCGGGTGCCTCGCCACGTCCGCCACCAACTGGGCGATGCCGAGGCGGATGCTGGTGAGCACCGCCGTGCCGACGGGGGCGTACGCGGTGCTCTCGGGATCGTCGACGAGCTGGAACAGCTCGGTGCCGTCGGCGAGGAACGGCCCGCCTTCGTGCACGTGGTAGGTGAACACTGGGGCCCCGAGGACGACGACCACGTCGTGGCCGCGGAGCTGCTCGGCCAGCTTGCGGCGCTGGGGGGTGAGGAAGCCGGCGAAGGCCGGGTGGTCCTCGGGGAAGCTGCACCGATTGGACAGGGGCGAGACCCACACCGTCGCCTGCACCTTCTCGGCCAGCTCGACGGTGAGGTCCCACGCGCCGTCCCGGTCGACGCCGGGGCCGACGACGAGCGCGGGCGACGTGCTCCGGCCGAGCATCTCGGCGACGGCGTGCAGGCCACCGGGGTCGCCGACGAAGGCGCCGTGGACCTCGCGGTGCGGTGTCGCCTCGCCGGCCTCGGCGTCCCAGTCGTCGACGGGTATCGACACGAACGCCGGGCCCCGCGGCCGCTGCATCGCCGTGTGGTAGGCGCGGGCGATCGCCCCCGGCACGTCCTCGGCGCGGGCGGGTTCGCTGCTCCACTTGACGTACGGGCGGGGGAGCTCGGTGGCCTGACGGGAGTGGAGGAACGGCTCGGTCGGCAGCATCGCCCGCGTCTGCTGGCCGGCGGTGATCACCAGCGGCGCGTGGTTGCGCATCGCCGTGAAGATGCTGCCCATCGCGTGACCCACGCCGACGGCGCTGTGGAGGTTGACGAACGCGGCGTTGCCCGACGCCTGGGCGTAGCCGTCGGCCATCGCCACCGCGGCCGACTCCTGGAGGGCCAGGACGTAGCGCAGATCGGACGGCCAGTCGCGGAAGAACGGCAGCTCGGTCGAGCCGGGATTCCCGAAGATGGTGGTCATGCCCAGCGACCGCATCAGGGCGTGGGTCGCGTCCCGCACGGTGCTCTTCACGGTTCTCGGTCCTCCGCGCTCACTGGTGCACCATCGCATTGTGAAGAACGCGACCCGAGCCAGCCGATGCTGCACCAGTGAGCGCAAGCGCGCCGTCGTGCTGATTCGCTCGCTCGAAGACTCGCTCGCTCATTGCACCAAGCTGCCATGCTTCGGACGTGAGGCGGGGAACTCGATGACACGGCGGTGGAGCCGCTCGTGATCGGAACCCGGTGGAGCCTCGAGCGGAAGCTGCTGCTGGTCCTGCTGCTGGCCCCGTTGCTCGGACTGGTGGGTGTCGTTGCCGGCGAGGTGGTGCCCGACGGACGCATCGCCTACAACCTGCTCCACGGCCACCGCGACGGCATCCTCGACGTCGAGGAGCGTCCGCTCACGCCGCTCGGGACCACGATGGACCGGTACACCGAGTGCATCGCGGTGACCGTGGGCCTCGGCGATCCGGCCGGCTCGACCCTGCTCGAGAGCGCGGTGGTGAGCCCGGCGTACCGCGGGTGCCGGCGGACCGTCGCCCGGCTGGAGCAGCTCGACGCGACCGGTGAGCTCCCGGAGGCACCGCTGTACCTGCGCTACTGGCACGGCTACACGGTGGTGACCCGCCCATCGCTGGCGATCTTCGGGCTCGCCGGGGCCCGCTGGGTCGCCCTCGGACTGCTCGCCGCGTCGGTCACCGTGCTCGCGGCAGCGGTCAAGCGCGCCGCCGGTGTCCTCCCCGCGGTGACGCTCGTCGTGCCGGGCCTGTTGACCACCGACCTGATGCTCGGCGGGTTGACGATCCCTCACGCGATCGGGCTGGGCGCGGCGTTCTTCGGTGGCTGGATCGCGTTCGCCGCCGTTTCCCGCCGTCCCACGTGGATCGTCGCCGCCCTCGCCGCTGCGCTGGCCGGCACGGTCGCGGCGTACCTCGACCTCCTCACCACGATGCCGGGTGCGCTCGCCCTCGCCGCGGTGGGTGCGACCATCGCCGTGTTCGCCGCCGGGTCCGGTCCGGCGTGGTGGTTCACCGCGGCCGGCGTGGTCGGATGGGCGGTCGGACTGTTGTGGATGTGGGGCTGGAAGTGGGTGTTCGCGGCGATCGCCGTCGGGCCCGACCGGGTCGTCGACGACGTCCGGACGCAGGTCGAGTTCCGCCTGGCCGGCGACTTCGAGGGGGTCAGCGACTCCCCGGTCCGGGGCCTGACCAGCAACGTCGAGTACTGGTGGGACCGGCCGCTGACGCCGCTGGTCGTCGTCGCCGTGCTCGCTGCGGTGGTCCTCGTCGCGGTGCGCAATCGACATCGGCTCGCGGGTCAGGTGGCGGTCTGCGCGGCGATCGTGATCGTCCCGTTCGTGCTCTGGTATCTCGTCCTCAGCAACCACAACCAGATCCACTTCTGGTTGACCTACCGATCGATCCCGCTCGCCTTCGGCGCCCTCGGCGCACTGGTACTCGCCGCCGCGGCGGCGCCGGCACGCCAGGAGCCGTCAGCGAGCGGTTGACGCGGCCCGGGCGTTCCAGTTGGTGTCCAGGTTGGCGATCAGCGCCGGGCTGTACAGGCAGGCGGCCTGCTCCCGTGCGTACGTGCTCATGTAGCGGCGGAACACGTCCAGCGGCTCGTGGGCGGCCCGCAGAGCTCGCCGGTTGGCGACCAGGCTCGTGGTGCCGGCACTCATCAGCTCGGCCGCCGCACGCTCGATGGCGTCGTCGATCTCGTCACCCGGCACGACCTCGTCGGCGAGGAGCCGGCCCTCGGCGCTGTCGGCCGGGAACGGCCGGTTGAAGAAGATGGCCTGACGGGCGAGGCGTTCGCCGACGAACCGGGGGAGCCGCAGGTCGGCACAGCCGGGGATGATCCCCTCCCGCCGGGCGGGCAGGTTGAAGTACGACCCGGTCTCGGCGATGACCCGGTCCATGACCAATAGGAACTGGCACGCCCCGCCGATGGCGAACGACTCCACGGCGGCGATCCACGGCTTCTCCCGCCGCGGCGCCAGCTCGCCGGCGTCGAACGGTCCGAGCCCGTGACCGCGGTACATCTTGCTCACCGGGCCGAGCTCGCGCTCGACCATGAACTCGACGAACGAGATCTGCCCGCGGTACAGGTGGGTGAGGTTGATCCCAGCGCCGAAGACCCGGCGGCCGGCGTACTTGGGGTGCGTGGCCGGCGCGCCGCGCAGCACCCCGACGTCGATCGCATCGTCGAGCAACACGAGGTCGATGGCGATCTCCAGCGCCGCCGTCGAAGCGTCGTCCTCGGCGTTGAGCGAGGCGTGGTTCTGCAGCGTGACGAGCCCGGTGGTTCCCGAGCGGTCGACGCGGACCGGACCGAGGTCGACGCTCCCGGAGCGCTGCAGCTCGGGCAGGCGCACGACCGCGTCCGGCCGGGGTTGCGACATCGCGTGGACCAGGTGGGCGCCGGCGACCGGATGGGCGAGCAGGTGAGCGAGGAAGTTCCCCTGCTCGATCTCGAGCCCGCGCTTGTCCTTCTGCAGGTGACTCCGTTCCTCGTCGATGTCGGCGCGGCTGGGGAGCAGCGACGGGTGCCGCTCGGCCGTCCCGTACACCACCTCGGCGACGCGGAGCTGCCGGCTCAGGTCCTCGGTGACCTCGCGGTAGATCGGCTCGACCTGGTCCGCAGGCAGCTCCTGTCCCCTCACGAGCCGCCGACGCGGACGTCTCGTCCGGCCCAGAACGGCGCGCGGAGCTCGCGCTTGAGGATCTTGCCGGCAGCCGACTTGGGCAGCGCGTCGACGGTGTCGATGTGGCGCGGAACCTTGAAGCCGGCGATCAGGCGCCGGCAGTGATCCTGCAGCTCGCCGACGGGGACATTCTCGGTGAGCACGACGCTCGCCGCGACGGCTTCGCCCCACGTCTCGTGCGGGATGCCGTACACCGCGCACTCGAGGACCGCCGGGTGGGTCATGAGGGCCTGCTCGACCTCCGTCGAGTAGACGTTCTCGCCGCCGGTGATGATCATGTCCTTGGCCCGGTCGACGAGGAACAGGTAGCCGCGGTCGTCGACGTAGCCCAGATCACCGCTGTGGTACCACCCGTCGCGGAGCGCGGCGCTGGTCTCGTCGGGCTTGTTCCAGTACCCGGTCATCAGGTTCGGGCCGCGGATGACCACCTCGCCGACCTCGCCGGGGCCGGCCGCGGTGCCGTCGGCACCCTCGATGGCGATCTCCACCCCGACCACGGCCTGCCCGCACGACCGGGCGAGCGGGCCGTCCAGATGGAGGTGCTCGTCGGCGAGCGTCGTGGCGAGGGGTGCGGTCTCGGTCGCCCCGTACAGGTGGGTCAGGGCGGCCGTCGGGAACGCCTCCCGGCAGCGGCGGAGGGTTTCGACGGCGATCGGCGATGCACCGTGGCAGATCAGGCGCAGGCTCGAGGTGTCCCGCCGGCGGCGGCGCTGCTCCTCGATGAGCGCGACGAGCATCGTCGGAACGGCGAGGGTGACCGTCGCCTGCTCGGCCTCGATCGTGTCGAGCACGAGCGCGGGATCGAACGCCGGGATCGTCACCTCGGACGCCCCGAGGGCGAGGCAGGCGAGCACGGCGACCGTGCCGGCGGCGTGGAACATCGGCGCGATGACGAGGAACCGGTCGTCGGGCGACAAGCCGGTGTGGACGAGGGTGTTCCACATGTTGGCGACGAGGCTGCGATGGGTGAGCATGACCCCCTTCGCCGGCCCGGTCGTCCCGCCGGTGTAGAAGAGCCCGGCGAGGGAATCCTCCGCCACGTCGGTCGTGACGGCGGCGGCGGCGGGGGTGGCGGCGATGAGGTCGTCGTACTCGTCGGGGACGCGGACGACCCGTTCGACCACTTCGTCGACTCCGGTCACCCGATCGGTGATCAGGACGCGGGCGCCGGCGTCGACCAGGATGTACCGGAGCTCGGCCTCGGAGAGCCGGCTGTTCAACGGCACGATCACGAACCCCGCGGCGGGAAGGGCGATGTAGCACTCGATGTAGCGGTGCCCGTTGGCGAGCAGCAGGGCGATCCGGTCGCCGGGTAGCAGGCCCAGGCCACGCATCGCCGCGGTCAACCGCCGAGCGCGGTCTTCGAGCTCGACGAACGTCACGTGTGTGTCACCGTCGACGACGGCGTCGCGCCCGGACGCGACGGAGACCCCTCGTCGCAGTGCGTCGATGAACGTCTTCATGCGGCCCCCCGTCAGGCCGGCCGCTCGACCCGGTGATCGACTGCCGGATCGGGACCCTGCCACCAGTCAGCATAGGCGGGGGCGTGGATACGTCCTTGATCGCCGGCGGGGGACGCGATTGCATCGTGCGGACCGGCGAACGAAGGGATCGATGATGACGACAGCGGTCGACGTGGTCGTGGTGGGGGGTGGCATCGCCGGCGCATCGCTGGCCCGTGCGCTCGCCGGCGACGGTCTCGGCGTAACGGTGCTCGAGGCCACCACGGAGTTCCCGGACCGTGTGCGCGGTGAGTCGATGCAGCCGTGGGGGGTGAGCGAGGCCCGCCGGCTCGGCGTCGAGGAGGTGCTCATGGCGGCAGGGGGGCACATCACGCCGACGTGGCGGCAGTACTTCCCGAACGGCGAGGATCCCCGGGACATCCCGATCAACATGATGGTGAGCGACATCGCCGGTTCACTCAACCTGCGCCACCCCGATGCGTGCCAGGCGTTGCTCGACGCGGCCGCGTCGGCCGGGGTCGACGTCGTCCGTGGCGTGTCGGAGGTGGCCGTCACCGCCGGCTCCTCGCCCGCGGTGAGCTATTCGGTGGACGGGACGTCCGCAGAGCTCCGGCCGTCGTTGGTCGTCGGCGCCGATGGCCGTCGTTCGGTCACCCGCCGCCAGCTCGGCATCGTCCTGGAGCGGCAGCCCGAGACGAGCTTCATCGCCGGGCTGCTGCTCGACGGCTTGGACGGCGTGCCCGACGACTACGACGTCGTGGTCGGCGAAGGTGACCGGTTCTTCCTGCTCTTCCACCAGGGCGACGGTCGAGCTCGCGCGTACGTGTGCACGGGGTTGTCCGGGCAGCACCGCTTCGCCGGACCGAACGGCACGGCCAACTTCCTCGCCGCGTGTGCCGTGTCGAGCTACCCGTGGAGCGAGCAGGTCGTCGAGGCGTCACCGGCCGGGCCGTGCGCGACCTATCCCGGCGATGACACGTGGTGTGCCGAGCCCTTCGTGAACGGCGCGGTGTTGATCGGTGACGCTGCCGGCCACAACGATCCGATCGTCGGCCAGGGACTGGCGATCGCGATGCGGGACGCCCGGACGGTGCGCGACCTCGTGCTCGACGGCGCCCGGACCGCTGACGCGTTCGCCGCGTACGGCAAGGAGCGGGTCGCCCGCATGGCGCGCGTCCGGCTCGCCGCCGACGTGATGGCCGTGGCCCAGGCCGAGGACGCCGACAACCGCGACGCTCGTCGCGACTACGTCAACGACCGGATGGCGAGGATGGAGGCGCCGGTCTTCCCGCTGCTCGCCAGCCTGTTCGCGGGTCCGGAGATGGTCGGCGACGAGCTCCTCGACCCCGGTCTGCTCGAGGACATCCGCACCGCCTAGCGCCCAGTTCACGCCGGCGACCTCACCACCGTCCCCACGAGGGACGTATCGTGATCCAGAGCGGGCCTCGGGTTCGAATGTTCACGGTGAAGAGGACTCGCCTCATGGACGAACGGCATCAGGCGTGCTGGGCGGAGCGGGTACTGGTCGAGCGGTTGACCGGTGGCGACGAGACGGCCCTCGTCGACCTGTACGACCGCTACGCCGGCTTCGTCTACGGGCTCGCCGTGCGGACGCTCGTCGACCGCCAGGCCGCGGAGGACATCACGCAGGAGGTGTTCGTCTCGCTGTGGGAGCATCCGGAGCGCATCGACTCGGGGCGCGGGACGTTGCGTGGCTTCCTCGGGACGGTCACCCATCGGCGGGCGGTCGACGCGGTGCGCCGGGAGGAGGCGCATCGGCGCCGTGAGGCACGGGTCGCACGGGAGGAGAGCGACGTGCCGGATGTTGCCGAGGCGGTGCTGCGGTCGGACACCTCGGGCCGGGTCCGCACCGCCCTCGAGGTGCTGCCCGAGGATCAGCGGCGGGCACTGGAGCTCGCCTACTTCCACGGGTACACGTACCGCCAGGTAGCCGAGCTCTTGGCGATCCCGGAGGGCACGGCCAAGTCGCGACTGCGGCTGGCGTTGGCGCGCATCGCCGAGAGTCTCGGGTCCGAGATGAGTAGGGAAGGTGAACCAAGGGCATGAACGAGGAATTCGCGAGGGATCCGGTCTCACCGGACGACTTGGCCGCATACGCGATCGACGCTCACGAGGTCGAGCGGGAGGACGGCATCGCCGCCCATCTCGACTCTCGTCCCGACGCGGTCCGCTGGGAGCAGGATCTGCGATCCGCGGCCGGCGAGTTCGCCGCCGCCGTCGTGCGTGACGTCACCCCTGAGCCGGATCTGCGCGGCCGGGTGCTCGCCGAGGCCCGCCGCCGCCGCGAGCCGGCTGCCGTGGTTGCCGGCGCCTCGCCCATCGAGGTCCACCGAGTCGAGTTGGCACGGGCCATTCTGCTGCTGCGCGACCTGACCGTCGACGACTGGGCCCAACCAGTCGACCCACCCGAGTTCACCGGCTGGACCGTGCACGACGTCGTGGTCCATCTGGTGGCCAACGAGTCGCTGCTCGCCTACGAGCTGGGCGTGCCGGTGTCCGCCATCTCGGAGACCGCGACGGACAACGTGGGCCGCACCGCGCAGGCCCGCGCCCGGCACGCCGGCCGTCCACCGGCGGGCGCCGTCGCCGAACTGGAGGCGGCGGCCGAAGCGACCAGTGCGGAGGTTGCGATTCGCGGCGAGGCTCGCCTGTACGAGCCGATCGACTGGTGGGGCGGGCAGGCCGCGACCTGGATCGCGCTGTTGGTGCGGGCCTTCGAGACGTGGACCCACGCCGACGACATCCGCCGGGCCATCGGAACGAGCATGGTGGACCCGCCGCCGGCGTCGCTCCTCACGATGGCCCACGCCGCGTGCGGTTTCGTGCCGACCATGCTCGCCGCCCGGGGCGCGGTCCATCCGGGACGGCTCGTCCGCTTCCGCTTCACCGACCTCGGCGACGCCGCCTGGGACGTCGACCTGGGAACGGTCGGTGGTGTCCGGCCGGCCGGGGACGGCGCCGTCGACGCCGAGATCATCACCGAGGCTGCCGCGGCCTGCCGGAGCGTCAGCGCCCGGATCGAACCCGGCCAGCTCCGCTACGACGTCATCGGTGACGAGCAGTTGGCCCACGCCGTCGTCGACGCCCTCCCGGCGCTGGCGGTCCTCTGATCGGGATCGTCGAGGGCCCGGCCCGCGGCGACTGATCCAGCCCCCGGATCGGCTTCGAACAAGGCCCACATGTCGGAGACGCCGTCCTGCCCCGAGTTCCGACGTGAGCGCTGAGCTGGGTGGCTTGATCGCGCTGGTCGCCAAGGGCGACGAGCGGGCGTTCGCCGAGCTCTACGACGTGCTGGCGCCCACCGTCCACGGCACCGTGCTGCGGGTCATCCGAGACCCCGCCCAGGCGGAGGAGGTCACCCAGGAGGTCTTCGTCGACCTGTGGCGCCAGGCGCCCCGTTTCGACCCCGCCCGCGGTGCGGTGCGGGGCTGGGCGGTGACGATCGCCCATCGCCGTGCGGTCGACCGCGTCCGTTCCGAGCAATCGCTGCGCGACCGTCATCTCCGCGACGCGGCGGCCTCGGCCGGCGCGCCCGCCAGTCCCGCCGACGCCGTGATCGACTCGCTCGACCGCGACCGGGCCCGGCAGGCGTTGAGCGAGTTGAGCGTGCCGCAACGACAGGCGCTCGAGCTCGCCTTCTACGACGGTCTGACCCACGTCGAGATCGCCGAACGACTCGACGTCGCGCTCGGAACCGTCAAGACGCGGATCCGGGACGGGCTGATCCGGCTGCGCGGCCTGATGAGTGCCCACCTCTGACGCGGACAGACAGCGGTCTGTGTCACCGCATCCGCCGAATCACGACGTATGCGGTGACACAGTGTCCCGGCTCAGCTCAGGATGAGATCGCGTTCTGAATGAGCTGGGCCAGGTCGGGGTGGCCGGCGAACCAAGCGGCGTCGGCCCTCCTGGCCGACGTCACGTTGTCGGCGCCGATGCTCTGGATCTCGACGTCGTCGCCGTCGCCGCCGTTGATGACATCGGTGCCAGGTCCACCGAGGAGCACGTCGTCACCGGGTCCGCCGCTGAGGACGTCGTTGCCGGCGCCCCCGATCAGGACGTCGCTGCCGGCACCACCTTCGACGACGAACTGGATCGCCCCGGCCGCGAGACCGGAGCCGTCGACAGTGTCGTCGCCGGCCAGCGCGTTGACCGTGAGCCGGTCGTTGGCGGCCTCGGCCCCGGTGATGTTCACCTGCGCGGCGAGGCCGACCACCGAGACGCCGCTGGCGTCGCCGGCGACCACGATGACGTCGTCACCGTTCGTCCCCTGGACGATGAGGCTGTCGGGCTGGGCGTCGCCACCGCCGGCCACGGCCAGGTCGGCGTTGACCTCGATCACGTCGGTGCCGGACAGGTCGTTGACGCTGATGGTGTCGGCACCTCCGAGGGCGTTGAAGTCGATGGCCTCGACGTCGTTGAGGTCCATCGTGACGGCCGCGACGTTGCGGAAGAAGATCACCCGCCCGCCGTTCGCGAAGACGTCGATGTTCTCGCTGGCGTTGGACCCGTTGAACAGCATCGAGTCGCGGCCGGCCTGGCCCTCGAGCGTGTCGTTGTCGTCGCCGGGGTTCCAGACGAAGGTGTCGTCACCGGCGCCGAGGAGCGCCACGTCGTCACCATCGCCACCGTTGACGAGGTCGTTGCCCTCGCTGCCGAGGAACACGTCGGCGCCCAGCCCACCGTTCATCGTGAGCTGGATGCCGTCGGCCTCGAGCGACGTCGCGTCGACGACGTCGTCGCCGCCGAGGGCGTTGAGCGTGAGGCGGTCGTTGGCCTGCTCGGCGGACGTGATGTCGACCCTGGTCTGGAGCCCGAAGACATCGACTCCGCCGGCGTCGCCAGCGGCGCCGAACGTGTCGGCGCCGTTGGTGCCGTTCACGGTCACCGTGTCGGCTGCGCCGTCGCCTCCGCCGTTGGGGCCGCGCAGGTCGAGGTCGCTCTGCGTCAGGTCGGTGCCGGAGAGGTCGCCGACGACGACGTTGTCGGCGCCGCCGAGGGCCCGGAAGTCGATGCCCTCCACGTCGTTGAGGTCCATCGTGACGGCGGCGACGTCGCGGAAGAACCGCACCCGCCCGCCGTTCGCCGAGACGTCGATGTTCTCGCTCGCTCCGGAGCCGAGGAACACCATCTCGTCGACGCCGTCCTGGCCCTCGAGCGTGTCGTTGCCGTCGCCGGGGTCCCACTGGAACACGTCGTCGCCCGCGCCCATCAGCGCCACGTCGTTGCCGTTGTCACCGAAGATGAAGTCGGCGTTGTTACCGCCGAGGAACACGTCGGCGCCCTGCGACCCGAAGAGGTCGTCTTCGCCGGCGCCGCCGTCCACCGTCAACTTGATCACGCCGGCCGGGAGGCTCGTCGAGGTCACGACGTCGTCGCCGCCGAGGGCGTTGACGACGAGGGAGTCGTTGGCCCCTTCGGAGTTGGTGAGGTTGACCTCCGCCGACAGACCGAGCACCGAGGCCGACGTCCCCGCGCCGACGATGTCGATGTTGTCGTCGCCGTTGGTGCCGTTGACGATGATGGTGTCGGGTTGTCCGTCGCCGGCGGTGCCGCCGATGACGCCGGCGAGGTCGCCGGCGAGCTCGGTGAGGTCGGTGCCGGTGAGGTCGTTGACGGTGATCGTGTCGGTGCCGCCCAGGGCGTTGAGGTCGATCACCTCGACGTCGTCGAGGTCCATCACGATGTTGCCGAGGTTGCGGGTGAACCGCACTCGGGGGCCGTTGGCGGAGGATTCGAAGATCTCGTCGCCGGCAGACCCGTTGAACAGCATCGTGTCGCTGTTCTGCTGGCCTTCGACGATATCGCTGCCGTCGCCGGGGTCCCACTGGAACATGTCGTCATTAGCGCCGAGGAAGGCGACGTCGTTGCCCTGTTGGCCGTCGACGAAGTCGTTGCCGTCACCGCCGCGGAGCAGGTCGATGCCGTTGGAGCCCAACAGCGTGTCGTTGCCGGCACCGCCGTCGACGGTGATCTTGATCAGCGCGGCGAGGTTGCCCGTGGCCGAGTGGCTGTCGTTGCCGCCGTTGGCGTTGAGCAGCAGGTTCTCGGTGGTGCCGATGTCGATGGCGAACGGGGCCGGATCGAGCCGGTCGAACCGGACCCGGGCACCGTTGGCCGTGGTCGCGAACACCTCCGCGCCCCCACCCCCGTTGACCTCGGTGGTGTCGTTCCCGACGCCACCCTCGTTCAGGTCGGTGTCGTCACCAGGGTTCCAGATCATCCGATCATCACCACCCTGACCGAACGCGCTGTCGTCGGCGTCACCGCCGGTGAGGGTGTCGTTGCCGGTGCCGCCGGACAGCCGGTCGGTGCCGCCCTTGCCCAGCAGGGTGTCGTTGCCGCCCTGGCCGATGAGCTCGTCGGCGCCCGACCCCCCGGTGATCGTGTCGTTGCCGCTGCCGCCGGTGAGGGTGGCCCGCGGGAGGGCTCCATTCACCTCGTTCAGCGTGATCGTGTCGTTGCCGCCCTGTCCGAAGACCTGGATCAGGCTGGTGTTGGCGACGGTGGGCGTGCCGCCGGCGACCGGGATCGCGCCGCCGTTGACGAGGAGCCGGCCGGCGGCGTCACGGCTGACGGCGATGTTGTTGGCGGCACCGTCGCCGAACACGGACAGCACGCCGTTGCTGAACGTGGCAGTCGTCGCCGCGTCGGCGTGGAAGTTCGCCGCGAGGAGCGCGCCGCCCGCCACGGCAGTGCCGGTGAGCAGCCGGCGGACGGCGCGGCGGCGCTTGCGTCCGCGTCGGACGGGGGCCTGCTCGATGTCGCGGTGCTGGTCCACCACGGCCCGGATCAGGTGAGGGTGGAACTCGAGCACCGAAGTCACCGTGCCTTCGTCCGCCGAGGCCGCGAGAGCGCGTCGATCCACTTGGATGCGGGTCTCCCGAGGAAGTACGAGGGCTGGCCGGGACGTGGGCGGCCGTGGGTGTTCATGGCTGGTGCTCCTTTGCGTGGTCGGAACACCAATTCGCTCGAACGCCCGAAATGGTTCGCAGAACGGTGCCGTGGCGGTCGTCACGCCCGCCGGGGAGGGGCGCCTACGGCGAGGAGGCAGGGTGCTGCGGGTGCGGCCCGGGGACGTCAGCCGATGGGGCGCGGCTCGAGACGTTGGGCGATCGCTGAGGCCTCGACGCGGTTGGCGACCCCAAGCTTGCGCAGCAGGTGGGTGACGTGGACGCTGGCGGTCTTCTCGCTGATGTAGAGCTCGTCGGCGATTTGCCGGTTGGTGCGCCCGCGGCCGAGCAGCCGGAGCACTTCGGCCTCGCGAGCGGAGATCCCGAGTGCCTGCAGCGGGTCGACTTCGACGACGGCCGGTTCCGGCGTCTCGGTGAGGTCGAGTCGTCCTCGCTGGGCGAGCAGCCGTACCTGGTCGGCGAGTGGCGTGGCTCCGAGCCGCTCGGCGGTGGCGAGCGCGCTGCGGGCTGCGGCTGCGGCCCGCTGGTGGCCGCTTCGGCTGCGCAGCCAGGCATCGGCCTCGTGGTAGCGGGCGATCGCCGCCGGGTGGGGAAGAGCGAGGGCCTCGAATCGGTCGGCGATGTCAGCCCACTGGGCGGCGTCGGAGCGCCCGTGTGCTCGCTCGTGGTGGGCTTCGACGACGAGCTGCCACGCCGCGGCCTCGGGCAGGACGACGGCGCCATTGGCCACCGCGCGCTCGATCGAGTCGCGGGTTCGGCTGACGAGCTCGTCGGCGACCGCTCGAGCCTGCTCGATGTCGGCCTCACTTCGACGACCTCCCAGGCGTGCTGCTTCCACCCGGTCCGCTTCGATCCCGACCGCCGTCGCACACAGATATGCGATCTCCCAGATGTCGTTGATCGTCACGACCGCCTCGAAGGCGGTCGCCGCGTGTCGGCGGGCGTCGTCGAACGATCCGCGAGCGGCTGCAAGCTCGGCGGCGCAGAGGGTCACCGCGAAGTCGTCATCTCGGACAGCGGCCAAGGCCCGGCCGATGTGGCCGTCGGCATCGTCGACACGACCTTGCCAGAGGGCGATGTGCGCGGCGACGAGCGCGCTGTTCAGGCCGAAGACGCCGTCGGTGACGCTGCGGTTGGCGGCGATCATCGCCAGCGCTTCGTCCCATCGGCCGAGCAGGGACAGCGCGTCGGCGGCGATTCCGGCCAGCTGGGCGCCGTCGGCGGCGAGCATCCCGAACCGCTTGGCGTGCTCGACCCCTGCGACCGCCAGCCGGGCGGCGTCGTCGTAGCGGCCGGCGTACAGGTACGTGGCGGTCGCGTTCACGTCGACGAGGATGATGTCATCTGCGGTGCCGTGCGCTTCGGCGATCTCAAGGGCTTCGTCGGCGGCGGCGATGGCATCGTCGACGCGGCCGAGGCTCGAAAGCACGGCGCCCAGGGTGGCGAGGGCGCCGGCCCGTACCCCATGGGCGTCCGTCGTCTCGGCCACCTCGAGGGCCCGCCGGACTGCCGGCTCGGCGTCGAGGTAGCGGTCCTCGATCGTCAGCTGACGGCCGAGCGCGAGGAGCACCGCTGCCTGGACCTTGCTCGGTGGACGGTCGGCAACGAGTGCGGCCGCCTGCCGGCGGGCGTCTCCGCTCCCCGGTCGGTCGCCGGCTGCCCAGCGGTAATGGCCGAGCCGTTCGAGGGTGGCGGCCCGCCGCTCGGGTTCGGAATCGCTGCCGAGCAGCGCCAGCGCCGACTCGGTCAGCGCGACTGCTCGCGTGGGCGAACCATGTCCGTCGCAGGAGGCGGCTTGGAGGAGCAGGCCGGGCTGGTCGAGTCCGGCGAGCGCCTCGGCATCGGCGACGGAGGGCCACAGTTCGAGGGCGCGCGCGAAGTCGGCGCTGGCGTCGGCCAGGGCGCCCACCTTCTGCGCTTCGAGCCCGGCTCGCACGGAGGCGGCGAAGCAGTTCGATCGCTCGCCCGCCGCGCCCCAGTGGTAAGCCAAGAGCGCCCACCTGACGCGTTCGGGGCCGCCCGCCAGGTCGGGCTGTTCGGCGAGCACGGTGGCGGTCGTCTCGTGCAACCGCTGGCGCTCGCCGGGGAGCAGCTCGTCGTACACGGCTTCGCGCATCAGCGCGTGTCGGAACCGGCAGCCGTCGCGCTCGAGAACCAGGATCTGGTGGGCCACGGCCTCGCGCAGCGCCGCTCCGATCTCGCCGATCGTCCGCCCGACCACGGCCGACAGCAACCGGTCGTCGACCGTGCCGCCGACCAGAGCGGCCTCCCGCAGCACGGCCTGCACCGGCTCCGGAAGTCGAGCCACCCGGGCCAGGATGGCGTCCCGAACCGAATCCGGAAGCGCACCCGTACCCGTCCGCACCGCGAGCAGCTCCTCGGCGTAGAACGGGTTGCCCTCCGAACGGGCCAGCACGTCGTCGACGATCGAGTCGGCCGGCACCCGACCGGTGATGCCGGCCAAGAGCATGGTCAGCTCGCTGCGCGTCATGCCGCTGATCCGGATGTGCTCCACCTCGGGGCTGCGGGTCAGCTCGCTGAGCAGCGGCCGCACCGGGTGGCGACGGTGGATGTCGTCGGCGCGGTAGCTGGTCACCAGCGCAACCTTCGCCGTGCGCAGGTGTCGAGCCAGGAAGGCGATCAGATCGCGGGTCGACGCATCGGCCCAGTGCAGATCCTCGATCACCACGACCAGCCCGGGCGAGTGCTCTCCGAACGCCTCGAGCAACGCCAACGTCTGCTCCAGGACCGCCCCCGGACGCACCTCGCTCCCGTCACGCCCGCCGGTCAGCAACGGCCGCAGCTCGGGCGCCACTTCGATCAGCAGTCCATCGACCACGTCGACGCCGAGCGACGCCCGCAACCGACGCAGTACCTCGACAAGGGGGCCGTAGCCGATCCCGACGTCACCGAGATCGACGCAGCCGCCCACCGCGGCCACGCCGCCGCCGGCCTCCAATCGCCGGCACAGCTCGTTGATCAGACGGGTCTTACCGACTCCGGCGTCGCCGCCGATGAGCACCAGTTGGGATTCGCCACGTGCGGCGTCGGCCGCCCGCTCGAGCTGGCCCAACTCGGACTCGCGCCCCACGAACGTCGGGCATGTCACCCGCTTCGCCACCGGCTCAGTATGCACCAACCCCCCCAGCGTCCGGCCGGGCCATCGGTTCTCCGACCACCATGGTCCGAGCATGCCGATGGCCGCCGCGACACGCATCCGGCCCGAACCCTCAAATCCCGCTCGCTGACCCTTAACGATCGCAACCGGTCATGGCAATAAGGGACCGGACGGCCACCTATAAGGAATCGCCCGATGCACACCGTCGGTGCCGTCGCGGATGATCGCGCCATGGCTACTACCGACAACGTGACCGCGATGAGCGAACGGAGCGGGCCTGGTGACGACGTCGACGAACTCGGCGATCTGGTCGACCGGATCGCCACCGAAGTGGGACTGTCCGGTGTGATCCGGGTCGATCTCGATGGCCGCCCCGCCGTGCAACGGGCCTACGGGCTGGCCCACCGCGGCCTCGGGGTCCCGACGACGGTCGACACACAGTTCGGGATCGCCAGCGGCTCGAAGGGGCTCACCGCGCTGGCGGTGATGAGCCTCATCGAGCGCGGCGAGCTCGGATTGGAGACGACGGCCCGATCGGTGCTCGGCACCGACCTCCCGCTGATCGACGACCGCGTGACCGTCGAGCACCTCCTCGCGCACCGGTCGGGGATCGGTGACTTCCTCGACGAGGACGAGTACGACGACCTCAACGACTATGTCCTGCCCGTGCCGGTCCATGAACTGGTGACCACCGAGCAGTACCTCGCCGTGTTGGACGGTCATCCGATGAAGCACGAACCCGGCACGACGTTCACCTACTGCAACGGCGGCTATGTGGTGCTGGCCTTGCTCGCCGAGCGGGTATCCGGTGTGCCCTTCCACGACCTCGTCGAGCAGCGCGTCTGCCGGCCGGCCGGCATGACCGACACGTCGTTCCTGCGCTCCGACGAGCTGCCGGGCCGCGCCGCACTCGGCTACCTCCACGACGACGGGTTGCGCACCAACGTCCTCCACCTGCCGGTGCGGGGCGCCGGAGACGGCGGGATCTACACCACTGCGGCCGACGTCCACACCCTGTGGGACTCCTTGATTGCCGGGCGCATCGTTTCCGTGGACACGTTCGCCGAGATGATCCGCCCCCGCTGTGACGCCCAGGAGAATTCCATGCGCTACGGGCTCGGCTTCTGGCTCCCCGCGGACGCGGTGGCGCTCCTCGGTGGCGATGCCGGCGTCGGGTTCATCTCCGTGTTCAATCGCGGCGAGCGGTACACCTACACCGTCATCTCCAACAAGACCCGTGGGATGTGGCCAGTGAGTCAACGCCTCAAGGAGCTGCTCGCGACGCGGACGTAGTCACCGACCAGCGTCGATGGGTCGGGAGCGTTGTAGGTCGTGGAACGCGCTCAGACGAGCGGTCCAGTCCTGCGGGTGGGTGGCGTGGGGGATGTGGCCGGCTCCGGCGAGGATCTCCACTCGGGCCGCGGGTACCCGCCGGGCGAGTTCGGTGACGACGGCGCCGAAGAGCGGCGGGCTGTCCGTGCCTCGCGTCAGCAGCAATGGCACCGTGGTCGTGGCCAATGCGGCGGTGTCGAGCGACTGTGCCGTCTGATCGGCCAGCTCGTCCAGGTACGTGGGGGCATTGGCCGCGAGCGCTGAGCGGAACGCTTCGGGCAGCTGGTCCCAGGTGCCTGCGCCGAGGGCGACGTGGTCGATGAAGTACTGCGCCGCGTGGCGGTGGCCACCGGCGCCGATCATGGCCCGCACGGCGTCGAGGTCGGCGTCGAGGACCGACAACTCGTCGGCGAGCGTTTGGTCGCGAGCGCCGTTGAGCAGGCTGAACAGCGGCGGCTCGTGGGCAGCGGCGGTGGCGACGACGTCGGGGCGTTCGCTGACCAGGGTCAGCGTGACGTTCGCGCCGTAGGAGTTGCCCGCGACGTGCACCGGTTCATCAGCCACATGTTCGATCAGCCCGGCGAGGTCCGCGGCATCCTCAGCCCGGCTGCCAGCACCGTCGCCCGACTGGCTGCGGGAGTGACCGCGCCGATCCCACACCAACACGCGGTACCGCTCGGCCAGCAGCTCGACGGCGGGACCCCAGCCGGCACCGTCGGTCCACGACCCGTGGGTCAACATGAGCCAGTCGCCCGTCCCCCTGATCTCGTAGTAGAGCTCGACGCCGTTGATCCTGCTGGTCGCCACCTCCGCCTCCTCCTGTCGGCCGTCGAGACCACCATCCCCGGAGCGGCGACGCGACGCAATCGGGCGTTTACCCCATCACCGCCTCGTTGCGTGGTCGGATGCCCGTGCACCGGCGTCGCGATGCACGTGGGCGCGGTGGCCGTCGCGGTCGAAGATCACGATGAGCTCGGCCGGGCCGTCGACGGCCGTGAAGGCGTGCGGTGTCATGGTCGCGAACTCGGCGGCCTCGCCGGTCTCGACAGTAATCTCGCGTTCGCCGAGCAACAGGCGCACCCGTCCCTCGAGGACGAAGAACCAGTCGTGTCCGGGATGGACACGCTGCTGCGGAGTGGTGCGGCCCGGTTCGAGTCGCATCTTGACGGCGATCGTGCTGCCCGTCGAGCGGCTCAGCATCCACGTTGTGCGCTTGTCGGAGCGGTTCGGCGTCGGGCGGATGACCACGTCGTCGTCGCGGCGCACGTCGAGGAGGGCGTCGAGGTCGACGTGGAGGGCCGTCGCCAGCGGCAGCAGGATGTCGAGGCTGATCGTCCGCTTGCCGGTCTCCACCCGGCTGATGGTGGAGGGACTGAGATTCGTGCGCGCGGCGAGCTCGTCGAGCGACAGCCCCAGCGTGTTCCGGAGGCTCCGCAGCCGGGTGCGAACCACCTGTTCGATCTCGCTGAGCTCGGTCATCGCTCCTCCGAATCCCTTGCGAATACCGCAAGCGGCCGTGCGCTCTCGGGGATGCACCGTATCGTCGAAGCCGTGAGTGACCACGCCCCTCGTACCGTCGAGCGGCACTGCGACGTCGCCGTGATCGGCGGGTCGGCTGCCGGACTCGCTGCCGCACTTCAACTCGGGCGCCAGCGCCGGTCGGTGATCGTCGTCGACGCCGGCGAGCCGCGCAACGCTCCCGCCGCCCACATGCACAGCTACCTCGGTCACGAGGGGCAGCCGCCTTCGGAGCTCACGACCATTGGTCGGGAGGAGGTCCGCAGCTACGGCGGTGAGGTTCTCGACGGCCGCGTGACTCGTGTGACTCGCACGGACGAGGATCGCTTCCGCGTCGAACTCGTCGGCGGTCACCACATCGTCGCGCGTCGGGTTCTTGCTGCCACCGGGCTGGTCGACGAGCTCCCGGGCATCGACGGCCTCGCCGAGCACTGGGGGCGCGACGTCGTCCACTGTCCGTTCTGCCACGGCTTCGAGATCCGCGACCGGCGCATCGTCCAGATCGTCACCCACCCGATGGGACTCCACACCTCCGGGTTGTTCCGTCAGCTGAGCGCCCAGCTCACCGTCGTACTCCACGACGGGGAGGACGTCGACGACTCCGAGCTCGACGCCCTGCGAGCCGGCGGCGTGGAGATCGTGCACCGGCGAGTGAACCGCATCGTCACAGGTGCCGACGGCCACGTTGCGGCGGTCGAGCTGGTCGGCCACGAACGCATCGACGCCGACGCGGTCGTGGTCGCTCCCAAGTTCAAGGTGCGCGCCGAACCGTTCGCCGCGCTCGGGCTCGAGACGGCGTCTCACCCGACCGGGCTCGGAGACTTTGTCGAAACGGACGACACCGGGGCAACGGCCGTCCCGGGCCTCTTCGCAGCCGGCAACCTGACCGATCCGAGCCAGCAGGTGTTGCAAGCCGCCGCCAACGGCAGCCGGGTCGGCGCCATGATCTGCTTCAGCCTTGCCGACGACGACATCCGAGCCGCAGTCCGCCCCTCGGCCAACGAGGCCGACTGGGATCATCGCTACGAGGGCGACCAGATGTGGAGCGGCAACCCGAACGGCACCCTCGTCAACGAGGTCAACGGTCTCGTGGCGGGCCGGGTACTCGACGTCGGCGCCGGCGAAGGCGGCGATGCAATGTGGCTCGCCGAGCAGGGGTGGAACGTGACCGCGAGCGACATCTCGACGCGCGCCTTGGACCGCGTCGATGGCGAGGCCAAGCGCCGCGGTCTGCGCGTCGACTGCCATCACGCCGACGCCAACGCCCTCGATGCGTTCGAGGACGCCGCGTTCGACCTGGTGTCGGCGCAGTACGCGTCGATCCCCCGCACCCCCGACGGCCGTGGCGTTCACAACCTGGTCAACGCGGTTGCTCCGGGCGGCACGCTGCTCGTGGTGAGCCACGATCTCGAGCCGATGCGTGCGCCGATCGACACACTGGCCCACAGCCGGCCGTTCGACCCGGACGCGTACGTACGGGTCGAGGACTTCGCGGCCGCGCTCGTCGACTCACCGGCGTGGGAGATCGAGGTTCTCGAGACGCGACCCCGTCCGGCGGGGTCCGCCACTGCTGCGCACCACGTCGACGACGTCGTGCTGCGCGCCCGGCGCCGCACCAGCTGACAATCCCTTCAGGTCTCGGCGCAGCAGGACACACACCGCGAACGGCGCGTCGTCGTGTTCTCCCTCGAGTCCTTCAACCAGGCCACGACTGCGGATCTCTCCCGCGTACCGCATGCCGATGCGCTCCATGACCGCCCGTGACCGCACGTTGTGACGAACCGTGCACGACACGACGGCCTGTACGCCCAGGATGTCGAACGCAAACTCGAGCCCCGCGCGCCCGATCTCGGATGCGTAGCCGTGTCCCCAGAATCTTCGGCGGAGCGCCCACCCGATCTCCAGCCAGTGCGCATGGGCCGCGAACGGGTGATCGGCCTCGTGCACCACCCGCACCCACGGTTCGGGCGGGAGGAACGCATAGATCTGACCCCAGTCGTCGTCGACCGGTGTTCGTGACAGTCCCCCGCGGCCGACGACCTCGCCGCTGACCCGGTCGTAAGCGATCCACTTGTGGACCCCGTGGTTCCGCCACGAGTCGCCCATGAGCTTCGCCCGCTCTTCGGCCTGCTCTGCGCTCAACTTCCGGCCCTCGTACCAGTGAGCCACCTCGTCGTCGTTGTGCACGACCCACAGGTCACCCGCGTTGGCCGGACCGACAGGTTCAAGCCTGAGGCGAGCGGTGAATCGGGTGCTCGATTCGTGTTCCATCACGCACGGTGCTCCACTCGCCCACTCTCGCGAGCCGAGGACCTCGCCGACGAACGTGATCAGGCGAGCAACTCGATCGTCTCCCACTCTGAGTCGAACACGACGAGGGCGTCCCATTGGGCGAGGATCGGCTGATACTGCGACCACCAACGCTCGAAGCGGGGACCGCTCAGCGCCTGCTCGAGCGCGCGGCGAGATTGCCACCGCTGAATCGCCAGCACGGACCGCCCGTCCTTGGACAGCTCCAGACCGAGGGCGACGTCGTTGCTCAGCCGCCGGTACATCGGCTCGATCGCGTCACGAACGATGCTCGCGACGTGATCGGCGGTGACGTGGTCGCGAAGCAGCCAGCGCTTGTAGACGATCACCCTCTGGCGCTCTTGGTCATCGACCATGGCCAGATCGTCGCATCGCTGGTGTGACGATGGGTCCATGGTGGTGACGATCCGACCGGCGCGTGTCGACGATGCCGACGCCGTCGGCGAGATCCACGTGCGGGCGTGGCAGACGGCGTACCGGGGCATGATGCCCGACGACTACTTGGACAGCCTGCAAGCGGAGGACCACGCCACACGATGGCGGGAGCACCTCGTCGCGCCAAGGTCGGAGGCGGAGCTGCTGGTCCTCGTCGACGATCATCGAGTGGTCGGCTTCGCCAGCGTCGGCCCCCCACTTGACAGCGACGCGCCCCCCGACGTCGGTCAGCTCTACGCGATCAACCTCGATCCCGACGTCTGGGGTCGCGGGCTCGGTCGGGCGTTGTTGAGCTTCGCCACGGATCGGCTGAGAGAGCTCGGCTACGTCGAGGCCGTGTTGTGGGTCGTGCCGGACAATCAGCGCGCCCGGCGCCTCTACGAGTCGGCGGGATGGAGCGACGACGGCCTCAGGCGGGACGACGAGGTGTTCGGCGTCGTCGTGCCGGAGATGCGCTATCGACGGCTCCTCGTCGGGCCGACT
The DNA here is from genome assembly GCA_963833145.1 of uncultured Acidimicrobiia bacterium. Taxonomy (GTDB): domain Bacteria; phylum Actinomycetota; class Acidimicrobiia; order Acidimicrobiales; family Ilumatobacteraceae; genus JALZMG01. The sequence goes on along the minus strand of CAWHWT010000011.1, from coordinate 208,564 downwards.
TCCGATTAGCGCGCAGACATCCCGTCGGCTACGGGTGCGACGGTGCCGGCGGTGCTCCGGGGACGTCGAAGAAGAGGTCCTCGGCGTAGCACCACCACCAGTCCTCGCCCGGCTCGTACGAGCGGATCAGCGGATGATCCGGGTGCTCGCGCCAGTGGGCGGTGGCGTGCCGGTTGGGCGAGCTGTCGCAGCAACCGACGTGCCCGCACTGCATGCACATCCGCAGGTGGACCCAGCGAGCGCCGATCTTCAGGCAGTCCTCGCATCCATCGCTGGACGGCGTGACATCTCCGACACTGTCGAGGTGGTGGCACGTCTCAGGCATCGCCCGCCATCGTAGGAGCAGAACGGTCAGGGTCAGAGGCCGAGGACGCTGCGGCGGACCTCGTCGCTGCCGCGCAGCTCCTCTCCCGTGCCCGTGGCGACGATGCGGCCCTCGATCAGCACGTACGCCCGGGCCGACACCTCGAGCGCCCGTTCCACCTCCTGCTCGACGAGCAGGACGCCGACCCCGGTGGAGGTGATCGACTCGATCACCCCGAAGACCTCGTCGACCACGACGGGGGCGAGGCCGAGCGACGGCTCGTCCAGCAGCAACAGCCGGGGCCGGGACATCAACGCTCGGCCGACGGCGAGCATCTGCTGCTCTCCGCCACTCAGCCGTCCGGCCAGCTGGGTCGAGCGCTCCTGCAGCCGCGGGAACAGCGCGTACACCCGCTCCAACTCCTCACGGTACGTGCGGCGGGCGCCCTTGCGATAGGCGCCGAGGCACAGGTTGTCGAAGACGGTCATGTGGGCGAACACGCGGCGTCCCTCGGGCACGGCGGCGACGCCGCACTCGCAGACGGCGTGGGCCGGCACGGCCGTCACGTCGACGCCGTCGACGACGATCCCGCCTCGCCGCGTGCGGTGGGTGCCGGCGATGGTGTTGACCAGCGTCGTCTTCCCGGCCCCGTTGGGTCCGACGATGCTCACCGTCTCGGCCGCGCCGACGTCGAGGGCGACGTCCCAGAGCGCCTGAGCGTCGCCATAGAAGGCGTCGAGGCCGCGCACCTCAAGCATGGGCGTGCTTTCCCAGGTAGGCGGTGACGACCGCGGGCTCGCGCATCACCGTCTGCGGATCGCCGTCGGCGAGGAGGCGGCCGCGGTCGAGCACGACCACACGGGTGGCGAGCTGGTTGACGACCCGCAACAGGTGCTCGACGATCACGATCGTGATGCCCGACTGGTGGATGCGGCGCACCACCTCGACGGCGTTGTCGATCTCGGCCGGGTTGAGCCCGGCGAGGGCCTCGTCGAGAAGGAGGATCCGCGGGCTGGAGGCGATGGCCCGCGCCATCTCGAGGAGCTGGCGCTCGTGCAGGTTGATCTCGCCCGGATAGGCCTCGGCGAGGCGGGTGAGATGCACGAAGTCGAGGTGCTGCTGGGCCGCCTGGCGGGCGGCGGTGATCGGCCTCGGGTCGCGCCCGAACATGATTGCCATGGCGACGTTGTCCCGCACCGTCATCGACGGGAACGGCCGCGGGATCTGGTAGGTGCGGGCGACGCCGGCGTGGGCGACGCGGTGCGGTGCCAGCCCGCCGATGTCCTTGCCGACGACTCGGATCCGGCCGCTGGTCGGGCGGAACGTTCGCGAGAGCAGGTTGACGAGCGTCGTCTTGCCCGATCCGTTCGGACCGACGAGCCCGACCAGCTCGCCCTCGGCGATCGTGAGGGTGAGCCCGTCGAGCGCCCGGACCCCGCCGAAGTAGCGCGAGAGCTCGGAGCACTCCACGACGGCCGGCGCCGGGTCGGTGGCAGGCCCGACCGATCCGTCCGGCACCACCGGCACCACCGGCTCGACCGGCTCGACCGCCGGCTCCACGGAGGCCGGCGGCCGGGCGGCCCGTCGGACCGCACCGGGCCACAGCGCGACCGCGGCGGCTCCGACGGCACCGATGCTGATCGCGTCGAGCAGCTCGTCGGACACGCCGATGAGGAACGAACCGACGGCGAGGATGGCGAACGCGCCGAGCGCCAGCAGGGGGCGGGCGCGGAACCGCGCCTGCAGTCCCTCCGGCGCGGCGACCACGACGAAGGCGAGGATCGACCCGAAGATGATCAGCCGCCAGCTCTCCAGGCCGGCGACCACGAGGCGGTCCTGGAGGAGGACGATGAACGTCGCCCCGATCACCGGTCCGAGCCAGTGCGTCCGCCCGCCGAGCACGCTCATCACGATGACGAACAGCGGGATCGTCAGTCCGAAGACCGCCTGGACGGTCACGAACCCGATCTGCTGGGCGTACGCCGCGCCGGAGATCCCGCCGATCAGCCCGCTCGCGCCGATGGCGAGCATCTTGTACCGGAACGTGGGCACGCCGAGGCCCTCGGCGACGTCCTCGGAGTCCCTGATCGCGGTCAGCGCCCAGCCGAACCGGCTGTGCTGGATGGCGTAGGCGATGCCGACGGCCAGCGCGGCGATCGCCAGGCTGAGCAGGTAGAGGAAGTCCTGGAACTCGCCGATCCAGCCGGGGAAATCCGGTGTCGGCATGATGATGCCCTGCCCGCCGTCGATCGTCGTGTTCAGCCGGGCCAGCGAGGCGAGGATGAACGGGACGGCGAGAGTGAGCAGGGCGAAGATCTCGCCCCGGAACGACCCCAGCCGGAACGCCAGCGCTCCGATGAGCAGGGCGAGGCCCAGGGAGAAGGCGCCGGCCACCGGCAGGGTGAGGAAGTACGACCAGCCGTGGCGGCCGCTCAGCACGGCCGCGGTGTACGCCCCGACTCCGACGAACGCCCCCTGACCGAAGCTGAAGTAGCCGGCGTAGCCGGAGAGGATGTTCCAGCTCGTGGCCTGGGCGGTCCAGAAGAAGATCGTGTAGAGGAGGACGATGTAGAACGCGTTGAGCCCGAGGCTCTCCCGGACGAACGGCAGGGCCGCCAGGAGGGCGACGCCGATCGCGATGCCCGCGAGTCCGCGCCTCACCGGGCGGCGCTCCCCGCCAGGAGACCGTGGGGACGGAACAGCAGGGCCAGGACGATCGCCGAGAACACCGCGAGCGGAGCCGCCGACGGCGACCACACGACCGACACGACGCTGGACAGCGTGCCGACGAGGACACCGGCGAGGAGGGTGCCGGCGACGTTGCCGATCCCGCCGAGGATCACGACGGCGAACACGATGCCGAACCACTCGTACGGCGTCGACGGCGTGATCGCGTTGCTCAGCGCCCAGAGCAACCCGGCCACCGCCGCGCTGGCGCCGGCGGCACCGGCGAGCAGCACGCCGAGCCGGCGGTGGTCGATGCCGAAGGCGGCGGCGACGGTGCGGTCCTCGGCGAAGGCGCGCAGCGCCCGGCCGACGAAGGTGCGGCGCAGGCTCAGCTGGGCCGCCGCGGTGAGGATCACCGCGGCGGCGAAGGCGATCAACGTCGGCATCGGGAAGACGAACTCGCCAACCGTGATCGACTGGGTCGCGTACGGGTTGTCGTCCGCGGTCATCCGGCGGAAGTCCTCGCTCCAGATGTTGCTCGTCGTCTGGATGATGATCACGAGCACGCCGAAGCTGACCAGCAGCGAGTTGAGCTCGCTGATCGCGAGCCGGTCGTAGATCCAGTGCAGCACCGCGCCGGCGACGAAGAGCGCCGGCGCGGTGACGAGCACGGTGAGCAACGGGTCGAGCCCCCAGGACGTCGCCGTCTGGTAGCTGAGATAGGCACCGACGAGGATCAGCCCGAAGTGGGCCAGGTTGATGACCTTCAACATCCCCCACGTGAGGGAGACGCCGATCGCCATCAGCGCGTAGAGACCACCGACGAGGACGCCGGACAGCGCGGCCTGTGCCGTGGTCACGGACGGTGAGTATCGCGGAGGCTCAGCCGGCCGGTGGCTGGACCGCTGCGGCGGCGCGTTCCTCCGGCCACACCATCAGCCAGTCGCTGCCCTGGATCTGCTTGATGCCCTGGTTGCTCGGCCAGAAGTTGTTGACCTCGGGGTCGAACTCGAGCGCGCCGCTGAACGTCGTCTCGGCTCCGTTCTCGTGCAGCGCGTCGCAGATCGCCTGCTGATCGAGGTCGCCGGCCGCCTCCACGCCCTGGGTGAGGATCTCCCACGCGTTCCACGAGGCCGCGGCCTGGGTCTCGAACACCGTGTACGGGATGTCCGCAGCCGCTGCCCGCTCCGAGAACTCGGCGACGATCTCCGCCGCCTCGGGCGGGTACTGGTCCATCGTTGCCTCGTTGGGCTCGAAGATCGACACCGACAGCAGCCCGTTGGAGAGGTCGCCGAGACCCAGCGGCGGGCCGGGCGCGGGGAACAGGCTGAACATCATCGGCGGCTGGTAGCCGAGCTGCTCCATCGCCTCGATCAGGCCGACCGGGTCGACGCCGAGCCCGTTGTTGACGAGCAAGTCCGGTGCCTCGTCGCGGATCTGGGTGGCGATCGGCGCCCAGTCCGTCGTCCCCGGCGGGTAGGCGATGTCGACGACCTCGTAGCCGCGCTCCTCGGCGATCGACAGCATTCCCGGATCGGCGTCGTCGTCGGGCAGCCCGCGGGTGATGAAGTCCGTCGAGCCGTTCTGGTTCGTCGCCACGACGATCTTCTGCGGCGGCTCGGGCAGGGTCTCCACCAGATCGAGGAGCTGGTTCGGTACGTACTCGTTCGGCGTTGGGCCGATCGACCAGCCGGGGAACTGGCAGTCGTAGCTGAGCAGCGGGGCCAGCACGGCGGTGTGCTGGGGCATCGTGTACCCGTGGCGTTCCGCCACCGCGACCGCCGACAGGATGTTGGGCGTCGCGTACGGGCCAATGATCAGGTCGACCTGGTCCTGGCTGATCAACCGCTCGTAGAGGTTGGAGACCTGCGCCTGGTCGGACTCGTCGTCGAGGACGGTCCACTCGACGGGGCGGCCGAGGAGCCCGCCGCTGGCATTGAGCCGGTCGACGAACAGCTCGCCGGCGACCTGGTGGATCACGCCGGTCGCGCCGAAGACGCCGGTCAGCGACAGCGTCGATCCGACCACGATCGGCTCGCCCGACGGCGCGGGTGCAGTGCCCTCGGTGGTCGGCGCGGCCGCGGTCGTGTCGGCACCGCCAGCCGTGGTCGGGGCGGCGGCGGCAGTGGTGTCCGCGCCGCCCGCGGTCGTTGCGGGCCCGGCCGTGGTCGCGGCGCCCCCGCTGGTGGTCGCAGTCCCGGCGCCGTCGTCGTCGTCGTCGCCGCACGCGACGAGACCGAGAGCCAGGGCCATGGCGGCCGATGCCGCGAGCAGGCGTGTCCTCACGCGTCTCTCCTCGTTGTTGTTGGTGGTTATCCGGTCAGCACCCCGGTGTCGTGGACGATCTCCCCATCGACGACGGTGAGGACCGAGCGGAGGTTGGGGATGTCCTCGTCGGACACCCGGAAGTAGTCACGGTCGAGCACGACGAGGTCGGCGAGCTTGCCCTGCTCGATCGAACCGATCTTGTCCTCGGCGTTGAGGAACCACGCGTTGTCGCGGGTGAACAGCCGCAACGCCTCCTGCCGGGTGATCTGCTCGCCGTCGTTGATCAGCTCACCGAGGGCGTTGACGCCGGTGACGGCGTACTTGATGTGCCACCACGGGTTGAGCGTGGCGATGTGCACGCCGTCGCCCTCGATGCCGGCGGTCACCCCGTGGTCGAGGATCGTCCGGAACTGGGCGCCATTGGCCGTCGCCGTGCCGACGACCCACGTGAACGCCCGCATGACGACGCCGGCGCCGAGCGCCTGCAGCCGGTCGAGCAGGTCGGTCGTGACGACCGGGGCGTGGTGGACGATGTAGCGGTCGCCGGTGATGTCGAACTCGGCGTTCACCGCTTCCCAGGCCTCGACGACTTGGGTGAGCTGGGCGATGTTGTCGACGGCGTTCTCGTTGCGCCAGCCCGCCGCGGCGACGAGGCGCTGGGCCTCGAGCCACACCGCGCCGGCGCCGAGGGGCGCCGCCCACTCACCGATGCCGCCGGTCCGCTGCATGTCGTCGCCGAAGAAGGTGAACTGGTTCTTCAGCCGTTCCCTGAGCTCGGGGAGCGCCGGGTCGCTCTGGTTGTGGAGGAAGTTGAACTCCATCCGGATGATCGTCTCGCCGTTGCGGTGGAGGTGCAGCAGCGGGTCGTACATCCGGTAGTGGTCGAGGTTGGACAGCACCTGGGCCGGGTGCAGCGGACCGGGCGTCGGGAACAGCACCTTGTCGCTGTGGGCGGTGAGCCCGACGCTGGCCGAGTAGGCCATCATGTCCCGGCTGCTGCGCAGCTTGTCGTCGAACGTCTGCATCGTCCGCAGCACGTACAGCGCGGTCGTCGACGGCGTCGGGACACCGAACCCGCCGGTGGCGATCTCGCCGGTGGCGCTGGTGTTGATCTTGACCGCGTCGGGGTGGGGCAGCGGTCCGGCGTCGATGGCGTCGAAGAACGCCTTGGCCATGCTGTTGGCCGCGCACGGGCCGGTGAACCGGGTGTAGAGGAACACCGGCCGGTCGGGCACCGCCTCGTCGAGCTCGGCCAGCGTCGGCATCCGGCGTTCGGCCCACTGGTTGGTGTGCCACCCGCCCATCGAGGTGATCCACTGGCCGTCGGGGACGTCCGGACGGCGGGCGGCCAGGGTCTTCCTGGATGTCGGCGATCGATGTCGCGTTCTCCAGCACCGTGTGGTAGCCGGGCCGGTTGGCCATGCTCACGCTGTGGATGTGGCTCTCGATGAGGCCCGGCACGACCGTGCGCCCACGCAGGTTGATGACCCGGGTGTCGTGGCCGCGGTCGACCCGCGAACCGACGTCGACGAACTTGCCGTCCTCGATCAGCACCTCGCGGGCGACCCGGTTGCGGCGGTCCATCGTGTGGATCTTCCCGTTGGTGAGCGCCAACCGTTCGGTGCGCTTGCCCTTGCCGCCCTTGCCGCCGCCCCCGTGGGCGGAGGCGGTCGCCGGGGCGATCCCGCCGAGGGCCACGACGCCGCCGGCGACGGCGCCGGACCGCAGCAGGTCGCGCCGGCTGAATCCAGTCACCGGCTCACCTTCCGCGACCGCGCAGGCGACCGGTGTCGTAGACGATGTCGCCGCCGACGACGGTGAGGATGGGCTGGGTCCGGCGCATCGACTCGTCGCTCACCCGGAAGTAGTCGCGGTCGAGCACGAGCAGGTCGGCGAACTTGCCCCGCTCGATCGACCCGAGCTCGTTCTCCCGGTTCAGGTACCACGCGTTGCCGCGGGTGTACATGTGGAGCGCCTGCTGGCGGCTGATCTGCTGACCGGGGTTGATCTGGTCGCCGAGCCAGCCGAGCCCGGTCGTCGCGTAGTGGAGGGCGAACCACGGGTTGTGCGGGGCGATGTGGACGCCGTCCTCGTGCAGCCCGAGGTTGATCCCGCTGGCCACGAGCTGCGGGAACAGCGGACCGACAGGCGGCGCGCCGATCGCGAGGGGTCCAGCCTGCCACCGGAAGCCCGACGTCGAGAGCCCGACGTTGAGCGCCTTCAGCCGCGCCAGCTGCTCCGGCGTGGCGTTGTCGCCGTGCTGCAGCCCCCACCGCAGGTGCTTGATACCGAACTCGGCGTCCATCGCCTCGTACGTCTCGACGACCTGCTGGATCTGGGTCGGGTTGCCCTGCGAGTTCTCGTTGCGCCACTGCGCCTGGGCGACCAGCCGCTGGGCCTCGAACCACACCGCGTAGCCGTTGGGGTTGGTCGCCTGGAGGGCGAACGGCGCCGCCCACTCGCCGATCGCCCCGGTGCGCAGCATGTCGTCGCCGAAGAACTGGAACTGGTTCTTCAGCCGCTGGCGCAGCTCGGGGAGCTGGTTCTCGAGGGCACCGAGCTCGGCGCGGAAGCCCTCGTTGTGGAGGAAGTTGATCTGCAGCCGGACCAGCGCGTCGCCGTCATGGTGGGCGGCGATCCAGCCGTCGTACATGCGGAAATGGTCGAGGGTCGGCAGCCCGTGGGTCGGCTGCGGATCGCGCGGGCCGCCGTTTCCGACGGCGACCAGCGTCTGGTCGAGCAGGGCGGTGATCCCGACCTGGGCCGAGAACGCCATCGAGTCGCGTGCGCTGCGCTTCTTGTCCTCGAACGTCTGACGGACGCGCAGGTGGTACAGCGCCGTCGTCGACTGGAGCCCGGCGGCGATCGTGCCGTCGGCGCCGACCACGACCGGACCGGCGAGCGGCGAGGTCACGGTCTCGAAGAACTGCTTCCCAAGGGTGTTGACCACCGACGGACCATTGCCGCGCTGGAACACGAGGACCGGCCGGTCCGGCACGGCCTCGTCGAGCTCGGCCATCGTCGGGAGGCGGCGCTCGGCCCAGAGGTTGGGGTGCACTCCACCGCCCATCGCGGTGATGAAGGCCCCGACCGGGATGTCAGTGGAGGCCCGCCGGTCGGCGAGCAGCTCGAGGACCTCGGCGATCGTGCTGGCCAGCTCGAGCTGGGCGACGTGATAGCCGGGGCGGTTGGCGACACTGACGAAGTGGGTGTGGCTCTCGATGAGGCCGGGCACGACCGTCCTGCCGCGCAGGTCGATCTCGTCGGTGTCCGAACCCCGGCGGATGTTGTTCCCCACCTCGACGAACTTGCCGTCCTCGATCAGGACGTCGCGGACGACGCGGTTGCGGTCGTCCATCGTGTGGATCTTGCCGTCGGTGAGGAGCAGCCGGCCGCCGCGGCCCTTCCGTCCCTTGCCGCCCTTGCCGCCGTCGCCGTGGGCGGAGGCCACGGTCGGGGCGAAGCCGCCCAGGGCGGCGGCACCGCCGACGACGGCACCCGACCGGAGCAGGTCGCGCCGGGAGAGGCCGGTCGTTTCGTCGTGCTCGGTCATGCGTGGTTCACCCCCATGTGTCACCGCCGCTTGTGCTTCTTCTTGCCGTCGAGCTCGTCGTGGACGATCCGCCCGTCGACGATCGTCAGGACCGAGCGGATCTGCCTCAGGTCCGCGTCGGCGACGGTGAAGTAGTTCTTGTTGAGCACGGCGAGGTCGGCCAGCTTGCCCACCTCGATCGTGCCGAGCGGGATGGTGTCCTCCTCGCCGAGGAACCACTGGTTGTCGGACGTGTACAGGCGGAGCAGCTCGGTGCGGTTGATCTGCTGACCACCGTTGATCAGCACGCCGCGGGCGTTGAGCCCCGTCGTCGCGTAGTAGGCGTGGATCCACGGGTTCATCGGCGCGATCTGCATGCCGTCCGAGCTCATGCCCGAGGGGATCGCGTGGTCGACGATCATGCGGAACGGCGGGCCGTTCTGCGTCGGTGAACCGTTCGAGATAGCGCCACCCGGTCAGGCTGACCCCGCCACCGATGGCGTGCAGCCGGTTCGAGGGCGTCGGCGGTGATGAACGGGACGTGGGCGATGACCCAGCGCAGGTCGGTGATGTCGAACTCGGCGTTGGCGGCCTCGAACGCCGCGATCTCGTCGGGAAGTCGGTCGTGCTCAGCGAGTGGACCTCGGCCCGCCAGCGGGCCTGGGCGACCCGGCGGGCGGCCTCCCGGAAGGGGGTCGTCGGCCCGGTCCCCTGGGCGATGAACTCCCCGATGCCGCCCGTGCGCAGCATCTCGTCGCCGAAGAACGGGAACTGGTTCTTCAGCCGCTCGACCAGCCCCGGTGTGGCCGGGTCGGCCTCCATGTGGAGGAAGTTGATCCGGACGCGAGCGTCGAGGTCGCCATCGTCGTGCACGGCGAGGAACGGCAGGTGCATCGCGTAGTTGTCCTCGTGCGCGGCACCGTCCGTTGCGTTGCCGGCCGTCTGGAAGGCGCCCTCGTCGATGTGGGTCGTGACGCCGAGACCGAGCCCGTAGGCGATGGCGTCGATCGTCCCCCGCTTGCGCTCGTCGAACGTGAGCAGCGTCTGGCGGAGGGCGAACGTGGCCTGCCCTGTCGGGGACGCCCCGAAGCCGGCGGCGATCGAGCCGTCGGGGCCGACCGGGATCCCGCGACTCTCGAAGAACGCCTTGCCGAGGGTGTTAGTAGCCGACGGCCCGGCGAAGGCTTCCGAGATGTAGACCGGATTGTCGGGCACGGCTTGGTCGAGCTCGGCCAGGGTCGGCAGGCGCGGCGTCGCGGGCGGCGGCGGCACGAGGTGGTTGCGGTGGAACCCGCCGATCGTGGTGATCCATGCACCGTCGGGGATGTCCTCGGCCCGCTCGGCGTAGGTCTCCTGGACGTCTTCGATGGAGTAGGCGTTCTCGAGCGGCGTGTGATGGCCGGGCCGGTTCCCCATCAGGACGATGTGGTTGTGGTCGTCGATGATCCCGGGGACGACGGTGCGCCCCTTGAGGTTGATCGTCTTGGTGTCCCCGCCGTCGCCGCCACCGTGCCCGCCTTGGCCGACGGCGGCGAACCGGCCGTCCTCGATGAGCACGGACGAGACCACCCGGTTGCGGCTGTCCATCGTGTGGATGCGGCCGTTGACGAGGCGGATGCGTTCGCTCGGCCGTCGCCCACCCCCACCGCCGTGGCCGCCGCCGTGGGCGGCCGCGGTGGTACCGACACCTCCGACGGCGACGGTTGCCCCGACGACTGCACCACCGCGCAGTACGTCGCGACGAGTCAATCCGTGCTTGCTCTGCTCTTCAGCCATCAGCACGCACCCCTTCCCCCGAGGTCGGCGAGTGGACCATGACGGGCGCAGCCCCCCGCGGGGCGAGTGTACGTTGAGAACGAACACGGGGCAATAGGGATGTGCAGCTGAGGGTGACGAACGGGGGACCATGTGCAACCGCAGAGTCCGGATGCGGATGTGGTGTGCAGCTAGGCTGGTCGCGTGAGCCCGGCGACCGTGCCCCCGCTCGGCAGCAGGATCCGCGCCGAGCGGACCCGCAAGGGGATGACCGTGCGCGGCCTGGCCCGGGACATCGGCGTGTCGCCGAGCCTGATCTCGCAGATCGAGACCGACAAGAGCCAGCCGTCGGTGAGCACGCTGTACGCGATCACGATGGCGCTCGACATCACGATCGAGGAGCTCTTCGACCAGTCGGAGAACGCATCAACCGGTGGGCGGCACGAGGTCGAGATCGAGGCCGATGCCGTCGTCGCGTCCTTCGACGCCGAGGTGTCGGTGCCCGTGATCTCGTCGACGGCCGCCCTCCAGCTGGCCACCGCGGCGTTCGTCGGTGCGGGTACGCAGCCGCCGGGCCGGCCGGAGCCGATCGCGCGCCAGAAGCACGGGCACGGGCAGCCGATCGTCCGGCCGCACGAGCGCGACCTGCTCACCCTCGACTCCGGCGTGACGTGGGAACGGCTCGGGCAGGTGCCCAACACCCACGTCGACTTCCTCCTCATCACGTACCGGCCCGGCAGCACGTCGTCGAGCAACGGTGCGCTGATGCGCCACCCCGGGACCGAGTACGGCTACTTGCTCAAGGGGTCGTTGATCCTCACCCTCGGCTTCGACGAGTATCGGCTCAACCCCGGTGACGCGGTGAGCTTCGACTCGACGACCCCGCACGGCTACCGCAACGACGGGCTCGAGCCGGCGGTCGGCGTGTGGTTCGTCCTCGAACGCGTGACCTGACGGTCGGGGCTTCCGTCGCCGAGGGCGGTTAACTACACTGAACGGTGGTCCGACCGGACCCGTGCAGCCGCGTAGGGTGAGGCTGTACAACCCGCCCACAGCACAGAGGGGAGTGCACGGGGGATGGCGATCCGCACCTATGGCCCCAACGCTGTCGACTGGGAGCAACGGGTCGACCTGGACCGGCTCCGGGTCGAGCGCCTCCAGCGCCTCAAGGACGAACTCGAACGGTCCGACCTCGGCGCCCTGCTGACCTTCGACTTCTCCAACATCCGGTACATGACGGCGACGCACATCGGCACGTGGGCGATGGACAAGCTGATCCGCTTCGCCCTCCTGCCGCGCGGCGGCGAACCGGTCGTGTGGGACTTCGGGTCAGCGGCGCGGCACCACCAGCTCTACAACCCGTGGCTCGACGGCGAGAAGCGGGCCCGGGCCGGCATCTCGACGCTGCGGGGCGCGTTCAACCCCGCGGCCGGGATCGCCGAGGACGTCGCCGCCAAGATCCACGACGAGCTCGCCGAGTACGGGCTGACCAACGAGCCCATCGGCGTCGACCTCATCGAGATGCCGGTGCTCGCGGCGCTGCGCGACCGGGGCCTCGACGTCGTCGACGGCCAGCAGGTCTTCCTCGCCGCTCGGCGGATCAAGACCCAGGACGAGATCTCCCTCCTCGCCCAGGCCTGCTCGATGGTCGACGCGGCGTACGAGGATCTGTACGGCTTCCTGCGCCCGGGTGTGCGGGAGAACGAGTGCGTCGGCCTCGTCGCCAAGACCCTCTACGACCTCGGTAGCGAGTACGTCGAGGGGGTCAACGCGATCTCCGGCGAGCGCTGCGCGCCGCACCCGCACGTCTACAGCGACCGCATCCTCCGCCCCGGCGACCCGGCGTTCTTCGACATCCTCCACAGCCACATGGGCTACCGGACGTGCTACTACCGCTGTTTCGCCGTCGGCAGCGCCTCGCCGGCGATGCGGGATGCCTACGTCCGGTGCCGGGAGTACATGGACGAGGCGATCGCGCTGGTCAAGCCGGGCGTGACGACGGCGGACATCGCCTCGCTGTGGCCGCGCGCCGAGGAGTTCGGCTTCCCCAACGAGGAGGCCGCGTTCGCCCTCCAGTACGGGCACGGCGTCGGCCTCGCGATCTGGGAGAAGCCGATCTTCTCGAGGCTCGTGTCGCTCGACCATCCCGAGCCGCTCGAGGAGGGCATGGTCTTCGCCCTCGAGACGTACTGGCCCGCCAAGGACGGCTGGTCGGCCGCCCGCATCGAGGAGGAGCTCGTGGTCACAGCCGACGGGTGCGAGGTGATCACCAAGTTCCCGGCCGAGGAGCTGCTCGTCGCCGGCAAGCGCTACTGGACCACGTCCGGCCCCCTCGACACCGTGCGCGAATCGCAGTCCCACCTGAACACGTCGGCCGGCGGAGGGCGCGGTAACGGCGATGGCTGACACTGACGCTGGCACCGAGCTGCTCGACCTGTACGAGCAGATGGTGGTCATCCGCCGCACCGAGCAGGCCGCCCACGACCTCTTCCTGTCCGGGCTCGTCAAGGGCACGACCCATCTCGCCGCCGGGCACGAGGCCGTCGCCGTCGGGGCGAGCGCGGCGCTGCGCCCGGACGACTACGTCTTCGCGACCTACCGCGGCCACCATCACGCGATCGCCCGCGGGGGCACGCCCGAGGAGTGTCTCGCCGAGCTGATGAGCAAGGCGACCGGCATCTGCAAGGCCAAGGGCGGGTCGATGCACCTCACCAAGGCCGCCGTGGGGATGCTCGGGTCCTACGCCATCGTCGGCTCGCACCTCCCGATCGCCGCCGGCGCGGCGTGGTCGGCGAGTCTGCGCGGCACCGAGCAGGTCGCGGTCGCCTTCTTCGGCGACGGGGCGACCAACATCGGTGCCTTCCACGAGGCGCTCAACCTCGCCGCGGTGTGGCGGTTACCCGTGCTGTTCGTGTGCGAGAACAACCTCTACATGGAGTACACGCCGATCGCCTCCGTGACCGCCGTCGCCAACCCGGCCGCCGATCGGGCGCCGGCCTACGGCATGGCCGCCGAGGTCATCGACGGCAACGACGTGCTCGTCGTGCGGGACTCCGTGGCCGCCGCCGCCGAGCGGGCCCGCGCCGGCGAGGGGCCGTCGATCATCGAGGCCTGCACGTACCGCCACTTCGGCCACAGCCGGGCGGACCCGGCGACGTACCGTCCCGAGGAGGAGGTGAAGGCCTGGCTCGAGCGCGACCCGCTCGACCTGGCGCGGGCCCGGCTCGACGACCTCGGGGTGTCCAAGGAACAGATCCTCGCCGCCGACGAGCGGGCCGAAACGCTCGTCGCCGACGCCGTCGCGGCGGCGAAGGCGGCCCCGCCCGCCGACCCGGCCGAAGCGCTCACCGACGTGTGGGCGGACGGAGGTGCGGCATGGCGGACGTGACCGGCAACCCCGACGATCACGTACCGGGAGGCGGTGGCCGAGGGCATCGCCAGGGAGATGCGCCGCGACGAGACGGTCGTCTGCCTCGGCGAGGACATCGGCGCGGCCGAGGGTGTGTTCAAGACGACGGTCGGGCTGTTCAAGGAGTTCGGGCCGCGGCGGGTGTGGGACACCCCGATCTCCGAGCAGGCGATCGTCGGCGCGGCGACCGGGGCGGCGATGACCGGGCTCAGGCCGGTCGCCGAGATCATGTTCTCGGACTTCCTCGCCTGCTGCTGGGACTACCTCGCCAACGAGATCCCCAAGCTGCGCTACATGACCGGCGGCCAGGTCACCGTGCCACTCGTCGTCCGCACCGCCAACGGGGGTGGGCTCGGCTTCGGTGCCCAGCACTCGCAGGCGACGGAGAACTGGGCGCTCACCGTGCCCGGCCTCAAGATCGCCGCCCCCTCGACGCCGGCCGACGTGATCGGCCTGATGGCGTCGGCCATCCGCAGCGACGACCCGGTCGTGTTCTTCGAGCACAAGGGCCTGTTCGCCAGCAAGGGCGAGCCCGCCCCGCCGGACCACGTCGTCCCGCTCGGCGAGGCGGCGACGGTCCGCCTGGGGACGGACGTCACCGTCGTCGCCCTCGCCGCGACCGTGCCGACGGCGCTCGCCGCCGCCGAGCGACTCGCCGGCGAGGACGTCAACGTCGAGGTCGTCGACCTGCGCTGCCTCGTTCCCCTCGACGTGCGAACGGTGCTGGCGTCGGTGGAGAAGACGTCCCGCCTGCTCATCGTCGAGGAGAACCCGTACCAGGGTGGGTGGGGCGGAACGCTCGCCTCGATCGTCGCCGACGAGGGGTTCGAGACGCTCGACGCCCCCATCCGCCGCGTCGCTGCGGAGTGCGTCCCGCTGCCGTTCGCCGACGTGCTCGAGGACGAGGTCATCCCCACCGTCGACAAGGTGGTCGACGCCGTCCGCCGGCTCGCCGCCTACTAGGAGCCCGCCGATGACGGAACACCTCGAGTCGAGCGGCCACGTCGTTCGGACGGCCGCCGAGTCCGACTACGCGGTCCCGACCGGTTGGGCCGCGGGCGCCTCCGGCTACCGGCGCTGGACGGTCGTGGACGAGGCGGCCGGCTCCGTCCACACCGGGTTCGGGATCTGCGAGCTCGATTCCGAGGGCTCGTTGCCGGCCCACGTGCACTCGTTCGAGGAGAGCTTCTACGTCGTCGCCGGCACGGGTGTGGTTGACACGCCCGACGGCTCGTTCGCCGTCGGCGAGGGCGACTACGGACTGTTCCCGGTCGGCGTGGCGCACCAGTGGCGCAACGTCGGCGGCGAGACCGTGCGGTGGGCGGAGATGCAGGGCCCGGTGCCCCGCGGCCGGTTCGGCGACGACACCTTCCTCGTCCCGGCGCTCCCCGCCGGCGACCCGCGGCCGATCGACGTGCGGGACCCGCGGACCCGGCGGTTCGGCAACATCACCCCGGCTCAGATGGACGTCGGCCGGCAGAGCCAGGGGATGCTCGCGGTGTCGGCGAGCATGCGCACGGCCCTGCTCGTCTACAGCGGGATCACCGTGAAGATGATGGTCGACAGCGACCTCGGTGCCCAGCTGACGACGATGTTCATGGTCCACTACGACCCGGACGGCGTCGCCGGCAAGCACGACCACCCCTTCGAGGAGACGTACTACTTCCTCGAGGGCCGGGCCGAGGCGACCTTCGACGGCGAGTCCTACGAGCTCGGGGCCGGGGACGTCGCGTGGGCCGGTGTCGGGTGCGTGCACAGCTTCCGAAATCTCGGCGGGGGACCGCTGCGCTGGCTGGAGACGCAGGCGCCGCAACCGCCGCCCCGGCACTCCTATCGCTTCGCCCGCGACTGGGAGTACCTCGAGGAGGCGCTCGATGAGTGATCTCGTCGTCATCGGGGGCACGTCCGGGATCGGCCGCGAGATCGCCCGGCGGGGCGCGGAGCGGGGCGATTCCGTTGTCATCTCGGGACGGGACGCCGACCGGGCCCGTGCGGTCGCCGCCGAGCTCGGCGGTGACACCCGCGGGATCGCCGTCGACCTGTCGGCGCCCCCCGACGTCGGCAAGCAACTCGCCGAGGTCGATGCTGTCGACCAGCTCGTGCTCTCGGCGATCGCTCGCGACCAGAACACCATCGCCGACTACGACATCGACGGCGCCGTCGCCCTCGTCGTGCTCAAGCTGGTCGGGTACACCGAGGTGATCCACCAGCTGCGGCCGAAGATGGCCGACGATGCCGCGATCGTGCTCCTCGGCGGGCTCGCCAAGGACCGGCCGTACCCGGGCTCGACCACGGTGTCGACGATCAACGGCGGCGTCGTCGGATTGGTGAACACGCTGGCCACCGAGCTGGCGCCGGTCCGGATCAACGCCGTCCACCCTGGCATCGTGGGCGACAGCCCGTTCTGGGTCGGCAAGCCGCTCGACCACGTCACCTCGCGCACGCCCGGCGGCCGGCTGGCGACGATGGCCGACGTCGCCGACGCCGTCGAGTTCCTGCTCCGTAACCCGGCGGTGAACGGGGTCAACCTGCCCGTCGATGGTGGGTGGTTGTTGAAGTGAGGGTCGCGATCATCGGCGCCGGTCGCATGGGCGCGGCCATGGCGGGGCGGCTCCGGGCGTCGGGCGCGGAAGTCATCGTCTACAACCGGACGGCGGCCCGAGCGGAGGCGGTCGCCGCGGCATCCGGCGCGACCGTCGCCGCCACCCCCGCCGAAGCCGTCGCGGCCGCCCCGGTCGTGCTGGTCTCCCTCGCCGACGACGCCGCGTGCGCGGCCGCTTACGACGGGCCCGACGGCATCGCCGCCGGTGTCGCGCCGGGCGCCGTCGTCGCCGAGACCAGCACGATCGACCCGCAGACCGTCGACCGCCTCGCCGTGTTCTTCGAGGGCCGGGACGTCGGGTTCCTCGACGCGCCGGTGTCCGGCAGCGTCCCGCTCGTCGAGCGGGGCGAGCTCACCGTGATGGTGGGGGGCACCGAGGCCGACCTGGCCCGCGCCCGCGACGTGCTCGACGTCCTCGCCAAGCGGGTGTTCCACGTCGGCGGGCGCGGCGCAGGGGCGACGATCAAGCTCGCCGTGAACGACATCGTGCACGCCACCAACCAGGCGCTCGCCGAGGCGCTCGTGCTCGCCGAGAAGGCCGGCGTGGAGCGCGCCGCGGCGTACGAGGTCTTCGCCAACAGTGCCGTCGCTTCGCCGTTCGTCCTCTACAAGCGGGACGCCTTCGAGCGCCCGGACGAGGCGGCCGTTGCCTTCAGCCTCGACCTCGTCGCCAAGGACTACGCGCTGATCCTGGCCCTCGCCGAACGGGTCGGCGCGGTCATGGACCAGGCGGCGACCGGCCGGCGGACGGCGGTGGCGGCGGTCGACGCCGGCTTCGGCGGGCGTGACATGAGCGCCCTCGCCGAGCTGTTACGGGCGTCGGGCTGATCCGTCCGTCGCCGGCGCGAACTGCGACGGCTCCGTAGGGAGATCGGCGCGCTCCGGTCACAGTTCGCCTCGTGGCAGGACTTGGCGCCAGTGGAAATGAGTGTAAGGATTGTCCGGCATGGAACTGATCGCGTTGGAGGCGCTGATCCAGCAGCGGCGCACGAGCCTGCGCGTCGATCCCGACCGGGCCGTCCCGCTCGATCTCGTCGAGCGCCTGGTGCACCTCGTCGGCTGGGCGCCGAACCACAAGCGCACCTGGCCGTGGCGGACCACCGTGGTCACCGGCGAGGGCCGCCGGCGGCTCGGCCAGCTCGTCGCGATGTACGAACAGCGCCGCGGCGCCGATGACGCCCGGGTCGAGAAGGCACGCGGCAAGTACCTCCGGGCGCCGGTCGTGCTGCTGTTCGGCCGCGCCGCCCATCCCGATCCCGTCCGCTGCACGGAGGACCGCGACGCCGTGGCCGCCGGCATCCAGAACCTCCTCCTCGCCGCGACCGCGGCCGGGCTGGCCAGCCACTGGGCGACCGGGGACTGGATGTCCGAGCCCACCGTCAAGGCGTTCGCCGGCCTCGACCACGAGGACGAGCTCGTCGCCCTCGTCTACCTCGGGTGGCCGAACGGGGACGTCCCGCCCGTCGATCGGCCGCCCGTACCAATCGCCTACGTCGAGGTCTGATGATCGTCCTGCTGTACACCGTCGTTCCCCGCACCGAGGAGCTGCGCCCGGTGAACGCGGAGATGACCCGCCAGATGCACGCCCTGGCCGAGGCTACGCCGGGGTTCCTCGGTGCCGAGTACTACGACCGTCCCGACGGCGGGACGTTCGGCGTGCTCCGCTTCGAGGACGAGACCGCGCTCGCCGCGTGGCGCGACCATCCCGACCACGGCGAGGCCCACCGCCGCGGCGTCGAGGAGGTGTACTCCCGGTACCAGGTGGAGATCTGCGAGCGGGTCCGCCACGCCGAGTTCACCTCGGCGCCCTAGAACAGGTCGCCCCCGGTCGCCGCCGCGGTGGTGCCGTCGCGCTCGTAGGCGGTGACGACGTTGCGCCCCACGCGCCACCGGTGGACCTCGTCGGGCCCGTCGACGAGGCGCTGGGCGCGCACCTCCGTGTACCACCGGGCGAGGGGAGTGTCGAGCGTGTAGCCGAGCGACCCGTGGATCTGGATCGCGGTGTCGATCACGTGGTGGAGCATGTGGGCGATGTAGTTCTTGGCGATCGAGTTCTCCTGGCGCAGGTCGAGCCCCCGCTCCATCTTGTAGGCGAGGTGGAGGATCATCAGCCGGGTCACGTAGATCCGCTCGGCGCACTCGGCGAGCATCCACTGGATGCCCTGCCGGTCGGCGAGCCGCCGGCCGAACGTCTCCCGCTCGATCGCCCGCGCCGCCGCCATGTCGAGCGCCGCCTGGGCCTTGGCCACGCTCCACATCCCGTGGCGCAGGCGTCCGTAGCCGAGACGGTGCTGCCCCATGGCGAACCCCTGCCCGACTCCGCCGAGCACGTTCTCGTCCGGCACGACCAGGTCCCGGATCCGCACCTCGGCATGGCCGCCGGTCACCTCGTCCTCGTAGCGGTCCTTGGCGTCCTCGCCCATCACCGGGATGTTGCGCACGATCTGGTACCCGGGGTCGGGCAGCTCGACGAGGAACGTCGTGAACTGCTCGTGGCGCGGGGCGTCCGGGTTCGTCCTCGCCATCACGAGTGCGAGCTGGGAGATGCTGGCGCTGCTGGCGAACCACTTCTCCCCGTTGAGCACCCAGTGATCGCCGTCACGGACGGCGGTGGTCCGCATCCCGGTGGCGTCGGAGCCGGCGGCCCGCTCGGTCATCGAGAAGCAGATGCGGATGTCGCCGTCGACGAGCGGCCGCAGGTACTGCTCCTTCTGCCGCTCGGTGCCGTGCTCGATGAGCGTGAGCATGGTGGCGTCCTGCGGGCCCATGCAGTTGAGTGCCCACGCCCCGAGGTGGGAGAACGACCGTCCGAGCTCGATCTGGACCAGCGCGTTGGCGAGGTGGCCGAGCCCCATCCCGCCCCACTCCACGGGCACGAACGGGCACCACAGCCCGCGGGCCCGGGCCGTGCCCTGCAACTCGGCGACGATGTCGAAGAACGGTCGGGTGCCGATCTGGCCCTCGGCCGGCAGGACGTGCTCGTCGACGAACGCACCCACCGCGGCCCGCACCTGCTGCACATCGTCCGGGATCTCGAAGTCGACCATGGCCACCCTCCTCGATTGCAGGCCACGCCAACTTTGTCATACTCTGCCAGCAATGGCGGCAGGCGCCAATCCTCTGGTCGACGTTGCCGCGCTCGAGTCGTGGCTCGTCGATCACGTCGACGGAGAGCCCCCGCTCGAGATCGAGCGGATGGGCGAGGCGACGGGTGTCGCCAACGCGTTGTTCCTCGTCCGCTGGGGCGGTCGCGATCTGATCCTCCGCCGTCCCCCGGCAGCGAAGATCACCGAGAGCGCCGGGAACATGCTCCGCGAGCGGCGGGTGCTCGCCGCGCTCGCCGGCACCGCCGTCCGCCACCCCCGCCTCGTCGCCGCGTGTGAAGACTCGGATGTCATCGGCGCGCCGTTCCTCCTCATGGAGCGCATCGACGGGTTCACGCCGATCGAGCCGCTCCCCGCCCCGTTCGACGCCGATCCGGCCGCCCGGCACGCGCTCGGCACCGAAGCGGTGGACGCCATTGCCGAGCTGGCCCTGGTCGACTGGCGGGTGGTCGGGCTCGACGGGTTCGGCAAGCCCGACGGGTTCCTCGCCCGGCAGGTCGACCGGTGGCGCTGGCAGCTCGACGGCTACCTGACCCGCGAGATCAATCCGCTCGAACCGCTCAGCGACTGGTTGCGGCGGCACCTCCCCGAGCCGGGACCGGTCGGGATCATGCACGGCGACTACAGCATGTTCAACGTCATGTTCACGGCCGGACCGCCGCCCCGGTTGGCGGCGATCGTCGACTGGGACTCGGCCACCATCGGCGAGCCGCTGATGGACCTCGGTCACCTGCTCGCCCGCTGGGACGAGCCCGGCGAGGCACCGACGCGGCTCGGCTCCGCCGACTTCTCCGACCGCACCGGCCTGGCGACCCGGGCCGAGCTCGCCGAGCGCTACGCCTCCGGCACCGGGTTCGACCTCACCCACCTCCGCTACTACGAGGTGCTGTCGCTGTTCAAGCTGGGCTGCATCATGGAGGGCTACTACGCCCGCGAGGCGGCCGCCGGCGTGGCCCACGGGCGGTTCAGCGACACCGCGCCGGGTCTGTTCGCCGACGCCCTGCGCATCGCCCGGGGGGAGCGCCCATGACCGTCGACCTCCGCCGCACCCGCCGGGACGCCGTCGCCGGGGAGATCGAGCGGGTCGCCGTCGACCTGTTCGCGACCCGAGGCCTCGACGTCACCGTCGACGAGGTCGCCGAGGCCGCCGGCATCTCGCCGCGCACCTTCTTCCGCTACTTCCCGGCCAAGGCCGACGTCGTCCGGGCCCACCGGCGGCGCATCCTCGAGCGGCTCGAGCACGCCCTACAGGCGCGCCCGGCCGGTCGAGGGACCCGTCCGCGCGCTGCGCGAGGCGCACCTGGCGACGGCGCGGATGCGCCCCGAGGACCGGGAGCGGGTCGTGCTCGTCGGGCGGGTGCTGGCCGAGGCCCGGCGCCGCGGGCTGTACGACGGGCGCTTCGAGAGCGACCGGATCGAGCGTCTCGTCGCCCTCACCGCCGCCCGGTTCCGACGCCGGCGGGCGAACGACTGGCGGCCGGCCGTCGTGGTGGCCTCGACGATGGCTGCCGCCGAGGCCGCCTTCCGGGCGTGGGTCGAGGTTGGCGGCCGCCGTGACCTCGCCGCGATGATGGCCGAGGCGTTCGACCTCCTCGACGCCGGGCTCGCCTCGCTCGACGGGCCGCCACCGACGACGAGACGTGAGAGGTAGCCCGTGACCGAACTGTTCGACCTGACCGGCAAGGTCGCCGTCGTCACCGGCGGGAGCCGGGGGATCGGGGCGGCGATCGTGAACGGCTTCGCCGACGCCGGAGCGGACGTGGTGATCGCCAGCCGCAAGCTGGACAACTGTGAGCGTCTGGCGGCCGAGGTCTCCGCGCGGACCGGGCGCCGGGCACTCGGCGTGGCGCTGCCACGTCGGCCACTGGGACGAGTGCGACCGCCTCGTCGACACGGTGTACGACGAATTCGGGCGGTGCGACGTGTTCGTCAACAACGCCGGGATGTCGCCGCTGTACCCCGACCTGGCGTCGATCACCGAGGAGTACTACGACAAGGTCCACGCGGTGAACCTCAAGGGACCGTTCCGGCTCGGAGCGCTCGTCGGCACCCGGATGGCCGCCGGCGACGGCGGGGTGATCATCAACGTGAGCACGATCGGCTCGCTGCGGCCGGGACCCAACGAGCTCGTCTACGCCTGTGCCAAGGCGGGGCTGAACGCACTGACGATCGGGCTCGCCGACACGTTCGGGCCCCGGGTGCGGGTCAACGCGATCCTGCCCGGACCGGTGCTCACCGACATCGCCGACGCGTGGACCGAGGAGGAGCGGACGACCGTGGGGGAGCGGCTCCCGCTCAAGCGGGCCGGGGTGGCCGCGCGACTTCGTCGGCACCGCCCTGTGGCTGGCCGGCGAGGCGTCGGCGTGGATCACCGGGGTGCTGGTACGGGTCGACGGGGGGGCGTACCGCCAGACCGGTTAGTGCCGCGTGCATCTGGGCGCGTGCCGTCTCACGCGGTCTTCTGGGCGCGCCCAGTCTCGGACTCGGGACGCTCCGCGCCCAGATGGCTCGATGAGACGCTCCGCGCCCAGATGAAGTCGGCGCGAAACGGCTAACCGCGGGGCCAGCTGACGTCGGACATCGCGGCGAGGGCGAGGAGCAGTGCCTGGGTGCCGTCACGTCCGTGACCCTGGGCCTGGGCGGCGACGTACAGCTGCTCGGCCAGGGCGAGGCCAGGGAGCGACAGCTTCATCTGCTTCGCCTCGGCGAGGGCGATGCCGAGGTCCTTGACGAAGTGGTCGACGAGGAACCCGGGCGCGAAGTCGCCGTTGAGCGTGCGGGGGGCGAGGTTGGCGAGCGACCAGCTCCCGGCCGCGCCCGGGCCCACGGATCGGAGCACGGTCTCGACGTCGAGACCGGACTGCTGGGCGTACAGGAGCGCCTCGCACAGCCCGATCATCGTTCCGGCGATGAGCGTCTGGTTGACCATCTTGGTGTGCTGCCCGGAGCCCGGGCCGCCCTGGTGCACGATCGTCGAGCCCATCGCCTCGAGGCACGGCATGGTCGCCTCGAACGCCTTGCGGTCCCCGCCGACCATGATCGACAGTGTCCCTCCCCGCGCGCCGACGTCGCCGCCGGACACCGGCGCGTCGAGCACTGCGACCCCGCGGGCACCCGCGGCGGCGGCGATCTCGATCGCCAGGCTCGGTTCGCTCGTCGTCATGTCGACGACGATCGTCGCCGGCTTGGCCGCGTCGAGGACCCCCTGCTCGCCGTACATCACGTCGCGGACGTCCGCCGGCGTGCCGACCATCGTGAACACCACGTCGCTCGCCGCGGCGACCGCGGCCGGCGAGTCAGCCCACGTCGCGCCGGCGGCGAGCAGGCCGTCCGCCTTGCTCTCGGTCCGGGTGGTCACGGTGGCGCGGAAGCCCCGGTCGATCAGGTGGCGGCACATGCTGGTCCCCATCAGACCGGTGCCGATCCAGCCCACCGTGGCCCGCTCCGGGGTCATCGTCTCCATGGGCGGCCACGTTAGGTGGGGATGGTCGTGGGGAGCCCGAACCGGGCCATCACGACCGGATCGCCGAACCAGGTGATGGCCGAGATCTGGCCGCCGCGCAGGGTGAGGACCATGAGGCCGGCCGCGCGGGCGGTCGTCGAGTCCTCATCCGGCAGGTAACAGCCGAGGGCGGGCTGACCGTTGGCGCGTGTCGGCACGACCTTGTAGTTGGCGCCGCGGAGGCACGCCCGGTCCCCGAGGAACGCGGCGATCGCGGGATGACCCTGGTACTGGTGCGGCGCCGGCGGCATCGTGAGCCAGGCGTCGTCCGAGAGCAGGACCACCGTCTCGGCGATGTCGCCCGCCTCCACGGCGGCGGTGAAGCGGGCGACGACGTCGCGCTCGCGCTGGGACGGCGGGAGCGTGGCCTGCTCGCCCGGCGCCGGGCCCAGGCGGGCCCGCAGCGTCGCCCGCGCCCGCTGCAGCGCACCCTTCACCGAGGCGTCGGTCGAGCGCAGGATCATGGCGACCTCCTCGGTGCGGAAGCCCAGGACGTCGCGCAGCACGAGCACGCACCGCTGGCGCGGCGGCAGGTGCTGGAGGGCAGCCACGAACGAGAGGGCGATCGACTCGGCCGCCTCGTACCGTGCCTCGGGTCGAGCCGAGACGTCGTCCAGACCCGCCAGCAGCGCGTCGGGGTAGGGCTCCAGCCACAGCGGCTCGCCAAAGGTGGTGGGCTCGGGGAGGGCGACCGGTAGCCGGTGTTGGCGCGGGCGTCGCCCGCGGTCACGGAGCGCGTTCAGGCAGCGGTTCGTCGCAATGCGGTAGAGCCACACCCGGAGCGAGGCTCGTTCCTCGAACCGATCGAGCCCGCTCCAGGCCGCCAGCAGGGTCTCCTGGACGACATCCTCGGCGTCCTGCAGCGAGCCGAGGATCCGATAGCAGTGGACCTGCAGCTCGCGCCGGTACGGCTCGACGAGCTCGCGGAACGCGTCACCGTCCCCGGCGCTGGCGCGAGCGGTCGTCGTCTGCGTCACGGTGGTACTGACGGCGTTCGGCGCCGAAAACCATCGGCTGCCTGAGCGACCGATCCGTTTCCGGCGCGCTGGGTGTCTGTACCTCGGAAGCACCGAGAGGAGACCGTGATGAACACACCCCCCATCGTGTCGGCGGAGGAGTGGGAGGCGGCGCGCCAGGCGCTGCTCGTGAAGGAGAAGGAGCAGACCCGCGCCGGTGACGCGCTGGCGGCGGAGCGGCGACGGATGCCGTGGCTGGGCGTGGAGAAGGACTACGCGTTCGACGGGCCCGACGGCCAGGTCAGCCTGCTCGACCTGTTCGAGGGTCGCCGCCAGTTGATCGTCTACCGCGCCTTCTTCGAGCCCGGCGTCTACGGCTGGCCCGAGCACGCCTGCCGCGGCTGCTCGATGGTGGCCGACCACGTCGGCAACCTCGCTCACCTCAACGCCCGCGACACCACCCTGGCGTTCGTCTCCCGTGCGCCGCAGCCGGACATCGAACGGGTGAAGGCGCGGATGGAGTGGCGGATGCCTTGGTACACGATCACGGACAGCTTCGACGTCGACTTCGGTGTCGACGAGTGGCACGCCACCAACGCCTTCATCCGCGACGGCGATCGCGTGTTCCGCACCTACGTCATCGATGCCCGCGGCGACGAGGCGATGGGAACCACGTGGAACTACCTCGACATCACGGCGCTCGGGCGTCAAGAGCTCTGGGAGGACTCGCCCGAGGGCTACCCCCAGACGCCGCCGTACGAGTGGTGGAACTGGCACGACGAGTACGACAAAGCGCCGGCGGCGTCGGAGGAGTGGCTGGAGCGCGTCGAGGGCAGCGGCAACGCATGATTGCGCACGTCGCCGGCCTGCCGCTGGAGGAGGTGGTCCTGCCGTTGATCGGCGGGGCGGGCGCCGGGTTGCTCATGGCCCGTGGCTGGGTCACGGAGCGCGTCTGGCGGGTCAGCGCTGCAATCGGCGCTCGTTGGCGACGTCGTAGATCGTGATCGACGAGGACCGCGGCGCGATCGTCGTAATCCGCACGAGCGCCGCCAGGTGGGCGTCGAGCGCGGCCTGACTCTCCCAGCGCTCGAACAGGATGACGCCGTCGGGCTCGAGTGGATCGGCGGCGAACGTGTACTCGAGGCACCCCTCCTCACCCCGAGAAGTGCGCATCACCTCGATGCGCTCGGCGAGGAACGCTTCGCGCTGCGCGGGGTCGACCTCGAACCTGCCACCGACGATGATCACGGGAACCTCCTCGCTCTCGGCATCGATACTGCCCTGATAATGGCCCGGTGCAGAAGGCCGATATCACAGCGACGCTCGCCGCGGCTCTGGTCCGCGAGCAATTCCCGCAGTGGGCCGACCTGCCGGTCGTGCCCGTCGGGCTGGACGGCTGGGACAACACCACCTTCCGGCTCGGCGACGACCTGTCCGTGCGGTTGCCGAGCGGCCACGGCTACGTCGCCCAGGTGAGCAAGGAACATCGGTGGCTCCCCGTCCTCGCGCCCCACCTGCCCCTGCGCATCCCCGAGCCGGTCGGCAGGGGCCGGCCCGGGTCCGGCTATCCATGGCCGTGGTCGGTGTACCGCTGGATCGACGGCGAGCCGGCGCGGCCCGACCGCATCGCCGACCGCCGCGCGTTCGCCGTCCGGGTCGCCGAGTTTCTGCTCGCCCTGCAGTCGGTCGACGCCCGCGGCGGGCCCGCGGCAGGCGCCCACAGCGCCTTCCGCGGCGGACCGGTTGCGACCTACGACGAGGAGACGAGGGCGGCGATCGATGCGCTCGCCGGCACCTTCGATGCAGCCGCCGCCCGGCGCGTGTGGCACGAGGCACTAGCGGCAGAACGGTCGGGTTCGCCGGTCTGGCTCCACGGCGACATGTCACCGTCGAACTTGCTGGTCGCCGGCGGCGAACTGGTGGCGGTGATCGACTTCGGGTGCTGCGCCGTCGGCGATCCCGCGTGCGACCTGGCGATTGCGTGGACGTTCTTCACGGGCGCGAGCCGCGACGCCTTCGGCGCCACGCTGGACGTCGACGACGCTACGTGGGCCCGGGCCCGAGGGTGGGCGCTGTGGAAGGCGCTCATCACGATCCACGGGGCGACCGGACCGGCCGACGCCATCGCGAAGGCCGAGCGCTTCGGCTGGCGCACCGGTGCCCGTGAACTGATCGAGGAGCTGCTCGCCGACCGCTGAAGCGGCCGGTCAGCGGTCGGCGCCCAGCCGCTGACCACCGTCAGCGGGCGGCGGGTTGGAACAGCTCCACGACGTTGCCGGACGGGTCCTCGAGCAGGATCTGCTTGCCGCCGGGACCCTCGATGACGTCGTTCCGGAACGTCGCCCCCGACTCGCGCAGGCGGGCGACCTCGGCGTCGATGTCGTCGACGAGGAAGTGGATCCGGTTCCAGCCGCCGGGTCCCGGCTTCGTGCCGTCCGGCATCGGGCGTCCGGCCGAGCTCTTCGGCCCGGACAGCAGGAGGCGCAGAGAGCCTCGCTTGACATCGGCGAACGCGGGCGCCGCGCTCGTCAGGACCTCGAAGCCGAACAGCTTGGTGTAGAAGGCGATCGACTCGTCGACGTCGTCGACCATGTAGCGGACGTTGACTGTCTCATCGTTGGACATGGAGGGACCTCCTCGTCGGTTGGTGGTCGAGCAGATCGAGCAGGTAACGGATCCGGCTCTCGAGCTCGACCGTGGTGCCCGCGAACGCGGCGTACTGCCCGTCGAGCGCAGGGTCGGGAATGCTCCAGTGGACGAGCTGCGGGTGGGAGGGGAACTCGGGACACACCTCCCGGACGCGGTCACAGAGCGTGATCACGACGTCGAAGCGCCGGGCCGCGAGCTCGTCCACGTGCTTGGTCCGGTTGGCGCTGATGTCGATGCCTCGTTCCGCCATCGCCCGCACCGCATTCGGGTGGAGCGGCTTCGGGTCACTCCCCGCCGATGCGGCCTCGATCGTTCCCGCCGACAGGTGCACGAGCAGCGCCTCGGCGATCTGCGAGCGGGCGCTGTTCCCGGTGCAGAGGAAGAGCACGCGCTGGCGACGGCGCGAGGTGCCGCCGGCCAGTCGTGTCGGGGGAGGGGCGGGAACGAGCCGCAATGCAGGATGCAGCGCCGCGCCGGCGGCCTGCAGCTCTTCGCGGCACCGACTCAGATCGATCGCGTAGTAGCTGTCGCGCCCATCGGCGGAGCTTCGTCGGGTCCGCACGAGACCGCCCACGCGCAGCAGCCCGAGGTGGTACGAGACCAGGCTCTGCGGCTCGTCGACCAGGCCGGTCAGCTCGCGCACCCGGCGATCGCTGCTGACCAGTTCGTTCAGCAGGCGCCAGCGCAGGGGATGAGCCACCAGCCGGACGAACGAGGGCGGCTCGACATCGGCGCGGGGAGCGGTGACAGACAGGGTCACCTCCGGACCGTACCCATTCCGGAGACATATCAATCAAACAAGTTTGATGGAATATGCAGAGGTGGGCTTCAGGCCAGCCGGTCGGCCAGCCAGCCGGCGACCATCGCCTCCAGCGGCTCGGCGTCGGGATGCTCGAACTGACGGGCCGACAGCATCGTCGTGCCGAAGCCGAGGCCGTCGAACACCTCCAGCCGGCTCGGCCCGGACTCGCTGGCGAGGTAAGCGTCGACCGTCGCCCGCAGGCCCTCGCGGTCCTCCTTCGACACCAGCCCGAACACCGGCAGCGACCGCCGGGCGACGGCCTCGGCACAGCGCTCCCCGTGCCGGGCGGACAGCAGGACGACCGCCCGCAGCCGCTCGTCGCCGCCCACCGCGCCCAGCGCATCGGCCGCGGTGTCCTGCTCGGCGCCGAGGGCGAGCCGGCGCCCGTCCACCGCCCCGGCGAGGTGCTCGAACGCGGCGGCGACGTCGAGGGCCACCCGCTCGCGCTGGCGGGGTGTCATCCGGGCGTAGCTCGTCGCGCCTCGACTGGTGCCGCGCCCCCGGACGTCGAGACGCAGCGACGCTACGCCCCGCTGGGCGAGGGCGACCGCGATCGTCGTGAACGCGTCGCGCTCGTGGCGGGACGCCGGAACCAGCAGTGCGCCGGGGACGCCCTCGGCGTCGTCAGCGTCGACGGCCGGTTTGGACAGCAGTCCGCCGAGCGGCCAGCCGTCGGCGGCAGTGATCCGGACCTCAGCGGTCGTCACCGAGCTCACGGTGGCAGCACTTCGGTCAGCCAGTCGGTGATCGCCGGCTCCAGCCCGGGATCGAGGTCGAAGAGCTGGTAGCCGATCGCCCCTCCGGGGTACTCGACGTAGCGCGTGTGCCGGCCCGCCGACGCCTCGTACAGCGACCGCATCGCCGCCGACGTGATCGTGTGGGCGGTGCTCGTGACGTAGAGGACGTCGACGCTCGGGCTCGTGAGGTACGTGCTCTCGGCGGGATCCGCAGGGCGGTAGCCGGTGAGCACGACCAGCGCCCGTACCCGCCGATCGTCGACGGCGGCGCGGACGGCGTGCTCGGCGCCGTGGACGACGCCGACGCCCGCGAGCAGGTCCGGGTCCACGCCGGGACAGGCGGCGAGGTAGTCGAAGGCGGCCGCAGCGTCGCGCCAGCCGGCCGCCCGCTCCTCGGCGTCGAGCGCCATGTACGTCCCCCGGTTCGTGCTCCGCCCCCGGCCGCGCCAGTCGAGGTTGAGCACGGCGAAGCCCCGCTCGGCGAGCAGCCGCTCGAGCCGGGAGAACACGGCCCGGTCGCTGCGCCCGGAGTGGAGGAGCACGACGCCCGGCGCCGGTCGGTCGCGCTCCGGGAGCCATCGAGTGCCGTGGAGCTCCCAGCCGTCGGCCGACGTGAGGACCACGTCCTCCACCTGCGCCGTGCGGCGCACCCGGTCGGCGAGCCAGCCGGCGGCGTAGACGGCCGTCGCTTCGTCGAGCGGACCGACGACGATGTCGGAGGCATCATGGGCCGAGGCCAGGACGGCGTCGACGGCCCCCCGCAGCGCCGGGCGATCGGCCGGGTCGGCGACGGCGAGCAACGGCAGCTCGGGCCACGACTCGACGAGCGCCACGCCCGCCGCGGACAGGGGAGCGCCGACGAGGGCGACGGCCCGGACCCCGCCCGTCTCCGCCGCCGCCTCCAGGGCTCCCTCGCCCGACGCCCCCGAACCGACGACGGCGACGCGCCGCATGGCGGCCGACCGGGTGATCGCCGGCCCGGCGTCGGCCATCGGCGCCGCCACCCACTCGAGCCCCGCTCCCTCCACAGCGGCTCGAAGTGGGTGACGGTCGGCCATGTCGACGGCCACGACAACGGGCACATCCGACATTTCGTATACTCTATTCGCCGCGTATGGGCTTCGCAGGCAAGGTCGCCATCGTCACCGGTGCCGGGCGCGGCCTCGGCCGGGAGTACGCCACGTCGTTCGCCGCCGAGGGCGCCCAGGTGGTCGTCGCCGACATCAATGCCGACGACGCCAAGA
Source organism: uncultured Acidimicrobiia bacterium (assembly GCA_963833145.1). GTDB lineage: Bacteria > Actinomycetota > Acidimicrobiia > Acidimicrobiales > Ilumatobacteraceae > JALZMG01. The sequence goes on along the minus strand of CAWHWT010000011.1, from coordinate 179,033 downwards.
CCACCACCGCGGACATCGAAGCCGCCGGTGGGGAGGCGCTCGCCGTCGCCGTCGACGTCGCCGCCGAGGCAAGCACCCTCGACCTCGCCGAGGCGGTCCAAGCCCGGTTCGGGCGGGCCGACATCCTCGTCAACAACGCCGGGATCTGGGGCGACCTCGAGCGCCATCCGCTCCTGACCGTGCCGGTCGACTACTGGGACCAGGTGCTCGCCGTCAACCTGCGCGGCCCGCTGCTCTGCAGCCGGGCGGTCGTCCCCCTGATGCGGGCCAACGGCTGGGGCCGGGTCGTCAACATCTCCTCGATGGGGGCGTACATGGTCGCCGGCGTGTACGGCGTGAGCAAACTCGCCCTGAACCAGCTCACCTACGCCCTCGCCAGCGAGCTCGGCGGCGACGGCATCACGGTCAACGCCGTCGCCCCCGGCACGATCGCCAACGAGGCCTCCCGCCGTCAGGTTCCCGACGGCGCGTTCGAGCGGCTCGTCGCGGCGAGCCTGATCAAGCGCACGGGCACCGCCGACGACATCTTCGGCATGATCCGCTACCTGACCGGCGACGACGCCGGCTGGGTCACCGGCCAGACGTTCCTCGTCAACGGCGGCTTCAACACGAGGCTGTGACAAGCTCCCTGACCATGCAGACCTTGACCGGCGGTGAAGCCGTCGTCGCCGCCCTCGAAGCGCTCGGCGTGCGCCACGTCTTCGGCATCGTCAGCGTGCACAACCTGCCGATCGTCGACGCCATCGCTCGCTCCTCCGCCGTGACAATGGTCGAAGTGCGCCACGAGCAGGGCGCCGTGCACGCCGCCGACGGCTACGCCCGTGCCACCGGCGGCCTCGGCGTGGCCCTCGCCAGCACCGGCCCGGGGACCGCCAACACGATGGGCGGACTGTTCGAGGCCCAGTTCGCCTCCTCCCGCGTCCTCCTCCTCACCGGGCAGACCGAGACCAGCTCGTACGGCAAGGGGCGGTCCACGCTCCACGAGGCCGAGCACCAGGTCGAGATGCTGCGCACGGTGTGCCGCTACGTCGCCCACGTCTCGCACCACGCGGCGATCGTGCCCGCCGTCCTCGACGCCGCCCGTGACATCACGAGCGGGCGGCCCCAGCCGGGCGCCGTCGAGATCCCGATCGACCTGCAGTACGCCAGCGGCGACGTGCTCGTCGGGCCGCCGCCCGGCCCGGTCGTCCAGGCTCCGGCGGCTGCCTCGGTCGCGAGCGCCGTCGAGCTGCTCGCCGGCGCCGCCCGACCGTTGCTGTGGGCCGGCGGCGGCGTCGTCTCGGCCGGTGCATCCGACGAACTGACCGCGCTCGCCGAGCGGCTCGGCGCGCCGGTGCTGACGTCGGTGGAGGGCCGGGGCGCGATCGCCGAGGATCACTCGCTGGCGATCGGTCCGCACAGCGACCTCACCGTCCTCGACCCGGTGATCGCCGACGCCGACGTGGTGTTCGCCATCGGCACCCACTTCCAGCTCGGGAGCAACGTCACCAAGGGGCTGTCGATCCCCGGCCGGTTGATCCACCTCGACGCGGACGCCGGCGTGATCGACCGCTTCCATCCCGTCGACGTGGCGGTCGTCGGCGACGCCCGGCTCGGGATCCAGGCGGTGCTCGAGGGGTTGGCGGCAGACGTCGGCCAGGCCGACCCGGCCTTCCTCGACCGGGCCCGGGAGGCGCGTGCCACGGCGGAGGCCGAGACCCGCGACGCGATGGGGCCGGACCACGAGAAGATGGCCGAGATCATCCGCGCCGCCCTGCCCCGGGACGCCGTCGTCGTCAAGGACGCCACGATCGCGTCCTACGTGTGGGCCAACCGGACGCTTCCCGTGTATGCGCCGCGAACGTCGATGCGCCCGGTGTCGATGGCGATCGGCCCGGGGCTCCCACTGGCGATCGGTGCCTGCCTGGGCTCCGGTCGCCAGACCCTGCTGGTGCAGGGCGACGGCGGGCTCATGCTCAGCGTCGGTGAGCTGGCCACCGCGGTGCAGCAGAACCTGCCCCTCATCACCTGCGTGTTCAACGACCGCGGCTACGGGATCCTGCGCTTCATCCAAGACATCACGCTCGGCGGCCGCCGCTCGGCGGTCGACCTCGTGACGCCGGACTTCGCCGCCCTGGCTCAGTCGGTCGGGATGGCGGGGGAGGGCGTGGCCACCGTCGACGCGTTCGCCGCCGCGATCGGCCGGGCCGTCGAGCGCGACGGACCGACCCTGATCGATGTCGACATCACCCAGATGGCGTCGATGACGATCCGTCCCCAGCGCCCGTCGAACCGCCGGCGGTGAGGGCGGCGAGCCGCGGGTCGGTGTCGTCGACCTGGTTGAGCTCGAGGGCGTGGAGCGCGCAGACACACACGCGTAGAAGCTCACCGTGAGCACCAGCTCGACGAGCTCGCCGGGCGGGAACCGCTCGGCCAGCGACGACCAGGTGCCGTCGGCGACCTCCATCCCCGTGGTGAGCTCGTCGGCGAGGGCGAGGGCGGCCCGCTCGTCGGCGGAGAAGAGGTCGCTGTCCCGCCACCGGTCGAGCTGCTCGAGCTGCTCCACCGTGATCCCGTGCTTGACCGCCATGTCCCAGTGGGAGAGCCACTCGAAGGACGCCACGGTGAGCTGGGCGACGCGCATGATCAGCAGCTCGCGGAGGCCTCGCGGGGAGGTGGCATCGTGGCGCAGCGGCCAGGCCATCCCGGTCCAGGCCCGGAGCATCGCCGGCGAGTTGCCCAGTGTGCGGTAGAGCAGGGGGACGTCGCGACCGGCGTCTCGGAACACGTCGAACACCGGCGCCAGGTCGGGGTCCGTCGAGTCCGCCGGGACGGGCGGGAGGCGACCCGTCATAGGAGCAATCTGTGCTGATGCGAGCGAGCGAGCGCCAGCGAGTGAGCGGCCAGCCGCGGCCTGCGTGGCCGGGGAACGCTCATAGCCGAAGGTACCGTTCGGCGTTCCCGCTCATCAGCTTGCGCATCGTCGAGTCGCTGACGCCGTCGGCCTGCCAGGCCAGCACGGTGTCGGCCGACGCCGGGAACCTGCACTGGTCGTGGGGGTAGTCCGACTGGTACATGATCGCGTCGTCGCCGATGATCTCGATGATGCTGCGCACCGTGGCCGCCCCCTCGTACAGCTCGACGCCGCAGAACACCCGGCCGTCGTGGAGGTACTCGAGCGGCGAGCGCTTGCGCGCCGGCAGCGATGGATTGAGGTAATCGGCCTGGCCCTCCAGCCGCACCAGCCACGACGGGAGCCAGCCGCCGCTGCACTCGGCGAAGCCGATCTTCAACCCTTGGTACTGGTCGAACAGTCCGGAGAGCAGCAGGTAGCTGAGCAGGCGCTGGGCGCCCCACACGTGGGCCGCGCTGCGGGCGACCGCCACGTGGCCCCACACGTCGCGGTAGCCGGGGAAGTACGGCGGCTCGTAGAAGAACGAGTGGTGCAGCATCGGCAGGGCGGCGTCCTCCATCGCCCGCCAGATCGGGTGGAGGTCGGGGTCGTCGACCGGCATGCCCTCGGGCAGCACCACCGTGACCGCGCTGACGCACTTCTCGCCGGCCAGCGACGCGATCTCCCGCGCCGCCCACTCGGCGTCGAAGCCGGGGGCGAGGATGGTCGCTCGCAGCCGCTCGGGATCGGCCGAGCAGTAGTCGACGATGTAGCGGTGGTACGACGCGTAGAGCTCCTTCGCCAGGTCCGGCTCGAGCGCCGTCGCGGCGGTGGAGAACGTGCCCGGGATGATCACGTCGACGTCTCGGCCCTCGCGGTCCATGTCGCGGAGCCGGCCGGCGGCGTTGCGTTGCGACACACCGGGCTCCGGCGGCTCGACCACGTTCGACCCGATCTTGCCCTTGAGCGACGGCGTCCGGCCCTGCGAGTCGCCGTCCGCCGCCGGCTTCTCGCCCATCGCCCGCTTGTACGGGTACGGACTGATGCTGAGGCCGACGCCGTCCCGCATCGGGAACTCGTACGGCGCCAGCTCGGCCCGCCGGGCGGTCAGCGTCTCGCTGCCGTAGTCGTACAGGACGTCGACGGTCGGGCCGACGTGCGTGTCCGTGTCGATGACTCGATACCCGTGCCTCACCGAATTCAGCATACTCTAATCGGCCATGAGTGATCTGCTCGACGGCGTCCGCGTCATCGAGTGCGCCGTGCTGTTCAACGGCGACACCGTCGGGATGTGGCTCGGCGACATGGGGGCCGACGTGGTCAAGGTCGAGTCGCCGGCGCAGGGCGACTACCTGCGCGACATGCTCGGCCAGATCACGCCCCACCAGAGCCCGGCCCATCTCCAGGTCAACAAGAACAAGCGCAGCGTGACCCTCGACCTGCGGCGCGACGAGGGCCGCGCGATCTTCTGGGACCTGCTGCGCACGGCCGACGTGTTCATCGACGGCTTCCTCGCCGGAGCGTGCGACGCCCTCGGCATCGGCTACGAGCGCCAGCGGGAGGTCAAGCCGGACATCGTCTACTGCCACTGCTCCGGCTTCGGGGCGACCGGCCCGTACGCCCGCATCCCCACCCACGGGCAGATGATGAACGCGCTCGCCGCCGCCGTGCCGCTCGTCACCGACGAGGACGGCCTCGTGCGGGAGCGGGGGTCGACCGAGCCGATGGGCGGCACCACCATCGGCGGGGACGGCACCGCCGCCGGCGCGGTCCACGCGGCGCTCCACGTCGCCGCCGCGCTCGTGCATCGGGACCGGACCGGCGAGGGCTGCTATCTCGATGCGGCCGGGTCCGACGGAGTCGTCGCCCAGGGGTGGATCGGATCGACTTACGCGTTGAACAGCGAGCGGATCACCGACCGCACCGGCCTGCGCCGGCCCGGCGACACCGAGCGGACGAGCGCGAAGTACAACTTCTACGCCGCCGCTGACGATCGCTACGTCCTGTTCTGCGCGATCGAGCACAAGTTCTGGAACCGCTTCTGCGACGCCGTCGGGCGCCCCGATCTCGCCGGTGAGGAGGCCGGCGACGCACCGGTGGACTTCGCCCACCGCGACGAGCCGCTGCGTCGCGAGCTGCAGGCGATCTTCGCCACCCGCACCCAGGCGGAGTGGGTCGCCTTCGCCCGGGAGCACCGCCTGCCCCTCGGCCCGGCCCACCAGCGGGTGGCCGAGCTGCGCGACGACCCGCAGATCGCCGCCCGCCAGATCATCGTCGAGGGGGAGCATCCGGTGGCCGGCCCGTTCACGTACGTCGGCGAGCCGGTGATCGTCGACGGTGCGCGCTACCGCATCCGGCGGCCGGCGCCCGCACTGGGAGAGCACACCGACGAGGTCCTCACCGAGCTCGGCCGCAGCGCCGCCGACATCGCCGCCCTGCGCGCCGGGGGCGTGATCTGATGCTCGGCCCGTACCACCCCGAGCGGCACGCCCGCGCCACGCCGGAGCACCCGGCCGTGGTCATGGCCGGCGATGGCACGACGGTGACGTACCGGGAGCTCGCCGACCGTTCCGCCCGGCTGGCGGCGGCGCTGCGCGAGGCCGGCGTCGAGCCCGGCGCACGGATCGCGATCCTCGCCGAGAACCATCCGCGGGTGTTCGAGGTCTGCTGGGCCGCGCTGCGGTCGGGGCTCTACGCGACGCCGATCCCCACGTCGTTGACTGTCGACGAGGCGGCCGACATCGTCGGTGACGCCGGCGCCACCGTGCTCGTGGCGACCGCGGCCCAGGCCGAGGTCGCCGCCGAGCTGGCCCGAGCCGTGCCGGCGCTGCGGGTCCGGCTGGCGATCGGCGGTCCGATCGAGGGCTTCGCGCCCTACCTGGAGGCCGTCGTCGCCCAGCCCGTCACCGCCCCGGCCGACGAACCGGAGGGGGCGATGATGTTCTACTCCTCGGGGACGACCGGCCGGCCGAAGGGGATCCAGCGCCCGCTGTCGGGGCAACCGGCGGGCTCGTCGTTCCCGCTCGCTCCGTTCCAGCCCCACGTCGGTCTCGGGCCGGACACCGTCTACCTGAGCCCGGGGCCGCTGTACCACGCCGCCCCGCTGGGCTGGTCGCTGGGCGTCCAGCGGTGCGGGGGCACCGTAGTGGTGCTCGAGCGCTTCGACGCCGAGGCCGCGCTGCGGGCGATCGAGCGCCACCGAGTGACCCACGTCCAGTTCGTGCCGACGATGTTCATCCGCCTGCTTCGCCTGCCCGAGGCCCAGCGCCGGGCGTACGACCTGTCGAGCCTGCGCACGGTGATCCACGCCGCCGCCCCGTGCCCACCCGACGTCAAGGCGGCGATGATCCGGTGGCTCGGCCCGATCGTCGACGAGTACTACTCCGGGAGCGAGGGGAGCGGGATCACGTACGTCACCAGCCAGGAGTGGCTCGAGCACCGCGGCAGCGTCGGCCGGCCGATCCTCGGTGAGGTGTCGATCACGGACGACGCCGGCGAGCTGCTGGCGCCGTTCGAGCCCGGCACGATCTGGTTCCGCGGCGGCGAGCGCTACGAGTACCGGGGCGACCCAGAGGCGACCGCGTCGAAGCGCGACCGCCGGGGTTGGACGACGCTCGACGACGTCGGCTACCTGGACCTCGACGGCTACCTGTACCTCACCGACCGGCGCACCCACATGATCGTCTCCGGCGGCGTGAACGTGTATCCGCTCGAGGCCGAGAACGTGCTGGCCGCCCACCCCGCCGTCGAGGACGTCGCCGTGATCGGCGTGCCGCACCCCGAGTTCGGTGAGGAGGTCAAGGCCGTGGTCGTCGCCGCCGGCGAGCCCGACGACGCCCTCGCCGGCGAGCTGATCGCCTACTGCCGCGAGCGCCTCGCCCACACCAAGTGCCCGCGCTCGGTCGACTTCGTCGACGAGCTGCCCCGACTGGCAACCGGAAAGCTCGCCAAGCACAAGCTCAAGGACCGCTACTGGGCTGGTCACGCGACCCGCCTGCTGTGAGAGGAGACTGCCGATGCATTGCGTTCCCCGGCCACGCAGGCCGTTTGTAGCCGCTCGCTCGCTGGCGCTCACTCGCTCGCATCGGTGCAGGGGGCTCCAGTGACCGAGCGGGGAGTCCTCTGGGACGCCGAAGTGCAGACGCGCGATCCGGCCGAGGTGGCTCGGCTCGCCGCCGAGGGACTGCAGCGGGAGTGGGACCGGATATGGGAGCTCCCTGTCGCCTACTACCGCGAGCTGTACTCCGCTGCCGGCCTCGGTCCGGGCGAGATGCCCGCGCTGGACGACATCCCGCGCACCGACAAACCGAGCCACCGCGCCGACGAGGCGGCCCATCCACCGTTCGGTACCCACCGCGTCATCGGCCTGGAGCAGGCCGTCCGCCTCGGCTCGTCGACAGGGACCACCGGCGCGCCGACGATGATCTTCTACGGCCCCACCGACCTGGAGGTCCACGGCGCCATCGGGGTGCGCAACATGTGGCGCCACGGCGTGCGGGCCGGCGACCGTTTCACCCACAGCTGGCCGCAGGGGATCTACCCGACCAACGTCACGGGCGGGCGCTCGTACGTGACGATCGGCGCGCTCGAGATCGCCGTCGGGCCGCCGTTCACGGTCGACGTGGCGGCGGAGCACCTGCGGCTGTGGCAGCTGCTGCGGCCGACGGCGTTCATGATGACCGGCTCCCAGCTGCGGACGTACGAGGAGGCGGCGGCGACGACCGGCGTCGACCTGGCGGCGATCATGGACGGCGGAATCCTGGTGTTCCTCGAGGCCGCGTGCCAGTTCGAGCGGCCCCGGCAGCGGGTTGAGGCCGCCTACGGAGTGCGCATCCGCAACAGCGGCGGGGCGTCGGAGATCCCGGGCTTCGCGACGACCGACTGCCCCGCCCACACCGGGCTCCACGTCGCCGGCGACCACTTCGTCGTCCAGGCGTGCGACCCCGAGACCGGGCGGGAGGTGCCGGACGGCGAGCGGGGCACGCTCGTCGTGTCGGGGTTCGGCGTCGACGCGCTGTTCCTGCGCTACGACGTTCAGGACATCGTCGCCGTGTCGCGCGGGGTGTGCGAGTGCGGGGAGACGGGGCCTCGCTACACCCTGCTCGGCCGGCGGGCCGACGCCGTCACCGTTGACGGCCGGATGCTGCTGCCGCTCGACGTCCAGCTCGCCCTGGAGGAGCTCGACGACGGGGCGCCCGAGTTCCAGCTCGTCCCCGGGGACGCGGCGCGACTGCAGCTCCGCGTCGAGTCCGACGACGTTGCGGGCGACCAGATCGCCGGCGCCCTCGCCGACGTGCTCGACGTACCCGTCGAGGTCGAGACGGTGCCTGTCCGCAGCTTGCCCCGGTCGAGCTTCAAGCCCCGCCGGGTCGCGGTCTGACTCAGCGCAGGCCGAGCTCGCTCGAACAGGCGGGCCAGGCGCCCCAACCCTGCTCGGCGAGGAGCAGTTCGGCGCGGCGGATCTGCTCGGCGCGACTGTGCTCGTGGGGGTACCCGCGGCCGCCGACGGCTCCCCACGACGACTGTGAGAACTGCAGGCCGCCGTAGTAGCCGTTGCCGGTGTTGCTGCCCCAGTCACCACCTGACTCGCACTCGGCGAGCGCGTCCCAGACGCCGCCGTCGGTCGCCACGGTCTTGGCGTAGGCCTCGGCTGCGACCGGGTCCTTGGCGTGCCACTTCTGCCAGCGGCGTACCTGGCCGGGCGTGCAAGAAGTGGCGAGGGGGATCGCCGCGAGGGCGGCGATCGAGGCGAGCATCCGGGTCCGTCGTGACACGGGGGCGGTACCGTAACGAGTTCGTCATCAAAGAGCAACGCGCCTGACATCGGCCGCTGATCGGCGAGCGGTCCGCCGGCCCGAATATAGAGTGCACCGAATCGCCGACGCCGAGCCCGTCTCCCCGGTCGCCTACACGGCGGCCATCCTCGACGAGCAGGCCCGCCGCGACGACGAGCGGACCGCCGCTGAGAAGCCGGTCCTCTTCGCCGACGACCTCCTTCCCGGCGTCGGCGACACGCCGTTGTCGTTCCGGGAGGGCCTGGCCAAGGGCGGGCTCTACACGTACGTCGTCCTCACCATCCTCAACAGCCTCGACGAGCTGGAGAGCGGGGTCTTCAACGTCCTCGGGCCCGACATCCAGGACACGTTCGGCGTCTCCGACGGCACAATCGTCTTCCTCGGCACCGCGTCGATCGCCTTCTTCGTGCTCGGGGCGGTGCCGATGGGCTGGCTCGCCGACCGCACCCGTCGGCCCCCCATCGTCGGGTTCGCCTCGCTCGTGTTCGGCGCCTTCTCCGTGCTGTGCGGCCTCGCCGTCAACGCGTTCATGATGTTCTGGACCCGGATCGGGTCGGGTGTCTCGAAGGCGAACACGTTGACCGTGCACGCGTCGCTGATCGCCGACGCCTATCCGATCGGCGTCCGCGGTCGCCTGTTCTCGACCAGCGTGCTGCTCGGCCGCACCGTCGGGCTGGCCAGCCCGATCCTGGCCGGTGTGATCGCCGAGGCGGCGGGCGCGGACGGCTGGCGGTGGGCCTTCGTCCTCCTCGGGCTGCCCGTCGCCGCCTTCGCCCTGCTCGCGTTCCGCATCCCCGAGCCGCCCCGCGGGCAGTGGGAGCAGCGGGACGTGCTCGGCTCGGCGCTGCCGGGCGACGACGAGCTCAAGCCGTCGATCGAGGCCGGCTTCGCCCGCCTGTGGAAGATCGCCACGCTGCGCATGCTCATCGTCGCCTTCGCCGCGATGGGCTTCTACCTGTTCACCGGGCAGACGATCATGTACCTCTACCTCGAGGACCACTTCGGGCTCGACGCGACGGAGCGGGGTGGCGTCGGGTCCGTGCTCGGGGTCGGTGTCCTCATCGTCGCCCCGTTCGTCGGCCGCTACTTCGACAAGGTCTTCCGGGTCGACCCGTCGAAGGCGCTGGCCGTGATCGGCGCCCTGCTACTGCCCGTCGCGGTGATCGTCCCGATCCAGTACGCGATGTCCAACCTGGCCCTGTTCGTCCTGTTCGCCGGGCTGGCGACGGGACTCATGGGCGGCGCCTTCAGCGTGGTCAGCGCGGTCACCCAGTCCGTCGTCCCGTACCGCCTGCGCGGGCTCGGCCAGGCGATGGTGACGATGTACATCTTTCTGCTCGGCGGGATCGGCGCGGGCCTTGTCGGCGCGTTGATCACCGACGCCTTCGGTCAGCGCCCGGCGGTGATCATCCTGTCGGTCCCGTCGATGCTGATCGGCGGGCTCCTCGTCCTGCGGTCGTCGACGCTGATCCGCGCCGACATGTCGATGATCGTCAGCGACCTGCGCGAAGAGCTCGACGAGCACCGCCGCCAGGAGCAGCGTCCAGATCAGATCCCAGCGCTGCAGCTGCAGCACATCGACTTCGCCTACGGCTCGGTGAAGGTGCTGTTCGACCTGTCACTCGAAGTGCGCACGGGCGAGACGCTGGCCCTGCTCGGTACGAACGGAGCCGGCAAGTCGACGATCGTCAACGTCATCGCCGGCCTCGCCGTCCCCGAGCGCGGCGTGGTCCGGCTCCACGGCCGCACCGTCACCTACACCACGCCCGAGCAGCGGGCCCGGCTGGGGATCCAGGTCGTGCCGGGCGGTAAGGGCGTGTTTACGTCGTTGTCCGTCGAGGACAACCTCGTCGTCGGCGCGTTCGCCGACCGCCGCCGGCCGGCCGACGTGAACCGGCGGATCTCCCGGGTGTTCGAACTGTTCCCCGTCCTCGCCGACCGGCGCCATCAGCCCGCCGGCCAGCTCTCCGGCGGGCAGCAGCAGATGCTCGCCTTCGCCCGGGCGATGCTCCACGAGCCCGAGGTGCTCGTGATCGACGAGCTGTCCCTCGGGCTGGCGCCGAACATCGTGCAGTCCCTGCTCGAGCTCCTCGAGCAGCTGCAGGCGGCCGGGCAGACGATGGTCGTCGTCGAGCAGTCGTTGAACGTCGCCGTCTCGATCGCCGACCGGGCGGTGTTCATCGAGAAGGGCCGGGTCCGGTTCGACGGGCCGGCCCGCCAGCTCGTCGTCCGCGACGACCTCGCCCGCGCCGTGTTCTTCGGCGCCGCGAGGGTGCACCAGTGATCGCGTTCTCCGTCACGCGGCAGCTGCTCTTCAACGGCGCCGTCACCGGGCTCGTCATCGGGCTGCTGGCCATGGGCATCGTGCTCGTCCATCGCGCCACGCAGGTGCTCAACTTCGCCGTCGGCAACATCGGTCTGGTCGGGGCGTCGCTGCTCGCCCTGATGACGATCAACTACCGCTTCCCCTACTGGGGCGCACTCCTCCTCGCCCTCGCCGCCGGCACGCTGTTCGGCGCCGCGGTCGAGCTGCTCGTGATCCGCCGATTGTTCGACGCCCCGCGTGTCGTCGTGCTCGTGGCGACTGTAGGGATCGCGCTGGTCGCCCAAGGCGTCGCCGGCGCCTACCCGGACATCGACGCCCGCGGCAGCTACCCGGTCGCGCTCGGGGGCCATTGGGATGTCGGCGGGCTGCGCATCACCGGAGCTCAGCTCAGCATCGTCGTCGTCGCCCCGGTCCTCGCCCTCGGGCTCGGCGCGTTGATGAACCGCACCGCCTTCGGCAAAGCCGTCGCCGCGTCCGCCGACAACCGACCGCTGGCCCGGCTGTCGGGCGTCAACCCGAAGATCGTCTCGACGTTCGTGTGGACCGTCGCCGCCTTCATCTCGACGGTGTCGATCATCCTGCTCTCCGGGCAGACCGCCGGGGTCACCGGGTTGGCCGCGATCGGGTTGCCCACGCTCGCCCGGGCGCTCGTGGCGGCGCTGATCGCCGGGATGCGATCGTTCCCGCGCGCGATCGCGGCCGGTGTGCTCATCGGCGTCGTCGAGGCCGCCATCCGCTTCAACGCCCTCAGCAGTCCCGGCCTGATCGACGTCCTCCTGCTCGCGACCGCGCTGATCGCCGCTGCCGTCCTGCGCCAGGACGACCGGTCGCAGGAGATGTTCGTCGTCCGCGCCCTGGCCCGCCCAGCCCCTCGGGCGCTGCACGACGTGTGGTGGGTGCGCCACTTCGACGCTCTCGCCGTGGCCGCGGCCGTCGTGTTCGCCGTGGTGCTGCCGATCGTCGTGACGACTCCGAGCCGCGTCCTGCTGTACGCGACGATCCTGTGCTTCGCCATCTGCGCCTCCTCGCTCACCGTCGTCACCGGGTGGGCCGGCCAGGTCTCTCTGGCGCAGATGACGTTCGCCGGTCTCGGCGCCCTGCTCGCGGCCGCGCTCAACCGCGGCCTGCGGATGGACGTCTGGCTGGTCGAGTTCCAGGCGCCGGCGCTGCCGTTCGTGCTTTCGATCCCCATCGCCGCCGTGCTCGTCGCCGCCGTCGCCGCGTTCGTCGGCGCCGGTGCGCTGCGCCTGCCCGGGCTGCTGCTCGCCGTCGTCACGCTCGTGTTCGGCATCGCCGCCCAGAGCTACCTCTACCAGCGACCGCTGCTGGCGGACGGCAACCCGTCGTCCGTCCCGTTTCGCCGCGGCGACCTGTTCGGCCTCGACCTCGCCAGCCAGCGGACCTACTACTACCTGTGCCTCGCTGTGCTCCTCGCTGTGCTCGGCGTCCTCGCCCGCCTCCGGCGCCGGGGCATCGGCCGGCGCACGATCGCTGTGCGCGACAACGCGCTGGTGGCGGCCGCGTACACGGTGAGTCCGCCGGCGACGAAGCTCGCCGCGTTCACATTCGCCGGCGCCGTCGCCGCCCTCGGCGGGGCGTTTCTCGCCGGCCTCGTCCAGCAGGTGCCGTTCGCCGACCGGTTCTACCTCGTCGACGACTCACTCGTGCTCGTCGGGATGATCGTCATCGGTGGCACCACGTCCACGATCGGGCCCGTGCTCGGCGCGGTCTGGATCGTCGGCCTCCCGGCCTTCTTCCCCGGCAACGACACCGTCCCGCTGCTGACCTCGGGCGTCGGGTTGCTGATCGTGGTGCTGTACCTCCGCGGCGGTCTCGCCCAGCTCGGCGCCGTCGTGCGCAACGCCCTGTTCGAGTGGGAGTCGCGCCGCCGGCAGGGCGCGGTCACGACCTCGGCGGCTCCTCGGGTCCCGCCGACGCCGGCGGCTGTCGCGGTCCCGCGGCCGTCGCCCGCCGACGGTGTCGTGCTGCGCACCGAGCGGCTGCACGTGCGCTTCGGGGGCATCGCCGCCGTGGACGACGTCAGCATCGAGGTGGGCGCGAACGAGATCGTCGGGCTGATTGGCGCCAACGGCGCCGGCAAGACGACGTTGGTGAACGCCGTCGGCGGGTTCACGCCGTCCCGTGGGACCGTCACCGTGCTCGGCGAGAACATCTCCCGGCTCTCCGCCGCCGCCCGGGCCCGGAGCGGGCTCGGGCGCACCTTCCAGTCGGCGACGCTGTTCCCGTCGTTGACGGTGCGCGAGACGATCCAGGTCGCGTTGGAGGCGCGTGGGCACACCTCGTTGCTCGCCACCGCGCTGGCGCTGCCCGCCTCGCGGCGCGTCGAGCGGCGGCAACGACGGGAGGCCGGGGAGCTGATCGCCTTCCTCGGCCTCGGCCGATACGCCGACGCCCAGGTCACCACGCTCTCCACGGGCACGCGGCGGGTCGTCGAGTTCGCCGGGCTGCTCGCCCTCGATGCCCGCGTGATGTGCCTCGACGAGCCGACGGCCGGGATCGCCCAGCGAGAGGCGGAGGCGTTCGGCCCGCTGATCGTCCGGATCCAGCGCGAGCTCGGCGCCTCCGTGCTCCTCATCGAGCACGACATGCCGCTGGTCATGTCGACGTGTGATCGGGTCTACTGCCTCGAGGCCGGCCGCGTGATCGCCAGCGGGCCTCCGGCGGCGGTGCGCGCCGACCCCGCGGTGATCGCCAGCTACCTCGGCACCGACGAGCGGGCGATCGTGCGCAGCGGCGTCGCGGGCGACTTCCCGCCGATTGCGCAGCCCACCTGATCAGTGTACTCTTTTTCCGTCGATGAGGGGAGGACCCGGTGGTGACACGGTCGGTCAAGTCGTCGATTGTGTTCGCGGTGCTGGCGCTGGTCGCGGCCGCATGTGGTGATGACGACGACGACGGGGGTGGCGCGGCACCGGAGACCTCCGTCGCCGGGACGGCGGCGGAAACCACGGCCGGGCCCGCGACCAGCGGCGCGCCGGCTACTTCGGCGGCCCCGGCGACCACCGCGTCCGAGTCGACGACGGCGACGAGCGGGGCGCCCTTGACCGACAGCTATCGCGGCGTGACCGCCGACTCGATCAAGGTCGGGGTGCTGCTCCTCGACACCGAGGCCGTCAAGCAGGCCGCGGGGGTAGAGCTGTTGTGGGGCGACACCCAGGCCCACCATCAGATGGTGATCGACGCGATCAACGAGGCCGGCGGCGTGAACGGGCGGATGCTCGAGCCGGTGTTCGTGTTCGCCGATCCGCTCAGCGAGGCGGGGGCGGAGGCGGCGTGCCTGCAGCTGACCGAGGACGAGCAGGTCTTCGCCGTCGTCGGCTTCACCCGGCCGGCGAGCGCGGCGCTCTGCTACACCGAGGTCCACGACACGCCGTTCGTCGGCTACCTCCCCGACCTCGACCCGGCGACGCAGGAACGCTCGGTCGTCCCGCTGCTCACGAGCGGTCCGTCGCAGCCCCGGTCGATCGCCGGTCTCGTCGGCCTGGTCGACGACGCCGGCCGGCTGGAGGGCAAGACGATCGGCGTGCTCGGGGGGAACCAGGGGACCAACGACCTCGTCCGGCAGGAGCTCGAAGACCGGGGTTACGAGGTCGCGATCGACACGATCACCGGCGCCCCGTCCGACGACGAGGCGGCGGACGCCGCCGAGCTCGACGTGATCGTCGAGCGCTGGCGGGCGGATGGTGTCGACTTCGTCTTCGACACCGTCGGGCTCGACCGCCCGCTGGCGGCGGTCGCCCGGGCCGGGCTCGACAACATCGAGTTCGCCACCAACGACAACAGCTTCCGGGCGTCGACGCGGTTCCAGTCCGGCGCCACCGAGGCCGAGGCGGCGCGAACTGTCATCGTGGTGGAGCAGTCGCCCGAGTCGCTGCTCGAGCAGGGTCACGAGCCCACCGTGGAGTGCGTCGACCGGTGGAACGCCGCCCACCCCGAGGAGCAGGCGGTGCTGTACCCGGAGGAGGGCGACCTCGACAACCTGGTCCGCATCAACCGGGCCTGCCAGCAGATCGGGGTGCTGGCGCGGGTCATGGAGGCGGCCGGTCCTGACCTGACCGTGGAGAGCTTCACCACCGCGCTGGAGGATGTCGGCGAATTCGAGGGGGCGATGGCGCCGATCGCCTCGCTCGGCGGCGACAAGTGGGACTACCTCGACTCGCTCGCGTTGTACGAGTGGGACGCCGAGGAGCAGACCTTCGTCCCCGGCGACCCGATCGAGATCGACTGACGACGCGCGACTTCAGGCGAACGTCAGGCCGCGGTAACCGGCGTCGGCGACCTCGGTGATCTTCTGGCGGTACTTCGGCGTGCCGGCGTTGAACACGACGTGACGGCGAGTGCCTTTCTCATGGCCGTCGACGTTGGAGTTGTAGCCGGTGAACCAGCCCTGGGCGTTGCGCAGCAGCATGATCTCGTAGAGCATCGCCACGTAGGCGCTCCACTCCGCCTCCGCCTCGGCAGTGGCTTCGACCCGGCCGTGGTCGTGCTTCCACACGAACTGCAGCAGCTCGGTGACCCAGTCGACGCCGAGCTCGATGCCGCGGTGGAAGTTCGTCGAGGCCGAACCGCTCTGCGGCCCGGTCGGCATGAACATGTTCGGGAAGCCCGACACGGTGATGCCGAGGAACGTGTCCGGCTCGTCGGCCCACTTCTCCCGCAGTGACTGCCCGGCGACGCCGCGGATGTCGATGCGGTCATAGGCGCCCGTGACGGCATCGAAGCCGGTGGCGTAGACGATGATGTCGCACTCGTACTCCCGCTCGGTCGTGCGGATGCCGCGGCGCGTGATCCGCTCGATCGGCGTCTCCTGCAGGTCCACGAGGTGGACGTTGTCCCGGTTGTACGCCTCGTAGTAGCCGGTCTCCAGCGGGACGCGCTGGACACCGAAGCCATGGTCCTTGGGAATCAGCTTCTCGGCGACGACCGGGTCGTGCACCCGGGCGCGGATCTTGTCGGCGATGAACTCGGAGAACTCGGCGTTGGCCTCCTCATCGATGAAGATGTCCCGGAAGTTGGCCAGCCAGATGCCGAAGCCCGGCTCGCCGTACAGCTGCTCCCACTTCGCGACGCGCTCGTCGCGGGGCACCTCGAAGAAGGGCCGGCGGTCGGGCTCGTGGATGAACCCGCCCGGCGTGCGCGCGCACAACTCGAAGATCTCGTCGTAGCGGGCCCTGATGTCGTCCATCTCCTCGGCCGTGACCTCGGCGTTGTGCAGCGGCGCGCACCAGTTCGGACGCCGCTGGAACACGGTCAGCTCACCGACCTTGTCAGCGATCTCGCCGATCACCTGCACGCCCGTCGCGCCGGTTCCGATCACCGCGACCCGCTGGCCGGTCAGCTCGATCCCCTCGGCGGGCCAGTGATGGGTGTGGAACGACGCGCCCTCGAACTCGTCGACACCTTCGTACCGTGGCAACGTCGGCGCCGAGAGCAGGCCGATCGCGGTGATCAAGAAATGGCCCGTGAGCTCGCGGCCGTCGCCGAGTCGCAGGCACCACCGGGTCGCCTCGTCGTCCCAGTGCGCCGACTCGACCGTGCAGCCGAACTGCATGTGCCGGCGCAGGTCGAACTTGTCGGTGACGTACTGCAGGTAGCGCAGGTTCTCCGGCTGGCCGGAGAACCGCTCTTTCCACTCCCACTCCTGCAACAACTCCGTCGAGAAGGAGTAGCCGTAACTGATGCTCTCGGAGTCGAAACGGGCACCCGGATACCGGTTCCAGTACCACGTGCCGCCAACGTCGTCGCCCGCCTCCAGCACCGTGACGTCCACGCCGAGGTCGACCAGCCGGTACAGCTGGTAGATGCCGCACACCCCGGCACCGATGACGATCACCTCGTAGTCGGGCTGACCCGACCGTTTGCTCGTCCCCATCATCAGTGTCTCCTCGTCGCCTCCGGCCACCAGCATGACCGTCGAGCGGGGCGAGATGCGATCCCAGGGGTCATCGTTGCTCGAGGGCACGGACGAGGCAGGTGACGAGGTCCTGGGCGATCGTGCCGTCGGGGTCGAGGTTGGGGTTGAAGATGGTGACCTCGAGCCCAACGACCGACCCGGCGTCGATGGCCAGCCGGAGCACGGTCTCGAGCTCGGATACAGGCCGAGGATGGACGGGGCCTCGATGATGGCGTAGCCGGGGATGCGCTCCACTCTCCTCCGCCCCCTACGTCGGTTGGCGTGGTGTTTCTACGATGCGGTGATGAGCCTCGACGACTTCGCGCAGGTCCCACTGCTGTTCGGCCCGTCGCCGATTCACCCGCTGCGTCGGCTCAGTTCGGTCCTGGGCGGTGACGTCGAGATCTGGGCCAAGCGTGAGGACTGCAACTCCGGGATCGTGTTCGGTGGCAACAAGGTCCGCAAGCTGGAGTACCTCGTGGCGGACGCCGTCGCCAAGGGGTGTGACACGCTGGTCTCGATCGGCGGCGTCCAGTCGAACCACACGCGCCAAGTCACCGGTGTCGCCTGTCACCTCGGCCTGAAGGCGGTGACGGTGCAAGAGCACTGGGTCGAGTGGCCCGATCCGGGCTACGACCGTGTCGGGAACATCCAGCTGACGCGCATCATGGGCGGAGACATCCGGATGGACGACGCCGGTTTCGACATCGGGGTGCGCGACAGCTGGAAGGCCGCGATCGAGTCGGTCGTCGCCGCCGGCGGCCGGCCATATGCGATCCCGGCGGGGGCGTCCGACCATCCTCTGGGAGGGCTCGGCTTCGCCAACTGGGCCCGTGAGGTCGCCACCCAGGAGGCCGAGCACGACGTCTTCTTCGATCACATCGTCGTGTGCACGGTCACCGGATCAACCCATGCCGGGATGATCGCCGGGTTCGCTCTCGAAGGTCGCGACGACCGCCGCGTCCTCGGGATCGATGCCTCCAAGACGCTGGAGCAGACCGTCGCCCAGGTCACCCGCATCGCCAGCGATACGGCGGAGCGGATCGGTGTCGGTCGTGCGCTCAGACCTGAGGAGATCACCCTCGTCGACGGCTATGCGGGACCCTCCTACGGCATCCCGGACGAGCAGACCGTTGATGCGATCCAACTCGTCGCCCGCACCGAGGGCATGCTCACCGACCCCGTCTACGAGGGCAAATCGATGGCCGGACTGATCGGGATGGTCCGCTCCGGCGAGATCCCACCTGGCTCGCGGGTCCTCTACGCCCACCTCGGCGGTCAGCCCGCCCTCTCCGCCTACGCCCACACACCAGGCCTCGGTTAGGACGGTCAGGTCTCGATGGCGAGCGAGCGGAGTCCGACGAGCGGGCCACCGGCGAGGCGGCCGAACAGGAAGAAGGGCACTTCGACCACGCCGTCGCCGCGCACGAATGCCCTCCGCAGGGTCCCGAGCGATCGACCCATCACGTGCTCCAGCGTGGCGAACACTTGCTCGCTGCGGCGATCGCCGTTCTCCCGTGCGGCTTCCGCCACCTGGGCGAAGAAGGCCGACGCCGAACTGATGTCCACGGTCCGAGTCGGCTCGAAGCCGAGCGCATCGCGGAACGCACTCGCGGTCAGCCGCCGATCGACGGCGAAGGCCGCGGTGAACGGCTCGAATGGCCTGTCCGATTCGCTGAGCAGGGATTGACCAACGACGAGCGTCGCCAGCGACAACGCCACGTCGTGCGCCACACCGGTCGCCAGCGCGGCCTCAGGATCGATGCTGCGGGTCGTCGTCATGTGTGCTCCTTGTAGGACGCCCTCGGGATCCGTGTCAGGCGGCTTGTTTCCAGAGCGCGCCGAGGGAAGACCATCCGTTGAGCAGGAGGGTCTTGACGGTGTCGGGTGGCATGAAGTTCCAGTCGCCTCTGATCAGGTGCTGGACGCCGGCTCTGGCGTCGGTGCCTTCGACCTCGAAGAGGATGTTGCGATCGCCGTCGCTGAAGAACTTGCCGGCACTGAACGATTGCGGTTCTGAACGAACGAGGGTCGAGGCGACCTCGCGCGCTTCGGCCTCGTCCGCGCCGCCGGTGACAGCTTCGCCGTCGATGAAGAGGTAATGCCCATCGCGCCGGAGCATGGGCATCATCTCCAGGACACCTCGGAGCGATTGGCGTGAACCGGCCGCGGCGATGGACACCGTCGTCATCATCGACATCGCCATCGCCGACAAGAAGGATAGATACTGGCGCACGCCGGTCTTGACGAGGGAATACAGCTTGTCCTCGGTGGCTTCGGCTTTCGTGAAGTAGCCATTGATGTCGTAGTGGTCGATCACGTGACGCTCCGGAGCAACACCGGGCTGGCCGGTACGGATGAAGAGCTGAACGACCTTGTTCTCCTTCGTCTCCCTGATGTACTCGCACAAGTCGAGGCCCGCCGTGTCGCTCTCCATGACCACGTCGATGAAGGCAACCGCGACGCGGGGCGCGGGGACCGACGGGAGGAGCGGGACCAGCTCCGTTTCCATCAGCTTGATTGCCTCGGCCTTGCTGGTGGCGGTGTGCAACTCGACCGGCAAGCCGTAGACCGTGAAGTCCTGCATGATCAATCGGGAGAGCTGCAGCACATCCGGTTCGTCGTCGACGAGCAGAATCGGCCAACTGGTGTTAAACATGAACTACCTCCTGCGGAAACCTGATGTGGAACGTGGTGCCTTCGCCTGGTGTGGAGTCGACGGTGATCGAGCCTTTGAGACCGCCGGTCACGATGTTGCGGACGATGGATAAGCCGAGGCCGGTACCCCCTTTGCTGCGACCGGTCGTGAAGAATGGATCGAAGATCTTCTCCAGGTTCTCTCGATCGATGCCGGATCCATGGTCGCGTACGCTGATGACGAAGCACGGCGTGGCCTGGTCTCTGACTGCGGAGAGGACGATCTCCACTGGCCCACCGACTCCCGGCTCGTACGCATACGACTCGATGTTGGTCAGGAGATTCAACAGGACCTGGGTGAGATGGCCGGCGCAGCCGAACCACTCCTTGTCGGTGGCCGGCAACTGATCATCAACGTCGATGGTCAGTCCTGCCTGACGGGCACTGATCGTGAAGAGAGCGACGATGCTCGCGACGACCTCAGCCAGGTCCTCCGCCTGTGGAACTTCGACCAGTTGATCGACCGAGATCTTCTTGAAGTTCTGGACGAGATCGTGAGCCCTGGCGATGTTTCGTTGGGCAAGCGTCGTGGCTTCTCGGATCTGCTCGAACAATCGCTGTGTCGTCTCGCTGCTCTCGAAGAGGGCCGCGACGTCGGGTCGGCCGAGGCGTGTGGCGAGCATGTCCACGGCCGTGCTGGTGATTCCCAGCGGGGTGTTGAGCTCGTGGGCAACGCCGGCAACCATCTGGGCGAGCGAACGGTGGCGTTCGAGCTCCGCCTCGGCTTCGAGCGTCAGGTTGGTGAGCTCGACCTGGTAGCGCTCCTCGATCTGCTCCCGGGCGCGGTCGCCGAGCGCCGTCAGGACACCGAAGATGACGGCCGGGTGGGAGGTCAGGACTTCGCGAAAGGCGGCCTGCTCGATCACCAGGAACCGGCACTCCGTCACGCATTCAACGGTTGCGGTTCGGGGTCTGCTGTCCAGGAGGGCGACCTCTCCGAAGAAGTCGCCCTCCTCGAACCGCCGGATCTCCACCGGACTTCCGGCGGTGCCGTGGCGGTACGCCAGAACCAGCCCGCCCAGTACGACATACATGCTGTCCGACGACTCGCCCTCCTCACAGACCACGTCGCCGGCCCGCATCTCGACGATCCGGCCCAGCCGGGCGAGTTCCTCAACGTGTTCGACCGGTAGTTGACGGAAGAAGGGGAGTTGGCTGAGGGCTCGATCTACGAGCACGCGTCAACGCTCAGGTCTCAGCCACGTGGATACAGCGTGATCACCAGCCATTCGGGCCCCTCTCGCCGGCTATACGCAACCGTCCAACGTAGTCGCCCGTCCCGTTGTTGGAGGCTCGAAAGTTGCTGATCTCCAGGAATCTTCACGCCGTCTTCAAGCGCGCTTGGTGACGATCGTCGATGATGAACGGGCAGCGAGCGAACCGAGGGACGCGATGAACCAGATCGAGCGAACCATGACGGCTGGAGACGTCATCGAGTTCACCATGCATGACCAGCGTCACACGGCCGTCGTGATGCTGATGACCGACGATGACCTTGTCCTGCTCGACCTCCTCGACGACGACCGCCCGGCGTGGGCCGGCATCTCGAGCCTTCGCGAGGTGGCGATCTTCACTCCCGAGTCCGGAGAAGTCCTGGCTGCTGCCTGACCGCCGGGGCGAGCCCGCCCTGGTGCGGTCGCGCGACGCTTCGTGGGTGGCGGTGGCGCGATACATCACCCATCCCGAGGTGATCGTCGACGCTGCCGTGGCGGTCGATCAGTGGGTCCTCAGCGAGCGAGGGCGGGCACGTCTCGATCGATTGCTCGAGGCGCGTTGGGTCGAGGCGGTCGGCCGGATCGTGTCCAGCGCCGAGACCAAGGCTCGACAAACCGCGTCGGTGCTCGCCGACCGCCGAGGTCTGTCGATCGAGGTCCGCGCCCGCACCGGTGAGATCGACCGTTCCGCCACCGGCTTCCTGCCGCCCGCCGAGCACGAGGCCTGCGCCGACGCCTGCTTCGCGCGACCGGCGGTCAGCGCACGGGGATGGGAGCGCGCGATCGATGCGCAGCGCCGAATCGCTGCCGCCCTCGAGGATCTCTTCGTGGACGATCAGGCCAGCGACGTCATCGTGGTCGGGCACGGCGGCGTCGGCACGCTGTGGTTCTGCCATCTGGAAGGCATTCCGATCGAACGGCGGTGGGACCAACCCCATCAGGGCCACTACTTCAGCGTCGACGTCGATACCCGCTCTCCGCTGCACCACTGGCGCCCATTCGAAGACGCCGCCGAGCCGTGATCGCGCGCATGGTGGGAGAATCCGATCAGTGACTTCGAGTCGCAACCTGGGGCGGTTGCTGACCGCCTCAGGGTTGTCCAACCTCGCTGACGGCATCTTCCAGATCACGCTGCCACTGGTGGCTCTGGGGATCACCCGCGAACCCGGCGCCTTCGCCGCGGTGACCCTGGTCGGGCGCCTTCCCTGGCTCCTCTTCGCCCTGCCCGCCGGCGCGCTCGCCGACCGGCTCGACCGGCGCCGGACGATGGTGCGCGTCGACGTCGCCCGCGCTCTGGCCATCACGTCCCTAGCCGTCGTCGTCGGGTTCGGACGCGAGGAACTGTGGATGCTGTACGCGGTCGCGTTCGCGCTCGGCGTCGCCGAGACGTTGCATGACACCGCCGCCCAGTCGATCCTGCCCAACGTCGTCGAACCCGACCGCCTCGCCCGGGCCAACAGTCGCCTGTACGCGGTCGAGCTCACCGCCAACCAGTTCGTCGGGCCACCGATCGGAGGACTCCTCGCCGCCGCCGCCCTGGCGGGCGCGCTGTCGGCATCCGCCGTCGGCTACGGGTTGGCCGCGATCGCGATGACGCTGCTCGTCGGACGGTTCCGCCCCGCCCGGCCGGCCAGCCCGCCGAGCCTTCGCGCCGACATCGCCGAGGGCGTGGGCTACCTCGCTCGGCACCGTCTCCTGCGCACCCTCGCCGTCTGTGTCGGCCTGTCCAATCTGGCCTCGACGGCGACGATCGCGGTGCTTCCTCTCTACGCCGTGTCACCCGGTCCGATGGGGCTGTCGGCGGCCGGCTACGGACTGCTCCTGGCTGCGTTCGCCGCCGGCTCGTTGATCGGCACGTTCCTCGTCGAACCGATCGAGCGCCGCCTCGGTCGCCACCGCACCATGCTCCTCGCCACGTTCACGTTTCCCGTCTTCAGCCTCGCTCCGGCCCTCACCACCAACGTCGTGTTCGTCGCCGCGGCGTTCCTGGTCGCCAGCACCTTGAGCATCGGCTGGAACGTCATCACCGTCTCGCTGCGGCAACGGATCGTCCCCGACCACCTGCTCGGACGGGTCAACGCCGGCTACCGACTCGTCGCCTGGGGCACCATGCCCATCGGCGCCGCCATCGGCGGACTCCTCGGGCAACGCTTCGGACTGACCACCGTCTTCTGGACGAGCGCCGCGCTCAGCGCGATCTGCATACCACTGGTCGCGCGACTCGGCGACGTCACCGACACCGCCGGGCAGCCATCGTCGACCGCCGATCCGCAGCGCACACGCGCCTGACCGCCACAACGTCGAGTTAGGCGGCGCGGATCTCGGTGCCGTCGGGCCGCGACGTGTGCCAGACGCCCGCGGAGTCGCGCCAGCATCGGTAGCCGCGGGTCTTCCAGCGGTTGTGGCGAGCACAGAGCGGTCCGGCGTTGGCCGGCGTGGTGACTCCGCCGTCGGCCCAGCCGACGGTGTGGTCGATCTGACATCGGTGGAGCCCGCAGCCGGGCCACAGACATCGCCCGTCCCCGTCCAACGCCGCCTGGAGGAGGGCCGCCTGGCGGGCGCCGCCTGTGAAGATCCGGGAACGGTGGGCCAGGTCGATGATCCGGCCGTCGGCGTCGAGCACCACCCGACGGACGTGACCGATCAGTGACGCGGCGACGGCGTCGGCTGGGTCGACCGGCACCCCGTTGGTCGTTCGAGAACGCTCTCGGAGCAGGTCGGTGGGGTCGAATCGGGCTGACTCACCGCGCACCATCGCTGTCAGTTGGGTCTCGTAGACGGCTTGGTCGATGACGATATTGACCACCGGCTCAGGATCCCTGGCGGCCGGGTCGGCGGCTGCACCTCGGGCAAAGATCGCCGCCAAGGCGTCGGTGCGACGCTGCCCCTCACTGCGTTCGAGCATCCCGGGACAGGCGTCGTCGCCGAACCGTTGACGCAGCTCGTCCCATTCAGCCTCGAACTCGGCCTGGGTGAAACGGTCGAACACCTCTTTCATCTGGGCGAACTGGACCGCACCCATCCGGGCATCCAGATACCCCTCGTCGCCCACGAACGCCATCCGGGCACACCGCCCGGCGTGGGCCGCCTCGGCGCCACGGTGGGCGCCGTCGGCGTCAGCGAGACGCTCCCACTGCCGCACGGCGCGGACGAACCCCTCATGGGGGGCTTGGCCGGCCAGGTCGAGCAAACGGTCGATCACCATCGCCAGCTCGCCGCCGCAGCGCGGGTTGGCGTGCGTTCGGGCCAACTCCCGCACCTGATCCACCCCCAACTCGCCGCCGGCGAGTGCGGCGTGACACTCGGACAGGGCGGCGCACAGCTTGGCCGTGCGCACTCGGTGGGTCACCGTGTGATCAGAAACCCGTGTCGACGCCTTCACCCAGCCCCGCACCGACACGTGGCCATCGTCACGGAACAGCTCCCGGCGATCAGTCGACGCCACGATCGACACCGCCACCGCCTCCAACTTGCGGATCGTCCGCTCCACCTCACCGAGCCGCGCCGCCAGCTCGCGGGCGTCGAGCGCATCGATACCCTCGGCCAAGCAGCGCCACCATCCGATCGGCCGCGCCGGCGAACACCTCACCAGCCGAGCCACCAGGCTCCGACCACTCCGACGACCCGACGACCCCAACGAACTCATGTTTCCCGATTATGACCAAGGGGTGTCACATCCAAGATCCGCGCATCCGGCGCGGCCTACGAGGGCGGGGGGATGTGGTCGGTGTCGACGCCGAGCGAGCTGACGACGTGGCTGGCGAGTTCGACCAACTCTCGGGCAGGCGTCGCGGCGGCGCGGAGCAGCAGTTCAGTAAGTGACGAGATCGCCGCCAAAGTGGGCCCGTCGGTGATGCGACCGACACTGTCGGACTTGGTGCGGGGCGCGGCGATGCCCAGTTCGGCAACGACGTAGGCCCCCTGCCAGGTGAGTGTCTGCGCCATCGTCTGCCGGGCATGCGGTCCGCCTGACGTCCCTGCACTGATCAAGCCCACGGGCTTGCGGTACATCGTGCCCGACCCGACGAGCCAGTCGAAGGCATTCTTGAGAGCACCGGCGATGCCACCGGCGTACTCGGGGGCCGCCACCAGTACGACGTCGGCAGCGTTGACCCGTAGCCGCCAGTCCTCGATGACGTCGATGCGCTCGTCGTCGCTCTCGGCATCGAATGCCGGGATCTCGACCAGCCGGTCGAAGTCGTCGAGGATCGCACCCTGCGCGAGCGCGAGCGACGTCGCAACCTCCAACGCGGCCCGGTTCGCCGACCGTTGTTGCAGACTGCCGCACACCGTCAGCAAACGAACTCCTGGCTGTACCTGGCTGCGCATGACAAGAGCAACACTCCGCGGCGGAGAATCACTCCGCCACGCCGAGTACCGGCATCGGCCGGTACTCGGATGTTGACGCCCAGAGCATTGTGCGCAACGCTGGCGATCACCTTGCAGCTTCGGGCGGGACGATGCTCCAGGAGGAAACGTGAAGGCTTCCAAGTCCCTGCTCGTAGCAGCGCTGGCGTTGGCCGTCACCGCTTGTGGCGACGACGATGATGCGGCCGACGAGACCGATACCACCGGCACCGAGGCGGTCAGCACGGAGCCGGGCGACACCGGAGCGCCGAGCGACGGCACCGGTGGTGGCGCGAGCGGTGAGCTCAACCTCATGGTCGCCCAGTACAGCGACCAGACCCAGCCGTACTGGGAGGGCTTGATCGCCGACTTCGAGGCGGCCAACCCCGAGGTGTCGATCGGCCTCGAAGTGGTGTCGTGGGAGCAGATCAACGACGTCATCAGCACCCGGGTGCAGACGGGCGACGCCCCGGACATCTTGAACATCGACGCCTTCGCCACCTTCGCCGCCGACGACTTGTTGCGCCCTGCCGACGAGGTCCTGTCACCCGAGACACTCGCCGACATCATTCCCAGCTTCGCCGAGAACGCGACGATCGACGGCGTCCAGTACGGCATCCCGCTCATCGCGAGCAGCCGGGCGCTGTTCTACAACACCGACCTGTTCGAGGAGGCCGGCGTCGCCGAGCCGCCGGCGACCTGGGACGAGCTGCGTGCCGCCGCCCAGGCGATCACCGACCTCCCGGGTGACGAGATCGGCTACGCCATGCCGCTCGGTCCCGAGGAGGCCCAGGCGGAGTCGTCGATCTGGATGTTCGGAAACGGCGGAGGCTGGGTCGACGACTCCGGCACGTTCATCGTCGACTCGCCCGAGAACGTCGAGGCATTCGAGTACATGAGCGCGCTCGTCGCCGACGGGCTCACCCAGCCCAATCCCGGGACGACCGACCGGGCCGACGCCCAGAACCTCTTCTTCGAAGGACAGATCGGCATGATCGAGGGCCTGCCGCCGTTCCTCCAGTTCATCGCCGATGACCATCCGGACCTGAACTTCGCCGTCGCGCCGTCGCCCACCAACTCCGGCGAGCCGTCGACACTCGGCGTCGCCGACCACATGATGGTGTTCAACAACGAGGGCAATACCGAAGCAGCCAAGGCCTTCCTCGACTTCTTCTACATGACCGACAACTACGTCACGTTCGTCGACACCGAGGGCTTCTTGCCCGTCACCACGTCGGGCAGCGAGGCGATGGCGCCCAACTTCACCCCCGAGGAGCAGCCGTTCCTCGAGGCGCTGCCGACAGCGCAGTTCTACCCGAGCAGCAACCCCGCGTGGGGTGCCGTCCAGGGCGCTGTCCAGCAGGAGATCGGTCAAGCCGTCGACGGTGATCCCGCTGGGGTGCTCGCCGATCTCCAGGCGACGGCTGAAGAGGAAGCCGGCAACTGACCGCAGTCGCGTCCGCCCCGACTCCGCCGGGCCGGCCGCCGCCGTCGAGGCGGCTGCGCAGGCTGGCCAAACGCGAGCTCGGACCACTGCCCTGGGTGATCGCGTGCCTCTTCCTGGTGTTCCAAGTCGTGTTGCGGCCGATCTGGGCTCTCTTCCAGACGTCGCGTCAGGAGATCAGCCGCGCCGGAACGGTCCGCGGCAACGTCGGGTGGGACAACTTCACCCGCCTCTTCGACGATCCTGACTTCGCCCCCGTCCTCGTCCGCACCGCGGTCTGGGTCGTCGTGGTCGTCAGCGTGACGCTGGCGATCTCGCTGCCGCTGGCCCAGTTCCTCGACAAGCCGTTCGTGGGTCGCCGCTTCGTCCGTTATGCGCTGCTGGTCCCGTGGGCGGCTTCGGTGCTGATGACGGCCCTGTCATTCCGCTGGATGCTGCAACCGTTCTTCGGAGTCGTCAATCAACTCCTGCTCGATCTCAACCTCATCGACGAGCGCATCGACTTCCTCGCCAAGCCGTCGACGGCGATGCCGGCGATGATCTTCGTCGCGATCTTCGTCTCGGTGCCCTTCACGACGTACGTCGCGCTCGCCGGGTTGCAGACCGTGCCCGGCGAGCTGTACGAGGCGGCCGCCATCGACGGCGCCAGCCCGTGGAAGCGATACACCAAGATCACCCTGCCGCTCCTGCGGCCGGCGATCCTCGTCGCAGTCCTCATCAACATCATCAACGTGTTCAACTCGTTCCCGATCATCTGGGCGATGACCGAAGGCGGGCCGCAGTTCGACACCTCGACGTCGACGGTGTTCATGTACAAGCTGGCGGTGCAGAACCGCCAGCTCGACACGTCGGCGGCGATGGCCGTGGTGAACCTCGCCCTGATCTTCGTGGTCGTGCTGATCTTCCTCCGTGCCTCGCGCTGGCGGGAAGCGTCCCGGGCATCGTGAGCGCGGTCGCCAGGACCTCGCGCCTGAAGCGCTGGACCATGCCCATCGCGGGCGCACTGATCGCCCTGTTCTTCCTGGCGCCGTACATCCAGATGTTCTTCACCGCCGTCAAGCCCGACGGCGAGCTCACCGACACCCCACCCAGCTACTTCCCCAAGCAGTGGCAATGGTCCAACTTCACCACCCTGTTCAGCCGCAACGACGGCGCCGTCTGGGGCTACTTCCGGTCCTCGCTCATCATCGCGACCGTCGCGACCGTCGTCGTGATGGTCGTCGCCGTGCCGGCCGCCTATTACGTCGCCCGCCACCGCTTCAGCTGGCGGGCGGCGTTTCTGCTGCTGATCATCGTCACTCAGATGATCCAGCCGACCTCCCTCGTCGTCGGTGTGATCCGCACGTTCCTCGACATCGAAGCGACCACGGGCATCACCCTGGTCGGCGACTACGCCGGGCTGATCCTCGTCAACAGCGCCTTCAACCTGACGTTCGCGGTGTGGATCCTGCAGGGGTTCTTCGCCGCGATCCCGGCCGAGATCGAGGAGGCGGCCTGGATGGACGGAGCGAGCAGGTTCACGACGATGCGCAAGGTCACGCTGCCGCTCGCCCTACCCGGGCTCGTCACGTGCGTGATCTTCACCTTCGTGGCGGCATGGAACGAGTTCGCCATGGCGCGTGCCCTCGTGTTCGGCAACCGCAGCAGATGGCCGCTGACGCTCGGCCTGAGCGACTTCACCCAGCTGTACGAGGACGAGTGGAACTACCTCTTCGCCGCCTCGCTCATCGCGATCGTGCCGGTCGTCCTGCTGTTCGCTGCCATCGAGCGCTATCTCGTCAAAGGTCTCACCGCCGGCGCGATCAGATGAGACCACCCGTCGACCTCGGTCGCCCGTACTGATCTTGGTCGAAGTGGGGTACATCGGGTGACGTGCCGTTGCTGGAGTCCGCCGCCGATGACGATTCGCTCCGAGGGGGTCACCACACGCGCAGCAGTCACCTGCTGCACCGGCTTGGTGAGTGGTCCTCCAAGGCATCAGCGGGGATCACGGTCGCCTGTTTGGTCACCGGTTGGCTCGTCGTGGGCGCGATTGCCGGGTTTCCGTCGTGGTGGCAAGTCACGCTGTATTCCACGGCCTCGTCGGTCACGGTTGTGATGGTGTTCGCGATCCAGCACACGCAGCGCCGCGAGCAGCTCGTGACTCAGCGCAAGCTCGACGAGCTGGTGCGAGCTCAACCCGACGCCGACAACCGTGTCGTTGCCGCCGAGGCTGCTACGGATGCGGAGCTCGACCGGCTGATCGAAGCCAACGACACGTGACGTCGTCAACGCGCCCGCCCTCGAGCTGACGCCGGGTCGATAAGTTCGAGGACTCCCATCGCGGCACCCGAGTCGGCGCCGAGAGTGCAATGCGTGTTACTTCCCGCAGAACTCGGCGAGGAACTCCTGCACGGCCGATCCGCGACCTGCGTCCGAGTGTGCCTGCCCGTTCGACGGATCACCGTCCGAGTTCCCCCGACCACCGATCGCGAGGCCTTGGGCGCCGCGGTCGCCGCTGAGCTCCTTGAACGGCGTCGTGTGGAAGCCGTCCGCGTCCGTCTTGGTCAGCAACGTGGCTGGAGAGGCAGCCAGCTTTCTGAGTAAAGCCCGTGCCGAATCGGCACCACCTCTCAGGGGAGTCAGGGATCGTGGGGGGACTTCCCCGATTTCGCTGGCTCGTCGCCGGCCTTACCTTCGTCAGCATGGCCCAACAAGACGCCACCGTGGGCTGGACGCCATGGTTACAGGGGTTGGCCTCGATCGGGGCGGGGGCCATCCACGCTGCCGCCGCTGGAGTCCACGCCGAGCATCCGACCCTGTCGAGGCTGTTCGTCGCCGTCGCCGTCCTGCAGATCCTCGTCGGGCTGGGCACGCTCGTGCGGGGCGGCCGCGCCGTGGCTGCCGCCACCGCCCTCGTCAACATGGGCGCCGTCGCCGCCTGGATCGTCACCAGGGTGTCGGGCATCTCGTGGGTCAAGGGCCTCGAGCAGTCGGAGGCGCCACAGTTCACCGACACCGTCTGTGCCGCCCTCGGCGTGTTGGCCGTTGGCGCCGCACTTGTGACGCTGGGCGGCGGCGCCGGCAGGACGATGCGCGCCACCCCGACGTGGCTCGCGGTGCCGGCGATCAGTGTCGGCGCCCTCACCGTCGCCGCGATGATGTCGGGCGCCACCCACGCCCACAGCAGTGACGCCGGACCGGGCCACGGCCACGCCGAGGCGACCGGCGATCAGGGTGCAACGACGACCGCCCACCCGCACAGCGACGCACCGGCGACGACGGCCGCCCATGCCCACGACGCGGCAGATCAACACGATTCGGCCACCGTCGCCTATAACCCGACGCAGCCGATCGACCTGTCAGGCGTCGACGGGGTGACGCCCGAGCAGCAGGCGTTTGCTGAGAATCTCGTCGCCACCAACGTCGTTCGTCTGCCGCAGTGGGCGGACCCGGCCGTCGCCGAGGCCGCCGGGTTCCACTCGATCGGAGACGGCGACAGTGGCCACGAGCACTACGTGAACTGGAACTGGATCGACGACGACGTGTTGCTCGACCCCGACGCGCCTGAGAGCCTGGTCTACGAACCGCAGCCCGACGGCAGCAAGAAACTCGTGTCGGCGATGTACATGCTGCCGCGCGACGTGACGCTGGAGGAGGTCCCCGACTACGGCGGCACGCTCATGCAGTGGCACATCCACGACGACCTGTGCATGACTGACGATCCCGTCGCCCCCCAGGTCGAAGGCCCCACCAACCCTGACGGCACCTGCACTCCGCCGCTCGTCAAGCTCCAAGAATGGGCGATGATCCACGTCTGGATCGTCCCTCACGAGTGCGGGCCCTTCGCCTCCCTCGAAGACATCGGTGCCGGCTCGATCAAGGAGGGTGAGCAACGGTGGTGCGATCACGCCCACGGCTCGTGACCCGATGGGGCTGTCGTCCTCGGCTTGAGGCGGGGACGACCGCCGGGCCGGTGTTACGTCTCGTCCGCGCGGCTCGGCCCGACGTCGCCGCGGGCAACGTCGGGTTCCGCCTCGACGGGTCCGGTGACGACGTCCGTCGGCTTCTGCTCAGCGGGCTCGTCACCGCGGCCGAAGAAGCCGCCGACCTCGCGGCCGATGAGGTCCACGGTGGCGGAGAGCGCATCATTGAGGGCGGTCGCGGCTTGTTTCGCCTGCACCTTCACGTCGTCGTCACGGAGGACTTCGACCGCCCTCTGACCGACGTCGCGACCAGCGGCGACGAACCGTTCGAACGCCTCGCGCAACGCCTCGCCGCCCGCGGTGTCGTCTGCCGACGGGGGTTGCCCCGCTTCATCGGCCTCGACCTCGAACCGTTCCTTCATCAACCGGCCCAACGAGCCGAACCCCTCGGCGACGTCGTTCCACGCGTCCTTCATCGGATCATTCATGACGATCTCCTTGTCCTCCGCGACACTGTTCCCCCGATGCCCCTTCGGCCGAACATGGCGAAGTGCCGCGCCGTCCGCGTCAATGTGAGTCGCGTGGCTCGAGGGCCCGCCGGAGCCAGGATGCGTCGGCCACGGCGTGGCCCTCCCAGTCGTTGTTGAAGTAGCAGTAGACGTCTCGGCCGGAATCGAGCAGCTCGCTCAACCGCGTCGCCCAACGTCGCAGTCGGCGGTAGCCATAGGCGCCGTAGTACTTCCGCACGAGTGCGTCCGGGCCGTGGAAGCGGACGTAGGTCCAGTCGGTCGTCAACACAAACGGGTGGTCCTCGAGGAGGTCGTGCACGCACAGCGCAGCGTGGTGGCGCGCCAGCACGTCGTAGATCTCGTCGTGCAGCCAGGACCGCTCACGCACCTCGACGGCCCACCGCGTCGTGGGCGGTGCGACGGTCAGGAACTCGTCGAGCCGCTCAGCGTTGCGACGCCACCGCGGCGGGAGCTGTACGAGGGTCGGTCCCGCCGCGTCGCCGAGCAGCTCCACCCGCACCATGTGGTTCGGCAGCCAGGAGGCCGCGTCGCGCAGTTTCATGCGATGCGAGCCGAAGGCGCCCAACTTGAGGGCGAACACGAAACCGGGTGGCACACTCGCCGCCCACCCGTTGACCGCGGACTCGCTGGGCAACCGATAGAAGCTGTTGTTGACCTCCACCGTGTCGAACAGCGTGGCGTAGTAGGGGAGCCAGCTGCGCTGCGGAACCCCGGACGGATACACCACGCCGCGCCAGTCCCGGTACTGCCACCCCGAACAACCCACCCGGGCACGTCCTCGAGTCGACACGCCTCTGGCTTATCCGACCCGGTGCCCGCCCAACCCTTGCGCGAGCGACCAGGACGCGTCGCTCGGGTCTCAGTCGCGGCCGAGCACGGTGGCCCGCAGCCCGTCGACGGCGGCGATCACCTCGTCGACGAGCTCGGGAGCGACTCCGAGGTCGAGCAACACGCCGGCGAGATGCCCGGCCACGAGATCGACGTGGTGATCGTCGATCGTGAGTCCGGTGTGGGCTTCCTGGAGGCCGCGACCCTCGTACGAGGTGGGGCCACCGAGCGCCATCGTCAGGAACGCCTTCTGGTGGGCGCGCTGGCGTGCCATCGGGACACCGGCGAAGAACGGCGCGAGTTCGGCGTCGTCGAGCAACCGTTCGTAGAACTGGTCGACGGCAACGTCGATGCTCGCGCTCCCGCCGAGGCGCTCGAACAGCGTGGGGATATTCGTGACGGTCATCGAGCGAAAATACGAATCGCGGCTCGGACGGGGGTAGCGAGGTTTCCCGATACGGAACCCGAGATCACGGCCGGTCGCCCCCAGGTCGGCCGAAAGCCCACCGTAGGCTCGCTCGATGAGTCGACCCGATCCGGGGTTGCTGAGGTGGGTGACCAGCTGTGTCGACCCGGGAGCCTCGGTGCGGTCGGTCACTGGCATGGGGCGCCGCGGAGAGTCGCCGTGGCTGGTGCGGTTGGCCGACTCGGACATCGACGAGGTCGTCGTCCGGGTGGGCGACGAGTCGGGCGTTGCCTTGTTGGCGAACGAGGCGGCGGCCCTCGAGGTGCTCGCCGGCTCCGATTTTCCCGGACCGCGGCTGCTCGGTGCGGCGATGGGTGGGCCGGCCACGTCTGGTGTGTTCGCCCTCGTGACGACCCGGGTCCCCGGCACGAGCCGGTCGTCCGTGGAGCCGTCGACGGCTCGACTGCGGGCACTCGGCGACGCGGTCGCGATGGTGCACGCGGCGGCGCTCCCACCGGCTTCGCACCTGCCGGCTCGAACGCGCCCGGTCGGACCGGTCGACTTCGACGCGATACGTCGGAGCGAGTCGACCAGGCCGCTGCTGGCCGAAGCCGAGGACTTCCTGCGGCGGAACCCGATGCCTGACCACCCGCCGGTGTTCGTCCACGGCGACTTCTGGCACGGCAACGCCCTGTGGGACGAGGATCGGCTGACGGGGATCGTCGACTGGGAGTGTGCGGGGATCGGGCATCCGGGCATCGACGTCGGGATGCTGCGTTGCGATGCCGCGCTGGCGGTCGGCCTGGCGGGCGCGGATGAGGTACTCGCCGGCTACGAGTCGGCCATCGGGCGACCGGCAGTCGACGTCGCCTACTGGGACGTGGCCGGCGCGCTGGCCACACCACCGACGATGGATTGGTTCGTGCAGACGTTCGTTGCCCACGGTCGCACCGACCTGGACCCGCCGACCCTGCTCGAGCGACGAGACGCGTTTCTCACCGCCGCCCTCGACCGCGCTCGTGCGTAGCGTGACCGGCGACGGATTGGAGGCCTGACGCGTGGTCGGCTCGACGGTCGAACTGAGAGACGTGGCCGGAGGCGCCGGCGAGATCTGTCGGGTGCTCCTGGACCTGCTGCCTGACTGGTTCGGAATCGACGAGGCGAACGAGAACTACGTGAGGGTGGCCAACACCCACCCGTCGGTGATCGCGACGCTCGATGGCGAGGACGTCGGGATCACCACGGTCAAGCACCACAGCCGCTATGCCGCCGAGGTGTACCTGATGGCGGTGGAGCCGAGCCATCATCGGGCCGGCATCGGTACGGCGATGCTGCGCCACCTCGAAGCCAACCTGGCCGCCGCCGGCGTCGAGTTCCTGCAGGTGAAGACGTTGAGCGCCGCGTGTCCCGACGCCGGCTACGACGCCACCCGGGCGTTCTACCTCGCCTACGGATTCCGACCGCTCGAAGAGTTCCCAACCCTCTGGGACCCGTCCAACCCGGCCCTCCAGCTGGTCAAGGCGGTCCCGCAACGGTGAGCGACCGGGTCGCCGGACGTCACGCGGCCTGGACGACGGCGATGTTGAAGTAGGGCGTGTCGAGCTTCTGCAGCATCGATCCGAACAGCGCCAGGTAGTGCTCCTGCCCGTAGGCGTGGGTGATGCCGCCGAGGTCGAACAGGCTCTCTCGCGTCCAACCGAGGTCGACGAGCAGGCTCGAGACGACCTCCTTCGCACCCGCGTCGTCGCCCGACAGGAACAGCGTCGAGGGAGCGGTCAGCGTGCTCGGGTCGGCGATCACGACGGCAGCGACGCTGTTGCCCGCCTTGACGACCTTGACGCCGGGGAAGGCCTCCTGGATGCGGTGGCCGAGGCTGTCGTCCGGGATGGCGAGGGAGAAGTCGGGGTTGGAGGCGTTGGCGAGGTCCCAGAGCACGGTGCCGTCGAGGTTGTCGGCGCCGATCGACTTGAGCAGGGGGATCGTGTCGACGCCCTGCACCGCGTCGAGCACGACGTCGGCGCCGACGACGGCGTCCGCCGAGGTGAGTACGGGGGCGGGGAGCCCGGTGCGGTTGGCCGGGTCGCGCGAGCCGAACACGACGTCGTGGCCGGCGCGGCCGAGGGCGGTGGCGAGGGTCTGGCCGACGCGGCCGGTGCCGAGGATGGCGATTCTCATGGTGCTCCTCCAGGTCATTCGAATTGGAACTACATGGCAGGGTAGCGCGAGTTCGAACGATCTGCCAGACTGCCGTCTGTGAAAGGCGTCATGGCGGCGACGATCACGGACGAGGAGTTCCGCGCCTACGCCGCGCTCATCGCCAGCTCGACGCTGCTGCAGCGAGCGGTCGAGCGAAACCTGCGTGAGCAGGCGGAGCTGACCCAGGTCCAGTTCGAGATCCTGATGAACCTCTCCATCGCCGGCGATGCGGGCATCCGCATGGCGCAGCTCGCCGATGCACTGATCGTCTCGCGCAGCGGGCTCAGCTACCAGGTAGCTCAGCTCGAGTCGCGCGGCTGGATCACCCGCAAGCGCTTCGCCGACGACGAGCGCGGCGTCGTCGCCCACATCACGCCGGCGGGCGAACGGATGCGTCGGCGAGTGTTCGCCGGCCATGTCGAGGTCGTGCGCAGTGCCTTCCTCGACGTCGTCGAGCCGGCCGAGCTGGTGACTCTGACCGCCGCCCTCCAGCGCGTCGTCGAGCGGCTGAGGTAGGCGCGATGGCGATCGAGGTGCGCCCGGCCACGGAGTTCAAGGACGTGAAGGTGATGGTCGGGCCGAAGCGGCCCGACGCGAGCGTGTGCTGGTGCCTGAGCTATCGCTTGACCTCGTCGAAGGAGAACCGTGAGCTGGTCGGCCCTGCTCGAGGAAAGCGGATGCGCCAGCTGGTGCGCCAGAACCCACCGCCCGGAGTGCTCGGCTACGACGGTGACGAGGTCGTCGGGTGGGCGGCTGTGCATCCGCGGGCCGACACGAGCTTCGCCCGCAACCGCAAGATCCCGCACGTCGACGACCTCGACGTGTGGTCGGTGTGGTGCATCCGCGTGCGCCCCGGCCATCGTGGCGAGGGCATCTCGCACCACCTGCTCGCCGGCGCCGTCGAGTTCGCCCGGGCGAACGGTGCGGCGGCGATCGAGGGCTACCCGGTCGACAACAAGGGCGCCAAGGTCGATCTCACGATGGCCTACGTCGGCACGAAGCGCCTGTTCGAGCAGGCGGGGTTCACCAAGGTGTCCGACACCGACTCGGTGCTCAACGGCTTCCCGCGGGTCCTGATGCGGCTCGACCTGCGCTCAGCCGGTCGGTGAAACAGACTCGTCGGTGCTCGGTTCCGGCACGTCCGCACCAGCTGCGGTGAGCCCGAGGGCCCGAAGCGTCTGCGGCCCGGCAACACCGTCGGGAGCGAGGTTGTGTCGTCGTTGGAAGTCGCGCAACGCGGCGTCAGTTGCGGGGCCGACATGCGAGTCGACGACTAGGTCGAGGACACCCTCCTTGCGCAGTGCCCGCTGGATCTTGCCAACCAGCTCAGCATCAACGCCGAACCGCACCGGCAGCGGCCGCCACGGCACCGCGGTCCTGTTGTCGCAGCCGCGGCCGACCCGCCCCTGTTCGAGCGCGGCGAGCAGAAGGATGTTGAAGGCGAACACGCGGTGGCTGAGGTCAGTGAGTCGACGTCCGACGGGACGCACGCGGACCGGACCGCGTTCGGTGGCGATCACCTCACGAACGAACTGTTCGAGTTCCTCGCCGATCGCGGCGTACGTGTCGTACAACTCCGACTGAAGGCGCTCGCGCAACGGCTTTCCGAAGTTGGTCTGAACGAGGGCGAGGAGCCGGTTGAGGTTGTCATTCCAGTTCTCCACAACCGACTGATACGCGAGACGGGCCGTATCGAGATCCCGAGTTTCACCTGGTGTCTCGGCGAGTCGCCGCGCGAGCCAGTACACCCGCCTCATTCGATACAGCCGCCGGTCGAGCAAGACACTGACCTCTTCGAACGTGTTCGTCGCCGCCTCGAGGTCACGCTCGACCCGCTGGTTGGTGCTCTGCTGCCGCCACGCGCGTTGCTGGAAGTAGTAGCCCAAGGCGCCGCCGAGGACTGTGGTGAGGACGAAGCCGGCGCCGAGGAGCAGCAGCGGATTGTCGGCCACAGCCGGAACAATGCCCTACTTGCTCGTCGAGCGGAGGCGGAAATCACGCGCTTCAGTCCGACGCCGGAACGGCATGAGTCCGCGGGTCCTGATGCGGCTCGACCTGCGCTCAGGCGGCCGCCGTCAGGTACGGTCCGCTCGACGGGCCAAGGGGAGGCCCGTCGGGAGGAAGCGATGATCAAGCTTGTCTACGTGGTGCAGGCGCGCGACGACGTGGCGCCGGAGGAGTTCCACCGGTACTGGCTCGAGGAGCACGGACCGCTGGTGGCATCCGTCGCCGAGGACATCCGCGCCAGGAAGTACGTCCAGAGCCACACCGTCGAGACCCCGCTCAACCAGGCACTCGTGGAGAGCCGTGGCATGGCGCCGATCCATCAGGGGATCACCGAGGTGTGGTGGGACAGCATGGAGGAGCTCGAGGCCGCGGTCGCGACCCCGGAGGGTGCGGCGGCGGGCGCGCGGCTCGTCGAGGACGAGGCGAAGTTCATCGACTTCAGCCGGTCGACGATCTTCATCACCGAGGAGCACACCATCTTCGACCGGTAGCGCTCGAGGGGTTGCTCGGATCTGGTCGGATGGAGGGATGCGATGGCTGACTGGCGGCATGGTGTTGGACGCCGCAGGCGAACGGTTCGTCCGCGGCGACATCGGGGTGGATGGCGATCGCGTCGCGGCCCTGCTCCCGGCCGCTGAGCCGGAGTCCGGGGACGAGGTCGTCGATCTCGACGGCTGCTGGCTGCTGCCCGGCCTCATCGACTGCCACGTGCACCTCACCCAGCCGACCGACGCACCCGACCCGGCGGCGGCGTCGGGGCGCTCGGACGCCGAAGTGGCGCTGTTCACGGCGGTGGCCGCCCGGCGCACGCTGGCCGCGGGAGTCACGACGGCTCGGGACGTCGGTGGGTGGAACTACGTCGAGATGGCGGTGCGCGATGCGGTCGACGCCGGTGAGCTCCCCGGTCCTCGGCTGTCCCTTGCGGGCCGGCTGCTCTCGATCACGACGGCCACGGCGGACTACTACCCCGGCATGTACGAGGTCGCCGACGGTGCCGACGCGGTGAGGCGGGCGGTGCGCCGCCAGCTCGCCCGGGGCGCCGACGTGATCAAGGTGATGGCCACGGGGGCGATGCTGTCGTCGGAGACCGAGGACGCCCGCGCGATCCAGTTCACGCTCGACGAGCTGCGCGCCGCCGTCGAGGTGGCCCACGACAACTACCGGCCGGTGGCCGCCCACGCCCATGCCCGGCAGGGGATCGTCAACGCCGTGGACGCCGGCGTCGACAGCATCGAGCACTGCACGTTCGCCGACGACGAGGCGTTGCGGCACATCGCCCGTGCCGGCACGTTCGTCGTGCCGACGATCTGCGCCGGCGAACTGCTGCTGCGGGAACCTGGGATCGTCGAAGCGATGCCCGATCACCTGCGCCAGCGGATGCTCGAGTTCAACGACGTCCATCTGGCGACGATCCGGCGAGCCCACGAGCTCGGCGTCCGCATCGCCATGGGCACCGACGCCGGAACGCCGGGGAACCACCACGGGCTCAACGCCCACGAGTGCGTGCTCATGGCGACGCGCTGCGGGCTGTCACCGGCCGAGAGCGTGCGGGCGGCGACGGTCAACGCGGCGGCGCTCCTGCGCCGCGAGGCCGACCTCGGCAGCCTCGAGGTCGGCAAGTACGCCGACGTGATCGCCTGCGCGAACGACCCGTGGGAGGACATCGAGGAGCTGACCCGGCTCGTGTTCGTGATGAAGGGCGGGCAGATCGAGCGCCACGAGCTGCCGCGCTAGCCATCTGGGCGCGCTGAGTCCCGGATTCCGAGACCCTCCGCGCCCAGAACCGTGAATGAGACCGTCCGCGCCCAGATCCGAGGGCGCGAGCCGGGCCCTCGGCGTCAGTGGCCGCTGGTGGCCTTGAGCCCGAGGATGGCGACGACGAGGAGCGTCAGGAAGCCGACCCGGGCCGGCGTCGCGGGGTCGCCGTGCCAGACGATGCCGACGAGGGCCGCGCCGACCGCGCCGATGCCGACCCAGACGCCGTAGGCCGTGCCGATCGGGATCACGTCGGTGGCCTTGCTCAAGGCGACCATGCTCGTGGCGAGCAGGGCGAGGAACGTAAGCGTCGGCGCCAGGCGGGTGAGTCCGGCCGTCGAGGGCAACACCGACGCCCAGGCGATTTCGAGCAGTCCGGCAGCGATCAGCAGAACCCAGGACATGGTCGTCTCCTGAGCCCGTCTTCGCCGTTGCCGGTACGGGACACCCTCGTCGGCGCGATCGGACGACCCGAATCGCTGCCGCGATCCTACCGTCGCTCGGGACTCAGTCGCCGAAGGAGATCCCGAGATCGCGAGCCGTCACGATCGTGTCGCAGTCGATCGGCACGGTGCGGAGCTTGTTGATCGCCGACACGAGCGGGACGAAGTTGACGTGGGGCGGGTCGAGGGCGACCATCACGCCACGGTGACCCTCTTCGAGGCCGCGCACGGCGGCGGCGCCGAACCGCGTCCCGAGCAGACGATCGAGCGACGTGGGCGTTCCGCCCCGGAGCAAGTGCCCGAGCACGACCGTGCGGGCCTCCTTCCCGGTGAGCCGCTCGAGCTCGGCCGCCACCAGCTGCCCGATGCCGCCGAGGCGCTCCGCCTGGTCGTAAGCCTTGCCGATGATGGAGCGCTCGCCGTCTCTGGGTTGCGCCCCTTCGGCCACCACGACGATGGCGAATCGCGCCCGCGCGCCTCGCGGCGGGCGATCATCTCGGCCACTGGCTCGAGAACGAACGGGATCTCGGGGATGAGGATGGCGTGGACGCCGGCTGCCACGCCGGCGTTGAGCGCGATCCAACCGGCATAGCGCCCCATCACCTCGACGACGAACACCCGGCTGTGGGAGGTCGCCGTGGTGAACAGACGGTCGATGCTCTCGGTGGCCACCTCCACCGCACTGTCGAATCCGAAGGTCGCATCTGTCTTGTCCAAGTCGTTGTCGATGGTCTTCGGGACGCCCATGACGCGCATCCCGGCGTCGGACAGGTGGCGACCGATGGACAGGGAGCCGTCCCCACCGATCGTGACCAACGCGTCGATGCCCGCCTCGCGGAACAGGCCCACGAGCTCCTCGGTGCGGTCGACGGTCGTCCACGTGCCGTCGTCCTGCTGCACCGGGAAGGCGGTTGGGTTGCCCCGGTTGGTGCTGCCCAGGATCGTGCCGCCGAGGTGGCCGATGCCCCGCACCAGGTCTCGTGTCAGCTCGATCATTCCGCCGTTCGGGTACTCCTCGGGGAACATCAGGCCGTTGAAGCTGTCCCGGATGCCGATGGTCTCCCAGCCCCGGCGGGAGGCGGACAGGGTCGCCGCCCGGATGACCGCGTTGAGACCGGGGGCGTCACCGCCACCCGTCGAGATCGCGATCCTCACGCTGCCTGATTAGCAGACTCCGCCGTCGCCCGCCGGCTGACGCGTGGGCGCTGTTCCAGTGCTTGTGGCCGGGGCAGAACGCCGACTTCGTCACGCCTCCAGCGATCAGAGTGAGCGAATCGGACCGTTTCGGGCGTGTTCGCTCACTCTGATGAACGAACACCGATCGACGGGGAGGCCGGTCAGCTCGGCGCGAGCTGACCGGCCTGTCGATGGAGCAACTCCATGCCGAGGCGACCGGTGATCTCGACGACCTCGTCCAGCAGATCCGCGGCTCGGCTCCGGTCGCCGGGCGCGTCGTGTTCGAGAAGTGCTCGCGCGTGCCAGTACTCCGTCCTGGCGAGCAGCGGCGGGAACCCGGCGGACCGCTCCATCGCCGCAGCCCTGGTGTAGGAGGCATCGGCCTCGTCATGACGGCCGAGCGTCGCGAGCAGGTGTCCGACACTGCGATCCGCGGTTCCGTCGATCGACGTGTTGAGGGCGAGGATGACGCCCGACCATCGTTCGACGTGGGGAAGGAGCATCGCGGCGCGCCGGCGGTCTCCGAGCTGCCGGCACACTTCGGGCACGTGCCGGACCGCCAACGGCGCGCCGTACAGGTGGGCGAACCCGTCGGCGATGTGTTCATCGAGCCGGTCGAGCTCGTTGGCGGCGTCGTCGTGCCGGCCGGCGTCGGCGAGCGCGTTCGCCAGCATCGCTCGCCACGCCGGGACTGCGATGCGGCGATCGTCGCGCGCCTGCTGCAGGAGCGGGATCACGTCGTCGAGCCGCCCCTGTTCCATCCGGCAAGCGAGGATCTGCGCTCCGTACCCCAGCGCGACTCCAGGCAGCTTGCTGTTGGCGCTCTCGCGGGCCTTCGCCGCGAGACGTGCGCCGCGCTCGAACTCGCCGCTCGCGATGACGATCGACGCCTGCGCGACCAGCGCGGTGTGGACCGCCAGCCGCAGTCCACTCCGCTCGGCCTCGATGATGTTGGCGGCGAGTCGGGCTTCGGCTTCGTCTCGACGTCCGAGTCGCAGCAGCGCTCTGAACCGGTCTCGTTCAACCGTTGCTGGATCTCCGCTCATGAAGCGGTCGGTCGGACTCATCGCGGCCAGCTCCTCGGCGTCGCGGAGCATCGCCAGTGCCTGCGGCCCATACCCCAGGACCCAGAGTCGCGACCGCAGCGTCGACGCCAACGCCTCGAGGTCACCCGTGCGCCGAGCCATTTGCACCGCGGCGTCCAACTCGGCCTGGTCGGGTGTCCCGCCCGCGTTCCTCAGCCGCTGCATGTGTTTGAACCCGAGCGCCATCGCCCGCAGCGGCGAATCGGCCGGGCCGACGAGGTCGAGAACGACGTCGATCCGTCTCATCAACTCGGGCTCCTCGGAGAGCCGAAGCGTGGAGCCGTACCCCAGCAGGGCGTCGAAGAGGCGACGTGGATCACGCGCTTCCTCGGCGATCGTTGCCGCTTCGACCCACAGCGGTTCGGCCGCTCGGATGTCGGAGCGGGCGTTGAGCGCACCACCGAGACAGGTGAGCACCTCGAAGCGCAGGTGGGGATCCGGCGGGGCCCGATCGAGGCTCGCCAGCGCGGCGCGGAAGTGCTCGACGGCCTCGTCGAAGGCGAGTCGGGCGACCGCCTCCTGGCCGGCGGCGACCGACGTCCGCGCGACCGTCGAACCGTCGCCGGCCGCCTCTCCGGCGGCGTAGTGGGCGGCGACCTCACCGATGCGGGATCGGTCGCTCGTCAGCCGCTCCAGCGCTTCACCGACGCGCCAGTGCAGCCGGGCGAGGCGCGTCAGCGAGAGGGTGTCGAGCACGCTGTGGCGGACCAGAGCGTGGACGAACGCGTACCGACCCGCCCGCTCCTCTCGGACGAGTCCCGCATTGACGGCTTCGTCGAGCGCGTCGACCGACGCATCCATCGTCCCTCCGAGAACGGCAGTCACGTCTCGTTCCTCGAACGTCAAGCCACAGACGGCCGCGACCTCGAGGACGCGGCGCGTCCCTTGCTCGATGTGGTCGAGCCGTCGCCCGACGACGGCGCGAACGCCGGCGGGCACACCAGCCGCTTCCAGCTCGCCGGCGGTCAGCCAGGTTCCGTCCTGGCGACGAACGAACGCGACATCGTCGAGATGGGCCAGCAGCGCGGCGAGGAAGAAGGGGTTGCCGTCCGTCTGCCGGCACAGCTCACTCGCGAGTTCGAGCGGCGGCTCGCCGCCGGCGTGGCGCCCCACGAGCTCACCGACTTCGGCCGCCGTCAGTCCATCGAGGTCGAGAGCGTGAACCGCGAGGGGAAGGCCGAGGCGACTGGTGCCCGCTTCGGTCGACCGGACCGTCGACACCAGAGCCAGCCGAGGGGTTACGGCCCGGGCAAGGTTGTTGATGAGCAGAAGCGTCGACGGCTCCGCCCACTGCAGGTCGTCGACGACCAGCAGGAGGGGCGCTTCCTCGGCGATCGACTCGACGAGCGTGGTGACGGCCCCGAACAAGCGCCAGCGCTCGGACTCGGGATCGCCCAGCATCCCGGCCGGCCCGCCGACGATGTTCGGCCAGAGGCGTCGGATCGAGTCCCGTCCGCCTCCGGTGATGCGGTCGAGCGTCGCGCTTGGTAGCTCCGTCAGCCACGGGGCGAGGGCTTCGACGATCGGC
Organism: uncultured Acidimicrobiia bacterium; assembly: GCA_963833145.1. Classification (GTDB taxonomy): domain Bacteria; phylum Actinomycetota; class Acidimicrobiia; order Acidimicrobiales; family Ilumatobacteraceae; genus JALZMG01. Next base: position 136,565 of record CAWHWT010000011.1, on the reverse strand, counting down.
TGGTACGGCGCCGCCACATCCTCGTCGCACCGACCGAACATCACCGTGAAGCCACGCTCAGCGGCGTCAGCGGCGAGCGCGGCGACAAGGCGTGTCTTGCCCACACCAGGCTCGCCGACGACCAGCAGCGTCTCGCTCCCGCCCGCCTGCACGGCATCGAGGAGCGGACCCATCCGGTCGAGCTCGGCTCGCCGCCCAACCATCGGCGTCGCCGCCGCGTCGACGAGCGCCGGCGGCACGGTCAGGCGTGCGGCGTGGTCCAGCAGCAGCTCGAACACGTCCACCGGGTTCTCGAAGCCGCGCAGCGTGCGCTCGCCGAGCGAGCGCATCACGTGCGCCGTCCGTCCGGCACTCAGGCGAGCCGTCATGTCGGCGACGAGCACGTCACCGCCCAAGGCCTCGGCGCAGAGTCGACTGGCCTCGATCGCGGCTGCGCCGAGCCAGTCATCGCCGTCGCGCACCATTTCGCCCGTGCTCACACCGATCCGGAGACATGCGCGGCTGTCTCCCACGGCGAGTCTGTGGGCGACCGATTGCAACGCGACGGCGACGTCGATCGCCACCACCGCACTCGTGAACGTCGCCATCACTCCGTCGCCAACGCTCTTCACCACCCTGCCGCCGGCCGACTCGACGACCTCCCTGCTTGCCTGCTCGAGCTCGGCGAGACGCCCGTCGGCGACGACCTCACCCACCCGCGCTCGCCACGCAGTCGAGCCGACCAGGTCAGTGAACAGCACCGTCACGGTCTCCGGCCGCCCGTTGGCCACACCCAACCATACGGGCGGCGTGGCCGCTCGCCCGGTACCGCCGCGTCCTGTCGCATGCCGATCGCCGAACTCGCGCCCTCGAGAACTCACCCGATGTCCGTCGTCGTTGCTCGCGATGATCGTTCGATGCCCACCACCGACCCGGCCAGTGATCGTGTCCGACTCCGCCGTATGGCCGGCCGCGCCGTGTACGACCGCGCCGCCATCCTCGAGATCCTCGATGCCGGCATGATCGCCCACCTCGGTGTCGTCACCGACCAGGGCCCGATCGTGCTGCCGATGGCGTACGGCCGCAACGATGAGTGGATGTACCTGCACGGCTCCGTCGCCAACGCCGCGCTGCGCGCCGCGATTGGCCAGGACGTCTGCGTCACCGTCACGATCGTCGACGGGTTCGTCGTCGCCCGCTCGCCATTCCACAACTCGATGAACTATCGAAGTGTCGTCGTGCGTGGCGCGGCCCGCCATGTTGACGACCACGACGAGCACGTCGCCGCGCTCCGGGCGGTGAGCGACCACGTGGCGCCGACGTGGGACGGCGGGCGCGAGCCGACCGCAGCCGAGATTCGCCAAACCCTGGCTGTCGCCGTGCCCTTGGTCGAGGCGTCGGCGAAGGTTCGCCTCGGCGGTCCGGTCGACGACGCCGACGACATCGACGGCCCCCACTGGGCCGGTCACCTACCGATCCACCGAGTCTGGGGACAGCCCGTTCCGTCAGAGGATCTCCGCGAAGAGAGGTCCGTACCGAACCACCTCGCCTCGCTCGCCGGCCAGCCGTTGTGACGACCTCGTCGCCGGATGCATCACCACGATCCGGCGTCGATGCCCCACCGCCTCACCGGCGCCGGCGCAGCACCCGACCCGGCAGGGCGCCGGTCGGCTCGCCGTGGCGTAGGACGGCCTCGCCGCCGACGACCGTGGCCAGAAAGCCCGTGGCCGTCTGCAGGAGCCGGGTCGCGCCACCCGGGAGGTCGTGGACGACCGTGGGCAGGTCGGGAGCGACGCGCACCGGATCGAACACGTTGAGATCGGCGACGAAGCCCTCGCGCACGAGGCCCCGATCGGCGAACCCCCACGCCGCCGCCGGTGCCAGTGTGATCATCCTGACCGCTTCCTCGAGTGTGAACGCCTGGCGCTCGCGCACCCAGTAGGAGAGCAGGTGGGTGTGCAGCGACGAGTTGATGATCTGGCTCACGTGGGCGCCGGAGTCGGAGAACGTCATCACCGTGTGCGGGTGCTCGAGGATGGTGCGCACGTCGTCGGCGTCGGCGTTGCCGGTGACGAACAGGAAGAACTGGTCGAAGCCGGACTCCAGCCCGAGGTCGATGATGACCTCGACCGGCTCGACCCCCCGCTCGGCGGCCACCGCCGCCACGGAGGGGTTGGGCACGACGGTCTGCCGGACGACCTGGATGTGTTCGTAGTCCGGGCGTCGCGGCGGACCGCCGCCGAGGGAGAACGTGCCGTCGCGGGCGGCGTCGACGAGACGCCGGCGGGTGTCCGGGTCGCGCAGCGCGGCCTCCTGCTCGGCCAGCGGGCGGGACCGCACATCGTGCCACCCGTCCATCTCGTCGAAGGGGAGCCACGTGCGGAACGAGTACATGACCCCCTGCTCCCGGCTGCTGCTCTGACCCAGCATCCGGCCGCCGGCCGAGGCGGTGCGGTCGAGCAGGGCGAGGAGCTCCTTCCAGCGGTTGGAGTCGCCGAACGTGGTGACCCCGAACGTGGTCGCCACCCGGCTGGCGACGGCGAGGTCGTGCAGGCGGCCCATGCTCTCGGCCCGCACCTCGGGGTCCGGCGACGACATCGCCGACTCGTTGGCCAACTCGAAGACCCCGCCGCCGGCGGCCGCCATCGCCGTCACCAGCGCGACCACCTCGTCCCACGGGGCGATCCGGGAGGCGACGGGACGGCCGTCGGTCATCAGGTGGTTGCCGCTCCGCGACGTCGTGAGGCCGACCGCGCCCGCCCCCAGGGCGTCCTCCAGCTCGGTCTGCATCATCGCCAGGTCGTCGGCGGTGGCCTGGTCCTCGAACGCCCGGTCGCCCATCGCCCAGCTGCGCAGCGCCGAGTGGCCGACGTAGGCGGCGTAGTTGATCCCCTTGGGGAGCCGTTCGAGGGCGTCGAGGTAGCCGGCGAAGTGCTCCCAGCTCCAGTCGATTCCGATCGCCAGCGACTCGGCCGGGATGTCCTCGGCCCGCTCGAGGTTCTGCACCACGAGCTCGCGAGCGTCCGGGCGCGACGGCGCGAGCGTGAAGCCGCAGTTGCCCATCACCACCGACGTCACGCCGTGGAAGCACGACGACGTGCCGAGCGGATCCCAGAACACCTGGGCATCCATGTGGGTGTGACCGTCCACGAACCCCGGCGTGACGACGTGGCCCTCCGCGTCGATCTCCGTCTCGCCACGCTCGCCGATCCGGCCGATCGTCGCGATGCGGTCACCGACCACCCCGACGTCGGCCCGGTAGGGGGCACCGCCGGACCCGTCGACGACAGTCCCGTTGCGGATGACGAGGGTGTACTCCGCCACCGCGCTCACCCGACCACCGTGCGGGTCGCCAGCTCTCGCGTCGTCAGGATCCGCTCGAGCGGCACGTAAATAGAGTATACGGAATCCGGTTCAGCCCCGCGAGCGGCGCCGGGCCCTGCCGGTGGGCGGACCGTCGGCCACGAGGTAGCGCACGACGGTCTCGAGGTGCCGGCGCATCCGGCGCTCGGCGGCCTCGACGTCGCCGTCGAGGATCGCCTCGGCGATGCGCTGGTGGATGCGGTGGACCTCGGAGGCGGTCTCGTCGAGCGAGGCGGCGCGCGGCGACAACGCGCCGGTGACCTGGGCGACGATCTGCACGAACAGGCGCATGGCCGGGTTGCCGGTGAGGTCGGCGAGGAGCAGGTGGAAGTCGTGCGTCGGCAGGTCGCCGCGGGCACGACCGAGCTCGCGGGTCCGCTTGATGTCCTCTTCCTCGTGGGCGAGGTGGGCCCGGATCCGGGTCGCGCCGTCGGGCGTCAGCCGTTCCGCTGCCGCCCGCACGACCGCCAGCTCCAGCGCCAGCCGGGTCTCGTTGACCTGCTCGGGCTTGATCCGCAGGAATTCCAGGTGAAGCGCCACCGTCCGCGTCGCCGCGTCCAGGTCCGGCGCGGCGACGACGAGCCCGCCGCCAGGCCCGCGGCGCATTTCAGCGACGCCATGGTGGTCGACGATCCTCATCGCCTCGCGGAACACGGCCCGGCTGACGTCGTACTTGTCGATCAGGTCGGCTTCCGAACCGAGCACCTGGCCGACCGGCCACCCCCGCTCGATGATCTCGTTCTCGATCCGCTCGGCCAGGACCTCGCCGAGCTTGCGGCCGCCGGTGCGCGCGCTCTTCACCGGCCTCTCCCCTGGAGGCATGGCCGGACGATACCCGCCGGGCGAGCCGGGGGGAGGGACGGCCGCCGCCCTACGGGTTCGGGTCAGGGCGCTCGGTCCACCGGAACAGGCGCTCGGCGTTGCCGTGCGTCATCGCCGCCACGTCGTCGTCAGGGATGCCCTTCAGCGCCTGGCCGACGTCGCGCTGGCTGTACGGCCACGGCGTGTCGGCGTGGGGGTAGTCGCACTCCCACAGGATCCGGTCGACGCCGATGTGGTGACGGGCCTCGACGCCGAGGCGCTCGTCGATGAAGCAGACCCAGAAGTTGCGCCGGAAGACCTCGCTCGGCGGCAGGTCGCCCATCTTGGCCCAGAAGCGGTGCTTCTCCCACGTGCGGTCGGCCCGCTCGAGGGCGAACGGGACCCAGCCGATGCCGCCCTCCGACATGGCGAACTTGATCGTCGGGAAGCGGTGCGGGATCTCGCTCAACAGGAGATCGGTGAGCGTGATCAGGGAGTTGACCGGGGCGAGCGCGATCTCGATCGCGTAGCCGCCGTCCGGCGACGGCATCCGGGTCTGTCCGCTCGTGCCGATGTGGATGCAGATCGCCACGTCGGTCTCGGTGACCGCGTCCCACAGCGGGTCCCAGTGGCGGTCGTGGAACGAGGGCAGCCCGATCGCGTGGGTGCTCTCCGGGAACGAGATCGCCCGGGCGCCCTTGGCGGCGCACCGGCGGACCTCGGCGGCGAAGGCGACCGGATCCCAGAGCTGGCCGATGACCATCGGGATGTACATCCCGGGCACCGACGCGCTCCACTCGTCGAGCATGAAGTCGTTGTACGCCAGCACGCAGGCGTCAGCGAGCTCCTTGTCCTTGGCGGTCAGGAATCGGACACCGGCGAACCGGGGGAACGTGGGGAAGCAAACGCTGCCGCGCACCCCGTCGGCGAGCAAATCGCGGGCGCGGGCGACCGGGTCGTAGCAGCCGGGGATCATGTCGCTGAACCGGACCGGGTCCATGGAGAACTCCTTGTTCTCCTTGCCGGCGACGGCGTTGAGGCCCATCGTCAGGATCCGATCGCCCTCGAACTCCCAGTACTCGCGGTCGTCGGCCTCGATCACTCGCGGGCCCGCTTCCTGGAAGCGGGCGGGCAGCCGGTCGGCCCAGACCCGAGCGTGCTCGATGACGTGATCGTCGACGCTGACCAGGTCGAGACGCATGGTCCGTAATATAGCATACTGAAATAGGGCGACGTCAGGAGGTGCCTCGTGAGGGATGGGTTCCGCTTCATCGACAGTGACACGCACGTCGGACCGAACGTCGAGACGCTCGAGCAGCACGCCGGGCCGGTCCTCCGCGGTCGCTGGGACGAGCTGCGGCCGTACTACCAGGCGGTCACCGAGGGGCACCACCTGAGCATCGACCCGATCCCGTACAAGCGCGAGCTCAACACCGGGACCGCCGTCGACCAGACCAAGGCCGGCGGGGCCGGTGGTGAGATCCCGCTGCGCAAGGCGATCTCGTTGAACTACACCGAGAAGCCGGCCCCTGAGGTGAACAACGCCAACTGGCAGGGCCGCCTCGAGGACATGGACCGGGAGGGCGTCGACGTGCACCTCATCTTCCCGGCCACGTTCTCCACCGCCGCTTCCGTGTTCGACCCCGAGCTGCAGACCGAGCTGTACGCCGCCTACCACCGCTACTTGTTCGACTACTGCGGCAGCACGCCCGACCGGCTCAAGGCGACGATCCTCGCCAGCGGTGCCGACCCGGAGTGGTCGGCGGCCGAGATCGCCCGGCTCTCGCCCGAGCCGTGGGTTTCCGCGGTGACTGTCGTGCTCGCCGAGGGGATGCCCGCCGACGACCCGACGCTGGACCCGATCTGGCGGGCGATGGACAACGCCGACCTGCCGCTCGTCCACCACTCCTTCTTCTACGAGCCGCCGTACTTTCCCGGTTACCGCGACATCTGGGGCAACCTGGCCATCGCCCGCATGGCCGCCCACCCGTGGGGCGCCCAACGACTTCTCGCCTACGTGCTGCTGAGCGGCCTGTTCGACCGATACCCGAACCTGCGCATCGGGTTCGCCGAGTGCTCCGGGGGATGGGTCGGCGGGTGGATCAACCGGCTGGAGTACCAGGCCGACTACCTCGCCGCCCGGCTGCCGGAGATCAAGCGCACGCCGCTCGAGTACGCCCAGGAGGGGCGGATCTACTGCGGTATCGAGCTCGACGAGGGCCCCGCCGTCGCCAAGGGTGTGGCCGAGGTCGTCGGCGAAGGGGTGCTGATGTACTCGTCCGACTACCCCCACGGCGGCTGCCGCTTCCCGAAGTCGACCGACGTCGTGCTCGCCTGGCGCGACGAGCTCGGCGACGACCACCTGCGGCGGATCTGCAGCGAGAACGCGGCGCGGTTCCTGCGCCTCGACGCCTGACGCCACACTGGTGGCAAAGGAGGAATGATGGGAGATCTGGAGGAGCGCGCCGCCGAGTTGGGCATCGTCGTCCCCGACCCGCTGCCCGCCGGCGGCCTGTACAGCTCGGTCGTCATCGACGGGGACGTCGCGTACGCGTCGGGGACCGTGGCCGTCGAGGGGCCGCCGCTGAAGCTCGCCTTCGCCGGCCGTCTCGGCGACGACCTGTCGATCGAGGACGGCAAGCTGTCGGCGCGGGGGGCGATCCTGAGCACCCTCGGCAACCTCAAGGGGCGCTCGGCGACCTGTCGCGGATCGAGCGCTTCCTGCGGCTGGTCGGCTACGTCCGCGCCACGCCGGAGTTCACCGGGCCGCCGGCGGTGATGGACGGCGCGTCGGAGATCCTGCGCGACCTGTTCGGCGCCGAGCTGCTCCCGGCCCGGACCGCGATCGGCGTCGCCGCCCTGCCGGGTGGGGCCAGCGTGGAGGTCGACGCGATCGTCAAGTTGCGCTCGTGAGCCGTGCCCCTGAGCACTCCGTACCGATGCGAGCGAGTGAGCGCCAGCGAACGAGCGGCCAGCAACGGCCTGCGTGGCCGGGGAACGCAATGAACGGGGTCGTTTCATGGGTGGACGGGGCGATCGTCCCGCCCGGCGCGGCGGCGATCCGTCCGGATGACAAGGGGCTCACCGGCTCCGGCGTGTTCGAGGCGATCAAGGTCGTCGACGGCACGCCGTTCGCCCTGCGCCGCCACCTCGACCGGCTGCTCGTGTCGGCGGCTCCGCTCGATCTGCCGGTCGACCTCGACCGCGTTCGGGAGGGAGTCGCCGCCGTGCTCGCCGCCGAGGGGGTGGCGAGCGGGCGGCGCTGGCTGCGGATCACGGTGACCGCCGGGCCGGCCGGCATGGCGACCGGGGTCGCCGCGGGCGCGCCGACGACCGTCGTCGCCACCGCCCCGATGGCGCCGTGGGGGCCGGCGACGTCGGTGGTCGTGCTGCCGTGGCGGCGCAACGAGCACGGCGCGCTCACCGGGCTGAAGACGATCTCGTACCTGGAGAACGGGCTCGGCCTGCGCTTCGCGGCCGATCGGGGTGCCGAGGAGGGGATCTTCGCCAACACCGCCGGCAACCTCTGCGAGGGCTGCGGGACGAACTTGTTCGTCGTCCACGACGGTGAGCTGGTCACTCCACCCCTCGCCGCCGGGTGCCTGGCCGGGGTGACCCGCGGCCTGGTCCTGGAGTGGGTCCCGGGCGTGGTCGAGCGCGATCTGCCGATCGACGTGCTCGCCGTCGTGCGACGAAGCCTTCATCACCTCGACGAGCCGCGACGTCCACCCGATCGCGGCGATCGACGGCCGCCGCCTCGCCCAAGTGCCTGGCGCGCTGACGTCCGAGGCGGCGCGCATCTTCGCCGAGCGGGCGGCGGCGACCCCGGATCCGTGACGTTCGATCCCCGCCGGACCCTGACCTACGACGCCCTGCTGCGGGAGCACGTCCGCAGCCGGCCGGAGCGGGTCGCCGTCGTCGACGGCGAGGTCTCGCTGCGCTATCCCGAGCTCGACGGGCGCGTCGACCGCCTCGCCGCCGCACTCGCCGCCGACGGCGTCGCGGCCGGCGAGCGGGTGCTGTGGCTCGGCCAGAACTCGTTCCGTGTGCTCGAGCTGTTGCTGGCCTGCGCTCGGCTCGGCGCCGTGCTGTGCCCGGCGAACTGGCGCCAGAGCCCGGCCGAGCTGCAGTTCGTGATCGAGGACTTCACCCCTCGCGTCGTCGTCTGGCAGGAGGAGGAGGTCGGCGAGGCGATCCGCGCCGCCCGTGACGCGACGAGCCACGACGCCCGGTGGATCCAGCACGACACCGACGCCGCCGATGGCTACGAGGCCGTGCTCGCGACCGTCGACGCCGGCGTCGACGAGCGCGACGTCGATCCCGGTTCGGGCCTCCTCGCGATGTACACGGCGGCCTTCGGCGGGCAGCCCCAGGCCGCCGTCCTGTCGCACACCGCACTGCTCTTCCAGGATCTGATCATCGGCCGGATGCAGGACGTCACCGACGCCTCGGTGTTCCTCAACTCCGGCCCGCTGTTCCACGTCGCCACGTTCGTGACGACCAGCGCCACGTACCACCACGGCGGGACCAACGTGTTCGTGCGGCGCACCGACCCCGAGGAGATCTGCCGGCTCGTCGACGCCCACCGGTGCACCCATGCCTTCCTGATGCCGCCGACGATCGAGCAGATCCGCGACGTCAACGCCGACGGCCGCTACGACCTGTCGAGCCTGTGGGACGCGCCCGACCCGGTCGCGCTACCGGGGCGGGATGATCTCGCCAGTGGGCAGCCCATGGTTCGAGCGGCCCGGCGGGTACGGGCAGACGGAAGTCGTCGGGCTGACGACGTTGCGCGGCCTGGGACGGGAGGCGATCGGCTCGGCCGGTCGGCCCGCTCCGGCGACGGCGCTGCGGATCGTCGACGCCGGCGGGGGCGACGTGCCGCCCGGCGAGGTCGGCGAGATCGTCCTCCGCGGGCCGACGGTGATGGTCGGGTACCACGACCGGGCCGACCTCGACGCCGAGCGCGGGCGCGACGGCTGGCACCACACCAACGACCTCGGCCGCCGGGAGACCGACGGGTCGATCTCCTTCGTCGGGCCGATGGCGAGGCTGATCAAGTCGGCGGCCGAGAACATCTACCCGGCCGAGGTCGAGGCGTGCCTGCGGCAGCACCCGGCGCGTGCGCGACGTGTGCGTGATCGGTGTGCCCGACTCCCGCTGGGTGCAGTCGGTGCGCGCCGTGGTCATCCGCCACGACGGCGCCGACGTGACCGAGGACGAGCTGATCGAGCACTGCCGGGAGCGGATCGCGTCGTACAAGAAGCCCCGATCGGTGGTCTTCACGGACGAGCTGCCGCGCACGGCGCAGGGCCTCGTCGACCGCGATGCGGTCGACGAACGGTTCGGTGGCGGTGGCTACCCGGGCGTCGGATGATCGTGCCAGGGGTCGCACACGCAACGGATAATTTAGTATCCTCTAAATCGCCTCCGGGAGAGGCCCGCCCGGAGAACTGGAGGTACAGGTGGAGTTCGGCTGGTCTGAGGAGGACCTGACCTTCCGCAAAGAGGTGCGGGCGTTCCTCGACGTCGAGCTGGGCGACTCGTGGGTGGGTCCCACGGCGGTGCTGGGCTCGGCGGAGAACGTCGCCTTCAGCCGCCGCTTCGCCGCCGCCCTCGCCCAGCGCGGCTGGCTGACGCCGCACTGGCCCGTCGAGCACGGCGGGAGCGGGGCGTCGAGCTGGCAGCACGCCGTCCTCGGCGAGGAGCTGTGGTCGATCGGCGAGCCCCGTGGCCCCCAGTACATGAACGTCAACTGGATCGGGCCGTCGATCATGCGCTACGGGACCGAGGAGCAGAAGCGCTTCCACCTTCCTCGCATCGCCCAGGGCGACGTGATCTGGTGCCAGGGCTTCTCGGAGCCGGAGGCTGGGTCCGACCTCGCCGCGCTGCGCACGCGGGCGGTCCGCGACGCCGACGAGTACCTCGTCAACGGCCAGAAGGTGTGGACCTCGTACGCCTCGGTGGCCGACTTCTGCTACCTGCTCGTGCGCACCGGTGAGGAGGGGTCGCGCGGTCGGGGCATCACGGTGCTGCTGGTCCCCACCGACCTCCCGGGGTTCGAGGTGCGCGACGTCGGCTCGGTGGTCGGCGACCACGCCTTCCACGAGGTGTTCCTCACCGACCTGCGGGTGCCCGTCTCGTGCCGGCTGGGCCCGGAGAACGAGGGATGGGAGGTAGTCCGCTCCGCCCTCTCGTACGAGCGGGTCGGCGCGCCCCGCTGGGCCCGGGCCCAGTACGTCCTGGAGCAGCTCGCCGAGTGGGCCCGGGAGCGGGGCGAGCTCGACACCCCGTGGGTCGAGGAGCGTTTCGGCGAGGCGCGCGCGGCCACGGAGGCGGCACGCATGCTCTTCTACCTGGTCATCGACGAGCGCCAGCGAAGTCAGCCCCAGTCGCCCAACGCCAACCTCGCCCGGGTCGCGATGGTCGAGGCGGAGCGGCTCGTCGGCCGCCTCGCCGGCGACCTGCTCGGCCCTTCCGGGCTCGAGACGGGGACGATCGCCGATGGCTCCCTGCGCAAGTCGATGGCCGCCGGCGTGGCCGCCGGGACGTACGAGATCCAGCTCAACATCGTGGCCCGACAGGTCCTCGGGCTGCCCAAGAGTTGACCGCGGCGACGATGTTGTTCGAGCTGGATGCGGACCAGCGGGCGGTGGTCGAGTCCGTCGAGCGGATCCTCGCCGTCCACGCCGGCCCGGTGCGGGCCCGGGAGCTCGGCGGCGACCAGCCGCGCTACGACCGGGAGCTCGCCGACCTGCTGCGGGGGCAGGGCTTCCTCGGCTTCGCCTTCGAGGAGGGCGCCGGCCCGCTCGAGGCAGCCCTGGTGGTCGAGTCCGTCGCCAAGGCGGGCGGCGTCGTCGCGGCAGGCGCCGAGGCGCTCGTCGTCCCTGGCGTCGACGCCGGTGAGACCGCACCGGGCCCTGTCGCCGTCGCCGTCGCCGGCTCGACCGCACCGGTCCGCTTCGCCGCCGACGCCGCCACGCTCGTCGCCGTCGGCGACGACGAGGCGGTGCTCGTCGAGTTGGGTCCGGCGGACACCGAACGGGTCGCCAGCCGGTTCGGCTACCCGATGGCGACGGTGCACCGGTGGGAGGGCCGCTCGCTCGGCCCCGGATCGGCCGCGACCGTCCGGGCGTGGTGGCGGATCGCCGTCGCCGTCGAGCTGTGCGGGGCCGCCCGGGCCGCGCTCGACACGACCGTCATCCACGTGCGCGAGCGCCATCAGTTCGGGCGGGCGCTGGGTTCGTTCCAGGCGCTGCAGCACCGGCTGGCCGAGTGCGAGGTGTTGATCCAGGGGGCGCGGTGGCTGGCCCTCGAGGCGGCGTGGTCCGGGGCCGAGGTGGAGCGTTCGGCGGCGGCCGCGGTGCAGGCGTTGCGAGCGGGGGAGCGGACGTTCTGGGACACCCACCAGTTCTCCGGCGCCCTCGGGTTCGCCGTGGAGTACGACCTCCACCTCTGGACGATGCGCCTGCCCGCGCTGCGCGCCGAGCTGCTGTCGATCGGTCGGCCGGCGTCCGCCCTGACGACGGCCCGCTGGCCCGGCGCGTCGTGAGCGTGGAGCACCTCGACCTCTCGTACGGCGACGACGCCCGGGCGCTGGCGGAGTCCGTGCGCGGGTTCGTCACCCGCTGGACCGACGAGGGCGGGGACGAGCCGGGCGGGGTGCCGGCCCGGCTGTGGAAGGGCCTCGCCGAGCTCGGCGTGCTCGGGCTGGCGACGCCAGAGGGCGGCGGCGGTGTCCAGGAGATCGCCGCCGTGATGGAGGTGCTCGGTGAGGCCGCCGCGCCCGGTCCGCTGGTCGCCACGTTCATGGCCACCCAGCTGGTCGGTCGGCCCGCGCGCGAGCGGCTGGCGAGCGGCGACCACGTCGCGTCGGTCGGTTCGCCGCCGCTGCTGCCGTGGGCACCCGTGGCCGAGGTCTTCGTCGAACTGGCGCCGGACGGCGCCTGGCTGGCCCGGGCGGCCGGCGACGTCGAGTCGGTCGACACGCTGGCCGGCGAGCCGTGGGGCCGGGTCGTGTTGGAGCGGGTGGAGCTGGTGGAGGAGACCGCGCGCCGGCGGGCGGTGGCCATCGGCGACACCGCCGTCGCCGCCTACCTGGCCGGCGCGGCCGGCCACCTCGTCGCGATCACCAGCCAGTGGCTGCGCGACCGGGTCCAGTTCGGCCGGCCGATCGCCGAGTTCCAGTCGCTCGCCCACCCGCTCGCCGACGTCGAGATCCGCACACGCGCGGCGCGGGCACTGACCCGCACGGCGGCGTACGCCGTCGACACCACCCCGGACAGGGCCGACGCGCCGGCGGCGACGGCGCGCCTGTCGGCGACGCGGGCGGCGGTCGACGCGACGTACCGCGCCCACCAGTCCTTCGGCGCCCTGGGGTTCACCGTCGAGGGGCCCGTGGCGCGCGTCGGCCAGCGCGTGCGCCAGGTGTCGTTGCACCCACCCGGCCCGGCGGCGGCGCGGCAGACTGCGCTCGCCACCGCCGGGCTCTGACCACATCCGACAGCGAAGGGGGACAGCTCATGGACGTCGACCTCACCGCCCCGATCGACGGGCTGGTGTACGAGAAGCGCAACCACATCGCCTACATCCGCATCAACCGGCCGGAGCGGGGCAACGCCCTGCACGGCAGCATGATCGAGCCGATCAAGGCGATCTGGGCCGAGGTGCGCGAGGACCCGTGGATCCGCTGCACGATCGTCACCGGCACCGGCGACCGTCACTTCTGCACCGGCGCCGACCTCGGCGCCGTCGCCGCCCGCGGCGGGGTCAAGGCGGGGAAGGGCCCGCTCGCCGAGGAGGTCCACTGGTCGCCCCGGCACAACCGGGTGTGGAAGCCGACGATCTGCGCCGTCAACGGGCTCGTCGCCGGCGCCGGGTTCCACTTCGTCGTCGACTCGGACATCGTGGTCGCCTCGGACCAGGCCACCTTCGTCGACACCCACACCAACGTCGGGATGGTCGGCGCGGTCGAGAACATCGGCCTCGCCAAGCGGCTGCCGCTCGGATCGGCGCTGCGCCTGACGCTGTGCGGGCGGCACTACCGGATGCCGGCCGAGCGGGCCTACCAGCTCGGCCTCGTCGACGAGCTGGCCCCGCCCGACAAGGTGATGGAGGTGGCCGAGGAGATCGCCGGGCAGATCTGCAAGAACTCGCCGGCCGCGGTGTCCCTGTCGATGCAGGCCGTGTGGAGCTCGGTCGAGATGGGCTACACCAACGCCCTCGAGTACGGGTGGGCGCTGCTGCGGATGCACTGGGACCACCCCGACTTCAAGGAAGGGCCGCGGGCGTTCGTCGAGAAGCGGGATCCGGTGTGGGAGACCGGCGAGGAGCCGGAGGCCGAACCGGCCGCGGAGGCCGAACCGGCGTCGTGAGACCGTTCCTCTCGCCCGAGGAGGAGGCGTTCCGCGAGGAGGTGCGGGCCTTCCTCGCCGCCCACGCCGACGTGCGCTCGTTCTTCGCCCACGAGGGCCAGGCCGACGTCGACCAGCGTCGCCTCTACCGCGCCCTCGGCGAACGCAACTGGCTGGCGATCGCCTGGCCACCCGAAGCGGGAGGCCTCGGGATGCCGCCGGTGTACGAGTTCATCCTCTGGGACGAGATGGCGTACGCGCGGGCGGCCCGCCCGCCGATCGGGTCGGGCATCGTCGCCAAGACGATCATCGCCCACGGGACCGACGAGCAGAAGGAGCGCTTCCTGCCCGGGCTGCGGACGGGCGAGCTGTTCTTCTCGCTGGGCTACTCCGAGCCCGAGGCTGGCTCGGACCTCGGCGGCCTGCGCACGCGGGCCGTGCGCGACGGCGACCGGTACGTGGTCAACGGCGAGAAGCGGTGGACGTCGGCCGCCCACCGCGCCGACTTCCTCTGGTTGCTCTGCCGCACCGGCACGCTGGAGAGCCGGGCGCGCGGACTGACGCTGCTGATCGTCGACCGCCACTCGCCGGGGATCACGATCTCCCCGATCCCGGCCATCGACGGCGAGCGGTTCAACGAGGTCCGCTTCGACGCCGTCGAGGTGCCGGTGGAGAACCGCGTCGGCGAGGAGAACGGGGCGTGGAGGATGATCGTCGACTCGCTGGCGACCGAGCGCCACGTCCAGTTCTCGCCCAAGCGGGTGCGTCGGGACTTCGAGGAGCTCGTGACCTGGGTGCGGGACGCCGGGCTCGAGGCGGACCCGGTGGTGCGCCACCACCTCGCCGGTCTCGCCGTCGAGGTGGCCGAGGTCGAGGCGCTGACGCTGGAAATGCTCCAGGCGGTGCAGGACGGCCGTTCGGCGGTGGTCGAGGCGGCGGCGAACAAGCTCTGGGGCAGCGAGGTGTGTCAGCGCATCGCCCGCCTCGCGACCGAGCTGGGCGCGCCGGAGGCGTTGGTGCGGGACACCGAGCTCGAGTTCCTCTGGCGCCAGACGATGTCGGAGACCATCGGCGGCGGCACCAGCGAGATCATGCGCGGCCTCATCGCCCGCAACGCCCTCGGCCTGGCCGCCAAGACCTGACCGCCGGTCCCCCATCTGGGCGGGCATCGTGTCACTGCAGATCTGGGACTGGAATCCGCGCCCAGAAGCCGCGTGGAGACGCTCCGCGCCCAGATCGCGACGTGGCGTACCCCTGGCTAGACGACGTTGCCGGCGCTGGTGTGAATCGTCTGGCCGGTGAGCTGGGCGGCCTCCGGCGTGCACAGCCAGACGATCACGCCGGCGACGTCCTCGGGCGTCGAGAATCGGCGCAGGAGGTTGGCCAGCGGTCCGTCCTCGACGGCGGCCTGCATCGTCGCGTCGTCCCCGAGGCGGCGACCCATCCTCGTCGCGGTCAGCCCCGGCGCCACGGCGTTGACGTTGATGTCGTGGGGCCCGAGGGCAGCGGCGACGCTGCGGGTCAACCCGTCCAGGCCGGCCTTCGACGCCGAGTACACGGGGTGGGTCATCGTCGCCCGGAACCCGGCGGCCGACGTGACGTTGACGATCTTGCCGCCGTCGCCCTGCTCGATCATCCGCCGCGCGGCCGCCTGGATGAGGAGGAACGGCGCCCGCAGGTTGACTGCGTGCACCCGATCCCAGCTCTCCACGGTCACGTCGGGGAACGGCTCGCGGCTGCCGGTGCCGGCGTTGTTGACCAGGATGTCGATGCGGCCGAGCTCGGCCACGCACCGCTCCACGACGGCGTCGGCCGCCTCCGCCGAGGCGAGATCGGCCTCGACGGCGACCGACCGCCGTCCGTGCGCGGCGACCGCCTCGGCAGTGGACTTGGCGCCGGCGCCGTCCACGTCGACGGCAGCGACGTCGGCGCCGAGCTCGGCGAGCCGGGTGGCGGTCGCCGCGCCGATGCCCCCAGCGGCGCCGGTCACGAGGGCCACCTTGCCCGCGAGCGTCACCTCGAGCGCCTCACGCGATCGTGTGCGTCGCCTGCGCCGTGCGCACGAGGAGGAACGCCACCCCGTCCGGGCCGGCGGTGAACCCGTAGGTCTGGCCGGCCGGGATCGCCACCGCGTCGTTGGCGCCTAACGTCGCCGCCGTGTCGCCGGCGCGCAGCTCCATCGACCCGTCGAGGAGCACGAACAGCTCGCTGTGGCTGTGGCTGTGCGGGTCGGCGACGTGGCCGGCCGGATACGTCACGTGCGAGGCGAAGAACCCGCACTCCCCGGCGACGAGGCCCTTGCGCTTGATCTTTCGGGCGATCTCGCGGAGGTGTTCGGGGAGCTGCTCGGTCACCGGCGGGTTGGTCCACTCGATGTCGTCAAAGACAGCGATCGTCAGCGCGTCACCCACGCCCGGCTCGGTCGTCGTCACCCAATTCAGTATACTCTAGTGCGGATGTCGGTCGCGACGAGCCCGCCCCCGGCGTTGCCGGACGCCGAGGCGGGCACGCCGCTGGCGATGGACCGGACGCCCCGCCCGCCGTTCCAGCTCACCAGGCGACTCGTCGGCGCCACCCGCTGGCCGCTGGTCCTGCTGACCGCGATCTACGCCCTCAACGTCACCGACCAGTACGTCGTGCCGACGCTCTTCCCGCTCCTGAAGCAGGAGTTCGGGCTGTCCGACAGCGCCCTCGGCATCCTCTCGTCGAGCTACGTGATCGTGGTCATGATCGGCACCGTGCCGTTCGGCTACTTCGCCGACCGGATGCGCCGGACCCGGGTGATCTCGTGGGGCACGGCGGCGTGGGGCCTGACGATGATCTGGACCGGGCTCGCCTGGAACTACGCCAGCCTGCTCGGGGCCCGGATGACGCTCGGCGCCTGGGATCCGTGCGACAACCCGACGTCGCAGTCGCTCCTCGCCGACTACTACCCGACCGTCCAGCGGTCGAAGGTGATGAGCGTCTACCAGACCGGCCAGCTGCTCGGCATCCTGCTCGTCCCGATCTCGGCGGCGATGGCGACGCAGTGGGGGTGGCGTTCGGCGTTCTTCTTCCTCAGCATCCCGGCGTTCGTCGTCGCGATCCTGGCCCGCCGCCTCCCCGAGCCGGTGCGCGGTCAGCAGGACCGGCTGCAGCAGCACCTCGACCCCCAGCTCACCCACCCGTCGGTGTACGACACGATGCCGACCCGCGAGGCGTACCGGGAGCTGTTCCGGTGCCGGACGTTCACCCTGCTCGCCGTGTCGTCGGCGGTCGGGGCGCTGTTCTTCGGCAGCATCGGCACGTGGTCGCCGACGTTCTTCGTCCGCTACCACGACATGTCCATCGCCCAGGCGGCGACGTCGATCAGCCTCCTCGCCCTCGGCGGTCTCGCCGGCGTCCTCCTCTCCGGATGGCTCGCCGACTACCTGACGTTCCGCGGCTTCCGCGCCGGGCGGGTGCTCGTCGGCGCGGTGTCCCGGCTGCTCGCCTTCCCGCTGTTCATCCTCACGTTCGTCATCAGCAACACCCCGCTCATGCTGGTCTGCTTCACGCTGGCCTCGATGTGCCTGGTGGCCCCGCAGGCGCCGATCAACGCCGCCCGCGCCGATGTCCTGCACGCCCGCCTGCGGGGCCGGGGTACGGCGACCGACGTCGTGCTGCAGAGCGTGTGCGCGGCGATCGCCCCCACGCTGGTCGGGGTTCTCGCCGACCAGTACAACCTGCAAACAGCGTTCCTCCTGCTCGTCCCGCTGATGGGACTGTCCGGGGTGCTGATGCTGTTCGCCCTCCGCCCGTACATCCGGGAGGAGCGCCGCCTGCGCGAGGTCGTGCGGGCCGAGGCGCTGGCCGACAACGGCGACGATCCGCCGTCCGGTGGGGGCGATGACGGCCTTGGAGGCCCGAGTGGCCCGGCCGGGCCGGACGTACCGAGCGGCAACGGGGCGGTCGATGGCGCGGTCGATGGCGCGGCCGACGGGGCGGTGATCGAGCACGGCCAGCTCGTCCGCGCCGCCACCACCGACGGCGACCTGCTCGTCGTCGACGACCTCGACCTCAGCTACGGCTCGATCCAGGTCCTGTTCGGGGTCACGCTGCGGGTCCCCGAGGGCGGCGTGCACGCCCTCGTCGGACGCAACGGCGTGGGCAAGACGACGCTGCTGTCGGCGATCGCCGGTCTCGTCGACGCCCAGTCCGGCCGGATCGTCTACCGCGGGGTGGACCTGACCGGGGTGCCGCCCGACCAGCGGGTCCGGCTCGGGATCACCCTCATGGCGGGGGGCCGGTCGACGTTCCCGACGTTGACGGTGCAGGAGAACCTGTGGATGGGCGCGTACCCGTACCACCACTCCGATGCCCTGGTGCGCGAGCGTCTCGACGCCGTGCTCGAGGTGTTCCCGCAGCTCGCCGGCCGGCTGCGGCAGAGCGGCGGCACCCTCTCCGGCGGCGAGCAGCAGATGGCGGCCCTCGGGCGGGCGCTGATGGCCGGGCCCCGGCTGCTCCTCGTCGACGAGCTCTCGCTCGGGCTCGCCCCCCGGGTCATCGAGCAGCTGCTCCCCGTGGTGCGCTCGATCCGCCAGCTCGGCACGACCGTCGTGATCGTCGAGCAGGCGGTCGTCGGTCGCCCTCGAGGTCGCCGACACGGTGATGTTCATGGAGAAGGGCGAGGTGTCGATGCTCGGCGAGGCGGCCGCGCTCGGGGACGGCGACGAGCTGGTGCGGATGATGATGGGGACCGTGTCATGACGCTCGATCGCGACCGTTCCGGAGACCCGCGACCGGTGGGCGACGCTGTTCTGGATCGTCGTGATCGGGGGCATGATCGTCGGCTTCGCCCTCGGCGTCCGCGAGATCATCGACCGCCCGCCGGTCACCCTGAGCGACGTGCGGGTCGGGGACGAGGAGGCGGGCGCGCCGAGGGCGCAGGTGCTCGCCCGCAACGAGTCGACCACGACGACGTACTGCTTCGAGGTCACGATCCGGGCCGTCGACGGGGACGGGCTCACGCTGGCCGAGGCGATCGCCGTCGGGCGAGACGGCGAGACCCTGCTGGAACCCGGTGACAGCGCCAACCTCGCCGCCGAACTGACCGACCTGACCGCGCAGGAGGTCGACGAGGAGCTCGACGACTACCTGGCGTTCGTCACCGAACGCCACGCCTGCTGACGACCGAGGAGAACACGATGGTCATCGATAGCGACGCCCACATCAACGAGTCGCTCGACGAGCTCGCCGAGCGCATCGAGGAGCCGTACCGCAGCCGCGCCCCCCGGCTGCTCAAGGACACCCTCGGCCTGACCCGCATCCTGATGGAGGGCCGGTTGTATCCCGACCCGCGGCTGCGCCAGCGGCACACCGCCAAGGTCCAGGGCAAGGACCTCGGCGGGACCCACCGCGGGGCGGCCGACGCCCGGGCCCGGCTCGACGACCTGGACACCGACGGCATCGACGTGCAGGTCGTGTACGGCAGCCTCGGGCTCGCGCTGAGCACGATCCGCGACGTCGAGTTCGCCACCGCCATCGCCCGGGCGCTCAACGACTACTACGCCGACTTCTGCGACACCGCGCCGAAGCGGCTGGTGGCGATGGCGGCGCTACCGGCGCAGGACGTCACCGCCGCCGTCGAGGAGCTGCGCCGCGCCGTCGAGGAGCGGGGCCACGTCGGCGGCACGGTCCCGCCGTCGATCGCCGGGCGGGAGCTCGACGACGAGGCCGTGGCGCCGCTGTTCGCCGAGGCCGAGCGGCTCGACGTGCCGATCTCGGTGCACTGGGGCAACGGGTCGCACCTCCCGGCGGCGGGGACCGAGCGGTTCGATACCCACTTCATGGTCCATGCCATCGGGCACCCGTTCGAGCAGATGATCGCCATGGCGACGATCCTCTGCGGCGGCGTGCTCGACGACCATCCGGCGCTGCGGGTCGGCTTCCTCGAAGCCGGGTGCGGGTGGGTGCCGTACTGGGTGGAGCGGCTGGAGGAGCACTACGAGCGCCGCTCGGCGGAGATGCCCCGGATGGTGCGGTCGCCGCGCGAGTACCTCCGCGACGGGCGCTGCTTCGTCACCGCCGAGCCCGACGAGCTGCTCGTGCCGGAGGCGATCGAGGCGATCGGCGCCGAGTGTGTGATGTACGCGTCCGACTACCCGCACACCGACAGCAAGTTCCCGTACTCGGTGAAGGCCGTCCGCGAGCGGGACGACCTCGACGACGCGACCAAGGAGCGGCTGCTCGGGGCCAACGTGCTCCGCTACTACGGCTCGAGGTTGGAGCGGCGCATCGCCTGACGGTCAGGCGGCGGGGACGTCGACGCGCAGCGTGACCACCGATCCGATCGGCGGGGCGCCGTCGGCGAGCTGCGACGCCTGTTCGGTGTAGAGGCAGACGAACAGGGTGCGGCCGTCGTCACCGCCGAGGGCGCAGGCGAACGCGCCGGCGGGCGCCGTCGACACCCGCGCCGTCACCGCCCCGCCCGGCTCGACGCGCACCAGCGCGCACCCGACCGGGTCGCTGACCCACAGCCCGCCGGCGGCGTCGAGGGCGATCCCGTCGGGCACCACGCCGTCGAGGGCGGCGAACACCCGCCGCTCGGAAAGCGCCCCGTCGGCCTCGACGTCGAAGGCGGTGATCCGGCCGGCGGCCGACTCGGCGACCAGCAGCGTGGCCCCGTCCGGCGTCAGGGCGCACCCGTTGGGGAAGTGCAGGTCCTCGGCCACCGTCCGCGCCGTGCCGTCCGGTTCGACGAGCACCAGCGTCGCCGGGGCCGGCGGCGCCCCGCCGAGCAGGTCGTAGCCGAAGTGCCCGACGTACGCCCGTCCGCGGCCGTCGACGATCATGTCGTTGCACCGGCCGGCGGTGAGCTCACCCAGGTCGGCGACGGTCTCCAGCCCCTCGTCACCGAGACGCAGCAGGGCGCGGGCGGACATGTCGAGGACGAGCAGCTCGCCGCGCGGCGTCCACCCGATGCCGCCGGGACCGCCCGGGACGTCGACGACGGTCCGTACCGCGCCCTCCGCGGAGATGGCGAGGACCGCGCCCGGCCCGCTTCTCGGACAGCCACAGCTCACCGTCGTGCCACCGCGGGCACTCGGGGAAGGCGAGCCCGTCGGCCAGCGTTCCTTGCAGGCCCACCTAGAAGAGTATACTCTTGTCACGACCCGGCGCCGGCGGTCCGGCGCCTCGATGGGGGAGGACGATGATGAATCGTGGGTGGAGGAAGGCCGGAGTCTTCGTCGCGGCAACGGGCCTCGTAACCGCGCTCGTGGCCTGTGGCGACGACGATGACGACGATGCGGGTGGAGCCACCACGGAGGCGGCGCCCGCGACCACGGCCGCACCAGGCACGACGGCCGCGCCGGCGACCACGGCCGCGCCTGGAACGACCGCCGCGCCCGGTACGACCGCCGCGCCCGGCACGACCGGTGGCGGCGGCGGTGAGGTCACCCAGACGATCACCGTCGGCTTCGCCTACGCCGACGTCTCGGCGTTCGAGGAAGTGAACCCGGCCTTCGGCATCGGTGACCCGGAGGAGGCGATCCTCGCCGTGCTCGAGGCGCTCCACACCAAGGGCGACCTCCCCGTCAACGGCGTCGACGTCGAGTTCGTCACCGGCGAGCACAGCGCCATCGAGGCCGATGCCCAGACCACCGTGTGCCAGCAGTTCGGCCAGGACGACCAGGTCTTCGCCGCTCTCGCCGGGCGCGACTTCCCGAACGGCGCCGAGTGCATGGCGACCCGGTTCAACACGCCGATCATCAGCGTCAACCAGGCGCCGGCGGCGCTCTACGCCCAGGCCGGCCCGAACTTCTTCACCGTCAAGCCGGACGAGACGACGATCCTCACCGCCTTCGCCAACTGGGCCGTGGAGAGCGGCTACGTCGAGGGCAAGAACATCGGCATCTACTGGGAGACGCCCGCCCAGGAGGCGGTGGACGCGATGAAGGCGATCCTCACCGACGCTGGCGCCAACATCGCCTCCGAGGTGCAGTCCGGCGGCGAAGGGGTGGGGGCCGAGCAGGACGCCCTCGCGGCTCAGCGCTTCCAGGCCGACGGCGTCGACCTCGTCATCCCGATCGTCGGGAGCTCGAGCATCATCAACTTCACCGCCGCCGCCAACGAGCAGGGCTACAACCCGGCGTACATCGACACCGACTGGGCGTCGCACCTCAGCGACGTCGCCACCGCCGCCTACGCCCAGGGCCAGTACACCGACGTGCCGGCGCTCGCCAGCGTGCGGGCCGGCGACCTGTCCGTCGGCATCGGCCCGGAGGCCGAGGAGTGCCTCGCCGACTACGAGGAGTTCTCCGGCAAGACCATCGCGCGCACCGCGCCCGAGCAGTCCGGGGAGTACACCCAGATCCTCATCACGTGCGATCTCGCCAACCTGATGGTCGAGGCGCTCCGGATCGCGACCGAGGCCAGCGGCGGTGCCGAGATCACCCAGGAGGACTACCGGGCCGGGATCGAGCAGATCACCGACTTCCACGGCGCCTACTGGGACACGGTCTCCTACTCGGCCGAGGACCACAGCGGCGCCAAGACCGCACGCGAGGTTCGCTGGAACCCCGAGTGCCCGTGCTGGGAGCCCAACGGCGAGTGGGGTCCGCTCCCGCTGTCCTGACCCGAGCCCCGTCACAGTGAGCGAATTGGCCCGAATCGGGGTTGTTCGCTCACTCTGATGGATGGTTCGGTGGTACGTGGGCGGCGAGGAAGGCCACGGTCCTCGCCCACGCCGACCGCGCCGCCCGCTTGTCGCCGAACCCGAGCACGGCGGGCCGATCGTCGACCGCGTCGAGCCCGGCGAGATGGTCGAGGGCGGCGGCGCGACCGTCCGATCTGGGCGCGCTCGAGTCGCAGATCCGAGACGGTCCGCGCCCAGAAGCTGGATTGAGACGCTCCGCGCCCAGATGTTCGTCGGGCGCGGTCACTGATTGGCGACGGGGACCGGCGCGGCTGGCGCGGCGGTCCGGGCGGCGACCGACGACCCCAGGTACACCTCGGCGACCTGGGCGTCGGAGTCGAGGATCGACGGCGGTCCCTCGGCGATGACCTGCCCGGCGGCGAGCACGTACAGCCGGTCGACCAGTCCCCGCATCAACGGGACGTCGTGGTCGATGATCACGATCGTCGCCCCGAGGTAGCGCCGCACCTCCTGGATCGTCTCCCCGAACGCCTCTGTCTCCCGATGGGTGAACCCGGCCGTCGGCTCGTCGAGCAGCAACACGTGCGGCTCGAGGGCGATCACGCAGCCGAGCTCGGCCATCCGGCGCAGCCCGGTCGGCAGCTGCGACGACGGCCGGTGGGCGTAGGCGGTGAGGTCGAGCAGCTCGAGCACCTCGGCGGCGCGGGCCATGCGCGCCCGTTCCGACCGCACCGAACTGGGCCAGGCGACCATCGACGGGACGAGCCACGACGGCCGGTGCCGTTCGAGCGCCACGGCGACGCACTCGATCACGGTCAGGTCGGCGAACAGGCGCGCCTGCTGGTACGTGCGTCCGAGGCCGAGCCGCGACCGTCGGTGGGCGGGGAGGCCGGTGATGTCACGGCCGTCGAGCTCGACCGACCCGTGCACCGGGCGCAGGTTGCCGGAGAGCACGTCGAACAGCGTCGTCTTGCCGGCGCCGTTGGGACCCATGAGGCCGAGGACCTCGCCCGCCTCGGTGTGCACCGACACGTTGTCGAGGGCGAGCAGCCCGCCGAAGCGGACGGTGACCGACGTGGCCGACAGCGGCGCGGCGCCGGCCCGGTGGGCGGCGTCGTCGCCACGGGATGTCCCGGCGAGCAGCCCCGCCCGCGGCGCGGCGTCCCCGGCGACCGCTGCGGACGCGGTCGCCGGCCGGCGACCGAGGACGAAGGCGACGAACCGGTCGCGCAGGGTGAACACGAGCGACGCCAGGCCGCCCGGCATCAGCAGGAGGATGAGGATCACGCCGAGCCCCGACGACAACAGGGCGTAGCCCTCGCCGAGCAGGCGGGGGATGCCCTCGACCCACAGCGCGCCGAGCACGGCGCCGGTGATCGACGTGATCCCGCCGAGTACGGCGATGACGACGAAGCTCAGCGAGCGGCTGGGAGAGAACGTGGCCGCGGGGTCGGCGGAGAAGCTGATCAACAGCCCGCCGTAGAGGAAACCGGCGAACGTCGCGATCGCGCCGGACAGGGCGAAGGCGCTGAGCTTGACCTTCCACGGGGCCAGCGACAGGCTCGCCGCCGACGCCTCGTTGTCCCGCACGGCGAGCATGGCCCGCCCGGGCCCGGTGCGGCGCAAGCGGTACACCATCAGGGCGGCGATCACGAGCACGCCGAGGCAGAGCCAGTAGTACCGGTCCTCCTGGTCGAAGTCGATGCCGAGGAAGCGGGGCCGGCGCAGCTGCAGCGAGCTGCCGGTCTCCGGCGACGTGTGCACCAGCCAGCCCTGGTAGAAGAGCCAGCTCGACACGGCCAGGGCGAACCCGAGCGTGGAGACGGCGAGGAACAGGCCGCGCAGGCGCAGGGCGGGGAGCCCGACGAGGACGGCGACCCCGGCGCCGACGACGATGACGATCGCGGCGATGGCGAGCTGCGGGTAGCCGAGTTGGTACAGCCGCCCGCCGACGACGGCCCCGACGGCGACGAAGGCGAACTGACCCAGCGAGATGTGACCGGCGAAGCCGGTGAGGACGACGAGGGAGAGGCCGGTCAGCGCGGTGAGCACGATCGTCGTCAGCGACACTTGGAGCGACGGCTTGACGGCGAACGGGGCGAGCACGGCCAGCGTCAGCGCGACCGCGAGCGCGCCGTACTTCGCCAGGCGGACGAGGCCCAGCCGTGCCTGCCAGGGCGGGAGCGGGAGCACGGCGCTGGTCAGCGTCCAGTCGGCACCTTGACGCGCCTGCCGCGACCGTCCCAGGCTCGGCTTGAGCAGCATGCTGGCCAGGATCACGATGGCGAGGACGAGCTCGAGCACGCCGCCGACCGGGTAGTTCCACAGCACCAACGCCTCGCACACGCCGATCGCGATGCCGCCGGCGAACGAGCCCCAGATGCTGTTGAGCCCGCCGAGCATCGCCGCGCCGAGGGCCCGGAGGAGGATCGCCGGGCCGAGCGCGGCGGAGAGCGTGAGTGGGCGGGTGGCGCCGATGAGGATCGCCCCGACCCCGGCGAGGAGGCCGGCGATCACCCAGATGACGAACGAGACCCGCCCGGTCGGCACGCCGGCGAGCCGAGCCGCTTCGGTGTTCTCGGCGGCGGCGCGGCTGGCCCGCCCGAGCGGGTTGTGGCGGAGGAACAGCGTGACGGCGAGGGCGCAGAGCGGGGCGACGAAGATGATCAGGATCTGGCCCGGGCCGAGCACGAGCGTGCCGATCGTCAGGCGCCAGTCGAACGGGGTGGGGAACGCCTTGCCGGTGAGGTCACCGCCGCGGGGGATCAGCAGGCTGAACCCGAACAGGGCCTGGGCCAGCGCGATCGTGGCGACGAGCATCGTCAGGCGCGGCCCGCGCGAGAGCGGCCGCATGACGAGCGACTCGGTGAGCCCGCCGATCGCGGCCGCGCCGAGCAGGGTCAGGGCGAGGGCGAGCCAGTACGGCCACCCCTTGTTGATGACGAGGATCGGGATCAGGAGCGCCGGCAGCGCGCCCATCTCCCCGGCGGCGAAGTTGAGCACCCGCGACGTCCGGTAGACGAGGGTGAGACCGATCGCCAGGAGGGCATAGGTGAGCCCGGCGATCACCCCGAGGATGACGACGTTCAGCGGAATCTCGAAGTCGATGACGGGAAGCGTCACCGTGTTCGACACTCAGCGCTCCTACATCCCCACACTGCGGTTGCTCGTCCTCCCCTGACCGACCTAGGCTATTTAGCATACTAAATTCGCACGGCGGCCGGCGATGGGGAGCGTAGTTGGGGCAGGAGTTGACGATCGGGGTGGCCGTGCCCGACCTGTCCGAGTACATCGCGCTCGACCCGTGCTGGGGGATCGGCGACCCCGCGACGCAGGTCGCCGCGGCGGTCGAGCACCACCGCCGGACGGGTGCGCTCCCGGTCCACGGTCGTGACCTGCGCCTCGTCCTCGCGTCGTATCGCTCGAACCAGGAGGCGGAAAAGGTCGCCGCTGCGCGCCGGTTCGTCGAGGAGGGCGCGTTCGTCGTGCTCGGCGGCCGCGACTTCACCGAGGGCGCCCTGTGGCTCGCCGCGTCCGGGGTGCCGGTCATCGACGTCAACGCGGTCCCCGCCGCGGTCCTCGACGACGCCGCGCCGTGGCTGTTCACGCTCCGCGCCGCCCAGGACGTCCTGTACCGGTCGTTCGTCGGGTGGGCCGAACGCGGTGGTCACTTCACCGGCCGGGCGATCGGCGTCTTCTGTGACCGGCTCACCCGGCAGTCGTCGGCGGCCGCCGTCGCCGAGCTGCGCCGCCGCGGGCACGAGGTCCGCACCGTCGTCGACTCCGAGGGCGCCGGCGCCGGGAGCGAGCAGGACGAGTCGGCGCCGGTCCGCTTCGCCGCCGACGGGGTCGACCTCGTCCTCGGATTCGTCGGCGGGTCGAGCTGGATCAACACGCTGCAGGCGGCCGCCGGCATCGGCTACCGGCCCCACCTCGTCGACCTCGAGACCGGCGAGCACACCAACGACGTCACGGCCCGGTTCTTCCCCCCGGAGCTGTACGACGGCACGCTGGCGATGACGATGAGCCGGGTCGGCGACGCCGCCGCCGGCCGCCCGCTCGCTGCCGAGACCGAGCAGGCGCTGG
This sequence comes from uncultured Acidimicrobiia bacterium, assembly GCA_963833145.1. Taxonomy (GTDB): domain Bacteria; phylum Actinomycetota; class Acidimicrobiia; order Acidimicrobiales; family Ilumatobacteraceae; genus JALZMG01. The sequence continues at coordinate 110,366 of CAWHWT010000011.1, read as the reverse complement.
CGGCGTACGAGACGTGGAGCGGGCGCCCGCTCGCCCGTACGGCCCCGGTGATGTCAGGGGAGCTCTCCAACGTCCTCATCAGCAGCGACCTGGTGACGCTGCTCGTCGAGGGCCTGCGGCGGGCCGGGCCCGACCCCCAGCCCGCCGCGCTCGTCGCCGGGCTCGAGCAGCTCGACGCTGTGCCGATGGCGAGCGGGGCCGACGTGACGTTCCGGCCTGGCGAGCACTGGGGGTTCCGTGCCGCCCGCACGGTGCGGTGGGACGCGACGGCTTGCGCCTGGACCGCCGTCACCGGGTTCGACTGGGTCATCGACAGGGGGGATCGGAAGCCGTGACGTACTCGATCGAAGGACAGACCGTGGTCCTCTTCGGCGCCAGTTCGGGCATGGGGCTGGCGACGGCGAAGGCGGCCCGTGACGCCGGTGCCGAGGTCGCCATCGTCGCCCGCGACCCCGACCGGCTCGAGCAGGCTCGCGTCGAGCTCGGTGAGCGAACGCGGGCGGCGAGTCTCGACGCCGCCGACGCCGACGCCGTGCAGGCGCTGTTCGACACGTTCGACCGGGTCGACCACGTCGCCTCGTTCACCGGTGAGCAGCCTCACGCCCCGGTTGGCGATACCACCCACGAGCTGTTCCAGCGGGCACTGGACGCCCGGGTGTGGGCGGCGCGCAACCTGTGCGCGGCGGCGGCGCCGCGCATGCCGGAGTCGGGCTCGTTCACGTTCTGCTCCGGAGTGTCGGCGTTCCGGCCCCGCCCCGACCGGTCGGCGGGCGCGGCGGCGACCGCCGCCCTCGAGTCCTTCGGTCGGGCCATGGCGGTCGAGCTGGCGCCGATCCGGGTGAACACGATCTGCCCGGGCTCGTTCGACACGCCGGTCCTCGACCGGGCATTCGGGGCGCGCAAGGAGGACGTGATGCGCCCGTACCTCGCCCAGCTCCCCTTGGGTCGGCTCGGCCGGCCCGAGGAGCTCGCCCACGCCGTGCTGTTCCTGATGACCGCCACCTACGTCACCGGCACCGTGCTCCACGTCGACGGCGGCGCCCTGTTGATCTGAGATGCGACGGAGGAATTCACGATGACCGAGCTCGCCGAGCTGATCCGTGACGCCCGGCTGCCGAGCGGCGACGCCCTCATCGGCGGCCGCTGGGAGGCCGACACGTCAGGTGGGCGCCGGGAACAGCTCGACCCGTCCACCGGTGAGCCGCTCGCCACCGTCGCGATGACCGGACCCGAGGAGGTGGAGCGGGCGGTCGCCGCCGCGGCGGCCGCCTTCCCCGAGTGGTCGCAGTGGGCACCGGCCCGCCGTCGCGACGTGCTGTTCGAGCTCGCCCGCCTCCTCGATGTCCACGATCCCGAGCTCGGAGTGATGCGCTCGCTGGAGACCGGCGCCCCGTTCAAGCGCCGGCGCGGCGCGTCGCTCGCCGCCGAGTACGTCCGTTACTTCGCCGGGTGGGTCGACAAGCTCGAGGGGGCGACGATCCCGACGTCGGCCGGTCCGGCGCTCGACTACACCCGGCTCGAGCCGTACGGCGTCGTCGCCGTGCTGACCCCGTGGAACGGCGGGATGGTCTCGCCGGCGATGAAGGTCGCCCCGGCCCTCGCGGCCGGCAACTGCGTCGTGCTCAAGCCGGCCGAGCTGGCCGTGCTCGGCCCGCTGCGGTTCGCCGAGCTGTGCCTCGAGGCCGGGGTGCCGCCCGGCGTCGTCAACGTCGTGCCCGGTGGTGCCGACGCCGGCGCCGCCCTCGTCGGCGACGCCCGGATCGGCAAGATCAGCTTCACCGGAGGCGGGGCGACGGCGCGCCGGATCACGGAGGCCGCCGGCCGCAACCTCACTCCTGTCGTGCTCGAGCTCGGCGGCAAGTCGGCGAGCGTCGTCTTCGCCGACGCCGATCTCGACGCCGCGGCGATGACCGCGGTGCAGGCCGGCATCGTCCCCACCAGCGGCCAGGGATGCGTGCTGCCGACCCGGCTGCTCGTCGAGGACAGCGTGTACGACGCGGTCGAGGAGCGGGTCGTGGCGATGACCGAGGCGCTCGTCGTCGGGCGCCCGTTCGACGATGGCGTGCAGATGGGCCCGGTGATCGACGCCGCCAACTGTGCGCGGATCCTCGACGTCATCGGCCGGGCTCGAACCGACGGTGCCGGCCGCCTCCTCACCGGCGGCGATCGGATGGGCGGAGACCTCGCCCCCGGCTACTTCATCCGGCCGACGGTGTTCGGGGCCGTCGACAACGACAGCGATCTGGCCCAGCACGAGGTGTTCGGGCCGGTGCTGGCGATCGTCCGGTTCCACGACGAGGACGAGGCGGTGGCGCTGGCCAACGGCACCGCCTACGGCCTCGGCGGAATCGTGTTCACCAACGACCTCCGGCGGGCGCACCGGGTCGCCGCCCGGCTCGACGCCGGGTCGATCGGCGTCAACGCCTTCCCTCCGATGCCGCCGGCGGCGCCGTTCGGCGGGGTCAAGGAGAGCGGCTTCGGCCGCGAGGGCGGCCGGGCCGGTGTCGACGAGTTCCTCCGCCTGAAAAACGTCTACGTCTCCCTCGCGTGACGGCCGCGTCGACCGACCGCTACCCGGTCGCGGCGATGACCGCGATCGTGCTCGCCTCGCTCGTGGTGCTGATGGACACGACGTTCATCGTCCTCGCCCTGCCGGTGATCGTCGAGGATCTCGGCGCCGGGTCCGGGGCGGAGTGGGCGGTGACTGCGTTCCTGATGGCGACGGGCATCGCCCAACTCGTCGCCGGCTGGTCGGCCGACCGGTTCGGGCAGAAGCGAGTGTTCATCGCGGCCGCCGCCGGCTTCGGCGTGGCCTGTCGGCCGTCGCCGAGCGGCTGGTGCCGCAGGCGGCGGCGTTGCGCTCGCTGACCCGCCAGGTGAGCGGCGCCTTCGGGACCGCGGTGCTGGCGACGATCATCACCGCCGAGCTCGGGGACCTGACCCTCACCGACGCCAGCGACGCCGAGCTGGCCGTCGCCCAGAGCGCCTACAACCGTGGCTTCCTCGTCTCCGCCGGCATTCGCCGCGGTCGGCCTGTTCCTGGCCCGGCTGCTGCCCCGACGCCCTGCCCCGCAGGAACCGCAGCTGGCGGTCACCGAGTCCTGAGGTCCTCGTCGGGAGACGTACGTCACCTCGCTGGCTGTCACATCGTCCCGTGCCGACGGGTCGACAAGGTGCAACCATCGAACGAACAGACAGGAATGCACCATGGATGCCCGCTTGAACCTCTTCGCCAGCCCGGTCGGGGCGAAATCCATCAAGTACGTCGTCTCGGCAGGCCGGGCCGCCGAGGAGACTTCGTTGCCGGCGGCGACGCTGGACCTGGTGAAGCTCCGCGCCAGTCAGATCAACGGCTGCGGCGTCTGCACCGACATGCACTCCAAGGACGCCGCCCACGCGGGGGAGACCTCGACCCGTCTCAACCTGGTCGCGGCCTGGCGGGACGCCACGGTGTTCACCGACGCCGAGCGGGCCGCGCTGGAGCTGGCCGAGCAGGGCACCCGGATCGCCGACGCCGCCGGTGGGGTCACCGACGAGGCCTGGGCGAACGCCGCCAAGCACTACGACGAGGACCAGCTCGCCGCGCTGGTGTGCACGATCGCCGTCATCAACGCCTTCAACCGCCTGAACGTCGTCGTCCAGCAGCCCGCCGGCGACTACCAGCCCGGCCAGTTCGGCTAGCGCGGTCCGGTCGCCGGGCAGCCGGTCCCCGATCGTGACAGAGTGCGGTGGCCACCGAGGGCCGGTGGCGAAGGAGGACAGGTCATGAGGATCGCGTTGGTGCACGGGGCATGGGCGGACGGCTCGTGCTGGGCGGCGGTGATCCGCCGGCTGCAGGCGGCTGGTCACGAGGTGGTCGCCCCGCAGTTGCCCAACACGTCGTTGGCGGACAACGTCGCCAAGCTCCGCCACGTCCTGTCGTTGACGGACGAGCCGATGGTGCTCGTGGGGCACTCGTACGGATGTCAGGTCATGACGGCGCTCGGACCGGACCTACCGAACGTGCGCGGACTGGTGTACCTGGCCGGGTTCGGCCTCGACGAGGGTGAGTCCATCGGCGCCTTGCTCGGGCAGGGCCCGCCCACGCCTGCGATCGCCGCCTTCGCGGTCGACGACCAGGGCTTCGCCTGGCTGCCCGAGCCCGCCTTCCTCGAGCACTTCGCTCCCGACGTCGACCCGGTCGAGGCCCGCGTGATGTGCGCCGTCCAGCAGCCGTTGCACGCGTCGACGCTGGAGGACGTGATGGGGACGCCGGCCTGGAAGTCGCTGCCGACGTGGTTCGCCGTCGCCCAGCACGACGAGGTCATCCCGCCCGATGGCGAGCGGTTGTTCGCCCAGCGGATGGGCGCCACGACGATCGAGGTGGACTCGAGCCACGTCGTGATGGTCTCCCACCCCGACGAGGTGACAGCGCTCATCCAGTCCGCCGTCGACGCGGTGTAGCGCCGGTCGGCGTTCCGCTCGATCGGCCGTGTCGCTGACGGGATACTGGCGACGCCATTAATTCAGTATGCTCATCTCCGCACTCGGGAGGTGATGTGGACGACATCGTGAAGGTGCAACGGAACGTGACCTACGCCGCGGCCGTCGAAGCCCTGCGCGCCGCCCTCGCCAAGGCCGACGAGCTGGGCGTGGGCGCGGGAGTCGTGGTCACCGACACGCGGGGCGAGATCGTCGCCGCGGGGAAGACCGAGCGGGCCGGTCCCAAGGCGTGGCGTGGTGGCCTGCTCAAGGCCACGGCCGCGGCCGGGCTCGGCCGGTCGACGGAGGAGTTTCTCGAGAAGCGGCTCAAGCAGGACGAGGTCCTGTGGCGGGCGATGAGCGCCAACCCCGAGACGTTCCTCGTCCCCGGCGGGGTCCCGCTGATCTACGACGGCGTGTCGGTCGGCGCGGTCGGGGTGAGCGGGGGCCACTACGCCGACGACGCCAAAGTCGCCCAGGCAGGCGCCGACCGGTTCGCCGAGCTCGCCGCCGAGTCCGGCGGGGGAGCGAGCGGGTGACGACAACCGACGACGCCGAGGTCGTCCACTTCGACCACCACAGCTCGGCCTTCGCCGCCGACCCGTGGCCGGAGCTGGCCGACCTGCGCCACCGGTGCCCGGTCGCCCGGAGCGACCGCTACGACGGGTTCTGGGTCGTCACCCGCTACGACGACATCCGGCGCGTCGCCCTCGACGACGAGGCCTTCTCGTCGGCGGAGACGATCCTCATCCCGCCGAAGAAGAACGCCCAGCAGAAGTCGATCCCGATCGAGATGGATCCGCCCGAGTTCCTCGAGTACCGGCGGCTGCTCCACCCGATGTTCTCGCCCGCCGCCACCGACCGCCTCGAGCCGGTCATCGAGTACTTCGTCCACCGCTGCATCGACGAGTTCGTCGAGCACGGCGAGGTCGACTTCGTCCACGACCTCGCCACCCCGCTCCCAGCGATGGTCACCCTGCACAAGCTCGGCATGCCGGTCGAGGACTGGCACCGCTTCTCCGAGCCGATGCACAAGACCGTCTTCCTGCGCCAGGACAACCCGGCGCGGGCAGGCGTCCTCGAAGAGCTGGCATGGATCGCCGGGACGATCCGCGACACCATCGCCGACCGGCGGTCCGTGCCCCGCGACGACATGATCACGTACCTCGTCCACGGCCACGTCGGGGGCGAGCCGGTCACCGACCACGCCGTCCAGGAGATGGTCATGCTCACCCTCCAGGGTGGGCTCGACACGACCGGGTCGGCGATCAGCAGCGCGCTGATCCATCTGGACCGCGACCGCGACGCCCGGCAGCGACTGATCGACGAGCCCGACCTCCTGCCCTCGGCGGTCGAGGAGTTCCTCCGCTTCGAGTCACCGCAGTTCGCCCTCGCCCGCACGGCGACCCGCGACGTCGTGGTCGGCGACCGGCAGATCGGCCAGGGCGACCGGGTGCTGCTCGTCTGGGCATCCGGCAACCGCGACGAGGAGATGTTCGACCGGGCCGACGAGGTCGTCCTCGACCGCTCCCCGAACCGCCACATGGCGTTCGGACTCGGCGCCCACCGCTGCCTCGGCTCGAACTTCGCCCGCCGGCAGATCCTGCTCGCCCTGCGGGCCGTGCTCCGCCGCCTGCCCGACTACTCGATCGATCACGAGCACCTCGTCAAGGCCGAGACGATCGGCGTCACCTACGGCACGTTCGCCCTCCCGGCCCGGTTCACGCCGGGGCCGCGCGTGCTCACGTGATGGCCGACGAACCGTTCATCGACACCCACATCCACTTCTGGGACCACTCCGTCGCCGGACTCGAGTGGTCCTGGCTGAAGTCCGGCTACACGTTTCGCCGTTGGGAGGGATCCGACGAGCTCGATGCCCCGCGGTACATCACGCCCGAGTTCCGGGCGGAGGCGGCGGGGACCGGGCTCGCCGCCGCCGTCCACGTCCACTGCGCCCATCCGATCGACGACCGCGTCGCCGAGACGGCGTGGCTGGAGACCGTCGCCGACGAGCACGGCATGCCGGACGGGATCGTCGGTGGCTGCCTGCTCGGCCGGCCGGACGCGCCGGACGTGTTGCGCCGTCACGCCGCCCATCCCCGCCTGCGGGGCGTGCGGGACTGGGAGTCGGCGACCCAGCTCGACGTCGACGAGATCGCTCCGGCGATGGACGTCGCCGCCGAGCTCGGCCTGTCGATCGAGCTGCGCCGGGCCCACGACGAGTTCGCCGTGCTCGACGCCGTCGCCGCCCGGTGGCCGTCGGTGACGATCGCCCTCAGCCACGCCTGCCTGCCGCTCGAGCGCACGCCGGCCGACCTCGCCGCGTGGTCGGCGGCGATGGCGCGGCTCGCCCAACGGCCCAACGTGGTGTGCAAGTTCTCCGCCCTCGCCGGCGCGTCCGAGCCGGACTGGACCCCGGCGAGCATCCGCCCGTGGATCCTGGCCGGTGTCGCCGCCTTCGGCGCCGACCGTTGCGTGCTCGGCTCGAACTTCCCGGTCGACCGGCTCTTCGGCTCGTACCGGGAACTCGTCGACGGTTACCGCGAGGCGGCCTCCGAGCTCGACTCGGCCGAGCGGGCGGCGCTCTTCCACGGCACCGCCGAGCGCGTCTACCGGCTGGACCCGGTGGCCTGATCGCAAGGTGCCCAGATGGGGGACCAGATGCCGGATCTCACCCACCTCGGCGGTGGCGTGAAAGACTGACGGGCGTGGTCCGCTGGCTGATCTTCGTCGGGTTCACGCTGCTGGGCACCGCGCTCGGGCTGCTCGTCGCCAACTGGATCCTCGACGACATGTCCGTCGGCGCGTCCGGGTTCATCCTCGATGTGCTCATCTTCACCGGCGTGCTCGTCATCGCCCGGCCGTTCTTCGCCTCGATGGGGCTCAAGCACGCGCCCGCGCTGGCCGGCAGCAGCGCCCTCATCGCGACCCTCGTCGCCCTCATCGTCACCACGATCCTGTCCGATGATCTGACGATCGACGGCGCCGCGACCTGGGTCTTGGCGACGATCATCATCTGGATCGTCGGCCTGACCGCCGGCTTGCTGCTCCCGGCGATCTTCCTCAAGAGGGCCGTCGGACCCGGTCAGCCGCAACGCCGGGTGACGACGTACCGGCCCTGAGCCCCGCTACGCGCACTGCTCGCCAAGGATGGTGATGCGGTGCATCAGCCGCTCGGCGGTGTCGCCGTAGTCGTGGATCGCGTAGTGCATCGTGCAGCGGTTGTCCCACATCACGACATCGCCGTTGCTCCACCGGTGGCGGTAGACGAACTCCGGGCGGGTGCAGTGGGCGTAGAGGAACTGCAGCAGCGGGCGGCTCTCGTCGGGCGTCATCCCCTCGAAGAACGGCACCGACTCGATCCGGCCGAGGCCGAGCGCCCGGCGCTGAGTGAGCGGGTGGGTGCGGACGACCGGGTGGAACGTGACCACGTCGCGGCGTTGCCCGTCGTCGCCGACGACCGACCCGGTGAACGCCGCCCGCAGCCCCGACAGCAGGCCCTGCATCGTCTCCGACAGCGCCTCGTAGGCGGCGTAGGCGTTGGTCCACATCGTGTCGCCGCCGACGTCGGGGATCGACTGGGCGGCGAGGATCGCGATCGGCGGCGGCTCCTCGAAGTACGCCGAGTCGTAGTGCCAGTTCTCGGTCAGCGTCTGTGCCTTGCCCATGTTCGTCACGCGGAGGATGGCCGGGTACCCCGGGAGGGCGTGGGGGGCGAGGTAGGGCACGACGAGCGGGTCGCCGAATCGGCTCCCGAACGCCTGCTGGGCGGCGGGGCCGAGCTGCTGGCCGGGGAAGACCAGCACGCAGTGGTCGAGGAAGGCATCGCGGACGGCGGCGAAGGCGTCGTCGTCGAGCGGCTCGCTGAGGTCGACGCCGGTGATCGCGGCGCCGATCGCGGGAGACAGCGGCCGCACCTCGATCGTCGTCGTTGCTGGCATTAGTCGGCTCCTCACATTGCGGCCGGCGAAGGCGCTGGAGCGCCCGCCGTGCCGAACCGGGTCTTCGCCACTGTCACATGCTTCGCTCGCTCGGCTCGCATGTCTCACCGCACTTCCAGGCGACGCTCGACCCAGAGCGGGCGTTGCAGCTGCGGGCGTGGCGTCGGGACCGAGTAGTCGGCGTGATAGCTGGTGTCGACGACCCTTCCACCCTTGACGACCGTCGACACTGCGGCGATGTTCTCGATCCGCGCCAGCGGGTCGCCGTCGAGCACGACCACGTCGGCCAGCTTGCCCGGCTCGAGCGAGCCGACGTCGCCGTCGCACCCGATGAACTGGGCGTTCTCGAGCGTCGCCATCGAGATGGCCTGCAGCGGGGTGAACCCGCCGTCGACGAGGAACAGCAGCTCGCGCTGCAGGCTCAGCCCGGGGACCGACAGGTACGTGTCGGACCCGGCGAGCAGCGTCCCCCCGGCCTCGTGGTGACGGCGGAGCATGGCCGTCAGCTTCGCGTAACCGGCGTGGAGCTGGGCGAGGTCGTCGGGATCGTCGATCTGGTACAGCTTCGACGTCGCCCAGATCGACCGGGCCTGGTCGGGCACGTACGCCAGCGACGGGTCCTCGGCATAGACCGCGTCCTCCTCGGCGAACGTGTCCCGCCGGGCCGACGCCATCCGCCACCAGCCCGCCATCGTCGGGATCAGGGCGACGTGGCGGTCGGCCAGCTCCGTCATCAGCTCGGCGGCGCGGGCTTCGTTGATCAGCCCGTACGACTTCCGCTCGGCGACGTACTTGGCGTAGATGTCGCGCTCCTCGAGCGTGTCGAGATCGATGCTGAGCCACGGGTCGATCGTCGCCTGGACGATCCCGCTGGCGTGCTCGAGACCGTCGATGTCGGTGCGTGCTGCGGTCCGGGCGTCGGTGGCGCGCAGGTGCCCGGTGACCTTCAACCCCAGCCGGTGCGCCTCGTCCACGACCGGGGCGAGCAACTCGGCGGGTAGGCGCTCGCGCACCTTGATCGCGATCGCCCCGTGCTCGGCGAGCAGCGCCACGACCCGCCGCGCCATCGTCGGGTCGACCAGGCCGATGAAGTGGTCCCGACGCGGCGGCGGCACGTCGAGCCCGTTGCCGGTGTAGAAGATCCGAGGTCCGCGCGCGTCGTCCCGCGCGATCTCCTCGCCGGTCGTGGCGATCCACTCGACGTCGTTGCCGACGTCCTTCACCGACGTGACTCCGTGGGCGAGGAACAGCTCGCCCATCCACTCGAAGTAGTGCACGTGGACGTCGATCAGCCCGGGGAGGAGGTGCCGTCCGGTCGTGTCGACGACGTCGGCGCCCTCGGGCACCGGGACCTCGTCGCGGCGACCGACCGCGGCGATCCGGTCGCCATCGACGACCAGGACGCCGTCGATGACCGGCGGCCCGCCGCGGCCGTCCACGATCGTGCCGCCGACGAACGCCGTGGCCACGACGTCAGCGCTCCCAGGTCACGCCGTCGTCGAGCGAGCGGTGCACGCCCGCAGTCGTGCCGGTGTACACGGCCCGGTCGTCACCGGCGAAGCCGTAGGCGGTCGAGCTGGACAGCCCGTCGTGGCTCGGCTTCCATGTCGTCCCGCCGTCGCCGGACCGCCACGCCCCGTCGCTGGTACCGAGCAGGACCGATCCGGCGGCGGTGACGGCGATGCCGTAGCCCTTGGCGCCGACGAGGCCGGGTGAGACGTCGCGCCACTCGTCGTCGTAAGGGTCGAGCCGGAAGACCCGGGCCCCGCGCACCGCGGCGTAGAGCCGGCCGGCCCCGTCGAGGGCGAGGCCGTAGATCGCCGCGTCGGGCAGCCCCGGCGCCGCCGGCACCCACGTGCCGTCGCGCCACTCGTAGACGCTGCCGCCCTTGTGCCCGCCGGCGAGATTGCTCGTCGCGGCCACGACGCGGCCGGCCGGGAGGGCGACGACGTCGTGGACCACCCGATCGGGCAGCCCGTCGTTCATCGCCGTCCACAGGAGCCGGTCGGAGTCGGTGGCCCGGAAGACGCCACCACCGTTGGTTCCGGTGAGCAGTCCACCGCCGGGCACCGGCGCCAAGGCGTACACGTCGAGGTGGGTCAGCCCGTCGTTCTCGAGCCGCCAGGTCCCGCCCCCGTCGGTCGACACGAGACAGCCGGCCGCCGTACCAGCGAGCACCCGGCCGTCGTCGGCGGCGGCCACGCAGTACACGGTCGTCTCGGAGGGCCCGGTGTCGACGTGGGTCCACGATCGCCCGCCGTCGGAGGACCGGACGAGGCCGTCGCCGGTCCCGCCGTACACGGATCCGTCGGCGGCGACGGTAAGCCGGAACACGTGCGACCCGCTGAGCCCGGTGCGCACCGGCTGCCACGACGCGGCGCCGTCCATCGTGCGCCACACCCCGTCGTACCCGCCGGCGAGGACCGACCCGGTGGGCTCGACGGCAAGGGAGAAGATCCGCGCGTGCCCCATCCCCTCGTTCGCCGCCGCCCAGGTCGCGCCGCCATCGCCGGACCGGACGACGCCGGCGCCGGTGCCACCCAGCACCACGCCGGAACCAGTGACCACGAGGCAGTGCACGTGCGGATCCTCGGGGCCGGAGTCCGCCGGTTGCCACGAGGCGCCGCCATCCGTCGACCGCAGCACACCCGGCCCGTTGCAGCCGGCGAACAGCGTGCCGCCGTCGTCCGCGAGGGAGTGGACGGCGATCCCCGGCGGGCCGACCCGCTGCCACGCCCGTGTGCCGGCGGCGGTCCGCCACAGCCCGTCGCCGTCGGTGCCAGCGACGACGGTCCCGTCGGTGCGGGCGACGAGGGCGTAGACCCGGGCCTGTCCCCCCGGTTCACCGGCGAGCGGCGACCACGTGACGCCGTCGTCGGTCGACCGCCAGACGCCCTCGTCGGCGGTCCCGGTGTACAGGGCGTCGCCCTCGGTCAGCGCGTAGACCGTTCCCACCGGGCCGGCGTCGACCGGCTTCCACGACCAGCCACCGTCGTCCGAACGGTGGAGGCCCTGGCCGTTGGTCCCGACGAGGACGGCGCCGGAGGACGTCGGGCGCACGACGTTGGCGCTCACGTCGGCCAGGTCCGGCACGGCTTGCCACGCCTCGGTTCCGGCCCGCACGAGGCCGGCGGCGAACGTGGCGGCGAGGACGTCGCCGGATGCCGTGACGGCGAGAGCGAAGAACTTCGGCGGGCCGGCGAGGGTCATGGGACCTCTCTCTCGACGATGCGAGCGAGCGAGCGCCAGCGAGCGAGCGGCCAGCAACGGCCTGCGTGGCCGGGGAACGCAGTCATGGCAGCACCTCGGCGTGCCCGCCCCGGCGGGCGTCGGCCCCAGCCATGAGGTGCTCGCCGTGCCAGCCCACGACCTGGGCCCCCCCGAACCCCTCCGGGCCGGACGGACGCTCGCCCGCCTCCGGCATCGTGGCCAGCAACGGGTGGCCGGGCTCGACGGCGACGTCGCCACCGAACAGGACCTTGAACCGCGGCGCGTCGATGGCCTCCTGCGGCGTCATGCCCTCGGCGAGCATCCGGACGAGGAGCTGCACCTGCGCCTGGGGCTGCATGAACCCGCCGGCCACGCCGAGCACGTAGCGCAAGCTCCCGTCGTCGCGGGTGACGGCAGCCGGGATCGTCGTGTGGGGCGGCTTGGCCCCCGGCGTGGGCTCGCGCCGCAGGGCCCGCAGCATCGTTGCCCGGTTGCCGACCGGGCCGCCGAAGGCGGCCACGCCGAGGTGGCTGCCGAAGTCGCCGAAGACACTCGTGATCAGCGACGCCCCTCGGCCGTCGCCGTCGACGACGGCGACGTAGGTGGTGTCGCCGCGCGCCGGCGTCGGGCGGGCGCCCCCGATCGCGGCCGGGTCGAAGCCGGCGGTGCGCATCCCGTCGCGCACGGCGTCGAGCACGGCGGCCCAGTCGGTCGGCGACGCGGACGTGATCTGCTCCACGGCGGTGACGACCGCCGGGCCCTGGGTCGGCGGGCCGAGCTCCCACACGACGTGGCCGGCGAACGCCCCCGACACCAGTCCTATCTCGGTCGTGCGGTGCCGCGCCAGGTCCTCGCCCGTGAGGTATCCGCCGTCGGCGGCGACGGTGTCGATCAGCGCCTCGCCGAGCGGTCCGCCGTAGAGCGTCGACGTGCCCGCCTCGGCCACCGTCCCCAGGCACTCCGCCAGCGCCGGGTTGCGGACGTGGGTACCGGCCGCTACCGGCACGCCGCCGGGGACGTAGAGCGGGCCGAGCACCGGATCGGCACCGATCTCGCCGGCGGCGCGGGCCGCCGCGGCGGCGAGCGAGGGCCGGACCTCGAACCCGTCGACGGCGAGGGAGATCGCCGGCCGGGCGAGGTCGGCGAGCGGCTGTGACCCGAAGCGTCGCCGGGCCTCCTCGAGCAGGCCGAGGGCGCCGGGCACCGTCACCGTGCGGCCGCCGCGCACCGGGACGGTATCGAGGCCGTCGGCGGCGAGCGCCGCACTCGTGAGTCCGAGCGGGAGGGCGCCGGCGCCGTCGAGCGCGACGGGCGGCCGGCCCGGTTCGACGACGATCAGGAAGGCGTCGCCGCCGACGCCGGCCGACTGCGGTTCGACGACGTACACCACGAGGGCCGCCGCCACGGCCGCGTCGACGGCGTTGCCGCCGGCACGGAGCACCTCGGCCGCGGCCCCGGTGGCCCGGGGGTCCGACGTCGCAGCTGCCGCCGGCACCGGGTCACATCCGGAGGTAGCGCTCGGCGTTGCTGCTCATGATCTTGCCCATCCGCTCCTCGCCGAGTCCGGACCAGCCGAGCACGATGTCGGGTGACTCGGGGAACTCGGCCTGGTTGTGCGGGTAGTCGGACTGGTACATCAGCACGCCGTCCCCGACGATGTCGCAGATCGACTTGGCCATCGCCTCGCCCTCGTAGAGCTCGATGCCGCAGTAGATCTGCCCCCGCCGGGCGTACTCGAGCGGCTCGGCGCCGAGGTCGGGCAGGGCGTGGCCCAGGTACTGGGCCTGGCCGGTGAGGCGGATCAGCCACGCCGGCAGCCAGCCGGCGCTGCACTCGGAGAAGCCGATGCGCAGGTTCGGGTACTGGTCGAACAGGCCGCTCAGGACGAGGTAGGCGACGAGCCGCTGGGCGCCCCACGGATGGGCGGCCGAGCGGGCGACGACGACGTTGCCCCACACGTCGCGGTACCCGGGGAAGTACGGCGGCTCGTAGAAGAAGGAGTGGTGCAGGAGGGGGAGGTCGTGCTCGTCGAGGGCCCGCCAGATCGGGTGCAGGCTGGGGTCGTCGATGGGCAGCCCCTCCGGCAGGACGACCGTGACGGCGGCGGCCCACGGGGCGTCGGCGAGGCGCTTGATGTCGCCGGCGGCGGCGTCGGGATCGGCGGCCGACACCGGCACCGTCGCCTTCAGGCGACTGGCGTCGATCGCGCAGTAGGCGTCGAGGTAGCGGTGGTAGGCGGCGTAGATCTCGAGCGCAAGGGAGGTGTCGAGCGCCGAGACCGCGTAGGCGAACGTCCCCGGGATGATCAGGTGGACGTCGACGCCCTCCTTGTCCATGTCGCGCAAGCGGCCGGCCGAGTTGAGGTCGTTGACCCCCGCCTCGTACGGCGGGCGGGGCTTGCTCACGCTGCCCTTCAGCGGGCTCTTGCCGCCGCGGACGGCCTCGAGGTCGGCCGTCGGCGCGCCCATCTGGCGCTTGTACGCGATCGGCTCGATGCTGAGGAAGTGGCCGCCTTCCGACGACGGCTGGTAGTACGGACGGAGCTCGTCCCACCGGGCGGCGAGCGCAGGCCCGGCGAACTGCTCCAGCGTCTCGATGCTCGGACCGACGTGAGTGTCGGTGTCGATGATGCGGTACCCCTGCTTCACACTATTGAGTATACTCTAAGTGAGCAGGGGCCAAGCGAGCGAGGGCCGCGCTGTCGGCGGTGCCCGGTTCGGCGGCGTAGAGCGTGAGGATCTGGTCGCCGTCGTCGGCGAGGACGACGGCCTCGTAGTGCAGGTCCAGGTCGCCGACCAGCGGGTGGCGGTAGCGCTTGACCCCGTGGGACTTCTCGGCCACGTCCCGCGCCTCCCACCACCGGCCGACGCGCGCGTCGACCGTCCGCAGCTCGGCGACGAGCACCCGCAGCTCGTCGTCGTCGGGGTGGCGGGCGGCGGCGAAGCGGAGCAGGGCGACCGTCTGGTGGGCCGCTTCCTCCCAGTCGGCGTGCAGAGCCCGGGTCGCCGGGTCGCCGAACACGAGGCGGGCGTAGTTGCGCTCGTCCCCGAACGGCCCCAGCAGCGCCTCGGCGGTCGGGTTCCAGGCGAGCAGGTCGAGCCGCCGGCTGAGGAGGACGGCGGGCGTCGGGTCGAGCGTGCGCACGAGCAGCTCGACGCCGGGCCGCACCACCGTGCCGTCGCCGACCGTGGTCGCGGGCTCGCTGGCGCCGGCCAGGCGGAAGAGGTGGCGCCGCTCGGTCTCGTCCAGCAGCAGCGCCCGGGCGAGCCCGGCCACGATGTCGGGGGACGGCCGGGCGACGCGGCCCTGCTCCAGGCGGACGAGGTAGTCGACGCTGACGGGCACCAGCTGGGCCAGTTCCTCCCGCCGCAGGCCGGGGACGCGGCGGCGGGGCCCCGGCTCGAGGCCGACGAGCTCCGGCGCGACCCGTTCGCGGCGGGAGCGCAGGAAGGCGCCGAGCTCGCCGGAGCGGGTCACGGACTCGATTATGTCCACCCGGTGGCACCGTCAGGCGAGGGTGGTACGCGCGTTACCAGGAACCGGCGGCCCTGGACGCCCGGCTCGGTGGATCGCACGATCCCGGTATGGCCGACCCCGACCCGTTCCTGCCCCAGCCGCCCGCCCGATTGCTCGTCGCCGACCCCGCCCGCCGGGAGGCAACGTCCTTCGACAGCGACGGCCTCCGGCTCGCCGCCCACGTCTACATTCCGCCCGATCGCGAACCCGGGCAGACCACTCCGGGCATCGTCATGTGCGGCCCGGTGTCGAGCGTCAAGGAGCAGACGCTTCCGCACTACGCCCAGCGCTTCGCCGACGCCGGGTACACCGTCCTGACGTTCGACCCCCGGGGCTTCGGCGACAGCGAGGGCGAGCCCCGCTTCCACTACGACCCCTGGCTGGTCGTGGCCGACTTCGCCAACGCCGTCGCCCACATGCTGGGGCGGGACGGCGTCGACTCGGGGCGGGTCGCCGCGGTGGGCGTGTGCATGGGCGGCGGATACGCCCTGGCGGTCGCCGCCCGGGAGCGGCGCCTGGCCGCGTGCGTGAGCATCGCCGGCGGCTACGACATCGGCGGCACCTTCCAGGGCGTGCTCGGGGCCGAGGGACTCGCCGCCTACCTCCGGCTGGCCAACGAGCTGCACGACCGGCAGCGTCGCACCGGCACGGTCGAGTACATCCCGACGATCGCCCGCGAGCTCAGCGCCGAGGTGCCGCTGGCCCTCATGCCCGTCGCCGAGGCGTACAGCTACTACGACCGCACGGCACGGGACCACGCCCCGACCTGGTCGCGGGAGACGACGGGTGCGTCACTCGAGCCGTACCTGACGTTCAACGCGATCTCCCAGGCGCCGCTCGTCACCCCCACTCCGCTGCTGATCGTCCACGGCACCACCGACGGCGTCCTCCTGCCCGAGCTGGCCCAGGCGGCGTACGACGCCGCCGGCGAGCCGAAGGAGCTGGTGTGGATCGACACCCACAACCACATCGAGCTGTACGACCAGGACCCCTACGTGGACGAGGCCGTGCGGCGCATCCTCGAGTGGCTCGACGGGACGCTCGCCGCGGCCGGGAAGGCGGCCTGACGCTACGGTGCGGCGGTGGCGTTCCCGGTGGTGGACGGTCTGCGGGCGATCGAGTTCGGGACCCCCGGCGAGTCCCGCCGACTGCTCGTCGACCTCGTCGTCAACGGCAACAAGCGCGCCACCGCGGGACTGCTCTCGGAGTACGAGGAGGAGGGCGAGCCGCTCGAGCAGGTCGGTGAGCGACTGGCCGTGCTGGGTGACGACGGCGCCCACGTCGCGACGGTGGTGGCCACCCGAGTGGAGGTCTCCCGGTTCGCCGACGTTCCCGACGAGTTCGCCCTCGCCGAGGCCGAAGGCGACCTCGACGCGGCGGACTTCCGGGCCAGCCACACCGCCTATTGGGCGTCGGTCGGCACCCCGGTCACCGACGACACCCTCGTCGTCCAGCTGTACTTCGATCTGTTGTCCAAGGGTGTCGCGATCCGGGCGATGCGCCCGGACGATGTCGACGCGATCGTCGAGCTGTCGCTGCGGGCGTGGGAGCCCGTGTTCGCCTCGATCCACGACACCGTGGGGCCCCGCCTGTTCGCCTACTTCTACGGCGGGGACTGGCAGGCCCACCAGGCGGGCGACGTCCGGCGGGCGTGCTCGGAGTACCACGTGTCCGTCGCCGAGCATGGCGGCCGGGTGGTGGGGTTCACCGCCGTCGACCTTCCGGCCGAAGGCACCGACGGCGAGATCTACATGGTGGCCGTCGATCCCGATGCCCAGGGTGAGGGCGTCGGCACCCGGCTGACGCTGGTCGCGGTGGAGCAGATCCGGGCCGCCGGCAAGCGGGCCGCGGTGGTCGGCACCGGCGCCGACCCCGGCCATGCGGCGGCGCGGGCGACGTACCGCAAGGCGGGCTTCACGTCGTGGCCGAGCGAGCAGTTCTACCTCCTGCTCGACGACGGCCCCACCGCCGCGCCGACCCAGTAGCGCCCTCCGTACTCAGAGCGAGGGAACCCGACCGTTTCGGGCCAGTTCGCTCACAGCGAGTGCCGATGGGCGGGGTGCTCGATGCTGGAACGTCACGACGGCCGGGAGGCTCGTGAAGCGAACGGCGACGGGTCGACTCGATCGGTGTTTCACCTTCTGGGCGGGAATCGTGTCACCTGTCGCGACGATTCCCGCCCAGTTCGACGAATGAGACGACTTCCGCCCAGTTCGCAACGGGTAGCGCCCGAACGGGCGCCGTCGTTCTCAGCTGTCGAGAACAACTGCGCCCGGATCCGTCGATGGGAACAATCGCGCCCAGATTCCGGGGTGACGAGGTGGGATCGGTGTGGCGGTGCGGCTCAGTGGATGCGGCGGTCGTGGCCGGCCCAGAGTTGCTCGCGCAACACGTACTTCTGGACCTTGCCGGTCGACGTCTTCGGCAGCGGCCCGAACACGACGTGTTTCGGCGCCTTGAAGTTGGCGAGCCGGGCCCGCACGTGATCGACGATGTCGGCGGCGGTGAGGTCGGCCCCTTCGACGGTCGCCACGAACGCCGCCGGCACCTCGCCCCACCGGTCGTCCGGCATGCTCACGACGGCCACCTCGAGCACGGCCGGATGGGTGGCGATCGCCTGCTCGATCTCGATCGTCGAGACGTTCTCCCCGCCGGAGATGATCACGTCCTTGGCCCGGTCCCGGAGCTCGACGTAGCCGTCGGGGTGCATCACGCCGAGGTCGCCGGTCAGGAACCAACCGTCGGGCGCGGCGGCGGCCGTGGCGTCGGGATCGCGGTGGTAGCCCGCCATGACGTTGTTGCCGCGCAACGCCACTTGGCCCATCGTCGTCGCGTCGGCGGGCACGTCGTTGCCAGTGTCGTCGACGACACGGAGCGGCCGGGACACGACGTTGGCCACGCCCTGGCGGGCCTTGAGCCGCGCCTGTGCGGTGGCGTCGAGCGCGTCCCACTCCGGCTCCCACTCGCAGATCGCCGCCGGCCCGAACGTCTCGGTGAGGCCGTAGAGGTGGGTGACGTCGATGTTGAGGTCGGCCATCCGGGCGAGGAGCGTCGGCGACGGTGGGGCACCCCCGGTCGCCACGCGGACCGGCATCGGGGCCGGTGCCGCCGCCGGATCGCTGGCGAGCATCGTCAACACCGTCGGCGCGGCGTTGAAGTGGGTCACCCCGTCCTCCCGGACGTGGCGCCAGATCTGACCGGTGTCGATCGCCCGGAGGCACAGGTGGACGCCGCCGGCGGCGGTCACCGCCCACGGGAAGCACCACCCGTTGCAGTGGAACATCGGCAGCGTCCAGAGGAACACCGACGAGGCGTCGAGCCGGGAGTGGTACGCCATCGCCAAGGCCTGCAGGAACGCCCCGCGGTGGTGGTACTCGACACCCTTGGGCCGGCCGGTGGTCCCACTCGTGTAGTCGAGGGCGAGCAGGCCGAGCTCGTCGGTCACCGGATGGACCAGCTCCTCGGCGCCGGCGAGGAGCGACTCGTACTCGTCGGGCGCCTCGACGACGCGGACGTCCGACCCCGCCGCCGCCACGGCCGCCCGGCCGGTGCCCCCGAGCGAGGCGTCGACCAGCAGCACCTTGGACGCCGAGTGACCGAGGATGTAGCCCAGCTCCCCGGGCGTCAGGCGGACGTTCAGGGCCACCAGTACGGCCCCGGCGTACGGCACGCCGAAGTGCGACTCGAGGAGCAGGGCGGAGTTCGGCGCCAGCACCGCCACCCGGTCGCCCGGCCCGACGCCGAGTGCCCGCAGCATCCCGGCCTGTCGTCGCGCCCGCTCGCCGAGCTCGGCGTACGACCACCTGGTCGGGCCGTCGACGACCGCGGTCCGCCGGGCGAAGACGACGGCGCTGCGGTCGAGGAACGACGTCGGGGTCAGCGGTTCGAAGCTCATCCGGTCCATCAGGCCCTCCACGCTATTCCGTACACTCATTCCTCTGGATCCGGACCGCTTCGTCGACGCCCACGTCCACTTCTGGGACCACTCCGTGCCCGGGCTCCGGTGGGCCTGGCTCGAGCCCGGCTTCGACCACCCGCGCCTCAAGGGGACGCCGACCCTGGACGCACCGCGCTACACCACGCCGGAGTTCCTCGCCGAGTCCGCCGGCTCGGGCGTCGCCGCCGCCGTCCACGTCCAGGCGGCGGCGTGGTCCGACGACCCGGTGCGGGAGACGGTGTGGCTCGACCGCCTCGCCGCGGCGACCGGCTGGCCCCACGCCCTGGTCGGGTCGGTGCGCCTCGTCGACGAGGGTGCGGTCGACGTGGTGGCGGCCCACCGGGTGTCGGACCGCTTCCGCGGCGTGCGCGACCTGTCGGTGCCCGTCGCCGCCCTCGACGACCCGGCGCTCGTCCACCGGTTCGCCGAGCTGGCGCCGCTCGCCGGCACGGTCGAGCTGATGGTCACCCATGAGCACTTCCCGACGCTCGCCGCGCTCGCCGGTCGCGCCCCGGCCGCCGTGCTGGTGCTCGGCCACGCCGGGTTGCCGATCGAGCGCGGCGACGCCTACCGGGCCGCGTGGCAGGAGGGGATGACCGGCCTCGCCGCGACCCCCAACGTGGTGTGCAAGGTCTCGGCCCTCGCCAGCGGGTCCGATCCGCACTGGACGGTCGAGTCGCTGCGCCCGTGGGTGCTCGGCTGCATCGACGCGTTCGGTGCGGATCGGTGCATGTTGGCGACGAACTGGCCGATCGACCGGCTCCACGGCACCTACGGCCGGCTCGTCGACGCCTACCGCGAGGTCATCGCCGAGCTGACGCCCGACGAGCGCGGCGCCGTGCTCCACGGGACCGCCGAGCGCGTGTACCGCCTCGCCCCGGCCTGACCACCGGAGGCGGCGCCTCCCGCACCACTAGCTTCGGCGGGGTGAGTGACGTGGCCGCCACGACGTGGCGCGGTCTGAGTGCGGACGAGGTCGCCCAGCGCACGGCGGAGGGCAAGGTCAACAAGACCGACGATCGTTCGTCGCGCACGGTCGGGGAGATCATCCGGGCCAACGTCTTCACCCGGTTCAACGCCGTGATCGCCGCCCTCATGGCGGTCGTGCTCGTCCTCGGCGAGTGGCGCGACGCGCTGTTCGGCTTCGTGATGATCGTCAACCTGGTGATCGGCGTGGTCCAGGAGTGGCGGGCGAAGCAGACGCTCGACCGCCTCTCGCTCGTCAGTGCACCGAAGATCACGGTGTGGCGTGACGGGGCGCACCAGGACATCGCCGGCGAGCAGCTCGTCGTCGACGACGTGTTCGAGCTCGCGCCCGGGGACCAGATCGCCGTCGACGGCGAGGTGCTCAGCTCCGACGGACTCAGCGTCGACGAGTCGCTGCTCACTGGAGAGTCGAACGCCGTCGAGAAGGACGAGGGCGACGACGTGCGGTCCGGGAGCTTCGTCACTGCCGGCGGGGGCGTGGCGCGGGCGACCGCTGTCGGCGACGACTCCTACGCCGCCCGCCTGGCCGCCGAGGCCAAGCAGTTCCGGTCGCCGAAGTCGGAGACCGCCAAGGGGATCGACCGCATCCTCACGTTCATCACGTGGGCCCTCGCTCCGGCGGCGCTGATGCTCTACTTCGGCCAGCGGGCGAGCGAGGAGGAGTCGTTCCGCACGACGCTGATCGGGGTCGTCGCCGGTCTCGTTGCCCTCGTGCCGCAGGGTCTGGTGCTGCTCCTCAGCCTCGCTCAGGCCGTCGCCGTGATCCGCCTCGGCCGCAAGCAGGTGCTCGTCCAGCGCCTGCAGGCCGTCGAGAGCCTCGCCCGGGTCACCGTCCTCGCCTCGGACAAGACCGGCACGCTGACGACCGGTGCGATCGCGCTGGAGAAGGTCGAGACGCTCGGCGACGGCGCCGGCGCCGACGGGGACCGGCGGGTCGCGACGGCGCTCGCCGCGGTCGCCGCCGCGGACGAGTACCCCAACGCGACGATGAAGGCGATCCAGGAAGCCCATCCCGACGACCCGGGCTGGTCGGTCGTCGACCGGGTCCCGTTCGACTCGCGCTACAAGTACACGGCGGTGCAGTTCGAGTCGGACGGCGCGTGGTACGTCGGCGCTCCCGAGGTGCTGCTGCCGGGCGACCACCCGGAGACGGAGCGGGTACACGGCCTCGCCGCCGACGGGATCCGGGTGCTGCTCCTCGCCCGCTCCAGCCGGCTGCCGGACGGCGCCGCGCTCCCGGACGACATCGCCGCCAGCGCGCTGGTCCTGCTGACCGACGAGATCCGGCCCGATGCCGCCGAGACGGTCGAATACTTCCTCCGCGAGAACGTGCGCCCGAAGGTCATCTCCGGCGACAACCCGGTCACCGTCGCCGCGATCGCCCGGCGCTGCAACGTCCCGGACGCCGACCGGTACGTCGACGCCCGCGAGCTACCGGAGGAGCCGGACGCGCTGGCCGAGATCGCCGACTCCACCGCCGTCTTCGGGCGGGTCACGCCGGAGGCCAAGCGGGCGTTGCTGCACGCCCTGCAGTCGCGTCAGGAAGTCGTGGCGATGACGGGTGACGGCGTGAACGACACGCTGGCGCTGAAGGACGCCGACCTCGGGATCGCAATGGGGTCGGGAACGCCGGCGGCCAAGTCGGTCAGCGACATCGTGCTCCTCGACAACCGCTTCGCCACGCTGCCGAGCGTCGTCGGCGAGGGGCGGCGAGTGATCGCCAACATCGAGCGCGTCGCCCGGCTGTTCCTGAGCAAGACGGTGTGGGCCGCCGTCCTCGCCGTCCTGACGGGCGTCCTCCTGACCCGCTACCCGCTCCGGCCGCGCCACCTCACGGTGGTCGACGCGTTGACGATCGGGATCCCGGGGTTCGTGCTCTCGTTCCAGCCCAGCCACGACCCGGTGCGACCGGGCTTCGTGCGCCGGGTGCTGCGCTTCTCGATCCCGTGCGGGCTGGTGATGGGGGCGGCGACGATGTTCGTCTTCGAGTTCGGGCACGGGGCCCTCGAGCTGTCGTTCGAGCACGCCCAGGCCGGCGCCGCCCTGACCCTGACCGCGCTCGGCCTGTGGGTGCTCTTCGAGTTGGCCCGGCCGCTCGACCAACTCCGGGTCGTGCTCATCCTCTCGCTGGTGGCGATGGCGATCGGAGCGTTCACGATCCCGTTCGTCGCCGACTTCTTCCTGCTCGAGGTCCCCGACGGCGAGTACGGGGCGTGGATCGCCGGAACCGTGGCCGTCGGCTGTGCGCTGATCTCGCTCGGCCTGCACCTCGTCGGTGTGCATGAGCCGATCCGCCGTCGCGCCGAGCCATCAACGCCCGAACTGTGAGTTCAGACAGCGGATGTCCGCTGGCTGAGCTCACAGATCCCGTTCGGGGTCCGGACGCGCCGGATCGGAGCCCCGCGTGGGGACTCCGATCCGTCGGGGGTCAGCGCCGGGACGGGGCCCCGGGCGGACGGGGGGTCAGCGCTGCCCCGGGCCGAGATCGACGCCGATGTCGATCAGGGCGAACACGGTGCCGTCGACGTCGACGTCGTCGTTGCCGTCCAGCGTGTTGACCTGGATGCGGTCGAGGAGCTCGCTGCCCTTGATGAGGGTCTTCGGACGCAGCCCCTCGGCCACGACGTAGCCCCGCTCGGTCTCGAGGTCGACGTTGTCGGCACGCGGCGTGCCGTTCACGTTCACCACGTCGGCCGCGCCATCGGGCCCACCGGCCGTCGCGGACAGGTCGACCTTCGCCAGCTTGAAGCCGGTGCCGCTCATGTCGTCGACGGTGATCCTGTCGGTGCCGCCGAGCGCGGTCAGGTCGAGCTTCTCGACGTCGCTCATGTCCATCCGGATGTTGCCGAGGTCACGGAGGAAGATCGACCGCCGCCCATCGGGTGACAGGCTCATCACCTCGGCGGCGTCGGCGCCGTTGAAGTCGAGCGTGTCATAGCCCTCCTGGCCGTTGACGACGTCGCTGCCGTCGCCCGGGTCCCAGCGGAAGATGTCGTCGCCCGAGCCCTGCCAGGCCGTGTCGGCGCCGCGGTTGCCGTCGACGAAGTCGTCGCCCCGGCCGCCGAAGTACTTCTCGTTGCCGTCGCCGCCCTCGAGCGTGTCGTCGCCCCATCCGCCGTACATCGTCACGGCCTCGTCGGCGAAAGCGCCGTTGACCTGGTCGATGCGGATGCGGTCGTCGCCCCGGTAGCCGACCACCTTGATCTTGGTGAACGTGGCCCGGTCGAAGCTGCGGTCCGGTGTTCCGTCGTCGTCGAAGTCGACCTCCAAGGTCGCCGGGTTGCCGGCGGCGAGGCGCAGGACGATCCGGTCGTCGTCGCGGCTGCCCTTGACGATCAGCGTGTCGTTGACGACGCGCGCCGTCCGCGGGGCGCCGGCGGCGGCCGGTCCGGTGGCGATCGCGGCGGCCGCGACGGCGGCGGCGCCGGCGGCCACGGCAAGACGTCGCGTGGCCCGTGAATGTGTTCTGTTGGTGGTCATGGTTCCCTTGTCCGGTCTGCTCGCCGGCACGTGCCGGCGTAGTCGGGCACCTGTACGGCCGGAGCCCGGGCTCCGGTTCGCAACTCGATCGCGCCGCTGGTCAGACCGTGAACGTGGCGTGCAGCGCGGCGTGGTCCGAGCCGGGCTCGTTGCGCCGGCGGTGCGGCTCATCGTCCAGCGACGGCAGCGGATCGGGGCTGCAGACCGTGCCGGCGACGGGGAGGTTGCCCGGATTGACCAACCGATGGGTGGCGAAGATGTGATCGACGAGCTCGGGGCGACCCCGGTAGATGCGCGTGTGGTCTTGGCCTTCGGGGAGCAGGGGAGCGACGTTGAACAACCGGAACCCGTCGCCCTCATCGGGGCGTCCGAACCCCGAACCCGGGTCCAGGTCGACCTCGGACCCCGACGGACCGGCGACGACCTGCGTCGTCGCCGCGGTCGGCTCGTCGTTGAGGTCGCCGCAGAGCACGACGGCCCGTTCGCGGCCGAGCCCGACCGTCGGCTCGTCAGTTGAAGCGAGGAGCTCGTCGACCCGGGCCCGGACCGTCATCGCCTCGGCGGCGCGCCGGAAGATCGCGTACCCGGCGTAGCGCAGCCGCTCACCCTCGTCGTTCGGCGCGAACTGGTGCCCGCCGACCAGCCCGGCTCGGCGGTCGTACGTGATCAGCTTGGACTTGAGGTGGGCGGTGAGCACGGTCACCGCGGTGCCGTCGACGTCCACGGTCGCGTGCAGCGCGGAGCGACCCATGCGCCCGATCACGGCCTCGTCGGCGGTGGTCGTCGGGTTGTCGAAGATCTCGTCCCTGACCTGCACCGGACGCACCCCGGCGGGGAACGCGGCGACGTCGACGACGTCGGCCAGCGGGAGCGCCGACAGGATCGCCACCCGGATCCCGCGGTCGTCCGGCTCGCCGACCGCCCGGTGCGGCAGCGGGCGGGCGAGCGCCGCCTGCAGCGGTTCGAGGACCTCGCCGGGTCCGATCTCCTGCAGGCAGGCGACGTCCGGTCGGATCGCGTCGATCACCGCGGCCAGCGAGGAGACCTTGGCGTCGAAGGCCGCCTCGGTGTCGGGCGCGGCGTCGCCGGTCCCGGGCAGGAACAGGTTCTGCACGTTCCAGGTGAGGATGCGGATGCTCGCCACGTCGGGTGGCGACCGTACCGGGGCGCGGCCTACGCGGTGAGCGGGTCGGACCTTTCATGGCGTTCCCCGGCCACGCAGGCCGTTCTTGTCGCTCGCTCGCTGGCGCTCACTCGCTCGCACCGGTACAGGGTGCTCCAGTGGCCCGTAGGCTCGGGGCAGGAGCGCTGACCAGCCGTGCCGAACATCTACATCCTGCCTGATCAGCGGCTCGTCGAGTGTCGCTTCTCGGAGTCGATCCTGTCCGCCGCGCTGCGCGCCGGCAGTCCGTTCTCCCACGCCTGCGGGGGCCACGCGTCGTGTTCGACGTGCCGGGTGATCGTGGTCGAGGGACGGTCGGCCTGCGCCGAGCGCAGCGCCAAGGAGCGGGTGATCGCCGAGCGCCTGGGCTTCGGCCCGGAGTTCCGGCTCGCCTGCCAGACGAAGATCGCGTCGGACGTGACCATCCGCCGCCTCGTGGTGGATGACCACGACGTCGAGCTCGCCGACATCCGCCCCGGTTTCCGGCGCCGGGCGTGGGGGCCGATGCGGTGGGCGTTCGGCAACAAGCCTCGGGGCCCGCGGCGGAGCCAGCCCCAGCCGATCGGCGAGCAGGTCGATGCGGCGATCCTGTTCGCCGACATCCGCGGGTTCACCGGGTTCGCCGAGGCGCTCCTGCCGTACGACGTGATCCACGTGCTCCAGCGCCACGTCCGCCAGGTGAGCCGGACGATCGAACGCCACGGCGGGGTCGTGACCAGCTACATGGGCGACGGTGTGATGGCGCTGTTCCGGCCCGAGCGCGGCCGGTCGCCGAGTCAGCGGGCGGTACGGGCCGGTCTCGAGCTGCTCGGCGAGACCGACGCCGGCCGGGCGGCGATCGAGGAGCTGTACGGGCGCTCGTTCGAGATCAACGTCGGGGTGCACTTCGGTCCGACGATCGTCGGAACGCTGTGGGGGAGCCCACCGGCGGCGACGGCGATGGGCGACACGGTCAACCTGGCGAGTCGGATCGAGCAGGCGAACAAGCAGCACGGGACGCGGTTCCTGATCTCGGACGCCACGCTCGCCGCGCTGGGCGGCGACGAGGTGCGGATCGGGCGTTCGTTCCGGTGCTCCCTCCCCGGCAAGGAAGGGGTCTACACGCTCATCGAGGTGCTCGGCCCGGCCGAGCGTTGACCGGCGGGGGGTGCCGGTCAGCGGTCAGGCGGCGACGAGCGCCTCGTCGGTGTCGGGCCGGTAGACGGTGACGTCCGCCAGCAGCGACACCCGGGCCCACGCCGGGCGGTCTCCGTCGAACAGATCGAGCAACACGATCCCGTCGTCGGTGACGAGCATCGCCTCAGCGGTGCGGCGCTCGCCGTGCAACGTGAACTCGATCACGTCTCCCTGGTTCACGGCCTGATCGGTCTCCTTCATCACGCTGTCCTCCGCGTCGAGTTCGTTCTCAACATCAAAGCGGATTGACCGCCCGCGCATTCCGTCATTCAGCGCCGAATCTTGGTGACGTTCGGCACGCCCACATCTGGATCGGCCCCGGAGGACCGACCCAGATGCAGAGCGCCACGGGGGGACGGCGGATCAGGGAACGATGGTGATCGTCTTCGGATCCGACTGGACGCCGTTGATGTTGACGACCCGCACCTCCGCTTCACCGGGCTGGAGGGCAGCCGGCGCGCGGAAGTTGATCTGGTTGTAACTGTCGTACCAGCTCGGGGAACCAGCACCGATGGTGTACTGCGCACCACCCTGAGAGACGAGAACGGAGTCACCGAGGGTGAAGCGGTCGCCGAAGATCGTCACCAACGATCCCGCCTTGATGTTCTCCGGCAGGTAGAAGAAGTTGGGGTTGACGATCTCATTGATCCGAGGACTCACCGACACGATCTCGATCGTCACCGGTGCCGACACACCACCGCGGTTGTTCGCCACTCGAACAATGGCCTCGCCGGGTTGGAGGTCGGCCGGGATCTGGAAGTTGATCTGGTTCGCCGAGTCGTACCAGTTCGGCGAGCCGGCCTGGACCGTCCGCGTGCTCCCGGCTTGGCTGAGGAGGACGGTGTCGCTGCCGGTGAAGTTGTCACCGAAGATGGTGGCCAGCGTCCGCGGCTGGAGGTTCTCGGACGTCCACGTGACCGGGTTCTGCACCGCGTTGACAGCGGGGCGCAGGCCGACGATCGGGATCGTCACCGGGGCGGACTGGCGACCGCTCGCGTTGACCACCTTCACCTGCGCCTCGCCGGCGCCGAGGCTCTCCGGGAGGACGACGTTGATCTGGTTCGGCGAGTCGTACCAGTGCAGTGAGCCGGCCTGGAGCGTGGTCGAGTTGCCGTTCTGGGTCACCACGACCTTGTCGGTGCCGGGGGTGAAGCGGTCGCCGAAGATCGCCACCAGCGAGCCGGGCTTGATCTTCTCCGTCGTGTAGTCGGCGTTCGGATTCACCACCGAGTTGACCCGGGGGTCGACGCTGACGACGTCGATCTTGAACGCGTTGGACACCAAGCCGTCGGCGACGACCCGGACGTTGGCTGGTCCGGGTTCGAGGTTGGTCGGCAGCACGAGCTTGATCTGCGACTCGAAGTCGGACCAGTACGGCGACCCGGCCTTGATCGTCTGGGTCGTGGCCTGGGTGATCCGCACCTCGTCGGCGCCGGGCATGAAGAAGTCGCCCTGGATCGTCACCAGCGAGCCGGCCTGGATGTCGTCGGGCGACATCCCCGCCCCGGGGTTGACCACCGCCTCGACCGTGGGGTACTTGAGCTCGGAGAACCGCCAGCCCTGGTTGACCGTCGGCGCGTGCACCGTCGCCCCGAAGTCCGGGTACTGGCTGCTCTTGAAGCAGCCAGGGCGGCCGTCCAGCCGGAGGATGACCTGGACGTTGAGGTCGACGTCGAAGGCCTCGACCCCGTACTGCCCGAGCACCTTGGTGCGTGGCGGCACGGTGTAGGAGGTCTTGAGACCGGTGGTCGTCTTGGTCGACTCGGTGATCTTCTCCGACACCGTCCGCTTGAGGCTGCTCGACAGCGACCCGACCATCTTCGTGAAGTTCAGCGAGAACGAGCTGCTCGCCTCCGTCGTCCGGGTGACCTCGGTCGAGATCGTGCGCTCCGTCGTGGTCGTCAGCTCGACGGTCTTGTTGTCCGACGTGTTGTTCTCGATCGGCACGCCGTAGGCGACGTCGAACACGTCGTGGGTGTCGACGACGTCGTAGTAGTAGGTGGCGTAGCCGCCCGGGATGAACCCGGCGAACGAGTTGTCCGAGCCTGGGCAGACCACCGGGGTCGGTGCGTCCGCCCGGCTGGTGCCAGGCGAGATCGTCGCCAGTACGCCAGTCGCGAGGAGGGACAGCGCACCGACACCTCGGGCACGAGGGACGCGTTTCTTTGCGTGATTGAACACAGTTTTCTCCGTCAACCAGGACCCGCCGCCCGCCGGGTCGTCCGTTAGGGCAACCGTGTTATGTCGGGCGGGGACCCACGCGTCACAGTGTTCGCCGAATTGCGTCGGCAGCCTCGAACTTTCTCACTTCTCGCACCGAGTCGGCGCCTTATAGAGACATGTCTCCCGTCGAAGCGAGGAACTTTTCGAAGCAGCTGCTCAACGGCGCCGCGGCGTACTCGCCGAAACAGGGGATCGGTCGGAACCCGAAGCGGCGGTACAGCCGGATCGCCTCCTCCTGGCGGTCGCCGGCTTCGAGCACCAGCCGCGTCATCCCGGCGGCGAGGGCCCACGCCTCGAGCTCGGCGAGGATGAGCCGTCCGACCCCGCGCCCGCGGGCGGCGGGGTCGACGAACATCCGCTTGACCTCGGCGGTCGTGTCCTCGAGCTGACGGGCTGCGCCGCAGCCGACGACGACGCCGTCCAAGCGGGCGACGAGGAACGTCCCGCGCCCCTCGACGACGTCGTCGGCGGGCAGGTCGAGGAAGTTCTCCTCCGGCCGGTAGAGCCCGTTCAGGTAGGCGTCGAGGTCGTCCAGGAGCCGGCCGACCCCAGGCGTGTCGAGCGGTTCGGCCGCGATGGTGACCGTCGCCATCGCGGCACGCTACGTCCGCAGGTGCTACCGGACTCGGAAGATCTCCACCCCGCCCGGCGTGAGCGCGTTCCTGGTCGCCCAGAGGGAGCCGTGCTTGGCGAACGTGATCGAGGTCAGCACCGGGATGTCGGTCTCCACCTCACGGCAGGTCCCGCTCCGGACCCGGCAGGCGTTGATCGTCCCGCCGGTGGGAGTCTGGGTGATCTCCACCGCGCCCCAGCTCGCCTCGTCGAGCTCGGCGACGTAGAGCTTCCCGTCCCTGCCGAACGCCAGGTCGATGATCGACGTGAACCCACCGTCGAACACCTTGGTGCACTGCGGGCTCACGCCGCACTCGGCCGACCTGGCCCACGGTGCGATCCGCCAGATCGACGACTCGTTGGTCGGTGCGGGGAAGCCCCGCAGCTCGCCGACGTAGTAGTAGCCGTCGGGACCGATCGCCACGCTCGTCGGCGTCGCTTGGGCCGGGATCTGTGCGGGCAGACCGCAGATGTCGGGCGGCCCGGCCGGGCAGCCGAACAGCGACTTGATGTTGGCTGTCGAGGCGAGCGTGGTCGGGAAGGTGGCGAGCACCTTGACCCGGCCCTTCTTGTCCACCCGCAGCAGGTCGTTGCCGCCTGCGTCGACGACGAGCGCCGAGTCGCGTCCGAGCGCCTGGACGTCGAACGGGTTGGAGTCCGGCGGGTCGTTGCCGTCGGGATTCTCGTCGGCCTCGAACTCGAAGAGGTTGACGACCTTCGTAGCCCGCCCGTGGCGCACCCGCCACAGCCCCTGGCCGGTGTCGGCCTCGGGGTTGTCCCCCGCGCCGGTCGTGACCCAGAGAACGCCATCCTTCGCCACGCTCACGTCACTGGCGCCGGGGATCGACGCCTTGACGAATGCCCGGCCGCGGTGGAACTTGAGCACCCCGGCGCTGGCGTCCGCGGCGAGCAGGTCGCCGTCCCGCGTGGACGTGATCCCGAACACGGGGCCGTCGATGCCGGTGATGACACTCGGCGGCTTCTTGTGCCCGTGTCGATCTCCGTCCCCGCGGCCACCGGCCGTGGCGTGCGCCGGCACCCACGCGGCGGTCGCAACGACGACCGACGCGGCGAAAATCTTGAACTTCCGCCTCATGGAGCCCCCTCCTCTACAGGCACCCCCGCGGTGCCCCCGCGGGCGGCACTGTAGCAACCGCCGTCAAGCGCGCAAGTCCCGGGACGGGCGGGCGGTCAGGGATCGAGCGGTTCGGGAACGAGCGTCGTCCGGCGGATGTCGTTGCCGCGGGCGAGCTCGACGGCGAGCGGAACGCCGATCCGGTCGGCGACGAGGAGCCGTTGGAGATCGCTGATCGTGCCGATCGGGCGGGCATCGACGTCGAGGAGGATGTCGCCGGGGCGGATGCCGGCCCGGTCGGCCGGACCGCCGTCGACGACGGACGTGACCTCGACGGCCGGTCGGTGGCCGACGCGCGTGACCAGTGCCGATGGCACGGCGCGGCTCCCGCCGCCGAGCCCGATGTAGGCCCGCCGGATCCGGCCGTTCGCCATCAGCTCGCCGACCAGCTCGGTGGTGTGGGCGTTGATCGGGATGGCGAGCCCGAGCCCCTGTCCCGCGCCGAAGCCGGCCACGGCGGTGTTGATGCCGACCACTCGGCCGCGGCTGTTGGCGAGGGCACCGCCCGAGTTGCCCGGGTGCAGCGCAGCGTCCGTCTGGATGACGTCGTCGACGATGCGCCGGTGCCGTCCGTCGCCGGCGGCGAGCGACCGACCGAGGGCGGAGACGACGCCGGCCGAGACCGATCCGCCGAACCCCAGCGGGTTGCCGATGGCGACGACGAGCTGGCCGACCCGGAGCTGCTGGGCGTCGCCGAGCTCGGCGGCGTGGAGGTCACCCTGGCGGGCGCGCAGCACGGCGAGGTCCGAGAGCGGGTCGGCCCCGACGACGTCGGCGGCGATCTCCCGCCCGTCGACGAACGTCGCCATGGCGGTGCGTCCGCCCCGCACGACGTGGGCCGAGGTGACGAGCAGGCCGTCGGCGGAGATTGCCACGGCGGAACCGCCGCCGCGGCTGCCGGCACCGACCTGGAGGCTGGCGACGCTGGGCAGGAGTCGGTCGGCGACGGCGACCACGGCGGCCGAGTACGCGTCGAGCGCGGCGACCTCGTCGGCCGCCAACTCAGGCCGATCCCTCCTCCGTGGCGGCCGCGGCGTCGAAGGTGACCCGGACGGTCAGCTCGTCGGCGCCGCGCACGATGCCGAGATCGAGGGCCCCGGCGTCGCCGAGCGCGTCGAGGACCGCCCACAGGTCGTCGGCGCTCCGGACGTCGGTGCCGTTGGCGGTGGTGATCAGGTCGCCGCCGGCGAGACCGCCCGCCGCGGCGGGCGAGCCGTCCTCGACGCTGCGCACGAGCAGTCCGTCGCGCTCGGGGAGCCCGACGGCGCGGCGCAGGCGCCGGGCGACGTAGGAGGGGGCGACGGCGATGCCCAGCCGGCGGCGGCTCGGTGCGCGTCCGGCGGCGAGCTGGTCGACCCGCTCGCGGAGCTCGGGGCCCGCCGGGATGGCGAGGTAGAAGCCGTCGTCGAGGCGGTGCGTGTTGACGCCGATCAGGCGTCCCTCGGCGTCGGCGAGCGGCCCGCCCGACGACCCCCGGGCGAGCGGGGAGGTGTGCTCGATGCTGCCGGTGATGCGCCGGCCTCGCGGTCCGCGGAACGTCCGGTCGACGGCGCTCACGGCGCCGAACGTGACGCGGAGTCCGTGCCGGCCCCGGCCGGCGGCGAACACGACCTGGCCGGCGGCGGGCCCGGTGGTCGACCACTCCGCCGGAGCGGCACCGGCGGTGTCGACGGCGAGCACGGCGAGGTCACCGTCGGCATCGGCCCCGAGCACCTCACCCTGGGTGGCCCGGCCGTCGGCGAAGGTGACCTGGGTGGTCCGATCGCGCAGGTTGTGGGCGTTGGTGAGCACGCGGCCGTCGGCGATCACGATCCCTGTGCCGCGGCGGTCCCGCCCGATCGTCACCGTCGCCGGCCCGATCCGCTCGGTAACCGTCCCCACCGCACTCTGCAGCTCTTCCAGCACCGTCATCTCGACCTCCTCGGTCCATAGTGACTAGCAATCTGCAAGTGAGCCTAGACTCTCCGGACGTGACCGCAACCCTCGAAACGACGCCGCTCGATCGGGCGCTCACCCGCGTCGGGGACCGGTGGACGCTGCTGGTCGTCGACGCCCTCCTCGACGGGCCGCGGCGCTTCGGTGAGCTGAGCGAAACCGTGCCGGGCATCGCCCCCAACATCCTCGCCGCCCGGCTGCGCAAGCTCGAGCGGGAACGGCTCGTGGCCAGCGCCCCGTACTCGACCCGGCCCGTGCGCCACCAGTACGCGCTGACGCCCGACGGGCGCGAGCTCGCCGCCGCCCTCCACGTGCTCGGCTCGTGGGCGGCCCGGGTCGACGGGGTGGCGCCAGGAGTCCCGTACCACGACGCGTGCGGCACCCCGCTCGAGCTGCGCCCGTGGTGCCCGACGTGCGGCCTCGCCGTCGACGAGGCCGACGCCGGCGAGCTCGACCGCCTCTAGCGCCGGCGCTCGAGCAGGCCGCGCACGTACGCCGCCTGGCCGGCGTGCTGGACGCCGTCGTCGGCGACGCTCACCAGCCGGACCCCGAGCGTCACCGGTGGGTCCCAGCGGCGGTCGACGACGCGGTCGAGGTCGTCCGGTGACAGGCCGTCGAGGAACTCGCGGCTCCGGGCGTCGACGGCGTCGAGGTACTCGAGGAGGACCTCGGGCCGTTGCGGCCGCACCGTCGCCACCTCCTCGGGCGTGTGTCCGTAGCCGGTGTTGTGGGCGTTCGGTTCGAGACCGAACTGCGCCGCCCAGTCGCCGCTCGCCCACAGCTGCTCGGCGGGGATGAGCTCGGCGATGTGATCATCCTGCACCCGCGTGAGGTGCCAGATCAGCCAGGCGATCGGGTTCGCCCCCGGTTCCGGGGACTCGACGAGCGCGGCGACGTCAAGTCCATCGACAGCGTGGCGGGCGAGCGCGGGGATCCGGCCGAAGGTCTCGAGCAGCAAACCGGTGACGTCCATTGCAGTCCTCCTCAGAGCACGAGCGTCAGGCCGCCGTCGACGACGAAGACGTGCCCGCTCGCGTAGCGGTTGCGGATCAGGGCGATGACCGCCTCGGCGCAGTCGTCGGGGGTGCCGGAGCGGTGCAACGGCGCCAGCGCCTTGACGCCCTCGTGCTGATCGGTCCAGTCGGCGGTCCACGGCGTGTCGACGAGCCCGGGTGCGACGCCGTTGACCCGCAACGGGCTGCACGCCTTGGCGAGCAGGTGGACGAGCTGGTTCAACGCGGCCTTGGTCATCGAGTAGGCGATCGAGGATCCGAGCGGCCGAGTCCCGGCGGCGGAGCTGACGATCACGATGTTGGGATCGGGTGACTGCCGCAGGTGGGGGATCGCCGCCTTGGTCACCCACCACGTCCCGAAGACGTTCACCTCGAATGTCCGGAGGAAGATCTCGTCGGTGAGCGCGTCGAGGTCGGGGTGGGGGACGAACGTCGTCCAGCCGGCGTTGTTGACGAGGATGTCGAGGCGCCCGAAGCGCTCGACGCTGCGGTCGATCAGCGCCCGTGCCTGGTCCCGATCGCTGATGTCGGCCTGCACGTACAGCGACTCCGTCGGGAGCGACTTCGCCACCGCCTCGCCGGCGTCCACCGACGACGACGAGTTGACGACGACGTTGGCACCCAGTCCGGCCAGTCGTTGGGCGGTCGCCTCACCGATCCCACTCGACGATCCGGTCACGATCGCCACCATGCCTTCGAGCTCGCTCATCCACCAATCATCGCGGAAGCGCGAGGATCGAGTGATGAGCGTGCCGTCCACTGAGGAGTTGCTCGCCGCGTGCCACGACGCGGGCGTGCGTCTCGTCCGCTTCCTGTACTGCGACAACGGGGGCGTCGTGCGGGGGAAGGCGGTCTCGGTCGAGCAGCTCGCCTCGCGGCTGCACACCGGTGTCGGGCTGACGGTCGCGATGCAGGCGATGAACTCGCTCGATCAGCTGCAGCCGGTCGAGGGGATGGGACCGGTGGGGGAGATCCGCCTCGTTCCCGATCCCGCGACGTTCACGATCCTCCCGTACGCGCCGCGCTCGGCGGCGATGCTCGTCGACCACGTCCGCCTGGACGGTGAGCCCTACGAGGCCGGGCCCCGCCAGTTCCTGCGCCGGATGGCGGACCGGCTCGGCGAGCACGGGCTCGAGGCGCGACTGGCCGTGGAGAACGAGTTCGCTCTGGCCCGCGTCGTCGCTGACCATCCCGTCCCGCTCGACCCGACGCTGTGCTTCTCGACCAATGGCATGACGGCAGCGGCAGCGGTCGTCGACGCGATCGTCGCCGCTCTCGACGCCCAGGGCATCGAGCTCGCCCAGTACTACCCGGAGCTGGGCCACGGCCAGCACGAGCTGTCGGTGCACCCGCGCCCCACGCTCGCCGCCGCCGACACCCAGGTGCTCGTGCGGGAGACGATCCGCGGCGTCGCCGCCGCCCACGGGCTCATCGCGTCGCTCGGGCCCAAGCCGTGGCCGGACCAGGCCGGCAACGGCGCCCACATCCACCTGAGCGTGTGGGAGGGCGATCAGAACCGCTTCCACGACCCCGCCGGCCGCTTCGGGTTGTCGCCGCTCGCCGAGCAGTTCGTCGCCGGGATCCTCGACCACCTCCCCGGCCTCCTCGCCCTCACCGCGCCCTCGTTCAACTCGTTCGCCCGCCTGCAGCCGCAGCACTGGAGCTCGGCGTACACGTGCTGGGGACCGGACAACCGGGAGGCGTCGGTCCGGGTGCCGTCGCCGTACTGGGGCGAGGAGTCGGCGACGACGAACCTCGAGTTCAAGCCGGCGGACGCCTCGTCCAATCCCTACCTCGCCTTCGGCGGCGTGATCGCGGCCGGCCTCGACGGCGTCCAGCGGGACCTCGAGCCACCGCCGCCGGTCATCGTCGACCCGGCGACGCTCTCCGACGGGGAGCGGGAAGCGGGCCGGATCGTGCGCTACCCGGAGACGTTGGCCGGGGCTCTCGACGCGCTCGAGGCCGACGACGTGTTGCTGGCCGCGCTCGGTGAGCCGCTCGCCCGCTCGTACGTCGCCGTGCGCCGCTCGGAGTGGGACGCCTACTCGGCGGCCGACGAGGAGTTCGCCTACACCAACCACTTCGCCAAGTACTGAGCGCCGGCGCCCGACACATCTGGGCGCGGAGCGTCTCAATGGTGTTTCTGGGCGCGGAGCGTCTCGAATCCGAGACTCGGCGCGCCCAGATCGGCCGATGAGACTCAGCGCGCCCAGATGGCCGCGACGACTCTCCCGAAGATCTCCACGGGCTCTCCAAGCGTCGGCCGCGGGCGGCTGCTCATGATGCCCGGCGGCGACGCGTCACCCCCCGACGCGCCGCCCTCCTCCCCCCACCACCCAGGAGAATCCTCATGCCCGAAGAGCTCATCGCCGGCGGCGCCGGCAAGGACGGCAAGGTCACCGTCGTCGACGCCGCCAACACCTCCATTGTCGAGGTTCGCCGCAAGGAGTTCAGCCCCGGCGTGTTGAAGTCCGTCGATCTGCGCCTCGGCGCGCCGGACGTCCTCGGCACGATCAGCCTGCACAACCGGGCCAACCAGCGGCGGGCCAGCCTCACCGGCGAGGGCCGCCTGCAGCTGGGCGGCGGCGGCTCCGGCGGACAGCTGTCGATGAACGACAGGGAGAACAACAACTCGGTCGTCATCGATGCCGACGACGAGCTCGTCAGCATGTTCCTCGGGGCGGCCAACGTGCCGGCCCGCATCGAGCTGACGACGGGCGGCAATCCCGGTCCGATCATCCGCGTCGACGGGACGAGGAACGCCCTGCGGTTCACCCGCGCCGGGTTTCCCGACGATGCGATCGTCGACATCAGGGGCAGCGGCAGGGCGTCGTTCGGCGGCTTCGGCAACAAGGGCCGGCTCACAGTCCGTCAGGCCGACGGCAGTGAGGCCGTGCGCATCGACGGCGGTACCGGTGACGTCGTGCTCGCCAACGCCGACTGCGCCGAGGAGTTCGACCTCGCCGGCGACGACGTCGAGCCCGGCACCGTGATGGTCATCACCGACGACGGCTCGCTCGCCGCCAGTGACAAGCCCTACGACACCCGCGTCGCCGGCGTCGTGTCCGGCGCCGGCTCGTTCCGGCCCGCGGTGGTGATGGACCGCCGCGACACCGGCAAGCCGCGCGTCCCTGTCGCCCTCGTCGGCAAGGTGTTCTGCTTCGCCGATGCGACGAGCGACCCGATCAGCGTCGGCGACCTACTCACGACCGGTGACCGTCGTGGCCACGCCCAGAAGATCGTCGACGGCGAGCGGGCGTTCGGCGCCGTGCTCGGCAAGGCGCTGGCACCCCTGCGGGAAGGTACCGGCCTGATCCCTGTCCTCGTGGCTCTGCAATGAGCGTCAACCTGCGGACGATCACCGAGTCCGAAGGGACGGCGCCCCGGGCCCTTGCCCTCGCCGACGCGCTCGCGCTCCCCCCGCAACCAGGGGCCGATGCCTCCCTCAGAGCGCTGTTGCGCGTGGGGTCGGTGCCGCGGTACCGGCCCGAGCGCTGGAACGGCGACTTCACCGTCCAGATCCGCAACAACTGTTACAACTACGCCACTGACGTCCGCAACAACACCTTCGGCCAGCCGGGCCTCGGGGGCGGACTGCTCGGCACGGTGGAGTACTGCTCCGGGCCCGCCGGCGAGGCGACGCTCAACTGTCCCGACAAGACTGCCGGCGCGAGCGCCGACGGCCTCCTCTCGACGGGCGCCGAGCCGAGTCTCGCCGGGATCGAGTTCGGCCACGTGGTTGCCCTCGTCATCGCTCCGGGGCATGACTTCCACTGGTACCGCCGCGACCGCGACGGGCTCTGGTCGCACAAGCCGGGCGCGACGGCTGCGACCAACCTCGACGACGCCGACCAGCCCATCTCCGATCCCCGCACCGCCGATCGCGGGGCGTACACGCAGTTCTGCGGGTTCTTCTGCGTCCCCCGCGGCGACGTCGCGATCGCCGGATGCCGCAGCGGGGTGGAGCTGGCGTCCCGGCCCGGCGACGTGACCGTCGTGCGGATGCTCGTGTTCTCCGGTCGCCCCGACCCCGAATGGACACTCGAAGCCGACGAAGCCGCGGCGCTGGTGCAGAAGCTGACCTCGACCCGGCGGCGCACCCGCCTCACCGCGGCGGCGAGCCGCCGTCCGACCCGGCTCGGTTACCGGGGCTTCCTCATCGACCGCCCCGGCGTCGTCCCGGGCACCCGGGACATCACCATCGTCCACGCCGGGGTCGTCGGCGACGTTCGTCTCACGAGCACGGAACACCGTGCCGATGCCGACGGGATCGAGGACGACCTGCGCGAGCAGGCCCGCCGGCGCGGCTTCGGCGATCTGCTCAGCTGACCGGGGCCGACGTCGCCCCGACGGCGTAGGCGACGACGACGTTGGCGGAGTCGTCCCAGGTCCGCACGTGCCGCGGGCGCAGCCTGACGCCGGGAATGGTGGTGAACAGCGGCGCTCCGCCTCCGAGTACGACCGGGCCGATCATCAGGTGGAGCTCGTCGACGAGACCGTGGGCCAGCAGGTCGTTCCACAGCCGGCGGCTCCCGAACACCAGGATGTCGCCGCCGGCGCTCCGCTTGAGCTCGGCGATCCTGTCGTGGGCCCCGGCGGCTCGTAGCACCCGCGTGTTGGCCCACGGCTCGGCCCGCTCGAGGCGGAGGGTGTCGCTCACGACCACCTTGTCGATCGCCGCGTTGAGCCGCGAGATCTCGCGCTGCGTGGCGGTGGCCGCGCCGTCGTCGGCCACCGGCGGCCAGTAGCCCCGGAACAGCTCGTACGACACCCGCCCGAGGAGGAGGGTGTCCGCGGCGCGGAGCCGCTCGGCGTTGTAGGTGTCGAACGCCCCGTCCATCGGCAGCGCCATGACGTTGTCGTCCGCGCCGGCGTAGAAACCGTCGAGCGAGACGATGTTGCAGACGACCAACTTGCGCATCGGCGGGCGCTCAGTCGGCGAGGCGGGACGGCAGTCCGAACCGGGCGAAGAGCTCCGGGTCGCGGAACGCGGTGACGGCGCCGACTCCGTCCCCGGTCAGC
The DNA here is from genome assembly GCA_963833145.1 of uncultured Acidimicrobiia bacterium. Classification (GTDB taxonomy): domain Bacteria; phylum Actinomycetota; class Acidimicrobiia; order Acidimicrobiales; family Ilumatobacteraceae; genus JALZMG01. The sequence goes on along the minus strand of CAWHWT010000011.1, from coordinate 72,556 downwards.
GTGAGCACGTCGAGCGCGGCGGGGACGTACTCGCCCGCGTCCAGCACGTAGGCGCCCACCGCCGGCTGGCCGTTCGCCCACGTCGCGACGCACCGGAGGCGAGGAGGCGGCCCCTCGGGCATCAGCCAGGACCGGGCGACCGCCGCCCGTCCGCGGCACCACCCGGTGTACGGCGGCATCTCGAACGTGGCGTCCTCGGCGAGCAGGGCGATGATCACCTCCACCTCGCCCCGTTCGAAGGCGTCGATCAGCCGGTCCACGAGGGCGCGGAGGCGGGTATCACCGACGAGGCGGATCGTCGCCTGCTGGCTGCGTACCGGAAGGCGCTCGCCCATCGTCCGGCGGGCGCGCTGCAGCGCGCTGTTCACCGCGGCGGAGCTCGTCCCGAGCACCCCGGCGACCTCGCCGGCGGAGAAGCCGAGCACGTCGCGCAGGATCAGCGTCGCCCGTTGCCGCGGCGGGAGGTGCTGCAGTGCGGCGACGAAGGCCAGCTCGATCGCCTCCCGGGCCTCGTAGCGCGCCTCGGGCGCCGCCCGCCCGGCGACGGTTCCGGGAGCGGGGTCGGCGTAGGGCTCGACCCATGCGGATGCGTCGAGCCGATCGCCGTGCTCGGACGGGTCGGAGGGCGGGCCGTAGTCCACCGGCAATGCCCGCCTCGACCGCCGGGCGAGCGCGTCGAGGCAGACGTTGGTGGCGATCCGATACAGCCACGTGTGGGGCGAGCTGCGCCCCTCGAACCGGTGAAGCCCCCGCCAGGCCCGGACGAGGGCGTCCTGCAGGGCGTCGTCGGCGTCGTGGACCGAGCCGAGCATCCGGTAGCAGTGGGCGTGCAGCGCCGACCGGTGGGGTTCGACGAACTCGCGGAAGTGGTCCTCGTCGAGGGAGGTGGTCATGGTCTCGTGCAGCATGCTCGCGGTTAGACCGCCCGAGGGGCCACCAATCCATCGCCGCCGCCGGCGAAATATGCTCCGGCGGTGAGCCCGGTCGAGCGGCTGCGAGCGGCCGTCGCCGAGATCCCCGCCATCGACCACCACGCCCACCTGCTCGCCCGCGATCCCGACCTGCGGCTCGCCGGCGTGCTGACCGAGACCCGCGAGCCGGCCCAGGTCGAGGCGGCCCGGGAGCATCCGGCGTACCTGCGGGCGTGGCGGGAGCTCGCGGGCGTCCTCGGGCCCGACGTGTCCGAGGAGTGGCTCGCCGGGGCCCGTGCGGACGACCTCGCCGCCCACGCCGCGAGGCTGCTCGGCGCGTGCCGGCTGGAGTCGATGTTCGTCGACGACGGCTTCCGGCCGCCGGGCGCGGTGACCCTCGACGAGCACGCCGGCCTCACCGGCTGCCCGGTCCGCCGGATCGTCCGCGTCGAGACCGAGGTCGAGGCGGCGACCGTGGAAGCCGGCTGGCCACCGCTGGCCGAGGGCCGGGACCGCCTCGGCCGGGCGGTGGTCGACGCCCTCACGGCCGGCGCGGTCGGTCTGAAGACGATCGCCGCCTACCGGTGTGGGCTCGCCCTCCCGGTGCCGTCGGTCGACGCGGCCGGCCGCGCGTACGACGTGTGGCGTCGGTCCGGCTCCCGGCGACTTCAGGACGCCGACCTGATCGCGCTGTTCCTCGCCGATGCCGTCGAGGCGGCCGGGGGCGATGTGCCGCTCCAGGTCCACACCGGCCTCGGCGACGCCGACCAGGCGCTCGTCGGCGCCGATCCGGCGCTGCTCCAGCCGCACGTCGACCACGGGTTCCTGGCCGGCGTTCCCGTCGTCCTGCTGCACTGCTACCCGTACGTGCGCCAGGCCGGCTATCTGGCCGGCATCTACTCGAATGTCCACCTGGACCTCTCGCTGGCGATCACGCTCGTCCCGCACCGCGGCCCGGAGCTGATCGCCGAGGCCCTCGAGCTGGCGCCGATCGGCAAGTTGCTGTTCGCCACCGACGCCAACCGCCTGCCCGAGGTGTTCCTGCTGGCGACCCGGTGGTGGCGGGACTCACTCGCCCGGGCGCTCGGACGCCTCGTCGACGACGGGTTCCTGGCGGAGGACCGTGCCATCGCATGGGCCGAGCTGGTGCTCGCCGGCAACGCCCGGCGGCTCTACGGGCTGGCGCAGGCGTCGTCCTCGCCGACGAGCTCCGACTCGTCGAGGTAGAGCTCGAGCGGCCCCGGCCGCACGTCACGCAGGACGACCCAACCGTCCTCGCTCGGTTCGATGCACACGGCCGGGTCGGAGGCCCAGAACGCCGAGGCGTGCACGCGCACCAGCACGTCGCCGCGCTCGCGCACCCGCAGCCGCAGGCTGTCGGTGCCGAACTCGACGAGCTCGGCCGGACCGTCGACGAGGCCCGGCGAGCCGACCACGTGCCAGACCTGCCAGTGGTCGCTCTCCCACAGCGGTTGCAGGTACGGGGGGTCGTCGGCCAGCAGCGCAGCCTCCTCGACGCCGGAGTCGTCGATCGACGTGTCGGCGAGGGCGACGTACGCCACCCCGGACTCGATCAGCCAGCGGTGCAGCTGGGTGTGGGTGAGCCCGGGCTCGTAGAACATCGGGTTGAACCGCCGGTCGAGCTGCCGCTCCCACCCGCGCGCGATCGGGAAGTGGGTGGCGACGTAGGCCGTCTCCCAGTGCCGGCCCGTCGGCACGATCTCGACGCGGGTGTCCTCGGCGTCCACCGACGAGAGGAACGAGACGAGCGGCCGGTAGTAGTCCTGTTCCGTCGACGGGTCCCGCCGCGACCGCAGGATCGAGTCGAACGTCGGCGACCACTGCCAGAACAGCATGCCGGCGAGCAAGCCCACCATGGTCAGGCGGCGGACGTTGGCCAGCGCCAGCAGCACCGGTGCGGCGGCGTACATGCCCAGCCGGGTGATGTTGGCCCCCAGCGGTGTCGGCAACAGGAACGCCCCGATCGACGCCACTGCGTAGAGCACCGCCGTCGTCCGGACGAGACGTTGCTCGAACGGCACCGCGACGAACACGACCGCACACACGACCAGGGTCCACAGGAGGGCGGTCCAGCGGAACGGGAAGTTGCCGCCCTGCGGGTACATCAGCGAGATCGCGACCACCGGCACGATGGCCAGACCGGCCAGCGCGGCGAACCGGCGGCGGTCGACCCCGACGCTCGTGAACGACCAGGCGGCGAAGATGATCGTGAGGAACACGCTGACCACCGGGCTCGCCACGGCGGTCAGCACCGTCAGCAGGGCCGTGAGGATCATTCGCCGCCGCTGGGCGGCGACGAGCGCGCCGAGCGCCACGGTCACGCCGAGGGCGAACGGCAGCCGCCCGACGGCGACGTTGGTAACGGTGCCAACGGCGAACCATAGCGACGCCCACCAGTTCCGCTGACCGGTCGCTCGGCGGATCAACACGTCGGCGAGCAGCGCCGAGCCGGCGGCGCTCGCCACGGCGACGGTCCAGATGCCGACGAGGGATCCGAGGACCGGGAACAACACGCCGTAGCCCAGCGTGTGGTGGCCGCCGAACCAGTAGTTGTTCCAGACCTTGACGCCGTCGCGCTCCACCAAGGCGACGCGGAAGAAGTGAGCCGGGAGATCCGCGCCGCGCCAGCCGGCCAGGATCACCACGACCGCGAGCGCCGCCGCGAGTGCGGTCGGAGCCAGCCACGGCGGGAGGGAGAGGGGGCGTGTCTCCCCGTGCGGGCGCTCGACCGGAGCCAGGACCGGCGCGCTCATGGGTACTTGCTTACCCCGCTGCCGTCAGTTGCAACGCCGTGGTTTCGAGGTAGCGCCACGAGGCGACCATGTCCGCCGTCCGCCCGTGGTCCCGGCGGAACTCGTTGACGTAGGCGGCCACTTCGGCGAGATCCCACTGCAGCCGGTACAGACGGGCAGCGACGTCGTCTTCCGGCCGGTGTGGAGCGGCCAGCTGCCACCGGTCTCGACCGGCGGGTGCGATCCGGACCGTGTCCCAGTCGACGAGGCGGGGGCCGCCGGCGGTCCAGATCACGTTGGCGGGATGGGGCTCGCCGTGGGTGACCACCCATGGCGTCGGATCCGCCCGGACCTCCTCGACGATCCGGTCGTACTCGCCGAGCCTCGTGGCCAGCACCGGCGCCAGATCGGCGAGCAGCCGGCGGGCGGGCTCGGCGAACGGACCGGAGGCCATCCACGGCCGGTCGACCTCGGCGAGCGCGGTCGTCAGCGGGCCGCGGCCGGCGAGGGCGAAGTCCTCCCGTGGCGCCACGCCGTCGACCAGGTGGGTGGCCGAATGGAGCCGGGCGACGATGCCGCCAACCTCGGTGCGCTGGTCGTCGGATTGGTACTCACCGAAGCGGCCGGCGTCGCCGTCGAGGAACTCGAAGACGGCGAGTGTGAAGCGGTCGTCGAGCCGGCGCAGCACGTGCCCGTCGCGGTCCGGCAGGGGGGCGACCACGAACTCCAGCCCGCCGTCGCGGAGCCGGCGGGCGGTCTCGAACGCCGCGGCGAGCCGGACGAACGCGGCACCGGCGCCGACGTCGGGCTTCGACAGGTCGTCGACCGTCACGAAGCGCTTCGCCCCGTCGGCGTCGACGGCGACCCAGTGGTGGCTGCCGAAGCCCACCGCGGCGTAGCGCATCGACACGGACGCGAACTCCCACCCCGCCAGGGCGGCGGCGATCGTGCGCTCGTCGAGTTCAGGAGCGGTGTTCACGGGCTGCGGCCTGACGCACGATCCGGATCAGCCGGGAGTGGGCGTTGACCACCGTCGGAGCGTCGGTTGGGCCACCGATCGTCAGGCCGTCGTACTCCTCCTCGACGTGGCCGTGGCGCCGCACGAGCAGCCGGAACGCGCCCGGCGACGAACGGGCCGTCGGCAGGATCTCCACCTCGGTGGCACCGCCGAGCGGTTCGCCGGCGGAGGTCTCGAAGTCGAGCGCAACGGGCGTCGCCGGCTCGGGGCGGGACGTCGACGTGTCGCGGAACCAGATCGACATCCGGGCGCCTCCGGCGCGGACGGTGTCGCGCGGCGCGGGGAAGTCGTCGTCCAGGCCGGGGGCGGAGACCTGGAACAGCCGGGTGCCGTCCGGGAAGCCACGGAGCACGAACACACCGAGATCACGCAGCTCGGCCGGTGCGGCGCCGGAACGCAGCGTGCCGGCGACTGCCGAGGAGCACACGATCTGGCCGCCGTGGGCCACGGCGCAGATCCGGGCGACCTCGTGGACGGTGAGGCCGACGTACTCGCCGCCCGAGATCGTCACCGGGCCGCTGTGGACGCCGATGCGCACGCGCAGCCGGACGCCGTCGGGCCACTCGTGGTGCTCGAGCCGCTGCTGGGCGAGGACGGCGCCGGCTACGGCATCGGCGGCCGACGGGAAGACGTAGAACAGGCTGTCGCCCTCGCTGCCCATCGGGCGCCCGTTGTGCTCCTGGAACGCCCGCTCGAGCATGCGGTAGTGCACGCGGAGCAGGAGCCCGTAGCTCCCCTTCAGCTCGCGGAACAGCACGGTCGAGCCCTCGATGTCGGTGAACACGAGCGTCAGACCGCCCTGCGGCTCAGCCATGTGACGATTGTCTTCCGTCGTCGCCGATCGGACAACCTCGTGGGAGAATGCGGGCATGGTTTCGCCGGGCACGGACGCCCGTGTACGGCTGCGCGTGAGTGCGATCTCGGGTCGCGTGACGGTGGTCGCCGAGGCCCGTGGGGACGTCCTCGTCGAGCGGGGTGGTTCGACCCACGCGACCGTGGACGGGTCGGTCGAGGTCCGCGCCGGGCGCCCGTCGGACGCCGTCGTCGTGCGGTGCCCGGCCGGCACCGACGTCATCGTCGGCACCCGTTCCGGCAACGTCGAGTTGGACGGAAGATTCGGCACCGTCGGCGTGACCTCGCTGAGCGGCTCGATCCGCGCCGAGGCGGCCGACGAGACCGACCTGCGCACCATCTCGGGCGTCGTCGAGTTGGAGGAGTGCGGTGGGCGGTGCCGCGTTTCGACGAAGAGCGGGCGGATCAGGGTTGGCCGGTCGGGCGAGGTCGACGTCTCGACGGTGTCAGGGTCGGTGGGAATCGACGAGGTGGCGGGGCCGGTGAACGTCCGCTCGGTCAGCGGCAAGGTCACGATCGGCGCGTCCTCCCACGGTGCCGTGCACGTCAGGACGGTCTCGGGGTCGATCACGATCCGCCTGCCCGCCGGCGTGCGCCCGCTGGTCCGGTACTCCGGCCGGGGGAGTGTGCGGAGCGCGTTCGAGCCGGGCGACGACGTGCTCATCGACGTCGCCAACGTGAGTGGCGCGGTCCGGCTCGTTTCAGCCTGATGGCGATCCCCGCTTCCCGCCCGGCGGCCGACGAGGTCGAGGGCACGATCGTCTTCACGGACCTCGTCGGGTTCACCGAGTTCACCGCGACCCGCGGTGACGCCGAGGCGCTCCAGCTGCTCGCCGTCCAGGACCGGCTCGTGCGGGCCGAGCTCCCGGACGCGGCACGGGTCGTGAAGGAGTTGGGTGACGGCCTGTTCCTGTGGTTCCCGCACCCGGCCGCGGCGCTGCGCTGCTGGTTCACGCTGAACCGCCGGTTCGACGAGGAGTCCAGCGCGACCGGCCTGCCCCTGTGGATCCGTGTCGGGATGCACCACGGCCGGGCGCTGCGGCGCGGCGCCGACCTCGTCGGTCACGACGTCAACGTGGCGGCGAGGATCGTCGACGTGGCCGCCCCGGGCGAGGTCCTCGTGTCCGACAGCATCCGGGCCGGCGTGGACCGCGAAGACGACGTCTGCTTCGAGGAGCTCGGGCCGGTCGTGATGAAGGGGATCCCGGACCCGATCCGGCTCTGGCGGGCGACGTACGCCTGAGCGGTCAGGACGACGAGGAGGCGTCGGCCTCGCGCAGCCGCCGCGCCATCGCGGCGAGGAGCTTCTGCGCCAGCGCCGGGACCTCGTTGAGCACGGCGGCGAAGCTCTCGTCGCGCAGCACGTACAGGCGGAGGTCGGTGACCGCGCGCGACGGTTGCCGATCGGGGGCCGCGGTCGAGGAGGGCGAGCTCGCCGAAGTGGTCGCCGACGCTGAGCTTGGCCACGGTCTGGCCGCCCCGTTCGATCTCCGCCTCGCCGCCACCGATGATGAAGAACTCGCTTCCCGGCTCGCCCTCGGCGCACACCACGTCGCCGGCCGCCACGTCCCGTGGGTTCATGACGAGCGCGATGCGGTCGAGCTCGGACCGGAGCAGCCCGGCGAAGAGCGGAACATCGCGGATGAAGTCCTGCGGCGGCGCCACGAGTCGAAGCTACTCCGCCGGCCGAGTGCGGCGGTCGTCAGTACTGACCCTGGACCGACACGCTCAGGTTGATCGGGCCGGTGTCCCAGATCGGCGACGTCACCCCGCCGAGGCCGAGCCAGTTGACGAGCGCGTCCTGGCTCTCCACGCGCAACCGGACGCAGCCCTTACTCGCCGGGTACGTCGGCACGTTGTTCGCCCCGTGGATCGCCTGGCCGTTGTCGAAGTACAGCGGTCGGTACATGTTCCCGTTCAACGGGTTGTCGACCGAGACGGGATAGACGCTGCTGTTGTGCCAGCCGTTGTTCTCCGTCGCCGGGTCGTAACGGAACACCCGCGAGCCGCTCTGGTCGCGGGTCCCGTGGCCCGCCTCCCCGGTCGACGCGGTGAACACGTGGACGACGCGGTTGCTGCCCTCGCCGAGGAAGATGACCTGGCAGGTGCGGTCGATGAGCGCCCACCGATCGGCCGAGACCGGCGCGCCCGCCGGGATCGGCACTGAGTCCGCCGCCATCAACGCCTGCTCCTCGGCGCTCCCCGGCGGCATGTCGGCGCGGCTGGCCGGTAGTCCGAGAGCCAGGCGGGCGGCGCACAGCTGCTGCTCGGTGAGCCGGCCCGAGTCGCCGTCGACGGCCAGCGCCGGCAGCCCGTAGCCGGCGAACAGGGCGTTGAGCTTCTGCTGCTGGGCCTGGACTCCCGCGTCGACCGGTGGCGGAGGTGGTGGCGCTTCGCGCGTCTTCCCGGTGATGTCGTTGACGTCGTTGCCGACGCACACATCGAGCCGGTCGCCGGCGTTGATCGAGTCCGGATCGGCGATCCCGTTCTCGGCCTGCAGGCTCTCCACCGTCACCGCCTTCCGGCGGATCGAGTCGGCGATCGAGCTCAGCGAGTCGCCGGGCCGGATCACCACGACGCAGCGTCGCCGGCGCTGGCCGCGAGGCCGTGGAGGTGTGGTGGTCGTCGTGGTCGGCGCGACGGTCGTGGCGGTCGTCGACGTCGGTGGCACGGTCGTGGTGGTGGTGGTGGTGGTGGTGGCGGCGGTGCCGTCGTCGTGGTGGTCGTGGTCGTGGTGGTCGTCGTCGTGGAGGCCTCGGTCGTCGACGGCTGGGTCGACGCCGTGGTGCTCGAGGGGTCCGCCGGTGACGACGGTGGCTCGCCGGCCGGTGGGTCGGCGCCGTCGCCCGTGGACGAGGTGCACGCGGCGGCGGTCACGAGCAGGAACCCACCGATGACGGCCGCAGCCAGACGCTCCCGCACCGGATCCAGCGTAGGGGCGAGAGCACGTCCGTATCTGTCACCCTCGGCACGCCACCTCGCGCGAGCGGGGGTGTGGCCGAGTCGATCTGGGCGCGCTGCGTATCGGTTTCCGAGACGGTCCGCGCCCAGAAACGTGATCGAGACGCTCCGCGCCGCACCTCACCCGAGGTCCAGCCGCAGCACGATCGTGATCGTGCCGGCGGCGGTCACCTCCATGCCCGTGACGGCGGCGCCGAGTCGGCGGGCGAGCGCGATCGCTGCCACGTGCCCCTGGAGCACCTTGACGCTCGCCATGCGGCAGTCCATCGCCGCGCCCGTGTAGGCGAGCGCGAGCCGGCACGCTCTCGTCGCGATGCCGCGGCGCCGCCAGGCCGGGAACACGACGGAGGACAGGTTGACGGTGCCGTCACCGAGGTCGCCCAGCTCCACCCCGCCGACGAGCCCGCCCGTCTCCTGGTCACAGATCGCCCAGTGGCGGACCGGACCGTCGGTCGGTCCGGACTCGGACCACGCGGCGATCGCCCGCTCGACGTCGCGCCGCGGTACCGGACCCGGGAACTCGAACCAGTGGATCTGCTCGGCGTCGTCGCCGGCCATCCAGTCGTCGGCGTCGTCCGGCAGCAACTGACGCAGGACCACCATGTCGTCGCTGAGCAGCACAGCCACGGCGACATCATGGCGCCCGGCCACGACGGCACGCCCAGCGAGTCGTGACGGGGTGTGCCGTCGTGCGGCGGTCGGTGGCACACCCGCGTCACGTGTCTGTCTGCACACCGATCACCGGAAAGGAAGCCCCGATGGCGATTCGAGCATCTGGAACCGTCGAACGCGTCTACGTGCGCGCCGAACCCGAGGAGGGCACGCTCGTCCGCCTCGCCATCCCCGAGTCGGAGGCGCCCAAGGACGGGTACTTCCGGATCGAGCTCGACCACCCCAACTACTTCGCCCTGTACTCCCTGGCGCTGTCCGCGGCGATCAACCGTTACCGCCTGCAGATCCGCACGAAGGCGGACATCAACCGCAACGAGACGGCACTCGTCTCGTACATGGTGGTCGACTGGTGACCACCGGGGCCGTGGTCGTCGTCGGCCCGCACGGGCCGCTCGTGATGGAGCTGCAGGCGCCCGCCGCGCCCGGGCCCGGCGAGCCGTCGGTGTCGTGGACGCCGGCCCCGTTGACCCCGGTGTGGTCCGGGTTCGACGACTTCGGCGAGCCCGACGGCGCGCCGATGGACATACGGGTGTGGTTCCCGAGCGCCACCCCCGGCGGCCCGCTCCTGCGCGACCACGGCCGGTTCCCACTCGTCGTCCTGGTCCACGGGCAGTGCCGGCAGGAAGCCACGCCGCATCTTCACTGGGGGCCGATTGCGACGTCGCTCGCCCGCAGCGGGTACATCGTCGCGGCGCCGAACTTCGGCGGCGAGATCCACTTCGCCAGCCCGGTCGACTTCGACCGGCTCGAGTCCAGCGTCCAGTGGGTGCGGGGGACGTCGCCGTTCTCGGCGGTCACCTTTCCGTTCGAGATCGGGATCGCCGGCCATTCGTACGGCGGATTGCTGGGCATCCGCTATGCGCTCCTCGCGTCACTGCCGCCGGTGTCGACGATCGCCGTGCTCGGCTCGGCGGTCCACGAGGACGTCGAGCACCTCGATCTGCTGCGCGAGCGTTTCGACGGCTTCCGCCTGTTCTGCTGGGGAGGTGCCGACTTGTTCGGACAGGTCCCCGACCGTGACTGGGCGGACGCGGCCGGGCCCGGCCACGCCGTGCGGTTCAGCCAAGCCAACCACTGGGACTGCTTCCCGCCGTCGCCGCCGACTCCGTGCGCCACGGGGCTCTCCGAGCGGGGCCCGTGCACCGACACCTGGCGGCTCACGACCGACGCCGTCACCGTGTTCTTCGGCAAGTACCTGCACCCACACCTCGGCCCGCTGCCGCCGGACCACCTGCCGAACACGATCATCCCGCCCCCGCTCGACCTCACCCCCGAGCAGGTCCCGTTCGCCGAGGGCCACCTGGAGGGGTTCCGGGAGCTCGACGACGGCCGGACCGAGTGCGCCGGGGACAGCCGGTGGCACACGACCTCCGTCCCGCCGACCGGAACAACGACGTTTCCGTAGAGGCGGGCCGAATCTGCTGCCGATCCAGTCGGCCACCGTCACGTAGCGTCGCGCCCCGTGTCACTCGGCCGCGGGGAGTGGGCGACGCAGCGCGTCGCGAGTCAGTGATGGTCGCCCCGTGGCCGTTGACCGGGCGCTCGGCCGAGTTGGAGGAGCTCAGCCGGCTCTACCTCGACGGATCGTGCGGCGGCGTCGTCCTCATCGGTCCGGCCGGGGTCGGCAAGACCCGCCTCGCCGAGGAGGCGCTGCGCCTCGCCGAGCGGGCCGGCCGACGGGCGGAGCGCGCCGTGGGGCACCCGGCCACCCAGCAGATCCCCCTCGGCGCCCTCGCCCACCTGCTCCCACGGGACCTGATGCGCGACCTCGGAGTCGGCGACGACGAACGCACCGCGCTCTTCCACGCGGCCCGGGCCGAGCTCGGCCGGGTGTCCGACGACGGCCGCCTCGTGCTGCTCGTCGATGACGTCGACCTCCTCGACGACACGTCGGTCGCCGTGCTCGTGCCGCTCATCGTGGCCCGGTCGGTGTTCCTCGTCGGGACCGTGCGCGCCGGCCGGGACACTTCGCCCCGCCTCACCGGGCTGCAGCGGGACGGGCACCTCGTGCGCATCGCGCTCGAGCCGCTCGGGTCCGACGAGCTCGGCGCGCTGCTCCACCGCGCGCTCGACGGACCGGTCACCGCCGCCGCCTTCGACGAGTTGGCTCGACTCTCGGGCGGAAACCTCCAGGTCCTGACGGAGCTGGTCCGCGGGGCGAGAGAGCGCGGGGTCCTCGTGCGGGCCGGCGACGCGTGGACGCTCACCGCCTCCCTTCCGACGACGGCGGCGCTGGAGGAGCTCGTGGCCGAGCACCTCGCCGGTGTCGACCCGGCGGGGCTGGCCGTCCTCGAGGTGCTGGCCGTCTGCGAGCGGTTCGGTCTCGCCGACCTCGAGCGGGCCCACGGCGCGGCGACCCTCGAGACGCTGGAGGCGAGCCGGCTCGTCACCGTGGTCACCTCCGGCCGGCGCACCGCCATCCGGCTGGCCCACCCGCTGTACGGCGAGGTGTTGTGGGCCGGGCTGGCGCCGCTGCGGCTGCGCCGCATCTACGCCGAGCTCGCCGACGTCGTCGAGGCCCACGGCGCCCGTCGCCGGGAGGACGTCGTCCAGATGGCGCTCTGGCGCGTCGCCTCAGGGGGCCGGGTCTCCGGCGATCATCTCCTCCGCGCCGCCCGCCTCGCCCTGGTCGGCCGGGACCCGGCGCTCGCCGTCCGGCTGGTGACCGCCGTCCCGGACGACGACGACCGGGTCACCGCTGGCGACCGGGCGGAGGTTCTCGTCGAGGCCTACGCCCTCCAGGGTCACGACGGTGAGGTCGAGCGGGTCGTGGCGTCGGTGTGGGACGAGCCACTGAGCGACATCCGCCGCGCCCACCTCTCCCGGCGGCTCGCCGAGACCCGCTTCTGGCGCCGCCGCGACCTCGACGGCGCCCTCGCCGCCCACGAGGCGGCGCGCGGCCGGCTGACCGATCCCGAGCAGATCGCCGCCGTCGACGCCCGCCGGGCCGCCCTGCTGGCCGGTGCGGGACGGCCGTTGGAGGCGCTACGCATCGCCGACTCGATCACGCCCCCGATCAGCCTGACGACCCAGGTCGAGCTGGCCGCCGCCCGATCGGTCAGCCTGCTCAGTGTCGGACGCTGCGACGAGGCTGCGGTGCTCGCTCGCCAGGCCGCCGCCGACCACGCCGCCCTGCCGGGCTGGTACGCCCGGCGGGGCATCGCCCAGCACCTGCTCAACGAGGCCCACGCCCTCGCCTACTGCGGGCGCTACCCGGAGGCCCGGGCGCTGCTCGAGCCGGCGGCGGCCAGGGCGCGGGCGACGAACGCGCTCGGCGCGTGGGTGTGGTTCGAGATGGCCCTGGCCGAGATCGCCCGGGACACCGGGCGCGGGCGGGAGACGATCCGGCGGTTCCAGGCCGTCACCGAGGAAGCGAGCCCGGCGGGCCAGGACGCCGCGTTGGTGTGGGCCCACGTCGGGGTCGCCCAGGGGCACCTGCTCGTCGGCGAGGCCGGCGCCGCGGCTGCGGCGCTGCGCCGGGCCGACGAGATCGGCGAGAGCCCGGTCGCCACCTCGATCGCGACCCGCGAGCGCACCCGGGCGTGGCTCGACGCGTGTCGCGGGGACGTCGCCACCGCGCTCGACCGGCTGCGGGCACTCGTGGAGCAGGTCCGCGAGGACGGGATGCTGATCTTCGAGCAGGCGCTGCTGCGCGACCTCGTCCGTTTCGGGGCGGCCGAGGAAGCGGTCGATCGGCTCGAAGAGCTGGTGGGCGTCGTCGACGGGCCGCTCATCCAGATCCACGCCGCCCACGCCAGAGCGGTCGTGGAGCGCGACGCGACGATGCTCGCCCAGATCAGCGAGCGGTACGAGGCCCTGGACGTGCTGTGGCTCGCCGCCGAGGTCGCCGCCGAGCTGGCGGAGCTCCACCGGGCCAACGCGCAGGGACGCCTGGCCACGGCGGCCGCCCAACGGTCGGCGAGCCTGGCCGACCGGGCCGGGGAGCTCTGCACCCCGGCGCTCGCCCGCGGGGGCGGGGTCGAGCCGTTGACGCCCCGCGAGCGGGAGGTCGCCCTGCTCGCCGCCGGGGGTCGCAGCAGCGCCGACATCGGCGACCGCCTCGGCCTCTCGACGCGAACCGTCGACACCCACCTCGCCCGGGTGTACCGCAAGCTCGGGATCTCGGGGCGGGCCGAGCTCACCGGCGCACTCGTCCCCGGTCGGGACCCGGAGGCGACTGTGAACCGCGAACTGTGACCGCTCCGTACTGATATCCGGCCGCTCCGGTCACAGTTCCCGCCGTCGTCCCGGTTCGTCCCCGGAGGGAAGGCCGGAGGAAGCACGAGGCCGCAGGCTCGGCAAACCCCCCAACTGAAGGTGACCCCCCATGCACCGGCATCGCCGCGACCGACCCGACATCCGCGCCCTCGAGCTCATCGGCCTCGACGCCGTGCTCGACGAGGACGAGCTCCACCAGCTCGCCCGCCACACCGACGTCTTCGGCGTGCCCGCCGACACGATCCTCGGCCGGGCCGGCGCCTCTCCCCGCCAGTTCGTCGCCGTCCTCGACGGTTACGTCGAGACCGTCGACTCCGAGGACGGCGTGAGCGTCGGCGGACCAGGATGCCGCATCGGTGGGGACGAGTTGATCGACGGCGCCCTCCACGACGTGACCATCCGCACCCGGACTGCCTGCCAGCTCGTGGTGATCTTCGGTCCCGCCCTCAGCACGGTCATCGCGATGGCGGCCCGACGGGGCGACCTGTCGAAGATCGCGGCCCGGCTGCGCGCCCAGCCGGCCGGCCGTCCCCAGACCCGCCTGATCGCCGGCTGACGAAGGAGGGCGTCATGATCCATCACGACTTGTTGCTCCAGGCGACGCTGCACGACGACCGTCGCGACCGGATCGAGCGGTTCGCCGCCGGCTCACCGCTGCCCAGCGGGACCCGGCGCGGCCGCAGGCTCAAGCGCCGGGAGGCGTCGGTCCGAGGTCGGTGAGCCGCCGCTCGAGGACGCGACGCTCGGCGGCGTCGTGGACCAGGGCCAAGGCACGGAGCAACGCCTCACGGGCGTCCGCGGTCCGTCCCGCCCGCCGGAGCAGCTCACCGCGCGTCGCGTGCAGGTAGTGGTAGTCGTCGAGGGGCAGCCCATCGACGATCCGCAATCCGGCCTCGGGGCCGTCGGCCTCGGCCAGGGCGATCGCCCGGTTGAGCTCGACGACCGGTGAGCCGGTGAGGCGCGACAGCTCTCCGTACAGGCCGGCGATCTGCACCCAGTCGCGCGGCGTGTCGGCGTGCAGCGAGGCGATCGCCGCCTGCAGCACGTACGGGCCGCGACCGAGGAGCGCCAGCGCCCGATCCAGCGCGGTGCGGCCTTCGGCGACCTCGGCGGCGTCGAGCAACGCCGGGTCCTGGTCGGCGAGCAGGACCAGCTCGCCGTCGCGGAACCGCGCCGCCCGTCGGGCGTCGAGCAGCAGCATCAGTGCCAGCAGCCCGTGGACCTCGGGCTCGTCCGGCATCAGCTCGGCGAGCGCCCGACCGAGCCTGATCGCCTCCTCCGCCAACTCGCCGCGCCCGCTGTAGCCCTGGTTGAAGATCAGGTAGACGACGGCGAGCACGGCGTCGAGCCGGTCGGGGAGGAGGTGGTCCCGGGGCACGCGGAACGGGATCCCCGCCGCCTTGATCTTGCGCTTCGCCCGCACCAGCCGCTGGGCCATCGTCGGCTCCGGCACCAGGAAGGCTCGGGCGATCTCATCGGTAGCGAGGCCGCCGAGTGTGCGCAGCGTGAGCGCGACCTGGGCGTCGAGGGCCAGCGCGGGGTGGCAGCACATGAAGATCAGCTCGAGTCGCTCGTCAGGAAACGTCGTGGCTTCCACGTCGCCCTCCCACAATTCGGCCACCTGCAGCAGGCGGGTCTTGGCGGCAAGGGTGCGGTCGCGGCGCACGCGGTTGATCGCCCGGTTGCGCGCCGTCGTGATGAGCCACGCCCCTGGGTTGGTGGGAACCCCGTCGCGCGGCCAGCGCTCGGCGGCGATGGCGAACGCCTCCTGGGCGGCCTCCTCGGCGAGGTCGAGGTCGCCGAGGAAGCCGATCATCGTGGCGACGACGCGCCCCCACTGATCGCGGAAGACGCGATCGAGGTCCGTCGCTACCACTCGACGGTAGGCCGCACCTCGATCGCCCCGCCGAGCCGGGCGGCGGGGATCCGCGCGGCGAGCTCGATCGCCGCATCGAGGTCGTCGGCCTCGAACAGCAGGTAGCCGCCGATCGCCTCCTTGGCCTCGACGAACGGCCCGTCGGTCGTGAGCGTCTTGCCGTCCTGCACCCGCACGGTCGTCGCCGTCTCGGGCTCCGCCAGGCCGAGGCCGGGCGTGACCCCCGGGGTCTGGTTGATGGCCTGGTAGTCGGTGTAGACCGCCTGCTGCTCGGCCTCGGAGAGGGTCGCCC
The DNA here is from genome assembly GCA_963833145.1 of uncultured Acidimicrobiia bacterium. Classification (GTDB taxonomy): domain Bacteria; phylum Actinomycetota; class Acidimicrobiia; order Acidimicrobiales; family Ilumatobacteraceae; genus JALZMG01. The sequence goes on along the minus strand of CAWHWT010000011.1, from coordinate 57,003 downwards.
ACGCCTCCGGCGAGCGGGGTGTGGGTGAGTCGCCCTGGTGGATCAGGAGCAGGTACTTCATGGCCGGGTTCCTCCTTGTCGGTTCGGTCGGCACTAAGACAAACGGGCCGGGCCGAAATCGACAGGAGCCGCCTGAATTCTTTCAGCCGTCGGCGGGATTGCGGCGCACGGGCATCAGGGTCGCCGGCGGGAGCTCGGCGGCGAGGAAGTCGAGGATGATGCGCGCCACTTCGGCCGGGCGCTCGATGGGGAGGGCGTGCGACGTCCGCGGCACGACGCCCAGCTGGCCGGCCGGCAGCTCCTCGTAGAGCGTGGCGGTGTGGCTGAGCAGGGTGACGTCGTCGTCGCCGACGAGGACCAGCGTGGGCGCAGTGATCGAGGTGAGATCGCCCTCCGTCCACGTGGGCTCGGTGGTCCACATCGTCAGCGACTTGTCGACCATCTCCTGGAAGTGCTCAGCGCCTTCCGGGGCGCGGGCGGCGTACTCCTCGCGGATCTGGCTGCGAAACGGCGAGTCCGGCGGCAGGTTCGCCGGGAGCACGCCCTCGTAGTGGAAGTTCGTGCCGATGAGCACCATCCGCTCGACGAGGTCGGGCCGGCGCATGGCGCCGGCGAGGGCGACGATCCCACCGTCGCTCCAGCCGACGAGATGGGCGCGACCGCCGACGACCCGTTCCAGCACGGCGATGGTCTCGTCGGCCATGTCCTCGTAGTGAAAGGGGGCGGCGCTGTCGGCGGTGTAGCCGTGGCCCCGCCGGTCGAAGGCCACCACCCGGTACCGGTCGGCGAGGGCGTCGCCGAACGCGTTGAGCAGGAAGTCGCTGTTCGACATCCCGCCGTGCAGCACGAGCACCGCTTCGTCGCCCCCGCCTCGTTCCTCGACCCACGTCGGATGCCCACCGATGTCGACGTACTCGCCCATTGGTGCACCCTGTCGATGTGCGACGGGTTCGGTTCGGGAATGGTGCACCAATGAGCCGAAGACCGTGCTTGATGGTTCGCTCGCTCGAAGACTCGCTCGCTCACGCACGCGTGCTCCTGATCTCCCGGCGCCGGCTAGTCCGACGTGGACGGTCGCTCGATGAACCACTCGGTGAACTCACGGCACCGCCCGGCGGCGTCGAAGCGCATCACGAAGCAGTTGTCGAAGGTCCGGTCGATCGGACCACCCGGCGTGGTGCGGTAGACGGAGGACCCCGTCGCCACCGCCACGTCGCCGTCGACGGCCGCGGTCGCGTAGCTGGCGTCGTAGGTCCCCTCGGGATCGGGCGTCGAGTCTTCAGTGTCGTCCTCGCCGAGCCACGAGGCGACCACCGCATCGCGGCCGCGGACCGGCTCGTCGTACGGGTGGTAGCGGTAGGTCACGTCGTCACTGAACAGCGCGGCGATCTCGTCCCGGTCGTAGCTCTTCCATGCCGCCACGTACGCGGCGAGCCAGCGATCGACGTCTTCTCGCTCCATCGTGGACCCGATTGTCGCGCGCGTGGCAGACTGGCCCCATGGCCATCGACATCGGTACGGAACAGGGGCTGCGTTCGTTGGATGGCGGGGACGAGCGGCTAACGGGGCAGCCGGTCACGGCCCTGTCGGGTGACTGGGCGCTGGTCGGCGAGGACCGCCTGGTCGCGCTCACGTCGGGCGCCGAGGTGAAGCTCGAGGGGCCGCGGGCCTGGTGCCTGCTGGACGCCGGGGCGCAGCTGTACGTGGGCACGGCCGAGGCCCGGCTGTTCGCCGGCCCCGCCACGGCCGCCGGCGACTTCGCACCGGTCGGGTCGTTCGACCGCATCGACACACGTGACGAGTGGTACACGCCGTGGGGCGCACCGCCCGACACCCGCTCGCTGACGGCTGGTCCCGACGGCGCGCTGTTCGTCAACGTCCACGTCGGCGGGGTGTGGCGGCAGCTCCCGGACGACCAGTGGGCGGAGGTCGTGAGCGTGGACGCCGACACCCACCAGGTGACCGCCGGAGCCGACGCCGTCGTCGCCGCGGCCGCGATCGGTTTCGGGCGCAGCCTCGACGGCGGCGCGACATGGGACTGGACCGCCGACGGCTTGCACGGCAGCTACTCCCGCGCCGCGGCAATCGCCGGCGACACCGCGCTCGTGACCGCCTCCACCGGCCCCGGCAGCCGGCGCGGCGCGGTCTACCGACGCCTGCTCCGCGGCGACGGGGCGTTCGAGAAGTGCGCAGGTGGGCTGCCGGAGTGGTTCCCGTTCAACCTCGACACGGGCCAGCTCGCGGCGAAGGGTGACGAGGTCGTGCTCGGCACGAGCGACGGCCGCGTGTACCGCTCGAGCGATGCCGGCTCGACGTGGGACCTCGTCGCCGAGGACCTCCCGACGGTACGGGCGGTCACCTTCCGCTGAGCCGGCCCCGCGCCAACCTCTCCGCGTCGCCGAGGCGCTCGAAGGCGACACCCGTCTCGCGCTCCCATCGCCGCAGCACGTCCTGCTCGCCCGGGCGGTCGACGTCGTCGAGCGCGACGGTCGCGTCCGGCGCCATCCTCGTCCGGAGCACGGGCAGGGCGGGGTAGCGGGCGAGCCCGGAACCAGGGGCGTATGCCGGCGGGCCGTCGACGACGAGCAGGTCGATCGGCTCACCGTCGAGCGCACCGTCGAGTCCCGTGATGACCTCGGCGCCGTCGTACCACGGCAGGTCGTCCAGGGCGAGGGGGTGGGGGACCAGGGGTGCGTGGACGACGGTGACGCGGTTCCCGATCCCCTCGTGCTCGAGCTCCTCCGTCACGCGTCCGACCCAGACGGCGTCGTGTTCCACCGCTGCCAGGCGCCAGTCGTCGTCAGGCCGCGTCCCGTGGAGGAGCCGGGCCAGCAGCACCGTGCTGATCCCGCTGCCCAGCTCGACGATCCGGCGGCGGCCGTGGGTGATGATCTCGTGACCGATCGCGATGATGCCGGCCGGGTGCATCGCCGCCGGGCTCCACGCCAGCGGCGGCCCGGCGACGGCGGCGAGCACGTCGGGCCCCGCCGACGCGTCGTACAGCATCGTCAGGGTGTCGCCGGCGGTGGCGACAACGGCGAGGCCGAGGCGCTCGTACAGACGGAGGGCGGGGTTGCCGCGGTCGACGCTGAGGCTGCAGCGGGGCACGACGGCCAAGAGGTCGAGGAGCAGCGTCGTTCCGAGGCCCTGCCCGCGCGCCGCGGGGACTGTGGCGATGGTGAGCTCGGGTGTGTGCTCGTCGACGAAGCCGTACCCGGGCTCCGTGGACGCGAACCGGCGGACCCACGCCGCGCCGACCGGCTCGCCGGAGTCCGTCACGGCGATCCGCCCGACGTCCCCGGCGCGCCCACCGAACCCGCGGTAGTAGTGGCTCACATCCGGCTGGTCGAGCACGCTCACCGGGAACGGTGGCTGGCCGGCGGGGACGTACAGGGCCTCGTACACCATCCGGCGCAGGAAGTCCTCGTCGGCGGCCGTCGCCGGCCGGGTCGGGACGCGGGCCAACCCCGGAAACTCCCGTGACGATCCCATTGAACGACGATAGAACGGCCCGGAGTGACGTACTTCGTCGTCCTCCGCCGCACCGGCCCGCAGTGGCTTCCCGGCCGGCCGCTGGAGGAGCAGTCCGACTGGCCCGCCCACGCCACCTTCATGGACGCGCTCGTCGACACCGGGTTCGTCGTCCTCGGTGGGCCGCTCGCCGACGAGCAGCGGGTGGTCCTCGTCGTCGAGGCCGACTCGGAGGAAGCCGTGCACACCACCCTCGCCGGTGACCCGTGGAGCGGCTCCCACCTCGAGGTGGCCAGCGTCGATCCCTGGACGATCCGGCTCGACGGTCGACGAGGCTGAGCACCGATGCTGTCCGAGCCCGCCGCGGCCCTCACCGACCTGGCCCTCGGTCTCGTCACCCTCGCCCTCGCGGTGTCGCTCGGGACGCGTGCACCCGACGCCAACCCGTACTGGCGCCGCACGTTGTGGTGGGCGGCGGCCGCCGCCCTGGCGGGAGCGGTGCACCACGGGTTCGTCACCTTCTCCGACGCCTGGGCCGGCCCGTCGTGGGCGGTGATCAGCGGGATGGTCGTGGTGACGATCTCGTTCACCCTCGCCGCGACGGTGCACGACGTGCTCGGGCCCGGCCGGCGGGACGCCTTCTGGGTACTCCGCTCGCTGAGCCTCGTCGCCTACGCCGGGCTCGCCGTCACCGGGCACTACGGCGTCGGGGCGATCCTCGCCTGCGAGGGCGTGACGATGGTGGCGATCCTCGCCCTCTGGGGGATCGCCTTCCACCGCGGGCACCCGCGGGCGCCGGCGATGCTGCTGGCGTTGGGGGCGAGCATCGTCGCCGGGTGCACCCGGGCGCTCCCCGCCGACGTGACCGGCGTGACGGGGCTGGACCCCACCTCGCTGTACCACGTGGTCCAGATCCCGGCCATGTTGCTGCTGTTCGCCGCCCTGGTCGGCGCGCCCGGTCCGGTGCTCAGCCTGCGATGGTCATCGCCAGATCGGGGCGCAGGATGAACGGCGTGAGGTGGGCGGCGAGGTTGGAGAACGGCAGCACGTCCGGGTGCAGGTCGATGCCCAGCACTTCGGTCATGAAGCGCCGCCGCGCCTGAACGCGCCCCCATGCCTCGGGGTACGCGGCGGCAAAGGCCGCCCGCAGCGGCTCGTCGGCGAGCGCCAGCCCGTCCTCGATGTTGGTCGTGAAGTAGGGCGTGCCGGTCGCCGGGATGATGTCGCACTGCAGCGCCATCCCCGACCGCAGCTCGATCGTCGAGCCGGCGAACACGGGCGAGTTCACCCACTCGTCGAGATGGAGCTGGTGGCCGGGATTGAGTGAGATGCCGAAGAACGGGTCGCCGAGACGGCGGTCGACGATTCGCTGCAGCTCGCCGCCCACCTGGCCGACGTGGAGGGCGCCGTACCATTCGGCGACGGTCTCGAAGTACGGCGCGACGAGACGGTCGACGTAGTCGGCGGTGCCGGCTGGCAGCTCGGCGGCGTCCTCGACGACGAAACCGGCGCGGCAGTTGAGTGCACCCCAGATGCCGAACGCCGTCGTCATCGGGTCGCCCCGCTCGATCGGCCGGTCGCCCGGGCTGAGCAGGCCGAACCTCGCCCGCGGCCCGGCGGTGAGCATCAGGTGACAGGAGAGCGGGGTGCCGTTCCAGGCGAGCAGGCGGACGGCCTCCCGCTCGGTCATCCCCACCTGCAGACCGGTGAGGAGGTTGCGGACACCACCGGACGTCTGGCCCGCGGCCCACTCGAACGCCGCCAGCTGCTCGACCTCGTTGATCACCCGCAGGCCGTCGGCCGCGTCGATGAGCAGGTCGGCGGCGTTCTCGACGACGCCGCTCGCGCCGGTCGCCAGGCGCAACTCGTCGACGAGGAAGGCGGGGACCTCGATCGTGTCGCGGCTGGCGTAGGTCTTCCAGCCGACGACGGCGACCCGCTTCCCGGTCGTGACGCCCTCGTCGGCGAGGATCTCGGCCAGCGGCGACGAGGCGTCGCGCGGCTGGCTGGGCAGGCTGAGGTCCTGGAACCGGACGGCGCGAACGGGCAGCGGCGCGGCCTCGGCCAGGCCGTAGCACTCGTTGCCGGCGAGGAGGGCCGGCTCGCCGGTCACCCCAATGAGAAGGAGCGCCTCCTCGAACCGGGGGTCGAAGCCGGTGAGGTAGGCGAGGTTGGCGCTGTGCTCCCGGTCGCCCCACACGACGAGGTGGTCGTACCCGCGCTCGTCCATCCGGGCCCGAAGCCGTTCGAGGCGGGCGCCGTGGAGCGACGCCGGGATCAGCGGTTCGACCGCGGGCGTCCCGAAGTCGGGGAGATCGACCGGGACCAGCCGGGCCCGGCTCGTGGTGGTGGCGGCGGCGGTCATCGGCCCTCCCCTGGTGTCCATGGCGTCGGCTCGGCGGCGCCCCGCTCGATCGTCGCGAACTGGTCGACGGGCATGGTCATCCACGGTCCCGTTTCACCGTCGGGCCACGTGACCCGGACCTCGACGGTGTCGGCGTCGCCGAGGCCGAAGTGGATCCAACCGCGCTTGCCGCCGGCGTGTCCACCGCCGACGGTCAGCTCCCGGACCACCGTGCGGTCTCCCACCCGGGCCTCCAGCGATGACCCGATGGCGTCGACGTTGGGCGCCGGCTGGACGAGCCGCAATCCGAGCCAATGGCCCATCGCCTGCGGCTCCTCGGCGTCGCCGGCACCGACGTTGCGCCACAGGCGCAGCGGCTCCTCGCGGTCGACGGCGACGAGGTCGAGCAGGCCGTCGAGGTTGAGGTCGACGAGCGCGCCGCCGCGCGCCCGCTCGTAGCTGACGATTCCGGCGTCCTCGGCGCCCTCGACGAACGTGCCGTCCTCCTGGCCCAGTAGGAGGTTGCTCGGATCGCGTGTGGCGTAGCCCTCCTGGGCCTCGACGTTGCCCTTGGTGACGTACAGGTCGAAGAGGGCGTCGTTGTTGACGTCCTCGAACTCGGCGTGCCACGCCGTCGACGGCAGCACGTCGCCCCCCGCGTAGGGACGGTGGGCCGTCACGCCGCGCTCCAGGGCGATGTCCTCGTAAGTCGGCCGGGCCGCTCCGTCGGCAAGGGTCTGCAGCTTGTTGTCGCCCTGGCTGGTGAGGAACACCTCGGGGTAGCCGTCGCCGGTGAGGTCCTGGCTGGCGATGCCCATCCCCCAGATCTGCAGGGGACGCCACCCGTCGGCCTCGCCATACGCCCGGGGTGCCTCGGCCGGCGGGATCCGCCACAGCTGGTCGGTGCCGTCGCGGTAGTAGTGGCGGTCGTTGGTCATCCGCAGGTCGGCCCGGCCGGAGCGGTTCCAGTCGCTGAACAACATCGACAGCGTGCAGTAGCCCGGCGTCAGCGCGATCGGCGGCCCGTAGGCGTCGCCGGCCGGTGCCGGCCGGACGAGCCGGCTGTCGGCGCACGACTCACGATCGGCCGTGAGGTAGTTGCCGAAGGCCAGCGTGGGCAGCGTGTTGGCTCCCTCCCACGTGGCGCTGAACGCCACCGTCCACTCGTCGCCGCCGTCGAGGCCCATCGCCTCGTTGGCCCGTTCGAACCCGCAACGGCCGTCACCGCGCAGGACGACGTCCTCGCCGACCCGTAGCACGGCGAGGTCGGTGTGCCCGTCGCTGTCGACGTCGAGCGGGTAGGCGCCAGTCACCGCCTCGAGGTCGGTCGTCGGGGACGGCACCCGGGCGAGGCGCAGCGCCCCGCCGACCGGGCTGTCGTTGCGGTACAGCACGGCCGGGCTGCTGCCGCCGGCGAGGTACAGGTCCTCGCGCCCGTCCTCGTCGCAGTCGAACGCGGCCACGCCACCCCCGACGAAGTACTGGAAGTCGCCGGTGTAGCGGTGGTCGACACCGGCCGTGGCGGTCTCGTCGACGAAGTGCGGCGCGCCGGCCGCTCCGTCCGACGACCCGCCGCACCCCGTCAGCGCCAGCGCGGCCGCGATCACCACGACGGCCGCGACGCGGCGGCGCATCAGGCGCCCGCGCCCGGCGGGAGCACGCCGACGTTGAGCCAGCGCCCGCCGGTCACCTGACGCATGACGAACGTCGTGGCGAACGGGGTGGTCGAGCGCGACGTCACCTCGCCGTCCGCATGGCGCTCCTCGGTGACCGCTCCGCGCGCGTCGAGTCCCAGGCTGAGGCTCGTCTGCTGGCCGAACGGGACGATCAGCACCACGTTCACATCGTCGATCTGATAGCGCTCGACGACGGTCGGGCGCCCCGCCGCGGCGTCGTCGACGCGGGCCTCCATCTCGTCGAGCCGGTCGCCGTGGTCGACGGCCGGGAGAATCGTCCGGTCCGCCCGCAGGACGGCCTGGTTCTCGAGCTCGAGGTTCTCGACCAGGGTCAGCACGATGTCCTGCACCCCGGCGCCGGAGATCTCGTGGTTCCAGTCGAGCACCTCCTGGTCGACGCTGATCGCCGGCAGCGTCGACGGGTCGACGTCGTGGGGGACTCGGCCGAGGACCTCCTCCGCCTCGGGCGCGACCACCCCGCGGGCGGGTGTGCCGGCGGCGACGATCCCGAGCCCGACGACGAGCACGGCGCCGGCGAGGACCCCCGCCCGGACGGGGGTCGCGTAGCGGCGCAAGCTGTCGGCCTCGGAGCGCACGGCGGGAAGCACCCGGTCCAGGACCGGACGCAGCGCGCACATCACGACGAGCCCGCCGAGCAGGGCGACCTTGGTCCCGAACTCGTTGGTCTGCGGCGCCATCAGCAGCGTGCTCACGACGGCGACGAGGAAGGCGAACACGATCCGGCCGACCCGGCCGGCAGGGACCGTCTTCGGGTCGGTGAGCATGAAGAACACGAAGATCAGCACCTCCGGCGAGGTGACGATCACGCGCCAGAAGTCGAACCCGCTGACGGGTGCGAACGCCCACCGCGCGGTCATCGAGTGCCCCGACGCGGCGAGGACCGCAATGCCGGCCGCCAACGTGATCCAGAACGTCGCCGCCGCGGCGAGGAGCCGGAGCCGGGTCGTGATGAGCAGGCCACCGATCAGGATGACGGCGTACCCGGTGAGCATCCAGCCGTTCAGCGGCGCCCACCAGAAGTCGAGCGGCTCGGCGCGGGAACTGCCGAGCACGATGAACGCGACGACCAGCCCGACGTTCGACGGGTTGAAGATGTGGACGCCGCGGTACCGGATGACGTACTTGGTCAGGAGCGAGAGCGCGGCGACGCCGGCGAAGACATACCAGTGGTACGTGCTCCAGGCGTCGTCCGGGGTCCCGGGAACGCGCAGGATCAGGGCCACGCCGCTGCCGGTGAGCATCGCGCTGGCCGGCCAGACGACGGCCCGGCGCCGGTGGAACGTGATCGCCACCTCGAGCGCGGCGCAGGTGAGGATCGCGGCCAGGATCTGCGGGACGGTGACGTGGAACCCGAGGCCGAACTGGCCGAGGACGTGGATCGTGATGATGACCGCGGCGACGTGGAGTCGCGGATCGCGGACGTTCGGCAGGACCACCGGGTAGGTGCTCCCCCCCAGCGTGAGCGTCGGACTGGTCACAACGGGGGGAAGTTTGACACGCGCGCCAGCTTGTAGCAGTGTGTCACAAACGATTGGACCGGGGAGTGACAAAACCGGTGAACGGGCGACGGGGGAGCGGCGGCGTGGGTGGCCAAGCGGGGCAGCGCAGCGAGACGGTGCGACGCACCAATCTCAGCGCGCTCGTCCAGGTGCTTCACGCCGAAGGGCCGCGGTCGCGCTCCGAGCTCGTCGAGCGCACCGGGTTGACCCGGAGCGCGATCCGCCGCCTGGTCGGTGAGCTCGTCGCCGCCGGACTCGCCGTCGAGGAGCCCGCCGCGCCGCTCGGCATACCCGGACGGCCGTCCCCGCTCGTCCGGCTCGACCCGCGCCGCGTCGTCGTGCTCGCCCTCGAAATCGCCGTCGACTCGCTGGCCATGGCCGTGGTCGGCCTCGGCGGTGAGGTCCTCGACCTCGCCCGGGTGGAGCGGCCCCGCGGCCACTTCGCCCCCGACGAGATCGTCGCCGACCTCGTCGAGCTCGCCGACGGGTCCGCCGAGCACTGGCGCACCGACACCCTCGTCGGTGTCGGCGTCGCCGTGGTCGGCGTCGTCCGCCGCGACGACGGGGTGGTCTCGACCGCACCCAACCTTGGCTGGCACGACGTCCCGCTGGGCGAGCTCCTCGGCCGCGCGCTCGGGACGACCGTTCCGGTGTCGGTGGCCAACGAGGCCGACGTCGGCGCGCTCGCCGAGCACCGCCGGGGTGCCGCCACCGGCACCGACGACGTCATCTTCCTCTCCGGGGAGGTCGGCGTCGGGGGCGGGATCATCGCTGACGGCCGACCGCTCACCGGCGTCGCCGGGTACGGCGGTGAGGTCGGCCACCTCCCGGTCAACCCGCTGGCCGGGGCGACGTGCCGCTGCGGCTCGACCGGATGCTGGGAGACGGAGGTCGGCGAGGGTGCGCTGCTCGTGCGGGCCGGACGGCCGGCCGACGGAGGCCGTGAGGCCGTCGAGGCCATCGTTGTCGACGCCACGGCGGGCGATCCCGCGGCACGGCGGGCGATCGACGAAGTCGGACGGTGGCTCGGCATCGGACTCGCCGGCCTCGTCAACACGCTCAATCCGGCCCGGGTCGTCCTCGGCGGGTGCTTCGCCCGCTTGCACCCGCTCTTCGGCGCGACGGTCGAGGCGGAGCTCGACCGGCGCGCGCTCGCCGCCCCGCGGCGGCTCCTGGAGATCGTTCCGGCGCTCCTCGGTGTCGACGCGCCGCTCCTCGGCGCGGCCGAGCTCGCCCTCGAGCCGGTCCTCGTCGACCCGGCCGCTTCGTTCGACCGCCGTCCCATCCACTACGAACAAGGGGGTACAGCTACCATGAGCAAGCTGACGCGGACCAACACCGGTCCGCCACATGTGAAGGGGGAGCCCGGTATGAAACTCCGGCGATCGGCTGCGCTCGTCATGGGCGCGGCACTGGTGCTCGTCGCCTGCGGCGGCGACGACGATGACGATGGTGGTGCCGCGGCCACGACGGCGGCGGGCGGTAGCGCTCCGGCGACCGGTGGCAGCGCACCGGCCACCGGTGGCGGCGGCGGTGACTGCGTCGTCGGCGTGTCCTGGAACAACTACCAGGAGGAGCGCTGGGCGAAGTGGGACGAGCCGGCGCTGAAGGCGGCGATCGAGGCCGGTGGTGGCTCGTACATCTCCAACGACGCCAAGTCGTCGGCCGAGACGCAGGCGAGCAACGTCGAGAACCTCATCGCCCAGGGCGCCAACGTGCTCGTGATCCTCGCCCAGGACGGCACGGCCATCAAGCCGTCGGTCTCCAGCGCGATCTCGCAGGGCGTCCCCGTCATCTCGTACGACCGGCTGATCGAGGATCCGGCGGCGCTCTACATCTCGTTCGACAACGTCGAGAGTCGGCGAGCTGCAGGCCGAGGCCGTCCTCGGCGTCGTGTCCGAGGGCAACTTCGTGATCATCAAGGGCAACAGCGCCGATGCCAACGCGGACTTCCTGCGCCAGGGCTTCACCAACGCCGGCATCCCGGCGGAAGGTGAGACGAGCGACACGATCAACGATCGTCGGCGAGACCTACACCGACAACTGGGATCCGGCCCTCGCCCAGACCGAGATGGAGCAGTTCCTCACCGAGAACAACAACGAGGTCGACGCCGTGCTGTCGGAGAACGACGGCATGGCCGGTGGCGTCGTCGCCGCCCTCGAGGCCCAGGGCCTCGCCGGTCAGATCCCGGTGTCCGGCCAGGACGGCGACTTGGCGGCGCTCAACCGGGTCGCCCTCGGGACCCAGACCGTGAGCGTGTGGAAGGACGCCCGCGAGCTCGGAACGGCGGCCGGCGAGGCGGCGGTCGCGCTCTGCGCCAACCCGGACATCGCCGCCGTGGAGGGCACCGCGCCGTTCACGTCGCCGGAGGGCAACGAGCTCACGTCGATCCTGCTCGAGCCGATCCCGGTCACTCAGGACAACCTCGACGTCGTCGTCGACGCCGGGTGGATCGACCAGGCAACGCTCTGCGAGGGCGTGGAAGCTGGTGCGGTGGCTGCCTGCGGCTGAGGCCGCCGGTGTCTCGGACGCGCCGCATCCGCTCCGACGGGTGCGGCGCGTCGACACCATCGACGGCCGCGGTCGGCCCCGCACGGAAGGCGTGATGGATGACTGAGGTTCGATCGTCCGATCAACCGGCGACCATCGGGACCCCGAGCCCTCCGGCGACGGCCGCGCCGCCGTCGCGCTCGTGGCGCTCGATGGTGGCGGCGTCGGAGATCGACACCCGGCTCGTGGGCATGATCATCGCGCTGGGCGCGATCTGGATCGCCTTCAACATCCGATCGGGGGGCGACTTCCTGACCGCCCGGAACCTGTGGAACCTCTCGGTCCAGAGCACATCGATCGCGATCATGGCGACGGGCATGGTCCTGATCATCGTGTCGCGGAACATCGACCTCTCGGTCGGATCGCTGCTCGGCTTCCTCGGGTACACCATGGCGCTCGTCCAGACGGACGGGATGATCGCGTTCTTCGGTCTCGACGTGACGTTCGCCGGTTTGCGGGGCAGCTCGTACTCGTGGATCGTCGCCCTCGTGGTCGGCGCCGTCCTGGGTGCGCTCGTCGGCGGCCTGACCGGGTTCCTCGTCGCCTACGGCGGGGTCCCCTCGTTCATCGTGACCCTCGGCGGCTTTCTCGTCTGGCGGGGCGCGATCTTCCGTACCGGGGGCAAGCAGGGCCAGACCCTGGCTCCGCTCAATGAGACGTTCCAGCGAATCGGCGGCGGAGCGCGAGGAGCACTGGGCGACTGGCGGAGCTGGTTGCTCGCCATCCTGGCCTGTGGCGGGATCGGGCTCAGCATCTACCTGTCGCGGCGGCGTCGCCAGCGCTACCGCCTCGCCGTGCGGCCGCTGTGGTTGGACGTGGGCCTCGGCGTCGTCGGCTGCGCGGTCGTCGTGGCCGGCGTGGCCCTGATCGCCAACCGCTACGACTCGCCGATCACCGGGGATCCCCTGGGCGTCGCCTACCCGGTGGTGATCCTGATCGGCGTGACCCTCCTCATGACCTACCTCGCCCGGCGGCGCCGCTTCGGGCGCTACGTGTACGCGTACGGCGGCAACCCCGAGGCCGCCGAGCTGAGCGGCATCAACACCCGCCGCACGGTGATGCTCACGTTCGTCCTCATGGGCGTCCTCGTCGCCGTCAGCGCGGCGATCCAGACGGCGAGGCTCAACTCCGCGGTGACGAACCTCGGCGTGCAGAACGAGCTCGACGTCATCGCCGCCGCCGTCATCGGTGGTACGTCGTTCTCCGGCGGAATCGGCACGGTCCCCGGAGCTGTGCTGGGAGCCATCATCATGCAGTCGTTGCGGTCGGGCATGGTGTTGCTCAAGATCGACTCGCCGTCACAGGACGTCGTGGTCGGCGTCGTGCTCGTCGCCGCGGTCGCCGTCGACGCCGCCATCCGGAGCGGGCGGCGGCGGGCGGCGGTCGCCGCCCTGGTGGCCGGACTGGTCGTGGCCGCGATCGTGATCCAGACCGGTGAGCCGTGAGCCCCCACAGGAGGCAGTCCAGTGACTGATGCACCCGCCTCGCCGCCACCTTCTCGGACGGGACGCGTTCCCCTCGTGGAGATGCGGGACATCCGCGTGGCCTTCGGCGGCGTGCACGCCGTCGACGGCGTCAGCGTGGACCTCTACCCGGGTGAGGTGGTAGCCCTCGTCGGCGGCAACGGCGCCGGCAAGTCGACGCTGATGCACACGCTGTCGGGTGCCCACCCCGCGGACTCGGGCCAGATCATCATCGACGGCGAGCCGGTCACCATCAACGTCCCACGCGACGCGCAGAGGCACGGGGTCGAGACCATCTACCAGAAGCTCGCGTTGGCCGACAACATCGACGCCGCCGGCAACGTGTTCCTCGGGCGGGAGATGCGGACCCGCACGGGCGCCCTCGACGACTCGGCGATGGCGTCGGCGACGCGCGAGGTCATGCTCCGTCTCAACCCGAGGTTCACCAACCTCAAGACCGCCGTCGGGTGGCTGTCGGGTGGACAGCGACAAGCCGTCGCGATCGCGCGGGCGATCCACTTCAACGCCAAGATCCTGATCATGGACGAGCCCACCGCCGCGCTCGGTCCTGCCGAGACCACTCAGGTGCACGAGCTCGTCGCCCGCCTGAAGTCGCACGGCATCGGCACCTTCCTCATCAGCCACGACATCCACGACGTGTTCGACCTCGCCGACCGGATCAGCGTGATGATGCAGGGTGAGCTCGTGGGCACTGTCGACAAGCACGACGTCACCAAGGACGAGGTGCTGGCGATGATCATCATGGGCAAGCCACCCGGCGAGGTCTCCGAACGCGACCTCGCCGAGCTCCACGGCTGACGACCGGCTCAGGCGGTCAGCGCGAGTCTCGAGTCCGCCGCCCGCAGCCGGGCACCGAGGTCGCGGAGGATGCGTCGCGAGACGAGCGGGAAGTCGGTGAGCAGCTGGTTGAACTCCGGGCGGGACATCACGAACAGGTGCATGTCCGTCGCCGCGGTAACGGTTGCCACCCGGGGCTCGCCGTCGAGCAGGGAGAGCTCGCCGAAGAAGCCGCCCCGGCCGATCATCGCCACCTCGTCGCCGGCGATCGACACGGTGGCCGCGCCTTCCTGGACGACGAACCACTCGCGTCCGGTCTCGCCCTCGCGGCACAGGATGTCGCCGCGGGCCACATCGACCTCGGTGATCAGCTTGGCCAGCGTGCGGAGCTGGTGGTCGGGGCAGGAGCGGAACAGCGGGATCGCGGCGAGCCGTTCGAGCTTGGGGTCGGGTCTGGACACGGTGGGGACCTCCTGGGGGATGGAGCCTTCGAGCACTCCGCCGTCGAAGCGCAACGTCACGTGCGCGCGTCGGAAGAGCCGGATGGCGGCGGTGTTCTCGGGCAGGATCGTGACGGTGAGCGACCGCCGCCGGTCGCGCCGTTCGGTCATCGCCAGGCGAACGAGCGCTCGGCCCAGGCCGGCGTGCTGGTAGCCGTCGGCGACGGTCACGGCGAGGTCGGCGCGGTCGTGGTCCGGATACGGCGAGACCCGCGACTCCCCGACGCACGTCTCGCCGTCGAAGGCGAGCCACACCTCGGACCGGTGAAGGTCCGTCAACAGATCCTGCAGCTGGTCGGTCAGCCGTGGGGTCGGGTGGAAGAAGCGGTGATGGCGAGAGCGCGGCGAGAGCCCCTCGTACAGCGCGACGATCGCCGCACGGTCGGTGGCCTCCGCGCGCCGAACCGTGACCAGGCGACCATCGCCGAGCAGGACGTGACGGGGGGCGATCACACGTCCGATAGTAAATAGACCAGTCGTCATAGTCAATCGACCGGTCTACCTATTTGCCGTGGTAGGGTCGCTGTGTGACTCATGACACCCGCCGCCGGATGGTCACTACGACGGCCAAGCTGATGCGCCGGCAGGGGTACTACGCCACCGGCCTGAACCAGATCGTCGCCGAGTCGGGTGCGCCCAAAGGCTCGATCTACTTCCACTTCCCCGGTGGCAAGGAGCAGCTCGCCGCCGAGGCGATCGCGGCGTCCGCCGCCTACCTCGACAAGGGCATGCGGGCGTGTGAACGGGAGACCGCGCTCGCGTCGCTCGACCTGTACGTGACCGAGGCGGGGAACCTTCTGGAGCGCACGGACTTCGCCGAGGGGTGCCCGATCGCGACCGTCATCCTCGAGGCGGCCGCCGCCTCGCCCGCGCTCGGCAAGGCGTGCGCCGACGCCGTCGAGGCGCTCCTCGGCCGGCTCACCGGCTGGCTCGAGCGCGATGGATTCCCGCCCGAGACGGCGCGTGAGCGCGCCCAACTCGTCTACGCCGCTCTCGAGGGCACGCTCATGTTCGCCAAGGCGAGGCGGTCCGTCGAGCCGCTCACGACCCTGCGCCGGCAGCTTCCGGATCTGATCGGCGAACCCTGACCCCCGCGTCGCGCAGCGCCCACGCGATGACCTGGCTGCGCGACCGGCACCGCAGCTTCTGCTTGATGTGGTCGACGTGCGACTCGACCGTGCGCTTGGAGATGAACAGCTGCTCGGCGATCTCGGTGTTGGTGAGCCCGTGGGCAACGAGCTCGACGACCTCCCGCTCGCGGGGCTGAGGGGATCGACGTCCTCGGCGTCAGGATCTCGGACGGCCACCGCCATCAGCGCCTCCAGGCTCATCCGCGATCCCTCGGCCACGAGCCGAGCGCTCACCTCCGTGCCGAGCTCGGCGAAGGCCCGATCGAGCTGCGGCCGCAGCGGGCTCATGAACCACTCGTTGATCTCGCTGCCGCTGCGCTGACTCAGCCCCTCGGCGCCGCCGACGAGCCGGGCAGCGCACTCGAACCGGCCCTCCTCCGCGGCCAGCGCCGCGCTCGCCCACAACCAGCTCGGCTCGCCGCCGACCATCCCGGCGCGCCGGAGCGCGGCGAGCGACTCGACGAGCCGGCGCCGGGCGGTGACGAGGTCCCCCGACACCTGAGCGCCGTACGCCAGACCGTGCAGGCTGTTGGCGGCCACCGGCTCGTACCCGATGGCGTGGGCGATCGACAGGGCGTCGCCCATCTGTTCGTTGCCGGCGTCGATGTCGCCGGCGATGTACTCGGCCCAGCCGAGGTGGACGAGCACCGACGCCACGCCGCGTTCGTCGCCCGCCTCGCGGAACATCGGCAGACTCTCGCGACAGAGCTCGATCGCGCTCGCCGTGTCGCCCTCGGACATCGCCACCAAGGCGAGGGTGCGGAGCCGACGGGCGACGGCCGGCCGGTCGCCGAACTGGCGAACGATGGCGAGGCTCTCCTCGAGCAGGGCCCGGGCTCGCCCGTAGTCACGCTGCCGCCACGCCAACCGCGCCGTGCGGGCGAGCACCGTCGCTCGGAGCCGGCGGTCGGACGGGGCCAGCTCGAGTAGTCGTTCGATGAGTGCGCGCCACTCACCGACCGGGCCGCGCAGCTCCCAGAACTGCGCCAGCGCGGCGCAGAGCTGCAGGCCGAGTTCTGGCGCCATCGCCGCGGCCGTTTGCAGGGCGACGAGGTAGTTGCCCTCCTCCAGCTCCATCGCTCGCAGGGCGTGGGCCCGGCGGCGGCCGCGCAGAGCGGCGTCGAGGCGACGGGCGACGGCGAGGTAGTGCTCGGCGTGGCGCCGGCGGACCTCGTCCTGCTCCTCGCCATCGGCGGCGAGCACGGCGGCGCCGTATTGGCGCAGCGGCTCCAACGTCCGGAAGCGCATCGCCCCGCCGTCAGCCGGCTCGCTCTGCAACAGCGAGTGGTCGACGAGCACGGTAAGGGCGGACAGCACGTCGTCGTCCGGGCTGGCGACCGCGTCAGCGGCGGCGAGGTCGAAGCCGCCGGCGAACACCGACAGCCGGGCAAAGAGGTGCTGCTCGACCGGCCGCAGCAGGCGGTAGCTCCAGGCGACCGTCGCCTCCATCGTCTCCTGCCGGGGCGAGGTCATCCGGGCCGCGGTCGCGAGGAGGGGCAGGGCGTCGTCGAGCCGGCCGGCGATCTGGGCCGGCGACAGCACCCTGGTCCACGCCGCGGCGAGCTCGATCGCCAGCGGCAGACCGTCGAGTCGGTCGCAGATCCAGCCGATCTGCTCGCGCCCTGCGGCGTCGACGCGGAAGTCACCGGACGCCAGCTGGGCGCGATCGACGAAGAGCTCCACGGCCGGCCCGAGCTCCAGGGGAGCCACCGGCCACACCTGCTCGCCGGGCAGTCCCAACGCGAGCCGGCTGGTGGCCAGCACCCGGACGCCTGGGCAGTGTTCGATGAGTCGGCGGGCGACCTCGGCGGCCTCCCCGACGACGTGCTCGCAGTTGTCGAGGATCAACAGCAGCTCGCGATCCACCAACGCGTCGGCGATCGCGTCGACCATCGGCTGGCGCGGGCGGTCACCGATCTCGAGCGCCAGCCCGAGCGCGCCGATGGTGCGCTCGGGATCGGCGACCCGCGCCAGCTCGACCAGCCGCACCCCGTCGCGGAAGGACGACGACAGCCGCCGGCCGACCTCGATCCCGAGCCGGCTCTTGCCGCTCCCTGGCGCACCGGTGAGGGTCACGAGGCGGGTGGTGGCCAGCACCTCCTCGAGCTCCTGGCTCTCGGTCTCCCGGCCGTAAAAGGCGGTGAGCTGCACCGGAAGGGTGCCTGAGCCCGGCGGCGGCAGGCTCATCGTGTCCGAGCCTGTGAGGGCACCGGTCAGGGCGCGGTCGTCGGTGTCGGGTCGATGTGGATCGTCTCCTCGTACAGGGTCGGCGGCGATCCACCGGGCCCGTTGACGTCGCCCTCGGAGCACGCGCTGAGGATCGTCGCCACCGCGGCGGCCGCCATGGCCACGACCCGACAGGCACGCAACCTCATCGTCTCGCGGGTACCCGGCGGCGCCCAAACCCATGCGCGGAATCGCGATCACCATCACGAGCGCGCTAGGTGAAGTTCTGGCCGGTGCGATAGAGCGACTCGGCGAGCCCGCTGGACACGAGCGTGGCGATCACGAGGGGCACGGCGAAAAGCACTTCGGCGCGGGCGAGGCGTCGACGGGTGAGCGGTCGCACGGTCGGCCGGCGGGTCCCGAGGAGTGCCAGGGCGAGCGTGGGCACGGCGGCCGCGGCTGCCGCGGCCGGCCATCCCACCTCCGGCAGCACCGTCAGGGTGACGAGGAGGGTGAGTACGCCGATCGCCGCGGCGGCCAGCGGCACCAGCTCGTCGAGGTTGGTGTAGAGACGGGTGTGCAGGGCGAGGACGAGCGCGGCCGCGGCGGCGAGCGCCCACCCCCACGGATCGTCGCCGGCGGCGAGGGCGGCGGCGCCGACGAGGACGAGCACGGCGCCGGCGACGTTGCCGGCGACGATCGTCAGCCGCGCTCGGCGCACGCGGCCGTCGACCGCAGCGCGCGTCGGGGAGTCACGGTGCAGTCGTCCGACGCCCAAGCCGTGGAAGGCCAGCCGGGGGACGAGGTCGATCACGACGAAGCCGATGATCACGGCGGGACCGCCGATTGCACCGGGCTCCTTCGTCCCGGCGGCGAACACGATGCACCACGCGCCCGCGGCGACCAGCCCCGCGGCGAGCGGGACGAGGACTGCGTGACGCGCCGGCACCGCCACCGCGGCGAGGACCGCGGCCACGGCGGCGGCCACGACCGGTGGTACCCACCAGACGCCGGACGACGTGCTCCGGGCGATCGCCCATCCTGCTGCGGCGGCGGGAACCATGGCGGTGAACGCCCAGATCGACGCGTCGACGTCACGGCCGGTTCGGCGCAGCACCATCGCTCCCGCGAGGACGGCCACCGCGACGACGGCGGCGACGGCGCCGCCGGCAGCGCCGCCGGCGGCCAGGCTCACGGTGAGCCCGACGATGCCGGCCGCGCCGAGGCCGTGGCAGACGTGGCCGCTCGACGAGGTGCCCCGTCGGTGGGGGGCGGCGGCCTCGCCCACCGCCGCCGGGATGTCGTCGACAACTTCGGCGCCGTTGGGCGTGATGGCGAGCGCCGGCGCCAGCTGGACGAGCTCCCCGTCGACGACGCCGGCCTCGGCCAGGCTGCGGTCGATGTCGACGAGCTCACCGCCGACCCGCATGAGATGCCACTGGTGGAGGAGGCGATCCCGCGGGTCGGCCAGGTCGACGAGTCGAAGGAGGTACTCGCCGACGGGTCGGTAGGCGGGGACGGTGAGGTCGACTCGCCGGTCGTCCACGGCCACCGCGATGCGTGTTGTGTTCTGCGCCATTGCAAAACCGTTACGAAGAGGGGGGTGGGATGGTTCGCGAGCGTGTTCGCACGCGCCCCCTTCGCCGGGCCATCCATGCTGGCCCTCGACGTCCAACTGAGCATCCGTATTCGCACGGATTCGGGGCGTCGTGTGACCGATGTTGCAGGGTGGTTACGACCGGCAGGGGTAGCGTCGACGGCCTGGTGACGAAGATCCCGCTGGAACGGCCGATCCGCCGCCGTCCTCCGCCGGTGCCGTCCGAGTCGGTGAAGCTCGCCGCTCCCCCCACCGAACAGAGGCCGGCCGGCGGTCACGGTTGGCAGTCGATCCTGCCCGCACTGGGCAGTGTCGGTGCGCTGGCGTTCGTCGCCACCAACCCGCAGCCGATCACGATCCTGGCCGGGGGGCTGTTCGCCGTGGCCGGCATCGCCGGCGCGATCGCGATGGCGGTCGGGAGCCACCGCGCTCGATACCGCCAGCGCGACCGTCAACGCAGCGTGTATCTCGACTACCTCCAGAGCGTCGCCAACGACGCCGTCGCGACCGCCGAGGCCCAGCGGGCGTCACTCCGCTGGCGTCATCCCCCACCACCGGCTCTGGCCGAGATCGCCCGTGACCACACCCGGGTGTGGGAGCGCCGCGCCCACGACCCTGACTTCCTCGAGGTGCGCGTCGGCGTCGGTGATCAGCTGCTGGCGGCGCCGCTGGAACCGTGGCCGGAGCCGGAGCCGCTCACGATGCTCGACCCCGTGCTCGTCGCCGCGGGCCGCGACATCCTTCGCCGCCACGAGCGCGTACTGGGTGTGCCACTCGCGATCGACCTCCGCGCGGCGGGCGGGGTCACCGTGCACGGTGACCCCGAGCGGTCCCGGGCACTCGTGCGGGCGATGATCGGCGAGCTCGCCACGCTGCACTCGCCGACGGATGTCGGCGTCGAGGTCGACTGTGACGGCGGGCGTGCCGGACGACTGGTCCTGGTTGGCGTGGCTGCCCCATGCGGCACCGCACGAGAGCGCGATGTGGCTGGTCCGCATCGTCGACCGGGATGCGGCGATCGGTCTCCAGCTGATCGGTCGGGCGGAGGACCCCGGCCGCACCGAGGCCGCCGTGACCCTGAAGAACGGGGAGGCGACGCTCGAGCTCGAGAACGACACGACACCGTTCGTGCCCGACGCCCTCTCGGAGGTGGCGACTGATGCGCTCGCCCGCTCACTGGCACCCCTCGTCATCGTCGGCGACGAGCCCGAGCCGGCGGGCGGCGACGACGCCGTGGCCGGACCGATCGACCTGCCCCAGCTGCTGGGCATCGGAGACCCGAGCTCGGTCGATGTGGGCGCGCTGTGGGCGCCGCGGCCGGTGGAGCGACTGGTGCGGGTGCCGTTCGCCGTCGACGAGCGCGGCGCACCGGTCGAGCTCGACCTGAAGGAGGCGGCCTTGGGGGGCGTCGGGCCGCACGGCCTGATGATCGGGGCGACCGGTTCCGGCAAGAGCGAAGCGTTGCGCACGATCGTGCTCGGCTTGGCGCTGCGTCACCCGCCCGAACTGGTGAGCTTCGTGCTCGTCGACTTCAAGGGCGGAGCCGCGTTCGCCGGCCTGTCCGAGCTGCCGCACGTGGCCGGGCTGATCACCAACCTCGCCGACGACACCGCGCTGGTGGACCGGATGCATGACGCGCTGTTCGGCGAGCTGCGCCGCCGGCAGGAGCTGCTGCGGGCTACGGGCAACCTCGCGTCGGTGTGGGAATACCGGGAGCGGCGGGCGGCGCGGCCGGACAGCGACCTCGCCGCGCTTCCCAACCTCCTCGTCGTGATCGACGAGTTCGGTGAGCTGCTCGCGGCCAAGCCCGAGTTCGTCGAGCTGTTCAACGCCATCGGCCGGCTCGGCCGCAGCCTCGGGATCCACCTCCTGTTCGCCTCGCAGCGGCTCGACGAAGGACGCCTGCGGGGGCTCGAGGGCCACCTCAGCTATCGGATCGCGCTGCGGACGTTCAACGCCGCCGAGAGTCGGACGGTCATCGGCAGCGACGACGCCTTCCGGCTCCCGAAGATGCCGGGAGTCGGCCTGCTCGCCGAGCCCGAGGGTCTACTGCGCTTCCGCGTGGCGATGTCGTCGAAGCCGTACGAGCCGCCCGATGCTCAGCCGTCACCGGAGCCGCCCGAGTTCGCCCCGGTCGAGCCGAGGCTGATGGCCGAACCCGACCTGCCGCCCGACCTCGCTGTCACCGACGGGACGCCGGCTGCGACCGCAGCAGTCTCGTCGGCCGCGCCGACGATGCTCGACGCGTTGGTCGATCGGATCGCCGCCGCCAACGCCCCGCCGACCCACTCGGTGTGGCTTCCGCCGCTCCCGCCGTCGATCACGATGGACCAGCTCGTCGGCGAGCTGGCGACGACCGACGAGCGGGGCCTGCACGCCGCGGCGGTTCCCCCGAACTCGATGGTTGCCCCGTTCGGGCTGGTCGACCTGCCCGGCCGGCAACGCCAGGAGCTCGCCGTCCACGACTTCACCGGCGTGGGGAGCAACCTGGTCGTGGTCGGCGCCCCCCAGTCGGGCAAGTCCGCGCTGCTCCGCGCGATCGTGGCCGGGCTGGCGCTCGCCCACACGCCACTGGATCTTCAGATCTACGCCATCGACCTCGGCGGGGGCGGGCTCGAGGCCCTCGCTTCGCTGCCCCACGTCGGCGCCGTCGCCGGCCGTTCCGATCCGGAGCGGGTCAGTCGCGTCGTGCGCGAGACGATCAACCTCGTCGCCGCCCGGGAGCAGCTGTTCAGCCGCCAGGGCCTCGACGGCATCGCCGCCTATCGGGCGCGGCGCGCCGCCGGCGACTTCGCCGACGAGCGCTACGGCGACGTCTTCGTCGTGATCGACAACTGGGCTGCGTTCCGCACCGAGTTCGAGGAGCTCGAGGAGCCGCTCACCGAGCTCGCCGGCCGGGCGGCCGGCTACGGCGTCCACTTCATCGTCAGCGCCAACCGCAGCAACGACCTCCGCCTCAACCTCAAGGACCTCTTCGGCGGGCGCATCGAGCTCCGCCTGGCCGACGCGTCGGACTCCGAGATCGACCGCAAGGCCGCCGCCCGGCTCCCGTCCCGCCCCGGCCGCGGCCTGGTGTCCGGCGGCCACCACGTCCAGGTGGCCCTGGCCCGCCTCGACGGGAACGCCGATGTCGCGTCCGCCGCCGACGGCGCCCGCGACCTGGCCGGCCGGGTCGCCGCGGCGTGGAGCGGTCCGCCTGCTCCGTCGATCAACCTCTTGCCCCTCGCCGTCGATCTCGACGAGGTCTTCGCCCGCGGGACCGAGGGCGGGGTGCCCATCGGTCTCGCCGAGACCGACCTCCAACCGATCGGACTCGACCTGTTCGGTACCGAGCCGCACCTACTCGTGTTCGGCGAGACCGCCAGCGGCAAGACCTCGCTGCTGCGCACGATCGCTGTCGCGATGACCCGCACCTACCCGCCGGACCAGGTCCGCTTCCTCGTCGTCGATCCGCGTCGGCGGCTGCTCGGCGAGTTGCCCGACGAGTACGTCGCCGCGTATTGCCCGACGGCACCGGCGATCGAACAGGCCGTGAACCGGCTGGCGTCGACGATGGCCGAGCGCGAGCCGCCCGCCGACATCACGGTGGAGCAGCTGCGCACCCGCTCTTGGTGGACGGGACCCGAGATCGTCGTTCTGATCGACGACTACGAGCTCGTCGCCAACGCCCGCGACAACCCGCTGATGATGCTCGCCGAGTGGCTGCCGCATGCGGTCGACCTCGGCCTGCACGTCGTGCTGGCGCGGCGCACGGGCGGCGCGTCGCGGGCGCTGTACGACCCGGTGATCCAGCAGGTCGTCGAGCTCGGCGAGCAGGGCATCCTGCTCTCCGGCGACCCCGGCGAGGGGCCGCTGCTCGGCAACATGCGCCCGGTGCCCCAGCCGGCCGGGCGGGGCCTGTTGGTGCGTCGCCGCGAACCGCCGGTCGTCGTGCAGCTCGCCCTCGCCGCGTGACGTCATTGCGTTCCCCGGCCACGCAGGCCGCTTGTGGCCGCTCGCTCGCTGGCGCTCGCTCGCTCGCATCATCGCGACGGCGCTCCAGTGACCGTAGTCACCCATCCGTATTCACACGGATTCGGGGCCGAAAGCGGAACTGCCGGCCGGATCCGCTCGTAGAACTCTTCGAGCGGGCGCCCAATTCGAAGGGAGCCAGAGATGGCAGAGCAGCACTACTCCGACGTCGTCGACCTCAAGGCCTTCAAGGACGCTGAGAGTGACACCTTGCAAGCGGTTGGCCGGGTCGGCAAGGCCGTCGACGCCCTGACCCAGGCGGTCCACGGGCTGCCCGTGAAGGGCGAGTTCGCCGTCACGTGGAAGCAGGCGGTGACCAACTTCGACCGCACCAGCCGCGAGTGCAAGCGCAACGTCGAACAGCTCGCCGCAGCCGTGGCGACCCACGGTGGCAACACGGACCGTGCCAACACCGAAGCCGCCTCGGGATACCGCGGGATGGCGAGTGCGGCCGAGGGGCTCGTCTGAGTCCGACGACGACACGAAAAGGAGATCGTGATGAGTGGAGAATTCAAGGCATCGGGCGCGGCGATGAACGCGGGGGCGGAAGCCCTCGAGAATGCCGCCAAGCAGATCGAGTCGGCGCAGAGCGACCTGCGGTCCGCCTACAGCCGGCTGCAGAAGCAGTGGCAGTCGAGCGAGGCCCGCGGCCGCGCCGACGCCGAGTACAAGAAAGTGATGGATTGGCTCGACTCGTCGGTCCGCTGGGCCCGCGACGGGGTCGTCACCACCAACGAGGTCAACAGCATGTTCGGCCGGGTGGAGCGCTCGGGGATCAGCTGATCGACGATGGCCAAGCCAGACGACGGCCGCGAGCCCGGGCCCACCCACCCGTACGGCGACTTCAACCGCGTGTCGGCCGACGGCAAGTACTGGTTCGAGTGGACCCCGTTCACGCCGGCCATCCGGGCATGGCGGAGTGCGGAGCAGAAGTTGCGTACGGCGCACGATCGACTGATCGATGCCAACGCGATCTACGGCTTCGCCATCCCCGGCCTCGAACCGAAGTACGAGCAGTTCGAGCGGGCCTTGAAGGTGCTCACCGAGCACGTCGAGGCGGCTAGGGGTGAGGCGCGGAAGGTCGTCCAGGTGCTGGACGCCGCCAACGTGTCGTACGCCAGCGCCAACGACGCCAGCTTCGCCGAGTACCAGCGGGTGATGGCCATCGTCGACGGCGGTCTCGCCGCCCAGCGGCGGCTGGGTCGCCGCTGACCGAGCCCGACCCACCAGGAGTGTCCAATGCGTCCCAAGGAAGACACGGTGTCCCGGCCCTCGACCGGGTCGAAGATGCCGCGGCCCGACCCGATCGCGGGCTCGACCCACGCGGTGGTCGACAAGAAGATCAACTTCAGCGGGCAGTCCAAGTCGGTCGGCGCCACGGTCAAGGTCAACGGCGAGATCGTCGAGCCCGGCCGGCATTCCGCGGACCACCTCGCCATGCTCGGCGTCGACGAGGACAGCGTGGACAGTGCCTGGCACCAGTTCCTCATCGACAGCACGATGCGGCCCGGCAACTCGGGTGCCTGGGACGCATACCACCAGGAGGGCATGGGCTGGCAGGTGGAGATCGACCTGCTTCAGGAGGGCAAGATCGAGTACGAGCAGCTCGCCTACGTCGATCCGCGGAACGGCGCGCGCAAGGTCACCTTCTGGTGCAAGCGCTGGAGCGGGGTCGAGAACCCGGACGACGTCCTCTCCCCGCCCGGGCCGCGTGCCACGTTCGAGGTCGTCTCCAAGACGGAATCGCTCGACGCGATCTACGCGATGGGCTTCTTCTGGAGCGGCGTCGCGCAGGGAGAGATCGACTCCACCGCGAAATGCTCGGCGGCGCTCAAGGCCGCACGTGAAGCCCTGCACGACGCCCTCTGGGAGATCGATCTCGCGCTCCACGTCGCCAACAAAGCCTGGGCGGGGCCACGGGCCGAGATCACCAAGTTCAAGTTCGCCCTCGAGCGAGAGGTCATCACCCCGATCGAGGAGGTCACCCACGGCTGGGAGACCTACACCCATGACCTGGTGACGGAACAGCGCAAGGCCAAGCATCAGGACGA
This sequence comes from uncultured Acidimicrobiia bacterium, assembly GCA_963833145.1. Lineage (GTDB taxonomy): Bacteria > Actinomycetota > Acidimicrobiia > Acidimicrobiales > Ilumatobacteraceae > JALZMG01. The sequence goes on along the minus strand of CAWHWT010000011.1, from coordinate 31,725 downwards.
GGAACTGCGCCGTGAGATCCTCGCCGAGGTGGCGATCGACGTACTCGTTGGCACGATGACCTTCGGGATCGGGTGGCTCAAAGCCGGCTACTTCGTCGAGAGGCTTGCGTTGCGGGCCGGCGAGATCGCGAAGGTCCAGCGGGCGCTGGCGAACCGGTACGTCGCGAAGGCCACGCAGCTCGCCAAGGCCGACGGGCTGATCTTCGCTCGACGCGCCCTCGCCCACGGCACCAAGGATCTCAGCGCCCGGGCGATCGTCAACACGGCCCAGGGCAAGTCGCCGACGGACGGCTGGCTGCTGTCGTTCGCCGCCGCGACAGGTGTCGGCGGCGCTGAGTTCGCACGCAAGTACGGAATCGACTTCAGCCTGGGTTCGAGCCTCGTCAAGCAGGGCACCGAGACAGGTGCCAAGGCCGCGTGGACGAATGACGCCCTCGGATCGCCTTTCGTGCTCGGTGTCGGCGCCGATCTGGCGAGCGACGCAACCAAACGGGCGGGCTTCATCAAGCGGTTCAAGAAGAAGGTCCGTGAGTACATCGAGAACGATCGGTTGCTCGGGCAGCGGGTGGCCGCTCAGGCTGACGCGGCGTACAAGCGAGATCATCCAGGTGTCGACTTGAGAACGGTGCCCTCCGAGCAGATGCGCAAGTACATCGACAAGGAGGTCGCGGATGAGGCCGACCGGTTGGTCGATCCGATCATCGATGGAGTGATCGGTGGCAGTGGCAAGGGCACTGCTCGGGCCATCGACGGCTATCGGGATCCGCAGGAGACGCCGAGCCTCCCGTCTGGCACCGTCCGGCAACCACTGGGGAGTTAGACCCGATGCGCATCGAAGAGGATCAGACCTCGGCCGAGATGGAGCGCCTGCGGGTGCGGCGGCTGTGGCGAGCGTTCGTCGGCGGGTCCGATCCCGGCGGTCCGCGCTCCATGCTCGGGCGCGGGTTGCTCGCGTCGGCGATTCTCGCCGCACTGCTCACCGGTGGCATGTTCGTGGCCGGGGTCATCCAGGCGTCAGCCTCGAGCAACGTCGAGGGCGCGAGCCGGGCGGTGGCCGCACCGTCGACGACCGAGGCGCCGGCACCGTCGACCCAGCCCGACCCGCCGCCGACGACGGAGGCGCCTCCACCGGCAAGCACGGAACCGCCACCGCCCCCCCCCGCCCGAGCAGCTCGACGTCGTCGTGCCGGCGACCGAGTGGTGGACCGACACCGGTCTCGACGTGTCCGCGGGCGACGTCGTGCAGGTCGAAGCGTCCGGCACGATCGCCGCCTCGGTCAACGACCCGAGGACCGAGGTCGGGCCCGACGGCAGTCCGAACCCGGAGTTCGCCGACGCCAATCGCGACGAGCACGGCGTCCAGGTGGATGGCGGTCATGGCGCGCTCATCGGCACGCTCAGCCGGGACCGGCCGCCGTTCCTCATCGGCGCCTCGAACACGCTCCAGATCGAGCGCGACGGACACCTCTTCCTCAGCGTCAACGACGGCGGTCTGGACAACAACAGCGGACAGTTCGACGTCACCCTCACGATCCGGCGGGCGGGCGGCTCGTAGCGTCAACCCGACGGCGGTCCCCGCTCGTCGGGAGGTTCGTCCCGGCGGCTCGAGTCGGGCCGTTGGTCGTGCTTCGCTCGGTCGCGGTTGTGGGGGTGGCATTCGATTCGACCGTTGTCCTGAGAGGTCGGTCCACCGTCGCTGTAGGGGACGATGTGGTCGATGTCGCAGTTCTCGGCGGGTTCGTCGCAGCCGGAGGGGTGCTGGCAGTGGCGGTCGCGGACTTCGATCGCCCGGCGCAGGGCGCCGATGAAGCGCCGGCGCCGAGATACCGAGATGACCCGGTCGGGTCCGTCGAAGACGATCCGTTCGATGTCGGCGTCGGCGAGGTGGGGGACGATCTGCCCAGGGGTGATCACGGTGCCGGTGGCGAGCTCGCACACTCGGGCGAAGCTGTCGTGACCGACGAGGAAGGTGATCAGGGGGCGGGGCCGGAGCCCGCCGGGAGGGGCAGTGCGGGATCGGGTGGCCATCTCTACCATCGCGTCGGCGCGTCGCTGGGTGACGGTGCGTTCGTTCCCGGTTCTCTTGTCGGCGAGGTAGAGCTGGCGTTCGAGCCGATCGAGCTCGTTCTTGAACGTCGCCCCACCGATCGGATCGAGCCAGGCCCGGACGTCGACCATGCCGTCCAGGGTCACCACCGCGGTGGCGCGCCTGCCGGCGTCACGGCGGTGGGCTTCGTCCTCGCTGGCCGCGGCGTCGGCGCGCTGCCGCCAGTAGTCGACGGTCTTGACCGCCTCCGCGTACCGCAGCGGCTTGCACAGCCGCACGAGCAGCTCTTCGTGCTCGCTGAACTGAACGCACCGCCCGCTGTCGTTGGCGCGGGCCAGTAGATCGACGTGATCAGGGGACAGATCACCGTCGCTGAGCGCGGCGAAGGTGTGGGGCATCGTCCGCAACGCCCGCGCCCGGCGGACCTCCACCTTGGCCGAGTTGACCGACGTCGACGCCTCCCGGGACAACCGGTGTGCCGATGAGCGGGAGCCGTCGTCGGACCAAACACCGCGGGCGGCCCAGGCCGAGATCAGCTTGGCCCGCACCGCGGCCAGGCGGTGTGACTGACGCTGTAACCCGACCACCAGGTCGTGGAGCTCGGTGTCGCAGAGCGTGTCGGGTTCGCCCGCGAGCAGACCGTCGATGGCGGTGTCGAGAGGTTCGAGTGCCACGCTCCCCATGCGTCACACTCTAGCGAACGGGTGCGCGAGTGAACCAACAGATGTACGAGAATTCAACGTCGACAATCCGAGTTCTTCACGGCGGTTACAGCGACGTGCGCTTGTGCGCTTGTGCGTGGGGATGGGGTACCGTGCCTGGTTCGCCTCGTCATGAGGGCGGGGCGTCTCCGACAGATCGGAAGGTGCCATGAAGGGATTCCTTCGTCGTCGAGGACCGACCATCGCGGTGGCCGCACTCATGTTTGTGGCCGGTGGCGCGACGGTGACGACCGCCCAGAACCTGATCACGAGCGCCGACATCCAGGACGGAACGATCAGGACCGTCGATCTCGCCGACAACGCGGTGACGTCCCCGAAGATCGCCAACGGCCAGGTCAGGAGGGCCGACATCGCCAACAATGCGGTCAACTCGGCCCGGATCGCCAACGGGCAAGTGAGGCGGGCCGACATCGGGAACAATGCGGTCAATTCGGCCCGGATCGCCGACGGTACGGTGAGACGGGCCGATATGGCGAACAACTCGGTGAACTCGGTCCGGATCGCCGACGGCCAGGTGAGAACCATCGACCTCGCCAACAACTCGGTCAACTCGGCCAAGATCATCGATGGTCAGGTGACCACCCCCGACCTCGCCAACAACTCGGTCAACTCGGCCAAGATCGTCAACGGGTCGATCCAGATCGGTGACATCAGCGCCGCCGCGCAGGACGCGCTCACCGCGGTCAGCGGGGCGAACTGGGGCACCGTGGACCGGAACGTGAGAGGCAACGGCGACTCCGACTTGCGCGCTGGGCCCACGGCCGGACCGATTGCACCCCCGCTCGGCATTGGCAGCCTCGGTCTCCGCACCGGCGCCACCACGGACAAGGCGACCTTCGGCAACCAGGTCGACTTCGTCGGCATGTTGGTCTCGGATCTCACGGCGCTCAGCTACTCGGTGTTCACGACGGACGTGAACATCGGCGTCTCGCCGGCGAACCTGGCGAACATCCAGTTCGAGATCGACCCGAACCTGGATGGAGTGGCCTCGAACTTCTCCACGATGTCACACGTGCCCCCTGCCCAGTTGCCGGGGTGGAGCGCCATCGACGCAGTGGCCGCGGGCCAATGGTTCCTCACCGGCCCCGCAGGCACCGCGACCGGGTGCGCCCAGGCCGGAACACTGTGCACGTTCCCCCAATTGATCGCCGCCCTCACCGCTGACGACGCGACCGACAACGATCCGGCGGTGATCTTCACCGCGTTGGTCAACAAGGGGACCGACTTCGCCTTCTCAGGTGCCGTGGACGCCCTGCGGATCAACGACACGGTCTACGACTTCGAGCCGAATGGCGTCTTCGCGACTCCAGCCGGGCCGTAATTCGCCGCGTTCTCGCCCACCGGCGCCGAGTTCGCTGGCCCTCAACGACTCCCTCTCTCGCTGTCAGTCGGCGAACTACGGCCGAGACTGGCCCCGGTCGAGGTCTAGTCGGCGCCGGCTTCGAGCTCGAGCCAGGCGGCCTCGATGTCGCGGGCGATGTCGAGCGAGAGCTCGTCGAGGTTCTCGAGCGAGCCCTCGCGGAAGAGTCGCACCATGCCGGCGTAGAACGCGCCCGGACCCGATCTCCGGCGGCATGTAGTCGGAGGCGTCGAAGCGGAGGTTGTCGGAGCGGATCGCGTCCTGGATTCCCGCGACGATCTCGGCCATGTCCGGGTTGGCGATGTTCGTCGTGTCGAAGCGGGCGTTGGCCGGCAGCGTGCCCGGCCAGTCGCGCTGCGCCGATCCGAGGCCCCAGTCGGGCGAGGCCAGCGCCGCCATCAGGCTGCGGACCTCGGGGCGGTCGGTGACCGCGACGGCGAAGTCCGCCGCCCCCGACCACGGCGTCGTCGAACCCGGACCCGAACGTCGGGAACGGGAAGCTGCCGACGGACAGGTCGGCGTCGGCGCCGATCAGCTGCGGGCATGAAGCTGGGGAACGGTGTCATCAGGCACGACTCCGGCTGTTGCGGTGAAGTCGAGCAGCGCGTCCGCCGAAGTTGCGCAACGCGGCGGCCTCGGGCTCGATGTCGAGGAATCCTGGCCGGTGCACCATCTCGCCGACGGTGCGGATGGCCTCGACGACGACCGGATCGATCGAACGGCACGTCGTGGTGCGTCCAGGCGTCGTAGAAGTCCGGGCCGGCGGTGCGCAGCACGACCATCTCCACCCAGTCCGTCGCCGGCCAGCCATCCGTGAAGCCCCCCGACTCGATGCCGAGGCAGAACGGTGTCCGCCCGTCGGCCACGATCTCGTCGGCGAGCGCCATGAACGAGGCCCAGTCGGACGGCGCCCGGTACCCGAAGTCGGTGAACTCGGGTTCCTTGGTCCAGACCATGGCCTTGGAGTTGGCAGCGGCGAACACCCCGTGGATCGGTCCGGTGTCGCTCGGCGACGTGCCGTCGCTGCCGATCCTCGACAACGAGACGAGGTACGAGCCGTAGTCGTCGATCGAGCTGCGCCTCGTCGATGAAGTCCCGAAGGTCGAGCAAGGGGCGGGCGGCGGCGGCCTCGGCGATCGTCGGGGCCGCCGAGGACGTAGACGTCGGCTTCTGTACCTCGGGCGGCGGCTTCGAGCGGCGTCAGCTCGGAACGGGACGCCGTTGGAGGCGGACGCGGAGCCCGTACTGCTCGCCGATGGCGTCGAGGTTGGCCTGCAACTCGCCCCTCGCGATCCGGGTCGTCCAGGACGCCGATGACGACCTCGGCCTGGTCGAGCGGAACGGCATCGGCGTAGGCGTCGGTGCCGCCGAGGTACTCGACGCCGGCCACGGACACGGGCGCCGGGCAGCCGGAGGGGTCGACGTACCGCCGGCACTCGTCGACGGTGAGGTTCGCGCGGTGGCCGCGTCGGCGAGGCTCATCAGCTCTGTCGACCGGGAGCGACCCAGACGCCGCGCACGCCGCCGGGTCCGGACCGAGCCGCCGATCGGGCGTGTCGGTGGTGACGTCGTACTGCACGCCGAGCTCCTGCAGGGCCCAGTGGACGGCGTCGATCGCCTCCGGCAGGGCGTAGCCGCGGTCCGCCGTCGCCGACACCGCCTCCTTGGCCAGCAGCAGCGCCAGCTCGGGGTCGGTGGACAGGGTGTTCACCGAGAGCGTGGCGAGACGTTGCCCGGCCTGGTTGGCGGTGAGGTCGGCTTCGGATCGACGGGCGTCCTGCCGCTGCGCCCAGGCGAACGTCGCCAGCGCCGACCACGGCCGCCATCGACGGCCGCGGCGAGCACGAGCTGGCGGGTGCGGCGCCGGGCCCGGCGCTCCGCCGCGGTCGTCCGTCGCTCCTCCTCCTGCGCGCACGCGTTGCTCCTCGGCGCGCGCGGCCAGGCTGGCGTCGAGGAACTGGTGCTCGGCCGGTCGCAGCCCCATCGTCGTCGTCGCGGCCCACGCGTCGATGACGTCGAGGCGACCGCCGCGGAGGAGGTAGTCCGGTGAGCGGTCGGCTGCCGTCCACGCGTTCATCTCGGCGACGAGCTGGCGGTGCATCCGCAGGTCGTCCCGGGCGTCGTCGATCCAGCTCCGCAGCGTGGTCCACTCCGTCAGCAGCGCCTCGTGGGAGATCTCCACCGTCGGCCCGCGCGTGACGGGGTCGCGGTCGAACGTCAGCAGCCGGTGCCGTCCGAACGTGTCGAGCAGTCGCTGCGACCCGGCCGCGGTCGTCGAGCTCCTCCACCTCGACGACGAGAGCCCGGCGTCGCGTCGCCGTGCCGCTGCTGTCGTCGTCGACGCTGACGAGTCGGAGGAACACCTGCCGGGCCGTCTCGGTCATCTCCGGGCCGAGCCCGGCGAGCAGCGAGTCGGCCCGCCGGGCCAGCGTCCGCGACACGCCGCCGCCGGCGCGATAGGCGGCGAGCGTGATCGTGCGGCCGACCCGGGCGCTCGAACAGCTCGGTCAGCGTGTACTGCAGCAGCGGCAGGGCGCCGGCGCGGTCGACGGTCTCGCCCACCATCTCCGAGACGACGAGCGGGCTCGACGTCGACGCCGACCTTGGCGGCCGGGCCGGTGATCGCGGCCTCCAGCTCGTCGATCGACATCGGCGTGATCACCTCGGTGCCGTCGCGGAGCAGCTCGCCGAGCGCCGCGGTGCCGCAGCGGCCGGTCGTAGAAGTCGGCGCGCAGCGTGATGACGACACGGACCCGCGTGCCCGGCGCGGTGACGAGCGTCGACGAGCTCGTCGATGAACCGGGTCGCGGTGTCGTCGTCGACCTGCGTGAACAGCTCCTCGAACTGGTCGATGACCAGCAGCAGCTGGTCGTGGTCGGTCGGGCAGGACGCGATCGACGGCGCGGCGCACGCCGCCCGGGCGTGAGCACCAGGTCGAGCAGCGTGGTCGGTGGGTCCGGCGCGATGCGCAGCGAGCGCCGCCTCGAGCTCCTCGAACGGGTGCGGGGCCGGTGTCATGTCGATCCGGAACCAGTCCGCCGACATCGGCAGCGCGCCCCTTCGCCAACGCCGGGAGCAGCCCGGCTCGGACCACGCTCGACTTGCCGCTGCCGCTCGGCCCGACGACGGCCACGAAGCGTCCCCGGATGCCGGGTGCGCCGAGGCGGGCGATGAGCCGTTCGACGAGGCGTTCGCGCCCGAAGAACTCGCCCGCGTCGGCGGGGCCGAACGCCCGCAGCCCCTTGTACGGGTTCTCGATCCCGGTGTCGTCGAGCAGCGGCGACGCCGGGGCGCCGAGGGCGTCGGTGAGCGCCTGCCCGAACGCCGCCACGTCGGCGTACCGCCGTGCCGGATCGGCGGCGGTGGCCCGGTCGAGCACGGCGCGCACGCCGGGTGCCAGTGCTCCCCGCACCTGCTCGTACTCGCCGCTCATGCCGGTGAGCGCGGTCGCCGCCGATGACCGCCAGGCTGTACTGATCCGACGCCGGCGACAGGGCGTCGACCAGCGAGCTGCTCGGGCGAGGCGAACGGCGCGGTCGGCGACGACGCGTACTCGTCGGCGCCGACGGCCACACCGAAGTCGGTCAGGTAGGCGATGCCGTCGCCGTCGATGAGGATGTTCTCCGGCTTCACGTCGCCGTGGACGACGCCGTTGCGATGGGCCGACCGCAGCGCGCTGGCGATCTGGCCGAACACGGTCGACGCGCGATCGGCCGGCAACGCCCCGCCGGCGAGCACGTCGGCGAGGCTGCCGGCGTCGACCAGTCGCATCACCAGGTACGCGGCACCGGGCTCGCGCCAGTAGTCGTACAGCGGGACGATGTGCGGGTGCTCGAGCCCGGCGACGAGCTGGGCCTCGGCCTCGAACCGGCGGATGAACGCCGGATCGTCGGCGAGCCCGGGCTTGATCACCTTGATCGCCACCTCACGTCCGACGATCGGCTGGTAGGCGCGGAAGACGGCGCCGAAGGCGCCGCGCCCGAGCTCCTCGCGCAACTCGTAGCCGCGCACCGTCAGCCCCGACCGCGGACGATGCGGCCCGACGTCGTGCGGTCGACGTCGACGAGCAGGTCGCCGTCGTCGACGAGGATCTGATGCTCGAGGTCGCGGACCGCCCGCGACGGCTCGACCCCCATCTCGGCGACGAGACGCTGCCGGAACGACGGCGCACGCGCGAAGCGCCTCGGCGGCGCGGCCGCACCGGTACAGCGCCAGCATCAGCGACATGACGAAGCGCTCGCGCAGCGGATGCTGGCGGACGAGGCTCTGCAGCTCGGAGACGAGCTCGCGGGACAGCCCGAGCCGGAGATCGGCGTCGATCCGGTCCTCGATCGCCTCCAGACGCAGCTCCTCGAGCCGGGCGATCTCGGTCTGCGCCCACGACTCGTAGGCGAACTCCTCGTAGGCGTGGCCACGCCACATCGCGAGCCCGGCCCGCAGCGTCAGCGACGCGCCGGCCGGATCGGTCTCGGCCAGGACCCGGGCCTCGGCCAGCGACCGCTCGAACCGACCGACATCGGTGTCGTCACGGTCGATCGCCAACACGTAGCCGGGGGCGCGAGTCAGCAGGATCGTGCCCTCCGACCGCTTCGCCCGCCCGGGCTCCAGCACGCCCCGCAGGCCCGACACGTACACCCACAACGAGCTCTGCTTGTCGGTCCCGCCCGTCTCGCCCCACAGCTCGTCGAGGATCCGATCCGTCGACAGCACCGTCCCGGCGTTGCGCCAGCAGCAGCGCCAGCAGCGCCCGCTGGCGGAACGCGCCCAGCTCGACTGGCACACCGTCCCGCACGACCTCCAGCCGGCCGAGCAGTCGGTAGTCCACGCCCATCCTTCGTCTCCCTCCGCCGTCGACGAAGCTTACGCCTCCTGCGAGGGCGCCCCTGAGCATCATCGAGCGGCCTTAACTCTGGCTTAGGCGAGGAAGTCCCTGGCCAGCGGGCCGTCTCGACCGTCTCGGCGACATTGCCACGGATCTCGGGAAGTCGCCGCCAAGTCGTCCCGAGCCGTCCCGAAGTCGACCCGCCCGACGGTGCGGCCATGCGACTCCTTTCGGCGTTCGCCGCACTCACCTTGCTCTCGCTGCCGATGCCGGCCGGATCCGCTGTCGACCACGTCGCCCGCAAGGATCGGGCGTCGCAACGGATCACGATCGACTCGACCTCTCCCGAATGGACCCGACGGGTCGAGTGGGGACTCGACCGGTTCCGCGACGCCGGTCTCCCGCTGCCGGCGATGGCGATCACCGTTCACGACGACGACGCGCCCTGCGACGGCAACAGCGGGCTGTACCTCCCCAACGATCCCGTCGAAGTCCACCTCTGCACGCCGGGTCCCGTCGACTCCCGAACGGCGAGATTGATCACCCTGCACGAACTGGCTCACGCGTGGGCAGAGTCCCAGCTGAGCACGGACGAACGGGCCGCATTCCTCGAGCTCCGCGGACTCGACGTGTGGTACGACCGCCGAGTCCCGCCGCACGAGTGGGGCGCCGAGCACGCCGCCGAAGTCGTGTCCTGGGGCCTCATGGACGAGATGATCCCGATCATCCGGATCTACGACGCCGAGCCGGCCGACCTGTCGATCGCGTTCGACCTGCTCGTCTCCCGAGCGCCGCTGTGGAGCATGAGCTCGACCGACGCCGTCAGAACTTGAACAGCGCCCGGGCGTTGTCGCCGATGAACTTGTCCCGGTCGGCGGGCGGGAACGACGCCACGAGCTCGTTGAGGTCGTCGACGTACTCGGCGGTGTGGTCGGCGTGGGGGAAGTCCGACGCCCACAGGAACCGCTCGACGCCGAACCGTTCGGCGAGCGACGGGATCGTGCGCTCGTCGGGATCGCAGCTGATCCACACCTGCTCGCGGAAGTAGTCGCTCGGCTTGTGCTGCAGCGGCACCCGCTCGCCGATGAACGTGTGCCCGTAGACAGCGTCGATGCGGTCGAGCCAATAGCCGATCCAGCCACCGCCCGACTCGAGCACGACGACCTTGAGTCGGGGGAACGTGTCGAACACGCCGTAATCGAACAGCGTCGTGAACTGGTGGCGCACGCCGTCAGAGGCCTGCACCGACGCCAGCAGCCGGAGGCGCTTGACGTTCTCCCACGGACCCATGCGGGTGCCCTTGGTCCACTGCGGCTCGAACGTCGGGTGGATCGCCAGCGGCACGTCGAGGTCCTGGGCGGCGGCGAACACCGGGTTGTTGTCGGGATGGCCGAGTGGCCGCCCGTCGTGGGTGAACGGAGCGACGTAACCGCCCCTCGCCCCCTCGCCGACGGCCCGCTCGAGCTCGGCGGCGGCCGCGGCGGGGTCGCTCAACGACAGGTGGGCGGTCGGCACGAGGCGCGGTTCGCCGGCGCAGAACTCGCAGATCCACCGGTTGTACGCCTTCGTGTACGCCTGGGCGAGCGGCGGGTCGTCGACCTCGGCCTCCCAGAGCAGCCCGACGGTGGTGTACAGGATCGCCGCGTCGAGGTGCTCGGCGTCGAGCACGTCGATCCGCTCGCGCGGGTCCATCGACCCGTACGGCGCCTCGCCGACGTACGTGCGGGCGGGGTCCTTCATCATCGCCGGGAGGTCCGGCGCACCCATCGCCCCCAGCGTGGCGGGGAAGCCGCGCCGGCTGAGCTGCGACCGCTTCCCGCCGATCTCCAGCTCCTCCAGCCCGTTCTCGTCGAGCACGATGCGCAGGGCGCGGTCGCGGAACCCGGGGTCGATGTAGGACTCCCAGAGGTCGGGCGGCTCGAGGATGTGCCCGTCGGCGTCGACGGCGCCGGCGAAGGCCACCGCGTGGGTGTCGTGGATCGGCTTGCGGGACGCGATCGCAACCGTCATCCCCTCGAAGTTATGACCCCCGGCAGGGCACCTTCGCACCGGACGACGGAGTCACCGATGGAGCACACTGGCCCGATGGCTCGCGTCCCGTATCCCGACCCGGCAACGCTGGACACCGACACAACGGCGTTCCTCGACCGGCTCCCACCGCTCAACGTGTTCCGCATGATGGCCCACGGCGAGGGCCTGCTCGCCGCGTTCACCCGGTTCGGCAACCACCTCTTGTTCAAGTCGAAGCTCGACCCCATGCTGCGCGAGCTCGCGATCATCCGCGTCGGTCTGCTGTCGGGCGCGGGCTACGAGGTCTTCCAGCACGAGCGCATCGCCCGCCAGCTCGGGATGAGCGACGCGCTCATCGCCGCCGTCCACGTCGGGCCGGACGACCCGGCGTTCGACGACCTGCAGCGGTTGGTGGTGCGCCTCACGGACGACGTCGTCGCCAACGTGCGGGCCGGCGACGCGACGTTCGTCCCGCTGCTCGAACAGTTGTCGGTGCGCGAGGCGCAGGAGCTGGTGATGACGATCGGCTTCTACATGGCCGTGTCCCGGTTCCTGGAGACGTTCGGCGTCGACATCGAAGCCTGACGGGAACCGCCGGGCGCCGGCGGACGTCCGATCCTCCATGATGCGCACGCGACTGATGATCGCGGTGGGGGTGGCCGTCCCGACGATCCTCCTGGCGCCGACGGTGGTCGACGCCTGTGGGGGACTGATCGGGGAGAACGGGACGATCCAACTCGTCCGCACGACCACGCTCGCCGCCTACAGCGACGGGGTGGAGCGGTACGTCACCGCCTTCCAGTTCACCGGCGAGGGCGAGTCGGTGGGCTCGATCGTGCCGCTGCCCGCCGTGCCGACCAGCGTCGAGCGGGGCGGCGACTGGACGCTGCAGCGCCTCGCCCAGGAGGTGGCTCCCGACGAACTCCGCTTCGCCGAGGACGCGGTCCAGGCCACGGCCGCCGCGGCGGACGTCGAGATCATCCTCGAGACCGAGATCGACGCCCTCGACATCACCGTCCTCAAGGGTGGCGGCGACGAGGTCGGCGAGTGGGCGCTGGAGAACGGCTTCCTCCTCACCGCGGACGCGCCCGAAGTCCTCGACTTCTACGCCGAGCGCAGCCCGGTGTTCATGGCGGCCAAGTTCGACGCGACCCGTGCCGCCGAGCTCGGCCAGGGCGAGGGTGACAGCACCCCGATCATGGCGACGATCCCGACCGACGACCCGTGGGTCCCGATCAACATCCTCCAACTCGGCCTCGAGGACGACCAGCGGGTCGAGGCCGACGTGTTCCTCCTGACCGACGAGCGCCCCGAGTTGCTCGCCGGCGGCCCGGGACTGTCGCTCGCCCGGAGCGAAGCGGCGTCGGATTCGCTGCTGGCCGACCTGCGCTCGGACGTCGGCATGGAGTGGGTGCCCGAGGACATGTGGCTCTCCTACCTCCAGCTCGAGGCCGACGCCGAGGACCTCGACTACGACCTCGCCGTGTCCGTCGGCGCCGACGACGAGCCGTCGATCACCGACGCCGGGGTCGGGCCGGCCTCCGTCGTGCCGGTCAGTGATGGATCGGCGGGGATGCCGCTGTGGCCGCTGCTCGCCGGCACTTGGGTGGCGCTGGTCGTGCTCGTCGCCGTCACCTTCGGTTCCCGCCGGCGCGGGGTGGCGACCCAGTGAGGCATCTCCTCCGCCTCGGGGTCGCCACCTCCGTCGGGCTCGTCGCGACTGCTGCCGGCTACGCGGTCGCCGACCGCGGCGGGCCGCCGGCACCTGCGCTCGGACCCGAGCCGGTCACGGTGATCGTCGACGTCGAGCACAGTCGGTTCCTGCCCGACCGCCTGCGCGTGGTCGAGGGGACCGAGGTGCGCTTCGTCCTGCGCAACGAGGACCCGATCAACCACGAGCTCATCGTCGGACCGCCGTCGGTCCACGCCCGTCACACCAACGGGACCGAGGCCTACCACCCGCCCAAACCGGGCGAGCTGTCCGTCGGCCCCGACGAGCAGGGCGTGACGAGCTACGTGTTCGACGAGCCGGGGACGGTCGAGATGGCCTGCCACCTCCCCGGCCACTACGCCTTCGGGATGCACGGCGAGATCGAGGTCGTCGCCGGCGAGTAGTCCTCCCCGGTTTCTGCAGCTGATTCGGTCGCTCTGGCAGCCGTTTCAGCTGCAGAAACGGGAGGGTTCAGGCGTAGCGGGCGACGAGCTGGCCGCCGATCTCGGCCAGGAGGTCGCGGACCTCCTCCGGGCTGACCACTTCGACGTGAGCGCCCCAGCCGGCCAGCTGCTCGGCGATCCGGTTCGGGTAGGCCATGCCGATCTCGACCTCGACCCGATCGTCGGGGAGCGCGTCGCGGAGCACCCGGAACCCGGTGCCGAACTGCTGCCGCAGTGGCCCGACGGCGAGCCGGTCGACGTGGACGATCGCGCGCGACCGACGTCCGCCGCTCCTCGACCGCGGCGACCGTCGCCTGCCACGCCGTGGCGAGGTCGAAGTCGGCCGGCCGATCGACGGGCTCGCCGGTGACCTCGACCCACTGGATCCGGCTGAGCCGGAACGTGCGCATCCCCGTCTCGGTCCCGGCGACGAGGTACCAGAGCGAGCCCTTCTCGACCAGCCCGAGCGGGTGCACGGTCCGATCCGTCTGCTGTCGGCGGCGGTCCGAATAGCCGATCCGGACCTGGCGCCCGTCGACGACGGCCTGCTGCAGCGCCTCGAGGTGGGGCGGGTCGGCGGGCGGGTGGTCACCCCACCCGGCCGGGTCGAGGACGATCGCCGCGGCGGCGGCCTCGGCGGCGGAGCGGAACGTCTCGGGGAGGGCTTGGACCAGCTTGCGCAGGGCGGTCTTGGCTTCGGGGGTGAGCGCCGCCGACGGGCCGGCGAGCAGGAAGAGGGCTCTGGCCTCGGCCGCCGTGAGGCCGGACAGGTCGGTGCGGGCTCCGCCGACCAGCGACCAGCCGCCGTTCCGTCCCGCCTGGGAGTAGACCGGGATCCCGGCCATCGCCAGCGCCTCCAGGTCGCGGCGGGCCGTCTTCACCGACACCTCGAGCTCCTCGGCCACCTCGGCCGCCGTCACCCGCCCGCGCGCCTGGAGGAGCAGGAGGGTGGCGACGAGCCGGTCGGCGCGCATGGTCCGATCATCCCACCCGAAGTGGTCACCCGATGCCCACTTCTCCAGATTCGCTCGGCGAGGGCGAAGGCGCCGTAGCCGACCACGCGCGACGGCTCCCCGGCGGTGTCGGCCGAGGTGCGCAGGTCGAGCAGGTGCACGGTGAGGTCGTGGCGGCGGGCGGCTTCGAGCAGGCCGGTGACAGCGCCGGCGCCGCACGCCCGCTCCGGGTCCAAGCGGACGCAGCGGTCCACGATCAGCGCCGCCGTCTCCCGATCGACCGCCTTGGCCGTGACCTCGTCGTGGTAGTGGCTGAGGTCGGTGCTCACCACGATCCGGGTCTCGTCGCCGCCCCACAGGGTGTCGAGCACCTCGGCGAGCACCTCCGGGCCGCCCCGTCCGACGAGCAGCGGCAGCACCGGCACGTCGCCGACCACCGCGGCCAGGAACGGGAGGTGGACCTCGAGGCTGTGCTCGTCGGCGTGAGCGGTGTCGTCGACGACCACACCGGGCACGGCCGTCGCCTGGTCGCGGGCCGCCTCGTCGACAGTCACCGGACCGAGCGGGGTGGCGAAGGCATCCGCGCTCGACACGGCCACGCCGTCGAGGGGAACGAAATGGCTGGGGCCGGCGAGGAGCACGCGGGCCACCGTCCCGCGCGCCGGGGCGAGCGACCGGTACGCCGTGCCTGTGATCGGGCCCGAATAGCGGTAGCCGGCGTGCGGGGCGATCAATGCCTTCGGCGGTCCGGCGCCGTCACCCCCGCCGGGCGGCCTCGCCGCGTCGAGGTGGGCGGCGACCATGGTGCGGAGCACGGCAGGGTCGGACGGGTAGAACGACCCGGCGACGGCCGCCGGGCGCACCCAGCCGCTCATGACCGCGCGGCGCGACGTGACCGGTACGCCACCGCCGCGCCGGGGTCGAGCCACACCGGCTCCCGGCGCGGCCCCCACGTCCCTGGCGGACCGTCGAAGCGGCCGGGAATCGCCGTGCCGCAGAACTCGCAGTGCCCGTCGTGGGTGAGTCGGTAGGTGCCGAGGCGGTACCAGTCGCGCTCGATCACCAACCGCCCGCAGCCGGGGCAGTACGTGCTCGATCCGGCAGGGTCGTGGACGTTGCCGGTGTAGACGTGGTGCAACCCGTTGCGGCGGGCGATCGCGCGGGCGCGGGTCAGCGTGGCCGGCGGCGTGGGCGGGACGTCGAGCATCTTGAAGTCGGGGTGGAAGGCGGTGAAGTGCAGCGGGACGTCCGGCCCGAGGTGCTCGGCGATCCACGCCGACATCTCGTCCAGCTCGGCGTCGCCGTCGTTGTGTTCTGGGATCACGAGGTTGGTGATCTCGAACCAGACGTCGGTCTCGTGGCGGAGGTACTCGAGTGTGTCGAGGACAGGCTGGAGGTGCCCGATGGTGACGTGGCGGTAGAAGTCCTCGGTGAACGCCTTGAGGTCGACGTTGGCGGCGTCGATGTGACGGAAGAGCTCGGCCCGCGGCTCGTCGCACACGTACCCGGCGGTGACGGCCACGGTGCGGATGCCGCGCGCACGGCAGGCGTCGGCCACGTCGATCGCGTACTCGAGGAAGATCACCGGGTCGTTGTAGGTGAACGCGACGCTCCGGCAGCCGAGCCGTTCGGCCGTGCGGGCGATGGTCTCGGGGGACGCCGCATCGGCGAGGGTGTCGACCTCCTTCGACTTGGAGATGTCCCAGTTCTGGCAGAAGCGGCAGGCCAGGTTGCAGCCGGCGGTGCCGAACGACAGCACCGGCGTGCCGGGGAGGAAGTGGTTGAGCGGCTTCTTCTCGATCGGGTCGGTACAGAAGCCCGACGAGCGCCCGTACGTCGTGAGGACGACCTGGCCGTCACGGACGGCCCGTACGAAGCACAGGCCCCGCTGCCCCTCGCGCATCTTGCACGCCCGGGGGCACACGTCGCACTGCACCCTCCCGTCGTCCAGCGCGTGCCAGTAGGCCGTCGGGACGGTGTGCGGGGCGAGATCGGTCGCGGCCGTCACCTCAGGGTACTCCCCCGCCCGGCGGGGCAGGATGGGGCCGTGCCAACGGTGTCGTCCTGGATCTCCCCGAAGGCCCGGAAGGGCGCCCCGAGCTCGATCGCCGGCCGGGGGCTGTTCGCCGTCGAGCCGATCGCCGCCGGCGAGGTCGTTGCCGTGAAGGGCGGCCACATCGTCGACACCGCCACGATGGAGGCGCTGCCGGAGCCGCTGCCGAACTCCGAGATCCAGATCGCCGAGGGACTCCACCTCGTCGCCCTCACCGACGAGGAGTACGAGCCGGTGATGTTGTTCATCAACCACTCGTGCGAGCCGAACGTCGGTTTCGCCGGCAACGTCGTTCTCGTGGCGATGCGCGACGTCGCCACCGGCGAGGAGCTGACCACCGACTACGCCTTGTTCGACACGCCGACCTCGACGATGGACTGCTCGTGCGGCACGTCCAGTTGCCGGGGTGTGATCACAGGCGACGACTGGTGCGACCCGGTGCTGCGGGAGCGCTACGCCGGGTGGTTCTCGCGCTACCTCGCCGACCGCGAGCCGGGCTGAGGGCCTCGCGCATGCTCGCGAAGTGTGAGCTCTCGATGCAGGTATCCGCTGTGTCGTCTTGCAGGAGATCCCTCTCGGGTGTCGCGGGGCATCCCTCTCGGTTGGGGTGATGGCGGTGAGCTTTCGGGTTCATGGCCCGACAGGAAGTGCCGATGAGTCTGCGTCGAGCGATCGTGGAGGTGGACACGGGTTCGTTGAACGTGGCCGAGTTCTGCCGTGCTCATGGGGTCAGCACCTGGTTCTTTTGGGATCTGCGGCGACGTCATCGCCGTGACGGCGATGAGGTGTTGGAGCCGAGGTCGCGGGCCCCGAAGCGTCCCGCTGGCCGCACCCCAGCGGCGATCGAAGAGGCGATCGTGCGTAAGCGTAAGGAGCTCGACGATGCCGGCTGGGACTGTGGCCCGGCGTCGATCGCGTTCGCCCTGCGCGATCTGCCCGGATTGCCGCACGAGGCGACGATCTGGCGGATCCTGACCGCCCGCGGGCTGATCGTCGCCGATCCGTCCAAGGCGCCCAAGCACACCGGGCGCAGCTTCACCGCCGAACGGGCCAACGAGTGCTGGGCGTTGGACGACTGGACCTGGCATCTCGCCGAGCGAACCTCGGTGCAGATCCTCGACGTGATCGATGACCACAGCCGCTACGCCGTGGCGTGCACGGCGATGGCGACCTGCACCGGCGCGGCCAGCTTCGACGTCATCGCCACCGCCGCCAACGACTTGGGCTGGCCGCAACGATTCTGGTCCGACAACGCCCGCGCCTTCACCGGGACCCTGGCCACTGCCCTGGAGCCCCTCGGTGTGGCCGCCAGCCACACCCGGCCCTTCAGCCCGCCCAGTAACGGCAAGGTCGAACGGTTCCACCAGACCGTGCGCCGCTGGCTCACCAAACAACCACCCGCCACCACCATCACCGAACTGCAAACCCAACTCGACCTGTTCCGACTCGCCTACAACACCCAACGACCCCACCGGGCACTGCAACGCCGCTTCCCCGCCGACGTGTGGACCGCCGCCCCCAAGTCCGGACCCGCCGACCGGCCCCTCACCGCACCGACCAGCGTGCACCACAGCACCATCCACGCCGCCAAGGCCTACGCTCAGCTCACACTTCGGCGTGGTAGGCAGAGGCGATGGAGGAAACGTCCCCCCAACTCCCCGCCGCCGCCGCGGGGACCATCGATGTCGGCGGCGACCTCACCGTCAACCGCCTCGGCTTCGGGGCCATGCGCGTCACCGGCCGCGGGGTCTGGGGTGATCCACCCGACCGCGAGGAGGCGAAGGCGGTCCTGCGCCGGGTCGTGGAGCTCGGCGTCAACTTCATCGACACCGCCGACTCGTACGGCCCCGAGGTCAGCGAGGCGCTGATCGCCGAGGCCCTCGCCCCGTACCCCGACGACCTCGTCATCGCCACCAAGGGCGGGCTCGAGCGGTCGGGTCCGGGACAGTGGCCGGTGAACGGCCATCCCGACCACTTGCGCGAGGCCTGCGAGGGCAGTCTGCGGCGGCTGGGCCTGGAGCAGATCCCGCTCTACCAGCTGCACCGCCCCGACCCCAAGGTCCCCCTCGACGACTCGCTCGGGGCCCTCGTCGAGCTCAAGGAGCAGGGCAAGATCCGGCACATCGGGCTGTCCAACTGTCAACGAGCGTCAGCTCCGACAGGCCGAGCAGCTGACCCCGATCGTGTCGATCCAGAACCGCTTCAACGTCGCCGACCGCGGATCCGAGGGCCTGGTCGACCTGTGCGAGCAGGAGCAGATCACGTTCCTGCCGTGGGCGCCGATCCAGGACCTCGACGCGGCCAGGGCACCGTGCGGCAGATCGCCGAGCGCCACGGCGCCTCGCCGACCCAGGTCGTCCTGGCGTGGCTGCTCGCCCGCTCGCCGGCGATCCTGCCGATCCCTGGCACCGGCTCACTGGGACACCTCGAGGAGAACGTCGCCGCCGCGGCGCTGGAGCTCACCGGCGAGGAGGTCGCCGAGCTGAACCGCGAGGGCGGGCGATGACGGCGGAACTCGACGCGGTGCGCCGGCTGGCGGCCGCCGACCACGGCCTCGCCGTGGTCGCTGTCGCGAGGGGCGACGGGTCGGTCCAGGCGTCGGTCGTCAACGCCGGCGTGCTCGACGACCCCGTGACCGGCCGGCCGGCCGTCGGCCTCGTCGCCCTCGGCGGGGCGGTCAAGCTCCGCCTGCTGCGTCGAGAGCCGCGGGCGACGGTCGTGTTCCGCGCCGGGTGGGAGTGGGTGGCCGTCGAGGGGCCGACGCGACTGGTCGGCCCGGAGGACCTGCCAGAGGGGTTCACCGCCGAGCAGGTGCCCCAGCTCCTCCGGGACGTGTTCACGGCGGCGGGCGGCACCCACGACGACTGGGACGAGTACGACCGGGTGATGGCGGCCGAACGGCGCACCGCGGTCTTCGTCGAGCCGGCCCGGATCTCCGGCATCCGCCAATGACACCGCGAGACCGTCAGCGGGCGTCGTCGGGCTCGCCGTACGAGCCGACGATCGGGTTCAGCCGCGCCGTCCGTGTCGGCGATCGGGTGATCGTGTCGGGAACGTCGCCGGTGTGGCCCGACGGGTCCTGCGCTCCCGACGTCGAGGTCCAGGCGCGGCGCTGCTTCGAGATCATCGCTGCCGCCCTTGGTCACCTCGGCGCCGGGCTCGACGACGTCGTCCGCACCCGGATGTTCCTGACCCACGCCGCTCATGCCGACGCCGTGGGGCGCGTGCACGGCGAGCTGTTCGCCGTCGCCCGGCCGGCGGCGACGATGGTCGTCGTCGCCGAACTGCTCGATCCCCGATGGCTCGTCGAAGTCGAGGCCGAGGCGATCATCGACCCGCGCCGCTGAGACACAGGTCGTCTACGCGGCGCCGGCGTGTTCGTCGATCGCGCCTTCGGGCAGACCTTCGGCGAGGTACGCCGCTCGGCTCACCATGTTGGAGGCAGGCGGAGATGCCAGGAGGTGGACGACGGCAGCGAGCATCACGGACGTGAGGTCGTTCAGATTCCGGAGGTTGACCGCGGCGCCCACGAGGATGAGCAGGATCCCGAGCGTGGACGCCTTCGCCAGCGCATGCAGCCGGGCGAACACGTCGTCGAACCGCACGACACCGACGGCGGAGAGCAGGATCAGCACGGCGCCGACGAGAGCGAGGAGCTCGCCGATCATGATCGTTCTGTCTCGATGAAGCGAGCGATCATGCCGTTGCCGATCGGCCCGACGAGGGCGATGGCGACGAGCGTGGGGAGGAACGACCCGACCGCGGTGTGGGCGGCCTGCGTCGCGATGGCGCCCATGCCGACGAGGACGAGCCCATTCAGCGCGGCGACGCGGTCAGCCAGTGTCGGTCCGATGCAGAGTCGGACCATGAACAGCATTGCCGCGATGGCAAGGATGACAAAGGTTGCTTGGGTCATGAGGGCTCCTTGTTGTCGACGGTGCGGTCGAGCTCCGACCGTGCCGCAATGGCGTTGGTGACGAGCTGCTCGAGATGGACGAGGGACGCCCGCGCTGCGTCGACGTCGTCGAGCTCGAAGAAGTGGACGTAGACCACCGAGGAGTCGCCGGCGACGTCGATGGTCATGGTTCCGGGGCTGAGTGCGATGACGCCCGACATCACCGTGGCGATGCGGGCGGAAGGGCGTTCCAGCCGGTGGGCGAGGACACCGGGTCGGCGGGCCGTGTCACGTCGCAGGATCTGCCGAGTCATCACGACGTTCGACTCGATCAGCTGGGCCACGACGTACGCGGCGAGCCGAACGATCCCCGCCGCGCTGAGTCGGAGGGCGGATCGGTCGCCTCGGCGCTGCGGGAACGCGAGCAGGAGCGCGGCGGCGACGACGAGGCCGCTCAGGACGTTGGCCAGCGTGAGCTGCCCCCACGCGAGGATCCACAACACGACGAGCAAGGCACTGATGCCGAGGTGCCTCACGGGTCGAGCACCTCGTCGATGTACGCCGACCGGTCGATGAGATCCCGGGCCGCAGCTTCACTGAACGCGTAGATGGGCCCGGCGGCGACAGCGACGCCGAGGCTGCAGATGACGAGCGCCGCAGTGGGCACGACCATGAGCGCGGGACCTCCGCCACTCGTCACGGTCGCCGGCGGACGAGCGGGTGTCTCCTCGGGCGGACTCCAGAACACCCCGATCCAGATCCGCATCATCGAGAACAGCGTGAGCAGGGTGACGACGAGGCTGACCGCGACGATCGCGTACTCGTCCTTGGCGACGCCGGCCTCGATCAGTCCGAATTTGGAGATGAACCCGGAGAGCGGCGGGATGCCGGCCACGCTGAGCGCGGTCACGAGGAACATCGCCGCCAGCAGGGGCGTCGTGCGCACCATCCCTCCGATGCGGCTCATCGAGTTGGACCCGCTCGCCTTGTCGACGAGTCCGGCGATGACGAAAAGCGCGGTCGTGATGATGATGTGGTGGATCATCGAGAACACGACGGCGGCCGCACCGGCGACGGAGAAGAACGCCAGGCCCATGATCATGTAACCGATCTGGCTCACGATCGTGAAGGACAGGATCCGACGGATGTCGTCCTGGGCGATCGCGCCCAGGACGCCGACGACCATCGTGGCTCCGGCGAGGACGAGGATCAGCGTTGTTGGTCGCGTCTCGTCCGTGAAGAGCACCATCTGGGTTCGGATGATGGCGTAGACACCTACCTTGGTGAGCAAGCCGGCAAAGACGGCGGTGATCGGCGAGGGTGCGATCGGGTAGCTGTCCGGCAGCCAGAAGAACAGCGGGAAGATCGCGGCCTTGATGCCGAAGACGACGAGCAGGAGCACGGCGAAGGCGGTGACGACACCGGGAGGCAGTTCGTCGAGGCGGACGCCGAGATCAGCGATGGTGAGGGTGCCGGTGGCCGAGTAGAGCAGCGCGAGCGCGGCGATGAACAGCGTCGAGGCGATGAGGCTGATGACGATGTAGGTCATGCCGGAGCGCACCTGTGCTTGGCGCCCGCCGAGCGTGAGCAGCACGTAGCTCGCCGTCAACATCATCTCGAAGGCGACGAACAGGTCGAACAGGTCGCCCGTCAGGAACGAGAGGCCGACGCCGGCGGCGAGCACGAGGTAGGTCGACTGGAAGCCGACGTGGTTGCGTTCGGTGCTCGGCTCGCCGATCGCGTACACCAGGACCGCGAGCAGGGTGACCTCGGCGGCGACGACGAGGATGGTCGCGAACCGATCCGCCACGAGCGTGATTCCGAGCGGTGCCGGCCACCCACCGGCGTCGGCGATGAGCGTTCCGTTGCGGTCGACGTCGATCAGCAGCAGGGTGGACGCGGCCACGAGTGCAACCAGGATCGAGAGGCCGATGATGCGCTGAGCGTGGCGGGAACGGCCGACGAGGATCGACAGCGCGGCCCCGATGAGCGGGAGCACGACCGGCAGCGGCACGAGCCACGTCACGGCGCCTCCTCCCGCTCGATCACGCTCTGCTGGTCGGCCACCTCGTCGTGGACGACGTCGGTTCGGGCGACCGTGCGATCGCCGACGTCGTCTTGCACCTCGTCGTCGCGCGTGAGCAGCCAGCTTCGATAGGCGAGGGCGAACAGGAGCGCCGTGACGCCAAAGGTGATGACGATGGCCGTGAGCGCGAGCGCCTCGGGCAGCGGGTCGGCGAACGCGCCTGGCTCGCCGACACCGACGATGGGCGGCTCGCCCCGACGACCGGCGGTGATGAGCAGCACGTTGCCGCCGTGGGTCAACAGGCCGAGCCCGATGATGATGCGGCTCAGCTTGCGCTGCAGCAGCAGGTAGGTGCCGATGCCGAAGAGCACGGCCGCGGTCGCGGCGAGCACGAGGGTCACTGGGGCACCACCGCGACGATGCGAGCGAGCGAGCGCCAGCGAGCGAGCGGCCAGCAGCGGCCTGCGTGGCCGTGGAACGCAATGACCGTCACGGGACCACCGCCGGTTCGTCACCGAAGGCCTCGAAGACCATCAGCACCATCCCGACCACGGCGAGGTACACGCCGGTGTCGAAGACGAGCGCCGAGCTGAGCGCCACGTCACCGAGGGCGGGCAGGTCCAGGGAGACGTAGCCGACTTCGAGCACGCTGCCCCCGAGCAGCAGCGGGATCGTGGCGACCACGGCGGCGATGAAGAGACCGGCGCCGAGAACGGTCCATGGTCGGAACCGGGCGTGGTCGCGAACGTCGTCGATACCGCCCGCGACGTAGCGCAGCGCGAGTGCCGCACCGGCGAGCAGACCGCCGACAAACCCACCTCCGGGTTGGTTGTGTCCGGCGAACAGCAGCCACAGCGACGTGATCATCACGACGGGGAAGACGATGCGGACCGACACGTCGACGAACGGCAGCCGTGGGGCCGGCGTCCGCGGCAGCCTCCGGACGGGCCGCGCGTCGGGGTCGCGGCGCCCGACGCGAGCGAGTGCGACCGCGCCGATCGAGGCGACGGCGAGGACCGTGATCTCGCCCAGCGTGTCGAAGCCGCGGAAGTCGACGAGGATGACGTTCACGACGTTGCGACCGTGGGCGTCGGGCACCGATCGCGCCACCATCTCGTCGGACACGGGCGGCTCCAGTCGATAGCCGGCCGCGATGAGCGCGAACGCGAACACGGTCGTCCCGACCGCCGCCGCGATCGCGAGGCGGACGACGCGGCGTCGTGGAGAGGACTGCCGTTCGAAGCGATCGGGCAGACGACGCAATGCGAGCACGAACACGACGGTCGAGAGCGTCTCGACCGCGGCCTGAGTGAGCGCGAGGTCGGGCGCTCCCGAGAGCACGAACAAGCCCGCCATCGCGTATCCGCTCACCCCGAGGAACAGTGCCGCGGCGAACCGCTCGCGAACGATCGCCGCGCCCAGGGCCGCGGCGAGGAGGATGATCGCGACCGGCGCCTCATCGAGACCGCCGAACTCGGGCCAGCCCGGCCAGTCACCCGCGGCCAGCAAGGCGACGGCCGGGACGAGCGCCGCGGTCACGAGGATCACACCGGCGTAGATCGGCAGCGATCCGTTCTGCACGAAGGCCGTCACTCGGGTGGACACCAGGCCGACACCGCGAAGCGACGCGCGGTAGATCTCGGCGCCGCTCGGCAATCGTCCGCCCTCGGCCAACAGCCGCTGCGCCGGGCGGTTGGCGAGCACCAGGAGCAGGCCACCGGCCACCGTGATCAACGACAGCACCAGCGGACCGGGCCCGTGCCACAGCGAGAGGTGGACGGGAGCAGCATCGGGGCCGTAGCCGGCGATCGAGGCGGTTGCCAGCGGATCCATGACCCCTGGGACGATGCCGAGCGCCACGCCGACGACCGCGAGCGCGGCCGCCGGCACGACGAACGCCAGTGAGGGCGGAGGCGGGGACGCACCGGCGTCGGTCGGCGTTCGGCGGCGGGGGGCGACGAACGCGCCCCAGTAGAACCTCACCGTGTAGGCAACGGTCAGCATCGAGCCGGCGACCGTGGCGGCCAGCACGACAGTGCTCCCGCCGAAGGCGGCATCGCTGAGCGAGTCGTAGGCCTGCTCCTTGGCGACGAACCCGGCGTCCAGGGGGACGCCGGCCATCGACGCGGCCGCCAGGACGGTGACAACCTCCAGCCCGAGCCAGCCGGCGCGCAACCCGGGCAACCGGCGGATGTCACGAGTTCCCGTCTGGTGGTCGATGATCCCGACGACCATGAACAAGGCGGCCTTGAAGACGGCGTGAGCCACAAGGAGCGCCCAGCCCGCCGCGGCGGTCGACGGCGTGCCGGCACCGAACAGCACGATCAGCAGCCCGAGCTGGCTGACGGTGCCGAAGGCGAGGAGCAGCTTCAGGTCGTGCTGGCGGAGCGCACGAAGCCCGCCGAAGATGAGCGTCGCGCTGCCCGTGACGAGGACCAGGGGGCGCCACAGGTCCGTCGCGGCGAACATCGGGGCGAACCGGGCGACGAGGAACACGCCCGCCGTGACCATCGTCGCCGAGTGCAGGTAGGCGCTGACCGGTGTCGGTGCCGCCATCGCCCCGGGCAGCCAGGCGTGGAAGGGGTACTGCGCGGACTTCGTGAAGGCGCCCACGAGGAGGAGCACCATCGCCGTCGTCATCACGGCGCCGCCGGCCGACGGCTGGTCCACGACGTCGCCGAGGCGGAACGACCCGGCCTCGCGGCCGAGCACCACGAGGCCGCCGAACAGGGCGAGGCCGCCCGCGCTCGTGACGAGCAGCGCATGCAGGGCGGCGGCGCGCGCCCGGGGTTCGCTGTGGCGGTTGCCGATGAGGAGGAACGACGTGATGGTCGTGAGTTCCCACCCGGTGTAGAGCACGATCACCTGGTCGGCTTGGACCAGTAGGAGCATCGAGCCGGCGAACAGGACGAGCAGGCCGGCGAGACGACCAAGGTCACGAGCGTCGGCGGCGAAGTAGCGGGCCGAGTACAACAAGACGAGCACGCCCACACCGCACACGATCAGCGACATCGTCTCGGCGAGGCCATCGAGCCGGAGGTCGACCGTCAGCCCGACAGCGGGAACCCACTCGAACTGCTCGGTGGGCGGCGTGCCGTCGGTGACCTGCCCGAGCTGGGTGCAGAGCCAAACGAAGGTGGCGGCCGGGACGGCGGCACCGACCAGGAACGCCCGGCGACCCAATCGCTCACCGAACGCGACCAGCGCCACTCCGACGACCGCGAACGAGAGGAGCGAGACGATCACTCGGACTGTCCGAGCGTCTGGGGACGGGCGCTCACTTCCCCGGTGTCGTTTTCATCGAGCCTCCTCGCTCAGGTGCGCAACGTGCGCGTACATAGCATCGAACACTGACGCACCCACTCGGGCCACGGACGCGTCGGACTAGGCGGCGAACGCGGGTGGTCCGCGCGACACGATGACGTGCCGCCGGACCCGGGAGGGCACCGGTTGGCGAGTGTCCGGTGAGCGCCGGACGGCCAATGCGCCGGCGAGACCGAGCGCGGCGACGAGCGCCACGACGGCGAGGGAGGCGCGGACGATCGGCTTGACCCAGTCGGCTCGAACCGCGACCTGACTGATCCCCGGCGCCGCGTGGGCTTCCGGCCGCAGCGGCGACGTGGTCAGCTCGACCGCCGGCGCCGCCGCGTCTGCGCTGATCTCGGCCGTCGGGGCGGTCGACGTGACGAGCACCGACAGGGCGAGGGCCAGACCGGTGGCGACGACAGCGCTCCAGATCCGGCCGGTCATGAACGGCCCAGGCTAGGGGCTGACCCTGCGTCCCGGCTTCCTCGAACTGTGAGCTCGAGACAGCGGATACCTGCTGTCTGAGCTCACAGTTCTCGGTTCGGTGCGATCTACTCCCCGGTACTCCGTGTCTTTCGGGCGATCGCGTCGACGACCCGCAACGCGTCGGCCTCGTCGTCGGTCAGCTGGTACCGGTGGGCGAGGTCGCTCGGGCGCGAGGTAGCTGAGGACGACGTCGCCGTCGTCGCGCTCGGCGATCAGCAGCTTGAGGGGGAGCTCGATGGCGAGGCGGGGATGGGCGAGCATGAGCGCGGCGAGACCCTTGCGGGCTCCCGAACAGGACGAGCTTCGTGTCGGGCATGGTCACGCCGACGTCGGCCGCGTCGCCGCTGTGGTCGATCACCGCGCAGACGTCGAGGCCGAGCGCTTCGATCCGTGTCCGACGGCGCGCCGCAGGAGCTGGTCGATGTCGCCGTCGCCGCGCAGGGTGATCACGCCGTGTGGCGTCGTCGGTGGCCACGCGCTCGACTGTGCGCGAGCGTCGCCGCTGCTCGAATCCTCCGGCCGTGTAGTCGATGCCGATCAGTCGACCGGCACGACGCTCCCGAGCTCGTGCCGCGACTTGATGTCGAGCTTTCGGTACACCTTGCGGAGGTGGTAGTCGACGGTGTTGGCGCTGATGAAGAGGCGTCGGCGATCTCGGGGTTGGTCGCTCCGCCGGCGGCGAGACGGGCGATCTGCCACTCCTGCGGTGTGAGGTCGTGGCGGGTCTCGTCGACCCGCTTGCGGGCACGCGCACCGGTCGCGAGCAGCTCGACTCGGGCCCGGTCGGCGAAGCCGTTCGCGCCCATCGACTCGAAGGTGTCGCGTGCCGCCTCGAGCTGTGACGCGGGCGTCGCGGCGCCGCTTCTGTCGCCGGAGCCACTCGCCGTAGACCAGCTGGCTGCGGGCGAGGTGCAGCCTCGCACCGCACGCGTCCAGCTGGCGATCGACTCGCGGAAGTGCGCCTCGGCGTCGGAGTCGTCGGCCAGCAGGGCTCGGCTGCGAGCCAGGAGTCCGAGATCGAGCGCGCTCTGATTGGCGGCCGCCCGCTCGGCCAGGTACGCCAGTGCGGCCGGCGCGGCCGCGTTGTTGCCGCTGCGAACGTGCGCCTCGACGGCGTCGGCGGCTCGAAGGTCTCCGAGCATCACGTCCTCGTTCCAGTCGTCCCACGCCAGCGACGACGCGGCCTGGTAGTTCCCGAGGCCCAGCTCCAGGAGCATCACCGCGTACTCGGTCCACCTGACGACGAGGCCGAACTCTCGTGCCTCGGCCGCGAGCGCGGCCGCCTCGGCGCGCACCTCGGTCTCGCGCCCGCGCCATGCCGACACCATCAGCCGGGCCGCCTCGCCCGGACCGCTGTGCCGACGGAGCACGCCGTGCATCTCGATCTCTTCGGTGAAGAAGTCCTCGGCGACGTTGAGCGAGCCGACCCGGAGCTCGCGCAGGCCCAGGTAGTCGAGGACCTCGGGGAGCACTCGGAAGGCGCCCTGCTCGCGGCTGGTCGTCGCACACTCGGCCGCCAGCGCGCCCAGCGTGTCGTCGTCGCTGAGCGCGAAGGCGATCCAGCAGGCCCTCGCCAGGTGACGGGGAACGCGGCGGATCTCGGGGTCGCGTTGCACGGCGGCGAGCGCGTCACGAAGCAGCGGAGCCGGCGGAGCGGTAGCCCTCCGCGATCAGTTCGGCGATGGCGTCGAGCACGAGATCGGCCGCGGTCGGCGCCGTCCCCGCCGGAAGTTCGAACGACCGCGCGACGTGGGCGACCTCGACGGCCGACACCGCACTCGAGTCGCCGAACAGGATCGCCATCTGGATCGCGTCGAACACGGCGTCGCGGGCGCGATGGACGTCCAGCGGCTCGAACGCTCGTGCCGCGTCGAGCATCATCGAGGCGATCTCGCCCACCCGCCCCGTGCGTGGTCGGCGCCCGTTCGGCGAGTCGACGAACGCGATCGTGGCCTCGAGCTGCCGGGCTCGGGCCAGGAGGAGCGGGTCGTGGAGGTCGGGCAGCGCGCGGGCGAGGTTCGCCTGGGCGCGGACCGAGTTGCCGGCGGTCAGGTCGGCGGCCGCCGCGCGGAGCAGTCGACTCGCGCGCTGGCCGCTGGTCCGGCGTGAGCTGCGCGGCGCGTGCGAGCAGCGCCGCCGACGCGGCGCGGCTCCCCCGGCTTCCGCGCGCGATCGGCGGCACGCTCGAGCTCGGCGGCGACCTCGTCGTCGGGAGACTGGGCGGCTGCGGCACGATGCCACGCCCTCCGGTCAGGGTCACGCTCCGCGTCGCGTCGCGGCCGCCAATGCCTCGTGGGCTCGACTCCGATCGGCGTGACTGGCGCCTTGGTACACGGCCGAGCGGATGAGCGGGTGGCGGAACGCGATCTGCGGTCCGAGCTCGAGCAGCCCGGCTGCTTGCGCCGGCTCGATCGCGCTGCTCGTCGAAGTCGAGCTCGCGTCCGGCCCGCCAGATCGAGCTGGCGTCACCGGTCGGCTCGGCCGCGGCGACGAGCAGGAGTCGCTGGGTCGGAGGTGGAAGCGCACCGACCTGACGGAGGAAGTGCCGTTCGAGTCTCCGGCCGACGGCGAGCGGCTCCGGGCAGCGGCGCGGCTCCGGCGAGCTGGTCGGGTGACAGCTCCCGACCGAACTCGACGAGCGCGAGCGGGTTCCCACGCGCCTCGGCCAGGAGGCGGGCGCGGACGTGGTCGGCCAGTGGCACCCGGACGGCCGCGTCCAACAGCTGCCACCGACGCCGCGTCCGAGAGCGGGGCGAGGGTGAGCGACGGGAGCCCGTCGAACGAGCCGGCGGTCCTCGATCGAGTCACGCATCGACACCAACATGCAGACGCGATCGGCGTAGAGCCGCCGGGCGAGGAACCCGAGCGCATCGGCGCTCTCCTGGTCCAACCACTGCGTGTCGTCGACGACGATCAGCAGCGGGCGTCGCGTCGCCGCGGCGGTGGTGACGAGCGTCAGCGCGGCGAGACCGACCAGGAACTGATCCGGTGCCACGTCGTCGCTGATCCCGAAGGCCGCCTTGCAGGGCCCGAGCCTGCGGTGACGGCAACGAGTCGATGCCGTCGAGGAACGGCGTCAGGAGTTGGTGCAGGGCCGCGAACCCGAGCCGCATCTCGGACTCGATGCCGACCAGGCGCACGACGTCGAAGTCCGCCGCCGACGACGCCACGGCGTCGAGCAGGCACGTCTTGCCGATCCCGGCCTCCCCCCGCACCACCAGCACACCGCTCAACCCGTCTCGCGCCCGCTCGAGCGAGGCGACCGATCTCGGCTTGTTCGGACTCACGGCCGACGAGCGAGATCACGCCATCAGCACCCGCACGTCACAGACCAGGACCATCGCGGCCGGAGGTCGCCCACGTGCCGATTGTGGTCGGCTCGGGGATCCGGCGGCAATCGAGCGTCCGTCGCGGACTACGCGGTGGGGGATTCGATCGCACGGCGCGCGCGGCGGATGCTCAGGTCCTCGCCAACGAGCACCGAAGGAGACCGCGATGGGATACGTCACCACGAAGGACGGAACGCAGATCTTCTACAAGGACTGGGGCATCGGCAGCCCGGTGGTGTTCAGCCACGGCTGGCCGCTCAACGCCGACGTGTGGGACCCGCAGCTGCTGTTCATGGCGTCGAACGGCTTCCGGGCCGTCGCCCACGACCGTCGTGGGCACGGCCGCTCGAGCCAGCCGTGGGACGGCAACACGATGGACGACTACGCCGACGACCTCGCCGCCGTGATCGAGACGCTCGACCTGCGCGACGTCGTGCTCGTCGGGCACTCCACCGGCGGCGGCGAGGTCGTGCGGTACGTCGCCCGCCACGGCTCGGCCCGCGTCAGCAAGGTGGTGCTCGTCGGGGCGATCCCGCCGCTCATGCTGCAGACCGTCGACAACCCGAACGGCACCCCGATCGAGGTGTTCGACGACATGCGGGCCAAGGTGCTCGCCGACCGGTCACAGCTCTACGCCGACCTGGCCGTCCCGTTCTACGGCGCCAACCGGCCGGGATCCGACGTGTCGCAGGGCGTCCGCGACCAGTTCTGGCTGATGGGCATGCAGGTCGGCCTCAAGGCGGCCCACGACTGCATCCGGCAGTTCTCCGAGACCGACTTCAACGACGACCTGGCGAAGATCGACGTGCCGACGCTCATCATCCACGGCGACGACGACCAGATCGTCCCCATCGACGCCTCCGCCCGCCTGGCCGCCCAGATCGTCCAGGGCGCCGAGCTGAACGTGTACCCGGGAGCGTCGCACGGACTGTTCGCCACCCACACCGAGCAGTTCAACGCCGACCTCCTCGACTTCATCAAGCGCTGAGCCGGCGCACGAGCCGCCAGGACGACTCGCTGAGGATGATCCAATGATCTACGGCTTGATCGTCAAGAGCAGGATCCGACAGAGCTTCGATCACGTCAACAACCATCGGTGGGATGAGCTGATGAGCTCCATCGCACCCACTGTTCATCACCGATTCCTCGGCGACGCACGCGATCGGTGGCGAACGTCACGACAAGGACACGCTGCGGCGATGGTTCGAACGCCTCGCACGTGTCCTGCCCAACCTTCACCTCGAGATCAACAACATCTGGGTGAAGGGCTGGCCGTGGAACACCACGGTGTTCGTGCAGTGGGACGGCACCGCAACCCTCCTGAACGGCGACCCGTACTTCCAACACGCCATCCACGTGATCACCCTGCGGTGGGGCAAGATCCACGCGCTCGACGTCTTCGAGGACTCACAAGCAGTCGCCCGTGCGCTCGACGCCCAAGCCGCCGCCGGCCTCGAAGAAGCGGTCGCCCCTCAGATCGTGAGCTGACGCCGTGGGCCACGCGTGGCGAACGGTCGGCGCGACGGGACTCGACGGCACGCCGATCCACACGAGCTCGTCCCACCGAACAGGACGCCGGACACGATCGCGGGGTGGAAGGCGGTGTCCGACAGTCTCCTGAGCGCCCAGTGCTGCGCATTCCACCGCAACATGGAGATCTCCTCCCGCTACGCCTGGATCTACAAGCTCCAGCCCGCTTGCTTCAAGTGGGCGGCGATGGCCGCGATCGCGTCACACCACGTCCGGCTCGCCCTCTTTCCGCTCCGGCTGGACACCGATCGCACCGGCTACGTGGACATCCCGCGCAGCCTGGGTCGGCGGAGGATGCTGCTGACGGAGGACGTGAACACGATCCGGGCGACGAACAACGCCATCTTCGACGACATCTTCTGGGTTCACCTCGCGTACGTCACCGCCGACGACGGGATCGAACGTCTACGCGCGCTCCTGCGAGCCGAGCGCCACTATGCGCCCATCCTCTCCGGCTTCGAGGCGATCGACCAAGGACGCCGTGTCCTGGAGGACGCGACCGCGTCGCCGGCGGCTCGACGGACGGCCGACGATCTCATCTGGGCGGGCAACCTCCAGCTCCTCGAGCACGAGCAGCGCGCCGTGGTGCAACCCAACTTCGATCTCCTCTCGTGCGCGTTCGCCAGGCTCGTCTCGATCGGCTCGGCCACGAGCTTCGAGGTACGTGGCGTGCGGCACGAGGTCGCCTACTTCACCTCGTTCTACCTCTACTCGCTCACACGAGGGATCCCGCACGCCGTGCGAGCGCAGGCGTGGCCGAGGATCACCCGCTTCGACGACCGCTGGCGGTGGCTCGTGACGAGCGTCGTTCCCCGCTTCCGGAGGTTCGATGCCGACACGCGCTTGGTCGACGCCAGCCTGCGACGCATCGTCGACGAAGCGCGCGCCTACGCGTCGACGCCCTGCGTCCTGCCGGCGTCATCTGGGCGCGGACCGTCTCGTCGAGCCATCTGGGCGCGCCGAGTCCGGGATCCGAGACTGTCGGGGCCCAGAAGCATCGTGGCTGGCTCGATCCCGCCGGACCGTGGCGAT
>CAWHWT010000010.1:0-399433 GCA_963833145.1 uncultured Acidimicrobiia bacterium | reverse complement strand
GGGCAACGGCTCGGGCGCGCACAGCCCGGCGAACAGACCAGGGCCGCGCCGGTGTTCACCAGCACGACATCCCGACCGCGGTCCATCACGACCGCCGGGTACGGGCGTGTAGACTATCGAGCACGGTGTCCAACGCCGCCATCACGCGCTCGATCTGCGGATGGTCGAGGTCGTGCTCGGGGTAGATCGGGGCGAACCCCGCCGCGATGAGCAGCCCATTCGGTCGCGTAGCGGAACGTCCATGGCGACTGCGAGTCGCAGCACCATGTCACGGCTTGCCTGCGCTCGGCCCGTCTCGACGAAGCTCATGTATCGCGGCGTCGTCGACGCGGCTACAGCCAGATCGAGCTGACTTCATCGACCGCACCCGCCGCCAGTAGCGGACAAGATCCCCGAGGGCGGTCCGCGGCGACATCATCGCGGGTGTCGACATGGCGGCGACGCTACGCCCGGGCCGGACTGACGTCGCTTCCCTCCCGGGGGAATGGCCCTCGGGCGGCCACGTTCGGATGATCGTGGCCATGAACCTCCACATCCTCACTCCCGACAACGCACCGACAGGCCGCCGGCCGGTGCTCGAGGGCATCGCCGCCGACCTCGGCTTCGTGCCCAACCTGGCGGCCGCCACCGCGGCCAGCCCGACACTGCTCTCGGCCTTCGACGCCTTGCGCCGCACGGTGTCGGACGAGACGTTCGATCCAGTGCACCGTGAGATCGCCGGCGTGGCGGTCGAAGCGTGGTCGACAACGCCTACAGCGGCTCGCGTTCCACTCCACCGTGCTCGGCAAGCTCGGGCTCGACGCTGACGACATCGACGCGATGCGGGCTGACGAACCGAAGGATCCCGTTCACGCTGCTGTCTACACGTTCGCCCGCGCCGTCGCAGTCCGCCGCGGCAAGGTCACCGACGACGTGGTTCGTCGGGCCCACGACACCGGGTTGTCCGACTCCGCCCTCCTGCAACTCGTCGCCGAGTGCGTGTTCGCCGGACTGGTCGGCATCGTCGACAACCTGGCCGGCCGGGTACCGCTGGACGAGTTCCTGCAGCCTCAAGCTTGGAAGGCCGACTGATCCGCCATGCCCGCCGGCTTCGAACACGGCCCCGATGTCGGTGCTGGTCGCCCTCCCCGACACGAAGAGGATCGAGAGGAGAGGCGATGAAGTGGATGTCGGCAATCGTCGGCGTGAGCCTGCTGGTAGCTGGCCTCGGGACGGCGTCCGAGGCCGGGCCGGTCGCACCGACCGGCGGCGACGGGGTGTTCCGCCCCTACGGTGCGCACGGGCGGTCTGAAGGACGAGTTCGAGCAGCTTCGCCGCCGAGCATCCGAACATCACCAAGCTGGTCACGATCGGCCGGACGGTCCGGGGCGAGGACATCGTCGCCCTCAAGGTGTCCCGGCAGGCCCGGCGCATCCGTGATGGCCGCCGGCCGGCGACGCTCTACCTCGGCGGCCAGCACGGCCGGGAGTGGATCCCGCCGGAGATGGTGCGGCGCCTCGCCCACCACGTCGTCGACGGCTACCGCACCGATCCGGTGCTCACCGAGCTGGTCGACACGACCGAGCTGTGGTTGGTCCCGGTCGCCAACCCCGACGGCTACGACTTCACGTTCACGCCCGGCAACCGGCTGTGGCGCAAGAACCTCCACGACGACAACGACGGCGACGGCCGGATCACCGCCAACGACGGCGTCGACCTTCAACCGCAACTACCCCACCAAGTGGGGCTACGACGACGAGGGCTCGTCGCCCAGAGGAAGGCAGTGACGGATACCGGGGGTCCGCTCCCCGCCTCGGAGCCCGAGACTCGGGCGGTCGATCGGCTGATGGCGCGGGTCGGCTTCGAGTTCCTCGTCAACTACCACGCCGCCCTACGAGGACGTGCTGTACGGCACCACCTGGCAGGTGGCCACCCCGACGCCCGACGACGCCCTCTACGAGACGCTCGTGGGCGACGCCGCGGTGCCCGGCTACGACCAGGGTTTGCAGGCCGACCTCTACATCGCCAATGGCGTCACCGACGAGCACGCCCACCTGGCCTACGGCACGCTCGGGTTCACCGTGGAGATGAGCACCTGCCAGACGGCCGCCGCGGCCGACCCAGACGACGGGTCGGGATCCTGCCGGGTGCGCAACATCCTCGAGTTCCCCGACGACGAGGCGCTCATCGAGGCCGAGTTCCGCAAGAACGTGCCGTTCGCTGTTCGTCGCCGGTTCGGCCGCCGACCCGGCCGACCCGGTGACTGGGCGGCAGGCGCCCGAGTTCGTCGTCGACAGCTTCGACGTGTCCTACGGCGACCCTCAGACCGTCGCCGTCGTCGCCCGACGCGACCAGCACAACCAGCGGCTCGAGTACCCGCGTGAACGGCGGTCGAACCCGGCGCGACCATGTCCGTGAGTGGAAGGGCGGCGAACGCTACGGCAACGAGCGCGACCGCTACTATGCCGAGCTCCGGGGGAAGGTGACGGGGACCCGGCCGGGCGATTCGGTCGAGGTGTGGTTCACGGCCCGCCGCGACGGTCGCCCCGTCGAGAGCGAGCACTTCACCTACACCGTTTCCTCCGACACCGGGGCCGACGCGTCGATCCTGGCCAGCGAGGACTACACCGGTGTCAACCCCACGTACCCCGCCGCCACGGCCGCGCCGAAGTACGCCGACGAGTACGCCGCCGCCCTCGACGCCAACGGCATCAGCCATGCCACCTGGGACGTCGACGCCCAGGGTGTCCCGCATCCCCTCGGCGTGCTGAGCCACTTCGACGCCGTGGTGTGGGAGACGGGCGACGACCGTCTGGTACAGGATCCGGAGGACGTCCTCACTGACACGTTCCTGCTCGGCCCCGTCCCCGACATCGCCGTCGCCGAGCGCCAGCAGTACCTGACGATCGCGCTGCGTGACTACCTCAACGAGGGCGGCAAGCTCGTCCAGGCGGGGGAGAGCACGCAATACTTCGGCCTGCTCGGCCGGTCGCTCGGCGGCATCTTCTACGGGCTCGCCGGAGCGCCGGACCAGGACTGCGTCATCACCCGCGACTTCCTGGCCGACTGCCTGCTGCTGTCGGACGACTTCGCCCAGTACTACCTCGGTGCGACGCACCGCGCCCCCTCCGTCCGCCCGACCGGCATCGACGGCAGGGGGGCGCTCGACGGCGTGACGGCCGAGTTCGGCGGGCCGGCCGTGGCCGCCAATCCGCTCAACGACGCCGGGGCGTTCTCCTTGACCAGCGACGTGCTCCCGGCTGAGGACTTCCCGCTGTTCGCCGGGGAGGCGACCAGCACGTACCGCGGGGCGGCCACCGTCAACCCGTTCGGCCCGGTGGAAGGGACACGCTACGCGGGCGCCCTCAAGGCGCCGGTGTCGTACCAGCGCATCGGCCGCACGGTCGACCTGACCGGCGTCCCGGCCACCGGGGCGCCCACCCTGCGGATGAAGCTGTCGTACAGCACGTTGCAGACGTTCCACCAGGTGATCGTGGAGGCGGCGCCGTCGGGCACCGACCAGTGGACGACACTGCGCGACCTCAACGGCCGCACCTCGTCGGGCCCACCCACCACCTGCGCCCAGGGCTTCCTCCTGCCGCTCCACCCGTTCCTCAGCCACTACCTGTCGCCGGGCCGAGTTTGCGGGGCGACCGGCACCACCGGGTCGTGGAACGCCTTCACGGGCGAGTCCGGCGGTTGGGTCGATGCCGCCTTCGACCTGTCGCCCTACGCCGGCCAGTCGCTCGACGTGAAGGTCAGCTACGTCACCGACGCCGTCGACCTCGGGGTCGGCGGAGGGATCGGTGTGTTCGTCGACGACACCCGATTGACCGTCAATGGCGCGGACGGTCGCGGCCGACGGGTTCGAGGCCGACCGCGGCGCCTGGGCGGTCGAGGGCCCTCCCGCCGGCAGCCCGCCAGGCATCCACGGCAACTTCACCATCGGTGGGGAGCTGATCCCCGTCGCCGCCTCGGTCGCCACGAGCGACACGGCACTGCTCGGCTTCGGCATCGAGTCGCTCGCCACCCCCGCCGAACAGGCAGCCGTGCTCGGCCGCGTCCTCAAGCCCCTGCTCCGTCACTGATCGACCAGTCAACAAAGGACAACACCATGAACAGGCTCACCGGCAAGACGGCGGTCATCACCGGCGCCACGTCGGGAATCGGGCTCGCCACGGCGCAGCTCTTCGCCGCCGAGGGGGCGAGGGTCGGGATCATCGGACGCGACTCGACCGTCGTCGCATCGACGGCCGCCGCCCTCGGCGGCGCCGGTGAGGTCGGCGACGTCACCGATATCACCGCGACGCGAGCCGCGCTGGCGCGGCTCGCGTCGGCGCTGGGGCCGATTGATGTGCTCTTCGTGAACGCGGGCATCGCCGCGCCGTCAGCGCTCACCGACGCTGACGAGGCCGCCTTCGATCGCCAGATCGACGTCAACGTCAAGGGCGCCTACTTCACCATGCAGAGCGCCCTGCCTCACCTCAACGACGGCGCCAGCATCGTCATAAACGGCTCGATCAACGGGCTCATCGGCATGGCCGGCATGAGCATCTACTCCGCGTCCAAGGCTGCCGTGCGATCGTTCGCGCGGACACTGTCGGCCGAGCTGTTGGAGCGCCGTATCAGGGTCAACGTCGTCAGCCCCGGTCCGATCGACACACCGCTCTTCGGCAAGCTCGGCCTCCCCGCCGACCAGGTCCAGGCCATGGCAGCAGGCATCGTGAGCCAGATCCCACTCGCCCGGTTCGGCAACGCCGACGAGGTGGCCAAGGCCGTCCTGTTCCTCGCGAGCGACGACTCCACCTTCATCCTCGGCGAGGAGATCGTCGTCGACGGGGGCATGGCGACGTTGTGAGTGACCGCCCTTCGCCGGCCCGCGACACGTCGTGCCACGGATCCGTACGATCGACGGGATGTCCGAGCCGCCGGCAGCGTTCACGATCCGACCAGTCGCGCCCGGCGATGTCAACGGTGTGCTCGCCCTGGTCCACGAGCTGGCCCGCTACGAGCGCGAGCCCGATGCCGTGGAGATGACCGCCGAACAGCTCCACGACGCGCTCTTCGCCGACGGCGCCAAGCTGTTCGGTCACGTCGCGATCGACACCGGCGACACCGGCGACACCGGCGACGTGGTCGGCATGGCGCTGTGGTTCTGCAACTTCTCGACGTGGCGCGGCCGCCACGGCGTCTACCTCGAGGATCTCTTCGTCCATCCCGAGCACCGCCGGCGGGGCATCGGGGAGGCCCTGCTCGCCACGCTCGCCAAGGTGTGCGTCGACCGGGGCTACACCCGGCTCGAGTGGTCGGTGCTCGACTGGAACGAGCCGGCGATCGACTTCTATCGCTCGCTGGGCGCCGTCGCGCTCGACCAGTGGACCGTGTTCCGCGTCGACGACGAGGCACTCGCCGCCCTGGCGTTCCGGACTGCCGAGCCTCGGTAGCCGTGGGCGGCGCCGCTGCCGACCTAGGTCAACTGGTGGCCCGCTGAGGGCTAGTCCTTACGGAGGATCTTGTGCGCCTTGCGGCGGATCCGCTTGTAGTCGGCCTTC
The DNA here is from genome assembly GCA_963833145.1 of uncultured Acidimicrobiia bacterium. GTDB lineage: Bacteria > Actinomycetota > Acidimicrobiia > Acidimicrobiales > Ilumatobacteraceae > JALZMG01. Next base: position 393,902 of record CAWHWT010000010.1, on the reverse strand, counting down.
GAGAGGTTGCCGTCCTTGTGGTTCTTCTTGGCCAGACGGACCGCGCTGATGGCGTGCCCCCGATCAGGCATCGGGTAGTTGCCGGTCTGCTTCCGCGCCTTCTTGGTGCGCGCCTTCTCGGGCAGACCAAACTGTGACGGTTTCAGCGCCGCCCGCTTCTCGGGTGTCAGCTTCGCCACCATGGCTCCTCTCGACGTCGCGTTGAATACCCGACCAGAGCCGGAACGATGCACGAGCCGATGACCGGCTGGGCGCGCTACCCGGACGCCCGCGGACGACTGCGCCACATCGCCACGGCGAAGGCGCCGCCCCACAGAACGAACCATGGATCCCAGAAGTACGCGTGCCAGGCGATCGCATGCGCGTCGGCACCGTCCGCAGCATCGATCACGTCAGCCTCGACGAGCAGCCCGGCGACGGTGAGCACAGTCCCGTAGAGGGTGAGCCCGATCGCCACGATCCATCCGAGCGCTCGCATCGGCTGGGCTCTTGTCCACGCCGGGAGCCAGCCCGCGCCCACTCCCACGAGCACGAGTGGCGCGACAGCTCCAACGAGTTTGGCGACAGTGATCAGCCACAGCGTGGCCACGACACCGGCCGAACGCTCCCGACCCCAGCGCTCGATCTCGCCACCGACGGTCCCGAGCAACGCCGTACCACCAAGCGCCCAGTACGCGCTCATCGCTGCGCTCGCCGCCCCCAGGCCCGCAGCGATCACGGCCGCGACGACAGCACCCCGATCGAGCCGCGTCATGGTGCAAGCCTGCACCAGATCTCAGCGTGCAGAGGCCCGGCGATCCAGGACGCGGGCTTGGAGTTATCGGCTGTCATTCTCGGACTCGGCGCGAACACGCTAGGGAATGCATGGCGCCACCCGATGGCTACACGTTCGAGGTCCGCAAGTCCGGCGAAGTCGTGATCCGACACTTCGGCCGCGTGGCCGTCGTGCTGCGTGGCCGGCCAGCGACCCGCTTCCTGACCGGGGCCGAGACTGCCGACGACCTCGAACTGCAAGCACGCATGGCCAGGCTCACCGGCAACTACAAGCGCGGCAACGAGCGTCAGTCGCGGAGGTAGGTGGGGACCGTCTTCAGAGGGCGCGGTCAGCGGCCACCGGCGACGCGCAGGGTGGTGCCAGTGACGAACGAGGCGGCGTCACTGAGCACCCAGGCGATCGCACCGGCGATCTCGTCCGGTTCGGCGACGCGTCCCAATGGGACCGTCCCAGCGACACGGTCGGGACGACCAGGGTCACCGGCGTCGGCGTGGATGCGTGTCCGCACGGTGCCGGGCGCGACGCCGACCACGCGCACGCCGTCCCCGGCGACCTCCTCCGCCAGGCCGAGGGTCAGGGTGTCGACACCGGCCTTGGCCGCGGCGTAGTGCACGTACTCGCCCGCGGCGCCACGTGTGGCTGCCGCTGAGCTGACGTTCACGAGCACCCCACCGTCACCACCGTAAGAACGGCCAAGCGCTCGAACGGCGGCCCGGCCGACGAGCACGGCGCCGGTCAGGTTGACGTCGATGACCCGGATGATCACATCGATCGGTGTCTCCGCGAGTGCGCCGACATGGAGCGTCACGCCGGCGTTGCTGACCACCGCGGTCAACCGACCAGCAGCGGTCGCCGCGGCGAAGAGCGACTCAACGCCACCGGCATCGCTGACGTCGGCGCGCACCGTCAGGCACGAGCCTCCCGACGACTCGATGACACGACGGGCCTCGCTCGCTGCCTGCTCGTCACTGGAGTAGCCGAGCACCAGCTCGTGGCCTTCACCCGCCAGACGTCGGGCCGTGGCCAGCCCAATGCCGCGTGTACCACCAGTGATCAGGGTCCGTCGCCGTGCTGCCGTCACCGACCAAGTCTGACCCCAGCCCGCAGCACTCGCGCGGTCGTCAAGGGACGTGTGCGCCGTAGGGTGACGAACCAGGGGGGCGATGGGGAAGCGGATCGGCGGCGCCGAAGTGACGGAGAGCGAGATGGCACAACAGGACGCGGTACTTGTTGGGGTACCGGCGAGCCGAGCAACAGCGACTGCAGGAACAAGCGCGACAGCTCGCCGACGAATCGTCGTGGCTGTTTGATCAGTTCGGGATCGTGTCCGGAGCGCGTGTCGTCGAAATCGGCTGCGGCCCCCATGGTTGCCTTGACCTCCTCGCCCAGCGTGTCGGTCCGTCGGGAAAGGTGATCGGCGTCGAGCGCAGTGACGATGCCGTCCAAATGGCGCGAGCGATGGTGGGTGAACAGGGGCTCGGGAACGTCGAAATCGTTCATGGAGACGCGCGGGCGACGGGGCTGCCACGGGGCGAATTCGATCTCGTCACGTCGAGACTCGTGTTGGTGAACGTTCCCCAGCCGGAAGAGATTGTCGCCGAGGCGGTCGCGCTCGCGAAGACTGGCGGGATCGTCGCGTTCCATGAGGCGGACTACGTCGCCCACGTCTGCGATCCTCCACTCGCCGCATGGGATCGCGCGATCGAAGTCTTGAACACGTATTCCTGCTCGGCCGGAATCGACCTGTTCATCGGTCGCAAACTCCCGCGCCTGCTGCGGGACGCGGGTATCGACGAGATCGAGGTCCGTCCGCTCGTTCACGTGTACCCGCCGGGACACGGCCGCCGAACGATCCTCTTGGACTTCGTCGAGAACCTGAGCGGCCGACTCGTCGAAACGAACACGGTCGTTCCGGACGAGCTCGAGGCCGTCAAGCGTTCGCTCGGTCAGCATCTCGACGATCCCAACACACTCGTCGTATCGCACCTCTTCCTACAGGTGTGGGGCCACAAAGGCTGACCGGCAGCCGCGGCCACGAACAGGCGCAGAGGAACGGGCCACGTACCGGGAGGCTCACGCCGAGACGACGAGCAGGACGAGTCCGCCGAGGACCATGGCCGCGGCCACGCTGCGCCGCCGAACGCCGCGCTCGTCGAGGTAGCGCCAGCCGAGGAACGCGGCCAGCAGCACGCTCGATTCGCGAAGCGCCGCCACGTATCCGACGGGAGCTCTCCGCACCGCCGCGAGCACGAGCCCGTACGTCACCATGCTCATCGCGGCGGTGAGGGCGAACTGACGCCAGCTGGTACGGAGGCCGGCGAGCATGGCCGTACCCCGGCCCGAGGCCACGCCGTAGCCCGTGATGCCGAGGGCGCCGGCGGCGAACACGGCGAACACGTAGGTGTCGCTGGCGACATCCCGGGCGGCGTGGGCGTCGATCGTCGTGTAGAGGCCGATCGTCACGGCGACGAACAACGCCGCTCGGACGCCGGCCGACGGAGCGCCGACCGCGAGCATCGCCATCCCGGCGACGACGGTCACGATGGCCGCCATCGTCCAGCCGTTCACCTCGTCGCCGAGCAGCACGATCCCGCCGATCCCGGCGAGCAAAGCCCCGCCGCCGCGAGCGAGCGGGTAGGCGACGGAGAAGTCACCGTCTGTGTAGGCGCTGGCGAGGGCGACGATGTACGGCAGGTGCACGGCACCGGACGCCGCCGCCCATGCCCACCCGACCGCAGGCATCCCGCCCGTTGCCATGAGCAGCACGACGCCGGCGATCCCGGCGACGAAGAACTGGCCCCACAGGGCGAGGAACGCATCCGGGCTGCGCTTGGCGACGAGGTTCCATCCGGCGTGCAGACCGGCCGACGCCAGCGCGAGCACGGTGGCCACGAACACGCCAGGAAGTCTCGCCGATCCGGGCGAGCCCACTCACGGGTCGATTGTTCAGTCGGCGATGTCGCGCAGCGCGATCACCTTCGTCGGACGCAGGCGCACGACCAGTTCGCCGGCCACGCCGTTGCGGGCCCCGAACTCGTCCGCCCGCGCCGCTCCCATGTACCGGCCGCCGATTCGAGTCGCCCAGCGCCGGAGCTCGTCGAGGTCCTCGCTCACGGTCACGGTGCCGGTGAGGTTGACGTACGCGAACGGTGGCCGCTCGTCGTCGACGAGCAACGACACGTGCGGATCGCGAATCATCGCCTTGCCCTTCGCCGACGTGGCACCCGTGTTGAACACCACCTCGACGGCGTCGGTGGCGGCGTCGTCGACCACGAACCAGACCGGTGTCACGTGAGGCAGCCCGCTCCGTCCGACCCACGCCAGCTTCCCGGTCCTCGTCCCGTGAGCCAGGAAGGTCCGCACCTCCTGCTCGGTCATCGGTGCGACCATCGGTCGCACGCTAGTGGCGGTCGGGTTCCGGTCGGACCGTGAGCAATTCTCGCCGCGTCGTTGGATCAGCGGTCGGGTGGTCGGTGATGACGGATCGGCCGCTCGATGCGGGCGAACTTTGGCCACCGCGACCACGGCGGCCCCGCTTCGAAGCCGCCATCGACCACGAACTCCTGGCCCGTGATCCACGGGGAGTCGTCGCTGGCGAGGAACAGCGCCATGTTGGCGACGTCCAGTGGCTCGCCGATCCGACCGAGCACCTGCGCCGCGGCACCGGCCGTGCGCATCTCGTCGATCTGGGTCTCGTCGGCGTCGGGTCGCCCGACGGCGAGCAGGGTGGCGATGAACCCCGGGCAGATGGCGTTGACGCGGATGCCGTGCTCGCCCAACTCCAGCGCCACCGTCTTGGTCAGATGGATGACCGCGCACTTGGCGACGCTGTAGAGGTGGGGGGCGTATCCGGCACGGAGCCCGGCCACGCTCGCGGTCGAGATGATCGAGCCCGATCCCTGTGCCTTCATCAACGGGGCCACGTGCTTGATCCCCAGGAACACACTCTTCAGCAGCACGTCCATGGTGAGGTCGTAGTCGGCGACGGTGGTGGACTCGATCGGGCCCAGCGCGCCTCCGAAGCCGGCGTTGTTGAACAGCACGTCGATGCGGCCGAAGCGATCGGTCGTCTCGGCCACCATGGCGGCGATGTCCTCCTCCTTGGAGACATCCGTCCGGAGATAGACGGTGGCCGAGCCGAGCTCGGCGGCGAGCGCGTCACCTTTGACCTGATCGAGATCGGCGATCAGCACCTTGGCGCCTTCCTCGACGAAGCGACGAACAGTGCCGGCACCGATGCCGCTCGCACCCCCGGTGATCGCGGCGACCTTGCCCTCGAGCCGGTCCATGTCCTGCCTCCCGATGCCGTGTCAGACGTCCACGCTCGGCTGCGCGGACGGATCCGGTGGCAACTCCGCCGTCGAGTGCACGACGGGCCGGTGCGCCAATCCCTCGGACACGTTGCCCCGCCGCTCCTGCCGGGGTCAACTGCCGGGATCGACCAAAGGTGGCGTCCCGACCACCTGTCGCGCCCTGCAACTGGCGTCCGCAACCTGAACACTCTGTGCGTAGTGGGCGATCTTGGCCAGGTGTGACGAACGTCTCACGCCCGAGGTGGTCCAGGTATCCCGTAGGTGCGAACAACCCCGCCGACCGAGGTCCGGTCAATCTCATGTTCAGACGAAAGGTGTTGGTATGCGCAGATTGCGCGTCTCTCTGTTCTCTCTCGGCGCCCTCGCCGCCGGAGCGCTCACCGTGACACAGCCAGCAAGCGGCCACGCGGATTTCCTCGACCTGGTCAAGATCCCTGGCCTGCACGCCTCCGCGTCCGTGGTCCGGGACGACGACGGGGTTGCTCACATCAAGGCGAAGAATGCGCATGATCTGTTCTTCCTGCAGGGTTGGGTGCACGCCGACGACCGGCTGTTCCAGATGGACGTTCGCCGCCGGACGGGGTCGGGAACGCTCGCCGAGCTGCTCGGCAGCAGCGCGTTGCCGAGCGATGTGCAGCTGCGGACGTTCGGGCTGCGGCGCACCGTCGAGCAGAGTCTTTCGGTGTTGTCGTCCCAGACCCAAGCCGAACTGGGCGCGTACGCCGACGGGGTGAACGCGTGGATCGAACGCAACAAGCTGCCGTCGCAGTACGCGGCGGTGCAGGTGACCAAGGTCGCGCCGTGGACCGTGGTGGACAGTCTGCTCGTGAACAAATTGCTCACGTTCAGCCTGTCGTTCGACCTGGACATCGACCGGACCACGGCCGTGCAGAGGTACAACGCGGCCGGTCTCGACGGCCACACCGCCGTGTTCCAGGACGTGTTCCCGTTCGCGCCGTTCAACACCGCGTCGCCGGTGATCGACTCCACCGCGACTCCGGCCAGCCCGGGCACACTGAACCCGACGTCCAGCGGCAGCATCGGCGTCTCGGATGACGCCGAGCGGATGGCGGCCGACTACCTCGAGAAGGCCAAGCAGGTACCGCTGATTGTCGAGGCGATGAACCGCACCGCCGAGCGCGGTTCGAACTCGTGGGTCATCGGTGGACGGCACACCGCGAACGGCAAGCCGATCCTGGCCAGCGACCCGCACCTGACCCTGGAGACACCGTCGACGCTGTACCCCATCGACCTGCAGGGCGGCGGATTCAACGCTCAGGGCGACAGCCTCCCGGGTACCCCGTACCTGATTCTCGGCCAGAACCGGGACATCACGTACGGCTCGACCCTGCACTTCGTGGATGTGACGGACACGTTCGTCGAGAAGATCCAACCCGACCCGGCGTCCCCGAGCGGGCTGTCCACGACGTACCAGGGGAAGCTCGAGCCGGTCGTGGCCATCGACGAGAAGTACCGCGTCAATCCGCGCACACCGGGGCAGCTCGACGTGCTCACCGACGTGCCCGCCGGCGGGGCGATCCCGGCGAGGACGTTGATCGTGCCGCGCCGCAACAACGGGCCACTGGTGTCGGTCAACCTGGCGGCGGGTACTGCGCTGTCGGTGCAGTACACGGGGTGGTCGCCGACCACCGAGCTCGAGGCGTTCCGGCGCTTCGGTCTGGCGCGCAACGTCGAGGACTTTCGTGACGCGATGCAGTACTTCGACATCGGCGGGCAGCACTTTGTCTACGCCGATATCAAGGGCAACATCGCGTACTTCACCAACGCCGAGGTGCCGGTCCGGGAGGACCTGCAGGCCGGGACGGTGAAGGGGAATCCGCCGTACCTGTTGCGCGACGGGACCGGCGGCAACGAGTGGCTCCCGGTCACCAACCCGCAGCCGAACCAGTCGCTGCCATTTGAAATCGTGCCATTCAGCGAGTTGCCCCAAGTCGTCAACCCGCCGGCCGGGTTCATCGTGTCGGCGAACAACGACCCGACCGCCAACTCCTTCGACAACAACGTCCTCAACCAGGTCCGGCCAAACGGCGGCATCGCCTACCTTGGCTTCACCCACGCGGCGGGTTCCGGGCCGGCCGGATCACCGACATGGTGAAGGCCGCGATCGCCAAGGGTCGGATCACCACCGCCGACGTGGTGAAGATGCAGGCCGACGTGACATCGCTGGACGCTCAGTTCTTCACTCCGGTCATCACGAACGCACTGGACCGCGCCAAGCGCAGTTCCACACCGGAGCTGGCGGCACTGGCCAAGGACCCGCGCATCGTCGAGGCGGTCGGTCGGCTCGCCAAATGGACCTTCACCCACCCGACCGGCATCCCGCAGGGGTACGACAGCAGCGACGTCCACGGCAAGCTCAGCCAGCCATCGCAGCAGGAGATCGACAACAGCGTGGCGGCCACGATCTACGCGCTCGTGGCGCAGCCGGTTCGCCGTCAATGTGATCGACCAGCACCTCCAGCAGATCTCGCCGGCGCTGCCGGTGTCGTCTGACGTATTCGTACTAACGGCGATCCGGCAGCTTCTGCTCGACTTCGACACCCGCCAGGGCGTCGGTCGGTCCGGGATCGACTTCTTCGCCGTGCCGGGGATCACCGACGCGACCGACCGGCGTGACTTCCTGGTGCTCAAGAGCGTCGAGGACGCGCTCACGCTGGCGGCAGGCGACGACTTCAAGGTGGCGTTCCACAACTCGACCAAACAGAGCGACTACCGATGGGGCAAGCTGCACCGGATCACGAGCCCCTCGCCGCTCGGCGCGCCATTCACGATCCCGTCGCAGGGCAACCGGTTCACCTCACCGCTACCCGGCCTGCCCGGCATTCCGGTCGACGGTGGCATCCCCAGCGTCGACAGTTCCAGCCACACTTTGCGGGCCGACACGCCGGACAAGTTCACCGCCAGCATGGTGCCGGCCCGCCGCTTCGTGGCCCAAGCGACTTCGGGCGGCTGGCGATCCGTGAATTCGCTGCCCGGAGGTTCCAGCGAGGAACTCGGCAGCAAGTTCGAGCAGAACCTGCTCCTCGACTGGCTCACCAACGACACGTATCCGGTCCGACGGACCTCGCTGGATCTGATCGGGGCCATCGACTCGATCACGACGTTCGTACCAGCGGGCGGCTAGCAGCATCGGAGGTCTGGACCCCGCCAATCCGGCGGGGTCCAGATCGCTGGGAGCAGCACTCGACAGATCACCCCCCAGCGATCTGCGAAGCGTTCCGCGCTGTCGTGCATGGTCGTTTTCCGACGAGCGCGGATCGGCGGGCGGATGTGGGCGTGCTACGAGTCGGCAGAGTTTGCTGATCGCGCCGATGGCGCCGGTTCATCGAACTCGTCGTGTCGACGGAACCAAAACGACCCGGGCGCTTTCGGCCAGCCGTCGGGAGTGTCCTCGTCATCCGTCTGTCCGCCGTAGGGCGTGAGCGAGATGAGCGTCGCGACGCTGCCGATCGTCCGGACCATCGCGCCGTGCTGCAAGAAGTAGGTGCGGTACACGGCGTCGCCGTCGCGCAGGAAGATGTTCAGGCCGAACCACTCCTCGGTGCCGAAGTCGGCTGAGAAGCGCTCGGTGCGGATCGTGTACCACGGGATGTGGGTCCAGCCCATCCGCTCGGCGTAGCGACGCAGGTTCTCCTGCGGCGCCGACGACGTCATCGCCAACGTGATGTCACGGGCGTGAAGGAGGCCGAGCTGGCCGATGCCGTCGGCCCACGACGAACAGCCGGGGCAGCCGGCGTCGGGCCAGCCGTCGACGCCGTCCTCGAAGAAGAACCGGTACAGGATGAGCTGGCTGCGACCCTCGAAGAGTTCGGCCAGCGACCGTTCGCCGTCGGGACCCTCGAACCGGTAGTCGTGCTCGACGCGGACCATCGGCATCCGCTTACGGGCCGCAGCGAGCTGGTCGATCGCCTCGGCGACGGTCTTCTCCCGCTCGGTGATGGCAGCGAGGGATGTCTCCCACTCGGACTGCGAGACGATGGCAGGGCGCGCGAAGATCACCCTTCAAGGGTGTCCCACCCACGGCATCGCTAATCCTCGTCGCGATTCTGTGAAGAGCCGTGCGGTCCCCCGGCCGTCAGGACCGGGACCGTGACCGTCGCGGTGGTGCCGGCGCCGCTCGCGTCGACATCCAGCGCGCCGCCCGCGGCTTCGACCCGTAACCGCTGCGTGTGCAGCCCGATATGTCCCTCGCCCGGTCCCGGCGCCCGCTCGGGCGCGCCGTGGCCGTCGTCGGCGACGACCAGCCGAGCCTGATCCCCGGCGAGCCCGAGCGAGACCCGGGCGCGGCGCGCGCCGGCGTGCTTGACGACGTTGCTCAACAGCTCCCGCGCCGCGCCGTACAGCAGGCCGTCGGTCGGGGTGCGCAGCCCGCCGGGCCAGTCGTCAAGGTCGACGTCGACGACGAGGTCGGGTCGGGCGGTGGAGTCGGCGAGGTCGCGCAGGGCCCGCGCCAGGCCGGCTTGGCGGAGCACCGCGGGATGGAGCTCGGAGACCGTCGAGCGCAGCATCCGCGACGCTTCGCCGAGGGCGTGCTCGATGCGGCCGACGGCCTCGTCAGCGTCTGTCCGGGGCACGTCCTCGAGGTCGAGCCGCGCCGCCAGCACGTACTGCAGCGCCCCGTCGTGCAGGCGCTCGGCGAGCTCGCGACGCTCACGCTGCTCCAGGTGCACGAGCTCGTCGAGCAGGTGCGTGCGCTCCTCGAGCAGCCCACCGATCGCAGCCAGCCGGGACCGCTGGATCCGTGACAGGCCGAGGCAGGCGGCGCCGACAGTGGCGAGCATGAGCGTGCGCAGGACGATCGACCGCCACGGCTCGTCATTGGCCTCCTGGGTGGCGAAGCTGGCGGCGAGGTACACGATCACGGTGGGCACGACGACGGCGGCGCAGACCCACACCCGCAGCTGTGTGGCGGCCAGCACGGGCAGCAGGAAGAAGCCGAACAGGAGGACGTAGGAGGTCCAGCTCTCGTCGGCGTCCACTCCGGCGGCCAGTACGAGGCCCGCGAGGACGACGAGGTCGGCGAAGAGGCCGAGCCACCCCCAGCGGGCGACGGCGGGCCCGCCCCGCCATGCCCAGCGCGCCATCGCGAGCGCTCCGACGGCGTAGACGACCACGACGCCGTAGTAGGCGGCGACGCCCTCGACGGGCGGGAGCAGGCCGATCGTGAGCAGCAGGAAGCCGACGAGGGCGGCGCGTAGCAACAACTGCAATCGCACCCCGCGGTTGGCGTGCTGGAGAACGGCGCCGCTGAGGTCCATCATGGGAGACCATGCCACCTTCGCCGCCGCGGAGCCCGGGTGCGCGTCGTCGTCGCCGATGACCACCCGTTCTTCCGCGACGGCGTGAGCCGGGCCCTGTCCCGGGACGGCCGATTCGAGGTCGTTGCCGAGGCCGGGAATGGCATCGACGCCCTCGAGGCCATCCGCCGTGAGCGTCCTGACGTCGCGCTGGTCGACCACCAGATGCCCGACCTCGACGGGCTGGGTGTCGTGCGCGCCGTGGTCCGCGACCGCCTGCCGACGCGCGTGCTGGTGCTGTCGGCGTTCACGGACAGCTCGCTCGTGTTCGAGGCCCTGCAGGAGGGTGCCGCCGGCTACCTGCCGAAGGATGCCGGCCGCTCGGAGATCATCGACGCCGTGGTGAAGGTGGCACGCGGTGAGCCGGTCGTGCCCGCCGCCATCGCCGGCGGGCTGGCGGAGGAGATCCGCCTGCGCGCGGAGGCCAGCGGCCCCGTGCTGTCCGAGCGAGAGCGCCAGGTCCTGCACGCGTTCGCCCGCGGTCGCTCGATCCCGCAGGTGGCCGCGGAACTCGTCATCGGTGTGAGCACGGTGAAGACTCACACGCAACGCCTGTACGAGAAGCTCGGTGTGTCCGACCGCGCCGCAGCGGTCGCCGAAGGGATGCGCCGGGGACTCGTGGAGTGAGCCCCCGGCGAATCAGGCTCAGCAGCGCTCCAGGTCCGTCGGCGGCGAGATCGAGTCGCGATGGACGAAGGCGGTCTGCCCGCCGGCCCGGATGAGGAACCAGTACCGGTTGCCGTTCAGGACCTGGCCCTCACGGAAGCACAGCGTCTCGACCTTCTCGCCGGGCGTCAGCTGGTGCACCCGGATCGACTCGTTCGACGGGCTGGAGTACGTGTTCGCGTAGTCGATGATCGTGCCGGTCTCCGCCTCCTCGGTGGCCGCTGCAGCGGTGCCGGCCATGGCGCCCACGCCGGCGACGGACAGGGCGGCGATTGAAATGAGCTTTCGCATCAGGACATCTCCATTTCGGACGCTCCGGGACCATCCCGGAGCCTGCGTCGAGCGTGCCGATCGGGCGCGACGCACGCCATCGACCGTCCGGTGGACCGACCGGATGAGCTTCGGTTCCCCCGATCGGTGGACCGTCGCCGACTGACCATGAGCAGGGCCGGCCACCGCCCGCGTTTGCGTCATGGACAAAGGGCAATGCTCATGACGTACGGATCTGGCACGACGACCACCAGACCGACGCCGAAAATCGCTGAGGATGAGGAGCGCACGCATGGTCATCGTTGCCGGACACATCACCGTCGAGCCGCAGCGGCGCGACGCGTACCTCGCTGGCTGCGTGAGTGTCGTCGAACAGGCACGCGGGACAGCGGGCTGCCTCGACTTCGCCATCACCGCCGATCTGATCGACCCCGGCCGCATCAACGTCTTCGAGCGCTGGGAGTCGCAAGCAGCCGTCGAGTCCTTCCGCAGCAGCGGTCCCAGCGACGAGCAAGGCGCGGCGATGCTCACGGCGTCGGTAGCCGAGTTCGACATCGCCGACGTGCGGCAGTTGTTCGGGGACGCCAGCGCCTGAGCGCGTTGTCGCCCGTCGGGCGGCAGAACTCGTCAGGACTTGGTCCCGACCGGTCAGGACCTTGGTCCTGACCGTTCGTTGAGTTGGAAGACCATCACCGCATGCGCGGTTGGTGCAGTCGATTCCAATCCGAAGGAACCCCTTCGGCTCAGCAAGAGGACGAAAGTGAGCATTGCGCACTACTCGGCGAGACAGCGTTCCGCCCTCATCCAGCACGAACCGTCGACTCCGCACACGCAGCCGTTTCGGCAGACGATTTCAACTCTCGCGGGCGCGGCGTTCGCCATGGTCCCGGCAGCGTTCTGGGCCTCCGTCGTCTGGTTCGTATGGGGCCGGCTCGGCGCCGTGATTGCCGCGATCGTTGTCCTCGTCGCTTCGACCTTCACAATGCGGCTTCTCCGAGTCGCGAGTGAGATCAAGACGCCCGATCCCGCCCGTCGGCCCGCCGTGTGGAGGCAGGCGGCCTGACAGCCGAACCTTCCCACCACCATCGGTCATCCATTGTCGTCCAGCTCCCGACCCGAGCGTACGTTGCCGCCACGCAGAGTTCCTTGATCCTCCGCTGAGGCCCTCTTAGAGTTGCGCCTTCGGGCCGGGCGACGGGAGGGGGACCATGGCAGAGCGACGACATCCTCTGCTGGCCCGCCTCGACCGTCTTCACGCGGAGAGCCGAGCGGCGGCGCGCGATCTCGACCGGGCGCGGGCCGCGGTGGCTGAAGCGGTCGCCGACGACCCGGAGGGGCTCGTGGCCCGGATCAGGCGCGGCCCGGCCGGCCTGGTCGATCCGGCCGATGACCTCGCCGGCCTCCGTCCGTCCACGAGTTTCGGTCCGTTCGCCGGCGCCGACGGCCGACCGGAGTGGATCGATCTGTTCCTGCCCCCACCCGCGGTCAGCATCTACATCGCTCGACCGTTCGGCGCGCCGGTGCTGCTGGCCCGCCTGCCCCTTACCCGCCGACTGCTGCGCAACGACCGGAGGCAGTTGGGTACGGGCTCGGCGTGGGTGGCGGCCGGCGCCCTGGTCCCGGGCCGGCCGATGGACGAGTACGTCGGGCTGCGCGTGAGGGGCGGCACCCTCGACGTCAGCGGCGTCACCGCGTCGACCGCCGACCGCATCACCCTCGGGGGCGCAGAGTGGCGTCTCCTCGCCAACCTCAATCTGGACGTACCCGATGATCCGCCGGACGCCGACGGCCCGGGTGCCGATGCCGCGTACGCGGCCGTGCGACTCCCGGCGACGGCGAGCCTCGCCTTCGGCCCGCAGGAACGCTCGATCCAGTTCGACGGTGCTGCGGCGCGGGCGTACGGCACCAGCATCGACCTCACTCCGACGGGCGGTGACCCGTACTACGAGCCGTTGTCGCGGTCGATCGTGGTCCCCGCCGAGCCGAGCGACACGACGTTTGCCTTCGCCGACGTGCGCTCGGCGCTCGTGACGCCGTCCGGGCGCGCGGCGATCGACCGGTGCGGGTGGGCGCTGCGCACCGTTCGGGCACCGGCGACCGCGCTCACCGAGGCGGCGGGTCCGGGCTCGGTCTCGATCGGACTGGCCGGGCCGTGGGTGTTGCAGTGGGTCGGTCTCGGCCTCCCGGTCGCGGTGCAGCCGGGGGTGCTCGACCTGGCGCCGGGATCGCTCGCCCTGTGGGCGACCATGCTGGCTGCCGCCACCCGCCAGCGGATCACGCTGTGGGACGAGGCGGACGCCGACCCGGCCCGCCGGTCCTCGGTCGATGTCGAGCTCCCCGCCGGAACACTGCTCATCCACCTCAGCGAGCCCGGCCGCGAGTCGGTGTGGTGCAAGGGCCGGGCGGTGGCCCACCTCGACCGTCCCCTGGCCGCCGACGGGGGCCGGCTGGCGGCGCGCATGCCGGCCGCGACCCTCACGCTGGTCGATGACGCCGACGGGACGACGGCGACGGTGGCCGGGTTCGACGATGCCGCCCGCCAATCGCCCCACCTTGCGCTCGCCCTCGAGAACGCCCTCCTCACCGTGCGGCCCACCGAGCGGTTCGAAGTGACCGGGCCCCTGGTCGGCGATCACCTGCCGAGCGGCGTGGCCACGCTCCACTTCGCCGCCCGTCGCGTCCTGCCGACGCTGCCCGATCCCTACGCCGCCAACTTCGGGCCGGGTCGGAGCGACGACGAGCGGGGGGCGGTCACCGCCCGGATCGCCTGGCCGACGGCCGACGCGCCCACCCTGTCACTGATCGTCGACGAGGGTCTACAACAGCTGCTGCCGCAGGCCGCGCCCGCCCGACCCGACGAGGGGCGCTTCCGCCTGCCCGGCGCACTGGCGATGCTCGACGTGTCGAGCAACGCCGATCAGTTCGGCGTGGCCGTGCCCCGGCCTGACACGCTCGAGGTCGGCGGCACCGCCCTCCAGTCCCGGGCCGGGGCGGTCCCGGTGGTCACCCTCCCGCCGATCTCGTGGGAGCCGATGCTCACGAAAGCCCCGGAGCCCGGCTCCGGGGACCTGCCCCTGCCGCCGCCACCCCACGACGGCGGCCCGGCGATGGTCCAGGCCGAGGGGGACCAGGTGTTCGCCGTCGAACCGCTGCCGATGCTCACCGCCCACATCGAGGCGATGCGGGCCGAGCGTCACTTCCGGGCCCGCCTGCCGCTCCCGTTCGGGGTCGTCGCCCAGGTCGACAGCACCCAGCAGATCGACGGCCGGGACCGGCCGACGTTCATCGCCACGGGCGGCCGCGTCGACGAGAACCGTCCGCGCTTCGCGCCCGACCTCGCCGGCGGTCGCCAGCTGGCCTTGCGCGGCGCGCCGAACCCCGACCCGGCCACGCGCGACGCCACCTTCCCCGGCGCCGCCGAACTGCGGAACGAGGACGGCTACGCCCAGGCGGTGCTGAGCAGCAACATCCACACCCGCTTCGACGGCGACTTCGGCCTCGGGGCCGGCAACGGAATCCCGTTGCGCCACTACGAGCTGTCGGGCTACGGCGCCAGCCTGTTCAGCGACTGGCACGACCCGGAGGCCGTCGGCCCGGCCATCATCCAGGCCCGCTTCGACGTCCTCGTCGGCCGCACGGCCCACGAGGTCATCCAGATGCAGAGCATCCTGTACCCGCTGTTCGTGCGGGTCGTGCGGACGATCACCATCGACCGCCGGCCGGGTGGGTGGGTGCTGCGGGAGGACAGCGGTTGGGTCGCCACGACCGACGGTCGGCTGGCCTACCGTGGGGACAAGAACGCCGTCGACGGGATGATCCCGTCGCCGATCCCGCCCGCGTTCGAGTCCAGCCGTCGTCACCCAGGCGTCCTCGAGGCGGCCGAGGCGATCAGGAACATCCGCCTCGCGGCCCCCCAGTTCGCCGTCGCTCCCCGCCCGCCCGACACCGTGCCGACCACGTGGCAGCCGGTGACCTTCGACTGCGACGTCGCGATGGTCGACAGCGCCGACCCCCGCCTCGTCGTCGCCGCCGGCGGCGCCGGCCGCCGGGTCCCGGCGAGGGGCGCCACCGGGTGGATCCAGATCGACGGCCCGATGTACACGACCGCGTCGAAGGGCCAGACGGTGAAACGCGTCCGGCCGGCCGACGCCGGCCAGATCGTCGACCTGCTCGCGACCCGCGGCCCCGGCTCGCTACCCCTCGACTGCGTCCTGCACCTCGGGGGCCCGGCCGACGACCCCGGCATGGTCTTCCAGGGTCACCGCCTCGACGTGATCGACAACGGCGACGCGGCCACCCCCCATCTCGTCGCCGCCCTCCGCGGCTCGCCGGCGCTCCCTCGCGACGGGGCGTGGAGCCTGGCTCGACTCACCCCGTCGGACGCGGCCCCCAAAGCGCTCGCCCCGACCGATCCCGTGCCGGTCGTGCGGCCCAACCCATGGGGCGACGGGGCCACGCGTTGGCACCTGGCGGACCCGGTCGACATCACCGCGCTGGGCGACGCCGCCAACCCGACCAACCGCTACGGCTTCGTCCAGTCACTCGGCACGCAGAAGGTGTTCTTTCCGCGTCCGCGGATCGGCAACGATCCGGCGCCGATCTCCCTGCCCCAACCACCGCACCTGGCCGACGTGGGCGCGCTCCTCGGCGCCGTCGGCGCCTTCCCCGGTCTGGCCGACGTGTTCGACTTCGCCTCCCTCGACGGCCTCGACGTCACCGGCGGCGCGGTGGCGTACCACGAGGACTTCTCGATCGGCAGTCCCGGCGCGATCAAGCAGGCCGTGCTGCTGGATCTCGGTGGGGGCGACGCCATTCAGGTCGTGATCGAGTACCGCGGCGAGAACGACCAACCCACCACGGCGTCGGTGACGGTCGACCCCGCCGCCTCGCCCCGGTGGGCGCTGTCGCTGAACCGCGTCTGCTTCCGTGTGCGGTTCAAGGGCAAGCCGCTGATCAGCATCTACGCCACGGTCGCGGGCGACGAGCACACCGCGCCGACGGTCGTCGACCTGCGGGTGCAGTACGAGGACTTCCTTCACATCCTCCAGACGATCTTCTCCAACATCCAGCAGGTCGCCAGGTTCCTTCCCGGCGGCAAGGACGCCGGGCTCCGGGTCGGCTTCTCCCAGGGGCACCTGACGGTGAGCAACGACTTCTCGTTGCCGAACCTCCCGCTCGGCGCCGGCCAGATCACCGACGTGGCCGTGCGGATGGGCTTCGAGGTGTCACTGGCGCCGATGGACGTGCGCTTCGTGGCCGGCCTCGGCAGCTCCGACGACCCGTTCCGCTGGGTCGTCTCGCCGCTTGCCGGCACCGGGTGCGTGCAGGTCGGCATCGGCGCTTCCGGCCTCGACGTGGTCGTGCAGTGCGGCCTCGGGCTCGGGTTGGCGATCGACCTCGGCATCGCGTCGGGCAGCGCCAGCATCGCCCTCGCCTTCGAGCTCAACACCGGCCCCGACCCGTTCGAGATCCGGGTGATCCTGTCCGGCCGGGCCAGCGTCGACGTCCTCGCCGGCCTGGCCAGCGCCACCATCACCTTGGCCGCGAGCCTCGGGGTGATCCCGCCGGACGCCCTCGAGCTGCCCCCGTTCGCGGGGCCGCTGCTCCCGCTCCCCGACGAGATCCCGCCGATCACCGTCGGCCTCACCGCATCGGTCTCGGTCGGCATCCACATCAGCATCTGCTGGGTGATCGACGTCGACTGGGAGGGCAGCTGGCAGTTCCGCCAGGACATCACGACCCCCGCGATCCCGGTGCCGGTCTGATGGCGCTCCCCGACGTTCAGCTCTCGCTGCTGGTCTTCCCCCAGCGCTGGGACGGCGCCGACCTCGTCGCACGCCTCCTCCTGCTGCCGGTCGGCGACCCCGCCATCGCCCCTGTCCCCGCCGGGCTGCCCGCCTTCGCTGGGACCTCCTGGGCGGCGCGGGCCGTCGTGCTGCCTACTCCCGACGCGCTGTACGGGCCCGACCCGGGGGCCGATCCCGCCGCCCAGACGACCGCCTTCACCGCAACCGCCCCGGCCGGCGCCGCCGATCTCTTCACCGCCCTCGGCACCCAGTTCCCGATCGTCGCCCCCGAGGCCGCGGCGGCGCGCCTGGCGCGGGCGGCGAGCACCGAGATCCGCAAGCACCTGCCGGCCAGCTACACCGGCGCGTTCGCCTTCGAACGACCCGGTCCGGGCACGACCGTCGGCGACGAGTTCGGCTGCGAGTTGCGCGACACCGTCGGCGCCGACGCCGCCGACCCCAAGCCGCCGGAGACGGTCACGTGGGGCGCGGTCCTCAGCTTCGCCCTGCGCCAACCGCTCCTGGCCCGAGCCCTCGGCCTGATCCACGACGTGACCGTGCCCGTTCCCGGCGGGCTGGAGCACGGCGGCTGGTTCTACGTCGACCTCGATCCCGCCGGTGGGGTCGCCCCGCCGGCACCGGGTGCGGTGCGCAGCTACGCCGCCCTGCTCCCGCCGCTCGGCGACCCGCGCACCCTCTTCGCCGCCGTGCTGTTCCCGGTCGGCACCACCGACGCCGCCGGCTACGGCGACGTGCTGTCCGAAGCCGCCGTCTACGACGACGGCTTCGCCAAGATCGTCCACGCCGCCCAAGCGGTGACGGCGGACCCCGGCTCGACCGGTCACAACGAGTTGAAGCCGGCAACGGACGCCGGGATCGACCTCGGGTGGGACGACGAGCAGGTCACGACCTGGCTGCGCCGCCAGGTCGAGGCTCTCCGCGTGCGGCTCGGTGCGCCGGCCGGCGCCCTCGAAGCCCCGCTCGGCGTGAGCGGCTACCGCGTCGATGTGCGCCGGCCCGACGACCCGGCGCCGCAGTGGGCGTCGCTGTGCGAGGCCCACTCGGTGGACGCCTCCGGCGACCCGGCACCGCTCGCTTTCCCGGCTCCGCCCGCGGCCTCGGTGTTCACGGCGTTGTTCGACGGCGAGCTCACCGTCGAGGCCGCCCCCGTCCGCGGTCGGCACTCGACCACCGGCACGGCGTGGCTGCCCCAGCACCTGACCCGGTGGCAGGGCGGCTCGTTGGTGGTCGCCGACCCGACGCTCTACGAGCTGTTCGGGAACGATCCGGCCGACAACTCGCCGGCCAAGGCGCCCATCACGCCGCCGCCCGCGACCTACGGCGCCGACCCCGTGACCGTCCCACTGCGGTACGGATCCCGTTACGAGTTCCGCTGCCGGCTGGCCGACCTGACCGGCGGTGGTCCGGGTGCGACCGACGACGCCCAGCACAACGCGGCCCACCCGGTCGCCGGGATCCGGTTCCGGCGCCACGTGCCGCCCAAGGCCCTGCGGCTGACCAGCGACGTGGCGCCGCGGGACGCGCTCGACCCCAATCCCGCCGTTGCCACCGTCGGCACGATCAAGGTGTGGCGACCGCTCGTCGGCTACCCCGAGCTGGTCTTCGCCGGACTCGACGACCCCGCCGTGCTGGCCGGGCTCAGGGCCGCCGCCCCGGCGGCCAAGGACAACGGGGAGGGGATCGGCGCCAACGACCCCGACGTCACCGAGTTCGTGGTCGCCCTCGACGTGCGGGTCCCGGCCCACGATCCGACGGCTCGCTCCGACGGGTTCCGAACGGTCTACGAGCACGTGATCGAGTTCGGCGCCTACGACGACGACGCCCCGCTCGACCCCGGGCTGCCGGTCGAGCTCACGCTCGACTACGTCGACGTCGCCAACCTCGACGGGCTCGCCCCGGCGGCCGGGTCGACCACGCTGCCGGTGCCGACAGCGCGCGACGTGCGCCTCCGCCTCACGCCGCGCTGTGCCGACAAGCCCGACTACTTCGGCGACCCGAGCGTCCGCACCGGCCTGACCGTGCAGGTGGCGACGCGCCGCGACGCGTTCGCCGAGGACGGCGTCTTCGTCCCCAGCGACGACGAGGTGGCCTTGCAGGCGATGTACCTACAGCCCGGGCCCGACCTCGCCGGCCGGGTGGCGGCGGAGCTCGACCTCGCGGTCTCCGGGCTCACGCTGGCCGCCAAGCCGGGCCGGCGAGTGGTGTTCGGCGCGTCGGGGGCGCTGCGGCATCTGCTGGCCGGTGACGGCTCCTCGCTCACGCTGTCGACGGGCGACGAGTTGCTCAACCACTGGGTCGTCGCCATCTCCATCGACCTCGGCCGCGACTGGACCTGGGACGGACTCACCGACGCGGGAGTCGAGGTGTCCCGCCGCGACGGCGGGGGACCGCCGTCGGTCGCGGGCCGGCTGGTGGTGCCGTTCACGGTCTCGGCGTCGGCGACGGCCGGCGTCGATCCGCCCGGGACGGACCGCCGGCTCGGAACCCGGCTCGTGTTCTTCGACGCCGTCGATCCCAAGCCGGCGCCGGGCGCGTTTCCCGAGGTGCTCGAGCCGGCCTGGACCCTGACGCCGAGCCTTCGCGGCATCGGCGCGGGCGACGCGGAGGCACTGGCTCGAACCATCAGCGTCCGGCTCCCGGTGGCCGTACCACCCCGCCAGACGCCCACGGTGGTGGCGGCCGGCGTCGCCCTGTCGCCGTATGTCGCCGGCCCGGACTACGCGTCGACCGAGCCCCGCCGGCGCGTGCTCTGGCTCGAGCTCGACGAGCCGATCGCCGACCCCAACGACGCCGTGTTCGCCCGGGTGCTGGCGTACGGACCCGACTCCCTGCTCTCGGGGGAGCTCACTCACCTGCTCGGCCCGGTGCCGGACACACCGCACGGGCCGACGACGTGGTTCGCCGAGGTCGAGGCCCGCCTGCCCCACCCACCCGACCCACCGCCGCTCGCCATCGATCCCGAGCCGATTCGCGTGATCCACCCGGCCCAGCCCGAGGATCGGTCCGGGCTGGGGGCGATGACGCCCATGCCCGCCGGCGACGAGCCATCGCCGCGACACTTCGTCGTGCCGCTCCCCGACGGCGTCGAACCCGGCGCCCCGGAGCTGTTCGGGTTCTGGACCTACGAGCTGCGCATCGGCCACGCCAGGGTCTGGTCGACGGCGCAGGCCCGCTTCGGACGACCACTGGTCGTCAAGGGCGTGCAGCACCCTCCGCCCGACCTTGCCTGCGTCGCCTTCCGCGAGCCCCGCAGCGCCTTCGAGCCGGACCGCATCGTCGTCAGCGCGCCCTACGCCACGGCCGTGTACGCCGACGAGCGGCTCACCGACGTCGAGCACCGCGACCCCCGAACCCACCTGTGGGCGCTGCTCTACGGTCAGGTCACCCAGGTCGACGGGGCCAGCCGGCGCAACGTGCTCCTCGCCCGGGCGCCGGCGCGGCCCCGGCTGCTCGAGCGCCGGCAGGGGATGACGGTCGTCGGCACGCGCGACGCGATCGGTGTCGCCGCGTTCCCGGTGCCGGCCGTCGAGCAGGCGCTCGGCGAGTTGGGCCTGCCTCGCGACACCCCGCTGTCGGTCATTGCCGTCGAGGTGCTCCCCGGCGGCGACGTCTCGCAACGATCCTTCGAGATCGGTGAGACCGTGATGTACGTGCAGTTCGACCAGGAGGATCACGGCGACCCGCTCGGTGCCGACCTGCTCACCATGCAGGCCAAGCGGATCCTGCGTTGCTCACCGCTCACCCCGGTCGAGCCGGCGTGTTGATCGCGCCCTCCGCGTTGCTTTGTCACGAAAGTGGTTGACCGTCCAACCACTTTCGTGACCAAAGCGGGCTGAGGCGGAGCCGGCGTCTGAGGGCTACCCACCACCGTGCGGGGGTAGGTACTCCCGATGGCAGACATCTACACCTACCGCGTCGACATCTTCGCCACCGAGCCGATCGACGTCGCCGGCTTCGACGTCGAGGCCAGCGACGGGCACATCGGCAAGGTCGACGAGGCCACCCTCGAGGAAGGCGGGAGCTGTCTCGTCGTCGACACCGGGTTCTGGATCTTCGGCAAGAAGCGGATGCTCCCCGCCGGTGTCGTGACCAACGTCGATGTCGACGACAAGAAGGTCTTCATCTCGATGACGAAGGACCAGGTGAAGAACGCCCCGGACTTCGACCACGAACGCCACGCCAGCGACGCGCGAGCCCACCACGACGAGCAAGTGGAGTACTACCGTCCGTACGGCTCGTGAACGCTCCTACTCCCGGGAGCCCGTCCGTGAAAGCGAGGGAGGATGCCGGACGAGTCCGCGGACACCGAGGAGAGTTCGGCCGAGCGCGCCAACCGTGAGCTGATCGAGCTGCTCAACGAGCTGCGCGTCGCGACCACCGGCGTGCAGGTGTTGTTTGCGTTCCTGCTCACGGTGCCGTTCACCCAGCGCTTCGAGGATCTCGACGCCACTGATCGCCGCGTCTACTACCTGGCCGTGATGACGACCGCGGCGGCGACCCTGTTCCTCATCGCCCCCACCGCCCATCACCGCCTGCGGTTCCGCTCCGGCGTCAAGGAGCCGATGCTCCGCGTCGCCAACGTGTTCGCGATCGTCGGCGTGGTGCTCGTCGCGATTGCGATCACGCTCGTGGTGTACCTGATCACCGACATGATCTACGACGACATCGCCGCGGCCGTCGCCGCGGGGTGTCTTGCCGGGGCCTTCGTGATCGTGTGGCTCCTCGTGCCGATCGCCTACCGGCCCAGGCCGACCCCGCCGCCCGCTCGGGAGAGCCAAGGCGGCTCGTCTACAGCATGAAGCCGTCGGGTTCGACGCCGAGGAGGACCTTGCCGGTCATCTCGTAGGTCGGCGGGGCGACGAAGAAGTGCTGGGTGAGCGTGTGGACGTCGCGCAGACACCGCTGGAGCGGGCTCGACGTGAAGATCGCCGAGCTCCCCGCCGCCGCGTAGGCGCGGTCGACGGCAGCCGCGGCGGCCCCCGTCGCGTGGGTGGTGGCGATGCGCAGGAAACCTCGGTGCTCCGCCGTGACCGGCCCACCGGCCTGCACCGCCCGCCACACTTGGTCGGCCTCCTGTACCAGCAGCGCACGCGCCGAACGAGCCATCGCGATCGCCTCGCACACCGCGATCTGGGTGGTTGACCGGGTCGCCAGCGTCGAGGCCATCCCGAACGGCGTCTTCGTGCCGGCGAGCTCGAGCACCTCGTCGATCGCCGCGTGAGCCAGACCGAGAGCGCACGCCGCGATCCCGACGGAGAACAAGCCGACCACCGGGAAACGGGACAGCGCGTCGTCCCGGACGGGCTCCGACAGTTGGATCGGGACGGTCCGGTCGGCGGGGACGAACACGTCGGACACCTCGATGTCGTGGCTTCCGGTGGCCCGCAGTCCGACGGTGTCCCAGGACTCGATGATCTGCCACTGGGCGGCTGGGACGAACGTCAGGATGATCGGTGGTCCGTCGGCTGCCGTGGCCGCGGCGTCTCGCGGCACCACCACGCACGACAGCGCCAGCCAGGTGCAGTGGTGGCAGTTGCTGACGAACGACCACCGGCCGCTCACGCGATACCCGCCGTCGACTTCGATGGCCTGGCCGGTGGGCGCGATGACGCCGTTGACGATGACGTCGTGCCCGGCGCCGATCTCGTCGGCGCCCGCGGGTGGCAGGAACGACTGCAGCACCGCGGCGATGCCGCAGTTCAGGGCGCACCAAGCCGCGGACGCGTCGTGGCGAGCGAGTTCCTCGATGACATCGATGACCGTGAGCGGGTCGGTCTCCAGTCCGCCCAACTCGCGGGAGCGGCAGAGGCGGAACATCCCTGCGTCGGTGAGCGCATCCGCGGTCGCCGCGGGCAGCCGACGCTGATGCTCGCCCTCCGCGATGTGGCGTCGCAGGACGTCGCCGAGCGCGCCCGCCCCGCTGGTGATCGTCATTCGCCGACGGTCGGGTCGATGACCGACGTGATCTCGTTCACCGCGCTGACGGGCACACCGACTCGTTCGGCGTGCTCGGCGATCGTGTCCGCGTCGTCCGCGAGGTAGACGCAGTACACCTTGTCGCTCGTGACGTAGCTCTGGACCCACTGGGCTCGCGGCGCCATGCCGGCGAGCACGTGGTTGGACTTGGCGGCGATGAGGCGAACCTCCTCGGAGGTGAGCGATCCGGCACCCGGTACGTCGCGCTCGATCAGGAACTTGGGCATGATCCGAAGGTACGAGTCGACCCCGCGGCTGCGCATCGGGCGCGATGCGCAGACCGGCCCGGTGCCAGGTGGGCTGATCGATGCAGATGGCGGGGCGATCTACACCAGGGCGTGCCGGTGGGCGAATGCGGTCGCCGCCGATCGCGACGAGAGGCCGAGCTTGGCGTAGATGTTGGCCACGTGCCTCGCCGCCGTCTTCTCGCTGATGACGAGGTTGGCCGCGACCTCGCGATTGCTCTGGCCGGACGCGACGAGTCGAAGGACCTCCACCTCGCGGGGCGTCAGGCCGCCCGGCGGCGCGTTGCGGGCGTCGAGATCCCGCAGGTCCGGGCGGGCACCCAGGCGTTCGAAGACCGTCCGGGCCGCGGCACATTCCCGCGACCCAGCGTCGTCGTCACCGAGGGACCGGTACGCCTGGGCGAGCAGCGCCCGCGTCCGCGCGACCTCGTACGGCACCTCCAGTTCCTGCCACGCCGCGAGGGCCAGCCGCAGCGAAGCCAGCGCGATCACGGTCTGGCCCTGGGCGAGGCCGACGGCACCCCGGCAGCGATGGGCAACGGCTGCCAACCCGTCGCTCTCGAACTCGGCCGCGATCTCGGCGAACTCCGCAGCAGCCGCCTCGGCGAGCCCGGTGTCACCGGCGACGATCGCGATGTCAACCTGGGCTGCCAGTAGCCGGGCGCGCTCCAGCCGCCCACCGGTGCACGCGACCAGCGCGGCGGCGATCGAGGCGGACGCGGCGGCGGTCCGTCCCTGGGCGAGACGCAGCAACGCCAACCCGGGCTGGGGGTCCCGGCCCGCCTCGTGCGCGCGCGCACGTACGCCTCCTCGGCGCCGGCCAGGTCGCCGCGCCGGCGACAGAGGTCCCCGAGCAGGTAGCGACCGTCGGCGACGGCGAACACGTCGATGCCGATCAGGTCGCCACACGCGGCCGACGCCTCGGCTTCGGCGTTCGCCCAGGCTCCGCGCAGGTCCAGGACCTCGACGCGGTGCAACCGGCAGATCCCCGGGTACAGGGAGGCCGCCGGCAGCGGCGCGCACCACTCTGACATCGCTTCGGTCCACTCGTGGGCGCGACGCACGTCGACGACCTCGTGGCAGGCTTCGAGCAACCCGCAGTAGATCGCGCCGGTCCAGATCGGCTGGAGCCGGTCGGCGACCGCCGTCAGCATGGCCTCGTCGAGCTTGGCCAATCCCTCCCGCATCCGGGCCTGCTTGAGCAGCGCCCGACCCTCGTAGTACACGCCGAGGGCGACCAGCGACTCGTCTCCGTACCGCTGGCCGAGATCCTGCATCCGTCGCGCCAA
This sequence comes from uncultured Acidimicrobiia bacterium, assembly GCA_963833145.1. GTDB lineage: Bacteria > Actinomycetota > Acidimicrobiia > Acidimicrobiales > Ilumatobacteraceae > JALZMG01. The sequence continues at coordinate 369,243 of CAWHWT010000010.1, read as the reverse complement.
CGCCTCGGCCGCCACCGGATCGGCCGCCAGAAGACCCGGGATCTCGAGGTGCAAGGGGTAGCCGTGCTCGGCACCCTCCTCCGCCTCGCTCAGCACGCGCAGGGCGCGAGCGAGCCAACCTTCCGCCTCGACGCGATCACCTCGGAAGCGGAGATGACAGGCGAGGAGCAAGGCCGACAACGACGCCCTGCGGTCGGCGCCGGTATCGAGATGGGCCCGGTACGCCTCGGCGTAGGCGACGATGCTGTCGTCCGGTCGTCCCAACCAGTGCGCCGCCTCCGCCACCGCATCGAGGTCACTGCCAGTGAGACCGTCACAAGCACCGAAGGCCTCGTAGGCGACGTCCCACAGCCGTGCGGCGAACGCGTCGCGAGCCCGGTCCAGCGGCTCCACGTCATCATTCTGCCGATAATCGCCGGCGTCACTCCCCGGGTTCGCTCGACTCAGGTGGTGTCGAGGCGGGGGAAGGACCAGGTGCCGTCGAGGATCTCCGGCCGCGGTCGATAGAGCCGGACGAGGTAGTTCCAGCCCTCAATGCGCTGAGACATCAATCCCAGCGAACGGCGTTCTCGTCGTTCAGCCGCTCGGCGCCGTCGGGGATGACGCAGAACACGAGGCCCGCCGGGTCCTGCATGATCCACCAGCTGTGCACTTGGCGGATCCGGGTCGCGCCGAGCTGTTCGAGGCGGGCGACCTCAGCGTCGACGTCGGTGGCATGCACGTCGAGGTGGACGCGACTCGATCCGTCGTCGAGGCGCTGGACGAGGAGGCCGACGTCCTGCCCGGGGATCTCACCCCAGTGGTATTCGGGGTAGCGCCCGCTCTGGGTCATCGGCCGGCCGGTCGCGCCGGACCAGAACGCGACCTCGTTCTCGTGGTCGGCCGCGGCAACGTCGATGACGATCTTGTCGATCCTGCTGTAGTGCGTCATCGCGATACTTTCGCCGCTCTGACCACCCCGGTCGCGGTGCGATCCGTGTACTCACGGATGCGGCGGCCGGCGCGCCGAGTCATCATCGTGGCCTGTGTCCGCGTCGCCGAGGCTCCATGCGCTCGTCCGTGTCGCCGTCACGCTCGCCGTCACGGCGGCGACACCACTGCTGGCCGCGTGCGGCGATGACGACGAGGACAGCGCGTCCAAGGAGGACGACTCCGACTGGTCGACGTTCGCCGTCGAGCCGTTGCCCGCCCCGCCGTCGGGAGGCGTCGAGGTTCCGGAGCCCGCCGTGCGGGTCACGTGCCCGTCGCCGACGGTCAGTGTCGGCGACTCGGCGTCGCTCGAGGCTGCGCTGGCCGAGGCCGAGCCGGGGGACGTGATCGCGCTCGCCGCCGGTACGTACGACGGCAACTTCGTGGCGACCACCGAGGCCACCGCCGAGGAGCCGATCCACCTGTGCGGTCCGCCCGAGGCGGTGCTGGCGGGCGAAGGTCCGGAGGAGAGCGGCTACGTGTTGCACCTCGACGGTGCCGACCACTGGCGGGTCATCGGGTTCACCGTGCGCGACGGTCGCAAGGGCGTGATGGTCGACGCGGGCGTCGGGAACGTGATCCAGGAGCTCACCGTCACCCACATCGGCGACGAAGCGATCCACCTGCGTTCACACTCGACCGACAACCTGGTTCTGGACAACGAGGTGTCCGACACCGGGATCCGCCGCGACAAGTTCGGCGAGGGCGTCTACATCGGGTCCGCCGAGAGCAACTGGTGCGAGTACACGGGTTGCGAGCCCGACCGCAGCGACGGCAACCGGATCGAGGGCAACGACATCAGTGCCGTCACCTCGGAGGCGATCGACATCAAGGAGGGCACCGTCGACGGCGTCGTGCTCGACAACGTGATCGACGGGGCGGCGATCGCCGCGGCCGACTCGTGGATCGACGTGAAGGGCAACGCCTGGGTCGTCGCCCGCAACCGACTCGACGACGCTCCCGAGCACGGCATCCAGACCCACGAGATCATCCAGGGTTGGGGCAGCGGCAATGCCTTCGTCGGCAACGTGCTGGAGGTGGACGCCGGCGGGTACGGCTTCGACATGCACGGACCCGACGAGTTGAACCTGATCGCCTGTGACAACGAGGTCGACGGGGCCGGCGAAGGCTTCGCCAACGAGGAGTGCCGGTGATCGAGCTGCTCGCCGCGGCCGTCGCGTCGGACGACAACCTGGTCGGTGACGTCACCGACTTGGTGAACCGGGTCTACGCCGCCGCCGAGCAGGGGCTGTGGGTCGATGGCGCGACCCGGACGAACGCCGCCGAGCTGGCCGGGATGATCGGCGAAGGCGAGGTGGCCGTCTCTCGGATTGATGGGCAGATCGTGGGCGCCGTCCGCGTCCAACAGTTCGAGGGAGGCGTGGGCGAGTTCGGCATGCTCGTCGCCGACCCGGGCCGGCGGGGCGAGGGCATCGGCCGCGAGCTGGTCGCCTTCGCCGAGGAGCTGAGCCGCCAGCGCGGCCTGGACGTGATGCAGCTCGAACTGCTGGTGCCGCGGGATTGGACGCATCCGACCAAGGAGTCCCTGCACGCCTGGTACACGCGCCTGGGCTACCGCCCCGTACGTTCGGGCACCATCGAGGAGAGCTACCCGCACCTGGCCCCGCTCCTGGCCACGCCGACCAACTTCGTCATCTACCACAAGGACCTGAGGCGATAGCGATCCGGGTCGCCCGGGGTTGTGACGGCCGTCATATCGCTGGCAGGGCGGGCGGGCCTCGTTCCTAGCCTGGGCGCATGGCCCAGGCCTCGCCGGGCTCGTCTCGCCTCGCCCTCCCGCTCACCCGCTTCTTCGGCCGTGACCGCGAGGTCGCCGAGCTGGACCGGCTCGTCTCCCGTTCGCCGCTCGTCACCCTGACTGGTCCGCCGGGGTGCGGCAAGACCCGACTCGCCGTCGTCGTCGGCCGTGACGTCTCGGTCCGTCGCGGCTGCGACGTGGGCCTCGCCGATCTCGCCACGGTCTCCGATCCGGCGCACGTCGGTGCGGCGGTGGCGGGCGGACTCGGCGTCAGCGACCGGCCGCGGCGCACGCCCCTCGAGGCCGTCGCCGAAACGTTCGCCGGCCGCGAGGTGCTCCTGATCCTCGACAACTGCGAGCACGTTGTCGGAGCCGTCGCCGAGCTCGTCACCCAGCTGATCGAGGCCGTCCCGTCGATGCGGGTGCTCGCCACCAGCCGCGTGCCGTTGGGAGTCGTCGGCGAGCGGGTCCTCAGGGTGGCACCGCTCGATCCGGAACCGGCGGTGGAGCTGTTCATCGATCGGGCGCAGCTCAACAGCGGCTCGTTCACGGTCGATGCACCGGCCCGAGCGCAGATCATGCGGATCTGTACGCGACTCGATGGCCTTCCGCTCGCCATCGAGCTCGCCGCCGGATGGGCTCGGGCGCTCTCGCCCGGCCAGATCGCCGATCGCCTCGACGACGCCCTGGCCCTGCTCAAGTCCGGCGCCCGGACGGTGACGCCGCGGCAGGCGACGATGGAAACGACGATCGACTCGAGCTACCAACTCCTGGCGCCACCGGCACGGCGGTTGTTCGAGCGACTCTCGACGTTCTCCGGCGGATTCGACCTCGAGGCCGCGGAGGCCATCGGTGGATTGGACGACGTCGAGCTGCTCGGGAGTCTGAGCGTCCTCGTCGACCATTCCCTCGTCGTCACGGAAGCGGCTCCGACCGAGCCGATGCGGTACCGGCTGCTCGAGCCGCTGCGCCAGTTCGGGGCGGCCCGGCTGGCCGAGCGGGGTGACACCACCGAGGTCAGGGCGCGCCACCTCGAGCACTACCTGTTGGTCGCCCGCCGGGCCGACGCGGAGCTGCGCGGCGGCCAGCGGCAGGTCGTGCTGCACCGTCTCGAGTTCGACGACGGCAACCTGCACGCGGCGCTGGAGTGGGCCCGCGACCAGAGCCCTCACGTCCTTCCGCCACTGGTCCTCGCCCTGTCCGGCTATTGGGAGTTCCGGGGGCGGGTGAACGAGGGTGGTGCGTGGCTCGATGAGGCACTCCGCGTACGCGCCGACCGGCGCCTGCGCGCCGCGCTGTTGGCGCGAGCGGGGCGACTGGTCTGGAGGAGGTCCGACAACCGCCGGGCCCGCGCCCTGCTGGAAGAGAGCCTCGCCATCGAGCGAGGGCTCGGCGATCCCACCCGCGTCGCCCGCCGGCTGCGCAGCTTGGCGCTCGTCGCGATGTCGGACGGCGACGTCCACACCGCCGGTCGGCTCGCCGAGGAGAGCCTTGTCACCTTCCGCGGCGAGGGCGACGAAGCCGGGCTCGCCTGGGCGCACGTCTTCGTCGCCTGGGCTCGGTACTCCCAGGGCGACATGGCGGGCGGAAGCGGGCACATGCGTCAGGCGCTCGACGCCAACCGCGTGGCGGGGATTGCGGCGGTCACGGTCAACGCCGAGCTCGGGATCGCCTACGAGGCCCTGCTCGCCGCGAACGTCGCGGCGACCCGCGCTCACTTGACAGACGCACTGGACGCCCTCGAGAAGGCGAGGGGCGACCTGGAGGAGATCGCGTGGCTGTGGGTCGGGGCCGGTCTGGCGGCGCGGGAGGAGCGGTTCGTCCCGGCGCTCCGCCTCGCCGGAGCGGCCGATACTCGGGCCCGGCGCTACGGGGGCAACAGCAACGAGGCGTTCGTGGCACCGATCCTCCGCCTCGTCGCCCTCGCTGACGGCTCGGTCCGACCGTCGGCGGCAGAGCGGCTCCGCGCCGAGGGCGCCTCCATGGGGTGGGACGAGTTGGTGGCGGAGGCGCTCGTCGACCCCGCGGACGTCGAGGACCCGTTGACCCCACGCCAGCGCGAGATCGTCGAACTGGTCGCCCACGGGCTCTCCAACGTCGAGATCGCCGAGCGGCTGTACATCTCCCGGCGGACGGTCGAGTCGCACCTCGAGCACGTGAAGCAGCGGCTCGGGCACGAGACCCGCAACCAGGTGATGGCCTGGGCGCTTCGCGAGGCGATCGAGGAATCCGCCGTCACGAACGCGGGATGATGTGACATGGACGGAATCGCCAGCCTCTGGAAGCCGGTCGTCAACGTCACCGACCTCGACGCCGGTGAACGGTTCTGGGCGGCGGTCTCGGGGCTGTCACCGAAGGGCCGGCACGGCGGAGAGTTCTCCGTCCTCGACTCACCCCAGCCCGCCGACCGAGCCGGCTGGATGCTGCTGCAGCTCGTCCCCGACGAGGGCTCCTGTGGTCACGGCGGCACGCATCTCGACTTCCGGGTCGACGACGTCGCCGAGGCCGTGCGGCGAACCGAGGCGATCGGCGGCATCACGATCCGACCACCCGAGGTGTACCGACCCGACGGCGTCGACATGCTCGAGTGGGCGGTGATGCAGGATCCGTTCGGCAACCAGTTCTGCCTCATCCGTTGGCCACTCGATTGAGCGTCCCGGCGGCGACGCTCGCCGCCCAGCGCGTCGCCGACGTCCGCGAGAATCCGCAGGGCCGGCTGGAGCTCCTCCGGTCGTCCTACGCGCCGCCTCCGGGGACGCCACCGCTGCACCTCCGGTATCAACGCGCCGCACTGGCGTTCATGGGGTGGCAGCTGCGGCGCGGTCTCCTCAACCCCACTCGACGATGAACGATCGGGCAGCCCGTGGTGGAGGGCGGTGAACGAACGGCTGCTTCGCGACACGTGCGAGGCGCGCTTGCGCGTCCTCGGCCACCCGGGTCCGGCGTCGTCGCCGAGCGTCGAGTCGTCGGTCCGCTTCGCCCAGCAGCCGTCGCCGCGCACGTGGTACCTGGCCCACAACGTGACGATCGTCAGCGCCTTCCTCGACCACCGCGACCTGGCCGAGCGGGAGAACCGGATCGAGCGCTTCTTCATCAACCTCGTCCTGGTCCGCGTCCTGTACGCCCACGCCCTCGTCGCCGCGCCGCGCCTCGCCCTGTCCTGGCTCGCGCCGACGGCTCGCTGGCTCGGTGATCCGCGGCGGGACATGACCGGGATGTTCCTGTCGGTGTCGCGGGTGCTGCCCCACGTCTATCCGCTGGACGGGGAGCTCGAGGACTACATCGCCGACGAGCACACGTTCGGACGGCTGCTCGACCTCGGCGTGATCGTGCCCCGGCTCACCGAGCTGTACCGCTGGTCCGCGGCCGAGCTGCAGATCCCGGCGGCCGCCGATCTCGTCAGCGGAACGACGCCGACCTACGCGTGGGACCCCGACGACCGGGAACCCTGGTCGCCGGCGCCGAGGCGGCTCGTGCGGGTGGTGCGCCGGGCGTTGCCACCACCGAATCGGCGGGTCTCGTGACTGCGCGTCGAGACGTCTCGCCGGCCGTCGTCGAGCGCCTGGCCGCGATCTGCCTCGCCCTGCCCGAGGCACGGGAGGAGGACGCGTGGACCGGCGTGCGCTGGCGCGTCGGGTCGAAGACGTTCGCCCACGCAGTGGCGATCGACGGGGGCTGGCCGCCGGCCTACGCCAGGGCGGCCGGGACCGATGGTCCGGTGACCGTGCTGACCTTCCACGCGGCGGGCGAGGACCTCGCCGCGCTGGCGTCGATGGGGCCGCCGTTCTTCAAGCCGGTGTGGGCGGAGACCGTCGTCGGCATGGTTCTCGACGACCCTGATTGGGGCGAGGTCGAGGAGCTGATCACCGACAGCTACCGCGCCGTCGCCCCTCGCCGTCTGGCCGACCGAGTGGACTGACCCGGCTCCACCGCACCGCCGCGAACTGGGCGGGAATCGTGTCAACCCTCGATCTGGGCGGGAATCGTCGCGACCGGTGAGACGAATCCCGCCCAGACCCCGGGGCGGGCGGGCTTCACGGCGTGACGACGACCTTGCCGACGACCTTGCGGTCGATCAGCAGGCGCAGCGCCTCGCCGGCCCGCTCGAGCGGGTAGCGGCCGGAGACGTACGGGCTGAGCTCGCCCTTCGCCACCCGGTCGAGCAGTTCGTCACCGATCGATCGGGCCAGCGCAGGGTCGCGCATCGTCATCGCGCCGTAGAAGACGCCGACGATCTGGCAGCTCTTCAGCAACGTCAGGTTGAGCGGGATCGACGGGATCCCGGCGGTGAACCCGATGACCAGGAAGCGGCCCTCCCAGGCGATCGCCCGGAGCGCCTGTTCGGCCCGTTCACCGCCGACACAGTCGTAGACGACGTCGACGCCCCGTCCGTCGGTGAGCTCCTTGGCCCGGTTCTTGAGATCCTCGGTCGAGTAGTCGATCGTCTCGACGGCGCCGCTCCGGCGACACAGTTCGAGCCGCTCCGCGCTGGAGGCGGCGGCGATGACCCTGGCGCCGAGCATCCGACCGAGCTCGACGGCGGCGAGCCCGACCGCACCGCCGGCCCCGAGCACCATGAGCGTCTCCCCGGCGCGCAGCCCGCCGCGGTGCTTCAGTCCGTAGAGGCCGGTGCCGTAGGCGTAGTTGAGCCCGGCGACCTCGGCGAAGTCGACGGAGTCGGGCAGCCGGTGCGCCGAGCCCGCCGGCACCGCGGCCAGCTCGGCGTAGCCGCCGATCGTCCCGAGCCCGCCGGCGACACGGTCGCCCACCGCCCACCCCTCGACACCATCCCCGACCTCGGTGACGACACCGGTGACCTCACCGCCGGGGATGTACGGCGGCGCCGCCTTGAACTGGTACTTGTCCTGGAGCATCAAGGTGTCGGGGAACGTCACCGCCGATGCGAACACCTTGACGAGGAGCTGACCAGCACCCGGCCGGGGGTCGTCGACCTCCTCGACGACGAGACCTTCGGGCGGTCCGAACTCGTTGCACACCACGGCCCTCATGGCGCACGACCGTACGTGACCGGCTCGACCCGCTACTGATCGAGGTCGGTGACGACCGCGGCGACGGTGTGCTTGGCGAGCTCGACGAACCCGGGGTTGGTCTCGGGGTAGTACGGGATGATCATCAGCGCTTGGTGGAGGGCGAGGCCGCGGGCCCGGCCCCACGTCGCGTCGTCGAGGTCGACGGCGTCACGGTACGCCAACCTCGCGTCGCCGCTGAACACGCTCCAGGCGGGGATGACATCGACGGCGGGATCGCCGATGCCGACGCTTCCGAAGTCGATCACCGCGCCGAGCCGCGGTCCGACGACGAGCAGGTTGGACGGCAGCAGGTCGCCGTGCGTCCACACCGGGCGCCCGTCCCATGCCGGCGCGCGCAGCGCGGCCTCCCACGCCGCCGTCACGGCGTCGGTTTCGAGCACGCCGCGGAGCGACTCGATCACCACGCGGACCTCGGCGTCCCTCGCTTCCAGCGGCCGGTCCCGCGGCGAGCGGGGTCCACCGGCCGGATCGATCCCCCGCAGGTCGCGGACGAACCGACCGAGGTCCTTGGCGACGCGCGGCTCGGAACCGGCGCGGTCTGGCTCCAGCGGCTCGCCGTCGAGCCAGCGGTAGACCGCCCACCGGAACGGGTACCCGAGGGCGGGGGCGCCGTCGGCTACCGGCTCCGGCACGGCGAGCGGGAGTCGCGGGGCGAGCCGGGGGAGCCACCGCAGCTCCTTCACCAGATCGCCCGCCCACGCCTCGACGCGGGGGAGGCGGATGTACAGGTCGGTGCCGAGGCGGTAGATGGCGTTCACCGTCCCCGTCGACTCGACCTCCTCGACCGGCCTGCCGGCCCACTGAGGGAACTGATCGGCCAGCAGGCGGCGCACGAGGTCGACGTCGATGTCGACCTCGTCCTCGTGCATCTTCCTCGCCGCCACGCGCGGTCTACCCGGCCACCAGCCGGAGGAGATCGTGGGCGACCACGACCTGCCCGCTGAATCCGCCGTCACGCACCTCGGTGACGAACGCGTCCTCATCAGCCGCGTTCCGTGGCGCCGGGATGAGGTGGGTGAGCACGAGGGTGTGGGTCCGAGAGTGGTGGGCGAGCTCCCCGACGCTGCGGGCGCCGGCGTTCCCCTCGAGCAGCGCCGCCGACACAACCCTGCTGAGCAGCGCCTCGTGGACCACCAACTGGGCCCCGTCGGCGAGCCGGCGCATCCCGTCGCACACCGCGGTGTCGCCGCTGATCACCACGGCGACTCCGTCCCGCTCGACCCGGTAGCCGACCGCGGGCTCGACGGGATGGTGGTGCACGGCGACGCTGCGGGCGATCCATCCGTCGAGCCCGAGGATCTCGACGATGTCGTCACCGGCGGCGAAGGCGTCGACGGTGATGGCCGGCCGGGGACCGGCCGCCCGCCCCGCCTGGCCGTGGAACGAGTCATCGGCGAACGCCGCCAAGCACCGTGACGCGAACTCCGACGCCGGCCCGTGCGGTGCGACGACCGGCAGTGGTCCGGCTGCGCCGGCGATCCACCGGGTGATTGCCAGCGTCGCCAGATCGCTCAGGTGGTCAGAGTGATGATGGGTGATCAGCACCGCCCGCAGAGCGGTGAGATCGAGACCGGCGGCCAGCGCCCGCTGGGTCGCCGCCCGACCGCAGTCGACGAGCACCCACGACGAGCCGTCGGCCACGGCGACCGAGGGGCCGGCCCGCTCCGGGTCCGGGTTCGGCGTCCCGCTCCCGAGCACGATCACATCGAGCACGGCCGCACTCTCGCGGATCCGGCTGGGGGATCCACCGCCGGTTCCGACGGTCAGCGGCGGTGCCTACTGAGTAGTGGCCCAGAACTCCTCGAGCACGCGTGCACCGCGAGCCGGGTCGCCCAGCATCCACCAGTGGCCGAGCCCGTCGAGCGCCTCGTGGCGGGCGCCCATCCGCTCCGCGACCCGGCGGGCGAGCTCCGATCCGCCGGTGAAGGGATCCTCGGTCGGCGCCAGGACCAGCCCGGGGCGTGCCGACGCCGCCTCTGCGTCCCGTCCCCACGCGGTCATCTCCGGCTGGGCGGCCGACCGGTAGAGGGCGAGGATGCAGCGACCCATCTCCTCGTCGAAGGCGTCGGCGAACGCAGCGGCAGCGTCCGCGGTCACGCCGACCGACTGGAGCAGGTCGACGCGGTCTTGCCGCGGCGCCGAGATCGTGTCGCTGATCCACTGCTCGCCGTCGCCCGGCGTCTGCCACAACTGGGCGAAGTCGTGCCACACGTACTCCGGGTCGAGCAGCCCGGCGACATCGCTCACCCACGTCTCGAGCAGCTCGGGGCGGGTGCACGCCACGCGGAGCACGAACCCGCCACCCCAGTCGTGGCCGACGAGGTCTACTGGCGTGCCGATCGCCTCGAGCTCGGCGACGAGCCACCCAACGTACTCCTCCTTCGTGGCCCCGAAGCCCGCCGGCGCCGGCACCCCGAAACCGGGCAGCTGGAGGTTGACCACGTCGTCGCGCACGAGCTCGGCGATCAGCGGCTCCCACACCGCGGGTGTCTCCGGGTTGCCATGGACGAACACTGCGGGCATCGGCGGACGGTACACCGGTCGGCGTCCGGCGCTCTCAATCAGCGTTCGGACCCGCGGCCGCCACCAGCCGTTCGCCGATCGCGCGCGCCGCGTGCCGCAGCTCGGGGCACTCGACGATGCGGTACGGCGCCGGAATCGCGGCGAGCTGCTCGGCGTACCACCAGGGGTTGCTCGTGCTCCCGACCAAGCGGGCCGCGTCGTCGTCGACCGGCGTCAGCCGACCGAGCGTGCGCGGGATGCATCGGGCCACGGCGTCGGCGGGAGCGTCGATGACGACCTCGATGTCGTACTCCCAGCCGGCCGCGAGGTGCTCCTCGAGCGTGGCGACGGGATCGAGCAGGACGGGTGGGGTGAACGTCTCGTCGAGCTCCTCGACGCCGCGGACGCGGTCGACCCGGTACGCCCGCGTCGCGTCGGTGGCGGGCGAGCGGCAGAGCAGGTACCACCGGCCGTGACGAACGACGACGGCCCACGGCTCGACGTCGGTGACCCACTCCCGGCCGGCCTCGGAGCGGTAGCCGATCCGGACCCGCCGCCGGTCCGAGCAGGCCTGCACGAGCGCGGAGGTCGTGCCCGGGTCGGGCCGGGCGGCGGCGCGGTCGGGGGCGGGGGCGGTGGCGTGGCGAACCGCCTCCGCCTGGGCGGCGACGGGCTCCGGCAGCGCCCGCATGATCTTGCCGAGGGCGGCGCCGACCGGATCGGAGGGATCGCTGGCCACGTGATGGCCGTCGAGCACCGCCATCACCAGCCCGAGAGCCTCGGCGGCGTCGAACATCAGCGGGGGAAGGCGCACGCCGCGGCCGACGCGGTAACCCCCGTAGGGCCCGCGCACGGACTCGATGGGGATGCCGGCTTCGCGGAGGATGGCCACGTAGCGCCGGGCGGCCCGCTCGGACACGTCGAGCTTGTCGGCGAGCCGGTCGGCAGTGATGCCGGGGCTGCCCTGGAGGAGCTCGAGGGCGAGCAACGCCCGGGCCGTCGGGCTGGCGTCGGGTCTCACGACATTTCCCTCATTCCGGAAGTAGAGCGTCCGGAATGCACCGTAGTTTGCCCCGCATGACTGAGCCCATCGTCCTGGACACCACGATCCATGAGCCCCCCTACGAGACGGCCGGCGAGATCGAGATGTTGCTGTTCATGCTCGAGCGCGCCCGCGCCCAGTTCGCCTGGAAGGTCGGCGGCCTCGACGCAGCCGGCCTGAACAGGCCGTTCCCGCCGTCGGCGATGACCCTGGGCGGGCTGATCAAGCACGTCGCCTTCTGCGAGGACCGGCGCATCTCCGAGTTCGTGACCGGAACGCCGATGGTGGGCCCGTGGCGCCAGGCGGACTTCGATGCCGACCCCGAGTGGGACTGGCACTCGGCGGCCGCGGACTCCCCCGAGGAGCTCTACACCCTGTGGCGGCGAGTGGTCGAGCACTCTCGGACGGCGTGGGACGCCGCCCTCGCCGGCGGGGATCTCGGCCAGCCGTCGAAGTTCACCATCGACTCCGGCGAGCGGGTGAACCTCCGCCGCGTCCTCGTCGACCAGATCGAGCACTACCTCCGCCACACCGGCCATGCCGATCTGTTCCGCGAGGCCGTCGACGGGCTCGTCGGCGAGGACCCGCCCCAGCCGTGACGCCGGAGCGGCCGCCGTTCTCGGACGACCAACTGGTCATCGTTCCCGCCAACCACGCGTCGTGGCAGGACCTGCGGGCGATCTTCGGCACCGCCGACTACCCGGCGTACTGCCTCTGCCAGCGGTTCAAGGTCACCGGCTGGCTCTGGCGCGACACGTCCCTCGAGGAGCGGGTAGCGATGCTCCAAACCGACACCGCCTGCGGCGAACCCGACGCCGCCGAGACCAGCGGGCTGGTCGCCTTCGTCGACGGTGAGCCGGCCGGCTGGGTCGCCGTCGAGCCGCGGCCCGCCTATCCCAAGCTGCGCACGTCGCGCATCCCGTGGCGAGGTCGCGACGAGGACAAGGACGACGACGGCGTATGGGCGGTGACGTGCTTCACGGTCCGCAAGGGCTATCGCGGCCGCGGGCTCACCTACCCGCTCGCCCGAGCCACGATCGCCTTCGCCCGTGACCGAGGCGCCCGCGCCCTGGAGGCCTACCCGATGGTCACCGAGCCGGGCAAGGAGATCACGTGGGGTGAGGTGCACGTCGGTGCCCGGCAGGTCTTCGAGGATGCCGGGTTCGTCGAGGTGACCCACCCCACGCCGCGGCGGTGCGTCATGCGGATCGACTTCGACTCCGGATGATCGGCAGCCTCCAAGATTCCTGCAGCTAGATCGGTCGCCCTAGCAACCGATCTAGATGCAAGAACGCGTCATTTCGGGTCGGCGGACTCGTGGTACGCCTGCTCGACGTTGACGGCCCACACGTCGTGGCCGGCCTCGTCGAGGATGTTCTCCACCGCCAGCATCGCGGTGAACATCGAGTGGTCCTGGTTGTTGTAGCGGTGCATCCCGTTGCGGCCGACCGGGTGGACGTTGGCCACGTTGGCCTCGATCCAGCCCCGGAGGACGGCGATGGCGTCCTGGTAGCCGGCGTCGTACACCGGGTACGCCTTCGGCATCCGCACGACGTAGCCGGTCTCGACGTCAGCGCGGTCCATCAACCCCAGCGTGTGCAGCTCCTCGCGGGCCCGCTCGACGAGCACCTCGTCGGGTGCCGACCACCACTCGTCGCCCTCCTCCACGGTGTACTCGAGACCGAGCACGTTGCGACCGTCGCGCACGAGGTCCGGTGACCAGGCGCCGAAGTTCTGGACCCGCATCGTCTTCACCGTCGGATCGTGGATGTAGATCCAGTTGTCGGTCCACGGAACCTTGTCCGTCGGGACGACGAGGGCGATCGACACGAAGTCGCGAAACGCCAGCCCGTCGGCGACGGCGAGCACGTCCGCCGGCGGCGCCGGATCCATCGCGTGGAGCAGCGCCGGGAGCGGCATCGACGAGATCACGTGATCGGCAGGATGGGTCGTCTGGGCGCCGGACTCGTCGGTCGCGGTCACCGCCACCGCCACGCCGCCACGGTGTTCGATGCGCTCGACGGTGGCGTTGAGGATGACCTTGCAGCCCGCCGCCTCGACCAGTTCGGTGCAGCGCTCCCACATCATCCCCGGTCCCAGCCGGGGGTACTCGAAGCGCTCGATCAGACTGGTCACCTGCTTGGCCTTGACGCGGTGGCGTCTGATCAGCCGCGCCCGCAGTGGCTCCCACACCGCACTCCAGAGCGACATCCCCTTGATCCGCTGCGCGCCCCAGTCGGCGGAGAGCTCGGACGGCGGCCGCGCCCACACCTTCTGGGTGTAGGTCTCGAAGAAGTGGCGGTACAGGCGGCGGCCGTACTTCGCCGCGACGTACCCCTCCAGCGTGGCTGGGTCGCCGGGCGCTCGCACCCGGCTCCACAGGTAGGACCCCAGGCAGCGGGCCGCCTCGATCGGACCCAGGTTGCGCAGGGCGTTCGCCGGCCTGATCGGATAGTCGTAGAACTTCCCCCGGTAGTACACCCGGCTCGAGCGTTCCCGGGTGAGGAAGTCGTCGCCCGGCAGGATCTCGTGCCACAGCGCCTCCACCGCCGGCACCTTGGTGAAGAACCGGTGGCCGCCGATGTCGAACCGGTAGCCGTCGGCGACGACCGTGCGGCTGAGCCCGCCGACCACGTCGTCGGCCTCCAGCACCAGGCACCGGTACCCGGCCTTGGCCAGCTGGAGGGCGGCGGTGAGGCCGGCCGGACCGGCGCCGATCACGACGCTCTCGTCAGTTGTGGGACATGGATGGGATGGGTGGGTGGGTGTCGTCACGGAGTCAGCTCGGCAGCCTGGTCGCCGCCCCTCCTTCCGTCTGCCGGAGACGCACGAGGACGATCACGGGCACGAGGCCGACGAGGACGATGAGGAGGGCCGGCAGCGCGGCGACGTCGATGCGGCTGTCCTTCGTCGCCTCCCACACGGTGATCGCCAGCGTGTCCCGCCCGAGCGGCCGCAGCAAGGCCGTCACGGGGAGCTCCTTCATCACGTCGACCAGCACGAGCAGCGCGGCGGTGACGATGCCGGGCCGCAACAGCGGCAGGTGGACGTCGGCGAGCACCCGGGTGTGGTCGGCGCCGAGGGAGCGCGCGGCATCGTCGAGGTTCGGGTTGATCCGGGTCAGCCGGGACTCGACGGAGAAGAACGACAGGGCGTGGAAGCGGACGACGTAGGCGAGGACGAGCCCGAGCACGGTCCCGGTGAACAGCAGCCCGACACTCCACCCGAAGGCGTCGTTGGCGGCGGTGACGACGTGCCGGTCCACCCACACCAGCGGCACGTACACGGCGACGGCCACGACGGTGCCGGGGATCGCGTAACCGATCGTCGCCAGTCGCGCCGAGACCCGGCCGAGCCGAGTCGACCGCGCCCGCAGCCCGTAGGCGACGATCGTGCCCGTCACCACCGCGGCGAGGGTCGCCAGCGTGGCCACGAGCAGGGTGTTGGTGATCGCCGTGCGGAGGTCGACGCCGAGGCCGCCCTCGGCCGCGGTCTCCAGCGACCACGCGACGAGCTGGGCGACGGGCAGGGCGAACACGACGAACAGCAGGACCACGCCCGGGAGCGCGGCCACCCAACCGCGCCAACCGCGCAGGCGGCGGCGCACGACGGCGTCGCCGCGGCCGACCGCCTGGTTGTAGCGGGCTCGGCCGCGCAGCACCCGCTCGACCAGCAGCAGGATGAGGGCGAGCCCGACGAGGACGGAGGCCAGTTGCAGACCGGCCGACTCGTCGAACCCGCCGTTCCACACCCGGAAGACGGCGCTGGTGAGGGCCTGCACGCCGAGCAGGTTGACGGTGCCGAAGTCGGCCAGCGCCTCCATCACGACGAGCGCGGTGCCCGCGGCCAGCGCCGGCCGGGCGAGCGGGACGGCGACGCGCCAGATCGCTCGGCCGTAGCCGCAACCGAGGCTGCGGGCGGCCTCGATCGACTGTCGCGACTGGCCTCCAAGTGCACTGCGGGCGAGTAGGTAGACGTACGGATACAGCACCGCGCTGAGCACCAGGACGGCGCCGCCGAGGCTGCGGATCCCGGGCAGCCGGAACCCGTCGCCGAGCAGGTTGGACTGCAGTGGGCTGGCCAGCCCGTACTGGCCGAGGATGACGTAGACGAGCACGTACGACGGCATCGCCATCGGCAGCACCAGCGCCCAGTCGAGCCAGCGCCGGCCGGGGAAGTCGTAGAACGACACGAGCACGGCCAACCCGCCTCCGACGACCAGGCTGATCGCACCGACCCCGCCGGCGAGCAGGACGCTGTTGCGCACCGCCGTCGGCAGCAGCGTGCGGGCGATCGGGTCGAAGGCGAAGCCGTCGCCGATGAGGCTCAACGGCACGACGAGGAGCGGGGCGACGATGGCGAGGGCGATCACGATGCCGAGGACCGTCGACCCCGGCAGGCGACGCCCCGGGCCCCGACGCCGACGTGGTCGCCGCGGCGCCTCGGGCTCCGTCGGGGCGGCCTCGCGCGGACGGACGCGCTCGCTCGTCAGTTCCAACCGACCTCCAGCATCAGCGCGATGGCGTCGTCGAGCAGGGGGCCGGCCTCGTCGACGGCGATCGGGTCGACCTTGACGTCGGCCCAGTCGCGGATGTGCTCGGCCGGTGGTACTTCGGGGTTGGCGGCGAACTCGCTGCGGGCGACGATCTGCTCCTGCGCCGGCGGCGAGGTGAGGTACTCCATCAGCCTCACGGCGTCCTCCTCGTCGTCGGACCACGTCACGACGCCGACGCCCGACACGTTGGCGTGCGCGCCCTGCCCGTCCTGGTCCGGCCACGCCGGAGCGACCGGGAAATCGGGGTTCTCGTCCAGCGCCCGCCCGAGGTAGTAGTGGTTGCTCAGTCCGACATCGCACTCGCCGGCGGCGATGACGGCCAGCAGCTCGCCGTCGGAGTTGACGATCTCCGGGTCGTTGGCCATCCACGACTCGAGCAGCTCGCGGGTGGCGTCGAGGCCGTACTTGGCGATCCGGTCGGCGACGAAGGACTGGTTGTACTCGTTGTTCGACGTGCGTAGGCACGTGCGGCCGCGGTACTGCGGGTCGCCGAGGTCGGCGTAGTCCGTCACCGCCCCCGCCGGTACCCGCTCGGTGGACACCACGGGAACGCGGAGGCGGGTGCTCAGCGCGACCCACGCACCGGCCGGATCACGGAGCTCGGCCGGCACGTTGGCCTCCTGGGTGGGCGTCAGCTCGTGCTGCTTCAGGAGCCCGGCCTCCTCGGCGCGCCAGAGGTTCGCCAGATCCGTGGTGACGAGGACGTCGGCGGGGGTGTCGTCGCCCTCCCGGCGGAGGCGCTCGTAGAGCTCGGGTCCGGTGCCGCCGCGCAGCTCGACGTCGATGCCGGTCAGCTCCTCGAAGTCGGTGAACACCTGCTCGTCGCCGTAGTGCGAGCGACCGTTGTAGACCACCAAGGTGTCGCCGCCGCCGGAGGCGGTGGCGATGGTGACCCCGACGATGATGCCGACGACCACGAGCGCGGCCACCGGCAGTGGCCAACGCATGCGGATGAGGCGGGAGAGCAATCGGGGCCCCCTTCAGGACCGGGAGGTAACGGCTGATAACCGTAATGGTTAGGCAAGCCAAATGGAAGGTGGACGGCAGCGTGAGTGCCGTGGTTACGATGCCGCCAGTGGAAACTCCGGCGATCGCGGCCGTGGAGGTCACCAAGCGGTTCGGGAGTACGGTCGCCGTCGACCGGGCATCGCTCACCGTCCCGCACGGGCAGGTGGTGGCGTTGCTCGGCCCGAGCGGGTCGGGCAAGACCACGCTGCTGCGCGCGATCGCCGGCTTCGAGGTGCCCGACGAGGGGCGCGTCGAGATCGGCGGCACCGAAGTCGCCGGGGCGGCCGTCTGGGTCGAGCCCGAGGACCGTCGCGTGGGGATGGTGTTCCAGGACGGGGCGTTGTTCCCGCATCTGACCGTCGCCGGCAACGTCCGCTTCGGTCGCCATCGCGAGCGGCGACCGGAGGAGTGCCTCGACCTGGTCGGGCTCGCCGACCGGGCGGCGTCGTACCCGCACGAGCTCTCGGGCGGCGAGCGACAGCGGGTGGCACTCGCGCGCGCCCTCGCCACCGACCCCGAGGTCGTGCTGCTCGACGAGCCGTTCGCCTCCCTCGACGCCGGCTTGCGTACGGCGCTGCGCGAGGAAGTCGTGGCGATCCTTCGCACGGCCGGGGCGAGCGCGCTGCTCGTGACCCACGACCAGCAGGAGGCGCTGTCGCTGGCCGACAGCGTCGCGTTGATGCGGTCGGGGCGGATCGTCCAGACCGGCACCCCCGAGGAGGTGTACGGCGCCCCGGGGACGCGCTGGGCAGCCGAGTTCCTCGGCGCTATCGACGTCGTCCGCGGGACGGTCGCAGGTGGCGTCGTGACGTGCGAGCTCGGCAGCTTCGCCGCCCCCGACGGCACCGCCGGGGTGGTGGACGTGCTCGTCCGCCCGGAGTCGGTCGCCGTCGGACCGCCGGCCACCGGTGACGCCGGGGGCAACGGTGCGTCGGCGGGCAACGGCCGGGCCCGGGCGCCGGCAACGGTCGTCGGCCGATCGTTCTACGGGTCTGAGCAGGTGCTCCGCGTCGAGCTCAGCAGTGGACTGCAGTTGAACAGCCGGCGGCCGAGCTTCATCAGCTGGCAGGTCGGGGACGCCGTCAGCGTGTGGGTCGAGGGCCCGGTCACGGTGCTCGCTTGCGAGCACCACTGACGTCGACGGCACCGAGCGGGGCGGCACGGGCCGTCCGCCAGATGCCCACCGTCTGGCTCGTCGCCGCCGGGTGCCTCGTCGTCGCGGTCGTGTCCCTGCTCGCCCCGATCGCAGTCACGTACGACGCGTGGGGATGGTTGATCTGGGGCCGGCAGCTGTGGGACGGCACGCTCGACACGAGCGCCGGACCATCGTGGAAGCCGCTCCCCGTGGTCGTGACGGCGTTGCTCGCTCCGCTCGGGACCACCCTGGCCCCGGCCGTGTGGCTCGTGCTCGCCCGGACGCTCGGACTGCTCGCGCTGGTCGCCGTCTTTCGGATGGCCGCCCGGTGGGGCGGGGCCGTCGCCGGCGCAGCCGCGGTCGTCGCGCTCCTCCTCACCCCCGACCGCCGCTCGCCGTTCGCCCGGCTCCTCCTCGAGGGCCACACCGCCCCGCTCACGGTGACGCTCGCCCTGTGGGCGATCAGCCGGCACCTCGACGGTCACCGCACGCAGGCGTTCGTGCTGTGGACCGGGGTGGCGCTGCTGCGGCCGGAGGCGTGGCCGTTCCTGCTCCTCTATGCGGCCTGGCTGTGGTGGCGAGGCGGCGCCCCGCGGGCCCTCCTGGTCGCGGCGCTGCTGATCGTGCCGGTGCTGTGGTTCGGAGGGGACTGGATCGGCTCGGGCGACCCGTGGAGCGGCGCCGATCTCGCCCAGGTCGCCCGGGGCGGTGATGGCACCCGGTTGGCGCTCGCCTTCCGCCGGGCGTCGAACATGGCCGTCGCGCCGGTCTGGGTGGCGGCGGTGGTCGGGGCCGCCGTCCTGGCCAAGCGGCGACAGTGGACACCGCTCGCACTGGCGGCCCTCGCCGTCGGCTGGTCGGCGGTCGTCATCGCCATGTGCGTGGCGCTGCGCTACGCGGCGCTGGGTCGCTTCTACCTCGTCGCCGCGGCACTCGTGTGCGTGATCGCCGGGATCGGGTTCGCCAAGGTCGTCGCCGGTGTGCGCCGGCGGTCTCGGGTGATGATCGCCGCCGCCGCCGTGCTCGCCGCGAGCGTGCCGCTCGCCTGGCCGCGGGTGCGGGTGATCGACAACCGCTTCGAGGACATGCGGGCGAGGAGCCGGTTCGAACGCGGCCTCGACCCGGCGATCGACGCCGCCGGTGGGCGCGACGCGGTCCTCGCCTGCGGTCGGCTCGCGATCGAGAACGAGGGGCTGGCCACGCCATCGCGCCCGGCTCTGGCCTGGAAGGTGGATCTCCCGCTGGCCGGCGTGTCCAGCCGGTTGCGGGCCGGGAGGGGCACCTACCTCGCCCAGACCGGCTCGCCGGCCGATGCGCTGCTCGCCGGCGTGCCCGACCGGGCCCGGCTCCTCGGAACGACCTCGACATGGACGGTGTACGCGATTGACTGCTGACCCAGAGCTCACCTTGAGCGTGGTCGTCCCGGCCACCGACGCCCCGCCCGACCTCGAACGGTGCACGTCGGCGCTGGCGGGCGCCCACGACGGGCCCGATGAGGTCGTCGTCGTCGACGGACCGCCCGGCCTCGGCCCCGCCGGGGCCCGCAACGCCGGCGCGGCACGGGCGTCGGGCGACGTGCTCGTGTTCGTCGACGCCGACGTGGTCGTCCACCCCGACGCCTTCACGCGCATCCGCAAGGTCTTCGCCGACGCTCCCGAACTGGCGGCCGTGTTCGGCGCCTATGACGACAGTCCCGCCGCGCCGGGTCGGGTGTCCGCGTTCCGCAACCTCCTCCACCACCACGTCCACCACGGTGGGGCCGGCCCGGCGGAAACGTTCTGGACCGGGCTCGGCGCGGTGCGCCGGGACGCCTTTCTCGCCGTCGGCGGCTTCGACGAGGCGTGCTTCCCGCACCCGTCGGTGGAGGACATCGACCTGGGCGACCGCCTCGTCCGGCACGGCTACCGCATCCTGCTCGAGCCGGCGATCCAGGGGACCCACCTCAAGCGGTGGACGCTGCGGTCGATGGTTGGGACCGACTTCGCCCGGCGGGGAGTGCCGTGGGTGGCGCTGCAGGTCGCCAACCGCCGAGCGTCGTCGACGCTGAACCTCGGCTGGAGGCATCGGGTGAGCGCCCTCGCCTGGCTCGCCACGCTCGTCGGGGCCTCATCGCGCCGCCCGGCGGTGGCCGCCGGCGCGCTCGGCACGGTCGTCGTGCTCAACCGCCGCTTCTACGCACTGCTCGCCCGCCGCCGCGGCCCACTCGACGCCGTGATCGGGATCGCGCTGCACGGGCTGCACTACCTCGTCGGCCTGGCCGCGGTGCCGGTGGGGATCGCTGCCGGGCTCGTCCGGCCGGCCTGGCGGGGCAGGACGAGATGACCGTGGACATCGGGCTGGTCGGCTGTGGCCGGCTGGCCGAGGCCGGGTACCTCCCGGCCCTGGCCGAGGTTCCGGAGGTCCGCCTCGTCGCCGTGGCCGATCCGGACACGGCCCGTCGCGAGCACGTCGCCCGGCTCGCCACGACCAACGGCGATCCGGTGGCCGCTCACCCCGATCTGCACCACCTCCTCGCCGCCGCGGCCGTCGACGCCGTCGTCCTGGCGAGCCCGGCGGCCGCCCATCCCGCCGGCGCCGCCGAGGCGGTTGCCGCCGGCGTGCCCGTGCTCGTGGAGAAGCCCCCGGCGCCCGACGCCGCCGGCGCCGCCGCGATCGCCCGGCTCGACCCCGCTCCGTGGGTCGGGTTCAACCGTCGCTTCGACCCCGGTGTCCAGCGGTTGCGGCGGCTCGTCCCGCCCCGCGGCCACGTCCAGCTCGACCTGGTGATCCACTACCGGCGCCGGAGCTGGCGCCCGGTCACCGTCGACGACGACGTCCTCACCGACCTCGCCCCGCATGCCGTCGATCTCGCCCGGTGGCTCACGGACGCCGACGTGGTCGAGGTCGTCGGCGCCACCTGCACGACCGCCCGCGCCGAGCTGCACCTGATGTTCACGCGCGCCCGGGCGCGGGTCAGCCTCGCGACCGACCGACCGCACCGCGAGCTCGTCGAGGTCCGCGACGACCGCGGCAGCGTGGTCGGACGGCACGCCCTCGGCGGACTGACCGCCGCCGTGCGCGGCCGCCTCCGTCCGGGACCGGGCCCGTCGGCGCTCGTCGCCGCGCTGGCCGGGCAGCTGCGCGCCCTCGGCGCGGCCGTGCGCGGCGAGTCCGCGCCCGAGCTCGGCACTGCCGCCGACGGACTGGCGGTGATGGACGCGATCGACGCGATACGAACCTGCGCCGCGCGCGGTGGCCAGCCCACCGCCGTGGCTCGAACGGAGTCCTGACATGCTTGCCATCCTCCAATTCGACGCCGCCAGTGCCTCCCTCCTCGGCCGCCTGCTGGCCGACGAGCGCCTCCCGTCGCTCGCCGCGCTCCGCGAGCGCGGCACGTGGCACGACCTCGACGCCCCGGCGACTCAGTTCGCCGCCGGCGCTCAGTACACCCTCTACAGCGGCGTCGAGATCGCCGACCACGGGCTCTTCTACCCGTTCCAGTGGTCGCCCGACGAGCAGCGCGTCCGGTACATGACGGCGTTCGAGGCGCCGCCACCGATCTGGGAGCGGCTGGGCCGGGAGCAGGGCACCCGCACGCTCGCCGTCGACCCGTACGAGAGCCGGCCGCCGGCCGACGCGCCACCTGGCGCGCTGGTGTGCGGCTGGCAGCTCCACGACCGGGTCGTCCTGCGCAAGTGGTCCACTCCCGAACCGGCCTACGAGCGGCTCGAGCGTCTGTACGGTCGGCCCGAGCCCGTCGACGAGGTGTTCGGACAGCACACCGTGCCCGAGATGCTCGCCCTCCGCCGCCGCCTGCTCGGAGCACCGGGGCGGGTCGCCGAGGCGGCCACGCTGCTGCTCGGGACCGAGCCGTTCGACCTGGCGTGGCTCACGTTCTGCGCCGCCCACGTCGCCGGCCACCAGTTCTGGGACCTGTCGCAGCTCGACGACGCCGAGCTCGATGCCGGCTCGCGCCTCGTGCTCGGTGGGGCGATGGAGGACGTGTATGTCGCCGTCGACCGCGCCCTCGGCCGGATCGTCGCGGCTCTCCCAGCGGACGCGGACGTGATCGTGCTGTCACCGGTCGGGATGGACGTCAACTCCAGCCGCGCCGACATGCTCCCCGAGATGCTGGAGGCGATCCTCGACCCGGCGCGGCGGGCGCCGGGCCCGTCGTCGATCTGGTGGTTGCGCGCCGCCGTGCCGAGCGGGCTGCGGGCCCGGGCAGCGGCGATGTTGCCGGAGCGGTTCGCCCTCGACCTCACGGCGCGCCTGGAGTTGCGCGGGGTCGACTGGAGCACGACGGTGGCGTTCGCCCATCCGGCCGAGAACCAGGGCTACGTCCGGTTCAACGTGCGCGGCCGGGAGCGCGACGGGATCGTCGAGCCGGGGGAATTGGACGACCTCGCCGCCCGGATCACCGACGGGTTGCTCACGTTCCGCGACCTCGACGGGCACCAGGCCGTGGACTCGGTCGAGCGGGTGAGCGACCGGTTCGGGGCCGGTTCCCGCGCCGACCTCCTTCCCGACCTCGTCGTCCGCTGGACCGACCGGCCGGCGACGAAGGTCGAAGGCGTCACGTCGGAGCGGTTCGGCACGGTGATGCGCCGCGGGGTCGGCAGCGGCCGCTCCGGCAACCACACGGAGGGTGACGCGTGGGCGCTGCTCGTGCCCGGCTCATCGCAGGTGGTCACGCCCAGCCGGCAGCCCCGCCTCGAGGACATCGCCGCCACGGCCGCCGCGCTGGCCGGCGCCGACGTCGCCGGGATGGCCGGCGAGCCGCTGCTCACTCCCCGAACTGTCGTTTAGCAACGCCCGGATCCGGCCGATCCCAAACGACAGAACGGCATCGTCGCTGTGGCAGCATCTCGCGTCATGGGGAAACGCGCTGACGGACTGCTCGATCGCACACAGGCGCTCGTGCCGGCACTGAAGGAGTGGGCGGGAGCGGCTGAAGAGGCTCGCCACCTCCTGCCCGAGACCTACGACGCGCTGGCCGAGGCCGGCGTGTTCAAGATGTGCGTGCCCGAGCGCTTCGGCGGCCACGAGGCGGACTTCGAGACCCAGGTCGACGTCCTCGCCACCATCGCCATCGGGTGCCCGTCGAGCTCGTGGGTGGCGACGATCTTCAGCGCCATGGCGTGGCTGGCCGCCACGATGCCCGACGAGGCCCAGGAGGAGATCCTCGGCGACGGCGATCCCCGGGTCAGCGGCGCCCTCTCGCCCACCGGCACGGCCGCGCCGGCCCCGGGTGGCGTGGTGCTGAACGGGTCGTGGGGGTTCAACACCGGCAACTTCGGCGCCAACTGGACGGTCGTCACGGCCCTCCGGCCGCTCGACGACGGCGAGGGCGTCATGCCGAACTGCGTGCTGGTGCCCACCGGCGAGCTGAGAGCCCTCGACGACTGGCACGCCAGCGGCATGTCCGCCACGGGCAGTTGCACCATCGTGGCCGAGGACGTGTTCGTGCCCGAGCACCGCGTCTACCCGCTGCCACTCATGTCCGAGGCGCAGTACACGGCCGATCGGCACAATGCGGACAACCCGTACTTCAACCTGCCACTGGCGACGATGCTGATCGTCAACGCCGCCGGCACCCCGGCCGGCATCGCCCGCGGGGCCTACGAGTCGTTCATGGAGCGCCTGCCCGGCCGGGCGATCACCTACACGAGCTACAACGACAAGTCGGCGGCGCCGGTCACCCACCTGCAAGTGGGTGAGGCCGCGATGCGCATCGAGTCGGCCGACGCCCACATGCGGCGGGCGGCCGCCCTGCTCGACGACATCGAAGGCCTGCCGCTCACGCTCGAGGAGCGGGTCCGGGCCCGGGCCCACGTGGCTCACTCGACCGGCGAGGCTCGGGCCGCTGTCGACCTGTTGTTCTTCGCCGGTGGGGCGTCATGCATCCAGCAGCACGTGCCGATCCAGCGTTACCAGCGCGACATCCAGGCCCTCGCCAACCACGCGCTGATGCACCCGCAGACGGCGATCGAGCTGTACGGCCGGGTGCTGTGCGGGTTGGAGCCGAACACGCCGATCTACTGACCGCGACGACCCGAACTGTCGTTTAGGACCGACCGGAACCGGTCGGTTCCAAACGACAGAACGGGTTCAACCGCCGATCGGTGAGCGCCTCGGCCACCAGCCCGACGGCGGTGGCCACCTGGGCGACGAGGACAAGGACGCCCACGCGCCACCCGCGCCGGAACCCGGCGCCGAGCAGTCCGGCGTAGAACGCGGCCGGCTGGCGGCCGCGGCCCGGGTGCCGGCGGTGGAACCGGTAGGCGCCGCGCCCGTAGCGGGTCTGCTGGCGCCAGAACCGTCCAGCCGTGAGGTTCTGGTGGTGCCACACGCGGGCGGTGGGCTCGAACACCAGCCGGCCGCCGCCGGCGGCGAGGCGCAGGCACCAGTCGCGGTCCTCGCCGGCGGCCAATGGAAAGCGCTCGTCGAACGGCACCGCCCGGAGGATCTCGACGCGGCAGGCGAGGTTGCTCGTCGGGGCGAAGTCGATCCGGTCGCGACCGCGTGAGCTCTCGGTGAGGTGGTTCGTGATGACCTGCGACGCGGCCGAGTAGACGCTGTCGCTCTGGTCGGTGAGGGTCGGCCCGGCGACCGCCGGAGTCGTCTCGCCGAGGCGGGCCGTGAGGGCGTCGATCCAGCCGGGCTCGGGCCGGCAGTCGTCGTCGGTGAAGCACACCACCGGCGCCCGGGCGGCCGCCGCACCCAGGTTCCGCGCCGCGGCCGGGCCCCGGCCGGTGCCCGACAGCAGCCGGGCGTGGGGCGCGGCGGCGACCACGTCCCCGACCGCGGCCGGTCGCCGAGAGCCGTCGTCGACGACCACGATCTCGAACGCGGCGGCCGACTGAGCCTCCAGCGCGTCGAGGCAGGCTCGCAGCTGGTCGGGCCGGTCGCGGGTCGGCACGACGACCGAGACGAGCGGCGGCGATCCCGTCACGACGCGATCACCGCGACGGCGAGGACGCCCGCCGCGCCGCCGAACGAGGCGGTAGCCAGGCGCGCGCCGATCGCGCCCGGGAGCAGGACGAGCGAGACGACGCCGCTGACCGCGACGGCGGCCAGGGCCGCCGTTGTGCCACCGACCGCGTCCCACGTCGGCACACCGGTCACCGCGACGACAGCGAACGCGACCAGCGCGGCGACGCCGGCCGTCGTCGCCGCCTCGGGCCGCAGGCGGAGGGCGGCCACTTGTACGGCAAGGGCGTTCAGCGGCGCCAACACAACCATCGCCACCGCGGGGGCGAACGTCGTGACCGCCTCGTCGTACTCACCGCCGAAGACGGCGGAGACGGCGCGATCGAGGACCGCCGCGGTCACGAGGGCCACCGGGACCAGGACGGCGACGATCCCGCCGGCCAGCCGGCGGAGGGTCGCCTCGGCGACCGGCGGGTCGCCGGCGAGGTGGGGGAGTGAGACGGTGAACGTCTGGAGCACGGCGTAGGTCACGCCCAGCGCGACCCCGAGGGCGAGCGCCGTGTAGCCGGCCTCGACACCAGAGCCGGCGAGGACGGCGACGACAATCACGGCGCCGCGGTGGGCGAGCTGAGTGCACCCGGCGCCGGCGGCGTGGAGGACGCCGAAGCGGATCGCGCCGGCCGGCAGCTCGACGTCTTCGCCGGGCGGGTCGGTGACGAGTGGGCGCACGACCGCCGCGCCGATGGCGGCGGCGACGGCGCCGGACAGCACGATCGCCAGCAGGGCCCCGACATTGCCGGCGGCGCGGTGAAGCAACAGCACCCCGACGACGAGCACGGCGTTCTGGATCGGGAAGCGGGCGCTCCACCAGCCCGTGTGGCCGAGCCCGAGGCCGACCTGAAGGGCGAGCGTGGCGGCGACGTTGAGCGCCAGGGCGAGCACGACGAGCGCCGCCGTCGACGGCGGAACCCGACTCGGATCCAGGGCCACGGCGAGGGTCGTGACGGCGGCGATGGCGAGGAGTTGCAGCGCCCGGCCCCGCGCCAGCCGCCCACCGAGGCGCACCGCGACCGCCCGCCGCTCACCCGGCGCGGCCGCCGGCACGAAGCGGGCGAGCGTGGTCGGCCCGCCCAGGGTGAGGGCGAGCGATCCGACGGTGACGATGGTGAGGGGCACGGCGAAGTGCCCGTAGTCCACCGGCCCGAGGGCCCGGGGAACGACGGTCGCCAGCAGCAGCAGGGTCACCAGCTCCACCGACTTGCCGGCCAGGCTGACGGCGACCGAGCCCTGTACCCCGAGCCGCCCCCGCCCATCGTCGACGGCCGTGCCTGGCTCACCACCCGTCGCTGCGTCAGTGGCCAGAAGCCGGCGCATCAGGCATGCTTAACACGCCGGCCGGAAGCGTCGGTCAGTACAAGGGGACGCGGTCGGCGCGGGCTTCGGCCTCGCGCAACCGTGACGCCAGGACGCCGAGCAGCTTCTGCGCCACCACCGGCACTTCCTCGAGCACCATCGTGAAGCTCTGCTTGTGCAGCACGAACAGGCGGGAGTCGGTCAGCGCCCGCACGGTCGCCGACCGGGGGCCTCGATCGAGCAGGGCGAGCTCGCCGAAGTAGTCGCCGGCGTGCAGCTTGGCCACGGGCTGGCCGTGGCGTTCGACCACCGCCTCGCCCCCGGCGATCACGTAGAACTGGTACCCGGGGTCGCCCTGGGCGCAGATGAGCTCGCCGGCGACCACGTCGAGCAGCTGCATCGCCGCGGCCACGCGGTTGAGCTCGGCCGGCTGCAGGCCGGCGAAGAGCGGGACGGCCCGGATGAACTCGGTGACCGTCGCGCCGTTGGCCACCCCCGAAAACTACCGCGCCGGCCGACGACCCCCGCCAGCGGGCATGGCGTTGATCAGCCGGTGCCGGCGTCGAGGCGGCGCAGGAGGTCGCGGAGCGCCCTGAGCTCACGCCGGTCGAGCGCGCTGGTGAGGTCGCCGGCCGCCGCCCGCCGGCGCTGGACGAGCTGATCGAGCAGCGCCCCGCCGGCCGGCGTCACGGCGACGGTGACGGCCCTGCGATCGGCCGGATCGGGGAGCCGTTCGACGAGCCCTCGCTCGGCGAGCTCGTCGACGAGCGACGTGGCCGACCGTCGGGCGATCCGCAGCCGCTCGGCGAGCTCACTCATGCGCAGTGGTGGCTCGGCCCTCGACAGTGTCCGCAAGGCCCGGAGCTGGGCCCACGTGACCCCGAGCGGGTCGAGCACCGGCTCGCTCGCCCGGCGCATCCGGTGCGTGACGCGATACAGCAGATCGGCGATCTCGGCGCTGACCGACGGATCGGGAATACTTCGACCCATATAGTGAGTTTAACTCATCATGAGCCTGCATCACCACTGAATCGAGCACCATGCGTCAGTCCTACAAGAGCTTCTCCCTCGACCGCTCCGTCACCAGCCACCGCCTCGCCGCCGGCACCGTGCGCCGCATCATCGGCTTCGCCGCGCCGTACCGCCGGTGGCTCTCGGTGTTCCTGGTCCTGATCGTGATCGACGCTCTTGCCACCGCGGCGACCCCGCTCGTCTACCGGGCGATCATCGACCGGGGGATCACCGAAGGCCGCACCGCTCTCGTCGTCGCCCTGGCGGGTGTCGTCGCCGCCCTCGCCGTGGTGTCGGCCGGCGTCGGGCTCGCCCAGCGGTGGTACTCGGCCCGCATCGGCGAGGGCCTGATCCACGACTTGCGCACGCAGGTGTTCGATCACGTCCAGCGGATGCCGATCGGGTTCTTCAGCCGCGCCCAGACCGGCGCCCTCGTGACCCGGCTGAACAGCGACGTCCAGGGGGCCCAACAGGCGTTCACCTCGACGCTCTCCAACGTCGTAGGAAACGTCCTCGCCGTCGTCACGACGCTGGCCGCGATGTTCGTGCTCTCGTGGCAGATCACCGTGCTGGCGTTGACGATGCTGCCGCTGTTCATCCTGCCCGCCCGCTGGGTCGGTCGCCGGCTGGCGGACATCACCCGGGAGCGGTACCAGCTCAACGGCGAGATGGGGCAGGTGATGACCGAGCGGTTCAACGTCTCCGGCGCGCTGCTCGTGAAGCTCTTCGGCCGGCCCGATGCGGAGTCGGAGGCGTTCTCCACCCGCGCCGGACGGGTTCGCGACATCGGCGTCACGTCGGCGATGTACTCCCGTGTCGTGATGACCGCGCTCGGCCTCCTGGCTTCGCTCGCCACCGCGCTCGTCTACGGGCTCGGGGGCGTCATGGCGATCGCCGGCAGCATCGGCATCGGGACGCTCGTCGCCCTCACGGCCTACCTCGGCCGGCTCTACGGTCCGTTGACCGCGCTGTCCAACGTGCAGGTCGACGTGATGACCACGCTCGTGAGCTTCGAGCGGGTGCTCGAGGTGCTCGACCTCGAGCCGGCGATCAGCGACCCGGCCGACCCCACGGCACTGCCGGAAGGCCCGGTCGCCGTCGAGTTCGACGGCGTGTCCTTCCGCTACCCGACCGCCGCCGAGGTGTCCCTGGCCTCGCTCGAGGGGGTCGCCCTGCTCGACGACACCCGGCCCGGCGCGGCCGTGAACGACGTCTCGCTGCGGGTCGAGCCCGGTCGTACCCTCGCGCTGGTCGGCCCGTCGGGAGCCGGCAAGACCACCATCTCCAGCCTCGTGTCGCGGCTCTACGACCCGACCGCGGGTGCCGTGAGGATCGGCGGGATCGACCTCCGCGAGACGAGCCTCGCCGATGTCCGCGACACCGTGGGCGTCGTCACCCAGGACGTCCACCTGTTCCATGAGACCCTCGCCGCCAACCTGCGCTACGCCAAGCCCGACGCGACCGACGACGAGCTTGCGGCGGCCCTCCGGGCGGCCCAGGTGTGGGACGTCGTCCGGCGCCTGCCCGACGGGCTCGACACCGTGGTCGGCGACCGCGGCTACCGCCTTTCCGGCGGCGAGAAACAGCGCATCGCGATCGCCCGCCTGCTGCTCAAGGACCCCGGCGTGGTCGTGCTCGACGAGGCGACCGCCCACCTCGACGCCGGGTCGGAGGTCGCCGTGCAGGAGGCGCTGGCGAGCGCGCTGGCGGGCCGGACGTCGATCGTGATCGCCCACCGCCTGGCGACCGTGCGCCGCGCCGACGAGATCGCCGTGATCGACGGTGGGCGCGTGGTCGAGCGCGGCACCCACGCCGAACTGCTCGCCGCCGGCGGTCTCTACGCCGCCCTCGCCCTCACCCAGCTCGCCGGCGACGACCCCGTCGACGAGACCATCGCCGCCTGAGCGCGCCGAGCTCGGGAGGGCTGGCGACGAGCTTGTTCGGCGGGTCCCGACGGACTCAGCCGCCGCGGAGCACCGTCCTCGTCGGTGCGCCGGCCTCCTCGGGTGGTCGAAGGTCGCGAAACTGACGGAGCAGCAGCACGTCGTAGAGGGCCTTGATCGACCCGCCGATGATGAGTGGCCACCCGAACGTCGACTGGCCGAGCATCCACCCGGCGGCCACCGGGGGAAGGGCGGCGGCGAGACTTCGCGGCACGTTGGTGACGCTCGCCGCGGCCGGGCGCTCCGCCGGTTCGACCATCGCCATGACGTACGAGGTCCGCGCAGGAACGTCCATCTGTGAGAGCGCCGAGCGGGCCAGAAGGCAACCTACGGCGGCCGGTGCGGTCGGCATGAAGGCGGCGAGGATGAGGAAGCCGTTGGCCGGCAGATGGGTGAAGACCATGGTTCGGACAAGCCCGATCCGGCGGGCGATCCGGACCGCGACAAGCGCCGAGAAGGCGGAGAGCACCCCGGCCCAGAAGAACACCACACCGGATACCGCGATCGACAGACCGAACCGGCGCTGCAGCCACAGCACGAGCAAGGCCGTGATCACGAACCCGCCGCCGAAGGCGTCGAGGCTGAACAGCGCCGCCAGCCGGTAGACGATGCGGTGCGACTGGCCGAGCGGTCGGGCTGGTGGAGGGCCTACCCGCTCGACGGCGGGCGACAGCTTCCGGTAGCGGGTGAGCACGACGACGCCGAGGGCCGCATAGGCGAGGAATGCCCACCGCAACGACGTCGTGTCGGGGACGTCCAGGCGGCGGCCGATCCACTGCGGAACGCCGGCACACAGGGCGCCGGCTGCCGCGGCGAGTGTCCCGATGAGCGTGTAGCGGGCGAAGAGCGCGGTGCGCTGCTCGTCCTTCGTCGTCGCCGGCAGCAGGGCCTGTTCGGTGGGGAGGAACACGCTGACGTCGCCCGCACTGGGATTGAGCGTGCCGATGAGCGCCACGGCCGCCAGCGCCGAGAAGGTGTCGAAAGCGGCGAAGGCGACGCCGGTGGCGATCATCAGCACGGCGACGAGGCGCAGCAGCCGGCGGCGTGGGTAGGCGTGCGCCTTCAAGCCGACGAGCAGGGTGAGCGCGGCCGAGCCGAGCAGGGTCAGAGTCACCACCACCCCGATCCGCGCATCGGAGAGTCCGATCACGGCGAGGTAGGACGCCAGCACCACGCTCACGAGCCCATCGCCGAGTCCGCGGATGCCTCGGGTCTCGACGAGCAACGATGCGTCGCCGCTGGAACCTGACGGGACAAGACGCGACACCACCCGACATCATGCGTGTCGGGCCTCCCGCCAGGGCGAGCGGATTCAGGACCCGAGCCCGACCCGCCGGGCGAGCACGATCGCGTGCGCCCGGTCGGTGGCCTGGATCTTGGCGAACACGTTGGAGACGTGGTTGCGCACCGTCTTCGGACTGAGGACGAGGTTGCGGGCGATCGACTGGTTGTCGAGTCCCTCCGCGATCAGGATGAGGATGTCGAACTCACGCTGGGTGAGCTGGGGGAACAGGCGGGCCGGTGTGCGCCGCCGCTCCTGGGCGAGCTGGCTCACCGCGGCGGCCAGGTCGTGGTCGAGCACGACGTCGCCGCCGGCGGCGACGTGCAGCGCGTGCTCCACGCGCTCGGGGCCGACGCCTTTGACGAGGTAGCCGGACGCCCCGTCCCGCAGCGCGGTGAGCACGGTGTCGTGGTCGTCCGACATCGTGAGCATGACCACCCGCACGTCCGGGTAGTGCTCGGCCAGCCACCGGTTGACCTCGAGCCCCGATCCGTCCTCGAGCCGGATGTCGAGCAGGAGCACGTGCGGATCGGCCGCGGCGACGAGATCCGGGACCTGGTCGGCGCGCTGGGCCTCGCCGACGAGCACGATGCCCTCCATCTCGCCGATCGCCGCGGCGAGGCCCATCCGGAACATCGGATGGTCGTCGACGACGGCGACCCGCAGCGGGTGGTGCCCGCCCTCGGCCGGGCTCATGGCAACGCCGCCGGGAGCTGGACGTGCACGTGGGTGCCGCGCGGCGTGTTCGAGGACAGTCGCACGGAGCCGCCGAGCTCGCGCGCCCGTTCCCGCATCGCCGTCAGCCCGACGCCGGCCGGCCCGGTGTCGTCGATCCCGATCCCGTCGTCGACGACGTCGATCTCGACCGTGCTCCCCGTGGCGATGGTGAGCCAGCAGCGGGCGGCCCGGGCGTGCCGGACGACGTTGGTCAACGCCTCGGTGACGATGCGGTAGACGGCGACCTCGACCGCGGCGGGCAGCTCGACCGGCTCGGCGGGCAGGGCGAGGTGGATCTCGAGGTCGTCGGCGAACCGCCGCGTGAAGGCCGCCACGGCGTCCACCAGCCCGACCTGGTCGAGCGCCGTGGGGCGGAGGTCGCGGACGATCCGCTTGACCTCGTTGACGACCGCGTCGACCTCGTCGGCGAGCTGGGTGAGGAGGTCCCGAGCGGGTCGCACCGCGTCGGCATCGGGGGACCGCTGGAGCTGGCGGACGGCGGTGCGCAGCCCGAGCGAGATCCCGGTGAGCGCCGGGCCGAGGCCGTCGTGGAGGTCGCGGCGGAGGCGCCGGCGTTCCTCCTCCCGGGCCGAGACGATCTCGACGCTCGACCGCCGCAACGCCGCGGCGAGGCGCACCCAGCTCACGGCGAGGCTCAGCGGGCCGGCGAGCTGGTCGAGGATCTGCTCGTCGCGGGCCCGCAGCGACGGCCCGTCGGCCCAACCGACGACGAGCCGGCCGACGACCTCGTCGCGATGGTGCAGCAGCACCTCGCGACAGTGCTCGGTCGGGGTTCCGACCGCGGCGGCCCGCTCCCACCCATCGGGCGCGGCGATGTCGATGGCGACGGCGCTGAGCCGGAGCTCGCGCTCGAGGCTGCGCACGAGGGCGGGCAGGAGGTCGTCGCCGGAGTCGGCGCCGACGTGGTCGACGACGTGTTGCACGACGGCCAGCGGGTCGTCCCGCGAGCCGTAGACGAGCTGGTCGACGAACCGGCGGATCCGTCGTC
This sequence comes from uncultured Acidimicrobiia bacterium, assembly GCA_963833145.1. Classification (GTDB taxonomy): domain Bacteria; phylum Actinomycetota; class Acidimicrobiia; order Acidimicrobiales; family Ilumatobacteraceae; genus JALZMG01. The sequence continues at coordinate 336,995 of CAWHWT010000010.1, read as the reverse complement.
GGGCCGGTTCGAGGAGGATCGCGATCGCTCCGGTGGCGGCGACCAGGAACCACGTCGGCCCGCTCCCGCCCACCATCCGGCCGAGCCCGGCGACGAGGCCCGTGTACACGATCACGATGCCCGCGGTCAGCATCAGCCACTCGACCACCGGGTGCGAGATCCGGGCCAACCGGGTGGGGGACCGCCGGATCACCTCGATCACGACTCCGGCGACGACGAGGGGCACGGTCGCGAGCAGGAGCAGAGCCGACACGACGTGTCGTCCGGGCAGTCGCCAGTCGACGACGTCGACACTGTCGGGCACGACGGCCAGCCACGCGGCGACGCAGCCGGCGAGGAGCCAGGCCGGCAGCGGGTCGCCGGTGCCGGGCCGGTGGTGGAGCTGCCATCCGAGCACGCCGATGGCGGCGAGGCCGACGACTCCTGCCGCCCAGTCTCCGACCCCGGGCTCGACGACGACCACCACCGTGGCGACGGCGCCGGTCGCGCGGGCGAGCTGGCACCAGCGAGTGGATCGCCAGGGCTCGGCCACGAGCTCCCACGGGACCAGCGCGACCAGGACCGCACCGACGAGCGGTTGGGCCCAGTCGTCGGCGTCCGCCAGCCACCGCCAGCCCTCGGCGTCGGTGACGGCGAGGTAGCCGCGGTACTGGAGCGCAATCGCGGTCAGCGTCGCCGCGACGCCGATGACGGTGAACTCGGCGCCGATGCGGCGCCAGCCGGGCTGGAGCAGCAGCCACGTGCCGGCGACCGAGTAGGCGAAGCCGATCGCGAACCAGCTCACGAGCCGCCAGTTCTGGCCGCTCGGCTCGGCGCCCTCGTTGGCGACACGGAGGCCGACGACGAACCCGGCGGCCGCGATCACGAGTGCCGCGCTGACGCCGACGAGAACCACGCCGTGACGCCGTGCGGCTGACGTCGCTGTCGACCGATCGAGCTCCTCCATCGGCGTTCCCTCCGGGGCCACGACTCACCGTACGGCAGCCGGTGTCCCGGGCGGATGGTACCGGAGTCCCGATCTGCGCCCGATCGCCGGCCGGGACCGCGTCGTGACCGCGGACCGATGTGCCCGGGACGCGCCGACCCGCAGGATCGGCTCGTCCACACAAGAGAGGAGAAGGACATGAGAACCAGAACGAAGTTCGTCGCGGTCGGTGCGCTCGCCGCGATGACGATCGGAGCGGCCGTCGGAGGCGCCGACGCCGGCGCGAGCGGGAGCACCGGGCGAGGGCGCCTCCCGAGGCTCGTCGGACGCGCGGTGCTTCCCGCCGAGACGCTGGCGCCCGGCCCACCTGCTGGCGCGGGGGCGACATCGGCCAACGGGATCACGTTCCCGTTGCCGTCCCAACCGGTGGAGGGGTTCTCGGCGATCGTCGCGGGACGACACCCGGGCGAGTACCTCGGAATGCCCGACAACGGCTTTGGCAACAAGGCCAACTCGTTCGACTTCCTCATCCGCGCCTACTACCTGCGGCCGCAGTTCAAGACGGCCCGCGGTGGATCGGGCGCGGTGGCGGTCGGCCGGTACATCAGCTTCCGCGATCCCCACCACCGCATCGGGTTCCCGATCACGAAGGAGCACTCGAAGCGGCGGCTGCTGACGGGCGCCGACATCGACCCCGAGTCGCTGCAGCGGGCACCGGACGGTGACCTCTGGGTCGGCGACGAGTTCGGTCCGTGGATCCTCCACTTCAGCGCCAGCGGCGTCCTGCTCGACCGACCGTTCCCGGTCCCGGGCGTCATTGCCGCGACGAACCCGGCCATCGGGACCCAGCCGCCGACGATCGCCAATAGCCGCGGCTTGGAGGGGATGGCGATCTCGCCGAACGGTCGTTACCTCTATCCCGTGCTCGAGGGCGCCGTCGTCGGCGATCCGGCCGACGCGCTGGCGGGTCCACGAGTTCGACGTCCGCCGCGAGCGGTTCACGGGGCGGACGTGGAGGTACCGGACCGAGCTGACGGCGAACATGGTGGCCGACGTGCAGGCGCTCGACGATCACCGCCTCGTGGTGATCGAACGGGACGCCAGCTCCGGAGCGAACGTCGTCTTCCGCCGGGTCTACGTCGTCGATCTGCGCCGCACCGACGAGGCCGGCTACCTGCGGAAGCGCCAGGTGCTCGACCTCACGGCGATCCCCGATCCGGGCCTGGTGTCGCTGCCGGCGATCCATCCCGGTGACGTCCGCCTCGGCGATCCCTTCGCCGTCGTGTGCGAGTCGGTGGAAGCGCTCCGCGTGCTCTCCCCGGACCGCGTGCTGATCGGCTGCGACAACAACCTGCCCAACCTGGGCCGCAACCCCGGCCGGGCCGACGACAACGAGTTCATCGTCGTCGACGTGCCCCGCCTGTCAGGGCGCTGACTCACTCACCCGAGCTCACCGCTCGACCTCCCGGTCCGCCGGCGGCGATGCGATCGCCTCCGGCGGATCGGCGCGTCACCCGCCGCTGCTGGCGACCGGCTGCCCCCACAGCTCGCGGATCGTCGCGAACACCTTCTGGCCGTAGGAGAACTCGACGATGTTGCCGTCGGGATCCTGCGCTGAGCAGATGTAGCCGATGTGGGGCGCCATCCACCGCGGCTCCCACACGAGCGCGCCGAGCTCGCGGGCCCGCTCGGCCATCCGGTCGACGTCCTCCCTCGTCGGGAGCTCGATGCCGAGGTGGGCGAACGGAGCGAGGGTCGGCTGGGGTTCCCCGGATCGGCGGCCGAAGCGTTCGGCCGCCTCGGGGACGAACTCGGCGATGACGAGCACGAACGGGTCCTCGACCTGCCCCTCGTTGGAGAGCCAGGCGCCGCGTCCGTTCTCGTCCTCGTTGCGGGCGACGACCACGAGCGGCGTGAGCGACGTGTAGAAGTCGATCGCCTTGTCGAGATCGGTCACGGGGATCGCGACGTGGGTCCAGCGGGGTCGGGTGGGTGCGTTCATGGTGGGTGCTCCCTCCTGCCCGGCAGCCTAGGACGGCTCACGACCGCCGTTTGCGGCGGCTGGGGGGAGTCGCGGCGCGGACGACCTCCTCGGCGAAGGAGACGGCGGCTCCGACCGACGCTTTGCCGTCGCCCCGGGCGCCCCCGGTGTTGATCCCGTCGATGATCAGCATCAGCCGGTCGGCGAGAGCGTCCGGATCCCGTGCGTGCGCCTGCTCGGCCAGGTCGCGGAGGTGGGCCCGCACGCCGCCGAGGCGCACGTCGGCGACGCGGTGGGCGGGGTGGTTGGCGTCGGGGAACTCGGCCCGCGTGTTGCGCATGGCACAGCCGTGGAACTGCGGGCTGGACGCCGTCTCGGCGGCGTCGGCGACGATGGCGACGAGCTGCGCCGCCGGGTCCCCGGCCAGTGGCTCGGTCCTTGTCGCGATCCGCGACTCCCAGTCGGCGTGGCAGCGCTCCAGCCACGCGACGACAAGGTCGTCCTTGCTCTCGAACTCCCGGTAGAGCAGGTTCTTCCCGCAGCCGTACTCGTCGATCACCGTCTGCAGGCCGACGCCGTGGACGCCGTGGTCGTAGAACAGTCGCGCCGCGGTGTCCAGGATGCCGTCCCGTGCGCCCGGGGTCGGCGTGCGTGCCATGTGACCTCCTCCGGCGGCAAGGATAGCGGACCGCACGGTCCGATTGTGTCTTGACACTCTTACGCGGTCGGCGGATAATACGGACTGTTCGGTCCGGGACCGATCGGTCCGTTTCACTCCTGAACCCCCAAGGAGGCGACCGTGGCGACATCCGAGCTCTCCGCAGCCGACCCCGTCTCGACGATCAGCGGGCGGGCCTGGGGCGCGCTGATCGTGCTCTGCGGCGCCCTGTTCCTCGATGCGCTCGACGTCTCGATGGTCGGCGTGGCCCTGCCGTCCATCCGCGAGGACCTGGACATGTCGACGAGCGCGCTGCAATGGGTCGTGAGCGGCTACGTCCTCGGATACGGCGGGTTCCTGCTCCTCGGCGGTCGCGCCGCCGACCTCCTCGGGCGCCGGCGGCTCTTCCTCGTCGCCCTCGCCGTGTTCCTCGTCTTCTCCGGCCTGAGCGGGCTGGCGACCGACGGGTCGGTGCTCATCGCCACCCGCTTCATCAAGGGCGTGAGTGCGGCGTTCACCGCGCCGGCGGGGTTGTCGATCATCACGACGACGTTCGCCGAGGGGCCGGCCCGGAACAAGGCCCTGCTCGTCTACACCGCGACCGGCGCGACGGGGTTCTCGCTCGGTCTCGTGCTCAGCGGCCTGCTGACCGAGGTCGGCTGGCGGTGGACGCTCTTCCTGCCCGTCCCGCTGGCGCTGATCACGCTGCTCGCCGCGATCGCGCTCGTGCCCGACGCCGGGCGTCCGCGCCGCCGCTCGCGGGGTTCGTTCGACGCATCCGGTGCGGTCACCGTGACGGCGGCGATGCTGCTGCTCGTCTTCACCGTCGTCGAGGCGCCCGCGGCCGGCTGGGGATCGCCCCGCACCCTGCTCGGCTTCCTCGGCGCGATCGCGCTGTTCGCCGCCTTCGTGGCGATCGAGCGGCGGGCGCCGTCGCCGCTCGTGCGACTCGGCATCCTGCGCTCGGCCCCGCTCGTCCGGGCCAACGTCGGCGCGATGGCGTTGTTCGGAGCGTGGGTCGGGTTCCAGTTCATCGCCGTGCTGTACATGCAGCAGGTGCGCAACTGGTCGGCGCTCGAGACCGGGCTCGCCATCTTCCCCGGCGGGGCGATGGTCGCCCTCCTGGCACCGACGCTCACCCCGCGGCTCGTCGCCCGCTTCGGAGTGAACCGGGTGATCATTGCCGGACTCACCAGTGCGGTGCTCGCGTTCGCCCTGTTCCTGCCCATCGGTCTCCAGTCGAGCTACGCGACGGCGATGTTCCCGACGTTCGTCCTCGCCGGGCTCGCCTTCGCGCTCGCCTACGGCCCGCTCAACATCGCCGCCACCAACGGGATCGCGCCCGAAGAACAGGGACTCGCCGGCGGCCTCGTCAACACGTCGTTCCAGTTCGGCGGGGCGCTCGTGCTCGCCATCGTCACCGCCGTCAACGCCGCCACGGCCGGCGACGGCGGGTCCCCGCAGGACCTGCTCGACGGATTCCACGCCGCGTTCTTCGTGCCGCTGGTCGTCGCCGCCCTCGGAGTGGCTGCCACCGCCATCCGCCGTCGCCCTCGGGCGCCGGAGCCGGCGTCCGATGCCGTCGAGGAGCGGGCGCTTGACCTTCAACTCGGGTCGAAGGTTTAGCGTCATGACGTGAGCACGTACACCATCGGCGAGGTCGCCGACCGGAGCGGGTTCAGTGCGTCGTCGCTGCGGTACTACGAGGGCATCGGTCTGGTCGCCCCGGCGGCGCGGACCGACGCCGGCTACCGCCTCTACGACGATCGCACGCTGATCCGCCTCGCCTTCATCGCCCGGGCCAAGCGCCTCGGCTGCTCGCTCGACGAGATCGCCGACCTGGCCGACCTCGCCGACGGCGACCGTTGCGGCCCGGTGCAGCGACGATTCCACGAGCTCGTCACGGCCAAGGTCGCCGAGGCCCAGCGCCAGGTGGCCGAGCTGGTCACGTTCACCGCCGAGCTCAACCGGGCCGCCGCCCAGCTCGCCGGACCGGCCGTCGACGGACCCTGCTCCGACGGCTGCGCCTGCCTCGCCGACGGCGACCCGGGCGCGGCGGCGGCGCAGCCGGTCGAGCTCGGGGCCCGGATCGACGACGTGCCGATCGCGTGCAGCCTCGACCCGGGTGCGGTGGCGGAGCGCGTGGAGGCGTGGCGGTCGATCCTCGATCACGCCCGGAGCCGGACGGCCACCGGCGACGGTGGGTTGCGCGTCGAGCTCGACGACGACGTGTCGGTCGAGCGTCTCGCCGGCCTCGCCGCGGCCGAGCAGCGTTGCTGCCCATTCTTTGGCTTTCGCGATCACCGTCGACGAGCGTGGCGTCGGCCTCGAGGTACGGGCACCCGACGGTGCGGCCGACGTCGTCGCGGCGATGTTCGGCCTCGCCCGGTCGCGTTGATCAGCTGGCGACCGATCGGTGGAGGACCGCCGACAGGTGCGGCTGAAGCGGCTGACCCACGGCGGCCATCGCGATCCGGTAGCTGAGCTCGTCCCCGTCGAGCCGGATCGAGCGCTCGAGGCGGGTGACGTCCTTGGCGCTGGCCGTGCGCCCGATCGTTGTCGTGGCGAGCTCGATTGACAGTGACCCGCCGTCGCCAGTGAGCTCGCCCTCGCCGATCTCGGTGATCCCCGTCGGATGGGCCAGTACGAGCTCGATCCGGCCGGGCGCCGGGACCCGCAGGTAGCCGACCTCGGCGTGCAAAGGGCGGCCGTCATCGGCCGCTTTGGTGCGTTGGCTGTAGACCAGGAACGGCTTGCCGACGTGGCCGAACGTCACCTGCTCGTGGTAGGCGAACGGCTCGATCGTGGGGTAATGGCCCTCCCCGTCGCCGCCCCACGCGCCGAGCAGCGGGGCCAGCACGGCGACGTCGGGGTGCAGCGGAACGTCCACTGACGCGAACGTAACCCGCGGCTACGCGGCCCGGATCAGCTCGACGTCGATCTCCAGGCGGATCTCCTTCGACACCAGCAACCCGCCTGCTTCGAGGAGCATGTTCCACGTGAGGCCCCAGTCCTCGCGATTGATCAACCCGGATGCGCTGAACACGGCCCGCTCGTTGCCCCACGGGTCGGCGACACCGCCGACGAACTCGACGTCGAGCTCGACCGGGCGGGTCACCCCCTTGATCGTGAGGTCGCCGGCCAGCCGGCCGGTGCCGGCGGCCGCGGTGACGCCCGTCGATCGGAACGTCGCCGTCGGGTGGTGCTCGACGTCGAACAGGTCGGCCGACCGCAGGTGGTCGTCGCGTGTCTGGTCACCCGAATCCACCGAGTCCATCGCGATCACGACGGCGACCGTCGACTGCTCGACCGACTCGCCGATCGTGACGGTGCCCTCGACGCCGGTGAAGCGCCCGCGGATCCGGGTCAGCCCGAAGTGGCGGCCGACGAAGCCGACGCCGGCGTGGCCGGGGTCGATCGTCCAGGTGCCGGTGGGCGGCCGCTCGATCCGGGTCTCTGTGGCGGTCATGGTGGTCTCCTTCGTACATTTGCGTGCGTGAGCACACAACATAGCAGATGCGTGCGTTCGCACGCAACCGGTGGTAGAGTGCGGAGATGTCCGAGTCCGATCCGGTGGCGGCGTGGCGGGCGGTTCTGCTCGTCCAGGACCGGGTCGTGCGGGCGATCGAGCGCGACCTGGCGGGCGCCGGCCTGATCCCGCTGACGTGGTACGACGTTCTGCTCGAGCTCGGTGCTGGGCCCGACGGCTCCCTCCGGATGCAGGATCTCGGCGCACGCGTCGTGCTCTCGCGGACGAGGGTGAGCCGGCTGGTCACCGAGCTGGAGGGCGAGGGCCTCGTCGAGCGACGGCCGGACCCCGCCGACGGGCGGGCCACGCTGGCGACGATCACCCGGGCCGGGCGCTCTGCCCTCCGCCGCGCCGCGCCGGTCTACCTCGCCGGCATCGACGAGCACTTCAACCGCCACCTGACAGTGGCGGAGCGACGGACGATCGCCCGCGTCCTGCAGCGCGTGCTCGACGCCCACGAGCCCCTGCTCGACATCCGCCGGTGAGAGCGGGCGAGGGCCCGCTGCGTAGCGTCGCGCGGGTGCCCTTCGCGACCGAGATCACGCTCACCGGGCCGGTGCGTTCGCCCGCCCAGATGCTCGAGGAGCAGACCTACGACGGCCACCACAGCATCCACGACGGTGAGACCGCCGCCTCGCTCGGCCTCACCGGGGCGCCGATCGAGGCACCGACCCACTTCAGCCAGTTCGACCCGCTCGCCGTCGCCCTGTGGGGAGATGCGTGGTTCGAGCGGGGCTGCATCAGCGCCCACTTCCGCACGATGGTCGTCGCCGGTGAGGAGGTGCAGGCGTCGTTGACGACGACGGCGCCGAACGGAGCGACGATCGAAGCACACAAGGTGGACGGTCAACCGGTGCTCGCCGGGACGGCGTCGATCGGCCCCGACCACCCGGAGTCCGCACTCGAGGCGCGCCTCGGCCGGCAGGGGGATCCCGGCGACCTGTACATCCTCGACCAGCTCGAGGTCGGCGCCCGGATCGCCGGTGACGAGCCGGTGGCGATCACCCACGACGACGGCAACGGGCCGCTCTACCCCTTCTCACTGGCCGACAAGGTCGCTCGGATCACCGAGACCCATCCGTGGTACACGCCCGACGGTGGCCAGGCCTCGCCGTGGGGGCGGGCGATCGTGCCGTTCGAGATGATCAGCGTGCTGACCAACAAGGCGGGCCGGCCGTTCCCGGTCCGCACCCCGTCCCTCGGGCTGTTCCTCGACCTCGAGGTGCGCCTGCTCGACGGACCGGTCCTCGTCGGCCAGCCGTACTTCGTCGAGCGCGAGATCGTCGGGCTCGGCCAGAGCCGGCGCACCGAGTCGTACTGGACGAGGTCGACGGTCACCGACGCCGAGTCCGGCGCCCGCGTCGCCGCCGTCCTCCTCCACTCGGGAGTGTTCAAGGAGTCGTACCCGGGCTATCCGGTCGACCGGCTCGCGTAGCGGCGACCGCCTCGCTGTCTGCGTCACCGCATACGTCGAAGTTCGACGTTTGCGGTGACACAGATGCGGGGGTCAGGCGAGCCAGGACCGCTCGGCCGAGATCACCTCGACGCCCGCCTGCGACCAGACCAGCCGGTCGACGTCGTCCATGACGAGCGTGGCCTGGCGGGCGCTCGACGCGACGACGGCGAACCCGAGCGTGGCCCGCTGCCAGCTGTCCTGGTGGCCGACCTCGGCGGCGGAGATCCCGAAGCGGCGCCGGGCCGTCTCGACCAGCGACTTCACCACCTGACGCTTGTCCTTCAGCGAGTGGGCGTCGACGATCCGCAGGTCGACCTCGAGGGCGAGGACGTACATCGAGCCGGACGGTACCGCCCGCGGCTCGTAGCGTTCAGCCGTGATGCCCGCCTCGTTCAAGGACCTCTGCATCGACGCCGCCGACCCGTGGGTGCCGGCGCGGTTCTGGGCAACGGCCCTCGGGCTCGAGGCCAGCGGCGCCGGTGGGAACGACGCCGTGCTCCGCGACGGCCGGGCGCCGACGATCTGGGTGAACCAGGTGCCCGAGCCGAAGGTCGTCAAGAACCGGGTCCACCTCGACCTGTACGCGGCGTCGCCGGCCGATCTCCTCGGCCTCGGTGCCCGCCTGCTCGCCGACCACGGTCCGTGGGCCGTGCTCGCCGATCCGGAGGGGAACGAGTTCTGCGTGTTTCCCGAGATGGCCCGCTCGGCCGGGGGACCGCCGGCCCGGGTCTTCGCCCTCTGCGTCGACAGCGCCGCGCCCGAGGCGCTGGCGGCGTGGTGGTGCACGGTGCTCGGCGGGAAGGTCGACCCCGGTTCCGACGGCACGCCCCGATGGCTCCACGGCGCCGCCGGGCTCGACGGGATCACGATGAAGTTCGTCCGCGTCCCCGACGAGCGGGTGGTCAAGAACCGGTGGCACTGGGACGTGACCACCGCCGACGTCGACGCCCTCGTCGGCGCCGGGGCGACCGTGCTCCGACCCCGCGACGACGAGATCTCCTGGACCGTGCTCGCCGACCCGCAGGGCAACGAGTTCTGCGCCTTCGACGTCTGACACGATGGAGGCGATCGTGCGGACACTCGGTGCTCTCCTGCTGATGGCCGTCGCCGTCGCGGCATGCGGCGACGACGAAGCGGACCCGCTCGAGCCGGTCGAGCAGCCGGTGCTCGACATCGACGTCAGCCGCCAGTCGGTGTGCCTGCTCGTCACCGAGGACCTGCCCGAGGAGGTCGAGGAGCTGCCGACGATCGGGTGCGACGTCCCTCACACCCACGAGATCTACGCCAGCGTCGAGTACACGGAGCAGGACGTCTTCCCCGGCGCCGACGCGCTCGGCGAGTTCGCCCAGGTCGAGTGCGTGACCGCGTTCGAGCCCTTCGTCGGGATCAGCGCCTTCGACTCCTCGCTGTCGTACAGCTGGTTCCTGCCCAGCCTCAACGGGTGGAACGAGGAGGACGACCGCTCCGTGCTCTGTGTGCTCGCCGACCGGGAGGGCGAGGAGCTGACCGAGTCGATGCGAGGCAGCGAACTCTGACCGGCGCCCTTGCGGCTAGCAGGGGTTTTCTGGGTCACAAGTCACAGTTTCCGGCACTGTTTCGGTGACGCCGGATGGGCTACGATGGCCCGAAATTCTTCGGAGCTGGCTTCAAAGAGGGAGGTGGTCAGCGCCCGATGCTGGATCTGATCGACCAGACTCTGGAGGCCTTTTTCCGGGCCACGGTGCCGCTGGGCGCCGAAGACGTCGACGTCTCATTCGAAGCACCCGACCGGGAGTGGAGCGCGAAGCTCAACCGGCCGACGGTCAACCTGTTCCTCTGGGACATCCGGCGCAGCACCGACCGCGCCCGCGCCGGTCTCGAGGAGCTCGCGCGGGACGGCCGGCTCGTCCGGCGGCTCGCCCTGCCTCGCGTCGAGCTGCGCTATCTCGTCACCGCGTGGACCGCCGACCACGGTGACGAGCGGGCCCTGCTGGCGGGGCTGATGCGGGCGATCCTCGCCCATCACGAGATCCCCCAGCAATTCGTCGCCGAGCCGCTCGGTGAGCTGCCCCCGCTGACGATGATGATGCCCCGCTCCGGCGAGGAGCATGTCGACGTCTTCAAGGCGCTCGAAGGGCAGCTCAAGCCGGGGATCGGTGTGGTTGTCTTCGCCGCCGTCGACACCGAGGTGTACACGCCCGCCGGGCCGCCGGCGGAGGTGTTCGAAACCCGGCTGTCACTCCGCGGCGACGACGACGTGATCGATGCCGTGCGGTGGGTCGCCGGAGAGATCGCCGATCCTGCCGCCGTCGGCGCCAGGGTCGTCACGCCACGCGGCGCGACCCGTGTGAACGGCGCCGGGCGCTTCCTCGTCGCCGCGCAGGCCGGGGACGACCTCGTGATCGAGTCCGATCCGCCGCGGCACGTGACCGTGCCGCCGGCGGGAGGCGTCCGGGTCGAGTAGGTGGAGCAGGGGGAGGAGGGGGAGTAGTGCGAACCGAACTGCGCGCCCTCGAGACGCCGGTCACGCCCGGCGAGGTGACCGTGCTCGAGATCGAGGTCGCCAACACCTCCGACGTGATCGACGGCATCACCGCCCGCGTCGAGGGCCTCGACCCGGCCTGGGTCCACCTGCCGATCCCGGTGCTCAGCCTGTTCCCGGACTCCACCGGGCTCCTCCCCGTCCACGTCACCTTCCCCTCGACCACGGTCGTCGGGGACTACCTCGTCGTCGTCCAAATCGAGTCGACCATCGACCCGTCGCGGCGCACCACCCACGACCTGTGGCTGCACGTCGAGCCGGTGGAGGAGGCCACGCTGCGGCTCCGGCCGAGCGTCGTCACCAAGGGCAAGACGGCGACGTTCGGGGCGATCGTGAGCAATCGGGGGAACGTGGCGATCGACTTCACGATGGGCGCCGTGGACGAGACCCGCGTCCTCGACTGCCGCGCCGTGCCGCTCACCCTCACGGTCCCCGCCGGGCAGGAGGCGGAGGCCGAGATCTGGGCGCGTGGCCCGCGGCCGTGGTTCGGCCAGATGGTGACCCGCACGTTGATCGTCACTGCCGACTCGCCGTCGGTCCAGCTGCGCGAGCTGGCGACGTTCAACCAGCGCCCGCGCATCCCCCGTGGCCTGCTGACCCTGGCCATCCTCTCCTCGATCGTCGCCCTGTGGGCGACGATCTTCCTCGTCGGCGCCGACCTCCTCCGGGCCGACACCGCGCCGACCAAGGGCGTCGCCGACAACTTCAACACCGGCGGCGCCCAAGAGGTGCCTCTCGCCGCCGTCGCCGGATCCGTCGCCGGTACGGTGACCGCCGAGACGAGCGGCGACGGGGTCGCCCGGGTGACGGTCGAGGCCCTGCGCATCAAGCCCGACGGCACGACCGAGCCGATGGGATCAGGGGCGACTGCCGACGACGGGACCTACTCCTTGGCGAGCCTGCTGCCCGGTTCGTACTTCCTGCGCTTCAGCGCCGAGGGGTTCGACGAGGTGTGGTACCCGGCCGCGCCGGCGCAGTCGGCCGCCGCGGAGGTCGACGTCCAGCCGACGGCCGAGCTCGCCGACGTCAACGTCACCCTCGCCGGCCAGCCGGGCTCGCTCGTCGGGACGGTGCTGCTGCCCGACAGCGCCGACCCCAGCCAGCCGATCACCGTTACCGCCACCCAGCTCGTCGAGCAGGCGCCCGAGGAGGGCGCCGAGCCGGCACCCCCGCCGGCGCCGATCGTCCAGGAGACCACGGGACCGGTGTCGCTGGCGGGCCTCGTCACCCCGGCGACCTACCGCATCGTCGTCGAGGCCGAGGGGTTCGAGGCCCAGGAGTTCGAGGAGACCCTTGCCGGCGGGGAGGCACGGGTGCTCAACACCGTCCGTCTCGGCGCCGCGCCGGGGAGCATCACCGGCATCGTTCGGTCAAGCACGGGCGAGGCCCTCGGCAACGTCAAGGTGCTCGCCACCAGCGGCGAACTGGAGAAGGAGGCCACCACTCCGACCAGCGGTAACGCCGGCACGTTCATCCTCGACGAGCTCGAGACCCCCCGCACCTACGTGCTGACGTTCACCCTGGAGGGGTTCAGCAGCCAGACCATCGCCCTCGATCTCGGCGCCGGGGAGGACCGCACCGGCGTCGAGGCCACGCTGACGGGGGGCACCGGCACGATCACGGGCGCGGTGACCGACGAGGGCGGGACCGCGCTCGGCGACGTCACCGTCACGGTCGGCGGCGGCGAGTTCCTCGCCACCACGGCGACGCTGACGACGTCCGGCCCCGACGCGGCGGTCGGCAGCTACCGAGTGGCCGACATCCCGACACCGGGCGTGTACACGGTGACGTTCTCCAAGGAGGGGTTCGTCGACGAGACCCGCGAGGTGACGTTCCTCGAGCCCGGCGTCCAGCCCGACGTCTCGGTCCAGCTCCGGCCCGACCACGGCACGATCACCGGGACGGTCCGGGCTGCGGGCGGTGGCCCGCTGGTCGGCGTCACCGTCGAACTGACCGACGGGCGCACGGCCGAGGGCTCCGACGAGGTGGAGAGCCGTACGACGACGACGGCGTCCACCCCGGCCGGTGGGTATTCGTTCGCCGGCGTCGCGCCGGGCTCGTACACGCTGACGTTCCGTACGCCCGACTTCCGCACCCGGATCGTCCTCGTCCGGATCGCCGCCGGCGACGCGCTCGTGCAGGATGCCGAACTGACCGGGACCGGCTGACATGTTCGTCGCCGCGACTCCGCTGCTCGTCGAGCTCCCCTCGGGGCAGGCGGCGCGCATCACCGTGTCGGTCACCAACACGTCGGCGCTGATCGACGCCTACTCCGTCCGCGCCTTCGGCCTCGACCCGGAGTGGATCGAGGTGTCGGAGGACCGGCTCTCGCTGTTCCCGTCCGAGGTCGGGACGGTGGAGATCACGGTGACCCCACCGGACGACTTCCCGGCCGGGCTGCGCCAGATCGCCGTGCACGTGCAGAGCGAGAACGACCCCGCCGAGTTCGCCCTCGCCCAGATCACCCTCGACGTCGGCACCCGCTCGCGGACGACACTCCGCGTCGACCCGTCCACCGTCTCCGGCGGCAACAAGGCCCAGTTCTCCCTCGTCGTCGCCAACGAGGGCAACAGCACGGTGCAGGCCCGGCCCGACGGCCTCGACCCGGAGGACGTCGTCGAGATCGGCTTCGAGCCGCCGACCGTGCTGCTCCCGCCGGGCCGCCGCGAGGTGGTGCAGGCGAACGTGCGCGGTGGTCGCCCGTGGTTCGGCCAGCCCAAGCCGCGGGTGCTGTCGTTCAGCCTCGGCGCGGACTCGCCGCCGGCGGTGGCGACGTTCCTGCAGCGCCCCCGCATCGGTCGGTGGATGATCTCGCTGCTCGGTCTGGCGACGGTTGCGGCGGTCTTCGCCGTCGTGCTGAGCACGGTGATGGACCGCCTGGTCGAGGAGAGCAAGGTCGACGACGCCCTGCTCAACGAGGCGTTGCAATCGGGCGGCGAGGCCGGGGCGGCCGTCCCGGTCACGCCGAGCGCGGTGAGCGGGCGGGTCGTCCTGGCCAACGGCACGGGCGTGGCGGGCGTGCAGGCGGAGCTGTACTCCGCGGGGAACGGCACCGTCGCCCTCGCCAGCGCAGCCACGGATCCCGACGGGGCGTACGCGTTCGGGCGGCTCAGCGGCGGCCGCTACCGCCTCCGGTTCACCGGGGCCGGGTTCGCCGAACAGTGGTACAACGCCTCGTTGACGTTCGCCGACGCGACCGACGTCGAGGTCCCGGCGGGGGAGGCGGTCACCGTCGACGACCTCGAGATCGGCGGCCGGCCCGGCAGCGTCGCCGGTGAGGTCGTCGTCGTCGACCCGAGCGACGCGACGGCCCGGCTGGTCGTCCAGGGCGTCGCCGACGAGGACACGTCGGCGCTCGTCGACGAGGTGACCGTCTCGGCCGACGGGTCGTTCGTGTTCGAGGAGGTGCCGTCACCGGCGAGCTACCAGCTCGTCGTCGACAAGCCCGGCTTCGCCACCGAGGTGCGCGAGGTCCTGCTCGGCGCAGCCCAGGCGCTCGACGGCATCGAAGTCGTTCTGCGCGAGGGCGACGGCACCATCTCCGGGCGGGTGCAGGGCCCGTCCGGGCCGCTCGGGGGAGTGACCATCGAGGCGACCGACGGCACCACGACGGTGTCCACCGTCAGCCTCACGGTGGACGACGTCGGGTTCTTCGCCGTCCGTTCGCTCCCAACCCCGGGGCAGTACACGCTGACGTTCGAGCGCGAGGGCTACCGCTCCGAGACGCGGACCGTCGATCTCGCCGATGCCCAGCAGCTCGAAGGCCTGACCGTCCCGCTCGCCCCGGCGACGGGGTCGCTCAGCGGGACGGTCAGCGAGGCCGGGATCGGGCGGATCGGCGGGGTCACCGTGACCGTCTCCGGGCCCGACGTCCAGTTCTCCACGACCACGGCCAGCCGGGGCAAAGTGGGGAGGTACCGGTTCGTCAACCTGCCGGCGCCGGCGACGTACACGGTGACGTTCGCCAAGGCCGGCCTCGCCGGCCAGAGCCGGCTGGAGGACCTCGACCCGCTCGCCGGCCGGACCGACGTGACCGGCGTCGACGCCTCGATGATCCGGAGCACGGCGACGATCAGGGGCGTCGTGCGCAGTGTCGCCGGTACGCCGATCCCCGGTGCGACGCTCGTCCTCACCGACGGCACGGCGACCCGCCGGCTGCTCACGGCGCACGAGCCGCAGGGGCGGTTCGAGTTCTCCGCCGTCGAGCCGGGGGCGTACACACTGAGCGCCAGCCTGCCCGGCACGACCCCGTCGATCCTGCTCGTCAACGTCGCCGCCGCCGAGGCCCCCAACCTCGACATCACCCTCGCCTCGCAGGCGTCGCTCACGGGGCGGGTGCTCCTGCTCGACCGGGAGACGGGGACGTTCAACCCGTTCGTCGGGGCGACCGTGCGGTTGTACCTGGCCGAGAACTTCCCGGCCGGGGAGGCGCTGCTGACGACGGCCACCGACGTCAACGGCAGCTACACCTTCGCCGACCTCGACGCCCCCGAGGACTTCGTCGTCGCCGTGTACGCCGCGGCGACATCCACGGACGCCCTCGACTCCGAGCTCGTCCAGACCCAGCCGAGCGAGCGGGTCACCGTCCCCGACTTCCGCCTGCGGAGGGCATCGTGAAGGTCGACGCCCTCACCCCGGTGCTGCGGGCTGCCCCCGGCGAGCGGGCGCGGTGCCGGCTGCGCATCGAGAACGACGACGCCGGCCCGCTGAGCTACGGGCTGCGGGTCGTCGGGTTCGACGAGAACCACGTGCTGCGGCCGGCGCCCAACGGACCAATCGCCGCGGGCACCGCCGAGGAGGTCGAGCTCGAGTTCCTGATCCCCGACGCCTTCGCCGCCGGGCACCACTCGATCGGCGTGGAGGTGACGTCGGCCCGGCCGGGCTCGGCGCCCGTCATCGCCGGGATCACCGTCTCGGTCGGCCAGATCGACGACGTCGCCATGGCGGTCGTCCCGTCGACGGTGCGGGGCCGCCGGCGGGGCAAGTTCCGCCTCGACCTCGACAACCGCTCGTGGGACACGATCGACGTCGAGCTCGGCGGTGAGGGCCCCGATCTGCGGGTCACGCTGCGACCGGACCGGGTCGAACTGCGTCCCGGGGACCGGATCCGCACGTCGGGCAAGGTCAAGGGGCCGCGCCACCTCGTCGGTGACCCTCTCCAGCACAGCTTCACCGTCACCGCCCGCAGCAAGTCCGCCCCGAGCTACGCCCCGGGCACGTTCCACCAGCGCTCACTGCTGCCGCGGTCGCTGCGGACCCTCCTCGCCGCGCTCCTGCTCGTCGGCATCTGGGCCGGGGTGCTGGGCGCCGGCGTGTACTGGTGGATGGAGCGGGACGAGGGAGGCCCGACCGCCAACCTCGTCCAGCTCGTCGACACCGACGGCGACGGTGTGGCCGACACGCCGGCGGACCAGCTCATCGACACCGACGGGGACGGCGTGCCGGACACCCTGGCGTCGGTCGTCGCCGCCGAGGTCGCCGCCGGTGGCGGCGGCGAGCCGCAGGCCGGCGGCTCCGGCCTCCCGACCCGGACGGTGGTCGGCGGGACGGTCAAGGCCGGGGAGACAGGCGACGACGCCGACGTCCGCGTCACCTTGAGCCCGATCGACCTCGCGACCACGCCCGAGGGGGCCGACCTCCCCACACCGGCCGGGGAGAGCCGGGGATTCACCTCGCTGCCGGAGCAGACGCCGCCGGAGCAGGCGCCGCCGACGGATCAGCCCGGCGTGTCGTCCGCCCGTCAGACGGTGTCGGTCGAGTCCACCGCAACCGGTCCTGACGGCGCCTGGCTGTTCGCCGACGTACCGATCCGCCAGACGTACGAGCTCAACTTCGCCCTCGAGGGCTTCGACTCGCAGTCGTTCGTGATCACCCCTCCCGACGACGGATCACCGGTCGAGATGGAGGTCGTCCTCGAACCGGCATCCGGCGGGCTGAGCGGGTCGGTCGTCGGCCCCGGCGGGCCGCTGGGCAACGTCGATCTCGTCCTCACCGACGGCGAGCTGACGTTCAACACCACAACGGCGAGCGCCGGTGACGTCGGGACGTGGTCGCTGTCCGGGGTGAGCACACCGGGGACGTACACGCTCACGGCGACCCTCCGCGGCTACGGCACGGAGGTTCTCTCGATCACCCTGGAGCCGGGAGAGCAGCGCTCCGGCGTGACGATCTCGATGGTCCCCGACGTCGGCTCGATCATCGGTCGGGTTTCCGCCGACGGCGACGCGCTCGGCGGGGTCACGCTCACTGCGTCGAGCGGCGACGACACCCGTACGACGACCAGCCTCACCGAGGGCGACACCGGCCTCTATTCGTTCCCCCGGCTCGGCACGCCCGGGCGCTACACGGTGACGGCGTCCCGCGATGGCTACGTGACGCAGACGCGGCTGGTCACGCTCGGCGGCAACGTCACCGGCGTCGACTTCAACCTCGTGCGGACGACAGCCACGATCCGGGGCGTCATGACGAGCGTCGCTCGTGATGGCGCCGGCCGGGGACGGTTGGCCGGCGCGGCCATCACGGTCAGCCGCGACGAGCTCTCCTTCGACACCGAGAGCGCTTCTCCGCCCGACGAGAACGTCGGCTCCTTCGTGATCACCGACCTCCCGCCCGGTACCTACCTCGTCGGGTTCTCCCGCTTCGACCACCGCCCGGTGTCGCGGCTGGTCACCGTCGCCGCCGGCGAGGTGAAGAACCTCGGCAAGATCCCGTTGCGGTTCGCCCCGCGTCGTGGTGTCGATCAGCTGGGCAGCCTCGAGGTGCGAGTGGTCGATGAGGGCGGCGATCCCCTCCTCGGGTCGACCGTCGCCGTCCGCGACGTGGCGACCGGGGAGGTCGTGGCCTCGATGAGCGACGAGGGCGTCGATCGGCAGTCGACGTTCGTCTTCGACCCGCTCGACGTGGGCACCTACGAGGTCACCGGCACCAAGCCGCAGTTCAAGCCGCGGACGGCCCGGGTGTCGATCGGCCCCAAGCGACGCGAGAGCATCCAGCTGATCCTGTTCGAGCAGGGTCAGGCGACCGGGCGGATCGTCGACTCGCTGAGCGACCCCGACGACCCCACTCCGCTCACCGGCTACTTCGTCACGATCCACACTGTGCTCACCAACGGTGACCGGGGACCGGCGTTCCTCCCCCCGATCTCCCCCAACCCGCCGGACGACGACGGCAACATCGTGTGGGAGACCCCGCCGCGGTCGCTGCCGATCGGCCGCTACGAGGTGGTCGTCACCCAGCCGCCGCCCGGCTACCGGGTCCGTCCTGACCAGGTGCTGATGGACGGGCTGCCCCCGATGCGCTTCGACATCCTCCCCGAAGGACAGGACGTGCTCGTCCTCGCCGACATCGAGGCCGACCCGTTGCCCGAGCTGACCGGGCGGGTTCTCGCCCCGCGGCTCGGCGCGCCGAACAACGTGACCTTTGTCGCGATCAACAGCGAGTCGCTCACCGTCGGGCTGACGTGCACCGGCGGGCCGGGCCGGAGCGAGGGGCGCGTCGACCTCGACGGGCTGCCCGGCTTCGACGCCTTCGAGTTCCCGAAGGAAACGGTCGCCCAGGCCATCGGTACCGCCGACGGGGCCAACTGCACGCTGACCTTCGAGGCCGACGAGTACGTACCGGTGACCGTGCCGGTACGCATCGACCCGTCCGACGGCGTGCGCGACCCCGACATCACCCGCAACGTCGCGATGTTCAAGCCCACGGACATCGGTGGGAGCACGTACTGGGTCGATCACGGCAACGGCGACCAGCAAATGCCGGCGCCCGCGATCGAGATCACGTCGACGGGACAGGTGATCACCGGCTTCAACCCGTCGACGGGTGCCGACGACCCCCAGTTCGTCGTGTCGCCGGGGCCCGTCTCGACGTCCGCGGACGCCGGGGGCCTCTGGGCCTTCGGCACGCCGCGCCAGGTGTTCGGGCGGATGACGTACGACATCGCCGACCCGGGCGGGAACTACGACAGCCGCCAGATCACGGTCACGATCGACGAGAACGGTCGCACCGTCGCGCCGGACGACACGCTCGACATCGAGCTCGACGCCCACGGCGGGTTCATCGACGGGACGATCCAGATCCGGTCGGTCACCCCCGACTTCACCGGGTTCGTGATGGAGCTGACCGGGGCGGCGGACATCACGATCCCCGCGGTTGCCACCGCTCCAGGTTCGACGATCGGCCTGGCCCGGGCGACCACCACTGATCCGGGGACCTACCAGGCCGCGATCACGATCCCCGACCACCACGTCTCGTTCGACGGGCTCCCGCAGTCCGGGATCCCGCTGTTCCAGAACCCCGGCCAGAACATCGGCTTCTCGCGGGACTACGTGGAGCTCGGTCGGGTCGACGTCACCGTCGTCGACGGGCTCGGCGCGCCGGTGTCAGGGGCCACCGTCACGCTCGAACACGTGCCGTCGATCTTCATCCCCGGGGACCCTGTGGTCGGGCCGATCGCACCGCAGCCGACCGTTGCCGGACAGGTCTCGTTCGACGACCTCCCGGTCAACACGGTGAGCCCCGAGGGCCTCCCGGTGACCTACGTCGCACGCGTGACGGCAGCACCTGGCCACGACGTCACCAACGCGTCGGCCACGGTCCAGGTGGTGGCCGGCGGCGCGCCGGCGGTCACGATCACGATCCCCGAGTACGGCAGCATCACCGGCAACGTGGTCGGCCGGATCCCGGGGCAGCCCGACGCCGCGCTGCCCATCGGCGACCCGCTGGTCATCGAGGCGGTTCGGGTCGGTGCCGACGGTCTGCCGGTCGGAGAGCCGGCGCTCCCGGTGGACGAGGACCCGGATGGCGTCGGGTTCTCCGTGAGCGGGCCTCCCGGCCTCTACACCATCAACGTCAGCCATCCCGCCTTCGAGCCGTTCGATCCGCCGATCGTCCCGCCGCCGGACGAGATCGTCAACGGCGTTCCCGTGTTCCGGATGACGAACATCACGACGGGCAACGAGACACCGAACGACGCCGGGGAGTGGGTGCTGCGCGCGCCGGCCGGGCACCCTCGACCTCACGGTGCACCGGAACACCCTCACCGGGGCGGGCGTGGAGCTGGCGACGGTCACCCTCACCGGGCCGACGTCGTTCACCGGCCAGACCGATGCGAACGGGCGGCTCGTGGTGCCGAACCTCCCGCAGGGCGACTACGAGCTCACCATCCGTGAAATCACCGGCGGGAACGACCAGTCGTTCCCCGTGATCGTCACGGTCAACATCCCGTTCGGTACGACCGACGCGGCACGGACGCGGGTCGTCGACGCGCCGCTCCCGCAGATCGGGGGCCGGCTCACCGGGCCGATCGAGGCGGTCAACCTCGAGGGCGATCCCGTCCCGGTCCCCGCCGTCACCGTGAGCCGCGAGTACACGCCGCCGCAGGTCCAGGTCGGCTCCGATCTCGTCGACAACTCGGCCACCGAGGACGACCTCGTCCGGGCGCCGGGAACCGGGCCTCAACCGACGACGACGGTCGCCGCCGGTCCCGACGGCACCCCGACGCGCTACCTGTTCGAGCACCTCCCCACCGGGGCCCACGTGCTGAGCTTCTCCGACGCTGTCGGGTACTCGACACCCGGCGACGTGACGGAGTCGGTCGAGTCCATCGTGGACGCCACCGAGGTGGACCCCGTCGAGTACACGGCCGCCCACCGGACGGTGATCGTCAGGGTCACGACGGGCGGCACCCCGGTCAACGACGCCACGGTCACCCTGACCCAGACCGACCCCGACGACCTCGACGAGGACGTGCTGTCCGCCGGCGTCGGTGGCGCGTACACGTTCAGCGCCGTGCCGCCCGAGCTCACCGCCTACACCGTGACCGTCGAGAAGCCGCTCCACACCACCCAGACGAGGACCGTGGTCGTCCCGCCCGGCGACCCGGCGACGGCGATCGAGGTCCCCGCCATCGAGCTCCCCGCCGATCGGGCCTTCATCAGGGGGATCGCCCAGAAACGGCAGTCGGCGTCCTCGACCGTCCCGATGGCGAACGAGGGCACGGTCAGCCTGATCGAGGTGACGTCCGGCGAGGTCGTGGCCTCCGTGGTGCCGGGTGGCGACGGCGGCTACCAGTTCGAGCGCACCACCGTGGGCTCGTACCGCGTGCGCGTCGAGCTCAACGGCTTCGCCACCCGCGAGAGCGCGCAGTTCTCGGCGCCGCTCGGCGTGACGACCACCGCGCCGAACGTCGTCGTGCCGGCGCTCGCCACGGCCAACGTCACGGTCAACGGTCCGGCTGCCAACGCGCCGATGTCGGTGGTGATCACCGCTCCTCCATCTCAGACCGGCGTCGCCCCGAGCCGAGCGGGCCGGGTCTTCGCGTTCCGGCTCGATCCGGGAACGAACCCGGGCAGCGGGCACGCCTACCAGTTCCAGGCCTCCGTCGCCCGGCTTCGTGACGGCGACCGTCCCGGGCGGGCCGTTCACGCTGGCCCCGGGCGCCGTCGTCAATCCCAGCGTGACGCTCGACGAACGCTCGGTGGGCGGGACGGTGACCCCGGCGGCGAACAACACGCGGGTCGAGTTGCGCAACGCCGAGGGCGAGACCGTTGACTCGACGACGACGAACGGCAGCGGCGCCTACGAGTTCGACGGTGTCGACGTCGGCCCGTGGACGGTCGTGTCCGAGCGCTTCGGGACCGGGCGGGGGACGAACAACACCACGATCTCGGCGACCACCGGTGACGTGTCCGGCATCAACATCACGTTGGGCGCGCGGAACGTCAACGTCGCATTCACGGTCACCCCGGCGAATGCGACGGTCGCGCTGCTCAGTGGGGGCAACGTCGTCGACTCGGTCCCGCCCCTGGTCGCAACCGAGCGACAGCTCCCACTCACCTGGCGGGCATCGGCGACCGGGTTCGTGACGCAGACCGGGAACGTCCCGGCGCCCAGTCAGGCCGGCTCGTTCGACGCCACGTCGTTCTCCGTCAACATCGGCGCGATCACGCTCGTTCCGGTGACCCCGCCGTGACCGATCCCTGACGCGCGACCCACCCTCCCGCCCGACCCCGGGGGTCAGGTGAGGGCGAGGGCGAGGAAGACGCCGCCGGCGATCGCGACGACGACCGTGAGCGTGATCCAGAGCCACCACCACGACCGCGGCTCGGGCTCCGGCTCGGGCGGCGGGGGAGGGGGCGGTGGTTCCGGCTCGGGCTCCGGCTCGGGCTCCGGGTGGAACGACGTCCCGCAGCGGATGCAGAAGTCCTCGTTGAGCGGGTTGAGCTCCCCACACGCGGCACAGACCTGGGTGCCGATCAGCAGGCGCCCGCCTGCACCCGGCAGCCGCCGCAGCGTGGCGTCGTTGGCCGCGTCGCCGGCGATCAGCGGCGCCGCCGCCGGGGCCCAGAACAGCGGGTAGTCGCAGTGTCCGCAGAACTCCTCCGCCGAGCGGCGGATCACCGGGAGATCGGTGACCATCCCGCACTCCGGGCAGGCGATCTCAGCCATGAGCCACTCCCTCCATCAGCTGACTGCCGCCAGCTCGGCCAGCCCGGTGTCGCCTTCCCCGGCCATCGGCCAGATGCGCGCCCCGCCGACGTACAACTCGAACGTCACCGACGCCGGGAGCTCGGCCTTGACGATGCGCAGCAGGTCGGCCTCCGTCGCCCACCCGGATGACTCGACGAACAGGCGGACGTGGGCGGTGTCGGGAGGAGTCTCGCCCTCGAGGAAGATGCCGCCACCGTCCTCGACGATCGCCGGCCAGCCGCTGACCAGCTCGAGCAGTTGCTCCATCCCCCGCTTGGTGCCCCGCCACTGGAGCAGCGAGAAGTACTCGCCGACGATCCGTCGCTGGAGGCCGTCGGGCAGCGACGGGTCGACCCAGTCCAGCCCGACCCACCGCCCGAGCGCCCGCACCATCGCCGGCGGGGCGACGGTGACGTCGAACAGGTGGGGGAGGTTGTCGACCTGGTCGAGGACGGTGTCGCCGAGCTCCTGGAAGATCGAGACGAAGCGGCGGAGGAAGTCGTCCTCCGCCATGCCCACGGGGAGCTGGTGGACGAGCCAGTCGGGCCGCCGCCTCACTGGTGCACCATCCCAAGGTGGAGGAGGTCATCCACGGTTGGTGCCTGGTGCCCCAGTGAGCCTTCGGCGCCGCAACGCTGATTCGCTCGCTCGAAGACTCGCTCGCTCATCGAACAACTACTTGATGGTGGGCGGACAGGAACAGCGAGTCGCGCTCGAGCTTGACGAGCTCCTTGCCGAACCCGATGCGCTCGTGGTTGCGCAGGTCGTGTTCGAAGAACAGCACCTCCTCGACGCGCTCGACGCCGTCGACCGCCTCGAGCAGCTGGAACACGTTGGCCGAGTTGAGGTCGGCGTCGAACGGCCAGCCGGTGCCGTTGGGGCCGCCGGTGAGCGGGTTGAGGTAGCGGTACAGCGCGGTGCGGGCGCGCTCGCGGACGAGCGTCACCGGCCGGCCGGGTCGGGCCCCGACCAGGGCGGCGACCGTGACCCCTTGGTAGTACGGCGTGCCGATCTCGATCGCCGTGCCGAGGATGCGCCGCTCGTCGAGGTGCTCGGTGATCCGCTGGACCATGCCGTCGGAGAGGGCGAAGTCGTCGAGCTCGAGCAGCTCGCCGGGACGCTCGATCGCCGGCACGACGAGCAATCGGATCGGCTTCCCGGTCTCGAGCGGCGGCAGGCAGCGGACCCTGGCGATGGCCGGATCGGCGGAGCTCGCCAACCGTTCGAAGTCCTCGACGGTCACGGCCCGGGCACCGGCGCGCAGCGACTGCGGGCCGCGCAGCTTGGCGTTGTCGACGGTCTCCGCGTCGACGCCGCCGATCGCCGCCGAGATGTTCTCGACCCGGTCGATGTACGGCAGCGACGTCCGCAGGCTCACGAGCGTCGACGGCCCGACGTTGCCCGCCGCGCCGCCGCCGTGGCGGTACCGGGTCGCGGCGATCAACGCGCCCTCCCGCGGGATCGCGCCGTGCTGGCGCATCGAGCCGTCCGGGTACCGGATCAGCGGCCCGAACCGGACCTCACCGGTGGACGAGTCCCACACGAATTCGCGATCGTCCGGTCCGCAGTTGTTGAAGTCCGGCACCTCGTTCCACGTGGTCGCTTCCCCGCCCTCGGCCACCTCGATCGACTCGCCGGACATCCGCGGCAACACGGGGGTGTTGCGCACCGTGAAAACCTGGTCCGGCTTTCCGCTGCTGGTCCCGAGGATCTCGCGCGGGGCGAAGTCGCTGTGCTCGGCGGTGACCGATCCGCCGATGCTGTCGACGCGGATCTGGCGGATCTGCGGCGAGCTGCGGTACGTCGGCTGGCCCGGCTCGGGCTCGAGCACCCGGGCGCGCAGCCAGTAGGCGCGCACGCCGCCGAGCATCAGCGGCTCGTGGACCGGGGGGATGAGCAGGGTGATCTGGCCGTCGCGGTTGAGCCCGCCGGTGCTGTCCCGGTACACCTTCGTCGGGATCCAGCCACCGCCCTGCCACACCTCCCAGCGCAGCGGCGGCTTGGTCGGGATCACCCCGATCCCCTCGATGTTGGCGGAGATCGTCATCCGGATCGCGTTGCCGGCGAGGCTGCGCTCGAAGCCGAGATAGAAGCGGTCGCCGGGTGTGGTCGGGGTGCGCGGGAAGCAGACGACGGCCTGGTTCGGGAGGCGCAGCGCATCCCATACGTCTACGTAGGCATCCGGACCGGGCGACACCAGCGAGCCCATCAGCTCGGGCTGGGCGATCGTGAGGTCGCCGAGGGTGGTGAACACCCGCGGGCTGCCGATGTCGCCGGTGGTGCTCACCTGGGTCCCCGCGGGAACCACCACCGGCTCGCCGACGACGTCGACGAGCCAGAACGTCAAGTCGGTGCGCGCCGCGGTCGCGGGGAACCGCTCGAACCCCAGCATGTTGAGCATGTGGGTGTAGAACTTGTCCGGGACCTGGTTGAGGCGGAACAACGACATCTCGGTCATCCAGGCGAACAGCTCGATCAGCGCCACGCCCGGATCGGTCAGGTTGTGGTTGGTCCACTCCGGGCAGTAGGTCGGGATCAGCCGCTTGGCTTCGTCGACGATGTCCTGGAACGTGCGGTCGTCGAGGTTGGGCACGGGCAGGGTCACGGCGCGTCCTCCGATGCGAGCGACCGAGCGCCAGCGAGGGAGCGGCAAGCAACGGCCTGCGTGGCCGGGGAACGCAATTGCGGCAGGGTCACGGCGCTTCGCCTTCCTCTTCGTGGGGGATGACGTAGAACGGGTAGACGAGGTTGCGCCGGTCGTTCGTTGCCCGCATCCGGTAGAGGATGCGGATGACGACGCGGGCCGGTGAGGCGGGGTCGGGCTCGACCTCGATGTCTTCGACCTCGATGCGCGGCTCCCACTGCGACAGCGCGTCGCGGACGGCCTCCGCCATCAGCCCGAGGGTGTTGGCATTCACCGGCTCGAACAGCAGGTCCCAGATGCGACACCCGAACTGCGGGCGCATCACCCGCTCGCCGGGCGCGGTGCTGAGTGCCATGCGGATGCTGGCGTCGATGCCGTCGCCACCCTCGGCGAGGGCGATCGAACCCGACTGGTCGACGCGCAACGGGAAGCTGATCCCCCGCCCGATGAAGTCAGCGACGTCCGACATCTCTCGCTCCCTTACTGGATCTTCACCAGCGAGCCCTTGACCTGGGTCACGCCCGTCGATTCGAGCGCCGCGCTCGCGCCGCCCTTCAACTGGAGCGAGGCGCCGCCCTCGGCCTTGTACGACGTGCTGGCCTTCTCGGCGATCGTCAGTCCATCGACGGTGACCCCCTGCGTGGCCTGGAGCTTGATGTTGACCCCCTTGATCTGGATGTCGCCCCGGTCGGTGATGAGGATCGACGCCTGGCCCGACTTGAGCTCGATCGACTTGTTCATCGCGACGATCTCGGTCTTGTCGGAGCCCACGTAGTGCGTGGTCCCGTCGGGCAGGGCGATCTTGTAGTGCTTGTCGGCGGGCTGGTCTCCACTCCGGATCGAGAGGGATGAACCGTTCATCGTCTTGAGGCCCCACTCGACGACCTTGTTCTGGGCGAGGAACGCGTCGTGGTGCAGTGGTGGACGAGCGCTCGGTCCCCAGAGTCCGCCGAGCACGTAGGGACGGCGGAGGTCGCCGTGCTCGAAACCGACGAGCACCTCGTCGTCGATCTGCGGGATGAAGATCAGTCCGGCCTGGGATCCGCCGCCCGGTGTCACGACCCGCGCCCACCAGCTCTCCTCGGCGTCGCTCAGGGCGGGGAACTTGACCCGTACGCGGCCGAGGCCGTCGGGGTCCTTGTTGTTCGTCACGATCCCGATCGTCAGCCCGAGGCGGCCGAACGGGTCGACCCGATCACCGCCGCCCCCGAGCAGTTCGACGATCGAGGCGGAGTCGCGAGACCCCGTCGAGAACGTCGTGACCATGTCGCCGTCACGGCCGAAGTGGTGGTCGACGGACGTCACGTAGTACGTGCCGCTGAGCTTCGTTCCGGCGTTGGCGATCCGGACGGTCGAGCCGGGTTTGATGAGTGGGTGTCCGAGGCACTCGCACCGCACCTCGAGGTCGGCGGTGGCGACCCGGGCGCCGAGCGCCCCGGCGAGCTGCTGGGCCTCGTCGCTGCTCGTCGCGATCAGCGACGAGGAGCCGAGGGGCTTGCCGAACACGCTCGCCTTCTGGCGGCCCGACGTGACGAGTGTGCTGTCACCCCCGGTCGCCCCGTTCTGGCGAGCCGCCGACATCGTCTGGCTTCCGCTGACGGATCGCTTCGAGCTGGGGTCCCACGAACGCACAGTTACGTTGGTCGCTTCGCTGGCCGCGCTGAACCGGGCGTCGGATGCGGCGGAGCCTCTCGCCGTACGTCACCGTGATCGGCGCCGTGGCGGCGCGAGGCTTGAAGACGAGCTCGTCGCCGTCGACCCGCCACTCGAACCCGGTACGGAACGCGATCTCCTCCAGGAAGGCGTAGTTCGTCGTCGTCTGGATGAGGTAGTCGAAGGTGACCACGGTGTCGGCGACGTTCGCCCTCAGCCCGACCTCCGAGGCGATCGTCGACACGATGGTGGAGTACTTCTGCCGCTGGAACGTGCGCACCTTGGTCTCGCGGCCGAGCCGGTGGCTCTTGTCGAGCGCGGTGACCGTCAGCTCGCAGCCGTTGACGTGCCGATCGGCGAGCTGATCGGTGCCGACGCCGATGATCTCCCCCTGGAACACGCTCACCAGCGTTGATGGGCCGCTCGGGAACTTCACCTCGATCGTCGCGCCGACGACGTAGCGATTGCCGTCGAGGAGCTCGAACTCGTCGTCAGAGAACCGGAGCGTCAGCTCGCTGGGGACACCGATGGCGCGCGAGACGTGGAGATCGACGAGGGCGTCGTAGTCCGCCGCGGGCAGGGGCGACCCGTCGATGCGGATCTCCGGCGCCAGGACGAGGATGACGGTCGACGGTGGCATCAGCCGTTCCTCTCGGGAATGGCGAGGAGCCGTCCCGGCCTGAGGTCGAGGGGATCGGTCACACCGTTGGCCGCGGCGATCGCCCGCCACTGCGTCGGGTTGCCGTAGTACCGGGCGGAGATGCGGTCGAGGGTGTCGCCGACTTCGACCTGATGGGTGCGGTTGGGGCGGGGGGTGCCCGACGTCGGGTTCTGCGGACCCCAGTTGGCGTCCGGCTCGTACTGCTCCAGGCTCACCTCGACGTTGGCGCGGAGGGGGAGCCCTTCGCTCGAGAAGTAGGTGAAGCCGACGTCGATGCTCTTGACGACCGCCTTGAACGAGTGCAGGGACGTTCCCCAGTGGAACTTGACCCACGGGGGACGGCCGTTGTTGCGGGCGGCGTCGTACCCGGGGAGGCTGGTGTCGACGTCCATCAGCTTGAGCAGCTTGTTGGTGTAGGTGGTGACCGCGGTGCCGTCGGGCGTGGTGTCGAACACGAGGCTGAGGTTGAACGAGCCGCCCACGCCGCCGAGGTAGCGCATCTGCGGCGTCGCCTTGCCGGGGATCTCGTCGGACTCCCAGCGGTTCGCCTGCGAGAAGGAGAACTTCGCCGGGTTGAACATGCACTCGATGCGGGTGCCGGTCTCGACCTCGAGGTAGGCCTTCTGGAGTTGGGGGACGCCTGGCATCAGAAGCCTCCTCGGTAGCGGCCGCCCCGCCGTTCGAGCTGGGCGAGGATGCGCTCTTCGAGCAGCTCGAGGATGAGCTCGAACTGAGCCCGCGTGTCGGCGGGGTTGGCGCGGAGTGTTGACAGGTCGAGGGGATCGCTCTCGGCGTTGCTCGTCGACGGCGAGGACGGGACGGTTGCGACCGGCGACGGGGTCGTGCTGGTCTCGGCGCGGCGGATCGTGTCGGGAGACGTCGGAGTGGGTGCGGCCGGAGTGTCGACGTGCTTGCGCTGCACGTAGCTGCCCGAGGTCTGGCCGGTGATCGAGGCGGCCAATGCCGCCGCCGAGACGGTTCCCGACGCGCGGGGGGCCGGTGCGGTGGGTGCGGCCCGTGCGGTCGTCGGCGTCCGCATCGCGGCGGCGCTCGTCGTGGGCAGGATCGGCGCGCGGCGCATCACCGCCGCCACCTGCTCGGCCTGACGCTCCTCCGGGCCGCGGACATCGTCGTCGAAGAACCTCGGGGTGGGGGACGGATGGGCGACGTGGGTCAGCTCGTGGGCGATGACCTCGGGCGTCGGGCGGGGACGATCGAGGTGGATCGTGTCGCCGGTGGTGGCGGCCCGTTTGCCGACCCGGGCGAGGGCACGGCGCGAGGCGTCGCTTGTGGACACCCGGACCGGTTGTCGCTCGCCGACGATCGCCGTCGCCAGCGGCCGGTACTCGATCGGCAGCGGCTGCGGTGCCGGCTGCCGGTGACGGGACAGTTCGTCCAGGAACTCGGTGGCGGCGGTGGTCCGGGGCAGCGACCATCCGAGTGTTTCGTGACGCCCGGCGACCTGCCGGCGGATCTGGGCGGGATTCGTGCCGTGGGGTGGCACAGATCCCGCCCAGATCGATGATTGCGACGATTCCCGCCCAGATCCTGGTGACTGCGGACCCCGCTGGATCTGGGCGCGATCGTTGTCGACTGTCGCCAACGACTGCGCCCAGAACGCCCCGTGAGAAGGATCGCGCCCAGATTGCGCGGGCTGGCCGTGCCGCCGAAGTGACGCGATGCCCACTCCCGCCGCCGGCTCGCTGGCCATGCCGGCTGCTACCACGGCGGAGGGGGGACGGGTCGGTAGTGCGTCGCTGATCGCGCGGCGGATGCGCCACTGCTCGCTGTGCTGGCGGCGCAACGCCAAGGCACCGACGGTCGCGATCGAAGCGCCGGTCTCGGATACCACGGCGGTGTCGTTGCGAGGTGACGGCGGAGACGCAACCGTCGTGGCGGCGGGTGGGGCGATCGTCGGGCCGGCTGCGGTCGCCGGTGCGACCGCGGCGGCGGGTGGGGCGATCGTCGGGCTGGACGGGGTGTTCGGGGCGGCCGGGGCGATGGCCGCGGAGTCGATGGTGCGGGCGACAGTGGTCGGCGCGACCGTGGCGGCGGGTGGGGCGATCGTCGGGCCGGCTGCGGTGACAGGCGCGGCAGCGGCGGTGATCGCGGGGTCGATGGTGCGTGCGTCCGATGTCGGGGCGACCCTGGCGGCGGGAGGACCGACGGCGAGGTCGGTGGCGCTGGTCGGTGTGGTGGTGGTGCCTGGGTCGGGGCTGGTGGGTGCGGTTGATGGTGCGGTGTCAGGCGCGGCAGAGGCGGTCGCCGCGGAGTCGATGGTGCGGGCGTCCGATGTCGGGGCGCCCCTGGCGGCGGGTGGGGCGACGGCGAGGTCGGTCGAGTTGGCCGGTGTGGTGGTGGCGCCTGCGTCGGGGCGGGTGGGTGCCGTTGGTGGTGGGATGTTCGGAGCGGCCGCGGCGGTGACTGCGGACTCGGTGGTGCGGGCGATCGTGGTCGGCGTTGACGTGGCTGCGGGTGGGGCGACGGCGAGGTCGGTGGCGTTGGTCGGTGTGGTGGGGCCGTCTGTGTCTGCGCTGGCGGGTGCGCCATCCGGAGCGGCCGCAGCTGTGGCGGCGATCGGGTCGGTGGTGCGGGCGAGCGTGGTCGGCGTGGCCGTGGCGGCGGGTGGGGCGACGGCGAGCTCGGTGGCGACGGCCCGTGCGGTGGTGGTGGGTTCAACGGCGACGGACGGTGCCGAGGAGGGGGTGACCGTGTGCGACGTGGCCGTGCGTTCGGCGCCGGCGGTTGGCGGCTCGACTGACGTGGTCGGTGCGTTCGATGGTGTGGTGGCTGCGACGTCCGTGGTGCGGGCGAGCGTGGTCGGCTCGGCTCTCGCGGCGGGTGGGGCGACGGTGAGGTTGGTGGAGTCGGTCGGTGTCGCGGTGGCGCCTGTGTCGAGACTCCTGGGTGGGGTTGGTGGTGCGGTGTTCGGGGCCGCGGCCATGGCCGCGGAGTCGATGGTGCGGGCGATCGTGGTCGGCTCGGCCGCGGCGGCGGGTGGGGCGACGGCGAGGTCGGTGGAGTCGGCCGGTGTTGTGGTGGTGGGCTCGACGTCGGTGGGCGGTGCCGAGGTGGTGACCGTGTGCGCGGTGGCCGTGTGTTCGGCGGCGGCGGTCGGCGGCGCGACTGGCGTCGTGGTGGTCGATGGTCTGGTGGCTGCGACGTCGGTGGTGCGGGCGACCGAGGTCGGGGCGGCCGTGGAGACCGCCGCTGTCGTCGTGGTCGTAGTGGCGGGTTCGGTAGCTGCGACGTCCACCACCCGCTGGACGACGGTGTCGGTGGGCGCGACGACGGTGGATGCCCTGGGTGCGGCTGCTCGGTCGATCGTGGGCGTGACGGAGCGTGCGCTCGACGTTGTCGCCGCGGTGGCCCGCGGGGCTGGGCCGCGGGTAGGTGGCACCCCGCTTTGGTCCGGATTTTGGTTATGGGTCCAACCACTTTCCGGACCAAAGCGGGGAGCGGGTGGTGGAGGCTCGGCGCTGTCGGACCCCTCGGCGCCGGCGGCCGGCTGGGCGAGGCGTCCGCTCCGCGCCAGCGTGTCGCGCAGCCTCGCCACGTCGGGCGGCAGCGCCGACCGCTCCTGCGCCGCCGGGCCCGCCGGGCCCGCCGAGGCCGCCGAGCCCGCCGAAGTGGCCTGGCGCGTCGGGCGGGACGGCGTGGATCGGGCCGCGGGAGCCGCGGGTGCCTCCGGCGGGGTCGCCGAGAACTCGGCCTGCAGGCGGGACACGATCGCGCCCGGGGTGGTGTTCCGCCCCGCCACGGTCGTGCGGCGGCGCCGGACGGTCAGCGGCAGCCCACGCGGCCGGTCCTCGGTCGACCGGGGCTGCGCGCGGCGCCGCACGCGCCGGGCGAGCTCGGCCAGCCGGGGCCCGCCGGCGGCCGCGTAGGCCGCCGGCGTGTCATCCGCCGCCTGCTCTTCGGGAGCCGTCCGCAGCCAATCCGGCCAGTAGTCGATCGGCGGCCGCACCGGCTCCCCGCCGACATCCGCCACCTCGGACTCCTCGCCGGCCCGCTGGAGCTGCCACCGCCGCAGCCCCGACAGCCCGAGGGTGACCCCGAACGCCGTCGACCGGCGCAGCAGCGCCGACGGGCCGCGACCACCGACTGCGCGCGAGCCGACCGTGCGCGGGCGGACCCGCCGCGCTACCGCCTCGCCGAGCGACGGCTCAGCTGAGTGGCTTGGCCCGGAATCCATGATGGGTGATCTCCAGCTCCTCCATGGCCATGTCCGACGAGGTCACGGCGAAATCAGGTCCCTTCCACTTCACCGGGAAGGCACCGTCGAACTCCCACGCCCGCAGGCGTTGCGCCGCCGGTCCGAGCAGCGTGATCGCCGCCGTGGACCGGGTCAGCCGGTTCCCGTTGGCGGCGAACTGCTCGCCCGACGACTTGTTGAACCACTCGAGCAACGTGTCGTTCTGGGTGATGCCCCGCTTGAGCGTGATGTTCGGCCACGTCATCCGGCCCGGCAGCTTGTGGACGTAGTTGTTCTCGCCACCCTCCTCGACCTCCTCCACTCCGACGCTCACCTCCAGCCCGGTCACCTCCATGAACCGGCCGATCTCGACGCCGTCGACCTCGACGAGGAACGTGGCGGCGCTGATTCGTTCCGCGTCGTATGAGTCATTGGGCATGACGCAGCGCCTCCCACGCTCGCTCGTTGAGGTCGGCGACCGAGCGGATCAGCCGGGCCCGATCGCCGTGGGCCAGATCGAGCAGGTCGTCGAGGTCCCAGTGCAGGTGGTAGGCGAGATAGGCGATCTCGTCCCAGAGCGCCTGCTCCGGATACAACCTCATCTGTCGACGGGGGCCTTCACCTCTTCGATCTGACCCCGGGCGCGGCTCGCCCGGGGGGCATCAGCAGAGGTGATGGTCGAGGCCACCTCGAACGAGTCCGTGGTGCCGTAACCGGAGTCCTCGGCGCTCGGGCCGCCGTTGGTCGTCGCGACCGGGACCTCCGGTTCGGTCACGACCGGCAGCACCGAGCGCTGCAGGGCATCGACATCGCCCGGGTCGCCGAAGTTGATGATCCCGTACAGGTCCTGCAGGAAGGCGAGGTCGGCGGCGAACAACCCCTCGATCTCCCGTGGCGTCACCTGACGCAGGGAGCCGAGCTCGGTGACGACGCGGGAGATGACGAGGATCGTCAGGTACGGATCGTCCGCCCCCACGACCCGCTGGTCGCGGAGTGGCTCGATCTCGTCCCGAGCCGTGGCGAGGCGCATCACCCCGTTGCGGTGCAACACGCCCTCGCCGTCGACGTAACCCTTCGGAAGGGTGAAGGCGAACTCCGTCTGCAGGCCGGCCATCGTCACCTCACACCCAATCGAGGAACTCTTGCTGGATGGTGAGCTCCTCGATCATGACCTCGTCGCTACCGGCTTGGAGGTCGGACGCGGAGAGCTTCGACGGCCAGCACTGCTCCAGGTTGAACCGAGCCACCTCGGTCTGAGTGCGGTCGTAGATGACGATCGACCCGGTCTTGTACGGCGTCTTGTCGGCGGCCTTCACCACGGTGTCGAACCACTCGTAGAGCGCCTTGTCCGAGGTGAAGCCCCGCTTCAGGGTGATCTCGCTGTACTTCGGCTTGCCGGGCCGCTTGCGCTCGATGATCGTCTCGCCGTTGCCCTCCTTGAACGTCACCGTGTCGAACTCGAGGCTGAGGCCCGAGCAGCCGGTGAACCACCCGACGGTGAGCCCGCCCATCTCGAGGGCGAAGAACGAACCTTGGAAATCTGCATCGTGTTCTCGTGGCATCGTTCCTCCCTAACTCACGACTCGCGCTTCAAGAGCTCGACCTGCAGCGTGACTTCTTCCTGCATGAGGTCGTCGGTGCCGACATCGAGGTCGGAGGCCGACCACTTCGACGGCCACGCGTTCTCGAACGTCCAGCGGCCGGTCTCTTCGCCGCTGATGTCGTGGAGCACGATCGCACCCTTGGTGCGGTAGTCCTTCTTTCCGTCGCGGATCTTCTTGGCCCACTCCCAGAACTTCTTGTCCGGCGAGAGCGTCCGCTTGAGCGTGATCTCCGAGTACTTCGTAGTGCCCGGGCGCTTCCGCGTGATCGTGTCGCCGGTCGTTCCCGTGTCGGTCTTCTCGACGACCTCCATCTCGATGACGAGCCCACTGGCATCGGTGAAGAATCCTTCGATCCCGTTGTCGAGCTCGACGGTGAACCACGAGCCAATGTACTCGGCGTCCTGGAGGGCGCCGGGAGAGGTGACAGGCATTGCTTGTTACCTTTCGCTCGGGCCGTCAGGCCGACGTCTCTTTGATCTGGGTGATGCGGAAGATCACGAACTCGGCCGGCTTCACCGGTGCGATGCCGATCTCGACGACGACCTTCCCCATGTCGATCGACTCAGGCGGGTTCGTCTCCTCGTCGCACTTGACGAAGAACGCCTGCTCGGCGGTGGCACCGAACAGGGCCCCGTCGCGCCAGAGCCCGCGTAGGAACGCGTTCACCGTCCGCTTCAGGCCCTCCCACAACTTCTTGTCGTTGGGCTCGAAGACGGCGAACTGGGTGCCGTCCATGATCGTGGTCTCGATCATGTTGAACAGGCGCCGGACGTTGATGTACGTCCAGTCGGTGTCGGACGACAGCGTGCGGGCGCCCCACACCCGGATTCCACGGGTGCCGAACGGACGGATGCAGTTGATCCCGATCGGGTTGAGCAACCCCTGCTCGGCCTTGGTGATGGTGAGCTCGACGTCGAGCGCGCCGCGCACGACCTCGTTGGCGGGCGCCTTCCACACGCCACGGGTGTCGTCGGTGCGGGCCCAGATCCCGGCCAGG
Source organism: uncultured Acidimicrobiia bacterium (assembly GCA_963833145.1). Lineage (GTDB taxonomy): Bacteria > Actinomycetota > Acidimicrobiia > Acidimicrobiales > Ilumatobacteraceae > JALZMG01. The sequence goes on along the minus strand of CAWHWT010000010.1, from coordinate 302,702 downwards.
TGGCCGCTCGGGGGGACGACGATGTCGGTGTCACCGTTGGTCGCCACCGGGTTCGACACCTTGATCCAGGGGTAGTAGAGCGTGGCGAACGGCGAGTCGTACATCGCCACGTCGCTGCGCCATTCCTTGATCTGCTGGGGCGTCATCCCCGGCGGGGCGTCGAGGATCGCAACCCGGTTCGCCTGAGCCTCGCAGTGGTTGATCAGCGCCAGCTGCACCGTCTTCCACATGTTCAGGTCGACCGAGCCGTCTTCCTTCGTCGCCGCGGTCACCAGATCGGGCACCATCACCATCGTCACGTCGTCGGCGATGACGAGGCCGTTGATCCCGTTGCGTGCGGTCTCCGAGCCGGCGAAGGCCCGGCCGGGCACGGCGACGGGGTTCGGCGGCGCCGGCTCGATGGCGTAGCTGCCCGCGGGCAGGTTCGCCAGCTCTGCCTCGAGCGCCGAGACGTCGATCTTCGTCGCCACCTTCACCTTCGTCGAGTCCTTGTTGACGACCTTCTCGACGTTCGTGTCACCGGGCGTGAGTGTCAGGCCGGGGAAGCTCTCGACCGGCTCGGCCGACCCGGCTTCGGTCACGTCGATGCGGAACGTCGGCGTACCGCCGTCCTCGTCGCCGTCGGCAGGCGGCTCCGGGGTGACGGTCACGGTGAGGTCGGCGTTGGCCTCGACGGTGGTGACCTCGAGGGCGGGACCGAGCGTCCGGTCGGCGGCCGGGAGGGCGAGTGTCCCGGACTCGGTGGAGGGCTCGGTGTGGGGGATGCGGACGATGTACGCCAACGCTCCCCCGTTGTTGAAGTAGCCGTATACGGCGTGGGGGAGCATCGCTCCCGGTGTGAACCCGCCGTAGAGCTGCTCGAACTGGGCCCAGTTGGACACCAGACGAGGCTTCTGGCCGAGCGGATCGGATGGATCGTCGCGCGGTCCTTTGGCGGTGAATCCGACGAATGCGGCTACGGCGGTCGCCCCGGGGGCCAATGTGGCCATTCCCGACGGCACTTCCTCGACGTAGACGCCTGGGGTCAGGTACGTGGTCGCCACTGCGTCTCCCTCCTGCGTCAAATGGCGTTATGACGTTGTGCGAGGAAGCGCCGGCACGGATCCCTTGCTCCCTCGATCTGTGCACGCTGGACGACTTCTCTCCCCAAAGTCGTCCGAGGCGGCGAGTGCGAACCTAACACATCTCCGCGGCCGCTGCCTAGTGGCGCGATCCTGTGATTCACGACACGACGGACGGCGTGTGGGTGTCGATGCTCAGCCGACCAGCGTCGTCGTCGTGCCGGGGTTCGTCACCGTGATCACGCCGCCGTAGGCGCACTGGCACGTGCACGCTTGGTGCGCCGTCGGCGCCGGACCGGTGAGGCCGGTCGGAGCGCCGGGCAGCCAAGGCGTGACGGTCACGGGCGTGCACGGCCCAGGGGTGAGCACCCCGAGGGCGGTCGCGGTCTGCGCCGCCGTGATCGGGTTCGCCAGGCTGGTGCACAGCCCGAACGGAAGGATGTTCACGAACGGCTTGTTGTCCACGATGTTGGCGACCGGCCGGCCCTCCACCAACACCGCCTTCTCGGGCGTGACCATGAGCGTGCTCGGAGCCAGTCCGAAGCTGCACATGGTCTGGGCGCCGGCGACGAGCGGCAGCGGCATCACGTACCCCCTTGCTGGATCAGTTCGCCTTCAGCCACCGGGCTCGGGCTTTCAAGGTCTCCCAGTAGTCCTTGCCCGCGTCCGGCTGGTCGTTTCGGCCGGTGTCCTCCGCCTGCTTGGCGTTGGAAACCCGCTTCGCCATTCTCCCCGCGCCGCGCCACTTCTGCGTGGCGTAGAGCTTGACGAGCCGCGCCTTTCCGGAATTGAGCCCGTTGAGGAAGGCGGCCTCCATGACCTCGCGGCGGGTCTTGTTCTTCTTGAGGTAGAGGGCTCCCGCCCACTGGTCGACGCCGCCGTCGCCGGCCTTTCTCATGCCGTCGATCAGGTTCCCCACACACGTCTGAGCGGTCCCGGCCACCGACCCCTTGGCGAGCATCCTGATCGGGTTCAGGCCGTCGGCGACGTTGCCTTCCCACATGTAGTCGCCCGCTTCCTGGTCGACGTTGTCGATCAGCGTGATCTTCCCGCTCGTGTCCACGAACCAGTTCCCGAAGTTGCTGCTCACCACGCGATCGCCGTTGCCGAGAAAGAGGTCGACCGCGGTGATCATGCCGAGCTTCTCCATGTGCTGAGGATCACCGAACAGATCGCGAGCGGTCTTCGCCCCTCCGACACCAGCGCTCGGTTTCATCACGTCGCCGACCTTTTGGCCTTCGGCCTTCGTCATCGCCACGAGCTTGGGCTGGAAGTCGATCTGCTCCATGTGGAACAGGCGCGCTCGGTCTCTGCCGTTCGCCGGAACGGTGCCGCCGAACGGACCGACGTTGGCGGGCGGAGGGTTGTTCGGGTTCGTCAGCGTGTTGTCGATCTTCCCCTGTTTGTTGTTGTACAGGTTCACCCAGCTGGGGCCGCCGGTGCGGTTGTCGTCGGCGAGCAGGCCCTTCATCGTCTGCTTGGCGCTGCTCGGCAGCGGCGTCATCTTGATCGATTTGGTGTCGGTGACCTGATGCAGCACGGTGGCGAACAGTTGGTTGACACCGACGGGCACGTTGTCGCCCTTCACCAGGACGATGTCGCTGTAGGCGTCCTCGAGGAAGAACACACACTGGCCGCTGTCGATGGTCCTGACCTCGATCGCATCGTCGAGGTTCGGGGTCGGGCGACCGACGTCGTCCCTCGCGAAGCGGCGGATCGTTCGCGCTGCCGTCGTCCCGGTCGCGCCCTGCTGCACGGTGTGGGCGAGCTCGTGGGCGAGGAGTCGCTGACCGGCCTCACTCTGCGGCTGGTACTCGCCGCCGGCGAAGAAGACGTCGCCGCCGATGGTGAAGGCGCGGGCGTTGAGGCTGCGATTGAGCGCATCGGCCGAGGAACCGGTGTGGATGCGCACGTCGCCGAACGAGGCGCCGAATCCCGTTTCCATCGCCCCGCGAACGTCGGCCCCTAGCCGTGACCCGCCGCCCCGAGCGCGCTGGATGTCGCGTTCGAGGGCGGAGTCGACAGGTCCGCCGTCGGCGCCGACGGTCGAGCCGATCGACGACGATCGGCGGATGCGAGTCTCGGACTGCCAGGTCGAGTTGTCATCGGCGACCGCGGGTCGAGACAAGCGGGCCATCACCGCGTCGGCCATCTGATCGGCCTGCCGCTCGGCCGGGTCACAGGCCGAACCGACCCGAAGCTTCGTCTGCGGGCGGTCCGGCTGGACAGTCGCGCGGGAAACGACGTTCGGGGACGAACGGCGCTCCCGCGGAGCAAACGACGGTGCCATGACACTCCCTCCCTCACGTCACCGACGAGACACGTTTGACTGACCAACGTACCAGTGGGGTTGGAGCGGCGCCTTATGTCGTTTGCCACTCCCGGGGTCAACGGGAGACGATCGGGAAGTACGGCCCGAAGTCGTCGGGTCGGAGCAGCCGACCGATCTTCTGCATCTCGCGGGCGACACCGCGGATCAGGCTGGCCATGTCGATCGACGCTCCGTTGGCGGCGGCCAGGAACGCGCCCTGGACGGCGGCGTTCCGGATCGAGCCGCCGCTGAGATCGAACTGGCGAGCGAGGAACGACGTGTCGACGTCGGCCTCGACCGGTGCGCCGGGCGGAAGGTTGTGGTCCCAGATCGCCTTGCGCTCGGCCTCGTCGGGCAGGGCGAACTCGACGCGCACGTGGATCCGGCGGACGAACGCGTCGTCGATGTTGCGCTCGAAGTTGGTCGCCAGGACGACCAGCCCGTCGTAGGCCTCGAGGCGCTGGAGCAGGTACGAGACCTCGATGTTGGCGTAACGGTCCCGCGCGTCCTTGACCTCCGACCGCTTGCCGAACAGGGCGTCGGCCTCGTCGAAGAAGAGCACGACATTGCCGGCGCTGGCGGCGTCGAAGACGCGATCGAGATTCTTCTCCGTCTCGCCGATCCACTTGCTGACGACCGCCGACAGGTCGAGCTTGAACAGGTCGAGCTCCAGGTCGCCGGCGATGATCTCGGCGCCGAGCGTCTTCCCCGTGCCCGACGGTCCCGAGAACAGCGCGACCTGGCCGCGTGACGGCGACGCGGTGAACCCCCACGAGTCGTAGACCTGCTCGGCGTGGCGGTAGCGGGCGACGAGCTCGCGGAGCAGCTGCAGCCGGTCCGGCGACAGGACGATGTCGTCCCAGGTCCGTGTCGGCCGGATGCGGCGGGCGAGGCGATCGATGTGGCCGCCGGCGAGGCGGCGGACGGCGGCATCCAGGTCGCCGCCGCTGGCCGGGTGCGTGCGCTCGACGAGCCACAGCTGGGCGGCGGTGAGGCGGTGGGTCCGCGGCTCGTCCCCGAGCGCGGCGGCCCACTCCTCGTCGGTCGGCTCGTGTGACGCGGCATGACGGTCGAGCCAGGCTCGGTCGGGCATCTGTTCGAGCGGCAGCTCGACCCGGGAGCTGAGTGCCCAGGCGAGGTGGGTCGCCCGCTCGAGCCAGCGCCGGCCCTCGGCAGGAAGCTCGTCGTCGAGCTCGACCACGACGCCGGCGCCGATGATGGTCGCTTCTCGGACGAGTGCGGCCCACTCGGCGTCGTGCGCCGGTTTGGGCGAGACGAGCAGCCGGTTGCTCGCCAGGGTCCGCATGGCCTCCTGCAGCCGCCGCACCCGATCTTCACCGGTGACCGCGACAAAGGGGTGCCCCTCGGACTCCGTCTCTTCGCCGACGATGAACTCGGTGCCGACCGGGAGGTCGGGATCCCGGGACTGGTCTCCGGCCAGGGCCCACATCACCGCAGGGCGGACCACGATCTCGTGGGTTCCCCACGGGCCGTGTTCGGCCACGTCGACCAGTGCCGCACGGCGCAGGGCGGCGTCCGGCCCGACGGCGCGAAGCCCGAGGTGCTCTCCGGGGAACAGCGCGGCCAGGGTGTGCAGTGTCAGCCGGGTGCTCGCCGCGTCGCCCTGCAAGCGGGCGATGATGAGCTGACGGGCCGGGTCGGCTTCGATCGCGGCGGCGACGGCGAGGACCTCCGCCTCGTCGACGGACAGCCCGGCGTTGTGGGCGAGCGCGCTGAACGCGGTGGGCTCCTCGAGCGAGGCAGTGAAGCGCTCCCGTGCGTGGGCGACGCGCTGATCCGGACCGGCCCGTCGCTTGGCGACCTCGCCCACCGACGCGTTGAGGCGATCGATGGCCGCGTCGGCGAACTGGAGCCAGTGCGGAGGCGTGATGGTCGCGCTACCTCCCACGGGTCCAGTCAACCACTCCGCGGCGATGTCACGCGACACGATTCAGGACGTGGTGGTGCAGCGACACTGACGAAGGACGTCACTCCGGCGCGACGCGCCCGCGGTAGGCGCGGACGGCGGCCAGGGCGGTGGGGTGGATGCGGCCGGCCTCGTCGAACTCGCGCCAGCGGGGGAGCTGCCGCGCCGTGGCGAGTGCTCCCGGCGGCAGGCCGGCGAGCCAGAACGTCACCCCGCGCGAGATGAGCTCCCGTTCGAGCTGGGGCAGGGCGTCGATCACCGTCACCGTCAGGATGTTCACCGCCGACGCGTCCAGCACGAGCACGTCGGGGCGTGTCGCCTGGGCGTCCACGGCGGCGATGATCTTGCGGTTCACGGAACGGACGTTGGCGGTGTAGAGCGCGGCGTCGTACCGCAGCACGAGCAGGCCGGGTACCGGCACCGCCCCGGGCGAGCCGGCGAGGCGCAGGTCGGTGTCACCGGCCACGGGTTGCAGCTCGGTGAGGCCGGCGCGGTCGAGGTCGCGGAGCACGAGGAACAGCGTCAGGAGGACCCCGACGAGGACGGCCTGCAGGAGGCCGAACACGAGGCCGGCACCGGCGGTGATCGCGGCGACCCAGAACTCGACCCGGCTCAGCCGGAACAGGCGGACGACCTCGGCCGGCTTGATCAGCCCGAGCACGGCGACGACGACCATGCACCCGAGGGTCGCCTCCGGGAGATCGCTGAGCACGCCGCCCAGGAAGACGGCGCAGGCGATCGCCAGCCCTACCGTCACGAGCTCGCTGAGCTGGGTCCGCGCCCCTGACGACTGGTTGATCGCCGACTGCGAGAACCCGCCCGCGGACGGCATCGCGCGGAAGAAGGCGCCGCCGACGCACGACAGTCCGTTGGCGACCAACTCCTGGTCGTTGTCGATCTCGGGCTCCGACGAGCGACGCAGCCCGAGCCCGACGGCGACGGTCTCGAGGAAGCACATGATGGCGATGGCGAAGGCGCCGGGCAGCAACGGGACGACGTGGTCGAACGACGGCCACACGGGTATGGGGAGGCCCGACGGGACCCGGTCGATGAGGGCGATCCCGTGCTCGTCGACGTTGGCCACGGCGACCAGCAGGATGCCGCCGGCGACGGCCACGAGCGGCGCCGGGATCCTCGGCGCCACCCGGCCGCACAGCAGCAGCACGGCCAGGGTGCCCGCCGAGAAGGCAGCGGTCGCCCAGCTGATGTCGCCGAGCACATCGAGCAACGCTTCCACCTCGAAGATGAAGCTGTCCCGGCTCGGACTGGTCGTGACGCCGAGCAGCTTGGGGAGCTGGCCGGCGGCGACGGTCAGTCCCACGCCGACCTTGACCCCGGTGAGCGTCGCCTCCGAGATGTTGTCGACAATGTTGCCGAGCTTGAACAGCCGGGCGACGAGCAGGATCAGGCCGACGAGCAGGGTGAGCATGGCGAGGTCGCCGACCGGGTCGTCGGCCTGCGCGGCGACGCCGGCGGCGACGAGCGTCGATCCGGTGAGGACCGCAACCGTCGACGTCGTGCTGACCGATGCCGTCCGCGAGCCGCCGAGGAGGGCGTACACGGCCATTGGCACCATGCACGTGTAGAGCCCGACCTCGACCGGTAGGTCGGCGATCGTGGCGTAGGCCATCGCCTGGGGGATGACGACGGCGCCGGCGGCGAGCCCGCCGACGACGTCACGAGAGAGCCACCCGCGGTCGTACTGGCGGAGCCAGCCGACCGCCGGGACGAATGCCTCGACGCGGGTCACCGGACTCGTGTCGAGCGGATTCGGTGTGGCGTCAGACCTGCTTGAGCTCTCCGCCGTGGACGATGAGGGCGTAGATGATGACGATGTCGATCGCGATCGCGATGATTGCCCAGAAGGGGTAGAAGGAAGCCCAGCCGAACTGGTTGATCAGGTTGAGCGACACCAGGACGATACCCAACACCCGGGCGAACGTGGAGCCCTGCATCAGCAACACCCCGGTGAGGATGAGCAGGATCCCGAAGATCAGGGTGATCCAACCCCACGTGGTGATGTTGAACGCGACGATGTCGCCCCGGAAGTTCTCCCAGTAAACGTCGTCGCGGAACAGCGCGGCGAGGCCCTGGATCAAGTTGATCGCCCCGATCGTGATCATGAACACGGCGGCGAAGATGATCCAGCCAACCCACCCTGTCACCGGGTCGCGCCCGTACGACGAGCCGTACTCGTCAGTGGTCGACATGCTGACCTCCGTTCAGTTGTCCGGCCAGGACCTTTGCGACTCCTGGCGCGCGGGAGACGATATTCATCCCCGACACGCGAGCCGGGGATGGTCGCGTCAGAGGTCGGCGAACACCTTCGCCCAGTCGTGCTTGACACTGACGACGGTCCAGCCGTGCGCACTCGCCTGCTCGAGCGCGTGCTCGGCCCCGGCGGTGTAGTCGAACTCCCGCTCGGCGTCGTCGTGGAGCACGAGCAGACGGAGCGACGGTCGGTCCACCGCACCGGCGAACCTGAGCATCGGCACGTCGCCGTTGGAGTTGCCCCCGGCGAGGATCGGGCGGCGCCCGATCCGGCTCCAGATGCGCACCGGCTTCGCCGGGCCGTCGTCGAACACGTCGGGCTGGGACTGGTACACGACGGAGCCGCCGCCGTCGTGGTCCTGGTACTCGAGCTCATTGGAGCTGCCGATGACCCGCTCGGGCGGGATTCCGTAGACGGTCTCGGCGAACCCGCGCATGAAATCGCGGTTCCCACCCGACGCGATGTACGTCACGAATTCGTTCGCCTGGAGGTACCCGAGCAGCTCCTTCATCGGCACGAAGCCGCACGCCGCCAGCGAGCGGGCGAGCGTCGGGTGCTGCTCGCCGCCGACGAACTGGGCGGCGGCGGCGCCGTAGTCGTCAACCGACATCCCGGCGAACGCGGCGAGGATGCCGCGCATCAACACCTTCACATTGGTGTCGTCGCCGGCATAGTGCTGCGTGATCACGTCGCCGAGCCACTCGTAGTCCCGCTCGTACGCGGCCTGCCACGGCTGCTGGCTGCGCAGCGACGGATCCTCGTCGGCCATCGCCGCCAGCCGGCGGAGGATGAACATCAGCTCGATCGGCATCGGCTTCTCGCACCACAGCGTGCCGTCGTTGTCGAAGACGGCCACCCGCTCCGCGGGCGGCACGGCTGCGACGACGGCGTCGACGTACTCGACGATCGCCTGTCTCGTCGCGGTGTCGTTCCAGGACGCGAGGACGTCGCCGGCCATCGCGACCTCTCGTCAGTCGCGGGCCATCGCCGCGGCGAGGTGCTGCTCGACGTCGACGTAGGCGTCGTCGGCGACGTCGAAGACGACCTTGACGATGCGTCCCCCGGTGAACTGGAACTGGGGCTTGTACTCGCTGCTCACGGCGTCGCCACCGTCATATCCGATGCACAGGCCCTCGCCGCAGAGGCTGTAGCGCGACGCGATGGTGCGGATCTCCTCCTTGGCCACGACCTCGTCGTCGACGTAGAGGTTGAGCGATCCGTGGGGCTCGTGGTGATCCCCCAAGCGCTCCTTCGTGAACTCGACACCGACGATGTGGAGGCCTGAGGTCGGCGCCTCGGTCGCCACCTTCTGCTCGGGTGGGATGCCGAGGAAGTTGTAGACGTAGGTGAGCTGGCCGCCCTGGACGAACAGCGAGTGCCCGCCGAACCGTGATCCCTGGGCGAAGATCACGCCCTCCGCGTCCTCTGTGAACTCGACTTCAGCCAAGACCTTGTAGGACCCGGCCGTGGTCCGCGCCGCGGACGCTTCGGGGACCATGGCGGTGCCGGGATAGTAGGTGTACTGCCCGCTCGGCGGGACCGGGATCGTGAATTCGAGGGCGCGGAACTCGAAGATCGAGAGGTCGTTGAGGGGCAGGACGTTGTACCTCTCCGCCTCCTGTATCCAGATCGCCTTCAGCTCCTCGAGCTTCTCCGGGTGCTGCTCGGCCACGTCGTGAGCTTCGGCGCGGTCCTCGTCGGTGTGAAACAACTGCCAGCGGTCTTCGTCGAAGTGACCGAGGCCGATCGGCACCGGACCGTGCTCGGTGACCGCCTTCCATCCGTTGTGCCAGATCCCCCGCGTTCCGAGCATCTCGTAGTACTGCGTCTCCTTGCGGGTCGGCGCCGTGGCGTCGTCGAAGGTGTAGCGCATCGAGACGCCCGGCAGGGGAGTCTGCTGGTGGCCGTCCACGACCTCGGGCATCTCCACGCCGCAGCAGTCGAGGATCGTCGGGACGATGTCGGTGCAGTGGTGGTACTGGCTCCGCACCTCGCCACGGGCACTCATCCCCGCCGGCCATGAGATGACGAGCGGGTCGGCGACGCCGCCTTGGTAGCTGTACCGCTTGAACATTCGGTACGGCGTGGAGAACGCGACCGCCCAGCCGGTCGGGTAGTGGTTGTAGGTGTCGGGGCTGCCGAGGCGATCGATCAGCCGGCAGGTTGTCCTCGACGGTGTCCGGCCAGGCGTTGAAGAACTTGTTCTCGTTCACCGACCCGTTGGGGCTTCCTTCACCCGAGGCCCCGTTGTCGGCGGCGTAGATGATCAAGGTGTTGTCGAGCTGGCCGGATTCCGCGAGGTAGTCGACGATCCTTCCGACCTGGGCGTCGGTGTACTCGGAGAACCCGGCGTACACCTCGGCCATCCGGGAGAAGAGACGCTTCTCGTCGTCGGACAGCGAGTCCCACGGCCGGACCGAATCGCCCTCGTCGAATGTTCCCGGCGTCATCGGGTTGATCGGCGTCAGCTCGGTCCCCTCGGGGAGGATCCCCCGCTCGATCATCCGCGGCAGCACCCACTCGCGGTAGGCCTCGTAGCCGTCGTCGAAGACGCCCTTGTACTTGTCGATGTACTCCTGGGGGGCGTGGTGCGGGGCGTGGTTGGCGCCGGGGCAGAACCACAGGTACCAGGGCTTGTCCGGCTCCGCCTGCTTGGTGTCGCGGATGATCTCCATCGCCTTGTCGGCGAGATCCCTCGACAGGTGGTAGCCGTCCTCCGGTAGGTACGGCTGGTCGATGTAGTGGTTGTCCTCGGCCAGGTCCGGATACCACTGGTTGGTCTCACCGCCGATGAACCCGTAGAAGCGGTCGTAGCCGAGACCGAGGGGCCAGTCCTTCTTCGACGAGCCCATCGTCCACGCGTCCACGGGGGTGTTGTGATTCTTGCCCACCCAGTACGTGCTCCACCCGGCGTCACGGAGGACGGACGCCATCGTCGCGTTCTCCCGCGGGATGTGGGAGTTGTAGCCGGGGAACCCGACGGCGGTCTCCGAGATCGAGGCGAACCCATTCTGGTGGTGGTTGCGCCCCGTCAGGAACACCGAGCGGGTCGGCGAGCACAACGCCGTCGTGTGCCACTGGCCGTACGTCAGCCCGTTGTCGGCGAGGCGCTGCAGCGTCGGCATCTGGATCCGCCCGCCGAAGGGCGACCATGCCGCGCAGCCCGTGTCGTCGTAGAGCACGACGAGCACGTTGGGCGCCCCCGCGGGGGCCTTGTCCGGGAGGAACGCCGGCCAATCGGGGGTCGACTCACGGATGTCGAGCTCGATCGTTCCCTGGAACGGTCGGGGCATAGGTCAACTCCTCGGCGGTCGTCGAACGGGGGGAGGGGGTCGAGCTTCGGAGTTCAGATGCCGAGGAGCTTCGCCTTGGCGGCGGCGAACTCCTCGTCGCTGAGGATGCCCTGCTGCTTCAGCTGGGCGAGCCGTTCGAGTTCGGCGACGGGATCGGCCGCCGCCGGAGCCGGAGCGGGTGCCGCCGCCTGCTGAGCGGCGACGGCCTGCTCGGCGGCCGCCTGCATCGCCGCCTGCTGTTGCTGCTGCTCGTACGCCTGGGCGTCGGCAGCCTGCTGTGCCTTCGCCTGCTGCTTGCTGGACACCCCGCCGACGACCGCGGTGGCGGTGCCGGCAACGACTGCGGTGCGGGCCGCCGTTCCCAACAACGAAGGGCGACCCACCCGTCCAATGCCACGCCTCATCATCTCGTGCTCCTTTCAGTCCGCGGCCAACGCCGCGGCGACGGTCTCTGCATCCAGCCGGTCGTGGGCGGCCAGCCGTCCGCCGGCGTCCCGGATCGCGCCCACCAGCCGCCTCGCCCAGCTGTTCTCCCACACGATGAGGACCGCCGAGCTGCCCGGCGACAGTGCTTCGCCGGCCATCTCCAGATCCTCGTCGCTGAGCAGGCCGCCGGCTTCGCCCTGCAGATCGTCGTACGCGGCCGCGGTCTCCTCGTCGATGTCGGCCAGCTCGAGCCCAGCGACCGTGCCGTCCTCGCCCTTGGTGACGAAGACCAGATCGATGATCGTCACGATCCCGCTGTCCACGAGCTCGGCCAGCGCCGGCACGATCTCGCCCTTGAACTGGCTGCCGGGGAACTCGATCACCGCGATCTCCACCGAACCAGTCATCACATCATCGGACATGGGTCCCTCCTTCCAGGACGGACCGTAGCGCGCCCGAGCCCAACTGTTGACGAGACGGCCGGGCGCGACATGCTGTGCGGCCGTGCTCGAGGCAGGACTGTGGGGATTGCTGGCCGCGAGCACGTTGCTCCTCGGCGGGCTCATCGCCGTGTTCCACGTGCCCCGGCCGCGGACACTCGGACTGGTGATGGGCTTCGGCTCGGGGGTCTTGTTGAGCGCGGTGTCGTTCGAGCTCATCGACGAAGCGGTCGAGACCTCCGGCCGACTGCGGGGGGCGGTCCTCGGACTTCTGGTCGGGGCGATCGTGTTCACCGTCGGTGACGTGGTGATCAGCCGGTACGGCTACGCCGAGCGCAAGGACATCTCGGGAGCACCGCCGGATGCAGGCGGATTGACGATCGTCCTCGGCGCCCTGCTCGACGGGATCCCCGAGTCGGCCGTCCTCGGGCTGACCCTCCTCCAGACCGGGTCCATCGGCGCGGCCATGCTCGTCGCTGTCTTCGTCTCCAACCTGCCCGAGGGGATCGCCGCCACCGTGGGGCTGCACAACAGTGGGTGGTCGACGTCACGGATCGTGGTGTTGTGGTCCGCGATCGCGCTGGCCTCGGGCGCCTCGGCCGCCGCCGGCTTCGCCCTGCTCGACTCGGCCTCGCCCGACACGGTGGCGTTCGTGCTGTCCTTCGCCGCCGGGGCCGTCCTCACCATGCTGGCGACGTCGATGATCCCCGAGGCCTACGAGCACGCCGGGCGGAGCGTCGGGCTGGTCACGGTGCTCGGGTTCATCATCGCGTTCGCGATCAACTGGCTCGAGGGCTGACGGAGCGGTCCCGCCCCGACCAGGCACGTCCCTACTACCGTCGCCGACGTGAGCGCTTCGGCGCCGGTCGAACCCACGACGCGAGCACGTGACCACTTGCTGTCGCACCTGCGGCTGTTCACGTCGCTGCGCGGGTATCGCCGCGAGTGGCTCAACTCCGACCTGATCGCCGGCCTGACCGTCTGGGCCGTGCTCGTCCCGGAGTCCCTCGCCTACGCGACCATCGCCGGCGTCTCGCCGGTGGTCGGCCTCTACGCCGCCCCGCCGGCGCTGATCCTGTACGCCGCGTTCGGCAGCTCGCGGCATCTGATCACCGGCCCGATGGCGGCCACCGCGGCGCTGTCGGCGGCGGCGGTGGCCGACCTCGTCACGGGCGGAGCGTCAGCCGATCCCGAGGACTTCGCTTCCTTCACGGTCGTCCTGGCGTTGATGACCGGCGTCCTCGCCCTCGTCGCCGGGCTCCTGCGGCTGGGGTTTCTCGCCAGCTTCATCTCCGAGCCGGTCCTGAAGGGGTTCATCATCGGTCTCGCGCTCACCGTGATGATCGGCCAGGTGCCGAAGCTGTTCGGGATCGAGAAGGAGGACGGCAACTTCTTCGATCAGGCGTGGCACGTCCTCACCAACCTTGGCGACACGCAGTGGCGCACGCTCGTGATCGGGCTGGGGTCGCTGGCGCTGATCCTCGTCCTGCGCGAGGTGGCACCGAAGGTGCCGGCGTCGCTCGTCGCCGTGATGCTCGGGATCGTCCTCGTCCACCTCCTCGACCTCGACGACGAAGGGCGTCGCCATCGTCGGCGACGTCGACTCCGGGCTGCCGGCGTTCGGCGTCCCCGACGGGATCGGCTTCTCCGACTACCTCACCACCGCCGGCGCGGCGTTGGGGGTCATGCTCGTCGGCTTCGCCGAAGCGCTCGGCGCCGGCAAGACCTACGCGGCGAGGAACCACTACGAGATCGACCCCAACCGTGAGCTGATCGGGCTCGGTGCGGCCAACATCGGTTCGGCGCTGAGTTCGGGCATGGTGGTCAACGGGAGCCTGTCGAAGACCGCCGTCAACGGGTCGGCGGGGGCGCGGACGCAGCTGTCCGGGCTCAGCTGCGCGGTGATGACGGTGATCACCCTGCTGTTCCTGACCGGGCTGTTCGAGGAGCTCCCCGAGGCGACGCTCGCCGCGGTCGTCATCGCCGCGCTCGTCGAGCTCGTCGACATCCCGGCGCTGGTCGAGCTGTACCGCCTGTACACCCGCCGCCTGGGGCGGATCTACGGCGTCGCCGCCCGGCCCGACTTCATCGCCGCCGTCGCGGCGATGCTCGGTGTCCTCGTGTTCGACACCCTGCCCGGGCTGTTCATCGGGATCACGGTGTCGGTGTTGCTCCTGCTGTACCGGATCTCCGAGCCGTACATTGCCGAGCTCGGCGAGGTTCCGGGCGCGCCCGGCCAGTACACCGACCTCGATCGGCACCCGGACAACCGGAGCGCTCCCGGCGTCGTCGTGGCCCGAGTCGAGGGCGGCCTGTTCTTCGGCAACGCCGACACGGTGCGGACGGCACTCCAGGCCGACGCCGCGCGACCTGGGACGACCGCCGTCGTGCTCGACGCCGAGTCGGTCCCGTTCGTCGACGTCACTGCGGTCCGCATGCTGGTCGAGCTGGCCGAGTCGCTCGACGCGTCCGGCGTGCGCTTCGCCCTCGCCCACGACGTCGGTCAGGTACGTGACGTGCTGGACCACGAGCCCGGCACGACCTCGATCCCCGTCTACCGGACCGTGGAGGCGGCGGTGGACGCGATGCGGCGATGACTGAGCCGGACGGCCCGGCGGGCGAGCGCCAGCGCAACGCGCTGGTCGCCGCCGCGCGCGAGCGGGTCAAGTCCGAGCAGGTCCGGTTCAACGCGCTGCTGGCCAAGTACGAGGACAAGCCCCTGCTCGACGTCGCGTTGCGCGTCTACCGGCGCGACCGGGAGATCGCCGGCACCGTCGTCGGGAGTGCGATCGCCTTCCGCCTGTTCCTGTTCTTCGTCCCGTTGCTGCTCCTGCTCGTCGGTCTGGCCGGCTTCGTGGCCGGATGGGTGGAAGCCGAGGACGTCAACGACAACGCCGGGATCACCGGAGGGCTCGCCGACCAGATCCGTTCGGCGTTCCAGCAACCCGACAGCACACGGTGGATCGCGCTGTTGCTGGGGCTGTTCGGCGTCGTCACGACCGGCCGCTCGCTGAGCAAGGTGATGGTCGCGTCGAGCTCGCTGGCGTGGCGCTTGCCGACCACGACGAGGGCGTCGGTGAAGGTCATCGGCGCGCTCGTCGGCCTGCTCACCGGGATCGGATTGCTGGCGGCGCTGGTGAACCGCGTGCGGGGGGAGTTCGGAGTGGCCGTCACCGGCGTCTCGTTCCTCGTCGTGCTGCTCGTCTACGTCGTCGGTTGGCTGGCGATCTCGATGATCCTGCCCAAGGCGACGTCGGATCCGGGCGTGTTGCTTCCCGGTGCCGTGCTCGTCGGCGGGACGTTGACGGGGATGCAGCTGGTCAGCCAGCTCTACCTCCCCGACCGCCTCGGCCGGGCGAGTCACCTCTACGGCGCCATCGGGACAACGATCGTGACGCTCGGATGGTTCTTCATCGCCGGGCGGGCGATCGTCGTCGGGATGTCACTGGACGCCGTGATCCACGAACGCTTCGGCACGATCTCGCGGCTCGTCTTCTCCCTCCCGCTCCTGCGCTCGCTGGCCCGACGCTCGGCGTGGGTCCGCCGCTTCTTCAAGCTCGACGACTCACCGGGTGGCGGGCCGGCGGTCGACGACGAGTAGTCGAGGGCGTCGGGGAGGCCAGCCCTCGAACCGCGAACTGGGCGGGATCCGTGTCACCGTGTGGCACGTATCCCGCCCAGAAACCGCGGTGGCACGATTCCCGCCCAGATCGGGGGGCACCCGGCGTACGGACGGCGGGTCAGGCGAGCGCTTTGGCCTTCGCCTGTTGGAACTCCTCCTCGGAGATCACGCCCTTGTCGCGCAGGTCGGCGAGCTTGGCGAGCTCGTCGGCTCCACTCCCGCTCGTCGCGGCGACGTTCTGGACGTACGTCCGGAGCTGCGCCTCTTGGTCGGCAGCCGCCTGGGCGGCGTGTTCACCCATCTTGTGGCCGCGTGCGATGAGGTAGACGAACACCCCGAGGTAGGGCAGGAAGATGATGAAGATCGACCACAGCGCCTTGCCCCACCCGGACAGGTCGCGGCTCCGGAAGATGTCGCCGAAGACGGCGATCAGCAGCCAGATCCAGATGAAGAACAGGAAGAACCACAGCATGGACAGGAACACCTGTCCGGAGCCGAATTCTGCGAGAAGCACGTCTCATACCTCCAGGGTGGTCGTGGCACCGCGGTGCGGTGTCCCGGTCATTCTGACTCGGCTTCCAGTTGCGCCCGCGCCTTCGCATTGGCCTCCCGGTCCGCGTCGGACACGGTGGGCCACTGGAGGTCGAGCGAGTCGATCGTGTCGACGAGGATCGAGGCGACCATCGCCTGCATCACGTGTTTGTGATCGGCCGGGATCACGTACCAGGGCGCCCAGCTCGTCGACGTGGCGGTGATCGCCTGCTCGTAGGCCGCCATGTATTCGTCCCAGTGCGCTCGGACGGCGACATCGCCGGCCGAGAACTTCCACTGCTTGTCGGGGTTGTCGAGGCGGGCCATGAAGCGTCGCTTCTGTTCGGCTTTGGAGACGTGGAGGAAGAACTTCACGATCTTGCGTGCCGTTGCGAGCGAGGTGGCGCTCGAACGTGTTCAGGTCGTCGTAGCGAGCGGCCCAGAACTCCTCGTCGCGCGCGCCGGGCGGGAGCTTCTGGCGGTCGAGCCACTCGGGGTGGACGCGGAGGGCGATGACCTCCTCGTACTGCGAGCGGTTGAAGATCCCGATCCGCCCCCGCTCCGGTGCCGCCTTGCTGATGCGCCACAGGAACGTGTGGTCGAGCTCCTCGCTCGACGGTTGCTTGAACGAGACGACGTGCACGCCCTGGGGGTTCACGCCCGACATGACGTGCTCGATGGTGGAGTCCTTGCCGGCCGCGTCCATGGCCTGGAACACGATGAGCAGGGCGTAGGTGTCGCTCGCCCACAGCAGCTCCTGGGCGTCCTTCAACCGCTCGATGCCCTTCGCCCGGACCTCCTTGGCGGCCGAGCTGAGGTCGTCGGCCGACAACTCGTCGTACTCCCCGCCACCCGTCCACCGGGTGTCGCGCCCGGCGAGGTTCGCCGCGGTCCCCGGTTCCACGCGCAGCTCCTGGGCGATCCGTTCCCGTCGGTCCATCGGTGCTCCCTGCGGTGATGTGCTGCCACTCATGTCGCGACCTCTGGGCGGAAGCGGCGGAAGAGGAACTTGCCGAGCTCCGCCAGGGCCAGGTAGCCGGCGACCGCGATGAAGCAGACCCGCCACTGGTCGCCGTCGAGGTCGACGGTGTCGAAGATGCGCTGCAGACCGCCGATGGTCGTGACGAGGAACGTGAGCGCGAGCGCGGTCAGCATGAGCAGGTTGAAGCGTCCGTTGGCGAACGTGTCGAGGTGGAAGATGCTGCGGTACGGATCCCGCCACTCGAGGGCGGCGACGATGTGGAGCAGCGAGATCGTGGTCAGCCCCATCGTGGTGGCGACGGAGAGGTCGTAGCGGTCCTCGGCCCAGGCGACCACGGCGAGGGTGCCGACGGCGAGGAGCAGACCGGCGAAACCCAACCGCGCGCCCAGCGCGGGCGCGATCACGGGTTCGTCGGGCGAACGGGGCCGGCGCTGCATCAGCCCGGGCGTGGCCGCGTCGAAGCCGAGGCCGAGGGCGAGGAGGACGTCGATGGCGAAGTTGATCCACAGGATCTGCAGCGGCAGCAGCGGCGTACCGTCGGCGATGTCGAAGATGCCCGCGCCGACGAACATGAGGATGAAGCCGGCCAGCATGATCATCTGGACCCGGATGTACTTCATCAAGTTGTCGTAGAGCCCGCGTCCACCCTCCACGGCCGTGACGATGGTGGCGAAGTTGTCGTCGGTGAGGATCATCTCGGCGGCGTCCTTGGTGACCTCGGTCCCGGTGATCCCCATCGCCACGCCGATGTCCGCCCTGGTCAGCGCAGGGGCGTCGTTCACCCCGTCGCCGGTCATTGCGACGACGTTCCCCTGCATTTTGAGGAGGCTGACCAGACGCACCTTGTCCTCGGGCGCGACGCGGGCGACGACACCGATCTCACCGACGGTGGCCAGGAGCTCCTCGTCCGGAAGGGCGGCGAACTCGGCGCCGGTGAGCGCGCGTCCCTCGATGCCGAGCTGACCCGCGATCGCGGCGGCGGTGGTGGCGTGGTCGCCGGTGATCATGCGGACACGGATGCCGGCGTCGTGGCAGAGGGCGATGGCGTCCCTGGCCTCCTTGCGCGGCGGATCGACGATGCCGGCCAGGGCGAGCAGCTCGAGGTTCTCGAGCAGCGACAGGAGGTCGGCATTCCGATCGAACGTCTCGGGGTCGAAGTCGCGACGGGCGACCGCGAGGACGCGCAGGCCCTCGCCGGCGAGCCGGTCGTTCTCGGCGAGCGTCCGTTCGGTCGCTTCCGGAGTCATCGGGCTCGCCGACCCGTCGACGTCGGCGTAGTGGGAGGACCTCGCCAGCAGCACGTCGGGCGCGCCCTTGACGAAGCACCTGATGACGGGCCGACCGTCCTCGTCCATCTCGTGGAACGTCGCCATCAGCTTGTACTCGGCGTCGAACGGCACCTCGGCGACGCGGGGGTACGTCGTTCTCGTCTCCTCGACGTCGAGGCCACCCTTCGCGGCCAAGACCACGAGTGCGCCCTCGGTCGGATCGCCGATGCACGCCCCGTCCCGGATCACCGCGTCGTTGGCGAGCGCCATCGGCAGCACGAACGGCTCGAGGGGCGTGTCGCCCTCACCCGCGAGGTGGACGACCCGTCCGACGGTGGAGTAGCCCTCGCCGTCGACGTGGAACCGGCGTCCGACGAGCACCAGCTCGCGCACCGTCATCTGGTTCAGGGTGAGCGTTCCCGTCTTGTCCGAGCAGATGGCCGACGTGGACCCGAGCGTCTCCACGGACCGCAGGCGTTTGACGATCGCGCCCTTCTCGGCCAGCTCGCGGGTGCCGAGCGACAGCAGCATCGTCACGACCGCCGGCAACCCGGTGGGGATGGCGGCGATGGCGAGGGTGATGCCCGTGAGGAAGAGCGTGTCGAAGTCCTCACCTCGGGCGAGACCGATGATGACGATCAGCACGAGCGCAGCGGCCGCCATCAAGGTGATGATCACGGTGAGCTGATCGAGCTGCTTGGTGAGCGGCGTCTTCTCCTGCTCGACGCCGCTCAGCATCCCGGAGATGTGGCCGACCTCGGTCGACATCCCCGTCGCCGTCACCACCATCTCGCCGCGGCCCCGGGTGACCTGGGAGTTCATGTAGGCCATGTCGATCCGGTCACCGAGTGGCACGTCCTCCCCGCTGACCGGGTCGACGATCTTCGCCACCGGTGTGCTCTCACCGGTCAGCCCGGCTTCCTCGATCTCGAGGGTCGCCGACACCAGGATCCGGCCGTCGGCCGGGACCTTGTCGCCGGCCTCGAAGCCGACGATGTCTCCCGGCACCAACTCCTCGGCCGGGACCTCGACCCGTTCCCCGCCGCGGCGGACCCTCGCCGTCATGATCAACATCTGCCGGAGGGCGGCGACGCTCTCCGCCGCCTTGCCCTCCTGATGCAGGCCCATCAGCGCGTTGACGACGGTCAGGCCGATGACGACCAGTCCGGTCGACACGTCCTGGATGGCGACGATGCTGACCACCGCGGCCCCGAGCAGCACCAACTGCATCAGGTCGCGGTACTGACGCAGGAACGCCTTCCAACCCGGCTCCTTGGCCTCCTCGGCGAGCTTGTTCGGCCCGTGCCGCTGCCGCCGCTCGGCCACCGCGTCGGTGGTCAGGCCGACTGCCGGGTCGACGTCGAGCCGCCGGCAGGCCTCGTCGGCCGAGATTCGGTACCAGTCCGCCGCCGTATCCGCCGGCGCCGCCGTGTCAGTCATACCCACGGACCATCGGAGAACGGCTCCCGCCGTGGGCGGCGAGGGCGTAGATGACGAGCACGGCGAGCGTCACACTGAGGACCGTCCAGAGCGGCTGGTAGTAGATCCACGGCAGGAACGTGATCGTCGCGACGCTGGCTGCGACGATCCCGACCCAGCGGGCCCACTCGGCGCCCGTCACCACGGCGAAACCCGTCGCGATCAGGATGACGCCTACGACGAGCCACACCCACCCCCAGGACGTCAGATCGCGCTCGAACAGCACGGTCTGCACCTCCTGGGACACCTCGTCGTCGTACTTGAACGCCCACAGCGCGTCGAGGATCTTGAAGACCCCGCTGACGGCGAGGAGGGCGGCGGCGAACGCGAGCCAGCGGATCTCGCGAGGGGTTGATTGATTCCCCTGGTCGCTCACGGCCACTGCAGTCACACCGACCTCCGTCTCGTCCGGTCGCGGTACCACCGCACCGTGCGCCGGTCATGGGTGGGCCAGCACCACCCAACGATGGGTGGAAGGTGGGTTCGAACGAGGCTCCTGTTCCCGCTCATTGGTGCGCCATGGCCTCGTGCGACACTCGAGCTGGCCGACGGGCGGCGCACCAATGAGCGCTTCGCGCCGTGTTGCTGGTTCGCTCGCTGCGCTCGCTCCCGCACGACGGGTAGCCTGCGTTCCCGACTGGGAACGGGAGGGAAATCAGGTGAAGGGACGGTCTGTCCAGGGCGCGCCGCGTGGACCCGTGCTCTCACCGCTTCACCGGGTCAAGCTCCGCCGCCCGCTGACCGGCGAGCACTACGTGCGGCGACCGCGTCTCCTCGACCTGGTCGACGAGATCGTCTGTGCTCCACTCGCGCTCGTCGTCGCACCGGCTGGATCCGGCAAGACGTCGCTGCTCGCAGGCTGGACCGCCGAGACGTCGACGCCGACCGCATGGCTTTCGCTCGACGAGACGGATCGTGACGGCATCCAACTGTGGTCCGGCGTGATCGCGGCGCTCGAAACGGTGGCGCCCGGCTGCGGTGACCATGCCTTGGCCATGCTGCGGCGCCATCGGCGTCGGGACGACGCGATCGACCAGCTGCTCGTCGATCTCGACGACGGGAACCGCTCGCCGGCCGTTCTGATCGTCGACGACTACCACGTAGTCGACGCGGACCTGGCGCTCGCGACGTCCGTGGCCCATTTCCTCGACCACCTGCCGGACTGGCTCCACGTCGTGCTCGCATCGCGGCGCGACCCCGTCCTGCCCCTCGGCCGCCTGCGCTCTCGTGGCCGGCTCGGCGAGCTGCGCTTCGCCGAGTTGAGGTTCTCGCGGGACGAGGCGGCGGAGCTGCTCGTTCGCCTTGCCCCGTCGCTTTCGGAGCCTCGGATCGAAGCGGCGGTGGAGCGCGCCGACGGCTGGGCGGCGAGCTTGCAGCTCGTTGCCCTCGCCGCCCGATCGGCCCGCGCCTGGGCGGGAACCGAGGTGTCCGCGCACGGGGAGGAGCTGCTCCTCGCCGATTACGTGCTGCAGGAGGTGCTCGGGAACGAGGCGCCCGACCTGATCGACGCCCTTTCGGCGGTGGCGGTGGTGCCCCGGGTCAACCCGCGTCTCGCCCAGGCGTTGACCGGTCGCGCGGATGCCGGTGAGCTGCTTTCCCGCGCCGAGCGGCATGGCCTCCTCGTCACCCGCGACGGGTCCGGCCGCTGGTTCGAGATGCACGCGCTGTTGCGCGACGTCCTGACGGCGGATCTCGCCGCGCGTTCACCGACCCGGCTCGTGGAGCTCCACACGCGCGCCGCCCGATGGTTCGAGAACGCCGACGAGGTGATTGCGGCGCTCGACCAGTGGATTCAGGCCGATCGCCCCCTCGACGCCCTCCGCCTCCTCGCCGCCACCCACGGCCACCTCTACGACACCGGTCGGGAAGCGACCGTCAACCGCGTGATCGAAGCGATCCCGGTCGGCGTCGCCGTGAGCGACCTCGAATCGTTGATCGAATACGCCTGGTGCCACGTGCTCGTGAACCGGCGCCGGTTCGTCGAACTGGTGGAGCAGCTGACGTGGTGGGCGGACCGGTCCGCGCCCAGCGACACCGTCCGCGCCCGAGCGATAATGCTGCGGGCCGCCGCGGCCGTGATGACGGGACGCTGGGTCGAGAGCGGCGAACTGGCCCGGCGGGCGATGCACGACCTGGGCGAGACCTGGTGGCAGGACGTCCTCGGCCGGTTCGGGTGGAACATGGTCGCCCGCGACCTCGCCATGTCGGAGCGGTGGGACGACGAAGGCGACGACGTGCGCCACGCCGTGCTCGAGCTGGGCCGCGACCCGGAACGCCGTCTGGCGTTCGAGGGGACCCGGGCGGTCGGCCTCGCCCTCGCTGGGCGCCCCGTGGACGCTCTCCGCGTCGCCGCCGGTGTCCGGCGGGCCGCCGCAGTCGCCGACATGACGATCCTGCGCGCCGAGCTGGAACTGGCCGAGGCGCTGGCGCACCGGGAGCTCGGTGATCGACCACGGGCGTGGGCCGAGCTGGAAGCGCTGGCGACCGCACCAGCCGACACGATGATCTATTGCCGGATCCTCGCCTCGATCGAATGCGTAGAAGCACGGCTCGACGCCGGTGACGTCGAGGCGGCCGGCGAGCTGTTCGGCCAGGCCAAGGCGCTCGTCGAGGCGGAGTCGTTCGGGCCCGGCGGGCAGCCGTGGCTGGCGCGAACCGGGACTCGGCTCGCCCTCGCCGAGGGCAATGCCGCCAGCGCCCAGCGGTGGGCGCAGGAGATCGACGATGGGTTCTGGACGCCCGCCGGCGCGGCGCGAATCCAGCTCGCCGCCAGCCGTCCCGCCGAAGCCCTCGCCGAGTTGGACAGGGCGCTCCCGCGCACCGTCCGTCACGAAGTCGTCCTGCGCCTGCTGCGGGCCCGCTCGCTCGCCGACCACCAGGAGGCGCTGAAATACGTGACGGCGGCCGTCGAGCTGGCGTGCGAGAACGGCCTGCTGCAGACCGTCGCCTCGGAAGGGGCGGCGACGGTCGAGCTCGTCGAGGAAGCCGCCTGGCGGACGCCGCCGGAGTGGTTGGACCGCCTCCGCCGTGCGGCCGCCGAGGCCAGATGGCGCCCGCAGGGGACTCGGCGCGACCTGGTCGAACCGCTCACCGAGCGTGAGCGTGATGTGCTGCGCTTCCTGCCGAGTCGGCTGACGATCCGGGAGATCGCCGACGAGCTCTACGTCTCGGTCAACACGCTCAAGTTCCACCTCAAGGTGATCTACCGGAAGCTCGGCGTCAACTCGCGAGCCGAAGCGGCTGAGATCGCACGCGGGAAGACGTCCGTTCGGCGCCAGTCCACCGGTTCGTAACACCCGGAAGTTCGGCGGCCGTCACGACGGCTCGATCACCTTCGCCTTCTGGCGTTCGTACTCCTCCGCTGTGAGCAAGCCTCGGCCGAGCAGGTCGGCGAGGACCGCCAGCTGCTCGGCGGGGTCGACGACCGAGGCCGCCCACTGGTCCTCGTACGTCCGGCTCCCGCACGGAGGCCGGGCGAGCAGGTCGGTGCGCTGTCGACGGGACGGGCTCGAGCCGCTCATGTCCACCTCTCTGTGGTGTCCACCTCGTGATGCTCGGCGAGCACGGTCTCGATCCTGGAAGCCGGGATGCGCTCGCCGCCGACGATCTGGCCGCCGGCGTGCTGCGCGGCCGCCGACAACGGCGCGGCCCAGCGGTCCTCGGTCACCAGGACCACACCGGTAGTTCCGGGTCGTAGGGCGAGCGAGGCCAGTCCGAGGTCGTGCTCGCTGAGCATGCGGTCGAAGGCCAGGCCGCGCAGGGGTGCCATGCTTTCGACCGTGTCGACCTCGAGCGCGGTGACGACACCGTCACGGTCCTTCACCAGCACGATCAGATCGAGGACACGGATCGCCGCGCTCTCTACCATCTCGACCAGAGCGGCCGCGAGCACACCCAGCGAGTCGAGGTCCGGCACGGCGACGATGAGGTACTCGACGAGATCGGACGCGACAGCATCCGGGTGGTCGGTGTGCTCACGCGGTTCTGTCACCGGATCGACCAGACCTCTCTCTCGCGGCGGCTGGTCGTGCGATCATGCGCCCCGGACGCCCGTCCGGCACCACCCTCGTGCGGGTGGTCGTACCGATCCACCCTCGCCAGGGTGGGGCCGGTTCACCCAGTGACCGTCGACGCTGGCGGACGGGCCAGTCGTCGCAGAAGGGGACGCCGTTGAGCAACCGAGGACGGGTCGTTCGTTGGTGACCGAGGACACCGCCGCCGGCGTCGAGGGGGCCGCCTTCAACAAGCGCCTCGCCGTGCTCCTGGCGATGGCGATGTTCGTGCTCGTCGTCGACACCTCGCTGATGAACGTGTCGATCTCCGCGGTCGTCCGGGACCTCGACACGACGGTGAGCGGCGTCCAGTCAGCGATCGCTCTCGAGGCGCTGGTCTCCGCGGCTTTCATCCTGATCAGCAGCAAGGTCGGCGATCTGATCGGACGCAAGAAGGCGTACGTGCTCGGCCTCCTGGGGTACGCGGTCGGCGCGATCGCGATGACCCTCGCCCAGAACCTGACCGCGATCATCATCTTCTGGGCGATCTTCGGGGGGCTCGGAGCCTCCCTGCTCCTGCCGGCGATGCAGTCGCTCATCCACGGCAACTTCGAGGGCGCGGCGCAAAAGCGGGTCTACGCGCTGGTCGGAGCAGCGGCGGCGATCGCCGCCGCGGTCGGGCCGTTGATCGGCGGCTTCATCACCACCTACCTGTCGTGGCGCGTCGGCTTCCTCCTCGAGGCCGTCGTCATCGCGGTCGTGCTGTCCGGCCTGAAGTTGGTGAAGGACGTGCCCTACACCGGATCGCGCGACATCGACCCGGTCGGCGCAGTGCTGTCGGTACTCGGAATGGGCGGGATCGTGCTGGGCGTGCTGGTGTGGCAGGAGGGTGGTGAGGCGGTCGGGGCGCTGATCGCCACCGGCGCCGTGGCGATGGGATCGCTGGCGTACTGGCTCGTCAAGCGCAAGCGTCGGGACAAGCCGGTGCTCCTCGACCCGGACCTCTTCCGGTCCAAGCCGTTCCGGATCGGTATCACCCAGCAGATGATGCAGCAGATCTCGCTCGGGGGTCTGATGATCGCCCTGCCGATCTTTCTCCAGATGGTGCTCGAGTACAGCGCCATGGGGACCGGCCTCACCATCGCCCCGCTGTCGCTGAGCATGTTCGCGACGGCGATGCTGGCCGGGAAGAAGGCGGGCGACCGACGCCCGAGCAGCGTCATCCTCTTCGGCTTCGTCCTGCTCACGATCGGGGTCGTGGCGCTCCTCCCGATCGTGCCCCGGGCGGAGTCGGGCTGGCCGCTCGTGATCCCGCTGGCGGTCGCAGGCGCAGGGCTCGGCCTGCTCGTGTCCCAGCTCAACAACTACACGCTGGCGCCGATCTCGGAGGAACGGATCAGCGAAGCGGCCGGCGTGAACTCGGCGGCGGGATCGTTCGGGTTGTCGTTCGGGTTGGCGTTCGCCGGGGCGATCATGCTGGCGACGCTGTCGTTCTCGTTCACCCGGCTGGCCGAGGACAGTGACGTGCTCGACCCGGCCGAGCAGCAGCAGGTCGCCGATGCGCTCGACGAGGACGCCGAGCTGATGACCAACACGCAGCTGGACGCGCTGCTCGACGGTCAGCCGGAAGACGTCCAGGACGAGATCATCCGCATCAACACCGACGCCAGGCCGCGGGCCTTGCAGGTGGCGCTGCTGGTCCCGATTCTGGCCGGGCTGATCGGGCTGTTCAACGGCTTCCGCATGAGGCGCTTGCCGGAGGTGAAGCCGTCCGCGGACATCGAAGGAATGACGTTGGGTTAGAAAACCCGTGAGTTGGAGGTACACATGACCACAACTGCGTTCCCCGGCCACGCAGGCCGTTGCTGGCCGCTCGCTCGCTGGCGCTCGCTCGCTCGCTGGTCGCTAGGGTGCTCCCATGACCATCGGACCGATCCAGGCGTTCGTGATCGGCTTTCCGGACCCCGAGCTCTTCGAGGGGGCCATCGCCGAGGAGCTGGCTCGGCTGAGCGACGTCGGCCAGATCCGGATCATCGACGCGGTGTTCGTGATGCGGGACGGCGACGACGTCGCAGTGTTGAGCGTGTCGGACCTGGACGATGAGCAACGGGCCGAGCTCCGCGCCGCGGTCGGCGCGCTGGTCGGACTCGGCGTCGGTGGTGAAGAGGGGGCCGTCGCCGGTGCCCTGCTGGGGGCGTCGGTCGAGGCCGATGCGCCGACCGCCGCCGAGGCGGTGGCGGTCGGCGTGCTCGAGGAACTGCCCGACGGCAGCGCCGCGCTCGTCCTGGCGATCGAACACCTCTGGGCGATCCCGCTGCGCGACGCCGTGCGCGGCGCGGGCGGAGTCGTGCTGGGCCACCGGTCGCTCACCGTCGAGGACCTGATCGCGTTCGGCATGGACATCGGCGAGGAGTGATCTCGACGCCGCTGTCAGCTGGGCAGGGGAGCACTCAGGTCGCCGACGATGCGGTCGACCTGCACGAGCAGGGCGGTGTAGCCCAGCCACTCGCCCTCTAGGGCGTCGTCGTGGACGCCCTCGTCCTGGGCGAGCACCAGCTGCGCCCGGCGAAAGGCTCCTCGCACGCACCGGCTGCGCTGCTCGCGGACGTCGGCGATCGATCGGTCGACGGCGGCCTGGTCCGCCGTGCCGAGGACGTGGGCGACGAGCGTCCGAACCGCGCCTGCGAGCGTGACGAGCAGCGCCCCCATTGCCGGCATTGCCTGGTGGTTTGTGCCGGCGAGGTGGGCGTGGTCGTCGAGGCCGCGCGAGATGACGGAGACGCCGATCGCGGTCCGCTCGAGCCGCGGCACGACCTCCTCGTAGCGACCGAGCACGTCGACGTGACGACGATCGCGGACGTTCCACTGCGCGGCCTCCCGTCCGTTGCCGACGGCCTCGGCGGCTTCGCGGACGAGGCGTTCCCGCGTGGTCCGCGCTGTCCGCCGCCAGTCCGCCGTCTGCTCGGTCGACCACGGCTGCTGCAAGCCGGTGCCCATCGTTTCGAGCACGCCGCCGAGGCTGTCCGCCAACCGCTCCAGGGTCTGGCGGGCGTCCACCAGCCGTGACGCCGGCAGGACCAGCGAGACGACGATCCCGATGCCGGCACCGACGAGCGTGTCCACCGCCCGCAGCCAGGCCGAGCTCCCCGGGCTCAACGACACCGCCGACAGCACCACCAGCCCGCTGATCGGCACCTGCCGCGCCGCCGCGGGCGGGAGCCGCAGCACCAGCTGGGCGACGCCGAGTGACACGATGACGATCAGGGCCACGGTGAGTCCGTTGAGGTCGAGGGCGTCCCCGATGGCCAGGGCGAGCAGCACGCCGAGCACGACGGCGATGGTCCGCTGGATCGCCGTCCGCATCGACGACCGCACGGAGACCTGGACGACCACGATCGCCGTCAGCGGCGCGAGCACGGGATCCGGAACATCCGTGACCGCCCCGGCCACCCACCACGCCAGTCCGGCCGCCAAGCCTGACTTGGCGACGGTCCCGATCTCCGTCGAGGTCGGCCGGGTCCACGAGACCGCCTCGACCGTGCGTTGCCACAGCCGTTCGACCCGGCTCCGCACGGCCATCGGCGAATCGTAGGTGCCCGCCCTCCAGCAGAATGGCGGCCATCAAGCACATCACCGCCCGTCTCGAGCACCAGCCTCGTGAGCGACTGGCCGAGCGCTTCACCGCCGCCGCCTATGGCACGGTGCTCGTACTCGCCGCCTTGCCGTTGATCGACGCCGAGGAGGTGTCGTCCGGTCTCGGTTGGGAGCTCGTCACCGGAGTCGGCGTCGCCACGTGGCTGGCGCACCTCTACGCCGAGGCGATCGGTGATCACCTGCGGCGGGGCGCGGCGCTCGACCGCGAGGAGATCACGCGGGCGATGGCCGACGGCCTGCCGATCCTGCTCGCCGCGGTTCCGCCGGCCCTGGTGCTGCTCCTGGGACGATTCAGTGCGCTCGACGAGCGCACCGCGCTCTGGCTGGCGGTCGCCATTGCGATCGTCCAGCTCGTGGGACTGGGCGTGGTCGTCGGCTCAATCGTTTCGACAAGTGGTGGCCGAGGTGTCTGGGTCTACGCGATCGCGACCGCCGCGATCGGGCTCGTGGTCGTGAGCCTGAAGCTGATCCTCGGGCATTGACCCGCCGACGGCGCCCGCCCACGGCGCTCATCTGGGCGCGGAGCGTCTCATCGGGCGATCTGGGCGCGGACGGTCTCGGATCCGGGACTCAGCGCGCCCAGAAGCCGGCGCGACGGTGTCGCGGGCGGACACAGGGGGCGTGAAACGCCCGCCCGTTGACCGTGACGGAGTCGTCCGAGACCCGGACCGCGACGCCGCAGTAGATGCAGACCTCACCGCTCGGCGGACGGATGGCGACTGACTGTTTCATACGCTGCTCCTGGAACGTGGAACCTGTGGGCCGCGGGACCCACACCGAGCGTGCGACACAAGAAGCCGCTCCACCGTCACCGACGGCACACAGTGAGCGTGTCGCTGGGCACACAAGCGCGGTGCATCGACGTGGGCGAAGCCCACCGCAACCACCTGGCGAAGGGTGGTCCCGCGCCACCCTCCTGTCTCCTACGCTCCGTTGGGCGAGTCGTTCTCGCTCCGGATGCACAACTCGAGAAGGGAGCCCGTGGTGGCTGACGACGCGGAGCCGATGGGGCCGATCAGCTATCTGATCGTGGAGTTCCCGGGCAACAAGATGACGGGAGAGGGGTTCCCGGCCCTGATCGACCTGGTCGATCGCGGGGTGATCCGGATCCTCGACCTCGAGTTCGTGACGTGTCGCGAGGACGGATCGGTGGCGGCGCTCTCCTTGCAGGAGCTCGAGACGGGTGAGATCGACCTCACCGTCTTCGAAGGCGTTTCGTCGGGGATCCTCGACCAGTCCGACTTCGACGACGCGGCGAGAGCGCTCAAGCCCGGGTCGTCGGCGGGCATCCTGATCTTCGAGAACCGCTGGGCGACCACCTTCGTCGACGCACTGCGCCGGGGCGGGGCCGAGCTGGTCGCAGCCGGGTACATCCCACTGGCCGACGTCGCCGCATCGCTCGACGCGACGGACGCCGGCTGAGTCGGCGGACCCAACAGAAAGGACGACGGCATGCCAGGACTGCTCCGAGGGGTCGCCCGCACCGCGGTGGTCGCGGGCACAGCGACCGCGGTCTCCAACCGGGTGTCACGGCGACAGGCCAACCGCTGGTCGCAACAGGAAGAGGCGCAGTACTACGAGCAGCAGCAGCAGTACGCCCAGCCCGCGCCGGCCCCCCCGCCGCCCCCTGCTCCGCGCCGGCCGCGGCACCGGATCCGATCGAGCAGCTCACGCGGCTCGCCGCGCTGAAGGACCAGGGCATCCTCACCGACGCCGAGTTCCAGGCGCAGAAGGCGAAGATCCTCGGCTCCTAGTCGACGGTCGACGGTCCGTGTTGTTCCTGTACCGGCCCCGCCAGACGTGGATGCCGTTCTCGCTCCCGCGCAACCGCAGCGAGCAGGGGGCCTTCAACCGGCAGCTGCAAGAGCGCTTCGAGTCGACGCGGCGCGTCGCGCCGGCGGTGCCCGCGGCGCCCCGCGACCCCGTCGCCGACCTCGAGCGGCTCGGTGAGCTCCACCAGGCGGGCGTCTTGACCGACCAGGAGTTCGCCGACGCGAAGGCGAAGCTGCTCGCCGGATGACGTCGAACGCGGAACGGGCCGCCACGTTGGTGGACGCGCTGCGCGCCGGGCTCGCACGCGACCGGGAGGTGCTGCAGCGGCTGCTCACCGAGGACGTTCGGGCGTGGACGCCGTCGCTGTCGACGACGTCGCTGAGCGAGCTCATCGATGCGCTCGAACGCCGCGACCCGGCGTTCGCGGACATCGACCTGAGCGTCGCGCCGCTCGACGTCGGCGGGGACTACGCCTGCGTCGAGTGGACGGTCGAGATGACCCACGTCGGCGCGATCACGCTCGCCGATGACCGGCGCGTCGAGCCGACCGGCATCCGCGTGGCCGTGCACGGTGTCACGGTCGCCGAGTTCGAGGGCGAACGGATCTGTTCGGTGCGGCAGTACTGGGACGAGTTCGCCGTGCTCGACCAGCTCGGCGTCCCGAACGACGACGAGTAGCCGGAGGCCCGGTCGGGCGGGCGGTTACAGGTACCGGTGCTTGACGAGCCAGCGGTAGCAGAAGTACCCCCAGATCGGGGGGAGGTAGAAGCTGGCGAAGCGGTAGGCGATGGCCACGGCGAAGGCCACCTCGTTAGACAGGCCGGCAGCGGTGAGCCCGATCGTCAGCCCGGCCTCGGACACGCCCATCCCGCCGGGGATCGGGAGCAGGCCGGCGAACAGGGACACCACCGTGTTGATCAGCACGAGCGAGGTCAACGGGACCTCCTCGTGGAAGGCGCGGACGCAGGCGCCAAGGGCGATCGCGAACCCGACCTGGGCGAGCAGGTTACCGCCGAACAATTGGAGCACCTTGGTCGGCGATCGCAGGACCGAGAGCGCGTCCCGGGCCTCCTTGAGCTTGGCCAGCAGCCACCGCCGAGACTTCGGCACGGCGAGCACGACCACAGCGGCCACCACGACCACGGCGATCGTGATGAGCGCGATCGTGGCGACGCCGCTGAGGTCGTCGGTGTCGAGCTCGACCCCGAAGTCGAGATCGGACCAGAAGAACAGGGTCAGGAACAGCCCGATCTGGACGATGAAGCCCGAGACGGAGTCGATCGCACCCGCCGAAACGGCGACGGTGGGGGGCACGCCGAACCGCTCGAAGAACCGGATGTTGATCGCGACTCGGGCCGCGGTGCTCGGGATCGCGAGGTTGACGTAGCAGATCGCGAACTGCAGCGTCGTGAGCGGGCCGAGGGGGAGGGGACGCTTGATCGCGCCCATCGTGCTGACCGCGCCCGGAATCCTCGGAAGCTGGGCGAGCAGCAGGGCGAACGCCAGCCACCACCAACTGGCCCCGGCGAGATCGTCGAGGAACGTCTCCAGGTCGATGTCGCCGAGCAGGCTGATGATCGCGAAGGCGGCGAAGGCGAGCAACGCCAGGTTGATCACCGCGCCCCACGTGACCCGCCGCAGCTTGATCAGTGGTTGCTCGCCGACGCCGAGCGTCGTGCCGAGCCGGTCGCGGACGTCGTCGAGGTCGATCTTGCGGTCGTCCAGCTCGGCGCGCATCAGCGGTGGCATCGCCGCGTCCTGGACGTACGGCAGCACGGCGACGATCGCCTCGTCGCCGATTACGCGACGGGCGTTGGCGACCGCCCGCTCCTCGCCGACCGCGAGCAGGGCGAGGACGAGCACCTGAGCGCGGTCCTTTCCCATGTCCTCGGGCTCGGCAGCCACCGTGCAGGTCGACAGGTCGTTGAGGGCGAGCGAGCGCGCCGGGGTCACGACCACCCGGTCGAGGTCGATCCGCCGGTGGGCCATCCCGGCCTCGTGGAGGCGCCCGATCTCCTGCCACAGGCCCGAGATACCCGCCTCGTCGATTGAACTCAGCGAGCGGTCGGTGTCCGCGACGGACGAGATGGTCGGTCCGAGCGGGCGCACGACGACCAGCGCGTCACCGCGCCCGGCACTACCGGCTGTGACGAGCGGGGACACGCCCACCCCCGCCCGTTCGGCGAGCAGGGTGACGAATCCCTCGTGCTCGACGAGCTCCAGCCGGCTCAGCCGGGCGGTCCGTTCGAGCCCGCGATACCACGCGAGGCGCCAGACGTTGGCCAGCAGCTGGGCGTCCCACGCGTCCCGGCCGTACACCTTGACCAGCAGCGCCCCCGCCTCGTCGGTGCCCTCGAACAGCACGACACCTTCGGGCTGCATCGACGCCTCGGCGAGGATGTCGACGTGAACTCCCAGGTCAGCCAGCGCCAGCCGGATCCGCGATGCGGTCGGTCGCCCCCCGGGAGA
Organism: uncultured Acidimicrobiia bacterium; assembly: GCA_963833145.1. Taxonomy (GTDB): domain Bacteria; phylum Actinomycetota; class Acidimicrobiia; order Acidimicrobiales; family Ilumatobacteraceae; genus JALZMG01. The sequence continues at coordinate 271,202 of CAWHWT010000010.1, read as the reverse complement.
ACCCACGGCCAGGTGCACGACGGCGGCGGCGAGCAGACCAGTCGCGACGGCCGCCGAGACCCCGGTGGGCAGTGCCGCGCCGAGCAGGACGGCCGCCAACGTTTGCGAGACGATGAGCCAGCGACCGAGGTGGCGGAAGGGTCGGCTGAGGTGTGGCGACGCGGTCGACATCACCGCCGTCGTGATGACCAGCAGACCGGGGGGGAAGACCGGCGGCCCGTTGACGTCGAGGAGCACGTCGTCGAGACCACGGGCGCTGCCCGTCTCGAGCCACGCGACGACGGATGTGAGGATCACCGCCGCCACCGGTGCGAGGAGCAGGTCACGCGCCATCGCCCAGCGGCGGCGAACGCTCGTGAGGATGATCAGCGCAGCCGACCACGCCGCCGGGGCCCAGAACATCAGCCGCCAGATCGGGGTGAAGAACTCCGGGATCTCGTCGACGACCGCGGTGAACGATTCGTCGAACGATGCGAACACCTCCGCCGCCGCGGCGGCGATCAGCACCGCCAACGCGCTGACGATGGCGAGCGTGACATCGGTGGGGCGCCGCGAGCGGGACTCGTCCTGGGCCGACGCGAACAACTGGATGCCGAGGGTGCGCCGGATCCTCGGCGCGATCACCGTGCCCGGTCCCGACATGCGGCGGATGCTAGGTGCACGTCCCGCGCGGGACGGGGATGACCACGGGGCGGTCTCCGGCGCGCTATGAATGCGTCCGTGGCTACGACGGGGGGTGGAGGAGGACGGGTGCGAAGTGTCGCGGCCGGGATCCTCGGCGTCCTCGCCGTCGTCCTCCTCCTCATCAGCGCGATCGCGGTGTGGGCCCGGGTGACCTTGTTCGACAGCGACAGGGTCGCCGCGCTGGCCGGCGACGCGCTTGCCGAACCCGAGGTCACCGCGGCGCTCGCCGACCGGGTGACTCAAGAGCTCTTCTCGGCCGTTGACGTCGACGCCTTTGTCAGCGACGTGCTGCCAGGTTCGCTCGCCCGGTTGGCGCCGACGATTGCCGGCGGGCTCGAAACGGCCGTCGACCGCGCGCTCACAGAGGCGTTCGAGAACCCCGAGGTCCAAGAAGTCATCATCAACCTCGTGCGACGCGCCCACGCGGCGGCGATGCGCTTGCTCGAGGGTGACGGTCTCGTCGACGGGATCACGGTCGTCGATGGCGCGGTCACTCTCAACCTCCTGCCGTTGCTCGACCGCGGGCTCACGCGCTTGCAGAGCTTCGGGCTGCTCAGCGACGTCGAGCTGCCGACGCTGACCGCGGACGGCGATCCTCAACAGCAGGTCGCCGAGCTCGAGTCAGCGCTCGGCCGGGACCTTCCGGAGGACTTCGGTCAGCTCGTCATCTACCAGAGCGACCGTCTCGCCGATGCCGGGGCTTCGGTGGAGAGCGCTCAGCGCACGCTCGTCGTCGCCAAGCGTGGCCTGGTGGTGCTGCTCATCGCCACCGTCGCGCTGCTCGCCCTCACGATCGTCATTGCCCGCAACCGGTGGCGGGCGGTGTTGCTGCTGGGACTCGGCACCGTCGCCGCGATCGTGATCGCGCGCACCGGCGTGCGGCGCGTTCGCGACGACGCGCCGGAGCTGGTCAAACGTCCCGGCGCCAGGGCCGCGCTGGGCGCGGTCCTCGATGGCGCGGCGTCCGGGCTGTTGCGCACGTTCGGGCTGGTTCTGCTGGCCGGCGCCGTCGTCGCCCTGATCGCGCTCTTCCGCCGCGATCGTCAGCGCGGCGATCTCCTGCTCATCGCCGCCGTCGTCGCCGGCGTCGTGGTGGTGGGTCTGTTGGGGTTGAGCATCTGGTCGCTCCTGCTCGGCATCGTCGTCGGCGTGGCGGTGCCGTTCGTCTTCAAGCAACTCTGGCCGGAGTCGAGCCCCCCGCCTGCCGCGGCGTAAACCTCGCCGGTAGGTTGCGTCGCCGTGGAGGGCGAGCGAACACGGGGTGAGCTGCTGCGGTCACGCGCGCTGATCATCCTCGGGTTGAGCGGGTTGGCGGTGACCCAGCCGCTGCTCGACCTGTTCGGCAAGAACCCCGAGTTCTTCGTCGCCGGGAACTACAGCCGCGGCCAGATCGTGATCTTCGCCCTGCTCATCGTGCTCGTGCCGCCCCTCGTCGGGATCGCCGTGACGGCGGCGGCGGCGGCGATCAGCCCCCAGGCGGGCACGATCGCGTTCGGCGCCGTGTCGGCGGCCCTCGCCGGGGCGTTCGTGCTGGCCGTGCTGCGCACGCTCGAGGTCGACGCGACGGTGCTCGTGTTCGCCCTCGCCGTCGCCGGTGGCGTCGGCGTCGCCTTCCTGGTGCTCAAGACCCGCGGCGCCCAGCTGTTCATCTCCTACCTCGCCGCGGCGAACCTGCTGTTCCTCGGCTCGTTCCTGTTCCTCAGCCCGACCTCCGAGCTCGTCGCCGGCGGGTCGACGGATGACATCGGGTCGGTCGACGTGCCGGTGCCGGACGGGCCGGTCGTGGCGCTCGTGCTCGACGAGTTCCCGACGGCGACGATCATGCGCGCTGACGGCTCGATCAATGCCGAGCGCTATCCGGGCTTTGCCGAGCTGGCATCGGTGAGCGACTGGTTCCGCAACGCCTCGAGTCCGTACAACCTCACCCACCGAGCGGTGCCGATGATCCTCACCGGGGCGCTGGGTGGCGAGGACGACCTCCCGACCTACGAGGACCACCCCCGCAACCTGTTCACCCTGCTCGGCGAGGACGTGCCCGTGCGGCGCTACGAGTCGGTCACCGACATGTGCCCGTCGACGGTGTGCGCCCCGCCGCCGCGCCAGCCGCTCACCCAAGCGATCGAGGACGCCTCGGTCGTGTACGGCCACCGGGTCCTGCCGAGCTCGTTGCGCGACGAGCTGCCGGCGATCGACAACTCGTGGGGCGCCTACGGGGCCGAGGACGACCAGGGCGAGGGCGACCCCGACGCCGCCGCTGCGTCGAGCGGGGAGTCCGGCGTGAGCCACATCGCCGAGGCCTACACGCGGTGGCTCGGGCTGGCCGCCGACGAGCGCAGTCCGCGGGGTCAGGCCCGCATTCTCCGCGACGAGATCGAGGCCATCGACGCTGCACCCTCACTGCACTTCGTCCACGTCGCCCTGCCCCACCGGCCGTGGGTGCTGTCCCGCACCGGGGTCGCGACCTCGTACGAGCCGGAGCTGATCACCGACCCGGAGGCGCCCGGCTACGCGTTCGGCGCCCGCCTCGACGCCCAGCTCCATGCGATGCAGCTCGGCGCCGTCGACACGATGGTCGGCGAGCTCGTCGACCACCTGCGCTCGCTTCCGACGTGGGAGCAGACGTTGCTCGTGGTGACCTCGGACCACGGGAGCAACCTCACCCCGCCCGACATCGGCCGGATGAAGGTCACCGACGCCAACCGCGAGGAGGTGTTCCGGGTGCCGCTGTTCGTGAAGGCGCCCGGGCAGGTCGAGGGGGCGGTGCGCGACGACAGCGCCCAGACGCTCGACGTGGTCCCGACGATCGTCGATCTGCTCGACGCCGACGTGGACTGGGAGTTCGACGGTCACTCGCTGTACGACGGCAGCCGCGCCCACACCGAGGCGCGGGTGTCCACCGACGTGAGCGGGGCGATCGAGATCGCGGCGCGGCGGGCGGCGGACTTCCCGCACGGCGACGACTGGACAGCTCTTGCCGCGGTCGGCGACAACGGCGACCTCGTCGGGCGGCGGGTGGACGAGCTCGAGGTCGGCGATCCGAGCGCGTACGAGGCCACGCTCGAGCAGGAGGACCTCCTCGCCGATCTACCGACCGCCGACGGGAAGGTGCCGTTCGTGCTCGCCGGGACGGTCACCGGAGCCGAGGACGAGCCACCGGAACTGCTCGCCGCGGTGAACGGCACGCTGGCCGGCGTCGTCGGCGGCTATCGGCCACAGGGTGACGGCTGGGCGTTCACGGGCTACGTCGCCGACTTCTACCGCGAGGGCGCCAACGAGGTCGTGCTCTACGAGGTCACCCGCGCCGGCTCGGCCGTCACCCTCCACCCCGCCTCCAAAGGATGAGAATCCGAGCGACCCTGCACCAATGCGAGCGAGTGAGCGCCAGCGAGCGAGCGGTTAACAACGGCCTGCGTGGCCGGGGAACGCAATGAACGGTCAGGCCGGGTCGCAGCGGTAGAGGGTGCGCGTGCCGCCAGGCAGGGTCTCCTGGGCCCGGACGGTGAAGCGGCCGGCGAGGGCGCGTTCCCACGTGGTCACGTCGTACGCGTCGAAGACGCCGGGGCGCTTGCGGGCGAGCAGGCGGGCGGCCATCGGGTCGTCCCGGTGGGGGAACTCGACGACGAGAGGCGCGGCGAAGTCGGCCAGGAACGTGACGATCTCGTCCAGCGGCACGGTGTTGGTCAGCGCGAGGTGGTGGACGACGGCGAGGCAGAGTACGAGGTCGGGGCGGACCCGCTCGACGAACGGCGGCCGCTCGCGCGACCGCCAGCCGAGCCCGGGCGACGGATCCGACAGGTCGAGCACGAGCGGGAGGATCCGTCGCTCACCCGCGGTCCGAAGATCGCGGTAGAGGCGGTCGACGACCACGTCGTCGGAGTCCACCGCGACCACCGACCGGGCACCGGCCTCGAGGGCGACCCGCGAGAACCGACCGTCGTTGGCCCCGAGGTCGAGCACGAGGTTCGGGGGCGTGGCGGGGTCGATGGTCGCGGTGACGAACGCTTCCTTCGCCCGCAGGTCGTCGGGCGAGTAGTGGGCCCGGTCGCCGTAGTCGGACCACGTCGAGGACTGCTGCTTCCACTTCAGCGCGTCGATCGCCTTCTCGAGGCCGCGCAGCTGGGCGTCGATCAATCCGGGACCGAACCCGGCTCGCTTGAGCTCGGCCTTGACGTCGTGGTCGACGTCGGCGTCCGCGTACCGGCGCTCGGCCCGCGCGTGGAGCCTGACGTGGGTGAAGACACCCTTGTGCAGCCCGCTGCCGCGCAGCAGCTCGGCGGTGGTGGCGGGCGAGATGCCGTGGATGCTGCCGCGGAGGAACGGCTGGAAGGGAACGTCGCGGACGGCCTGGATCAGGAGCGGGTTGAGGAACAGCTCGCAGAACTGGCGGTAGCCCGGCCACGGTTCGTTGGGTCGCAGCCGTTCGAACGAGCCGACGTCGATGAACACGGGCTTGGCGCCGGTGAACTGGACGTTGTACGGCGTGGCGTCCTTGGTCATGACGCCGTCGGCGAGGGCGGCCCGGGTCAGCGAGAGCTGGAGGCGGGCGGCGTCGCGCAGCATCTCGAACGGCCACTCGTAGGCGTAGGAGAGGACGTCGATCCGGTCGTGGCGCAGGACCGCCGCCCACTCGTCCGGCACGGTCGCGGCGCCCTCGACGAGTTGGGTGCCGACGATGTCGCCGCGCTCCAGTGCCTGCTCGAAGAACCGCGACGCGGCGAGCACCTCGAAGTCGGCGAGGGCCTCCTTGGACAGGCCGCGCCAGATCGCGTCGTCACCTACGTAGACCCGCGACAGCGGGTCGCGGAACGAGCCGGGATCAGGCGTTGACGTCGGTGTCTGCACTCTGATCGCCGACGAGCTGCGCCCGCGCCGCATCGGCCTCGGCCCGGTGCTTCTTGGAGAAGATCCCCAGGAATCGGTGCCAGTAGAGCCTGAAGAAGACGACCATGCCGGCGACTCCCCCGGCCAAGGCAGCGGCGATCATGCTTCCGGTGCCGGGATCGAGGTAACTCAGCATGCAACGGACGTTAGCGCGCCGGCTGGCCGCCGTTCATTCACCGTTCACCCTGCGGCCGTCACGCGTACGTCCAGTCGGGGCGCTTGCTCGCCTGGCGGGGGTCGTAGGTGACATCGCCGTCGTCGATGTCGACGAGCTTGGGCACGGGCAACGAGCGCGGGTGGGGGCAGCGGCCGGTCTCGATGTGAGCGGCGAAGTCGTCGGGGAACGCACGCAGCAGGCTCGACACGACGCGCTGCTCCTCGACGGGCAGGTAGCACCGGTTCCCGTCGGCGACGACCCGCAGCCGCTCGGCGATGACGTCGAGGTCGCGGTCGCCCCCGGTCCCGCCGGCGATGCGCTCGAGGGCGGCGGTGATCGCGCCGGTGCCGAGCTTGCACGGCGGGCACTGCCCGCACGACTCCACCCAGAGGAACCGCGACAGGATCGCCGCCACCTCGACCATGCACGTCGAGTCGTCGTACACGATGAAGCCCGCCGACCCGAGTCCGTTTCCGATCGCTTCGAACCCCTCGTAGCTGAGCGGCGTGTCGAGCTGGTCGGCGGTGAGCACGGGGTTCGACACGCCCGAGATCACGGCCCGGAACGAGCGGCCGGGGAGCGCGCCGCCGGCGGCGTCGAGCACCGCCGAGAGGGGAGTGCCCAGCTCGACCTCGATCACGTCGGCGTACCGCACGTCGCCGACAACGGTGCAGCACGCCGTTCCCGGCGACCGCTCGGTGCCCATGGCCCGGAACCACTCCGGCCCCTTGGCGCAGATGTGGGCGACGTTGGCGAGCGTCTCGACGTTGTTGACGAGGGTCGGGTTGGCGACCTCATCCGTCGGCGTGGCCGGTTCGCCGGGTGCCGCTGCGCGCGCCTCCCACCCGAGCTGCGGCGCGGTGGCGAACAGTCCGTGGAGGTACGGCGGTAACCACCGGGGCAACGGCTCGTTGCCCTCGATCACCTCGAGCAGCGCCTTCTCCTCGCCGAACAGGTACTCCTCGGGCCCGGTCACGAGGTGGACGGGGCGGTCGATCCAGCCGGCTTCGGTGACCTCGGCCAGCGCCTGGGCGAGGCGGGTGCGCTCGCGGGTGAAGCTGGCCTTGGTGGCGATGTACGCCGCCTCGGCGTCGACGGTGGCGGCGGCGATGAGCAGCCCCTCGAGCACGACGTAGGGGTTGGCCCGCATGAGCGCCCGGTCCTTGAACGTGCCCGGCTCGCCTTCGGCGGCGTTGCACACGGCGTACCGGGTGGAGCCCTCGGAGAACAGCACCGACGCCCACTTGGTGCCGGTCGGGAACCCGGCGCCGCCGCGGCCGCGCAACCGGGACAGCTGGAGCTCCTGCACCAGCGCGCCCGGTGACATCTCCTTGGCCCGAGCGAGCCCGACGCCACCCCCTTGGTCGAGATAGTCGGCGAGCGACTCGACGGGGTGTTCGGGGAGCAGGAACCCGACCATCCGGGCAGTCTGTCACCGCGTCGCTCGCTGGCGCTACGAGGACGCCCGCGGCGGGCTACCGGCGAACGTGACGAATGTCCACGATTCACTCGGGACATCACCCGCCGTGCGTCGGTACCGTGCTCGTGTGGCTGCCCAAACCCCTACCTACGCGGTCCGCGCCCGCGGTCTCGTCAAGCGGTACGGATCGACCACCGCTCTCGCCGGCATCGACCTGGAGGTGCCGACGGGCACCGTGACCGCTGTTCTCGGCCCCAACGGGGCCGGCAAGACGACCGCGGTGCGGATCCTCACCACCCTCTCCGAGCCCGACGAGGGCGAGGCGACCGTCGCCGGGTTCGACGTGCGCACCCAGGCGACCGAGGTGCGCCGGCGGATCGGGCTGGCCGCCCAGGACGCGACCGTCGACCCGCTGCTCACCGGTCGGGAGAATCTGATCATGCTCGCCCAGCTCCACCAGCTCGGGCGGGCCCAGGCGGCGGAGCGTACAACCGAGCTGCTCGAGGAGTTCTCCCTGACCGACGCCGCTGACCGGGTCGTGTCCGGCTACTCGGGTGGGATGCGTCGCCGCCTCGACCTGGCCGCGACCCTGGTGAGCAACCCGCAGGTGCTGTTCCTCGACGAGCCGACGACGGGTCTCGACCCGCGCGCCCGCAAGGACCTCTGGGAAGTGCTCGAGACTCTGGTCTGCCGGGGCACGACGGTGCTGCTCACCACTCAGTACCTCGACGAGGCCGAGCGGCTCGCCGACGACATCGTCGTCGTGGACCACGGACGGATCATCGCCCGGGGCGACGCCCGCAGGCTCAAGCGCGAAGTCGGCGGCGAGAATCTCCAGGTCGTCGTCGGCGATCAGGCCCAGCTCGCCGCCGCCACCCGAATCGTCGCCGACATCGTCGGGCTCGAACCCGACGTCGACGCGGGCACGGGCACGATCACCGCCCCGACCAGTCGCGGCGTCGACGCCGTGGTCGCGGCCGCCGCTGCGTTCCGCGACGCCGACATCTCGATCGAGGACCTCGGCCTGCGTCAGCCCACCCTCGACGAGGTGTTCCTGACCCTGACCGGTTCGGTCCCCGACGACGCGTCAGGGCTCGACAAGTTCGACATCGACTTGGTGGAGGCGAGCCAATGACCGCGATCACCACCTCACTTCCGCTCCCGGCCGAGCCCGAGGCGCTGCCGCGCCCGCGCGGCGTGATCCACGACACGTGGGTGATCGCCCGCCGCGGCCTGATCCACATGAAGCGTCAGCCCGAGCAGCTCAGCGACGCCACGATCCAGCCGATCATGTTCGTGCTGCTGTTCGCCTACGTGTTCGGCGGCGCGATCGACGTGCCGGGCGGCGGCAACTACCGCGAGTTCCTGATGGGCGGCATCTTCGCCCAGACGATCGTGTTCACGTCGTTCGGCGTGGCCCTGGCGCTCGCCAACGACCGCAAGAACCAGGCCGTCGACCGGTTCCGCTCGCTCCCGATCGCCAGGGGCGCCGTGCTCGGCGGCCACGCGATCGCCAACCTGCTCAAGGCGCTGTTGCCGATCGCGATCATGTCGCTCTGCGGCCTCATCGTCGGGTGGCGGATCCGTGACGGCGTGCTGGACGCGGTGGCCGCCTACCTGCTGCTGATCGGCTTCGCCTTCGCCATGATCTGGGTCGGGGTCCTGCTCGGCAGCGTCGTGAAGACCCCCGAAGGGGTGACCGGCATCGCCTTCGCCGTGCTGTTCCCGATCACGTTCATCGCCAGCACGTTCGTGCCCACGACGACGATGCCGGGCGTCCTGCGCACGATCGCCGAGTGGAACCCGGTGACTGCGCTGGCCGACGCGGTGCGGATCCTGTTCGGCAACCCCAACACGCCGACCGCGCCCGGCGACCCCTGGCCGATCGCGAACCCGATCGCCTACTCGATCATCTGGATCTTCGCCATCGTCGTCGTCTGCGCCCCGCTGGCCGTCCGCGTCTACGAGCGGTCGATCGCCAAGTAGTTACTCGGGCCGGTGGCAGACGGCTTCGACGTTGTTGCCGTCGGGGTCGCGGACGAAGGCGCCGAAATAGGTCGGGTGGTACTCCGGCCACACCCGCGGCTCGTGGAGCACCTCGGCCCCGGCGTTGACGGCGGCGTCGAAGAACGCCTGAACGGCGGCACGGTCGGCGGCCTGGAAGGCGAGGTGTGACTCCCGGAAGCCCTCGCCGGTGTTGTGCGGACCGAGCCAGAAGTCCGGGAACTCGGTGCCGTAGCCGATGATGTCGCCGAACTCCATCACCCTCCGGCCTCCGAGCGGGGCGAGCACGGTGTCGTAGAAGGCGGAGCTGGTGGCGACGTCGGCGCACTGAATTGACACGTGATCGATCATGGGAGAGTGAAGGTAGCCGTCATCGGCGCAGGGAGCGTCGGCACCGCCGTCGCCTACGCCTCGGTCATCCGGGGAGTGGCCCACGAGCTGGCCCTGTTCGATGTCGACGGGCCCAAGGCCACGGCGGAGGTGCTCGACCTACGCGACGGGCTGCAGTTCGTCGGCCCGGCCCGCGTCGCCGGCGGCGACGACCCGGCCGTGTGCGCGGGGGCCGACGTCATCGTCATGACGGCCGGCGCCAAGCAGGAAGCCGGCCAGACGCGCCTCGAGCTCGCCGCCGCCAACGCCAACCTCGTGCGGGCGGCCCTGCCGCCCCTTCTCGAGCAGGCGCCCGACGCCCTGGTCCTCGTCGTGACGAACCCGGTCGACGTGATCACGTTCGTCGCCCAGGAGGTGAGCGGGCTCCCCACCGGTCGGGTGCTCGGCAGCGGCACCGTGCTCGACACGGCGCGGTTGCGCCTGCTGCTCGCCGACCGGCTCCACGTCGCGGTGACGAGCGTGCACGCGACAGTCGTCGGCGAGCACGGCGACAGCGCGGTCGTGCTCTGGTCGACAGCCGACATCGGCGGCGTGCCGATCGACGACGTTGTCGGGTCCACCGGTGCGGTGATCGGACGCGACGAGCACGATGCGGTGCTCGCCGAGGTGCGCGGCGCGGCGTACCGGATCATCGAGGGCAAGGGGGCGACGAACCTGGCGATCGGCCTGGCGACGGCGCAGATCCTGCGCTGCATCGAGAACGACGAGCGGGCGGTGCTGCCGGTGAGCGTCCGCACGACCGTCGACGGCGTCGGCGAGGTGTGCTTCGCGCTGCCCACGATCGTCGGCCGGGCCGGCGTGCTCACCACGCTCGCCACGCCGATGAACGACGAGGAGCGGGCCGGCCTGCAGGCGAGCGCCCGCGCGATCCGAGACGTCATCGACACGCTGGTCTGACCCCGCTCAGTCGACGACGACGGCGGCCTCGTCGCGCAGCCCGTACCGTTGGTGGAGCCGGCGGAGTGGCGCCGGCGACCACCAGTTGCGCTTGCCCATCAGCGTCATCGTCGCCGGGACGAGCAGCGAGCGCACGACGGTGGCGTCGACGATGACGGCGACGGCGAGCCCGATCCCGAGCTGCTTGATCAGGACCAGCTCACCGGCGGCGAAGCCGGCGAACACGATCACCATCAGCGCCGCCGCCGAGGTGATGATCCGACCGGTGCGGTCGAGCCCGGTGGCGATGGCGACGTCGTTGTCGCCGGTGGCGTCCCACGCCTCCTTGATCCTCGCCAGCAGGAACACCTCGTAGTCCATCGACAGGCCGAAGGCGAACAGGAACACGATCAGCGGCATCGTCGCGTCGAGCGAACCGACGGCGTCGAAGCCGAGCAGCCCGGTCAGATGGCCGTCCTGGAAGACCAACACGAGCACCCCGAACGTGGCGCCGATCGAGAGCACGTTCATCAGCACCGCCTTGAAGGCCACCACGATCGATCCGGTCATCAGGAACAGCAGCGCGACAGTGGCCAGCCCGACGATGACGAGCACCCATGGGAGGCGGGCGGCGATCGACGCCTTCATGTCGACGAGCTCGGCCGCCTCGCCGGTGACCAGGGTCGGGAACGGCGCATCGAGGTCACGCAGCTCCCCGACGAGCGCCTGGGCGGTGTCGCCCTGGGTCGGCCCGTCCGGTGCCACCTCGACTACCACGGCTCCGACCGCGGCCAGCTCGTCGTCGACGTCCACGCCGTCGACCCCCGGCAGCCCCTCGACGCGGCTGAGCCAGTCGGCGAGGGCCGGATCGTCGGGCCCGACCTCGGCGAGGACCTCGACCGGCTCGGCGCCGGTGACCGGGAACCGCTCCCGGGCCTCCTCGATCTGGCGGGCGACGGACGACCGCGGCAGCGAGCGGTAGTCGGGGTTCTCGAACCGGGCGCTGAGGAACGGGATCGCGGCGACGACGAGTCCGACGCCGACGATGGCGGCGACCGGAGCGGCGTGCCGTCGCACCCAACCGGCGAGACGCCAGTAGAAGCCATGACCGGTGCGCGCCCGCGACGGGCGAATGCGTTCGCCGGCGAGGGCGAGCAGGGCCGGCAGCAGGGTGAGCCCGGCGACGACGGCGACGAGCACCACGCCGATGCCACCGACAGCCAGTGACCGGAGCCCCGACGAGTCGAACAGCAACAGCCCGCCGAGGGCGACGGCCACGGTGAGACCGGAGAACATCACGGTCCGGCCCGCCGTCGCCAGCGTGCGGTCGAGGGCGTCGCGGACAGCGAGCCCACGGGCTCGTTCCTCGCGGTAGCGGCTGACGAACACGAGCCCGTAGTCGATGCCGACGCCGATGCCGAGCATCGTCACGACGTTGAGGGCGTAGACGGCGACGTCGCCGGTCAGCGTGGCGAGGGCGAGCACGAGCAGCGCGCCGAACATGCTGGCCGCGGCGAGGACGAGCGGCATCAGTGCCGCCATCAACCCGCCGAAGACGACGATCAGGGCGGCGAGCGCCAACGGCAGGGCGATCGCTTCGCCGGTGAGCAGGTCCTCCTCGGCCTGGGCATCGATCTCGTCGTCGACGAGGTCCTCGTGGCCGACGAGCACCCGCGGTGCGCCGGTCGCCGTCAGCTCGGTCCGCACCGCTTCGAGGGTCGTGTCGCCGTCGACCCCGGGCTCGAGGGTCACCACGATCGCCGCCGTCTCGCCGTCCGTCGCCCGCAGCCCGGCGTCGGGCGCCCGGTAGGGATCGAGGACCGCGGCGACACCGGGGAGACCGGAGATCGCGTCGGTCGCCGTGGTCACGGCGGCCTCCGTCGCCGGGTCGTCGATCGCCAGCCCGTCGACGACGGCGAGGAGCACCTCGCCCTCGGGTTCGACGGCGGCGGGTGGCAACTGGTCGAACAGCTCGTCCATCCGGTTGTCGGCCCGCGCCGACTCGGAGCTGCCGCCCTCGCCCATGTCGGTCGTGAGCGACGAGAACAGCACCGGCGCGGCGGCGACGCTGGCGACGACGGCGAGGAACCAGACAACCAGAGTCCGGCGGGGATGACGGATGGAGGCACGGCCGAGACGTTGGAGCATGGCTTCCACGGTGAACGAGGCCGGCTCCGGTGTCGTCAAGCCGGGGGTTGATCTGTGCCGTCCGCCTCCCGGGGGAGCGGCTCAGCTCTCGCCAGGGGACACGAGGCCGACCTCGTAGGCGCGGATCACGGCCTGCACCCGGTCCCGGAGGCCGAGCTTGGTCAACACGTGGCCGACGTGGGTCTTCACCGTGGCCTGACCGACGACGAGGTGGTCGGCGATCTCGCCGTTGGACAGGCCGCGCGCGATCAGCGTCAACACGTCGCGCTCCCGGGCGGTCAGCACGGCCAGGTCGTCGGCGCTCGGTGGGGGCGCGGCGGCGCGGCGGCGGGCGAAGTCCTCGACGAGCCGGCGGGTCGCGGTCGGGGCGAGCAGTGCGTCGCCCACGGCGACCACCTCGATCGCGCGGAGGAGCTCGGTCCGCGGGGTGTCCTTGAGGAGGAACCCGCTGGCGCCGGCACGGAGCGCCTCGAACACGTACTCGTCGAGGTCGAAGGTGGTCAGCACGATCACCCGCGGCGCGGTGTCCCCACCGGCGCGGATCCGTCGCGTGGCCTCGATGCCGTCGAGGACGGGCATGCGCACGTCCATCAGCACAACGTCCGGGCGCAGGTCACGGACGAGCTCCACGGCTTCCGCGCCGTCGCCGGCCTCGCCGACCACGTCGACGGCGTTGGTCTCGAGGATCGCCCGCAGGCCCGCCCGCACGAGCTCCTGGTCGTCGACGACGAGGACGCGCCTTCTGTCGCTCACTGGTGCACCATGGTTTCGTGGACGGGTCTGTCGTAGCGACGGGCGCTGCACCAGTGAGCGCTTCGCGCCGTGATGATGATTCGCTCGCTTCGCTCGCTCATCGGGGCAACCGCGCCGACACGGCGAACCCCCGGTCGGGCCGCGCCTCGGCGGTCAGGGTGCCCCCGAACATCGCCGCCCGTTCGCGCATCCCGGCGAGGCCATGGCCGCCGTTGGGCGTGCCGGCCTGGGGTGTCCTGGCCGGCCCGACGCCATCGTCGAGGACCTCGACGGCGACCGCATCGGGCTCGTACGTGACCGTGACCTGCGCCGTCGCCGGTCCGGCGTGGCGCAGCACGTTGGTGAGGGCCTCTTGGACGATGCGGTAGGCGGACGTGTCGAGGGTCCGGCTGATCGTGCCCGGCGCGCCGGACACTGTGAGGGTGACCGGGACCCCGGCTCGCTCGACGTCGCGCACGAGCGCCGGGAGTTGCTCGAGGCCAGGCTGGGGGACGAGCGGGGCGGCGCCCTCGTCGTCGCGCAAGACGCCGACGACGCGCCGGAGCTCGGTGAGCGTCGTCCGGGCGACCTGGCCGATGACGCCGAACGCTTGATCCGCCCGCTCCGGGTCGTCGGGCAGCAGCGACTGGCCAGCCTCGGCGTGGAGGGCGATCACGCTGACGTGGTGGGCGGCGACGTCGTGCAGCTCGCGGGCCAAGCGGAGGCGCTCGTCGGCGACCGCCCGCTCGGCCTCCACGCGGCGCTCGCCTTCGAGCCGCGTCGCCTTGTCCTCGAGCTCCTGGGTGTACGCCCGGTACGTGCGCACGTTGTTCCCGATCAGCCACGCCGTTGTGGTGGAGAGGAACGCGATCAGCCAGTCGACGATGTCGTCATGGGGGTCGATGATCATCGACGCGGCGACGACGACGGCCGTCACGACGCCGGCGGTCATCGACGTCCGCCAACTGGTGTACGCGGCGACCGTGTACACCGCCACGAGGGGGCCGTAGGGGAGCACCGGGTCGGGGAACGACGCCACCCCGTAGATCGTGACCAGGGCGCCCGAGACCAGCCAGACGGCGACCGGCCAGCGGCGGCGGAACACGATGACCGCCGACATCGCCACGAGCAGGGCGATGCTCGCGGCGCGATTGCGCCCGCTCAGTGACTCGTCGTTGAGGGCGATCTCGATGAGGGTGACGGCGAGGATGACGGCGGCGAGCACGGCATCGGCAACGAGTGGCGGGATCGACCGCCACCAGCGGACGAGCCGCGGACCGATGCCGGAGGTGTCCTCCACGTCTCAGACGTTACGAGCGCCGTCCCGGTTCGTCATCCGCCCGGAAGGGGATCCCGCGGCTCCACCGCGAGGTGGAGCGGCGAGCTCTACGGCACCGGGTCGAGCGTGATGATGCGGCCGTCGTCGGCGTCGACGGGGATGTAGAGCCGGCCGCCGGGTCCGGGGACGGCGTTGCGCAGCCGGCCCTGGCCCTGGAGGATGACCTGGCCCTGGTCGGCCACACCCCGGGCGACGTTGATCACGCGGAGGTGCTGGTCCTTGAGCACGGCCATGACCATCCGGCCGCGGAAGCTCCCCCAGTCGGGGTGGGTCACGAAGGCGCCGCCCGACGGCGCGATCGTGGGGCACCCCGAGCTCCAGACCGGGCGGATCACGTTGGGCAGCCGGGTGTCGGTCATCGGCACGTTCTCGTTGTAGAAGCTGCCGACCGGGTTCCAGCCTCCGTTGCCGCCACGACGCAGGGGCGTGATCTCGTCCTCACACCCGGGCCCGTGCTCGACGATGAACGCCCGGTTCGTGCCGGGGCGGAACGACAGCCCCTGCGGGTTGCGGAAGCCGTAGGCGTAGATCCGGCCCCGGTAGTTGCCCGGCGCCGCCAGGCCCCGGCGGGTCACCCGGAGGACCTTGCCGTTGAGCACGTCGAGCTCCTGTGGGTTGGTGCCTCGGGCGGCGTCGCCGGTCGTGATCCACAGGTAGCCGTCGGGGCCGAACTCGAGGCGGCAGCCGGAGTGGCGCCCGGACGGGTTGGCCTCGATGCCGGTCACGATGTTGCGACGGTTGATCAGCCGCCGCGGGCGGCCGGCGTACTGGAAGCGGACGACACGCACGTCGGAGGCGGTGTTGAAGCACACGAAGAGCTCCCGGTTCCGCCGGAACCGCGGGCTCAGTGCGAGGCCGAGCATCCCGCCCTCGCCGTTGGCGACGAGGTCGGCGGGGCGGTGAAGCCGGATGTAGCGGCCGCCCCGCATGCGCAGTCCGATATAGCCGCTGCGTTCGGTGACGAACATCGTGCGGTTGGGCCGGAAGGCGACGTCCCACGGGTGGTCGAGACCGCTCAGGACGGTGCGCACCCGGTAGCCGGCCGGTTGCGCCTGCGGCGCCGGGGCCCCGGTCGGGGCCTCGCTTCCCGCCGCCACCGTGGGTAGCGCCATCGAGGCGAGCACGGCCGCCCCGACGGCCATCCGAACGATTCGGTTGAACGAACGCCTGTCGCGCACTCGTGTGCCCCCTTCCGACGAGCCCCGCCGCCTCGACCGTACCCCGCCCTCACCGCCGATGGGCCGCGCGCCTCCGCCTCAGGACACCGGAGGTGGATTGTCCCGCCAGGGTCTAGTTGTCCGCCCGGACCTTTCCTCGGCACTGCGGTGGGCCGGAGGGGTCCTCCGGGCCCAGCAACGCCCACAGGGCGGAGAGGGCCAGGCTTACCACCACGACCGGGAGGGCCAAGAGGGCCAGTGGAACCTTCGTCGCCGGGTTCACCCCATCTACGTACCCCGCCCCCAAAGGGGATATCCCGCACCCCGAGCAGGGGAACTGTGACCGCTCCGGGGTCACATCTACGCGGAGCCGTCACAGTTCGCGCTGCCGGGCGGCGATGTCACACCCCATGCATATGGTCGCCGCCATGCCGGACGACGCCGTACGCGCCGTTGCCGAGCTTGCAGCCTCTCAGCATCGAGCGTTCACCCGTAGCCAGGCTGCCGACCTGAATTTCGACCGGGCCCGGACGCGACGGCCAACGTCGGGGCTGGGCTTCGAGCCGAGCCGCACCGACGGGATCGTCATGGCGGTCCTGGCGACGAGTCACGTCCGTCCGAGCGCGTGATGGGTGCTGCAGCTCGCCGACGGTGGAAACGCCGGGCGTCGACACCGGGCGGCGGCCCGCTGCACCACGTCTCGATGGCTTTGCGGCGTTCGACGAATCGTCGAGGTGAGCGTGACCGCCGGCACCGGATGGTGCCGGGACGGGACGGCGGTCCGTCGCTGAGCTCGATGCCATCTCGACTGGCCCGCCTTGTCGCGATCGCGGGATCCGGTCCACCGGTCTCGCGGGACGCCTCGCCGACCTCGGCGCCGAGGTCGGCGGGGTCCTCGTCCAGACCGCGCTCACTGACCCCGTCGATCGGATGAGGTCACGGCCGTGAGGTGCGATCCGACGTGGTGCGAGACCGTCTGCACCGCCCCGGTCCTTCGGGTGCCGGCGTACTGCTCCGCCAGCTCGCCCTGATCCCGTTCGAAGGTCGTGTGCCGGACTCGTGTCGAAGAGCTCCTGGCGCTGTGCCTCGACGATCCGGCGTGCCCGCCGTTCGAGCTGCAGTACCCGATCCGGGACTGCGACGGACGACTCGTTGCCGGCCCGACATCGACATCCCGTCGGTACGGCTCGGCTCGAAGCCACAGCCGCCGGTTCCACTTCGGACCGTTCGCCGAGCCGGCTGCGATCGAGTTCAAGTTGGCAGCCTGGTGGCGGGTGAACGCAGCGAGCTGGCAGGCTGCGAGCTCCGCAACGGCGTGGTTCGCGTCGTTGGCGCCTGCCGGCGACCATACGCAGGGGTCGTGAAGCAATCATCGCCGCCCGGCGGCGAACTGTGACCGGTGCGGGGTCGACGTCCCCGCGGAGCGGTCACAGTTCGTCGGCCGGAGGAGGCGGCGCCCAGTCAGGTCAACACGGGCACGTCGGCCATCGCCGCCGTGATCGCCTCGGCGGGCAGTTCGTAGTCGACCATCTCGCCGGACAGGTACTTCTCGTACGCGGCGAGGTCGAGGTGGCCGTGGCCGCACAGGGCGGTGAGGATCACCTTGGCCTCGCCGGCCTCCCTGCAGGCGAGCGCCTCCCGGATCGCCGCGGCGATGGCGTGGGTCGGCTCGGGCGCCGGCACGATGCCCTCGCTCCGGGCGAACTGCAGCGCGGCAGCGAAGCACTCCGTCTGCGGGATCGCCACCGCCTCGAGCATCCCGAGCTCGTACAAGTGCGACACCAGCGGCGACATCCCGTGGTAGCGCAGCCCACCGGCGTGGATCGGCTCGGGGATGAACCCGTGCCCGAGCGTGTGCATCTTGAGCAGCGGAGTCATCCCGGCCGTGTCCCCGAAGTCGTACCGGTACTCGCCCTTGGTGAGGCTGGGACACGCCGCCGGCTCGACGCAGCGGATCGTGGTACCGATGCGTCCGGCGAGCTTCTCCCGCAGGAACGGGAACGACAGCCCGCCGAAGTTCGAGCCGCCGCCGGTGCAGCCGACCAGCAGGTCAGGCGTCTCGCCGACCTGAGCCAGCTGCAACAGCGCCTCCTCGCCGATCACCGTCTGGTGCATCAGCACGTGGTTGAGCACGCTGCCGAGGGCGTACCGGGCCTCGGGGTCGGCGGCCGCCATGGCGACGGCCTCGGAGATGGCGATGCCGAGGCTGCCGGTGTGGTCGGGGTTCTCGGCGAGCAGCTGACGGCCGTAGTCGGTGACCTCCGACGGGCTCGAGTGCACCGTCGCCCCCCACACCTCCATCATCGTGCGACGGTGCGGCTTCTGGCGGTACGACGCGGCGACCATCCAGACCTCGCACTCGATCCCGTACTGCGCGCACGCAAAGGCCAGGGCCGAGCCCCACTGTCCGGCGCCGGTCTCCGTCGTCAGCCGGCGCACCCCCGCCTCGTGGTTGTAGTACGCCTGCGGCACCGACGTGTTCGGCTTGTGCGACCCCGCCGGGCTGACGCCCTCGTACTTGTAGTAGATGCGCGCCGGAGTGTCGAGCGCCCGCTCCAGCCGGCGGGCCCGGAACAGCGGGCTCGGCCGCCACAGCCGGTAGACGTCGAGCACGCCACCGGGGATGTCGACGTACCGCTCGCCGGTCACCTCCTGCTCGATCAGCGCCATCGGGAACAGTGGGGCGAGGTCGTCCGGCCCGACCGGCTCGTGGGTCCCGGGATGCAGCGGTGGCGGAGGCGGAGCCGGCAGGTCGGGGATCACGTTGTACCAACGGGTCGGCAGCTCCGACTCGTCGAGCAGGATCTTGGTGCGCGTGTCGCCCGGGTCAGCCATGGTGGCGAACCGTAGCGACCCTCCGAGAAGGCGGTCGCTACGGAATGAAGTCCGCCAACAGGGCGGCGAGCTCGACCGGGGTGTCGCCCTGCACGCTGTGGCCGGCCTCGGCGACGTGCTCGACCCGCGCGCCGGGCAGCCGGCGCAACAGCTCGGCCTCGTCGGCGTCGTCGACCACCGACTGCGGCCGCATTCCCCGCACCAGCATCACCGGCGCCGTCACCGCGCCGAGCACGTCCCACAGGTGGCCGCGGTCGTCGGTCTCGTCGGGTGACTCGTCCATCGGCGTCGAGCCGTCGTGCATCCGGTAGCGCCAGATCCACGAGCCGTCGTCGAGTTGCACGGCGTTGTGCAGGATGCCGCGCCGCAGCGACGACTCGGTGCGGGTCGGGTTGTGCTCGATCGTGCGGGCGAGCAGCTCGTCGAAGCTGGGGAACGTGGCCGGGCCGCGGACGAAGTCGAGGATCGCCTTGGCCTTCTCGCCGGTGACGCCGGGCGTGATGTCGACGAGCACGAGCGACCGGAACAGCTCGGGCGCGAGCGCGGTGAGGGCGATCGACGTCAGCCCGCCGAGGGACATCCCGACGATCCCGCTGGCGTTCGGGGCGAGCCGGCGGACCGCGTCGCCCACGTCGGGGGCGAGCGACTCCGGCCGGGTCTGCCCGGCTGCCCGCGCGCGGCGCGGCGTCGGAGTGGCCGTGGCCGGGGAGGTCGACGGCGACGAGCGGGCGGTCGAGAGCGAGGGCCACGGTGTCCCACGTGTGGGCGTTCTGCGCCCCGCCGTGGACGAGCACGAGCTCCGGCTCCGCCGTGCCCCACACGAGCGCGCTCAGGCGGCGTCCGCCCGACACCTCGACGAACTCCCGCCGCACCGTGGGCGGCCCGTCGTAGGGGATTCCGTACTCCGATGCGTTGTCGGCGAAGTAGGCGAACTCGTCGTACTCGATGCGCTCGGTCACGGCGCCAACGTAACGACCACCCCTTCCGGTTCTTGCAGTCAGATCGGGTGCCAGAGCGCCCGATCTGACTGCAGAACGCGTTCGGTCAGCCTCTGACGCGGACCTCGACGTGGGTGACGGTCACGAGGCCGAGGTTGTCGGTGACCTCCACCCGGGCGTCGTAGGTCTTGGACGACCGGTACCGGTGGGTCACCGTCGGCTCGTCAGTCCGCGGCCGCCGCCCCCAGCGGCCCAGGAGTCGAGAGCGCGCGCTCGACCGGCGCCCCGCGGCGTCGGTCACGGCCGTCCGATGGGTCACGAGTTCGTGTCATACACCGCGACAGCGGTGAACATGAAGATGTTGTCCTGTGGGAAGCTCACGGTGAAGGTCCCACTGCCGTCGCTGTGCAGTCCGACATGGGTGATGGTGTACGTCGACGGGGCCCCGATCGCCTCGATAGACGCTGTGTAGATCGCCCGGTGCCACGTGCCTGGCGGGAAGTTGATCGTGTAGTTCCCTAGACCGTTGCGGACCACGGTGAAGCCGATCCCGTGCCGCACTGCGCCATTGGCGTTGACGTACCCGGCGACGCGGCGGAACCCGGGTCCGGCAGGTCCTTGGGGACCGGTGTCGCCCCGGGCACCGGTCTCGCCCCTGGGACCAGTCTCGCCCTGGCGACCCGTCTCGCCCCGGGGACCAGCTGGACCCGCCGGGCCTTGCTCGCCTTGCTCGCCTTGCTTGCCTTGCTCGCCTTGGAGCCCCGGCTTGCCCTGCTCGCCGGCGGTTCCGGCGGGTCCGGGGAGGCCTTGCTCGCCTCGTGGCCCCGCCGGACCGGGCAAGCCCGGCTTGCCCTGCAGTCCGGTCGGTCCGGCCGGCCCGGCCGGCCCTCGCGGTCCCGGCTTGCCCGGCACGCCCGTTGACCCCGTCTGGTTCCAGGACACGCGAATCTCGGTCTGCTTGCAGCGGCCCTGCTTGCCCGGCCGGCCGGGATCGATGATCCTCACGACCCGGCTCGACTCCTTGATGCAGCCGTGGATCGTTCCGGCTTGCGATGGGACCGACGCCGATGCCACGGACGCGACGGCGAAGATCGACCCTGCGACGATCGCGCCGCGCAGAACTTTGCTCATGATGACTCCCTCGTTGTGTCCAACGCCCGCGATCGTGCGGTCGGACGGCGTCGCGTTCTGCGCGACGGATCACTTTCAGCGGGTGGTATCCGTCACGCCGTTGTCGACAGGGGCGTCTGGAGTGCGCGGACCAGGCGGCCGAGCTCCCGGCCGGCGCGTTCCGGCCGGCTGAGATCGACGCCGGTGAGCATGGAGAGCCGCGTCGGGAGGCGGGCGGCGTCGAACGGCGCCGCCTTCACCGGGATGAGGCGGTGGCGCCCCTCGTCCACACCCATCGTCTGGGCGAGCACGTTCTCGAACTCGGCCATCCGATCGGACAGGTACGCCTCGGTGAGCACGACGACGGTGCGTTGCGACCGGCGGATGCCCCGCTCGGCGTTCACCACCCGCGCCACACCAGGCTCGGCGACGTCGTCGGACACGGCGACGCGCACGCCGGCCTGCTCGAGGCCCGGCACCAGCGTCTCCCACACCCAGGCCGAGTCGGCGGCGGCATAGCTGACGTAGGCGTCGTGGTGGAACTGCCCGTCGCTCTCGAACGGCGCGGGCGGCGACGTCGCGGCCGGGCCGGCGGCGACGGCGAAGTTGTCCTCGAGCTCGGCCTTGAACACGGGGTGCTGATCACGCCTGGCGACGGTCACCCGGGGCTGCACGTACTCGAACAGGTCGAAGACCCGCACGTAGCCGTCGTCCCCCGCCGCCCCGCCCCGCAGACCGTCGAGCAGGTGCGCGGTGAAGAGGCCGTAGCGCGAGCCGTCGGGCACGTACGAGTACTCCGTGCTCCGTGACGAGGCGAAGATCACCCGTCCCCGGCCGGTGGTGAGCCGGTCGTAGTAGCTGTCCGGCAGCCCGGCCTCGAGCGGCTGCGTGCCGACGTCCTTCGCCCGCCCCACGCCGCCGGCGTGGCAGCAGTCGAACACGACGACGACCTTCCGAGCCGGGATCGAAGCGAGCGCGACGGTGAACTGGTCGCCGGACACGGCGCTCGCCGCCAGCGACTCCTCGTCCGGGTAGACGGCGTCCACCGGTAGGAGGTACTCGCCGGCTCCGGGGCCGTGCTCGATCCGTCCGCCGTGGCCGGAGAAGTAGACGAACACGGTCGAGTCAGCGTCGGTCTCTCGCCCGAGGGCGTCGAGCGCCTCGACGAGCCCGGCCCGGGTGGCGTCGCCGTCGGTGAGCACGCGCACGTTCCCTGGCGGGTAGCCCCCGCGGCCGGGATCGGTCAGCACCCCGGCGATCGCGGACGCGTCGTCGACCGCCGGCAGCGGCGGGACGTGCCGGTAGGCGGCGATCTGTACGACGAGCCCGAAGGCATTGTCGAACGTCATCAGCGCCCGTTCCCCGGGCACGTCTCCTCGTACTCGTCCTCGCCCACGAACTCCGCCCACTCGTCCTCGGTCAGGTCACGGCTCGCCGCGGCGCACAACTGCTCGATCCAGTGTTCGGGTGTCAGGTCCCACATCCGCAGCTGGCCGTCGCTGTGTCCAGACACCAGCGTCGTGCCGTCGGGGCCGAACCGCAGGACCTGGACCGACGAGCCCGTCACGATGCGATCGCCGCGCGGCCGGTGTGTCTCCACGTCCCACAGCCGAATGTCACCGCCATAGTCGCCGGACGCCAGCATCGTTCCGTCCGGACTGACGGCGGCGGCGGTCACCCCGCTCTCATGGCCGAGAAGCGGCTCGCCGATCCGCGTCCCGGTCCGGGCGTCCCACAGGATCACGTTGCGGTTGCGCTGATCGCCCGCGCTCGGACCGTGGGCACCGCCGGCGTCGCCGGTGACGGCGAGCGTCGCGCTGTCCGGGCTCCACGCCAGGTCGACCGTGCGGTCGTCGGCGACCAGCGGCTCGGGCCGCACCACGTCCGAAGCGACATCCCACAGGTAGACCTCCTGTGAGCCCGATGACGCGGCGACGGTCGACCCGTCGGGGCTGAGGGCCAGGCGACTGAACGGCGCCGGGATCCGTGTGCGGGCAGTCCGCCGACCCGTGGTCGCGTCCCAGATCGCAAGCTCCGCCGCGCTCGTCGCAGGAGAAGGTCTCGCTCGGTGCTTCGCAGCCGCTCGACACGAGCGAGCGACCGTCGGCGCTGAACGCCAGGCCGTCAACCCTGCCGCCGTGGGCGCGGAACTCCGGTCCCGACGGTGCACCAGTGTCGGTGCCGAGTTGGGTGATCGTTCCCTGCTCGTGCCCCACCGCAACGACGCGGCCGTCGGGGCTGAGCGCGAGGACACCATCGGTGATGGTGACGGTCGGTCGAGGTTCGTCCCGCCGCGCGTCCCACCGCCCGACCTCCGGGGCACCGATGTTCACGCCGTCAGGCGACCCTGCCCGCCCCAGCGTGACGACGGTATCGCCGTCGAACCCGATCGCCGAGATCGCGTCGGCGTGGACGGGTCCACCGCCGTCGCGGAGGGCATGGCCGTCAGCGGCCCGCCACACGATCACGCGCCCGTCGGCGCCGGCGCTCACGAGGCGCGTCCCGTCGGAGCTGAAGGCGAGGTCGTATGCCTGGCCCTGGTGTCCGGCCAGGTCCTCTGGCGTAGTCGTCGTCGGGGACCAGAGCTGGAGGTGCTCGTCGGTGTGGCTGGCGGTCGCGATGTGTGAGCCGTCCGGACTGAACTGCACGTCGAGGACTCCGTCCGGGCCGCGGTACTGATAGTCCGTCGGCGTCAGGTCGGCGGTGTTCAGCACACGGACCTCGCCGTTGCCGTGGGCCGCGGCGATGACCTCACCGTCGGACGTGAAGGTAAGGGCGCTGACGCCGCCCGCGGTGTACACCGGTGTCTCCGCGAGGAGCTCCTGAGAAGCGACGTCCCAGAGCGACACGCCCGCCTCGCCCGTGGCGGTGGAGACTGGTGACAACCCCGATGCCAACGTGCGACCGTCCGGACTGAACGCCACGCTCTGCGCTCGCGTCCGCATCGGGTCTCCCACCCAACGCCGACGGGCGAGGTTCCAGACGTGGACGGCCGGGTCCTCCAAACCGGCGGCCACCACGGCGAGGAAACGGCGGTCGGGACTGAAGGCGATGGCGCTCACGTACCGGGTCGGGGCCTCGATGGGGTCGTCGACCTCCGTTCCCGCCTCGACGTCCCACACGTGGATCGCGCACGGCGCGTCGGTGTCGGAGGCGAGACAGTTGTCGATGGCGAGAAGGCTTCCGTCGGCGCTGAACTCGGCCGTCGGGGAGAATGGGTCGTCGATCAGAGTCACGTTCGCGCCGATCGGCTCACCGGTGATGGCATCCCAACGGCGGAGCTCGCCGTTGATCACCGCGGCGATCTGCTCGTCGTTCCGAGTGAACGCAACCTGTGTCGAGAAGTCGATCTCGCCGTCACCGGTGTCCACGATGTGAGCCAACCGCGGACTCGTCTCGAGTGCGGTGAGGAGGCTGTCTCTCGCCTGCGGGGTGGGCTCGGTGCGATACGCCCGCACCGCCAGCAGCATGCCCCGGCTGACATCGCGGTCGAGTTGGGTCACTGCGTCGGCGGCGAGCTGTCGGGAGCTGGCGCTGACCGCCTGCGCCTCGGCCACGGCCTGCTGCTGCTCGGCCACGAGTTGCAGGTCCTCGGCTTCGACCCGTCGGTCCTCGGCGAGGTCCATTGCCTCGAGCGCCCGCCGCTCCTCCCGCCGCGCCGAGCTCGCGCTCAGCGCACCCCACACGGCGAGGCCGGTCACGACGACGAGTCCGGCGGCGAGCGCTCCGACCACCGCGTCGGACGCGTCGCCGGCGGCCGGCCCGGGCGCGGTCGATCGCATCACGGCTCGCGGTGGCGAGCTCGGCCAGCGACGGATCGAACCCGAGCTCGGCGGCGTCCGGACCGGCGAGCCAGCGCTCGGTGTCGGCCAGCTCGACGTCGTCGAGCAGCCCACCGGGGCCGCGGCCGAGACGAACCCACTCGGCCGCCTTGCCATCGAGTCGGCGGCGGGCCTGCTCGGCCTCGCGCCGTTCCGTCAGCCAGCCCCGGAGCGTCGGCCACCCGGCGATCAGCGCCTCGTGGGCGAGGTCGATGCGGCGGTCCGAGCCGTCCTCCGCTCCGGTCGACGTGAGCAGCCGGCGGTCGACGAGGTGTCCGAGCGTGGCGTCGAGCTCAGCGGCGTCGTCACCCGACGCCCGCAGGTCGGCGAGGCGCTGCTGGCGGCGGGTGTCGGCCCGGCCTTCGCCGAACTGGACGAGGCGGACGAACACCCGCCGGGCGAGCATCTGGCGCTCGGGCGAGAGCTCGGCCAGGGCCGCGTCGGCGCGCCTCGCCATCGCCACTTCCAGCCCGGTTCGCCCCGGTTCTCCGGCGGCGATCGATTCGTACGCCTCGAGCGGGAGGTAGCGGCGGGCGAGGTGCTCCCACGAGAGCACCAAGGCTTCCTGGACGAGCGGGAGCACGCCCGGCTCGCCGCAGGCGTCGGCGACGAGCCGCTCGACGAGGGCCGGATCGACATAGACGCCGGTGTTCTCGGCGGGGCGGACGATCGCTTCGCGAAGCGCAGGCGCGCCGAGCGGGGCGATCTCGACCCGGTGGGAGCGCACCTCGTCCCAGAGCGGCGACGCCATCAGGTCGGCGTAGAAGTCGGCGCGGGCGGTGAGGACGACCCAGCACCGCTCCGCGGCGGCCAGCTCACCGAGCTGCTGCTGGAAGGCGGTGGTCTGGTCACGTCCGATCGTGAACGCCTCCTCGAACTGGTCGCACACGACCAGCGACCGCCGGTCGCCGCGGTCGCCCGCACGGGCCAGCGCGAGGGCGTCGAGCGGGGCCGCACCAGGGCGGAACACGACCACGTCCCAGTCGCCGGGACCGAACAGGCCACTCCGCCGCAGCGCCGGGACCAGCCCGGCGAGGACGAGTGACGACTTGCCCGTGCCGGACGGACCGATCACGGCGAGGAACCGATGCAACCGCAACCGGTCGACCATCTCGGCGACCTCGGCGTCGCGACCGAAGAACCCGGCGGCGTCGGCCTCCCGGAACGGCAGCATCCCCGGGTACGGGCACGGTGGCGGTGTCGTCGCCGGCAGCGGGCGACCGATCGCCGCGCACAGCCTGTCGACGGCCCCGCCCCACTGGACGGGGTCGGTCGCGTCGAGGGCGACGAGCATGGCCAGTCGGGGCGGGAGCGGCGCTTCCTCGAGGGTGAGCGGGATCACGGGCCACGTGCCCGCCTCGATGCCGAACGTCTGGGCGAGCAGGTCGCCGAACGGCGCGTAGGCGTCGGCGAGGTACGCCGGCGTGATGACGAGCAGGGTGCGCCGGCTGTCCCGCACCGCCCGCTCGAACTCGGCGACCCGCGGCGCGCCGAGCTCGAACGCGGCCTCGGAGACGTAGTCGACCCCGGCGGCATCGAGCGCGTCGAAGAGGTAGCCCTCGACCCAGCTCCGGTCGGCCGGGGCGTACGACACGAACAGGTCGTGCGCCGGCTCCTGCGACACGGCGGAAGTGTAAGAACGGCGTATCCGGCGGCAGGTGGATTTCGATGCCGACCGCGCCGGCGATGCGTCAGCCAGGCGGTATCAGCACCGCGTTGATCAGGTGGATCGTGCCGTTGGCGGTCTCGACGTTGGCGCAGATGACGGTCGCCTCGCCGTCGTTGATCGACAGCCGGGGGCCCCGCTCCGTGAACGTCAGCGGCTGCCTCTCGATGCTCGTGGCCTCCCCGACCTCGGCCAGGTCGGACTGGCTCAGGCTCTCGTCGGCGACGGCGTGGTAGAGCAGTACCGAGTTGAGGGCGGCGGCGTCGGTCAGCAGCGCGTCCAGCTCGGCCGCCGGGATGGCCTCGAAGGCCGTGTTGACGGGGGCGAACAGCGTCAACGGCCCGGGGCCGTCGAGCGCCCCGAGCAGGCCGGCGGCGTCGATCGCGGCGACGAGGGCGGAGAGCCGGGGCACGCTCGCCATCGCCGTTCCCATCGGCTGTCGGGCCAGCGCGGCGAGGCTGCCCTCGCCGTCGGGCGGGAACCGGTCGCACGCGGGACCGGTGGGGCCGGCGGCCTCGGTCGTGGGTGTGACGGTCGAGCTCGGCGCCGGCGAGGTCGTCGCCGGAGTGGTCGCCCTCGTCGTCACGGTCGCGGCCGCCGTGGCGGGCGAGCCGGACGTCGAGTCGTCGTCGCTGCATGCTCCGGCCAGGGTGAGGGCGACGATCACGGCCGCCGCCCAGGGGGTCCGGCTGGTGGGCACCGCTCCATTGCAGCCGAACCGGCCATCTCCAGACGCGCACCCGGCGGTCACACTGGTGCGATGGACCTCGCTGCGCTCGTTTCGATGATGCCCTTCGCCGACCTTCTCCGGATGGAACTGACGGCCGCGGCCCCCGACGAGGTCGCCGGCCGGCTGGCCTGGCGGGAGGACTTGTGCACCACCGCCGGTGTGCTCCACGGCGGCGTCCTCATCGCGCTGGCCGACAGCGTCGGCGCCCTGTGCGCCTTCCTCAACCTGCCCGAGGGAACGACCACGTCGACCATCGAGTCGAAGACCAACTTCTTCCGGGGCCTGCGCGAGGGCACCGTCCACGCCACCGCCCGGCCGTTGCACGTCGGCCGCACCACGATCGTCGTCCAGACCGACCTCGTCGACGATCGCGGCAAGCGGGTCACCCAGACCACCCAGACTCAGGCGGTCATCGGAGCACCCGCGCGCTGATGCGAGTGAGCGAGCGCCAGCGAGCGAGCGGCCAGCAACTGCGCAGGCAGTATGCGGCGTGGCCGGGGAACGCAATGACGGTCATCGCCGCGGCGGGGTGAGAGCGCGCACCCTCCAGCGATAATGGTGCCGATGGCCACTGAGCCCCGCATGGTGTTCCTCGGCTTCGGGAAGTACGCCCGCGCCGACAAGATCTTCGCCCTCGAGCCGATCCGTGGTGACGAGCGCGGCGACGGCCGGCGCACGTGGGTTTGGGTCGAAGGGGTCGCCAACCCGATCGTCGCGTCGCGCACCGAGCGCACGATCCTCCACGACATGGGCGAGGACGCCGCCGCCCAAGCCGTCGTCGTCGACGAGGCCCTCGATCTCGCCCGCCGGCTCGCCACCGCCGCCGAGGCCGGCCGCGTCGACCTCGGCGACCTCGGCCGCCGGGCGCGTCACCTGCTGGCGTCCACCACCGACAGCGGCTGAGCCGCTCCGATTTCCGCCGGGAGGGTGATCTCGAGCACCTCGAGGTCGTCGCTCCACGCCGTCAGCGTGTACTCGGTGTCCGCAGGGACGGTGACGGCGTCGCCCCGCCGCAGCCGCGTCGGATCGCCGGCCCCGATCCGCGCCTCGGTCTCGCCCGCGACGACGAACCAGAACAGCAACTCCCCGTCATGCCCCGCGAACGCCGCGCCGTCAGCGGGCGATCCGCGGGGTCGGACGACCCGCACCTCGGCGAGCCCGTCGGTCGCACCACCGATGCCCGCCTCGCGGCACTCGAACCCGGCCGCCCGCCACGGTTGCCACCGCGCTTCGGCGGCCCGGTGGTGGATGAACCGCTGGCCGCCGAAGCAGCGCGCCGGGTCCAATGTCGCCGTCGGCAGTTCAAGGCCGTGGTCGACGAGCGTCTCGTGCTCGGCCGGGCTGGTCACCTCGATGACCTCCAGCCCGGGTGAGCTCTCGAGCACGCGATGGCGGATCCCGGGTGGCTGCAGCACGCAGTCGCCGGCGGCGAACAGAAACGGCGGACCCTGGTCCTCGTAGACCAGGCGGGCCCATCCGGTGGCGCAGTACAGCGTCTGGAAGCGGATCCGGTGGTAGTGCACGTAGTCCGGGACCGGCCCGCCCTCCGGGATCACGATGTGCGAGGCGATGAAGGCTCCGCGCTCGGGGAGCAGGTCGCGGTACCGCATCCCGGCCCGGCCGACGCTCCACTCCTCGTCGGTGCCGCTCGAGCCGCCGGTCCGCTCGAGCCGCATCCGCACGCCATGGCCCGAGACCACCGCGACGGCCGGCTCGTCGGCCGGCGTGATCATGTCCAGCCGGAACCCCAGCCGTCCGGTGAAGAATGCCAGGGTGCCGTCGAGATCGGGGCACGGCAGCACGAGGTCGACGGCGTCGCTCGAATCGTCGGGCACGCGGCGACGGTACCTGTGCGAAGGTGACCCATGCGCCACTTCGACCTGGCCGAGCGTCGCCGCCGGCTGGTCGTCCGCCACCACCTCGCCGGGCCGGCAACGACGGTCGAACAGGTCGCCGGCGACCTGGTCGGGCTCCACTCCTCCGATCCGGCCACGGTCGTGCTGTCGCTCCGCGCCCGCCTCGACCCGTTCGCCGTCGCCGACCTCGAGGAGGCGCTGTACGAGCGGCGGACGCTGCTGCGGATCCTGGCGATGCGGCGGACGATGTTCGTGGTGCCCCTCGACCTCGCCGCGTTGATGGACGCCGCATGCACCCGGGCGCTCATCGCTCGCGAGCGGCGGGTGCTCGTCCAGCTGCTCGAACAGGGAGCCGTCACCGACGACCCCGACGCTTGGATCGAGCGGGTGGGCGGGGAGATCCTGGCCGCCCTGGCCGCGGCCGACGGCCCGGTCCCGGCCAGCGCGCTCAGCAAGCTCGTGCCCGACCTCGCCCACCAGGTTCGGATCGCGGTCGGGAAGAACTACGAGGGCACGGTCGGGATGTCGACCCGGCTGCTCTTCCTCATGTCCGCGGAGGGCGACGTCGTCCGTACCCGGCCACTCGGCAGCTGGCTGTCGAGCCAGTACCGCTGGGCACGGACGCAGGACTGGATCGCGCCGCTGCCCGATGTCGCGCCGGGCGCCGCCCAGGCCGAGCTGGCCCGCCGCTGGCTGGGCACGTTCGGCCCGGCGACCCTGGAAGACCTGGCCTGGTGGACGAGGTGGACGAAGGCCCAGGTGAAGCAGGCGCTGGCCGCCGCCGGTGCGGTCGAGGTGACCGCGGACGCGGGGGCGGACGACGACAAGGCGCCGGCGTGGGTGCTCGCCGGCGATCTCGACGACACGCCGGACGATGACGCCACCCCGAGTGGGGTCGAGCCGGTGTCGCTGCTCCCCTCCCTCGACCCGACCGTGATGGGGTGGAAGCAGCGCGCCTGGTACCTCGGGCCCCACGGGGCGCAGCTGTTCGACCGCAACGGCAACGCCGGCCCGACGGTGTGGGTGGGCGGCCGGGTCGTCGGGGCGTGGGGCCAGCGCGACGGAGGGGAGGTCGCGACGGCGCTGGTGGAGGAGATCGACGCCGAGACCGCCGCTCGGGTGCAGGCCGCCGCCGCCGGTCTGACGACCTGGATGGGCGGCGTGCGGGTGACGCCGCGGTTCAATTCGCCGCTGGGGCGACAACTGGCCGGCGGAACGCCACCGGGGTGACGTCACACTCGGCGGAGCTCGATCGTCTGGTTGACATGAATGATGTGACGATCGTGATCGGAGGCGGCCTGGCCGGGCTCACCGCGGCGGCGACGCTGGCCCGCGCCGGACGTCAGGTGACGGTGCTGGAGGCCGCCGAGCACATCGGTGGCCGGGCCCGCAGCCGCAAGCGGGACGGGTTCACGCTGAACCTCGGCCCCCACGCCCTGTACCGCACCGGTGGTGGGCTGGCCGCGCTACGCCGGCTAGGAGTGCGCCCCCGGGGGCGGATGCCCCGCGTCCATCGCGCCGGCCTGCTCGCCGGCGACAAGGTGCTGCCCGCCCTCGGGTACCTGCGCCGCGACGTGCACGAGCGGTCGACGGTGCTCCGCACGCTCGCCGGCCTCGGCGAGGACGCGGCGGCCGAGCTCCACGGCACGACCGCGGCCGCCTGGCTCGACGCCACTCTCGAGGACCCTGCCGCCCGTGCTCTCGTCGCGTCGGTTCTGCGCACCGCCACGTACACCGGCGACCACACCCTGCTCGACGCCGGTGCCGCCGCCCGCCAGCTGCGGGCCGCCACCCTCGGTGTGCTGTACCTCCACGGTGGATGGTCGAGCATGGTCGAGGCCCTCGCCGACGCGGTCCGCGCGGCCGGCGGGCAGATCCGGACGCGCGCTGCCGTCGCCGCCGTGGAGCACGACGGCACCGTCCGGGCCGTGCGGCTCGCCGACGGCACCTCGATCGGCGCTCACGCCGCGGTCGTCGCCGTCAACGACCCCCACCGGGTCGCCGGCCTGCTCGATGGCCCCGGCGCCGCGCTGGTGGCCGACGCGGCGGCGACGACGGTCCCGATCCGAATGGCCCACCTCGACCTCGCCCTGCGCCCGCTGCCCGAGGGTCGGCAGCCGAACGTCCTCGGCCTCGACGAACCCGTGTACCTGACGGTTCAGAGCGACGTGGCGCGGGTGGCGCCACCCGGCGGGGCGGTGATCCACGTCGGGCGCTACCTGTCGCCCGGCGACGAGGGCGGCGACCACCGCCCGAGCCTGGAACACGCCCTCGACGTCGCCCAGCCCGGTTGGCGGGACCATGTGGTCGACGCCAGGTACGTCCCGCGCTCGATGGTCGCCGGCGACCACGCCCGCCCGGCCACCCGCGGCTCCGCCGACCGCCCCCCAGTCGGCGTGACCGGCGTGCAGGGACTGACCGTCGCCGGTGACTGGATCGGCCCGGTCGGAACGATCGCCGACGCGGCGATCATGTCCGGCCAGGCCGCGGCGTGGGCACTGATGGCGGAGCGGGTACCGGTCTTGTCGTGAGCGTCGATGTCGCCGCCGAGTACGAGGCCGCCCGGCCCAAGCTGATGGCGATCGCCTACCGGATGCTCGGCAGCGTGGTCGAGGCCGAGGATGTCGTCGGTGACGTCGCCGAGCGGTGGACGGCCGCAGACCACGAGTCGGTGCGGATGCCGGAGGCCTGGCTGGTCACGGCGACGACGCGCCGGGCGCTCGACGTGCTCCGATCGGCCCGCCTGCAGCGGGAGCGCTATCCCGGGGTGTGGCTGCCCGAGCCCGTCGCCACCGGCGAGGACGTCGGCGCCGGCCTCGAGCGGGCCGAGACGTTGACGATGGGCTTCCTGCTCCTGCTCGAGCGGCTGACCCCGATCGAGCGGGCGGTGTTCGTGCTCCACGACGTCCTCGGTTACGACCATCCCGACGTCGCCGAGGCGGTGGGCCGAAACCCGGCCGCGTGCCGCCAGGCGCTGCACCGCGCCCGCGAGCACGTCACCGTGCCGGAACGGAGAACGGAGGCGGACAAGGCCCAGGCGGCGCGGGTCGCCGACCGGTTCATCGCCGCCGGGCTCTCCGGCGACGTCGACGCGCTGCTCGCCACGCTGGCGCCGGACGTGGTGCTCACGAGCGACGGCGGCGGAGTGGTCCACGCCGCGATGCGGCCGGTGGTCGGCCCGGACCGGGTCGGACGGTTCATCACCAACCAGTTGCGCCGCCTCCTCGAGAGCGGGCTGGACGTCGAGCCGTGCGAGCTCAACGGGTCGCCGGGCGCCCTCGTCCGCGCCGGGGACCAGCGGTTCGCCTACCTCGTCGAGGTCGACGGCGACCGGGTCTCGGCCATCCGCGCCGTCGTCAACCCGTTCAAGCTCGAACGCCTCTGGGCGAAAACCCGGTTCTGAGCCGCCGCGGGATCACCCGGTGATCCCAACGCACCGCGGAATCTGGGATCAGGCGGCGAGCTCGACGCCGGCCGCCGCCATCTCGGCCTCGGCCCGGGCGCCGTCGCCGGCGTGGACCTCGACCGGCGCCGTGGCCGAGCGGACGACGACCACGGTCTCGTAGCCCAGCCCCACGGCGTCGAGGGCCGTCTCCTTCACGCAGTAGTCGAGCGCCAGCCCGGCGATCACGACCCGCTTCACGCCCCGTTCGCGCAGCACGTCGTGGAGCCCGGTCGGGGCCTCGCGACCGGACGGAACGTGACGCATCGTGAACCCGGAGTAGCCGTCCTCCTGGCCGGTCGCCTTGCGGACGGCGGGCCCGTTCACGACCAGCCGGGGATGCAGCTCCGCGCCCCACGTGCCGGCGACGCAATGCGGTGGCCACGGCCCGCCCTCGGACACGAAGTGAGGGGTGTGCGGCGGGTGCCAGTCCTGTGTGTACACGACCTGGGCCCCCGCCGCCCGGGCCGCGGCGATCTCGGCGTTGACGGCCTCGATCACCTTCTCCGCGCCGGCGACGGACAGGGAGCCGGCGGGATCGGCGAAGTCGTTCTGCACGTCAACCACGACCAGGGCGGTCTCGGTGTCGTAGGCAACGTCCATGACGATTACGTTACCGACGTAACGTTGCGGTGTGTCGTCCGTTCACCTCCGCCAGGGAATCTTGAGCACTGACGCCTACCAGCTCACGATGGCGCAGCTCTACTTCCGGTACGGGCTGCACGAGCGTCCGGTGCACTTCGAGCACTTCTTCCGTTCGTATCCCGACTACGGCGACCACCAGGCCGGCTACTGCGTCGCCGCCGGGCTCGCCCCGTTCGTCGACTGGGTGACGACGACGCAGGCGACAGCCGTCGACGTGGACGCCCTGCGCAGCCACCGGTCACGGAGCGGAGAACGGCTGTTCAGCGAGGACTTCTGCACGTGGTTCTCCTCGGCCGACTTCGCCGGACTCGCCATGAGCGCCGTGCCCGAAGGCCGGGTCGTCCACCCGAACACCCCGATCACGGTCGTCGAGGGCCCGCTGGCCCTCGCCCAGATCCTGGAGACGCCGCTGCTCAACCGGCTCAACTTCGCCACGCTGATCGCCACGAAGGCGGCCCGCGTCACCGAGGCCACCCGCGGCCGGCCGGTGCTCGAGTTCGGCATGCGCCGGGCCGCCGCCGAGGGTGCCGACGCGGCGTCGCGGGCGGCGATCGTCGGTGGCGCGGCGACGACGTCGAACGCGGCCGTCGGCTACGAGCTCGGCGTCACGCCGGCCGGAACCCACGCCCACTCGATGGTGCAGGTGTTCCTCGCCCTCGGCGAGGGCGAGCAGGCGGCGTTCGACGCCT
The DNA here is from genome assembly GCA_963833145.1 of uncultured Acidimicrobiia bacterium. Classification (GTDB taxonomy): domain Bacteria; phylum Actinomycetota; class Acidimicrobiia; order Acidimicrobiales; family Ilumatobacteraceae; genus JALZMG01. The sequence continues at coordinate 237,682 of CAWHWT010000010.1, read as the reverse complement.
ACGCCGAGGTCTATCCGGACGACACGGTGCTGCTCGTCGACACCGTTGACACGCTGGACAGCGGAATCCCCAACGCCATCGCCACGTTCGAGCGACTGCGCCGGGCGGGGCACCGCCCGGTCGGGATCCGTCTCGACTCGGGCGACCTGGCCTTCCTCGCCGTGCAGGCGGCCCGCGAGCTCGACTCGGCCGGGTTCCCCGATGCCGTGATCGTGCTGTCGAGCCAGCTCGACGAGCTCACGATCTGGCAGATCGTGGCCCAGATCGCCGACGAGGCCCGGCGCAACGGCGCCGACCCCGATGCCGTGATCGGCCGGCTCGTCTTCGGCGTCGGCTCCCGCCTCGCCTCGAGCGCCGGTGACCCGAGCCTGGACGGGGTCTACAAGCTCGTCGCCGTCGAGGACCGCGGGACGTGGCTCCCGGCGATGAAGCGCTCCGACTCGCCGGTCAAGGTGCTCAACCCGGGCCGCAAGCGGCTGTGGCGCGTCTACGACGATCGGCAGCGGGCCACGGCCGACGTGCTGTCGACGGTCGACGAGATGCTCACGCCCGGGGCGGACCTGCACCTCCATCACCACGCCCGGCCGGACGTGTCGCGGACCATCGCGGCCGATCGCTGGAGCCGGGCCGACGAGGTGCTCGTCCCCGTGCTCGACGGCCGCGGGCTGGCCTACGCGGGGGGACCGGAGGCGCTCGCCGACCTGACCGCGGCGGCGAAGCGCCGGGACGACGACATCGAGGCGCTCGACCCCGGAGTCCGGCGACTCGTGCGGCCGCACACGTACCACGTGTCGATCACCGGTGAGGTGTTCGACCTGAAGCGCCGGCTGCTGTCCGACCTGGCGTGATCCGGGATCAGGCCGAGCGGGCTGGGTCCCCTCGGGCTTTGTGGGTGGGTTCGGCCCAGGCACCCGGCGTAATCCGGGATCAGCCGGACGCGGCGTCGAGCAGCTCGATCACCTCGGCGTCGGTGGTCGCCGAGAAGTCGTCGTACCACTGACCGACGGCGCTGAAGTCGGGCGGGCGCATGGGGCACACGAGCACGTCGGCGAGCGCGGCGACGTCGGCGCACGAGTCGGGGGCGCCCACCGGGACGGCGGCGACGACCGCGGCCGGCTCGGCGCTGCGCAGGGCGCGGACGGCGGCGCGCATCGTGGCGCCGGTGGCCAGCCCGTCGTCGACCACGACCACGGTGCGGCCGGCGAGCGGGACACGCGGCCGGTCGCCACGCAGGCGGGCCTCACGCCGCTCGAGCTCCCGCCGCGCCAGTTCGGTGCGCTCCTCGACCGCCTCCGGCGAGACGCGCAGGTGGGCGATGAGCTCGTCGTTGAGAACCCGGAACCCACCCGAGGCGACGGCACCGATGGCGAGCTCCTCGTGATGCGGCGTGCCGATCTTGCGCACCGTCAGCACGTCGAGGGGAGCGCCCAGGCGGCGCGCCACCGGCGCGGCGACTGGGACCCCACCGCGCGGTAGGCCGAGCACGACCGGCGGCTGCTCGCCGGCCACCGACGGCATCTGCTCGGCGACGTGGTCGGCGAGGATCGTTCCGGCCTGCGCCCGGTCCCGGTAACGCCCCCCCGGCGTCATAGGTCAATGCAAACACCTTCGGCCGCCGGGCGAAAGGACCAACGCAGCCGGGGCCGCGGGGCGACCGGTATCGTTCGGCGCCGAATGAACGACGTGATCGAGCCCATTTCCGCGACGGTGTGTCGATGACCGCCCGCCCGCTCATCGGGGTGGTCGGCCGTCGCAAGCGTGGCTCCCAGGTCGCCGGCTTCCCCGCCAACCTCGCTGATATCGACCTCGATGTGTTCGTCAACGTCTACGCGCGCGCCGTCACCGAGGCCGGCGGACTCCCCGTGTACCTGCCGCTCCACACCGAGCCGGCCGAGTACGCCGGGCGCCTCGACGGGCTCCTGCTCACCGGCGGCACCGACCTCGACCCGGCCCGCTACGGCGCCCCGCCCCACCCGGCGCTGCTCGCGCCGGAGCCGGAGCGGGACCGCCTCGAGCTCGGCATCCTCGACCTCGCGGCCGACGAGGATCTCCCGGTTCTCGGCATCTGCCGCGGCGTCCAGGTGCTCAACGTGTGGGCCGGTGGCTCACTGCGCCAGGACGTGCCGGCGCACGCCCGCTTCGACGTCGCGGCCGGGGACCGCGTCGACGAGTTGACGATCGTGCCGGGCACCGTGCTCCACGAGCTGTACGGGCCCCGGCTGGCGGTGAACTCGCTCCACCACCAGACCGTCGAGCAGGTCGCCAGCGGCTGGACGGTGAGCGCGCGCAGCAGTCTCGGAGAGGTCGAGGCGCTGGAGTGGCCGGGCCACGACGTGATCGGCGTGCAGTGGCACCCGGAGCTGCTCGACAGCCGGGCCGCGGATCCGCTCTTCGCCTGGCTCGTCGCGCAGGCGTCCCGGCGGACGAGCGCCCGCCAGCCGGCACCGAGCTGAGCGGATTACGGGTGAGCGGTCGACTCTCCTCGAGCGAGGGGCGCGATCTGCTGCAGGTCGAGCAGGATGTCGTCGCCCGGCTCGGCGAGGCCGGCATCGACGTGTCGATTGACCTCACCTCGATGACCGCGGTCGCCAACGTGTTCCGTGTGGCGAGCGCGGCACGCGGTCACCTCGAGCGATCGGTGCTCGCCGAGGCGGGGCTGTCGTTCACCGCCTTCACGGTGATGTGGGTGCTGTGGGTGTGGGGGGAGAGCGAGTTCCGCGAGGTCGCTGCCGATTCGGGGGTCGCCAAGGGCACCTTGACGGGAGTCGTCACGACGCTCGAACGCCGGGGCCTGGTGACCCGCCGCCGCGCGGCCGGCGACCGCCGGCTGCTACTCGTGTCGTGCACGCCCGCCGGCGAGGCGCTCATGGTCGGCCTCTTTCCGCGCTTCAACGACGGGGAGCGGCGTCTCGTCTCGGGGCTCAACACCACCGAGACGCGCCAGCTCGGCCGACTCCTGCGCAAGGTCCTCCGCACGATCGACGGCCTGGACGCACCTGCAGCTGAGCTCTCGCGCGCGGCAAGCGATGCGGTCGATCGCTGATCGACCGCATCGCGCGAGCCCCGCTGGTCGTCAGGACGGCGTCAGCTCGTAGTGCTCGAGGAGGTCACGCTCGACGGTGGCGTCGAGCACATGGTCGCGGCTCGCCTTCGCAGCCGTCTTCACCTGCTCCTTGCCGTAGGGGATGACGACCGCGCCTTCGTTCGTCATGTACGAGCCCTCGACGGGCACGTAGTGCTCGGCCCGCATCGGACCGGGGTTCACCACGGCCCAGCGTGGCTCGCCGCGATCGTCGTACAAGACGTCGCTGACCGTGCCGACCTTCTGATGATGGTCGTCGAGCACGGTGTGGCCAGTCAGGCTGAGCTCCATCGGGGATCCCGTGGCCGGCTCGTCGCCGAGGAACTCGGCGGCGACATCCTCGTTCCGCTCTCCGGGCGTCGGGAGGGTGGACATTCGCCTGATCTCCAGTCTCCGCCCGCTACAGGGGTGCCGGGTGTGGTCATGACATCGTCATCGATGTCACTGATCTGTAACAGTACCCCACTCGGTTGATCTCGACACCCCACTGACGCGCCGAGCCCGACTACCGTCCCGGCGTGCTCACGCCGGGGGATCTCACCATCGAGCAGAAGGTCCAGCTGCTCGCCGGGGCCGACCTGTGGCACACCGCCGGGTTCGACGCGCCCCCGGTGCCGGTGATCAGGACGTCTGACGGCCCGGCCGGCGTGCGGGGCACGTCGTGGGACGGCGTGCGGTCGGCGTCGTTCCCGTGCGGCTGCGCGCTCGGCGCGACGTGGGATCCGGAGCTGATCCGCGATGTCGGACGGGCGCTCGGCCGCGAAGCCCGGTCCAAGCGCGCCCACGTCGTCCTCGCCCCGACCGTCAACCTCCACCGCACGCCGATCGGCGGCCGCAACTTCGAGTGCTTCAGCGAGGACCCGGTGCTCACCGCCGAACTCGCCGTCGCCTACATCGAGGGACTGCACGAGGAGGGCGTCGCCGCCTGCGTGAAGCACTTCGTCGGCAACGACACGGAGTACGAGCGGATGTCGATTTCGTCGGAGATCGACGAGCGCACCCTCCGCGAGCTGTACCTCGTTCCGTTCGAGGCGGCCGTGCGGCGGGCGGGCGCGCGCACCGTGATGGCCGCCTACAACCGGCTCAACGGGACGTACTGCAGCGAGCACCCGTGGCTGCTGACCGATCTGCTGCGCGACGAGTGGGGCTTCGACGGCCTGGTGATGAGCGACTGGTACGGCACCCACAGCGCCGGCGCGTCCCTGCGGGCCGGCCTCGACCTCGAGATGCCGGGACCGCCGCGGGAGCGCGGGCCGCACCTCCAGGAGGCGCTCGCGACGGGCGAGGTGGCCGAGGCGGACCTCGACCGCTCGGTCGCCCGCGTGCTCGCCCTGGCCGAGTGGACCGGCGCCACCATGGACCAGCCGACGGACGAGGTGACCGCTGACGACCCGGTGACCCAGGAGGTGATCCGGCGAGCGGCGGCACGGGCGACCGTGCTGTTGAAGAACGACACCTCCCTGCTCCCGCTGTCGCCGGCCGTGCGCTCGATCGCGCTCATCGGCCCCAACGCCCGGTACGGCCGGGTCCAGGGCGGCGGCAGCGCCCGGGTGCGGCCGGTGCACCGACCCGGACCCCTCGACGCGCTGACGATCCGTGGCCTCGAGGTCACGTTCGAGGCGGGGGGGTCGATCGCTCGGTACCTCCCGACCGTCCACGGCGAGTTCACGATCGAGCTCGTCGACGGCGAGCGCGTCGTGGCCGAGGCCGGCACCGACCGCTTGTCGTGGCGCGAAGGCGACCCGCTCGTCGACCGGGGGGACACGACAGCCGTGGACGCCCGGATCGCCGGCGGCTTCGTGCCCGACGTCTCCGGGGCGTGGGAGTTCGGCGTCAGGGCGATCGGGCCCGTGACCCTGTTCGTCGACGGCGAAGTCGTGATCGACGTGCCGGCGGGCCGCCGGGGCGGCTCGTTCTACGGCCTCGGCGGTCCCGAGGAACGGGCCACCGTCGAGCTCGAGGCCGGGCGTCGTTGCGAGGTCGCCGTCCACTACCCGATTGCCGGCGAGCCGGCTCGGCGCGTGCTCGTCGGGGCAAGCCCGGAGTCGGCCGGCGGGCACATCGAGCGCGCCGCCGCGGCGGCGGCCGACGCCGACGTGGCCGTCGTGATCGTCGGGACCGACGACAACTGGGAGACCGAGGGCGAAGACCGCAACGGGATGTCGTTGCCCGGCGACCAGGACGAGCTGGTCAGCGCCGTCGCCGCCGCCAACCCGAGCACGGTTGTCGTCCTCAACGCCGGCTCGCCCGTGACGATGCCGTGGCTGGGCGAGGTGTCGACCGTTCTCCAGCTCTGGTTCCCCGGTCAGGAGCTCGGTGACGCCCTCGCCGACGTCCTCACCGGCGCCGAGGAGCCCGGGGGACGACTGCCGGTCACGTTCCCGGCGCGGATCGAGGACACGCCGGCGCATCTCCACTACCCGGGCTCGGATGGGCGCGCGGTGTACGCCGAGGGGGCGTTCATCGGGCACCGGTGGTACGACCGGGAGGGGATCGCGCCGCTGTTCCCGTTCGGCCACGGGCTCGGCTACACGACCTTCTCGATGCGGCCGGCGGGTCTGTCCGGGAGTACCGCCGATGGGGTCACCGTCACCGTGGAGGTGACGAACACCGGTAACCGTCCGGGCAGCGAGGTCGTCCAGGTGTACGTCGGCCCACCCGAGGGGGACCCGGCCCGCCCGCTCCGTCACCTGGCCGGGTTCGGCCGCGTCGAGCTGGAGCCGGGGCCGTCGGCGGTCGTGGACATCGAGCTCGACCGGCGGGCGTTCGCGGTGTGGGACGGGCAATGGGTCGTCCCGCCGGGTGAGTACGAGATCTTCGTCGGCCGCTCCTCGCGCGACCTCAGTACCGCCGGCACCATCCGTTGAGGTCGTTCTGTCGTTTGGGAACGCCCCGATTCGGCGCATTTCAAACGACAGAACGGGTCACAGCCGCCAATCGACGGGGTCGAGTCCGGCGGCGGTCAGCGCGGCGTTGGCGCGCGAGAACGGGCGCGATCCGAAGAACCCGTTGTGCGCCGACAGCGGCGATGGGTGGGCCGACTCGATGATCGTGTGCCGGAAGGTGTCGATGAGCGCTTTCTTGCGCCGGGCGTAGCTGCCCCACAACACGAACACCACCGGCTGGTCCTTGGCCGAGACCGTGCGGATCACCTCGTCGGTGAACGTCTCCCAGCCGCGGCCCTGGTGCGACGCCGCCTGCCCGGCCCGCACGGTGAGCGTGGCGTTGAGCAGCAGCACGCCCTGGTGGGCCCACGCCTCGAGGTTGCCGTGGCCCGGTGGGGCGATGCCGAGATCGTCGTGCAACTCGCGGTGGATGTTGGTCAGCGACGGCGGGATGGCCACGCCCTGACGGACGGAGAAGCACAGTCCGTGGGCCTGGCGGGGACCGTGGTACGGGTCCTGGCCGAGGATGAGCACCTTCGTCTCGGCGTAGGGCGTGAGGTGGAGGGCGGCGAAGACCTCCTGATCGGGGGGATACACGGTGAAGCGCTGGCGTTCGGCGGCGACGAACCGCTGCAGCTCGGGCCAGTACGGCTTGGTGAACTCGTCCCGTAACAGCGGGTTCCAGTCCGTCCTCACGTCCGCCCATTGTGGCCGCCGCCCTGTTCCAGCCGCGCGTGCCTACCATCGGCCGGGTGACCGAAGCGGCCCTTCGGGAGGGTCTCGATCTCCTCGACGCGCGGCCCCGCGCCCGCCTGGCGACCCTCCCGACGCCCCTCGAACGGGGTCCAGGGTTGCCCGGTGGCGTCCGGCTGTGGGTCAAGCGTGACGACCTGACCGGGCTCGGGGCGGGCGGGAACAAGGCCCGCAAGCTGGAGTTCCTCTGTGGCGAGGCCCTTGCCGCGGGCGCCAGGGCGCTGATCACCGTCGGTGCCGAGCAGTCCAACCACTGCCGGATCACGGCGGCGGCCGGAGCCGTGCTCGGCCTCGAGGTTCACCTCGTCCTGTCCGGCGACCGCCCCCTGCGGGTGGCGGGGAACCAGCTCCTCTCGACGCTGTTCGGGGCTCAGCTCCACCACGTCGGCTGCCCGGCCAACCACTGGGGGGAGCTGGAGATCGCCCGCGAACAGCTCACCGCCGAGCTCGCCGCCAACGGAGTCGTGGCCCACTCCGTCCCGATCGGCGGGAGCACGCCGACCGGCGCCCTCGGGTATGTGGCCGCCTATGTCGAGCTCGTCGAGCAGTGCCGCGCGGCCGGGATCGCCCCGGCCGCGGTGGTGCATGCGTCGTCGAGCGGAGGCACGCACGCCGGGCTCGTCGCCGGGCGGGCGCTCCTGCGGTCCCTCGGCCAGGAGCGCCTGCCGCCGATCCTCGCCGTGGGCGTCGCCAAGGGCGTCGTGGCGGGAGTACCCGACCTGCGGGCGTTCGCCGCTGAAACGCTCACGTTGCTCGGCGCCGATCCGGCCGCGGTGACCGAGGACGACGTGGAGGTCGACGCCCGTTGGCTCGGCGCCGACTACGGCGTCCCGACCGCAGCCGGTGACGCGGCGATCCGGTGGGCCGCGGTCCACGGCGGCTGGGTGCTCGACCGGACCTACAGCGGCAAGGGCCTCGCCGGCCTGCTCGGTAACACCGTCGAGGGCCGGTGGCGCCCCGGCACCGAGGTCGTCTTCATCCACACCGGCGGGCTCCCGGCCGTCTTCGCCCCCGGCGGTGCCCCAGTTCCCACGTGAACTGTGAGCTGAGACAGCGGACATCCGCTCTCTGGGCTCACACTTCCGGGAAGCGCTGGCTCAGCTCCAGAGGCGGTCGGTCGCGATGGCGGCGCCCTCGGCGAGCGATCGCAGCTTGGCCCAGGCCACGTCGGGGTCGATCCCCTGCATGCCGACGTGGACGCTGAAGCCGCAGTCGACTCCGGCCATCACCCGCTCCCGCCCGACGAGGTCGGCGTAGCGCTGGATGCGCTGGGCGACCAGCTCGGGGTGCTCGATGTAGTTGGACTGCGGCTCGATCATCCCCGGGCACAGGATCTTGTCCTCCGGCACCGCCTCGGTCTCGAACAGCCGCCACTCGTGGGCGTGGCGCGGGTTGGCCGCCTCGAACAGCACGGTCCGTGGCTTGGCCCCCCACACGAGGTCGATGATCTGCCCGAGGTCGACGTCGCGGTGGTGCGGACCCGGATAGTTCCCCCAGCACAGGTGCATCCGCAGCTGCTCGGCCGGGATGTTCCGCACGGCGTGGTTGAGCGCCTCGATGTTCAGCGCGATCCGCTTCCTGAACTCGTCGGTGTCGAGCTTGGCGTAGGCCGAGTGCCGCCCCATCGCCAGGTCCGGGCAGTCGACCTGCACCGCCGCGCCGGCCGCGGCGATCGCCTCGTACTCCGGCCGCATCGCCTCGGCGATGGCGAACAGGTACGCCTCGTCGTCGGGATAGAAGTCGTTGGCGAAGAAGAGCGACACGACGCCCGGTGACGCCGCGCTGGAGAACGTGCCGGTCGCGTCCGTGCCGGCGACGGCGGCGCGCAGGTTGACGAGGTCCCGCTCGACGGCGGACTCGTCCTTCACCGTGATCGGGCCGGTGCACGCCGGCGCCGAGCGCTTCCGGCGTCCGGGGTTGGCGGCGACGATGTCGGCGCTCCGCGGGTAGTCGACGAGGTCCTCGAAGAAGTAGTCCTGCACCGACTCGCCGCCGAACCCGTCGAGGCGGTCCTTGATGTAGGTGGCGTAGCTGGGCTTGGACATCTCGCCGTCGTTGACGATCGCGACGCCGGCCTCGACCTGGCGGTCGACGGCCTCCTGGACCGCCGACGCGATCCGCCGCTCCAACGCCTCGGCGTCGATTGGGATACCGTCGCCCTTGGCCCACATGATCTGGATCAGGTCATCGGGCCGCGGAAGGCTCCCAGTGTGGGTCGTGAGGATCCGGTCCGTGACCGGTGAATGGTAAAGTGTCCGTCTGGTGGACACAAGCAAGGTGTCTGTCCAGGGCAGGAGGTAGGAATCTTGGCGACGATCGAGAAGCTTCCCAGCAGGCTGCACCACAACGCCTTCGTCACGAAGGACCAGGAGGCGACCCGTGCCTTCTACGAGGACCTGGTCGGCCTCCCACTGCTCGCCACCTGGTCGGAGGCCGACGAGCTGTTCGGGGCGTTGCGGGTGTACTGCCACACGTTCTTCGGCCTGGGCGACGGGAGCGCCCTCGCCTTCTTCCAGTTCGCCAGCGACGAGGACGACCAGCAGTTCAACCCTGAGCTCACGCCGTCGCCGTTCCGGCACATCGCGTTGAAGGTCACGGCCGACGTGCAGCAGGAGATCCACGACCGTCTGACCGCCGCCGGGTGGAAGCCGGACGGCACGTACGTCCTCGAGCACGGTTACTGCCGGTCGCTGTACACCGAGGACCCCAACGGGCTGCTCCTCGAGTTCACGGTCGATGTCGAGAACGTCGAGGAGATCGCCTCCGACCGGCTGGCCGACGCGCACGAGACCCTGAAGCGTTGGCTCAGCGGCGATCACACGAGCAACAACGTGTACCGGTAGCCGCGGGCGCCGCCGGTGGCGGCGCATCCCGCGGTGAGGACTCCACGGTGCTGCTCGTCCACGGAGCGCATCTGGCCGGATGGTGCTGGCTGCTCGTCGTCGAGCAACTCGCCAGGTGCGGGATCCAGTCGCACGCCGTCGACCTGCCGTTCACCGGTTTCCTCGACGACGTGCGCCCGTGCGCGAGGCGGTCGCCGAGCAGGCCCGTCGCGGGCGCCGTCCACCTCGTCGGCCACAGCTACGCCGGGCTCGTGGTCGCGGCCGCCGGTCACGAGGCGTCGCACCTCACGTTCGTCGCCGGGCGCCTGCCGCGGCCCGGTGAGTCCGCCGGCCGCGGGCACGGACGACTGGGGGCTCCCCGAGTTCCGGGCGTGCATGGTGGCGGGCGCCGACGGCGTCGTGCGGCTCGACCCCGGCGCACGGGACCTGCTGTACAACCGCACCGACCCGGCGCTGGCCGAGTTCGCGATGAGCCGGGCGCGCCCGATGGCGAGCCTCGTGCCGGAGGAGCCGATCGCCGACCCGGCGTGGACCTCGGTGCCGAGCTCGTACGTGGTCTGCGCCGACGACCGGGCCGTGCGCCCGGATGCCCAGCGCGAGCGGGCGGCGCTCGTCGGCGCCTCGGTCGAGCTCGACACCGACCACTCGCCGTTCTTCAGCGGCGCCCGCCCGCTCGCCGGCTTCCTCGCCGCCCAGCACGCCCGGGTGGCCGGGATGACGTCGCGGCGGGGTCAGGTGCGGACGAGCGGATCCGGCACCGGGAGGCGGGACAGGTTCGCCCACTCCGTGGTGATCCCCTCGGCGGTGGCCAGCAGCAGCGGCAGGTGCCGGCGGCGCAGCTCGCGGACCGACGTCTCGGCGGCGTGCACGGTGACGTTCACGGCGGCGACAGTCCGGCCCGACGCGTCGCGCACCGGCGCGGCGATCGACCGGATGCCGAGCGACAGCCGCTCGTCGGAGACCGCCCACCCTCGGCTGCGCACCTGGTCGAGCTCGCGCTCGAGCTCCCGACGGGACGGCGTGACGCGGGGGATGATCCCGGACTGCGACGGCGTCTTCAGGACGTCGGTCAGCTCGGACCGCGGCAGGTCGGCCAGCAGCACCTGCCCCATCGACGTCGCGACCGCCGGGAACCGGGTCCCGATGTGGACGGAGAGGGCGATGATCTTGGGGACCGCCACCCGCGCCACGTACACGATGTCGCTGCCGTCGAGCTGCGACATCGAGCTCGACTCGCCGGTCTGGGCGACGAGCGCCTCGAGGTGGGGCCGGGCGAGCTCCCAGATCCCGAGCGCGGCGACGTACGTCGTGCCCAGCTCGAGCACCTTGGTGGTGAGTGTGAACAGCCCGTCGTTCGATCGCACGTACCCGAGTTGCTCGAGCGTCATGAGCAGGCGCCGCGCCGTCGGACGGGGCAGCGACGTCCGCGCCGCGACGTCGCTCACCGACAACGTTGTCGCCGTCGGGCTGAACGCCGTGATGATGGCGAGGCCGCGGGCGAGCGCCTCGACGAAGTCCGAGCTCGACTGCCGCGCCATGGGCGAATCCTCCCACGGGCGCGACCTCCAACCAAGATCCGGCGATCGCCGGGCCATGACCACAAGGTGCTGGACGACATGACGAACGATCCCCCGACCGACCGCCGCCGCGGACCCCTCGACGGCATCCTCGTCGCCGACCTGTCTCGGGTGCTCGCCGGCCCGTACTGCTCGATGCTGCTCGCCGACATGGGCGCGACCGTCATCAAGGTCGAGAGTCCCGCCGGCGACGACACCCGGACCTGGATGCCGCCGGTCAAGGACGGGGTGTCGACGTACTACCTCTCGATCGGTCGCAACAAGCGCTCGGTCGTGCTCGACTTCGGCGACCCCGACGACCGCGCGCTGGCCCAGGAGCTGCTCCGCCGAGCGGACGTCGCGCTGGAGAACTTCAAGCCCGGCTCGCTCGCCAAGTTCGGGCTCGACTACGAGTCCGCGGTCCGCGACAACCCCGGCCTGGTGTACCTGTCGATCAGCGGGTTCGGCACCGCCGAGGGGGCGTGGCTGCCCGGATACGACCTGATCGTGCAGGCAGTGTCGGGGCTGATGAGCCTCACCGGAGATCCTGACGGGGAGGCCTTCCGCGCCGGGATCTCGGTCTTCGACGTGATGGCCGGGCTCCACGGTCTCGATCGGCGTGCTCGCCGCCTTGCACCAGCGCGACGAGTCCGGGCTCGGCCAGCACATCGAGGTCAACTTGATGTCGTCGGCGATGTCCGGGCTCGTCAACCAGACCGCGGCCTACACGGCGGCGGGTGTCGTCCCGATGCGCATGGGCAATGCCCACCCGAGCCTGTTCCCGTACGAGACGATGCCGACCGCCGACCGGGACATGATCATCACGGCGGGGAACAACCGGCAGTTCCGGTCGCTGTGCGAGGTGCTCGGGATCGCCGAGGTGGCGGACGACCCGCGGTTCGGGTCCAACGGCGACCGCACCCAGAACCGGGAGGAGCTGCGGCCGCTGTTGCTCGAGGCGCTGGCCAAGTGGAAGGCGGACGACCTCTTCATCGCGCTGAACAAGGCGGGCGTGCCCTGTGGCCCGATCAACACGATCGGGGAGGGCGTGGAGCTCGCCGAGTCGCTCGGCCTCGCCCCGCGCGTGGAGCTCGGGTCCGGTGACCGGGCGGTGACCCTCGTGCGCAACCCGATCACGTTCAGCGGCGCCGACATCCACTACGACCGCCCGCCGCCCGAGCTCGGTGAGCACACCGACGAGGTCAAGGCGTGGCTGCGCGACCCTGAGGCGGGGAGCGCGCCATGAGCGAGGTCCCGACGTACCGCACGGGCATCGGCACGTCGACCCCGGACACGATCTACCTGTTCGGGCACGACCTCGCCGCCGAGCTGATCGGCAACGTCAGCTTCGGTGAGCTGGCGTACTGGCTGATCGCCAAGCGCCGGCCGCAGCCGGGGGAGCTGGCGATGTTCGAGGCCGTGCTCGTCTCCCTCGCCGACCACGGGTTCACCCCGACCGCGATCGCCGCCCGGCTGACCTACACCAGCGCCCCGGAGTCGTTGCAGGGTGCCCTCGCCGCCGGGCTGCTCGGCGGCGGCTCGCGGTTCCTCGGCGTCACCGAGGACTCGGCGACGTTCCTGGCCGCCGCGCTGGCGGGCGTGGAAACCCGGCCCGAGGACGAGGTGGGCTGGGACGAGCTGGCGGTGGCGGTGATCGAGCAGGCCCGGCGAGACCGACGGCTCGTCCCCGGGCTCGGGCACCCGGTCCACAAGGTCGCCGATCCACGGACCGCGGTGCTGTTCGACCTCGCCCGGCAACACGGGACGTACGGCGACCACCTGGAGCTCTTCGCCGCCATCGGTCGGGTCCATCCGAACGTCCTCGGCCGGACGCTGCCGCTGAACGGGGCCGGGGTGTGCGGGGCCGTCCTCGCCGATCTCGGGCTCCCGCTCTCGACGATGCGTGGCGTCGCCCTGCTCGCCCGCTGCGCCGGGCTCCTCGGCCACCTCGCCGAGGAGCACGACGACCCCGTCGGGATGGACGTCTACCTCAACGTCGACCGCAACATCGACTACCGGCCCCCTCATGAAGGTGGACCACCTCGTCCTGCTGCGAGCGAGTGAGCGCCAGCGAACGAGCGGCCAGCTACGGCCTGCGTGGCCGGGGAACGCAATGACGTCTCTCGGGTCCCCGGCCTGCTGTCCGCACCGTGGTAAGGTGGCCGCTAGTCGGACAGGAGAGATCCGACATGGGGAAAGGGGGGTCATAGGACACATGGCTGTCATCACCACTCCGGCGACGGATGAACTGGTCGGTGGGCGATCGGCCTCGGAGAAGACGACCGCCGGCGCGGCGGTCTGGTGGTACGACTGGGTGAACCGGCACCGCGTCGGCGGTGCCGCGCTCGTCGGCGTGATCGCCACCCAGATCGCCACCTACTTCGGCTACGTCTTCCCGGCGTTCGGTCTGCCAACGCTGCCGTGGCCGCTGTACAACGGCCTGCTCGGAACCACCTTCGCCGATGGTCTCAACGGGGCAACTGCGACCGGTACCTTCGACCCGGTCTTCGCGACCTCGCCGGGTTCGTTCTTCACCGGCAACGCATTGCACTTCGTCAACGGCGTCGTGTTCACGATCCTGTACGCGATCCTGTTCCTGCCGCTGATGCGGTTCAAGAACACCCACGGCGGCAACCTCGCCTCCGGGATTCTGTACTCGGTGATCCTGACCGTCATCAGCGTCGGGGTGCTGGTGCCGTACGCCTACGTGCCGAACCAGGGCTACGGGCTCTTCCTCTTCGACGGGCCCGACGGTTGGAAGCTCCCGTTCTCGGTCCTTGTGTGGCACCTCATCTGGGGGTTCTTCCTGGGCACCTTGTTCCAGATCAGGGGCAACAGAACCGTCGTCGCCCCGTCCGAGACGTAGCGCGATCCCCAACAAACGTCGTGTCCCGGCAGGGACCCCTCCGTCGCCGGGACACGACGTGACCATTCGGGCTCGGTGCGCTCGCCTGAACTAAGAAAGCTCACCCGTGTCGCTCCTCCTGCCCACGTCGCTCGTCGGTTCCTACGCCCAACCCGACTGGCTGATCGACCGAGCGAAGCTGGCCGGCCGGTTCCCGCCGCGGGTCCGCGCCCTCGAGCTGTGGCGGGTCGCGCCCGAGTGGCTCGAGGAGGCGCAGGACGACGCCACCGTCCTCGCGATCCGCGACCAGGAGCGGGCCGGCCTCGACCTCATCACCGACGGCGAGATGCGGCGGGAGAGCTACTCCAACCGCTTCGCCACGGCCCTCGAGGGCGTCGACATCGACAACCCCGGCACCGCCCTCGACCGCAGCGGGCACCCCAACCCCGTCCCGCGGGTCGTCGGCCGGATCCGGCGCAAGCACCCGGTGCAGTTGCGCGACCTCGAGGTGCTCAAGGCCAACACGGCGTACCCGGTGAAGATGACCGTGCCCGGTCCGTTCACGATGTCCCAACAGGCGCAGAACGACTTCTACCCCAACGAGGCGGAGGCCGCCCTCGGCTACGCCGAGGCGGTCAACGAGGAGATCCGGGACCTCCACGCTGCCGGGGCCGACGTGGTGCAGATCGACGAGCCGTACATGCAGGCCCGTCCGGAGAAGGCCCGGGAGTACGGGCTTGCCGCCCTCGCCCGGGCCCTCGACGGGGTCACCGGTACGACGGCGGTGCACATCTGCTTCGGGTACGCGGCGATCATCCACGAGCGGCCGTCCGGGTACTCGTTCCTCCCGGAACTGGCGACCGCGCCCGTCGACCAGATCTCGATCGAGACCGCCCAGTCGAACCTCGACACGGCCGTGCTGGAGACGCTTCCCGGTAAGACGATCATCCTCGGGGTCCTGGACCTGAGCTCGCACGAGGTCGAGACCCCGGAGACCGTCGCCGACCGCATCCGCCGGGCGCTCCCGCACGTGCCACCGGAGCGGATCGTCGTGGCGCCCGATTGCGGGCTGAAGTACCTGCCACGCGACGTCGCCTTCGGCAAGATGGAGGCGATGGTCGCCGGCGCGGCGCTGGTGCGGGCTCAGCTGGCCGGCGGACCCGCTGTGTAGCCTGCCCGTTCGTGAGTGAGATCCTCGACGTCGATCTGTTGGCGTTCGAGCGAGGGAGCGGCGACCAGCGCCGGGCCGTCGTTGACGGCGTCAGGCGGAGTCTCGAGACCGGGTTCGTCTACACCTCGCACGACCTGTCCGAGGACCTCCTCGACACCGCCTACGGCATGCTCCGGGAGTTCTTCTCCGCGCCGACCGAGGAAAAGGCGCAATGGGTGGTTCCCGGCGCCCACGGCCAGACTGGGTACACCGGGCTGCTCGTCGAGACGGCCGCCGCCAGCGACACGCCGGACTGGAAGGAGATGCTCAACTGGTCGTCGCCGATCCCCGCCGGCCACCCGTTGAAGCGCCACTTCCCGACGACGTACCCCGACCAGGTGCTCCCCGAGGGAACGGTCCCCGGGATCACCAAGGTCCTGACGGCGTTCCACGACACGATCGCCGATCTCCAGCGCCGCTTCCTGCACGTGATCGCCGAGGGCATCGGATGCCACGAGACGTTCTTCGACGAGATGGTCGCCGACGGGCCCACGCTCACCCGCGCCATCCGGTATCCGCCGATGGCCGAGGTGCCCGACGACAGCACGTACGAGTGGGCCGGCCAGCACGGTGACATCAACCTGATCACCGCCCTCCCGCGGGCGACCGCGCCCGGTCTGCAGGTTCGGGTCGACGGCGAGTGGGCCGATGCCGTCGCACCCGAGGGTCGGGTCATCATCAACACCGGGATCATGCTCGAGCGGCTGACCAACGGCCAGATCCCGATCGGGTGGCACCGCGTCGTCGCCGCCCCGGGCTACAGCGGCGAGCGCTACAGCGTGGTCCAGTTCTGCCACCCCCGCCCGTGGACGGTGCTCGCCCCGGTCCCGAGCTGCTGCACGCCCGAACACCCGCAGCGGTTCGCCGCGCTGTCAGCCGCCGACGCGCTCGAGGAGGTGCTCTACGAGATCAACCTGGTCGAGAACGCCCGGCGGGTCGGGGCGGACGGCGCCGGCTGAGTCCGCCTCTCAGCCGACGCCGGTAGCTCCCGCCAGGCCGTCCATGGCTGACCACAGACGATCGAGGGCGTCCTCGTCGAGGTCCAGGGCGATGGTGCCGCCGTCCGCTGCCGGCATCACCGCACCCCGGGCGAAGCCCGGTGACTGCGCCGTGACGTCGTCGACATGGAAAGTGGCGCGGAGCCCGGACCCGCCTCCGGGCCCCGCAGCCGACGTGCGGCCGACGACGAGAACCCTCCGATCGGTGATGCCGATCAGGACGGGTTCTTCGACGTCTGCCGCGATCCGGACGCCCGGAACTGCCGTCCGCAGTTCCTCGGCCGGAGAGAGGAGGTCGAGCAGGTGCTCGCCTTCCTGTTCGAGATCGACCAGTCGCCAGTGGTCCTCCCAGCGATCTCGCTCTTCTGCCAAGCGGGCTCCCGCTCCCATTTCGTCCTTCCATGTCCTCGCCAGGTGCGCAGGGGACACCGGTAGCCTGCCCAGGCCACGGATCGTCCCGCATCGGGGAGACCCCGTGATCTGACCCGCCCACCGCCCCTGGACACGTGTCGAGCTCAATTTCCCACCCACCCGTTCTGCCGGGCCGCCGTGACGTCGTCGAGTCGATCGTCGAGCTCGGCCGCCGGGCCGCCGAAGGCCAAGGTGGCGCGATCACCGTCGTGGGTGAGCCGGGGATCGGCAAGACGTCGGTGCTGGAGAACGCCGCCGCGCAGGTCGTTGCGGCGATCTCCGGGACCCGCGTGATCCGGATCGCGGGAGTCGAGCCCGAGGCCGAAATGGCCTGGTCGGGGCTCTCTGCCCTCCTCGACGGCCTCCTCGATGGACTCGACGACCTGGCACCGGTCAGAGCGGCGGCGATCCGGTCGGCGCTCGCCATCGGCGGTGACGACGAGCCCGCCGAGCCGTTCGCCATCGCGCTTGCCGCCCGCGACCTGCTCGTCCACGCCGCCGAGCACGCTCCCGTGATCGTGATCGTCGACGACCTGCCGTGGATCGACGCGCCGACCCGGACGACGCTCGCGTACATCGCCCGGCGGCTCCAGTTCGAGCGGATCGCCATCGTCTCGGCCCGCCGAACCGGCACGGACAGCCGGTCCGACACGGGCCCGACCTACGACCTCGATGCCGTCGACGACGCCGTAGCAGACAGCATCCTCGCCGACGCCGGCGTCACCAGCCATGAGGTCCGCCGCCAACTGGTCGCCGCTGGCGGCGGGATCCCGCTCGTGCTCGTCGAGGCCGCCAACCTCCTCGACGAGGATCAGCGCGCCGGCCGGGCCGAGCTGCCCGATCCGCTCCCGATCGGCCCGTCCGGCCAGCGGGTCGTCGACCTCGTCTTCTCCCGGCTGGAGGCGCCGGTGACCGCTGCCCTCCTGGTCGCCGCGGCCGACACGGACGGCGATCTGGGTCGTATCTCGCGCGCGCTCGCCGCGCAAGGTCTCGGTCTCGGCGAGCTGGAGACCGCCGAGGAGCGGGGGATCGTGCAGCTGGACGGGGACCGGCTGACGTTCCGGCACCCGCTGATGCGGTCGGCGGCGTATCACGACGCGCCTCGGGCCGACCGGCGGTCCGCCCACCGTGCCCTGGCCGCCACGCTCCCCGCCGCCTCGCCCGTGCGCGCGTGGCACCTCGGCCGCGCCGCTGTGGGACCGGACGAGGACGTCGCCCACCTCCTCGACGAGGCCGCCGCGTTGACCGCCCGCCGGGGTGCTCCGGCGGTGGCGGCGCGCTCGTGGGAGTTGGCCAGCCGGCTGTCACCCGCGTCGGCCGACCGGGTCCGCCGGCTCGGGCTGGCCGCCGGCGCGCTCCTCGACGCGGGCATGGCGGTCTCGGCAGGCCGCCTGCTCGACCGGGCCGCTGGTGTCGTCGACGAGGACCCCGGGGCCGACGACGTGGTCGAACGGGTTCGCCGGCTCCAGCTCCGATCCCGCCTCCCACCGTCCGCCGGTGGCGGATCGATGCCGGTGACGGAGCTCCAGACGGCGGCGAGGGAGGTCAGCAGCCGCGCCCCGGAGCTGGCCGTCGACCTGTACATCGACACCTTGGCCAGCTACATCTTCGCCGGAGCGCTCGCCGACATCGCCACTGCGGTCCAGGAGGCGGTGGCGCTGCGCCCGCTCGTCGACGACGATCGCGCCCGGCGGCTCGACGTCATGGCCGGCGGGCTCATGATCGTCACCGGGCAGGAGGGAGGCGAGCGGCTCCTCGGCCGGTACCGGGAACTGTCCGGCCCCGACCGTTCGGCGGCCGACGCGGTCTTCCTCGCCGAGGTGGTGGCGCCGACGCTCAGCTTCCTCCGCCGCGGCGAATCCACCGACGAGTTGCTCGCCGACCTCGAGCAGCACCTGCGCGCCCGGGGTGCGGTGCGCCCGCTGGTGAGCGTGCTCGGCGCGCGGAGCATGGCCCAGTACGGCCGCTCGTTCCCGGCCACCGTGTCGGCGGGGACCGAGGCGCTCGCGCTGGCGGAGAGCAACGGGTTCCCGGAGCTGGCGTCGATGGCCGCGGCGGTGCTCGCCCTGTGCTCGGCGGTGATCGGCGACCGGGAGTTGTGCAACCGGGTGGCCGGGATCCTCCGCGACGTGCCGGAGGCCGAGCGCCGGGCGCTGGGTCCGGTCGGGCTCGGCTACCTGGCATTCACCGATGGTCGTTTCGACGACGCCGACGTCCAGTTCCGGCGGGTCCGCGAGATGTCCCCGGTCGGCCAGGGGTTGATCCGGTGGGAGACCGAGTGGATCGAGGGGCTGATCAGGTCGGGTCGTCGCGCCGAAGCCGAGGAGGTGCTGCGGGAGCTGGAGTCCGAGCTCCCGGCGGCGCTGCTGGTGACCCACTTGATCGGGCTGTCCAAGGGCCTGCTGGCCACCGACGACGCCGAGGCGGTGGGTTACTTCGAGGAGGCCGTGAACGTCGGTGTCGGGACCGGGAACCGATTCGTGGAGGGACGCGCCCGGCTGGTGTGGGGCGAGTGGCTGCGCCGGGCGCGGCGGCGGGGCGAGGCTCGCCTCCAGCTCGAGCAGGCGGTCGACCACCTCCGTGGCGTCGGGGCCACGTCGTTCGCCGAGCGGGCGGTGACGGAGCTGCGCGCCGCCGGTGGTGTCGTCGGCGAGGAGGTCGCCTCGCACCAGCTGCTCACTCCGCACGAGCTCCAGGTCGCCCGGCTCGTCGTCGGCGGCGCGTCCAACCGGGACCTCGCGGCGACGCTGTTCATCAGCCCGCGGACGGTCGAGGCGCACCTGACGGCGATCTTCCGCAAGCTCGGGGTGCGCAACCGGCGCCAGCTGGCGGCTCGCGCGTTGGCCGACCCGATCCTCCAGCCGTGACGACGGAGTAGCTTCCCGCGGCATGGCGAACGAACGGGTGCGAACGGTGTGGAGCGATCTCAACGGGCTCACCCACGGTCGCTACGTGCCGTCGCGGAAGATCGACCGCGACTACGCCCACACCCACCACGCCGTGACCACGCTGGCGATGGGCATCGACGGCGAGATCCTCCCGATCCCCGGTTACGCCGCCGACGTCGGGTACCCCGACCTCACCGCTACGCCGATCGTGTCCTCGCGCCGGCCGGGGTGGGAGCCCGACACCGACGTCGTCGTCTGCGAGCTCAGCGGCGCCGACGGACAGCCGCTGGGGATCTGCCCGCGCGCCGCGCTCGCCCGTGCGGTGGAGGGGTGGCGGGCGATCGGGTTCGAACCGCAGCTCGGCTTCGAGCTCGAGCTGTACGTGCTCGAGCAGGACGACGAGGCCGTCGGCGGGTGGCGAACGGCGGGCAGCGAGGCGCACCGGGTCTACGGCGTCGGGCTCGGCGGCGACCCGACGGGCCTGGCGGTCGAGTACTTCGACATCGGCGAGGAGATGGGTCTCGACGTCGAAGGGGTGCTGACGGAGTTCTCGCCCGGCCAGCTGGAGCTCAACCTGACGTACTGCCCCGCCCTCGAGGCCGCCGACCGGGCGGTGCTGGCGAAGGAGATGACCCGCGAGGTCGCCGTCGCCAACGGCTACCGGGCGACGTACCTCGGCCGGCCGGATCCGACCGCGGTCGGCTCGGGCCTGCACATCAACTTCTCGGTGCTGCCGACCTCGGGCGGGCCGAACGCGTTCCACGACCCGGCGGGCGTGGACGGGCTGACGCCGGTCGCCCGCCAGTCGCTCGGCGGGCTGCTCGCCCATCACGAGGCCGTGGCCGGGTTCTCGGCGCCGCTCGTCAACAGCTACCGGCGCCTGATGCCGGGGCTGATCGCCGGCTACTGGGCGAACTGGGGCCTCGACAACCGGATCAGCACGTACCGCGTTCCGGCCGAGCGCGGCGCGGCCACGCGACTCGAGAACCGCATGCCGTGCGGCACGGCGAGCCCGTACCTGGCGGCGGCGGCGATGCTCAACGCTGCCCTCTTGGGCGTGGTCGACGGGGTCGACTGCGGCCCGCCCCAGGTGGGCGACGCCGACGCCGAGCCGAACACCGACCGCCACACCCCGGAGACGCTCGGCGCCGCGCTCGACGCGATCGAGGCCGACCAGGTGCTCGCCGAGGCGATGGGCCCCGAGCTCGTCGGCGCCTACCTCACCCTGCGCCGCCACGACCTCAAGCGGTGGGAGCTCACCGGCGAGGACTGGAACCCGGAAAAGGTCACCGGCTGGGAGCTCGAGACCTACCTGCCGTACTACTGACCCGCTCCTCCGGTTTCTGCAGCTGAAACGGCTGCTATAGCGACCAGTTCAGCTGCAGAAATCCGCGAGCGGGCCCGGCGGATGCCCTCTCGCACCTTTGCGATCGCGTCGTGCTTGGCGTGCCACAGTTCCGTGTCCCAGACCTCCACCACGGTGAAGCCGGTGTGCTCGAGGTCGGCACGGCGGACGGCGTCATGGGTCTGGTCGGTGAGTGCGCTGTGGTACCGCTCGCTCTGCACCTCGACGATCAGCGGCACGTCACTCGCCACGAAGTCGACGCGTCCGCACCAATGGTCCATCGACCCGACGTCGATCTGGCGACGCCACTCGCCGAGGCACGCCTCCTTGGCGACGGCCATGAAGCGGGCCTCGAGGTTGGAGGCGGGCGGCGTCCAACCCGGCGGACGCGCCGCGAGCAGCTCGCGCATGAGCACGATGCCCGGCCGTCCGCTGGCGGCGAGCTCGTCGTGAATGCGACGGAGCGAGTCGCCCGAGTACAAGGCCTTCGACCACCCGGTGTCGAGGGCTCGCTCGGCACGCGCCGGGTGCGCGGTCGCGCAGAGCTCGAGGATCAGCCGCTCCGGGCGGATGATCGGAACGCCCTCGAGCACGGTCACCTGGTCATTGGTCAGTGTGAGCACCTCGTGCACGCGATCGGCGAAGGTCACCGGCGCGCCGGTGAGTCCGCGAGGACGGGTGACGTCGATCGAGCGCAGGTCGAACCCGGGAAGACCCCACCACGCCGCGGCTGCACCATGCGACACCACGGCTCCCGGTCCGGCGTCGAGTACTGCGCGCGCATCAACGGGCTCGCCCTCGTCCACGGAGCGCCGCTGCGCTGCAGCACCCGCGGTCCGTGCACGACCCAGTCGCCGCGAGCGACGCGGTGGCGCATTGCTGCACGGGTCAAGCCCGCAGTCCGCACGTCGCTCCGCGTGACGAACCCGAGTTGACGGGCAGCGATTGCGTTGAGCTCGTCATCGGCGTTCATGCGACACATCGAAGCCGAGGGGTGTCACAACGGGATTCCTGCAGCTGAAACGGCTGCCAGGGCAGCCGATTCAGCTGCAGAAACCGGGCACTGCTACCCGGTGGGAGCGGACGACGAGTCGCGGCGGCCGAGGTAGGCCTCGGCGACGGCGGGGTCGGCGCGGACCTCGGCGGGGGTGCCCTCGGCGAGCACGCGGCCCTCGGCCAGCACGACCACGTGATCGCTGATTCGGGTGATGAAGGCGAGGTCGTGGTCGATGACGAGCACGCCGGCGCCGACGAGTCGCGCCGTCGCCCGCACGTGGTCGACCATCGCCAGGCTCTCCACGTCGCTCATGCCCGAGGTCGGCTCGTCCAGGAGCAGGTACGCCGGTGCGAGCGCGGCCGCGCGGGCGAGCTCGAGGCGGCGCTGGTTGCCGTAGTCGAGGGTCGCCGCCGGGCGCTCGGCGACCCCGGCGAGCCCGGCCGACTCCAGTAGCACCTCGACGTCGGGGGCGGGCGCGCCCGGTCGGTAGCGCGCCGCACTGAGCGCGGCCAGGGCCACGTTCTCCCGCACCGGGAGCGTGGGGAACAGGCGGAGGTTCTGGAAGGTGCGAGCGAGACCGGCCCGGGCGATGCGGTGCGGCGGCTCGTCGCTGAGGTCTCGCTCGCCGAGGGTCACCCGGCCGGCCTGCTCGGGCACGAGCCCGGTGATCACGTTGAACAACGTCGTCTTGCCCGCCCCGTTGGGCCCGATGAGGCCGACCACCTCGCCCGGCCGCACCCGCACGCCGGCCTCCTCGAGCGCCTTGAACCCACCGAAGCGCACGGTCACGCCCGCGGCGACGAGGTCGTCGGGCGCGATCGGCGCCGCTGGCGCGGCCGCCTCCTCCTCCTCGCTGCTGGCCGCTTGTCGCCGCCGGGACCAGCGGGCGAGCCACGCCCGCAGGTCGATGTCGCCCAGCAGGCCACTCGGTCGGAGGATCATCACTCCCAGCAGCACGGCTCCGAGGAACAACTCGGGCAGGCGGACGATGCCGTGCTCGTCGCCGACCTGGCGGAAGATCTCGTTGCCGACCGTGATCAGGAGCGTGCCGACGAACGCGCCGGTGACGGTCCGCATGCCGCCGGCGACGAGCATCGCCAGCAGCAGCACGCCCACGTCGAGGGTGTACTGGTCGGGGTTCGTGCTCCCGACCGCTTGGACACGCAGCGCCCCTGCCGCGGCGACGAAGGCGATGCTCACGATCCACGCGGTCCAGCGGGGCCAGAAGCGGTCGATGCCGATGGCCGGGGCGGCGATCTCGTCGTCCCTGGTCGCCGCGGCGAACCGACCGACCCGGGTCTCGGCGAAGAGGTTGGCGGCGACGAGCGCGCCCAGCGCGGCGACCCACAGCCACGTGTTGCCGACGATCCGTGGTACGGCCGAGAGCCCGCCCGCACCTCTCGTGAGCTCGCTCCAGTTCTTGACCGCCTGGTCGACGACGAACAGCAGGGCGAGGGTGATCATCGTCGCCGCCAGACCACCGGCGCGGGCCACGGCAACCCCGGCCAGCGCCCCGAACAGCAAAGCGATCACGATCCCGACGACGGTCGCTCCGAACGGTCCGAGTTCGACGTCACCGAGCCCGAACGGCAGGTCCGGGAGGGCCGTCGCCTTGGTAGCCGCGGGAATCGCGACCAGCGCGGCGCCGTACGCGGCGATCTGGGTAAACGCCAGGTGGCCGAAGGAGAGGATTCCGGTCGTGCCGATGAAGACCTGCAGCCCGAGCACGATGACGAGGTTGATCAGCAGCTCCTGGACGAGCAGGTCCCGTGCCGCGCCGCCGGTCGACGTGTAGACGAACGCGCCCACCAGCAGCACCGCGAACAGCACCGCGGCGGCGACAACGCTGCGCCCGGTCCGTGCGGTGAGCGTGTCCATCACACCCGCTCCGCGGTCCGCACGGTGAAAAGGCCCTGGGGGCGGATGATGAACAGCGCGGCGATGAGCACGAACACGACGGCGTCGGTGAGCCGCTCCCACACCCCCTCGGGCAGATAGCCGCGCAGCACGACTTCAGCCAGACCGAGGGCGAGCCCGCCGACCACCGCGCCGGTGAAGCTTCCCAGTCCACCGATCACCGCCGCGACGACCGCCTTGATCAGCCAGTCCGAGCCCATCGCCGGCGATGCGCTCGGACTGCGCATGAGGATCAGCACCGCGGCGACGCCGGCGAGGAGACCGGCGAAGGCGAACGCGCCCACGATGACCCGGTTGGCCCGCACGCCCATCAGCCGGGCGGCGTCGAAGTCCTCGCTCGCCCCGCGCACCGACAGCCCGAACAGGGTCCGCCGGAACACCCACGCGGTGAGGGCGAGGACAAGCGCGGTCACGGCGATCGTGACGAGGTCCATCACCTCGAACCGGACGCTGCCGATCGAAACCGTGTCGAACGCCCAGGAGGGGCCGGAGAACGATCGCTGGGTGGGCGAGACGAACACCGCCCAGAGGGCGTGGGAGAGCCGTTCGACGGCGAACGACGTGAGCAACATGGCGTACGGGCTGGCGTTGCGCACCCACCGGAACGCGACCAGTTCGGTAGTGACGGAGGCGAGGACGGCGGCGATGATGATCGCCGGCGCCAGTAGCCACCAGCTGGCGCCCTCGGTCGACAGGAAGTAGGCGACGTACGCGCCGACGGTGATCAACTCGGCGTGGGCGAAGTTGACCAGGTGCATCACGCCGAAGATCAACGTGATGCCGAGGGCCAGGAGGGCGTACGTGCTCCCACGCCCGATCCCGTCGACGAGCGTCTGCAGGAGTGTGGTCATGGCCGCCGTCCCGTCACCCGACGTACGTCCCGAAGAGGTCCTCGTGGGCGGCGAGTTCGGCGCCGGACCCTTCGGCGGCGACCTGACCCGTGCGCAGGACGTAGCCGCGGTCGGCGATCTCCAGCGCCCGCAGCGCGTTCTGCTCGACGACGAGCACGGTGCGGCCCTGCTCGCGCAGCTCGACGAGCAGGTCGAACACGGCGTCGACCATCACCGGAGCGAGGCCGAGGGTGGGCTCGTCGAGCAGGACGTGACTCGGGTCGCTGATCAGTGCCCGGGCGATCGCCAGCTGCTGCGCCTCGCCCCCGGACAGGTACCCGGCCGCGGTGTTCCAGCGGGCGTCGAGCACGGTGAACCGTTGCCGGGCGTCCTCGACCCGCCGCCGACGCTCCGCGGTGCGGACCGTCGCGCCGGCGAGCTGGAGGTTCTCGCCGACGGTGAGGTCGCGGAAAATCCGCCGCCGCTCGGGCACCAGCGCCAGCCCGGCGCGCACGAGCCTGGCCGGCTCGGCACCGGTGACATTCGCCCCGTTGAGGGTGACCGTGCCGGCGGCCGGTCGCAGCAGCCCGGCGATGGTGTTCAGCAGCGTCGTCTTGCCGGCCCCGTTCGGGCCGACGAGGGCGACGAGCTCACCGTCGTCGACGCGCAGCGAGACGCTGCGCAGGGCGCTGACGGCGCCGTAGCGAACCGTCAGACCGTCGACGGCGAGCATCGCCGCCCGCTACGAGCCGGGCACGAACGACGGGCGGAACGCCTCGGTGAAGGTCGGCTCGCCGCCTTCGACGGTGAGGATCACGACATCCTTCTCCGGCACGCCGTTGGTCCCGGCGTACGTCACGGTGCCGGTCGTGACCTCGAGGTCCGAGATCCCGGCGATCGTCTCGATGAGCGTGGCGCCGTCGAGTGAGCACGCCGTCTCGGCGGCGTGGGCGAAGACCTTCACGACGTCGGACGCCAACGCGCCGAAGCTCACCGTCTCGATCTCGGCGCCGGCTTCGGCCGCCGCGTCGAGGAACTCCTGCACGCCGTTCTCCGGCCGGGGGAAGGTGTGAGCGGTGAACGACACGCCGTCGGCAACCTCGCCGGCGCTCCACACGACGGTGGCGTCGAAGGCGTCAGCGCCGATGACCCGGACGTCGACGCCGGCCGACCGGAGCTGCTCGAGCAGCACGCCCGCGCCCGGCATGATCATCGCCGTGTACAGCACCTCCGGGGCGGGATCGAGGGAGGCGAGCTCGTTGACCTGGGCGGAGAAGTCCTCGTCGGCGATGCCGAAGGTGAAGTCGCGCACGACCTCACCGCCGGCCTCGGCGAAGGCCTCCGTGAACGCCGCCGTCGTGTTCGTGAAGTACGCGTCGTCGGGGGAGGAGAACGTGACCGCGGTGGTCGCCCCCTCGTCGGCGGCGAGTTCGGCCGCTGCCGCGCCCTGCACGGGGTCGCTGAAGCTCATCAGGAACGCTCCCCGGCTCGGGTCGGCGAGGCTGAGGTCGGTGGACGCGTTGGAGATGACCGGCACCTGACCGGCCGTGGTGTCGATGAGCGGCCCGCCGTTGTAGGAGAACGGGGGACCGATGATCGCGTCGGCGCCTTCGTCGAGCAGTTCCTGGGCTGCCCGCTGTGCTGCCGACGGGTCGGTCGGCAGCTCCTTGACGATGTACTCGACGTCCTGGCCGCCGACTCCGCCCGCTGCGTTGATCAGGTCGACCTGCACCTTGGCGGCGGCCGAACCGGGGCCGTCGGCGAACCCGCCAAGGTCGCTGAGGTCGGCGGCGTAGCCGATCGTCAGCGGCTCGTCGAGGGTGCAATCGGACGGCGCGGCGCTGCCGGCGGTCGTCGTGCCCGTGTCGCCGGCGGTCGTGGCAGTGTCGCCGACCGTCGTGGCGGGTGCCGCCGTGGTCGCCGCACCCCCCGCCGTCGTGGCTGCGCCGCCGGCGGTGGTCGCGGTGTCGCCGCCAGCGTCGTCGTCGTCATCGTCACCGCACCCGGCGACGGCGACGACCAGTCCGGCGGCCACGATGAGTGACAGGGTCCTACGCATGTGCCCTCCTCCCCACGCCGGCGATACTACCGCGCCGGAGGTGTTCGTTCGGCCCCGAACGGTCTGTCGGCGAGCAAGCCCGCAGAGCGAAGAAGTACCTGCTAGGCGACGGTGACTCGCACGGGCAGGCGCTTGATCCCGGCGATGAAGTTGCTCCGCAGGCGGTCCACCGGCCCGTCGATGGCGATGTCGGCGAGCCGCGGGAGCAGCTCCTCGAGCAGCACCTTGATCTCCATCCGGGCGAGCTGGGCGCCGAGACAGAGGTGGGGGCTCATCAACCCGAACGACACCTGTGGGTTGGGTGTCCGGTGGAGGTCGAAGGTGTACGGATCGGCGAACGCCTCCTCGTCGAAGTTGGCCGCGACGAACCAGATGAGCACCTTGTCGCCGGCCCGGATCTCCCGGTCGCCGAGAGTCGTGTCCTCGGTCGCGGTGCGTCGGAAGTGCATCGTCACCGACCCCCACCGCAGGATCTCCTCGACCGCCGATGCGACGAGGGCGTCGTTGCCCTCCTTGATCCCGTCGCGCAGCTCGGCAAGGCGGTCGGGCCGCTCGGTCAGCGCCTTGATCCCCGCCGTCATCGTGTAGCGGGTGGTGTCGTTGCCGGCGGCGACGAGAAGCGTGAAGAAGTTGTTGAACTCGTGCTCGCTCAACGTCTCGCCGTCGACCTTCGGGCGCAACAGGTCGCTGATCACGTCGTCGGTCGGATGCTCGCGTCGTTGTCGCGCCTGCGCCTGGGCGTACTTGAACAGCTCGACACCGACGGGGCTGCGGAAGGGCAGCAGCCGGAACTCGTCGGTGTCGACGAGCCCGACCGGGTGGGTCGTGAACTCGGGGTCGGTGTTGCCGAGGAGAGCGTCGCCGCGCTCGACGAGCCACGGGCCATCATCGTCCGGCACACCGAGCAACCGGCCGAGCATCCGCATCGGCAGCTGCTTGGCGATGCGGTCGACGAAGTCGAACTGGGTGTCCGCAGACAAGGCCTCCTCGACCACCTGGCGGGCAAGGAGCCGGATGGCCTGCTCGTAGGCGTACACCTCGCGCCGGCTGAACGGCTTCGAGACGAGCCGCCGGTACGCCGTGTGGTCGGGTGGGTCGAGCTCCATCAACGTCCGGCGGGCTTCGGTCTCCTCCGGGTCCATCTCCTCGAGCCGGATGCCGCTGGTGCTCGAGAAGCGGGCGACGTCGCGGCTGACCGTGAGCAGGTCAGCGTGGCGGGTGACTGCCCAGAACCCGCGCCCGCCGGCGTGATCCTCGGCCCACCAGCTCACCGGATCGTCCCGGCGCAGCCGGCGGAACGTCGCGTGCGGGACCCCGCCCGTGTACGTGTCCGGATCGGCGATGTCGGCGTCGGCCGGACCGAGGTCGCCGTCTGGCGCCGGCCCGCTCACGAGGTGAACTCCCACCGCGGTGACCGGGGCCCCGCCATACGCGCGAACATGAACGCACGCACGCGCCCGGCGCGTCTCCAGATCGACCTCCCCTGGCCAGCGGCCATGGGGCAACCCTACTAAGTCCCGAGAAATCGTTTGGATACGAACGAATACGACCCCGACGCCGTCCCACCACCTGCCGACCCCGAAGCGCTCGACGACACCGAGCCCGTCGAGCCGCCGCCGCCCCGGCGCCAGCCGCCCGTCGTCCTCGCCGTGGACATCGGCGGGACCAAGTTCGCCACCGGCCTCGTGACGCTGCGAGGTGAGCTGCTCGATCGCTCCGTCGTCCCCGTCGACCCCGACGTCGGCCCGGAGGCCCACTTCAAGGCGCTGACCGGAATCGTCGAGCAGCAACTCGACGCGGCCGAGCGCCACGAGGTCCGTGTCGCGTGCGTCGGCATCGGGTCGGCGGGCCCGATCACCCGCAACTGCGAGACGATCTCCCCGGTCAACATCCCGGCGTGGCGCGAGTTCCCGCTGCGGGCGCGCGTCGCCGAGCTCGTCGACTGCCCGGTCCACGGCGACCTCGACGGAAAGGCGCTCGCCCTCGCCGAGGGGTGGCAGGGCTCGGCGAAGGGGACGGACAACTACTGCGTGGTCACGGTGTCCACCGGCGTCGGCGCCGGCATCGTGCTCAACGGTGAGCTGCTCGATGGGGCGTCAGCGAACGCCGGGCACATCGGCCACCTGATCGTCGAGCCCAACGGGCGGCGCTGCGGGTGCGGCGCGCGTGGCTGTCTCGAGGCCGAGGCATCGGGCGTCGCGATCGAGGCGATCACCGGACGGTCGCCGACCCAGCCGACGTACGAGATCATGCAACGCACCGGGCGTCTCGTCGGTCGGGCGGCGGCGTCACTGTGCAACCTGCTCGACCTCGAGCTCGTCGTCGTCGGTGGCGGGGTCGCGCTCGGGTTCGCGGCGACGTTCTTCAATGCTGCCCAGGAGGAGCTGAGCAGCAACGCTCTGATGCCGTACAGCCGGCACGCCCGCATCACGCCGACGCGTCTCGGCGATCGCGGTCCGCTCATCGGCGCGGGTGCCGTCGGGATCAGGGGAATGCGGCGCAACCGGGGTCACGCCGTGGCGGACGACACCGGGCGTAACGTTTCGGCGTGACGAAAATCCGGAGCTCTGACGCCGGCCGGATCCAAGACCGCCGCGGGCAGGGTGGTGGCGGCGGGTTCAGCTTCCCCGGACTGGGCGGCGGCGGTGGTGGGATGGGCATCCCGACGAAGATGGGCGGCGGGATCATCGGCATCATCGTCGTGCTCGCCGCCCTGTTCCTCCCCAAGTTGCTCGGCGGGCCCACCCAGTCCGCGGTCAGCTCGACGGGCGAGACGTCGGGCGATGCGGCGGAGGTCTGCAACGAGGAACTCGAACAGGTCCTCTGCGGTGCGACGGAAGATGTGCAGGTCTACTGGACGGCGGCGTACCCGCAGGCATTCGGCGGCGAGTACGACGACACCGAGACCGTGTTCTTCTCCGGCGCCACCGGCACGAACTGCGGGCAGGCGTCGGCGGAGGTCGGGCCGTTCTACTGCCCGGCGGACCGGCTGGTGTACTTCGACCTCGACTTCCTGACCCAGATGCAGGAGCAGTTCGGCGCCACCGGCGACCTCGCCGCGCAGTACATCGTCGCCCACGAGTACGGGCACCACGTGCAGAACCTGATCGGCGTCAGCGACCAGGTCCGCCAGGCGCAGGCGGCCCAGCCGGACCGGGCGAACGCCTACTCCGTCGCTCTCGAGCTCCAGGCGGACTGCTTCGCGGGCGCGTGGGCGCGCAGCGCAGAGGATCGCGGCCTGCTCGAGCCCGGCGATCTCGAGGAGGCGCTCAACGCCGCCGCCGCGGTCGGCGACGACCGCATCCAGCAGCAGACGACCGGGCGCGTCGACCGGGAGAGCTGGACCCACGGATCGTCCGAGCAGCGGGTGCAGTGGTTCCGCCGCGGCTTCGACACCGGCGACCCGCAGCGCTGCACGACGTTCGAGGAGCTGTAGTCCGCCGACCCCGGACTACGACTCGTCTGGACGCGGTCGCCGGGCGAGGGCCAGGGCAAGCGCCCCGAGCAGGAAGAGCAGCGCGGCGATCAACACCTCGGGCGTGGTGTCCCGTCCGGTGTTCGGGATCGTCCCGCCCGGAGCGCCCGAACCGGCAGGCCCCGCCGACGTCGGTGCGCCGGCTGAAGTTCCGGCCGGGCCCGCCACCGTAGAGGTCGCTTGCGCCTGACCGCCGGGTGTGGTGCCGCCGGCGGGTGTGGTGCCGCCGCCGGCTGTGGTGCCGCCGCCGGGTGAGGTGCCGCCGCCGGGTGAGGTGCCGCCGCCGGGTGAGGTGCTCGTGGCCTGTCGGGGTCGGGTGGTCGGGGTGACTCCCTCTGTGCCGCCGCCTTCGGTGGTCGTGGTCGCTTCTTGCCCGCCGCCTTCGGTGGTCGGGGTGACGTCCTCTGTGCCGCCGCCTTCGGTGGTCGTGGTGACTTCTTGCCCGCCGCCTTCGGTGGTTGTGACGTCCTCTGTGCCGCCGCCTTCGGTGGTCGTGGTGACTTCTTGCCCGCCGCCTTCGGTGGTTGTGGTGACTTCTTGCCCGCCGCCTTCGGTGGTTGTGGTGACTTCTTGCCCGCCGCCTTCGGTGGTTGTGGTGACTTCTTGCCCGCCGCCTTCGGTGGTTGTGGTGACTTCTTGCCCGCCGCCGTCGGTGGTGGTGGTGGGCGCAGCGGTGGTGGTAGGCGCGGCGGTGGTGGTCGTCGGTCGCTGCGTCGTGGTCGTCTGTGGTCCGGACGGACAACCGCCATCCGGCACCGGATAGATGTCGCCGTGGTCGATGTGGTTCTGTAAGGCGGACCTGTCGAATTCCAACTCGTTGTACCTGCCGTTACCGAGCACGTGGCAGACCGTGACCCGCTCCGACGCCCGGCTGAGATCCTGCTCCCCGCTGTCGCACGCCGCCGCCACCGTAAGCAAGAACGCCCCGATGGCGATGCCCGCCGCGCACCGGATGCGCATATCTCGAGGGTAGCCCGTCCGCCGCGGCCGAGCGACCCTACGCTTGCCTGATGCCCGCCTGGGGTTCGCTCGTCCCCCGCTGGCTCCGGGCCGGGCTGCTCGTCGCCGTCCTTTGCGGGGCGACGTTCCTCGTCGCCGAGTTGAGCGACAACTGGACGATCGCGCCAACCGCGGTGTTCCTCGGTGCGATGGCCGGCCCGTTTGCCTTCGCGATCTGGCTCACCGACCGGACGCGAGTCGGCCGGTCGATCCCGCCCGACCTGCTCTTTGTGAGCCGCCGAGCTTGCGGTAGATCCACTCGGCCGGGCCGATGCCGTGGCGCTCGTGCCACCACCAGGCGAGGGTGATCGCGACCGCCCAGTAGGCGGCGGCGAACGTCAGCGCCCGTCCGAGCCCGCCCGGCTCGACCCAGCCGAGCCAGTCGACGACGAGGTTGAAGACGAGCGCGTGGGCGACGTAGAGGGTGAGGCTCATCGCGCCGGCGTGGCGGAGCACCTCGATCGGGACCGTCTCGACGTACCGGTCGGCGAGCCATGAGATCGCGGCGAAGGCGATGAGCGCGGTGCCGAGCGCGCTCGCCGTGTACAGCAGTCCGCGGTCGAACGGGTCGATGCTCGCCAGCACGGTCGCCCGCGGCCCCGGCTCGACCGAGCCGGAGATCAGTGAGGCGACGCCGAACAACGTGAAGCCCGACGCCAGCGCGGCCACGCGCCACCAGTCCGTCCGGAGCAGCCGGCCGACGACGATGCCGGCGCACATGAAGGCGAGCCAGGGGAACAGCGGATGGGTCCCGTTGACGAACACGTCGAACAGCAGCGCCCGTGGCGAGCGCCCGGTGGGGGCGAACAACCAGTTGGTGTCCTCGCCGTCGAGCCGCTGCTCGACCCGCCACCAGGCGAGTCCGGCGCCGGCGAGCGCCGCCCCCAGCCCGGTCGCGACGACCCAGCGCGTGCGCAGCGTGAACAGGCCGGCAGCGACCACGAACATCGCGCCGTAGAACGGGAGGATCGTGCCGGGCCAGATCTCGTCGAAGAGGAGGCCGAAGCCGTAGAGCACGAGGCCGCGCCGGACGAGCGTCCACCGCCGCGTCCGCTCGAGCTTGGGGTGGCCGACGGCGTTGCGGGTGAACAGGGTGACGCCGACTCCGGCGGTGAGCACGAACGTGGCGGCGAACCGCGTCGACAGCGGGCCCGACCACGGGTCGAAGAAGCGATCGATCGCCCCGTCGCCGCGCGATCCGCCCCGCAGGATCAGGTAGCCGTGGAAGTTCATGACGACGACGCCGATCATCGCCACGGCTCGGACGACGTCCGGCCCGGGCAGGCGGGTTCGGTCGATCGTCACGACGGTGCCGCTCGGCACCGTCGCCCGGGCCGTCGGATTCATGTCCACCGCACCTCGTCGACGTAGGTCTCGATCAGCGGTCGCTGGACGTCGACCATGTCGCCCACGTCGGGTCCCGGCGCGCCCGCGGCGGCGACGATCATGGACGTGTGCATGTGCGGTGGCTCGAGGAGCGGTAGCCGCCGGCGCTCGTAGTGGAACGGGCTCCGTCCGTCCGCGAGGGCCTGCACGCCGTGGGCGGTGCCGGCGCCGACCATCACCAGCCGCCCGTCGACCGGCATCCGTACCTGGCGGTACCCGGCGAGCTCACCGGCCCGCACCGGGCGTACGTCGAGCACGTCGGCGCCGAGGTGGAACGCCGACTTGTCGCCGTGCCAGAGCGCGGTGCCCTGGCGGATTCGGAAGCGGCGGTCGGGCCATGCGTCGCGCAGCGCGGTGTAGCCGTCGAGCGACAGGTGGCTCACCCAAACCTCGTCGTCGGGTTCGAGGACGGTGAGCCAGGCAGCGATGTCGTCGACGTGCTCGTCGTCCGTGCCGGCGAGCGGCGGGTGGATGCTGAACCCGACGATCTCGAGCCCGGCGGAGCGGGTGGCCCGGGCGAGCGCGCCGAGATCGTCCCGGACGGCACCGAAGCGCTGCATCGACGAGGCCAGCTTCACGAGGACCCGGCCCGGCCAACCCTCGAGCGCCTTCACGTGGGCGATCGAGCCGATGGTGAGGATCGGGCGGGTGTCGGTCGGGGGGTGCAGCGTCGGTGTGAGCACGACCGGCGTGAGCCGGCCGGACAGCCCGGCGAGCTCGTGGATCGTGCCGACGGCGACGGTGGTAGCGAGCTCGGCGGCGATCTCGACGAGCACGGGGCGACCGAACCCGTAGCCGTTGCCCTTGACGACCGGGACGAGGCCAGGGCACCGCCGGGCGACTCGGTCGACGTGCGCCCGCCACGTCGCGGTGTCGACCGTGAGTCGTAGCGTCACGACAGCACTCTCACCGATGCGAGCGAGTGAGCGCCAGCGAGCGAGCGGCCAGCAACGCGCCGCTCGGCGTGGCCGGGGAACGCAATGAGCGGTCACACCTGCTGACGGTACCTGCCCGGGAGATCCGCGGCGGGGCGCCGGCGATACCTGACCATCAGGGTGGGAATTGTCGATAACGTGGCGGACGTGGGCGTGTTCGGCTTCCCCAACCCGGTCAACGAGACGTCGGCCCGACTCGTCGCCGCCGGCGTGATCCTCGAGACCACCGTGTTTCTCGTCTTCCGCGAGGGTTGGTTGCTGATCCCGCTGGTCTACGGGTTCGTAGCCCGAGTGCTCGCCGGACCTCGGTTCAGCCCGCTCGCCCGGTTCGTCACCCAGGTCGTGACGCCGCGCCTGCGGATCGAGCACCGCTTCGTGCCCGGCCCGCCGAAGCGATTCGCCCAGGGCATGGGCGTTGCCTTCAGCGGTGGGGCGGCGATCGCCTGGCTCGCCGGCGCCCCGGTCGTGGCCTACGTGCTCCTCGGCCTGCTCACCGTCGCGGCGACCCTGGAAGCAGTGTTCGCGATCTGCCTCGGGTGCATCGTGTTCAACGCCCTGATGCAGGTGGGCGTGATCCCCGAGTCCGTGTGCGCCGAGTGCCGCGACGTCACGTCGCGTCTGGCTGCTCGCGCGAGCGTCCCGGCCAAGACGTGAAGTCGGGGGTTATCGGCCCCGCCTCCCGTTCGGCGATCACGCCCTTCCACACGCCGGTGCCGTAGGCGAGGTCGTCGATCAGGCGGGGAAGCCCGCCGTCGAGCAGTGCTGGGACGGCGGCCGCGGCGGCGATCCACCGGGCCCGCTTCGAGACGAGCGCGCCGGCGAGGATCAGCGGCCACCACGCGCGGCGGGCGGCGTCGGCGAGCGAGCGGCCGGCGAAGAGGTGCCCGAGCCCGGCGAGCCGCAGCGACTCGCCCGGCGGGACGCCGCGCAGCTTGGGGACCAGCGCCGCGGTCGTGGCGCTGGCGAGCCCGACGGCGGCGATCGGGTGCCCGGCTGCGAGCAGTCCCCAGACGCCGCCGCTCCATCCGCTGACCCGAACCGGGGCCAGCGCACCACGGTGGCGACGGGCGAGTGGCGCCGCTGCGGATCCGTAGCCGACCCGCTGGGCGACGAGGGCGCGCCATGACGCGCGGGGGGCGTGGTGGACAACGGACGCCGGCTCGTAGCGACACCGCCAGCCGGCCTCGACGAGACGCCAGACGGCATCGACGTCCTCGCCGAGGCGGAGGTCCCGGTCGAACCCGCCGATCGCCCGGAGCGCGTCGGCGCGCACCAGCAGGGCGGCCGCCGGCACGTAGCTCAGCCGGGTGCCGGGCGAGATCCGGCCCGGCTCGGGACCGAGGTCGAGCGGGGAGTGACCCTGCTCGTAGCGGGCGATCGGCCCCGGCGCCGGCATGCTCGCCACCCGCGGCGCGACGAGGGCGACCCGCTCGTCGGCGAGATGGGCGAGCAGCGGGTCGAGCCATCCCGTCGAGAGCTGCACGTCGGTGTCGACGAAGGCGACGAGCGGCGTGGTCACCGCGCCCAGGCCGGCGTTGCGCGCCACGGCGGGTCCGGCGTTGGTGCGGAGGCGGAGAACCCGCGTCCCGTCGATCGCGGCCACGGGCGGGTCGGACGCGTCGTCGACGACGATCACGGTCGCCACCCCGGGACAGCGGGCGACGATGCCCTCGATCTTGTCCCGGCCGGCACCGAACGCGGGCACGACCACCGTCACGTCGGCGCTGGTGTGGGGCGAGCGCTCCGGGCGCGGGTGGATCGCCCCGGCGTCGAGGAGCCGCTCGACGAGCTTCGAGCACGGCACGTCGTCGCCGGCGGAGATGCGGGAGAAGACGCCCGCCCCCGCCGGCGTGAGCCGGAACAGCTTCAACGGTGACCCACCGATCACGACGTCGTCCGCCGGCCGCCGCGTCGAGGTGTCGAGCCGGTAGCTCGTCACGACGGCTCACCCCGCCAGGAGTCCACGGCCGCGACGAGCTGCTCGATCAGGAGGCCCAGCAGCTCGCGACCTTCAGCGTCGCTCGCCAGCCGGGGATCGCCGAGGACCCCGTTCGGGCTCACCGCTTGCACGCCCTCGGCGCGCAGCCGCCCGGCGAGCGCGGCGAGCGGTTCGGTGGCGCCGGCCTCGGCCCGCTCCACCCGCACGAGGTCCGGGCGCACGGCGAGCAGCAGGGCGGTCTCCGTGCGCCCGGCGTGGGCGTCGCCCTCCGGGACGTGCGGCCACCACGCCAGCACTCGGCGACCCTCGGCGGTCAGCGTCGTCACGGCGTGGTCGACCGCCTCGCGGTTGCCGCCGTGGCCGTTCACGAGCACGACGCCGCCCGACCAGTCCGCCGAGCGCACGAGCTCGACGATGACCTCCGTCGTGACGCCGGTGCCGATCGACAGGGTGCCGGGGAACCCGGCGTGCTCGCCGCTGGCGGTGACCGTGAGGGTCGGGCCGACGACGGTGTCCGCTCGCCGCTGCGAGAGGCCGGTCGCGAGCGCTTCGGCGATGAGCGTGTCGGTGCCCAGCGGGAGGTGCGGGCCGTGCTGCTCGCACGAGCCGATGGGCACGCAGACGAGCGGCGCAGCGGTGTCGGCGAGATCGATCCAGGTGCGTTCGGCGAGCAGCACGGATGCCGACCGTACTGCCCGCGGCCGCGCGGGCAGCCTGGCCACGCGTCACAGTCCTTGACTTCAAGTGAACTTCAACCCGTACCGTCCGTCTCATGCACGCGATCCGGCAGTACGAGTTCGGCGGACCCGAGCAGCTCCGTTACGAGGAGGTACCAGACCTCCACCCCGGTGAGGGCCAGGTCCGCATCGCCGTCGAGGCGGCCGGCGTCCACCTCGTCGACACGACGATCCGTCAGGGCCTCGCCGGTGGCGCGTTCGCGACCGCCGAGTTGCCGATGACGCCGGGCCGGGAGGTGGCGGGCATCGTCGACCACGTCGGACCCGCCGTCGACGAGGCGTGGCTCGGCCGTCGGGTCGTCGCCCACCTCGGGATGGCGAGCGGTGGGTATGCCGAGCAAGCGCTCGCCGCCGAGGGGTCGTTGCACGTGATCCCCGACGGCCTGAGCCCGGAGGCCGCGGTGGCGATGATCGGCACCGGCCGCACCGCGGTCGCCATCCTCGAGGTCGCCGCCCTCACGCCGGAGGATGTCGTCGTCGTCACGTCGGCGGCCGGCGGGCTCGGCAGCCTGCTCGTCCAGGCGGCGAAGCACGCCGGCGCGTACACGGCTGGACTGGCCGGTGGCGCCGCCAAGCTCGCGCAGGTGCGCCGGCTCGGTGCCGACGTCGCCGCCGACTACACCGCCGACGGCTGGCCGGACCGGCTGCGCGACGAGCTCGGCGAGCGGGCACCGACCGTCGTGCTCGACGGAGTCGGCGGGAAGGCCGGCGCCGTCGGCTTCGACCTCCTCGCTCCCCGGGGCCGGATGGTGCTGTTCGGCTACTCGTCGGGCGAACCGACCGTGTTCAGCTCGACGGACATCATCGGCCGCTCGCTCACCGTGACGGCGGCGATCGGCCCCCGCCTGATCAACCGGCCCGGGGGTCTGCGCCCGCTCGAGACCGAGGCGCTGGCCCGGGCCGCCCGGGGCGAGCTCGTCCCGCTGGTCGGGAGCCGGTTCCGCCTCGCCGACACCACCGCCGCTCACACCGCCCTGGAGTCCCGCGCCACGACCGGCAAGGTCGTGCTGACCCCATAACGGTTCTAACGAAGGTGAGGATCGCTCAGCGATCCCCAGCTTCGTCAGAACCTCGCGGCGGGAGGTAGCCCCACGCGCGCAGGGCGGTCAGGATGTGGTCGGCGGCCGCCGGGGGATCGAGCACGACTGTCTCGGCGTGGGCCGCCGGCGCCGACCCGGTGGCGGTGAGCCGGCGGACCCGGTCGAGGGCCGCGCCTTCCGGCGCCGGGCGTTCCCGTGGGCGGGGCCGGTACGGCCGGACCGCCGCCGCGGCCTCGACCGGGCCGGCGGGGCCGGCGATCACCTCGATCACGGCGTGGCGCGCCGCCAGCTCGGCCGGCAGCGTGGCCCGCCGCAACCGGGCCACGGCTCCCTCGACCGACAGGACCGCCGGTGGCTCGACCGACAGCACCTCCCGCCGGCCACCGTCGAGCCGGCGCAGACCACGCACGCGACCGCCGTCCTCCACGTCGACGGCGACGAGCCCGAGGGCCTGGGCGACTCCGAGCTCGGCGGCAAGGAAGGCGGGAACCGAGCCGGTGCCGCGGTCGGCCGAGACGTCGCCGCACAGCACCCACCGCGCCCCGCCGGCGGGGCCGGCGACCGCTGCGGCCACCGCCGAGCCGGCGAGCCCGGTCGGGGCGTCGATGCGGACGGCGCGGGTGGCTCCGCTGGCGACGGCTTCGCGCAGGCCCCGCTCGGCCGGGGGTGGTCCGACCG
Source organism: uncultured Acidimicrobiia bacterium (assembly GCA_963833145.1). Classification (GTDB taxonomy): domain Bacteria; phylum Actinomycetota; class Acidimicrobiia; order Acidimicrobiales; family Ilumatobacteraceae; genus JALZMG01. The sequence continues at coordinate 199,874 of CAWHWT010000010.1, read as the reverse complement.
ACACCACGACGACGCCGTCCCCGGACGGAGCGGCGAGGCGCAGGGCGATCTCGAGGGCGGCCCGGTCGGCGGCCGACGTCCCCGGCGCCCGCCCGTCACCCACGACGGGCGCCCACTTCCAGCCGACGACGATCACGAGCGGCGGAAGACGACCCCGAACCCGCCGACGGGGTACGACCACGAGATCGCCCCCTCCCGGTTGCACACCAGGTAGCAGGTGCCGCACTCGAAGCACTGCTCGTAGTTGAAGAGGATCCCGCCGTCGGCCGTCGGCACGAACAGGTTGGCCGGGCAGGCGACGACGCACTCGCGGGTGCTGCAGTCGCGGCACACCGCGCCGTCGACCACGATGTGGGCCCGCTCGTGGACCTCGAAGTCGGTGGTCCCGATCAGCTCCTCGAAGGGCAGCTCGACAGTCATCCGAACGACCTCCACCCGGCGAGGGCGTCGCGGACGACGTCCCGCCGCCGCACACCCGCCCGCCGACGCTCGGCGGCGAGGATCCGCCGCAGCCCCGGCTTCGGGCGCGGGTTGTCGACCCGGAACATCGCCTCGACGGCGCCGGTGACGAGCTGGGGGTACACGTGCTGGACGCGGTCGGAGAGCACCAGGCGGTGGGCGCGGCGCAGCTTGCGGTGGTCGCGGAGCACGAACGTCGACTCGAGCCGCCGCTCGTACCCGGCCAGGCCGGCGCTCGACGGGTCGGCGGCGGCGAGCGCCTCGACCGCGGCCTCGCCGGCGTACATCCCGCTCGCCATGGCGAAGTTGACGCCTTCGAGCCAGATCCCGGCGGCGAGGCACAGGGCGGCGGCGTCGCCGGCGACGAGCAGCCCGTCCGTGGTGAGCCGCGGCATCATCTCCACCCCCGCCTCGGGGATCAGGTGGGCGGAGTACTCCTTGACCTCACCGCCCTCGACCAAGGGAGCGATCGCCGGGTGGGCCTTGAGCCCGGCGATGATCTCCTCCGGCCGGCACTGCTGGGCGGCCAGCTTGGGCAGCGCCAGCACGACGCCGACGGCGACGGTGTCGAGGTTGGTGTAGAGGAACGCCCCGCCGTTGACGCCGGCGGTGCCGCCGATGATCTCGATGTCGACGCCCTCGCGGCCGCGCACGGCGAAGCGGTCGTCGATCACCGACTTCGGGAGGGCGAGCACCTCCTTCACGCCGAGCGTGTAGTGGCGGGACTCGACCGGGCCGTGGAGGCCGGCCTCCTTGGCGCAGAAGCTGTTGACGCCGTCGCAGGCGATGACAACCGGTGCCCGCACGTCGCCGTCGGGGCGGTCGGTGCGGACGCCGACCACCCGCCCGCCCGCCTCCCTCAAGAGCCCGGTGACCGTGGTGGAGCAGAGCACGTCGGCACCGTCGGCCTCGGCCTTGGCGGCGAGCCAGTGGTCGAAGTCCGGCCGGTAGGCGGTGGCCCCGTTGTACGGCGGCTGGCCCCACGCGGCGGCACGGAGGTCGACGGTGATCGCCTGGGTCTCGGTGAGCACCATCGTCGAGCGGCGGGTGACCCATCGCTGGACCGGTGCGTCCTCCCACCACCCCGGATGGAGGCCGTCGAGGATGCGCGGGTACACGACGCCGCCGTACATGTTCTTGCTGCCGGGGAACGGGCCCCGCTCGAGCAGCAGGACCCGTCGGCCGGCTCGGGCAAGCACCGTGGCGGCGCACGAACCGGCGGGCCCGGCGCCGACGACGACCGCGTCGTAGGCGGCCGGCTCAGCCACCGAGCCTCTGTTCGAGCTCGTCGAGCACGGCGTTGGCGTCGCTGACGACGGCGAGGTCGGCCATCTGCATCATCGGGCAGTGGGGGTCGGTGTTCACGCACACGATGTGGGCGGGGTCGCCGAGCCCGGCGGTGTGCTGCACGGCGCCGCTGATCGCAAACGCCACGTACAGCTCGGGGTCGACGGCGACGCCGGTGGTGCCGATCTGGCGGGCGTGGTCGGTCCACCCCCGGTCGGTGATGACCCGCGTCGCACCGGTCGTCGCTCCAAGCCGCGCCGCCACGGTCGCGAGCTGGACGAGCCGCTCGGGGGCGTCGAGCCCGGCCCCGCCGGCGAAGATCCGCTTGGCCTCGGCGAGGTCCATCGTGGCGACGTCGGGCGGCAGCACCTCGACCACGTCCGCATCCATCCGAGTGTTTGCGGTCAACCGAGGGTTTGGCGCGGGGATGTCCCGGACGAAACCCTCGGATGGCGCGAAACCCTCGGATGGGGCCACGCCCCGGACCCCCGGCTGCAGTGTCGCCACCGCGGGTCCGTCGATGGCGACGTCGTGGAGCTCGAGGCCGGCGCCGCGGACCAGCCGGACGAACGACGGGGTGACGGACATCGCCCCGGCCAGGAGTGGCCGGCCCAGGCGGTGGGCCAGACGGGGGGCCAGGTCACGGCCGTCCGGCGACGCCGGGAGCACGAGGACGTCGTCGTCGACGAGGTCGGCGAGGGCGTCGGCCCAGCGGGCCGGTGCGAACGCCCCGAGCTCGACGAGCTGCACGTCGCGGGTGATCCCGACCAGCTCGTCGGCCCGCGGCGCCGAGCCGGCGAGCACGACCCGCCCGTCACACTCGGCGACGGTCTCGTCCGCGCCTGCCGGGAGCACCCCGTCACGGACTGGGACCACGGCCAGCATCGGCGCTCAGGGTACGACGCTCACTGCGTTCCCCGGCCACGCAGGCCGCTGTGGCCGCTCGCTCGCTGGCGCTCACTCGCTCGCAGTGGGCTCCTGTGCTCGGGCCGTCAGGGCAACGGAGCGGGCGTCTCCTCGCGCGGCTCGGCCTCCTGGCCGCGACGACGGACGTGGCGGACGACCTCGATGATGATCGTGACCGACAACGCGGCGCCGAAGGCGAGCAGGAAGGCGACCGTGTGGTCGTCCTTGAACCGGTTGCCGAAGATCGCCCCGAGAACGGCGGCGTAGCTGGCCCAGATCACGGCCGCGAGGGCGACCCATCGGGCGAACCAGCCGTGAGGCTGCCGCGTGAGGCCGCACGACAGCGTCAGCGCCGTGCGGCCACCCGGGATGAACCGGGCGGTGATGAGGAGCAGGCCGCCGCGCTCACGGATCTGCTCGCTGGCCCAGGTCAGCCGCTGCTTGGTCTTCGGCCGTCGCTCCGCCCGTCGGTTGATCCACGGGCTGAACCGACGGCCGATGAGATAGGCGGCGTTGTCGCCGCAGAAGGCGCCGAGCGCGCCACAGGCGATCACCAGCAGCAGGCTCTGCTCGCCCTGACCGGCCGCGACCCCGCCGATGATCACGGCCGTCTCGCTCGGCACGATCGGGATGACCGAGTCGAGGAAGGCGATGGCGAAGATGACCAGCAGGAACCACCACTGGCCCGACACGTCGGAGAGCCACTCGGTGACGTCGCTGATGACGCTCGCCAGGAGCATTCCCGTCGACCCTACCGGCGCCCCGCGTCCGGGCGCGGGGAGAACCAGACGGTGGTGTCTGCTGGTACGGCGGTGCCCTCGAGCGCGCCGTCCGGTGCCGTCGTGACCACCGGAGTGAGCCCGGCCGCCGCGGGTACCTCGGTCGCCTCGGCGCCGGCGTTGCAGGCGACGATCACGTCGCCGCGTCGCAGGACGACGACGTCATCGACGGTGTTCAGCAGCTCGGCGCCGGCTCCGTCGAGATGATCGTGGCGGGCGGCGATGAGTCGCCGATACAGCGAGAGCATCGACGACTCGTCGCCGACCTGTCCCTCGGCCGCGTACCGGCCCCAGTCCGCCGGCTGGGGCAGCCACGGTGCGCCGCCGCCGGGCGGCGAGAAACCGTGCGAGGTGCCAGGATCCGCTGTCCAGGGCAGCGGGATGCGGCAGCCGTCCCGTCCCTTCTGGCGTCCGCCGGTCCCGGCGAACACCGGGTCCTGGCGGAGCTCGTCGGGCAGGTCGAGCATCTCGGGCAGCCCGAGCTCCTCGCCCTGGTAGAGGTACGTCGCGCCGGGGAGGCCGAGCAGCAGCCCGGCCGCGGCGCGAGCGCGGCGGGTCCCGACGGCGAGGTCGACCGACTCTCCGGTGTTGTGGAGGTTGAAACCGGTCCACGCCTCGGCGCGGGTGATGCCGGCCGCGCCGAGCCGGGTGACGATCCGTTCGGCGTCGTGGTTGTTGAGGGCGAACGTCGGCCACTTCCCCTGCGGGACGACGTGCTCGAACGCCTCGCCGATCGCCCGCCGCATCGACGCCGCGTGCCACGGCGACAGCAGCAGGTCGAAGGCGAAGCACTGGTGGAACTCGTCGGGTCGGGTGTACTCGGCGACGAGCTCGGCGTGGCGGGGGGCGTACGCCTCGGCGACCATCATCAGGTCGCGCCCCGGGTGCTCGGCGACGTACTGGTCGAGGACCTGGCGCCACCGCCGCCACACCGCGTGCCCCTCCGGCCGGTAGTAGCTGTACGGGTTGTACTCGCCCGGCCCGAGCGGAGGAGCGTCGGGCAGTCCGGGCGCCTTGCCGACGGGGTGCACGGCGTCGACGCGGAACCCCTCCACCCCCCGGTCGGCCCAAAACCGCAGGACGTCGTGGAACAGCGTCTGGACGTCGGGATGTTCGTGATCCCAGTCGGGTTGGTAGGGCGTGAACGTGCCGAGGTACCAGTGGGAGTCTTCGCCGTCGACGGGCGTCCACACCGAACCGCCGAACGCCGCCATCCAGTTGTTCGGCGGGACGCCGGCGCCCTTCCCGTCGCGGAAGTAGAACCGCGCCCGCTCGGCGCTGGTCGGGCCCGCCGCCATGGCGTCCCGGAACCACGGGTGCTGATCGCTGCAGTGGTTGGGCACGATGTCCATCAGGACGCGCAGTCCGCGCGCCGACGCGTCGGCCACCAACCGGTCGAAGCCGGCGAGGTCGCCGTACGCCGGCTCGATGTCGACGTAGTCGGCCACGTCGTACCCGTGGTCGCGCTGGGGGGACGGGTACACCGGGTTGAGCCAGATGGCGTCGACGCCGAGGGCGGCGATGTAGTCGAGCCGGCTGCGCACGCCCTCGATGTCGCCGATCCCGTCGCCGTCGGTGTCGGCGAACGACCGCACGTACACCTGGTACACGACCGCGTGCTCCCACCAGTGCGTCATGGAGTCACGAGGTTACGGATCTACATCGCTCCGGCGCGCTCGCCCTCGATCACCGCGGCGTGGGCGCGCCGGGGGGCGACGCAATCGCCCACCCGCTCGACCGGCCAGCCGGCGCCACGCAGCTCGTGATACAGCCCGTCAGCCGGCACGCCGGGAACCGCCAGCACGACCCAATCGGGTGTCCGGGTCACGGTGGCGCCCGTCTGGTGCTGCATGAGCGTGAGCGTGGAGCCGTCGAACCCCATCGGCACGAGGTCGGTGCTCTGCACGATCCCCTTCGCCGTCGCCCGCATCCACCATTGCTCCATGTCGAGGGTGATCCCGAGGTCCTGCCCGACGACCATCCCCGGCGTCACGATCTCGACGGCGTGGCCGCGGTCGGCGAGCAGTTCGGCCACCGACGTTGCGTGGTGGAAGCCGATCTCGTCGATCACGACGATCGAACCGGTGGGCGCCGCCGCCCCGGTCAGGACGTCGCGGACGTCGCACACGTTGCTCGCCGCCGGGTCGACCCACCACGGCCGTTGCGGCTCGGCACCCGTCGCCACGATCACGCGGTCGGGAGCCCGTTCCCTGATCGCGTCGACGGTCGCCTCGACGCCGTACTCGATCGTCACGCCGCGGTGGTGGCACTCGTCGACCTGGTTGCGGATCATGTCGCCGAACTCCGCCCGGTTGGGCACGGCGGCCGCCAACCGGACCTGCCCGCCGGGCTGCTGCTCACGTTCGAGGACGGTGACCTGGTTCCCGGCGCGCGCGGCCGCGATGGCCGCCTGCAGGCCACCCGGGCCCGCCCCAACCACCACGACCTGTCGTTTGGAATCGGCCCGAACCGGTCGATTCCAAACGACAGAACGGGATTCGCGGCCGGTGTGCGGGTTCTCGATGCAACCGAGCCAGCGGTTGAGGCCCATCCTTCCGACGCACTCCTGGTTGCACGACAGGCAGAGGCGGATCCGGTCGCTGGCGCCGGCCCGCGCCTTCGCCGCGAAGTCGGCGTCGGCGATCTGCCCACGCACGATGCCGACGAGGTCGCAGTGCCCCTCGGCCAGCGCCCGCTCGGCCTGCAGCGGGTCCTTGAACCGTCCGACCCCGACCACCGGTAGCTCGACGGCCTTGCGGATCGCCGACGGGATGAACAGCGCGTACCCCGGCGGCACGTGCATCGAGGCCTCGATCATGAACAGCGTCGCCGTCGCCACCCCGATCGAGGTGTTGATGTAGTCGACCCGGCCGCCCGCCTCCACCATCCGGGCGACGGTGACCGCCTCGTCGATGGTCGTGCCGCCGTCGATCAGCTCGTCGCCGCAGAGACGCACGCCGAGGGCGAGCCGATCGCCGATCACGCGTCGCACCGCGGCGACGATCTCCAGGAGCAGGCGGGCTCGGTTCTCGAGCGGTCCGCCGTAGTCGTCGGTGCGCCGGTTGGTCGCGGGCGAGAGGAAGCCGCGCACGATCGACGAGTGGCTGCATTGCAGCTCGATTCCATCGAACCCCCCTTCGGCGCAGTGCTCGGCCACGGTCGCGTAGCCGGCGACGATCTCGTCGATCTCGGCCGCGGTCACCGCCTTGGGCACCTCCCGGAACAGCGGGTCGGCCACCGGGGAGGGCGCCCAGACCGGCCGGCGGGTGTACATCGACGCGGCCTGCCCGCCGTTGTGGTTGATCTGAGCGAAGATCGGCACCGCGTGGCGGTGGACGGCCTCGGTGATCCGCTGATACCCAGGGATCACGTCGCGGTGGAAGCCGTGGATCAGCTTCTCGTACGGCCAGTCGGTCGGGTGGGTCGAGTGCTCCTCGGTGACGATCAGGCCGGCGCCCCCCGCGGCGCGGGCGGCGTAGTAGGCCGCGTGCTGCTCGGTGGGCTTGCCGTCGCGGGCGTAGTTGGTGAGGTGGGCGGAGAAGACGATCCGGTTCCGGGCCGTGGCCGGCCCGAGCGCCAGGGGGGTCCACAGGTACCGAATGGTCACGAGTACAAGCGTGGCCGAGAATCACGGGTGACGACCAGCCCGACGCCGGTATCCTGCACCGGTTTCTCTTGGCGAAAAGGGCGGATATGCGAACGAGAGATCTGAAGATGTGGATCGTGGCGGCCACGCTCGGTGCGATGGCACTGACCGGCGGCACTGCCGCGGCGAGTGACTACCCACCGGGCGACGAGTCGGTGACCACCGTTCCCCAGGGCGGCGAGACGACCCCGTCGCGCCCCGCTGGGGAGCTGCCCGCGACCGGGTCGGACTCCAACTCAACGGTGAAGTTCGCCGGAGGGGCCATCGCCGCTGGCGCCGGTCTCGTCATCGCCTCGCGCTTGCGGCGGCGACCGAGCGCCGCCTGATCCGCGTGCCAAGGTGAGCAGTACCAGGCGCGTCCGGGTCGACGCCTCGACCGTCTGGGTCACGGCCATCGCCGTCGCCGCCGGAGTGGCGGCGTGGTTCGCCCCGCCGGAGCCGACCGGCAGCCCGACCTGGGACGCGGTGGTGCGCGGCGCCGGTGTCGGCCTCATCGTCCTGATCGGCGCTCGGGCGCCGTGGTGGGTCGTCTCGGTGGCCGCCGGAGCGGCTGTCGCGGTCGCCGTCGACCCGCTCCTGATCGTCGTCGCGGTCGCCGCGCTCGGCGGGGCGCTCTGGGTCGGGAGCACCCGACGCGACCGGCCGGACCTCCTCGCCCTCTCGCTCGCCGTCAGCTTCAACGTCCTCCTTCGTGCCGAACTCGCCGATCCGTTCGCCGTGACGGCCGTCGTGACCGGAGTCGTGGCGGCCATGCTCTTCGTCACTGGCATCCGCCACTACACGAAGGCCGCGCGCTACGTCGCGTGGCTGGGCGCCGGCGCCCTCGTCGTCCTGGCCGTCGTGGCGACGGCCGGCTTCGGCGCCGAGGCCGTGCGGGCGCGCCACGAGCTGGGCGGCGGGCGGAACACCGCCGAGCTCGGAGTCGCCGCCCTCGAGAGCGGCGAGTTCGAAGAGGCCGAGGAGTGGTTCCGGCAGTCCGCCGACTTGCTCGAGCAGGCCCACGAGCATCTCACCCAGCCGATCGCCTCCGCTGCCGGCCTGGTCCCGATCGTCGCCCAGCACCGCGAGGCGGTGGTGGAGCTGAGCGAGCTCGGTGCCGACGGCGCCGCCGCCGTGGCCGACGCCCTCGCCGAGATCGACGTCAACGCCCTGCGCACTGTCGACGGGCGCATCGACCTGGACGCCGTCAGCGCCCTGAACGGTCCGCTGACCCGCGTCCGTGGGGTGCTCGACGACTTCCAGCGCACCCTCGACGAGGTGCGCTCCCCGTGGCTGGTCCACCGGGCCGACATCGAGCTCGACGACTTCGACGAGAGCATCGCCGAGCACGTGCCCGGCATCGACGAGGCGCTGACCGCGATCCGCCTCACGCCCGACATGCTCGGTGCCGACGCACCGCGTCGCTACCTCGTGTTCTTCACGACGCCGTCCGAGTCACGCGGCCTGGGCGGGTTCGTGGGGAACTACGCCGAGCTCACGGCCGACGACGGCCAGATCTCGATGACCCAGTTCGGTCGCGCCGAGGACCTGGATCAGCTGGCGGCGGAGGCCGGGGCCCGGGTCAGCGGGCCGGACGAGTTCCTCCGCCAGTACGGCCGCTTCGGCTACGACGTGGACGGGGACGGTCAGGTCGGCGACGCCGCCTTCCGCAACCTGACGATGACGCCGAACTTCCCGTGGGTCGGCGAGGTCGCCGCCGACCTGTACGCCCAGGCGACGGGTCGAGAGGTCGATGGGGTCCTGACGATGGATCCCGAGGTTGTCGCCGCTCTCCTCGACTACTCCGGACCGATCCAGCTCACGACCATCGACGAGGTGCTCACCACGGACAACGCGGTGCCGTTCCTCCTCCGCGACCAGTACGTCGATGCCGCCGACAAGCAGCAGCGCATCGACGCCCTCGCCGAGGCGGCGCAGTTGACGTTCGAGGCCCTGCTCGCGGGCGAGCTGCCCGAGCCCGTGGAGCTCGCCGGCGACCTCGGGCCGCTGGTGGGCGAGCGCCGCCTGCTGATGTGGAGCCGGATCCCGGACGAGCAGGCGTTGCTCGAACGGGTGAACATGGCGGGGGCGATCCCGTCGCCCGACGGCGCCGACGGCTGGTCGGTGACGGTGTCGAACGGCGGTGGGAACAAGATCGACAGCTTCCTCGAGCGCGCCGCCCGGTACGAGTCGTCGACCGACCCGGGTACCGGCGCCACGACAGCGACGCTGAGATTCGAGCTCACCAACACCGCCCCCGCCGACGGCCTCCCGCCGTACGTGATCGGCAACCGGGTCGGTGCGCCGTCCGGGACGAGCCGGTTGTACGTGTCGTTCTACAGCCCGCTCGCGCTCACCGGCGTCACGCTCGACGGCGCGCCGACCGGACTCGCCGTCGGCCGCGAGGCGGGGTGGAACGTCTACTCGGGCTTCGTCGACATCCCGGCGGGGGCGACGGCGACGTTCGAGCTGCAGCTCGCCGGCACCGTCACCCGGCCCGGCGACCTGGTCACGTGGGAGCAGCCGATGGGTTCACCCCTCGAGGTCGCCGGTTGACGTCAGTCACACCTGGCACCGAGCGTGGGATCGTGGCGCGGTGTCTTCGCCTCCTAGCCTCAGGTCCGTGAAGGTGTGGGTCGACCCCGAGAAGTGTCAGGGCCACAACCGCTGCTATGCCCTGGCTCCCGAGTTGTTCGACGTCGACGACTACGGGCAGGCGTTGGTGCGCGGCGACGGTGAGGTCCCGCCCGAGCTCGCCGACAAGGCCCGGCTCGCCGTGGCCAACTGCCCCGAGTATGCGATCAGCATTCAGGAGGACAGCGTGACCGAGCCGGCCTATGCCGCACCGACGGGCATCTACGGACCGGTCACCGACTGGATGACCGACCTGGACCACGCCGACCCGGCGTACAACCCGCGCGCTCCGGAGATCTGGGCCGAGCTGCGCGAGCAGGGCTGCCCGGTCGTCCACAGCGAGCGCTACGGCGGGATGTGGACCCCGCTGACCCACGAGCTCGTGAGCGAGGTCGCCTACGACACCGAGCACTTCACCAGCCGCTCCGTCGTGGTGAGCACGGCGGACCTGGAGGACCTCGCCGAAGCGCCGATCGGCGGTGCCCCCCGATCACGAGTGATCCGCCGTTCCACCACCTCGCCCGCCGCCTCCTGCTCCCGCCGTTCGCGCCGAAGAAGATCGAGGCATGGGAGCCGGAGGTCCGCCGGCTCTGCCGCGAACGCCTCGACGACATGGGCGACATCGTGGCTGGCGAGACGGTCGTCGACGCGGCGGTCCAGTACGCCCAGCACATCCCGGTGACCGTGATCGCCCGCATGCTCGGCTTCCCGGTCGAGGACGACGACCTGTTCCGCGAGTTCGTCCACGACACCCTCGAGAACGTGAACGCCGAGCCCGAGGTCCGGCGGGCCGGCTTCCAGCGCCTCGACGACTACATCGACGTGCAGATCGACGCCCACGTCGCCGATCCGAAGGATGACCTGACGTCGTACCTGCTCGGCGTCGACCTGGAGGGCGCCAAGCTCCCCCGCGAGCACGTCCGGGGAACGATCGTCCTGCTCCTGTTGGCCGGCATCGACACCACGTGGAGCGCGATCGGGTCGAGCCTGTGGCACTTCGCCGGCCATCCCGCCGATCGCCGGCGTCTCGTCGCCGACCCCGACCTCATGCCGATCGCGATCGAAGAGCTGCTGCGGGCCTACGCCCCGGTCACGATGGCCCGCCTGGTCGCCAAGGACCACGACTTCCACGGCTGCCCGATGAAGACCGACGACTGGGTGCTGTTGCCGTTCCCGGCCGCCAACCGCGACCCACTCGAGTTCCCCGACGCCGACGAGGTCCTGATCGACCGGCTGGAGAACCGCCACGCTGCCTTCGGGCTCGGCATCCACCGCTGTCTCGGGTCCAACCTCGCCCGCCTCGAGGTGCGGGTCGCGGTCGAGGAGTTCCTCGGCCGCTTCCCCGACTTCGAGCTCGCCGACCCGGACATGGTGCGGTGGAGCGTGGGCCAGATCCGTGGCCCACGCCAGCTCCCGCTGCGCGTGCTGGCGACGGCCTAACGCTCGACCGTCACCCGCTTCCTCGTCGGCACCATGGCGCCGAGGTAGGCCGCCGCGCCGACGGCGATCGCGACCCAACCGAAGCGCTGCTCGGCGGCGAGCTCCGTCTGCGTCCACGGGTACTCGGCGAGGATGAGCGCTCCGCCGGCGATGACGCCGCCGGCGATCGGTCCGGCCACCCAGCGCCCGCCGGGGACGAGCGCGGCGAGGATGAACACCACGCCGACGCCGACCTCGATGACCCCGAGCAGCGGGGTGTGGGTGTACCCGAACACCTCGACGACCGGTTCGGTGATCGAGCCGGCGAGCCCGGCGAGGACCACGGTCCCGACGCCGAACACCAGCGCCGCCAGCCCGGCGAGGGCGATCAGTGCCTGACCCCACGTGTACCCGCGCCTGGTCCTCACCTCCTCTGTCGCCGGCACGGTCTCGGTTCGGGCGACGGGAGCCGCCGGTGCCCAGGCGGGCTCCTCGTCGAAAGTCATGAGGGTGCCCTCGTCGGTGATCCGGCGCGGATCGTCCGGCGCCGGCTCGTCGTGGTCACCCTCGGTTCGTTCGCGGTGTTCCAGCACGTTCGGCCTCCATTCGTGAACGCCCCGACACGATTTTGCCCATCTGCCCGGGACGGCAAACGGATGCCGTACACCAGTTTCTTACCCGTCGTTGCCACACTGTCGTCGTGCCCGATGCCGCGCCATCGACGCTGCTCATCGCCGAGGACGACCGTGCGGTGCGGGAGTCGCTGACCCGGGCTCTCCAGCTCGAGGGCTACGCCGTCGTCACCGCCGGCGACGGGGCCGAGGCGCTCCGGGCGGTCGCCTCGTCCGACCCCGACGTCATCGTCCTCGACGTCTCGATGCCGGTGATCGACGGGCTCACCGTGTGCAAGGTGCTGCGGGCCGACGGCAACAAGGTGCCGATCCTCATGCTCACGGCGCGGACCGAGACCCGTGACCGGGTCGCCGGTCTCGACGCCGGGGCCGACGACTATGTGCCCAAGCCGTTCGCCCTCGACGAGCTGCTCGCCCGGCTGCGGGCGCTGCTCCGGCGCAGCCAGCCCGAGCCGGGAGCCGAGCACGAGGAGCTCCGGCTGGCCGACCTGCGCATCGAACCCGCCGCCCGGCGGGCGTGGCGGGGAGACCGCGAGCTGGACCTGTCGAAGACCGAGTTCGATCTGCTCGAGCTGCTCCTCCGGAACCAGGGCGTCGTGCTCGACCACACCACGATCTACGAGCGGATCTGGCATTACGACTTCGGGCCCGATTCGAAGAACCTCGCCGTCTACATCGGCTATCTCCGGCGCAAGACCGAGGCCGAGGGCGAGTCCCGGCTGATCCAGACGGTCCGGGGCGTGGGGTACACGGCGCGGGAGGCGTGAGAGCCCGTGGGCTTGCGGTGGAAGATCGTCATCGCGCTCGCCGCCGTCGCCGCGGCGACGACGATCTCGCTGAGCGTGCTGTCGTACCGGGCGACGAGCGTGCGGCTGATGCAGGAGGTCGATCGCTCGCTCGTCGAGGCGTACGGCGCGATTGAGTCCAACCCGCGTAGCGCTCTCAACAATCCAGGACTACTCGAGGTCTACACGCTGCAGATCGTCAACCGATTGGGTCGGGTCACCAGCTTCATGCACGAGCCGCTCGACCCGGGGTCCGGCGCCTCCGAGGTCGCCGGTTCGCCGGGCGACCGGAGCTTTGACACCGTGCAGCAGGATCGGGGCGACTTCCGTGCCCTCACGGTCGGGACGCCGGCGGGGGCCATCCAGGTCATGCGGTCGCTCGAGGAGAACGAGGCCGTGCTCGCCGACTTGCGCCGGCAGACGATCCTCCTGGTCGGCGTCGTGACCGCCGCGGCGGCGCTCGTCGGCTGGCTCCTCGCCCGCACGTTCACCGGACCGCTGGTGCGCCTCACCCGCGCCGCGACGGAGGTCCGGCGCTCCGGCCGCCTCGACGTCGACATCCCGGTCAGCGGCAACGACGAAGTGGGCCGGCTCGGCACCGCGTTCGACGGGATGCTCGACGCGCTCGCCGCGTCCCGCGCCGATCAGCAACGGCTGGTCCAGGACGCCGGCCATGAGCTGCGCACTCCGCTCACCAGCGTGCGCACGAACCTGGCCGTGCTGCGGCGACATCCCGACCTCGACTCGGAGACGCGGCGGAAGGTGCTCGACGATCTCCACGACGAGGTCGAGGAGCTGGTGGTGCTGCTCGAGGAGGTCGTCGCTCTCGCCCAGGGCGCCGTCGACGACACCCCGCCGACGAGGGTCGAGCTCGGCTCGCTCGCGCGCACGGTGGCCGAGCGGGCCGAGCGGCGTCACGGCCGGATCGTCGTGGTGACGGCCGACCAGTCCGCAGTCGAGGCGCCGCTGCCCGCCGTGGAGCGGGCGGTGTCCAACCTCGTCGACAACGCGGCCAAGTTCGACCAGTCGGGTGGGCCGATCGAGGTGGTCGTCGACGCCGGGACGGTGACCGTGCTCGACCGGGGCCCGGGGATCGCGCCCGGCGACGAGACCCGGGTGTTCGACCGCTTCTACCGCGCCGAGGCCGCCCGCTCCCGACCCGGCTCGGGGCTCGGGCTGTCGATCGTGCGCGACGTCGCCGTGCGCAACGGAGGCTCGGTGATCTCGGAGCCGCGACCCGGGGGCGGCGCCGTCGTCGGGTTCCGCCTGCCGGTGACGACGTGAGGATCGGTGGCGGTCCGCACACCCGGCGGGTTCCGGTGTCGTACCGTTGGGCGCCGTGAAGACCTACGTCGTCGGGCTGGACGGGTCCGAGCACGCTCGTGACGCTCTCAAGTGGGCGCGGGCTGTGGCCACCGCCGACGCTCGCATCGTCGCCGTGCACTCGTGGGAGATCCCGATCGTGACCGGCTACGAGGCGGTCACAGCCGTCGACACGACGGCCGTCGAGCAGGCCGCCAAAGAGTTCCTGACCGGCGCGATCGGCGAGTCCGACGACCGACGCATCGAGGGCCGCCTCGTCACGGGCCACCCCGGGCGGGCGCTCGTCGAGACGACCGCCGAGTTGGGCCAGGAGGCCGTCGTGGTGGTGGGCCACGGTGGGTCGAGCAAGGCGGCGCTGCTCCTCGGCTCGACGGCCAACTACGTGATCCACCACACCAAGGCTCCCGTGGTCGTGGTGCGGGGGGCGTGCCGTCTGCCGGTCCGCCATGTGGTGGTCGGCGTCGACGACCCGCACCGTCACGAGGCGCTCGACCCGCCGTCACTGGCCGCGCTGAAGTGGGCGGTCGAGCTCGAGGGCGTGGAGCGGGTCGAGGTGCACCACTCGGAGTTTGTCCCCACGGTGGTCGCCGGCCCGCTGTCCCAGCCGGGCACCGAGGACGAGGAGGCCGAGGAGCGCGACGTCCGGCTGTTCCGCGAGTCGATCGCCCGGGCCACCGGTGGGTCGGGTGATGCCCCCAACGGCGCCGCGGTCGTCCCCGTGCTGAGCAGCCGCAACGCCGCCTTCGACCTGATCGAGGCGTCGCGGGACGCCGACCTCGTCGTGATCGGGTCTCGCGGGCGCCCCGGCCTGCTCGAGCTCCTCGCCGGCTCGACCAGCCTCGAGGTGACCGCCCACTGCCACTGCCCCGTGGCCGTGCTCCGCTGACGCCTCCGCCGCCTCCATCCCCCCCGGGTTTGTGTCACCGACGTCGCCGGCAACCGGCGCGAACGGTGACACAAACGTCCGATCACGCCCTCCCGGCGGGTGCGACACCCCGTCCGTAGGATGGCCGGGAGATGCCTGAAACCCCCACCGACGGGCTGAACCCCGATCAGCTCGACGCCGTCGTCCACCGTGGTGGGCCGTTGCTCGTCGTCGCCGGTGCCGGTTCCGGCAAGACGCGGGTGCTCACCCACCGCATCGCCCACCTGATCGACGAAGGGGTCCACCCCGCCCGCATCCTCGCCATCACGTTCACCAACAAGGCGGCCGACGAGATGCGGCAACGGGTCGAGGCGCTCGTCGGGCCGGTGGTCCGGTCGATGTGGGTGAGCACCTTCCACTCTGCATGCGTCCGGATCCTGCGGGCCAACGCCGACCGGCTCGGCTATCCCCGCCAGTTCTCGATCTACGACGAGGCCGACGCCACGCGCCTCACCGGGTACGTCATCCGTGACCTCGCCCTCGACGCCAAGCGCTTCCCGCCTCGCGCCGTGCACGCCGTCGTCAGCCGGTGGAAGAACGAGCTCGTCGACCCGGACGCCGCGGCCGCACAGGCCGAGCACCCGCTGGCGCGCAAGCACGCCGACGTCTACCGCGAGTACCAGGCCCGCCTTGTCAAGGCGGGAGCGATGGACTTCGACGACCTGCTCGTGAACACCGTCAAGCTGCTCCGTGAGCACCCTGATGTCCTCGAGGCGTACCGGGAGCGCTTCGAGCACATCCTCGTCGACGAGTACCAGGACACGAACCAGGCGCAGAACGAGATCGTCCTTCTCCTCGCCGGCGGGCACCAGAACGTCACGGTCGTTGGCGACACGGACCAGTGCCTCACTGCGGGCACGATGATCCTGACGCCTGACGGCGAGGTGCCCATCGAGTCGATCGTCGTCGGTGATGCCGTCCTCGCCGCGGGCGGTCGACCCGCCACCTGTCCCAGCGTTGTCACTCACGTCCACGAGTCGACACACCGCGGTCCTCTCATCCGCACCTGCGCGGTCGCCGGCGGGGTGAGGAACACGCTGGTTGCCACGCCGTTTCACCTGGTGCCGGCCCGGCTCATCGCGATTCCCGAGAGCTATCTCGTCTATCTGATGTACCGCGGCGACCGAGGCTTCCGGATCGGCCGAACGACGGGGATGCGGCGCTCCGAGGGACGGAGCGTCGCCGGACACCTCGTGCGGAGCAACCAGGAACATGCCGACGCCATGTGGTTGCTGCGCACGTGCCGCTCAATCGAGGAAGCCTCCTTCTACGAGGCGCTGTACGCGGCGCGGTACGGACTGCCGACGGCGTGCTTCCACGGCAACGGCCGCACGCTTGCCATGGACGAGACCTGGCTCGCCCGCCTCTACGCCGAGCTCGACACGGTCACCCAGGCGAAGCGACTCTTCGATGAGCTGCTCCTCCACGAGGAGTTCCCGCATCACCGTCCGCAGAACGGCACCCGTCGGTCGACGATCAACGTGACGATGTACTCCGACGCGCGTGGCGCCGCTGCGTATCACCGTGTGCAGTGGTCGTCGTCGAACCGCGCCGACGTCGTGGATCGCTTGCGCCGGCAGGGCATCCAACTGCGCCCCGCCAAGGGCCGCAGCGTGCGTTACGAAACGAGCTGGAAGGACTACGCCAAGGCGCTCGCGGACGCCAAACGGGTTGCCGCGGCCGGAGGGCTCCAGCTGCGCCGGAGGCTCGCGCTCGGTGGTGTCGTGTACGACCTCATGCCGATCTCCCACCTCCGGCCGGGGATGGAGGTGGTCGTCGAACGGGCGGGACGCCTTGTCCCCGGCATTGTCGAGTCGGTCGAGATCGAGAGTGGCGACGGGCCGGTCTACGACCTCGAGGTGACGCCGACGCACTCCTACGTCGCCAACGGCCTCCTGGTGCACAACAGCGTGTACCGGTTTCGGGGCGCCGACTACCGGAACATCCTGCAGTTCGAAGACGCCTTCCCCGAGGTGACCACGGTGGTGCTCGACCAGAACTACCGGAGCACGCAGAGCATCCTCGACGCCGCCAACGCGGTCATCGCCAACAACGTCTCGCGCAAGCCGAAGAACCTGTGGACCGACGCCGGCCGCGGCGACCCGGTCGTGCGCTACTGGGCCGAGGACGAAGGCGATGAGGCGACGTTCGTCGCCCGGCAGGCGATCGCGCTCCACGACGACGGGCGGGCGTGGCGCGACATCGCCGTGCTCTACCGCACCAACGCTCAGAGCCGGGTCGTCGAGGAGGCGATGATGCGCCTCGGCGTGCCCTACAAGGTCATCGGCGGCACGCGCTTCTACGACCGCCGCGAGGTCAAGGACGCGATGGCCTACCTGCGGGCGGTCGTCAACCCGGCCGACGAGGTGAACGTGAAGCGCGTCCTCAACGTGCCCAAGCGGGGGGTCGGCGACGCCAGCGTCGCCAAGCTCGACGCCTACGCGGCGGGCAACGGCATCGGGTTCCTCGAGGCCCTGCGCCGCGCCGACGACGCGGGGGTCAGCGGCCCGGCCAGCCGGGGGATCACCTCGTTCGTCGCCCTGCTCGACCGGCTCACCGTGATGGTGCCCGCCGCCGCTGGCGCCGCTGGCGCCGCCGGCGCCGACGGAGCAGAGGGAGCCGAGGGCGAGCCCGACGACGGAACGCCGTCGGTCACCCCCGGTGACCTCCTGCAGGCGGCCCTCGAGGAGTCCGGTTACCTGGCCGAGCTCGAGGCCGAGGACACCGTGGAGTCGGCGGGGCGGCTGGAGAACCTGGCCGAGCTGGTCGGCTCCGCACGCGAGTTCACCCACCTCGACGAGTTCCTCGAACAGGTCTCCCTCGTGGCCGACACCGACGACCTGCCTGACGGTGAGGTCGAGGATCAGGTCGTGCTGCTGACGCTGCACTCGGCCAAGGGGCTGGAGTTCCCCATCGTGTTCCTGATCGGCGCCGAGGAGAGCTTGTTCCCGAACATCCGCGCCATGACCGAACCGGACGAGCTCGAGGAGGAGCGTCGGCTCGCCTACGTCGGGATCACGCGGGCGAAGGAGCGGCTGTTCGTCGCCCATGCTTGGAGCCGCAACCTGTTCGGCACGACGCAGTACAACCCGCCCTCGCGGTTCCTCGAGGAGATCCCCGAGGAACTCGTCGAGATGCAGGGCAACGTCACCGGGCGGAGCGCGTACGGCCGGCAGAGCCTGCGCCCGCGACGCGACTGGGGCTCAGACTCGCCACCACCGTTCCGACGCCGCGGTGGCGCGGGCGACCAGCAGCTCGCCGACGCCCACCGCGACCGCGTGGTCGAGGCGGCGATCGCCGCTGGTCAGCGCGGCGGGCCGCCGGCGCTCGACGCCCACGACCTCGGCCTGCGCGTCGGCGACGACGTCGAGCACCCGGCGTTCGGCGAGGGCGTCGTCATCGAGCTACGAGGCCACGGTGACGCCGCCGAGGCGACGGTCCACTTCGCCGGCCTCGGGACCAAGCACCTCGCCCTGGCGTTCGCGCCGCTCCGCAAGCTCAAGTCGAGCTGAGCGCCCCGACACCCAGGACCGGCGGCAGCGCGGTGCGCAGCTCGCGTCGCGAGTTGATGCCCAGCTTGCGGTACGCGGCGGCGAGATGGCTCTCGACGGTGCGCACGGAGATGACGAGGGTCGTGGCGATGTCGTGGTCGCTCATCCCCCGCGCGGCCATGCTGGCGACCTCCCGCTCCCGGCGGGTGAGCGGGATCAGCGGCGACGGCGCCATGTCGACGTGGCGCAGGCGGCGCCGCATCTCGTCGGCGAGCGCCTTGGCTCGGGCCCGGGCGTCGGCGCGGACTGTCCCGCCCGCGGCGAGTTCGGCCAGCTCGACCGCGTCGCCGACGAGGCCGAGGCTGGCGTGCTGCTCGGCCGATTCGAGGAGAGCGTCGGCGTCGCCCGTCGCCCGGGCGGCGATGCCACCCGCCCGGGCGGCGGTGATCGGCGACTCGAACCGGAGGTCCAACGCCGCCAGCTCGGTGGCGGCCGGCGCCGACGCCCCGTACCGGGCCGCGGCGGCGAGGTAGGCGACGGCGCTCACCGGGCTGCCGACGGCACGGGCCTGCTCGAAGGCCTCGAACGCCGATGCCACCGCCGCCGGGCGTCCATCGGCCGCCTCCACGACCGAGTGCGCCCACGGTCGCAACCCCGGGTAGAGGGCGACCCGGTCCGGCGGTGACTCGGCGAGCAGATCGCCCGCCTCCTCGACGTTGCCGGTCGCGGCGAGGGCCACGACGAGCAGGGCCACGGCCTCGGATCGCAGCAGGCCCTCGCCGGTGCGCTGCTGGGCGACCGCCACCCGCAGCGGTGCGATTGCCGCGGCGGCGTACCCCTGGAGCAACTGGCGGCCGCCTTCGAACAAAGGATGGAAGACGGCGTCCGACGGCCGGCTGCGATCGGGCTCGAGTGGCGGGACCGGCCAACGTCCGGACGGATCGGTGGCGGGGGCGTCCTGGTCGACCCAGTAGACGAAGCGGGCCACCTGGGCGGCGACGTGGGCGATCCCTTGGGCGTACGGTGTCGCCGGACCGGCGGCGACGTCCGCGAGCAGCCGGTCGGACGCCGCGATGGCCTCGACCGAGCGATCCACCATCGCCAGCGCCAGCACACGGGCGCTGGAGGCCCGGATCGCGCTGGCCCTCGACGGCGACCCGTCGAGCACACCTTCGGCGAGGACGAGAGCATCGGCGGGACGGGCCGAGAAGGCGGTGATCTGGGCAGCCATCGAATCGATCTCGGGGCGGTAGCGAGCCGGCAGCTCGGCCCGGATCTCGTCGAGCAGATCCAGCGCGACATCGGGCCGGCGGTCGGTGAACGCGGTCAGGCTGACCTGGTTGATCTCGACGTGCAGGCGGTCCTCGTCGGATCGGATCTTGGCGATGGCCTTCGTCTGGGCGTGGCGGGCGGCCTCCGCCTGGCCCAGCTCGGCGTGGGCGTCGGCGAGCAGGAGCGCGCTGCGGGGCGACGGATCATGAGGTTCCGCCCGTTCGGCGAGGCGACGGGCCAGCTCCGGTTGGGTGAGGAACACGGCGGCGGCGCCGGTGCAGAGGACGTCGACGTCGGGTGCGGTGCTGGCGTCGAGCTGCCACATCGCCCGGCGCACGGCGTCGGCACTGCTGCTGCTCGACGCGGCGATCAGCGCATCGGCGAGGCGCCGCCGGCGGGTGGGCGTGAGGTGGTTCGCCGCCGCGGCGGCGAGCATGGGGTGGGCGAGTCGGTACCACACGAGCCCCTCGCGCTCGCCGGCCTGGACGACCTGGCGGGCCTCCAGCTCGGCGACGCCGGTCATGGTCGCGATCTCCTCGAGGGTGGTGATCGGCAGTGGCTCACCGAGCACGAGGGCGCCGAGGGCGTCGAGGGCGGACGGCCCGAGTCCGTCGAAGCGGCGGTCGAGGAGGTCGGCCAGCCGGGGCGGGACCGTGACCCCGCCCTGCCAGATCCAGACCCCGTGCTCGTCGACGAGCCGCTCGTTCACCTGGGCATCGCGAGCGAGCTCGCTCAGGTAGAGGGCGTTGCCCCTCGTGTGCTGCCAGAGCAGGCTGGCGGTCCCGGCCGCCACCTCGCCACCGAGGATCGCGGCGAGGAACTGCTGGGTCTCTCGACGATCGAACGGAGCGACCTCGAAGTGGGTGGCGAACCCGTCCTTCCACAGGGCGTGCACGGCGTCGGGCGCCGGTTCGCCCATCCTGATCGTCGCGATCACGCGCACGACGCCGGTGCTGACCAGTCCGAGCACGGTGGCCGCGGAGTGGTCGTCGAGCAGATGCGCGTCGTCGACGACGACCAGCGGTGGACCGGATCCACCGAGCTCGTTCTGGCGACGGCGGATGGCGCCCAACACGAGCGCCGGATGGGGGACGCCGACGTCGTCGGGCAGGAGGGGCGCGAGCGCGCCGAACGAGATCGAACGGCTCGCTTCCGTGGCCACCAGACGCTCGACCCGGCCGCCGCCCGACTCGAAGTGCCGGGCGGCCGCGCCGGCCAGCGCGGTCTTGCCGACGCCTGCGGAACCGGACAGGACCGCCCCGCCGCCATCCGTGACGGCAGTGACGAGCTCGGCCAGCTCCCGCTCTCGGGCGACTAGCTGCTTGCCCACGTCGTCCCTCCGAAACAACGACGCCCGTGACCTCGCCGACGGTACCACCCGGGCTGGCCCGCACCACGAGCAGTTCGCGGCGCTTCGTCTCCGTAGCGGCCGAACGTGGAATCCGTACCGGCTACGGATGGCACGCGGGCCCGAAATGAGGATGATCGACGCCCATGCCGCGATGAGGGCCTCCGGCCCCGGCGGAGAGAGGGATTCGACATGGAGCGGCCTTCGGCCTTTCGCCCGGCGCGGGCGAGCGTCCATGGTGCTGTCGAGACCGCACGGCGCCGACGCAGAGAGCACCGCAATCACGCCGGACTGGCGCGCGATCTCGACGTCGAGCCGGTCCTGACCCGGTACGCCAGCACCCGTTCCCTGGTCGGGCGAGGCATCGACTCGGCCTTGTTCCCGACCCGGCTCGGCGACGACCTGTTCAGGAACCTGCCGGCGGCCCGAATCCGCGACCGCGCGCTCGTCGTCGCCGCGATTCTCGAGACCTACCGGCTCCCGCGCTCCGACGGCCAGGTCGCGGCCGCCGGAGACCTCGCCCGGCAGGCCGGCGACGCCACCCTGCTGCGGGACCGCACCGACGCGCTCCGCTCCCAGGCGTCGGCGCACGTCGCCGACGTGCTGCTCCCGTGGCTGCTGCCCGCCGCCGAGGCCGCGGGCGTGGTGGCCGTCCCGGGCGGCCCCGGCGTCGACGCCGTCGCGCTGGCGGAGGCGTTGGCGTCGCTGCCCGACCGCGGCGTCGCCCTCCCAGTGGTCCCTGAGCTGCTGGTCACCGTCGAGCGGGCGGCGCTCGGGCCGTTCGCACCCGACGATCCGGCGCTCGGGTGCCTCCTCACCGGAGCGCGTGACGCCGCGCCACGTGGAGGAGTGGGCGCCGGCGCAGCCGCTGCCGGACGGCGGGATCCACCTCGGACGGGTCATCGACCAGCTGCGCCGCGCCACCTGCTCCGACCCGGCCGTGCTCTCCGGCGTGCGCGAGCTGGCCGACTTCGTGCGTCAGCAGGTGCGGGGCGAGCTGCGCTCGCGCCAGGCGGCCGCGGCCGCCTCCGAGCGGGACGAGCTCGCCACCGAGGCCCACGCCACCGCCGCCCTACTGCGCCAACAGCACGGCGACCGGAGCGTGCCGACGGCCGACGTGGCGACGACGCTCCTGGTCGGGATCCGGATCCTGACCGATGTGCTCGCCTGGGACGCCCACTTCGACGACCGGGCGCTGGCGTTGCGTACGGGCGACCTCCGCCACGACCAGAGCGTCTGGGATGCGTGGTCCGACGCGGTCGCGATCGATTCGGCCACGACGGACACGGCGATGCGTTCGTTCCTCGCCGCGACCAACTCGATCCGACGGCGGGATCACGGCGACCGGGGGCTGCTGCTGCGAGCCGACAACAGCCGGCTGACGGTCACCCGGGTGTTCGACGAGCACGACGGCGCCGACGTCCTCGCCCGCTTCAGGGAGACCGGCAGCTGTTGGTTCGAGATCCCCGTCGAGTCACTGCCCACGGACGACGACGGCGCGCCGCGGTACCTGGAGGCGGTCGCCGCGGGGGTCAGCGTGCGTCTCGTCGGTGCCCGCCGCCGGCGCCCGTACACCCTCGAGGTGCGTCATTCGGGTGCCGGCTCGTTGCGGTTGATCGAGGACGGCCGGGTCGTCGAGCAACCGCTGTCGCCGGAAGCGGTGTCGATCGCGATGCGCAGCGAGACGAACAGCATGTTCGGGATCGTCCCCACACCCGAGGCGCCGACCTTCGCCCTGGCGGGACGGGCGCTCGCCGCTCCGTGGTCGCTACGACTGCCTGACGGTGGAGCCGATCTCCGCAACCTGTCCGCGATCGAGGTGCAGATCGACCTCGAGGCGTTCATCCCTGCCGACGCGGTCACGCTGCGCCGGATCAGCCACCCGGTCGAGACGATGGCGCCCGGCACGACGGCCCTTGGGACCGTCGAGCTGACCGCGCCGGCACCCGCGGATGGCGTGGCCGTCACACTCGCCAGCACCCACCCCGAGATCGCCGAGCCGCACGACGTCGTCGTCCCCGCCGGCGCCCGCTCGGCCCGGTTCGACATCGTCGTCCACGCCCCGTCGGACGTCAACCACGTCGTATTGACGGCGCACGCCAGGGACGGGGCATCGGCACGGGTCGTCGTGGAGATCCCGTCGTCGCCCGCCGTCGAGCAGACGACAGTTCCCGCCGCGCCCGGCCGGGCGATCGCGAGTCTGGGCGACCGTACGTTCGTGGTCATCGGCGACGACCGCGCGACCGCGGCCGACTCCGCGACCTGCACGGTGGTCGCTCTCGACGACGCCCTCGCTCCGGTCGGCACGACCACGGCCGGAATCGGATCCCGCGAGATCGCCACCGATCCCGTGCGCAACCGGCTCTACGTCGTCAACGCCGGCACCGGTGTGGCGATGTTCGATGCCGGCTCGCTCGAGCTGCTCGCCGAGTGGCCGACGAACGCGGGCCTCGACTTCGTCGCCGTCGACTCGGCGGCCGGCCTCGTCTACGTCTCGCACCCGCAAGCCCGGCGGGTGTTCGTGCTCTCCGCCGACGACCTCAAACCTCGCGAGGTGATCGGCGACGACACGTTCACCGGCGTCCTGGGCCTCGCCGCCGACCCCGAGCTCGGCCGGATCTATGTCGCCCGGACCCATCTCGACGGGCCTCCGGGGAGCGAGGTCGAGGCGCTCACGGTGCTCCAACGGCGGCCCGACGGCCGGCACGAGATCAGCCGGACGATCCCGCTCGGCTCGATGGTCCAGCCGTGGCGGGTGGCCGTCGATCCCGTCGCCGGACTGGTGTATGTGATCGGCCTCGGCAGCGACAGCGCGCCCGCGCAGCTGATCGTCCTCGACCGGGCGACGCTTGCCGAGCGAGGCCGGGTGGACACCCTGTCGGGGCTCGCCGACAGTCGCGCCCTGGCCACGCGGGACGGCACCAGCGTCGTTTACGTGACCGGTGACGCGGGGGTGCAGGTCGTCGACGCCGAGTCGATGGCGGCTGTCGGGTTCGTGCCGGCCCCCGGCACGTCATGTGTCAGCGTCGGAGACGCCGACCACGTCGTCAGCGCGAGCGCGCTCGGCACGCTCGTCCGGATGTGGTCGCCGTGCCAGATCACGACGACCGAGTGGCGATGAGTCAGTCGGCGATCCAGATCGGGCCCAGCCGACGTCCCCGCTGGTCGCGCACGTAGGGGTCGCCGTTGACGCCGACCTCGAAGCGCACGACGTTGTCGGTGAGCGTGAACGAGCTCGGCAGGTCGAGGAGCCCGGCGAACTCGCCGGAGGCGAAGTCGTAGGTCAGCAGGCCGCGGCTCGTCAACGACACGCACAACGTCGTCCTCCCGACTCGGGTCGTCGCCGCCCCCTGGAGCACCTGGGCGCCCTCCACCCGCAAGTCGAGGGTCGGGCACGCCGTCAACCGGGCATCGGTGTCGCCGGCGAACAGGAGCGTGCCGCCGCCACGACGCCCGACCGTGATGAGGGCATCGTCGATCTCGAGCCGGTTGGCGGGCAGGTCGAGGCCGACGACGAGCGGGTCGTGGTCGCTCGACCGGGCCGGTGTCGGTGCGTAGAGCGGGAGCGCGGCGGACTCGCGCTCGAACGGGATCCCCGCCGAAACCCCCTCGCCCGCGTCGGCGAGCTCGTCGTTGTAGTCGAACAGCGGGACCTCGTCGCTGTTGATCTTCCATTCGGTGGCGCCGGTGACCTGCTCCTTCAGGGAGTCGGTGGCGAGGGCGTGATCGAGGTAGCCGAGCTGCCCGTCGAACACGAAGCTGTAGGCGTCCTCACCGACGAACTGCTCGATCATGTCGTTGTAGCCGAGCCCGATCAGCGTCGTGATCGGGGTCTCGCGGCGGTATGCGTTGAGGTCGCCGATGATCAGGAAGTCCGGGTCACCGCTGTCGGTCGGGTCGGTCGCGAGGTAGTCGGCGAGCGCCTGGGCAGCGTCGGTCCGGGTGCCCGGGCAGTTGCCCTGGCCGTCGCCGAGGTCGGGATCGTCGGGGAGCTCCGGATCGTCGGTAGGAATGTCGCAGGAGGAGCCCTTCGACTTGAAGTGGTTGACGGCGACGGTGAACCGCTCGTCGGTGCGGACCTGCTCGAAGGTCTGGATGAGGGCGGGGCGGTTGCGCGTGTCGATGAAGCGCGGATCCACGGTCGAGTCGAGGACGGCGAAGTCGCCGACCGGCTCGACCGAGGCCGGCTTGTAGATCAGGGCCACCTTGATCGCGTCGGTGCCGATGAACCCGGTGTCGATGGCGGCGTACGGTCCGGCGCCCGTCGCGTTCAGGGCCTCGACGATCGAGTTCGTGGTCTGCCCCTCGTCGTTCTGGATCTCCATGAACCCGAACACGTCGGCGTCGATCTCGGCCAGCGCGGCCACGATCTTCGTCCGCTGACGCACCAGCTCGGCATCCGAGTCGGCACCGCGGCAGTCGAGCGTGCCGGACGGTCCGCACGGCCCGGCGTTGTTGGGCGTCGTGTCGATGGTGTCGAACGAGTTGAGCACGTTGAAGGCAGAGACCTTCACGTCGCCGCCGACGTCGTCGGGTGCGGCGGGTGCGGGGTTGGCGGGCTCGAACGTGTAGTCGGCGTCGGGCATCGGCCGGATCCGCCACGCGCCGAAGCTCCAGTCCATCACGCCGGTGAGGCCCTCGATCGTGTCACCGCCGCGGAACCGATTGGTCAGTGACAAGCCGCCGTCCGGGTAGGGGTATGGCTCGTCCGGGCCGTCGACGATGGCGTCGTTCTCGTCGTCGTTGTCGTCGTCGAGGAAGATCCGACGGGTCGCCAGGTCGGCGACGTTGGCGCTGTTCCCGGCGGCGCTGGGCGGGTTGAGGTGGGTGAACTGGAACGGGCGCTCGTCGACCGTCAGCACGAGCTGCCCGAACCGGGCGAGCTGGAAGTACTCGCTGACCGCGAGGGTGTCGGGAAGGGTGGTGATCATCCCCTCGAAGGCCTCGAACGTGGCCGCGACGTTGGTCCCGGTCGGCGCCGGCAGCTCGACCTCGGCGGCCGTGGGCAGGGAGACCCCGTGGCCCAGCACGGTGACGGCGCCAGCACCGAGGTCGGCTCGCAGTCCGGTCCGGCCGAACGTCTCGGCGACGGTGCCGATGACCTGGACGAGATCGCGGCTGACCAGTCCGGTCGGGCACCGGCCCGTGCAGTCGACGAACAGCGCTTCCGATGTCGCCGCGTTGCCGTCCCCGTCGGCGTCCTCTTCCTGGACGAAGAACCCGTCCAGGGCGTCGTTGTCGCTGAACAACGAGGTCACCACGCCCTCGACACGCACCGTGTCATTGAGCAGCTCCGGATCACTCTGGACCGCAGAGATCAACGTGACGCCGAGCACGCTCACCTCGACCGTGCACGTCGTGGTCTGCGGCGGGACGTCGTCGGTGGCGAACTCGATGACCACCTCGTACGTTCCGGCGGCCGTGGTCGCGGCGACGTCGAGCGTCGCCGTCCCCACCCCAGTCGGGGTGAGCGTGATCCCGTCCACTGACGGTGACGTGATCGTGATCGAGGCGATCGCGCTGTCGGCGTCGGTCGCCGAAACCTCGGCCGAGGTCGCTGTCCCGGCCGGGGTGACGAGTGCGGACGGGCACGTCGCGATCGGCTCGGCCGGCCCGCCGCCGGTGAAGGTCTGGCCGGGGTTGATCGCGCCGAACGAGGAGAGCGCCGGCGGCTGCCAGGTGAAGTCGCCGTAGGTCGAGCCGGTGCCGGTGAGTTGCAGCGACTGGCCGACCGGGGTCGTGCTCGGCTCGGCGACCCCGATGTCGGTCGAGAGCTGGCCGTCGGCGGGGCCGCCGACCGCGGTGAACGTGCCGCCGTAGGAGAGGAACTGGATGAGCCCGGCCGGTGAGACGAGGGCGATCCCGTCGGGGTTCCCGTTCTGGATCCCGTTGGACGGGTAGTCGAACGACAGGGTGCCGAACCCGCTGGACTGGTCGGGGATGGCGCCGGTCAGGGCCCGGGTGTTGTAGGCGGCCCCGCCGTTGCCGTTGTAGAGGACGATGCTCCAGCCGGTC
Source organism: uncultured Acidimicrobiia bacterium (assembly GCA_963833145.1). Classification (GTDB taxonomy): domain Bacteria; phylum Actinomycetota; class Acidimicrobiia; order Acidimicrobiales; family Ilumatobacteraceae; genus JALZMG01. The sequence goes on along the minus strand of CAWHWT010000010.1, from coordinate 172,974 downwards.
AGGTCAGTGCCCGCCGGTCCGGCGATCTCGATCGCCTCTCCGGTATCGGTGCTGGCGTTGTCGTAGTGCAACTCGTTGACGAACACCGCGCTGGTCGGATCGACGACCGTCGGCCGCGGTGCCTGGGCGTCCGTGACGACCGGCAGGGCGAGGGCGACGGCGGCAGGCAGGGCGGTCAGGACGGCTCGGGCACGCATCGGCGCAACCGTAGGACATCGGTCGCATCCGTTCTCTCGGTTACGGCGAACAACCAGTGAACGTCGAGCCGCGTGCTTGAATCGCGGCGATGAAGGCGGCGCTGCTGGTCGAGAGCCTCACCGGGAACACGTGGCGGGCGGCCGAGTTGATCGCCGACGACCTGGGACAGGAGGGGTGGACGATCACTGGCCTGTCGAAGGTCCGCCAGCCCGACTACGCCGCCATCCAGGCGGCCGACATCGTGCTCGTCGGCACGTGGGTGCACGGTTTCATCGTCATCGGGGTCGCTCCGTACGGACTGGCGACGATCTCGAACCTGCCGGCGATGCGGGGCAAGCAGGCAGCCGTGTTCTGCACGTTCGCGGTGAACCCCCGCAGCAGCCTGGAGCGGCTCACCGGCGCCGTCGAGGCCACCGGCGCCAACGTCGTCGGCGGGCTCGCCCTGCACCGCGGCAAGCTGCCGGAACACGCCGAGGAGTTCGCCGAGCGGCTTGTCGCCGCGACCGTGGCGACCGCCTGAACGCCGCGTTGGGCTAGAGGACGACGACCTTCGTGCCCAAACCGGCCCAGTTCCACATCCACAGGGCATCGGCGGTGGACTGGCGCACACATCCGCCGGACAGCGGTTGACCGAGCTGGCTCTCGCTCTGCAGCGGCACGCCGAACCTGGTCGGGATCTCGTGGAAGCCGATGTTTCCGCCCTCGGGTCCGTGGGCGAAGCGGACCATCCAGTGCCACTTCACGTCGGGGTCGTCGACGTTGTACGTGTGCTCCGAGCGGGAGAAGACGGAGTACGTACCGGCATACGGCTCGTGGAGGCGACCCGACACCAGGTGGGTCTTGACCACCCGGCCGGCGCCGTCGACGGCCCAGACCCGCTGATGGGCGCGGGAGTAGACGACCCGCCGGCCGGTCCCGGAGTTGGCCGGGAGGGGCGGTGGAAGGTGCGGATTGCGCCCGCCCCAGATCTTGAGCGAGAACAGCGTGAACGGGCCGGCGACCCCATCGGCTGTCAGACCCTTCGACCGCTGATAGGCGCGGATCGCGTCGACGCTGGTGCTGTCGAACGTCCCGTTCGGGCCGTAGAGGGCGTACCCGAGGGCGACGAGTCGCCGCTCGACGCACTTCGCCGCCGGGCCGCTCGTGCCCCACTTGACCGTCGTCGTGACGCGGCACGTCACCCGCGGCGGCTGCTTCCAGATCCCGAGCGCGCGCAGCACGCGCTTGCCGGCCCGACCGTCGGCAGTGACGCCGACGCGCGAACTGGTAGGAGCGAAGGGCGCGGGTGGCGGAGGCGTCGAAGACCGCGTTGGGAGCCTCCAACGCGTAGCCCAGCTGGATCAGCCGCTGCTCGAGACAACGAGCCGGGGCCGCCCTGGTCCCCTCGAGCACCGGGCGGGAGACGGTGCACGCCTTGGTCAGGGACGGGCCCGACCACAGACCGAGCTGACGCAGCGTCCACGGGGCGGCGATGCCGTTGACGATGGTGTTGCGCTGGCGGGTCTGGAACGCCTTGGTGGCCCGGACGCTCAGCGGACCGAAGTGCCGGTTCGGCCCGGGGATGTCGTACCCGAGCTGGATCAGCCGTTGTTCGACGCAGCGGGCGGCGGCGCCGCGCATGCCGCCGCGCACCATTCGCGTGACCGAGCAGGCAACGTCGATGCGCGGGCCCGACCACAGCCCGAGCCGGGCGAGTGTGGCCGGGCCGGCCACGCCGGTGGCCAGGATGCCGCCGCTCTGCTGCACGTTGCGGATGGCAGCCGCAGTGGTCGTGTCGTAGCGGCCCTGCTTCGGGAAGGCGATGGAGAAGCCGCGTCGCACCAGCTCGCGTTCCAGGCACAGCACGTCGGCTCCGGTGTCGCCGCGGCGCAGGCTCCGCGACACGGAGCACGGCTCGGCGGCGGCAGTCGTGCCGGTGGCGGCGACCGTGGGTTCCGGTTGGGTGGCCGGCGGGTCGTCGTCGCCGGGGGCGGCGAGCGCGGGCACGGCCGGCACGAGCACCGCCGCGACCAGGAGCGCGGCGACCCCGGCCCGGAGCCGCAGGGGACGGGACGAGTCGGTGGTGCCGCCGGAACCCAACATGGGCGGCAAGCGTAGCGGGCGCCCGCGGCGCGAAGCCCAGGGTTCAGGTCGTGGTGGTCGACGGCTGGAGGTCGAGGACCAGGACCCGTCGGTTCTCGACCACCGGGTTGACACCGTCCGGCGGCAGGGCGAGCTGCGGGACGTCGAGAGTTCGTCCTTCACAGTCCGTAAAACGCCGCGAACCCTCCTGTTGGGTGACCGGGCACGATGCGTCGCGGTCGGCGGGGTAGGCCCAGTAGATCCGCCAGCCCCGGGTGGCGTCCTCACCCTCGTGGTCGAGCACGATCGAGCGCTCCCCGGTCGTCGTGTTGAGCCCGGGGAACAGGAGCGGGCCGTTCTCGGCGATCTCCTCGGCGACGGGCTCGACGTTGCCGACACGGAATGTCGACGGCGCCAGCTGCTCGCTCGGGTTGTGCCGTACCAGAGCCGCCACCCCCCATGTCGCCAGCAGGATCAACGCGATCACGACGGCACCGCCCACCACGGGCACGACCGCCCGGGCCAGCGGCGAGCGCAGGCGGGTGGAGGCGAACCGCTCGGCGAGCTCCACGATCACCACGCCATTGTGCTCGTGGGTTGGTCGTCTTCCATGGCGTGGACATATCGTTCGCCCTTCGTGAGGCGCCCGTACCGAGTCGTGGTGGCCAAGCCCGGCCTCGACGGGCACGACCGCGGCGCCAAGACGATCACCCGAGCGCTGCGCGACCACGGCTTCGAGGTCATCTACACCGGCCTCCACCAGACGCCGGAGCAGATCGCCGAGACCGTGCTGCAGGAGGACGCCGATGCGGTCGGACTGTCCCTCCTCTCCGGCGCTCACCTCACCCTGTTCCCGCGGGTGCTCGACGAGCTTCGCGACCGCGGCCTCGGTGACGTGCTGGTGTTCGGCGGGGGCGTGATCCCCGACGCCGATGCCCGCAAGCTGCGCGAGCTCGGCGTCGGCGCGGTGTTCGGGCCGGGCTCGTCGCTCCGGGAGATCAGCGCCTGGCTGGAGTCCACCTTGGACGAGCGGGCGGACGACGACGACGTGACCGGTAACGCGGTCTGAAGGGGAGCACGTGGACCTGTACGAGTACCAGGGCAAGCAGTACTTCGCCCGTTTCGGCATCCCGGTGAGCCCGGGCGGAGTCGCCGAAACGGTCGACGAGGCGGTCGCCGCCGCCGAGGCGGCGGGATACCCGGTCGTCGTCAAGGCCCAGGTGCAGGTCGGCGGCCGAGGCAAGGCGGGCGGGATCAAGCTCGCCAACGACGCCGACGAGGTCCGCACCCACTCCGCCGCGATCCTGGGGATGGACATCAAGGGCCACGTCGTGAAGCGGGTCTGGGTCGAGCACGCCTCCGACATCGACGAGGAGTACTACGCCAGCTTCACCCTCGACCGGGCGGCGAAGCAGCACCTGCTGATGCTGTCCGCTCAGGGCGGTGTCGACATCGAGGAGGTCGCCGACCGCGACCCCGAGGCGATCGTGCGGCTCCACGTCAACCCCGTCGACGGGCTCGCCGCCGGTGTCGCCCGCCAAGCGGCCGTGGACGCGGCGATCCCGGACAAGGCGGTCGACGGCGTCGCCGAGATCCTGGTCTCGTTGTACCGCTGCTACAGCGAGGGCGACTGCGACCTCGCCGAGGTCAATCCGCTGATCCTCAAGCCGTCGGGCGAGGTGCACGCCCTCGACGCCAAGGTCACGCTCGACGACAACGCCGCCTTCCGCCACCCCGAGTGGGACGAGTTCCGCGGCGGCGAGGAGCTCGACGAGCGGGAGCGGCTCGCCAAGGAGAAGGACCTCCAGTACATCGGCCTCGACGGCTCGGTCGGCATCATCGCCAACGGGGCCGGTCTGGCGATGAGCACGCTCGACGTCGTCAACCAGGTCGGCGGACGGGCCGCCAACTTCCTCGACATCGGCGGCGGCGCCAACGCCGACGTGATGGCGGCCGCGCTCGAGGTGATCAACACCGACGAGCAGGTGCGGTCGATCTTCATCAACATCTTCGGCGGGATCACCCGGGGAGAGGAGGTCGGCAAGGGCATCGTCGAAGCGGTGCGCCGGGTCGAGCTGCGGGCCCCGATGGTGGTCCGGCTGGACGGCACCAACGCCGAGGAGGGCCGCCGGATCATCACCGAGGCCGGGATCCCCGCCGACCGCCTGATCAGCAAGCCGACGATGCTCGAGGCGGCGCGCGAGGCGGTCCGTATCGCGAACGGCAGTGAGGCAGGCGCGTGAGCGTGCGAGCGACCGAGCGCCAGCGAGGGAGCGTCCAGCAACGGCCTCCGTGGCCGGGGAACGGGGCATAATGGCGATCTTCATCGACCAGGACACCAAGGTCGTGGTGCAGGGTCTGACGGGCGGGCAGGGCCGGTTCCACGGCCTGCGCAACCGGGACTACGGGACCAAGGTGGTCGCCGGCGTCACGCCGGGGAAGGGCGGCCAGGACGTCGACGGCATCCCGGTCTTCGACTCCGTCGCCGAGGCCGTGGCCGCCACCGGCGCGGACGCGTCGTTCGTCGCCGTCCCGCCGCGAGCGGCGCCGTCCGCGGTCCTCGAGGCGGCCGCGGCGGGGATCCGGTTCGTCGTGTGCATCACCGAGGGGATCCCGGCCCACGACGAGGCGAAGGTCTACAACACCCTGGTACGCGAGTTCCCCGGCACCCGCCTCCTCGGCCCGAACTGCCCCGGCGCGATCAGCCCGGGGAAGTGCAACATCGGCATCACCGCGGGGGACATCGCCCTCGTCCCGTCGCCGGACCGGCCCAACGTCGGCATCGTCAGCCGCTCCGGGACGCTCACGTACCAGGCGCTGTACGAGCTGAAGCAGGTCGGCATCGGCGTGTCGACGTGCGTCGGCATCGGCGGCGATCCGGTGCCGGGGACGAGCTTCGTCGACTGCCTCGCCGAGTTCGAGGCCGACCCGGAGACGAACGCGATGTTCATGATCGGCGAGATCGGCGGGTCGGCGGAGGAGGAGGCGGCGGACTTCATCGCCGCCAGCGTGTCCAAGCCGATGGTCGCCTACGTCGCCGGGGTCACCGCGCCGGCGGGGAGGAAGATGGGCCACGCCGGCGCGATCGTGTCCGGCGGCAAGGGCACCGCGCAGGGGAAGATGGACGCGCTCGCCGCCGCGGGTGTCGAGGTCGGGCTCAACCCGACCGAGGCGGGAGAGCGAATGGCGGCGATCGTCGCCGCGCTCTAGGGAGTGGGCGGCGGCGGCGGTGGCGGCGGTGGCGGCACCCCCTGACCGGTGGGGCCGCCGGGTCCGCTCTTGAAGGCGTCGCGCATCTTGTCCATGTCGGTGAGGTCGGAGAACCGGCCACCCGTTGTGGTGAAGTTCATCACCGCACCGGCGAGAGCGATCGCGGCGGCGATGAAGGCGACGTACATGCCGGAACCGCGGTCGAGCTCGAACCCGGCCTCGTCGCCGGCGCCGATGATCAGCCGGATCAGCATCAGGAGTGTGGCGAGACCCGTCGCGATGAGCAGGATCAGCGTCCAGGGAGTCGTGCCGGCGGTGATGGCTCCCACGGCCAGGAGCACGGCGATCACTCCGGCGGCGACGACGAGCAGCCAGGCGATCCCACCGGTGAAGAAGTAGTCGAAGGCGTTGTTCCCGCTGACGCTGCCCACCTTGGCCCAGTCCAGCGCCAAACCGAAGATGAGCATTGCAGCTCCGCCCACGACGAGCAGCCAGTCGCCCGGCTTGAACTTCCCTTGCACGAGCAGGTCCTCCTTGGGTCGTACTCGGCCACCCCAACCGTGGCGTGGCGATTCGCGCCGTCGCGCACCGTAGCAACTGCGACGCTGAATCGGGTTGATCGTCGAGATCGTGCGCTTCACTACCCTCCGGCGCGTGCCAACTGCCCTCCTCTCCGTCTACGACAAGACCGGCGTCGTCGAGCTGGCGCTCGGGCTCCACGCCCTCGGGTGGGAGCTGCTCTCGAGCGGGGGCACCGCACGCGTGATCGGCGAGGCCGGCGTGCCGGTCACCGACGTCGCCGCGCGCACCGGCTTCCCGGCCATTCTCGGCCATCGCGTCGTGACCCTCCACCCGAAGGTGCACGGCGGCATCCTCGCCGACCCCGACAACGCGGACCACCAGCGCGACCTCGAGGACTACGGCATCGAGCCGATCTCGCTCGTCGTCGTCAACCTCTACCCATTCCACCGCGAGCCCGGCGTCGAGCTGATCGACATCGGCGGCCCGGCGATGGTGCGGGCGGCGGCGAAGAACCACGCCCACGTCGGCGTCGTCGTCGATCCGGCCGACTACGAGCCCGTCCTGGACGAGCTCCGTTCCGACGGCCGGCTGTCCGAACCGACGCGTCGGCGGCTCGCCCGGGTGGCGTTCGCCCGCACCGCCGCCTACGACGCCGAGATCGTCGACTGGCTCGACCGCACCGGTCCGGCGGGACGCGACGGCGCGGACGACGTCGAGGAGGCGCTGCCGGCGTCGCTGCACCTGGACCTCGAGCAGGCCCAGCCGCTGCGTTACGGCGAGAACCCCCATCAGGTCGCGGCGCGTTACCGCTACGTCGGTACGACGGGGTGGTGGGACTCCGCGACCCAGCACGGGGGCAAGGCGCTCAGCTACCTCAACCTGTTCGACGCCGAGGCCGCTTGGCGACTCGTCCACCGCTTCTCCGAGCCGGCCTGCGTGATCGTCAAGCACGCCAATCCCTGCGGCGTCGCCGTCGCCGGCCAGATCTCCACTGCGTACGGACGGGCACACGCCTGCGACCCCGTGAGCGCGTTCGGCGGCATCGTCGCCATCAACCGGCCCGTGCCGGCGGACCTCGCCGCCGCGCTCGCCCCGGTGTTCACCGAGGTCGTCGTCGCGCCGGAGTACGCCGACGAGGCGCTGGCGACGCTCACCGCCAAGGCCAACCTGCGGGTGCTGTCCGCCGATCCGCCGGGAGAGCCGCGCCTCGAGGTGCGTCCGGTCGACGGCGGCCTCCTCGTCCAGACCCCCGACCCGGTGACGGTCGACCGGTCGACGTGGTGGGTGGCCACGACCGCCGAGCCAACCGCCGAGCAGTGGGACGATCTGGAGTTCGCCTGGACCGTGTGCGCGGCCGTGAGCTCGAACGCGATCGTCCTGGCCCGAGACCGCCAGGCGTTCGGCATCGGTGCCGGTCAGCAGAACCGGGTCGACTCCGCCCGCATCGCCGCCGACCGCGCCGGCGACCGGGCCCGCGAGGCGGTCGCCGCCAGCGACGCCTTCTTCCCCTTCCGCGACGGGGTCGATGTGGTCGCCGCCGCCGGGGTTCGGGCCGTGATCCAGCCCGGGGGGAGCGTCCGGGACCCCGAGGTCATCGCCGCCGCCGACGAGCTCGGGCTGGCGATGGTCTTCACCGGCGAGCGCCACTTCCGCCACTGACGAGTCCCCATCCGAGTGTTTGGCGACGTCCGAGTGTTTCGCGCCGGGACGTACCCGCACGAAACACTCGGGCGACAGGAACACTCGGATGGACCTGCCCCGGTGACCGGACTGAGGGGCGATAGCCTCGAATGGATCCCATGGCCCGCGTGTCCGAGCTCCTCGCGGCAGGGCGGACGTTCTCATTCGAGTTCTTCCCGCCCAAGACCGACGGCGCCCAGCTCTCGCTCGGCCGCGCCATCGCCGAGCTCGAGCCGCTCGGCCCGAGCTTCGTGTCGGTCACGTACGGCGCCGGCGGGAGCACCCGGCGACGCACCCGTGAGGTCGTCACCTGGGTGCGCCGGGAGACCGAGATCACCCCGATGGCCCATCTCACCTGCCAGAGCCACACGCGGGACGAGATCCAGACGATCCTCGATGACTACCGGACGGCCGGCATCGACAACATCCTCGCCCTCGGCGGCGATCCGCCGTCCGACCCGGCCGACGTACGGCCCAGCGACTACCAGTTCGCCACCGACCTGATCGACGACATCGAGCCGCTCGGCCACTTCTCGATCGGCGTGGCCGCCCACCCCGAGCTGCACCCCCGGTCGCCCGACCGGGAGACGGATCGTCGCCTGCTCGCCGCCAAACTCCGCCGGGCCGACTTCGCGATCACCCAGTTCTTCTTCGAGGCCCAGCCACTACCTGCGTCTCGTCGCCGAGCTCGACGAGCTGGGTGTCACCAAGCCGGTCATCCCCGGGATCATGCCGATCACCAACGCCGGTCAGGTGGTGCGGATGGCCGGGCTCAGCGGCGCGGCGGTGCCGACGTGGTTGACCGACCGGCTCGCCGGCGTCGAGGATCCGACGGAGGTGCGTCGGATCGGGGTCGACGTCGCCACCGACCCTGTGTGCCGAACTGCTCGCCGGCGGGGGCCCCGGGGCTGCACTTCTACACGCTCAACCGCAGCACGGCGACCCGAGAGATCTACGCCAACCTCGGGCTCGCGGTGACGTAGTCAAGGTCGTGGCACTGAGCGACGCCACGGCGACCCGACCGCTCGAGTGGAGCCCGCCGCGCACCTCGGTGAGCCGGGTTCCCTACCTTCCCGGCCTGGACGGCATGCGCGCGATCGCGGTGCTGGCCGTGATGGTGTACCACGCCAACAACCAGTGGCTGCCGGGCGGGTTCCTCGGCGTCGAGGTCTTCTTCGTCATCAGCGGCTACCTGATCACGCTGCTGCTGATCGGCGAGCACGAGCGCACCGGCACGGTCAGCCTGCGCCACTTCTACCTCCGCCGCGCCCGCCGGCTGCTCCCGGCGCTGTTCCTGCTCCTGATCGGCCTGTCGATCTACTGCGCCCTGTTCCGGCGCGACGTCCTCGGCCAGCTCCGCGGGGACGTCGTGGCCGCGCTCACGTACTCGACGAACTGGTACCAGATCTTTGTCGGTCAGAGCTACACGTCGACCGGCGACTTCTCGCCCCTGCGGCACCTGTGGAGCCTTGCGATCGAGGAGCAGTTCTACCTCGTCTGGCCGCTGGTGATGATCGCGTTGATCAGCCGCGGCCGGCGCCGCCTGCCGGAGATGGCCGGATGGCTGTTCCTCGCTGCGGTCGCCGTCACCGTGGTGACGGCCGTGATCTACTACCCCGGCGAGGTCAACACCTGTGCGCTGACGCCGGAGGCGTACTGGAAGGTCGGCGGGCGGTGCATCTCGAAGACCGACACCCTCTACTTGAGCACGTTCACCCGCGCCGGCGGGCTGCTGCTCGGCGCCGCTTTCGCGCTGGTCTGGCGGCCGGTGGCGGTCATGCGCGGCCCGATGCGGACGAAGGGCCGTCTCGTCGATCTCGTCGCCCTGGTCGGGTTGGCCGGGCTGGCCGCACTGTTCTGGTACCTCCACATCATCACGCCGGAGAACACCGCCGACCCGTGGCTGTTCCGCGGCGGGTTCTTCGTTTGCGGCCTGGCGACGCTGGCGTTGATCGCCGGGGTCACCCACCGGCGGGCGTGGGCCGGGGTGCTGCTCGGCAACTCGGTGCTGCTGTGGATCGGGCTCCGGTCGTACGGCATCTACCTCTTCCACTGGCCGATCTACCAGGGCATCCGGGGGGTGACCGGGCGCCCACTCACGGTGGCCGAGTTCGTGCTTGCGCTGGCGATCACGGCGGTGGTCTGCGAGCTGTCCTATCGGCTCGTCGAGATGCCGGTCCGCCGGCGCCATGTCGGTCGCTGGTGGCGGCGGCTGCAGGCGCGACGCGACCCGGTCCCGCGCCGGATCATCGCCGCCGCCGGTGCCGGTTTGGTCGCCCTGTCGGTGTTTGCCGCCACCAACCTCGCCACCGCCGAGTTGAAGCAGAACGAGATCGCCCAGTCGCTCGCGGAGGGTGAGGAATCCGTCACCGACCTCGCCGGCATCACCGGCACCACGACGCCCGCCACGGTCACCCCCGACACCCAGGCGCCGACGACGCCGCCCACCACCCCACCCCCGACCTCGGTGCCCGCCGGGGCCGGGCCGGGCGCGACCGTCCCGCCGACGGCGGCGCCGACCACCGCTGCGCCCACGACCGCCGCTCCGACGACCGTCCCCCCGACGACGCTGCCGCCGACCACCACCGCGCCGCCCGCACCCATCCAGACCCTTGCCATCGGCGACTCCGTCATGCTCGGCGCGGCGCCGGCGATGCGTGACGCAGGGGTCGAGGTCGTCGACGCCGCGGTCAGCCGGCAGATGGTCGACATGGTGCCCGTGGTCCAGGCGCTGCGCGATCAGCGACGCCTCGGTGACGCCGTCATCGTCCACCTCGGCACCAACGGCCCCATCGGCGACGACACGCTGACCGCCTTCTTCGACGCGCTGAAGAACGTCCGGCGGGTGCTCGTGCTCCAGGTCGCCGCACCGGGGAAATCCTGGATCGGACCGAACAACCAGAAGCTGGCCGCCCTTCCCGATCGGTTCCCGAACGTCCGGGTCATCAACTGGCCCGAACTGTCCACGCGGTGCGTCGACGACTGCTTCTACGCCGACGGCATCCACCTCAAGAGCGCCGGCCAGACGTACTACGCCAACACCGTGATGTACTTTCTCGGCCGCTGAGGCGCCGCGCGTACGCTCGCCCCCATGAGTTCGCCAACCCCGGTTCGCGTCGCTGTCACGGGTGCCGCCGGTCAGATCGGATACAGCCTGCTGTTCCGCATCGCCTCGGGCGCGATGCTCGGTCCCGACACGCCCGTCGCCCTCCAGCTGCTCGAGATCACGCCCGCCCTCGGCGCACTCGACGGCGTGCGGATGGAGCTCGACGACTGTGCCTTCCCGCTGCTCCGCGACGTGGTGTGCACCGACGACGCTGACACCGCGTTCGGTGGCGCCGAGGTCGCCCTGCTCGTCGGGGCGATGCCGCGGAAGGCCGGCATGGAGCGTTCCGACCTGCTGTCGGCCAACGGGGGGATCTTCAAGCCCCAGGGCGAGGCGCTGTCGCGCTCGGCCCGCCGCGACGTGAAGGTGCTCGTCGTGGGCAACCCGGCCAACACCAACGTGCTCATCGCGATGAGCAACGCCGGGGCGCTCGACCCGTCGTGCTTCACGGCGATGACCCGGCTCGACCACAACCGGGCGCTGACCCAGGTGGCGCAAAAGGTAGGGGTTCCGGTCGCCGACGTGAAGCAGATGACGATCTGGGGCAACCATTCGACGACCCAGTACCCCGATCTGTTCCACTGCGAGGTCGAGATCGACGGGAAGCGGCGCAACGCCTACGAGGCGATCGGCGACCACGAGTGGGTCGACGGGACCTTCATCCCGACCGTCGCCAAGCGGGGCGCGGCGATCATCGAGGCGCGGGGTGCCTCGTCGGCGGCGTCGGCGGCCAATGCCGCGATCGATCACGTCCGCTCGTGGGTGCGGGGGACGCCGGACGACGACTGGGTGTCGATGGCGATCCCGAGCGACGGGAGCTACGGGGTTACCGAGGGGATCATCTCGAGCTACCCGTGCACGTGCCGGGACGGGCGCTACGAGATCGTTCAGGGGCTCGAGATCGAGGAGTACAGCCGGGGCAGGATCGACGCGTCCGTGGCCGAGCTCTTCGCCGAACGGGACGAGGTCAAGGCGCTCGATCTGATCTGACCCGTCTGCATCCGAGTGTTTCCCGTCATCGGAGTGTTTCGCGCCGGGACGTGCCCGCAGCAAACACTCGGACAGCGCGAAACACTCGGATGCGGTCAGCTGGTGGCGACACGGCAGGCGACGCGCAGCATCGCGTCGACGCCGCGGCGAAGCTCCTCGTCGCTGATCCGCTCGCTCGTCCCCTCGCCGACGAGATCGCTCACCGTGCAGATCGCCAGCGCGTCGACCCGTTTGACGGCGGCGACCGTGTAGAGCATCGCCGCCTCCATCTCGATGGCGAGGATCCCGATCCGCTTCCAGAGCGGGACCTTCGACGGGTCGGGGTCGTAGAAGACCCCGCTCGACACGAACCCTCCGACGTGAACCGTCGCCCCGCCCTCGCCGGCCAATCGCGCCGCCGTCTCGACGAGGCCGAACGAGGCGGCCGGGGCGTAGCCGGTCATGCCGGCGTAGCGCAAGGGTGTGGTGTCGTCGCACGAGGCGGCGAGCCCGATCACCGTGTCACCCATGCCCATGCCATCCCCGATCGCCCCGCAGGTGCCGACGCGGACGAGTCGGGAGGCGCCGAGCATGATCAGCTCCTCGAACACGATGCCGGCGCTCGGGCATCCCATCCCGGTCGTCTGGACGCTGATCGGCACGCCGTCGAACGTCCCGGTGTAGCCGAGCAGCCCTCGCTCCTCATTCACCAACCGGGCATCGGGGTCGAAGAACGTCTCTGCGATGTACGTGGCCCGGCGGGGGTCGCCCGGGCAGAGCACCGTGGGCGCGTAGTCCCCGGCGGAAGCGCGCAGATGGATCGCCATGCCTGGCGACGCTAGCCATCGCACGATCGCACGACCGGCGGGCGCTACGTTGCTCCCGTGGCTGCCTTCAAGTACGACGTCGTCTACACGGAGGAGCGGAACCGGCTCACCACCGCCTTCCGCATCATCCTCGCCATTCCCCACCTGATCATCGTCCAGGTGTGGGCGTACCTGACGGAGATCCTCGCCGTCATCCAGTGGTTCATCGTGCTCTTCACCGGGAAGCGCAACGAGGGGCTCTGGAACCTCCAGCACGCCTGGCTCGGCTACTACTGCCGGGTGTACGGCTACGTCGACCTGCTGTACGACCCGTACCCCGCGTTCGGCACCGATCCCGGTCCGGTTCCCGTGACCACCCAGTTCAGCTTCGAGGAACCCGCCAACCGGCTCACCAACGGGCTCCGGTTCATCTGGGCGATCCCGGCGATCGTCATCGCTGCCGTTCTCGGGTTCGCCAGTTTCTTCGTCCTCATCGCATCGTGGTTCGCGATCCTCTTCACCGGGAAGCACCCCCGCGGGATGTTCGACTTCATCCTGCGGGTGTTCCGGTACATCCTGCAGACCTACAGCTACGTGTTGTTGATGACCGACACGTACCCGAACTGGGCCTCGACGGCGGAGGCCGGCGCACCGTCGTCGGTACCACCGACGCTTCCGCCGACGACAACGACGGCGCCGCCGCCGCCACCGCCGGCCCAGCAAACGGCCCCGGCGACTCCTCCGGAGGCGCCGCCCACCGAGCCGCCGAGCACACCACCGCCACCGCCGCCCGCCTGATCGGCTACTTCAGGAACTTGCTCGTCGTGTTGTCGGCGAGGACCTTGCCAGCGGTCTGGCAGGTGGGGCAGTAGTTCACCGTGTAGCCGGAGTACTCGACGGCGCGGATCGTGTCCCCGCACACCGGGCATGGCTCGCCCGTGCGATGGTGCACGCGGCCGGGCCGATCCTTCGACGAGCTCATGTCGTCTCGCCCGCGCTCGTACTCGAGCCCCTCGGCCACCGCGTCACGGATCGCCTTGACCACTTCCGCGGCGCCATCCGCACCAAGCTTGCCGGTCATCGCGAACGGCGACAGCTTCGCTCGATGGCACACCTCGTTGGCCAGCCGGCGGCCGAGCCCGGCGATAGCCCGTTGGTCGCGGAGGAACCCGTGCAGGCGCACCGACCGCTGGGCGAACAGCGCCGCCATCTCGTCCGGCTCGACGAGGTCCGCCTCCGGCCCGAGCGCAGCGAGGGGCGGCGAGGTCAGCGCGACCCCGCTCTCGACGCACCAGACGCCCGCCTTGCGCTCGGTCCCCTGCTCGGTCAGCAGCAGCGCGGGCGTGCCGCCCTCGAACACGAACCGGGCGAGCCCACCACGCGGTCGGGCCGTCTGCTTGGCGTCGACGACCAGGCGCCCGCCCTGCATCAGATGGACGACGAACGTCACCGACCCGAAGCGCAGAAGGAGGTACTTCCCCCGCCGCCCGACGTCGTCGAGCGGGCGCCCGTAGGCCTCCGACGGGGCCGGCTCGACCGTCTTCAGGGCGGTGAACGAGAGCGCCAGGAACCGGCTGAGGCGTTCGCCGGCATACGCCTCGGTCAGCCGCTCGGCGTGAGCCTGTACCTCGGGCAACTCCGGCATCAGACGTACTCGGTGCGACCGCGGAGCGAGGCGAGCACGTGGTCGAGGGCGCCGAACACGGGCTGGGCCTCGAGCAGGCGCTGCTGATCTCCGTACAGCCGGATGCGGCCGTCGACAAAGGCCTCCTGGGCGTTGAGGTCGCCGTTGGCGACGGCGACCGCCGTGCTCCACGACTGCTCCATCCGCACGTGCTCCGGATCGGCGGCGCCCGGACCGAACCGGGCCTCGCCGTCGCCGACTTGCAGGTGGTACGTCACGTCGCCGTCGGGCCCATCGCCCACGACCTGGGTGAGCCCGATCTCGTGCGTCGTCGCCAGCTCGCGCAGCTGCTGGTCGTCGTCCACGGCGCGTGACAGCGCGTCGATCCAGTCGAGGCTGAGGTACCGCACCACACTCCTAGTGTGCCTGATCGTGGCCGAACTCAGGTCTGCCATCGACCCGGCTCACGAGCGGCCGCACCCCGGCGTCGCGGTCGAAGAGTGGGTGTTCACCTGCTGGCTCGCCGACGGCTCGCTCGGCGTCGTCACGGGCTACCGCGTGCTCGGGCGCGGGGCGTGGTACTGGGCGGCCCTGGCCCGACGGGGCGAGCCGCTGCTGCACGTCACCGAGTGGGAGGTGCCGGTGCGCGCTGACCCGCTCCTCGTCAAGGCCCACGCCTTGTGGGCCGAGCACACGTGCGACGCGCCGATGGAGCAGTGGACGGTCGCCAACGAGACGTACGCCGCCGCGCTCGACGACCCCGACGACGCCCTGGGCCGCGCCTACGGGACGCCGAGCCCGATCGCGTTCGACCTCGAGTGGTACGCGACCCGCGAGCCGACTGCCCGCGCCGACGGCTACGAGCAGGAGGGCGTCGTCCACGGGACGCTCGAGCTCGCCGGCGGACCGCTCCAGCTCGCCGAGGCCGCCGGGCGGCGTTGGCACCGTTGGGGCGACGAGCTGGGAGTGCTCGAGCTCCCCGACGCCTACGCCCACACCGGGCTGCGCGCGCCGTTCGCCTTCCCCGACGGCAGCCGGGCCGACTGGGTGCTCACACCTGACGGCTGGCGGTCGTTGCGTCGCGCCTGACGGTCCGGCGGACCCAGACGAGGACAACCACGACCAGCGCGGCCACGGCGAGGAACGGGAGCACGGTCGCCGCGGCGAGCACGACGGCGTACCCACCGGTCACGAACGCCCCCCACCCGTCCCCGAGCGCCTCGACCAGTCCGGGACGACCCGGCTCGAACTCGTGCCGCACGACGCCGAACGCGGCACGGGGCGCGGCGACGACCTCGACCGTGAGCGTCGACATCGCTACCCGCTCCTCGAGGCTGCGTTGCGACGCGAGGAGCGTCTCGAGCTCGATCTCCCGGTCGGTGAGCTCGGACTCGAGCCGCACGATCCCGTCGATGTCCGTCGCCTCGGCGAGCAGCGCCCGCACCCGCTCGACACTGGCGCGGGTGTTGCGGATGCGCGAGTCGAGGTCGACCAGCTGCTCGGTCACGTCCTCGGCGAGCTGGTCGAAGGCGAGGACCGTGCCGAGGTCCTCGAGATGGGCGACCACCGCGGCGAGCTCCGCCGGTGGCACGGCGAGCACGAGCGTCGCCCGGGACTCCTCGGTGCCCCGTTCGTTGACGTCCGGCGCGTAGTCGACGTCGGCCGACGCGATCCGTCCGCCGCGTCGTACGACGAACCCCGTCAGCCGGTCGACCGTGCCGCGAACGTCCTCGGCCCGCACCGTCGCCTGGGCCTCGATCGCGATCGACGGACCGACGAGCTGGCGGAGCGAGCGGGCGGCTCCCTCCTCCTCCGACGCTTCCGCCGGCGCCTCCGCGTCGGCACTGCCACCGGCAGTCGTGCCCGCCGTCGCCAAGGCGTCGTCGGCGGAGGCCGAGACGGTGTCGGCTGCCGCGGCATCACCTCCGCCGTCATCGTCGTCGTCGGCGGAGCAGGCGCCGAGCGCGATCAAACACAAAAATGCAGTTGCCATCCTCCCCATGGGGTTTGGACGCTCGCCGGGCTCATCTGGTTCCTGTTTCCCTTTCGACCGGGCGGCGACCCCAGGAAGGGCATGGACAGCTCTGTCGTCGCGTGGATCACCGCCATCGCCGCCTGCCAGCACGGAGCGATTGCCGTGAAGCAGCTCCGGGCCGCTGGAGTGTCATCGAAGGCTCAACGTGCTGGGGCTGCGGCCGGGTGGCTCGTGACGGTTGAGCCGACCGTCCTCGTCGTCGCCGGGTCGCCCGATACCTGGAGTCGGCGCTTGCAGGTTGGGCTCCTCGCCCTCGGGACGATCATCGATCACGCCCACGCTCGTGTCTCGACCGATCGGCTCGAGGCAGCGATAGTGCGTTGCGGCTCGGGCTGTCGGCGTCGCTCGTGCTGGAGCGGCGGCTCTTGGAACTGCGCGGCCGAGGGCGGTGGGGCGTCCGGCAACTCGATCGCATGCTCGTCGACACGGGTGGGCACAGCGTGCTCGAGCGGCGGTTCCTCACCCTGATGCGACGAGCCGGCCTGCCGAGGCCGCGGACGCAGGCCGTCCAGCGGCGCGACCGGAATCATGTTGCCCGAGTGGACTTCCTCTTCGAGGCGTTCTCGGTCGTCGTCGAAGTCAGCGGCAGACTCGGTCACTCGACAGCGTCCGAGCGAGGCAAGGACGCTCAGCGGTTGAGTAACGTCTGTGTCTCCTGAAACGACCTCGGTGGGCGAGCTCGAGTGACGCAAACGAACTCGCCGCTCGCCGGGCTCATCTGGTTCCCAGATGGGCCGTTCGCCCAAAGGTGTGGGCGATTTCGGGCTCGACTCGGTCGCGGCGTTAGCGTGCTGATTGATGGCGCAAGCGGTGACGCGGGAGGCCGTGTCCGAAGCCCCGGTCAAGACGAGGAAGCGCAGGCGCAAGCCCTTCCTGCTCGATCTGTACGCGACCGCGGTCGGCAAGAAGTACGTGATGGCGATCACCGGGCTGATCGGCCTCGGCTACGTCATCGCCCACATGGTCGGCAACCTCAAGATGTACTTCGGCCCGGAGGACATCGACCACTACAGCGAGTGGCTGCGCGATCTCCTCGTGCCGCTGTTCCCGCGCACGGTCGCTCTCTGGCTGATGCGGATCGTGCTGATCGTCGCCCTCGCCCTCCACCTCCACGCGGCCTACACGCTGACGCTGATCAACCGGCGGGCGAGGCCGGTCCGGTACCAGTCACACCGTGACTACGTCGCCGCCAACTTCGCCAGCCGCACGATGCGCTGGACCGGGATCATCGTGCTGCTGTTCCTCTTCTACCACCTCGCCGATCTGACGTGGGGCTGGTTCAACCCCGACTTCGTGCGCGGCGCCGTGTACCACAACCTCGACGAGAGCCTGTCTCGGCTCCCCGTCGCGATCCTCTACATCGTCGCCAACATCGCTCTCGGCATCCACCTGTTCCACGGCATCTGGAGCCTGTTCCAGTCGATGGGGTGGAACAGCCCGCGCTTCAACTCGTGGCGGCGAGGGATCGCCACCGGGCTGGCGACGCTGATCGTCGTCGGCAACGTCTCGTTCCCAATTGCGGTCCAGGCCGGGATCGTCCAGGTGTAGGTGACGACGATGACGCTCATTGCGTTCCCCGGCCACGCAGGCCGCCGCTGGCCGCTCGCTCGCTGGCGCTCGCTCGCTCGCAACGTCGCGAGGGTGCTCCAGTGACACTCGACGCCAAGATCCCTGTCGGTCCGCTGGAAGACAAGTGGGACACGTTCAAGTCCGACGTCAAGCTCGTCAACCCGAACAACAAGCGCAAGTTCAAGATCCTCGTCATCGGCACCGGGCTCGCCGGTGCGTCCGCCGCGGCCACGCTCGCCGAGCTCGGCTACCAGGTCGAGGCGTTCACGTTCCACGACTCCGCCCGCCGGGCGCACTCGATCGCCGCCCAGGGCGGGATCAACGCGGCGAAGAACTACCGCGGCGACGGCGACAGCATCCACCGGCTGTTCTACGACACGATCAAGGGCGGCGACTTCCGCGCCCGCGAGGGCAACGTCTACCGGCTCGCCCAGGTGTCGGTCGACATCATCGACCAATGCGTCGCCCAGGGAGTGCCGTTCGCCCGCGAGTACGGCGGCCTGCTCGACAACCGCAGCTTCGGCGGTGCCCAGGTCAGCCGCACGTTCTACGTCGGCGGGCAGACCGGCCAGCAGCTCCTCCTCGGCGCCTATCAGCAGATGGCGCGCCAGGTCGGGATGGGCAACGTCAAGCTGTGGAACCGCGTCGAGCTCGTCGACGTGGTCGTGATCGACGGGCGCTGCGCCGGCATCGTCACTCGTGATCTCTTGACCGGCGAGTTCCGATCCCACGCCGGCCACGCCGTCGTGCTCTGCACCGGCGGCTACGGCAACGTGTTCTTCCTCTCGACGAATGCGATGGCCTGCAACGTCACGGCGATCTGGCGGGCCCACCGCCGCGGTGCCTACCTCGCCAACCCGTGCTACACGCAGATCCACCCGACGTGCATCCCGCAGTCCGACGAGTTCCAGTCGAAGCTCACGCTGATGTCGGAGTCGCTGCGCAACGACGGTCGGGTGTGGGTGCCGGCCAACCCCGACGACACCCGCCCGCCGGATGCGATCCCCGAACCTGAGCGGGACTACTACCTCGAGCGGATCTACCCGAGCTACGGCAACCTCGCCCCCCGCGACATCGCGTCGCGTGCCGCCAAGCGGGCGGTGGACTCCGGCCGCGGAGTCGGCCCGCGGAAGAACGGCGTCTACCTCGACTTCGCCGAGGCGACCGGCCGGCTCGGCCGGGACGTGGTTTCGGAGCGCTACGGGAATCTGTTCGAGATGTACGAGCGGATCACCGGCGAGGACCCGTACACGGTGCCGATGCGGATCTATCCGGCGTCGCACTACACGATGGGCGGGCTCTGGGTCGACTACGAGCTGATGACGACCGTGCCCGGCCTCTACTGCGCCGGCGAGGCGAACTTCTCCGACCACGGCGCCAACCGCCTGGGCGCCTCGGCGCTGATGCAGGGTCTCGCCGACGGCTACTTCGTGCTGCCGTACACCTTGGGCAACTACCTGGCCCCGCTGCTCAACAAGCCGATCCCGGGGCCCGACCACCATGAGTTCGCCGCCGCCGAGTCGGCGGCGCGGGCCCGGTTCGAGCAGTACGTCGACGTCAAGGGCTCCCGGTCCCCCGACCAGTTCCACCGCGAGCTGGGGCGGATCGTGTGGGACCACTGCGGCATGGAGCGCACCGCCGAGGGGCTGCAGAAGGCACTGGCGGAGATCCCGGCGCTGTACGACGAGTTCCAGAAGGACCTGCGCATCACCGGCCCGGCGACGAGCATCAACCAGACGTTGGAGAAGGCCGGGCGGGTCGACGATTTCTTCCAGCTGGCGATGCTGATGTGCCGGGACGCGCTGGAGCGGGAGGAGAGCTGCGGCGGCCACTTCCGCGCCGAGTACCAGACCGAGGAGGGCGAGGCCCTGCGCGACGACAACCACTTCGCCCACGTGGCGGCGTGGGAGTGGAGCGGTGACCCGATGGCGCCGAAGCGCAACCAGGAGGAGCTGGTCTACGAGACCGTCCACTTCCAGACCCGGAGCTACAAATGACGGCGGGCAACGGTGACGCGCCGAAGGTCAAGGACCTGACGCTCAAGGTCTGGCGCCAGGCCGGTCCGCATGACGCCGGGCACTTCGAGACGCACCACGTCGAGGAGGTCAGCGAGGAGGCGTCGTTCCTCGAACTGCTCGACATCGTCAACGAGCGGTTGATCGCCGCCGGCGAGGACGCGATCACCTTCGACCACGACTGCCGCGAGGGGATCTGCGGGACGTGCTCGCTGATGATCAACGGCCAGGCCCACGGCCCGCAGCGCGGGACGGCCACCTGCCAGCTGCACATGCGCAAGTTCCGGAGCGGCGACGAGATCGTCGTCGAGCCGTGGCGGGCGCGGGCGTTCCCGATCATCAAGGACCTGATGTGCGACCGCTCGGCGCTCGACCGGATCGTCGAGGTGGGCGGGTTCATCACCGCGCCGACCGGTGGCGCCCCCGACGCCAATCTGATCCCGGTCCCCAAGCCGGTCGCCGACGCCGCCGAGTCGGCGTCGCTGTGCATCGGGTGCGGGGCGTGCGTGGCGGCGTGCCCGAACGGCGCCGCCCAGCTGTTCACCGGCGCCAAGGTCACCCACCTCAACCTCCTGCCCCAGGGCCAGCCCGAGCGGTTCAGCCGGGTCGAGGCGATGGTCGAGACGATGGAGGACTACTTCGGGTCGTGCACCAACCACGGGGAGTGTGAGGTCGCCTGCCCGAAGTCGATCTCCCTCGATGTGATCGCGGTGATGAACGCCGACTACCTCAAGGCCAAGTTCAAGAACCGTCGCTCCCTGTCGCGCGTGTAACGGATTCCTGCAGCTGAAACGGCTGCCAGGGCGACCAGATCAGCTGCAGAAACGCGGGTTGCTCATATCGCCGAGATCGTGGCGCCGGCGCGGCGGGTGGCGGTCACCTCGGCGTCGGAGCCGTCGCGACCCGTGAGGGCGAGCCCGAGGAGGAGGTCGCCGGGGGCGTCGGGCACGGTGAGCTCCAGGCGGCCGACGCGGGCGCACGAGTCGGCGTCGACCTCGCCGCGGAACGCCCACTGGCGTCTCCCGCCTCGCCAGGTGCACGTGACGGCGACGGTGGCGTCCGTGACCGGGGCGCGGAGGTCGTTGACGACGTGCACGTCGAGGGCCAGCCCGGTCCCGGGTCGGACGACGGCGGGCAACGGGTCGGTCACCACGATCACCGGCCGGCAGGCCTCGGCCACGACCTGCCACGCCGCCTTCGGGGATCGGTGGTGGTCGAGGACCGCCGCCGAGATCATCGGGCCGGGATCGGCGAGCCACGAGAAGCTGAACCCGCCCGTCGGCCGGTACTTGAGGCGGCGCAGCGTCTCGATGTACGTGCGCAGCAGCGATGCCTGGTAGCGCTGGGTGGCCAGCCGCCACGCGTCGAACGTGGGGTAGTCCTCGGGCGGGATCCGCCACCGCATCACGTCAACCTCGAGGCCGTGATGCTCGTGCAGCGCCTCCCAGTCCAGCTCCGGCCAGCCCCTCGTGTCGACGAACTCGGTCGCCGAGTCGGGGACCGACTGGGCCCCGAACTCGCTGACGAAACGGACGAGGCGGGGCACGGCGCGGGCCATCTCGGCCAGCTCGGCGAGCTCACCGCGGTGCCACCCGAGCCAGAGGTGGCTGTCGGTCCCGTCGAGCTTCGGGAGATGGGGGTAGACGCCCCCGTGGGCAACTGCCGGGCGGGTGGGATCGGCCTGCTCGAACGCCCGCTTCAACCAGCGGTCGAGGATCGTCTTGTTCCACGTCGGGAGCTGGTGGGCGATCAGCCGGCGCAGCCCGGCGGCCCGCCTCGGCTTCTCGACCTGCGGAGCGTCCGGTACCGGTTCGTCGTGAGCGCACCACTGCACGATCGAGGGATGGTGGCCGAGCGCGTTGACGGCCTCGCGTGCCTGGCGCACCGCCTCGCGGCGGATCTGGCGGGCGTAGCCCCACTGCAGCGGGAAGTCCTGCAGCAGCAGGATGCCGAGCTCGTCCGCGGCGCGGTAGAGCTCGTGGTCGGCGATGTGGGCCTGCACGCGCAGGGCGTCGAGGCCGGCCTCGACGGCGAGCTCGACGTCCCGCCGCACCTCCTTCGGCTCGGCGTCGGCGAGGCCCGGTCGGGTCGGCAGGAGGTTGGCGCCCTTCAGGAAGAGCCGCTCGCCGTTGATCGAACACACCCAGTCGTTCCATGCGACCTCGCGCAGACCGGTGCGGCGGGACCGGCGGTCGCTCACCTCGCCCTCGACGAGCAGCTCGACGTCGATGTTGGTCAGCGGTTGCGGTCCGAGGGCTCGCGGCCACCAGAGCCGGGGGCGGTCGAGGTCGAGCGCCCACTCGATCTCGTTGGTGCCGGCAGCCAGCGGGTGCTCGGTCTCGCCGATCACGGCGCCGTCGGCGGTCGTGCGCAGACGCACGCTGCGGGCGGCGTCGCTGTCGAGCCGGGCGTAGAGGCGCACGTGGGCACGGCTCTCGTCGGCGTCCCGGCACAGCACCCGCAGTCGGTCGAGCTTGACCGGCCCGGTGTCGTACACGAGCACGGACCGCCACAGCCCGCCCGGGTTCCAGTCGCGGTCGACGGCCTCGGAGTGCTGGAACAATCCGGTGATGTTGCGCCGGCCGCGAGTGCCCCGTTCGGCGTTGCAGGCGACCTCGACGGCGAGCACGTGGTGGTCGCCGAGCCGGGACAGCGCGGTGATGTCGAAGCTGTGGGGGAAGAAGTAGCCCTCGGGGTCGCCGAGGTAGGCGCCGTCGAGCCACACGTCCGCCTGGTAGAAGATGCCGTCGAACGTGACCCAGCGGCGGCGACCGGGGGCGGGCGGCGAACCGTCGAACCTCCGGCGGTACAGGATCGGGCCGTCGCTCGCCGCCAGGTCGGGGTGCGATCGCCAGTGGCCGGGCACGTCGATCTCGAGCCATGCGGAGTCGTCCAGTTCGAGCCCGATGCCGTCCCGCCGCACGTCGTCGTCGGCGGCGACCGCCCGCCAGGCTCCGGACAGGACCTCGGTGTCCACGGCCGGGCAGACTATGGCGGGTGGGGGCTCCGTACCTGCCTCGGCATCGAAACGGCGTTCGACGACACGTCCGCCGGCGCAGGGTTTAGGCTCGGAGCGTGGTGGGCGAGGACATCGAGTTCGACGCGGACGGACCCGAGCCGCCTCCGGCGCGGTCGTACCGACTGCTCGCCATCCTGTCGGTGGCCGCGATCGCGACCGTCCTGCTGGTGCCGTACGCCGGGCTGGGTAGCTCCGACGAGCTCGACCAGGTCCGCTCGGAGGCGGTGGCCGACAGCGAACCCGCCGGCACCGAGCCCGCCGACGAGACCGTGCTGGCGCGGGAAAAGCCCCTCAAGCCGGACGAGGTCGATCCGACGGAGAGCGACCAGCGCGCCGTCGCCGTCGTGGGCGGCGAGCCGGTCGTCGGCACGACGACGTCGACGCTGCCGACGACCACGACGAGTCCGCCGCCGTTGCCGCCCCCGGACTACAGCCGGCCGATCCCGAGCTCCCCGCCGTCCACCGTGCCGTCGGCCCCACCCCCGCCGTGGGAGGACTCCACGCGCACGACCACTGCCGGGTTCATCGCCACCGATGTCGGCTGTGCCGACAGCACGTCGGCGCCCGACCTCGACGAGTTCTTCCGGGCCCGGATGGGTCCGGTGATCGGGCACGACTACCAGCACGTGTACCCGCTCGGCGAGAACCGCTTCCTCTGGCTGTTCCAGGACACGTTCATCGACCAGCCCGGCGTGGCCGACGAGCTGGACGAGGCCGACTTCGTCCACAACGCGGCGATGATGCAGACCGGCCGGTGCTTCACCCTGTACCACCGCGGCTCACCGGCTTCACCCACCTCGTTCGAGCCGGGGACCGGTGAGGAGGCGCTGTCCAAGTGGTTCTGGCCGCTGGGCGGCGAGCTCGCCGACGGGCAGTTGTACGTGTTCTGGGCCGAGATGGCCAAGGACAACCCTGAGCCGCCCCCGGGTGAGGGGCTCGGCTGGCACCCGGTGCGCACGTGGCTGGCGCGGTACGACCCGGGCACGCTCGAGCGGCTCGCCTTCGCCCCGGCGCCCGACCCGGGGGTCTCGCCGATCTACGGCTACGCGGTGGCGAGCGACCGGCGATACACGTACCTGTTCGGCAACACTTATGACCAGAACCTGGCCCGCCAGGGCGGGTGGGCGAACGGCCCCCACTCGGCGACGAGGATGTGGCTGGCTCGCGTCCCGCGCGGGGAGCTCGGCGCCCGGCCGGAGTACCGGACGTTGCGCGGCTGGAGCCGGGACCCGGCGAGGGCCAAGCCGATCCTGGCCCGGTTCTGGGCGGAGAACCCGATGCAGCCCCGCTTCATCCAGGGTCAGTGGGTGGCGGCGACGAAGCGGGACGGGTTCTGGGGCGACGAGTTGTTCATCGACGTCGCCCGCAACCCGTGGGGACCGTGGACGACCGTGTCCCGCGTCCGCGCCGATCCTCGCGGCGGCGACCCACTGATGAACACGTACCACGCTCATCTGCTCCCGTGGCTGGACCAGGGCGCGCTCGTGGTGAGCCTGTCGCAGAACGCTCGCGACATGCTCCAGGACGCCTACCCCCACCCCGAGCGCTACCGGCTGCTGTTCCTCTCCGCCCCACTGGTCCCGCCCCGCCCGCCCCCGCCGCCGCCGCCGACGACGACGACAACGACAACGACGACGGTGAGGCCGACAACGACGACGACGACGGTGAGGCCGTCGACGACCACCTCGACGTCGACGACCACTTCGACGTCCACCACCACTACCACGACGTCCACCACGACCACGACGACCACGACGACGACCGCGCCGCCGACCACCACCGAGAACATCGAGCGCTCGCCACCGCCCGACCAGACGACCGTGCCCTGATCCCGTCAGGCACACTCGAGGCCGGGACGGTAGGTTCGGAGTAATGGCACCACCCCCCGCGACGATCGGCGAACTGAGAGCGTCCGGGTGGCAGTCGCGCCCGGTCAAGGAGGAGATCAGGGCGAATGCCGTCGCCCTCATCGCCAACGGCGAGCCGCTGTTCGCCGACGTGCTCGGCTACGAGCAGACCGTGCTGCCCCAGCTGGAGAACGCCCTCCTGGCCGGGCACGACGTGATCTTCCTGGGGGAGCGGGGCCAGGCCAAGACCCGGATGATCCGCTCGCTCCCCAACCTGCTCGACGAGTGGATGCCGATCATCGCCGGTAGCGAGATCAACGACGACCCGTACGCGCCTGTTTCGCGCTACGCCCGCGAGTTGGTCGCCGAGCACGGCGACGACACCCCGGTGGCGTGGGTCCACCGGGACGACCGGTTCGGTGAAAAGCTGGCCACGCCGGACACGTCGATCGCCGACCTGATCGGCGAGGTCGACCCGATCAAGGTCGCCGAGGGCCGCTACCTGTCCGACGAGTTGACCCTCCACTACGGGCTCGTGCCGCGAACGAACCGGGGGATCTTCGCGATCAACGAACTGCCGGACCTCGCCGAGCGGATCCAGGTCGGGTTGCTCAACGTGCTCGAGGAGCGGGACGTGCAGGTCCGCGGCTACAAGATCCGGCTCCCGCTCGACGTGCTGCTCGTGGCGTCGGCGAACCCGGAGGACTACACCAACCGCGGCCGCATCATCACCCCGCTGAAGGACCGCTTCGGGAGCCAGATCCGCACGCACTACCCGCTCGAGGTCGAGACCGAGATCGACATCGTGCACCAGGAGGCGCGGGCTACGTCGGTGGCCGGGGTCGACGTGCACGTCCCCGACTACCTGGCCGAGGTGATCGTCACGATCAGCCACCTGGCCCGGGCGAGCACCCACGTCAACCAACGCAGCGGGGTGAGCGTTCGCCTCTCGGTCACCAACTACGAGGCGCTCGCCGCCAACGCCCTCCGGCGCGGGCTGCGGGCCGGCGAGCGGGTCGTCGTTCCCCGGGTCGACGATCTCGACGCCCTCGCCGCCAGCTCCGGGGGCAAGATCGAGATCGAGTCGCTCGACGAGGGCCGGGAGGGGGCGATCTTCGAGAACATCGTCAAGAGCGCCGTGCTCACCGTGTTCAAGGCGCGGATCCCGCCCGAGCGGACGCGGGAGATCATCGCTGCGTTCGAGGAGGGGGCGATCGCCCACACCGGCGAGGACGTGCCGTCCGCCGATCTGGCCGCGCTCGTCGAGAGCGTGCCCGCCCTCCGCCCGGTTGTCGGCGCGCTCGCCGGCGGCGACGAGTCGCCCGCCGCCGTCGCCGCCGCGGTCTCGTTCGTGCTCGAGGGTCTGCACCTGTCGAAGCGGCTGAACAAGGACATGTCCGGCGCCCGGGCGACGTACCGCGGCCGCAGCTGACGTTCAGATGTTGACGACCGTGCCGAGGCACGGGAGCCGCGCCAGGTCGGGCGCGCGCACCACGCGATCCACGGCCGTTGCCGCGTCGACGTCGGAGCCGTCCAGCTGGCGACCGCAGACGAGCTCTCGGGCTATGGCGGCCACGACGACGGGCACGGAGAACGACGTGCCACTCCACCTCGCCCATCCGGTGAAGCCGTCAGGATCGAAGGTGTTCATCGTCGGGAACGCCCCGTTCCAGTTGGCGAAGAACGCACTGACGAGGTCGACACCTGGGGCGCACGCATCCACCCAGTCGCCGTAGTTCGTCCAGAGCGGCGGGCCGTCGGGGCCGAGGGCGGCGACGGCGATCACGCCGGGGAACGCGGCCGGATACTGCGGCGTGCACACCCCGTCGTTCCCCGCCGAGGCGATGACGGCGATTCCTGCCTTCACGGCGCGTGCCACCGCCTCGCGGAGGTAGCCGGGCGGCCGAGGCGCCTGCCCCCCGAACGACAGGCTGAGGATGAGTGGCTTCAGCAGCCTCCCAGCCGTGAGGTCTTCGACGACCGTGTCGATCGCGTCCGCGACGACGTCCTCGGCGGCGTCGCCGAGCGGGCGGATGACCCGCCGCACCACGATGCGGCAGCCGGGCGCAAGCTGCTCGATGATCCCGGCGATGAACGTGCCGTGCCCGGCGGCCGGATCGAGGTAGTTGTCGGGCGGGTCGGGGACGCCGCCGTCGCCCACGTCGATTTCCGCGTCAGGAAGATCACGCGCCCCCGGCGCGCCGGCGATGTTCGCCGCAGCCATGAGGAACTGTGGGCGGTGGTCGATCGACGCCACAGTCGCCGCGGCGGCTGCGGACGTATCCGCGCCGCCGGCGAGCCCGGTGTCGAGGACGACGATGTTCGGCTGCGGCCCAGGTCCGGCGAGTACTCGCCGTCCCAAGGCTCCGGCGTTCGGCGGGGACCGCGGTGTTCTGGAATGGGTTGGCGCCCATCGGGTTGGCCCCCATCGGGTTGGCCCCCATCGGGTTGGCGCCCATCGGGTTGGCCCCCATCGGGTTGGCCCCCATCGGGTTGGCTCCCATCGGGTTGGCTCCCATCGGGTTGGCGAGGAGGCCGGATCGGACGATGGCGTGAACCAGCGCCGGGTGCGGCGGGCACGGCGAACCGCAGCCGTGGACGAACATCACGTGGTTCGGCTGGGCGTCGTAGCCCTCCGAGACGAGCACCTCGATGACCTCGAGCGGACGTTCCACTTCCTGGGCACGTCGCCAGCCACGGCCGCCACGAAGACTCTCCCGAGTTGCGACCGGTGGGAACAACTCGTCCAAGAACGATTCGAAGTCCTCGGGGTTCTCCGCCTCCCGGCTCTCGTCTTCTTCGCGCTCGGCGTCGGTTCTCGTCAGTTCGCGCAGTCGTCTCACCGCGTTCGCGCGCACCAGCACCTCGCCGGGGACATAGGCGAATCCCGTGCCCTGGTCTGACAACTCGACGACGTCGATCACGGTCCGACGTCGAGTGGTCCGGGACTCGATGGGCTGCTCGCCGATAGGGCTCATACTGGCTCCTCCCTCCGTGCGGCTACCCGCCGCAGTTCGTCAGCGGCGATGTCCGCCGCCTCGTCCACCGAGAGCGCCCGACCGGCCGCCACCGCAGCGGCGAAGCCGTCGGGACCGAGCTCGCCGCGGGCGTCGTCGAGGAGCTCCGTTCGCTGGTCGACGTCGGCGCCGTAGAGCGCCCACTCGGCCCGCTCGAGCTCCAGGTCGGCGGCGGCCTGCAGGCTCACCGCCCGCTCCCAATCGCCGTCCGTCGCACTCAGGTGGGCAGCGACGATCATCGAGAACGCCCGCGGCACACCTCGACCGCTCGAACGGCTGAGCTCCAGACAGGCGAGCTGACTGGCCGCCGCTCCAGCCGCGTCACCGTTGCGGAGCAGCACTTCGGCGAGGTTGCCGTAGGACATGAGGAGATACATCTGCATCCCGGCCCGTCGTGCCGTGTCGATCTCCTCGCGGATGACATCCGCGGCGGCGGCGTTGTCACCGGCCTCGCCGAAGGCGATGCCGAGCAGGTTCAGCAGCCGGGCCCGTCCCCGCGGCGTCCGCGCGCGGTCGAGGCCGTCGCGGCCGATCGCGATCGCCCGTTCGACGTTGCCTTCACGCAGCGCGACCTCACCGAGCTGCCGATCGAGTCCCGTCTCGTCCCACGCGGGCAGGCCGACGTCGGCGGCCAGAGCGACTGCCTCGTCGAGAACAGCGGCGGCGACCGCGGTCTCGCCGAGGCGCAAGTGCAGCTCGGCGAGCAGCGACAGGAGGGCGGCCCGCTCCGGGGTCGGGAGGGTGAGCGAGTCGGTCCACCGACGGACCTCCTGGACGCCGGTCCGATACGCGTCGCGGCCGTCGTGATAGCGCCCGATCGACCACACGAGCGTCTGGGCGACGGCGATCTGCTCAGCGTCCGTGTTCGCGCCGAGTGTGACCACGACCTGGCGGACGTTGTCGAGCTCGACGGACATCGCACTGCGCCATGCGAGGTCGGTCGGGTGGTCGGGGCCGATCCGGTCGAGTTCCAACCGGGCGAGTCGGCGCATCGCCGCGGACGCTTCTTGGTCGCTGGCGAGTGACCCGGCGTGGGCCCGCATCACGGTCAGCAGGCGATACCGCGTGGCGCCGGCGGCCTCGTCGGACTGGACGAGCGAGGCGTCCACGAGCGCCCAGACCAGCTCGGCCACGTCGTCGACGGCGACCTCACCACCATCGCCATCGCCGGCACACACCTGTTCGGCGGCTTCGAGATCGAAGCTCGACGCGAAGACCGAGAGCCTCCGGTACACACAACTGGCGGCGGGCTCGAGCAGTCCGTAGCTCCAGTCCAGCGACCGTTGCAGTGATCGGTGCCTCGCGGGAAGCCCGGGGTCGCGACTGCGCAGCACCGCCGGCGCGCTGCGCAGCCGGCGGAGGATCTCCCCGGGACTGATCGCGCTCGTTCGGGCCGCGGCGAGCTCGATCGCGAGCGGCAGACCGGCGAGCTCGCGACACAGGGCGACGACGTCGTCGCGCCGGAACCGGTCGGGATCGCCGGCCGCGCGGACGAGGAAGAGCTGCACGCCGGGATCGAGCTCGGTGTCGACGGCGAGCGGTTCGAGGCGGTGGACGTGTTCGGCGACCAACCCGAGCGGGGTCCGGCTCGTCGCCAGCACACCAACACCTGGGCACAGCGTCAGCAGGTCGCCGACGAGCGGTGCCACTCCCTCGGCGACGTGCTCGCAGTTGTCGAGGACGACGAGTGCGGTTCGGTGTTCGAGGTGGGTGAGGACCTCCTGCCAGACGTCCTCGCCGGGAGCGATCGAGGCGCCGACCGCGAGGGCGACTGCGGACGGCGCGTCGTCGGCCGCGACGACCGAGGTCAGGTCGACGAACCAGACCCCGTCCGGCCAGTCGGGGACTGCCCCCATCGCCGCCTCGACGGCCAGCCGGGTCTTCCCGACTCCGCCGGGGCCGGCGATCGTCGTGAGCACCCGCGGTCGCAGTCGAGCGACCGTCGAGGCCACGTCCGCCTCGCGACCGACGAGGACCGTGGACGGCCGCACCATGTTGTGGCCTTCGGCGGGGCGAACCCGGGGCGCGGCGTCCACCTCCGGCAGGCCGGCGGCCCGAACGGCATGGAGTTGCACCGGGCCCTCGAAGTCGCGCACCCGATACCGGCCCAGTGGCTCGAACCTGACGCCGCCGACTCTGTCCGACTGCAGCGCCACCACCGCGTCAGTGGCGAACGTCTGTCCACCATTCGCCGTGTCGACGATTCGCGCCGCCTGGTTGATCGACAGGGCGTGGTAGTCCCCGTCGACGCAGCGCGCGTACCCCGCGTGCAGCCCGACCCTGATGCGCACGGGTCGGTCGCCGGGCCACGACGCGTTGCTGATCGCCCGCTGGGCGTCGACCGCCGCCAGTACGGCGTTGTCCGGGTCGCCGAACGCGACGAGGAACGAGTCCCCCCTCGTGCCGAACACGTATCCACCGTGGGCGCGCCAGACGGTTTCGAGCACTTCGTTGTGTCGACCGATCACCGTCGTGTATGTGTCGCCGAGGGCGCGGGCGAGCTTGGTCGAGCCCTCGATGTCGGTGAGGAGGAACGTGACGATGCCCGATGGTCCGTCACGCTCCGCGCCCACGCCGACCAGGCTCGCGCGCCGCCTTGACGTGGGCAACACGCGAACCGTCGCACTCGCGGCGCCCGCGAAGTGTTCCACTAGTGTCACCGGTCCCGCGCCCTCGTGGGGGAGGAACCCTGACCCGTTTCGGACACTTCGACGACGGCGCCCGCGAGTACGTCATCGGGCAGCCCGACACCCCGCTCCCGTGGATCAACTACCTCGGCAGTGAGGACTACTTCGGCATCATCACGAACACGGCGGGGGGCTACTCGTTCTACCGCGACGCCCGGCTGCGCCGGCTGACCCGCTACCGCTACAACGGCGTTCCCCTGGACGGTGGCGGCCGCTACCTCTACGTCCGCGACGCCGACACCGGGCAGTTCTGGTCGCCGTCGTGGCAGCCCACCCGCACCGACCTCGAGGACTACCACTGCCGCCACGGGCTCGGCTACACCGTCATCGGGTCACGGCGAGACGGCGTGGAGGTCGAGACGACGTACTTCGTCCCGCTCGGCGAGACGCTCGAGGTCTGGCGGGCGGCGCTCACGAACCACCGCCCGTCGCCGGCTCGCCTGTCGCTGTTCAGCGCCGTCGAGTTCTGCCTGTGGGAGGCGTGGGACGACGCCACCAACTTCCAGCGCAACTTCTCGACGGGCGAGGTCGAGGTCGACGTCGATGCCGGCGTGATCTACCACACGACCGAGTACCGCGAGCGGCGCAACCACTTCGCCTTCTTCGCCTGCTCGGAGCCGCTCGCCGGCTTCGACACCCAGCGGGAGTCGTTCCTCGGCCCCTACCGAGGTTGGGACCGACCGGCGGTGGTCGAGCGCGGCCGGTCCGGCGACTCGGTGGCCCACGGGTGGGCGCCGTGTGGGTCGCACCACGTGACCCTCGAACTCGAGCCCGGTGAGCGGCGCGACGTCGTCTTCCTCCTCGGCTACGCCGAGAACCCGCCGGAGGCGAAGTTCTTCCCACCCGGGTCCGGAACGCTCGACACGCGGAGCGTGCGCCCGCTCATCGACCGCTACCTCCGCCCGGACGCGGTGGACGAATCACTCGTCCGGCTCGGCGAGCACTGGGACCAGCTGCGCTCGACGCTGCAGATCGAGACGCCGGATCCGCACGCCAACCGGATGATCAACATCTGGAACGCCTACCAGTGCATGGCGACGTTCAACCTGTCGCGGTCGGCGTCGCTGTTCGAGTCGGGCCTCGGGCGGGGGATGGGGTTCCGCGACTCGAACCAGGACCTGCTCGGCTTCGTCCACATGATCCCGGCGCGGGCACGGGAGCGGATCCTCGACATCGCCGCCACCCAACTGCCCAGCGGCGGCGCCTACCACCAGTACCAGCCCTTGACGAAGCGGGGGAACGACGCCGTCGGCTCGGGGTTCAACGACGATCCGCTGTGGTTGATCCTCGGAGTCGCCGCCTACCTCAAGGAGACCGGGGACGCGGCGATCCTCGACGAGCCCGTCCCGTATGACAACGTGCCCGGCTCCGAGGAGCCCCTCTACGACCACCTTCACCGGTCGCTCCGCTACACGACCGAGCGCCTCGGGCCCCACCGGTTGCCGCTGATCGGGCGGGCCGACTGGAACGACTGCCTCAACCTCAACTGCTTCTCCGAGACCCCGGGGGAGTCGTTCCAGACGACCGAGAACCGGGAGGGTGGCGTCGCCGAGTCGGTGTTCATCGGCGGCCTGTTCACCCTCGCCGCCGCCGAGCTGGCCGAGATCGCCGCCCATCACGGCGACGCCGCCGGCGCCGACCACTGCCGCGCCGCCGGGGTGGAGATGGCAGCCGCGGTCGGTGAGCACGGCTGGGACGGCGAGTGGTTCCTCCGGGCTTACGACTTCTTCGGCGCGCCAATTGGTTCGGCGGCGAACGAGGAGGGCTCGATCTACATCGAGCCGCAGGGCATGTGCGTGACCGCCGGGATCGGCGTCGCCGACGGGACGGCGCGCCGGGCGCTGGCGTCGGTCGCCGAGCGTCTTGCTACTCCGCACGGGCTGGTGCTCGTCGAACCGGCGTACACGCGGTACCACCTCGAGCTCGGTGAGATCAGCACGTACCCACCCGGCTACAAGGAGAACGGTGGCATCTTCTGCCACACCAACCCGTGGGTGATGATCGCCGAGACCCGCGTCGACAACGGCGACCGGGCGTTCGACTACTACCTGCGGATCAACCCGTCGGCACGCGAGGAGCTCAGCGACGTGCACCGCTGCGAGCCGTACGTGTACGCGCAGATGATCGCCGGCAAGGAGGCCCCGACCCACGGCGAGGCGAAGAACTCGTGGTTGACCGGGACGGCGGCGTGGAACTTCGTCACCCTGACGCAGTGGATCCTCGGCATCCGGCCGGACCACGACGGCCTGCGCGTCGACCCCTGCCTGCCGAGCGCGTGGGACGGCTTCGAGGCGACCCGCCGGTTCCGCGGGGCGACGTACCGGATCCGTGTCCGCCAAGCCGCCGCCGGCCGCGTGACGTCGCTCCTCGTCGACGGCCGGCCCGTGGACGGCACCCTCGTCCCCCTAGGTGCCCCGGGCGCCACGGTGACCGTTGACGCCGTGATCGGGTGAGCTTCACTTCAGCCCGGTGGCGGCGTTCGTGCGGGTGAAGTGGCGGCTGGCGAAGACGTACACGATCGCGATCGGGAGGGCGGACAGCGTGGCCAGGGCGAGCTTGAGGGGGAACTGCTGCCCCTGGCCGAGCGTGCCGGCCATCAGCCGGGCGATGCCGAGGTTGAGCGTCGCCAGGTCGGGATCACTCGTCGCGATCAGGAAGTGGGTGAACTCGTTCCACGAGCCCTGGAACGAGAGGATCACCACCGCGACCAGCGCCGGGACGGTGAGCGGCAGGACGACCCGGCGGAAGCGGGTGAACACGCCGGCCCCGTCGATGATCGCCGCCTCCTCCAATTCCCACGGCACGGCCTCGAAGGCGGTCTTCATCAGCAGGATGCTCATCGCGTCGGCGAACAACGGCAGGATCATCCCGCTGTACGTGTTGAACAGCCCCAGCTGCTGCAGGACCAGGAACTTCGGGATCAGCAGCACGATGCCCGGCACCGCCAGCACGGCGATCAGCCCCGCCGCCACCGCGCGCCGGCCCGGGAAGCGGAGGCGGGCAAGGGCGTAGCCGGCCAGGCTGGCGAGGAAGACGCGGCCGAGCGTCACCGACGTGGTGACGAGGAAGCTGTTGCCCAGCCAGCGCAGGATCGGTGGGTTCGCGGCCGGGTTGTCACCGGTCACCACGCGCCAGGCGTCCAGCGTCGGCGGGCGGGGGATGAGGGACGTCGGGTTGGCGACGGCGTCGGGATCGGTCTTGAACGACGTCGCCACCTGGATCGCGAACGGGCCGAGGTACAGGACGACCCCGAACGCGAGCACCAGGTAGGCGAGGACCCGCGTCGCCCTCCAGTGGCTCCTCATGGCCGCTCCCGGGTGAGCAGCCGCTGGCCGGCGGCGAGCACGACGATGATCGTGAACAGGGCGAATGCGACGGCCGCCCCCTGCCCGAAGTCTCCGTCCCCGAAGCTCTTCGTGTACGAGAGGTACGAAGGCGTCTGCGTGGTCTTGGCCGGCATGCCTTGGGAGATGATGAACACCTGGTCGAACACCTGCCAGCTCCCGATCAGGGCGAGCGTGACGACGAGGGCGAGGCTCCGTCGCATCAGGGGAAAGGTCACGTGCCGGAACCGTTGCCACGTCCCGGCCCCGTCGACCGAGGCGGCCTCCTCGACCTCCAGCGGGATGTTCTGCAGCCCGGCGAGGAAGAAGATCATGAACGTCCCCGACGTCGTCCAGATCGCGAGCATGACGAGCGCGGACATCGCGACGGAGGGCCCGGCGATCCACTGCCACAGGGACAGGCCGAGCACGTCGTTGTCGGCGAGCCACGCCGGCGGCTGCTGCGGGTCGACGAGGCCGAGCCAGTCGAGCCCGATGTGGATGAGGCCGCGGGCGTCGCTGAACCATCTCGGACCGCGGATGCCGACCCACGACAAGATGGTGTTGACCGCGCCGGTGCTCAGGAACAGAAACACAATCGTCACGCTGATCGCGACCGAGCTCGTGATCGACGGGAAGTAGAACGCCGTCCGGAAGAACCCGCGCCCCTTGAGGGCAACGTTGTTGACGACGAGGGCCAGGCCGAAGGAGAGCGCGACCACACCCGGCACGAAGGCGAGGACGTAGTACAGCGTGTTGCGCACGCTGATCGCGAAGTCCTCGCGCAGCAGCGTGTCCTCGGTGAGCAGCCGTCGGTAGTTCTCGAGCCCGACGAAGTCGAACTCGGTCAACGGGTTCGACTGCCCGTCCCAGTCGAGCAGGCTCACCCAGAGCGACATCACGATCGGCGCGACGATGAAGACGAGGAAGACGGCGACGACCGGGAGCACGAACAGCCAGCCGATCCCACCCTCGCGCACCTTTGGGCGCCGGTGCCACGGTGGCCGGGTAGGCGCGACGGTGCTGGTCACGAGGTCACGATGTCATTCGCGCGCTAGTGCGCGGTTCGCCTGGCGTCACCCTTGCTCGGCGATGACCTCCTCGGTCGTCTGCTGCAACCGCTCGAGGACCTCGTCAGGGGTCGCCGCGCCGCTGCCCAGCGCTTCGAGCTGGGCGTTGAGGTCGGCGATCACAGAGTTGAACCCGGACAGCGGGACCTGTCCCTGGGCGTACTCGATCCCGGCGTTGAACGCCTCCTTCTCCGGCTGGGCCTCGGCGTTCCACTGCTCCAGGCTCGGGCGTGACGGGTTGACGCCGAACGCCTCGGTGAACGCCTGCTGCTCTTCCGGCGAGACGAAGTGGTTCACCAGTTCGACGGCTGCGGCGGTGTCGCCGTCGGCGGCGATCCCCCAACAGTTGGAGAACGTGAGGGTCCCCTTGCCGGCCGGGCCCTCGGGAAGCTCAGCGGCCTCCCAGTTGATGTCGGGGAAGTCGGCGTCGAGCGCACCGACGATCCAGGGACCCTCGATCGTCATCGCCCCCTTGCCGGTGCCGAGGGCCTCGCCACCCCACCCCGCCTCGACCTGGGCGGCGAACTGGAAGTTGCCGTTGAGGACGTTGTCCTGCACGTAGGCGAGCGCCTCGCGGTTCTCGTCGGACTCGGCGGTCGCCTCGGTCAGGTCCTCGTTGACGATCCACCCGCCGGCCTGGCGCATGAACGCCCCGACGCGCTCGATCTCGCCTCCGAACACGAGGCCGGTCTGCCCGTCGGCGGTGAGCGTCTGCGACACCTCGGTCAGCTCGTCCCAGGTCGTCGGGATGTCCTCCGAGGTCAACCCGGCGGCCTCCCACGCGTCGGTGTTGATCACCAGGGCGAGGGTGGAGAAGTCCTTCGGTGCGCAGTACAGCTGGTCGTCGATCGTGTAGGAGTCGATCAGCGCCGGGTAGAAGTCGTCGACGTCCTCGATCTGGTCGCCGTACGGGAACAGCGAGTCCTGGAACGTGCGCGCCTGCTCCGGGCTCAGGTAGAAGACGTCCGGCGGGTCGCCGCCGGCGAAGCTCTGGGTGAGCTGCTGGACGAGGTCCTGCGCGGGGATGATCTCGACGGGTGTGCCGGTGGCCTCGGTGAACCGTTCGGCCGACGCCGTCAGCGCGTTGGTCTCCGCCTCGCCGGACGATCCGAACAGGACCTGCAGGCCTTCGCCGCCGACCGCGGGCGGCGCGGTCGAGCCCGACGCCCCCGTGGTCCCGGGCGCAGCCGTGGTCCCGGGTGCGGCCGACGTACCGGGCGCAGCGGTCGCACCCGTCGCGGCGGGCGTGCCTGGTGTCGTCGCGCCGGCACCACCACCATCGTCGTCATCGTCGCCGCACGCGGCGAGGACGAGCGCCAGGGTGGCGAGCGGAGCCACCACCAGCGCCCGCCGCCTCCTCGAGGTGTGGAGTGTCGGCATCGGTTCCTCCTTGAATGTCAATGCCCGCTGTGGCGATTGGGGTGGTCGGTGCTGGCCCGCACGACCAGGGAGGGGGTGAGCAGGATCTGCTCCGGCTCGGCGAGCCGGTTGGCGAGGTGCTCGAGGAGCAGGCGCACGACGTGTTCGCCCGCTTCGTCGACCGGTTGGCGGACACTCGTGATCGCCACGCCGGGGAGGCCAACGGCGGTCGAGTCGTCGAAGCCGGTGATCGCGACATCACGTCCGGCCAGCAGTGCACGCTCGCGCACCGCCTGGTCGCACCCCAGGGCGAGGTCGTCGCTCACACACACGAACGCGGTCGGAGGGTCGGCCAGGTCGAGCAGCTCCGCAGCCGCCCGTCGTCCCTCGTCGAGCCCACTGTCGGTGTGGGTCATCAGATCGGCCGCCAAGCCATGGGCGCCGACCGCCTCGACGTACCCGCGGGCCCGGTCGTCGCCCACGCCCGAGCCCGCCGGCCAGCCGAGGTACGCCAGGCGCCGGTGGCCGAGCTGGACGACGTGGTCGACGGCGGCGGCGATCCCCGCCGCGCCGTCGACGTCGACCCACGACCCGATCTCCGGGGCGGCCCAGCGGCGTCCGAACGAGGCGAACGGCACGTCGTGCCGGCTCAGCCACTCCTGGCGCTCGTCGCCCACGGTGGTGTCCGAGATCACGAACCCGTCGACGGCGCGCTGGGCGAGCAACGACCGGTACACCGACATCGGCGGGTGGAGGTCGCCGGTCTCGGTGAACAGCAGCATGTGATGGTGGCGCCGCTCGGCAGCCTGGGTGACGGCGTGGATGAACCGGTCGAGCAGGGCATTGGCCGTCCCCGTCGGGTGCGCCCAGCAGTACCCGAGGAGACCAGAACGGCGGGTGCGGAGTGAACGGGCGTGGCGGTTCGGGCGGTAACCCTGAGTGGCGATCTCGGCCTCGACTCGCGCCAGCGTGTGGGCGCCGACCTTGTGCGGGGCGTTGAGCACGTTCGACACCGTCTGCAGCGAAACGCCCGTCGCCCGCGCCACGGTCCCAAGCGTCGGCGTGTGGCTCGTGCCAGCCCCCCCGGACATCGGTTTGAACGTTAAAACTCGACTTGCTAGAAAAGCAAGTCGTGAGCGAGCGCAGCGAGCGAACCGGTATTACGGCGCGAAGCGCTCATTGGTGCGCCGCCCGCATGCGGACTCGAATCTCGCCCGCGGCCGTGGTGCACCAATGAGCGAGCGCAGTGGGGGCCGCGACGGGGAGCGCGCCGCCGTCGCGGGTGACGTCGTGGGCCAGCCGCTGCTGCACGACCTCGTCGTCTGCGTGCAGGCACCGGTCGCGGTCCTGTCCACCGGGGACGGCCAGATCCACGCCGACGGCGCCCAGGGCCTGCTGCGCTCCGACACCCGTCACCTGTCGCGGCTCGTGGTCACCGTCGACGGTCGGGAACCGCTCGGGGTCGGGCACCGCCTCGAGACGGCGGCGACGGCGGGGTTCGTCGGCATCGTACGGGGGGTGGGCGATCCCATCGCCGACCCGACGGTGCGCATCGAGCGCCGCCGGACGGCGACCGGCGGCGGAGTCGACGAGGAGGTGCGGGTCGTCAACGACGGACGGTCTCCGGTGAGGGTGGTCCTGGCCGTGCAGGCCGAGGCCGACATGGCCGCCGTCGACGGCGTGAAGGAGGGGAAGCGCTTCTCCCCGGTGCCCGCCGACGCCACCGGGTCAACGGTCACGTGGGCCGCAGGTGGGTGGACGACCGTGCTCGCGGCGACGCCCGCGCCGACCCGGACGGTGGGCGACGCCGACCACCCGTCGATGGAGTGGCTGCTCGACCTGCCCGCCCGCTCGGACGTCGTCGTGCGAGTCGAGGTCTCGGTGAGCGGTCCCCCCGGTGCGGCCGGGTTCGCCGCCCCGGGGAGCCGGTCGAACTGGGCCGGTTCGGTGTCGGTCCGTTCCCCCGATCCCCACCTGGGACCGCTCGTCGAGCGCTCGCTCTCGGATCTGAGCGGGCTCCTCCTCGCCGACGGCGACGCCGGCACGTTCGCCGCCGCCGGCAGCCCGTGGTACTTCACCCTGTTCGGTCGGGACTCGCTGTGGGCGGCCAGCTTCGCGCTGCCGGTGGGGGTGGAACTGGCCCACGGCACGCTCAAGGTCCTGGCCCGCCGGCAGGGCCGGGTCCACGATCCGGCCACCGGCGAGGAGCCCGGCAAGATCCTCCACGAAGTGCGCGGGCCGGCCGGCCTTCCCGGCGACCGGCGGCGGCCGACTCCCGTGTACTTCGGCACGATCGACGCCGCGCCGTTGTGGATCAGCCTGCTCCACGACGCCTGGGCCTGGGGCCTGCCGACCGATCGCGTCGCCGAGCTCGC
Source organism: uncultured Acidimicrobiia bacterium (assembly GCA_963833145.1). GTDB lineage: Bacteria > Actinomycetota > Acidimicrobiia > Acidimicrobiales > Ilumatobacteraceae > JALZMG01. Next base: position 134,482 of record CAWHWT010000010.1, on the reverse strand, counting down.
CGAGCCGCTCGCGGCGGCCCTCGACTGGGTGACCAGCCACGGCGATCCGGGGCGGTCCGGATTCCTCGCCTACCACGATGTCACCGGCGACGGACTGGCGAACCAGGGGTGGAAGGACTCCGGCGACTCGATCCAGGACGCCGCGGGGGTCATCGCCCCGCCGCCGATCACGCTGTGCGAAGCCCAGGCGTACGCCCATCGGGCCGCGCTCGACGGGGCCCGCCTGCTCGACGCCCTCGATCGGCCGGGTGGGGAGCGGGCCCGTGCCTTCGCCGCCGACCTGGCCCGGCGCTTCCGCGACGAATTCTGGGTCGATGGGCCGGCGGGAACCTTCCCGGCGGTGGCGATCGACGGTGGCGGCCACCGCGTCGACTCGTTGACCTCCAACATCGGACACCTACTGCTCGGTGGGCTGCTCGACGAGGAGGAGGTCGCGTGTGTCGTCCGCTGGCTGGCCGACCCGCGGCTGTCGAGCGGCTACGGGCTGCGCACCCTGGACGCCACGCACCCCTACTTCAACCCCCTCGGCTACCACTCCGGCTCGGTGTGGCCGCACGACACCGCGATCGTGATCGGCGCCCTCCGCGACGCCGGTCATCCCGAGGCGGCGGCGCATCTGACCCACGCGTTGCTGGTGGCGGCGCACGCGTTCGACTACCGCCTCCCCGAGCTCTTCGGCGGGTGGCCGGCCGCCGACGGTCCCGTCGTCGCCTACCCCGCCGCCTGCCGCCCGCAGGCGTGGTCGGCTGCTGCCGCCCTCGTCCTCGTCCGAGCCGCCCTGGGACTTCGTGTTGACGTGCCCGCGGGGACGTTGACCGTCACCCCCGATCCGACGTTCGCCGGCCTGTACCCGCTGGAGGTGCGCGGCCTCCGGGTCGCCGGGCACCGCCTCGATATCACGGTGAGGGCGGACGGCCGGGCCGATGTCGTCACGGACGCCCCGCTCCGGGTCCTGGCCAACTGACCGCGCCGATTCCCATACCGTGGTGGCACCCGGATGAGGGGAGAAGCGCCATGCCGATCATCGGGGCCCACGCCCTGCTCTACACCCCGGAACCCGAGGCCGTACGGGCGATCCTGCGCGACGTGCTCGAGTTGCCCCACGTCGACGCCGGCGACGGCTGGCTGATCTTCGAGCTGCCGCCGGCCGAAGTGGGGGTCCACCCGACCGGGATGCGTCCCGGCGACTCCGACGCCGAACGGCCCCACCACGAGCTCTCCTTCATGTGCGACGACATCGCCGAGACCGTCGCCGACCTGCGGTCCCGCGGCGTCGAGGTCCGGGGCGAGCCCACCGACTACGGCTACGGGCTCGTCGTCATGCTCGCCCTCCCCGGCGGCCTCGACGTCCAGCTCTACGAGCCCCGCCACCCCACGGCGATCTGATCCCACCGTTCTTGCATCCAGATGTTGCGCTATCGCGCAACGATCAGCTGCAAGAACACGCGGTAAGTTCCGGGCCATGCCGGCTCGGTTCACGTACTCCCGCTGGGACGGCACCCAGCAGGGATTCGAGCTCGACGGTGACGCGCTGTTCGAGGAGCTCACCGACGAGCTGCTCTACCACGGCGACGTCAACGCCGCCCTCCGGCGGATGATGCACCAGGGGCTGCGCGACCGCACTGGTCAGCGCCTCGCCGGCGTCCGGGAGCTGCTCGACCGCCTGCGCCGCGAGCGCCAGGAACGCCTCGACCGCTTCGACCTCGGCGGTGTCTACGACGAGATCGCCCGCGAGCTCGACGACATCGTCGACGAGGAGCGCCACGCCATCGACAACGCGGTCCGCGACGCCGAGTCGATGGCCAACCGCACCGGCGACGAGCGGCGGGCCGACACGGCGCGGGAGGCGGCGGCGGACCGCAACCTCCGTCTCGACCTGCTGCCCAACGACCTCGCCGGCAAGGTGCGCGAGCTGCAGCAGTACGACTTCGAGTCCGCCGAGGCGGCCCGTCGGTTCGAGCAGCTCCTCGACCGGCTGCGCGAGCAGCTCGCCAACCAGCTCTTCGAGCAGATGAGCGGGGCGATGCAGCAGATGACGCCGGCGGCGATGGACCGGATGAAGGACATGCTCGCCGCGCTCAACGAGATGCTCGAGCGTCGCGAGCGCGGTGAGGACCCCCGGTTCGAGGAATTCATGGAGCAGTACGGGGACTTCTTCCCGGAGAACCCGCAGAGCCTCGACGAGCTGCTCGAGCAGCTCGCCCAGCGCATGGCCGCGATGCAGGCGATGCTCAACTCGATGACCCCCGAGCAGCGGGCCCAGCTCCAGGAGCTCGCCGACCAGCTGCTCGGCGACATGGACCTGCGCTGGCAGATGGACCAGCTCGGCGGCCACCTGCGCCAGCAGTTCCCCCAGCTCGGCTGGCAGCAGTCCTACGACTTCAGCGGCGACGACCCGCTCGGGCTCGGCCAGGCGATGCAGACGATGCAGGACCTCGGCGACCTCGACCAGCTCGAGCACCTGCTGCGCAACGCCTCGAATCCGGGGGCGCTCGCCGAGGCCGACATCGACCGGGTGCGCGACCTGCTCGGCGATGACGCCGCCCGATCGCTGGAACGCCTGGCCGAGCTCACCAGGATGCTGACCGAGGCGGGGTTGATCGAGCAGCGCGAGGGCCGCCTCGAGCTCACCCCCCGCGGCCTGCGGGCGATCGGCTCCAACGCCCTGCGCGACCTGTTCGCCAAGCTCACCAAGGACCAGCTCGGGCAGCACCAGGTCCATCGCCTCGGTCACGGGCACGAGCGCACGTACGACACCAAGGCCTACGAGTACGGCGACCCCTTCGAGCTCGACCTGCAACGGACGATCCGCAACGCGCTCGCGCGGCGCGCCCCGGGTGTCACGGGCACACCGGTGAGGCTGGAGCCTGACGACTTCGAGATCGAGCGCACGGAGCACCTCACCCGATCGTCGACCGTGCTGATGCTCGACCTGTCCCTCTCGATGCCGATGCGCGACAACTTCCTGCCGGCGAAGAAGGTGGCGATGGCGCTGCACTCGCTGATCTCGTCGCAGTTCCCGCGGGACTACCTCGGGCTGGTCGGGTTCAGCGAGACGGCGCGGGTGCTCCGGCCCGAGCAGCTCCCCGAGGTCAGCTGGGACTTCGTGTACGGCACCAACATGCAGCACGGCTTCGCCCTCGCCCGCAAGCTGCTCGCCCGCCAGTCCGGCACCAAGCAGATCATCATGATCACCGACGGCGAGCCCACGGCCCACGTGACCCCGTCCGGCGACGTCTTCTTCAACTACCCGCCGGTCAGCGAGACGGTCGAGGCGACGCTGCGCGAAGTGCTGCGTTGCACCCGCGAGCAGATCCGCATCAACACGTTCATGCTCGACGCGACGAGCTACCTGACCGCGTTCGTCGAACGCCTGACCGAGATCAACCGCGGGCGGGCGTTCTTCACCACGCCGGAGACCCTCGGCGACTACGTGCTCGTCGACTTCATCGAGCACAAGCGTCAGATGGCCCGCACCCGTCGCGCCGGCTGAGGAGCGCCGGAGAGGAGGACGTCATGGCCCGCATCATCGGCGCGATCGCCACGTCGCACACCCCGACCATCGGCTTCGCCTTCGACGGCAAGAAGCAGGACGATCCGATCTGGAAGCCGATCTTCGACGCCTACGAGCCGATCAAGCGGTGGCTCGACGAGCAGCAGCCCGACGTTCTGTTCGTCATCTACAACGACCACATCACCTCGTTCTTCTTCGACCACTACTCGGCGTTCTGCCTCGGCATCGGCGAGGAGTACCCGGTCGCCGACGAGGGCGGCGGCGCGCGCGATCTGCCGCCGTTGAAGGGCCACGGCGAGCTCGCCCGCCATGTCGGGGCGGCGCTGATGGCCGACGAGTTCGACATGTCGTTCTTCCAGGACAAGGCGCTCGACCACGGCTGCTTCAGCCCGCTCTCGGTGCTCCTGCCGCACGAGCCCGACTGGCCGCTCCCGATCGTGCCGCTCCAGGTGGGCGTGCTGCAGTTCCCGGTGCCGTCGGCGAAGCGCTGCTTCGCCCTCGGCCAGTCGATCCGCAACGCGGTGGAGAGCTATCCCGAGGACTTGAAGGTCGTGATGGTCGCGACCGGTGGTCTCTCCCACCAGGTGCAGGGCGAGCGGGCCGGGTTCAACAATCCGGAGTGGGACCACCAACTGCTCGACCTCTACGAGAACGACCCGGTCGAGTTGACCCGCCTGACCCACGCCGACCACGCCCGCCTCGGCGGCATGGAGAGCTCGGAGTTCATCATGTGGCTCGTCGCGCGCGGCGCCCTGTCGCCCAAGGTCGAGTGCGTCCACCAGAGCTACTACCTGCCGTCGATGACGGCGATCGCCACCGCCGTCTACGAGAACCAGGCCGAGCCGATGTCGGCGGAGGACGCCGAGGCCGCGCGCCGGCACGCCCACCGGCAGCTCGACGGCATCGACGAGCTCTCCGGCACCTATCCCTTCGACCTCGAACGTTCGGTCGGCCACTACCGCGTGAACAAGTTCCTCCACGAGCTCGTCGTGCCCGCCCACCGCGCCGCCTTCCTCGAGGATCCCGAGGCGTTGTTCGAGCAGTGGCAGCTGTCGGAGGAGGAGCGCGACATGATCCGCCGCCGCGACTGGCGGGCGCTGATGCACTACGGCGCGATCTTCTTCGTGCTGGAGAAGCTCGCCGCGGTCATCGGCGTCTCCAACCTGCACGTCTACGCGGCGATGCGCGGCGAGTCCCTCGAGGAGTTCCAGAAGACGCGCAACGCCCAGGTGCTCTACTCCGTCGGCGGCCGGGAGACCCACGACAAGGTCGAGGCCAGCGGCAGCTCCTGAGGATCAGTGCGCGCACGGATGATGCGCGCGCCCGTATCCCGCACCTTGTGTCGGGACGCAATCCGGCGTCCGTTCCCCAAGGAGGAGATCCAATGTCCATGCTCGGTTCGAGGCGTGCCCGCCTCACCACCCTCGCCGTCGGTCTCGCCGCGATGGCAGCCCCGGCGCTGTCGCAGCCGGCATCTGCCGCGGTGCAGTCGCTGCCAGTTCGTGCTCAAGACGGTCAAGGCCGTCGACGTGCAGGAGACCGGCACCAGGGGAGACGAGATCATCGTCCGCCTCGACGGCGAGCGCTTCCCGTCGGCCGGCTTCGTCCGCTTCCCCACCAACAACACGACCCGGGCGGCGATCTCGTTCGGCTCGCCCGTCAAGCAGTTCGCCGACGACAACCCACTGACCGTGCGCCTGTTCGAGGTCGACACCCTGCTCGACGATGCGATCGGCACGACGAAGAACCTCGAGTGCACCGGCTCGCAGACCAACCAGGTGCTCGTCTTCAAGGAGACGGGGGTCGACTACCGGATGACGTACGACGTCAAGCTGCTCGGCTGAACCGAGCCCGGCGCGACCGGTGCCCGTTCACGCGGGCGCCGGTTCCGTCGCGTTGGCGAGTGCGACGCGGGACGTGACCTGCAACTTGGCGTAGAGACGCGAGACGTGGGTCTCGACCGTGCGCTTGGAGACGTACAGCCGCGCCGCGATCTCGGCGTTGGCGAACCCGCCAGCGACGAGCCGGGCGACGTCCCGCTCCGCCGGAGTCAGGCTGTCCCATCCGGTGACGGGCCGCCGCCGACCGCCGCGGGACCCGGTCCGGGCGCCGAGCGTGCGAAGTCGCTGCCGAGCCACACGCCCGTCGTGGCACGCGCCGAGCCCGTCGTAGATCTCGATCGCCCGGCGGGTCACTTCGACCGCGTCCGCGCTGGTCACGGCGGCGCCGGCGGCGGCGTCGAGGGCCCGGGCGGCGAACAGCGGGCGACCGGCACGTTCGAACCCGGTCGCTGCCGCGATGAGCGCTTCGGCGTCCTGGTCGACGAGCCCCCGGCAGAAGCGGACGACGGCGTCGGCCGTGCGGGTGGCGGCCCGCCGCGCCACGGGCGCGACGCGCTCCGCGATCCATTCCGCGACGTCGTCCTGGCCGTCGGCGACGGCCAGCCGGGCGAGGTCCGGCGCCAGCCACATCACAACCAGGGGAACGTCGAACTCGAAGGCGAGGTCGCAGGCCTTGCGCAGACGGGCGACACCGCGCCCGAGGTCGCCGCCCGATTCGGCCCGCAGGGCGTTGAGCCAGCACAGGTACGGGACGGCGGATCCGTCGGCGTCGGGGGCGCCTGTCGCCGCGGCCGCCCGGTGGGCGGCGGCGGTCGCCGCGGCGCGGTCCCCGCGGTGGTGGGCGACGAGGCCGACGATCGCCTCGACCTGGGCCAGCTCGACACGGCACCCGGTGTCCTCGGCGATGCGCCGGCTGGTCTCGCCGGCCGCCACGGCGTCGTCCCACGAGCCGGTGCTGAAGGCGAGCAGGGCGAGCGCGCCCCGGTAGCGGGGGAGCGCCCAGGCCGTCCCGGTCTCCTCGCAGCGGGCCGCGCCGTGCTCGAGTGTGAGCCGTGCACGGTCCCACTGGTCGGCGTTGGCGAGGGCGAGGCCGAGATAGAGGTGGGGCGCACCCCTGGTCGCGGCCGACAGCCCACCGGCCCGCTCTACAGCGCGCTCGCCGGCGTCGATCGCGGCGGCCAGATCGCCCCGGTACGCCGCGACGCGACTCGACACGGCGAGCGCCGCGGAGGCGGCGACCGGGTCGCCGGCCGCGTCGGCGAGGTGTAGCGCGGCGGCGGCCTCGGCGTCGGCCGGGGCGATCTGGTAGGCCCACAGCCGGGTCATCGCGGCCTGGGCCCGCAGCCGTGCGGTCGTCAGCTCGTCGCCGTCCCCACCCGACGTGAGCGCCCACCGGATCTCGTCCACGGCCCGGTACGGGCGACCCTCGACGACGAGCGCCTCGGCGGAGAGGGCCCGCAGCCGAGCCCGCGTCGCCGGGTCCGTTGGTCGGGCCAGGGCCTCGGCCAGGCTCGCCCGGCAGTCTTGGGGCCGGCCCAGCGACAACAGCGCGTCGGCGCGGAGGGCGAGGACTTCGCCCCGCTCGGGGTCGTCGACGGCCATCGCCGCCGCCGCCCGTCCGAGCAGCTCCGCCGCCATCCGGGGGTCGTGCCCGACGGCCTCGGCCGCGGCGCGGCGCGCCCAGCGAACGGTTTCGGAGTCGGGCTCCGGCGCCCCCAAGTCGATGTGGTGCGCCACCAGCGTCGCCGGTGCACCGGCCGCGGCGAGCTGACGTCCGAGCTGCCGGTGCAGCGTGGCGCGCGATGCCGCTGAGACGGGGGCGGCGAAGGCCTCCCGCACGTGTTCGTCGCGGAAGCGCACCGTGGACGATGCCGGGTCGAGGTATCCCGCCGCCGTCGCTTCGCACACCGCCCGGCGCACCGTCGCCGTCGAGCTCTCCACGATCGGGCCGAGCCAGTCCACGGCGCACGGGCCGAGCACGGCGGCGACGTGGAGGATCTCACGGGCCGCCGGCGAGAGGTCCGGCGCGTCGTCCGCGACCGCACGGTCGACGGGTGCGGGGTCGGCGGGGCGGCGGGCGGGATCCGGGTCTCGGGGGTGCAGTTCCCGGCACGGGACGGCGACAGGCATCGGCTTTCGCTTTCCTGCCCCGGCACATGACACGGCGCCAGGGCGGCTGATACGTCAATCCGTGCCATCCCTGGTCCCGGGTTTGCAAGATCCGCCCTTGCGCCCACGTGATGTGATATGCGACAATCACATCGATGTAATTACGACGTTGTGGCGAGCCGCCACGCTCGTCCTTTGTCCTCACCGGGACCGCACGGCAGGGGGTCCTTCCACATGTACGAACCGTTCGAATCCGAGTCCGATCCCGGCGATCATGGTTGGCAGGACTTCGCCAACTGCCTTGGGGTCGACCCCGACCTCTTCTTCCCCGAGCGCGGGGCGTCCACCCGGGAGGCCAAGGAGGTGTGCCGCGGGTGCGTGGTGCGCGAGGAGTGCCTCGAGTTCGCCCTCCAGAACGGGGAGAAGTTCGGGATCTGGGGCGGGCTCTCCGAGCGTGAACGCCGCCGCATCCGGCGCCAGCGGGCCCAGGCCGCGCGCAGCGTGCTCGGCGCCTGAAATCCACCGACTCGTCGGCCCCGAACGAAGGGGTGTGTCGCCAAGCTCGCGGCACGCCCCCACCCATCGAGTAGTTAGGCTGACGTCATGCCATCCGGACCCGAGTGGTTCATCGTCCTCGCTGTCGTGCTCGTGATCTTCGGCGGCTCGCAGCTGCCCAAGCTCGCCCGCAACCTCGGCAAGGCGCAGAAGGAATTCAAGGACGGCCTCTCCGAAGGCCAGAAAGAGGCCGACGCGGCCGCCGTCGACCCCGCCGCACCGCGCTCGGACACCAAGCCCGACGCGTGACATCCGCGCCCGCGCGCGGCTCGGCAGCGGGCCGCCGGCGCCGGGCGTTCAGCCGCCGGTGATCGCCAGGCGGCGCCGCTTGAGGATCCGCCGGCGCTCGCGCTCGCTGCACCCACCCCAGACCCCATGGTCGATGCGGTGCTCGAGGGCGTATTCGAGGCACGGGTCGGTCACCGGGCACCCGGCACAGATCCGGCGGGCCTTCTCGACACCGACGCCGTCGCTCGGGAAGAACGTCGCCGGGGGATACAGCCGGCAGTTGCCGGCCCCCATCCACGCCGTCGCCGTGTCGTCGAGGAAGGAAAGTCCGCCGTCGGAGAGGGGAACCGGGGCGTTGTCACTTGGCTTCGCCATTGCTTGGTGCTCCATCGCTGCTCGGGGATCGAGGCTAGAGGCACCTCACGGATTCTCGGCCTCGACCTGTTCGACGCCGGCCAGCGTGAAACGGTTCCCGGAAGCTGTTGCCAGGCGGGCTGCGTCCCGCCTTGCTTAACACAACCGTAATGTCCCGCGCCAATCTGTCACGATCGCCCGGCCCCTCCGGCCCTCGCCCGCCGGCGCACCGATAGCCTCGGCGCCCATGAGTGAGGTCGTCGTCGAGCAGCCCCCGCGGGCCCACGCGCGCATCGTCTATCTCGGGTCGGTCTCGCCGCATTGGGAGGTCTACGGCGACTGGGGCGACCGCACCGTCCTCGAGGAGTTCCGGGCCCGCGTGCTCGCCCGTCTCGTGCTGCTCCCGCGGGACGACCCGCAGTTCCGGCGCAACCGCGAGCGCATCGTCCGCGACGCCGAGCGGGAGGCGATCACGCTCGAGTGGGACCTCGGCCGTCCGGACGAGGAGTGAGGCGAGCTCGACTGCTCGCCAGCAGTTGACGGATCCGCCATCATTGGCGGTCGTGGACGAGTGGTTCATCAACCGGGAGCTGAGCTGGCTCGACTTCAACCACCGCGTCCTCGACCTCGCCGCCGAACCCGGCATCCCGCTGCTCGAGCGGGCCAAGTTCTGTGCGATCACGACAACGAACCTCGACGAGTTCTTCCAGGTGCGGGTCGCCGCCCTCAAGGACCAGGTGGAGGCGGGTCTCGGGGAGACCGGTCCGGATGGCCGCAGCGCCGTGCAGCAACTCGGCGCGATCACCGAGCGGACCGCCGAGCTGGTGAGGCGGCAGGAGGAGATCTACCGGGATCTGCTCGTCCCAGGGTTCGCCGCCGCCGGGGTCGCGATCGTCACGTGGGAGGACCTCGATCGCGCTGAGCGCAAGACGCTCGAGGAGATCTACGAGCAACGCATCTTCCCGGTGCTCACCCCGCTGGCCGTCGACCCGAGCCACCCGTTTCCGTACATCTCCAACCTCGCCTTGAGCATCGCCGCGATGGTCGCCGATCCGGAATCCGAGGACGGCGCCGACCGGCGGTTCGTACGGGTCAAGGTCCCGACCGTCTTCCCGCGTCTGGTCGAGCTCGACGAGTCGAGGTACCTCCCGGTCGAGGACCTGATCATCGCCCAGCTCGGCACGCTGTTCTCCGGGATGACGATCGAGGAGGCGGCGACGTTCCGTGTCACCCGCAACGCCGACCTCACGTTGGAGGAGGAAGAGGCTGACGACCTGCTCGAGGCGGTCGAGATGGAGCTCCGCCGCCGCCGGTTCAACAAGGCCGTCCGCCTCGAGGTGTGCGACGCGATGAGCGAGGAGATGGTCGAGCTGCTCACGCGCGAGCTGGAGCTCCATCACGCCGACGTGTACCCGTTGCGCGGCCCGCTCGACCTCAGCTTCCTGTGGCAGGTGCACGGCATCGACCGACCCGACCTCAAGGACCGGCCGTGGCCACCGATCACCGCCGGCCGCATCGCCGCCGCCGAGGAGGCCGACCGTTCGATCGCCTCGGTGACGCGCGACCGGGCGATCATGGTCCACCACCCGTACGAGAGCTTCACCAGCAGCACCGAGGCGTTCATCGAGCAGGCGGCCGCCGACCCCCGGGTGCAGAGCATCAAGATGACGCTGTACCGGGCGGGCGGTGACAGCCCGATCCTCCGCAGCCTCATCCGGGCCTCCGAACGAGGGGTCCAAGTGGCCGTGCTGGTCGAGCTCAAGGCCCGATTTGACGAGGCGACCAACGTCGGTTGGGCGAAACAGCTCGAGCGGGCGGGGGTACACGTCGTGTACGGGATGGTCGGGCTGAAGACGCACTGCAAGACGGTCCTGGTGGTCCGTGACGACGGCGATCAGCTCCGGCGCTACTGCCACATCGGCACCGGCAACTACAACAACAAGACGGCCCGGATCTACGAGGACCTGGGCATCCTGACCTGCGACAACGACATCGGCGCCGACGTCGCCAGGTTGTTCAACCACCTCACCGGTTACAGCCGCGACAACCACTACCACACGTTGGTGGTGGCGCCCAGTGACCTGCGCAACCGGCTGCGCGAGCTGATCGCGAACGAGACCCGCTTCGGGCCGGACGGCCGCATCACGTTCAAGGCCAACTCGATCGCCGACCCCGAGATGATCGAGTTGCTCTACGACGCCAGCCGCGCCGGCGTCCGGATCGACATGGTGATCCGCGGCATCTGTTGCCTCCGGGCCGGCGTGGCCGGCCGGTCGGAGAACATCCGGGTCCGTTCCATCCTCGGTCGCTACCTCGAACACAGCCGGATCTATCGATTCGGCCACGGCGACGTCGGCGACCAACCGCTGTACCTCATCGGCTCGGCCGACCTGATGCCGCGCAACTTGAACCAGCGGGTGGAGGTCCTCGTGCCGATCGAGCACCCGAAGCACCGCGAGTGGCTCGACGCCGTGTTCGACTTCGCCCTCGCCGACGACATCGTGCGGTGGGAGTTGCAGCCGGACAACTCGTGGCGCCGGGAAGGTCCGCCCGACGCCTTCGAACCCCACGCCCAGGAGCGGCTGTACCGCTGGGCGGTCGAACGCCAGGTGTCACAAGCGCGCAAGTAGGCGTGGAGCGGCTCGAACACGCGTGTTCGGCCGCCGGATGCCAGCCGTTCACCCGTCGTTCACCCGGCTCTGGGTGTCAGGAAACCTGTGATTCCTACTGTCCGCGCTCGGAGGCCTCCGGTCTCCGCCAACAACGGTTCACACGAATGGAGTTCGACAGCGTGAACACCTTCTCCAACCGCCGTCGTGTCGTCACGGCCATCCTGGCTGGGACGCTCCTGCTCGCGGCCTGCGGTGACGACGACGATGACAGCGCCGGCGGCGACACGACCAGCGGCGGCGCGACGACGGGTGGGGGCGCCGACACGACGGCCGCACCAGGCACGACCGGCGGAGGGGCCACCACCGCGGCACCGGAGACGACCGGCGGGGGCGGCGGTGACGTCTCGGGCTCGATCGCGGTGTCCGGCTCGTCGACGGTCGAGCCGATCTCCAACGCGATCGGCAGCGCGTTCAGCGATGCAAACCCCGACGTCGCGATCACCGTCGAGGGACCGGGGACGGGCGACGGCTTCGCCCAGTTCTGCGCCGGTGAGATCGACGTCGCCGACGCTTCCCGTCCGATCTCCGAGGAGGAGATCGCGACGTGCGGTGACAACGGCATCGAGTTCGTCGAGCTCAAGGTCGCCCTCGACGGGCTGTCGGTCATCACGTCGGCCCAGAACACCGAGGTCGAGTGCCTCAGCTTCCCGGACCTTTACGCCCTGCTCGGTCCAGATGCCACGGGCCGCAACAACTGGAGCGACGCCAACGAGCAGGCCGATGAGATCGGTGCAACGGTGACCGACCTCGGCACCCCGAACACGCCATTCCCCGATGCCGACCTGACCATCACCGCTCCTGGCGAGGAGTCCGGCACCTACGACGCGTTCGTCGAACTGGCGCTGCTGCCGGTCGGCGAGGCGCTCGGGGTCGAGGAGGACGCCGTCGTGGCCCGGCCCGACTACACCGCGAGCCCCAACGACAACGTGATCGTCGAGGGCATCGGCGGCGACCCGACGTCGCTCGGCTGGGTCGGCTTCGCCTTCGTCGAGGAGAACCTCGACACGATCAGGCCGATCTCGATCGACGGTGGCGGCGGCTGCATCGAGCCGACCCCGGAGACCATCGCCAGCGGCGAGTACCCGATCGCCCGCGACCTGTTCATCTACGTCAGCGTGGCGGCCGCGGAGGAGAACCCGGCGGTGGCTTCGTTCGTCGACTACTACCTCTCCGACGACGGGCTCGGCACGGTGATCGGGACCGACGTCGACGCCGGGCAGGTGCCGTACGTCCCGCTCGCGCCGGAGGACCTCGAGGCAACCCGGACGGCGTGGGCCGACAAGACGACCGGGACCCAGCAGGGCGGCTGAACCAGTGATCCCCCCGAGACGTCGGGCCGGTGGGCGGGCTACGCCCACCGGCCGACGTCTAGTGTCCGACCGATGAGGAGGAGCGGATGGCGTTAGCGGCGCCGCCGGTTGGAACCGGTGCCATCGTGCTGCGCACGGCGACGGGCCGGCGTCGCAAGGACCGGGCGATGCGATGGGTGTTCCGTGTGGCGGCGCTGATGACATTCGCCGTCACCATCACGATCATCCTGACGCTCGCGGTCGACGCGTGGGACTTCATCTCCAAGGTCGACAAGTCGGTGCTCTGGGGCCAGATCGGGTGGTTCCCCCGCCGCGGGTTGTACGACCTCCCGACGCTCATCGTCGGGACGTTCATCGTCACCGCGATCGCGATGGTCGTCGCCGATCCCGCTCGGCCTCGGCGCGGCCATCTACCTGTCGGAGTACGCGCAGCCGCGGGTGCGGCGGATCCTGAAGCCCGTCCTCGAAGTCCTGGCCGGTGTCCCGAGCGTCGTTCTCGCCTTCTTCGCCATCGCCTTCATCAACCCCAACATCGTCCGCCGCTTCTTCGAGCGGGCCGACGTCTTCAACCTGGCCGCGGCCGGGCTCGCCGTCGGCGTACTATCGATCCCGATCATCGCCTCGGTGTCCGAGGATGCACTCCGCGCCGTGCCGATGGCGCTGCGCGAAGCCTCGTACGGCCTGGGCGCCCGGCGGGCGTCGACGGCGTTCCGGGTCGTGTTCCCTGGGGCGATCTCCGGCATCATCGCCGCCCTCGTCCTGGGTGTTTCGAGGGCGATCGGCGAGGTGATGGTCGTCGCCATCGCCGCGGGTGCAGTCGGCGGTGCACTCTTCCACTGGGATCCGCTCCTACCCGGCCAGACGATGACCGCGGCGATGGCCGCGCTCGGCTTCGGGAGCGACCAGGTCGCCGGCGACAACCTCGCCTTCCAGAGCCTCTACTTCATCGGGGCGCTGCTCTTCCTGATGACGCTGCTCCTCAACTTCGTCGCCGACCGGCTCGTCGCACGCGTGCGCGAGGAGTACTGACCGATGGCCCTCACAACCGTGGACCAGACGGGCGGCGCCACTGCCCGCTCGCTGACGGAGTCGCTCACGTCCGGAAAGACGGACGTGAAGGGTCGAATCCTGGAAGCGATCCTGCTCGGTGCGCTGCTGTGCTCACTGGGAGTCCTGCTGGTTCTCGTGATCGACCTGCTCAAGCGCAGCTGGGGGATCTGGACCGAGCGACCCTTGGACTTCCTGACGAGCGGCACGAACATCAGCAACGCCGCCGAGGCGGGCGTGTGGCAAGGGATCAAGGGCACGATCATGCTGTGCGTCGTCGTCGCCGTCGTCGCCATTCCGCTCGGCACGGCGTGTGCGGTGTACCTCGAGGAGTACGCCGGCCGGTCGAGGTTCGCCCGGTGGACGCGGATCAACGTCCGCAACCTCGCCGGCGTCCCGTCGATCGTCTACGGCATCCTCGGCCTGGCGATCTTCGTCAAGGCGATGGACAGCATCACCCAGGGCCGCACCGTGTTCGCCGGTGGGCTGGCCCTGTCCGCGCTGGTGTTGCCAATCGTCGTGATCACCGCTTCGGAGGCGTTGCGGGCCGTCCCGCGGAGCATCCGCGAAGGAGCCCTCGGCGTCGGTGCGACGGAGTGGGAGACCGTGCGCCACCACGTCCTGCCGGCCGCGGCACCCGGCATCCTGACGGGAACGGTCCTCGCCTTGTCGCGGGCCGCCGGGGAAGCGGCGCCGATCCTCCTCGTCGGTGCAGTCACCGGGCTGTTGCGCACAGGCAACCAGAGCTTCCTCGAGGAGCTCACCGGACCGTTCACGGCGATGCCGGTCGTGATCTTCTCCTACGCCCGGCAGACTGGTGAGGCGTTCCGCGAGGTGACGGCGGCGGCCGCGCTGGTGCTGCTGGTGGTCATCATCCTCATCAACGCCGTCGCGATCTGGCTGCGCAACCGGTATGAACGAAAGTGGTGATCCGCCCATGGACTCGATGAGCGAGACGCGTCGCGATGAGCACCCGACGCCACATCTCGACGTGACCATGCACGAGACACCCGCCGGCGAGGCGGCGCCGGCGACGATGGTCTTCCGGACCAAGGACCTCGCCGTCTTCTACGGCGGCTTCCGCGCCGTGCGCGACGTCGATCTCGACATCCGCAAGAACGAGATCACCGCCTTCATCGGGCCGTCAGGGTGCGGCAAGTCGACCGTCATCCGTTGCTTCGACCGGATGAACGATCTGATCGACGGCGCTCGGGTCGAGGGCCAGGTGCTCTACCACGGCATCGACCTGTACGGCCCTGACGTCGACCCGGTTGAGGTGCGGCGACGGATCGGGATGGTCTTCCAGAAGCCGAACCCGTTCCCCAAGTCGGTTTACGACAACCTCGCCTTCGGCCCCCGTCTCAACGGGGTCAAGAAGCGGTCCGAACTGGACGCGATCGTCGAAGGGTCGCTCAAGCGGGCGGCGCTGTGGGACGAGGTCAAGGACCGTCTCAAGGAGTCGGCGATGGGGCTGTCGGGCGGGCAGCAGCAACGGCTGTGCATCGCCCGCTGCGTCGCCGTCGAGCCCGAGGTGATCCTGATGGACGAGCCGTGCTCGGCGCTCGACCCGATCGCGACCGCCCGGATCGAGGAGCTGATGCAGGAGATCAAGCTCGACTACACGATCGTCATCGTCACCCACAACATGCAACAGGCCGCCCGGGTGAGCGACCGCACCGCGTTCTTCACCACCGAGGTCAATCCCGACGGCGATCGCCGCACCGGCCGCGCTCGTCGAGTTCAATCCGACGGCCAAGATCTTCTCCAACCCCGACGACGAACGCACCGAGCAGTACGTGACAGGGAGGTTCGGATGAGCGCCGGCAGAGAGCCTGACGACGCGGTCGTCCAGGAGCCGGAGGAGCACGAGGACCTCCGCACCGCCTTCCACCACGCCCTCGACGAGATCCGCGAGACCACCGCCAAGCTCGCCGCCGGCGTTACCGAGAACATCCCCCGCGCCACCGAGATCCTGCTCCGCCAGGACCTGGAGGGCGCCGAGTACCTGATCATGGCCGACGACGCAGGTCGACCGGCGGGTGATCGAGCTCGAGGACCGCTGCTACGAAGTGCTCGCCCTGCAGGCGCCCGTGGCCGGCGACCTGCGCCGGCTGATGGCGGCGCTGCGCATCATCGCCGAGATCGAGCGGTCGAACGACCTGGCCGTGAACATCTGCAAGGCCGCCCGGCGCATCTACGGTCACCAGCTCGACCCCCGGTTGCGCGGGATCATCCAGCGCATGGGCGACCAGGCTCACCACCTGTTCAAGGAGGCCACCGAGTCCTACATGACGAGCGACGCCAATCGTGCCGCCGCCCTCGCCGACATGGACTCCTACCTCGACGACCTGCAGCGCCAGTTCATCCACGCGATCTTCGAGAGCCACGCGGCCGAGAACATCGACCTCCAAGTGGCGGTGCAACTCGCCGTCGTTGCCCGCTTCTACGAGCGCATCGGCGACCACGCGGTGAACATCGGCGAGCGGGTCAGGTACCTCGTCGACGGCTGGGTGGGCGACGACGACGAGGCCCGCCGCATCACGCGAGCGGCGGCGAGCGACCTGGATTGAACCTGGTGGGCCGGCTGTGCTGATCGCCGCCCTCGCCGCCGCCGGCGCGGTGGTCGTGGCGCTGACCTGGTTGATCCTGATGCGTCGGTCTCGCCGCGCATCGGCCGCGGCGGCCGATGTTCTCTCGGGCTCCTCCGCTGAGCCGGAGACGTCGGCGCCGCGGTGGGCCGATGTCGCCGACCGGCTCAGGCTCGGCGTCGTCATCTCCGGTCCCAGTGGTCGCGTCCACTACCGCAACCCGGCCGCGGACGTGTTCGCCGGCAGCCACGCCGGCCTCCTCGTCGAGGACACCGTGGAACGCCTGCTCGCCCGCGCGCTCGAGGGTCGCGAGGAGCGGCAGAACGTCGACCTCTACGGCCCGCCGCGAATCGCTGTGGTCGTGTCGGCGTCACCGCTGCCCGGGGGCGGCGCGATGGTCACGATCGAGGACGTCAGCGAGCGCCGCCGGGTGGACGCCGTGCGGACCGACTTCGTCGCCAACATCAGCCACGAGCTGAAGACACCGGTCGGGGCGCTCGCCGTGCTCGCCGAGACCCTTTCCGACGCCTCCGACGAGGACATCGATCGGGACGTGGTCCGCCGCATCGCCGGGCGGATGGTGGAGGAGTCCCATCGCGTGGCCCGTACGATCGACGAACTCATGGAGCTGTCCCGGATCGAGCTCGGTGAGGAACCGGTCCGCGACCTGGTCGACGTCGAGGCCGTGGTCGTCGAGGCGATCGAGCGGATCCGTCCGCTCGCCGAAGTCCGCCGCATCGACGTCGCCGCGCTCGACGTGCCGATCGGCGTGCGGGTGAAGGGCGATCGCCGCCAACTCGTGTCGGCGCTCGGCAACCTGGTCGAGAACGCGGTCAAGTACAGCGAGCCGGGCTCGCCGGTGCAGGTCCGCGTGCGGGTCGAGGGCACGGTGGCCGAGCTGATGGTCGCCGACAACGGGATCGGGATCCCCGCCAGCGACCACGACCGGATCTTCGAGCGCTTCTACCGCGTCGACAGGGCCCGCAGCCGGGACACCGGCGGCACCGGCCTCGGTCTGTCGATCGTCCGTCACGTGGCGACGAACCACGGCGGCGAGGTGCTCGTGTCGTCGCAGGAGGGCGAGGGCTCGACGTTCGTCCTGCGCATCCCGACCGCCGTGGCACCCGAGCCGTCCGAGAAGCGGGAGGCGACGACGTGACCGCTCCGATCGTGCTCGTGGTCGAGGACGAGGCGAGCTTCGTCGAGGCGCTCTCGATCGGGCTCCGGCGGGAGGGATTCCAGGTCGAGGTAGCCGTCGACGGCTACGACGCCCTCGACCGCTTCGACATCGTCAAGCCCGACCTCGTTCTGCTCGACGTGATGCTGCCGCGGATCAGCGGCATCGACGTCTGTCGCCAGCTGCGCAAGCGCAGCCAGGTGCCGATCATCATGGTGACGGCCAAGGGCGCGGAGATCGACACCGTGGTCGGCCTCGAGGTCGGCGCCGACGACTACGTCACCAAGCCGTACCGCCTGCGCGAGCTCGTGGCCCGCATGCGCGCCGTGCTCCGCCGGTCGCCGGGGGACCAGGCCGGCGAGCTCGGGCCGGCAGCCGTGACCGTCGGCAGCGTGTCGCTCGATCCTGAAGAGCACACCGTGAACGTGAACGGCGCGCCGCTGGCGCTGCCGCTCAAGGAGTTCGAGCTGCTCCACGTGCTGCTCGCCAACGCCGGCCGGGTGCTCCCGCGGGACACCCTCATCGACCGGGTCTGGGGGAGCGACTACGTCGGTGACACCAAGACGCTCGACGTGCACGTCAAGCGCCTGCGCTCGAAGATCGAGCCCGACCCGTCGAACCCGACCCGGATCGTCACGATCCGCGGCCTCGGCTACAAGTACGAACGGGTATAGGGGTCGTCCCTAGCATCGGTGCCGTGACGGCCCGGGCACCGGTCTCCAAGTTCCGGCGTCTGAGCATCACCCATGCGGCGATGATGGGTGGTGACGCGGCGATGATCGTCGCCCTCGCCGACTCGCTGTTCTTCAACATCGACCCGAGCGCGGCCCGGGGCCGGGTCCTCCTGTTCCTCATCGTCAGCTTCGCCCCGTTCCTCGTCATCGCCCCGCTGATCGGACCGGTGATCGACCGCGTCGCCGGCGGCCGGCGCGCCGTGATCCAGGCCGTGGCGGCGGCGCGGATCGTCATCGCGCTCCTCATGGCGATGGCCATCGACAACCTCGCCCTGTTCCCCCTCGTCTTCGCCGCCCTCGTCCTCCAGAAGACCTACCTGGTGTCGAAGCAGGCGCTCGTCCCGTCCGTCGTCCGGTCCGAGCGCGACCTCGTCGAGGCCAACTCGAAGCTCGGCCTGATCGCCGGCCTCACCGGCTTCGTCGCCGTGATCCCCGCCGCGATCCTGCAGCTCGTCTCGGGCGCGGGCGTCGCCACGCTCGTCTACGCGGCGCTGCTGTTCGGCGCCGCCCTCGCGAGCGCGACGAGGCTGCCGGCCGAAGTCGTGGCCGCGACGCCCGCCGAGCCGAGCGAACGCATCCAGCTCCACTCGCTCGGGCTGCAGCTGGCCGAGATGGCGATGCTCCTCCTGCGGGCCTCCGTCGGGTTCTTGTTCTTCCTCCTCGCTTTCTGGTTGCGGACGCAGACGGCGGGGACGGCGTGGTTCGCGGTCGCGGTCGCGCTCTCGGCGCTCGGCGCGATGGCCGGCAACGCCATCGGCCCCCGGGTGCGGCGAGTGCTGCGCGAGGAGACGATGTTGCTCGCCGCGCTCGCCGTCTCCAGTGGCGCCGGGTTCCTCGCCGCCCTGCTCGGCGGGGTGCCGTCCGGTGTGATGCTCGCGTGCGTGCTGAACCTCTCGGCCGCGATCGGCCGGCTGGCGTTCGAGAGCCTGGTCCAGCGCGACGCTCCGCAGGCGAACCGAGGGCGGGCGTTCGCCCGCTTCGAGACCCGGTTCCAGCTCGGCTGGGTGGTCGCCGGGCTGATCCCGGTGCTGATCACGATTCCCGGCCCGCTCGGGTTCCTGCTCGTCGGCGTGCTCTGCGCGGCGGCCTTCCTCAACTATGCATCCGGCACCCGGTGGACCGGGCTGCGCCGCTGGCGACGGACCGTCTCGGTCCGGCGGCGCTGAGGATCGTCTACTCGAGACGGGCGAGCCACAGGCCGGGGGCGTCGAGTTCGTTCGGGGTCGGGATCGCGTCGGGGCGGTGGAGCAGCGGGGCCATCCCGCCGTCGCCGGACCGGTCGACGACACCTTGCACGAACTGCTTGCCCCGGGCGACCTGGTCGTCGCCGAGCCGGATGCCCAGCAGCTGTTCGACGAACGTGTCGCTCGCCGTCGTCTCGACCCGCCGGCGGCGGACAGCCTCGGCGATGCGCAGGGCGTTCCCGCCGACGATGCGCACGGCGACGGCGTCGACGATCCAGTCGGTGTAGCCGACGACGACGGCGACGAGGGCGTCGAGGCGCGGCCGCAGGGCGTGCTGCTCGGGCGACGTCACCGCGCCGAGCAGCACCTCGGGATCGCCGAGCGCCTGCTGCAGCACGGCCATCGGGTCAGCGGCCTCGACGTCGAGCGCCCCGAGCCGGTCGGCGACCGCCCCGGGGTCGGGACGGAAACCACCGACGTGCTGGCGGACGAGCGAGGCGAGGGTGTCACGGACGTGGTCGGCGGTGAAGATGGCGTGGCCGGCGAACTCGTGGGCGAGGACCCACAGCCGCATCTCGTCGACCGGGATCTCCCAGTCGGCGGCGAACCCCTCGATGTTCGAAGGGACCAACGCGACCGTGGCGGGCTGGCGCGGGATCGGGAGGTCGTGGGTGCCGAAAGCGCGGGTAGCGAGGTGTCCGACCATCGAGCCCACCGACATCCCGAGCATCGCCGGCGCCATCATCCGCGACAGCCCGGCCATCATCGACACCATCGGGTCGTCGGCCTCGGCTTCGGGCTGATCGGGCTGTGTGCTCAGGGCGGTCGCCATCTCGGTGAACAGGTGCCGGTAGGCGTCGAGGGTGCCGCTGGCCCACTGGCTGCGCGTGACGGTCTGCGGTTCGGGCGACGGCGCCTCGCTCCCGATCACGTCGGCGACGTGGTACCACGCCAGGCGGGACAGGTCGGCGTAGGCGAGCCGGACCGCCGGATCGACGTTGGTCTCGGCGGCACCGCCGGTCGCGCCGAGCTGAGCGAACTGGCGGGCGGCGTCCCAGTTGAGCGGGCCCTGCCCGGCCAGGGCGCGGGCGAGGTCGCCGAACATGGGCAACGACGAGAACGGGTCCTCGGGCCGCTCGTCGGGGGTCGAGCCTTCGGCCATGTCCGTCAGGCTACGGGGATAACGTCGCTCCAATGCCGTCCGCCGCCGCTGCTGTCGCCGAACGGCCGGACGCCGTCCGGCGCGTCCACGTGACCGGCGCCGAGGCCAACCTCGGTTCGCGGGTGATGGCGCTGCTCGACGACAACCCCACCGTCGCCCCCGGATCCGCGACCTCGAGCGACGTGGTCGTCCACCTCGGCGCGGGGGACCACGACCTGCGGGCGCGCCGGCGGGAGAGCGTCACCGAGGGCGCCGCGGCGATGCTGCACGACGCCACGGTCAGTGGCGCGTGTCACATCGTCCTCGTGTCGTCGGCGCTGGTCTACGGCGCCTACGCCAACAACCCGGTGCCGTTGACCGAGGACGCCGTCCTGCGTCCCGACGTCGACTTCATCTACGCCCGCCAGCTCGCCACCGTCGAGGCGATGGCCGACCGCTGGCGCGGCGAGGTGCCCGGGCGCACCGTCACCGTCCTCCGCCCGGCGCTCGCCATGGCCGCCGGCGGCACCTCCACCCTGGCGCGGGCGCTCGCCGCCGGCCTCGGGCAGCGGTCCGGCGAGGAAGACCCCCCGGCCCAGTTCCTCCACCTCGACGACCTGGCGTCGGCCGTCGCCCTGGCCGTCGACCAGCGCCTCGACGGGGTGTTCAACGTCGCCCCCGACGGGTGGATCGCCGGCGACCGGGTGCGCGCCCTCACGGGCTCCGGTCCCCGCTTCCAACTGCCCGATCGGGTCGAAGAGGTGATCAGCGCGATCCGGTGGCGCTTCCAACGCGGGCCGATCCCGCCCGGGCTGCGCAGCTACACCCGCGCCCCGTGGCTCGTCGCCAACGACCGCCTGAAGTCCCACGGCTGGCGTCCGACGGTCACCAACGAGCAGACCTATGTCGAAGGCACCGAGGCGCCGTGGTGGACGATGATCACGCCGAAGCGTCGCCAGGAGCTCTCGCTCGCCGCGATGGTGGTCGCCGCGCTCGGGCTCACCGGCGGCGTGGTCGCGCTCGTTCGGCGTTGGCGCCGGGCCGCCCTGCGCCGTCGTTGACCGGCCGGGCCGGCTATCGATCGGTCGTCGCGACGAGCGTGGTCGTCGTAGCCGTCGGCTCGGTCGTCGGCGGCGCCGTGCTGTCCGCGGTCGTCTCGACGACCGTCGAGTCGGTCACCGACGTCTCCGGCTCCGTCGAGGCGGGGCTCGTCGACCCGACGGTGGTGGAGTCGTCGGCTGGAGTCGTCGGCACCGTGGTCTCCACCTCGGTGGTCGAGCCGGCGCCCGGCGCGTCCGGCGACTCGCCGGGCATCGTGTCGACCGTCATCAGCGTCGTGCCGTCGCGGCCGCCACCGGTGCACAGCCCGATCAGGGCGCCGGCGCCGTCGAGCACGGGTGTCGCCTCCTCGACGTCGAGCCACACCAGATCGTCCAGCATCACCACCCTGGGCTCGTCGGCGTTGACGTACACGGTGTCGGTCGGCCCGGGGCGGTCGGCCGCCAGCCGGTATCCCTCGGTTGCGGCTGGGAGTGTCACCACGACGAGCCCGGCGGCCGGGTCCTTCCCGATGATCTCGATCTCGACCACCTCGCCCGACGGCAGGCGGGCGTCCGTCCAGCCCGTCTGGCCGGCGACGGCTTCCCACGTGGTCACCGCCCACCCCTCGTCGCCGACGGGCGTGACGACCGGGAGATCGTCGTCCAGGCGCGCCGTCGTGAGCGCCGAGCTGGAGGCGATGGCCACCGGGAACGAGCGGGGACTCGGGGACCCCACTGTCGAGTTCCCGGCGATCGGCGACGATGCGTGATCGGGTGTCACGGCGAGGGCGAGCACGCCGATGAGGACCAGGCTCACCGCCGCGCTGGTGACGATGAGCACCCGACCGCTCGTCGACGTCGGCTCGTGCGGCGGCGGTCCGAGCTCTGACGGATGACGCCAGGCGCGTTCGTGCGGAGGCAGTGGACCCGGTTCCACGACGGCGGAGCGTAGCCACGGGTCTGACCGTGCGTCGGTCGCGGCCCGGTGACCTCCCGATCGGCGGGAGGTCGGAGCTGCACGGTTTGGGCTTCGATACCCACGGCTACGATGCGCCCGTGCAGGCGCGCGAACTGGTCCCTCCGCTGGCGGGCGATGACTGGTTCGCACTCACCGGTGCGGAGCTGCCCATCGAGTCGGTGTACGGGTGGACCGTGCGCCCCGACTGTGGTGCCGTTGTGGTGTTCAGCGGTACGGTCCGCGACCATGCCGATGGTCGGGAAGGCGTCGAGCACCTGACGTACGAGGCCTACGAGGAGGCGGTGGAGGGGCGGCTGGCAGCGATCGCCGCCGAGGTCCGCGACCGCTGGCCGGAGGTCGGCCGGATCGCGATGCTCCACCGGATCGGCCGCGTCGAGGTCGAAGAGTCGTCGGTCGTGGTGGCGGCGTCGTCGCCCCACCGCGCCGAAGCGTTCGAGGCGGCCAGGTACGCGATCGACGCGCTCAAGGCGTCGGTTCCGATCTGGAAGCACGAGACCTGGCGCGAGGGCAGCGCCTGGGGCACGAGGGCCACGCCGATCAGCGGCGCCGGGACCGTCGCGTGATCGTTGTCGTTGTCGTCATCGTCGCCATCGTCGTCGTCGTGGCGATCGTGGCCGCGCTCGTCGTGCGGGCCCGCCGGCCGGACACGGTGGAGGTCTTCCAACGCCAGATCGATGCCCTGTCGCCCGAGGCCCGCAAGCCCGTGGTCGAGCAGCTCGAGCAGCTCGACGAGCGGGAGGACGACGAGGAGCCCGGCGGCCCGGCAGAAGAAGGCAAAGGTGGCGGCTGACTGCGAGCCACGCGGCCTCAACCTGAACTCGAGGGTTGGAGGGCTTCGTGGCGCGTGACCTGGCCATCGACCTGGGGACAGCCAACACGCTGGTCTACATGAAGGGTCGAGGGATCGTGCTCAACGAGCCCTCGGTCATCGCCCTCAACCGCCAGACCGGCGAGGTTCTCGCCACCGGACGCGAGGCGTGGCAGATGATCGGCCGGACACCCGGCTACATCGTCGCCGTACGCCCGCTGCGCGGCGGCGCGATCACCGACTTCGTGATCACGGAGAAGATGATCCGGCTGCTCCTCCAACGAGTCGGGGTGAGCCGGTTCACCCGCCCGAAGGTCGTCATCTGCGTGCCGTCGGCGATCACCGAGGTGGAGCGGCGGGCCGTGACCGACGCCGCGCGCCGCGCCGGCGCCGCTGACGCCAACCTGATCGAGCAGCCGATGGCGGCGGCCATCGGTGCCGACCTGCCGATCGACGAGCCGGTCGGCAACATGGTCATCGACATCGGGGGCGGGACGAGCGAGACCGCCGTCATCAGCCTCGGCGGCATCGTCGCCCTCGAGGCCGTGCGGATCGGGTCGTTCGACATCGACGCCTCGATCCAGAACTACGTGCGTCGTGAGCACGGCATTGCCATCGGCGAGCGCACGGCCGAGGAGATCAAGGTGGCGATCGGGTCGGCCGATCCGACCCCGGACGAGAACCAGGCCGAAGTCCGCGGTCGCGACCTGATGACGGGGCTGCCCAAGACCGTCCTGCTGACCCCCGAGGAGATCCGCTTCGCCATCGAGGACGTCGTCTCGTCGCTCGTCGCCTCCGTGATCCGCTGCCTCGCCAAAGCGCCGCCGGAGCTGTCGCAGGACTTCCTCGTGCGCGGGATGTACCTCGTCGGTGGCGGCGGGTTGCTGCGCGGCCTCGCCCAGCGCATCGAGCGGGAGACGAAGGTCCCGGTGCGGATGTCGACGGTTCCGTTGGAGGCGGTCGTGCTCGGCGCCGGCCACGTGATCGAGCACTACGAGGCGCTCAAGGGCATGTTCATGGGCGCTCGCCGCTGAGCGGACCTGATTCGATGGTGCTCCATGCGTGTGCCACGCCGTGTCGACCGGGCGCTCGACGCCGGGCTCGAGCGGATCCGCGAGCAGCTCCAGGTGCCGGCCGGGTTCCCTCCCGACGTCGCCCTCGCCGCGGTGGAGGCGGCGCGGCGGCAGCCCGGCGGTGAGCACGTCGACCGCACCGACCGGCCGTTCCTCACCCTCGACCCGGCCGCGTCGACCGACCTCGACCAGGCGTTCGCGCTGGAACGGGCGGGCGAGGACATCATCCTTCACTACGCGATCGCCGACGTCGGGTTCTTCGTCCGCCCTGGTGACCCGCTCGACGAGGAGGCGTGGCGCCGCGGCCTGACGCTGTACCTGCCTGACGAGCGGGCCCGGCTCTACCCGGCGGCCGTGTCGGAAGGTGCGGCGAGCCTGCTCCCCGACGGCCCGCGGCCGGCGGTCGTGCTCACCGTGCGCATCGACCACGACGGGGAGGCCCGCCTCGACGGCGTCGAGCGGGCGCTCGTGCTGAGCCGGGCCAAGCTCGGCTACGAGACCGTTCGCCCCGAGGATCTGCCGGCCGAGTTCGGCGAGCTCGCCCGCCGCATCGTGGCCGCCGAGAACCGGCGCGGCGCACCGCGGGTCGAGTTCCCCGAGCAGGTGCTCGAGCGCGTCGACGGCCGCTGGGAGCTGCGCTTCGCGTCGCGGCTCGACAGCGAGGACGACAACGCGGCGATGTCGCTGTCGGCCAACCTCGCCGTCGCCGACGCCTTGTTCGCCGCCGAGACCGGTCTGTTCCGGGTGATGAACGAGCCGGACGAGCGGGCGCTCCGCCGGCTGCGCCACTCGGCGCAGGCGTTCGGGCTCGACTGGCCCGAGGGGAAGACCCTGGGCGAGTTCCAGCGGGGGCTCCCCAAGGACGACCCGCGCACGGCGGCGTTCCTCATCGCCGTGCGCCGGGCCAGCGGCGGCGCCTCGTACGAGTCGTACCGGCCCGGGACCCGGCCGTGGCACTCCGCCATGGCGGCCACCTACGCCCACGCAACGGCGCCACTCCGCCGGCTCGCCGACCGCTATGTGCTCGAGGCCGCGCTCGCCGTCGCCGGCGGCCGGGCGGTGCCCGACGACGTCGCCGCCGCCTTCGACCGGCTCCCGGCCGTCATGGAGCGGAGCGAGTCGCGGGAGGGCCAGGTCGAGGCCGCCGTGCTCGACCTCGCCGAGGCGGTCCTGCTCGGCGGGCGGGTGGGCGAGCTGTTCGACGCGGTCGTCGTCGACGAGGACTCCCGCGGCCCGCTGATCCAGCTGACCGACCCGGCCGTGCTGGCACGCGTCGAGGCCCACCGGGTCGATCCCGGCGACGCCATCCGCGTCCGCCTCACCGGAGTCGACGTCGACTCGCGACGGGTCCAGTTCGAGCGCGTGGGCTGATGCGTCAGGGCGGGTCGAGGCGGTACACCGGGCCGGCGCGGGACAGGGCGTAGACCTCGCCGCTGGGGCCGGCGACGACGGCCGAGGCGTTCTCCACGATCCCGAGTTCGACGGTTCGTCCGGCGGCGAGGTCAGCACCCTCGCCCGTGACCTCGAGCGCCCACACCTGTCCGGAGCAGTAGTCGGCGTACACGTACCAGCCCTCGAGTGCCGGGACCGGCCCGCCGCGCACGCGCACACCGCCGCTGATCGAACACCCCACGTCATGGCCGTACGTGGCGATCGGAGGCGTGTGGCCGTCGGGCGAGACGTCCTCGTTGTACCGCTCGTCGCCCTCGAACGCGCTCCACCCGAAGCTCAGCCCCTTGCCGGCGTCGACGCCACCCGTCGCCGGCGCGACGTTGATCTCCTCCCACGCGTTCTGGCCGACGTCGGCGATCCACAGGTCGCCCGTCTCCCGGTCGAACGAGAACCGCCACGGGTTGCGCAGCCCGCTCGACCAGATCTCCGGCGCCGCGCCCGGCGTATCGACGAAGGGGTTGTCCGGCGGGACGGAGTACGGCTCGCCGCCGGCGATCGCCGGGTCGATGCGCAGCATCTTCCCGAGCGGCGTCGACATATCCGTCGCCCGGCGTTCCGGGTCGCCACCTGCGCCCCCGTCGCCCATGCCGATGTACAGGAAGCCGTCGGGCCCGAAGACGACGCCGCCGCCGTTGTGGTTGTCGTAGGGCTGGTCGATCTGGAGCACGACCCGCGCCAGGTCCCCGGTGCCGAACGTGCCGTCGGACTCCACCGGGTGCTCGGAGATCACCGTGTCGCCGCTGTTGTCGGTGTAGTTGACGTACGCCACGTCCCCGCTGGGCGCGAACGCGAGCCCGAGGAGACCCTGCTCACCGTTGGCACTGGTGAGGTCGGACAGGTCGAGGACGGTCGTCGACTCGCCGCCGGCCACCCGCTCGACGTGCCCGTCCTGCTCGACGACGTACAGCCCGTCGTCACCGTCACGCCAGGCGACGTCGACGGGCTGGTCGAGCCCGGCGACCTCGGTGAACGTCACCGCCGGGTCGCCCAGCGGTTCGGTGACCGGCGGGGCGGTGGTCGCCGGCTGGGTCGTGGGCGCGGCGGCCGTCGTCGGCGCTGCAGTGCTCGCCGGCGCCCCGCTCGTCGCCGGGCCGGAGGGGGCCGGCGTGGTCGGCGCGGTCGTAGCCGCGGCGGCCGTGGTGGGTACGACGATGGCGGTCGTCGCCGGGACGTCGTCGTCGCCCGAGCACCCCGCCGCGACCAAGAGGGCGGCGGCCGCCAGCCCCACCACTCGGCGCGCCCTCATTGGTGCACCCTGTCGATGTGCGACGGGTTCGGTTCGGGAATGGTGCACCAATGAGCCGAAGACCGTGCTTGATGGTTCGCTCGCTCGAAGACTCGCTCGCTCACGGCCGCTTTCCCACCCGGGCGAGGCCCTCCTGGACCACGGTCACGACGAGCCGACCGTCGGCGGCGAAGATCGCTCCTCCCGCCAGCCCGCGCGCCGCACCGGTCGACAGCGCCCGCTGGTCGTAGAGCAGCCACTCGTCGGCCCGGAACGGCCGGTGGAACCACATCGCATGGTCGAGGCTCGCCATCTGCAGCCCCGGGCTGGTGTACGACAGGCCGAACGGCAGGATCGTCGTGTCGAGCAGGGTCATGTCGCTGGCGTACGTCACGAGGCAGGCGTGGACGACCGGGTCGTCGGGCAGACGGCCGTCGGCCCGCATCCACACCCGCTGGCGCTCCGCCGGCCGGCGCCGCATCGGGTCGCCGTCGACGTAGCGCAGGTCGATCGAGCGGGGACGGTCGTACCATTCGCCGAGCTCCTCCCGGTACGGCGCCATGCGGGTGTGCCAGTCGGGGAGCGACTCGGGGTCCGGCAGGCCGGTCGGCATGGCGATCTGATGGTCGGGTCCCGGCTCGTCGCCGTGGAAGCTCGCCTGCATGTTGAAGATCGCCCGCCCGTGCTGGATCGCGACCACCCGGCGGGTCGAGAAGCTGCGCCCGTCGCGGAGCCGGTCGACCTCGTACAGGATCGGCACGGTCGGGTCACCCGGTCGGATGAAGTAGGCGTGGAGCGAGTGGACGAGCCGGCCCGGGTCGTCGACGGTGCGCGCGGCGGCGACGAGCGCCTGCCCCGCCACCTGGCCGCCGAACACGCGCTGGCGGTTCTCCTCGGGCGAGCGCCCGCGGAAGATGTTGACCTCGATCGGCTCCAGGGCGAGCAGGGTCACGAGCTCGTCGAGCAGCGTCTGCACAGCGACATTCTGGCCTACGTCCCTCCTACGCTTCGGGCGTGCCGCAATGGCGTTCCCCGGCCACCGCATGCTGCCGCGGTGAGCGCTCGCTCGCTCGCATCTTCTCGGCAGTGCTCCGGTGCCGCGATCGACTGGCGCCCGCACGCGGTGGCAGCAAAGGGGTTCATGCCCGAGGACGAGGGCGACGCGCTGCACGCGGCGGCCCTCGCCGCGGCTCGCGCCGTGCCCGGCGCGCCGCTGATCGAGATCGGCTCGTACTGCGGGCGGTCCACGATCTGGCTCGGCGCCGCCGCTCGGACCGCCGGCACGGTGCTGTTCGCCGTGGACCACCACCGCGGCTCGGAGGAGAACCAGCCGGGGTGGGAGTGGCACGACCCGAGCGTCGTCGACGCCCGCACGGGCGAGATGGACACGCTGCCGTTCTTCCGCGCGACGGTCCACGACGCCGGTCTGGAGGACCACGTGATCGCGGTGGTCGGCCGGTCGCCGGACGTCGCCCGGTTCTGGTCCGCGCCCGCGGCGCTGGTGTTCATCGATGGTGGCCACGGCGTCGAGCCCGCACGCGCCGACTACGCCGGATGGGCGCCGCACGTCGCCGTCGGCGGGACGCTGGCGATCCACGACGTCTTCCCCGATCCCGCCGACGGGGGTCGGCCGCCGTACGAGGAGATCTTCGTGCCGGCCCTGGAGAGCGGGCGCTTCCGCCTCGCCTCGGCGACCGGGTCGCTGCGCGTGCTCACCAGAGTCGACTGATCGCCACGCCCGTCACTCGCCGCGGAAGGCGGCCGCCGGTCGCACCCGGGTGACCCGCCACGCCGGGATCACCGCGACGAGGTGGGCGAAGACGGCGACGCCCGCTGCCACCGCCGACACGGCCAGCAGCGGCACGACCGGCCCGCTCGCCACTCCCAGCTGACCGGCGACGGCGCGCCAGCCCCACCGTCCGCTGATCACGCCGGCGGGGATCCCGACGGCCACGGCGGCGAGACCGAGGGCGGTCGCCTGCCAGCGCACAGCGGCGGCCGCCTGGCCCCGGCTGAAGCCGAGGGTCCGCAGCACCGCCAGCTGTCCCCGATGGCGACGGGCGCTGAGCACGACGGCGTGGACGAGCGACGAGATGGCGAGCACGCCGACCATCGCGGCGAGGGCGAACGGGAGGTACCGGATGCGCTTGACATTGCGGATCGCCGCCTGCTCCACCGGTCCGCTCACCGTCGACCCGAACGCGCCCTCGATCTCGGCCCTGAACGCCGCCCGGTCTGCCCCCGGGTCGAGCCGCACGACGTAGGGGTCGGGGCTCGCCGCCTCTGGAGTGTTCTCGTCCAGCCACTCCTTCGTCACCACCGCGCCCGTGCCCGGGCTGCCCTCGTAGGTGTCGTTGATGAGGGCGGTACCGACGACGGTCATGGGCGTCGCGTCCGAGCCGGTCAGGGTGCTGGCGACGAGCACCGTGTCGCCGAGCCCGACGCCGAGTTGCCGCATCGTGACCGCACCGAGGGCGATCTCGTCGGTGCCCACCGGCTCCTGCCCGCCGGTGATCGGCGGCCGGATCACCTCGTCGACGCCGGGTACGGGCTGGAAGGAGTGGGCCCAGTACACCTGCCCGTCGATCTCGACGTCGGCGCCGACGATGCCCGCGGCCGCGGCGACGTCGTCGGACCCGGTGAGGAACGTCTCGGCGGGTCCGCCCGCGCGCATCGAGTCGTAGGGCTGGGCGAACGAGAAGTCCCACGGCGCGCCGAAGCGTTCCGGGGCGGACGAGAGGGTGGTCAGGCTGGCGCCGAGACTCATCGACGCGACCAGTGCCGCGACGGCGAGAGCGACACTGGCGATGGCGGCGCCGAAGGGCAGCCCGTTGCCGCCGCGCCCGCCGTTCACCGCCATCGTGACTCCGACGGTGGCCGGCGGCGGCAGCAGGCCGAGCGGCACGCTGCGCTCCTGCCCCGTACCGGCGGCCTCGGCGGCCGTCATCCGACTCATCCGCCAGACGGGGACACACGTCGCGAGCAGGACCACGGCGAGCACCAGAACGCCGCCGACGGTCAACGGCAGCCAGTCGACGTACGCGGCGTGGACGCGCTCGGTCGTGCGGGCGACGCCGATCGGCCCGGCGGGGGAGATCGCGATCGCGAGGGCCGTGGCCACGACGACCGCGCCCACGGCGGTCGGCGCGCCCCGGAGCGCCGCCGTGAGGACCGCCTGTCGGCGGGACAGCCCGAGCGCGTGCAGAACGCCGAGATCGGCCCACTCGCGCCGGCTCTGGCGGGCCACCGCCTGGCCGACGAACACGGCGGTGGCGAGGCCGGCGAGCGCGGAGAAGGCGAGCGCCGCGTTCGCCTCGTAGTCGATGGCTTCCCTCACCGGGGCCAGGTCATCGGGTCCGAACCACGGCGCGACGTTGAACCCCCGTCCGGCGAAGGCGCGCTCGAGGGCGGTCGTGGTCGCGGCGGCGTCACCGTCACGCGCCTCGACCAGGAGCGACTGAAAGCCCTGCGCATCCGGCGTCGCCGCCGACAGGGCCGGTCCACCGAGGAGCAGGGAGTCGTCGGTGAGGGCGTTGGTCGTCCCCTGGCGGGCGGCGATGTCGCGAACGCCGCGGAAGATGCCGACGACGCGGACGGTGGCCGTCGGCCCGTGGAACCGTGTCCCGTCCCCGGTGCCGGTGACGCCGAGCTCGTCAGGGCCCCAGAACGTCAGGGCCAGCCGGTCACCGGCGGACACGCCGGCCCGATCGGCGAGGACCTCGTTGATCACGACCTCGTCGGGCGCGTCGACGTGATACCAGCGGCCGTCGAGCACGAGCGGCCGGCCGTCGGCACTGGGGAGCCGCTCGTCGTGGGTGAACACACCGGCGGTGGTGACCGTCGCGTCCGGTTCGGCGGGCGTGGCGACGGTCAGCCCGCGCCACGACGTCCGCCCGACCGCCGCCACCTCCGGCAGCCGCTCGACGACTGGGAGCTCCTCCACGGGGTCGTAAGCCCAGCAGCGGAAGATCGACTCCTCGTCGACCGACGTCATGTCGGGCGGGCAGAACGTGATCGAGAGGTCGGGAAGGTCGGAGCGCACGACGAAGCGGTCGAAGGCGGTGGCCGTGCGCCGGCCGACCGACCAGGCACCGACGGCGACGCCGCCGGCGACACCGGCGAGCAGGACGAGGAGCACGGTCGCCCGCCAGTTGCGACGCGTGAGCAGCGTCGCCCGCATCCGTACCGCCTCCACGCTGTCCGCCCTCTCCCTCGTCCGCCCGAACGGCGGGTCAGTCTAGGGCGCGGAGTCCGAATAGGCCGGACGCCGGCGAGGCCCCACTGATCGCATCGGCGGCGAGGATGACCGCGGCCGCGGTGTACGACGTGTGCTCCTCGAACGGGAACTCCACCGGCTCGGCATCCGGCGCGTACACGATGCCGGTCCAGTACGAGCCGTCGTCGCGCCGGTGCGACCGGGTCCAGCGAAGGAGATCGGCCGCCGTCGCGTAATCGCCGATGGCGACGTGGGCGAGGGCGCATTCGGCGGTCTCCGAGGCGGTGACCCACGGCTCGTCGCTCACACACCGGACGCCGCGGCCTTCCATCGCGAACGTGTCCCAGCTCTCGGCGAGCCGGGCCTTGGCCGCTTCGCCGGTGAGGGCTCCGGTGAGGACGGGGTAGTACCAGTCCATCGCCCACCGGTCCTTGGGGGCGAAGGCGTCGGGCGCGGCGGCCACCGTGGCGGCCATCCGGTCGGCCGCCGCGGTCCACTCGGGGCGGGACACGCCGGCGACCTCGGCGAGAGCGGACCCGCACCGTAGGGCGTGTTGGATGCTCGACGTCCCGGTCAACAGGGCGTAGTCCCAGGGTCGCGTGCCGTCGGCCTCCACCGCCCACAGGGCGAGCCCGTCGGCTCGACGTTGCGACAGCACCCACGCCAGCGCCCGGTCGACCGCCGGCCACAGGCGGACGAGGAACGCACGGTCGACCGTGCAGCGCCAGTGGTGCCACGCCCCCGTGGCCACGTACGCGCACACGTTGGTGTCGAGCTTGCTCTCCTTCACCGCCCCGTCGGACGTGTAGTAGTTGTGCCAGCCGCCGTCGGGTCGCTGGGTCTCGGCGAGCCAGTCGTAGGCGGCCGCGGCGGCGTCGTGGAGTCCGGCGACGTCGAGTGCCATCGCCGACTCGACGTGGTTCCACGGGTCGCAGTGCCCGCTCGGGTACCACGGGATCATCCCCGAGGGGAGCTGCAACGAGGCCAGGTGCTCGGCGCTGGCCCGCACCTCGGCCGCCCGAAGAACACCGGGGAGGTCGGGGATCATTGGGCCGCCCTCGCGACGATGCGAGCGAGCGAGCGCCAGCGAGCGAGCGGCCAGCACCGGCCTGCGTGGCCGGGGAACGCAATCACGCGGTGATCCTCACGGGCGGGTCTTCGACCATCGGCTCGGGTGACGGTTCCCGCCGAGATGACGGGGACGCGGCGGCGCTCTTCGTCGCGTACAGCACGAGGCTTTTACCGAGGACGGGCGAGAGCAGCCGCTCGGCGACCCGCGTCGAGCGGGGCTGGCGGATGATGTCCCACTCGAGGAACTTGCGGTAGCGGACGACCAGCGGGTGGTCGTCGTCGTTGACCCCGACGGCGCACTTCAGCCACCAGTACGGCGAGTGGAGGGCGTGGGCGTGGTGGGAGCCGGCGAGCTGCAGCCCGGCCGCGCGCAGTTTGGCCTTGAGCTCGGTCGCCGAGTAGATCCGCACGTGCCCGCCGGCGGCCGCCGGTGCGTGGTAGTCGTCGGACAGCATCCAGTTGACCTTCTCCGGCAGCCAGGCCGGCACGGTGACGGCGAGCGCGCCGCCCGGGCGAAGGACCCGCACCAGCTCGGTCAGCGCGCCCACGTCGTCGGGCACGTGCTCGAGGACTTCGGAGCAGACCACCGCGTCGAAGGCGCCGTCGGCGAACGGCAGCGTCGTCGCGTCGCCCCGCAGGACGCCCGTGACGGCGGCGGCAGGGATCTCGCCGGCATCGACCATCTCGGCGAACGTGGCGCTCGTCCCGCTGACCTCGTCGTCGGCGTAGTCGAGGGCGACGACGTGATGGCCCTGTCGGGCGAGCTCGAAGGCGTGGCGTCCGAAGCCGGCGCCGGCATCGAGCACGACCGCCCCGCGCCGCAGGCCGAGCGCGGCCAGACGGTCGGAGCGGACGGTGAGCATCAGCGCGGCCGGCCGTTGCGACGGAGCTTGGCGATGTTGGCCGGCATCGCGAGGACCTCGCGGTACTGCTCGACGGTGAGCTCGGCGCAGCGCCGCCACGTCCACCGCTCGAGGACCCGCTGGCGGCCGGCGGCACCGACGCGGGCGCGCAGCTCCGGGTCGTCGAGGCCGCGGGCGATCGCCGCGGCGAGGGCGTCGGAGTCGCCGACCCGGCACTGCAGGACGGTCTCGCCGTCGCGTCCGGTGACCTCGGGTAGGGCGCCGCCGTCGGTCGCCACCAGCGCCGTCCCGGTCACCATGGCCTCGATCGCCGGCAGGCTGAACCCCTCGTACAGGCTGGGCACGATCGCCAGCTCGGCCTCGGCGTACAGCTCGACGATCCGCTCGTCGGGCACACCGGAGACGAACTCGACGTGCGGGTGGAGGCCCAATGAGTCGATCAGGTCCATGCTCTTGCCGGCCTTCGGCCGGCCGATGATCGTCAGCGTGACGTCGCGCTCGGTGCGCAGCTTGGCGACCGCCTCCAACAGGTAGGCGAGGCCCTTCAGCGCCACGTCGGCCGAGGCCGTCGTGATCAGCCGCCCGGGCACACGAGCGACGGAGGGGAGCGGGCGGAACAGCTCGGGGTCGACGCCGACCGGGACGAGGCGCATGCGGTCGTACTCGACCCCCATGTCGTCGTGGATGTCGCGGATCGAGTTCTCGCTGACGACGACGATGCGCGGCATCCGGGACGCCACCCGACCCTGCATCTTGACGAACGAGTACCAGCGCCCGACCGACCACCGCTTGCGCTTGCTCGGCGCGTGGCTCATCTCGAGCTCGCGGTCCTTGGTGATCGGATGATGCAGCGTGACGATCGTCGGGATCTGCCGCTCGATGCCGAGGATTCCGTAGCCGAGGCACTGATTGTCGTGGACGAGATCGAACTCGCCGGCCCGCGGCTTCAGCGCCCGCAGCGCCCGGTAGCTGAACGCCAGCGGCTCGGGGAACGTCCCGGTGGAGAATTGGAGCAGCTCGAGCACGTCCTCGCGGGTCTTGATCTCCCAGTAGGCGGGGAAGCGCCCCGGGTAGGTGTCGTTGAAGACGTCGAGGCTCGGCAGCTTGGTCAGGGGCACCCGCGGGTCGAGCTCGGGGTAGGGCTGGCCACCGAAGACCTCCACGTCGTGCCCGAGGTCGACGAGCGCCTTGGTGAGGTGACGCGTGTAGACGCCCTGCCCGCCGACGTGCGGCTTGCCGCGATACGTCAGATAGGCGATCCGCAGCGGCTGGACCGCCCGGGCAGACATTCCGAGGAGGCTATCGGGGCTCCGTCAACCGTGTTCTTGCATCTACCTGGGCCCCGCACGGGGTCCAACTAGATGCAAGAACAGGAGTCCGCGAGCATGCGGGCGTGCGTGCCGTCGTGCAACGAGTGTCAGAGGCCGCGGTGTCTGTCGGTGGCGAGGAGGTCGGCCGGATCGCCGGCCCGGGGCTGTGCGTGCTCGTCGGGGTGACCCACCACGACGACGAGGTCGTCGCCCGCAAGCTCGCCGACCGGATCTGGAACCTGCGCCTGTTCGACGACGATGCCGGTGTGATGAACCGGTCGGCCGCCGAGCTCGGTGCCGGGCTCCTCGTCGTCAGCCAGTTCACGCTCTACGGGGACACGGCCAAGGGACGCCGGCCGAGCTGGATCGCCGCCGCCCGGCCCGAGCAGGCCGAGCCGCTCGTCGAGGTGCTCGTCGCCGAGCTCCGCCGCCTGGGGGCCACCGTCGCCACGGGACGGTTCCGTGCCGAGATGAAGGTGGCGCTCGTCAACGACGGCCCGGTGACGGTCATCCTCGAACGTTGAGCGGTCAGCGCAGCAAGCGGCGCACGTCACGCGCTGCGGTCCGCTTGGAGAGGGCGTAGTCGAAGTGCATCGCGTCCGCCGGCGCCCTCCGTTCGCCCGTCCACCGGCCGCCCGTTGACCGGCTGCATGTCGTCCCACCAGTCAGCGGACCACCCTCGGCCCCATCTCCGAGCTCTCGAGTCGGTGAGCGAACGGCTGGCGGTTGCGCGGCGACCGGGGTACGGCCGGCGGATACGCCGCAGACGGGGGACGGCGTGCGCACGCCAGGCGACCCGCGCCCGGCCCGCCGACGCCGGCCGCGGCAAGCGTGGCGAGCCCGCCGGCCATGAACTGGCGCCGGGTCGATCCCGACAGTTCGGTTGGTCGTGGACGGGGAAGCATGCCGCCCACGGTCTGCGCGGCCCATGAGTGGCGACTGAGCCGGGTCTGAGAATGTCCTCACACCTCGGCGGTTGCAACTGCAACTTCATCGACATCCGCCGGCAGCTCGGACTCGGAGGGAGCCCGTCGCCGCTGCCGCACCGTCGCCACCCACGATCCGCCGAGCACGAGGACGAGGGCGACGACGAACGGCGCGTCGCCGAGGTTCACGTACCACGTCCGTCCGGTGCGCAGCTCGACGGTCCCCCGCACGACGGCCCGCTCGCTGACCGCCGTCCGGTCGATCACGTCGCCGTCGGGCGTGACGAGCTCCGAGAAGCCGGTCGGCGACACCTGCACGAGCCATCGTCCGGTCTCGATCGCCCGCAGCCGGCTCGACGCCACCTGCTGGGTCTGCACGATCGTGCCGGTGTAGCTGGCGCCGTTGGTCGGGTTGAGAACGAGCTGACCGCCGTGCTTCACGCCCTCGCGCACTCGCCCGCCGAAGAACACCTCCCACGAGATCGCGACCGCAGCGCGGGTGCCGTCGGGCAGGTCGAGCACCGCCGGCCCGGTGCCGGCGACGGCGTTCGTCGGGACCTGGTCGACCGGCGCGCCGAGGGCGGAGAGGAGGCCGCGGAGCGGTACGTACTCGCCGAAGGGAACCCGGCGCACCTTGTCGTAGCGGCTGGTGACCCGGCCGTCGGGCGTGACAACGACCTGGGCGTTGGTGATCCGCCCGGGCTGGCCGGCCACGTCCTCGGTGATCCCGACGGCGATCGGGACGCCCAGGCGGGCCGCCTCGGCGGCGACCTGCTGGAGCTCCTCGCTCGATTGGAAGTCGACGACGTCGATGACGTTCTCCGGCCACACGACGAGGTCGAGCTCCGGGTCGGGGTCGATCGTCCGCGTCGCCTCGAGGTGGCGGTCGGTGACGATGCGCGTCGGCACGTCGATCGCCCGCGTGCCCTGTTCTCCGCCGCCCTGCACGGCGGCGACGTCGAGGAACTGTCCCGTGCCGTGCCCGCGGGGGGCGACGAACGCGACGGCGAAGACGGCGACGGCGGCGACGATGGACCCGATCGCCACCGGGTCGGCGCGTTCACCTCGGCGGGCGGCGGCGGCCGAGCCCAACGCGCCGGCGGCGAACCCGATCTGGAACACGATCCAGGTGATCAGGATCACCCCGCCGACCCGAGCGACACCGGCGAGGGGCCCGCCGGCCTGGGAGATCCCGAGGCTGGCGAGCGGAACCCCGCCGAACGGGAAGGAGAACCGCACCGCCTCGACGAGCGTGTGGGCCGCCGGCCCGCCGAGCACGCGCCAGCGTCCGGTCGGGGTGGCCAGTTCGGCGAGGCCGTGCCAGGCGGCGACGATCAGGCTGGTCGCGATGTAGCCGGGGACGGTCAGCTGCCACATCCAGGCCATGCCGGTCGCCAGCCAGGCGAGCCCGAACGCCATGCCGCGGGCGAAGCGCTGACCGCGCGTGGTGTCCGGGCCGGAGGCGACCTCGAACAGGGCGACGCCGACGAACGCGAGCGGCCACCATCCCCACGGCGGGAGCGACAGCGCGACCAGGAAGCCGGCCCCGAGGGCGACACCGATCCGCTTCACGCCTGCAGCTCGAGGTGGACGACGATCCGCTGGCTCACCGAGCCGGGCGGGTGGCAGGCGAACAGCGTGGCCGTGTGGGCGTAGGCCTGGTCGACGATCCAGATCGCGTCGGGGTTGACGATCTCCGTCGACACGACCCGGTAGACGTGGCGACCGGCGTCGGTCTGGAAGATCACCTCGTCACCGGCGGCGAGCTGGTCGAGGTCGCGGAAGTCCTGGTTGTGGCTCACCCGGTGACCGGCGACGACAACGTTGCCCAGATCGCCCGGCATGGCCGTGCCGGGCCAGTGCCCGGGTCCGAGGTCGAGCGTCGAGAGGCGCACGCCCTCGTACATACCGCGGGCGAGGCCGAGCCGGGGGATCTCGATCTGGCCGAGCTCGGTGCGCGGGTCGACGGAGCCGTCCTCGGGCGGTGGCGGCTCCGGCACCGGGAGTGGGGGCAGGGTGGTGGTCGGGGCGACCGTGGTCGTGGTCGTCGTGGTGGTGGATGTCGTGGATGTGGTGGTGGTCGTCGTCGGGGGAGCGGTCGTGGGCGGCGCCGTGGTCGCCGCCCGCTCGAACTGGGCGGCGTACTCGGCGTCCCCTCCGCACGCGGCGAGCAAGCCCAGGGCGAGCACGAGCAGCCGACGCATCAGAGAAATTCTGCCCGCTCAAACACTCGGATGGAGGTAGGTGGCCACGCTGCGGGCGGTCGCGTCGGCGTCGGCGATGCACGCCGGGACACCGATGCCGCGGTAGCTCGCCCCGGTCACGAACACCCCGGGAGGCAGCGCGGCGTCGACGCCGGCCAACCACTGCCGGTGGTGTGGCCGGTACTGCGGGAACGACGCCGGCCACCGGCTGACCCGCGAGTCCTTCGGTTGGAGGTCGACGCCGAGGTGCCGTCCGATCCGGTCGACGGCGAGGTCGACGAGCTCACCGTCGTCGACGTCGGCGACCGACAGGCCGTCGCGCCCGAGCGACACGCGCAGGACGTCGGCGCCGCCCTCCGGTCGCCAGTGGGCCCACTTCTGGGAGCCGAACGACACCGCCGTGACGTCGGTCTGGTCGGGCTTGGGGATCAGGTAGCCGCTGAGGCCGCGGAACTGTTCGGGCAGGTCGGGGACGGCGAGCGTGACGACCACCACCCCGGCGTGGTCCATCATCGCCAGCAGCCGCCCCGCCTCGGGCGCGGCCGCGCCGAGGAGCGGGGCCGTCGGGGCCGCCGGCGTGGCGAGCACCACGGCGTCTGCCGGCTCGCCGTCGACGCGCCAGCGGGTGCCGTCCGGGGCGAGCTCGGCGACCGCGGCCGAGGTCCGGGTCGTCACCCCGCTCGCCCGCGCCGCCGCGGCCACGGCGTCCGCCAGCGCCCCCATTCCCGCCTTGGGGGCGAGGAACACCGGCCCTGTCGCCGGCGGGGTGGTGCGCCGCAGCTTGCGGGCACTCAGCAGGAGGCTGCGGCCATTGGCGGCCAACGTGGCGAGCTGGGGGACCATCGCCAAGCTGAAGCGGTCGGTGTCGGCGGCGTAGATCGTGCCGACGAGAGCGTCGACGAGCCGTTCGTGGACCTCGTCGCCGAAGCGCCCCCGCACCAACGCGCCGATCGAGTCGTCGGCGTCGCGCGCCGGAATCAGCGGCTCGGCGGCGGCGCGCAGCTTGCCCCGCCACGACAGCAGCCCGCTCGCCGCCAGCCCGAGCACGCCCGCCGGCACGCCGAGCATCAGCCCGCTCGGGATCGGGTGGAGGTGGCCGCCGGAGAACACCGCGGCCGCGGCGTCGGTGGGCGACGTCAGGCCGTCGCCGAGCCCGACCCGCCGGGCCAGGTCGGTGGCGTGGGGGACCCGGGCGAGGAATGCGTCGGCGCCCTCGTCGACCGCGGGCAGTCCGCCGAACGGCGTGGTCAGGAGCTTGCCGCCCAGCCGGGCGCCCGCCTCGCGCACCTCGATCTCGGTCGACTCCGCCGGCACCAGCCCGGCCAGGGCGTGGGCCGTGGCGAGCCCGCTGATCCCCCCACCGACGACGACTACGCGTCCCTCGCTCACTGGTGCACCATGGCCTCATGCGCGATCCGGTCGTGGCGGCGGGCGGTGCACCAGTGAGCGCTTCGCGCCGTGATGATAATTCGCTCGCTTCGCTCGCTCATGTGGCGACGACACGGGCGGCGAGGGCGGCGAACACGTCCGGATCGGCGTTCACCGACTCCGTGCGGGCGAACGCCAGACCCTGCTGCTCGGCCCGCCGGAGGGCGTCGACGTCGAGGTCGTAGAGCACCTCGAGGTGGTCGGCGACGAACCCGCACGGGCAGACCAGCACGCCGTCGGCGTTCTCCGACTCGGCGAGCTCGTCGATCACGGCCAGGATGTCGGGCCCGAGCCACGGCTCGGGCGTGCGCCCAGCCGACTGCCAGGCGACGGCCCACTGCGCCCACGGCGCCAGATCGAGGGTGGCGGCGACGGCGGACGCCGTCGCCCGGATCTCGTCGGGGTACGGGTCCCCGTCGTCCAGGATCCGGCGGGGCAGGGAGTGGGCGGTGAACACGACCTTGGTGTTCGGCGGCATGCGGTCGAGGTGGCCGCGCACCCGCGCCGCCAGAAACCGGAC
This sequence comes from uncultured Acidimicrobiia bacterium, assembly GCA_963833145.1. GTDB lineage: Bacteria > Actinomycetota > Acidimicrobiia > Acidimicrobiales > Ilumatobacteraceae > JALZMG01. Next base: position 94,913 of record CAWHWT010000010.1, on the reverse strand, counting down.
CAGCGCCGGTTCGGTGGCCCAGCTCTCGATCCCGGCGAAGGGGAGACCGGCGGCGCGGGCGGCGGCGCCGGCCCGGCCCAGGTACTCACCGACGGAGAGCGGGGAGTAGTGCGGGGCGAGCGTCAGCCCGACGACCCGGTCGGCGCCCGCGTGCGCCAGCGTCTCGACGGCGGCCTCGATGCCGGGCGCGGCGTGCTTGTACCCGAGCTCCACGAGGAACCCGTCGGGTGCCCGACGGTCGAGCTCCGCCTGCAGCACGTCCCGCTGGGCCTCGCTGAGCCGGGCGAGCGGCGAGGTGCCGCCGATCGCCTCGTAGCGGCGGACCAGGTCGGCGAGCTGCTCGGGCGACGGCGGCCGGCCGCGGCGGATGTCGGTGTAGTAAGCCCCGATGTCCTCCGTCGACCGCGGCGTCCCGTACGCCATCAGGACGACACCGACGGTCACTGGAGAACCATCGAGACGATGCGAGCGAGTGAGCGCCAGCGAGCGAGCGGCCACCAACTGCGCAGGCAGTATGCGGCGTGGCCGGGGAACGCAATTACGGTCACTGCGGCGCCGCCGTCTCCGCGTGGACGAGGTCGACGATCGCCTTCAGGACGCCCGGGTCCGACGCCGGGAGCACGCCGTGACCGAGGTTGAAGATGTGACCCGGGTGCCCGGCGTTGTCGGCGAGGACGAGGCGGGTGGCGTCGAGGGCGACGTCGACGCCGGCCAGGACGAGGGCCGGGTCGAGGTTGCCCTGGACGGGGACCTCGGGCCCGAGGCGCCGGCGGGCCTCCGTGATCGGCGTGCGCCAGTCGAGGCCGATCACCTGCGACCCCGCCGACCACATCGCCTCCAACAGGTGGTGGCAGCCGACCCCGAAGTGGATCCCCGGCACCGTCGGGTGGCGCTCGGCGAGCTCAGCGAACACCCGCCGTGAGTGGGGCAGGACGAACCGTTCGTAGTCGCGGCGGGGCAGCGTGCCCGCCCACGAGTCGAAGAGCTGGAACGCCTGGGCGCCGTGACCGAGTTGGACGTCGAGGAACGTCACCGCGATCGCGGCGAGCCGGTCCATCACGTCGTGCCACAGGCCCTCCTCGGTGCGCATCAGCGCCTTCGTGTGCTCGTAGGTCCGGCTCGGGCGGCCCTCGATCAGGTAGCTGGCGACGGTGAACGGCGCCCCGGCGAACCCGAGTACCGGGACGTCGCCGCCGAGCTCGGCCGCGACCGTCTTCACCGTCGCCGCGACGTGGTCGATGTCGGCGGGGTCGAGCGGGCGCAACCGGTCGAGGTCGGCGCGGGAGCGCAGCGGCTGCTCGGCCACCGGGCCCGTCCCGGGCGCCACGTCGATTCCGAAGCCGACGGCGTGGATCGGCACCGTGATGTCGCTGTACAGGACCGCGGCGTCGACGCCGTAGCGGCGCACGGGCTGCAGGGTGATCTCGACCGCCAGCTCAGGCCGCCGGATCGTGTCGAGGATCGACCCGTCCCCCCGCACCGCCTCGTACTCCGGCAGGCTGCGCCCGGCCTGACGCATGAACCAGACGGGGGTGTGGGCGGCCGGTCGGCCCTGCGCCGCGGCGAGGAACGGGTTCACCCGGCGGACGCTATCCACCACCCCGAATTGTCGTTGAGAAGCGGCCGGTTGGGGCCGGGTCCGAACGACAGTTGGGGCCGCTAGAGTACTACGACCCCCTTTTGGACTTGTCCGACGGAATGACCCAGCAGCACCCGGAACTCGCCGACGAGCAGGCGTACGTCGACTACGCCTACGAGTGCCTCGAACGCACCAAGGAATCGGCCTGGCGGTTGCGCGACCTCAACGAGGCGGACCTCGGGGGAACGTTCCAGGCCCGGTTCGAGCGCAACGCCTTCGACGAAGCCCTGGTCAAGCGGCTCGCCGACCTCGACCTCGGCGACGCCGCCCTGGTCTTCGGGCGCATCGACCGCTACGCCGAGAGCCCCGACGCCGTCGAGAGCTTCCACATCGGCCGCCTCGCCGTCGCCGACGACCACTCCGAGCCGGTGGTCGTCGACTGGCGGGCGCCGGTCGCCGAGCCCTTCTACCGGGCGACGGGCCGCGAGCCGATGGGCCTCGTGCGCCGGCGCCACTTCGCCGTCGAGGGGCGCACCGTGCTCGGGATCGAGGACGAGCTGTTCGGCGGCGGCCACCTCGGCCTCGGCCACGACGAGGGGCTCGTCGACGACGAGCCGGCGATCCGTGGCTACTCGACCCTGATCGCCGCCCTCGAGCGCGGCCGCACCGGCACGCTCGGCGACATCGTCGCCACGATCCAGGCGGAGCAGGACGAGATCATCCGCTCCCCCCAGCCCGGCGTGCTCGTCGTCCAGGGTGGGCCGGGAACCGGCAAGACCGTGGTCGCCCTGCACCGCGCCGCCTACCTCCTGTACACCCATCGCTTCCCGCTCGAGGACCAGGGCGTGCTGGTCATCGGCCCGAACCGGGTGTTCCTGCGCTACATCGAGCGGGTCCTCCCGTCGCTCGGCGAGGCCGGGGTCGAGCAGGTCGTGCTGGCCGACCTGGTGCCCGACGTGCGGTGGGCCCGCTCCGGCGTCGACCCCGGCGACTCGCCGCTGGCGGCCCGGGTGAAGGGCGACGCCCGCATGTCCGCGGTCATCGACAAGGCCGTCCGCGATCGGGAGCGCCCGCTGCGCGAGGAGCTGCGGGTGCCGTTCCGCACCGGGTTCATCCGCCTGACCGTCGACGAGTCGGCGCGCATCGTCAAGGCCGCCCGTCGCCGCTATCGCCGTCACAACGGGGCCCGCCGGTTCGTCGAGAACGAGGTGTTCGCGGCGATGGCGGCGTCGTGGCGGGGCGAGTCGGTGACGGCGCGTGAGCTGCGCCAGGCGATTCGCCCGCTCCCCGAGGTGCGTAGCGCCCTCGAGCGGATGTGGCCCGTCCTGACCCCGGCCGAGCTGCTCCACGACCTGTTCGGATCACATGCGCTGCTGCGGATGGCGGCGTCGGCGGAGTTCTCGCCGGCCGAGGTCGAGTCGCTGCACCGCCCCCGCGCCGCCGACATCCGCGAGGCGCGGTGGACCGCTGCCGACGTGGCCTTGCTCGACGACGCCCGCGAGGTGCTCGGGCCGCGCCTCGGCCGGGGCGGCAAGATCGTCGAGGTCGACGAGATCCGCACCTACGGCCACATCGTCGTCGACGAGGTGCAGGACCTCACGCCGATGCAGTTGAAGATGGCGGCCCGGCGCTCGCTCAACGGGTCGCTCACCGTCGTCGGCGACCTCGCCCAGGCCACCGGCCCGCTCGCGCCCGACGATTGGGACGACGTGCTCGCCTTCCTGCCCGACCGCCAGCCGGCCCGGGTCGTCGGTCTGTCGGTCGGCTACCGCATCCCGGCCCAGATCATGGAGCTGGCCGACCGCGTGATGGCGGCGGCCACGCCGCAACTGCGCTCGCCACGGGCCGTGCGGGTGGGCGAGGCGACGCCGGCGATCGTGAGCGTCGCCGGTAACGGCGACTTCTCCGCCGCCGTCGCCGAGGCCACGGCGAAGATGGCCGCCGAGCTGCCGGCGGGGAACGTCGCCGTCGTCGTCGCCGACTCGATGGCCGATGAGATCTCGACCTTCCTCGAGCGGGCGGGCATCCAGCACGGCCGCGCGGCCCGCACTGGTCTCGACGACCCGATCACCGTCGTCCCGGTGAGCGTCGTCAAGGGCCTCGAGCTCGACGGCGTCGTCGTCGTCGAACCGGCGCGCATCGTCAGCGACGAGGCCCAGGGCCTGCGGGCGCTCTACGTCGCCCTCACCCGGCCCACCCAGCGGCTCACCGTCGTCCACGCCGAGCCGCTCCCGCCCTCGATGGTCTGAACGACCGTTCTCAGCCGCCGGCGGTGTAGGCGGCGGCCAGGGCGCGGAGGTTGTTGTACGCCTTGTCGGCGTCGGCCGGGCGCCGTCGCTCGACCCCGGTGCGGAGCAGACCGATCGCGCTGTCGAAGCCGGGCACCAGGTCGGGCCGCTCCGCGGCGACCTCGTCGCCGACGAGCGACCACAGTGCCTCGATGCGGGCGAGTGCCGCGACCTCGCCCTCGTTGGCGATGATCAGGTCGCTGAGGCGGCCGGAGTCGGCGACGAGCTCGTCGAGCAGCTCGGCGGTCGTGCCCGACGGAGCGAACACGGTCGTCGTCACGTCAGCGGTGAGCGGGGTCGTCAGCGACGTGTCGACGGTGGTCTCGGCACACGCGGTGACACTCACCAGCGCGACGACGGCGACGGCGCCCACCGCCACCAGTCGGGTCACGCGTCGACGAGGATGCGGGCGCTGGCGAACGCCCCGACGCCGACGTGGCGGCCGTCGATCTCCACGGTCAGCGTGCCGTCGGGCGACGCCGCCGTGATCATGCCCTTGCGTCCGGGCTGCAGGGCGCTGGCTTCCAGGTACTCCAGCAGGCCCGGCGTGAACTCCAGCTCCTCGGTGATCCGGCGGACGACGAAGCGGTCGCCGACGTCCACGTCGGCCAGCGCACGCGACGCCCCCTCCACGTAGGCGGAGCCCGGGATCGGGTTGCCGTGAGGGCAGGTCGTCGGGTTGCCGAGCACGCGGTCCATCGCCGTCTCGACGTGCTCGCTCATCACGTGCTCCCACTTCCCGGCCTCGTGATGAGCCTCCGCCCACGGCAGGCCCAGGATGTCGGTGAGGAAGCGCTCGGCCAGGCGGTGCCGGCGCACGACCCGCTCGGCCAGCTCGACGCCGGCCCGGGTGAGATTGATGCCGCGTTCGGTGGTGATCAAGCCCTCGGTCTCCAAGCGCCGCATCATCTCGCTCACGGCCGGCCGGCTGACCTGCAGGCGATCGGCGATGCGCGCCTGGATGACGTCGACGTCGTCCTCGGCGAGCTCGTAGATGCACTCGCAGTACTCCTCGAAGGCGGGGTGATGCTCTCCGGGGACAGCCATGCAGGGAAGCCTACTGTGGGGAGGTGGAGCGCCAGTCGGGTGTCGTCATCATCGGGGCCGGGTTCGGCGGCCTCGCCGCGGCGCGCGGCCTGCACGACGAGCCGGTGAGCGTGGTCGTCGTCGACGCCAACAACTTCCACACCTTCCAGCCACTGCTCTACCAGGTCGCGACGGCCGGTCTCGACGCCGACGACGTTTCCTTCCCGGTGCGCGGGATCGTACGCGCCCGCAAGCGTCGGTGGTGGTGGCCGTTCCGGCGGGGACAGTCCAAGGTCGAGGTGCTGATGGCCCGGGTCACGGACCTCGACCTCGACGGCCGGCTGGTCACGACCGAGGACGGGCTCCGGCTGACCTACGAGACACTGGTCATCGCCAGCGGCGCCGTCACCCACGACTTCGACGTGCCCGGCGTCGCCGAGTACGCCTTCCCGCTCAAGCACCTCGACGACGCGCTGGCCCTCCGGGCTCACATCCTCAACCGCTTCGAGCGGGCGGCGGCCGACCCCGGGCTGGTGGCCGACGGCGGGCTCGACGTCGTCGTGTGCGGGGGCGGGCCCACGGGCGTCGAGATGGCCGGCGGTCTGCTCGAGCTGTACCACAAGGTGCTCGCCCGGGACTTCCCGCAGCTCCCGGTGGCCGAGGCCCGGATCGTGCTCGTCGAGATCGCCGACCGGCTGCTGACCCCGTTCACCGAGGCGTCATCCCGGCGGGCGCTGCGCACGCTCGAGCGACGCGGGGTCGAGGTGCGGACCGGTGTGGGCGTCGAACGGATCGAGGCCACCAAGGTGCACCTGAGCGACGGCAGTGTGATCGCCGCCCAGACGGCCGTCTGGGCGACCGGCGTGACGGCGGAGGCCCTCGCCTCGATGACCGGGACGCCGGTCGGTCGGGGCGGACGGCTCGTGGTCGAGCCCGACCTCTCGCTGCCCGGCCATCCCGAGGTGTTCGCCGTCGGGGACATCGCCGCTTCGCCCGGTCGCGACGGCACGACGCTGCCGCAGGTCGCCCAGCCGGCGATCCAGGGCGGTAAGCACGTCGCCCGCCAGATCATCCACCGCCGGCGGGGCGAGCCCACCGAGCCGTTCCGGTACTTCGACAAGGGGCAGATGGCGACGATCGGGCGCCACGACGCGGTGACCGAGTTCCCCAACGGCTGGCGGGTCTCGGGGCCGATCGGGTGGTTGTCGTGGCTCGGCCTCCACATCGTCTACCTGATGGGGTTCCGCAACCGCCTCAACGTGCTCGTCAACTGGGCCTGGAACTACATCACCTACGACCGCGGCAGCCGCATCCTGCGCGAGTCCGAGCGGGAGCGCTGACGGGCCGGCGGTCCGGACCGAGGAATCTTGATGCCCGCCGCCGCCCCCCTCCGTGCGCGTGGTGTCACGGTCGTGCGCGGCGCGGCGACCGTGCTCGACGGCGTCGACCTCGTCGTACCGGCCGGGGAGCGGGTCGGTGTCGTCGGCCCCAACGGCGTGGGCAAGACGACGCTGCTCCGCGCCTTCGCCGGCGAGCTCCCCCTCGAAGCGGGGCGGGTCGTGCGCACGCCGCCCACGGCGACCGTCGGCTACCTGCCCCAGGAGCCGTCGCGCTCGCCGGCCGAGACCATCCCGGCCTACGTCGCCCGCCGCACCGGCGTGGCGGCAGCGGAGACCGAGCTCGACGCGGCGACCGCCGCGCTCGCCGCCGACGACGACGGCGCGGGTGAGCGCTACGCCGTCGCGCTCGAGCGCTGGCTCGGGCTCGGCGGTCCCGACCTCGAGGCCCGCACCAGCCAGGTGTGGTCGGACCTCGGGCTCTCGGACCGGCTCCTCGACGAGCCCACGGCGTCGCTCTCCGGCGGCGAAGCGGCCCGGGCGAGCCTCGCCGCCCTGCTGCTCGCCCGCTTCGACGTCTTCCTCCTCGACGAGCCGACCAACGACCTCGACCTGAACGGGCTCGACCGGCTCGAACGCTGGATCACCGGGCTCACCGCCGCCGCCGTGGTGCTGGTCAGCCACGACCGCACGTTCCTCGCCCGCACCGTCACCCGCGTGGTCGAGCTCGACGAGTTCACCCACCGGGCGAGCGAGTACCACGGCGGGTGGGCGGGCTACCTCGCCGAACGGGAGGCCGCCCGCCGGCACGCCTGGGAGCGCTTCGAGGAGTACGACGAGCAGCGCCGGACGCTGTCCCGACGGGCGCAACGGGAGCGGGAGTGGGCGGCCCAGGGCCGGGCCAGGGTGCGGCGCAGCGACGAGCCGGACAAGAACATCCGCGCCTACAAGATCAACCAGACCGAGCAGCTCGCCGGGCGGGCCGCCCGCACCGAGCGGGCGATGGAGCGTCTCGACGTCGTCGACAAGCCCCGGGAGCCGTGGCAGCTGCGCCTGTCGGTGCCGTCGCCGGGACGGAGCGGCGACGTCGTCGCCCGCCTCGACGGGGCCGTCGTCCAGCGGGGCCTGTTCCGGCTCGGCCCGATCGACCTCACCATCGGCGCGGGCGAGCGCATCGCCCTGCTCGGCGCCAACGGCTCCGGCAAGACCACGCTGCTCGACGCCCTGCTCGGCCGGGCCGATCTCGCCGCGGGCCGGCGGAGCATCGGTCCGGGCGTGGTCGCCGGCGAGGTCGAGCAGGCCCGGGACCGCCTGCAGGGCACCGACTCGCTGCTCCGCGCCGTTCAGGACGAGACCGGTTGGGACGCCGCCGACGTGCGCACGCTGCTGGCCAAGTTCGGGCTCGTCGCCGATCACGTGACCCGGCCGGCGACGACGCTCTCGCCGGGCGAGCGCACCCGGGCGTCGCTGGCCCTTCTGATGGCCAACGGGGCCAACACCCTCGTGCTCGACGAGCCGACGAACCACCTCGACCTGCCGGCGATCGAACAGCTCGAGGCGGCGCTCGACGGCTTCGACGGCACGCTGCTCCTGGTCACCCACGACCGGTCCTTGCTCGACGAGGTCCGGCTCACCCGTGAGATCGAGCTCGTCGGCGGACGGATCGTCCGCGATGAACCCCGCTGACGCTCAAGGGGGACGGCCCGGCGGGGCGATAGGTTCGAGCGGCGTGAAGGTTCTCGACACCCTCCGCTCGACGATGCGGTTCCGGCGCATCGAGCTGGACGCCAACAGACGGCGGCTCAACAAGGTGGCGTCGGTGGACGACCTCCGTCGCATCGCCCGGCGGCGACTGCCCCGGGGTGTCTTCGACTACATCGACGGCGGCGCCGAGGACGAGCGCACACTCGCCAACAACTCCGCCGCGTTCGCCCGCATCGAGTTCCGGCCCCGCGTGCTCCGCGAGGTCGGTGACATCGACACGACGACCACCCTGCTCGGCCAGCCGTTGCCGTACCCCCTGGTGCTGGCGCCGACCGGGTACACCCGCGTCGCCGACCCCCAGGGTGAGCTGGCCGTCGCCCGGGCCGCCGAGCGGGCCAAGCTCCCGTACACCCTGTCGACGATGGCGACCCGGTCGATCGAGGACGTCGCCGCGGTCAGCAACGGGCGCAAGTGGTTCCAGGTCTACACGTTCCGCGACCGCGGTCTGGTGAAGGACATGATCTCCCGCGCCGCCGAGGCCGGCTACGAGGCGATCATGCCGACCGTGGACCTGGCCGTGCTCGGCCAGCGCGACCGCGACGTGCGGCGGGGCTTCACGATGCCCCCGAAGCTCGGCGTCGGCACGCTCCTCGACGGCGCCATCCATCCCGGCTGGACGTGGGCGTTCGCCCGGTCGGAGCCGATCAAGTTCGCCAACGTCGCCCAGCACAGCGTCGGTACCGGCAGCGGTGCGCCGGCCTCGATGGCTGCTTACGCGAGCATGAAGTTCGACCCCAACCTGTCGTGGCGCGACATCGAGTGGATGCGCTCGATCTGGGACGGCCCGATGATCATCAAGGGCATCCAGTCCGTCGAGGACGCCGTCCTTGCCGCCGAGCACGGTGTCGAGGCGATCGCCCTGTCGAACCACGGCGGCCGCCAACTCGACTCGGCGCCGGCCGCGGTCGACCTGATCGCCCCCGTTCTCGACGCTGTGGGTGACCGTCTCGAGATCATCTGCGACGGTGGTGTGCGGCGGGGGAGCGACATCGTGAAGGCGGTGGCCCTCGGCGCCAAAGCGTGCATGGCCGGTCGCGCCTACCTGTACGCCCTCGGCGCCGCCGGCGAGCAGGGCGTCGACTGGGTGCTGTCGATGTTCGACGCCGACATCCGTCGCACGATGGCCCTCACCGGCGTCCGCTCGATCGCCGAGCTCACGCCCGAGCTTGTCGCCGTCCCCTCGCGCTGAGCGCCCCGTGGGAATCCTGACCGACGACATGCAGCGCGTCGTTCGCGAGCAGCGGCTGGGGTTTCACGCCACGGTGTGCGCCGACGGGACCCCGAACCTCTCGCCCAAGGCGACCACCGACGTCTGGGACGACGACCATCTCTACTTCGCCGACATCTGCTCGCCGCAGACGGTCGAGAACATCCGTCGCGGCTCGGTCGTCGAGGTCAACGTCGTCGATCCGTTCGTGCGCAAGGGCTACCGCTTCAAGGGGCCGGCGGTGATCCACGAGCCGGGGAGCGACACCTTCGCCGAGGGGCTCGAGCGGTTGCGTGCCGCCGGGTCGCGGCTCGTCGTCCGCGTGCAGTCGATCGTGCTCATCGAGGTGCAGCAGGCCCGACCGCTGGTCTCTCCCGCCTACGACGACGGCACCCTGACCGAGGCCGACGTGCGGGCGATCCACTGGGCCCGCTTCGCCCGCTTGCACGGGCAGGGCTGACCGCGCTACTGCTCGAACGTCGCCGTCAGCAGCGCCCGGCCGAGCGTGTGGCCGAACATCGTGAACCCGGCGAACGCGGGGGTCGCGCTCGGCGTCCGCACCGGTGTGCTCGACGTCGAGGGCGTGGACGGCGAAGACGTAGCGGTGCGGACCGTGACCCGGCGGCGGGCCGGCACCGACGTAGCCGGGGAGGTTGGCGTCGTTGCGGGTCTGGATCGCACCGGGCGGCAGGCCGGCGCCGTCCTGGGACCCGGCACCGGTTGGGAGCTCGGTGACGGTCGCCGGGATGTCGACCACGGTCCAATGCCAGAAGCCGCTCCCGGTCGGCGCGTCGGGGTCGAAGCAGGTGACCGCGTAGCTCTTGGTGCCCTCGGGCGCGCCCTCCCAGCGCAGGTGGGGCGAGGTGTCGGTTCCGCCGGCGCCGAAGATGCCGCTCGCCTGCGGCACGGGCAGCGGCTCGCCGTCGTTGATCTCGTCGCTCGTGACGGTGAACGACGCCACCGGGGGCAGGAAGTCGTAGGGCAGCGGAGGTCGATCGGCCATGGCTGCGACTGTACGCGCGCCGATCGATCAGGGCGGAGACAGCTCGAGCTTGGCGTAGTCGACGGTCCGCCACCGCTCCGGGCGCAGCCGCACGATGACGTCGTCGACGTCCGCCGTCGAGGCGACGTACGCGGCGCCGAGGTCGGTGCCGAGGTAGCGGACAGCGATGTCCTCACGCGCGTCGGGCGTGGTCTCGGCGATCTCGACCGGACCCTCGACGGTCACGTAGGCATACGGGAGCGCCTCGCTCTGGGCGCACAGCGAGGCTCGGCCCGCCGCCGTCAGCAGCCGCGTCTTCTCGCTCTCCCGCGCCGTGTTGAGCTCGATCTCGCCGCCGGGTGAGTACCGGTACCACACCGGCGTCACGAGCGGTGACCCCTCCTCCCGCGCCACGGCCAGCACGCCGATGTGGACACCGGCGAGGAATTCCTCACGTTCGTTCTTGCTCATCGAGATCGAGGTCATGCCACACATTCGCGCGATCCTCGGTTCGAAGGGGCCACCGCGTACGTTGGTCGATGACCTGTCCGGGGACGACACGAGGAACGAGGCAATGACGACGGGGACGACGTCCTGGAACTTCGCCGACGCGTACGAAGCCATCGCGGCGCGCGTCCCGGATCGCCCGTGCCTGCTCCACGGCGAGCGCACCTTGACGTGGGCCGAGGTCGACCGTCGCACCACGTCGCTCGCCGGCGACTTCGCGGCGGCCGGGCTCGGGCACCAGTCGAAGGTGGCGTGCTACCTCCACAACGGGCCCGAGTACCTCGAGACGATGGTTGCCGCGTTCAAGGCGGCGATGGTCCCGGTCAACACGAACTACCGCTACGGCGGCGACGAGCTGGTCTACCTTTTCGACAATGCCGACGCTGAGGCGGTCGTGTTCCACGCCCGCTTCGGCGAGCTCCTCGACGGCATCCGCCCCCGGCTCAGCAAGGTGAGGCGGTGGTACGTCGTCGCCGACGACACCGGCGCCGGCCCGGAGTGGGCGGTCCCGTTCGAGGACGTGGCCGAGGCCGGAACGGCCTCCAGTGGCGAGGTCGGGACGCGCTCGATCGACGCCGGCTGGGCGCGTGGCCCCGACGACCTGCTGCTGCTCTACACCGGCGGCACCACCGGCATCCCCAAGGGCGTGATGTGGCGTCAGGACGATCTGTTCAACGTGCTCGGCGCCGGCGGCAACCCGTTCATCGGCCAGCCCCCGGCGACGTCGGTCGCCGAGCTCGCCGGCCGCATCGGCCCGGACGCGCCGGCGCCGGTCATGCTCGTGGCCTGCCCGCTGATGCACGGCACCGGGCAGTTCTCCGCCCTGATCGCGATGAACCTCGGCGGGACCGTCGTCACCCTGGTCAACCGCCACTTCGACGTCGCCGAGCTGTTCGCCGCGGTCGAAACCCACCGCGCCACCAACATCGTCATCGTCGGCCAGGCGTTCGCCCAGCCGATGCTGGAGCACCTCGACGCCGAGCCGGGCCGCTACGACCTGTCGTCGGTGGCCGTGATCTCCTCGTCCGGCGTGATGTGGAGCCAGGACAACCGGGAGGGGCTGCTGCGCCACATGCCCCAGGCGTTGTTGTACGACTCGTTCGGCTCGTCGGAGGCGGTCGGGCTCGGAGCATCGGTGTCCGCCGCCGGGGTGGCGCCGGAGACGGCCCGGTTCATGGTGACGGAGAACAACGCCGTGTTCACCGACGACGGGCGCCGAGTCGAGCCCGGGTCCGGCGAGATGGGGATGGTCGCCGTCGGCGGGTACCTACCCGTCGGCTACTACAAGGACGAGGCCAAGACGGCGCAGACGTTCCGTGAGCTCGAGGGGCGCCGGTGGAGCGTGCCCGGCGACTTCGCCACCGTCAACGCCGATGGCACGATCCACCTGCTCGGCCGGGGCTCGGTGTGCATCAACACCGGCGGGGAGAAGGTCTTCCCGGAGGAGGTGGAGGAGGCCCTGAAGACCCACCCGAGCGTGCGTGACGCGGTCGTGGTCGGGCTGCCCGACCCCCGGTTCGGCGAGACGATCTGCGGGGTGGTCGAGCCCGCCGAGGGCGCCGTGGTCGACGCCGGCCAGCTCAAGGCGCACGTCACCTCCCAGCTCGCCGCCTACAAGGCGCCCCGTAACGTCGTCGTGGTCGACACGATCGCGAGAGCGGCGAACGGCAAGGTCGACTACCGCCGCCTCAAGGCACTCGCCGCCGAGCAGACCGCATCCGTCTGAGCCCAGTGTCGGTGTCGGCGTTCGTCGTCGCGATTCGCGACGACGAACGCTCGTCCACCTTGTCCGCCGCCTGGCCACCGGATTCCGCCCGCTGGTTGTCCGCCCGCTGGTCGTCCGCCCGATCCTTCGCCAGATCGGCGGTCCGAGGAGTTCGCCTCCTCGGCGTCCTCTCCGTTCCTGGGGGACAAGTTACCCATCGGTAAAGGCTCCCGAAATACGGGAAACCCCGTGTTGGACCCGTGGTCCCGGTGTGTCGAACGCCCCAGACTCGCCGTGACACCCCCTCGCTAGCCTCGCCACCATCGCTGATCATCCCGTTCTCGCGGCGTTCTCGCCCGCCGTGCGGGCCTGGTTCGGCGCGGCGTTCCCGGAGCCGACGGCCGCCCAGGTGCAGGGCTGGCCGCCGATCACCGCCGGCCAGCACACCCTGATCTGTGCCCCGACGGGGAGCGGCAAGACGCTGGCCGCTTTCCTCGCCTCCATCGATGCGCTGGTCACGACGCCGCCACCGGACGACCGCGCCCGTCGCACCCGCGTCCTCTACATCTCGCCGCTGCGCGCCCTTGCGTTCGACGTGGAGAAGAACCTGCGGGCCCCGCTGACCGGGATCGCCCTCGCCGCCGAGCGGCTCGGCATGGCGGTGTCGATGCCCGAGGTCGCCATGCGCACCGGCGACACCCCGTCCCGCGACCGCCAGAAGCTGATCAGGCGGCCTCCCGACCTGCTCATCACGACCCCGGAGAGCCTCTACCTGATGCTCACCTCGTCGGCCGCGGAGACCCTGGCCGGCGTCGAGACCGTGATCGTCGACGAGATCCACGCCCTTGCCCCGACCAAGCGGGGGGCCCACCTCTCGCTGTCGCTCGAACGGCTGGAGGAGGTTACCGCCCGTCCCCCGCAGCGGATCGGCCTGTCGGCGACGCAGCGCCCGCTCGAGGAGGTCGCCCGCTTCCTCGGCGGCTACGCCGTGCCCGGCGAACCCAGGCCCGTCGCGATCGTCGACGCCGGGGTGAGCAAGCCGATGGAGATCGAGGTTGTGATCCCGGTCGAGGACATGGCCGATCTCGGCAAGGAGGTCGTCGAGATGCGCAGCGGGCCGGCGGACGTCGCCCTCGCCCCTCGCCGCACGAGCATCTGGCCCAGCATCTACCCGCGGATCCTCGAGCAGGTCCTCGAGCACCGCTCGACGATCATCTTCTGCAACGCCCGCCGGCAGGCCGAACGGCTCGCCGCCAAGCTCAACGAGCTGGCCGAGGAGCGCGGCATCGGCGTCGACCCCGACACCGGGCGGCTGCGCGAGGAGCTCGTCAAGGCCCACCACGGCTCGCTCGCCCGGGAGCAGCGCATCGTCGTCGAGGACCACCTGAAGCGGGGCGACCTGCGGGCGATCGTCGCCACGAGCAGCCTCGAGCTCGGCATCGACATGGGCGCGGTCGACCTGGTGATCCACGTCGAGTCGCCCGGCGCGGTGAGCCGCGGGCTGCAGCGCATCGGCAGGGCCGGCCACCAGGTCGGCGAGCCCAGCCGGGGCTCGATCTACCCGAAGCACCGGGGCGACCTGCTCGAGGCGGCGATCGTCGCCCGGCGCATGCTCGACGGCCAGATCGAGACCACGCGCTACCTCCGCAACCCCATCGACGTGCTCGCCCAGCAGCTCGTCGCCCACACCGCGGCCAGCGGTGAGCGTCCCGTCGCCGAGCTGGCGGCGATGGTGCGCCGCAGCGCCAACTTCGCCGAGCTGTCCGACGAGCAGCTCGCCAACACGCTCGACCTCCTCGCCGGGCGCTACCCGAGCGAGGAGTTCTCCGAGCTGCGCCCGCGGGTCGTGTGGAACCGGGTCACGGACACGGTGCGGGCACGGGACGGGTCGAAGCGGCTCGCCGTCACGTCCGGCGGCACCATCCCGGACCGCGGCCTGTTCGGCGTGTTCCTGCCCGACGGCACGCGGGTCGGCGAGCTCGACGAGGAGATGGTCTACGAGAGCCGCCCGGGCGAGACGTTCGTGCTCGGGGCGTCGACGTGGCGCATCGAGGACATCACGTTCCAGCGGGTCACCGTCACGCCCGCGCCTGGCGAGCCCGGCAAGATGCCGTTCTGGCACGGCGACCGGCCCGGGCGGCCACTCGAGCTCGGCCGAGCGCTGGGTGCGTTCGTACGCGAGCTGCGCGGCCTCGACCACGGGGCGGCCACCGAGCTCCTGCGCGATCGGTACGCCCTCGACGCCCTCGCTGCCGCCAACCTGCTGCAGTACGTCGGCGAGCAGGGCGAGGCGACGGGAGTCGTGCCCGACGACCGCACGGTCGTCGTCGAGCGCTTCCGGGACGAGATCGGCGACTGGCGGGTGTGCGTGCTGAGCCCGTTCGGCACGCCGGTCCACGCCCCGTGGGCGATGGCGATCGAGCGCCGGCTGAGCGATCGGTACGACCTGTCCGTCGAGTCGATGTGGGGCGACGACGGCATCGTCCTGCGTCTGCCCGAGCACGTCGACGAGCTGCCCCTCGACACCGTCCTGATCGAGCCGGAGGACATCGAGGAGCTCGTCGTCGCCGCCCTCCCGCAGACGGCGCTGTTCTCGTCGCGGTTCCGTGAGTGCGCCGGCCGGGCCCTGCTCCTGCCCCGCCGCCGGCCCGACCAGCGCACGCCGCTGTGGCAGCAGCGCCAGCGGGCGGCCGACCTGCTGACGGTGGCGGCCAAGTTCCCGACCTTCCCGATCCTGCTCGAGGCGACCCGCGAGTGCCTGCAGGACGTGTTCGACGTGCCGGCGCTTCGCGAGGTGCTCGGTCAGCTGCGCAGCCGGGCCGTCCGGCTCGTCTCGGTCGACACCGCCTCTCCCAGCCCGATGGCGCAGAGCCTGTTGTTCAACTGGATCGCCGCCTACATGTACGAGGGCGACGCCCCGCTCGCCGAGCGGCGGGCGGCGGCGCTGGCCCTCGACCGCGACCTGCTGCGCGATCTGCTCGGTGCCGAGGAGCTGCGCGAGCTCCTCGATCCGGGCGTGCTCGCCGACGTCGAGCTCGACCTGCAGCGGCTGTCCGACGGCCGCCGGGCGCGCAGTGCCGACGAGCTCCACGATGTCCTGCGCGTCGTCGGTGATCTCACCGCCGCCGAGGCCGATCTGCGCTCTGAGACGCCGGGTGACTGGCTCGCCGCCCTGGTCGCCGAGCGGCGGGCGATCGAGGTCACCGTCGCCGGCGAGACGAGGTTCGCCGCCGCCGAGGACGCCGCCCGCCTCCGGGACGCCCTCGGCTGCGCCCTGCCGCTCGGCCTGCCCGCCGCGTTCACCGAGCCGGTGCCGCGCCCGCTCGAGGATCTCGTGGCCCGCTACGCCCGCACCCACGGACCGTTCGTCGAGCGGGAGGTCGCCGACCGGCTCGGCGTGCCCGAGTCGAGGGTGGTCGGGGCGCTCGCCGCGCTCGAGGACGAAGGCCGGGCGGTACGGGGTGAGTTCCGGCCCGACGGCGTGCGCCGGGAGTGGTGCGACGTCGAGGTCCTCCGCCAACTCCGCCGCCGCTCGCTCGCCGCCCTGCGCCGGGAGGTCGAGCCGGTCGAGCAGGACGCCCTGGCCCGGTTCCTGCCGGCGTGGCACGGCATCCCGCCCCATCGCCGCGGGGTCGACGGGGTCGTCGAGGCGCTGGGGCTGCTCGCCGGCGCCCCGCTCGTCGCCTCGACGTTGGAACGCGACGTCCTCACCGCCCGGGTCGACGAGTACCGCCAGAGCCAGCTCGACGAGCTGTGCACGGCCGGCGACGTGGTGTGGGTCGGTGCCGGTGCGATCGGGTCCAACGACGGCCGGGTGCGGCTCTGCTTCGCCGATCAGCTTCCGCTGCTCGCCCCGGGGTGGGAGCGGCTGGACCCGCAGGTGGGCGAGCTCCACGAGGCCATCCGGGTCGGGTTGGCGGAGCGGGGGGCGAGCTTCTGGAACCAGCTGCGGGCGGCGGCGCCGGGCGCGTCCGACACCGAGCTGCTCGCCGCGCTCTGGGATCTGGTGTGGGCCGGCGAGGTGACCAACGACTCGCTGGCGCCGCTGCGGGCGTTCACCGGCTCGACAGGAGTCCGCTCGGCGCGCCGCCAGCAGCCCTACCGGGGGCGGCCCCGACCCGGTCGCCTCGCCCGCATCGGCCCGCCGGCCGGAGCCGGACGGTGGAGCCTGGTGGCGCCGCTGCTCGAGCCGGTGCCGCCGCCGACCGAGGCCGCCCACGCGACCGCGCTCCAGCTCGTCGAGCGCCACGGCGTGGTCACCCGGGAGGCCGTGCTCGCCGAGGGAGTGGTCGGCGGGTACGCGTCGGTTTACGGGATCCTCAAGGTGCTCGAGGAACGCGGCCAGGTGCGCCGGGGGTACTTCGTCAGCGGGCTCGGGGCGGCCCAGTTCGCCCTGCCGGGTGCCGTCGACCGGCTCCGCCAGGTGCGCGAGCGGGCTGACGACACGGGGACCGGCGCCGTGGCCGCCCCGGTCGTGTTGGCCGCGACCGACCCGGCGCAGCCGTACGGAGCGGCGCTGTCGTGGCCGGAGAGCCCGGGGCGCCCGGCCCGCACCGGCGGGGCGCTGGTCGTGATGCGCGATGGTCTGCCGCTGGCGTGGTACGACCGCCGGTCGTTCCACCTGGTGACGTTCGCCGCGACGCTCGCCGATCGGTCATGGGCCGAGGCGCTGGCCGATCAGGTCCGGGCCGGCCGCCTGCGCAAGGTCGAGATCCGCAAGGTCGACGGTGACGCCCTCACCACGTCCCCGATCGGCCGTGACATCAGCACCGCGGCCAAGGCCGCCGGCTTCGTCGACAGCTACCGCGGCCTCGCCTTCCAGTCGACATCAACTTCCCGCTGAGAGATCAAATCTGGGTGGTCAGGCGATGCGGTGGACGCCGCGGAGGCCGGCCCAGGCGAGGTCGCTGACCTGGCGGGCGATGAGGTCGGGGTCGAAGTCGTCGCCGCGGGCGACGAGACGGCGGCTGGCGCCCTCGGCCAGACCGACGAGGGCGTGGGCGAGGGTCATGCGGTGCTCGGCGTCGACGTCCACGGCGATGAGCGGGGCGATCGCCTCCGCCGCGCCGGCGGTGACCCGACGTACGGCCTGGGCGAACTCGTCGTCGCGCCGGCCGCCTCCGCCGCCGTACAGCAGCATGAACGCGTCGTGGTCCTCGGCGACCCAGCGGAAGTACGCCTGAAATCCGCGCTCGGTCTGCTCGCGTCCGTCCTTGGCCTCGGCGGCCGCGGCCACGATCCCGGTGAGCAGCCGGGTGCCGACCTGGTCGAGCAACGCCTGATACAGCTCGCGCTTGGAGTCGAAGTGCTGGTACAGCACCGGCTTGGTGACCCCGGCGGCGTCGGCGATGTCGTTCATCGACGTGTCGTGGTAGCCGTGGCGAGCGAAGACGGCGAGGGCCACGTCGAGCAACTGCTCGCGGCGGGCGGTGGCGGTCAGGCGGGGGGTTGACGTCGTGGACACGGTTACTCAAGGGTAACCGGCCTACCCGTCAGACACCGTGTTCCCGGTCCTCCCGCTCGGCCGCCTTGACCGCGTAGCCGAGCACGATCGAGGGGGCGAGCAGCACGAACGCGGCGACCAGGGCGACCAGGACCAGGGTCGCCATCGTGGCGCTGAACTCCGTGGCCAGAGCGACGAAGAACAACACCACGGCGACGGCGAGCAGCACGTACCCGGCCCGGTTGGCCCGCCGCGTCCATCGGGCGACCTGCTCCCGGCGGGCCCGGATGGGGTCGACCGGTGCGCTCACTAGATCGCCGCTGGAAGCAGGCGGTTGACGTTCTGGAAGAAGAAGTACAGGGCGACGAGGAAGGGCAGCGTGCCGACGAGGACCCCGACCCAGACCCGGCGCACGGAGCGGGCCAGGAGGTAGGCGCCGACGGCGATCGCCGCGCCCACCAGCCCCCACAGCACGACCTGCGGCCACGCCGCCCCGTCGCTGAACCAGCCGTGGGAGAACGCGTCGGCCGACTCCTCCGTCACCCCCGGGGACGCAGCGTCGTCGTCCCCGACGCCGACGGTCGGATCCTCCACCGTCGTCGACGGTGCGGCGGTGGTCGGGGGGGACCCGTCGGTCGTCGCCGGCACCGACTCGACCGAACCGGCGGGCGCCGGCGTCGTAACCGGGATCGACGTACCGGGTGCCAGCTCGGATGGCGGCCCGCCGCCGTAGTCGAGCACGGCCGGCTGCGGCGGGTCCGACGCCGCGAGGTCGAGGTCGGCGTACACCACGAGACGTTCACGCGCGGTGTACCGCGGCGTGCACGTCGTCAGGGTGAGCGCGGCGACGTCGGGGTTCTCGGTCGCCACGACGTGCGACGCCCCCGGTGCGACCACCTCGCTCCCGGTCGCGCGGTAGACGAACCGCCCCTGAACCGTCGTCACCACGATCTCGTCGCCGATCGCCACCTCGTCGAGCCGGTAGAACGGCTGGCCGTACGTGGTCCGGTGACCGGCGATCGCCGAGTTGCCGAGCTGGCCGGGCATCGGCGTCCCCGGATAGTGGCCGGGTCCCTTCTTCAGGTCGTCGGGGTTCACCCCGGCGACGACCTTGGCGTCGAGGCCGATCTGCGGGATCTCGATGCGGGCGATCGCGTCGCCCTCCTCGAACGTCGGAAGCGGCGCCGCGGCGGTCGTTGTCGGGGCCGGGGGCTCGCCAGCGACGGTCGTCGCCGGGCTGACCGTCGTCGGCGGCGGCGTTGTCGTCGGGACCGTGCCGGCGAGGAGCTCCTCGAACTGGCTGTCGAGGTCGCTCTGGGCCTGGGCGTACTCGATGCCCGTCCCCCAGAGCTGGTAGGCGACGAAGGCGAACATCAGGACCCCGGTGACGATCAGCACCTTGCCGATCCCGCCGACCACCCAGCGCCAGTCGTGCGGAGGAGGCGGCCGGTCCCACCGCGACACCCGCTTGGGCTTCGGTGTCTCGAGACGCTCGAGGTGCGTCAGCGCCCGGTCGGCCGACGACGACTCCGGGGTCGATTCGGTGTCGTCGTCGTCGCTGGGCACGGCGGGCAACGGTACCCCCGGCTCTGACGGGCGAGAGGGCGTGCCGGGTAGCGTCGCCCAACGATGGAATCCCCCGTGGTCGAGCTCGACGGCGTGGTCGCCGTGCTCGGCGGGTTCCCGGCGCTGGCCGGGGCCACGCTCACGGTCCGGCGGGGCGAGATCATCCTCCTCCGCGGTCCCAACGGCGCCGGCAAGACGACGCTGCTGCGCGTCTGCGCCGGGCTCGTCCCCCTCGCCCGCGGCCGGGCCACCGTGCTCGGCTGCGACCTCGCCGTCGACCGGACGCGGGTGCGTTCGCTGGTCGGTCTCCTCGGCCACCGCAACGGTCTCTACCTCGACCTGTCGGCGGAGGAGAACGTGCGGTTCTGGGGCTCCACGGTCGGTGCCACGCCGGTCGAGGTGGACGCCGCCCTCGAGCGCCTCGGGCTCACCGGGCGCCTGGCGGGGCTCAGCGTGCGGCGCCTGTCCGCCGGCCAGCAGCGGCGCACCGCGCTCGCCTGCCTCGTCGCCCGCCGGGCCCAGCTCTGGCTGCTCGACGAGCCCCACGCCGGCCTCGACGCCGCGGCCCGGGACGAGCTCGACGCCACCCTCCGCCAGGCGGCGGCAGCAGGAGCCACCGTCGTCGTGGCCAGCCACGAGCTGGAGCGGGCCGGAGCGCTGGCGACGCGCGGCGTCCACGTCGTCGGCGGCCAGGTCGAGCCGGAGCCGGTGCCGACATGAGGACGTGGCGGATCGCCCTGCTCGTCGCCGGCAAGGACCTGCGCATCGAGTGGCGCAGCCGCGTCGCCCTCAACCAGGTGCTGCCGTTCGCCGCCGTGGTGATGGTGATGTTCGCCTTCGCCCTCGACCGCCTGCCCCGCCCGGCCGGTGCCGAGGAGTCGCTGCTCGAGTCCGTCGCCCCTGGCCTCGTCTGGCTGGCCAGCCTGTTCAGCCTGCTGCTCCTCGTCCAGCGGGCTTTCGCCGTCGAGACCGACGATGGCGCCCTCGACGCCCTGCGGGTGGCCCGGGTCGACGCCGGCGCCCTCTTCTGGGGCAAGACCCTGGCCCTCGCCGCCCAGCTGGCCGTGCTCGAGGCCCTGCTGCTCGTCACCGCGGTGCTGCTCTACGGCACCGAGGTGCGCGCCGGCGGGCTCGTCCTGCTCGTCGTGACGTGGGTGGCCGCTACCTTCGGCCTGGCCTCGGTCGGTACGCTCTACGGCGGCCTCGCTGCCGGCGCACGGGGGCGGGAGACCCTTCTCCCCCTCCTCCTGCTACCGGTGGTGGCGCCCGTTCTGATCGGAGCAACCCGGGCGGTCGAAGCAGCGCTCGGCACCGGAGGGACGGCGATTGCTGACGGCTGGCCCTGGGTGGGCGTCGTCGCGGTCTTCGCCGTCGTCTTCGGCGCCGGGGGCACGCTGGCCTTCGGCCCGCTCATCGACGAGTGAGACAGGAATGGCAGCAACGCACGCTTCCTCCGGCGGCACCGCCACCCGCGGCACGCGCCTGATCGGCGCGGCCGCGCTCGTCGGCGTGGCCTGGCTCGTCGCCTTCGGCCTCGGCTTCTCGCCCGCCGACCGCGACCAGCGTGAGTCCGTGCGCATCCTGTACGTCCACGTCCCGTCGGCGTGGCTCGCCTACCTCGCCTTCGTCGTCACTGCCGTGGCCTCGGGGCTGTACCTGTTCCGGCGCAGCCACTCGCTGGCATGGGATCGGCTGGCCGGGGCGAGCGCCGAGGTCGGCGTGCTGTTCATGGGCATCACGCTGGTCAGCGGGATGCTCTGGGGCCGCCTCACCTGGGGCGTCTTCTGGGAGTGGGACGCCCGGCTGACGACCACCGCCTTCCTGTTCGTCACCTACATCGGCTACCTCGCCGTGCGTCGGCTCGGCGGCAGCCACGAGCAGCGGGCCCGGCGCAGCGCCGTGGTCGCCCTGCTCGCCGTGCTCGAGATCCCGCTCGTCCACTGGAGCGTCGAGCTGTGGCGCAGCCTGCACCAGGAGGCCAGCGTCATCCGCCCCGACGGCGACGTGAAGATGGACGGGCTGATGCTGTTCACCCTGTTCGTCGGGATCGTCGCCTTCACCTTGCTGTACGTCTGGCTGGTGATCCACCGCCAGCGCACGCTCACCGCCGAGGACGCCCTCGACGACGCCGGTCTCGACGCCGCCATCGCGGCGCGGCGGGCGGAAGCGGTCACGACGCCGGAGGCGGTGTGATGGAGGACGCCGGGTTCATCATCGGCAGCTACGTGATCACGTTCGGTGCCATCGCTGTGTACGCGTGGCGGGTGCTGCGCCGGTCCCGGCGGATCACGTCCCGCGTGCCGGACGAGGCGAAACCCTGGACGTGACCGAACTCGACCTCTCACCTCGCGACGACGGCCCGGTGCCCGCGCCCGGACGATCGCGCCGACGGTGGGTGCCGCTCGTGGTCCTCGCCCTCGTGCTCGCCGCGGGCGGCGTGATCGTCACGCAGTTCCTGCGCTCGGCCGTCGACTACTACTGCAACGTCGACGAGGTGGTGGCCGGCACGCGCTCGGGGTGCGAACCGGACCGCCGGCTGCGCGTCCAGGGCACCGTCGATCAGGGATCGGTGTCGACGGCCGACGGGATCACGACCTTCACGATCTCGTTCGCCGGCGCCACCCTCCCGGTCGAGTACGCCGGCCAGCCGGGCGGGCTGTTCGAGGAGTGCCAGCCGGTCGTCGTGCACGGCGAGCTCACCGGTGGGACGTTCCACGGTGACCGGGTCGAGGTCAAGCACTCCAACGAGTACGTCGCCGACAATGCCGACCGGGTCAACCCCGACAACGCCGCGGCGGAGTCCGCCGGATGTTCGCCGCCAGCCTGAACGGCGCGCTCGGGCGCGCCGGGCTGATGTTCACGCTCGCCGCGGCCACGCTCGGCGCGGCGGGCACGATCTACGGCATCCGGGCCGGCGATCGGCGGATCCTGCGCTTCGCCCCGCGCTACGCGTGGCTCTGCCTCGCCGGTGCGATCGCCGCCGTGGTGATGATGCAGCGGGCCCTGATCACCCGCGACTTCTCCCTCGCCTACGTGCAGCAGGTCGGGTCCAACTCGACGCCGCGCCTCTACAACATCGCCGCGATGTGGTCGGCGCTCGAGGGCTCGATCCTGCTGTGGGTCGTGATCCTCGCCGGCTACACCGCCGCCGTCGGGTGGCGCTTCCGGCGCCGAACGGAGGACCCGCTCGTCGGCTGGGCGCTCGCCGTGATGTTCATCGTGATGGCGTTCTTCGCCCTGCTCAGCTTCGGCCCCGCCGACCCGTTCGCCGCCGGCGCGGCCGGCGTCACCGACGGGCCGGGCCCGAACCCGCTGCTGCAGAACCACGTGCTCGTCCTGTTCCACCCGCCGATCCTGTACCTCGGCTACGTCGGCTGGACGGTCCCGTTCGCCTTCGCCATCGCCGCGCTGGCCACCGGGCGGGTCGGCGAGGGCTGGCTGCTCGAGACCCGCCGGTGGGCGCTGTTCACGTGGGCCTTCCTCACCATCGGCATCCTGCTTGGCGGCTGGTGGAGCTACGAGGTGCTCGGGTGGAGCGGCGTGTGGGCGTGGGACCCGGTCGAGAACGCCAGCCTGCTGCCGTGGCTGACCGGGACGGCGTACATCCACTCGGTGCTCGTCCAGGAGCGGCGCGGGATGCTGCGCGTCTGGAACCTCAGCCTGCTCGTGGCGACGTTCTCGCTGACGATCCTCGGCACGTTCCTCACCCGGTCCGGGATCCTGTCCAGCGTCCACGCCTTCGGCGACGGACCCGTCGGGGCCTACCTGCTGGCGTTCTTCGGGGTCGTCGTCGCCGTCTCGCTGGCGCTGATCGGATGGCGGGGCGACCGACTCCGTTCGCCCGGCTCGATCGACTCGCCGCTGTCCCGTGAGGGGGCGTTCCTCGCCAACAACGCGCTGTTCACCGTGTTCGCCTTCGTCGTCCTGCTCGGCACGGTGTTCCCGCTGTTCGTCGAGGCGCTCCAGGACCGGCGCACCGTCGTCGGCGCGCCCTACTTCGACCGGTTGTCGATGCCGATCGGGCTGGCGCTGCTGTTCCTGATGGCCGTCGCCCCGGTGCTGCCGTGGCGCAAGGCCAGCCTCGAGTTGCTGCGCGACCGCCTGTTCTGGCCGGCGTGGTGCGGCGCCGCGGCGCTGGTCGTGGCGGTGCTCCTCGGCGCCGACGGGTGGGCGCCCCTGCTCGCCTTCACCCTGGCCGGGGTGGCCGCCGGCTCGGCCCTGCGCCAGCTTGTCCTCGCCACGCGCCGGCAGGGATGGCGGGGGCTCGTCGGGCGGGCCAACGGGGGGATGGTCGTCCACCTCGGCGTGATCATGATCGCCGTCGCCCTGGCGGCGTCGAACAGCTACACCCGGTCGGCCACCCTGACCCTCGACGTCGGCACCGAGCAGGCGTGGGGTGGTCACACGTTCCAGCTCCAGGAGGTCAGGGAGACCGTCGACGACCGCACCCAGGTCGTCGTCGCCGACGTGCTCCTCGACGGCGACCGGGTCTACCGCCCGGCGAACACGAAGTACCTGCGCATCGGGCAGGACATCGGGACGCCGAGCGTGCGCACCGGGTTCACCAACGACGTCTACCTCACGCTCGAGCCGGGCGCCGAGCCGGGCGCCGACTCCGCGACGATCCGCGTGTTCGTCAAGCCGATGGTCCTGTGGCTGTGGCTCGGCGGGGCGGTGATGGCGGTCGGGACGTTGCTCGCCGCCTTCCCCGGATCGCGCCGGCGCCGCCCGACCGAACCTGTTAGTGCGCCCGTTCTTGATGCGGCCGCCGAAGCGCCTGGAGGCGCCGGCGTGCCGAACCGGGAGCTCACCTCCGTATCCGGGAGTTCGCCCCGTGACTGAGCCGGAGCCCGTGGTGTCGGCGCCCGATGGCGAGGTCGGCGAGGTCCGTCAGCGCCGGCGCCGCCGGGTCGCCCCGTTCGTCGCGCTCGCCGTCGCCGCCGCGATCGCCGTGCTGTTCGTCGTGCTCGCCGGATCCGACGCGTCACCCAACGAGACCGCCGAGACCCCGCTCCTCGACCAGCCCGCGCCGGAGGCACTAGGCCTGCGGGCCGATGGGTCCGGGTTCGATCTCGCCCGGCGCAAGGGGAGCTGGGTCGTGCTCAACTTCTTCACCTCCACGTGCGTGCCGTGCCAGCAGGAGCATCCCGACCTTGTCCGCTTCGAGGAACAGCAGGCCACGCTCGGCGGGGACGGCGCCGAGCTGTACACGATCGTCTACGACGACGACCGCGAGGCGGTGGAGGAGTTCTTCACCGAGAACGGCGGCGACTGGCCCGTGGTCTACGACGACGACGGCTCGATCGCCGTCGCCTTCGGCGTTTCGCAGGTCCCGGAAACGTGGATCGTCGACCCGACGGGCGTCGTGCGAGGCCGGATGATCTCCCGGGTGACCGCTGACTTCCTGGGCTCCGAGATCCAGCGGCTCAAGGAGCTGCTCGGGTGACCGCGCGTGCGCTGAAGCGGTGGCCGGCTTGGGTGCTGCTGCTGTTCGTCGTCGTCGGCTTCCTCGCCGTCGGGGCCAGCCGCGACCGAGGGCCCAGCACGCCTGCGGAGCGCGCCGACGAGATCGCCCGCCGCGTCGCCTGCCCGGTGTGCGACGGCGAGAGCGTGTACGAGTCGCGGAACACGGCGTCGGTGAACCTGCGCAACGCGATCACCGACATGGTGAACGAGGGACAGGCGAGCGACGACGAGATCGTCGCCGTGATCGAGCGCAGCTACGGCGGGCAGGTGCTGCTCGTGCCCAGAGCGTCGGGGTTCGACGCCCTGGTGTGGGCCCTCCCCGTGGCGGCCCTCGTCTGCGCGGTGGCCGGACTGGTGGTGACGTTCCGGCGCTGGCGGCGGGAGGATGCAGGCGCCCGCGATCCGACCGACGACGAGCGCAGGCTCGTCGCCGCCGCGCTGGCGGAGGACGATGGCGATCAGGGCTGACGCGGGCGTGGACCCGGACCGGCTCGCCGAACTGGAGGACGAGCGCCGCTTCTTGCTCCGCTCCCTGCGCGACCTCGAGGCCGAACACGACGCCGGCGACGTCGACGACGCCGACTACGCGACGCTCCGCGACGGCTACACCAAGCGGGCGGCGGCGGTGTTGTACTCGATCGAGGAGGGTCAGGCCGCACTGCCCGCGCCGCCCCCGCGCAACTGGGTGCGACGCGTCGTGGTGGTGGGTGTCGTCCTCGCCGTGGCGGCCGGGGCGGGGTGGATGGTGGCCCGCTCGTCGGGCCAGCGCCTCGGCGGACAGGAGATCACGGGCGGGGCGCCGTCGGCCGACGTGCCGGCGCTGCTCGCCCAGGCCCGGGCACTCCTCGCCGTTGATCCGTTGCAGGCGCAGCAGCTGTACCAGCAGGTGCTCGAGCAGCGACCGGATCACGCCGAGGCGCTCGCCTACAGCGGGTGGCTGCTGTTCACCGCGTCGGCAGGGGCGAGCGACGACGTGCGCGCCGCCGCCGTCGACACGGCCCGACAGCAGTTGGACCGGGCCGTCGCCGCCGACGGTGCGTACTCCGACCCGCACTGCTTCCTCGCCGTGATCGCCGACGACCAGGGTGACGTCGCGACGGCGCGGACGGAGGTCGACACCTGCTTGGATCTCGGTCCGCCGGCCGACGTGCGGGGGTTCGTGGAGCAGTTCGCCGCGAATCTCGACTGAGCCATTCGGTTCTGTCGTTTGGAAACGGCCGGATCCGGCCGATTCCAAACGACAGTTCGGGGTTGTTACGCGTCGGGGGGCGGTTCCGCAGTTGCGGTGCCCCCGTTGAGCACCCAGATCGCCCCCTTGCGCCACTCCGGCGCCGTCTTCAGCTCGGTGCCTCGACGGAGGAGGGTGTTCATCACGTCGGTGAGCACGTCGCCGTGAGTGCACAGCACGGCCCCGTCGCCGGCGTCCCCGAGCAGGTCCAGCGTCGCCTCGAGGGGCGTCCCCTCGGCCAGACGGTCGTCGGCCATGATCGACAGGCCGGTCCGTTCGGCGAGCGGCTCCAACGTCTGGACGCAGCGCACGTACGGGCTCGACCACAGGCCGCTGAGGGCCTCGGTGGCGAGCCGACCGGCGATCGCCGCCGCCTGTCCCTGCCCAGCCCGCGTGAGGGGGCGCTCGCGGTCGTCACCATCCCAGTTCGACCGGTGGCCGGCTTTGGCGTGGCGGACGACGAAGAGGCTCACCGCCCGGCTGGCTCACCGCGCCGGGTCACCGTCGCGCCCGCTCGCCGGTGAGCTGGATGTGCCGCGCGGCGAGCGCCCGGACGAGGAAGAAGTAGGCGACCGCGGCGGCGAGGGCGGCGAGGTTGTTGGCGATCATGAACCCCTGCTGGTCCTCGATCGCCTCGGCGACATCGGACGCGTCCTGGCTGAAGTTGGCGGTGTCGAGCGTGATGCCCTGGACGATGAAGATGATCGGCACGAGGCCGTACAGCACCCACCACACGAACACGAGCGGGCTGATCGAGTTCTGCTTCCAGCGATCGTCGCCGGGCGGCACGCTCGGATCGGAGGCCTTCCACGACTCTCCGAACACCAGCATCGGGATCACGTAAAGCACGAACGGGGGCAGGAACCAGCCGCCGATCGCCCATCCGGGCGCCCACGTCAGCCGGCGGTCGAGGGTCCGGTGGTTGGCGATCACGCGGTACAGCCAGATCATCGTCAGCACGACGAGGGCGATGAACGCCGCCCCGGTGAGGAGGCTGGCCAGGCTGAACGGAGCCAGGTCCTCGTTGAACTGGTCCTCGTCGATCGTGCCGGCGATGAGGTCCCGGGCCGAGTCGACGGCCGACGGGGTCGTCACGGCCTGGAGCAGGGAGCCGATGGCGGAGACGCCGAGGAGGATCAGGATTGCCTTGGTCAGCCCGCTGATACGGCGAAGCGGCACCGCCGTCGACAGGTTCGGCTCGTAGCCGGCGTAGCCAGGAGGGGGCGTGAGCCCGGGAGGCGGAGGAGGCGGGGGCATGCCGGCGTCACTCACGACGCGCCAACCTACACGCGGCGTGTCCGGGAGTGGTTCTATGCCCAGCCGAGGTCGTCGAGGCGATCGTCGTCGATGCCGGCGGCGTGGGCGAGCTCGTGGATCACGGTGACGTAGATCTCCTCGGCGAGGTCGTCCTCGTCGTCGCACGCCTCGCACAGGGCGAGCCGGTAGATGCTCACGACGTCGGGCCCCTCGTTCCCGGTGCGTTCGGTGTGCGGCACGCCGTCGTACAGACCGAGCAGCTCAGGGTCGTCCGGGTGGCGGTCCTCCACGCGCACGACGACGTTGTCGAGCACCGGGAGGAGCTCGTCGGGTAGGTCGTCGAGCGCCTCGGCGACGAGCTGCTCGAAGCGGTACCGCGGGAGCGCGATCACCCGCGCGCCTAGATCACCTTCAGCTCGGGGCTGAACACCTTCTTCGGTCGCAGTTCGACG
Source organism: uncultured Acidimicrobiia bacterium (assembly GCA_963833145.1). Lineage (GTDB taxonomy): Bacteria > Actinomycetota > Acidimicrobiia > Acidimicrobiales > Ilumatobacteraceae > JALZMG01. The sequence goes on along the minus strand of CAWHWT010000010.1, from coordinate 67,106 downwards.
GCGATCCGCTCGGCCAGCGTGTGGAACGCCCGCCCGACCTCGCTGTCCGGCTCGACGGCCGCGATCGGCTTGCCCTCGTCGCCGCCGGCCCGGAGGGCCGCCACCAGTGGGAGCTGGGCGAGCAGCGGCACGCCGAGCTCCTCGGCCAGTTCGGCGCCGCCGCCAGCGCCGAACAGCTCGTAGCGCGTGCCGTCGTCGCCGGTGAACCACGACATGTTCTCGATCACGCCGCGCACCGGGAGGTTGACCTTCTCCGCCATCGCCGCCGAGAGGCGGGCGACCTTCTGCGCCGCCGGTTGCGGCGTGGTCACGACGAAGACCTCGCCACGGGGCAGGTACTGGCTGAGCGAGATCGCGATGTCGCCCGTGCCCGGCGGCATGTCGACGATGAGGAACTCGGGATCGTCCCAGTACACGTCGGTGAGGAACTGCTCGAGGGCCTTGTGCAGCATCGGCCCCCGCCAGATGACGGCCTGCCCCTCGGGCACGAAGTAGCCGATCGAGATGCACCGCACGCCCCACGCCTCGGTGGGGAGGAGCATCTGATCGATCACGACGGGGTCCTGATCGGCGCCGAGCATGCGGGGGATCGAGTAGCCGTAGATGTCGGCGTCGAGCACCCCGACCGAGTGCCCGCGGGCGGCGAGGGCGACGGCGAGGTTGACGGTGACGCTCGACTTGCCGACCCCGCCCTTGCCCGACGAGATGAGCAGCGGTCGGGTGCGCGAGCCGGGCTGGGCGAACGGGATCGCCCGCCCCTCGGCGTGGCCGTGGGCGTGCGTCGAGCCGGCCGTGGCGGCGGCGTCGCCGTGGAGCCGGCGGCGGAGGTCTTCGCGCTCCTCGTCCGTCATCACGGTGAAGTCGACCCCTACTCCGGTCACGCCTTGGACGGCGAGCACGGCGGTGTCGACCCGGTGGGTGATCTCGTTGCGCAGCGGGCACCCCGGCACCGTGAGCGCGACGAGGATCCGGACGGTGCCGTCGCCGGCGATGTCGACGTCGCGGACCATGTTCAGGTCGACGATCGATCGGTGCAGCTCGGGGTCCTGCACCGGACGCAGGGCGTCGATGATCTGCTCACGCGTGGCTGGCATGGGGCTCCCTCTGGTCACCTGGGGGAATTTGCACTATCGCCATAGGTACAATACCGACCATGGTGCGCCGGACCGCTCCGCCGGGGTCCGCATTCACCGCGGCCGTCTCGGCGATCACCGACGCCTTCGGCGACCCGACCCGTCGCCGGATCTATCTCTTCACGCGGGACCACGGCGGTGACGGCGGGGTCACCGCGTCGACCGTCGCCGGCGAAGTGGGCGTGCACCCGAACGTGGCCCGCCACCATCTCGACAAGCTCGCCGCCGGCGGCTATGTCGAGGTCGCCGCCCGTCCGGCCGGCGGTGAGGACGGCGCCGACGGTGGCCCGGCCCGCAAGGCCGGCCGGCCGTCCAAGCACTACGTCGCCGTGCCCCACGACATCTCGTTCGACGGCGGGGTCCCGGTGCGCAGCGACGATCTCGTGCTCGCCCTCCTCGGGCGGGCGCTCGACCGGCTGCCCCGTCCCGAGGCGGAGGCGATGGCGGAGGAGGTCGGCGCGACCTACGGGCGGGCGATGGCGGCCGGGCTCACCGGCGACGCCCTCGCCGAGGGCAAGCGTTCGCTGCGCTCGGCGATGCAGGCGGTGGCCGACGCGCTCACCGCCCATGGGTTCGCCGCCCACGCCGAGGGGCGCAACGACGGGCTCCGGATCATCAACGACCACTGCCCGTTCGGATCCGTCGCGACGGATCACCCGGTGATCTGCGCCGTCGACCGGGGCATGGTGCGGGGCATGCTGAGCGCGCTGTACGGCCACGGCGACGACGTCGCCGTGGCGACCGCCGCGAGCAAGGCCCGCGGCGACTCGATCTGCGCCACCGCCGTCTGACGGTCAGTTGCGGGCGGCCGCGTACTCGACGACGCGTTCGACGACCTCGGCGCCGGCCTTCGTCGGTGACCCGGCGTCGAACGGGGGCTGCGGGTCGTACTCGATCATCAGCTGTGACGCCTCGGCGGCGGTGCGGTCGACGAGCAGCTCGACGAGGCGCAGCGCCATGTCGATGCCGCTGGAGACGCCCGCAGCGGTGATGATCCGCTGGTCGAGGTGTTCGACGACGCGGTCCTCGCTGACGATCGCGCCGTAGCGGGGCAGGATGTCGCGAGACCCCCAGTGGGTCGTCGCCGTCAAGCCGTCGAGCAGTCCGGCGGCGGCGAGCACGAGCGATCCGGTGCACACCGACGTGGTGAACGTCGTCGTGGCGTGAGCCTGGCGGAGCCAGTCGAGCGCGCGCTCGTCGTCGAGCAGGGCCCGGGTGCCGATGCCACCGGGGAACACGACCACGTCCGGCCCGGGCAGCTCCTCGAACGTCGCGTCGACCTCGATGCCGAGGAAGCCGTTGTCCGAGCGCACGACTCCCCGCTCGTGCCCGACGAACGTGACGTCGAAGTCGGGGATGCGCTGGAGCACCTCGTACGGACCGATGCCGTCGAGGGCGGTGAACTTGGGGAACAGGGGAATCGCGATTGTGGTCATTGGGTCTCCTTTATCCGATGCGAGCGAGTGAGCGCCAGCGAGCGAGCGGCCATCAACGGCCTGCGTGGCCGGGGAACGCCGTTGCGTGGGTGAAACGGCGGCGGTAGTCGTCGGGTGACGTGCCGACGTGACGGACGAACGTGCGGCGCATCGACTCGGACGTGCCGAACCCGACGCGAACCGCGATGGCGGCCACAGTGTCGCCGGTCTGCTCGAGCTCGCGCCGGGCGCTCTCGACCCGCGCGGCGGCGACGTAGCGGGCCGGCGAGAGGCCGACCTCTTCGGTGAAGCGGCGCAGGAAGTGGCGCTCGCTCATCGCCGCCCGCGCGGCGAGCACCCCGACCCGGAGGTCGGCCGCCGGGTCGGCGTCGATCAGGTCCTGCACCCGGCGCACCGGGTCGTGTCGCGCCCGAGTCCGCCACACGGGGGCGGCGAACTGGCTCTGGCCACCAGGCCGGCGCAGGAACATCACCAGCCAGCGGGCGACGGTGTCGGCGACGTCGACGCCGTGGTCCTCCTCGACCAGGGCGAGCGAGACGTCGATGCCGGCCGTAACCCCCGCGGACGTCCAGACGTCCCCGTCCCGCACCCAGATCGGATCGACGTCGACACGGACGTCGGGGTGCCGCTCGGCCAGTGACGCCGCTCGCGCCCAGTGGGTCGTCACCCGTCGGCCGGACAGCAACCCGGCCGCGGCGAGCAGGAACGTCCCGCTGCAGACGCTGACAGTCCTCCGGGCCCGCCCCGCCAGCTCGCCCACGGCGCGGACCAGGGCCTCGTCGGCGGCCGCGGCGCGCACTCCCGAGCCGCCGGGCACGATCAGCGTGTCGGGCGTGACCGCCGGGTCGAGCGCGCCGGCGACCAGCGTGAATCCGCTCTCGGAGCGCACCGGCCCCGCCGACCGGGCGACGACGGAGACGTCGTACCCGGCGCGGGGACGGGCGAGCTCGCCGAGGACGCTGGTCGCGCCGGCGAACACCTCGTGGGGCCCGGTCACGTCGAGCGCTTGCACGCCCTCGTACGTGACGATCACGATGCACCGGGGGGTCGTGCGTCGCGATGCCACCCCCCGACTCTGCCCGTTCCAGGGTGATGGCGTCAATGACACGCATCCCACCAATTCCGCCATCGGTGCGCCGCCCCGCTCACCGCCGGCAGCCGGTACCGTCTCGTCCGACAACCGCAGGCCGCTTCGCCGGCCGCATCAAGAAAGGACCACCGTGGACGTCCGCATCGGCGTGACTCAGGCGCCCCGTGAGTTGACCGTGGAGATGCCCGACGACGAGCGCGACGAGACCGTGGGCGCGATCGAGGCCGCGCTGGCCGGTGCCGTCGACGTGCTGTGGCTCGTCGACAAGCGGGGCCGGCGGGTAGGCGTGCCGGCGGTCAAGATCGCCTACGTCGAGGTCGGCACGGCCGACGGCGACCGGCGCATCGGCTTCGGGGGCTGACTCAGGGACCGACGATGGATCTGCTGTCGCGCCGGCTGCTGTTCGTCACCGGCAAGGGTGGGGTGGGCAAGACCTCCGTGGCGGCGGCGCTCGCCCACCTCTCCTCCCGTGCCGGCATCCGCACGTTGCTGTGCGAGATGGATGCCAAGGGCGCCCTCGCCGCGGCGTTCGATACCACGCCGCTGGACTTCAAGCCCCGCGAGCTCGACCGGGACCTGTTCGTGATGCAGATGAACACCGAGGACGCCCTCCGCGAGTACCTCCGGCTGTTCGTCAAGGTCCCCCTCGTCGGCCGCATCGGTCCGCTCGCCCGCACGTTCGACTTCGTGGCCGACGCCGCCCCCGGAGTCAAGGAGATCCTGTCCGTCGGCAAGCTCGCCTACGAGGTACGCGAGCGCCACTACGACCTCGTCGTCGTCGACGCCGAGGCGAGCGGGCACATCGTCTCGGAGATCGCCGCCCCCCGGGTGATCGGCGAGCTCGTCCACGTCGGGCTGGTGCGCGAGCAGACCCGGTGGCTGACCGAGATCATCGAGGACCCGGCGGTGACCGGGCTCGTCATCGTCACCACACCGGAGGAGATGCCGGTCGCCGAGACGATCGAGTTGATCGGTCGGCTCAACGCCGAGACGGGGGTCGCCCCGTCGGCGATCGTCGCCAACCGCGTGCTCCCCGCGTTGTTCGACCGCCGTCAGTCCGAGGTCGTCGATCGGCTCGGGGAGGTCGAGCCGATCCTCGTCGACGCGGCCGGAGCGGGTGTACGCCAGGTGCTCGCCGCGGCGCACATCACCGAGGCGCGCCGGCGGGTCGGCAGCCGCCACCTCGAGCGGCTCCGCGCCCAGCTGCCTCCGGGCCTCCCGGTGCTGAACGTGCCCGAGCTGTTCACCCGCGCGACCGGTCGACGTGTCGTCGCCCTCGTGGCCGAGGCGCTCGCCGACGAACTCGACGTGGCGGCATAGATGACGGCACGGATGACTCGGGCCCCGCTCGGTCTCGACGCCCTGCTGGCGAGCAAGGAGATGGTGCTCGTCACCGGCTCCGGAGGCGTCGGCAAGACCACGGTGTCCGCCGCGCTGGGGCTCTCGGCGGCGGTCCACCAGGGCGGTCGGATACTCGTGCTGACCGTCGACCCCGCCCGCCGGCTCGCTGACGCGCTCGGCGTGGGCGCCCTCGGCAACCAGGCCACTCGCGTGCCGGCCGCCGCGTTCGCCGCCGCCGGCGTCGAGCCGCGGGGCGAGCTGTGGGCGGCGATGCTCGACACCAAGGCCGGCTGGGACGAGCTGATCCGGCGGCACGCCCCCGACGCCGAGGTCCGCGACGCGGTGCTCGCCAACCCGCTGTACCAGAACATCACCAGCCGGTTCGTGCACAGCCACGACTACCTCGCCATGGAGCAGCTCCACGAGCTCCACGCCACCGGCGACTACGACCTCGTAGTCGTCGACACGCCGCCGTCGCGGAACGCTCTCGACGTGCTCGACGCGCCGTCGCGGATGATCGAGTTCTTCGGCAGCCGCCTGCTGCGCTGGCTCACCGTGCCGTACCGGTCGCGCCTGTTCACGGTGGCGTCGCGGCCCTTCTACCAGGTGGCCGACCGCGTGCTGGGTTCCCGGTTCCTTCGTGACATCGCCGACTTCTTCGTCCTGTTCCAGGCGATGGAGAAGGGCTTCGTCGCCCGGGCACGCGAGGTCGAGGCGCTGCTCGGGGACCCCCGCACGACGTTCCTGGTCGTGACCACGCTCGAGACGGCGCCCGCCCACGAGGCCGCCTTCCTCGCCCGGGAACTGGCCTCGCGGGACTACAACCTCGGGGCCGTCGTCGCCAACCGCGTCCTGCCGCCGGCACTCACCCGGCGGACCGCGGCGACGAGCGCCAAGCGGCTCGCCGCCCGGGTCGATGACGGCGAGTTCATCGGCGCCGTCGTGGACAGCCTCGGCGGGGGGGCGGGCTCGTCCGTCGAGCCCAAGGTCGTGCGCGACGTGCTGAGCGAGGTCGCGACCCGGTTCCAGGACGTCGCCATCGTCGCCATGCGCGAGGCCGAGCGCCGAGCCGAGCTGGCGGAGCTCGCTCCGCAGGTGCTCGACGTCCCGTCCCTCGACTCCGACATCTTCGACCTCACCGGACTGATGGAACTCGTCGGCCATCTGCGTGCCGACTGACCGGACGATCGGGCAGACTCGACACCGATGGCCTCGCTCGCCGCTCTCGTCCGGGACACCACGACGCTCGATCGCGACCAGGTGTCGCACCTCAACCGGCTCACGTCGGAGTGGGGCATGCTCGCCGACTTCTGCTTCGCCGACCTGCTGCTGTACGTCCCGACGAAGGACGATCGCTGGCTGATCGTGGGCCAGGTCCGTCCGGCGACCGGGCAGACCGTGTACCACACCGACTGGGTGGGCAGCTACGCCAACTCGACCGAGCAGGCGGTGCTGTCCTCGGCGTTCACGTCCGGCCAGATCACCGAGGGCGACGTCGAGGTGGAGACGCTGTCGGACCCGGCCCGCATGCTCGCCGTGCCGGTGCGCTGCGGCGGCAAGTACATCGCCGTCCTCACCCGGGAGTGGGTCGAACGGTCGGCCCGCACACCGGGTGAGCTCGAGCGCACGTACGTCACGATCTTCGACCGCTTCGCCGAGATGATCGCCGAGGGATCGTTCCCGTACCCGTCGCGTGGCGCCGACTCGACCGCCGCGCCCCGCGTCGGCGATGGGGTGATGAGCCTCGACGGCGACGGTCGGGTCACCTACCTCTCGCCGAACGCGAACTCGGCGCTGCACCGCGTGGGCATCCACGCCAACGCCGTCGGGATGCGACTCGCCGAGCTCGGCTTCCACGACGCGATGGTGCGCAAGGCCTACGAGCAGCAGATCCCGGTGGTCGAGGAGTTCGAGCAGCCGAGCGACGTGGCGCTGCTGTGCCGGTGCCTGCCGATCATCTCCGGCGGCCACGTCGCCGGCGGCGTGCTCCTCGTCCGCGACGTCACCGATCTGCGCAAGCGCGACCGGCTGCTGATCAGCAAGGACGCGACGATCCGCGAGATCCATCACCGGGTGAAGAACAACCTCCAGACGATCTCGTCACTGCTGCGCCTGCAGGCTCGGCGACTGGAGAACCCGGAGGCCAAGGCGGCGGTGTCGGAGTCGGTGCGCCGGATCCGCACGATCGCCCTCGTCCACGAGTCGCTGTCGCGCGAGCCGGGGGACGACGTGACGTTCATCGAGATCGTCCGACCGCTGCTCCGCCTCGCCGAGGAGAGCCTGCAGTCGCCCGACCGTCCCGTCCACTTCTCGCTCGCCGGCGACGGCGGCCGGATCCCGGCCCGCGTCGCCACCCCGCTCTCGGTGGTGCTTACCGAGCTGCTGCAGAACGCCGTCGACCACGGTTTCACCGAGGGCAGTGGAGGCGGCGAGGTCGTCGTGTCGCTGGACAACGACGAGAAGCAGCTGTCCATCGACGTCATCGACGACGGCAAGGGCCTCGACGCCGACTTCGAGCTCGACTCGGCGACCGGCCTCGGCCTGTCGATCGTGCGTACGCTCGTGACGACCGAGCTCAACGGGCGGATCTCGATGCGTCCGGCCACCGCCGACGACCTCCTCGCCGCCGGCCTGGAGAACCATCGCGGCGGTGCCGATCACGGCACCGTCGTCGAGCTCGTCGTCCCGCTGGCCGAGTAATCCCGTTCAGCCGGCGGCGGTGCGGGCGGCGCGGGCCCGGGCGGCGCGCTGGCGGCGGATCGTGCGCCGCTCCTCCTCGGAGAGGCCGCCCCAGATCCCCGAGTCCTGGTTGGTGGCCAGGGCGAAGTCGAGGCAGTCGCGGCGTACCTCGCACTCGCTGCAGACCTGCTTGGCCCGCTCGATCTGCACCAGGGCCATGCCCGTGGTCCCGACGGGGAAGAACAGCGCCGGGTCCGTGTCGCGGCACAGGGCGTGGTCACGCCAGCTGTAGTCCGCTGTACCGAGGGCGAGGCTTGACGCAAGGATCGACACCGGGGTCCTCCTGAGGTGCGGTCTGTCGTCAACCGCAGTGGTGGTCGGGCGCGGGAGTCACGCTCCCGACGGCCAGAAACTAGGCCGAGATCCGGGGAATCACAAGGGGTAGCCGGGTCAGCCGGCGCCCGCTCCGGCCGAGGCCGGCTCGGACGTGGTGTCGCCCGGGAAGACGAGCCGCACGGCGTCCGGCACGTGGCGGAACTCGAGCCGGGTGACCTCGCCCAGGTAGTCGCCGTCGACCTGGTACGGGATCGGCGTCTCGTTTTCGCCGGCCTCGATCACGAGATGGTCGAGGTCCACCTGCTCGTCGAGGTCCTCGGACGGTTCGACGCCACCGCCGCGCAGGGCTCCGAACACCGAACGCACGATCGCCAGCGCCTTCATCGTGCGGAACGTGATCGCGACGAGGCCCCGGTCGAACGTCGCCGCGTGCGACAGGTCGAGCGGCCGGTTGGCGAGATAGGTGTACGGGTTGGTGTTGAGGACGATCGAGAAGTACCCGTCGACGGCCTCACCGCTGTCGGTGACGACCCGGAAGTGGGGCCGCGAGCGGTCGTAGCCGCGAGCCCACGTCGTCAGCGCGGCGCCGATGAACATCGGGTGCCCGACCCAGCGCTTCCACGAGGCATGACGTTCGACCGCCGCCACGACGGCGGCGTCGAAGCCGACGCCGGTGTGGAAGCAGAAGAACCGGCCGTTCACCTGGCCCAGGCCGATCGGGCGGAGGTCGGCGCGGTCGAGTCCGTCGGCGAGCAGCTCGACGGCGGCGACCGGGTCGTTGGGCAGGCCGATCGTGCGGGCGAAGACGTTCGTCGACCCGCCGGGCAGGACGCCGAGAGCGGTATCGGTCCCGGCGATGCCGGTCGCCACCTCGTTGAGCGTCCCGTCGCCGCCGAAGCCGACCACGGCGTCGAGGCCGCGGCGGGCGGCGTCCGCGGCGAACCTCGTGGCGTGGCCGCGCCGGTTCGTCTCGACCAGCTCGACGTCGTGGTGGCGGCTCAGGCGACGGTGCACGACCACCGTGTTGCGCGCCGTCACCGAGGACGCGAACGAGTTGACGACGAGCAGGATGCGCAAGCCGCCGAACGTATCAACCAGTGAACGTGGCGTTGTGGGGTGACCGGCGGGTAACAATGAGCGACCGTGAACGTGATCGTCTGCGTCAAGCAGATCCCGGACCCGGCCCAAGCGGGCGAACTGGACCCCTCCGACAACACGCTCAAGCGCGAAGGCAAGCTGATCCTCGACGAGTCGGACAGCTACGGCGTCGAGATGGCCCTCCAGCTCGTCGACGCCGCCGGCGAGGGCGAGGTGGGGTTGGTGTCGATGGCGCCGAACGACGAGGTGTCCGGGCTGCGGACCGCCCTGGCGATGGGCGCGGCGAAGGCCGTGCTCGTCTCGGACCCCGAGCTCGCCGGCTCCGACGCGCTGACGACAGCCAAGGTGCTCGCCGGGGCCGCCAAGCGGCTCGGCGACGCCGACCTGATCATCGCCGCGACCGAGTCGACCGACGGGTACACCGGAACGGTCCCGGAGCAGCTCGCCGAGGTGCTCGGGCTGCCGTCGGTGACCTTCGCCAAGCACGTCGCCGTCGAGGGCGGCGAGCTGCGGGTGAACCGGCAGACCGAGGCCGGCTACGACGAGGTGACGTGCCCGCTGCCCGCCGTCATCAGCGTCACCGCCGGCGTCGTCGAGCCCCGCTACCCGAGCTTCAAGGGGATCATGGCGGCCAAGTCCAAGCCGGTCGAGACGGTCACCGCCGCCGATCTCGGAGTCACGCCGGTCGGCTGGGCGGGTGCCGGCCAGCAGATCGTCGACGTGGCGTCGGCACCGGATCGTGAGGCGGGCGAGGTCGTCGAGGACGACGGCGACGCCCACCTGCGGATCGTCGGGTTCCTCGAAGAGCTCAAGGTCATCTGAGGGAGCGCATCGACATGGCTGTGACCAACATCTGGGTGTTCGCCAAGGGAGCCGAGGGCAGCCCCGACAGCGCGACCCTCGAACTGCTCACCAAGGCCCGCGCCCTGGCCGGCGACGGCGGCACCGTCGCGGCGTTCCTGGGGAGTGAGGTCGACGACCTCGCCACCACGCTCGGCGAGTACGGCGCCACGAAGATCTACGCCACTGGCGACCTCGACGGGCATCTGCCCGGCCTCGCCGTGGCGGCGGCGATGAAGGCCGTGATCGACGGCGGCGACGCCCCCGACCTCGTGATCTTCCCGCAGAGCTACGAGGGCCGGGACGTGCTGAGCCGGCTGTCGGTCAAGCTCGACCGCCCCGTGCTCACCAACAACACCGAGATCGCCGTCGAGGGCGACACGGTGCGCGTGACGACACCCGTGTTCGGCGGCACCAAGCTGGTCACGACGACGTTCACCGGCCCGGGCCCGTACCTCGTCGCCTTCCGCCCGAAGAGCTTCGCCGCCGAGCCGGCGGGCGGCGCCGCACCCGAGGAGGTCGACGCGCCGGTGCCGGACCTCGGTACGGCCGGAGCGGCCAAGGTCCAGGCCGTCCACGTCGAGGAGCACACCGGGCCCAAGCTCGACGAGGCCAACATCGTCGTCTCCGGCGGCCGAGGCCTCGGCGAGGCCGGCAAGTACGAGCTGATCGAGACGCTCGCCAAGCTGCTCAAGGGGGCGCCGGGGGCGTCGCGGGCGATCGTCGACGCCGGATGGGTGCCGTACAGCTATCAGGTCGGCCAGACCGGCAAGGTCGTCAAGCCGACGGTCTACATCGCCGCCGGCATCTCCGGGGCGACGCAGCACATGGTCGGGATGAAGGGCGCCAAGAACATCATCGCCGTCAACAAGGACAAGGAGGCGCCGATCTTCGGGATCGCCGACCTCGGCATCGTCGGAGACGTCCACAAGGTGCTACCCAAGCTGATCGAGGCCCTGCAGGCCCGTTAGGTCGGGTGTGACTCAGTCCGCCGTCGGGGCCAGCGGCGGTCGCGGCGCCGTGCTGCGGATGCGCCCGTACACGAACCCGAGCAGGGCCAGCCCGGCGACGATCAGCCCCACGATCGTGCCGATGCGGCGGAAGGGCCACCCCTCCTCGGCCGGCTTGGCCGTCGTGCCCGGCGCCGCCCCTCCACGGGGCGGTGCGGTGAACACCGGTCCCGGGACCGTCGTCGTCGTCTCGCCCGGGAGCGTCGACGCGACGGTGGTCGGAGCGGTCAGGACGGGGAGGGTCGTCGGCGCCGACGGCTCGATGCCCGGTCCTCCACCGGCGCCGGCCTGGCTCGCCGCGATGACGACGGCCAGCGCGGCCCCGGCGAGCAGCACTCCCATTCGACCGCGACGCATCGGCGAGAGGGTAGATGTTCGGCCGCCCTCCAACCTGGCACCGGGCGCTCTCGATCGCGGTGCCGCGTCATCCCGCGTCCCGCGCGTTGATCGCCCACGCCAGGCCCTCGGCCGGGTCCTCGATCGCCAGCTGCAGCTGCCACCCGGTCGTCGGCTCGTGGGCGTCCCACCACCACCAGCGCAGCTCGTCGGCGATGCCGCCGAGGTCGTCCAGTGAGAGCGGCCAGTCGTCGAGCCCGTCGCCGAGGGCGGCGAGCACCCACATCGCGCCGAAGCGGCCGACGGCGGCACCGCGTCGCCGGCCGTGGGCGCCCCCGCTGGCGCCGGCCCAGGCCATCCAGGCGAGCGCGTCGCTCGGGGTGAGGGGGGCGAGCCGGGCGGACGGCACGCCGAGCTCGTGGAGTGCACCGGCGGCATCGCCGTCGACGGCGGCGACCTCGGCGTGGCCGTCGGAGCTCACCGTCCACGGCTCGACGAGCTGCCGGGTGGCGAGCTCGACGGCCGCATCGTCGAGACGAGTGCCGCGTCCGGTGGTCACGTCGACGTCGGAGAACGGGCCTGGGGCCGGTGGCGCGGGGAACTCGGCGCCGCTGTCGTGGTACGTGGCCAGCGCGTACGCCGGCTCCCACGAGGCGAGGGCGAAGGGGAGGTCGAGCGTGTCCGGGAGGGCGGCGATCGACGCCGGGTCGATCGCCTCGCCGCGCAGCACCCGCTCGTGGGCGACGAACGCCGTCCGCGGCGTGGCGTCGAGGTGGGGCGCCAGCTCGACCCACGAGTGGTGCTGGGCGACGACCTCGGTCAACGGTCCGATCGTGAACCGGCCCGAGCCCTCGTCGAGCACGCCGGCCGCCCACTCCGGCGGAGCGAGCAGCGCCAGCCGGTACTCGGCCAGGGTGGCCGCCGGCCACAGCTGGCGGCCGGTGCCGACGGCGTGGCGGGCCCGGTCGCGCAGCCGGCGCAGGCGGGGCCAGTCGGCACCGGCGGTGCAGTCGTCGACGAGGCGGACGAGCCCGTCGAGGTCGGCGCGGTGGATCAGCTCGTCGAGGGCGTCGTCGGGATCGGTCACACCAGCGGCCACGGGTAGCGGTGGCCACTGTCGTCGCCCGGCAGGACCTTGTGCACGGCGAGCCAGCGGGCCCGGCGCTGCATCGCCTCGACCTCGTCGGGGGCGATCAGCTCGGTCACCTCACCCGGCACGCAGTCGGCCAGCGCGGCGACGGCGGCGAGCTGGGCGCGGCTGAGCGCATCCCCTGCGAACTCCCAGATCACGGTGCGCAGCTTGAAGTCGGATGCGAAGCACAGCCCGTTGTCGATCGCCCACACCCGATCGTGTGCCTGCTCGCCGTCGGCGTCGCGGACGAGCAGGCAGTGGCCGCTCTTGCGATCCGTGTTGTTGGCGACGACGTCGAGCACGGCGATCCCGCGTAGCTGGTCGTGCAAGTCGGGTCGCTGCTCGAGGATGGTGAAGTAGTGCTCGGAGTGGTCGGCGTCGACGAACCACTGCAGCGACCCCTCACCGAGCGGGGCGTCGCTGCGCAGCACTGTCGGCGGCACGGCGCCGATCCCGAGGATCTCGCTGAGCCGGAAGGCGGCGACCTCCCGCCGGTGCAGACCGGGCTCGAAGTCCCACAGCGGCCGCTCGCCGCGCAGCGGCTTGTAGATCGCCCGGGCCGGCGGGCGGCCGTCCGGTTCCAGGCGGACCAGGAACGTGGCGTTGCTCGCCCACGGCATCCGGCCCTCGACGATCACGTCCGCGGTGGAGAGGATGGCGACGGCGTCGCCCGGGACGCCGCTCAGTTCATCCGTGGGCACGGGTGGCCCTCGGGGTCCATCGGGAAGCCGCACCACATGCACAGCGGGCGCCCGGCGGCGACGACCTCGTCGGCGTGGTCGCAGAACGCGGCGGCCTGACTGCGGGTCACGTAGAGCCGGATGTGGCCACGGTCGGGCGCGGGCTCGGCCGGCTCGTCCTCGTCTGTCGGCGTCGCTCGGGACGAGCTCCTCGAGCTGGACGAGCACCCGGTCGTTGCCCCGGTCGTAGCCGAGGCCGATGGGCCCGAGCACGAACGCCTGGTTGGCCAGATCCTCCAGCTCACCGAGCTCGACGGCGCCGGGCAGCGGGCGGTCCTCGGGTGGCGGGAGGTCGCTGAGCACCCGCCGGAGGTACTGGCTGATGGCCGTGACCTGCTGCTTCTCGCACTTGACGGTGACCCGTTGGGTGCCCGCCCGGGCGTGGAGGTAGAAGACGCGTGAGCCGGGCTCGCCGACCGCGGTGGCGGCGAAGTTGTCGACTTCGTCGAACTCGAAGAACACGCTCACTGGTGCACCATGACCTCGTGCGCGGACCGGTCGTGGCCACGGACGGTGCACCAGTGAGCGCTTCGCGCCGTAATGATGATTCGCTCGCTTCGCTCGCTCATGACAGCTTGAGCTCCTTCAGCGAGTTGCCGGTGGAGTTGACGGCGAGCACGACCGGGCCACCGTCGAACCACGTCACGACGCTGATCGCGCCGGTGCTGATGACGATGCGCTGGAACAGGTCGAGGTGGGTGCCGAGGGCGTGCGCCAGCGCCGCCTTGATCGGGTCGGCGTGGGAGACGCACACGATCGTCCGCCCCCGGTGGGCGTCGCGCAGCCGCTCGAGCGTGGTGACCATGCGGTGCTGCATCTCGGGGAAGCTCTCGCCGCCGGGGAAGCGGAACGTCGACGGCGCCCGCTGGATCGTGCGCCACTCGCGCTTGCGCATCAGCCGGCGCAGACTGGCGCCGGTCCAGTCACCGAAGTCGCACTCGAGCAGCCCCCGCTCGACCCGCGGCCGATGCCCGGTGATCCTGCCGATCGGCGCGGCCGTTTCCTTGGCCCGCTCGAGCGGCGACGTGTACACGGCGTCGACGGCGTCGAGCTCGCTGATCCGCGCCGCGGCCGTGTCGGCCTGCTGTCGCCCGTGGTCGGCGAGGTGGACTCCGGCGGACCGGCCGTACAGCACCTTGCCCGTCGAGTTGGTCTGGCCATGGCGCACGAGCAGGATCGTCGTTGGGGGAGGGGGGGTCGGGGTCGCCATCGTCGGGGCTTCAACCTACTGTCGGGTGCCGTGGATCGGCCCGACGCGGTACTCGAGGCCCTCGTCGCCGACGTCGTGGGCTGCCGGCGCTGCCCCCGCCTCGTCGAGTGGCGTGAACAGGTGGGGGTCGAGCGGCGGGCGGCGTTCCGGGACGAGGCGTACTGGGCTCGGCCCGTGCCCGGCTTCGGCGACCCGGCGGCGCGCATCGTGGTTCTCGGGCTGGCGCCCGCCGCCCACGGCGCCAATCGAACCGGACGGGTGTTCACCGGTGACCGCAGCGGTGAGTGGCTGTTCCGGGCGATGTTCCGCGCCGGGCTCGCCAACCAGCCCACGTCGACCCACGCCGGCGACGGCCTGCACCTCCACGACGCCTGGGTCACGGCTCCGGTCAAGTGCGCCCCGCCGGAGAACCGGCCCCAGCCGGTGGAGCGCGACGCCTGCGCGCCGTTCCTCGAGCGCGAGCTCGACGCGCTGCGCCCGGCGGTCGTCGTGTGCCTCGGTGCGTTCGGCTATGCCGCGGCCTGCCGCCACTACCGGGTGCGCCCGCGGCCGCGGTTCGGCCACGGCGTCGAGGTCGAGGTCACGGGTGGGCCGGTGCTGCTCTGCTCGTTCCACCCGAGCCAGCAGAACACCTTCACCCGGCGGCTCACCGAGCCGATGCTGGACGCCGTGTTCCAGCGGGCCGGAGAGCTGGCCGGGGTCGGCCACCGCGCCGATAGCCTCATCGATTCGTGAAGTTCGCCCGTCCCGCCGCGGTCGTCGCCGCCGCCGTTCTCCTCGGTCTCACCGCGTGTACCAGCACGCCGAGCGCGAAGGCCGTGGCCCAGGACTACGTCGAGTCGATCGGGCTGGAGCCAGAGCAGGAGACCTGCATGCTCGAACGGCTCGATGGCTACACCAACGACCAGCTGGAGGCGATCGGCGAGGCCAACGTGAACGTCGACTTCGACCAGCCTCCGGCGACCGCCGTCGAGACCGCGACGACCGAGTTTCAAGCGTTCGTCGCCGACCTACAGGAGTGCATGCAGGCCTCCGGCTGATACAGATATGGCTCATCTTGAGATCAGATCTGTAGTCTGATGTCGTGACCGCCGCAACCTTGCTCGTCGAGGCTCGCCGCCGCGCCGGTCTGACCCAGGCCGAGCTCGGCCGGCGCGCCGGCCATCCCGGTTCCGCCATCGGGCGATGGGAACGGGGCGACATCGAGCCGGCGTTCGACACCGTCGCCGACCTACTGCGCACGCTCGGCTGGGAGTTGGTTCTCGAGCCGTACGACGACGCCGGCGACCTGGCGCTCATCCGGCGCTCGCTCGCTCGGACTCCAGCCCAGCGTCTCGACGACCTGGTTCAAGCGGTGCGATCCCTCAACGCGATGAGCACCACAGCGCAGCGGCACCGCCATGGCTGAGTACGACCCGGTCGCGCTGCTTCGTGTGCTCGACGGGCACGGCGTCGAGTTCGTCGTGATCGGCGGGGTCGCCGCTCGGCTGCAGGGCGCCCCGCTCCTCACCCAGGACGTCGACGTCACGCCGGCGACCGACGATGCCAACCTCGAACGCCTTGCCGCGGCGCTGCGGTCGATCCATGCTCGGCTGCGTACGCCGAGCGACCCCGACGGCGTCGAGTTCCCGATCGAGGCGCGATTCCTCGCCGGAGCGCGGTCCTGGACGTTGGTCAGCGACGTGGGCGACGTCGACCTCGTCTTCGAGCCGTCGGGCACGAACGGCTACGGCGACGTGGTTGCCGACGCCGACCGGCTCACGGTCGCGGAGGATCCGCCGCTCACCGTTCACGTCGCGTCGCTGACGACGGTGATCAGGCTGAAGGAGGCCGCTGGTCGTGACAAGGACCGCGCCGCGTTGCCCTTGCTTCGGCGAACTCTCGCCGAGTTGGAGCGCCGCGGCTAGGCGGGCGTGGGGGCCGGCGCGGCGGCCTTCTTCTTCGGGGGCGGGACGCCGATCTTGGGGGCGGGGTCGGCCGAGTCGGGCCAGCGCCGCCGGGAGACGATCGACAGCGTGCGCAAGAGCTTCATCGCCTTCTCGTCCTCCTGGGCCGGGCGGGCGAGGATCACGCCGTCGTGGATCATCCGGTTGATGACCTCCTCGCCGAGCTCGGTGCGCACGATCGTGAGGGTCCAGTCGTTGTCGACCCCGATCCCGCCGGTGGCGATGTCGGAGTGCTCGGCGGCGAAGTCGGGACAGTGCTTGCAGCCCTCCCGCGTCCACTGGTGGCACTCCTTGAGGTCGATCTCGTGGTACGAGCCGTCCTTCATCCAGATCTGGAAGACGCCCTTGATGTTCATCTTCTGCATCTCGGCCTTGGGCAGGCCGTACTTGGCCTCGAACAGCTCGGGGAAGATGGCGTCGTCGAACGTCTTCGAGCACAGCAGCCCGATGTTGAAGAGGAACGGCTTGGACACCTTGCCCGCCTTGCGGTCCCACATGACCGGCGGTGAGCTGGTCTGGCAGCCCATTCCCACCAGGGCCAGGCGGGTCAGGCCCTCGGCCTTCGCCTCGCGCAGGGCGAGCGGGTTGGCGCAGTACGTGTAGCGGCTCCCGGCCGTCGCCAGCACTTCCTCGGGGTTGTGGGCCAGCACGGGCTTGGCCTTCCACGCGTCGTCCGGCTCGACGCCGCTGACGAGCGCGGCCTCGATGTAGTCGTGCTCCAGCAGCCAGATCAGCATCGCCGACACGAATCCGCCGTCCTGGCCGAGCTCGTGCTGGCGGGAGTCGGTCGCCCGCGTGAGCAGCAACTGGCGCCAGACGCCCGCCATCTCGTCGGGTTCACGGAGCCGGCCGAACAGGTGCATGTCGGCCGCCTGCTCCCAGGCCCGGAACCGCGGGCACGCCCGGGTGCACGTCGTGCACCCCTTGACCCCGTGGATGCAGTCGCTGGGGCCGAGCTCCTCCTCGAGGTGGAAGGGCACGTACTTGCCCTCCTCGTGCTCGTAACCGATCACGTCGTGGGGGCAGGTGACCACGCACCCTGCACAGCCGGTGCACAGGCCCGTGGTGATGACCTCCTCGTAGAGCTCCTTCCACTGCGCCGTCCAGCGCGTGGGAGCCGACGGTGCCTCGGCGGTCATGGCAGCAACTTACCGACAACGGCCGGGACGTTCCCGGGCCGCAGCGTCGTACGGCCCGGGAACTGTGTCGGTAAGGGGGGCGACCCCCACCGTAGGCAGGCGCCGATTTCGGCCCGATTGGGGGCGTGTGAATGGCGTATTAAGCGGCCTCGCGGGCCATCATGGCGACCGATGGACCTGACCTACCCCTCCGACGCCGACGCGTTCCGCGGCGAGGTGCGGGGCTGGCTGGAGGCGAACCTGCCCGCCGGTTGGTTCGACGACGGCTTCGAGATGAGCCCCGACGAGCGTCGCCGGTTCAACCGGGAGTGGCCGGAGAAGCTCCACGACGGGGGCTGGATCTGCGCCACGTGGCCGGTCGAGTACGGCGGCAAAGGCCTCACCACGATGCAGGGGGTCGTGCTCGCCGAGGAGTTCGCCCGGGCCCACGCACCCATGCGGGCCGACTTCTTCGGCGACACCCTCGTCGGGCCGACGATCCTGCAGTGGGGCAGCGAGGAGCAGAAGCAGGAGTTCCTGCCCCGGATACTGAGCGGCGAAGTGCGCTGGTGCCAGGGCTTCAGCGAGCCCAACTCGGGTTCGGACCTGGCCAGCCTGAAGACCTCGGCGGTGCTCGACGGCGAGGAGTGGGTGATCAACGGGCAGAAGGTGTGGACGACCGGAGGGCACCACGCCGACTACTGCTTCCTCCTCACCCGCACCGACCCCGACGCCCCGAAGCACAAGGGCATCTCGTACCTGCTGGTGCCGATGAAGCAGGCCGGGATCGAGGTCCGCGGGATCACCCAGCCCGACGGCACGGCCGAGTTCTGCGAGGTGTTCTTCGACGACGCCCGGTGCCCGAAGGACAACGTCGTCGGCGGCGTCAACAACGGCTGGAAGGTGGCCAACTCGACGCTCGCCTTCGAGCGCGGGCAGTCGGCGACGACCGGGTACCGCCGCTTCGAGGAGGAGTACCGCCTGCTCGTCGACGCCGCCCGGGCCAATGGGGCGATCGGCGAGGCGACCGTCCGCCAGCGACTGATGGCGTTCTACACGAAGATCCAGATCCTGCGAGTCAACGGTCTGCGCTCGCTCACCGCGGCGATCACGGGCGCGAAGGACCCGGGGGTGATCGCCCTCGGGGCCACGAACAAGATGTTCTGGTCGGAGATGCACCAGGCCGCGATGGAGCTCGCCCTCGACATCCACGGACCGGCGGCGATGCTCGTCACGACGGGACCGGAGAGCGGATCGTGGCCCGGTGCCCAGCGCGACCGGCGCCGCGAGGCCTACCCGGTGAGCCCGATGATGTCGGCGTTCTTCTTCTCCCGGTCGGAGACGATCTGGGGCGGCACCAGCCAGATCCAGCGCAACATCGTGGGCGAGCGGGTGCTCGGGCTACCGAAGGAACCCCGCTAATCAGAGGACGCTGGCGACGAGGTCGGTGTAGGAGCGGGCCCCGTCCCCGGTGAGGTGGTAGCCGTCGCCGGCGAGCTGGCCGGGGCGGCCGGCGATGGCCGACCAGTCGGCGATGCCGGCGCCGTGGCGGTAGGCGCAATCGCGCAGCACGGCGTTGTTACCCGCCTCCCACGATCGCGGCACGTGCAGGGTGACGATCAGCACCCGCCGTCCGGCCAGCACGTCCATGAGCGCTTCGCACGACTCGCCGCCGATGCCGCCGTTGGTGCCGAGGTGGACGACGACCGTCCCCGGCAGCTGCCCGGAGTCGCGGCGCGAGCGCAAGATGTCGATGCCGGTGCCGAACTGACGGCTCACCGCGGCGTCGACCTCCACCCCGCCGATGCGGTCCCGCAGCGCGTCGGCGGCGCCGAGCATCACCGAGTCGCCGACGGCGAGCACCCCACCACTCGGCGGCGCCGTCGCCGGACGACGGCTGCCGCCGCGGGGCGGCGGAGGAGGCTCGGGTGGGGCCGTCCTCGTACGCACGACGGCCTCGGGCGACTGCACGAACGCGGCGGCGACCGCCGGCCGCGACATCCCGCCGGCGAGGTTCGCCTGCCACGCGGCGGCACCGGGTGGATCGGGTCGCCGCCCGAGCACGTCGGCGTACAGCCGGACGACGAAGACGTCGTCGGGCGGCTCGCCGGGCCGCCGGGCCCGGTACTCCCGGGACGCCAGCACCGCGCCGACAAGCGCTTCGAAGCTGCCGGTCTCGCGGTAGCGGTCGACGCCTGCTCTCAACTCGCCCCGGGACGGCCGGCGTCGGAGCAGCCCGAGGTGCACGCGCACGACACTGTCCGACACGCCGGGTGACACACCCGGTAGGCCCAGCGGGGGGCGGATGGTCACGCCGGCTGTCCTCGCGGTGGTGGTCGGGGAAGGCGCGGTGGTGGTCGTCGTGGAGGTGGTCGACGTGGTCGAGGTGGTCGACGTCGTCGACGTCGTCGACGTGCTCGTGGAGGAACTAGAGGTCGTCGACGTCGTCGGGGTGGTCGAGGACGGCGCCGGGGCGGAGCTCGTCGTCGTCCCGGCGGCACCGGTCGGGCTGCACGCGGCGAGCGCGATCAGCAGGCTCGCGTTCCATCCCCAGCCCCGTACGAGTCGACCCACCGCGCCGGAGCGTACCGGCGGGCGATCAGGTGAGCGGGGTTCCTCCGCAGTGCCGTCGCCCGTGGAACCGGCGGAACCCGTAGTCGAGTGCGGTGAGCAGCAGTGTGGCGGCCAGGATCCCGGCCACGACGTCGGTGGTCCAGTGCACGCCCAGGTAAACCCGGCTGGCACCGATCAAGCCGACGGCGAGCACCGCCCCGATCGCGGTGATCCACCAGATCCGGCGGGACTGGGTGTACAGCGACACCACCACCGGCACCATCGCCCACAGCGCCGCCGCGGCGAGCACGTGGCCGCTCGGGAACGAGTGCCCCTCGCCGTTGACCAGCCGGCCGAGCGACGGCCGCTCGCGCCCGATGCTCTCCTTCAGCGTCAACTCCATCAGCGGCCGGGCGAGCGTCGCCACCACGACCAACGCCGCCACTACGCGGCACTTCCGCCACGCCACGATCGCCAGCGTGAGCCCGCCGATCAGCACCACCGGGGTGCTGCCCCAGAACGAGATCCTCCGGAACGTTGTGTCGAGCCACGACGAGCGGTTGGCGACGACGAACCGCTCGATCGGCGCGTCGACGTGCAACAGCAGCCAGCCGCCGTTCACCTTCGCGGCGATGGCGAAGGCGACGAACGCGGCGGCCACCGCCACCAGGCGACTGACGGGGTCGCCCAGGACGCGGGACGGCGACGTCGGCGGATCGACGTGTCGCAGTCGAGGGAGAACGGCAGGGGGTGTCGCCCCGAGTGATGCCCCACCCGCCGGGGCGCTGACCACGCTCATGGTGGTGAACAACCTACCCGCTCCAGCAGCGCGTGTGTCACACGACACAGCCCTCCCCGCACTTCACGATGCGGAAACACGGCGCGCCTACTCTCCGCCAGCAGTGACGACACCCGTGGCACCGCCGAGCGCACCCTGGGACGAGCTGCGCGACGCCGACGGCCGACCCCGACCCGCTGCGCACGAGCTGCTCGCCGTGATCGACCAGCTCGGCCTGGAGGAGCTGCGCGCCCGCCAGGCGGCGGCGACAGCCGACATCCTCACGCTCGGGATCACCTTCACCGTGTACTCCGAGGCCGGCGGGATCGACCGGGCGTGGCCCTTCGACGTGATCCCGCGCGTCATCGAGGCGTCCGAGTGGGCGGCCGTGGAGCGGGGGCTGACCCAGCGGCTCATCGCGCTCAACCGGTTCATCGACGACGTCTACAACGACCAGCGCGTGATCGCGGACGGCGTGTTCCCTGCCGAGCTGCTCGCAGACTCGGCGAACTTCCGGCCCGAGTGCCGGGGCATCCACCCCAAGTTCGGAGTGTGGGCGCACATCTCCGGCTCCGACCTGGTGCGCGATGCCGACGGCACGTTGTACGTGCTCGAGGACAACCTGCGCGTGCCATCCGGCGTGAGCTACGTGCTGGAGAACCGCGCCGTCGCCAAGCGGGCGTTCCCGGAGCTGTTCGCCCGCCAGAGCATCCAACCGGTCGACGCCTACACCGACGAGCTCAACCGGCTGCTCGTCTCGCTCGCCCCCGACGGCGTCGGGCTCCCATCGATCGCCGTCCTCACCCCCGGTGTCTTCAACTCGGCGTACTTCGAGCACTCGTTCCTCGCCCAGCGCATGGGGGCGACGCTGGTCGAAGGCGGCGACCTGGTCGTCGGTGAGGGCGACCGGGTGTACATGCGCACGATCGACGGGCTCGAGCCGGTCGACGTCATCTACCGCCGGATCGACGACCTGTTCCTCGATCCCGAGGCGTTCCGCCCCGACTCGCTGCTCGGCGTCCGCGGGCTGATGCGGGCGTGGAAGGCGGGGAGGATCTCGATCGCCAACGCCCCCGGCGCCGGCGTCGCCGACGACAAGGTCGTCTACGCCTGGGTGCCCGACCTGATCCGCTACTACTGCGACGAGGAGCCGCTGATCCCCAACGTGCCGACGTTGCGGTGCCTGTACGACGACGAGCGCCGGTTCGTCCTCGACAACCTGCGCGAGCTCGTCGTCAAGCCGGCCAACGAGAGTGGCGGCTACGGGATCATGATCGGCAACCGAGCCACCGACACCCAGCTCGCCCAAGCCGCCGACGCGATCGAGGCCGACCCGCGCAACTGGGTCGCCCAGCCGATCCTGCAACTCTCGACGGCGCCGACGCTGACGGCCGACGGGGTCGAGCCGCGACACGTCGACCTGCGGCCGTTCATCCTCACCGGCGAGACCAGCTACGTGACGGCGGGTGGGCTCACCCGCGTCGCCCTGTCCAAGGGCTCGCTCATCGTCAACTCGTCCCAGGGCGGCGGGAGCAAGGACACCTGGATCCTTGATCTCGGCGCCGGCTGGGGAACGTACTGACATGGCGTTCCCCGGCCACGCAGGCCGTGTCTGGCCGCTCCCTCGCTGGCGCTCGGTCGCTCGCATCGGTGAGAGGCGTCACTGATGTTGCTGTCGCGCGTGGCCGACCGGATCTACTGGGCGGGTCGGTACCTCGAGCGCGCCGAGGACACCGCCCGGATCGTGCTGACCCACGGGTACCTGACCGCCGACTTGCCCGGGGCCGCCGCCTCGCCGTGGGAGCCGCTGGTGGCGATCACGGGCAGCGGGGCCGACTTCCTGTCGACCAACGGCGAGCAGCAACAGCAGCAACAACAGCAGCACCAGGGTTCGGCCGGGGCGAGCGAGAGCGAGCTCGCCGTCGCCCGCTTCCTCGTCACCGACGGCCTCAACCCGAGCAGCGTCGTCAGCTGTGTCACCAAGTCCCGGGAGAACCTGCGCACGACGCGCGACACCGTCCCCGACGAGGGCTGGAACACCATCAACGACCTCTACCTGTACCTCGCCACGGAGGCCGATCGGGGGGCCGACCGTCGGGTCCGTCAACGCCTGCTCGCCAGGGTGATCTCGGACAGCCGCCGCCTCGACGGCGTGCTCGCCGTGGCGATGACCCACGACGACGCCTACGTGATGTGGCGGCTCGGCCGGGCGCTCGAGCGCGCCGACATGACGACGCGCGTGCTGGGCGTGCGTGCGGCGGCAGTCCTGTCGCTGCGGGTGGGTACCGGCAACGGCTCGGAGGAGCCCGAGCTCCACGACGAGGTGCAGTGGATGGGCGTGCTGCGCTCGGTGACCGCCCTGCAGATGTACCAGCGCGCCGTCCGGCGCCCGATCGAGGGCCCGCTCGTCGTCCAGTTCCTGCTCGAGCACGATCGCTTCCCCCGCTCCGTACGGGCGCTCCTGCGGGAGATCCGGCGGGCGCTCCGGGAGCTCACCGACCCGGACGCCCCGCTCGACGCCGTCGACGAGGTCGAGGCGGTGCTCCGCCAGTCGTCGATGGCGACGGAGGACGGCGCTGACGGCAGCGAACTCGACGACGCGATGGACGCCCTCCAGATGGCCATCGGCCGGCTCGACCGCCGGATCGCCGAGCGCTACCTCCGCGTGGGTCCGTGAAAGCGTCCATTGCGTTCCCCGGCCACGCAGGCCGCGAGTGGCCGCTCGCTCGCTGGCGCTCGCTCACTCGCATCGATCACATTCTTCACCCATGACGGCGCGCGAGCTCACCGAGCGGTTCCTCAGTGACGAGGCGGCGCTCCGCCGGCGGCAGGCGGAGGGCAACCGAGTGATTGCCGCATCCGGCGCCGCCCACCTGATCCACGTCGCCGCCGACGAGGGGCCGGCGACGAACGGACCGTGGACGCTCGACCCGATCCCGCTGGTGTTCGACGGCGACGTGTTCGACGACCTCGCGGCCGCGGTCCGCGAGCGCGTCGTCTCCCTCGAGTTGTTGCTCGCCGACCTGTACGGCCCGCGGCAGGTCGTCCGTGACGCCATCGTGCCCGCCGAGGCGCTGGCGGCGAGCCCGCGCTACAGGCTCGCCGCCGTCGGCGTGCCGCCGCCGCCCCGCTGGCTCGTCAGTTACTCCGTCGACGTGGTCGCCGATCCCGCCGGTCGGTGGCGCATCGTGCAGGACCTGACGGATACCCCGACGGGGGTCGCCTACGCCCTGCTCGACCGCTCGGTCATGGCCCGCGTGGCCGCCGAGCTGCTCGGGCCGGCAGGAGGCAGCGACCTCGCGTCGATCAGCGCCTTCCCGGCCGAGCTGCGCCGGGCCCTCGCCGCCGTGGCCACGGTGCCGAGCCCGCGCATCGTGCTCTTCTCCGACGGCGTCGCCGACCCGGCCTACGTCGAGCACTCCGCGCTCGCGCGGTTGCTCGGCTTCCACCTCGTGGAGCGCCCGGACCTCGTCGTCCGCAAGCGCCGGCTGTGGCTCCGCACCCTCGGCGGTCTCGACCCGATCGACGTCGTGTACCGCCGCACGGCCGACACCGCCGTCGATCCGATCGAGCTCAGCACAACCGGCACGGCGGGCGTCCCCGGCCTGCTCTTCACGACTGCAGAGGGCGGCGTCGTGCTGGCCAACGCCCACGGTTCGGGCGTGCTCGAGGATCCGGACCTGGCCGAGTTCTGGCCGGAGGCGATCGCTGCGCTCACCGGCTCGCGCCCCAGGCTCGAGCGTCTCGAAGGATCGTCGCCGTACGCCCCGGTGCCCACGCTGCGCGGCGGGCGGGCCGATTCGGCCGCGGTGGTCGTCCGCCTCCACGCCGTGAGCGGGCCGGACGGGGTGATCGTGATGGCGGGCGGCAACGGGCGCGTGCTCGCGCCCGGTGACGATCCCCGTCGGCCGACCGCCCGGCTGGCCAAGGACGTGTGGGTGCTCGGCGCCGAGCGGGCGGCGGCGGTGATGACGGCGCACCCGCTCCCACAGGTGGACCTGGCCTCGTCCGTGCCGACCAGGGCCGCCGACGCCCTGTTCTGGGTCGGTCGGGCCGCCGAGCGGGCCGAAGCGCTCGCCCGCACGGCGCGCGTCATCGCCGCCCGCCGTCAGCAGGACCCCGGTCTCGCCTCGCTCGACTCGGGCCGCTGGGCGCGGCGCATGGCCGGCGTGCTGCGCGGGCTCAGCGGGCGGGAGGGGGACGGTGGCCTCGCCGGCGGGTGGCCGATCGTGGCGCTCGATGCCGAGCTCGGCGCCGCCGGCCGCGAGGTCGGCCACCAGCTCGGCCTGCTCGTCGCCGGGGCGGCCACGGTCGCCGAGTACCTGTCGGCGGCGACCGGGCGGGTCCTCGAGTCGCTCGCCGAGTGGCGCGACGAGTTCGCCGACAGCGGTGCACCGATCGACGGTCTCGACGCCGTCCTCGCCGACCTGGCCGCCTTCGCCGGGTTGTGGAGCGAGAGCACGGTCCGCGGTCCGGCCTGGCGCTTCGGCGACATCGGCCGTCGGGTCGAGCGGGCTCTGGTGGTCCTCGAGCTGCTCGAGCTCTGTCTGGCCGGGGGTGACGGCGGCGATGCGCCGCTGGCGATCGACCGCGACGACGCCGTCGACCTGTCGGCCCTGGAGGTGCTGCTGGCCGCGAACGACAGCCTCGTGGCGTACCGGCGCCGCCACCGCAGCGACGTCGAGCTCGACGCCGCCCTCGCCCTCCTGCTGCGCGACGAGGACAACCCGCGGTCCTTCGCCGCCTCCGCCGATCGCCTCGCCGAGCACGCCGCCGCCGTGCCGTGGAGCGAGGGCGCGGCCAGCGCGGCCCGGTTGGCCTGGCTGGGCGAGGCGTCGCCGCCGGACATCCAGCGGGCCCACGAGGCGACGAGGGCGTTCGCGAGGCTGGTGATCGCGAGCTGGTTCGCCACTCCGGTCAACCCGATGCTCGTGCAGCCGCGGCTGCGACCAGGGGCCAAGACCGCGTGAGCGAGACCGCACCACCACCACCACCACCACAACCGGTCGACGGTTCGGTGGCGTACCGCATCGTGCACACGACGACGTACGACTACGAGTTTCCGATGAGCGACGGCTACACGATCGCCCATCTCCTGCCGCGCCCGACGCCGCACCAGGTCGTCGAGTCGGCCGAGGTGGTCGTCACGCCGGAGCCCGACGAGCGGGCCGAGCACTTCGACGCGTTCGGCAACCGCGTGCTCCAGGTCGGCGTGCACCGGCGCCACGAGGCGCTCACGCTGGTGGCGACGAGCGAAGTCGTCGTCGAGGCCGAGGACCTCACCGGGCCGGGCCCGCCGTGGGAGACGGTGGCCGACCAGATCCGCGAGCTGCATGGCGCCGACGCGCTCACCGTGCGCCCGTTCGCCGGGAGCTCGTCGTTCGTCGACACGGCCACCCATGGCGCCGAGCTCCGCGCGCTCGCCGACTCGGCCTTCCCGCCCGGCCGCCCGATCGTCGACGGGACCCGGAGCCTGTGCACACTGATCCACGAGACGTTCGGGTATGACCCGGCGTTCACCGACGTGTCGACGCCGTTGTCGGCCGTGCTGGAGGCCCGTCGAGGCGTGTGCCAGGACTTCGCCCATCTCGCCACGGGCTGCCTGCGCGTGATCGGGCTCGCCGCCCGGTACGTCAGCGGGTACGTCGAGACCGACCCGGCGACGACCCGCTCGACTGCGGACGCGTCGCACGCGTGGTGCTCGGTGTGGGTGCCCGAGCAGGGCTGGATCGACTTCGATCCGACGAACGGCCACCTCCCGGCGGACCACCACATCACCGTCGCCTGGGGCCACGACTACGGCGACGTGGCGCCGGTCCGCGGCGTCGTGATCGGCCCGACGTCCGGCCAGACGCTGTCCGTGGACGTCGCCGTCCGACGGATCGGTGCCGTTCCGGTGTGACATCCGTTACACCGGCGAATTCGAACGCCGGAAAACTGGTTGTAGCGTCCAACATGTTCGAGATGCGCCGTCCCCGCCTTGTCTCGAAGCCGTTCATCGCCGTCACCGCGGCGACGGGCGCGTTCTTCGTGTACGTCGGGATGCTCATCCCGCTGCTGCCACGGTTCATCGAGGACGAGCTCGGCGCGGGTGAGCTCGGCGTCGGCCTCAGCATCGCCGCCTTCGCCGGCGCCGCCATCGCCGCCCGCCCGCTCATCGCCCGGCTGATCGACGCCAGAGGCCGGCGCCAGGTCATGACCGGCGGTGCGCTGCTGGCCGGCCTCGCTGGTGCCGCGTCGGCAACCGTCGGCGCGCTCGTGCCGCTGCTCGTGCTGCGGGGCGTCGCCGGGATCGGCGAGGCGGCGCTGTTCGTCGGCGCGGCCACGTTGATCTCCGACCTCGCCCCGCCCAGCCGGCGGGCCGAGGCGGCGAGCTACTTCTCCGTCGCCGTGTTCGGCGGCCTCGGCATCGGCCCGATCCTCGGTGAGACGGTGCTCGGGGACGACCGGTACTCGCTCGCCTTCGTCGTCGCCGCCGGGTTCACGTTGCTCGCCGCAGTGATGTCCTTCGCCGCCCCCAACCGGATCCTGCCGGGACCGGACGAGGCGCTCCGCGCCGACATGGAGCCGGTCCGCGTGCGCTTCCTCCATCCGGCCGCCGTCGGGCCGGGACTCGTCCTGGCGACGGGGATTGCCGCGTTCACTTCGTTCTCGGCCTTCCTTCCCGAGCACGCCCGGGACGTCGGGATGGCCGGGTCGGCCGGCCTGTTCGCCGCCTACAGCGTGGTGTGCCTCGTGTTGCGCATCGTCGGCGCCCGACTCCCCGAACGGCTCGGGCCGCGTCGGTCGGTCACGATCGCGTTCACCACCAACGCCGTCGCGTTCGCCGCCCTCGCTGCGTTCGCCGCGCCGTGGGCGCTGTGGCTGGCCGCCGTCGTCGTCGGCGTCGGCATGGCGTTCCAGTACCCGGCGTTGATGGCGCTGACCGTCAACCGGGCCGATGACCGCGAGCGTGCCGCCGCGCTCAGCTCGTTCACCATGTTCTTCGAGATCGGCACGGTCAGTGGCGGTCTGCTGCTCGGCGCGGTCGCCGAGTCGGTGTCCAAGCAGGCCGCGTTTGCCGCGTCGGTCGCCGTGCTGCTCGTCGGGTTGTGGGTGATGCGCAGCCGGGTGCTCCCTGCCGTCCCGACGGCGCGGGTCTTCAACACCGGCGAAATCGCGCTCGTCCCCTCGGCCGGCGATTGACCGTGTCCGATTCCCGCTAGGGATCGCACGGTCGGGCCGCCATCATGGCGGCAATGGTGGTTCTCGACCACGAGCGGTGTTACCGGGCCGTGCAGAGCCGCGACCCGCGCTTCGACGGCTGGTTCGTCGGCGCCGTCCGGACGACCGGGATCTACTGCCGCCCGAGTTGCCCGGCCGTCACCCCCAGGCCGCGCAACATCGCCTTCTACCCGACGGCCGCCGCCGCCCAGCAGGCCGGCTACCGGGCGTGCAAGCGGTGCCGTCCCGACGCCTCGCCGGGATCGCCGGACTGGAACGTCCGCGGTGACGTCGTCGCCCGGGCGATGCGGCTGGTCGCCGACGGCGTGGTCGACCGCGAGGGCGTCGCCGGGCTCGCCCGCCGCCTCGCCTACAGCGAGCGCCACCTCACCCGCCTGCTCACCACCGAGGTCGGCGCCGGACCGCTCGCCCTCGCCCGCGCCCAGCGCGCCGAGACCGCCCGCACGCTCATCGAGACGACCGACCTCGACTTCACGACCGTCGCCTTCGCCGCCGGGTTCGGCAGCGTGCGCCAGTTCAACGACACCGTGCGCGACGTGTTCGCCGCCACGCCATCGGAGCTGCGCACCCGCGCCGGCGGCCCGGCGCGGAGCGGCACCGGCGGCGTCGAGCTCGACCTCGCCGTGCGCCGGCCGTTCGACGCCGCGGCGCTGTTCGCCTTCCTCGCCGCGAGGGCCGTGCCCGGCGTCGAGCACTGGGACGGTGCCGTGTACCACCGGACGCTCGGCCTCCCGCGCGGCCACGGCGTCGCCGAGGTGTGGGCGTCGACAGGTCACGACGGAACGACCCAGCCGGGTGTCCGGGCGCGGGTCCGCCTCGAGGACTGGCGGGACATCGGGCCGGCCGTGCGTCGCCTCCGCCGCCTGCTCGACCTGGACGCCGATCCCGTCGCCGTCGACGGCCTGCTCGCCGAGGACCCCGTGCTCGCACCCGTCGTCGTCGCCTCGCCGGGCCGCCGGGCGCCGGGCGCGGTGGATCCGTTCGAGATCGCCGTGCGGGGGGTGATCGGCCAGCAGATCTCCGTCGCCGGCGCCCGCACCGTCACCGGGCGGGTCGTCGCCGCGGCCGGCGAGCCGCTGCGGGTCAGCGGTGGGGTGGACGCGCTCACCCACGTGTTCCCCGGCCCGGAGGCGCTGGCCTCGATCGACCCCGTCCACCTGCCGATGCCGGCGACCCGGCAGCGGACGATCGTCGGGCTGGCGGAGCGGGTGGCCGACGGGCGGGTCGTCCTCGACGGCGGCGCCGACCGCGACGACATCGAGTCCGGGCTGCTCGCCGTTCCTGGCGTCGGTCCGTGGACGGCGGGGTACGTGCTCATGCGCGGACTCGGCGATCCCGACGTGTTCCTCCGCACCGACCTCGGCGTGCGGGCCGGTCTGAGCTGCCTCGGCGTCGACGCGGCGCGGGCCGAACGGTGGCGGCCGTGGCGGTCCTACGCCCTCCACCACCTATGGGCTCTGCCGAAGCACGAGAGGCGGAGCATGTGACAGGGCTGAAGACCCGGTTCGGCACGGCGGGCGCTCCAGCGCCTTCGCCGGCCGCATCAAGTAAGGAGTGTGCTGATGCCTCACTGCACCGTTGATACGCCCATCGGGCCGCTGACCCTGATCGCCACCGACGACGGGCTTTCCGAGATCCACTTCCCCAACGAGACGGGCCGGCCACCCGACGGGCCGGTGGAGCCCGACCACCCAGTGCTCGTCGAGACCGCACGTCAACTCGACGAGTACTTCGCCGGGGAGCGGACCGAGTTCGACCTCCCGCTGCGGCCGGCCGGGACGCCGTTCCAGCTCGATGCCTGGCGGGCGCTGACGAAGATCCCCTACGGCAAGACGGTGAGCTACGGCGAACAGGCCACGCGCATCGGCCATCCGGGGCAGGCCAGGGCGATCGGCGCCGCCAACGGCCGGAACCCGTTGCCGATCGTCGTGCCGTGCCACCGGGTGATCGGCGCCGACGGGAGCCTCGTCGGGTTCGGCGGTGGCCTCGAGGTCAAGGCGTGGCTGCTCGACCACGAACGCCGGGTCGCCGGCGACACCCTGCCGTTCTAGTCAGGTGCGGTTGCGGGCGCGGGCGGACTGCTCGCGGCGCTGCCGGGCCTCCGCCTGCTTCTTGCGCTTGAGCTCCTGGCGCTTGGCCTTGATCGCGTCGCGCTCGACGTCGGAGACCTCCGGGGCCCGGACGATCGGGCTCGGCGCGGGCTCGCCCTTCGGCAGCGCCACCAGCTCGTCGTGCTTGAGCAGGTCGCGGACGACGTTCGCCGCCGCCGCCTCGCCGACCACCGTCGACGCCAGCATCATGCGGGTCACGCCGAGCCCGTGACGCTCGACGAGGCCGGGCAGCACGGCGCGCAGCTCGTCGCTGGTGGGATTGTCGGCGTGGTCGCCGAGCTCCTTGATGCAGTCGGCCAGGGCGGCGTCGGTGAGCACCATCGCCAGGCCCTCCATCGTGCCGTCGAGCCGGCCCTTGACGGCCGCCGCCCGGACCGACTCGGGCGTTGCATCGCCATCGGTGAACCGCTCGACCGCCTCGCGGTGGTCATCGCCGAGGGCGGCGACGACGGTCTCCAGCTCCTCGTCGGTCGACTCGCGAATGGCCCGGTCGAGCAGCCCGAGCGACTGCAGCCGGGTCTTCATCTGGTTCACGGCGAGGGACGTTATCGGCGGGTCCACCAGGCAGTAGGGTTGCGCTATGGCGACTGTCACACTCGACCAGGTCAACAAGGTCTACGACAACGGCTTCCAGGCGATCTACGACCTCAGCCTCGACATCGCCGACAGCGAATTCCTGGTGCTCGTGGGGCCGTCCGGCTGCGGCAAGTCGACGGCCCTGCGCATGGTCGCCGGCCTCGAGTCGATCACGAGCGGCGAGCTACGCATCGGCGACCGGATCGTCAACGACGTCGAGCCCAAGGACCGCGACATCGCGATGGTGTTCCAGAACTACGCGCTGTACCCGCACATGACGGTGTTCGACAACATCGGCTTCGCCCTCAAGCTGGCCCGCGTCCCGAAACCGGAGATCGACAGCCGGGTGCGCAAGGCGGCGGCGATCCTCGAGCTCGAGCCGTACCTCGACCGCAAGCCCGGGCAGCTCTCAGGCGGCCAGCGTCAGCGGGTGGCGATGGGCCGGGCGATCGTGCGCCAGCCGGCGGCGTTCCTCATGGACGAGCCGCTGTCCAACCTCGATGCCAAGCTGCGCGTCCAGATGCGGGCCGAGATCGCCCGCCTCCAGCGCGACCTCTCCGTGACCACGATCTACGTCACCCATGACCAGGTCGAGGCGATGACGATGGGGGATCGGGTCGCGGTGCTCAAGGACGGCTACCTGCAGCAGGTGGGCGCGCCTCAGCAGCTCTACGACGAGCCGACGAACGTTTTCGTCGCCGCCTTCATCGGGTCGCCGTCGATGAACCTCTACGAGGGTCAGCTGTCGCTGGACGGCCAGAACACGGTGAAGATCGGCGAACAGACCATCGCCCTTGCGCCCGAGACGCTGACGCGGCACCCCGGCCTGCAGAAGTACGGCGGACAGAGCGTCGTGGTCGGCATCCGTCCCGAGGACTTCGAGGACGCCGCGGTCGCGACCAGCGCGCCGCCCGATCGGCGGGTCAAGGCGAAGGTGCGCCTCGTGGAGGCGCTCGGGTCCGAGCTGGTGGTGCACTTCGAGCTCGACGACGCCAAGCGGGTCAACTCCGGCGACCCGGACGCCCCCGAGGAGCTCCTCGGCGAGGGCGTCGCCAACGCCGTGGCCCGGTTCAGCCCCCGTTCACGCGTCAACGTCGATCAGGACGTCGAGATCAGCGTGGCGAGCGAGAACCTCCACTTCTTCGACCTCCACGAGCACAAGGCCATCTGGTCGTAACTTCTCTCGTCAGCCCTTGACCGACCCGGCGAGGATGCCGCGGACGAAGAACCGCTGGAGCAGGAAGAACACGGCCAGCGGGACCGCGGCCTGGAGGAAGGCGCCGGCGGGGAGCAGGTGCTCGAACTGGCCGAACTGGCCGGTCTGGGCGGCGATCACGACCGTCGACGGCGCCACGGCCTCGTTGGCCCCGATCATCGTGACGGCGATCAGGTAGTCGTTCCACGTCCAGAGGAACTGGAAGATCGCGAACGCGGCGAGCACGGGCACCGAGAGCGGGAGCACGAGGCGCCAGAAGATGCGGAAGTGATTGGCGCCGTCGATGCGCGCCGACTCGAAGATGTCCTTGGGCAACGACGAGATGTAGTTGTGCAGGAGGAAGATCGCGAACGGCATCGCGAAGGCCGTGTGGGCGAGCCAGATGCCGGTGGTCGTGCCGGCGAGGTTGAGGTCCGGGAACACCGTGATCGTCTTGTCGAGGTACGGGATCGTCCAGTGGGCGCCGTTGACGTACATCAAGAGCAGCGGGATGAGGGCCACTTGCAGTGGCACGGCGAGCAGGGCGACGGTTCCGATGAACAGCCCTTGGCGGTGCTTGAAGTCGATCCAGGCGAAGGCGTAGGCGGCGAAGGCGGCGAAGGCGATCGGGATGATCGTCGCCGGCAGGGCGATGGCGAAGGAGTTGGTCAGCCCCTGCTTCATCCCGCCGGCCGCGGTCGTGCCGAGGACTTCCCGGTAGTTGTCGAGCGTGAGGTTGTCGATGTCGCCCTGGAAGATCTGCCACCATCCGGTGTTCCGCTGGGCGTCACGGTCG
The DNA here is from genome assembly GCA_963833145.1 of uncultured Acidimicrobiia bacterium. GTDB lineage: Bacteria > Actinomycetota > Acidimicrobiia > Acidimicrobiales > Ilumatobacteraceae > JALZMG01. The sequence continues at coordinate 34,428 of CAWHWT010000010.1, read as the reverse complement.
CGCACCGAGTTGACCAACAGCCCGATGTTGGGGATGCTCCAGATGACCACCAGTAGCCACAGCACCCACGTCGGGATCGAGCGGAGGAAGCGGTAGATCGCTCCTCCGGCGCCGTTCCCTCGTTGGTCGGGGTTGACGATCCCGGGGGTCATGGGAGCACCGTCGCGCGGTGCGAGGGACCGAGCGCCAGCGAGGAAGCGGCCAGCCTCGGCCTGCGTGGCCGGGGAACGCTGCGAATAGTCATCGGATCCCCCTCATGCCCGCTCGCTCTGCATCCGTCGGATGTTGATCCACATGATCGGGATCACCGAGACGAACAGCACGACGGCGAGCGCCGAGCCGAGACCGAGGTTGGACTGGCCGAACGCGGTGATCCACATCTGGTTGGCGATCACCTGCGTGCCGAAGTTGCCGTTCGTCATGGCGTAGACGATGTCGAAGACCTTCATCACGGTGACGAACAAGGCTGTCGTGACGACGCCGATGGTGGGAGCGATCTGCGGCAGGGTGATCCGCCAGAACACCTGCGACTCGGTGGCCCCGTCGACCTTCGCCGCTTCGGTGAGCTCGGTGGGCACGGCCTTGATCGCCGACGAGAGGATCACCATCGCGAACCCGGTCTGCACCCAGATCAGCACGACCATCAGCCACATGTTGTTGAACGGCCCCTCTTGGAGGAACAGGACCGGTCGCGGCGCGCCGCTGCCCGTGACGCCGCCGAGGCCGGGGCCGAGGACCCGGTAGATGAGGTACAGGGAGAAGACCAGGAACCCGGCGGAGAACCCGATCATGGTGCTCGACTTGGTGTCGACGCCCTTCTTGACGAGGAACGCGAAGCCGAGGGCGAGCACGGCCAGGACGACGATCCAGACCACTTCGCCCGTCGTCGACGACGTGCTCTCGCCGATCCACACCCAGGTGGCGTTCATCAACCCGGTCTGCTGCTGCGACGGATCGCGAGGCTGGTACATGAAGCGCCAGATGATCCCGGCGCCGATGAACGAGATCGCCATCGGGAGGAAGACCAACGACTTGGCCGCGTTCTCGGCCTTGGCCCGGTCGGCGAGCACCGCGATCGCCAGCCCGAACACGGTCGCCAGTGTCGTGACGACGATGACCCACCAGATGTTGTTGAAGAGCGTGCCCCGGATCGAGGCCAGGATCGCGCACGACAGGATGAAGAACCCGGCGAAGATCGCCCCGATCGAGCTGGGACCGCGCTCGAACGCCTGGCTCGTCCGGCGCCCGGCGATCACGCCGACGAGGATGCCGAGGGCGAGCAGGGCCAGCGCGAAGTAGAAGAGCCGGCTGGTGAAGATGTTCTCCCAGTTCGATGTGTCCTTGAAGCCCGGGTTGTCCCAGAGGCTGGTGTAGTTGTCCCACCCGACGGACTCGGTGCCGTTGCGGTTGCGGAACGACAGGTAGATCGTGCGGACCAGCGGGCCGAGCAGCCCGATGACGATGAAGCCGAGCGCGGGGGTGACGAAGATCCAGGCGCGCGAGCGTTGTTCGATGCGCCGTCGCCGCTGCGCGTCGGGCTGGGAGGTGAGCCCGAACCGGACACCGAACAGCGCCGCCGGCACGACCGTGGCGTACGCCACGCCGAGGAAGTTGCCCCGTCCGATGTCGCCGCCGCCCCACGCGCCGACGAACCAGCCCACGGCAGCGCCGGTGAGCGCAGCCAGGGGCGCGGCGGTGGAACCGAGACGCCAGAGACCGATCAACCCGAACAGCGCCACCCCGACACCGACGCAGACCCACAGCTTGGTCCAGTCGATCAGCGGGTACGCCGACTCGTCGAACGCGTACGCCGTGAGGAACCCGAAGCCGACGAACCCGACGACCGCCAGCGGGAGGCGGGCGAGTTGCTGTCGCGGCGCGCTGAGGAGGAACATCACGAGTCCGAGCGCGGCGCCACCGATCAGGCCCCAGAGCGGGCCGTTGATGTTGAACGGTTGGGTGCGCCAGCCGAGGATGTCGTCGAACACGCCCTGGCCGGAGATCCGCACGCGGTCGTCGAAGAGGCTGCGGAACACTCCGTTGGCTTCGGCCACGAAGTAGCCGACGAAGCCGGCGACGGCGCCGACGACCGTGTTGAACCGCGTCCAGTGGTCGTACGCCTGGTCGAAGAGCACGTTGGCGCCCACCCAGACCGCCGCGGTGAGCACGACGGCGAAGGCGACCTTGAGCGTGGTCTCGGCGATGTCTCGCGGGCCGACGTAGTAGAGGAGGAACGCGGCCAGCGCGGCGAAGACGAGGAATCGCATGACGCTGCCGGCAGTGAACCGCGACGGGCCGGTCTCCTCACGCACCCGCTTCGGGATCGGTGCCGACGGCGCGGCCGGCGCCGCTGCCGCGGTGTCCTCTGCGACGGACATGCTTCACCCCCCTCTGCCGATTGGTTCCGATCCGACATTAGGGGATAACGCGACGGTGCCGGTGACCTCTCTCCCGAGGCCACCGGCACCACCATCATGCGACCGCTCGGCGCGACGGTAGCGAATCAACAATTGGATTTGTTGAGGCCTCGCAGGCTCGGCCTCAACTTGGCCAGGAGGCCTCGATGTTGTCCGCCGCCGCCTGGGCGTCCTCGTCGCCGTTCACGAACGACGTGCCCTCCGTCCAGAACGAGCCCGACCCGACCTCGGCGGGCATCTGGTCGGACGCGTCGAACGCCGCCGGGTCGGCGGTCTGGAGCAGCTCGATGAAGCCCTGCTCGAGCTCGGCCCACGCCGTGGTGTCGGCGTTGGTGTTCCCGGTGAGGAACCCGGAGAGGCCACCGCCGACCCGCTCGCTCTGGGCGGCCTGGCGGGCGTCGGCGAACTCGGACGAGCCGAGGTACTCCATCACCTGCCACACCTCGGGAGCGTCGCGGAACGCGCCGGCGCTGATGCCACCCACGAGCACGGGTTGGCCCTCGTCGGCCGGGAAGTAGAACGTGCTCACCTGGCCGGGGCCTTCGCCGAACTCCGTGCCCTCGGGGAAGAAGGCGCTGTAGAAGCTCGCCTGGCGGTGCATCATGCACTGCCCGTCGACCAGCGGGGTCCCGTTGTCGCCGAACGCGGTGGCGGCGATCGATCCGCCGGACGCGAACACGGCGCCTTCCTTGGTCCACAGGCCTGTCCCGTCGGTGTTGGCGACCTCGTTGAACGTGTCGACGATCGGCTGATCGTTGAACGGCACCTCGTGGTTGACCCACTGGTTGTAGTAGTCGATGCCCTGCTCGCGCAGGACCAACTCCTCGACCCAGTCGGTGAACGGCCACCCGGTGGCCGGGCCGGACTCGATGCCCGCGCAGAGCGGCGTGTCGCCGTTGGCGATCATCTCGTCGACCAGCGCCTTGAAGTCGGTGAGGGTCTCGGGGACCTCGTAGCCGGCCTCTTCCCAAACGCTCGGGATGTACCACACGAGCGACTTGAGGTCGGACTTGAACGGCACGCCGTACTGGGTGCCGTCGACGTTCGAGAACGCCAGATAGCTGTCGGCCCAACCCTCCGACACCGACGTCACGACGTCGGCAGGGACTTCGAGCAACTCACCGTCCTGGGCGAACTGCTTGAGCTTGCCGGGCTGCGGGAACGCGGCGATGTCCGGCGGGTTGCCGCCGAGCACCTGGGCGTTGATCTGCTGCTCGAAGTCGCGCCGACCGACATAGGTGATGTCGATCCCGTTCGCCTCGCCGAACGCGGTGAGCGCATCCTGCATCGCGCCGGCCTCGTTCTCGGAGTCCTCCACGCCGAACACCGTCACTGACCCTGCGCTCCCCGGACCCGGTGTGGACGGGAGCGGCGCAGTGGTCTCGCTTCCGCCGGTACCGGCCGTGGTGGTGTCGGAGCCGCCGGTGTCTCCGGTGGTCGTGTCGGCGCCGCCGGTGTCACCCGGCGCCCCAGTGGCTGCGCCGCCGGTGTCGGCGGCACCGTCGTCGTCGTCCTCGGTGCTACACGCTGCGGCCACGAGTGTGAGTGCGATCGGTAGCGCGGCCAGCTTCAGCCAGCGTTTCCTCATCGATTCCCCCTTACGGTTCGCCGGGTCGGGCCCGGTTTATGCAAACGCTTTCAGATCGGGTCGTTCCCGGTCAAGGGCGATCGTACCTGCGGACCGGGGCCGAACGTCCTCGTCGACCGGCGGACGACGAGCCCGACGTCGGCCACCCGGTGCTCGGTGGCGTGGTCCTCGCCGGCCAGCAGGCGCAGCAGCGCCCGCGCCGCGATCGCCCCGTGCTCGACGACGTCCTGGCAGACCGTGGTAAGCCCCATCACGACGGCGACCTCGTGGTCGTCGACGCCGACGAGGGACACATCGCCCGGGATGTCGAGATCGAGCTCGCGGGCGGCGATGAACGCGCCGAAGGCCATCTCGTCGGAGAGGGCGAAGAGGGCGGTCGGGCCGATCTTCCCTCGCCAGCAGATCGTGGGCCGCGTGGTGCCCGCCCTCCACGGTGAAGTCGCCGGGGGCGATGAGGCTGCGGTCGAGGTGGAGCCCGGCGGCGGCGAGCGCCAGCTCGGCGCCCTGGATGCGCTGACCGGGCACGTCGAAGACGTTGGGCTCCTCGGCCTGACCGCCGAGGATCCCGATGCGCTGGTGGCCGAGCGAGACGAGGTGACGCCCGGCGATCCGGCCGATGGTGACGTTGTCGATCCGCACCGACGAGCACACGTCGGTCTCCTGGCCGACGGTCACGACGCCGAGACGCCGTTGCCCCAGGTCGACGACGTCCTTGTTGGACAGTGCGACCTCGACGAAGATCAGCCCGTCGACGCGGCGGTCGAGGGCGTTGGCCGTGGTGACGACCTTGTGCCGTGACGCCGGGTTGGGCGCAGTGAGGATCAGCAGGTCGTAGCCGTCCTCGGCGCACACCGCCTCGGCGCCGGCGACGACGTTGGCGAAGTACCAGGAGTTGATGTGCGGGACGACGATGGCGACGGTCCGGCTGCGCCCCGCGGCCAGCCGCGACGCGGCGGGGTCGGCGCGGTAGTTGAGCTCACGGGCGACCTCCTCCACGCGTTGCCGAGTCGACACGGCGACGTTGGGCAGCCCGCGCAGGGCCCGGCTGACGGTGGCGACGGACACCCCCGCCGCGTGCGCCACCTGCTCGATCGTCGAGCGCTCGAAGACAGGCGTCCCGGCCGGTGTCGTCGGCGACATCGCGGCAAACGGTACTCCTGGTGAGTTCGGGCGAGCGCCTGAGCGTCAGCGGATCAGGCCCCAGCAGAACCTGATCTTGGCCCGGACGGGCGGGGACAGCGTGAACGGGTAGGGGTCGCGCATACCCATCGCCCGGGCGAGCTCGTTGGTGGCGATCGTGACATCGACCGCCGCCGACAGCCACGTGTCGGCATCGTGCGGGTCGGCCGGAAGCGGGCCGACACCCCACTCGGCCCCGGTCTCGACGACGTCGTGGACGTGCATCAGGTGGGCCCACGACTCGGCGAAGTCCTCCCACGGGTGGGCCGAGGCGTAGAAGGACACGAACTCGTCGCGCCAGCTGCCGTCGTCGGCCCGCCCGTAGTGGTCGTCGAGGGCGGTGGCGTAGTCGACGGTCTCGTCGCCGAACGTCGCCCGGAACTCGGCGAGCAGCGCCGGGTCCGGGGCCACCAGCTGCTGCCAGACGAAGTGGCCGAGCTCGTGGCGCAGGTGCCCGAGCGGAGTGCGGTAGAGCTCGCCGAGGCGAGCCCTGGCCTCCTCTTGCTGGGCCGGCTCGGCCTCGTCCAGGTCGAGCGTGATCTCCCCACCGCGGTGGCCGATCACGGCGGCGTCGCCGGCGGAGCTCGAGCGGAAGGTGAGTTTCAAACCGCTCTCCGGGCCCCACGGGATCCCGAGCGCGGTCAGCTGGAACAACGCTCGCCGCTGGGCGGCCTGGTACGCCACCATCCGGACGTCGTCGACCCACCCGCCGGCGTCGACGATCACGCAGCTCCGGCACCAGCGGGCACCGTCGACGTCGGCGGCGACCGTCCAGTTGCACGCCCACGTCGAGCGGTTGGCGCACGGCCGTACCGCGACGACGTCGACGACCGACAGCCGGCCATCGTCGTCGAACGTGACCGCCAGTTCGGTGAGGCAACGGACGCATTGCAGCGAGTGGAAGAACACCTCGTTGGAACACGTCGGGCACCGGAGCCGCCTCACGGTGGCGCAGTCTGCCTGGTCGCGCGCTAGAAGGAGCCAATGAGTACTGGACTCGTCCTCGTCGAGGACGACGGCGCCGTGCGCGTTGTCACCATCAACCGCCCGGAACGGCGCAACGCCGTCGACTCCGCCACCGCCACCCGGCTGCGCGAGGCGTTCGAGGACTTCGCCGCCGACTCGTCACTCTCCGTCGCCGTGCTGACCGGCGCCGGCGGCTACTTCTGCGCCGGCGCCGACCTCAAGGCGCTGCTGGCCGGCGACCGGCGGCCGGTATCCGACGACGGTCCCGGACCCATGGGCCCGACGCGGCTGCGCCTCGACAAGCCGGTGATCGCGGCGATCGAGGGCCCGGCCGTCGCCGGCGGGCTCGAGCTGGCCGTGTGGTGCGACCTCCGGGTCGCCGCCCGCGACGCCACGCTCGGGGTGTACTCGCGGCGCTTCGGTGTGCCGCTCGTCGACCTCGGCAGCGTGCGGTTGCCCCGGCTGATCGGGCACAGCCGGGCGATGGACCTCCTGCTCACCGGGCGCGGGATCGACGGCGTCGAGGCCGAGCGGATCGGGCTCGTCAACCGCGTCGTCGAGCCCGGACAGGCGCTCCCTGCCGCGGTCGCGCTCGCCCACGAGCTCGCCGCCCTGCCGCAAGCGGGCCTGCGCAACGACCGGCTCTCGGCGATCGAGCAGTGGGACCTGTCCGAGGACGAGGCGATGCGCAACGAGGCCGCCCGCGGCCGCGACACGATCGACAGCGGCGAGACTCAGGCGGGTGCCGCACGATTCACCGCCGGATCTGGAAGACATGGTGCGTCTGCGTGATGACAGACTCACGGCCCATGTCTGACACGGCGACTCCGTCGACCTTCGAGACCGCGGCGACTGACGGACCGGCGTCGTCGCTGGCGGTGAGCCCGGAGCTGACGATCCGGGTCACGCTCGCCCCGCCGCAGATGATCGGCGCGGTGCCCCTCGGGGTGCGGGTCGTCGGTGGCGTGGCGACCGGGACGGTCGCCGGGCCGCGGATCAACGGCACGATCGTCGGTCCGGGCGCCGACTGGATGCTGATCGGCGCGGACGGGTACGGCCGCGTCGACGTCCGGCTGCAGATCGAGACCGACGACGGCGCCCTCGTGTACGTCCGCTACGAGGGCCTGCTCGAGCTCAACGAGGCGTCGTCGGCCGCGCTGCTCGATCCCACCCGCGAGACGGCGTGGGAGGAGCAGTACTTCCGCACCACGCCCCGCTTCGAGACGGCGGACGAGCGGTACGCGTGGCTCAACCGCACGGTGTTCGTCGCCCGCGGGCGGGTCCGCGCCGACGGCATCGAGTACGAGGTCTTCCGGGTCGATTGATGCAGGCCGTGGACGCCGCCATGCGCCCGTGGCTGCGGGGGTCGCTGCACCGGTGGTCGGTTCCGGTCGCCGTCGTGCTGACGCTCCTCCTCGCCGTGTCGGCGCCCACGGGCGGCATCAGGGCGACCGTGATCGTCTACGGGATCTGCGTGTCGGCGATGCTCGCGGTGAGCGGTCTGTACCACGCCCGCGGCCTGTTCGCGCGGCCCCGCCGGCTGCTGCGACGGCTCGACCACGCGGCGATCTTCCTCGCCATCGCCGGGACCTACACCGCCGTGATCGTGCTCGCCCTCGACGGGGCGACGCGGATCGTGCTGCTCGTGCTGGCGTGGGTCATCGCCGGGATCGGCATCGCGGTCCGGATGGTGTGGATCGATTCCCACCCCGGGCTGACCGCCGCGGTCTACCTGATCGCCGGATGGATGATCGTGCTCGACCTGCCCGCCTACGTGCGGGCGTTGTCGGCGGGTGAGTTGGCCCTGCTCGCCGTCGGCGGTGGCCTCTACACGGGCGGCGCGGTGGTGTTCGGCGCGCAACGCCCCGACCCGTGGCCGCGGGTGTTCGGGTACCACGAGCTGTTCCACGCCTGTGTCGTCGGCGGGGCGTTGTCGCAGTGGTTCGCGGTGCGGTCACTCGTCGGCTGACCCGTGCTGTTCCGGCAGAGCTTCTGGGCCGGGCTCGCCGACGGCTCCGTGACGGTCGCCTTCCGGCGGTGGAAGCGCCCGACCGTGAAGACCGGGGGACGGCTCACCACCCCGGCCGGGGTGCTCGCGATCGACCACGTCGGCGAGATCGACGAGGGCGACATCACCGCGGCCGACGCCCGTCGAGCCGGGTTCGTCGACCGCGACGCGCTGCTCGCCGAGCTCGCCGGGCGCGCCGGGCAGCTGTACCGGATCGACTTCCACCTCGCCGGCGAGGATCCCCGCATCGAACTGCGCGAGCGGTCGGTCCTGACGCCGGACGATCGCGCCGAGCTCGAGCGCCGGTTGGCGCGGTTGGACCGGGCCAGCACGCACGGGCCATGGACCGACGACGTCCTGCGCCTGATCGCCGCCCGGCCCGGCGTCCGGGCCGGCGACCTCGCCGAGGCGATGGGCCGGGAGCGCCTCGCCTTCAAGGCCGACGTCCGCAAGCTCAAGGCCCTCGGGCTCACCGAGAGCCTGCCGGTCGGCTACCGGCTCTCACCTCGCGGCGACGCCTGGCTGTCGCGCGCTTAGAGCGGGCGGGCGGCGGCGACGGCGCGGGCAACCTCGCCCCATCGGCCGACGGTGCCGGGGTTGCGGGTGATCGACTCCGCCGCGGTGTACAGGACGAGGCGACTGGCGATCCCGCCGTAGCGGGCGATCAGCCGGTCGGCCAGCTCGTCCCACGGGCAGACGACGGCGTAGTGCTCGAGCATCTCGTCGGTGATCAGCTCGGCCATCCCGGCGACATCGCCGGCCTTGATCCGCTCGTTGAGTCGGGCCGACGTGCCCTCGAAGCCGAGGTCGTCGAACTGGAACGCGTAGTTCTTCGTCGAGCCGTAGAAGGCAATCTGCGCCCGGGCCCGCTGGAGGATCGGCGCCCGCTCCTCCGGGGTGTCGCCGGGCACCGCCGTGACCGGGACGATGAGGTCGATGTCGGCCGGGTCGCGGTCCGCCTTCGCCGCCCCCTCGGCCAGGGTCGGCAACAGCCGCTCGCGCAGGTAGGGGAGGGAGTGGAGGGGATGGACGTGGACCCCGTCGGCGACCTCACCCGCGGCGCTGGCCATGGCCGCCCCGACGGCGGCGATGTCGAGCTTCAGGTCCTCGTGGGCGTGGCGGCGGGGGCGGCCGATCGGCGGCAGCAGGCTCATCCGGTAGTACGGCCCGAAGTGGTCGAGCTTGCCCTCGCCGCGGAACGCCGCCCAGCAGTCCCGTACCGCGGTCACGTAGTCGACCATCCGGGCGACGGGGTGGTCGAAGGCGACGCCGTAACGCCGTTCGATGTGCGCCCGCACCTGGCTGCCGAGACCGAGCCGGAACCGGCCCCCGGTCAGCTCGGCCAGCTCCCAGGCGGTCTGGGCGGTCACCATCGGGCTGCGCGGGAAGGCGACCGCCACCCCCGTCGAGAGGTGCAGCAGCGGCGCCGCGTCGTGGGCGGCAGCGACGGACAGCCACGGTGTGCGGCTCATCTCGGTGAAGACGAGACCGGCGAAGCCGGCCTTCTCGACGGCTCGGGCCAGCCGTTGCACGTCGCCCCAGGCCGCCGGATCGGTCATGACGTCGACGTTCATGCTCCCACCGTCGCGCGATTCGCCCGCCGGCGGGGGAGCGGAGGACGCCTACATCGCGCCTACATCTCGTCGGCGGGAAGTCCCAGGCACACCCGACCGGCGTGGACGAGCGTCTGCTCCGGCGTGAACGGGTGGTACTTGGCGCCGCGGATGTCGCGGTAGCAGCGCTCGATCGGGCTGGTACGGAAGTACGAGCCGCCCCCGGCGACCTCCATCGCCAGGTCGCACACCTCGATCCCGCCGATCGAGATCTCGCGCTTCGCCGCCATCGCCGCCACAACGTTCTCCAACGACGGTTGGGGGTCGTCGCCGATCGTGGCGATCGCGCCGTCGAGCGCCCACGCCATCACCCGCAACCGGTTGTCCATCAGCCCGACCTGGCGCTGGATCGACGGGTCGTCGGCCCGCGGCGTCCCGGCGACCACGGCAACGGCGGCGTCACGCGCCGCCTCGGCGATCCCGAGGTACACCGCGCCGATCACCGGGAAGGCGTTGCTGATGATGACCTGCAGCGGGGGATCGACGACGCCGTACGGCCGCCGGGCCAGCACTTTGTCCTCGGGCACGAACACGTCGCGGATCTCGACGTCGTGGCTGCCGGTGCCCCGCATGCCGAGGGTGTCCCAGTTGTCGAGCACGGTGACCCCGTCCGCCCGCACCGGCACGGCCATGTTGAGGATGACTGGGCCGTCGTCCTCCTCGAGCACGAACATCGTGGAGAACACGTCGCCGGCGGGTACCTGGCTGGCGAACACCTTGCGCCCGCTGACCTGGTAGCCGCCGTCGACCGGCACGGCCGTGCCGCGCGGACGTCGTGAAGTCCGCACCACCGGTCGAGACGAGCACGATGCCGTCGTCGGCGATGCGGCGGAGGGTCGCTTCCGCACCTGGCAGGCCGCGCCGGTAGCGCCAGGCGGTGAACAGGGTGACGTGGTGGTGCATCGCCACGGCGAGAGCGCTCGACCCGCAGTGCTTGGCCAGCTCTCGCTGGGCTAACGCCACCTGGCGGATGGTCGCGCCCCGTCCGCCGAGCTCGGCCGGGACGGCGAGGGCGAGGTAGCCGGACGACTTGAAGAGGTCGAACGCCTCGCTCACGAACGTGCCGTCCCGGTCGTGGGTCGCGGCGTACGGCGCGATCTCGGCGCCGAGCTCAGCCGCCCAGGGGACGAACGCCGCCGGGTCGTCGCTGATGGCGGGCGCGGTGGGGGACTCGATCGTGCTCATACCCCGATGGTGCCGACGGAACGGCGGCTCGACCAGTCAATTAATTGCACCGCCCTGGTCGCGGTTCGCGCGACGATGCCGCGGTGCGGGATTACGGGCAGTACTGCCCGGTGGCCCTCGGGAGCGAGGTGCTGGCCGAACGCTGGACGCCGCTGATCCTGCGCGAGATGGTGCTCGGGAGCACCCGCTTCAACGAGATCGAGCGCGGCCTGCCCAGCATCTCGCGGTCATTGCTCGCCAAGCGCCTGCGCTACCTCGCCCGCAAGGGGGTCGTCGACATCGTGCCCTCGGCGGACGGTCGGGGCCACGAGTACCACCTCACCGCGGCCGGCAAGGACCTCGAGCCGGTGATCATGGCCCTCGGCGAGTGGACGGTGCGCTGGCTGTTCACCGAGCCCGTTCCCCGCGAGGTCGACCCGACCGCGCTGACGTGGTGGATGCATCGGCGCGTGGCGATCGAGCGCACCCCGCCGGGCCGGGTCGTCATCCAGTTCGACTACCGCGACGACAAGCTCACCCGCCTGTGGCTCCTCCTCGATCGCGGTGAGCCGTCCGTCTGCACGAACCACCCGGGCTTCGACCCGGACCTCGTGGTGACCACCGACTCGCTGTCGTTCATGCGGGTGTTCGCCGGGCTCGACGACCTCGCCGGTGCGCTGGAGTCCGGCACGGTCCGGATCGACGGGCCGCCGCGTCTGGTTCGAGCGTTCCCGCGGTGGTTCCTCTGGAGCCCGTTCCTTCCCGCCGTCCGGGCCCGTGCTACCCAGGGACACCCGGGGTGAAAGCGCCGACGACACAGGCGTCGACGCCGAGACCATCGACCCCGGCCGCAGGGTCGCCGATCTCTACGGAATGATCCACCCCAACGCCAGCGACACCACTACCGTCCGGAGTGTGTTCGTGATCGGGCCGGACAAGAAGGTCAAGCTGACGATCACGTACCCGCAGAGCACGGGACGCAACTTCGACGAGATCCTGCGGGTCATCGACTCCCTGCAGCTCACGGCCGCCCACAAGGTCTCCACCCCCGTCAATTGGAAGCCGGGGGACGACGTCATCATCATCCCCGCCGTCTCCGACGAAGAGGCGGCGACCCGCTTCCCCGACGGGTGGAGGACCGTCAAGCCCTACCTCCGCATGGTGCCCCAACCTCGATGATCTTCAGCCAGCACTACCTCGCCTGCCTCTCCCAGGCCTCCTACCTCATCGGCGACGAGACGAGCGGGCGCGCCGTGGTCGTCGATCCCCGACGTGACGTCGGCATCTACCTGGAAGAGGCGGCGGGGCACGGGCTGACGATCGAGCGAGTCATCGAAACCCACGTCCACGCCGACTTCCTGAGTGGCCACCTGGAGCTGGCGGCGCAGACCGGCGCCGTCATCTCCTACGGCGAGGCGGCGGCGGCGGTCGAGTTCCCGATCGACCGCCTGCGCGACGGCCAGCGGCTGTCGCTCGGCGAGGTGACGCTGGAGATCCTCGCCACGCCGGGCCACACACCGGAGTCGATCTGCGTCGTCGTGTACGAGCACGCCGACGACGAGGTCCCCTACGCGGTCCTCACCGGCGACACCCTCTTCGTCGGCGACGTCGGCCGCCCGGACCTGCTGGCGTCGGCGGAGAGCGGGATCCCGGCCGACGTGATGGCGCGGCAGCTGTACCACTCGCTGCACGGCGCCCTGCTCCGGCTCCCGGACGAGACGCGGGTCTTCCCCGCCCATGGCGCGGGTTCGTCGTGCGGCAAGCAGCTCTCCAGCGAGACCAGCTCGACGCTCGGCGAGCAACGCCGCTCGAACTACGCGCTGCGCTGCCCGACCGAGGACGAGTTCGTCGCCGCGATCACCGAAGGGCAGCCCTTGCGGCCTGGCGTACTTCGAGTTCGACGCCCGGCGCAACCGCGAGACCCACGACCTGCTCGACGAGGAGGCGCCGGCGCCGCTCGACCTCGACGCCGTGCTCCGCCACCGCGGGGCCGGCGCGATCCTGCTCGACACCCGCGAGCCGGCGGACTTCGCCGCCGGCCATCTGCGGGGGGCGGTGAACGTCGGCCTGCAGGGCCGGTTCGCCGAGTACGTAGGGAGCGTGCTCCCGCCTGACCGGGACATCGTTCTGGTCGGCGATCCGGCCGCCGCGGGCGAGGCGAAGACGCGCCTCGGGCGGGTCGGCTACGACCGGATCGTCGGTCACCTCGACGACCCGGGCCGGGCGTACGCGGCGCGGCCCGACGTCGCCGACACGAGCTCCCGGCTGACCGCGGCCCAGCTCGGCGAGCGGCTCGAGCAGCGGGCGGACGTGCAGTTGGTCGACGTGCGGGCCCAGGGCGAGACAGCCGCCGGCACGATCCCGGGCGCCCTGGAGATCCCGCTCGCCGGCATCGCCGCCGCAGTCGACGACCTCGACCCCGATCGTCCGATCGTCCTGTACTGCGGCAGCGGCTACCGCTCCGCGATCGCCGCCAGCGTGCTGCGGGCGGCGGGGTTCGCCGACGTCTCCGACCTGCTCGGCGGCTACTCCGCATGGGAGGGCGCGGACCGGTCGACGTCCGCCGCCACGGTGCTCAGCACCGAACCGCTGAACCGCGAGATCAGCGACCCGTCACGGATCCGCGACGACTTCACCCCGCTGGCCAACTTCTACGTCCGCAACCACTTCCCGGTCCCGCGGATCGACGCCGCCGCCTGGCGGCTCGAGGTCGGCGGGCTGGTGCCCCGACCGGGACGGCTCGACCTGACGGACATCGAGGCGCTCCCGCCGTGTTCGGTGGTCACCACGCTCGAATGTGCCGGCAACGGCCGCACCGGGTTCGACCCGCCGGTCGAGGGCGAGCCGTGGGGGCTCGGCGCGGTCAGCACGGCCGAGTGGACCGGGGTGCCGCTCATCGATCTGCTGGACTGCGTGGGCGCGCAGAGCGGGCAGTACGTCGTCGTGCGGGGCGCCGACCACGGCGTGGTCGAGGAGCTGGCCGAGCCGATCCGGTTCGAGCGCGGGATGGCGGTCGACGAGGTCCGCGAGTCCGGCGCGCTGTTGGCGTACGCGATGAATGGTGAGCCGCTCCCGCCGCGGCACGGCTACCCGTTGCGCCTCGTCGTCCCCGGCTGGTACGGCATGGCGGCGGTCAAGTGGGTCACCGAGATCGAGGTCGTCGCCGAACCGTTCGACGGCTACTACCAGACCACCAAGTACGTGTACGAGATCGAGCGCGACGGCCGGATGGTCCGGGAACCGGTCGGCCGGCAGCGGGTGCGGTCGCTCGTCACCGCGCCGGCGGGCGGCGACGACGTGGCGGCCGGTGACGTCGCCGTGCGTGGTGTCGCCTGGTCGGGGACGGCGCCGATCGATCGAGTGGAGGTGCGAGCCGGCAGCGGGCCGTGGCAGCCCGCCGAGTTGACCGGTGAGGCGAGCCCGGGACGCTGGCAGTGGTGGACGGCCGTCGTGCGCCTCGACGCTCCCGGCACGACAACGCTCCGCGCCCGGGCCGTCGACCGCGCCGGCAACGCGCAGCCGGACCATCCGGAGTGGAACCGCGGCGGCTACGGCGCGAACCACGTCCACGCCGTCAGCGTGCGGGTCCGCTGACCTCGCCGGCGCCGTGCTCGCGCCGCCAAGATGGATCCCATGGGAATCCTCAAGATCGAGGTCGACCCGGCCGAGGTCGGCTTCGACGCCGGCCGCCTCGAGGTGCTCGACCGCCACTTCCGGCGCTACGTCGACGACGGGCACCTGCCCGGCTGGCTGATCGCGGTCTCCCGGCACGGCCAGCTCGCCCACGTCTCGACCTACGGCCAGCGCGACGTCGAGGCCGGTCTGCCGGTCGAGACGGACACGATCTGGCGGATCTACTCGATGACCAAGCCAATAACCGCCGTCACCGCGCTGGTCGCCTACGAGCAGGGCTTGTTCGAGCTCAGCGACCCGGTGCGGTGGTACATCCCGTCGTTCAAGCAGACCAGGGTGTGGCGCAGCGGCTCGACCACGGCGCCGGTCCTGGAGCCGATCACGGAGGAGCTGCGCGTCTGGCACCTGTTCGCCCACACCGCCGGCCTCACCTACGGCTTCATCCAGAACCATCCGGTCGACGCCCTCTACCGGCAAGCCGGCTTCGAGTGGGGCGTCCCGAAGGACGCCACCGATCTTGCCGCGATCTGTGACCGCCTCGCCGACCTGCCGCTGGTGTTCCAGCCGGGCACCGAGTGGCAGTACAGCATGGGTCTCGACGTCCTCGGCCGGGTCGTCGAGGTCGTGACGGGCGTGCCGTTCGACGAGTTCATGCAGGCCCATGTGCTGGACCCGCTCGGGATGAACGACACGGTGTGGCACGTCGACGAGGACTGCGCCGACCGGCTCGCCGCGCTGTACGCGCCCACACCGGGCACCAAGAAGGCGTTCCGCTACGACGTCATGGGCGCGGCCGCGACGAAGCCGCCGGTCGCCCCGCTCGGTGGTGGCGGGCTGTGCTCGACGGCCGGCGACTATGTCCGGTTCGCCGAGATGCTGCGCCGCCGCGGCGAGCTCGACGGGATGCGCATCCTGGCGCCGAAGACGGTCGAGCTGATGGCGAGCAACCACCTCCCGGGCAACGCCGACCTCAGCGCCATCGGGCGCCCGCTGTTCGCCGAGACGACCTTCGACGGCGTCGGCTTCGGGCTCGGCGTCTCGGTGACGCTCGACCCGGTCAAGGCCAAGGTGCCCGGCAGTGTCGGTGACTTCGGCTGGGGTGGGGCGGCGAGCACCTCGTACTGGGTCGACCCGGTCCGCGACATGACCGTGGTGTTCATGACCCAGCTGCTGCCGAGCAGCACCCACCCGGTGCGGAGCCAGCTCAAGCAGATGGTCCACAGCGCGCTCGTCGACCCGGAGCGCTGACGGTCTGAGAACGGAGGTTTCGAACGTGGCGCGAGCGACACCGCAATCGTTGACCCGGAAGGAGCGGGCGCTGCTGGCGGAGACGCAGCCCGAACGGGTGCGCGCGATGGACGAGGAGGCGCTCATCGAGCTGCACGCCCGCGTGCGCCGAGCACGGGACCGGTTCGTACAGCTCCATCGCCGTGAGGTTGCCGAACACGTCGACGCGGAGCGAGCACGCGGTACCGCGAGCGTCGCACCACGTCGCAGTGCGTCGAAGGCGGAGCTCTACGAAGATGCGCTGGCGAGGGTGAGCTCGAGCCTCGCTCGCGCGGCTCGGGCCACGGCCGCATCGTTACGGGCAGAGCGCCTGGCTGCCGCGCGATCGACCACCCGACCGGCCGCCACCGCGACCCCGACGCCGCGGAAGGCGAAGACGGCGGCACCGCGGGCGGCGCAAGCGAACGCCGATCCAACGCAAAGCGGCCGCGGCGACCAGGGCCTCGAACGCCCGCCGCCAAGCCGGGCGCGACGCGAGGTGATCCAGCATCGACAGGCGAATGACTGACAACGTCGCGGTCGTGCTGGCGTTCAACGAGGCGATCAACGCGGCGGAATCTCACTGCGCTCGCCGAGCTGATGACCGAGTCCCATCGCTTCATCGACTCGGCCGGCGCGACGACGGAGGGCAAGGACCGCTGTACTACGGCGTGGCGAGGGTTCTTCGACAGCTTCCCGGACTACCGCAACGTCTTCGATGACGTCGTCGACGCTGGCGACGGTGTCGTCGTTGTCCGCGGTCGATCCGAGTGCAGCACCGCCGCGCTCGACGGGCCGGCGGAGTGGCTCGCCGTGGTGCTCGACGGTCGCGTCGACGTCTGGCAGGTCTCGGAACCGAACACTCATCGTCAGGGTCCGCCGGCGAGCGTGTAGCCATCGAGCAGAGCCGCCAACTCGTTCGGATGGCTGAGCGCAACGCAGTGGCCGGAGGCGATCTCGTCGGGCGCGACGTCGAGTCGGTCGGCGACGACCCGACGCATGAACCCGGCGGGGAAGACGCGGTCGTCGGTGCACACCACGAACCTCGTCGGCACGGCGGGCCACGCCGCGAGCGGCCACGGGGAGTTGTAGGCGGTCTCGGACTCGCCGCGTTCTCGGCGGAGTGCTTCCTCGGCCAGCGGGCGCGGCACGTCGTGATAGAAGGCGACGAACGGGTCGTCGCTGCCGGTCTGGCCGCCGTCCCGCTGGGCTTGCCGGCGTACGGCGTCGCCGTGACCGGTGTTCGTCCACCACGCGGCGGGCGGCTCACCCGGTGCCGGGATCATCCCGGCGACGAGAACGAGCATCTCGACTGGGACCCGATCGGCGACCAACGGGGCGGTGAAGCCGCCGTACGACTGACCAACGACGATCACGTTGCCTCGCCCGCTGATCGCGTCGACCACGGTGTCGGCGTAGTCACCGAGGCCGGCGGAGTTGTCGTCGCAGGGGAGGTCGGGAGCCACGACGTCATGACCGAGCCGGCGCAGCTCCGCGTCCACGAGGTGCCAGTACCACCCCACGTCCCCGGCGCCGTGGATCAACGCGAACATCGCCATCGAGAGCACCTCCTGGTCGTGACCGCTCGCGTAGGACGACGCCGCGGAGGCGCGGAACTCATCGTCAGCCCACGGTCGTCACGAACCGACGGATCTCGGCGGCGCAGGCCTCGGGGTCCTCGACCAGACAGGCGTGGCCGAGCTCGGGGAGCACGACGAGCTGCGATGCCGGGATCGCGGCGTGGAGTGCCTCGGCGTTGGCGAGCGGCGAACGAGCGTCGGCCTCCCCATGCAGTACGAGCGTCGGCACGTCGATGGTGGGCAGCACCGGCCGGAGGTCGGTCTCCGCTCCGACGTGGCCGGCGGCTCGAATCGTCGCCGGGCGGATGTTCTCCCGCATCATCGTGGTCATCACGGCGTCGCGGTCGGCCGGGATGAGCTCGGAGAACAGCCCCGGGTAGGACTTCGGGTCGAACGCGTCGCCCAGGTCGGCCATGCCGACGAACATCTCGAGCCGTCGGGCCACCTCTGCGGGTGGCAACGACCCCGCCCATCCCGCGTAGCCGCCGATGAGCACGAGACTCGCCGGCACGCCGGGGTGGTGCTGGAACAACGACAACGCCACCATCGTCCCGAACGAGTGACCCACCACGTGCGGCCGCCCAACGCCGAGCGCGGCGATGAAGGCCGCCAGGGCGTCGGCGAACTGTGGTGCTCGCCAACCGTCGTCGATGTCCGACGACTGGCCGAAACCAGGTGCGTCCCAGGCGATGACCGTGTGGTCGCGCGAGAGGTCGGCGAGCATCCACTGCCACGTGCGGCTGTCACTCGGCGCACCGTGCAGCATCACCAGAACCGGCCCGACGCCCGACCGCGTGTAGGCGATCCGCATCCCGTCGACGTCGACGTGGTCCATACGTGAGAATTCTTGCCGCAGAGGAAGTCGCGCTTCAGCCCGTCGGAAACGCGCCGCAGCTGACGATGATGCAGCCATGGATACCCATCGCCCGGTTGACATCGCCAAGGCTGACCCCGAGCTCGCGACCGGATGAGTGCTGTCGGTTCGCTGGGTCTCGGCGTCGATGCGGGGCTCGCGCCGGGGGTGGCCCGTGCGCTGGCGGTGCGGTGCGCCGAGCTGGGGTACGGGTCGTTGTGGACCAACGACGAGCCGGCGGCGCCGGGGCTCGAGACGCTCGCTCACTTCGCCGCCGGTGCTCCGCAGCTCGACCTGGGGGTTGGCGTCTTGCCTGTCGACCAGCATCCGCCGGCGAAGATCGCCACCGACGTCGCTCGGCTCGATCTCGACCCGGCGAGGCTGTGGATCGGCGTCGGCTCGGGGCGGCTGCGTCCCCAGCTCGCGCCGCTGCGCGAGGCGGTGGCGGAGCTACGCGACCTGCTGCCCGCGGCGCGCATCATGGTCGGCGCGATGGGTCCCAACTTGTGCCGGCTGGCCGGAGAGCTCGCCGACGGAGCGCTGTTCAACTGGATGGTGCCGGCGCACGCCGCTCGAGCAGGCGGCTGGGTCGACGAGGGTGCTGTCGCAGCCGGGCGGGCCGCCCCGATCACTGCCCTGTACGTGCGCGTCGCGGTCGGTCGCGATGCGCCGACGCGGCTGCGCGACGAGGAGGGGCGGTACCGCCGATTGGCGGCGGCGCACTTCGACTCGATGAACGTGCCGGTGGGGTCCGTCGGTCTGTCCGGGCCGGCGCGTCCGGACGTGGTCGAGGGGTTGGCGCCGTACCGTTCCGTCGTCGACCTACCGATCGTGCGAGTGCTTGCCGCCGACGACCTCGGCTCGCTCGTGGCGGTCGCCGAGGCGGCGTCGCCGTAGCCGGCTCAGGCTTCTTCGTCGCTCATCTCGGTGACGTAGAACCGGTTCCCGTCGTGGTCGCGGAACTCGAACATCAGCGGAGCCGACTTCCAGTCGAGCAGCTCCCCGACCTCGAAACCGAGGCCAGTGAGGGTGTCGCGGGCGGCGCGGGCATCAGGCGTGGCCAGCCGGATCCCGGTGTCGACCCCGACGGGCAGCTCGTTTCCGGTACGGACCAGCGAGACCGTCGTGGCGGCGCCGGGCAAGCCGAGCTCGACCCAGCGGAACCCCTCTTGGAGCTCGACATCCATCCGGGTTTCGAAGCCGAGCCCCTCGAGCAGGGACTTGCTGCGGTCCTGGTCGGACACCGGGACGGCCACGGTGATCACGCCACTGAACGTGATTCTTTCCATGCAGGTTCGACCGTAGACGCCCGGCGTAGTCATCGGTCGTCTCGGCCAACCATGATGGTCGGCTGATCGAACGAGGAGGCGCGATGCAGTACGTCAAACTGGGCTCGACCGGGGTCGAGGTCTCGCCGATCTGCCTCGGGTGCATGAGCTTCGGGGTTCCCGACCGCGGCGGGCACTCCTGGAGCCTCGACGAGGAGGCCGCCCGGCCATTGATCCGCCGCGCCGTCGAGGCGGGGATCAACTTCTTCGACACCGCCAACGTGTACTCGGCCGGGACGAGCGAGGAGATCACCGGCCGGGCGCTGGCCGAGTTCGCCCGTCGCGAGGAGGTCGTGCTGGCGACCAAGGTGCACGGCCGGATGCGACCCGGGCCCAACGGGGCCGGGCTGTCGCGCAAGGCGATCTTCCACGAGATCGACGCCAGCCTGCGCCGCCTCGGCACCGACTACGTCGACCTCTACCAGATCCACCGGTGGGACGACTCCACGCCGATCGACGAGACGATGAACGCGCTGCACGACGTCGTGGAGGCGGGGAAGGCCCGCTACATCGGCGCCTCCTCGATGTTCGCCTGGCAGTTCGCCAAGGCTCAGCACGTCGCCGAGCGCAACGGCTGGACCCCGTTCGTGACGATGCAGAACCACTACAACCTCCTCTATCGCGAGGAGGAGCGGGAGATGCTCCCGCTGTGCGCCGACCTCGGCGTGGGCGTGATCCCGTGGAGCCCGTTGGCCCGGGGGCGTCTGACCCGCGACTGGGACACGTCGACGGCGCGCACCGAGTCCGACGTCTTCGCCAAGAGCCTCTACCACGACGAGGACAAAGCGATCGTCGACGCCGTCGCCTCGATCGCCGAACGCCGCGGCGCCAGCCGAGCCGGGGTCGCCCTCGCCTGGCTGTCCCGCCAGCCGACGGTCGTCGCGCCGATCGTCGGCGTGACGCGGACCGAGCACCTCGACGACGCGATCGCCTCCCTCGATGTCGATCTCACCGACGACGAGGCGGCCGAGCTGGAGAAGCCGTACACGCCCCGGCCGATCGCCGGGATCGAGGTCCGGCGGTAGCGCGGCGAAGCCTCAGGCGGTCGCCAGCTTCTTGCGCAGCTCCTTGCCGCTGCTGTGCAGGCCGAAGCCGAGGAAGATGCTCGAGATGCCACGCGCCAGCGCCGACGCGCCGACCCAGATCACGAGCACGGCGATCGAGCGGCCGGCGTAGCCGACGGCCCAGAACCCGATCAGCACCTCGGCGATCCCGAGGACCAGCTGGAGCCACCACAGGTCGTTCTCCTCCTTGGTCGCGAAGGAGATGCCGATGTCCATGATCCCGGCGAACAGGATGTACCAGCCGATGATCGCCGCCAGCACGAGGAACGTCTGACCCGGCCAGATGAGGGCGAGGATCCCGGCGAGGATGGCGAGGATGGCGAACACGATGTGGAGCCACCGCCAGCTCGGCGTCTCGAAGGCGACGATCAACTCCATGATCCCGCCGATGATGAAGCCGAAGCCGAAGAACACCGCGATCGCCCACACGGTGTCGAAGTTGAACGAGAGCACCACCCATCCGAAGATGATCCAGAGCACGCCGGCGACGAGGTAGAGCCACCAGCCCTTGGCTACCTCGACCAGTTCCTCGGCGTCGGCTCTTGACACGGGTTCCATCGACATACGCCTCCTTCGCGCGGCCGTGGTCTACCACACGACGAAGTGGCGCTGGCGGATGCGCGCCCGGCGCTACAGGTGTACGTGCATCGGTCGTCCCTCAGCGTGCGCCGCCCTCGTGTCGAGCTGCCGGCGGGACGAGTGGCGGTGGCGCCCACCGCTCGTCGGTCCGGTCGGCAGCGTCGGCAGGAACTGCGGCTTGCGCCGGGCGTGGGTCGCCGCCTCGAAGCCGCTCGCCAGCTTGATCAGCGTCGGCTCGCTGTACGCCGTCCCCATGAACGTGAGTCCGACGGGCAGCCCGAACGAGTCGCCCGCCGGGACGCTGATCAACGGGTAGCCGGCGATCGCCGCCGGTCCGGAGCTGGCTCCCAGGAAGTGGTCGCCGTTGACCAGATCGGTGGTCCATGCCGGCGATCCCGTCGGGGCGACGACGGCGTCGAGGTCGAACTGGGCGAGCACCGCGTCGATCCCGTCCGGCCCGCCGAGGCGCCGGGCGGTGTCCCGCGCGGCGAGGTACTCGGCCTCGGTGTAGGGCTGTCGCTCGGCCTCCTCGAACCACTCCTGGAGGAACCAGCGCAGCTCCACATCATCGGCCTCGTTGAACGCGATGGCACTGGCGAGCGAGGTGATCGCAACCCCCGTCCGGGTGGCCAGGTAGGCGTTGAGGTCACGACGGAACTCGAAGACGAGGACCGTGACCTCCGCGGCACCGGCGTCGGGGTCTTCGATGGTCGGGATGTCGGCCGGATCGACCACGGTCGCGCCGGCGGCCCTGATCGCCTCGATCGCCTCCTCGTACACCTCGTCGGTCTCCTCGCTGTAGCCGGTGACGCCGGCGCGGGCGACGCCGATCCGGGCGCCGGCGAGCCCGTTGGGGTCGAGGAACTGGGTGTAGTCGCTGAAGATCTTCTCCCGGTTGGACGACGTCGCCGGGTCGCGGGAATCGGGCACCGTGCTGGCGATGGCACCGAGCACGGCGGCGGCGTCGGCCACGGTCCGGCCGTGGGGGCCGACCGTGTCCTGGGACGCCGCGATCGGCACGACGCCGGCGCGGCTGGTGAGGCCCACCGTCGGCTTGATCCCGACCACGCCGTTGGCACTCGACGGGCAGACGATGGAGCCGTCCGTCTCGGTGCCGATCGCCGCTGCGCACAGGTTGGCGGACACGGACGCGCCGGAGCCCGAGCTGGAGCCGCACGGGTTGCGGTCGAGCACGTACGGGTTCTTGACTTGACCACCTCGGCCGGACCAGCCGCTGGCCGAGTGGAACGAGCGGAAGTTCGCCCATTCGCTCAGCCCGGCCTTGCCGAGGAGCACCGCTCCCGCCGCGCGCAGTCGCGCCGCGACCGTGGCGTCCTGCGCCGGCGGGGTGCCGATCAGCCCGCGCGAGCCAGCCGCGGTCTGCGTCCGGTCGTGGGTGTCGACGTTGTCCTTGAGCAGGATCGGGATCCCGTGCAGGGGCCCGCGGACGTTGCCGGCCCGCCGCTCGCGGTCGAGGGCGCGGGCGATCCGCTCGGCGTCGGGGTTGACCTCGATGACCGAGTTGAGCTTCGGGCCGCGGCGGTCGATCGCCTCGATCCGGTCGAGGTACGCCTCCACCAGCTCCTCGGAGGTCAGGCGCCGCCGGGACATCCTCCGCTGTAGCTCGGCGATCGTCACCTCCTCGATGTCACGCCCCGGGGTCCGACCCCCGGAGCTCGGAGCCGCCGCCGTCTCGGCGGCGATCCCGGCGAGCGCCGGCACGGCGGCGACGCCCGTGCCGAGGCGGAGAAATTCGCGACGATCCATCGGTAACCCTTTCGCTCGGTCCGTGATCCGACCGCCCGCGTCGCCGCCCCCATGCCGTCCGCCCACGGCCGGCTTCCCAAGCGGGCGACGTTAGTGGCTGACGGGAGCGCGGGCGACGAGGACGAGGTCGATGGCGTCGCCGCTCGGTGTCGAACGCAGCACCTCGCCCAACCGTTCGATCTCGAGGCCGGTCGCCGCGGCGCGGAGCTGGTCCTCGGTGTGCAGCAGCCGTGGATCCTGGGGCCCGCCGACCCCGTCGGTCAGGTTGCGCAGGGCGTGGCCGACGACCACCAGCGCGCCGCCCGGGGCGAGCCAGCTTCCGTAGCGACCGAAGACGTCTTCGGCGACATGGAGGTAGACGACGAGCACGAGGTCGTACCTGGTGCCGGCCGGTGGCGTCCACGTCCGCACGTCGGCGACGACCCAGTCGACCGTGTCACCTCCCGGAGCGCCGCGACCGCGCCCAACGCCGACCGCCGAGAAGTCGACGGCCGTGACCTCCCAGCCGAGGCCGGCGAGCCAGACGGCGTGGCGGCCCTCGCCGGTGCCCACGTCGAGGGCCCGACCGGGCGCCATCGGTGCGACCAATTCGGCGACGGTCGCGTTGGGCTCGGCCGACCAGAGCCGTTCGGTGGCGCCGTAGCGCTCGTCCCAATGGACGGCGTCGTGCCCCGGCGGGCGCTCGCCGCCGTGGTCGTGGTCGTGCTCGCGTGTCACGGGTCCGTCAGGCGCGCCGGTCGTCGGCGTGACGAGCCAAGGCCGCCTCCAGCCGCTCGCCCGACCAGCTCTCGACGAGCGCCTGGCGGAGCAGGTCGAGCTGGCTCGCCGGGGCCATTCCCCCGACGGGCGGGGTGACGTCGAGATTGGCCGGGAACGGGTAGCCCTCGGCCGCCATCGTCATCAGCGCTTCGACGGCGGGGGACATCCCCTGCTCCTCGTGCATCGCGACGAGGTGCGGGTAGCACGCGAGGACCACCGCGGCGGTGTCGATCGACTCCATCGGCTTGCCGAACGGCGAGGACACCTGGAGCAGGTTGGCCATCCGCAGGACGTCGGCTGTGCGGTTGTCGCCGGCGGCGTGGAAGAGAGCGTGGTTGAAGAAGACGCCGTCGCCCCGCCGCATCGGGAGCTGCACGAAATGGTCGGCGAAGTAGCCCTGGAAGGCGGAATCTCGGTAGGCGAGGAACCCGAGCTCGTACCGCTGGGAGAACGGCAGCAGGCGGGTCGGTCCCGACTCGATGGACATGTCCGAGTGCGAGATCGCGCCCTGCAAGGTGAGCAGCACGGACGCCCGGTGCATCGCGATCGGGTAGCGCGCGGCCTGCTCGTCGCTCAGGAACCCGAGGTGGTAGTCGCGGTGGGGTCGCTGCGCCGAGCCGCCCGGACGGACCACGTTCACCTGGGCCGTCATGCGGTAGGCCGGACCGAGCCACGCCGAGCAGACGAGGTCGAGGGACGGGCAGGCGAAGTAGGCGGCGAACGTCTCCGGCGCCCGCTCGGCGAGCTTCTGGAACGAGTTCCAGATCCGCTCGTTGAGGCCGGGCTCGGCGTAGTGGTCGCCGGCGGTGAGCCCGGCCGCCTTCTCGGCTTCGATCACGTCCCAGTAGGCCGCCGTCGCCCGGTCGACGACGGCTGGATCGATCATCCCCTCGACCACGAAGACACCGGGTCCCGTGAGGAGGCACTCGTTGAGCTCGGTCATGACGTCGGCCCGACCCGGCGGCGTGGCCGCCGCGGCGGTCAGCTCGTCGGCGTCATAGACCGGCACCCGATCGATGATCGAGCCGGCCCTTGGCACGGTGGCCGGGTCGACGTCCGACTCGCAGGTCGCGGCGAAGGCGGCGACGTCGAGATCGGCCGTGGACTGGAACGCTCGGCCGGGCTTGGTGTCAGCGGTCGTCACTGACCGCGCATCGTACGCGGCCTGTTACCAGCGCACGATCGCCCGCCCCGCAGCGATCCACTGCTGAGCGAAGGCCATGACGGCCCGTGCCGCGCGGAGCTCGCCGGCGGAGGGAACACCGACCGCCTGGAGCACAGCGAGGGTGCTGGGCCCGGTCTGGTGCCACTCGCTCACGGTCTTCCCGTCGAAGATCCGCTGCCCGGCGGGTGTGTGGACCACCGGCCCGCCCGGCGCGTACGGGTAGACGAGTTGAATGACGTGTTGGGTGGTCTTCCAGTGAACCGACCAGGTGAGCCGGAGCGGCAGCCCGAGGTCGGTGAACCCGTCCCGGACGTACCCGTCGGTCGTGTCGCCGAACATCGGCGCCGTGGCCATCAGGCGCTCGAGCGCCGCGCCGTCGGTCCGGAAGTCCAGAACGATCGGGCGGCCGAGCCCCGCGCCGGTGATCGTCACCCCGCTCATCCCTTTGGCGTCCGCCGGCGACCCGATGGCGAGGACGGAAGCGGCCAGTGCGATGACGATGGCGAGGCGACGCTTCACGATCCCTCCGACACCACCGGCGAGGGGGTGGTTCCGGGGGGACTACGCGGCCGGGCGGCCGAACCACTGCTCGCGCAGCGGGAACAGGTACGTGTCGGTGACGACGTTGAGGACGCGACGGGCGTCGGTGAACCCGTCGGCGATGGCGTCGAGGACGCCGACCGACCCGCTCGGGGCGGGGGAGAGGCGCAGTGCCCGGCGGTACCAGCGGGCGCCGAGCAACTCGAGCAACTCGAAGGCGTTGGCGGCGACGTCCTCGCGCGGGGTGGCGTCGATCCCCGCCGAGCGGAGGAGCGCGAGCGGCGACCGCCCCAACGGGGTGTTGGCGGTGTGGTCGGGGAACACACCGGTGAGGAACAGGGCGAGGTCGCCGAGCCGGCGCAGCACGCCCGGCCGTTCGGCGGGCGGCACCGCCTCCAGTAGGCCGACGAGCTGGAGCGGGTCGAGCTCGCTGAACCGCCGCCGGCGCCAGCCCCGGCGGGTCGCCGTCCACGTGCTGCCGCTGACGACATGGGTGTACGAGCCGAGCAGTTCGACGAAGAAGAACCGTCGCCACGGATCGGCGAGCAGCCGGCGGAGGACGTCGACGCCGAACACCGGCACTCGCCGGCGGGGCCCGATCCACTCGTTCACGTACGTCGCGCGCTCGAGCAGCTCGCCGGCCCGGTGGACGGCGACGGCGAAGGTCAGGAACGGCGACGCCACCCGCCCGGGGTCGAACACCGCCTGCTGACCGAACACGGCCTGCTCGAGCTCGGGCGACGCCAGCGTCCGGAGCAGTGAGCCCTCGGCGCCGACCTCGGCGAGCAGCGCCCGGTCGCCCGAGGTGAGGTGCTGCCGGTAGGCGTCCTCCAACTCCAACGTCATGATCGAGCGCGACGCTAGTGCGGCGCCGGGCATGATCGCGGCGTGCGCTGGGAAGGGGCGACCGTGCTGGTGACCGGGGCGTCCCGCGGGATCGGGCGGGCGGTCGCGGAGGCCGCCGGCGGCCGCGGGGCCCGGGTGGGCCTCGTCGCCCGGTCCGGCGACGAGCTGGCGACGATCAAGGAGGCGGTCATGCGGCTCGGGGGGCGGGCCGCCGTCGCCGTCGCCGACCTCACCGACCACGAGCAGCTCCAGCGCGCGTTCGAGTCGGTGCACGGCGAGCTCGGCCCGGTCGACGTCCTGGTCAACAACGCCGGCATGGGTTCCTGGGGACCGTTCGTCGAGATCCCCGAGGACGCCGCGCGGCGGGTGCTCGAACTCAACCTCGTCGCCGTGCTCGACCTCACCCGGCTCGTGCTCCCGGAGATGATCGAGCGCCGCCGCGGCCACGTCGTCAACATCGGCTCGATCGCCGGCCGGCTGGGAGTGCCGTTCGAGTCGGTCTACTCGACGACCAAGTTCGGGCTCGCCGGCTTCACCGAGGCGCTCGCCGTCGAGATGGCTCCCTTCGGCGTCGGCGTGTCGATGGTCAACCCCGGCCCGGTCGACACCGCGTTCGGCGAGGTGAGCGGATGGCCCACGACGAGGCCGCGGGTGCCGCGTCCGGTCCCGCCGGAGCGGGTCGCTGCGGCCGTCATCGCCGCTGTCGAGCACGGCGGGCTCGAGCGGTCAGTCCCGCGCTGGCTCCGCGCCGCCCACGTCGTGCGCACGCTGCTGCCGGCGGCGTACCGGATCGGCGTGCGCCGGACCGTCGCCCGCCAGCTCGCCGAGTTCGAACGGCGGTGGGCCGGGCGGTAGCGCGGCCGGGGCGGTGCGCAGGTCAGGGCACGGGCGGGTCGGCGAAGAGGAGCTCACGTTTGTAGAGGCGTTCGCCGATGGGGTGTTCGTACGGTTTGGCGGGGGCGGGTGGCGGGCCGGTGGGTTTGATCGGTCGGGCGGCGGGGTCGATCACGTCGCCGTGGCCGTCGGTGAAGCTGAGCCCGTCGGACTGATCGGCATTGCCGGTGATCCCCAACTGTCCTTTGTGGTGGGCGCGGTGACAGCCCGGGCACAACGCGACCAGTTTGTCGGTGTCGTGTCCGCCGCCGGCGGCGCGGTGGTGGAGGTGGTGAACCTGCAACCAGCGCCGCTGTCCGCACCACGGGACCCGGCACTTGCGGTCCCGGTACATCACGAGCCGCCGGGTGCGGTCGGGAACGTCCTGCACGCTGCGCCCGACACTGACCGGCAGCGCGCTCTCGGTGTAGACGGGAGCGACCGTGCCGTCACAGGTCAACAGGTCGTGCAGCCACGCGGGGACGGGGAGCCCGTCGATCCAGCGAGCCGGAATCGGGTCGGTGGGGTCGACGAACCAGTAGGCCCGGAACCGTTCCCGCCGCTCGGCCGGGGTCGCATCCAGTGACCGCTGCGCCACTTCGACCAACGCGTCGGCCCACGACACCTTCGCCTGTCCGGCCTGGAACAGGGCGTCGCGGGCTTCGCTCAGGGCGGCGTCGACAATCCGGCCACGGTCGGGGTCGAGCTCGGCGCGCGCCTGGTAGCGGCCGTCGTCGTCGAACCAGCCGTCCACCCGCTCACCACCAGCCTCGACCTCGTCGTCGTCGTCCGGTGGCCGGGGTGGAGGAGGCGGGGCGGGACGGGCCGCCCGGACGGCGAGCCGCAACTGGGTGACGGTGCACACCTGGGCCAACTGGGCGAAGTCGGAATCCAGGTACGCCGGCGCCTTCGTGGCCACCGACGCCTGGTCGAGCGACAGCAAGCCCTCGCCGAAGGTCGCCATCACCTTTGGATGCGACACGGAGGCCCGGGCCAATCGTTCGATCTCCGCCGCGTGGGCCTGGGACAGCCCCGCTTTCCACGTCAACCAGTGGGCCAGCGACCGGATCCCGAACCCCTCCCAACAACCGGTCTCCAACGCCTCGGCCGCCAACGCGACCAGTTCGGCGTGCAACACGTTGAGGTGACCGCACACGGCACGCAACCGGTCCTCCACCGAAACCTCCGGTGCATCCACCGGGTCGGGGGCCAGTGCAACCGTCATTCCGAGAATCATACACACGTTCGCAGAGGTATGCAACACCTGTTCGTCGAAAATGTGTTCGATCAACGCATGCCACTACGACCGGCCCGGCCACACCGATCGCGGAATCTGAAGCGGCCGGCCGGTGATTTCGGTGTCGCGGCGCCGATGATTCCGGGTGGACCGCCGCAGCTGGCTTCCATCGGGAGTCAGCCCACGCCGAACGATGGTTCAGTTGTTCGTCCCGTGGCGGCGTCTCCCTCGATGGCTGTCGTTCGGTGCGGTACTCAGCCGTCACCCTCGACAAGGAGGCGGAGCACGCGGACCGGCAGTTCAGTTGCTCAAGTCCGCGGCGCGAGGGAGGTCGACGGTCGCCATGCGTTGCACGACGTGACCACGCGGCAAAGCGCCTCGGCGACCGCTCCGAGCGCCGGCGCTGGGGCACGCGGAGAACACAGCGTGTAGGGCGGGCGGCGGAACGGCACGCAGCGTCACGCCGGGCGCTCGACGACCGAACCCGGGAACTGAGGGCTCAGATTCGAAGTCTGAAGAACGACCTGGTGTCGCCCGACGGCACGCCGTCGATGGCTGCCCTTCAGGAACGGCTGTCCGCGGAGGCCCGGCGGGCTGCTCTGCTCACGCTGCTGGAGAGCGCAATCATCGCGCAGGCCGAGTTCGATCACTTCTTGACGAACTCAGCGTCGTCGTCGGTCAGCGTCGAGCTCTCGCACCGGACGCGACAACGCCAGCCGTGACGCAACGCCTTCAACGCTGGAATATCGGGACGACCGTCCCACGCCGGTTGCGACATCGCCTTCCAAGGATCCGCCAGCGATGGAATCCGGTTGCGGTGGGCCTACCTGGTCTCGCTCCTAGAGGCGATGATTGAGACCGGCGGGCGCCACATCGGCTTCTTCTCATGGACGAGCCGCGGCAACAGGAAGTGGACGAAGCAGATTTTGAGAGCCTTCTTATGCGGCTCGCGAACCTATCTGTGGGTCAAGTGGTAGTCGCCAGCAGCGAGCCGCAGCAAAGACTCGAGTCGTGGCTGCGTGGAACAACTACGGCCATCGTGAACGCCACGCCCTTCCTGCTCCAGCCGGCTTAACGCCTCGCGTGCAGCCGAGGGCTGCTCTCAAGCAGGTGAAATGACGACGCGTTGTCCGGCCATGTCGGCGTTGCGCCGATCAAACACCGGGCCCTGGGTCGCTGGGCCCCTCGCCCACGGCTTCTACCATGGTGCGCAACTCCGCGAATAGCATTGGCGGCGCATGGTTGACGATCGCTCTGAAGAACACCGGATTCTCGGTTTGCAGCATGTGGTACATGTCGCCGAAGTAGCGCAACGGCAACGTCACAGTGGCGCGAGACCCACTGATGGTTACCCAGTTCGCCGGAGGTGTCAGGACAAAATCGAGAGTCGCGGCGCCGGCTTCGAGGTTGATGAAGATCGAACGCTCCACCGCTCGGGTCGACGACCTGCCGACGTGATAGTTGTACCGCAGCACCTTGGAATCGATCTCGGCCATACTCCGAGTGTTGTCGGCACGGGACCAACATCGGTGGACTACGGCGCCCTGCTGGGCGACCCGACGCGAACGACCTGACCGGCGTTGGAGATGCCGCCCTCGAGTTGATGTTCGGTCACAGCTCAACACTGGCAAGCCCAGGGCCGGTGTTCGCTGACGCTGCAGTACGTGCTCAGTGGCAGTTGGAGGCGCAACGGCGATCGTCGGGATGGTAGGAGCGGATCGCGCCAGTGGTGTCGGTGTGCACGGCGCAGCAGGTGGTGAGGAGGTCGCGGAGTTGGTCGCGGCCGCGCTGGACGCGTGACTTCATGCCAGACACCGAGATGCCGGCAGCGGCTGCGGCACGCTGGTGGGTTTCCCCGTGGAGATCGACGCGGGTGAGCGCGTCGCGGTACATGGGCGGGAGCTGATCGATGAGGGGTTGGAGGCAGCGTGCCAGCTCACGGGTGGCGTCGTTGGGCCCGCTGTCGTCCCCGACGGGTTGGGCCCAGCGGTCGTCGGCGTCGAACAGTGGCTGGTGGCGCCGCCGCAGGCGATAGTGGTCGATGACGGCGTTGCGTGCCGCCCGGTAGAACCATCCGGTCGGGTTGTCGACGCTGTCGAGCGCCCCTCCTGCCAGGCTGCGGGTGAGCACGTCCTGGGTGATGTCGTCGGCGACCTGCGGGTCATCCACCCGTCTGGCGATGAAGGCCCGCAGCAGGGTGGTGGTCTCGGCCCAGCCGGCGTCGAGACCGGGGCTCGGTCGAGTTGGGGCTGCGGTGGGCGCGTCCATTGGTCGTCTCCCAGTGTCGACAGTAGTGACGAACGACGGCGCCGAGGGACGCAACCGGAGACGAGGTTGCGTCCATTCGGCGGGCCGTTCGTCTTTGTGATCGACACCGTGATGTCGGCGCCGCCCCAATCCGGCGACGACGATCCGAGAGACCGCTGAGGAGACGATGATGTCCACGAGCCGAGTGCAACTCGCCCTGAATGTGACTGACTTGGAGGAGGCAACCCGGTTCTACCGCGACTTCTTCGGGGTCGAGCCGGCCAAGCGGCGGGCCGGCTACACCAACTTCGCGATCGCAGACCCGCCGCTGAAGCTGGTGTTGTTCGAGAACCCCACCGCCACGTCGGCGCTCAACCATCTCGGTGTCGAGGCCGCCTCCACCGACGAGGTGGCCGCCGCCGCGGCCCGCTTCGCTGCCGCCGGCCTGGCGACCAGGACCTCCAGTGAGGAGCGTTGCTGCCACGCCGTCCAGGACAAGGTGTGGGTCGACGCCCCCGACGTCCCCCACGGCGGCTGGGAGTTCTACACCGTGCTCACCGACGACCCCGAGCCATCCGCGGACGACGACACCGACCGATGCTGCACCAACGATCCGGCAGCGCCCGCCATCGCCTGCTGCGCAACGACATGAACCGCCCTGCAAGGGAACCGACCGTGAGACTGGCACCAGCTGAGCACCGCAGTGACCACCCAAGTGATTGACACGAATGCCACCTTCGACGCGGTCCAGACGTTGTCGCCCGCCATCGTGGCTCGCAGCGAGGAGATCGAACGCGGTCGGCGGGTGCCGCCGGATCTGGTTGAGCGGCTGACTGCGGCGGGCTGCTTTCGGATGCTGGTGCCCCGCAGCCACGGCGGCGCCGAACTCGCCCTGCCGGCCCAAATGCGGGTGATCGAGGAGCTCGCCCGGGCGGATGGCTCGGTCGGGTGGACGGTGATGATCGGCGGCGAGGCGCCGGTGCTGTTGGGAAGGCTCCCGGGCGAGACCTTCGATGCCATCTATGCCGCGGGGCCCGACGTCATCATCGCCGGCACGGTCAACCCGACCGGCGTAGCGACCCCGATCGACGGCGGGTTTCGGGTCACCGGACGATGGTCGTTCGCCAGCGGCTGCCAGCACTGCCACTGGTTTATCGGCCACTGCATCGTGGACGACGGCCGCCAGCCGCCGATCCGCATGGTGGTGCTGCCGCCGGCCGACGTCGAGATCAAGGACACCTGGACGGTGTCGGGACTGTGCGGAACCGGCAGCCACGACTTCGTCGTCAACGACGCCTTCGTGCCGGCCGAACGCAGCTTCGTGCTGTGGGACGAGCCATGCCTCGACGTCCCGCTGTTGCGGATACCGGACTTGGCACAGGCCTCGCTCCGGGGCGGGGCCGTGGCGGTCGGCATCGCCCACGGGGCGCTCAGCGAGGTCACCGACCTGGCCACCGGGAAGGTGCCGCTGTTCAGCGGCGGGACGTTGGCGTCGATCCCGCTGTTCCAGCATCAGCTCGGCGACGCCGACGCGCGGCTGCGAGCCGCCCGCGCCCTGCTGTACGCCGACGCCGAGACGGCCTGGACGACGGCGGTGGCCGGCACGCCGTTCACCCCCGACCACCGAGCCCGGATCCGGGCCACGGCCACCTGGGTAGCCACGACGGCGGCGTCCGTGGTCGACATCGCCTACACGGCCGGCGGCGGAACCTCGATCTACGCCACCAGCCCTCTGCAGCGCCGCCTGCGCGACATCCACGCCCTGACCCAGCACTTCGCGGTGAAGCTCGACACCTTCACGACAGCCGGTGCCGTGCTGGCCGGCCAAGACGTCGACCTCACACTCCTGTGATGTCGACAGTGGAACGCACCGTGCCTGAACCAGTTCATCAACCCGAAAAGAAGTCACGCCACTCGTCGAGCGCAGGTTCTTCCAAGACTGACCGGCGAACGAACAGGAGCAACAGATGCCGTCGATGACGGTCACTTCTGCCGATGGAACCAGGTTGGCGGTCCGTCGCACCGGCGGCGGTTCCCCGTTGGTGCTGGTGCACGGCGCGCTCGGAGATCTCGACACGTTCGCGCTCATCGAAGGACTGCTCGCCGAGCGACACTCCGTGTGGGTCTACTCCCGTCGCGGGCGAGGAGGCAGCGGAGACGGACGCGACTACGCCTTCGAGCGGGAGGTCGAGGACGTGTCAGCCGTCGTCCACGCCGCCGGCGGCGACGCCCACCTCGTCGGCCACTCTTTCGGTGCGCTCTGTTGTCTGTTCGCCGCCACCCGGTCGCCGTCGTTGCGGTCACTCGTGCTCTACGAGCCGCCCCTGCGGTCCGATCGCTTCGATCCGAGCGTCGCTGCTGACGCCGAGTCCGCCCTCGACGCCGGTGACCCCGACCGGGCCCTCGCCATCTTGTTCCCCTCCCTCGGCGTCGTCGATCAGGAGGCGCAGATCCTGCGAACGTTGCAGCCGGTGTGGGCGAGACTTCGCGAGGGTGTCCGGCTGTGCCCCCGCGAAGGCCGGGCGCTCCAAGACGCGCACCGTCAGCTCATCGCGCACTACCCGCCAGACATCCCGATGCTGTACCTGTACGGACAAGAGACCAACGCGCCGAGCTTTGCTGAACTCGACGAGGTCGCCGAACTCCTGCCCAACGCCCGACTCCACGGCATCCCGGGACAGCGCCACCTCGCCTTCGCGTTCGACCCGGCCACGTTCGCCGAGACGATCCTCGCCTTCACCACAACCCACGACGCTGCGTCCGTCGACTCCTAGCCCTGTCGTCGGACTGACACCGGCGATCCCGACGATCAGAGTTCTCGCGTCGGGGAGCGATCATGAAGTCGCCGTGGAAGTGGTCCTCGACGGTTGAACCGGAGCGGGAGTACCTCGTGCTGGCGTCGAGCATCCCGCCCCGAAGCCGACGCTCCACCCTTCGACTGTTCCGCGGCGCCAGCACAGTCCACAAGCAACTGGCAATCACCGACGGCGTCATCGGCTTCTCGCTGCTGGCTCGCCCGCTTGCCAAGCAATACGCCACGCTGTCGGTTTGGCGCGACGAGGACGCCCTCGCCTCCTTTGCAGGGACCGAGCCGCACCGTGGGCTGATGACCAAGCTGAGCCCCGAGATGGGTCAGACGAAATTCGTGCGGTGGCCCTCACCGTCTTTCGCCTCGTCGACCAATAGAAGGTCCACGAGCTCGCCAACGGCGACCGAGAGCCGCCCGATTGGGCGCGCAGAACGACGGCCTATGACCCGGTCGAGCACGCCCCGAAGGGCACCTCGGCACTCTCGAGTGTGGCGACCGAATGACGTCGGGGCGCATTGTTCGCGTCAGTTATTGGACGAGTTCGTGGTCGTAGGCGTATGCGGTGGCGGCGCTTCGCGAGGTGACGCCGAGCTTGGTGAAGATGTGGCTCACGTGGCTGGCGACGGTCTTCTCGCTGATGACGAGTTCTTGCGCGATTCCCCGGTTGGTTTTGCCTTGGGCGAGGAGACGGATGATCTCCAGCTCGCGTGGGGTGAGACCGCCTGGGGATGATGTTGTTCCTGGCTCGACGGTTGCGTTGAGGGCTTCCGAGGTCGGTGTGAGCGCTTCGAGCACGGAGCGTGCCGCGCTCGACTCCATGGCGGCTGCGTCGTGGTCGCCGAGCGCTGCGCAGGCGTCGGCGATGAGGAGTCGGGCGCGGGCGGCGTGGTAGCGCACGCCGAGGGCGTGGAACTCGTTGAACGCTGCGCGTAGCTCGACGAGCGCTG
>CAWHWT010000009.1:0-1444930 GCA_963833145.1 uncultured Acidimicrobiia bacterium | reverse complement strand
CCTGCCGGTCGTCGTGTACCCGGTGAGCTACACGCTCTGGCAGGCGATCGACCTGGCGATGCGCCCGCCCGTGGCGGGCGACGGCGCGCCGCCTCCGGTGCTCTGAGCGTGGGTGCTTGAACGAACTACTGTTCGCAGGTTACAGTGATGTGATTCGCGGCCGGCTTGGATGTGACACCCCTTCCGTATGGTCGCCAGTACCGACACCCCGACGTTCAGCACCCGGTGAAAGCGAGACGAGATGAGCACTGATCGCGACAAAGCACTCGAACTGGCCCTGGCCCAGATCGACAAGCAGTACGGCAAGGGTTCCATCATGCGGATGGGGGAGAAGGGCTCGATGGCGATCGAGTCGATCCCCACGGGCGCGCTGTCGCTCGACCTCGCCCTCGGCGTCGGCGGGCTGCCCAGGGGCCGGGTCACCGAGATCTTCGGGCCGGAGTCGTCGGGGAAGTCCACCCTCGCCATGCACGTCGTGGCCGAGGCCCAGCGCAACGGCGGGGTGTGCGCCTACATCGACGCCGAGCACGCGATGGACCCGGTGTACGCCAAGGCGATCGGGGTCGACATCGACCAGCTGCTGATCTCCCAGCCCGACACCGGCGAGCAGGCGCTCGAGATCGCCGACATGCTCGTGCGCTCCGGCGCGCTCGACGTGGTCGTCATCGACTCGGTGGCGGCGCTCACCCCGCGGGCCGAGATCGAGGGCGAGATGGGCGACACCCACGTCGGCCTGCAGGCCCGGCTGATGAGCCAGGCGCTGCGCAAGCTCACCGCCAACCTCAACAAGACCAAGACCATCGCCATCTTCATCAACCAGCTGCGGGAGAAGATCGGTGTGATGTTCGGTTCACCCGAGACCACCCCTGGCGGGCGGGCGCTGAAGTTCTACTCGTCGGTGCGGCTCGACATCCGCCGCATCGAGTCGCTGAAGGACGGCTCCGAGGTCGTCGGCAACCGCACGCGGGTCAAGGTGGTGAAGAACAAGTGCAGTCCACCGTTCAGGACCGCCGAGTTCGACATCATGTACGGCAAGGGGATCAGCCGGGAGGGCTCGCTCATCGACATGGCGGTCGACCTCGGGATCGTCAAGAAGTCGGGGGCGTGGTTCACCTACGAGGGTGAGCAGCTCGGCCAGGGGCGGGAGAACGCCAAGACGTTCCTCGCCGAGAACCCCGAGGTGATGGTCGAGATCAGCGATCGGGTGCTGGTGGCGGCCGGCCTCAAGCCGGGCAGCGACCCCGAGCCCGACCCCGAGCCCGACCCCGAGCCCGCCGCCGTCACCGCGGCTGCCGCCGCCGTCGCCTTCACCGACGCCGACGACGCCCCGATCAACCTGGACTGAGCCATCGGACGCGAACGTGTGCAGTCCCGTGAACGGTGGTTGGCCGGCCGAGGGGCCGGGTCGGTGGGGCCGCTCTTGGGGGCGTTGGTCCACACGTCGGCGGGGAAGCGTCGGCCGAGGGAGCGGTGGGGTCGTTGGGTGTTGTAGATGATGCGGAACAGGTCGAGCTGGGCTTGCAGCTCGTCGATCGTGGCGGCGCGGGGCTGCTTGGCGAGCCATTTCTGGACGGTCTGGTGGAACCGTTCGGCCTTGCCGTTGCTCTGCGGGCTGTAGGGGCGGGTGTGGCTGGCGGCGACGCCGAGCGGCGCCGAGGCAGCGGCGAGGGTGGCGGTGAACGCCTTGGCGTTGTCGGACCAGAACCGTGCCGGCCAGCCGACGTACGGCGGCCGCAGCGGCGATGACGTCGAAGCGCGGCGGCGCCGGTGCAGTGCAGCATCGCCGTGCACGCGACGGCGTAGCGGCTGTGGTCGTCGAGCACGTCGAGGATCTTCACCGCGGTGCCGTCGGCGAGTGCCCAGTCCCAGTCGTCCAGCGCCCAGCACTCGTTGGCTCGTTCCGCGGTGCAGCTTCGCCCGGCGTGCTTCGGCGCCTTCGCCGGCTGCGGCGACGATCAGCCCGCGGGCCCTGCAGGATCCGCCAGATCGTCGACTCCGACGGCAAGCCCGGCAGGTCCCGCAGATGGAACGCGATCGTCGCCGGCGCCGCAGTCCAGTCCGGCGTCGTCGAGCTCCTTGCGCTTGGCGACGATGGCGTCCTCGACGTCGACCGGCAGTGCGACCGGCCGGATGATGCGGCGCCCGCGACTTCGGCTCAACGCCGCCTCACCCTCGGCGCGCGTAACGTCGACGCAGGTCCCAGAAGAACCAGCGTGCTGACCCCGTGCAGACCGACAGAACTCGGCCACGTTCAACTCACCGAGATCAGCCTCGACGATCGCTCGTCGCAAGCTCATGGGCACTTCCTCTCTCGCCATGAACCACCAGGCTCATCGCGCACTCTCACCGAGAGGGATGCCCCGCGACATGTGTGAGGGATGTGCTGCACAGCGGTTCTCCGCGGCGAGAGCTCGCACTTCGGCTCACGGGAAGCCGGGCTTGAAGACCATCAGGTAGAGCATCACGATCAGCAGCAGGTGGGTGGCGCCGATCCCGGAGGCCATCTTCGCCCGGGCCTGCTCGCTGGTGTCGGTGAGCGACGGGCGGATCAGGAACCAACTCACCAGCATCAGGATCACCCACCCGATCAGTGACAGCACGATCCACGTCTGGGACATCTCCCACAGGCTGTCCGACGTCCCGACCAGCCCCATCCCGAGCACCCACACCAGCACCAGCGCCGGAAGCACGACCCGCAGGTGGAGCTTGGCGATCGTGGCCCCGGCACCGGCCCGTTGCAGTGACGGGTAGATGAACAGCGGCCCGAAGGCGACGATCACGGCGAGCACGTGGACGATGCCGAGGATCCGGTAGCCGGTCGAGATGTCGAAGATGGCGAGCACGGGGCAACGCTAACGACGCCGCCGACAGCGCCATAGTCTCCCGGCGATGGCCGAGGCGATCAGGCCTGCGCTCACGTATGCCGAGTACCTCGCGCTCGACGAGGTCCTCGGCGCCCAGCGTCCACGTTCGGACGAGCACGACGAGCTGCTCTTCATCGTCGTCCACCAGGTCTACGAGCTGTGGTTCAAGCAGATGATCCACGAGCTCGTCCACGCCCAGGAGCTCCTCGAGGTCGACCCCACCGCCCGCGTCCTCCACACCCTGCGCCGGGTCCTCACGATCCTCAAGGTGGTCGTCGCCCAGATCGACGTCCTCGAGACGATGACACCCCGCGAGTTCACGGGCTTCCGGCGCCGGCTCGAGGCGGCGAGTGGCTTCCAGTCGGCGCAGTTCCGTGAGCTCGAGGCGGTGCTCGGCCGCCGCGACCCGGCAGTGCTCGACGCCTACCCTCCGGACAGCCCGGAGCGCGCCCGGCTCGTCGCCGCCTCGTCGCGCCGGTCGCTGTACGACTCGTTTCTCCGCTACCTCGCCGTCCACGGCTACCCGGTCCCGGGTGCGTTGCTCGAGCGCGACGTGACTGCCCCGGTCGGTCGGACGCCTGAGCTCGACGACGTCCTGCTCGCCGTGTACACCGACGACGCCGGGCCGGCGCAGGTGTGCGAGCGCCTCGTCGACCTCGACGAGGGGTTCCAGGAGTGGCGCTACCGCCACGTGAAAATGGTCGAACGCACGATCGGCGACAAGGGCGGCACCGGCGGGTCCTCGGGCGCGGCGTACCTCAGGACGACGTTGTTCCAGCCCGTGTTCCCTGACCTGTGGGCGGTGCGCCGCCGTCTGTGACCCC
Organism: uncultured Acidimicrobiia bacterium; assembly: GCA_963833145.1. GTDB lineage: Bacteria > Actinomycetota > Acidimicrobiia > Acidimicrobiales > Ilumatobacteraceae > JALZMG01. The sequence continues at coordinate 1,441,242 of CAWHWT010000009.1, read as the reverse complement.
CGTCTTCACCCCTCGTTCACCGTGACCTTGGGCACGGCGCGCACCCCTCGCGTATGGTGTGCCGGACGCGGGACAATGAGGTTCCGAACGAGTGGGGAAGGTGGCGTGATGGGCGTGCACTACCGGTCGAGGTCGATCGTCGCGGGCCGACGGCGGGTGGTCCGCCTCGCCGGCGGGCTGGCGGCGCTGATCGCCGTCGTCGCCGCCGTTCCCACCGGCGACCTCTCGGCCCGGTCGGCGGTGCAGTCCGGCGCGCCGGCCCACGGCAAGCCGTCCCACGGCGGGAAGGACAAGCTCCTGTTCTTCGCCTCCGACGGTCTGCAGCAGGCCACCGTCGAGCGCTACGCCAAAGAAGGCGTCGTGCCCGGCTTCCGCGACCTGCTCAAGCACGGCGCCAAGGCGTCGGGCAACGGGCTGCTCACCCAGGCGGCCGCCAACACCGGCGCCGGCTGGTTCACGCTGACGACCGGGGCGTGGCCCTCCGTGCACGGCTCGACCAACAACACGTTCCACGTCAACGGCCAGCCGTTCGCCAGCTCGACGTCGGCGTTCGGGGCACTGCCGAACGGTGCCGCGGTGCTGCAGGCCGAGACCCTCGCCCAGGCGGCCGAGCGGGGCGGCAAGAAGGTGGCCCAGATCGAGTGGGCCGGTGGGCGCAGCGGCACGATCACCGGCCCGACGCTCGACTTCCGCTCCTTCCTGTCGGGCCGCGGCGTCGCCACCAACTACATCTCGCCGCTCGACCTGGCGCCGTTCGTGACCGCCTTCGGTCTCCAGTTCGACCACCCGGCCGGCTTCGCCGGCCAGGCGCCGTTCCCCGAGGCGGCGCCGGCGCCGGCCACCGGGTGGACCAACGTGCCCCGGTCCTACAGCCCGGCCCAGCAGATGCGGCTCCGGGTGCTCGACTTCGGCGTCGACAAGTACGGGCTCAACGCCTACATCTACGACAGCAAGAACGACCGGCGCACCCGCTACGACCGGGTCCTGTTCTCGACGACGAAGGACGGCGCCGATGCCGTCGCCGACCTGAAGCAGGGGGAGTGGGCCGACGTCAAGGTCACGATCCAGGGCGGCAGCCTCAACGGCCTCACCGGCGGGTTCCTGCTCAAGGTCGAGAAGCTGACCTCCGACCTGTCGCAGGTCCGCCTGTTCCACACGTCGGTGACGCGGGCGATCGCCAGCTGGCCGACGTGGCCGGGCGAGCCCGGGTTCACCGGCGACTTCGCCGAGTTCGTCGCCCAGCGCTTCCCGTCGTCGCAGGCCGGCGACTTCGCCGTCCTCGAGGCCGGCATCGTCAGCGAGGAGACCTACGTCGAGCAGGGGCTCTACTGGGAGAAGCTGTACCAGCCGATCACCCGCTACGTCCTCAGGACGTACAAGCCGGATCTCGCCCTCGTCGGCTATCCGGTCACCGACGAGTTCCAGCATCAGTTCCTCGGGCTGGTCACGAAGACCCTGCCCAACGGCGCCCGCAACCCGTCGTACGACGACGTCCAGGTCAACGGCACGCCCGACCGTCGCGTGAAGCAGCGCGAGGCGTTCATCCGCCGCGCCTACAAGGGATCCGACGCCACGATGCGGCTCGCTCAGGACCTCCTCGGGAAGAAGGACCTGACGACGTTCGTGTCGTCCGACCACGGCTTCGCCCCGCAGTTCCTGGCGATCGACGCGAGCAAGGTGCTCGTCGACCTCGGTCTGCTGTCCCGGCCGCAGACGTCGAACTGCCGCCCGGCGACCGGCGAGACGATCGGCAAGGCCAAGGCGTGCTGGGCCGGCGGGACGGTCCAGATCTACCTCAACCTCGCCGGCCGCGACCCCGCCGGTGGCGGCTTCCAGCAGGTCGCCGCAGGCACGGAAGCAGCGACGGTCCAGCAGATCGAGGACGCCTTCCTCGCCCTGTCGGATCCCAACGACTGGTCGGGCGACGGCGCGCCGGAAGGCTGGAAGGTCATCGACCGGGCCTTCACCAAGGCCGAGGCCCGCGCCATCCCCAACGGTTCGGGTGGCACGGCCGACATGGCCCACCCGACCCGCACCGGCGACCTCGTCGTGTTCTCGGCGCCGCCGTACCAGTTCGACGCGGCCACCCCGGGCACGCTCATCGCCCTGTCCGCGTTCTTCGGCCAGCACGGCTACGTGCCCGACGTGCAGGACCTCCGCAGCAACACCAACATGCGGGCCACGTTCCTCGCCGGCGGCGACGCCATCGAGCGTGGCGTCGTCCGCAACGTGCGGAGCATCGACCTCGCCCCGACGGCCGCGTTCCTGCTCGACATCCCCGCGCCCCAGCACAGCCAGGGCACCGTGCGGCTCGACCTGCTCGACGACGGCCACAAGTACACGCCAGTGCCGATCATCGGCCTGAACGACTTCCACGGCCAGCTCGACCCGACGACGGCGACGTTCGACGGGATCGCCAACACGGTCGGCGGTGCCGGCCAGCTGGCGACGATGTTCGACGAGGAGGACTCGCGCCTTCCGGGACGGACGCTGCTCCTCGCCGCTGGCGACAACGTCGGCGCGTCGCCGCCGAACTCGGCCCTGCTCGACGACGTCCCGACCATCGACGTGGAGAACGCGTGGGGGCTCGACGCAACGAGCTTCGGCAACCACGAGTTCGACTTCGGCGTCGATCGGATCCTCCAGCACCAGGAGCGGGCCAACTTCCCGTTCCTCGCCACCAACGTCGTCGACGAGGACACCGGTGAGGCGCCGGACTGGATGGAGACCTCGACGGTGATCCGGGTCAATGGCGTCCGGGTCGGGGTCATCGGCTCCGTCGTCCGGACGACGCCGGAGCTGGTCAGCGCCGGGGCCACCGAGGGCTTGCTGTTCCTCGACGAGGCCGAGCGCATCGAGCGGGAGTCCGAGCGGCTCCGCCGGCAGGGCGTCAAGGTCCAGGTCGTCGTGATCCACGAGGGAGCGGTGCTCGGCTCCAACGCCGTCGATGGTCTGCCCGCGACCCCGTGGCAGGGCCCCATCACAACGATTGTCGACAACCTGCAGGACACCACCGTCGACCTGGTGATCGCCGGACACACCCACCGGGCGGCCAACTTCGTCCAAGGCCACATCCAGGTGGTGGAGGGGTTCAACGCGGGCGCCAGCTACTCGGTCGCCCAGTTGATGGTCGAGGGCTCCGACGTCGAGTGGGTCGGAGCGTCGACGCGGACGGCGAAGAACCTCGGCGTCCCGTCACGACCGGACGTGCAGGCGATCGTCAACGCCGCCAACGACGAAACGGCCGAGCTGCGCAACCAGGTCGTCGGGACGCAGTCGATCGACATCCGGCGCGACCCCGCTCGCCTCAGCGAGTCGGCGATGGGCAACCTGGTGGCCGACGCGATGCTGGACAAGTACCCGGGGATCGACGCCGCGCTGACCAACTCCGGCGGGCTGCGCCAGGACATCCTCATCACCCCGCCGTCGGCGGGCGAGGCCGCCGGTGAGATCACGTGGGGCGAGGTGTTCGCCGTGTTGCCGTTCGGCAACCGCACGGTGATCCTCACCTTGACCGGCGCCCAGCTCACGGAGGCGTTCCTGAACGGGTTCAGTCCGACGTGCAACCCGGCGATCGCCACCGGCCGCTCTCCGCAGGTGGCGGGACTCAGCGTGCGGTTCCACTGCAACGGCCTGACGCCTGTCGTGGACGCGATCTCGAAGGCGCCGGACGGACCCGCCGGCCCGGTCACTCCGATCGGACCCACAGACACCGTCCGCATCGTCACCAACGACTTCATGTTGACCGGCGGTGACGGCTACACGGTGCTCGGCCAGGGCACGGACGTGCTCCAGCCGGGCGACGGTCTCCTCGAGATCACGATCGAGTACATCACCGCCAACTCGCCGGTCGCCCCGGTGGTCGAGGGACGCATCGTCCGCTCGTGAGATCGCCGTAGCCTGGGCGGCCGTGAGCGAGGCCGCCCGGAGCTACGTCGTGCGCACCTTCGGGTGCCAGATGAACGAGCACGACTCGGAGCGCATCGCCGGGCTGCTCGAGTCGGACGGGCTCGTCCCCGCCGACGACGTCAGCACGGCCGACGTCGTCGTGCTCAACACGTGTTGCATCCGGGAGAACGCCGACAACCGGCTGTACGGCAACCTCGGTCAGCTCAAGGCGTGGAAGGCGGAGCGCGACGGCCGCCAGATCGTCGTCGCCGGCTGCCTGGCCCAGAAGGACCGTGAGCTCGTCCAGCAGAAGGCGGGCCACGTCGACGTCGTGATGGGCACTCACAACGTGCACCGCGCCGCCGACTTGCTGCGGGCGGCCCACGCGGGCGGTCCCGTCACCGAGATCTTCGACGCCGCCGTGCTCGACGACCACTCCCGGTTCCCGTCGGCCCTGCCCGCGGTCCGGGAGACGTCGTACAACGCGTGGGTCACGATCCAGATCGGGTGCGACAACCGGTGCGCGTTCTGCATCGTCCCGGCCGTGCGGGGTGACGAAATCTCCCGGCCGTTCGACGAGATCGTCGCCGAGGTGGCCAGCTTGGCGGCCGCCGGCGTCACCGAGGTGACGCTGCTCGGACAGAACGTGAACAGCTACGGCCGCGACCTCCAACTGGCCGCGCGGCGCGCCGGTGACACCACGGTCACCGTGCGTCCGTTGTTCGCCGACTTGCTCCGCGCCGTCGGTGCAATCGAGGGGATCCGTCGAGTTCGGTTCACGTCGCCGCACCCGAAGGACATGCGCCGGGAGACGTTCGCCGCGATCGCCGAGACGGCGGCCGTGTGCGAGCACCTCCACTATCCGCTACAGGCAGGATCGGATCGGGTGTTGGCCGCGATGCACCGCGGCTACACCGCCTCGCGCTACCTCGAGCGGCTGGCCGAGGCCCGTCGCGTCGTGGGCGACCTGGCCGTGTCGACCGACATCATCGTCGGCTTCCCCGGCGAGACGGAGCGGGACTTCGCGCAGACCCTCGACGTAGCCGCCGAGGCTCGGTTCGACGACGCCTACACGTTCATCTTCTCCCCCCGCCCGGGAACGGAGGCGGCGACGATGACCGACCGTTTCGTCCCCTCGGTGGTGGTCGGCGAGCGGTTCGAACGGCTGCGCATCGTCGTCGAGCGGAGCGCGCTGGCCGCCAACCGGGCGCGGGTCGGCCGGGTCGAGGAGGTGCTCGTCGAGGGCCCGAGCAGGAAGGACCCGACGGTGACGTCGGCCCGTACCCGTCAGAACCGCCTCGTTCACTTCACCCCGCCCGAGCACCTCCGCCCCGGCAGCTACGCGACCGTCGAGGTCACCGGCGCCGCGCCACACCACCTCACCGGGCGCTTCGTCGAGCTCCTCGCCGACCCGTCCCATCGCGTCCGCATTCCGGTCGCCGCCCACTAGTGGGCGGGGCGCCCGTCGTCGTCCTCGGCCCGACCGCGTCGGGCAAGTCCGCCGTCGCCATGGCCGCGGCGCGGGCCGTGAGCGGCGTCGAGATCGTCGCCGTGGACGCGATGCAGGTGTACCGGGGGATGGACATCGGCACCGCCAAACCGAACTGTGCTGACCGCGCCGAGATCCGCCACCATTGCCTCGACCTCGTCGCGCCGTCGGTGGACTTCACGGTGGCCGACTACAGCGGGTCCTACGAGGAGGCGGTCGGGTCGATCGACGGGCGGCCGCTCCTCGTCGCCGGCACCGGCCTTTACCTGACGGCGGTGATCGACCGGCTCGACGTGCCTGGCGTGTGGCCCGAGGTCCGCGCCGAACTGGAGGGCGAAACCACCGCCGCGCTGTGGGCCCGGCTCGTCGAACTCGACCCCGTGGCAGCCGGCCGCATCGATCCCGGCAACCGGCGTCGGGTCGTGCGCGCCCTGGAGGTGTGCCTCGGGAGCGGGCGGCCGTTCAGCTCGTTCGGCCCCGGCGTCGCGTCGTATCCGCCGACCGACGCGGTGATGATCGGCCTCCGGTGGGCGCGTCCCCGCCTGGCCGAGCGGATCGGGCACCGGGTCGACGAGATGATCGCGGCCGGACTGCTCGACGAGGTCACCCGTCTCGCCGGGGCCGGGCTCTCCCGGACCGCTCGCCAGGCCCTCGGCTACAAGGAGCTCCTCGACCACCTCGATGGGCGGGCGAGCCTCGACGAAGCGGTCGCCACGATCGTCGCCCGCACCCGCCAGTTCGCCGTCCGCCAGCAGCGGTGGTTCCGTCGCGACCCCCGCGTACGCTGGTGCGATGTCGACTCCGACCCGGCGTCCGAGGTGGCGCCGACCGTGATCGACGCGTTGCGCACATGAAGACACTCACGCTCACCAAGCACCATGGTCTGGGCAACGACTTCCTCGTCGCGTTCCACCCGCCGACGGCGGACGACGACGTCCTCGCCGCCTGGGCCCGCCGGTGGTGCGAGCGCCGTCGCGGCGTCGGCGCCGACGGGCTGATCATCGGCGAGAGCGCTCCGGACGCCTCGGCGCAGATGGTCCTGTTCAACGCCGACGGGAGCCGGGCGGAGATGTCCGGCAACGGCATCCGCTGCTTCGCCCAGGCGCTGGCGATGCGTCGCGACGACACCCTGCCGCGGGCGATGTCGATCTTGACCGACGCCGGGGTCCGCGCCGTCGAGCTCACCGCCACCGAGGATCCGGCCACGGTGCTCGCCGCCGTCGACATGGGTCCTGTCGCCGAGCTCGACGAGCCGGTGGGCTGGCCGGCGCTCGGGTCCCAGCCTGACCGACCGGTCGCCCACCTCGGTGTCGGCAACCCGCACACGGTCGTGGGTGTCGATGACGTCAACGCCGTCGACCTCCTCTACCTCGGCTCCCGGCTCGCCGACGTCAACCTCGAGATCGTCGAAGCGGGACCGGAGCCCGACGCGGTCACGATGCGCGTCCACGAGCGGGGGGTCGGGCTGACCGATGCGTGCGGCACCGGGGCGTGCGCGGCGGCCGTCGCGGCATCGCGCTGGGGCCTGGTGTCGGCGCCGGAAATCGTGGTGCACATGCCGGGTGGCAGCGCGAGAGTGGCCCTCGACCGGCCGGCCCCCGGGCGGGTCACGCTGACCGGGCCGGCCACCTACGTCGCCACCATCGAGGTCCCTTACCTGTGACAACACGTCATGGCGTTCCCCGGCCACGCAGGCCGTTGCTGGCCGCTCGCTCGCTGGCGCTCACTCGCTCGCAGGGGGCCCGGGCGTGACGACCCCTTATTCCGAAGCACTCGGCTCGACGCTCATCGAGCGGGCGATCCGCGAGCGGATCGTCCTCGTCGGCGTGACCTTCCCCGGCTCGACCGATGACGACACCGACGCCAGCCTCGACGAGCTCGCCGCGCTGATCGACACGGCCGGCGCCGACGAGGTGGGCCGCATGGTGCAGCGCCGCGACCGGCCCGACCGCACCTGGTTCGTCGGCAAGGGCAAGGCCGAGGAACTGCGCGAGCTGTGCCTGGCCGTCGACGCCGACACGGTCGTGTTCGACAACGAGCTGAGTCCGGCCCAGCAGTACAACCTGGAGCGGCTGCTCGGGCGGACGGCGATCGACCGCACGGCGGTGATCCTCGACATCTTCGCCCAGAACGCCCACACCCAGGAGGGTCGGGCGCAGGTCGAGCTGGCCCTCCTCCGCTACCGCCTGCCCCGACTGCGCCGGGGCGCCCCCGCCAAGTTGTCGCAGCAGCGCGGTGGGGTCGGGATGCGGTTCGGGGCCGGCGAGACCCGGCTCGAGGTCGACCGGCGGCGGATCCAGCGACGGATCGCCAAGCTCGAAGGCGAGCTGACCGAACTCACCCGCACGAGGCGGCTGCAACGCAAGCAGCGGGCCCGTAGCGGGCTCGCTGCGGTGACGATCGTCGGCTACACCAACGCCGGGAAGTCGACGCTGCTGAACACGCTGACCGACGCCGGCGTGCTCACCGAGGACCGCCTGTTCGCCACCCTCGACCCGACCACGCGCCGCCTGGCGCTCCCCGGCGGCGAAACCGTGCTGCTCACCGACACCGTCGGCTTCGTGCGCCGGCTCCCGCACGGTCTGGTCGAGTCGTTCAAGTCCACGCTCGAGGTGGCGACGACCGCCGACTACCTCCTCCACGTCGTCGATGCCAGCGCCGCCGACCCGCAGGGGCAGATCGACGCCGTCCGCGCCGTGCTGAGCGAGATCGACGCCGCCGCAGTGCCCGAGCTGCTCGTCGTCAACAAGGCCGACATCGCTCCGGACGAGGCCAAGGCGATCGTCGAGGACCACCCGGGCTCGGTGGCGATCAGCGCCGTCACCGCCGCCGGCATCGACGACCTCCTGGTCGCCCTCGGCGACCGGCTCCGCTCGCTCGCCAAGGTCGTCGAGCTCGAGGTGCCGTACGAGCGCGGTGACGTCCTCGCCGCGATCCATCGCGAGGGCGAGGTCGTGTCGACCACCGACGAACCCGGCCGGCTCCGGGTGCGGGCGCGTCTGTCGGATGCGTCGGCCGGGCGCCTGGCGGAGTTCGTCGTGGGATCGTGACCATCACTGGGTTCGTCCCGCCCCCGTACCCGTACGACCGGCTCGACCGGCTCGTTCCGGTGGCCGAGCGCCACGCCGGCGGCGTCGTCGACCTCAGCATCGGCACGCCGATCGACCCCCCGCCACCGGCGGTCGTCACCGCCTTGGCGGCGTCGGACAGCGAGCGCGGCTACCCCCCGAGCATCGGCTCGGTCGCCTTCCGCGAGGCGGCGGCACGCTGGGTCGCCCGCCGGTTCGGGGTCGACCTGGACGCCGGTCTGGTCGGGGCGTGCATCGGGACCAAGGAGTTCGTCGGCACCCTGCCGCAGTTCCTCAAGCTGCGGTCGCCGGAGCGCGACACCGTCCTCTACCCCGCCGTGTCCTACCCGACGTACTCGATGGGCGCGACACTCGCCGGCTGCCGGCCGGTCGCCGTGCCGATGACGTCCGACGGCCGGCTTCAGCTCGACGCCGTCGATCCGGCCGACGCGGAACGGGCGCTCGTGCTGTGGGTCAACAGCCCGGGAAACCCGACCGGGGGAGTGGACGACCTCGGTGTGGTTGCCCGCTGGGCGCGCTCCCACGGCGTGCCGGTGTTCTCCGACGAGTGCTACGTCGAGTTCACGTGGTCCGGTCCGGGGCACAGCATCCTCGAGCACGGCGTCGACGGCGTGGTCGCCGTGCATTCGCTGTCCAAGCGGTCGAACCTCGCCGGCGTGCGGGTCGGGTTCTACGCCGGTGACCCCGACCTCGTGCGCTACCTCCAGGAGGTGCGCAAGCACGTCGGGATGATGGTCCCGGGCCCCGCCCAGGCGGCCGGCATCGTCGCCCTCGACGACGACGACCACGTCGAGCTCCAGCGTCGGCGCTACCGGCGGCGCCTCGAGCGCACCGCCGAGATCCTCGCGGCCTGGTCGGACCGGCCGATCGCCCTCCCCGCGGGTGGCTTCTACCTGTGGTTCGACGCCGGCGACGGGTGGGAGTTCACCGAGCGCCTGGCCGCCGCGGGCGGCGCGCTCGTCAGCCCGGGCGAGTTCTACGGCGCGGAGCGTCACGTCCGGGTCGCCGTGGTACAACCTGACGAACGGATCGATCTGGTCGCCGAGCGGCTGGGGGAGTGATGGCGCAGGCCGGGCCAACTGCATCGAGGAACTGGGCACGGATCCTCGGCGTCGTCGCGCTCGTCGTCGGCGTGGCCGGGGCGATCGTGCTGTGGCTGGCGTCGAACGCGCGGTACGACGACGCCGTCTCCGATCTCGCCCCGGCCCCGGTCGGGTGCGACACCCGGCTCGACTTCGAGCAGACCGGGACGTACACGTTCTTCGTCGAGACGTCCGGTTCGGTCGGTGAGATCGACGGCGACTGCGAGGCCGACGACCGGGACTACGAGTTCGACGGCGACGACGCGCCGCGTGTCGAGCTCACCCTCGTCGACGACGACGGCGACGAGGTCGACCTCGACCGGGCCGACGGCCCGACGTACGACCGGAGCGGCTCCCGTGGGACGGCGGTGCGGACGGCGGAGATCGACGCGACCGGTGAGTACGTGCTGCGGGTCAGCTCGGAGGCCGACGACGTGATGGTCCGGGTCGGGCAGGATCCGTCGGGCGGGGTGCTGGCGATGCGGGTGGGCGCCGGTCTGCTGCTCGCGCTCGGGCTGGTGCTCGGAATCGTCGGGCTGGTCGTCGGCCGCCGGCCATCCACCGAAACCGGCCCGTACTCCTACGGAGTACCGCAGTGGCCACCGTTGTCGGGCGAGCCGTTCAGCCGTCCGACGGCACCGCCCTACGCCAATCCGCCGGTGCCCCCGCCGTACAGCGGCCCGCCGTCCCGCCCATCGTCCTTGCCGCCGCCTGGCCACCCGTCACCTGACCAGCCGTCGCCCGGGCCGGGCGAATGGGGCGGATCGCTGCCGCCGCCGGTTCCCCGGGGTGGACCGCTTCCTCCTCCGTCGCCGCGCTGAGCTGCTCAGAGCCGGCGCATCACCGTCACGACCTTGCCGTAGATCGAGACGTCGTCCTCGTCGAGCACGATCGGCTCCATCGAGGGGTTGGCCGGCGTGAGGGTGACCTTGGTGCCTCGGCGGCTGTACTTCTTGACGGTGGCCTCGCCGCCGGGGATGCCGGCGACGACGGTGTCACCCGTGGTGGCCGTGGGCTGCTGCACGGCGATCACGTAGTCGCCGTCGAGGATGCCGTTCTCGATCATCGAGTCACCGCGGACCCGCAGCATGAACAGCTCGCCGTTGCCGGTGAAGTCGGCGGGGACCGGGAGCAGCTCCTCGACGTTCTCCTCCGCGAGCACATCGGTGCCGGCGGCGACGTCACCGACCACGGGCACGTAGCGCACCGGCCGGCGCTCCATCACCGCGCCCGAGTTCGGGTCCCACCGGACCTCGATGGCCCGGGGTTTGGTGGGGTCGCGGCGGAGGTACCCGAGCCGCTGCAGGGTGTTGAGGTGGCTGTGGACCGTCGAGGGCGACGTGAGGCCGATGGCGTCTCCGATCTCTCGCACCGAAGGCGGATAGCCCCGCTCGCGCATCTGCTGCTCGATGAAGTCGAGCACCTGTCGCTGCCGCGGTGTGATCCGGGAGGCCGGGACTCGTGAATCGCTCATGCGCCACATCGTACGGACGTTCGGAAGGCAAGTCAAACATCTGTTCAGATTTTCCCCGACGGAGACCTTGACGGCGAACGTCCGTTCAGGCACACTACGAACGACTGTTCCTCGTACGGGTGTTCAGTCACTCGAGCGGACACGGCGTCCTGACCGGTCCCGGTGGTGTCCCTGCCTCCGCCGCCGGGGCCGGAACGGCGCCCGATCCAAGAGCGCCGCTCCCACGTTTCTGACCGGGGCCGAGCGGGACGGGCACCGGTAATCTCGCCGCCGTGCAGTGCCCGTCCTGCCACGCCGAGGACACCAAGGTCGTCGACTCGCGTCTCGCCGAGGAAGGCACGGCCGTCCGGCGCCGCCGCCAGTGCGTCTCGTGCTCGTACCGCTTCACGACGTTCGAACGGGTCGACGAGGTGCCGCTCGTGGTCGTCAAGGCCGACGGTCGCCAGGAGCCGTTCGACCGGGCCAAGATCGTCGCCGGGATCGCGGCGGCGACCAAGGGTCGCGGCGTCGACCCGGCCGAGATCGAGCGCATCGCGATGTCGATCGAGGACACCGTCCGCCTCCAGGGGTCGCAAGTCACCAGCGCTCAGATCGGTCTGGCGGTGCTCGATCGCCTGCGCACCCTCGACGAGGTGGCCTACCTGCGCTTCGCCAGCGTCTACAAGAACTTCGACGCCGCCGCCGACTTCCACCGGGAGATCGAGCTCCTCGGCAAGCTCGCCGCCAGCTGAACCTGCTCAGTCACGACGGCGCACCCAGCGCGTGTAGAGGAACGACCGCTCGTCGACGAGGACGTGGGCGAGCTCGAACCCTGCGGTCGCGGCGTCACCACCCGCCGTCACCCGGGGACCGTCACCGCCGACGAGCAGCGGGGAGATGGTGAGGTCGAGCTCGTCGACACAGTCGGCGTCGAGCAGCGAGCCGTTCAGGCGGGCCCCGCCCTCCGCCTGGACGTACGTCGGCGCCGGCATGACCTCGCCGAGGCGTTCCAGCGCGCGGGCGATGTCCACCCGGCCGTGCCCGGCGCGCACGACGTCGATCGGGCCCTCCGGGCCGCTCGGAGGCACGCCGTCCTCGGGCATGATCAGGAACCCGGCCCCGCTGCGGAACAGCTCGCTCGCCGGATCGACGCCCCCGGTCGCCGTCACGACCCCGATGCGCTGGCCGGACTTCTTGGGTGCGCCGTAGCCCTCCTTGCGCACGGTCGCGGCACCGACGACGACGGCATCGGCCGCCCGTCGCAGCGTTGCCAGCACGGCGGTGTCGTCGGGGTTCGACAGGCCGCCCGATCGGCCGTGCAGCACCGTGCTGCCGTCGAGACTGGCGACCATGCAGATGCCGACCCACGGCCGGTTGCCGACCCGCGGCCGCGGCGGGTCGCCGTACAGCTCGTCGAGCGAGACTTCTCCGGGCGGCTCGGGGAACACGCGGCGCACGGCGACGATGATGACACGGCACGCGTGATGTGAATCGACGATGAACGGGGCGTTGCCCACACGGTGGCCCCAGGGAAATTCACAGGGTTGTCCCCCTTTCGGCCCACAGGCGGGGGTGTCTAGGTTGGGGGTCGTGCCGGCTGCGGTGCGGCACGCGGAACGAAGCCGAACCCCGGGAGGCGGAGGCGCTAGGGCCCGGGCGGGCCCCGAACCTGCGTTGCCGCACCGCCAGCCGATGTACCGGGGGAGCCGGACGAGCGAGCTGCTTGACAACGCTGTAACTACGATGCTGTAATCTGGTTCCCCACCCACAAGAACTAGTGGTCCGGTGAACGTCGGCGGGGAGGCGTCCACCACATGTTGTGTCTCCCGGGGGCGGGTCGGGAACACCGCAGCACGCTCGATGGTTGAAGGAGAGGTCCTATGTCGCTGGCGCCGGAACGACTCACGATTGGCTTGCGTCGTCTGTTCACGGCGCCGGGCGTCGACCCCTACGACGAGGTGGTGTGGGAGCGTCGCGACGCCCGCATCACCAACTGGAAGGACGGTACGGTCGCCTTCGAGCAGCCCGGCGTGGAGTTCCCGGCCGGCTGGTCGCAGAACGCCACCAACATCGTCGCCCAGAAGTACTTCCGCGGCACCCTCGGCATGCCGGAGCGGGAGTCGTCGCTGCGCCAGGTGATCGACCGGGTGGCCGACACGATCACCCGCTGGGGCCACGAGGGCGGCTACTTCGTCGACGCCGCCGAGGAGCGGGCGTTCAGCGACGAGCTCAAGTACATCCTCGTCACCCAGCGAGCCGCCTTCAACAGCCCGGTGTGGTTCAACATCGGCGTGAGCGGCGTGCCCCAGCAGGCCTCGGCGTGCTTCATCCTCGCCGTCGACGACACCATGGACTCGATCCTCAACTGGTACCGGGAGGAGGGGATCATCTTCAAGGGCGGCTCGGGGTCCGGAGTGAACCTGTCCCGGATCCGCTCGAGCCGCGAGCGGCTGCAGGGCGGCGGCACGGCGTCGGGGCCGGTGAGCTTCATGCGCGGCGCCGACGCGTCGGCGGGCACGATCAAGTCCGGCGGCAAGACTCGCCGGGCGGCGAAGATGGTCGTGCTCGACGCCGACCATCCCGACGTCGGGGAGTTCATCTGGTGCAAGGCGCGTGAGGAGCGCAAGGCCCGGGCGCTTCGCGATGCCGGCTTCGACATGGACCTCGACGGCGTCGACTCGTTCTCGGTCCAGTACCAGAACGCCAACAACTCGGTACGGGTCACGGACGAGTTCATGCAGGCAGTCAGGGAGGACGCCGACTGGGCACTCGTCGCCGTGACCACCGGCGAGGTGCTCCAGACCGTCCGGGCCCGCGATCTGTGGCACGAGATCGCCCAGGCGGCGTGGGAGTGCGCCGACCCCGGCCTGCAATTCGACACCACGATCAACAAGTGGCACACCGCGGCCACTACCGGGCGCATCAATGCCAGTAACCCTTGTTCCGAATACGTCCACCTCGACAACAGCGCGTGCAATCTCGCGTCGATCAACCTGTTGAAGTTCCTCGACGTGGACGGCTCGTTCGAGACCGACGCCTTCCGCCACACGGTCGAGATCGTCTTCACTGCCCAGGAGATCCTCGTCGGACGGGCCGACTACCCGACGCCGCAGATCGCCGAGACGAGCCGGGTCTTCCGCCAGCTCGGGCTGGGCTACACCAACCTCGGCGCCCTGCTGATGGCGCTCGGGCTGCCGTACGACTCGGCGGGCGGCCGCGCCTGGGCGGCGTCGCTCACGTCGCTGCTCACCGGACACGCCTACGCCACCAGCGCCCGGATCGCCAGCCGGATGGGTCCGTTCTCCGGCTTCGCCGACAACGAGGAGCACATGCTCCGCGTGCTGCGGATGCACCGCGACGCGAGCCACGAGATCGATGACGTGGAGGCGGTGCCGGCCGAGCTCGTGCGGGCCGGACAGGACGCCTGGGACACGGCGGTCCGCGAGGGCGAGGACCACGGCGTGCGCAACTCGCAGGCCACCGTGCTCGCGCCGACCGGCACGATCTCGTTCATGATGGATTGCGACACCACCGGGATCGAGCCCGATCTGGGGCTGGTGAAGCTGAAGAAGCTCGTCGGCGGTGGGACGATGTCGATCGTCAACCAGACCGTGCCGCGGGCGCTGCGCAACCTCGGCTACACCGCCGCCCAGGTCGCCGACATCATCGCCTACATCGACCGCGAGAAGTCGATCGTCGGCGCACCGCACCTGGCCCCGGCGCACCTCCCGGTCTTCGCCTGCTCGATGGGCGACAACGTGATCCACTACGAGGGCCACGTCCGCATGCTCGGAGCCGTGCAGCCGTTCCTGTCCGGCGCGGCGTCGAAGACGATCAACATGCCCGAAGACGTCACCGTCGAGAACGTCGAGGGCATCCACATGCTCGCCTGGGAGCTCGGCCTCAAGGCAGTCGCCATCTACCGTGACAACTGCAAGGTCGGCCAGCCGCTCTCGACGGCGAAGAAGGACGACACCACCGCCGGCGAGGCGACCAAGATCGTCGAGAAGGTGATCGAGAAGGTCGTCCACCGGCCGGCGCGGACCAAGCTCCCGCGCAGCCGGAGGGGGCGGACGTTCGAGTTCCGGGTCGCCGACTGCAAGGGCTTCGCCACGATCGGCGAGTACGACGACGGTCGCCCGGGCGAGGTCTTCCTCACCGTGTCCAAGCAGGGCTCGACGCTCTCGGGGATCATGGACGCCTTCGCCAAGTCGATCTCCTACGGCCTGCAGTACGGGGTGCCGCTGCGGGCCTTCGTCGAGGCGTTCACCAACATGCGCTTCGAGCCGGCCGGGATGACCGACGACCCGGACATCCGGTTCGCCACCTCGATCATGGACTACCTCTTCCGCCGCCTCGCCATCGAGTACTTGAGCGTCGAGGAGCGGGCCGAGCTCGGCATCTTCACCGTCGACGAGCGGATGCAGCCGACCCTGCCCGGCGTCGAGGAGTCGGTGATCGAGACCTCGATGGGTTCCGAGATCGTCGCCGACCCCAAGACCGTTCCCTCGGCGGGCGAGCTGGCCGTGCAGATGGAGCTCGGCACGGTCGTCCCCACGCCCGAGGACAACACCCCGGCCGCCGGGGTGATCCGCCACGCCGACGCCCCGATGTGCATGGAGTGCGGCGTGCAGATGATCCGGGCCGGCTCCTGCTACGCCTGCCCGAGCTGCGGCTCGACCAGCGGCTGCAGCTGAGTTTGTGTCACCGACGCCGCCGGCAACCGGCGGGAACGGTGACACAGATCATCGGGACGCAGGGAGCGTGAGCCCGGGAGCGGGTTCTGTGCCTGGCGCGCCGACCGGCGTGACGCTCTCGCCGCACGCCGCCAACCAGGCGACGGGCACCAGCAAGAGGGCGAGCCGGCGTGCCGAGCTCGTCAGCCCGGACTCTCGGAGGGCCCAACATGACGTTTATGTGACAGCCCAATGGGTACGGTGTCCCCCGGCGGGCAGCGTGGAAAGGATGACAGATGCGAGTCAAGCGGTTGGCCACTGTCGCAGTAGCAGCCCTGGCGGTGACCGCCTTCGCTGCCTGCAGCGACGATGACGACGACGACACGCCCGATGGCACCGAGCTTCCGAGCGACACCGGTGGCGACCTCGGGACGACCCTCCCCCTGACGACGACCAGCTAGTCGTCGAACGGATCAATCGGCGATGTCGCCCGGCCTTCGGGCCGGGCGCCGTCGCGTCCGGCCCCCTGCTCGCCGGGGGAGCTCCAACCGGACCAGTGGCCGCCCGCCCGGTCGGGCGGCCTCGACGAACCCGGCGGCGCTGAACATCGGCACCGTCCCGGTGTACATCGCGCTCGGTCCGTGCTCGGGGTGCTCGGTCGGGTAGCCCTCGATCAAGGCGCCGCCCCGGGCGGCGACGAACTCGCCGACGGCGTCGAGGAGCGCCGTCGCCACGCCCTCGCCCCGGCGGTCGCGCCGGATGAAGAAGCACGTCACGACCCAGCTCGGCTGATCGTCGAGGCGCCGGAAGGTGCGGGCGCGGGGATTGTCGAGCCGCGCGTACCGCTCCCGCGGCGCGACGGCGCACCACCCGATCGGGTCGCCGCCCTCGTACGCCAGCAGCCCGGGCTCCTCGCCGTTCGCCACCCGCTGCTCCAGCTCGCGCCGGCGCTGGGCCGGAGACCGGCGATCCCAGTCGGCCGATCGCCAGATCCACCACGTGCACCAACAGTTGGAGTACGCCCCGTTGGGACCGAACAAGGTGCGTACGTCGTCCCACCGGTCCGGCGTGACCGGGACGATCTCGATGGTCAATCGTGCGCCCTCTCGATGATGCGAGCGAGCGAGCGCCAGCGAGTGAGCGGCCAGCGACGGCCTGCGAACGCAATCACGGCCTGAAACGGGCGATCACCGGTGCGAACGCCTCCGGCTCGCGCACGACGAAGTAGGAGATGCCCCACCGGTCCCGCGCCGCGCCGAGCTGCTCGGCGATCTCGTCGGGCGTGCCGAGGGCGAGGAACGGCGTGGCCAGGGCGTCCTCGACCGGTCAGGTCGTCGACACGGTCGGCGATCGCCGCCGCGGCGGCCCGTCGGTCAGTGGTGACGTCGACGACCTGGACGAGGACATTGAGCTCGACCGCCCGCTCGCCCGCCGCCTGCCGGACCAGCGCCACCTCGTCGTCGAGCACCTCGGGCTGGAACCGGGCCGCATGGCGGTGGCCGTCGGGCAGCGTGCGTCCGAGGCCGGTGAACCCGACGATGTCGGCGTGGCGGGCGGCGTGGGCGAGCAGGGCGGGTCCGCTGCCGCCGACGAGGATCGGCAGACGCTCCTGTACCGTGCGCCGGCCGATCGAGGCGGCGGCCAGCGAGAAGTGATCGCCGTGGAAGTCCACCGTCCCTCCGTCGAGCAGGGCCCGCACGATCTCGACGAACTCGGCGAGGCGAGCCCTTGCGCTCGCGGGCGGGGGCGAACGGCACGCCGGCGGCGGCGAACTCGGCCGGGGTGTGGCCGGCGCCCAGCCCGAGCTCGACCCGGCCGCCGCTGAGCCGGTCCAGCGTGGCGACGTCCCGGGCGAGCATCAGCGGGTGGTGCACGCCGGCGTTGAGCACGAAGGTGCCGAGGCGGATCGTGGCGGTCGCGCTGGCGGCGATGGCGAGGCTCAGCAGCGGGCTCCAGTCGCTCCCGACGTGGTCGGCGACGAGCACGGTGTCGAAGCCGAGCGCTTCGGCCCGGCGGGCCTCGTCGGCGATCGACGTCGGATCCTCGGCCCGCAGCTGGAGACCGAACCGCATCCCCTACAGGACGATCACGGTCGTGCCCACCGGCGCGAAGTTCCAGAGGAACTGGGCATCCAGCTCGGCCTGGCGCTGGCAGCCCCCGGAGAGCCGGGTGCCGAGCTCGTCCTCGGTCTGGTAGCGCGACCCGTCGCTGCGCTTGATCGGGATGGCGTGGAACCCCAGGTGGCCGATGTCGGTCTCGTACCACCGGATCATCAGCGGCAGAAACGCCCGGCCGTTCCACGCCGTGGACTGCTCCGAGCGGCTGTAGATCTTGTGCACACCCGGGACTTCGTTCTCGTACTGGCTCCCCGACACCAGCCACGACCGGACGATGCGCTCGTCACCGTCGACCGCCCACACCCGCTGCATCTTGCGCGAGTACACGACCCGCTTGCCGGTGCCGATCCCGCTGTCGGGCGGCAGTGGGGGGGCGTCCTTGCCCGCCGACGCCACCGACGACAGGGCGAAGCCGAGCAGGTCGGTCGCACCGGCCGCCGGCTTGGGCGTGCGCACCACGAACGACTTCTCGTCCGGCCAGATGTCGAGCGACAGCGCGGTCTCCCGTCCGGCGACGCCGTCGACGAAGAGGTCGCGGTCCTCCTGGATCTGGCTGACGGCCCGGAACGTCGCGTCGTCGAACGTGCCGGAGGGCTCGCCCTCCAGGGCGCCGGCCTTGACCAGCGCCCGCTGGAGGCAGAGCACGTCGTCGCCCGTGTCGCCCTGGCGCAGCGTCTCGGGCTCGACCGGGCACACCTTCTTGCGCGTCCGTCGCTCCTTGCCGACGAGGTCGGGCAGGGTGTCCTGGGCCGTGTCGGCCGCCGGGCGGGCGAGCGCCGCCACACCGGAGAGCCCCGCCGGCGCCGTCGTCGCCGAAGGATCCGACGCGTCGGCACCCCCGTCGCGCGTCATGGCGACGGCACCGAGGGCGGCGAGGGCGGCCAGCGTGGCGAGCACGACGATGGCCGTCAGTCGGGCTTCGCCGACGCGGTCGGTCGACCTCGCGGACCTCTTGGCTCGGAGATGCGGTTGGCTCATGCGGGATCAGCGGCTCGGGGGGTCGGCGGCAACGCGAATGCAACATAGTGCGTCGCGTCGGCCGGAAACGGCAGCATCGATGCGGTTTTTCGAACGACGGAAGAGCGCGGCGGTCAGTTCGTGCCGGCCACGGTCCACGTGCCGTTGGAGCGCAGGAGCGCCGCCAGATCGCCGGGGCCCTTGCGTTCGGACTCCTGGGCCAGCTGGGCGCCGATCGCCGAGGCGTACTCCTGACGGACGACCTGACGGAAGATCCCGAACGGGGTCGGTGAATGGTCGTCGGTGCTCAGCCGGGCGAGGGCGAACGCCAGGCTCGGGTCGTCCCGCCTGGCGTCGTGGACGAGGATTGCGTCCTCGCCGACGGTGGCCACGTCGACGAGCCGGAGCTGACCGTCGGAGCCCATCACGACACCGCGCTCACGATTGGCGCCGAAGCGGATCGGCTCGCCGTGGACGAGGTCGATGAGCATGTCGTCGCGGCGCTGCTTCTTGGTGATGTCGGCGAACTGCCCGTCGTTGAACACGTTGCAGTTCTGGAAGATCTCGACGAACGCCGCGCCACGGTGGTCGTGGGCGGCGCGGAAGACCTCCATCATGTGCTTGCGGTCGAGGTCGTGGGTGCGGGCGACGAACGTCGCCTCGGCCCCGAGGGCGACGGCGAGCGGGTTGAACGGCGGATCGATCGAGCCGAACGGCGTCGACTTGGTCACCTTGCCGACCTCCGACGTCGGCGAGTACTGGCCCTTCGTGAGCCCGTAGATACGGTTGTTGAACAGCAGGATGGTGAGGTTCACGTTCCGTCGCAGGGCGTGGATCAGGTGGTTGCCGCCGATCGACAGGCCGTCGCCGTCACCGGTGATCACCCAGACGTCGAGATCGGGACGGGCGATCGCGATTCCCGTGGCGAGGGCGGGAGCCCGACCGTGGATCCCGTGGAACCCGTAGGTGTTCATGTAGTACGGGAACCGGCTGGAGCACCCGATGCCGGACACGAACACCGTGTTCTCCGGGGGCACCCCGAGGTCGGGCATCAGCTGCTGGACGGCCAGGAGGATGCCGTAGTCGCCGCAGCCGGGGCACCAGCGGACCTCCTGGTCGCTGGCCCAGTCCTTCTTCGAGGTCAGCGTGGTGTCGCTCATGATGCCTGTGCTCCTTCGATCGCGGCCTCGAGCTCGCGCGACGTGAACGGGAGGCCCTGCACCTTGCTGACCGGGCGGGCGTCGACGAGGAACTCGGCGCGGACGACCCGGGCCAGCTGGCCGAGGTTGAGCTCGGGCACGAGGATCGAGCGGAACGACCGCAACACGTCGCCGAGGTTCGGCGGCAGCGGGTTCAGGTGCATGAGGTGGACGTGGGCGACCTTGTCGCCGACCCGGCGGCGTCGCTCGACGGCGGCGTCGATCGCCGCCCACGTCGAGCCCCAGCCGAGCACGCACACATCGGCGTCGACGTCGCCGGCGACCTCCACCGGCGGGATGTCGGCGGCGACCGCGGCGACCTTCGCCGCCCGCAGGTCGACCATCCGCTGGTGGTTGTCCGGCGTGTACGAGATGTTGCCGCTGCCGTCCTCCTTCTCGAGGCCGCCGACGCGGTGCATCAGGCCGGGTGTGCCGGGAATCGCCCACGGCCGGGCGAGCGTCTGGGTGTCCCGCAGGTACGGCCAGAACTCCGGGTTGCCGTCGGCGTCGACGTGGTTCGGCTCGCTGGCGAACGGGACGGCGATGTCGGGCAGGTCGTCGATGTCGGGGAGCTGCCACGGCTCGGACCCGTTGGCGAGATACCCGTCTGACAGGAGGATGACCGGGGTCCGGTACTTCACCGCGATCCGGGCCGCCTCGATCGCCGCCTCGAAGCAGTGCACCGGGCTCCGGGCCGCGACGACCGGGAGCGGCGCCTCGCCGGAGCGCCCGAACAGGGCGATGTTGAGGTCGGCAGCCTCGGTCTTCGTCGGGAGGCCGGTGGAGGGTCCACCGCGCTGGATGTCGACGATGATCATCGGCAGCTCGACGGACACGGCGAGCGAGATCGTCTCCCCCTTCAGCATCACGCCCGGCCCGCTGGTGGTGGTTACGCCGAGGTGGCCGGCGAAGGCGGCGCCGAGGGCCATCCCGGCGGCCGCGATCTCGTCCTCGGCCTGCACCGTGCGGACGCCGAAGTGCTTGTGCTTGGAGAGCTCGTGGAGGATGTCCGAGGCCGGCGTGATCGGGTAGGAGCCGAGGGTGACCGGCAGCTTGGCGAGCTGACCGGCGGCGACGATGCCCCAGGCGAGGGCGGTGTTGCCGGTGACGCTGGTGTACTCGCCCGCGGGGAGCGTGGCGGGGCGCACCTCGAAGCGGTGGCCGACCGCCTCGGTGGTCTCACCGAAGTTGTAGCCGGCGAGGAAGGCGGCGCGGTTGGCCCCGGCCACCAGCTCGTTGGCGGCGAAGCGCTTGGCGATCCAGTCGAGCGTCGGGTCGGTCGGCCTCGTGTACATCCACGACACCAGGCCGAGGGCGAAGAAGTTCTTCGAGCGCTCGGCGTCGCGGGGCTTGACGCCGAGGGGCGCCGCCACTTCCTTCGTCAGCGAGGTCATCGGCACTCTGATCACGCGGTAGCCGTCGAGGCTGCCGTCCTCGAGCGGGTTGACCGTGCCGCCGGACGGCAACAGGTACCCGGCCTTCTCGAGGCTGCGCTCGTCGAAGTTGTCCTCGTTGACGATCAAGGTGCCGCCCGGCTCGAGCCGGTCGAGGTCGGCGCGCAGCGCCGCCGGGTTCATCGCCACCAGCACGTTCGGCTCGTCGCCCGGCGTGGTGATCGGATGATCGGAGATGTGCACCTGGAAGCTGGAGACGCCGTGCACCGTGCCGGCGGGGGCGCGGATCTCGGCGGGGAACTCGGGCAGGGTCGAGAGGTCGTTGCCGTAGGCGGCGCTCACCGATGTGAATCGGTCGCCGGTGAGCTGCATCCCGTCGCCGGAGTCGCCGGCGAAACGGACCACGACCCGGTGCAGGGTCGTCGGCTCGCCATGTCCCCCGTTGACGGCCACCTCGGTGGTCGTCTCCTCCCGGTGCCCGGTGTGGGCAGTATCGGTCATGTCGTCAGGCCGGCGTCGTTGCCAGCCCCCTCCTCAGGAACCACACGGTAGTCCTCCTGAGGGCAAATATTCCGGTCCTGTGACATTGGCTCCTACGGTGGGGCCGAACGTCCCGAGGAGGAAGTCCCATGACCGAAGGATCAGCCCCCAAGTCGGCGACCCAACTGGTCGCCGAGGCCAAGCGGCGGGTGACCAACCTGACCGTCGATGAAGTCGCCGCCGAGCTCGAGGCCGGCGACCCGCTCATCGTCGACATCCGCGAGCCGGCCGAGCGGGAGCAGCACGGATCGATCCCCGGCGCGATCGCCGCCCCGCGGGGGATGCTCGAGTTCTACGCCGACCCGACGAGTCCCTACCACCTCCCCGAACTCGACCCGAGCCGGCGGGTGATCCTGCACTGCGCGGCGGGCGGGCGGTCGGCGCTGGCGGCGGACACGCTGCAGCAGATGGGGTACACCGACGTCGCCCACCTCGACGGTGGGTTCACGGCGTGGAAGGAGGCGGGCCGGCCGGTCGAGGGCGGCTAGGAGCCCTGATCCGTGCGCTTTGCGGCGGTTGCTGAGACGTCTGAGCAGCTCGCGGCGACGTCCAAGCGCGGCGAGAAGGCCGCCCTGATCGCGGCGCTGCTGCGCCGGCTGGCGCCGGACGAGATCGAGCCCGCCGTCGGCTTTCTCACCGGCACGCTCCGGCAGGGGCGGGTGGGCGTCGGGTGGCGGACGCTGCGCGACGTGCGGCCCGATCCGGCCGCGGCGGCCTCGCTCGAGATCGGCGAGGTCGACGGCGCCGTCGACCGGCTCGCCGCGATGGCGGGCCCGGGTGTCGCCGCCGCCCGCCGAGCCGTGCTCGGTGACCTGTTCGGCCGGGCGACGGGGCCCGAGCAGAACCTGCTGTGGCGGGTGCTCACCGGCGAGGTGCGCCACGGCGCCCTCGACGGGGTGATGGTCGAGGCGATCGCCAAGGGTGCCGAGCTGCCGGTCGCCGACGTCCGGCGCGCCCACATGATGGCGGGCGACCTGGGCGAGACGGCCCGGGCCGCGATGACCGGCGGCGCGTCCGCGCTGGCGGCGGTGGCCCTCGTCCCGGGCCGGGCGGTCCAGCCGATGCTGGCCGCGCCCGCCGCCGGCGTGGCCGACGCGCTCGCGGCGACCGGGCCGGCGTCGGTGGAGTGGAAGCTCGACGGCGCCCGCATCCAGGTCCACCGCCGCGACCGTCAGGTGTCGATCTACACCCGCAACCTGAACGAGGTCACCGACCGGCTGCCGGCCGTCGCCGCCCTCGTCGCCGGGCTGCCCGGTGCCGACCTCGTCCTCGACGGCGAGGCCCTCGGCGTCGACGACGAGGGCACGCCCCGGCGGTTCCAGGACTCGATGGGCGACTTCGGCGCCGACGCGCCGACCGGGCGGGGGAGCGGCCTGTCGGCGTACTTCTTCGACGTCCTCCACGCCGGCGGAGCGGCGGTGGTCGACGAGCCGCTGGCCGTGCGGCGTGAGATCCTGGCGACGGTCGTGCCACCGGGGTCCCGTCTGCCGTCGATCGTCACCGCCGACCCGGCCGAGGCCGAGGCGTTCCTGGATCGGGCGGTCGACGCCGGGCACGAGGGCGTGATGGTCAAGGCGCTCGACGCCCCGTACGACGCCGGGCGGCGGGGTGGTGCGTGGCGCAAGGTCAAGCCGGTGCACACCCTCGACCTCGTCGTGCTCGCCGCCGAGTGGGGCCACGGCCGGCGGCAGGGGTGGCTGTCCAACCTCCACCTCGGGGCACGGGGCGACGACGGCGAGTTCGTCATGGTGGGCAAGACGTTCAAGGGGCTCACCGACGAGCTGCTGCGGTGGCAGACCGAGGCGTTGCAGAAGATCGCCCTCGGCAGTGAGGAGGGCGAAGGCGCGTACGTCGTCCACGTCCGGCCCGAGCTGGTCGTGGAGATCGCGCTGGACGGTGTGCAGGTGTCGACCCGATATCCCGGCGGTGTCGCCCTCCGCTTCGCCCGGGTCCGGCGGTACCGCCCGGACAAGACGCCGGCCGACGCCGACCACATCGCCACGGTGCAGGCCATGCTCCGGTGAGGCTGTGACAGCCCTTCGCTATCGTCGCCGGGCGTCATGGCCAGCTTGCGCTTCAGCTTCGGAACGATGGGCTCGGGAAAGAGCACGTTCGCCCTCCAGATCCACCACAACCTGTTGAGCCGCGGGCTGTACGGACTGCTGCTGACGAGCCTCGACCGCGAGGGCGCGCAGGTGACCAGCCGGCTCGGTGTCGCCGCGCCCGCCATCGACGTCGGCCCGGACCTCGATCTGTACCGACTCGCCCTCGCTCACTGGCCGATCCACTACATGGTGTGCGACGAGGCGCAGTTCTTCACGATCCGGCAGTGCGACGAGCTCGCCCGGGCCGTCGACGACCTCGGCGTCGAGGTGTACGCGTTCGGGTTGATCACCGACTTCCGGGGCGAGCTGTTCGAGGGGACCAAGCGGCTGCTCGAGGTCGCCGACGAGCGGGTGCCGCTCCAGGTGGAGGCCCGGTGCTGGTGTGGTGCCCGGGCGACGCACAACGCCCGGGTGGTCAACGGCGAAGTGGTCACCGAGGGCGAGATCGTGGTGGTCGGCGACACGGCCGACCCGCTCACGCCGCCGCTCTTCGGTGATGCGGTGCGCTACGAGCTGCTTTGCCGCAAGCACTACCGCGACGGCGAGCTCGGAAGTTGATCGACACCAGGCCGAGAACTGTGAGCTGAGCCAGCGGATGTCCGCTGGCAGGACTCACAGTTCGGGTGATCAGTGGGCGTTGGGCGGCTGACTGAACGGTGACGTCGGCCGGTGGTGGCCGTGGTGGTCCGGGTGCACGTGACGTGAGGGCGGCAGCGGCTCGAGCCGGATGGCCAGCCGGGCGGCGAGGGGAACGGCGGCGATCACGGCGCCCGACCCGAGGTAGAAGACGATTTGGACGCCCTTGTTGGTCCCGCCCTCGATCTCGGTGAGCGACCACACGGCGAACACGAGCGTCACAGCGGCCAGGACGGCCACGACGATCGCGGCCCAGGCGAGCGGCACCGCGCGCCACGGTGTGCGGGCGCTGTTCCCGGCGCGGACGAGCTGCGAGGCCAGCGCTGCCACCGCCGCCAGCACGAGGATCACCGTGGAGGTCGGGGAGGCGATCCGGGCGACGAACGCCACCTGCTCGGCGAAGCTCTGGGCGAAGTCCCGGTTGAACTCCCGGACGTCGTTGACCTGCGCCACGACCAGCGCCAGGTAGCCGGCGAGCAGACACCATCCGAGACCGGTGAGGACGTCGGCGACTCGCTGGCGTTCGACCATCGGGTCATCTTCGCGCCGGGGTGGCCGGCGCCGACCGGGGACCGGTCCCCTTGCCTTGTTGCGTGGGCGCGCCGTCGTCGTTGCTGTGTTTCGCGCTCGAGGTCGGCACGGTAGGCCGTGGCCAGCAGTTCGACGATCAGCGGAGGCAAGGCGGTCACGGGCGGGACCCGGGGCGTCGAGCGAGGTAGACACCGGTGACGCAGAGCGCACCGCCGGCGATTGCGGGCCACGGCGGGGTCTCGTCGAGGAGGGCCCAGCCGAGCACGATCGCCACGACCGGGATCAGATAGGCGAGCGACGCCAGGCGGCCGGCGCTCATGCGGCGGAGCGCGTACGCCCAGGTGGCGAACCCGACGGCGGTGGGCGCGGCACCGAGGTAGACGATCCAGCCGATCGTGCCGATGCGGGCGTTGCTGAGCTCGCCCAGCAGTGTCGGCAGGAAGGGCAGGCAGGCGACGGTTCCGGCGACACACCCGAGCCACGTCACGTGCAGCGGCGAGACCCGCGCCAGCACCGGCTTCTGGATGATGACGGCGGCGGCATAGGCGCAGGCGGCGACGAGGAGCAGCCCGATCCCCAGGCCGGCACGGGCACCGGTCCGAGAGTTGGCGAGGCCGATCAGCAGGCACCCGGAGAAGGCGACGGCACAGCCGGCGAAGAGGCGGCGGGGGAAGCCTTCCTCGAGGAAGACCCCGGCGCCGATCGCGATCAGGATCGGGCCGGTGTTGATGAGCATCGCGGCCGTGCCGGCATCGACGCGGCGTTCAGCGGCGTTCAGGGTGACGCTGTAGACACCGAGGAACAGCACGCCGAAGCCGGCGATCGGCACCAGGTCCCGCCGCGCGGGGAGCGGCTGGTGGCGGATCGTGGCGGCGACGCTGAGCACGGCCACGCTGACGAGGAGACGCCCGAGCGCGACGGTGCCGGGGGAGACGTGCTGGCCGGCGTCACGGATGGCGACGAATGACGAACCCCACAGCGTCACGGTGACCAGTCCGGCGACGAGCGCCGTGACTTCGGTGCGAGATTGTATGCCTACAATCGGTGCTAACATCAACGTACAATATGACCATTCGAGGACGAGCACAAGCGATCGCGCGCGAGTTCGAACGACGCATCCACGACGGCGAGCTCGGTCCGGGTGAGCGCCTGCCCCCCGTGCGGGCGCTGGCCGCAGAGTTGGGAGTCGACCCTGGCACCGCCGCCACCGCCTACCGGTCGCTGCGCCAACGCGGCTTCGTCGTCAGCGACGGCCGCCGCGGCACGCGCGTGGCCGCGCAGCTCGAGCCTCGGCTCTCCCGCAACGGACGGCTCCCGACGGGCGTCCATGATCTCGCCTCCGGAGTCGTCGACCCCACGCTCCTTCCCGAGATCGGCGACGCGCTCGAACGTCTCGCTGCCCGTCGCCCCGGCATCTCCCGGTATCAGGAGAACGCCAAGGTCGAGGCGCTCGTCGACCAGGCGCACCGCGAGTTCGCTCGCACCGGTGTCGACGCCACCGCACTGACCTTTGTGGGGGGCACCCTCGACGGCGTCGAACGCGTCCTCCAAGCCCACCTGCGGCCGGGCGACCGGGTCGCGGTCGAGGACCCCGCCTTCCCGCGGCTCCTCGACCTGCTGCAGGCATTGAACCTTCAGGCCGTACCAGTCGCCGTCGACGACGACGGCTCCGACCCCGATCAGCTCGATCGAGCCCTGACCGGCGGCATCGACGCGCTGGTTGTCACCCCCCACGGGCAGAACCCGTTCGGCTCCTCACTGAGCGCCGAGCGAGCGTCCACGCTCCGCCGTCTGATTGAAGGGCACGACGTGCTGCTGATCGAAGATGCCCACGGCTGGGAGTTCGAACGCCCCGCCGAGACGCTCACGGGCGGGCGCCGTCGCTGGGCGACGATCCGGTCGATGTCGCCGCTCCTCGGCTCCGACCTCCGCGTCGCGATGCTCGCCGGCGACGCCCAGACGATCGCCCGAGTCGAAGCGCGCCAGGCCGTGACCACGAGCTGGGTCAGCCAACTGCTCCAGGAGATCGCCGCCGAGATGCTCGGCAACACGAGCGTCCGCCGCCGGCTGCGCCGAGCCGCAGCCGAGACGAACAGACGGCGGAACGCCTTGCTCGCCGCGCTGCACCGCCACCATCTACCGAGTCACGGACGCTCCGGCCTCCACACCTGGATCCCGGTACGCGAGGAGCAGTTCGCCGTCCGCCACCTCCTCGATGCCGGCTACGCGGTCCTCGGCGGAGAACGCTTCCGGCTCCGCACGCCGCCCGCCGTGCGCGTGACCACCGCCCAGCTCCAGCCCGGCGCCGCCGAGCAACTCGCCGCCAATCTCGCCGAGGCTGCCACCGGCCGAACGCTGATCAGCGCGTAGCGACGATCGCCGCCCTCGTCGTCGGCCACGCCGGTCCGGGGGAGGCCGACTCGGGACCGATTCCTTGGCGCACGCCTGTGCCACACTTTCGGCTCGGGTGGACGGCGTATGACAGATCGTGACCAGCTGGAGTTGGCGATCGCCGCGCAGGAGGAGTTGCGCGGCGCGGTGCCGGACGAGGTCATCGACGTCACCGTCGCGGCGCTCCGTGAACGACTCACCGCCCTCGGTCGGTCCGAGGCGCGCCGCCGCCAGGTGAGCGTGCTGTTCGCCGATGTGAGTGGGTTCACGGCGATGTCGGAACGCCTCGACGCCGAGCTCGTCGCCGACGCCATGAACGAGCTCTGGACCCGGCTCGACGCGGTGGTCACGACCCATGGCGGGCGGATCGACAAGCACATCGGTGATGCCCTGATGGCGGTGTGGGGGGCCGAGCGCGTGCGAGAGGACGATCCGGAACAGGCCGTTTCGGCCGGGCTCGAGTTGCAGCGGGTCGTGGCCGCACTCCGGGCCGAGACCGGGCTCGAGTTGGCGCTCCGGGTCGGCGTGGCCACCGGCCCCGCGCTGTTGGGTCCGGTCGGCACGACCGCGGAGTTCACGGTGATGGGAGACACCGTGAACGTCGCCAGCCGGTTGGAAGCGGCGGCGCCGACCGGCGGCGTGCTCGTCGCCGCGGAGACGGCGCTCCACGTGCGCTCTCGTTTCGAGCTTCGACGACAGGACGCGGTGCGGCTCAAAGGCAAAGCCGAACCCGTCGGCGTCCATCTCGTTGTCGGCGTTCGCGATGTGGCGCCGACGTTCGCGCCGCGCTTCGAGGGGATCCCAACCAGGATGATCGGGCGCGAGACCGAGCTGGCCGAGCTCGTCGGGGCCTTCGAGCGGGCCGTTGGCGAGTCGGAGCCGCTACTCGTCACGGTCGTCGCCGAGGCGGGGGCGGGCAAGTCCCGACTGGTGTACGAGTTCGGACAGTGGCTTGTTGACCGCTGCCCGGAGGCAACGCGGCTCGAGGGCCGGGCCGCGCCGGCCCTCCAGGCGGACGCCATCGGCTTGTTCCGCGGGGCGATCGCGGCGCGATTCGGGATCCAGGAGAGCGACCCTCCGGGCGCCGTCGCCCACGAGCTCCGGCGGGGTATGCGGCGCGCCCTGTCGCCCGACGAAGCCGACGTCGTCGGGCACTGGCTCGGCTTCGACCTCGGGTCGTTGCCGGCGGTGCAGCGGCTCGCCGCTGCCGAGCACTTCGGGACGATCGCCGAGGGGCACTTCCAGCGCTTCCTGCGCGCGCACGAGTCGGCACCGATCGTGATCGTGCTCGAGGACGTGCACTGGGCCGACGACGACTCCCTGGACCTGCTCGAGCGCCTGCTCGACAGCCTCGCGGGCGTCGCCGCTCTCGTCGTCGCGACCGCTCGACCCTCTTTCCGGCAGCGCCGTAGTGGGTGGCTCGCTGGCGGGCCTCGTCGGGTCGCTCGCGACCTCGACCCGTTGCCCCTCGACTCCACCCGGGCACTCGTGCGCGAGCTGCTGGGCCGAGCCGATGATCCCGACCCAGGGCTGATCGAACTGATCGCCGTTCGCTCCGACGGCAACGCGTTCTTCGTCGAGGAGCTCGTGAAAATGCTCATCGACGCCGGCGTGATCGAGACGTCCGAGGACGCATGGCGCATCGAGCGCGGCCGCCTCGACCCGAGTCGTGTTCCCTCGACGCTGGCGGGGGTACTGCAGGCGCGGCTCGACAGCCTGGGCGCCGAGCAGCGCACCGTCCTTCAGCGTGCCTCCGTCATCGGGAGGGTGTTCTGGGACGAGGCCGTGGCTGCGCTCGGCACGACGGGGTCGTCGGCCGTCGCACCCGTCGATCTCGTCGATGCGTTCGCCGTCGCCGAAGAGCGCGAGCTCGTTCTGCGCCGCGAACCACCGACGTTCACCGGCTGCGCGGAGCTGACGTTCAAGCACGGCTTGCTGCGTGACGTGGTCTACGACACGGTGCTCCTGCGCCACCGGCGCACGCTGCACGCGCTCGCTGCCCGCTGGCTGGAAGCGCGCGCCGGTGAACGGGCGAACGAGCTCGCCGCGTCCATCGCCGAGCACTATGAGCGAGCCGACGAGCGGGGCGGCGCCGTGGACTGGTACCTGGAGGCGGGCCGCCAGGCGGCGGCGCGCCACGCCCATCACGAGGCGGTCCGAGTGCTGGGGCGGGCGCTCGAACTGGCCGCGGCGGATGCGACCGAACCGCGGTTCGACGTGCTGGCCGAGATCGAGGAGGTCCACAACCGCACTGGGGACCGTGACGCCCAGCGATCAGCGCTTGCGGGGCTGGAAGAGCTGGCGCCGGACGTCGACGAGGTTCGGCGACTGCTGTTCCTGCTCCGGCGTTGCCGGCGTGCCTGGTTCGCCGGCGAGCTCGACGAGGTCGCGTCGGTCGCCGAGCAAGCCGTGTCCCGCGCCCGTTCGGCCGGTCGCGTGGAGGAAGAAGCTGCCGCCCTCCTCTGGTGGGGCAAGGCCCTCGGTTGGAAGCCGCCCAGCGACGATGCCGAGCCGTTGCTCCGGGCGGCCATCGAGCGGGCCCGTGCGGCGGGCCGACCGAGCCTCGCCGGCCAGGCGCTGCGCTACCTCGCGATCATCGCCAACAATGCCGGTCGCTACGACGACGCGATCGCGTTCCTGGATGCTGCCCGGGAGGCGCACGGCGCCGCGGACGACCTCGACGGCGAGGCCCTCGTCGTCGGCCAGCTCGGGTCCATCCTGTACAACCAGGGCGACTACGAGGCGGCCCACACGGCGATCGACGCATCGAGGGCGCTCTGCCAGCTGAGCGGGTACCGCTACGGCGAGGCGCTCAACACGATGAACCTGGCGATCACGGACATCGCCCTCGGACGTCTCGCCGAGGCGCGCGTGCTGCTGGAACAGTCGCTCGCTCTCAGCGCCGCCATCGAGGATTACGAAGCCGTCGCGGTCGGTCATAACTCCCTCGGTGAGCTCTACCGCGGCGTTGGCGACTTCCCCGCCGCGTCGCGGGCGCTGCGCCGCTCGATCGACGGCGGACGCGAGGTCGGTGACGACGTCGTCGTGGCCGACT
This sequence comes from uncultured Acidimicrobiia bacterium, assembly GCA_963833145.1. Lineage (GTDB taxonomy): Bacteria > Actinomycetota > Acidimicrobiia > Acidimicrobiales > Ilumatobacteraceae > JALZMG01. Next base: position 1,410,640 of record CAWHWT010000009.1, on the reverse strand, counting down.
CCATGGCGCTGCTCGCCCTTGTCGAACTGGCCCAGGGAGAGGTGGCGACGGCGTCGGCGTGGGCCGAGGAGGCGCTCCCTCTGGCTCGAGCAGCCGGCGTCCCGCTCATCGAGAGCCGCGCCTGCGTCGCCCAGGGCTACGTCGCCCGCGCGGCGGGCCGGCGGCAGGAGGCCTTGGACGCCTTTACGGCCGCCGTCACGCTCCACGAGGAGCTCGGCTTGGCGGAGAAAGCCGGTCTCGAGAGCCGCGTGGGTCGGGCCAGCGTGCTGCTCCGGCTCGGCCGGCAGGACGAGGCGGTGACGGAGATCGACGCCGTGCTGACCCATCTCGACGGACCGGCCCTCCAGGGCGCGCTCGTGCCGGGCGAGTTGTTCCTGGCATGCCACGAGGTGCTGACCGCCGCAGCCGATGCGCGCGCCGCCGACGTCGCGGCGCTGGCCGGTACCTGGCTACGCGGCCGTGCCGAGCAGATCGACGACGGCGAGTTGCGCGCCGGCTTCCTGGACCACGTGCCGATTCACCGCGTGCTGCGGGGGCTCGTGCCCTAGCGACTCCAGGAGCAGGGCAACCGCTTGATCCCGTTGATGAAGAAGCTCTGCAGGTACGCCGGCTCGCCGGTGATCTGCAGGTCCGGCACCCGCCGGCGGATCTCGTCGAACAGCACGGTGAGCTCGCGGCGGGCGAGGTTGGCGCCGAGGCAGAAGTGCGGCCCGCCGGCGCCGAAGCCGACCTGCACCGGGTTCAGGGGTCGGGTGACGTCGAACCGGTAGGGATCCTCGTAGACCCGCTCGTCACGGTTGGCCGAGTTGTACCACATGACCACCTTGTCGCCGGCGGCGATCTTCTGCCCGCTCAGCTCGGTGTCCTCGGTGGCGGTGCGGCGGAAGTGGATCACCGGGGACGCCCAGCGGACGATCTCCTCGACGGCTGTCTTGGTGTGGCCCTCGAAGTCGTCCCACCACAGCTTGCGCTGGTCGGGATGGTCGGTGAGCGCCTTCATCCCGTGGCTCGCCGCGTTCCTGGTGGTTTCGTTGCCGGCGACCACGAGGAGGATGAAGAACGAGCCGAACTCCTGCGTGGTGAGCCGCTCGCCCTCGACCTCGGCGTGCATGAGCACGGACGTCAGGTCGTCGGTCGGGTTGGCGAGACGGTCCTCGCCGAGCGCCTGGGCGTAGGCGAACATCTCCAGGCTGGTGGCCATCAGGTTCTCGTACGTCCCGACGTAATCCGGGTCCCCGGCGCCGAGGATGACGTTGGTCCAACGGAACACCTGCGGCACGTCGGCCTCCGGGATCCCCATCATCTCGCAGATCACCTCGAGCGGGAGCGGGGCGGCGACCGCCTCGACGAAGTCGCACTCCCCGTCGGGATGCTCCTCCAGCAGCCGGTCGACGACACGGGCGGCCTTTTCCTTCACGTACTGCTCGACGCGGGCGACCTCCTTCGGAGTGAAGCCCTTGGCGACGATCGACCGGAGGCGGTAGTGCTTCGGGTCGTCCATGTTGATCATCGAGCCGAAGAACTCGATCAGCTCGATCGGTAGGTCGGCGATGTTCGAGCCGCGACCGGAGCAGAACAGCTGGGGATTGCGGCTCACCGTCCACACGTCGTCGTGGCGGGCCAGCGCCCAGTAGCCGGGCCCGGGTGGGATCGGCGAGTCCTCGAACACGGTCTCGGCGAAGAACTGGAGTCCCGGGGTGTCGCGAAGGGTGCGGAAGGCGCCCTCACGATGGTCCCGGTCGCCCAGCCAGAACTCGAAGTCCGACAGGTCGACCTCGTCGAGCGGCACCGCGGCCGGGAGCATTGCCATCTGCCGATCGTAGGATGCCTCCGGCCCCACCCCGAAGCGATCGGAGAACCTCATGCCTGAAGCAGTGATCGTTGCCACCGCCCGCAGTCCGATCGGCCGGGCTGGGAAGGGTTCGCTGGTCTCCATCCGGCCCGATGACCTCGCCACGCAGATCGTCACGACGCTGCTCGAGAAGGTGCCCCAGCTCCCGCCCACCGACGTCGAGGACGTCATCATGGGGTGCGGGCAGCCGGGCGGGGAGTCGGGGTTCAACCTCGGCCGGGTCGTGGCCGTGCTGGCCGGGCTCGACGACGTTCCGGGGGTGACGGTCAACCGCTACTGCTCGTCGAGCCTGCAGACGATCCGCATGGCCGCCCATGCGATCAAGGCCGGCGAGGGCGACTGCTTCATCGCCGCCGGGGTCGAGACGGTGAGCCGCTACATGTACGGGGCAACGGACACGGCGCCGAACCCGGTGTTCGGCCCCGCCGGCGAGCGCACCGCCGAGCGGGCGCAGGGCGGGCAGCCGGTGTGGGCGCCGCCGGAGGGGCTGCCCGACCTCTACATCGCGATGGGCCAGACGGCGGAGAACGTCCGCGAGCTCGAGGGCGTCACCCGGGCCGAGATGGACGAGTTCGCCAAGCTGTCGCAGGACCGGGCCGTGGCGAACGTCGAGAACGGGTTCTTCGCCGACGAGATCACGCCGGTCACCCTCCCCGACGGCACCAAGGTGACCACGGACGACGGGCCGCGGCCCAACACCACGCTCGAAGCGCTCGCCCAGCTGAAGCCGGTCTTCCGGCCCGACGGGGAGATCACCGCCGGCAACGCCTGCCCCCTCAACGACGGGGCTGCGGCGGTGGTCGTGATGAGCGACACCAAGGCCGCCGTGCTCGGCATCACCCCGCTGGCCCGGGTCGTGTCGTCGGGGGTGACCGGGCTCAACCCCGAGATCATGGGGCTCGGACCGATCGAGGCCAGCCGCCAGGCCCTGAGTCGGGCGGCGCTGACGATCGACGACATCGACCTGGTCGAGATCAACGAGGCGTTCGCCGCCCAGGTGATCCCGTCCGCCCGGCACCTCGGCGTCGAGTGGGACAAGCTCAACGTCCACGGCGGGGCGATCGCCCTCGGGCACCCGTTCGGCATGACCGGGGCGAGGATCATGACGACCCTGATCCACGGTCTGCAGGCCACCGACTCCACCTTCGGCTTGGAGACGATGTGCGTCGGCGGCGGTCAGGGCATGGCGATGATCGTCGAACGCCTCAGCTGATCAGAAGGGCACGGCGCGCACGCAGACCTGGCCGTGCCCGGACGTGGAGGCGCGGACCACGTAGCGGCGGCCGCCGCTGTTCAGCTCGGCGAGCGACCAGCCGGCCCCGGCCGCCGGTTCGCCGGCGCCGAGGCAGCGCAGGCCGTCGACGGCGAGTCCGGCCGACTCGGCCTCCGCCTGCCACAGATTCACCAGGCCTTTGCGGAGGCCGGGGTCGTCGACCAGGTCCGGCCCGTCGAGATGAAGGGCGACCGTCGTGATCGACACCGGCTCGAGCTGGGACAGGTCGACCGGTTCGGCCCCGATCTCGCCGTCGAGCATCACGACGACCGGACCGCGGTCGCCGGCGACCCCACCGACGAAGCCGTACCGGACGAGCGGCAACCCGTCATCGCCCGTGGTCGACCAGCGCACCCGGTCGCCGAGGCTGAACATCAGCCGGCGACCCCGGAGACCTCGGCGACGACGGCGTCGGACAATTCCCGCCACCGCTTCAGCGCCTCGATCGACCAGTCGTCGAAGCGGCGATCGGTGAGGGCGACGAGACCGCAGCGGGCGACGGGGTCTGCCCACATCATCGTCCCCGCCCCGCCGAAGTGTCCGAACGTGGCCGGCGCGTTGGTGCGCCCGGTCCAGTGCGGCGACTTGTCGCCTCGTAGTTCGAAGCCCAGCCCCCACGGGCACGGATCGAAGCGCCCCACGCCGGGCACGATACCGGCGAGTTCGGGATACTGCGCGGTGACTGCGGCGTTGGCCGTGGCCGAGTGGAGCAGAGTCGGGTGCTGCATCTCGGCGAGGAACGCGGCGACGTCGTCGACGGTTCCGACGGCCTCGTGGGCGGCCGAGCCGCGCAGCTCCGATCCCGCCATGGCGAGCGAAGCGAACACGGCGTCGTGGAGGTACTCGGCGAACGAAAGTCCCGCTTCCCGTTCGACCGCAGCCGCGGCCAACTCGAACCCGGTGTTGGAGTAGATCCGCCGCCGGCCCGGCGGCGCCACCGGCTCGGAGCCCTCGAACGGGTACCCGCCGGCGTGGGCGAGCAGGTGGCGCAGGGTGCATCCCGGCTGACCGACCGGATCGTCGAGGCCGATGACTCCTTCCTCCGTCGCGATCAGCACCGCCCACGCGGCGAGGGGCTTGGTCAGCGAGGCGAGCCGGAACGGGTGGTCCGTCGCGCCCCGGCGACCGAGGACCGTGCCGTCGGCGGCCACCACGGCCGCGCCGGCGGTGGGGACCGGCCAGGTGTCGACCAGTTCGAGGGCCCGCAGGGTCAATCTCGGCGGCCGGTGATCAGCTCGGCAACGCGGAAGGCGAGGTCGAGGCTTTGGCGCCCGTTCAACCGCGGATCGCACATCGTCTCGTAGCGGTCGTCGAGGTCGGCGTCCGACACGGCCTCGGCGCCGCCGAGGCACTCGGTGACGTTCTCACCGGTCAGCTCGACGTGGATCCCGCCCGGCCACGTGCCCTCGGCCCGATGGGCCCGGACGAACCCGGCGATCTCGCGCACGATGTCGTCGAAGTGGCGGGTCTTGCGGCCGTTCGGCGTGCTGAACGTGTTGCCGTGCATCGGATCGCACGCCCACACGACCGGGTGGCCGGCGTCGGTGACGGCGCGCAGCAGCGGCCGCAGACGCTCCTCCACGGAGTCGGCGCCGATGCGGGTGATCAGCGTCAGCCGGCCGGGCGCCCGATCAGGGTTGAGCCGTTCACACAGCTCGAGCAGCTCGGGGGGCTCGACGGTCGGCCCGACCTTGCAGCCGATCGGGTTGCCGACGCCGCGGAGGAACTCGACGTGGGCGCCGTGGACTTCGCGGGTGCGCTCGCCGATCCAGAGCATGTGCGCCGAGCAGTCGTACCACCGCCCGGTCAACGAGTCCTCCCGGGTGAGCGCCTCCTCGTAACCGAGGAGGAGGGCCTCGTGGCTGGTGTAGAAGTCGACCTCGTGGAGGTTGGAGTTGGCGGTGGTGTCGACGCCGCACGCCCGCATGAACCGCAGCGCCCGGTCGATCTCGCCGGCCAGCTGCTCGTAGCGGCGCCCTTCGGAGCTCGACGCGACGAACTCCTGGTTCCACGCGTGCACGCGTGTGAGGTCGGCGAAGCCGCCCTTGGTGAACGCCCGCACCAGGTTCATTGTCGACGCCGACTGGTGGTACGCCTGGACGAGCCGGTCGGGGTCCGGCATGCGGGCGGCGACGTCGAAGGCGGGGCCGTTGACCATGTGGCCGCGGAACGACGGCAGGTCGACGTCCCCGATCCGCTCGGTCGGGCTCGACCGCGGCTTGGCGAACTGGCCGGCCATGCGACCCACCTTCACCACGGGCACGCCCATCGAGTAGGTGAGCACGACCGCCATCTGGAGGACGACGCGCAGCTTCTCCCGGATGTTGTTGGCGGAGAACTCCTCGAAGCTCTCGGCGCAGTCGCCGGCCTGGAGGAGGAACGCGTTCCCGGTTGCCACCTCGGCGAGCGACGCCTGGAGCGAACGGGATTCGCCGGCGAAGACCAGCGGCGGGTACGAGGCGACGGTCTTCAGTGCCCGCTGCAGGCTGTCACCGTCGGGCCACTCCGGCTGTTGCAAGGCGGGAAGGTGCTGCCACGACGAGGGTGTCCAGGCCTCGGTCACGGCGGTGAGCCTACTGGTGGACCCAAAACGCGGAACTGTCGTTTGATTCCGGCGCCAACGCGCCGAAACCAAACGACAGAACGGTCGGGGGTCGGACCGGGGTCAGACGGCGAGGATGCGCTCGGCGTCGTCGCGCAGGCCGATCACGGCCCGGCTGACGAGCCGGCGGGCCGCCTCAGCGGTGACGCCGAGGCTCTCGCCGACCTCGCGGAAGCTCTTGCGCTCGCCGTCGAGGAGCCCGAACCGGGCCTCGACGGCGTAGCGAGCACGCGAGTCGAGCGTGCCGAGGAGCTCGTCGAGGAGGTCGGTGTCGACCATCGCCATGACGGCGTCCTCGGGCGTGCCGTCGCTGTTCGCCATCAGGTCGCCCAGCGTGGCGTCGCCGTCGTCGCCGACGGTCTTGTCGAGCGACACGGGCGTCGTGAGCCGGTGCAGCTCGGCGTTGGTCTGGTCGAGCGTCTCCCCGTCACCCGACGCCTGGCGCAGGGCGGCCCGCAGGCTCGCCGAGCGATCGCCGGGGATGCGGATGAGGCTCGCCTTCTGGTCGAGCGCCCGGCCGATGGCCTGGCGGATCCAGAAGGTGGCGTACGTCGAGAACTTGAACCCACGCCGCCAGTCGAACTTGTCGACGGCATGCTCGAGGCCGAGGTTGCCCTCCTGGATGAGGTCGAGCAGGTCCATGCCCTGGGGCAGGGGGTACCGCCGGGCGATGCTGACGACCAGACGCAGGTTGGAGCGGATGAAGCGGTCCTTCGCCTCGGCCGCGGCCGCCACCGCCGCCTTGAGGGCCGCACCACGCTGGCCGTTGGCCAGCTTCTCGGCGGCCTCGCGGCCGGCCTCGATGACGCGGGAGAGCTCCCGCTCGTCTTCCGCGGTGAGCAGGGGGACCTTGCCGATGTCGTTCAGGTAGAGACCGATGGAGTCATTCATTTGTAGGGGTCAACCATTCTTGAGCTGGTTCAATTCCATCCTGCTTGTGACACATGACACAGACGCGTGTTCGCTCGACACGAGTGCCGGAGCGCCGCCAGACGCGATCTGGAGATCGGTTGCCGCTGAAATCGGTGAGCGGGGGGCAGAAGTGGATGGCCGCCGTCGCAGGGTGGGAATAGGGGGAGACTCCAGAGTAGCAGTGCTGTCAAGCTGATTGGCCGCGAGGATCGGACCCGCGCTCGTAGACTCCGCCGTCGTGCCGCCGTCCGGTGCCCGAAACCGCTCCTCGCATGCCAGGTGACCAAACGGCCGGCCGCATTGGTGTCTTCGGTGGCACCTTCGACCCCCCTCACGTCGGCCACCTGGTGACCGCGGTCAACGTCCGGCACGCCCTCGACCTCGACGTCGTCCTCCTCATGGTGGCGAACGTCCCGTGGCAGAAGGAGGGGAGCCGCCCGATCACGCCGGCGCTCGATCGCCTGGCGATGGTCGTGGCCGCCGTCGCCGACGTGCCCGGGCTGGAGGCGAGCAGCCTCGAGATCGACCTCGGCGGCGTCAGCTACACCGCCGACACGCTGGCCGCGCTCGCCGAGCGGGAACCGGCCGCCGACCTGTACACGATCGTCGGCGACGACGCCGCGGCGGGGCTGAACACCTGGGCGCGGTACGACGAGGTCATCGCCCGGTCGCGGATGGTCGTCGTGGACCGGCCGGGCGAGCCGGTGAAGCTGCCCGGCGACGTCGAGTGGATCCACGTCGAAGTCCCCCGCCTGGAGGTTTCGAGCACGGACCTGCGGGCACGGTTTACGGATGGTCGCCCGCTCGACTACCTGGTCCCCGAAGCCGTCCTCGACGTGATCGAGGAGCGCAAGCTCTACCGAGACGGCGACGGCGAGTGACCGCGCTCACAGGACGGCGACGCCGCTCGACCATGGTGGCGGCGGGGGCGGTCGTGGTGGCGATCGTCGCCGCCGTCGCCATCGGCGTCGTCGGCGGCCTCACGCTCTATCACTCCACCGAGGGCGCCGACGCGTCGGACGACCGTCCGGAGGTGATGTTCCCGGTCACGCCCACCGGACTGATCGCCGCCGTCGACGACGACGGGCGCCTGGCGTCCCTGGCGGTGCTCGTCGCACGTCCGTCCGGTCGCGGCGGCAGCGTCGTCACCGTGCCGGTCAGCGCCGACGCCAGCGCCGGCAACGGGCCGGAGCGGCTGCCGATCGCCGAGACGGTCGAGCTCTCCGGGGTCGACACCATCCCGCGCGAGGTCGAGATCCTGCTCGGGCTCACGATCGACTCCCACGAGATCGTCGACCGCGCCCGGCTGGCGGAACTGCTCGACGTCGTCGGCGACATCGAGGTCGACCTGCCCACCGACGTCACCGATGCCAGCGGGCGGGTGGTGGCCGAGGCAGGAGCCCAGACGCTCGACCCCGAGGCGGCGGCGGCCGTCCTCACCGCGCGCGATCCCGACGTGCCCGCGACTGAGCAGTACCCGGCGGCGACGGCGGTGTGGAAGGCGGTGGCCGCCGCGGTGGGAGATGGGCTCGACGCAGGAGGAGGCGGCACGACCGACGGCATCGACGAGGTCTGGGCGCAGGCCGCGGCCGGACCGCTCGCCGCTCGGGGGCTGGCCTGGTCGCCGGTCCGTCAGGCGCGGAACCCGCGGCGTGTCGACGTGGCCGGTCTCGACCGCGCCGAGTTGGCGTTGGTGTTCGCCCAGATCGCCCCGGGGAAGGTCGCCGCGCCCAACCCGGCGCTCACGTTCCGGGTCGAGAGCCCATTCGCCGCTGACAGCCTCGACGGAGTCACCGACGACGAGCTCGTCTACCGGGTGATCTCGGCGCTGCTGTTCGTGCGGTCCAACGTGCTGTCGGTCGACACCACCCCCGGCGAGGTCCCGGCGACGACGACGATCGAGGTCGCCGACGAGTCGCTGCTCGCCGGCGTCGAGGACTCCGACGTGTTCCTCGGGGACGTCGACGTGATCGTCGCCGAGGAGCGCATCGTCGGGGTCGATGCCGTGGTGCGCCTCGGCACGAGCTTCCTCGACTTCGTGGCCGCGGAGGACGGCGATGAGTGACGGCCCGCACGACCAGGACCCCGAGGCGCTCGCCGTCGCGACCGCGGCGGCCCGCGCCGCCGACGAGAAGCAGGGCCGCAACATCGTCGTGCTGGCGGTCGGCAAGGTGCTCGCCATCGCCGACCTCTTCGTTGTCGTCGACGCGCCGAACCGGCGGCTCGTCCGCACCCTCATCGACGAGATCGAACAGGCGGTCCGGGCGGCTACCGGCCGGTCGCCGCGCCGGGTCGAGGGGCTGCGCGAGCAGCAGTGGGTACTCCTCGACTATGGCGACGTCGTCGTGCACGTCTTTCTCGACGAAGTCCGCCGGTTCTACGAGATCGAGCGGCTGTACCGGGACGCCCCCGTCGTCGACTGGGCCAGCTGAGCCGGCGGACCGGCGCGGCGGTGCGATCCCGCCAGCGTGGTTGGTATCGTCGCGGAGCGACCGGGGCTGTAGCTCAGTTGGTAGAGCGCTTCCATGGCATGGAAGAAGTCAGGGGTTCGATTCCCCTCAGCTCCACTTCGTCGCTCGCTGCGCTCGCTCCTCAGTGGAGCGTTGCTCCGCCGTGCCGTCGCCTCCGGCGGCCCGTTCAGGCGCCACGGAGGCTTGCCTCGTCCTTCCTGTTCCCGGCCTGCGGGCAGGGTTCAAGAACTGACCCGCTGACCGCCGGCGTGCTACGTCGGCGCGAACGCGTCGATGAAGGCGAGGAAGCGCTCGAGGGCGATGCCCAGGATCCGACCGGTCGCCTCGTCGACGAGCCGCTCGCCGTCGAAACGTGTCTCGGCTTCGGCGACGAGGATCGGCGGAGACGGCAGCACGTGGGCGCCGATGACGGCGAGGGTGACGCGGAGTTGACCCTGGGCCTGGACGGTTCCGCCCACGCGCCCGGTCGAGGCGCCGATGAGCGCGACCGGCTTGCCGACCAGCGGGCCTCGCCCGGGCGGGCGGGAGGCCCAGTCGATGAAGTTCTTCACCGGCCCGGGGACGCCGAAGTTGTACTCCGGCGTCGCCAGGAGCACGGCGTCGGCGCTACGGATGCGATCCTGCATCTCAGCGACGACTTCAGGTAATCCGTCGGCCTCGAGGTCCTCGTCGAACAGCGGCAGGCGGATGAGATCCGTCGCCACGTCGAGCTTGAGCCGGTCCGGCGCGATCGCGGCGGCGTGGGCGAGGAGGCGGCGGTTGTAGGAGTCGCGGCGCAGGCTGCCGACGACACCGAGGACGTGCCGCACCGGTGGCTCGGACATCGGCCGACGTTAGTGCGCGGCCGCCGGTACGGTTTGGGCCGTGGCAGAGATCGAGCTCACCGATGCGGAGTGGCGGGAACGGCTGTCGCCGGAGCAGTACCACGTGCTGCGCGAGGCCGGCACGGAGCGGCCGTGGAGCGGCAAGTACGTCGACAGCCACGACAACGGGACCTACACGTGTGCCGCGTGCGGTGCCGAGCTGTTCGACTCGTCGACCAAGTACGAGTCGGGGAGCGGGTGGCCGAGCTTCTACGAGCCCAAGGTGGCCGGCGCCGTCGAGCTCGTCGAGGATCGCACCCACGGGATGATGCGCACCGAGGTGCGCTGCCGCCGCTGCGGATCGCATCTCGGCCACGTCTTCACCGACGGTCCCCGGCCGACCGGTCAGCGCTACTGCATGAACAGCCTCGCCCTCGACCTCGTCGAGTCCGAGTCTGACTCCGAGTCTGAGGCTGAAGCCACGTCAGAGTGAGGGAAGCGACCCGAATCGGGTCGCTTCGCTCACTGTGAGGAGGGAGCGCGGGAGGGCGGCGGGGCGTTGAGGTCTTCGGCGAGGCCGAGCTCACGCTCGATCCGCTCCACCCGCAGCCACAACTCGGCGACATCGCGCGCCAGGTCCGGGCTCACCACCGGCGGCGCGCTCGCCTCGACCTCGGCCTCGGCCGACCAGTGGACGTCGCTCGGCAGCGAGACCGCGTCCAGCTGCGCCGCCGAGCTGCCGGAGAGCAGGTGCGCCCACCGGGCGTCGCGCTCGCCGGGCCGGCGCTCGAGGCGCACGGCGAACGGCTCCGGGCTGCGAGCGGCGAGGGTGTCGAGGATCTCCTCCACGTTGGTCTCCTCGTCCCCGGCGAGCTGACGCTCCGAACGGGTGCGTACCTCGCCGACGGTCTGCGGTCCGCGGAGCACGAGCACGGCGAGCACACCGAGCTCGGCCAGAGACAGGTGCCATCGCTCGTCGGCGACGTGGCGGTAGCGGATCGTGCGCCCGCCGTGGGAGGGGTGGACGAAGCGCGCCAACCCCATCGACTTGAGCGACATCAGCGCGTTCTCGACGGTGCGGTCGTCGTAGGCGACGATCGGGTCGCGGGCGGTCGACTGGTTGCAGGCGAGGCGCAGTGAGTTGAGCGTCAGCGGGTAGCTGTCGGGAACGGTCGCCTGCTTCTCGATGAGGCAGGCGAGCACCCGGGCCTCTTCGGGACTGAGCACCATGAGCCGCCAGTCTCGCGTGTTCATCCGAGGGTTTCGTGCGGGGCAGTCCCCTACGAAACCCTCGGATGGCAGGAAACCCTCGGATGGCGCGAGGTCAGATGACGACGTTGACCATCCGGCCGGGGACCACGATCACCTTCTTCGGGGTCGCCCCGGCGATCGCCGCGGCGACCTTGGCATCGGCGAGCGCGGCGGCCTCCACGTCGACGGTCGAGGCGTCGGCGGCGACCGTGACGTGGCCCCGCAGCTTGCCGTTGACCTGCACCGGGTACTCGACGGTGTCGTCGGCGAGGTACGCCGGGTCGGCGACGGGGAACGGCTCGTAGGCGAGCGTGTCGTCGTGCCCGAGCCGCTGCCACAGCTCCTCGGCGACGTGCGGGGCGAACGGCGCCAGCATCAACGTCAGCGGCTCGGCCACCTCCCTCGGCGTGCGTCCGGGGGCTGCCTTGGTCAGGTGGTTGTTGAGCTCGATCAGCCTGGCGATCGCGGTGTTGTGGCGCAGGGCCTCGATCTCGGTCCGCACGAAGTCGACCGTGCGGTGCAGCCGCCGGCGCGTCTCCTCGTCGGCCGGATCGTCGGTCACGAGGAGCTCGCCGGACTCCTCGTCGACGAAGTTGCGCCACAGCCGCTGCAGGAAGCGGTGCATCCCGACGACATCGCGGGTCTCCCACGGCCGCGATGTGTCGAGCGGGCCGGTGGCCATCAGGTGCAGCCGGAACGTGTCGGCGCCGTAGGCCTCGCACAGTTCGTCCGGAGCGATGAAGTTCTTCAGGCTCTTGCCCATCGCGCCCCACTCGCGGTCGACGGGCCGACCCTGGAACGTGAACGTCCCGTCGGACTCGGCCACGACCTGCGCCGCCTCGACGTACATGCCCCGTTCGTCGGTGTACGCGGCTGCCAGGATGTACCCCTGGTTGAACAGCCGGGCGTAGGGCTCGGCCGACGACACGTACCCCAGGTCGTACAGCACCTTGTGCCAGAACCGGGAGTACAGCAGGTGCAGCACGCCGTGCTCGACACCGCCGACGTAGAGGTCGACGCCGCCGGGGTGGTCGGGGCGCACGTCGGTCTGCGGCCCCATCCAGTAGCGCTCGACCTCGGGGTCGATCAGCGCGTTCTCGTTGGTCGGGTCGCAGTACCGCAGCTCGTACCAGCACGAGCCGGCCCACTGGGGCATGACGTTGGTGTCGCGGCGGTACGGCTGCGGCCCGTCGCCCAGGTCGAGCGTGACCTCGACCCAGTCGGCCAGCCGGTCGAGCGGGCTCTCTGGATTGGAGAACTCGTCGTCGGGGTCGAACGTACGCGGCGAGAACGAGTCGGTCTCCGGCAGCAGGACCGGCAGCTCGTCGTCGGGCAGCAGGTGCGGCCGCCCGTCGATGTCGTGGACGACCGGGAACGGCTCGCCCCAGTAGCGCTGCCGGCTGAACAGCCAGTCGCGCAGCTTGTACGTCACGGCCCCCTCGCCGTAGCCGTTGTCCTCCAGCCACGCGTTCGTCGCCGCGATCGCCTCGGCGACGTTGTCCATGCCGTTGAGGTCGAGGCCGTCGTTGCTCGAGTTGACGTACGGGGCGTCGCCGACGAACGCCTCGCGCCAGCGGGTCGTGTCCAGCGTCGGCGCGATGCGCTGGTCGGCGAACCACTCGTCCGGGGGGCGCTGGATCGCCGGGATGTCGAGGCCGAACAGGCTGGCGAACTCGAAGTCCCGCTGGTCGCCGCACGGCACGGCCATGATCGCTCCCGTGCCGTAGCCCATCAGCACGTAGTCGGCCACCCAGATCGGGATGTCCTGACCGGTGACCGGGTTGGTGGCGTACGAGCCGGTGAACACACCCGTCTTGGCCCGGTTCTCGTCCTGGCGCTCGATGTCCTTGCGCGCCTCCGCCTGCCGGCGGTACTCGGCGACGACCGGGGCGTGCTCGGACGTGGTCAGGTCGGCGACCAGCGGGTGCTCGGGGGCGAGGACCATGAACGTCGCCCCGAACAGCGTGTCGGGGCGCGTCGTGAACACCGTGATCGGACCGGCCGGCGACGGGAAGTCGACCCAGGCCCCGGTGGACCGCCCGATCCAGTTGCGCTGGATCGTCTTCAGCGAGTCGGTCCAGTCGAGGTGGTCGAGGTCGTCGATCAGCCGCTCGGCGTAGGCGGTGATGCGCAGCATCCACTGGCGCATCGTGCGCTTGAACACCGGGTAGTTGCCGCGGTCGCTCCGTCCGTCCGGCGTGACCTCTTCATTGGCGAGAACGGTGCCGAGCCCGGGACACCAGTTGACCGGCGCCTCGGCGATGTAGGCGAGGCGGTGGCCGTCGATGACATCGGCCCGCTCGGCCGGCGACAGTGCCGACCAGTCGCGGCCGTCGTCGAGCTCCCGGATGCCGTCGTCGAACTCGGCGCGCAGCTCGGCGATCGGCCGAGCGCGGCCGGTGCCGCCGTCGGGTCGTGGCGCCTCGGCGTCGTACCACGAGTCGAAGATGCGGGAGAAGATCCACTGCGTCCAGCGGTAGTAGCCGGGATCGGTGGTCTCGACGGAGCGACGACGGTCGTGGCTCAGTCCCAGTCGCCGCAGCTGGCGCCGGTACGTGGCCACGTTCTGCGCCGTCGTGACCGCCGGGTGCTGGCCGGTCTGCACGGCGTACTGCTCCGCGGGCAGGCCGAAGGCGTCGAAGCCCATCGAGTACAGCACGTTGCGCCGGTTCATCCGCTGGTAGCGGCTGTAGACGTCGGTGCCGGTGAAGCCGAGTGGGTGGCCGACGTGGAGCCCGGCGCCCGACGGGTACGGGAACATGTCGAGCACGAACAGCTTGGGGCCCATGGCGGCGACCGCGGCGGGATCGCCGAGCGGCCCGGCGGGGTTGGGCGCCTCGAACGTGCCGTTGGCGTCCCAGTAGTCCTGCCAGCGGGCCTCGATCACCTGGGCGAGTTCGGCCGTGTACCGGTGCGGGGGGATCTCTTCGGCGCCCGCGGTGGCGGTCGCGGTCGGTTCGGTCGACGTCTCGGAGTCTGCGGCCATAGCGGTGAACCAGCCTAGGGCTCGGGACCAGGAGCATCGCCGCCGGTAGGCCCCGCAGCTAGCGTCGCGGACATATGACCCGACCGGCCTCGACGATCGAGCGTCTCGAACTGGCGGCCGATGCACCGGCCGGTGTCCGCTTCGTCGGCTCGTCCGTGACGCCCAGGGGTGAACCGGAGTTCGTCTCCTGGCGCCAGCTCCACGACGAGGCCCGTGCGCTCGGGGCCGCCCTGCAGGCGCGCGGGATCGGCCCCGGCGACCACGTCGCCATCCTCGGGCCGACGAGCCGGGCGCTGATCACCGCGATCCGCGGGTGCTGGACCGCCGGCATCGCCTCGATGGTGCTGCCCCTCCCGATGCGGATGGGGTCGCTGGAGGCGTTCGTCGAGACGACCCGGGCCCGCATCCACCACGGCGACGCCAAGCTCGTGCTGATCGACGACCTGTTGGCGGCGTTCTACACCCCGCAACCCGGCGACCCGCCGTTCGTCCCGCTCGCCGAGGTGCTGCCCGGCGCGCCCGGCGTGCCCGGCGGCGACGCCCTCGAGGTCCCCGCGCCGGACCCTGAGCGTCTCGTGATCCTGCAGTACACGAGCGGGTCGACGAGCGAGCCGAAAGGGGTGATGATCCCGGACCGCGTGCTGTCGGCGAACATCGACGCGTGCGCCGAGGCGGCCGAGATGTCCCCGGACGATGTGATGCTGTCGTGGCTGCCGCTGTATCACGACATGGGCCTGGTCGGGTTCATCGGCATCCCGATGACCACGGGCGTCCACCTGGTCCAGGCTGCGCCCCAGGACTTCCTCGCCCATCCGGGGAACTGGATGCAGTGGGTGTCGGACTGGCGGGCCACGGCGACGGCCGGCCCGAACTTCGCCTGGGTGCTCGCGACACGTGCCCTTGGACGTATGCACGGCCTCGGCCTCGACCTGTCGTCGCTCACGCTCGCCCTGTCCGGCGCCGAGCCGGTCGACCCGGCCGCGGTCGACGCCTTCGTCGCCGCCGCCGAGCCGTTCGGCTTCAAGTCCGGTGGCGTGTTCCCGGCGTTCGGGATGGCCGAGCTGGCGATCGGCGGGTCGTTCCCGCCCCGCCACCGGGGGATGGTGTGCGACACCGTCGACCGGATCGTGCTCGAGCGCGACCGGGTGGCCAAGCCGGTCGACATCGCCGATCCCGACGAGCTCGAGCTGACCGCCCGCCGCCTCCCGCTGCTCGGCCACGCCCTGCCCGGCCTCGAGATGCGGATCGTCGACCCGGAGACGTTCGAGGACCTGCCCGAGCGGCACGTCGGCGAGCTGTTGATCCGCGGCACGTCGGTGACGCCCGGGTACTACAAGCGCCCCGACGCCACCGCCGAGCTGTTCCACGACGACTGGCTGCGCACCGGCGACCTCGCCTACGAGCTCGACGGTGAGCTCGTGCTGTGCGGACGGATCAAGGACGTCATCATCGTCGGCGGGCGCAACGTCTTCCCCGAGGACATCGAGCGGGCGGTCGGCGCCCTCGACGGGGTCCGGGCGGGCAACGTGATCGCCTTCGGGATGAGCGGCTACAAGGGCAAGGAGAGCGTGGTTGTCGTGGCCGAGGTCCGCGGCGACGGCCATGACCTCGACACCATCCGCGCCGCGATCCATCACCGCACGCTGGAGGTGTGCGGCCTGCCCCCTCGCGACGTGATGCTGGTGCAGGCGAGCACGCTGCCGAAGACGTCGTCGGGGAAGCTCCAGCGGAGCAAGTGTCGCGAGCTCTACCTGAACGAGGAGCTCACGCTGGCGTGAGGGTCTTCGCGTCGCCGCGACACCAACTCCACGACCCCGAGCACGAGATCGAGTCGTCGGGACTGCAGCCGCCGTTCGAGCACCCCGGCCGGGCCGAGGCGATCCGGGCCGCGCTCGTCGCCGACGGTGGGTTCGAGGTCACCGAACCTCATGACTGGGGGACGGCTCCGATCGAGGCCGTCCATGATCCGGGGCTCGTGCGCTTCCTCGCCACCGCGTGGGAGGAGTACCAGCGCGACGTGCGGCCGACCCACGACGTCGTCCCCGACGTGTTCGCCCTGCCCGGGCTGCGGGCGGGGATGGGGGACGGGCGGGGCGAGCCGGCGACGGTCGGGGCGCGCCTCGGGTGGTGGTGCTTCGAGACGACGACGCCGCTGACCGCCGGGACCTACGCGGCCGCCCGCTCCGCCGTCGACTGCGCCCTGTCGGCCAGTCGAGCCGTGCTCGACGGGGCGCCGGCGGCCTACGGGCTGTGCCGCCCGCCGGGCCACCACGCCACGCAGTCGCTGTACGGCGGTTACTGCTTCTTCAACAACGCCGCCATTGCCGCCGCCTTCGTCGCCGCCGAGAGTGGTGGGCGGGTCGCCGTCCTCGACGTCGACTACCACCACGGCAACGGCACCCAGCAGATCTTCTACGAGCGGGACGACGTGGCGTTCGTGTCGCTGCACGGGGATCCCCTGCGGGCGTACCCGTACCACACCGGGTTCGCCGACGAGACCGGCGCCGGGCGCGGGGCGGGCTCGACGCGCAACGTCCCCCTGCCGGCGGGCACCGACGACGACGCCTATCTGGTCGCGCTCGACCACGCCCTCGCAGCTGTCGACGCCTTCGATCCGGCGGTCGTGGTCGTGTCGCTCGGCGTCGACACGTATGCCGGCGACCCGATGTGCGACCTCGCCGTGACCACGGTGGGGTTCGAGCGTTGCGGCCGGGCCGTCGCCGCACTCGACCGGCCGCTCGTCGTGCTCCAGGAGGGGGGCTACGCCGACGAGGCGCTCGGCGCCAACGTGGTCGCGTGGTTGACCGGCGCGGTCAGCTCGCCTTGAGCTCGTCGAGGACGGCCCGCCATTGGTCGGGGTCGCCGCGGTACGGCGTGTAGAAGGTGACGCGCGAGATCACGTCCCCGTAGCGGCGGACCAGCTCGGGCGCGACCGCCTCGGGCGGCCGACGACGGCGAACGTGTTCAGGATCTCGTCGTCGATCAGATCGCCCATCTCTGTCCACTTGCCGTGCTTGGACAGCGCGTTGAGCTCGTCCTGCAATCCGCCCCAGCCGTGGAGCTCGAGAACCGGCCGGTAGGCGGGGGTCGAGCCATAGAAGGCGATCTGCTGCCGCGTTCCCGTCGCCGCCGCGGCCAGCTCGGCGTCGTCGGCGCCGGTGACGACAAAGGTGGACCCGGCGATCTCGAACCCGTCCATCGTCGTGCCGGCCTTGTCCCGGCCCCGCTCGAGCGCCGGGATCGAGACCTCGCGCAGGTACTTCTCGGTGGTGAAGCCGTGGCAGAGGAAGCCGTCGGCGACTTCGCCGGCGACCTCCGTCATCCGCTCGCCGACCCCGGCGAGGAAGACCTTGGGGACGCCGAAGCCGTCGAGGTCGGCGGCGTTGGGGGCGAAGAACGGCGTCATCAGGGTGTGGGTGTAGAAGTCGCCGCGGAACTCCAGCCGGCCACCGGTGAGCCACGAGTCCCAGATCGCGCGGATGGCGAGGACCAGCTCGCGCATGCGGGCCGCCGGTTGGCTCCACGGCATCGAGAAGCGCTTGGTGATGTGGGGCTTGATCTGGCTGCCGAGGCCGAGGACGAACCGCCCCTTCGAGTACGCCTGCAAATCCCAGGCCAGGTTGGCCAGCGTCATCGGGTTGCGGGCGAAGGCGACGGCGATCGAGGTGCCGAGCTCGATCTCGGTGGTGTGCTCGGCGGCGAGCAGCAGGGGCAGGAACGGATCGTGGCTCGTCTCCGCCGTCCACGCTCCCGAGTAGCCGGCTGCCTCCAGCTCCGCCGCCTTGGCACCGGCACCGGCGAGATCCGCTGGGATTCCTCCGTCAACCTTCATGGCGCGAGAACCTAGAGAACATCCGAGTGTCTTCGTGCATTCGAGTGTCCGGCGAGGGACCCTCCCTCACGACGCACTCGAATGGCGCAAGACACTCGGATGGGGGTCAGCTCTTGCCCTGTTCGCGCAGGAAGCGCTCGACCTCGGCGGCGAGCTCGTCGCCGGTACGGAGTTCGAGCCCGCCGGTGCCGCCCGCCGTGTCGATGTCGCTGGCCTCCTCGGTGGCGTCGTACATCCGCTCGAACTGGGACACCATCGCCTGGTGCTCGTCGTTGGTGGCGACGAGCTGGTCGAGGCGCTGGCGCTGCTGCTCGGCCTCCTGGCGCAGCTCGGCGGCATCGATCGCGATCCCGGCCGTCGTGGCGAGCCCCTCGAGCAGGGCCACCGAGGCCGCCGGGTAGGCCATCGAGGCGACGTAGTGGGGGACCTGCGCCCAGACCCCGACGCTGGGGATCCCCCGCTCGTGCAGCTCCCACTCCAGCGCCGCCGACATCCCGGCCGGAACGTCGATGGAGCTGAGGCGGAACGGCAGCTCGGCGAGCACGTCCGCCGACGGTGACGTCGCCGTCAGGCGGGGCGGCCGGGTGTGCGGCGCGGCGAACGGATAGGCGCCGAGGGCGGCCATCCGGACCACCCCGAGCTCTCCGGCGAGGTCGCCGATGACCCCGGCGAACCGGCGCCACGCCATGTCCGGCTCCGGCCCACTCAGGAGGACGACGTCGTGACCGTGCGGGTCGCGGCCCGCCTTCAGTTGCGGCGACGACCACACCAGCCGGGTGTTGACCCCGTTGCGCAGCTCGAGCACCGGACGCCGGGCCCGGAAGTCGATGAACACGTCGTCGTCGAAGGCGACCAGCGGAGTCGCGTCGCACTCGGCTTCGAGTGCCGTCATCGCCGCCGCGGCCGCGCCGCTGGCGTCGATCCAGCCGGTGAGCATCACGACCAGCACCGGCTCATCGAGGTCGGGGACCTCGGCGACGTAATGGTGGTCCGCCATTGCGCTTAGAGCCTCTCCAGGTGCTCCGCCGCCGTGGCGACCGCGGCGTCGACCTGAGCGGCGAACGGGGCGAACTCGGCCGGGTCGCGCTCGCCGAGGGCGCCGCCCAGGTACCGGGCGTACACCCCCTCGACGATGCAGGCGAGCTTCCAGTAGCCGAACGCCACGTAGAAGTCGAGCGCGGACAGGTCCCGGCCGGCCACCTCGGCGTACCGGGGGGCGAGCTGGCTGCGGTTCCAGAACCCGTCGGCGGTCGTCGCCTGGCCTCCCCATGCGCTCGGCTCGTCGTCGGGACCGGTCCAGTAGACGTGAAGCAGGCCGACGTCGGCCATCGGGTCGCCGAGCGTGCAGATCTCCCAGTCGAGGACGGCGACGAGCTCGCCGTCGTCGGACACGATCGAGTTGTCGAGGCGGTAGTCGCCGTGGACGATCGTCGCCGGCCCCTGCTCGGGGATGCGGGCGGCGAGGGCGTCGTGGACCTCCTTGACCAGCGGGACGTCGCGGGTCTTCTGCTGGTCGAACTGCCCGTACCACCGCTTCAGCTGGCGGGCGATGTAGCCCTCGTGGCGGCCGAGGTCCGACAGTCCGGCCGCCTCGATGTCCACCGCATGGATCGCCGCCATCGTGTCGACCAGCGAACGGCTGGCGTTGGTCCGGGCGGCCGGTGTCAGCACCGCCTCGCCCAACGACCGGTCGCGGATGACGTGGCCGTCGACGAAGCCCATCACGTAGAAGGGCACCCCGTTCACCGCCGGGTCGTCGCAGTAGCCGAGCGACGGCGGCACCGGAACGGCACTGTCCTGCAGGCCGGAGATGACCCGGAACTCGCGACCCATGTCGTGGGCGCTGGCGAGGACGTGGCCGAGGGGCGGGCGGCGCAGCACGAACCGGGACCCGTCGGCATCGGTGACGCGGAACGTGAGGTTCGAGTGCCCGCCGGCGATCACGTCGAACCGGAACGGCGGTTGCGCCCCCTCGACGTGCTCGCCGAGCCACGCGCTCACGGCTTCGACGTCGATGCCCTGGGGAGCCGTGATCATCCACCGGAGGGTACATCCGAGGGTTTCGTCACCTGCAGGGGTGCGGCAAACCCTCAGGTCGTGCGTAGCGTGACGGGCATGGCCTACGTCGATGTCACCGATGCCAATTTCGATGCCGAGGTCGTCCAGCGGTCGAAGTCCGTGCCCGTCGTCGTCGACCTGTGGGCGCCGTGGTGCGGGCCGTGCCGGACCCTCGGTCCGACCATCGAGAAGGTGGTCGACGCCACCGACGGGAAGGTGGCGCTGGTCAAGGTCAACGTGGACGAGAACCCGGCCGTCAGCCAGGCATTCCGGGTCCAGTCGATCCCCGCCGTGTACGCCCTGCGCGACGGTCAGGTCGTCGACGGGTTCATCGGGGCGTATCCCGAGCCGGAGGTGCAGCGCTTCGTCGACAGTCTGCTGCCGACGGACAGCGAGAACGAGCTGTCCGCGCTGATCGCCGCCGGTGACGAGACGAGCCTGCGCCGCGCGCTCGAGCTCGACCCGGACAACGAGGACGCCATCGTCGCCCTCGCCACGCTGCTCGTCGATCAGGACGATGCGGACGGCGCGCTCGAGTTGCTCGGGCGCATCCCGGAGACCGAGCTCACCCGCAAGGTGGCCGCCGCGGCGCGGCTCGGCGGGGCCCCGACGGACGATTACGACACCACCCTCTCCGACCTCCTCGGACGGGTGAAGGACGACGACGAGGCCCGCCAGGAGTTCGTCGACATCCTCGAGCTGATGGGCCCGGACGATCCGCGGACCGCCCAGTACCGCCGCCGCCTGACCGCCGCGCTGTTCTGAGCCGGGCGCCGGTAGCGTCGACCCGACCGACATCCCCGCCCCGTGGCGCGCGCCTCATGGCGCGCCCCGAGCGAGGAGGATGTCGTGTCGTTCGAAGCACCTTCTGGTGAGCCCGACCGCCCACGGGGCGGCAGGGAGCCCGTCGCTGCTCTCCTGATCAAGCTGCGGGCATGGACCGGCTGGGTCGGGGCTGGCCGCATCGTCACGGGCGCGGTGTTCGTCGTCGCCCTGGTCGCCGGCGGGTGGTGGCTCCTGCGCACGCCACCTCCGCCCACCGAGGCCGGGCTGCCCTACGCCGCCACGTCCACCGCGCCGGCGACGCCCGACTCGGGGCCGCGGGCGTCCACCGCGACGCCAACGGCCACCGCCCAACCGGCGGTGATCGTCGTCCACGTCGCCGGCGCGGTGGCCGAGCCGGGCGTGTACGAACTCCCCGCCGGCTCCCGCGTCGGGGCGGCGATCGAGACCGCCGGCGGACCGTCGCGGCGCGCCGATCCCGGAGCCCTGAACCTCGCCGCGCCGCTCGCCGACGGCGAGCGGGTCTACGTACCGAAGGTCGGCGAGACGGTTCCGCGCATCCCCGTCGAGGACGCCGCGACGGGATCAGCTGCGCCCGCCGGACCCGTCGACGTCAACCGGGCGACCGCCGAGGAGCTCGACACACTGCCGGGGATCGGCCCGACGACGGCGGCGGCGATCGTCGACCACCGCGAGGAGAACGGACCGTTCGCCAGCGTCGACGACCTGGAATCGGTGCGCGGGATCGGCCCGGCGAAGCTCGACGCGATCCGTGACCTCGTCTCGGTGTGACCGTGCCCCGCGCGTCAGACCAGCGCTTCGCCGATCGTGTACCTCGCGATGACGAGCGCGGCGGTCGCTCCGATCCAGATCCCGACGGCGAGCCACCAGTAGTTGCGCCAGTAGTCGCCCCAGGAAGCCATCGGGTTGCGGGTGGCCCGTCGAGCGGCGAGGTACCCGACGACCAGCCACAGCACGACGCTGATGGCGATGCCGATGGGGTACAGCGATGCGCTGGAGAACGGTGCACCGACGGCGAGCAGCCCCGGCGCGGCGAAGACGCCGAGAACCAGCCCGAGCAGGCCGGTCGTGGTGCTGTTGCCCGCGTTGAGGGCGACCAGTGCGATCGCGCCGAGCACCGCCGGCACGATCAGGGCGAGGAACGGGCCCTGGCTGCGGATCCGCGTGCGGAACCACCGCGGGCCTTCGATCACGTAGTTGGGCATGGTTGAGACGGCGATGGCGTCAGGCTACGGGGTCACGCCGGAGCCGGCCCGGCATCCTACGAGCCGAGCCGATCGAGGTCCTGTTCCCACCGCCGTCGTGGTGGGGCTCGCCGTCGCGGTTGTGCTCGCCGTCGTCACCCGGGCGTGGGTCGTCGGTCTGATCGCTTCGCTGGCGATGCTCGCCGCGCGCCGGCGTGTCGTCCTTGTCCTCGGCGTGGGGGCGGTCGTCGTCTTCGCCGCGGCCCGTTCGTCCGCCGCGTGGGTGGCGCTGACCCCCGACCGGCTCGGCCCGTTCGAGGGCTGGGGCACGGTCGTCGAGGAGCCGCGCCGGTTCGGGAGCGCGACCCGGTTGCTCGTCGAGTTGGACGGCGAGCGCTTCGAGGCCTGGGTGCGCGGACGCGCCGGACCGCTGCGCGTCGCCGAGTGGCGCGCCGGCGACCGGGTGCAGTTGGCGGGGGAGCGCACCGCGGTCGACGCGGACCGGGTGGCGAGGGTCGCGTGGCAGCACGTCGTCGGCGAGCTGGATGTCGAGTGGCTCGGCGACGCCCTTCCCGGCGGGCCGATGGCGACCGCCTCCAACCGAGTGCGCGAGCTGGTCGAGCGGGGCGCCTCGACGCTGCGGCCAGACCATGCCGCGCTGGCCCGTGGGCTCGTGATCGGCGACGACCGCGATCAGCCCCTGACGATGGTCGAGCGGTTCCGCGCCAGCGGGTTGAGCCACCTCATGGCGGTGTCCGGTCAGAACGTCGCCTTCGTCGTCGCCGCTGCCGGGCCGGTGCTGCGTCGGGCCCCGCCGTTCGCCCGCTGGGGACTGACGCTCCTCCTGATCGGGTGGTTCGTCGTCATCACCAGGGCCGAGCCCTCGGTCCTACGGGCAGGGCTGATGGCCGCCCTGAGCGCAACCGCGTTCGTCCTCGGACGGCGGCACGATCCGGTGCGGATGCTGGCGGTCGCCGTCGCGGTGCTGGTGCTGGTCGATCCGCTGCTGGTGTGGGCGGTCGGGTTCTGGCTGTCGGTCGGGGCGACGTTCGGGGTCAGCGCGGTCGGTCCGTGGCTGGCGCCCCGGCTCCGGCCGCTCGGCCGTATGGCGGTGCCGGTCGCGATCACGCTCGGCGCCCAGGCGGGCGTGGCCGTACCGAGCCTCCTCGTGTTCGGTCGGCTGTCGCTCATCGGGACCATCGCCAACCTGGTCGCGGTGCCGGTGGCCGGCCTGGTGATGCTGTACGGCCTCCCGGCGTGCATCGTCGCGGGCGCCGTCCCGGTGTTGGCGCCGGTGGTGATGGCGCCCGTCGGCCTCGGCGTGCGCTGGATCGACGCCGTGGCCACCGTCGGCGCCGCCGTCGAGCCCGGCCCACCGTGGTCCTGGCTGGGATGGCTCGTGCTGGCTGTGCTCGTCGCGGTCGTCGTGTCACGATCGGTACGGGCGGACCACTCACCCGATCTGGACGATGCAGCCATCGGCGTACGGTGATCAGATACACGCGAGCGGGCGCCCTGCGCCTGCGCGTGGGAGGAGGACCCATGACTCTGCACGCCCGTCAGTCGATCGGCCCGTCGCTCGACGACTCGATCTACGCCCGCAAGGGCCTGGCCAAGGCGGCGCCGAAGTACCGGTTCCCTGCGGACGAGTGGCGCCCCGAGGATGCCTTCGCTGTGGTCTCCGACGAGCTCATGCTCGACGGCAACGCCCGGCAGAACCTGGCGACGTTCTGCCAGACGTGGGAAGAGCCGGAGGTCCACCAGCTGATGGAGCTCGCCATCGACAAGAACATGATCGACAAGGACGAGTATCCGCAGACCGCGGAGATCGAGCGCCGCTGTGTGCACATGCTCGCCGACTTGTGGAACGCGCCGGAACGGGCGAACACCGTCGGCGCGTCGGCGATCGGCTCGTCGGAGGCGTGCATGCTCGGCGGCATGGCCGCCAAGTGGCGGTGGCGGGCCCGCCGCCGCGCCGAGGGGAAGCCGGCCGACCAGCCCAACATGGTGTGCGGCCCGGTGCAGGTGGTGTGGCACAAGTTCGCCAAGTACTGGGACGTCGAGATGCGTGAGGTCCCGATGTCACCCGGTCACTACGCGATGGACGTCGACGACATGCTCGCTCGCGTCGACGAGAACACGATCATGGTCGTCCCGACCTTCGGCGTCACCTACACGGGCGCCTATGAGCCGGTCAAGCCGCTCGCCGACGCGCTGGACGCGCTCCACGCCGACGGCGGTCCCGACGTCGACATCCACGTCGACGGCGCCAGCGGCGCCTTTCTCGCCCCGTTCTGCGCGCCGGACATCGAGTGGGACTTCCGGCTGCCCCGCGTCAAGTCGATCAGCACGTCCGGTCACAAGTTCGGGCTGGCGCCGCTCGGTGTCGGCTGGGTCGTGTGGCGCGACCTGGACGAGCTGCCCGACGACCTGATCTTCCACGTGTCGTACCTCGGCGGCGACATGCCGGTGTTCCAGATCAACTTCTCCCGCCCGGCGGGCCAGATCGCGGCCCAGTACTACAACTTCCTGCGTCTCGGCCGGGACGGCTACCGCCGAGTCCACATGGCCTCGTACGACACGGGGCGCTACTTCGCCGACGAGATCGTCAAGCTCGGGCCGTTCGAGCTGATCTGTGACAGCGATCCGGCGACGGGCATCCCGGCGGTGGCGTGGAAGCTCGCCGACGGGGCCGAGCCCGGCTACTCGCTCTACGACCTCGCCGACCGGCTGCGCGTCCGCGGGTGGCAGGTGCCGGCGTACCCGTTGACCGGAGAGGTCGCCGACGTCGCGATCCAGCGGGTCCTCGTCCGCCAGGGCGTCAGTCGCGACCTCGCCTCGCTCCTGCTCCAGGACCTGCGCGAGGCCGTCGACCACTTCAGCAACCACCCGGTGTCGGTCCCGATGAGCTCGGCTGAAGCCTCCGGATTCAGCCATCTCTGAATCATCCGCGTTGGATGATGACCGCATCCCTGTCGGGTGGCCACGATCTGATCGACACAATCCTTAGAGGAGGAGAGTTGTGACACTCGCAGCCGAATGGGGCACCGGACAGGTCTTCTGGTCGATGCTCTGGTTCTTCCTGTGGTTCATCTGGATCTGGATCCTGATCACGGTGCTGATGGACATCTTCCGCAGCCAGGACCTCAGCGGCTGGGGCAAGACGCTGTGGGTGCTCTTCGTCGTCTTCCTCCCCTACCTGGGGGTGTTCGTGTACCTGATCGCCCGCGGGCACAAGATGAGCGAACACGCCGCCCAGGCGGCCCAGGCCCAGGACGCCGCCATGCGCCAGTACGTGCAGCAGGCGACCGGTCCCACTTCCTCCGCCGACGAGCTCGCCAAGCTCGCCGACCTGAAGGCCAAGGGTGTGATCGACGACGCCGAGTACGACCGGCTGAAGGCCAAGGCGCTCGCCTGACGCGACCCGTGTCCGTCCGCAGCTCCGAGTCCCGGTTCCGTGGTGAGCCGGCGGTCGTGCTCGAGGCGGGGGAGCTCACGGCCATGTTCCTGCCCGACGTGGGCATGACCGGGGTGTCGCTGCGCCACCGCGGGCGGGAGCACCTGGCCCTCCCCGGTGGCATCGGCCATCTCCGGTCGGGCGGCACCGGTGGGCTACCGCTCCTCGCGCCGTGGGCCAACCGGCTGGCGTCGAGGCGGTATCGCTCCGGCGGCGTCACGGTGGACCTGAGCGACGTGGCGTTGCCAGTCGACGGCAACGGGTTGCCGATCCACGGGCTGCTGCTCGGGGTCGCCGGCTGGAAGGTAGAGCGGATGGCGGTGCGCGGGGCGGCGGCGACCCTGCGCACCTCGTTCGCCGTCGACCAACCGGCGTTTCCGTTCCCGCATCGGATCGAGCTCGCCGTCACGGCACGGGGCGGCGAGCTCACCGTCGACACGACGATCGTTCCGACGGGGCGCCGGCCGGTCCCGGTCTCGTTCGGGTGGCATCCGTACCTGCGGTTGCCGGGCGTCGCCCGCTCCCACTGGCAGTTGCGGCTGCCGGCGCGCGGCCATCTCGACCTCGACGGGCTCGGGATTCCCACCGGGGGAGTGGTCGACGAGCGGGCCGAGGCCGCCCCCATCGCCCGCCGGACGTTCGACGACCTCTACGCGCTGGGACGCGACCGCCGGCTGTCGTACAGCGCCGACGACGGGCAGTCGATCGAGTTGCGCTGCACTTCCGGCTACCCCTACGCCCAGGTCTGGGTGCCGAAGGGCAAGAGCTTCGCCGCGCTCGAGCCGATGGTCGCGCCGACGAACGCGTTGGTCGCCGGGTCGGCCCCGCTGGTTGCACCTGGCGACGCCTACCGAGCCCGGTTCTCGCTCGCCTTCAACTGACGGGGGTCAGGTGAGCTCCCGGAGGCGCTCGGCGGCGATGATGCGGCCGCCGGCCTCGATGAGGGCGAGGTGGGAGAACGCCTGGGGGAAGTTCCCGAGGTGGTATCCGGTGTCGACGTCGTACTCCTCGGCGTACAGGCCGAGCGGGGTCGCAACCCGCAGCAGCCGCTCCATCAGCTCACGGGCCCGCACCTCCTCGCCGACGATGGCGAGCGCCGAGACCAGCCAGAACGAGCAGATGAGGAACGATCCCTCCTTGCCCGACATCCCGTCGTCGGTCTCGTCGGTCTTGTAGCGCAGCACGTAGCCGTTCTCGGTCAGCTCCTCGGCGACGGCGAGGGCGGTGTTGCGCGCGACCTCGTCGCCACCGGCGACGAAGCCGAACATCGGGGCCAGGAGCGTGGATGCGTCGAGGGAGTCCGTGTCGTAGTGCTGCCGCAGGACGCCGCGGTCGCTCACGCCGTTGTGCAGGATGTCAGCGCGGATCTCTTCGGCGGTGGCCCGCCAGTTCTCACGGAGCTCGCCGTCGCCGCGCAGATCCGCCAGCTTCGACGCCCGGTCGAGGGCGACCCAGCACATCAACTTGGACGAGACGTAGTGCTGCGGCTTGCCCCGAGCCTCCCAGATGCCCTGGTCCGGTTCACGCCACACCGCCAACGCGCACTCGGCCTGGGACTGCACGATCGGCCACATCCGGAGGGGAAGGCGCTGGCTCCTCCGCGTGTGCAGGAAGAACGAGTCGAGCACGGCGCCGTAGACGTCGTTCTGGCGCTGGTCGAAGGCGCCGTTGCCGACCCGCACGGGGCGGGCGCCGGCATACCCGCTCAAGTGGTCCAACGTGCTCTCGGTCAGGTCCCGCTGGCCGTCGATGCCGTACATGATCTGCAGCGCGCCGTCGTGGTTGGGCTCGAGATCGGCGACGAACTGCATGAACTCGTCGGCCTCCCAGTCGAGGTTCAGGTAGTGCAGCGCCTGCAGGGTGAACGTCGAGTCCCGCATCCACGTGTACCGATAGTCCCAGTTCCGTTCCCCGCCAGGAGTCTCCGGCAGCGACGTCGTCAATGCCGCGACCGTCGCTCCGGTGGGCATGTAGGTCAGACCCTTGATCGCCAGTGCCGACCGCTGGATCGGGTCGCGCCACCGGTGGTCGGGGATGCGGGCCTGATCGAGCCAGGTCCGCCAGAAGCTGACCGTCCTGGCGACGGCGGCGTCGGCGGCGTCGACGTCGGCCGGCTCGCCGAGGTCGGCGGCCCACGACAGGGCGCAGAAGGCGCGCTCGCCGGGGCGCAGGGCGTGGCGAGCGCGAAGCCGATTGCCCTCGATGCCGACTGCCATGTCGGTGTTGAGGCGGATCGTCACGCCCGCGCCGGTCGCGTCGGCGCTGTGGTTCGTGCTGTCGAGCAGCGTCCACTCGGCCGGCGTGCGCCCGTAGTCGAACACCGGCTCGCAGACCAGCTCCAGCTCGACCTGGCCGTCGAGGCACTCGGCAGTCCGGATGAGCACGTGCTCGGCGTCGTCGTCGGCGGGGGGCCGGGTGTGGGGGGTGATCGCATCCGGCCCGCGCGTCGGCCCCATGACCAACGCATCCCGCACGACGATCCAGCCGCCGGGCGTCTTCCACGTGGTCACCAGGACGTTCGTGCCCGGCTCGTACGCCCGCGCCGACGGGACGTTGATGCCGAACGGGCCGAACCGGAACGTCCCCGCCCCGCGGTCGAGGAGGCTGGCGAACACGCTCGGCGAGTCGAACCGCGGCACACACAGCCAGTCGATCCCGCCGTCGGGCGCCACCAGTGCCCCCGTGTGGCAGTCGGAGAGAAAGGCGTATTCGGCGATGGGCGTGAACGGAGACGGCATCGCCGCGCTCTGCACCCCCGGCCTGTGACTCAGCTCGTCCGCCACGGTCCCTCACTTTCTCCGGTGCACACGACGATCTCAACCGACTTCGGCGGGTCCCGCATCACCTTGGCGGGATGAAACCGCACCCGCGCCGTGCATTCACACTATGTGGGCGATGGCGTCCCTTCGTTGGACCTGGTTGAGTGAGCGCCATGATCGCAGCGCGAACCACCATTGTCGTCGGGCTCGTCGGGGCGGCCTCGCTTCTGGCCGTCGCTTGCGGCGGCGACGACGACGATGACGCCGAGCCGTCGGCGACGAGTGCTCCGTCGACGCCGGCCCCGGATGGGGGGATCTCGCTGGAGGGGACGGCATGGACGTTGGCCGCCGACTCGCCGCTCGGCGTGCCCCTCGGTGACATCGTCGTGACGGCTCAGTTCGACAGCGGGACCCTCAACGGTGCGAGCGGGTGCAACACCTACACCGCGCCGTACGAGACGGCGGGTGACTCGCTGACGATCGCACCGGAGATCGCCGTCACGGCGATGGCGTGTCCTGAGCCGCAGATGGCGGTCGAGGACGAGTACCTCGAGCGGCTCCCCCGGACCGCCACGTACACCGTCGACGGGTCGATGCTCACGCTGGCGGACGCCGACGGAGAGACCCTGCTCGTGTACGAGGCGACGGTGGGCGCCGACGAGATCCTCGGCGCGTGGAACCTCACCAGCTACTACACCGGAGACGCCGTGACCTCGGTCAGCGGTGACGCCACGTTGACGGCCGAGTTCGCCGCGGACGGGGTGAGCGGGAACGGCGGCTGCAACCAGTTCAACGGGCCGTACACCGTCGACGGCCAGAACGTCACGATCGGTCCGCTCGCCTCGACCCGGGCTGCCTGCCCGGACGAGGCGCTGCAGCAGCAGGAGACCGCCTACTTCGCCGCCCTCGAGATGGCCACGACGTTCCAGGTGACCGGCGACCGGCTCGACCTGTTCCGCGACGGTGGCACCTACGCCGCGACGTTCGAGCGCGGCTGACGCCACCGCTCCGGCCGGTCGATCCTCGACGTCAACGGATGCCGCTGATGGCGGCGGCGTAGTCGGCCTCGAAATCCGCCGACGTACGGGCCGCGCGAATCGTGGTGGCCGCGTCCACCAGGCGACTGACGATGGCGTCGTCGGCGCGGTCGAGGGCAACGACGACCACGGCCGCCTGCCGGGCCTCGAGTAGGTCGCTCATCGTGCGGAGCTGATCCTTGGGGAGGTTGTTCCAGAAGTGGGCGACGAGCGCGGCGACCCCGGTCCAGACATCCGGCTCCGGCACGAGCGGGACGAGGAGCCGGATCCCGAGGGGAGCGTTGATGGCCGTGACAGCGGCTCCGGGGAGCAGCCGCTTCCACGTGACACCGACGGAGAGCGCGTGGTGTGCGCCGATCGTCAGCTGGCCGTCCGCGCCCTTCTCCACCAGGATTCCGGCGATCTGGCAGTGCTCGTCCCGGCGCCCCGCGGTGGCGATGACGTCGAGGTCGCGCGTGGCCTCCCTCTTCGACCGATAGGTGGCGACTGCGACCGCAACCGCGTGTTCGGACATGCAGTTCTCCTCGGCCGTCGACCTCGCAGAGCCATCTTCCGCTTCCCGGATCTTCGATCTGTCATCCCTTGGGGGTGAACGTGGTCCGCAGCGTCGTCCGACGGCGTGCACTACGTTCGCCGGTTGATGACGCGGGCAGCGGACGCCGATGTCTCCGGTCCCGGGCAGGACCAGCGGCCGCTGCCCGAGCCGGCCTTCGTGATCGACGAAGCCAAGCTTCACGCGCCCCGATCGCGCCAGGGGATCGTCGCCCGCTCGGCCTTGGTCGACCGACTCGGCGGTTCGGGCTCGTTCTCCGTCGCGGCCGTCGTCGCCCCCGCGGGCTACGGCAAGACGACGCTGTTGTCGCAGTGGGCCGAGCGCATCGGCCCGCGGGTGGCCTGGCTGTCCGCCGACGGTCGGGACAACGACCCCGCGGTGCTGCTGACCTATCTCGCCCTCGCCGTGGATCGCGTGGAACCGATTACGCCGAGGGTCTTCCGGTCGGTCGGAACCCTCGGCACCGGGCTGGTCGACGTCGCCCGGCTGGCTGCGTCGATCGCCTCGTTGAGTGCACCGGTGGCGGTGGTGCTCGATCACGCCGACGCGCTCACCAACCGGGCGTGCCGCGACATCGTCGCCGAGCTCGCTGTTCGCCTCCCGCCCGGGTCGCAACTGGCGATCGGCTCCCGGGCTCAGCCCCCGGTGCCCGTGCCGCGGCTACGGGCCGAGGGCCGTCTCGTCGAACTCGGTACACAGGATCTCACGATGGATGTCGCGGAGGCTGCGGCGCTGCTCGAGGGCGCCGGTGTCGACGTCGCCGAGGACGAGGCGCGCGGACTGATCGACCAGACGGAGGGATGGCCGGCCGGCTTGTACTTGGCCGCGCTCGCCCTCAACGCCGGCAGCCCTGGGCTCGACGCCGGCTTCACGTTCACCGGCGACGACCGCTTCATGGGCGACTACCTCCGCGCGGAGTTCCTCGATCGGGTGTCACGCGCGGACGTCTCGTTCCTCACCCGAACCTCGATCCTCGACGGCCTGTCCGGTCCCCTATGCGACCAGATCGTCGGTCGCACCCACTCCGGCCGGGTGCTCGATCGGCTGGAGCGACGCAACCTGTTGGTCATCCCGCTGGATCGCCGCGGCGAGCGCTACCGCTACCACCACCTGTTCCGGGAGTTGTTGCACGCCGAGCTGATCGAGCGCGAGCCGGAGATGCTCCCCGAGCTCCACACCAAGGCGGCGTCGTGGTACGAGGCCAACAACCAATCGGAAGCAGCGCTCGAACACGCCCAGCAAGCGGGCGACGTCGACCGCGTTGCCCGGATCGTCCTCAACATCGCCAACCCGGCCTGGGCCAGCGGGCGGCTGGACACCGTGCTCGGCTGGATGGAGTGGCTCGCGGCGAACGCGCGGATCGAGGATCACCCGGCCATCGCCGTGCACGGCGCGCTGATCAACGCCCTCATCGGCCGAGCGGGAGACGCAGAACAATGGGCCGAGGCGGCGGAGCGCACTTCGTTCGCCGGCATCCTGCCCGATGGCAACACGATGGAGGGCTCCATCGCCTACCTCCACGCCCTGCTGTGCCGCAACGGTCTCGACCAGATGCGCGCGACGCGCAGACGGCGCTGCGCGGACTCGGCCCGACCAGCCCGTACCGGCCGGCGATGCTGCACGCCGAAGGCGTCGCTGCAGTCTGCTGCAGTCCGACCCCGAACAGGCTGACGTGTTCTTCGCCCGAGCCCTGGACGAGTCGGTCAGCGCCGGCGCCGTCCCGTTCATCCCGGTCGTGCTCGCCGAGCGGGGCCTCGTCGCGATCGCGCGTGGCGACTGGCCGGCGGCGGAGTCGCTGGCCGCGGAGGCCTTGGCGATCGTAGACGACGGCCAGTTCGACGAGTACTGGACGAGCGCGCTGGTCTACGCCTGGGGGGCCCGCATGGCGTCACGGCGTGCCGACGTCGCGCGGGCCAGGGAGCTCGTCGCGCGGGCGGCTCGCTTGCGCCCGCTGCTGACGTACGCACTCCCGGTGGTATCGGTGCAGGCCCTGGTGGAGCTCGCCCGCGCCTACGTTGCGCTCGCCGACGCCGGCGGGGCACGTGCCGTGTTGCGGCAGGTCAACGACATCCGGCGGCACCGGTCCGAGCTCGGGAACCTCGTCGACCAAGCCGAGGAGCTGCGTTCGACGCTCGACACCGTCCGGGACGAGATCCATGGTGTGTCCTCGCTGACGACGGCCGAGCTGCGGCTCCTGCCCTATCTGCCCACTCACCTCTCGTGGCCAGAGATCGGCGAGCGCCTGTTCCTCTCCCGGAACACGGTCAAGACACAGGCCCAGTCGATCTACCGCAAGCTGGGCACTTCGAGTCGCAGCGCGACGATCGACCGCATCCACGAGCTCGGCCTGCTCGCTTCGCTGTAGACGCGGTTTCACCCACCTTGGACGATGCCGGCCGCGCCGCGGCGTGGCTTGATGAGGGACGATGACCGCCCCTGCGCCGTCGTCTGCCGCCGCGTCGACGTCGACGAGCCCGGTCCGCTCCGGACTCGTGCTCGGCGCGCTGATCCTGGTGGCGGCCGTCGCCAACCTGAACCTCGCCGTCGCCAACGTGGCCCTGCCCGACATCGGGCGGGCGTTCGACGCCTCACAGACCGAGCTCAACCTCATCGCCGTCAGCTACTCGCTCGGGCTCGCCGCGTCGGTCCTCTACCTGGGCGCCGTCGGCGACCGGTACGGGCGCAGGCTGATGCTGATCCTCGGTGTCGTCCTGTCCGTCCCCGCCTGCCTGATCGCAGCGTGGGCATCGTCGGCCGAGGTCCTGATCGGCGCCCGCCTGCTCGGTGGGCTGTCGGCCGGGATGGCGTACCCGACGACGCTGGCATTGATCACGGCGTTGTGGTCGGGACCGGCGCGGACGAAGTCGATCGCCCTGTGGTCCGGGACCGGCGGCGCGATCTCGTCGCTCGGACCGCTCATCGCCGGCGGGCTGCTCGTCCACTTCTGGTGGGGTTCGGTGTTCCTCGTCACGTTGCCGCTCGCCGTCGTCGCCCTGCTGGCCGCGGTCGCCTTCGTGCCCAGCCATGTCAACGAGTCCAGCGACCCGGTCGACAACCTCGGCGGCGTGCTGTCCGTGGTCCTGGTCGCCGCCTTGGTGCTGGCGATCAACTTCGCCCCGGTGCCGGGCGAGGGTGCCGTCGTCGCCGGACTGGCCGTGGTTGCCGTCGCCGCCGGGATCGCGTTCGTGATCCGGCAGCGACGCGCCAGGGCGCCGCTCTACGACTTGCACATCGCCGGTCGGCGGATCTTCTGGGTCGCGGCGTGCGCCGGGATCATCGTCTTCGGCACGCTCATGGGGGCGATGTTCGTCGGCCAGCAGTTCCTCCAGAACGTGCTGCAGTACTCGACGTTCGAGGCGGGGGCGGCGATCCTGCCCGCCGCGGTGCTGATGGTGCTGATCGCCCCCAGGTCGGCCAAGCTCGTCGAAGCCCGCGGCGCCCGGTTCACCCTGCTCGTCGGCTACGCCTGCTGCCTGGCCGGTTTCGTCGTGATGCTCACGCTGTGGGAGGAAGGCGTCCGCTACTGGGCCGTCGGACTCGGCTACGCCCTGGTCGGAGCCGGAGTCGGGTTCGCCGGCACGCCGGCGTCCCACTCCCTGACCGGCTCCGTTCCGGTCACCCGCGCCGGCATGGCCTCAGGGACGTCGGACCTTCGAGCGCGACCTCGGCGGGGCGATCATGCAGTCGATCCTCGGTGCCGTGCTCACGGCCGGGTACGCCGCCGCGATCGGTGCCGCCATCGCCGCCGCGCCGAATCAGGAGCAGATCACCGACAACGTCCAGGCCGAGCTGCAGAAGTCGTTCGCCAGCGCGGAGAACACCGCCCAGCAGTTCCCGCAGTACGCCGACCAGATCACCGCCGCGGCGACGTCGTCGTTCCTCGACGGCGCCGACTGGGCGTACGTCGCGGGCATCATCGCAATCGTTCTGGGGGCGATCGTTGTGTTCTTCTGCTACCCGCGCCGGGAGGACGCCGCTGTCCTCTACGCCCAGTACCACGCCGAGGACACCGCAACGGCCGGCTGAACCCCGGGGCCCCCGGCTCTGTGTCACCGCATACGTCGAACAACGACGGAAAGCGGTGACACAGACGCCGGAGTCGAGTCTCAGTCGACGCCTTCGCCCGGCAGCAGCGAGCGCTGATCGAGGACGTACAGGAGGGTGAAGCCCGGGACCACGATCAGCACAGCGCCGCCGGCGGCGACGAGCAAGGTGGCGAGCGTGCCCGACGGCGCCGCCCCGTCGGCGATCTCGAGCGTCTCGGGGAGCAGGTACGGCCACTGCGCCACCCCCCACCCGATGACGATGCTGGCCACCGCACCCATGGCGAGCACACGGGCACCAGTGGTGGCGTTCCGCGCCAGGAGCACGAGCGACGCCGTCCCACAGAGCGCCGACAAGATCACGAGCGGCAGGGCGCGGCTCGTCAGCCCGTCGAACACGTACTCGGCGTCGGCGTGCAGCACGAAGATGCCGGCGACGGAGGCGACGCCCGCGAGCGCGGCGGCACCCACGGCCCGGCGGCGGAAGTAGTCGACCATCGCCGCGTCGCCGAGCCGGCGGGCGTCGAGGACGAGGTACACCGCGGCGAGGTAGGCGACGACGATCACCGCCAGCAGCCCTCCGAGCACGGACGTCGGGTTGATCCAGCTCGACCACGGGTCGCCGGCCTGGCCCTCTGGCGGCACCCGCCCCGCCGCGATCGCGCCGGCGACGGCACCCATGCAGTACGGCACGAGCACCGACGAGACGGCGAACGCGGCGCCGAAGTTGCGCCGGTCGCGGGTGCGGAAGACGGTCTTGCGGAAGGCGAAGCTCGAACCCCGCAGCACGATCCCGAAGGCGGCGAGCGTCAGCGGGACGAACAGCGTCAGCGTGATCGAGGCGTAAGCCTCGGAGAACCCCGTCCACAGGACGACGAAGCAGAAGACCAGCCACACGTGGTTGGCTTCCCAGACCGGGCCGATCGAGTGGTCGATCACTTCGCGAGGCCGCTCGCCCCGCTCGGCCCCGCCGGCGACGAGATCCCAGAACCCGGCGCCGAAGTCGGCGCCGCCGAACACCGCGTAGGCGGTCACGGCGACGAACAGCAGCACGGCAACTGCGGTGCTCACGGCCGCCCCACCGGCTCGGGCTCGGGAACGTCGAGCTCCGGCTCGTTCGGTCCGTACGGCACCTCGTGGTCCGGGACGTCGCGCTCGCGGAAGCGCCGGCTCATCAGGCGCAGGATCAGCACGGTGGTGACCGCGAGACCGATGTACAGCGCGGCGATGAGGATGAACGTGATCCACACCCCGGTGTTGCCGGTGGCGGCGTCCTCGACCCGCATCTGGTTGTAGACGATCCACGGCTGCCGGCCGACCTCGCTCACCGTCCAGCCCGCCTCCATCGCCAGCACCGCGGCCACGCCGGCGCCGGATGCGAAGCGGAGGAACCACCGGCTCTTCGGCATGTCCCGCCGAAACAGCCAGGACAGCCCGTACCAGGCCGAGAGCAGGAACAGCAGCGTGCCGAGCCCGACCATGATGTCCCAGGCCAGGTGCACGGTGTTCACCTCCCGGACCGTGGGGCGATCCGCCTCGGGCACGGTGTCGAGCCCTTGGACCACCGTGTCCCGGCCGGTGCTGGGGTCGGACAGCCACGACGCCAGCCCGGGGATCTCGATTCCACCGCTCACCGTGCCGTCCGAGTTGAGGTGGCCGAACAGCGTCTCGGGTACGTCGCTCGAGGTCTCCGGAACGAGCTCGATGGCGGCGAACTTGACCGGCTGGTTGTTGTAGACCCACCGGGCCAGCGAGTCACCGACGCCCATCTGGATCGGCGTGGCCACGGCCGCCACGCCGAACGCGATCAAGAAGCCGAGACGGTGGTAGCGGTCGCGCCGGCCCTTCAGCATCCCGACGGCGTAGACGGTCGCGACGAGGAAGCCACCCACCATGTACGCCGCGATCACCATGTGAGCCGACATGAGCGGCATCGCGTCGTTGAAGATCACGCCCCACGGGTCGACGTCGACCACCTCTCCCGCCGCGTTGAGCGTGACTCCCTCGGGCGAGTTCATCCACGCGTTGGCCGAGACCACCGACACGCTGCCGAGCACGCCCGTGACCACGAGCGGGACGCCGGTCCAGAAGTGGGCCCACGGCTTCAACCGGCGCCAGCCGTAGATGTAGATGGAGATGAAGATGGCCTCGGTGAAGAAGAACAGGCCCTCGAAGGCGAACGGGATGCCGAACGCTTCGCCCCACTGACCCATGAACCGGGGCCACAACAACCCGAACTCGAACGTCAAGACGGTGCCCGTGACGGCGCCCACGGCGAACGTGACGGCCATGTACTTCGACCACCGCTGGGCCAGCTGCAGGGCCTCGGGATCGTTCCGCCTGATTCCGCGGTAGTTGGCGATCAGCGCCATGAACGCCCACGACACGCCGAGCGGCACGAGGATGATGTGGGCGGCCAGGGTGAACGCCATCTGGGCCCGAGCCCAGGGCACGGGGTTCACGGCCAGGATCGCCTGCACGAGGAACCCTCCCTCTCGGTGTCGGCGGGTACCGATGGGCACTCAACCACTCGCGGCCTCGGCTGTCGTCACCCCCTGTGGGTGATGGCGGCGCGCGTCAGGGCTCGAACGGCAGATCATCAGCATCCTCGACCTGGCGTTCATCCGTCGGGACGTTGCGCTCGGTCGTCGGCATCAACATCGCCGACGTCGACTTCCAGGGTGACGTCGACGTGACCTGTTCGGCGAAGCGTCGTCGGGCCTGCTCGACATTGGTGACCTCGACGAGGCCGGCTCCGTGCTCGCGCCGGGTGCGACGGCCGCCGTGATGGTGTACGAGTACACGTGGGCGGCGCCGTTCGCCAGAACGCTGCGCCGCAACGGTGCCCAGCTCGTCGCCGGCGGTCGGATCCCCGTGCAGGCGATCCTCGCCACGCTCGACACGCTCGAGACCGAAGCTTGAACCACACGGAAGGGTGTAGAACGTCATGCCAGGACTACTTCGGGGGGTGGCCCGGACCGCCGTCATCGCAGGGACCGCGACCGCGGTGTCCAACCGTGTCTCTCGCCGTCAGGGCCGCCGGTGGGCCGTGCAGGAGCAGCAGCAGTACGAGTCCCAGGCGTACGAGCAACAGCAGGCGTACGCCCAGCAGCAGGCGTACGTGCCCCCGCCAACGCCGCCCGCGGCGGCTTCGTCGGGCGAGGCCGACCTGATGACGCAGCTCCGGGAGCTCGGCGAGCTCAAGGACCAGGGTGTGTTGACCGAGGCGGAGTTCGAGGCCGAGAAGGCCAAGATCCTCGCGTCCTTAGT
Source organism: uncultured Acidimicrobiia bacterium (assembly GCA_963833145.1). Classification (GTDB taxonomy): domain Bacteria; phylum Actinomycetota; class Acidimicrobiia; order Acidimicrobiales; family Ilumatobacteraceae; genus JALZMG01. The sequence continues at coordinate 1,373,493 of CAWHWT010000009.1, read as the reverse complement.
CGGTTACACCGACATGCTCACCGGGAAGGTGGCGATCCACGCCACTGCACCGACGAAGATCACGCAACCGATGACGAGCATCGCGGTCCGCGCGCCGCGTCCGCCCAGCCTGGTGCTCATCCCGGAGAAGAACAAGGTGACGGCGAACAGCACCACGCCGAGCACGTAGTTGCCCGCCCGTTGCACGTCCCGGCGCACGGCGGCGGAGTACACCTCGCCCTCGGCGTCGAGCCGTTCGGCCTTCGTCCGCTCCTCCGGCCGGTACTCGTCCATCGCGAACGGCGTCGGCGGCGCCTCCGGGTTGGAGAGCGGATCCGTCGCCATCCACGCCTCGAACGCCGGCTTGAACTCGGCCCGGAACCGGTCGGCGTAGAACGAGGCCAGCTCGTCGTCGCCCGTGGCGTTGGCGTCGATCCATTGGATGAACGTGGCCACGTCGACCTGGGTCTGACTGTCCGCGAGGGAGGAAGCTTGGGTCGCCTCGAAGCGCACGGCGTTGGCGCGGCTCGCCGCCTTGGCCTGCTCGCCGTTCCACCTTGTCGCCTGGTAGCTGCTCCACGCCGTGGCGACGGCGGCCAGCGACAGCAGCACGGTCGCGACGATTTCGAGCCAGTCCCGCCGGTGTGCGTCGACGCTCCGTGCCGCGATCACACCGGTCGTCCGGACACGTCGCACGGGAACGTCACGTCCAGACCGACGGCGGCGATCTCCTCGTCGATGATCTCCAGCGTCCTGCGCATCGCCGTCGGTTTCACCCCGCCGATGCTCGAGTGGAAGGGATCGTCGAGGAAGCTGAGGAGTAGCAGCATGGCGACGACCACGGCGACCACGCTGCCCATCAGCAGGGCCTGGGACGCGGCCGGCTCTCCGCTGTCAGCGAAGAACAGCAGGTAAACGAAGATGACCACGGTGATGAAGAAGACCACGATCCACAGCGGGCTCGGGATCACGCCGACGGCGCCGTGGATCCGGTCCTGGCGGGCCGTCTCCCGGTCCGAGGTCTGGTCGAGCCACTTCCCAAAGGCCGCTTCCTCGCTCGCCGAGCCGGGCTCGACGCCGCTGACCGTCTCGAACAGCGCGACGCCCCAGGGGTTGATCCTCTCGCCCAGGGATCCGTCCTCCATGCGCGGCCATTCGTCGTCGATCACCCAGCGGGCGTAACAGACGAGCTCACCGGTCAGCTCGTCCGCCACCGGCAGCAACTGGGCGGTCTCAACCTGCTGGGCGACCGTGAGCGCCTCGACCTCGGCCCCGGACCTCGACTGGTCGTAGCTCTCGAAGGCGAGGAAGATCAGGAAGCCGAGCAGCACGGAGAACCCGGTGGCGAGCACGCCGAACACTCCGGCCGCCCGATCTCCGTTGGTGAACCACCCGCCGTCCGGAGCTCGTCGTCGCACGAACAGCATCGCCGTCACCGCGACGGCGGTGGCACCGACGACGATCAACACGGCCAGGAACAGGTTCACCGACAAATCGAACCATCCGCGTCCGGCTGTCGCATCATCCGTGGAGCACGATGCGTCATCCCGAAGGGGCGATGCCCGGTCGTCGGTGCGGGGGTTGAGTTGAGCGGGAAGCGCCCCGCACGGGAGGGCCGCAGTGGATCAACGACACGCCGATCTCCTTCGCCGCTTGGCGATCAACGACGAGCGCGCGCTCGACTCCGTGCTGCGGATGTCCGGCGACGTGGGCCTCGACGCGGCGCTGAACCCGGCGACCCGGGCGCTGGTGCAGGCTCGCTGCCATCCTCGCCCTGCACCCGGCCCCCGAGTCACTCCATTGGGCGGTTGCCGTCGCGCAGGCGGCTGGCGCCACGGACGACGACGTCGTCGAAACCCTCGTCACCGTCGCTCCCATCATCGGGCTCGCCCGGGCCCACTGGGCGGCGCCGGAACTCGCCGCGGCGCTCGACTGCGAGATGGACGGCATCGGGCGCGAGTGACTTCACGTCACGGCCGGCTCGCGGCGCCGGCGCAGGTGACGTTGCACCCAGAGCGTGACCGCCGCCGCCGTCACGATGCAGACGACATTCGTGGCGAGCACGCCCAGCGCGCCGAGGTCGTCCTCGTCCCCACCGAGGCCGACCGCATCACCGATGTAGGCGGCGGCGGGAATGGTCGTCACCGAGATGGCGACGCCGACGGCGGCGCCTCCAGCGGTCTCGTAGGCCAGCATCCCGGCCATCCCCGCCGCCAGGGCCACGAGCACGCTGCCCGGGCCGATCTCGGTCAGCGAGGGACCGAGCACGCTGTCGGCGAGATCGAGGCTCTGCTCGATGCGGCCGGACCACCGCAGCACGCCGGTCACCGCCATCGCCGTCACGACGACAACGCCCAGTCCGATCACGAGGGTCAGGAGCGCCCGTACCGTCATCCGCCAACGACGCTCGACGATCGCGACCGCGGCTGCCGAGATCGGCAGGAGGTCCGGGCTCAACGCCATCGCGCCGACCACGAGGATCGATGATCCGGTCAGGACCCCGACCCCGGCGACCACGCCGGCCGCTACCATGTACAGCACGTAGACGGTCGCCAGGCGGGCGTGCTGACCCGCTCGCCCGATGACCTCGGCCCAGACCGTCGAGTCCCTACCGGCGCGGCGGAGCGGGTCCACCCGGATGTCGTTCGTCCGCCACAGGGTCACCTCGTCGGCCGTCAGGCCGCGGTCACTGAGGAGGTCGAGGACCGTGTCGGCGGCGTCCGGTTCCAGCTCGGCCGTGATCCGCACCTGTCCGCCAGCGGTGAAGCCCCCGGCGACGACGTGGTGCACGCCGGGAACCTCGGTGAGCCGGTGCACGATGTCGGGCGCACCGTCAGCGGTGGTGTACGCGCGCAACTCCAGCACAAGTCGCCATCGTCGCACCCATGACGATCTGCGTCGGGGATCCGGCGGTCAGGCGTTGGGGTACGGATTCGGCTCGACGACCGCCCTGACCGACTCGGGCAGGCTCAGGTCACCACCCGTGTGGGCGGTGCTGAACTCCCGCTCGGCCCGGCCCCGCCCGATCATCGAACGCAGCCACTTCATCATCGTCGTCAGGCGGCGGCCGAAGCCGGTGAGGAAGGCGAGGTGGACGAAGAACCACACCACCCAACCGGGGAACCCGCTGAGGCGAACCTTGTGCACGCTCGCAATCGCGCGGAAGCGCCCGATGGTGGCGACGCTGCCCAAGTCGCGGTACTTGAACGGCAGGGGATCCTTGCCCTCGAGCCGGCGCGAGATCGTGTTGGCGGCGTGGAGGCCTCCCTGCATGGCGACCTCGGCCACGCCAGGAAGGTTGTTCACGGTCGCCATGTCCCCGATGGCGAATACCTCGGGATGCCCGGGAAGGGTGAGGTCAGGGAGCACGGCGACGCGGCCGGCGCGATCGAGCTCGGCCCCGCTCGCCTCCGCCAGCTTGGCGGCCAGTGGGGACGCCTGCACGCCCGCCGCCCAGATCGTCGTGTGGGCCTCGATCCGGGTCTTGGTGCCGTCCGCTCCGGCGACGTCGACCCCGAACGCGTCCACCCCCACCACCCTGGCACCCATCTGCAGCTCCACCCCGAGGCGCTCCAACTCCTTGGTCGCTTTCCCCGAGAGCCGGTCGCCGAAGGTGGCCAGCGGTTCCTTCCCCCCGTCGAGCAGCAGCACGCGAACCGAAGCGGGGTCGAAGGTGCGGAACTCGCCCTTCAGACAGCGAACCGCGAGCTCGCGCACCTGGCCGGCCAGCTCCACCCCGGTCGGACCGGCGCCGACGATGACCATCGTCAGCCATTGCCGCTGCTCATCGGGATCGGCGGCGAGCTCGGCCATCTCGAAGGCGCCGAAGATCCGCCGGCGCAGCTCGAGGGCGTCGTCGATCGTCTTCATGCCCGGCGCGTACCGCGCCAGCTCGTCGTGACCGAAGTACGACTGGCCCGCACCGGCGGCGACGATGAGGCTGTCGTACGGGATCTCGATGTCGTGAAGGTGGGCCGTGGTGGCGGCGTGGACCACCCGACGGTCGAGATCGAACCCGGTCACCTCGGCCGCCTCGACCCGGACGTTCTCGTACTTTCGGACGACGTGTCGGATCGCCGGAGCGATCTGTCCCGGCGACAGCATGCCGGTGGCCACCTGGTAGAGCAGCGGCTGGAACAGGTGGTGGTTGCGCCGGTCGACCAGCGTCACGTCCACGGGCATATGGGCGAGTCGCCTGATGGCCAGGAGGCCCCCGAAGCCACCGCCGACGACCACCACCTTGTGCCGCGAGGGCTGCTCCGCCACGGCCATCGCTACAGGCCCGGGCTGGAGTGCATGATCCCGCCGTCGGCGAAGATCGTCGTCGCCGTCAGGTAGCTGGCCCCGTCGCTGGCAAGGAAGGCCACGACGCTGCCGATCTCCTCCGGCTGGGCCATCCGGGCCAGCGGGATCGCGGCGTCGAGGGTCTTCATCTTCTCGGGGTCCTCCATCGTCGCCGTGTTGATTGGCGTGGCGACGGCGCCGGGGCCGACACCGACCACGGTGACCCCGTGGGGCCCGAGCTCGACACCGGCCGTGCGGGTGAGCATCCGCATCCCGCCCTTGGACAGGCAGTACGGGGTGTTGCCGGGCATCGGCCAGTCCTCGTGGACCGACGTGATGTTGATGATCCGGCCGCCGCCGCCCTGGGCGATCATCTGCTTGGCGGCGAGCTGGGTGCCGAAGAAGGCGCTCTTGAGGTTGATCTCCATCACCTTCTCGTACTGGGCCTCGGTGGTATCGAGCACGGAGCTGCGGGTCTCGACGCCGGCGTTGTTGACCATGATGTCGAGCCGGCCGAAGGCGTCGACGGCGGCCTTGACGAGCCGTTCGAGGTCCTCCACCTTGCTCACGTCGGCCTCGACTCCGATCGCCTTGTCACCGAGGGCGGCGACCTGCTTCTCCAGGTCTTCCGTCGCCTGTTCGTTGGCGACGTAGTCGATCACGATGTTGGCCCCGGCCTCGGCCAAGGCCAGCACGATCGCCTTGCCGATGCCGCTGTTGCCGCCAGTGACGATGGCGACCTTGCCGGTGAGAGTCATGACGTTGCTCCTTCAGGGGTGCGGGGATCAGGCCAGTCGTTCGGTGAGGTGCTCGCCGACCCGGATCGCGTTCGCCATCGCCGTCAGCGCGGGGTTCACCGCCCCGATGCTCGGGAAGAAGCTCGTGTCGACGACGTAGAGGTTGTCCAGCTCGTGAGCCTTGCAGTCCGCGTCGAGCACGGAGGTGGCAGGGTCGGAACCGAACCGGCAGGTGCCCGCCTGGTGGGCGCATCCGGCCACCGGGATGTTCATCTTCATGTAGAAGTTCTTGTCCAGCACGTGGTGGTCGGCCATCCCGACGTGGTTGAGGATCTTGCGCAGCTCGCCGTAGAGGTCCTTCGCCTCGTCGTCGTTGTTCGACTTGTAGGCGAGGTGCACGTTGCCATCGCCGTCGACCGTGACGCGGTTGTCAGGATCGGGCAGGTCTTCGGTGGTCAGCCAGAAGTCGACCGCGTGCTCGGCCACGTCGTCGAGGCTCCAATGGGGGGCGAGCTTGGTCAGCTTCGGCTCCTCGCCCTTCATCGCCCAGCCGTTCGACTTGCCCACCATCTGGACGTTCCCGAGCGGCCAGGGATGCGTGTCCGTCGCGTGGTAGAAGTCGTTGATCCCGAGCGTCTTCTGGAACACGGTGTCATTGCGTTCCTTGGCCAGCGCCACCACGGCCTTGGAGTTGTGGAACATGTAGTTGCGCCCGACCTGGTCGGAGCCGTTGGCGAGCCCGTTGGGATGGTGCTCGTTCGCCGAGCCGAGGAGCAGCTTGGCGCTGTTCGACGCCCCGGCCGATACGACGACCACGTCGCCGCTGTAGACCTCTCGGTCACCGTCGCGGGAGACGACGACCTCGGTGACCGTGCGGCCGGTCGGATCGGTCTGCAGCTTGACCACCTCGGTCCGGACGAGAAGCGTGACGTTCGGCGCCATCAACAGCGGGCGCACGGCGATCGTCTCGGCATCCGACTTGGCGTGCACCAGGCACGGGTAACCGTCGCACCACGTGCACCGGATGCACGTGCTACGAGCACGATCCGCCTCGTCCAGGAGGATGCCGCACGGCGCCGGGAACGGGTGATAGCCGGCGGCGGCGAGGTCGTCGGAGATCCCCTGGATGCGGGGCTCGTGCGACACCGGAGGCCACGGGTACTGCTTCGACCACGGCCCTTCGGTGGGGTCGTCCCCGTGGCGGCCGTGCACCTGGTACAGCCATTCCGCCTTGGTGTACCAGGGCTCGAAGTCGTCGTACGAGACCGGCCACGCCGGCGAGACGCCGTCGACGTGCTTGATCTCGCCGAAGTCCTGCGGGCGCAGCCGATACAACGCCGCGCCGTAGAGCTTCGTTGCCCCGCCCACGAAGTAGTGGACCTGTGGCTGGAACGGTTTGCCGTCGGCGTCGAACCACGTGTCGGGCGAGATGTACCGACCATCGAGGAAGACCGGCTCTGGACTCCAGTTCTCGGTCTCCCGGGGCAGGAAGTCCCCCCGTTCGAGCAGGAGGATCCGCTTGCCCGAAGGGGCGAGGGTGTGAGCGAGGGTGCCGCCACCGGCACCGGTTCCGATCACGATGACGTCGAAGTGCTCGGCCATCGCTCCCTCCTTCGTCGACTCGTCGCGGGTGAGCGCCGCGACCCGACGCTACGGCTGCCTCGGGCCGGGGTCATCGTCCCGATGGGGTGAACCCGCTGGCCCGGGCGCCGGCCGTCCGTGTGACAATCACGGCCGTGAGTGTCCACCTCGTCACCGGCGACGACGAGTCGCTCGTACGGGCAGCGGTGAGCGAGCTCACCCACCGCCTCGTCGGCGACGGCGACCGGACGTTGATGCTCGACGAGTACGACGGCGACGAGTACGAGCTGGGGGCGGTGGTCGACGCCGCCCAGACCCCTCCCTTCCTCACCGAGCAGCGGGTCGTCCTGGCGAGGGACGTGGCCCGTTTCAACAGCGACCAGCTCGCCCCGCTTCTCGGCTACCTCGCCGACCCCCTGCCGACGACCGCACTCGTCCTCGTCGGTGGGGGCGGCCGGTTGGCCAAGGCGCTGACCGACGCGGTGAAGGCGGCCGGCGGCGAGGTCGTCGCCACGTCGCCGCCGACCCGGGCCCGGGACCGCGAGGCGTGGATCAGCAACGAGGCGGCGGCCCGCGGCGTCAAGCTCTCCGCGCCGGCGGTCGGCGCGATCGCCGAGCGGCTCGGCGAGGACGTCGGGCGCCTGGACGGCATCGTGGCGACGCTCGCCGGTACGTTCGGCGACCAGCGCAGTCTGTCCGCCGCCGACGTCGAGCCGTTCCTCGGCGAGGCCGGCGACGTCCCGCCGTGGGCGCTCACCGACGCACTCGACGCCGGGAGCACGTCAGAGGCGCTTGGGATCCTCGCCCGGATGACGGGAGCCGGCGGCCGGCACCCGCTGCAGGTGATGGCGGTGCTGCACAACCACTACGTCGCGGCTGGCCCGCCTCGACGGGGCCGACGCCGAGAACGAGGCGGCGGCCGCCGAGGCGCTCGGGATCAAGCCGGGGTTCCCGGCCCGCAAGGCGCTGCAGCAGTACCGCAAGCTGGGTGGGGGACGGGTACAGCGGGCGATCGACCTGCTCGCTGCGGCCGACCTCGACCTGCGGGGGGCGAAGGAGCTCCCCGACGACGTCGTGATGGACGTCCTCGTCGCCCGGCTCTCCCGCCTCGGACGCTGATCAACGCGGGTTCTTGCATCTACCTGTGCCCGCCGAGGGGTCCCAGTAGATGCAAGAACGGCGGCTCAGGAGCTGGCGGAGACCTTCTTCATCAAGCGGCTCTTGCGGCGGGCGGCCTGGTTGGGGTGGATGATCCCCTTGGACGCGGCCATGTCGAGGCGCTTGACGGCGAGGCGCACGTCCTCGGTGTTGGCGTCGGTGCCGATCGAGGTCGTGGCCGTCTTGACGCGTGTCTTCAACTCGCTCTTGGCGGCCTTGTTGCGCGAGGCCCGCTTGGCGTTGGTGAGGTTGCGCTTCTTCTGGCTCTTGATGTTGGCCACGGGGACTGGTTCCTTCGGACGGCTGACGGCCGAACGAGGATACCTTGGCGAGGCCCGTATGGAACTCGAACGGATCCGGAACTTCTCGATCATCGCCCACATCGACCACGGGAAGTCGACCCTGTCCGACCGGATCCTGGAGATCACCGGTGCGGTCGACGCCCGGGAGATGCGCGAGCAGTACCTCGACTCGATGGAGCTCGAGCGCGAGCGGGGGATCACGATCAAGGCGCAGAACGTCCGCGTCGAGTGGCGCGGGCACGTGTTCCACCTGATCGACACGCCCGGTCACGTCGACTTCGGCTACGAGGTCAGCCGTTCGCTCGCCGCGTGCGAGGGCGTGCTGCTCGTGGTCGACGCCGCCCAGGGCATCGAAGCGCAGACCCTGGCGAACTCGTACCTCGCGCTGGAGAACGACCTCGAGATCGTCGCCGCCCTGAACAAGATCGACCTCCCGGCGGCCGACCCCGACCGCTACGCCAAGGAGATCGAGAACGTCCTCGGGATCGCCGCCGACGACGTGCTGCGCATCTCGGCCAAGACCGGCCAGGGCGTGCCCGAGCTGCTCGACGCGATGATCGAACGCATCCCCGCCCCGCAGGGCGATCCCGACGCCCCGCTCCAGGCCTTGATCTTCGACAGCCAGTTCGACCAGTACCGCGGCGTCGTGTCGAGCATCCGCGTGATGAACGGCCGGCTCAGCGCCGGCACCCGGCTGCGGTTCCTCCAGACCGGCGCATCGCACGACGCGATCGAGATCGGCGTGCGCCGCCCCGTCCCGACGCCGGTACCCGAGCTGGGGCCGGGCGAGGTCGGCTACCTGATCGCCGGCATCAAGGACGTCGCCGAGGCCCGCAGCGGCGAGACCGTCACCACGGCGAGCCACGGAACACGCGAGCCCCTGCCCGGCTACCGCGACCCGAAGCCGATGGTGTTCTCCGGCTTGTTCCCGATCGACGGCGACGACTTCGAGAACCTCCGCGACGCGCTCCAGAAGCTCAAGCTCAACGACGCCTCGGTCACCTACACGCCGGAGACGTCGGGCGCCCTCGGCTTCGGGTTCCGCTGCGGCTTCCTCGGCCTGCTCCACATGGAGATCGTCAAGGAGCGCCTCGAGCGCGAGTTCGACCTCGCCCTGATCGCCACCGCGCCGAGCGTCGAGTACCTCGTCCACCGCACCGACGGGTCGGTCGACGCCGTCGACAACCCGGCCGACATGCCCGAGCCGCAGCGCGTCGACCACGTCGAGGAGCCGTACTTCAAGGTCTCGATCATCACCCCGAAGGAGTACACCGGCCCGCTGATGGACCTCTGCCAGCAACGGCGGGGCGAGCTCGACAAGCTCGAGTACCTGTCGCCCGAGCGGGTCGAGCTGCACTACCTGATGCCGCTGGCCGAGGTCGTCGTCGACTTCTTCGACCAGATGAAGAGCCGCAGCCAGGGGTACGCCAGCCTCGACTACGAGCCGGCCGGCTACCGCCAGTCGCAGCTGGTCAAGGTCGACCTGCTGCTCAACGGCGTTCCCGCTGACGCCTTCTCGACGATCGTCCACCGCGACAAGGCGTACGACTACGGCCGGCAGATGACCGAGAAGCTGCAGAAGCTGATCCCGCGGCAGCTCTTCGACGTCCCGATCCAGGCCACGATCGGCGGCAAGATCATCGCCCGGGAGACCGTGCGGGCCAAGCGCAAGGACGTCCTCGCCAAGTGCTACGGCGGCGACATCACCCGCAAGCGCAAGCTCCTCGAGCGCCAGAAGGAGGGCAAGAAGAAGATGAAGTCGATCGGTCGGGTCGAGGTGCCCGGCGACGTGTTCATCTCCGCCCTCAAGCTCGATGACTGAAGACAGCTCAGGCGAAGTCCCGCCTTCTGTCGTTCAGGACCTCCCCGATCCGGCCGATTCCGAACGACAGAAGGGGCTGGCTGGGTCGGCCACGTTCCGGAGCCTGCGCCATTGGAACGCCCGGGTCTTCTTCGCCGGGCTGCTCGTGTCCAACGTCGGCACGTGGCTGCAGCTCACCGCGATGGCGCTGCTCGTGTACCGGCTCACCGGGCGGGCCACGGACCTCGGCATCACCGTCGCCCTCCAGTTCCTGCCGGTGCTGCTCCTCGGAGCGTGGGCCGGCGCGGTCACCGACCGGCACGACAAACGGATGCTGGCCATCCTCACCCAGGCCGGGCTGGCGGCGCAGGCGATCCTCCTCGGCCTGCTCGACCTCGGCGGCGGCGTCAGCGTCGGCATGGTGTGGGCGCTGACACTCGTGCTCGGGGTGCTCAACGCCTTCGACAACCCCGCCCGCCGCGGGCTCGTCATCGAGCTCGTCGACACAGAAGACATCTCCAACGCGACGGCCCTCAACACGGCGGTGATGACCAGCGCGCGGATCGTCGGTCCCGCGCTCGCCGCGCTGCTGGTCGAGACGATCGGCACCGGCTGGTGCTTCCTCCTCAACGGGGCGTCGTTCGCCGCCGTGCTGGTGTCCCTGTTCGCCCTCCGCGTCGACGAGCTGCACCCGTCGCCACGGCTGGCCGCGGGCGGACGCCCGGTACGGGAGGCGCTCTCGTTCGTCCTCCACCGGATGGACCTGCTCGTGGTCATCGTCGTGCTCGCCGTGGTGAGCACCTTCGCCATCAACTACCAGGTCTCGCTGCCGAAGCTGGCCGACGAGCAGTGGGGCGGCGAGGGTCGCTTCGGCCTCGTCCTGTCCGTGGCCAGTGTCGGCTCGCTCGTCGGGTCGCTGCTCATCGCGCGCCTGGCGTGGGTGACGATGCGCTGGTACCTCGGCTGCACGGTCCTCCTCGGCGTGTCCGGCCTGCTGCTCGCGTGGACCCCGAACGTGGTCGCCGCGCTCGTCGTCGCCGTGCCCCTCGGCATCGGCGGGGCGGGGTTCGTCACCGGCGCCAACGCGATCATCCAGCAGGAGAGCCCGAGCGACATGCGGGGCCGGCTGCTCGCGCTCACCGCCGTGGCGTTCCTCGGGTCGACCCCGATCGGCGGGCCGATCACGGGGATCGTCAGCGACCGCGTCGGCGCCGAGTGGGCGCTTGCCTACGGGAGTGTGATCACCCTCGCCACGGCGGCCGTCGCGATGCTCGCCCTGGCTCAACGGCCCCCGAGGACCACTTAGCACTCGGTAACCTGGAGTGCCAAGATGCTGGACGACCGCAAGACCGCAATCCTGAGTGCCGTCGTGCAGGAGTACATCGCGACGGCGCTCCCGGTGGGCTCGACCCACATCGCTCACGCGCCCGGTGTCGGGGTGTCCTCGGCCACGGTCCGCAACGAGATGGCCGTGCTCGAGCAGGAGGGCTACCTCGTCCAGCCGCACACGTCGGCGGGGCGCATCCCGACCGACAAGGGGTACCGGTTCTTCGTCGACCACCTCGCCACGCCGGGTCGCCTCGACACCACCACCCGAGTGCAGGTCGGCGAGTTCTTCAGCACCGCCCACGGACGCCTGGAGGAGATGCTCCACCGCACGTCCGATCTCCTCGCCCAGCTCACCAACTACGCCGCCGTCGTCGTCGGGCCGCGCGCCGACGCGATCACCGTGCGCAACGTCCAGGTCGTCGGACTCACTGCGACGCTGGCCGCGGTCGTGGTGGTGCTCGGAAACGGCACCGTCGAGAGCGAGAACATCGACCTGCCGCCGGACACGAGCGACGCCCATCTCGCCTCGGCGTCGGCGCACCTCACCGCCCTGCTCGGCGGATCGCAGCTGGGTTCGTCGCTGACCCTGCGGCCGACCGGCGACGAGACCGTCGACACGGTGTGCACCACGGCGCTCGTGGCGCTGCGCCGCCAGCTCGAGAGCGAGCACCTCTACGTCGGGGGGACGTCGGCGATGGCGTCGGCGTTCGACGCCGTCGAGGTCGTCCGCGACGTCCTGCGCACGCTCGAGCAGCAGTTCGTGGTGGTGACGCTGGTCAGCGACCTGATCCAGCGCGGGATGTCGGTGGCGATCGGCGTCGAGCACGGCGTCGAGCCGCTGTCGGCGTGCTCGGTGATCGTGTCGCCGGTGGTGGTCGACGGCGAGCACCGCGGGTCGGTGGGCGTGCTCGGTCCGACCCGGATGAACTATCCGCAGGCGCTGGCGACGGTCGAGGTGGTCAGCGACCAGCTCGGCCGGCGCCTCGAGGAAGGCTGACGCGGCGACAATGGCCGATCATTGCGTTCCCCGGCCACGCAGGCCGTCGATGGCCGCTCGCTCGCTGGCGCTCACTCGCTCGCATTCGTACAGGGTGCTCCCATGAGCGACTACTACGACCTGCTCGGGGTGCCCCGTACGGCGTCCAGCGAGGACATCAAGCGGGCGTACCGGCGCAAGGCGCGGGAGCTCCACCCCGACGCCAACGACGGTGACGCCGTGACCGCCGAGCGGTTCAAGGAGGTCGCCCGCGCCTACCAGGTGCTGTCGGATCCCGAGCAGCGCGATCGCTACGACCGCTTCGGCGAGGCCGGGGTCGGTGGCGCCGACGCGCGTGTCGACGACATGTTCTCGGGCGGCTTGAACGACCTGTTCGACGCCTTCTTCGGCGGCTCGAGTCCGTTCGGCACCGGTGGCGGCCGGCGGCGGCCGGCGGGGCCACCGCGTGGCCAGGACCTCGAGGTCGTCGCCGACCTCAGCTTCGAGCAGGCCGTCTTCGGCGACACCGTGTCGGTGAGCCTGCGTCTGCCCCAGCGGTGCCCGGACTGCGGCGGCAGCGGGGCCGGTTCGGGCACGCAACCCGTGACGTGCGCCGACTGCGGCGGATCGGGCCAGGTGCAGCGGGTCCGCCAGAGCCTGCTCGGACAGATGGTCACCAGCGCGCCGTGCCCACGGTGCGGCGGGCTCGGCGAGGTCGTCGTGACGCCGTGCCCGTCGTGCCGGGGCGAGGGTCGGGTCACCACGGAGCACACGTACCAGGTCGACGTGCCGGCCGGGGTCGACACCGGCTCGACGCTGCGCCTCAGCGGCCGCGGCGCCGCCGGGCCGCGGGGCGGGAAGCCCGGAGACCTGTTCGTCCACCTCCGCGTCGCCCCCCACGACCGGTACCGGCGGGAGGGCAACGACCTGGTGACCGAGGTACCGATCTCGATCGCCCAGGCGGCGCTGGGGACGACGATCGTCCTCCCGACGCTCGACGGCGACGAGGAGCTCGTCGTGCCGGCCGGCACGCAGCCGGGCCGGGAGTTCCGGCTGCGCAACCGGGGCGTTCCCCGGCTGCAGGGCCGGGGGCGGGGCGACCTGCGCGCGGTCCTCGAGGTGGCCGTGCCGACGAAGCTCGACGACGAGGAGGAGACGCTCCTCCGCCAGCTCGCGGCGAAGCGGGGCGAGGTCGTGAGCCCGCCCGACAAGGGCCTGATCTCACGCATCAAGTCGGCGTTCTCGTAAACCGATGGACGAGTCGCGGCGACGGTCGGCGGCGCACGTGCTGGTCGCCGACCTCGACGAGCCGGTGCTCGACGAGGCGACTGTGCACCACGTGCGGCGCGTGCTCAGGGTCGGCGACGGCGAAGCGATCACGCTCACCGACGGCGCCGGTGGATGGCGGAGTGCGGCGTTCGTCGAGGGCCGGGTCGAGGCCGATGGCGACGTGCGGTTCGAGCCGGCCGTCGATCCGCCGCTCACCCTGGCGGTCGCCGCCCCGAAGGGAGAGCGCGCCGAATGGCTGGTGCAGAAGTGCACCGAGGCCGGGGTCGACCGGATCGTGTGGCTCGCCGCCGAGCGGTCCGTCGTGCGGTGGGACGGCGAGCGGGCCGAGCGTCATCTCGCCCGGCTGCGGCGCATCGCCACGGAGGCGGCGCTCCAGTCCCGCCGCGTGCGGCTGCCGTTGATCGAGGGGCCGGTACCTGCCGCCGACGTGCTCCCGACCGCAGTGGTCGCCGAGCCGGGGGGCCGGCCCGTGGCCGCCGGTGACACCACGATCGCGATCGGACCCGAGGGCGGCTGGACGGAGACCGAGGTGAAGCTGGCGCGGGACCGCGTGTCGCTCGGGCCGAACATCCTGCGCGTCGAGACCGCCGCCGTTGCCGCGGTGACCCTCATGGTCGACCGGCGGGATGGCTCGCCGTCATGACTCCCGACTCTGTGTCACCGCATACGTCGGATTTCGACCCTTGTGGTGACACAGACTCCCGATCGGCTCCGTTCGGGGTGTACGTCCACGTCCCGTTCTGTCACCGGCGCTGCGACTACTGCGCCTTCGCCACGTGGACCGACCGGCCCCACCTCATCGGGACCTACCTCGACGCCGTGCGCACCGACGTCGAGCGGGCCGTCGCCGCCGGGATCGCGCCGGCGACGAGCGTCTTCGTCGGCGGCGGCACCCCGTCGCTGGTGCCCGCCGACGGGCTCGCCGCGGTGCTGCGGGCGATCCCGCTGGCGACAGGCGCCGAGGTCACCGTGGAGTGCAACCCAGACGACGTCACCGAAGCGCTCATCGAGACCTACGTCGGTGCAGGGGTCACCAGGGTCTCGATCGGCGTGCAGTCGATGGTGCCCCACGTGCTCGCCGCGCTCGGGCGGACGCATGACCCGGCCAACGTGCGGCGGGCGGTCGCGGCCGTGCGGACGGTCGGGCTGCCGACGTTCAACGTCGACGTGATCTACGGCGCCGCCGGCGAAACGCTCGCCGACTGGCGCACGACGCTGGAGCGGACCCTGGAGCTCGATCCGCCGCACGTGTCCGCGTACGCGCTCACGGTCGAGGCGGGGACGCCCTTGGCGGGGGACCCGGCCAGACATCCCGACGACGACGTCCAGGCCGACGAGTACGAGCTGGCCGACGAGCTGCTCACCGGGGCCGGGCTCGCCAACTACGAGGTGTCGAACTGGGCGCGCGCCGGCCATGAGTGCCGGCACAACCAGCTCTACTGGGCGCAGCACGACTACCTCGGGTTCGGCTGCGCCGCCCACTCGCACCACCGCGGCCGTCGGTGGTGGAACGTGCGCACGCCCGAGCGGTACATCGAAGCGGTGCACGCGGCGCGCCCGACCGAGGCCGCCGGCGAGACGCTCGACGCCGAGACCCGCCGGCTGGAGGGGTTGCAGCTCGCCCTCCGCACCGCCGACGGGGTGCCGGTCGACGCCCTGGACGGGGACGCCCTGCCCGGGCTGGTGAAGCGCACGGGGGACCGGTGGACGCTCACCCGACGGGGCCGCCTGCTGGCCAACGAGGTGTCGGTCCGACTGCGCTGACTGGTAGCTTTCGACGACGCGAGGGCGCGTAGCTCAGTTGGTTAGAGCGCCAGCATGACACGCTGGAGGTCCCGGGTTCGAGTCCCGTCGTGCCCACTGGACACGCGGTTTCGCGACGCGTGCAGTATGGCTGCCCGGCGTGCCCAGTGGGCGCTTCGTGCGCCGTGCTTGCCGCCTCCGGCGGGCGTTCAAGCGCCACGCAGGCTTGCCTCGTCGTTGACACGTGACGTCGGCGGGCAGGCCCGGCGGGCGCTCAGACGCCACGCAGGCTTGCCTAGCCGGTGGTGGGTGAGTCGTCGGGCACGGGCACCGTGCTGGCCGAGTCGACCCTCGGCAGCTACCGCTACGACCTGAAACGCCTGGCGGAGCGGCGACCGCTGGACGAGTGCGTTGGGAGATCGAGCAGTAGTGCCGAACTCTGTCACACCCTCGTGTTAACGATTCGGCGCATGAACGGCGGAGGGAGTCTCGTGAAGAAGTTTGCATTGGCCTTGGTCCTGGTCGCCTTGGCGACGGCCTGCGGCGGGGACGACGACGATGCGGCCACCACCGATCCGGTCGCCGCGTCCACGGCGGCGAGCGAGGCACCGACCGCGGCGGCACCGCCCACAGCGGCGACTCCGACCACCGACGTGCCGACGACCACCGAGGCCCCGACCACCACAGCGGCTCCGACTACTACGGCAGCGCCGACCACGACGGCGGCTCCGACTACGACGGCAGCGCCGACCACGACGGAGGCTCCGACTACGACGGCAGCGCCGACCACGACGGCGGCTCCCACCACAACGGTGGGCGAGACGGTCAGCCAGCAGAATGCGCGTCAGAAGGCCGCTGACTATCTCGACTTCACGTCCTTCTCTCGCAGTGGCCTGATTGAGCAACTTGAGTACGAGGGGTTCTCCACGGCGGATGCGACCTACGGCGTCGATGCGCTCAGCGTGAACTGGAGGGAGCAGGCGGCGAAGAAGGCCGCGGAGTACCTGGACTTCACGTCCTTCTCGCGCAGCGGGTTGATCGATCAACTCTTGTACGAGGGCTTCACTCGGGCGCAGGCCGAGTACGGCGTGAGCACCACGGGCCTCTAGCGGTTCGCTGCGGGAGGGAGCAATTGCCGCTGGTGGCACTCGCATCATCCCGGTGGGAGTGCTCGAAGAGCCGGCAAGGCTAGCCAGTGCCCGATCCGGTGCAGTTGCCGCCCGGTGCCTCGCCACTCACGGTCACGGCGACCGCCGTGGTGGTGCTCGTCCACCTTTGGCCGCTCCGGTCCCCCGATGGGCGAGGTCGTTACACAGCGGTGTCGAGAAGCCTCTGGCCGCGACGGATCAGCAGTTCGTTCTTCACCGCCAGAATCAGGGACACGACCGCCAGACCCAACAGGAGAGGACCGGTGAACCAGCCCAGGGCGGCGGCAGCAACGGTGATGGCCCACAGCCGCCAGCGCATCTCGCGCAGTTGGTGGAGCGTCTCGGTCATCTCGACATCCTGCCAGGCCAACTCGTCAGCTGGTGCAGCCGGCAACTCCCGTCCTCGAGAACCGCCGTTGCACCCCGTCCCAGTGAGCGAACCCGACCGTTTCGGGCTTGTTCGCTCACTCAGACGAAGGTGCGGTCGTCGCTAGTGGGGGCCGGGGGTGGTCGCCCGCGGTCGGGAGCGGTCGTCGAGGTACGCCACGAGGTGGGCGACGAGGTCGCGGGCGTCGTCGCCGGCGCCGTCGATGAGGGTCGACTTGCGCCGGCGGAGGAAGGGCAGGCCCATGACGTACATCCCCGGCGCCCCGTCCACGACGCCGCCGTCGTGACGGACCATGCCCTTGCGGTCGAGCACCGGGACGTCGAGCCACGAGTAGTCGGGCCGGAACCCGGTCGCCCAGACGATCGTGGCGATCTCGCCACTGGCGAGGTCGAGGCCGAGCGGCGGTGCGGCGACCACTTCGGTGGGGGCGAACCGCCGGGGTGGCTCGATCTCGTCGTCGAGGCCGGCCCCGGTGGCCCACTCGTCGATCGTGTCGAGCAGGCGACCGAGCTTGAGGTCGGCGAGGGCGCACACGTTGCGCAGCGAGCCGGCGAACTGGGCCGTGCCGTCCCGGATGCCGGCGATCCGCCCGACGAGCGTGACGCCGAGCGCGGTCAGCGCGTTGAGGTCGATCGTCGCCCGCTCGGGCGATCCGATCAGCTGCATCGACGGCAGCCGGCGGGCCCGCACGATGTCGTCCACCTCGTCGTAGCCCATGTCGTTCAGGCCGGTGGCGTCCATCCACCACTGGATGTCCATGCCCCGGTAGACCCGCGGCGCCCGGACGTGCTCGCCGACGGCGAGCGTGACCGGGCGGCCGGAGCGGTGGATCTCGTCGGCGAGCTGGATACCGGTGGCGGCGGCGCCGACGACGAGCACGCCTCCCTCCTCGAGCTGGCCCGGGTTGCGGTACTGCCCCGGGGTCAGTGTGGTGATCGCCGCCGGAACGGCCTCGGCGACCGCCGGCACGACGGGCACGTTGCACGCGCCCGAAGCGAGCACCACGGTTGCGCAGCGCCACTCGCCCTGGTCCGTCGAGACCGTGTAGCAGTCGCCGTCGAACCGCACCGTGGTGACCGTGGTGTGCGTCCGCACCGGCGCGGCGACGGCGCGCGCGTACTCGGCGACGAGGTCGACCACCTCGCTCACCGAGCGGAAGCCGTCGGGATCGTCGCCGGAGTAGGCGTAGCCGGGGAGCCGGGCCTGCCAGTTGGGCGTCAGCAGCCGCAGTGAGTCCCAGCGCTCGGCGCGCCAGGTGTTGGCGACCTCACCGCGCTCGAGGACGACGTGGTCGATCGAGCGCTCGGTGAGGCAGCGACTCATCGCCAGCCCGGCGTGGCCGGCACCGATGACGACAGTCGTCGTGGTCGGCACCGCGGTGGATCAGTGCACTTCGACGGTGACGTTCGTCGGGTTGGTGACGATGTCGTACACCGCTGAACGCTTCTGCGACTGGGCGACGAGGGCCTTGATGTCGTCGGGCGAGGCGTCGGCGTCGATCTCGTAGCTGACCTTGATGCCGCTGTAGCCGTTGCGCACGTCGCTGTCGGCGCCGAGGATGCCCCGCAGGTCCATGTCACCCTCGAGCGTCGCGCTCACCGAGTTGAGCTGGATCCCGCGGTTCTGGGCGACCGTGGCGACGCCGGCGGTCAGGCAGCTGGCCAGCGCCACGAGCACGAACTCGACGGGCGTCGGGCCGTTGTCCTCGGAGGCGAAGATCTCGGGGTGGTCGGCGTCGTAGCTGAACGTCGTCTTGTGCGACTGCTCGCCGCCCAGGCCGAAGAACTGCTGGAGCGACGACTCGCTGTGGGTGCCGTTCTTCCAGGTGTTCGTCACGCGCCAGGTGAACTGGGCCGCTTCCGGCGTGCCGGCCAGGGCCTCGCGCGCCTCGAGCAGCGCCTGGACGTTGACGCCGTTGTCGATGGGTGTGTCGGTGACGGACATGTGATTCTCCTTCGTCGTGCGGACCGCCCGGTGCACGTGGATGGGAAAACCGAGCAGGTTGATCGACTTTAGCATTGCCTCCACGGCGACCCGTTGGGATCACCAGTATCTGACACCGTCTTCTCCGGATCTTCCCTGCATTTTCGAGCCCGCCGGTCCTTGCCGGTCGGGCGGGCACGGGTGAAGATGCGCCCGTGGAGGTGCTCGCTCGCATCGGCGCCGATCCGGCCGACGACGAGGAACTGCAGCAGAAGAAGGCGCTCCTCGTCGTCGTCGCCGTCCTCGTCCTGCCGGTCTCGGTCGTCTGGGGCAGTCTCTACCTCGCATTCGGCTCGCTGGTCGGCGTCGTCCCGTTCGTCTACTTCGCCGTCTCGCTCGGCTCGTTGGTGGTCTTCGCCCGCACCCGGCGCTTCCAGCCGTTCCTCGTCACGCAACTCCTCGACATCCTGCTGACGACGACGGCCGGGCAGATGCTCGTCGGCGGGTTCCTCCCCTCCGGCGGCGTCGCTCTATGGGGCATCTTGGCCCCGTTGGGCGCCCTCGTCTTCCTCGAGGTGCGTCAGGCTGTCCGCTGGTTCGTCGCCTTCATCGTGGTGTTCCTCCTCACGGGCATCGCCGGCGAGCTCTTCTTCTCCGACGCCGACCTCCCGGTCGCCTTCACCAGCACGATGCTGGCGTTGAACGTCGTCGGGACCGCGTCCGTCGCCTTCACCCTTCTCGCCACCTTCGCCCACCAGCGCAACACCGCGCTCACCGCGCTTCGCGCCGAGCAGGAGAAGTCCGAAGCCCTCCTCCTGAACATCCTGCCCCGCCCCATCGCCGAGCGCCTGAAGGCGGCCGCCCAGCCGATCGCCGACCAGTTCGCCGGCGCCTCCATCATCTTCGCCGACGTCGTGGACTTCACCCCGCTCGCCCACCGCCTCTCACCGGCCGGGCTGGTCGGCTTCCTCGATCGGCTCTTCTCCCAGTTCGACGTGCTCGTCGAACGGCACGGGCTGGAGAAGATCAAGACGATCGGCGACTGCTACATGGCCGCCGCGGGCGTGCCGAACCCCCAGCCGGACCACGCCCGCCGGGCCGCGCTCCTCGCGCTCGACATGCGCGAGGTGCTGGCGACGTCGGCGCTCCCTGGCGAGCCCGGTCTCGAGTTGAGGATCGGCATCAACTCCGGTCCGGTCGTCGCCGGGGTGATCGGCACCAAGCGCTTCCTCTACGACCTCTGGGGTGACGCCGTGAACATCGCCAGTCGGATGGAGTCCCACGGCACGCCGGGCGAGATCCAGATCACCCGCGCCACGTACGAGCTGGTGCAGGACGAGTTCGTCTGCCGCCGACGGGGAATGATCGTCGTCAAGGGCACGGGCGAGATGGAGACGTGGTACCTCGTCGGACGGCGGGTGGACGAGTCGCCGACGGAGCGCGACGTCTACTCGGAGGCCTGATTCCGGGGTCCGGGGCTGACAGAGGAACGACACCTAATGGGTTCAAACGCCAATCCTGCGTGACCGGCTCTCACCTTGTACGCCGGCTCTTCGGTAGGTCGAGCCCCGGACCCGAGCACACCCTAGGTCCCTCCTCGGCGCTGGACAAGGGCCGTCGGTTTGAGAAGCGGCCTCCCGGGGCAGCAACACGCTCATGCTCGCCCCGTGGAGGTTGGTCCCGCGCAGCATTGTCAACCCGGTCACGCGGGTCGCGGTGGCGACGTTCCTCTGGACGCACCGGCACGAGATCCTGCGCTGGGGCCGCTCGTTGTACGAGCAGCTGATCCGCCAGGCCGACAGGTCCCCCGCCCGGGCGATGCGGACCGGACGGCTGCTGTACGTGATCGCCTCCGACGAACAGCTCCGAGATGCCAAGGAGCTGCGCAAGGTCTCCCTGCACGGCGACATCGTGAACCTGGAGGTGGACGACTACTGGCCCTACTTGCCCCGACTCCTCTACCAGGTCCGCTCGGTCAAGGGCATACGCGCGATCACCGTCAACGGTCGCCCCGCCCTCGAGCCGGCCGGAACTGTCGCGCCGACCAGCACCAGTACCAGCTGACCGTCAGGTCGGCCGGAGGGCCTCGGCGGGATCGAGGCGGGCGGCGCGGACGGCCGGTGACACGCCGGCGAGCAGGCCCACGGCGAGGGCGATCCCGGCGCCGGCCGCCAGCGCCGACACCGGCACGTCGACCCGCCAGTCCTGGCTGCGGGCGTAGACCGCGGTGACCGCCGCTCCCATCGCCACCCCGGCGACCCCGCCCACGGTGGCAAGGACCCCGGACTCGGCGAGGAACTGAGTGGCGATGTGGGCCCGCCGGGCGCCGAGGGCCCGCCGCACGCCGATCTCGCCCCGTCGCTCGAGCACCGAGATCACCATCACGTTGGTGATGCCGACGCCGCCGACGACCAGGGCGACCGCGCCGAGGGCGAGGAGCAGGTTGCGCAGCGCCACGTCGGTCGCCGCCCGGGCCTCGAGGGCGTCCGACGGCCGAGAGACGTCGACCTCGTCCGGGCTCTCGGGGTCCACCGAGCGGGCGAGCACGGCCCGGACGCTCTCTACCTGATCGGGCGCCGTGCGCACGTACAGCGTCGACGGCGACGTCGTCGTGTCGAACAGCTCCTCGGCGACGGGGTAGCCGATGAGCGCGGACGAGTCGAGGTCGGGCGCCAGCGGAGCGGGCTCGAGGATGCCGATCACGGCGAACCACTCGTCGCCGAGCCAGACGCGCACGCCGTCGTCGACATCGGTGATGCCCAGCCGTTCGGCGGCGTCGGCACCGAGCACCACCGTCGGAAGCGCCGCGGAGGCGGCGTCGAGGAAGCGGCCGTCGGCGAGCTCGCCACTGACGGCGTCGAGCACGCCGAGGTCCGCGGCGGCGACCCGGATCCCGCCGGTCACGGCCTCGTCGATGAGTTCGTTGCGCCGGACCGTCGCCGAAACGGACGTGACGCCGGCCGACTCGGTGACGGGTCCGATCCGACCAGCGGTCGCCCGGGCCGACTCCGGCAGCGTCGTCGACTCGCCGAACGCGCTGCGTCCCGGGGCGACCCGCAGCATGTCCGTGCCGAGCGAGTCGAGCTCGGCGAGCAGGTCGGCGCGGCTCGACGACGAGATCCCGACGACGGCGACCATCGCGGCGATGCCGATGGCGATCCCGAGCGCGGTGAGCGTCGTCCGCAGCCGCCGTGAGCGCAGCCCGATCGTGCCGACGCGCAGGAGGTCGCCGGGACGGAGCCGGCTGGACGCGACGGTGGCCGCGGCGCGCGTCACGCAGCTACCGCCGCGGTGTCGTCGACCACCCGGCCGTCGAGGAGCGAGACCCGGCGGGGGGCGCGGGCCGCGATCTCGCGGTCGTGGGTGATCAAGACGATCGTTCGGCCCTCGGCGTGGAGTCCGGCGAGCAGGTCGACGATGGCCTCGCCGGTGCGGCTGTCGAGGTTCCCCGTCGGCTCGTCGGCGAGCACGATCGCCGGGTCGGCGACGAGCGCCCTGGCGATCGCCACCCGCTGCCGTTCGCCGCCGGACAGCTTGCCCGGCTTGTGGGCGGCCCGCGCGGAGAGCCCGACAGCGGCCAGCGCCTCCTTCGCCCTGGTCATCCGCCGCCGCCGTGGCACGCCCGCGTACAGGAGGCCGTCGGCGACGTTCTCCATCGCGGTGAGGCCCTCGACGAGGTGGAACTGCTGGAACACGAAGCCGATCCGCCGCCCTCGCACGGCGGCGAGCCGCGAGTCGCGCATCGAGCTCACGTCGTGCCCGTCGATGCGCACCGTGCCTGCGGTCGGACGCTGCAGTGCCCCGACGATGTTGATCAGCGTCGATTTGCCCGATCCGGACGGCCCCACGATCACGACGAACTCGCCGGCGGCAACGGAGAGGTCGACGCCGTCGAGGGCGCGGACCGGCGGGCTGCCGGAGTAGTGCTTGGCCACGCCGTCGAGCTCCAGCACACTCACTCCGGCACCACCACTTCCGCGCCGGCCTCGAGGTCGCCGGTGATCTCGACCATGCCGTCGGCGAACACGCCGAGGTCGACGCCGACGAGCCGCGTCGTCCCGGTGGCCGGGTCGGCCACCTCGACGGCGTAACCGCCCTCGGCGAGAGCGAGGACGGCCTCGACCGGCACGGCGAGCACGCCGGTCGCGGCGGCGATCTCGACGTGCACGTCGACCGGGGTGCCGTCGGCGAGCGACGATGCGTCGGCGAGCGTCAACGTCACCGGCAGGGTGGAGGTGCCGGTGGACTCGTCGGTCTGCGCGGCGCCGATCGTGGACACGGTTGCGGTCATCGTCTCGCCGGTGGGCAGCTCGACGTCGACCTGGTCGTCGACGGCCAGCAGGTCGGCGTCAGAGGTGTCCAGGTCGACCTGCACGGACTGCTCCGGGGCGGTCACGGAGATGCCGGCCTCGTCCGCGGCCTGGCCCGGGACGCCCGTCACCTCGGTGACCAGCACCGGGCCGTCGATGAACAGGAGCTCGCCGAGGTCGATCTCGCCGTCGTCGTCCTGGCCGTGGTCCTCCTGGAACGCCTCCACGGCGTCGGTGGTGGCCGACGTCCAGTCCTCGTCGACGGTGACGTCGTACTCCTGGGCGTAGCCCAGCGACGCCAGGAGGTACTCGACCTGCAGGACGTCCTTGCCGTCCTCGACGCCGGGCCCGAGCGTCCGCCACAGCGGGACCGCTCCCTGCACGGCGACGATCGGCAGACCATCCACCTCGGCGACGACGTCGCCGGGGCGGATCACGTCACCCGCCGCCGGCACCGCGGTGAGCGTTCCGTCCGCCGACAGCACGAGCGGAGACGACTCGCCGTGGCCGACGACGCCGTCGAGCTCCTCGACCCGGGCGAGGTCGCGCCGCACGACCTCCACCGTGCCCTGATCGACCGCCGACTCGATGGTCTCCTCGTCCGCGGGCTGCTCGTCGCTCGCCGACGGCGGCGACACCGGCGACGCCGGCTCCGGCCGCGACCACGGCCGCGCCGGCGGCGATCGCCCATCCGCGCCCGTTCACTCGTCCTCACCACCGGAACCGTCCTCGGACCCGGGCGCGGCCCCGGGACCGAAGATGCCGCCGTCCTCGTTGCACTGCCTCCTGGGCGGCCTGGAAGTCGTCGTCCTCGCGCGGGTCGCCGCCGCTGTCCGGGGCGTTGGCCCGGATCTCCACCCGGCCGTCCTCGCCGAACACCGGGTCAGGCATGTCGATGCCGTGGTCGCGCATGCACTCGGCGAACTCGAGCAGCCGCTCCTGCATCTCGGCCTGCTGCTCGGGATCCAGCTCGATCGCGCCCATGCCGTCCTCGAGGATCTGATCGCACTCCTCCTGCGCCGCCTGGAACTCCTCCGACTCCGGGTCGAACCCGCCGGCCTCTCGTTGCTCGATGAGGATCCCGCCGTTCCCGTCCTCGCTGATCTGCGGGTCGGGCATGTCGATGCCGTTGTCCCGCATGCACTGGGCGAAGTCGAGCAGGGCCTCCTCCCGGTCCTCCGGCGTCGCCTCCTCCTGCTCGCCGTCGGCCGTGGAGGTCGTCGTCGACCCCTCGTCCAGGCTGGCGACCTCGGGGGAGGCGCCGCCGCCGCCTCCCCCGCACGCGGCCAGCGCGCCGGCGGTGAACAGAGCTGCCGCCACGTTGGTGATCCTCATCCGCTCCTCCGTGTCGTGTCGATGGACGGTGACGATGCCGGGATCGCGCTCGAGAGGGAGATGAGCGCCGCTGAGCGGACGCTGAGAGCGCGCGCGGTTGAGGTGCCGCGCCGGACGTGCGAGACTCCTGGCGCCATTTGGGGGGTGGATCGAACCGCTTCAACGCGAGGGGGAATCGATGACCATCCGCAGGCTCGTTGTCCGGGCGATCGGACTCGCCGCGCTCGTACCGCTCTTCGTCCAGGTGGCGCCCACCGCCCGGGCGCAGGCGCCCGACGCCGCCGACGTCGCCGTCGCCTACGTGCGGGCGAACGCGGCCACCCTCGGCCTGACCGACGCCGATCTGTCGGACGTGCTCGTCACGGACGAGGTGCCGACCGCCCGCACCGGCGTGACCCACGTCTACCTCCAGCAGCGCCACCAGGGCATCCCGGTTGCCGGCGGCATCGTCAACGTCAACGTCGCCCGCGACGGCAACGTGCTCAGTGCGGGCAACCGGTTCGTCGCCGACCTCGCCGCGGCGACAGCCGGTCAGGACCCGGAGGCCACCCGCAGCCCGGTCCAGGCGACGGCCACGGCGGCCCGTCACGTCGGCCTCGCCCCGACCGAGCGCCTTGTGGTCGTCGAGCAGGAGGGCGGCCCGCAGCGCGAGACGACCGTGTCCGACGGCGGGATCTCCCGGGCGGCGATCCCGGCCGAGCTGGTGTGGCTCCCGCTCGAGTCGGGCGGCGTGCGTCTGGCCTGGACGGTCGAGATCGCCCAGACCGATGGCCAGCACCGGTGGGTCGTCCGCGTCGATGCGGCGACCGGCGCCGTGTTGCGGACGGACGACCGGGTACTCCACGACGACCTCGGCGCGCTCGCCGGCATGTTGGGGCGGCGGTCCGACCGGGTGAACGTCGCCCCCAAGCGGACAGTAAGGGACGGGTCGTCGTACCGGGTCTTCGCGATCCCGAAGGAGAGCCCGTCGGACGGAGACCGGACCCTCGTGCGCAACCCGGCATCGGCCAACGCGTCACCGTTCGGGTGGCACGACACCAACGGGGCGAGGGGCGCCGAGTTCACCAGGACGCAGGGCAACAACGTCCACGCCTACGCCGATCGGGACAACAACAACCAGCCCGACCCCAACACCGACCCCGACGGTGGGGCCGGTCTCGACTTCGACTTCCCGCTCGACCTCGGCGCCCGGCCGCTCGACTCCCGCGACGCCGCCGTGACCAACCTCTTCTACTGGAACAACATCATCCACGACGTCCTCTACGAGTACGGGTTCGACGAGGCGGCGGGGAACTTCCAGGTCAACAACTACGGCGCCGCCGGGCTGGGCGGCGACGACGTGCGGGCCGAGGCCCAGGACGGCAGCGGGCGCAACAACGCCAACTTCGACACCGACCCGGACGGGATGCGACCGCGGATGCAGATGTTCGAGTGGCGGTCGGCAGCGCCCAATCCGATCGTCGTCGCTCCACCGTCACCGATCGCCGGCACCTACTTCGGCCCGATGGCCGGCTTCGGCGAGAGCCTGTTCACGACGGGACCGATCACCGGCGAGGTCGTCTATGTCGGCCGCGGCTGCGATCCCGCCTTCCAGGCGGGGCAACCGCTCGATCCGTACCTGGCCGACCCGGCGGGCAAGATCGCCCTGATCGACCGGGGGAGCTGCACGTTCGTCGCCAAGGTGAAGAAGGCCCAGGAGGAAGGGGCGCTGATGGTCATCGTGGCGAACAACGCCCCCGGGCCGGCCATTGCGATGGGCGGCGCCGATCCGACGATCACGATCCCGTCGGTGATGGTGGCCCAGCCGGATGGGGATCTGTTCCGGGCCAACGTCCCGTTCAACGCCACCGTGTCCGATGGGACGGGAGGCGCGCCCGACCGGGACTCCGATCTCGACGCCGGTGTGATCGCCCATGAGTACGGCCACGGGGTGTCGAACCGCCTGACGGGCGGACCGGGCACCGTCGAGTGCCTCAACAACCAGGAGCAGATGGGGGAGGGGTGGAGTGACTTCCTGGCGGTGACGTTCACCACCCGTCCCGACGACGGGCCGCTCACCGGCCGGGGGGTCGGGAGCTACGTGAGCTTCCAACCGCCGGACGGTCCCGGGATCCGGCCCCGCCAGTACACGTCGGACGTCTCGGTCAACGAGTACAACTACGGGCTCATCCCCGCCCGGCTGGCGAGCGGCGAGCTGACCGTGCCCCACGGCATCGGCTTCGTGTGGAACACGATGCTGTGGGACATGTACTGGAACCTCGTCGCCAAGCACGGCTACAACCCCAACATCTACGAGGACTGGGACGAGGGCGGCAACAACCTCGCCATCCAGCTCGTGATCGACGGGATGAAGTTCCAGCCGTGCAGCCCCGGATTCGTCGACGGCCGGGACGCGATCCTCGCCGCCGACCAGGCGCTCACTGGTGGCGACAACCAGTGCGCGATCTGGCGGGCGTTCGCCAAGCGGGGCCTCGGTGCCGGTGCCAGCCAGGGCAGCTCGAACAACGTGATCGACGGGGTGGCCGCGTTCGCCCTGCCGCCGACCTGCTCGCCGCAGTTCGGCGGGTTCCAGCACCCGACCAAAGCCCCGCCTGCGCTGAACTCGAAGAACGCCGGCTCCACCGCCTCGGTGAAGTTCCGGTTGTCGGAGAACCGGGGCCTCGAGGAGGACGGCGTGGCCACGTTCACCCAGCAGATCGACTGCACGACGAAGGCACCCATGGGTGACATCACTCCGGCCCGGGGCCGGGTGTCAGAAAACCGCGACCGCTACGAGTTCCAGTTCCGCACCGACCGGGACTGGGAGGACACCTGCCGCCAGCTCATCCTGCGGATCCAGGACGTGACCGACCCGGTGGTGTTCTTCCGGTTCACGTGACGTGAGCCCGAATCACTGAGGGTTCGCTGAGAGGAGGTTCCCTTCGGCGGCTCGGGGCGTCAGACTCCGGTCCGTGCGCCTGCTGGTCGTCGAGGACGAGGTTCGGCTCGCCGAAGCGCTCGGCCGCGGGCTGCGGGCCGAGGGGTTCGAGGTCGACCTCGCCCACACCGGACCTGACGGGCTGTGGCGGGCCCGCGAGGGCGCCTACGCGGCGATCGTCCTCGACATCCTCCTCCCCGGGCTCAACGGGTACGCGGTGTGCCGCGAGCTGCGACTGGAGGGCAACCGCACGCCGATCCTGATGCTCACCGCCAAGCAGGGGGAGCACGACGAGGCTGAAGGGCTCGAGCTCGGCGCCGACGACTTCCTCCGCAAGCCGTTCAGCTTCGTCGTCCTCCTTGCCCGGCTGCGCGCCCTGATCCGGCGGGCGACGAACGCGACCGACGGGGTGCTCGGCACCGGCGACCTGCGCGTGGACGTCGAGAAGCGGCGCTGCTGGCGCGGCCCGAGCGAGGTCGTGCTCACGGCCCGGGAGCTCGATCTCCTCGTCGCCCTCGCCCGCCGGGACGGTGGGACGGCGTCCAAGCCCGAGCTGCTCGCCGAGGTGTGGGGCTTCGACTTCGACGGCGACGCCAACATCGTCGAGGTCTACGTCGGGTACCTCCGCAGCAAGATCGACCGTCCCTTCGGCCGCAACAGTCTGCAGACCGTGCGCACGCTCGGCTACCGGCTCGTCGACGAGCGCGCCGCCGCGGCGCCCGGCTGATGAGTCCGACGCGATGGCTGCGCCGGGCGAGGGGCTCGGTGCGCCTCCGCGTGACGTTGCTCGCCGCCGGCGCGTTCGCCCTCGTCCTCATCGCGGCCGCGGTGGTGCTCGTGCGCGTGCTCGAACGGGCACTGGAGGACGACGTCCGCGCGGCCAGCGAGGCGGTCCTGCAGCGCCAGGCCACGATGCTGGTCGACCGCGGCCTCCCCGCCGGTGCCGAGACCGTCCGTGGCGCCAACGGCGAGGTGATCCGGCTGCCCGCGCCGGGGGTACCGGCGCCCGGGACCGGACCGGTGGTCATCTTCGCCCGCAACCCGGATGCGCTGGCCAACGTGCTCGCCGCCGGCGGCGAGCAGGAGCCCCGCACCGACGTCACGTTCATCGCCGGCGATGTGCCCGTCACCGATGCCGAGACGCTGGGGATCCAGGGGTCGGTCGACGACTACCTGGTGTCGTCGCTGCGCGTCAGCGGCGGACTCGTGCTGGCCACGGCGGCGTCGTTGGAGGAGGTACGGGACACGATCGCCACGACCCGGACGCTGTTCTGGTTCGTCGGGCCGATCCTCGTCGCCCTGGTCGCCGGCCTGGCCTGGCTGCTCGCCGGGCGGGCCTTGCGCCCGGTCCATGCGGTGACGTCGCGGGTCGCCGAGATCGGGTCGCACTCGCTGCACGAACGCGTGCCGGTACCCGCTTCGACGGACGAGATCGCCGAGCTGGTGACCACGATGAACGAGATGCTCGGCCGGCTCGAAGCGGCGAGCGCGACCAACCGGCGACTGGTGTCGGACGCGTCCCACGAGCTGCGCACGCCGGTCACGGTGATGCGCACGGAGCTCGAGGTCGCACGGCGGGACCCGAGCACCGACTGGGACACGACGGGCGACGTGCTCCTCGGCGAGCTCGACCGGCTCCAGGGCATGATCGACGATCTCCTGCTGCTGGCCCGCGGCGACGAGCGGGCCCTCGCAAGCGACGAGGTCGACGTCAACGACATCGTCCACCAGATCGCCTCGCGGCGGAGGTCGGTGGCGGTGCAGGTCATCGCCTCCGGTGAACCCGCCTCGACGGTCGGCGACGCCGACGCCTTGCGGCGGGCGCTCGACCACCTCGTCGCCAACGCCGCCCGCCACGCCCGATCCAAGGTCGTGCTCGGCGTCGACGTCGAGGACGGCGAGGTGGGGGTGCACGTCGACGACGACGGGAGCGGGATCCCGGCCGGGCAGCGCGAGCGGGTCGTCCGCCGTTTCGTCCGCAGCGACGAAGGGCGGGCCCGGGACAACGGGGGCGCCGGGCTGGGGCTCGCCGTGGCGTCCGACGTCGCCGCCGCCCACGGCGGCCGCCTGGTCATCGACGACTCGCCCTTCGGCGGCGCCCGGGTCAGCCTGATCCTGCCGCGATCGCACGGCCAGAACCCGGAACTGTGAGCTCAGCCAGCGGATACCCGCTGGCTCAGCTCACAGTTCCGATGAGGAGGAGGCCGCGGCGGCGGCGTCGATCGCGTGCCGCAACGTCTCCACGATCGTCTCGAGCTCGGGTTCGGTGACCGTGAACGGGCACCCGATCATCACCGCATTCGGGACCGGGGCCGACCCGGCGGGGTAGATCCACACATCGCGCGCGAGGCACTCGCGGACCACCGTGTCCCGGTCGACCCGCAACTCGATGCCGCGGAACAGCCCGCGGCCGCGGAGGTCGCTGACGTGGGCGTGGCCGCCGAGGGCGTCGGTGAGCAGCTCCTCGAGGATGTCGCCCATCGCCGCGCACCGCTCGACGAGCCGCTCGGACTCGAGGATGTCGAGCACCGCGGAAGCGCCGGCGCAGACCGCGTCGTTGCCGGTGAAGGTGAAGTACATCAGCCGGTTGCCGGTCAGCGGTTCCGCCACCGCGTCGGTGGCGGCAACCATCCCGATCGGGACGTAGCCGCCGCCGAGGCCCTTGCCGCCGTACACGATGTCGGGCCGGATCGGGAACTGCTCGTGCCCCCAGCGGGTCCCGGTACGGCCGAACCCGGTCATCACCTCGTCGGCGACGAGCAGGATGCCGTGCTCCCGGCAGACCGCCTCGACCGTGCGCCAGTACTCGTCGGGCGGGGTCAGGCACGCCCCCGCCGCACCGGTGATCGGCTCGAACAGGAACGCCGCGATCGTGTCCGGGCCCTCCCGTTCGATCGTCTCGACGAGGGCGTCGGCGTCGTCCCACGGCACCTTCGGGAAGTCGAGCAGCAGCGGCTCGTAGCCGGCGCGGCGGACCGAGTGACTGCCGACGGCCAGCGCGCCGAGGGTGATCCCGTGGTAGCTCGGATGGCGACCGATGAATTTCCACCGCGTCGGCCGGCCCTGGGCGACGTGGGTGGCGCGGGCCAGGCGCAACGCAGAGTCGGCCGACTCGCTGCCGCCCGAGGTGAAGAAGACGTGGTCCATCCCCGCCGGGAGCCACCGCTCGACGACCTGGTCACGGAGGCGGAGGCGGTGCGGCGTGGGCCAGATCGGGACGACGTATGCACCCCCGGCCAGCGCGGCGTGCACGGCATCGGCGACCTCGCGCCGGCCGTGGCCGATGTTGGCGACGATCGCCCCGCCGGCGGCGTCGAGGATGCGGCGCCCGTCGTCGGTGATCAGCCAGCACCCGTCGCCGCCGACGATGGTCGGCCCTTCCCCGCCCGGGACGAAGTGGTACCGCGCGGCGTTGCCTGGCGAACTCCCGGATTCTGAGGTGAAGACCCGGTTCGGCACGGCGGGCGCTCCAGCGCCTTCGCCGGCCGCATCAAGCACGTCGCGGTTCACGGGGCAGTCCCAGTACTCGCTCGCCGAGGATGTTGCGCATGATGTTCGAGGTGCCGCCCATGATCGTGTACCCGGGTGCGTAGCACAGGCCGCGGGTGATGTCGTTCCACAGCGTCGCCTCCGGGCCGAGCACGCGGGCGGCGAACTGGGCGACCCGCCACTCGTGCTCGGTGCAGAAGCACTTCGTCGCCGCCGAGAAGCCCGCCGGTGCTTGGTGGAGCACCTCCCGCACGACGAGGATGCGCCCGACCCGGTACGCGGTCTCGAGGGCGGCGATCTCCTGGCGGATCAGCGGGTCGGCGGTGTCGGCGCGTTCTCGTGCGAGGCGGAACAGCGCCTGGTTCGAGACCAGGCGGTCGATGCCCCCACGCTCGTGCTCGAGCTGGCGCATCGTCTGCTTGAAGGCGTTGCCCTCGACGCCGACGAGGTTGGTGATCGGCACCCGCACGTCGGTGAAGAACACCTCGCAGAAGTGACGGTTCGTCGTCATGTCGGTGATCGGCCGGATCTCGATACCGGGTGTCGACATCGGCACGATGATCTCGCTGATGCCCTGGTGCGGCGGCCCGTCGCTGGACGTCCGGCCGATCAGATAGCAGTAGTCGGCGACGGCGGCGAAGCTCGTCCAGATCTTCTGGCCGTTGATCACCCACTCGTCGCCGTCGCGCCGGGCCGACGTCTTGAGGCTCGCCAGGTCGCTGCCGGCCTCGGGCTCGGACATCCCGATGCACCACGTCGTCTCGCCGGCCAGGATCCCCGGGAGGAACTCGGCCTGCTGGTCCGGGCGACCGAAGGCGATCAGCGCCGGCCCCATCTGCCGGTCGGCGAACCACATCGCCGCGATCGGCGCGCCGGCGGCGATGAGCTCCTCGCCGATGATCAGCCGGTCGACCGCTGGCCGGCCGCCACCGCCGTGTTCCACCGGCCAGGTCAACCCGATCCAGCCGAGGGCGGCGAGCTCCTTGGCGAACTCGCTCGAGTAGCCGTTGATCCACGAGTCGTTCGACCGGCCGAAGCGAGCCACCGCGTCGGCGGCGACCTCCCTGGCCTGATCCCGGAGCGCGAGCTGCTCCGGCGTCCAGGCGAAATCCACGCCTGGAGGCTAGTAGCCCGGCCGTCCGCTACCCTCGGACAAGTTCGATACAAGTGACGCTGGCTGAGGAGCTCGAGTGAACAAGATCAAGGTCGTCAACCCGGTCGTCGAGATGGACGGTGACGAGATGACACGGATCATCTGGGCGTTCATCAAGGAGCAGCTGATCCTCCCGTACCTCGATGTCGACCTGAAGTACTACGACCTGTCGATCCAGCAACGGGACGCCACCGACGACCAGATCACGATCGACGCCGCCGAGGCCACCAAGCGCTACGGCGTGGGCGTCAAGTGCGCCACGATCACGCCGGACGAGGCGCGCGTCGAGGAGTTCGGGCTGAAGAAGATGTGGCGCTCGCCGAACGGGACGATCCGCAACATCCTCGGCGGGGTCGTGTTCCGCGAGCCGATCATCATCTCCAACATCCCCCGGCTCGTGCCCGGCTGGACCAAGCCGATCATCATCGGCCGTCACGCCCACGCCGACCAGTACCGGGCCACCGACTTCAAGGTCCCCGGCGCGGGCTCGCTCCGGCTCACCTTCACGCCGGACGACGGCGGCGAGCCGATGGAGTTCGACGTCGCCACGTTCCCGGCCGCCGGCGGGATCGCGATGGGCATGTACAACTACGCCGACTCGATCCGCGACTTCGCCCGGGCCACGTTCCGCTACGCCCTGTCGCGCGACTACCCGGTGTACCTGTCGACGAAGAACACGATCCTGAAGGCCTACGACGGGATGTTCAAGGACCTGTTCCAGGAGGTCTTCGACGCCGAGTTCAGGACCGAGTTCGACGCCGCCGGGCTGACCTACGAGCACCGGCTGATCGACGACATGGTCGCCCAGGTGATGAAGTGGGAGGGTGGCTACGTGTGGGCGTGCAAGAACTACGACGGCGACGTCCAGTCGGACACGATCGCCCAGGGGTTCGGCTCGCTCGGGCTGATGACGTCGGTGCTGATGACCCCGGACGGCAAGACCGTCGAGGCCGAGGCCGCCCACGGCACGGTCACCCGCCACTACCGCCAGCACCAGCAGGGCAACAAGACGTCGACCAACCCGATCGCCTCGATCTTCGCCTGGACGGGCGGGTTGAAGCACCGGGGCAAGCTCGACGGCACGCCGGAGGTCACCCGGTTCGCCGAGGCGCTGGAGGCGGTGTGCAAGGAGGCCGTGGAGGACGGCGAGATGACGAAAGACCTGGCGCTGCTGATCGCCAAGGACGCCCCGTTCCTGCACACCGAGGACTTCCTCGCCGCGCTCGACGGGCGCCTGCAGAAGAAGATGAGCGAGTAAGAAGGGAACCAGTGGGCGAGACGGGACGTCGAATTTACATGCGCAGGACTCTCCCCGCCCTGGCGCTGGTCGCGGTGCTGGCGGCATGTGGCTCGTCGGACGACGACGACACGTCCGGGGCGGCCGGCAGTACGGTGCCTCCGGTGAGCGATACGACCCAACCGGGCTCGACGCCGACCTCCGGTCCGCCGACGTCGTCGCCCGGTACGACGACGCCGAGCAGCCCTCCGTTCACAGCCCAGCCGATTCCGCCGGTCTCGATCCCGCCCGCGGTCTCCGGGGGCACCGCGATCGAGCAGGACCTGCCACTCGTGGTGGCCGCCGTCGACGACCTCGCCGAGCACCTCGGCATCGAGTCCGACGCGGTGACCGTGGTGCAGGCCGTCGCCGTCACCTGGCCCGACGGCAGCCTCGGCTGCCCCGAGCCGGGGATGATGTACACCCAGGCGTTGGTCGACGGCACGTTCGTACTGCTCGAGGCCGGCGGCCAGCAGTACCAGTACCACGGCGGCGACCCGCTGTTCCTCTGCGAGCCCGGCAAGGGCCCGTTCGCCCCGGAGAGCTGAACTACCGGTTTTCTGCAGTCAGATCGGGTGCCAGGGCACCCGATCTGACTGCAAGAACGCCGGCTAGCGGCGGCGGACGACCGTGATGTCGGTCGTCACGATCGTCGTGCCCGGGACCCCGTCGGCCGTCATCTCGGTGGTCACCTCGGCCCCGCCGATGCGGTTACTGGTGACATCGAGCGTGTAGCGCGCGGCGTCACCTTCCACAGCGTCGGTGGACGACACCACCTGCGGGGCCGTCGGGAGCACCGCCGCCATCTCGCCCTGGCCGACCACGTTCTCGGCGCCGACGAGGAAGTCGATGCCGGGATTGCCGGGGCTGCCCGGGGCGTAGGCGAACGAGATGTCCTGGCCCGCCGGGGTGTTGGTCGTCAGGCCGATCCAGATCTGGAAATTCTGCTGCTGGGTCGTCCCGAAGGTGTTGACGTTCCACTGGACGACGATCCAGTCGTCGTCGCCGGCGGACAGGGTGGCGGCGCGGAGGCCCGGCCGGCCGGTGCCGTTCAGGTCGGTCCACAGCGGCGCGATCATGTTGTTCGGCCGGGCTGGATCGGGACCGTCGGGCAACGTGCAGCACTCGTTGTCCTCCGACGCTGTGTCTCGCCGGCGATGAGGTAGCCGTTCGAAGTCGACGCCGATCTCCGTCCAGATCTGACCGTTGAACTCGAACGGGTCCGTGTCGAACGTGGACGATGGCCTCGTCCCCGATCGGTATCGCGCCGATGCCGAGGAGCTCCAGTGGGAGGTAGCCACCGTTCGGTGTCTCACCGTCGGCGATCGAGGGAACGCCGGGTTGGGCTCCCGCGAGGTCACGTCGTGGAGACGGACGTGCCGCGGACCGGCGAGATCGGCACCTTCCACGCCGACGATGCTCAGCCGCTGGTCGACGAACGTGTCGAGGTCGACGGACTGCTCGTCGAACGAGTTGTTGACCGCCTCGACCGTGCACGTCGACTCCTCCTGCTGATGGATCTCGGAGGGATCGCACCCTTGGGTCAGGCTGACGCTGCCCTGGGTGTGGATGAACGCCACCGGCAGGTGCATACGGGCCCGGTTCTTGCCCCCGCCCCGCTCGACGAGCGAGATCGATCCGAACTGCTGCTCGCCGATCGGCGCATCGGACTCGATGATGATCGTGAGCGTCTGGGACCGCCCCGCCGTCAGGTTGAAGCGCCGTGGTGTCACCGTGATCGTGGAGCCGAGTGGCGCATCGGCGCTGACGTCGAACTGCTGGCGCTCGCGGGTCACGTTGGTGACGACCCGCCGTGTGACCAGCCGCCCGGGCATGACCGGGGCGTTCACCGACGGGATGTTGAGGTGCACCGCGTTCACCGAGTCGTTCCCCATGGCGAAGAAGTTCGCCGCGGTGTCGCTGATCGTCAGCGGGGCCTTGCTCGCTGCGCCGATGTCGATGCGGCCGGCGCCGAAGTCGAACGGGTCGCCGTCGGTGACCAGGTCCTCCTTCAGGACGTCGGTGATCGCCGTTGTCATCAGCGCCGACTTGATCTGGCCCGGGTTCCAGTTGGGATGGGCGGCCTTGAGCAGCAGCCCGGCCCCGGCGACGTGCGGCGACGACATCGACGTGCCGGCGATCGCCTGGAACGACTCGCCCGGCGGGTTGCCGCCGTCAGTCGGGTTCGGGGGCTCGGGGTCGGGCGACGCGCCGGCGAGGATCTGCACGCCGGGCGCCGTGACGTCGGGCTTGATGAACAGCCCGGCCGGGCCACGCGACGAGAACGTCGCCATGACGTCACCCTGGCCGTCCCGCGGCTCACCGGCGGCGAACGAGCCGGTGACACCGGTGTTGGCGTTCATGAAGGCGAGGAAGTCGCGGCCGTCGGGCAGGTGGACGGTCGGCACCCAGTGGCTGTCGGTCTCGACGTCCTGGAGCGCGGCGTTGTAGAGGACCATGCCCTCGCCGCCGCCGTTGAACACCTGGACGCTCTTCCAGACGCGGGCCTGGCCGCCGCGCTGGCAGGCGACGATCAGCCCGTCGAAGACTCCGGCGGTCACAGGGGCGCCGCACTGGGCCCGCAGCGCCGCGGGCGCCGTTGGCGCGTACGCGGCGACGTTCTGAGCGAGCACGACCGGGAGCGGTCCGGCGCCGGCGGTGATCGACGCCCCGTCGACGGAGAAGGTGGCACCGCTGCTGGCCGTCAGGTTCAGCGTCGTGGCGAACTCGCGCGTCTGGGTGGACGCCGCCACCGTGGTCACCCACGGCGACAGGTGGTTGGCGGTCCCGGCACCCGGGCCCGCGTTGCCGGCGGAGGTCGACACGAACACGCCCGCCGCGTAGGCGTCGAGGAACGCCAGCTCCACGGGATCGGTGAACGGGTTGTTGCCGCCGGAGATCGAGAAGTTGATCGCGTCGACGCCGTCGAGGATCGCCTGCTGCACGGCGGCGGCAGAGTCGATCGCGTTGCACCCCTGGACGCCGCAGACCTTGTACTCGATGACGTAGGCGCCGGGCGCGATGCCCTGGATCGGGCCGCGGTCGACGCCGAAGACCTCGGCGTTCTCGAGGACGTTTCCGGCCGACGTGCTCGAGGTGTGGGTGCCGTGGCCGTTGGAGTCGCGAGCGCTCGTGGGGAACTTCTCGGTCGGGCGCGGCACGGCGAAGTAGTTGTCGAGGAAGGCATCCCCGCCGATGAGCTTGTTCTGGCACTCGAAGACGTCGGTCGCGGGGGTCAGCGGGTTGTCGCCGAAGTTGCAGGCCCGGTTCGGGCCGCCGGGTGGCGGCAGGTTGCCCTGGTCCTCGAACGACGGATGCTCGGGCCAGACCCCGGTGTCGAGGTTGCCGAGGATCAGTCCCTCGCCGGCGTTCTCGGTCGTCTTGAGCTGCTTGTAGACCGCGTCCGCGTTGACGAACTCGGGGCTCGAGTCGGTGAGCGGCTGGCGCAGGTCGTTGTACTGCACCGCCACCGCGCCGGGGATCGCGAGCACCTTCTCCACGGCGTTGGCCGGGATGATCGCGGAGATGCCGCCGTAGACGGTGCGCAGGCTGGTCCCGATCTGGGCGGACGGCACCGCGGCGCGCAGCGCGTCGACGAACGTCGACTCCTTCGACGCGACGTGACGCTCGTACTTGGCCGCGGCGGACGGGCGTTCACTCAGCTCCTGACCGGTGACGAGCGGGCTCGTGGCCTCGAGGCCGCGCAAATTGCCGGCGTACGTCGCCACCGAGTCGTAGTCGAGCTTGATCGCGACCTGAACCGCCTGGGCGTCGGTGCGCGCGAGCAGGTCCGGGTCGGTCTGGGCGAGCGCGCTGCTGGGCGCCTTGTCGGCGGTGATCCGCCCGGTCGGCGTCAGCGCCTGGGCTTCGAAGCCCGGTGGTTCGTCCTGGGCGCCGGCACTGACCCCGAAGGCCAGCGAGGTCAGCGCGAGGAGCGCCGCGCCTCCGGCTGCCCGGCGGCGCGCACGTCGACGGGTAGGTACGTGAATCCCCATCTGCCATCCCCTTCATCGTTGAAGCTGATGCCCGCCGGACACCATCGCAACCCTCTCCCGGTCGCGGAGTGCGTGCGACACCATACGCGCATGCGAGCAGCCGCGCCAGCGCGTCCGCGCGGGATCCGGCCGATCCGCCGGAACCGTCGGATGGCCGGCCGACGTCCAACCAGGGTGCGAAGGGCAGTGGTACTCGTGCTCGCCGGCCTGGTCGCGTGCGGGTCGGCCACCGAACGCAGCGGTACCGTCACGAGCGTGGCCAGCGACGATAGTGGCGGCACCCCCGAGACGCCCGCGCCGGCGACCCCGCCCCGGCCCGGAGCTCCCGTCGATCCCCCGTTCGTCGTCGACGCGCGGGACGACCTCGCCGCCCGACTCGGCGTGATGCCCGACTCGATCACCGTCGTCGAGGCCCGGTCCGTCACCTGGGGTGACCGCAGTTACGGCTGCCCCGAGCCGGGGATGCGGTATCTCCCGGCCGTCATCGAGGGCGTGTTGGTCGTGCTCGAAGCCGATGGTCGAACGTACGAGTACCACGGCGGCGAGGGCACCGCGCCGTTCCTCTGCGAGCCGGGCCGGGGCCCGGTCCGCTGACCCCGGTTCCTGCAGTCAGATCGGGTGCCAGAGCACCCGATCTGACTGCAAGAACGCGGTTGTTCGGGGAATCCCTACCGGCGCGGCGTCGCGTCCTCGACGTCCGACCACGGCCCAGTGCCGACGGCGTTGCTCGCCGCGACCCGGAAGAAGTACTTGGTGCCGTTGGTGAGGCCCCTCACCGTGAACGAGCGGGACCTGGACGTGCCGTCGTCGACGGTGGTCCACGGCCCGGACCGCTTGGTGGCGTACTCGATCACGTAGTCCGTGATCGAGGCACCGCCGTTGGACTTCGGCTTGGACCAGCTCAGCTTGACCGACCGGTTGTCCGATCTCGCCCTCAGCGACTTCGGCGCGCTCGGCACCCTCGCCGTCTTCGCCGACGCGACGTCAGAGAATGGACCGGTGCCGGCGCTGTTCACGGCGGCTACCCGGAAGTAGTAGCGGGTGCCGTTGGCCAGGCCGGTGACCGTGTACGAGCGCGACGTGGACACTCCGTCGTCGACCGTGGTCCACGGCCCCCACCATCTGGTGGCGTACTGGATCACGTAGTCCGTCACGGGTGAACCGCCGTCGGACCACGGCGCGGACCACTGCAGCTTGACCGCTCCCGGTCCGGCCGCCTTGGCCTTCAGGTGCCTCGGTGCGGTGGGCACGGTGAACGGCGTCGCCGAGACCACGTCGGAGAACGGGCCGGTGCCGGCGCTGTTCACGGCGGCGACCCGGAAGAAGTACTCGACGCCGTTGAACAGCCCCGTCACGGTGAACGAGGTGTTCGTCGACACGCCGTCATTGACCGTGGTCCACGGGCCGTTCGGCCGCGTCGCCCGTTGGACGACGTAGTCGGTCACGGGTGCGCCACCGTCCGACTCCGGCGCGGTCCAGGACAACTGGACCGACCGGTTGCCGGCCACGGCCTGGAGGTCCCGCGGTGCCGACGGCGTTTCGATCGCCAGGATCTCGACGTCGGCCGACGCCGTCACCGGCTGGGCGAACGGGATCGTCGGTGACGTGCACGGCGGCGTTGGTGTACGTCCCCGGGGTGGCGTCAGTGTCGACGGTGACGCTGTAGCCGACGGTGATCGGAGCGAGCTCCGGACCGACGTAGTCGAGGCAGATCGTGCCCGGCGCCGATCAGCACTGTGCCCGGGTTACCGGCGCCGACCAGCGCCGTTGCCTGGTCGCCGAGGATGTTCTCGATGCCGATCGTCGCCGTCGCCGGCAGCGCGCCGAGAGCGGCGTACTCGAACGTCGCCTCGGGCCGGAAGTCCGCGACGGCGTTGTAGATCCACGCCTGGAACTTGCCGACCGAGGGCCCGACCGTCGGAGTGCTCGTGAACTCGAACGGGTCGTCCCACTGGATCACCGCGGCGCCGAGCCCGGCATTCGATGCCAGGCGAATGCCGCGGCCGTTGGCGACGGAGAGTCTCGAGGTCGGACCACAGCGGGGCGAACACCCCGTTGGGCAGGGCCGCGTCGGGGATCGCCTGCGGGACCCAGGGTTCACCGTCGTATCCGCCGGCCACGGTCACGATGCCGTCCTCGGCCACGATCAGGCTCGCGAACTCGCCGCCGTACTGGGAGAACGGGCCGATGTTGGCGAAGGCGTAAACGGCCTTCGTGTCGCCGTCGAGCAGCGGCGTGAGCGGGTGTTGACCGGTGGCGCGCCCAGGTCGAGGAAGCCGCCCCATTCTGCGCACTGCGGGTTGGTGGCCGGGGTCGAGGCCTCGTAGTTGAACTCCTGGGTGAACGGCGACGGGGTCTCGACCTCCCACGTGATCGTCTGGCCGTCGACGACGCCGCCGCCGGTGACCGACGCCGGATCGATCGTCAGGCCGTCGGGGACCGTGTCGGTGATCGTGTACAC
Organism: uncultured Acidimicrobiia bacterium; assembly: GCA_963833145.1. Taxonomy (GTDB): domain Bacteria; phylum Actinomycetota; class Acidimicrobiia; order Acidimicrobiales; family Ilumatobacteraceae; genus JALZMG01. Next base: position 1,333,918 of record CAWHWT010000009.1, on the reverse strand, counting down.
CCGGTCCTCGACAGTGACGTTCGGCTGCACGGTGAGCTCGTACGAGTACGAGGTCCCGACGCGAGCCTCCTCCACCGACGCTGTCTTGGTGACGTCGTCCTCGACGCGGCGAACCGTCACCGGGAACGAGCCGATGTCGCCAATCGTCGCCGGCGACGAGCCCAGCACCGCGGTGCCGTACCACACGTCTCCGGCCTCCATGTCCGGCTCGTCCCAGTGGAACCGGACGTCGTAGGGCTGGCCGTTCGGGATCGGCCCCGACGGACCCTCGATGCCGGCGTTGCCGAGATCCTCGCCGGGAACGACGGCGGTGGCGAGCGTGTAGGCGTCGACGGCGGTGGGCGTGCTGCCCTCCCAGTTCTGGAGCAGCACCCACCACGTCCCCGGCGCCGGGTCGGGGACGTCGCAGAACTCCTTGGCGGTCGAGGTTGTCGACGCGCACACCTCGGTGGCCAGGCTCGGCGTGTTGCCGGTCCCGACGAACATGTCGGCGTCGCCCATCTCGAACGTCAACGTCTCGGCGACGAGGCGGGTGGCGCCCGCCGGGACGTCGACGAGGAAGACGTCGACCTGGCTGAGGTTGTCGTAGGGGGTGCCGCGCGTCGGGTCCTGGACCAGTGTGTCTTCGTGGATGGTTCCCGGCACGAGGCCGAGCACCGAGGCGGAGAACTCGGTGACCGCGATCGACTCGATGCCCGTGACGGGGTGCGAGCCAGCGTCGCGGCGCGTCGTGACATCGACCTCGTCGGGGAGGACACCACTGGTCGGGACGACGGCGACGGGCATCGTCACTGTGGGTACCGTGGGATTGTTCGGGGTGAGCGTGATCCGCCCGAAGAGGGTCACGTCCGCCGGGGCGCCGGCGACGTCCGCCGATACCTCGATCGTCGTGCTGTCGCCGGGTGACAGGGTGGCGGCGGACAGGCTCACGTCGAGGCTGAGGCCCGGATCGGTCACGGTCGAAGCGGTCCACGTGACGCCGGCCGGCACTGGTCCGGCGGCGTTGACGGGAACGGTCGCCGTCCTGGTCCACGAGCACTCGACGAGGCACTGGAAGTTGGCGAACGACGGCAGGTTGAGTGTCTTCGGGTCGCCGCCCTCCGCAGGGTTGGCGGCCACGTAGTCGGCGAAGGATTCGTCGAACAGCAGCCCGGCGCGAGCGGCGGCACCGATGTCGATGTGCCCGGAGCCCTGGGCGTACGGGGTCGCCGGCTGGAGGGTGTGGTTGAGCACCGTCGGGCGGGCCGTCGTCATCAGCGCCGACTGCTGCTGGGCCGGTGACCAGGCGGGACGGGCCTGCGTGAGCAGGGCGCCGGCGCCGGCGACGTGGGGACTGGCCATCGACGTCCCCGAGATGAACCCGTGGAGGTTCGAGGTGTAGGACTCGGTACCGACCGCGGCCAGGACGTCGACGCCGGGCGCGGTCACGGCAGGAACGACGGTCTCGATCGCCCGGTTGGGGCCGCGAGACGAGAAGCTCGCCATGATGTCGCCGAACTGGTCGTCGATGACGAAGGTGGTGCCGGCGATCGTGCCGACGTGGCCGGTTCCGGTCGCCAACCACGTCTTCAGCGCCTGGCCGTCGTCGAAGTTGATGAACACGCCGGGCAGGGCGTACTCGTCGCCCTGCAGGGACCTGCCGTGCACGGCGTCGTTGGTCAGGATGAAGCCCACGGCGCCCTGGCCGGCGACGTTCACGGACTTCTGCACGCGTCCGATGTCGCCACCCCGGTCGCAGATCACGATCCGGCCGGTGAAGTTGGCCTGGTTGCCGGTCGTCTGCCCGCAGAAGGGGTCGTTGAACGCGCCGGCGTACACGATCGGGGTCGGGGTCGTCAGCGCGCCGGTGACCGACTTGCCGGGGATGTCGGCGAGCGGCCCGCTGGAGCTGGTCAGCCCGGTGAGGGCGTTCCCGTTGTGGCGGTTGTGCGTCGACGCGCCGGCGGACGTGATCCACGGGGCGTCGGCGGGTGAGCCGGTGGTGGCGACGCCTGGTCCGTCATTGCCGTTGGACGTGGCGACGAAGATCCCGGCGGCGCGGGCGTTCAGGAACCCGACCGTGTCGAAGTCGTCCCACAGCGCCGACGGCGCCGACGAACCGATGGAGTAGTTGATCACGTCGACCTCGTCGGCGATCGCTCGATCGATCGCCGCCGTCAGTCCGGCCAGCGTGCAGCACGCGAGGTACGAGACCACGTTGGCGTGCGGGGCGACCCCGGAGATGTCGAAGGGCGGGGTCGTGATCGTCGGTGACTCGACGATGACGTCATTGAGGACGTTGCCGCCGGACGTGGACGAGGTGTGCGAGCCGTGTCCGTCGTAATCCAGGGCGCTGTTGCCGTTGGGGTTGGCGCCGCCGAAGACGTAAGCGCCGATGAGCTTGTCGTTGCACGGGAAGTTCGGGTCGAACCCGCCGGCGCTGGCCGGGTTGGCCGGGTTGCAGACGCCGAGGTAGGTGCCGGCTCCGAGCGGGTTGGTGTGGTCGAACCCGTCGCCGGGGGCGGGGTCGGCGAAGGACTGGTTGCCGGGGCTGATGCCGGTGTCGATCGTCCCGATGACGACCCCTTCGCCGTTGACGTTGGACGGCAGGCCGAGCTCGGCCACGGCGTTCCACAACGCGTCGGCGTTCGACCACCGCGGTCCGGCGTCGGTGTGCAGCTCTCGCTCCTGGTCGGCGGAGATCGAAACCACGGCGGGGTCTTCGGCGACGGCCGAAGCCTCGGCCGGGGACAGCACGGCGGCGATCCCGTTGACGGCGAACTGGTAGGTGAACGGAACCTCGACCTGCCGGCCGATGACGCGCTCGATCCGGGTGACGAGTTCGGCCTGCGCCTCGACCAGGTGGTCGCGGTAGAGGCGCGACGCCGCCGACTCGGCGTTGAGCTGCCGGCCGCTGCGGGGCGCGGTCCGCGGCAGTCCGGACAGACCGCCGGTGTAGGTGGGCAGGGCGTCGTCGCGGAGCCGGATGAGGAACGTCTGCGGGGCGGTGCCCTCGGCGAGCACCCGTACCTTCGGCTCGCGGTCGAGACTGTCGACGGCGGCGACCGGAGCCGCCTCGAGGTCGTCGGCGCGGTCGTCGGTGGGCGCCTGGGGGAGCGCTGCCCGTCCGAACAGACCGCGGGGCGAGGCGTTCGCCGTCGCCGGGATGATCGTCGCGACGGCCATCGCCGCCACGGCCGACATCACCAATCGCCGGGACCTCGATCGCGCCTGCACACCTGACAGCTGGCCGTGCTCCGCAGACATGCCGCAGACCTCCCCATGTAGTCGTCGTCCGCCGGATCGCCCGGCGGGGCGAGAAGCTACGCGCTCGGCGCCACGCGTGCCAGAAAATCGTGGCGACGCGCGGCTATCGCCGGGGCGTGCCCTGCTTGATCGCAGACCAGGCGCCGAGGCCGGCCGGGTTACGGGCGGCGACGCGGAAGAAGTACCGGGTGCCGTTGTTCAGCCGGACGACCGTGAACTGACGAGCCGTCGACACTCCGTCGCGCACGGTCCGCCACCCGCCGTTGCGGCGAGTCGAGCGCTGGATGACGTAGTCGGTGATCGCCGCGCCGCCGTTCGACGCCGGCGCTCTCCAGGTCAGCCGGACGGCTCTCGCGCGTGGAGTCGCCGTCAGCGCTCGCGGTGCCGTTGGCACCGTGCGCGGTGTCGCCGCAGCGAGGGCCGAGAACGGGCCGGTGCCGGCGGCGTTGCGGGCGGCGACGCGGAAGAAGTAGCGAGCGCCGTTGGTCAATCCGGTGACGGTGAACTGGCGCGCGGTCGACATGCCGTCGTTGACGGTCGTCCAGGGTCCGGACCGGCTCCTCGCGCGTTGGATGACGTAGTCGGTGATCGCCGCGCCGCTGTTCGACGCCGGGGCGGTCCAGGTGAGCCGGACCGCTCTCGCTCGCGGGGTCGCCGTCACCGCTCGTGGTGCCGATGGCACCGTGCGCGGCGTTGCCGCGGCGGCGGCCGAGAACGGGCCGGTGCCGACCGGGTTGCGGGCGGCGACGCGGAAGAAGTACCGGGTGCCGTTGGTCAATCCGGTGACGGTGAACTGGCGCGCGGTTGACGTGCCGTCGCTGATCGTGGTCCACGGCCCACTCGCACTCGCAGCGCGCTGGAGGATGTAGTCGGTGATCGTGCGCCCACCGTTGTCGGACGGCGCCTGCCACGTCAGTTGCGCCGACCGGTTGCCCGGCGCGGCCTGCACGCTGCGCGGCGCCGACGGTGCGACGGCGGGGGTGATCACGACGTCGTCTGATGCCGTCACCGGCTGGGCGAACGGGTCGTCGGTGTTGTGGACGGCCGCGTTGGTGAGCGTCCCCGGGGTGGCGTTCGCGGCGACGGTGACGCGGTAGCCGACGGTGATCGGCGCGAACTGCGGACCGACGTAGTCGAGGCAGATCGTGCCCGGCCCCTGCAGCACCGGGGCCGGGTTGGCGGCTCTGAGCCGGGCCGTGGCCCGGTCGCCGAGGATGCTCTCGATGCCGATCGTCGCCGTCGCCGGCAGGGCGCCGAGGGTGGCGTACTCGAACGTCGCCTCGGGCCGGAAGTCCTCGACGCTGTTGTAGATCCAGGCCTGGAACGTCCCAACCGACGGACCGACGCTCGTGTTCTCGTCGCCGTTGTAGACGAACGGGTCGTCCCACTGGACGATGGCCGCACCCCGCACGTTGTTCGCAGCGAGCCGCATCCCCCGGCCGTCGCCGACGGAGAGTTCGAGGTCCGCCCAGAGCGGCGCGAACAGCCCGTTCGGTCGCGCCGGGTTGGGGATCGCCTGGGGGACGAACGGCTGGCCTCCGTAGCCGCCCTCCACCGTGACGATGCCGTCCTCGGCCACCGTCAGGTTCGGGAACTCCTGGCCGTACAGTTCGAACGGGCCGATGGCGTCGAACGCGTCGACGGCCACCGTGTCCCCCGTGAGCAGCGGGTTGAGCGGGACGCTGAACGGAGGGGCGGCGAGGTCGACGAAGCCGCTCCAGTTCTCGCATTGCTCGCTGGTGGCCGGCGTCGAGACCGCGTAGTCGCCGACGATCAGGAACGGGGACGGCGACTCGACCTCCCACGTGATCGTCTGGCCGGCGACGACGCCGCCTCCGGTGACCGACGCCGGGTCGATGGTCAGGCCGTCGGGGACCGTGTCGGTGATCGTGTACGCCCGGTCCTCGCGCGTGACGTTCGGCTGCACGGTGAGCGCGTAGGAGTACGCGCTCCCGACGCGGGCCTGGGCCACCGACGCCGTCTTGGTGACGTCGTCCGCGACCCGGCGGAGGGTGATCGGGAACGAGCCGACGTCGCCGATCGCCGCCGGCGACGAGCCGAGCACCGCGGTTCCGTACCAGACCTCGCCGGGATCCAGCTCCGGGACGTTCCAGTGCAACCGGACGTCGTACGGCTGACCGTTCGGCACCGGCCCAGCGGGCCCCTGGACGCCCGCGTTGCCGAGGTCGTCGCCGGGCACGACCGCGGTGGCCAGGGTGTAGGGGTCCGACGCGGTGGGCGTGCTGCCCTCCCAGTTCTGGATCAGCACCCACCACGTCCCCGGGGTCGGATCGGCGACCTCGCAGAGCTCCTCGGCGGTCGGCAATGTCGCTGCGCACACCTGGGTCTCCGGGCTGGGCGTGTCGCCGGTCCCGACGAACAGATCGGCGTCCGCCATCTCGAACGTCAGAGTCTCGGCGACGAGGCGCGTCGTCCCGGCGGGGACGTCGACGAGGTAGACGTCGACCTGGTCGAGGTCGTCGTAGGGAGTGGTGTCGGTCGGGTCCTGGACCAACGAGCCGGCGTGAAGCGTCCCCGGCACCATGCCGCGGACAGAGGCGGCGAACTCGGAGATCGCGATCGACTCGATGCCGGTCACCGGGTGTGAGCCGGCGTCCCGGCGGGTGGTGACGTCGACGGCGTCCGGCAGCTCAGCGGCTTTCGGGACGACGGCGACGGGCATCGTCACCACCGGCACTCCCGTGAGGTGCGGGGTGAGGGTGATCCGGCCGAAGAGGGTCACCCCAGCCTCCGCACCGGTCACGTCGGCCGAGACCGCGATCGTCGTGCTGTCGCCGGGAGACAGGGTCGCGGTGGACAGGCTCACGTCGAGCGTCAGGCCGGGATCGGTCTCGGTCGACGCGGTCCACGTGACGTCGGCCGGCACCGGCGCGTCGGTGTTGTCGGGAACCGTCGCCGTGCGCACCCACGAGCACTCGACGAGGCACTCGAAGTCGGCGAACGACGGCAGGTTGAGGGTCTTGGGGTCGCCGCCCTGCTCGGGGTTGGCGGCGACGTAGTCGGCGAAGGACTCGTCGAACAGCAGGCCGGCGAGGGCCGCGGCGCCGACATCCACGTGGCCCGAGCCCTGGGCGTACGGAGACGCTGGCTGGAGGTCGTGGTTGAGCACCGTGGGGCGGGCCGTGGTCATCAGCGCCGACTGGATCTGGGCCGGCGTCCAGTCCGGTCGCGCCTGCGTGAGCAGGGCCCCGGCGCCGGCGACGTGGGGACTGGCCATCGAGGTCCCGGAGATGAACCCGTGGAGGTCGGAGGTCGAGGAGTTGACGCCGACGGCGGCGAGGACGTCGACGCCGGGCGCGGTGACCGACGGGACGATCGTTTCGATCGCGCTGTTGGGACCTCGCGACGAGAAGCTGGCCATGATGTCGCCGTACTGGTCGTCGACGACGAACGTGGTGCCGGCGATGGCGGCGACGTGTTCGGTGCCCGTGCCGAGCCATGTCTTCAGTTCCTGGCCGTCGGCGAAGCTGATGAACAGACCCGGAACCGCGTACTCGTCGCCCTGCAGGGACCCGCCGTGCACGGCGTCGTTGACGAGGACGAACCCCGCTGCGCCTTGGGCAGCGACGTTCTCCGACTTCTCCACCCGACCGTTCACCCCGCGGTCGCAGACGACGATGCTTCCGGTGAATTCGGCCTCGTGGCCCGTGGTGGCGAGGCAGAAGGGGTCGCCGACGACGCCGGCGTAAACGATCGGCGTGACCGGGAGCGCCCCGGTGACGGACTTGCCGGAGATGTCCGGCAGCGGATCGGCGGTGCTGGTCAGGTCGGTCAGGACGTTGCCGTTGTGGCGGTTGTGCGTCGATGCGCCGACCGCGGTGAGCCACGGGGCATCAGCGGGCCCGCCGGTGGTGGCCGAGCCCGGCCCGCTGTTGCCGTTGGACGTGGCGACGAAGATCCCGGCGGCGCGGGCGTTGAGGAACCCGACGGTGTCGAAGTCGTCCCACGGCGCCGAGGCGGCGTCGGAACCGATCGAGTAGTTGATCACGTCGACCTCGTCGGCGATCGCCCGGTCGATCGCCGCCGTCAGCCCGGACAGCGTGCAGCACGCCAGGTACGAGATGACGTTGGCGTGGGGGGCGACACCGGAGATGTCGAACGGGGGCGTCGTGAAGCCGGCCGCCGTGGTGACGGCCACGCCGTTGACGTCGTTGCCGCCCGACGTCGAGGCGGTGTGCGAGCCGTGCCCGTCGTAGTCGAGGGCGCTGTTGCCGTTGGGGTTGGCGTTGCCGAAGACGTAGGCGCCGATGAGCTTGTCGTTGCACGGGAAGGTGGGGTCGGATCCACCGCCGCCGGGCGGATTGGCGGGGTTGCAGACGCCGAGGTAGTTGCCGGCGCCGAGCGGGTTGGTGTGGTCGAACCCGTCGCCGGGCGCCGGGTCGGCGAAGGACCGGTTGCCGGGGCTGATGCCGGTGTCGATCGTCCCGATGACGATGCCTTCGCCCTTGACGTCGGTCGGCAGGCCGAGCTCGGTGAAGGCGTTCCACAAGGCGTCGGCGTTCGACCACTGCGGCCCGGCGTCGGTGTGCAGCTCGCGCCGCTGGTCGGCCTCGATGGAGACCACGGCGGGGTCGGCGGCGACGGCTTGGGCTTCCTCCGGGGTCAGCACCGCGGCGATGCCGTTGACGGCGAACTGGTAGGTGAACGGGACCTCGACCCGCCGGCCGATGACGCGTTCGATCCGGGTGACGAGCTCGGCCTGCTCCTCGACGAGGTGGTCGCGGTAGCGGCGGGACGCCGAGGAGTCGGTGTCGAACGGCCGGTTGCGGCGGGACGCGGTTTGGGGGAGACCGGGCAGGCCGCCGGTGTAGGTGGGCAGGGCGTCGTCGCGAAGCCGGATGAGGAACGTGTGGGGGGCGGTGCTCTCGGCGAGGACCGTCACCTTGGGCGTGTCGCGCCCGGCGCGCTCGACGGCGGTGACGTCGGCCGGCACGAGCTCGTCGGCGCGGTCGTCGACGGGCGCCTGGGGGAGCGCGGCCCGTCCCACGAGGCTGGGCGGTGACGCGGTCGCCGGGGCCGGGACGACGGTGGCGACGGCCATCGCCAACGTGGCCGCCAGCATCACGCGTGGACGCGTGCACACAGCAGAATTCGGGCCCTGCTCTGCAGCCATACCGCAGACCTCCCTCGTCGGGCGCGGGGGTCGCCCCGGACAGCGGGTGAAGCTATCCGTCAGCGGCGCATGCGCCACCAACGTAAGCGACTTCTAACGATCGCCGACCTTGACGTAGTCGCGCTCCTCCACACCGGTGTACCACTGCCGCGGCCTGGAGATCTTCTGGTCCTTGTCCCCGAGCAGCTCGTCCCAGTGGGCCAGCCAGCCGGACATGCGGGGGATCGCGAACAGCACTGTGAACATGTCCACCGGGAACCCCATCGCCTGATAGATGAGGCCGGAGTAGAAGTCGACGTTCGGGTACAGCTTGCGGTCGACGAAGTACGAGTCCTCGAGCGCGGTTTCCTCGAGCTTGAGGGCGATGTCGAGCAGTGGATTCTTCCCGGTCACGGAGAAGACCTCGTAGGCGGTCTGCTTGATGATCCGGGCGCGGGGGTCGTAGTTCTTGTAGACGCGGTGGCCGAAGCCCATCAACCGGCCCTTGCCCTCCTTGACGTCGTCGACGAACGCCTCGACGTTGTCGATCGATCCGACCTCACCGAGCATCCGCACGACGGCCTCGTTGGCGCCTCCGTGCAGCGGCCCGTACAGCGCCGCCGCCGCCGCCGCGGCCGCCGAGTACGGGTCCGCCTGGCTCGACCCGACGACCCGCATCGCCGTCGTCCCGCAGTTCTGCTCGTGGTCGGCGTGGAGGATGAACAGCACGTCCATCGCCCGTTCGAGCGTCGGGTGGACTTCGTACTCCCCGATCTTCCACATCATGTTGAGGAAGTTGGCGGGGTAGCTCAGCCGGTTGTCCGGCAGGAAGAACGGCAGGCCGGCGGCGAAGCGGTGGCACATCGCGGCCAGCGTCGGTGCCTTGGCGATCAGGCGCAGGATCTGCTTGTGCCGGCTCTCGTGGTCGAAGATGTCCTTGGCGTCGTTGTAGAACGTGCCGAGGGCGGCAAGTGCCGAGATGAACATCCCCATCGGGTGAGCGTCGTAGTGGAACCCGTCGACGAACCGCTTGCGCATGTTCTCGTGGATGAACGTGTGGTGGGTGACGTCGAACTTCCACTGCTGCAGCTGTGACTCGGTGGGGAGTTCGCCGTAGAGCAGGAGGTAGGCGACCTCGAGGTACGTCGAGTGGTCGGCGAGCTGCTCGATCGGGTAGCCGCGGTAGCGCAGGATGCCCGCGTCACCGTCGAGGTACGTGATGTTCGACCGGCAGGCGGCCGTCGAGAGGAACGCCGGGTCGTACATGAACAGGAGCGGATCGAGTTCGCGCAGTGCCGAGCTCGGGAACACTCCATCGGTGATGGGGACCGTCACGGTCTTGCCCGTGCGGTCGTCGGTGATCGTGATGGTGTCGGGCACTTCGTTCCCTTCTCGTCACGTTGGCGGGGGCTTCCTCCCCAACCGCGACGTTACCCCTGCTTCTGTCGTTTGGAATCGTCCGGATGCGGCCGATACCAAACGACAGAAGCGAGCGCTGATCACCGTTCAGCACGGCTCATTGCCGTGCTTGCGCGCCTGGAGGTGCTCTCGCTTGTCTGCCAATGCCTCCAGTGCGGCGGCCAGCTCCCGGCGCGTCTCGCCCGGCTCGATGACGGCGTCGACGTACCCCCGGTCGGCGGCGACGTACGGGTTGAGCATCCGCTCCCGGTAGTCGGCCTCGAAGGCCGCCCGTTCCTCCGGCGTCGCCCGCCGCTGCAGGATCGCCGCCGCCTGCCCGGCACCCATGACCGCGAGCTCGGCCCACGGCCAGGCGAAGCAGCCGTCGTTCCCCATCGGCTTGGAGTCCATGACGATGTAGGCCCCGCCGTAGCTCTTGCGCAGGATCACGCACAGCCGGGGCACCGACGCCCGGGCGTAGGCGAAGACGAGTTGGGCGCCGTGGCGGATCATCCCCCGCCACTCGAGGTCCTTGCCGGGATAGAAGCCGGGCGTGTCGACGAACGTGATCAGAGGGAGGTTGAAGGCGTCGCAGAACGAGACGAAGCGGGCCGCCTTCTGCGAGCCGGGGATGTCGAGCGTGCCGGCGAGGGCGAGCGGCTGGTTGGCGACGACGCCCACGGGTCGGCCGCCGATGGTGGCGAACGCGGTGACGACGTTGGGCGCCCAACGGTCGCGGACCTCGAGGAGGCTGTCGGCATCGACGACGGCGGCCGCCACCTGCCGGACGTCGTAGCTGCCCGTCGCGGTCGGTGGGATCAGGTCGCCGGCTTCGGGGCACAGCCGGTCGACCGGGTCATCGGTGGTCCACCGGGGCGGCTCGTCGTCGACGCTCGACGGCAAGTAGGCGAGCAATTCGGCCACCGTGGTCAGCGCGGCGTCGCGGTCCGCGACCACGAGGCTCGGGACGCCGGTGTTGCGGGCGAGGGTCGCCGCACTGCCGAGCTCGTCGGTGGTGACCCGCACGCCGGTGAACTCCTCGACCACGACCGGGCCGTTGACGAACGCGTAGCTCGCCTCGGTCATCACGACGAGGTCGGCGACGCCGAGCAGCAGCGCCGGTCCCGACACTGCCGGCCCGTCGACGACGAGGATCGTCGGGACGATCCCCGAGCAGTCCACGAGCGCCCTCGCCAGCCGCCCCCACCCCTCGAGCGCGGCGATGCCCTCGACGATGTCGGCCCCCGTCGAGGCCAGCACCACGACCAGCGGCAGCCCCTCATCCCGGGCCGTGCAGGCGGCGTGCGCGATCACCGCGGACGCGGCGGACGACATCGGGACGCCCTGGAACCCAGACGCGGTGCGCCCGGTGAGCTCCACCCACACGACGCGGCGGTCGTCGACGACGTGGATCTCGGCCGTCACCGGTGCGCCGCTGACCCGGCGCAGCGGGAGCGTGGCGGCCGTCATTGGTACTGAATCTACGGGAGCGGTCCGGTCCCGTGCCCGAACGGGTCAATCGCTGCCCGAACAGGCGGAACTCGCCCCGCCGCGTCGCCGGTCACGCGACACTGAACCGGTGCGACGGCTCGATCGTGGGCCCGAGGTGGCCACGGCCCGCAACGATCCCGTGCCGCCGGCGCGGGCCGCGCAGGGACCGGACGTCGTGCAGTTGCTCGACGTGCAGCGCCGCGCCGGCAACCGCGCCGTGAGCGCGTTGGTCGCCCAGTCGGGTGGCCGTCGCGCCGTGCAGCGCCAACCGGCCCCGCCCGCCCATCCCGTGCTGCAGTCGGGTTCCCGCGGCGAGGCCGTGAAGGAGGCGCAACGCAAGCTCAGCCGGGTGCAGGCCTCGGCGCTTCCGCTCGTCGAGGACGGCGCGTTCGGCCCGCTGACGGTCGCGGCCGTGCGCACGTTCCAGACGACCGCCGGGGTCGCCCCCGCCAACGGCGTGCTGAACGCGGCGACGTGGACCGCGCTCGACGCCGCCTTCACCGCCCTACCGCCGCCGGTCCGTGTCGCGCTGACCCTCGGGATGGATCACCCCGACGTCGGGTTCGCCCAGCAGAAGCTCAACGCCATGGGCGCCACCCCCCGGCTCACGATCGACGCCATCTACGGCAACTCGATGCTGGGGCCGGTGATGGCCTTCGAGATCCTCGCCATGAGCCGCTTCCCGACGGGGACCGTCGATGCGGCGATGTGGGCGGAGATGGACCGGCGGGTCGCCGGCGGGTTCGTCGCCCTCGAGGGGGCGAGCGCCACGCCCATCGAGCAACACACGCCGAGCGGAACGGCCAACGCGATGGGCCAACAGGTCGCCGGCACGTCACTCCACGCGACTACCGGCGCCGGTGGCATCACCCGGGGCCCGGCGGTGAAGGAGCTGCAGCAGAAGCTCAACACCGCGGGCGCCGCCCCGGTGCTCAAGGTCGACGGCGACTTCGGACCGAGAACTACCGCCGCCGTGAGCGCGTTCCAGTCCAGTCGTGTTCCGCCGATTCCGGCGACGGGTGTCGCCGACCCGGCGACGTGGGCAGCCCTTGACGCCGTCGGCGGGGCGTCCACGGTGGGCTTCATCTCCCGACAGTGGACCGAGGAGGTCGGCGGCCGCGTCTTCGGGCTGACCTCGCGGTACTCGTACGAGATCCTCCGCGACAAGATGGTCGTGACGGTGAAGGTGAACTTCACCGGCCTGCCGCCACCGGCGGCGTGGTTCGGTCATGTCAGGGCCGCGTGGTGCAAGTTCAAGGCGGTGCGTACGGCGCCCGCCAAGGAGATGCCGATCGACTTCCGAATGGAGCGCGGCACCGGAGCCGACTCGATGCCGGTCAACGTCGTTGCCGGCACGGGTACGGCGAACGCCGGCACGTGGTTCGCCGGAGACACGCGCGCGGCGTTCTCGATCCCGCACGAGTACGGCCACCTGATCGGGCTGGCCGACGAGTACCAGCAGCACCCCGGCGACTTCGTCCGCGCGACCGGGCGCGAGCCGCCCGTCGGTCAGACCACGGGACCCGTGGGGGTCACGCCGGCGACCATCGCCGGCCAACTGCAGGCGGCGATGATCGCCCGCAACGACACGGCGGCGCTCAACGCCACCGTCGGCCAAGGGGTGGCGATCGGCGGGTTCGCCCAGCGCATCGTCGCGGCGTACGCCGCCCTGCCGCCGGGCAACGTTCCCGCGGTGCCGGCGAATCCGGGTCCGCCGCCGACCCCCGCCCTCCCGGCCATTGCGCTCACCGGGAACCTCGTGCGCGACCTCGCCGCGGCGCTACCCAACACCCTCAACCGGTACAACACGATCCAGGTCCTGACGTACTCGAGCGGCGCATTGATGGGCGATCCGGCTCGTGTGTTCGACCCGCACGACCACGGCGCCGAGCCGAGGCACGTCCAGCAGTTCGTCGACATCCTGGCGACGGTGCTCGGCGGTGCGTGGAGAGCGGTGGAGCGGTGATCCTCCGTTTCCATCTCGCCGACGGCCGTCAGGTGCCCGCCCTCGCCGAGATGGTCGAAGTGGCTGACGACGGGGCGATCAGCGGGTGGCGGACGGTGTCGACGAGCGGCGTGGGCTGGTTCACCGGCGTGCTGCCGGCGGACGAGACGGACGCGCTCAGCGCCATGGTGTCGGCGGTCGCCGGCACGGCGCCACCGTCGGGTCTCCCGGCTCCGGGCGCGCCGACCGAGACGTTGGAGCTGGGCGACGGCGATCCGGTCTCGGTCGAGCATGTCGTCGGTTCGGACCCGGGAGCGTGGTCGCAGCTCGTCGCCGCGGCGCGTCAACTCCTCGAGCGATTGACCGACTTCCCCCGCGCGGCGATCGGGATCTCACTTCCCGCCGCGGGCCGCGCCCGGCTCGCCCACCTCGGCCCGGATCCGGTCGTGCTCGACCTGGCGACGATCACCGTCGAGGCCACCGCATGGCGCGGCTACTACGAACCGGCCGGGGACTGGAGCGGTGCCGTCGCCGGCCCGGAGCGGGTCGAGGCGACGCCCGGCTGGACGCACGACCTCGAGCTCGGGCTCGGGCTTGGGCTCGACGAGGACTCAGCAGAGATCACGCTGCATGTTTCCGCCACGTTCGCCATCGTCGCCGGCGACCGGTCCGTGCCGGTCCGGGTCAGTCACGCACCAGCGGTGCCGGCGCCCGACGAGTAGGGCGTCGCCCGCTCGCGCCAGACCGACCACAGCAGGCGGGCGGCGATCACCACGAGCAGGCTGGCGAACAGGACGTTGGACAGGTCGTCGCTCATCCGGTCGGCAACGACGGCTCCCAGGGCCGCGGTGACGATGCCGGCGACGCCGACGATCGCCGCCGCCCGCAGGTCGGCGTTCCCCCGGCTGCGGTTGCGCCACGTGCCGATCACCGCCGCCGGGACGATCACCGCCGCCGACGTGCCCTTGGCGACCACCGGCGGGATCCCGAAGAGCAGGATCATCGCCGGGACGAGGATGATGCCGCCACCGACGCCGAACAGGCCGGCGAGGATCCCGGCGGCGAGCCCGACGGCGACGAGGGCAACGATCCCGCCGCCGCTCAGCGCGACGCGCCCGTCGGCGTCGGTCGCGATGAACAGCCGCACGGCCGAGACGAGCACGACGGCGGCGAACAGCAGGGCCAGGACGCGATGGGGGAGGACGTGGAGCAGGCGGGTGCCGATCACGGCGCCGACGACGGCCCCGACCGAGAGCCAGAGGGCGACCGGCCAGTCGACGTTGTCGTGCGCCGCGTAGGTGGCGACCGACGCCAGGGCGATCGGCAACACCGCGGCCAACGAGGTGCCGTGGGCGAGCCGCTGGTCCATCCCGGCGACGAGGACCAGCCCGGGGACGATGAGCAAGCCGCCGCCGACCCCGAAGAGGCCGGCGAGAAAGCCGGCGACGGCCCCGACGGCGCCGATCGCGACGAGGTTCACCGGCCGGGCCAGGTTCGAGGCCTCCACGCGGATGGTCGGCTGATCACTCACCTGAACACTCCACCGGCAGGTCTAGCGCCCTCTGGCGAACCGATCGGACTCGGGGTCAGAATGGTCGTGATGGCCGCAGGGGACTTTGCGGCGTTCTACGCGGGGGCATATCCCGGCGCCAAGCGCCTCGCGCACCTCGTGCTCGACGGGTCGCCGGCCGCCGACGACCTCGTCCACGACGCGTTCAGCGAGCTCTTCCGCGTCTACAGCGACGTCGTGGACCCCGAAGAGCATCTCCGCGTCTCGGTGGTCGAACGGTGCGCCGGGCGGCGGGACGTCGGCGGACGGCTCGCGGCTCGGCCCGAACCGGAGCCGGGCCCGGTCGAGATCCGCGACCCACTCCTCGACGCTGTCCATGCCCTGCCGCCGCGCGAACGCGTCGCTGTCATCCTGCGTTACTGGGCCGCGCTCCCCGAGGTCGACATCGCCGCCACCCTCGCGATCGGCTCGACGCAGGTGCGGGCGCTGATCGGCCGCGCCCTCGGCCGGCTCGACACCGGCCGGGGGACGGGCGCTGACCTCGAGCGTGACCTGGGCGATGCGCTCGCCTTCGAGGCCCGCACGGCGTCGCTCCCGGATCCGGAGTGGACCGGTCCGCGACCGACTGCGGTCGGCCGGCCGCACCGGCCCGTGCTCGTCGCCGCGGCGGCCGTCATCGCCGTGGTCGTCGGACTCCTCGTCGCCTGGCCCCGTCCGGCGCTCGTGCCCGCCGTTTCCGAGGTCGCCGACGACGAATCACCGTTCATCGTCGTCGGCCCGGACGGGGTGTTGCCCCGCGTCGACCCGCACGAGCTGGAGTGGGCACCGCAGCCGTTCGTCGTCGGCCCGATCAACCCGGCGTCGTTCCGCGTGTGGCGGGGAGGCGGAGCCGAGTTCGTGACGTACCAGACGATCGAGACCCGGCCCGGCGCGCGGGTGCTCGAGGTGTGGTGCGTGGAGCGGCAGTACCGGGAACCGTCGTGCAACCCGTTCACCGCCTTCCAAGGCGTCTCGATGTACGACTCCCTGGACGACGCAGGCAACCGGATCGTCGAGAACGCGGCGACGACGGAGGCGCTCAGGTGTCTCGCCGCGGCGGGGGTCCACAGCGACCCGCGCCGGCCGGTGCCGAGCGGTCTGGACGTCAGGAGCGTGTGGCGCCGGTGCGTCGGCGAGGCGCGTGACGGCGCCAAGCTCGCCTTCGAGCAACTCGGCGGGCGCGTCGTCGACAACCGCGTCGACGACCCCAGCATCGTGGGTGCCGGCTAGAAGGAGCTCTCTTGGCTTCTGGGCGCGGAGCGTCCCGGAATCCGACGACACTCACCGCGCCCAGATGGCCCGATGAGACGTTCCGCGCCCAGTTGCGCGTCGTGACGCGTCGGGCGACCTCGTGTGAAGCGGATTCAGGAGGCGTACGGCCGGACGGCACGCGCGTCGCGCAGCGCATGGCCCCACCAGACGACCTGATCGAGCAGCTTGGTCGCCGCCGCCCCGCACTCGTCGGGATCGCGGGGACGACCCTCGTCGTCGAACCGGAGCCAGGCCCCGTGGAAGCTGACGGTGTCGCGCACCGTCACCGCGTGCAGTTCGGCGAACACCGTCCGCAGGTGCTCGATCGCCCGCAGGCCACCGGACATCCCGCCGTACCCGACGAAGCCCACCGGCTTGGCCGCCCAGCCGTCCTTGACCGTGTCGATGGCGACCTTCAGGGGGCCGGGGTAGCTGTGGTTGTACTCGGGCGTGATCACGACGAAGGCATCGGCCGCCGAGATACGGGCGGCGAACGCGTCGACCTCCGGCGGCACGGGACGCGGCATGTTGCCCGGGAGCGGGGTCTCGGCGAGGTCGATCACGTCGACGGCGAGGTCGTCCCGCGCCGTGGCGATCCCGGCGAACCAGTCGCCGACGACGTCGGCGAAGCGCCCGTGGCGGGTGCTCCCGATGATCATCGCCAACGCGATCGGGTCATTCTCGAACTGCGTCACAGAACCGACCGTATTTCTTCAAGTCAACTTGAAGTCAACCCCTCACATCGACCGGCTGAGCGGGAACGCCTCCGAGCCGAGACGGACGCCTGGCTGTTCGGTCAGCACGCGTCGCGACCACACACCGCAGCACCTCGAACAGGGCACGCGTCGGGCGCGTTCGGTGCCGGCCGCCGGGGGTAGGCGAGGGCGACGACGCGGGGAGGGAGCTCCGGCACCCGGATGACTTCGAGACCGCTCGCCGGCCGGCGGGGGATCGCCGTTGCCGGCACGATCGCCGTGCCGTGGCCGTCGACAGCGAGCGAGGCGAGGAGCCGGACCCCGTCGATCTCCGCTTGGGCGTGGAGCTGCACCCCGACCGAGGCCGCCGCCCGGTCGAGGACCCGCCGCAGGGCCGAGCCCGACGGCGGCAGGAGCAGGTCGTGGTCGGCCAGCTCGGACAGCGGGACCTCACGCCGTCCGGCGAGGGCGTGGCCCTGGGAGGTGACCAGGATGAGGTTCTCGGCGAACAGGGGCTCGATCGTGAGCTCGGGGTCGTCGACCGGGAGGTGGATGACGGCGGCGTTGAACCGCCCGGCGAGCAGGGCCGGGAGGAGGACCGACGTGCTGCCCTCCGAGACGATCGCCCGGACGTGGGGGTGGGTGGTCGTCAGGGTCGTGAGGAGGGCCGGGAGCAGCCACCTGGCGGTGGTCCCGAGCATCCCGATCCGGACGTCCCCGGTGACGTCCCCGGTGACCGGGGCGACGTCGGCGCTGATGTCGTCGATCTCGCGCAGGATGCGGCGGGCCCGCTCGACGACCCGCGTGCCGTCGTCGGTCAGCCCGCCCTGGGCCCGGTCGACGAGCACGACACCCAGCTCCTTCTCCAGGCGGGCGATGTGGCTGGAGACGTTGGACTGGACGGTGTACAGGGCCCTCGCCGCCGCCGAGAAGGTGCCGTGGTCGGCGATCGCGACCAGGGCGGCCAGCTGACGCACGTCCATCGCTAGAAACGATAGCCAGCATCCGAATGTTCTACTTGCCAGATTGCGGCCATGTGCGTATACTCACAAGCACATAGATCGAGTGCGATACACCCCCCATGTACCGCTCGATGGAACCCACCAACGTCGACCCCCCATCGACAGGGTTCAGGTTGAGAGGCCCCGCCCCCCCAGCGGGGCTTCTCCCGTTTTCACGTACAGTCCCCGGCGTGGCGCAGACTGACGGGGCGCACGGGGCGGCGTTCTTCGACCTCGACCGGACGCTGCTCTCTGGCGCCTCCGGGCCGGCGTTCTCGGCGGCCATGCGCAATGCGGGGATGATGTCGCGCGCGATCCCCGGCGAGGGACTGCTCTACGGCCTGTTCAACCTGATCGGCGAGACGCTGCCGTCGATGGTGATCGCCCGGCAGGGGGCGAGCGTGGCGAAGGGACGGCGGCAGGCCGACTTCCGGGCCGCCGGCGAAGCCGCCGCCGACGAGCTGGCGGCCATGGTCCAGCCGTTCGCCGGCCCGATCTTCGAGCAGCACCGAGGGGCGGGGCGCCCGGTCGTGCTGGCGACCACGACGCCCTACGACCTCGTCCGGCCACTCGCCGACCGGCTCGCCCTCGACGACGTCGTGGCCACCCGCTACGGGGTCAACGCCGACGGCACCTACGACGGCACGATCGCCGGTCAGTTCGTGTGGGCCAACGGCAAGCTGGCCGCCGTCCGCGCCTGGGCCGAGGAGCACGACGTCGAACTGACCGAGAGCTACGCCTACTCGGACAGCTTCTTCGACACCCCCCTGTTGAACGCGGTCGGGACCCCGATCGTGGTCAATCCGGACCCGCGGATGGTGCTCGTCGCGACGGCGCGACGGTGGCCGATCCTCAACCTCGACGTCTCGCCTGGTGTCGTGAAGATCCCGATCGTCGGCATCGAGTTGCAGAAGGTGGCGCTGCAGTTCTCCCGACCCGAACTGATGCCGTTCGTCCGCTTCGACATCGACGGTGTCGACAACATCCCGAGGTCAGGCGCGGCCATCGTTGCCGCCAACCACCGCAGCTACTTCGACCCGGCGGCGATGTCGGTGCTGTTCGGCAAGAGCGGTCGCACGGTGCGGTTCCTGGGCAAGAAGGAGGTGTTCGACGTGCCCGTCGTCGGCGCGCTGGCGATCGCGCTCGGGGGGATCCGAGTCGACCGGGCGACTGGCTCCGACGAGCCGCTCGAGGCGGCCGCGGACGCCCTCGCCGGCGGCGAGCTCGTGGCGCTGATGCCGCAAGGGACGATCCCCCGCGGGGCGGCGTTCTTCGACCCCGAGCTGAAGGCCCGCTGGGGCGCGGCCCGGCTCGCTCAGCGCACGAAGGCGCCGGTCGTCCCGGTCGGGCTCTGGGGCACGGAGAAGGTGTGGCCGCGCTCGAGCCGGCTGCCCAACGTGCTCAACCTCACCGATCCTCCGGTCGTCCGCATCCGGGTCGGCCCGCCGGTCGAGCTCAAGTACCGCTCGCTCGACGCCGACACCCGGCGGATCATGGAGGCCATCGTCGACCTGCTCCCGGACGAGGCCCGGGAGCCGAAGGAGCCGACGTCCGAGGAGCTCGCCGCGACGTACCCCCCCGGCTACAAGGGTGACCCCGACGTCGAGACCGAACGCCGCCCTGGTACGGACTGAGTCGTCGAAGCGGATCAAGATGGCGGCCGTGAACACCGCCTTCGTTCCGCGCTCGATCGCCGTCGCCGAGTCCGACCTCGACGAACTGCGCGACCGCTTGCGGCGGACGCGCTGGCCGGATCGAGAGACGGTCGACGACTGGTCGCAGGGGATCCCGCTGGCGTACGTCCGGGACGTCTGCCGGTACTGGGCCGACGAGTACGACTGGCGGCGCGTCGAGGCCGAGCTCAACCGGTTCGAACAACTGCGCTACACCGACCCGAGCGGGCTCGGCATCCAGGTGCTCCACGCCCCGTCGCCGGAGGCGGCCGCGCTGCCGCTCGTGCTGACCCACGGGTGGCCGGGCTCGGTCGTCGAGTTCCTCGACGTGATCGAGCCGTTGCGCGACCCGGCGTCCCGTGGCGGCGACCCCGCCGATGCGTTCCACGTCGTCTGCCCGACACTGCCGGGCTACGGGTTCAGTGACAAACCGACCGAGGCGGGCTGGGGCACCGAGCGCATCGCCGACTGCTGGGCCGCGCTCATGCCCGCCCTCGGCTACGCGCAGTACGGCGCCCAGGGCGGCGACTGGGGCGCCGCCGTGACGACGAGTCTCGGGGTCCGGGATCCCGCCCACTGCGTCGGGATCCACCTCAACATGGTCACCGTCGGCCCGCCCCACGGCGCGACCGATCACACCGAGAGCGAGCAGGCGGCGCTGGCGTCGCTCGTCCACTACCAGGAGTGGGACTCCGGGTACTCCACCCAGCAGGCCACCCGCCCGCAGACCGTCGGCTACGGGCTCGTCGACTCGCCGGCCGGCCAGGCAGCGTGGGTGCTGGAGAAGTTCTGGTCGTGGGCCGATCACGGCGGCCACCCGGAGAACGTGTTCTCGCGCGACCGGCTGCTCGACAATGTCATGCACTACTGGCTCCCCGGCGCCGGCGCCTCGTCGGCCCGGCTGTACTGGGAGAGCTTCCGCCGGCGCCAGCGGGAGTCGGTCGAGATCCCCTCGGGGATGTCGATCTACCCCAAGGAGATCTTCCGCGCCTCGCGTCGATGGGCCGAGCGGCGGTTCCGCGACATCCGCTACTGGAACGAGCTCGACGTGGGTGGGCACTTCGCCGCGTTCGAGCAGCCCGCGGTGTTCGTCGACGAGGTCCGGGCGTTCTTCCGGACCGTGCGCTGAGCCGTCAGGCGTCGGCGACGCGCCGCACCGCGGTGAGGTGGCTCGGAGTGTCACCAGTGTTGGCGGTCGCGCTCGGCTCGAACAGGAGCACGGTCGCCCCGCCCGGCGAGTTGGGGCGGTGCCGGCGGCCGCGCGGCACGACGTAGACGTCGCCCGGCCCGAGGTGGGCGTCGCCCTCGTCCATCTCGATGGTGAGCGCGCCGGACAGCACGTGGAACAGCTCGTCGGTGTCGGGGTGGCTGTGCCAGGTGAACTCGCCGGCGACTTTGACCACGCGTACGTCGTAGTCGTTGACGACGGCCACCGTCAGGGGTTGCCACGGCCCGTCGACCGTGCCCAGCGCCGCCTGCAGGTTGACGGGTGCGTCCATGCGCCATGGTCGCACTCCGGGCGGATCCCGGCCCGGGTGGGTATCAGGACACCGTCAGCGGCGGGCCGTCGAACCGGTCGACGGTCGTGAACGACTCGACCGGCTCCCGGCGCAACTTCGTCACGTGGCGTTCCGGCACGCCGAGGAAGATCGTCGCGGCGAGGGCGTGGTGCTCGGGGAGGCCGAGCTCACGGGTGGCCGCCGGCTCGGCGCGGCTGAGGAACGTGGTCATCACGCCACCGAGGCCGTGGGCCCGGGCGGAGAGCAGGATGCTCCAGCAGAACGGGTACACCGACGCCCCGCCGGTGAGCGGTGGCCGCTCGAGCCCGCTGTCCATCAGAGCGATCTTGCGCAGGTCGGCGGCGACGGCGAGGACGACGGGCGCTTCGACGATGTCGTCGAGCAGGGGGAGCGGCACGGGCACGACGCGCTCCGGCGCTCGGTCGTCGACCGAGTTGTACGGCGTCACGCCCAGCGCGGCGCGGGCGACGTAGTCGTGCCACACCGGTCGCATCAGATCGCCGAGCCGGCCGCGGACGGCGGGGTCGCGGACGACGGCTACCCGCCACGGCTGGCGGTTGCCGCCGCTCGGGGCGAAGCGGGCGTCGTCGAGGACGGCGTAGACGGTGGAGTCCGAGACCGGCTCGTCCGTGAAGGCTCGGATCGCCGCGGTGGTCCGCAGAGTGAGGATCAACTCCATCGCGGGCAGGCTACGAATCGACGGAGTTCGGCACGACGACGGAGATCGGTCCGTCGGCCGTCGACCGGCGGGCGATCGCGACCAACGGGATCCCGCCGGCGGCGATCACGAGGCCCCCGACGAGCATCGCCATCCCCGTCGTGGACGCGCCGGCCAGCGCCGGCAGGAGGAGGCTTCCGGTGAACGCACCGATCATCGCGACGATCGATTGCGCCGAGAGCACGGTGGCCCGCTCGCCGGCCGCGACCTCGCGGTGGATCACCTCGGCGAGCAGGGGGCGGGCGGGACCGGTGAGCAGGTACCCCCCGAGCAGACCAATGGCAACCGGGACGACGCCGTCGATGGCGCCGAGACAGGCGACCACGCCGCCGGCGACGGTGGCGACCATCGCTCCGCTCGCCGCCCCGCCGAAGCGCCGGCGCACGAAGGGGGCGAGGTTGGCCGAGATCGCCGAGCCGAACATCCCGGCCGTGAAGATCACCCCGTACAGCGACGCCGCCCGCTCCGGCTCGTCCGTCAGCGCCTCCAGCCGGACCGGGACGATCAGCTCGAAGGCCATCATGCCGCACGCGACGAGGGCGAACCGGCCGAGCACGGCGCGCACAGCGGTGTTGCGGGTGGAGATCGAGATCGCCCGACGCATCGTCGCCATCACGCCGGGTCCGGCGACGTGGGTGCGCTCGCGGGGCGGCTCGTCGAGCAGCGTGACGATGGCCACCATCCCGATCATCGAGAGTCCGGCGGCGACCAGGAACGGCACGGAGAACGACAGCAACACGTCGTCGCCGGCGCTCGGGAGGCCGCCGGCGAGCTGGGGCAGCACGCCACCGACGAGCGCGCCGATCCCGAGGCCGAGGCCCTGCGCCGAATGGCCGCGGGCGAGCCCGGGCGTGACGTCGGCGCGGGCGTCCTCGGCGTGGACTGCGTCGACGTACCACGCCTCCAGCGGACCGCTGTAGAGCGCCTGCCCGAGGGCGAGGATGAGCACGGCGAGGAGCAACAGCACCAGCGAGTTGGCGAGGGCGAACGCGACCAGGCCGACGACGTCGGCGGCGGCGGCGAGGAGGAGCACCGGACGGCGTCCCCACGTGTCGGCGAGCCCGCCGGTCGGCAGCTCGAGGAGGCCGACGAGGATCGTGAAGACGGCGTACATCACGCCGATCGTCCCGATCGACAGCCCCCGGGCGTCGAACATGAGGACGGTGACCGGCATGGTCACGCCGACGGGGAAGAAGTGCAGTACGGCGAGCAGGACGTACCGGCGGCGCAGGTTGCGCTCGGTCATGAGCTTTCCCGGATCGGCACGGCGCCGAAGTAGATGCTGACGAGCTCGCCTTCGATGGTGCCGGCGGTCTCGTCGCGGTGGCGCACGATGATCTCCTGGACCTCTTCGGTGAACCGGGCGAGACGGTCGGCGTCCATCCGCATGCCGGCGTCGTTGGTCGTCGCGGCGTCGATCCACCGCTGCCCCCACTCCGTCGCCGTGGCGAGGAAGGCGATCAGGTCGTCGGCGAAGCGGTCGAGCTGCCCGCGGGCGAGGCGGCCGACCAACGCCCAGGCGGCCGGGTCGGCGGAGAAGGCGGCGGCCTCGATCCGCGTGCCCGGCGCGGTGGCGCGCCAGCGGCGCTGGCGACCGCCCGGCTGCTCCGGATCATCCTCGACGAACCCGTAGCGGGCGAGTTGGCGGAGGTGGTAGCTGGTCGAGCCGCTCGACTCGCCGACGCGTCGGGCGAGCTCGCTCGCCGTCGCCGGGCCGTCGGTGCGGAGCAGTGACAGGAGGCGCAGCCGCAGCGGGTGGACGAAGGCCCGCAGCGCCTCGACGTCACTGGGCTCGGAGAGGCGGATCGGCGTCGGCCACCTCCGCAAAGGTAACTTTGCAAAGGTTCCTTTGCAAGACCACTGCGAGACTCTGACGAAGTCTGGGATCACTCAGCGATCCCAGACTTCGTTAGAACCGGTTTTCGGCGACCTTCTGGCGGACGATGTTGAGGGCCGAGCCGGCCTTGAACCACTCGACCTGTTCGGGGCTGAAGGTGTGGGTGGTCTCGAAGTCGACCGTGGAGCCGTCGGGCTTGACGACCTGGCACCGCACCGGCTGGTCGGGGACCGGCGGCAGCCCGAGCACGTTGATCCGGTCGTCCTCGCCGATCTCGTCATACGTCGCCGGGTCGGCGAACGTCAGCGGCACGAGCCCCTGCTTCTTCAAGTTGGTCTCGTGGATGCGGGCGAAGCTGCGGGCGAACACCACCACGCCGCCGCGGAAGCGGGGCTCCATCGCCGCGTGCTCGCGGGACGACCCCTCGCCGTAGTTGCGGTCGCCGACCGCGCACCACTGGATGCCCTGCTCGCCGTAGCGCTTGGCGATCTCCGGGTACGGACGGGTCTCGCCGTCGGTCTGGTCCTTGCCCTCGCCGGTGCCCCCGGTGAAGGCGTTGACCACGCCGAGGAACAGGTTGCCCGAGATGTTCTCCAGGTGGCCGCGGAACCGCAGCCACGGCCCGGCCGCCGAGATGTGGTCGGTCGTGCACTTGCCCTGGGCCTTCACCAGCACCCGGAGCCCGGTGTAGTCCTCGCCGTCCCACGCCGGGAACGGCTCGAGCAGCTGTAGCCGCTCGCTCGTCGGGCTCACCTCGACCTCGACGCCGGACGGGTCGGTGGGCGGGGCGGTGAACGCGTTCTCGCCGGGGTCATAGCCCTTGTCGGGGAGCACCTCGCCGACGGGTGGCTCGAGCCGCACCTCGCTGCCGTCCGGAGCGGTGAGGGTGTCGGTCGTCGGGTCGAAGTCGAGGCGCCCGGCGAGCGCGAGGGCGATCACCGTGTCCGGTGAGGTCACGAAGGCGAGCGTGCTCGCCGAGCCGTCGTTGCGCTTGGGGAAGTTGCGGTTGTACGAGTTGACGATCGTGTTCGGCTTCTCGAGCAGCTCCTTCGGACCGCGCCCACTGGCCGATGCACGGCCCGCACGCGTTGGCGAGGACCGTCGCGCCCACCGCCTCGAGGTCGGCGAGCAGCCCGTCGCGCTCGATCGTCGCCCGCACCTGCTCGGAGCCCGGCGTGACGAGCAACTCGACCTGGGACCGCAGCCCCTTGGCCGCGGCCTGGCGGGCCACGGACGCGGCGCGGGTGATGTCCTCGTACGACGAGTTCGTGCACGACCCGATGAGGGCGGAGGAGATCTCCAGCGGCCACTCGTTCTCGCGCGCCGCGTCGCCCACTTCGGCGCCGACCCGGTGGGCGCGGTCGGGGGAGTGGGGTCCGTTGATCAACGGCTTGAGCTCGTCGAGATCGATCTCGACGAGGCGGTCGTAGAACGCCCCTTCGTCGGGCCGGAGGTGCTCGACGACCTTGTCGGCGGCGTCGGCGATCGCCTCCCGGCCGGTCGCCTTGAGGTACGCGGCCATGTTGGCGTCGTACGGGAACAGCGATGTCGTGGCGCCGATCTCGGCGCCCATGTTGCAGATCGTCCCCTTGCCGGTCGCCGAGATCGAGTCGGCACCCGGGCCGTGGTACTCGATGATCGCCCCGGTGCCGCCCTCGACGGTGAGGATGCGGGCGACCTCGAGGATGACGTCCTTCGGGCTCGACCAGCCCGACAGCGTGCCGGTGAGGTGGACGCCGATGACCTTCGGCCAGCGCACGTTGAACGGGAAGTTCGTCATCACGTCCACGGCGTCGGCGCCGCCGACCCCGATCGCGACCATGCCGAGCCCGCCGGCGTTGGGCGTGTGCGAGTCGGTGCCGATCATCATCCCGCCGGGGAACGCGTAGTTCTCCAGCACGACCTGGTGGATGATCCCGCTGCCGGGACCCCAGAACCCGATGCCGTACTTCGCCGACACCGAGCGGAGGAAGTCGTACACCTCCTGGTTGGTGTCGATGGCGACACCGAGGTCGATCGACGCCCCGACCTTGGCCTGGATGAGGTGGTCGCAGTGCACCGTCGACGGCGCCGCCACCTCGGAGAGGCCGGCGGTGATGAACTGGAGCAGGGCCATCTGGGCCGTGGCGTCCTGCATCGCCACCCGGTCGGGGGCGAAGTCGGCGTACGACTCGCCGCGCACCATCTCCTGGCCGGCCGGGTCGAGCAGGTGGTTGACGAGGATCTTCTCGGTCAGCGTGAGCGGGCGGCCGAGTCGCTCCCGGCCGACGGCGACCCGTTCGGCGAGCGAGGCGTACACGCCCTCGACGAGATCGATCGGGGTGGTGGCGGTGACACTCATGAATCAGCCCTTCGCTACTTGCGTTCCGTTCGAATGTAGACAACTCTAATACAAGTGAGGCGCATCCGCTACCAGGAGATCGCGGCCGAGCTCCGGGCTCGGGCGGCGGCGGCCCCGGCCGGCTCGCTGCTGCCCAGTGAGGCCGAGCTGTCCGCCGAGTTCGGCGCCAGCCGGGTGACCATCCGGCGGGCACTGGAGCTGGTGCGCGAGGAGGGACTGATCGCCGCCCGCCAGGGCTTCGGCTGGTTCGTCGCCACCGAGCCGGTGCGCCAGCGGCTCGAGCACCTGGGCACGATCGAGGACCAGCTCCATGACAGCGGTCGCCACGGCGAGCGGCGGGTGATCGAGTTCGCCTTCGAGACGCCGCCGGAGCGGGTGGGCCGGATCCTCGGCGTCGACCAGGTGCTGCGGGTGAAGCGGGTGAACCTCGCCGACGGTGAGCCGTTCGCCGTCGTCACCGTCTGGTGCCCGGCCGAGCTCGGTGCCTCGCTGTCGCGCGAGGACGTCGAGCGCCACCCGTTCTACGAGCTGCTCGACCGCCCGCTCCGCGGGGCGACCCAGACCATCGGTGCCGACGCCGCCGACGCCGCCGACGCCAAGCTGCTCGGCGTCCCGGTCGGCGCCCCATTGCTGCGCTGTCAGCGGGTCACGACGGACACGGCCGGGCAACCGGTGCTGCTCAGCGAGCACCTCTTCCCCGCCCACCGCACCGAGTTCGTCGTCGAGCTCCCGCTGGCCGAGCCGTCGACGAGCCCGGCCGGCCTCCGCCTCGTCGAGTGACCGTGTTCTTGCAGTCAGATCGGGTGCCCTGACACCCGATCTGACTGCAGAAACGTCTGGGTCGTCCGGAGCAGTCGTCCGGGACTACACCTGACGCATGAGGTTCGGCATCTTCTACGAGCTGCAGTTGCCGAGGCCGTGGAGCCGCGACGACGAGTACCAGTTGGTGAACCAGGCGCTGGAGCAGATCGAGCTGGCCGACGGGCTCGGCTACGACTACGCCTGGGAGGTCGAGCACCACTTCTTGGAGGAGTACAGCCACTCCTCGGCGCCGGAGGTGTTCCTCGCCGCGGCGAGCCAGCGCACCTCGCGCATCCGGCTCGGTCACGGGATCGTCCAGCTCCCGACCAACCATCCGGCACGGGTCGCCGAGCGGGTCAGCACGCTCGACCTGATCAGCCACGGCCGCGTCGAGTTCGGCGTCGGCGAGGGGAGCAGCGTCACCGAGCTGCACCCGTTCGATCGCCGGTTCCGCGACAAGCGGGCCGTGTGGGAGGACGCCATGCGCTGCCTCATGCCGATGTTCTGGGAGGAGGGCTGGGAGTACCACGGCGAGTTCTTCGACTTCCCGCTGCGCAATGTGGTCCCCAAGCCGCGGCAGCGACCGCATCCTCCGCTGTGGGTCGCGTGCAGCCAGCTCGACACGATCGAGATGGCGGGCCGGCGGGGGATCGGCGCCCTGGGCTTCCAGTTCGTTTCCGCCGAGGCGGCCCACGCGTGGGTGAACGCCTACTACAACGCGTTCACCAAGCACCTCGACCCGCTCGGGCCGTACCAGACGAACCCGAACATCGCCGTGGTGAGCCAGTTCATGTGCGCGCCGACCGACGAGGAGGCGCAGGCGCGGGCGGACGGTTCGACGTTCTTCCAGTTCTCGCTGCGCTTCTACAGCGAGCACGGACCGGTCGTCCCGGGCACGGTGAGCCTGTGGGACGAGTACCAGACGTGGAAGGCGGGCCCGGCCGGTCAGAAGGCGCAGCGGGGCGGGTTGATCGGCTCGCCCGAGACGATCCGGACCAAGCTGCATCGCTTCGCCGAGTCCAACGTGGACCAGGTGATCCTGCTCAACCAGGCGGGGCGCAACCGCCACGAGCACATCTGTGAGGCGCTCGAGCTGTTCGCCGCCGAGGTGATGCCCGAGTTCCACGCCCTCGAACCGGAGCACCAGGAGTGGAAGCAGCGGGTGCTCGCCGGCGAGCTCGACCTGGAGGAGATCGACACCGAGCCGTACAACTTCGTCAGTCCGGCGTCGTCGAAGTGGAAGCGGGGGATGGCGGTTCCTCAGCCGGTCGACTGAGGTCGCCTACCACCGGTCCCAGTGGAGGACCGTGTCGAGCGGCTCGCGCTTGGCCGGCTTGAAGTCGGTGCCGATCGTGTAGGCGATCGGGAACAGGCCACCCTGGCTGACTTTGTCGTACGGGATACCGAGCAGATCGGCGACCTGACGCTCGCCGTCGTTCATCAGGTGGATGGTGGTCCACGCCGAGCCGAGCCCCCGCTCGCGCAGGGCGAGCATGAAGCTCCACGCCGCCGGGAGCAGCGAGCCCCAGAACCCGGCGCCCATCACGACCGATCCGCTGTCGAGCCGGCCCCACAGGCAGGGGATCATCAGCAACGGCGCGCGGTGGAAGTTGTCGGCGAGGTACTCCGCCGAGTCCCGCACTTTCGGGGCCCGCTCGCCCCGGCTGTCGCCCTCTGCGTACTCGGCGCCGGGCAGGCGGCGGTACTCGTCGAAGTTGGCCTTGTAGACGTCGGCGATCGCCTTCCTCGTGGCCGGCTCCTCGACGACGATCCAGTGCCAGCCCTGGCGGTTGGAGCCCGTCGGCGCCTGGAGGGCGATCTCGAGGCACTCCTCGACCGTGGCCCGATCGACGGGACGGTCGAAGTCGAGCCGCTTGCGCACGGAGCGGGTGGTGGTGAGGAGCTCGTCGGCGGACAGGTTCAGCTTCACCCGGCGGAGTGTGTCAGGCGAGACTGACCCGATGAGTGATCGGGTGACCGTCTCGGTCGGCGACGACGGCGTCGCCGACGTCCGCCTCAACCGCGCGGAGAAGCGCAACGCCCTCGACGGGGCGATGTTCAGCGCCCTGGCCGCGGCCGGCGAAGGACTGAAGTCCGAGCCGGCGGTGCGGGCGGTGGTGCTGTCGGGGGAGGGCGCATCGTTCTGCGCCGGGCTCGACTTCGCCGCCTTCCAGACCCTCGCCTCGGGCTCGGACGGCGGCGGTGGCGACGGCAACCCGGGCGCGTTGACGCCGGGTGGCGTCACCCACCTCGGCCAGCAGGTGTGCTGGGTGTGGCAGGAGCTCGAGGTGCCGGTGATCGCGGCGGTGCACGGCCACGCCTTGGGCGGTGGGCTGCAGATCGCCCTCGGCGCCGACATCCGCATCGTGCACCCGGAGACCCAGCTCTCGGTGCGCGAGGTGCACTGGGGGCTGATCCCCGACATGACCGGCACGTTGTTCCTGTCTCGCCTCGTGGGCGCCGACGTGGCCAAGGAGCTCACGTTCACCGCCCGGATCTTCTCCGGGCGCGAGGCGGCCGAGCTCGGCCTGGCCACCCGGCTCAGCGAGGACCCACGCGACGACGCCTTCGCCCTCGCCCGGGAGATCGCCGGGCGCAGTCCGGAGGCGGTGCGGGGCGCCAAGGCCCTGTTCAACCGTCTCGTCAACGACGGCTTCGCCGATCAGTTCGCCGAGGAGCGCCGGGTCATCGGCGGCCTCGTCGGTCAGCCCAACCAGGTCGAGTCGGTGATGGCCAACTTCGAGAAGCGCCCGCCCGTCTTCACCGACCCGAGCTAGGCCGTTCTGTCGTTTGGAATCGGCACCATTCGGCGCATTCCAAACGACAGAACGGGCTACGGGTTGTTCCGGACGACGAAGCCGGGGGACGGGAGGCCGAGGGCGATGCGGACCCGGTCGCCCGTGACCCAGTCGACGACCCGACGCCCGTTCCTGATGCCGGTGACCCGCACGCCCATGGTCCGGCGGGGATCGCCGCGGGGGTAGACGAACACCCGCGTCACCGACTGGAACCCCAGCGCCCCGGCGACCTGCTGGCGGGTGAACCCCCTGGTCCACGACAGCGTGCTCGCCGGGTTGTCCGAGGCGCGCGTCCACTGGCTGTCGTCCACGGGATGCAGATAGGAGATCGGCGACCCGCCCCACGCGTACACCTTGTCCTCCGTGTAGCCGGCCATCGACGACGAGTAGAAGGCGTCGATCGGCTGGCCGGCTCCGTCGACGACGATCCGGCCGCTCGTCGCCCACACCGCGTTGCGCCACCGGTCGCCGGCGACCGCCTCGTAGGCGTAGCCGTTCCAGTTCTGGTGGGCGACGGTCGGCAGCAGGCCACCGGCCCGCCGGAAGGCGTACGTGCGAGCGGCGATCACCTGCGCCCGCAGGGCGTGGGTCGGCCAAGTCGGCGGCACCTCGGCCAGCCCGAGCAGGTACTTGTCCATCGCCCGACCGTGGCCGTTGTCGAGGAGCACCTTGTCGACGTCGATCCCGGCGCCGTCGAGCCGGAACACGATCCGGTCCCAACGCAGGACCATCGGCAGCTTGCCGTAGGTGTCCGTCGGCGACCCCAAGCGGACGATCCCCCGGCGCTGGGCGGCCACCAGCCCGTTGGCGGCGACCCGGCCCGCCCACACCCGGACTCCACCCACCCGCAACTCGGCCCGGGTCGAGTCGATCCGCCGCACCTTCACCGTGCCCGACCGCTGGACGTGGATCAGCTGCCCGCCGTTGCGCCACCGGACGGTGCCGGTGATGCGCGTGACCGCGGCGCGCCGGGCATTCTCGATCAGCTGGACGGTCACCTTCGACGGCATCCCCCCGCCGCGCACGCGGGTGCCCTGGTAGTACGTCGCCAGAATCTCCCTGGCGGTGCAGCCGAGCCGGGCCGCGCCCTGGGCGCCGTACTGGCTCATCCCGAGGCCGTGGCCGAGGCCATGGCCGCGGAACACGACCTGCGCCCTGGGCACGGGGTCACGGGCCTCGGGGATCGGCTGACCCCCCGCCGCCGGGCACTGGGCCCGGACCGCGCCGGAGGGAGCGAACGTCCACAGCGACGCCAGCAGCACCACCGCCAAACCGCCCGCCCGGAAGCGACCACGCTCGGGCACGGGCGGCGAACCTACACCCGCCTTCGCGGCCGGTGGGATCGCGGGAGGTCAGAGGCAGAGATCCAGCGGCTCACCGGCTTCGTCGACGGCGACGCCCCGTGAGCACCGGGAGATCAGGTACGCACGCAGGACCGTCGGCGCCGGCGGCGACGGGTCGTACCAAACTACGTAGGTGACCTCCCCGATCGAGTCATCGCCGAGGCCGCTCAGCGTGATCACGAAGACGTTGGCGCCGTCGACGACCTCGGCCGTCACGGTCGGCGCCGGCTCGTGGCCGCGCGACAGGCGGGCGCCGAGGGACCGGGCGACCAGGGCCGGTTCGGACACCTGGATCAAGCTCGCTTCCGCCCGGACCTGCGGGGTGACGTCCTCCGGAGAGCAGGTCGCCGAAGTCGCGCTCGAGCAACGCAGCTGGCGGGACGGGCAGCAGATCGTACTGGAAGGAGCAGTGAATCGGCAGGCAGGCGGACGTCTCCCGAGTCACCTCGGACCAGCTGCCGTCCTCCTGCCGTCTCAGCCCGACGACCGTGTCTCCGCTGACGGCTTGTGCCGTGGCGGCGGAGCAGGCAACGGCGGTGATCGGATAGAGCGACGCTGTCGATCGCGGCGGCGAGCTCGCCCAGTGTGCCTGCACATCCGAGCGCGGCGGCCGAGGCGGACAACGGCGGGTCGCCCGCGAAGGCGGGTGGTTCGGCGGGTGGAGGCGTCGTCGGCGCCGGCGTGACGGGGGGTGTCACGGCGGGCACCTCGGGCACGGCCTCGTCCTGTCCGCCAGCGAGGACGAGCACCGCGATCGTCGCCGCGGCGGCGGCGACGAGACCCGTCGGGAGCACCCACCAGAGACGGCGCAGCGTCCCGGGATGCCCGCGCAGTTCGGCGAGTGCGCCCTTCGTCGCGGCCGGCGCCGGGGCCGTCGCCCGCAACCGGTCGCCGGCGGTGCGGAGCCGTTCGTCCATCACGTCGTCGGGGGTGCGGGTGTCCATCAGGCCTCCCTCCGCTCCGCGAGGCGTCGCGCCAACGTGGCGCGAGCCCGGGACAGGTGGGTCTTGACCGTTCCCTCCGCGCACTCGAGCACGATCGCCACCTCGGCGACCGGACGGTCCTCGACGTAGTGCAGCACCACCGCCCACCGCTGCTGCTCGGGCAACTCCCGCACGGCTCGCCACAGCTCCTCGTCGCCCGCGGGCAACTCCAGTGGCGGCGTGTCACCGACCCGCTCGAGCGCCCGCCGCTCGCGCCCCAACTGCCGCCCGGCGGTCGACGCCGCGTTCAGCGCCACCCGCCGCACCCACGCCCCCGGGCGGTCGTACGCGGCGATCCGGCGCCAGTCCCGCTGCGCCCGCAGCAACGCTTCCTGAGCCAGGTCCTCGGCCCGATGGCGATCGCCGGTCAGCGCGTGGAGCATCGGCACGAGGCGGGGGTACTCGTCGCGGAAGAAGTCCTCGAAGACCAGCGCCTCGACGTCGGCGTCGACCATCACGCTCCTCACACCCCGATCGGGACCGCCAGGTTGACAGTTCGTGAAAGATTTCGCCGCCCGATCCCGAGGTCACGTAGAATTGACCAACGTTCGGGCCAGCGTCGTCCCGAGCGTCCACAAGCCCACAAGGACCTTCGTGGATGAACGAGGACGATGCAGACATTTCCTGGCCCCGTGGGCCTCTACGACCCGCGGTTCGAACACGATTCGTGCGGCGTTTCCTTCGTCGCGAGCATCAAGGGCGTGCGCAGTCATGAGTTGGTGCGCACCGGCCTCTGCGCGCTGACGAACCTCGCCCACCGGGGGGCGACGGGCGCCGAGGCCGACACCGGCGACGGCGCCGGAATCCTGGTCCAGGTGCCCGACCGCTTCCTTCGCGCCGTGGTCGAAGCCGAGCTGCCACCGCCCGGCGCGTACGCCGTCGGGCTCGCCTTCCTGCCGCCCGATCCGGTCACCGCCGAGAAGGCGGAGGCGGCGATCGAGGCCATCGTCGGTGAGGAGGGCCTCGACGTCATCGCCTGGCGGCCCGTGCCCGTCGTGCCCGACTGCCTCGGCGCCACCGCCCGTTCGGCGATGCCGGCGTTCAAGCAGCTGTTGATCAAGGATCGCGGCGGGGCCACCGGCATCGAGCTCGACCGCCGGGTGTACATCGTGCGCAAGCGCATCGAGCACGAGCTGGAGGCCGAGCTGGCGACGTACTTTCCGTCGCTCTCGGCGCGCACGCTCGTCTACAAGGGGATGCTCACCACCCCGCAGCTCGCCGAGTTCTTCCCCGACCTCACCGACGAGCGCTTCGAGAGCGCCCTGCTGCTGATCCACAGCCGGTTCTCGACGAACACCTTCCCGACCTGGCCGCTGGCCCACCCCTACCGCTACGTCGCCCACAACGGGGAGATCAACACCGTCCAGGGCAACCAGAACTGGATGCGGGCCCGCGAGGCGATGCTCAGCAGTCCGCTCCTGCCGGACGTCGAGCGGGCGTTCCCGATCTGCACGCCCGGGGCGTCGGACACCGCTCGCTTCGACGAGGCGCTCGAGCTGCTCCACCTCGCCGGACGGCCGATCCACCACGCCGTGCTGATGATGATCCCGGCGGCGTGGGAGAACGACGACACGATGCCGCCCGACCAGCGGGCGTTCTACCGCTTCCACGCCTCGCTGATGGAGCCGTGGGACGGGCCGGCGAGCGTCGCCTTCACCGACGGCACCGTGATCGGCGCGGTCCTCGACCGCAACGGTCTGCGCCCGAGCCGCTACTGGGTCACCGACGACGACCTCGTCGTGATGGCGTCGGAGGTCGGCGTCATCGACGTCGACCCGGCGAAGGTGATCACCAAGGGCCGGTTGCAGCCGGGGCGGATGTTCCTCATCGACACCGCCGAGGGCCGCATCGTCGACGACGAGGAGATCAAGACCGCCCTCGCCGCCGAGCACCCGTACCGCGATTGGCTGGAGCAGGGCATCGTCGAGTTCGAGGACTTGCCGCCGCGCGAGCACGTCGTGTTCAGCCACGACAGCGTGCTGCGGCGCCAGCAGCTGTTCGGGTACACCCACGAAGAGCTCAAGGTGATCCTCGCCCCGATGGCGCTGGCCGGGGCCGAGCCGATCGGCTCGATGGGCACCGACACGCCCATCGCCGTGCTGTCGGACCGCCCCCGGCTGCTGTTCGACTACTTCGCCCAGCTCTTCGCCCAGGTCACCAACCCGCCGCTCGACGCCATCCGGGAGGAGGTCGTGACGTCGGTCGCGTCGACCGTCGGGCCGGAGGACAACCTCCTCGCGCCGGGGCCGCAGAGCTGCCGCCAGCTGACCGTGCCGTTCCCGATCATCGACAACGACGAGCTGGCCAAGATCGTCCATGCCAACGACGACGGGCAGTACCCCGGCTTGCGCTCCCACGTCGTCAAGGGCCTGTACCGGGTCGCCGGCGGTGGCCTCGCCCTCGAACGGGCGCTGGCGGCGATCTGCGCCGAGGTGTCGGCGGCGATCGAGGGCGGGGCGAGGGTGATCGTGCTCTCGGACCGCAACTCGGACCTCGTCGAGGCCCCGATCCCGTCGCTGCTGCTGACCGCCGCCGTGCACCACCACCTCGTCCGCACCAAGCAGCGCACGATGGTCGGGCTGATCGTCGAGTGCGGCGACGCCCGCGAGGTCCACCACATGGCGCTGCTCATCGGGTACGGCGCCGGAGCGATCAACCCCTATCTCGCCTTCGAGTCGATCGAGGACCTGATCGCCGAGCGGATGCACGGGCTCGGCGGGGTCGACCCGCTGAAGGCCGTCCGCAGCTACATCAAGGCGTGCGGCAAGGGTGTGCTCAAGGTGATGTCGAAGATGGGGGTCTCGACGGTCGCCAGCTACACCGGCGCCCAGATCTTCGAGGCCCTCGGCCTCGGCCCCGAGCTCGTCGAGCGCTTCTTCACCGGCACGGTGAGCCGGCTCGGCGGCATCGGGCTGGACGAGCTCGCCGCCGAGGTCGCCGCCCGCCACGCCACTGCGCACCCGACCCGTCCCGAGGAGCGGGCTCACCGCAAGCTCGACCTGGGTGGCGAGTATCAGTGGCGGCGCGAGGGCGACCACCACCTGTTCAACCCGGAGACCGTGTTCAAGCTGCAGCACGCCGCCCGGGCCAAGCGCTTCGACATCTTCCGCGACTACTCCCGCAAGGTCGACGACCAGTCCAACCGGCTGGCGACATTGCGCGGGTTGTTCGAGTTCAAGGTCGGCGCCCGGCCGCCCGTCCCGCTCGACGAGGTGGAACCGATCTCGGCGATCGTGCGCCGCTTCTCCACCGGCGCGATGAGCTACGGCTCGATCTCCGCCGAGGCCCACGAGACCCTGGCGATCGCGATGAACCGCCTCGGCGGCAAGTCGAACACCGGGGAGGGCGGCGAGGACCCCGACCGGCTCCACGACCCGAGCCGGCGGTCGGCCGTGAAGCAGGTCGCCTCGGGCCGCTTCGGCGTGACGGCGGAGTACCTGACCAACGCCGACGACCTGCAGATCAAGATGGCCCAGGGGGCCAAGCCCGGCGAGGGCGGCCAGCTCCCCGGGCACAAGGTGTACCCGTGGATCGCCAAGACGCGGTACTCGACGCCCGGCGTCGGGTTGATCAGCCCGCCGCCGCACCACGACATCTACTCGATCGAGGACATCAAGCAGCTGATCCACGACCTGAAGAACTCGAACCCGGCGGCGCGGGTGCACGTCAAGCTCGTCGCCGAGGTCGGGGTCGGCACCGTCGCCGCCGGGGTGAGCAAGGCCAAGGCCGACGTCGTGCTCATCTCCGGCCACGACGGCGGCACCGGGGCGAGCCCGCTGACATCGCTCAAGCACGCCGGTGGGCCGTGGGAGCTCGGCCTCGCCGAGACTCAGCAGACGCTTCTGCTCAACGGGCTGCGTGACCGCATCGTCGTGCAGACCGATGGTCAGCTCAAGACGGGGCGGGACGTCGTGATCGCCGCCCTGCTCGGCGCCGAGGAGTACGGCTTCGCCACCGCCCCGCTGGTCGTGTCGGGGTGCGTGATGATGCGCGTTTGTCACCTCGACACATGCCCGGTCGGGATCGCCACTCAGAACCCGGAGTTGCGCAAGCGCTTCAACGGCAAGCCCGAGTTCGTCGAGACGTTCTTCGAGTTCATCGCCGAGGAGGTGCGCGAGAACATGGCCGCGCTCGGCTTCCGCACGATGGCCGAGATGATCGGCCACGTCGAGATGCTCGACACGCGTGCGGCGATCGAGCACTGGAAGGCCGACGGCCTCGACATCAGCCCGATCCTCGCCGTTCCCCAGAACCCCTACGGCCAGTCGCTGCACCAGTCGGTGCCCCAGGACCACGGGCTCGCCGACGCCCTCGACGTCGAGCTCATCCGGCTCGCCCGGCCGGCGATCCAGGACGGTCACCACGTCGAGATCGACCTGCCCATCCGCAACACCAACCGGACGGTCGGGACGATGCTCGGCCACGAGATCACGAAGCGGTGGGAGGGGGCCGGCCTGCCCGACGGCACGATCGACATCCGCTTCCACGGTTCGGCAGGGCAGAGCTTCGGCGCCTTCGTGCCCGCCGGCGTGACGTTGCGGCTCGAGGGTGACGCCAACGACTACCTCGGCAAGGGACTGTCCGGCGGGCGGATCATCGTGCTGCCCCCGCCGGCGTCGCCGTTCTTCGCCGAGGAGCAGGTCATCGCCGGCAACGTGATCGCCTACGGGGCGACGGGCGGCGAGATCTTCCTCCGCGGCGTCGTCGGCGAGCGTTTCTGCGTGCGCAACTCGGGAGCGCTGGCGGTGGCCGAGGGCGTGGGCGACCACGGCTGTGAGTACATGACCGGCGGCCGGGTGGTCGTGCTCGGCCCGACCGGGCGCAACTTCGGCGCCGGGATGTCCGGTGGGATCGCCTACGTGTACGACCACGACGGCGACTTCAAGTCGCGGCTCAACGACGAGATGGTCGTGCTCGAGGAGCTCACCGACGAGGACCGCGAGTTCATCCGCTCGGTGGTCGTCCGGCATGGCGAGCTCACCGGGTCGGCGGTCGCCCAGCGGTTGCTCGCCGGCTGGCCCGTGGCGGTGAGCCGGTTCCGCAAGGTCATGCCGCTCGACTACCGCCGGGTGCTGGCCGTGATGAACCAGGCCGAGGCTGACGGGTTGGGCGAGGAGGAGACGCTGGCAAGGGTGATGGCGGCCGCCCATGGTTGAAAACAACGCGTTCCGTCGTTTAGCAACGACCGCTTCGGGCCGATTCCAAACGACAGAACGGGCTTGTTCGGATGGGTGAGGCGACGGGCTTCCTCAAGTGGGGGCGGGAGCTGCCGACCCGGCGGCCGGTGCCGGTGCGGTTGCGCGACTGGAAGGAGGTCTACGAGGACTTCCCGGTCGAGGCGGCGCAGACCCAGGCCGGCCGATGCATGGACTGCGGGATCCCGTTCTGCAACAACGGCTGCCCACTGGGCAACCTGATCCCCGACTGGAACGACCTCGTCTACAGAGACCACTGGCGCGAGGCCATCGACCGCCTCCACGCGACGAACAACTTCCCCGAGTTCACCGGCCGCCTGTGCCCGGCTCCGTGCGAAGCCGCGTGTGTGCTCGGGATCAACGCTGACCCGGTGACGATCAAGCAGGTCGAGGTCGAGATCATCGACCGGGCGTGGGACGAGGGTTGGGTTACACCACAGGTCCCGTCGGTGCGCACCGGCAAGCGGGTCGCCGTGATCGGATCGGGGCCGGCCGGGTTGGCCGCCGCCCAGCAGCTCACCCGGGCCGGCCACACCGTCGTCGTGCTCGAGCGGGAGGACCGCATCGGCGGGCTGCTCCGCTACGGCATCCCCGAGTTCAAGATGGAGAAGCGCCACATCGAGCGTCGCCTCGAGCAGATGGCGGCCGAGGGCACCGTGTTCCGAACCAAGGCGGGCGTCGGCGACAGCGTCGACATCGAGGTGCTGCTGGCGTCCACCGACGCCGTCGTGCTGGCGTGCGGGGCCACCGCGTGGCGGGATCTGCCGGTCCCCGGTCGCGAGCTGGCCGGCATCTACCAGGCGATGGAGTTCCTGCCCTGGGCCAACCGGGTCCAGGAGGGCGATCTCCCCGAGACCCCGATCAGCGCCGCCGGCAAGCACGTCGTGATCATCGGCGGGGGCGACACCGGTGCCGACTGCCTGGGAACGGTCCATCGCCACGGCGCCGCATCGGTGACCCAACTCGAGATCCTGCCCCGGCCGCCGGACGACCGGGCGCCCGAGAACCCATGGCCGCAGTGGAGCCTGATCTACCGGGTGTCGTCGGCCCACGAGGAGGGCGGCGAGCGGGTCTACAGCGTCAACACCGAGCGGTTCGTCGACGACGGCGCCGGGAACGTCCGGGCCCTTGCGATCCACGAGGTCGAGCTCGTCGACGGACGGTTCCGGAAGATCGAAGGGACCGAGCGGGAGCTCCCGGCCGATCTCGTGCTGCTGGCGATGGGCTTCGTCGGTCCGGAGAAGGGGGAGTGGCTCGAGCGCCTCGGCGTCGAGTTCGACGAGCGGGGAAACGTCTGGCGCGACGACGATTTCATGACCAGTGTGCCCGGCGTGTTCGTCGCCGGCGACATGGGCCGCGGTCAGAGCCTGATCGTGTGGGCGATCGCCGAGGGCCGGGCCTGCGCCGCGGGTGCGGACCGCTATCTGGTCGGGGAGACCACGCTCCCGTCTCCGATCCTGCCGACGGCGCGACCGCTGGTGTAAACCACCAGGGTGCGATTGCAGTTCGGCGACTCCGATCTAGCCTGTCGGCCATGTTGTCGTCCCTGAAGCGGCCGATCGGCGCGTCCTCGCTGTGGACCGCAGCCGCCGTCGCCGCTGGTACCAGCCTCCTTCTTGCTGTCACGTCGTGCGGTGACAACGGCGGCTCGGCCCAGTCCGCCACCACCGTCACCATCCAGCCGACGAGCTACGTGATCAGGGATCAGGCCACGACAACGGTGGCGCCGACGCAGAACAGCGCCGACGCCGAGGGTCGGTCGCAGGTCGAGCAGGCCTACACCGTCGAGGCGGGTGACTATCCCTGGCTGGTGGCGAACCTGTACGACGTCGACCTCGAGGAGCTCAGCAACTTCAACCAGTGGGAGGCGGACTACTCCGACTTCCCGGGCGTCGGGGAGACGGTGCGGATCCCGCCCGGGGCCAAGTTCGTCGACCCCAACGCCGCCCCCCAGACCACGGAGGCCGAGACGTCCGACACGACGGACACGTCCGACACGACGGACACGGGCGGCGAGGAGCCCACGACACCCGGTACAGCGGGCGGTCCGTGCGACCCGGGTACGTACGAGCTCGAGGCGGGCGACTACCCCGCGGGCGTCGCCGAGAAGTTCGACGTGACCGTCGAGGCGTTGAACGAGGCCAATGCGGCGACCGAGGGCTACAGCGCCTTCTACGTCGGCCTGAACATCGTCATTCCGCCCCCCTCCGACTGCCAGTAAGCGCCACCGTTCTTCGGTCTGCTTCGGCGCGCCTTGGTACTTGGTGACGTCGCGGCGCCGGGCGAGTGCGGGAATTAATTGATCGCCGGACCGAGGAATTGTTTGATCGATTCCGACGGGCGGCTAGTCATTGGTTGATTTTGTCAAGAACTCGTGCCTGTTTCTCGACATACATTCGGTGAAAGTCTCTTGATTTAATTTTGTAACGTCTTTACACTTACCCCTGCCATCCGGGATGGTGTCGTACAAATAGGGGTCGAGCACCAGGCCACGCTGCTCTGACGCGTCGCGGGCGTGAACAGGGGAGATCAATCAACCATGAGTAAGTACGTCACGCCCGCGACCAAGCGCGGGATCAGCCGCCGCGACTTTGCCCGAGGAGTGGGGATCGGAGCCGGTGTCGTCGCCGCCGCTCCGGCGACACTCCTCGCCGAGCACGGTGTGTCGCTGGCCGCCCCCGTCGTGGCCGACCAGAACCCGTTGAACTTCGGCCGGATGTTCAACAACCTGCCCTCGTTCGCCGACGAGACCGACGCCGTCAAGGCGGCGCTCCGGGAGCTCGGCGCGCCGGGCGGGATCATGGACGCCCTCGACAACCTCGCCGCCGGCCCGGTCCAGCTGATCGTCGACCCGGCGCTGAGCGCCAACAATCCCGACAACCCGAACCACACCGCCGGCACGACGTTCGTCGGGCAGTTCATCGACCACGACGTCACGTTCGACGTTGCCTCGCCGCTGGGGGTGAGGACCGAGCCGACCAGGACCCGCAACACCCGCGTCCCGACGCTCGACCTCGATTCGGTCTACGGTGGCGGACCGGCCGTCTCCCCCCAGCTCTACCAGCAGAGCGACCGGGCGAAGCTGCGGATCGAGAGCGGCGGTCTGTTCGAGGACGTTCCTCGCAACGCCAACGGGTCGGCGATCATCGCCGACCCGCGCAACGACGAGAACCTCATCATCTCCGGCCTCCAGACGGCGTTCATCAAGCTCCACAACGGCCTGGTCGACGTCGTGCGGGACCGGCGACTCGCCAACCCCCGGGACACCAACGACGTCTTCCGAGTGGCCCGCAACCACACGCGGTGGCACTACCAGACGATGATCCTCACCCAGTTCCTTCCGCAGGTGATCGGGTCGGCGAGGCTGAGCGACATCCGGCGGCGCCGCCGGTTCTATCGGCCCACGCTGGGTCGGGCGTTCATGCCCGTCGAGTTCCAGACCGGCTCGTACCGCATGGGGCACAGCATGGTGCGGCCCTCGTACCGGGCCAACTTCACCGGCCAACCGGCGGGCAAGCCCAACTCACCGCAGTTCTTCGGGTTCATCTTCGACCCGGCGCAGGAGAACGTCCCCGACTCGGAGGACCTGCGCGGCGGGTCACGGGCGGCGCGACGGTTCATCGGCTGGCCGACGTTCTTCGACTTCGGCGACAACAACGTCCGTCGCAACAAGATCCTCGACGTGAGGATCTCGACGCCGCTGTTCCACCTGCCGTTGTTCGCGATCGCGTCGGGCGAGCCGCCGACGTCGCTGGCGGAGCGCAACCTGTTGCGCCACCTGACGTGGTCGTTGCCGTCCGGCCAGACGCTGGCGAACGTGATGGGGGCATCGCGGTTGAGCTCGAGCGAGCTGGCCGAGACCGGGATCGGCGACATCAGCTCGCGCTTCCTCACGTCCACGCCGATGTGGTTCTACATCCTCCACGAAGCGTTCAAGCGGGAGGACGGTCTCCGCCTCGGACCGGTCGGAGGGGGCATCGTCGGCGAGGTGCTCGTCGGACTCCTCGAGACCGACCTGACCTCGGTCCTCTACCAGCTGGGGTGGCGGCCACTCATCCCGGTACGGGAGACGGGCAAGGTCCTGATGCAGGACATCCTCGACTTCGCCGGCGTCAGCGGCGTGCGCTGACCCCGTCGCGTCGCCGGGTCGGTCACAACGCCGGCCAGCGGCGCGTCGGCGCCTTTCGCCAGCCGGCGATGCCTTGGCGGCGGCGGACCGACAGCGCCCAGTGCCGCCGCCAGCCGGTGTACTCCGGACCGCCGAGTGACGGGTTGGCGCCCGCGGCGGCGCGCCGCCGGGCGCTCCAGTAGTCAGTCGTCGACTCGTCGCCGAGGGCCGCGACAGCGGCCTCGATGCGGGCGTTGAACCGCCGCGTGCTCTCGTCCGGGGCCGGCCGCAGGGGTGCCCCGAACACGACGCGGGTCCGGCCCGGCTTGGGGTGCTTCATCCCCTTGCCGAAGATCGACCCCGTGCCGTCGATGAACACGGGGACCACCGGCGCGCCGGTCCGGCTGGACAGGTAGGCGGCGCCGCCCTTGAACTCTTGGCCCCACCCGTCGGGCGACCGACCGCCCTCGGGGTAGATCACCAGACTCCACCCGTCGTCGATCAACTCGCGGATCATCGTCGCCGACCGGCGCCCGGTGACCTCGCGGTCGATCGGGATCGCGTTCAGCGACAGCGCGGCCACGACTGCCTTCCACCGCTTGTCGAAGAAGTAGTCAGCGGCGGCGGCGACGACCAGCTTGCGCCGCCACGTGAACGGCACCGACCGGATCATCAGCATCGTGTCGAGGTGGCTGTGGTGGTTGGGGGCGAAGATCAGCGGCGGGGGGTCCTCGAGGCGGGCGAGGTCGGCGAGCCGGTCGCGGCCGTGGATCTCGGGGGCGGCGAGGCCGCGGATGGCGAGCCGCAGCGGGCCCTCGGCGATCAGTCCGCGGGCCGCCTTGGCGGCGGGCGACCGGGCCCACTCGGTGTCGTAGTCGGCGCCGAGGGTCGGCTCCTCCTCCGGCACCGCGACGCCGCG
This sequence comes from uncultured Acidimicrobiia bacterium, assembly GCA_963833145.1. Lineage (GTDB taxonomy): Bacteria > Actinomycetota > Acidimicrobiia > Acidimicrobiales > Ilumatobacteraceae > JALZMG01. The sequence continues at coordinate 1,291,993 of CAWHWT010000009.1, read as the reverse complement.
GGGAACGGTCGGCGCGCGGTACGGGAAGCCGACGTTGCGGCCCGGCGCGGTGATCCGGGCCGCGGCCCGCTCGAGCCGGCCGGCGGCCCGCGCCGCCTCACGCAGCCGGCGCCGGGCGGCGACCGTGTACTCCTGAGCCGCCATCGTCGCCCTACTTCACGTCGGCGATGATCAGGGGCGGTGTGTGGAGGTGGGTGATCGTCGGCGATCGGCCGACGACATCGGACGCGATCTCCAGCGCGTCGTCGAGCGTCGAGGCGGGCACGAACCCGAGCCGGCGCACGGCCCTCGGGTCGCCGCCGACGATGATCACCCGCCCGCAGTGGGCGAGCCCGTGGGCGCCCCAGTACCACATGTAGAACGGGTGCACGCCGTGGTAGGCGTAGCTCGTCCGGTAGAGGTGGCGGTACCAGTCGTCGGTCGCGTAGCGCTCCTCCCACTTCTTCGACATCTCGTGCGGGTTCGTCGTGTCGGCCAGCACCTGCTCGTAGAAGTCGATGTAGCTCGGGTGGTGCACGGGGTGGAAGTCGGGCTGGGTGGGGTGGGACATGATCACCACGCCGCCTTCGCGCACCAGCGGCTTGCCGCGGTACATGTTGAAGAAGTACCCCAGCCCGGTGCACATGACGAGGATCGGGTTCATGATCGAGTGCACGTTGTACGGGCAGATGTAGGGGATGCCCATGGTGAGGATGTCGGTCTGCCCCTCGACCTCGACGAGCTGCTGGCGATAGACGTTGGCCGTGGTGGCGTCGTGGACGGCGCCGACCTCGCCGGCCTGCACGCTCGTCATCCGGTGCGGCGCCTCGATGGAGTGGAAGATCTTCCGGGCCAGGCGCACCGGGGCGAGCGACAACGACTTGGCCGTGCCGACGTAGGTCGCCCGGTCCTTGGCGTTCCACTCCCACTCCCGCTTGGACAGGAACTCGAACGGCTGGGGGAACGTGTCGGTGTTGAGCGTGGTCTCGATCTGGAACACCTTCACCCCGGCGTCGACGAGCACCTTGCCCATCCGCCAGTTGCTCTTGTGCAGCTCGCTGCGGTGGCGATCCATGAAGCTGTGGCTCGCCTCCATCGCCTGGGGGTTGTGGTGGTGACGCAGCGAGCGGTAGCTGGCCAGCCCGGTCGCCGTCGACTTCCACCCACCGTCCATCGGGACGAGGTTGATGTTGACGTAGACGAGGAGGTCGGACTCGGCGGCCCGCTTGTTGATCTCGACCTCCTCGCCCTCGGGTGTGGTGCCGAGGAAGGCGAGCTCGGTCGGGTCCTCGGCGTCGTGTTGGGTGAGCAGGCCGCGGGGCTCGAAGGCGTCATAGATCCGGTCGCCGAGGGCGTGGCGCAGCTCGGCCTCAGTCATCCGGCGGTGGAGGGCGAGGGCGGCGATCAGGACGACGTCGTCGACGCCGGCGTCGGCGGCCAGGTCGAGGACGGCCTCGATCACCCGCTGGCGGACGTCGGGGCGGCGCATCTTCGGCAGCGGCAGGCTGACGTCGTCGAAGGCGATGGTGAGCTTCATCCCCGGCTTGAGCAGCGCCGGCAGCGGGTCGTTGTCGAGCGGGTTGAGCAGGGCGTGGTCGATCGCCCCGTCGACGTCGTCGATCGGGTCCAGCGGCTCGGGCGGATAGATCACCCGGCTGCGGTCGGCGGGGAGCTGTTCGAGGCTGAAGCCCTCGCCCCGCCAGAACAGGGTGGGCGGGGTCGAGCGGTCGACCTCGAGGACGAATCCGGGGCGGGGCATCACACCCTCCTGCGGGGGTCGAAGGCGACCTTGATCGCGCCGCGGCGGCCGGCCTCGGCGGCGTGGGCGACGGCGTCGACGTGGTCGGCGAGCGGGTAGGTGGCGGAGAGCCAGCGTTCGGCCTCGATCGCATCAGCGGTCTCGATGGCGAGGTCGAACGTGCGGACGGGCTTTCCGTCGGGCAGCGTTTCCGTGCCGTAGGTGTAGGCGCCGGCGAGCTCGGTCTCGCGGTGCCAGAGCCCGGTGAGGTCGATGGTCACCTCGCCGGGCATGCCCATCAGCACGACCCGGCCACGGGGGCGGGTGATGCGGAGGGCGTCGGTGATCGACGTCGCGGTGCCGACGGCGTCGATCGTGGTGTGGGCGCCCGAGGAGAGTTGGTCGCCGACGAAGTGGCAGCCGGTGAGGCGGCGCACGGCCCGGGGGAGCTCGGCCGCCGGCACGACCTCGTGGGCGCCGAGGCGGCGGGCTTCGCGCTGCTGGTGCGGGTAGCGGGCGCCGGCGACGACGCGGACGTGCGGGCAGTAGCGGACAAGGCCGGCGATCGCGGCGAGCCCCATCGTCCCGGCTCCGAGCACGGCGACGACGGGCGCGTCGGCGGTGGCGACCGAGGACGCCGTGGCGGCCATCAGGGCGGCGTGGATCCCGCCGGCGAGCGGCTCGACGAGCACGGCCCGCTCGTCCGGCATGTCGCCGATGCGGTGGAGCTGGGACTCGTGGGCGACCAGTTCGGGCGACCACCCACCGCCCGTGGAGGAGCAGAACCCGGTCTGGATGCCGGGTTCGAGGTCGCCGGTGGCGAGGTGGGCGTAGTCGTCGCCGTCGCCGGGGGCGGCGCCGGGGAACGGCGGGGGGAAGCCACGGGCTTCGTGGCCGAGCACCGGTTCGAGGACGACGCGCGTCCCGTCGTCGAGCTCGCCGACGATCTCGTGGCCGGGCACGAACGGGAAGCTGACCCAGTCGTCGAAGTACGTCGAGGCGTGACCCTCGATCAGCGACAGGTCCGACCCGCAGATCCCGGCGAGGTGCGGGTGCATCCGGTGCCAGCCCGGGCCGGGCAGGTCGGGCGGGTCGACGTTGGCGTACTCCAGCGGCCCGAGCCTCACCGCCGCAGCCGGCGCCAGCGCCGACGCGACCCGCGCCAGCCCGAGCCTCGCGACCGACCGATTGATCTGCAGCGCCTTCATCCGAGGGTTTCCTGTCGACCGAGGGTTTGCTCCGGGACTGTCCCGCGCCAAACCCTCGGGTGGCGCGAAACCCTCGGATGGAGAACGGTCATGCGAACCTCCGCCGGCGTTCCCGCTCGACCATCAGCGGGCCGATCGGCAGGAGGGGGCGGGGGCCGCCGCTGGCCCGGGCCCACTGCTCGACGAGCCAGCCCCGCTTGCGTGCGATCGCGGCGAGGCGGGTCTCCGGGTTCACCGCCACCGGGAACCCGACCGCCTCGAGCAGCGGGAGGTCGCTCGTCGAGTCGGCGTAGGCGACGCACTCGTCGAGTCGCAGGTTCTCGGCGGCGCAGTACTCGGCCAGGATCTGGGCCCTGGTCTCGCCCGTCGGCGGCACCTGCACCATCTCGCCCGAGTACGTCCCGTCGGGCCGCACGCTCATCTCGGCGGCGATGATCTCGTCGAAGAGCGGCCGCAGCGGCTCCACGGCGAAGTCGAGGGCGCCGGTGATGAGGATCGTGCGGTGACCGAGCGCTCGGTGTTCCCGCACCCGACGCAGCCCGGCCGGGAACCCCTTGGTGAGGATCAGCTCGGGTAGCAGCTCGCGCGCATCGAGCTCGATCTGGGCGACGGGGGCGTCCTCGTAGCGGCGGTAGAAGTGGCGCAGGAAGTCGGTGCGGTCGCGGCGGTCGAGCTTGAGCAGACCGGGCGCCTCGGAGAGGGTGCGCAGCACGTAGCGCAGCCGCTCGCCGCGGTCGAGCCGCCGGGTTGCCAGCCACGAGTAGCTCTCCACGACGTTGCTCGCGATCAGCGTGTTCTCCAGGTCGAAGGCGGCGGCGTGGCGATCGGGGGAGAGCACCTGGCGCCGCAGCCGCGCCGTCCGGTCGATGCGGGTCTTGCCGGGGTGGGTCTTCACCCGGGCGTGCTGGACGATCGACGGTAGGTGGACCTCCCGGATGTACGCCGGCCAGTCGATCACCCGGGGATCGAACCCGAACGCCCGGCGATCGGCCTCGTCGAGGCCGTCCCACATCGCCAGCAGGTTGTCGACCTGGTAGATCGCCTCGCACTCGGTGTAGAGCCCGTACAGCTCGACGTACTCGAGGGCCCGCTCCACCTCCACGCGCTTGGTCTCGAGCCGGGCCGACATCTCGGCCTGCTTGCCCCGCAGCGGCAGTGACTGGAGCACCTTTTCGCCGGTCGTGATCGCCTTCATCGCCCTGGTCAGCTGAGCCTGTACCCGGCCCCGCCCGGGGAAGTCCCACTGCGGCACCACGATCGGCTGCCCCTCGGCGTCGTACAGCGGGTGCTCGAGGAACCAGCCGCTGGCGTTGTCGACGAGCACGCGGTACTTCAGCGGGTTCACCCCGCCCGAGGCGACGTGGACGATCGGCGGCGCCCGGTCGGGACCCAGCGCGGCCACGGCGACGATCGCGGCGACGACGAGGTCGACGGGGATCACGTCGACCGTCCCCTCGGGGACACCGGGGAACTCGCGGAGGAGGCCGCGGGCGTAGGAGATGATCACCGGCTCGGCCATGCGGAAGCCGCGGATCCAACCCGGTCGGGGCTCGGCGAGAGCGGACTCGATGATCGACGGCCGCACGATGCTCACCGGGACGTCGCCCTTGGAGTCGACCAGCGCCTGCTCACCGAGGGCCTTGGTGAAGGCGTAGGCGTCGGGCCACCCGACGCTCGCCGCCCGCGCCCGGCCGGCCTCGACGAGGCGGTCGCGAACCCACTTCTCGCGCAGCTGCTCGGTCTTGGCGGCCAGAGCCGGCGCGCCGGCCGCGCCGAGCTCGGTGTGGGCGGCCTTTCTCAGATCGCGGAGGCGCCCGGGCTCCCGGCTGGCCGCCTCGACATCGCCGCGGAGCCGGCGGGCGGCGGCGACCTCGGCCCGCCAGCTCAGCCCGAGGTCGAACGGACCGGCGCTCACCAGTTCCTCCGGCGCCGTGCCCCGGCGGTTCCCGGCCACGTAACACGTCGAGACGGCGACGAGGTGCGGGGTCACGCCGAGCTCGCCGAGCAGGGCGGCGATGCGGGTCGGGCCGAGCAGGTTGACCTCGACGGCGGAGTCGAGCGGCGAGTCGAACGACACCGCCGCGGCGGCGTGGATGACGACGTCGCACGAGCCGAACAGAGCCCGGTCGTCGGCCGACAGCCCCAGGCCATCGATGCCGACGTCACCGGCCACGGTCGTGATCCGGCGCGCCGTCAGCTCCTCGAACGACTCCGTCGCGCCGTCGCTCCCGCACTCGGCCCGCAGCCGGTCGAAGGCGTCGTTGCGCAGCAGCTCGCGCTCGACCCGGCGGGCGGCGGGGGAGCGCTTCCCAGCACGGACCACGAGCACGAGCTCGCAGTCGGGCACCGAGCGGAGGAGCCGCTCGACGAGGGCGGTGCCGACGAACCCGGTCGCCCCGGTGATGGCGATGCGCTTGCCGGCCAGCGACTCGGCGATCACAGCTCGTATCTCTACCACATCTCTCTACCAAGTGGTAGACAAACGTCGTGGCGACCGTCGCGCTGTCGACCCGCGACCGGATCCTCGCCGCCGCGCTCGACCTGTTCGGCACGCGGGGCGTGGACGCCGTCTCCCTCGACGACATCGCCGCCGTCGTCGGGGTGCGCAAGCAGACCGTCCTGTACTGGTTCGCCAGCAAGGAGGAGCTCGTCGACGCAGTCCTCGAGGCCGCTGTCACCGAGCTCGCCGTCGCCGTCGAGGCCGCCGTGCGGGCGGCCGCGGACGAGCCGCTGGCCCGCATCGACGCCGTCGTGCGGGCGGTGTTCCGCCCCGCGGTGCGCCGTCCGGCCCTGCTCGGGCTGGTGCGCGAGCTCAGCCGGCTCCCCGGCGAGCGGGCGGAGCGCCTGCGCGCGCACGTCGACCCGCTGGTCGAGCGGGCGGTCGCCTTCCTCGCCGCCGAGATGGACGCCGGGCGCCTGCGCCGAGGTGACCCTCGTCTGGTCGCCGCCCTCGCCTACGCCACGGTCACCGGCATCGCCACCGAACCGGAGGCGTTGCGGGGCGTCGGCTGGGAAGCGACCGCCGCCGGGCTGCGCCGCCTGCGCGCCGAGTTACGGGCGTTCCTGCGCGCCGCGCTCACCCCGTAGCGCCAACGCGCGTCGCCGACGTGAACGTGTCGGGTCCGACCGATTGGATCTCGATGTCGTCGCCGTCGCCGCCGTCGAGGACGTCGGTGCCCGGCCCACCGATCAGCACGTCGTCGCCGGCACCGCCGCGCAGGACGTCGTTCCCGGCGCCGCCGAGCAGCACGTCGTTGCCGTCGCCGCCGTCGGCGGTCAGCTGGATCGCCCCCGCCGCCAGACCGGACGCGTCGACCACGTCGTCGCCGGCGAGGGCGTCGATCACGAGTCGGTCGCTCCCCGCCTCGGCACCGCTGATCTCGATCGCAGCCGGTAGCCCGACGACGTCCGCCCCGCCCAGGCCGCCCGTCGCGCCGATCGAGTCGGCGCCGTTGGTGCCGCTGGCCGACACCGTGTCGACGGCGCCGTCGCCGCCACCGCCGCGCCCTCGCAGGTTGACCGCGGTGAGCGTGAGATCCGTGCCGCTCAGGTCGCCGACGACGACGTTGTCGCCGCCGCCGAGGGCCACGAAGTCGATCGTCTCGACGTCGTCGAGATCCATCGTCACGCCGTCCAGGTCGCGGAGGAAGCGAACGCGCCCGCCGATGGCGCCGATGTCGATGCGCTCGGCGGCGTTGGTGCCCACGAAGCGCATCTCGTCCGCGCCGCCCTGGCCTTCGACGATGTCGTTGCCGTCGCCGGGAGCCCACTCGAAGATGTCGTCGCCGGCACCCATCAGGGCGAGGTCATTGCCGTTGCCGCCGCGGATCGTGTCGTTGCCGGCGCCGCCGTCGAGGGTGAGCTTGATCACGCCGGCGGAAAGCTCGCTCGCCGTCACGGTGTCGTCACCGGCCAGCGCGTTCACGACGACGTTGTCGTTGGCCTCGGAGTTGGTGATGACGACGTCGGCGGGCATCCCGAGTACCGATGCCGATGTGCCGGTACCGGCGACGTCGACGTCGTCGGCACCGTTGGTGCTGTTGACGATCACCGTGTCGGGCTGGGCGTCCCCGGAGGCACCGCCGAGCACAGCCGCGAGGTCGCTCTTGACGTCGACGATGTCGGTACCAGAGAGGTCGTTGATGGTGACGGTGTCCACCCCGCCACGGGCCCTGACGTCGAGAACCTCGATGTCATTGGCGTCCATCGCGACGTTGCCGACGTTGCGGTTGAAGCGGACGCGCTGGCCGGTGGCGGACGCCTGGAAGACCTCGTTCGCGGCACTGCCGTTGAACGCCATCGTGTCGGTGCCCGCCTGGCCCTCGACGACGTCGTTGCCCTCGCCGGGGTCCCACCGAAACATGTCGCTCCCTGCTCCGAGGAACGCAAGGTCGTTGCCCGGACCGCCGTCGACGAAGTCGTCGCCGTTGCCGCCACGGATCAAGTCGTTGCCGGCACCACCGTCGACGGTGAGGTCGACGAGGGTGGCCAGGTCGCCCGTGGCGGTGAAGCTGTCGTCGCCACCGTTGGCGTTGACGACCAGGTTCTCCGTCGAGCCGATGTCGATCGAGAACGGCGCCGGGTCGATGCGGTCGAACCGCACGCGGGTGCCGTTGGCGGTGGTGGTGAGCTGCTCGATGCCGTTGCCGGCGTTGACCTGAACGCTGTCGGCGCCCGGACCGCCTTCATTGAGATCGGTGTCGTCGCCGGGATTCCACACCATCACATCGTCGCCGGTCTCGCCGAACACCTGGTCGTCGGCGTCACCGCCGGCGAGGACGTCGTTCTCCGAGCCGCCGAACAGGACGTCGAAACCCCCCTTGCCGAGCACGATGTCGTTGTCGGACTGGCCGAAGAGCTGGTCGGCGCCCGAGCCGCCCGTCACGGTGTCGTTCCCGAACCCGCCGAACAGCACCGACCGTGGCAGCGCGCCGCTGGCCTCGTTCATCGTGATCACGTCGTTGCCACCCAGGCCGAAGACCTGGATCACCGTGGTGTTGCCGACCGTCGCCGGGCCGCCGTTGACCGGGACCGCGCCGCCGTTCACCAGGATCGTGCCGGCGGCGTTACGGCTGATCTCGATGTTGTTGTCGGCATTGTCGCCGATCACGGTGAGCACGCCGCTGGCGAAGCTCGCCGTCGTCGCCGCGCTCGCCGACATGCTCGCGGCCACGGCAGCGCCGGCGCCGAGCACGGTGCCGATCACCATCCGTCGCACCGCCCGCCTCCAGCCGTTGGCACGTCCTGATTTCACTGTGGCTCCCGCTGCGAGGTGTCGGCCGCCGACGGCGGGCCTGGGCGGTACCCAATTCGCTCGGCGAACGTGAATCGGTTCACGGAATCGCGCCGTGTGTCGAGCGTCACGGGCTTCACGCGTTCTCCGGACCCAGGAATCTGGGCGCGATCCTTCTCCGCGGCCGATCTGGGCGCAGTTGTTCGCGACAGTCGAGAAGGACTGCGCCCAGATCGTCGAGGGAGCCCTACGCTGCCGGGCGTGGTGGGGGTGCTGGCGGTGCCGTTGGTCGTTCTGTCCGTGCTCGCCGGGCCGCCGGGTCCGCTCGGGTGCGACGTCCCGCTGTTCGATCCCGACGGCACGCTCGACCGGGACCAGGTCGAGCCGGCGATCGAGCGGGTCGGCTCCCGGCTCGGCGCCGACGTGCGGGTGCGGGTCGAGCGGACGCTCGACGCCGGCCTCGACGCCCGGATGGCCCAGCTCGAGGCCCAGTGCCCGGGCTGGACGGTGGCCGGTGAACGCGATCCGGACCTGGTCGTCGTGATGTACTCGGCCGAGGAGCGAGAGGCCGCCGTGTACTACGGCGCCGACCAGAGCCTGCTGCTCGACGCCCGGTGGGAGCCGGCGGTCGACGCGATGATCGCCGAGTTCCGGGACGGGCAGTACACCGAGGGCGTCGTCGACGGCTTGGAGGAGCTGACGTCGCCGGTGCCGGAGATGCCGGTCGGACTGCCTGCCGCGGGGAACGACGGTGGCGGCACCCGCTCCCCGACCGTCTTCGTCGTGGTGTTCGTCCTGGTCCTCGCCGTGATCGCGGCGATCAACGTCGCCCGCTACCTCAAGACCGGAGAGTGGGGCGACGGCTCCTCGACGGGCCACCGGAATCGCTCGTTCAGCAGCTTCGGCGGTTTCGGGAGCTCCGGCGGCTCCGGGTCGTCCTCCAGCCGGCGGTCGAGCGGCTCAGGTCGGGCCGGTGGGGGGAGCAAGCGCTGGTGACCGCGATGAGTTCTCGGCCTTCGTAGCGTCGAAGCAAACATGAGCGGATTCGACCCTGGCCGACTCGACCGGCTGCGCGAGGTGATGGCCGGGCACGTCGAGCGCGACTCCGTCGGCGGCGTCGCTTGGCTGGCGGCCCGTGACGACGACGTCGAGGTCGGCTTCGCCGGCACGTTGGCCCGCGGCGAGCCGGCCCCGGTGCAACGGGACTCGATCTTCCGCATCGCCTCGATGACCAAGCCGGTCACCGCCGTCGCCGCCTTGATCCTCCTCGAGGAGTACCGCCTGCGACTCGACGATCCCGTCGACGGCCTGCTCCCCGAACTCGCCGACCGGCGGGTCCTCGTCGAGCCACAAGGCCCGATCGACGGCGAGACCGTCCCCGCCATCCGGTCGATCACCGTGCACGACGTGCTCACCTTCCGGCTCGGCCTCGGCATGGACTTCGCCGCGGGGTGGCCGCAACCACTGCTCGAGGCGATGGGCCGCCTCGGGATGGGGTGGGGTCCACCCGAACCACAGACGCCGCCCGGCCCCGACGAGTGGATCCGCCTGCTCGGCACCCTGCCGCTGCTCTACCAGCCGGGCGACCGGTGGCTCTACAACACCGGGTCGGACGTGCTCGGGGTGCTGATCGCCCGGGCGGCCGGTCAACCGCTCGACGTGTTCCTGCGGGAGCGGGTCTTCGAGCCGTTGGGCATGGACGACACCGGCTTCTCCACCGAGCACGGCGAGCGGCTGGGGACGTGCTACGCGCGTGACCCGGAGACGGACGAGCGCACCGTGTACGACCCGCCCGACGGGCAGTGGGTGAAGCCGCCGGCGTTCCCGTCCGGCGGCGGCGGGCTCGTCTCGACGGTCGACGACTTCCATGCGTTCGCCCGCATGCTGCTCGCCGGAGGGCGGCTACCCGATGGCTCCCGGCTCCTGTCGCGGCCGTCCATCGAGCTCATGACCACCGACCAGATCGGCATCGCCCCGGGCGTGCCCGGGCCCGTGCCCGACGGCTCCCAGGGCTGGGGGTTCGGCGTCGGCGTGCAGGATCGTCGCACCGGGCTGCGAGCCGTCGGCAGCTACGGCTGGGACGGCGGCCTCGGCAGCTCGTGGTCCAACGATCCCGCCGAGCGGCTCATCGGCGTCGTGCTCACGACGGACATGTTCACGGGCCCGTTCCCCCCGCCGGCGGCGATCCGCGACTTCTGGACCGGCGTGTACGCCGCGATCCAGGACTGACGTCACACCCCGGCGACGAACCCGGCCACGGCCGCAAGCGTCTCGGCCGGCGCCTCGGTCTGGGGCGCGTGGCCGACTCCCGGCAGCACGACCCGCCGGCACGGACCAGCGACGCCCCGCTCGATGGCGTCGAGTTGGGCGACGGAGCCGTACGGGTCGGCGTCGCCCTGGACGAGCAGCACCGGGCACGTGACGACGGGGAGCCGGTCCTCGATGTTCCACGCCCGGAACTCGGGCGAGAGCCACACGTCGTTCCACCCACGGAACGTCGCGTCCGGGTCGTCGTGGTGGCGGGCGAGCCGAGTCGCGAGGTCGCCCTCCCGGTGGTCGCGGCGGGCCGCCTCGATCCCTTCGATCGACCGGTCCTCGACGAACACGTGCGGGGCGAGCAGGACGAGCGCACGGGCAGGCCGGCCGGCTCCGGCGTAGAGCAGGGCGATCGAGGCGCCGTCGCTGTGGCCGACGAGGACCGGCCGCTCGACCCCCAACTGCTCGAGCAACATCGGCAGCACCGCGTCGGCCTCGTCGTGCATGTAAGACACGCGGCGCGGACCGAACGCGGGAGCACTGTGGCCGTAGCCCTGACGCGAGTAGACGAGCAGCTCGCAGTCGCCGCACGCCCGGCGGACGTCATGAGGGAACGAGCGCCACAGGCCGATCGACCCCAGCCCTTCGTGGAGGAACACGAGGGCCGGCCCAGGGCCCGGCGTGTGCGCGACGTCGAGTCCCACGCCTCCGACGTCGACGATCGTCATGTGGGCGCGTTCAACTGGTCGCGCAGGGCGAAGCGGCGGATCTTGCCGGTCGTCGTCTTGGGCAGCTCGGTGACCACCTCGTAGTGCCGCGGCCGCTTGAAACCGGCGAGCTCGGCCTTGCACAGGGCCTCGAGCCCGGCGACGTCCACGTCGTGCCCGGGGGTGGCGACGACGAAGGCGGCGGGCCGCTCGATGCCCTGGTCGTCGCGGTAGCCGACGACGGCCGCCTCCAGGACGGCGGTATCCGTGACGAGCACGGCCTCGACCTCGGCGGGAGAGACCCACTCGCCGCCGACCCGGAGCATGTCGTCGCTGCGGCCGAGGTAGGTGAAGTAGCCGTCCTCCGAGCACACGTACATGTCGCCGGTGCGCATGCGGTCGCCCCGGAAGCTGCGATGGGACGCCGTCGTGTCGCACCAGTAGCCGACTGCCATCGAGTCCCCGCTCACCTCGAGATGTCCCGCCGCTCCCGCCGGCACGGGCCGTCCCTCGTCGTCCACCACGTCGACCCGGTAACCGGGTACGGGCCGCCCGGACGTGCCCGGGCGCAGTGCGGTCGGCGCGTTGGAGATGTAGATGTGCGTCAATTCCGTCGACCCGATGCCGTCGAGGATGCGGACACCGAAGCGCTCCTCGAAGCGGCGGAACGTGTCCGCCGGCAGCGGCTCCGCCGCCGAGACCCCCCACCGGACGGACGCGAACGAATCGTCCGGCAGGTCCGACGCGCACAGGGCGGCGTAGAAGGTCGGGATGCAGAAGAGCAACGTCGGCTGCAGCGAGCGGGCGATCTCACCGACGAGCGCCGGCGTCGGCGGCCGGGTCGGTTCGACGATCGCGGTGGCACCAACCGAGAACGGGAACGACAGCGAGTTGCCGAGCCCGTACGCATGGAACATCGGCCCGACCGAGTAGCACCGGTCGTCGCTCCGCACGCCGAGCACCTGCGCGCCGTACGTGTCGGCGGTGACACGCAGGTCGACGTGGCGGTGCATCGCCAGCTTCGGCCGCCCCGTCGACCCGGAGGTGCACAGCCAGAAACCGGGCGACTCGTCCCACGACCCCCAGGGCGCGGCGCCGGATCGGTCGGCGACGAGCTCGTCCCACTCCGGCGAGGCGGTCGTGACGACGGTCGCCACCTCGGGCGCGGCGGCGACGACGGCGTCCAGCTGATCGGCCCGCTCGGCGGAGACGACGAGCACGCGGGCGCGGCTGGCCGCGACGATCACGCCGAGGTCACGCGACGGCAGCAGCGGATTCACCGGTGTGGGCACGGCGCCGATCCGGAGCGCGCCGAGGAAGACGTCGAAGAACTCGATCGAGTCGAGCATGACCATCGCGACCCGTTGCTCCGGGCCGACCCCGAGGCGACGCAACCCGGCCGCGGTCGCCTCGACCTCGGTCAGCAGCTCGCCGTACGTGACGCTCCGGTCGCGGGTGACGACGGCCGGATGATCACCCCGCCCGGCCTCGACGTTGCGGTCCAGCAGGTCGACGCAGGCGTTGTACGCGGTCCCCATGGACTAGATCTTGACGTATTCGAAGTCCACCGGTTTGGCGTGGATGCCCGTCGCCGGCGGCGCGACCCACCCGGCCATCTTCCCGGGCTCGACGACACCCGCCATCAGCGACGTGACGTAGTCGCGATCGGCCGGTGACGGCAGCCACGAGTCGACCGACGACGCCCACTCGGTCTCATTGACGAGCCGGCCGTCGGGGCTCACCCGGTGGCCGGCGAACGTGCCGACCGCCCGGTTGAACCCCCCGTGGGGGAGCGTCAACCGGCGCCCCACTTCGTCGAGCGTGCGGTTCCAGCGGTCGACGCCCTTCTGCGAGTCGGCGGCGAAGTCGTCGCGGAGCGTCTCGTTGAGGGCGAGCACCTGCGCCGCCTCGCGCGCGACGATGCCCTCGCTGGTCACGACCGGGACCAGGCGGGTGCTGTCCCGCAGGCGGTGGTCGTCGTCCCGGTCCTCCTCCTTGTAGCGCCCCTTCAAGCCGGCGGCGAAGTAATTGGCGGCGTTGGTCGAGGTCTCGGCGCCGAACAGGTCGAGGGAGACGCTGTAGTGGAAGTTGAGGTAGCGCTGCAGCGTGTCGACGTCGATCCCGCCGAACGGGCGGATGTCGTCGGTGTCGTGCTCCTTCATCAGCTCGACCGTCCGCTGCACCACCCGCCCGACGCCGGTGGCGCCGACGAACATGTGGTGGGCCTCCTCCTTGAGCATGAAGTCGCAGGTCCTGGACAGCGGGTCGAACGCCGACTCGCGCAGCGAGGCGAGCTGGAACTTGCCGTCGCGGTCGGTGAAGTAAGTGAACATGAAGAACGACAGCCAGTCCGGCGTGGGCTCGTTGAAGGCGCCGAGGATGCGCGGGTTGTCGGCGTCGCCGGAGTGCCGCTCGAGCAGCTCGTCGGCCTCGTCCCGGCCGTCCCGGCCGAAGTAGCGCTGTAGCAGGTACACCATCGCCCAGAGGTGGCGGGCCTCCTCGACGTTGACCTGGTACAGGTTGCGCAGGTCGTAGAGGCTCGGCGCCGTCGCGCCGAGGTGCCGTTGCTGCTCCACCGACGCCGGCTCGGTGTCGCCCTGCACCACGACCAGGCGGCGCAGCTCGCCGCGGTGCTCGCCCGGGATCTCCTGCCAGACCGCCTCGCCCTGGTGGTCGCCGAAGGCGATCCGGCGGTCGGGCTCGGGGTCGGCGAGGAAGATCCCCCAGCGGTAGTCGGGCATCGCGACGTGGTCGAAGTTGGCCCATCCCTCCTGGCCGACGGCGACGGCGGTGCGCAGGTAGACCGGTCGGTCCTGATAGGCGACGGGTCCGAGCTCGCGCCACCAGTCGAGGAACTTCGGCTGCCACGACTCGAGCGCCCGCTGCAGGCGGCGGTCGGCGGCGAGGTCGACGTTGTTGGGGATCTTGGCGTCGATGTCAACAGTGGTCATGGATCTCCCTGTACCGATACGAGCGAGTGAGCGCCAGCGAGCGAGCGGCCAGCAACGGTCTGCGTGGCCGGGGAACGCAATGAACGGTCATGAGTGCCTCATACGCGGTTTCGGTCGAACTGCGGTCGGGAGCCGGTGCCGTAGCGGCGCAGCGCCCCGTCGGGCCCGACGGCGTTGGGGCGCTGGAAGATCCAGTTCTGCCACGCCGACAGGCGAGCGAAGATCTTGGTCTTCATGGTCTCCGGTCCGGCGAAGCGGAAGCTCGCCTCCATCCCGGTCAGCGCGTCGGGCGAGAAGCTGTTGCGCTCCTCGAGCACCAGCCGAACCTCATCGTCCCAGTCGATGTCGTCGGGGGCGAACGTGATCAGCTCGGCGGCGAGGGCCTCGGACGCGTCCAGGTCCTTGCCGATCTGCCCGCGGGCCGCGCCGAGGGCGTCGGCGCGACCCCACAGCCGGGTGGCCAGTCGGGGGAGCCCGTTGGCCATCGGGTACCAGCCGTCGTTGGCCGCCGTGAGCCGGATCGTCGGCGCCGGCCGGTCGCTGTCCTCCCACGTGCCGTCGAGCATGAACGACCGGTCGGCGGCGAGGGCGAGCTCGGCGAGGGTCCCCGCGAAGCAGCTCCCCGGCTCGATCAGGGCGACGACGGTGCGCGCCGACAGGTCGAGCCGCTCGAGCGTGCGGGCCCACAGGAGGCGGACCTCCCGGACGAGCCAGTGTTCGCCAGCGAGCAGCTCCTCGGCGGCGGCCACCGCGTCCGGCTCGCCGGTCGTCTTCACCACCCAGGTGCCGACCTCGGGCTCGTTGAACCGCAGGTGCAGCACGGCGTCGTCGAGCTGGCGGGCCGCGGCGACGATCCACGCCGCCGAGCCGGCGTCGACCAGCTCGTCGGGCGTCGCCGGCTGCGGACCCTGCGGGCCGCGCAGGGTGAACGTCGCCGCACCGAGCCCGCGGTCGAGCTCCACCGACAACTCGGGGTAGTGGATCACCTCGTCGTCGACGGTCCGCTCGATCGGGTCGAGGTGGATCGCGCCCGCGCCTGCCGGTCGGTCGGACTCGTCCGCCCGCGCCTGGGCCCGTGCGGCGACGAGATCGCCGAACGCGCTCGGGGGCGCGGTGGCGTCGACGAGCCCCCACGTCAGCGCTTGTCCGGCCTTCGCCCCCTCGACCCGGGTGGCGAAGACGTCGGCGAGGTCGCGGCGGACGTGACGCTTGTCGACGAGGCGGGTCAGCCCGCCGGTGCCGGGCAGCACGGCGAGCAGCGGTACTTCGGGCAGCGAGACCGCGCTGGCCCGGTCGTCGACGAGGAGGATCTCGTCGCACGCGAGGGCGAGCTCGTAGCCGCCGCCGGCCGCGGTGCCGTTGACAGCGGCGATCCACGTCTGGCCGGAGTGGGCGGTGGCGTCCTCGATGGCGTTGCGGGTCTCGTTGGTGAACTTGCAGAAGTTGACCTTGTGGGCGTGGGACGAACCGGCGAGCATCTGGATGTTGGCCCCGGCGCAGAACACGCCCTCGAGCCCACCGGTGAGGACGACCACCTTGATCTCGGGGTGCTCGAAGCGCAGCCGCTGCACGGCGTCGTGGAGCTCGATGTCGACGGACAGGTCGTACGAGTTGAGCTTGAGCTCGTAGTCGTCGCGCAGGCCGGCGTCGGGCGTGACGGCGAGGCGCACCGTCGCGACCGGCGGGTCGAACGCGAGCTGCAGATGGCGGTACCGGTTCGGCTCGGTGATGAACGTGATCGACTCGGTCACGAGGACTTACATCCTACAACTTCTCGTCGTTCCGTCAAGAGTCTGTGGAGTGTCGGCGCCTTGACCGGCTGTTCTACCCTGGGAGTCGGAGGTGATCTGATGCGAGCCGAAGTCGGTGACGTATTGCACGTCAGGGGGCGCACGGTCGGAACGCCGGAGCGTCAAGGTCAGGTCGTCGAGGTGCGCGGCTCCGAAGGTGCGCCGCCGTACCTCGTCCGCTTCGACGACGGTCACGAAGCGTTGGTGTTCCCGGGATCGGACTGCGTGGTCGAACACCCCAGCACCAGCTGACCCGGGTAATACGGCCCGCCGGCGCGGGCGGCCGCAGTATGACTGCGGCGATGCCGCCGTTGCTCGAGCGCGAGACGGAGCTCGGCCACCTCAGGGACCGAATGGAGGAGGCCGAGACCGGTCGCGGGCAGGTCGTGTTCGTGTCTGGAGAGGCGGGGATCGGCAAGTCGGCGCTCGTCACCGAGTTCGCCGCCTCGACCTCCGTGACGACCGCGGTCGGTCGTTGTGACGCCCTCGCCACTCCTCGCGCCCTCGGACCCTTCCACGACGTCGCGGCGGCCCTCGGCATCGCCGCGGTCGATGACCGTGACGCCCTGCTCGGCCGGCTGCTCGATCTGCTTCGCGGTGGGTCGCCGGCGCTGATCGTCGTCGAGGACGCCCACTGGGCCGACGGTGCGTCGATCGAGCTCTTGGCGATGCTCGGGCGCCGGGCAACTGACTTCCCGCTCCTCCTCGTCGTCACGTACCGCGACGAAGAGGTGGCCACCGACCACCCGTTGCGCCTCGTGATCGGCGACCTCGTCACCTCCCGCGGCACGGCGTGGTTGGGTCTGCGTCCGCTGTCGCCGGAGGCCGTCGGTCTCCTCGCCGGCGACCTCGATGTCGCCGCCGACGAACTGCACCGGCTGACCGGCGGCAACCCCTTCTTCGTCACCGAGGTACTGGCGGCGGAGGCGGAGACGGTGCCCCCGACGGTGCGGCTCGCGGTCCTCACGAGGATCGCCCGGCTCCCACCGGCCGCCCGGAGCGTGGTCGACGCGGTGTCGATCGTCCCCGGTCAGGCCGAGGACTGGCTGGTCACGGCGCTGTGCGACCCTGGTCCGGGCGCGGTCGATGCCTGCGTCGGCGCCGGCGTCCTCGTCGCCGTCCCGGGCGCCTACCGGTTCCGGCACGAGCTCGCCCGCCTGGCGGCCGAGGGGGCGATCGACGACCACCGCCGGCGGGAGCTCCACTGCCGGGCGGTGGCCACGCTGTCCGCCCGCCCCGGAGTCGACCCGGCCCGTCTCGCCCACCACGCCGCCGCCGCTGGCGACGACGAGCTGTTGGCGAGCGCCGCCACCGAGGCGTGCATCCTGGCCGTCGAGCGCACGGCGTTCCGCGAGGCCGCCCGCCAGGGCGAGCAGGCGCTGTCCGTCGCTCATCTGCTCGCGTCGGACCGGCGGGCCGCGCTCGCTCAGGCGCTCGGCGCGGCGTACTCGGCAATCGATCGCAGCGACGAGGCGATCGTCCTGTTCGAGGAGGCCGCGGCGCACTGGCGGGCGATCGGCGCCGTCCGGCGGGAGGCGGCCGTGCTCCTGCTGATGGGCTCGGCCCTCGGCAACACGGCGCGGACGGAACGTTCGATCTCGGTGGTCCAACGCGCCGTCGAACTGCTGGAACGGGAGCCGCCGGGCCCCGAGCTGGCCCGGGCGTACACCAGCCGGGCGACGGCCTACATGCTCGCCCGTGATCGCGACCACGCGGCCGAGTGGGGCGCGCGGGCGATTGCGCTGGCCCGGCAGCTGGACGACCGTCACACGCTGGCGCGGGCCCTGATCCAGACGGGTGTCGCCGACGTCATGGACGCCCGGTTCGACGGCCTCGTCCGGATCCGTGAAGGCATCGACATCGGCCGGCGGGAGGGCTGGCCCGCCGTCGTTGGCCTGGGTCTCCTCCAGATCGGCTCGGGCTGCGGCGAGATGCGGCGCTACGACGAGGCGGTGCCGGCGCTGATCGAGGGCGCCGCGGTGTGCGAGGAGCACCACCTCGAGTCCCATCGCCGGTACGTGGTCGCCTGGTTGGCCCGCTGCCGGTTCGACCTCGGGCAGTGGGACGAGGCCGAGGCGGCGGCCCGCGAGGCGGGCTCCCGGAGCGTCGGCATCTCCCGCTTCGTGGCGGTGAACACGCTCGGCTGGCTGCGGGCTCGCCGGGGCGACGGCGACGTCTGGCCGCTGCTCGACGAGGCGTTGGACATCGCCCGCCGGACCGGTCACCTCCAACGGCTGTGGCCCGTCGCCGTGGCTCGGGCCGAGGCCGGCTTCTTGGAGGGGGACCTCGACTCCCACGCCGCGTTGCTCGAGGAGGTGCTCGACCTCGCCGTCCGCTGCCGGCACGGCGTCGCTGCCGGCGAGCTCGGTCTGTGGCTCGTCCGGGCGGGACGCCTCGACGCAGCCCCGCTGGTCGCCGTCGACCCTTTCGCCCAGTGGATCAACGGCGACCACCTCGGCGCGGCCGCGGGGTTCCGCCGGATGGGCTGCCCGTACGAGGCGGCGAGCGCCCTCGCCGACGCCGGGGACACGCCGTCGCTGCGCGAGGCCCTGGCCACGTATCGCCGGCTCGGCGCGGCGCCGATGGCCGCATCGGTCGCGTCCCGCCTGCGCGACCGCGGGGCGCGCGTGCCCTCGCCCCGCACCGCAGCGGTCGACGGCTACGCGGCGGGGCTGAGCCCGCGCGAGCACGAGGTGCTCCAGCTCGTCGCCGCCGGGTTCACCAACCCGCAGATCGCGGCGTCGCTGTACATCAGCCGTAAGACAGCCGAGCACCACGTGTCCAGCATCCTCGTCAAGCTCGGCGTCGCGTCCCGCGCCGAGGCCGCGGCCGCCGCGGTGCGCCTGGGGGTGACGGCGGAATAGGGGAGGGCGAATGGGGGAGGTGCCCCATGTGCGGGTCGGGGCGAGGGCCGCACGATCCCGGGCATGAACCTCTCATTGCGTTCCCCGGCCACGCCAAATACTGCCTGCGCAGCTGCTGGCCGCTCGCTCGCTGGCGCTCGCTCGCTCGCACCAGGTGCGGTTCTCCGATGAACCGCTACCTCATCGAACGAACCATCCCGGGCGCCGGCCGGCTGTCGGCCGACGAGCGGGAGGCCATCGCCGGGAAGTCGAACGCCGTGCTCGCCGAGATGGCGCCGCGTGTGCAGTGGGTGCAGAGCTACGTCTCCGACGACGCCTTCACCTGCGTGTACCTCGCCGACGACGAGACGGCCGTACGCGAGCACGCCGAGCGGGGTGGGTTCCCCGCCGACTGGGTGCGCCAGGTCCACCACCTCGTCGACCCGACCACGGCGGGGGACTGACGATGCGCCGGAAGACACTGCTGCGCACGGGGTTGGCGGCGGCGGTGACCGCCGCCGCGATCGGCATCGGCGCCGGGATCGTCGCCGGGGGCGGCGCCGAGCAGCGCGGCCAGGGCGGGCTCGAGACCGTGCGCCGGGCCACCGCGCGCTACCGGGATGTCGACCGGGCACTGGACGCCGGCTACGTGCAGTTCTTCGGCTGCGTCCACGAACCACTCGCCGGCTCGATGGGGATCCACTTCGTCAACGGTCAGCTCGCCGGTGACGCCACCGTCGACCCCCGCCGCCCCGAGGCGTTGATGTACGAGGTGCGGCCGAACGGCAAGCTCGCGCTCGTCGGGGTCGAGTACGTCGTGTTCAAGGACGCCTGGGACGCGGCGAACTCCGCCCCGCCACGGCTGTTCGGGCAGACGTTCTCCGTCGTCGACGCGCCGAACCGGTACGGGATCCCGGCCTTCTACGAGCTCCACGCGTGGGCATGGAAGGCCAACCCGACCGGCGCCCACCAGGACTGGAACCCCAAGGTGCTGTGCCCGACCACCGAGGGCCACACCCACTGAGCCCACCACACTGGGGATGTGGGGCTCTACCGCGACCACATTCTTCCCCGGCTCGAGAACCGGGTGCTCAGCGGGCGGCAGTACTCGGAGCTGCGCACGCGGGCGGTGAGGGGGCTCGAGGGCGAGGTGCTGGAGGTCGGGTTCGGCTCCGGCCTCAACGTCCCCCACTACCCGCCGGCGGTCGAGCACGTCTTCGCCGTCGACCCGGCGACGGTCGGGCGCAAGCTGGCGGCTGGGCGGGTCGCCGAGAGTGCGATGCGGATCGACTTCGTCGGGCTCGACGGCCAAAACCTCCCGCTCGACGACGGCAGCGTCGACCATGCACTGACGACGTGGACGCTGTGCTCGATCCCGGACGTCGGTCGGGCGCTGGGTGAGATCAGGCGGGTGCTCCGGCCCGGCGGGACGCTGCACTTCCTGGAGCACGGTCGCTCGCCCGAGCCGGATGTCGCCCGCTGGCAGGACCGGCTCACACCTCTGCAGCGGCGGCTGGCCGGCGGCTGCCACCTCAACCGGCCGATCGCCGGCCTGATCGCCGGGAGTGGGCTCCGGATCGAGCGGCTCGACAACTTCTACGTCGACGGGCCGAAGTCGCTCGGCTACACCTTCGAAGGCGTCGCTTCCACGCCTTCGGGCTGACTTCGCCATCTGTGTCATCGCATAGCTGTCTCTCGTAGTCGTCGTAAGCCGGCGTTCGAGGACGCGGTGCGGTTTATCCGGACGTGTTACGAGGACACTCCAGATCGGCAGATGTGGGCGGCCTTGTCCGACTGGCGCATGTCGCCCGGATGCCGCGCAGCATGTGTCGAAGCCACTATGTCGCGGGTACTCGATGTCGTTGCTCTGCGGGCAGAAGTAGAGGTCGGGGCAGCCGCAAGTCGTACACGACCCGCCCCCAAGTGTGCAGCGACACGAAACGGACAGTGAACGACACGGATGTCAGTGGGTGATCTGGGCGGGCCGGTCGCCGCCGACACGTGACCCGGAGCGCGTGTTGGCTTCCCGCCCCAAGGCTTGACGTAGATTTGACTGTATATATAGATTTCCGTGCATGGCCACGAAGCGCCGTCCCTCCCCGCAGGCCGTCGCCGTGGTCCTCGCGCTCGCCGAGGAGCCCACTCGCTGGCGCTACGGCTACGAGTTGTCCCGCCGGTTGGAGATCAAGGCCGGGTCCATGTACCCGATCCTCATGCGGCTCACCGATCGGGGCCTGCTCGAGACCAACTGGGAGAGCGACGCGCCGCCCGGCCGCCCGCCGCGGCACTTGTACCGCCTCACCAGCGAGGGTCGCGCCCTGGCCGCCGAACTCTCCCAAGCCCCGGTCCACGACGAAGGACGCGTGGCACGGTCCACAATCAACCTGCCCCCGAACTGGGGGACGACATGAGCGCCACACCCGGGACCGACACGCCCGACGCGCCTCGGTCCCGGGTCCCTTGGTGGCGCGTGACGGCCGAGGGCGTCGTGATCGTGGCCGGCGTCCCTACCCTCCTGCGCGCTGCGCTATATGACGGGGGCGGAGGCGAGGTATGGAGGATGCACTCCGTGATCGTGGTGCTCGCCGTCCTCGCCTTGTGGGTCTCGTGGCGGTTGCGTGCCCCGGCCCCCGACGGGCCCTCCGGTCTGCTCGGGCTCGCCGTGGCCGTCACGCCGGGCTCACGCCGCGAATGGGGCGCGGCGATGGCAGCCGAACTGGCCGGGTTGACCGGGCGCACCGAGCGGTGGCGGTTCGCGCTCTCCTGCATGCCGGCCGCGCTGTTCCCGCCACGCCGTACGCGCCAGGCCGCCTCGACTCCCGCTCCGCTGCGGCGACTCGCGGCGCCGCCCGCCCTCGTCCTCGGCGGCCTGGGCATCGCCGCCGTCGTTTACCTCGTGATCCGCTATTGGCAGCCTGGCCCCGTCGGGGTCACGCCGGTTCACGACCCGGTCGTCCTGTCCCTCAGCGCGCTGGGCTTCGGCGCCGTCGTCTGGCTGGCGGTCGCCACCCCAGGCACGCTCGGGACCGACAAGGAAGCGTTCCAGGTCGGTCTCGGCACCGGTCTCGCCATGGGGCTCTTGACGTTCGCGGCCGGTCCCGTCCCCATACTGTTGGGCGTCGTGTTCCTTCCGTGGGTGACGGTGACTGTTGCCGCCGTGCGCCACTCCTTTCGCTCGGGCGTGCGGACCGCGGTCTGGGCCTCAGCGTTCACGACCCTTGCGGGCATCCCGGCGTTCGTGGTGGGCGCGCTGATCTCCTTCGCCCGGGATGGAGAGATTTGGTACGGCGACGGCGTGCAGCGCGCGGGGATCATCGACGAAATGGCGAATTGGGTGGTGCCCGTGACGCTCGGTGTGCTGCTCCCGGTCATGGTCGTCGGCGCCGCCCTGGGTGCAGTGCTCGAGGCCCCTGGGCGCCGCGCCCGCCTGGCCTCCTGAGCCAACCAGCACGACGACGAGGCGATGGCCAAATCTGACATCGCTGTCGTTTGTGCTGACATCCATGTCGTTTTCTACTGACAGGACCGCGTTGTTATCACTGACATCTACGTGTCGCTGCACACCAAGCAGCGAAGATCTCATCAGGCGACGGACCTGAGCCACGAGCGCATATTGCCCGTTCGGAGCGGCCCCGCGGACCGACCAAGCCATGGCAAAGCTGCCCGAACGAAGGACGCGCCCGCTAATCAGGCGGACTCGACGCTGATCACAGCGCTCGTCACCGAGATGAACGCTGATCCGGGCGGGTTGGTGAGCCGTGGGTGGTTGGCGCTGCGTCCAGCGCTCATCGAAATGGAGACCGAGATCGTCGTGCTCTCGACGTTCTGACCAGTGAGGTCGATGGTCCTGGTCAGGTTCGGCAGGGTGAAACTGAACGGGACACTGACACCGTTGGCCGTCAACTGGCCGGTACCGCTCGCCCGCCAGTACGTGCTTCGCTCGAGCAAGCGGTTACCGGTCTGCGTGTACGTCACGCGGGTGAGGCGCTTTCCCGGCGGTGCCGTGACGGTGACGGTGAACGTGTCGGACACGCTCCCTGGGTTGAAGGCCGTGGTCGCGGCGATGCATGCGCGCCTCTGGAACGTGCCTGGGACGGCGCCGCCATCCTCGATCGCGATGCTCACGCGGTCGGCGCTCACCGTGCTCTGCTCGGCCATGTAACAGCGGTACGGCACGCTGTCGTGCAGGTCGGTGAACGTGACGGGATCCGTCGGCACGGTCGTCGTCGTCTGGTCGTTGGTGCAATGGTCGTCGTCGTCGGCGCAGTCGTGGTCGTGGTGGTCGGAGGCAGAGTCGTCGTCGTGGTCGTGGTTGTCGTTGTGGTCGTAGGCGGTGCCGTCGTGGTGGTCGTGGTGGTCGTGGTGGTCGTGGGCGGTGCCGTCGTCGTGGTCGCGGGCGGTGCCGTCGTCGTCGTGGTCGTCGTCGGCGGCGGAGTGGTCGGTGTCGTCGGTGTGCACTCGTCGAGCACCACCTGCACCGTCGTCACACCGTCGGTGACCGTCGCCCGGCAGTTGCTCGATCGGAAGTCGAGGCTCAGCACGCGGAACCGACCGTCGTCATCAGCGGGGCTGCTTGCCGCCGACTCCGCCGAGGTGACCCGCACGATTGCGAACGGAACCGCATCCTCGCCCTCGACTCTCAGGCCTTCGTCGTCGTCGAGCTCCGCCCGGTCGACGAACATCTCGGCGACCGCACTCCCAGGCACGACGAACAGCGCCGCCGACACACCGGCGAGCGCAATTCCGACCGTGATCAGTCGTGGTCCTGTCGCAACAGGCTTGCTCATCCCTCCTCCTCCCACGGCGCGCACAGTGACGCCCCCCTCAACCGTCCACTACGCACGATCGGCTCCAACGGTTCGCGAAAAGTGGTTCGGGAACCCAATTGCACCCAAGGGCGCCTCCGCGACCAGTCACGAGGGGGGTTACAACCCAAACCCCGGCCCGCACCTACGGGCCCGATCCGGAGCACGAGCGCTTCCTCAAGCGCCCGCTCCGACCCTCACATACCCGACGGCTCCGGCGCGGATGTGGTCGGGTGGTTCGGCGTGACCGCCAAGGCACCGAACCCTCGATGCCGATGTCCGAGTGGCGGGACTATCTCCCGGGTGCGGTCGGGCCGTTATGCGCTGCGTGGTGCCAGGCGCGGAGCGGGCTATCGCTCGCGCGTTGTGTTGCGCTCTCGGTGGTGGTTTCCCGGTACGCCCGAGCGCGATGAGCGGCGGCCTCCGAGCGGCGAGCGGTTTGCCGTCCGAAGCGGCTGCTACGCTGCGACTTCGATCCCGCTTCGACCGTTGCCCCGGACCCTGGCAACGCTGCGCATCTTCGGCGTGCCAAGGAGTCAATGTGAGCACCATCCATCCCGAGACGGATCGACAGGCGCGTCCGCACCGTCTCGCCGACAGGCCACCTCGCCCCCAGCGGGCCGTCGACGACCGTCCGGTGTGCTGGACGACCATCGCCGGCCTCGGGGTAGTCCACGCGGGCAGCGCGCTCGGGCTGGTTTGGATCATCGTGCGCCCATCGTGGGCAACGCTCGTGCTCGCCGCCACGATGTATGTGGTGTGCGGTGTGTCGATTACCGCCGGATACCACCGCCTATTCGCCCACCGCACGTACCGAGCCTCTGCACCGGTCCGCTGGGCACTGCTGGTGTGTGCAGCCGCGGCGTTCCAGAACTCGGCGCTGTCGTGGTGCGCCGACCATCGTGCGCACCACGCGGACACCGACGGTGACAATGATCCGCACCCCATCAGCCGTGGGCTTTGGTTCGCCCACATGGGATGGCTCGTCCGTCGACGCGCATCCTCGGCCGACGTCAGCCGTCTGAGTGATCTTTGGGCCGTGCGTAGCATCCGGCTTCAGCACCGATGGTACGCGCTCATCGCGATCGGGATGGGACTCGTGCTCCCGGCCGCCATTGCGTCGACGTGGGGTGACCTGTGGGGCGGACTTTTCGTCGCCGGGTTCCTGCGAGCGGGCGTGATGATGCAAGCGACCTTCTGCGTCAATTCGCTCGCCCACCGCGTGGGCACTCCTCGCTACGACGCACGCTCGTCAGCGCGCGACAACACGCTCACGGCGCTGATCACCTTCGGCGAGGGGTACCACAGTTTCCACCACCGCTTTCCGTTCGACCATCGCAGCAGCCCTACCTGGTGGCACTACGACCCGAACAAGTGGCTCGTCTGGACCCTGGCGCGGGCACACCTCGTGGATCGAGTGCGCACCGCCGGGCGCGTCTCGATCGCTAATGCGGCCGCCACGAGCACGGGCCGCGTCGAGACCCCCGGCACGAGATCATCTAGCGACCCCGAAGGCGACGGCGAGTCGTTCAACCGAGGCCAAGCGCGATCCCAGAGTGACTCGCGCCTGCGCGATCGACAACTCCATCGCGGTGTCGGCGCGAGGTCGTCGACCGGTTGATATCGAGCGGCAGCACGTAGCTGTAGCCGGTCCAACCGCAGTCCGCTCCGATCTGCCGATCCGCGCTGGCGTGGGCCCTGCCGCCCGGGGTAGGCGCTTCACAACGCGCCGTCATAATCACGTCCTCAACGACGATCAACCGGCGCGGTATCGGCCCGACTGACGCCGGGCGATGATTCGGCGGTGGTCGACCCATGCGATCGGCTGGGCGGGCTTGTGCCGGCCCTGTGAGCCGTGTGCGAGTCGTTGTGACTGCTGCCTGGCTGGCTCACCCTGATACCGATCGCGACGCTGGGAGTACCGGACGGTTGGTCGGTAGGGACCACGGTGTTCCATCCCGGCGATCGGGCGCGCGAGCTGATTGCCGGCACCCCGCCCGCTGACTCTCCCGACGCCTTCATCGAGACAACCGTCCACAACATCCTCGACGCGGCGGCCCACGGTTCGATCGCTGAGGTGTCCAACGCCGACAACTTCGACCAGGCGCTCGACGCGGTGCGGGCAGCAATGAGCGCCCTCAGACTGTTCAAGCTCTCCCGTGCGACGTCCCGTGAGACCACGTTCGGACTGCCGGGCGAAATCGAGGCTTCGGTGATCGAGTACGTCGCCGTATGGGAGCGCGCTGCGTTCGGAGCTATGGCTGTCACCCGCTCCCCGTTTCGATGAGGGCTCCCAGTGATGCTGGGTTCGATCGGACCGATTCCGTGCGGTGCTTCCACGGTCCCGATTCGACGCCCAGGATGTCGCGACGCGACGATCACAGGAGGGGCGGCGCGATCAGGGCGCGCGGCACGGCGGATGAGCAGTCGCACGCATGGCAAGGTGGAGAGGTGACGCCCGAGCGCCACGGTCAGTTGCGCTGGGTTCGACGTGGCCTCCTGGTGGTACTGCTCGTGGTCGTCGTCGTCGCGGTCGTGCTCCAGATCCTGGACCGGGGCGACGTCTTCTCGCTGGTTGACGAGTCGAGCGGCGACTGGGCCTATCTCGCCGTCTTCCTGCTGGTGTTCGCCGATGCGATCTGCCCGGTGTTTCCGGGTGAGACCACACTGAACGCCGCGTCCACGCTTGCGGCCCAAGGCGAGCTCGATCTCGGGTGGGTGATGCTCGGTGGCGCCCTCGGCGCCATCGTTGGCGATACCGCCCTCTACTGGATCGCCCGCCTGTGCCGACAGCGGTTCCAGCCACAGCTCGACGCAGCAACGGAGAACCCGAAGGTGAGCGCCGCACTCCAGTTTCTCGGCTCCCGAGCGTCCGTGCTGCTAGTCGCCGGCCGCTTCGTACCTGGCGTGCGGTTCGCCGTGAACGCGACCTTGGGCCTGTCCAGTTACCCCTATCCCTCCTTCTTGCTGTGGTCGACGATCGGGGGAACCGTCTGGTCCGTGTATACCTGCGGGCTCGCCTATCTGGTCGGCACCTCACTCGCCGACTTCCCACTCGCATCGGTGATCATCTCCGGCCTCATCACCACCGTGGCACTCGGCGCGATCTATCTCGTACTCCGGCGGAGCCGCCACAACGCCGCCCCGTCCGACGCCGTTCCATCCGCGCCGCTCGGCAGCTGACGGAACCGGACGTGTCCGGCGTGGGCCGCCGCCGATCGCCGACGTCGGGGCGAGCGCACAGTCGGCGACGTCACGGCGACGGCTTCGGTTGATCGTCGGTGCGCTCAGATTCTTGCTACGGGGCGAGACGTCGCGGATATGCCCCCGTCTTGCGCTTCCAGGCGGCGGCCGCACCTCGCTCGGCGAGCAGACGCCC
This sequence comes from uncultured Acidimicrobiia bacterium, assembly GCA_963833145.1. GTDB lineage: Bacteria > Actinomycetota > Acidimicrobiia > Acidimicrobiales > Ilumatobacteraceae > JALZMG01. The sequence continues at coordinate 1,265,104 of CAWHWT010000009.1, read as the reverse complement.
TGCCGCCGCGGCGGTCCCCGACAGGACGACCCACAGGACGACGTGGCGGCGCGTCGCCGACCCCGCCACTCGATAGAGCGGGACCTCATCGCCCGTGGCTGTCCGCCACACTCTCATGACGAGCTGAGTTGCGAGGGCGCCAGCCAAGGCACACGCGGCCGGAAGGATGGCCTTCCACACCCGGTCCGATCGCTGGTCGTTCATCCGCGGCGGTCCATGTCCGTCGAGGCTCACGTCGTCATGAGCCGGAGGCGCTTGCCGAAAAAGCGTGCGAGTGGCGCTTCGAGGATCTCGTGCGCAGAAGCGGTCACCAACAAGGCGACGAAGCCGGCCCTGCGTCCAAGCAACCTGGTGATGATTGCCGCGGTCACTGAGGACACGAGCACCGTGGCGAGGATGCGAGCGAGCTTGTTCGGCCTCATCGTCGGCTCCGCGATGACCGGCTCGTCGACGCGTTCGGAGTCGTCCGCCACGCCGGAGACCTTAGTCAGCCTCCCGCACGACACCGAAGACCAACCGGCCACACGGCGCGGCGACGTCGTGCAGCACAAGCTCGGCTGCCTGCGGGACGCCAGTGCCGCGGTCGTAGCCTCGATGGCTCGACATCGCACACGCGGCGGGCGAGGACAGCAGGATTCCGTCGGTGCGGCGGTGAAGATGACACCGGTTGGATGGCGTCGTAACCGCGGACGACCTGCAGGTAGGCCGACACGACGCATGCCCCGACAATGCCGGGCTCTCGGGCGAGCGCCACCCGAGCACTCCCGGCTTGACCTCCGCGAACGTATCCGGGAGGTGCCGGACGCAGCGCCGGCTGACTCGGTCTGCCGATCACTACGAGCGATCGGATCGATGCTTCGTGGCCACTCGTGACTTCCGGCGGGCAGGTTCGATGGCCGCCCGCAGTCTCACCAGGCGTTCTGGGCGCGATCGTTCTCAGGGGTTGAGAGAGACTGCGCCCAGAAACCGCAATGAGAAGGATCGCGCCCAGATCTCAGCGGATGCCTCTTCACCGGGCATTCGTGCTCACCTGTTAGCGGACGGTCTGACCCAACCCGAAAGGGTCAGTGCTTGGTATTGCGGCGCCGGCGGGCGTGGCGGTCGAGGGCGAGGTCGACGAGCCGGTCGATCAGCTCGGCGTAGGAGACCCCCGCGGCCTGCCACAGCTTCGGATACATCGAGATCGGGGTGAACCCGGGCATCGTGTTGGCCTCGTTGCACAGGAACCCGCGGCCGCCCTCCTCGAAGAAGAAGTCGACCCGGGCGAGCCCGTCGCACCGCAGCACCTGGAACACCCGCACGGCGAGGGCCCGCACCTCTGCGGTCTGCTCGGCGGTCAGCGGCGCCGGGACGAGCAGCTGGGCGCCGTCGGTGACGTACTTGTCCTCGTAGTCGTAGAACTCGGCGCCGGGGATGATCTCGCCCGGTCCCGAGGCCTCCGGGTGGGTGCCGCCGAGCACGGCGACCTCGATCTCCCGGCCGGAGACCCCCTCCTCGACGACGACCCACTCGTCGTACGTCAGGGCGTGCTCGATCCCGTCGCGCAGCTCCTCGACGGTGTGGGCCTTGGTGACGCCGACCGACGACCCCATGTTCGAGGGCTTGACGAAGCACGGCAGGCCGAGCTCGTCGGCGAGCCGGACGGGGAGCCCGGGCGTGCGCTGATGGTCGGCGAAGGCGCGGAATCCGGCCTGCGCGATGCCGTTGGCGGCGAGCACCTGCTTGGCCATCGCCTTGTCCATCGCCAGCGCCGATCCGAGCACACCCGAGCCGACGTACGCGGCGTCGGCGAGCTCGAGCATCCCCTGCACCGTGCCGTCCTCGCCGAGCGGGCCGTGGAGCAGGGGGAGGACGACCGTGCGCTCGCCGGCGGCACTGCCCTCGTCGAGGACGGCCGCCGCCGAGACCGCCGTCCCGCTCGGGTCGAGCTGGTCCGGCAGCGCGGCCGGCCCGGCCGCCAGGGCGTCGCGGGCACCCTCGGCCAGCGCCCACTCGCCGTCGGTGGAGATGCCGATCGGCGTGACCCGGTACCGGCCGGTGTCGATCGCCCGCAGTACGTGGGTCGCGGTCACGCAGCTCACGTCGTGCTCGGCGGACTGCCCGCCGAAGAGCACGACGAGGTGCGTCCGGTCCGCGGTCACGGACACGACGGTACCGTTCGCGGTCGTGAGGTTCCGGGCATCCGACGTCGCCGCGGCGACGCGCGGCCGCCTCGTCGGGCCCGACGCCGAGCTGACGGGGGCCGCCTTCGACACCCGCACGCTGCGCCCGGGCGAGCTGTTCGTCCCCCTCGTCGCCGCCCGCGACGGGCACGACTTCATCCCCGCCGCCGTCGCGGCCGGGGCGGCGGCGTACCTGACCAGCCGCCCGGGTGAACCGGTCGGCATCCCCGCCATCGAGGTCGCCGACACCGGCGACGCGCTGCTCGCCCTCGCCGGGTGGGCGCGGTCGCGCCTCGTCGGCGTCGAGGTGGTCGGCGTCACCGGGAGCGTCGGGAAGACCAGCACCAAGGACCTGATCGCGGCGGCGGTCGCCGTCGAGCGGCGGGTCACGGCCAACGACCGCAGCTTCAACAACGAGCAGGGGCTGCCGGTGACGATCCTCGGCGCCGCCGACGACACCGAGGTCCTCGTGCTCGAGATGGGCATGCGCGGCATCGGCGAGATCGCCCGCCTGGCCGCGGTCGCCCGGCCCGGCGTCGGCGTGGTGACCGGTGTCGCGCCGGCGCACACCGAGCGGGTCGGCGGCATCGAAGGAGTCGCCCGGGCCAAGGGCGAGCTGGTCGACGCCCTGCCCGCGGACGGCACGGCGGTGCTCAACGCCGACGACGAGCGCGTCGCAGCGATGGCCCGTCGGACCACGGCGACCGTGGTCTTGTACGGCTGGTCGCCGACCGCCGACGTGCGGATCTCCGCCGTCCAGCTCGACGCGCTGGCCCGGCCCCGCTTCGACGTCCACACTCCTTGGGGTGACGTCGAGGTCGCCCTGAGCGTCAGCGGCACCCACATGGCGGCCAACGCGGCGGCGGCGCTCGCCGTCGCCGGCATGCTCGACGTCGACGTCGCCGCGGCCGCGGCAGCCCTCACGACGGCCCGGCTGTCGGCGATGCGGATGCAGCTCGTCGAGGCCGCCGGGGGCGGCGTGGTGATCAACGACGCCTACAACGCCAACCCGACGTCGATGCGGGCGGCGCTGGACACGCTCGCCCGGGTCGATGCCCGCCGGAGGGTCGCCGTCCTCGGCCTGATGGCCGAGCTCGACGACCCCGTCGGCGCCCATCGGGAGATCGCCGAGCACGCCCGCCAGCTCGGGATCGAACTGGTCGCCGTGGGCACCGACCGGTACGGGTCCGCGGCCCTTGCTCCTGAGCGGGTCGCCGAGCTCGTGGGGCCGGTCGAACCGGGGGTCGCAGTGCTGGTCAAGGCGAGTCGAGCCGCCCAGCTGGAGGCGGTCGCCGAGGCCCTGATCGATGCCCGCTGAGGCGCTGGTACCGTCCCCTTCATGACAGTGCAGGACGGGATCACGGACGCGGCTTCGCGCGCCACGATGGCCGACCTCGCCCGCACGGCCGCCGACCGGTTCCGGGACGCCGTCGCCGCCCGGTTCCAGCGCGACGGCGAGTGGGCGGAGCTCACCTACGCCGAGTTGTGGGAGCGCGCCCGCGACCTCGCTGCCGGGCTGGTCGCCCTGGGGGTGGACGTGGGCGACCGGGTGAGCATCCTCGCCAACACGCGGGTCGAGTTCACGGTCGTCCAGATGGCCGCCTCGGCGGCGGGCGCGATCGTCGTGCCGGTCTACCCGACGAACTCGCCGCAGGAGTGCGAGTGGGTGGTCGGGGACTCGGGGGCCAAGGTCATCTTCTGCGAGGACGCCGCCCAGGTTGCCAAGATCGACCAGGTGCGCACCGGGCTGCCGGAGCTCGTCCACGTGATCGTGATCGACGGCGAGGCAGAGGCGGCGCTCACGCTCGCCGACGTCGCCGCCCGCGGCCGCGAGGGTGATGACGCCGAGCTGCGCCGCCGGGCCGACAGCATCGCCCCTGACGACCCGTGCCTGATCATCTACACGTCGGGCACGACCGGCCCGCCGAAGGGGGTCGTGCTCACCAACCGGGGCTTCGCCACCGGCCGGCGCTGCGCGGTGGAGATGAAGCTGTTCGACGTCGGCGACGTCATCTACCTCTATCTGCCCCTCGCCCACGTGTTCGCCCAGCTGGTCCAAGCCGACTGCATCGAGATCGGAGCGACGCTCGCCTACTGGGGCGGGGACCCGAAGCAGATCGTCGGCGAGCTCGGCTCGAGCCAACCCACCGTCCTGCCGTCGGTGCCGCGCATCTTCGAGAAGGTCTACGCCGTGGCGATGGGCCTGGTGCCGCCGGAACGGGAGCAGGAGGTCGCCGACGCGATCAGGCTCGGGATCGCCGTGCGTCTGGCTCGGCGGCGCGGGGAGGAGGTGTCGGCCGCCGATGCCGAGCGGTTCGAGAAGGCCGACGCCGACCTGTTCGCCCTCGTGCGCGGGATCTTCGGCGGTCACCTCGAGATGGCGGTCTCCGGAGCGGCGCCGATTGCCCCCCAGATCCTCGAGTTCTTCTACGCCGCCGGGGTGCCGGTGTTCGAGGGGTGGGGGATGACCGAGACGACGTCGCTCGGGACGCTCAACCTGCCCGACGCGTTCAAGTTCGGCACGATCGGCCGTCCGGTCGCGGGTGCCGACATCCGCATCGCCGCCGACGGGGAGATCGAGATCGCCGGCGAGCTGGTGATGAAGGAGTACTGGCGCAACCCCGAGGCCACCGCGGAGGTGTTCACCGCCGACGGCTTCCTGCACACCGGCGACCTCGGGAGCATCGACGATGACGGGTACGTCACGATCACCGGCCGCAAGAAGGACATCATCATCACGGCGGGCGGCAAGAACCTCACCCCGGCCAACCTCGAAGGCGACCTGCGCCGCTCGCGGTGGATCTCGCAGGCGGTGATGTTCGGCGACCGGCGGCCCTACCCCGTGGCACTGATCACGCTCGACGCCGAGGAAATCGTGCCGTGGGCGGAGGCGCAGGGTCTGCCGGCCGACGTCGCCGAGCTGGCCGGCAGCGACGAGGTCGTGGGGATGATTCAGGCTGAGCTCGACGCCGCCAACGCCCACTACGCGCAGGTCGAGCAGATCAAGCGGTTCAAGATCCTCGCCCGTGACTTCAGCCTCGAGTCCGGGGAGCTCACCCCGTCGTTGAAGCTCAAGCGCAACGTCATCTACGTCAACTACGCCGACGACTTCGACTCGCTGTACGCGTAGCTCGGCTCAGCCGAGCAGGATCTCCGCGTAGGTCGACAGCATCGACGCCGGCCCGCTCACGAGGAACGTCGTGATGCAGGTGTCGCGCCACGCGGTCAGCTCCTCGCGGATCTTCTCCACCGGGCCGACGAGGGCGACGTCCTCGACCATCGACAGCGGGATCGCCGCCGCCGCCTCGCGCTTGCTCCCGGCGAGGTAGAGCTCCTGCACCTTGGTGGCCACGTCCTCGTAGCCCATCCGGGCGAAGACCTCGAAGTGGAAGTTGGCGCCGCGGGCGCCCATGCCGCCGGCGTAGAGGGCGAGGAACGGGCGCACGAAGTCGGCGCACGCGTCGGCATCGTCGCCCGGCACGACGAACATGGTCGTGACGACCTCGAACCGGTCGGCCTTGTCCGGCTCGCCGCTGGCGGCGAAGCCGCTGGCGAGGCACTTGCGGTAGAAGCCGTCCTCCTTCGGGGCGAAGAACATCGGCAACCAGCCGTCACCGACCTCGGCGGCGAGGGCGACGTTCCTCGGGCCCTCGGCGGCGATGAAGATCGGGATCCTCGTCCGCAGCGGGTGCACGGTCGACTTGAGCGCCTTGCCGAGGCCCGTTCCACCGTCTTGCAGGGGCAGGTCGTAGAAGTCGCCGTGGTGCTCGACGGGCGCATCGCGGGCGACGATGCGGCGCACGACGTCGACGTACTCGCGCGTGCGGGCCAGCGGGCGCGGGTAGGGCTGTCCGTACCAGCCCTCGACGACCTGCGGGCCGGACGCGCCGAGGCCGAGGATGAAGCGCCCGCCCGAGAGGTGGTCGAGCGTGATCGCCGCCATCGCGGTGGCCGCCGGGGTGCGGGCGGAGAGCTGCATGATCCCGGTGCCCAGGCGGATGCGCTCGGTGTGGGCGCCCCACCAGGCGAGCGGCGTCAGGGCGTCGGAGCCGTACGCCTCCGCCGTCCACACCGAGTCGAACCCGAGCCGCTCCGCCTCCTTGACGGCGTCGAGCGCTCCCTCCGGTGGTCCGGCGGACCAGTAGCCGGTGTTGTAGCCGAGCGTCACTTCCGGAGCAGCCATGTCCGGACCGTATCCCGGGCCGCTACGGTCAGTCGGCATGAGTGACGTTCCTCCGCCGCCGGTCAGTGCCCCGCCGCCGCTTCCGCCGAGTGGTCCAGGGTACTACGTGACGCCGGTCGGCGGCCGCCGGAGAGCATCGGTGGGGCGTCTACTACAGCATCGGCCTGACGATCCTGCTGACGATCGTGACGCTCTCGGTCTGGGCGCTTCTTGTGGACCTACCGGACAAGCGAGGACCTTAAGCGCTACAACGGCGACGGCCTCGGGGGCGTGCTCGGCATCGTGATCCTATTCCTCATCTCACGTCGTCCTGTTCTTCACGATCCCCAACGAGATCAAGAACCTGTACCAGCGGGCGGGCCGGGAGAGCCCGATCTCGGCCGTGTGGGGCCTGTGGATCCTGCTCCCGCTGATCGGCTGGATCGTCTGGTACGTGAAGGTGCAGCGGTCGCTCAACTCGTTCTGGTTGAGCGTGGGATCGCGTCCGGCCTGACCGCAACAGTCCTTGCCAGCCCTCCGGCGCGGCGGGAGAATGTGAGGGAGCACCCGGTTCGAGGAGGTGACGATGCACGTCGCGGCCATCCTTTCGGCCAAGGGCGCCACCGTCGAGGTGGTCGGCCCGGAGACTCCCCTCACCGTGGCCGTCCACCGCATGACCAGCCGGGGCATCGGCTCGCTCGTCGTGGTCGGCGCCGACGACGAGCTCCTCGGCGTGCTCAGCGAACGCGACATCGTGCGGGCGATCGACCGTCACGGCGACGGCTACTCCCGGCTGCGCGTGCGGGAAGTGGTGCCGAGCGGAGTCGCCGCGACGTGCGCCGTCACCGACGACCTCGCCGAGGTGATGCGGCGGATGACGGTGACCCGGCAGCGGCACCTGCCCGTGCTCGACGGCTCCACCCTGGTCGGGATCATCAGCATCGGCGACGTCGTCAAGCACCGTCTCGACGAGCTCGAGCTGCAGACCCACGTCCTCCGCGACGCCTACCTGTCCCGCAGCTGACCCGCTTTGGTCACCTGAACCGGCCCGTTCGGGCCGTTTCAGGTGACGAAAGCGTCAGCGGCTTACCAGAGACGGCCGCCGAAGGTGTCGACGACCTCGAAGATCAGCTTGGCCGCACCGCGACAGGCCAACCACGCCGGCAGGCCGTCGATGTGGTTGACATCGCACTGGTGATACATGTTGTCGCGGAACCTGATGTCAACGGCATGGCGGCCCACGCCGCTCTTGCCGTGGTTGCGGTAGCCGAAGTCGTGGCGGTCGCAGGACTTCTGGAACTCGCCCCGGTAGTGCCGGATCACGCTTCCGAGTCCACGGATGTCGTACATCCACGACGGGAAGCTGCAGCCGTTGTTGTTCCAGTTGAGCGTCGGGTTCGGGTAGATCGCCTTGTAGCGGCCGTAGAGCGGGCCGTACACCCGCTCGAGGGTCACGGCCCGCGCGGCGCACCTCGGCGAGCACGCGCTCGCGGCCGGCACGAGGCGGGCCGTCGACACGACGGTTGGCTCAGGCGAGCCGGCCATCGCCGTCGCCGGGGCGAGCGCACCGGCCGTCGCCGACAGGGCGACGAGCGCGGTGACGAGTTGCTTCTTCATTCGGATCTTCTCCTCGTTGATCGGGATTCCACCCGCCCGCTGAAGTCCGCCCCCCGGGTACGAGGATGAAGATCGACCGGGTCACGCTCAACCGATCCGCCCGCATCGCGAGGACTCCTACCGGCCGGTTGACTCAGAAACGCGAATCTTTATACTGTCCGGCCGCATGTCGCGAGGCGCGCGCGATTCGATCCTCGCGGCGGGACTCGATCTGCTCCATTGCGTCGGGGTGCGGGCTGGGGTCAGTCACATCAGACTCGAGCACGCGGCTCGTCGCGCGGGGTACACCACCGGGGCGGCGTACCGCTGCTGGCCTTCGCAGGACGAGTTCCACCGGGAGCTCGCGCTCGCGGCAATGGCGTGGCGGGACCGGGGCTCCAACGCCGACGTGATCAACTCGATCCGCGCCGCCGTCGACGGTGGCGCGCCGATCGACGAGGTCGTGCGGCTCGGCGCGGCCGCCAACGTCGAACGGACACCCGAGGAGACCGACTACTTCGTCCCGCTCGTGCTGCGGGCCAGTGCGAGGTTCGACGACGAGCTCGCCGATGCGGCGCGGGCACGCGTCGACGAGGGGATCGCGGCCCACGAGCAGCTGCACGAGGTGCTGATGTCCAGGTACCACCGTCGAGTACGGGCTCCGCTCACGCTGCGTGACTTCTCGACGATCATCGCCGCCGTCGCCGACGGGTTCGCCGTCCAGGACGTGGGTCGCGCGCACCCACGGGTGGACGTGGAGCCCGCCCAACCGGGTGTCGGGCGCGACTGGACGCTGCTCGGCATCGCCGTGTGGGCGCTCGTGGACCAGCTGACAGAACCGGTGCCGGACGCGCCGGCGGCGTCAGTGGCCGGGAGTGAACGTCACCGGGAGGTGCTCGGGGCCGAAGATCCCGACGGTGTTCGGCTTCCACGTGATCTCGCCGTCGAGGGCGAGGTCGGGCATCCGGCGGGCGAGTAGGGGAAGCGCCTCCTGGAGCTCGGCCCGGGCGAGGGCGGCTCCGAGGCAGTAGTGGATCCCCGACCCGAAGGTGAGCTGGGGCTGCCCGGACGGCTCCCGGCTGATATCGAACACCTCGGGGTCGGGGAACACGGCCGGATCCCGGTTGGCGGTGGCCGTCGACGGGGCGATGAACGTTCCGGCCGGGAACAGGAGCCCGCGGTACTCGATGTCCTCGCTGGCCAGGCGGCCGGTGCCGCGGATCGCCCCGAAGTAGCGCATGCACTCCTCGACGGCCCGTGGCGCGATGTCGGGCTGCTCGGCCAACAGCTTCCACTGCTCCGGGTAGTAGGTGAACAGCGCCATCGTGCACCCGAGCTGGTTGCGAGTGGTGTCCGTGCCCCCGAGGAGGACGGCGTCGACCATCATCACCAGCTCGTCCGTCGACAGCCGGTCGCCCTCCTCCTCGGCGGCGATCAGGTCGGTGAGGAGATCGTCGGCCGGTTTGTCGCGCCGATCGGCGATCAGCGCCTTGGTGTACTCGTCGAGCTCGTCCTGGGCGGCGACGATGATCGGCAGGTCCTCGTGGAGGTTGCCGTTGAAGATGCGCAGCACGTCGCTCGCCCACCGGCTGAACAGCTTCCAGTCCTCCTTCGGCGCGCCGAGCAATTCACAGATGATGGGGATGGGGTAGGGCTCGCAGATGTCGACGGCGATGTCCGCGCGGCCGCTCGGGGCGACGGCATCGACCAGCCCGTTGATCACGTCCCGCATGAACGGACGCAGGCGATCGGCTGCTCGTGGCGAAAAAGCCTTGCCGACGAGGCGGCGCAGCCGGGTGTGCTCCTCGCCCTCGGCCGACAGGATCGACGTGCGCCGCCGCTCGAGGTACTGCGGATCGGTGACGCCTCCGAGCTCCATGATCCTCGAGGTCGCGCTGTGCCACCGCTTGTCGCGCAGCATCGCGACGACGTCGTCGTAGTGGAGGATCGAGAAGCCGAACGGGTTGCGGGCGATCCAGCTCTCCTCGGCTGCCGCGATCCGTTCGGCCATCAGGTCGAAGGTCGTCCCGGCGAGATCGACTTCCAACGTCGGCATCTCGAGGTCATAGACGCTGCTGCCCATGGGGGCACCATACGCGGGGGCGTTCTCAGGTGGCGAAGGCGACGAGCGGCTCGACGAACTCGACCCCGAGGAACTCGGCGACCGGCTCGTTGGTGACCCGTCCAGCGACGGTGTTGACGCCCATCGCCATGGCCGGGTCCCGTTGCGCCGCCACCGCCGGTCCATGCACGGCGACGTCCTGGATGTACGGCAGGGTGGCGTTGGTCAGCGCGTACGTGCTCGTGTTCGGCACCGCGCCCGGCATGTTGCCGACGGCGTAGTGGACGACCCCGTGGAGCTCGTACACCGGGTCGTCGTGGGTGGTCTCCCGCGTGGTCTCGATGCACCCGCCCTGGTCGACGGCGACGTCGACGATCACCGCGCGCGGCCTCATCGCCCGCACCATCGCCTCGCTGACGACTACCGGGGCTCGGCCGCCTGGTACGAGGACGGCACCGATGACGAGGTCGGCGTCGTACACCGCCCGCTCGATCGCCCCCCGGTTCGAGGCGACCGTCATGATCCGGCCGCGGTGGATCTGGTCGACCCACCGCAGGCGGTCGAGGTTCTTGTCGACGAGCACCACCTCGGCCTCCATGCCCGCCGCGATCCACGCCGCGTTCCAGCCGACGTTGCCCGCTCCGAGCACCACGACCTTGGCCGGGCGGACGCCGGGCGCCCCGCCCATGAGCACGCCCCGCCCACCCTTGTGGCGTTCGAGGAAGTGCGCCCCCTGCTGGGGCGCCAGGCGGCCGGCGACCTCGCTCATCGGCGCCAGCAGGGGCAGCGCGCCGGTGTCGAGCTGCACGGTCTCGTAGGCGAGCGCCGTCGTCCCGCCGGCGAGGAGCGCCTTGGCGACCTCGGGGTACGCCGCCAGGTGGAGATAGGTGAAGAGGGTCAGGTCAGGACGGAGGAACCCGAACTCCTCCTCCTTCGGTTCCTTGACCTTGACGACGAGCTCCTGCGCCCAGGCGTCCTCGGCACCGGGCACGATGTCGGCGCCAGCCGCCTGGTAGTCGGCGTCGGTGATCGACGCCCCCTCCCCGGCTCCCGTCTCGACATGGACCTGGATGCCGTGGCGCTCCAGCTCACGAACCCCGTCGGGCGTCATCGCCACCCGGTGTTCAGCGGTCTTGATCTCCTTCGGCACTCCGACCGTGCGGATCGCTGCGCTCACCGCGGCGAGCGTAATTGGAGCGCCAATGCCACCGGGTCGGCCACCGTGGTATGAATCGTTCATGAAGGCTTTCTCGAACTTCGTCAACGGCAAGCCCATCGAGGCCGCCGACGGGAGAACGACGCCGGTCGTCAATCCGGTGACGGGGGAGCAGTACGCCGAGGCCCCGCTGTCTGGGCCTGCGGACGTCGACGCGGCCATGGAGGCGGCGGCCGCGGCCTTCGAGTCATGGCGCGACACGACGCCGTCGGAGCGGTCGCTCGCCGTGTTCCGCATAGCCGACGCGATCGAGTCCCGGGCCGAGGACCTGATCGCGCTGGAAGTGGAGAACACCGGCAAGCCGATCGCCCTCACCCGGTCGGAAGAGATTCCGCCGATGGTCGACCAGATCCGCTTCTACGCCTCCGCCGCCCGCCACCTCGAGGGCAAGAGCGCGGGGGAGTACATGGCCAACATGACGTCGATGATCCGGCGCGAGCCGGTCGGCGTGTGCGCCCAGGTCGCGCCGTGGAACTACCCGATGATGATGGCGGTCTGGAAGTTCGCCCCGGCCATCGCGGCTGGCAACACCGTCGTGCTCAAGCCGAGCGACACCACGCCGGCGAGCACGACCCTGCTCGCCGAGATCGCCGCCGAGTTCCTGCCGCCCGGCGTGCTCAACGTGATCTGCGGTGACCGCGACAGCGGCCGGGCGATGGTCGACCACGACACCCCGGCGATGGTGTCGGTCACCGGTTCGGTCCGGGCCGGGATGGAGGTCGCCGGATCGGCCGCCAAGCGGCTCAAGCGGGTCCACCTCGAGCTCGGGGGGAAGGCTCCGGTCGTCGTCTTCGACGACGCCGACGTCGCCGCCGCGGTCGAGGGGATCTCCGTCGCCGGGTACTTCAACGCCGGGCAGGACTGCACGGCGGCCACTCGGGTGCTCGCCGGGCCCGGGGTCTACGGCGACTTCGTCGATGCGCTCACCGAGGCGGCCAAGGAGACCAGGACCGGCCAGCCCGACGACGAGGACGTGCTCTTCGGGCCGATGAACAACGCCGACCAGCTGGCCAAGGTCACCGGGTTCGTCGATCGGGCCCCCGACCACGCCCGGGTCCTCACCGGCGGCCACCGGCAGGGCGACACCGGCTTCTTCTACGAGCCCACCGTCGTCGCCGACCTGCTCCAGGACGACGAGATGAGCCAGAACGAGGTGTTCGGCCCGGTCATCACCGTGCAGCAGTTCAGCGACGAGGACGAGGCCGTGCGGTGGGCGAACGGGGTCGAGTACGGGCTCGCCTCGAGTGTGTGGACGAAGGACTTCGGGCGGGCGATGCGGATGGCCAAGCGTCTCGACTTCGGGTGCGTGTGGATCAACACCCACATCCCGCTCGTCGCCGAGATGCCTCACGGCGGGTTCAAGAAGTCCGGGTACGGCAAGGACCTGTCGATGTACGGGTTCGAGGACTACACCCGGGTCAAGCACGTGATGGCGAACCTGGAGAGCTGATCGCACGACGTACGATCTGACACGTCACGGGGAGGGGACGGGTGGAGAGCATGGGGAACGGTGCCGACGGCGCCGATGAGGTCATCGTCCTTGACGGGGCGCGCAAGGAGTTCGGCGACTTCGTCGCCGTCGAGCGGGCGGACTTCGCGATCGAGCGGGGCGAGTTCTTCTCGCTGCTCGGTCCATCGGGCTGCGGCAAGACGACGCTGCTGAAGATGATCGCCGGGTTCGAGCGGCCCACGGCCGGGCGGATCCTGCTCGAGGGCACCGACGTCTCCGACGTCCCGCCCCACCAGCGCAACGTCAACACGGTGTTCCAGCAGTACGCCCTGTTCCCGCACATGTCGGTGTTCGACAACGTGGCGTTCGGCCTCCGGGCGAAGAAGGTCCCTACCTCCGAGGCCCGGCAGCGGGCGATGGAGATGCTCGAGATCGTCCGGCTGGCCGAGTTCGCCCGCCGCCGCCCCGCCCAGCTGTCGGGCGGCCAGCAGCAGCGGGTCGCCCTGGCCAGGGCGCTCGTCAACCTGCCCAGCGCGCTGCTGCTCGACGAGCCGCTGGCCGCGCTCGACCTCAAGCTGCGCGAGGCGATGCAGATCGAGCTCAAGCGGATCCAGCGCGAGGTCGGGATCACGTTCGTGTTCGTGACCCACGACCAGGGCGAGGCGCTCACGATGAGCGACCGGATCGCGGTCATGAGCCGGGGCAAGGTCGAGCAGATCGGCACGCCCGAGGAGATCTACGCCGCCCCGGCGAGCATCTTCGTCGCGGGGTTCATCGGCTCGGCCAACCTGCTGCCCGGCACCCTGGACGCCGTCGACGACGGCAGGGCGCGGGTGAGGCTCGACAGCGGCGTGCTGGTCGAGACGATCGGTGCGACCCTCGCCGTTCCGGGCGACCCGGTCACCGTGATGCTGCGGCCCGAGCGGCTGAGCCTGGTCGCCGACGGTTCGGCCGACGGTCGGGCCGTGTCCGGCACCGTGCGCCAGGTGATCTTCCAGGGCTCCGAGCTGCGTCTCCTCGTCGACCTCGCCGACGGGACCGAGGTCGTGGCCACGGTCGAGCCCAACGGCGACGCGTCGACGCCGCAGCAGGGCGCCCCGATCGCCCTCGGCTGGGCGCCGGACGCACCGTACCTGTTGCGCGGACGCTCGGCGATCGTCGGCGCCACCACGACCGACGTCGACGAGGTGCAGGCCACCCTCGACGGCAGGGAAGTCGCGACTGCCTCCGACGGCGCGCCGGCGCCGCCGCCGGAGCGGAAGTTCGGCCGCCGAGCCCTGATCGTCGGAGGGGCGGTCGCCGGGACGGCGGTAGTGATCGGCGGCGTGCTCGCCGCGACCGGCGGTGACAGCAGCGGGAGCGACGACGACGACGCCTCTGGGGGCGGCGCCGGTGGCGTCGGCACCGGCGACAGCGAGGTGCGGATCCTCAACTGGCAGGCGTACATCGACCCGACCGAGGACGGCGCGGTCGGCACGATCGACCGGTTCACCGAGGCGAGCGGGATCGACGTCACCTACGACGAGGACTTCAACGACAACAACGAGATCTACAACCGGCTGCTCGCACCCGTTCTCGGCACCGGGGGAGTCATCGACTACGACATCATCTGCCCGACGAACTGGATGTCGGCCCGGCTCAGGAACCTCGGCTGGATCGAGCAGCTCCCCCTCGACCGGATCCCGAACCGGGTCAACCTCGAGGACCGCTTCCTGAACCAGGCATGGGACTACGGTGCGGCGTTCCACCTGCCGTGGCAGGCCGGCATCACCGGCATTGGCTACGACCCCGCCCTCACCGGGCGCGAGATCCGCAGCGTGATGGACCTCTTCGATCCCGAGTTCCAAGGGCGGGTGGCGATGCTGTCGGAGATGCGGGACACACTCGGGCTCGTGATGCTCGGCCTCGGCCACGACCCGAGCGTGGTCGACCAGGACGGCGCGTTCGAGGCGCTCGACATGATCGAGGAGGCCAAGAACAGCGGTCAGATCCGCGCGTTCACCGGCAACGAGTACCTCCGCAGCCTGGAGAGCGGCGACTTCGTGGCGTGCATCGCCTGGTCGGGCGACATCGTGCAGTTGCAATACGACCGTCCGGACATCCAGCTCGTGATCCCCGAAGAGGGCGGGATGAGCTGGTACGACACGATGGTCATCCCCAAGGGGGCACCGAACGCGTTCGCCGCCGCCGACTGGATGAACTTCGTCTACGACCCGGTCCAGGCGGCCCAGCTGACCGCGTGGGTGCAGTTCATCACGCCGGTCAAGGGCGTGCGCGACGAGCTCGTCAAGATGGGTGGCGACGCCGCCGCCCTGGCCGAGAGCCCGATCCTCTTCCCGACCGAGGAGGACGCGGCGCGGCTGCACGTCTTCGCCGACCTGCCCGACGAGGCCGACGTCGCGATCACGGAACGCTTCCTCCAGATCACCGGAGGCTGACGAGGGATGGCCGCCGCCACCGCCACCGACGACCGGAGCCTGCGGGGCGGGCGGCGCATTCCGTACGTGTTGCTGATCCCCGGGATGCTCTTCACGTTCATCTTCTTCATCGTCCCGCTGATCACGCTGCTCAAGATCTCGCTGTCGACGAAGCCTGATCGGCTGTTGCCGAACTACGAGTTCACGTGGGAGTGGAGCAACTTCGGGGCTGCGTTCGACGACTTCGGCACCCAGCTGCTGCGATCGTTCGTCTACGCCGGTATCGCCACCGCACTGTGCCTCCTCATCGCCTACCCGATCGCCTACTTCATCGCCTTCAAGGCCGGTCGCTGGCGCAACGTCCTGCTCGGGCTCGTCATGGTGCCCTTCTTCACGAGCTTCCTGCTGCGCACGATCGCCTGGCAGTCGCTGCTCAACGACAGCGGTCCGGTGCTGGGGATCATCGAGCGGCTCAGCTTCGACGGAATCCTCGACCAGTTGGGCATTCTCGACAACGGCCGTCTGCTCAACACCCAGGCCGCCGTCATCGGCGGGCTCACCTACAACTTCCTGCCGTTCATGCTGCTGCCGATCTACGTCAGCCTGGAGAAGGTCGATATCCGCCTCGTCGAGGCGGCGTCGGACCTGTACTCGCCATTTGGGCGCACGTTCCGCAAGGTGATCTTTCCGCTCTCGCTGCCCGGGGTGTTCGCCGGCACGCTGCTCACCTTCATCCCGGCCACCGGCGACTTCATCAACGCCGAGCTCCTGGGCAACCCCAATACGCAGGTGATCGGCAGCGTCGTCCAGACCCAGTTCCTCGAACGCAACGACTACCCGACCGCGGCCGCGATCAGTTTCGTGCTGATGGCGCTGATCACGGCGGGCGTGCTCGTCTACGCCAAGTTCCTGGGCACCGAGGACATCGCATGAGGGGCGTCGGAGGCGTGCGGTGGGGGACGATCGCGTTGTGGGTGGTGACGATCTTCGGGTTCGCCTATCTGTACATCCCGTTGATCACGATCGCCGTGTTCAGCTTCAACGACCCGGAGGGCCGGTTCAACACGAGCTGGAGCGGGTTCACGCTCGAGCACTGGAAGAACCCGTTCCCGCAGGGGGACTACACCGATGCGTTCATCGTCTCGATGCGTGTCGCATTCGTCGCCTGCACGATCGCGACGGTGCTGGGAGCCCTGATCGCGCTCGGCGCTGGCCAGATATCGCATCCTCGGCGGCACCTGGCTCAACCTGCTCCTGATCCTCCCGCTCACGACCCCGGAGATCGTGTTCGGCGCCTCGCTGTTCACGCTCTTCTTCAATCAGGGGGTGAGCCGGGGCTTCTGGACCATCGTCATCGCCCACACGATGTTCTGCCTGTCGTTCGTCGCCCTCACGGTCAAGGCCCGCATCCGCGGGCTCGACTGGTCGCTCGAGGACGCCGCCGCGGACCTCGGCTCGCCGCCGCTGCGCACGTTCTTCAAGATCACCCTCCCGCTGATCATCCCCGGCGTGCTCGCCGCGTTCCTGCTCTCGCTGGCGCTCTCGATCGACGACTACATCATCACGTCGTTCATCGCCGGCAGCGTGTCGACGTTCCCCCGGGAGATCTTCGACTCGGCCAAGGTCGAGATCCCGCCGCAGGTCCACGTGCTGGCGACGCTGATCATGGTCGTCGCCATCGTGATCCTGGTGGTCGGCACGCTCGTCGGGGAACGGCGCCGAGCACGGCTCGGATAACCTGCTCCTGACCATGCCACGACCGGAGGCCCCCCGAATCGCCCTCGCCCCCGAACCCGCCCCGGGCTGGATGGCCGAGGCGATCTGCGACGGGGGCGGTCACATCGTCCCGCTGGCCGAGGCCGAGGCCATCGTGTGGGCCGATCCCCGCGATCCGGACTCGCTCGCCAAGTTGCTCCCCGAAGCCCCCCACGCCGAGTGGGTCCAGCTGCCGTTCGCCGGCATCGAGAACTTCGTCCACCTCATCGACCACGACCGCCACTGGACGGCGGGCAAGGGCGTGTACGCCGAGCCCGTCGCCGAGATGGCCCTGACGCTGGCGCTGGCGGGGCTGCGCGGCCTCGGGACGTACGCCCGGGCCACCGTGTGGTCGCCCCCGCAAGGGCTCAACCTGCTCAACGGCCGGGTGACGATCCTGGGCGGAGGCGGGATCACCGAGTCGCTGGTGCGGCTGCTCCAGCCGTTCGGCTGCCACATCACCGTCGTCCGGCGCAACGTGAGCGACCTCGACGGGGTCGACGAGGTGCTCGGGTCCGACCGCTACGCCGACGCCCTCCCCGGCGCCGATCTGGTCGTCGTCGCCCTGGCGTTGACGCCCGAGACCGAGGGGATCATCGCCGCCGGCGAGCTCGAGCTGATGGAGCGCCATGCCTGGCTGGTCAACGTCGCCCGCGGCCGCCACGTCGTCACCGACGACCTCGTCGTCGCGTTGCAGGACGGCGTGATCGGCGGCGCCGGCCTCGACGTCACCGACCCCGAGCCGCTCCCCGAGGGGCACCCGCTGTGGTCGCTCCCGAACTGCATCATCAGCCCGCACGTCGGCAACACGCCGGACATGGCCCGGCCGTTGCTGGCCGAACGGATCACCGCCAACGTCCGCCGGTTCGCCCTCGGCGAGGAGCTGATCGGCCCGGTCGACGTCGACGCCGGCTACTGAGCCATGGCCGGATCCGGCGACCTCGATGCCGGCGCGATCGTCGGGCTGCTCGCCGACGACGATCGGAGATCGGTCGTCGCCGCGCTGACCCTCGGGGCGACCGGCCTCGACGACGTCGTCCGGGCCACCGGGATCAGTCCCGACCGGGCGGGGCGCGCGCTCGCCCGGGTCGTCGACGCCGGTCTCGTCGTCGCCGGCGATGACGGGCACCTGGTCGTGCTGGGCGCGGCGTTCCAGCGGGCCGCCCGTCAGGCTCGGGCTCGCCGGCCCCGGGACGAGCACTCCGGCGAACCCGACGACATCCGGAAGGTGCTCGACGCGTTCGTCCGGGACGGGCGGATCACGTCGATCCCGGCGGGCCGGGGCAAGCGGGTGGTGCTCCTGGACTGGCTGGCCCAGGACTTCGAGCCGGGCCGGCGCTACAGCGAGGCGAGCGTCAACGCGATCCTCGCCCACCGCCATCCCGACACCGCCACCCTGCGCCGCTATCTCGTCGACGAAGGGCTGCTCGACCGGGCGGGCGGCCAGTACTGGCGGATCGGCGGCACCGTGACGTGAACGGGCCCGACGGCGGGACGCACTACGAGACGCTCGGCGTCGCCCGCACCGCTTCGTCGGCCGAGATCCGCGACGCCTATCGCCGGCTGGCCCGTCAGCACCATCCGGACTCGGCGGCGGGTCGCGACGTCGGGGCGATGACCACGATCAACGAGGCGTACCGCGTGCTCGGCGACCCGGCCCGACGGGCGGCGTACGACGCCGGAATGCGGGGCACGGCGACGGTGGCTGCCGCGCCGGAGCCAGCGCGGACCGGCGCGCGGCCGGTGGTCGTGCCGGAGCCGCTACCGCCGGCCCGCTTCCCCTGGAAGCTGGCGCTGGTGATGGCGGCCGTCGGGGCGACGGTTGTGCTCGTCGGGGCGGCGCTGTACGAGCCCGCCGCCGATCGACCGCCGGACAACGTCCTCCGCCCGGGGTCGTGCGTGACGATCGAGGGAAACGGTGACGCCCGAGAGGTCAACTGCACCGGGAACGGTGAGGAGCTGGTGGTGGTCACGCTCGTGACCGGCGACGAGCCGTGCCCGGAGGGGCTGCCCGCGTACCGCGATCGGCAGGGCATGGGCATCGCGTGCGTCCGGTCCGAGGGCTGACGGCGTCCAACTGAGTATCCCCATTCGCGACGAGGCCGGGAGGCCGGGGCGGCCCGCGCCCGTAGCTGGACTTGCTTTCGACGCCCACTCGCCGAACTACTTGCTCAGCTGCGCCTCGTGAAGAAGTAGCGAGCGGCCCGACAGGCGGGGCCGCTGCTAACCTGCGGGACCCGCAAGGGCGATTAGCTCAGCTGGAAGAGCGCCACGTTCACACCGTGGAGGTCAGGCGATCGAGGCGCCTATCGCCCACTGAATCACCAGGTCAGAAGCCCATATCTGAACTGGCGTTCGCAACTTCGGCCGGTGGATGAGCGACGCTAGGAGCTTTGCTTCTCGCACAGTGGCGGATCGAAGCGAACCCTCTCGAGACAAGTCCCTGCTCGACAGTCAGGTGCGGACGCTGGCAGCCGGCGTAGCTGACGTTGACACGGAGGTCAGCCACAGGCCGCCATGTCGAAGGATGGCGGGTTCGGCGGGATCGTCGGGAGTCTGCGGCAGGCCCAAACGGCCGAGCCCGCTGGCGGCGCGTCGGCGAGGCGGCCTACCTCGGCCGGGCCCCCTCCAGCGGTCGAGCCACTCCTCGGGCGACGTGCCGCACTTCGGCTGATCGGTGGACGCCCAGGAGGCAATGACCAGTGGGTCGACTCGGAAAGCGAGCCAGCCGGACACCGCCGCCGTCACGAGCCGAACACCTCCGCCAGCTCACTCTTCAGCACCCGGCGCAGCAACTTGCCGGTCTCGTTGTAGGGCAGATCCTCGCGAAAGGCGATGTGGGTCGGCACCTTCGACGACCGCAGGCTGCGTTTGACCCACTCCTGGAGCTCCTCCTCCGACGCTACGCTTCCCTCGGCCACCACGACGGCGGCGACAACCTTCTCACCCCATTCGGTGTCCGGAACGCCGACGACTCCGGCATCGGCGACGCAGGGATGGCGCGTCAGCACGTCCTCGATCTCGCCGGGCGACAGGTTCTCGGCGCCACGCACCATGACGTCGTCGAGCCGGCCCTCGAGGTAGAGGAACCCGTCCGCGTCGAGCGAGCCGGCATCGTTGGTCGGGAACCACCCGTCGACCATGACGTCGTCGCGCCCGAGGTACTCGCCGGCCACCTGCTCGCCTCGCACCCAGATCTCGCCCGCCTCGCCCGTCGCCACCGGCTTTCCGTTGACGTCGCGGATCTCGACATCGAGGGTGGGGAGAGGACGGCCGACCGAGCCCAGCCGGCAGCGCACCGCCGGGTCGTCTGACGCGATGGCGGTGCGATGGTCGTCAGGCCCCAGCACGGCGATCGTCGAGCTCGTCTCGGTCAGACCGTAGGCGTTGACGAAGTCGACGTGGGGCAAAAGGGCCAACGCTCGCTCGAGCACGGGGATCGGCATCCGCCCGCCGCCGTAGGAGAGATGGCGGAGGTGGGGGAGACGCTCGCCCTCGCGCTCGAGCAGATCGAGCACGCGCCCCAGCATCGTCGGCACCACCATCGCCTGGGTCACCTCCTCGTCGCGCGCCGTGGCCACCCACGACTCCGACGTGAACGCGGGCAGGTACACCACGCGCCGTCCGGCGAAGATGCCGGTGATGACGGCGGAGGTGCCGGCAACGTGATAGGGCGGCACGCTCACGAGCGCGGCCTCGTCCTCCTCCGCGCTCATGAAGTCCACTGTCGTGATGACGTAAGAAGCGAGGTGCCGGTGGCGCAGCACGGCGGCTTTGGGGTCGCCAGTGGTCCCGCTGGTGAACAGGAGGATCGCGACGTCCTCCGGGGACGCCTCCGACACGGAGGGCACGTCCCCCGGATCGACCGCCTCGAGCTGCTCGAGGAAGTCGGCCCTCCGGACGAGCTCGACGCCTCCGAGCTGCCCGACGCGACCTGGGATCTCGTCCTCCACCACGACGACCGATGGGGCCGTGCGAGCGATGATCGCCGCCAGCTGGTCGTCGGCCAACCGGTAGTTCATCGGAACGAACGGCACGGCAGCGAACCCGGCGCCGAACAGCAACGTCGGGACGACGTCCGAGTTGACGTCGACCAGGCCGATGTGCTTGACCCCTCGCCCCGCGGCCCACGCCCCGGCCCGCCGCGCCCGGTCGAGGAGAACCCCATACGTCAGCCCACCGTCTCGCGCTCCGAAGGCGACACGGTCGGCGAACGCGTCGCTGGCCAGCTCCAGCAGAGTGGTGAGGTGCATCGCGGCTCAGTCCGACGAAGGCAGCGGCTTGGCGTCCTTGACGTGCAGCCGCTCGTCGCCGATGGAGAGCGACCCCTCCCCGGCCTTGGTACACAGCACTTCCACGCCGGCGTCCTCGTCGGCGTAGCGCTTGCCGATCAACGTACCCTCGCCGTACGCCGGATCGAGCGCCCCTCCCGCAGCGGCTTCGCCCTTGACCACCATCGCCCGACCACCACACCGGAGGTCAACCGTTGCGCCCGGCGCCTTGACCACGACCACCTCCGTGCCGCACACGGTGCTGGCCAGACGCAGGCCTGGCTTCAGGTCCATCTCCTCATCACCTCCGACTAACCCCTGTTCCAGGCGACGCTACCGATGTCGCCAGGCCCAGGGCGTCGGCGGCGGCGCGCAGGGCGGCCCGCTTGTCGGGGAGCGCGGCTGCCGCGGGCCAGACCTGATCGGCCCAGATCAGGATCTCGTCGAACCCTTCGTCGGCGTAGCGCTGCACGGTGGCGGGGTCGGCGCCGGCCACACGGAACACCGAGTGGAACGGCTCGTCCGCTCGCGCGCTCTCGGCGCGTCGTTGCCGCAGCTCGTCGCGCAGCCGGACCGCCTCCTCGAACGGCGGTGTGCCTGACGAGAACCAACCGTCGGCCAGTCGCGCCGCCCGCCGCAGGGCACGGTCGGTGTTGCCCCCGAGCATCAACGGGATCTCTGTGGCGCGCTTGGTGACCTGCACGCCGCTGATGGAGAAGTGCCTGCCCTCGTGCTTGACCTCGCCGCCCCGCAAGGCCGCCCGCAGCACCTCGACACCCTCCTCGAAACGTGAGACCCGTTCGGCGAAGGGCACGTCGAGCACGGTGAACTCTTCCTCGAGCCAGCCGAACCCGAGGCCGAGCACGAAGCGGCCGTCTGCGATCTCCTGCACCGTGCACACCGAGCGGGCCACGGCGAGCGGGTGGCGCAACGGGAGGATGAAGATCCCGGTGGCCAGTCCGATCGTGCTGGTCACGGCGGCGGCGGCGGCGAGCTGGACGAGCGGATCGACCAACTCGGTGTCGGGGCTGACGATCGGGCCGGTGTGGTGCTGGGTGCCCGGCTGCGCCGTGCTCGGGTGCGCCGATGAGTACCCGATGGGGAGGACGACGTGCTCGCCGAGCCACAGCGAGGAGAATCCCGCTTCGTCCGCGGCGGCGGCGAGGTCGAGGAACTCCTTGGCGTGGACGTCGTAGGCGGTGAGTCCGATCTTCATCGGATCAGTGGATGATCCTGCGGGCGCGGAGGTCGGCGATCGCTTCGTCGTCGAAGCCGTGGGCTCGCAGCACCTCGTCGGTGTCCGCGCTGAACCTCGGGGCCTTGCCGAGCTCGGCGACCTGGCCGTCGAACTGGACCGGGGCTGGCACGAGGACGATCTTGCCGTCGCCCTCGTGGTCGATGCGCTGAACGTAGCCGTTGGCCTGCGCCTGGGTGTCGTGC
The DNA here is from genome assembly GCA_963833145.1 of uncultured Acidimicrobiia bacterium. Lineage (GTDB taxonomy): Bacteria > Actinomycetota > Acidimicrobiia > Acidimicrobiales > Ilumatobacteraceae > JALZMG01. The sequence goes on along the minus strand of CAWHWT010000009.1, from coordinate 1,242,573 downwards.
TGGACCTCGCCGGCGGGGAGGACCGTGTCCCACTGGCCGTCCTGCTTGCTGAGCAGCTCCTGCCACTCGGCCAGGTCCCGTTCGAGAAAGAGCTCGTCGAGCATGGTGACGAGTGCCTCGGAGTTGGCGGTCCGCGCCGCCGAGTCGGTGAAGCGCTCGTCGGCCAGCCACTCGTAGCGATCGACGAGCACGCAGAACTCCGGCCAGTAGCGGTCGGACTGCAGGAACGCCAGGGCGATGAACCCGCCGTCCCTGGTGCGGTACTCGTTGGTCAGCGGGTTGGTGGAGTTGTGATGGCGCTGGTGGGGGAGCCGGTCGACGTCGAGCACGCTCGTGCCGGAGATCGTCATGCCCATCGCCCACAACCCCATCGACATCAGTGACACGTCGACGACGACGCCAGTGCCGGTCCGCTCGCGTTGGAAGAGGGCGGTGCCGATGCCACCGGCCAGCGCGGCGCCGGTCTGGAGGTCACCGAAGCCCGGTCCGGGCATGGCCAGCGGCACCGAGGACTCGGGTGGGGTCACGCCCAGCGAGGCGCCGGTGCGGGTCCAGTAGGTGACTCCGTCGAATCCGCCGCGCTCGGCCATGTCCCCACGGGGACCCTGGGCGCTGGCACGGGCGTAGACGATCCCCGGGTTGCGGCCCAGGACGTCGTCCGGTTCGATGCGCAGCTTGCGCCGGGCAGCGGGGAGGAAGTTGGTGACGAACACGTCGGATTCATCTACCAGCCGCATCAGGATCTCGTGACCTTCGGGCGTGGCGATGTCCAGCGTCATCGCCCGCTTGCCGCGGTTGGCGACCTCCCACAGATGGGAGACCCCGTTCACCTCGGCCGGCACACCCCAGGCGGCCGTGTTGCGGCCCGGGTCGCCGGTCACCGGATGCTCGACCTTGAGCACGTCGGCGCCCCAGTCGGCGAGGATCGCCGCCGCCGACGGAGCGAAGGCGTAGATCGCCACCTCCAGCACTCGGACGCCATCGAGAGGACCGGTCATGAGTTCAGCTACCCCCTGGCCAATTAATCATGATGATTATGAACGGCCTGCCCGTCGGCTGTCAAGCCGACCCGGCCCTAAAGATCATGATGAATTCTGGACATTGCCCGAAGCTTCGGTCTGCCACAGGCTCCGGTGGACCCGGTGGGCGATGCGCCACCCGCTGGCGTCCCGGCGAAGGCCGTCGCTGTAGCGCAAGCCGCGTGTCGTGACGGTCCCGAGCGCGCCGCTGGCGAGGAAGGCGACGGCCTGGGTCTCGGCGCGCGCGGCGTCCCCCTCGACCGTGACGAGCGTGTTGGCCATGAGATGGGTCGACGCCGCCGGCGGCGTCAATGCTGGCCGGGTGAAGGCCGTCTCGAACGCCTGGCGGATGCCGTCGTGGCCGACGCCGGTGAGCTGACCGCCCTCGAACTCGATGCGCCCGTCGGTGGTGAAGCAGCCGACGATCCGCTCGATGTCGCGGTCGTCGACGGCTTGGGCGTAGGTCGCAATGACGTCGAGGATCTCGTCACGCGCGGTCACTGGAACGGCACCGCCGGCTCGCAGTAGAAGCTGACATACCTCCTGATCGTCCCGTCGGCGGCCAACGACAGGCTGGAGACGAAGCTGCCGCTGCGGCCGCCGGGCAGGTTGTTCACGGCGCCCTCGAAGAGGCAGTGCGGCCCCCGCTGGATCGAGATCAGCACAGTGTGGTCGAAGCTCGTCCGGCCCCGCTCGACGAATGCCGCTTCCAGCGCCGCGCCGACCGCGGAACTCGATGCGACCGGGGTCGGTGATCCCGGTGTGCCGGTACGGCGGGTGGGAATACAGCACGTCGCCGCTGAAGTGCGGGGCGGCGTCTGCGAAGCGTCCGGTGTCGAGCGCGGCGAAGTAGCCGTGCACGACGGCCGCGGCGTCGGCCGGGACCTCGGCCCGATCGACGTCGATTGGGATTGGATCCACGACTGCCGGACAGGAGAAGGCGAGGTAGCGCTCGAGCAGGCCGTCGTTGCCGACGCGGGCACTGGCGACGAACGTGGCGACGGGGAGCCCACGGGCCGAGACGAGCACGCCCTCGAGCAAGGCGTCCGCGCCCTCCACCAGGCACAGTCGGATGACGTGCCGCCATGGACGTGGCCCACGGTCGCGCAGGCGCCGGCGCAGCGCCGCCGCCCCCACCGTCACGTGGCGCGGTGCGGTTTCCTCGGCGTCCATCGGGGCGAGGGCGTAGATGCCGGTGGGCGCGAATGCGGCGGCCGCCTCCGCGAACCGCTGTCCGTCGACGGCGTCGTAGTAGGCGGCGAGCGTGGGCGGCGTCGGGTCGCCGAGCAGCCGGCCGGTGGTCGTGGCGACAGTCTTGATCATCGCGCTCCTCTCAAATGGCGGTGAACCCGCCGTCGACAGGCAGGGCGGCGCCGGTGACGAACGAGGCGTCGTCGGAGCACAGGAAGGCCACGGCGGCGGCGATCTCGGCCGGGTCGGCCGAGCGGGGCATCGGCACGTCGAGACGTTCGGCCGCCGGTCGGCGACGCCCGGAGACGTCGGCCTGGTCGCTGATGCTGCGGGTGTTGGCGGCGAGGTCCGTCGCGACCTTGCCCGGGCAGATGCAGTTGGCGCGGATTCCCTTGTCGACGTATTCGACGGCGACCGCCCTGGTGAACTGCAGCACGCCGCCCTTCGACGCGTCATACGCGCTGTGCTGGCCGGCGGCGACCAGCGAGGCGACGGAGCCGATCGTCACGATCGAACCGGCGCCGGCGTCGATCAGATGGGGGAGGGCGTGCTTGACGGTGAGGAAGACCCCGGTCAGGTTGACCCGCAGCATCGTTTCCCACGCCTCCAGCGGGGTGCGGTGCGTTGCGCCGGGGAAGGCGACGCCGGCGCAGGCCACCACCGTGTCGAGCCCGCCGAGGGTCGCGACGAGGTCGGCGGTCGCCGCGGCGATGTCCGGTTCGCTGCCCACGTCGGCGGCGAGGCCGAACGCCTTGCCGCCGTCCTCGGCGATGGCGGCAGCGACCGCCTCGGCGGCCCCCGGGCGCACGTCCACCACACCGACGGCGGCACCTTCCGCCGCCAGTCGGTGGGCGACGGCCAGCCCGATCCCGCTACCGCCACCGGTGACCAGCGCCCGTCGGCCGGCGAGTCGTGGCCGCTCGTCAGGCATCCCCGGCCGTTGCCGCGTAGAGCAGGTCGTCGTACTTCTCGTGGGCCTGGGCCCGCAGCTTGGGCAGGTGCATCGTCGGGAAGAGGTCGTCGGTTGGCTTGTAGTCCTTGAGCACCTGGCGGGCGAGCGTCACCTTGTGCACCTCGGTGGCGCCGTCGGCGAGACCCATGTGGAACGACTCCAGCACCATCGCGCCGAACGGCATCTCGTCGGACACGCCGAGCGAGCCGTGGATCTGCAGCGCCCTCGCGGCGACGTCGTGCAGCACTTGTGGGCATCGCCGCCTTCACCGCCGAGATGTCGGCGCGCACTCGCAGGTAGTCGTGGTACTTGTCGATCTTCCACGCGGTGCGCAGGACGAGCAGCCGGAACTGCTCGATCTGCACCCACGAGTCGGCGATCATCTCCTGCACCAGCTGCTTGCGGGCGAGCACCTCGCCCTGAGTGACCCGCGACAGCGCCCGTTCGCACATCATGTCGAAGGCGCGCTTGACGACGCCGACGGTGCGCATGGCGTGGTGGATGCGCCCGCCACCCAGGCGGGTCTGGGCGACGACGAAGCCCTGGCCGCGCTCACCGAGCAGGTGATCCTTGGGGATCCGCACGTTCTCGTAGCGGATGTAGGAATGGGTGCCCTCGGTGTGTCCGTAGACCGGGACGTTGCGCAGGATGTGGACACCTGACGTGTCCTTGGGGACGACGAACATCGACATCCGCCGGTGGGCCGGCTCGTCGGGATCGGTGACGGCGAGCACGATCAGGAACGAGGCGAAGTTGGCGTGGGACGAGAACCACTTCTCACCGTTGATCACCCATTCGTCGCCGTCGAGCTCGGCTGTCGTCACGAACTGGGTGGGGTCGGAGCCGCCCTGGGGCTCGGTCATCGAGAAGCACGACACGATGTCGTTGCGCAGCAGCGGCTGGAGGTAGCGCTCCTTCAGCTCGGGCGCGCCGTAGTGGGCGAGGATCTCGGCGTTCCCCGAGTCAGGCGCCTGGCAGCCGAACACGATCGGTCCGGAGTGCGTGCGGCCGAGGATCTCGTTGAGCAGCGCCAGCTTGACCTGCCCGTAGCCGGGCCCGCCCAGGTTCGGTCCGAGGTGCGTCGCCCACAGCCCGCGCTCACGCACCCGCTCCTGGAGCGGCGGGATCAGCCGTCGGCGCACCGGGTCGTCCATGTCCCATGCGTGCTTCACGACGAGATCGACCGGCTCGACGTCCTCGCGCACGAACGTCTCCACCCAGTCGAGTTCGCGCTGGAACTCGGGGTCGGTCTCGAAGTCCCATGCCATGTCAGGCCACCTTCCACTGCGGCACGACGACGCCGTCGTCGAGCGTCTCGAACCACACCTCCATCGGCTGACCTTCGATCAGGTCAGCGGACCCGGCGAGGGACCCCACCATCCGGGCCGGGGCGTCGTCGAGCTGGACCAGCACCACCGTGTAGGGCGTCGGGAACGCCGGGTGGACCTGGTGTTCGACGACGGTCCACGAGTACACGCGCCCGTGCGCCGGAGACCGGTTGCCAGTGCCCGTCCCATGATCCGCAGTCGCGGCAGTAGGCCCGCGGCATGTGCAGCACTGCGCCGCAGCCGCCGCAGACCCGCACGACCAGTTCGCCGCGGCGGGCCGCCTCGAAGAAACCGCCCGTGTCGATGTCGTCGTCGACCGGAAGCGGTCGCGGTGCTGTCCTGCTCACTGGTGCCTCCTCAGTCCGCCGTCAGCATCAACGCGCTGCCAGGCGGCAGTGCGGTCGACGTGACGAGGCACACGTCGGCGCCCGGAACCTGCGACGTCGACTCGCCGCGGATCTGGCGAACGCCCTCGACGATGTGGTTCATGCCGTGGATGTAGCCCTCCGACAAGTGACCGCCACCGGTGTTGATCGGGATGCTCCCGCCGAGGTCGATCTCGCCGCTGGCGGCGAAGGGCCCTCCCTCGCCCTTGGCGCAGAAGCCCCAGTCCTCGAGCTGCATCAGCACGGTGATGGTGAAGCAGTCGTAGAGCTGGGCGACGTCGACGTCGCTCGGGCCGAGACCGGCCCGTGTGTAGAGCGTCTTGGCCACTGCCTTGGCGGGCAGCTCGGTGATCGTCTCGCGCATCAGCACCGGGAACTGGATGCCGGGCTGCGGGTGGGGGATGCTGTTCTGGGCGACGGCCCGGATCAGCGCGGGCTTCTGGCGCAGGTCGCGTGCCCGCTCGGTGCTGGTGACGATGACGGCGCACGCGCCGTCGGTCTCGAGGCAGAAGTCGTAGAGGCGCAGCGGTCGGGAGATCATGCGGGCCGCCAGGTAGTCGTCCATCGTCAGCGGGCGGTCGTGCATCTGGGCGCGCGGGTTGGCGTTGGCCCGTTCGCGGCACGTGACGGCGATCTGGCCCAGTTGCTTGTCGGTGGTCCCGTACTCGAGCATGTGCCGCTGGGCCATGAGGGCGAAGATCTGTCCCGGCGTCAGCAGCCCGTAGGGGGCGAAGAACTCGTCGTACGTGCCGGCGCCACCGGCTCGCACGTCGCTCTGCGGGGACAGTCCGTAGCGGCGGCCGGACCGGCCGTTGAGCTCGCGGAACACGAGCACCGTGGTCGCCTGCCCGGACAGGATCGCGCCGACGGCTTGGCCGACCTGGGCGCAGGGGGCCACGCCGCCCGGCCCGACCTCGCCCCAGTACGTGAGCTCGTCGATGCCGAGGGTGTCGGCGAGGTCGTTGGGGCGGACGGTGTCCATGTCGCACCGGACGATGCCATCGATGTCCCGCGGCGTCAGCCCGGCGTCCTCGATGGCGGCCAGGGCCGCCTGGGTCGCCAGCGTCAGGTCGCTGCGGCCGGAGTTGCGGGAGAAGTCGGTGGCGCCGATGCCGGCGATCGCACACCGGTCGCGATGATCGAAGCTCACGTCGTCACCTCACAGCTTGTCGAAGACGTCCCGGCCGCCGAGCGCCATCGCCAGGGCCACGCCGGCGGCGGTGATCAGCGTCATGACGAGGGCGATGGCGGCGACGAGCGGGTACGACCCGTTGCCGAAGTAGTCGTAGAGGATCGTGCCCATCGTGTTGGTGGTGGGGGAGCGCACGAGCAGCGAGGCGGCGAACTCGTGGCTCAGCAACACGAACATCAGCGCCGCCGCCCCGCCGAGCGTGCCGCGCATGAGCGGCAGCAGGATGCGGGTGTTGGTGCGCAGCGAGCTCGCTCCGCTGACCCGTGACGCCTCGATGTACGAGTTGCCGAGGGCGACCATCCCCGACAGCTGCATGCGGACGGTGAACGGAAGCATCAGGGTGACGTAGACGAGGATGATGACCCAGCGGGTCCCGTAGAGGATGAACGGCTCGCGGGTGTAGGTGAACAGGAAGCCGACGCCGAAGATCACTGCGGGGATGCCAAGGGGCATGGCGACGATGAAGTCGACGATCGCCCGGATGACGGGAAAGCCGCGGCCCTTGAGCAGCAGGCGGGCAGCGAGGAAGCCCGCTGGGAGGGCGATGGCCACGGCGACGAACGAGGCGATCAAGCTGGTGCTGATGGCCTCGGTGATCCGCGGGTCGTCGAGGACCTGGCGGAAGTTGTCGAGCGTGAACTTGCTGACCTCGATGTCGCCGCTCCAGAAGTTGGACAGGCCGACGACGACGAGAGCGAAGACGGGCAGGATCGTCGCCATGCAGCTGTAGGCGATGATGCCGACGGCGGCCAGCTTGGAGGGTTTGGCGCCGCCGCGGAACGACTTGCCGCCGTGGGTGACGAACCGGCTGTGGTCGCCGAGCATGAACTTCTGGAAGATGACGACGGCAACGCCGAACAGCAGCAACGGCGAGCCGATGGCCGCCGCCTGGCCGTAGTCGACCGGCGACTGCGAGACGGCGAGGAACATATCGGTGGTGAGGACGTTGATGCCGGCGTTGCGTCCGAGGAGCAGCGGCCCGGTGAACTGGCCGAGCCCGAGCAGCAGGGCGACGCCGCCGCCGTAGACCAGCACCGGCCGCAGCAGCGGAAGGGTCACCCGGAAGAACACGCCGAGCTGCGAGGAACCGCTGACCTGGGCGGCCTCGATCAGCTCGGCGTTGATGTTCTCAAAGCCGGCGCTGACGAAGAGGTACACGAACGCGGTCAGCCCGAACCCGGTGATGATCACGATCCAGGGGACCGTGTACACGTCCACCGGTCCCTCGTCGAGGTGGTTCCACCACGGCAGCTGGCGCAGCAGGGCGTTCAGATAGCCGGGCCGCGGTGACAGCAGGAACGACCAGCCGAGCACGCTGGCGACCGCCGGCACGACGATCGGCAGGATCGGCAGCATGCGCAGCCAGCGCAGCCGCGCCGGAAGCCGCGTCGCGGCCCACGCCAAGAGCGTGCCGAGCACCAGGGCGATGACCAGCGAGCCGACCGCGAGGACGATCGTCGTGCGCAGCGTGTCGGCCATCGCCGGCCGGGTGAAGGCGGTGCGGTAGCCGCGCGCGCCGTCCTCCAGGGCCAGCGACTGCAGCCGGTACAGCGGCACGACGACGAGATAGGCCAGGCCCGCCACGAAGGCGAGCAGCCCGATCCGGGTCAGCACGCGCCGCCCCGGCACGAGGCCGGCGAGGCCTGGCCGGGCGGTGGCGATCGCCGCGGTCATGTCACGCCCCGATCGCGGCCGGCGCCTCGACGGGCACGTGGCCGGCGATCCGTGCACCGTCGCCGTCGAAGTAGATCGCCGTCGTCGGCGAGAAGACGGCGGTGACGGGTTGCCCCGACACCAACTTGCGCGCCCATCCTCCAAGGCGTCCACTCGGGACGCGGGCGTCCATTCGGTGGGCGCCCACGCCGATGACCACGTCGAAGTGCCGCCCGCCGAACTCCGCGTCGATGATCTCGGCCGAGAAGCTGACCGTCTCGTTGCCGCCGTGGAAGTGATCCGGCGGCGTCAACACGACGTCGTCCGGACGCAGCCGGACGGCGACCGAGCGGCGGTCGCCGGGAAGCGGCAGCTCCCCCGTGACCGGCGTGCCCGCCAGCGACCAGTGGCCGTCGTGCCGCTCCAGCTCGAGACGGTTGGACATGCCGATGAACCCGGCGACGTACTCGGTGGCCGGCTCCTCGAAGACCTGCTCCGGCGTGTCGAACTGCTCGATCTGGCCGGCGCGCATGATCGCCAGCCGGTCGCCGAGGGCGAGGGCCTCCCGCTGGTCGTGGGTCACGAACACGGCGGTGAACCGCAGCCGGGCGTGGAGCTCGTGGATCTGCGCCCGCACCTGGTCGCGCAAACGGGCATCGAGGTTGCTCAACGGCTCGTCGAAGAGCATGAGGTCGGGCCGGGCGACCAGCCCGCGGGCCAGCGCCACTCGCTGCTGCTGCCCGCCGCTCAGCTGGGCCGGATAGCGGTCGAGCAGCTGGGTGCAGTCGACGAGCGCCGCGGCCTCCTCGATCCACCCCCGGCAGGTGCTCTTGGGGATCTTGCGCGCCCGCAACGGATAGCCGATGTTCTTGCGCACGGTCATGTGCGGCCACAAGGCGTAGGACTGGAAGACCATGCCGATGTTGCGCTTGTCGGGCGGGAGGTCGACGTGCGAGCCCGAAGCGAAGACCTTGCGCCCACCGAACGAGATGGCGCCGGAGCTCGGCGTCTCCAGTCCGGCGAGGCAGCGCAGCGTCGTGGTCTTGCCGCAGCCGCTCGGGCCGAGGAGGACGAGGAACTCGCCCTCCTCGATCTCGAGGTCGAGGTGGTCGATGGCCGTCGTCGGCGGTCGGCCGGCGAAGTGCTTGTTCAGTCCTTCGATGGTCACGTAGGACATGGGGCTTCCCGTTCGTCAGGTCCGGCGGGTTCGGGTCACCGGAACAGGCCGTTCCACTTTTCCTGGTAGGCCGCAACCGCCTCCGGCGTGAGCTTGGAGAGGTCCTGCTCGCGGGTCTCGGCGTTGGTGAGCAGCGTGCCCGGGATGTCGGGGAGCACCGATCCACCGGTGGCCTGGAGCACTTCCTGCGCCTCTGCCGTGACCATGTAGTTGGCGAGCAGCTGGCCGGCGTTCGGGTTCGGCGCTGACGTGAGGACCATCCCGAAGAAGCGGGCGCCCCACGACCCCTCGGGGCCGATGCCGAACTCGACCGGTGCGCCCTGCTCGGCGAGCGGCACGAGTGTCTGCGGCGCGGCGTACGGGGTGGCCGCGATCTCGCCGGCGGCCAACGCCTCACCGATCGGCAGCGAGCTCGGGTAGATCCGGGGCTCGAGGGCGGCGAGCTGCTCGACGTACTCCTCGCCGTACGTCTCCTCGAGCCAGAGGTAGAAGTCGACGATCGACGGCGCCGTCGGCTCGATCACGCCCATCTGGCCCTGTAGGGCGGGGTCGAGCAGGTCCGGGTAGTCGGTGACGCCCGCCTCGTACAGCTCCGTGTTCCAGGCGAACGTGAGGACGGCGGCGCCGACCTCGAAGTAGTTGCCGTCGTGGACGTATTGCTCGGCGTCGTAGGCGCCCTGGCCGGTGAGCTCGGGGCCTTCGACGGGCAGGAACCATCCCTGTTCGGCGTGATCGACGACCCAGCTCAGGCTGGCGTTGACGTACACGTCGGCGACGCCTTGGCCGGTCTGGTTCTCCGCTTCGACCTTGGGGGCGAGGTCGCTGTCGATGCCGCGCACGACCTCGACGTCGATGCCGGGGTACTTGGCCTCGAAATTGGTCGCCATCTCCTCGAGCGCGTCGAGACCCTGGCTCGAGTAGATCGTGACCTTTCCTTCTTCGGTGGCCGCGGCCACGAGCTCGGGATCGTCCGCAGCCGCGCTTCCGGGCGTGCCGGTACCGGCGGTGTCGGTGCCCGTCGTCTCCCCAGCGGTGGTGTCGCTGCCGCCTGCCGTCGTGGCGGTGGCATCTCCGGCGGTGGTGGCCGCGCCCGCGGCCGTCGTGTCCGCCGCGGCGTCGCCCGCTGTCGTGGCGCTGGCCCCTGCGTCATCGTCGTCGTCTCCGCCGCAGGCGGCGAGCGACAGCCCGACGGTGACCGTGGCGAGCATCGACCACGCCCGCAGACCACGTCGTGAGTTCGATCGCACTTCCTGACCCCCTGTGACGCTTGGGAATGCCGGCCCGGCCGAATCACCAAACCGTATTCCTCATGATGATAAGAGGGAATCAGCGCTGTGTCAAGGATCGCGCCCGATTTATCCGGAGGTTTTCATTTCGAGGCCCGGACGGTCCGCGGCGCGCGAGGCCGTGACGGGTAGCCTCCGCCGAGTGGCGAGACGTGTGCGAGCTGGCGCTGAGCGGCGACGATCGAGCATCGCCAACTCCACCCGAACGCCTGCGGGCAGCGCGCTGACCAGGGCCCTGAAGACGTCCGAGACGGTCGCTCGCGACATCGTCCACGACATCGTCAGTCGCGGTCTGAAGACCGGTGACCGACTGCCGGCGGAGGCGGCCATGCTCGAGCAATACGGCGTCAGCCGTGAATCGCTCCGGGAGGGCCTTCGCCTCCTGGAGGTGCAAGGCCTGATCATCATCCGCCGAGGTCCCGGTGGCGGGCCGAGCGTCGGGCACGTGGATCCCGCCAACCTCGGTCGTGTCTCGACGCTCTTCTACCACCTCGCCGGGGGCACGTATGCCGAGCTGTTCGAGGCGTGGACGATCACTGAGCCGATCCTGGCCGAGCTGGCGGCCCGGAACGAGGACCGCGAGATGGTGAGGCGGGCGATGACCCCGTTCGTCGCGTCGGCCGACGATGGGACCGGCGAGAACATGCTCGACTTCGTCGCGTCGCACGTCGAGTTCCACAACGTCGTCGCCACTCTCGCCAACAACCGCGTGCTCGCGCTGATGCTCGAGACGACCGGGCAGATCGTCACCCACCATGTGGTGGTCAACGCCGACCCGCGGGAACTGGAGGACGAGATCGACCGCGATCACGCCGACATCGCTCGCGCCATCGCCGCCGGGCATGCCAACCGGGCGCGCGACCTGATGTCGGAGCACATCGGTCACATGGTCGACCACTACCGCCTGGAGATCGGTGACCAAATGAACGACTTCATCGAGTGGCGCTGAACGCTGTCCCCACGAGGATGGCCCGATGCGTGCTCACGCAGGAGCTTGCGACCAGCGAGCAATCGACATACCGACGTATGTGCTGATCCACGGCGCGAACTACGACAGCCGGTGTTGGCGATTCGTGACGCCGCACTTGAACGGAGACGTCGTGCTCGTCGACCTACCCGGGCGCGGCCGCCGACCGGCCCCGATGGCCGAGGTCGCATTCGACGCCTTCGTTGCCGCGGCGATCGAGGACGTGGAGAGCTCCAACGCCGACGACATCGTGCTCGTCGCCCATTCGGCCGGCGGACTCACCGCGTCGTCCGTCGTGAATCGGTTCCCAGAACGCATCCGCGCGGTCGTGTTCGTGTCGAGCACGATTCCTCCCGACGGCGGAGCGATCATCGACTCGATCGATCTCGACGTCCGCGAGGCCGTGCTGGCCGGCTCCGGCGACGGAACCTATGAGATCGATCGGGACACGCTGCGCACGATCCTGTGCAACGACCTCGACGAGGAGATGACGGCGGTCGCGATGGCCGAGACGATGCCCGACACGTCGGCGTTCCTGAGCGCACCGATCGACCTGTCCGGCGTGAAGCAGCTCGACCGCGTCGTGTACGTCCGCTGCCTCAAGGACCAGACGTTGCCACTCGAGCAGCAGGACGCGGCGATCGCGGCGATCGGGGTGGCGCGGGTCGTCGAGCTCGACGCGGGGCACATGTGCATGCTGAGCCGCCCTCGGGAGCTCGCCGACATCATCGTCGCCGCCGGGGTGAGCGAGTCCGACCGGGGAGCGAGCGGTGACGTCTGCTGACCGATGCTATTGATCACCGGCGTTCGGCCGCGGCCGCTCCCGGTAGTCACCGAACGCGCGATCGCGATCGCTCAGCGCCGCTGAGACGCCCTTCGAGGCGAGGGTCGCGCGGTACTCCCGCGACGCCGGCTGATGGAAGGCGAGCGCCTGGATCTCGGCGCTCGCCCGGATGCCGGCCCGGATGCCCATCGCCTCCATCGCCCGGTGCGCTGATCGCTTGTTGACCGCCAGCAGGTCGAGTGGCACCTTCGCCACCCGCTCAGCGATCGCGAGCACGGCATCGGCCAGCTCGTCGGCGGGGTACGCCCGGTTGGCGAACCCGCGGTCGGCCGCCTCGATGCCGCTCATCGAGTCACCGGTCAGCAGAGCCTCCATCCCGTGGCGCAATCCGAGCAGCCAGGTCTGCCACTGCATGTCAGGAGGAGACATCGACCTGACCGGCGGGTAGCCGATCACCGCGTCGTCGGCGACATAGACCAGGTCGCACGCGGTCGCCAGCTCGGTACCGCCTGCCAGGCAGTACCCATGCACCTGAGCGACGATCGGCGTCGCCATGTCCCACATCTCGAACCAGTTGTTCACGACATGGCGCGACCACCAGCCGTCGACCTTGGCGATTGGCCGTTCCACGTCGTGGTTCGACCCGGCCAGGTCGTAGCCGGCGGAGAAGCAAGATCCGCCACCCCGGATGATCATCACCGACACCTCACCCGAGCGGTCGCCCGCCCGCAGACCCTCGAACAGGGCGCCGCGCAACGCGTCGTCGAGTGCGTTGCGCTTCTCCGGACGGTTGAGCGTGAACCGGCGGACCTTCGGCCGTGGCTCGTCGATCAACAGCACCTCATCGGTCTCGGTCATGGCTCCTCGCACACCTCCTGATCGGATCAGGATCGCACGTCGCTCATCTAGCCATCTGGGCGCGCTGAGTTCCAGATCTGCGCCTGTCCGCGCCCAGAAGGCCGAATGAGAGAATACGCGCCCAGATCCACGACACCCCGAACGTTCGCTGACGCGGCACCGGTCCCGGGCTAGCGGACGTCCCAGGCGAGCGGCAGGCTGAGCAGCCCGAGCATCGCCCCGCCGCCGCGCTCGCGCAGCGGTTCGCTCGTGGCGAGTCGGAAGTCGGGGATCGGCCGCAGCCACTCCTCGACGGCGATCTGCAGTTCCCGGCGGGCGAGATGGCTACCGAGGCAGCGGTGCGGTCCTCCGGCGAAGCCGAGGTGCGGGCTGCCCTTGCGGTCGATGACGTACTCGCCGGCGCGCTCGTAGACGCGCGGGTCGCGGTTGGCCGCGGCGACGAGCCCGTAGACCATGTCGCCCTTGCGCAGCGGGCAGCCGTGGAACTCGGTGTCGGTCGTGACCTTGCGGCCGTCGCCGAAGATGATCGTGTGCAAACGCAACGACTCCTCGACCGCCGACGGGACGAGCGCCGGCTCCTCGACCAAGCGCCGCCGGTCGTCTGTGTGCTCGGCCAGATACTTGAACAGGTAGCCGAGTTGGCCGCGGGTGGTGTCGAGCCCGGCGAGCACGAGCACCTGCAGCATGTCGAGGACGACCGTCTCGGCGAGCGGCTCGCCGTCGATGGTGGCGTGCAGGAGGTGCGATGCGAGATCACCCGGGCGTGGCTCCGCCTCGCCACGTCGCTCGTCGATCGCCGCCTCCCAGTAGCCGCGGATGCCGGCGAGACCGGCGAGCATCGCCTCCTGACCCTCCGGGTCGCCGCCGAAGCCCCAGAAGAAGTCCTCGACCCACGGCACCATCCGCTCGGCATCGGAGCCGGGCAACCCGATCATGGTCAGGAAGACCTCCGTGGGGTAGCGCAGGGCGAAGGCGGTGACGAAGTCACACCCGCCCAGCGGGGCGATCTCGGCGACCAACCGGCGGCAGATCTCCCGCGCCCTCGGCTCCATCCTGGCCACCGCACCAGGCGAGAACCAGGGGTTGAGGATCTGGCGGTACTTGACGTGCTCCGGCGGATCGATCTGCGTCGGCACGAACCGGTACGCGGGTTCGGGCTCCCACGGCGTGATCGACTCGCTGGAGAAGATCTCCGGGTGCTGGTACATGTCCCGCACCTGGGCGTGGCGGGTGAACACCCAGTAGCCCTGGGCGACGTCGTTGAAGAACGCCGGGCCCGATTCGCGCAGCTCGTCGGCTCGCCGCCAGTAGCTGCCTGCCTCCATCGCCTCGGCGACGTCCATGTGCATGACCGGGCAGCCGCCCAGATCCCGGTCCTCGGTCATCGCGGTGCGCCCCGGTAGCCGGCGACCACGGGACCACGCCCGCCGACGGCGGCGAGGTAATCGGTGGTGTCCTGCCGGCGCTCGCCCCACAGGATCTCGAACAGCAGCTTGCTGATCTTCCACCCGTCCGGGGTGCGGGTCAGCTCGTTGTGATAGCGGCCGACGAGCACGTGCACCGTGCCCGGGTCGTCCTCGAAGCCCTGGTGGGACGTGTGGTACACGAGCGCCTTCGCCCGGTCGCCGTCGACGTCGACGTGGTAGACGCTGAGCAGGTGGTGCTGCCAGACGCAGGTCGCGCAGAACTCGGCGATCCAGTCGGCGACGGCCTGCCCGCCCGTGATCGGCTCGGCGTTGCCGTACTGGGCCCACAGGTCGTCGGCGAGGACGGACCGCGTGCCGGCGAAGTCGCCGCCGTCGATCGTCGAGGCGTAGCGGTACAGGGTGTCGGCGACGGCGAGCCGGTCGTTCATGGCCTGGAAGTTCGCCGGGTCGATGCCAGGTTCGAGTGTCGTCATGTCGAGTCCTCCTCGTGATGGTTGCGTCAGTGGGCCGGAACCGTCTCGGCCGGCGTCCGGGGGGCGGTCGCCGCCGGCGGCTGGGCCGCCGCCGGCCGGGCGCGGCGCACACGGATGTGGCCCTGCCGGCTGGCCAGAGCGACCGCCAGGAGCAGCGCGGTGCCCTCGAAGACGGGGCCGATCCAGACCGTGCCGGGGCCGGCGACCAGTTGCAGCCCTTTGATCCCGAACGCCAGGGCGTAGTAGGCGACGATGGTGCCCCACACGTTTGGTCGCCCGGTGAACTGCGAGGCGCCGAAGAACACGGCGGCGACGGCGGGGAACAGGTAGCCGGGACCGATCGAGGTGGAGAACGTGCCGGTCTTCATCGAGAACAGCACCCCGGCGAACCCGGCCATCGTGGCAGAGGCGATCAGGGAGCCCCACACGAGCCGGTCCGTGCGCACGCCGGCCAGCCGTGCCGCCTCGGCGTTGCCGCCGGTCGCGTACAGCCGGCGGCCGAGTGGTGTCTGATCGAGGACGAACCACACGACCGCGGCGATCACGAGCAGGTAGAGCACGACCACCGGGACGCCGGCGTACTGCTGGCGCCCGAAGTCCTCGTAGAGCTCGGAGAACGCCCCGGTGATCTGGCGGTTGTCGGAGATCAGGATCACCAGCCCGGTGACGAGCTGGCTGACGCCGAGCGTCGCCACGAACGAGTTGACGCGCAGCTTGACGACCACGAAGCCCGACACGGCGCCAGTCACCGCGCAGGCGGCGACGCGCGGCCAAGGCGGCGGCACCGGCTGGCAGCGACGTGTTGGTGCCGAGCCAGTTGGTGATCACGAGCGACAGGCCCATCACCGCGCCGATCGACAGGTCGAACGTGTTGGCGACCAACGGGACGAGGAACGCCAACGCCAGCACGGCCGTGACGACGCCCTCGCTGAAGACCAGCCGCCACGTCGTCGCCGTCAGGAACTGGTCGCTCGCCACGCTGAACACGACGACGAACCCCAGCCAGAGGTACAGGGCGCTGGCCCGGCTCGGACTGAGGAGCCGGAGCCAGCGAGGGAGGCTGTGCGGCGTCGCCGTCACGGTGGCGACGGTCACTGATGCGATCTCCTCGAGGGTGGGGCTCATCTGGGCGTGATCGAGCTCGTCGATCGTCAAGTCGTGGTCGCGGTGCAGGGTGCGCACGATGCGGCCGTCGCGCACGATGAGCACGCGGTGGCACAACCGGACGAGCTCGTCGCTGTCGGTCGAGGCGACGAGTACGGCCATGCCGTCGGCGACGGCCGCCTCGATGATGGCGTGCACCTCGTGGCGGGCGCCGACGTCGACGCCCTGCGTCGGTTCGTCGAGCAGCAGCACCTTCGGTTGCAGGCGCAGGCTGCGGCCGATCATGACCTTCTGCTGATTGCCGCCCGACAGCGTGGCGATCGGCGCCTCGGTGCCGGCGGCGACGACGCCCAGCCGCTCGATCCAGCGTGACGTCTCGGAGCGTTCGGCGCCGCGGTCGACGCGGCCGTACCGTCGCAGCGTGCGCAGACGGGTGATCGTGAGGTTCTCCCGAACGGTCATCGTGGCGAACAGCCCGAGGCGGGCCCGCTCACTCGGGACGAAGGCGATCCCGGCACGCAACGCCCGCTCGGGGTCGTGGGACGGCACCGGCGTCGATCCCACCGCGACATCGGCCGGTGTCGCGTGGGCGCTGGCCGGTCAACAGCGGGATGATCGACTCGCGGCCCGAGCCGTCGAGTCCGGCGACCCCGACGACCTCGCCGTGGCCGACCTCGGCCGCGAAGTCGACGACGTTGTCACCGGCGACGTGTTGCACCGTCAAGCGCGGCTGCCGTTGTGCGGCGGCCTCCGAGCGGGCGGGGGCCAGCGAGACGACGCGGCCGACGATCAGCTCGACGAGACGGTCGTGGTCGAGCTCGTCACGATCCACGGTGGCCACCCGCCTGCCGTCGCGCAGCACGGTGACGCGGTCGGCGACGGCGAGGACCTCGTCGAGGTGATGGGTGACGAGCACGATGCCGACACCTCGCTCGCGTAGCCGGCGCAGCACCGCGAAGAGGCGTTCGACCTCGTCGGCGGGCAGGGCGGCGGTGGGCTCGTCGAGCACGAGGACCTTGGTGGCGCCGCTCTCGTCGTGGACGGCGCGGGCGATGGCCACGATCGAGCGCTCGGCGACCGACAGCGACCCGAGTGGTGCGTACGGGTCGACGTGGAGTCCGAGGTCGGCCAGGGCGATCCGGGCGGCCTCGGCCTCGGCCCGCCAGCTGATCCGCCCGAAGCCGTTGGTGCGGTAGGCACGCCCGAGGGCGAGGTTGTCGATCACGTTGAGCGCCGGCACCAGCCCGAGGTCCTGGTGCACGAAGCGCAGCCCGAGCTCGTGGCCGGCGCCGGGGACGCCGAGTCGCAGCGGCTGCCCGTCAACGGCGATGTCGGCGCCGGGATCGGGCGGGTGGTAACCGGCGAGGATCTTGATCACCGTCGACTTGCCGGACCCGTTCTGGCCGAGGAGGGCGTGGATCTCGCCGCGCCGCACGGTGAGGTCCACGCTGTCGAGGGCGAGCTGACCGGGGAACGTCTTGGAGAGCTCGTAGATCTCCAGCACCGGCTGGTCCCCGGCGAGCCCGCCGTCAGCCGGCGACACCCCACAGCTCCTTGAAGTGGTCCTGGAAGCCGTCCGGCCCATGCCAGCCCTCGGTCGGGAGCAGCTCGGCCGCCGCCTCGGGCGTGTCGACGACCCAGGTCGGGATGACCGACGCCTCGGCCTCCTGCTCGAGGCTCCACACGCCGGTTGCGTGGCGGGCCATCTGGTCGACGAGGATCCACATCGCGTACTCGAACGGCAGCGCCGACCACGCCCGGTTCGTCCCGTCGACGAGCTCCTGCAGCTGGGGCACCTCGGCCTGGGTGCCGACGAGGTTGCGGCCCTCGAGCAGGCCCGCGCCGTCGAGCGCCTCGGACACCCCGATCGACACGTTGGAGAACAGGAACCAGATGTAGTCGACGTCCGGGTTGGACTGCACGTACGACGCCACCTGTTGGGCCACCGCGCCGGCGCCGAGGTCCTCGATGGTCGCCGAGAGCACGTCGGTCGTGCAGTCGGGGCACCGCTCGCTGAACGCCGCCTGGGCCGCCTCTTCCTGGGCCACGAGGATCGGGAAGTCACGGATGGTCACCATGAGGACGTTGGCGTCGCCACCCGAGTCGCCGATGATCCAGTCGGACACGGTGTCGGCGACAACGTCGGTCGCCAGCAGACCGGCGCATTGCGCGTAGAGGTTGTTCTCCTCGCCGGCGGGCACGTCGGTCGAGTAGCACTCGAAGATCGGGATGCCCTGCTCCTCGGCAAGGGCCACCTGCTCCTCGATCTGCGCCAGGGCGACGCCGGAAGTGGCGATGTAGTCGACGCCCGAGTCGATGGCCTGCTGGAAGGCGGCGCCGGGGGCGGCGAAGGTGTAAGTGATCAGCTCGACCTCCCAGCCGAGGGCCTCGGCCGCGGCGGTGAAGAACTCGTTGTTCACCTGGCAAGCCGGCACCTCGCAGTTGACCCACGCCACCGTCTTGGGCTCGGGGGTCTCCGGCAGCGGTTCCGTGACGGTCATCTCGGTCGGTGGCGACGTGACGACCTCGATCTCGGCGTCGCCGGAACTTGCTCCGGTCGGTGCGGTCGACGTGTCCGGTGCCGTCGACGCGGCCGGTGCCGTCGACGCACTGCTCTGCTGGGTCTGATCGGCGCCGCTGGTCGCCGCGCCGCCCGTGTCGTCATCGTCGTCTCCGCCGCACGCGGCGAGGACGACTCCGGCGAGCACCGCCGCTGCAACGAACCTGCGCTTCAGTACCGACATGTCTTCCCCCTTCGAGGTGAGAGCCCGAGAACCCCTTCGGCTCGCTAGAAGATGCATCTAACCATCATGAGGAATATCAGTCAACCTCATGATGATTATCAACAGCAGGTCCCGACGCGATCAGGTGCCCGCGAACTCGATGACGCCGCGGATGTTGCGCCCGGCGTGCATGTCGTCGTAAGCCTCGTTGATCTGCTCCAGCCGGTACGTGCGGGTCACGAGCTCGTCGAGCATCAACTGGCCGCGGCGGTACATCTCGATGAGCCGGGGGATCTGCACCGCTGGTGAGGCGCCACCGTAGATTCCGCCCTGGATCCGCTTCTGGTACATGGCCAGCTCGAGGATGCTGACTGGGATGCCGATGCCGGGGCCGACCCCGGTGGCGACGACGGTGCCGGCTTTACGGATGGCGGCGAACGCCTGGGCGAGGTGCTCGCCGGTGGTGACGCCGATGGTGACGATGGCCGCATCCGCACCCTGGCCGTTGGTCAGGTCGCGGGCGATCTCGGCCGCCTCGTCGATCGAGGCGACCGCCTGCGTGGCGCCCAGCACCAATGCCATCTCTCGCTTCATCTCCACCGGGTCGACGGCGATGATGTGACCGGCCGCCATCGCCCGGCAGCCCTGAACGGCGTTCGCTCCGACGCCGCCGATGCCCATCACGATCGCCACGTCGCCTGGCCGCAGACCGGAGAGGTTGACGGCCGAACCGAATCCGGTCGGCACGCCGCAGCCAACCAGGCACGCCGAGCTCATCGGGATGTCCTCGGGGACCTTCACGCAGGAGATCGCCGGCATCACGCTGTACTCGGAGAATGTCGAGATCATCCCGCCCTGAGCGACGTGGCGGCCATCGACGTGCATCCGGAAGGTGCCGTCGAGCTGGGTGCCGTCGAAGAGCATGGCGCCGTTGTCGCACAAGCTCTGGAGGCCCGAGGCGCACCAGCGGCAGTGGCCGCAGCTCGGGATGAACGAGGTCACGACGTGGTCGCCGGCCCACAGACCGTGCACGTCCGCCCCCACCTCGACGACGACACCGGCACCCTCGTGACCGGCGCAGACCGGCAGGTGAGGGAGCGGGATGTCGTTGGTGGCGAAGTGGTCGTCGGAGTGGCACAACCCCGTCGCGACGAGGCGCACCAGCACCTCGCCCCGTTGCGGCGGGTCGAGGTCCACCTCGTAGACGTCCCACCTCCCGGGTTGCTCCCATAACAGCGCCGCGTTGCACTTCATCGCCGGCTGGCAGCCTCGATGGCGGCGACGACCTGGGCGGGGCCGAGGGGCTGGCGATTGACTTTGGCACCGAGCGGCGCCAAGGCATCGGCGATGGCGTTGATCACCGCCGGCGGTGAGCCGATGGCGCCGCCCTCCCCCATGCCCTTGTAGCCACCGGGATTGGTGGTGGCACGGGTCTCGACGTGCCCGTACTCGATGGGCGGGATCTCGGCCGCCGTCGGCAGCAGGTAGTCGACAAACGTCGTGGCGAGCGGTGTGCCGTCCTCGTCGTAGGCCATGTGCTCGTAGAGCACGCCGCCGATCCCCTGGGCGACACCGCCGGCGATCTGGCCTTCCACGACCATCGGGTTGATCATCACGCCGCAGTCCTCGCTGACGACGAATCGGCGGAGCGTGACGGCACCGGTGATCTGGTCGACTTCACAGATGCACGCGTGGCAGGAGTTGGAGAACGTGAACGGCGCCGACGGGGTGTAGCGGGCGTGCGCCTCGAGCCCCATCGCCATCCCCCCGGGGAGGGCGGCCGGGTTGATGTAGGCGATGCGCGCCACCTCGGCGAGGTCGAGGCCGCGCTGCGGTGTCCCGACGACTGCGATCCGTCCACTTCCCATCTCCAGGTCCTCGGGCGCCGCCTCGAGGGCGTGGGCGGCGATCTCGATGACCTTGCGGCGCACCTCGAGCGCGGCCATACCCGCCGCCCCGCTGCACAGCACGGCGCTGCGGCTCCCTCCCGTTCCTGGACCGTACGGCGCGGTCGCCGTGTCGCCCTGGATCACCGTGACGAGCGTCGAGGTCGACGCCGAGCTGGTCGGCGACGACCTGGGCCACCGTCGTCTCGACGCTCTGACCGTGGCTGGCGCTGCTCATCACAACCTGTACCTGGCCGTTCACGGTCACGGTCACGGTCGCTCCTTCGCTCGACAGGCTGCCGACGGCGAGCCCGGACGGCTCGACGTACAGCCCGAGCCCGATTCCGAGCAGCCGGCCCTCCTCGCGGGCCGCCCCCTGCTCCTTGCGGAACGTGTCGTAGTCGATGAGCTCGGCAGCCTGCTCCAAGGTCTCGGCCGCCGACAGCGCGTCGTACACGAGCCCAGCCGCGGTGGTGTAGGGGAGGTCGGCCGCCTCGATGACGTTGCGCCGGCGGAGCTCGAGCGGATCGAGGCCGATGGTGCGGGCCACAACGTCCATCATCTGCTCGCGGGCGAGCGTCTCCATCATCCACGGCCCGCGGTACGAGCAGCGACCGGCGGTGTTGGTGTAGGCGGCTCGGGCGGAGAACTGGACCTTGGGGATGCGGTACGGGCCGGGGAACATCATCGGGACGAACCCGATCGTGCTGCTGCCGGCGGCGGCGAATGCCCCGACGTCCTCGGTCAGCTCGCCGCGGACGCCGAGGATGCGACCGTCGCCGTCGACGGCGATGCTCAGCGTCATCCGGTCCTGGCGGGCGTGCTGGTCGGCCATCAGGTTCTCGCGCCGGTCCTCGATCCACTTGACCGGGCGGCCCAGTGCTCGCCCGGCGATGACCACGGCCAACTCGTCGGGGAGGACGAACATCTTCTGGCCGAAGCCGCCGCCGACGTCGTTCATGATCACCCGGACGTTGTTCTCCGGGACCCCGAGGGCACGCGACAGGAACCCTCGGACGCCATGCGGTCCCTGTGTCGAGATCCACACGGTCAGGCTCCCGGTGACGGGGTCCCAACGCGACACGATGCCCCGGGTCTCCATCGGCACGCACAGGTAGCGGTGCTGATCGAACGTCTCGGTGACGACGTGGGCGGCACTGGCGAAGATCTCGTTCAGCTCGGGGTCCTCGGCGGCCGGCACGGCGCCGGCCACGTTGTTGTCGAGCTCGCGGTGGACGAGTGGCGCACCGTCGGCGAGAGCCGCGTCGACGCCGACGACGGCCGGCAGCGGGTCGATCTCGACCTCGACGAGCCCAGCGGCGTCCTCGGCGACGTAACGCGACTCGGCGACGACCAGGGCAACCGGTTCCCCGACGTAGCGGACATCCCCGTCGGCGAGGACGCGGTACATCGGTGTGCCGCCGGCCGGTCCCTCGTAGTCCACCCACGTCTCGCGGACGGCCGGGTTGAGGTCACTCCCGGTGAACACGGCGACGACACCGTCGAGGAGCACGCGCGGCCTCGGTGTCGACGGAGACGATCGTGCCCCGGGCGACGTCGCTGCGGACGAACGCGACGTGCAACACGCCGGGCACGACCACGTCGTCGACGTAGGTACCCCGACCAGTCAGGAGGCGGGCGTCCTCGCGGCGGGTGACCCGCTGGCCGATCCAACGAGTCGCGGCGATGCTCACGACGACGACGCCGCCTCCGCGGCCAGATGCACGGCGTTCACGATGCCCTGGTAGCCGGTGCACCGGCACAGGTTCCCGGACAGCGCATCGAGGATCTCGTCGTCCGACGGCGACGGCTGATCGCGCAGGAACGCCGTGACCGACATCACGAACCCGGGCGTGCAGAACCCGCACTGCAGTCCGTGCGCATCGCGGAACGCCCGCTGCACGTCCGTCAGTCCGCCGCCGGGGCCGGAGAGCCCTTCGATCGTCGTCACCTCCGACGACTGCGTCTGGACGGCGAAGATCAGGCACGAGCGCACCGCCGCTCCGTCGACGAGCACGGTGCACGCGCCGCACACGCCGTGCTCGCAGGCGAGGTGCGTGCCCGTCAGGCCGCAGTCCTCACGGAGAAAGTCGGCCAGTGTCTTGCGCGGCTCGACGAGCGCCCTGCGCCTCGCGCCGTTGACGGTGACCGAAACGATCGACTCAGCCATGGGCCGCTTCCTCCAACGCTTCAGTCAGGGCGCGGGCCGCCATCGCCGCAGCCACGCGCATCCGGTAGTCGGGCGGCGCGTGAAGATCGCCGGCCGGCTCGTCGACGTCGCCGCGTACGAGCTGGCCGATCTCTGTCGGATCGAGGTCGGCGGCCGCCGAGCCCAGCGCGGCCGCCTCGGCCGTGCGACAGCGCACCGGTATCGGGCCCACGCCGAGCAGGGCGAGGGCGGACCGTTGCACCCGCTCCTCGTCGTCGAGCTGCACGCCGGCGACGGCGCCGGCGATGGCGAAGTCGCCGTGGCGGCGGGCGAACTCGGCGACCCCGAAGCCGCAGCGCCCTTCCCAGACCGGAAAGTGGACGGCGGTCAGCAGTTCGTCGTCCCGCAGGGCGGTGGTCCAGTAGCCCTCGAAGAAGTCGACGGCGGCGATGCGACGCCTGCCGGCCGCCGATTCAGCCTCGAGCTCGGCGTCGAGGGCGACGGCCACCGCCGGGTACTCGGCGGCCGGATCGGCGTGGGCGAGGGACCCGCCGATCGTGCCCCGGTTTCGGATCTGGAAGTGGCCGATGTACGGGGTCGCCTTGGCGAGCAGCGGGACCGCGCGGAGGACCATGGCGTCGTGCTCGATCGTCACGTCCGGGGTGGAGGCGCGGACGGTCAGCGAGCCGTCGTTCCGTCGCACGCCGCGCAGCTCCTCGACCGACCAGACGTCGATCAGGTGGGGGAACGACGCCAGCCGCAGCGCCAGCATCGGCACCAGGCTCTGGCCGCCGGCGATGACCTTGGCCTCCTCGCCGTGGTCGGCGAGCAGGGCGACCGCCTCCGCGGTGCTGCGCGCGGCGTGGTAGTCGAACGGCGCCGGCTTCACACCGGCCCCCACGCGAGCGGGAGCCGGAGCAGGGCGATCTGGCCGCCGTGCGCCATCAGCGGATCGTCGGTGCCGACGCAATATTCCGGGATCACCTGGTGCCACTGCTCAATGGCCGTGGCGAGCTCGGCCCGGGCGAGGTGCGAGCCGAGGCAGCGGTGCTCGCTGGCGCCGAAAGCGATGTGCCGGTTGGGCTGCCGGTCGATGACCACGTCGTCGGCGTTCGGGAAGATCCGCGGGTCGCGCGTCGCCGACTGGATCGACAGCAGAACCATCTGGTCCTTCCGCATCGGGCAGCCGTGGAAGTCGACATCGCGGGTCGAGCTTCCTCGCCATGCTGATGATCGGGTACGCCCGGAGGAACTCCTCGACGGCGGTGGGGATCAGGTCCGGCGATGCCACCAGCCGCCTGCGGTCGTCGTCATTGGTGGCGAGGTGGTAGAAGCACCAGCCGAGCTGCGCTTTCAGCGTGTCGAGGCTGCCGATCGTCAAGGTGACGCAGATGTCCTCGATCTCGTCGTCGGGGAGCGGCCGGTCGTCGATCGTGGCCCTGGTGAGCAGGGTCACGAGATCGCGCTCGGGGTCGAGCGGCCGCGCCCGCCGCTCGGCGATGACGTCCTTCCAGTAGGTGGCGACGTCGCTCCAGGCCGCCATCATCGCCGCGGCCGACTCCTCGGCCGAGTCGGCGAAGTGGCCGGACATCCGGCGCACGCAGGAGACGAAGAAGTCGGGGTCGCGGTCGGGCGGCAGCCCCATCGAGTGGAGGAAGGCCTTCACCGGGAACCGGTCGCCGAACGTCGACATGAACTCGCAGCCGCCGTCCGCGGAGACCTCCTCGACCGTCTCGCGGGCCAGCCGCTCGAGCGTCGGGGTCATCCTGGCGACCGCGGCCGGGGCGAACCATCGGTGCATGATCTGGCGGTACTTCATGTGCTCCGGCGGGTCGATGAACGACGGCATGAAGCGGTACTTCGGGTCCGGGTCAGTGGCGACGATCGAGTGATTGGAGAAGATCTCAGGTGACTGGAACGCCTCGCGGATGTCCTCGAACCGGGTGAGCACCCAGTAGCCCGGGCCATACGTGTTCCAGAGGAAGCGATGCTGCTCGCGGAGCGCGTCGATCTCCTGCCAGTGCGTGCCGGCGGGGGCGACGTTGACGCTGAGATCGACCTCGATCGACGGGTAGTCGGTCATGTAAGGACCCTGTGTAGATGCGAGCGAGCGAGCGCCAGCGAGCGAGCGGCCACGAGCGGCCTGCGTGGCCGGGGAACGCAATGAACGGACACTGCTTCTCCCGTCACTCGGCCACGATGGTGATCGCGCCCTCGGGGCAGCTGTCGACACCCAGTCGGGCCTGCCGTTCGAGATCGGGCCGACCTCGAAGTCGGTGCCCCGCTCCGCGCAGAACCCGTCGTCGTCGGCGTGGAACACGTCAGGACCGAGCGTGTAGCAACGGCCGTGGCCCGAGCACAACGTCTCGCTCACGGCCAGCCGGATGGTGCGCTGCCTCGTCTCGTTCCCCATCACGACCAACCTCTGCCTGCTCGAACCCACAGTGTCTCGGAACTATCTCCCGGCGAGGGCGACCCATGTCAAGAATTCATCATGATTATCTGAAAGAACTCCGACGGGCGTGCCGGAACGCTCAGCCGAGGTGGTAGATGCGCGCCGCGTTGTCGTGGAGGATCTTGCGCTGGGTGGATTCGGGGAGGTCGCCCAGGGTCGCCTGGATGAAGTCGCGGGGTGCGATGGCCGTCGTCGCGGGCCCGGGGGACATGCTCGTCGGGTGCGGGAAGTCGGTCTCGTAGAGGATGTTCTCGTCGCCGAGGAAGTCGATGGCGTCCCGTGCCGTCTCCCGCTCGAACCAGAAGCAGCCGTAGATCTGGCGCTTGAAGTACTCGCTCGGCAGCAGCTCGTACTCGGGGTGCTCGAGGGCGACGCCGCAGTTCTTCCACTGCCAGTCCAGCGCCTCGACGGCGAACGGGATCCAGCCGATGCCACTCTCCACCGACACGAAGTTGAGGCTCGGGAACCGGTGGCAAATCCCACCGCAGATCAGCGACGCGATCGTGCGGGCGTTGCCCATGAAGAACGACACGCCCATCGAGGCGTAGTTGGCGTGCGGGCCGGCGCCGGGGAGGCCGCCACCTGACGTGAACAGCGAGATGTCGCCGGAGGCGATGTGGAAGTTCACCGGTAGGCCCTTCTCCTGCGCCGACGCCCACATCGGGTCCCAGTGGCGATCAGTGAGCGCGGGGAGCCCGAATGCCGACGGGTCCTGGGTGAACACGATCCCGCGGTGGCCGAGCGCGGCGCAGCGCTCGATCTCGGCGAGGGTCGCCTCGCGGTCCCAGAACGGCAGCGAGGTCATCGGCAGCAGGCGATCGGGGGCCGTGCTGGCGAAGTCGGTCTGGTAGTCGTTGTAAGCGCGCAGGTACTCGAGCGTGAGCGTCTGGTTGTCGGCCTCGACGAGCATCGAGGAGTTGAACAGGGCCACGTTCGGATAGAGCACTTGGGCGTGGATGCCGTACTCGTCCATCTTCGTCAGGCGGAGCGAGGGGTCCCAGGTCGAGGGGTCGGTGTCGCCCCAGCGCTTCGGGTGGTTAGGTGGGTACTCGGACCATCCGGCCATCGCCGCGCCGCCGACGGGAGCCAAGCGGGTGCCTCCGATGAACCACGCCTCTTCGCCGGCGTTGTCGTCCCACTCGACGTGGGGAACCAGGTCGCCCCACTTGGAGGACATGCGCGACGTCCAGAGGTCCGGCGGCTCGACGACGTGGGTGTCGGCGTCGATGACGGGAACTCGTTCAACAAGCTGCGTGCTCACGGCAAGTATCCTAATCCTCATGATGAATATGTGTCAAGGCACCACCTTCGCTCGCGCCCGCGATGCCCTGGAGACGGGTTGCCAACCCGGAGCGAACAATTCATAATCATCCTGAGATTTAGGACAGGAGCGTCCGATGTCGGTAGCCAGTGAACGACCGGAAGACGAACTGCCGCGGCGCGCGCCCGACGATCGACCCGGGCTGACCGTGGGCCACGTCGTGCGCGACGACCGCAAGCGGTCGATGAAGACGTCCGAACGGGTCGCCGTTGACATCGTACGCGACATCGTCGCCCACGGCCTGCGGACCGGGGCTCGGCTGCCGCTCGAGGCAGCCATGGCGCAGCAGTACCACGTCAGCCGAGCCTCGTTGCGGGAGGCGCTGCGGCTCCTCGAGGTGCAGGGCCTGATCCACCTCAAGCCGGGTCCGGGTGGGGGCCCGGTCGTGGGATCCGTCGAGCCAGGAAACCTGGCGAGGACGGCGTCGCTGTACTTCCACCTCGGCGGGGCCACGTATCGCCAGCTGATGCAGACGCAGGTGCTCCTGGAACCGGTGACCGCTCGCCTGGCCGCCCAGCACCCCGACCGCCGCAGCGCAATGGCGCCGTACCTCCGGCCGAGCGGAATCGGCGACGAGCGCCAGTACCGGGCGAGCACTGAGGACTTCCACCACGCCGTTTGGCAACTCGCCGCCAACCCGGTGCTCTCGCTGCTGACCCAGGCCGTCACCCACCTCGTCGCCGACCACGTGGTGTCGACGATGGACCCGGTTGAGCTGCGCCTGGACATCCTCGACGAGCACGCCGCCCTGGCCCGCGCCATCGCCGCCGGCCACGCCGACAAGGCCGCCACGCTGATGGCCGAGCACTTCCAGGCGCAGCTCGACTACTACGAGCGGCACTGGCCGGCCCGCCTGGCCGAGTTGATCGAGTGGAGGTAGCGGTGGGCGCGGATCGGTTCGCCCTCTCCGGGAAGGTCGCCCTGGTCACCGGCGGCAGCCGCGGGCTCGGCCGGGAGATGGTCCTCGCCTTCGCCGACGCCGGCGCCGACGTGGTCATCGCCAGCCGCAAGCAAGCGGCCTGCGACGAGCTCGCCGCCGAGGTCACGAAGACCACCGGTCGCCGGGCCCTCCCCATCGCCTGCCACGTCGGCCGCTGGTCCGACGTGAACTCGCTGGTCGAGACCACCCTTGCCGAGATGGGGAAGGTTGACGTGCTCGTGAACAACGCCGGCATGTCACCGCTGTACCCGAGCCTGCCGGAGGTCAGCGAGGAGCTGTTCGACAAGGTGATCGGCGTCAACCTCAAGGGCCCGTTCCGGCTGACAGCCCTCGTCGCGCCGCGGATGGCAGCCGGCGACGGTGGGTCGATCATCAACGTCAGCAGCGTCGCCGCCATTCGCCCAACGCCCGCCGAGCTTCCCTACGCGGCGGCCAAGTCGGCGCTCGACGTGCTGACCGTCGGCTTCGCCCAGGCGTACGGACCGAAAGTGCGCGTGAACACGATCATGGCCGGACCCTTCTTCACCGACATCTCCAAGGCGTGGGACCTCGACGCCTTCGACAAGATCGCGGCCACCTACCCACTCGGCCGAGGTGGCGAGCCGCACGAGATCGTCGGCGCCGCGCTGTTCCTGGCCAGCCAGGCGTCGAGCTTCACCACCGGCACTGTGGTGCGCGTCGACGGCGGGCAGGCGGTCGCCCAGCGATGATGGTGCTCCCGGACCTGACGACGTACCGGCGGGAGTGCCGCGAGTGGCTGGCGGCTCACCTCGAACCCGCCGGCGACGCCAGCGACGCCGGCGATGCGGGTACCTGGGGAGTCGCCAGCGACGACGTCTCGGTCTTCCACGACCTGACGTACGAGGAGGAGGCCCGCCTTCTCCAGGACGCAATGCGCTGGCAGCAGACCAAGTTCGACGCCGGCTACGGCGCGATCACGTGGCCCGCGGAGTTCGGGGGGTCGGGCCTGCCGGCCGAGTTCGAACAGGTCTTCCACGACGAGGAGCGGGCGTTCAAGATCCCGCAGACGCACGAGACGTTCTCGGTGACCGTCCGCCTCATCGCCCCGACGGTGCGCATCTACGGCACCGACGAGCAACGGCAGCACTTCGTACGTCGCTTCCTCCGGGCGGACGAGCTGTGCTGCCAGCTGTTCTCCGAGCCGACCGCCGGCTCCGACCTGGCCGGCCTCGCCACGCGGGCCGAGCGCGACGGCGACGACTGGGTGATCAACGGTCAGAAGGTGTGGAGCTCCGGCGCCCGCTTCGCCCCGTGGGGCGAGCTGATTGCCCGCACCGACCCGGACGTACCCAAGCACGCTGGGCTCACGGCGTTCATCGTGCCGATGGACGCCGCGGGCATCGAGGTCCGGCCGATCAGGCAGATGTCCGGCGGCGCCTCGTTCAACGAGGTGTTCCTCACCGAGATGCGGATCCCCGACCGCCTCCGACTCGGCGATGTCGGCGCCGGGTGGAAGGTGGCGCTCACGACGCTCGGGTTCGAGCGGGGAGGGCGCAGCATTCCTGCCGTCGGCGGCAGCTGGTCGCGGGTGCTCGAGCTCGCCCGGTGGTCGGGGCAGACCGCCGACCCGGTGGTTCGCCAGGCGTTGGCCGACCTGTACGTCAACCGCCGCGTCACGGAGCTGGTCAAGCAGCGTGCCTCCGGCGCGGGTGAGACCGACACGCCGGGTCCGGAAGCGTCGATCGGCAAGCTGCGCTGGACGCGTGATCTCACCCGGACCGCGGAGGTCGTGTCGGCGCTCCTCGGCGCCCGGCTCACGGCCGACACCGGCGAGTGGGGCACGTTCTCGTGGACCACGCACGTCCTCGGCGCGCCGGGGTACCGCATCGCCGGCGGATCCGACGAGATCCAGCTCAACATCGTCGGTGAACGCGTGCTCGGACTGCCGGCCGAACCACGCGTCGACCGGGACGTCTCGTGGCGCGAGACGAGGAGGTCATCGTGAGCACGCTTCTGGCCGGCAAGACCGTCCTCGTGACCGGGGCGGCGCGTGGGCTCGGCGCGGCGATCGCCGGCACGTGCGTCGGCCACGGAGCTCGCGTCGTCCTCACCGACGTGCTGGAGCGCGAGCTGGCCGCGACGACCGCCGGGCTCGGCGACGCGGCGACGGCTCATGTCCTCGACGTCGCCGATCCCAGGGCGTGGGACGCCCTCGCCGAGGAGCTGTTGGGCACGATCGGCCGGCCCGACGCGCTCGTCAACAACGCCGGGATCGTCCGCGCCGCGTCGCTGCTCGACACCGAGCTCGAGGACCTGCAGCGGACCCTCGACGTCAACGTCGGTGGCACGTTCCTCGGCATGCGCACCTTCCTGCGGCTGCACCTTCGCTCGGGCACGACCGGGCCGGGATCGATCGTCAACATCTCGTCGGTCCGCGGCCTGATCGGCGCACCGCGCACGGTCACGTACGCGGCGAGCAAGTTCGCTTCACGCGGGCTCACCAAGGCGGCAGCCGTGGAGCTCGGGCGCTTCGGAATCCGCGTCAACGCGGTGTGCCCGGGGCCGATCGAGACCGACATGAGCGTCGGGAACGATCAGTTCGCCGGGCTGGACTGGGATGCGTACGTCGCCCAGCTGCCCTTGGCGAGGATGGGCCGTCCGGTCGACGTCGGCGAGGCCGTGGCCTGGCTGGCGTCCGACGCGAGCTCGTTCATCACGGGGGTCGACCTTCCGGTGGACGGAGGGCTGACGGCCACGTCGTACAGCGTTGTCGACCCGCGGGACGCAGCGCTCGTCGACAATTCATCATGATGAAATTGTTGACACCTCTCCCGCACTGTGGTTTCGTTGCGTTGCGATGCATGCCGAGACCGCACGTGCCGCACCACCGATCGCCCCCGGCCTGTTCACCTGGCCGGCGGACGAGCCACGGCTCCTCGGCGGCATCTGCGCCGAGTGCGGCGCCGTCGCCTTCCCCCGGCCGACGTCGTGCTCGAGATGTACGTCCGAGCGGATCGAGGAGCACGTGCTCGCCCGCACGGGCACGCTGTGGAGCTGGACGATCCAGCGCTTCCAGCCCAAGGAGCCGTACGCCGGGCCCGAGCCGTTCGAGCCCTACGGGGTCGGCTACGTCGACCTGGCGGGAGAAGTGATCGTCGAGGCCCGCCTCACGACCAACGACCCGAGCGATCTGGAGATCGCTCGGCCGATGAGACTCGTGATCGTTCCGTTCGGCGACGCCGTCACCTTCGCCTTCGCCCCGTCGGTCGAACGATGAGCACCTCGGCACGTGTCGCCATCGTCGGCATCGGCATGCACCCGTTCGGGCGGACCGATGGGGTGTCCGGCCGCCAGCAGGCGGTCCACGCGGCCCGCCTCGCCCTCGCCGACGCCGGCATCACGTGGGATCAGGCGCAGTTCGCCTTCGGGGGCAGCCGCGACGGTGGCGACGCCGACACACTGGTGAACGAGCTCGGCCTCACCGGGCTGCCGTTCGTCAACGTGTCGAACGGCTGCGCGACCGGTGGCAGCGCGTTGACCATGGCCGATCGGACGATCCGCTCGGGCGTCGCCGACCTCGGCCTGGCGATCGGGTTCGACAAACACCCGCGTGGCGCGTTCAACGCCGATCCCGAAGCCCTGGGCATCGGTGCGTGGTATGGGCAGACCGGGCTGATGCTGACCACGCAGTTCTTCGCCTTGAAGATCCAGCGGTACATGCATCTGCACGACATCTCCCCGTCGACACTGGCCAAGGTCGCCGTCAAGGCGTTCGAGAACGGTGCCCAGAACCCCAACGCCTGGCGCCGCACGCCGCTGACCGAGGAGCAGGTCGCCGCGTCGAAGATGGTGTCCGACCCGCTCACTCAGTACATGTTCTGCTCGCCTGGTGAGGGCGCGGTGGCGTTGGTCCTGTGCCGTGCCGAGCACGCTCACCGCTACACCGGCACACCGGTGTTCCTCGACGCGGTCTCGTTCGCCACCCGCCACTACGGCTCGTTCGAGGTGTTCAGCCCGTCGCTCGCCCCGGAGCGCTCCGACGGGCCGACCGCGGTCGCCGCCCGAGCCGCCTTCGAACAGGCCGGCATCGGCCCGGAGGATCTCGACGTCGCCCAGATCCAGGACACCGAGTCGGGCGCCGAGATCATGCACATGGCGGAGACCGGCCTGTGCAAGGACGGCGAGCAGGAACAACTGATCCAGGCAGGCGCCACCCGGATCGGTGGGTCGATGCCGATCAACACCGACGGCGGGTGCCTCGCCAACGGTGAGCCGATTGGTGCATCGGGACTTCGCCAGGTCTACGAGAACGCCCTCCAACTGCGTGGCCAGGCCGGGCCTCGTCAGGTACCGGGCGATCCCCAGGTCGCCTTCTCCCACGTGTACGGCGCACCCGGTGTGAGCGCCTGCACCGTGATGACGAGATGACGTTCATTGCGTTCCCCGGCCACGCAGGCCGTTCCTGGCCGCTCGCTCGCTGGCGCTCGCTCGCTCGCACGAGAGCGAAGGTGCACCGGTGACCGACCTGACCACCGACGGCGTTCGACCCGAGACGGCTCCGGTGCGGCCGGGCGAGGAGCTCGACTGGACGGCGCTCGAGCAGTACCTGCGGGCCGAGATCGGCGACCTCGACGGTGCCATGGAGGTGCTCCAGTTCCCCAACGGCTCGGCCAACCTCACCTATCTGGTGCGCTTCGGCGATCGCCGGCTCGTCGTTCGCCGGCCGCCGTTCGGGCACCTCGCGCCGGGAGCCCACGACATGAAGCGGGAGTTCCGCACGCTGCTCGCGACTGTGGCGTTCCTATCCACGCGCACCACGGGCGTTCGCCTTCTGCGACGACCACTCGGTCATCGGCGCCGACTTCCTCGTCATCGAGTACCGACCCGGCGTCGTGATCTGGGGCACGGTGCCGCCGTCGATGGCCGACCACGCCGACGTCGGCCGGCGCGTCGGGCGTGCCGTCGTGGATGCGCTGGCGGACCTGCACACCATCGATCCCGCCGCCGTCGACCTCGCCGGTCTGGGCCGCCCGGACGGTTTCGTGGAGCGCCAGGTGCGCGGCTGGATGCACCGCTGGGAGCTCGCCGCCCTGGACGACTCGCCATCCGAGATGCACGACGTGGGCAGCCGGCTGGCTGCGACGATGCCGGCGACGCGCCACGTGTCGATCCTGCACAACGACTACAAGCTGGACAACTGCCAGTTCGAACCGGGCGACCCCGACCATGTGCGTTCGGTGTTCGACTGGGACCAGGCGACGCTCGGCGATGCGTTCATCGACGTCGGCATCACGTTGAACTACTGGCCCGACCCGTCCGACGTCCCCGGATTGGAGCCGATCACCAACCCCGGCGCCTCGACGCTCGGGCTGCCGGCGCGCGCCGAGGTCATCGAGCGCTACGCGTCGCGGACGGGATTCGACGTCGAGGGCATCCGCTGGTACGAGGCCTTCGCGGCGTGGAAGACGGCAGTGATCCTCCAGCAGCTCTATGCCCGCTGGGTCCGGGGTGAATCGACCGATCCGCGGATGGCCGAGCGCGGTCCGATGGTCGCCCGCCAGGTCCGGCGGGCCGCCGCCATCCTCGACGGCACGGCGCCGTGAGAGAGCTGGGGGACCAGTGGGCGCTCGTCACCGGCGCCAGCAAGGGCATTGGCTTGGCGATCACCCAGGCACTCGTCGGAGCCGGCGCCAACGCCGTGGTGGTGGCCCGCAACCGGGATGATCTCGAGGCGGCGCGGCGCGGCCTCCAGGAGGCTGCGGGCGACGGCCAGCAGGTGCTCGCGATGCCCGCCGACACCGCCGATCCGCACGCCATCGCCGACCTATTCGCCTGGGTCCGCGCCGAGCTGCCGGCGCTCAACATCCTCGTCGCCAACGCGGGGAGTGGTGCCGTCGTGCCGTTCCTCGACCTGCCGCTGGAGATGTGGGATGCGACCCTGGCGCTCAACCTGACCGGGACCTTCCTGTGCATGCAGGAGGCGGGGCGGATCATGGTCGACATGCCGACCGACGCCAACCGCTCGATGGTGGTCGTCTCGTCCATCCGCGCCCTCGGAATCCGCCCCGGGCTCGCCGCCTACGCCTCGAGCAAGGCCGCCGTCAACCAGCTCGTGCGCACGGCCGCGTACGAGCTGGCCGGCCACGGCATCCGGGTGAACGCCCTGTCGCCCGGCATCACCGTCACCCCGCTCGTGGCGGAGAACCTCAAAGCGAATCCGGACATCCTGGCTGAACGGACCGCCGACGTGCCGATGGGGCGGCCGGGTCAGCCGGAGGACATGGCCAACGCGGCGCTGTTCCTGTGCCGGCCGGAGTCCGGGTTCGTCACCGGGACGAACATCGTGGTCGACGGCGGCGAGCACCTGCGCTGACGATCGGGTGGCCGCCGGCGGAATGCGCCGTTCTGGAGTTTGAGCCTGGCAACCAGGTTCCCGGCGTCGACGCCGTGCGGCCGCCGTCGACGGGCAATACCGTGCCGGTGACGTAGGAGGCGTCGTCGGAGGCGAAGAACGCGGCGACCGACGCAACCTCCTCGGGTGCGGGCATGCGGCCAAGCGGGGTCAAACGCAGAGCGAGGTCGGTCACGCCGGTGACTCGGTCGAGCGGCCCGACGCCACTGCCCGTCTGCACGATTCCGGCGGCAGCAACGCAGTTGACACGGATGCCCTCTGGACCGAGCCGGGTTGCCATCATGTGGGTCAACGTCAGCAGTGCTCCCTTGCCCAGCGAGTAGCCGGGGACGTGGGGGTTGCCACGGATGCCGTCGATTGACCCGAGGTAGACGATTGAGGCAGCTGGGGACACTGCCAGCAACGGCTGCAGGGCGAGGATGTACGCGATCAGCCCGGCGACGTTGCTGGTGACCACTTCGAGCAACGACTCGATGCTGTCCTGGTCCTCCGGCCAGACCTCCATCGCCGAGCCGCAGTGCACGACGACGTCGAGCGCCTCGCCCATCTGCCGACAACGCCGGGCGGTGGACTCCGCGCCCGACGTGGTCGCCAGCTCGGCGGCGTGGGCGGTCGTCGGCGGGCCGATCTCTTCGGCCACCGACG
This sequence comes from uncultured Acidimicrobiia bacterium, assembly GCA_963833145.1. Classification (GTDB taxonomy): domain Bacteria; phylum Actinomycetota; class Acidimicrobiia; order Acidimicrobiales; family Ilumatobacteraceae; genus JALZMG01. The sequence goes on along the minus strand of CAWHWT010000009.1, from coordinate 1,208,284 downwards.
CGGCGATCCCAGCGTCTGCATCGACCGCCAGCACCACTGCGCCGTCGGCAGCGAGGCGTACAGCAGATACCCGGCCGATCGCCGATCCGACACCGGCCACCACAGCCAGCCGACCTTCAAGCCGAGCTGTCACCCATTGGACCCGGATTGTCGCAACCTCACCCTTCGATAGTACATTCCTCATGAGTAATAGGACAACGACCGGGAGATGGAGGCAGATGGCACGAGTGAGAACCGTGATCCGCAGGACGTCACGCCACAACTCGCCGACATGGTCGGCAACCCAACCTCCGAGCAGCGCGTGCAGATTGGGTCGCTCACCGTTTGGGCGAACCGACCCGAGATCGCAACGGCATTCGTGCGCTTCCAGCAGTCTGTCGATGCCAACAGCTCCCTGACGCCTCGGCTGCGTGAACTGGTCCGACTCCGTGTCGCGTTCCACAACCAGTGCCGCAGCTGCATGGCGGTCCGGTCGAGCGCAGCGGTCGCCGACGGCATGACCGATGGCGCGGTGTGCAGCCTCGAGCGACCGGAGGAGGCCGCGGACCTCACCGATGCCGAGAAGGCGGCATTGGCCTACGCCGACCTGCTTGCCACCGACCACCTGTCGATCGACGACGCCGTGTTCGATCGAATGCGGCAGCACTTCGACGAGCCACAGATGATCGACCTAGGAGTGCACATCGGCATCTGTGTCGGCTTCGGCCGCCTCGCGATGTCTTGGGACATCGTCGACGACCTACCACCATCGTTCCAACATGACCGCCCCCGTGCCGTGCCTTGGTCCGCGGAAGCCGTCGTGCGCTGACAACCGAGCACATCGACATCACGCCGCCGGACCGACTGGCGGGCCCCGCCAGCGACTTGCTGCACCTACACGGGACAAACGTGCTCCTAGCGATGTCGTCGAGCGGGTGCCTCGTCGCCGCTGGGTCCGACGGCAGGCGGCGCAGTCACAACGTGTCAAGGAAGCGCGCGCCGGTCGAGGGAATCATGCACGTCCGTGAGGAGGTCGCTCGCCTCACCCCACACCGACGTTGATGGCCACCGCCGCGCGAGCGGACTCCCGACTCGACGCCCATGTCGCAGGTCGGTGCCGGCGCTCGCGGCAGCCACCTCGATCATCCCAGGTCATCCGGGAGCGGTCAGCTCGAGCACGAGACGGAGTCCGGCTTCTACTCGGCGAAGTAGGTCAGCGGTCACGGTGGCGATCCACGAGTCAAGATCGCTCTTGCCGACGGTGAGAATCTGAGACACGTTCACCACCGATCTCGCGGGCAGGCCGGAGTCACTCGGCACGAGCTCGACGTTTCCCGGCGCATCGGCGAGCCGACGGTCGGAAGACACGCCGACGGCGATGACGGTCGGGATCTGGCTGCGGTTGAACGCGTCCGAGGAGACGACGAGCACGGGTTGACGTGTCTCGGAACCGAGGGACCGAGCGAGGTCAGCCCACCAGATATCGCCGCGGCGGATCACCAGCTCTCGCGCACGGTGATGACGCGACGGGTGGCGGGTTCCCGGTTGGGCACGGACGCGTGAGATGAGTAAACGGCGTTGAGACGCTCTGTGATGTCGCTGTCGTCCTCGGTGTCGAGCAGCAACTCGAGTGCGTTCGCGTAGATCTGCGATCGGGATACTTTCCGGCGGTGGGCAAGGCGGTCGGCCGCCTCGAACAGGGGGTCGGGAATTGACACGGCGGTCTTCACTGCGGGCGAGTATAACGTGGTATGTCTGAGGCGGTACCGGCTGCCGGCCGTCACGCCACGTCCACCCAGCAGCCTCAGGCTTCACATCGTGCCTAGGTATGACTCGGTATACCGCCCGTCGCGGCGAGCGGCCGGACCACCACAATTATCATGAGCTTTGTCTTGACACGGCGGTAGTTCTTTGCTTCGAATGTCGTCGGCGATCGACGTCAAGTCGACGTGGGGATCATGAGGAACTGACGCCGTTGCCGCAACACCCGTTCGTTCGCATCCGGGGCTCAACACCAGCATTCGATCTCAAGGGGAAGTCATGTCCGCAGCCAACACCGAGACGAGCCGAGCGCAGCTCTTTGAGAGTGTGTCGGGAGCGGGGAGGGGCAAGCGGCTCCAGTTCTTCGACTCCCACACGATGCCCGACGTCGGGATCGTCGATGCCGAGCAATACTGCGAGTACCCAGACAACATCCCCGACGCCGTCGACCTGCACGCCTTCCACGACGGCACCTGCAAGGTGCAGACGCTGTACGCCGACCCGGAAGGCGACGGGGTGTCGCTCGGGGTATACGTGTTCCCGCCGAACTTCAGCCTGCCCCGCCATTGGCACGACTGCGACCAGATCGTGTTCGTGCTGGAGGGCTCGGTGAGCATCGGTAACCGTCAGCTTCGTCCTGGCGAGGGTTACTACACGCGGGCCGGGGCAACCTACTCGTTCACTGCCGGTCCCCGGGGCGCCCGTTTCATGGAGTTTCGGCCGGTCACCAAGTTTCGGACCGTGTTCGTCGAAGACAACCCCGACCGCTGGACCCGTACCGACCTGCACACCGCTCCCGACGCCTGAGCCGGCGACCGGTCCGCGGTCGGTCCGGCGCAGCAACCCACGCTTGCTCGACGCATCGATCCTCGAGCGCGCCCTGATGCACAACCCCAGGAGCATCTGCCATGCACAATGGTTCACAGCCACCGTTGCGGTTCGGATTGTTCATCGCGCCGCATCATCCGGCCCGAGAGAATCCCACGCTCGCGCTGCAGCGTGATGTGGAGATGGTGCAGTTCATCGAAGACCTCGGCTTCGACGAGGTGTGGATCGGTGAGCACCATTCGGCCGGCTGGGAGTACATCGCCTCGCCGGAGGTGTTCATCGCCTACGCCGCGGCCAAGACCTCCCACATCAGGTTGGGCACGGGGATGGTGTCGCTGCCGTACCACCATCCGTTCATGGCGGTGGAACGAATGGTGCTGCTGGACCATCTGACCCGTGGCCGGGTGATTTTCGGTGTCGGCCCGGGGAGCCTGCCGACCGACGCGGAGATGATCGGCTTGGAGCCCCGCGTACTGCGGGCCCGGCTCGAGGAAGCTGTGGAGGCGGTGGTGGCGCTGCTGCGTTCGGAAGAGCCGGTGACGATGAAGACCGACTGGTTCACGCTGGAGGACGCTGTGTTGCAGTTGCGGCCGTACAGCTATCCGCACTTCGAGCTCGCCGCCGCCGCCATCGTCTCGCCGATCGGACCCCGCCTCGCCGGCCGCCACGGCATGTCGCTCGTGTCGATCGGGGCGACGATGAAGAACGGCTTCGACGCCCTCGGCCTGCACTGGAACGTGCTCGAGGAGGAAGCGGCCTACTACGGGACCGCCGCCGACCGCAACGGGTGGCGTCTGATCGGCCCGATGCATCTGGCACCCACCCGCCAACAAGCCATTGACGACGTCCGGTACGGGATCGCCGAATGGTTCCACTTCATGGGCAAGGTGTCGGCCGTTCCACAGTTCCAGGTGGTCGGTGACACCTTCGAGGAGATGGTGTCGTTCATCGTCGATAGCGGCGCCGGGGTGATTGGCACCGTCGAAGACGCGTGCGAGCAGATCCAGCGACTCATCGACCAATCAGGCGGTTTCGGCTGCTACATGCTGCTCGGCCACCACTGGGCCGACCCGGGAGCGACACGCCGGTCGCTCGAGTTGATGGCCCGCTACGTCATGCCCGAGTTTCAGGGATCCAACCGCAGCATGCTGCGCGCCGTCGATCGCGCTCTTGCCAAGCACGACCCGCTGTTCCAGGCGCAAGCGGACGCACTCGCCGAGATGACGGCTCGCCACCAAGCCGAGGTTGCCACCCGTGGCCCCAAAGTTGAAGGAGGTCGGCAATGAGAATCACCCGGATGCTCGGGCTCGGTTTCGCCGGCGCCCTCGCATTGGCCGCGTGCGGGGACGACGACGCCGCCGACACGAGCAGCTCAACCGTCGCCGAGGAAGGAGCGCCGACGGCGACCGTCGGCTCACCGGACAGCGCCGCCGCGCCGGACGGCACCGCCTCGTCGAACGACGGGGCGCCGTCGTCCGACGGCGCCGCCGCCGCCATCACCGACGTCGCCTCGGCGAAAGCGCTCGTCGAGCGCTTCTCCCAACCGGTCGAGACCGTCGGCGTGACGGAGCCGACGGGCAAGGCCCCGGAGCCCGGGAAGCGAATCGTCTTCCTCGAGTGTCCGGTTCCGACATGCAAGGTGTTCGGCGACGGCATCGAGCAGGCGACGGACCTGTTGGACTGGGAACTCACCCGGCTCACCTACCAGTTCACGCCCGAAGGCCAGCAGAGCGCGTTCAGCCAGGCCGTCGAGCTTCGCCCGGACGCGATCATGAGCTCAGGCCAGACGCCGTCGGTTACAGTCCAGCAGCGTCAAGCGGCAGCCGAGGCCGGGATCCCGTTCTTCGACAATTCGGCCGTCTACGAGAGCGATCCGGCGACGGCGACCGGCACGGTCGACGAGGACCCCGCACCACCGACGCTGCTGCTCGAGCCGGCCAGCTTCGTCGCCTTCCAGAACGGCACCCTTCCGGCCGCTTGGGCGATCGCCCAGACCGACGGCAACGTGCGCAGCATCTTCGTCAACGTCCCTGACATCCCGATCATCGTGCCGCCGCAGGTCAGCTACGAGGCGGCACTCGACGCTGCCTGCCCCGACACCTGCAGCAACGTCGTCATCGCCGCCACCGTCGATGAGATCGGCACGACGCTGCCCTCGAAGGTGGTCAGCGTGCTCCAAGAGCATCCCGAGACGAACTACATCGTGTTCACGTCGGGAGACTTCTCCCTCGGCGTGGCCGCGGCCGTGGAAGCGGCCGGGTTCGACGACGTCAAGCTGATCGGCGCCACCCCCATCCAAGCAAACATCGAGTCGATGGGCGACGGCCAGCAGGACGAGGCCTGGGCTGGCGTTTCCAACACGATCATCGGGTGGCGGCTGGTCGACGGTGCCGTCCGCCACTTCAACGGCGAGCAGTTCGCACCTGTTGCCTTCAGTCCCGACGACACCAGCCCGGCGGCGTGGCCGGTGCCGCGGATCTACACACCCGAAACGGCGCCGGAGTCCGCCGACTTCGTCGAGCCGGCCGACTACGTCGAGATCTTCAGCGAGTTGTGGAACCTGTCGTGACCGAGCCTCTCTTTGCTGTCGAGGGCCTCACCAAGACGTTTCCCGGTTGTATCGCCCTCGATCGCTTCGAGCTGGAGGTCGCGCCGGGCGAGGTCATGGCGTTGGTCGGCCAGAACGGCTGTGGCAAGTCCACCTTCATCAAGCTGCTCTCCGGCTTCCACCAACCTGACCACGATGTACACGCCCGCTTCGGTGATCGGGAGTTCCGCGTCGGCGACGCGGACGCCGCCGTGGCGCTCGGCATTCACTTCGTACACCAGGACCTCGGCCTCCTGGATGACCTGTCGGCGATGGAGAACCTCGCCGTCGGCACAGGTTTCGCCACCCGTCGCGGAATGATTCGCTGGCGCGCGCAGCGGCGCCGCACGGTCGCCTCCTTGGCCGCGCTCGGCTACCACTTCGACGTCACCGTGCCGGTGGGGCGGCTCAGTCCCTCTCAGCGCGTCGCCGTCGCCATCGCGCGGGCGCTCAGCCGGGAGTCCGATCATCCGCTGGCGCTGCTGGTGCTCGACGAGCCGACGGCGGCGATGCCACGCGCCGAAGTCAACATCCTGTTCAGCGCGATGCGTCGACTGTCCGAGTCGGGCACGTCCACACTCTTCGTGTCCCACCGCCTCGACGAAGTCTTCGCCGTCGCTGATCGAGTTGCGGTCGTGCGCGACGGGCGGCGGGTCGCGGTCCGTTTGATCGGAGACCTCGACCAACAGACGTTGGTCGAGCAGATCCTGGGTCGACCCGTCGAGCCCAGTCACGTCGACGGCCGCGGCGGCGCGCAGGGGGCTGCCGCGCTCTCGGTCCGCGATCTGCACGGCCGCAGTCTCCGCGGCCTGGATCTCGATGTTCGCTCCGGCGAGATCGTCGGCGTCACCGGCTTGACGGGATCTGGTCGAGAGGAGCTCGCCCACCTTCTCTTCGGCGCCCACCCGCATACGGGCGGCACGATCGAAGTGTCAGGCCGATCTGTCGAAAGGCTCCGGCCACCACTCGCCAAGCAGCTCGGCGTCGCGCTCGTGCCGGCGAATCGGCAGGCGTCCGCCGTCGTCCCTGGCGCCAACGTGCGGGAGAACCTGACGCTCGCGGACCTCGGCCGACTGTGCCGCGGTCCGCTCGTGCACGCGCGAGCCGAACGAGCCGAGGTCGGCCAATGGCTTGACAACATGCAGGTCCGACCGGCGGACGGGGAAGCATCGATCCTCGCCCTCAGTGGAGGCAATCAACAAAAGGTGCTCCTGGCGCGTTGGCTGCGCACCAGCCCTCGGGTTCTGCTTCTCGACGAGCCAACCCAGGGCGTGGATGTTGGGACCAAACCAGAGATCTACGCCCTCCTGCGGCGAGCCGCCCGCGACGGAACGGCCGTCGTCGTGTGCTCGACCGACAACGAAGAGCTCGTCGAGGTGGCTGACCGGGTGATCGTGCTGTCCGATGGGCGGGCACAGACGGAACTCGCCGGAGCGAGCCTCACGCTCGACCGCCTGAACCGCGAGCTCGTGGCCGCATGACGGCGGCCGCAGGAGGAAACCGCGATGACAGTGATCGATGACGTCGAGGACACGGCTCGCCACGTGTCCGCCGCGCCGACCGTGTCGACGCCAGCCGGGTCCGCCAAGCGGGCACCGGTGCTCGACCGATACTCCGGGCTGATGGTGCTCGGATTACTCATCGTCGTCTTCTCGCTCCTGCGGCCAGACACGTTCTTCACCGTCAGCACGCTCCGTGGAGTGGCCGCCGATCAGGCAGTGACCGGCATCGCGGCGATCGGCGTGCTCGTCGCCTTCGCCTGCGGGGCCTTCGACCTGTCGATTGGCGCCGTCCTCGGCCTCGGCGTCGTCATGATCACCTGGCTGCAGGCGGAAGCAGGGTGGCCGGCGTGGATGGCCGCCATCGCCACGCTCGGCATCGGCGCCACCGTCGGCGCCGCCAATGGTCTCGTGGTGACGAAGCTCCGGGTCAACTCGTTCATCGCCACACTCGCCATGGCGTCGATCGTGGAGGCCGTCATCTACGGGGTAACCGACGGCCGCCAGATCGTCGGATCTCTATCGGCCGACTTTCTTCGCTTCGGTCAATCACGGCCGTTCGGTGTCCCGTCTACCGTCTTCTATCTCGCTGCCGTCGCAGTAGTCGCCTGGGTCGTGCTCGAGCACACTCCGGTCGGACGGTTCATCTACGCCGTCGGCAGCAATTCTGAAGCCGCTCGGCTGAGCGGTATCAAGACGAGCCGATACCTGTTCGGGTCCCTCGTGGCGTCAGCGGCGTTGGCCACCCTCGCCGGGGTCGTCTTCGCCGCCAAGATCGGCAGCGCCTCGCTGACCGCCGGGCCGCCCTACCTGCTACCCGCCTTCGCCGCTGTACTCCTGGGCACCACCCAGTTCAGACCCGGACGCGCCAACGTCGCCGGCACCGTGCTCGCCCTCATGCTGGTGGCCACGGGCAGCAAGGGCTTGCAGCTACTCGGCGTGCCGATCTGGGTCAGCAGCCTGTTCAACGGAACCGTGCTGATCGTCGCCGTGGCGCTGGCCCAACTGCGGCGCACCGGCACGTCCGGTGCATAGGACCGACCGTCACCGCCTGCACGAGAAGGAGCCATGTCCAGCATCACATCCGACCCCGACCTGGCACAGCAGAACATCACCCTGCTGCGACGTCACCTCGACGCCATCAACGCTTGGGACTTCGACACGATGCGAGAGATCCTGCACCCCGACATCTCGCTCGAGCTGCCGTTCGTCGTCGAACCATTCCCCAAAGTGACCAAAGGTATCGACGCAGTCATGGCCTTTATGGAGGGTGTCCCCGAGTTCGCTGACGCCGAGAACCTGCACGACTTTAGCATCCATGCCTTCGCAGATAACCCAAACGAGCTAGTCGCCGAATACCGAAGTGACATGACCCTCAAGAGCGGACGCGAGTACCGCAACACCTACGTCGTGCGTGCTACCGTTAAGGACGGCAAGCTCATTCGGTTCCGCGAGCATTTCGACGCGATTCCTCTCCTGATCGCGATCGGCGGATCCATCACGATTCCCGCGGACTAGTCAGGCGGTCCCATGGTCGTGGCAACCAGCGTCCCGAGCACCGTGGCAAGCGACGCCGGGCAGCGTGGTTCTTACTGCCACGCGCCGCGCAGCGCCACCTCATCGGTCCACCGCCTTCGGTCGGGCCGAAGTTGGGGCGCCCGTAGCTGCGACAGGCCGTGCTGGCGTGGTGGGCGGTGCTGACGACGCCGTGGACGGGTACAGCGAATACCAGCCTTGGGCAGCGCGGTTGGAGTAGATTGCAAAAGAATCGTTGGGGTCATTCGGTGATGAGCTTGCACACGTCGTCGCCTTGAGGGGCAGTGAATTCTCGCCGCGCGAGGTCGTCGATTTACCCCGAAGACGAGGTATGGGGATGACTTCTGTCTCCAAGCCGCGACCCGCCGACACCGCCTGTTGTTTGTCGTCATGTCCGACCCGTGTGGGCGGCCAGCGGGCCTGCCCAGCGGCAGTCACAAGCTGATGCCCACCAGCGGCCGCGACGTCGTGACCTGATCGCCTGAATCGATGGGCCGACGGCGCCAGCGGGCGCCGGATCAGCACCTGATCACCTCGGTCACGGTCCAGATGGCCGGAAGTCGCGCGGTCGCGGACGCTCGATCGTTGGTCGGCGACTGCGGACATCATCTGGAGGTGGAACATCTCGACCGACGATCAGGGCGCGCTGCATCTCACATTCGAGACTCTCCGTGCCAGAAACCTGAGTGCGACCCTCCGCGCCTTCGATCGGCGCGTCAACGCGGTGGAGGCCGTTGGTCACGTGCTGATGGTGGCCTCGTCGAGTTCCGCCAACGACCGCTCCAGGCACTGGACGTAGAACTCCAGATCCGGGATGTGCTCGTGGCAGCTGGTCACCGACAGATGGATCTTCCCGAGGTAGCTGACGACGAGGTGAATGGGACCGGCGTAGTCGTAGACCGGCCCGAGCCCGTAGTAGGAGTCCATCCGGGCGCCGCACAGGTAGAGCGGCACCTGCGAACCGGGCACGTTGGTCACACAGACGTTCCCCATCACCGAGGTGACCGCGTCGGCGCCCAGCTGCGGCAACGCGCGCACCGCGAGCCCGAACAGCGCTCCGGGGAACAGCTCCGACGCATCGGCCAGAGCGCGAGCTCCGACGCCGGCGTTCGCCTCCTTCGAGTGCGATGTCGATTCGTGGACCGCCTCGAGGCGTTCGAGTGCTCCGCTCCTATCCGTGCCCAGGGACACGATCATCAGCGAGATCCGGTTGCCGCCTTGGCCTTTCTCGTCGTCGGTGCGCAGCGACACGGGGACTCCCGCGTGGATCGACGTCGGGGGCAGCTCGCCCTTGGAGTCGAGGTAGGTCCGCAGCCCGCCGCCGACGATGGCGAGCACGACGTCGTTGACAGTCGCACCCGGCACGGCCGATCTGATCCGCTTCGCTCGCTCGAGATCGAAGCGAAATCCATCGCCGACGCGATGTGTCGTGGCCTTCCGGTTGAGTGGTGTCGTCGGCAGACGCGGAACTCTGATGCGCTCGAGTTCCCGCGATGGCGCCGAGCGCGTCCCCGATATCGCCGTGGTGAGCAGCTGCAGGAATCGTGCCGGCGCGAATGCGATCCTCCCGCCTGCCCGGGCGAGCAGCTCCCACGGTGCGGGATCGTCCTCGCCCTCCCACGTGTCGAGCGTCGATGCTCGCCCGTCGGGGCTCAGATCGTGGAGGGCGTTCATCAGCTCGATGCCGGACACGCCGTCGATCGCCGAGTGGTGCACTTTGATGAAGAGGCCGAAGCCTCCTGCGGGACCGTCCGCGGGGGTGTCGAGACCCTCGATGATGTAGAGCTCCCAGGGCGGGCGGCTGAGATCGAGCGGATAGGAGTGCAGTCGGGCTGCTTGGATCCACAACTGGCGCCAGTCGCCAGGGGGAGGCAGGGCGACGTGGCGGATGTGGAACTCGAGATCGAAGTCCCGGTCCTCCACCCAGTACGGGTAGTCGAGGTCGAACGGCACACGTGCCAGCTTCCGGCGGAGCACCCTGGCCAGAGGCAGACGACGCCTCACGTGCTCGAGGATCCCATCGAAGGTGACGTGACCATCCGGGGCGGTCGATGGGTCGTAGACGTGGAGCGAGCAGATGTGCATCGGCACCGTCGACGTCTCGGAGTAGAGGAAACCCGCATCCTGTTGGTTGAGCTGCTGCACCTCGTCCTCCGGTTCTGGTCTCGGACGTATTGCCCGTTTTCATCATAAGGAATAACTTGACGGGTTAGCTCTCGAGTGGTTTGCTCGGAGCGCGACGCACGGATCGGCGATGCCCGCACAGTGCACCCTGGGAGGTGTGGTAGGTGGTCTTGAATCCGGGCACGCGGCTGAGCCGAGCCGGCGACCGTCATCGACGGTCGTCAGGTCAGCAACGACCCGAGATCGACGAGTCCGGCCTGGACGTACGCGTCGAGCCAGTTCACGTAGGCCGTCTGTTCCTTGACGCGGCCGTCCTCGAATCGGAACACCATGCACTCGTACGTCGCGAACGGGTGATCGCTGCCCCGAAACGTCTGCGTTGTCGGGATCGTTCCCTCCCGCTTGGCGACGACACACGCCTGGCGATCGGTGCCGAAGGCAACCTGCACGTCGTGCGACGCCGGAGGCTGGCGGCGAAAGTTCTCCATGATCGCGTCTCGCCCTTCGACAACCCCTCCGAAGGCTCGCGGCACTCCGGCCATCCGGAAGATCGCGTCTTCGGCGTAGAAGGCGGCGACCGCGTCGCTCGTCCCGCTCGGTCACGGCTCCCAGGAGTCGTGTCGCCAGGTCGACCGGTGAGTCAGGTTCCATGCGCGACCTCCGCTCGGTTGAAGATCAGAAGGATAGGTCCACCCGGTGGAGTGGGTCCGAAGAAGGGGACACGCCATGAAGCAGCTCAGTGGCATCGATGCGGCCTTCCTCCACACGGAGACGGCGACGACCTTTGGGCACGTCGCGTCGCTCATTGTCGTCGATCCCTCGACGTCGAGGACGGGTGACGTCTACGGCGACGTCCGCCGTGCCTTCGAGCAGCGGCTCCACCTCCTCGAGGTCTACCGGCGCAAGCTGGTCGCAGACCCGCTGGGCCTCGACCAGCCCTTCTGGGTGGACGACGCCGAGCTCAACCTCGACTTCCACCTGCGCGAGATCGCGCTGCCGCGCCCCGGCCACAGCCGTCAGCTCGGCGAGCAGATCGCCCGCCTCGTCGCCCGTCCGCTCGACCGGTCACGACCTCTGTGGGAGTTCTACGTCATCAGTGGTCTGGAGGGGGGACGGGTGGCCCTGCTCAACAAGGTCCACCACAGCACGATCGACGGTGTCTCCGGCGCCGAGCTCCTGAACGTGTTGCTCGACACCGATCGGGACGGCCGGCGCCCGGAACCTCCGGCGGAACCATGGCGGCCCGAGCGACAACCGACGTCCCTCGACCTCACGTGGCGGGCGCTGGCCGGGTTGGCCACGCGACCGCTGAAGGTCATCGACCTCCAGCTCCGGCTGTGGCGCACCGCGGGCGATCTCGCCCGGCTCCCCGCGTTGCGTCGGTTGGCGGTATCGGCATTGCCCGGCGGGCGCGAGCTGGCGGCGTCGGAGCAGGCGGGGCAGGACGGCGGCGTGCCGGCGCGCCCGGCGCCCAGGACGCCCTGGAATCGGTCGGTCACCGGCCACCGCCGCTTTGCCTTCCGGACACTCAGCCTGAGCGACGCCCAGACCGTGAAACGGGCCTTCGGTGTCACGGTGAACGACGTGGTCATGGCGCTGAGTGCGAGTGCCCTTCGCCGATACCTCATCGACCATGACGCGCTTCCGGACGATCCGCTCCTGGCGATGGTGCCGGTGTCGGTGCGGGCGGGTGACGAAGCGGGCACCTTCTCCAACCGGGTCACCGGGGTGATCGCCGAGCTGCACACCCAGATCGCCGACCCGGTCGAGCGCCTGCTGGCGATCCACGACTCGATGGCGGCTGCCAAGGAGCTGCAGCGTGCCATCCCCGCCGACATGCTCTCCGACATCACGCAGTTTGCCCCGCCGGCGCTGTTCGCGCTGGCGTCGAGGATGGCGGCCAGCGTTCGGATGGCCGATCGAATGAGCCCGCCGTTCAACGTCACGATTTCGAATGTGCCCGGTCCCCGCCAGCCGCTCTACCTGGGTGGCGCGGTGATGGAGCACTTCTACCCGGTGTCGCTCGTCGCCGATGGGCTGGGTCTGAACCTGACCGTCCAGAGCTACCTCGACAACCTCGATTTCGGCCTGATCTCATGTCGAGAACTGGTGCCGGATCTCTGGAGCCTCGTCGATCACCTGGCCGAAGGCCTCGACGAGCTCCTCCGGGCCGTGCGGGCCGCGTCGAGCGGCGTCGGCTCCACCGGTACCGGGCTACGCCGGCGCCATCGCGTCGACCAGGCGCGGCGCATCCGGCTGGCCGGTCGAGCAGCCGTAGAGGTACCGCAGCCCGCCGGGTGGACTCCAGGGCGCCCACTTGCCCTCGGGCTGGGCGAGCCGGTCGGCGATGGCGATGATCGCGGCGGCGTTGAACCCGAGACCCGTGTGCGTCCCGATGACTTCGATGCTTTCGCGGTGTTCGCCCTCGTCCTCGATGCAGGCGCGCCAGTCCACGACGCCGTCGGTCCGGGTGTAGATCGCCGTTGTCGGCACCGGGTAGCCGCGGGCGGGCCTCCTCCGTAAGCATCTGCTCGAAGTAGGGGTCGCGGCGCGGTGCGACAACGTCGTAGAGCCACGTGGACCAGGTGCGATCACCGGTGCGCAGCCGGAAGGGGCTTCCCAGGGTGATGACCTGACGCACCTTGTCCGGATCGTCGCGGGCGAGCTCCCGGGCGTACACGCCCCCGAGGCTCCAACCGACGATACTGACGGTGGTGCCGTAGTGCCGATGCAGCGCGTCGAGCCGTCGCCGCATCCCGTCGACAACGCTGGGGTGCGGACCCAGGTTGCGACCCAGACCCCAGCCGTGTACCTCGTGTCCTCGCCGGCGCAGCACCGATCGCAGCGGGCCTGTCGATTGATCGGTGGCGGAGAAGGCCGGTAGCACGAGCACTGGATGACCGTCGCCGGCCGGCGCCGCCATGAGCAACGGCGCGGCGAAGGCGAGGGAGATGTACTCGACGATCGCCAGGGATTCGAGAGCGAGCAGGGGGACCGGCGGGGCCTGCACTCTTCTGTTGGCGCTCATCGTGCGTCACGCTAGGTCTGGCGACCAGCGGTGACGCGCATGGTGCGCTGCCCGGCCCGATCCGAGCCGCGGCTCAGAGCCGACCGGAGTTGATCGCGTTCAGGACTTCGGCGTCAACGTTTCGGCCACGGACTCGGCGTTGGCGAGCGCCTGCTCGACGATCGGCGCGAACGCCTCGGCGGCCGCGTGGTAGTAGTCGCGCTGCACGTTCAGCAGCTTCTCCAGACTGGAGAAGGTGGCGTCGACAACCTCGATCGGACCGGGGAGCGGCTGGCCAGCGACCAGATTGGAGGCGTTCTGCCGAGACGCCTCCCACGCCTTTTGCACCTGCTCGGTCCAGGACTTGACCGCGTCGAGCGCGACCTCCTGGCTCTTCGTCGTGGCGTCGATGTATTGCTGGGTGAGAGTGGACATCGGTTCCTCGCTTCTCGTAGAGAGCGTTCACTATAGTACGCAATAGTTAGCACGCCAACTCTGAGGGACGTTTTCTCATGAGATTTCGAGGAAGCCGTGGTAGACGGCCAGGAGCGCCTGCTTCTGCTCGGCGGTCAGGATCGGATCGGAGAGGATCGCGGCTTCGGTGAGGGTGCGCCTCGACGACGGATCAGCGTTGCCACTCCGACCAGCCGCGGAGTCTTTGCGCGACTTCGGGGCGCCCCGGTCATCGGCGAGCTCGTCGTCTTCGAGCACTCCGGCCTGGGTCAGCATCTTCTGGGACGAGATATTGAGCGCTTCTGCCAGCGCGCTGGAGGACGCGGACCGATGGTTGGTGTTGCCCCCGCTCGAGCTGGCTCACGTAGGCATTGGACACATCGGCCATCGCGGCCAGCTCGCGGAGCGAGAGATCGGCGAGCTCGCGCTGCGCACGCAGGAAACGGCCGAACGCCTCGGCCTGCTGCTTCCACAGATCGTCGACTGACACCACGGCCGAGTGTAAGAGCGTGCGCCGATGCGACGACGACGGTGCGGTGACCTGGGCGCGATTCGTCTCACCTGGTCTTCACCTTGACGCGCGACCAAAACGCTCTTATCATCATGAGGAATTGTGGCTGGTCGGCCTCGAAAGTAATGGGGGTAGGAACGTGCGAGCAAGATCCTCTCGGAGTCTCCTGATCTCGACGGTGCTTTCGACCCTGCACCCGCCCACGCTGCGCGCCCAGGCGCACCGGAAGTACGACGACGCACGGTGCGCATCGACGGGAGGATCGTTCTGATGGCCGGCGAGTTCGATCTGGCGCAGACGGACCGCCTCCTCACCACAACGCGCGCGGTGCGCAAACGCCTCGACCTCGTCCGGCCGGTGGAAAGAGGGGTGGTCCTCGAATGTCTCCGCATCGCCGCCCAGGCGCCGAGCGGCGGCAATCGGCAGCGGTGGCGCTGGATCGTGGTGCGGGACGGGCCCAAGAAGAAGGCGATCGCTGACCTGTACGAGCGGGCGTACGACGCGTATATGGCGCCGCAACTGGCGGTGCTTGACCCGGACGATCGGGCTTCCGTGCGCATGGTCGAGTCGTCGCGATTTCTCGCCGATCACATGGCCGAAGTGCCGCTGCTCGTCATCCCGTGTGTCCTCGACCGGCTCGCGCCCGACGCCGGGACCGCGGACGTGGCCGGCTACTTCGGCGGGATCCTGCCGGCCGTGTGGAGCTTCCAGCTGGCGTTGCGCAGCCGCGGGCTCGGGTCGGCCTGGACGACGTTGCACCTCGAGTACGAACGGGAGGTCGGCGAGCTCCTCGACATGCCCGAGACGGTCACCCAGGTCGCCCTGCTGCCAGTCGCCTACTACCGAGGCGAGGGGTTCGGACCGGCGCCTCGGCGCCCCGTCGAGGAGATCACCTACCTTGATGCTTGGAAGGCGCCCTGGGAGTGATGATCCTGTGGCTTCGCCATTGGGCGGCTACGCCAGACGTTCCGTGACGTGGTCTTGGGTGATCGTGGCGCGGACTGCGACACTGGTCGGCTCACCGAGCGCTCGGCCGAGGGGTCGGTCGAGTAGGCACAGCCGAGCGGGCTGGCCGGGGGTGACGCGGCGTGTGGCGCCGGCGGGGTCGTCGGCGGATGTGTGGAACATGGCCAGTGCGACGTTGGGCTGCGATGCGTTCGGCGGGTCCGAGGGGCGAGCCGGCGGCGGTTGTTCGTTGGGCCGCGGCGGCGATTGCTCGCCACGGGTCCGGGTCTCCGAACGGCGCGTCGGTGCCGGCGGCGACTGGAACCCCGGCGGCGAGCAGCGTGCCGCAGCGCCACAGATCGGCGTGTTCGTGCGGTGGCACGTCGTGCAGGTAGCGGTCGCCCCGGTCGGTGACGAAGGAGGGTTGGGTGACGACGATGAGCTGGAATTCGGCGAGGCGAGGGATGAGTTGGAGCGGGATCTCGGCGCCGTGCTCGATGCGATCCCCGGGCATCACCGACGCTTCGTCCCACGCGGCGAGGGCGATGACCACGGCGGTGCGGCTGGCGCAGTGCAAGGCGACGTTGCGGCCACGTTGGTGGGCGCGGTGGATGTCGTGGGCGAGCTCGTCGATCTCGGGCAGGTCGTGGTCGGCGACGACGAGCTTGACGGGGCCGCGTCGGCAGCGGCGGCCCCGGATCGTGGGGAGGGCGAGTGCGCCGGTGATGGTGACCTCGAGCGGGAATTCAGGTGCGGTGACGTGGCGGGCGAGGAGCTCGACCGCGCTCGGGTCGGTGGTGGGGGTGAGGTCGGTGACGCTGGTGACGCCGTAGCCGGCCAGCTCGTGGCCGACGGATTGCAGATCCAGCGGGCGTAGGTGGGATTCGGGCGCGGAGCAGATCGTCGAGCCCGTAGAGGCGCCCCGTCGCCCGGCCGTGCTCGTCGCGTTCGATGCCGTCGATGTGGAGCGGCTCGATGTCGGCGAGGTGGAGGGCGGTGGTGTTGAGCACCCACATCGCGCCGCTGGCGTGTTGCACACGGACCGGTCGGGTCGGGACGAGCCGGTCCAGGCGGTCCCGGTCGAGCGGTCCGGCGTCGGACTCGTGATAGCCGACGACGCGGAGCCAGTCGTCACCGGATGCTGACCGCAACAGCCGGTCGAAGGCGGATGGGGTGGTGACGGTGGGCGGCGCGGCCGACAGGGAGGCGCGGGCGGCGGCGAGGGCGAGGAGGTGGATGTGGTGGTCGTGCAGTCCGGGCAGCAGTGCCCCGCCGTCGGCGTCGAGCTCGATGTCGGCGCCGATGGATCGTGCCGGGCCGCGGCTGACGTCGGTGATCGTCCCGTCGTCGCAGAGCACGTCGACGAGGCGCCGTCGACCTCGGCTCGCCGGATCGCGATGGTGGGCCGCGGGCTCGTTTCCCGTCATGCCAGCGCGTACTCGGTCACGACGGCGGCGGTGTCCGCCCCGAGCGGCCGGGCCTGGCCGACTGGCGTTCGGGATCGCGGCCGCGCCACCTCGCCGTCCCACCTCTCGACCGTCGGCGGCAGCCGGGCGGACCACGCCGCGGCGTGGGCCATCGACAGGTCGACGAGGCTGGCTTGTCCGGCGCACAGCAGGTCGAGGACGACGGCGGCGCCGGTGAGCCCGGCGAGCGGGTCGGCGACGGCGTCGGCGCAGAGCCACGGGTCGTCGGGGGATCCGGCGATGAGTCCGCCGGCGACGGCCGCGTCGTCACCGAACGCGATCCGCGCACCGTCGGCGCGGCCGTACCCAGTGATCGACAGCCAGACGGTGCCGTGCTCGGCGACAACACGTTGGGCAGCGATCCCGAGATTGGCAAGGGCCCGCGGTCGTGATGCTTCGATCACCACGTCGGCCCGGCTGAGCAACGTGGCGAGCCGGTTGATGTCGGCGGGGTCGGTGAAGTCGAAGGCGACCGACTCCTGGCCGGCGTGGAGCAGGTCGTAGAACGGCGGGGCTCCGAAGCGGGCGCCGTCGGGTCGGTAGCAGCTCTCTACCTTGATCACGCGGCAACCGGTGAGCGTGAGCACGTTGGCGGTCAACGGGCCGGCCCACAGCGCCGAGAGGTCGACCACGACGACGTCGGCGGCGGTCGGCGGGGATCGGCCGCGACAACGGGTCGGACACCACGAAGGCGGGCCGCGTGGCGTCGACCTCTGCGAGGGCGGACACGGCGAGACCGAGTACGGCCGCGCTCGCAACGAGATCCTTCCTGGCGCGGCGACCGACGCGATCGGCGACATCAGTGCCTCCCAACCAGGCCGGAAGCAGCTCGACATCTTCGGTGCGGGGCATCGCGACGGCGAGCCAGCCGTCGGCGGCGGGAAGCAGCTCGGTTGATCCTCCGCAGCTGCGCCGGCCGTGGCGGGACAACCCGGCGACCGCCGCCCGCTCGCCGAGCAGGGCGAGGGCGTCCAACTCGACGCGGCGACCCAGCCGTTCCGAGCTGGCGGCGATCTCGGCGGCGAGGCTCTCGAGCGTGGGTACGAGCGAGGCCGGCGCGGCCTGCGGGGCGCCGTCGGCGGGTCCGGTCAGGCTCATCGCCCCCGATGCCGACCACGCCGCCAGATCGGACTGCGTGGCGCGCACTCGTGAACACTCGGTCGTGGAGATCCATCGGCCGGCCTCGATCGTATGGTCACCGGTGGGCGAATTACCCTGCGGCGATGACGGCCCGCGCCGCCACGATCGACGCCGCCACCCTGGTTGCCCGATTCGCCGCGGTGTCCGTGGACGAGCTCGGCCCGGCCGCCGGGCCGCCGTTGCTGATCGTCGAGCCGGACTCCGAGCGCCTGTTGGGCCAGTGGTCGCCGGGGATTGCATCCGGTGGTGGTTGTCGGCCTTCGAGAACCGGGCTGGGGCGGGGCGATCGATCCCGACGATCCCTGCGACGTCGTCATCGCCGCCGACGACCCGCTGCTCCCCGAACTGGTCGACGCGGTCGAGCGCATCCCATCGCCGCGGCCGCGTTGGTCGTGCTCCTGCGTCGACACCGCCCCCACCGTCGAACAAGGCCTGGCTGCCGAGTCGGCGCTCTACTCGACTCTGCAGGCCGGACCCGAGTTCACCGCCTGGCGCCGCGCCCGACCGATCAAGCTGCCTACGACGAGGCTGAACCGGTCCTCGTCGACCGTACCGACGGACGTCTCGACATCACTCTCAACCGACCTCGTCGCCACAACGCCCTCAACCAGGCGATGCGCGACGCCGTCACCGAGGCCCTCACCCTGGCGATAGTGGACGACACGATCACCCAGGTGCGATTGCGCGGGGCGGGACCATCGTTCTGCAGCGGCGGCGACCTCGACGAGTTCGGGTTGTTCCTCGATCCCGCCACCGCCCACGTCAGTCGGCTCACTCGCAGCCCCGCCCGGCTCGCTCACCTATTGCGGGACCGACTCGTGGTCGAGCTTCACGGCGCCTGCATGGGCGCCGGCATTGAGCTTCCCGCGTTCGCCGGAACCGTGATCGCCGCGCGCGACACCGTGATCTCCCTCCCCGAGCTCGTCGTCGGGCTCATCCCCGGCGCCGGCGGGACCGTGAGCATCCCTCGCCGCATCGGACGGCACCGCACCGCCCTGCTCGCCCTCACCGCCGCCCGCATCGACGCCGCCACCGCCCACGCCTGGGCCCTCATCGACGTGATCGACGACAGGTGACCAGGGTGCAGGTCGGTCCACGACGTCCGTCCACGGAAGGAATCCCGACCCGCATCCGAGGGTTTGCGGCGCCCCGTCCGGACCGCAAACCCTCGGATGCCGTGAACCCTCGGATGGTTCGGGGATGGGCGTCAGATCGGCGCCGTGTCCCACGCCCAGCCGAGGAAGGTGGGCTTGTCGCAGCGGTAGTTGACGGCCCGCACGGTGTAGGTTCCGCCCCACCAGCTGTCGAACTCGACGATCTCGCTGGCGTTGTCCCAGCTGGTCGACGAGGCGACGACGACGCCGTTGGCGTCGACGACCTCGAGGTCGATGTCCGCGCTCGGGCGATTCGTGTAGTCGGAGAACGATGGATCCGTCGTCCAAGAGATGGCGACACGGTGGCGGGTGCGCCGACCGACGCTGCGTGTGGTCAGGTCGAGCGTCCGCGGCGTCGAGCAGTCGAACCGCACGCCGTTCCACGCGTCGGGGTTCTCGACGATGCCGGTCGCCCGGTCGGCGGCCAGCCCGCCGGCCCCGTCCTGATCGGAGAGCCGCGTGGCCCCCTCGATGTTGTGCGTGGCGCTCGCCATCAGCACGGCGCGGACGATCTCGGGCCAGATGGCGAGCCGGCTGTTCTTCTGGATCAGCAGCGCGGTGGTCCCGGTGACGTGGGGGGCAGCGAAGCTGGTGCCGGAGGCGACTCGCTGGTTCGCCGGGCCCGGGTCGACCATCGTGATGTTGGTGCCGGGGGCCGCCAGCTCGGGCTTCTCCCGGTCGCCGTTGAGTGAGATCGGGTCGACGAAGCTGGAGCAGCCACTCATCGAGTCGTCGTTCCACTGGGCGGTGCCGGCGTCGTCCAAGTTGCCCACGGTCGTGACGTTGTACCCGAGGCCCGGGCTGGTCACGCGCGCGTCGCCGATGCACGCGGCGCCGCGGTTGCCGGCCGACTTGACGATCGTTCGCCAGCGGTTGTGCACCATCTCGTCGAAGAAGCGGTCGTTCGCCCCGACGGCCGACAACGTGTCGCCACCGAAGCTGAGGTTCAAGGCCCGGGCGCCCCAGTCGGCGGCGCGGGTCGCCGCGGTCTGGTTCTCGGCCGCCACGCCGGTGCAGCTTCCGCCGACGCGGACCTGGGCGCCGAAGGCCACCCCGTCATCGCCGTAGAGGGTGCCGAAGAGATTGATCCGTCGCCCGGCGATCACCGACGTCACGTTGGTCGTGTGAACGGTGGGCGCGGCGCAGACGTTCTGCGGATCCTGGACCACCGGGCGCAGGAGCAGACTGTTCTGCTCGCTCCGGCCTCCCGTCTCGATCACGGCGACGCGCACACCGGTCCCATTGATCCCGGTGCCCTGCACCCGGCTCACCCCGGTGGTCTGCTTGGCGACGTCGAGCTCGCTGTCGACGACGGGCGCGTCGTAGATCGTGTCGATCCGGTCGTCGCGCGCCAGCTCGGCGACGGCATTGGCGTCGAGCGTCGCGGCGATCGCGGGTGCGGGCGCCAGCCCGATGGCCTGTTTGTCGTACGGCAGGACGTCGGGTAGGAAGGACTCCACGAGCGGGGCGACGGCCTCGAGCCGGCGGGTGTCGAGCTCGGCGAGGAGCTTGTCGATCTCGCCGCGGTCGAGCGGATCGCCGGCCGCGTCCGGCCGCAGGTCGAGGTCGCTCGGCGGCGCGCCGGCCAACCAGATCAGCACCGGCCGGGGTTCGTCGGGGGAGTTGGCGAACGCGGCGTCGAGCGCCGGGTCGACGGCTCCGAATTGCTCTCGATGCCTCGCCCGAGAGTCGGCCACGAGGGCGTCGAGGTCGACCTCCTTGCCGCCGGCGTCGAAGGTGACGCCGTGGAGTTCGCCGGCGCGATCCATCACCTTCGCCGACGTGAGGCGCAGCTCGGCGTCCTCGAGCGAGGTGCTCACCTGGTTGACGACCGTCAACGTCTCCGGATCGGCACGGAGCCGTTCGGCGACGAGGGCGATGGCCGTCGACCCGTCCTCCGGGGGCGGTTCCGGCTGCGCGGCCGCCGGGTGGCTGGCGTCGATCGAGGTCGCCGCCACCAGCGCCGCGGCGGCGAGGAATGGCAGGGACAAGCGTCGGATGTGTCTGTTGTGCTTCATGTGGTGCTGCTTACGAGCCCGACCTTGTGCATTCCTTGCGGGTCACCAACGCGGCCAAGACGCGCAACCGGGGTGAAATGCGCCGGGGGTCGGCCGAGAGCGGCGAGAGCCCGCGCCCCTGTGATCTGGGTGCGTTCCTTCTCATCGGCGGTTCTGGGCGCAGATGTTCTCAAGGGTCGAGAAGAACTGCGCCCAGATCGAGTGTGGGCGGCCACCGAGATCTGCCCGGTCGTCGCTGCGGGCGATGGCCCGTACTGGGCAGGACTGCACCCCCGATTCGGCCGGTCGCCCGGGCGCCCCGCACTTCATCCATCCACAGAGTCCGTCAGGCCGGACACGACTGGGCGGGATCACCGTAGCGATCCCGCCCAGATGGCCCCGCGCTAGTTGTTCGGCCGGGTGCCCGACTGCTGCAGACCGGGCACTGCCGGGTCGGCGTCGAACAGGGCCCAGCCCGCGGCCCGCACGGCGAGGTAATAGGTGCCGGCGATCGTGTAGCACTGGGCGCGGGCCGCCGGTGCGTTCCAGCCGATCTGCCGGTTGCAGCTCGTCATCAGGTCGCTGTGGAAGCGGGCGTCGATGGTGCTGCGGGACATCCCTCGCGTGTCGACGATGCCGCCGTTGATCGGGTCGAACACGATGCCGCCGTCGTAGCCGGCGTCGTGCATGTCGCAGGCCGGCCGGAACCTCACGATGAACACCCACGGCGCCGCCCACGGTGACGGATCGACGAGCGGCGGGGTCTGGTCGAACAACAGGTTGGGGCCGGGGAAGGAGCAGCCGGTGCCGTACTCGGCGGCGGCGAACACTCTCCGGAGGTTGTCCGGTTTGGTGTCGGCGTGGCCGGTGGCGGCGAGGCCCGTGAGGACCGTTGCCGCGACGGTGACCCCGAGGGCCAGCCGGCGAAGACGTCGCGTGATCATGGAGGTTCTCCTTCGGTGCGAGGTGGTTTGGTCCCAGGTTCGGCGCGGGTGCTTGCGGGTTCCTTGTGGCGAGGTCAGGCGACGGCCGTCGGCACCAACCAGGTTGCGGTCGCCGCACTGGAAGCGAGTCGACGGAGGGCGCCGAGCCGAGCGGCGACCGGTCCGAGCGAGGCGATCCCGTGGGCGATGATCACGGTGTGGTCGCGGTGGGGCGACAACCGGCGGTACAGCTCGGCGGCGGTGCCGCGATCACCAAGGCGGATGCAGGCGTCGGCGAGAAGGGTCACCGTCGCCAGCCACAACCAGTCGCGGGGGACCGTCCCGAGACGGGCCACGGCATCCCCGAGAAGTTCGCCCGCGGCGGGGTCACCGGTCTCCGCCAGGGCCACGATCCGGGCGGCGTGCCAGGCGGCGGGTGCGGTGTGGTCGCCGGCGAGCATGTCGAACACCGGGATGAACTCGTCCACGCGTCCCTGCTGGCGCCGGAGGAGGAACAGCTGGGCGGCGAAGGCAGCGGAGAAGTTCGGGCCCGGGTCGGCGTCGCTCGGCAGGCCGGCCAGGGCCGCCTCGGCCGCGTGCAGGCGGCCGTCGCGCAGGTGCTCGGCGATCGTCATCATCGACGCGAGCGAGAGGAAGAACGGGCGCCGGCTCTGCTCGGCCCACTGCTGCACGATTGCCCGCTCGTCGGCGGCCAGCCGGTCGAGGCCGAGCTGGTCGAGGGTCGCGGCGCGCCAGGCCCGTGCCTCGATGGCCAGCTCGACCATGTCGATGTCGGTCGCGCGGGCGATCACCTCGTCGATCTCGGCCAGGCGGGGCCGGGCCCGGTCAGGACTCCACGTGACCAGGACGGCGGTGGCGAGGGCGATGGTGAGCGGCCGCGGCGCGTCGAGCCTCCGAGCGAGCGCGACGGCCTCGTGCGCTCGCTGGATCGCCGCGTCGGTGTGACCGGGGAGGGTGCGGGCCAGGCCGGCGAGCAGCTCGATCCGTGCCGGTGCGTCCGGGGCGAGCGCGTGCAGCGCGGTCGACAGGAGGGCTTCGATCTCGGCCGTCGGCCATGCCGAACTCGGTGGCGGTGGCCACCCCCACCGCGGCTTCGCCGAGCAGGTGCAGGTCTCCGACCTCGATCGCACAGCTCCGCCGCTCGGCGGAACCCGCCGAGGGCCTCGCTGAGCCGGTAGGCGGCGTGGCAGGCGCGGCCGAGGGCGAGGTGCAGCTCGGCCCGCTGCACGGTGCGCGGTCCGGTCGTGAACTCGAGGGCGGCGAGGGCGGCCCGGTAGTGAACGGCGGCCTCCTCGAAGCCGAGGCGCAAGCAGGGCGTCGTCGCCCGCTCGGGCGGACATCCGGGCGGCGTGGTCGAAGGCGTCGGCGGCGAGGTCGGCGGGGTCGGGGGCGCCCGGCCGGTCGTCGTCCGGGACGGCGGTGATCCGGCGATCCCGACGACGCCCGGTGCAGCAGCCCGTCGTCCTCGAGGCGGGCACAGACGCGCGTCGATTGCGCCCGACGACCGGGCCCTGGCGCGCCACGACCAGGCGGCACCGCGGTGTCGCCCGCCGGCGAGCGAGATGTTCGACCAGGTCCAGCGTCGACGCCCCGGCGTCGTCGATCTCCTCGAGCACCAGCACCAGCGGCTGGCGAGCGGCGTGACCGGCCAGCACCCGGGCAACGGACTCGAAGGCCTGGAACCGTTGGAACGCGGGATCGGATCCCGGCGCCGGCGGGTCCGGGGCGACGATCGGTGCCAGGGCGCCGGCCATCGCGGCATCGTCGTGCGCCGCGAGCAGCGGGGCGAGTGCCTCGGCCACGCTCTGGTACGGGCGCGCCCGCGGCCTGGGCGCGACCTCGCAGGACCAGCCGTCCGGCGCGTTCGCGCCGCCTCGACCACGGTGGCGACGGTGTGGGCGGCATCCGGTCCGTCGGCGAGCACGACCGGTTCGGCCCGCTGGAGCAGCTCGGCCCCGTCGACGACGTGAGGCGCCGGTCGCGCGGCGACCGCGTGCGTGCAGCAGTTGCGGATCCTCACGACCGATCGCCGCCTCCAGCGTCCGCAGCTCACGACCTGGGCGAACCCCGATCTCGGCGAGCGCCCGGTAGCCGGCGCGGTAGCGCGCGCCGCGCCTCGACCTGGCGTCCCGACCGGTACAGCGCCAGCATCAGCAGGCCGCGTAGCCGCTCCCGATAGGGGTGCTCCTCGACCAGCCGCTGGAGCCGGCCGACCACCAGCGCGTGGCCGCCCATCTCCAGCTCGCACGCGATGCGCGCCTCGATCGTGGCGAGGCGCAGCTCGTCGAGGCGCTCGGCCTCGAGGTACAGGGCGGGAACGTGACGGACATCCTGAAGCGCAGGCCCCCGCCACTCGTCGAGAGCGCGGGCGCACAGGTCGGCCGCGGCACGGGGACTCGTCGGCAGCGCCGCCCTCGGCCACGAAGAGCTCGAACCGGTGCACGTCGATCTCGGCGGGGTCGATCTGCAACTCGTAGCCGCCCGCCCCGCCGGCGAGTGTCGCCGAGCCGCCGTCGCGCCGAGCACGGTCCGCAAGCGGCTGGCGTGGGCCTGGATCGTCGAGCGGGCGCCCCGCGGAGGAGCACCGTCCCACAGCTCGTCCTCGAGCTGGTCAGTGGGAACGTGGCGGTTCGCCCGCACGGCCAGCAGCGCGAGCAGGGCGCGGGCTTTGACACCCGGGATCGTCAGCGGTCGAGCCAGTCGGTCCTGCGCTGCGACGCGGCCAAGCAGTAGAAGAGACATCACCCCCGAAGGTGCGGTTCTCCCAACTCGACGCACGAACAGCATCAGCTGATACGTGCCCGCACCTGGGCCGAAGTCACACGCCGTCGACCGGCCCTCACGATGCGAGGCGAAGGGTTCCGCTCGAGGGCGCCAGGGGACCGGTCGCCACGTTGTGAGCGTCGCGGATGCGCTCCTGGGTCAGCCGGAAGTGGTGGTAGCTGTTGATCGTCTGGGTGTTCCATTGCGTGTACACCTCGATCGTCCCGTCCGGCGCGCCGGTGAGGCGGAGGAACCCGGTGCGCTTGGGATGCCTTCCAGGCGGCACCGTTGGTGGTCGCTGGTACGACCACCGCTCAAGCCTCGACGCCGACGCCCGGCTCAGCTTGGCACCTCGGGTGCTGTGGCGCCGTAGGTCGTGGAGGTCAGGCGATCGAGGCGCCTATCGCCCACCCGAAAAAGACCTGGTCGATGCCCATCGCGGCCGAGTCGGCCGAATTAGGTCCTGGTGCACATCAGGTGCACAGGACCCTCGACTGCAGATCGGCGCCCTACGGCGCAGTCACCATCGGGGGTCGCGCCAGCGACACGCCGCCGCTGGTGGCGAATGGTCCGGTCCGGTCGACGAGCGTGGTCGAGCCCATCGAGATGCCAGCCGCGTCGATCTGCTGCGCGACCTCGAGACCGATCCACTCGCCGACGGGGTAGCGCCCGATCTGCATCGTGTAGTCGGCATTGATGTAGTGCAGGCCGTGGTCGCTGCTGTTGGCGAGCGGACACGCGATGTCGCCGGACAGCGCCGTGCGTACGAACGGCGACAGTGCCTCGTCGTCGACGAGGCGGGTTGTCTCCCGGGTCCAGATCCGGGTTTGCTGAGCAGTGCCGAAGCCACCTCGCACGACCCGGAACTGCCACCCGGCATGATCGGGTGAGCCGGCCTCGGACGACTCGATCGAATCGGGATCGGGCCATGGCTCGTGCCGAGGCCGCCAGATCCGTCCCGGCGGTTCTTCGCTCTCGGCCAGGAACACGGCCGTCGCTCGCCCGACATCGTGACCGTCGCAACGCATCCACGCGTCGGTGACCTTGATCCGTCGGCCGGCTCGAATCGGTCGCAGGTCGATCTCAACGAGCGCCATCGCAGCCGGGCGGAACAAGTCGACGGTGAGCCTCGCCGCTCGCCAACCCGGGGCGCCGTGCTCGGCCTCGAGCGCCCGTGCCGCCAGCCCGCCGAGCAACCGGCCGTGCAGCATGTCGTCGCCCCAAGGCGCGTGCGCATGGGAGAACGGCAACACGCCAGAGCCGGCGGACTGGAAGTACGAATCGGTCACGGCGCTGGTGTAACAGCCCGGAGAGCTCAGCTGCGCCTCGCCTCCACGCCGGCAGTCCGACACGCCGTCGGCCGATGCGGTTCGGTACCCGCTGAGGGTGACCACGACCACTCCGATCGGCAGGTGTGGCGCCCGCGCAGGGCAGGCTGACGCCGACTGGTCGCTAGGAGAGGAAGGGGCTGACGAGCGCCCGCAGCTCGTCGGTGCGCTGCATGACCTCGGTGTGGCGGGTGGCGGGCAGGACGGCGAGCCGGCAGTCCGGGAACAGGTCGAGCATCTCGGCGGCATGGTCGAGGCGGACGAAGTCGCGGTCGCCGATCACGAGAAACGTGGGGGCGGTGATCGACCGGATCTCGTCAGCGGTCCAGCCGGCGAAGTCGTGAACGACCGGTTGCATGCGCTCGAGGAATGGGAAGAAGTCCGCCGGGTTCGGCGCCACCGCCTCGTAGTCGGCCTGCCAGGTGGCGAACTCCTCCTCGGTCGGCAGGCGCGGGTCATCTTGCTCAGGCGCCGTGATCTCGGGGTGGTAGCCGTCGGGGCGGATGTTCGAGGCAGCGAGCACGAGGCGGCGGACCTTGGCCGGGTGGCGGAGAGCGAGGCTCGTGGCGGTGAGGGCGCCGAGACTGAAGCCCCAGACGTCGACGGGCCCGCCGCCCGCGACCCGGTCGATCAGCTCGGCGACGTCGTCGGCGAAGCGCTCGATCGACATGGCGCGGCCGGTGTCGGGTGTGTGGCCGTGGCCCTGGAGCTCGACGCCGATCACCCTGCGGCCCTCGGTGAGCCAGGGCAGGACGTCGCCGAAGCTGCCGCGGAAGGTGACGATGCCGCCGTGCAGGGCGACGAGCGACGGTCCTGTGGGGTCGCCGTGCTCCTCGTACCAGATGGGGACGCCGTCGATCTCCTCGTGAGGCATGCCGTTCCGACGATAGAGGCGGTGCGGACTCGCCGTGTTTGCATCCGTGCTCTCCACCGACCGTGTGCGGCTACGCCTGAGCAACATCCTCGACGACGTCCTGCAGGACTGTCAGCAGTCCGGGGGCGGTGTCGACGGCCGTGAGGTCGATGATTGCCGGGTCGTCGATACCGAGGACCATCACCACCAACCTGTCGTCGGTCCACAATGATCCGACGATCCCCGACCTGGGGGTTGGGCCGTTCACTGCATAGACGGTCCCACCGCGATTCGTGCCCAGCTCGTCGAGCGTGTACGGACCGCCCATCAGCTGAAGCCAGCCTTCGAGGTCCAATCCGCCAAGGTCGCCGGCGTACATGCCGACCAACCCGTTGGCGCCTGACGTCGTGCATCGGAATGCTGACGCCCCGCCGCTGCTGTTGTCGCGGAGCCATACGCTCGCCCCGAAGATCGACTCGTCGCGGAAGGCGTTCTTGAAGAACGCGCCGTCGATCTGGTCGCCGAACGACTTCATCGTGTCTGGATCGATCGGGCACGAGATGGTTTCGTCCTGGCCCGCCCGCGTGGCCCGCTCAACACCCTCGAGGGCTGCCGACGTGTCGAGCGGCGTCTCCGACGGGAGTGTGGTGTCTGTGGCGTCCGGCACCGTGGTCTCGGCGGGATCCGGTGGTTGTGCTTCGGCGAGCTCGGCGACCATCGTGTCGAGTGAACCCGCCAGCGCGTTGCGCATCCCGGCGGGACGCAGATCGGCGTTCGGATCGGTGGAGAACGCCGCCAAGGTGGCGACGAATCCATCCTTCGACCACGAGGCCCCGACGACCCGACCCAGCTCGTTCTTCTCGTCGAACGTAAAGGCCGGCTCGCCGTCATGAGCCTCGGCCTCGGCGAGCTCGACCTCGGCACCGACGTGTTCGGCGATCCAGGCCCCGACGTCCAGATCGCCAAGCGTGCCGACGAACAAACCGACGCCCCCGTCGGTCGAACCGGCCGAGCACTGCACCATCGAAGCGCCCGACGGGTCCGGCTGCGCGACGCCGACATCGACGATCCCGCCCTCGATTGCCTGCGTGATGAGTGGGCCCTCCGCGTCGGCACTGATCGTGTCGAACACGTCGTCGCCAATCGGGCAATCGTTGATCTGGGCTGCCGCCATCGTTTGCAGGTTGGCGACGACCCGATCGAGACCAGCGGGTTCGCCGGTGCTCGTTGACGTCGGTGCGCCCGTGTCGGGCGGATCGGTGTCGGAGGAGGGGTCGGTCGAGCCGCTCGGTGGTGGGTCGGCTGTGTCGTCATCGCCGCCGGAGAGGATGATGATCCCTCCCGCCACTAAGGCCACGATGGCGACGATCGCAACGCCGATCAGCAGTGGTGTTCGCCGCTTCCCGCCGGCGTTGGCCGGCTCGGGTGTCGACGGTGAGCCGGGAGGGGGAGGCGGTGTCGAACCGGTCGGGGGTGGAAGGCTGTTCACTTCTCGCCTCGATCGGCAGCGGGAAGCACCGCCTGCCGTAGCCCCGCGCCGACGGGTTGGGGGACGGTGCCGCTTGGCGTGCCGGGTACATCGAGTCGCGGCGGCGGTCGGGTTGTCGTCTCCTGCGCCTTCTCCGCCGCCTGCGTCGCGACACCGAAGGTGAACTCGAGCATCGGATTGATCTTGCGGTCGAAGGCCTTCATGGCCGCGTCGATCTCCTCGTCGATGTACTTGTCCAGCGGCTGCAGGGACTTCACGCCTGGGCTGCTCAGGCGCCCTTCCGGGTGGGCGAGCTTGCGGTCAGCGTTCCAGCGATCGAAGGCCCGTCGCATTGCGGGCGAGTCCGGGTCATGTCGAAGCAGGTCTCGTTCCGCGCTGCGGAGCCGCGCCGCCGTTCTCGCCTTGAGCGCGTCGGAGGGGAAGCCGAGTCCGAACGGGACAGCGAACGCGTCATCGGTGAACATCAGCCCAACTGCCACTGCTTCTGGAACCGGCCGGATGACGACTGCAGGTCGCTGCGGGCCGATTCGGCCTCCTTGGCCGCGGACTCCAGCGCCTCGCTGCCGCTGCTCATGGCGCGACCTGACGCGTTGAAGGTTCCACTCATCGATTGCTCCTGTCGCGCGTTCGTGTGTTCGGGTCAGACCAGGTCACCGCCTGTGTTGTGAGGTCGGGCCACCGTAAGGACGGTGCTGCTAGCGAACCGTTAGCGGCGCGCGACAGAACAACCTGACGCCGAGCAGCGGATCGCACTGCACCCGCGGGGCGATCATTGCGCTGGATCAGGCACGTACCGCACAACCGAGGTGACCCACGGCCGTAACCGTGGCCACGGTCCGTCCGCCGGCCCGTGACCCCGACAGATGTCACAGCTCCCTGCGCCGACGTCCGCGATGACCAAATCGCGGACTACACACTCGCAACGTCGCGTATTCGGCGATCGCGGCCGCCCCTCGGCGCAGAATGTGACGTTGCCGGCCGAGCAGAGCTGTCAGGCGGGGACTCCGCCCGGGCGGCCGTTCTCGATGACGTAGCTGGCTCGGGTGGTCACTGGCGCGCCCTGCGCGTGGACGAAGTCGACGATGCGGAAGTCCACGGTCCAAATGTCTGGGGTGACGATGTTGCGCACGTACCCGCGCTTGCGGTTGATGAACTTGATGTGCGGGTTCTCGGCCAGCTGGATGGCATCGCCGGCGTTGTTCTCGACGCCGTCGCCCCCCGTGGTGATCGACGTGCCGACGACCTCCGTGGCGACCGTTGCCGACGCCGGGTCCTCGAAGTTGGCCTTCACGTCGCACAGGTAGTTGGCGTGAACGTCGCCAGTGAGGATCACCGGGTTGGAGGTGCCGACGGCAGCGATGTGGTCGCGCAGTCCGTCGCGGTCAGCGACGTAGTTGTCCCAGGCGTCGTCGCTGAAGCTGTCCGCGTCGCCGGCCGTGAAGTCGCGCTCGGAGAAGAACACCTGCTGGGCGAGCGTGTTCCAGCGGGCGGTCCGTCCGGCGAGGCTGGCGAGCAGCCACTGCTCCTGTTCGCCACCCAGGATCGTGCGCGTGGGGTCGAGTCGCGCCGCTTGGTTCTGGTCGCTGCGGTACTGGCGGGTGTCCAGCACGTGGACGTCGAGCAGGTCGCCGAACCTCGACCGGCGGTAGAGCTGGATGTCGATGCCGTGCGGTATCGACGAGCGCCGCAGTGGCATGTGCTCGTAGTACGCCTGGAACGCCGCGGCACGGCGGGCGAGGAACGCATCGTGCGGCTGCACGGCCGGGTCTTGGGGGATCTCGTCGGCCCAGTTGTTGTCGATCTCGTGGTCGTCGAGCGTCACGAGCCACGGGAACGCCGCGTGGCTGGCCTGGAGATCGACGTCGCTCTTGTACTGGGCATGGCGGTTGCGGTAGTTCTCGAGCGTGATCGGTTCGGTCGTGCCTTCGTGCGGGCGCAGGTGGTTGGGATTGCGCACGCCCTCGTAGATGTAGTCGCCGACTTGCACCACGAGATCGAGATCCTCCTCGGACATGTGCCGGTGGGCGGTGTAGAAGCCGTCGGTGAATTGCTGGCAGGACGTGAGCGCGAACGCGGTGCGCCTCGTCCGGGCACCGAGCGCCGGCGCGGTCTTCGTGCGCCCCACCGGTGAGATCTCACGGCCGGACCGGAAGCGGTAGAAGTACCACGACGCCGGGCGAAGGCCGCGGACTTCGGCGTGCACGCTGTGTCCAAGTCCGGGCACGGCGTGCTCCGTGCCCTTGGCGACAAGGTGTCGGAAGCGCTCGTCGGTGGCGACTTGCCACTGGACCGGGAACTTGCGGTTGGGCATCCCTCCGCCGTTCAAAGGATCAGGCGCCAGGCGGGTCCACAGCACGATCCCGCGCGGCGTCGGATCGCCGGAGGCGACGCCCAGTCTGAACGGATCTGCAATCGGCGGGCGGGGGGCTGCGCTGGCGCCGGACGCGCTGAGCAGTCCCGAGCTCGAGGCGAAGACAGCCGCGGCGCCAGCGGCGCCGAAGCCCAGGAATCGGCGGCGGTCAAGTAGTACGGGCATACACGCCATGGCATTCCACGCTCGATGACACCCGGGTGTGCACCGACTTGCAGGGCGGTGAATCCTCGGCGAAGGCTTCGGTGTCGCGGGCGCTCCGCTTTGGTCACGAAAGTGGCCGCACGGTCAACCAATCTCGTGACCGAGGCGAGTGCCCACGAGCACGCAGGCATCTTTCGGGGCAGCCGGCGCTCGTGCTGAGTCGCGAATACGTGTACTCTTCCGCTTCGAAGCCGATGTAATCGAACGAGGGGGTAGGAGGATGACGTTCTCAATCACGCCGCTGGTCGCTTCGTACGGTCCGAGGCGGGAGAAAAGTCGGTTCACGTTCCTGCACAACTTCGGTGAGAAGATCGACCTGCCGTATGTATCTTGGTTGGTTCAGTCGACTGAGCACGGCCTGAATGTCCTCGTCGACGTTGGGTGCTCGGCTACCGAGTATCGACAGCACATCAGGACCTCCGAGAAAGGAAAGTTTCGCCACGCGGGGGAGGAGTTCGACGACGTGGTCGACGTCACCCCTCTCGATGAGCTTCTGGCTCAGCGTGGGCTCGGAACGGACGACATCGACTTCGTGATCCTCACCCACCTCGACTGGGATCACTGCATGAACCTGCCGCTGTTCCCTACGACTCGCGTCCTCGTGCAAGAACGTGAGTGGGCGGCACTTCCCCCTCATCCATTCATTGCCTCCGGCTTCGCGCCAGAGTATCGATACCGCGAGATGCAGAAGCGCGGCATTGAGTTCATCGACGGCGACAAGCAGATCGTTCCGGGTCTCGATGTTCTCTTAACGCCGGGACATACCGACGGCGGTCAGTCGGTAGAGATTGAGACATCAAAAGGGAAATATGTCATTGCCGGACTCTGCACGATCTGGGAGAATTACTACCCCGACAAAGAGGTGCTGAAGGACGCGAAGTATGAGGTGATCCCCCCCGGCGGTCATACTGACCTGTTCGAAGCGTACAACAGCGTTCTTAGGATCCGAGACTTGGCCGGTCCTCGGCTCCTTCCGGTCCACCACTTGGCGGCCTTCGACATGGAGCCGATCGTTTGACGCCGTTGGTTGAGTGCGCCTGGCTCGCCGATCACCTCGACGACCGCGACCTGAGGATCCTCGACTGTCATGTCGTCTTCGAGCGGGTTGGAGGTGAGCTCGTCGTCGAGAGCGGACAGTCGCGATGGGCCGAGGGCCACATCCCGCGAAGCGCCCACGTCGACCTGCTCGAGGCGCTGTCGGATCGCTCGTCCGAGTACCGCTTCATGATGCCTCCTCCGTCGCAGGTCGCCACCGTGATGTCCGACCTCGGCGTCGGCCGCGGTACACGTGTCGTGCTCTACGACCGCGACGTGAACATGTGGGCCGCGCGCGTCTGGTGGATCCTTCGCGCCGTCGGCTTTCACGCCGCGTCGGTGCTCGATGGAGGTTGGAGGTCATGGACCCGAGCCGGCTTGTCGATCACGACGGCACCGGCGCCGGAGCACCCGAGCGGCGAATTCGAGATCGCGCCTCAGTCCGAGTTGTTCGTCGGCAAGGACGATGTCCTGGCAGCCATCGACGACGACAGTGTCCGACTCGTCAATGCGCTCGGGGCGAGCGAGCACTGCGGTGACACCGCCCACTACGGCCGCCGAGGCCACATCCCCGGCGCGGTCAACGTGCCGGCGGCGTCCCTCGTCGATCCTGACACCCACAGGTACATCGACGTCGAGTCCTTGCGGACGACGTTTGCGCCCGCACTGGGCCCAGGCACCCGGCGCGTCATCACGTACTGCGGCGGAGGTATTGCCGCATCGAGCGATGCCCTGATCCTGAGCCTGCTCGGGCGAGACGACGTGGCGATCTACGACGCGTCGATGAGTGAGTGGGGGAGCGATCCGGCGCTGCCGCTGACACTCGACGACGGCTGAGCCGCGCCTACCGATCGGAGGAGCCGACCGAGGGCCGCCTCTGGACACCCGACCTCGAATAGGACATCATATCTCAGATATGATCCCGTCGGACATGCTCGGGAGCCGTCGATGACGACGTGTTCCGCCTGGCTGTGGGACCAGACGAGCGATCTGTGGGAGCAGATCCACACCCACCCGTTCCTGGTCGAGCTCGAGGCCGGCACGCTCCCCGACGAGAAGCTGCGCTTCTACTTCGAGCAGAACATCCAGTACGTCGACAGCGTGTATCGGACCCGGCTGATCGCCGCCGCCAAGGCGCCCGACCGCACGACCTTCGAGCTCCTCACCCGGAACTGGTCCCTCGAACCGAGCCAGGATCGCCAAGAGGACCTGTTGCGCGCCTTCGGTGGCGACCCCGACAACGTGCCCGAGATGGCACCGGCCTGCCGGGGCTACACGTACCACATGTTCCACCAGGCAGCCGAAGGCCGCACGCTGGACTGGTTGGCAAGCTTCGTGGCCTGCCCGTGGACGTACGATCGGATCGGGACTCACGTCGCCGGGCGCCTCGGGGAGGAGCGTCGTGAAGGGTGGATGGCCTGGTACGGCAGCCAGGAGCACCACGATTTGCTGGCTGATCTCCTGGATGCGGTCGACCGACTCTCAGCCGGCCTGAGCGATGGCGAGCGCGCCGGCCTGCTCGGACCGTGGCGGCTCGGCATGCGCTACGAGTGGATGTTCTGGGACGACGCCTATCACCTGCGCTCGTGGCCGGTGTGAGCGTGGCGTCGGACCACGATGGCGAATTGCGGGAGGGAGCACTGGCCTGCGGTCGATCGAATATCGTATACTCAACACTGCTTGGGTCTGCATCGATCGGCCGTCAGGCCCGACGTGGGGATACATGACCTGCCGGCCGCACCTGCGGGTCGGTACGAGGAGGACAGATGACTGGGGGACGGATCCGAATCCTGTCGGCACTGGCGGTGCTCGCCCTCGTGGCGACCGCCTGCGGCGACGACGACGACGACTCGGCTTCGACCGACGACGTCGGTAGCGAGTCCACGACGGCATCGAGCGGGTCGGGTGAGGCGCCCTCGAGCGAGGCGCCCTCGAGCGAGGCGCCGTCGAGCGAGGCGCCCTCGAGCGAGGCCCCGTCGAGTGAGGCCCCGTCGGGTGCTGAGGCTCCCGGGCGCGCCGCTGATGCGGACACCGTCGTCATCGGCTGGACCGGCGATTACAACAGCCTCGACCCCCCCGACAGCCTCGTCGAGTGGAACCGCGAGGCGACCATCGCGCTGTACGACCAATTGCTCTACTACGACCTGACGGAGCAGCCCGATGGCACGCTCGTCTGGAACGGGCTCGAAGTCGCGCCCGCGCTGGCCGAGACCTGGGACATCGAAGACAACAGCGTGACGTTCCATCTTCGTGACGACGCCACCTTCTACCCATCCGGCAATCCCGTCACGGCGGACGACGTCAAGTACACCTTCGAGCGGGCGATCGAGGTGCCCGGTTTCGGCGCCTTCAACGCCAACCTGGCGGGAATCTTCGAGCCGACTCGACAGATCACCGTCATCGACGACCAGACCGTCCGGTTCGACTTCGAGTTGAGCGACGGGACTCCTTTCCTGCTGACGGCCTCGCTGCCGAGCCTGAGGTTCCCGCAATTCGGAATCGTCGACTCGGAGGTGGTGAAGTCCCATGCCACCGAGGACGATCCCTGGGGGCACGAGTGGCTGAAGGAGAACACGGCGGGGTCGGGCCCCTACTACATCGAGTCCCACTCGCCCGGTACCGAGCTGGTACTGCAGGCTCGAGATGATCACTGGTCGGGCACGCCGAACTACGACCGGGCCATCTTCCGGATCCTGGCCAGTCCCGCGGACATCACCAGCTTGATGCTCGGCGGTGAAGTTGACCTGACGTTCGCTCTGCCCGCGCAACAGCTCGACGCGCTCCAGGAAGCGGGTTTCAACATCGTGAACGCCGCCATCCCCGACATCTGGAGGGTTGACATCACGGTTGACACGCCACCCCTGGACGACGCCAACGTGCGTCAAGCGATCGCTTACGCGATCCCGTACGACGCCATCATCGAGAACGTCTTCGCCGAAGCCGAACGGGCCTACTCCTATGTGAACCCGGCTGCACCCGAGTTCGCTCCAACCTGGGAGATGTACCAAACGGACCTCGACCAGGCTCGAGCCCTGCTCGAGGAGGCCGGCCTCGGCGACGGGTTCAGCACCGACCTCTACTACAACAGCGGCCTCGCCGAGAGCGAGAACATGGCGCTGCTCATCCAGGCCAGCCTCGCCGAGATCGGCATCGACGTCACCCTGCAGCCGCTGCCGACCACGCAGTTCGCCGAGCAGACGACGGCGCAGGTCGACGGTGAGAACGTGATGGAGGGTCTGACGATTCGCAACGGCGTGATCTGGCTGGACGACGCCGACCCCAACACCGGTCTCTGGGTGCTCACCGACGGCTTCTCCAACGCCACCCACTACGGACGCGAGGACCTCGATGCCATGCACCTCGAGAACCGCTTCAACCCGAATCTGGACGAGAGGACTGCGGCCTACGTCACGATCCAGGAAGAGGTGGCCCAGGACGCCCCCTTCATTCCCGTCGCAGTAAAGGGCCGACCCGGTGCGGTGCACCCGGCCGTCTCCGGAGTCGCATTCACCGCCGATCCCCACCTCCGTACGTATCTGCTGCATCCCGCCGAATGACGCGCGGGCGGATTCTCGGTGGGACCGAGCGCGGCGTGCCGGCAGTCCGGCACGCCGGCGGGCCGGCGCGTCGTCACCTCACCACTCCCCCCCGGCGCGCCGGTCCGAACTCCTACTGTGAAACTCGATGCGGTCAGGGCTGAGCCGCCAGCTGCTCGTCAGGATCCTCCTGGTGATCCCCGTCGCCATCGGGGTGGTGACGCTGACCTTCCTCGTCGCCCGGGTGCTCGCGCCGGACCCGGTCGAGCTCTACGTCCCGCCGCAGGCCGACGAACAGGTCCGCGCCCAGATCAGGGAGCGGCTCGGCCTCGACGAGCCGGTCGTCACCCAGTACGTCGAGTACATGGGCAACCTGTTCCAAGGGGACCTCGGCGAGTCGACGAACACCGGTCGACCGGTGGTCTCGGACCTGTGGGACCGGCTACCGGCCACCGCTGAGCTCGGTCTCTTCGCGACTGCCTTGGCCATCTTCGTCGGAGTCCCGTTGGGCGTCGTCGCCGGGGTCAAGCGAGACGGCCCCCTCGACTTCAGCGTGCGCGGAGCCACCCTGATCGGACTCGCCATCCCGGCGTTCTGGCTGGGACTCCTGCTGATCTTCGTCTTCTTCGTCACCCTCGACTGGTTACCTGGGCCGGTCGGGCGGCTGCCGGTCGGAGCCGAAGCCCCCGGTCGCATCACGGGGCTGTACACCGTCGACTCTGCGCTGCGGGGGGACTTCGCCACCACGTGGGAAGCCATGCGGCACTTGATTCTTCCCGCGGTGACGCTCGGGATCGTGATCATGGCGCCGATCACCCGCGTCACCCGCGCGTCCACCGTCGAGGTCATGCAGTCGGAATACATCAGAACAGCGTGGGCGGCCGGCATCCGCAAGCGAACGATCTATTTCCGCTACGCGCTGAAGAACGCACTCCTTCCCATCGTGACGATGATCGGCACGATCGTTGGGTTCGTCTTCACGGGCGCGGTCCTCATCGAGGTTGTCTTCAACTGGCCCGGGATGGGCCAATACGGCCTCGACGCCATCCTCACGTCCGATTTCACTGCGCTGCAGGGGTTCGTGATCTGGGCGTCGCTCGCCTACATCCTGTCCTTCCTGATCGTCGACATCGTGTACATCGTTATCGATCCACGGACGCGGTGACAGATGATGCAACCGATCGAAGTCGAGACCATCACCACCGTTCAACCAGCGTCGAGCGCGCTCGACGGCGCCCCGGAAGCCGTCGTCGGGCGGTCGCGGTGGTCCCGGCTGCGCTACACGATGCGCCGCAGCAAGTCGTTCGTCATCGGACTGGCGATCGTCCTCTTCTTCGTCATAATCGCGGCTACGGCACCGCTCTGGGTACCGTATGACCCCAAGGCGGTGTTGATCGGTCCGACACTGCAGGGGCCGAGCGCCGATCACTGGTTCGGGACCAATGAGATCGGTGGAGATGTGTTCTCCAGGACGATGTCAGCGACTCTCCTGGATCTGCGAATCACCATTATGGCGGTGCTCATCGCCTTCGTCGTCGGTGTTGCGGTCGGCACGATGAGCGGCTATTGGGCCGGCACGATCGACATCGTGTCCCAGCGCGTACTGGAGATCATCCAGTCCATCCCCACGCTCCTGCTGGCGATGATCGTGGTCGTCGCCATCGGCCCTGGCGAACTGAACGTCGTCATCGTGCTCGCCTTCCTCGGGATGCCCTACTACGCGCGGCTGGTGCGCGCAGAGGTGTTGAGCAAACGCAACTGGGAGTTCGCCGAGGCGGGGCGAATGGTCGGTGGCTCTTCGTTCCGGGTCGCGTTTCGGCACCTGCTACCGAACAGCCTCTCACCGGCCCTCGCTTACGCGTCGGTCAACGCGGCATGGGTCGTCCTGGTCACTGCCTCGCTCGGGTTCCTCGGCATCGGGATCGAGCCTGGAACGGCCGAGTGGGGCTCCATGATCGCCCGTGGCCAGTCCTACATCGTGACGCGGCAGTGGTGGATGTCGGTCTTTCCCGGGGTCGCGGTCCTGTTGCTCACCACCGGCTTCTACCTGCTGGGCGACGGGCTGCGCGACGTCCTCGATCCTCACTCGAAGCGATGATCGGTACAGCGCCCACCTGTCTCGCTCGGATCGACGAGCTCGTCGGCTACTTCGAAACGGTCGGGGGCAATCTCCACGCGCTCAACGGTGTCACCATCCCCATCGAGGAGGGCAAGGTGACCGGCCTCGTCGGGGAGACCGGCTCGGGGAAGACGATCGCAGCGCTGTCGCTGTTGCGCTTGTGGCCGAACAACTTCCGTTACGTCTCCGGCTCGGTCAGCTTCCGCGATGTGGACGTTCTCGCCCTCAGGGACGAGCAGCTGAGACGGTACCGCGGCCACAAGGTGAGCATCGCGTTCCAGGATCCGAAGGCCTCCCTCAACCCCTTGTTCACCGTCGGCGAGCAACTCGGCCGTGTACTGCGGCAGCACGCGCCTGTGAGCAAGGAGGAGGCGGCCGCCGCCGTGGTGGACGTGCTCGAGCGGGTGCAGATCGCCGACCCGGCGGGCACGGCTCAGCTCTATGCCCACGAGCTCAGCGGAGGCATGGCCCAGCGGGTGATGATCGCGATGTCTGTGATCTACCACCCCCAGTTGGTGATCCTGGACGAACCGACGACCGGTCTCGATGTGACGGTGCAAGCCGAGGTGATCGCGATGCTGCGGGACCTCGTCGAGGGGAGCGGGATGACGGTGTTGCTGATCACGCATGACCTCGGCGTGGTCGGTGAGCTGTGCGACAAGGTGGCGGTCATGTACGCCGGCCACGTCATGGAGTACGGCGACATCGCCGACGTGTTCGAGCGGCCGTCCAACCCGTACACGCGCGAGCTGCTTCGCGCGACCGAGAGCGTCGAGGGCGGAGTGGGCGACCTGTACTCGATCCCCGGATCGGTCCCCGATCTCCGTCATGTTCCGCCCGGTTGTCTGTTCCGCGCCCGCTGCCCATCCGCGGCGCAGGAGTGCTTCGAGATGCCGGCCTCGATCGAGGTGAGCGCGGGCCACTGGTCAACCTGCCACTTCGCCGCCGGTTTCCAGCGACGGGAGACGCCAGTGCGGCTCCACGGGATTCGCGGGTAACGAGGTCGAGTTGTCGAACGTCCCCGAACCCGGCCCGCTGCTCACGGTACGGCACCTCCGGAAGGTCTTCGAGCGCAAGAGCCTGTTCCGGAGTTCCCGCCTGGAGGCCGTGAAGGGCGTCGACCTCGCGGTCGGCCGCAACGAGAGCGTCGGCCTCGTCGGGGAGAGCGGGTCGGGCAAGACGACGACCGCCCGATGCATCCTCCGGCTGACCAACCCGAGCGAGGGCGAGATCGTCTTCGACGGCACGGACGTTGCCGGTCTTCCCCGCCGTCGGGTGCGGCACCTGTACCGCCACATGCAGATGGTCTTTCAAGACCCCAACTCATCACTCAACCCGAGGATGCGGGTGCGTGAGATCGTGTGCGAGCCGCTGCGGCTCCACCTGTCGATGACTCGCGAGGAGCGAGAGAAGCGGGCGCTCGAGCTGATGGAGATGGTCGGCCTCTCCCGCATCCACCTCGACCGGTACCCGAACCAGCTCAGCGGCGGGCAGCGGCAACGGGTGGGTATCGGTCGGGCGATCGCCACCCATCCGATGCTCGTCTTTCTCGACGAACCAACTTCGTCGCTCGACGTGTCCGTGCGCGGCCAGGTCATGCAACTCCTACGCGACCTGCAGCGCGAGATGGGGATGGCCTACGTACTGATCAGCCACGACCTCGGGGTGGTCCGGCAACTTTGCGATCGGGTGCTCGTCATGTACAACGGCAGCGTCGTCGAGCACGGCGCGACTCAGCAGATCTTCGAAGCACCAGAAGATGAATACACCAAACGGCTGCTCGCCGCTATTCCATCGATGGACGGCTATCGGCGTCGACAGACAGGAGCGCTCAGTTGAGTTACATCATCGACTCTCATATGCACATCTTTCGGGAGCCAACGTGGAATCCCGGGGCGCAAACCGCTGTCCCGTCGAGCTGGGCGCGTCAGGTGCGTTGGTACGACATGGATCCGGCGGCCGCCCAGCAGCGCTACCGCGACTCCGTCGAACGATGCTGGGACCCGGACGGCAGCAAGACGATCGCGCGCATGGACGAGGCCGGTGTCGCCGCCTCGGTGATGATGCCGATGGACCGGGGGCTCGTCCACGGCGACGAGGGTGTCGTGCCGATCGAGGAGAAGAACCAGGGCTGCTACGAGCTGACCCAGCTCTGGCCGGGCCGGCTCTTCTCGTTCTGCGGCGTGGACCCTCGCCGGCCGACGGCCACGAAGCTGCTCCAGCGGGGTCTGACCGAGTGGGGGATGAAGGGGCTCAAGCTCTACCCGACGACCGGCTTCTACCCGGACGATCCGATCGTCTATCCGCTGTACGAGATCTGCCTGGAGCACGACGTCCCGGTCCTCCTGCACCAGGGGCACTCCGGAGGCAGGTTGAAGAGCAAGTACGGCCATCCGATCTATGTCGACACCGTGGCCGCCGACTTCCCCGACCTGCGCCTCATCCTCGGCCATGGCGCCAGGTTCGAGACCTGGGCGAAGGAAGCCATGAACATTGCCATCTACAAGGCGAACGTCCACATCGAGATCAGCCTCTGGCAGCACTGGGCCAGCGTCGACGACCTCGTGAAGACCTTCGTCTTCATCCGCGACCGCATCGGGATCGACCGGCTCCTGTTCGGCAGCGACATGACGAACGTCGAGGTGTCGATGACGCTGAAGCAGTGGGTCGACACGATCGCGATGCTTCCCGAGTGGGCCAAGCAGCTCGGCTACCGGCTCACCGAGGAGGAGATCGCCATGGTGCTCGGCGGGAACGCCAGTCGCGTGTACCGGCTGCCGGTGCCGGGGAGTGCGAATGTCAGCGATCAGCAAGAAGGGAGCAGCGAATGAGCTGGACTCAACACATGTATGACGAGACGAGCGATCTCTGGGAGCGGATCTATAGCCATCCGTTCCTTCAGGATATCGCCGCGGGCAAGCTCTCGATGGAACGACTCACGTTCTATTTCGAACAGAATACGCACTACATCGACAATGTGTTGTCCTGTCGGTCACTGGCCATCGCCAAGGCGCAAGATGAGTCCGAACGGGCCTTCTTTCTTGGTCGGACGTCGATGATCGTCGATGAGCTACAGCACCAGAAGGAGATGCTGGCTGCCATCGGTGGTAATCCGAACGCGCCGATCGCTCCGACCTGTCACGCCTATACGAGGCACATCCTCACCTTGGCGTGG
The DNA here is from genome assembly GCA_963833145.1 of uncultured Acidimicrobiia bacterium. Taxonomy (GTDB): domain Bacteria; phylum Actinomycetota; class Acidimicrobiia; order Acidimicrobiales; family Ilumatobacteraceae; genus JALZMG01. The sequence goes on along the minus strand of CAWHWT010000009.1, from coordinate 1,167,480 downwards.
AGCAAGCAACCGGTCGAGTACCTCGGCGCGTTCATGCCGTGCCCATGGTCGTACGACGAGATCGGTAAGCAACTCCGTGGCGCGGCGCTGCAGGAGGAGACGCAGGACTGGTGGACGTTCTACATGAGTGAGACCCACAACGAGTTGTGCGCCAACTACCGCGCGTACGTGGACAAGTACTCCGAGAGCCTGACCGACGGGCAGCGGCAGGAGATGCTCGAGAACTTCACCCGCAGCATCAACTACGAGTACGGCTTCTGGGACATGGCCTACAACTTCGAGCAGTGGCCGCTCTCGACGTGACGGTGACGGCCGAAGCGGCGTCTCCGACGGTCCCGGGGAAGTAGATCGATGGCCCGAGTACTGGTCGTGGGGGACCCGGTCGTGACCCTGACCGACGAGACCGACTACGTCGATGATGGTGCCCTGATCGTCGAGGACCGGACGGTCGTCGCGGCCGGCCGGCGTGAAGACCTCGAGGCGCGTGGTCCGTTCGATCGCGTCATCGGGTCGCCCGACCACCTGGTGATGCCCGGGTTCATCAATGGTCACTTCCATGCCCAGGGCCCCGGATCGCCCGGGTTGTTCGAGTTCATCTTCGAGCGGATGAACGTGCGGATCTTTCGGCGGGCCTTGTCCGACGACGATCTGAGGACGATCACCCTCGTCGGTCTCATCCGTGCGATCCGCGGTGGCCAGACCGGCGCGGTCGACTTCTCGTACGGCAACCCCCTCATGGCCGACATGGGCAACCCGCCCATCCTCGACGCCTACGAGACGATCGGCATGCGGGTGGCGCTGGGGATGGTCACTCGCGACCAGAACATCTACGTCCACGAGGCCGATCAGCAGTTCCTCGCCCGGTTGCCTGACGGGCTCGCCGCCCAGGTGCGGGAGTCCTCGATGGGTTATGCCTGGCCGACGGAGGACGTCGTCGCGGCGTACCGCAAGCTCCACGCCGAGTGGGACGAGCGCGATGGTCGGATCCGGCTGATCTTGGCACCGGACTGGACGCCGGCCTGCTCTGACGAGCTGTACGTGCTCAACCGGCGCCTGGCCGACGAGTACGGAACCGGGATCACCACCCATGCTCTCGAGACGAAGTCGGAGATGTTGTTCAACCTGGAGGCGTACGGCAAGACGGCGATGCGCCGCTTGGCCGACCTCGGTGTGCTCGGACCCGACGTGTCCCTCGCCCACTTCGTGTGGGCGACGGACGAGGACATCCAGATCGTCGCCGACACCGGTGCGGTGGCGGTCAACAACGCCGGCTCCAACCTTCGTCTGAGCACCGGGATCGCGCGGACGCGCGACATCATGAACGCGGGAGGACGGGTCGCCTTCGGCACGGACGCGATCTCGTTCTCCGACGAGGAAGACTTCTTCCAGGAGCTGCGGCTGGCGGCCTACCTGCAGCGGGTGCCCGGTGACCTGGAAGTGGGCCGCCTCGACTCGGCCGACGTGCTGAGGGGCGCGGCGCAGAACGGGGCCAGGGCGCTTCGCCAGGAGGACCGCCTCGGGTCACTGGCGGTCGGGAAGGAGGCCGACCTCCTCGTGCTCTCCAAGCGGCGGCTCCTTTGGCCGCCGCAGAAGTACGCATGGGTCTCCGTACTCGACGCTCTGCTGGATCGGGCGAACGCATCGGATCTCGAGACCGTGATGATCGCCGGGAGGATCGTGCTCGACGGCGGCGAGATCCTCACCATCGATGAGCGCAGAGTTCTCGCCGACTTCGCCGACGCCGGGCGGGAACGACTCTGGGTCCTCACCGACGACGTACGCGGGCAGCTGTCGCTGGCGTCGGAGGTCGAGCCCTACGTCCTCGAGTTCTACCGCCGCTGGTCGGAGACACCCGTTACGGCGGCCTCCGTGTACAACGCCCGTTCGGTCCCTCCGAGGACCGAGTCATCCCAAGGAGACGAGACGCCGTGATCCCACAACAGGCAGCAGCGCCTGTGTCGTCGCCGCGGCCGGCCCACGGCGTCGAGGCGAACCGATGACCGACTCGCCCGTCGAAGCGCAGAACCGGAACCGGGTCGTCGCGATGATCGACGCCCTGAACCGCGCCGACCTGGACGACTTCGCGGCGTTCTACGCCGAGAACGTCGAGATCCGCCTCATGCGGTCCGGGTTCACGGTCCTCGGACGCGACGGCGTTCGGATATGGCTCGACGACGTGTTCGACGCCTTCGACGACTTCGCCAACGATGTCCTCGCCGTGCACTGCGACGGCGACGTCGCCGTCGTCGAGCTGGTCGCCCGGGGCAACCTCACCCGTGAGCTCGGGGGGATGGAACCAGATCCGGACTGGCGCAATCCCGAGGTCTACGTCTATCGCCTCGAGGACGGCCTCATCGTCGAAGCACGCGGCTACTGACGTTCGAGCCGGCGTCGGGCACCGGCCGTCGCCCACCTACAGATGAGATATCATATTCGATCCGAGCTGGAAGGAGCGGCATGAGAGCGGCGCAGATCTCCGAAGACCACAGCTTGCACCTGGTGGAGACCGAGAAACCCACCGCAGGTCCTGGTGACGTGGTGGTTCGAGTACACGCCGCCGGCGTCTGTGGCACGGACCTCCACATCCTCGACGGCATGATCAAGCCGGACACGTACCCGATGACCCTCGGCCACGAGGCGGCCGGCGTGGTCGAGGAAGCAGGGGCCGGGACCGTGATCGCGCCCGGTACCCGGGTCGCGCTCTACAACAAGGTTCACTGCGGCTCCTGCCGGCAATGCCGCAACGGACGGCAGAACATCTGCGACCGGGAGCCGGACCAGCTCGGCTTCAACCGCGACGGGGGTGACGCCGAGTACGCGGTGCTGCCGGAGCGCAACGTCGTGCCCCTCCCCGACGAGGTCGATTTCAGCACCGCAGCCGTGCTGACCTGTGCCGGGATGACGGCCGTCCATGCCGTCCGACTGTCGGGGATCGGGCTGGGCGACACGGCGGTCGTCGACGGCATCGGCGGCGTCGGCATCATGGTGGTCCAGGCGGCGCGAACTGCGGGTGCGCTCGTGATCGCAGTCGCCGACACCGAGGAGAAGCTGCAGCTCGCGCGAGAGCACGGCGCAACCGCCGGGCTACTCGTCCCTGACGCGGACGGCTACGACGGGCTGCCCGAGCGAGTTCGAGCAGAGACGAGCGGCCGGGGCGCCGACGTGTTCTTCGAACTGGTCGGCACCACGCGGACGATGACGGCGGGTGTCCGGTCCCTCGCCAAGCGGGGCCGGTTCGTGTCCACCGGGTACACAACCGACTCGCTCGACATCCACCCCATCGAGTTCATCCTGTCCGAGACCTCGTTCGTCTCGACGGTGGCCGCGTCGGTACAGGATCTCGAGGACGCGGTGCACCTCGCCGCGACCGGTGGCTTGACGGTTCCCATTGCGGGCACCTTCCCACTCGAGGGCATCCACGACGCGTTGGCAGCACTGCGGGAGCGCCGCGTGCTCGGCAGGCAGGTCCTGCAGTTGACTTGAGGACATCGAGCTCCGCGCCGCCACCCCGAGACGGACCGTCATGCGGTGAAGCGGGCCGGCATCGGGGTCGGGATCGCCTTCCTCCTCGTCGCCGTCGTGTCGATCGCCTGGCCCTCCCGATCCTCGAAAGACGACAACCGCGGCGCGTCGCTTCCCGCGTCCGGAACCCTGGCGGCCTCGGCGTACACGCCGTTCATGGGGGCCGTCGGCCTGACCCCTCACGACTCCGATCCGCTGCAGATGGCGTGGATCGACCGTTACGGGTCGGCGGGCAGGTGGGTGCTCTTCACCGGGACGGCGTCGGTCCTGTCTCCGCCCGACTCCCCGGTCACGCTCGTCGCCGACGTCCGCCCGGGCGCGCGTGTCCTCGGCTGGGGCGACTGGGGTTTCCTGCTGGCCGAGCCCGACCCGGAGGGCGACGGTGTCGTCGTCAGGTTGCTCGGCCCCGCCGGAGCTCCGCTCGCCGAGGCCGAGGTCGATCGCTGAGACGCGGCGCCGACTACAGTCCGGCTCATTCCATATGAGATATCAGATATCGAAGCGCCCGTCCATCGGGGCTCCGAACCATCCCCGCGTCTGCTGGCCATCGCGGCGGTGTGCCTCGCGTCGTTCTCCGGAATCCTTGTCCACCTGTCCGGGGCAGGCGCCTTCACGGCCGCCTTCTTCCGGTCCTTCTACGCGATCCCAGCTCTGCTCGTGCTGGCCGTCTTCTTCCGCGGTCCGGTCCGGCGATCCACGAGGACGCGGTTGCTCGCGGTCGCGGCGGGGCTGTTGTTGGGTGTCGATCTCGCCGCCTTTCATGGCGCCATCACCGCGATCGGCGCCGGACCGGCGTCAGTGCTGGCGCAGACGCAGGTGGTGTTCGTCGGGGTCCTGGCGTGGTTCATCGACGGCGAGCGACCTCGGCGCACAGTGGCGGTTGCGGTCCCGCTCGCCGCAGTCGGGATCGTTCTGCTCGCCGGCGCCGGGGACGTGGCGGCGGCATTCGGGGATAATCCCGGACGGGGGGTGCTGCTCGGGCTCTTGTCGGGGCTCTCGTTCGCCGGGTTCCTCGTGGTCCTTCGGGCTGGAAGCCCGCCCGGCGCCGACCCCGTCGGCCCGCTCCTCGATGCGACCGTCGGAGCGGCCGTCGCCAGCCTCGCCTTCGGCGTCCTCTCGGGGAACTTCGACGTCGAAGTCGGTGTGGCCGGGCACGGTTGGTTGGTCATCCTCGCGTTGGGAATCCAGGTAGGGGCGTGGCTCGGCTTCACCTACGTCCTGCCCCGTCTGCCCGCCCTCGACTTGTCGGCGATCATCTTGCTGCACCCGATCATCTCGATGATCTGGGCATGGTGGATTCTCGACGAGTCACTGTCCGGTCCTCAGTTGGCCGGCGCGGCGCTGGTCGTGGTGGCAGTTGCGCTCGTCGGCTCGCGGCCGCGATCGGCCCCGAGCGGCGTCCGCCCGCAGACCTTGGGCTGACCCCGCCGGGGAGGCATAATCTCCTATACCGCATAACGATCCGTTCCGGCAGCCCCGCCGGCACGTGTGGTCGTGTGGTGACTCGAAAGGTCCACCGTGTCTGACGAAACCGTGTTCACCCGCCAGTTCGACTACGCGGAACGGGTGAAGCTCACCGATTCGGCTTACGAAGAGCTCAAGTCCGCCATCGTCGAGCTTCGTCTGCCGCCGGGGACGATCCTTCGCGAGTCGGCGATCGGAAAGCAGCTCGGCGTGAGCAAGACCCCGGTGCGCGAAGCCCTCCTCCAACTGGAGCAGGACGGCCTCGTCGAGTTGGTGCCCTTCAAGGGGGGGAGGGTGGTCGGGTACACCCAGCAGGACGTGCGCGAGATCTTCGAGCTGCGCGCCCTCCTCGAAGGCGCCTGTGTCCGCCGGGCTGCCGAGCACGGCGATCAGGTCCTCCTGCGGAAACTCGAGTCCAACGTCACCGACAGCTCGTCGGCGGCCACACGCGATGGCATCGAGACGATGATCTCCCTCCTCGACGAATTCGACTCACTTCTCCTCACGCAGATGGACAACCGCCGCGTGCACCGCTTGATCGACAACCTCCAGATCCACATGCGGCGCATCGGCAAGTTGACCACCGAGATTCCAGGCCGAATGGTGAGCTCGATCTCACAGCACGCCGCCATCGTGTCCGCCGTGACCGCCAGAGATGCGGACGGGGCGGAACGGGCGCTGCGGGCCCACATCGAGAGTGTGCTGCAGGACATCATCGCCCACATGAAGGACAGCGAAGACGGCAACGCCGGTGCTGCTGCCGTAGCCGACCGATGACGGACGGCCGACCGACCGGACGCGTCGAGGGCGTCCATCATGTTGCGTTCGCCCACGACGCGGCGTCTCCCGTGCTCGACGCGTTCCGGTCGCTGCTCGGGCTCGACGTCGCCCACGTCGAGCCGGGAGCGGGCTTCGTCGAGCGCATGTTGCCGACCGGCGATGGCTGTCACGTGCAGCTCCTGGAGGCCTGCGGACCGGGCGTGGTCGACAAGTTCGTCGAGCGGCGGGGGCCGGCCCTCCACCACGTCGCCTTCGCCGTGACCGGTCTCGACGACCTCCTCGTCGAGCTGCAGGATCGAGGGGTGCGCCTGGTGGACGAGACGCCCCGGCCCGGCGGGATGGGGACCCGCGTCGCGTTCGTCCATCCGTCGGTGTTCGGAGGCCTGCTCGTCGAGCTGGTGGAGCAGCCGGGCGTGCCCTGACCGCGAGGGCGGACAGGCGTGCGCCACCGACTGCGGTATATGATATTCCTTACGCTGTTCAGCGGAAGAAAGTGGGTGTGGGTGCCGTGGACAGGGGTGAGCTGGTTGCGAGGGCACTGAGCGCCGTCGCCTTGGATCGCGCCGTCGAGTTGTGTCAAGAGGTCGTGCGCATCCCGAGCGTTCTCGGTGAGGAGGGGCAGCTCGCCCACTTCCTGGCGTCCACGCTGAAGGAGCTGGACTTCGAAGGCGTCGCCCTGCAACCGGTGCTACCAGACCGGCCCAACGCCACCGGCAAGGTCGACTTCGGTCCGGGACGGACCGTCGTCCTGACAGGACATCTGGACACCAAGCCGGTCTCTCACGGGTGGACCGACGCGGAGCCGTACTCGGGCGACCTGGTGGACGGCCGCGTCTATGGCCACGGCATCATGGACATGAAGGCGGCCCTCGTCTGTCAGATGGTCGCGCTCGCCGGTGTGGCCGCCTCCGGAGTTCCCCTGAAGGGATCCGCCGCCTTCTCCGCGGTGAGCGACCACATGGGAGACCAGCTCGGCTCGATCGCGTACTTCGACGAACACGACGCCGACCTCTGCGTGCTCGGCGAGTTGACCGACAACACGATCTGCATCGGCCACCGTGGGCGCTACTACTTCGACGTCCACGTGGTCGGCCGATCGGCCCACACCTGTCACAAGTACGACGCCGTCAATGCCAACTACCTCGCCGCGCTGGCGATCATCGAGCTCGACGGATCCCGGCTCCTGCCGCCCCTGGAGCAGTGGGTGTCCGACCTGTTCGGACCGGAAGCGTTCGTCGTACCGGGCCGGGTCTACGGGGGCCTCCCACCGGGAGGCCCCTCGATGATCCCTGATGAATGCGTGATCAGGGTCGATTGCCGTCCTCAACCGGGGGTCGACGTGGCCACGATGCGCAGCGAGATCGACCGCCGCCTCGCCGCGGCCGGGTTGAGGGATGGGCGCTTTCGCGCCGAGGTGGTGCTCGCCGACGAGAAGCCCGGGTATCTCGTCGACCCCGAAGCGGAGGTGGTGCAGCTGATGCGCGAGGCCGTGTCCGCGACCAACGGGGACGGCGACTCCTCCCCGCTCACGGTGCAGGGATGGCTCGGCGACACCGCCAGCTTCGGCCAGCGGGTTCCGACCGTGATCTACGGCCCGGGCGGCCCGCCCGTCTACTGCCCCAACGAACACCTGTCGGTCGCCGACATCCACGAGGCGACGCTGGCGTACGCGGCCTTCACAACCCTCGCCTTGGCGGAATGAGCCACCCGGGCTTCGCCGTCGTCCTGGATCGCTGCCTCGGCGTGCGAGCCGGCGAGCAGGTGGTCCTCATCGTCGACGACGGCACGGACGCTGAGGTGATCGCCAGGCTGCAGGAGGGCGTGGAGCGTCGAGGAGCGGTGCTGCAGCTGGTCAGGATCCCGACCCCCTCGCTTCCGGGCGAGGAGCCGCCGCTGCGGGCCGCCGCCGACTTGTTGGCGGCCGATGCGGCGATCGAGCTCACCAGCCTGTTCATCGGGTCGAGCAAGGCGCGGCAGGAAGCAACGCGTGCAGGCGTCCGTTATCTGGCGATGCCGGGAGTCGTGCTCGACACGTTCCGCCCCGAAGGCCCGCTCGACATCGACTTCGACGGCCTCCGTGGCACGGCGCAGCAGGTGGGCGATGCCTGGACTGGCGGCTCGTCGTTTCGGCTGACCAGCGTCGCGGGAACTGAGCTGACCGGTTCGATCACCGGCAGGAACGGTCGCGTCCTCGACGGAATCGCCCGCGCGGCCGGTGGCTACATGGCCCCTCCGGACGTCGAAGCCGGAACTGCCCCGGTCGAGGGCTCGGCCTCGGGCGTGGTCGTCATCGACGCCGACCTGCTGTTCATGGGGACGGGGCCGCTCCCGGAACCGGTCGTCCTGTACTTCCGCGATGGAGAACTCACGGCGGTCGAAGGCGGCGAGCGGGATCGGTTGGTGGACATGATCGACCGCTGTGCCGACCCGCGCATGAGCAACCTGGCCGAGGTGTCGATGGGCCTCAATCCGGCGGGGAGCATCTGTGCCGTGCCGATGGAGACGGAGTCGGCGCTGGGTACCGCCCACATCGCCCTCGGCAACTCGATCGCCTACGGGGGCACCATTGATGCGCGCGGCACACCTCGACTGTGTGATGGCGGAGGCAACCCTGGAGATCGACGGCGAGGTCGTCATCAGCAACGGGAACCTCGTGTGAGTCCGCGGGTCGTGCTGGCCAAGCCGGGGCTGGACGGGCACGACCGCGGTGTGAAGGTGGTTGCCATGGCGCTCCGGGACGCCGGTGTCGAGGTCATCTATCTGGGGATGCGGAGAACGGCCGATCACATCGTCGACGCCGCGATTCAGGAGGATGCCGACGCCATCGGCCTCTCGGTCCTGTCCGGGGCGCACCTCGCGCTCACCCGGGAGGTTCTCGCCGCGTGCCGGCGCAAAGGCGCGGCGGACATTCCGATCGTGGTCGGTGGCACGATCCCGATCGACGACGCGGCCGCCCTCGAGGAAATGGGAATCGCCGCGGTGCTTCCGGTCGGAACCCCGATCGATCAGGTCGTGGCGAAAGTGCTCGCGGTCGCAGGCCGGCGTGAGGCGGGATGATGGTCTCCCGTCCCGAACGCTCCTCGCCCGTGACCGACTCGGGGATCCCGATCGAGCCCGTGTACACCGCCGAGGACATCGCTGATCTCGATGCGGCCCGTGATCTCGGCCTTCCGGGCACCCCGCCGTTCACACGCGGCCCCTACGAGACGATGTATCGGGGGCAGCTGTGGACGATGCGCCAGTACGCCGGCTTCGGCACCGCGGCCCATGCGAACGAGCGCTTCCGTTTCCTCCTCGACCGAGGCCAGACGGCACTCTCCGTAGCGTTCGACCTCCCCACTCAGCTCGGTTACGACTCGGACCATCCCTTGGCGGTACCCGAGGTGGGCAGGGTGGGCGTGGCGATCGACAGCGTCGACGACCTCGTAGAGCTGTTCGACGGCATCCCGCTGGGGCGGATGTCGGTGAACTTCACCATCAACGCCACTGCACCGATCATCCTCGCCTTCTACGTGCTGGCGGCGGAGCAGCAAGGTGTCGCCACATCGGAGCTCGCCGGAACCCTGCAGAACGACATCTTGAAGGAGTTCTTGGCCCGGAAGGCGTTCGTATTCCCGCCGGAGCCGTCGATGCGGCTGGTCGCGGACGTGATCGAGTGGTCATCGCAGCACCTGCCGCGCTTCAACCCGATCAGCGTGACCGGCTACCACGCCCGCGAGGCCGGCTGCACGGCCACGCAGGAGCTCGCCTTCAGCATGGCGTCGGCGATCGCCTACGCGCAGGAGCTCGTCGGCCGCGGTCTCGACTTCGACGGCTTCGCGCAGCGGCTCTCGTTCCACTTCTCCACCTCGCTCAACCTCTTCGAGGAGGTGGCCAAGCTGCGGGCGGCGCGGCGGATGTGGCACCGGATCGCGACGGAGCGGTTCGGCGCCAAGGACCCCCGATCGGCCCGTCTGCGCTTCTTCTCCGGAAACTCGGGCACGACGCTCACCGCCCGCCAGCCGCTGAACAACATCATCCGATCGACGATCCAATGCCTCGGCGCGGTGCTGGGGGGAGCGCAGTCGATCCACGTGATGGGTTACGACGAGCCGTTCGACATCCCCACCGAGGAGGCAGTGACGCTGTCGCTGCGCACGCAGCAGATCATCGCCCACGAGACCGGGGTGGCGGAGACGATCGATCCGCTCGGTGGGTCGTATTACGTCGAGTGGCTGACGGCCGAGGTCGAGCGCCGGGCGGCGTGAGGTGCTGAGCCAGATCGAGGACAAGGGAGGAGCCGTCGCCGCCCTCGCCGCGGGGATGCCACAACGGTGGATCGCCGAGGAGGCGTACCGACGGGAGCGGGCACTCGTCTCAGGTGAGGTGCTCAAGGTCGGTGTCAACATCTACGAGACGGATGATGCCGATGTCCCGGCCACACCCCGGGCCATGTTTGCCGTCGATCCCGAAGTGGCTGAACATCAGATCGCCCGCACCCGGACCCGGCGGCGAGCGCGCGGAACCGAAGCGCAGGATGCCCTCGTCGGGCTCCGCGAGGCGATCGCCGGCGGGGACAACGTGATGCCCGCGCTGATCAACGCCGCTCGGCAGCGGGCCACGCTCGGTGAGATGAGCGATGTGTTCCGCGAGGCCTTCGGTGAGTTCGAGGAGCCGTCGCCGTGGTAGCCGAGGCGATGCCGCTCGACGGCGTCGTGGTGTTCGACCTGACGCGATTCGTATCGGGGAGCTACACGACGTTGCTGCTCAGCGCCCTTGGTGCCGACGTCGTCAAGATCGAGGTGCCTCCGGAGGGTGATCCGTACCGACGGCAGGGAGCCGCCCGTCTCGGCGATGAATCCGTGCTCTTCATGACGCTCAACAGTGGAAAGCGGAGCGCCGCCCTCGACTTCCGGCGAGCCGAGGCGAGCGAGGCCGTGGGCGCCCTCCTCGACCGTGCCGATGTGCTGGTGGAGAACGCCCGACCGGGGAGCCTGGCTGCGTATGGTCTCGACTTCGAGTCGGTCCATGAGCGCAATCCCCGCATCGTGTACGGGTCGATCTCGGGCTTTGGCGACGTCGGGCCATTGGCCGGACGGGGCGGCTTCGATCTGACCCTCCAGGCGGCGAGTGGGTTGATGAGCGTCACGGGGCATCCCGATACCGGCCCCGCGAAGGTCGGTGCGCCAGTGCTCGACGTCGGCTCCGGCCTGGCCTGCGTCGTCGGCATCCTCGCCGCGCTCGTCGAGCGGAGCAGCGGCGGCCAGGGCCGCCACGTGACCACCTCGCTGCTCGAGTTCTCACTGTCGAGCCTGTCCACGATCGTCACCGACTACTTCGTGTCGGGGGAGCTGCCCGGGCTGCTCGGCACGCACTCGCCGACGTTCGCGCCCTACGGTTGCTTCCGCGCTGCCGATGGCTGGCTGGCCTTCGCCGGAGCCGGGTCGGACGAGTTGTGGGTCCGAGCCTGTGTCGTGCTCGGCCGCGAGGACCTGCTCGACGACCCGCTCTACCGCGACAACGGTGCCCGCGTGCGTCACCGCGACGAGCTGACGGCCGCGATCGAGAAGACCACGAGCACGCGGCCGGTCGGTGATTGGCTCGAGCGCTTCGACGCCGCCGGGGTTCCGGCGGAACGCATCAACGACCTGGACCGTGCCTTCCACAACAGCCAGGTGGAGTCGCTCGAGGTGGTCCAGCAGCTCGACGACCCGGCGGCCGGCACGTACCGCACCGTCGGGGTCCCGTTTCGGCTCGACGGCAACCGACCGCGATTGCCACGACCTGCCCCGCGGCTCGGTGAGCACACGCGGGACGTGCTGGTCGAGGCCGGCCTCACCGAGCAGGGAATCGACGCGCTGTTCGCAGGTGGCGTGGCCGCCGAGGCGTCGTGACCGAATCCCGCACCGTTGGCTCGCGGGTGCTGGCTCGCACCGAGCTGCTCGCGGCCGTGCCCGCGCCGACGTTCGCCGAGGAGGAGCGGGCCCGCGTGGTGGCGGAGTGGTGGCGGAGCGATGGGCTCGACGTCCGGGCTGACGAGGCCGGGAACGTCTGGGGCGAGTTGCGCCCGGGGACGGGTCCTGCGGTGGTGATCTGCGCCCACCTCGACACGGTCTTCGGCGAGTCGGTCGACCACCGGCCCCGCCGCGAGGGGAACCGGCTCTACGGTCCCGGTGTCGGGGACAACTCCGTCGCCGTCGCCGCCCTGTCGGCCGTGCACGAGCTGCTGCCGGAGCGGCTGGCGATCCCGGTGTGGATCGTCGCCACCGTCGGCGAGGAGGGCGCCGGCAACCTGGTTGGGGCGCGTCACGTCGTCGCCCATCCGCCGGCGCCGATCGGCTGGATGATCGCAGTGGAGGGCAACTACCTCGGCAGGGTCGTTCACCGGGCGGTCGGATCGGTGCGGTGGCGCGTCGAGTTCACCGGCCCGGGGGGCCACGCGTGGGAGCGCGCGGACGCACCCAGCGCGGTGCACGCGATGGGTGCGCTGATCGCGACGCTCGCTCCGCTCAGCGTGCCCGAGTCGGTGAACGGGCGCCGAACGGTGAACGTGGGACGAGCAGGCGGGGGTGAAGCGATCAACGCCCGCGCCCGTTCGGCATGGTGCGAGGTCGACGTGCGCAGCGTCGATGCCGACGTGCTGGCCCGGCTGGAGGAGGAGGTGGCGTCGGCTGCCCGTGCCGCGGAGGCCGGGGTCGCCGTGGAGCTGCACGAGTTCGGACGTCGACCGGCCGGGGCGGTTGGCGACGATCACCCGTTGGTGCAGTCGGCAGTGCGGGCGCTGCAGCGAGCCGGCCGGCGCGCGCAGCTCGGCGCCGCGAGCACCGACGCCAACGCTGCGTACGCCGCTGGGATCCCAGCGGTAGCCGTCGGGATCACCACCGGCGAGGGAGAGCACACCCTCGGCGAGTGGATCGATCTCGACCCGATCGAGGAGGGAGTGACGGTGCTCGCGAACACGGTCATCGAGTTGTCGGCGGTTGGGGCATGACGAGGCTCAGCGCAGGAGTCACGCTCCAGAGCGTCGACCCACCGGACCGGTTCGAGGAGCTCGTCCAGCTGATCGACGAGCTCGGTTACGACGACCTCTGGCTCACCGACTCCTCGCTCCACGCCCGCAACCCGTACGTCTACCTCGCCCTCGCATCTCGCCTCGCGCCGCGGATCAGACTCGGCACCGCGGTGACGAACCCGTGCAGTCGCCACCCGGCCATCGTGGCGGTGAACGCCGCCACCCTGGAGTCGGTCGCGCCCGGCCGAACTGTGCTCGGGATCGGTGCGGGTGACCGCCCGCTCCGCGCCCTCGGCCTGCGCCCGGCGCGGATCGAGGAGCTGCGCGAGGCGATCGGAGTCATCCGCCGACTTCTGGTCGGGGAACGTGTCACGACCGAGGCCGCCGGCTTCACCTTCCGTGACGCCCATCTGCGCTTCGGCGCACCCGGCGAGATCCCGGTGTACATCTCCGCCAGTGGGCCGCGCACCTTGGAGCTCGCCGGCGAGATCGCGGACGGGGTGATCCTGCTGTGCGGGCTGTTCTCAGCAGGAGTGCGCTATGCGCTGGAGCACATCGATGCCGGCGCGGAGCGGGCGGGTCGGCCGCGCCCGTTCATCTCCGTGTTCGGCTACGGCGCCATCGACGATGACGAGGACGCCGCCCTCGACGCAGCCCGATCGATCGCGGCATGGTTCCCGCAGACCGCACCGCACTATTGCGATCTGGCCGGCCTCGATCCCGGGATCCGGGAGGAGGTGCGAGTCCGATACTCGGGCGGCGAGTTCCAGGAAGCCCAGGCGGCCGCCTCGATCCTCCCCGAGTCGTACGTGCGGAAGATGGCGTTCGCGGGCAACCGGGCGCACGCCACGGCCCACATCCGTGCGTTGGGCGAGCTCGGAGTCGACTCGATCAGCGTCTTTCCGCTCGGCCCTCGGCGCGAACACACGATCCGTGAGTTCGCCGCCTGCATCCAGGAAGCGCATCGACCCGACGAGGAGTGAGCGAGCTACGAGGACAGATCCGAGAGGAGGGGTGTGGCCCGGTACCTGGTGATCGGTGACCCTGTGGTCACCCTGGGCGACGAGGCGTTCATCCCCGACGGGGCGCTGATCGTGGAGGGGCGTTCGATCACCGAGGTCGGACCGCGCGAAGCACTGGAAGCCATGGGCCCGTTCGACCGCACGATCGGATCGACCGACCACGTCATCATGCCCGGGTTCATCAACTGCCACTTCCACTCGGGCGGCGCGCTGAACCGGGGGATGGCCCAGTACATCTTCGAGCGCGCCAATGTCCACGTGCACTCGATGTGGAGCGGCTTGTCAGAGGAGGAGCTGTACCACGCGGTCTTGTGGTCGCTCATCACGAATGTCCGCGGCGGCCAGACCGCGTTGCTCGACTTCAACTACGGCCGACCCAGGATCCCGTCGTTCGGCTACGCGGCGATCTTGCAGGCCTTCGAGGATCTCGGGATCAGAGGCGCCGTCGGTCTCGTCACGCGCGATCGCAACACGCTCGTGCACGCGGACGACGAAGCGTTCCTGCGGCAGTTGCCTCCCGACCTCGCCGACCGGGTGCGCAGTTCGTCGATGGGCTACTCCTGGCCGGTCGAGGACGTCTTCTCGACGTATCGACAACTCGTCCCCGATTGGGATGGTCGTGACGGCCGCCTCCGCCTGCTGCTCGCCCCCGACTGGACACCGCCATGTTCCGACGAGCTGTACGTCCGGAACCGACGCATGGCGGACGAGTTCGGAACCGGGATCACCACCCACGTGCTCGAGACGAAGTCAGAGATGATGTTCAACCTCGAAGCCCACGGGAAGACGGCCATGCGGCGTCTCGCCGACCTCGGCGTGCTCGGGCCCGACGTGAGTTGCGCTCACTTCGTATGGGCAACTGACGAGGACATCACCATCCTCGCCGACACCGGAGCGGTCGCGGTCAACAACCCTGGGTCCAACCTGCGGCTCGCGACGGGCATCGCTCGGGTGCGCGACATCATGGCGCGGGGTGGCCGGGTGGCATTCGGCACCGACAACATCTCGTTCTCCGAGCGAGGTGACTTCTTCCAGGAGCTCCGCCTCGCCGCTTACCTCCAGCGAACCCCTGGTGCATTGGAGGAGGGACGCATGGATTCCGCGGACATCCTGCGGGCGGCGGCGACCAACGGGGCCCAGGCCATCCGCTTCGAGCGGGAGCTCGGTTCGCTCTCCGAGGGCAAGGACGCGGACCTGGTTCTGCTCCGGCGGCACCGCCTGTTCTGGCCCGAGGAGAAGTTCCGCCGCACGCCGCCACTTGACGTGATCCTCGACCGGGCCGCGGCGACGGACGTGGAGTCGGTGATGGTCGCCGGTCGGCTCGTGCTCGACGAGGGGCGCATCACCACGGTCGACGAGGTCGCCGTCAGGCACGCGATCGAGGATGCGGCTGACCGACTGTTGGGTCCCGAGGGCGTGGATCCCGACGCGGTGAGTCTCGGCCGCGAAGTGGAACCGTACGTGTTCGACTTCTACCGTCCGTGGACCTCGCGGCCGGTCACCCCGGCATCGGTGTACAACGCCGTGACGCCCCCGGCCCAGCCACGTTGACGTTCTGAACGGATAGGGAGGACCGACCGCGGTCAGTCCTCCAGGAGCCCGAGGATCCGCGCGAAGTTGTCGCCGAGGATGCCGTCGAGCTTGTGTTGCGGGATCTCCGGCAGCCCCAGCGGCCCGGCCTCCTCGTTGACCGTGGCCAGCTTGTCGCGCAGCGCCACCGGGTCGTAGAGGAAACCCGGGTAGTCGGTGCCGAAACAGATCTTCTCCAGCGGTACGAAGAACGGTTCGGCCCGGTGCAGGAACAGGAACAGGTCGCGGCGGGTGATCGTGGCGATGTGGTAGCTGAGCTCGGTGAAGAAGTTCGGGTGCTTCGTCAGCATGAACATCGCCTCGTCGATCCACGGGATGCCACAGTGGGCGATGATCAGCCGCAGGTCTCGGAAGTTGCGCCCGATGTCGTCGAGCAACGCCGGCCGGGCGTACGCCATCGACGCGTCGATCCGCGTCGACCCGGCCTGGTGCACCATCACCGGGATCCCGAGGTCGCGCGCGGCGGCGAAGACCGGGAAGGCGACGTCACGGTCGTCGGGCGACCAGTGCTGGTACATCGGGTACAGCTTGAGCCCGGCGAGACCGTCGAGGGTGACCGCCCGCTCGAGCTCCTCGACCGCCGTTCGGACGCCACGGAACAGCGGGTTCACTGAAGCGAACCCGATGAGGTGGTCGGGCTGCTTGCGCACGCACCCGGCGATGTACTCGTTGCACCGCTCGGGGTGCGCCGGGCCCTCGACACCCGTGACACCCGTAACGTCCACCGTGCCGATCAGCTCACCGTCGAGGTACTGCGGGGACACGGCGAGGGCGACGATCCTGTCGAAGCCGGGGTGGTCCCGCACCGTCTCGTCCGGCCCGATGACGAGGAACCCGCTGCGCGTCTGTCCGCTCGCCTCCCACTCCTCCTCGGTCGGGCATCGGTGCGACGGGAGCAGGCCCATGCTGCGGTAGATGCACAACGAACCCTCGCGCCCGTACTCGGCGGTGAAGTCGGCCTCGGCCGCGAGCGAGAGGATGTGAGTGTGGCCGTCGATGATCACGGCGTCTGGTTCCAGAACGCCACCTCGAAGGCCAGCGCCTTGTTGAACACCGCTTCCGCCGCCGCGGGATCGGGCCCGGCCGCGTCGAGCATGGCGCAGTGGTCCTCGATCAGCCCGTCATACCGGTCGCTCCGGTAGAGCTCGAGCCAGTCCCGGTAGACGCCGCGAGGCGGGAGCGGCAGCGACCGGCACAGCAGCCCGTAGCCCCAGATGCAGGGCAGAGCGGCGGTGAGGCCGAGCCCGAAGTCGTCGGCCGACGCGAGCTGGAAGTCGACGTAGGCCGCGCACACGTCGGACGCGGCGATGTCGTCGAACCGGCAGCCGAACGTCGCCCCCAGCTCTCGATGGTGGCCGAGCTCGACGTCGGCCAGGTTCCACGCCAGCTGGACGAGGTCGACGACGTGCTCCTCGGGGGCGTGGGCGGCGAGCTTGGCGTACAGCCGGACGTAGCTCGTGATGTACAGGAAGTCCTGCTCCAGGTAGTGGCGGAAGACGTCAGCATCAGGGTCGCCCCGGCCGATCGCGGCGACGAGCGGCAGCTCCTTCCACGCTTCGACGTGCGGCGTGCCGAGCTCCCGCAGCCGGACCGACAAGGCCGGCGTCACGCCGCGGCCCCACTCTTCTGCGCCTCGGCGTGGAGGCTGGTCAAAAGGCGGCTCTCGAGCTCGGTGAACTCCGGTGACGTCACCATCGAGAGGTTCCGCGGGCGGGGCAACGGGACGTCGACGGAGAGCTTCACTGAGCAGGGCCGGGCGGTCAGCACGATGACCCGGTCGGAAAGGAACACGGCCTCGCGGATGTCGTGGGTGACGAGCACGACGGTCCACTGGTACTGCTCCCACACGCCCTCGAGCCACGCCTGCATCTCGGTCCGGGTCAGTGAGTCGAGGGCGCCGAACGGTTCGTCCAACAGGAGCACCGGCCGGCCCTGGACGACGGTGCGCAGCAACGCGGCGCGCTGGCGCATCCCGCCCGAGAGCTCGAACGGGTAGGCCTGCTCGTAGCCGTCGAGGCCGAACACGGGGAACAGCGGCAGCGCGCGAAGCCGAGCGTCGCGCCGCTTGACGCCTTGGACCTCCAGTCCGAGCACGGTGTTGTCGAGGATCCGGCGCCACGGGAAGAGGAGATCCTTCTGCGGCATGTAGGCGACGTGCTGGGTCTCGCCCAGCGCCGAGCGTCCGTCGACGAGGACGTCGCCGGCCGAGGGCGGCTCGAGCCCGGCGATGATGTTGAACATCGTGCTCTTGCCGCAGCCGCTCGGGCCGATCACCGAGACGAACGTCCCCGGCTCGGCGACGAACGAGACGTCCTCGATCACCCGGCGCTCGCCGTCGTCGACCGGGAAGGACTTCTGTAGTCCGCGCACGGCGAGCCGTGGGTCGCCGGCAGCAGCCCCGTTCGCGCTCATGCCCGCCCCTGCCGTCGCGCCTTCGCGTACCACGGGATGGCGAGGCGCTCGATGACGTACGTGAGCAGGAACAGGCCGATGCTCACGAACGCGGTCACGAGCACGGCGGCCAGCACGAGGTCGGTGCGGAACGAGTTCTTCTGCAGGTTCATGTAGATGCCCAGGCCCTGCTTGGCCCCGACGTACTCGGAGAAGATCGCTCCGACGACCGCGTACGTGATCCCGATGCGCAGCCCAGCGAAGAAGAACGGCAGGGCGCTCGGGAGCCGGGCGTAGCGGAACTGCTTCCACCGTCCCGCGCCCATCGACCGGAGCAGGTTGGTCGTCTCCCGTTCGGTGGAGGAGAAGCCCTCGATGAGCGCGATGGTGATCGGAAAGAACGTCACCAGGGCGATCACCAGCACCTTGGGCATCAGCCCGAACCCGAACCAGATGATCATCAGCGGCGCGATGGCAATGATCGGCAGCGTCTGCGAACCGATCAGGATCGGCATCAGGCCCCGCCGGAGGTACAACGAGAAGTCGATGGCCAGCGCCAGCATCCAGCCCACGGCCAGCGACACGGCGAACCCGATGGCCGTCACCTGGAGCGTCGGCTTGGTGTTGGCCCAGATGTCCGCCCGCGCCTCCCACCCCTTGCGCACCACCCGGCCCGGTGACGGCAGCACCTGCGGGCGGACGTCGTTGGCCACGACGTACCATTGCCACACCACGACGATCACGGCGGCCAGCACGAGCGGCGGGACGGCGATGAGCAGGGCCCGCCGCAGCCGTGACGACTGGCGCCCGCCTGACCTCACGGTCGTGGCGCCCGCGGAAGTCGTCGAAGTCTCGCCGGGTCCGGCCGCCGGCGCGACCGGCGCGTCAGCCAGCGGCGAGATCGTCATCAGCCGGTCGAGATGTAGTCATTGGTGAAGAACGTCGCGTAGTCGGGCTCCTCCGTCAACGCGTTGCCGTCGGCATCGGTGAGCAGGCCCTCGTCGTACAGGAACTTGGAGTAGGCGGTCCACTGCTCGAGGGTCTGGGTGCCGAAGGCGCCGTTGGCGTCGGGGTAGAAGTCGGAGCTGAGCAGGTCCTGGCTCTGGAACACCAGCTCCTCCTCGCTGAACGCACCGGGGTTCTCGTCGATCAGGATCTGCCCGGACTCCTCGGGATTCTCCATCGCGAACTCGTACCCCCGCTGGAGCGCCCCGATGAACCGGCGGGTCACGTCCTCGTTCTCGGCCATCCACGGCTCGTTGCCGATCACGACGACCGTGTACTCGTCCGGGAACCCGTAGTCCTGCGGCTTGAAGATCTTGAACGGCGTGCCCCGTAGCTCGGCCTCGATGCCCTCCCACGTGTAGAAGGGCTCGGTGAAGTCGGCCTCGCCGGCGTACACCGCTTCGTACGCCGCGGTGCTGAGCGTCACGACGTCGAACTCGCCCTCACCGCCGTCGTTCTTGATGACCTGGGCCATCGTCTCCTTCTCCCCGGGGGCGCCGAAGCCGGCGTAGGTCATCCCGTCGAGGTCCTTCGGGCTCGCGATGTCGTCGCGATCGGCCCGCACGCCGATGCCGGTGGCGTCGTGCTGGAGCACCGCCATGACCGACTTGATCGGCGTGCCGGCCGCACGGGAGAACGTCATCGATGCGTGGAAGCTGATCCCGAACTCGGCCGCCCCGGTGCCGACGAGGATGTCCGGGGACGTCGCGTTGTAGGGCAGGATCTCGACGTTGATCCCGGCTTCCTCGAAGTAGCCCTCGGCCTGGGCCACGTACAGCCCGGTGTGGTTGGTGTTCGGCGTCCAGTCGAGGGCGAACCGGATCGTGGCGGCCTCCGGCGCACTCGTCCCAGCCGGTTCGGACGCCCCGGTGGTGGTGCCCGGCGCCGCCGTCGCGCCGCCGGCGGCGGTGGTCCCCGGCGCGCCGGTCGTTGCGGCGCCGGAGTCGTCATCGTCGTCGCCACCGCACGCCACGGCGAGCAGGGCGACCACGGCGGTCACGGCGAACAGCTTCGAGCGGCGCGACGTTCTCATGGTGCCCATCTCCAGTCCGAGAATCTCGTTTGATATCTCATCTTCGTAGAAACCCTAGACTCTCCACGAGGAGCACCGAGTCAGCAAGGGATCCAGGGTGGTGTCACGCGCAGTTCACGCCGGAGAAACAGATCTCAGATCTCAAACGCGCGAGGGTCGCGACGTGGGGCCACGCATGCTCATCACGGGTGGCGTCGTCGTCACGATGAACGACGCCGACGAGGTGCTCGACGGCGCGACCGTCGTGATCGAGGGCGACCGGGTCGTGGCGGTGAGCGAGGGGAGCGTCACTCCTCGACCCGGCGACGAGGTGCTCGAGGCTGACGGGATGGCCGTCCTCCCCGGGCTCGTCGACCTGCACTACCACACCGCGATCGGCAAGGGCTGGAGCGACAACCTGCCGCTCTGGGAGTACCTCGACACGTGCTGGTACCCGATGATCCGGGCGCTCAGGCCGGAAGACGCGTACTGGGCCGCCTTGAACAGCTACAGCGAGAGCATCAAGTGCGGCGTCACCACCGTGAACGACATGTACCGACAGCTCCCCGCGCTTCGCGACGCGGCGGTGGAGATCGGCATCCGCGCCGTGCTGTCGAACGACGTCGCCGACGACGAGCACGACCTCGACACACTCGCCGACAACGAGGCGTCGTTCGTCGAGTGCCACGGCTCTGGCGACGGTCGAGTCGAGGTGCTCGTCGGCATCGAGTGGCTCCCCATCGCCTCGTGGGATCTGCTGGTGGGGGCGCG
Source organism: uncultured Acidimicrobiia bacterium (assembly GCA_963833145.1). GTDB lineage: Bacteria > Actinomycetota > Acidimicrobiia > Acidimicrobiales > Ilumatobacteraceae > JALZMG01. The sequence continues at coordinate 1,146,932 of CAWHWT010000009.1, read as the reverse complement.
CGAGCTCGCCGACCGCCTCGGCACGGGGATCCACATCCACCTCAACGAGAGCCTGTCGGAGGTCGAGGCGAGCATGAAGCGCTTCGGGCGACGGCCGACCCAGGTGGCCTACGACGCCGGCATCCTCGGGCCCGACTGCATCGCCGCCCACTGCGTGTGGCTGTCCGACGTCGAGATCGCCCTGATGCGGGAGACCGGCACGCAGATCAGCCACAACCCGAGCTCCAACGCCAAGCTGGGCAACGGGGTCGCCCGGCTCCCGGAAATGCTCGCCGCCGGCATCAACGTCGGGATCGGGCACGACGCCGCCGAGTGCAACAACAGCCGGGACCTCTTCGAGGTGATGAAGTTCGCCTCGCTGATCCACCGCGCCACGCGGGTCGACGCCGCGCTCCAGCAGCCCGGCGACGTCCTCCGGATGGCGACACGCAACGGCGCCCGGGCGCTCGGTCACGACACCGGTCAGCTGGCGCCGGGCAAGAAGGCCGACGTGATCGTTGTCGACCTGCAGAGCCAGTTCTTCACGCCGCTCCAGCCCGGCAACAAGGACCACCTCTACTCGCACCTGGTGTTCGCGGCCAACGGCGGCTGCGTCGACACCACGATCGTGGACGGCCGGGTTGTGATGCGCCACCGCGAGCTGCTGACGGTCGACGAGCCCAGGGTGCTCGCCGAGGCGAACGCCGCCTTCGCCTCCGTCGCCGAGCGGATGGTGGTCCCGGTCGGCTGACCAACCCTGGAGTCAGATCGCGGGTGGGGCGCTGGCGTTGTAGACGGTCGCGGGCTCGACCGGCAGGGCATACCACGGCTCGTACAGGTCGGGGAGCGCGGCATCGGCCACCGGACCGAGTTCTGCCCAACGTGCCTCCTGCTCGCTGAGCTCGAGCTTGCGCGCCAGGGCCTCGCTCATCGCCGCCAGCAACGACTCCTCGTCGACGGTCGTGAACGCGCCGCCGCGCAGGATCACCCGACCGTTGATCACCACGTGGTCGAGATCGGTGTGGTCCGTCCGGTCGACGAGCACATCGAGCACGTTGGTGCCGTCGTACCGGCCAACGGGATGGAAGATCCGGTCGCGCTTGATCAGCACGGCATCGGCGAGGTAGCCGGGCGCGAGCCGGCCCAGTTGACCCGGCCAGCCGACGACGGCGGCGCCGTTGTCCCCGGCGGCCCGCAGCAGCTGGAGCGAGTCGAGGCGGCCCTGGACGAACTTGTTCGGCATGCGGGCGAGATACGACGCCAGCCGCAGCTCGGCGAAATAGTCCTCGCGCTCGGAGAACGAGATCGAGTCGGTCCCGAAGGCGACCCGGCCGCCGGCCTCCATCATCGCCCGCACCCGGGCGATCCCCGACGACAGGCGGAGATTCGATCCGGGGTTGTTCACGGCGATCGCCCCGGTGTCGACGAGCACCCGGATGTCCTCGTCGGTCGCCCAGACGTAGTGGGCGAAGCTGACGTCGGGTCCGAGCAGGCCGATGTCGGCGAGGTGCCGCGTGGCGACGACGCCGTGCGTCTTGAGGTTCCAGACCATCTCGGACCGGGTCTCGAGGACGTGCGTCGAGATCACCGTGTCGTAGTCGTCGGCCAGCTTGCGGCACAGCCGGTAGACGTCGTCTGAGCACGCGGGTGTCCAGTCCGGCGCCAGGGCGACGTGGATCAGGTCGTCGCGCCCGTGCCACTGCTCGGCGAGGTGGGTGAACGCCGCCGCCACCTCCTCGTTGGGCCAGGCGTACCCCATCGGCGAGCCGGCGAGCTCGGCGGCGACCTCGGGCGGGAACCGTCCGAGGAAGGCGTCATCGGGCTCGTGGGCGTACTTGTTCTGGTCGCGGAACACGACGCCCATGGCGACGCGGAGGCCGAGCTCGTGGTACGCCTCGATCACGAGGTCCCACGCGAAGTGGGGCATGCCCCACCGGCCGTAGTTGAAGTCGATCGCGGCGGTCTGACCCCCCCGCACGGCCTGCAGCAGCCCGGGCAGGACGCAGAGACGGACGATGTCGGGGTCGACGGGACCGAAGCCGGCCGCGGTGTAAACGTTGGCCTTCTCGAAGATGTGCTCGAACAGGCCGGGGCCGAGGCTGGCGCCGGTGTGGAAGTGGGAGTTGATGAAGCCCGGCATCACGACGTGATTGGGGCCGCCGAGCACCTCGTCGAACGGCCCGAGGGCCTCCATCTCGACACGCGGACCGACGGCGACGATGCGGTTCCCCTCGACGACGACAGCTCCGTCGGCGATCACGGCCGGGTCGTCGAGACCGACCACCGGGTCGCCGGCGAGCAGGATGCGCCCCATCAGGCGTACGTCTTTCTCAAGAACTCGTCCTCCCAGTCGAAGATCGTGACCGGTCCGTAGTGGGCGCCGTCCTCGCCGACCGCTGTCGCGACCGGCTCGACGACGGCGTCGACGGCCGGGGTGTGGAACGTGGTGACCGACGTGCGCCACTCGCCCGGTTCGCCGAGCAGGACCGTGTGCGGCGTCGCCCGCCACTGGTCGTTCGTCCACCGGGCCATCAGGTCGCCGATGTTGACGACGAACGCCTCGTCGATGACCGGCATCCGGTACGGATCACCTGACCGCAGGCGAACCTGCAACCCGCGGTAGTTGCCCCGCTGGTGGAGGAGCGTCAACGTGCCGGAATCGGTGTGCTCGTAGAGGGCGGTCTCGCCGGCGGGGAGGTGCGAGGTGCCCGGGTAGCTGTTGACCGCGAAGTACGACGAGTCGTTCTTCAGCATGGGTGCGAAGAAGTCCTCGTCGAGGCCGAGGGCCACGGCGAAGATCGCCATCACCCGATCCCCGAGCGCACGCGTCGCTTCGAAGCAGGCCTTCATCGCGGCGACGAAGCGCGGCGCGGCGTCGGGCCACAAGTTGCCGCGGAACCGGACGGCGAGGTCCGTCGGCACGCCGGCGGCGATGGCCTCCTCCGCCGAGTCGAAGGTCGTGCCCTCCCACTTCTCCTGGAGCGGGAAGCCGTCGGGGTCGTCACGCGTGTACCAGCCCTGGAAGACGTGGCCCGTCGGGCTGCGGTACTGCTCCTTCACCTCCTTCGGCAGGCGCCACAGGTCCGGCGCCGTTTCGTGCACGGCGTCGAGCAGCGAGGGGTCGACGCCGTGGCCGACGATCTGGAAGAAACCGACCCCCCGGCAGGCCTCGTCCACCTGTGCCGCGACCGCCCCGTAGTCGCGGCCGGCAACGGCCGCCGAGACGTCGATCACCGGCACCGTCGATTCTGTGGTCACGACGCACCTCCCCAGCGAGGATCTGAGATCTGAAGACATTCTGACCGGTCGGACGGTCCATCGCCAGTGTCGCCGTGTAAATGTGGTGTGAACAGCGCTGATGTGGAGCACGCGGCCGACGGAAGACCGCGACGGGCTCAGATCTCAAACGACGCCGTGCCAGATGTGGTGCGGCTGCCGGTCAGCGCGAGGTCAGATCCGACTGCCAGTCGAGCTCGATCGACCCCATGATGTCGCTCGCGACGCTGCGGATGTGGACCCGGCACGCTTGCTCGGCGGCGTCGGGGTCCCGCCGGCTGATCGCGAGCACGATCGCCTCGTGCTGGTCGATCGAGCTCTCGATGCGCCCGGTGATCGTGACGGTCATGCGGCCGAGGCGGTCCAGGTGCGCGGCCAGGTCGTCGATGAGCGACGAGATCCGGTGGTCCTCGGACTGCCGGTAGAGCAGGGCGTCGAACTCGTCGAACGCATCGGCGACGCCGTCGATGTCGCCGTCGGCGAGCAGGCGGCGGCTGCGGGACACGTTGCTGCGCAACGCCTCCTCGTCCTCCGGCGAGATCCGCATCGCGGCCTGCCGGGCGCAGAAGCCCTCGAGGAGCTCACGCAGGTCGTAGATCTCGCGAACGTCACGCACCGAGTACCCCCGTACGCGGGCGCCGCGGTACTTGTTGATCTCGACGAGCCCTTCCTTCTCGAGCCGGAAGAACGCCTCGCGGATGGGGGTCTTGCTGATGCCGTAGCGCGCCGACAGCGCGGCCTCCCGCAGCGGGGTCCCCGGGGCGAACTCGAGCGAGACGATCGCCTTGCGGATCTCGCGCCACACCCAGTCGTTGGCCTGCCGCCGGTCGGACTCGCCGGTGTCCGCCTCCAAAGGAACCTGTCTCAATTTCCCTCGATCAGATCTCAAGTGGCGGGCCCCTCGAATGGCCGCAAAGGCTAGCACCGTGTCTCCTCCGACCGTGGGAAAGGACGTCGACGCGGATCGCCGCACGGTGCGATCAGATCTCTGTCGAGGTGCGTGGCTTGCCCCCGACGGACTCGCGGTATACGATATCTCAGAGCGAGACGCCAGCGTTCGACCGGAGGCGCGTCGTGAACGGTCCGCCGAAGGCGTGGCTGGCCGCCCGGGGACAAGGAGTGAGCATGGTTCTGGTGGTTGATTGCCACATGCACATCATGGAGCCGGACTGGAACCCCCGGAACGTCTCCAACGGGATGGGCGACAGTTGGGCCCGTCAGGTGCGGTGGTTCGATCCGCCCCAGTCCGACGCCGAGTACTTCGTTCGCGCGTGGAACGAGTCGCCCGATGGTCGTGGTGACAAGGCGGTGGCGCGGATGGATGGGGCGGGGGTGGATGTGTCGGTGATGATGCCGATGGATCACGGGATCGGGTTGGGGGAGGAGGGCGTGATCCCGATCGCGGAGAAGAACCGGTTGTGTGCGGAGGCGGCGGATCGGCATCGGGGGCGGTTGTTCACGTTTTGTGGGGTGGATCCGCGTCGTGAGGATGCGTTGGAGATCTTGCGGCGGGCGGTGGATGAGTGGGGGGCGATCGGGCTGAAGCTGTATCCGACGAACGGGTTCTATCCGGATGATGAGGTGGTGTACCCGTTGTATCGGTTCTGTGTGGAGCGAGATGTGCCGGTGTTGTTGCACCAGGGGCATTCGGCGGGGCGGCACAAGTCGAAGTTCGGGCATCCGGTGTTCGTCGATTCGGTGGCGGCTGACTTCCCTGAGTTGCGGTTGGTGTTCGGGCATTCGGGTCGTTTCGAGACGTGGGCGCATGAGGCGTTGTCGGTGGCGATCTACAAGGCGAACGTGTTCTTGGACTTGAGTCTGTGGCAGCACTGGATCTCGCCGGACGAGTTGGCCCGTCAGGTGGTGTGGATGCGGGATCGGATCGGGGTGGATCGGATCCTGTTCGGTTCGGACATGGCCGGGATCGAGGTGTCGTTGACGCTCGGGCAGTGGGTGGAGCAGTTCCGGATGTTGCCGGAGTGGGCCAAGCAGCTCGGGTATCGCATCACCGCCGAGGAGGTGGACCAGATCCTGGGGGAGAACGCCCGGCGGATCTACCACCTGCCCGAGTACGCCGGCCAGCGGTGACCGCTGATACCCAGAGCAGGACGAGCGAAGATCCGGAAGAGAGGTTGGTGACAGATGACTGCGGTGTGTGACATGTTGCGCGAGCGGTGCAAGTCGATCTGGGACGGGCTCCACACGGCACCATTTGTGGCGGAGATGGCCGCCGGCACCCTTCCCGAGCGCAAGTTCGCCTTCTACATCTCGCAGAACGTGATCTTCCTTCGCGAGCTGGCCCGGGCGATGGCACTGGGTGTCGCCAAGGCCGACGATGAAGCGACGATGCGACGCTTCGCCCTCATCGTGACCAACATCATGGACCTCGAGCTGCCGAAGAACCGCGAGTTGTTGGAGCGTGTGCTCACGATGGTGCCGGAGGCGACGGGCGACGTCGAGATGGCTCCGGCGACCCTTGCGTACACGCGACACCTGCTCACCGTCGCTTACGAGGGCAGGGCGGCCGAGATCATTGCCTCGCTCGTTCCGTGCTCGTGGAGCTACGGAGAGATCGGCATCGAACGGACAGCCGAGGCTGCCGACCACCCGGTCTACAAGCCCTGGTTCGAGTTCTTCGCCGGCCGTGAGTACTGGGACTCACTGGAGCAGGTGAAGTCGCAGCTCGAGGAGCTCTGCGACGGGGCCAGTGAGGCGGAGCTGACTCGGCTGACGGACATCTTCCGCACCTCGTGCCGCCTGGAGCAGGAGTTCTGGGACGCGGCGTATGCCGAACGGACGTGGATGACGTGAGCAAGGAGCGACGTGGATGGCTGGGCGCGCGAGCTGGACCGGTCCCGAAAGCGACTTGAGCGCTTTCACGGCTAACTAACGTCGTGGGCTCGCCTGGAGCGACAATGAAGTTGACACCCCTCTCGCCGGTCATCGGAGCCGAAGTCGTCGGAGTGAACCTGGCCGATGGAGTCGACGACGCGTTGTTTGCTCGCCTTCACCGCGAGTTCCTGACGTACGGGGTGCTCGTGTTTCGCGCCCAAGAACGACTCGCGCCAGAGACACAGGTCGCGTTCGCACGACGGTTCGGGGAGTTGCATCGGCACCCAGCGGCCCCTGGGCTCGTGACCGATCCGCACGTCTTCGTCGTCCACACCCATGCCAAGTCGCAGATCGCGAACGGGAATGGCTGGCATACCGATGTTTCGTGCGAGCCTGAGCCCCCGCTCGCAACGATCCTGCAGATGCACGTACTACCTCCCAGTGGAGGGGGCGACACGCTCTTCGCCAGCATGGAAGCTGCCTACCGCGCCTTTTCGCTCCCGGTGAGGCGGTTCTTGTCGGGTCTGCGTGCCGCGCACGAGTCGGAGCACGTCTATCGCGGCCGGTATGCCGATCGAGGTGTCGAGGATGACGATACGGAATACCCGATGGCCGTCCATCCAGTCATACGCACCCACCCCGAGACTGGGCGGCAGAGCGTCTACGTGAATCGGGGATTCACGACGCGGATCCTTGACGTCTCACCGTCTGAGAGCCAGGCAATCCTACGATGGATCTTCTCCCATCTGGAGCAGTCGGAGTTTCAGATCAGGGTGACTTGGCACGAGAATGACGTGGTGATTTGGGACAATCGTTGCGTCCAGCACTACGCGATCTGGGACTACTGGCCCGAGGAGCGTTGTGGTCACAGGGTGAGCATCAAAGGAGATGCGCCCTTCTACCGCCCTGGTGTTGAGCCACCGCCCCCGACCCTTCACTTTTCTCACGACGGGCTTACGTCCAGGCATCGGTGAGGTTGGCTGGACTCAGTCGGACACCTCGACAACGAGCTCGATCTCCACAGCGATGTCGAACGGAAGCTCTGCCATTCCGACGGCTGAGCGTGCGCCGCGTCCCGCCTCGCCGAACACGTCGATCAGCAAGTTCGAGCAGCCGTCGATCACCTTCGGAGTTCGATTGAAGCCCGGGGCGCAGTTCACCATGCCCAGGGTCTTGACCACGCGCCGGACGCGCTCCAGTGATCCCAACTCACGCCGCAGCACGGCGAGCAACTGCAGTCCTGTCAGCCGAGCTGCTTCAACAGCGCCGTCGAGGTCGACGCTGTCGCCGACCTTGCCGGTCACGACGCTTCCGTCGGCTCGCACTGGACCCGCTCCCGAGAGGAAGAGCAGGGATCCGGTGCGGACGGCGGCGATGTAGCTCCCGGCGGGCGGGAACGGCTCCGGCAAGGTGAGGCCGAGCTCGGCGAGACGCTGTTCGACCGACACACCGTCACCCTACGTCTCAACCATCAGCCCGGGCTCGGCCGGCGATCCCGGACGTGACCGAAGCGGGGAGAACGGGCGATCGGGGTCAGGGGATACGCGGGGCTTGCGCTGTCCCGCCTTCGGGTGCACGATGTCGACGGGGGGACATAGCGGGAGGTGGACATGGCGGAGAGCACGATAAATCGGCGCCGGATGCTGCGCGGTGCTGGTGTGGCTGTCGGAGGGGCGGCCATCACCAGCGTCGGTCTCGGCTCACCGGCGCTGGCGACGAACAAGAATGGCGTGGCGGGGAGCTGGATGATCGTCCATCGGGACGAGGCGGACCCGACGCCGGTGACGGCGGTGATCAGCTTCGCCGACGGCGGGGTGTTCATCAGCCACGACATCAGCCCCGCCGGCCCGCCGTTCACCGGCAGCTGGGAACGACGAGGCGGCCACCGGTTCAGGGCCACGTTCTGGTCTGGCTTTCCCGGCGACGAGGGTCCCGGGTCCAGCGGTCCGACGATTCGGATCAGGGCCACCGGCCGTGTCGCCCGCGACCGCATCTCGGGGACCTTCACGTTCACCGTCTTCGCACCCACCGGCGAAGAGGAATCGGCGGACGGAACGTTCACCGGGACACGTATCGAGGCGTGAGCGGCGACGTCTGAGCCGCGCTTTGCGGCCTTGACCTCCGGTCAAGGCGTGGTTGGGTCGAGGAGGCCGAAGCGCCGAGCCTCGTGGTGGATGAGCGTCGCACCGGTTCGGTCGGCGATTGCCAGCGCCTCGTGGACGAGGTCGTCGGTGGTGCTCGCGTCTTCCCCGAGGTGCCGGCCGGCGGCGGCGAGTCGGAGCAGTTCGCGGCCGAGGAAGAGAGGAGTCTTGCGCTGTCGGCTGGCGGAAACGGCCTGCTCGGCGTGCTCTCGTGCGCGCTCGTGGTCGCCGGTGACCAATGCCATCTGGGCGAGGACGAAGTCGACGGTCGAGACGACGGTTGGCCAGAGTGCGGCGATGCGCCCGGCGAACGGGTGGAGCTGCTCGGCGATGGGCGCAGCGGCGGCTTGGTCGCCGAGGACGTCGGCGGCCTCGGCCAGCGCAGCCATGTCGGTGAGCCAGAGCTGGTTGCGGCGGACGTCCCGGTAGTCGTTGCTCGAGAAGGTGGTGAGGATCGAGCGGGCGCTGTCGAGCTGGCCGGCGAAGGCGTACGCGGCGGCGAGGACGGCCCGGTATGACCCGGCGAAGGCAGGATGGTCGGCGGCGGGCTCGATCATCGGGATCAGCTCGCCGAGTCGGGCTTGGTAGCCGCGGATGGCCATCAGCGCCGGTCCGTACCACAACGCAGCGTCGAAGCCGGTCGTGGCGAGGCCGAGCACTTCGTTCGCCGTCGCCTCGGCCCCGGCGAGGTCGCCGGCGAGCAGGAGTTGCGACGACCGGTACAGCGTGAACAGTGCGGCGTAGACCGGCGCCGGCTCGTCGCCGAGGAGTGCACGGGCGGCAGACATCGCTCGGTCAGCCGAAGCCAGGTCGCCCTCCTCGCGAAACGTCCACGCCCGCTGAATGAGACCGTGGAGGACGAACGGCGTGTGGCCGGTTCGCCGGCCGAGCGTGATCAACCGGTTGGCGGTCGGGTGCCCGGCGTCTGTGTTGCCGGGGGTCTTGCCGGCGAGGCGGTAGGCGAGGAGGACGTGACCGAGTGTCTCCGCGTCGCCGAGCCGCTCGGCGATGTCCAGTGCTTCGCGGCAGGAGCTCGAGTGCCCGGTCCGGATCGGTGAAGGTCACGTCCTCCGACAAGGCGGCGAGCACACGTGCGCGGAGCGCGCTGGGTTCCCGACCGAGTCCCGCGAGCGCCTGCTGGACGATTTCGATGAACTCGGGGTCGGCGCCCGGGGCCGGGACGCCGCCGTAGCGGATCATGGCCAGCGCGACCTTGGCGAGCGCTTCCGGATCAGCGCTGTCGCGGGCTAGTGCGGCGGCGCGCAGCAGCAGCTCCCGGGACTGCGGGTCACCGAGTCCGTTGAGCACCTCGCCGAGCTTGACGGTGAGCGTGAGGCCGATGGGCGTCTGTCGATCGAGCCGCCGGTCTCGCGACCCGGTGACTCGATCATCTTTCGAGCCGCTCGCGACGTGATCGTGGCGGTGTCGGCGTGCCCGGCACCCGCCGCGAACGGAGGCCGCGGTACCCGACCACTCGCGGTCGCGTTCGCCAGCCCGACTTGACCAGTGTGGGCGCGTGGACCCCGAGCCGCCCTCAGGGTCGTCAGGGATCGAGGCGGGACGTTCCCCGATGCGCCGGTGGTATCGCCGTTCTTACGGTGGCCGTGTGGCCGCCGTGATCGAGGTCGACTCGTTGCACAAGAGCTATCGGCGACGCCGGGGCGGGCGGGTGCGGGCGTTGGATGGACTCGAGCTGAGCGTGCGGGCCGGCGGCGTCTTCGGGTTTCTCGGGCCCAACGGGTCGGGCAAGACGACGACGATCCGTTGTCTGCTCGGTCTTTCGCGCCCCAGTGCCGGCCACTGCCGCATGCTGGGTGCCGAGTCGCCGAGCGAGCTCCCGAGTGTCATCGCGCGGGTGGGAGCGTTGGTGGAGTCACCCGGCCTCAACCCGGGGGTGTCGGGCCGGCAGACGCTCGCCGTGCTCGCAACCACCGCGCGTCTCGGCCACCGCGCGGTCGACACGACGCTGGAGCGAGTCGGGCTGGCCGAACGCGCCGATGACCTCGTGCGCGGGTACTCGCTCGGCATGCGGCAGCGTCTCGGGATCGCCATCGCGCTGCTCAAGGATCCCGAACTGTTGGTGCTCGACGAGCCGGCCAACGGGCTCGACCCGGCTGGGATCCGTGAGGTGCGCGAGTTGATCCGCAAGCTCGGAGCCGAGGGGCGCACCGTGTTCCTCTCGAGCCACCTGCTCAGCGAGGTCGAGCACGTTTGTGACGAGGTGGCGATCGTCGCGGCCGGCCGCACGGTCGCCCAAGGCGCCGTCGTCGACGTCCTCGCCAGCGCGCGACCGGCCGCAGTGTGGGTCAAGGTCACCGACATCGCCGGCGCCACGGCAACGCTCTCCCACGCCGGGTTCCACGTCGAGCCTGACGGTGATCGCATTCGTGTCGAAGTCGCCGCCGAGCGCGCCGACCGCGTCACTCGCGCGCTCGTTGCCCAGAACCACTTCCCCAGTGAGCTGCGCCCGGTCGAGACCACCCTCGAGGACGCCTACTTCGCCCTCACCGACCCCGCCGGCGAGGACCGCTGATGATCCGGCTCATGGCCGCCGAACTGCAGCGGATCGCGGCGCGCCGGCTGGTCCGCGTGACGATCGTGGTCGCCCTGGTCGGGATTGCCCTGGGCGGCCTCGCCGCGTTCGCCTTCAGCGGCTCGCTCTCGGAGGAGGGTTACCAACGGCGGGTCGAGGAAGCCAGTGACCGCGAAGTGGCCCTGAACGACCAGATCGAGACCTGCCTACGGGATCATGGTGTCGCTCCCGGAGACGAGGTCTCCGACGAGGTCGCCGAGCAGTGCTTTCCCGACGAGGAGCCCGCCGGGGTCGACGACCCCCGGTTCCACCGCAAGCGATTGGAAGGCGTGCTGCACGGAGTGACCGGAACGCTGGCCATCATCGGCTGGGCGCTGGGTGCGTCGCTCGTCGGTGCCGAGTTCGCTTCGCGCAGCATGACGACGCTGTTGACCTGGGAGACCCGACGCGGGCGGCTGTTCGTCGCCAAGGCTGCCGCGGCGATCGTGACGATGGCTTTGTTCGCCCTCGCCGTACTGGTACTCGTCGCGCTGGCCATGTGGCCGGCCCTCGCGCTCCACGGGGCTCCCCTGCAACCCGACGATCCCACCCTCACCTCGCTCGCGGGCGACATCGCTCGAGGCGTCGCCCTCACCGCGTTGGCGTCGGGCATCGGCTTCGCCATTGCCACGATCGGACGCAACACCGCCATCGCTCTGGGGATCGGGTTCGGCTACATCGTCATCCTCGAGAACATCCTCGGCAGCTCACTCGAGCGGTGGCGCCAGTGGCTCGTGCTCGGCAATGCCATCGTGCTGGTGTCCGGCAACGACGAGGGCGGCGACATCCCGGGCCGCACCGTCGTCGGTGCGGCCGTGTTCCTGACGGTGGTGACGATCGCGTTGCTGGCGGTTGCCGCCGGCACGTTCCGCACACGCGACCTGGCGTGACCCGTCAGAAACCTGCGCCGACGTCTCTCAGCAGCTGACCGGATACGTCACGCCCGGCGCGCGGTGACGATCCATGCTCGCGAATCGAACCAAATGCCGTCGTTGCGAGCGTGGGCTTCGAGCGTGCGACCGAGCCGGGCGAGCGCGCGTTCCCTCGCCGCTGGATCGAGCTGTTGCAGCGTCGTCCTCACGTCGGCGAACCCGCACACCCAGTCGAGTGCCTCGGCCACGTCGGGCCCGTAGTACACCGGCTCGTGAACGTCGGTGAACGACAACTCGACGAATCCCGCCGCGTCGAGGATCGTGGTGACGGCGGCCGGGTCGCCGAGCGAGAACGGGTCCATCGCGCCTGTGCGACCCAGCGACGATGTCTGATCCGGGGCGAGCGCGTTGTCGATCGACGAAGCCCACTCGTTCCGATCGTGGTCCTGCCAGACCATCATGACGAGTCGGGCGCCGCGTCGCAGCGCCCGGGCAACGTTGCCGAAGGCGGACGTGGGATCGGCGAAGAACATCGTGCCGAATCTGCTGACCGCGACATCGAAATGCTCATCTTCGAACGAGTGGACCTGGGCGTCCGCGACTTCGTGGGTGACGTTGTGGAGTCCCTCCTTGTCAGCGAGCTCGCGAGCCCGCTCGATTGCGGGGCCGGAGGTATCGACCCCCAGGACGCGGCCGAGGACGGCCGTGTGCGCGGCGTCACGCGTGGTCTGCCCAGTGCCGCACCCGATGTCGATGACGCGGTCGTCGCGAGCGATGTCGTAGACGTGCCGCAGCCGCGCATTGTGGACACGCAGCTCGGCGTCGTAGTCCACGGGCACGCGCCGCCGATCACGCTTCCTTGTCGTAGGCGTCGTGGTAGTTCCACCATCCGTACGGTGCGGTCTGCGGGTAGCCCTCCGGCGAGTCCTCCCACTCTTCCTGGCGGCCGAGGGCGGTGATGTCGAGGTACGCCCAGGTGCCGCCCATCGCCTCGTCGCCGCGGCTGTTGATGAGGTAGGTGCGAAAGACGTTGTCACCGTCTCGGATGAAGGCGTTCGTACCGTGCCACTCGTCGACGTCGAAGTCGGCGTCGAAGTCGTCGGTGATCGTGTACCAGGGGATCTCTCGCCAGTCCATCCGCTCCTTCAGGCCCTGGATCTCGGCCTGGGGAGCGCGAGAAACGAACACGAGCGTCGTGTCCCGGGCGTTCAGGTGGGCAGGGTGGGCAATCTGGTCGGCGACGAACGAGCACCCGGCACAGGCCCGCTCGGGGTAGGCGCCACCCGTGGCTGGATAGGTCGTGACGTCCGGCGCGTAGAACGCCCGGTAAACGATCAGCTGGCGCCGGCCGTCGAACAGGTCGAGCAGGCTCGCAGGGCCGTCCGGACCCTCGAAGTGGTAGTCCTTCTCGACTGCCATCCAGGGCATGCGCCGACGTTCGGCCGCCAGGGCGTCGCGGGCACGGGTCAACTCTTTCTCCTTGACCAGCATCTGCTCCCAGGCCGTGTGCCACTCCTCGGGCGAAACGATCGGAGGTGTCTTCATTCCAAACTCCTATCCAACAGTGAGATCGGCAGAGCGACTGGCGGCGGCGGGCGGTCCAGCAAAGTTGATCGACTCATCGTTCATCGTTGCCTCCGAGCAGGCGGCCGAGCTCAGCGAGAGCGTCCGACCATCCCTTCAGGTGGGAGAGCCGCGCTTCTTCGTCGGGGAGCCCGACTTGATGGATCTCGACGACCGTCGAGCCGGATGTCGACGGTTGGAAGGTCACGGTGACGAGGGAGTCCCGGAAGCGAGTGGCGGGTGATGACCAGGTGAAGACGAGACGATGCGGGCGGTTGATCTCGCGGTACGTGCCCGTGTGCAGGACGTCGGACTCGTCGGTGACCATCACGATGCGAAACGCGCCACCCACCCGCGGATCGGCTTCGGCACGGGTCTCGCGAATGCCGTCTGGTCTCATCCATGACCCGAGGCTCTGGGCATCCAACCACGCGTCGAACAGCGCTTCGGCCGGTGCCGCGATCTCTCGTCGGATCGTGAGGGAGTACTCGTCCGTCACGACGGCCGCTCGCTACTGCGGCCCGTGACGAAGGCATCGAGCGACGCCAGCTGATCGCGCCAGAACGTCCGATAGTGGTCGATCCATCCTGCCGCGTCCTCGAGCGGTGCCGCGTCGAGGGTGAGGATGTGCTCACGCCCTCGGATGCTCCGTCGTAGCAGCCCCGCACCCTCCAGCACCCGAATGTGTTTCGACGTCGAGTTGAGCGAGATCGGAAACGCGGCGGCAAGGTCGGTGACCCGAGCATCCGAGTCGGCCAGCCGGGCCAGGATCGCGCGACGGGTCGGATCGGACACCGCTGAGAACACGCGATCGAGCACGACCGAACGCTCATCCATTGGGGTGAATATAGGCGCCGAGCAACCAACCACGCCAAGTCAGTTTCAGCAGTCCTTGGTCACGGTTTTGGTTGGCCGTTCAACCAATTTCGTGACCAAAGCGGGGGCTCGGCGATGACACCTGCCGCGGTGGCGCCCACACCGATCGGCAGACGCCTGCGAGTTCACCCTCGCCCTGACCCGACGGCCACGGCTCGCGGCCGCTTCGACGGCCGACGTCGCGAGACCGGTGCAGGTTCGGGCACTGTGGGGGGCGTGGACCTCGGTGGATCGGTCATGACGAGTCGGCCGATCGACCGCCGGACCGTGCTGCGCGGAGCGTTGGTCGGCGCGGCCGGACTGCTGGGGCTGACCGGCTGCGACGAGGACTCCACGACGACGCCGACGCAGACACCAACTGGACCGACCGCGCGGACCGGCCCGACAGCTGACGACTGGCGGGCGCTCGGTGCTGACCTCGAGGGCACCCTCCTGCGCCCAGAGGATCAGGAAGAGTTCGAGGTGGCGACGCAGTTGCACGATCCGCGTTGGGACGACCTTCGGCCCCACGGCGTCGTCGAGGTCGCGTCGGCGGAGGACGTCACGACGGCGCTGGCCTTCGCCACGCGGTTCGGCCTGCCGGTTCGAGCCCGTTCTGGCGGTCACTCACTCGTCGGTGCATCGACCGTGCGGTCCGGCCTGGTCGTGTCCACGACCGCCTTGAACCAGGTTGCCTACGACGCCGGATCGCAGCAGGCCACGATCGGCGCTGGGACGCAGCTGATCGACATGTACGCCGAGCTCGACGGCGACGGACGCACTGTGCCGAGTGGCAGCTGCCCGACGGTAGGACTCTCCGGGCTGACCATGGGCGGAGGCATCGGCGCCGAGATGCGTGCGTACGGCTTGACCTGCGACGCGGTCCGCGCCGCCACCGTCGTCACCGCGGACGGCCGGATCCACCAGGTGGCCCAGGATCGCGAGCCGGACCTGTTCTGGGCGCTGCGCGGCGGCGGGGGCGGCAACGTCGGCATCGTCACGTCGTGGGTGCTGGCGACCTCGGCGGCGACCCCGATCGGGCTCGGCATCCTCACGTGGCCGACCTCCGCCGGAGCGGCCGTGATCCGCGCCTGCCAGCAGCGGGCCGAGACCGCCGCGCCGAGCGAGTACCTCGGCGTCCACGTGCGCGCGGTTGCGTCAGGCGCCGAAGTGCTGACCGTGGTGATCTCGCTGACCGGTGACGCCCGGCCGGAGGCGACCACTCTCGAGGGCGCGGTCGGAGTCTCACCGGCATCGGCGTCGTACGCCTCGCACCCCCACCTCGACGGGGTCGAGGTGCTGGCCGGGTGCCCGGACAGCGGAGTGGACCGGTGCCACACCCCGCCGCGTGGAGTGCTCGAGCGGCACTCGCGGGTGTCGGGCAGCGACGTGCTGGCGGGGGTGCTGCCGACCTCCGCTGCCCAGGCACTCGTGGACGTCGTCGACCAGTACGGCCGGGCCGGCGGCGTCGGCACCCTGCTCATCGACGTCCTGGGCGGGGCGGTCGGCGACATTGGCGTGGCGGACAGTGCCTTCCCGTGGCGCGACGCGAGCGCCATCGTCCAGTGGTACGTCGCCACCGACTCGAGCCGATCGTCGAACGACCCCGCCCGCCGATGGGTCACCGCAGGACACGCCGCCCTCGGCCGAGCGAGCCAGGGCGGATACGTCAACTACATCGAGCCGCAGCGCGACATCTCGACGTACTACGGCCCCAACTACGACCGCCTTCGACGCGTGCGCTCCCGGTACGACCCCAACGGCGTGTTCGACTCGCCCTGGACCGTGCCCCGCGCCTGAGCCGGCGGACGGTGGAGTTGGTTGGCTCCGATTAGGTTCACGGGTCGACCACCACGGCGGGCTTGGTAACCGATGGGGAGGGCGAAGATGCACGTGACGTCTCACGTCCGGCGAACCCTGCTCCTGGGAGCGGCCGTTGTTGCCGCCGCGACGATGGCCCTCCCGATCCCCGGGCGCTCCGAGGTGGGCAAGGGCGAGGCTAGAACCGGCATCTCCGGGGCCGCGCCGTCTCGCGTCGTG
The DNA here is from genome assembly GCA_963833145.1 of uncultured Acidimicrobiia bacterium. Lineage (GTDB taxonomy): Bacteria > Actinomycetota > Acidimicrobiia > Acidimicrobiales > Ilumatobacteraceae > JALZMG01. Next base: position 1,130,802 of record CAWHWT010000009.1, on the reverse strand, counting down.
GCCGGGACCGTCTTCGCCGCGGCGGGATACAACGCGCCGTGGGTGGTGTCGCGGGTGACGCTGCCGGGCCGGCGAGAAGCTCTCGTCCTCGGAGTGGTCAACCTGTCGCGGCTGCCAGCGACGGCGTGGCTCCGGTTCTGGGGCGAGTGTTACGACCGCGAGAGCCAGCAGATCAGGTTCGGCCTGGCTCCTTTCCAGATCAGCCTTCCGCCGAATCCGGCCCCACCGAACCAACCGCTGAGTCCGTTCGCCCAACGGATCTACGTCCGAGCGCTCACCGTGCCGAGGGGCTGCCGACACGACGAGCTTCGATACCAGGCCGGTGGTGCCGACGGCGCATTCTGGGTCTCGTTCCGAACGCGACGCCGTCCCGCATCCGAGTACGGCGCCAATCTGGCCCCGTGGCACATCGGGCGGCCGTTCACGCGGGCCAATGCCCGCTGGAACCTCGGTCTGTGGGCCGGACGTCGGGGGTCGAACTACCAGGCTCATCACACGCTGCCGGTGAAGTTCGAGGCACGGTTCCGAGTCGTCGGTCTGAACATCCACCATCCCGACCACCTGCGCTGGTGGTGCGCGAAGTCGGGCGTCCCGACGAACCATCAGTCGAACGCCGACCAGTACAACGCCCGGTGGGGACGGTGGCTGCGCAATCACCCGCGAGCCACGCAGGCGCAGATCCTCGACTTCCGAGATTGGCTCTCGCGGCAGTACACCTATCGATGCCCGAGATGATGCACGAGATCGAGGCTTCGAGCGGCGACGCCGACCTCTGGCTGGAACCTGAGCTCGACGGGCTGGCGAGGGGGAGGGGAGTGGTGAACGATGCCGAGTTCGAACGGCTCGTCGCTGAGGGCGGCGTGGACGATCCGGTTCCGTTCCGGGTCGCCCAACCGGGGCGCGGCGGCGACCTCGTCTGGACCAAGGGTTCGTACATCAAGGTGGCGTCGGTGCGGTTCGTCGAAGCCTTGAGGGCACTCGGGGCGAGGGGGTTCAAGACCTTCCCGATCACGATCGAAGACGTCGAACTGACGGGCCGCTACGTGGGGCTGGCCGTGCTGCCGGGCGATGGAGATCTTCGACCGGTCCACGACGACGGACCGTTCTGGAGCTTCAGGATCAGCGCCCGTGCGTTGACGGCGCTGACCGAAGCCAGGGCCGCTGAGTTCCGAAGCGTCTAGCTCGAGGTCTCAGCCCGGGCGTCGCTACCGCCGCTCGTCGGCGGCCAGCACCGAAGCGGCGCGACGCGTCGGCCAAGATGACTCCTGCGGCTGGGCGGTCCGGACTTTGCCGGGCGCTCGGATGCATTGATCGAGGAGCACAGCGTGAGGAATCACAGTGACGTCGTCGATGCCTACATGGAGGGCTTCCGGCGCAGCGACAAGCCGGCGATTCTGGACCTGCTGACTGACGACGTGGCTTGGGACATCCCCGGCTTTCGCCACCTGACCGGAAAGGCGGAGTTCGAGGGCGAGATCGTCAACCCCCAGTTCGAGGAAAATCCCAGGTTGGTGGTCGACCGCAAGGTGGTGGAGAGCGACACCGTCGTGTGCATCGGTGAGGGCACGGGACAGATGAAGTCCGGGGCCGAGTTCCGGTTCGCCTTCTGCGATGTCTTCACGTTCCGCGACGACCTGATCTGCCGCGTCGAGTCCTACATCGTCCCGCTCACCGGTCCGTCGGTGGCCGAGCTCGCCGAGCGGTAGGGCTTCGGACCAGTCGTACCAGATCTGTTTGGATTTGCCGTTCAGCGACTGGGGCGCGATCGAAGTGAGCAGCACGGCGCGTCGTCGGGTTGACTCTTGTGATGCCCGCTGCCGAGCTGCGAGAAGCCATCGACCACGGAGACGTGCCACGCGCCCGCGAGCTACTGCGATCCGAGCCGGCGCTGGCGACCGCGCTCATCGCCGCTCCGGACATCGAACCTACCTCACCCCTGACGTACGTCGGCATGGTCCGCTTCTACGGGTACGCCGACCATGAGCGCACCGGCGAGCTGGCCGAGGTCCTGATGCAAGCAGGCGCCGACAAGGACGACGAGTCCAAGAACGGCAGCCCACTGATCTGCGCCGCGAGTCACGGTGACGCAGCCGTCGTCCGCGCCCTCCTCGACGCTGGCGCCGACGTCGAACTGTTCGATGCGGACGCTCCGTCCGATACTGCGCTGCGCGTGGCCGCCGCCTACGGATTCCCCGAGATCGTCGACGAGCTGATCGCCGCCGGCGCCAAGATCAACTCGGTGATCGAAGCGGCCGGCGCCGGCGACCTGACCGGTTGGTCGATCGCCGAGCTCTCGGACTTTGAACGGGCCTGCGCGTTGCGAGCCGCAGCCGTGAACGAGCGGCTCACGATCATCGACCAACTCCTCGCCGCCGGCACACCGATCGACGCGGAGGTGGACGGCCAGCCCGCCATCCACTGGGCACGCGAACAAGGCCGATCGAAGGCGGCCGAACACCTCGCGAGCCGCGGCGCGACACGGCCGCGCTGACCACTGAGCCCGCGTGGTGGGCGTCGAAGCGGGCGGGCAGAGGGTCCTCGTCGCTGCGTGGTCGCGCGAGGCTTCGGGTGTGGGCGACGTCTACACGCACGGCCACCACGAGGCGGTGTTGCGCGGACACCGGTGGCGCACTGCGGAGAACTCCGCCGGCTATCTCCTGCCCCACCTGCGGCCCGGTATCGACCTTCTCGATCTGGGATGTGGGCCGGGCACGATCACCGCCGACCTGGCCGCACGCGTCACGCCGGGACGAGTCCTTGGCGTCGACACGTCGCCCGAGGTCGTCGAGCAGGCTCGCGCGATGGGCGTCAGCGGGGTCGAGTTCGCCGTCGGCGACGTCTATGCGCTGGAGGTGCCCGACGCCACGTTCGACGTCGTCCATGCCCACCAGGTTCTGCAGCATCTCACCGATCCGGTCGCCGCGGTCGCCGAGGCCGCTCGAGTGCTACGACCCGATGGTGTGCTCGCGGTGCGCGACAGCGACTACGCCGCGTTCTTCTGGTCGCCGACCAACCCGATGCTCGACCGGTGGCTCGAGCTGTACCACCAGCTCACGATGCGCAACCAGGTCGACGCCGACGCCGGCCGCCACCTCCCGGCATGGGTGCGCGCCGGCGGCTTCAGCGACATCACCGTGAGCAGCTCCAACTGGACGTTCGCCGACCCCGCCAGCCGTGACTGGTGGGGAGGCCAGTGGGCCGACCGTGTCCGGTACTCGTCGTACGCCACCCAGGCCATCACCTACGGCCTGTCGGACGAGGCGGAGCTCGCCGCGATCGAAGCCGGGTGGCGCCAGTGGATCAACGAACCCGACGCGATGTTCGTCGTCCCCAGCGTCGAGATCATCGCTCGCCGCTGAGCGCCCTCGACGATCCCGTTCTGTCGTTTGAAATCGACCCGATCCGGCCGTTTCCGAACGACACCACGGCCAGGGCCAGTGGTCTGCAGGACTACGGCGACTTCATCGGCGACGTGCTCAATTCGCCGGACGAGGCGGTGACGGACTACCTCGCGATCGAGGCCTACAAGGCGATCCTTCCCGACGCGGGTGAGAGCCGGTACAAGACCGGCTACTTCCCGCCGGCGGCCAAGTTCCTCAGTGGGGAGAACGTCGCAGATCAGGTCGAGGAAGGAGAGATTGCGCGACGAGTGGATGCGGACGAAGGCCGCGGCAGTGAACAGCGCCCGTGGGGCGCGGACCGAGGACGACATCTCGTTCCGGGCGAGCCACATGATCAACAACCAGAAGGACCGGCTCGCCGCGATGCCGCGCTCGGAGGCCCTCAACCGGGTCAAGCGCGTGATCGGCGCGGTCATGCTTCAACCCGCCGATGAGTCCATCATCACCAAGCGCCTGGACGAGGTGCTCGGCGCTGCCGCTCCGGCCGCGGCGACGGGACCGGCCCGGTCGCAGCGGGCGGTCCGCCGTGCCCCGCACACCGGGTCCGCCAGCGGCCGGGCCTCCGCCGGGAGGCCCGGCGCCGGCCAGGGCGCCGGCCAGAACGTTGCGAGTGCGAACCCGCGGGGGCCACCGTCCTCGATTGCGTCGAATGGTCCTTGAGATCTGCCGAGACCCGAACGCCCGACGTAGCCGGTCGCGCGACGACCGCTCAGGTGATCGAGTCGATCCTGGCGCGGGTGGACTCGCCCCGATCGGCACGGTGACGCACGCACGCAAGCGTTGTCGTGACCTACAAAGGTCCCGATTCGGCACCTCGCCGGGAGCCGTTGTGAACACCTACAGTCGATCGTGCCGGGATGGGGACGAGCCGGTGGTTGGGGGGCATGGGCGTGAGCGTGTTGACGAAGTCGAGAGATCAGGGCCCGGTCGAGCAAGGAGCGCTCAGCGTGACGCGACTCTTCGACCTCGCCCTCGACCTCCTGTGTGTGGCCGGGACCGACGGCTACTTCAAGCGCATCAACGACGCCTTCGAGCGCGTGCTGGGATTCACCAAGGAGGAGTTGACCGCCAAGCCGTTCGTCGACTTCGTCCATCCTGAGGACGTCGACGCCACGCTTGCCGCGGTCTCCGACCTGGAGTCGGGCCGGGTCGTCAACGACTTCGAGAACCGCTTCCGCACCAAGTCGGGGGAGTGGCGGTGGCTGGTGTGGCGATCGATGCCGTCGGAGGACGGCCGGCTGATCTACGCCTGCGCTCGCGACGTCACCGACGAGAAGCACACGCTGGCGGTCGCCGACGAACGGGGCGAGATCGTCGCCCGCCAGAGCAAGGACCTGGAGCGGGTCGGCCGGGTGCACCGGATCATGACCCAGGCCGTGGCCGACGGGGCGACGACCCTCGACGTCCTGCGTTCGGTCGCCGAGCTGACCGGCAAGCCGACGGCGTTGTTCAGCGCCGCGTTCAAGGTGCTGCACCGTGTCGACCCGGGGCCCGGCACCAGCCCACCGACGGAGTGGACGATCGAGGCGGCCGGCGCCCGGGTACGCCGCCTGCTCGCCGCCGTCGACAGCTCGCATCCGTCGACGGTCCTGCCGGCGATGCCCGCCCTCGGCGTCAACGTCCGCCACCTGATCGGTCGCATCATCACGCGAGGGGAGGACATCGGCTACCTCCTCGTGGCCGAGGTCGGTCAGGGACTCTCGGCGTTCGACGCGCAGGTCGTGGAGCACAGCTCGACCGTGCTCGGCCTCGAGATCGTCTCGAGCCGCCGGCAGCAGGAGGCCGAGAGCCAGGCTCGCGAGGACTTCCTCGCCGATCTGCTGCAGGGCGATCGTGACCCTGAGCGACTGCTGCGAAGATCGGCGAGCTACGGCGTCGACCTCGCCGCGCCGCACGTGCTCGTGCGGGTGGCGTGGGATCCCGGCGCCCAGCACCGCATCACCGGCTCGGCCCGCCGCGCCTACTTCGCCCGCCGCCTCGGGGAGCAGCTCGACGACGCGCACATCATCACCGCCGGCGTCCCCGGTGCCGACGTGTTCCTCTGCCCGCTCCCCGACGTCGGCCGGCGAGAGGCGATGGAGGCGGTGCGCGGCGCCGTGCGCTCGGCGCTGGACAGCTCCGGGCTGCGCACGAAGTCACGCGCCGCGCTGGTGTCGGGTGCCTGCACGGACGTGGCGCACTACCCCGAGGCGCACCGCGATCTCCGGGCCGTGCTCGAGTCCGTCGCCGGGGCCGGGCTCGGGCGTCCAGTCGCGCTCGCCGGCGACATGGGCGTGCTGCGGGCGTTCATGTCGACGGGCACGGCCGAGCCGGCGCGGCGCTTCGCCGAGGAGCTGCTCGCCCCGTTGATCGAGCACGACAAGACCGGGGCCGAGCTGATGGCGACCCTGCGCCTGTTCCTCGCGTCCAACGCGCAGTACCGCAAGACAGCGACCGAGCTCGGCGTGCACGAGAACACCGTGCGCTACCGCATGCATCAGATCAAGCAACTCGCCGCCATCGATCCCGACGACCTCGACTCGCTCCTCGACGTGCGCTTCGCCCTGCAGATCAGCGACATCACGTCGGACCCGGCCGCCGACGGAGTCGAGGAGGTACCTCCACCCGCCGATTGAAGATCTCCACAACGCGCCGCCGGCATCTGCTTGGCGGACGCCGGCCGGCCGTTCACACTCGCCTCGATCGCCGACCGAGCACAGGGGGTCCGTCATGGCGACGCTGGCGGTGGAGTCCGAACGCAGCATCTACTACGAACACCACGACGGGTCGAAGCGACCGGTCGTGCTGGTGCACGGCTGGGGGATGTCGTGCCGGGTGTGGGACACCGTGCTGCCCGCGCTGCTCGCGGCGGACCACGAAGTCGTCGCCTTCGACCATCGCGCCTGCGGGTCATCGGACAAGGACTTCGCCGACACGTCGATCGCCGCCAACGCCGCCGACGTCGTCGCGTTGGTCGAGCACCTGTCGCTCGACCGGCCGGTGCTGAACGGCTGGTCCCTGGGTGGCGCGGTCGTGGCCGAGGCTGCGGCGAAGCTGGGTGACCAGCTCGGTGGTCTCGTCCTGACGGGCGGCGCCACGCCCCGCTACGTGCAGGCGGACGACTACCCGCACGGCGGCACCATCGAAGCGCTCGACCAGACCATGGCCCTGCTCGGCGCCGACCGGGCCGGGTTCCTGGCCGGCCTCTCGGGCGCGGTGTTCCACGCCGACGTGGGTCAGCCGGTCGTCGACTGGATGTGGCAGATCTTCATGCAGGCGAGCCCGCGTGCCGACGCCGCGCTGCGCGACCTCGGCAACGTCGACCACCGCACCGTCCTGCCGGCGATCACGGCGCCGGCCCTGGTGATCGCCGGTACCCACGATGCGATCGTGCCGATCGGCATCGCCAAGGCCGCCGCCGAGCTGCTGCCGAACTCGACGTTCGTCGAGTTCGAGGCGAGCGGACACGCCCCGTTCCTCGAGGAGAACGCCCGCTACCGGGACGAGCTCGTGCGCTTCGCCGGTTCCGTCTGAGCGGCGTCGGCAGATCCGGAGGACATCGCATGACTTCACTGCACACCGAGCTAGGCGACGCCGGTCTCGCCGACCGCCTCGATCACGTCGAGAGCCGCTGGGCCCTGGAGGACCTGGTCGCCAACTACTGCCACGGCGTCGACAAGCACGACATCGAGCTGTTCATGTCGATCTGGCACGACGACGCAGTGTGGAAGATCGGCCCGCCGTTCGGCGACTTCGACGGCGCGGATGACATCCGCCATGCGCTCGAGGACGTGATCTGGCCGGCGTGGCGGGAGACCCACCACTGGACGACCAACCTCACCGTGGCGTTCGAGTCAGCGGACGTCGCGACCGGCGTGTGCGACGTGAACTGCAACGGCGCCACCCCCGACGACGTGATGCAGGTCGTGTCGGCGACGTACACCGACCGCTTCGAGCGCCGTGGCGGTCGGTGGGCGATCGCCGAACGGGTTGTCGAGATCCACTACTTCAGCGGGGTGCCCGGTGTCGACCTGGCTCCGCCGGCCGGGTGACGGCCGTGGCCTCTGATCTCTCGTTCGGCCTCTGGTACGACTTCCGGAACCCGGAGCCGTGGGCGGTGCCGTTCGAGTCGCTCTACCGCGGCGCGCTCGATCAGATCGCCGACGCCGAGCGGCTCGGGTTCGACTCGGTGTGGCTGACCGAGCACCACTTCTGCGACGACGGCTACACACCGTCGCCACTCGTGATCGCGGCGGCGATCGCCGAGCGCACGAATCGGCTGCGCATCGGCACGAACCTGATGCTGCTCCCGCTGCACGACCCGATCCGGCTCGCCGAGGACGCAGCCACCCTGTCGTTGCTGTCGGAGGGCCGGTTCGACCTCGGCGTCGGCATGGGCTATCGGCAGCTCGAGTTCGACACGTTCGGGCGGTCGCTGCGCAACCGGCCGAGTCTGCTCGAGGAAGGTGTCGAGATCATCCGGCGGGCGTGGTCCGGCGCACCCATCGACTTCGCCGGGCGCCGGTTCTCGTACGGCGACGTCACGGTGCAGCCGACACCGACGACGGTGCCCCGTCTGCTCGTCGGGGCGATGGCCGACGTCGCGATCGAGCGCGTGGCGCGCATCGGCGACGGCTTCCTGTCCACCCAGAACGCCCATCAGGCCACGTTCCTCGATGCCGTGCGCCGGCATCGAGGTGACGTCGACGACGCCGTGATCTGCGCCGGTCAGTGGACGCTCGTCGCCGACGATCCCGAGCGTGAGTGGGCGAGGATCGGCGACCACGCGCTGTACCAGATGAACGAGTACGTGGCGTGGGGTGCGTTCGGGCCCCAGGTACCGACGTTTCCCGACCGTGACGCCGTGATCGCGGCGGGGGCGTACGAGGTGTGGGATCCGGACACCGCGGTGGCCGAGATCACCGCGCTCGTCCAGGCGACGCCGCAGATCCGCGACGTGCACTTCTGGGCCCAGCTCCCCGGCGAGCCGCTGGAGAGCGGGAGCGCCCGACTCGAACTGATGGCCACCAAGGTGCTGCCCCGCGTCCGTGCCGCGCTCGCTCCACCCGACCCGACCAACCAGGAGACGAAACCATGAAGTTCGGTCTGTTCTACGTGCTCGAGAGCCCGGACGCTGACTTCCGGCGCGCGTACACCGAGATGCTCGGGCAGATCGAGTACGCCGAGGAGCTCGGGTTCGACTCGGTGTGGCTGGCCGAGCACCACGGGTCGCCGTACGGGAGCCTGCCGTCCCCTGCGGTGGCGGCGTCGGCGGTCGCCGCGATCACCGAGCGCATGCGCATCGGGATCGCGGTCAGCATCCTGCCCTTCGCCAACCCGGTGCGGACCGCCGAGGACTACGCCATGGTCGACGTGATCAGCAACGGCCGACTCGACATGGGTGTCGGTCGGGGCTACCAGCCGCGTGAGTTCGCCATGCTCGGGCTCGCCGACCAGCAGCAGCACAGCCGGGCGATCTTCAACGAGTCACTGGAGGTCCTCATCGGGCTCTGGGAGAACGAGACGTTCTCCTTCCACGGCGAGCACTACCAGTTCGACGACGTCACGCTCACGCCCCGACCGGTGCAGAAGCCGCGGCCGCCGATCATCGTCGCCGCGATCAGCCCCGAGACGTTCAACCTGGTCGAGAAGTACGGCCTCAACATCATGGTGACGCCGACGCTGATGTCGCTGCCCGAGTTGAAGGAGCACGTCATCGACGCCAAGCAGCGGCTGATCAAGGCCGGCCGCACCCCGGAGTCGTTGAACTTCCCGATGAACTGGCAGATGCACCTCGCGCCGACCCGTGAGGAAGCCGAGCAGCGTCCGGCCGATTCACTCGCCTGGTACTTCAACCTCGTCATGGACCTCGTGCCCAAGGGCCCGAACGCGCCGAAGGGCTACGAGTTCATGCGCGACCTGGCCGCCGCCTTCGAGCAGGCGGGGGGCGTGTCGGTGCCGGCGTTGCAGGAGGCCGGGATCATCATCCTCGACGATCCTGCTGGCACCGCCGACAAGATCCGCGAGGTCCGCGACGACATCGGCCAGCAGGAGGTCTTCTGCTGGATGCGGATCGGCGGGCTCGCGGACGAGAGCGTGCGGGACTCGATGCGCCTGTTCGCCGAGGAGGTCATGCCCGAGTTCCAGGGCAAGGACCCGGTCATTCCGGACGTCTTGCGGGGCTGACCCGCACTGTTGTGAAAACCGAGAGGGGGACTTCCATGTCGATGATCAGTGACCGCGGACGGTCCGTGCCGCGGAGGAACATGGCGATCGCGGTCGCCGCGCTCGTCGTCATCGCCAGCGCGTGTGGCGACGACGACGATGACGGATCGAGCGCCGCTACGACGAGCGGCGATTCGGGCGCCACGGCGACCACGAGCCCGGGGACGGAGGGCACGACCGCGGCGGAGACCACCGCGGCCGAAGGGCCCGCCACGACCGGCACGCCCGCCACCACCGGCGCGCCCGCCACGACCGGCGGCGACGGGGCGGAGGAACCGTCCGGGGAGCCGATCGTCATCGCCGGCCTGCAGGGCGAGGTCGCCGAAGGCGGCCCTGACTTCATGAACGGGATGCAGGTCGCGGTGAACGAGATCAACGCGTCCGGCGGTGTTGCCGGACGACCGATCGAGCTGCGCCTGTTCGAGACCGGCGGCACGCCCGAGGGGGCGGCGACCGCGTACCGCGAAGCCGGCAACGACGGCGACGTGCTCGGGGCGTTCCTCGGCGCGAGCGGCGCGCTGGCGATCCGGGATCAGTCCGAGACGGTCGGGCTCCCGATCATCACGGCGAGCGGCAACGACGCGATCGACATCCCGGTGACCACCTACGTGTTCTCCAACTCGGCCGGCCGTGAGTACGCGACGTCGGCGATCAGCTATGCCGTCGAGAAGCTGGGTGCCCAGCGCATCGCCGCGATCCACTACGGCACCGACTTCTCGTCGCAGATCCCCGACGCCATCACCGGCAAGTGCGAGGAGCTCGGCTGCGAGATCGTCGCCATCGAGGAGGCCGCCGCGGACGCGCCGGTCGACGCCCTGATCCCGCAGCTGACGAACATGCGCAACGCCGAGCCGGACGTCTACTACCTGGAGGGCCTGAACCCGAACGTGTTCGCCGCCGCCCGCCAGCTCGGGATCGACGCCCCGATCGTCAGCGAGCAGTGGCTCGCCGTGCCTGCCCTGCGCGACGCGTGTGGTGAGAACTGCGCGGGCGTGACGTTCGGGATCCACAAGTGCAACGTGCCCGAGCTGTTGCAGGAAGACGACGAGCTGCGTCAGCTGTGCGAGGACTACCGCGAGAGCTACCTGGCCGAGTTCGACCCGTGGGCCGGATTCAGCATCTACGGCCGGGACGCCGTCTACACCTACGCCGCCGCCGTGGAGGCATTGCTCGAGGCGGGCGAGGAGCTCACCCGCGACAGCATCGCCGCCCAGATGGAGCAGTTCGACGGCAGTCTGCTGACGACGCACGGCGCGATCGAGACGTCACCGGAGTCCCACCGACTCACCGGCACGTGGACCGAGGGGTACATCGACGTCGCGATCGAGATGCAGGACGGACAGCCGACGTGGGTGCTCGCACCGGACGCCGATCCCGAGGGCTCCACGCCCTGATCACGACGATCGCGGACTGAGGTGCCCAGCCTCTCCGACCTGTCCCAGTACGTCTTCTCCGGACTGACGATCGGGTGCATCTACGCGCTCGTCGCGCTCGGGTTCGTCATCATCGCCAACGTCACCCGCGTCTACAACTTCGCCCAGGGCGAGTACGTGATGATCGGGGCGATGGTGGTCGCCGGGGGCTCCAGCCGGGGCTGGAGCCTGGCGGTCCTGGTCCCCCTCGCCTCGGTCGTCGTCGGTGTGGTGGCGCTGCTGCAGGAACGCCTCACCGTCGCACCGGTCCGGGACCGGGTGAGCCCGCTCACGATCGTGGTCGGCACGCTCGGCGTGGCGGTGATCCTGCGTGGGGCGGCGCTGATGATCTGGGACGAGGACCCGCTACGGGCGCCGGCGTTCGTGTCGGGGACGTTCAGCGTGCTGGGGGCGCACCTCAGCCGGCAGGCGTGGATCGTCTGGGTGACGACGGCGGCGAGCCTCGCCGCGGTGGTGCTGCTGTTCCGGTCGACGGCCGTCGGCCGGGCCATGCGGGCCTGCGCGCTGAACCCGACCGCCCTTCGCCTGCTCGGCATCCGCTCCGGACCGCTCGCCACGAGCGCGTTCGTCCTGAGCGGCGCGCTGGCGGGGTTGGTCGGCGCCGTCACCGTGCCGATCACGCTCGTGCGCTGGGACAGCGGCTTGACCGTCGGCTTGATCGCCTTCATCGCGGCGGCGATCGGTGGGTTCACGAGCCCGACACGGACGGTGGTCGCCGGACTCGCCCTCGGGGTGATCGAGTCGCTGGCGGCGGGAGTGATCTCGTCGCAGTACCGCTCGGCGTACGTGTACGGCGTGCTCGTCGTGTACTTGCTGGCCGAGGACGCGCTCGGGCGAGACGGGGTGGTGCGCCGGCTGCGCGCTCGGTGGTCGTCGCGATCGGCGGAAGTCCCGGTGACGGCGGCCCGGCCCCGGTTCGTCGCCGAGACCAGCCGCGAGCCGGTCGGAGGGCCGCCCCGGCGGTGGTCGTGGTGGCGACCGGTTCCGCCGCTGCTGCTCGTCGCCGCGGCGCTCGTGCCGCTGATCGTGCAGAGCCCGACCGGGCGCGACGCAGCCCTGTTCGCGGTCCTCAGCGCGATCTCAGCGACCGGCCTCGTCCTCGTGATGGGTCTCGCCAACCAGATCAGCCTCGGTCAGGGCGCGTTCATGCTGATCGGTGGCTACACGGCGGCGATCCTCACCGCGACCCACGGCTGGAACCTGGCCCTCGCCGCGGTCACGGCGGTTGCGGTCGCCGCGGCGGGGGCGACCGTCATCGGCGGGCTGGCCCTGCGACTCACCGGGTTCAACCTGGCGATCGCCACCCTCGGGATCCACCTGATCCTGCTCGTGATGGTGACCCAGTGGGAGTTCACCGGCGGGACGCTCGGTGTCACTGGCGTGCCGCCGTTCCAGATCCTCGGCGTGGAGATGTTCTCGCCGTTCCGCTTCTACTACGTCGGTCTGGTCGCCCTCGCCGTGTGCCTGTGGATCGCCCGCAACCTGTGGTGGTCGCGCCTCGGGCGCAACCTGCGGGCACTTGGCGCTGACGAGAGCGGCGCCCGGAGCCTTGGCGTGCGGGCCTTCCGGCTCAAGCTCATCGTGTTCGTCATCGCCGGGGCGATGGGCGGCCTGTCGGGTGTCCTGTGGGCGTACTACGTGCGCTTCGCCGCCCCGTCGACGTGGGACGTCGGCCTCACGATCGATCTCGTCACGTACGTCATCGTCGGTGGTCTGCTGACGGTGTACGGAGGGGCCGTCGGGGCGGCGGCCGTGAGCGCGCTGCTCTATGTCGTGACGACGAGCGACGTGGGCGGGTCGTCGCAGGCCGAGATCGAGTTGCTCCTGTCCGGCGCCCTGCTGGTGGCGTTCGTCCTGCTGTTCCGCGAGGGATTGGTGGCCGGCGCCCGCCGTGCGGTCACGGCCGTCGCCGGGCTCGCCCGCCGCGACCGGGCGCAGCCCGACGTCGGCGGCGCGAGCACTGGTCCGGTCGAGCCGGCGCCGGCGAGCGGCGGCGGGCCGGACGGGGTCATCGGACTTCCGCCGGTGGTGACCATCCGTGGCCTCTCGAAGCGCTTCGGTGCGCTGACGGCGGTCGACGACGTCGACATCGAGCTCGTGCCCGGGACGGTGACGGCCCTCGTGGGTCCGAACGGGGCCGGTAAGTCGACGATCGTCAACCTCGTGTCGGGCGTGCTCGTTCCGACCAAGGGAAGGGTGACGGTTGCCGGGCGCTCGGTGTACGGCCGGCACGCCGAGGAGATCGCCCGCCTCGGCCTCGCCAGGACGTTCCAGACCCCGAAGACGTTCGGCGCGATGACGGCCATCGACAGCGTCATGATCGGCCGTGATCCGTTCGCCACGACCGGAGTGGTGGCCGCCGCTCTGTCGCTCCCGGGTGGGCACCGTGACGACGTCGTCGCCCGCGACCACGCCCAGCGCTGCCTCGATCAGGTCGGGCTCAGCCGCGTCGCCGACCTGCCGATGAGCGCGCTGCCGGCGGGGCACCAGCGACTCGTCGACGTCGCCCGGGCGATGGCGCTCGAGCCCTACGCGGTGCTCCTCGACGAGCCGGCGGCCGGGCTGGACGACACCGAGACGGCCGACCTCGGCCGGATCATCCGACGGATGGCCCGGGCCGGCATGGCGGTACTGCTGGTCGAGCACGACATGCGGCTGGTCATGGACGTCGCCGACCGCGTGGCGGTGCTCGAACAGGGCCGCAAGATCGCCGACGGGACGCCGGCGGAGGTGATCGGCGATCAACGGGTGATCGACGCCTATCTCGGCGTGGTGCCGGCATGAGTGTCGTGCTGCAGGTCGATGGACTGGCGGCCGGCTACGGCCGCGTGCCGGTGCTGCGCGACGTGTCCTTGAAGGTCCACCAGGGCGAGTTCGTCGCCCTGCTCGGCGCCAACGGAGCCGGCAAGACGACGCTGCTGCGGGCGGTCGTCGGGCTCGTGCGGGTGGACGCCGGCGCGGTGACGCTGAACGGCGAGGACGTGACCCACGCCCGCACCGAGGCGGTCGTCCGGCGCGGCGTGGGCCTGGTGCCCGAGGGGCGCCAGCTGTTCGGATCGATGAACGTGATCGAGCATCTCCTGCTCGGTGCGCACGCGATACGACGGCGGCGAGGGGAGGTGGCCGAGCGCGTGGATCGGATGCTGACGCTGTTCCCGCACCTCGCCGCTCGCCGGCGCCAGCGGGCGGAATCGATGAGCGGCGGCGAGCAGCAGATGCTCGCCCTTGCCCGCTGCCTGATGGCCGACCCGCAGATCGTCCTGCTCGACGAGCCCTCACTCGGTCTCGCGCCGAAGGTGGTCGAGTCGGTGTTCGACGCCATCGAGGCCCTGCGGACCGATGGGACGACGTTCACCGTCGTGGAGCAGAACGCCCTGATGACTCTGCAGCGCGCCGACCGGGCCTACGTCTTCGAGCACGGACGGATGGTGCTGACCGGGACCGCGGCCGAGATCGCGGCATCTCCGCTGATCCGGGAGGCCTATCTGGGCGCACCCAAGGAGGAACACCATGACCCTGTCCCCTGAGCTCGGCCTGCGCGACCGGCTCGACATCATCGAACTGCACCACCGCTATGCCTGGGCCCTCGACCACCGGGACTGGAAGCTGCTCGAGGAGTGCTTCACACCCGATGGCGGCGTCGACTACGGCGACCTCGGCGGCGAGTTCCAGGGCGCGCCCGAGATCGCCGCCTTCTGCCGCCAGGCCCTGGAGGGCCTCGATGCCAGCCAGCACCTCATCGGCAACACGATCGTCGAGCTCGACGGCGACCGCGCCACGGCGACCTGCTACTTCCAGGCGCAGCACGTGTTCAAAGGCGCCGGCGGCGGCGACACCTACATCGTCGCCGGCACCTACTCCGACGTGCTCGCGCGCGACGGGGACGGGTGGCGGATCGCCCATCGCACGCTGACGCCGTCCTGGATGCAGGGCAACCCGGACGTGTTCACCGCGGCCGCGGCGAGGATCGCTACTCGGTGATGCTGTCCGATCGGTGACGGGACAGGTCCCCGACGAGATCGGGCCGGATCCGGCGTTCGGCGAAGCGCCACCCATCGTCGCCGCGTTCGAAGCGGTCGGTGTAGTGACCGGAGAAGATCGGCTGGAGCGGGAAGTCGGGCGGCACCGCCTGGAGCACGGTGACGTAGCACGTGCCCGTCGCGATTGCGCCGTCGACGTGGATATCGACGTTCGACGTGATGTGCTTGGTGTTCGGTCGGCCGCCGTCGTAGCGGATCACGTTGTCCGCCAGCCGGGCCAGCACCGCGTCGCGGCCGGCATCGCCGCCGGAGGGGTCGCCCTCCACCACCCACGTGCCGTTGGCGAAGAGCTCGGCGAACCCCTCGAAGTCACCGTCGTCGATGAGCGTGCAGTACCGGTGCACGAGCCGGGTGATCTCGTCGCGGTCGCTCACGATGGTGAGTAGTTGCCCTTCACCGACCAGCCGCCGTCCACGGGGTAGGTGAGCCCGGTGAGGAAGGCGGCGTCCTCGGTGCAGAAGTACGTCGCCATCGCCGCGACCTCCTCGGGCTTCCCGAGGCGGTTGACGATGTGGGCCCGGGAGTTCGCCGCCCGCATCTCCTCGGTGACATCGGCCAGGATCGGGGTGTCGATCGTGCCGGGCGCGATGGCGTTGATGAGGATGTTGTCGGCGGCGTACTCGAAGGCCGCCTGCTGGGTCAGGGCGATGACCCCACCCTTGGCCGCCGAGTAGGAGGCGAGGTTGGGCAGGCCACGAAGGGCGGCCAGCGACGAGATGTTGACGATCCGTCCGCCGCCGTTTTGCTGCATGGTCGGGATCACGGCGCGCATGCCCATCCACACGCCCTTGAGGTCGGTGGCCATGACGCCGTCCCAGGCCTCCTCGGTGAGCTCGACGACGGTGTCCGGCGAGAGCATGTTGACGATGCCGGCGATGTTGGCGAGGAGGTCGACCGTGCCGTAGCGCTCGACCGTCGTGTCGACCAGCCGGGACCAGTCGTCGGCCCGGCGGGTGTCCATGATGACGGTGAACGCCCGGCCGCCCTTGGCCTCGATCTCCTCGTGGGTCCGGCACTCCTCCTTGATGTCGGCACAGACGACCGCGGCGCCCTCCTCCGCCCACCGCAGCGCGGTTGCTCGGCCGATGCCCTGATTGGCCCCGGTGACGATGCCGACCTTTCCATCGAGTCGCATGTCCGCGAGCATCCGCGACGCGGCCGCCACGCTCAAGGGCCTCGCCGCGTCCCGTTGTGGGCGACCACAATCATCTGGGCGCGAAGCGTCTCGTTGCGTGATCTGGGCGCGCTGAGTTGCGGATTCCGAGACTGTCCGCGCCCAGAAGCGTGATTGAGACCGTCCGCGCCCAGATGCACGTCTCGCGGAGACAGAGTTCGGGGTTGGGTAGGTTGCCCGGGTGGCGTCGGAATCCGAGCGGGCGGCTCCGAGCCGGGTCGGGCAGGTCGGTTCCGCCGGCGCCATCGGCGGCCTGGCCGGCGCCGCGCTCCTCGGTCACCGGGGCGCCAAGCCGGCGATCATCGGTGCGGTGGTGGGTGGGCTCGGGCTGGGGGTTGGCGAGGCGGTGGCCCGGGCGCGTCAGCGTCCGAATGAGATCCCGGCGTTGTGGCAGCGCATCGCGACGACCTCGGCGTTGATGGCTCCGTTGGGGTGGGCGGCGGGCCGGTTCGCCGGTGCGGGCCCCGTGGTCGTGGGAACCTCGGCGGGGGCGGTGGTCGGCGCCTTCGGGCTGCGCCCGCAGAAGGTGGCGCTGGGACCGGCGGTCGGCGCGGCCGTGGGCCTAGCCGCCCGAGCTCGGCGTCGACCAGTGCCGACAGCAGCGGTGGCCGGCGCGACGGTGCTGGCGTACCGCCTGCTGTCGGCGGGGCTGTTCCGCGACGCCCAGATGAGCCTGCTGGCCGAGCGGGCACGGGCGGAGGACCTGCCCTTCGTCGTTCCGTTGGAGGCGCGTTCCCGCTACGTCGGCACCGACTACGTCAGGGCCCTGGCCGAGGTGCTCGGCGGCACCTACCACGCTGATGTGGCCGACGTCGGCATCGTCGCCTCACTCGACGAGCTGGGCGGCCCGGGGTTCGACCCCGCCGCCGTCGATCCACGGGTCCGCGAGTTCTACGAGCAGACGACCCGCTTCTCCCTCGACATCGTGCCCGAGTGGCGCCGGTGGGTACGGCCCGGCTACCTGCTCTATCGCCGTCTGCTCGCCCGTCCGCTGGGGCAGGCGAGCGTCCCGATGAACCAACGCGAAGCCCTGCGGGGGATCAGCAGCCGCATCGACACGATCACCTTGGACCGCGACGATGTCGTCGCCGTCCGCGGGTGGATCCGATCATTCGCCGACAACGACGAACCGATCTACGTCGGGATCTACACCACCTACCGGCACGACGGACGCGGCTACGTCAGCGTCGGCTTCCCCCTCCCGCAGGCCAGCTTCACCGCCACGCTCGAGCCGCGCGCTCGAACCGGCGGTGGTCTGGTGCTCACCAGCCGCAGCGACCTCGACCACCCGGGCCACTACCTGACCTACATCGACCCGGCGACCAGACAGCTCACGACCCTGGCGGTCCATGGCTTCGCCGAGCAGCTCGACGTGTTCATCCAGGACGACGAACTACGCGCCGAGCACGCCTTCTGGATCTTCGGGCTCCCGTTCCTCGTCCTGCACTACCGCATCCGCCCGAAACCGAGCCCTCGGCCGTCCTGATCGCGTCCATCACGGGTTCACCCGGGCGAGGCCGAGATCGCGGTTCGTGCCGTTGCCCGCCGTCGCCGAGGCGACGATCTTGCCGTCGGTCTGGATGTCGACGTCGTGGCCGGAGTCGAACCCACCCGCGAAGTCGACGGTGAGCGTGCCGCCGCCGCCGAAGCTGGTATCGAGGGTGCCGTCGGAGGCGTAGCGAGCCATTGCGAGTTCGTCGCCGCCGCGGCCGACGACGACGATCTTGCCGTCGATCTGGAGGCCGAGGTCGGCGCCGCTCTCGTCCAGCGACGTTGGGCCGACGACGTCGGCGAAGTCGGTGGTCACGAAGCCGTCACCGCTGAACGAGCCGTCCCGGTCGCCGTTGGCGAGGAAGCGCCACACGGCGAAGTCGCGCTTTCCCGACACGAACCCGTTCTGGAAGCTGCCGGCGACGACGATGCTGCCGTCAGCGTCGATGGCGACGCCGTCTGCGGTGCCGTGGTCGAAGCCGGTGATCCCGTCGCCGCCGAAGCTCGGGTCGAGTGATCCCGCCGGCGTGTACCGCAGGACGCTGAAGTTGTCGAGCGAACTGTCCGCCGAGACTCGGGCCACCACGACGACGTTGCCGTCGGTGTCGATGGTGACGTCGGCGCCGAGATCGAGCTCGCCGCCGATGTCCGTGGTGACGAGTCCAGTGCCGTCGGCGCCGAAGCCGGTGTCGGGGGTGCCGTCGGCGGTGTAGCGGACCAGGCCGACATCGTTGCTCGGATCAGAGTCCGCCTCGCCGGCCACGACGATCTCGCCGCCGGGCTGGATGGCGACGCCGTAGGCGCAGTCGCGCCCACCGGCGAAGTCCGTCGAGACGAGGCCGGCGTCACCGAAGTCGGTGTCGAGGGCGCCGTTCGGGAAGTAGCGCTGCACCCCGAAGTTCTGCTCGTCGGTGTCGCCGTCGTCGGCAATGCCGACCACGACGATCTTGCCGTCAGGCTGGAGGGCAACGTCGCTGGGCCCGTCGACGAAGCAGGAGTCGTTCTCGAGCCCGGTGGTCACGAGGCCGTCGTCGTCGAACGTCTCGTCGAGGGTGCCGTCGGGGTTGTAGCGGGCGAGCGTGTCGTCGCCGGCGACGACGATCTTGCCGTCGGGCTGGAGGACGAGCGCCTGGCCACCGTCGGTGTCCGGCGTGATCACCTTGCCGGCGTCTCCGAAGGTCGGGTCGAGATCGGCGTCGGCCGGGGGAGTGACGCAGTCGACGGCAATGTCGGTGACGTCGGCGCCCTCCACCGTGCCGACACCGTTGGTGACCGTGCAGACCTGGGCCGGTTCGCTGGGCTGGTTGCGGACGGTGACGAGGTATGGGAAGCCGTCCGGGAGGGACTGGGCGAAGGTGAATGGACCGTTCTCGGGGGTGAGTTCCTCGCCGGACCGGTGCAGGACCAGGCCCGTGCCCTCGAGCCCGGTGACGGTGCCGCCGATGGTGAATGTGGGGTCGGGGACGATGGGCTGTTGGTCGTCGATGATCGTCAGCACAGCGTTCGCCGGCGTGCCGAGGATTGTGCAGCTGGGGTTCGACAGCGCGAGATCGACCGTCTCGTCGTTCTCGGCGATGGTGTCGTTCACGATCTCGATCGGAATCGCCTGGGGTGTGGAGTCGCCGTCGCCGAACGTGACGGTGCCCGTGCGCGGGGTGTAGTCGTCGCCGGCGGTCGCGGTGCCGTCGCTGGTGGTGAACGTGGCGCTGACGTCTCCGGTGCTGCCGCCGGTGCGGGTGACGAAGACCTGTGGCCCGGCGCCGACCCACTCGCCGATACCAGCGTCAGCGGCGCCGAACTGAAGCGTTCCGGCGTCAGGGTCGGGGCCCGACTCGCACTCGGCGGGCGCGGCCGGCTCGGGAGCGGGCGTGTCCAAGAGCGGGTCGGCGACGGGAGTGATGCCCGTTCCTTCGAGTTGCGGGCCGCCGATATCGAGTGGGTCGCGCAGGTAGGTGGCGACGGTCGAGCCGAGTCGGGTGTTGCCGTCGGAGATGCGGCGGTCGTAGGCGCGGGCGAAGGTGTCGCTGCGCACGGTGAACGTCTCACCGACGTCGACCGAGGAGATGTCGATCGAGAAGGTTCTCGGTCCGCTGAGCTCGAGGATCGGATTGGAAAGGAGTGGACGGCTGTTTTCCGGCTCCCAGGTGAAGTCGCCTTCGTCCCAGAACGGCGCGTTGGCGAAGGAGTCGCGCCAGACCTCGAAGTCGAAGTTGCCGACGTGTCCGAAGACCTTGGCGCCGCCCGACGTGTTGTAGAAGTGACGGCCGGACGAGGTGTACGCCTGAACCGACAGGATGGCCTCGCCCTCGATCGCCGCCGGGCAGCCGGGCGGGCACTCGAAGGGCAGGAACACAACCCCATTGCGGTCGATCGCCTCGATCCGCACCGAGGTGACGGTGAATGAAAGCGTGGCCCCTTCGGCGTCTTTGCGGAAGTTCTGATACTGCTCGAGGTCGGATTTGTTCCCGAACTCGTTGGGCGGCGCGCCGGGCGCCGATTCGATGAAGTGGGCCGGGCTCTGCGCGAAGACCCCGTAGGTCATGCCGTCCTCGCTACCGAACACCCGGCCGATGTTCAGACCATCGATGGGCTCGCCGAGGTCGAAATGGCTCGGCGGGTAGAGCTCGGTCGCGTTCAACCGTCCGCCCACCCGGGAGAACGACTCACCAACCTCGGTGCCGTCGGGGAGGTACCGCGAGAAGGCCCACGTGCGCGTCGGATCGAACGGGCTGAGTGGCGGCACCGTCGTACTGCTACCGGGCTCGGTCGTCGACGGCTCGGTCGTGGACGGCTCGGTCGTGGACGGCTCGGTCGTCGACGGGTCCGGCGGCTCCGAGGCCGGGGGTTCCGGCGCACTGGTCACGACGACCGGCGGGACCGACGTGGTCGTGGCGGCCGGCTCGCTGGTGGTGCTGGCCGGCGGGCTCGTCGTCGTGGTCGTCGGTGCCGTGTCCCCCGGTGCGGGGCAGGCGGCGAGGACGACCCCGAGCAGAAGGCAACAGGCCGCCGGTACAAGTGGCTGCGCCCGTCGCCGGTTGTTCTTCCATCGACTGTTGCTGTCTGACATCGGACGTGGACCTCGTTCGGGGGGTGGACGAGTGTCGGACATCGGATGTGAGACTGCTCGTGGTTGACCGGGTCGAACCTACTGACGAGTCCAATTCGCCGGTAGCGGGGAACCCCGACACCTCGGTGTGCAAACCTCGGTATCGCCTCCGGTTCCGCTGACTGCCGCGATCCGACGCGGCGACGACGGCGAAGGATCGGTTGGTGTGCCTGTGCACTGGGCGTGCCGCGCGCCGCCCGCCCGTGGTGCTTCCGGGGCCTGAGCATGCCGGACGGGGTCACGCTCAGTCAGACCGGCCGGGTGTACCTCGTCTTCGAGAGCGGCGCGGCGAAGTACCGCGACTCGGCCCGCAGCCCGATCTCCCACCTGCACTGGATTGCCAGGTCCCAGCTCCTCTGACCACGCCTACCGGTCAGGAGAGCAGGGTGAGGGTGGCTTCCCCGGACGCGGTCGTTCCGATCCTCACCAGCCCGCCCGGGACCAACGCCAGCGGTCGTCCGCCGGCGCCGACCGGGTGACGCCAGAGCTCGGTCCCGTCGAAGGCGTAACCGGCGACGGACTGCGCCCCGCCGCCGACCAGTGCACCGGCGGCGACGAACCCATTGCGGCCGAGCACGTCGAACGCTCCATCGACGGCCCTCGAGAGCCGGCCCGCCCAGGTCGGACGCCCGGTCGTGGCGTCGACCAGCTCCATCCACGGGGCGCCGAGGTCGTACGCACCGGGCTGGTCGCCCCACGGCAGGATCGCGACCAGCTGGTGCGCGTCGTCGATCAGCCAGTCGACCGCTCGCGCCGAATGGGTCCACAACACCTCCAGCCTGCCCTCGCGGACGCTGAGCATGGTCGTGTCGGTCGCGCTTTGGAGGACGACGAACCGGCCGGAGCCGTCGAGCTCGTCGAGCGTCGTGGGGCCGGCGACCTCGGACGGCAGACGGAGGGACGACACGACCGACCCGGAGGCGTCGACGAGCAGCGCCTCGCGCGCTGTGGCGACCACCAGCCCGGCGTCGGTCGGCGCGACGTCTGCCTCGAGCGACTCGAGATCCAGGGCGGCGAGATCGAGCTGGCCGCGCCGTTCGAACGTGTCGGCGTCGTACCACTCGACCACGTCACCCGTCCGCCGGTGGACCGACATCGACGAGATCGAGATGTCGTCTGCCTCGATCGACCGGATGCGGGCTCCGCTCGCCGCGTCGAGGAGATCGACGGACGCCCGTACCGTTCCGAGCTCGACGCGCGGCACGACGAGTCCGTCGCCGGCGAGCGAACCACGACCGTTGGCAACGCGCTCCCGCCACAGCTGGCGGCCGTCGTCGAGGTCGTACCCGACGAGCGACTGGTCGCCGCCGGGGTCGAGGTAGTCGGCGACGACCACGCCGTCGACGAGCTTCAGCGACATCAGGCTCTCGTCGGGAGCGGGCGCCCGCCACCGCTGGGCGCCCGAGTCAGCGTCGAGGGCCACGAGCTCCGGTTCCGGTCCGATCGCGGCGATGATCGTGTCCTCGTCGCCGGTCACGGCGGCGATCGAGGACGCGTCGAGCGTCACCGTCCACCGTTCGTCGGCACCGGTGGGGATCGGACCGCGTGCCGATGAGCTGGGCGTGCCGTCGGGCGCGATCCGGGACACCGCCAGTAATCCCGCGGCGGTGACGGCGACGCCGGCGGCGATCACGAGGAGCTTCCGTGACGGTCGGCGCGGGTGCTGTGGGCGCCTCACGACCTGACCGGCGTAGCCGGGTCTCCAGATCGCATCCGGATCCCGATCGGCCACCATGCGCAACGTATCGCCCGCGTCGCTCGCGCTCGGAGCGCTGGTCCGACCGAGCGGTGACTTCCGACCAGGCGCGCCCGACGTAGGCGCGTCGAGATCGAGATCGACTGCTGGATGGAACGCCTCCGAGTTGACGGCCCCGGAACGACTGGCTCGTGGATGTCGCTCGATCGCGGCGACGACGCTCGATCCCGCCGAGGGGTGTTCCTGGTTCCTTCGGTGGCCGAACGATCGACGGTGATCCTGCTGGGCACCCTGCCCGTCGAGCGGCGTCGCTCGGTCAGGAGCGGCCCCGGACGCGGCGGGCTCCGGACAGGTTCACCTGCCCGGAGCCCGCCTCAGCGGTCGGCGTCGCCGCCGCCGTCAGCCAGTCGGTATTAGTACAGGACCAAGGTGCCCTTGACCGCCGGGCTCCACGGACCAGTCCCGACGGCGTTCTTGGCGGCCACCCGGAACGAGTAGCGGAGGGCGTTGAGGAGCCCGTTCACCGTGTACGTCGTCGCCGTCGACACACCGTCGTCGACGGTGGTCCACGTCGTCCCGTCGAGGGAGGTCTGGATGACGTAGTCGGTGACCGCTGATCCGTTGTCCACCGGAGCGTTCCAGGTCAGCCGGGCCAGGAAGCCGAGCCCGACGATCGGCACGACGGCCGTCAACCCGCCCGGAGCGTTCGGCACTCCGACCGGCGTGGCCTCGACCGACGTGCTCGACGGACCGACCCCGACGGCGTTCTTGGCGGCGACCCGGAACGAGTACCGGGTTCCGTTGGTGAGCCCGCTCACCGTGGACGTCGTCGCCGTCGACACGCCGTCGTCGACGGTCGTCCACGTCGTCCCGTCGAGGGAGGTCTGGATGACGTAGTCGGTGACCGCCGATCCGTTGTCCGCCGGGGCGGTCCAGGTCAGCTTCACCTGTCCGGACCCGACCCCGGCCGCCGGCGCCGTCGACGGCGTCAGCCCCGCTGGAGCCGCCGGCAACCCCGCCGGCGTGGCCTCGACCGACGTGCTCGACGGGCCGACCCCGGCGGCGTTCTTGGCCGCCACCCGGAACGAGTACCGGGTCCCGTCGGTGAGGCCGCTCACCGTGGACGTCGTCGCCGTCGACACGCCGTCGTCGACCGTGGTCCACGTCGTCCCGTCGAGCCGACGACTCGACGACGTAGTCGGTGATCGCCGCGCCGTTGTCCGCCGGGGCGTTCCAGGTCAGCGTCACCTGCCCGACCCCGGCCGCCGGCGTCAACCCGGCTGGAGCCGCCGGCACCCACGCCGGCGTGGCCTCGACCGGCGTGCTCGACGGTCCGATCCCGATGGCGTTCCTGGCGGCGACACGGAACCGGTAGTTGGTGCCGTTGGTGAGCCCGGTCACGATGTACGTCGTCGCCGTCGACACGCCGTCGGCGACGGCGGTCCACGTCGTCCCGTCAGCCGACGACTCGATGACGTAGTCGGTGATCGCCGCCCCGTTGTTCGCCGGCGGATCCCAGACCAGCCTGACCTGCCCTTCATCCAACCCGTCCTGCGGGGCCGGAATCGCCTGCAGTCCGGTCGGGACGGCGGGTGCCGTCGGGATCGTCATGACGAACGTCTCGCTGTCCACCGCACCTCCGTCGGAGACCGAGACCCTGCCGTAGTAGGTGCCGGGCGCGGCGTACGTGTGAGCCGCGTCGAGGACGAAGTACTGGCGGTCGGTGGACCGCGAAAGGTCGAAGTTGGGGTCGAAGAGCGTGAGGCAGCCGGCGGACCCGGAGATGCAGTTGGACACGACGGGAGTGCCGTCGCCCCAGTCGACCGAGACGGTGAGCTGGGAGAACACGCCAACGTCGTCGAAGGACGCGAAGAGGTCCATCGGCGTTCCCGCCTGCCCGGTCCGGGGGAAGCACAGGATCAGTGCCGGCGGCGCGCAGTCAGGTAGCAGGTGCAGTGTCGGCGGCACGTTGCCCACAGTGACCGGGAACGTGGTGGTCCCGGTGCGTCCGACTGCAGTCGGTCGCGGTGAGCTCGACGAGGAACTGCCCGCTGTGCTCCCAGGTGTGGCTGACGATGGCACCGGCGACCGGAGTTCCGTAGGACGGCGCCGAAGGGTTGAACGGCCGACTGGCACGGCATGCCCAGCCCGTTCTGGAAGCGCCACTGGTAGCTGATCGTCGCCTTCGGCGTTCCCGGGCTTGAACCCGTTGGCGTCGAAGCTCAGCGCCTGGCCTTCGTCGCCGGGAACGTACTTGGGCGTCCCGGTCGACGCCACGTACGGCTCCACCTTGGCGGACATCTTGGTCCCGTCGGGAGCCAGATACTGGAGCGTGTCGCTCTCCTTGCAGAGCCCGTTGTCGATACAGGTCGCGAGGTCGAATCGGGTGCCGAAGTCGTCGGAGACGTGCAGGCTGACGAACTTGTGGCCGTCGGCGGCGTCGCCCAGCAGGAAGGCGTGTCGCTGCTTGCCGCCCCAGTCGGTGTAGGTGATGCGTAGCGTCTGGGCGGCCGAGCCGTTGGTCTCGGTGATGAACCAGTTCTTGTGCAGACGTGCCGTCGTCGTGGTGCCGGCGGTGGAGTCCTTCCACGTGATCGTCGCCGACCGCGTCTGGCTGGGGCTGCCGTCCGCTTGGATCATGAACTGCGGGTCGACCGCGGATGCCGGTGGGATCGGGCTGGGATTGAGACACGGCCGGCCGCCGCTGATCTGGACCACTCCCTCGAGCACGACGATGCCGCGGGGAAGGGCCGAGTTGTCACAGGTGTCGTCCGCCGGAGTCGGCAGGGTCGCCCCGAGAAACAACGCGTACAGGCTCGCCGCACCATCCGATGTGCCGATGAGCGACTTCACATCGGGGGCGTTGGCGCGGGCGTCGGCGATCAACTCGGCCAGCTGACCGGGCAGCTGACTGGCATTGATCACGGCGATCCCGTGCACCACCGCGATCACGACGGCGACGATGATCACCGTGGCGAAGGTGGCCCCGATCGCGCCGAACCCAGCCGTCATCATGGCGGGGGAAGTGGCTCTGATCGACAGCTGACGGGCGACCTGGGACACGACCACGGGGCCCACGCCAGCGACGAGCGGGGCCACGGCGGCCAATCCGACGGCCGACGCCAAACCGACCTTGTGCGCGGTCTTGGCGAAGTCGGCAGAGCTCAAGAAGCTGTAGCTGGCGGACGCCTCACCCCACTTCACGAACTGCTCGTAGCTCGGTGTCGGCGGGCTGCACGGGAGGACCCCATTGCTGCAGTGGGCCAGGCAGCTGCGGTCGTTGTAACCGGTGTAGTCGGACCCGTACGGCGCCGGCGACCGGTACTTGCACCAACCGCCCGTCGCCGCGCTCGCGTTGGGGTTGTTGAAGTTGAGCGGCGTGTCGTCCAGGAACGCCTTCAACTCGCTCTCGCTGGGACTCCCGTTCGCCAGCGCCCAGTAGGCACTCTGGTTGAGGCCGGCCCACTTGACGTACTCGCCCCCGACCGCGTGCGCGGACGCGATGGCTTTGCGATGGGTGAGCGTGGTCAGCCAATCGACCGCGTTCTTCTGGTCGTCGGTTCGACCGTTGACGTCGGTGCCGATGGCCTCGAGCAGCAGCGTCCACAGATGGGCGAGGGCCTCGTGACGCCCCCACGTCTGCACGGCCTTGGTGTCCCCGTCGCTCAAGCCATGCTCCTCGATGACGTCTTCGACGGCGTCCTCCTCCAGCTTCCGTAACGAGGTCACCTGTGCCGGCGTCGCCGCATACAGGGACTGGTTCAGGTTGAGCAGTTTCGGTGGCGAACAGTCCTGGGTGTTCAGGCAGACCCCGGGAGGGAGCTCTTGCATCACGGCCCGACCCTTGGCCGCCGCCGGCTCGGCGACCATCGCCAGCGGTACCGCGATCAGGACCGCCAGCAGGTCGACGACCAAGCGACGTAAGCGCCGGGACCATTCGGGGACGCCGCGTTCGGCCACTGGGCCGGACGCGGCGAATTGAGTGTCATTTTCTCGGTACATGACATGACCGTGCACGCATGACGCGATCGCCACAGTGCCCGTGGACACGCACCGCGCGTGTCGGCGGGCGTTGACAGCGGGCAGCGGCGTCCGCTTCCGGCTCAGTCAGGTGCCGGGGGTGGGTCGTCGAGGAAGTCCGCGGTCGGGACGAAGAACAGGCTGCCCGTGACCGCAGTCGAGAAGTCGAGGATGCGGTCGTGGTTGCCGGGCGGGTCGCCGATGAACATGTTGCGGAGCATCTGCTCGATCGTGCTCGGCGTGGCCGCGTACCCGATGAAGTAGGTGCCGAACTCCCGGCTGCCGATCGTCCCGAACGCCATGTTGTCACGCAGGATCTGGCGTTCGTCGCCGTCGGGTCCGACGATGTTGGTGAGCGCGACGTGGGAGTTGCTCGGCTTCTCGTCGTCGGCGAGCTCGACGTTCGACAGCTTCCGCCGGCCGACCGCCCGTTCCTGCTCCTCGACCGTGAGCGCGTTCCACGCATCGAGGTCGTGCAGGTACTTCTGCACGATCACGTAGCTCGATCCGGCGAACGGCTCGTCGTCGGCCCCGACGGTGACCGCCGCTGCCGCTCGGGCGCCGGTCGGGTTCTCGGTGCCGTCGACGAAGCCCAGGAGGTCACGGTCGTCGAAGTACTTGAACCCGTGCACCTCGTCCACCACGCGCGCCGAACCGGCGAGGCGGTCCATGATCAGCGACGCCAGCTCGAAGCAGACGTCGTGCTGGGCGGCGCGGATGTGGAACAGAAGGTCGCCCGGTGTGGAGACGGCGTGGTGGCGGTCGCCGTGGATCTCGGCGAACCGGTGGAGGTCGGCCGGCCGGGAACCGGCGAAGAGCCGGTCCCACGCGTCCGAGCCCACCCCGGCCACCAACGCCAACCCTGCCGACGGCGCCCGGAAGCCGACGGTGCGCTCGAGGCCGGCGAGGTCGACGAGCAGCTCCCTCACCGGCGTCTCGCCGCCTGACTCGATCGTCACCACGAGGAAGATCGTCGCGGCCGTCAGCGGAGTGAGGACCGCCTGCGGCTCCTGCACCCGGGCCGGCTCGCCCAACGGTGTCGGCCCGGCCACC
The DNA here is from genome assembly GCA_963833145.1 of uncultured Acidimicrobiia bacterium. Classification (GTDB taxonomy): domain Bacteria; phylum Actinomycetota; class Acidimicrobiia; order Acidimicrobiales; family Ilumatobacteraceae; genus JALZMG01. The sequence goes on along the minus strand of CAWHWT010000009.1, from coordinate 1,103,184 downwards.
TCGTCGACACTAATGCGGTGCTGGTCGAGTGAGCAGCCGATCGATCGACGTCTGGACGAAGCCGGCGCCGAGGTAGAGGTTGCGGGCGGCGTCGCTCTCGAAGCCGACCTTGAGGCGGCGAGCGCCGCAGCGGGCGAGCCGGTCGAGGCCGTGCGTCAGCAACATACGGGCGAGGCCGCGTCGTTGGTAGTCGTCCTCGACGCGCATCGGTTCGAGGAGACCGACCAGCGTCGTGTGGTCGAACCAGAACAACGCGTACCCGGCGACCCTGCCGTCCGCGTCCTCGACCGCCAGATCGAGCGTCGGGTCGTACAGCGAGCACTGGCGCAGCCGCGGCTCGACCTGTTCACCGTTGCGGGCGATCATCGGATGCGGACGATCGGCGCGGGTCACGCGATCGACGATCGCGAACCCGTCGACCTGAGTGACGGACGGGCGCTCGTCGGCTTCCATCCATGAGGTGCCCGACAACTCGTCGGTCATCGCGAATCCGCTCTGGATGGCGAGGCTCGCCAGCGGTGTGTCCTCTCCGTTCACGAGCACCTGGAGTGCCGTGCCCCGATGTCCGGCGGCGGCTTCCAACGTCGCCGTCCAGACGTCTTCCTCCTCGACGGTCGACGGTACGGCGAAGACGTCTGCTTGCCAGGCGTCGTCCCAGGCCGTCAGCCCTGCCGCCGCCACCGGTCCGGCCTCGTCGAACCAGACCGGGAGGGCCAGCTCGTCGGTCGCCCGGGGCCGGCGCCACCACCACTGCACGTCGGCGGCTTCCCACATGCCGCCGAGCGGATCAGCCAGGCGCGCGCGCTGCAGGACGGTGGTCGTCGCGTCGAGTCGCTCGAGGCCCCGCAGCAGCTCGCGTCGCACGACCAGAACCGTACGCCGGTTGATCGGTCGTCGAACCGGGTACTGGGCGGTGATGGCCGATTCGGTCGTCACGTCCCGTGTCCTCGATCCCGAGCCGATCGTCAGCTTGGAGGCGTACGTCGAACGCGGCGGCGGGGAGGGGCTGACGGCAGCCCGGAAGCTCGGACCGACAGCGATCATCGACGATGTCGACGCGTCCGGCCTGCGGGGTCGGGGTGGCGGCGGGTTCCCCACCGGCCGCAAGTGGCGGACGGTCGCCGGCCACGCGTCGCCGGTGCTCCCGGCCACCGTGGTCGTCAACGCCGCCGAGGGCGAGCCAGGATCGTTCAAGGACCGCGAGCTCCTGCGCCGCAACCCGTACCGCGTCCTGGAAGGTGCCGCGATCGCCGCCCATGCCGTCGGGGCCGACCGCGTCGTGGTCGCCGTCAAAGCGAGCTTCGTCGAGGAAGCTCGGCGCATCCGGGCCGCGGCCGCCGAGCTCGTCGACGCCGGATGGCTCGACGGGGTCGACGTCGATGTACTGGAGGGGCCGGGGGAGTACCTGTACGGCGAGGAGACCGCCCTCCTCGAGGTGCTCGAGGGACGGGCGCCGTTCCCCCGTCTCGCCCCGCCGTACCGCCACGGCGCCGACGAGCTCGGCGACGGCACGACGTCCCCCGCGACGGTCGACATGGCCGGAGCTGAGTCGTCCACGCTCGCCCCACCGACACTCGTCAACAACGCCGAGACGATCGCCAACATCCCGGGGATCCTCACCAACGGTCCGGAATGGTTCCGAACGCTGGGCACGCCGGAGTCGCCAGGGACCATCGTCTGCACGATCACCGGGGCGACGGTGCGAGATGCCGTCGGTGAGGTGCCCATGGGTACTCCGCTGCGCGCGGTGATCGACGAGCTCGGTGGCGGTCCGGTGGCGGGCCATCGGCTCGTCGCGGCGATGTCGGGTGTCGCCAATCCGGTGCTGCCGCCGGCGAAGTTCGACACCTTGCTCACCTACGAGGCGATGGCGGTGGCGGGATCAGGTCTCGGTGCCGCCGGCTTCATCGTGTTCGACGACAGCGATGACCTCGTCGCAGTGGCCGCCGGGGTGTCCCGCTTCCTGGCGGTCGAGTCGTGCGGACAGTGCACGCCGTGCAAGCTGGATGGACGGTCGATCTCGGAAGTCCTCGCCCGGCTCTGCCACCACGAGCCGCGGGACGACGACGCCGATCGGCTGCGCACCTGCCTCGACAGCGTCGTCGAGGGCGCCCGTTGCTACCTGGCGACCCAGCACCAGCGGGTCGTGGCGAGCATCCTCGAGCTGGTCCCGGACCTGTTCGCCTCCCACGACACGGAGGTGGTCGAACCGGTCGAGCCCGCGCTCATCGCCCCGATCGTCGATCTCGTCGCAGGCACGGCGACGCTCGACGAGCGTCAGGCCGCCAAGCAGCCGGACTGGACGTTCGACGACGAGGACTCCGGCAAGTCACCCGCCGACCTGATCGATCAGGGCGGGCGGGACGAGTAGCCGCACTCGGCCACGGTCAGCCTTAGAGGAGCCCCGGGAATCTGGGCGCGATCCTTCTCCTGGACTCATCTGGGCGCGCTTTCTCTCGGCAGTTGAGAAGAACTGCGCCCAGATCACGAGCGGCGAAAGGGGACGACCTAGCCGAGCTCGGCGCGCACCACGCGGGCCGCCTCGGCGAGGGCCTGCAGCTTGCCGAAGGCGACGGCGCGGCGGAGGTACTTCATGCCGCAGTCGGGCGCGGGCGTGAGCCGGTCGGCGGCGACGTAGCGGAGACCGTGGCGGATCCGGCCGGCGACCTCGTCCACGGTCTCCACGGCGGGGTCGCTGAGGTCGAGGACGCCGAGGACGATGCCCTTGGCGGACAGATCGGCCAGGACGCCGAGGTCGACCTTCGGCTGGGCCGCCTCGATCGAGATGGCGTCGGCCGTAGTGGCGGCCAGTTGTGTGAGGAAGGGGTATCCGGACGGCTTCTGCCGGGGTGCGACGGCGGCGTAGCCGAAGCAGAGGTGGATCACGGTGGTCGCGGTGATGCCGTCGAGGGCGCGGTTGATCGTGTCGACGGCGTAGCGTTCGGCGCCGGCGGGATCGTTGCGCAGCCACGGCTCGTCGAGCTGGATCACGTCGGCGCCGGCGGCCTGGAGTGCCTGCGCCTCCTCGTTCACGGCCGCGGCGAAGTCCATGGCGAGTGCCTCGGGGTCGCGGTACGCGTCGTCGACCACCTGCTGCGACATCGTGAACGGACCGGGCAGGGTGGCCTTGATGGTCCGCGGCGTCGACCGGCGCAGGAACGTGACGGCGTCGACCTCGACGGCGCGCGTCCGCCGGATCTTGCCGACGACTCGTGGCACGACGATCGACACGCCGGCCCGGCTCGTGATCCTCGCCGGCCGGCCGGCATCGAGGCCTTCGAGCGCGGTGGCGAAGTGGTTCGAGTAGCTCTCCCGCCGCACCTCGCCGTCGGTGATCACGTCGATGCCGGCGCGCTCCATGTCGCGGATGGCGAGCGCGGCGGCGTCGTCCTGCGCTTGGCGGAGGTACGCCGGCGGCACCCGCCAGAGCTCGGGCCGTCGGATCCGGGGCACGTCGGCGGCCAGGAGCCGCCGATCGATCAGCCAGTCGGGTTGCGGGTAGCTCCCGACGACGGTCGTCGGCAACAACGGCGGCGGCACCGGTCCATCCTGCCCCGCCGGCGACGCGGCTACACGGCGATGACGGGGTGCCGGACGACCGCCCAGAAGAGGTAGCCGAGCTGGTTGAACGGCACCGTCGCGGGCTGAGTCTGGCCGATTCGATCGGTGGCCCGGGCGAGCAGCTCGTAACGGCCCGGCGCCGGCGGTCGCCAGGGCAGGCTCCACCGCACCCACGGTCGGTGGAGATCGCGAGGGTCGAGGAGGCGCGCCGCCAGGTCGCCCCGCCGTCGGTGCTGATCTCGACGCGGCGGATGCGGGCGGCGCCCGACCAGGAGCGCCCGGTCAGTGTGAGCCGGCGGCCGGCCAGGACCTCGGCGTCCCAACCCAGCTCGAACGCGCTCTTCACCGGCTGGGTGCTGAGCGGGGGAGCGTCCTCCGGGTAGTCGGGCCCGAAGAACCGGTACGACGTGGTGTTCCAGGGCGACGTGAGCGGATGGTCGGCGACCTCGATGCTGCCGAGCCACTTGATCGAGGCGATGCCGATCCAGCCCGGGACGACCAGGCGGACGGGGAAGCCGTGGTCAGGGGGGAGCGGCTCGCCGTTCATCTCGTAGGCGACGAGCACGTCGTCGAGTGCCTTGCCGATCGGCAGCGGCCGACGCACGTGACCCTGGTCGACACCGCCGCTGACGACGATGGGATCGAGGCCCTCGGGCAGCACGTCGATGGCGTCGCGCCGCAGCCCGGCCCGCCGCAGCAGCAGCGACAGTGGGACGCCGCGCCAGCGGGCCGCACCGACTGCGCCGAGGCGCCACTGCGTGCCGCTCGCCGGCTGGCCCTGCTGGGTGCCGAAGAAGCTGCGTCCGTTGCCGGCGCACTCGATGAGGGCGGTCGTGGTCCGCGACGGCAGCCGCCGGAGCTCGCGGTAGCTCAGGTCGAGCGGACGGCGAACACCGCTGCCGTGCACCCGCAGCCGCCAGGTGCTGGCGTCGATCAGGGGAGTGGAGGTGTGGTTGCGGACGAAGAAGCGCTCGTTCGGAGTGACCAGCCGCTTGGTCGAGACGGAGTCCCAGCGCGTCTCGGCGTTCGTGCCGTGGACGACGAACCACTCGGGCGGCAGGGGCTTGACGATGGGGGATGGCGTCTGGGCCGGGGCGGGAGGAAGGGTGGGCGCGGGCGGGCGAGCACGCGCACCCACCGGGCGGGCGAGCGAGGCCGGCCCGAGCCCGGCGCCCAGCGAGGACGCCCGACGATCAGGGTGAGCGCGCGGCGACGGGTCAGTCCGGGCGGCGAACCGGCGGTGTCGAGCGGCGGACGGTCTTCCCACGGGTCGATGGCCATGGCCGACGACCGTAGTCGGTAAATCAGATGAATTCAGTCATCTATGCTGACGACGTCGATGGGGCGCCGATCATTGATCTCGGTCGCTGATCATGGCGCCGACGTCCACGGCGAGCGACGACGGGTCCCCGGCGATCTCGATGACGGGGTCGTCGCGATCGTCGTACTCCAGCCGCAGGGCGCGGCAGATGATCGCGTGCATCTCGTACATCGCCGTGATGTAGGTGAGCTCGAGGATCTGCTCGTCGCTCAGGTGCTCGCGCAGCTGGGCGAACAGGTCGTCGGGGACCCGGCCGTCGCCGGCGACCATCGCGTCGGTGTAGGCGAGCACGACGCGCTCGACGTCATCGAAGTGCGGCGACGTCGACCACGTCGGGATGGCCGAGATCTTCTCCTCGCTCATGCCGAGCGTGCGGCACGACTTGCAGTGCTGGGAGAACACGAACTGGCTGCCGCGGAGCCATCCGGCGCGGGTCTGACCGAGCTCGCGCAGCACCGGGCTGAGCGACCGCGCCGGGTTGCGGTACAGGTTGAACCCGAGCACGGCGTGCTGGAGGACGTCGGGGCACAGGGCGAACACCGTCCACCAGTCGCCCGGCGTGCCCGTCGCCGTCCCGGGTTCGTCGACAGGGTCGCGGTTCGGCCCGAACAGCCGGTCGTACATCCGGAGCGTGAGCTCGTCGTCGGTCTCGTGGCGGTGGACCTGGCGCAGGCGGGGCATCGTCGTCCTCTTCTCGGGTCGGGTGCTCAACGGTTCACGACGGCCGGACGCCGCCGGGGCGAAAGCCCATCGCCTCATCGGCGTTCACGACCTCGCGGGCGAGACGGATCGTGGCGTCGGTCGCCGGGCGGGCGGCGGCCAGGGCGTCGAGTGCGGCCTGCCCGGCTCGGATCGTCTCCAACAGCAACGTGATCGGGTGGATGAGGATCCGCACGCCGGCGCGCGCCAGCACGTCGCGGGCGAGCAGCGGCGACCGGCCGCCCTCGACGGCGTTGTAGAGGAGCGGCACACCGGGGAGCGCGGCGGCGACCTCGGTGAGCTGTTCGGCGGTCTCGATCGCCTCGACGAAGACGACGTCGGCCCCGGCGGTGAGGAATCGGCGCGCCCGGTCGATCGCGGCGTCGATGCCGGCGACGGCGACGGCGTCGGTCCGGGAGATGACGACGGTGTCGGCGGATCGGCGCGACTCGGCCGCGACGGCGACACGCTCGACCGCCTCGTCGAGGTCGACGATGCGCTTGTCCTCGAAGTGCCCGCATCGCTTCGGGGCGACCTGGTCCTCGATCTGCACCGCCGCGGCCCCGGCGGCTTCGACCTCGCGGACCGTCCGGCGCACGTTGAGCGGGCCGCCGAAGCCGGTGTCGATGTCGACGATCACGGGGATCGCGACGCCCGCCGTGATCCGCCGCAGCACCGAGGTGACGTCGTCGAGTCCGATCAGCCCGAGGTCGGGCGCACCGAGGGACGCGGCCGAGAGGGCGAACCCGGAGAGATAGGCGGCCGGGAAGCCGGCCCGCTCGACGAGCACGGCGCTCAGCGCGTCGTAGCACCCCGGCGCCTCGACGAGGCCCGTCGCCATCGCCGCGCGCAGCTGACGGCCACTCACCCGGCGCTCACCAACGGTTCAGACGGAGGCGGTGGCGACGACGTCGCTGGCCTGGTTCAGGGCGATCGCCCGGCCGGCATTGGTCCAGGAGGCGAACTCGAGGAGGATGCCGTCGGGATCGAAGAAGTAGATGCTGCGGACGAAGACGCCCTCGTGCATCTGCTTGGCGACCTGGCGCGGGCTGTCGTCGTGGTTGAGGATCGCACTGACCTCGATCCCCTTGGCGACGAGACGCTCGCGGTACTCCTCGATCTTGTCCTCGGGCACGTTGAACGCCACGTGGTTCATCGACCCGACCGCGCTCACCAGATCGCCGGTCCCGGGCAGGCCGCGGGGCGCGGCGATGCCCGGCGCGGCGCCCGGCGCCCCGGGGAAGTGGAAGAAGGCGAGCGTGTCGCCGTTGCCGAGGCCGAAGAAGAAGTGGTAACCCGACCCGGCGGGCAGTTCGATGTTCTTCACCAGCGGCATGCCGAGCACGTTGGTGTAGAAGTCGATCGTGCGTTCCATGTCGGAGCACACGAGCGCCAGGTGGTTGATCCCGCTCACGGCGAACTCGCGGTTGCGGGCCAGGGTGGTGTCGTCGGACATTTGGGGCTCCTTTCGGTCAGCGGGCGGTGAGGCGATCGATGTGGCGGGAGTCGAGGTACTCCTCGAGCCGGGTGATGTGTCCGTCCTCGACGGTGGCGACGATGCACGCCGGGATCTCGACGTCGGTGCCAGCGCGGTTGGTGACGCACAGGACGTGCTGCTGGACGAATCCGGTGGCGGTTGGAGATCGACGGATGTCGGTGTAGCGCACCCCGGACAGGTTGTCGACCAGCCACCGCAGGGTGCGCAGGTTCTCGGCGGGCGTCTGCTCGGCGCCGTCGTGGTTGTGCCAGATCACGGCGTCGGTTGCGTAGAGCTCGCTGACGACGTCGACCCGGCCGGCTTCGATGGCGCGGAACAACCGGTCGGCGACGTCGAGGGCGCCAGCCCCGGTGACGGTGTCGTCAGCCACGGTGCTTCTCCGTCCACGTGGTGATGAGGTCGGCGACGTCGTCGCGGCCACCGTCCTCGAAGTAGTGCTCGCCGGGGAGGAACTCGAGGGTCTTGTCGGCCGTGCCGAGGGCGTCGTAGATGGCCTGGGCGTCGGACGGGTACACGCCCCGGTCCGCCTTGGACTGGACGACCAGCGCCGGCACGTCGACGCGGGCCAGATGGGGTGCGCCGACGCACTGCGACTCCTCCAGGCTCCACATCGACAGCCACGAGCGCAGCGTGCTCGTCCGGCCGATGCCGAGCGGGCCGTAGTTGGCCCGCCGCGGGTCGCCCTGGTAGCAGCCCGGCTGCCGGTCCGACGGATCGAGGGTCAGGTCGGTGAACCGGAGATCGGCCCACACCCGGTGGAGGTTGAAGAGGCGGTCCCAGGCACCGGCCGCGGCCAGCCGATCGAGCTCGCCGCGCGCCCAGGCCGTGATCCGGTCGTTCCTGGCGACCTGGGCGGCGCGGTAGCGCTCGACGAACTCGGGGGAGTACGGGGGGCCGTGGCGCTCGTCGAACATGTCCAGGTCGGGGTCGACCGAGAGCGGATCGGCCTCGTCGGTGACCGACGGATCGAGCCACGCGGTGAGCACGTCCGGCCGGCCGGGGTGGGCGTTGAGCGACACGTACAGGTCGGCCGGCGGGAGGTCGAGGGCGGCGTCGGGGAACGGCAGACCGGGAGCGGCGCGCAGCTTCGGCTCCCTCGCCTGGGACTGGTAGGCGCCCATGAGCGAGCCGCCGCCCGAGTTGCCGAGGATGACGACGGTCTCGGCCCCGGCCTCCTCCCGCAGCCACCGCACCCCGACGCCGATGTCGACGACGGCGTGCTCGAGAAGGAAGTACGCCTCGGCGCCGCGGTAGCGGGTGTTCCAGCCGAGGAAGCCGTGGCCCCGCGTGGCGAGGTACGGGGCGATGTAGTGCTCGGAGAAGTCGACGTTGTAGTGGGTGGCGATGAAGGCGACCCTCGGATGCTCGCCGGTCGGGTGGTGGTACACGCCCTGACACGGGTGGCTCCCGTGTCCGGCGCGAGGAAACGTCGGCGACGCCAGCGACACGAAGTCGCGAGCTACTGCTCGGTCGGTCAACGTGCGGTACTCCGGCCAGCCAGCTTGAACATTTCTGATACTGAAGTTATAGTCAGAAAAAGTGCCTGTCAATGTCCCGCCCGTGACCGGGTCGGCGATCAAGCCGACCGCGAAGGGTCGAGCCACCCGGCAGGCGTTCCTCGACGCCGCCCGGCGGGTCGTCGCCCGCAACGGGTACCTCAACGCCCGGCTCTCCGACATCGCCGACGAGGCCGGCAAGTCGATGGCGTCGTTCTACAACTACTTCGACAGCAAGGAGGCCCTGCTGGCCGAACTGGCGACGGACTTCGACGCCGAGCTCCAGGCTCTCGTCGCCGAGCCGTTCCGGCAGGGTCTCCCGGCGATCGAGGCCCTGCGCGAGGCCATCCGCCTCTTCTACCGCCAGTACCAGAGGCGCATGCCCGAGATCGTCGGCATCGTCCAGGCGTCGATGATCGACGAGAACTTCGCCAAGGAGTGGCGGCAGATCCGGACCAACGGGGTGCACACCCTCGCCCGGTTCGTGCGCAACGCCCAACGCGACGGCTGGGCCCCCGGGCTCCACCCCGAGCTCGCCGCCTCCGCGCTCTCGTCCATGCTCGAGCACTTCTGCTGGGTCTGGATCGCCCACGACGGGGACGCCATCGACGTCGAGCTCAGCGAGGACGAGGCCGTCGACACGCTCTGGACCCTGATGTCTCACGCCGTCTACTGGAGGCCGGACCCGGAGTGAGGCTTCGTCGTCAGCCCTTGACGGCGATCCCGCCGTCGGGATGGAGGAAGGCGCCGGTGATGCCGCGAGCGGCGTCGGACGCCAGGAACACGTAGCTGTGGGCGTGGTCGGCCGGTGTGAGGGCGACCCCGAGCGGCGTCCGTGACTTGAGGTCGTCCTCCCGGCCGGCGTGGGTGCCGAGCGACTCGCCGGCGAGGCCGAGGGCGGACGGGCCGCGCAGGTCGGTGTCGAGGGTCCCGCCCGGGGCGACGCCGTTCACGCGGACGTCGGGCGCGAGCTCGTGGGCGAGGGCTGTGACGAGGCCGCGGACGGCGAACTTGCTGGCCACGTACAGGACACCGCCGCGTCCCGGGTGGAAGCTGGACGTGGAGCCGGTGAGGATGACGTTGCCGCGGGAGGCCGTCAGTGGCCCGAGCGCGGCGTGGACGCCGAGCAGGTGGGCGGCGACGTTGATGTGGAACAGCTCGTCGAAGGCGGGCAGGAGCTGGTCCCGATCGATCTCGCCGACGCCGCGGTAGTAGTCGAAGATCCCGACGCAGTTCACCAACACGTCGAGGCCGCCGTGGGTGTCGACGGCGGCGGCGACGGCGGCCTCGTTGGTCTCGGGCTCCGTGGCGTCGCCGGTGACGACGACGGTGTCGGGGCTGCCGCGGCGCAGATCGTCGCTCTTGGCCCGGTCGCGCTCGAGCACCACGACGAGAGCGCCGTTGGCGACGAAGGCGTCGTGCACGGCGCGGCCGATGCCCGACCCGGCGCCCACGACCAGGGCACGCTTCCCGCCGAGGCTCACTCGTCCTCCGGCCCGAACGGCTGGCGCAGCAGCCGGCTGAACAGGTCGTGGCTCTGCCACGTGAGGGTCTCCAGCTCGAGCGGGTCGAGGTCGATCGCCCGCTGGTGACGGGGCGACTCGATGCGCAGCCGGACGCCGTTGCGGGTGTCGACGCGGCGGACGACGACGGTGGCGAACTCGTTGGCGATCTCGATCGGCTGGCTACGGCGCTCACTCACAGCAGGATCGCCAGGTTCTGGGTCCGGAGCACGGACTCCTCGACGGTGAGGTGGCGGGCGGCGAGGCAGTAGCCGTCGGCGGTCGGGCGCAGCACGTCGTCGCGATAGGCGCACAGCCACTCCGGCTCCCGGTCGCCGCGGCTGCGGAACAGCAGCACCGTCGACTCGACGCGGACCTCGTCGCCGGAGCCCGGGAACGTCCGGACGTTGGTGACGAGGTGGCGGGTGCGCGACGGCGGGTCCTCCGTCCACGCGTGCTCGGTGAGCAGCCGGTGGACCCGCTTGGCGAGGGCGTAGCGGTCCTCGTCGAAGTGGGCCATGTCGGACCGGGCGTCGTAGCCGGCGTCGCTCACCGTCGTGACCCGGACCGGCATGACGTACCGCACGTCGTCGGAGACCAGCTCGAGCCACCGAGCCCAGTCGGCGGCGTCGAGGATCGCCGCCTCCTCGACGAGGAAGCGGTGGGCGGCGAGGTGGCGGGGGTCGTCGAACGGCAACGACGGCTCGAAGGCGGCCGGGCTCATTGCGCGGCGCCCAGGGGATGGGTGCGCTCGATCGGCCCGCCGGCGAGGTGGCTCGACCACAGGGTCAGCCAGTTGCGCTGGTTGAACTCGCTGTAGCCGACGCGGGCGATGCCAGGCCCGGAGAAGCCGTCGAGGCGGGGGTTGATCGGCTGGTCCGCCGCGGTGAGTCCCATGCGGGTGTTGAGGCGCAGGCGGCGGGCCATCGCGCCGAGCGAGACCTTGGTGATCGAGACCCAGTTCTCGACGTCGTCCTGCTCGAACATCCCCGACGAGCCGAAGCACATCAGGTAGGCGCGGTACGAGTCGCGCTTGAACTGCTCGGGGGCGTTGCGGTCGACGGCGAACCACGACAGCACCTCGGTCTCGGTCGCCGACACCGGCTGCCACTGGCGGATCGAGATGAACGGGACCACCGTTCCGTCGTCGTCGACCTGGGGCCAGTTGTGGACGAAGCTCAGGTTCGGGAACAGCGTCGCGGCCGACACGATGAAGCCGTCGGCGGCGACCATCGCCACCTGTTCGGCCGACCACGAGCCGGCGGCCCGGTCGATCATCTCGTCGGGGTAGCCGACGTACCGCATCCGTTCGCGGAAGTCGCCCGCCGGCAGCTTGTAGGTCGTCCCGCCGCCGGTGCCGGCGAAGTACAGCACGCCCTCCTTGCGCTTGTGCGCCTTCGGCTCGCGGAACAACCCGATGTCGACGACGCTGCGGTGGGTGTAGGGGGTGTGGTACATGTCGCCGACGAAGTTCTCGCAGCCGATCTTCCAGTTCGCCCGCACCCGCCACCGCTGCGGTCCGCGCAGTTCGAGCCCGTCGGGACTTTGGCGGGTGTACATGCCGAGGTAGAAGGCGAACTCGCCGATCTGTTCGGCGAGGCCGGGGCCGTCGTCGGCGAGGCTGACGAAGATCATCCCGTCGACGGCGTCGACGCGGGGCGGGGACAGCAGGTGCTGGTCGGCGCGGGGCAACCCGTCGTCGCCGCCGTAGGCGTCCTGGTGGAACGGCAGTCCGGCGAGCCGGCCGTCGTTGCGGTAGGACCAGCCGTGGTACGGGCAGCGGAAGTGGGAGGCGTTGCCGACCTCGGCCCGGCACACCTGCATCCCCCGGTGCAGGCACATGTTGAAGTGGACCTGCACTTGGCCCGACTCGTCGCGCACGACGATGAACGAGTCGTCGAGCACCCGGCGCACGACATAGTCGCCGGGATCGGGGATCTCGGACTCGTGGGCCAGGAACACCCACGCCCGCCCGAAGACCTGCTCCCGCTCCAGCTCGAACACCTCGGCGTCGCTGTACACGTAGGCCGGGATCATCCCCCGGCCGATCTCCCCGACGACGTCGTCGATCAGCGCTCCTCGGGTCATCCGTCACCTCCTTCGCGGCCGATCCCGATGCCAAGCCCGGCCCGGCGCAGCCGCTCCTCGTGGTGGCGCCACACCAGCTCGTCGTTGAACCCCCATCCGAGGTCGGGGAGCTGCGCCAGGTCGTCGGGCGGCAGTGGCCGCACCTCACCACCCAACGCCGCCACCCGGCAGGCCATCCGAGCGAGGCTGTCGACGGCCAGGGCCCGGGTGACCGCCTGCTCCACCGTCGCGCCCGTCGCCGTCACCCCATGACCACGTAGCACACATACCGGACGCCCGCCCATCGCCGCGACCATCTCCTCGCCCAGCTCGTCGGTGTCGATCAGCACGCAACGCGGGTAGATGGCGATGCCATCGGCCGCCAGCCGCGCCGCCGGGATGTTGTACGCGCCGACGAGCGGGACCAGTGCCACGCCGGCCAGGTCGGCGGCGATCAGCCACGGCGGGTGGGCGTGGACGACCGCTCCCACCGCCGCATCGGCCCGGTAGCAGGCGAGGTGGATCGGCAGCTCGTTCGGGAGCGTGCGGTCGCCGCCCCGTGGACCAGTCGGGTCGGTGATCGAGCACGCCACCACGTCCTCCGGACTCGTGAACAACAAGCCCGTCTCGGCCGGACCGCGTGCCCGCACGAGGATGGTGTCGTCGTCGACCCGGACGCTGACGTGTCCGAGGACGTCCTCGGACAGCCCGGCCTGGGCGAGGATGCGGCAGGCGATCGCCACTCGCACGCGCTGGTCGAGCGTCACGGCCGGCCCACCAGCGAGGTCATCAGCGCACCCACCTCGGTGATACGGGCCCGTCCCATCCGCCCCACCGGCGCGGCGCAGCTGATCGCGGCGATCGGGGCGCCCGCCTCGTCGTCGACCGCGACGGCGACCGCGGCGACGCCGTCCTCGCTCTCGTGCCGGTTCACCGCGTAGCCGCTGGTGCGGACGCGCCGGAGCACCCGCGTCAACTCGTCGAACGTGCCGATCGACCGTGCGGTCAGCCGCTCCAACCGCTCCTCCGGGTATCGCGACCGGAGCTGGTCCGGGTCGAGGCGGGCGAGCAGGGCCTTTCCCGCCGCCGAGCAGTGCGCCGGCAACACCATCCCGGTCCGGCCGGCGACCCGCAGCACGCGACCGCTCTCGACGGCGTCGACGTAGCGGATCGCCGCACCATCGAGCACGCCGCAGTGCACGGTCTCGCCCGTCTCCTCCGCCACGCGTTCGAGCAACGGGCGGCACGCCGCCCGCACGTCGAGCCGGCGGACCGCAGCGAGGCCGACCTCGAGCAGGGCCGGCCCGGCGCGGTAGGTCCTCCCGGAGTCCTGGGTCACGAAGCGGTGGTGGGCCAGCATGGCCAGCAGGCGGTGGGCGGTCGAGTTGGCGACGCCGAGCTCGACGGCGGCGTCGGAGAGGCGGAGGCGAGGTCGCTCGCCGAGCATCAGCAGCAACCGCAACGCGTTGTCGACGGAGGCGATCGGGTACTGCGGGGGCGCGACCACGAGATTCTGTTTAGCAGAATCTCAGATCACGATCTTCTGCTGACTCGACGACCGGCTCGTTGGCGGCCGCGGCATCGGCCCCGCTCCGCACCAGCCGCCGCCGGACGACGTCGATCAGCGTGACGAAGCCGCCGACGACTGCGACCATGACGACGAAGCTGGCGATGTCCAGCCAGGGTGCGACGTCGTTCGGGACCAGCAACTGACGGAAGACGTTGGCCGGTCCGACGGCGAGGGCGTACGCCCACCACGGGGTGCCCCACGGCAGGCGACGGGCGAGGTATCGCCGCATGTGGTTCTGGGTGTCTCGTACGATCGTATGGCTCATACGATCGTACGATACCGTCTCCTCATGGATCCACAACCCGCCACCACCTCGACCTCCATCGCCGACGCCGCGATCCGCGTGGTGGCGCGCCAGGGACTGGACCGGCTCAGCGTGCGCAACGTCGCCCGACAGGCCGGCGTCGCTCCTGGCACGGTCCAGCACCACTACCGCACGCGGGCCCAGCTGCTCGACGCCGCGCTGGCCCGGGTCGTCGAGCGTCAGTTGCGCAGGGTGGACGAGGGCGGGGGCGACGACTCCGGAATCGGCGCGCTGCGCCTCGGCCTGCGCGCCTTGCTTCCCGTCGACGAGCCCCGACGCGAGGAGGCGATCGTCTGGATCGCCTTCGCGGCCGCCGCGGCCGCCAATCCGTCACTCGCCCGGCGCCACCGGACGGTCGTCGAGCTCACCCGGCAGCGGATCGGCTACGTGATCGAGCTCGGTCAGGAGCAGGGTGAGGTGCCGGCGTCGATCGACCCGGCTCGTGCCGCCGTCGAGATCGCCGCTTTCGTCGACGGCCTGCTCGTCCACGCCATCGGCGGCGACGACAGCGCCGAGTCGATCGAGGCGTACTGCGACGACGCCGTCACCCGGTTGCTCGGCCTCCCTTCATCTGGGCGCGGAGCGTCTCATTGAGCCATCTGGGCGCGCTGAGTCCCGAATCCGAGACGGTGCGCGCCCAGAAGTGCATCTGAGACGATCCGCGCCCAGATGTACGGCGCGCGTCGCGGTGGCTAACGTCGCCCTCGGGGACCCGCGGAGGGAGGACTGATAACGGAAGCTCGGGGAATCGTGGTCACGGGGGCGGCCGGTGAGATCGGCGCCGCCTGCTGTCGACGGCTGCTCGGGGCCGGCCACCGACTCGTCGGCGTCGACATCGACGAGGCGGCCGGCAAGGCGCTGCTCGACGCCCTCGACGGCGGCGACCGGGTCACGTTCGTCGCCGCCGACGTCGCCGACGAGGATGCCGTCGCCGGCTACGTCGCCGAGGCGACCGCCCGGCTCGGGCGGATCGACGGGTTCTTCAACAACGCCGGTGTCGAGGGCGCGGTGGCGCCGATCCCCGCCTACCCGACCGACGTCTTCGACCACGTGGTGGCGGTGAACCTGCGCGGTGTGTTCCTCGGGTTGAAGCATGTGATGGGGGCAATGGCGGCCGACGGTGGCGGTGGCGCGATCGTCAACACGGCATCGGTGGCCGGACTGATCGGCAACCCTGGGATCAGTGCGTACATCGCGACGAAGCACGCCGTCATCGGCCTCACGAAGACGGCCGCGCTCGAAGGCGCGATGATCGGCATCCGAGTCAATGCGGTGTGCCCCGGTCCGATCGAGAGCCGGATGATGGGCTCCCTGGAAACCGGCGCCATGTCCCTGCTCGGACTCCCCGATCAGGCGACCGCCAAGGCCGGCTTCACCCAGCTCATCCCCGGCGCCAGGTACGGCACGGCGGAGGAGGTCGCCGACGTGGTCGACTACCTGCTGTCGCCGCGGTCGAGCTACATCAGCGGCGCCTCGATCCCCGTCGACCTCGGCCTGACTGCGCAGTGACGGTCGTCCCGGGAGCGCTCGGGCCGATCTCGACCGGTTGCACGACGTGAGGTGATCCTGGCGGCGCCGTCGGCGGGCGGCCGTCGACGTGGGCGGCGATGAGGTGGGCGATCAGCTCGGGCCGGCTGAAGTTCAGGGCGTGGGCACCGGACACCTGCACGGCCGCGACGTGGGGGAGCCCGCGGAAGACGTGCGCCCGATCGACGCGCACGAGCGGATCTCGGATCCCGGCGATCACGAGGGTCGGGGCCGTCAGTGCGCCGAGGCGCTCGAGCGTCGGATAGCTCGTCATCGCCCGGAAGAGCGCCCAGCCGCGCACGAGACCGAAGCGGAGGTAGTCGCGAACGGCGATCGGTAGCAGGCCGATCGGCTCGCGAGTCGCGTCGAGCGCCATCTGACGCAGCGCCCGCGGCAGCGGCTGGTTGTTCGGACCACCGGCAGGTGACACGAGCACGACTCGCTCGATCCGGTCGGGGAACGAGGACGCGACCTCGATGAGGATCGGGCAACCGAGCGAGTTGGCGACGAACGTGGCCCGTCCGACGCCCGCGGCGTCGCAGTAGGCGACGAGGGATCGGGCGAGCGCGGGCAGGTCGAGGGGGTGCTCGGGGCGGTGGCTGCGGCCCATGCCGGGGAGGTCGGGCACGAAGGTGCGGAACCGGGCGGCCAGGCGGGCCGCCGTCGGTTCGAGGTAGGTGCCGGAGATCCCGAAGCCGTGGACGTGGACGAGCGCAGGGGCGGTGTCCCCGGCGGCGACGGCGAGCCGGTGGTACACCGGCAGGCCGTCGACGATCAGCCAGCCCGCTTGCAGCGGTGGGATCGGTCGCCGGGCCAACCGATCACCCCGCCGCCCCGGTGCGGGTCGAGTCATGGCTGAGCATCGCGGTTCCTCTCGTCGCGTGGACACGACCAGGTTCGGCGCGTCGAGCATCTCCCGGCACCACCCCGACGCGGGTGGATCGCAGGGCACGATCAAGGATCTGGTAGCCGGGGTCCGGCCTGCAGTTCGAGGATCGCGGCCTCCACACGCTTCGAGGAGTCCCCGACGAATGGCAGCTCTTCGCCTCGACCGCCTGACGTTCTGACGGTCATGGCCCGTCGTCGGGCTCCTCTCGGAGGTAGCGCCAGCGGAGCCGGGCGCGGAGCTCGTCGAGCCGGGTGATCGGTCGGGGCGGAAGGGGAGCGGCGTGGTGATCGTGCTTGTCCCGGTGCCGGTTTTGGGTGGGGCACTCGAGGCGGCCGTTGAACTGGCTGGTGAGTCCACCGTCGGCGAACGGGACGATGTGGTCGACATCGCAGTTGTCGGCGGGAACGTCGCAGCCGGAGGGGTGCTGGCAGTGCCGGTCCCGGACCTGGATCGCCCGGCGCAGCGCTCCGGTGAAGCCGCGGCGGCGGGACACAGAGATGACCGTGCTGGGCCCGTCGAACAGCACGGTCTCGACCACGGCGTCGTTCAGCCATGGAGTCAGCGCGCCGGGTGCGATCACGGTGCCGTCGGTCAGCTCGCACAGTCGATGGAAGGTGTGGTCACCGACCAGCACGGTGAACAGCGGGCGAGGTCGCTGCCCATCGGCCGCGGCGGTCGCCGAGCGGGTCGCCATCTCCACCAACGCCGCGGCACGGCGCTGGGATGCGGTGCGGATGACCTCATCGGTGCGGTCCTTCAGGTACAGCTCGTGTTCCAACCGGGCCAGTTCGTCGACCACGATCTTGCCGCCGACGGCATCGAGCACACCGTTCACCACGACCTCACCGTCAAGGGAGGAGGAGGCGTGCACGTGTGCCCGCAGACGTTGGCGCTCGGCGGCGTCGTCTGCGGCTCGGGCGTCGGCGAGCTGACACCAGTAGTCGACGGCCTTCACTGCTTGGGCGAAGCGCAACTTGGTGCACTCGGCGACGAGCGTCGGCTCGTGGTCGGTGAACACGGCCTCGCGCCACGGGCGGTTCGCTCGACCGATCAGGTCGACGTGATCCAACGACAGCGCTCCGCCGCGGACCGCAGCGAAGGTGGCAGGCATCGAGCCAACGTGACGGGCCCGGCGCAGCTCCACGTTCGCCGAGGAGAGCGACGTCTTGGTGTCGCGGGCCAGCCGGGACGCAGCGCTGCGGGATCCGTCCCCGGCCCATACGCCGCGCTGGTCCCAACGGGCCAACAAGGTGGCTGCGGCAACCCCCAACCGGGCCCGCTCACGCTGGATCCCGACGAGGGCGTCGTGGAGCTCGGCGTCGGTGAGCGTGTCGGGGTCGAGCGTCAGCACTCCTTCGACGGCGGAGCCGAGCTGCTCGACCACTTCGGACATGCCCTCACGCTATCGAACACATGTTCCCAGCGCAACCCCGACGGGAGATTTCTCGCTCGGGATCAGTGCGCGTACGGGGCTCAGGCGCGCCAACTGCCCGACTGAAGATCACGATGTCCGGGCACCGGCCGGACCAGCTCAGGACTTGACGAGACGCTCGATCGCGCTGGTGGCCTCGTCGATCAGGCGGCCGGCCTCGGGCTCTCCCGACGCCATCGCCGCCCCGGCGACACAGTGGCGGAGGTGCTCGTCGAGCAGGCCGATGGCGACACTCTGGAGGGCGCGTGTCGCCGCGCTCACCTGGGTGAGCACGTCGATGCAGTACTCGTCGTTGTCGACCATCCGCTGGAGCCCACGGATCTGCCCCTCGATCCGGCGCAGCCGCTTGAGGTAGTCGTCCTTCTGGTCCGTGTAGCCACGAGTCGCCATCGCCTCGCTCCTCTCTGCGCGGTCAGCATACGACGTGGGGGTATCCGTCGCCGCGCTTGATTATACCCCATGGGGGTATATAATTGAAATGTGCACGTGATGAATCACACCCCCGAGCACGTCACGGCGACCGCCGGCCACGACGCGCACGCCGGCCACGACAAGCACGCCGGCCACGACCCGGAGATGTTCCGCCGGCGGTTCTGGCTGAGCCTGGCTGTTGACCATCCCTCTCGTCGTGACCAGCGACATGGTGATGGAGTGGTTCAACTACGAGCTCGACTTCCCGGGGATGTCGTGGCTCGGGCCCGTGCTCGGCTCGATCGTGTTCTGGTGGGGCGGGTGGCCGTTCCTCGCCGGCGGGGTGAGCGAGGTCCGCGACCGGCAGCCGGGGATGATGCTGCTGATCTCGATGGCGATCACCGTCGCCTACGGAGCGTCGATGGCGACCAGCCTCGACTGGCTCGACCTCGAGTTCTGGTGGGAGCTCGCCGCGCTCGTCACGATCATGCTGCTCGGGCACTGGCAGGAGATGAAGGCGATCGGTCAGGCCCGCGGCGCCCTCGCCGCGCTCGCCGAGCTGCTTCCCGACGACGCCGAACTGGTCGACGGCGACGACATCCGCACCGTTCCGGTCGCCGACCTCCAGGTCGGCGACGTCGTGCTCGTGCGCTCCGGCGGACGGGTGCCGGCCGACGGGTCGATCGTCGACGGCGAGGCGGAGCTCGACGAGTCGATGATCACCGGTGAGTCGAAGCCGGTGGCGCAAGGGGCCGGGTGACCGGGTCGTGGCGGGGACGGTGTCGACGGACTCGTCGGTGCGGGTGCGGGTCGAGGCGGTCGGGGAGGACACCGCGCTGGCCGGCATCCAGCGACTCGTGGCCGACGCCCAGGCGAGCCAGAGCCGGGCCCAGGTGCTCGCCGACCGGTTCGCCGCCCTGTTGTTCTACGTGGCGCTCGCCGCCGGCGTGATCACGTTCGTCGCCTGGCTCGCCGCCGGGGACGTCGACGACGCGATCGTGCGCACGGTGACGGTGCTGGTGATCGCCTGCCCGCACGCCCTGGGACTGGCGATCCCGCTCGTGATCTCGCTCTCGACCGCGGTGTCGGCCCGAGCCGGGATCCTCGTCAAGGATCGCCTCGCCCTCGAGCGGATGCGCGCGATCGACACGGTCCTGTTCGACAAGACCGGCACCCTGACCAAGGGCGCCCACGTCGTCACCGGGGTGGCGGCAGCCGCCGGCCTGGAGGAGCGCGACGTGCTGCGCCTGGCCGGCGGCGTCGAGTCGGACAGCGAGCATCCACTGGCCAGGGCCATCGTGACCGCCGCCCGCCAGCGGGGCGAGGTCGCGCCCGCTGAGGACTTCCGCTCCCTCACCGGGCGGGGCGTCGAAGCGACGATCGACGACGTCCGGTACGCCGTCGGCGGGCCGGCGCTGCTGCGGGAGCGGGCGATCACCGTTCCCGACGGACTGCAGCCGGCGATCGCCGGTTGGCAGGAGCGGGGCGCGGCCGTGCTGCACCTGGTGCAGGGGGACCAGGTCGTCGGCGCGATGGCCCTCGAGGACGAGGTCCGGCCCGAAGCCCGCGAGGCCGTCGCCGACCTGCAGGCGATGGGTGTCGAACGTGGCGATGATCACCGGCGACGCCCATCAGGTCGCCGAAGCGGTCGGGCGGGACCTGGGCATCGCCGACGTCTTCGCCGAGGTCCTCCCGGAGGACAAGGACCAGGCGGTGACCCGGTTGCAGCAACGCGGCGTCAGCGTCGCCATGGTCGGCGACGGCGTGAACGACGCCCCGGCGCTCGCCCGGGCCGATGTCGGACTGGCGATCGGCGCCGGCACCGACGTGGCGATCGAGTCGGCCGGCGTCGTGCTCGCGTCCAGTGATCCGCGCAGCGTCGGCGGTGTGATCCGCCTCTCGCGGGCGAGCTACCGCAAGATGGTCGAGAACCTGGCCTGGGCGGCGGGGTACAACATCGTCGCCATCCCGCTCGCCGCCGGAGCGCTGGCGTGGGCCGGCGTGACCCTGTCGCCGGCGGTCGGGGCGATCTTGATGAGTCTCTCGACGATCGTCGTCGCGCTCAACGCTCAGCTCCTGCGCCGGGTCCGGCTCACCCCGCAACCTACAGTTACCAGTACCCCGTAGAGGTATAGTCACCGGATCATGTCCACCGACGTCCGTGACCGGTCGCCGGCCGTCAAGCTGGCCGGATTCGCGGTGATTCTGGCTGCCGTCTTCGGCGCCGGGGCCGCGTTGGGGGCGGCCGTCGGCCCCACCGTCGACGGCCAGATCGATAGGACCGTGCCGATGGTCGGCCACGACGGCCACGACGGGTGAGCCGATGAGCCGGGCGCCCAACGAGATCGACCTCGTCATCGGCGGGATGACCTGCGGGTCGTGCGCGGCCCGGATCGAGAAGCGCCTCAACAAGCTCGACGGAGTGTCGGCGACGGTCAACTACGCCACCGAGCGGGCCCGCGTCGAGGCTCCCGACGGCGTGACCGCGGCAGACCTGATCACGCAGGTCGAGGCGGCCGGATACACCGCCCTCACCGCCCGACCGGCGGGCACGCCGGAGCCGGCCCGGGGGGAGCCCGACGACCTCCGGCCCGTCCGCGACCGCCTCATCGGCTCGGCGATCCTGTCGATCCCGGTGATCGTGCTGGCGATGGTGCCGGCCCTGCAGTTCGACTACTGGCAGTGGCTCTCGCTGACCCTGGCCGCGCCCGTGGTCACGTGGGGTGGCTGGCCGTTCCACCGGGCCGCGTGGACGAACCTGCGCCACGCCACGGCGACGATGGACACGCTCATCTCCGTCGGCGTGCTCGCCGCGTTCGGCTGGTCGTTGTACGCGCTGTTCGTCGGCGACGCCGGCGTGCCGGGCATGACCCACGGCTTCAGCCTCACCGCCGAGCCGGGCATGGGGACGAGCCTGATCTACCTCGAGGTCGCCGCCGGCGTGACCACGTTCGTCCTCGCCGGCCGCTACTTCGAGGTCCGGGCCAAGCGCCGCTCCGGCGCCGCGCTGCGGGAGCTGCTCGAGCTCGGCGCCAAGGACGTGGCGGTGGTGCGCGACGGGGCCGAGCGGCGCATCCCGATCGACCAGCTCGCCGTCGGTGAGCGCTTCGTCGTCCGACCGGGCGAGAAGGTGGCGACCGACGGCGTCGTCGAGGAGGGCGTGTCGGCGATCGACGCGTCGCTCCTCACCGGCGAGTCGGTGCCGGTCGAGGTCGCCCCGGGCGCCACCGTGGCCGGCGCCACCGTCAACGCCGGCGGACGGCTGCTCGTGCGGGCGACGCGCGTCGGCACCGACACCAAGCTGGCCCAGATCGCCCGGCTCGTCGAGGCGGCCCAGGCGGGCAAGGCGCCCGTGCAGCGGCTGGCCGACCGAGTCGCGGCGGTGTTCGTGCCGGTCGTCATCGCGCTGTCGGTCGGCACGCTCGGCTTCTGGCTCGGTCGGGGAGAACCGGCCTCGGTGGCGTTCACCGCCGCCGTTGCCGTGCTGATCGTCGCCTGCCCGTGCGCGCTCGGCCTGGCGACGCCGATGGCGCTCATGGTCGGCACCGGCCGGGGTGCTCAGCTCGGGATCATCATCAAGGGCTCCGAGGTGCTCGAGTCGACCCGGCGCGTCGACACGATCGTGCTCGACAAGACCGGCACCGTGACGACCGGTACGATGACCGTGCACGAGGTGATCCCAGCCACCGGCGTCGAGGGTGATGACCTGCTCCGCATGGCCGGCTCGCTCGAGGACGCGTCCGAGCACCCGATCGGGCGCACGATCGCCCGCGCCGCCCGCGACAACGGGCACGACCTCGTCGCGGTCGAGGCGTTCGCCAGCACCGACGGGCTCGGCGTCACGGGCGTCGTCGACGGCCGCGCCGTCGTCGTCGGCCGCCCCCGATTCCTGGCGAGCCGGTCGATGCGGCCCGACGAGGCCTTGGGCGCGGCGCTCGCCGGAGCCGAGTCCGCCGGCCGCACGCCGATCGTCGTCGGCTGGGACGGCGCCGTCCGGGGCGTCATCGTCGTGGCCGACTCGGTGAAGGCGACCAGCGCGGCGGCGGTCGCCGAGCTGCGACACCTCGCGCTGCGGCCGGTGCTGCTCACCGGGGACAACCGGTCCGCGGCCGAGTCGGTGGCCGGCGAGATCGGCATCCCCGCCGAGGACGTGGTCGCCGACGTGCTGCCGGCCGGCAAGGTCGACGTCGTCAAACAGCTGCAGGACGGCGGTCGCGTCGTGGCGATGGTCGGGGACGGCGTCAACGACGCCGCCGCCCTCGCCCAAGCGGATCTCGGCCTCGCCATGGGGACCGGGACCGACGTGGCGATCGAGGCCAGCGACCTCACCCTCGTACGGGGCGACCTGCGAACCGCCGGCGACGCCATCCGGCTGTCGCGCCGCACCCTCGCGACGATCAAGGGCAACCTGTTCTGGGCCTTCGCCTACAACGTCGCCGCGATCCCGCTCGCCGCCAGCGGGCTGCTCAACCCGATGATCGCCGGTGCGGCGATGGCGGCCTCGAGTGCCTTCGTCGTCACCAACAGCCTCCGGCTGCGCCGCTTCCGCTGACCCCACCCGAAAGAGACCTTCGTGGAAACGATCACGTTGACCGCCCCCACCGTCCACTGCCGGTCGTGCAAGCTCACCATCGAGGAGACCCTCGAGGAGCTCTCCGGTGTCGCGGGCAGCAACGTCGACCTCGATGCCAAGCGGGTCACGGTCACCTTCGACCCCGACGCCGTCGATCGCACCGCGATCACCGCCGCCATCGAGACGGCCGGCTACCCGGTCAGCGACTCCTCCAGCTCGTAGTTGTACGGCACGAGCACCGGAACGTCCGCCTCGGGCGTCTGAGCGTTCTCGTCCGGGGGACGGCGGCGCCGGACCACGAGGACGATCCCCGCGCCCACGGCCGCGGCGAGGGCGGCGACGATCGCGGCGACCATCGTCGGCGTCGGCTCGCTCGGTACCTCTGACGGCACCGGTGTGAACGCCGGCGCGGGCGCTGGTATCCGTAGCGACGGCAGGTCCGGCGAGCGGTCGGCGGCGGACTCGGTCACGTCCGCCGCGTCGAGCACACCGAGGGCGACCGCGGTCGTCTCGTCGACGGCGCCGGTGATGCGTAGGCCCCGCTGCTCCTGGAACGCTTCGACGGCGGCCGCCGTCTGCTCGCCGTACACGCCGTCGACCACGCCGACGGTCGTCAGCCCGTGGTCCTGCAGTGCCCGTTGGACCATCGCGACCACCGGGCCGTCGGTTCCCTCCTGCAGTGCCGACCACGGAACCACGTCCGGGTTCAGCGAACGTCCTTCGAGCACGAGCTCGACGCCTCCGGCGATGAACGTCGTGAGCCCGCGGACTCCCTCCTCGGTGAGGTGGACGCCGTCGTATTCGAACCACTCCGGGCGATCCCACGCGTGCGTGGCCCAGTCGGCAACCTGCAGGTAGCCGCCGAGGGCATCGGCCTTCTCGTAGAGGAGGAGGTTGTCGTCTTGGTAGCCGTCGGCGTTCGCCCGCTCCTGGGGGTCCTGGTAGCTCACGTCGTGGTCGCGCAGGGTCAGCCAGACAACGTTTGGGACTTCCTGTCGCCGGGCCTCGGCCACGACGGCGTCGACGGCGTCGTCGAACAGGTCGCCCGAGTCGTTGTAGCCGCTCATCACCACGACGACGTCCCCGAGCCGGCCCTCGAGGCGCTGCATCGCGGTGACGGTGTTGTCGGGCCGGAAGTCCTCCCGGCTCCAGCAGGACTCTTCGACGGTGCGCCGGCACGACTCCGCGTCGAGCACGAAGTTGTACTCGCGCAGGTCACCGAAGTTGCCCCACCACCGCACGCCGGCGAGGGTCGAGTCGCCGATGAGGCTGATATGGGCGGCGTCCTCGCCGGCCTCGTCGAAGACGATCGTGCCGTCGGCGGCGACGTCACTCGAGACGCCCGCGGCCAAGGTGACCAGGCAGGCCACGGCGAGGCTCGGACGGAGAGCGCGGAATGCGAACATGAAGCGGGCGGGTTGGCGAGCGAAGGCGTCGATGGTAGTCAGCGGCGCCCTGCTCGTCGCCCCCGGACCGACTGCTGAGGTCGGGCCGCCTCACACGGACAGGTACACCGTGGTGCCCGGCGGCAGCGGCGCGCCGGCGGTGACGATCGTCTTGCCGAATGGCAACAGGGCGAGCCCGGCCAGCTTGAACGAGGCGATGCCGAACGGGATGCCGATGATCGTGACACAGAGTAGGAGGCCGGTGACGATGTGCGCGATGGCGAGCTCGAGCCCGCCGAACAGCAGCCACAGGACGTTGCCGATGCAGGACACGCCTGGGTCACGGTCGGTCAGTTGGACAACCACCCGCCCGAAGGGCCACAGGGCGTAGACGGCGAGCTTGAACGACTGGATCCCGAAGGGGATCCCGATGATCGTGACGCACTGAATGAGACCGACGACGAGGTAGAGGGCGGCCATCCACACCCCGGCGAGCACGAGCCAGATGATGTTGCCGATCACGCGCAGCGGCCCGGTCCGCCCCGGCGCCACCGGCTGGGGCACGGCGACCGGTGGCGGCTCCGGTGAGGCGGGCGGAGGCTGCTCCGGTGAGGCGGACGGCGGCGACGTCATCGTCGGGGAGCGAGTCAGTGGGGTCGGATTCCGACCATCTCGACGGCGACGGCGGCGGCTTCCTCACCGACGTTGTGGCCGCCGACCTCCTCGCTGCGGGCGAGGGCCTGGTCGAGGTCTTCGGTGGTGAGCACGCCGAACACGACCGGGATCCCGGTGTCGAGGCCGGCGCGCATGATCCCCGCCGCGCACTGCCCGGCGACGTGCTCGAAGTGGGCCGTCTCGCCCCGGATCACGCAGCCGAGGCAGATCACGGCGTCGTGGTCGCCGGAGCCGGCGAGCCACGAGGCGGCCAGCGGGATCTCGAAGGCGCCGGGCACCCACGTCTCGGTGATGTCACCGGCGGCGACGCCGAGGCCGGCGAGACCGCGGCGGGCCCCGTCCAGCAGACGCAGGGTCACGTGGCTGTTGAACCGGGCGGCGACGATGGCGACGCGCACCCCGGCCCCGTCAAGGTTGCGGGCCGGAACCTCGGCGCTGGCGACGTTCTCCGCCATCAGCCGGACGACCCCGTAGCCGGCGCGGCCGGGTGCTGGGTCGGGAGGTCGAGGCCGACCCGCTCGGTGATCTCCAGCCCGAATCCCTCCAGCCCGCCGTAGCGGGCGGGGTTGTTGGTCACCAGGCGCATCCTGCTGACGCCGAGCTCGGCGAGGATCTGGGCGCCGATGCCGTACTCGCGGCTGTCGCCCGGCGGCCCGGGGTCGATCTCCGGGTCGACCGCCCCGGCCCCCGTGATCGTGTGGGCGACGCCCAGGCCGCGGCTCTCCATCCCGCGCAGGTAGACGAGGACTCCGGTGCCCTCCTTGACGATCCGGCGCATCGCCGCGTCGAGCGTCGGCCCGCACGAGCAGTAGCCGGACCCGAACACGTCGCCGGTGAGGCACTCGCTGTGCACCCGCACCAGCGGCTCGGCCACCCCGGTGAGGTCCCCGTACACGAAGGCGATGTGGCGGCTGTGGTCGAGCACGGACTCGAACACGACGCACTCGAACTGCCCCCACGCCGTCGGCAGCGGGGCCGAGCCGACCCGGCGCACCAACTTCTCGGTGCGCCGCCGGTACCGGATGAGGTCGGCGATCGAGATCATCACGAGGTCGTGCCGGGCACAGAACTCCTCCAGCTCCGGCCGGCGGGCCATGTCGTGCTTCCCCTCGCTGACGATCTCGCACAGCACCCCGACGGGGGCGCAGCCGGCGAGCCGGGCGAGGTCGATCGCCGCCTCGGTGTGGCCGGCCCGTTTGAGCACGCCACCCTCGCGGGCCCCGAGCGGGAAGATGTGGCCTGGCCGGAGCAGGTCGTCCGGCCGGGTCGCCGGGTCGACGAGGGCGCGGATGGTCGCCGCCCGGTCGGCGGCGGAGATCCCCGTCGTGGTCCCGTGGCGACAGTCGACGGTCACGAGGAACGCCGTGCGCTGGCTCTCGGTGTTCTGCTGGACCATTGGCGCCAGCGCCAGCTCCTGCGCCCGCTCGGGCGTGAGGGGTGCGCAGATGACACCGGACGTGTGCTGGAGGAAGAAGGCGATCTTCTCGGCCGTGGCGAACTCGGCCGCCATGATCAGGTCACCCTCGTTCTCGCGGTCCTCGTCGTCGACCACGACGACGATCCCTCCGGCGGCCATGACCGCCACTGCCTCCTCGATCGGGGCGAGCGCACTCACGGCACCCGCACCTTCCACTCGAGCAGCCGCTCGACGTACTTGGCGGTGACGTCGGCCTCGAGGTTGACCCGGGCGCCGGGCCCCTTGTGGCCGAGGGTCGTGACGGCGGCGGTGTGGGGGATGATCGCCACAGTGAACCGGTCCTCGATCACGTCGACCACGGTGAGACTCACGCCGTCGACGGCGACCGAGCCCTTCTCGACGAGGTAGCGGGAGAACCCTTCCGGACATCGCACCCGTAGATCGGGGGCGGGGGCCTCGATCACGCCGACCCCGTCGACGTGCCCCTGCACGAGATGTCCGCCGAGGCGGTCGGCCAGCCGCACCGGGCGCTCGAGGTTGACCCGATCGCCGGGCGCGAGGTCGTCCAGGCTCGTCCGACTCCACGTCTCGTCGGTCACGTCGGCGGCCCACGACGTGGCGTTGTGCTCGACGACCGTGAGGCAGCAGCCGTTCACCGCGATCGACGCCCCGATCTCGACGTCGTCGAGCACGTTCGTGCAGGCGACGCGCAGGCGCCCGCGGTCGCGCTCGACGACCCGGCCGAGCTCCTCGACGATGCCCGTGAACACGACGCCAAACGCTATTGCCTAGGGTCGCCGGCCGTGTCGTTCGACGTCGACCGCTACCTGGCCCGCATCGGCTACGACGGCCCGCGCAACCCGACGGTGGAGGCGTTGGGCGACCTCCAGCTCGCCCATCTGATGGCAGTGCCGTTCGAGAACCTGCACGTGTTCCACCGGGTCGGGGTGCGCGTCGACGTCGAGTGGTCCTACGCCAAGGTCGTCGAGCAGCGGCGCGGCGGGTGGTGCTTCGAGCTCAACGGGTGCTTCGCCGCCCTGCTGGGCCGCCTCGGCTTCGACGTCGACCTGATGTCGTGCCGCACGTTCGAGTCCGGCACGGGCGGGCTCAGCGCCGAGTTCGACCACCTCGCCCTGCTCGTGCACCTCGACGGGGTCGACTACCTCGTCGACGTCGGATGGGGCGACGGCCCGCTCCGCCCGCTGCCGGCCGAGACCGGCGAGTACGCCAGCCGGCCCCGGCCGGCACGAGTCGAGACCGACGCGGCGACGGTTCGTCTGGCCGAGCTGGTCAAACGCGAGGACGGCACGGCGGGCTGGGAGCTGCAGTACGAGGCGTCACGGCGTCCGCGCCGGCTGGAGGAGTTCGACGGTCGCAGCCGCTACCTGCAGACGGCGCCCGGCCTGTCGTGGACGGAGAAGCCGCTGGCCACCCGGGCCACGTCGGGCGCGGGCGGCCGGGTGACGCTGCACCGCGACCGGTTGCGCGTGCGCGGCGACGACCTGTCGATCGAGGACCGCCCGGTGACCGCCGAGCAGTGGCCCGGGGAGTTGGCGACCTGGTTCGATCTCACGGTCCCGACGCCCCGTTTTCCCAACTCTTGATGAGATCGGCGCGAAAAGTGAGCTCTCTCATCAAGAGTTGTGGATTTGGGCCGTGGGAGGGGCGCCGATGGTCTCGGCGAAGAGGCGCAGCATCGACTGCCAGGACCGCTCGTCGGCCCGGCGGTCGTAGATGAACGAGGGGACCCCACGGTTGCCGGCATCGGGGTTGGTGAAGCTGTGCCCGACGCCGCCGTAGACCTCCACCGTCCAGTCGTCGACCCCGGCCTCGGTCATGTTGGTCTCGAAGGCGAGCCGCTGCTCGGCGCTGGCGAACGGGTCGGCGCTGCCGACGCACAGCAGCACGCTGCCGGTGATGTTCCCGGAGTCCTCGGGCCGGCCCGTGCCCATCCCGGGATGGAACCCGACGATCGCCTTCAGGTCGGCACCCGCCCGGCCGAGCTCGAGGCTCATCGCCGCCCCGAAGCAGAAACCGATCGCGGCGATCCGGTCCGGGTCCGTCGCCTCGTGCGCCAGCAGGACGTCGAGCCCGGCGAACCCGAGCCGCCGGGTGAGGTCGGGATCGCCGGCGATCGGACGAAGCAGCGTCATCGCCGCCTCCACGGTGGGCATCTGCTTGCCGTCGCCGAAGTAGTCGAGGGCGAAGGCCACGTAGCCGAGCCCGGCGAGGCGCTCAGCCCGCGCCTTGACGTTGTCGTCGAGCCCGCCCCCCTCGTGGCAGAGGAGGACGGCCGGTCGCTTCTCGGTGGTGGTGTCGTCCCAGGCGAGGTGGCCGACCATCCGTCGCCCCTCGACGTGGTACTCGATGTCTTCGACGTGCATCGGCGGAGTCTCGCACCGGCCGGAGCGGCGACAATGACGGCATGACCGTCATTGCGTTCCCCGGCCACGCAGGCCGTCGGTGGCCGTTCGCTCGCTGGCGCTCGCTCGCTCGCACGATCGCACGGGTGCACCAGTGACCGGACCCGCGGAGCCGTACTACCGACGCGACCTCGCCCTCGTCCACCACCTCGGGTTCGGCTTCCACGCCGACCGGTGCGCGCCCGGCATCCTGAGTCTGCTGGAGCCAGTGAAGGAACGGGGCGGGCGAGTCGTCGAGCTCGGCTGCGGCAGCGGCCTGCTCACCAGGCACCTCACCGACGCCGGTCATCGCGTCGTCGCGACCGACGCCTCGCCGGAGATGGTCGCCCTCGCCCGCGACTACGCGCCCGACGTCGAGTCCACGTACGTGCTCACGTTGCCCGACGACCCCATCCCGCCCGCCGACGCCATCGTCTCGGTCGGGCACGTCATCAGCTACCTGCCCGACGAGGCCGCGATCGACCGCGCCCTCGTCGCCGTGGCCGAGGCGTTGTTGCCCGGCGGGATCGTCGCCGTCGACATCTGCGACCTCGAGTACGGCGCGAGCCGGACGGGTGATCCCCCCTACGGGCGGGCGGCCGAGGAGTGGGCGATCGTGACCGAGTTCGAGGTGCCGGCGCCGAACCGCTTCGTGCGGCGGATCGCCGCGTTCGTCCGCAACGACGACGGCACGTGGCGCCGCGATGACGAGCGCCACGACAACGTGCTCGTCGATACGTCCGCCATTCCCGCCCTGCTCGCGGCCCACAGAGTCGAGGCCACCGTCGGCCTCGCCTTCGGGACCGAGGAGCTGCCCACTGGCCTGCGCACGATCACCGGTCGCAAGGCCGGGCGATGAACACGAACTCGAGCCCCGGCCGGTCCGGAGCGTCGCGCACCTCGTCGACGACGTAGCCGGCGGCGGTGAGCGACCGCTCGATCTCGTCACGGCTGCGGAACCGCAGCGTCGAGTCCGACGTGAGCACGGCCCCGTCGGCCTCGAAGACGTTCGTCCCGCGGAACGACACCAGCGGCGGTTCGACGTCCGTCACGTCGCACCACGTGGTCACCGCACCGACGTCGGGAATCAACGTGCGGGCGAGCGTGTGGGCGCGGTCCCACGCCCGCCAGGCCCGGCGCGCCGGGTCCCGGGTCTCGAAGACGAGCCGGCCGTCGGGGCGCAGGGCAGTCCGGGCGGCGGCCAGCGTGGCGTTCCAGTCCTCGTCGGTGAGGAAGACCTGGGCGACGTTCCCGGTCATGATCGCGGCGTCGGCCTGCAGCGGAGGCAGCGTCGTCGCGTCCCCGACGATCCAGCGCACCGCGCCCGCGCCCGCCTTCGCCCGGGCCACGTCGAGGGACGCTTCGGCCGGGTCGACACCGACGACCTCGATGCCGCGCCCGGCGAGCAGGCACGCCAGCGTGCCCGTGCCGCACCCGATGTCGAGGACGGTCCGGGCACCGAACTCGTCGACGAGCATCGCTACGTAGGCGTCGAGGTCGTCGCGGTCACCCTCGAGCCAGTCGTAGATCCCGGCCAGTCGACGGTCGGCGAAGCTCGCGTCGGGCACGACCGGCAGGGTAGGGCGGCGTACGCTCGGGCTGTGAACGACGCACCGGTCGAACGCTCGACACAGTTCATCACGGTCGAGCTCACGACGGAGCAGCTTCGGCAGCTCGATGATCTGCGCTCGGACCGCAACCTCACCCGTGACCAGATGATCGGCGAGCTCGTCGAGCAGGCGAAGCCGCATCGTCGACGCCGGGGGGGCGACTCGGGACGGCAGAAGGCGAATCCGTGGGGACAGGTCTGGCCGGGCTGACCGGGTGACGACCTCAGCCGTCGACGGTGAGCTGACGGCGGAGGTACCCGAGTTTGTCCGGGTTGAGGATCGAGTGGATCTCGTGGATCGTGCCGCCGCGCACGTCCAGGGCGAGGAGCAGGTGTTGGCGGCCGAACCACATGACCGCCGCGGTTCGCCCGTTCACGTCGACCTTCTCGACGTCGCGAACCGGGTAGCGCCGGCAGAGGGCGGCGTAGAAGTGCAGCACCCGCTCGGCGCCAGCGACCGGGACGCGAGCGGCGCGCGCCTTGCCGCCGCCGTCGCTGTAGGCGACCACATCGGCGGCGAGCAGCTCCTGCACGCCGGAGAGGTCGCCGTTCTCGAGGGCGGCGAGGAACCGGTCGAGCGACTCGTCGTGCACCGCCGGGCTGGCCGGCTCGGTCTCGCGGTGGACCCTGGCCCGGGCTCGGTGGAGGTGCTGCCGAGCGGTGCTCTCGGTGATCCCGAGGATGCCGGCGATCTCGGCGTGCGACAGCTCGAACGCCTCGTGCAGCACGAGCACGGCCCGCTCGGGCGGCGACAGCGTCTCCATCATGCGGAGGGTCGCGAGCGACACCGCCTCGCGCCGTTCGACGGTGTCGAGCGGCCCCAGGCTCGACGGCGCGGTGAGCACCGGCTCGGGCAGCCACTCGCCGACGTAGCGCTCGCGCGTGACCCGTGCCGAGCGCAACTGGTCGATCGCCAACCGGGTGACGATCGTGGTCAGGTACGCCAGCGGCTCGTCGATCCGGCTGCGGTCGACGCGCAGCCACCGGACCATCGCCTCGGCGACGACGTCCTCGGCGTCCCACGCGCTCCCGAGCATCCGGTAGGCGACCCCGAGCAGCCGGGGCCGGTACTCGGTGAACTCGCGGGACAGCTCGTCGGTGGTGGTCATCGATCTGGATCGGGGCGCGGACCGGGTTGCCGGCCGCGGCTCCGTCACGACGAGCATGCCAGCCTGCCTCACCCGGCCCGGGCCGCTCGGTGGGCCCGCCACTCGGCGACGACGGCCGCCCACCCCTCGCGGGCGCTCGGCGCGCTCGGCCGCCATCCGGCGGCCGCTTCGAGCCGAGCGTTGGACACGCGCTGTGACCGCAGCATCATCGAGAACGCCGGTGGCAGCTCCAGGTCCAGCGACGGCGCGTCCGGAGGCGCCACACCGAGGGCGGTGGCGAGGGCGTCGATGTTGTCGGCCCGGGACAAGGGCTCATCGTCGACGACGTTGTAGACGCCGCTTGGAACAGCGAGCGCGGCGACGACGGCGGACGCGGCGTCGTCCGTCGTGATCGGGGACCGGTACGCGGCCTCGGGCCCGAGCTCCGCCGACCGGCCGGCGATCACGGCCTCGATCGCGTCGGTGCTGTGGGCGCTGTCGTACCCATAGAACTGGCCGAAGCGCAGGGCGACCCCGGCCCCGCCGTGGGCGGCGAACCGAGCGGCCTCGGCCTCGGCGATGAGCGCCGAACGGGTGATGCTGGTCGGCTCGACGGGCCACGACTCGTCCACCATCACGTCGCCGCCGTCGGCGTACAGGAAGGCGACCGACTCCTGCACGTAGCGGGCCGACCCGGCCGCGATCGCACCGTCCACGAGGTTGTGCGAACCCGTTTCGCGGATCCGGTGGTTGGTCGCCCACGCCGCCTCGTCGCTCGTCCGGTCGCCGACCGGGATCGCCGTGGCGAGGTTGACGACGGCGTCGTGACCGGCGACGGCCGCCACGACCGCGTCATGGTCGAAGAGGTTCACCTCGACCGGGCGAGCGCCGGTTGCGACCAACTCGGCCCGAGTGCGGGCGGTGCGGACGAGCCCGGTCACGTCGACACCGGCCGCGACCAACCGCGCGACCGCCCGGCAGCCGACGACACCGGTCGCGCCGGCGACAAATACCTTCATCTCCTGCTCCTTGCTCGGAGGACGGACATGACGGTGACGAGCGACCGACGGCCGGCGTGACAATCCGGGGTGTGGAGAGTGTCACGCGCCCGCGCCGTCACGCCCGGCCCGCGGTCGCCGTCATGTCGTCATGGCAGATGACACCGTGCACATCGTCAACCCCGCCGAGCTGCACGACCCCGTCAACTTCGGCTACAGCCACACGATGACCGTCCCGTCGAGCGGCGGCCTCGTGTTCGTCGCCGGGCAGTACGGGTCGGACCTCCGCGGCCACACCGCGTCGGGCGACTTCGCCGCCCAGGTCGAGCAATCGTTCGGCAATCTCGGCATCGCCCTGGCCGCGGTCGGACTCGACCACGGCGATGTCGTGCAGTTGCGCACGTACGTCGTCGACCACGGTCCCGACAAGCTCGACGTCCTCGTCGCCGCGGTCCGCCGGATCTGGGGCGACCAGCCGCCGGTGCAGACGCTCGTCGGCGTGGCCGCCCTCGCCCTCCCCGACATGCTCTTCGAGGTCGACGCCGTCGCTGTCCGTCCACCCGGGTGATTGACGTCACAGTGGTGTTGCTATGACATCAAAGTGATGTCATAGTGACGCCGTGGACATCAGCGGCTACATCGAGCGCCTGCGGGTCGACCTCGTCGCCGCCGCCGCCTCCGGCGGGGCGCCGATGGTCGACGCGGCCGAGCGGTTGGGGACGACGCTCGAAGCGGCGGCCCGGATGGCCCTGCTCGAGGCCCTGTCCGACGCGGCCGCCGAGATCAGCGCCGAGCTCGACGGGGGAGTGGTCGAGGTGCGTCTGCGGGGCCGCGACCCGGAGTTCGTCGTCACCCCGCCGTCACCCGTCGACCGGGCTGCCGGCACTGACGGTGGCACCGACGCCGGCGAGGAGGAGGCGGTCGACGACAGCGTCACCGTGCGGATCACGCTGCGCCTCCCCGAGGGCTTGAAGCAGCGCGTCGAGGAGGCGGCCAACCGCTCCCGCCAGTCGTTGAACACGTGGCTCGTCGAGGCGGCCCGGGCGGCGACGCGGGAGCCCACGACGACACGCGAGTGGCGAGTGGGTGGGCAGCGCCTCTCCGGCTGGGCTCGCTGACGTCCACGACCGACCATCGAACCGACCATCGAACCGATCACGACCGAGGAGACCGTCATGGTGCACCGCTTCCCAACCCCCAACCCGCCCCGGCTGACCATCGAGTTCCGGTCCGGTTCCGTCACTGTCCGCACCGAGGACGTCGACGAGACCACCGTGGACCTGCGCGGCAAGCGCGACGACGAGGCGACGAGGCGCCTCATCGCCGAGACCACGATCGCCCAGCGGGGCGACGAGGTGGTCGTCCTCGTGCCCAAGCGCAAGGGTCTCCTCGGCCGGTCGCCCGACCTGGTCCTCGCCGTCACCGCCCCGAAGCTCGCCACGCTGGCGATCGAGTCGGCGTCCGCCGACGTCACCGTCGACGGCGAGATCGCCTCGTCGAGCATCGTGACCGGGAGTGGCGACATCGTCGTCGGACACGTCGCCGGGTCGTTGCGGATGCAGAGCGGGAGTGGCGACGTCCGGGCGGAGCGGATCGACGGTGACGCCGACGTGAGCACCGGCTCGGGCGACATCCAGCTGGGCACCATCGGCGGAAAGGGGTCGGTGGGCTCCGGTTCCGGCGACGTCCGCATCGGGAGCGGGGAAGGCTCGTTGGACCTGAAGACCGGCAGCGGCGACGTCGAGGTCGGCACCGCCCCCGAGCGGATCAGTGCCAAGACCGGCTCCGGCCACGTGCGGATCGACTCGGTCGGAGCGGGGGAGGTCAGCGCGCGCACGGCGTCAGGTGACATCCGGACCGGCGTGCGGGACGGGACCGCCGCCTGGCTCGACGTGCGCACAGTCACCGGCCGGGTGAGGAGCGACCTGGCGGCGTCGGCCGAGCCCGGCGGGGGCGAGGACAAGGTGAGACTCCAGCTGGAGACCGTCACCGGCGACATCGAGGTGACGCGGGTGCAGGACGGCTGACCGGGGTCACCGCTCCGTCCCAGCTAGACGTCTATATTTCCGGACGTGGGCAGGTTGTGCGAGCGACCCGGCTGCTCGGAGGCAGCGGTGATGGCATACGGGTTCGACCCCGACCGTCTGCTCGTGTGGCTCGCGCCCGCGAAACCAACGCCGATCGCCTGCGTGCCGGTGCGCTGTGCCGGCGCCACGCCGAGACCCTGGTGGTGCCGCGGGGCTGGACGCTCGACGACCGGAGCGAGCCGGCGCCGCGCCTGTTCCCGGCCGCGCCGCCCGCACCGACGTCCGCCCGCGGACGCTCCCGGCGGCGCCCTCGGCGTGAGCCGAGCGCCGACCAGCTCGCCCTCCCGGCGACGGCGGGCGACGCCACCGTCACGCCGTGGGTCGCCCGGTTCGACGTCGACGACGACCTCGGCGGCGTGCTCGCCGCCGAGAGCCCGCTGCTCGCCCGTGCCTTCCTGGGGACGGACCGGCGGCGGTGACGCCGCCCGCGCCATGGACATCCCCGTCGAGCTCATCATCGAGGACGTGACGCCCGCCGCCGTGTTCGGGCACCTCGCCACGCTCGATCGGTACCCCGGCTGGATGCGGCTGGTGCACCGGGTCGAGCCGGTCGAGCCGGACGAGAACCGGCCGGCCTGGTGGGTGGAGCTGCGCGCCCGGGTCGGGCTGTTCACCCGGTCCAAGCAGCTGCGCATGGTCCGGACGATCTACGAGCCGCCCGAACGCGTCCGGTTCGAGCGCGTCCAGCCCGACGAGCGGGACCATGCGACGTGGGTGATGACGGCGACCACCGAGGCGGTCGGTCACGACACCCGCGTGCTCGTCCACCTCGAGTACGGCGGGTCGCTGTGGACCGGCGGGTTACTGGAGCGGGTGCTCGAGGAGGAGGTGCGCAGCGGCCGCGAGGCACTGCGCCGGCTCGTCACCGCTCAGTGAGCCGCTCCGCCCAGGCGCTGAAGCGGCCGTCGGCGCGCCGCTCCAGCCGCAGGTCGAGCCCGAAGCACGAGCTGAGGGTCGGCCCGTCGAGCACGTCGCCGATCGGGCCCTGGGCGTGCGCCCGGCCCGCCCGCAGCAGGAGCGCGTGGGTGATCGTCGTGGGGACGTCGTCGACGTGGTGGGTGACGAACACGAAGGGCGGCGAGTCGCGGTGGCCGGCGAGCTCGTCGAGGGCGACGATCAGCTGCTCGCGCCCGGCGAGGTCGAGACCCGCCGACGGCTCGTCGAACAGGACGACGGCAGGGTCGTTCATCAGCGTGCGGGCGAGGAGCACGCGCTGGCGCTCCCCGGACGAGAGCGTGCCGAACTCGCGTCCGGCGAATCCGCCGACACCCATCCGGTCGAGGCACTCGAGGGCCCGGCGGTCGTCCTCGGGCCCGTAGCGGTGCCACCACGGCTCGAGCGCAGCGAATCGCGCCGTGCGGACGACGTCGATTGCGGGGAGCGTCGGCCGCAACTGCTCGGCGAGGGCGGCGGACGTGTACCCGACGCGACGGCGAAGGACGCGCACGTCGGTCCGACCGAGCCGCTCGCCGAGCACGTCGACCGTCCCCGACGTCGGGTGCTCGTAGAGCGCGCACACGCGAAGGAGGGTGGACTTCCCGCTGCCGTTGGGGCCGAGCACGAGCCATCGTTCGCCGGCCCGGACGGTGAAGGTGATCTCGTCGAGGATGACGGTCGAACCGCGCCGGAGTCGGATGTCGCGGAGTTCGAGCGGTACCGGGTCCATCGCTGCAGAGGTAGCACGTGACGGACGTCTGTCCGATGCTGTCATACAACTGCAATATGGGGTAGCCTGCCCCGCCGTGCTGTGCCGCCGCCCGACCATCACCGTGCTGGTGGTCGCGGCATTGGCGCTTCCGCTCGTCGGATCGACCGCTGGAGCCGACACCGACGAGGAGGCTGCGGCGCGCGCGGCGGCCGAGATCGACGCCGCCAAAGACCGGGCCAACGACGCCGCGGCGGCGTACTTCGACGCCCTGTCCGAGCTCGACCAGCTCGAGGTCGAGGCGGCGCGGTTGGCGAAGAAGTCCGGGGAGCTCGAGGAGCAGGTCGCGGCGCTGCGCAAGCAGGTCGAGCACGTCGCCGTCAACCGGTTCGTGTCGAGCGGCAGTGCCGGCATCCCGCTGCTCAGCGGGGTGCGCGAGCCCGCCGAACAGCTGCAGACCGAGGTGCTGGTCAGCGTCGTCACCGACTCGTCAGCCGAAGCGATGGACGAGTTCGAGCGGGCGCGGTTGGAGCTGGAGGACAACCAGGAGGCGGTGGCCGACAACCAGGCGGAGATCGAGGACCAGAAGGAGACGTTCCTCGAGCTGCAGGAGCAGGCCGAGGCCGAGGTCGTGCACCTCCAGGAGGTCGAGCGCCAGCGCCTCGAGGACGAGCGGATCCGCGAGGCGTTGGAGGCCCGCCGGCGCGAGGAGCAGCGCCAGCGCGAGCTCGAGGCGGAGCAGCAGCGCCAGGAGGCGGCCGAGGCGGCCGCCGCGGCGGCAGCACAGGCGAGGGCCGTGCCGGCAGCCCCCGGCGGCGGCACCGTCCGCCCGCCGAGCGACGAC
Organism: uncultured Acidimicrobiia bacterium; assembly: GCA_963833145.1. Taxonomy (GTDB): domain Bacteria; phylum Actinomycetota; class Acidimicrobiia; order Acidimicrobiales; family Ilumatobacteraceae; genus JALZMG01. The sequence goes on along the minus strand of CAWHWT010000009.1, from coordinate 1,066,184 downwards.
TCGTCCGACGACAGCGGTGACGGTGGCGGTGGCGGGCCGATGCCCGCGGCGCCCGACCCGTCACCGGCCCCAGCGCCTCCACCGCCGGCTCCTTCGGGGGGCATGGTGTGTCCGTTGCAAGGGTCGTACTCGTACAGCGACACGTGGGGTGCGTCGCGCTCAGGTGGGCGCAGCCACGAAGGCGTCGACATGATCGCCCCCTCCGGCACGACGATCGTGGCCGTCGTGTCCGGCAGCGCCGACTTCCGCTCGACGAGTCTCGGCGGCAACTCGGTCGGGCTCCACGGCGATGACGGCAACTACTACTTCTACGCCCACCTGAGCGGCTACGAGGGCTCGTCACGCAACGTCTCCCAGGGCGAGGTGATCGGCTACGTCGGGGCGACCGGCAACGCCAACGGCACCAACCACCTCCACTTCGAGGTGCACCCCGGTGGCGGCGCCGCGGTGAACCCGTACCCCTACGTCGTCAACGCCGGCTGCTGAGGCACGACGACGCGGACGGGCGCGGCGGCGGCCAGCTGGCCGCACGCGGCGTCGATGTCGGTGCCGCGGTTGCGGCGCACGGTGGCGTTGACGCCGAGGGCGAGGAGCAGATCGCGGAACTCGGTGACGCGCCGCGGCGAGGAGCCCTTCGTCGGCCACCCCGGCGTCGGGTTGAGCGGGATCAGGTTCACGTGGGCACTGGGGCGGAGCCGGCGGCTCACGGCCGCCAGCTCGGCGGCGTCCGAATCCCGGTCGTTGACGCCGTCGATGAGCGCCCACTCGAAGCTGATCCGCCGGCGGGTGGCGTCGAGGAACTCGGCGCAGGCGGCGAGCAGCGCATCGATGGGGTAGCGCCGGTTGATCGGGATCAACTCGTCGCGCAGCCGGTCGTTGGCGGCGTGGAGACTCACGGCGAGCGTCACCGGGACGCGGCGGGCGGCGAGCCGCTTGATCCCCGGAACGATGCCGATCGTCGAGACCGTCACGTGCCGGGCTGACAGTCCCAACGCCGCGTGCAGCCGCTCCACCGCCGTCCCCACCGCGGCCTCGTTGGCCAGGGGCTCACCCATGCCCATGAACACGACGTTGCTCAGCCGGCGGCCGCCGTCGCGGGCCCGGCGGGACGAACGGACGACCTGCTCGATGATCTCCCCGGCCGTCAGGTGGCGGGTGAACCCGCCTTGACCGGTCGCGCAGAACCCACAGCCCATGGCGCAGCCGGCCTGGCTCGAGACGCACACGGTCGCCCGATCGGGGTACAGCATCAGGACCGTCTCGATCAGGGCGCCGCCAGTCAGCTCCCAGAGGAACTTGATCGTGTCCCCTCGGTCGCTGACCGACTCGGCGACGGGGCGGAGGGCGACCGGGAGGCCGGCGGCGAGAGGACCACGGAGCCGGCCCGGGAGGTCGGTCATCTCGTCCGGACCCGCGAGCCGGGTGTACAGGCCGTGCCACACCTGATCGACGCGGTAACTGGGCTCGCCGGCGAGAACAGTGGCGATGTCCTCCTTGGTGGCGTCGTAGCGCCCGACGGACGTCACTGGTACACCAGCGCGACCATGCGAGCGAGTGAGCGCCAGCGAGCGAGCGGCCGGCAACGGCCTGCGTGGCCGGGGAACGCGGTCATACGGTCACCGTGTAGGCCCGATCGGTGCGGAACGTGGTGAAGCCGAGCCGTTCGTACATCGTGACGGCGGCGGTGTTGGCGGCGTCGACGTAGAGCATCCCGACACCGACCCCCCGGCGGGCGATGGAGTCGAGCCCGGCGAGGGTGAGCGCAGGCCCGAGCCCGAGCCCCTGGAAGTCGGGATCGACCCCGATGACGTAGATCTCCCCAAGTGGCGGGTCTTCGTCGGGGTGCAGCTTGGTCCAGCAGAACCCGGCGAGGCGGCCGTCGCGCTCGTGGAGTAGGAACCCCGCCGGGTCGAACCACGGCTCGGCTTCGCGGAGCCGCAGGGTTTCGACCGTCCACCCGCCCTGCTCGGGGTGGTCGGCGAACGCCCGGTTGTTGACGTCGACCCACGCCGCCTCGTCGGCCCCCGGAACGAACGGCCGCGTCGTGAGGTCGGCGTCGATGCCGGTCGGGAGCGGACGGCGCATCTGGTGGAGCTCGCGCCCGATCGTGAACCCGAGCCGGTCGGCCAACTCGGCGTCGTCGTCGGTCGGCTCGAACGTCCACCAGTGGACCGGCCCGCCACCGGCCGAGCGGACGACGTCGAGGGCGGCGGCGAGCAGGCCGGTGCCGATCGTCAGCCGTGCGTCCGGGCGACTGGGGTCGACGACGAGCTCCACGGTGGAGGAGTGGTTGCCCGCCGACACGACGGCCAGCCCGATGGTCTCGTCGTCGTCGCGTGCGGTGACGGCGGCGAACCCGTCCCCGCCGCCGGCCCGGAGATCGAGGCGGAGCTGATCGGAGAGCGGCGATCGCCCGTCGGCGCGCTCGGCCGCCGCGAGCAGGCGGTCGATCGCCTCGATCTCGCCGGGGCCCGGGTGGTGCAGGACGTCCAGGCTCGACACCGTCCCGAACGTATCGGCGGTGGCACGATACGTCGATGACTGCGGAGCGATTCGAGGTCGAGCGGACGATCCCGGCCGATCCGGCCACGGTGTTCGCCGTGCTGCGCGACCCCAAGGGTCACGTCGCCATTGACAGCACCGGGATGTTGCAGTCCTCGTCCGGCGAGCCGGCGGACGAGGTGGGCGACTCGTTCGTGATCCACATGGACCGTGAGTCGCTCAACGACTTCCCGCTCGGCAAGTACGACGTCACGGTCACGATCACCACCTACGAACAGGACCGCGAGATCGCCTGGACGATCCAAGGGCGCTGGAACCTCGGCCACATCTACGGGTACCGGCTGGAGCCCGCCGACGACGGCACGCTCGTGACGTCGTACTACGACTGGTCACAGGTGGAGCCGGACTGGAAGCCCGTGTTCCCGATCGTCGGCGAGCTGGCGCTGCGGGCGACCCTCGGGATCCTCGCCCGCACTGTTACCACACCCTGACGCCGTCGAGCGTCCGTAGGCTCGGCGCGGTCATGACGCTGTCCCGGAGGGTCCGCCCGCGCACACCGAAGGGTCGGGCGCGCGAAGTCGCCCGCCGGCTGGCCGAGGCGTATCCCGACGCGGTGTGCGAGCTCGACCACACCAGCGCATACGAGCTGCTCACGGCGACGATCCTGTCGGCGCAGACGACCGACGTCCGGGTCAACATGGTGACGCCCACGCTCTTCGCCAAGTACCCGACGCCGGCGGACCTCGCTCACGCCGACCCGTCCGCGGTCGAGGACATGATCCGCTCGACCGGGTTCTACCAGAACAAGACGAAGAGCATCATCGGGATGGCGACCGCACTCGTCGACCGCTTCGGCGGCGAGGTCCCGTCCGCGCTCGAGGACCTGGTGACGATCCCGGGGGTCGGGCGCAAGACGGGCAATGTCGTCCGCAGCGTCTGGTTCGACCTCCCCGGGCTCCCCGTCGACACCCACGTGACGCGCCTCTCGAAGCGCCTCGGCCTGACCACTTATGACGATCCGGTGAAGATCGAGCTCGAACTGAACGGCTACCTCCCGGCGAAGGAGCGGGGACGGTTCAGTCTGCGGATGATCCTCCACGGCCGCCAGGTCTGCTTCGCCCGCACGCCGGACTGCGCCTCGTGTGTCCTCGAGGACATCTGCCCCTCGAGCCGGCTGCCCCACAGACGGGGTCGTGCACGCTCACGTCCGAGGGACGTGAATCCCTAACTTGATACCCAATTCAGTGGGCCGTATGATGAGCAGACTAACCAGGTTCCCGCCACCTGGTTTGCTGCGACAGCCGGGATCCGCCGCCTGGCGTCGCCGGAGCGACGGCCCCTCCCACCAGGGGCCGTCGCCGCTTTTCCGTCACCCTCGTCCGGCCGACCTCACGACGAGGCGAGCTTGAGCGCCCGTTGGATCGTTCGCTCCGCCGCCTGGAGCGAGCGCTCGGCTTCGTAGATCGCCGACACGAGATCGTCACGTTCGGTTCCGACGTAGGGACGGGCGAGCTCGCTGACCCGGCGGCGGTAGCCACCGATCGCCTCGGCGGCGGCGCTCAGCTCGGCTGCGGTCGCGCTGCTTGCGGTCATTGGCGCATTGTCTCGACGATGCGAGCGAGCGACCGCCAGCGAGCGAGCGGCCAGGAACTGCGCGGGCAGTATGCGGTGTGGCCGGGGAACGCAATGACGTTCATTCATTCAACGATCGCGTGTCACCGGTAACGTCGCCAAACGTATGGGCGAGCGCAGCGACCCGGTGCCGGTCCGCGACGACCTGCGGGCGCTCGAGCGCTACCACTCACCACGCGTCGACGTCGCCGTGCGGCTCAACGTCAACGAGTCGCCGTTCCCGCCGCCCGACGGGTGGCGTGACGAGCTCGCCGCCGCGCTGACCGATCTCGAGTGGAACCGCTACCCGGATCGCGCCGCCCACGACCTGCGCGAGGCGATCGCCGACTGGCACGGCGTCCGCGCCGACCAGGTCTTCGCTGCCAACGGATCGAACGAGGTGCTGCAGACGTTGCTGCTGGCCTACGGGGGCAGGGATCGCGCCGTGGTCACGTTCGAGCCGACGTACCAGCTACACGCCCACATCGCCCGGCTCACCGGCACCACGGTCGTCGAGGGGGAGCGCGAGGCGGACTTCTCGCTCGACCCGGCGGTCGCCCTGGACGTGATCGCATCCGCCCGGCCAACGATGACGTTCCTGTGCTCGCCGAACAACCCGACCGGACTGGTGGAGCCCCCGTCGACGGTGCGGGCCGTGCTCGACGCCGCGCCGGGGCTGGTCGTGGTCGACGAGGCCTACGCCCAGTTCTCCGACTGGACCGCGCTCGAACTCGTCGACGACGCCGTGCCGCTGGTCGTCGTGCGCACGTTCTCCAAGACCTGGAGCATGGCCGCGGCCCGGCTCGGCTACCTCGTCGGCCCGGCATGGGTCGTCGCCGCCCTCGAGCAGGTCGTGCTGCCGTACCACCTCGACGCGGCCAAGCAGCTGGCCGGCCGGCTGGCGCTCGGTCACGTCGACGAGATGGACGCGCGCGTCAAACAGATCGTGGCCGAGCGGGAGCGGCTCGCCGAGGCGCTGCAGCGGCTGCCGGTCGAGTCGTTCCCGAGCGGAGCCAACTTCCTCCTCTTCCGCCCGGCCGACGGGCCGGCGGTGTGGCAGGCGCTGGTCGATCGGGGAGTGCTCGTGCGCGACTGCTCGAGCTGGCCGCGCCTGACGAACTGCCTGCGCGTGACCGTCGGGACGCCGGAGGAGAACGACCGCTTCCTCGACGCGTTGGGGGAGGCGCTGTCGTGACCGTCATTGCGTTCCCCGGCCACACCGCATACTGCCCGCGCAGTTCGCTGGCCGCTCGCTCGCTGGCGCTCGCTCGCTCGCATTGCTCCGGGGGTGTACCAGTGAGCCGAGCCTCGATCCGCAAGCGGGCCACCAAGGAGACGTCGGTCGAGGTCGAGCTGGACCTCGACGGCTCGGGCACGACGGACTGCACGACGGGCATCCCGTTCTACGACCACATGCTTGACCAGCTCGGCCGGCACGGAGGGTTCGATCTCACCGTGCGGGCCACCGGGGACCTCCACATCGACACCCACCACACTGTGGAGGACGTGGCGATCACGCTCGGGGAGGCGTTCCGCGAGGCGGTCGGCGACAAGGCGGGCATCCGCCGGTTCGCCAGCGGTCTGTACCCGCTCGACGAGGCGCTCGTCGAGGTCGCCCTCGACATCTCGGGGCGCCCGTTCGTGGTGTGGGACGTCGAGATCCCCGAGTCACTGCCGCTGGGGTCGCCGCCGTTCGATCCCCAGCTCGCCGAACACGCTGTCTCCTCGTTCGCCACCAACGCCGGGCTCACTCTCCACGTGCGTTCGCGGTCGGGGCGCAACGCCCACCACATCATCGAGGCCACGTTCAAGGGCCTCGCCCGCTGCCTGCGCGACGCGGTGCGCGTGGACGGTTCGGGCGGCGTGCCGTCGACGAAGGGCGTCCTGTGAACGCTCATTGCGTTCCCCGGCCACACCGCATACTGCCCGCGAGTTGCTGGCCGTTCGCTCGCTGGCGCTCGCTCACTCGCATCTTCAGAGGGTGCTCCTGTGACCTCTCCGCTGATCGCGGTGTGCGACTACGGGATCGGCAACCTCCACTCGGCGCAGAAGGCGCTCGCCGCCCACGGCGCCGACGCCCGCCTCACGGCCGACTGCGGTCTGCTCGCCGACGCTGCCGCCGTCGTCCTGCCCGGGGTCGGCGCGTTCGGGGCCTGCATGGCGGCGTTGCGGTCGAGCGGACTGGAGGACCCGGTCCGCGAGGCGATTGCGTCGGGCCGGCCGTTCCTCGCCATCTGCATCGGGACGCAGATGCTGTTCGACGACAGCGAGGAGGATCGTCGGGCGCGGGGTCTCGGCGTGATCCCGGGGACGGTGCGGCGGCTGGCCTCTGGCGTCAAGCATCCGCAGATGCAGTGGAACCAGCTCGACGTGATCGATCCGGACGAGCCGATGTTCGCCGGGCTGGGCGAGCGACCGTGGTTCTACTTCGTCCACTCGCTGCACGGCGTGCCGGTCGACCCGTCGGTCGTCGTCGCCACGTGCGACTACGGCGGGCCGGTCAACGTCGCCTTCCGCGCCGACAACGTGTTCGCCACCCAGTTCCATCCGGAGAAGTCGGCCGCCGCGGGGAAGCGACTGTTCGCTAACTTCGTCGGGGCGGTTCGCGCCGCGTCCTCGCATGACCACGCTGTATCCGTCGATCGATCTGCGTGACGGCCGGGTCGTCCGGCTCCGTCGCGGCGACTACGCGCTGGAAACGGTGTACGGCGACGACCCCGTCGCCGTCGCGACCGGATTCTGCGAGCAGGGGGCGCGGTGGATCCACGTCGTCGACCTCGACGCCGCCCTCACCGGTGAGCGGGTCAACCGGGCGGCCGTCGAGGCGATCGCCACCGCCGTGGCCGGGCGGGCCGAGGTGCAGACCGGCGGCGGCGTGCGTACCGTCGAGGCGGCGCGGTCGCTCGCCGGCGCCGGCGTCGCCCGGGTCGTGATGGGGTCGGCGGCGGTCAGCACCCCCAGCCTCGTCGACGAGGTGGCCGCGATCGTGCCGGTCGCCATCGGCATCGACCACCGGCACGGCGTGCTCGCCGTGGACGGCTGGACCGCGGCGAGTGGCGTCACGCTGACCGATGCGCTCGCCGGTTTCCCTGCCGCGTCGGCCTTCGTGATCACCAACATCGAACGCGACGGGACCCTCGCCGGTCCCGACGTGGCCGGGCTGGCCGCCGCCGTGGCCGCCACGAGTACACCCGTGATCGCCAGCGGCGGCGTCGGGACACTCGACGACGTCCGCGCCCTCGCCGCAATCGACGGCCTGCACGGCATCATCGTCGGGCGCGCCCTGTACGAGGGGCGGTTCACGGTGACGGAGGCGCTGACGGCCCTGGCGGCGGCCCCGTGATCGTCGCCCGGGTGATCCCGTGCCTCGACGTCACCGCCGGCCGGGTGGTCAAGGGCACCAACTTCGTCGGGTTGCGCGACGCCGGCGACCCGGTCGAGCTGGCCGCCCGGTACGACGCCGAGGGCGCCGACGAGCTGGTGTTCCTCGACATCACCGCGTCCAGCGACGGGCGCGACACGATGGTCGACGTCGTGTACCGGACCGCCGAGGAGGTGTTCATCCCGCTGACCGTCGGCGGCGGCGTGCGCACGCCCGAGGATGCCCGGCGACTGCTGCGCGCCGGCGCGGACAAGGTCAGCGTGAACACGGCCGCGGTCGAGCGACGGGAGCTGGTGACCGAGATCGCCGACGAGTTCGGCACCCAGTGCGTCGTCTGCGCCGTCGACGCCAAGCGCAGGCCCGGCGGGTTCGAGGTCCACCTGCACGGCGGGCGCACGCCGACGGGTATCGACGCCGTCGAGTGGGCCGCCGACGCGGCCGCGCTCGGTGCCGGGGAGATCCTGTTGACCTCGATGGACCGGGACGGCACCCGGCTCGGCTTCGACCTCGAGCTGACGAGGGCCGTCGTCGACGCGGTCGGCGTACCGGTGATCGCCAGCGGCGGGGTCGGCTCGCTCGAGCATCTCGTCGAGGGCATCACCGAGGGTGGCGCCGACGCCGTGCTGGCGGCCTCGATCTTCCACTTCGGGGAGCACTCGATCGCCGAGGCCAAGGAGCTCATGGCCGAGCGCGGCATCACCGTCCGCCCTGTCGGCACCTAGGGTCGTCGCCATGACCGCAGAGATGACATATCGCCGGCTCGGCCGGACCGGCCTCCAACTCTCCGTGCTGTCGTTCGGGTCGTGGGTCACGTTCGACAACCAGATGAAGGACGACTTGGCGATGGAGTGCATGCAGGCGGCCCACGACGCCGGCTGCAACTTCTTCGACAACGCCGAGTCCTACGCCGGCGGTGAGAGCGAGGCGATCATGGGCCGCGTCATCACCGAGCTGGGCTGGCCGCGGTGGTCGTACGTGCTCACGACCAAGCTCTATTGGGGCATCCACAACGCCCCGAACATGAAGAACACCCTCAACCGGAAGTACCTGATGCAGGCGATCGACGCCTCGCTCGAGCGGTTGCAGCAGGATTTCGTCGACATCCTCTACTGCCATCGCTCCGACCCGCGCACGACGCTGGAGGAGACGGTGTGGGCGATGAGCGACATCGTGTCGGCGGGCAAGGCGCTGTACTGGGGCACGAGCGAGTGGGCCGCCGACGAGATCCGGGGCGCGATCGAGATCGCCGAGCGCCATCACCTGCACAAGCCGGTCACCGAGCAGTCGCAGTACAACCTGCTGGAGCGGGAGCGGGTCGAGTACGAGTACGCCCGGTTGTTCGCCGAGACCGGCTACGGCGAGACGACGTGGAGCCCGCTGGCGTCAGGGATGCTGACGGGCAAGTACCGCGACGGGATTCCGTCCGACTCGCGGGGGGCGTTGGAGGGCTACGACTGGCTCGCCGAGGAGCTCCGCAACGAGCGGGCGCTCGCCAAGGTCGAGCGGCTGCGCCCGATCGCCGACGAGCTCGGGTGCTCCCTCGCCCAGCTCGCCCTGGCGTGGTGCACGACGAACCCCAACGTCACGACCGTCATCACCGGTGCGAGCCGGGCGAGCCAGGTGGTCGAGAACTTCGCCGCCCTGGAAGTGATCCCGCGGCTCGACGCCGACGTGCTGGGCCGGATGGACGCCGCCGTCAGCGCGTAGCGGCGAGCTTCTCCACGGCGTCGAGGAGCCGGTTGACCTCGGCTGGCTCGATGTAAGCGACGACGCCGGCCCGCACCACCCCACCCTTGTCGGCCAGCCCGAGCTGGCCGACGGCCTCGAGGGCGTAGCTGTGCCCCGCCCAGGTCGCGATGCCGTCGGCGGCCAGGGCGGCGGCGACGTCGTCGGAATGCTTGCCGGCCACGGTGAAGGCGACGGTCGGTGTGCGCCCCTCGCGGGTGGACGGACCCCACACGTGGACGCCGTGGAGCGCGGCGAGCCCGTCGAGCAGGGGTGAGAACACGGCCGCCTCGGAGGCGGCGATGCGGTCCATCCCTTCGTCGAGGAGGAACTGGGCGGCCGCCTCGATCGCGGCGATCGCCTCGAAGCTCGGCGTGCCGGTCTCCCACCGGCGGGGACCGTGGTCCGGCGCCGGCCGGACCTTGGCGACCGGCAGTTCGTCGACGAGCCCCGGATCGATGACGAGCACGCCGGCGTGAGGGCCGTACCACTTGTACGGGCTGGTGACGAGCACGTCGCACCCGAGGTCGGCGACGTCGATGCGCCGGTGGGGGGCGAGGTGCACGGCGTCGACGAACACGCGGGCGCCGGCGGCGTGGGCGGCGCTGATGATCGGCGCCAGGTCGGGGATCGTGCCGAGGAGGTTCGACGCGCCGGTGACGGCGACCCAGCGCGTGCGCTCGTCGATCAGACCGGTGACGGCCGACGGGTCGAGCACACCGGTACCGGGGTCGAAGGGAGCGAGGACGTGTTCGGCGCCGCTCGACTCGCACGCCAGCCGCCACGGCGTCACGTTGGCGTCGTGATCGAGGCGGGTCCCGACGACACGATCGCCGGGGCGGAGCGTCTGCGCCACGGCCCGTGTGAACGCCAGCGTGAGGGTCGTCATGTTGGCGCCGAAGCACACCGTGTCCGGCGTCGTTCCGAGGAGGGTCGCGACCGTCGCGCGGGTGCGCTCGAGGAGGGCGTCGGACTCCGCCGCGGCGGCGAAGGCCCCGCCGCTGTTGGCGTTGTGGCCGCTCGCTGCCCAGTCGGCCATCGCTGCGATCGCCGTGTCGACCATCTGGGTTCCGGCCGGGCCGTCGAAGCGGGCCCAGCCGTCACGGACGCCAGGGAACCGGGGGCGCAAGGACTCCATCGCCATGCCGCGAGTGTGGCAGGGAGCCTCGCGATTGGCGCGCGTGGGTGGATCGTCGTTATCGTGCGCCGCTTCGCGGACGGAAACGGCGGAAAGGGAGAATCATGAAACGTAAGACCAAGTCGGTCGCGCTCGGCCTTGTGTCGGCTGCGGCGCTGGTAGGGGTGGGTGCACCCGTCGCCAGCGCCGAGGGTGGCGGTCAGGCGGCACCACCGGTGAAGGTGGTCGCGTCCGGCCTCGAGGGGCCGTTCGGGTTGGGCGCCGGCTCGAGCCGGCTGTACGTCGCCGAGAGCGGTGACGGCCAGATCACCAAGATCAACCCGGTCACCGGCCGGAAGACGGTCGTCGCGCGCGGGCTGCCGAGTCCCGCCGGGGTGGACAAGGTCGGCGGTGCGCTCGCCATCGTGACCGGCGGCGCGGAGGACCCGACCACCAAGGGTGACGCCACGCTGTTCGTCAAGGGCCGCAACGGTCGGCGCCAGAAGCTCGCCAACCTCGAGAGGTACGAGCTGCGGCACAACCCTGACGGCCAGACCCAGTTCGACCCCGAGTCCGGCGAGCCGCTCGACGCGCTGTCGAACCCCTTCGCCGTGCTCGGGCGGCGGGGGCCCGGCTTCGTGTTCGTTGCCGACGCCGGCGCCAACGCCGTGCTGTCGGTGACGAGGTCCGGCAAGGTGAGCACGTTCTTCGTCCCGCCGCTCGTGACGACCGGCGCGTGCAAGGACGCGCCCAACAATCACCCGGACGACCCCAAGGGTTGTGACCCGGTGCCGACCGGCCTCGCCTACGGTCCGGGCAACCGGCTGTACGTCAGCACGCTCTCGGCCGAGGTCGAGGGTCAGGGCCGGGTGTACGTGCTCAACGGACGGACCGGGAAGGTGCTCGACGTCATCAAGGGCTTCACCGCCCCGACCGGCGTTGCCGTCTCGCGGGATGGCACGGTGTACGTGTCCGAGCTGCTGCACAACGCGCCTCCGGGTGAGCCGCCGCCTGGCTTCGATCCGTCGACTGTCGGCCGCATCGTCCGGGTCGCGCCCAACGGCACCCGCACCTACGCCGCGGTCACGATGCCGGTCGGGCTCACCTGGCACCAGGGCCACCTGTACTCGACGGCGTGGAGTGTCGCCGGGTTGTTCCTCGGGATCCCTGACGCCGGGCAGGTCGTGAAGGTGCGCCAGAGCGCCTTCCACTGATCGGTCACCTCGGATTTCTGCAGCTAGATCGGTCGCCCTGGCGACCGATCTAGCTGCAAGAACCGTTCGCTGGTGGCGCGCCGGGCGGTACCCTCGTGGTCGTGTCCGGCACCGCCGAACGGCTCGAGAAGCTGCCGATCAAGATGCTCAACGACCGGCTGCTCGTGCGCATCCCCGACAAGGACAGCGAGCGGCGCAGCCAGGGCGGCATCCTGATCCCGGCCACGGCGCAGATCGCCAAGCGGCTGGTGTGGGCCGAGGTCGTCGCCCTCGGCGGCAACGTGCGGGCGGCCGAGGTGGGCGACCTGGTCCTGTTCAGCCCCGAGGACCGCTACGAGGTCGAGGTCCAGGGCTGCGACTACATCATGCTGCGCGAGCGCGACCTGCACGCCGTCGCTGCCGAGCGCATCGAGGCGTCCACCGGCCTGTACCTGTGAGCTCCGGGGTCCGCATCTCGCCGACGGTCGCGGACCTCGCCGCGATCACGTTCGACGAGCGGGGGCTCGTGCCGGCGATCGTGCAGGATCTCGACGGGACGGTCCTGATGATGGCGTGGATGAACGCCGAGACGCTGCGGGCCACGTTCGAGCAGGGCCGGATGGTGTACTGGAGCCGCAGCCGCCAAGAGGTGTGGCGCAAGGGCGACACGAGCGGGGACGTCCAGCTCGTGCGCGAGGCGTTCTACGACTGCGACGGCGACGTGCTGCTGTTCCGTGTGGACCAGCGGGGCAACGGGGCCTGCCACACCGGTGCGTACTCGTGCTTCTTCCGTCGCTTCGGAGACCCCGATGCAGCTCCGCCCGAGTAGGGACGAGTTCCGCTCGCTCGCCGCCGGCCACACGGTGGTGCCCGTGTGGGCCGAAGTGCTCGGCGACCTGGAGACGCCGGTCGCCGCCTACGCCAAGCTCGTCGGCGAGCGGCCCGGTTTCCTCCTCGAGTCGGTGGAGCACGGCGAGCGCTGGAGCCGCTTCTCCTTCGTCGGTCGCGATCCGGTGGCGACGCTCGTGCTCCGGGACGGCGTGGTGACGGTCGACGGGCCGCTCCCGGTCGCCGTGCCCACGGATCGGGGGATGCTCGCCGCCCTCGAAGCCCTCCTTCACGCGTACCGGGCGCCGGTGATCCCGGACCTCCCGCCGCTCCACGGCGGCCTCATGGGGTACCTCGGCTACGACGTCGTGCGCGAGGTCGAGCGGCTCCCCGCCGTCCCCGAGGACGACCGGCACTTCCCCGACGCGGTGATGAGCATGATCGGCTCGCTGGCCGCTTTCGACCACTGGCGCCAGCGCGTGACGATGATCGAGAGCGTGCCGGTGCTCGACGTGGCCGGCGCCGCCCTCGACGACGCCTACGACGCCGCGGTGGCGAGCATCGAGCGCGGGGTCGCCAACCTCGCCCGCCCGCTCCCGTACGTGCCCGTCGAACCGCCGTCGGCCGAAGACGTGCTCCCGGACACGAAGAGCTCGATGCCGGACGGGCTGTATCAGTCGGCGGTGGCCGTGGCCAAGGACCACATCGTCGCCGGCGACATCTTCCAGGTCGTGCTGGCCCAGCGCTACGACCTCCAGCTCGACGCCGATCCGTTCGACGTCTACCGGGTGCTGCGGCAGATCAACCCGAGCCCGTACATGTACTTCGTGCGCCACTCGGAGCTGACGATCGTCGGCTCGTCGCCGGAGCCGATGGTGAAGCTGCTCGACGGCAAGGTCATCTCCCGTCCGATCGCCGGGACCCGCCGGCGGGGCCGCACCGACGAGCACGACCGGCGGATGGCGGCCGAGCTGAGCGAGCACCCCAAGGAGCGGGCCGAGCACGTGATGCTCGTCGACCTCGCCCGCAACGACGTCGGCCGGGTCGCCCGCTTCGGCACCGTCCACGTCGACGAGCTGATGACGCTCGAGCGCTACAGCCACGTGATGCACCTGACCTCGCAGGTCTCCGGCGACCTGGTCGACGGGCTCGGTCCGATCGACGTGCTCCGGGCGACGCTGCCCGCCGGCACGGTCAGCGGGGCGCCGAAGGTGCGGGCGATGGAGATCATCGACGACCTCGAGCCGGTGAAGCGGGGTCCGTACGCCGGCGTCGTCGGGTACCTCGACTGGAGCGGCAACCTCGACACGGCGATCGCGATCCGGACGATGTTCGTCGGGCCGGGCGGCGCCAGCCTGCAGGCCGGCGCCGGGATCGTCGCCGACTCCGACCCCGACGACGAGGACCTCGAGTGCCGCAACAAGGCAGCCGCGCTCCTCGCTGCCGTCCCGGCCGCCCGGCGGATGACAGCCGCCCGCCGCGCCGCCGGCACCGTCGCGTAGCCCGCGCCCCCGGAATCTGGGCGCGATCGTTCTCACGGGCCAATCTGGGTGCAGTCGTTCTCAGGTGTCGCGAAGAATCGCGCCCAGATCGCGCCCGCCGGCGGCGGTCAGAAGATCCAGACGAGCAGGAACACGAAGCCCAGGACGGAGAGCACGAGGCTCAGCAGCAGGCCGAGGGCGAGCAGGCCGGGGAAGGACGTCACCGCGGTCACGGCGCCCGGCAGCCGGCGCAGGTCACCGGTGCTGATCGAGACCGTCCGGAGCCGGCTGAACGACTGGGAGGTGACGAGCATCCGCGTCTGCGCCGTCCCGGGCGGGGGAAGCGATGACGGCTCGCCGGCCTCGACGGTGTCGATGACGATCCGTTTGGCCTCGGCGTCACCGGCGATGAGGCGGCGGACGTCGTCGGCCAGTTCGCCGGCGTAGCGGCGCACCGTGGCCAGCCGCCACCAGGCCAGCAGCGGTGCACCGACGGCGACGATGACGAGGACGGCGCCGATGATGGTCCAGGCGGAGTCGGCACCCCCGTCCAGGGCCGCCCGGCCGATCGCGTAGGTCATCAGCCCGACGAAGGCGATGAACAGGGCCGTGACGACGGCCAGCCGGCCGGCCCGGCGGGCGAAGCGGAGCGCGACGTCGACGGCGCGCCGGGCAAGATCGTCTAGCTCGGCCACTGCGCCGAGTGTGTCACGTGGCGCCAGACTGGAGTGATGACACAATCGCCGTTCTGGGTCGAGACGCCACGGGACGTCCTTCGGGTCGCCGGCCCGGACGCCCTGGACTACCTCCAGGGGCAGGTGTCGCAGGAGCTGCGGCCGGTGGCGGTGGGGGAGAGCCGCTGGACGCTCCTGCTCCAGCCCAACGGAAAGGTCGACGTGCTGGCCCGGCTGTGGCGGACCGAGGACGACGTGTTCGTCCTCGACACCGACGCCGGGTTCGGTGACGAACTGGCCGCTCGGATCAACCGGTTCAAGATCCGCGTCAAGGTCGACGTCGAGCCACTGGCGTGGCGATGCCTCGCCGTCCGGGGCAGCGGCGGCAGCGCGGTCCCCGAGGGGGCGGTCGCCGGCTGGTGGGGCCGCGACTACGACCTGCTCGGGCCGGATCCCCAGCCACCCTCCGATGTGGCTGCCGGCTCGGTGGACGACCTCGAGGCGGCGAGGATCGAAGCCGGGTGGCCGGCGATGGGTGTCGAGATCGTGCCGGGACAGCAGATCCCGGCCGAGACCGGAGTCGTGCCCGTCGCCGTCGACTTCAAAAAGGGCTGCTACCCGGGCCAGGAGCTGGTCGAGCGGATGGACTCGCGGGGCGCCGACGCACCGCGTCGGCTGCGGGTGCTGACGGTCGCCGAGGGATCCAAACCCGGCGACCCGGTGCTCGACGACGGCCAGGAGGTCGGCGTGCTGACCAGCGTGGCGGGCACCCGCGCCCTCGGCTTCGTCAAGCGGGGCGTCGATCTGGGCGCAGTTGTTGGCGACGGTTGAGAAGAACGGCGCCCAGATCGGCCGGTGAAAAGGACTGCGCCCAGATCTCAGGGGCGGGCGGCGTCGAGCGACCGGCGCAACGCCATCACGTCGGGGCGCTGGCGGGCCCGGGCCAGTTCGGGGGCCTGGTCGATCACGCTCGCCAGCCCGTCGGACGACGTCCCGGACTCGGCGGCGGCCCGCAGCCATGCGGCCGCGGTGTCGTCGTCACCGAGGGCGCCCGCCGCCCGGGCAACGGTGGCGGCGAGGAGGGGGCGCGGCTCGCGTTCGTAACACTCGGCGCCGTACCGGGCCGCCTCGTCGAACCGGCGAGAGCGGACGAGGAGGTTGGTGAGCACGTACTCGTTGAACGGGTCACCGAAGGGCAGCGGCCGGGGGACGAGGTCGAGCAGCCGGCGGACGCCGTCGTCGTCGAGCGTCCGGGGCACCGCGCGCGTCGAGCCCGGCCGGCGCAGCCCGTTGACGAGGATTCGGGTGGCCCGGTCGGTGTCGCCTGCTCGCAACGCGGCGAGGGCCCGGTCGAACGGCGAGACGGCGGTCTTGGCGCGGTCGTCGAACACCATCTGCAGCTGCATCAGGAGCAGGAAGGCGAGGAACACGGTGAACGTCCGTCGCTCGGCGACGACGAACCAGACGGCGGCGGCGACGGTGAGCGCGACGCTGGCGTAGACCATGAACCGCCTGGCCCCGCCCGGCGCGACCCGCTCGAGCAGGCTGGTCACGACGTTTCCGCCGTCGAGCGGCAGCACGGGTAGCAGGTTGAACAGCCCGATCGCCGGTCCCGCCCACCAGACGGCCTGCCTCGCCGCCGACTGCTGCCAGCTCGCCTCGTCGAGCGGGTTGGCGCCCATCAGGGCGAGCACGATCAGGCCGGCGGCGATGTGGGTGATCGGCCCGGCCAGTGCGATCACCGCCTGCGTGCCCTGGGAGAGCCGGTGCGGGGCGGTGTAGGAGGTGTAGCCGGCCATGAAGTCGAGCGACACCTGGGCCTCGGCCCCGGCTCGACGGGCGGCGACGGCGTGGCCGAGCTCGTGGAGCAGCGTGAAGCCGGCCAGCGCCGCGGCCAGCCACACGCCGAACTCGTCGCCGTTGAGGAAGATGATGAGGACGACGAAGAGCAGGAACCCCGGCCGCACGTGGAGCGGGAAGCCGAACAGGCTCAGCGTCTGGCGTTCCGGCGGCGGCATGTGCCGCTGATCGTACGGGACCACCGACCCCGTAGGCCCTCGGCGGGGCGCCACACCCTTCCCGTAGACTCGACCCTCGTGCCGTACGTCTTCGCCTTCGATCACAAGCATCGCCGCCCGCCGATGGAGATGAAGGATCTGCTCGGCGGCAAGGGCGCCAACCTCGCCGAGATGACGAGCGTGCTCGGCCTGCCCGTGCCGGCCGGGTTCACCATCTCCACCGACGCCTGCCGGGCGTATCTCGAGGGCGGATGGCCCGACGGACTCGACGACGAGATCGCCAAGCACGTCACCCGCCTCGAGCGCAAGATGGGGCGGCGACTCGGCGACCCGGCCGATCCGCTGCTGGTCAGCGTGCGCTCGGGCGCCAAGTTCTCGATGCCCGGGATGATGGACACCGTCTTGAACCTCGGGCTCAACGACCGCAGCGTGAAGGGGCTCGCCGAGGGCACCGACGACCGCTTCGCCTTCGACTCCTACCGACGGTTCATCTCGATGTACGGCCGGATCGTCCTCGACATCGACGGCGCGGCCTTCGAGCACCCGCTCGAGGCGGCCAAGGCCAAGGCCGGCGTGAGCAACGACGCCGATCTCTCCGCCGGCGCTCTGCAGGAGCTCTGCGAGCTGTACAAGTCCGTCGTGAAGGACAAGACCGGCAAGCCGTTCCCGCAGGACCCGATGGCCCAGCTGCGCGGCGCCATCGAGGCGGTGTTCCAGAGCTGGAACGGCGCCCGGGCGATCGCCTACCGGGTCCGGGAGCGGATCAGCCACGACCTCGGTACCGCGGTGAACGTTCAGGCGATGGTGTTCGGCAACCGCGACGACAACTCGGGCACCGGCGTCGGGTTCACCCGCAACGCCGCCACCGGCGAGAACCGGGCCTACGGCGACTTCCTCATCAACGCCCAGGGCGAGGACGTCGTGGCCGGGATCCGCAACACCGAGGACCTCGACGCCCTCGGCCGTCACTTCCCCCCGATCCACGACGAGCTGCTCGTGATCTTCGCCCGCCTCGAGCGTCACTACCGCGACATGTGCGACACCGAGTTCACCATCGAGCAGGGCAAGCTCTGGATGCTGCAGACCCGCGTCGGCAAGCGCACCGGCGCGGCGGCGCTGAAGATGGCCGTCGACATGACCAAGGGCACCGGCAAGGGCGCGGCGAAGTGGAAGATCAGCCGCGAGGAGGCGCTCACGCGCGTCACCGCCGATCACCTCGACCAGGTCCTCCACCCGCAGTTCGCCGGTTCCGGGACGGTGCTGACCAAGGGTCTCGCCGCCTCGCCCGGCGCGGCCGTGGGGCAGGTGTACTTCACCGCCGACGACGCCGAGGCCGCCGCCGAGCGCGACGAGAAGGTGATCCTCGTGCGCAACGAGACGAGCCCGGAGGACGTCCACGGGATGATGGTCTCCGAGGGGATCCTCACCGCCCGCGGCGGCCTCGTCAGCCACGCCGCCGTCGTCGCCCGCGGGTGGGGAACGCCGGCGGTGGTCGGCGCCGAGGGGATCAAGATCTCCGGCAAGCAGTTCAGCGTCGGCGGCACCACCGTCGCCGAGGGCGACGTCATCTCGATCGACGGGTCGACCGGCGAGGTGGTGCTGGGGGCGATGGAGCTGGCCGCCGCCGAGCCGCCCGCCGAGTTCACCACGATCCTCAAGTGGGCCGACACGGTGCGCAAGGGCAAGCTCGGAGTGCGCGCCAACGCCGACACCGGCGAGGACGCCACGGTGGCTCGCGGCCTCGGCGCGGAGGGCATCGGACTGTGCCGCACCGAGCACATGTTCCTCGCCCCGGACCGCCTACCGGTCGTGCGGCGGATGATCCTCGCCGCCACGCCCGAGCAGGAGGCCGAGGCGCTGGAGGAATTGCGCAAGGTCCAGCAGGACGACTTCACCGAGATCCTCGAGGCGATGGACGGCCTGCCGGTGACGGTGCGCCTGCTCGACCCGCCGCTGCACGAGTTCCTGCCCTCCGTCGAGGAGCTGCGCATCAAGCAGGCCACCGAGGGTCTGTCGGGCGAGGAGGAGCGGCTGCTCGCCGCGGGGCAGAGCTGGTCGGAGCACAACCCGATGCTCGGCACGCGGGGCGTCCGCCTCGGCGTGATCAAGCCGGGTCTCTACGGGATGCAGGTGCGGGCGCTGCTCGCCGCCGCGGCGGGGTTGCGGGAGAAGGGCAAGAACCCGATCGTCGAGATCATGATCCCGCTCACCGTCACCCGGGAGGAGCTGGCGCTCGCGCGGGGCTGGGTGGAGGACGAGATCGCCGAGGCGACGAAGGGGCTCAAGCGCAAGCCGAAGATCACGATCGGCACGATGATCGAGACGCCGCGCGCCGCGCTGCGAGCCGACGAGATCGCCGAGGTGTCGGACTTCTTCAGCTTCGGGACCAACGACCTGACCCAGATGACGTTCGGATTCAGCCGTGACGACGTCGAGAGCCGGATGATGCCGGCCTACCTGGAGCAGGGGCTGCTCAAGCGGAACCCGTTCGAGACCATCGACCAGAGCGGCGTCGGCGAGCTCGTCGAGATCGGGGCGGCGCGGGGGCGGGCGGCCAAGCCCGACCTGAAGCTCGGTGTGTGCGGTGAGCACGGCGGCGACCCCGAGAGCATCGACCTCTTCTATCGAGCCGGACTCGACTACGTCAGCTGCTCGCCGTTCCGGGTGCCCATCGCCCGGCTCGCCGCGGCGCAGGCGATCGTCGGCGCCGGCACCAGCGACACGAAATAAGGAAGCTCTGAACTCCCGATGATCTCACTGTTCGCCGCGGAGAGCGGCGACGGCAACTTCGTCGATCTGAACGTCCACGCATGGCAGTGGCTGGTCCTGCTCGGGTTGATCGTCGCCCTGCTCCTCGTCGACCTGCTGGTGTTCCACCGCGAGGCCCACGAGGTGAGCACCAAGGAAGCGGCGATCGAGTCGACGGTGTGGATCTCGATCGGGGTCGCCTTTTCGCTCGTCGTGCTGTGGTGGTTCGGCGGCCAGGCCACGACCGAGTACTTCTCGGCCTACCTCATCGAGAAGAGCCTCAGCGTCGACAACGTGTTCGTGTGGGCGCTGCTGATGTCCTACTTCAAGGTGCCGGCCCGGTACCAGCACCGTGTGCTCTTCTGGGGCATCTTCGGCGCCCTGGTGATGCGGGCGATCTTTATCTTCGCCGGCGTCGCCCTGATCGAGCGCTTCGACTGGATCCTGTACGTCTTCGGTGCGTTCCTCCTGTTCACCGCGGGGCGGATGATGTTCACCGACAACCAGCACGTCGACCCGGCGAACAGCCGGTTCCTGAAGGTCGTCAACCGGGTCATCCCGAGCACCGACCGGCTCGACGGGCCGCACATGTTCACCAGGATCAACGGCAAGTGGCTCGCCACGCCGTTGTTCGCCGTGCTCATCCTCGTCGAGTTCACCGACGTGATCTTCGCCGTCGACAGCGTCCCGGCCGTGCTGGCGATCAGCCACGAGCAGTTCATCGTGTTCGCGTCCAACGCCTTCGCCATCCTCGGCCTGCGGGCGCTGTACTTCCTGCTCGCCGACGCCCACGCCCGGTTCACCTACCTGCAGCAGGGGCTGGCGGTCATCCTCGCCTTCGTCGGCGTGAAGATGATCATCGCCGAGTGGTACCACATCCCCACGTGGCTCTCGCTGCTGGTGATCGCCCTCGTGCTCACGGCGTCGATCGCCTTCTCGCTCAAGTCGCAGCGCGGGCTCGACGAGCAGCGGCCGGACTGGGACAAGGTGCAGCACGACCAGGAGCGGGTCGAGGTGCCGCCGCCGCCTGACGAGCGCTGAGGCCAGGAGCCCGCGGTGGCCATCGCCGACGATGACATCGAGCGGCTGCGCTCGACGGTCTCCATCGTCGACGTGGTCGGCCAGTTCGTGTCGCTGCGCAAGGTCGGCCGGAACTGGGTAGGGCTGTGCCCGTTCCACGCCGAGAAGACGCCATCGTTCAACGTGCGTGAGGAGACCGGGCGCTACAAGTGCTTCGGCTGCGACCAGGGGGGCGATGTGTTCACCTTCGTCCAGCAGCACGAGCACCTCGACTTCGTCGGCGCCGTCGAGTTCCTCGCCGCCAAGGCCGGGATCCAGCTGACCTACACGTCGAGCGGGCAGTCCCGCGAGCGGGCCCGGCGCAAGCAACTCGTCGAGGCGATGCAGACCGCCGTCGACTGGTACCACGATCGCCTACTCGAGGATCCGGCGGCCCGCCCGGCCCGCGACTACCTGCGCAGCCGGGGTCTGCACGGCGACGTGGCCCGCACGTTCAAGCTCGGGTGGGCACCTGACGAGTGGGACGCGCTGGCGAAGGGGTCGGGGATCGACGGCGAGCTGCTCCGGACGACCGGACTGGCCTTCACCAACCGGGGCAACCGTCTCCAGGACGCACTGCGCGCCCGCGTGCTGTTCCCGATCTTCTCCGACACGGGGGAGGCGGTGGCGATCGGCGGGCGGGTCCTGCCCGGATCATCCGATCCGGCCAAGTACAAGAACTCGCCCGAGACGCCGATCTACTCGAAGTCGAAGACGCTGTACGGGCTGAACTGGGCCAAGGCCGACATCGCCGCCTCCGACGAGGTCGTCGTCTGCGAGGGCTACACCGACGTGATCGGGTTCCACCGGGTCGGGATCGCGCGTGCGGTCGCAACCTGCGGGACGGCGTTGACCGAGGACCACGTCCGGCTGCTCAAGCGCTACGCCAGCCGGGTGGTGCTCGCCTTCGATGCCGACGCCGCCGGCCAGGGCGCCGCCGAGCGGTTCTACGAGTGGGAGCAGAAGTTCCAGGTGCAGGTGTCGGTCGCCCGATTGCCCGGCGGTCGTGATCCCGGCGAGCTGGCCGAGCGCGAGCCAGCGGCGTTGGTGACCGCGGTGACGTCGTCCGCGCCGTTCATGCAGTTCCGGCTGCAGCGGGTGTACGACGGCGTGTCCGCCCGCTCGCCGGAGGACCGGGCCCGGCTGGCCGAGCGGGCCATGGCGGTGGTCAACGAGCACCCCGACGCCGACAGGCGGCGGATCTACGCCGGCGAGGTCGCCGCCGAGGTCGGGCTTCCGGTCGCCGACCTCGCCCGGGTCGCCGCCCAGCGGAGCCGGCGGCCGACGATCGCCGCGCCCGCCCGGCCGGCGACGTGGCGGGAGAACGCCGAGTTCGCCGCCATCGCCACGCTGGCGCAGGACTGGGACACCATCGCCGGCTGGCTGGTCGAGGAGCTGTTCCACGACGACACCAACCGCCGGGCGTTCCTCGCCCTGGCCGCCGCGGGCGGGAGCCTCGACGGGGCGATCGAGGCGGCCGACCCTGACGCCCGCGAGGTTCTGGCCCGCGCCGCCGTCGCTGATCTGGACGTCGACGCCGAGGCCGAGGCCCGCAACCTGATCGCCGCGGCGGTGCGGCGCGAGCTCGCCAGCCGTGGCGGTGTGATGGACGTCGAGCTGATCCGCGAGGACCGCGACGCCCGCCTGCACCTGGAAGAATTGGGATCGGTGAACGCTGGAGCCGCATCCGCGGAGTGGTTGCTAGGTTGGCTCCATCGCCGGATGGAGGAACGCTCGGGTGGGGGAATTTGACGATCGCCCCCGGGACGAGCCTTCTGTCGTCGTGCCCTTCCGGGGCTTCGAATCGGTCGACGCCGCCGAGTGGAACGCGCTCATCGAGCACGGGCGGCTGCAGGGGCGCATCCACGCCGAGCAGGTCACCCACGTGCTGCGCAACGTCGAGCTCACCGGCGAGGTGCTCGACAGCGTCAGGCGCATCTGCGAGGACGCTGGGATCACCATCGACGAGACGCTCGACGACGCCGACGTCGGCTTCGCCGGTGACGATGGCGAGGACGAGGAGGACGACGAGGAAGGCGAGGCCACCCCGACCCGGACCACCGCGATCCTCGAGCCGGAGAACGAGGAGACGCTCGAGGCCGACGAGCACCTGCTCAGCCGGCGCCGGCGCCGGCGACTGCGGCGGTCGGGACCGAGGACCGAGGGCACGACGTCGGATGGTGTGCGGATGTACCTCCGCGAGATCGGCCAGGTCGACCTCCTCACCGGTGACGACGAGCGCCGTCTCGCCCAGCTGATCGAAGCCGGCCACCTCTCCGCCGCTCGCATCGACGAGGCCGGCGACAGCCTCGACTCGGTCGAGACGCGGCGGTTGATGCGGGCCGTCCAGCGCGGCGAACGGGCCAAGAGCGAGCTGACCCAGGCCAACCTGCGCCTGGTCGTGAGCATCGCCAAGCGCTACTCGGGGCGGGGGATGCAGCTGCTCGACCTGATCCAGGAGGGCAACCTCGGCCTCATGCGCGCGGTCGACAAGTTCGACCACTCCAAGGGGTTCAAGTTCTCGACGTACGCGACGTGGTGGATCCGCCAGGCGATCACCCGCTCGATCGCCGACCAGGCGCGCACGATCCGGATCCCGGTGCACATGGTGGAGCACATGAACCGGGTCATCCGGGCCAAGCGCCAGCTCCACCAGGAGCTGGAGCGGGAGCCGACGATCGACGAGCTGGCCGAGCGGGTGCAGCTCGAGCCGGACCGGGTGCGGGAGCTGCTGCGCATCTCGCTCGACCCGCTGTCGCTCGATTCGCCGATCGGGGAGGAGGACGAGTCCAACCTCGCCGACTTCATCGAGGACTCCTCGACCGACGGTCCGGCCGATGCGGCGACGCGGGTGATGCTGACCCAGGCGGTCGGCGCCGTGCTCGGCGAACTGTCCGAGCGGGAGCAGGAGATCGTGCGCCTGCGCTTCGGGCTCGACGGCGGGCAGGCGAAGACGCTGGAGGAGGTCGGGCGGGAGTTCGGCGTCACCCGCGAGCGGATCCGCCAGATCGAGGCCAAGACACTCGCCAAACTGCGTCACCCGCAGCGGTCGCAGCGGCTGCGGGAGTTCCTCGAGGCCGAGTAGCACACCCGTGGCCAAGGCTGCCGAGAAGCCCGAGCGTCTGCCGAAGAAGCTCTACGAGCGGGAACTGTTCCGGCTCCAGGCGGAGTTGGTCAAGGTGCAGGAGTGGGTGCGCGTCGAAGGCAAGCGTCTCGTCATCGTCTTCGAAGGGCGCGACGCGGCCGGCAAGGGCAGCACGATCAAGCGGGTCACGCAGTATCTCAACCCCCGCCTCGCCCGCATCGCCGCCCTTCCCGCGCCGACCGAGCGGGAGCGCACGCAGTGGTACTTCCAGCGCTACATCGAGCACCTGCCGGCAGCGGGTGAGATCGTGCTGTTCGATCGGTCCTGGTACAACCGGGCGGGCGTCGAGCGGGTGATGGGGTTCTGCACCGCCGACGAGTACCAGCGGTTCCTGAGGCAGTGCCCCATATTCGAGCGCATGCTGGTGGAGGACGGCGTGCTGCTGCGCAAGTACTGGTTCTCGGTGAGCGACGCCGAGCAGGAGGCGCGCTTCCGGTCCCGCCTCGAGGACCCGATGCGCCGGTGGAAGCTGTCGCCGATGGACCTCGAGTCGATACGGCGCTGGGAGGACTACTCGCGGGCGAAGGACCAGATGATGGTCCACACCGACATCCCCGAGTCGCCGTGGTTCGACGTCGAGAGCGACGACAAGCGGCGGGCGCGAATCAACATGATCGCCCACCTGGTGGGCTCGCTCGACTACTGCGAGGTCACGCGGGTGCCGCTGACCCTGCCCAAGCGGCCGCGGTCGAAGGGTTACGAGCGGCCGCCGCGGGACACCCAGACGTTCGTTCCGGATCACGCCGCCACGCTCCTCGACTGACTGCGACACCCCGTTGCCATGCTCCCGCCATGGGCTACAGCGGCAAGGTCGTCGAGCGACGGCGAGCTCGCGAGCTGCGCGCCCAGTCCCGGACACTTCAGGAGATCGCCACCGAGCTCGGCGTGAGCAAGTCGTCGGTGTCGCTTTGGGTCCGCGACGTCGAGTTCGCACCGAACCCCCGCCGGCGCGGCGTCCGACGGCGCCCGAGCAGCCTGCACACTCGCAAGGTCGCCGAGATCGAGTCGATGGACCGTGCTGGCGTCGCCGAGATCGCGACGATGAGTGAGCGAGAGTTCCTCGTCGCTGGTGTCGCTCTCTACGCCGGCGAGGGCAGCAAGACAGACGGTGCGATCAAGTTCGCCAACACGAATCCCGCACTGATCTGTCTCTTCGTCCGGTGGCTGCGCGCGTTCTTCGACGTCGACGAGTCTCGGCTGCGGATCCATCTCTACCTTCACGAGGGTCTTGATCTCCCAGCCGCCGTGGCGTACTGGTCGGACCTCACGGGCATCCCGGCCAGCCAGTTCACCAAGCCGTACCGAGCAGCCGCCGACCCGACCCGCCGTGATGCCAAGCACCTGATGGGCTGTCCGTGCATCGTGTACTGCGACAGCGCGAAGCATCGCCGTGTCATGGGTCTCGTCCGGGCGCTATCGTCCAAGGCTGCCCTTCCGGGGTAGCTCAGTTGGTAGAGCGGCGGTCTGTTAAACCGTTGGCCGTGGGTTCGAGCCCCACCCCCGGAGCCAACGAACACTCACACCCAGGGCGGTAGCTCAGTGGTCAGAGCAGGGGACTCATAATCCCTGGGTCGTGGGTTCGATCCCCACCCGCCCTACCGATCTAGCAGGGGTTTTAGCAAGATCGGAGCCAGACCGGGTGAGTCATCCAAGATTCATCCAAGATCTGGTACCGTCCGGCGATGCCGCAGCTGCGAAGGGCGCCGGGGATGCGCGAGCGGGTGCCCGGGACGTGGGAGCTGATCGTCGAGGCGGGGCGAGATCCCGTGACCGGTCGCAGCCGGCAAGTGAGCCGTACGTTCCACGGCACCCTGCGCGAGGCCAAGAAGGCGAGGGCCGAGCTCCTCGTCGAGGTCGGCAAGGGTCGCCACACCGGCACCGCCGCAACCGTCGACCAGCTCTATGCCGACTGGATCGCCGAGCTGCGACGCAAGGGACGATCGCCCAACACCGTGTACGGCTACGAGCTGGTCTACGAGCGCAACATCCGTCGGACGCTCGGCAAGGTTCCGGTGACGAAGGTCAACACGAAGATGCTCACGGACCTCTACGGCGCGCACCAGGCGCGTGGCCTGGCAGCCCGGAGCGTGCACCAGATCCACGCCTGCCTGTCGTCGATGTTCACCCAGGCCTGCCGATGGGGCTGGCGCGACACGAACCCGGCGCAGTGGGCAGAGCCGCCGTCCCTGCCGAATGTGGCCCCGGTGGTGCCGACGCCCGACGAGGTTCGAAGGCTGATCGAGGCGGCCGAGCAGTCGCGGCGCCCGGAGTACGCCAGAGCGATCCTCGTCGCGGCAACGACCGGCGTCCGACGGGCCGAGCTGTGCGCCGTGCGCCGCCAGCGTGACATCGACTGGGATCGCGGCCTGCTGACGGTCTCGGCGTCGATCGTTTCCCTCCGAGACATCCCCCTGCAGGAGATCACTACCAAGAACCGGCGTCAACGGAGACTTGCACTCGACGAACTGACGCTCTCCATGCTGCGGGCCCAGGTCGACATGCTCGAGCAGCGCGCCGCGCTGCGCGAAGGTCCGGCTTGTGCCCGACGCGTACGTATTCTCCGACGACATCGAGGGCGCGTTGCCCTGGAAGCCCGATGCCGTGTCGCAGTACTTCGGTCGGCTTCGTCAACGGACTGGTCTCGTCCACATCGACTTCCACAGCCTCCGCAAGTTCATGGAGACCTACGGCCAGGAGATGGGCTACTCGGTGGCTCAGGTCGCGATGCGGGCCGGGCACGATCCGGCGGTCGCGGCAAAGCACTACAGCGGTCGCGTCGTGGAGACCGACCGCGAGCTGGCCCAGGCCGTTGCATCGCTTCTGACGACGACGTCCTGACCGGCGCCACCATGCGTTCGAGGTACGAGGGACCGTCGATCGCTGCGCGCACCCAAGCCGACCGCGAACGTCACGATCTTCTCCTCGCTCGTTGTCGGATCCAGTGCCGACTCAGCAAACGCTGATCCTGTTCGGATACGGCCAGATCAGGGCATTCGGTACTCACGGGTAGTCGGCTCGAGTGCGTTGTGGGTACCGCGACGGATCCGTCGGTATGTGCGTCGTTATCCTGCGCGTTGCCAACAGCGAGCGGCTCTTCGGACGCACTCACGGAGGCGGGCTATTGTGCGCGCGTTCTGTGCGGACGGGCGGCGCGCTTCGCCGGTTATCGGGCGCGGCGACGGTTGATAGAGGACGGCGAAGTGTGCGGATCGCGTGAGCGCCCGACACAGCCGCGCCGTCTTGGCCGATCGGGACTCGGTTCGCCCTGTTGGTCGATGCGTCCCGTCACTCGCAGGGGTGCGCGCGCTCGGGGGTCGATTGGCCGAGCCGGTCGGCGGGGCGGCACGGCACGTCGATCTCGCCGGCGACGATCTGCTCACGTACCCGCTCGAGCTCTTCGCGGTGGGCATTGAGGAAGCCGCCGCTGTACGACAGGCCACCAGTACCTTCGGCGAGGCCGACCAGCTGCGTCCCGGGCTCCAGATCGCGGTCGCCGAACGCGATCACTGCATCGCGGATGACGACGTCGGAGTGCTTCATTACCGACGTCAGAATGTGCGGCTTCCAGCGCTCAGGGTGGACGCTGAGCGGCAGTACGCTGATCGTTTCGTACTGATCGGTGTCGACGCCGATCGCCCAGCGGTACAGGCCGGTCTCGGCCGTGACGTCGGCGGCTGCCTCGAAGACGCCGAGGCCCGATGTGCCGGCGGCCGCGAACACGACGTCGGCGCCGGCCGTGTACATCCGCCGGGCCGCGGACTCGCCGGCAGGAGCATTCTCGTAGCCGTCGCCGAAGGCCGGCGGCTCGGACAGGTACTCGGTCAGCACCACGGCGTCCGGATCGGTGGCCTCGACGCCGGCGGCGAACCCGGCCGCGAACTCCCAGATGACCTCCTCGTCGACGCCGCCGACGAACCCCACCTTGCCGGTGCGGCTTGTCAGCGCGGCAGCGACCCCCGCGAGGTACGACGCCTCGTTGCTGTTGACGATCACCGACGTGACGTTGGGACCGTCGACGACCTGGTCGAAGGCGACGAAGTGGACGTCACGGTGGTCGGCCGCCGCCGCGCCGACGTCGAACTCGACCGCCGGGTCGATAACGAGATCGACCCCTGCGTCGAGTGCCGCGTCGACCGCGTCCGTGTCCTCGACATCGAGTGCTGATCCGCTGAGGCCCGTCTGCTGGAGCCCGTCCTCGAAGCCGGCTTCGTATTGCAGCCGAATCTGGCTCACGCTGTCGTTGCGCAGCAGCAGCGCCCGGTGCGGCGACGTAGCACCACCGTCGCCGCGGGCGACCGCGATCGCGATGCCACTGGCCAGGCCGAGCACGCCGAGCGCCGCTCCCGCCGCGATCCAACGCGACCGCCGGCGCAAGCCCGCCCCGCCGACGCCCACCAGCGTCGGGGCGTCGAGACTGGGGTCGTGGAGCAGGACCTGCTCGTTGCGCCGCGCCAGCGCCGGGGTGGGTACCAGGCCGAGGTCGTCGCCCAGTCGACGACGGAACTCGTCGTAGGTGCGCAGCGCCTCGACGTGGTGCCCGAGCCGGTACTGGCTGAGCATGACGAGCTCGCAGCCACGCTCGCCAAACGGCGCCGCGGCGAGCGCCGCCTCGGCCCACCGCAGCGCCGTGTCAGGGTCGTCGTCGAGCGTGCCCGCCGCCAGGTGCGACGCGGCCTTCGCGCGGTGGTCCGTCAGGCGCTCAATGTGCGGCCGGGCCCACGCCTCGTGGCGGAACTCGTGCAGGGGCTCGGCGCTCCATAGCGCCATCGCGGACTCGAGCGCGGCGAGGTCGTCGGTCTCCATGCCGAGTGCGACGATCCGCTCGAACTCGGCGACGTCGACCCATCCGGCGGGCGCGTCGAACCGGTAGCCCGGTCGGGCGGTTTCGATCCGAACGGCGGGGACCGGGGCGAGCGCCTTGCGCAGCTCGGACACGTAGATCTGGATCGAGTGGGCCGCCGTGCGCGGCGGGGTCTCGCCCCACACGGCGTCGATCAGGGCGTCGGCGGGTACGACGCGCCCGGCGTCGAGCGCCAGGATCGCCAGGACAGCGCGCTGCTTGGGCGGTCCCAACTCGACCGCCACGCCGTCGATGTCTGCCCGGAGCGTTCCGAACAATCGGAGCACACCGCGTGTCTAGCGCCTGGTAGAGGCCTCGTAGAGCAAATCGGGTAGGTGTAGAGCGTTCGTAGAGCCCACCGCGTGCACCGTCGGCAGGCATGAACCACACCCGCCGGACAACGACCATCCAGCCCGCGCGCCGGGCGCTCGCTGCGAGCCTCACCGTCGCGGCGTTGGCGGGCACGGCCTGCGCCGGTGACGACGACGCCACGCCGGCCACCACCCAGGCGGCACCGGCCACGGCGGCTCCGAGCACCGCGACCCCGACGACCCGACCCGCGCTGGCCACGCGGGTGCTACGGGTAGCCCACATCGACGGGGACCCTGGCCTCGACCCGGCCACCGGCTGGTTCGCCGACGCCCTGGCGGAGCGTTCGGGAGGAGCGCTCACGGCGGAGTTCCGCCACGAGTGCTGCGGTACGGATGTCGACAACGAGCAGACGCTGCTTGAACAGGTGCGCTCCGGCGAGGCCGAGCTTGGTTGGGTCGGCGTGCGGGCGTTCGCCCAAGCGGGCACGATGGCGTTCGAGCCCCTCATCACGCCGCTGCTGATCCGAAGCTATGCGGCCGAGCAGACGGTCATCGAGAGCGACGTCGCCAACGGGGTGCTTGCCCAACTGGAGCCGCTCGGTCTCGTCGGCCTCGGGCTGATGCCGGGCGGCCTACGTTTCCCGATGTCGACCGGAGTTCCGCTTGCGACGCCCACCGATTGGGTAGGTCAGCCGGTCTACACGTTCGAATCGCAGGTCGCGCTCGCGGCCGTCGCCTCGCTCGGCGCCGATCCACAACACGTTGGGTTCGACCAGCGCGACCAGGGACTCGACGACGGCTCGATCATCGGTCTCGACAACACGGTCAGATTCCAGACCGACCGGCTCGACGTGTTCACGCACCTGGTCGCCGACGTGCCGCTGTGGACCCGGATGTCGGCGCTCGTCGCCGCGTCGACCACGGAGTTCACCGTCGAGGAACAGCGGTGGATCGCCGAGGCCGTGGCCGACACCGCGGGCCGGACGGCCGAGCTCGGCGAGATCGACCGCGAGGCCGCGGACGAGGCGTGCACAGTCGGCGATCCCGGCTACGCGCTGGCTGGACCGGACGGAATCGCCGCATTCGAGGCCGCGCTCGCACCCGTGGAGGCGGCGGTCGGCAGCGAAGCAGGCGACGCAGCCACGCTCGAAGCGCTGCACGAGCTGGTGGCCGGCATCCCCGCCGAGACGCCGGTGACCTGTGAGGGCGCGGCTGATTTGGCCGACACGTCCGGCGTCACCTTGCGGACCCTGATCGAGACGCCGGCCGAGGCACCGGCGCTGGAGGGCGCCGGCGACGCGGCGACCGGCACGTTCCCTGTCACGTACGAGAGCGGCGGGCTGACGATCTCCGCCCGGATGTCGCTGCCGGCGGGCAGCGGGCCGTTCCCGGGCGTGGTACTCGTGCAGCCGTTCGGGGGCTTGGAGCGCGACGTCGACCGCCTCGTCGGCTCGGGGTACGTCGTACTCGACGCCGACCTGCGTGGGAATGGCAACTCGGACCCAGACCCGTCGCAGGGAACCGACCTCGACATGGGCTCGACGCTCGACGTGGTCAACGCGGCACGGGCGCTGGCCGCCGACCCGCGGGTCGACTCCTCACGGGTCGCGTTGGTCGGCGTCGGGGTGGGCGGGCTGATCGCGATCAACGCCCAGGTGGTCGCGCCCGACGTGGTCGCGGCGGTGGTCGCCGAGAACCCGTCGAGCATCGACCTGTGGCAGAACATCGAGTACTTCTTCGAGCCCGACGACGAGTTCCGGGCGCTGATCGTCGACCCGCGGGGCACCCCCGAGGAGAATCCAGAGCTGTGGGCGGACGTTTCGCCGGCGACGTTCGTCGACCGGGTCGACTCGCCGCTGTTGATCCTGCAAGGGACGGGCGACACCGGCAATGACCCGGCCTGGTCCGACGCGACAGTCGCCACGTTCACCGCAGCCGGCAAGTCGGCCGAGGTCATCACGTTCGACGGAGCCGACGCCGACCTCGACCCGTCTTGGGAGGAAGCGATCGTGGCCACAGAGTCGTTCCTCGCCGCCAGCCTCTGATCTCGGGAGGTGCCCGGGTGGGCGCTGCATAGCGGGTACATCAAACGATCTCGCACAGCCGGCCAGCAACAGCCTGTCGCCGTCAACAGCGGCGCCACCGGCGCGATGACACGCCGATGTGCGACAGCGCAGTGGAGCCGAAAGGCCAAACGCCCATCGGATGAGAAACCGCAGCTTCGGCTGCCCAACCCTAGGAGCACACGTGAGATCAACGACCTCGGAAACGGCCGACGTGACCAGACAGCGGATCCCGGCAGTCCTGACGGCCGCAGCGGTACTGATCGCGCTCACCGCGTGCGGTGGAGATGACGACGACGATACGGCTGCCACCTCGGCGGTCACCGCAGAGGCCAATGTTCCGACGCAGACCGAGCCCGCGGCGCCCGAACCCGCGGCCACCGAGCCGGCCGGAACTGAGCCGGCAGGCATCGAGCCGGTCGGCACGATCGACATCGAGTTCGCCGAGTACTGCGCCCTGTCGCTCGAGCTCGAGCAACAGCAGAGCATGCCGACAGCCGACCAGCTGACGACGATCCTCGCCGTCGTTCCAGAGGAGATCGCCGCCGAAGCCGAGACGTTCGTCGACGCCTACGTCGCCGCCGGCGATGACGTCGACCCGAGCATCTTCGCCGAGTTCGGCGAGGAACTGGCCGTCATCGAAGCGTTCGACGCCCAGCACTGCGGCATCACCAGCGAGGTGGAAGAGCCACCCGACCCGGCAGTGGTCTCGATCGACCCGGCGGCGACACGCGTCGACGTCGACGCCACCGACTTCCACTTCGAGTTCCAGCCGCCGACGGCAGCGGGCCGCTACTCGTTCGTGATGACCAACAACGGCGAGGAACCACACGTGATGATCCTCGCCCAGTTGCAGCCGGGGGCGACCTTCGACGAGGTGATGGCCTCCGAAGGCGAGGAGGGGCTCGTGCAGTCGTTCGAGTCGCTCCCATCCGATCCGGGCGGTGAATCCGTCGTGACCGCCGACCTCTCTTCAGGCCGGTGGCTCCTGGTCTGCCCGATCCCCAGCGCCGCCAACGACATGCAGCCGCACGCCGCCCTCGGCATGGTCCACGAATGGGACGTCACCTGACGTGACGGAGCATTCGGTCCGGTGGTACGCGTTGGACGCCCGCTATCTGAAGCGGCATCAGCGGATGCTGGGCGGGCTGTATCAGTCACTGCTGCGCTCCGAGCTCACCCACCACTTTGGGGTCGGCTGGACCGAGATTGTGAACGGGCAGGCGGAGATCGCCGGCGTCCCGAAGGATCTGCTCGGGGTGTTCTCAAAGCGCAGCGTCGAGATCAACGAGGCGCTCATCGACAAGGTCGAGGAGTTCATCAACCGGGAGGGGCGGGCACCGACCCGCTTCGAGCACGCCGCGTTGGAGCGGGAAGCAGCCAAAGACACCCGCCACAAGAAGACCGGGACCGGTGTCGCCGATCTGGTGATCCGCTGGCAGACCGAAGCCGAAACGGTCGGCTGGACCGGTCGAGACTTGACGGAGGCGATCGAGGCGGCCGGCCGCGCACAGGCGAGTCGACGGCCACCAGGGGTGGCCGTCGGCGAAATCATCGACGAGGTGTCCGCCGACCACTCGACGTGGGGTCGGGCCGACTTGCTGCGGGCGATCTGCGACGTACAACAAACTGTGTCCCGAATGCCGGCCGACCGCTGGCTGGCCGTGTTGGAACGGGCCGCCGACCGGGTGGCGCCACCGGACGAGAGCCAAGACGTGTTCTGGTTCACCTGGGCCGAAGCGCTGCGGATCGCCGAGCCATCGATGACCGGGATCCTCACCCACCTGTGGACGAAGCCGTGAACGGGACCGGCGACCACGAAGCGGCCGCGGATCACGTGAATCATGTGATGACGGACCGGGCGGCACAGTTCATGCTCGGTTCATGACGATGACAACTGGAGCACCGCGTCACACGTGGAGCGAGCTGCTCCAGACGGAAGGGATGTAGTCATGGCGTCGAACACAGGTCTGATTACGGACGAGGCGCGCGAGCTGCGCGAACTGGTGAAGGGCGCGGACAGCATCGAGCTCAAGCTGACCTTGCCGGAGTATTCGTACCGGTCGGCGGCGGCCGCGCTCGGAGTCGATGCGCTCGATGCGCAGATCCGGCAGGTGTTCTTCTTCGACACCCCCCGGTCTCGATCTCAACAAGGCCGGTGTGGTCGCCCGGGCGCGGCGCGTGCAGGGTCGCGGCGACGATTCGGTGGTCAAGCTGCGGCCGGTGGTCCCCGCCGAGCTGCCGGCGTCGTTGCGGAAGCTGCCCGAGTTCGTCGTCGAGTTGGACGCCCTCCCGGGAGGGTACGTGTGCTCGGGCTCACTCAAGGGTGTCCCGAAGTCGTCGGTTCGTGAGACGGTGTCGGGCAAGGGCTCCTTGAGCAAGGTGTTCTCCAAGAACCAACGGTCGTTCTTCGACCAGCACGCAGCGGCCGGTCTGACGATCGACGAACTCGACGTCTTGGGACCGATCTTCGTGCTCAAGCTCAAGCTCTCCCCGAAGGCGTTTGGTCGCCGGCTGGTCGCCGAGATGTGGCTGTACCCGGACGGTTCGCGGATCGTCGAGCTGTCGACCAAGTGCCTGCCCGGCGAGGGCGTCGACGTCGCCGAGCAGCTGCTCGAGTTCCTCGCCTCCAAGGACATTTCCACCGAGGGCGAGCAGCAGACGAAGACCAAGACCGCGCTCGAGTTCTTCTCGGCCGAGCTGCACTCTTGAGGGGCGCATCGTGGAGCAGGTGACCGCGGTACTCGACGAAGCGATTAGGGAGACGGTTGGGACGTCGTCCAAGAAGTGGGCGCTCGTCGTGGTCGCCCTCGTCGTCGGGGCGATGGGCGCGTTCTGGCTGGTCCGTCGAGCCCGGTCCGTCGAGCCCGCGCTCGCTCCGGTCGAGGTCGACACGACCTGACGATCACACGGGTCACGTGACCTTCCGCTAACTGTGTCGACCCGAGGTCGGGCGCCCGCTCGGGTCTCACTGATCGGACTGGGATGCAGAGACGTCCACCGACGGGCGTTGCGCGTTCTTGATCGCAGCGAGGTAGCGGGTGGCCAGCGGTCGCGCGGTGATGCCGTGGGCGATGACACTGAACACGATCGTCACAGCGATCGTGTTCACGGCGACGATGACAGGCGGGTCGGTGCCGCGAGCTCCTCGACGGCGAGCAGCGCGAACACCACCGACGCCAACCCACGCGGTCCGAACCAGCCGACGAACGCCACCGTCGCCCGCCCCTGTCGAGTCCCGATGAGCGCGAGCGCCACCGGCACCATGCGCACCAAGGTGAGGCTGACGATGGCGTACAGCACGATGCGGACATCGAGGTCTTCGAACGCGGGGATCACGAAACCGGCGCCGAAGATGAACCACAGTGCGAGCGACAGCAAGTTGCCGCCCAGCTCGGTGAGCTCGACCGCCTCGACCGCGTCGGCCCGGGCCGACCACCCGAAGACCAACCCGCCGACGAAGGCGGACACGAACGGGTTCCCACCGGCTTCTGACGCCACGAGAAATGCCAGCAGCGCCAACGCCAAGGTGGCCAGCTGTCGAGACCCGGACTGCATCCAGCCGCGCTGGTGAGCGAAGGAGACGAGCCGGCCGCCGGCGAACGCGACCGAGGCCCCGACCGCCGCGCCGATCAGTAGCTGGCCCGGCGCGCCGAACCCGTCCTCGAAGTCGTCTCCAACCACGCCCAGCGCCGTCGCGGCTGCGGCGATGTAGAAGGTGACGACCGGCGTGGCGATGCCGTCATTGAGACCGCTCTCGACGTTGAGCACCCGCCGGACACGAACGGGGAGCCGCTCGTCGGCGATCACCGACGCGCTGAGGGCGGCATCGGTCGGCGCCATGCTCGCCGCGATCAGACCGGCCAACGCCAACGGCAGGCTCGGGAACACCAGCACCGCCATCGCGGTTCCGGCGACGATCGACAGCGGCAGCCCGATCGCCAACAACCGGGACGTCAAGGACAGATCGTGGCGTGCCGCGGCCGGCGGCACCCCGGAAGCGTCACCGAACAGCAGCAGCGCCAAGGTGATCTCGGCCAGCGCATGCACAGTCGAGCCCTCGATGTCAATGCTGCCGATCCCCCAACTCGAGTTCGCCAGCACCAGCCCGGCGACCATGAACACGAGCGGCCCAGTCAGATTGTGCCGGGCGAACCAGTCCGACAGGATCGCCCACCCGAAGATGACGACCGACAACGCGGCCAGGGCAGCTTCGTTCATGAGCGACGCGCCTCGAGTCGATGGTGGACGTCCCCCGGCATTGTGAGCGCCTCGACGACGACCCGCATCACGCAGACCACGTGATTCGGGCCTGTGGTCGTGCATGCATCGCGACTGCCACTGCACCCCGCCGCACCGACGTGTCCTCTAACGAGCCCGTGGGGTCTCCTCGGCGGGTGATGCTTGACCGGCCGACGTCATTGGAGGAGTCGTTCAACGGCGGGCTGGGCGCGGTCGGCGACCATTTCGGGGATGCCTCTGGATCGGAAGCGGCTGATCCCGTCGCGGGCGATGACGTATGCGGGCACGGCGAGCAGGAGGCCGACGATGCCGCCGAGCAGTCCGCCCAAGGCGGTGGCGACGAGCACGACGAGGGGGTGGATGTCGAGGCTGCGGCCCATCACCTTGGGTTCGACGAAGTTCTCCAGCAACAGGTTGGAGGCGAGCACGACGAGCAGCATGATCGCGGCGTCAGGGAGGCCGCCGTCGCCGAGGGCGACGATGACGGCGAGCCCGCCTCCGAGGAAGGCGCCGATGTACGGGATGTAACCGCCGATGAAGTTGACGACCATGATGGTGAACACGAGGGGGAGGCCGAGCAGCAGGGCGGCGAGGCCGATCACCACCGCCACGCTGGCCGACATGATGCTGCGTCCTTTGCCGTAGTCGCGCAGGATCCGGCAGGAGTCTCCGATGAAGGCGTCGACGTCGCCGCGCAGCGCCGGGTTGAACATTCCGACGACGGCTTGGCGGAACTTGTTGCCGTCCTTGAGCAGGTAGTACATGATCAGGGCGCCGAGGATGATGCCGCTGACCAGGCCGATGATGCTGTTGACGCCTTCGATCAGTTTGGTGACGAAGCCCTCGGCGATCGTCGGCGCCGCCCCTTCGGTCGCCGCCCGGGCGTCCTCTAATGCTTGTGGATCGACGCCGGCCACGTCGAGTTGTTCGGCGGCGTTGGCGAGGGCGTCGTCGGTCACGGTGCTGATTTGATCGGCCTGGTCGATGACGCCGCGGGCGGTGGCGACGATAACCACGAGCATCAACAACAGCAGTCCGAGCACGACCAGGCCGGCGGCGAGGGTCGGCTTGATCTTGTGTCGTTGAAGCAAACCGACGAGCGGTCTGAACATGATGGCCAGCACCGCGGCGAAGAGCATCGGGAGCGCGATCTCGCTCACCGCGCCGAGCACGATCACGACGATGACTGCCGCGATGGTGAACCCGACGAATGCCCACGACCACACTCCGATCTTGGGCATCGGGGTCCGGCCGGCCCGAGGCTCGACGGTCACCGTGTCGCTTCCGCCGGCCGGCCGCTCGCTGCCATCGGCGCTGTTGGGTTCGACGTTGACGTCGGTGGTGTCACTCATGGGAATCGCCCTCCAAGCGTGCGGATCGGTGGATCAGGTCGTGTTCAGGAGTCGTCGGTACTGTGGAACGCGTCGCGAAGGCTCAACTCGTGGGCGGGGGCCGGCAGCGGTGGTCGGGCACTCTCGGTGAGGGTCTGTGACTCGACGCCGCGGACGAGCGTGCCGATCCGTCCGGTGTCCTCGGCCAAGACCACTCCGGCGCAGGCCCCGACCAGGATGCAGATGGCCGCCCCGGAGAACCACGTCACCAAGGCGAGCGCGACACCAAACACCCCGAACTGCTCCTCGTTGCTCGTCACCACCTCGGGCATCCAGATCGTGGCGGAGGCGGCGTACGCGGCCGTCGCCACGCCGGTGATCACGCCGGTGGGCAGCAACACTCGCGCTCGCACCTCGCCGAGCAGCAGGAACCAGGCGCTGAACCACCACACGCCGGACGTCGCCACCAGCGCCGCGATGGCGAAGAGCCCGACTTGGAGCCCACCGTCGAGGTCGTCGCCGAGCCAACCGAGCAACGCCATGGCGACCAGCACGGTCACCAGACACACCAAGCCACGCCAGTACACCGCACCGCCGCCGCGGCGCGGTCGGCGCCACGCGTGGAAGAAGACGCGCTGCAACGCCGTCGTGAACGAGCTGGCGAAGAAGATCGTCAACACGAGCCCGAGCACGCCGGTCGCCTCGCGCACGTCGTCGGACGACGCGAACGCTTCCCGGGTGGCCGCCAGCGCGTCGCCGCGAAGGCCGAGCCGGAACGTGACGGAATCGACGAGCGATGAGCGAATGCCTTCTGGCATGAACGCGGCGACGACGATCACCAGGGGGAAGAACGACACGAACGCCTTCCCCGCCAGCGCCACGCTGCGATCGATGAACTCGACCTCCAGCATCCGCTCCCACACCCGCCACACCAGCAGCCGTTCCAACCGGGTCCGCAGAGCAGCCATGCGCGTGCGCCTTTCGTCGCGGCCTGTTCATGGGCGTGGTCGTTCCTGCGGGCGGCGCCGGCTACGAGCTGCTGTCCGGTTGCGAGCTGCTGTCCGTCTGCGCCTTGCCGATCTCCTTCTCGAGTTCGGCGTCGAGGTCACCCCACGTGGTCTGGACGACCTTCGTCTTCTCAGCGCCGGCCAACAGCGGCTCGATGTCGGTGCCGACCTGGTTGACCGCCACCACGATCAGGCCCGATTGCCCCGACTCGAGCAGCTCGCCGATGGCCTCCACGTCCTTCTTCGGGATGTTGTGGTGGAAGTGCCCGACGAGCGCCCCTGCGCCCGCGCCCGCAACCACGCCGACACCTGGAGCGACGACGGCCAGTGCTGCACCGGCCCACCCCAGGTGCTTGGCCGTGGTGTCGTGCCGCTCGACCTGAAGCTTGCCCGAGTCGTCCTTGGTGAGCACGGCGACCGCGGTGTGATCGAACTCGCCCACCCGGTGGGCGTCCCACACCATGTCGAACCCCTCCACCGCGGCATCGCGATTGCTGTACCTGGCCGCGGCCAGCGTGATCGGTGTGTCGGCATCCATTGCTCAACCTCCTGAGTGTTACCGGGCGTGTCCCTCACGCCGAGTGCACACTGATCATCCGCCGCGAAGCGGCCGCCGTCGTCACATAGAACACGTGAAATCGCCCGCACGAGGTCCGGCCGGCACGCGCCAGCGGACCTACTCGGCGAATCACGTGATCTGTGTGATGCCGATGGGTTCTGCTCGGTCGACAATGGGTGGGGCACGGTTCCACAGTCAGATCGGTCACCGGAGGCCTCGATGGCGTCGCGCCCGTTGACCACGTCTTCCGCCGGCGGCGGAGAAGGGTGAGTCGGCGTTGGACTACATCGAACGACTCCGCCGCTTGGCCATCAACGATCCCCGGATGGCGCAAGACTGTGTCGGTGGCACCGCGGTCGCGTCGGGGGAGCTCGACCCGAAGACGCAGTCCATGCTGCGCCTGGCGGCGTTGGTGGCCGTCGGTGGCGCGGTTCCGTCCTACGGCGCCCTCGCCGACGAGGCGATCGGCGCCGGCGCGACGGCCGCCGAGATCGTCAGCATGCTGATCGACATCATCCCGATCGTCGGGTTCCCACGCGTCGTGGCAGCAGCCCCGAAGCTGGCGATGGCACTCGGCTACGACACCGACGACGTCTTCGACCAGGAGTCGGCTGGCTGAGCTCGGCTACCCGCCGAGCAAGCCGATCATCGTCGCTTGTCGTACCGCGTCGCTGCGTGAGGAGACGCCCAGCTTCCGGTAGATCGACGTGACCTCGGAGTTGACGGTGTTGCGGGAGATGAACAGCCGTTCTGCGATCTCCCGGATGTTCAGGTGCGTTTGCAGGTACGGGAGAAGCCGAAGCTCCGCCGGGGTCAGCGGCGACGCGTGAGCCGGGCCCACCTGTGCCGCCGACGTGATCGTCTCACGGAACTCCGCGACCTGCTCGACGAGCGTGCCGAGAGCCGGCCGGTGCACCAAGTTGTCGTCGATCTCGAGCAGCAGGTGACGAGCCGTCATCTGGTCGCCGATCGCCCAGTGCACCTTCGCCAGTTGCAGTCGAGCGCGCACGGCGAGATACGGCAATGCGAACGTCAGCGATGGACGGGCTCGCATCGCCTGCGTCAGTTGACGGTTGGTCTCGTTGAGGTCGCCTCGGTGAGCAGCGAGCCGGGCCGCGCCGGCGAAGGCGAGCACACTGATGGCGTAGTCGTGCAGGCGGTTCGCGTCGATGGCGCCGAGTGCCCGTTCCACGTGTTCGGCGGCCTCCGCCCATCGGCCACGGTCCATCGCCAATATGGCAAGCTCGGCCTCGCTGTCGACGAGCGAATCGGTGTTGGACATCGTGGCGGCGAGGGGGGACGCCTCGGCGAACGCGTCCGCGGCCTGGTCAACGTCCCCGGTGAGCAACAGCGCCTCGGCGTGCATACACAGCGCCGTGTCGCGCCAGACGCTCCACGGCGGCTCCTGGGCGACCGCGAACATCCCGTCGGCCAGCATCCGCTCGGGGCCGGCGGCACACATACCGGCCCGCAACATGGCCCGCGCCGAGTCGAATGACGCCGAGCCGTCCGAGGGCACGTGATCGAACGACGCTTCGTCGGCGATCGCCGCCCACCGTTGCGCCTCGGTGGTCTGCCCGCTGAACACCGCGATCCAGCTGGCGAGCACGGCCAGCGGGGGGTACTCCGCGATGGCCGCGTCGCCGAGCGCGGCGAGCCAACGCTGCACGGTAGAGATCTGGCCGGCCTGATAGGTGGGCAGGACCAACGCTGCCACCAACTGGGCGCAGCGGTCCCGCTCGGCCGTGTTCAACAGGTGCTCGAGGGCCATCATCGGGGATTCGTTCGACTCGTACCAGTCGGCTGCTCGCAGGTGCAGCTTCGTGATCGCGTCGGGCTCGACCCGGCGAAGCTCACCGAGCAGGAACTCGCGGAACAAGCCGTGGTAGCGGTACCACTCTCGCCGCCGGTCGAACGAGACCAGGAACAAACTCGACGCCTCGAGGCGGCGCAGCCGCTGCTGGGACCCCGACTCTCCGACCACGGCATCACACAGCGGAGCACACAGTTGATCGAGCACCGCCGTACGACGCAAGAACCGCTGATCCTCCTCGGGCAGCCTCATCATCGACTCGCGATAGAGATAGTCGGCCACGAACCGGTCGTCACCGGAGATCGTCAACGCCTCACCACCGCCGGCCCGCGCGATCACCGCCGCAAGGTACAGACCGACGGGCCAGCCCTCAGTGCGTTCGGTCAGCGTGGCCGCCAGCTCTCGACTGACGCTGACGTCGGCGTCAGCGAAGATCTGCTCGGCACCGGCGGTGTCGAGCGCCAGATGGCTCGTCCCGAACTCCAGCACGTCACCCGACGCCCGCAGCCTCGGCAGATGAGGCTGCTCGAAACGACTCGCCGCGACCATTTGCGAGCCTCGCGGCACCCCCGCGATCACCACCCCCAAGGCGTCGTGACAATCCGGCGACTGCACCTCGTGCAGGTCGTCCAGCATCAGCACGAACGGCTCCGGGCTCGACCTGAACGCCGAAGCGAGACGCGGCGCCGCACGACCCAACACGGACACACCGAGACCACTCACATCGGCCACCAGTTCGGCGTTGCCCGGCGAAACGCGCGAATACGCCGAAGCCAACAACACGAGCAGCGCCGCCGGATCATCGTCGAAACGGTCGAGCGACACCCAAGCCACGCGGCGATCCTCCGCGAGCGCCCACTGGGCCAGCAACGTCGACTTGCCGTACCCCGCAGGCGCGGTGACGCCGACCACCCGGCAATCGCTTGCTCGCGCTGTCTCAATCAGGTCGACGCGTCCAACCAGACCGGGACGAGGCTCTGGCACCGAGATCTTGGCGTCGAGCAGCACCTCGTCGAGCGCCAGCGCGATCGACCCCGGGCCGCGCGCATCCTCCCTCATGGTGCGAGCGTAACTCTCCGTCTGCATCTGCACCCGCTGACCGGCGACGAGCAGGTCATCACAGCGATGAGGACCGATATCACGCAACCTGCGTGATGCGGCGACTTCAAGGTTGAGGTTGGATCAAACGAGCAGGCGGCCCGTCGCCCGCACCACCGGCTATTACCGCAGCCTTCGACCCGGACAACGGCCCCCGTGGAGGCCCGATCATTGAGGAGTTACTCATGTCGACCGACTTCCAGGAACGGGCTCGGCCGCCGGGATGAGTGCCGCCGCCTGGACCCAGCTTGACCGTCGGCAACGGCGCCGCGAGATCATCGAGACGAGTATCGCGGTGGCGGCCACCTGGGTCCTGCTCCTCGCGATCTACTACCTCATCCCGTTTACTCATCTGACGAGCGGGCAGTCCGTGACACGGCTCGTGCTCGGCATCGCCGCGTTCGGCGCGGTGCTCGCCTGGCAGCTCCACCGAGTCAAGAACGCCGACCTTCCAGGCCTGCGCGCCGTCCAGGCACTCGGGGGCGCCATCCCGCTGTTCCTCGTGGCCTTCGCCGCCGGCTACCTCTCGCTGTCTCACGCCGACGTTACCCACTTCAGCGAACCACTCGATCACACGCCTGCCTTGTACCTGACCGTCACGATCTTCTCGACCGTCGGCTTCGGCGACATCACCCCGGAGGGCGACCTCGCTCAAATCGTCGTCAGCATCCAGATGATCCTCGACTTGGTCGTAATCGGAGCCGTCGTCCGCCTGCTCACTACGGCGGCCAAAGGCGGCCTCGGCGCCACGTCGAGCGCGCCGCCCCCCAGTTGAGCCAGGTGAGCAGAGCTGACCTCCTCGACCAGGCGGGCTGTGTTGCCCGCTGTGCTAGACGGAGACGCTGACGGCGAAGGTGGCGATCCAGGCGGCGGTGCCGAGGAACACGAGGCAGCCGACGGTCAGGGCGCGCGTTACTCGGTGTCGTCGGCCGCCGCCTCGGCAGCTTCGAGTTCGATCTCGTCGCCGACATCCATCCCGAACGCGACCAGCTCCTCCGGGGTGAGCAAACGGTGCCCGAGCACCAGGCCGCCGGCGTCGCGGACCGCATCGCGAAGCGGCACCGCCCAGAGGTGCTCGATCGCCAACACCAGCGCCGAGCTGCCGTCGGGAAGCTCGTCGAGCAGGCTCGCCGCCACGACCTCAGAACCGCTGGGTGCGTCCGCGTCGACCGAAGCGCCGAGCTCGGCGCCGGCCTCCGCACCCTCCACGCCGGCGATACCCAGACCGACCAGGGCGCCGACTACGGCGCGCAGCTCCGCCCGTTGGTCGTCGTCCAGATCGGAGACGCTGACGACGGCAGCGTCGTCGCCGTCGCGCAGGACGAACGCAGCGTCGATGATTCTGATCTGCCCGACGTCACTGAGACGTGCCAGCTCTTCGGCGATCCGACCCTCGAACAGGTTGCTGTCTGGGAAGCCGATCACGATTGCCTGGATGGGTCCGATGGTCATGGGGTCCTCCTGGTGGGAATGCGCCGCGACACGCGGCAGGACCACATCGTGAGTGATCCGGTCGCCGCCCGCATCACACAGATTTGACCATTGCGGCGATCGCATGTGCAGACCAAGCATGTGGGGGCCTCGCTTCGGACCGACTCGCGACGGCATCCCGGAGTGTGGTGCGCAAGTGGGGTGATCGTCATCGCCGCGGCGGCGACCACCACCACCACCACCACCCCCTCGGCTATGTGCTCCCTGGATCCGGCCGGCGGACGCGCCGTTGCGTTCGCCCAGGGCCGCGGCGCCGGGCGCTGCCGGATCTGCACCGACGCGATCCTGCGCGACCGACGACGTCGAATGCACCTCCACCGGGGCGCTCGTCGCCGTGGGGTTCGACATCTCGCTGATGCTTCCGGCGACCTGCCAACACGAGCGAACACCGGACGAATCACACGAAGTTAGTGATGCGCCCGGCCTCGAATCGATGTTGGCTGGCTCTGACGACTGCAACCGTTATTCGACAAGTCCTGGCGGGTCGGAGAGCTCGAAGCCGCCCACTGACATCAACCATCGACGGAGGAACGTCATGAGTCCTGACCGCCATGCCCGCACGATGTTGCCGATCCCGGATCTTCCGGCACCCGGGTTGACGACCTATGACGCCAAGGATCCGGACACGGCGTTCCCGCCGATCGAGCCGTTGCTGCCGCCAGCCGGGGCACCGAACGTGCTGGTGATCTTGATCGACGATGTCGGTTTCGGCGCGTCGAGCGCGTTCGGCGGTCCGTGCAACACCCCGAACGCCGAACGGCTGGCCGCGGGCGGGCTGCGGTTCAACCGGTTCCACACCACGGCGCTGTGCGCGCCCACCCGGCAGGCCATGTTGACCGGCCGCAACCATCACTCGGTGGGGATGGGCTCGATCACGGAGACGGCGACGTCGGCGCCGGGCAACAACTCGCTGCGGCCGAACACCAAGGCGCCACTGGCGGAGACACTCAAGTTGAACGGGTACTCGACGGCGCAGTTTGGGAAGTGCCATGAGGTGCCTGTGTGGCAGTCGTCGCCGATGGGTCCGTTCGACGGCTGGCCGTCGGGTGGTGGCGGGTTCGAGTACTTCTACGGGTTCATTGGTGGTGAGAACAACCAGTGGGACCCGGCCTTGTACAACGGCACAACCCCGGTCGAGCCGCCGGCGACGGCCGAGGAGGGGTACCACCTGACCGAGGACCTGACCGACCACGCGATCGGCTGGGTGCGTCAGCAGAAGGCGTTGATGCCGGACAAGCCGTTCTTCGTCTACTTCCCCACCGGCGCCACCCATGCTCCGCACCACGTCCCGAAGGAGTGGGCCGACAAGTACCGAGGCCAGTTCGACGACGGTTGGGACGTGCAACGGGAGCGCACGTTCGCCCGGCAGAAGGAGCTCGGCGTCATCCCCCCTGACGCCGAGCTCACCGCCCGGCACGACGTGATCCCGGCGTGGGATGACATGCCTGACGAGCTCAAGCCGGTGCTTGCTCGCGAGATGGAGGTGTACGCCGGGTTCTTGGAGCACACCGATCACCATGTCGGCCGGCTGATCGACGCCCTCGAGGACCTCGGGGTCCTCGACGACACGATCGTCTACTACATCATCGGCGACAACGGCGCCAGCGCCGAAGGCACGCTCAACGGGGCGTTCAACGAGATGGCCAACTTCAACG
The DNA here is from genome assembly GCA_963833145.1 of uncultured Acidimicrobiia bacterium. GTDB lineage: Bacteria > Actinomycetota > Acidimicrobiia > Acidimicrobiales > Ilumatobacteraceae > JALZMG01. Next base: position 1,022,291 of record CAWHWT010000009.1, on the reverse strand, counting down.
GGATGGCCGACTTGGAGACCCCCGAGTTCATGATCTCCAAGATGGACGAGTTCGGGTCACCGAGCTCGTACAACCACTACGCCGTCGGCTGGGCGTGGGCGATGGACACCCCGTTCCAGTGGACCAAGCAGGTGGCCTCGCACTGGGGCGGCGTCCGCAACGGGACCATCGTTCACTGGTCCAACGGGATCGAGGAGAAGGGTGGTCTGCGCAGCCAGTTCACGCACGTGATCGACGTTGCTCCGACAATCCTCGAAGCGGCCGGGCTGCCCGAGCCGACGATGGTCAACGGGGTCCAGCAGTCGCCGATCGAGGGCACGAGCATGCTCTACACGTTCAACGACGCCGAGGCGCAGGAGCGTCACGACCTGCAGTACTTCGAGATGTTCGGCAATCGCGGCATCTATCACAAGGGGTGGAGCGCGGTGACCAAGCACAAGACGCCGTGGGTGATGGTCGGCGGTGAGATGCCGGCGTTCGACGACGATCTGTGGGAGCTGTACGACGGCAACGTCGACTACAGCCAGGCCCACGATCTGGCCGCCGAGCAGCCCGAGATGCTGGCCAAGCTGCAACGGCTGTGGCTGATCGAGGCCGTCAAGTACAACGTCGTTCCGCTGGACGACCGCAGCGCCGAACGAGTCAACCCCGAGCTCGCCGGTCGACCGACCCTGATCCGGGGCAACTCGCAGCAGTTCTTCGCCGGCATGGGCCGACTCTCCGAGAACAGCGTCGTGAGCATCAAGAACAAGTCGTTCTCCGTCACCGCCGAAATCGACGTCCCCGACGATGGCGCCAACGGCGTGATCATCGCCCAAGGTGGCCGCTTCGGCGGCTGGACCGTTTACTTCAAAGACGGCGCGGCCAAGTTCACCTACAACGCGCTCGGCATCCACGAGTACGCCACCGCGGCCGACACCCCTATCCCTGCCGGCACCCACCAGGTGCGCATGGAGTTCGCCTACGACGGCGGAGGGCTGGCCAAGGGGGGCGCCGTCACCCTGTACTACGACGGCCAACCCGTCGGCACGGGCCGGGTCGAGCACACCCAACCGATGATCTTCTCCGCCGACGAGACCACCGACATCGGCCAGGAGACCGGGACCACCGTGACCCCCGACTACACCCCCGCGAGCAGCCGGTTCACCGGCAAGATCAACTGGGTGCAGCTCGATGCCGGCACCGACGACCACGACCACTTCATCGACCCCGAGGAACGCCTCCGCATCGCCATGGCCCGTCAATAGCTCATCAGCTCGAGTCGCGGTCAGAGGTCGTCGCCATGGTGTCGATCCAAGATTTCATCCAAGGTTCTCCCCGACACAGGCCGGCATCCAAGATCACCACTCGGACAGCTGAGCGCACGAAGCCGCAGCTCACGGCACCAATCGACACTCAGCGGACGGGCTGGCGACGACTCATAATCCCTGGCTCGTGGGTTCGATCCCCACCCGCCCTACTAGCACGTTGTGTTCCTTCGGCTGATGGGTGTCGTTTCGTCGTCGGTTGAGGGGTTACGCGGTTTCGGCTGATGGGTGACAGCTGTTCCCACCGAGCACTCGACGGTGGTCGACGCCGCCGGGAGCCACGCCATTTGCGTCTCGCAGCCCGCCGCGTTGGTGTCGCTGATCGAACAGTCTGCCGCCGGCGCGCGATAGCGCCGATCGGTGCCGCCTGGAGACTGCGGCAGGCCCGCACCACATGCCTATGACGCCATCTCGGAGCGTCCGTGGTGGCCGTCCGTCAGGCGTCGACGGTGAGCGCGAGGTGCCCGTGGACGGATCGGATCGCGGCGGACCCTTCGCCGACGGCCGCGGCGACGCGCTTGGTCGAGCCCGATCTCAGATCGCCGACGGCGAACAACCCGGGCCAACTCGTCTCGTACGGCAGCGGGCGGCGTCCCAGCGCGCACCACGCCTCGCCGAGCTTGTCCTGGTCCAGCTCTCGGTCGGTGAGCACGAAGCCGTGCTCGTCGACGACCACGCCGTCGAGCCACGCGCTGTTCGGCTCGGCACCGATGAACGAGAACAGGGCGCTGCAGTCGACCTCGAGCCGGGCATCGGGGCTGCTGACGGTGATGCGTTCCAAGGTGGTGGCACCGGCGAGGGCGGTGACCGTCATCTCTTCGTGCACCTGCACCCGCGGGTGGTTGACGATCCGGTCGACGAGGTAGCTCGACATCGTCGCCGCGAGCGGTCGGCGCACGATCATGCACACCGAGTCGGCCTTCTCGACGAGGAACATCGCCGCCTGCCCGGCCGAGTTGCCGCCGCCGACCACGGCGACGTGCTCTCCGGCGCACATCCGGGCCTCCAGTTCCGTGGCCGCGTAGTACACGCCAGCCATCTCGTATCGCTCGAGCCCGTCCACTGGCAGCTTGCGGTAGTGGGCACCGGTAGCGGCGACGAGGGCTCGCCCACCTACCTCGGTGCCGTCCGACAGTGTGGCGACGATGTGTCCGGCGACGTCGGTCAGTGACGAAGCCGCGCACGGGGTGGTGATCACCGCACCGAACTTCGCCGCCTGGATCGCCGCACGGGTCGCCAGGTCCTGACCGGAGATGCCGGTGGGGAACCCGAGGTAGTTCTCGATGCGCGAGCTGCTGGCGGCCTGGCCGCCGAGCGCGACCGCATCGACGGTCAGCGTGCGCAGCCCCTCGGATGCCGCGTAGACCGAAGCGGCGAGACCCGCCGGTCCGGCACCGACCACGACGACGTCGTAGCAGCGTTCGGGAAGCGAGTCCGCGGTCAGGCCGAGCTGGAAGGCGACATCTCCCGGCGTCGCCCGTTTGAGCACGCCCAGCGGCGTGATCGCGACCGGCAAGTCGGCGGCGGTCACACCGAGGCGTGTCAGGAGCGTGGCGACGTCCGCGTCCGTATCGGCGTCGAGCCAGTGATGTGGCAGCCGGGTGCGGGCGGCGTACTCGCGCAGAGCCATCGACGCCGGCGTGAACTCCGATCCGACGATCTGAAGGGTGTCCGCAGCACTGGACATCAACGCCCCTCGTCGCGCGAGGAACGCCTCCAGAACGACATCGCTCAGACGGGGATCCGCCAGCACTCGCGAGCGGAACACGTCCGCCGCAACCACCACGACCTCCCCGGCCTTGGCAACCCGGCTCGACAGATACGGGCGCTGCCGAGTGACCAAGTTGACCTCGCCCAGGAACCGCCGAGGTCCGTGGCTGATGATCACCTCGCCGTTCGGTCCGACCACCTCGACGAGCCCACTCAGGATGACGATCCAGTCGTAATGGTCATCGGCCGGGGAGAACAGAACCTCCCCCTCCCGGACCTCGCGACGTTCGCCGAGTGCCAACACGACGGCGAGCTGCTCGTCGTCGAGCTCCGGGAACATCACCGCCTCGGTCGGCTGTTGCTCGCTCACTGGTGCACCATCCCAAGGTGGAGGAGGTCATCGGTTGTTCGTGCCCGGTGCACCAGTGAGCCTTCGGCGCCGCACTGCTGATTCGCTCGCTCGAAGACTCGCTCGCTCATTGGTGCACCATCCCAAGGTGGAGGAGGTCATCGGTTGTTCGTGCCCGGTGCACCAGTGAGCCTTCGGCGCCGCACTGCTGATTCGCTCGCTCGCTCATCGAGGCGACGGTACCGCCGGCGTGGTCGCTGCGTCGTCGATCGCGGTCGTCGGGCCCCGCCCTCCCGGCCGGGTCTCCTCCGGCGACGGCGCCCGCCGACAGTGTCATCTTCTACTCACCGCGACGTCCGGCGCAGGCGCCGCAGTCGAGCGGGCGTGCTGCGCCGGCGGGTCATCGACCGGCCGCATCCCGAGCCGCGTCGCCGGCTGCACGTACCTGCGCTTGAGCCGCACGTCGTAGCCGGCAAAGGGTCCTTCCCGCGCGGCGTGGAACGCGAGGACTGGCCTCTTGTCCCGCGGGATGAAGCGAGCCGCCTCGCGATAGTCCTGGTTGACTTCCGTAAGTCGTCCGAGGAAGCGTGTCCGCATCGTTTCGACGTCGTCGGGTGGATCGGAACCCGGGGCGAGCTCGAAAGCGAAGGCGAGCGTCTTGTTGGTCGCTTCGTCCTCGCCGAGGAGCAGGGCAAAGGCGATCACCCGCTCAGCGAGCTCGGGTATCGAGTAAACGACCTCCTGGACGTCGGTGGGCGCGATGTTCGCGCCGTAGAAGGCGACGGTCGCATCCGAGCGTCCGTAATGGAAGAGCAGCGGAAGGTCGAGGTGCCGGCCGGCGAGGTCGGCTGGTCGCAGCTCCAACTTGGCGAGGGCGCGCTCGACGTCCGGGTAACGGACCACGCAGCCGAGATCGTGGAGGTTGTAGCGGAGCTTTGGCGCCGTCGTTCCGTCCCGGCAGATGGAGATGACGAGCTCGCCGGCTTCGCTGGTCTCGATGACGTAGTCGAGCGGGTTGTACTGGAACACCATCGGCAGTGATGCGTGGGAGGGAAGGTTGAGGGCGCGCCGTAGCTCCGGGCGCTCGGCGAGCAGGCGACGGAGCGCGATCGTGAAGTCGTTCTCGGCGGCGATGTTGATGTCAAGATCTGCCGCGCCGAACGAGCTGTAGACGGCGCGGAAGCGGCGCAGGAGATAGGTGCGCAGCGCCTCACTCATGCCTTCTCCGCCGACGGCGGCGGCGCAGTCGTACTGGCTCCAGTCGATCTGGGCCTCGTCGACGAGCTGCTTGAGGAAGGGTGGGTAGCCGAGCACGAGGTAGCGATGGCCCGGGCCGAACTGACGCAGCGTCGACTCGATCTTGCTGATGTCCGGTCCGACCGACTTGAGCACGGCCACGTCGACGGTCGCCATCGAGACGGCCATGCCCGTTGCCCATGGGCCCAGCGCGAACGCGTTGACGATGAACAGCGGTCCCGGACCGAACACCTGCCGCAGGGCCAGTTGGAGGAGCTTGTCGACGTCAGCTCGCTCCTCGGGGCCGCGCACCCAGTTGTTCGGCGTTCCGCTCGTGCCCGAGGACTCGTCGACCACGACCCCGTGGGTCGGGAGACGTCCGTGCCGGCACCGCTCTTCGATCGAGAAGCGCCGCACATAGTTCTCCTTGTCGGTGATGGGAAGAGTGGAGAAGTCGGGCACGAGTCCGCGCAGACGAACGTGCGGTTCGCCGTGTTCGCTGAGGAGTCGCCGGTAGGCGGGCACGTGCTTCCGCGCGTGCTCGACTGCGAGCCAGAGTCGCCAGGTACCGATCCGCCAGAGCAGCGGTTCAACGGCCGGGCGCAAGAGCCGTTCTGCCCGCGGCGCGGCGAGAACAGCACGGCGCAGCCAGTTCGCGCCGTGGACGAACGCGAAGACAGCCGCTCGCTCGAGTCGGATCACAACACCACCTCCGCGACCGGCCGACGCACGCTGCGAGGAGGCTCCGGGCCCGACCCGATCCGAAGGAGGAGCCAGATCTCACGCTCTCCTTCGGTGACCCGGAGTCGCTCGGCGAGGCGAGCGTGCGACAGAGGGTTCGTGATGACGGAACCGAACGGATGGAGAGAGAGCCCGTGCGCCGTGAGGGCGAGCCAGAAACGGAGCAGCATGCGACCGGCGGCGAGGCACTCAGCGGGCGTGTTCCAGGGTCCGGCGATCCAACCGACCGTCGCGGTTCCACGCATGCTGCGTACGTAGAGCCGCTTGGCGAGCGCGTGGACCGGGTCCGGCCGAAAGAAACCGTGGTGATGGAAGAAGAGGCGCACGACCAGAGCCGGGAACCCGAGTGTCCGTGGCGAGAACCCAGCGCCCTCAGCCCGGGCCGCGGTTTCGCTCAGGTGCGTCCAGCGTGCAATCTCCTCGCGCCGGTCGTTCTCGCCGAGGTCGTAGAACACCGTGTCGGCGTTCAGCGAGACGACCCAGTCGACGAGTACGGGGTCGCTCGTGAAGCTCGCTTCGTGCCCGACTTCGGCGGCGATTGCCGAGAGTTCGGTCAGCGCCGGTTCTTCGACCGGCCGTCCGTCGTACGGGAGACGGGAGGTGCGGCGGCGCCTGAGCAGCGGCGCGGCGAAGCGGGCGGGAGCCTCACGGAGACGAAGCCGAAGGTGGGCGACGAGGGGCCGCTCGTCTGCGTCGGCACCGAGCGATGGAAAGAGCGGTTCAGCCTCGACCGTCAGGCCGCGCCCCCCGGCGGCGACGTCGAGGGCCTCGAGGAAGATGCCGAGGGAGGCCGTCTCGAACCGACCGTCGGGGTCCTCGACAGGGAGGAGCCGTTCGCGCGGGGCGTAGAGCTCCGCCGCCTCCGTTGAGATCAGCCTCACGAGCCACGGCTGGGTGTTGTGTGGCGACGGCGCCCATCGTGCGTCGTCGAGGATCGCTCGCCAGGTTCCGCCGTCGCCGTCTCTCACGATCGGCACCGAGTCGCACTCGCCAGAGGGCGGACGGTTCTTGGCGATGCTGCCGGAACCGAGCGCGCTCACTGCAGGCCCCCGTCGGTGAAGATGCCCTCGGGCAAGAACGCGGACACGAGCATGTTGGGGACGTCGACGAGTTGGCTGATCCTGAGGTCGACGGCCACGCTGCAGATCGCGTACGCCTGCGCCGGCGTCCAGCCCCGGTCGGTCAGGTGATCGATCATGTCGAGCAGTGCGTTGCGGGCGGCGAGCGACACGTTCTCGGAGTGGGCGACGCCGTCGCGGGTGACGGACATGCCGGTGGTGGCGTAGAAGCGGCGGGGGGCGGCGAACTCGGGCGGTGAGAAGTAGTCCTTCCTGGTGAATTGGGGGCCGCGGATCTTCTTCTGGACTGCGTCGCCCCTGCGCACCCGGAAGCGGACGTGGAGGGTTGCGTTCATCTCGATGGCCGTGCCGCAGGTCTCGCCGTCGCCCTGGGCGTAATGGGCGTCGCCGACGGAGAACAGGGCCCCGGGGGTGTCGACGGGGAGCAGGAGGTGGGCACCCCGGCTGAGCTGCTTGATGTCGAGGTTGCCGCCCTGCTCCCGAGGCGGGACCGTTCGGAGGGCATGGGCGGCGATGTACGGGTCGGCCGGGACAGCCGACGCGACCGCCGGCGGGAGGACGAAGCCACCGCGGTCGAGCAGGGCCTGCTCTCGGTTGGCCGTGGCGGCGAGCAGCTCGTGACTCGGGGCGAGGCCGAGGATGCCCATGAACGGGGCACCGGGGATGCGCACGCCGGGGAGGTCGGCCGAGGTCGCCCAGCCGTCGGCGATCTCCCAGCTGACCCGGAACGGCTCGGGGAACACGTCGCGCAGGAACCCGAACCCGGGGACCTGGACGGTGTAGCCGTGGTCGTCGGGCTCGATGTCGACGATCTCGATGTCGAGTAGGTCGCCCGGTTCGGCGCTCTCGACGTACACCGGTCCGGTCAGCGGATGCGCTCGGTCCAGGTTCACGGCCGCGACCGCGTCCAGCGAGGTGTCGGGACGGATCTGTCCGTCCAACGCGTCCCGCGTCTCGAGGATCACGTCGTCGCCGGGGTCGCACCTGATCACTGGGGGGATGTCGGGATGCCAGCGGTTGTGGCCGGTGGCCGAGTCCTCGGCCAATGTCTTGCTGGGGTCGATCCGGATCTCGTGGCGGGTCGCGGTCTTCATCGGCTACCTCCTCGATTGGGCGGGATGGTCCCGGTCGCTTCGCTGCTGGCGGCTGCCAGTCGGGGTGACCGCCAGATGAACCCGTCGAAGAAGAGGTGGAGCGCGCCGAGTGTCAGCACGATGCTGGCCACCACGGGGCTGCGGTCCAGCAGGCGGATCCCGAGGATCAGCGCAACGACGGCAACCGCGTAGAGGGCGAGCGTTCCTCCGCTGCCCACGCGCCGCGCCAGCGCGCCGACACGGTCGCCGGCGAGAGGCCGCTGGGCGGCTCGGTCGACCCGCCATCGAACGACGAGGAGGTACTCGGCGGCGTGGGCGCCCACGTACCCGACGAAGCCCACGACTGGATCGACCGCGAGCACGACGAGAAGGGCGGCGGTCGACGCGAGGTAGACGAGCCGCGGGGAGCTGTGCGTCGACCGCCGAAGCTCGCCGTGAGCCCAACGAACTGTCGTGACGAACGCGACCGCGATCGCGACTGGCAGCAGGGCGGCGATCACGGTGTCAGCCGACGCGACCGCGTCGAACGCCATCGTGTTTCGGCGCCCGATGCCCACCGCCCTCGCGGTGGCACCGACGTCGGTCCGAGCGAACGCGACGATCACCGCCAGGGCGAGCCACGACCAGAGCAACCGGTTGTCAGCCCCGCTCTCGATGCCGCTGAGGCGCCCGTAGAGCCTGCTGAGACCGTACCGCTGGCGGAGCGTGTGGGCGACGTTCCACACGCCGGCCACCAGCGCGACGACTTCGGGACGCACCGAGGTCCCGACTGCGACCGCAAGCACGAGCACCACCGGCGCCCATACCACCGACGACGCAAGCGAGCGCCGCTGGGCGGCGTCCCCGTAGACGAGCCAGAGCGTGAGGGGCTGATGGGCGAAGGAGAACAGCAGCGTGAACGCGACCACCGTGCGGAGACGGTCAGGATCAGTGCTGACGGCGTGAGCCGCCACCGCGAACGGCACCCACAGCAGCGCCATGGCGACGTCATGTCGCGGTCCGCGCAACCATCCGGCGCGCCACTCCACGGCCGGCCGCGGTCGAGCCAGCACACCGTCGATCCCGTCGACCTCGCTCGGCGCGAACCGTGCGCTGCTGGGGACCACGGCCACCGGCGCGGACGGCTCCGTCGCGAGGTCACTGCTCAACTGCGAACTGGTCACGGGCACCTCCGTGTGGTCCTGTTCGCAGGCTGATCGCTCACCGCCCCACTCGCACCCGTCAGGGCACTGGTTCGGATCGCGGGACTGTCCGCGCTACGGCCCCGCGAGCACGTCGCCCACACACCCGCCGGGATGCTGCCGACAGTGGGGCTAGGTCCCCGAGCGACGAGCGGGTGCTGTGTCCCTCGCTGGACGGCGTTCGGCGGGGAGCTCACGATCGACATCCCGCGTGCGCAAACCAGCGAGCACCCCAGGGCCTTCCGGGGCGCGACGAGGCGCGCGACACGATCAGGCTTCGTTGTGACATCAAGCCCAGCCGTCACGGCTGGGACCGAGATCGGCGTGAGGTGTCTTCCTCGTGTCACCGATCTCCGCAATGACCACGCTTCAGAAAGGAAATCCCATGAGCTCAGATTCCACCGGGGTGCCCACTCCCGAGGGACCCGGATCCGCCTCGGGGGCGCCGAACCTCCCGCGCGGCTTCGCCGACACGTTCACGAGCCGGTACGTGGACACCGGCGACGTTCGACTGCACGCAGTGATCGGGGGCGACGGCCCGCCGCTGCTGTTGATCCACGGTTGGCCCCAGACGTGGTACGCCTGGCGCCTGGTGATGCCGGGTCTCGCGCGGGACTTCGAGGTCATCGCAGTTGACCAACGCGGGGTCGGACTGTCGGACAAGCCGGAGAGCGGCTACGACGTCGGTACTCTCGCCGAGGATCTTGTCGCCCTCATGGATGCGCTCGGTCACGAGCGGTTCGCGGTCTATGGCACCGACACCGGAATGCCGATCGCGTACGCACTGGCCGCCGATTACCCCGATCGGATCGACCGCATCGCCGTCTCCGAGTCCCTCATGCCAGGCGTGTCCGCCTCGCCGCCGCTCTTCGTCCCACCACTGGCCAACGCCCGCCTCTGGCACCTCATGTTCAACCAGCTCCCCGGGGAGGTGAACGAAGCGCTCGTGAGGGGACGGGAGGGGGTGTTCTTCGGCGCGGAGTTCGACGCCTCGGCTGGGACGACGAAGCTGCCGGACGAGGTCGTCGGGTACTACGTCGACACCCTTGCCGCCGACCCCGATGCACTGCGCGGCAGCTTTGGCTTCTACCGTGCGGTCGGGGTCACGAGGTCGCAGAACGAAGCGCGCAAGGAGCGACGGCTCACCGTGCCCGTCCTCGCGATCGGCGGAGCAGAAAGCGCCAGTGATGGGGTCGCCACCGCGATGAAGCTCGTCGCCGACGACGTCCAGACCGTCGTCATTCCCGGCACCGGTCACTGGGTCGCCGAGCAGGCGCCCGAGGAGCTGCTCGACGCGTTGACCGTGTTCCTTGCGCCCTACCGCGATGGAACGCCCGTGGGCCACCACTCCGGCAGGCTCGCTACGGCCTGAGCTCACGCGGTCTGTCGAACCGAACCGCACCAGCAGACGTCACTGGAGACCCCGTCGGCAACGGCGGGGTCTCCACGCGCGGTCGAGCGAGTTCGACGCCCGCCTCCTTTGTCGATGGTCGGGCGGCACGGCGCGGCTCGCCAGAGGATGCCGCTCGCCCGTAGCTACGCGGAGATCGCCGCCTCGTCCGGCAGCGCGTCTCGCAGCGCGAAGCGGGAGCCGATGCCGAGCTTCCGGAAGATCTTGCGCATGTGCCACTCGACCGTTCGCGGGCTGAGGAACAGCCGCGCACCGATCTCGGGATTCGACAGTCCATCGCTGGCAAGCCGCGCAACCTGGTGCTCCTGAGCCGTCAGCTCGTCGAGCGCCTCAAAGTTGCGCTTGCGGGCGGTTTCACCGGTAGCGCGGAGCTCCCGCGCGGCGCGCTCGGCAAAGGCCCCGACTCCCATCTCGCCGAACATGCCGAGGGCGGAGCGGAGCTGCACGCGCGCGTCGATGCGACGACCGCCGCGACGAAGCCATTCGCCGTAGAGCAGATGGGCGCGGGCGAGGTCGATGCGGCTCCCTGCCCCGCCGAGCAGCGCGATCGCGTCGCGGTACAGGTTCTCGGCGTCCGTCCCCTCGCGCAGCAGGGCGCGCGACCGGGCCTCGAGACCGAGGGCCCACTCGGTACCGCTGATCGTGGCTCGCTCGCTGAGGCGGACCAATGCGTCAGCGGCCACGTCGTTGGACCCCGTGCGCACGGCTGCCTCGACGAGTTCGGGCAGCGCCCAGACGGGCCGGGTGACGGGCTCCGCGTCCCCGAGGAGTCCGCCTCCGTCGCGGAGGGCGTCGTCGTACCGCCCGAGTCCGTTGTTCAAGACCAGGCCGGCGAGCTGCACGACGACTGTGCCCAACCCTCGCACGTCGGACGTCAGGTGCGAGTTCGACTCGTCGATCAGTCGCCGAGCCTCGGGTTCGAGCCCGCGGTACGCAGCCAGCAGCACCGCGACGGGTAGCGACTGCTCGCCGCGAGCCGGCGCGTCGCCCCGATCGAGCTCGAGCAGAAGTCGATCCGCTTCCGCCAAGTCGCCCTGACGCACGCGGAAGCAGGCGAGTTGCGCTAAAGCATCCGGCAGCGCTGCAAGCGAGCCAGTCTCCCGCGCGACCCGGACGCACTGCTCGGCGATCGCCCCCGGGGAGTCGGGCTGCCAGAGCGCGGACGCGACGTGCGACGCGAGCCAGCCCGAAGCGAGTCCATCGTCAGCGGAGAAGTCGTCGCTGCCGAACGCCTCGAGCGCGCCACGTAGTGTTGGGGCCGCCGCCGCGTAGCCCTGCGTGAGCTGCAGCGCCAGCCCGTCGAGCAGAAGGTCGCTGGGCCGTGCCGGCCCGAGGCGCTGAGAGGCCAGTGCGGCGCGTGCCACCTCGACCGGGTCGCAGAGCTCATCCGGGCCGAACTGGACCGTCGCAGCCAACGTGTCCAGGTACGCGTCGCGCGCGAGATCGATGTCGAGCGGCTCGAGCCGCCTCGCGGCTTCGTGCAGGCGGCGGGCCGACGCTGCGGCGCCTGCGCTCAACGTCACTCGGGCTCGCAGCAGCTCGGTGCGGGCGCGCCCGAGGGGATCCAGTGGCCCCGCCTCTGCGGTGACCAAGGTCCGCAGGGCACCGTCGGGATCACCGGCCCGTCGCGCAGCCTCAGCGCTCGCCAAGGCTCGCTGAGCTCTCCCGACCGCATCTGGGGTGAGCGCGGCGGCGTGCCGCAAGAACTCTGCTTCCGCCGCCACGCCGCCGCGCACGACGGCCCCCCGCGACGACCGCTCGAGCTCTGCGGCAACGCTCTCGTCGGGCGCAGAGGCGGCGTGGGCACGGTGCCATGCACGACGCTCGGGATCGGACCGCGCCTCGGTGGCGTCGGCGAGCGCACCGTGAGCAATGCATCGATCCGCAGGAGATGCCGACCGGTAGATCGCCGCTCGCAACAGCGGATGGCGAAACCGCACGTGGGTCGCAATTTCGAGGAGTCCCGCCGCCTCCGCGGACACGGCCGCGCCGGCGGGGATTCCGAGCCGCTCGGCTGCGCGCCAGAGCAGGAGTGGCTCGCCCAGCGGATCGGCGGCCGCGACCACCAACAGCCGTCGGGTCTCCTCCGGCAGCGAGGCCAGCCGCTGAGCGAGGTCCGCCTCGACCGAGCCCGCAATCGTCCCGGCGTCTGGTCTTCCGAAACCGCCGGCCAGCTGTTTCGGCGTCACCCGGCGGGGCACTTCGAGGATGGCCAGCGCGTTGCCGTCGGCCTCGGCGAGGATCCGCTCTCTGACCTGCTCGTCGAGTGGCGCGCGCAGCGATGACATGAGCAGCGCCCGGGCATCACCGTCGGTCAGAGCACGTGCATGAAGCTCTGGTACAGAGGCGAACTCCGAATGCTGGTCGCGAGCGGCCACGACGAGCGCCACTGACTCCGGAAGCCGGCGGGCAAGGAAGCCGAGGACCTGGGCCGACTCTGAGTCCGCCCACTGCACATCGTCGATCAGGCAGACGAGTGGTCGTTCCTCGGCCGCCGTCGCCAAGAGGCTCAGCACTGCGAGGCCGAGGAAGAACGGATCGGAGGGCACGCCTTCCGTCAGCCCGAACGCGACGGACAGGGCGGTGCGCTGCGGGCTCGGAATGTGTCCGAGCCCGCCGCGAAGAGGAACGCACAGCTGATGGAGGGCGCCGAACGGGAGTTTCATCTCCGACTGCACGGCCGACACGCTCACCACTCGACATCCCGACGCACGCTCGCGCACGTGGTGCATCAAGGCTGTCTTGCCAACACCCGACTCACCGCGCACGACGAGGGCGCCACTCCGTCCCGCCCGCGCTGAGTCGAGCAACCGCTCGAGGGTCCGACATTCGCGCCGGCGACCGATCAGCACCGGCCGCACCTTTTCCGACGACTCGCTTCCGGCCGGGAGCGTGTCGCATCTCGCAAGCCGGATCGAGGTCTCACGACCGGGCGGGCGATAGGAAGCACGGAGACACAGCCATGTCTTCGAGCTCTCCCCTGAACCATCGGTCGATCCCTTGTCGCCATGCGACCACGATCGCGACTGGCGCGGCTGGAGTCACCCGTCGAACACCCGGGTTTTTTGGTGCTGGACCTCGACTACATGGCGTTCTACCGGGGCGGACACGGGGCCGGAGGAACTCAGGCGCGCCACGGCAAGCGTCGAATCTCCTCGGCAAGCGCCTGGGCTCCTGCGTCTCGATAGCGAACTGCCCATCGGTTGAGCCAGTCCTCGTTGTCCAGGAAGAACTTCCAGTCGCTGACGACCGCTTGCCTCACCAACAGGAACGGCACTGGTGAGGTGAACGGTCGGAAGCTCGCGTTGTAGATGGCCGTCCCTTCGTGGCCTTCGTGGAAGCCGCCCATCACGAACCCGTCCTTCACATATGAGGGAACTGCAAGTTGCTCGAGAACGTCGCCGAAGAATTCGTTCGCACGCTCTGCCGATAGATCGGCGAAGACCACGACGAACGATTTGTACGGTGCGTCGTCGCCGTCGGTCGGTTCAGCGTCGTTGAACAGCCTGTGGTAACCCTTGATGAGCTCGACGACATCTGGCACGCTCCGCTCGGCGACCCGCTCGGGCGCAAGCCAAAGAGTCTTGCGCACCAAGGCACCCGGCACGAACGGACACACGGGTCCAGCACGGCCGAGGTCCCTGTGAGGGCTGGCCACGAACGTCGTGATCCAGTCTGCGACGGCGCGAAGCGCATCCAGATCGCCTTGCGCAAGCTCACCTCGTCCCGCTCATGTCGTCGAGGTCCTCGAGGCGGAATAGGTTCGTGGTCGGCTGTTTGGGCGTCACGGACATCTGCGCCTCCTACGTTCGGTGACGCCGTCAGCATGACCAGCTCCTCCGCCGTTCGCACCCGTCAGTCTCCCTGGTCGACTCCTGGCAGAGCTCGCCGATGTCCACCTCGCCAACCGCTCGTCGGTCGGCGACCGGGGAGTTCGACGGATGCGAGGTCGTCCGCGCGGCGCGATGGTCGGGCGGTGCTCCAGAGGGAGCGACGACCGACACGAGCGAACCGGGGGCAACCGCATGATCTCCACTCCGCAGCTGGCGGGCCGGACCGTCGTCGTGGTGGGCGCGAGTTCCGGCATCGGGCTCGCGACGGCCCGAGGGGCGCGGGCCGAGGGCGCCGACGTGATCATCACGGACCGCGACCCCGGTCGCGTCCATCGTGCCGGTCTCGCCCTCGGGGCCAGCATCGCCGCCTTCGACGCCACGGACTTCGATCGACTCGCTGGCTTCTTCGCCGAGCTGCCGTCGCCGATCGACCACGTCCTCGTGGCCGGGCCACCTCCTGACGACGCCCCCATCACGTCGCTCGACGTCGACGCGACGCGTCGCGCGGTAGAGGCGCATCTCCTGCTCCCGCTGCAGGTGGCGGCGCGAGCGAGCGGCGTCGTGCGCAGTGGTGGGAGCGTGACGTTCCTGGGGTGCGCAGGCGGCCCGCGCGCGACGCCGCGCCTGACTCTGATGACCGCGTTGACGGGGGCGCTTTCGTTGCTGACGTGCGAGCTCGCGGTCGAGCTGGCGCCCGTGCGGGTCAACCTGGTCGTGTCCGGATTCATCGATGCACCGGTCGACGTCGCCATTGTGGCGGTGCGCCTCATGACTGACCTCGCGATCACAGGTGCCACCTACGTCGTCGATGGCGGCCTGCACCTCGACGAAGTGTCCGTCACGCCGTGAGGGAGGGCTGCGGGACTGCCTCGCCACGGTGATGGATCCGGCTAGCGGCACCCGGCGCGAGCCCGTCAACGGCGGCTGACCGACCTCTGAGTACACTGAGCGGCCGACTGTCGAGGGGACGAAGGGAAGCCGGGTGAGGCTCCTGGGACGTCGCGTGGAGTGCGAGGCACTTGATCAGGCCATGGCCGACGCGCGTACCGGGCAGAGCCGCGTGATGGTGCTCCGCGGCGACGCGGGGGTCGGCAAGAGCGCCTTGCTCGGCTACGTGGCCGAGCAGCTGGACGGATGGCACGTCGCCCGCGCGGGCGGTGTTGAATCCGAGATCGAGCTGGCGTACAGCGGCCTTCACCAGCTCTGCGCCCCGATGCTCGACCGCCTCGACCGGTTGCCCGACCCGCAGCGGGAAGCGCTGGCGACGCTGTTCGGACGGGGCACAGGGCAGGCGCCCGATCGGTTCATGGTCGGACTGGCGACGCTGACCCTGTTCGCCGAGGTCACCGACGAGCGACCACTTGCCGTGCTCGTGGACGACGGCCAGTGGCTGGACCACGCGTCGGCCCAGGTCCTCGGGTTCGTGGCTCGGCGCCTGCTCGCCGAGCGGATCTTGCTGCTCGGCGCCACGCGGTCCGGCGCGGGAGATGGGTTCCTCGACGGGCTCCCCGAGCTCGCCATCCACGGTCTGTTCCACGATGATGCGCTCACCCTGCTGCTCCAGCACGTGCTCGGCCCATTGGATGCTGCCGTGTGCGACCAGATCCTCGCCGAGTGCCACGGCAACCCGTTGGCGCTGCTGGAGCTGCCGCGCACGTGGAGCCGGAATGCTCTCGCCGGCGGGTTCGGGCTTCCAGGGACGGCCACGGTGGTCAGCAAGATCGAGCGCAGCTACGCCCAGCGTCTCCAGCTGCTCCCGACCGCGACCCAGCTGCTCGTCCTCACCGCCGCTGCCGAGCCGCTCGGCGACCCGTTGTTGCTGCACCGTGCGGCAACCCGTCTCGGCATCGACATGACTGCGGCCGTGCCGTCGATCGACGCCGGGCTGCTGACGATCGACGGACGGGTCGAGTTCGCCCATCCACTCGTGCGGTCCGCCGCCTACCGGGCGGCGGCGCCGAGCGAGCGTCAGTACGTCCATCAGGCCTTGGCTGACGCGACCGATCAGCGCGCTGACCCCGACCGTCGCGCCTGGCATCGCGCTCGAGCGACGGCGGGCCCGGACGAGGACGTCGCGGCGGAGCTCGAACGCTCGGCTGGCCGTGCCGAGGAACGCGGCGGGCTCGCCGCCGCCGCGGCCTTTCTCGAGCGTGCCGCCGAGCTGACACCCGGCGCGCTGGCATCGCGGCCGGCGCTACCTCGCCGCGGCACACGCGAAGCGGCTCGCCGGGCTCGCCCACGACGCCTCAGCCATCGTCGACGTGGCCGTGCGCGATCCGCTGGACGAATCGGCGCAAGCGATGGCGCAGCGGCTCCGCGGCCAGGTGGCGCTCGACCTCCGGCGGGGCGCCGAGGCCGCGCGGCTGCTCCTCGATGCCGCCCAGCGGTACGAGTCGATCGACGTCGCGCAGTCCCGCAGCACGCACCTCGAAGCTCTATGGGCGGCCAGCTACGTCGGCCGGTTCGGAGCCGTGTGGCAGGCCGCCGAGGCAGCGCGCGCCGCGCCGGCAGCACGCGGTCCGTGGACCGCCACCGACCTCCTCCTCGACGGCCTCGTGAGCCGCGTGCTGGACGGCTACGCGCCGAGTGCGCCGCTCCAGAAGAAGGCGCTGCAGCTGTATCGTCGCGACTCGGTCGAATCCGATCCGGACGCCCTTGTCGCCCGCATCGCAGGTCGGGTCGCGGCAGGACTGTTCGATGGCGACACCTGGGACGTCCTGGCCACCCGACACGTCCACGTCGCACGCGAAACCGGACGGCTCAGCGCATTGCCGGTGAACCTCGGCTACCTCGCGACCCTGCGCATCCACGAAGGTCAGTTGGACGAAGCCGCGAGGTTGTTGCAGGAGGCCGAGGCCATCGGCGCCGCGACCGGCAACCCGCCCGGGTCGCCGAGCGTGCTGCTGGCCGCCTGTCGGGGGCACGAGCCCACGGCGACCCGACTCATCGCGGTCGTGGAAGATGATGCCACGGTTCGCGCTGACGGAGTCGTGACGAGTGCCTGCGAGCACGCCCGCGCCGTGCTCCACAACGGCCTCGGCGACTACACGACGGCTCTCGCCGCAGCGCAGCAAGCGCTGGGCGCCGACCCCAAGAGCTCGGCGTGGTGGGTGCTCGCCGAGCTCATCGAGGCGGCTGCCCGGGCCGAGGCGCCGCAGTCAGCGACCGAAGCACTCGCCGATCTCGCCCAGCGCACTGCCGCCGCCGACACCCACCTGGCGCGCGGCATCGAACGTCGCTCGCACGCGCTGCTCGCTTCTGATGCCGAGGCCGATGCCGTCCATCGCGAGGCGCTTGAAGCACTCGGTCGCACGACGATGCGGCTGTGGCTCGCGCGCACCCACCTCGTGTACGGCGAGTGGCTGAGGCGCGTACGGCGCCGCATCGACGCCCGTGACCACCTTCGTGCCGCGCACGCGATGTTCACGGAGTTCGGCGCCGCCGCGTTCGCCGAGCGGACCCGCAACGAGCTGCTGGCGACGGGCGAACGGATCCGCAAGCGTCGGGATCAGCCCGACATCCAGCTCACCGCGCAGGAGGAACAGATCGCCGCGCTCGCCCGCGACGGCTTCTCGAATCCCGAGATCGGCGTCCGGCTATTCATCAGCGCACGCACCGTCGAGTGGCACCTCGGCAGGGTCTACACCAAGTTGGGCATCAAGTCGCGGCGAGGCCTCCGGGTGGCGTTGGCCAGTTCACCACGAGAAGCCTCACCCGCGTAGCGTGTGGCCGCCCGCTGGCTGACCCACTGGTGTCGCTGTCCGCAGCCGTCGCGACGTGTTCACGCCGCACGCGCGACGACGCCGGTCCGGAGGCGACAGCACACCAGGGGGAAGACCAGGGTGGTCGCAGACCGTCGCTGGACGGACTCGTCAGGCGGTGAGGCCGGGGCGGCCGTCTTCGAGGTGACCGGTGAGACGACGCCGGAAGGCGGGGTCGGCCGGCGCGGTGATCTCGATGTCGTACCAACCGCGGTCGGTGGTCCACGAGATGCGCCGACGCTGGCGCCGCTTGACCGTGAGCACGTCGGTGCGGTCGGAGTAGGCGAGCCCACGCACGGACAGCTTGACCTCCCGGTTGCCGTGGTTCGCCAGCTCGAGGTGTAGGCGCCGGACCGACGAGGCGTCGTCGCTGGCGACCTCCACTCCGGCGGCGGCTCCCGCGGGGTCGCCGGCGAGCTCGTACCAGAAGCGGTTCGGTCCCTGCACGGCGACGTCATATCCGCCGGCGGCCACGGCGAGCTCCTCGGTGTGTGCTCGTTCGACGTCGACGTGGACCGGCTGCGCCGTGATGCCCTCGTAGCGGTAGATGGCGAAGTGCGCGGGCTGATGGCCACGGTTGCGCAGCGTCAGTCGCAACGTACTGCGGCGGTCGAGCCGGTCCGAGACGAAGGGCGAGTAGGGGAGCGGGCGAGCGCCGCGGCGGCCGGGCTCCTGTTCGGGCAGCGCCTGGTCGGCCGGGGGCGGCGGATGCCACCTGGTGATCGGCGCCGGTACCGGACCAGGGTGTTGCAGACGTCGTGGCGTGCGCTCCCGGCGGAAGTCGAACGCCGCCGACGAGGTCGCCGCACGCCAGCCGCCGCCACGGACTGATGTTCGGCTCGTCGACGCCGGTCCAGCGCTCGAGGAACCGCACGACGGACGTGTGGTCGAAGACCTCCGAGCAGACCTGCCCGCCGACGGTCCACGGCGACACGATCGTCATCGGCACCCGTGGACCGAGCCCGATCGGCCGGCCGTTGAACCAGTCGTCGCCGTGGCCCGACTCCGGGCGCGGCGCGACGGGCGGCGGGACGTGGTCGAAGTAGCCGTCGTTCTCGTCGAAGTTGATGAACAGCGCGGTCGTCGACCAGGTGTCCTGGTCCGCAGCGATGGCGTCGAGGACGTCGTAGATGAGGTTGGCGCTCCCGACCGGCGTGGACGCCCCGGGGTGCTCGGAGTCGACCGACGACGGCACCAGCCAGCGAGACCTGGGGGAGCGTGCCGGCGGCGATGTCGGCCCGCAGCCGGGGAACGAGCGACTCGGGCTCGCTGCGAAACATCGCCAGGTCGAACAGGCGCTTCTCGGCCTCGGTCAGCAGCTCCCGACCGGCCGTCAGCTCGGCGAGTAGGCGCTGTTGTTCCGCGGGTGGCAGCCCCCCGAACATCACGGTGTCGTAGAGCTCCTCGGTGGTGCGGAACCTGGGCGTCACCGCCGACAGCATCTTGGTGCCGATGCGCTTGAAGGGGGTGAAGTACTCGACGGCGTTGTCCGTGAAGTTGTCCCACTCCTGGTAGATCCGCCACGACACGCCGGCGTCCTCGAGCCGTTCGGGGAAGGTGGTCCAGTCGTAGCCGAGGTGGTCGTAGCTGTACGCCGCGTTCGTCACCGCTCGCAGGCCGGTGGCGGGCTCGAATCCCGTTGTCCCGCTCCACAGGTAGTTGCGGTTCGGGTTGGTCGAGCCGTTGACCGAGCAGTGGTAGGCGTCGCAGAGCGTGAAGGTGTCGGCGAGCTCGTACTGCAGCGGGATGTCGACCCGCTCGTAGAACGTCATCGTCGCCTGTCCCTTGGCGGCGATCCAGTTGTCGTCCCAGCCGTCCGCCCACGCCGCAGTCGCGTCGACGAAGCCGTGCGGGAGGTCGTCGAGGTACTGGATGTCCGATACCGGCCGGCCGGCGGCGATCGCGGCTTGGCGCAGTGAGAACGGCAGCACCTCGCCGCCCGAGGCGATGGGTTGGTCGAAGACGGTCCCGCCTCCTCGCCGCCGTAGCGGGGTGCTGTCGCCGAACCCGCGGCCGCCCTGCAGCCGCCCGAAGTAATGGTCGAACGACCGGTTCTCCTGCATCAGCACGATCACGTGCTCGATCGCCCGGAGCCCACCGCGCCGCGCCGGCCGCGCCATCGCCGCGTGGACCGACGGCGGCAGCAACGACCCGGTCACGGCGAGCCCGCCGGCGGCGGCACCGAGACCGAGGAACCGGCGGCGGGACAACTCGATCGGTGGACTCATCGCGTACTCCCTTCGACGGCGCCCGCCGATCCCACGCCGCCGCGGAGGCTAAGAGTCCCGGTTGATGCGTCGGCAGACCGCAAGCCACTCCCGGGTTGCCCGCGAACGACGACCGGGTGAACCCTTGTGAACCTCGACGCCGAACTCGCGGAGCGGGAATCCCAGCCGCCGGCCTAGAACTGAACGTCGCGGCCTCCGAAACTGCGTCGCGGCAAGGATTCGTGGTGGGCGACGAGGAGGATCTGACATGACCGTTCGCATCCAGTGCATCTGTGTCGACGCCCGGGACCCGGCCGGGCTCGGCCGATGGTGGGCGGAGGTGCTCGGCTGGCCGTGCGAGGTCGGTGACGACGGCGATGCGGTGCTCGAACCGCCTGCCGGGGATCCTCACTTCCCGTCCGGACAGCCCGATGTGCTGCTGGTCGGCGTCCCGGAGGGCAAGGACTTCAAGAACCGGCTGCACTTCGACCTTCGGCCGGATGACCAGGCCGCCGAGATCGCTCGACTGGAGGCGATGGGGGCCCGGCGCATCGACGTCGGGCAGCCCGCCGACGCGAGCTGGGTCGTTCTCGCCGATCCTGAGGGCAACGAATTCTGCGTGTTGCGCGCCTTCCGGCCCGGCGAGCTCGAGTCGGCGTAGCGCGCCGCCCCGGCGGAAGCTGGCTCCTGGCGCCGACGCGATCTGGGCGCGGACAGTCCCGTCGAGCCATCTGGGAGGGCTGAGTCTCAGATCTGAGACTCTCCGCGCCCGGAAGGGTGGATGAGACGCGGCGCGCCCAGATGCGCGGCGGTGTCACGGCGTGGACGTCCGTCTTGTCAGGAGGGGCGCCTCGGCGGTCGAAACCGCCTCAATTCGTGCGCCACTTGCACGTACTCGTGGACGAGACGGATGCAAACGGCGGCGGTCGACGGTCACGTCGCGACAGATGGATCGGTCCGCACTGCTTGAGGTCCCTGAGCTCTGCCGGGACGGCTCACGTGCAGGAACTGGGCCAACCCGACAACTGGTGGCCATTCTGTTGGCACGACTCGTTGGGTTATTGGATTGTGGGGTCGCGGGGTCGCCCTCGCGGGGGCGGAGCATGGTGGTGATGCGGCCGTTTACAGGACCAAGCGGCGGGGTGTAGGACTGCCGCAAGGGCCATCATGCGAATGGCCGGCGAGGAGGGAACGATGGGGAAACGCTTTGGTCTACTTGGCGCGGCCATCGCGGTTGTGGCCTTGGTGGTCGGAGCTGTCAGCCCGGCCTTGGGATCATCGGGTGACGGGTCGACGTCGAGATCATCCGGCCACGGCGACACGCGGGAGACGATCCGCGTGACTGCCGTGTTCACGGAGTTCGATCCGAACATCGACGTCGGCGCTCCGGGCTTCAGCCTTGGTGACGTGGTCGTGTTCTCGGGCAACCTGCTACGGCGTGGCCAGCAAGTGGGTCGCATCGGTGTGGTTTGCACGTTCGTGTCCACGCAGAACGCGGACAGGGTCGAGGCCCAGTGCCCCACGACCTCGATCCTCCCCGGGGGACAGATCACAACCCAAGGGACGATCGTCAACAGGTCGCTCAACTTCACGCTGCCGATCACCGGTGGCTCAGGCCGGTATCAGGGCGCGGGAGGACAAGTGGTCTCTCGCGACGTGTCGACGCCGACGCAGCCTCAGGTCGAGCTGACGTTCCACCTGGAGTTCTGACCGCGGTATTGGGTCGCTGAGCAGGCTCCCGCTCAGATCGTTGCCGCCCTGGAGGCATTCCTGAACGTGTGATGCAGGTCGGCGATGGTCAGGCGATGACGTCGACCTGACGGAGTTGCGCGAGCGCACGTCGCAGGTCGCGGCGAGACGCGAGCCCGAGCTTGGTGAAGACATTGCGAAGATGCCACTCGACAGTGCGTGCGCTGATGAACAACTGCGCGCCGATCTCGAGATTCGTGTGTCCCGCGACCGCGAGCTCGGCGATGTGCGCTTCCTGGGCGGTGAGCTCCGTGAGGGCCTCGACACTGCGCCGCCGGACGGTCTCCCCCGTGGCGCGCAGCTCGCGCCTGGCCCGCTCGGCAAAGGCCCCGACACCCATGCCGCTCAGCATCTCGTAGGCGACGCGTAGCTGATCACGCGCTTCCACCCGCCGGTTCTGCCGGCGCAACCACTCCCCGTACACAAGGTGGGCGCGAGCCAGTTGGGGACGGATCCGAGTCGGAGCGAGTCGGTCGATCGCGTCGCGATAGTGGTCCTCGGCCGCCCCCTTGGTGCTGAGCAACGCTTGCGATCGGGCCCGGACGCCCGCGCCCCAGTCGGTTCCAGTGGCAGATGTCGCCTCGGACAGGCGCTCGAGCGCGTCAGTCGCCCGATTCGGTGCACCGCTCCGAGCCGCCGCCTCGATCAGCTCGACGAGCCCGGCGGTGTAGATGACGAAGCCCTCGGCCTCGAAGGCGTCGATCGAGGTCGCCGCCGCGAGCGCCTCTTCGTATCGTCCGAGACCGTTGTAGAGGACCGCGTGCGCGTAATCGGCGAAGGCCAGTCCGGCGCCTTCGCCGCGCCCGGTGTTCTCCGCCACCGCCGCACGGCTCACTTCGGCGAGCGCCGTTTCGTTGCCGCGCCAACCGGACAGGAACAGTGGGCCGTAGGACGGCATGGGGACGTCCATGGCATCCGTGAGCACTCGCATCTCCATGATCAGGCGGTCGGCGGCGATGAACTCACCCGCGAACGCGGACGCGACGATGCGGGTGGTCAGTGCGGTCGGGAGGACAGCCAGCAGGCCCGATTGCCGGCCGAGCTCGACATGGCGGGCGGAGAGCAGTTCGTAGGACTCGTCGTCCCACAGCGCCATGGCGACGTGGCGGCGGGCCACAGCCAGCGAAGTAGCTCGGACACCGACACGCTCGGTCCCCGGAACGCGCGCACTGCTTGATGCAGCACCGGCGCCCCCGCGGTGTACCCGTCGGTCAGCGCGGCCGACAGTCCGTCCAGGAGAAGATCCGACGCCGTCGGAGGCGAATCCGGTCGCGGCGCGCGCCTCGCGACCTCGGCCGTCGCGCGTAGGGCGGTGCCCTGAGCGAGATGTCCCGCAAAGTGGGCGGCCACGAGCGCGTCCAGATACGTGTCGCGGGCAGCCCGAGTGTCCAGCAGCTCGAGGCGCGCGGCGGCCCGCAGGAGCAGCCCGGGCGCATCACCTCCTCGACGCTCGGTGAAGGCGATCTCGGCGCGAAGCAGATCCGCTCGGGCGCACTGCAGGTCGTCGAGCCGTCCGTTCTCGGCCGTCGTGAGCATCCCGAGGGCCTCGCCGTGCGCTCCCGCGAGGTGCTTCAACTGAGCGGCCTCCAAACATCGTCGCGCTCTCGACGTCTGGTCCAACGACAGGGCCGCGGCCCGCTCGAGGAACGCGCCAGCTGCCGCGAACCCGCCCCGCGCCTGGGCCCGACTCGCCGACTGTTCGAGCTCGGCAGCCACCGTGTCGTCGGGAGCGGTTGTCGCCTGTCCCAAGTGCCAGGCGCGCCGATCAGGATCGACCTCCGCATCGGTCGCGTCGGCCAGCGCCCGGTGGGTTCGACTCCGCTCATCCAGTGATGCCGCGTGGTACGCACACGACCGCACCAAGGGGTGTCGAAACCTCACGCGTGTGCCGAACTCGACCAAGCCGTCGGCCTCGGCCGCTCGCGCTGCGTGCCGCGCGATGCCCAGCGACCGGGCCGCACGCAACACGATGACGGGATCGCCGACGGGCTCGGAGGCCGCGACCAGCATCAGACGGCGCGTCTCGATGGACAGTGCGGAAATGCGATGTCGAAACGCTGCCTCGATTCTCGACGATGCGGGGGTCGCGGCCGAGATCGTGAAGCCGCCGGCCAGCCTCGCCGGCGGAAGACTTCGAGGCAGCTCGAGCAGGGCGAGGGGGTTGCCGCCGGCCTCGGCAATGATCCGCTCCCGCACGTCGGCGTCCAGCACGAAGGGGATCACCGACTCCAACAGAGCTCGGGAGTCGTCATCAGTGATCGCCTCCAGAGCCACCTCCGCGAGTCCAGCGAAGAGCGCCGGACGTTCCCGCGCGACGAAGAGCAGGGCGACCGGGTCGGCGAGGAGCCGACGGGCGACGAACGCCATCGTCTGCGCCGACGCCAGGTCCAACCACTGCGCGTCATCGACGAAACAAATGAGCGGACGTTCAGCGCCCAGACCAGCCAGCAGATTCAACGTCCCGAGCCCCACGAGGAACCGATCGGGCGGGTCACCCCCGCGTAACCCGAAGGTCGTGCCCAACGCCTCCCCTTGTGGACCCGGCAGTTCGTCCACTCGGTCCAACACAGGGCTACACAGCTGGTGGAGGCCGGCGAACGGAAGCTCCATCTCCGACTCGACTCCAACCGCGCGCAACACCCGGCACCCGGACACTGACTCGACCACGTGCTCCACCAATGCGGTCTTGCCGATACCCGGTTCGCCCCGCACGACGAGCACGCCGCTCTGGCCGCGCTGCGCCCCCTCCACGAGCCGGGTCAACGTCTCGACCTCCCGCTCACGACCGAGCAAGCCCGCGGGCGATCCCCTCACCGCCATGCCGGGCCACGAGGGTACTGGCTCTCAATCGGCCGACTGCGCCGAGCCGGGCGGCTCGCCATGGCTCGGACCGCGCTGGACGGTGTCCACCGACGGCATCAGCGATCCGGGCGAATTACCTCGTAGAGGGCGGTCCAGTTGTCGGTGCCGTGGCCGGCGGCGATCGCTCGGTCGTACTGCGACCTGATGGCACGGGGAAGCTCGGTGTCGACGCCGCTGGTTTCGCTGGTGGACACGATGTGGTCGGCGGTGGCGCCCATCATCCGCACCGTGCTGAGGACGCCTGGATGCACGCCGCTCTCCAGCTGCTCCACCAGATGGTCGCCGTTCTCGAGCATCACGGGAATCGACGACAAGGTGTCGAGCGCGGCGGGCAGGAAATCGCCGAAGGGAACGTTCGCGGCCCCGACGATCGCGGCCGCTTGCAGCAGCCCGGACAGGCTGGTGAGGAACACGGTGAGGTGTGCCTGGTACCAGAGTTGGGCGAGTCCCGGGTCGCTCCCGACGTAGCGCGGTGTGCCGACGAGCCGCAGGATCGCTCCGTGTTCGTGGAGTACTGCTTCCGGGCCGCTGTAGTAGACGTAGCAGGCCGCCTCGGCGCCGACCATCGGAGCCGGCACCATCACGCCGCCGGCCAGGAAGCGCGCCCCGTGCTGGGCCGCCCACGCCGCGGCCTCCCGGGTGGTGCTCGGCGTGTCCGAACTCAGGTTGACGATCGTCGAACCGGCGAGCGCCCGGGTGGACCGATCGAGGATGTCGTGCATCGCCCGGTAGTCGGTGAGGCTGAAGATGATCAGGTCGCTGGCGGCGACGGCATCAGCCGGTGTGGCGGCCATGGCGGCGCCGGCGGCGACGAGGTCGGCGGCGCGGCTCGGTGTGCGGTTCCAGACCGTCACCGCAACCCCAGCCTTCATCAGCCTCGTGGCGATCGCCTGTCCCATCGGGCCGAGACCGATCACGGTGACTGGGGGGAGATCGGTGGTGCTCACCGTCTGCTCCGCAATTCCTCGAAGATCCGGGCGAAGCCTTCCTGACCGTGGCCAGCGGCGATTTGGCGCTGGATCATGGTGTGCACCGGCTGCAGCACCTCGGCGCTGACGCCTTGCTCGACCGTCGCCGTGACGAGTTTGGTCAGGTCGGAGAACTCCAGGCTCTGCTGGCCCTGGCTGGCGTAGTCCGACGCGTCGATGATGGCGGCGAATTGGGCGAATGCGCCGGTCATCGCGGCGAGGAACGGTGTCGCTCGGACGGCGAACTCGGTGGACGGCACCCCTTCGGTGGCGACCATCGCGGCGCCGTGCATGAACCCGCCGAACATCACGTACATGCCAGCGAGCATCGCCATGTCGTACAGCGACGCCAAGCCGGCGTCGGGCCCGAAGTAGCTGGCCTCGCCCCATCGATCGAGGACTGCCCGGTGTTCCTCGAAGACGGCGGCCGAACCGCTGTAGAAGACGGCCGAGCCGGGACCGCCGATCATCTCCGGCACGGCCATGATCGCGCCGTCGAGGTACTCGATTCGATGGCTCGCAGCCCACTCGGCCAGCTCGCGGGCTTCCCTCGGCGTGGTCGTGGTCAGGTTGATCAGCGTCTGTCCGCGCAGACGCGACGCGATTGGGTCGAGCACCTCGTGCACCGAGGCGTGATCGAGCAGGCAGGCGACGGTGAGCGGATTGGCGGACACCGCGGCGACGACGGAGCTGGCCGCGGTGCCGCCGCGAGCGACGAGCGGAGTTGCCTTGGCAGGCGACCGGTTCCAGACGGTGGTCGCGTGCCCGCCGTCGATGAGCGCGGTGGCGAGGGTGCGGCCCATTTCGCCGAGTCCGAGCACGGTGGCGGGGGTTGCACGGCTGCCCATGTGGCGAATGATCGGCCTATACCGCTGTTTTGGCAAGTACCAACTTCTTTGTATGATACTTACGAACTGGTAATTATTGGCCGGATGCAGGTGTGACCGGGAGGCCGCGATGGCGAGGACAACGAGGTGCGGACCGTACATCTGCGGCATCGATGCCGCCATGGACGTGGTGTCTGGGAAGTGGAAGTCGCTGATCCTGTGGGAGCTGAACAACAACGGGACCCGGCGCTTCGGCGAGCTGAGGCGGGGCTTGGTGGGCGTCAGCGAAAAGATGCTCATTCAGCACCTGCGGGAGATGGAGGACGATGGTCTGATCCACCGCGAGGTGTACCGAGAGGTGCCGCCGAAGGTGGAGTACTCCTTGACCGAGCACGGCCGGACTCTCAACGACGCCCTCGCCCCGCTTGGCGTGTGGGGCACCGAGCGCGTGAAGCGCCTCGCGGCGACAGTCGGCTGACCGCGAGCCGGTTCCGTACGTGACCCCCCTGACCCGCGTTTCTGCAGCTGAAACGGTCGCTATAGCGACCGATCTGACTGCAGAAACCGCGCCCGACGTGGCGCTCGCTCAGCCATCCGCAGTCTCCGTGCTCTCGGGTTGCACGCCGCCCAGGGGACCGGGCAGGCGGGTCTGGAAGTCGAGCACTCCGACCCACGTCGGCCGCACCGCGATGCGGGCCATTCGGGTGCCTGGCCGGTCGACTTGCTCGAGGAGCTCCCTGGCGCCGTCTGCGCCCAGGTATCGGTGGGCCGATGCGGCGTAGTCCGGGTCCACGCCATCGACCTCGGTGACCTCGGCTCGACCGCGGATGAGGAGCGCTTCCGGGGGAGCGCCGTCGGTGTCGATGGTGATGGCGACGTCCGGGTTGGCTCGGAGGGCCCGAATGCGGCCGGCCGGGTGACGCACGTGCGGCGCCGAGACGTACGTTGGCATCACGACCTCTCCACCGTTCCAGTTGAACCAGGTCGGCATCACGCGCGGCGTGCCGTCGAGCGCGTTGTACGCCAGCCGGGCGAACACCGTGGAGCCCAGCAGACGTCGTGCCACCTCGTTGTCGAGCAGCCGAAGATCACCTTGCGCCAGTGCCATCTACAGGGCCTCCAATTCATGTCGTCGTGCGTTCGGTCAGCGTCCCATCAGGCCGGTGAGGGCTCAGCGGGGGCCTTCGGCGTTTTGACGGCGTAGTGGTCCGAATCTCATCTGTCGTTCGGGTCGTCGCCGCACGGTCACCGGCGGCGACTCGGCACGGGCGATCGACGCAGCCCTCATGACTTGTGCTCGACGGCCTGTCCTGAGCAGGTGCGCGGCTACTCGCCGATGACGCGCAGGTTGTAGGCCGCTTTGAGTTCGGGAATCCAGTCGTCGAAGAAGCGGATGCCGTGCGGCTCACCCAGGCGATTGAGCTCGTCGAGGTTGAGCGGCCCTTGGCGCAGCCGCGCTCCGAAGTCCCGGAAGAAGAGCTCGAACCCACCCGGCGTGTACACCTCCATGATGCGGGCCGGCTCCGGCCCTGCGTTCCACATCGTGTGGGGGATGAGGCGAGGCTTCATCACCCAACAACCGGGTGTCGCCTTGACGACCTCGTCGCCGACCCGGGCGTGCATCTCGCCCTCGAACACGTAGAGCCAGACGTCGTTCTCGTGCGTATGTGGCGGGAGCAGGAGACCCGGTTCGAACGGCTGCTCGATGATCGCGATGGCGCCATCCGTCTCCTCGCCGTAGAGCTTGATGACGACGCCGTCGGCTTCGTCGCCCTCGTCACCGGCGACCAGGATCTTGCCCTTGACGCGCTCACCCATCTCACGTCACCTCCGTTCTCACGGGAGAGTGAGCCCGACCGGCGCCTCATGCCTCGGCGGGCCCTGCCGCTGGCCGTGACCAACACGCCGACCATAGCGACCTGGCCAGAGCGCTGGGCTGCGGACTGCGCCCCGCTCGCAGAACGGCAGTTGTCAAGCACGACACGAGGGACCACCTGGAATCCAGGTGCCCCGGGATTGTTGTGATGTCGTAGAAACGACTGACCAACCACCGGGGAGGAACCTCGTGTCCATTCCGCCGATCGGCGTGTTCCTACCGAGCCTCAGCCACCGCGACTGCCCCCGTTCCCGATCCGATCGCCGCGGCCGTTCACGCGGAATCGCTGGGCTTCGAGTCGGTTTGGGTGGTCGATCAACTCATTGCCGGCCCGGGCAACGCCATCCTCGACAGCACTCTTGTCCTCGCCGGCGCGGCGGCGGCAACCGAGCGCATTCGCCTCGCGCTTGGCGTGTTGATCGTGCCACTCCGGGAACAGGCATGGGTCGCCAAGCAGGTCGCCACGCTCCAGCACCTCTCACGCGATCGCCTCGTGCTCGGCGTCGGCGTGGGCGGCGACCGCCACGACCGGTCGTGGCGGGCGGTCGGCGTGCCGCGATCTGAGCGAGGTCGCCGGCTCGATGCCGCGCTCGCCGTGCTACCCGATCTCATCGCCGGCAATGACGTCGACGGCGTGCAACTCACACCAGGTGCCACCGTGCCGCCGATCGTGGTCGGCGGCATGGCCGACGCTGCGGTCCGGCGAGCGGAAGCCCACGACGGATGGTTCCTGCTGCCGATGCCGCCCGAGAGCGTGGCCGAGACGGCTGCGCGCGTGGCCGTGCCCGTCACGGCCAACCAGACCCTCGCGATTGTCGGCGATCCGGCGCTGCCGTCGCGTGCCGAGGTCCTGCAGCGGCTGGTCGATCCCGACGGCCTCTACGGCGCACCCGCGGAAATCGCGGAGCAGTTCCTCCTCTACGGCGAAGCCGACGAGATCACGGAGCGACTCGAGGCGTACGGCGACGCCGGCGCGGCACGAGTTGTCGTCACGTTCGTCGCAGGCGACTGGCATCGCCAAGCCGAGCTGCTCGCCAACGCCGCCGGTCTCCCACGGGCGTGATTGCCGATCGGGGGTGATGTCGCTCGCTCAGTGGTGCCAGAAATTCCCGTCGGTGTTGTGGATCATCCGCTGCAGAACCTTCATCGTTGTGAGCAACTGCTTGTCGGACACTCCGTCATGGATCTGCGCTTGGGCGACTCGCTGAACCTCCTTGGCGTCGGCGAGGACTTGTTCGCCATCAGCGGTCATCGCGACCCCGTCCTCTTCGTCGACGGCAATCAGATCGCGGGCGATCAAGTCGTCGATGTCAACCTGTAGTTGGTCGCCAACGCCGAGGTAGCCCTGCAACAGCTGCGTCAGACCATCCCGGGTGTGAACGCCGGCGGGATCTCCCAGCTGGTTGAGGACCCACCACTGGGGTTGGGTGATCCCGACGGTGGCGAGCGCCTTGCGGATGTGGTTGACGACGGACGTGTTGGCGGCCCAACTCCAGTAGCCGATCGGTTGCCTGACGAGCTCGTCGTCAGGGTGTGAGAACTCCATCAGGCATCAACCGTAGAATCTCAAGTTCGCTTCAAGTCAAGGAGCCGCGGTCCTCGGTCCGACCGGTCACAGGAGTGACACGACCAGCAGTGCCGACGCCGCGGTGCCCGCCAGTGCCCGCACGTGGTTCCACGCCGTCCACCGCCTCAGGAATGTGCGCCAGTACGACGCGCCTTCGTCGCCGGACGGATCGACTGCGTCGAGAGCGTTGTTCATCGGCACGTTCACCACCATGGTCTCGACGAACACTCCGACCACGTAGAGCGCGCTGCCGATGCCCCGCAGGGTTGCGTGCGACGTGTCGGTCGTGAACGGCGCGGTGACGGCCAGCACCAGGCACAACACCGCGGTGCCGCCGAAGACCAGACCGAACAGCGGGTTGAGGATGGTCGAGTTGATCGTCTGCATGACGGCGATGCCCTCGGGCGCCGGCCGCCGCCGCAGGGCGGGCATCACGGCCGTCGAGAAGGCGAACAGCAGGCCGGCCACCAGGGCGCACCCGACGGCGGCGGTGACGGTGCCGGCGGTGATCAGGTCCTCGGTCATCGGCCGCTCCTCTCTTGCGGGCCGGGTTCGGCGGATGGTGACGAGGCGGCCGGGAACGTGGCGGCGGGCGGCGCCCATGCCGGCGCCCCACCGCTCGCTCCTGCCTTCCGCGCGGCCGTGCTGCGCCCGTGCAGGAGGAGGGCCCGGCCGAGGGCGGCGACCGCCGCTGTGGTCAGGAGCGTGCGCGGGATGTTCCAGACCGCCCACGGGTTTTCGACGTCGTCTCGGACTTGGGCGAGGCCGGCGATGCGAGCGAGGTCCGCCTGGTCGATGTCATTGTTGAGCGGGATGTGGAGACCGAAGGTCACGGCGAGGACGACCGCGTACATCACGAGCGCGGCGACGGTCCAGCGGACGGCGATCCCGGGACGGTGGCGCCGCTGGAGGACGGCAGCGAGCCCGGTCAGCACGAGTGCCGCGGCGAAGGTGATCTGGAACGCGGGGTTGTCATTGAATCGCTGCATGGTCGCCACGAAGGTGCGGTCGTCGGCGTCGGCCAGGTTGGGCATGACCGCAACCGAGAACGTGTAGCACAGCCCGGCGACGAGGGTCATCGCCACCAGCGCGGCACCGAGCACCAGCCCGGCCCACCCGTCACCGTCGACACGGTGAGGGGTGGGCCGAACCGGCTCGGCCACGGGGGCGCGGACGTCGTGGTCAATCATCAGGCGACTCCCGCGGCAGGTGCACCGGTCCAGATGCCGGTGGCGGCGGTGCGGGTCGCGTAGTCGGTGAAGTCCCGGGGCGGCCGGCCCAGGATCCGCTCCACGGTGTTGGTGGCGTAGGCCAGCTTGCCGAGGGCGTCGCTGAACAGGTAGGTCAGGAACCCGACGAGCTCGGCAGGGATGCCGTGCTCGGCGGCCCCGGCGGCGTACTCCTCCACCGACACCGGCACGTAGGTGATGTCGCGGCCGCTCGCCTTGGCGATCTCGGCAACGGCCTCGGGCACGCTCAGCAACCGCGGGCTGGTCAGCTCGTAGACCTGGTCGGCGTGGCCGGGCTCGGTGAGCGCCGCCACCGCGACGTCGGCGATGTCGTCGGCGTCGACGAACGGGTCGAGCTGGTCGTCGGTGGCCGGGAGCACCACCTGGCCGGCCCGGATCGAGTCCAGCAGGAAGTCCTCGCTGAACATCTGCATGAACCAGGCGCAGCGCACGATGGTCACGTCGGCGCCGGTGGCCTGGACCTCCCGCTCGCCCCGCTGGGCCTCGTCCTCGCCCCGGCCGGTCAACATCACCAACCGGGTGACGTCGTGCTCGATGGCGAGTTCGGCGAACGCCCGGGCGGCCTTCGTTGCTCCCTCGGGGATGACCGTGTCGGGGAAGGGGATGTAGGCCGCCCGTGCGCCCTTCAGCACCGGCGCCCAGGTCGACTGGTCCTCCCAGTCGAAGCGGGGCTGCCCCGAGCGGGAACCCACCCGCACCGGGAGACCGCGTGCGCTCGAGCCGTTCGACGACCCGGCGACCCGTCTTGCCCGTGCCGCCGAGCACCAGTGTGGGCCGTTCGTTGTGTGAGATCTCGGTCATGGGGGGATTCCTTCTCTTGAGTGGTTGATGTACCTGCCGTCCACTCTGATGAAGTCGCGCAGGTGGAACAATGCTCGCTCGTCGCTGATACATGCCCGTTCGTCCAGCAGTCTTGGACGCTTGCGCGCGGGGCGGCAGACTGGGCCGATGCGAGGCGAGGATCCCTGGACCACACCCGACCCCTTGGGTGAGGCGCTGCACGTCCTGCGCATGTCAGGCAGCTTCTACTGCCGCTCCGAGCTGACCGCTTCCTGGGGGCTGGACCTGCCGGCCGAGCGCGACTCGATGTGGTTCCACGTCGTGAACTCGGGGCGCTGCTGGCTCGAGGTCGACGGCGACGAGCCCCGGCAGCTGCAGCCCGGCGACTTCGCCCTGGTGCCCCACGGCCAGGGCCACCAGCTGCTCAGCGAGCCCGGGGCTCCGGCCCCGCGGGTCGACGAGCTGACCTACGACTACGCCAGCGACCGCTATGCGATCCTGCGCTACGGCGGCGGTGGGGCGCCCACCAACCTCGTGTGCGGCACCGTCCGGTTCGGGCATCCGGCGGCCCGCAACCTCGTGGCGCTGCTGCCCCGCACGATCGTCATCGAGGGCGCGCCGGGGTCGCCGTCGCCCGAGGCCGACTGGATGCGCAGCACGCTCAGGCTGATCGCCGCCGAGGCGCGGGCGCTGCGCCCGGGCGGCGAGGCCGTGATCACGCGGCTGTCGGACATCCTGGTCATCCAGGCCATCCGGGCGTGGATCGCCGGCGACCCGGCGGGGCAGACCGGCTGGCTGGGCGCCCTACAAGATCCCCGCATCGGCAGGGCGATGTCGCTCGTCCACCGCGATCCGGCCCAGCCGTGGTCGGTGGCGTCGCTGGCCCGGGAGACCGCCATGTCGCGGTCGGCGTTCGCCGCCCGCTTCACCGAACTCGTGGGCGAGCCGGTGATGCAGTACGTCACCCGGTGGCGGATGCAGGTAGCGCTCGACTGGCTGCGGACCGACGACGTTCCCGTCGCGGCGCTCGCCGCCCGCCTGGGCTACGAGTCAGAAGCGGCCTTCAGCCGCGCCTTCAAGCGCACGATCGGCATGTCCCCCGGCGCCGCCCGCCGGTCACGGCCCGTCACGCTGCTCGAGACCCCGCACCTCGCCACGGCCTGACGACAGCGGGTTGACGCCACGGCCGCCTTCAGCCGAACCAGCGGCGAGATTGCTCAGCTGCCGATCTCGCCGCCGTCGAATTTGGTGATCGCGAGGAGCGCCGAGCGTGGTCGGCCGCCTGCGTTGCCGTCGGGCCACGAGCTCAGCGCCTTCTCGCTCCCCGGCACCGTGGGGCCGCTGCTCGGCTCCCCTGGGTGCTGGATGCCGACGAACAGCGTCGTCTCGTCCGGTGTTGCGAAGCAGCCGGTGATCTCGCACCGCTTGGGTCCGACCAGGAAGCGGCGAACTCGCCGGGTGGTCGGGTCGGCACACAACATCTGGTTGTTGCCGTACCCGACGTAGGCGCCGGTCTCGATCGAGCCCGACGAGATGTCGGTCTGGATCCACATCCGGCCGCTCGGGGCGACGTAGAGACCGTCGGGCGCGGCGAACTTGTCGCCGTTGACGGTCGAGCCATCAGGCGTCGCCGCGTTCCGATCTCCGGCGAGGGCGAAGAAGTCCCACCAGAACGTGTCGCCGGTGAAGTCGATGTCGTAGCCCCAGCGCAGGATGTGGCCATAGACGTTGTTCGCTCGGGGATTGGGGGCGTCGACCCCTGGGTTGGTCCCGACGCCGCGCCCGGTGTTGTTGGTCAGCGTGGCGACCGCCATCAGCTCGTCCGGGTAGGTGTCGATCCACTCCGGCCGATCCATCTTGGTGGCCCCGACGATGTCGGCGGCGCCGCGGGTGTTGATCAGGATCTCCTCGATCGGCCAGCCGACCGTCTCGGTCGTCAACGGCAGCCACTCGCCGGTGCCGTTGGCGTGGAACCTGGCGACATAGAGGATGCCTTCGTCGAGCGGGCTGACTCCCCGACGGATCGCCTTGCGCCACGGCTCGTTGGACACGTAGCGGTAGATGTACTCGAAGACCTGGTCGTCGCCGGTGTAGACGACGATCCGCCCGTCACGAGCCTCTTGCACCCAGGCCCCTTCGTGCTTCAGTCGACCGAGCGCGGTGCGCTTCACCGGTCGGCTCTTCGGATTCCACGGGTCGATCTCGGTCACCCACCCGAAGCGGTTGGACTCGTTCGGTTCCTGGGCGACATCGAAGCGGGCGTCCGTGGTGTACCACTGGGTGCCGGTGGCCGGGATCGGCGCGACGCCGTAGCGGGCCAGCAGCGTTCCGGCAGCCGGCGCCGGAGAGGCGTGGAAGTAACCGTTGAAGTTCTCCTCGCACGCCAGGTAGGTCCCCCATGGCGTGTACCCCATGGCGCAGTTGTTGAGCGTGCCGAGCACGCGGCGACCGGTCGGATCGGCACCGGTTCTCAGCCAGGAGTGTCCCGCCGCCGGCCCGGCGATGTCGATCGGCGTCTGCGCGGTGATCCGCCGCCCGTACTTCGACGGCCGCACGACCTCCCACCGCCCGCGCCGCCGCTTGACCTCGATGATGCCGACACCATGGGCGTTCTGCGACTTGGCCGTCTTGGCCGCGGTCCACGGAACGGCCCCGTCGGTGAACAACATGCCGTCGTCGGTGTACTCGTGGTTCTGCACGATCACGCCGTGCGAGGACGAGCGGTTGATCGGGAAGTAGACGATGCCGTCGTTGTGCATGCCCCACTGCTTCGCCTGATCGTCCGCGGTGTTGCTGCCGTCCTGCTTGAACGCCGGACCTGCCGACACCGGATCACCCCAGGCGATCAGCACCTCGGCGAGGTACCCGGGCGGAACGACTACCCGGTCCTCCGTCGACGGCGCGATCCCCTCGAACCCCAACAGCGGGTCACCGGCAGGCCGCCTGGATCCCTTTTCGTCGCCGCGCTGCCCGCGGCCGTCGGCGTGGGCGGGCACGGCCCGCGCCAGCACGTCGGCTCCCGTGAGAGCCACGGCTGCTCCGGCCGTCGCCGCGCCGCCGCGGAGCAATGATCGTCGCGACACGCGCGCCGCCACGACGCTCTCGAAGGTCTCGTTGCCAGACGTGTTCGACACCACGTCGTCATCGACGATGCTCATGGTCCTCCTCACAGAACGTGGCGCACGCGGAGGCGCCGCCCGGGTCGCGCCGAGCAATGTAGGAAGCCGGAGTTGCGCGGCAGATGGCCGCCGGATGACACGACGGCGGACATCTGGCAGATGATGCGTGTCGCTAGATCGACGACCGCAGCTGTTCAGAGCTTCGTCGGGTAGCCGGGGCCCATCGGAATGCCGATGAGGTACCAGACGACGAAGAAGATCAGCCACGTCACCAACACGATGACCGTGT
The DNA here is from genome assembly GCA_963833145.1 of uncultured Acidimicrobiia bacterium. Taxonomy (GTDB): domain Bacteria; phylum Actinomycetota; class Acidimicrobiia; order Acidimicrobiales; family Ilumatobacteraceae; genus JALZMG01. The sequence goes on along the minus strand of CAWHWT010000009.1, from coordinate 987,095 downwards.
AGGGGATCATCAACGAGATGATCGTGCCGATGCCGGCGTCCTTGCGGTACCGCTGGGCGACGAGCACGATGAACGGCAGGTACACCATCAGCGGCGTGATCACGTTCATCGGCGAGTCCCCGAGGCGGTAGGCGGCGAGCACGGTCTGCGGGGCGACATCGAGCCGGAGGAACAGCGGCACGAAAATCGGAGCGAAGATCGCCCACTTCGGCAGCGCTCCGGGGATGATCAGGTCAAGGATGAGGATCACGATGATGAACCCGATCAGGAGCCACAGCGGGCCGATGTCGGCGCTCTCGAGGAAGTCAGCCATCTTCACTGCCGCCACGGTGGGCATGTTGCTGAAGTTGAAGTAGGCGATGAACTGGCTGATGAGCAGGAGCAGGAACACGAGCCCGGCCAGCCCGGCGAACGTCTTGGTGATCCCGTTGATGACGTCCACGCTGCTGGTGATCGTCTTGGCGCCGAGGCCGTAGCAGATGCCGGCGACGAGGAACACCATCGAGATGATGAAGATCAGGCTGTCCATCAACGGCGAGTTGTTGAAGATCGCCCCGGTCTCGGGATTGCGCAGCGGCGCGTCCGGCAGCACCGTCAGCAAGACGACGACGAGGAGGGCGGCGGCCACCCCGAGCGACGCGAAGCGCAGCCCGCGGGGTTCCCCTTCAGGCACGTCCTCGTCGACGTGCACCACGTCATCGCCCACGTAGGGGCCGAGGCTGCGCTCGGTGATCTTCTCGGCGACGATCGTGACCACGACGGCGACGAAGATCGTGGAGGCGATGGAGAACCAGAGGTTCGCGGTGAGGTCGATCGAGCGCTCGGGATCGACGATGTGGATCGCTTCGTTGGTGACCTCGGTGAGCAGCCCGTCGAGCGGGGTGATCAGGATGTTGACGGCGAAGCCGGCGCTCACCCCGGCGTAGGCGGCGGCCAGCCCGACCAACGGGTGCCGGCCGACGCTGAGAAAGGCGGCCGCGGCGAGGGGGATGAGGATGAGGTAACCGGCATCCGTGGCGATGCTGGAGAGGCCGCCGACGAGGACGATGATGAACGTCAGCAGCCCGGCCGGGGCGACCCGGACGAGCTTGCGGATGAGCGCTCCCATCAACCCAGCTTCCTCGGCGACGCCGACGCCCATCATCGCGACGAACACGACGGCAACCACGCTGAAGCTGGCGAAGTTGTTGACGAACGACGAGAAGATGAACCGGATGCCGTCGCCGCCGAGCAGGCTGCGGATCGACGTCGTCTCCTGGACGATCTCGATCTCTGTGTCGAGATACTCCTCGGGAGGGATGACGGCCTCGGGAACGACCGAACCGCCGACGTACTCCTCCTCGGCGATCAACGGTGCCTGCTCGGCGACGTCATAGGTCACGCTCACGTCGAACGCGGCGAGGATCGCTGACAGCACGATCACCAGGCCGACGAGGCCGAGGAAGATGATCGCCGGGTGAGGGACCTTGTTCCCGACCCGCTCGATGCCGTCCAACATCCGTTGGACGAAGCCGCGGGGCTCCTCGGGCGGTCCGACGTGCTCGGCGACCCCGGCGCTTTCAGCGGACATGTGAACCCCCTCGGGCCAAGTCGATCGGTGACCTCGCCTCAGGATGGCATGGTCACGGTGCCGTGAAGCGGACCGCCATTTCGGCGAGAAGGCGGGCGCCGAACCCGCTGCAGCCGGCGGTGTGCCAGCCGGCGTCACCGCCCGACTGGGCAGTGCCGGCGATGTCGATGTGCGCCCACGGGACGTCGCCGACGAACTCGGCGAGGAACAGGGCGGCAGTGATGGCCCCGGCGTTGGCGCCGCCGAGGTTCTTCAGGTCGGCGATCGTCGAGTCGAGCTCCTTGCGATAGCGCTGTTCGAGCGGGAGCTGCCACACCGGCTCGTCGGTGGCGTCGGCGGCGGCGCGGATCTGCTCGACCAAGCCCTGGTTGTTGCCGATGACCCCGGCGACCTGGGTACCCAGCGCGCGCATGCAGGCACCGGTGAGCGTTGCGATGTCGACGATCGCGTCGGTCGGCTCCTCTGTCGCCAGTACGAGCGCATCGGCCATCACCAGCCGGCCCTCGGCGTCGGTGTTGATCACCTCGACGGTGGTGCCACCGCGCATCGTGATCACGTCGCCCAACGCCATCGCCGTCCCCGACGGCATGTTGTCGGTGCACATCAGATAGCCGGTGACGGCATTGGTACAGCCGAGGTCGGCCAGCTCCGTCATCGCCGCCAGGATCGCCGCCGCGCCCGACATGTCGTTCTTCATCTGGGCGTGGACCTCGTCGCCGGGCTTGAGGGCGATCCCACCAGAGTCGTACATGATTCCCTTGCCGACCAGCGCCAGCCGTCCGGTCGGCTCACCCGATGGCGCATAGGTGAGCTTGATCATCCGCGGCGGCTCGGCGCTGCCCTGGTTGACGCCGAGCAACCCACCGCAGCCCATCTCGACGAGCGCCTCCTTGTCGAAGACCTCGACGCCGAGGCCCCGTTCGCCGGCGAGGACGGTCGCGACGTCGGCCAGGCGCGAGGCGTTGAGATGGCTGTGCGGCGTGTTGGCGAGATCGCGGGCGAGCTGTGTCGCGCCCGCCAGGGATCTGCCCCGTGCGACACCGGAGGCGACCGCCTGCTTGTCCTCGGCATCGGCGACGATGGTCAGCCTCGTCACGTCGCGGCCTTTGGGTTGGCGGCGCAGCGGGTCATACGCGTAGCGGGCCAGCAGCACTCCCTCGACCACGGCCTGGGCCGCTTGGTCCGGGACCAGCCCATCGATCCCGGCGATGTCGAAGGCCAACCGGGCGTGTGATCGCGCCGCCCGCGCGAACGCCGCCGCGGCGTTGCGCAGTCCGGCCACGTCGAGCTGGCCGGGATCGCCAACGCCGACGCCCAGGACCGTTGCCCCCTCCGCGGCGGGCACGACGAGTGTCGAGCCGATCGCGGCGTCGAACCCGGCCGCCTTGAGTCGCCTCCGGTCCAGACCGAGCTGGGCGTCGATCGGACCACTGGTGCCGACGGGCACACCGACCGCAGTCGCCGCCTTCGGGGCCGACGCGGCGACGCCGATCGTGATCCCGGCGTTCCGTTCGATCGAGGGGGTCGGGGAGGACGCTGCCGTTGGCATGCTCCTTTCGTAGCACGGCCCAACTCGTACGCTCGCGCCGATGGCCGACAGCACGATCGTGTTCCTCGTGCTCGCCGGCGTAGTCGTCCTGTTCGTGGCCGACCTCGTCCCGGTCGAGATCGTCGCGGTCGGCACTGCCCTCGCGTTGTGGGCGACTGGTGTCCTGACCATCAACGAGTCCCTGGCCGGATTCGGCGATCCCACCGTCGTGTACATCGCCTCGCTGTTCATCGTCAGCGAGGCGCTCGACGCCACTGGCGTGACGGCGTGGGCAGGCCAGCAGCTCGTCTCGCGGGCGGGATCGAGCGGCCGGCGGCTGCTCGTGCTGATGATGCTGCTGTGCGCGGTGCTGACGGCGTTGATCAGCGTCAACGGCGCGGTCGCCGCGCTTCTGCCGGTCGTCGTGGTGACGGCCGTCCGGATGCGTCAGTCGCCGTCCCGGCTGCTGCTGCCGCTCGCCTTCGCTGCCCACGCCGGCTCGATGCTGGCGCTGACCGGCTCGCCGGTGAACGTCATCGTTTCGGAGGCATCGAAGGACGCGGGTGGGGACTACTTCGGGTTCTTCGAGTTCACCCTCGTCGGTGTTCCGCTGCTCCTCGGCACCATGGTGATCGTCGTACTGTTCGGCAGGCGCCTGCTGCCCGACCGCACGCCGCGGCACATCTCCAAGGACTTCGGCGACCACGCCCGCACGCTGCTCGCGCAATACGGCCTCGACGAGCGGACGTCCGAATCGCTGTACGACCGCCGCTCCGGCGTGGCCGAGGTGGTCATCCCGCCACGGTCAGGCATCATCGGCGACCACGTGTTCCCCGGCATGGTCACCGACAGCGGAGATCTCGTCGTGGTCGCGGTGCAGCGAAACGGCGAACATCTCGAACGCGAGACGGTGGTCGCGCCCGGAGACACGCTGTTGCTGCGGGGCTCGTGGGACGCTCTGGACACACACCTCGACGACCCAGACGTGCTCGTCGTCGACTCGCCCCACCACGTCCGCCGGCAGGCCGTGCCGTTCGGGCCGGGCGCCAAGCGGGCCACCGTGATCCTCGTCGGGATGGTCGCCCTGCTCGCCACCGGGGCGGTGCCGCCCGCCGTCGCCAGCCTGCTCGCCGCCGGCGCGTTGGTGCTCACCGGCGTCGTGACGCTCGAGCAGTCGTACCGGGCGATTTCGTGGACGACGGTCGTACTGGTGGCCGGGATGATCCCGTTGTCGACAGCCATGACGGTGAGCGGCGCCGCGAGTGAGCTGGCCGACCGGCTGGTGTCCATCGTCGGCGACGCCGGTGCCTACCCGTTGCTGATCGGGCTGTTCGTGCTGACCGCGGTGCTCGGCCAGCTGATCAGCAACACCGCCACGATCCTCGTCGTCATCCCCATCGCCCTGGCCGCGGCAGCCGAGCTCGACGTGTCGTCGCGCCCGGTGCTGATGTCGGTGAACGTGTGCGCCTCCGCCGCCCTGCTCACGCCGGTGGCGACGCCGGCCAACATGATGGTGATGGGGCCCGGCGGCTACCGCTTCGGCGACTACGCCAAGCTCGGCCTGCCTCTTCTCGTCTGGTACTTCGTCGTGGCGATCGGCATCGTCCCGCTGATCTGGCCGCTGTAGGGGGATCCACGGCGAGGGCGCTACGACGTCAGGAGGCGACCGCCGCGACGTGGGCGCGGCGGTCGGAGATGCGGCGGGCCACGCGCTCGCTCTTGGCGAGCCGGGCCATGAGACGGTCGCGAGCGCGCTCGCCGTCGGCGTCAAGGCCGGTCACGGATTCCAGGTCCCAGTGGCGCAGGACGACCGGGGCGAGGATCTGGTCATGGTGGATCGCCAGGTCATAGATCCCGGCCCTGGCGATGGCCGCGGCGTGAGCAGCGAAGCCAGGGATGCCGGTGCCCGGCATCTCGAATCCGACGACCTGCCGCTCGATGGCCTGGACCGCCGTCGACGGGTCGAACTCGATAGCAGCGCGGGTCAGGTCGCGGTAGAAGAGGTGGTGGAGGTTCTCGTCGGCGGCGACGCGCATCATGACGTCGTAGCCCGCTCTGTCACCGAGCAGCCGACCCGTGTTGCGGTGGGCGATACGCGTGGCCAGCTCCTGCAGTGCCACGTAGGCCAGCACATCGACCGGTGTGTTCGGTTCAGGGACCTGCCCCGTCGACACCTGGTGCATGCGGCACCGCTCGAGGGCGACCGGGTCCACCGCCCGGGTCACCATCAAGTATCCGTAGATCGCCATCGAGTGGCGGCCCTCCTCGGCGGTCCACCGCTTCGACCACGCCCCCCACGCGCCGTCGGCACCGAGCGCGCGCTCGATCGTGCGGAAGTAGTACGGCAGGTTGTCCTCCGTCAGCAGGTTGACGATCAGCGCGCTGCGCACCGCATCGTCGATCCTCGCCCCGCCGAGGTCGGCGGACTCGACGCACCACGCCTCGTCGGCGTCGAAGTCGCGGCCACGGCCATAGGGCACGTGCTGGTGCGGAAACCACTCCCGCGTCGACGCCAGATGGCGCTCGAACAACCGCTCGACGACCTCGTCCAGTTCCTGAAGCAGGTCACTGTTGTCCATTGCCGTAGCCTACCGACCAGTAGGTAGACAACACAGGCGAGCCCACGAGTTTGATTCTCTGCCGCGCTCCCGGCTCGTACGTAGGCTCTCGTGGTGTCTGATGCCGCGGCGCCCCACGTCGTGCTGGGGGCGGCGGGTGGGACGGGCTCGGCGGTTGTCCGCGAGTTGGTGGCTCGTGGGTTGGGGGTACGAGCGGTGACGCGTTCGGGCGCCACCGACGTGCCGGACGGGGTGGAGCAGGTGGCGGCGGACCTCGCCACGCCGGACGGAGCGCGGCGTGCCTGCGCCGGTGGTGCCGTCGTCTATCACTGCGCCCAGCCCGACTACACGAAGTGGCCCGAGTTGTTCCCGCCACTGACCCGCGCCGTCCTGGACGGCACGGCGGAGGCCGGCGCGAAGCTCGTGTTCGCCGACAACCTCTACGTGTACGGGCCGCCCGATGGTCCGATGACCGAGGACACCCCCCAGCGGGCCGAGGGTCGAAAGGGCCGCACGCGGATCGAGATGGCGGCGGAGATCCTCGGGGCCCACGCCGACGGGAGGGTGCGGTGCACGATCGGCCGCTCGTCGGACTACTACGGCCCTCGCGGCACGGGCACGGCCGCTGGGGACATCGTCATGAACGCGGCGCTGCGGGGCAAGCGGGCGCGCTGGCTCGGCTCGCTCGACCAGCCCCACACGCTCAACTACCTCGCGGACATGGCTCGCGCCCTTGTGACGTTGGGCGAACGCGACGAAGCCGATGGCCAGGTGTGGCACCTGCCGGCGGCGGAGCCCCTCACGGGTCGCCAGTTCCTTGCGTTGATCTACGAGGCGGCGGGGCACCGCCCGAAGCCGGGCGTCGCCTCTCGGCCAATGATCAGACTGGTCGGCCTGTTCAAGCCGCTCGTGCGGGAGCTCGACGAAACGCTCTACCAGTTCGAGCAGCCATTCGTTTCGGACGCGTCGAAGTTCCATGGAGCATTCGGACCGTTCGAACCGACCCCGCATCCCGAGGCCGTGACGCGCACCGTGGACTGGTTCCGGGGGCGGCAGGCCTGAACAACGACCCGCACGCCACGGTCCAACGTGGTCTCGCCGAACACTGGACGTGACCATCTCGGCATCTGACCTGCATCGTTCGCCGCCGATCACCTTCCGGCGGATCCTGGAGCGCCAGCCCTGGCTGCTGGCCGCAGCTGGCGCGCTCGCGGTCGCGCTCGGGGTGTTGGCTGCCGTCGACCGCGGCCGGCTGTTGGTGTGGGACCGCCCGATCACCGACGAGGTCGTCGAGCTTCGGTCGCCCACCGTGGACCGGGTGGCGCGATGGGTGTCCCGGCTGGGCTCGACGCCGGTGGTGCTCGTCGCGGGCGCTGCCGGCGTCGCCCTGGCCGCCCGACGATGTCGCACGGTCGCCCTGGTGATGCTCGTGGTGGTCGCGGCCCGTCCTCCCTTCGAGTGGCTCGTCAAGGAGATCGTCGCCCGGCCCCGTCCTTCCGGTGCCCGGCTCGTCACGGGGACCGGCTATTCCTACCCCGCCGGCCATGTGCTGGCCGCCGCCGCGACCTGGGGATTCGTGCCCGCGATCGCCGGCCTCTACGTCAAACGCCACTGGGTCTGGTGGACGCTGACCGGCATGACCTGCGGCGTGCTGGTGCTGGTCGCCTGGTGCCGCGTGTGGCTCGGGGTCCACTGGACCTCCGATGTCGTCGGCAGCCTGGCCATCGCGTTCGTGGCCCTGTCAGCGGCTGAGGCGGCGATCGACGGACAACACCAGCGGCCGGACGTCCACGTGTCGTGCACGGCATGAACGCATCCGCGGATGTCGCCGTGCGATCGCTCACTCACGACCCGGTGAGGTAGAGCAGATCTCGTAGCGGCCCCACGCCCGTGGAGAGCAAGGGTGGTAGCTCGACGATGCCTTCGGCGACGATCGTGTCGGTCACCGTCCAGATCAGTTCGTGCGCCACCACGACGACCGCCTGCAAGCGGCCGGCGCCTGGCAGCGACTCGACGAGTGGTTGGAGCGCACTGTCGAGGAGGGCGTCCGCGGTTCGACGGGCGATCGCCTCGCAGTGTCGCTGAACTGGTCCTTGCGGTTCGACGACGGGCACCGTTGCTCGTCCGGTGTCGTCGACGAGGTGCCGGTCGGCTCGGGTGAACTCGGTCGAGATCGGGATCCGATCACCCGATGCGGCGGACGAGATGAACTCGTCCAGACCGGGCTCCCGATCCAGCGCCCGCACGGCGTCGATCACGTCGTCGGTCCACAGCATCACCAGGGTCGAGCTCCCGACTCGCCGGAAGTTGGTCCCCGCCGACCGGGGCCGCTCGGGGAACACCGCCCAGAACACTCCTCGCCAGTACGGGTGCTCGGCGCCGAGCTCGGTTGGAGGCAGCTGCCCGCGTGCGTCGAGCTCGGTCCACAGCATCCCATCGAGGGCATGACCGAAGGCGACCGCGTAGACGCTGTCGCGATGACCGGCTGAAATGAGTGCGTCCCGAACTGCGCCAACCGGTTGGACGAGACGATCGATCAGTCCGTGCGTCATGTGGCGGAGCCGCTCGCGGATCGGGCCGATCACATCAGGACCAAGGACCGGGATCGCGGTGCGGATCATGTCGTTGTCCGTGTCGAGCACGCCGTGGTCGCAGAGCAGTCTGATCTGGCTCTCGGTCACCGCGATGCCACGTGCCGCGAGGTCTTCGGTGCGCGCGGGGTTGACCGCCGCGGCCAGGATCTCGCCGTTGTTGTCGAGCCCGACAATCGAGTGTGGGGTGCTTCGCGCCGTCGGGCTGAAACAGTGCAGACCCCACTCCGCCAGGGTGCGCGGCGCGACGTCCGTCATATCTCAGTCTGTGGCGGCCCCGGACCCGGCCACAAGCCCGCGCGTTGCCGGCTCACGCTCTCGCCTGACCGGCGACCGGCGCTCGGCACGTTCGTCTGATCTACCGTGGCGCCGTGGCGCTGGCGGCGTTGCCCGAGATCGAGCGTCTCGTACTCGCCCGTGTGACGGCCGTGCCCGAATGGCACCCCGAGCACGAGTCGTTCCAGCCGTTCCCGGTTCATGCGTGGGTCGTCCGTCATCCCGCCGGTGCCATCCTCGTCGACACCGGCATCGGCGAGGACAACGAGATGATCGACGAGTGGTACGCGCCGGAGATCACGCCCCTTGGGGAAGCGCTTGCGTCGATCGGGCTCGAGGCCGCTGACATCGCTGCGGTCGTCCTCTCGCATCTCCATTTCGACCATTGCGGGCAACAACGACTCCTCGACGCCCCGGTGTTCGTGCAGGCGACCGAACACCGCGATGCCGAGAAGCCGCGGTACACCGTCCCTGAGTGGGCGGCGATCCCGGCAGTTCGCCTTCGAGCGGTGGACGGTGACGAGGAGATCGCCGAGGGTGTGCGTCTCGTGGCCACCCCAGGCCACACGCCCGGGCACCAGTCGGTGGTGATCGAAGCCGGCGCCAGCCGAGCGGTGCTCGGCGCCCAGTGCGCCTTCAGAGCCAGCGAGGTGCGCAGCGGCGAACCAGCGGAGACGAATCTGCATGACGCGTCATGGCGAGCAGTTGCCCGCGATTCCCTGGCGAGGCTCCGGTCCATGAGGCCCGCCTGCTTTCACCTCAGCCACGATCCGGAGATCCTCGGCTTTCCTCCCGGCGGCGACCTGCGATAGAGGGTCCCAGGCGCCGTGCCGGCGAGTCCCGGCACGGCACCTGTGGACCGTCACGGCACGTTCACAACGTGTTCGCACTGCGCGTTGGGGTGGAGGCTGTCCACGCCTTGGCCGCCGTTGGCCCGGTCGGTGCCGGCCCCGCAGTTGAAGAAGTCGTTGCCGTTGAGCCCGATCAGGACGTCGTTCCCCAGCCCTGCGGAGAAGCGGTCGTCGTTCGGCCCACCGGTGAGACTGTCAGCGCCGGGACCGCCATCCAGCACCTTTGGCCCGGTTCCGTTGCCGTTCACGACGTCGTTGCCCGAGGCCGTGTTGAATCCGCCGACGTCATCGCCGGCTAGCAGGTCCCGGCCATCGCCGCTGTCGCCCTCGCTGAAGACACGGTCGTCGCCGTCATTGCCTTCCACGCTGTCCTTGCCGTTCCCGCCTGAGATCCGGTCGTTGCCATCTCCACCCTCGACCCGGTCGTCGCCCTCATTGCCGTAGACCGAGTCCCTGCCGTCGTCGCCGAACAGACCGAGATCGTCTCCGTCGTTGCCCAAGATCTTGTCGTCGCCGCCGTCACCGTCGACCAGGTCGCGTCCGTCGCTACCGCGCAGCACGTCGTTCCCGCCCAATCCACAAATCTTGTCACTCCCGCCCAGGCCGTAGATCGTGTCGACGCCTGGCGTGCCGAGGATCACGTCGTTCCCAGCGGTTCCCTTGAAGGGCTGGCCGCCCGGCGGCACCACGATCGTGGGCGCTGAGCCGAAGCAGGTGGGTGCTGCGGTCTCCTGGGCGGCCGCTGGCGTCGCCAGCCAGGCCGCGGGCACCACTACGGCGAGGGGCACCAGCGCTCTGCGCCACCGCCGTGACACTTCCGTCGTCATCATGTTGTCTCCTTTGGTGACAGCGTCGGGACCGGGGGGAGCCCGAACTGGTCGCTGTCATCCGGAGAACGCGTGACATCGGTGTGCCATGGGTGTGCCGTTGGCAGTCGCCTCGCGTGAGCAGACCCAACCATCGCGGCACAATCAGCGCGACTGCCCAGGACGCTGGAGTACTCAACCGCATTGAGTACCGCGCCGGCTTCATCTGGGCGCGGAGCGTCTCATCGAGCCATCTGGGCGCGCTGAGTCTCGATTCCGAAACTGTGCGCGCCCAGAAACGCAACTGAGACGATCCGCGCCCAGATGTGTGGGGCGCGCGACCGCGCGACGGCCATCGGCGCACCGTCGTCCGGCGGGTCGGCGCGCGAGGAGGCCGCCGACCCGTCGCGAGCGTCGGTCACAGTGACTCGATCAGCTTCTCCACCCGCTCGTCGCGGCTCTTGAACGGGTCCTTGCACAGCACGGTGCGCTGCGCCTGGTCGTTGAGCTTGAGGTGCACCCAGTCGACGGTGTAGTCGCGCTTGCGCTCCTTGGCCCGGCGGACGAACTCACCGCGCAACCGGGCGCGGGTCGTCTGAGGGGGGACGTCGGTGGCGATGTCGATGTCGCTGTCGGTGCAGAGGCGCTCAACAAGGTTGCGGTCCTGCAGCTTGTAGAAGGGGCTGCGGCCGCGGGAGACGTCGTGGTACTGCAGGTCGAGCAGCTGCACGCGGGGATGGCCGAAGGGCAGGCCGTGGCGGGCGCGGAACGCCTCGAGCAACTTGAGCTTGATGACCCAATCGACCTCCCGGTCGAGCTTGAGGGGGTCGTTCTCGATCGTCGTGACGCAGTGCTCCCACATCTCGAGCGCCCGCTGCTCGAGCGGGGGGAATCCCTTGGTCTCGGAGTAGCGCAGCGCCCGGTCGAGGTACTCCCGCTGGATGTCGAGGGCGCTCACCTCGCGACCGTTCCCAAGGCGGACGTTGCGGCGGCACGTCGGGTCGTGGCTGATCTCGCGGATCGCCCGGATCGGGTTCTCCAGCGTCATGTCACGCAACACGACGCTGCGGTCCTCGAGCATCCGCAGCATGCAGGCCGCGGCACCGACCTTCACGAACGTCGTGTACTCGCTCATGTTGGAGTCCCCGACGATCACGTGGAGGCGACGGAAGCGCTCGGCCTCGGCGTGGGGCTCGTCGCGGGTGTTGATGATCGGGCGGCTGCGGGTGGTCGCCGAGCTGACGCCTTCCCAGATGTGCTCGGCGCGCTGGGCGATCGAGTAGGTGGCGCCGCGGGCGGTCTGCAGGACCTTGCCGGCGCCGGCGTAGATCTGGCGGCTGACGAGGAACGGGATCAGCACCTCGGCGTAGTGCCCGATGTCGAACTGGCGACTCGTCGAGTAGTTCTCGTGGCAGCCGTAGCTGTTGCCGGCCGAGTCGGTGTTGTTCTTGAACAGGTAGATCGTGCCGCGGATGGACTCCTCGGCGAGGCGCTGCTCGGCCGATTCGACGAGGCTCTCGAGGATTCGCTCCCCGGCCTTGTCGTGGACGACGAGCTCGTGCAGCGAGTCGCACTCCGGCGTGGCGTACTCGGGGTGGGAGCCGACGTCGAGGTAGAGGCGGGCGCCGTTCTGGAGGAACACGTTGGAGCTGCGGCCCCAGCTGACGACACGGCGGAAGAGGTAGCGGGCGACCTCGTCGGGGCTGAGCCGGCGCTGGCCACGGAGGGTGCACGTGACGCCGTACTCGTTCTCGAGGCCGTAGATCCGCCTCTCCATGAGCCGAACCTACAGGTGCCGGCCCACCCGAGGGTCGCACAATCCCTGGACCTTGGCGTTTGTTCGCTGACGGCGGGTCCTCGACGGCCACCTCGTCGCTGGCTCGCCGCTGAGCGCAGATCGGCGGTCATGGTGCCGCGCGCCCTACGGCTGGGGCGGTCGGCTCGCGTTGGAGGATCGCGCGCCGTCGCGTGGACGTGTGGCGCTCGAGTCTCGTTTCGTTCCCAAATGCACCGCGCCACGCCCGGGACCCGGGTCTTGCCGTCCTTCTCGAACGCGCTCACCTTCGCAATGGCGCTTGCCCGGATCCGCTCCCGCGCCGGTTCGTCGACCCGCTGAAGCGCAACAACTGCGAGCGAGACGTGCTCGCTGATCATCTCCCAGTACTGCTCGGGCGATCGCGTCACGAGTTCGACCTCGACGTCCCACTCGGCAACGTCGCGTAGCCCCGCGCCCTCGTAGAGGGCGCTGACGTATCCCGGGGCCGCGCAGCGATACATGTTCGGTCCGTCCGGATCGGCCGGCGTCACCTCTGCCTCGGTCGCGATTGCCTGCATCGCGATCGTCGTCCACGGGTTCTCCTCGGGCTTGACCCACACCGAGGCGCACAGACGTCCGCCCGGCTTGAGCACCCGTGTGAACTCGGCCGTCGCTTTTGCCATGTCGGGGAAGAACATGTACCCGAAACGCACCGAGACGCTGTCGAAGGTGTCGTCGTCGAACGGCAGGTCATCGGCGCTGCACACCTTCGTCTCGATGTTGGCGATCCCTCGCTTCCTGGCTCGTCTCGCCGCGATGTCCAGCATCTCCGTCACCAGGTCGGTCAGCACGACGCGTCCGTTCGGCGCCAGTTTCGCGATGCTCAAGCCCGGCTCACCCGTCCCCGCGGCAGCATCGAGATGCTGCTGATCCTCGGCGATGTCGAGAGACTCGATCATCGCTGCGCCGACCGGGCCCAGCTGATCCATGATCACCGAGTCCCACTTCTCCCAGCCCCCAGAGAGCCCGGCCCACGTCGCTCGCTGAACGTCTCGGATCTCATCGGCGCTCGGCATCGGCCCTCCCGCTCTCGATGCACCCACCGAACACGAAGGCACTCCTCGGCGCAAGTGCAGATCGCCGATCTGCAGCAGCTTCGGCTGGCCGGGAGTCGCGCCGGTCAGTGGCGACCGAGGCGGTGCGCGCGACCGATGAGTTCGGGGGCCGAGTGTCGTCGGATGGGCATGGACAGCGGATACGTAGACGTCAACGGCCTGCACCTCTATTACGAGACCAACGGTGACGGGGGGACCCCGCTCGTCCTGTTGCACGGTGGTGTGATGACCATCGAGCTCACCTACGCCTCGTTGCTTCCGACGCTGACGCAGCGCCACCGGGTGATCGGCGTGGACTTCCAGGCCCATGGTCGCACCGCCGACATCGACCGAGACCTCACCTATGCCAACCTGGCGAGCGACGTCGTTGGCGTGCTCGACCACCTCGGTATCGAGCGCGCCCACGTGATCGGGCACAGCATGGGCGGCGGCACAACGCTGGAGCTGGCGGTGAACCACCCCGAGAGACTGCTGTCGGTCGTGCCGATCTCGGCCAGCGTGCGCCCCGACGGCATGCACCCCGACCTGGCCGACCCCAGCACGTACTCGACCTCCACCCGGATGCCGACCGCGCAGGACTTCGCCGACATGGCCGCCGCCTACGCCGAGGTCTCTCCACACCCAGAGCGGTTCGACGACCTGCCGGCGCGGTCGATGACCTCGTTGAACGGGTGGAGTGGCTGGACCGACGAGCAGCTCGCCGGCATCGCCGCGCCGACCCTCATCGTGGTCGGCGACCATGACTTCACCACCTCCGCCCACGCCGCGGTCATGCAGGAGTTGATTCCGGGCTCGCAGCTGGCGATCCTGCCCGGCACGACCCACATGCAGGCGCCGCGTCGCGCCGACCTGCTGCTCCCGATGCTCGCGGCGTTCCTCGACTGACGCCCGGGCAGCGTCGGTTCTAGGGTCACGGCGTGTGCGAGCGCTGCTCCCTCGGCGATGAACTGCCGGGGCTCGACCGACGGGGTTTCATCGTCGCCTCGGGGGCAGGGCTGGTCAGCGTCCTGTTCCGACCGGAGGTCGCCTCGGCGGCCCGCCGCTTCGAGGTGATCTGCAAGGGTGCCTGGGGCGCCCAGGCGCCGACGGGCGGCTTCCGCCACCACGAGATCGTCCGGATCACCATCCACCACAGCGCCGTCGCTCTGCGAGACAACCGCGACGCCCCTCGCCACCTCCGCGGGCACCAGCGCTACCACCAGTCCCTCGGCTGGCCCGACATCGCCTACCACGCGATCGTCGACCGGCACGGCAACGTGTACAAGGGACGCCCGTTCGCGGCCCAGGGCGACACGGCGACCGAGTACGACACGCGCGGCCACCTGCTGGTGATGTGCGAGGGGAACTTCGACTCCCAGCGCGTGTCGGGGGCGCAGTTCCGCGCGCTCGTCGACGTCGTGGCGTGGGGCTGCGCGGCCTTCGACGTCGCGCCACGCCGGATCCGTGGCCACCGGGACTACGCCGCCACGTCCTGCCCTGGCGGGCACCTCGCCCGGCTCATCGACGACGGGACGATCCGCGTCGCTGTGCGGAGCCGGCTGCGCCACCGCGACGTCGAGAAGGTCCGCCTGTGCGGTGCGGCTGGACGCCGACGGGTGCGAGCCATCGAGCGGGGCACCGACTGACGGTCCTGTCGGTGACGGCGGCCGCGCCTGGCGCAACGAAGCGACTGCTCGAACTCGGGCGTTGGCAGACTGCGGGAGTGGCATCGCGATCGCGAGCGCGGATCCGTTGACGAGGCTTGTGACACTGCCGATCGTCACCGTGGTCCTCGTGGCCATTGGGTGCGATGCGACGACCACCACCGCCCCGACGACGAGCAGCACGACGACGAGCAGCACGACCACGTCCTCCTCGACGAGCACCTCGACGACGACGACGACCACCATCGCCCCGACGACAAGCACCATCGCCCCGACGAGCAGCACGACCACGTCCTCCTCGACGAGCACCTCGACGAGCACTTCGACGACAACTTCGACGACGAGCCCTCCGCCTCCGGTCGGCCAGTTCGCCTGCATGCGGGGCAGTCAGGCACCGTCGGTCTGGGAGGTGCGGCCGCCCTCCGACATCCCGTCGCCCGAGGTACCCGCTGGTTGGACGACATCCATCGCAGGTCGGACGGTGCAGGGACGCGACATCGCGGTGCTTGTCCGGGCGGTCGACGCGCCCCGGCGGCGAGTGCTCGTGATCGGGGGGTTGCACGGCAACGAGCCAGTCACTCCACCGGCGGTGCGCGGTCTGCTGCAAGCGGCGATCGCCCCTGATGTCGAGGTGTGGCTCGTTCCAGTCGCCAATCCGGATGGCTCGGCGGCAGGGATGCGGTGCAACGCCAACGGGGTCGATCTGAACCGGAACTTTCCGTGGGAGTGGCGCCCGCGTGACGGTGGCCCGGCGCCGCTGAGCGAACCCGAGACGCAGGCGCTGGTGGCGCTGGTCGAGCAACTGCAGCCGGACATCGTGATCTGGGTCCATCAGCCGCTCGGTTATGTCGAGCGCGATCGGTGACACGAGCTCGGTGCTCGAGCAGGCGTGGGCGGATGCAACTGGGATACCCGTGCGCCCCGATGTCACCCAGCACGGCGGTGGCGAGAGCTGGTCCGCGTTCGTGGCTGGCGTCCCGTCAATGTTGATCGAAATCGACGGATGGGCGGCGACCCCGGAGCTGGTTGCCGGCACCCAGGCCGGCCTCGAGGCAGTGTTGGTCGCGCTCGGATAGCTCCGAGCGCCGCTCTCCGCGGCGGCATCGAGGTCAGCGGCTCACTCCCGGCTGGGACTCTGTTCGTCACGACCCTCACCAACTTCGAGGTAGCTGACCGCTTGGTGTCGACGAGGCGGGGCTCGAACGGCTGCGGGAGAGGTACCTCAGTCCGCCGAACGAGTAGGTCGACATCAGCTCGTCGAGCCGTGTGTCGTGCTCGACAGAGCTGTCCCAGCGGTGGCCCCGACGCCGTGATCGTCCGTCAGGCGTCGATCGGCGGGTAGTAGTTCTCGGCGCCGAAGCCTCGGACCTCGCTGAGCCAGTCGGTGTCGTATGGCCACTCGTCCTCGCGGCCGGGGATCGGGCCTTGCCAGAAGCGGGCGAAGTCGCCGGCGTCGGGGACGGCGAGCGACCATGCCTGGCGCTTGGCGGTGAAGTTCATCGGGTCGAGGCGGTGGGCTTCGCGCCAGTGCCGCTCAGCACCGCGCTGGTCGCCGCGGAGCCAGAGGGCGGCGCCGAGCTCGAGGTGCGCCTGGCCCTCGGCGTTGGCGCGGTCCCGTGGTCGCGATCGCTCGACGACCTCGTCGGGATCCAGGGCGTACGGGCTCTCGACGCCGTGCTCGGCCCAGTCGCGCAGCATCTCGACGTATCGGCCGTCGACCTTGATACGCGAGGCCTCGTCGAGCACCTCGTTCATGTGGTCGGGCAGGCCCTCCGTCGGCTGATACCGGCGGGCGTCGCTCGGCGGGTGCGGGCTCGCCGGTTCCACCGGGCGGGTGATCGACGCCCTGCTCGTCGATCCACACGCCGTTCGGGATGTTGATCACACCGAACAGCTCGGACATCCGGTGCGTCGTGTCGATCAGCGACGGATGGTCGGGCTGAGCGGCCTCGATGAACGGCCGGCACGCCTCGGGTCCAGCCGCGTCGATGCCGACGGTCACGATCTCCAGGCCGAACGGGTGGAGCTCGGTGCGCAACGTCTGCCACACGGGCAGGTCACGGGAGCAGCCTCAATAGGGCGCCCACGAGACGATCACGACCTTCTGGCCGCGGAGCGACGAGAGCTGGAACTCGTTGCCGTCGAGGTCGGGGAGGACGAGCTCGGGCGCTTCGGCCGATGAGAGGGCGTGTCCGCTCAGCGTCTCCGGGCCGAGCGCCCATATGCCGCGCGTCGGTGTCGTTCACGAGTGGCATCCCGAGCCGCTCCGCCACCGCGGCGACGTCGACCTCGCCGTCGCGCACGGCATCGGCGGGCAGCGGCACGCAGACGTCGCCGCGGCACGCGCCCTGCGGCTTCAGCGACCAGCCGCTTCCGGCCTCGAACTCGTCCACCGGCATCCGCAGTCGCTCGAGCAGCATGAGCCGATGTTCCCATACCGCACCCACCAACGCGAGCGCCCAAGGGGTCGTTGCGAAGCGCCGCGTTCTGTGAGGTTGTGACACCGTCCCGGCTCTGTTGACATGTGTCTCACCGCGCTCGACACAAGGAGGCTGAAATGGAGCTGGACGAACTGCAGGCCGAGACCGCCCGTCTGTCGAATTGGGCGCATCTGGCCACGGTCGGCGCGGACGGCAACCCCGACGTCGTCCCCGTGTGGCCCGCGTGGCAGGACGGCGTCCTCTGGGTCAGCAGCCACACGCACAGCGTGAAGGTCCGCAACCTCGCCGCCAACCCGAACGTCGCCATGCACTGGCAGGTCGATGAGAGTGGCGACGGCGTCGAAGTGTGGGGGACCGCAACCGTCCACACGGATCTGGACACCAAGCGCCGGCTGTGGACAGGGGTGTTCACCTACAACCTCGACGACTTCGCGCCCGGAGGACCCGAATCGGAGGACAGCTGCTTCATCGCCGTTCAGCCCGAGCGAGCCCTGGCGCTGAAGCAGTACGGGATGGCGGGACGGGACACGTGGCGGGCAACGTGACCTGAGCGAGGCTGGGAGCCCGAGATGATGCGGTCTCGGACGTGTGCGCAGTGTCGAGGGTGGCGCGTGCCGGGGTGCCGACCTGCGCTGGGCCCGCCGGTCAGAGCCCTTCGGCCAGCAACCCGAACTGGCGGTACACGGCCGCGGCGTCCCAGAAGCTGCGCACCTCCACGACGCGGTCGCCGGCGACCCGGAAGAGGTCGACCCCTTCCATGGTGATGCGCTTCCCCGTGGGCTCGGGCGCGATGTCGCCGTACGGCCCGGTGTGGGTGCCGACGGTCCGCCACCACATCACAACCCGGTCACCGGACTCGACCAGGTCGAGGACCTCGGTCGAGACGTCGCTGAACGCTCCGAAGTAGCGGTCGACGTCCTCGCGCATCGTCTCGATCGTCGACCCCTCGAACCCGGTCATCGTCGTGCGGGCGTCGGGCGCAATGTGGCGGTCGAGTGCGGTGCGGTCCCCGGCACCCCACAGCTCGTGGTGGAGGGTGGTCACGACCTCGGCTGGTGTCATCGGGTGCCATTGTGGCCGCTGATCGCCATGTGGACCCATGCCTCGCCGTCCTCGACCGTCTCGCCGGTTCGGTGGAACCCGGCCTTCTCATAGGCCCGCACCGCCCGGGGGTTGCGGGCGAGAACCGACAGCGTGATGCTGCGCAGCCCGACCGTGTGCAGCCCGTGCTCCACGATCAGCCGTGTGGCTTCGGTGCCGAGACCGCGCCCGTACCACGCCGGGCCGCGCAGGGCGATCCGGAAGTTGGCCGTCTCGGCGGCGGCGGCGTACTCGTTGAGCACGGCTTCGCCCGCGAATTCGCCGGTCGCGTTCTCGACGATGGCGAGGTCGAGACGCTCGTCCGCACCGCTCCGGCCGGCGCACCACTCACGAATCTGCTCGTCAGTGAACGTCGCGCTCGTGGCGGTGAGGTCGTTGCCCTCCGGGTCGTTGACCATCTCCCACACCGCGTCCGCGTCGTCGACCGCCATCGGCCGCAGGGTCACCAACTCGCCGATCAGCGTCGGCTTGGACCACCGGGAACCTGACGCCACCCTGGCAGTCTGCCGCCCGCTCAGTCGTCGAACGTCCACGATGTCGCCCCGCCGGGTTCGTGGACGAGCAGCGCGTTGGCACTGGTGGGGGTCACCCGGCAGACGCCGGAACTCATCGGCGCGGCGTCGTCAGCTCGTCCACTGCTGCGACGAGCTCGGCGAGCGGGAACGGCTTGCCGAGGTAGACGTCGGCACCGGCCCGCTCCGCCGTCGCCCGATCGGCGGCGCTGTTGGCGGCGCTGACGATGACGATGCCGCCGGTCCACCCGTCGGCGCGCAGGTGGCGGCACACCTCGAGGCCGCTGGGGTGGGGCATCATCACGTCGAGCACGACGACGTCGGGGTGATCGCCGAGCACCCGCCACAACGCGTGGTCACCGGACTCGCCGGTGATGCACTCGTAGCCGGCACGCTCGAGGCAGCGCACGGTGACGTCGACGAACTTGGGATCGTCGTCGACCACCAGCACCCGCCGGCCGGGTGAGGACGAGCGGTGGCCGGGACGCCGAGTCATCGGCAGCCCGTCGATGAGCGGCGGCGCAGGCAGGATGCGGGTGGCCGGAACGCAATGACGTCATGGGACGAGCGTGCACGGTGAACGTGACAAAGGGATGAGAGCGCTCACGACGGAGCGGCCGGGAGGTCGACGTCGACGCGGGCGCCGCCGAGCGGGGGTCCGTTCTCGACCGTGGCCGTCCCGCCGAGTGCTCGGGCGAGGGTCGCGACGATGGCGAGGCCGAGCCCGGCACCGCCACGAGCGCGGCTGCGGGCGCTGTCGCCTCGCGTGAAGCGGTCGAAGGCGTGGGGGATCAGCTCGGCCGGGAAGCCGGGACCGTCGTCGGCCACCGACAGTCGCCCGTAGCCACCGGACCTGGCGGTGGTGACGCAGATCCGGCTGGTGGCGTGCCGGTCGGCGTTGGCGACGAGGTTCGTGACGATCTGCCGGATCCAGGTGGCGTCGCCGCGGACCACGATCGGCTCGCCGGTGACGTCGATCCGCACGTCGTCGCGGTGGGGGAGGCGGCGAACCCCCTGCCGGGCGGCATCGAGCAGTTCGGTCGTGGCGTCCCCAGGCGTGAGCTCGCCGGCGTCGGCGCGGGCCAGGGTCAGCAGGTCCTCGGTGAGCCGAGTGAGCCGGTCGGCCTCTTCGAGCGCGCTGGTGAGGCCCCGGGCGACAGCGTCGGTGTCGTCGGGCTCCTGGGCGAGGAGCTCGAGCTCGCCCCGGAGGACGGCGAGCGGGCTGCGCAGCTCGTGGGCCGCGTCGTCGATGAACGCCCGTTCATGGGCGATCGTGGCCTCGATGCGGGCCAGCATGGCGTTGAGCGTGCGGCCGAGCTCGGCGATCTCGTCCTCACCGGCCGGCTGGGCGAGCCTCCGGCCGGTCTCGGCCATCGAGATCGACGCCGCCTCGCTCGTCATCCGCCGTACCGGCCGCAGCGCGGCGCCGGTCAGGACCCATGCGGCGAGCCCGATCACGGCGGCGAGGACCGGCCCGGCGACGACGAGCACGATCGTGAGCCGGTCACGCGCCGCCTCGAGCGGGGCCGTGCTGGTGGCCACGACGGCGATGACCTGCTCGCCCTCGGGACCGGTGATCGGCCGGGCCAGCACCCGGGCGTGGTCGCCGATCTCCGGCACCGCCCGGTCGACGATGATCTGGCCGGCGGCGGCCCGGGTGAGCTCGTCGGCCGTCAGCATCCCGTCGGCGCCCGGCGGCGAGAGGACGTCGCCGTCGGCGGCGACGACTTGGGTGAGGACCAGTCCAGGCGCGGCCGGAGTCGTCCCCTGGGCGAGCTCGGCGGCGAGGTCGTCGACGCGGATCGTGAGCTCATCGGTGATCGCCCGGCTGAGGGCGCCGCTGACGTCCCGGTACAACAGCAGCGCGCCGATGCTCAACACGACCATCGCGCCGGCCGCGGCGAGGATCGCCAGGCGCGTGCGCAGCGAGAAGCGACGGGCCAGGCGCACGGCGCGGCACCGTATCCCTGGATCGATGAGGAGATCATGAGTGACCGTCCGGGCGCGGCTCTCATCGAGTTCTCATGCCCGCACCACTAGCAGTGGTCTCATGAGAACCCTCGACCAGGCCCTCCGACAACCGGGGTCCGGCTCGTCGGCCTGACGAAGTCCTACGGCGCGGTCCAGGCCGTCCGGAGGGTGGACATCTCGGTGGCGGCCGGCGAGACCGTCGCCCTGCTCGGCCCGAACGGGGCTGGCAAGTCGACGACGATCGACATGATGCTCGGCCTGACCCGCCCCGACGAGGGCCGGGTCGAGCTGTTCGGGATGCCTCCGTCCGACGCCATCGCGGCCGGCGCCGTCGGCGTCATGCTCCAGACGGGCGGGCTGATCCGCGACCTGTCGGTTCGCGAGCTGATCACGATGATGGCCTCGCTGTACGCCGAGCCGCTCGGCGTCGACGAGGTGCTCGAGGTCACCGGGCTACGCGACATCGCCGACCGCCGGACCCAGAAGCTGTCCGGTGGCGAGACCCAACGGACACGGTTCGCGCTGGCGTTGGTGTCCAACCCCGAGCTGCTGGTGCTCGACGAGCCGACGGTCGCCCTCGACGTCGAGTCCCGCCACGACTTCTGGGCGGCGATGCGTGGCTTCACCGCACGCGGCAAGACCGTCGTCTTCGCCACCCACTACCTCGAGGAGGCGGATGCCTACGCCGATCGGGTGGTGCTGATGTCGCTCGGCCGCGTCGTCGCCGACGGACCGCCGACCGAGATCAAGGCGCGGGTCGGGCGGCGCCTGATCCGGGCGACGCTCGCCGACGTCGACCCCGCCGTCCTTGCCGGACTGCCCGGCGTGGTGGCGGTGGATCGTCACGGGCAGACGGTCGAGCTGCGGTGCACCGACTCCGACGCCGCTGTACGCGCCCTGCTCGCTGTGTACCCCCAGGTCCGTGACCTGGAGATCCAGGGCGCCGGGCTGGAGGAGGCGTTCCTCGAGCTCACCGTGAACGGCGACCGCCAACCCGAACTGGAGCACCAGTGAGCCCCACCGTCTACACCCGCTACGAGGTGCTGCGCGCCTTCCGGAACACCCGCTTCTTCACCTTCACGCTGGCGTTCCCGGTCGTGATGTTCTTCCTGATCGCCGCGCCCAACCGCGACCAGGAGCTCGACGGCATCCCGTTCGCCGTCTACTACATGACCGGCATGATCTGCTGGGGGACGATGGCCGCCGTGATCGCTGGCGGCGCCCGGATCGCCGCCGAGCGATCCCTCGGGTGGCAGCGCCAGCTCCGCGTCACGCCGCTGCCCGTGCGGACGTACTTCCGGGCCAAGGTACTGACGGGCTATCTGACAGCCGCGCTCACGATCGCGTTGATGTACCTCGCCGGCACCTCCGTTGGCGTACGCCTGTCGGCGAGCGACTGGGTGAAGCTGACGGTGCTGGTCCTGATCGGACTGATCCCCTTCGCCGTGCTGGGGATCCTGCTCGGCCACCTGCTCACGGTGGACTCCATGGGTCCGGCCCTGGGCGGACTCACCGCGCTGTTCGCTCTCGTCGGCGGGGCGTGGGGGCCGATCGTCAACACCGGCGCCCTGCGGCGGGCCACCGAAGGCGTCCCGTCGTACTGGCTCGTGCAGGCCGGCAAGTCCGTGACCACCGGCGGCGGCTGGCCGGCCACCGCGTGGATCGTCCTCGCCGTCTGGACGGTCGTCCTCGGCGTCCTCGCCGTGCGCGTGTACCAGCGGGACACGGCCCGGACATGACGGCAGGGCAGATCCAGGCGGCCCTCCCGCACATCTGGGCGCGGATCGTCTCAGATCCGCTTCTGGGCGCGGACAGTCTCGGATCCGGGACTCAGCGCGCCCAGATGGCCCGATGAGACGCTCCGCGCCCAGATGGAGCCCGCGCCGAACCGTCGGGCTACCTAGCCGCCGTCCGGGCGCAGTCGGTAGCCCGCCCCGCGGACGGTCTCGATCGACTGCCGCCCGAACGGTCGGTCGACCTTGTCGCGCAGGTAGCGGACGTACACGTCGACGACGTTGGACGTGCCGTCGTAGGCGAAGTCCCACACGTGGTCGATGATCGCCGTGCGGCTGAGCACCTCGCCCCGGTGGCGCAGCAGCAGCTCGAGCAGGGCGAACTGGCGCGGCGTCAGCGAGATCGGGGCGTCCCCTCGGCTGACCGTTCTCGTCGCCGGGTCGAGCTGGAGGTCGCCCGCCCGCAGCACGGCCGGCCGCTCGCCCGCGTCGCGCCTCAGCAGGGCCCGCAGCCGGGCGAACAGCTCGGCGAAGGAGAACGGCTTGGGCAGGTAGTCGTCGGCCCCGGCGTCGAGGCCGTGGACGCGATCGCCGATCGAGTCGCGCGCGGTGAGCATGATGATCGGCATCCACCGGCCCTCGTCACGGAGCCGGCGGCACACGTCGAACCCGTCCGGGGGCGGGATCATCGCGTCGAGCACGACGGCGTCGTAGGGGAGCTCGCGTCCCGCCCACAACGCGTCTTCGCCGTTGGCGGCGACGTCGACGGCGTATCCCTCGCGCTCCAGGCCCCGCTTGAGGAGCGAGGCCATCTTCTCGTCGTCCTCGACAACGAGAAGGCGCATGCGGGCACGGTAACGCCGGGAGCACGAGATCGAGATGGGCCCGCCGCCGCGGTCAGCGAGCGGGGCGGCGAGCGATGAGGACGACGAAGCGCTCGTCGCCGGTCGGTTCGCCGCCGTGATAGCCGCCGACGACCTCCACGTCGGCGAACCCGACATCGCCCAGGGCGGCGACGATCTCGTGGATCAGCCACACGTTGATCACCAGCGGGTACACCTCGTGGGCGACCAGCTCGTCGCCATGCCACTGCCACGCCTCCAGCTGACGCACCATCGAGCGGCCGGCCCGGTCCACGGAGACGACACGGTGTCGCAGGGCGTAGGTGAACCCGTCCTCGCCGACGCGCCGCTCGTCCGGTCCGGGTGGACCGGCGTCCGCATCGCGTGTGGGCGTCACCTCCGGCCACGGGGTGTGGGCATCGGCGACCTCGTAGTCGAGCGCCAGGCGGCCGCCGGGGCGGAGATGCGCGAACATCCGGCGCAGTCCCTCCCGGTCCTGGTCGCGTGAGCCGCCGAGTCCAAATCCGCCGCACATGACGATGGCGCCGTAACGCCGGGGGAGGTCGAGGCGGTGCACGGGCTGCACGAACAGGGCAGGATCACGACCGACTCGGCGGACCGCGGCGCGGCACGCGGCGATCATGTCCGCCGACGCGTCGACCCCGTCGACGTCGAGGCCGTCGGCGACCCACGGAACGAGCAGCCGGCCCGTGCCGCAGGCGACGTCGAGCGCGGGTTGACCGGCGGCGACGATCGGGCGGAAGAAGTCGATCTCCGGTCCGTCGACGTTGAAGTTGGCCCACCAGCGGGCGATCAGACCGTGGTGCCAGGTGACCACGCCGTGGCCGTCGTCACGTGTCATCCTCCGCACCGTAGGCCGTCGAGCCGGTAAGGTGACCGGTGGCGTGTTCCACGCCGAACCCCGGCTCCGGCGCTCACGCCGCCGGCACCAGCGGGGCAAAGGGGGCCCAGCCCTCGGGACGCTTGGCAGCAGTCCTTCGGGCCGTACCCGGGGGAGCGTGAGTCTCTCGGCCGCGGCAGTCGAAGGAGCATGCGATGACCAAGGACAGTTCGTTCAAGCGCCACGTTCGAGAGCGCATGACCAAGACCGGGGAGAGCTACGCCGCCGCCCGCAGCCAGGTCGTGCAGAAGCGCGACCGGGTCAACACAGCGCGCACGAAACTGGCGGACACCGCCGACCGCCCGGCCGAGGACAAACTCGCGGCCGCGACCGGCAAGTCGTGGGAGGCGTGGTTCTCGATCCTCGACCGGTGGGGCGCCCGGGAACGCAAGCACGGCGAGACGGCGGCCTACCTGATGGAGGAGCACAGCGTGCCCGGTTGGTGGGCGCAGTCGATCACCGTCTGGTACGAGCGCAGCCGCGGGATGCGCCTGAAGTACCAGCAGAAGGACGGGTTCACGGTGACGGCCTCGAAGACGGTCGCCGTTCCCGCCGAGGCGCTCTTCGACGCGTTCGTCGAACCGCGCTCCCGACGGAAGTGGCTCACCGACGGGACGATGAGGCTGCGCACCTCGCAGCCGGGCCGCGGGGCCCGCTTCGACTGGACGGGCGGGGCGACCCGCGTGGTGGCCTGGTTCGAGCCCAAGGGCGCGACGAAGGCGACGGTGTCGGTGGCGCACGAGCGCCTCCCCGATCCCGACGAGGCCGAGACGGCGAAGTTGGCGTGGCGCCAGCGCCTGGTGGCGCTGAAGTCGTTCCTGGAGGGCTGACCACCGGCGATCGGTGAGCTCAGACAGCGGATATCCGCTGTCTGAGCTCACAGTTCCCGCCTACTCGGGGAACACGACCACCATGCCGAGGGTGGTGCGGTCGGCGACGGCCTGCCAGCCCTCGACCGCCCGTTCCAGCGGCACCCGCATCGTGATCGTGGAGCCGATGTCGACGAAGCCGCGCTCGGCCATCTTGACCATGCGCGGCGTGTCGCGCATCGCGTGAACACCGGCCATCTGCCCGCCGTGGCTGTGCATCGACTTGAGCGAGAACGTGCTGCCGGGAACCGAGAAGTTGCCCTGTTGCACGGCGAGCGGCACGAAGTGCCCGCCGTAGCCAGTCACGTTGTACGCCTGGGTGAGCGGCAGGATGCCGGTCGGATCGGGTCCACTCACCACCGTCGGCGGGCGCTGCTCGAAGCCGCTGGCGTCGACGACGAGGTCACCACCGATGAAGTTGGAAGTCTGCCGGCGGCCGCCGGCCTCGACCCGATCGGTCGGCCCGTTGCACATGCCCCGGATGGTGTTGACCAACGGGTCCACGTTGCCCTGCGGCGGGAACGCGTTGGGGTCGAGCACCGTCGTGGCCCCGGACTGTCGCGCCACCTCCTGCCGGTAGGGGACGGGCTCGATGACGATGACCTGCCCGGCCCCGCCGGCACGCGCGCCCTGGATGGCGCCGAGTCCGACCGGACCGGCCCCGAAGATCACCACGTCCTCGCCGCCGGTGAGCGGGCGGTAGACCTTCGTCGCCAGGTAGCCGGCGGCGAACGTGTCGCCGAGCATGGCGACCTGATCGTGGGGGATGTCGGAGAAGATCGGGATGCAGTACTCCTCCCACGCCACGGAGTACTCCGCCACCCCGCCGACGCCCGACTGCTGGAGGACCGGCGTGGGCTGCCCGACCCCGAAGGTGTCGGCGAACGGCGTGTTGTTGTTGAGGCCGAGGTAGTTGCACCGGCTCGGCTCGCCGTGGAGGCACTGGTAGCAGGTACCGCACTCCGGCGTACCGGAGACGAGCACGCGGTCGCCGACTCGCACCCTTCGGACCTGCGCCCCGACGGCCTCGGCGATGCCCATCGTCGAGTGGTTGGGCACCGTCGGTGTCTGCACGTTGTTGGTCCCGAGGATGGTCGGGACGATCGTGTAGCAGCCGCAGCAGGCGAGCGTCCGGACGAGGACCTGCGTGGGCTGGAGCTCCCGCAGCCGCGCGTTGATGATCTGCGTCCCGGTGCCCCAGCGGACCAGCGCCTTGAATCGCAGGCCGGCGACCTTGCCGGTGTTCAACGCAGGCGCTCCCGGTGCTTCGCCTGCCTGCGCGATCGGCGACCCGCCCGCGGCGGCCCCCGCCGTCGCGGCCAAAGCACCGATCGCACTCGTCTTCAGTACGTCCCGGCGGGACAGGCCCGGCTTCTCGGGCAGCGCTGAGTCCTGGCCGGCGTGTACCGCCGGCCGATCGTTCCCGGTCATGGAACCCCCATTCGGCTAACGCCCGTGGTCTCCACCCGCCGGCCGGTCGGTCCGGGGGGTCCCTACCAAGAGGACACTCTTTCATCCGGTCCGCGGGCGCGTCAACGAACGACAGCCGGGGAGCCGGCGACCGTGGCTCAGGCGGGGACCACCGCCAGACGCTCGTCGTAGCTGTCGGCGAGCGACCGCAGCTGGGCGGCGCCGTTGCCGGCGTAGGACGAGCCGTGCATGACGGCGAGCGTCACCGGGTCGAGGTCGGCGAGCCGGTGGATCGTGGGCACGAGGTCCGGCCCCATCGACGTCTGGTGGAACATGTCCTCGGCGGCGTTCGCCACGGCGACGACGTCCTCGCTCGTCACTGCCGGCCCGTTGCCGACGGACGTCATCAGGTCGCCCGCGAGGAGCGTCCGTGTCGTCTCCTCGAACCACAGCCCGCTCTCCCAGTTGTGCGGGACGTGGGGGGTCGGGACGAATCGCATGCGCTTGCCGCCGAGATCGAGGACCTCGTCGGCGATCGCCCGCGGCGGCCGGTCGGCGAGGTCGTTGAGTGAGATCGCACAGGCCAGCTCGCCGTGGACGACCTGGGCGCGGGGGGCGGCGGCCAGGAACTGGTTCATCGCTCCGCACTCGTCCGCCTCGACGTGGGCGAAGGAGATCCAGCGCAGGTTCTTGACCCCGATCAGCTGGTCGACGGCGGCGGACACGAGCGGGAAGAGCTGGCGCATCCCGGTGTGGAACAGGAACGGCTCGTCGCCCCTGATGACGAACTGGTTGAAGGTGAACCCGGCTGGCGGCGCCACATCCGGGATCCAGGTGGACAGCCGGAAGATGTCCGGCGCGATCTCGTCGATCTTCGTTTCCATGATGTCCTCTCCTCGTCCCCGGTCACGTCGGTGCGGTGACCGGTTGCGACGACGATGACAGGACGTGTCCTCGCCCACATCGGGCGGGTCCCCTAGGAGGACCCCCCAATTCCGGCGCTGTCGCCGCCCGCCTCGGCCGCGGTGGCGACGGCGGCGGCCTCGGCGCGGGTCCTCACCCCCAGCTTGACCAGGACCCGTCCGACGTGGTGCTCGGCGGTCTTGGCCGAGATGTACAAGCGCTCGCCGATCTGTGGGTTGGTCAGGCCTTCCCGGATCAGCACCAGGACCTCGGCCTCCCGCCGGGTGAGCGATCCCACGGCGGTGGCGTGGTCGAAGGAGCGCACGCGGGTCGCGTCGCCGAGCTCGCGCAGCAAGGCGGCGGCTTGGTCCGCCAGCTGGTTGGCACCGAGACGGGTGAGCGTGCCCGTCGCGGTGCGGGCCTCGAGGATCGCGTCGGCGCGATGCCCGCCGGCGGCGAGCGCTCGCGCCAGTTCGAGTCCGGCGACGGCGGCCGGGAGCGGCCGCTCGGCGCGGTCGAAGCTCCGTCCGGCCTCGCCGAAGTACGCCGCCGCGACGGTGACGTCGTCCTTCGCCAGTTCCACCCGCCCGGCGGCCAGTTGCGCCTCGCCGTGGAGCGCCGGGCTGTCGGTCCGCGCCGCCATCGCGGCCAAGTCGCCGGAAGCTCGCTCGGCGGCGTCCAGATCACCGCGGCCGATCTCGGCCTGCACCGAGGTCGCCAGCAGCGGGGCGCGCCGGGCGGCGTCGCCGACGAGCTCGCGCAACCCGCGGTGGGCGACCGCCACGGCGAGGTCGTGCTCGCCCCGGCCGAGGTGGATCCGCGCCGCCGGGCTGCACATCGCGACGTGGCCGGAATGGGGCCCGACGAGCTGGGCCGCTTCCTCGATCCGCCCCTGGTCGAGGCGCAGCTCGGCCAGTCGGGCCGTGACGTCGATGCGATGGCCGACGGCGCGTGAGGCGGTGGGGCCGAGCGCCTCCAGCATCACCCGCTCGGCCTCCTGCCACTGCCCGGCCGAGCAGAGCACCGATCCATAGGCGACGCGGCAGTGGGTGTGCAGCACCCGCGGCCGGTCGCCGACGCGCTCGAACAGCAGCTGCTCGATCAGCCGGGTCCACTCCTCGGCCCGGCGCAGGTCCCCGCTGCGGTCGCAGGACGACAGCATCGAGCAGAACGCCGCGCCGGCGACCGACGGGTCGCGCAGTTGCCCTCCGGTGATCGCCGCCAGCGCCTCGTCGAGACGAGCGAAGCCGTCGCCGAGCCGGCCTTGCGAGACCAGGGCGAGCCCGCCGTCGGCGAGCGCCCGCACCTCGAGATCCGGGTCGCCGTACACGAGGGCGATCTCGAGGGCCCGGTCGGCACTCGCCAGCAGATCGTCGACGTCGGGCCGCGTGCATGCCATCAGGGCGACCTCGAACCAGCCCTCCTCGACGCATGGCCCGACGCGATCGAGCAGCCGGCGGGCGCGCCCCAGCCATCCCTGCCCGGCGGCGTCGTTCCCGAGCGAGCTCACGTGCAGCTCAGCCAGCCCGATCGCCGCCCGCGCGGCGAGCGCGAAATCGCCCCGCTGCCGAAATCCCTGGAAGGCCGCTTCCCAGTCGCGACACGTGTCCTCGAGGCGGTCGTCGGTGAAGAACACCACGCCGCGCAGGAAGTGAGCCGCCGGGTCGTCACTCGTCTTGATGAGGCCATCCAGCCGCGCCCGGGCGCCGTCGACGTCGCCCGCCCACAGCAGCGCCTGCGCCGCCGCGACCTCCTCGCCCGCCCTGGCCGTCACCAGCAGTCCAGGCTAGACAAGCCGGCGCCGCGCCGAGCCCTCGTCGGGCCGACGGCGCTCAGCCGGAGGTGGGCCGGACGGCGAACGGCGACAGCGCCTGCTCGGCGAGCTCGTCCGACAGCAGCAGCCAGGCGTGACGCCACCCCTGTTCGGTCCGGTCCGTCCACGACGGGCAGACGCCGCGGCCTGCCCGCATCCATGCCTGGCCCTCGACGTCGAAGGTCGGTGCCGTGCCCTCGACCGGCCACGTCACGGCGAGCTGCCGCGCCCGCTCGCCGAGCCGGCTCGGCGTGGGGAGCAGGCCGACCAGTTCGGCGACGGCCTCCACGAGCCACCGGGCCCTCGACTCGGCCAGGTCGGCGGGGCGGGCCGACCGGAACGTCGCCTCCAGGCAGGCGACCAGCTCGTCCTGCCGGCGGCACAAGTCGGCCCACGAGCGGTCGACGGCGTCGAGGTCGTCGGGGCTCACGGCGTCTACCCCGGCACGGGCGCGCAGCACGGGTTGGCCGCGGCGGAGGTGAGCATCCGGATCAACCGGGTCTGACGCTGGGTGACCTCGGCGAGCTCGGCGACGAGGTCCTCGAGGCCGACGCAGTCCTCGAAGCCGGCGAGCTGGTCGAGCGTGGAGCGCTGGGCGGCCGTCGCCGACTCGATGTCGTCGCGCAGCGCCTGGGCCGCCGGTCCCGGCGCCGCGCCGAGCTCGCGGTCGAGCACCCGCTCGAGGCGTTCGAAGTGCGCCAGCGCGGCGCACGGGTCACCGTTGGCGACGAGATCGCGCATGACCGCCAGGTGTGCCTCCTCGTCGCTCGGCTCGAGCTCGCTCACCTCGAGCCACTGGCCGGCGAGGCGTAGGACGTTGAGGTGCCGGAGTCGGAGCAGCTCCCGCCGTTCGTCGGCCCACTCCTCGTACCGGTCGTCCGGGAGCAGCTCTCCCGCGTAGTGGTCGATCGCGGCGCGGGCGGAGGCCGCGTCGCGGGAGCTCAGCGCCCGCCGGGAGAGCTCGTCGAACACCAACGCGTCGACCGTCAGCACGTCGCTGGGGAAGAGTTGCACGACGTCGTTGCGCAGCACGACGGCGTCGTGGCGATCGGCGGCCTTGCGGGCGAAGTGGGCCGCCTTGTGCAGCTTCGGGGCGGCGTCGGACGGGGGCTCGTCCGGCCAGAGCAGGTCGATCACCTGCTCGCGGTGGAGGCGCTGGCCGGGGGCGAGGGCGAGGACCTTGACGAGGGCGGCGGCGGACCGTCGCCGCCACCCGTGCTCGGGTGTGACGGTGCCGTCCACGCTGACCTGGAAGCCGCCGAGCAGCTCGATGTCGACGCGGGCGGGGCGGCGGTCGGTTCGGGGAGTACGGCCGACCTGGCGGTGCTGGTGACGATGCATCTTCGTTGACGTCCTTCGTCGTTTCTAGGTGGGGATGCCCATCCTGAACGAGCGACGGGACGGCCGCATCCGCAGCGGCTACGTACGCGCGCGGGCGCCGGTTACGTAGTGTGCCGGCGGGCACACCCGCAGGTCAGCGCTCGATTTCGAACGTGGCGAGGAAGGCGATGTCGTCGGGCTGGTCCAGGCGGTAGCTGCCTCCGGACGTGCAGTTGTCGTTGTTCCCGAACGACGTGACGGTGACGATCTGGTTGGTCCCGGCGACGAGCGTCGGCCCACCGGAGTCCCCGAAGCACGTGCCGCCCTTGCTGTGGGAGAACTTGGCGGCCACGTCGCGCAGCCCGTACACGCCGTTCAGGCTGACGAGCTTCTGGTCGGCCTTGCGCCTGGTGTCTCCGCCCACGGAGGTCTTCGGGCCGCTCTCCTCGAGGCCGTAGCCGACGGAGGTGAAGGACTGCGTCTTCTTCTGGCCCCCGTTGAACTGGTCGAGGTAGTCGAGCGGCGGCAGCACGCCGTACTCGTCGAGCTCGATCGGCTCGGCCAGCTCGATCACACCGACGTCGTGGAGGAGGAACTCGGCGTCCACGTACTCGGGATGGGTGAACGTCGTGGCGCGGTGCCACTCGCCGCTGGCGTTCAGCGCGGCGGACCACGCGTCGTAGCGCTCGTCGTTGCGGTCGGGGACGAACCCCGCCGACGGCGGAAGGATGTCGAAGTCGGGTTCCTCCTCGACGTTGAACCACATGTCGGTGCCGCCCGCGCGCGGGTTGTCCGGCGGTTCGCCACCGATACCTACGGCGAACGTGCAGTGCCCCGCGGTCACGACGGTGTCGGCATCGACGAGGGTGCCGGTGCAGCTTGCCCACGCGCCCGGATCGGTGAACCGGGGATCGACCGCGTCGGGAACGAAGAACAGCAACTCACCGACGTACGGATGTTCGCCCGCATCGGGCTGACCGTTGACGATCGCGCTCGATGGGAAGGACGGCGCGACCGCCCCGGCGACGGCGACGAGAGCGAATACGAGCTTGCGCACGAGGAACCACCTCCGATGACACCGCCCACCGGGGAAGGTAGCGCCGTTCGACGTCGCCCGGACGTCGCCCGCCGCCTACCTGCGGCCGCCGTCGAGGCGGACGGCGACTCCGTCGAGCTCCGGCGCAACGGGCCGGTAGCGCTGGAGGACCAGCGGGTCGTGACCGGGCACGATCGCCTCGGGCGTCGAGGCGAGGCGACGCAGCGTGTCGTAGCCCTGGACCATCGCCCCGACGTCGAACACGACCGGGAACGGCCGTCCGGCCTCGATGTTCTCGTAGTAGTGGGTGGCGTCGGAGGCGAGCACGAGGGCGCCCTCCGGCGTCTCGATGCGGACCACCTGCAGTCCATCCGTGTGGCCGCCGATCAGGTGGATGGACAGGCCGGCGGCGAGCTCGTCGTCGCCGTCGTGGAACAGGACCCTCCCGTCGTGCACCGCCCGGACCAGGCCGGCGACGTGGTCGGCGGTGAACGAGTCGTTGAGCGGAGCGCGGGTCATGTGGCGCCCGGTGGCGTACGCCATCTCGCGGTCCTGGACGTGGAACCGGGCCGCCGGGAACTGGTCCCAACCGCCGATGTGGTCGTAGTGGAAGTGGGTGAGCACGACGTCGGTCACCTGCGCCGCGTCGACACCGACGGTGGCCAGCGCTTCGGTCGTCGAGCGCAGGAGCCGGCGGTTCCGCCGCGCCGCGTCGGGCGCACCGAAGCCGGTGTCGACGACCCACGTGGCCCCGCCGCCCACCACGGCCCACACGAAGTAGTCCATCGGCATCGGTCCGTCGTGGGGATCGCCGCCGAGGAAGTGCTCGGGCCGGCGGGCGTCGCGCTCGGCGTACTTGACCGCGTACACCTGATACGTCACGAGCTCCCCTCGATCTCGATCGTGCCGTCGATGCACGTGACCGTGCCGCCACCCACCCAGATGCCACCGTCGTCGTCGGCCGTGACGTACACCCGGCCGGATCGCCCGATCGCCCCGCCCTGGCGGGCGAGGTAGGGGGTGGTGAGCCGCCCGCTCGCCGTCAGCCACTGGCCGAGCGAGGCGTTGAGGCTGCCGGTGACCGGATCCTCGGTGAGCATCCCGTCCTTGGGGAAGAAGGCCCGCACCTCGAGCGCCTCCGGGGACCCCGGCGGGTAGAGCGCGACGACGCCCACGTCCACGTCGCCCGGCCCCGCTCGTACGGCGAGGACCTCCTCGGGACTGTCGAGGAGCAGGGCCAGCCACCCCGGGCCGTTGTCGACCCACTCGGCCGCCACGACCGTGGACGGGTCGAGCCCCACCATCGCCGCGACGTCGGCCGTGGTCTGTTCGTCGACCGGGCCCGAACGGACGAGGGGCGGGGCGGCGAACGCGAGCCCGTCGGCGGTCCGGCGCACCGTGATCAACCCGGCCCGGCACTCCTGCACGATCACGTCGCCGGGCGGGGGCGTCTCCTGCCCGGCGAGCCAGGCGTGGCACGTGCCGAGCGTCGGGTGGCCGGCGAAGGGAAGCTCCAGCACCGGCGTGAAGATGCGCACGCGGTAGTCCGCACCGGCCGCTGTCGGCGGGAGCACGAACGTCGTCTCGGACAGGTTGGTCCAGCGAGCGACCTCCTGCATCGTGGCGTCGTCGAGACCGTCGCCGTCGAGCACGACTGCGACTGGATTGCCGGCGTAGGGCACGTCGGTGAAGACGTCGACCTGGCGGAAACGACGCTTCATGACGCGGACGGTGCCCGGGGCGTGTGGATGGCGGTGTGGGCGATGCGGTGGACCGGGCGGTCGTCGGCGAGCACGGCCACGTCGAGCTCGACGAACCGGTGACCGCGCCGCTCGTACTCGGCGGTCACCACAGCCCGCACGTCGATCGAGTCGTCGGCCTCGACGAGGCCGAGCAGCTCGACGTCCGACGAGACGTGGATCCAGGGGCCCGAGGGTGACGTTCTCGGCCAGCACGGAGTTGGCGAAGCGGAGCACCCAGGCGGGATGGGCGACGGACTTCTCGCCGTAGAGGCTCAGGTCCTCGCGCACGGCGGCCAGGTACGCCGCGGCCCCGGCGGCGTCGAACCGGGCGGTGAGCGACCCGAGAGTGGTGCCCGCCCGCAGCGAGTCCGCCGATGCCGGCGGAGCGACCTCGGGACGCGGAGCGCGTGGCGGGAGCGGACGGGCGGCGGGCGGAGCCGTCGTCGGCGCCGCCCGGCCGGTGGCCCGCACGGCACCGTCGGGACCGGTCACGGAGAGCGCCATCTCGCCGCCGGTCAGCTCGCCGGACACCGTCACCAGTTCACCGTCGTAGACCGGCTGGACGAACCGCGCCGAGATCGTTCCGGAGGCGAGCCAGTCGAGACCCCAGTGGGCGGCGGGGAGGTGGGTGAGGTAGGCGTACACGTCGACGCCGGGCACGAGCCCACCGCGGAAGCCGAACTGGCGGGCGACGGCGTCGTCGTGGATCTTGTTGTTCGACGCGGTGGCGGTGTTGAACGCCTCGACCTCGTATTGCACGGTCGGCGCGCGGCTCAGCCGGCGTCCTGCTCGACGGCATCGAGGAACACGTCGACGTCGGCGTCCTCGCCGCCGATCAGCCACACCACGAGCCCCTCCTCGTCGTCGTCGTTCCACGGCAGCACGCCGTCGACCGGATAGCGGTCGACGGTGATGTCGTCGGCGTCCTCCTCGATCGGCGCGATCACGGCCAGCTCGACCTCGGCGTCGGGGGGCTGCTCGTTCAGGATGTCGATCAGCTCACGTACGTGCACGTCGCCATCTCCTTCGGGTGTGAGGCCATTGGAGCACTCGGTACCAATGCGAGCGAGTGAGCGCCAGCGAATGAGCGGCTGTCAACGGCCTGCGTGGCCGGGGAACGCAATGAATGGTCAAAGGTTGTCGATGTCGCCGATGTCGCCCATGTCGCCCAGCCAGTCCTTCGCCCGCTCGAGCAGGTACAGACTGACATGCTTGCAACGCTCGAGGTTGGCGGCCACGGAGTTGTCGTTGTTGAGGTAGACGTCGGCCAGCTCGATGCTCGTCCGCGCCACCATCGACAGCGACCGCTCCGGCGCGTCGGTGACGCTCGGGTACGAGTCGATCGCCGAGACCTCGACCGGGAGCTCGACGCCGCCGATGCCCGCCAGCTCGGTGGCCAGCACCAGCAGGTCGGGCGGCTCGGGGAGCGGGGGCAGGGTCCACGTGAAGACGAGCGGGAACATGAAGCCGCTCGGCGGGGCCTCGTCGAGGTCATCGAGCTTCATCACCTCGTCCTCGAAGCCGAGCATCGCCCGGGGGTCCACGTCGAGGGAAAGGTGCAGGTCGATGGGGCCACTGCACG
This sequence comes from uncultured Acidimicrobiia bacterium, assembly GCA_963833145.1. Taxonomy (GTDB): domain Bacteria; phylum Actinomycetota; class Acidimicrobiia; order Acidimicrobiales; family Ilumatobacteraceae; genus JALZMG01. The sequence goes on along the minus strand of CAWHWT010000009.1, from coordinate 952,225 downwards.
CCTCTTCGGGGTGCAGGTCCACCTCCCAGAGCTGGCGCAACGAATAGGTCTCGACGAAGTGCCGCTCGTCGTGGACATGGAAGCCGTGGTCGATCGCCTGGCTCTTCAGGTCGGCGACGAAGCCGGCGACGTCAATGACCGCCACCGGCATCCTCTCTGTGCCGGACGTTCCGGATGCGCACACCTCGACACTACCGTCCGGCCCGGTGACCCGAATTGCGACCGTCGCCTTCGACGTCGGCGAGACGCTGATCGACGAGAGCCGCATCTGGACCAGGTGGGCGGGCCGCCTCGGGGTGCCGCCGCTGACGATGCTCGGCGTCGTCGGCGCGATGGCGGCGCTCGATCGCCCGCAGCTCGACGCGTTCGAGGTGCTGCGGCCGGGCTTCGACGTGTCGGCCGAGCTGGCCCGGTGGCGGGAGGACGAACCCGACGGGGGGCGTGAGAACTTCGACGCCGACGACCTCTACGACGACGTGCGCGCGTGCTTCGCCGCGTTGCGAGACGCGGGGCTCGGCGTGATCGTCGCCGGCAACCAGCCGCCGCAGGCGAAGGCGGCGCTCGAGCGGATGGAGCTCGGTGCCGACGCGATCCTGATCTCCGACGTGCTCGGGATCGAGAAGCCGTCGCCGGAGTTCTTCGCCGCCGTCCTCGAGGCCGCCGGTCGCTCGTCGCCGGCCGAGATCGCCTACGTCGGCGACCGGCTCGACAACGACGTCCTGCCGGCGAGGCAAGCCGGGATGCGCACCGTTCTCTTGCGTCGCGGCCCGTGGGGATACCTCCACGCCGAGCGCCCCGAGGCCGCGCTCGCCGACGCCGTCCTCGACTCGCTGACCGAGCTGCCCGGACGCCTCCTCAGCTGGTGAGGTTTTCGACAGCTCGCGCCACGCGCAGCACCGTGTCCTCCCGCCACCGCCGGCCGACGATCTGCAGCCCGATCGGCAGGCCGGCGTGCTCGGCGCGGGTGTGCCGCCCGCACGGGACCGACAGCGCCGGGCACGGCGACACGAGGTTGAACACCGACGTCATGTCGGCGGAGTGGTACCCGTCGTCGTCGGTACGGAAGTTGGGCGGACGATCCACCTTGGCGGCCGGCAGCGGCGGTGCGGCCATCGTCGGGCACAGCAGGGCGTCGTGGTCGGCGAGGACGGCGCGCAGGCGCCTCCACACGTCGGTGCGGTGGAGCTCGAGCCGCTTGTACTCCGTGGCGGTGACGCGGTTGCCGGCCTCGATGAGGCCGAGCACGTCGGCGTCCATGCGCTCGCCGAACTCGGTGACGTGGTCGCCGTAGTAGGCGGCCATGAACACCGCCCACAACACCATCCAGGCCGCCTCGTCGTGTTCGGTGAACCCTGGGTTCACCGGCTCGACGACCGCGCCCGCCGCCGCCAGTCGCTCGGCCGTGGCCTCGACGGCGGTGGCGATCTCGGGGTCGACGGCCCAGCAGCCGAGGTCGACGGACAGCGCCAGCCGGAGACCGGTCACGTCGGGTTCCAGCGGGTCCGACAGGTCGAGCGGACCCGGCACGGAGAGGATGTCGGCGTCGTCCGGCCCCTGGGTCGCGGCGAGGAACAGCCGGGCGTCGTCGGCGCAGCGGGCGAGCGGGCCGTGGTGGGAGATCGTGTCGAACAGCCCGGGCAGGACGTCCATCGGGATCCGGCCAAGGCCCGGCTTGAGTCCGACGACGCCGCACCACGCCGCCGGGATGCGCACCGAGCCGCCCATGTCGGAGCCTTCCGCCAGTGGGACGCACCCGGCCGCCACGGCGGCGCCGCTGCCACCCGAGGACCCGCCCGGCGTGCGCGCCACGTCGTGCGGGTTGCGCGTCACGCCCCAGAGCGGGCTGTCGGTCTGCAGGGTGTGGGCGAACTCCGGCGTCGTCGTCTGGCCGATGATGATCGCTCCCGCCCGGCGGAGGGCATCGACGACGTAGGCGTCGTGGTCGGGCACCCAGTGCTCGAAGACGTGGGAGCCGAGCGTCGTGCGGTGGCCGGCGACGGGCGTGGTGTCCTTCACGGCCACGGGCACACCGTGGAGCACGCCGAGCTCGTCACCGCGGGCGACCGCGTCGGCGGCGGCGCGGGCGGCCGCCAGCGCCTCGTCGGCCCAGACATCGGTGAAGCAGTTGAGCCGGGGCTGGACGGCGGCGGCGCGTTCGACCGCCGCCATGACCGCCTCGACGGGCGACAGCTCGCCGGCGGCGATCTGCGCGGCGAGCTGGTGGGCGGACGGTGTCGACGGCGGGGCCACGAGGTCGTTCAAGGTGGGCGCAGACGGACTCGAACCGCCGACATCTGCCTTGTAAGGGCAGCGCTCTGACCAACTGAGCTATGCGCCCCGACGAGCGGGGCATTGTACGCCCAGTCGCTTAAGTCACCTGGTTCGTCCGATTCGGGCGCTTTCAGGTGACGAAAGCGCCGGCGGGCAGGGTCAGGTGGGGCCGAAGCGCTCGACGCGGACGTGGTCGGCGGGTACGCCGGCGTCGAGCAGGAGGTCGCTGGCGAAGTCGGCGAAGCGGGCCGACCCGCACACATACGCGGTCGCCTCGGGCATCAGGGCCGACGCGAGGTCCTCGGCGGTGACACGCCCGGGCGGGCGCGACCACCCGTCGGGAGCCTGGCGGGTGTACACGACGGTCGACTCCGGGCCCGGGAGCTCGTCGGCGTAGTAGAGCGTGTCGGGGCTGCGCACCGACACGAGCAGACGGACGAGGTCGGACCGCCCGGTCTGACGCGCCTGGCGCAGCATCGCCATCAGCGGGACGACGCCCGATCCGCCGCCGAGCAGCACGGCGGGACCATCGCCGGGCCACACGAACCAGCCACCGATCGGTCCGCGCACCTCCAGCTCGTCGCCCGGCTCGACGACGTCGTGGAGGAACGTCGACACCTCTCCGTTCTCGAGTCGCTCGACGGTGAGCTCGAACTCGGGCGACCCGTCGGGCGGCGACGCCACCGAGTACGAGCGCGACGCGGTGTAGCCGTCCGGCGCGGTGAGGCGCACGACGTAGTGCTGTCCGGCCAGGTGCGGCGACGGTTCGGCGAGGCGGAGACGGAACGTCTTGGCCGTCGGCGTCTCCGTCCTGATCGCGACGACGGTCACCGGCCGCCAGCCGGTCTCGATCCCCATCAGTCCCCCTGGTACCGCTGCTCGAGCCACGGGTCGCCGCGGTCGTGGTAGCCGTTGCGTTCCCAGAACCCGGGCTCGTCGTGGTCGAGCAGCTCCAGTCCCGACACCCACTTGGCGCTCTTCCAGAAGTACAGGTGGGGAACGAGCAGTCGGGCCGGGCCACCGTGCTCGCGGGGGAGCGCTTCGCCGTCGACCTCCCACGCCACCCACGCCTTGCCGTCGGTCACGTCGGCGAGCGGGAGGTTCGTCGTGTACCCGGTGTGCGAGTGCGCCATCACGAAGGACGCGCTCGGCAGCGGACCGGCGGCGGCGAGCAGCGTGTCGACCGAGACACCGGTGAACGTCATCCCGAGCTTGGACCAGGTCGTGACGCAATGGATGTCGCCGTCGTACGTCGAGCCGGGCAGCGCCTGGATCTCGTCCCAGGTCCACGACACCTCCCGCTCGACGAGCCCCCACACCGCGAACGACCACATCGTCGTCGACAGGCGGGGTGTCACCTCGGCGGTGAGCACGGGCCAGCTGTCCCCGGTGTCGTATTGCCCGGGCGGCAGCCGCGGATCCCGCTCCTGCCGCCGGCCGGTGAACGCCCTCGTGAACTTGGACATGCTGCGCACGTTACGAGAGACCGGACCAGGTCGATGACCGTTCGATCTCTGTTTCGAGATATCATTGCCGAGATGACCGACGACGACGCGAAGTCGTCCGTGTTCCCCGGGTTCCGTCAGTTCGTCGACCGGCTGGTCGAGGAGCGACAGGCGCTCGGGCTGTCGCAGACCGAGGTCGCCGCCCGCATGGGGACGTCACAGTCCGCCGTCGCCCGGCTCGAGCGGGGCGACGCCGACGTCCGCCTGTCCACACTCGAGCGCTACGCCGCCGCGCTCGAGCGGCGGGTCGGGTTCGGGCTCGCCGGCGGTGACGAGTCAGGAGGTGATCAGCCGTGAACGACCCGAGGCGCGATCCCGACGTTCCGTACCCACTGCCACTGCCACCGCTCCGCGAGATCCCCGAGCGCAAGGGGCCGCTGATGGTGCCGATCGTCTACGAGCCGGTCGGGAGGGACCCGGTGCGCCGGCTGTACGAACGGCGCCGCGTCCTGCTGGGCGTCCCGCTCGACGCCGCGGCCGCCACCGACATCTCCGCCGAGCTGATGAGCCTCGACGGTGGGTCGGGCGAGGCGATCGAGCTCCTGGTCAACAGTCCGGGTGGCCCGCTCGAAGACGTGTTCGCCGTGCTCGACGTGATTCACCTGGCGCGGGCAACGGTCGACGTGACCTGCTTCGGTCGGGCCCTCGGCACGGCGGCGATCGTGCTCGCCTGCGGCACCGGGACCCGGCGGGCGACACCGAACGCGAGCATCTCGCTGCGCTGCGATCCGGTCCCGACCACCGTCGGGTCGGCGGCCGAGGTCGAGCGTCAGGTGCGTCGCGACCGCGACCTTCGCGAGCGCGTGCGGTCGATGCTCGTCGAGCGCACCGGGCTCCCGGCGCAACGGGTCGATCACGAGCTCGACGAGGGGGCGACGCTCGACGCCGCCGCCGTGCGCGAGCTCGGCATCATCGACGAGATCGTGACGCGGCCGGCCCGGTGACCCCCGGTTGACGGCGGTCGCGGTGGGGTAGAACCTTGCGACGTGAGTGGCATCGCGATCATCACCGAGGCGTGCATCGACGTGAAGGACCGCGCGTGCGTCGACGTCTGCCCGGTGCAGTGCATCTACGAGTTCGACCCGAAGGACAACGTCCTGTACTCCGAGGTCGAAGCCGGCAACGGCGAGCGGGAGAACGTCCACCAGCCCAACCCGGAGTCGGTGGCGATCTTCGGCGACAGCATCCTCTACGTCAACACCGAGGAGTGCACGTCGTGCACGGCGTGCTATCAACCGGACGTCTGCCCGGTCGGAGCGATCTACTCGGAGGAGGTCGTGCCCGACGGGGGGACGAGGACGCACTACAACTCGGCCGACGAGAACAAGGGCCACGACCACACGTTCTTCATCCAGCTCAGCCGCGACGTGTTCGCCGACTGACCCGCCGTCGTCGTCCGAAGGAGGGAGACATGGAGCTGCTCACCGTGCCCGTGGAGAAGCCGGACGATCTCAACGTCATCCTGGCCCAGTCGCACTTCATCAAGACGGTCGAGGACGTCCACGAGGTGCTGGCTGGCTCGTCGCCGCACCTGCGCTTCGGGATCGCGTTCTGCGAAGCGTCGGGTCCGCGGCTCGTGCGGCGGAGCGGCAACGACGAGGACCTCGTCGAGCTCGCCATGCGCAACGCCCTCGCTATCGGCGCCGGCCACGCCCTGGTCGTGTTCCTGCGTGAGGGCTACCCGGTCAACGTGCTCAACCAGCTCAAGCTGGTTCCCGAGCTCTGCCACATCTACTGCGCCACCGCCAACCCGGTGACCGTCGTCGTCGTCGAGTCCGAGGCCGGGCGCGGGATCCTCGGTGTGATCGACGGCGAGCCACCGCTCGGGGTCGAGACCGACGACGACGTCTCCGATCGCAAGGCGCTGCTGCGCACGATCGGCTACAAGCTCTGACGCCCGGGTTCGGCGTAGTGTCCCTCCCGATGACGGACGAAGAGATCCTCGACCGAATCCACCAGCTCGTCGACGCCGAGCACGGGCTGCGGACTGGCGGCGAACCCGTGGACGACGACCGGATGCAGCGCCTGGAGGAGACCCTCGACCAGTGCTGGGACCTGCTCCGCCAGCGGCGGGCGAAGAGAGAGTTCGGCGAGAACCCCGACGACGCCCAGGTCCGCGACGTGCGCACCGTCGAGGGGTACCAGCAGTAGCCGCCCGGGGGACGCGCGATGCCGTTCTCCGAGCTCGACCGGACGACTCCGGCGCGGATCGTCCTGGAGCAGACCGGCCCGAAGACGTTCCGCCTCGTCGAGTCGTTCCGATATGTCGACGCCGCGACAGGCGACTCGTTCCTCGTCCCGGACCCTCGGTGGGGTGACCTCCGGACCGACCTCGCCTCGGTCCCGGCCGTGCTGCAGTGGGTCGTCCCACGGTACGGGCAGCACACGTTGCCGGCGGTGTTGCACGACCAGCTCGTCCGCGGCGACCTCGCCGCCGACCGCGAGCGGGCGGACCGCATCTTCCGCGACGCGATGGGCGAGCAGGGGGTACCACTCGCCCGCCGATGGCTGATGTGGGCGGCGGTGAGCATCGGCACGATCGTCGCCACGCGGCGCTGGCGGGTCGTCCTCGTCGCCGTCTGGGTCCTGGTGTGGGCGGCGCTGGCGTTCCGCCTGACGCCCCCGTTCGCGACGTGGGACGTGTGGGTGTTCAACACGCTCGTCCGGATCCCGTGGTGGTCGGCGGCCCTCGCCGCCGCCATCGGTCCGCTCGTGCTCGGAGTGGTGTGGCTCCGCCGTTATCTGGTCGGCGTGATCAGCGGCTACGGCGCCTTCTTGTTCAGCGTCCCGCTCGTCGCGATCCTGATCGCGCTCGCCGTGTACCGGATCGTCGAATCCGGCGCCTCCGTCGTCGACGCCCGACGCCGGCCGGCGGGCCGCCGCGGTGAACCGCCGCCGGCCAGCACCGCCGTGCGCACGATGCCGGAGGGGTAGAGTCCCCGCATGAGCGAGCCCGACCGACCGTCACGGCTCGCGGCGATCTCGTTCAGCGACGATCTCCGGGCCGTCGAGTTCATGACGGCGATGACCCGGCTGGCGCGTGACGGCCGGCTGAAACTCCGTGACGCCGTCTTCGTGGTCAAGGACGACAACGGCAAGACCTTCGTCCGGGAGACCAGAGATCTGCAGCCCGGACGGACCGCGCTCGGCGCCGGCCTCTGGAGCGGGCTGTTCGGACTCCTCCTCGGCGGCCCGGTGGGACTGCTCGTCGCCGGCGGGATCGGCGCCGGGGCCGGCGCGATCACGGCGAAGGTCGTCGACGTCGGCGTGACCGACGACTTCGTCGATCAGCTGCGCGAGATGGTCCAGCCCGGCACGACCACCGTCGCCCTGCTCGGTGACGAGATCGACACCGACGCCGTGCTCGCCGAGCTGCACCGGTTCGAGGGTGCCCGATACGTCGCCGGCAACCTGCCCCTCGACGGGATCCGGCGGGTCCGCGAGACCCTCGGTGACACGACGGCGACGACGGGCCCGGACCTGCCGCCGCCGATGCCGCCCGACGCGACGGCCGCCGAACCCGAGTAGTCAGCGCTCGTACACCGGCACGTCCGGACCGATGGACTGCCGGAACAGCCGGAGCACCTCGCCGTCCTTGGCATGGCGTCCGGTCTGGTGCTTGGAGTAGATCAGCTCGCCGTCGACCTCGACGTCGAACACGCCCTTGGCGCCCGTGACGAGGGTGAGGTCGGCGATGACGTGCTGGTAGTCGTGGAGCAGGTCACGCACCGTGCGCACGGCACGGTCCGAATAGTCTCAAGGGACGCAGTAGGTGATCCGGACGTGATGCGCGCGGTCGCCAGTCATACGGGCGACCCTACCGACCGCTCATGTAAGGACCCTGTACCAATGCGAGCGAGTGAGCGCCAGCGAGCGAGCGGCCAGAAGCTGCGCAGGCAGTATGCGGCGTGGCCGGGGAACGCAGTGAACGGTCAGCGCACCGCGTCGAGATACTCGGCGACGCGGGAGAGGTGGCCGTCGGCGTCCGTCGGCCCGGCCCGGTGCGTCGCGATGGCGAGGTGCGTCGCACCGAGCTCACGCCAGCGGTCGGCGTGCTTGCGCCACCGGTCCGGGTCACCTCCCGCGTACTGCGCTTGCGCTTGGATCGCGAAGCCGTCCATCGACAACCCGAGGTCCTCACGGTGACGCCGGATCGTGGCGAGGCGCTCGCGCGTCGCGTCGTCCGGCTTGTCGATCGGCACCCAGCCGTCACCGATGCGAGCGCAGCGTTCGAGCAGGGCGGGAACGCGTCCACCGAACCAGACCGGGATCGGCGTCTCCGGCCGCGGGTTGATCCCCGCCCGCTCGATCGTGTGGAAGCGACCCTCGAAGGACACGACGTCCTCGGTCCACAACCGGCGCAGCACCTCGATCTGCTCCTCCTGCCTGCGGCCGCGGCTGCTGAACGGCACACTGAGGGCGTCGTACTCGACGCGGTTCCAGCCGATGCCGACGCCGAGGCGCAGGCGGCCACGGGACAGGATCGCCACCTCGGCGGCCTGCTTCGCCACGAGCACGGTCTGGCGCTGGGGGAGGATCAGCACCGCCGTGGTGAGCTCGAGCGTCGTGGTGACAGCGGCGACGAAGCTCAGCACCGCGAACGGCTCGTGGAAGGCGACGTCCTTGTCGTACGGCCCGGTGAAGCCCCCGGGACGGTCGCGATCGGCGCCGATCACGTGGTCGTAGACGAGCAGGTGGGTGATGCCGAGCGCTTCGAGGCCCTGGGCGTAGGCCCGGATCGCGCCGGGGTCGGTCCCGATCTCGTGATGCGGAAGCACCGCTCCGATCTGCATTGCCCGATGCGTACCACGCCGCGATGGAGCAGGCGTCACCGGCGTGCCGCGATGATGAGGCGATGCGCGTCCTGTTCGCCACCGCCGAGCTGGCGCCGATCGCGACGGTGGGCGGCCTCGCCCACGCCGCCGCCGGGCTGACGGCCGAGCTGCGCCGGCAAGGTGTCGACGTCGACGTCGTGCTGCCCGACTACACGGGAATCGAGCTGGCGGGGGAGACCCGGCGCACCGTGTCCGTCCCGGCGTGGGCCCGTCCGGCGTCGGTGCGCAGCGGTGACCACGCCGTCGCCGGCCCGCTCCGGCTGGTGCAGACCAGGGGCCTCGCGCGCGCCCACCCGTACCTGCGCCCCGACGGAACCGGGTGGCCGGACAACAGCGAGCGGTTCCTCGGGTTCTCCCAGGCGATCGCGGCGCTGGTGGAGGAGGATCCGCCGGACGTGCTCCACCTCAACGACTGGCACACCGGCGCCGTGCTCGCCGCCCTCGCCGAGCCGCCGCCGACCGTGCTGTCGCTGCACAACCTCGCCTACCAGGGGGTGACCAGCGGGGCGTGGCTGCCGCACCTCGGACCGCGGGCCGAGCACTACGAGTGGTGGGGCGGCACGAACCCGCTCTCCGGGGCGATCGCCCTCGCCGACAAGGTCGTCGCGGTGTCGCCCAACCACGCCCGCGAGATCCTCACCCCCGCGGGCGGGTTCGGCCTCGACGGCGCGCTGCGCCATCGGTGGGCGGACGTCAGCGGCATCCTGAACGGCATCGACCAGCGCGTGTGGGACCCGGCCACCGACGTCCACCTCTCCGCCGGGTACTCGATCGGTGACGGGATCGGCGCGGTGCTGGCGGCCAAGGCGGCGAACCGGCGCGCCCTCGCCACCCGGTTCGGCTGGCCCGACGACGACATCCCGCTCGCCACGATGGTGACTCGCCTCACCGAGCAGAAGGGGGTCGACCTCGTCGCTCCGATCGTGCCGGTGCTGCGACGGATCCCGATGCGGCTGGCCATCCTCGGTGCGGGGGACGCCGGTCTCGCCGAAGAGCTCGCCGCGCGAGCGTCGGATCATCGCGGGTGGTTCGACTTCGTCGAGGGCTACGACGACGAGCTGTCCCACCGCTTGTTCGCGGGGGCCGACGTGTACCTCATGCCGAGCCGGTTCGAGCCGTGCGGGCTGGCCCAGATGCAGGCGATGCGCTACGGGGCGATCCCGGTGGTGACCGACGTCGGCGGGCTGCACGACACCGTGCCCGACGCCGACGAGCATGGCGACGGGCACGGCTTCGTCGCCGACTACGTCGACCCGGTGGCCGTCGTGGCCGCGCTGTTCCGCGCCGTGCGTGTCCTCGGCGACCGGCGGCGCCGGCAGGCGCTCGTGCGCCGGATCATGGGCATCGACTGGTCGTGGAGCGGACCGGCGGTCCGCTACATGGACCTGTATCGGCAGCTGAGCGCGTCTACGTTTGCAACCGATGGCTGATCCGAAGGTCTTCGTCATCGTCCTCGCCGGCGGAGAGGGCAAGCGGCTGTTGCCGTTGACCAACGATCGGGCCAAGCCGGCGGTGCCGTTCGGCGGGTGCTACCGCCTGATCGACTTCGCCCTCTCGAACTTCGCCAACGCCGGCTTCCTCCAGATCGTCGTGCTGACGCAGTACAAGAGCCACAGCCTCGACCGTCACATCAGTCAGACGTGGCGGTTCTCGACCCTGCTCAGCCAGTACGTCACACCGGTCCCGGCGCAGATGCGGCGGGGGCCGTTCTGGTTCCAGGGGTCGGCCGATGCGATCTACCAGAACCTCAACCTGATCTACGACGAGAGCCCGGATCTGGTGTGCGTGTTCGGTGCCGACCACATCTACCGCATGGACCCCCGCCAGATGGTCGACCACCACGTCGAGGTCGGGGCCGGGGTGACCGTGGCGGCGATCCCGGTGCCCCGGCGCGAGGCCTCGGGGTTCGGCGTGATCGAGGTCGACGAGAAGGGCCAGATCCTCGCCTTCCACGAGAAGTCCGCCGATCCGCCGACGATGCCCGGCGACGACACCAGGTGCCTGGCGTCGATGGGCAACTACGTGTTCGACACCGCGACGCTCGTCGAGGTCGTCACGCCCCGGGAGAACACGTACACCGACATCGGCGGGCACGTGATCCCCGCCCTGACCGACGCCGGCGTCGCCCACGTGTATGACTTCTCGACCAACGTCGTCCCCGGCCAGGACGAGCGCGAGCGGGGGTACTGGCGCGACGTCGGGACGATCGACTCGTACTACGCCGCCAACATGGACCTCATCGCGCCGCACCCGGTGTTCAACCTGTACAACGACCGCTGGCCGGTGTTCACTCACCGCGGGGCCGAGCCGCCGGCGAAGGTGTCGCGGGGACCGGGCGGTGAGCCGTCGTACGTCGACGGGAGCCTGTTGTGCGAGGGGTCGATCGTGTCCGGCGCCCACGTCGAGCGTTCGATCGTCGGTCCCGGGGCGTACGTCGACCACGACGCCCACGTCACCGACTCGATCCTCTTCAACGGGGTTCGGGTCGGGTCCGGCGCCCGCCTGCACCGCTGCATCGTCGACAAATCCGTGAGCGTGCCCGAGTGGTACCGCGTCGGTCTCGACCCGGGCCTCGACCGCGAGCGCTTCACGATCAGCGACGAGGGCATCGCCGTGATCGAGAAGGACCGCAAGCTCGACTGATCCCCATCCGAGTGTTTGACGTCACCCGAGTGTTTGCTGCGGGTACGTCCCGTCGCGAAACACTCGGTCAGCCGGAAACACTCGGATGCCGGGGTCAGCGGCCGGCGAGCGCGGCGACCACCGGGGCGAACGCATCCACGTCGTCCCCACCGACGATGACGTAGCTGAAGCCGAGCTCCTCGCGCCGGCGGAGCAGTTCCTCGATCATCGTCTCGGTGCTCCCGACGAGCGCGAACGGTGACGCCGCGACCATCGCCTCGGTCACGCCGAACATCGCCGCCACGCCGGCGAGCACCCCGGCCCGGTCGTCGGTGACGCTGACGAAGAACACGCGGATGTTGAGCTCGATGTCGGCGAGCCGCGCGCCGGCCGCGCCGCGGACGAGGGCGACGCGCTCGTCGACCGCCTCGCGGGTCATCGTCGCCACGGCGTCGGGACCGACGACCCCGGCGGTGAGGGTGCCGTTGATCCCGACGATGTCGGCCTCGCGGGCGGCGAACGAGAGCAGCCGCCGCCCGCCCCCGCCGATCAACAGCGGCGGGTGGGGCCGCTGTACCGGCTTGGGCTGACCGTCGTAGTCGGTGATCGCGTAGTGGCGCCCGGTGAACGAGAACGGGCCGTCGCCCATCGCCCCTTTGACGACGGCGACCGCCTCCTCGAACCGGTCGATGCGGACCCCCGCCGGGTCGTAGGCGATGCCACTCGCCCGGTAGTCGCTCTCCATCCATCCGGCGCCGAGGCCGATCTCGACGCGCCCGTCGCTCAGCACGTCAAGGGAGGCCAGCTCCTTCGCCAGGACGACCGGGTGCCGGTAGTCGTTGTCGAACACGAGCGCACCGAGGCGCAGCGACGTCGTCGCTGCCGCGGCGACCGCCAACGCGGGGACCGGGGCCAGCTGGTCGGTGAAGTGGTCCGGCATCGTCGCGGTCGCGTAGCCGAGGTCCTCGATCCGGCGCACTCGCTCGACCCAGCCCTTGGCGTCGGCGGGACCGGACAGCTGGACGCCGAACCGGAACGGGCGCAGCGCGGGCTCGATCACAGCGAGGACGTTAGGTCGGGCGAGCGAGCTCGGGAGGCGAGCTCGGGAGGCGAGCGGAGCGAGCCCGAGGATGGAGGTGACCAGGCGCCGATGCAGCTACCAGATAGCGTTGGGCCACTGTGCGCTCGCTGACCTGGCTCGCCCGGCTCGGGCTCGTGGTCGCGGCCGGGGCCCTGCTCACGACCTCGGTCGCCGTCGCCATCGCGCCCCGGCTGTGGCACGCGGCGAACGCCCACGAAGAGGAGCCGATCGTGCTCCCGCCGTTCCAGCCCCTCGCCCAGCGGTCGCGCGTGTACGACCGCAACGGCGACGAGATCGCCATCTACGAGGCCGAGAACAGCCAGCCGATCGCCCTGTCCAAGGTGCCCCAGCACGTCATCGACGCCTTCCTCGCCGTCGAGGACAAGGAGTTCTTCCGCCACCACGGCGTCAACTTCCGGAGCCTCGTCCGCGCCGCCCTGTCGAACTTCTCGTCCGACGCCCCGCAGCAGGGTGCGTCCACGATCACGATGCAGGTCGTCAAGAACGACTTCCTGGCCGGCCTCGAGCGCGACGGCCGCTACAAGCTGCTGCAGACCCACTACGCGTTGATGCTCGAGCGCCGGTACACCAAGGCCCAGATCCTCCAGCGCTACCTCAACACGGTGTTCTTCGGGAACAACGCCTACGGCATCCAGGCCGCCGCTGAGGTCTACTTCGGCAAGACCGCTCCCGAACTCAGCTTCACCGAGGCCGTGTTCCTCGCCGGTCTGGTGCGGGCCCCGTCGGCCTACGACCCGATCAACGAGCCCGAGCGCAGCCGGGCCCGGTTCATCCAGGTGCTCGACCGGCTCGCCGACGACGACTACTACACCCACCGGCAGGCGACCCGGATCGGCCGCGACTTCGTGCTCCCCGAACGGGTGCGGACGACCCCCCAGCGGACTCACGCCCGCACCTACTACACCGAGGCGCTGCGCGAGTTCCTGCTCAACAAGTCCGACATCCTCGGCGCGACCTACGAGGAGCGTTATGCCGCGCTCTACCGCGGCGGGCTGCGCATCCACACGACCTTCGATCCGGACCTACAGGCGAAGGCCGAAGCGGCCCGCAACATCCTGCCGCCGACGCCACAGGGCTTCGAGGCGGCGATCGCCTCGCTCGATACGCAGACCGCGGCGATCCGGGCGATGGTCGGTGGACCGGGCTGGACGCCGGAGAACCAGATCAACATGGCGCTGGCGCCCCGCCAGACCGGTTCGGCGCAGAAGTTCATCATCCTCGCCGCCGCCCTCCAGGCCGGTGTCCAGCCGCTGGACATCATCGACGGCTCGGCGCCCTGCACGCTGCCGAACCCGGGCGACCCCACCAAGCCGTTCGAGATCACCGACGCGGTGAGCCGGGGACCGAGCACCGTCGCCGAGATGACGTGGGCGTCGATCAACTGCGCCTACGCCCGCCTGTCGCAGATCGTCGGGCTCAGCCGCGTCGTCGACATGTCGTACCGGATGGCCGAGTCGGCGTACCTCTACAAGGGCCAGCCCCCCGAGGAGCATCCCAAGATCGAGCCCCACGCCAGCTTCGCCACCGGCGCCAACGAGTTCAGCCCGCTCGACATGGCGTCGGCCATGCAGACCGTCCTCAACGAGGGCATTCACCACCAGCCGTACTACGTCGAGTACATCGACAAGGGCCCGCGGCGGATCTACACCCACGAGGACAGGGGCACCCGGATCATCGACCGCCGCGTCGCCCTCGCCGAGATCGACGTCCTCAAGAAGGTCCTCACCGAGGGGACGGCGAGCCGCTACCCGCTCGACGGCAGGACGTCGGCGGGCAAGACCGGTACCCAGCTGCGCAACACCAACGCCTGGTTCGTGGGCGGCACGCCTCAGCTGAGCACGGCGGTGTGGATGGGTGACCCGGACGGCTACACGTCGATGGACTTCGTCCCCGAGTTCGCCGCCCTCGGCCACACCCGCGTCCAGGGTGGCCGGATTCCCACCCTGATCTGGAAGACCTACATGGACCCGGCCCACGCCCTCCTGCCCGCAGCCGACTGGCCGGCGCCGCCCAAGCCGGCCCGGCCACCGGCGCGGCTGTACCTGCCGGGCAACGAGTGCCTGCGGGTGATCGTCGGCTACAACGAGGTCACCGTGCCCGGCACCGTGCCACCGGGTGCACCGGCGCCGGGCCCGGGTCGCCCGGGTCCTGGCGGCCCCGGACCGGGTGGCCCCGGACCGGGTGGCGGAGACGCAGGTCCCGCCGGGTTCGCGATGCCGCAGCAGCAGCCGCCGCCCGCGCCGCCGGAGACGACTCCCACGACTCCGACCCCACCTGCCGGCACCACCACCACGACGTTGCCGCCGCCAGTCGTCGTGCGGCAGCCGGTCTACCAGACCGTCGAGGGCGGCACGACGATCCCGCCCGACGTCCTCGACCCAAAGGCCCCGGTGCCGTCGGTCCCGCTCGGGACGTCGACCTACCCGTGCTGACCGACGACCTCCTCGAGCTGCAGCGGGTCGACACCACGCTCGACCAACTCGCCCACCGACGCGGCCGGCTCCCCGAGCGGGACGCGGCGACGGCCGCCGCGGCCGCGCTGCAGCAAGCCGAGCGACGGCGGACCGAGCTGACCACGAGGAACGACGAGCTCGACGCCGCGATCGAGGGTCTGGAGCACGACGGCGAGGGCCTGGTCGCCCAGAGGGTCCGGCTGGAGGCCCAGCTCAAGACCGTGATCGCGCCCCGGGAGGCGGAGGCGCTGATGCACGAGCTGGCCACGCTCTCCGGCCGCCGCGACGCCCTCGACGACCAGGAGCTCACCCTCCTCGAGGAGCAGTCGACGCTCGCCGACGAGGTCACCGAGCTGGAGCAACGCCTGCCCGGGCTGCGGACGGGCGCCGACGAGGCGCGGGCGGCGCTGGCCTCCGCGGAGACCGCCGTCGACGACGAAGTCGCGCGGCTGGGCACGGCCCGGGAGACCATCGCCGGCCGCTTCGACGCCGGGTTGCTCGCCCGCTACGACCAGCTCCGGGCGAGGTTCGGCGGTGTCGCCGTGGCGGCGCTGGAGGGGTCGAGGTGCGGCGGTTGCCACCTCGATCTCTCGACGACGGAGCTCGCCGAGGTGCGGGCGGTCCCCGCCGGCCAGCTCGCTGAGTGCCCGCAGTGCGGCCGTCTCCTCATCCCGTAGCCGGCGCCCGATGTTCCTGTGGTTCGTGGGGACGGCGATCGTGACCGTCTGGTTCGTGTTCCGCGACCCCCGGTTCGACTACCGGCTGCTCGTCGTCGGGTCCGTGCTGCCGCTGGCCGACGCCTTGTTCGACGGCGCCCGGGTGATGCACACGCTGGTGTTCGGCCTGCTGCTCCTGACCGTGGTGATGCTGGCGACGATCGGCCGGCGGCCGGCTCGGCGCCTCTGGCTCGGTTTGCCGATCGGCGTCCTGCTGCACCTCGTGTTCGACGGCGCGTGGACCGACACGGACCTGTTCTGGTGGCCGCTCGGCGGCTGGAGCTTCGACGGCACCCGGCTCCCCGAGACGTCGCGTGGGTGGTGGAACGTCCCGCTCGAGCTGATCGGTCTCGCCATCCTGGCGTGGGTCTGGCGCACCGCCCGCCTCGGCGATCCGGCCCGCCGGGTGGCGGCACGACGCTCGGGTCGGCTGTTCGCCGAGACCCCGTGAGCGCTGTGCTTCACTCTTGCCTGTGCTGATCCTCGTCCGCCACGGCCGGACGGCGCTCAACGCCGCCGGCCGGCTGCAGGGACGGCTCGACGAGTCGCTCGACGACGTCGGACGGGAGCAGGCCAAGGCCGTCGCCGCCCACGTCGGCGAGGTGGACGAGCTGATCTCCAGCCCGCTGCGGCGGGCGACGGAGACGGCGGAGTTCTTCGGCCTGCCCTTCGTGACCGACGACCGGTGGGCCGAGCTGGCCTACGGGGAGTTCGAGGGCACGACGATCGCCGACCTCCCGTCCGGTGCGTGGGCCCACTGGCGGCAGAACGTGATGTGGGCGCCGGAGGGAGGGGAGTCGCTGACCGACCTCGCCGCCCGCGTCCAGGTCGCCTGCACGGAGCTCGCCGAGCGAGCCCGCGACCACGACGTCGCCGTCGTGACCCACGTGTCGCCCGTGAAGGCCGCGGTCGCGTGGGTGCTCGGCGCCGGGATCGAGATCTCCTGGCGGACGCACCTGTCGCAGGCGTCGGTGTGCCGCGTCGACATGCGCGAGACCGGGCCCGTGCTGTTCTCGTTCAACGAGACCGCGCCGCCCTGACCCCCCGACTTGTCGTTTGGGATCGGCCGGATCCGGTCGATTTCAAACGACAGAACGGGCTGAGGTCAGAACGGCGACAGCCCGAGCCGGTTGCGCACCGACACCATCTCGCCGACGTGGTTGACGCGGTGGCCGATCGCCTCCCACTGGACGAACCACGACCCCGGCTTGCCGTCCCACATCCGGTAGAGCCACGGCACCGCCTGCTCCTCGACCCCGGCCCGGTCGAGCGCGTCCCCGCTGGCAGGCACCGCTTCCAGGGCGGCCAGGTCGACGTCGGCGAGCCACTCGGCGGTCCGGGCGTGGACGGCGTGCAGGTAGCCCACGAGCCGGTCGACGTCGAGCTCGTCGGTCAGTGAGGGCTGTTCGGTCTCGCCGAGCCCGACGTCCGCGGGCACGCCGGCGATCCCGAGCCCGTCCCGCCACTCCTCGATGACCGGCGATGCGCCGCCGACCACGGCATTGACGGCGAGGTCCTCGTGGTAGGTCGTGTGGAACGCGAGCCAGGCGATCGACGAGCCACCCGGCCCCCCCGGGTCGCGCCACCGTTCGAGCGGCACGACCGACGCGACCGACTGCTCGAAGCGGGCGAGCACGGAGTCGTGATCACCGGTGATCCACGTGCGCAGGTCCATCGCCACCATCTTGCGCCCTCTCGCCAACTCTTGATGGGATCGGCCCGCGACGTATGCATCTGCCACGTAACGGGAACGCGAGAGGTGGCGGGCGGTATGTGAGGAGCAAGCAAATGACAATGTGGGACTATCGGACCGATCTTCAGAGCACGGCCCGAGACCTCGTCGGCTTCGACGTCGAGGCGACGGACGGGCGTATCGGGGACATCGATGAGGCGACCAATGAGGCCGGTTCCGCCTACCTGGTCGTCGACACCGGGTTCTGGATCTTCGGCAAGAAGCGGATGATTCCGGCCGGGGTCGTCGAGCGGATCGACGACACCGAGCGCAAGGTGTTCGTGGCCATGACCAAGGATGAGATCAAGTCGGCACCGGACTTCGAGGACGTGCACCGCACGGACCGTGACCTGTACGACAAGTACTACGACTCGTACTCGTCGTAACGAGTTGTAGATCGGCCGGGCCCGGGCGGGGCCCGGCCTCTTCGCGTTCCGAGGGATACCCGGAAATCGGGTGGGGACAGGTTTGTCCCCACGGCGCGCGGGAAAGGCTTGACGCCGCGGGACCTGTCATCTGATCGTCCCACCGCGTCGCCCCGGCTTCCCTCAACCGCCCGCGAGGGTGAGCCGGGGCGGCGGCGATTAGATCTCTCCCTTCCATCTCATCGTCGCTTAACGCGGCCGTCGTACCGTCCGCCGTCAACCCAGGTCGGCTCCGCCGCTTCCACTGGCCGACCTCGGACACAGCAACTTGCCTCGACTCCCGGTCATCCCTCGGTCGGTTGAGCCGGGGCGAGTTGCGCGCCCCGACGAAGCACGGCGCGAACGATGGTGAGTCGGCCTGTAAGCGGGATCCTGTAGCCGCCTCTCGGCGGCCGGTGGCCATCCATCTGTGCGGCCTACCCGGAGGTTGCCCCGAGGGGCGGACGGGCCGTCCGTGCCTCCTGCTCGGCCTTGCTCCTGGCGGGGTTTACCGAGCCGCCCGGGTCACCCCGGACGCTGGTGCGCTCTTACCGCACCGTTTCACCCTCACCTGTGGCCGGTCACCCGGCCCATCGGCGGTCTGCTCTCTGTTGCACTGATCCGTCAGGTCGCCCCGACCTGGCTCTCGCCAGCACCCTGCCCTGTGGAGTCCCGACTTTCCTCGACACGACGAGCGTGCCGCGGCCACCCGGCCGACTCACCATCGAACAGACAGTCTACCCGCCGTCAGGTCTCGCAGACCATGTCCTCGTAGATCAGCGAGTTGGCCGCCGGCGTCTCGAGCACGAACGACTGCCGCGTGCCGGCCTCGCTGCGGGCGCCGACGACGAGCTCGATCGCGGCGAGCGAGCCGAACGTGCCCGGGATCGCGTAGGCCTTGAACAGGCCGGTCTCGTCGGGCGTCAGGTCGGCGCCGAACAGCACCGGGCTGACGTAGCCCTCGGGTACCCCGGTGGCCACCATCGCCACCGCCGCCGCGTGCCGCGCCTCGTGGGCGCCGATCGTCATCACGTCCCGGCGCAGCTCGGGGTCGACGAGCACCTCGACCATCTGCTGGTACATCGCCCCGGTCATCGACTCGAAGGCGTTGGACACCGCCAGCAGGTCCCGCGCCGGGTCGTCGCTCGGGGCCGGATCCCCGGATTCGGAGCCGGTGATCTGGGTGAAGATCGGGTCGACCGTGCGGTCGATGTACCAGGCGTTGGCGCACTCGTAGGGTTCGCCGCCGGCGCCGGCGGTGAGCTCGGCGAGGGTCGCGATGTGCTCGGTGTGGTCCGCGACGAAGCGGTCGATCAGAGCCTGGGCGCCGGCGTCGAGGGCACCGATCTCGGTCACCCGCTGGTACACGTCGAGCACGGTGTACTCGATCGACGACGCCGTGCGGAGCCACACGACATCGTTCACCTCGACGTCGGGCAGTGGCGTGGCGGGTGGGGCATACCCGACCCGACCCGGCTCGCTCTCCGTGTCATCGCCGCCGCACGCGGCGAGCAGCACACTGAGCCCGGCGCCGAGCCCGCCGACCTGGAGGAGCCGGCGACGGGTCAACCGCGCCTGAGGATCGAGGGGCCCGCTCATTGGTGCACCCTGTCGATGTGCGACGGGTTCGGTTCGGGAATGGTGCACCAATGAGCCGAAGACCGTGCTTGATGGTTCGCTCGCTCGAAGACTCGCTCGCTCATGACGTCGACCCGCTCTCGACGGGGAACGGCGTGGCCGTGTTGACGAGCACGGCGTCGAGATCGTCGCTCTGCCCGCCGAGGTCGGCGAGGACCGCCGCGTGGCGGGACTCGACGATCAGGATCGACGCCACCACCGTCGCCCCGTCGGCGCCCTCGAGCACGCCGAGGGCGTCGAGGTTGGTCGCGACGGCTCCCGACTCGAGCGCGTAGCCGGCCGCCGCGACCGACGCCACGTCGTCGGTCTCGAAGTCGGCGCTGAACTGGTCGTATACGAGGTCGTTGCGGGCTTGGGGGGCGGCGGCGCCGATGAGCCCGGAAATCGCATTGGCATAGCCCGCGTGGTTGGCGCGCAGCGTCGCCAGGACACCGGCCCCGTCGTCGGCGCCGGCGTCGATCGCCGTCTGGTAGAGATCACGAGCGGCGAGCTCGAGCCCTTGGAGGCCAGCGAGCACCGTGAGATCGGCGGACGTCGGCGGTCCCGGGGGCGTGGTGGCGGGGATCTGCACGAGCGGCAACTCTAGGGGTGAGAGGCGCTCAGAAGTCCAACGCCGAGAGCTCAGGGATCCAGCCGGCGGCCCGCTCGACGGCGCGCGACCAGGCGACGCGATCGAGCGTCGCACCGGGTTCGACCACCTGGCGCGGGCGCCAGGTGCCCTCGGCGTCGTCGATGTCGCCCCAGACGTCGGTGGCCAGGCCGGCGAGGAACGCGGCGCCGAGCGCCGTGGCGTCGACGACCGGTGAGACCTCGACGGGCCGGCCGGTGGCATCGGCGAGCGCCTGGACGAACGTCGGGTTCTCGCTCATCCCGCCGTCGACCCGGAGCCGTTCGATCGTCAACCCGGTGTCGGCCTCGGCCGCCTCGACGAGGTCCGCGCCGCGCTGGGCGACGCCCTCGAGCACCGCCCGGACGACGTGGGCCGCCGTGGTCCCCCGGGTGACCCCGAGAAGGGTGCCCCGAGCCCCGTAGTCCCAGTGCGGCGTGCCCAAACCGAGCAGGGCGGGCACGAACACGACGCCGTCGGCCGTCTCCACTGCAGCGGCGACATCGTGCGTCGCAGCCGCAGAGTCGACGAGCCCGAGATCCTCGCGGAGCCACTCGACGTTGGTGCCCGCCGAGAGCATGATCGCCTCGACCCCCCACATCAGCTCCCCGCCCCGGGACCAGGCGATGATCGGGTAGGTGCCGTGCTTGCTGCGGTGCGCCGACTCCGGTGCATCCGGGCCTCGACACAGGTCGAGCATGGCCCCCGAGCCGAACGTGATCTTGGCCTGTCCGAGGCGCACACAGCCCTGACCGACGAGCGAGCCCTGCTGATCGCCCACGAGAGCGGCGATGGGCGGGCCGCCCGGCAGCACCGTCGCCTCCCCGACCACCCCGCTGGTGGAGACCAACTCGGGCATCATCGCCGCCGGGATGTCGAGGGCGGCGAGCGCCCGGTCGCTCCACGCCGAGGCGTCCGGTCGGAGCAGGCCGGTCACGGCGGCGTTGCTGTGGTCGGTGACGTGGAGGGCGCCGCCGGAGAGGGACCACGCCAACCACGAATCGATCGTCCCGAAGCACAGGTCCTCGGCCCGGTCGCGCGCGCCCTCGATGTGGTCGAGCAGCCATGCGACCTTGGTCGCCGATTGGTTGGGGGCGAGGTGCAGGCCGTGGGCGTCCTTGGCCACGATGCACTCCATCACTGTGCGCAGGTCCTGCCAGCCGAGCGCAGGCCCGATCGGCTCACCGGTCCGCCGGTCCCAGACCACCGTGCTCGCCCGCTGGTTGGTGATGCCGACGGCAGTGATCGGCCGGTCGGCGCTACTGGTCGCCTCGGCGGCGGCGTCGACGGCGAGCCGGGCCAGCTCGACGGCGTCGAACTCGACGAGGCCGGGGAACGGTGTCGACGGCGCCGACGACCGGGTCGCCAGCGCCACGATCGCCAGTCCGTCGTCGACCACCGCCGCGCGCAGCGTGGTCGTGCCGACGTCGATGACCAGGATCCCCGTCATGGGCGGCATGGTGTCACGCGGAGGGCGGCCAGGGCGACGAGCCGAACAGCGAGTCGAGCCCGAGCTTGCCCGGGTTGAGGATCCCGAGGGGGTCGAGGGCCGCCTTGACCGCGGCGAGCACCCGCCGGCTCGGCCCCAGCGCCTCGTCGACGAACCGGGCCCGGTTGATTCCCACGCCGTGGTGGTGGGAGAGGTTGGCCCCGTGGGCGAGCGCCGTCCGCTGGGCGGCGTCCCACAGCGCGACGTACGTCGACTCGATCTCGTCGCCCGGTGGGGCGGCGGCGAAGGTGAAGTACAGGCAGGCGCCGTCCGGGTAGCTGTGCGACAGGTGGCATGACGCGACGAGCGTGTGGGGGACGGCGCGCAGGGCCGCCAGCACGACGTCGAACAGTTCGGCCAGCCGGGACCAGGGCGCGCCAACCTCCATCGTGTCGACCACGTACCCCTTGCGGGCGAGGGCCTGCAGCGCCGACGTGTCGTTGCGGTGCTCCAGCCAGCCGGCGACGAGGTCGGTCGACGCCGAGACACCGGCGGCACAGGCGTCGGCGACGACGGACATCGTCGCTTCGACGATCGCCGGGTCGCCCTCGTCGAGGACGAGGAGGGCGCTGCGCGACCCGTCCCCGCCGTGGCTGCGGGCGGTCTCGATCTCGTCGTAGAGCCGGAGCACCGCCGGCGTGGCGCCCCGGCGGAGGATGGTCCGGCAGGCGTCGATCCCGTCGGCGAAGGAGGCGAACGTGTACGCCGCCCGCCGCTCGATCGGAGGGAGCGGGTGGGCCCGCAGCCACACCCGGGTGATCACGCCGAGCGTGCCCTCCGATCCGACGAACAGCTGGGTGAGGTCCGGTCCGACGGCGGCCGCCGGCGTTCCGCCGGTGCGGACGACCGTCCCGTCGGCGAGCACGACCTCGAGCCCGACGACGAGGTCCTCGACCTTGCCGTACCGGGTCGAGTACTGGCCCGCGCCCCGGCAGGCGACCCATCCGCCGACGGTGGCGAGATCGAAGCTCTGCGGGAAGTGGCCGACGCTCAGCCCGTGGTGTTGCTGCAGCTCGGTTTCGAGATCCGGGCCGAACGTGCCGGCAAGGACCTCGACGACCCCCGACGTCGCGTCGACCTCCCCGATCCCGGCGAGGCCGGTGAGGTCGGCGAGCACGCCGCCGTGGACGGGGACCGACGCCCCGCAGACCCCGCTGCGTCCGCCGGCGACGGTCAATGGGATTTGGGCGTCGGCGCACACGCGCACCACCCCGCCGACCTGGCCGGTGCTCACCGGTCGCACGATCACCGCCGCCCGAGCCGGCACCTCGCCCTGCAGTGCCCAATGAAGGGCGAGCGGCCACCAGTCCCGACTGCAGTCGGCGACGGCTGCTTCGTCGTCGATGACCGTGCAGACGTCACTCAGTGCCGCGATGACCTCAGCCGGGACGTCGATGGCGCCGGGCCAGCGCGCCCGCGAACCGGACAGCTCGATCGGCGGGGTCGGCTGCGTCACGCTGTGGCCGGCTCGGGCGATGCGGCGTCGGACTCCTCGGCCCGCACCAACGCCCGGTAGCGCTCGACCTGCCGGGCGGTCTCGGCGGCGTCCCATCCGAGCTCGCCGGCGATGAGCGCGGCCACGGCGGGGGCGGCGGCGAGGGTGGCGGCCCGGTCGAACAGGTGGGCCCGGGTCCGGCGGACGAGCACGTCGACCAATGTGGTCGCCATCTCCCGCCGCACGGCGTACACCGCCTCGGCGCGCAGGTAGGGCATCCCCTCGACCAGTGGCTCGCCGAGCGTCGGGTCGGCGGCGACGAGGTGGTCGAGCTCCGCGGTCAGCGACCCGTAGCGCCCACCGAGGTGGGCCGCCCGCGTCGCCGGCGGCGCCTCGCGGTAGCCCTCGGCGCCGAGCAGCCGGAGCGACCTCGTCCGCGAGCGGCGCTTGGACCCGAGGCGCGCGGCCACCACGTCGACCGTGTCCTCGGCCATCTCCCGGTATGTCGTGAGCTTGCCGCCGGTCACGGTCACGACGCCGGCGGAGCCGATCGTCACCCGGTGGCGACGGGAGAGATCGGCCGTGCGCGCGCTCGCTCCGGACTTGACGAGCGGACGCAGCCCGGCCCACGCCCCGGTCACGTCGGCGGCGGTGATCCCAGTGGTCACCGCGGCGTTGAGCGCGCGCAGGACGTACTGGACGTCGGCCGCCGTGCACGGGGGGTCCTCGAGCGGCCCGTCGTAGTCGGTGTCGGTGGTGCCGACGTAGGTGTGCTCGAACGTCCCGTCGGGCTGCCGGTCCCACGGGACGACGAAGAGGCTGCGCTTGTCGCCGGGCACGGGGATGACGACGGCGATGTCGTTGCGCACCTTGGCCCACGGGATCGTGAGGTGGATGCCCTTGGCCGGCCGGATCGAGTCGGGGTCGACCCCGTCCTCGAGGGTGACGACCTCGTCGGCCCACACCCCGGCGGCGTTGACGACGGCGCGCGCCCGGACCGTGCACCGGCGGTCGCCGGTGTCGACGATCGCGCCGTCGACCTGTCCGCTGGGGTCCTTGGTGAGCTCGACGACGCGCGCCCGGTTGACCACGACGGCGCCGTGAGCGGCGGCGGTGCGGGCGACGGTGAGCACGAGGCGGGCGTCGTCGGTGGTGGCGTCGTAGTACAGGTAGCCACCCGCCAGGCGCTCGCGCGGCATTGTCGGGAGGTGGGCGAGCGCCTCGTCCGCATCCAGACGCTTGTGCAGCTTGCCGATGCGGAACCCGCCGGTGAGGTCGTACATCCACATCGCCGTGCCCATGGCCCGGGTGATGCGGCGGGGGATCAGCCCGTCGCTCGTCAGGATCGGGATCATGAACGGCAGCACGCTGACCAGGTGGGGAGCGTTGCGGCGGAGGCGCTGACGCTCGCGGAGGGCTTGGTAGACGAGGCGGACGTCCCCCTGCTGGAGGTAGCGGAGTCCCCCGTGGACGAGCTTGGAGCTCTTCGACGAGGTCCCGCTGGCGAAGTCCTCGGCCTCGACGAGGACGGCGCGAAGGCCCCGCGTGGCGGCGTCGAGGGCGACCCCGACCCCGGTGATCCCGCCGCCGACGACGAGGACGTCGAATTCCTCGCTGGCCAGGCGTTCCAGCGTCTCCCGGCGCTCGAATGCCCTGCCCACGGCATCGGCGGATGCGGCCTCGGCGCCCACGCCGGAGACCGTACTCGCGCCGCCGACGATTGCCTCTGGCGCCCGGCCCCGGAGTGGTTCTATCGTTCCGATCGCACAACAACCTGGATGGGGGATTGGTTACGTGTCGCTCCAGGACATCGAATGGCGCAAGCTCGGGGCCTGCCGGGGACTCGATGCGAGCATCTTCTATCCCGACGACGACGATGACGCCGAGGTCGCCAAGGCCGTGTGCGCCACGTGCGGTGTACGGGTGGCCTGCCTCGAACACGCCCTGATGGCCCGGGAGAAGGCCGGCGTCTGGGGCGGGGCGACCGAGCGCGAGCGGCGGCGGATAATCCGCCAGCGTCGCCGGTCGGCGTAGGGCCCACCCGACACGCCCGCCGCGCAGCATCTGGGCGCGAATCGTCTCGGAATCCGAGACCGTCCGCGCCCAGAAATCCGATTGAGACGCTCCGCGCCCAGATGTCGGTCGTCGCGCCACCAGTAGATTCCCGGGCGTGCCGACTGCGGAGGAGCTCGAACTCGATCGTCATGGGGGTTGGCCGGGGCTGCTCACCGAGCTGCTCGCCGGGCGCGACCTCACCGCCGAGCAAGCGCGCTCGGCGATGGCCAACATCCTCGCCGGGCGGGCCACCGCGGCCCAGCTGATCGGGTTCGTCGTCGCCCTGCGGGCCAAGGGCGAGACCGCCGACGAGTTGTCCGGTCTGCTCGACGCGGTGCTCGAGGCCGCCGAGCTCGTCCCCCTCGACGACTCGATGCGCACCCGGGCGATCGACATCGTCGGCACGGGCGGCGATCGCTCGCACTCGATCAACGTGTCGACGATGGCGGCCCTCGTCGTTGCCGGCGCCGGCGTGCCGGTGTGCAAGCACGGTGCCCGCGGCGCGTCATCGCAGTGCGGCACCGCCGACGTCCTCGAGGAGCTGGGCGTGGCGATCGAGCTGTCGCCCGAGGGCGTCCAGCGTTGCGTCGAGCGGGCGGGCATCGGCTTCTGCTTCGCCCCCCGATTCCACCCGGCGTTCCGCTTCGCCGCGCCGTCGCGCCGCGAGATCGGAATCCCGACGGTGTTCAACCTCCTCGGCCCGATGGCCAATCCCGGGCGGGTGCGGCGCTACGTGATCGGGGTCGCCGACGCCAGCTTCGCCGAGCGCATGCTCGCCTCGCTGCGCGCCCACGGCGCCACCGACGCCTGGGTGGTCCACGGTGGCGGCCTGGATGAGCTGACGACCACCGGGTCCTCGACCGTGCTCGCCCTCCACCACGACGGCGGGGCCCGCACGTTCCCGGTCGACCCGGTGGCGCTCGGCCTGGCCCCGGCGACCCACGAGCAGCTCACGGGCGGCCTTCCGCCGTACAACGCCGAGGTGGTGCGGCGGGTGCTAAGCGGCGCGCAGGGTGCCCACCGCGACATCGTCGTGCTCAACGCCGCCGCCGCCCTCGTCGTCGCCGGTGAGGTCGACGACCTGCGCAGCGGGGTCGAGGTCGCGGCGACGTCGATCGACGACGGGCGGGCGGCGAAGGTCCTCGACACCTTCGTCCAGGTCTCGCAGGAGGCGGCGGAGGACTCCGCTGGGTGACGACTTGATCGTCACCCGGGTGCCGGCGTCGACGGCGAACCTCGGGCCCGGCTTCGACGCCCTCGGGATGGCGTTGACCCTGTACGCCGACATCGGGATCTGCGACCCCGATGCCCCGCCACCGCCGCGCCGCGCCCAGCTCGTCGGCGACACCCACCCGGCGGCGATCGCCTTTCGGCGCGGCGGGGGTGACGGCGCGCTCTGGGTGCGCTCCCCGATCCCGATGGGTCGAGGGCTGGGATTCAGCGGGGCGATGCGCGTCGGGGGCCTGGTCGCGGCGTGGGCGCAGGGGGCCGGGGCCGACTCCGACCTCGATGCCGACCGAGCCGGGCTGCTCGAGCTGGCGATCGAGCTCGAGGGTCACGGCGACAACGTGGCCGCGTCGCTGTACGGCGGCGTGGTCGCCACGGCGGCGGGGCGGGCGGTCGTGGTGCCGCTGGCGATCGAGCCGGCGGTTCTCGCGTGGGTGCCGTCGTTCACCACCGCGACGGAGAAGTCACGTCGCGCGCTCCCGGCCACCGTCTCCTTCGGTGACGCCGTGTTCAACGTCGGGCGCACGGCGTTGCTCGTCGCCGCCCTTGCCGCCGGGGACGTCGACGCCCTCCGGAGCGCCACCGGGGACCGGCTGCACCAGGACCTGCGCATGGCGGAGGCCGAGCCGTCGCGCCACGCGCTCGACGCCGGGCTCGACGCCGGGGCGTGGTGCGGCTGGCTGTCGGGCAGCGGCCCGACCGTTGCCCTGCTGTGCGCGCCCGGTGACGCCGACGCGATCGTCGCCACGCTGCCGGCCGAGGGTGAGGTGAAGGTCCTTGGCGTCGACCGGGACGGCGCGACGCTCAGACCTCATCCCGACTGAGGCGGCGGGCGAGCACGAGCGCCTCGTCGGCGAGCAGCCGCGGCACCGGGTGCCCTGGCGGCGGTGGATCCGGCGGTGGCGCGGGCAGAGCCCCGGCGGTCGACCCGGCGACCCGGACATCGACGAGCCGGGCCCGGTCGACGATCCACGTGACGTCACCGTCGGTGACCTCGAAGCGACCCCGACCGAGCAGGCGATTCAGCATGAGCGTCCGCTTCACGGCTCCCTCGAGCGCCGAGATCCGGTCCCGGACGGTGGCCGCCTCCTCGAAGCGCTGGGCGGCGGCGAGGGTGTCCATCCGGGCGGTGAGCGTTTCGACGACGGGCGCCGGGCTGCCGGTCATCGCCTCGGCCGCCGTGCTCACCGCGTCGGCGTACACGCGCGGGTCGGCCAGCCCGGCGCACGGGCAGGCGGCCACGCCGAGCTGGGCGGCGAGGCACGGGGTGGCGTCGAGCGTGGGCTGGTGGTGGCGGCCGAGCCGAACGGAGCATCGCCGCAGCGGGAGCGCGGCCTGGATCGCGTCGACGACGAGCGTGGCCATCGGGCGGGACGGCAGCGGGCCGAGGTGGACGCCGGTCAGGGCGGGGTCGCGCGACGATCGACAGGCGGGGCCACGGCGACTCGGTGTCGAGGCGGACGTAGCAATAGCGGTCGGCGCGGGTGCCGACCCGGTTGTAGCGGGGGAGCAGGCGGGCGATGAGGCGGGCCTCGACGACCTCGGCCGACAGCACGTCGGGGAGGCAGTGGTGACGCACGCTCTGCGCCTCGCGGAGCATCGGACCGATGCGGCGACGGTCCTCGCGGCCGAAGTAGCTGCGCACCCGCTGGCGCAGGTTGCCCGCCTTGCCGACGTAGAGCACCTCGTCGCGGTGCCCGCAGAACAGGTACACGCCGGGCGAGCGCGGCAGGTTCGACGTCAGCTTGAGCTTGGCCGCCTGGGGGTGACCGGCGAGCGAGCCCAGGGTGACGAGGTCG
This sequence comes from uncultured Acidimicrobiia bacterium, assembly GCA_963833145.1. Taxonomy (GTDB): domain Bacteria; phylum Actinomycetota; class Acidimicrobiia; order Acidimicrobiales; family Ilumatobacteraceae; genus JALZMG01. The sequence goes on along the minus strand of CAWHWT010000009.1, from coordinate 924,335 downwards.
TCGAGGCCGAGCACGCCGAGCCCCGCCGCCCGCTCGATGAGGAGGTGCAGGAGGTCGGTGGTGGCGAGGGCGTCGTCGAGCGCGCGGTGGGTCGGGCGGTGGTCGAGGCGCAGGCGCGACGCCAGGGTGCTCAGCCGGCAGTCCGGCACCTCGTCGCGCACGAGCCGGCGGGCGAGGGCGGCCGTGTCGATCCGCGGCGGGGGGATCGGCGGGTAGCCCTGGCGCTGGAGTGCCGCCCGCAGGAAGGCGAGGTCGAAGCCGACGTTGTGGCCGACGATCACCCCGTCGCCCAGGAACTCGAGGAGTGAGGGCAGGACCGCCTCGACGCGTGGCGCCGGGGCGACGACGGCGTCGGTGAGCCCGGTCAGCACCGAGATCCGCGGCGGGATCGCCTTGCCCGGATTCACGAGCGTCTGGAAGGTCCCGAGACACTCGCCGCCGCGCACCTTCACCACGCCGATCTCGGTGATCGCGTCGTGCTCACGGTCGCCGCCGGTGGTCTCGAGGTCGAGGACGCAGAACGTGGCGTGGGCGAGCGGCGTGCCGAGGTCGTCGAAGCTGCGCTGAACCCCGACGCTAAATCCCACGAGTGCAATTTCAGCCTGGACGACTGTTCGCTGTCAAGAACGGGTGTACGGCGGCCCGACGTGAGAGCATGAGGACGGTGTCCGTCGTCTTCGTCCACGCCCACCCCGACGACGAGGCGATCTTCACCGGTGGGACGATGGCTCGGCTCGCCCGGGCCGGGGTGCCGGTGACGCTCGTCGTCGCCACCGGTGGCGAGCTGGGCGCGATCCATCCGCGTTACCACGGGGCGATCGACGACGCCGGCCTGGCCGGGGTGCGGCGCGTCGAGTGCGAGGCGGCGGCGGGCCTGCTCGGCGCCACGCGTGTCGACTTCCTCGGCTACCACGACTCCGGGATGGCCGGCGAGGAGGCCAACGAGGCGGACGGAGCGTTCGCCGCCACGCCGCTGGCGGAAGCAGCCGGGCGGTTGGCGGACGTGCTCACGGACGTCGGCGCGGTCGCCGTCACCGGGTACGACGCCGACGGCGTCTACCGTCACCCGGACCACATCCAGGTGACCAACGTGGTGCGGGCGGCCGCCGAGCAAGCTGGGGTCCCGACGGTGTACGGCGCCACCGTCGACCGGGAGTACCTGCACTTCGTCGAGAGCCACATCGTCGCCGAGGCCGGGATGGTCGACGATCTCGGGCTCGTCCGCTCGCACATCGGCGTCGCCACGGTCGAGGTCGCCGTCGCCATCGACGTGCGCGAGATGGTCGAGCTGAAGCGGGCGGCGATCGCCGCCCACGCCAGCCAGATCCCCGAGTCGGCGAGCGTGCTGCAGCTCCCCGACCACCACTTCGCCGAGGTCTACGGGTGGGAGTGGTACGTGCGCTGGGGCCCAGCCGGTCCCCTGGAGGAGCTGGCGTAGCCCCGTAACGTGCAAGCCGGTGACCGAGTCGCGTCGTTCAGAGGCGAAGCACGGGTTCGGCACGCCGGCGCCTCCAGGCGCTTCGGCGGCCGCATCGAACGCGGCGAACCGGTACCTGCGCACCGCCATCGAGTTCGCCGCGAGGTTCGCCGAGGACGGCCAGCGACAGCGTCCGCCGCTGGGCTACCCGGCGGCGCTGAAGCCGTATCTCAAGCAGTCGCGGATCCCGACCTCCGTGCTGGGCAAGCTGCGCCGAGTGATCGAGGGCGACGAGGCGTTCCGGACGGCGGTCGCGGCGGCGGCCGAGCCCGAGCTCGTCGGCCCGATCGGCTCCGCCTGGCTGCGCGGCCAGGCCGGCTGGGAGGACCGGGTCGCCGACCTCATCGCCGAGGAGCAGGAGGCGCACGCGCAGAAGTCGGCCGAGGTCGAGTTGCGGCGGTCCGAGCGGCGGCACAGAGCGGCCGAAGAGCGCGCCGCCCGAGCCGAGGCCGACCTGGAGCGGCTGCAGAAGCGCGTCGAGGAGCTCAAGCGGAACGCGGACGAGCAACGGCGCCGCGCCGATGAGGCGGCGGCCGCGGTCGCCTCGCTGCGCGACGAGCTGACCGAGGCGCGCACCGCCGTGCGCAACGCGACGCAACGGGCCGATGCGGCGCGCCAACGGGTGGAACGGGCCGAGGCCGAGCGCGACGCGGACGCGAAGCGCGCGGCCACCGCCGAGGCGCAGCGCGACCAACTGCTCGCCGAGCGGGCCGAACGATCCGGACTCCGCGTATCCGCGGCGCAGGTGGGGGAGCTCGCCGAGGTTGCCCGCTCCGCCCGCACCCTCGCCGACCGTCTCGGCGCTCTGGTCGACGTCCGGCCGAGCCGGCGCAAACCGCTTGCCCTGCCGGGAGGCACTCGGCGGGACTCCCCGCAGGCGGCCGAGTACCTCCTCAGGGCCGCTGGGGCGCTGGTCGTCGTCGACGGCTACAACGTCGCCAAGACGGCCTGGCCGGAGGAGCACCTCGAGGCCCAGCGGGAACGCCTCCTCGACACGGTCGACCACTCCGCCCGCCGCTTCGGCACCGAGTTCGTCGTCGTGTTCGACGGCGCCGGCGTCGTCGGCGCCCACACCCGCTCGCGCCGGCTGGCCCGGGTGACGTACTCGCCGGCGGGGGTCGAGGCGGACGACCTCATCCGCAAGGAGGTCGAAGGGGCGCCGCCCGACCGCCCAGTGGTGGTGGTCACGAACGATCAGGCGGTGCAGCGCGACGTCGCCAACGACGGAGCCAACGTCGTGTCGAGCGACCGTTTCCTCGCCGTCACCCGAGCCTGACCCCCCGTTCTGTCGTTTGGAACCGACCGGATCCGGCCGATTCCAAACGACAGAACGGGCTAACGGGCGGAGAACCGCTCGCGCAGGTCCTTCAGGATCGCCGCGTGCGGTTTGGCCCGGTCGACCTCGGCGAACCAGGCGGCATCGTGGGCCAGCGACGGCAGGGGCGCGATGGCGAGGTTGTCCAGCTCGTCGTCGGTGAGCGCGCGGCTACCGTCGGCACCGCCCGGCCCAGGCATGTCGGGCTCGTACTCCAGCGGGACCGGCGCCCCGCGCGGCCGGCGCTCGGCAGCCTCCCGGGCCCGCCGCACGGACCCGGCGGGATCGTCGATCACCCCTTGCATCGCCTTCCTCCCGTCGGCCCACGACAGGTTGGCCTCGCCGTGCAGGGCCGGATCCTCCGGAAGTTGCTCGTCCGGCAGCCGCATCACGACGCCCTTGCGGACCCCCCCGATGGTCAACGACTCGACGTGCCGGGCCCCCGCCGCGCGCAGCAGGGTCGGCGTGCCGAGCACCGGACGCCCGCCGACGAGGACCAGCCGCACGCTGCGCTCGTTCACCCGCAGGAGGTTCTCATGGGGATCCTCACGGGCACCGACGCGGCTGGTCGTGACGAGCACGTCGGCCGCCGCGCCCGGGCGAAGGCGCCCGATGTCGATGCCCCAGCAGCGGCGGAGCGCGTCGCCGGCGTCCGCCGTCGCCATCGCCCCGAGCTCGCGGGCGTCGAGCGCTCCGTCGAGGGCGACGTCGTTCCAGAGCGCGGCGACCTTCAGCTCGCCGAGGAGGTTCTTCGTGCCCGAAGGGGCCCAGTCGGAGCCGAGGCACACGAGGTGGCCCCGGCGCCGGGCGGCGAGCACGTCGGTGGTGTCCCCGTACAGCCAGATGTTGGAGAACGGCGACCACACGACCGTGCCGGGGCCCCGTTCGGCCCAGTCGTCGTACTCCTCCGCACCGAGCGCGGTCGAATGGATCGCGATGAGGTTGGGGTGCAGGCATCGGGCCCGGCGCAGGTCGGTGAACTCGCCGAGCAGGGCGGGGGCCGTCCCCTCGGCGAGGTGGTAGATGAACGAACGCCCGTCGGCGAGGCGAGGGGCGTACTTCTTCAGCGCCGGGACGTCGGCCTTGATCACGGCTTGGAAGATGAGCTGCTCCTTGCCGTGGGCGGCGATGGTCTCCTTCTCGATGTTGCGCACCATCCACCCGGCGAACGTGCGGGTGACCGGCGGCGAGCCCTGGATCGCCGTGACCCCGCCGGCGGCAGCCCGCACCTCGGCGTAGCGCAGCGCCGCGGCGGCCGCGGCGATGCCCATCGCCTGGGCCGGGTTGGAGACGTCGCGCCCGTACGTGGCCGCCGTCGGCCACTGGTGGCGGCTGGTGTACGCCGTGTCCCGCGGCGCCGACCACAAGGGCAGGAAGTTGTAGGCGAGGTGGTTGTGGAAGTCGATCAGCCCGGGGGTGATCACGCCGTCGGTGGCGATGCGCGACGCGCCGGAGAACCCGGCCGGCGCGGCCCGGCGGGCCGGCTGCACGGCGTCGATCGTCCCGTCGTCGCCGATGTACACGGCGCCGGCCCTGACGACGGGCTGGGCGTCGTCGTACGTGACGACGGTTCCGGTGAGGGCCAGCGCCACGGGCTAGACCGCTTGGGCGAGGTCGCGGCGCTCGGCCGCCGCGCCGGCATCGCCGAAGAACACGGCTCCGAACGCGGCGAGGTCGGCGGACTCGTCGTAGCGCCCGCGCACCGCCCGCCGGGCGTCGAGCACGGCGGCGCCGGCGTTCACCGTCCGGAACAGCGACTCGTAGAACGTGCCCGCGAAGTCCGCCGCCGCCTGATCGCCGACGGGCCAGAAGTGACCGACGTAGGCCTCACATCCGGCGGCGAGGAACGCCGCGGCGAGTCCGTTGGCCCGCCCGCCACTGGACACGAGGCGGCGCCCGTGCACGGCGCGCGCCGACTGGCAGGCACTGTTGAACACGAGGTAGGGAGGTGCCGCCCACGCCAGCCGGCGTACGTGGTCGGCGGTGAAGGGTCCGTCGGCGAGGAGCAGCGCGCTGTGGTGCGGATCACCGGCGTCGTAGCGGGCGTGGCCGGCGAAGTGGACGATGTCGTGGTCGCCGCCGTCGACGGCGCGGGCCAGGCCACGGCGTGTCGCGTCGCCGGCCTCCAGCACGTCCAGCTTCACCGTCACGCCGGGCTGCGGCTCACCGGCGGCGAGTGTCCGCAGCACCGCCAGCTCGGCCTCGGTGGCGGCGAGATCGTCGGTGGGGTTGACGACGGCGAGGATCTTCACCACCGGGTCGTCGGTCACCGGGTCCCGCCGGGTCACCGGCGTCGTCGTGGTGGTCACGACGCGGCCGAACGGGCAGTCGACCGCCAGCTCGCGCTGGGCGGAGCGCATCGCCTCCCACGGCAGCCCGAGGATCGACTCGTCGACGTCGAGGAGCACGGCCGTCGGCCGCAACGCCTCGAGGACGGCTCCGCCCCGCCGGCCGAGGAACGACTGGTGCAGCACCCGGCCGAGCTGTTCGAGCGCCCGGCGGGCGGACGCCTCGGTCAGCCCGAGCCCCACCGACCACCGGTGCAGATCGGCCACGAGGGCGAGCAGTCGCGACTCCGTGTTCGCCGTGAGCTTGACCTCCTGGCGGAAGGAGAGCCCGGTGCCCTCCTCGTGGATCGTGACGACGAACGCCCGCGCCCCGGTGGGGGCGATGGCGATCTGGATGTTGTGGGGCAGGAACCGGCCGCCGCCGCCCGCCCGGTCGCTGTAGGCGCCGAGGATCACCTCGACCCCCTCACGTGAACACCTGCCGGCGCTTGAACGAGTCCCGACCTTCGAGCTGCGGCTCCTGGTCGTAGTTGGCGTCGCGGAGGGTCGGCAGCAAGCGGCGGTGGAGCGTGCGGTAGGTGATCCGGTAGTCCGCCTCGGCGATGAGCTGCTTGGCGAAGTGGCTCATCGCGCCGTGAAACGTCCGCCCGAAACGGGCGTCGTACGAGTACTGGTCGGAGCGGCACCCGCTCAGCAGCAGCTCGCGCATACCCGATTCGGGGAACAGCGCCGTGCTGCGCGGACTTGCGGTACGACGGATGTCGGGGATCTCCCGCCGTCCGATCGCCCGAGGGTCACAGAAGCGTCGCCGGCGGCGATCGGGTGCGAACGGGTCCTCGGGGTCGCGCGTCGCCGATCCGGAGTGGCACGAGTCGGAGATCACCGTGAGCCGGACGCCGTAGGGGATGTCGGCGAACAGTTCGCGCAGGTCGTCGTCGACGATCAGCTCCTCCTCGCAGTCGTACGGGCACAGCGCCTCGTCGTAGAGCGACTCGTCGCCGTCCTCATCGGCGCGGTAGGTGCCGTGGGAGGAGTTGGTGAACACCAGCACGTCCCCGCGCCGGGCCCCGGCGAGGAGGTCGCCGAGGGCACCCATCATGGCGGCCTTCGTCGCCCGCCGGTCGGTGAGCAGCGTGACGTCGGAGCGCGTGAAGTCGAACTTCTCGGTGAGCAGCTCGGCCCACCCCTTGGCGTCGTTCACGCACCCCTTGAGCTCGAGGTCCGGCCGCGGGTACTTGTTGACCCCGACACACAGCGCCCGCTTTGCCATGGCACCCCCCTTTTCCGGGCGGCGATCGTACAGTGGCGCGGTGACCCGCCCGTCGCCTTTAGCCCCGTGGGACGAGTTGCGGGCCGTTGCTCACGAGCACGGCGTCGAGCATCTCGGCGTGGCCCCCGCTGCGGTGCTCGAGCGGGCGCGGCGAATCCTCCACGAGCGGCGGGCCGCCGGACTGGCGGCGGGGATGAACTTCACGTACCGCAACCCCGACCGGTCCACCGACCCCGCACGGGCGGTCGTGGGCGCCCGATCGATCATCGTCGGGGCCCGCTCCTACCTCGCCGCCGATGAGGACCCGCCGCGGCCGGCGGGCCCGGTCGCGAGGGTCGCCCGCTACGCATGGGTGGACCACTACGCACCGTTGCGGGCGGGGCTGGAGGCGATCGCCGACCGGCTCCGCAGCGGGGGCTACCTCGCCCGCGCCTTCGCCGACGACAACGCGATCGTCGACCGCGAGGTCGCCCACCTCGCCGGGCTCGGCTGGTTCGGCAAGAACGCCAATCTGCTGTTGCCCGGCGCGGGGAGTTGGTTCGTGCTCGGCTGCGTGGTCACCACCGCCGAATACGCCTCGTCGGCGGCGCCGGTGCCCGACGGATGCGGATCGTGCCGCCGCTGCCTCGACGCCTGCCCGACCGGCGCCATCGTCGCCCCCGGCGTGATCGACGCCAACCGCTGCCTCGCCTGGGTGTTGCAGGCGCCGGGGTCGATCCCCGAGCACCTCCGCGAGGCGGTCGGCGACCGGATCTACGGGTGCGACGACTGCCAGGACGTGTGCCCGCCGACGATCCGGCTGGGCCGGCGCCATCGCCTGCCGCTCACGGGACCGGCGGAGGCATGGGTCGACGTGCTCGACCTCCTCGCCGCCGACGACGCGACCTTGCTCGATCGCTACGGGCGGTGGTACATCGCCGGACGCGACCCTCGCTGGCTCCGGCGCAACGCCCTCGTCGTTTTGGGCAACGCTGCCGACGGCGCCGACGAGCGGGTCGTCGCCACGCTCGCTCGCTACCGGCACCACGACGACCCGATCCTCGCCGAGCACGCGCAATGGGCGAGCGAGCGCCTCGGTATCGGGGTGTTGGATCGGTGAAGCACCTGCTCGTCACGAACGACTTCCCGCCGAAGATCGGGGGGATCCAGTCGGTGCTGTGGGAGTGGTGGCGGCGCCTCCCGCCCGACCGGTTCGCCGTGCTCACCAGTCCGTACACGGGCGACGCCGCGTTCGATGCGGCGCAACCGTTTCATGTCGCGCGCACCCGCGAGCCGGTGCTGCTGCCGCACCCGTGGATGGTCCGGCGGATCAACGCGCTGGCGGCCGAGATCGGGGCGGAGCTCGCCGTGCTCGATCCGGCCGTGCCGCTGGGGCTGGTCGGCCCGTCGCTCGCCACGCCGTACGCCGTCGTGCTGCACGGCGCCGAGGTGACGGTGCCGGGCCGGGTGCCGGGCACGCGGCAGGCACTCGGGCACGTGTTGCGACGGGCCCGCCACGTGATCTCGGCCGGGCGCTACGCCGCCGTCGAGGCCGAGCGGGCCGCCGGACGAGAGCTGCCCGTGACCGTCGTGCCGCCCGGCGTCGACGTCGACCGATTCACCCCGCTGAGTGAGCACGACCGGAGGGCCGCCCGGTTCCGCTTCGGGTTGCCGACCGACGGCGAGCTGATCGTGGCGGTCTCTCGGCTCGTGCCGCGCAAGGGCTTCGACGTGGCCATCCGGGCGGTCACCCGTCTCGCCCGGAGCCGGCCCGACCTGCTGCTCGCGATCGCCGGGGCGGGGCGGGACGAGTCCCGCCTGCGCCGGCTGACAACCGAGCTCGGTGCGCCGGTGCGCTTCCTCGGGCGGGTGCCGAACGAGGATCTGCCCCGGCTGTACGGGTGTGCGGACGTGTTCGCCATGCCGTGCCGCTCCCGGTGGGCCGGGCTCGAGCAGGAGGGGTTCGGAATCGTGTTCGTCGAGGCCGCCGCGTGCGGGGTCCCCCAGGTTGCGGGGGACTCCGGCGGCGCCGCCGAGGCCGTCGAGGACGGGGTGACGGGCCTGATCGTCCGCCGCCCCGAGGACCCGGGCGAGGTCGCCGACGCCTTCACCGCGCTCCTCGACGACCCGGTCCGCCGGCGGATGATGGGCAAGGCGTCGCGGGCGCGGGCCGAGCAGGAGTTCGCCTACGACGTGCTCGCCGACCGCCTCGGGCGGGCGCTGGGGGCGCTCCCGTGAGCGAGCGAAGCGAGCGAACAAGAATCACGGCGCGAAGCGCGCACGGCGACGTCGTCATCAGGGCCGACCTCGCCGGGACCCTGCTGTTCACGGTGACGGCTGTTCTCGCGGCCGCGCTGTTCACCTCGCTGTGGCAATGGATCGCCGCGATCACCGCGCTGGTGCTCTTTGCCGTCGGCGTGTTCACCTTCCTCTGGTCGTACTACAACGCCGTCCAACGCAGCCGGCGCGACGAGATCTCGGTGACGGGGCTCTACCTCCTGGTCGGGCCACCCACCCCGGCGGCGGTACGCCGGATCATGCTCGGATTGCTGGCGGTCCAGGTCGCCGTGGCGGTCATCACGACGTTCGCCCGGCTCGAGGGCCCGGACGGGCGGGCGGGGTCGTCGCTCGCCCTCGGCTTCCTCGTCCCGATGCTGGGGTTCGGGTTGAACGGCTTGTGGGCGGCGTACCACGCCGACTTCCCCAGGCGGTCCGTGGATCGGCGCAAGCCGACCTCCGTGCCAGAATGAACCTCATGGCTGACTCGGCCACCGAAACCGTGGTGATCGACGCTCCCCCGGAGCGGGTGTGGGAGATCGCCGCCGACTTCGAGCGCTACCCCGAGTGGGTGCGCGACGTCAAGGACGTCGTGGTCCGTTCGCGGGACGAGCAGAACCGTCCCTCCGAGGTCGAGTACCGGGCCTCGGCGCTCGGCCGGAGCACCCACTACACGCTCGTCTACGACTACTCGCAGGCGCCCGACGTGCTGGCGTGGAAGATGGTCAAGGGCGACATCCAGCGCTCGATGGAGGGCGGCTACCACCTGCGCGGGACCTCGGATGGGGGGACCGAGGTGCGCTACGACCTCGTCGTCGAGCTCGCCGCCCCGCTGCCGGGGTTCGTGAAGCGGCGGGCCGAGGTGCGCATCCTGAACTCGGTGCGCGAGCTGAAGACGCGCGCCGAGTCGTCATGATCGCGTGAGCGTCGCCGCCGGAGGCATCGACGTCGGCGGCACGAAGTGTCTCGGCGTCGCCGTCGACGATGCCGGCGAGGTGGTCGCCGAGTGCCGGCGCCCGACGCCCAGGGGCGAGGCCGTCATCGACGCCTTGGCGGGTGTCGCCGAGGACCTCGAGGCGGAGGTCGGCCAACTGCCGGCGCTGGGGGTGGGCGTCCCCGGGCTGGTGACGCTCGAAGGCGTGCTGCGGGCGTCGCCGAACATTCCCGACGTCGCCGAGCTCGACGTGGCCGGTCGTCTCGGGGCGCGGATCGCGATGCCCCTCGTCGTCGGCAACGACGCGACGTGGGCGGTGCTCGCCGAGTGGCAGGTCGGCGCCGGGCGCGGCTGTGACGACGTCGTGATGGTCACCCTCGGCACGGGCATCGGCGGCGGGTTGGTCACCGGAGGGCGACTGGTCGTCGGCGCCCACGGGTTCACCGGGGAGTTCGGCCACATGGTCGTCGATCCGAACGGCCCACCGTGCCCGTGCGGGCGGCGCGGGTGCTGGGAGCGCTACGCGTCCGGGTCCGGCCTCGCTCAGCTCGCCCGCACGGCCGCCGTGGGTGGCCGGCTGGGCCGGGTCGTCGAGATGGCGGGCGGGGAGGCCGCGCTCGTCCGCGGCGAGCACGTCCAGGCCGCGGCTCGAGAGGGTGACGATGCCGCCATGGCCGTCGTCGACGAGTTCGCCCGCTGGGTCGCGATCGGGCTGGTGAACCTCACCAACGCCCTCGACCCGGCGATGTTCGTGCTCGGCGGGGGACTGGCCGAGGGCGCCGATCTCTATCTCGACCCGATCGAGCGGTGGTTCGGGGCGCTGCTCTACTCACCGCAGCTGCGCCCCCACCCGGCCCTCGCCTTCGCCGAGCTCGGCGAGCGGGCCGGTGCGATCGGCGCCGCCCTCGCCGCCGCCGAGCGCGCCCGCCGCTGACCGCGCCATCCGAGTGTTTCACGTCATCCGAGTGTTTGATGCAACCACGTCCCGGCGCGAAACACTCGGGTGGCGCGTGACACTCGGATGATCAGCCGGCGGTGAAGTTGGCGCGGGCCTCTTCGATCTCGCGCCAGGCGTCGTCCCGGCCTCCGATGCCGTGGGTGGAGGAGTACTTGCCGGGCTCGAGGGCCTTGTAGACCTCGAAGAAGTGCTGGATCTCGGCCATCAGCTGGGGAGTGAGATCGCCCACGTCGTCGATCCCGTCCCAGCGCGCCTCGCGTGGCGGGACGCAGATCAACTTGGCGTCCTCGCCGGCCTCGTCGAGCATGTAGAGCACGCCGATCGGCCGCGCCTCGACCCATACGCCCGGGTAGACGGGATCCTCGAGCAGCACCAGCGCGTCGAGCGGGTCACCGTCGCCGCCCAACGTCTCGGGGAGGAAGCCGTAGTCGGCGGGGTACGTCGTGGCGGTGAACAGCCGCCGGTCGAGGAACACGCGACCGTCCTCGTGGTCGATCTCGTACTTGTTCCGGCTGCCGCGCGGGATCTCGATGACCACCCAGACACAGCCGGGGGCGGGGTCGCGGATCGCGGCCGTCATACCGAGGCCCATCTTCGCAGACCCCCGGCGGTAGCGTCCGGGTCATGGAGTTCCGGCGCATCGAGAACCTGCCGCCGTACGTCTTCACGATCATCAACAACCTCAAGATCGAGGCGCGGCGAGCCGGTAACGACGTGATCGACCTGGGCTTCGGGAACCCCGACATCCCGTCGCCCGAGATCGCCGTGAGCAAGCTGACCGAAGCCGCCGCCAAGCCGGCCAACCACCGCTACTCGATGTCCCGGGGACTGCCCAAGCTGCGCGAGGCGATCGCCGGCTACTACCGGGCGACCTGGGGGGTCGAGCTCGACCCGGAGCTGGAGATCACCAACACGATCGGCTCGAAGGAGGGGTTCAGCCACCTGATGTGGGTCCTCCTCGACCGTGGCGACGCCGCGATCGTGCCCAGCCCGAGCTACCCGATCCACATCTACGGCCCGTTGTTCGCCGGCGCCGACCTGCGCCAGGTACCGATGCGCTCGCTGGCCCACCCGGACGAGCGGGACGGCTTCGCCGATGAGTTCTTCGAACGCCTCGGCACCGCCTACGAGATCGGGTGGCCCAAGCCGCGGGTGCTCGTGATCTCGTTCCCACACAACCCGACCGGGGCGTGCGTCGAGCTCGACTTCATGCAGCGGGTCGTCGACTTCTGCCGCGAGCGGGAGATGGTCGTCGTCCACGACTTCGCCTACGCCGATGTCGGCTTCGACGGCTACCGGCCGCCCAGCATCCTCCAGGCCGAGGGGGCCGAGGAGTGCGCCGTCGAGCTGTACTCGATGACGAAGAGCTTCTCCATGGCCGGCTGGCGGTGCGCCTTCCTGCTCGGCAACCGCGACGTCGTGCAGGCGCTGGTCAAGCTCAAGACGTACCTCGACTACGGGATGTTCCAGCCGGTCCAGATCGCCGCCACGGTCACGATCAACGAGGCGTCGGACTTCCCCGCGAGGTGTGCGCCACCTACCAGAGCCGCCGCGACGCCCTGGTCGACGGGCTCGCCCGCATCGGGTGGGACATCCCCAAGCCGGGTGGGACGATGTTCGTGTGGGCGCCGATCCCGGAGCCCTACGCCGAGCTGGACTCGGTCGAGTTCTGCTCGATGGTGGTCCGCGACGCCGAGGTGGCCCTCTCGCCGGGCGTCGGCTTCGGCCCCGGCGGCGAGGGGTTCGTCCGCTTCGCCCTCATCGAGAACGAGAAGCGCATCGCCCAGGGCGTGCGCAACCTCCGCCGCGGTCTGCCCAAGCTGGGCTGAGCTTTCATAACGCGGAAACAACCGGCCTGTACCGTGCCGGGCATGTCCCGCATGCTCGTGGTCCGGGTCTGGCTGCCCGACCGGCCGGGAGCCCTCGGCCAGGTGGCCAGCCGGATCGGCGCCGTGCACGGGGACGTGACGGCGATCGACATCCTCGAACGAGGCGCCGGCCGCGTGATCGACGAGCTCGTCGTGTCGCTGCCCGACTCGGCGTCGGAGGAGCTGCTGGCCAAGGAGATCGGCGCCGTCGACGGGGTCTCGGTCGAACACATCCGCCCGGTCGACGAGGAGCGGGCGGACGCGGCCACGGCGATCCTCGAGGTCGCCGCACGGGTGGCGGACACCCCGCCCGGTGAGCGGTCGAAGACGTTGGTCGAGGGTCTGCTCGGCGCCTTCGATTCCGACTGGGCCGCTGCCATCGGCGGTGGCGAGCTCCTCCAGCGCGCCGGCGACCCACCCGAGCTGGGCTGGCTCGTCGCCTTCCTCGAAGGTAGCGAGCACCTCGACGCCAGCACGGCATCGGTGGCGCCCGGCGACGTGATGTGGGCCCGCCTGCCGCGCGCGGGCATCGCGATCGCCGTCGGACGGGCCCAGCGCCCGGTCCACGAGCGGGAGCGGGGTCGGATCGAGCTGCTCGCCCGGATCACCGACGCGCTGCTCTGACGGCAACCCGGCGTTCAGCCCGGTGTCGCCCAACCGCGCGAGCGCTCGACGGCGCGGAGCCACGCCGCGTGGCCGGCGTCGGCGGCGGCGCGGTCGGCGGACGGGTGGAACGACGCCTCGAGCTGCCAGGCGGCGCCCACGGCGTCGATGCCGTCCCAGAAACCCTCGGCGAGCCCGGCGAGGTACGCCGCGCCGAGCGCCGTCGTCTCTCGCTCGGTCGGCCGGCGGACGACGACCCCGAGCTGATCGGCCTGGAACTGGAGCAGGCCATCCATCGCCGACGCGCCGCCATCCACCCGCAGCTCGGCGAGCGGGGTCCCGGACGCCGCCACCATCGCGTCGACGACATCGCGGGTCTGGTACGACATCGACTCGACCACGGCCCGGGCCAGATGGGCGCGGGTCGTGCCCCGGGTGACGCCGACGACGGTCCCGCGGGCGTACGGGTCCCACCACGGCGAACCGAGCCCGGTGAAGGCGGGGACCACGAACACGCCGGCCGAGTCGGCCACGCTCGACGCCAGCGGCCACGTCTCGGCGGCGTCGGAGATCAGCCCGAGCCCGTCGCGCAGCCACTGCACGGCCGATCCGGTGGAGAAGATCGCCCCTTCCAGCGCGTACGCCACCGAGCCGTCACCGAGCATCCAGGCCACCGTCGTCAGCATCCCCGTCGCCGGCGCCGGGCACCGCTCGCCCACGTTGAGCAGGACGAAGCTCCCCGTGCCGTAGGTGTTCTTGGCCATGCCCGGGTCGACGCACGCCTGGCCGAACAGGGCCGCCTGCTGGTCGCCGGCGATGCCGCTGATCGGGATCCCCGCCGGCACGCCGCACCGCTCGGACGTCACGCCGATGCGCCCGCTCGACGGCACGACTTCGGGGAGCGCCGAGCGGGGGACGTGGAGCAGCCGGCAGAGCTCGTCGTCCCAGTCGAGCCGCCCGATGTCGTAGAGCATCGTGCGGCTGGCGTTGGTCGGGTCGGTCACCCTGCGCTCCCCGCCGGTGAGGTTCCAGATCACCCACGTGTCGACGGTGCCGAGGACGAGGTCGTCGGAGACCGGCACGCCGCCCTCCGTGAGCAGCCACTCGAACTTGGTGCCGCTGAAATACGGGTCGAGCACGAGCCCGGTGCGCTCGCGGACGAGGTCCAGTGCACCCGCGGCGGCGAGCTCGTCGCAGCGGCCGGCCGTGCGGCGATCCTGCCAGACGATGGCCGGCCCGTACGGCGCACCGGTCGTGCCATCCCACGCGACCACCGTCTCGCGCTGGTTGGTGATGCCGATCGCGACAACGCCGTCGCGGCCGGCCCGCCCGATCACGTCGACGAGGGTCGCGCGAACGGCATCCCAGATCTCGAGCGGGTCGTGTTCGACCCAGCCCGGCCGGGGGAAGTGCTGGGTGAACTCCCGGTACGCCGCCACCGACGGCCGGCCGTCGGCGAACACCGCCCGGCTGCGGATCCCCGTCGTGCCGGCGTCGATCGCGACGACGTAGCTCGGCACCGCCACGCCGGCCACCCTAACCTCCAGCCGTGCGAGTGGGCCTGCTGACCGGCGGCGGCGACTGTCCCGGACTCAACGCCGTGATCCGGGCCATCGTGCGCAAGGGCGAGCGGGTGTACGGCGACGAGCTGATCGGCTTCCTCGACGCCTGGGAGGGGGTGCTCGAACGGCGCACGATCCCGCTCTCGATCGAGTCGATGCGGGGGACGCTGCCCCGCGGGGGGACCGTGCTCGGGACCAAACGGGGGAGTCCCTACGACACCCCGACCGGCGTGCAGGACGTGAAGGCCACGTTCGCCGAGCTCGCCGTCGACGCCCTGGTCGTGATCGGTGGCAACGGCTCGCTGAGCATCGCCTGCCGCCTCCACCGGGATGACCGCCTACCGGTCGTGGGCGTGCCGAAGACGATCGACAACGACATCGTCGGCACCGACGTCACCTTCGGGTTCAACACCGCGGTGCAGATCGCGACCGACGCGATCGACCGCCTCCACACCACGGCCGAGAGCCACGACCGCGTGATGGTGGTCGAGGTGATGGGCCGCCACAGTGGCTGGATCGCGGCGTATGCCGGCATCGCCGGCGGGGCGGCCGCCGTGGTGATCCCTGAGATCCCGTTCGACATCGACGAGGTGTGCTCCCGGATCGTCCGCCGTCACGAGGGTGGGCGGTTCGCCTCGATCATCGTCGTGGCCGAGGGGGCCGAGCCGGTGCCCGGAACCCTCGACGTCCCGGAGCGGGCGTACGACAAGTTCGGCCACGTCCGCTTGGGCGGGATCAGCAACCTCATCGCCGAGGAGCTCGGCCGGCGCACCGGGTTCGAGACGAGGGTGGTGAGCCTCGGGCACATCCAGCGCGGCGGCACCCCGACGGCGTACGACCGGGTCCTCTCCACCCGGTTCGGCGCTCGCCGCGATCGATCTCGTGCACGCCGAGGGGTGGGGGCAGATGGTGGTCGCCCGCGGCAATGAGATCGTCCCGGCCCCGCTCGACCTGATGATCGGCAAGTCGCGGCCCGTCGACCTCGCCCTGTACCGGGACCTCGAGGTCTTCTTCGCCTGATTGCCGGGGTCAGGCGTCGGGCTGCTCCGACGGGATCGGCGGGAACGGCGGCTGGGCCGACTCGGCCACGTCGGGGTAGTCGTAGACGGACAGCGGCGCCGACTGCAGCTCGCCCCGCCCGTCCGGCCAGTCCCGGCTCTGTCCGTCGACGCGGAGGCGCACCGTCCGCACGCCGTCGAGCTCGTTGGCGGTGAACACGATCTGGGCCACGGCGAGGCGGACGGCCGTTCCCGACAGGTCGAGGATCTCGTCGGAGATGTCGACGTTGAGCGTGCCGGCCACGAGGCGGGCCGAGTGCAACGTCGTCGACGGCGGCAGGGGCGACGACATGCCGTTGTCCAGCTCCCCCCGGTTGGGTCCGGCGATCAACGCCCGGAGCACCGGTTCGGGCGCCTGCGGCTCGACGTCCCGCAGCACCGTGCGCAGCTCCTGGCCACCGTCGGAGCCTTCGCCGGCGACGAGGTAGATCCGGCTCTGCCCGGTCGCCTCGGCGCCCGGCGCCACCGGGTCGAGCTGGCCCCGCTCCTCCGCCGGGATGTCGCGGGGGGCGCTGTCGGGCTGGATCGCGCAGCCACCCACCGCGATGGCGGCGAGGGCCAGGGCGGCGAAGCGGATGGTGGCCCGGCTCGCGCGCCGCGGCGCGCCGCCGGCGTCATGGTGACTCGTGGGCCAGCAGCTCGATGACGAACCGGGCGCCAGGGGCCCCGTCGCGACGATCCTCCACCCACACCCGCCCACCGTGGATGCGGACGTGCTCGTCGACGAGGGCGAGGCCGAGCCCGGCCCCCTCGGTCCCGCTGCGCCGGCCGGCGGAGATCCCGCGGGCGAAGCGCTCGAACACCAGCGCCCGCTCCTCGACCGGCACGCCCGGCCCGTGGTCCTCGACGCCGATCTGGACGTGGGAGAGCGGCTCGTCGGGCAGGTTGGCGTCGGTGATCGTCACCTCGACGTCGCCGCCGCCGTAGGCCAAGGCGTTGTCGATGAGGTTGGCGAGCACCCGGGCGAGGCGCCGGCGGTCGCCGCGGATGATCGCCCGCTCGGCCCGTTCGGTCGCCGTCACCGTCGTGTCGGGGGCGGCGCTGGCGGCGACGGCGTGGCGGACGAACTGCACGACGTGGAGGTCCTCGAGGTGCAGGCGGATCGCGCCGGCGTCGAAGCGGCTGATCTCGAGCAGGTCCTCGACCAGTCCCTGGAACCGGCTCACGTCGCTGCTCAGGAGGTCGAGCGCCGACTGGGCCCGCTCGGGCAGCTCGTCACGCCGGGCCTCGAGCACCTGGACCGACGCCGACAGGGTCATCAGCGGCGAGCGCAGCTCGTGGCTGACGTCGGACGCGAACCGGGCGTCGCGCTCGATGCGCAGCTGGAGCGCCGAGGCCATGTCGTTGAACGAGCTGGCGAGCACGCCGAGGTCGGGATCGGTGGAGGGTGGGAGGCGGGTCCCGAGGTGGCCGCCGGCGATCGCCTTGGCGGCCTGGGCGGCATCGGCCACCGGACGCACGGCGCGACGGGCGGCGAAGACGCCGAGCAGCACGCCGAGAGCGGTGGTGATGGCGCCGGCGAGGAGCAGGGACAGGGCGACGTTGCGCAGCGTCCGCTCGTCCTGGTCGAGGTCGAAGAACTCGAAATAGGCGCCGAGCTCGGGCAGAGGGATGCCGACGACGAGGACGGTCTCGCCGCCGACGTCGGCGATGATGCGCGAGTGCACGCCGTCGTCGTTGACCCGGGCGGCCAGCGCCGGCGGGATCGCGTCGGGGGTGAACTTGCCGTTGCCCGCCGACCAGGCCTCGTTGTAGCGGATCACCGGGCGCTGGACGCCGAGGAACTGCAGCTGAGCGGCCGCCGGCTCGACGGTCGGCGGTTCGGTGCGGAGGGCGCTCTGCACCACCTGGGCGTGGGTGTATGCCGCCTGCAGGCTGGCCGAGTCACGCTGGGCGGCGAGGTTGGACCGGACGAGCCCGTACGTCGTGATGGCGAGGAACGCCGAGAGGGCGAGCGACCCGAGCGTGAAGATCAGCAGGATCCGCCGGCGCAGGCCGACGGCGCCGTGCTGTGACGAGCGGAGCAGTCCGAAGGTGCGGCTGCGGCGGCGAGGGGGGAGCGGGTAGCGGCTCGTGCTGTCCGGCCGCGACGCCGCACCCGGGGGCGGGATGACCCGCGCCGACTCCGACCAGTCCGTCGCCGTGCCAGTGTTCGGCGGTTCGGTGCGAGCGGCCGTGTCGACACCCGCGCCGGCGTCCGGGTCGGCGTCGGCAACGACCGGTTCCGTCACGGACCTACTCCAACCGGTAGCCGAGGCCGCGTACCGTGATCACGTGGCGGGGCGCGGCCGGGTCGCTCTCGACCTTGGTCCGCAGCCGGCGCACGTGCACGTCGACGAGGCGGCCGTCGCCGAAGTAGTCGTAGCCCCAGACGTTGTCCAGCAACTCCTCGCGGCTGTAGACCTTGCCCCGGTTGTCGGCGAGCTCGCAGAGCAGCCGGAACTCGGTCTTCGTGAGGTGGATCTCGGTGCCGCCGCGCAGCACCTTGCCCTCCTCGGGGATCACCTCGAGGTCGCCGAACACGAGCCGCTCGTGGCCGGGCTGCACGGGCCGGATGCGCCGGAGGAGGGCGCGGATCCGGGCCGACAGCTCCTTCGGCGCGAACGGCTTGGTCAGGTAGTCGTCGGCGCCCGCCTCGAGCCCGGCGACGACGTCGTGGGTGTCGTTGCGGGCGGTGACCATGATGATCGGCACGTCGCTCGTCTTGCGCAGCGTGCGGCAGAGCTCGAAGCCGTCGATGCCGGGGAGCATGATGTCGATCAGCACCACGTCGGGGACCTGGCGGCCGAACGCATCGACGGCCTCCTCGCCGGATGCCGCGCCCTCCACGTTCCAGCCCTCGTCCTCCAGCGCCAGCTTCACCGCCTCGCGGATTCGCTCGTCGTCCTCAACGGCCAGGATTCGGGTGCCCATCAACCCTCCATGATGCCCGATTGCGGGCCGGATCGGTCCGCAAGGCAGGTCATCGCGAACGCGAGCAGCCCCACCAGGTCGTCGAAGATGGCCGGCGCCGACGCGATGACCTGGTCGCTGGCCGGCGGCCCGCCGGCGAAGTCCCCGGTGCGGCACCCCGCTTCGCGGGCGATCAGCTCGCCGGCGGCGACGTCCCACGAGTTGAGGCCGGCTTCGTAGTAGGCGTCGAAGCGGCCGCACGCGGCGTAGCACAGGTCGATCGCGGCCGAGCCGATGCGACGGATGTCGCGCACCGACCCGATCAGGTGCTCGACGACGGCCGCCTGCCGCCGCCGAGTCTCCGCGTTGTAGGAGAACCCGGTGGCGACGAGGGCGAGGGCGACGTCTGTGATGCTGCTGCACGCGATCGGCTCCCCGTTGAGGGTCGCCCCCCGACCCCGGGCGGCGGCGAACAGCTCACCCATCTCCGGGACGAAGACCGCGCCGGCGACGGTCCCGTCGGCGTCGACGGCGGCGACGGACGTCGCCCACTGCGGGACGCCGTAGACGAAGTTGGTGGTGCCATCGATGGGGTCGACGAACCAGGAGATCCCCGAGGTCCCGTCCCGATGGGTGCCCTCCTCGCCGACGACGGCATCGTCCGGGCGCAGCTCGGCGAGCTTGGTGACGACGGCCGCCTCGGCGCGGCGGTCGAGCACGGTAACGAGGTCGGTGGCGGTCGACTTCGTGGCCACGTCGAGGGCCGTGGCGCCGCGACCGTCGCCCGCCACCTGTCCACCTTCGAGCGCGATCCGGCAGGCCGCGGCGAGCAGCTCCTCGACGAGCGGGCCCCTCACGACTCTCGGTCCTGGAGCTCGCGCCACTCGCCGAGCGCCCGGAGCACGAGGACGGCGACGACGCTCATCCCGCCCGCCGCGATCACGGCGCCGGCGAACAGGCCGATGCCGAGGGGGAGGGCGCAGTCGCCGTCGCATTGCAGCTCGACGAGGCTGTAGCCGATGAGCGCCCCGGCGAGCCCGCCGAGGCAGATCGCGGCGAACGCCGCCACCCGTGCCGCTGGCGACGGCAGCGCCGACAGCGAGTCCGCCGGCCGGCGGGGAGGGGAGGACGCCACGGCGGCCGAGCCTATGGCGGACCCGTCGACGCCCCTCGCCTAACTTCGGCCCGTGCGCGTCGTGGCGGTGATCCCGACCTACAACGAGGTCGACAACCTCGAGGGCGTCGTCAAGGGGGTCCGCGCCGCCGTGCCCGACGCCGGCATCGTCGTGGTCGACGACGCCAGTTCGGACGGGACCGACGCGCTCGCCGGGCGGCTCGCCGCCGAGCTCGGTGACATCGAGTTGCTGGCCCGACCGGGCAAGGCCGGCCTCGGATCCGCCTACCGCGACGGGTTCCGGCGGGCGATCGACGGCGGCGCCGAGATCTGCGCCCAGATCGACGCCGACCTGTCGCACGACCCGCAGGTGCTCCCGGCGCTCGTCGCCAACCTCGAGCATGGCGCCGACCTCGCCATCGGCAGCCGGTACGTACCCGGCGGGGCGACCGAGAGCTGGTCGCGCCGGCGGCGGTGGCTGTCGCGTTGGGGGAACCGCTACGCCGCCGGTCTGCTCGGGCTGGCGGTGAACGACGCCACGTCCGGGTACCGCGCCTACCGGGCGGCCGCGCTCGAGGAGATGGGCTTCGAGACGGTCGCCGCCGACGGATACGGCTTCCAGATCGAGATGACCCATCGGCTGGTTCGCGCCGGCGGCCGGATCGTCGAGTTCCCGATCGTGTTCCGGGACCGCCGCGCCGGCCGGTCCAAACTCGACCGCGGCATCGTCGGCGAGGCGGTCGTGCTCGTCGTCCGCCTGTGGTTCGACGACCGTCGCGGTCGCCGGGCCCGCCGTCGCCGCTCCGGCTGACACGACCTGACCCCCCGTTCGTTCTGTCGTTTGGAACCGGCCGAGAATGGACGATTCCAAACGACAGAACGGGCCACCAGACTGGGGGTCGGTGGTGCGCACGATCCTCCACGTCGACATGGACGCCTTCTTCGTCGCCTGTGAGCTGCGCCGCCGGCCCGAGCTGCGCGGGCAACCGGTCGTCGTCGGGGGGACCGGACGCCGCGGGGTCGTCGCCGCGGCGTCGTACGAGGCCCGCCGCTACGGCGTGTTCTCGGCGATGCCGTCGGCGCAGGCCCGCCGCCTGTGCCCCAACGCGGTGTTCCTGCCCGGCGACCACGCCCTGTACGGCTCCGTCAGCCGGGACGTGAGCGAGATCCTCGCCCGGGTCACTCCGCTCATCGAGCCGCTCGCCCTCGACGAGGCCTTCCTCGACGTGACCGGCGCCCGCGCCCTGTTCGGCGACGGGGTGACGATCGCCCACCAGCTACGCCGCGACGTCCAGGACGAGGTCGGGCTGGAGTGCTCGGTCGGGGTGGCGCCGAACAAGTTCCTCGCCAAGCTGGCCTCGGTCGACGCCAAGCCGCGCCCCTCGCCGTCCGGGGTCACGCCCGGGCCGGGCGTCGTCGAGGTGCGCCCGGGGGAGGAGCTCGCCTACCTCCACCCGCTGCCGGTGCAGCGCCTGTGGGGCGTCGGGCCGTCGACGCTCGAGCGGCTGCGCCGAATGGGCGTGGTCACCGTCGGCGACCTCGCCGCGCTGCGACCCGCGGCGGTGATCTCCAGCCTCGGCAAGGCCCACGGGCGCCAGCTGCTCGACCTCGTCGCCGGCCGCGATGACCGGCCGGTCGAACCGCAGCGCGAGATGAAGTCGATCAGTCACGAGGAGACGTTCGCCCACGACCTCCACGAGCCCGACGACGCCCGTCGCGAGCTCGTCCGGCTCGCCGACGCAGTGGCGGCACGGCTGCGCGAACACGGCACCGCCGCCAGGACGTTCACGCTCAAGGTCCGCGACGGCGGGTTCACGACGATCACCCGGGCGACGACGGTCGCCGGCGCCATCGACGACGCGCCGGCCATCGTCGCCGCGACCGCGCCGCTGCTCGCCGACGTCGACCTCGCCGCCGGGATCCGGCTGCTCGGCCTCGCCGCGTCGCGGTTCGCCGCGCCCGCCGAGCAGCTGCAGTTCGACGACCTCGCCGGCACCGGTTCGCCGCCGGGCCGCTGGCGCGGCGCCAGCCGGGCGGTCGACGACGTCCGTGGGCGGTTCGGCGACGAGGCCATCGGCCCCGCGAGCGCCGTGTCCGGCGGGCGGATCAGGCTGGTGCGGCCCGGCACGCAGCAGTGGGGCCCGGACAGTCAGCCGGACCTGCGTTCGAGCAGGACGCCGTGACCTCGCGCAGCGCATGCTCAGATCCGCATCGCGCGTTGAGGAATGGCCTTGAACGTGGGATGATGTGGGAGGTGCCGCTTTCCGAGGACGAGCAGCGGATCCTCCGCCAGATCGAGCAGCAGCTCGAGCAGGACCCCACGTTCGCGACTCGCGGCTATCGGGTCCCACGCCACCGTGTCGCGCTGCTGACCGTGGGGCTGATCGCGGCGCTGACGGTCACCGTGCTCGGCCTCGGCGTGAGCTTCTGGCTGGCCTTCGGCGGCTTCCTCGTCGTGCTGTTCGTCGCCGTTTCGCTCGAGCGCGAGGTCCGGCTGCTGGCCCGCGAGCGCCTCGGCTCGCTGCCGATCAGCGCCTGGCTCGGCGGCGGTCGCCGCGGCGGCAACTCCCGCCGCGAGAGCGCCGAGTAGCTCGACCACCAGCCACGGGCGTCAGCGCCAGATGGTGAAGTAGCGGCGGAACCGGCCGCCCGCGGTCATGTAGTCGGCGGCGACCCGCTCGACCTGCCGGCACCAGCGCTGGGGGCCCGGTTCACCCTCGCCGTCGACGTGGAGCATCGACTCGACCTCGCCCGGTGGGGCGAAGGCGGCGGCCGTGGCCACTGAGGCCAGGGACCGCAGCGGCCGGGCGGCGACCGGGAGCCGCGGCGCCGCTGCCCGCGCCTGCTCCATCGGGGTCAGGCTGGGGTCGGCGTGGAAGCCGGTGGCGGACACCGCGCCGAGCGCCCGTTGCCACAGTTGGATCATCTGCCCGGCCAGGTCGGCGCTGGGGCGACGGCGCCGCCACCAGCGCACGACGGCCGGTGCGGCCGCGGCCGCGCCGAGCACGCCGGCGACCGTGAGCAGGGCGGACCACGGCGGGCCGTCGTTGGGGACGGTGCCGCTCGCGGCGAGCTGGGGCTCGGGGGTCTGACCGTCGTCCGGGTCGAGCGGCAGATCGCCGGGCGGGATCGTCGGCGCCACCGTGACCGGGACCTCGGACACGGCCGGAACGCCACCGTCACCCTCGCCGGGTTCGGCAGGGGGCGGGACGGCATCGTCCTGGGCCGGTGCGACGCCGGTGTACCGCTCCGCTCCCGGGGCGCCACGCCCCGGCGTGGGCTCGAAGGCGACCCAGCCGAGTCCGTCGAACCACACCTCGGGCCAGGCGTGGGCGTTCTTGCCGAGCACCGTGTACTCCCCGCTCCCGCGCAGACCGGGTGTGAACCCGACGGCGACCCGCGCCGGGACGGCGAGCGATCGGGCCATTGCCGCGAAGGTCCCGGCGAACTGCTCGCAGTACCCGATGCGCTGGCGGAGGAACGCCTCGATCGCCGAGGTGCCGTGACCCTGGGGAACCTCGAGGCTGTAGTCGAACTCGCTCCGGAACCAGTTCTGCAGCGCCACCATGGCGTCGTAGGTGGTCGTGGTGCCGGCCGTGACCTCGGCGGCGAGGTTGCGGACCGACGCCGGGAAGTTCTCGGGGAGGGACAGGTAGATCGGGTCGGGCGGGCTGTTCGACGTGGCGGCCCGCAGGACGTCGGGGCTGAAGTCCGGGATCGCCGACACGACCTCGTACCGGTCGCCCCGCTGCAGCTCCCGGTCGACCCGCACGAGCGTCGAGGTCTCCTCGGCCCAGCGCAGCCCGTCGCCTCGCGCCGCGGCCGGATTGGCCGCGGCGGGGACGAGCTCACCGGCAAGGTTGCGGATCTCGATCTCCTGGAGCAGTTCGAACGACCCGGGTGCGGCCCCGGACAGCTCCGGCCCGACGTCGTCGAGGGAGCCGTCGGGTAGATCCCACGTGTTGCCGTCGAAGTCGGACAGGCCGGTCGCCCGCCAGTAGGCGGGGGAGGGGGCGCGGACGACGAAGAGCTCGGTGGCGGCGCGGTCGACCAACCGGGCCCTGATGTCGACCAGCGGGTTGAGCACCTCGGTCACCCCGCCGCCGCGGCCTTTGGTGTCGATCAGCGCGTCCGCCTCGGCGCCGGGCAGGCGCGGCCCGACGACCCACGCGCCGATCACGACCGCCGTGCCAACGGCCACGGCGGCCGGCAGGGTGATCCCGAGCGACCTCCGTGGCCGGCCGAGCACCGTGCGCGGCGGTTGGGCGAAGCGGGCCCGGAGGAGCGCCGCGGCGAGCACGCCGGCAGCCACGAGACCGAGGGTCAGCCCGACCCGATGGCGGCTCACGCCGACTGCGGCCACGAAGACGAACAGCACGCCCGCCGGCACCAGCGCCTCCCCTCGGGCCCGGGCGCGGAAGGCGAACGTGTCGCCGAGCAGGACGGCGAGGCCGGTGCCGATCCCGGCCAGCAGCGACCACCCGCCGACATACGCCACGGGGGCGACCGCAGTGGAGAACTGGTCGCGAACCAGGCCGAGGTCGGCGCGAGCGATGGTGAAGGTCTCGCCGGTGGGGAACACCGAGGCGAACGTGGAGGGATAGTTGAGCCACAGGATCAACCAGCCGAGCACGATCGCGGTGGCGGTGACGGCCACGACCGCGGGCATCGGCCGCTGGCGGAGCAGCCACGACAGGCCGTGGCCGACGACGACCACGACGAGCACGTCGCCGACGAACACCCAGTCGCCGAAGACGCGGGCGAACCCCAGGGCGGCGGTGAACGAGTAGAGGGCGAGGCCGACGGTGGCGGCGGCGTCCAGGACGCGGCGATGGTCCGGCGCGACACTCATTGGTGCACCATGGCCTTGTGTGACATCCGAGGCTGCCGACGGGCGGCGCACCAATGAGCGCTTCGCGCCGTGATGCCGGTTCGCTCGCTGCGCTCGCTCACACGGGCGCTCCGACGATCTCCTCGGGGCTCGGCTCGTCGCGTCGGCGGGTGGAGAACCTCGACACCCCGGCCATCCGCGCCCAGTCGTCGAGGAACGCCGCCTCGGTGCGGGCGTCGATCGCCAATGTCGGCGGCCGTCGCGGGTACTCCAAGGTGAACACGCCGAGCATCGTCAGGGCCGGCTCGGTCACCCGCTCGAGGGCGGCCCACGCGGCGGTGTGGGGGGCGGACGTGATGGCGATGACCAGGCCGAGCCCTTCGCCCGGGTCCCGCTCGACGGCCAGCGTCGGCTCGAGGCTCGGCGCGATGCGAGCGAGCAGGTGGAGGCTCTGGGCGGCGACGTCCGGCCCCCGGATGTCGGCTCCGTCGGTGGTGACGAACCGGGTGGTGAGACCGGCCCGGTCGGCGCTGTGGACGATGCTCGCCGCCGCGGTCACGCCGCGCTCGAACGCCTCGGCGCCGTCCTCGTCGTCGGGCACGTGCTGGTCGAGGAGGACGACACAGCGGCGGAGGCCCTCGACGCTGTACTGCCGGACCTTCAGGTCCTCCGAACGCGCCGACGCCCGCCAGTGGATCGTGCGCGGCTCGTCACCGTCGACGTAGTTGCGCAGGCTGTGGAAGTCGCCCGGCCCCAGCCGCTGGGCGAGGGCGAGCAGGTGGCGGCCGAGGGTGCCCTGCCCGAGGTCGGGCAGGTCGAGCAGGTGGGCGCGGGGCGCCACCAGCACCTCCTCGGTGCCGGCCACTTCGCTGACCGAGCGGGCGAGGCCGAGGACGTCCTGGCGGATCGCGGTGAGCGGACCGATCGTCAGCACGCCTCGACGGTCGGTCGGGATCCGGTACCCGGCGCTGACCTCGTCGTCCGGGTGCAGCGGGGCGACGGCCATGCGGGCGGTGCGCGTCCGCCCGACCGGCTCGACGAGCTCGAACGACGGTGAGCGGGTGGAGCCGACCTGCTGGACGAGCACTTCGACGCGGCCGACGTCACCCGCGGTCAGCACGGACGGCCGGATCCAACGGTGGACGGCGACCTTCGGTCGCCACAACCGGACGACGACCCACGCGACGACCACGGCCGCGGCCAGCGCCGCTCCGATCACGAACAGCTCGAGGACCCCGAACAGGCGCCCGATCACCACGGCGATCACCGCCGAGACCAGCACCGTCCACCCCTGGCGGGTCGGGCTGACAGTCATCGGGGCACCGTCGTCGAAGTCAGCGTGATGTCGGGACCGGCACCTCGGCCAGGATCTCGTTGACCGCGTCGACGGGATCGAGCCGGGCGCCGCGGTCGGTGCGCAGGAGCAACCGGTGGGCGAGCGCGGGGACGGCCATCGCCTTCACGTCGTCGGGGGTGGCGTACGTGCGGCCGCGGGCGGCGGCGTGCGCCCGCGACGCGGCCGTCAGCTGCAGCGTGGCGCGGGGGAGAGGCCGAGCTCGACGGCCGGATGCCGGCGGCTCACCTCGGAGATGTCGACCAGGTACGCCTTGAGCGCGTCGGCGACGTACACGGCGCGCACGGCGTCCATCATCGAGAGCACCTCGGTGCCCGACACGACGGGGGCCAGCTTGGCGAGCGAGTCGATCGCGCCGCGGCCGTCGAGGATCGACATCTCCGCCGCCCGTCCGGGGTAGCCCAGCGCGATGCGCAGGAGGAACCGGTCGAGCTGGCCTTCGGGCAGCCGGTACACGCCCTCCTGCTCGACGGGGTTCTGGGTCGCGATGACCATGAACGGCGGCTCGAGCGGGCGGGTGACGCCATCGACGGTGATCTGGCGTTCCTCCATCGCCTCGAGGAGCGCCGACTGGGTCTTCGGGGACGCCCGGTTGATCTCGTCGGTGAGCACGATGTTGGCGAACAGCGGGCCGGGCTGGAAGCGGAACTGCTCGGTCGACCGCTGGTAGATGCTCACGCCGACGAGGTCGGCGGGGAGCAGGTCGGGGGTGAACTGGACCCGCTTCCACGTGCAGTCGATCGACCCGGCGAGCGCCTTGGCCAGGCTCGTCTTGCCGACGCCAGGCACGTCCTCGATGAGGAGGTGGCCATCCCCGAGCAGGCACATCACGGCCAACTCGATCGGCTCCATCTTGCCGTGGACGACCTGCGAGATGTTCGTCACGATGGCGTCGAAGAGGCCAGCGAACCGCGTGTCGACCCCTTCGGGAGGGGGCATGTCACGGCTGGGCGCGCGGCTGGACGACACAGTCACGCCGTGAGGGTAACCGGTCGGCGGGCCTGGTCAGGGTCGCCTTTCATCCGAGTGTCACACGCCGACCGAGTGTTGGCCGCGGGGACGTCCCGGCGCGAAACACTCGGACGACCGGAAACACTCGGATGGGCGGGCGGTACGGTCGCGGGTTCATGGCGACGTACCTCGCGATCGACGTCGGGACGGTGCGGCTCGCCGCGGGGGTGGTCGACGACACCGGCGAGGCGATCGTGCGCGACCGCGTGACCACGCCGCTCCGGGACGTGTGGCCGGCGTTGCACCGACTCATCCGCCGGGTGGTCGCGGCGCGCCCGGCGGACGCCGACCCGCTCGAGATGTGCGGGGTCAGCTGCGAAGGGCCGATCGACGGCCAGGACGGCACCGTGGCGCCGCTGCACCTGCCGGCGATGCGGCAGTTCGCCCTGCGGGAACGGGTGCGCGACCTCACCGGGCTGCCGACCGAGATCGGGACGGCGGCCCACGCCCGTGTGCTCGCCGAACGGTGGATGGGCGCGGCGCAGACGATCGACGACGTGATGGTCCTGCTCGTGTCCGATGGCGTGGAAGCGGGCATCGTCTGCAACGGGCGGCTGCTCCGCGGGCGCCGAGGCAACGCCGGCCAGCTCGGCCACGTCATCGTCGAGCCCGACGGGCTCGCGTGTCCCTGCGGCGGTCACGGGTGCCTCACCGCGTACGCCTCCTCGTCGGCGATCGAGATCGAGACCAACCGGCCGCTGCGCCGGGCGCCGGCGTCGGTCATCGAGCGCACCGGGGTGATGATCGGTCGGGCGGTGGCGTCGGCGGCGGCCGTCCTCGACCTGCGCCTCGTGCTCCTGGCCGGCGCCGTCCCCTCGGCCTTCGGGGTCCCGCTCCTCGAGGCGGCGCGGCGCGAGCTCGACCAGCGCAGCCGGCTGGCCCACCTGCGCCAGGGCGTCGACCGGGCCGAGACGCGGGTGGCGCTGGAGTTCACCGCGATGGGGATCGAGGCCCCGCTCGTCGGCGCCGCCGCGCTCGCCCGCCTCGCCGCGTAAGTCCGCGGCGGCCGGAACAGGCAACGACCCCGGCGCGACGCTGCGCCGGGGTCGTCACGTCTGGCTCCCGCGAGGTGCTACTCGATGACGGTTCCGTCCGGGGCGACCACGTACCAGACGTCGCCGGATCCCTGTCCGTTGACGTCGCCGGGCGCCTCGTCGCCGGCGAACCGGTACAGCGGCCAGTCACCGGCCTTGAGCTGCTGGCCACCGTCGAGGGCGGGGACGAGCGAGAACACGCTGGGGTCGAGGTCGCCATAGTTCGGCTCGCCCTCGACGAGGGCTGCGGGCCACGCCTCGGCGCACCCGCCGGAGCACGTCGGCTCGCCGGCCGTGTCGGCGAGGAAGGCGTAAAGGGTGAATCCCTCGGCGTCCACGAGGATCGTGCCGAGGTCGGTCTCGGCGGTGGAGACGGTTGCCGCGCCGGCGGGGGCCGCCGACGTCGCCGGAGCACCGGTGGTGGCGGGTGCGGCGGTGGTCGCCGGAGCACCGGTGGTCGCCGGGGCGGCGGTGGTCGCGGGTGCACCGGTGGTCGCCGGGGCGGCGGTGGTCGCGGGTGCGCCGGTGGTGGCGGGGGCGGCGGTGGTCGCCGCGGCACCCGTGGTGTCGCTGGCGCTGTCGTCGTCGTCGCCGCACGCGGCGAGCAGGGCGGCGCCGGCGATGCCGAGCGCGGCCAGTCGCCGCGTAAACGAGCGGGATCGGCTAGGGGTGGGGCGGGCAGGGTTCACGAGGGGCCTCCCTGGGCGGTCGGTCTATGACGGTTCCGTGTCAATCCATCTCTACGATTGACAGCCGGTTTCGGTTCGCGCACGTGCGAGGATGCTGTCGTGGCGATCGATGACCGGGAGCTCGCCCACCGGTTCTCCAGCGGCGACGACGAGAGCGTCCGCGCCGTCTACCAGCGCTACGGGCGCGCCGTGCACACCGTCGCCTACTCGATCGTGCGCGACACGTCGACCGCCGCCGACGTGGTCCAGGCCACGTTCGTCAAGGCGTGGCAGGCCGCCGGAACGTTCAATCCCGAGCGCGACCTGGGCCCGTGGCTGTACACCATTGCCCGGCGCCAGGCGATCGACACGCTGCGGCGGGAGCGGCGAGTCGAGCCGGCCGAGACCGAGGTGGTCGACTCGGTGGAGGCCCCCCCGTCGCTGGAGAGCACCTGGGAAGCGTTCCAGGTGCGGCTCGCGGTCGACCAGCTCCCCGAGGACGAACGGGAGGTCGTCCGCCTGGCCTGGTTCCTCGGTCTGAGCCATCCCGAGATCTCCGACCGGCTGGGCGTGCCGATCGGGACGGTGAAGTCGCGCAGCCACCGGGCCCACCGGCGGCTCACGTCGCTGCTGGCGCATGTCGTCGCCGAGAACCGATCCGATTCGGGCGACGTACAGGTAGACGAGGTCGCGAGGGCGCAAGACGCGTCCGAGTACGACCGACCAAGGGGCGAAGAACGATGACCGACGAGGAACCGAACGGCCGGATCGAGGATCCGGACGACGAGCGCGCCGTTGCGGCGCTCCTCGACACCCTCGCGCCTGCGCTGCGCGACGAGTCGGTGTGGGTGGAGCCGCCCGCCGGGCTCGCCGACTCGATCATCGCCGCGATCGCGGCCGAGCGGACAACGGGCCCCGCCGCGCCGCTGACGGCAGTGCCCACGTCGTCTCCGACGCCGGCGCCGACCCCGCCCCCCGCCGCGGACGCCGGGGCGAACGTGCGCCCGATCACCTCGGCGCGCAGCCGCCGATCGCGGACGACCTGGTGGGTCGGCGCCGCCGCGGCCGCCGCCGTCGCCGCGCTCGCCGTCGGGATCGTCGTCTCGACGGGCGGCGGCGAGTCCGAACCGGAGCAATTCGCGATCGACGGGACCGAGCTCACGCCCGACGCCGGCGCCACCGCCGAGGTCAACGAGCGCGGCGCGGGGGTGGCGATCGCGCTCGACATACATGACCTCCCGCCGGCGCCGGAGGGCTTCTACTACCAGGGCTGGGTGCGCGACGAGGAGGGCGAGACCGTCACCATCGGGACGTTCCACATGCGCTCCGGCGATTCCACGGTCACGCTGTGGTCCGGCGTCCCGGTCGAGGAGTATCCGACCCTCACGATCACGCTGCAGGAGGAAGGCGCCGGGCCCGAGTCGTCGGGCCAGGTGGTACTCCGCGGCTCGATCGTCCCCTGAGGTCGGCCACGCCGTACGATCGACGGCGATATGAAGCCGATCTACGGTCCTGAAGCCGAGGCCTACCGGGACAAGGTCCAGGCGTTCCTCGCCGAGAAGCTCCCGGCCGACTGGGGCGGGACCGGACGGCTCGAGGGTGACGCCATCGACGAGTTCGTCTCCTGGTGGCGGGGCGTGCTCTACGACGCCGGCTACCTGGCGCCGGGGTGGCCGCTCGAGTACGGCGGGGGTGGGCTCACCGCACTCGAGCAGGTGATCATCGCCGAGGAGTTCGCCCGGGCAGGCGTGCCCACGGGCGGTCCCAACGACGTCTTCGGCATCCAGATGCTGGGCAACACGCTCCTGCAGTGGGGGACGGAGGAGCAAAAGCGGCACTACCTGCCCCGCATCCTCGCCGGCGATGACACCTGGTGCCAGGGGTACTCCGAGCCCAACGCCGGCTCCGACCTGGGCAGCCTCGCGCTCCGGGCGCAGCTCGACGGCGACCAGTGGGTGCTCAATGGGCAGAAGATCTGGACCTCGGCGGGCCATCTCGCCGACCACATCTTCACCCTCGCCCGGACCGACCCCGACGCGCCCAAGCACAAGGGCATCTCGTTCCTCCTCGTCGACATGCGCCAGCCCGGGATCGAGATCCGCCCGATCCGGATGATCTCCGGTGCCAGCGAGTTCAACGAGGTCTTCTACACCGACGCCGTGTGCCCGCGGGACGAGGTGGTCGGCGGCGTCAACAACGGCTGGGCGGTGGCGATGACGCTGCTCGGGTACGAGCGCGGGGAGGCGGCGGCGACGATGCCGATCCGTTTCCAGGCCGAGCTCGACCGCCTGCTGCTCCTCGCCCGCGAGCGGGGCGTCGCCGATGACCCGCTGATCCGCCAGCGCCTGGCGTGGTGCTACTCGAAGGTGCAGATCATGCGCTACCTCGGCCTGCGCACGCTCACCCGGTTCCTCGCCGGCCACCATCCCGGCCCCGACGGGGCGATCAGCAAGCTGTACTGGAGCGAGTACCACCGGGTGGTGACCGAGCTCTCGGTGGACATCTTCGGGGCCGCCGCCCTGGCGCCGACCGGGCGTCCGCCGTCGAGCCCGTTCCAGACCGACGACGCCGGCGCCCCCAACTCGTCGGCGTCATGGGTCACGACGTTCATCAACGCCCGTGCCGGCACGATCTACGCCGGCTCGTCGCAGATCCAGCGCAACATCATCGGCGAGATGGTGCTGGGGCTGCCGAAGGAGCCGAAGGCTCCGCCGGCCCCGCGTGCGCCAGCGAGCGGGACGGCGATGGGGTCTGGGGGCGCCAGCCCCCAGGGCGAGTAAGGAGCCGAAGCCGGGTTGAGCTGGAGGGTCGCGGTGGCGGTCGTGCGGGCGGTGGCGGTCCACCCCACGCTGTGGCCGGTGGCGATCCGGCAGTGGCGGCGCACGGTGCCGAGTGGCTGGTGGCGGCGACGCCCGTTCCTCCCCGTGCCGGCGAGGGCATACGTCGAGTTCCGGCTCGTCACCCAGTACGGGGCCAACGGACACCCACCCTCTCCCGCCGATGTGCTGAACTACCTGGCGTGGTGCCGGCAGATGCCGTGAGACGGAGACCGTAGGGCGGGGGAATGCGGAGCGCGCTCGTCCTCAATGCCAGTTACGAGCCGCTCAGCGTCGTGCCGGCGCGTCGGGCCGCCTGCCTCGTGCTCGCCGACAAGGCCGACATCATCGAGGCGGACGGGACCGAGCTGCGCTCGCCGTCACTCGTCCTGCCGAGCCCGCTCGTGATCCGGCTGCGCTACATGGTCAAGGTGCCGTACCGCCGCCGGACCGCGCTCTCGCGCCGGGCGGTGTTCGCCCGCGACGACTACCGCTGCCAGTACTGCGGGCGCAAGGCCGAGTCGATCGACCACGTCCTGCCAAAGTCCCGGGGCGGGGAGCACGTGTGGGAGAACGTCGCCGCCGCGTGCCGCCCGTGCAACCTGGCCAAGCGGGACCGCACCCCCGACGAGGCCGGGATGAACCTCGCCCGGCCCTGCCACGCCCCCCGGGCGTCGGCGTGGGTCGTGGTGAGCGTCGCCCGGGTCCCGGACGCCTGGAAGCCGTACCTCGCCTGGGCCAGTTGAGGTGCGGCTGATCCGCGAGCGCGGGTCGGCGTCCGAGTTCCACGGCCGGCCGCTTCCGGAACCGATCCGTCCGGAGGTCTGGGTGTTCGAGGTCGAGCGGCCGGCGGTGGTGCTGGGGTCGCTGCAGTCGGTGGACGTGGTCGACGAGGCGGCGTGCGCCGCGGCGGGCGTGGAGATCGCCCGGCGCCGAAGCGGTGGCGGGGTCGTCCTGCTCGAGCCCGGGCGGATCGTCTGGTTCGACGTGATCGTGCCGGCCGAGCTGCTCCGCGCCGTCGGCGTCGGTGACGACGTCCGGAGCTCGATGATCTGGCTCGGCGACCTGATCGCCGCCGCGGCGGGTGAACTCGGGATCGACCGCGTCGACGTCCACCGGGGACCGCCGGTGGGCTCGCGGGACATCTGCTTCGCCGGGATCGGCCCCGGGGAGGTCGATGCTCGACGAGCACAAGCTGGTCGGGGTGAGCCAACGCAGGACGCGGGCCGGGTCGAGGTTCCAGTGCGCCGTACACATGCGGTGGTCGCCAGAGGTGCTGGCTCCGCTTGTGCGGACACCCGTCGGGGAGCTGCCGTCCGTAGCGACGCTCGACGCGGCGCGCGCTCAGCAGCTCCCCGACGTGCTGGCGAGCACGCTTCCCAACTAGCGCCCCGGATCTGGGCGCAGTTCTTCTCGACAGTGGCGAAGAAACGCGCCCAGATCGGCGGACGAGAAGGAACGCGCCCAGATTTCGGGGGCGCGGGGGGAAGATGTTTGACAGTGAGGGGGCTAGAGGGGCAAAGTGGGGATCGGTGGGGATCGGTCCCGGGTCCCCAGCGAGGCAGCCGGCCGGGACGGGAATGAGAAAGGTGCGGTGCTGGCGGCGCGATGTTCGTCGGGGTCCACGAGCGCCAGCTCGACGAGAAGGGTCGCCTGGCCCTCCCGTCGGTGTTCCGCGCCCTCCTCGACGAGACCTGCTACCTCCTGATGGGCGACGACCGCTGCGTCACCGTGCTGTCCCGGGCCGAGTTCGAGCGGATGGCCGACCAGATCATGGACCAGGCTCGCACCGGCGAGATCAGCCGCAACCTCCGGCGGGCCCTCGCCGGCTCGGCCTCCCTCGTCACGCTCGACAAGCAGGGCCGGGTGACGATCGACGAGAAGCTGCGCACCTTCGCCCGCCTCGAGCCGGGCTCGAAGGTGATCGTGGCGGGCAACCTCGACCGCGCCGAGGTCTGGAGTGAGGAGCTCTACGAGCGCGTCGCCGCCGACGGCAGCGGTGAGCTCGCGGGGGGCCAGGAGTGATCGCGACGATGACCGACGACTCCTCGACCGAACCCGCCGAGCTGCCGTTTCAGCACCGCCCCGTCATGGTCGACGAGGTCGTCGCGGTGTTCTCGGTCGTGCCCGCCGGGGTCGTGATCGACGCCACCGTCGGCGGGGGCGGCCACACCGAGGCACTGCTCAGCGACCGGCCGGACTTCTCGGTCGTCGGCATCGACCGCGATCCGGAGGCGCTCGCCGCCGCCCGCGAGCGCCTGAGCCCGTTCGGCGACCGTTTCACCGGCGTGCACGCCCGGTTCGACGCCCTTCAAGAAGTGCTCCAGGGATTGCCGGTGCCGGTGGACCACGTGACCGGGGTGCTGTTCGACCTCGGCGTCTCGTCACCGCAGTTCGACCGCGGCCGGCGGGGGTTCTCCTATCGCCTCGACGGGCCGCTCGACATGCGCATGGACCCAACCCAGTCGCTCACCGCGGCCGACGTCGTCAACGGGTACGAGGTCGACGACCTGGCCAGGGTAATCCGGCGCTACGGCGACGAGCGGTTCGCCGGGCGCATCGCCCGGGCGATCGTCGCCGCCCGCCCGCTGCACAGCACCGGCGAGCTGGCCGAACTCGTCCGGACGGCGATCCCGGCCGCCACCCGCCGTCGCGGCGGCCATCCGGCCCGCCGGACGTTCCAAGCGATCCGGGTCGAGGTGAACGCCGAGCTCGACGTCCTGCCGGACGCGCTCGACGCCGCCATCGACGTGACCGGGCCCGGCGGTCGGATCGTGGTGCTCTCCTACCACTCCGGTGAGGACCGCATCGTCAAGGACCGCTTCCGCCGGGGGACCGGCGTCTGCGACTGCCCACCCCGGCTGCCCTGCGTCTGCGGTGCTCGCCAGCGACTGCAGCTGGTGCGGGGGATCCCGCGCCATCCGTCGGAGGGTGAGCAGGCCGCCAACCCGCGCGCCGCCTCGGCCCGGCTGCGAGTCGCCGAACGGGTCGGCGACGACGCAGGTGAGGGGCGCTGACCGTGGCCCTGCCTGTCCGTCGTGTCGACGCCCCCCGTCGGAGGAGTCCCGGCGCGCCCAGCCCGGCGCGCGGTTCGGCCCGGGTCGCGCCCGAGTCGACTCGGCCCGACCTACGGGTCGTTCCCCGACGACGCACGGCGATCGGCGCGGCGATGCTGCTGGTCGGCCTCGTCGTCGCCCTGATGCTCGCCGCCGTCGTCCTCCACACCCGGCTCACCGAACGCCAGCTCGAGATCGACCGCGTGGAGCAGGAGGTCGTCGAGGCGCGCGAGCGCTTCGACGTGCTCCGCAGCCAACGGGCCGAGCTGCGCAACCCCGCCCGCCTGGCGACGGAGAGCACCGAGTTCGGGATGATCGTCGCTCCGAACACGGAGTTCGTCGGTATCGACGGCCGGTCTCTCGCCGAGGTGATCGCTGCCGCCGGCACCGTCGACGAGCTCGCCAACGCCGTCGACCGCGAGGACCCGCTCGAGCAGTTCCGCCGGGTCAAGGCGGCGACCGAGGCCGGCGGCAGATGAGCCCGCGGCACCGCCAGCACCATCGCGTCACCCGTGGCGAACCCCGTCCCCAGAACGCGCCGTCACGTCGAGCTGCCCCGGCGATTCGGCGCCGCGGTGGGCCGCCGGACCGACCCGGAACGGTCACGGCGGCCCACCGCGAGGACGGTCGAGCCCGACCGCCCCGCGGCCGCACCCACGATCGCCGCCCGGTGCGCAGCCGTCCGGCGCCCAATCGCGTCCGGTCCCGGCGGCGGCCGCCCCGCCGGCCCGATCCGCGGCAGCGGGCACGTCGTACCCTGCGCGCTCGGAGCGCACGGTGGGCGACGCTCTTCACGGCCGGGCAGCCGCGGCGGCGCCTGATCAGCACCCTCGTGGCGATGCTGCTGATCCTCGGCGCCGTGCTGGTGCGCGTCGTGCTGCTACAGACCTCCCAGGGCGACGCGCTGCGCAACGCCGCCACCGAGCAGTGGACCCGCAACCGCGTCGTGGCCGCCCAGCGGGGCACGATCTTCGACCGCAACGGCGACGAGCTGGCGTTGTCCGTTCCCGCCAGCACGATCGCGGTGAACCCCCACGAGGTCGACGACCCGTCCGGCACCGCCGACACGTTCGCCCGGATCCTCGGGCTCAGCGCCGAGAAGCGCGACGACCTGGAGGCGCAGATGGCGGCCCAGGACCGCGGGTTCGTGTACGTCGCCCGGCAGGTCGACGACGACGTCGCCGGCCAGCTGGAGGCGCTCGACCTGGCCGGCGTGTCGATCTACCGCGAGGACCGGCGCATCCTCCCCGGCGGCGACACCGGTCGCAGCGTCGTCGGCCGTACCGACATCGACGGCGTCGGCACCGCCGGCATCGAGCTCCAGTGGGACGGCGTGCTGCGGGGAACGCCGGGCGAGATGACCGTCGAGGTGGCCCCCGGCGGCCGGTCGATCCCCGGTTCCGAGCACGTCTCCCAGGCCCCCGTCGCCGGCACCGACCTCGTTCTCACCCTCGACCGATCGGTGCAGTACCGCGTCGAGCAGGCGCTGCTCCGCCGGGTGGCCCAGCTACGCGCTCGTGGCGCGCAGGCGATCGTGATGGACACCGACACCGGCGAGCTCGTCGCGATGGCGTCGGTGCGGATCAGCGACAAGGGTGTCTACGAGATCACGTCGGGCAACCACTCGGCCGTCGACGCCTACGAGCCGGGCTCGGTCGGCAAGGTCATCACCGTCGCCGGCGCCCTCAACGAGCGTACGGTCAAACCGAGCACCGAGTTCGTCGTCCCGTGGCAGAAGGTGTACACCAAAGCGGGCGACATGCTCCACGACTCCCACGTCCACGCCGACGAGGTGATGGACGTCGAGCAAATACTCGTCGAGTCGTCCAACATCGGCACGATCTCGGTGTCCGAGACGATGGGCTTCGAGCGGCAGCACCACTACATGGAGGCGTTCGGGCTCGGGGAGAAGACGGCGCTGCAGTTCCCCGGCGAGAACCCCGGCATCCTCAACCCCTGGCGGACGTGGGAGGGGACCGAGAAGTTCACCGTCGCCTACGGCCAGGGCGTGGCGAGCAGCCCGATCCAGCTCATCTCGGCCATCAACGTGATCGCCAACGACGGTGTCTACGTGGCGCCCAAGCTCGTCATGGGCGGCGTCGACCCCGCCGGAACGCGGATGGAGACGCTGCCCTCGCGGACCCGCGAGGTCGTGCGGCCGCGGGCCGCCCGCCAGATGCAGCGGATGATGCGCGAGGTGGTGTGCCGGGGGACGGCCAAGCTGGCCAAGGTCCCCGACCTCTCCGTCGCCGGCAAGACGGGGACCGGGTTCATCGCCCAGCCTGACGGCGGTTACGTCGACGCGAACGGCAAGCTGGCGTACTACGCCAGCTTCGTCGGGTTCTTCCCGGCCGAGGACCCCCAGGTCACCGTGCTCGTTTCGATCGACCAACCGCCGACTGACAACAACGACCGCTTCGGCGGCACCGCCGCCGCGCCCGTCTTCCGGGAGCTCGCCCCGACGATCGTGCACGAGCTGGGCATCCAGCCGCCCGCCGGCTCGACCGGTTGCGTGGAGTAGGCCGACTCATGACGGTGCGGATCGGGACGACGCTCGGCCGGCTGCAGGCCGAGGTCGGTCAGCTCGTCGGCATCCGGCTCGTCGGTGACGGCGACGTCGAGGTGACCGGCATGACCCACGACTCCCGCCGCGCCGCGCCCGGGACCCTGTACGCGTGCGTGCGGGGCGAGCACCACGACGGGCACGAGTTCGCCCCCGCCGCTGTGGCCGCCGGCGCCACGGCGCTGCTGACGGAGCACCGCCTCGAGCTCGACGTCCCGCAGCTGATCGTCGACGACGCCCGCGCCGCGATGGGCCCGGTGGCCGCGGCCGTCTACGCCCACCCCAGCGCGGCGCTGACGATCGTCGGGATCACCGGGACCAACGGGAAGACGACCACCGCCCACCTCCTCGCGGCGATCCTCCGCCAGGCCGGCCGGACGACCGGTGTGATCGGCACCCTGTCCGGCACCCACACGACCCCCGAGGCGCCCGAGTTGCAGGCAACCCTGGCCGCGTTCCGCGACGACGGGCACGACGCGGTCGTCATGGAGGCCTCGTCGCATGCCCTCGCGCTGCACCGGGTCGACGGGACGCGCTTCGCCGCCGCCGTGTTCACCAACCTCGGTCGAGACCATCTCGACCTGCACGGCAGCGCCCAGGCGTACTTCCGCGCCAAGGCGCGGCTGTTCACGCCCGAGCTGGCCGAGGTCGGCATCACCAACATCGACGACGCCCATGGGCGCCTGCTGCGCGACGCGGCGCCGATCCGGATCGTGCCGTTCTCCGCCATCGACGCCACCGACGTCGAGGTGTCGGCAGGGAGCCACGCCTTCACCTGGCGCGGCCAGCGCATCGCGGTCGGTCTGGGCGGCCCGTTCAACGTGATGAACTCGCTGGCGGCGGCCACGACCGCGGCCGAGCTCGGCGTCGAGCCGGACGTGATCGCGGCCGGACTGCGGGCGGCCGGCCCGGTGCCGGGGCGCTTCGAGCTGGTCGTCACCGCCGAGGGCGAGTCGGGTGCGACCACGGTCGTCGTCGACTACGCCCACACGCCCGACGGGCTGGAGCAGGTGCTGAGCGCCGCCCGCGGCGTCGCCCGGGGGCGGGTGATCGTCGTGTTCGGCTGCGGCGGCGACCGCGACCGGGCCAAACGTCCGTTGATGGGCGCCGTCGCCGCCCGGGGGGCCGACCTCGTCGTGGTCACGTCCGACAACCCGCGCTCGGAGCCCCCGGGGGCCATCATCGACGCGGTCGTCGCCGGTGTCCCGTCCGACCTGCGCGAGCGGGTCACGGTCGAGCCTGATCGTGCCGCCGCGATCGCCTTCGCCCTCGACGCGGCGGGCGACGGCGACGTCGTCGTCGTCGCCGGCAAGGGCCACGAGACGACCCTAACGGTCGGCGACCGGGTCCTCGAGTTCGACGACCGCGAGGTCGTGCGCTCCCTGTTGGAGGAGCGGGCAAGGCAATGATCGCCGTCATGATCGCCGGGGTGACGGCCGGCGTGCTCGCCCTGTTCGTCACCCGGTTCCTGATCTCGGCCTTCCGCACGCGTGGGCTGGGTCAGCCGATCCTCGGCAAGGAGGACCGGGGCCCTGAGCACCACATGGCCAAGCAGGGCACGCCCACGATGGGCGGGATCGCCATCCTCGTCGCCGCGCTCGTGGGCTGGCTGGCCGCCCACCTCCGCCACGGCCTGCCGTTCTCCGACCAGGCGCTGATCGTGTGGGTCGGCATCATCGCGATGGCGTTCATGGGGTTCCTCGACGACTTCATCAAGGTCCGCAAGCGCCACAACCGCGGCATCTTCTGGCGCCAGAAGAACTACATCACGATGCTGCTCAGCTTCGGCATCGCGTGGTGGCTGGTCGATGCCACCGGGATCGCCAAGACCATCTCGCTGACACGCGCCGACTACCCGGGGTGGGCTCCGCCGACGTGGGCGTGGGTGATCTGGGCGGGTCTGATCATCTGGGCGACGACCAACGCGGTCAACGTCACCGACGGGCTCGACGGCCTCGCCGGCGGCGCCGCCCTGATGGGGTTCGGCGCGTTCATGATCATCGGCTACTGGGCGTTCCGCAATCCCGAGATCTACGGCGCCGTCGTCAACCCGCTCGACCTCGCCGCGCTCGCCGCCGCCTTCGCCGGCGCGTGCATGGGGTTCCTCTGGTTCAACGCCGCGCCGGCCCGGATCATCATGGGCGACGTCGGCGCGCTCGGGCTCGGCTCGTCGCTCGCCATCCTGGCGTTGACCACCAACACCCAGCTCCTGCTGGTGCTGATCTGCGGGCTCAACGTCATCGAGGCGGGGTCGGTCGCCCTCCAGATGGGGGTGTTCAAGGCCAGCGGGCGGCGGCGGCGCCTGTTCCGGATGTCGCCGATCCACCACCACTTCGAGCTCGTCGGCTGGCCCGAGACGACGGTGATCATCCGCTTCTGGCTCATCGCCGCGGCGTGCGTGGCCGCCGCCCTCGGGCTGTTCATCGCCGACTTCACGCGGATTTCCGGAGAGCTGCCGTGACCGCGGCACTTGTCTACGGGCTCGCCGTGGCGGGCGCGGCGACGGTGCGGGCGCTGCACCGTCGCGGGGTCGAGGTGCGCGTCGCCGACGACACCGGCGACCACCGGCGCCAGGAGCTCGCCGCCGAGCTCGGCGTGGAGCTGGTGGTCGCGCCCGACAGCGACGTCCTCGACCGACTGGTCGCCGCGTCCGACGTCGTGGTGCCGGCACCGGGTGTTCCCGAGACCCACCCGCTGTTCACCGCCGCCGCGACCGCTGGACGTCCGGTGGTGGGCGAGCTCGAGCTCGCCTATGGGTGGGAGCAGGAGCGGGCCGGGGGGCCCCGCCCGATGCTTGCCATCACCGGCACCGACGGCAAGACGACGACGACGTTCCTCGCCGTCGAGATGCTGCGCGCCGGGGGCCGGCGGGCCGTCGCCGCCGGGAACACCGACGTCCCGCTCGTCGAAGCCATCGACGACGACGCACTCGACGTCTTCGTCGTCGAGTGCGCCAGCTTCCGCCTGGCGTGGACCGAGCGGTTCCGTGCCGAGGCGGCGGCATGGCTCAACCTCGCCGAAGATCACCTCAACTGGCACACCTCGATGGCGTCGTACGAGGCCTCCAAGGCCCGCATCTTCGACCAGCAACGGCCGACCGACGTCGCCATCGGCTTCGCCGGGGACCCGGTCGTCATGGCCCACCTGCGGGCCGCGCCCGGCCGGCGCCGGACCTTCGGGCTCACCGACGCCGACTACCGCGTCGAGGGCACCGGATCGCGACGGCAGCTCGCCGGTCCCGACGGGCCGTTCGCCGACGTCGCCGCGATGCCGCGCGCCCTTCCCCACGACCTCACCAACACCCTCGCCGCCGCCGCACTCGTCCTCGAGACCGGGCTGGCCGGGCGGTCCGCCGTGGCCGACGCGCTCACCGGGTTCGCCGCTCCGCCGCACCGGATCGAGCTGGTCGGCGACGCCGGCGGGGTGCGCTGGTACAACGACTCCAAGGCAACTACGCCGCACGCCGCGTCGACGGCGATCCGCGCCTTCGACCACATCGTCCTGATCGCCGGCGGGCTGAACAAGGGACTCGACCTCGGCCCGATGGCCGCCGAGTCCGAGCGCATCCGGGCCGTCGTGGCGATCGGCCAGGCGGCCGGCGACGTCGCCACCGCGTTCGCCGGCCGGACTCCGGTGACGACGGCGGACTCGATGGCCGATGCCGTCGAGCGCGCCGGGGACCTGGCCCGCCCAGGCGACGTCGTCCTGCTCTCGCCCGGGTGCGCCAGCTTCGACTGGTACCCCGACGGCGGCTACCCCGCCCGCGGCGACGACTTCCGTCGCCTGGTGCAGGAACGGCTCTCCGTTCCGTCGATCCCCCCGACCTCGGCTGGAGGTGCCCTGTGAGTGCAACGCTGGAGGACCGCCGCCGGCTCGCCCTCGAGCGGCTCCACGGGGGTGCGGGGCGGGCGCCGGTTCGCCGCCCGTCGCGTCGGAACCGCGTCGCCGAGCCTCGCCCGCGGTTGTGGGAGCGCCGTTCGGGGCCCGCGCCGGCCGCGTTCTATGTCATCGCCATCGTCGTCGTGCTCTTCGTCCTGCTCGGCCTGGTGATGGTGCTGTCGGCGTCGGCGACGACCGAGTCGAACAAGGGCAACAGCCCGTACCACCTGTTCAACCGCCAGCTGGCGTGGGCCGGGTTCGGCCTGGCGGGGCTGCTCATCGGCCTGCGGGTCAATCTCGTGTGGCTGCGCCGGGCGGCGATCCCGCTCCTCGTGCTGGCGGGTGCGGCGATGGCCCTGCCGTTCACCTCGGCCGTCGGGGCGACGCTCAACGACGCCCGGGCGTGGGTGATGGTCGGCTCCTACACGCTGCAGCCGTCGGAGTTCCTCAAGCTGGCGGTCGTGATCTTCGCCGCCGACCTGCTCGCCCGGCGTCAGGACGTGCTCGCCGACGTCGGCCGCAGCCTCCGCCCGATCGCGGTGCTCGCCGTGGCCGCCGCCGCCGCCTGCCTGGTCCAGAGCGACCTCGGTTCGGCCGTCGTGATGGTCGCGATCGTGCTCGCCGTCGCGTTCATTGGCGGGATCCCGCTCTCGCCGATGCTCGTCAGCGGGGTCATCGCCCTCGTCGGCACGCTGGCCTTCGTGTTCTCCAGTGGCCGCCGGCAGGAGCGCTTCACCGCCTTCCTCGACATCACCGGGCACCGCGACGAGCTCTCCTACCAGACGTACCAGGGATTCCTCTCGATCGCCGACGGCGGGCTCACCGGGTCGGGCGTCGGCGCCGGCAACGGCAAGCTGGGCTACCTCCCGCTCGCCCACAGCGACTTCATCTTCGCCGTGATCGCCGACGAGCTCGGGTTCGTGGGGACGCTCGCCGTCGTCGGCGGGTTCATGCTGATCGTCTGGTTCGGGATCCAGGCCGCGCTGGCCGCGCCCGACCGGTTCGGGATGCTGCTCGCCGGCGGCATCGCCGCCTGGTTCGGCGTCCAGGCCGTGATCAACCTCGGCGGGGTCACCGGCCTGATGCCGGTCACCGGGCTGACTCTCCCGTTCTTCTCCGCCGGCGGCTCGTCGCTGTTCGTGTCGATGACCGCGGCCGGGCTGCTGATGAACGTGGCCCGCCGCGCCCAGTGAGTCGGGGTGTGACGCAATGGCGTTCCCCGGCCACGCAGGCCGTCGCTGGCCGCTCGCTCGCTCGCTCGCATGACCGCGAGGGTGCTCCAGTGACCGACCGGACGTTCGCCGTGATCACCGGGGGCGGGACGGCGGGGCACGTGCTGCCGGCGCTGGCCATCGCCGAGGCGCTGGTCGACGCCGGGCATGCCCCCGACGAGATCCACTACGTCGGCGCCGAGCGGGGGATCGAGACGTCGTTGCTCGCCGACAGCCCGTTCCCGCACACGTTTCTCGACGTCGTCGGGCTGCAGCGCGGGATGTCGCGCCGCGATCTGGCGGTCAACGTCACGATGGTGCCGAAGCTCCTCGCGGCGAGCCGCGAGGCCATCCGCCTGCTCCGCCGGCTGCGCCCTCGTGTCGTCGTGTCGGTCGGCGGGTACGCCTGCCTCCCGGCGGTCATCGCGGCCCGCCGCCTCGGCGTCCCGATCGTCAACGTCAGCTACGACCGGCGGCCGGGTCGGGCCACCGCGCTGACGGCGCGGCTTGCCGCGGTGTCCGCGGTCGCCTTCGCCGGATCGAAGCTGCCCGCGCCGTGGTCACGGGGGCGCCGGTGCGCCGCGAGATCCTGTCCGTCGATCGCCAGCGCGATCGGGACC
Organism: uncultured Acidimicrobiia bacterium; assembly: GCA_963833145.1. GTDB lineage: Bacteria > Actinomycetota > Acidimicrobiia > Acidimicrobiales > Ilumatobacteraceae > JALZMG01. The sequence continues at coordinate 881,697 of CAWHWT010000009.1, read as the reverse complement.
ACGCGCGTCGCGCACTCGCGTTGCCGGCCGATCGGTTCGTCGTCGTCGTCACCGGTGGATCACTCGGCTCCGGTGCGCTCAACGAGGCCGTGCTCCGGTACGTCGACGACCGCGTCGACGACGCCGGCCTGGTGGTACGGCACGTCGTCGGCGACCGGTTCATCGCCTCCGTCCCCGCGGCCCGGGACGAGCCCGGAGGGGTGCTCCACCAGGTCGTCGGATTCGACGACCGCCTCGAACTGGCCTACGCCGCCGCCGACCTGCTCGTCGGGCGAGGCGGGGCGAGCACGGTCGCGGAGGTGGCCGTCACCGGCACGCCGGCGATCCTCGTCCCATGGGCCGCCGCCGCCGAGGACCACCAGACGGCCAACGTGCGCTGGCTCGCCGACCAGCGTGCGGCGGTGCTCCTGCCCGAGTCCGAGCTGGTGACCCTCGGCGCCGCGATCGAGCAGCTGCGGGCCGCACCCGACGAGCGGGCCCGGCTCGCCGAGGCCGCCCGCGCCGCCGGCCAGGTGCACCGGAGTGGCGCGCTGGTCGACGTCATCGCCCGCACTGCGCTCCCTGAATCGGCGGAATGAAGCTCGTAGCCTGTGGCCCACTGTGTCGCGCCTGCGTGCTCCCGCTGCACCCCCTGTCGCCCCCCTCGACCTGTCCGGGCCGCTGCGCCTCCACGTCGTCGGTGTGGGGGGACCGGGAATGAGCGCGATCGCGATCGCCCTCGCCGAGATGGGGCACGACGTCTCGGGCAGTGACCTCCGCGAGCAGCCGGCGCTCGACCGGGTGCGGGCCGCTGGTGTGACGGTCCACGTCGGTCACGACCGCGACGTCGTCCACGACTGTGACGCGGTCACCGCCTCGACGGCGATCCCGGCGGCGAACATCGAGCTCGACGAGGCCCGCCGGCTGGGGATCCCGACGCTGCGGCGAGCCGGGATGCTGGCGTCGATGTGCGCCCGGGCGCGCAGCGTGGCCGTCGCCGGCACCCACGGCAAGACGACCACGACGTCGATGTTGATGCTGGCGATGGCCGAAGGCGGACTCGCCCCGAGCTTCGTCGTCGGCGGCGACGTGATCGACGCCGGGACCGGCGCGCAGTGGACGGGGAGCGAGTGGTTCGTCGTCGAGGCCGACGAAAGCGACGGCACGCACCTCGAGTTGCCCCTGTACGGGACGATCCTGACCAACGTCGAGCCCGACCTCCTCGACCACTACGGCTCGTTCGACGGCCTGAAGGAGAGCTTCGACCGCTACCTCGCCCACATCCCCGGGCCGAGGGTGCTCTGCGCCGACGACCCGGTGTGCGCGGCCCTGCTCGCCGAGCACGAGGCGGTCACCTACGGGCTCGGTGACGGCGCCGACTACCGAGGCGTCGACCTGCGGGCCGACCACGGTTCGTTCCGGTTCGGCGTCGCCCGGCGGGGCGAACTGCTCGGCGAGGTGGCGCTCCCGCTGCGCGGCGAGCACAACGTCGTCAACGCGCTCGGCGCGATCGCGATGGCCGAAGTGGTGGGGGTCCCGTTCGAGGCGTCGGCGCGGGCGCTGGCCCGGTTCGGTGGCGTCGCCCGCCGTTTCGACATCCGCGGCGTCGACGGAGGGGCGACGTTCGTCGACGACTACGCCCACCTCCCGGCCGAGATCGCCGCCGTGATCGCCGCGGCGCGGGGGAGCGGCGACGGCTGGCAGCGGGTGATCGTCGCCTTCCAGCCCAACCGGTTCAACCGCATCGCCGAGATGTGGCGGGACTACGCCGACGCGTTCGAGGGGGCGGACGTCGTCGTGATCACCGACGTGTACCCGTCGGGAACCACGCCGATCCCGGGCGTCACCGGGGAACTGATCGTCAACGCCGTCCTCGACGCCCACCCGACAGCGAGAGTGGTCTGGCTGCCGCGTCGCGCCGACCTGGTGTCGTTCCTCGCCGGCGAGGCCGGTCCCGGCGACGTGTGCGTCTCGATGGGGTGCGGCGACGTCGCCACCCTCCCCGAGGAGATCCTCGCCCGGCGCGCCGATCGGCGGTCGACGTGAGCGACCAGGACGCGGTTCTTGCAGTCAGATCGGGCGCTGGAGCACCCGATCTGACTGCAGAAACCGGGGACGTGGAGGCCGCCGCGACTGTGCTCGGGGCGCGCGCCGCCCGCGACGTGTCGCTGGCGCCGATGACGACGTACCGGGTCGGCGGGGCGGCGAAGCTGTTCGTGCGGGCGACGTCGATCGACGACCTTCGCGCCGTGGCGTTGGCCCGCACCGCGTCGGGGCTGCCGGTGCTCGTCGTCGGCCGGGGGTCCAACCTGCTCGTCGCCGACACGGGTTTCCCGGGGATCGCGGTGAGCATCGCCGACCTGGCGGGCGACATCGACCTCGGCGACGGCAACGGCGCCCGCGTCACCGCAGGGGGTGGGGTCGCCCTTCCTGTGCTCGCCCGGCGGACGGCGGCGGCCGGGATCACCGGCTTCGAATGGGCCGTCGGGGTCCCCGGAACGGTCGGCGGAGCCGTGCGGATGAACGCCGGTGGCCACGGCTCGGACATCGCCGCCTGCCTCGTCGACGTCGACGTCGTCGACCTCGGCGCTGCCGACGCGGCGCCAGTGACGGTGCCTGCCGCCGCGCTCGGCCTGCGGTTCCGCGGCTCCGCGCTCACCGCCGAGCAGGTGGTCGTGTCCGCCCGCCTCGCCCTGCGCCGCGGCGACCGGGTGGCGGCCGAGACCGAGATCGCCGACATCGTCCGGTGGCGTCGGGAGCATCAGCCGGGCGGCCAGAACGCTGGCTCGGTGTTCATCAACCCGGTCCCGTTCGAGGTCAGCGCGGGCGGCCTGATCGACGGGCTCGGCCTGCGCGGCCTCCGGATCGGGTCGGCGTGGGTGTCGGAGAAGCACGCCAACTTCATCCAGGCCGCCGACGGCGGCCTGGCCGCCGACGTGCTGGCCGTCATGACCAGCGTGCGGCGGCAGGTGCTGGCCGCGACGGGCTACCGGTTGCACAGCGAGATCAGACTGATCGGCTTCCCGAGCGACGAGGTGGGGGAGTGACCGCTCATTGCGTTCCCCGGCCACGCCGCATACTGCCTGCGCAGTTGCTGGCCGCTCGCTCGCTGGCGCTCACTCGCTCGCATCGGTGCGGGGTACTCCAATGACCACGCCCGGACCCTCGCCGCGCAGTTCGCTGCCGAGCGAGGACGTGCCGTCGGCCGAGGTGCTCGACGAGCTCCTCGAGGCGTTCTCGATCGACGTCACCGACCGCTCGCGCTTCGACGAGATCGACCTGTCCAGTCCCGAGGTGGAGCTGCTCCTCACGCCGGCCGAGACGCCGCGACCGGAGCCGGAGCCGCAGGCGTCCGCACCTCCACCCGAGGTCGAGACCTCGCCTCAACCGGACGTCGAGGCGCCGGTCGAGGAGTCCGAGGCCGAGCCTGAAGCGGAGGTCGAGACTTCCGAACCTCGCCCGGAGGTGGATGCCGACGAGCAGGCGGCCGAGCCGGCGGCGAGCGAGGGCGACCCGGACGGCCCGCGCGCGGTGGTCATCACCGACGACGAGATCCCCGACGCCGTCTACATCAAGGGCAGCCTGGCAACGGACTCGTCGGGCGAACGGTCGACGATCTTCATCGACGACGGCCACGCGACCAGCGGCGAGACGATCTCCATCGAGGCCGCCGCGGCGGCGACGCGCATCGAACCGCGCCTTCGCGACCGCCGGCTGGCCGTCAAGAAGGCGGAGACCCGCAAGCGCCTGAAGTGGGTCTTGATCGCCACCGCCGTGATCGCAGTCGTCGTTGGCGGGCTCGCCGTTCTCGGTTCGTCGCTCTTCGACGTTCAGGACGTCGAGGTCGAGGGAGCGGTGTACACCGACGAGGAGGCGCTGGCCGGGATCGTCGAGGACCTCCGCGGCTCGCCGGTTCTCCGCATCGACACCGACGACGTGGAGCGGCAGGTCGAGCAGATCCCGTGGGTGCGCGACGCCCGGGTGACGACCGACTTCCCCCACGGCGTGAAGATCGAGATCCTCGAGCGGCAGCCGGCCCTCGCCTTCGAGGGTGAAGACGGGCGCCACCGGGTGATCGACGACGAGGGTCGGGTGCTCGACGTGCTCGACGGCCAGCCCGTCGAATACCTCCAGCTCACCAGCTCGGAACGGCCCGCCCTGGCCGCCGGACAGTTCGCCCCGGAGGGCTTCGGGGCCGCGGCGAGCCTGGTCCAGGCGCTCACCCCACGGATGTCCGCGCGGGCGGAGTCGGTGTCGGTCGCGCCCGACGGCAGTGACCTGCGGCTGACGCTGCGCGGCGGCACCGAGGTCCGGTTCGGGGCCGCCGAGGACCTCATCGTGAAGCTCGTCCGGCTCCAGACCGTGCTCGAGGAACACGCCGGGGAGCCGCTCTCGGTCATCGACGTGGCCACCAACGAGGTCACGATCCGGTGATGGGAGGGGCACGCGCACAACGGCGAACGGCAGGGTATGCACGTTTTTCTGGCCGCAACGTGCGAGGATGAGCGAGAATTTGCGACCTGAACGTCGCCGGCCCGCCCCGCGGGCCCGGAGAGCACCGACGGCCGCCATCGGGGACGACAGATGAACACGAGAGCCAACATCATCGAATCCACCAAAGGGAGGTCCCGCTGATGGTCGGCGCGCCACAGAACTATCTCGCCGTGATCAAGGTCATCGGCGTCGGCGGAGGCGGAGTCAACGCGGTCAATCGCATGATCGATGCCGGGCTCAAGGGTGTTGAGTTCATCGCTGTCAACACCGACGCCCAGGCCCTCCTGATGAGCGACGCCGACCTCAAGCTCGACATCGGCCGCGACGTCACGCGCGGGCTCGGCGCCGGCAGCGACCCCGAGGTCGGCCGCAGCGCCGCCGAAGGGCACCACGAAGAGATCGAGGAGATGGTGAAGGGCGCCGACATGGTGTTCATCACCGCCGGCGAGGGCGGCGGCACCGGCACCGGCGGCGCGCCGGTCATCGCCGAGGTCTCGCGCAGCCTGGGGGCCTTGACGATCGGCGTCGTCACCCGCCCGTTCTCCTTCGAGGGGCGCCGCCGGGCCGTCCAGGCCGACAGCGGGATCCAGCGGTTGAAGGAGAAGGTCGACACGCTGATCGTGATCCCCAACGACCGCCTGCTCACCGTGGCCAACGACAAGACGAGCGTGCTCAACGCGTTCAAGATGGCCGACGAGGTCCTGCTCCAGGGGGTGTCGGGCATCACCAACCTGATCACCACGCCCGGCCTCATCAACACCGACTTCGCCGACGTCAAGATGGTGCTGTCCAACGCCGGGTCGGCGCTCATGGGCATCGGTCAGGCGAGCGGCGACGACCGCGCCGTGAACGCCGCCAAGGCGGCGATCTCCAGCCCGCTGCTCGAGGCGGCAATCGACGGCGCCCGCGGCGTGCTGCTCAACATCACCGGCCCGTCGAGCATGGGCCTGTTCGAGATGAACGCCGCGGCCGAGATCATCCACGGCGTCGCCCACGCCGACGCCAACATCATCTTCGGCATGGTGAACGACGACGAGATGGGCGACGAGGTGAAGGTCACGGTCATCGCCGCCGGGTTCGACCGGCTCGACGGGCCTGTCGCCGTCCCGTCCCGGGCGCCGACGACGATCAGCGAGCTGTTCGCCGAGGACGACGCCGACCCGCTCGCCGGCGGCGACGATGACGAGGACGACTTCGACGTCCCGTCGTTCCTGCGCTGACGTCCATCGACACCGCCCACGTCGCCGCCAACATCGGTGCGGTCCGCGCTCGGATTCGCGCTGCCGGCGGGACCGACGCGGTCGAGTTGCTTGCCGTCACCAAGGGGTTCGGTCCCGAGACGGTCACGGCCGCCGCCGCGGCCGGGTGTCGAATGATCGGGGAGAACTACGCCCAGGAGCTGCTCGCCAAGCGGCCGGCCGCGGTCGCCGCCGGCGTGGCGGTGCACTTCATCGGACGGCTGCAGTCGAACAAGGTGCGTCTCGTGGCCGACACGGTGTCGGTGTGGGAGTCGATCGACCGGCCGGGGCTGGTGGACGAGGTCGCCCGTCGCGCGCCCGGGGCCACCGTGCTCCTCCAGGTGAACACGACCGGCGAGGGGGACAAAGGTGGATGCGGGCCGGACGACGTCGCCGGGCTGCTCGGCCGGGCGGCGGCGGCCGGGCTTGTCGTCGACGGGCTGATGACGGTCGGGCCGACGGAGGGGGGCGCCGAGGCGGCCCGGTCCGGATTCCGGCTCGTTCGTGGGCTGGTCGACGAGCTGGGGCTGCGGACGTGCTCGATGGGGATGACCGACGACCTCGCGGTCGCCGTCGAGGAGGGGACGACCCGGGTGCGCCTCGGTACCGCCCTGTTCGGCCCCCGGCCCGGTTGACCGGCGGGGTCTCACCCCCGTGTTCAGGTTCGCGGTAGCCTGCCGCGAGCAGGAGGAACCGGATGTCATTCTGGAAACGGACCATGGACTACCTGGGTCTCGGTCCTGACGACGCGTACGACGACTACGACGAACCGGACGAGCCGGAGCCTCCGGCCCGCGGGTCGCGAGCGTCGCGCGACGACACGCGCGGGCGCTCCCGCGGCGGGCAGTCGTGGCCCGCCGACCCCGACGACCCGACCGTGCGAGCCGTCCCCGCCCGACCCAGTTACCCGTCGCGGGACTTCGAGTCCCCCAACCGGCGGACCGCCCAGGCGGCCGACGACTCGGGAAGCCACTCCCGCCAGCAGCGGTCGCCGAGCCCGCGGGTGACCACCGCCCCGGCCGGGGAGCCGGCCACCGTGCGTCCGCGCCGGTTCGACCAGGCGCAGGAGCTCGCCGACAAGTTCAAGCTGGGCCTGCCCGTCATCCTCAACCTCGAGTCGACCGAGCGCGACGTGGCCCGCCGGCTGATCGACTTCGCCAGCGGCGTGTGCTACTCGCTCGACGGCTCGATGGAAAAGGTGGCGACCGGCGTGTACCTGCTCAAGCCGCCGCCGGACCGCGTCCACCGCTTCGACGACTACGAGGCCTGAACGTCATGGCGTTGAACCCGCAGAGGATCCGCGACACGCGCTTCAAGACGGCCAAGCGCGGCGGCTACGACCCGGCCGAGGTCGACTCGTTCCTCGAGGAGGCCGCGGCGTCGCTCGAGGCGGCGCAGAACGACGCCATCGCGATGGAGGCCAGGGCCAGGGCCGCGGTCGCCCGGCTGCAGGAGCTGTCGCAGGGCGGCGGTGACCCCGGCGGTGTCCCGCGCGCCAGCGCCGACGATTCCGAGACGATCAGCCGCACCCTGCTGCTCGCCCAGCGCACCGCCGACGAGGCGATCGCCGCCGCCAAGACGGAGGCGGAGCAGGTGCGGGCGGGCGCTGACGAGGAAGCGGCCGGCATCGTCGAGGAGGCCCGCCTCGAGGCGCGCCGCGCCGGCGAGGAGGCGCGGGTCCAGGTCGAGGGCGAGGTGCAGGCACTGCTCGCCCGGCGCGACTTCCTCGAGTCCGACGTCGACCACCTCGAGCAGTACCTGGTCGCCCAGCGGGAGCGGATCGTCGAGGCGGTGAGCGAGCTGAGCGATCTTGTCCAGCGGGTGCCCAACGGGCTGGGCGACATGCGCCGGCCGCTGCTGTCGGCGGCGGCCGAAGACGACGCCGCCGCTCCGGCGGGCAGTGACGACGAGCTGGCCGAGATCACGCGGGTCGTCGAGGCCGACGGCGGCGGTTCGGGCCACGACGCGACGCCGTCCGGCGCGGTCGAGCGCGAGGACGACGGCGGGCCACCGACGATGCAGATCCCCCGGTCGGGGCCGGGCGAGCCGAGCTGACCTGCGGCAACGGGCACGGTGACGGCGATTCGCCGGCGGTAGCATCGGCCAGCCGATGCCCTATCCAAAGGTCGAACCGCAGCCGAGCTTCCCCCGTCTGGAGGAGCGCGTCGCCGAGCGGTGGCGGGAGGGGTCGACGTTCTTCGAGTCGATCGCCCGCCGCGAGGCCGAGGGTGCCGACGAGTTCGTCTTCTACGACGGGCCCCCGTTCGCCAATGGGCTGCCGCACTACGGGCACCTGCTGACCGGCTTCGTCAAGGACGCCGTCCCGCGCTACAAGACGATGCGCGGGCAGGTGGTCTTCCGCCGCTTCGGGTGGGACTGCCACGGCCTGCCGGCCGAGGTCGAGGCCGAGCGCGAGCTCGGGATCTCCGGCCATCCCGAGATCACCGCCTTCGGCATCGCCGCGTTCAACGACGCTTGCCGGACGAGCGTCCTGCGCTACACCGCGGAGTGGCAGCGCTACGTCGAGCGCCAGGCCCGCTGGGTCGACTTCGAGCACGACTACAAGACCCTCGACCTCGACTACATGGAGAGCGTCATGTGGGCGTTCAAGTCGCTGTGGGACCGCGGCTTGATCTACGAGGGCTTCCGGGTCCTCGCCTACTGCTGGCGCTGCGAGACCCCGCTCAGCAACACCGAGACGCGGATGGACGACGTCTACCGAGACCGTCGCGACCCGGCGCTGACGGTCGCCTTCGAGCTCGAGAGCGGCGAGCGCCTACTGGCCTGGACGACGACGCCCTGGACCCTGCCGGCCAACCTCGCCCTGGCGGTCGCGCCCGACGTCGAGTACGCCGTCGTGGAGCGCGACGGCGCCCGCTACGTGCTGGCCGCCGACCGCCTCGCTGCCTACGCCGAGGAGTTCCCGGACGCCGCGCACATCGACACCCTTCGCGGCAGCGAGCTCGTCGGCCGGCGGTACCGCCCGCTGTTCGACTTCTTCGCCGACACGCCGAACGCGTTCGTCGTGCTCGGCGGCGACTTCGTCTCCACCGACGACGGCACCGGCATCGTCCACCTCGCCCCCGGTTTCGGCGAGGAGGACCAGCAGGCCTGCAACGCGGTCGGCATCCCGACGGTGGTCCCGATGGACGAACACGGCCGCTACACCGGCGAGGTCCCGCCGTGGGCCGGGCTACACGTCTTCGAGGCCAACGCCCCGGTCACCGAGCACCTCACCGCGGCCGGCGCCGTGGTGCGCGACGAGATCTACGAACACCCCTACCCGCACTGCTGGCGGTGCGAGCAGCCGCTCGTCTACCGGGCGATCTCGTCGTGGTTCGTCGAGGTCACCAAGTTCCGCGAGCGGATGGTCGAGCTCAACGAGGAGATCACCTGGGTCCCCGACCACCTGAAGCACGGCAGCTTCGGCAAGTGGCTGGAGAACGCCCGCGACTGGTCGATCAGCCGCAACCGCTTCTGGGGCTCCCCGATCCCGGTCTGGCGCAGTGACGACCCGGCGTACCCGCGGACGGACGTGTACGGCTCGCTCGCCGAGCTGGAGGCCGACTTCGGCGTGAACGTCACCGACCTCCACCGGCCGATGATCGACGAGCTCGTTCGACCCAATCCCGACGACCCCACCGGCCGCTCGACGATGCGCCGAGTCACCGAGGTCCTCGACTGCTGGTTCGAATCCGGGTCGATGCCGTACGCCCAGGTCCACTACCCGTTCCAGAACGTCGACTGGTTCGAGAGCCACTTCCCCGGCGACTTCATCGTCGAGTACACCGGCCAGACCCGCGGCTGGTTCTACACCCTGCACGTCCTCGCCACCGCGCTCTTCGACCGGCCGGCGTTCCGCACCTGCGTGAGCCACGGGATCATCCTCGGCGAGGACGGCCAGAAGATGTCGAAGAGCCTGCGCAACTACCCGGACCCGATGGAGGTGTTCGACACCCACGGCGCCGACGCGATGCGCTGGTACCTGTTGTCGTCACCGATCCTGCGGGGCAACGACTTCTCCGTCACGGCGGCGGGCCTGCGCGACACCGCCCGCCAGATCCTGCTGCCGCTGTGGAACGCCTGGTACTTCCTGTCCCTGTACGCCAACGTCGAGGACTACCAGGGCGAGGCGCGGGCCCCGACCGAGTCGTCGGACCACGTGCTCGACCGCTACGTCCTCGCCAAGACGAGGGAGCTCGTCGAGGAGATGACGGCGGCGATGGACGCCTACGACCTCTACGCCGCGTGCGTCCGGATCCGGTCCTTCGTCGAGGTGCTGACGAACTGGTACATCCGCCGCAGCCGGCAGCGCTTCTGGGACGGCGACCACGCCGCCATCGACACCCTCCACACCGTGCTCGAGACCGTCGTGCGGGTCGCCGCGCCGCTCCTGCCCTACGTCGCCGACGAGATCTTCGCCGGACTCAACGCCGGGCGTGAGGGCCCGGCCAGCGTGCACCTCACCGATTGGCCGGACCGGGACGACCTGCCGGCCGACGCCGACCTGGTCGCGGCGATGGACCAGGTGCGGGACGTGTGCTCGGCGGCGCTGTCCGTGCGCAAGGCCCACGGCCGGCGGGTCCGCCAGCCGCTCACGTCGATGACCGTCGCCACCCCGCATGCCGACGCGCTGCGGCCCTTCGCCGAGCTCGTCGCCGACGAGGTCAACGTCCGCGACGTCGAGTTCACCGACGACGTGACGGCGGTGGCGGGTCAGGTGCTGCAGGTGCTCCCGGCCGCGATCGGCCCCCGGCTCGGCGCCCATACCCAGGACGTGATCAAGGCCGTCCGGGCGGGGGACTGGCAGCTGGAGGGCGACCGGGTGCTCGCCGGCGGTCACTGGCTCGAGCCCGGCGAGTACACGCTCACGCTGGTCGCCGAGGGCGATCGGCCCGGCACCACGCTCTCGGGCGGGACCGGGGTGATCGTGCTCGACGTCGAGCTCACGCCCGAGCTCGAGCAGGAGGGGCGGGCGCGGGACGTCATCCGCCTCGTCCAGCAGGCCCGGCGCGACGCCGACCTCGCCGTCACGGACCGGATCCGGCTCACCGTGCGGGCGGCGCCGGTGTGGATCGACGCCATCGAGACCCACCGCGAGCTGGTGGCCGGCGAGACCCTCGCCGTCGATGTCGTCACCGACGCCTCCGGCGACGACAACCCGGAGATCACCGTCGACCGCGCCTGACCCAGCGGATTTGGGTCACCGTTCCCGTCGGCAACCGGCGACGTCGGTGACACAAACTACGGTCGCCCGCCGTGAGAGCACTCTTGGCGGCCGTGCTGGTCGGGACGGTGGTGATGGCACCGGCGCCGCCGCCGGCATCTGCTCAGGCACCCCCGCTGCACCGGTGCAACGCGGTGCGCCGGGCCCAGTGCGGCAAGGTCACCGTGCTCCTCGATCCCGCCCGACCGGGGGCTGGCACGATCGACATCCGGTTCGAGCTGCACCGGGCCACCGCCCGGCCGCACCACTCCCGCCGGCACGATCGTCGCCGTCGAGGGCGGACCCGGCTACTCGACCAGGGGTAGCCGCGACTACTACCTCGACCTCTTCGCCCCGCTCCTCGACACCCACCAACTGCTCCTCGTCGACAACCGGGGCACCGGCGGCTCGGCCGCGATCCGCTGCCCCGAGCTGCAGTCGTACCGCGGCAACTACGTGCGCAACGTGCGCCGGTGCAGTGACCAGCTCGGTCGCAACTCCGACGTCTGGGGCACGGCCTTCGCCGTCGAGGACATGGTCGCCGTCCTCGACCACCTCGGCATCCCGACGATCGACCTCTACGGCGACTCCTACGGCAGCTTCTTCGCCCAGGCGTTCGCCGTGCGGCACCCCGATCGGATCCGCACCGTCGTGCTCGACGCGACGTACCCGGTGGACGACCAGAACCCGTGGTACCCGGACCTCAACCGGGCGATCGTCCGGGCGTTCCGGCTGGTGTGCAACCGGGACCCTGGATGCCGCGCCCTCGGCGGCTCGCCGATCCGCCGGATGCGGCGCCTGGCGGACGCCCTCGCCGCCGAACCCCTGACGGGTCGGGCGCCGACCGCTGACGGCCAGACGCAGACGGTCACCGTCGACGCCCCGATGCTCTCGTACCTCGCCGCAGTGGCGACGTACACCACGCCGATCTACCGCGAGCTCGACGCCGCTGTGCGGGCGTACCTCCGCCACGGCGACCCGATGCCCTTGCTGCGCATCGCATCCGAGCAGAACGTGCCGGGCGGCGCCGGGCCGGTGAAGGCGTTCTCCGAGGGGTTGTACGTGGCGTCGATCTGCAACGACTACCCGCAGCTGTGGGACATCGAGTCGCCGCGGCCCTCTCGCCCGGCGCAGTACGACGCCGCCGTGCGGCGGCTCCGCCGCACCGACCCGGACGCCTTCGCCCCGTTCACGATCAACGAGTGGCTCGCCTCGCCGTGGACGGAGTACCGCAGCTGCATCGGGTGGCGGCGGCCCTCGCAACTGGGTGCCGGCGGTGCCCGCCGAGCCCACTGTATCCCGACGTGCCGGTCCTGGTGCTCGTCGGCGACCTGGACAGCATCACCTCGGCCGAGGGGTCGCGCATCGTCGCCGGCAACTTCCCCCGCAGCACGTTCGTCGAGGTGGCCAACATGGTCCACGTCGCCGCCCTCGGCGACTACTCCCGCTGCGCGTCGGACATCGTCGTCCGCTTCGTGTCCACCGGCGGCGACGCCGGCGACACGTCGTGCGCCCGGCGCTACAACGAGGTGCGGACCGTCGAGCAGTTCCCGCGGCAGCTCGCCGACGTCACGCCGGCGCGAGGCTCTGGACGGGGGCCGCGGGGCAGGGCCGTGACCGCCGCGGTGCAGACCGTCGGCGACATGATGGCCCGCTGGTGGTCGATGTTCGGCGAGGAGGGCGTCGGGCTCCGGGGCGGCACGTTCACGACGACCGGCCTCGATCGCCCCCGCTTCGTGATGCGCGATCTGGCGTGGGTCGAGGACCTCCGGGTCAGCGGTCGCGTCCGCTGGAACCGCACGACCGGCGCGGCGTCGGCGACGATCCGCCTCTCCGGAGCGACGTCGGGGCGGCTGAACCTCACGTGGAACGACTGGGACCGCCACGCCAAGGCCCGGGTCCGCGGGCGGGTCGCCGGCGTCCGCGTCGATGTGTCGATCGACGCACCCTGATCCGTTCCCAGGAAGTAGCGCGTCGCGACGCCGACGATAGAGTCCCCCGGTCGATCACAGCCTGGGAGGTCGAGAACGGCGATGGCCACGACGAAGAAGCCGGCGACGACGAAGAAGACCGCCGCCAAGGCGCCGGTGAAGAAGGCCGTGACCAAGACGTCCGCGGCGGCGAAGGCGCCGGCGAAGAAGGCGGCACCGAAGGCGGCGGCCAAGAAGACCGCCGCCCCGGCCGCGACGAAGAAGACGACGGCGGCCAAGTCCACCGCGGCTCCCGAGCCCGCCCCCGAGCACCTCGGCATCCCCGCCCCGCGCGGCACCACCAAGGACGGCATCGCCTACACCAAGGACTTCGATGTCAAGTTCCTCAAGACCCAGCACGAGCAGTTGCTCAAGGAGCGGGACACGCTCCTCGGTCAGGCCAGCCGGCTGGAGGACGAGGCCAACTCGCTGATCGAGGACGGCGAGATGGGCGACGTCCAGTTCGACGACGAGAGCGGTGAGGGCGACACGATGGTCGTCGAGCGGGAGCGCGACCTCGCCCTGTCCGCCCAGGCGCGCCAGACGATCGCCGACATCGACGCTGCCCTCGTCCGCATGAGCGCCGGGACGTACGGCTACTCGCTCGTGTCCGGGCGTCCGATCCCGCGCGAGCGCCTCGAGGCGATCCCGTGGGCGACGGTGCTGGTCGAGGAGAAGGTCGGCGGGATCGGCCGCCGATGATCTTGCGCAGTGAGCGGATGAGATGAAGCTCACGGCCCGCTCGTTGGGCGGGCCGCTGGCGATCGCCGCGGCCGTGGTGCTGCTCGATCAGCTGACCAAGGAGTGGGCGCTGAACGCGCTCGCCGACGGGCCGATCGACGTCGTGTGGACGCTCCGCTTCAACCTCGCCTTCAACAAGGGGATGGCGTTCTCGCAGGGCACCGGCCTCGGCCCGATCATCGGGGTGGTTGCCCTCGTCGTCATCGTCGGCCTGCTCGTGTCCATCGGTCGCTCGACCAGCCGCCTGTACCCGCTGGCGGTCGGCCTGATCGTCGGCGGGGCGATCGGCAACCTCCTCGACCGCCTGTTCCGCGCCCCGGGATGGTTCCGCGGCGCGGTGGTCGACTTCATCGACTTCCAGTGGTGGCCGATCTTCAACGTCGCCGACATCGGTGTCACCGTCGGCGGTGCCCTGCTGCTGCTCACCAGCGTCCTCGACAGCCGGCCCGAACGGGAGCCGGCGGGGGAGGAGTCGGCGGCCGCAGGCGACCGCGTCGAGAGCCCGTGATCGTCGAGCGCATACCGGCCGCGCTCGCCGGTGAGCGGCTCGATCGGGTGGTCGCGCTCATCGCCGACGTCAGCCGGTCCGTCGCCGTCGCCGTGATCGACGCCGGCGGCGTCCGGGTCGACGGCGAGGCCGCGCCGTCGGGGAAGGTCCGGCTCACCGAGGGCGCCGAGGTGGTGATCGACCCCGACGCCCTGCCGCGCCGGGAGCCGCCGGCCGCCGACGGCGCGGTCGACTTCGGCGTGGTCCACGTCGACGACACGTTCGTCGTGGTGGACAAGCCGGCCGGCCTGGTCGTCCACCCCGGCTCCGGCAACCCCGCCGGCACGCTGGTCAATGGCCTGCTCCATCGCTTCCCGGACGTGGCCACCGTCGGCGACCCGGACCGTCCGGGCATCGTCCACCGCCTCGACGCCGGCAGCTCCGGCCTGCTCGTCGTCGCCCGCACCGCCGAGGCGGCGGCGGCGCTGACGGAGCAGTTCGCCGCCCGCACGGCCGGGCGGCGCTACGACGCCGTTGTCTGGGGCCATCCGAGCGTGCACCACGGCATCGTCGACGCGCCCATCGGGCGCGATCCCGCCGACCCGGTGCGCATGGCGGTCGTCGTCGACGGCCGACCGGCGCGCACCGAGTACGAGGTGATCGAGCGCTACGTGGCCCCGGCGGAGCTGGCCCGCCTGTACTGCCAGCTGCAGTCCGGCCGGACGCACCAGATCCGGGTGCACCTGACGACCATCGGCCACCCGCTGGTGGGGGACACCACGTACGGTCCCGGGCGCCCGACCTTCGGGCTCGACCGCCCGTTCCTGCATGCCGCCGAGCTGACGTTCGACCACCCCGTGACGGGGGAGCGGTTGACGTTCTTCAGCCCGCTCCCGCCCGACCTGGCGACCTTCGCCGAGGCCGCCGGTCGGGCGTGAGCCCGGGTGGGGCGGGGGGAAGGAGCCGGGTGGGTGGGGGGGAGGGAGTAGGGATCAGCCCCAGCGTTGCGGGTCGTCGGGGTTGATGCCGAGGCAGAGCTTGCCGATGAGCTCGTGGGCGAGCATCGTGTTGCCGGGGTGGAAGCGGCCCATCCGGACGTCGCGGAAGATCTGCTCGAGCCGGTTGGTCTTGAACACCGCCGCGCCGCCGGACAGGTCCATCGCCCGGTCGACGATGTCGAAGGCGCCGTTGATCACGACCTGGCGAGCGCCGATGATGCGCACCGGCCAGTCCTCGTGGGCGACGCCGGTGGCCCAGTCGCTCGCCGTGCGCTCGAGCAGCGCCTCGCCGGCGTCGTAGGCCATCCGCATCGCCGCGACGTGGTGCTGCACCTCGGGGTGGTGCGCCATCGACCTGGTCAACGCGACCGAAGTGCGGGTCGGCATCTTGGCGACGGTGAGGTCGAGCGCCCGCCGCGCCGCGCCGAGGTACACCGACGCGAACCCGAGGAGTGCCCAGGCGAAGATCGAGACGTGGAACAGCCCGGCGCCGGCGAACCCGGCCGGGCAGACCAGGGCCACCAGCTCGTCCGGCACGACGGCGCGGTCGAGGATCGTGTCCTGGCTCTGGGTGGCCCGCATGCCGAGGGTGTCCCAGGTCTCGACGACCTGGATGCCGGGCGTGTCGCGCCGCAGGAACCCGTGGACGATGCGCGGTGCGGTCGGGTCCGACGTGTCCATCGCATGGACACCGCCGTACGTCCACACCGGCGTCAGGCTGCCGAAGATCTTGTGCCCGCTGATCGCCCAGCCGCCGTCGACGCGCTCGGCCTGGGAACTGGAGAGCAGCACCGGCACGTCGTTGCCGGCCTCGCCGTGGAGGGCGGCGAACACCTCGCCCTCGGCGGCCTTCTCGAGGATGAACCGGCACGACTCGTCGCCGTTGCGCAGCAGGTCGGCGGCGACCCCGGTCCAGTAGACGTGCATGTTGACGGCGAGCGCCGTGGCCGGGGCGACGTAGGCGAGACGGCGCATCAGCTTGGAGTACTCGTCGAGGCCGAGGCCGTGGCCGCCGAACTCGGGCGGGACGGCGAGGAGCAGGAAGCCGGACTGGCGCAACTCCTCGAAGTCCTCGTCGAAGAAGCGGTTCTCGCGGTCGTAGCGGGGTGCCCGCTCGTCGAAGCGGGCGAGCATCTCGTCGGTGAGCAGCCCGTCGACGGACGAGGGCGCGCTCGGCTCAGTGGTCGTGGTCATGATGGTCCTCCTGATCGGCTCGGTTGACGGCGGCGGATCAGTCGGGTTGAAGGATCTCGTGCACCTCGACGAGGACGTCGGCCGGGAGCCCGAGGCGGGCCGCCGCCTCGCGTATGGCTTCCGGGTTCGGCGCCTCGTAGAGGCAGTACGTCTTCTTCTTGTCGGCGGACAGGAACGAGTACAGCCAGCGAATACCGACGTCGTCATTGACGAGCTTGATGCCGTCCTTGTCGAGCAGCTCCGGCTCGAGCTGCTCGGCGAAGGTGCGCTCGATGACGTACATCGGCATCGCTGGTTTTCCCTTCTCCCGTCGCCGTCGGCGCCAAGGTACGCCGGCGGGTCCTGGTTGTCATGACCGGGTCTGACCGTTTGGCCCAATCAACCTGCTCAGCGCGGCGGCAGCGTCGTATAGTCAGATCTGACCAGGCGGGAGAGGCGAAGCGAGGCGAGCAGGGTCGTGGACAACGACACGACGACGACGACGATCGTCTTCACCGACGTGGTCGGGTCGACGGAGCTGCGGTCCCGCATCGGCGAGGCCGCGGCCGACCGGCTCTTCATCGAGCATCGCCGGCGGCTCGGCACCGTGATCGCCCGTCACGGTGGTCGACTGGTGAAGTACCTGGGTGACGGCGTGATGGCGTCCTTCGCCGCGGCGTCCACCGCAGTGAACACGGCGATCGCGATCCAGACCGACGTCGCCGAGCAGGGATCGGGGCTGGCGGTCCGCGTGGGCGTCGCCGTCGGCGACGTGACCAGGGACGGGGACGACTACTTCGGGCTCCCGGTCGTCGCCGCGGCGCGCCTCGAGGCCGCCGCCCAAGGTGGTCAGATCCTGATCACCGAAGGTGTCCGTCTCCTCGCCGGGGGCCGCGCCGGGAACCGGTACCAGGCGGTCGGACCGCTCCAGCTGAAGGGCCTCCCCGAACCGGTGGAGGCCTACTCCGTGGACTGGGACCGCCCTCCGGCGACCCCCGAGGGGCACGGCTGGACCCGACCGCCGCTCCCCGCTGCCCTCGGCGCGACGTCTGGCCTCCCGTTCGTCGGGCGCGACGACGCCGTCGCCGTGCTGCAGCGGGCGTGGCAGGACAGCCAGAGCGGGCCGGGGCACGTCGTGTTGATCGGGGGCGAGGCGGGCGCCGGCAAGACCCGCCTCGCCGCCGAGCTGGCCCGGGACGCCCACGACCATGGAGCCTGGGTGCTGTTCGGCGGCTGCGACGACGACCTCGTCGTGCCGTACCAGCCGTGGGTCCAAGCGGCCGACCAGCTGCTGGCGGTGATGCCGCCGCCCGACGAGGCGGTCGCCGCCCGGCTCGCTCCGCTGGGCCAGCTGCTCACGAGGGCACCGTGGCTCGACGCCCGCCCGCCCGCCGCGACGGTCGATCCGGACGCCGCCCGCTTCCGCACGTTCGGCGCCTTCGCCACGCTGCTCGCCGAAGCGACCGGCAACGGGCCCGGGCTCGTGGTCCTCGACGACCTGCACTGGGCGGGGCCCCAGACGCTCGCCCTGCTGCGCCATCTGGCCCGGGCCGGGCTCCCGCGCGGCCTCCTCCTCGTCGGGACGTTCCGCGACACGGGTGACGAGCTCACCGAGTCGCTGTCAACCTGCCTCGCCGACCTGCGGCGGATCGCCGGCGCCGTTCGCCTGTCGCTCGCCGGACTCGACACCGTCGCCGTCGAGCGGCTCGTCGCCGAAGCACTCGGGACCGAACTCGACGAGGACCTGCGGCGGATCGCGGCCGAGCTGACCGATCGCAGCGGCGGCAACGCGTTCTACCTCTGCGAGCTCTGGCGCCAACTCGGTGGGGAGGGCGCGATCCCCGACAGCCTCCGCGACGTCGTCGGGGTCCGTCTCGCCCGGCTGTCGCCGCCGGCTCGGCGGGTCATCGATCTGGCGTCGCTCTGCGGCCAGCGGATCGACCTGCAGGCACTCGAAGCGGCCGCCGAGCTCACTCCCGACGAGTTCGACGACGCGATCGCCGAGCTCGTGGCCGCCGGCCTTCTCGCCGGCGTCGCCGGGCAGAACCTCGTCCATCGCTTCGAGCACTCGATCGTGCGGGACACCGTCGAGGCGGCGATCGCCCCCCGCCGGCGGGTGCGCCTCCACCTCGACCTCGCCGAGGCGTTCGAGCGGGTCTACGAGACCGACCGCCGGCCCGTCCTTGCCGAGCTCGCCCGCCACTTCGCCGCTGCCGCACCCGCCGGCAAGCAGGACCGGGCCGTGTACTACGGGCGGCGGGCGGCCGCCCAGGCGGTGAAGGCCGCCGCCTACGACGAGGCGGTCGCCCAGCTCGAGGTCGTGCTCGGCCTCACCGGGCCGTCGGTCGAGCGGGCCCAGGTGCTCGTCGACCTCGCCGCCGCCGAGCTGCGCCGGGCGTCGTTCGCGGCCAGCCGCGAAGCCTGCTTCGAGGCGTTCCGGCTCGCCACCGACCTCGACGCTGGTCCGCTGGCGGCCGAAGCGGCGGTGGGATTCGAGATCGCGATGCACTTCCCCGGGCTCCCCGGTGGTCCGACGGTCGAGATGCTCCGGCAAGCGCTCGAGCTGGTCGGCGACGACGTGCCGGCGCTGCGCGCCCGGGTGACGGCGTCACTCGGCCGGGCCCTGGTGTTCGCCGGCCACTCGGTCGAGGGGCTGGAGATGGCCGAGTCGAGCGTTTCGCTCGCCCGCTGCGTCGATGATCCGGCGAGCCTGATGGTCGCGCTGCAGGCGGTCGCCGTGTCGACGGAGGACCCACTGCGCCAGTTGTCCGCCGGCTCGGAGCTCGCCGAGTGGGCGATGCGGGTCGGCGATCCGTGGAGCGCGTCGTACGCGGCGGCAACGCAGTTGCGCGCGTACGTGGCCCTCGGACGCCTCGCCGAGGCGGCGGAGGCGCTGCAGCGGCAGCGGGTGACGAGCACGGCTGGGCGCTTCGCCCCGTTCCAGTTCATCACTGACGCGTACGAGGCCGTTCTCGCCCTCGCCGCGTGTGAGTTCGACGTCGCCGAGGCGGCCGCCGAGCAGGCCCAGGCTCGAGCCACCGCCGACGGCGCCCCGTACGACGCCGGCGTCTACGGGTTACAGATGTACGCGATCCGCCGCGCCCAAGGGCGGCTGGGCGAGGTCGCTCCGGCGCTGCGCGTGCTCAGTCGCGTCCCCGACGCGCCGTCGATGTGGCGTCCCGGCCTCGCCGCGCTCTATGCCGAGCTCGGCATGCTGGACGAGGCCCGGACGGTGTTCGAGGATCTCGCCCCCGCCGGCTTCGCAACGGTCGCCCGTGACGCAATGCGGCCGGCGTCGCTGATGTTCCTCGCCGAGACCAGCATCGCCCTCGGTGACCGGGCGCGCGCCGAGG
The DNA here is from genome assembly GCA_963833145.1 of uncultured Acidimicrobiia bacterium. Taxonomy (GTDB): domain Bacteria; phylum Actinomycetota; class Acidimicrobiia; order Acidimicrobiales; family Ilumatobacteraceae; genus JALZMG01. The sequence goes on along the minus strand of CAWHWT010000009.1, from coordinate 862,058 downwards.
TGCTGTACAACGAGCTGCGTCCCTTCGGCGGGCGCAACCTGATGGCCGGCATGACGATCTGCTTCGGGCCGGCCGACCGCCTGCTCGGCGGACTCGCCGCCCTCCTCGGGAGGCCGCAGGAAGCAGAGGAGCACTTCTCCACGGCGCTCGCGCTCGCCGAGCGCAGCAACTCCCGGCTGTGGACGGCCGAGGTGAAGTTCGACTGGGCGGCGGCGGTCGCCCGGCTCGATCCGCCGCGGAGCCGCGCCCTCATGGACGAGGCGATGGCGACCGCTCGACAGCACGCCATCGGCCGTCTCACCGAACGCTCGTCGCGGGGCGCGGCACCTCCGCCACCCGACCACGTTGTCGACGAGCCGACGGCAGCGTCACCGGGCCCCCTCCCCGACGATCTGCAAATCACAGCCGCGTCATTCAGCCATTTGCACGTCCACACCGAGTTCTCGATGCTCGACGGAGCATCCCGGCTGGAGGAGCTGGTAGCCCGGGCGGCGGCGGACGGTCAGCCGGCCCTCGGCATCACCGATCACGGCAACATGTACGGGACCCTGGAGTTCTACAAGGAGTGCCGGCGCCAGGGGATCAAGCCGATCATCGGCACCGAGGCCTACATGGCCCACGAGCACCGCAGCGAGCGGCCGGCGCGGCGGGGCCGCATCGACGACTCCGGGGGCGACACCGAGGGCGGGCAGAAGCTCTACTACCACCTGACCCTGCTGGCCGAGAACGACGACGGCTACCGCAACCTGATCCAGCTCGCCAGCAAGGCGTTCATGGAGGGCTACTACTACAAGCCGCGGCTCGACTGGGAGTTGCTCGCCCAGCACCACGACGGGATCATCGCCACTACCGGTTGTCTGGGCGGCCACGTGCTCCAGGCGCTCCTCCGCGGCGACCGCACCGACGCCCTCGAGAAGGCGGCGCGCCTGCAGGACATCTTCGGGCGCGACCACCTGTTCGTCGAGCTGCAGGACCACGGGCTGCCGGCCCAGCGGGAGACCAACCCCCAGCTGGTCGAGATCGCCCGCCAACTCCAGGCCCCGCTGCTCGCCACCAACGACTCGCACTACACCCACCGCGAGGACCACGAGTCGCACGACGCCCTGCTGTGCGTCCAGACCGGCGCCGTGCTGTCGGACCCCAAGCGCTTCAAGTTCGAGGGGCAGGAGCACTACCTCAAGACCGCCGACGAGATGCGGTACCTGTTCCGCGACCTGCCCGAGGCGTGCGACAACACGCTGTGGGTGGCCGAGCGGGCGAACGTCGAGATCACCTTCGGCGACCGACAGCTCCCGACGTTTCCGCTCCCGGACGGCTTCGCCGACGATGCGGCCTACCTCGCCCACGTCACGTGGGAGGGCGCCCGGGCGCGGTGGGGTGACGAGCTCGGCGAGCCGGTGCGCCAGCGCATCCAGTACGAGCTCGACACGATCGCCGCGATGGGGTTCAGCTCGTACTTCCTCATCGTGTGGGACCTCATCGCGTACGCCCACGGGCGCGGCATCCGGGTCGGGCCGGGGCGGGGGTCGGCGGCGGGGTGCGCGGTGGCGTACTGCCTCCGGATCACCGATCTCGACCCGATCCGGTACGACCTGCTGTTCGAGCGCTTCCTGAACCCGAGCCGGCTGTCGATGCCGGACATCGACATGGACTTCGACTCCCGCTACCGGGACGAGATGATCCGCTACGCCGCCGAGCGCTACGGACGCGACCACGTCGCGCAGATCATCACGTTCGGCACGATCAAGGCGCGCAACGCGGTGCGCGACGCGGCCCGTGTGCTCGGGTACCCGTACGCAACCGGGGATCGCATCGCCAAGGCGATGCCGCCGCTCGTGATGGGACGCGACACCCCGCTCAGATACTGCTTCGAGCAGCACCCCAAGCACATGGACGGCTACCAGGCCGCCGCCGAGCTGCGGGCGATGTACGACACCGACCCCGACGTGAAGAAGGTGGTCGACGTCGCCAAGGGCCTCGAGGGACTGAAGCGGTCGGACGGGATCCACGCCGCCGCGGTCGTCATCACCAAGGAGCCGTTGACGACCTATCTGCCGCTGCAGCGCAAGCCCGAGAGCGGCCAGGACCCGGCCGACGCACCCGTCGTGACGCAGTTCGAGATGCACGGCGTCGAGGAGCTCGGGCTGCTCAAGATGGACTTCCTCGGGCTGCGCAACCTCGACGTGATCACCGACACGGTCGAGATGCTGCGCGCCGGGCGGGCCCCCGAGTTCGACATCGAGGCGATCCCCCTCGACGACCAGACGACGTTGGAGCTGCTGCAGCGCGGAGCCGGGATCGGCGTGTTCCAGCTCGAGGGTTCGCCACTGCGCGCGCTGATGCGCTCGCTGCGTCCCACCTCCTTCGACGACGTCGCCGCCCTCGTCGCCCTCTACCGGCCCGGGCCGATGGCGGCGAACATGCACAACGACTACCCCGACCGGAAGAACGGCCGCCAGCCGATCTCGTACCCCCACCCCGACCTGGAGGACGTGCTCGCCGACACCTACGGCCTGATGATCTACCAGGAGTCGGTGATGCGGGTGGCGCAGAAGGTCGCCGGCTACTCACTGGCCGAAGCGGACAACCTTCGGAAGGCCTGCGGCAAGAAGATCAGGGAGCTGATCGCCGCCGAGCGGGAGAAGTTCGTCGCCGGGTGCGAGCGCACCGGCTACGGGCGGGAGCTGGGCACGAAGCTGTTCGACATCATCGAGCCGTTCGCCGACTATGCGTTCAACAAGAGCCACGCCTACGGCTACGGCCTCGTCGCCTACCAGACCGCGTACCTCAAGGCGCACTACCCGGTGGAGTACCTCGCCTGTCTGTTGACGAGCGTGAAGAGCAGCCTGGAGAAGGCCGCGGTGTACATCGCCGAGTGCCGTGCCCTCGGCATCCGAGTGCTACCGCCCGACGTCAACCGCTCGCTCACCGACTTCGCCGCGCTCTCTCCGGACGAGCTCCCGGAGGGCGTGTCCTTGCCCGTGGGCGGCCCGGGCGCGATCACCTTCGGACTGTCCGCGGTGCGCAACGTCGGTGAAGGTCTCGTCTCCCTGCTGCTCGCCGAACGGGATCAGAACGGGCCGTACGCCAGCTTCCACGAGTTCGTCGAGCGCGTGCCCGAGCCGGTCCTCAACAAGCGGGCCCTCGAGTCGCTGATCAAGGCCGGTGCCTTCGACACCCTCGGACACCCGCGCAAGGGGCTGCTCGGGGTGTTCGAGCACATCACCGAGACGACGCTGACCCGCCGGCGCGAACGCGACCAGGGAGTGATGAGCCTGTTCGGCGACTGGGACGGTGACGGTGGCGCGGACGGCGAACCTCGCTTCGACGAGCGGTTATCGATCCCCGACGTCGAGTTCGACAAGCGCGACAAGCTGCGCTTCGAGAAGGAGATGCTCGGGCTCTACGTGTCCGACCATCCGTTGTTCGGCGTCGAGGCGGCGCTGCGCCGCAAGGTCGAGCACGGCATCGCCGACGTGCTCGAGTTCGAAGACGGGGCGACCGTGCACGTCGGCGGCGTCGTCACCGGGTTCGCCCGCAAGTTCACCAAGCGGGGCGACCAGATGGCGGTGCTCGTCCTCGAGGACCTCGGCGCGACGATCGAGGTGACGCTGTTCCCACGCACGCTCGCCGAGCAGGGACACAAGGTCGCCGACGACCTCGTCGTCGCCGTCAAGGGTCGCCTCGACCGTCGGGACGAGTCGCGGATCGGGCTGATCTGCCAGTCCGTCGACGTGCTCAACGGCCTCGACGTCACGGCCCCGCCCGTGCTTCTCCGCATCCCGTCGACGTCCCTCGACGAGCTGTGCATCCAGCGGCTCAAGCGGATCCTGCGCGAGCATCCCGGCGACTCGGCGGTCCTCGTCGACCTGGGCGACCGCCAACTGCGCCTGCCCGACGAGTTCTGCGTGGACGTCGATCGGGTGGTCGGCGAGCTACGAGTCGCCTTCGGTCACGACGCCGTGGTGTTGTGACCGCCCCTTCGGCAGCACCCCCGCCTGCACGGTAGAATCCTCTCTCAGGCCCATCGCGGCTCCAACGTCCAATCCATCCGATCGGGAGAGGGGATATGGCAGTCCACGTGCAAACGAATGACTCAGCGGCGCTGACCGACGCCGACCTCGACGAACTGGCGTCGATGGGCGGGGACTTCGGCATCGGTGAGCTTTCGAAGGCCAAGGAGGACTGGGTCCTGATCACGCTGGCCCGGATCGAGGGCAAGCTGCACGGTTTCACGTTCTCCACGCTCGAGCGCATCGGCGGGACGCCGTGCGTGCTGCTCGGCCTGATGAGCGTGCGCCGGAGCTCACGCCGGGACCAGGTGCTGCGCGGGCTGATGGCCGAGGCCTACCACCGGGCGCTGATGGCGTTCCCCGACGAGGACGTCGTCGTCGGCTCCCGGTTCGTGGCGCCCGACGCCCTCGACGCGTTCAAGGAGCTCGACGACGTCACGCCGAGCCCGGGGGTCCGCGCCGTCGGCGAGGAGCGGGCGTGGGGCCGCCGGCTCGCCAAGCGGTTCGACGTCGAAGGGGCCTACGACGAAAAGTCGTTCATCGTGCGGGTAAACGGGCGGGAAGGCTTCATCGACTACGAATCGGCCAAGCCCGAGGCGATCGATCCGGCGCGGCGGGCGCTGTTCGACGACATTCCAGTCTCCGACGGAGCATCGCTCATCGTGTACGGCTGGACGATGGCCGAGGACCTGGTCAAGCTCGGGGCTCGCACGTAGGGGCGATGGCCGAGTTCGCCGACGTCGTCCGCCGGCGGAGGATGACCCGAGCCTTCGACAAGCGGCCCGTGCCGCCCGAGCTCCTGGCGCAGTTGGTCGATCTGGCGTCGCGCGCGCCGAGCGCCGGCAAGACCCAGGGCTGGCACCTGGTCGTGCTCGAGGGTCGGGAGACGACTCGGTTCTGGGACATCACCCTGCCCCCGATGCGGCGGGGCGCCTTCCGGTGGCAGCGTCTGCTCGACGCCCCGGTGATCGCGATCCCGCTGGCCGATCCCCGCGCCTACACCGACCGGTACTCCGAGGCCGACAAGCAGGCGACCGGCCTCGGATCCGGCGTCGACGCGTGGCCGGCGCCGTACTGGACGATCGACGCATCGATGTCGGTGATGACGATGCTTCTCGCCGCCGAGGCGGTGGGGCTGGGGGCGCTGTTCTTCGGGGTGTTCAAGGGCGAGCGGCAGCTGCGCAAGGTGCTCGGGATCCCGTCGGCGATGGAGGTGCTGGGGGCGATCGCCCTCGGCTGGCCGGTGGTCAGCGAGAAGACCGGCGAGATCGCCCGCGGCGGTGCCGACTCGTCGGGGACCGACGACACCGGGCCGTCCGGGCTGACCGGCCCCGGTCGGTCGGCCACCCACCGCCGCCGAGCCCCGGAGGACATCATCCACCGCGGTGGCTGGCGGGTGCCCTCGACGAACTGACCCCCATCCGAGTGTCTTCGTGCATCGGAGTGCCCGGTGAGGGTCCTTTCCTCGTACCGCACTCGGTCGGCACAAGACACTCGGATGCTGAGCTACGAGAGCTGGGCCCGAAGGCCCTCCGGGGTGTCCTGGGGGGCCTGGCAGGCGTAGTCCCGGCACACGTACGCCTTGCCGTCGACGCGCCCGTCCCAGAGCGGTGACGGGTAGCGCTCCCCCCACGCCACCACGACGTTGGGGCGCCAGCGCTCGGCGACGACATCGAGGAGGTCGCGGCGGTCGCCGGCGATCGCCACCTCGGTGATGCCGGTGTGGCGCAGGTCGGCGGCGGCGAGGGCGTGCGAGAACGCCGACGGCGCCTGGTCGACGACGGCGGCGATCAGCTGCAGGATCCGGTCGGCGTGGTTGGCGTAGCGGGCTTCACCGGTGAGCGCGGCGAGCCGGTACAGCGCCACGGCGGCGGTCGAGTTCGCCGACGGAGTGGCGTTGTCGAACAGGTCCTTCTGGCGGGCGACGAGGGCCTCGCCGTCGTCGGCCGTCGTGAACAGGCCGCCGTGGTCGACGTCCCAGAAGTGGTCGAGCATCACGTCGGCGACGGCTCGGGCCTCGGCGATCCAGCGCTCCTCGCCGGTCGTCTCGCCGAGCCGGACGAAGGCGTCGACGAGGCAGGCGTGGTCGGCAGCGAGGGCGTCGTGGCGGGCGGGAGGGTCGCCGCCGGCGAACCACGAGCGCAGCCACCGGCCGTCGGGCCGGCGCAGCTCGCGGCGCAGGAACTCGCCGGTCTCGACGGCCGCGGCGATCCAGTCGTCCCGGCCGAGCAGCCAGCCGGCCTCGGCCAGCGCGGCGACCATGAGCGCGTTCCACTCGGTGAGCACCTTGTCGTCCCGGCCTGGTCGGGGCCGAGTGGCGCGGGCCTCGAAGAGGCGCCGGCGGGCGGTCTCGATCTCCGGGGGCCGGTCGAACTGGCCCCGAGCGTGTAAGCGGTTGGGGATCGAGCGACCCTCGAAGTTGCCGGCCGGCGTGATCCCGTAGTAGGCGAGGGCGGCGTCGGCGTCGCCGTCCAGCACGGCCCGCACCTCTTCGGGCGTCCACGTGTGGAACAGCCCCTCGTGACCGTGCCCGTCGGGACCCGGCGAGTCGGCGTCCTCGGACGAGGAGAGTCCGCCGCCGGGCTGGCGCAGGTCGCGCAGCACGTACTCGACGGTCTCGGCGACGACCTGGCGCCAGCGGGGCTCGCCCAGCTCGGCTGCCGCGTGGGCGTAGACGCTGACGAGCAGCGCCTGGTCGTAGAGCATCTTCTCGAAGTGGGGGACCAGCCATTGGCGGTCGACCGAGTAGCGGGCGAACCCGCCGCCGACGTGGTCGTACATCCCGCCCGAGGCCATCGCGTCGAGCGACACGGTCACCATCTCTCTCGCTGGCTCGTCCCCGGTCCGCTGGTACCAGCGGAGCAGCAGATCGAGGCTCATCGTCGAGGGGAACTTGGGTGCGGCGCCGAACCCGCCCCACTCGGCGTCGAAGGCCCCGGCGAGCGACCGCACGGCCGTCTCGACCTGCGGCGCCCCGGTCAGGTGGCCGGCGGGACGGATGCGGGCGGTGCGGGAGAGCGCCTCCCGGAGGGCGTCGGTGTTCTTGGCGAGGTCGCCGCGGCGGTTGCGCCAGGCATCGTCCACGGCGGCGAGGAGCTGCAGGAACTGCGGCTTCGGGAAGTACGTCCCGCCGTAGAACGGCTCGCCGTCGGGCGTGAGGAAGGCGGTCATCGGCCAGCCGCCGCGGCCGGTCATCGCCTGGATCGCGTCCATGTAGACGGCGTCGACGTCGGGACGCTCCTCCCGGTCGACCTTGACGTTCACGTACCGGCCGTTCATCGCCGCCGCCACTTCGTCGTCCTCGAACGACTCGTGGGCCATGACGTGGCACCAGTGGCACGCCGAGTAGCCGACGGACAGGAGGATCGGGACGTCGCGCTCGCGGGCGGCGGCAAACGCCTCCGGTCCCCACGGGTACCAGTCGACGGGGTTGTCTCGGTGCTGATGGAGGTACGGCGACGTCTCGGTCGCCAGACGGTTCACGCCGGTCGACCCTACCGACGGACCCATCCGAGTGGTTCCTGAGGGCACGTCCCCTCACCAAACACTCGCTCGGCAGCAAACACTCGGATGCGCACCCTGACGACTACGGTCGCCGCCATGTCAGGGCTCCTCGACGGCAAGCGGATCGTGGTCACCGGCGTCCTCACCGACGCCTCGATCGCCTACGCCGTCGCCCGCCTGGCCCAGGCCGAAGGGGCCGAGATCGTGCTCACGGGGGCGGGACGGGGCCTCAGCCTCACCCAGCGCACGGCGCGCAAGCTCGACGGCGAGGTCGAGGTGCTCGAGCTCGATGTCACCGTGCCCGACCACCTCGCCGCCGTCCGGGACACCCTCGCCTCCCGGTGGGGGCGCGTCGACGGCGTGCTCCACGCGATCGGGTTCGCCCCCGCGGTCTGCCTCGGCGACGACCTCATGGCGGCCACGTGGGACGACGTGGCGGTCGCGGTGCACGTCTCGACGTACTCGCTCAAGGCGCTCGCCGATGCGTTCGTCCCGCTGATGAGCGACGGAGGCTCGTTCGTCGGCCTCGACTTCGACAACTCCCGCGCCTTCCCCGCCTACAACTGGATGGGGGTCGCCAAGTCGGCGCTGCAGAGCCTCAACCGCTACCTCGCCAAGGAGCTCGGCGGGCGCGGCATCCGGTTCAACCTCGTCTCCGCCGGCCCGTTGCGCACGATGGCCGCCAAGAGCATCCCCGGCTTCGCCCGCTTCGAGGACGTGTGGCACGAGCGGGCGCCGCTCGGCTGGGAGATCACGGACTTCGAGCCGGTGGCCCGGGCGTGCGTGGCGCTGCTCTCGGACTGGTTCCCTGCGACCACCGGTGAGATCGTCCACGTCGACGGCGGATTCCACGCTGTCGGCGCCTGAGAACAGTCCCGACCCTGCCTCCCCTTTAGCATCACACCGATGCGCATCGGGATCTTCGGCGGCACCGGCCCGGCCGGCAGAGGCCTCGGCGCTCGGCTGGCCAGCATCGGCTACGACGTCGTCATCGGGTCGCGGTCGAAGTACCGGGCGATGGAGGCGCGCGACCGCCTGCTCGAGGCGAACCCCGAGCTCGGCACCCGGCTGTCCTACGGCGACAACGCCATCGCCGCCGAGTGCGACCTGGTGATCAACGCCACGCCGTGGGACTCGGCAGCGACGACGGCCAAGGAGCACGCCGCCGCCCTCAACGGCAAGATCGTCATCAGCATGGCCAACGCGCTGGTCAAGGTGGGCCACGAGTTCCAGCCGCTCGTCCCCCCGCGCGGCAGCGTCGCCGCCCACGTCCAGGCGGCCGTTCCCGGGTGCCACGTCGTCGCCGCCTTCCACCACCTGCCGGCCAAGGAGCTCGGCCAGCTCGACCGCCCGATCGACTCCGACGTCCTGATCTGCGGCGACGACCCCGACGCGGTGATCCAGGTGAGCGAGATCGTCGCCAAGATCCCCGGGTGCCGCCCGCTGGACGCCGGCGAGCTCTCCAACGCCACGGCGATCGAGGCCTTCACCGCGGTCCTGCTGCAGCTCAACGTGCGCTACAAGACGCGGGTGGCACCGAAGCTGACCGGGATCCGGCGCGACCCGCGCGACCCGCCTGCCGCGACCGCCGACTCCGAACGACGCCACACGGACGCGGACCCCGGCTGAGCGATGGCGGCCTCCCTTGCCCCCATGCGGCTGTACGAGACGTCGCGGCGGGACATCGTCCCGTTCATCCCCCACGCCAACGTGCTGATGTACACGTGCGGGATCACTCCCTACGACGCCACCCACCTCGGGCACGCGGCGACGTTCATCGCCTACGACGTGCTGCAGCGGCGGCTCATCGACCGCGGCCACACCGTGACGTGCGTGCGCAACGTGACCGACGTCGACGACCCGCTCTTCGCCAAGGCCCGCCAGCTCGGGGTGCACTACCTCGACCTCGCCGCGGGGGAGGAGAGCCGGTTCGAGGCGGACCTGGCGGCGCTCAACGCCCTGCCGGTCGTGTCGTCGCCGCGGGCCTCGTCGGCGATCCCGGACATCCGCGGGTTCATCGGCATGGTGCTCGACCGCGGCTACGCCTACCAGGCCGGCGGGGCGGTGTACTTCGACGTCTCCAAGTTCGAGTCGTTCGGCACCGTCGGCAACTACAGCCGCGACGAGATGCTGGCGCTCGCCCGGGAGCGGGGCGGCGACGTCGACAACCCGGCCAAGCGGGACCCGCTCGACTTCGTGCTGTGGCAGCCGTCGGCGCCCGACGAGCCGTCCTGGGACACGTTGTGGGGTCCCGGACGGCCGGGATGGCACATCGAGTGCAGCGCTCTCGCCCTGCGCGAGCTGGGCACGACCATCGATCTCCACGGCGGCGGCACCGACCTGATCTTCCCCCACCACGAATGTGAGCGGGCGCAGTCCGAAGCGGCCACCGGCGAGCCGTTCGTCCGCCACTGGATGCACACCGCGCTGATCGGCAAGGACGGGAAGAAGATGTCGAAGAGCCTCGGCAACCTGGTGTTCGTCGACGCCCTGCGCAGGGAGTGGGACCCGATGGCGATCCGCCTGGGGATCGTCGAGCACCACTACCGCACCGAGTGGGAGTGGGACGACGACCTGATGCCGAGGTCGGCCAAGCGCCTCGACGCGTGGCGGGGAGCCCGCGGCGGGACCGGCGGCGACGACGTCCTCACCGAGGTCAGGACGGCGCTCGACGACGATCTCGACACGCCCCGCGCCGTCGCCGCCATCGACGACGCCGTCGACCGGGGTCGTGACGTGCGCCCCGCCGCCGCCCTCCTCGGCGTCGTGCTCGACTGACCCGCCGTACGATGACGGGCATGACCACGGGACCGGGCGCGGGGAAGGCACAAGAGCGGTCGCGCCGGTACCTGGGACCGGTGCTGCGGCGGCTGTGGCGGATCGAGACGAAGGGGTTCGAGCGGCTCCCACGGAACGGCCCGGCGATCCTGTGCCCCAACCACATCTCGTTCCTCGACTCGCTGTTCCTGATGCTCACCGTGCCGCGCAACATCAGCTTCGTCGGCAAGGCCGAGTACATGGACTCGTGGAAGACCAAGCACCTCTTCCCGGCCATGGGCATGATCCCGATCGACCGGGCGGGTGGCGACCGCTCGCAGTCGGCGCTCGACGCGGCCGTCGAGGTCCTCGGCCGGGGCGAGCTGTTCGGCATCTTCCCCGAGGGCACCCGCAGCCGAGACGGCTACCTGTACAAGGGGCGCACCGGCGCCGCCCGGCTGGCGCTGCAGGTCGACTGCCCGATCTATCCGGTCGGCATCGTCGGCACCGCCGACATCCAGCCGCCTGACGCCAAGGTGCCGAAGCTGTTCAAGTCGTGCGCGATCACGATCGGCCACCCGGTCAGTCCGGTCCGCTACCGCGACCGGCCCGACCCCCATCTGGCCTGGCGGTCGATGATCGACGAGGTGATGTTCGAGATCCGCGAGCTCACCGGCCAGGACTACCGCGACCACTACGCCGGGCAGGAGCCATCGGCCGACGACGCCGCGGTGGCCCGGCCGGCCAGCGTGACGGATCCGGCGCCCGACCCGGACCGGGAGCGACCTGGTCGGCGCCACTGAACCGCGGGGAGCGGACGCCCGCTCGTAGACTCCGTCGATGAGCGAGCGCAGCGAGCGAATCCAGCACGGTGCATCCGCTGCGAAGCAGCGGGCGAAGGGACGGTCGGAGGCCGTCGATGAGCAGCCCGATCACGATCACGCTTCCCGACGGCTCGGCGCGCGAGTACCCCGAGGGAACCACCGCCGCCGACGTCGCGGCGTCGATCGGGCCCCGCCTCGCCAAGGCCGCGATCGCGGCATCCGTCGACGGCGCCGAGGTCGACCTCGGGCGACCGCTCGGTGACGGCGGGAAGGTCGCCATCATCGCCGACGACTCCGAACCCGGCCGCCACGTGCTGCGCCACTCCACCGCGCACGTCATGGCCCAGGCCGTCACCCAACTGTTCCCCGGGGCCAAGTTCTCCATCGGCCCGGCGATCGAGAACGGCTTCTACTACGACTTCGACCTGCCCGACGGGCGCACGTTCAGCGACGACGACCTCGCCGCGATCGACGCGCGGATGCGCGAGATCATCCGCGCCGACCAGCCCTTCGTGCGGGCGGACGTCTCCGTCGACGAGGCTCTCGAGATCTTCGCCGACCAGCCCTACAAGGTCGAGATCATCGAGCGGGTGCGTGACGCCGGGACGGGCGCCGACGCCCTCGACTCCGGCGAGGTGGCCGGCGGCGACACGATCAGCGTGTACCGCAACACGCCCGAGTTCGTCGACCTGTGCCGCGGTCCTCACGTCCCGTCCACCGGCCGCCTCGGCCACTTCAAGCTGCAGAAGGTCGCCGGCGCGTACTGGCGGGGCAACGAGCGCGGTCCGATGCTGCAGCGGATCTACGGCACGGCGTGGGAGTCCGACGCGGCCCTGAAGGCCCACCTCGAGCGGCTCGTCGAGGCGGAGAAGCGCGACCACCGCAAGCTCGGCGTCGAGCTCGACCTGTTCAGCTTCCCGAGCGAGCTCGGCGGCGGGCTCGTCGTCTGGCACCCCAAGGGGGCGATCGTCCGCAAGCTGATGGAGGACTACAGCCGCCGGCGCCACGTCGACGGGGGCTACGAGTTCGTCTTCACGCCGCACCTCTCCAAGGCCGAGTTGTTCCAGACCAGCGGCCACCTCGCCTGGTACGCCGAGGGCATGTACCCGCCGATGGAGATGGACAACGGCACGTACTACATGAAGCCGATGAACTGCCCGATGCACTGCCTGATCTTCCGGTCGCGGCCGCGGAGCTACCGCGAGCTGCCGCTGCGGCTGTACGAGCTGGGCACGGTGTACCGCTACGAGCGGGCCGGCACGCTGCACGGGCTGATGCGGATCCGGGGGTTCACCCAGGACGACAGCCACATCTACTGCACGCCGGAGCAGGCCCCGGACGAGATCGCCTCGCTGCTCGACTTCGTCATGTCCGTGCTGCGGGCGTTCGGCTTCGACGACTTCCGGTTCCGCCTCTCGACCAAGGACCCGGACAAGTACGTCGGCAGCGACGACGACTGGGAGGCCGCCACGGCGGCTCTGCGGGCGGCGCTCGATCGCCACGGTCTGGAGTACGACGTCGAGGAGGGCGACGCCGCCTTCTACGGCCCCAAGATCGACATCGACGTGCACGACGCGATCGGGCGGGCGTGGCAGTTGTCGACGATCCAGTACGACTTCAACCATCCCGAGCGCTTCGAGCTCGAGTACGTGGGCGCCGATAACGCCCGCCACCGGCCGATCATGCTCCACCGCGCCCTGTTCGGGTCCGTGGAGCGGTTCTTCGGTGTGGTGCTCGAGCACTACGCCGGCGCCTTCCCGACGTGGCTGGCGCCGGTCCAGGCCCGCGTGCTGCCGGTCGCCACGGCGCACGAGGGCTACGCCGAGAAGGTGGCTGCCCGTCTCCGCGACATCGGGTCCCGGGTCGACGTGGTCGGCGCCGGCGACCCGCTGGGCAAGCGCATCCGCGCGGCCAAGCTGGAGAAGCTGCCGTACGTGCTCGTCGTCGGCGACGACGACGTGGCGGCCGGGACCGTCGGTGTCAATCCCCGGGGCGGAGAGGTCGAGCGCGGGGTCGAGCTCGAGACCTTCGTCGCCCGGCTCGCCGACGAGATCACCGTCGCCGAGGCCGAAGCGCTGCACGCCTGATGGCCCTCGAGCACCTCTGGAACGGGTGGCGCGCCGCGTACGTCACCAGCGGCGGTGCCGCGGGCGGCGTCGCCGAGGACGACGTGGCGAGCGGCCGGGGCAGCGTCTTCACCCGCATCCTGCAGTCCGGTCTGCCCGACGACGAGACCCACATCGTGCACCGCGGCGAGCGCTGCTTCGCCGTGCTCAACGCGTTCCCGTACTCGGTCGGCCACCTGCTCGTGCTGCCGTACCGGGAGGTCGCCGACCTCGAGGACCTCGACCCCGACGACACGGCCGAGCTGTGGCGGACGGTCACCGACGCCGTCAGCGCGGTCAGGCGGGCCTACCAGCCCGAGGGCGTGAATGTCGGGGTCAACCTGGGCCGGCCGGCCGGGGGCAGTGTGAGCGACCACCTGCACGTCCACGTGGTACCCCGCTGGACGGGTGACTCGAACTTCATGACCGCCACCGCCAACACCCGGACGCTGCCCGAGGCCCTCCCCGACACCGCCGCCAAGCTGCGGGCGGCCTGGCCGACGGGCGATGGCTGACGTTCGCCGGGTCGCCAAACGGGTCGTCATCGGTCTCGGCGGAGTCTTCGTCGCCATCCAATTCGTGCCGTACGGCTGGTGGAAGGACAATCCTCCGGTCGTCGCCGACGCCCCGTGGCCCGACGCGGCCAGCGCCGACGTGGCCCGCACGTCGTGCTACGGGTGTCACAGCAACGAGACCGACTGGCCCCTGTACTCGTATGTCGCGCCGATGTCGTGGCTCGTCCGGTCCGACGTCGAGAACGGCCGCGACGAGCTGAACTTCTCCGACTGGGAGGACGCTGAAGGCGAGGCGGACGATGCGATCGAGGCGATCGAGGAGGGTTCGATGCCGCCGGGCCGGTACACGCTGATCCATCGCGACGCCTCGCTGTCGGACGAGGAACGGGATGTGCTCGTCGGGGCGCTGCTCGCGATGTCCGACGAGGACCGCAGCGGACGTGATGGCGGCGACTGACCCGTAGCCTGACCCGCGTGAGCGCCGAGGAGGACCATCGGGACGAGCTGCCCGAGGACCTCGACGCCTCCGGTTACGTCGGCCCGCACCAGTTTCCCGACAACTCGCGGCGGCGCATCCCGGGCGTGATCTACCTCGTCATCGCGGCCGGCTGCGTCGGCGTGTGGCTGGTCGGGCGCGACTCGTCGCCGATCGTCAACGCCGGCTGGCTGTGGGCGGCCGTCCTCCTCGCCGCCGTCGGGATCTTCTCGATCACCTCGGGGTGGCGGATGCACGTCGACGAGCGCGAGGCGCTCATCGCCGCCCAACGGGTCGTCGGCTTCCCGGTCGGTCACGCCTCGGCCCAGCAGGTGTGGCGCGGCCTGCGCAGCCGGCCGACGTGGCGGGTGCTGTGCTACTCCGCCGAGGACCCGCCTCGCCGGCGCGGGCTCGTGCTGGTCGACGCCGTCGACGGCCGCGTCCTCGAGCACCTCGTCGAGGACAACCCCGAACGGTGGACGGCGAGCCCGGAGGCGAGCACGAACTGATGCGCATCGCCGTGGGCACCGACGAGGTCACCGGCGTGACCGAGGCCGTCGAGCACCACCTGGCCGAGGCGGGCCACGAGCTCGTCCGGCTCGGACACGGGAACCCGTGGCCGGAGGTCGGTCGAGGCGTCGGCGAGGCGGTCGCCGACGGTCGGGCCGAACGGGGGATCGTGTGGTGCTGGACGGGGACCGGCGTGTCGATCGCCGCCAACAAGGTGCCCGGGGTGCGGGCGGCGCTGTGCACCGACCCCGAGACCGCCCGCGGGGCCCGCAAGTGGAACGACGCCAACGTGCTGGCGATGGGCCTGCGCCTGACGTCGGAGCCGGTGGCCGTCGAGGTCGTCGACGCCTTCCTCGCCACCGATCCCGACGGCACCGAGACCGACAACATCGCCGCCGTCGAGTAGCTCTCATCCGAGTGTTGGCGAGCACCCGAGTGGCGGGTGCACCCCTGTCGGTCATCCAGCACTCCGGTGACGTCCAACACTCGGATGGGCGACACGTGTGACGCCGGGGCGCTCCCGTGCATTAGGAGCGACCGAGGCTCGGCACCGGCCGGGCGCCCCACAGAAAGGGTTCACCCCCCATGCGTCGCAAGTTCCTCATCCCGTCGGTCCTGGCGGGCATCTCCCTCGCCGCGCTTGCCGCGGTTCCGGCCCAGGCCGACTGGTTCAAGGACCGAACCGAGTGCGGCTCGCACCGCAGGCACGACCGCGACCTCGACGTCGTCGGCTTGACGGCCGGCGGCAGGCTGGTCTGCTTCGAGGACGACGACCCGCGCGACACCGATCGGATCGGCCGGGTCAGAGGCCTGCAGACCGACACCAAGCTGGTGGGCATCGACTTCCGGCCGGCGACCGGCGATCTGTACGGCCTCGGAGACGCCGGCGGCATCTACGTCGTCGACCCGTCATCGGCGCGGGCCACGCTGCGGTCACGCCTCAACGTCGCCCTCGAAGGCACCCAGTTCGGGGTCGACTTCAACCCGACCGTCGACCGGCTGCGCATCGTGTCGGACACCGGGAAGAACCTGCGGGCCAACGTCGACGACGGCACCACGACCACCGACGCCCCGCTGAACTACCTCGGTCCGCCCCCGGTCAACCCGGCCCTGGGCGTGACCGGCGTGGCGTACACCAACAACGACGCCGACACCAACACGGCGACCACGCTGTTCGACATCGACACGTCGCTCGACCAGGTGGCGATCCAGGCGCCACCGAACGCCGGCACCCTCAACGCCACCGGCAAACTGCTCGTCGACACGACCAGCCCCGTCGGCTTCGACATCTACAGCACGCTGTCCTCGTCCGGCACGACGGTCGACAACGACGCCTTCGCCTCATTGACGACGGCGAGCGGCAGTGCGTTCTACACCGTCGATCCGCTGACCGGCACGGCCCGCAAGGTCGGGTCGTTCCGCGTCCCGATCGTCGACATCGCGATCCCGCTGGCCCAGCGCTGACCAGTCCTCGGTTGTGACGCGAGTGGTGGTCGGGTCATTAACGATCCGACCACCGCTCGGCGTCGCCGAGCATCCCCCCACAGAAAGGGTTCACCCCCCATGCGTCGAAAGCTTCTCGTCCCGCCGATCCTGGCGGCCCTGTCCCTCGTCGGCATCGGTGCCGGATCGACCCAGGCGGCCAGCCGTCAGGACCGGATCGACTGCGCCGTGAGCAAGTCGTCCGAGCGCGTCCTCGACGTCGTCGGCCTGACCAAGGGCGGCCAACTGGTCTGCTTCGAGGCCGACAAGCCCCGCGATGCCGACGTCATCGGCACCATCAGGGGCTTGCAGTCGGACACCCAGCTGGTCGGCATCGACTACCGCCCGGCCACGGGCTCGCTCTACGGTCTCGGCGACCAGGGCGGCGTCTACGTCATCAACGCGGCCAACGCCCGGGCGAGCCTGCGGGCGCGGCTGAACGTCGCCCTCGACGGCACGCGCTTCGGGGTCGACTTCAACCCCACCGTCGACCGGCTGCGGATCGTGTCGAACACCGGCCAGAACCTGCGGGCCAACGTCGACGACGGCACCACGACCACCGACAGCGTGCTGAACTACCTCGGCCCGCCCCCGGTCAGCCCGGCCCCCGGCATCAGCGCCGTCGCCTACACCAACAACGACGCCAGCCCGAACACGGCGACCACGCTGTTCGACATCGACACCAATCTCGACCAGGTGGCGATCCAGGCGCCGCCGAACGCCGGCACCCTCAACCCGACGGGCAAGCTGCTCGCCGACGCCCGCGCCAACGTTGGCTTCGACATCTACAGCACCGTCGCCAACAACGGCTGGACGGTCCAGAACGATGCGTTCGCCTCGTCCGGCACGCCTCGCGGCGGTGCCTTCTTCTCGATCAACCCGCTCACCGGGGCGGCGACGAAGGTCGGGCACTTCCGGATGCCGGTCGTCGACATCGCGATCCCGCTGGATCAGCGCTGACCGGTTGAACGAGGGCGACGGGCGGGCTCGCCCCGTCCCTCGGCACCCCCCACCTGGGTGGGGCGGGGGGTGCTAGAGGGCTCTTCCATCCGTGGCGAGACGGGAACCGAACGGTGGGCATGGATCTGCGCCTGACGATGAACGACGACGTCCTGCGCGCGGTGGTCGGGCGGGCCGCGCAACGTGATCCGGAGGCGTGGGAAGAGCTGTACCGCCGTTCCTACGGCCGGCTGTTCAGCTACGCCCGCCGGCGGCTCCCCGACGACGCCGCCGCCGAGGACGCCGTGAGCGAGACGATGATGAGAGCACTCGACAACATCGACCGCTTCACCTGGCAGGGTGCGGGCTTCGACGGGTGGCTGTACGGGATCGCCCGCAACGTGATCCGCGAGTCGGCCCGACGGTCGACGCGTCACGAGCGCCTCATGGACGACCATCCGACCGTCGAACGGGGACCCGAGGACGAGATCGTCGCCCGGGACCAGGCGGCCGCCGTCCGCCTGGCGTTCGAGCGCCTGGCACCCGAGGAGCAGGAGCTGCTCGAGCTGCGGCTCCAAGGGGGGCTCAGCTCGGAGGAGGTCGGGGCGCTGCTGGGCAAGCGACCGGGCGCCGTCCGCATGGCGCAGGCCCGCGCGCTGCAGCGCCTGCGGAGGGAGTGGGAGGAGCTGTTGGGTGTTGCATGACGACGACGCCGAGCTCGTCGACCTCCTCGTCAGGGTGCTCGACGAGGCACCGCCGCAGCCGCCGGTCGGCCGCATCGCGGCCCTTCGCGCCCGGGCCGAAGCCGCCCGCCGGGAATCTCTCCGCCCCCGCCGGCGCCACTCGGCCTGGCTCGCCGCCGCCGCCGTCGGGTTGGGCGTGCTCGGCGGCCTTTCCGCCGGCCGGCTGCTCGGCGGTGATGGGTCGGGCCCGACAGCCTCCGGTGAGACCGAGTACGACGGGGTGTTGTACGCACCGTCGGGCGAGCCCGCCGCCGCCCGGTTGACCGTCGTGCGGACCGGCATCGGGCGCGTGGTCGAGCTCGACACGGACGTCTTGCCGATTCTGCCCGCCGGCGAGCTCTACGAGGTGTGGTTCGTCGGACCCGCCGGAGAGGGACAGGCGGCACCACGCATCTCGGCGGGCACGTTCCACCCCGATCCCGATGGGCGGAGCCACGTCCGTCTTGCCGGGGCGGTGGATCCGGCGCGCTACCCGACGGTCGAGGTCACCGCCGAGCCGGGCGACGGCGACCCGGCGGCCACCGGGCCGGTCGTGCTGCGCACGACGATCGGAGCCTGACGCTCAGCGGTCGACGTCCGTCTCCGTGGCGGTCGCGATCCGGCGCAGCGTCCCGCCGATCTCCATGGCCTGCCGGCGGAGCTCGTCCAGGGACGCCTGGTCCCAGTCCTCGGCCCGGCGGGCCAGGATCGCGGCGGCGACGGCGTCGGCACCGGCGCCGACGGGCAGACCGAGCACCGCGCCGGCGGCGTCGACGTGGCCGCGCAGCTCGCCCACGAGGCCGGACACACTGGCCTCCGACTCGTCTCCGATCGCCTCGCGGAGGCGACGGGCGAGGGATCGGAACGTCACGGCGAGATCGTCGGGTGTGGATCCAGACACCGGCCCAGCCTGGCACGCCGCGCACCTCACCCTCGTCCGGGCCGGGTCCGAGTAGCCTGGGTGGGGTGTTCGACGGCAGGTTCCGCAAGCCGATCGACAAGGCGGTCAAGCCGATCGGCGACAGCCTGCGTCGTACCGGACTGACGCCCGACCACCTCACCATCGTCGGCCTGGTCGTCGGCGTGGGGGCCGCGTTCGCCATCGGCGTCGGCTACCTCCAGCTCGGGCTGTTGCTGGTCGTGCTCGCTGCGCTGCCCGACCTGCTCGACGGGGCGCTCGCCAAGGCGTCGGGCCAGGCGAGCCAGCGAGGGGCATTCTTCGACTCGACCGTCGACCGGGTCACCGATGCCGTCCTGTTCGGCGGCGTCACCTGGTACGTGGCCGGGCACGAGTCGGCTCACCTCACCCTGCTGCCGTTCTCGATCATGGCGCTGTCGGCACTGATCTCGTACCAGCGGGCGAAGGCCGAGTCGCTCGGGCTCGACGCCAAGGGTGGACTGATGGAGCGGGCCGAGCGGGTCGTGCTCCTGTGCCTGGGATTGCTGTTCGAGAGCCTGCTGATCCCGGTCCTGTGGGTGATGCTCGTGCTGACTGCGGTGACGGCGGTGCAACGCTTTGTGAAGGTGTGGCGGCAGGCCCAGGTCGCGCCGGTCACCGCGGCCCGCATCGAGCTGCGCCGGTCGCGGCGACAGAGCCGGCGGGTCGCGCGCAGCGAGCGCCGCCGGACCCGGGTGCCGCGGCGCCGCCCCTAGGGCGCGTGGGCCACCCGTGACCGCAGCGGCGGGCGAGGACGCCCGGAGTCGGGCGAATCGCCTGTCGGCAGCGATCGCCGTGGGCGGGTTCCGCACCGGGGTCCTGGTCGCCCGGGCCCTTCCGGGCTTCGTCGCCGACGGTCTGGCCACGCCGATCGGGTTCGGTGCCAGCTTCGCCAACGCCGAACGCCGGGCGATCATCGAACGGCACCTCCGGCGGGTGAACCCGTCGTGGTCGACGGCGAGGGTGCGCCACGCCGTGCAGGAGGCCTTCGACTCGTACGCCCGCTACTGGATCGAGAGCCTGCGGCTGCCCTCGCTGTCGACGCGTACCGTCGCCGCCGGGTTCACCGAGGAG
This sequence comes from uncultured Acidimicrobiia bacterium, assembly GCA_963833145.1. GTDB lineage: Bacteria > Actinomycetota > Acidimicrobiia > Acidimicrobiales > Ilumatobacteraceae > JALZMG01. Next base: position 842,201 of record CAWHWT010000009.1, on the reverse strand, counting down.
GGGTTCTTCCACATCGACGCGGGGCTCGAGCGGGGCGCGGGCGTGATCCTGGCCCTGCCGCACCTCGGTGGGTGGGAGTGGGCCGGACGGTGGATCACTGACACGGGAGTCCCGTTGACGGTGATCGTCGAGCGCATCGATCCGCCCGAGGTGTTCGACTGGTTCGTCAAGTGGCGTTCGCAGCTCGGGATGACGGTGGTGCCCCTCGGTCCGGATGCCGGCCGCGCCGCGCTCCGGGCGTTGGCGAACAACGAGGTCGTCTGCCTGTTGTGCGACCGGGACATCGCCGGCGGGGGAGTGGAAGTGGAGTTCTTCGGCGAGACGACGACGTTGCCCGGCGGCCCCGCGCTGCTGGCGCTGCGCAGCGGGGCCCCGCTCGTCCCGGTGGGGGTCTACTTCACCCGCCGGGTGAACGGCCATCATGCCGTGATCGGCCCGCCCGTGCCGGCGGAACGGCGGGGCAAGCTCCGCGACGACGTCGCCCGGGTCACTCAGGCGCTCACCCGGCGACTCGAAACCCTCATCCGCCGGGCGCCGGAGCAGTGGCACCTGTTCCAACCCAACTGGCCGTCACGATCCGAAGCGTCGACATTCGCAACCAAGCGATTCGCGGCATCGACGTGGCGAACAGATCGCTGACCGGTACCGACGTCGCCGCCAACTCGCTCACGGGCGCGGACGTCGCCGCCAACTCGATGACGGGCGCGGACGTCGTGGAGTCTTCACTCGGGCGAGTCCCGTCGGCGGCGAGCGCGAGCAGCGCGATGAACGCGGGGACGGTCGATGGGTTGGACGCGAATTCGCTCATCCGACTCGCTCATGTGCGGATAAACCAACTCCTGAACATAACGGAGTCTGTGCAGCCGTTCGGCCAGGCCTTGTCGATCGTTGCGCCAGCGCCGGGCTTCGTTATGGTCACCGGCGGAGCGTCGATCCTCAATACGGGGTGTACAACCACCTGCGCGTTCGCGGGTTACATTCAGCATGGCGAAACCGGGACTTGGTCGCAAACAGCCTGGGGATCGATTGCTCCTGGACACGATTATGGAAACACATCTCACGCGTATGTGTTCGAGGTTGATGCCGGATTGAACACATTTAACATTCACCTCTGGCGAAACGCTGGAAATGGGAACCTGGCGGCCTGGTTCGGTGAGCTCTCGGCGATCTATTCACCGTTCGGCCCAACGGGCGCCCGGGCGTCCGCACCGAGGTGATGTCACTCGGCTCGAAGGAACCAGCAGAAACGATGCTGCCGCCGCGCAGCATCCGCCCGCCCACGTCGGTTCACGGAGAATCATTCGACAGCGGAGACTGACGGACTTCGGTGCGTCGGCTCGGCGCGTAGGCTCGACCTGATCGCCAGGGATGCCCGCTCGAGCTCATCGTGCTCGTTCCCGAACAGCTCGCCCCTCACCGGCTACCGCTGGGGCTGCCGATGCGACCGGTGCCGGATGGCCGAGAGCGACCGGCTCCGCCGCTATCGCCTTGGCCAGCAAGACCCACGGCGACGATGACGCTGGCCGACAAGGTCCGCGCCCGGGTCCGGGTCAACCGCGAAGGGTGCTGGATCTGGCAGGGAGCGCGCATCCGGGGCGACTACGGCTGCATCAGCAATTTGGCCCGTCAGCGGCCGGTCAATGTTGGGGTTCACCGGGTGACGTACAAGACGCCTACGGTCCCATTCCGGATCGGATGGTGATCGCCCATCTCTGCGGCGTCAAGCTTTGCTGCAACCCAGCGCACCTGACGCTGACGCACCGTCACGGACGAGCACGCGCCGCCGTGACACAGCCGTGACACAAGCGCCCGTGGCGACCCAAGGAGGGTGCCCGCTAGGAAGCCGGCGCTACGGTCGCGAAGATGGCGAAGGAAGAGAAGCTGGTCGACCGAGCCAGGGAGCACTTGGAGCCGGGCGAGGAGGTGCTCGCCGCAGTTCTTGGGACGTGCGAAGTGAAGATCATGGGATCCGACAGCACCCGAACGGGCGTTCTCATTGCTACGGATCGGCGTGTTGTGTTCTACGCCAAGAAGATGACCGGATTCGACCTCGAGAGCTACCCGTACTCGACGATCTCGTCGCACTGGCCGTCCGATCCCGGCTACCGGACGTAGCAGCGGAAACGCGCTCGGGTCGACCGTGCCGCGGTGAGCGATAGTGGTCGGGTGGGATCCGTCCGGCGCGACCTGGGTGACGGCCTGACGCTGCGGTCGGCCCGGCCCGAGGACGCCGCCGAGCTCGCCGAGTTCAACGGGGCGATGCACGTCGATGAGAACTCGTCGCCGTTGCTGCTGGCCGAGTGGACTCGCGATCTCTTCGAGACGCCTCACCCCACGTTCCGCGCCGAGCGTGACGTGACCGTCGTGGAGGACACCACCACCGGCCGCATCGTCTCGGCGCTGTTCCTCATTCCACAGGTGTGGTCCTACGCCGGTGTGCCGCTCGAGGTCGGTCAGCCGGAGCTGATCGCCACCCTTCCCGACTACCGCCGCCGCGGATTGGTACGCGCCCAGTTCGACGTGATCCACGACTGGTGCCGGGACCGGCGGCAGGTCTGGCAGTTCATCGCTGGGATCCCGTGGTACTACCGCCAGTTCGGCTACACGTACGCCCTCGACCTGCCGTCCCGTCCGGTGGTGTGGCTGGGTGAACCGCCGGCCACGCCGACGGAGCTCACGATGCGTCCGGCGACGGCAGCCGACGTCGGGTTCCTCGCCGAGCTCGAGTCCGCCGCGGCCAGCGGCACCATGCTCGGGCCGTTGCGGGGCACCGGCGGGTTCACGCTCGAACTGGCGCGGCGTCCGGACGGCGCGGTCGCGTCCGAGATCCTGGTGATCGAGTCGGGTACGGCGGCGCTCGGCTACGTCGCCTACGACCGCCGGCTCGTGCGAGGCCTGGCGTCGCTGCGCGCTCTGGAACTGCGTCCGGGCACGAACTGGCTCGGGCCTGTGGCCGCCGTCGTCACCCACCTCCACCACTGGGTCCGGGATCACCCCGCCGGGCCGGGGCGTGGCATCCGGTTCGCCTTGCCCGACGGTCACGCGGCGCAGCGGTGTGCAGCCACCCGGCTTGGTGCGCCGCCACCGGGTGCGTACGGGCTGTACGTCCGGGTCCCTGACCTCGTCGCGTTCCTGCAGGCGATCGCCCCGGTGCTGGAGGGCCGCCTGGCGTCGTCACCAGCGGTCGCCTGGACGGGTGACCTCCGCATCGACCTGTACCGCGTTGGCGTGCGGCTCCGGTTCGACGAGGGGCGGCTCTCGGCGATCGAGCCGTGGCGACCGCAGGGTGACGGCGGCGAGCCCGGCGCCGACGTCAGCATCCCGCGCGACGAGTTCCTCCACCTGCTCCTCGGCAACCGCACGATCCAGGACGTCGAGCGCATGACCGCTGACTGCATCCTCGAGACCGACACCGGCGCCCTGCTGCTCGACGTGCTGTTCCCACCGATGCCCATGGCGACGTGGGAGTTCGGCTGACGGCTCAGCCCACCGGTGCCTCGAGGTCCGTCCGCAGTGTTGCGAGGAGGTCGACGGCGGACGCGGCGAAGTCGCCGATCCAGCGGTCCTGGATCAGCTTGATCGGGAGCACGTCGAGGTGGTTCCAGCGCTCGCGACCCTTGCGCTGGGCGATGACCAGACCGGCCCGCTGGAGGACACCGAGGTGCTGCATCGTCGTGCAGCGGTCGAGGCCGGGGAAGTGGGCGCAGATCTCACCGGTGGTCCGGGGATGGTCCTTGAGCAGGTCGAGGATGGATCGTCGGGTGCGGCTCGACAGCGCCTTGAACACCTGGTCGAACATCTCGTCGTCGTGAGGCCCGGGTACGTCGCTGATCGTCTCGGCCTTGCCACTCATGTTATAAGTATATAACATAAGTAGCGGAGCAAAGGAGTATCCCATGACGCTGGCATTCAAGGTGGCCGGGCGCATCGCTCGTCCGGTCCACGACGTGTTCGAGGCCGTCGCCGACCCCGACCAGCTGTCCCACTACTTCACGACCAACGGCGCCAAAGGCCGGTTGGAGACCGGGGCCACCGTGGTCTGGGACTTCGCCGACTTCCCCGGCGCCTTCCCTGTCCACGTCGTCGAGGTCGAGCCGGACCGGCGCATCGTGCTGCGGTGGGAGGCAGCCGACCAGGGTGAGGGCGGACCGTACGAGACGACCGTGACGATGGAGTTCGAGTCGCTCGAGGACGGGCGCACGCTGGTCTCGATCGCCGAGGAGGGGTGGCACGACACCGAGACCGGGCGGCGCGCTTCGTACGGCAACTGCGAGGGGTGGACCCAGATGCTCGCGGCGATGAAGGCGTGGACCGAACACGGCATCAACCTGCGCGACGGGTTCTACAAGTAGCTGTTCCGGCGGCGAAGATGACTGGATGAGCGAGCGGAGCGAGCGAATCATCATTACGGCGCGAAGCGTTCACTGGTGCGCCGCCCGTCGCCACGACCGAACCGGGCGCGAGAACATGGCGCACCAGTGAGCAGGGTCCGTTCCGACGCGCCGGCCATCGACCTGACATCCACGGAGGCGTTCAATGGCGGGCACCCGTGGGACCAGTACGCCTGGCTACGGGCGAACGATCCGGTGCACTGGCACCCCGAGCGCGAGGGTCCCGGTTTCTGGGCGGTCTCCCGCTACGCCGACATCCGCACGGTGAGCCGGCAGCCCCGGCTGTACAGCTCGGCCGCTCGCGGGGTGATGATGGCCGAGGCGGGAGAGGTCGAGCTGGCGGCGAGCCGGCAGATGATGCTGGTGATGGATCCACCCCAGCACGACCGGTTCAAGCTGCTGGTGAGCCGGGGGTTCACCCCGCGCAACGCCGAGTCGCTGCGCGATCGGATCCAGCAGCTGGCCCGGGAGGTGGTCGACGACGTCGTCGAGCGGGGCGACTGCGACCTGGTCCACGACGTCGCCGGCCGCCTGCCCTCGGGCCTGATCGCCGAGCTGATGGGGATCCCGCGGGCCGACGGGGAGCGGCTGTACGACCTCACCGAGATCATGCATACGACCGACGACGCCGTTGCTCCTCCCGACGTGAGGGCGTCTGCCGTCGCCGAGATGCTCACCTACGCCGCCGAGACGACCGCCCGCAAACGGGCCGAGCCCGGCGACGACATCGCCTCGCTGCTGGTGCAGGCCGAGGTCGACGGCGACCGCCTCACCGACGGCGAGCTGCAGTGGTTCTTCCTGCTCCTCGTCAACGCCGGCGGCGACACCACGCGCAACCTGGTCTCCGCCGGCGTGCAACTGCTCTTCGACCACCCTGACGAGCGGGCGCGCCTCGCGGCCGATCTCGACCGGCTGCTTCCGACCGCGGTCGAGGAGATGCTGCGCTATTCGTCGCCCGTCGTCCACTTCCGGCGCACGGCAACGGCCGACACGGTGCTCCACGACCAGCCGATCGCGGCGGGGGACAAGGTCATGGTCTTCTACGGGTCGGGCAACCGCGACGAGGAGGTGTTCGCCGATCCGGACCGCTTCGACGTCGGCCGTGATCCCAATCCGCACCTGGCGTTCGGCGGGGGAGGCCCGCACCTCTGTCTCGGGCTGCACGTGGCCCGCATCGAAATCGCGGTGATGCTGCGCGAGCTCCTGACCAGGCTGCCCGACCTGGCCCCGGCCGGGCCCGCCCAGCCGCTGGCGTCCAACTTCATCACCGGCCTGCACACGATGCCGGTGGCGTTCACCCCGGGTGCCCGCCTCGGTCGCGACGTCGCGTCAACTCCGGGTTGACGCGCGAGCAGCGTCAACTTAGTCTTGACGCGGTGAACCTGAACGAGCTGATCGAGGCCGTCGAGGAGTCGGGGGCCGGCGACCCGCTGGAGCGGGTCGCGGCCGCGGCGACGATCAAGGACCAGGTGGCGGCGATCGGCGACGAATTGGTCGACCACTTCGTCGCCCAGGCCCGGGCGGCGGGCTGCTCGTGGACCCAGATCGGTGAGGCCCTCGGCGTCACCCGGCAAGCGGCCCAGCAGCGCAGTGGCGGGCCGATCGGCCGTCTCCTCCATGGCCTGACCCGAGGGCGGTTCACGCGCTTCACCAAGCGGGCGAAGGCGGCGGTCATCGCCGCCCAGGATGCGGCGCGGGACCGGCGCGATTCAACCGTCGAGACCCACCACCTCCTGCTCGGACTGTTCGCCGGCGACGACGGAAACGTGGCCGTGACCGCGCTCGGTCGCCTCGGCGTCGACCGCGCCGCCGTCGAGCGGGCCGTCGACGCACGGGTGGCGCCCGGCACTGACGCCCCGCGCGGCCACGTGCCGTTCGGGGCGCAGGCCAAGAAGACCTTGGAGCTGACCCTCCGCGAGGCGCTGCGGATGGGCCACAACTACATCGGTTGTGAGCACATCGTGCTCGCCCTCCGCCGGGTCGAGGACGGGCTCGCCGCGCAGATCCTGGGCGAGCTCGGCGTCACCTCTACCGACCTCGAGAAGGCCGTCCGTGAGAGCCTCGGCGGCGAGGCGGATGTCACGTCTCGGCGGTGATCGGGACGAGTTACGATTGCAATCTCGGTCGAGCTTCGGTCCGTGCGACCGGATCGCCGTTGAGCACACCATGCCATCGAGGGAGTAGGCCATGGAGTGGGAACGACACGCGGAACGCGGCCCGGAGTCGGAGCTGGTCGGCCGCTCCCGGAGACCGGCTGCAGCGGTTGCGCCGGTCGGGCCGGGCACTGAACGCCGAGCGGACGATGGTGCCACGAGACGATTGCTCACGCCCGCCTTCGCGGTGGATGCGACGTCCGGCGGTCGGATCCGCAGGAACGAGGCGGTCGGGTTGACTGGTCCCTCAGCCGTTGCGCCTCGCCGGCTGATCTCGAGGTCGGGCGACGCCGCGACGATCCGCCGAATGACGATCACCGACTATCCCAAGGGCAAGGGGAAGACTCGGGTCGACGGATACACGTCAGCCGACTCGAAGCGGTTCAAGCAGACGTACTTGAATCAGACGCTGGGCAAGAAGATCGCCAAGCCCGAGAAGATTACGGCCACCGACCTCGACGAGTTCTACACGTCGGTGCTCCCGGCCACCAACCTGACGCAGCGCGACGACTTCGACGTGTTGTTCAGCCGGGTCGCCGACTCGAGCGCCACGTTTGCGAATGTGGGGGCGTTCCTGGCCGAGCTCGATCGGCTCGCCGACGAGTGGGAGAACCAACGGTTCTTCTTCGACTCCGACAAAGTCCCAGGTCCGCTCAAGGCCCCTCGTGACGCTCCGCCTGCGGCCCGCCTCTACGGAGCGAAGCGGCTCGTCGATGCGAGGAAGATCTACTACTGGGCTCAGCAGAAGGGCGTCACCACAGATCTTCCGGACGGACTCCTGGGCGACCCCCTGCCCGACGCGTCGATCATGAACGAGGGATACACAGGGATGCCCAAAGGGCACTGGGCCGACCGGGTCCACACGATGTCCTACGACGCGCAGCAAGGCGAGACGGACCGTCTGCTGGTGACCCTCGAACTGACGACGAAGGCAAGCAACGCCCTCGTGAAGATCAAGAAGGCAGACATCAAGGGCGGCGGGGAAGGGAAGCCGATCGGTGGCTTCTCGTTCAAGCACGAAGGTGGGTTCGTCAGCGTCAACGTCGGCGGCCGGCATGTGGGACGGCTTCAAGCCGAACATCGCGACCATCCATTTCTCGGCGTCGCCGTAGTACGCCGCCGCGCGTGGATCCGCGACGGCTCGGAGAACGACGTGAGCACGACGACGGCGACACCTGGATTCGCCTCGCAGATCGCGGCCGTGGCGGCCACGCCGTCGAGGCCCGGCATCGAGAGGTCCATCAGCACGACGTCGGGTTCCACGGCGGCGACGAGCTCGATCGCCTCGGCACCGTCGGCGGCCGCGCCGACCACGTCGATGCCGTCGGCGGTGTCGAGCAGGCTCTGCAGCCCGGATCGGACCACCGCGTGGTCGTCGGCGATGACCACCTTGATCACGCGACGGGGACCTGCACGCGCAGCGTCGTCCCGGCCCCGACCTCGGTGGCCAGCTCGAGCGAACCGCCGGCGTCGGTGACGAGCCCACGCAGGACGCGGAGCCCGACGTGGCCTTCGGCGGCCCGTTCGCCCAGCGTGGCCGGGTCGAAGCCCTTGCCGTCGTCGGTGACGGCGAGCACGGCGTGGCCGTCGTCGCACGTGAGGTCGACGGCGACCGATGCGGCTCCGGCGTGACGGACGGCGTTGCGCAGTCCCTCCTGCGCCGCCCGGTAGAGCACGCGGGCGGTGTCGTTCGGAACGTCGTCGGGGAGCTCCTCGGCACGGACAGTGACCGCCAGGCGATCCGTCGACACTCGTTGACCGAGCTCCTCCAGGGCGGCGGTGAGCCCGCCCTCGTCCACCGAGACCGGGACGAGGTCGACGACCATCGAGCGCAGGTCACGGACGGCGTCGCGAATGTTCCCCGCCGCGGCCTCGACCTCGGCCGGCGCCGGCGGGCCGCCGTCCCGGCGGGCGGCGGCGGACAGGGCGTAGGCGACGCCGGTCAGCTCCTGGACAACGCCGTCATGGAGGTCAGCGGCGATCTGGCGGCGCTCCATCTCCGACGCCTCCAGCGCCCGCCGGCTGAGTGCCTCCCGCTCCCGCATCCGGTCGCGAAGGCGGCGGGCGAGCGAGAAGGCGAGCGGGATCTGGACCAGTTCGAGCACGACGAGGCCGCCGAGGGAGATCGGGGCGAAGCTCCGCCAGAGCTGAGAGCCGCTCGCGCTCACGGCGTCGTAGCGGTGGTAGGCCTCGAACAGCAGCGGGTCATCGGAGCCTTCGTCGATCGGGAGGTAGACCTCGAGCAGCTTGCCGTACTCGCGCTCGAACCGGTTCTCGGGCTGGGAGAGGTCGCTGACCTCGGCCACGATCCGTCCGGTGCGCATCGCCTCGAGCTCGTCCTCGCCGAGCTCGTAGGTCGAGCCGATCAGCTCCGGCGCGTCGGAGTAGACGATCCTCCCCGTCTGGTCCCACAGCTTGACCCGCACGACCGCATCGTCGAGGACCTCGTCGCGCACCACCTGGTCGAGTCGGGCGAGCGCCGCCGGGTCGCCGCGTCGGACTCCGTCCGTGATCGCGGGGGCGACGACGCTTTGCGCCTTGAGGACCGTCGACGTGCGGGCGTTGGCGACGGCCTCGCGCTGCCCGACCCGGCGGCTGGCGATCCCGGTGGTGACGGCGACGATGAGGAGGGCGAGGAGCCCGACGACGGCGAACTGGAGGACGGCGACGACGACGATGCGCGAGCCGGCGGGGGCGTCGCCCTGGTCGCCGCCGGCCATCGTGGTGCCTCCCATCGCCGCGCCCCGGGCGAACCGGGGCGAGGCGAGGATACCGGGACGGGTCAGAGCTGAACGGTGGCGACGCAGCGCTGGCCCGTCGGGACGTGGACGGCCACGGCGCGGATCCGGTCGACGCCCGGACGGTTGGCGATGTGCCGCTCGACGCTGAACGATCCGCTCGGGGCCACCGTCTGGCGGACACCGCGGAACACCCGCACCCCGTTGTCGTTGATCCGGACCCGCCAGTGCTGGCCGACCCGGTTCGAGTCGACCTCGAACTCGGTCTCGATCCGGCCGTCGTCGTGCTTGGCCTTGAGCTTCCAGACCGCGCCGGCGGTGCAGGCGCCGCTGCGCCGCACGCCGCGGTCGCCGCCGTCCTTGGCCGCAGCCGGCGCCCCGACCGCAAGGACCGCAGCACCGACGGCCACGGTCACCGCCGCGGCTCGGAGTCGGGTGGAGAGCGTGGACTGAGGGGTGAAGGGAGTAGTCATGATGCGCATCGTGCGCCCGGGGCGAGGGCGGTCGACTACTGGACATCGGTACTACGACCACCCGGGAACCGTTCAGCAGGCGCCGGCGTCGAACTCTCGGGTCGTAGCGTTCGATGAGGAGAGGGGGCGCGGATCGATGCGGGGATGGCGTAGTCGTTCGACGACGGCGATGGCGGGCCGACTGACGGTGGCACTCGCGCTGCTGGCCGGGTGCACCGGTGGCGGTGACGACGCCGCGCCGACGACGACGGATCGGAGACCCACCCCAGCCACCGTCACGGGCACGACCGGGCCCGGCACCGAGCCCGCCCAGTCCCGACCTGCGGTCTTCGGCTTCGACGGGATCGAGCTGGGCGAGGGTGACAGCACCGGGCTCGCCGCCGCCACCGTGCCGCAGCTCGAGGGGACACCGCTGGACGCCGACGCGATCGCCGAGATCCTCGACCGGCTCCCGCCGTTCGAGGCCGACGCCGCCGTGGTCACCGAGTTCAACTGGCCGACCGAAACGATCACCCGTCCCCGCGGCGAGCAGACCGACGTTCCGTTCCCGGCCGGCGAGGACGTCGATGCGCCGCCGGCGACCCCCGAAACGCTCGAAGTGCTGCGGATCCAGCCGGCGGGCGCCGTCGGGCTGGCGCCGTTCCTCTCGATCACGTTCAACCAGCCGATGGTTCCCGTCGGCACGGTCGACCAACTGGCCGCGGCCGACGTCCCGGCGACCATCGCGCCGGCCGTCGAAGGACGCTGGCAGTGGATCGGCACGTCGACGCTGCGCTTCGACGCCGCCGACCGGGATCGTCTGCCGATGGCGACCGCCTACACGATCACCGTGCCCGCCGGCACCCGATCGGCGAGCGGGGCCGAGCTGGCCGAGGCGGCCGAGGTCGCCTTCTCCACGCCGCCCGCCGAGGTGCAGGATCTGGCCGGCAAGGGCCGCAAGGACCTGCCGCTGCAGCCCGTGCTCGTCGCCACGTTCGACCAGGACGTCGACGCCGAGGCTGTGCTCGAGCGGGTCACCGTCACCGCCGACGACGCCGCGCGCGGCGTGCGACTGGCCACCGCCGACGAGATCGCCGCCGACGAGCAGGCCCAGGCGATCGTCGCCGGGGCCGTCGAGGGTCGCGTGGTGGCGTTCACGCCGGTCGAGCCGTTCGCCCCCGACCAGGCGATCGAGGTGACGCTCGCCGCCGGCATCCCGTCCGGCGAAGGGCCGGTCGTGTCGGCCGAGGAACACCGCTTCTCGATGCGGACGTATGCCCCGCTGCGCGTCAACCGCGTGCGGTGCTGGCAGTCACCATGCCGTCCCGGCGACGGCGTCGAGATCACGTTCAACAACGAGCTCGATGCCGGAGCGTTCGACCCGGCGGCGATCGGCATCGAGCCGGCCGTCGGCGGCCGCACGGTGAGTCAGTACGGGAACGTCGTCACCGTCCAGGGCGCGTGGCTGCCGAACAGCACGTACCAGCTGACGATCCCGGCCGGCATCGTCGACGTCTACGGCCAGTCGCTCGACGCGGCTGACAACCGGGAGATCGAGATCGGTCCGGCCCGGCCGATGATCCGGGCCTTCGAGGGTTCCGTCGTCACCGTCGACCCGTCGGCCGAGCCGGCCGTCCCCATCGTCAGCGTCGGCCACGAGGAGCTGCGCGTCACCGTGTGGGCGGCCGATCCGGCGGCCTGGGCCGAGACCGTGTCGACGCTGTACCCCATGAGTTGGGGCGAGGATCGCGGCGAGCCGGACTGGCCGGTGTTGCGGGAGGAGACCATCGAGGTCGGCGGCGACCCCGACTCGCCCGTCGAGACGTCGGTCGACCTGACCGACCTCATGCCCGACGGTCACGGGCAGGTGATCGTGCGGGTCGCGTCGGTCCGCGAGTTCGACGAGGACGGCGAGGACTTCTGGAACAACCTGCCCGCCGTCGCCTGGGTGCAAGGGACCGACCTCGGCGTCGACGTCGCCGCCGACGCCACGAGCCAGCACGTGTGGGTGACCGACCTGTCGACCGGCACGCCGATCGAGGGCGTCACCGTGGGTGACACGACCGGCGACGACACCGCCACGACCGACGCCAGCGGCCTCGCCGTGCTCGATCTTCCCGGCAGCTCACCCGACAACGGGTACGCGGTGACGGCGACGCGCGACGGCGACGTCGCCGTGCTGCCCGGTTACCGCGTCACCGAACCGGAGACCCGGCAGGCGCTGTGGCACGTCGTCGACGACCGGGGCACGTACCGGCCCGGCGAGACCGTCCGGATCAAGGGATGGGTCCGCGGGCTCTCGGCCGACCGCCAGCTCCAAGCGTGGGACCGCGAGGAGGTCGACTACGTCGCCTACGACGGCTATGGCGTCGAGGTGGCCCGGGGTACGGCCGAGATCGACCCTGCCGGCAGCTTCACGCTGGAGGTCGACCTCCCGGCCGGCGCCAGCACCGGTACCGGCTGGATCGCCCTCGACGAGAACGAGTCCTGGGGATCGATGCACGAGCTGACCATCGCCGAGTACCGCCGCCCGGACTTCGAGGTCGACCACGTCGGCCGGCTCCGGCCCCCACCGCCGGGGCGAGTCGATCGCGGCGTCGGCACAGGCCGACTACTACACCGGTGGCCCACTCGGCGACGCCACGGTGACCTGGCAGGTCACGACCAGCGAGGCGACCTACGCGCCGCCCGGCTGGGACCGCTTCAACTTCGGCCGCTGGATCCCGTGGTGGTCGGGCGACCTGTTCTCGGGCGAACTGTTCGTCGAGGACGGGTTCGTGGATGAGGGGATGATGTTCGAGTCCGACCCGTGCTGCGTTCCGGACGAGGCGAAGGTGGAGACGTTCACCGGGCGCACCGACGCGGCCGGCGCGCACCACCTCGACCTGCGCGTCGGCGAACTCGACGCCGACCTCGACGGACTGCCGGTCACCGTGCGTGCCAACGCCGCGGTGCAGGACGTCAACCGCCAGGTGATCGCCGGCACGACCGACCTGCTCGTCCACCCGGCCGATCTCTACGTCGGACTCGGCGGCACCGACACCTTCGTCCGCCAGGGCGAGGACCTCACGATCGACGTGATCGTCACTGACATCGACGGTGCCGCGGTGGCCGGACGCGAGGTCGAGGTCGTCGCCGGCCGCACGAACGAGCGCTTCATCGACGGGGAGTGGACCGACGAGCTGCTCGACACGACGACCTGCACGGTGACGTCGGCGACCGAGCCGGCGCCGTGCACCCTCACCCCATCGGCGGGCGGCACCTACCGGATCACCGCGACCATCACCGACGACGCCGGACGGATCAGCCGCAGCGAGACGACCCGCTGGGTGAGCGGCGCCGAGGCGATCCCGACCCGCACTGTCCGCGGTGACGCGCTCACGGTCGTCCCGGACGCCGAGGAGTACCAGCCCGGCCAGACGGCGCAGCTGCTCGTGCAGGCGCCGTTCGCCACGGGGACCGGGCTGATCGTCACCGACCGAGGACCGGTGACGTCGACGGCGACGTTCGAACTCGTCGACGGGTCGGCGATCGTCCCCGTCACCGTCGGAGAGGACGACGTCCCGAGCATCAACGTGTCGATCGAAGTCGCCGGGTCGACGCCCCGGACGGCGGCCGACGGGAGCGCCGTCGAAGGCGCGCCCGAGCGGCCGGCCTTCGCCACCGGCACGGTGGTCCTGCCGGTGTCGACGGCCAGCAGGACGCTCGATGTCACGGTGAGCCCGGCCGACGGGCAGCTCGCTCCCGGGGCCGAGACGACGCTCGACGTCCAGGTCGACGGACCTGACGGTGCCCCGGTCGCCGGTGCCGACCTGCTCGTCATGGTCGTCGACGAGGCGGTACTCGCCCTCAGTGGGCACGAGCTCGCCGACCCGGCGTCATCGTTCTATGCCGCGCTGCCGACCGAGATCGAAGCGATGTACGGCCGCAACGGCATCGTGCTCGTCGACCCCGCCGCCCTGCTCGACGGGGCCGGGAGTGGCGACGACGGCGACGACGCCGCCGACGACGGCGACGACGGCGGGCGGCCACCGGGGGTGCGATGGAGGCGCCGGGGACGACCCTCGCCGATATGGCCTACGACGCCGAGGGAGCGGCCGAGAGCCGGTCGGCCGCACAGGCCGGCGAGAGCGTGACGGTGCGCAGCAACTTCGAGGCCGTGGCCCTGTTCGCCCCGGACGTGACGACCGACGCCTCCGGCCATGCCGCGGTCGACCTCCAGCTCCCCGACACCCTCACCCGGTACCGCGTGATGGTCGTCGCCGCCGCGGGTAGCCAGCAGTTCGGCACCGGCGAAGCCAACGTGACCGCTGAGCTGCCGCTGATGGTCCGACCGACCGCACCGCGCTTCTTGAACTTCGGCGACCGCGTCGAGCTGCCGGTCGTCGTGCAGAACAACGGCGACGCCGCGCTCGACGCCGACGTCGTCGTCGAGTCGGCCAACCTCGGCGACGACGTCCCCGCCGGCGTGCGGGTCACGGTTCCCGCCAACGAGCGGGTCGAGGTCCGCTTCCCGATCGCCGCCGAAGCGGTCGGGTCGGGCGCCCTGCGGGTCACCGCGGTGAGCGGTGACCGGGCCGACTCGGCCACCGTGTCACTGCCCGTCTACACCCCCTCGACGTCGGAGTCGTTCGCCACCTACGGCGAGCTCGACGGGGGAGCCGTGGTCCAGCCTGTCCTCGCGCCGACGGACGTGATCCCGCAGTTCGGTGGGCTCGAGGTGTCGACTTCGTCGACCGCGCTGCAGGCGCTCACGGACGCCGTGCTGTACCTGACCGACTACCAGCTACGCCTCGTCCGACGGCCTCGCCGCGCAGCTGCTGGCGGTCTCGTCGCTGCGCGACGTGCTCGCCGCGTTCGACGCGCCGCAGCTGCCGAGCGCCGGCGAGATCGACGCCGCGATGAACGACTACATCGGCGAGCTGACGGCGATGCAGAACGACGACGGCGGCTTCCCGTACTGGCTGCGGGGCCGGCCGAGCGAAGCGTTCAACACGATCCACGCCACCCACGCACTCATCGTCGCTCGTGACGCCGGGTACGCGGTGCCCCCCGACACGATCACCCGCGGTGTCGAAGCCCTGGGTGCGATCGAGCAATTCTTCGACCCCCAGCTCGATCAGCAGGCGAAGTGGACGCTGCGCGCCTATGCCCTCCATGTCCGCGCCCTGGCCGACCAAGCCGACCCGGGTGGGGCCCAGGCGTTGTACACGGAAGCCGGCGATGAGCTCCCGCTCGACGCGCTCGCCTGGCTGTGGCCGGTCATCGACGACGCCGGCATCGATGCCGCGATCGAGCAGCGGCTCGCCAACAACGCCGTCGACACCGCCGGAGCGGTGACGTTCACCACCGGAATCACCGACGACGGTGCCGCGGTCACGCTCGCCTCGGACCGACGCACCGACGGGCTGATCCTCGATGCCCTGCTGGCCGAGCGGCCGGACAGCGACCTCATCGCCAAGGTCGTACGCGGGTTGCAGTCCGGTCAGGGCCCCGACGGCCGGTGGGACAACGTGCAGGAGAACGCGTTCATCCTCCTCGCCCTGCGTCACTACTTCGACGCCTTCGAGGGGACCGACCCCGACTTCGTGGCCCGGGTCTGGGTCGGCGAGCGGTACGCCGGCGGCCAGGAGTTCGCCGGCCGGTCGACGACGACGAACGGGATCTCGATCCCGACCGCCGACGTCATCGCGGCCGGCGACGCGGCCGTCACCGCTCGCCCACGAGGGCAGCGGGCGGCTGTACTACCGCATCGGGCTGCGCACGGCCCCGGCGTCGCTCGACCTCGCCGCGCTCGACCGCGGGTTCGTCGTCGCCCGCACCTATGAGGCCGTCGACGACCCCGCCGACGTCGCCCGTGACGCCGACGGCACGTGGCGCATCCGTGCCGGCGCGCGGGTCCGGGTACGGCTCACGATGGTGGCCGAGAGCCAGCGCACCCACGTCGCCCTCGTCGACCCGCTGCCCGCCGGCCTCGAGATCGTCAACCCGGCGCTGGCGACCTCCCAGGAGGCACCGCCCGATGAGGGTGAGGGCGAGGACGAGGCGTCAGATGACTTCCCCGACGACGGTTGGTGGTGGGGCCCCTGGTTCGACCACCAGAACGTGCGCGACGACCGTGCCGAGGCGTTTGCCGGGTACCTCGGGGCCGGCGTGTACGACTACTCGTACATCGCCCAGGCCACGACCCCCGGCCAGTTCGTCGTGCCGCCGACGCGCGCCGAGGAGATCTACGCCCCGGAGACGTTCGGACGATCGGCGACCGACCGGGTCGTCATCGGTTGATCCGGCCGCGGCCGGGTGATGTGTCCGGGCGGCTCACGCCGCCGGCGTTCGGGGTGGTGGGCGGCTGCGTCCGGTGATGGTCGAGGCGACGTCGGGCGGTGTGGGTGCCGCGGCGACCGGTTGGCGCCAGGTGAAGAGGTCGACCGTCGCTGCAGCGGTGGCGGGTGTCGTGCGGTCGACGGTGGACCCTTCGAAGAAGAGCGATCCGTCGGGGCGATGGAGCGTGATCGTGCGGTCGGGGCCGAGGGTGAGCGCCCATCCGCCTTCGTGGACGAGGTGATGGTGGGCTGAACAGAGGGGGAGCAGGTTGGCCAGATCGGTAGGACCGTGGTGCTCCCACCACTGGACGTGGTGGATGCGGCACGCCTCGAAGGGGACGGTGCACAGCGGGTGGGCGCACGTGCGGTACATCGCCCGCAGCGCCCGTCGCTGCGCCCGGGTGGCGAGACGCCGGGCGCGGCCGACGTCGAGCGACTCGCCGCCGGCACCGAGGACGACCGGCAGGATGTCGGCGTCGCAGCCGAGCCGGCGGACGGTGTCCGGTGGGAGCGGGTTGCCGTCGGCGGTTTCGCACACCGACCGCTCGTGCAGTCCGTTGACCAGCGTTTCGTGGTCGACGAGGACCGACAGCTCAGGCACTCGACGGTCGAGCGATCGGGCGCCGGTGATCAACCCGACGAGCGCGTCGGCCTGGAACTGCTCCCAGGTGCGCTCGCCGTCGGGCTTCGTCCGTTCGGCCGCGATGGCCTCGCCCAGGGCGGCGGACACCTTCGCATCCGACTCCGGATCGAGCTCGAGGTGGGTGTGGCACATCCCGGTGGTCCGGTCGATCCAGCGCTTCAACCGCCGCGCCTGCTTCTGGCGCTCGAGGCGGGACGTGCCCTCATCCCCGGACAGGATCCGTTCCAGCTCCCGGCACTCCCGACCGAACTCCTCGACGGTGTGTCTCTTGGCCGATTCGACCAGCGTCGCCTCGAGTGTGCCGAGCTCACTCCGCCCGGCGTCGTCGAGCTGGTGCGCCAAACGGGCCAGGGCGTCGACGTGACCCGCCGAGACGTCCCCTTCGGCCAGGGCGTCGTGCACGCCGGGCATCTGGGCGCACACGTCACCGCGCCTGGCTGCGGCTTCGGCGTCGCGCAGGCCGCGGCGACCGCCGCCGCACAGCACGTTGGCGGCTTCCTCACCGCCCTGGGCTGCGAACTCGGCGGCCCGGAGAGCGATGCGGGCGTCGAGCGCATCGAGCCAGCCCCGGGCCTTCTGCGAGGTGATGACCAGGTGCGCGAGTTCGTCGCGGTCACAGACCGCAGGATCGGCCTGAGCCAGCGTGCTGGCCAGGGCGACGAACTCGTCTCGGAACATACACGCGAGTATACAAACGAGTGTTCGCAGCGGTCAAGACATCAGCGACGACATTTCGTCAATCCGTGACGGTCACGTCGATCGGGGCGGAGACGTAAGACTGCCGCCCGTCGTTGGCGCGGACCTGGAGGACGTGAGTCGTTCCTGGCTCGTACCCGCTCGGGAAGAACGAGAGTGCATCTCCGGGTGCTGTAGTCCAGGTGGCTACGCCGTCGACCAACAGGTCGACCCATTGCCAGTCCCACGTGGTGGGTGTGAGCTGGTACGTGACACTGACTTCATCCGGGCCGACCGTTTCGCCGTCGGCCGGGGCGGTGATCGTGACGGTCCTGGCGGGGTTGGCCACGGTCACGGTGCGCGAGACCGTGACGGACCTGCTCATCTGGTCGACGACCGTGAGCCGGATCGTGTGGTTCCCGTTGGCCACACCCCAGCGGGTGTCCCACGCGTACGGCTCCCATGGTGCGCCGTAATCGAAGTGGACACCGACGTTGTCGACGCTCAGAGAGGCGTACAAGATGGGGACCCTGGTGAAAGCGTTCGGCGCCGCCGTGAACGTGATCGGTACGAGTCCCGACACGGTCGCACCCTGAGCGGGACCGGTGATCGCGGCCGACGGCGTGTCGACGAGCGGGCGCACGGCAGCCGAGGTTGCCGCGCCGGACGCGCCCGCCTCGTTGAGCGCGCGCACCGAGAACCGGTACGTCCGGGTCGGGTCGAGTCCCGGCCAGGTGTACGAGGTCCCGGCCCCGGCGAAGCTCGTCACCGTCTGGGTCGCCCCGTCCGACCGGGTGATCCGGTAGCCGCGGATGATCGCCCCGTTGTCGGCGGGACGGGTCCACGTGACCTTGGCCGCCCTCACCCCGGCTTGAGCGCGCACCGATGACGGGGCGTTCGGCGCCTTTGCCGCTCCGGCCCCGAACCTGATCGCCACGGTCGCCACCGACGCCGTCTGGCGGGTGACGGTGATCCGCACGTTGTTCGGCGTCGTCCAACTGCTCCCCGCCGGAAGATGGACGTCGGCGGAGTCGTAGTGGTTCACCGTGCTGCCGGGGCCGGCGTCGAGCACCTGGGTTCGGCCCTCGGGGCCGGGAATGCGGATCTGCACCCCGTCCGTGCCGGCCGGCATCGAGCGGTCGCTGCCCCTCCGGGTCCGGTACTCCAACCAGTACGTGGATCGGCCCGCCCGAATCTTGATCGCCTTGAGGCCCGGTCCGGTCGTCTCGTACGGAGCGAGGTCGACCGTGCGCGTCGACGTCACCGTCGTCGCTCGCTGTAGCCATCCGAGTTGCGACTTGGCCAATGCGCTGTAGTGCCCGGCTCGCCGGTTGCCCATCGAGTCGATCTCGTCGCCGTACTCGTCGACCTGGCACGACGACGACCACGTCACCGTCGCCCACGCCTGGCTCTTGCACAGGCGTGCCGAGGCGTGGTGCAGGCCGAGATTGTGGCCCTGCTCGTGGACCAGGACCTGGAGATCGAGCGTGTTGAACAGCCAGACGTTGTTCCCCGGTCGAGAGCCGAACCCGAGGAGACCGCCGGCGTTACACGGCAGGTAGAACATGAACCGCCCGTACCTCTCCAGCCGGATGCCCCTCCGGCGGGCGGCACCGAGCGCCTGGTCGCTGATCTTGAACGCGTCGTCGACGCAGTTCTTGGGGCGAGGAACCCGCAGCCACGGGGTCACCCCACCGGACACCGTGTAGCGGCCGTGGGACACCTCCCGGAACCAGGCGCGCGGCCTGGTGATCGCCCTGCGCTTCGCCGTGGCCGCGGTCGGCTTGGCCGGTGGCCGCGAGCCCCAGAACACCCGCAGCAGGAGCACCTTGGTCGAACGCGCCCTCGCCGCGGCCGTCAGTTCCCCCGACGGCGGCGCAGTGACCCGGATCGTCGCGACCTGCAACGTGTTGCCGGCCCCCGGCGTGCCCGTGACGGCGACCGTGCTGCCGGACGCCGGCGCCGGCTCGGGCAGGCCGTGCAGCCACCAGCTGCCCTCAGGCCCGCGCACCGCGTACCGGATGTGGGCGTCGGCCGCGCGGTCGATCACCAGCTCCTCGAGGACGCCGCGCACCGTCACCGCCGTGTTCTGACTTCGTGTCGCGCCGCCGCCGCCCGCCGCCGTTCCGCCGCCCACCGCGGCAACGGTCGACGCGCCGACCACGACCGCCGCAAGCCATGCCCGCCGTCTCACCATGACCTCCCTCAACCCGCACTTGTACCCGCCGCCGGTGAGGGATCCGCCCGCTCATGCTCCGGTGGGAGCGACCGCAGTCTTAGCACACCGGCCGGGGCTGCTGAACCAAAAGGTCGGCGTCAGCGCTGGCCGAGGGTGCGGGCGAGGTGGCCGACGGACTCGGTGTAGGGCGGGCGGACCATCGTGATCACCCGGTGCACGCCGAGTCGGGCGAGACGATCGTCTGTGGCCGAGCCCGACGTCGTGACGAGGAAGGTGTCCGGGTCGCCGCCGGCGGCCGCGTGGGCGTCACGGGCGATGTCGAGGAGCCGGGGGAGCGCCGGCCCCGACGGCACGTTGATGCCGTCGCCAAGACGACCGGCGACGGCGGCCATCTTCGGGCCGAACCCTCCCACCACGACCGGCGGCGGCGGGGACGGCTGGAGGAAGCCACCGACACCTCCAGCTGTGCCCGACCACACCTCGCGCAACATGGTGATCGTCGACTCGACGGCCGCCCGCCGCACGGCGTCGCCCGGGACCGTGCGGCCGAGGGCGAGTTGCTCGGCGACGTACGGCGTGCCGGCGCCACCTCCGGCGCCGAGCCCGAGCAGCAGCCGGCCCCGACTGACCTCCTGCAACGTCGCCGCCATCACGGCCAGCGTGCCGGCGTCCCGGTTGGCGACGTTGAGCACCAGCGACCCGATGGCGAGCTGCGGCACGGTCGCGGCGAGCGCACTGAGGACGGTCCAGCACTCGAGGACGTGCGGGGACCGGTGGACGGAGCCGGCGAGGTGGTCGTACAGCCACACGCCGTCGAAGCCGGCTTCCTCGGCGAGCACGGCGGCGTCGCGGAGGTCCTCCCACCGTCCGCCGAACGGGTCGAACAACAGGTCCACGTGCACGGCGTCATCATGCCGTGGCACGGCACGGCAAGGGGGGTGACGCCTAGGGTCGGCGCATGACGCGAATGATGCTGCACGGCGGATCGGTGTTCGACGGCTCGGGTTCGCCGCCCGCTGAAGCCGACGTGGTGATCGAGGACGGGCGCGTCGTCGCGGTCGGGCCCGGGCTCGACGGCGACGAGGTGGTCGACTGCTCGGGACAGGCGGTGCTGCCCGGGTTCATCGACAGCCACGTGCACTTCCTCCTCAACGGCCAGCTCGACCCGATGTACTCGGTGCGCCGGCCGTTCTCGCTGTCGTTCTTCGAGGCCGCGCAGAACATGCGGGCGACGCTCGACACCGGCATCACCACCGTGCGCGAGGCGGGCGGCTCGGATCTCGGCATCAAGACCGCCCAGCAGCGGGGGCTGGTCCCCGGTCCCCGCATGCAGATCTCGATTTCGATGCTCAGCCAGACCGGTGGCCACGGCGACGACTGGCAGGTGTGCGGCGCCCACTTCCCGGCGTTCTTCATCCCTCATCCCGGTCGCCCGGACACGATCGTCGACGGTCCCGACGAGATGCGCCGCAAGGTGCGCGAGCTCGTGCGGGCCGGCGCCGACGTGATCAAGGTGGCGACGAGCGGCGGCGTGCTCTCACCGCGCGACGATCCGCGCCACGGGCACTTCCGCGACGCCGAGCTGGCCGTGCTCGTGGAGGAGGCCGAGGCGGCAGGGCGGTTCGTGATGGCCCACGCCCAGGCGTCCGGGGGGATCAAGGCGGCGATCCGCAACGGCATCCGTTCGATCGAGCACGGGATCTTCCTCGACGACGAGGCGATCGGGCAGATGCTCGAGCGTGGCACCTACCTGGTCCCGACGCTCATCGCGCCGCGCGGCGTGCTCGAGGCCGCCGAGGCCGGCGTGCCCGTCCCGCCCGAGGCCGTGGCGAAGACGAAGATGGTGATGGAGGAGCACACCGCTTCGGTGACCAAGGCGATCGGCGCCGGGGTGAAGGTGGCGATGGGGACCGACAGCGGCGTGACGCCGCACGGTCAGAACCTACGCGAGCTGCCCCTGATGGTCGAGTGCGGCATGTCGCCGGCCGAGGCGCTGGTCGCCACCACCCGCACGGCGGCGGAGCTGCTCGGCATCGCCGACAGCACCGGCACGCTGGAGCCGGGGAAGGTGGCCGACGTCGTAGTAGTCGACGGCGACGCCCTCGACGTGCACGACCTCGCCGGGCGGGTGCGCCGTGTCTACCAAGGCGGCACGCTCGTCAGCGACGGCCGCCGAGCTTGACCCCTCGCGGGGCACGGCCGCGTCGCGTGGCCGGGCGCGTCAGGCCGACAACGACTCGAGCGCCGGCGAGCCGACGGCCGCGGGAGTGCCGAGGAGTTCGCCGTGGAGCAGGCTCGTCAGCCAGGCACGGTGGGCGTCGGCGGTCCAGCCCAGCTCGACAATCAGCGTGTGGTAGAGCTCGGGGCTGGTGAGCGCGCAGTAGCGCTCGGCGGCTTCGGCCACGGACAGCCCCGGCCGCAGGTCGTGGCGGAGGAAGTGGCGGATGCGGTCGGTCTGGATCCGCAGCCGGTCCCGCTGCAGCTCGCGGCCGAGCTCGGCCCCGAAGACCTCCTGTTCGGCGGCACCGCGGACGATCGTGTGGAGCGGGCGGGTGCGGGCCAAGGTCCGGCAGCTGTGCTCGACCATCTTGTCGAGCCGTTCCGCCGCGCTGGGAAGGTTGGTGACCATGCGCCACCAGTCGATTGCGAGCACGTCAGACATCGACCCCTGGTTCGGCACGTTGGTCAGGCCGGATTGGCCACGCCGGTCCCAGCGGGCGATCTGGGTGCGGTCAGTGTCGGATTCCGGGACTCTCCGCGCCGAGAAGCTGATACGGGGCGGTGCTCTCGCGGACGACGAGCTCGGTGGCGAGCTCGATGCCCGTGCTCTCGACGCTCTCGCCCTCGGCGAGCCGGAGCACGGTGCGGGCCGCGAGCCGTCCCATCTCGGTCAACGGCTGACGCACCGTCGTCAACGGCGGCGACGACCAGCGCACCTCGGGCAGGTCGTCGAACCCGACCACGCTCACGTCGTCGGGCACGCGCAAGCCTCGCCGCCGCACGGCTTCGTACACGCCGAAGGCCATCTGGTCGCTCGAGGCGAAGATCGCAGTCGGCGGGACGGCGAGGTCGAGCAGCGCGGCACCGCCGGCGAATCCGGACTCGTGGTAGAAGTCGCCCTCCCTGACGAGCTGCCGGTCGACGTCGACCCCGGCGGCGTCGAGCGCGGCGCGATACCCGTCCAGGCGGGCCCGGCTGCAGAGCAACCGGGGCGGGCCCTCGATGAACCCGATCCGCCGGTGGCCGAGGGCGAGCAGGTGCTCGGTGGCGCGCATGCCGCCGGCCCAGTTCGTCGCGCCGATCGTCGGGACGTCGAGGTCGGAGGCGCCGACCGGGTCGACCACCACGACGGGCACCCCCAGCTGGCGCAGCTCGGCGTGCACCGGCTGGGCCAGATCGGTGAGGACGAGGATCACGCCGTCGGTCGCCCGCTCCCGCACGTTCTGCAGCCACTGCCTCGTCGGGGTCGACCGCCGGTGGACCGCCGAGATCACCGTGCCGACGCCGGCGGTGTGGCCGACGTCCTCGACCCCGCGGAGGATCTCGACCGCCCAGGGGCTGTCCAAGTCGTTGAAGACGAGGTCGATGAGGCGCGCCGTCGCCCGCCGGCGGGCGGTGACCTGGCGCCGGTAGCCGTGTTCGCGGAGGAGCTCTTCGACCCTCCGTCGGGTTTGCGGCGAAACATCCGAGCGGCCGTTCACGACGCGCGACACCGTCGGCACCGAGACCCCGGCCGCCTTGGCGATGGCCGTGATCGTGATCCTGCGTCCCTCGTCGAGCGTCACTGGCCCCCTCGATCCCAACATTGACGCACCGGAAGCCCGGTCGTATCATCGGCTCGTTTCCGGAAACTTTCCGGAAGACATGGGGAACATTACCGACCGTGGGGGTACCGGTCGAACTCCGCCAGGTCGCCCGCGCCCCCGCCCGACCTCGAAAGGGCGCGTCCGATGAAGTCGAACCGCCGATCACTGACCCTCGGCACCCTCGTCACCGCCGTCCTGCTCGCGGTTACACCCTTGGCCGGCGTCGCCGGCCACCGCCCCGACGCCGACCCGACGTTGCGCTCACTCGCCGGCCGGATCGGCCTCCGAGTCGGCACCGCCGTCGACATGAACGCGCTGGCCAACGACGCGATCTACCGCCAGCGCATCGCGACCGAGTTCTCCAGCGTCACCGCCGAGAACGTGATGAAGTGGGACACCATCGAGCCCCAGCGAGGCCAGCTCGACTTCACGCTCGGTGACGAACTGGTCGACTTCGCCCGGAGCAACGGGCAGAAGGTACGCGGCCACGTCCTGCTCTGGCACAACCAGCTTCCCGGCTGGCTCACCACGGGCGTGAGCTCGGGCTCGATCCAGCCGGCCGAGCTGCGCCAGATCCTCCGTCAGCACATCCTCGACGTCACCCGCCACTACCGCGGCAAGATCTACCAGTGGGACGTCGTCAACGAGGTCGTCGACGACGACGGGACCCTCCGCAACACGATCTGGCTGCAACACCTCGGCCCCGGCTACATCGCCGACGCCTTCCGGTGGGCCCACCAGGGCGACCCTCACGCCAAGCTGTACCTGAACGACTACAACCTCGAGTTCCGCTCCTCGAAGGTCAACCGCTACCTCCAGCTCGCCCGTGACCTCAAGCGGGCCGGTGTTCCGGTGCACGGGCTCGGCGCCCAGGGCCACTTCGACATCCAGTTCGGTGCCCCGTCGGCGTTCACCATCGCCGGCATCCTGCGCGACTTCGAGGCCCTCGGGCTGGAGACGGCGATCACCGAGTCCGACGTACGCATGAACCTGCCCGCCGACAACATCAAGCGCGACGCCCAGGCACAGGGCTACAGCGCCCAGCTGCAGGGATGCCTGCTGGCGCGGCGGTGCGACTCGTTCACGGTGTGGGGATACACCGACAAGTACTCGTGGGTGCCCGGGTTCTTCGTCGGCCAAGGGGCGGCCAACCTCCTCGACGAGAACTTCCAGGCGAAGCCGGCGTACAACGAGCTGCTCGCGATCCTGACGCTGGCCGGCGACAGGTAGACCTGTCCGGGGGTCTGCCACCCGCCGGACCCCCCGGACCGGCGGGCGACCCGCGTACCATCGCCGCGATGCACATCGGGGCAATGATCTTCCTCACCGACCAAACCATCGGTCCCGGTGAGATCGCCGTCGAGCTGGAGCAACGGGGCTTCGAGTCGCTCTGGATCCCCGAACACACCCACATCCCCACCGGTCGGCGCACGCCGTACCCCGGGGGAGGTGAGCTGCCCGAGGAGTACCGGCGCACCCTCGATCCGTTCGTCGCCCTCGCCACCGCGGCCGGCGCGACGCAGCGGCTCCTGCTCGGCACCGGGATCGTCCTCGTCGCCCAGCACCACCCGATCAACCTGGCGAAGTCGGTCGCCACGCTCGACCTCGTCTCCCGCGGCCGGGTGGTCTTCGGCGTCGGGGTGGGCTGGAACGAGGACGAGATGGAGGACCACGGTGTCGACCCCCGCCGCCGACGCGACCACGCCCGTGAGCACGTGCTCGCGTTGAAGCGGCTGTGGGTGGACGACGAGGCGTCCTACGACGGCGCCTTCGTCCGGTTCGGACCGACGTGGAGCTGGCCCAAGCCGGTCCAGCAGCCGCACCCGCCGATCCTGATGGGCGGGGCCGGAGGGCCGGTGACGTTCCGCCACGTCGTCGAGTACTGCGACGGGTGGATGCCCATCCACGGCCGGCGCAACATCATGACCAAGCTCCCGGTGCTGCAGTCACTGGCCGAGGAGCACGGCCGGGACCCGACGACGATCGAGCTCGGCGTCTTCGGCTGCCCCGCCGACGCGGCGATCATCGACGAGTACGCGGCAGCCGGTTTCAGCCGGTGCGTGGTCGCCCTGCCCTCGGCCGGCGCGGACGAAGTGCGGCGGGCGCTCGACGCCGCGGCCACCGGGGTGGAGGCGTACGTCAAGGCGTGACATGGTCGCCGACGACGAGGTCCTCGTCTCGTTCCTCACGGCCCAGCGGGAGCGGGTGTTCGCCGTCATCGACGGTCTCGACGAGGCTCAGCTGCGGACGGCCGCGCTGCCGTCGGGATGGACAACGCTCGGCCTGATCGAGCACCTCGGCCACGCCGAGCGGCACTGGTTCCAGGAAGTCGCGCTCGGCACGGCCGATCCGCTGCCCGATGAGCTGACGGGGCGGTCGAGCACCGGTCTCTCGGTGGAGTCCGTGTTCGCCTTCTACCGCGACCAGATCGCCCGGGCGAACGAGGTCCTGCGGACGACACCGCTCGACACGCCGCCCCGCGCGCGGCACGGTGAGGGGGGCGGGCGGGAAGTGACCGATCTGCGCGTCATCGTCCTGCACATGATCGAGGAGACCGCCAGGCACCTCGGCCATCTCGACGCGGCAAGGGAGCTGATCGACGGTCGCACCGGCCTCGGCCAGGACGACCTGTGACCGGACATCCGCTGGACAACGCGGTGTGGTCGGCACTGGCTGGTCCCCACGCCGACCACGCCGATGGCCACGGCCTGGCCCGGCGCTACGACCCCGACGTGTCCGTGTTCTCGGCGGTGGTCGAGGACACCGCCGAGGCGTGGGAGGACCTCGCCGAGCTCACCGAGCCGGGCCGGGTGGCCGTCCTGTTCCGTCCGCCGCCGATCCCGCTCCCGGACGGGTGGACGCGAGAGCTCTCGGGGGACGGCCTGCAGATGGTGCTCGACGGCGAGCTCGCCCGGCTGCCCACGCCGAAGGGTGACGTGGACGGCCGGTCGGTGTCGATCCGCCCGCTCGGTGACGACGACGTCCCGGCGATGACCGAGCTCGTCCGCATCACCGACCCGGGCCCCTTCCGCCGGCGGACGATCGACCTCGGCGGCTATGTCGGCATCTTCCACGGCGACGACCTCGTCGCGATGGCCGGTCGACGGCTGCGACCGACGGGCTACTGCGAGGTCAGCGCGGTGTGCACGCACCCGGACGCCCGGCGCCGGGGGTACGCCGCCTTCCTCACCGCCCACGTCGCCGACGAGATCCTCGCCCGCGGCGAGGTGCCGTTCCTGCACCTCGCCGCGAGCAACGAGGCCGCCCGGGCCGTCTACGAAGGACTCGGCTTCCGGCTCCGGCGGCCCGTGTCGTTCGTCGTCGTCCGCCCGCCGGCCGACGACGAACAGAACGTCACGCCGTGATGCCCGGTGGCTCGGGCTGGGGGTTGAGGTTGCCCGTCATGTAGCCGGCGAGCCGCCAGACGGCGGCCGCACCGAGCACGACGAGGACGGCGAGGCCGCCGAGGCGAGAGATGTTCGACATGAGTGCTCCTTGTGGTGATGACGCGTGGTGGTGACGCTGGTGCTCAGCTCGGGGCGTGGCGCGTGCGGACCTCGTCCCGGATGTACTCGAACGACGTGTCGGTGACGGCGCCGTTGAGGGCGAGGCCCCAGCCCTGGTCCTTGGTGTGCCGTGCCGGGTCGTAGTGGCGGGCGAACCACTCGTCGACGATCACGCACCGCTGCTCCTGGCTGTAGCCGGAGTCCCAGTCGCCGCGAGGGAACTCGCCCGGATGGTCCTGGTCGCCGAAGATCCGGTCGCCGACGTACCGCAGCAGGGCCGGGTTGTTGTGGTAGTGCCAGACGTGGGTCAGCTCGTGGATCAGGAGCTGGCCGTCGTGCGTGCAGCGGTCGTCGCGGGCGCCCATCGGGTTGCCGGCGTCGTCGCCGAGGCTGATGACCACCTTGCCGTCCCAGCGGGGGAACGTGAACGCCTTGCCGCCGGACCCGATGCCGTCGCTGATCCGGATGTCCTCCCGGCTCGGCAGGGTGCCCTTGAAGACCATCTGCGCCACCTCGTACTCGTTGACGCCGAGGGGCTTGTCGCTGCTCGCCAGGCGGGCGAGACCGTCGGCGGCGAGGGCGATGACCGTCCCCGCCGGCCCGGCCAGCCACATCATTCCGCTGGCGATCCGGGCGCCGCCCGCCACGCCACTGCCTGTCAGCGCCGAGTACAACTCGGCCGCGCCGAGCAGGATCAACCCGGTCCCCGGCGTGATGGCCAGCTCGCCGACCGTCCACTTGATCAACCCGTCGGTGATGTCGCCGATGAACTTGGTGACGTCGTTGCTGTGCTGGTGGTCGACCCGGAGCGATCCACGGGAGAACGCCGGGAAGCCGGCCGCGACCAGGCCGTCGACGAAGTCGTCGTGGAACGAGTCGTGGTCCGACTGGGTGACCGCGGTGAGCTTGCCCTTGTGGGGGAGCACGATCACCTCGTTGGCCGACGACGTGACCATCGTCTGCACGAGGTAGGAGAACTTGGCCGGCCAGCCGCACTCGGCCCGCCCGTCCAGCCGCACGCGCCCGGTCGAGTCGATCACGACGGCCACGTCACCGCGGAACCCGCCGCCGGAGAAGTGCTTGGTCCAGCGCATCGGATCGGCGTACGCGTCTGTGGCCCCGCTGTAGTACATCATCCCGCCCTGGAACGTCTGGCTGCGGCCGCCGGGCTGGCCGCTCCACGGCTCTTCCTTGCCGGTCGGGTACCCGAGGTGGCTGCGCTCCCAGCCGATGTCGGACCAGCGCCGGCGGATGAGGCCGTAGACCTCGTGGGCCCCCGTGCTCGGCGACCAGTAGATGCTCCGCGAGGAGTTCGTCGCGAGGTCCAGGTAGTGCTGGTAGCGACCCCGCCCGTCGGGCGTCTTGTTGACCTCGTTGGTCGGGTAGCCGTAGGCCGAACCGCCGAGGGCGCCGTAGCGGGCGAGGACCTCGCCGTGCACGGCGTGGGCACCGGTCGTGGGGGACCAGACCATGCTGCCGCGCTCGAACGTCTGGTACCGGCCGCGGTTGTCGTGGGTGTTCTGCTCGGGCGACGTCGGGTACCCGAGCGGGCTGCGCTCCCACCCGAGGTCGACCCACCGACCGCGGATGAGGCCGTAGACCTCGTGGGCGCCCGTCTGCGGTGTCCAGTAGATGCTGCGCTCGCTGTTGCTCTCGAGGTGACGGAAGTGGTTGAACCGGCCCCGACCGTCGGGGGCGCCGGTCTCGTTGGTGATCGGGTAGCCGAACTTGGTGCCGCCGGCGGCGAGGTACCGCGCCGAGATCGCACCGTGGACCTCGAAGGCACCGATGCGCGGGTGCCACACGATCACGCCGCCCTGGAACATCTGAAAGCGTCCGACCCCGTCGTGGGTGGGCATGTCGTCCGTGGTCGGGAACCCGAGCGGACCGTTCATCCGGTTGATCCGGGCGTAGGCGTCGTTGACGAACTGGCGCACCACCCGAGCCCCGGTAGTGGACGACCAGATGATCGAGCTCAACGAGCCGTCGCGGTGGCTGAACTGCACCCACGAGCCGCCGTTGCCGGTCGACATCGGCATCATCGAGGGGGTGCCCCAGGCCGCGCCTCCGAGCGCCTTCCACCGGGCGCCGATCGCGCCGGGGAGGGTGGTCGGCGGTGGCGGTTCGGGCGGGTCGGGGAAAGGGTCGGGACCGTTCGGGGGCCGGAAGATCAGCTCATCGGCGTCGTCGGCGGCGTCGGCGGCGCGGCGGGGGGAGGTGGCGGTCATTGGTCCACCCCGTACCGATGCGAGCGAGTGAGCGCCAGCGAGCGAGCGGCCGTCAACGGCCTCCGTGGCCGGGGAACGCAGTGAATAGACATAGCTGGCGACGATGCGGATTCGCGACCGGCGAGTCATGAAGACGGCGTGACCTTCGAGTGGAGAAGTCGCCGGACGGCCCGACCCGCCATCTGGGCGGGAATCGTCTCACCCGGGCATCTGGGCGGGAATCGTCTCACCCGTTGCGACGGATCCCGCCCAGATCGACGAGAGCGGGCGGGCTTGGCGCGGCCTCAGCCCGGCTTGCGGGCGACGACGTTCCAGCCTTGGTCCTGGTACACGTGGACCTCGGCGTCGACGAACCCGGCAGTGCCGAGGCGCCCGGTGAGGCCCGCCGGATCGATGGGCTGGTACACGTCGTCGTGGTGGAACTCGCGCAGCCCGTCGCTCGCCATGCTGTCGGCGGCGATGAAGACGCCGCCGGGATGCAGCACCCGGGCCACTTCGGCGAACAGCCGGTCCTGCAGCTCGGGCGTCGGCACGTGGTGGAGCATGAAGAACGACGTCGCCGCCGAGAAGCGGTCGGCGTCGAAGGCGAGCGCGGTGGCGTCGCCCTCGACGATCTCGACGTTCGTGCCGGCGTACCGCTCGGCCAACCGGGCCGCCAGCTCGGGGTGGATCTCGACCGCCGTCACCTGCTTCACGCGCTCGCGGAGGTAGTCGGTCGTCGCTCCGTACCCGGGGCCGACCTCGAGCAGGTCGGCGCCGAGGTCGTTGGCGCCGATGACGGCGGGGAGGATCTCGTCGCGGAGCACCGCCCGCCACTCGTCGCTGGCGCAGAACTGGGCGTGGGCGTCGTTCATCGGCGCCAACGGTAGGACGTTCGGCGAACGACTCGACGGGTCAGCAAGGATGGGGCGATGAGCGACGCTCCGAGCACCAACACGGCAACCGTCGACGTCCTGACCGCCGGCTACTACGGACGGGGCGTGGCGAGCACGGTCGGCCTGATCCGGGACGGTGGGTCGATCGTCGTCGTCGACCCCGGGATGGTGCGCGACCGGGCGCTGATCCTCGACCCGCTCGCCGGCCTCGGGATCCACCCCGAAGAGATCACCGACGTCGTGTTCAGTCACCACCACCCCGACCACACGATCAACGCGGCGCTGTTCCCCGCCGCCCGCTTCCACGACCACTGGGCGATCTACCAGGACGACCAGTGGACCAGCCGCGACGCCGAGGGCTTCGAGGTGGCGCCGTCGATCCGGCTGATCCGCACCCCGGGGCACTCTCCGGAGGACATCACGACGCTCGCCCACACAGCCGACGGGATCGTCGCCTTCACCCACGTGTGGTGGAGCGGCGAGGGCCCGGCGGAGGACCCGGGCGCCGACATGGAACAGCTCCACGCCAGCCGGGCCCGCGTCCTCGCCGTCGCCGATCTGGCGATCCCCGGCCACGGCCCTTCGTTCACGCCGTCAGACGCCACCCCGCGGTGACGACGCGCGGTCGCGCCGCTCCGGCATCGATCCGGCGCGCAGGGCGATGACGGCCGCACCGAGCACGAACACGGCGCTCGCCACGAGGGCGTAGCGGTAGCCCGACGTGAGCGCGGTGGGCTCGTCGACCGGTGACGGACCACTGAGGAGGTCGCTCGTGCGCGAGGTCGCGATGGCGGAGAAGATCGCCAGGCCGAGCGCGGCACCGACCTGTTGCGACGCGCTGATGAGGCTGGCCGCGAGTCCGGCCTTGTCGGGGGGCACGCCGGCGTTGGCGGCCGTGATGACCCCGACGAAGACGGCACCGAGGCCGACGGACATCACCAGCAGGCCGGGGAGCAGGTCAGTGACGAAGGAGCCATCGACCGGGATCCGGGAGACATAGAAGATCCCGGCGGCGCCGAGGAGGGCGCCGGCGACGATGACGGGCCGGGTACCGATGCGACCGAACAGCTGGGACGACACGGCCGCGGAGACGGCGACCGCGACCGTGGCGGGGAGATAGGCGGCCCCGGCCTCGATCGGCGAGAAGCCGAGCACGTTCTGCATGTACAGCGTGACGAAGAAGAACGTCGAGTAGAACCCGGCCAGCGCGATGAGCTGGGTGGCGTCGGCGGCGGCGAGACCCTTGATCCGGAAGATCGAGAACGGGAACAGCGGGTTGGCCGAGCGCACCTCGTTGATCGCGAAGGCGACGAGCACGACGGCCGCGCCGACGAGCCCGAGGATGGTCCGGGTCGCCCCCCAACCGACGTTGGGCGCCTCGACGATCGTGTACACGAGCAGCAACATGCCGCCGGTCCCGAGCACGGCGCCCAGCGAGTCGAAGTTGCCCTGCCGTGCCGCCGGACGCTCGCCCGAGAACAGACGGAACGAAGCGGCGATGACGGCGACACACACGGGCACGTTGACGAGCAACACCCACCGCCACCCCGGGCCGTCCGACAGCAGGCCGCCGAAGAACACGCCGGCCGCGGACGACAGCCCGGCCATGGCGCCCCAAGCTCCGAGGGCCTTGTTCCGGTCGCGACCTTCACGGAAGGTGGTGGTCAGGATCGACAGCGCGGCCGGCGTCATCATCGCCGCGCCCACCCCCTGGGCGAGCCGGGCGCCGACCAGCATGCCGGCCGACGTGGCGAGTCCACCGACCAGCGAGCACACGCCGAACAGAGTGGTTCCCGCCACCAGGATGCGGCGCCGGCCGAGCAGGTCGGCGGCGCGACCGCCGAGGAGGAGGAACCCTCCGTAGGTGAGCAGGTAGCCACTCAGGACCCACTGCAGGCTCTGTTGGGAGAAGTCGAGGTCGTTGCGGATCGACGGCAGGGCGACGTTCACGATCGACGCGTCGAGAAGGTCGAGGAACTGGACGGAGCAGAGGAGCACGAGCGTCAGCGCCCCTCGCCGTGTGGAGAGGAACGAGCCCTCTTCGTCGCCGGCCCGTTCGTGAACTTCGTCGACAACCGACACGCTGTTACCTCCCATGGGCTGAGTTAGTCGCCTAACTAAACACACGAAGAGGTAGAGTGCAAGTGAGATGACTGACTCACCGATCGACCAGCGGCACGGCAAGCGCGAGCGGCTCGTGGAGGGTGCGTGTCGAGTGGTCCACGAACACGGGGTCGAGGGCACGACGCTCGCCGACATCGCCGCCGTGGCCGACGTCCCGGTGGGGAACGTGTACTACTACTTCAAGACCAAGGACGAGTTGATCGAGGCGGCGATCGACGCCCACGCCCAGGAGATCAAGGCGCGGCTGGCCGACCTCGAACGCCTCCGGACACCACGCGCCCGCCTGAAGGCATTGACCGCGTCGTGGTCAGAGCTGGGCGAGGAGGTGGCGCGTCATGGCTGCCCGCAGGGCACCCTGTGCGCGGAGTTGAACAAGCGCGACGGGGGCCTCGACCGCAAGGCCGCCCAGCTCCTGGAGCTGTCGGTCGACTGGGCTGAGCAGCAGTTCGCTCAGATGGGACGGCGCGATGCCCGAGACCTGGCGGTCGAGCTGATCGCCCGGTTCCAGGGCACGGCGTTGCTCACCAACACGTTCCGCGATCCCGGCCTGATGACCCGCCAATCGCGGCGCACCGACCGTTGGATCGATTCGCTCGCCTGACGCCGCGCGCCAGTCGGGCGACGGTCGAGCGCGGTCAGCGGCGAAGGGCTACGGTCACCCAGCCATGGCCGACGGCTCGAGCCTTGACACCGAAGCCAACCGCGAGATCATCCGGGCGGCGTTCGAGGCGTGGCGCGACGGGACAGCCCCGATCGCCGACGTCTTCGCACCCGACATGGTGTGGCGCATCGAGGGCCACTCGTTGGCGTCGAGGGAGTACCGGGACAAGCAGCAGTTCGTCGACGAGGTGCTGGCGCCGTTCGGTGCCCGGTTCTCTGCGGCCCAGCCGTTCCGGCCGTCCACCATCCGGTCGGTGCACGCCGACGGCGACACCGTCGTGGTGGTGTGGGACGGGCGCGGGATCGCCAACGACGGGGTGCCCTACGAGAACTGCTACGCGTGGGTCATGAGGATGGGCGACGGCAAGGTCGTCGACGGCACCGCCTTCTACGACAGCATCTCGTTCAACGACCTCTGGACCCGGGTTCCGCCGGCAGGCTGACCGTCGACTCGCTCGGGCGGCCGCGCCGGCCGGACTCCCGCCACGCGCCGACTGCGATCCAGTACCAGGCGATAACGAAGAACGCCGATGTGACCGTGATGAAGTTCGGTCGGGCGATGATCGCGATCGTCGAGCACACGAGGTTGAGCACGCCGAAGAACGCAGCCCCCACAGCAAGCGCCACCCACGGTCCCGATCTCCCTCCGTCCACGCGGTCGATTCTTGTCGGGCGGCCCGGCACGGAAGGACGAATTGGCAGGCGCACGGCCCGGCCTAGGCTCGCCGCCCATGACGTCCGAAACGCCACGGCGGGTCGTGACCGGCCACGACGAAACAGGGCGATCGATCGTGCTCGCCGACGGACCGGCACCGGCGCGGACCATCGCCGCCACCGGGGTCACCTTCCACGAGGTCTGGGCGACCGCTGACGCACCGACGCCGATCGCCGCCGTGGAGCCGGTCGAGCTCGCCGACGGGCCGCTGATGGTGCAGCCGGGGGACCGCGGGACGATCGTCCACCTCATCGACATGCCGCCCGGCTCGAGCGCCCCGATGCACCGCACCAAGACGGTCGACTACGGCATCGTCCTGGAGGGCGAGATCGACCTCGAGCTCGACGACGGGTCGGAGACGCATCTCGGCCCGGGCGACCTCGTCGTCCAGCGGGGCACCGCCCACGCCTGGTACAACCGGTCGGACCGGGTCACCAGGATGCTGTTCGTCCTGGTCGATGGGGCGTTCACCGACGAGCTGCGGTCGACCCTCGGCGACGAGGAGCTCTCCAAGGTGCTCGATCGACCGCTGGACTGACGGGCGCCGCCGTACATTTCGAGTCATGGCCAAGCTGGACGGGTCCGCACGCGCCAAGCTGCCCGACCGCGCCTTCGCCTACGTCGACTCCACCGGCCAGCGCCGTCTGCCGATCCACGACGCCGCCCACGTCCGCAACGCGCTCGCCCGCTTCAGCCAGGTCCGCTTCGAGGACGACGCGGCCCGGGACCGGGCGCGCACCCGCCTCCTCAACGCCGCCAAGCGGTTCGGGATCGTGCCGGTCGGGTTCATCGCCGGCCAGCTGGAGTCCGAGCGGGGACGGCGCCGCGCGCCGACTTCGCTCCCGTCCGGCTTCGTCACCATGCTGTTCACCGACATCGAGGGCTCCACCGACCTGGTCGTCCGCCTCGGTGACCGCTACGGCGCGGTGCTCGACGACGTGCGGGACCTGCTGCAGGGCACGGCCGTGCGGACGGGCGGCAGCATCGTCGAGACGAGGGCCGACGAGTTCTTCGCCGTCTACGAGTCGCCCGGTGCGGCGCTCGAGACCGCGATCACGGTCCAACGCCGCCTCGGCGAGCTGCGCTGGCCCGACAGCGTCGATGTGCGGGTGCGGATCGGGATCCACAGCGGCTACCCCAAGCGCACCGAATCCAACTACATCGGCATGCCCGTCCACGTCGCCGCCCGCGTGTGCAACGCCGCCCACGGCGCGCAGATCCTGGCGACCGGCGACCTCCGGGAGGCGGCCCAGGGCCAGACGCCGGAAGGGGTCCGGTTCCGCCGAGTGGGCGAGTACCGCCTGCGCGGATTGCCCTCGCCGGTCTCGCTGTACCAGGTGTCGGCGACGGGGCTCCTCTCCCGCTTCCCGGCGCCTCGGTCGGCGGTGCCCGTCCAAGTGCAATGATGTCCGGCGACCAGGTCGCATCGGGAGCATGCAGAGAGGAGCAGGCGGATGGCGGTGTACGTGATAGGGGTTGACGGGTCGGACACGGCGGCGAAGGCGGCGAAGCGTGCGGGCGAGCTCGCCTCGGCGACAGGCGCCACCGTCCACGTCGTGTGCGCCTACACCGGCCGGGGGACGACCACGATCGGCGTGGGGTCGGACGTGTTCTCGATCTCCGACCTCACGATGGCGGAGCAGGTCGCCGAGCAGCAGGCGGCGTCCTACCGGTCGGCTGGGGTCTCGTCGACCCACTCCGTGGTCGACGGCAAGCCGGCGGCCGTCATCCTCGACGAGGCCGAACGGGTCCGAGCGGAATTGATCGTCGTCGGGAACCGCCGGATGCAGGGGGTGCAGCGGGTCCTCGGGGCCGTTGCCAACGAGATCGTCCACCACGCCCCCTGCGACGTGCTCGTGGTCAAGACGGTCTGAGGTCTCGTCGCCGTCACGGCGCCAAGAGGTACTCGACGAGCTCCTCGACCTCGGCGTCGGAGAGGGCGAGCGTCGGCATCCCGGTCGTCGGGCCACCGTCCGGGGTGTACGCCGGCGAGATCACGGCGATCGGGTCGCGTATCGACTGAGTGATGTACTCCTCGGCGGGCATCCCCGGTACGCGCTCGCCGGCCCAGGACGACGCGTTCTGCAGGTCCGGGGGCCCGGAGACGGCGGCCGCGGAGTCGGGCCCGTTGTGGCAGCCCGCACACCCCTTGGCGCGGAACAGCGAGGCGCCGTCGAGGGCCGGGCCGGCGCCCGTGGTGACGCTGGCGGCGCTCGGTTGTCCCCCGTCCCGGTCCGTCGTCCACACCACGACGGAGGCGACGACGGCCACGCCCGCGCCCACCGCGAGCGCGACCGTGCGCGCCGTCACACGTTCACGTAGCCGCTGCGGCGGCGACCGCGTTCGTAGGCGAGGACGAGAAGCAGGCCCACCGCCACGGTCGGCAGCGCGATCCGCCACAGCGCCGGCCATTGCCGGCTGTCCGGTGCAGATGCGGTGCTCGGGGGCGGGGTGCCGGGGGCGACCTCCACGACTCCGAGGTCCTGCGGCCCGAACCATCCCTGCTCGACGCGCCAGCGCTGCGCCCCGCCGGCTGGGAACGTCACGGCGGCGACGTAGTGGCCGACCGGCCCCTCGGGGACGGCGACGAACGAGTTCGTCCCCCCGCTGGTGTCGGTCACGACGATGCTCACGTCGTCGACGGCAACAGGCCTGACGCCGTGCTGGCGGATGGTCAAGCCGACGTCGACCTCTTCGCCCGCCACGGGCGTGGCGGCGAGCGGGTCGAGCGTCGTCACCGCCCACCCACCCGCGCCGGCGGGGGGCGACCCGACGACAGAGAGTCCAGCCGCGATCACGAGTCCGGTGACAAAACGCCTCATGCCAGTCCGACACCACCCGGCGTCAGGGGGTTCCCACGCTTCTGGGCGCGGGGCGTCTCGATTCCGAGACCCAGCGCGCCCAGATGGCTGGATGAGACGCTCCGCGCCCAGTTGGGCAGGCGAGCCGGCGAGATTCCGAACGCCCGGCGAGCACGGGCAACGCGGGTACGGTGCGGCGGATGCGAGTCGGGCTGGTGTGCCCTTACAGCCTCAGCCTGCCGGGGGGCGTACAGGGCCAGGTGCTCGGGCTGGCCCGGGAACTGCGGCGGCAGGGGCACGAGACGCGGGTCCTCGGCCCGTGCGACGGCCCGCCGCCGGAGGCGTTCGTCACGCCCCTCGGAAACAGCCTGCCGACGGCGGCCAACGGCTCGATCGCCCCGCTCGCCCCCGACCCGCCGGCCGTCCTGCGCACGATCCGGGCGCTCAACGACGAACGCTTCGACGTCGTGCACGTCCACGAGCCGCTCGCCCCGGGCCCCCCGATGACGACGGTCCTGATGCACCCGGCCCCGCTCGTCGGCACGTTCCACGCCGCCGGCCGGTCGTCCAGTTACGTCGTCTTCCGTCCCCTCCTCCGCTGGATCGCGGGCCGCATCGACCGCAAGGTGGTGGTGTCCAAGGACGCCCTCGAGCTCGCCCAGTCGCACCTCGGCGGGGAGTACTCCGTGCTGTTCAATGGTGTCGAGGTCGACGCGATCGCCGGGACCGTGGCCACGCCGACGACGAACCCGACGATCTTCTTCCTCGGCCGCCACGAGGAGCGCAAGGGGCTCGCCGTGCTGCTGCAGGCGTTCCAGTCACTGCCCGAGGACGTCCGGCTCTGGATCGGGGGTGACGGGCCGGACAGTCCCCAACTCCGCGACGAGTACCGCGACGACGGTCGCGTCACGTGGCTCGGCCGGATCAGCGACCCCGAGAAGTTCGCCCGGCTGCGCGGCGCCTCGGTGATCTGCGCGCCGTCGCTGCACGGGGAGTCGTTCGGCGTGGTGCTGATCGAGGCGATGGCGGCCGGCACCCCGGTCGTGGCCAGCGCCATCGACGGCTACCGCAACGTCGCCACCGACGGGCTCGACGCCCTGCTCGTCCCGCCGGGGGATCCCGACGCGCTCGCCGCCGCGCTCGGAAAGGTCCTCGCCGACGACGCCCTCGCCGCCTCCCTGAGCGCCGCCGGCCGGCGCCGGGCCGAGGCCTTCTCGATGCGCACCCTCGCCGCCGAGTACGCCCGCATCTACGACGAACTGCTCCAGTAACGCCGAGCGGGCGAGCGCCAGCGAGCGAACGGCGAGCGACGGCCTGCGTGGCCGGGGAACGCAGTGAACGTTCACCCGGTGATCCCAGGACTCCGGAGAATCCCTGGGGTCCGCCGCCCCCTTACACTCTCGCCCCATGACAGTCGTCCTCATCGTGATCATCGCGATCCTGGTCGTGGCGGCGCTGTACGGGATCTGGGCCTACAACGGCCTGATCCGCCGGCGCAACCAGATCGAGAACGCGTGGTCGCAGATCGACGTCCAGCTCAAGCGACGCCTCGACCTGATCCCCAACCTCGTCGAGACGGTCAAGGGGTACGCGGCCCACGAGCGGGAGACGCTCGACGCCGTGATCCGGGCCCGGAACGCGGCGATGGCCGCCCCCGACACCCCCAACGCCCAGGCGGACGCCAACAACCAGATCACCGGTGCCCTGCGCCAGCTGTTCGCCCTCGGCGAGGCCTACCCCGACCTCAAGGCCAACCAGAACTTCCTCGCCCTGCAGGAGGAGCTGACCGCCACCGAGGGTCGGGTCGCCTACGCCCGGCAGTTCTACAACGACAGCGTGCTGGACTACAACAACAAGCTCCAGCAGTTCCCGACGATGATCTTCGCCCGGATGCTGAAGTTCGAGCGGCGCGAGTACTTCGAGGCCGACGAGGCCGCGCGCACCGTTCCCACCGTTCAGTTCTGATGCCCACGTTCGCCGGGCGGGCGAGCTCGCCTCGATGTTCGAGCTGATCCGCGCCAACAAGCGCCGCTCCGTCCTCCTCGTCGCCGGCTTCGTCCTCATCGTCGTCGCGGTCGGAGCCGCCGCCGGCTACCTCGCCGGCCTCGGGTGGGGTGGCTCGCTCATCGCGTTCCTGTTTGCCGCCACGATGGCGTTCGTCTCCTACTGGAAGGCGGACTCGATCGCGCTGGCGGTCAGCCGCGCCCGACCGGCCGACCCGCAGGAGTACCAGCGCCTGCACAACCTCGTCGAGGGGCTGTGCATCGCCGGCGGGCTGCCCAAGCCGCGGGTGTACGTCATCGACGACCCGGCGCCGAACGCCTTCGCCACCGGGCGCAACCCGAAGCACGCCGCGATCGCCGTGACGACCGGGCTGCTCGAGATGATGAACCGGGTGGAGCTCGAGGGCGTCATCGCCCACGAGCTGTCGCACATCCGCAACTACGACATCCTGGTCTCGACGCTCGCCGTGACCCTCGTCGGCGCCGTCGCCGTGATCACCGACCTCGCCATCCGGATGATGTGGTGGAACGGCGGACGGGTGCAGCGCGAGGGGGACCAGGGCAACAGCGGCAACCCCCTCGCCATCATCGGCTTCGCCCTGCTGATCCTCGCCCCGATCGTCGCCAAGGCCATGCAGGCCACCATCTCCAGGCGGCGGGAAACGCTCGCTGACGTCAGCGCGTGCCAGCTCACGAGGTATCCACCAGGTCTGATCTCCGCTCTGGAAAAATTGAAAAAGACACCACGGTGACGCACTCGGCGTCCACGGCCACGGCACACTTGTGGATCGAACAGCCCATGAGTGGGGTGGGTGACCGTGGGCGTCTTGCCTCGATCCACAAGCTGTTCGACACGCACCCCCCGCTGGACGAGCGGATCAGCCTGCTGAGAGAACTATGACCTGGACACGTACCGACACTGCCCGAAAGGCGCCGCGGAACGGATCCTGCTGAGAGAACAATGATTTTGACACGCACCGCCACGACTCGAGCCCGACGCCCCGCGACCTGGATCCTGGCATCCGGCCTGCTCGTCGTCG
This sequence comes from uncultured Acidimicrobiia bacterium, assembly GCA_963833145.1. GTDB lineage: Bacteria > Actinomycetota > Acidimicrobiia > Acidimicrobiales > Ilumatobacteraceae > JALZMG01. Next base: position 802,889 of record CAWHWT010000009.1, on the reverse strand, counting down.
CCGCCTGCTCGGGGTCACGAGCCGGCGGATCGGCGTCGACCGGGGCCGCGACGAGTGTCGCGCCCTCGACGGCAGCGCCGACGACCGAGCGAGCCACGACCACCACCCGGGCGACGACGACTACCCAGGCGACGACGACCACCACCACACCGCGCCGGCGCTCGGAGCCGTCCCGGATGCCGCTCACGGGCAAGCCGCTCGCCGACCGGCAGCGGCCTCCCGACCGTCCGGCTCTGGTGGTGAAGATCGACAACGTCGACGCCAAGCCACAAGCCGGCCTGAACCAGGCCGACATCGTCTTCGAGGAAGTCGTCGAAGGTCGCGCCACCCGCTTCGCCGCCGTGTTCCACAGCCAGGGCTCGAACCCGGTGGGACCGATCCGATCCGGGCGAACCCAGGACGTCGACCTGCTCACCGGGCTGAACCACCCGCTGTTCGCATGGAGCGGTGGCAACCCCGGCGTGACCGCGGCGATCGAGAACTCGGACTTCGTGCCGCTCACCCACGGCAGTGCGGACGGCTACTTCCGCTCGGGCGACAGGGGAGCCCCGCACAACCTGTACAACACCACCGACGCGCTGTGGGCGCAGTCGACCCCCGAGGCCGGGCGTCCGCGACCCCTGTTCCGCTACACGTTGCCGCGTGAGCGCGTGGCCGGCGCGGCGGCGTCGTCATTGGACGTGCAGGTCGGCCACAACCACGTGCGGTGGGAGTGGAGCCCGGAGTGCAAGTGCTACCTCCGCTTCGAGAACGGCAGCGCCCACCACGCGACCGACGCCCAGGTGACCACGGACAACGTCGTCGTTCTCGAGACCGGGTACCGGCCGAGCTACGTCGATTCCCGCAGTCCGGAAGCCATCACTGTCGGCACGGGCAAGGCGTACGTGATGAGCGATGGCCGGATCCAGTTCGGACGGTGGCAGCGCAAGGTCAACACCGATCCCGTGCGCATCTTCGTCGGCCGGCGGACCAACCGGTTGATGGAGATCGCCCCCGGCCGCACCTGGGTCGAGCTCGCCGACGTCGCCGACGCCAACGTCACGTTCGAGCTCAGCCGCTGACTGGCAGCGAGACCACCAGTCGGGGATGGGGCCCCGGTCGTTAACATGACACTATGAACTCCCGACCCGCTTCGCGCGCCACGGGAACGTTCCCGGTCAAGCGCGGCCTGGCCGAGATGCTCAAGGGCGGCGTGATCATGGACGTCGTGACGCCCGAGCACGCCCGCATCGCCGAGGACGCCGGCGCCTGCGCCGTGATGGCCCTCGAGCGGGTACCCGCCGACATCCGCCGTGACGGTGGCGTCGCCCGGATGAGCGACCCCGAGATGATCGACGGCATCGAGGCCGCGGTGTCGATCCCGGTGATGGCCAAGGCCCGCATCGGTCACTTCGTCGAGGCCCAGATCCTCCAGGCGCTCGGCGTCGACTTCGTCGACGAGAGCGAGGTCCTGACCCCGGCCGACGAGGCCCACCACATCGACAAGTGGGCGTTCGACGTGCCGTTCGTGTGTGGGGCGACGAACCTCGGCGAGGCACTGCGGCGGGTCTCCGAGGGGGCGGCGATGATCCGTTCCAAGGGCGAGGCCGGCACCGGCAACATCGTCGAGGCCGTGCGCCACCTGCGCTCGATCATCGGCGACATGCGCAAGCTCACCCAGGCCGACGCGGCCGAGCTGTTCGACTGGGCCAAGCGGCTCCAGGCGCCGCTGCCGCTCGTCCAGGAGGTCGCCGAGACCGGCTGGCTGCCGGTGCCGCTGTTCTGCGCCGGCGGGATCGCGACACCAGCGGACGCCGCGCTGGCGATGCAGCTCGGGGCCGAGGCCGTGTTCGTCGGCTCGGGCATCTTCAAGAGCGACGACCCGGCGCCCCGGGCGAAGTCGATCGTCGAGGCCACCACCCACTTCCAGGACCCGGCGATCCTCGCCAAGGTCAGCCGTGGACTGGGGACGCCGATGACCGGAATCGGGATGGACGAGCTCGACATCCACCTCGCCGAGCGGGGTTGGTGATGCGTGTGAACAGCCCGGAGCCTCCAGGTGCTGCTCGGCGTGCTCGCCCTGCAGGGGGCCTTCGCCGCCCACCGGCGCCGGCTCGCTGAGCTCGGCGTCGCCTCGCGCGACGTCCGCCAACCCCGTGATCTGCTCGGCGTCGACGGCCTCGTCATGCCCGGTGGCGAGAGCACGACGATGTCGCGGCTGCTTGTCTCGAGCGGTCTGTTCGACGAGCTCGACGCCCGGCTCGACGATGGCTTGCCGGTGTTCGGCACGTGCGCCGGCCTGATCCTGCTCGCCCGCGAGATCCACGACGGGCGGCCCGACCAGCGCAGCTTCGGTGCCCTCGACGTCACCGTGCAGCGCAACGGGTACGGGCGTCAGCTGGACAGCTTCGAGACCGAGCTCGACGTCGCCGGCCTCGAGGGCGAGCCGTTCCATGGGGTGTTCATCCGGGCGCCCCGCGTCGAGGCCGTCGGGTCCGCGGTCGAGGTGCTCGCCGAGCACCGTGGCGACCCGGTACTGGTCCGCCAGGGGCCGGTCATGGCGGCGTCGTTCCATCCCGAGCTGGCGCCCGACCACCGGCTGCACGCCCGGTTCGTCGAGTTGGTCAACGATCACCGCACCCAGCACGATCACCGCACGGAGGCGTGAGATGTCCGGTCACTCCAAATGGGCCACGATCAAGCACAAGAAGGGCGCCGCCGACAAGGCTCGGGGCGCGCTGTTCAACAAGCTCACCCGCCAGATCGAGGTCGCCGCGCGGGCCGGCGGCGGTGACGCCGACGCCAACCCGACACTGCGCACCGCGATGCAGAAGGCCAAGGCGGCGCAGATGACCAACGACTCCATCGACCGGGCGATCAAACGAGGCACGGGCGAGGGCGACACCGGGACGTACGAGTCGATCACCTACGAGGGGTACGCGCCCGGGGGAGTGGCGCTGCTCATCGACGTCCTCACCGACAACCGCAACCGCACCGGCGCCGAGATCCGGGGCGTGTTCAGCCGGCTCGGCGGGTCGCTCGCCGAACCGGGGTCGGTGAGCTGGCAGTTCGCCCGCCGCGGGATCGTGATGGTCGACGGGTCGGCCGACGAGGACTCGCTGATGCTGGCCGCCCTCGAGGCCGGCGCCGACGACGTCGCCGACGACGGCGGGTCGTGGCGGGTCACGACCGATGCGTCGCACGCCTTCGACGTGAAGGCGGCGCTGGAGGCCGCCGGCTTCACTGTCGAGTCGGCCGACGCCCCGATGGTGTCCGACAACACCGTGCCGATCGCTTCGACCGAGGACGCGAGGAAGGTGCTGCGCATCGTCGAGGCGATCGAGGAGAATGAGGACGTGCAGGACGTGTACAGCAACTTCGACATCGCCGACGAGGTGATGGACGAGGTGATGGAGACCGCGACATGAGCATCGGGGTCGGGGACAAGGCGCCGGCGTTCACCCTCCCGGGCACCGGCGGCAAGGAGTACCGCCTCGAGGACTACACCGGCCAGCCGGTCGTGCTGGTCTTCTACCCGGGCGACGACACCCCGGTGTGCACCAAGCAGCTCAACACGTACAACGACGGGCTCGAGCAGTTCACCAACCTCGGCGCCCAGGTGCTGGCCATCTCGGCCCAGGACGTGACGAGCCACGAGCGCTTCGCCGGCAAGCACGGCTTCGCCTTCCCCCTTCTCGCCGATACGGACAAGGCGGTGGCCGCCTCCTACGGCACGCTGGGACCGATCGGGTTCCCCCGCCGCAGCGTGTTCATCGTCGACGGCGAAGGCGTGATCCGCTATGCCCACCGGGCCATCGCCGGGCTCACCTACCGCCCGGTGAGCGAGCTGATCGACGCTCTCAAGGCCATCTAGCCACCGCACCGGATCTTGCAGTCAGGTGTTGCGCCAGAGCGCAACGATCAGCTGCAAGAAGCGGGAGGTCCACCCCGGACGCGCACCCACCAACTAATGTGCGAACCTGTGTTCGTGAGAGTGCTCGGGATCGACCCCGGGCTGACCAGGTGCGGGTTCGCCGTCGTCGACGGGGGTGGGCCCGGCGAGGCGACGGTGGTCACCCTCGGGGTGATCCGCACGCCCGCCGGCGACCACCTGCCGTCCCGACTCGCCGCGCTCCGAGGCGAGTTGAGCGCCCTGCTCGCCGAGTACGCGCCGGCCGTCGTCGCCGTCGAGCAGGTGTTCTTCCAGGTCAACGTGCGCACCGCGATGAGCGTCGGGCAGGCCAGTGGCCTCGCCCTCGCCGAGGCTGCGGCGGCCGGATGCGAGGTCGTCCAGTACACCCCCAACCAGGTGAAGGACGCCGTCGCCGGGTGGGGTGCGGCAACCAAGGAGCAGGTGCAGAAGATGGTGCAGGCCCGCCTCCGCCTCGCCGAGCCGCCCCGGCCCGCCGACGCCGCCGACGCCGCTGCGCTGGCTCTGTGCCACCTCGCGATGGCGCCGCTGCGCAGCCGAATCGCCGACGCCACGGCGGCACGCCGGTGATCGGGTCGTTGCGGGGGGAGGTCCTCGAGCGTGGGCTCGACGGCACCGTCCTGGTCGAGGTCGGCGGCGTCGGCTACGTCGTGGTGGTGTCGCCGCGCACGCTTCCCGAGCTCGAGCCGACGTCGGCGGTCTTCCTCTACGTCCACCACCACATCCGCGAGGACGTCCAGACGCTGTACGGCTTCGCCGCCCGCGAGGAACGGGCCACCTTCCAGACGCTGATCGCCACTCACGGCGTGGGCCCGGGCCTGGCGATGGCGATCCTCGCCACGCACCCGCCGGGGGCGCTCGTCGACATCGTCGCCAGCGGCGACATCGGCGCGCTCACCCTCGTGCCCGGCGTCGGCCGGAAGACCGCCGAGCGGCTCCTGGTGGAGCTGAAGAGCCGGCTTGCCGTTCCCGCCCTCGACCCGGTGGGTGCCCCGGGCGGTGGATCAGTCGTCGGTGACGTTCGGGAGGCGCTGTCGGGGCTCGGCTACGCCTCCGAGGAGATCCGCGAGGTCCTGCGCGAGCTGCCCGGCGACGGCGACGCTCCGACGCTGCTGCGCGACGCGCTCAAGCTCCTGGGGGCTCGCCGTGCGTGACGAGTTCCTCGATCCGGTCGTGGCCGACGACGGTGAGGACGTCGTCGACGCCGGCCTGCGCCCGCGGCGCCTGGCCGAGTTCGTCGGCCAGTCCGAGCTGAAGGAGCATCTCCAGATCGTGCTCGAGGCCGCTCGCGGTCGGGGTCAGGCGGTCGACCACCTGCTGTTCGCCGGTCCGCCCGGCCTCGGCAAGACCACGTTGGCCGGCATCGCCGCCGCCGAGATGGAGGTGACGCTCCACATCACCTCGGGGCCGGCGCTCGAGCGCGCCGGCGACCTCGCGGCCATCCTCACCAAGCTCGAGCCGCGTGACGTCCTGTTCGTCGACGAGATCCACCGACTTTCCCGCGCCGTCGAGGAGATCCTCTATCCGGCGATGGAGGACTTCCAACTCGACATCGTCGTCGGCAAGGGCCCGGCGGCGTCGAGCATCCGGCTCACGCTCCCGCCGTTCACCCTGGTCGGGGCCACCACGCGGACCGGGATGATCACCGGGCCGCTCCGCGACCGCTTCGGCCTCGTCGCCCGCCTCGACTACTACGACGCGTCCGAGCTGGAGGCGATCGTCCGGCGGGCGGCCGGGATCCTCGAGGTCCCCATCGACGCCGAGGGCGCCTGGGAGATCGCCCGCCGGTCCCGGGGCACGCCGCGCATCGCCAACCGCCTCCTGCGCCGGGTCCGCGACTTCGCCGAGGTGCGCGGCAACGGTTCGGTCGACGCCGCCACGGCGCAGCAGGGGCTCGCGGTGTTCGGCGTCGACGCCATCGGCCTCGACAAGGTCGATCGCGCGATCCTCGGGGCGCTCTGCCGGCAGTTCAACGGCGGACCGGTCGGGCTGTCGACGCTGGCGATCGCCGTCGGCGAGCTGGCCGAGACGGTCGAGGACGTGTACGAGCCGTTCCTCATCCAACAGGGCCTGCTCTCGCGCACCCCGCGAGGCCGGATCGCGATGCCGGCGTCGTACCGACACCTCGGGCTCGAGCCACCCCGCACTGGCCCGGCGGCGTCCCCGGGGCTCTTCGACTGATCGTCAGCCCGGGGGCAGGTGCTCGGCGAGGAATGCCATGGTCTTCGACCACGCCGCCCGAGCGGCCGACTCCTCGTAGAACATCGGAGCGTCGTGATTGTCGAAGGCGTGGCCGGCGGCCTCGACGTTGAGCACGAAGCCGGCGTGACCGGCGGTCGCCGCGGCCAGCGCCTCGACCCCCTCGGTCGGGAGGTAAGCGTCGTCGCGGCCGAAGTGGAACAGCGTCGGGCAGGACACCTCGTCAAGGCGTCCGATCAGGTCCGGAACACCCGACCCGTAGTAGCTGACGCACACCGCAGGATCGGCGGCGGCCGCGACCGCGAAGGCGAGCGTGCCACCGAGGCAGAACCCGAGGACGCCGGGCCGCCCCTCGACCTCGGTCTGCCCGCCGAGGTGAGCGAGCGCCGCGACGCAGTCCGTGACCGCCTTGTCGCTGTCGAGCTTGCCGGCCTGCTCCAACGCCGCCGCCAGCCCGGCCTCGTCGTGGTCGGACTCCCAACCGGGGGCGAACCGCCAGAACAGCTCGGGGGCGCCGACCACGTAGCCGGCGTCCGCCAGCCGCTGACCTACAGCCCGGATGTACGAGCCGACGCCGAAGATCTCCTGGATGAGAACGAGGCCCGGGCCGGAACCGGAGTCCGGGACCCAGACGGGCATCGTCATCGTCCCGTCGTCGCCAATCGTCACGGACTCGGTTCGCTGTTCAGCCACGGCGAGATCGTGGCACAGCCAGGTGCTGCTGTAGTCGGCACGGCGGGATGCCGCTCTACGTACGATGGTCGCATCAACAACCATGAGGTTCACGACGCGTCCAGCGGTGATGTTCGCATCGCTTCAGTCGTGGACGCCGGCGCGCACACCGTCAATCGGTGTTGGTGAAGCGTTGATGTCGTAGCGAGGGAGGTTCACATGCAAGCACTAGTTCCCGACCAGATTCCGGTCGCCATCAAAGACGACAACGTAGAGGTTCGTATCGTCGAGGTCGGTGAGATGACCGCCGGCTTTTTCCGACTGGCCAAGGGAACCGATCTTGGTCCGGCCTTGGCCGGACTTCCCGACGATCGGTGCCAGTGCCCGCACTGGGGGTACATGACCGAGGGCAGCCTGACCATGCGCACCGCGGAGGGGGACAAGACCTACCGCGCGGGCGAGGCCTTCTACTGGGCGCCGGGGCACGTACCGGTGGCGACTGAGGACTGCGCCTACTGGGATTTCTCACCCACGTCCGAATTCATGAAGGTGGTTGAGCACATCCAACGCGGCTGACTGTCGGGCCGAGGGACCGCGACGGCATCTGCCAGTCGGCGGCACCGGCTTCGATGGCGTCGACCAGGCGAGAGACGACGCAGTCCATGACTTCGGCGGCGTTCATCCCCACACCACCCGACGGCGACCCGGCGAAGGAGAGGCGGACGGGCGGCGACGTCACCGACTTAGCCTGACCGGTCGATGCGGCTGGAGGACTTCGACTACGACTTGCCGGAGGAACGCATCGCCCAGACGCCCCTCGAGCCCCGGGACGCGGCGCGGCTGCTCGTCGACCGGGGGAGCGCACCGGCGCAGCACCGCGCCGTCGCCGACCTCCCCGAGCTGCTCCGGCCCGGCGACGTCGTCGTCGTCAACGAGAGTCGGGTGATCCCGGCCCGGTTGCGCCTCCGCCGGGCGACGGGAGGGGCGGTCGAGGTGCTCCTGCTCGAGCCGCTGACGGCCGACCGGACGGAGTGGGAGGCATTGGTCCGCCCGGCCCGGCGGCTGCGCCCTGGCGAGGAGCTCGTCTCGCCCGATGGCCGGGCGGTCCTCCGGGTCGGGGAGCGCACCACCGCCGGCGACACGGTGCGCGTCGAGCTCACCGGGCCCGTTCTCGACGTGCTCGACGCGTACGGCGAGGTCCCGCTGCCCCCGTACATCCACACGCCGCTCGCGGATCCGGGCCGGTACCAGACCGTGTACGCCAACGAACCGGGTTCGGCGGCGGCGCCGACAGCCGGGCTGCACCTCACGCCCGAGCTCCTCGCTCGTATCGGGGCGAGCGGCGTGCCCGTGGTCGCCGTCGAGCTGGCCGTCGGACTCGACACGTTCCAGCCCGTCGGCGAGCCCGACCCCCGTGACCATCGGATGCACAGCGAGCGCTACCGGGTGCCGGCGGCGGCGTGGGCGGCGTGCGAGGCGGCGCAGCGGGTCGTGGCCGTCGGCACGACGACGGTGCGGGCGCTGGAGAGCGCGGCGGCGAGTGGGCAGCTCGAAGGCCGGACGGAGTTGTTCCTGTACCGCGGCCGCCCCTTCGAGGTTGTCGACGTGATGATGACGAACTTCCACCTGCCGCGCACGACGCTGTTGATGATGATCGACGCCTTCGTCGGGCCCCGGTGGCGGACGCTCTACGCGACGGCCCTCGCCGAGGGTTACCGGTTCCTGTCCTTCGGCGACGCGATGCTCCTCGACCGTCACGCCCGCTGAGACGATCCCGCCCACACGGGCGAGCGGTAGGTTCAGCCGTCGTGCACCCGGTGCGGTTCGAGGTCGAGGCGACGTGCGGCGCGGCGCGCGCCGGCGTGGCGACGACCGCACGGGGGCCGTACCGCACGCCGTGCTTCATGCCGGTCGGCACCCGCGGTGCGATCAAGTACCTGAGCGCCGACGACTACGGCTCGCTCGGGGTCGAGGTCGTGCTCGCCAACGCCTACCACCTGATGCTGCGGCCGGGCGCCGACGTGGTCGCCCGGTTCGGCGGCATCGGTGCGTTCAGCGGCTGGGACGGCCTGACCCTCACCGACTCGGGTGGGTTCCAGGTCTTCTCCCTGGAGCCGGCCGTCGACGACGACGGGGTCACGTTCCGCAGCGTCTACGACGGGACCGTCCACCGGCTCACGCCGGAGTCGGCGGTCGACGTGCAGCAGCAACTCGGCGCCGACATCCAGATGGCGCTCGATGTCTGCCCACCGCTGCCGAGTCCGCCCGTGGTCGTCCGGCTCGCCGTCGAGCGGACGGTCGCGTGGGCCCGCCGGGCACGGGCCACCCACCAGCGCCCCGGCCAGTCGCTGTTCGGGATCGTCCAGGGCGGCACCGACGAGCAGCTGCGCGCCGAGTGCGCCCGTGACATCGTCGACCTCGACTTCGACGGGTACGCGATCGGCGGGTTGTCGGTGGGGGAGACGAAGAGCGAGATGCTCCCCGCCCTCGCCGCGACGATCGAGCACCTGCCGCCCGACCGGCCGCGGTACCTCATGGGCGTCGGCGACCCGGCCACGCTCGTCGAGGCGGTCGCTCTCGGCGTCGACCAGTTCGACTGTGTGATGCAGACCCGGCTCGGCCGCCACGGGACGGCACTCACCGCCGAGGGCAAGCTCCACGTCAAGGCTGCCCGTCACGCCGCCGAGGACGGACCGCTCGACCCCACCTGCTCCTGCGCGGTCTGCGCCCGTCACAATCGCGGCTACCTGCGCCATCTGTTCGCCGTCGGCGAGCCGTCGGCCGCCAGACTCGTGAGTCTGCACAACGTGGCGTGGACGGTGCAGCTGATGGACGGGATCCGGGCGGCGATCAGGGACGGGACGCTCCTCGAGCTGCGCCGCGACCTGCTGAACGTGTGGGCCTGAGGATCGGTATCATTGCCCGCCGGTCCGGGACCCTCCGGGCCCGATCGGAACACGGAACCACATGCACTTTCTCACGATCCTCGCCTCGTCCGACGGCGGTAGCGGCGGAGCGGCCATCGTCCAGCTCGGCATCCTGCTGCTGATCCCGCTGGCGCTGTACTTCCTCATGATCCGCCCGCAGCGGCGGCGGATGCGCGACCAGCAGACGCTCCAATCGTCGCTCGAGGTCGGCGACGAGATCATCACCACGTCCGGCGTCTACGGGTTCATCACCGGATTCGACGACGACCGCGTGTGGCTCGAGGTCGACGAAGACGTCCAGATCCGGGTGTCCCGCGGGGCCATCTCGGGCAAGGTCAACACGAGCGGGGCGACCCCTCCCGACAGCAAGAGCAAGCCCGAACTCCCCGAGTCGACTGCTGACAAGTCTGCCGGCGACGACACGGAATGACCCGTCGCCGGCTGTGGGCGTCGATCATCGCCATCGTCGGGGTGGCGACGGTCGTGCTCGGTCTCAACCTCGCCTTCGGTAACACGCCGGCGCTCGGACTCGATCTCCGGGGCGGGCTGTCGGTGATCCTGAGGCCGACGGAGGGGGCAACCGGCGACGACCTGATCGTCATCCGCGATCTCATCCGCGACGAGCTCGAGCGGCGCGGCATCGCCGAGCCGGACGTGCGGGTGGAGGGGCCGAACATCATCGTCGACCTGCCCGGCGTGCGTGACCAGCGCGACGCCCTCGATGCCGTCGACGTCGCCGGGATCGTGACCCTGCGCCCGGTCCTCCAGTGCTTCGCCGGCCCCGAGCCGGGTGAGTCGACGACCACCGTTCCCGGTGGGACGGCACCCGGCACGACCACGCCCGGCACGACCACGCCCGGCGCCACGACGCCCGGCGGCACGACTCCGGCGGCGACACCGGGGTCGACGGCGGCCACGGCCGGCACCCCGGCGCCGACGACGGGACCACCGGCCACGCCGGCCGGTTTCGCCAATCCCGACGGGATCGCCGAAGCGGCGCCGACGACCACTCCCGCCTCGCCCACCACGACGCCCGTCCCGCCCACTACGAACCCGGCGCCGGCGGGCACGACGCCGGGCACGACGACCGCGACGACGGCCCCCGGTCCGGTGACCACCACACCGGCGACGACGACGCCCGGCATCCCCCCGGACACCGAGATCCTGCCGCAGTTGAGCGGCGGGCAGTGCCTCGTCGGCCCGCCGGGCGGGACCGGCGAGGTGTTCGGCCGAGGGAGCGCCGGCGTCGACCTCGATCCCCAGCGCGGCTGGGTCGTCAACACCACCCTCACCGACTCCGGCCGGGACGCCTGGAACGCGCTCGCCTTCGAGTGCAACCAGGGACTGGAGACCTGTCCGAGCCGGCAGCTGGCGATCGTGCTCGACGACGTGATCCAGACGGCTCCGGTCGTCAACGAGGCCAACTTCCCGGACACCGTGCAGATCAGCGGGATGGAGTCCGAGGGCGAGGCCCGCTCGCTCAGCCGCGTCCTCAACCGGGGGGCGTTCCCCGTGAACGTCGAGGCCGAGACCGTGCAGACGGTCTCGCCGACCCTGGGCCAGGACTCGTTGCGGGCGGGGGTCATCGCCGGGATGGTCGGCGTGGTGCTGGTGCTGTGCCTGCTCGTCGTGTTCTACCGGCGACTCACCCTGCTCATCATGGCCGGGATGATCGTGTGGGGGATGCTGATCTACAGCCTGTCGGTGATCATCTCGCATACCACCAACTACGCCCTGACGCTCGCGGGGGTCACCGGAATCATCATCTCGATCGGGGTCACCGTCGACAGCTACGTCGTCTACTTCGAACGGTTGAAGGACGAGGTGCGCAACGGGCGCACGATCAAGAACTCGGCGGCGCGGGCGTTCAAGGCGAGCTGGCGCACGATCGTGGCGGCCGACCTCGTCTCGCTGCTGGCCGCCAGCGTGCTGTTCATCCTGAGCGTCGGGTCCGTGCGTGGGTTCGCCCTCTACCTCGGCATCACGACGGTGTGCGACCTGATCGTGTTCTTCTTCTTCACCCGTCCCGCCGTCGCCCTCATGGCCGCCTCCGGGCGCCTCGACCGCCGCGATACGTTCGGACTGGAGGCGTACTCGAAATGAGTGTCGACACCACCGTCCCTGGCGAGGCGACCCCCTCGACGACCCGGATCGCGACGACCAAGTGGGGCCGGCTCGTCCTCGGCCAGACCGCGATCGACTTCTGGGGTCGGCGGTGGTGGGGGTTCGGCCTGTCGCTCACCCTGATCGTCATCAGCGCGGTGTCGCTCAGCGTCAACGGGCTGAACCTCGGGCTCGACTTCACCGGCGGCGTGTCGTGGGATGTCCCGGCCGCCGACCTGTCGATCGACGATGTCCGCGGGATCCTCGACGACAACGGGCTCAACGGATCCGACGCGACGGTCCAGGAACGCTCGTCCGACAGCGGCGACATCATCAAGGTGCAGGTCGACGACCAGCCCGAAGAGGTCCGCTTGCGGCTGCAGGAGGTGTTCGCCGATGCCGCCGGGGTCGAGCCCGACGACGTCAGCGTGGCCTCGGTCTCGTCGAGGTGGGGCTGGGAGATCACGAAGAAGGCGATCTGGGCGCTGGCGATCTTCCTCGCGCTGATCGCCGTGTTCATCTCGATCCGCTTCGAGTGGCGCATGGCGCTCTCGGCGATCCTGGCCATGATCCACGACGTGTTCATCGCGGTGGGCATCTACTCCGTGTTCGGCTGGGCGGTGACACCGGCAACGGTGATCGCCTTCCTGACGATCCTCGGCTACTCGCTCTACGACACCATCGTCGTGTTCGACCGGATGAAGGAGAACGAGCGGCGGCTCGCCGCCGGCGGACTGTCGGCGGCCGACCTCGTCAACGTGTCGGTCAACCAGGTGCTGCTCCGCTCGCTGAACACCAGCATCGCCGGCGTGCTGCCGGTCCTGTCGCTGCTGCTCATCGGGGCCGGGCTCCTCGGCCAGGTCACGCTGGAGGAGTTCGCCCTCGCCCTGCTCGTCGGGATGCTCACGGGGACGTACTCCTCGCTGTTCGTCGGCGCACCACTGGTCGGCCTGCTCAAACGACATTCGCCCCAGTTCGGCAGGGGGCGGGGCGATGTCGACGCCCACCTGGCGGGCGAGGAGCTCCGGGCCGTGGTGATCAGCGGCTCGGCCGCGGCGGCGCGCCGGGCGCCCGGTGGGCGCCGGCGGGTCCCGGGAGCCACCGAGGGCGCCACGGCCGCGACCGACGCCGAGACGACCACGACGGCGCCGGCGACGGCGTCGACCGCCCAAGTGCTCAGCCACCCGCCCCGTCCCCGCAAGAAGAAGCGCCGCTGACGCGCCCGGTAGCCTGCACTTATGAGTGACGGGCCGACCGCGGTGACGACGGAGCCGATGTGGCTCCGCGCCCTCGTCCGTGAGATCCCGGACTTTCCCGAGCCCGGTGTCACGTTCCGCGACATCACGCCACTCCTCGGCGACGCCGCCGGCTTCCGGCAGGCCGTCGACACGCTCGCCGACCGCTTCGCCGCCGACGAGGTCGATCGCGTCGTCGGCGTGGAGGCGCGCGGCTTCATCCTCGCCGCGCCGGTGGCGTACCGCCTCGGCGCCTCGTTCGTCCCCGTGCGCAAGGCGGGCAAGCTCCCGTGGGCCGTGGTCCGCGAGGAGTACCAGCTGGAGTACGGCACGGACCGGCTCGAGATCCATCGTGACGCGATCCGCCCCGACGAGCGCATCCTCATCGTCGACGACGTCCTGGCCACCGGAGGCACCGCCGCCGCCACGTGCCGGCTGGTCGAGGCGCTCGGTGGATCGATCGTCGGCATCGGCATCCTCATCGAACTGAGCGCGCTCGACGGCCGTTCCGCGCTCGGCGACCGGCGCCTCGAGGCGCTCGCCAGTTACTGAGGTCGCCATGAGCACCGTCAACCGCGTCCTGCCGTGGCGGCGCCACCATGAGGTAGCCGCGCCCGTGGAGCTGACGCCGCTGCTGGCCAGCTACCGGCGGCGGCACCCGAAGGCGCCGGTCGCCACGATCAGCCGGGCCTACCAGGTGGCCGCCGAGGCCCACCGGAGCCAGGTCCGCACGAGCGGGGAGAGCTACATCAACCACCCGCTCGCCGTGGCTCGCATCGTCGCCGACATCGGTCTCGACGAGATCTCCGTCGCCGCCGCGCTGCTCCACGACGCCGTCGAGGACACCGAGATCACCCTGGCCGACGTCCAGAGCGGGTTCGGCTCGGAGGTGGCTTCGATCGTCGACGGCGTCACCAAGCTGGAACGGATCCAGTTCGACTCGCGCGAGGCCCAGCAGGCGGCGACGATGCGCAAGATGCTCGTCGCGATGGCACGGGACCTGCGGGTCCTCGTCATCAAGCTCGCCGATCGGTTGCACAACATGCGGACGATCGCGGCGATGCCGATCGAGAAGCAGCAGCGCATTGCCCACGAGACGCTCGACATCTATGCCCCGCTGGCCCACCGCCTCGGGATGCAGGAGATCAAGCAGCAGCTCGAGGACCTCTCCTTCGCCGCCCTCCACCCCAAGCGGTTCGCCGAGCTCGACCACCTGGTGAGCAGCCGGGCGCCCGAGCGCGAGGTCTACCTCGCCGCGGCGATCACCGAGGTGAAGGCGCGCCTGGCCGAGCTCGGGATCGACGCCGACGTCACCGGGCGCCCGAAGCACCTGTGGAGCCTGTACGAGAAGATGGTCGTCAAGGGGCGCGAGTTCGACGACATCTTCGACCTCGTCGCGATGCGCGTGATCGTCGACTCGATGAAGGACTGCTACGCCGCGCTGGGGTGCATCCACGGGCGGTGGCGGCCGGTGGTGGGCCGCTTCAAGGACTACATCGCGATGCCCAAGTTCAACCTCTACCAGAGCTTGCACACGACCGTGATCGGGCCGGAGGGCAAGCCGATCGAGGTGCAGATCCGCACCCGCGAGATGCACCAGCGGGCGGAGTGGGGCGTCGCGGCCCACTGGGCGTACAAGGACGAGTCGCCGTCGGCGGACATCGACTGGCTCAACCGGATCATCGACTGGCAGGCCGAGGTCAGCGACCCGGCCCAGTTCATGCAGAGCCTGAAGACCGACCTCGAGCAGGACGAGGTCTTCGTCTTCACGCCCAAGGGCCGGGTCGTCACCCTGCCGCTCGGGTCGACCACGGTCGACTTCGCCTACGCCGTGCACACCGAGGTCGGCCACGCCTGCATCGGAGCCAAGGTCAACGGGCGGCTCGTGTCGCTCGACCAGCAGCTCGCCAGCGGCGACACGTGCGAGATCTTCACGTCCAAGGTCGAGACGGCGGGGCCATCACGGGACTGGCTCGGGTTCGTCAAGTCGCCGCGGGCGCGCAACAAGATCCGCCAGTGGTTCAGCCGCGAGCGCCGCCTCGACATGATCGAGGCCGGCCGCGACGCGCTCGCCGAGGATCTCCGGCGGGAGGGCCTGCCGGTGCAGCGGATGTGGACGTCGGAGCAGATGAAGGCGGTGATCGCCGATCACAGCTACGTCGACCTCGACGCCCTCTTGGCCGCCATCGGCGAGCACCACGTGTCGGCGCGCAGTGTGGCCCAGCGGGTCGCCCGTGGATTCCGTGGCGGGGAGGACGAGGAGCAGCTGCCGGCGACCGTGCTGCGGCCGCGCCGGCATCGCACCGAGGCGGACGGCACCGGTGTGCACGTCGAGGGGCTCGATGACGTACTGGTCCGGCTGGCGAAGTGCTGCACGCCCGTCCCCGGCGACTCGATCATCGGCTTCGTCACCCGCGGCCGCGGGGTGAGCGTGCACCGGGCCGACTGCGCCAACGCGGTGTCGCTGATGAGCGAGCACGCGACCCGGTTGATCGAGGTCGACTGGGACGGCGAGACGTCAGGGTCGATGTTCCGCGCCGGTGTCGAGGTCGTCGCCCTCGACCGCTCCCGGTTGCTCCGCGACGTCGCCAACGCGCTGGCCGATCACCACGTCAACATCGTCTCGTGCGACACCCAGACCGGGAACGACCGCGTCGCCAAGATGCGCTTCGAGTTCGAGCTCGCCGACCCCGGCCACCTCGCCGCGGTCCTGCGCACGATCAAGCAGATCGACGCCGTCTACGACGCCTACCGTCTGGTCCCCGGCGGCGGTCCCTGACGACTGCTCCCGTTCTTGCAGCTAGATCGGTCGCCCTGGCGACCGAATCAGCTGCAGAAATCGGTCAACCGGAGCCGAGCTCGGTGAGGACTTGCTTCATCCGGGCGATCTCGACCTGCTGGTCGAGCTCGATGTGCTGGGCGAGCTGGAACAGCCCCGGTTCCTGACCGCCGGCGCCGCTCGTCAGCAGCTCCTCGACCATCGCCACGGCGCCTTCGTGGTGGCGGATCATGTACTGCAGGAACAGCTCGTCGAACCGTCTGCCCGACGCTGCTTCGAGCTGGGCGAGCTCGTCGGCGGTGAGCATGCCGGGCATCAGCTCGCCGTGCTCGATGTGTGGTTCTCCGGGCCGGAGCTCGTCCCGTTCGGTGAGCCACGCCTCGAGCTGGGCGATCTCGTCGCGCTGGCTGACGTCGATCCGCTCGGCGAATCGGGGCAGGTCTTCCCGCGCGGCGCGGGCGCCGACCAGCGCCGTCATCGCCAACGCCTGCTCGTGATGGCCGATCATCCCGTGGACGAAGGCGACGTCGGCGTCGGTGTAGGCGGGCACGTCGAGCTCGCCGATCTCGTCCGAGGTCAGCACGCGGCCGGTCTCGCCCGGTCCACCGAGCTGCACGACCGGAGCCGTCTCCTCGGCTCGTTGGGCGTCGTCATCGGACGTGCAGGAGGCGACGAGGAAAGCGACGGCGGCGAGCGCACTCGCGGTGTACACGCCTCTCCGCGCGCTGACTATGGTGTCGTGCGGGGTTATGCGGTCCCATGGGCGGGGGGATTCCGTCACATGGGAGGTCGAGCGTGACACATCGTCAAGTCCACCACAGCCGTCCCCGGCCGCCGCGTCGGCGCGCCGTCGGAGCACTCGCTGCCGCGGTCGTCGCCCTCGCCCTCGTGCCGACGGCCGTGTCCGGACAGGAGGAAGACGACGATCCGCGGATCGGGCTGGCGCCCGGGTACTTTCCGTGGACGGAGGCGTCGAGCAACATCGAGCTGCTCGACAACAACCCCCGCGTCGCGCCGTTCGACGGCCCCCCGGGGAACTTCGGCTTCGTCAACTCGGACCTCGCCTTCAGCGGCACCAACGCGATCGTCGGCAGCTTCAACGGCTTCCAGGTGTACGACATCTCCAAGCCCGGTGACCCCGTGCTGCGCAGCTCGTTCGTCTGCCCGGGCGGGCAGGGTGACGTCTCGGTGTTCGGCGACCTCCTGTTCATGTCCGTCGAAGAGACCCGCGGCCGGATCGACTGCGGGACCCAGGGCTTCCCCCCGAACACCCCGGTCAGTGCCGAGCGCTTCCGCGGCGTGCGCATCTTCGACATCAGCGACATCGCCAACCCCGTGCCGCTCCCGGGCGTGCAGACCTGCCGCGGCTCGCACACGCACACGCTCGTCACCGACCCCGACGACCCGGCGAACGTGTACATCTACAACTCCGGCACGGCCGGGGTCCGCTCTCCGCTCGAGCTGCCCGGTTGCGAGAACGCGGCCTTGACCGAAGAACCGGTGACGACCGGCAACCCGACCCAGTGGCGGATCGATGTGATCAAGGTGCCGCTCGCCGCGCCGGAGACCGCGTCCATCGTCAGCCAGCCCCGGATCTTCACCGACCCCGAGACGGGTGCCTTCAACGGCCTGCAGAACACGCCGCCCCTGCAGCAAGGTCAGACGCCACGGCCCGACCAGTTGCACCCGTCCGGCGTCCCGTACGCGCCGCTGCCGAACACCAACACGTGCCACGACATCACGGCGTACCCGGCGATCGGCCTGGCCGCCGGCGCTTGCCAGGGCAACGGCATCCTGCTCGACATCTCGAACCCGGTGAACCCGGTCCGCCTCGACGCCGTCTCCGACCCCAACTACTCGTACTGGCACTCGGCGACGATCAACAACGACGGCACCAAGGTCATCTTCACCGACGAGTGGGGCGGTGGCACCAGCGCCCGCTGCCGCGTGACCGATCGGCCGGAGTGGGGCGCCGACGCGATCTTCGACATCGTCGACGGGAAGATGCAGTTCGCCAGCTACTACAAGCTCCCGGTGCCGCAGACCGTCAACGAGAACTGCGTCGCCCACAACGGCTCGATCCTCCCGGTCCCCGGCCGCGACCTGCTCGTCCAGGCGTGGTACCAGGGCGGCCTCTCGATCATCGATTTCACCAACTCGGCCAACCCGACCGAGATCGCGTTCTACGACCGGGGCCCGGTCAACAGCCCCTTCCCGATCCCCGACCCGACCAACGCCAACCGCATCAACATCGGGGGGCTCTGGTCGACGTATTGGTACAACGGCCGGATCTTCGGCACCGAGCTCGCCCGGGGCTTCGACTCGTTCCGTCTGCTCCGCAGCGCGCACATGTCGCGGGACGAGATCGCCGCCGCGTCCCAGGTGCGCCAGACCGAGTTCAATGCCCAGCACCAGACCAGGATCACGTGGCAGCCGAGCTTCGAGGTGGTCGGCGCCCACTTCGACCAGGCGGTGCGGGGACGTCTCCTTCGGCCGGGGATCGCGATCGCCGTCGGGGTGGTGATCGAGACCGCCGAGCACCTCCACGGCAAGGTCCCCAACAAGGTGGTGAGGGCCCTGCTCGAGACGGCTCGCCACAAGGTCGTCAGGGACGCCCCGGCGCTGGCCCAGGCGCTGCGCGACCTCGCCAACTCGCTGCGCTGATCCCCGGTCGACGCCGAGCGGGGCACCGGTAGTCTCGTCCGCCGTGCCCGAGTTCCAGGCCCCGCGGGGGATGCGAGACGTCCTCGCGCCGGAGTCCGCCCGCTGGTCGACGCTCGTCGCGACGTTCGCCGAGCACGCCCGGCGCGGCGGGTTCGGCCTCGTGCTCACCCCGCTGGTCGAGCACTTCGAGGTGTTCCAGCGCGTCGGCGACTCGACCGACATCGTCCGCAAGGAGATGTACGACTTCGAGGACAAGGGCGGGCGGCGGATCGCTTTGCGCCCGGAGATCACGGCCGGTTTGATGCGGGCGTACGTCGAGCACCGGCCGACGGTGCCGTGGAAGGTGTGGACGGTCGGGCCCAACTTCCGCTACGAGCAGCCCCAGGCGGGCCGCTACCGCCAGCACTTCCAGCTCGACGCCGAGATCGTCGGCACCGACGACCCCGACGCCGACGTCGAGGTGATCGCCCTGCTCGACGGGTTCCACCGCGCCCTCGGCCTGGGCGACCGGACGCTGCTCCTCAACTCGCTCGGCGACGCCGCCGGCCGGCCGGCGTACCTCGCCGCGCTGCTCGCTCACCTCGAGGCGCACGCCGCCGACCTCAGCGCCGAAAGTCGCGAGACCCTGGCCGTCAACCCCCTCCGCGTGCTCGACTCCAAGCGCCCGGTCGATCAGGCCGTGATCGAGGCCGCCCCGCACACCCTCGACTACCTGACGGACGAGAGCACCGCCCACTTCGACCGCGTGCAAGCCGGCCTCTCGAGTCTCGGCATCGAGTACCGGATCGAACCGCGGCTCGTGCGCGGACTCGACTACTACACGCGCACGATCTTCGAGTTCGCCGGCCACGCCCTCCAGGGCGCCCAGAACGCGATCGGCGGCGGGGGCCGCTACGACGGCCTCGTCGAGCAACTCGGCGGTCCACCCACCCCGGCGGTCGGCTTCGGGGCCGGCATCGAGCGGATCCTCCAGGCGTGCGACGCCGAGGGCGTGTTCGCCACGTCCGACCCGGCGGTCGAAGTGTTCGTCGTCGACACCGCCGGAGCGAACGACGGCTTGGTGATCAGCCACGAGCTGCAGCGGGCCGGCATCGCCGCCGGCCGCGCGTACGAACACCGGAGCATGAAGGCGCAGATGCGGGCGGCCCACCGAAGTGGGGCGGCGGTCACTGTGATCGTCGGCCCCGACGAGCGCGCCGCCGGTACGGTCGTCGTCCACCCCATGCGCGGCGGGGACGGCCAGGCCGTGATTGCCCGCACCGCGCTGATCGACCACCTGGAGAAACAGCTGCCATGAGCTCCGCGACCGTCATTGCGTTCCCCGGCCACGCAGACGTGGCCTGCGTTCCCCGGCCACGGAGGCCGCGTCTGGTCGCTCGCTCGCTGGCGCTCGCTTGTTCGCATCCTGGGAACTGGCGCTCGCTTGCTCGCATCGTCGAGAGGCACCGATGAGCTCCGCGACCTCCCTTCGATCACATCTCTGCGGCGAGCTGCGGGCCGAGCACGCCGGACAGACGGTCACGCTGTGCGGCTGGGTGGCCCGCCGCCGGGAGCACGGCGAGCACCTCGCCTTCGTCGACCTGCGCGACTACTCCGGGTTGGTGCAGTGCGTCGTCGACAACTCGATCGACGTGCGGAGTGAGTGGGTCGTCCAGATCACCGGGGTCGTGCGGCTGCGCCCCGAGGGCACGGCCAACCCGAACCTCGCGACCGGCGAGGTCGAGGTCGGGGACTGCGAGGTCGAGGTGCTGCGGATTGCCAATCCGCCACCGTTCCCGATCGACGGGCGCGCCGACGATGTCGACGAGGCCGTCCGGCTGCAGTACCGCTACCTCGACATCCGGCGCGAGCGGATGCAGCGCAACATGAGGGTCAGGGCGGCGGTGAACTCGGCGATCCGCACGTCGATGGAGTCTCAAGGTTTCGTCGAGGTCGAGACTCCGATGCTGGTTCCCTCGACCCCCGAGGGCGCCCGTGACTTCCTCGTCCCGTCGCGCAAGGAGCCGGGATCGTTCTACGCCCTGCCCCAGTCCCCACAGCTGTACAAGCAGCTGTTGATGGTGGCCGGGATCGATCGCTACTACCAGATCGCCCGCTGTCTCCGCGACGAGGACCTCCGCGCCGACCGGCAGTACGAGTTCATGCAGCTCGACGCCGAGATGAGCTTCGTCACCCAGGACGACGTGATGGGGGCGATCAGCGAGGCCGTCCTCGCCGCCACCGAGGCGGTCACCGGCGAACGCCCGGCGGGGATCGAGCAGATCTCGTGGCGCGAAGCGATGGAACGATTCGGGGTGGACAAGCCCGACCTGCGTTTCGAGATGGAACTCGTCGAGCTCACCGACGTGTTTGCCGGGACCGAGTTCCGTGCCTTCGCCGGCGCGCCGGCGATCAAGGGGCTGCGCGTCCCCGGCGTCGCCGACCAGTACGGGCGTAACCAGCTCGACAAGCTCACCGACCGCGCCAAGCAAGTCGGCGCCAAGGGCCTCGTCTGGTTGAAGGTCTCGGCCGATGGCTCGTTCGACTCGCCGGTGGCCAAGTTCCTCTCTCCCGCCGAGACCGAGGGGATGGCGAAGCGCGTGGCTGCCGAGCCGGGTGACCTCGTGCTCGTCGTCGCCGACACCTGGCTGACCACGTGCGAGGTGCTCGGCCAGCTGCGCAACGACCTCGGCCGGCCGCCCGTTCACGAAGGCCCCTATCGCTACGTGTGGGTCGTCGAGTTCCCGATGTTCCATGTCGATCCGGGAACGGGCAAGCCCGAGCCGGCCCACCACCCGTTCACCATGCCCCACCCCGACGACGTCGAGTTGCTCACGTCCGATCCTGCGGCCGTGCGCTCGCAGGCGTACGACCTGGTCCTCAACGGGTGGGAGCTGGGTTCGGGATCGATCCGGATCCACGACTCGGCGCTGCAGCGGCGGGTCTTCGCCGCCCTCGGGATCAGCGACGAGGAGGCCGAGCGCAAGTTCGGGTTCTTCCTCGGAGCGTTCGAGTACGGCGCGCCGCCGCACGGCGGGTTCGCCGTCGGCATCGACCGGCTGACCGCCATCCTGGCCGGCGAGGAGAACATCCGCGAGGTGATCGCATTCCCCAAGACGCAGTCGGGGTCCGATCCGATGACCCAGTCGCCACGGCCGGTCGACACCGCGCAGCTCGACGAGCTCGGGATCCGGGTCCTGCCACCCAAGGGCTAGGGTCGGCTCGACCCGGGCGGGCACCAGACCCACGATGCGCAGCCGGCCGATCCTCCGCCTCGCCGCGATGGCGCTTGCCGTCCTGACGATCGCCGCCGGGACCCTCGCCGTCGATGCCCTGCGCCCGAGTGGAACCGCGGGCGCGGCGTGCTCGATCAGCACCACCCTGCGCGTCGGTTCGACCGGCGCGGGCGTGAGGTGCCTGCAGGCACGACTCAATCACCTCGGCTTCGGCGCCGGTCCGGTCGACGGGCAGTTCGGCCCGATGACCCGGGACGCCGTGGTCCGGTTCCAGCGGTCCCGGAGCCTCGCCGCCGACGGTGTCGTCAGCCGCCGGACCGCCCGCGCCCTCGGCATCTGGGTGGCCGCGTGCCGACCGCCGGCGGGCACCCCCCGCACGGCCCGGCGGGTGCTGGTCGTCACCGCCTCCGGCACGTCGGCCGACGTCGACCTGCTGGTGAAACGGCACGGCGTGTGGCGCTGCCGACGCACCGACATGCCCGGCCGCGTCGGGCGCAACGGCGTGCGGCCGTTGCTCCAGCGACGCTCGGGGGACGGCACCACGCCGGCGGGCGTCTTCCCCCTCGGCACGATGCGGGGTCGGGACGGGCAGTCGTTCCAGTTCTTCGGCAACGGCGCCAACCCCGGCGTACCCGGGACGTGGCGCCAGGTGCGGTCCGGCGACTGCTGGGGGGCGACCCCCGGCACGCCCCGCTACAACAAGCTCGTGCGCCGGGCGGCGTGGAACTGCCGGTCGCCCGACGAGTACCTGCCCGCCATCACCGGCGCCTACTCACAGGCCGCGATCATCGGCGCCAACCTGGGCCCGAACCGCTCCGGAGACGACCCCGGCGAGGCCCCGTACGCCGCGGCGATCTTCCTCCACCGCCACTCGTACGAGAGCAACGGTGCGACCAGGGCGACGTCGGGGTGTGTCTCGCTCGCCGCCGGCGACCTCGCCTTCGTGCTTCAGCGACTCGTGCCCGGGCGCAGCTGGTTCGTCATCCGTTCGGGCTGAACCCGAGATCGTCACGAACGGGCTGGCGGCTCCTACGGAATCGTCGCGTAGACGACCACGTCGCCGTCGCTGAATCGTCCGACGATCGTGAGTCGGTCGACCCCGTCCGGGATCTCCGACGTGGGAACGGAGAAGTCGAAACCTGAGTGCAGGAGGCGACGACTGTCGAAACGGCTCACGAGGTCCGGTCGTCGTTCGTTGGGTGGTTCGTGACGAACGAGCTGATCCCCGAAGTAGAGCAGGATCTCTTCGACTGGCTCGTTGGTCGTGGTGTTCGCCGCCCAGCCGAGCACGCGCAGATCTTCGCCGTCGATCGTCGTGGCATCGAGCGCGACCCTCCGCTCGCGTCCGGACACGAGGTGTAGATCGTCGCCGTTGGCATCGCGCAGCATCGCCTGATCGACTTCCGCCGGGCGAGCCTGGAACCAGATCTGGGATTCGGCGGCGACGAGGATGGAGACATCGTTCGATCCAGGGTGGTATGCGTCTTCGGGAACCAACACCTGGAACATCGAGGTGTCATCGTGCTCGGAGACGGCGAATCCCGCGCCGCGGACTCGGCCGTTGACGGCGACGAGCAGGTGTCGGCCGGAGAGCGCCTCGGGCAATGTGATCCGACCCGTCAAGACGGTGGGAACGGAGCCGGCGTCCGGGTCAAGGTTCCGGTACTCCGCCTCCTGATCGATGTCGGCGACGATCCGCCGGTCGGACCGCGGTCGAAGCGAGGTGGTGGCGGTGCCGATCAGTGCCCTGTGCGGTCCGACCGCGGCGACGCTCGCCCAACTGGATCGGTCGGGAACAAGGGTGTCGATCGCCTCGATCTCGTCGAACACGCCGTCGATCGGTCGTCCGGGCCTCGTGCCGTACGCGGTGTGGTGAGGGCGCGACGACGGAAGGCTGGACTCGAGCAACGATCGTCCGGAGAATGTCCACTCCGGGCCCAGTTCGACATCGAGCACGTCGACGATCGTCGGCAGGATGTCCACGGAGTAGGCGGACTCGGCGTGCACGCGCCCGCCTGGCTGGCCGGGCGTTCGGATGAACAACGGCACCCGATACGCCGCGTCGGCATTCGTCGACGAGACCCAGCGTCGGTAGTCCCCAGGTGTGAAGGAGGCGCCGTGGTCGGCCGTCACGATGATCAGCGCCCGATCCCACAGCCCCGACCGCTCGAGTGACTGGATGATCCGACCGAGTAACAGATCGACCGATCCGAGCTGGTGCAGGTGGCGCTGAAGACCCTGGACCGCCCACGCGTCCTCTTCCAGCCACCTCCGGTTCTCGACACCGGCGACCTCCGACTCCTGTGTCTCGGGCGACTCGTAGATCGTGCCGGCGGGGTTGGCCATCCAGGGGGCATGTGGTGCGAGTGCGTGGGTGTAGTGCAGGGTGTTCGACGGCCAATCGGCGTCCAAATTGTCCGCCATCGCGAGCAGCTTGACCATCCACGGGGCGCGCTCGGCCGGCGGTACTGGCAGGCCGTCACTCGAGACCGGCGCAGCCGGCGCGTCGGACTCGCCGACGAAGCCTCCCCACCGGTTGTCGATCGACGGCAGCTTGGCTCGGACGAAGGGCGGTTGTGTCCGGTGGCCCCACACGACCGCCGCATCCACGAACAGATCCCGCAGAGGGACGGAGTCGGCCGCGCTCACGTCGGCAGCGGCCGCTTCCGCCTCGCACACCTCGGTCGGGCACAACGCGGTGATCGTCTCGGCGACGTCCGACGCGTAGGACTCGCCGAGCATCGTGAAGAGACTGCGCGGATGATCGCGTGACGTCGGCGAGGCGTCCTCCTTCAGCGTGCCGGTCAGGATGCTGGGCACGCTCTCGGCGGTGTCGATCGAGTTCGATTGGGCGTTCTGGAACCAGTGGGCAGACTCGCCAAGTCGGGCGAAGCTGGGAAACAAGGCGGCGTTGATCTCACCGTCTGAGGTCAAGAGGGACGACAGCGGCAGCTCGTCGAGCACCAGCATCACCACCGGCACCGGGTTGCGAACGACGACGGATGAATCGGTCGAGGCCTCTGCGTGCCACACCAGCTCGGACGAGTCCGAAAGGAACAGAAAGGACAACAACGCGCCGACTGGCAGGACCGCCAAGAACCTCAGCCACGTGTGCACGGCCGCAAACCTCGCGTCGAGCACCGCGACACCGGCCGCTCCGAGCAGCCCCCCGACGAACGTGAGCTCCGCCGAGGGCCAGAGCTGCCGAAGGATGGCCGCCACCGCGGTGAACGCGGCCACGACGACGAGCAGGCGGTACACGTACGAACCGGCGCGCTCGCCGAGCACCCGTCGGCTGGCGAGTAGGACGAGCGCGGCGACGGCGACGGGCCCAAACGTCACCACCAAGGCAAAGATCACGATGCCGCCGCTCGTCACCCGCCCGGCGATGAAGACCTCCGGGTTGCTGCCGTACAGATCGAGGATCGGTTGCGTCACGCCGACGCCGAGGAGCGCCCAGAGCGCCAGCACCCGACCGTGCCAGGATGCGTCGGCACGTTGTCCCGCCTCGACTCCGACCCGCTCGCCGGTGGCGAGAACCGTCCCCGCATCGCCAGCAGTCACCGGCTCAACCCGCCGGAACCCGTCGATGGTCGGGCCATACGACGCCCCCTCGATCACCCTCGCCGCGTCGACGGTGCTTTGGGGACCGCCAGCGCGATCTACACACCAGTTTTGTTCGTCGTGTGCGCGTCCGCAATCGACAATTCGTTTTCCCGCGTCCGCCACCGTTGGTTCGAGAGCGCCCGATCGTGACGGACCGCGCCGACACAACAGCTTCAGTCGACGGAACGCCGCCCAACGATCACTGCCTCCCCCGTAGCATCGGTCCGCCGAGCTCGTCGACGCAGCGGGAGGACCGAGCACCATGGCGATGGCATCGTTGGAGACCGACTACCTCGTCGTGGGCGCGGGCGCGATGGGCATGGCGTTCACAGACGCCCTCATCGATCACGCAGACGTCGACGTCACGCTCGTCGACCGTCGTCACGCAGCGGGCGGCCATTGGCAGGACGCCTACTCCTTCGTTCAGCTTCACCAGGCATCGGTGTTCTATGGCGTCGCATCCACGCTGCTCGGTAGCGGCGCGGTCCAGCAGAGCGGGCCGGAGGCGGGGCTCCAGGAACGGGCCCGTCAGTCGGAGATCCAGGCGTATTACGACGACGTCCTGCATCGCCGTTTCCTCGGGTCGGGGCGCGTCACGTTCCTGCCGGCAAGCGACTACCACCCGGAAGGCCCCTCCCACCTGGTGACGTCCCGGGTGTCCGGCGAGACCGTGCAGATCGACGTGCGACGCCGCATCGTCGACGCCACGTACCTGTCACCGACGATCCCTGCGACGACACCCCCGCCGTTCGGTGTTGCTGAAGACATCCGCGTCGTGGCCGTCAACGAGCTCGCCAAATTGGAGGCGGCGCCGAACAAGTACGTGATCGTGGGTTCCGGCAAGACCGCCACCGACGGGATCGTGTGGTTGTTGTCGAACGGCGTGCAGCCAGACCGCATCGTCTGGGTGCGCCCCCGTGACCCCTGGATGCTCAATCGCGCCGTCGTCCAGCCCGATCCCGCGGTGGCGCTCGGGCTTGCTGCGGACACCATGGCCGCGGCCGCCGATGCCGACTCGCTCGACGACCTCTTCCTCCGCCTCGAAGCCGCCGGCGTGATGATGAGGATCGC
Organism: uncultured Acidimicrobiia bacterium; assembly: GCA_963833145.1. GTDB lineage: Bacteria > Actinomycetota > Acidimicrobiia > Acidimicrobiales > Ilumatobacteraceae > JALZMG01. The sequence goes on along the minus strand of CAWHWT010000009.1, from coordinate 776,508 downwards.
CACGAACGTCACTCCCACGATGGCCAAGACCCCGACCGTCGGCGCATGGGAGCTCGATCTGCTCCGCACGATCGAGAACGTCGTCCGCCTGGGACACATCAAGCACGTGACGCGCCGTGAGATCGTCCTCGAGGACGGCGTGGTCCCACTGGCGCCGGACTCGCTCGTGGTGCACTGCGCCGCCTCCGGACTCCAGTACCCGCCGCTCGTTCCCGTCTGGCGGCCGGACCGGATCCGACTCCAGACGATCCGGGCCGGCTTCCCGTGCTTCTGCGCCGCTCTCGCCGGTTATGTGGAGGCAACCCGCGATGACGACCGAGAGCGCAATCGGGTGTGTCCGGCCAACACCCTCCCCGACAGCCCGGCCGACTGGGCGCGGATGCAGGTTCGGGGAACCGTCGCCACCCGCAGCTACGGCGCCGAGCCGGACATCGCCGCCTGGGCCAATGCCTGCGCGCTGAACCCAGCACGCATCGAGCCGTCCCAACGCCAAGATCCTGTCGTACAGGCCGCGGCCGCACGTCTCGCTGATCTCGCCGAGCGCGGGCTCGCTGCTCTGGCCGAACTCGCCAACGAGCCGAGCGTCAACGAGGCTCGAGAGACGTCCCGCACCCTGAGCCACCCCGCATGACCGTCAGGAGCGGTCGGACCGGCGGGCGGCGAGACCGGCCACGATCGCGCCGGTGACGGCGCCGACGTAGCGCCCGAGCTGACGGCCAGCAGGGTCGTAGCTCGGGTTGACCTCGGTGAGCACGATGGCGACCACAGTCGGCGCGGCACAGAGGATCGCCAGCACCTCGACGGCGGCGGCGAGCGGGATGCCGGTGCCGTAGTGGGGGAAGTTGGCGAGCGGCAGGTCGCGGGAGTCGACGGCGTCGACGTCGAAGTGGACGACGAGGCTGGACGTGTGCGGCGCGAGCGCGGCCACGGCCGCCGTAGCACACCCGGCGGGATCCGCCCGGACCTGATGGTCGGGGAACCGGACCAGGCTGGGGTGGTCCCGCAGGACCTGGGCGGCGAAGGTCTCGGGATCCGTCTCGTCGTAGCCGATGAGGGCCAGACGCTCGTCCGGGAGCATCGGGACCCGGGAGCCGAGTCGGGCGAGCTCGGTGTCGGCCAGGCCGAGGAAGTGGGCGATGCCCATCGCATCGAGCACCCCGCTGCTGGTCGTGGCGGGGGTGGCGAGGTCGGCATCGCCGTCCAGGTACAGCAGCCCGGTCGTCGGGTCGTGGCGTTGCGCGCCGGCGACGACGCCGAGGGTGATCGTGCAGTCGCCACCGAGTACCACGGCCAGCGCGCCATCGGCGAGAGCACTCGCGGTGGCGTCGGCCACGGACCGGGCGACCCGGATCACCGCAGCGAGGTTGCGGGCCGGCGAGGCGATCTCGTCGGCGACGAAGACCTCGTGGACGACGTCGCCCCGGTCCTCGACCGTCAGCCCCGCGGCGCGGAGGCGGTCGAGCAACCCGGCGGTCCGCATCGCCTCCGGCGCCCGCTCCTGACCGGCATGATGCGTCCCCGCGCTCGTCGCCGCCCCGATCACGGCCACCTGACGACTGGTCACGGGCCACAGTCTTCTCCGGTCGCCGCGGCGCCGCGGGCTGCGAATCGTCGCTACGGTCGCGGCGGACGTGCCGTTGGGCGGCCGGGGCGTCCCGTCGAGATCAGCAAGGGGAAGCCAACGTGAGCGGAGCCGATTCATCGCAAGGGCCCGGCTGGTGGCAGGCGAGCGACGGGAAGTGGTATCCGCCCGAACGGCAGCCCGGACCGATGCCGCCCCGGCCGATCCCCGGCTCCGGCCCGCTGCCGGGTCCCGACCCGTTCGCGGCCGGGCCGCCGGGATCGTCACCGAGCCCACCGGACGGTCCGTTCTTCAACCGGCTCTTCGACCTCTCGTTCAGCCAATTCATCACTCCGAGCATCATCAAGCTGCTGTTCATCCTGGCGATCACGCTCGTCTCGCTGACGGCGATCGGATTCCTCATCGGCGGGCTCGCGGAGATCGACGAGGGCGGCGTCTTCTTCGTGATCCTGGCCCCGATCTTCTGGTTGTTCGGGGTCATCTACACGAGGGTGCTGCTCGAGTTGGTGATCGTGTTCTTCCACATCGAACGGAACACACGGCCGAAGCCCTGAGGACGGCGGCCGGACCGAGGCGCGCACCCCTTGGTTATGGTGGTCGGTACCGACATCCCCTGACGTGACGCAACGACAGTCAGAGGAGACGTCCGTGAGCGAGCGAGTCTTCGAGCGAGCGAACCATCAAGCACGGTCTTCGGCTCATTGGTGCACCATTCCCGAACCGAACCCGTCGCACATCGACAGGGTGCACCAATGAGCGAGAACAATCTTGTCGTCCTGCGCGGGACGCTGGTCGCCGACCCGCGCCTCAGGGAGCTGCCGTCGGGCAGCGTCCTCACCCAATTCGACGTCACCACCCGGGACGACACCGGCACCCAATCGGTCCCCGTCGCCTGGTTCGAACCGCCCAAGTCGGGTGTCCCGGCCGTTGCGGGCGAGGACGTCGTCGTCATCGGCTCGGTCCGCCGGCGGTTCTTCCGCGTCGGCGGGGCCACCCAGAGCCGCACCGAGGTGATCGCCGAGCAGGTCATCCCGGCGCGCCGCAGCCGGCAGGTCGGCCGGTCGCTCGGCACCGTGCGCGCGCTTCTCGGGGAAGGCTGAGGTGGTGGCGGGTACGATCGACGTCGTCCATCCCCCGACCGCGAGGAGCACGTCGTGGATCTTCAGTCCCTGCTGGGCGACGACGCCGACGATCTACTGGGCCACACCTGCAAGGGCGTCACCCGGGAACAGCTGACGCTCCCGGGGCCCGACTTCCTCGACCGCGTCATCACCGCCACCGACCGCTCGCCGCAGGTGCTGCGGGCCATCGGGAGCTTGTACGGGCACGGTCGCCTGGCGGGCACCGGGTACGTCTCGATCCTGCCCGTGGACCAGGGCATCGAGCATTCGGCGGCGGCGTCGTTCGCCCCCAACCCCGCCTACTTCGATCCCGCCAACATCGTCGAGCTCGCGATCGAGGGCGGCTGCAACGCCGTCGCCACCACGTTCGGCGTGCTCGGCGCGGTCAGCCGCCGCTACGCCCACCGGATCCCGTTCATCGTCAAGGTCAACCACAACGAGCTGCTGACGTACCCCAACCAGTTCGACCAGGTGATGTTCGGCTCGGCCCAGCAGGCGTGGGACCTCGGCGCGGCGGGCATCGGGGCGACGATCTACTTCGGGTCCGAGCAGTCGACGCGCCAACTGCAGGAGGTGTCGGAGGCGTTCGCCGAGGCCCACGAGCTCGGCATGTTCACCGTGCTGTGGTGTTACACCCGCAACCCGGCCTTCAAGACCGACGACGTCGACTACCACACCGCCGCCGACCTCACCGCCCAGGCGAACCACATCGGCGTGACCATCGAGGCTGACATCATCAAGCAGAAGCTCCCGACCACCAACGGTGGCTACCTGGCGTTCAAGGGCTACGGCAAGACGAGCCCGCTCGTGTACGACTCACTCACCACCGACCATCCGATCGACCTCACCCGCTGGCAGGTGGTCAACTGCTACGCCGGCCGGATCGGGCTGATCAACTCCGGCGGAGAGTCCAAGGGTGAGAGCGACCTCGCCGAGGCGGTCCGCACGGCGGTGATCAACAAGCGGGCCGGCGGCCAGGGCCTGATCTCCGGGCGCAAGGCGTTCCAGCGCCCGATGAGCGACGGGATCGCCCTGCTCCAGGCGATCCAGGACGTCTACCGCGACGACGAGGTCACGATCGCCTAGGTCGTCACCGTTCGGTCAGGGCTGGAGGTCGCGAACGACCAAGCCCGTTCGCAGCTTGGGCCGGAAGAACGTGGACTTCGGCGGCATCAGCAGCCCGTCGCGGGCCGTGCGCTCGATCTCGGCGATGCTCACCGGGCGGATGAGGACGGCCGCGGTCGCCGCCCCGGACCGGACGGCGGCGACGGCCTCGTCGAGCCCGTGCTGGTAGGTGACCTCCGCGGCGAGGCCGTCGAGGGCGTGCTCGAGCCACACCCCGTCGAGCGCTCGGACGCCCTCGAATGCACCCGGACGGGGGATCAGCCACTCGGCGGTGCCACCGGGGCCGACGAGGACGAGGCGTCCCTTTTCCTCCATCTCGGCCAGCGTCGCCGGGCTCGGCGGGTCGGCGGCCGCGAACTCGAACGACCGCGCCAGCGCGGCGCGGAGGTCGGCGAACCCGACTCCGGTGTACAGGCGATGGATCGCGTCGATGCTGAGCTGTTCGGCCACCAGCTCGCCGACGAACGCCAGCGTCGCCTCGGCCGGCCCATCGCGGCGGCCCGTCGCCGCCCGCACCTCGTCCCGGTAGATCCGGGCGACGCCGTAGCGGTGGTGGCCGTCGGCGAGGAGGACGTCGTCGGTGGCGACGGTCTTGGCGATCGCGGCGATCCGTTCGGCGTCGGTGACCCGCTCGACGCTGTGCTCGACCCCGTCCACGGAGACCGACCCGACCGGCTCGGCCGGTTCGAGCAGCAGGTCGGTGAGCCCCGACGCCAGCGAGAGGCCCCACACCGGAGAGAGGTTGGCCTCCGTCGCCCTCGTCAGGTCGAGGCGGTCGGTCGATGCCTTCGGCGTCGTGCGCTCGTGCGGGAGGACCCCACCGGCCCCCTCGTCGACGACTTCGAGCGCGCCGATCACCCCCACCAGGCTGCGGGGCGCCCCGGACGCGTCGGAGAAACGCATGCGGTAGAGGGTGAACGTGGGCTCGTCATCGGCGACGAGCACGCCGGTCGCGATCCACATGCGCAACAGGCGCGCCGCTCGGTCGTAGCGGTCGGGGTCGCGGGGCACGTCGACGTGGACGATGTTGCGCTCGTCCCGAGCGGCAAGGACGTCGACCTCGGCGTCCGAGATCACGTCGTACGGCGGGGCAGCGACACGGGACAGTTCGATCGAGGGGGCGTACCGGAGGGCGGGGAACGGTTCGAGACGAGGCACCGTCACAGGTTGGCACGGCGGCCCGAGGGTGCGACAGGGTACGTTGCCGGCCGGTGGACCCGGCGTTCGTGATCTGCGATCTCGACGGAGTGGTGTGGCTGGCGCACAACCCGATCCCGGGATCGGTCGACGCGGTGGCCCGGCTCCGCGCGGCCGGGCGTCGAGTGGTGTTCGTCACCAACAACTCGTCCCTGCGGCGGGCCGACCAGGAGGCTTCCCTGGCGGCGATCGGCATCCCGGCGGCCGGCGACGTGTTCACGTCGGCCGCTGCGGCGGCGGCGCTCGTCCACCCGGGGGAGCGGGTGCTCGTCTGCGGCGGGGCCGGCGTCGCCGAGGCGGTCGGCGCGATCGGCGCGTCGGCGATCCCGGGCGACGACGAGTCCGGCACGGACGCGGATGTCGTGGTGGTGGGGTTCCACCGCGAGTTCGACTACGAGCGGTTGCGGATCGCGGCGACGGCGGCGCGGAACGGCGCCCGACTGATCGCGACCAACGACGACGCGACGTATCCCACTCCTGATGGCCCGATCCCCGGTGGAGGAGCGATCCTGGCGTCCGTCGCGACGGCCGCCGGCGTGGTTCCTGTGATCGCCGGCAAGCCGTACCCGCCAATGGTGGACGCGGTGCTCGACCTGCTCGGGCGCCCGGAGCCCGAGCGTCTGCTCGTGGTCGGCGATCGCGCCAGCACGGACGGTCGCTTCGCCGCCGCCCTCGGCGCCCCGTTTGCCTTGGTCCGCTCGGGCGTGACGGGAGCGACCGTGGACGTCGACGTGCCCGTCGCGATCGACGCCCCGGATCTGGCCGCGGTGGCGACGGCGCTCGAAACCCGCCCGGACGGCGACCGTTAGCATGCGCTGATGGCCAACAACCCGCTCCAGAAGCTGGCCGAGACCGGCGCCCAGTTCACCGAGGTTTCCCGCAAACAGGCCGAAGCCGCCGTGCAGAACCTCGTCAAGGCGGGCGAGGTGAGCCGGTCCGAGGCCGAAGCCGCGATCCAGCGGCTCGTCGAACGCGGCCGGGAAGCCATGGCCCGGCTCGCCGAGTTGGTGGAGAAGGAGGTCTCCAAGCAGTTCGGCCGGCTGGCCAGCCGGGTCGACGACCTCGAAGAGCAACTCGAAGCCCTCGCCAGCCGCGCCGGCCTGCCCGGGCTCCCGGGCAAGAAGGCCCCGGCCAGGAAGGCGGCGACGAAGAGGGCCCCGGCGAGGAAGGCGGCGACCAAGAAGACCGCGGCAAAGAAGACCGCGGCGAAGAAGGCCCCGGCGAAGAAGAAGGCTCCGGCGAAGAAGCAGGCGGCGGCGAAGAAGGCGACGTCACCGCCGAGCTGAGGTGGCTGCCCGCCGCCGCCTCGATGCCGAGCTCGTCCGCCGCGGCCTTGTGGCCAGCCGCGCCGAGGCCCAGGTGGCGATCGACGACCAGCGTGTCCTCGTCAACGGGGCCGTCGCAGAGAAGCCGGCGCGGATGGTCGGTGCCGGCGACGCTCTGGTGATCGCCGGCCCCCCGCCGCGGTTCGTCGGACGCGGCGGCGAGAAGCTCGACGCCGCCCTTGATCAGTTCGGGATCGACGTGGCGGGCCGCCGAGTGCTCGACGTCGGCGCCTCGACCGGTGGGTTCACCGACGCCCTGCTCTCCCGCGGCGCTCGCGAGGTCGTCGCCCTGGATGTCGGACACGGCCAGCTCCACCCCCGGCTGCGCGGCGACGATCGGGTGACCGTCCTGGAGCGGACCAACATCAGGTCGGCGACGTCCGACACGATCGGCGGCCGCGTCGACGTCGTCGTCGTCGACGTCTCGTTCATCTCCTTGGCCGTGGTCATCCCGCAACTCGTCGGGCTGTGCCAGCCTGGGTCGCCGATGATCCTGCTCGTCAAGCCGCAGTTCGAGGCCGGCCGGGCGGAGGCGGGCCGCGGCCGTGGTGTGATCACGGATCCGGAGATCCACGCGCGCGTGCGGGGCGAGATCGAGTCGGCGCTCGTGGCAGCCGGCTGCACGGTGGAGGCGTGGATGGAATCGCCGATCCGCGGCGGCGCCGGGAACCGGGAGTTCCTCGTCCACGCCACGACCCCCAAAGGACCCGAGTGAGCAGCGTCGCCGTCGTCGCCCACCACGAGCGGCCCGACGCCGCCACGCTCGCCCGGTCGGCGATCGAGTGGCTGAGCGCCCGGGGTCACGACGGCTGGGTCGTGCCCGACGACGCAGCCGAGCTCGGTCTCGGCGATCTGGTAGGGGAGCGCCCGCTGTCCGGCGCCGACCTCGTGGTCAGCCTCGGTGGTGATGGCACGATGCTGCGGGCGGTGCGTCAGCTCGACGGCGCCGCCGTCCCGTTGCTCGGCGTCAACCTGGGCGTGCTCGGCTACCTCACCGAGATCGAGCCGCCCGACCTGACGAACGCCCTCGAGCGGTTCGTGGCGGGGCGGGAGGCGGGCAGGTGGCACCTCGACGAGCGGATGATGGTCGACGCCACCGCCTCCGGCGGCGCGGGCGGTCGGTGGCGGGCGCTCAACGAGGTCGTCGTGGAGAAGCATGCGTCCGGCCACACCGTCCACCTGCTGGCGCGGATCGCCGGCGAGCCGTTCACCAGCTACGCCGCCGATGGCCTGATCGTCGCCACCCCGACCGGTTCGACGGCCTACTCCCTGTCGGCCCGCGGCCCGGTCGTCTCGCCCCGGCATCGGGCGCTGCTGCTGACCCCGGTGTCGCCCCACATGTTGTTCGACCGGGCCCTGGTGCTCGACCCGTCCGAGACCATCGAGATCGAGGTCGACGCCGACCAGCTCGCCGGGCTGGCGGTGGACGGGCGGCTGGTGACCACCCTGCGTCGAGGTGACGTCGTCACCTGCCAGGCGGCCGCCGAGACGGCGAACTTCGTCCGCTTCGCGCCGTACCACTTCCATCAGATCCTGAAGCGGAAGTTCGGTCTCGCCGACCGATGAGGTGGCGGCCGTGCTGACGGAGTTGCACGTCGAGAACCTCGGGGTGATCGACCGCCTCGACTTGGCCCTCGGGCCGGGCCTCACCGCGGTGACCGGGGAGACCGGTGCCGGAAAGACGATGCTCGTCGAGGCGCTGGAGCTGCTCGTCGGCGGCCGCGCCGACCCGTCCATGGTCCGGCCGGGCGCCGCCGAGGCGCGGGTGGACGGGCGCTTCGAGGTGGGCGACGACGAGGGCGACGACCTCGTGCTGACACGGGTGGTCCCGGCCGACGGGCGCTCCCGCGCCTACATCGACGGGCGCCCGGCCACCGCGGCCGCCCTCGCCGAAGTGGCGGCCGGACTCGTCGACCTCCACGGCCAGCACGCCCACCAGACCCTGCTCGGCGTCGCCGCCCAGCGCGACGCCCTCGACCGTTTCGGCGGGGTCGACCTCGGCCCGCTCGCCGCGGCCAGGGGCCGGCTCACCGAGCTCGATGCCGAGCTGGCGACCATCGGCGGCGACGAGCGCGAGCGCGCCCGCGAGGTCGACCTGCTCCGGTTCCAGGTCGCCGAGATCGGCGCCGCCGGGCTCACCGACCCCGACGAGGAGCGTGCCCTGGAGGCGGAGGAGGACGCGCTCGCCGACGCCGTCGGGCACCGCCGGGCGGGTGCCGAAGCCCATGCCATCCTGGCCGACGACGGCGGTGCCCGCGATTCGATCGCCGCCGCGCTCGCGTCGCTCGCCGACCGCAAGCCCTACGCGGGGGCCGCCGATCGCGCCCGCAGCGTCCTCGCCGAGCTCGACGACATCGGCGCCGAGGTCCGGTCCGTCGCCGAGGGCATCGAGGACGACCCCGAGCGTCTGGAGGCCGTCCGCCAGCGGCGTCAGCTGGTGCGCGACCTGTGCCGGAAGTACGGCGACGACGTCGCCGAGGTGATCCGGTTCGGCGAGGAGGCCGCCCGCCGGCTGGGCGAGCTCGAGCGCTACGAGCAACTGGCCGCCGAGCTGGAGGCCGCCCGCCGGGAGGCCGTCGCCACCGAGCGCGACGCGGCCAGGGCTGTCGGGCGGGCCCGTCGGACAGCGGCGCCCGACCTCGCCGCGGCGGTGACCGCGCGGCTGCGGGTGCTCGCCATGCCCCACGCCGAGGTGGCGATCGACGTGGGGGAGGGGCCCGACGACGATCCCGGCGACCGGGTGCAGTTCCTCCTGTCCGCCAACCCCGGCGCGCCGTTGCTCCCGCTCAGCCGGGTCGCCTCGGGCGGCGAGCTGGCCCGGGCGATGCTGGCGCTGCGGCTGGTGCTGACCCCGCCCCGGTCGGGATGGTCGACGCTCGTGTTCGACGAGGTCGACGCCGGCATCGGCGGCCACGCCGCCGCGGCCGTCGGGACCGCCCTGGCCGAGGTCGCCCAGCGCCACCAGGTCCTCGTCGTGACCCACCTCGCCCAGGTCGCCGCCGTGGCGACGACGCAGGTGGCGGTCACCAAGACGGTGGCCGGCGACGTGACGACGGCGACGGCCAGAGTCGTCGACGGCGACGACCGTGTCGCCGAGGTGGCCCGCATGCTCTCCGGGTCGGCGGACAGCGACGCCGCCCGCCGCCACGCCGTCGAGCTCCTCGACCGCTGACCTACACGTTCTTGCATCTGCCGGTGCCCCTCAGAGGGCTCAAGTAGCTGCAAGAACGAGGGAGAGGGTGAACGCGGCGACACCGAGGACGATGCCGGCGATCGCTGTGGCCCGCCCGGTCCCGCCCCGGCGGAGCTCGGTCAACGCGAGCACGCCGAGGCCGGCGGCGATGGGGCCGAGGATGATCCCGTAGGCGGCCAATCCGGCCGCCCCGAGGAACACCGCCGTCACCGCTCGTCCGTTGTTCGTGAACATCCAGCGGCGGAAGCGGTCCATGATCCCCGATTCTCGCCGTGCGGTCGCGGTACGATGTGGTCCCGTCGTTGCTTCTGTCGACGGAGGTACCCCATGCCGAAGCACATCTTTGTGACCGGAGGGGTAGCCAGCTCCCTCGGCAAAGGCCTCACGGCGTCCTCGCTCGGCCGGCTGCTCAAGCTACGCGGCCTGCGGGTGACGCTGCAGAAGCTCGACCCGTACATCAACGTCGACCCGGGCACGATGAACCCCTACGAGCACGGCGAGGTGTTCGTCACCGACGACGGCGGTGAGACCGACCTCGACCTCGGCCACTACGAGCGGTTCACCGACGAGAACCTCTCCCGCAACTCCAACGCCACGACCGGCTCGATCTACCAGTCGGTGCTCGCCGCCGAGCGGCGGGGGGACTACCTCGGCAAGACGGTGCAGGTGATCCCGCACATCACCGACGAGATCAAGCGCCGGATCCACCGCGTCGCCACCGACGAGGTCGACGTCGTGATCACCGAGATCGGCGGCACCGTCGGCGACATCGAGATCCTCCCGTTCCTCGAGGCGATCCGCCAGTTCCGCAAGGACGCAGGGCGCGACAACGTCTGCTACCTCCACGTCACGCTGGTGCCCGTCATCGGCCCGTCCGGCGAGCAGAAGACCAAGCCGACCCAGCACTCGGTCACCGAGCTGCGCAGCCGGGGCATCCAGCCCGACCTGATCGTGTGCCGCAGCGAGGAGCCGATCTCCGACGACCTCAAGGTGAAGATCTCCAACCTCTGCGACGTCGAGGCGAAAGCGGTGATCAACGCCGCCGACGTGAGCAACATCTACGAGCTGCCGCTGATCTTCCACGCCGAAGGGCTCGACGAGGTCGTCTGTGACGTGGTGCGCATCGACCAGGCGGCCTATCCGATCGACCTCACGTCGTGGGAGCGGGTGGTCGGCCTCGTGGAGGCCGCGACCGAGCCGGTGCGCATCGGCCTGATCGGCAAGTACGTCCAGCTCCAGGACGCCTACCTCTCCGTGGCCGAGGCGCTCAAGCACGCCGGCTTCCACCACGGCGCCAAAGTCGAGATCGACTGGATCCAGGCCGAGAACCTGGAGGGCCTGCTCGCCGCCAGCCGCCTCGCTGACCTCGATGGCATCGTGATCCCCGGCGGATTCGGGTCCCGTGGGATCGAGGGCAAGATCGCCGCCGCCAACTACGCCCGCACCGAAGGCGTGCCGTGTCTCGGGCTGTGTCTGGGGCTGCACTGCATGACGGTCGAGTTCGCCCGCAACGTGCTCGGGTTCACCGACGCCAACTCGACCGAGTTCGACCCGACGACCCAGCACCCGGTGATCGACCTGATGATCGACCAGCGCGACGTCACCGACAAGGGTGGCACGATGCGGCTCGGCGCGTACTACGCCGTGCTCAGCCCGGGCACCCACGTCGGCGACGCCTACGGGGAGCCGGTGGTCAGTGAGCGCCACCGCCACCGCTACGAGTTCAACTCCAACTACAAGACGCGGATGGAGGCCAACGGGCTCGTGTGCAGCGGGATCTCGCCCGACCGCCGGCTGGTCGAGTTCATCGAGCTGGCGGGCCACCCGTTCTGGGTCGGGACCCAGGCGCATCCGGAGTTCAAGAGCCGGCCCGACCGCCCGCATCCGCTGTTCCGCGACCTGATCGGCGCGGCGCTCAAGCTGCGTGCCCAGCGCGGCCACCATGCGCCAGCGGTAGAGCCGGTGGCGTGAGCGAGCGGAGCGAGCGAACCATCATCACGGCGCGAAGCGCTCATTGGTGCGCCGCCCGTCGCCCATGCGGGATGTTGCATGAGCTCGTGGTGCACCAATGAGCGAGTCGGCGCCGGCGGGATTTCGCCGGATCGCCGATCGGGAGATCTACCAGGGTCACATCTGGCGGGTGGTCGTCGGCGAGTTCGAGGACCCCAGCGGTGAGCACTTCGAGCGCGACATCGTCCGCTCGCCGGGGGCGGTGGCGGCCGTGCCACTGATCTTCGACGCCGAGGGTCAGCCGTCGGTCGTGCTCGTCGCCCAGTACCGAGCGGCCTACGAGCGGGAGATCATCGAGATCCCCGCCGGCATGCGCGACGTCGACGGTGAGCCGCCCGAGGAGACGGCCCGGCGCGAGCTGGCCGAGGAGGTCGGGCTCGCGCCCGGTCGCCTCGACGAGCTGATCGAGATGCTGCCCCAGCCGGGGACGTCGGACTCGACGACCATCATCTACCTCGCCACCGACTGCACCCCTGCGCCGACGGAGCCGCACGGGCCCGAGGAGGAGCACGCCCGGGTGCTCCACGTCCCCCTGCCGGAGGCCCTCGCGATGGTGGAGGGCGGGGAGATCACCGACGCCAAGTCGGTAGCCGGGCTGTTGCTCACCGAGCGCCGGTTGCGGGCCGCCGACAGCGAGGCGCGGGTGATCCCGTGACGCTCACCGCGGAACTGCCGCTCGAGGTGGAGGAGTTCCTGTCCTGGCTCGTGGCCGAGCGGGGCCGGGCGCCCAACACGATCGCCGCCTACCGGCGCGATCTCAACGCCTACCACCGCTGGCTCACCGAGCACGGGACGTCGCTGGAGTCGGTCGACCCGACGACGCTCGTCGACTTCGTCGCCGAACGGAGGGCGAGCGGTGCCGCCGTGTCGAGCGTTGCCCGGCAGCTCGCAGCTGTCCGCACCCTCCACCGCTACCTCGTCACCGAGGGCGAGCGGGCCGACGATCCGACGGCCGACCTCGAAGGCGTCCACGTGCCCGCCGGGCTGCCCAAGCCGCTCAGCGAGGACGAGGTCGGTGCACTGCTCGACGCCGTCACCGGCGACGACCCGCTCGCCCGGCGGGACCGCGCCCTGCTCGAGTTGCTCTACGCCACCGGGGCGCGCATCTCGGAGGCGTGCGGGCTCTCGATGGGCGACATCGACTTCGGTGCCCGGTTGGTCCGCCTGTTCGGCAAGGGGTCGAAGGAACGGATCGTTCCCTTCGGCCGGGCTGCGGGGAGAGCGCTCGACCAGTGGTTCGAGCCCGCCGGACGGATGCGCATGGTGCCGGCGCAGTGGCGACGGCGCAGCGACGCCGAGGCGGTGTTCCTCAACGCCCGCGGCGGCCGGCTGAGCCGGCAGGGCGCCTGGGCGGTCGTCCGGACCTACGGGCGCCGGGCCGGTCTCGCCGGCAAGCTCACCCCGCATGTGCTCCGCCACACCTGCGCCACCCACCTCCTCGACCACGGCGCCGACCTGCGGGTGGTGCAGGAGCTCCTCGGCCACGCCTCGATCTCGACGACCCAGGTGTACACCAAGGTCAGCCAGGAGCGGCTCTGGGACGTCTACCGCGCCGCTCACCCGCGTGCTGTGAAGTTGTGAACGTCGTCCACCTCGGGCGGAGGTTCTTCACGTCCATCTCGCCGCGCCCACCGGCGGCGGACGACGATGCGTGGGCCGAGCAGTGGCTGCTCGACGGCGAGGCCGATCTCTGGCGGCGGCTGCCGAATCCGGACCGGCGCCACGCGATCGAGGTCGGCCGGCGCTTCGCCGCCCGCCGCCCGGCGGCGACCAGGGCCGAGATGGCCGGCGCCCTGCTCCACGACGTCGGGAAGCTCGACTCGGGGCTGGGCACGTTCGCCCGCGTCGCCGCCACCGTCGTCGGCCCGCGCACGGCCCGCTTCCGCGCCTACCACGACCACGAGGCGATCGGCGCCCGGCTCGCCGAGAGCGCAGGCTCGGACCCTGTCACCGTCGCCTTGATCGACGGATCGGGGCCCGCGGCCGCCGACCTCCGCGCGGCCGACGACCTGTAACACCCGGTTTCTGCAGCTGATTCGGCTGTTAGAGCGACCGTTTCAGCTGCAGGAACGCGGGTGGTGGGGCGAGGAGACGGGTCGAGCGCTTGTGGTTGACGATCGCCCGCATCACCATCCACAGGGTGAGGGCGGCCCAGATGCCGGCGATGCCGAGGTCGAGGCCGAGCACGGCGAGACCGAACGGCGTGATCGCGAGGAGGTAGCCGAGGGCGGCGAGGCCGAGGAAGCGGTAGTCGGCGGCCCCGATCAGCACACCGTCGTAGGCGAACGCGATCGCGCCGGGGACGAGGAGCACGGCGAGCCACCACAGGGCGTCCGTCGCCCGGTCGATGACGGCCGCGTCGCCGGTGAAGGCGTGGGGCAAGAGTGGCGCGGCCACGGCGACGAGCAGCGCCAGTCCGAGGCCGGCGTAGAGCGACAGGCGGGCCGTGCGGGCGGAAACGATCCCGGCCCCGGTGGTCGAGCCGCGTCCGAGCTCGTCGGCGACGAGGGTCTGGGCGGGGATCGCCAGCGCGTCGAGGGCGAGGGCGAGGAAGAAGAACAGGCTCGCCGCGATCTGGTGGGCGGCCAATGTCGGCTCGTCGACGCGGGCGGCGATCGCAGTCGCCCCGGTGAGGACGGCGAGCATCGAACCAACGCGCAGGAGCAGGTGGCGGCCGGCGGTCAGGAGGGGTGACATGCCGGTCCAGCTCGGCCGGCGCTCGGCGGCGCCGCTGAGGTAGGGGCGGATGGCGAGGGCGAACGCCACCCCGGCGAGGAGCTGGGCGATCACCGTCGACCACGCCGACCCGGGCACGCCGAGATCGAGCCCATAGACGAACCACACCTCGAGCACGACGTTGAGCAGGTTGGAGAAGAACAGGATGACGAGCGGAGTGCGGTAGTCGAGCACGCCGCGCAGCACGCCCTGGGCGGCGAGGGCGAGAACGACGAACGGCACGCCGGCGGCCGAGATTCGCAGGTAGGTCACGCCGAAGTCGAGGACGTCGCCGTCCCCGCCGAGCAACCGCCCGAGGGCGGTCGCGCCGAGGACGATGACGGGGACGACGACGGCGGCGACGAGGGCCGACAGCCACACGGCCTGGACGCCCACCTCGGCCGCGGCTGCGGCGTCCCCTGCGCCCCGACGCCGGGCGACGCGCTCGGTCGTCCCGTAGGTGAGGAAGTTGCAGCCCGCCGTGACGAGCGAGAGCACGGACGCGGCGAGCGCCAGTCCGCCGAGCTGGGCCGTGCCGAGCCGGCCGACGATGGCCGTATCGACGAGGACGTACAGCGGCTCGACGGCCAGGCTCCCGAGGGCCGGGATGGCCAGGCGGACGATGCGCCGATCGGTGGCGGTCAGCCGAACCGTCGTTTGGAGTCGACCCGAAGGCGCCGGTTCCAAACGACAGAACCTTGGGGCTAGCGGGGGAGGAGGCCGATCGCCCGGTAGGCGCGGTCCAGCGTGGCGGAGGCGATCGCCCGCGCCTTGTCGGCGCCCTTGCGCAGGAGCGCGGCCAGCTCGCCGGGGTCGTCGAGCAGCTCGCGGTAGCGGGCCTGGATCGGGGCGAGGAGCTCGATCACGGCGTCCCCGGCGTCGGTCTTCAACGGGCCGTACTGCGTGTAGCCCTTGGCCAGCTCGGCCGGGGCCTGCCCGGTCGCGGCGCCGAGGATCTCGAGGAGGTTCGACACGCCCGGCTTGTCGACCGGGTCGTAGCGCACCTCGGTCCCGGAGTCGGTGACGGCCCGCCGGAACTTGCGGGCGATCATCTCGGGGTCGTCGAGGAGCTGGATCAGCCCGGCGCCGCTGCCGTCGGACTTCGACATCTTCGCCAGTGGGTTCTGCAGGTCCATGACCCGCGCCCCGACCTTCGGGGTGACCGCTTTGGGCACGACGAACGTCTCGCCGAAGCGGTAGTTGAACCGCAGGGCGATGTCGCGGGTGATCTCGACGTGCTGGCGCTGGTCGTCGCCGACCGGCACCTCGTCGGCGTCGTAGAGCAGGATGTCGGCGGCCTGCAGGGCCGGATAGGTGAACAGGCCGGCCGAGATGAAGTCGCCCTCCCGCTTGGCCGACTTGTCCTTGAACTGCGTCATCCGCGACAGCTCGCCGAAGGACACGTTGCACTCCATCACCCACGCCAGCTGCGAGTGCTCGGGGACGTGGCTCTGCACGAACACCGTCGCCACGTCGGGGTCGAGCCCGACGGCGAACATGATCGCGGCGAGCTCGATCGTGCGCTCACCGACCACCCCCGGCTCCTCGGTGATGGTGAGAGCGTGGAGGTCGACGATGCCGTGGAGGGCGTCGTGCTCGTGCTGGTGCTCGGCCCACGGCCGCAGCGCACCCAGGTAGCTGCCCAGGTGGGCGTCACCGGTGGGCTGGATGCACGAGAGTACCCGGGTCACGCGCAGATGCGGCACGCTACCCACCGGGTCACGCATCGCGCTCCATGGCGATCGACGTCCGGCGATGAGTTGCCCGACCGGACCTACGAGGGCCCGTTCGACCTGCTCCTGCACCTGATCCTCGCCGAGGAGGTGGACATCCACGAGGTCAGCCTGGCCCGGATCGTCGACGCCTACCTGGTCGAGATCGAGCGCCTGCAAGAGCTCGACCTCGACGTCGCCACCGAGTTCCTGCTGATCGCGGCGACGCTCGTCGAGCTCAAGGCCCGCCGGCTGCTCCCCGGACCGGCCGGCGTCGACCTCGACGAGGAGCTCGCCCTCTGGGAGGAGCGGGACCTCCTGCTCGCCCGGCTGCTCGAGTGCAAGACGTTCAAGGACGTGTCCCGCCGCTTCACCGCGCTCATCGACGCGACCGACCGCACGGTCGCCCGCCGGGTGGGGCCGGACGAGCGCTTCGACGGACTCCTGCCCGACCTGCTCGCCGGTGTCACCGCATCGCGCCTGCGCGACGCGGCCATCACCGCGTTGACGCCGCGTCCGGTCCCGCGGATCGACCTCCAGCACGTTGCCCCGATCCGCGCCAGCGTGCAGGACGCCGTGACGGAGCTCGTCACCGCCCTCCCCGGCGCCGGCCGCACCACCTTCGCCCGGCTCACGGCGGGGGTCTCCGACCGGATCGAGGTCATCGTCCGGTTCCTCGCCGTGCTCGAACTGTTCAAGCAGGGCCTGATCGAGCTCGACCAGGCCGATCGCTTCGGCGACATCGTCGTGGAGTGGCGGGCGGGTGCCGGGCGCCCGGATCCGGCGGTGGTCGCGATCGACACCTACGAAGGCTGAGTGATGGACCAACCGCCGTTCCCGGTCGAACCGACCCCCGAGAAGGAGCACCTCCGGGCGATCGAGGCAGTGGTGCTGGTCGCCCACGACCCGGTGCCTCCCGAGCTGCTGGCGCAACTCCTCGAGCGTCCGGTCGCGGAGGTGCAGCGATGGTGCGAGCAGCTCGCCGCCGACTACGCCGCCGACGGACGGGGCTTCGAGCTCGTCCGGGTCGCCGGCGGGTACCGGTTCCAGAGCCACCCGGACCTGGCCCCGTACGTCGAGCGCTTCGTGCTCCACGACCACCGGGTGCGGCTGTCGGGTGCGGCGCTGGAGACGCTGGCGATCGTCGCCTACAAGCAGCCGATCTCCCGGGCCCAGGTGGCGTCGATCCGGGGCGTCGACCCCGACGGCGTCCTGCGCACCCTGCAGGGCCGCGGCTACATCGACGTCGTCGGCCGGGACCCCGGTCCCGGACAGGCGCTGCTGTTCGGCACCACGCCGGCGTTCCTCGAGAAGCTCGGGCTCGACACGCTCGAGGACCTCCCGCCGATCGTCGAATTCATCCCCGGTGCCGACGTGGTCGAGGCCCTCGAGGCCGGCCTGCAGGCCACCGATGACGGGACCGGCTGAGCCGCCCGGCGAGCGTCTCCAGAAGGTCCTCGCCGCCGCCGGGTGGGGGAGCCGGCGGGCGTGTGAGGAGCTGATCGCGGCCGGGCGGGTGATGGTCAACGGCGAGCGGGCCGTGCTCGGCCGGCGGGTCGACCCGGAGCGTGACCTGATCGAGGTCGACGGTGCCCCGGTCGGGGCCCGGCCCGGCCTCGTCCACTACCTGCTCAACAAGCCGGCCGGGGTGGTGTCGACGGCCAAGGACCCGCAGGGCCGGCGGACCGTCGTCGACCTCGTACCCGCCGAGCCTCGCGTCTTTCCAGTTGGCCGCCTCGACGCCGACACCGAGGGGCTGATCCTGCTCACCAACGACGGCGAGCTGGCCAACCGGGTCGCCCACCCCCGCCACGGCGTTGCCAAGGAGTACCTCGCCACCGTCGCCGGCGGGACGGTCAGCCCGGCCGCGATCCGGCGGCTGCGGGAGGGCGTCGAGCTGGAGGACGGGCCCACCGCGCCGGCAAAGGTCTCCCAACCGGAGCCCGGCGTGCTGCGGATCACGATCCACGAGGGCCGCAACCGCCAGGTCCGGCGGATGTGCGAGGCCGTCGGCCACCCCATCACCCGCCTCGTGCGCACGCGCATCGGCCCCCTCCGCGACCGCCGCCTGGCCCCGGGAATCTGGCGCCCGCTGACCCTCGACGAGGTCCGTCAGCTGGCCCTGGAGACCGCTCGGTACCATTCCCGCCCGTGAGTGCACGCCGCGCCAACGTGATCGGGCTGGGACTGATCGGTGGCTCGATCGCCCTCGCTCTGCGGGGCGCGGGCTGGCACGTCACTGGCGACGACGTCGACACCGGGCGGGTCGACCAGGCCCGGGCCCGGGGGTGCGTCGACGCGACCGGCCTGGATGTCGGGGCCGAGGTCACGTTCGTCGCCGTGCCGGTCCAGGCCGTGCCCGACCAGGTCAAGCTGGCCCTCGCCGAGACGACGGGGGTGGTCACCGACGTCGGCAGCGTGAAGGGCGCCGTCTGCGCGGCCGTCCAGGACCCCCGCTTCGTCGGTGGGCACCCGATGGCGGGGAGCGAGCTGGAGGGCCTCGACGGGGCCGACCCGGCGATGTTCGAGGGCGCCGTCTGGGCCCTCACCCCGCAGCCCGTGACCGCCGACGCGACGTTCGCCGCGGTGGCCGCGATCGTGGCCCAGTTCGGCGCCGAGGTCGTCGCCCTCGGACCCGAGCACCACGACGACATGGTCGCCGTGGTGAGCCACGTCCCCCACCTCGCCGCCGCCGGGCTGATGGGGCTGGCCGCCGACCGGGGCGAGGAGCACGCCGCGCTGCTCCGGCTCGCCGCCGGTGGGTTCCGGGACATGACCCGCATCGCCAGCGGACACCCCGACATCTGGCTCGACATCTGCGCCGAGAACCGCCCGGCGATCCTGTCCGCGCTCGGTGACCTGATCGACCGACTCAGCGACATGCGGGCGCTGGTCGGGAGCGACGCTCGTGACGATCTGCTCGACCGGCTGCAGCGAGCCCGGGAGGCCCGGTCCAACCTGCCCGGTCGGGTGGGCCGCCCGGAGGAGCTCGCCGAGGTGCGGATCCCGATCCTCGACCGTCCGGGCGCGGCGGCCGAGGTGTTCACGCTCGCCGCCGAGCTCGGTGTGAACATCGCCGACTTCGAGGTCGTGCACGTGGCCGAGAGCACCCGCGGCGTCGCCGTCGTGCTCATCGACGCCGCCACCGCCGACCTCTACCGCGGCGGGCTGATCGCGCGCGGGTTCCGACCGGCCGTCGCCCGCCTGGGTTGAGCGCGACCGTGCGCCTCCGGACCGCGTCGGGCCCGCTCGACGCGACGGTCGAGGTGCCCGGCTCGAAGAGCATCGCCAACCGGGCGCTCGTCTGCGCCGCGCTCGCCGACGGCGAGAGCGAGCTCGCCGGCATTCCGCCGGGCGACGACACCCGGGCCATGACCGAGTGTCTCGCCCGACTCGGGGTCGCCGTGTCCGTCGCCGCCGGTCGGGCGCGGGTGACGGGTACCGGTGGCCGGCTGGCCGCCGGACCGGTGCAGCTCGACGCCGGCCTGGCCGGAACCACGTCGCGGTTCGTCACCGCGGTGGCGACGCTGGCGGACGGCCCGGTGACGATCGACGGCGACCCGCCCCTGCGCCGGCGGCCGATGGGGCCGCTGCACGACGCGCTCCTCGCCCTCGGGGCCGACGTCCGGGCTCAGACGGCTGCCGGACACCTGCCGGTGACCGTCACCGGTCCGCTGCGCCACGGCGGGAAGGTGGAGCTGCCCGGTGACGTATCCAGCCAGTTCCTCACCGCGTTGATGCTGGTCGGCCCGCTGCTCGACGGTGGCCTCGAGATCACCCTGTCGACGCCGCTGGTGTCGGTGCCGTACGTCGAGCTCACGGCTCGGGTGATGACGGCGTTCGGGGCCGCGGGCGTCGCCGTCGGTGACGACCGGGTCGTCGTCCCGGCCGGCCGGTACCGCGGGGTGGAGTTCGCGGTCGAGCCCGACGCCTCGTCGGCGAGCTATCCGCTGGCGATGGCGGCCGTCGCCGGCGGGCGGGTGCGGGTACCGGGGCTCACCGCGGCGTCGGCGCAGGCAGACGTGCGGTTCGCCGGGCTCCTCGGCGCGATGGGGTGCCGGGTGAACGACACAGCGGGGGCGCTCGACGTCACTCGCGATCCGCAATCGCCGTTGCACGGGATCGACGTCGACCTGCGCGACAACTCCGACCTCGTCCCGACGCTCGCCGTGGTCGCGGTGACGGCATCGACGGAGACGCGGATCCGCGGGGTCGGGTTCATCCGGGTCAAGGAGAGCGACCGGCTCGGCGACCTCGCCGCCGAGCTCTCCCGGACCGGAGCCGCGGTGGCCGTCGAGGACGACGGGTTGGTCATCGGCCCGGGGCGGCTGCACGGCGCCCGCCTCGACCCCCACGACGACCACCGCCTCGCGATGGCCTTCGGCGTGCTCGGGACCGTGATCGACGGGATCGAGGTCACCGATCCCGGCGTCGTGTCGAAGAGCTGGCCCGAGTTCTGGTCGGTGCGCGACGAGATCGTCGGGGGCGCCGGGTGAACGGGCCGGGAGTGGTCGTGGCGGCGTTCGACTTCGACGGCACGGTGTCGACCCGGGACTGCGTCGTTCCGTTCACTCGTTTCGCCGGCGGCACGTGGCCCGTCGCCGGACGGCTCGCCCGGGCGCTGCCCCGACTCCTGCCGATCGTCGTCCGGGGGGATCGCGACCGGCTGAAGGAGGAGTCGGCCCGGGTGGCCTTCGGCGGGCGCCCGGCCGTCGAGGTCGACGCGGCCGGTGCGGAGTTCGCCTCGATCGTGGCGTCGTCGTGGCTCCGCCCGGGCACGGTCGGCCGGATGCGTTGGCACCGGGATGCGGGGCACCGCGTGGTCCTCGTGTCGGCGTCGTTCGGCTGCTACCTGCGCCCGCTCGGCGAGCACCTGGGCGTCGACGGCGTGCTGGCGACCGAGCTCGAGGTCGGTGTTGACGGCCGCCTGACCGGCGAGTTGGTGGGCGGGAACTGCCGCGGGGCGGAGAAGGTGCGCCGTCTGCACGCATGGCTCGACGAACGGTTCGGCGGGCGCGAGGTCGTCGAGGTGTGGGCGTACGGGGACTCGCCCGGCGACCGTGAGCTGCTCGCCGACGCCGACCACCCGGTGTGGGTGCGAGGCGACCTCGACCCGGTCCCGGAGGTCGTGGCGTGACGAGCGAAGGCCGCGACTCCCTGTGGCGGGGGCTGCTTCGGACGTGCCGGCCCAAGCAGTGGGCGAAGAACCTGCTCGTCTTCGCCGCCCCAGGCGCCGCGGGGGTGCTCGACGACTGGCCCGAGCTCGGCTACACCCTGCTCACCTTCGTCGCCTTCTGCCTTGCCGCGAGCGGGATCTACTGCTGGAACGACGCCCTCGACATCAACGCCGACCGGGCCCACCCGACGAAGCGCTTCCGGCCGGTGGCCGCCGGCACCGTGTCGGTCGCCACGGCGAAGGTCGCCGGCACTGTCCTCGTCCTCGCCGGCCTCGCCGTGGCCGGTGGCACCGGTCGCTGGCAGACCGTGCTCGTGGTCGGCGTCTACGTCGCCGTCACGCTGGTGTACAGCTTCTGGCTCAAGCACGTCGCCGTGCTCGACATCGCCACCGTCGCCGCCGGCTTCCTCCTCCGTGCCGCCGGCGGGGCGGTTGCCGTGGACGTCGAGATGTCGCAGTGGTTCGTGCTGGTGACCGTGTTCGGGTCGCTGTTCATCGTCGTCGGCAAGCGCTACGCCGAACTGCGCGAGATGGGCGAGAACGGCGCCGCGGTGCGGGCGACGCTGGCCGACTACACCGTCGGCTACCTGCGCATCGTGCTCACGCTGGCGTGCGGGGCGACGCTCGTGAGCTACTGCCTGTGGGCGTTCGAGACCAAGGAGCTGTCGGGCTCCGACTGGCCGTTCTACGAGCTGTCCATCGTGCCGATGCTCATCGCCCTACTGCGCTACACGCTCGTGCTCGAGCAGGGCCACGGGGCCGCGCCCGAGGAGGTGTTCGCCAGCGACCGGGTCCTCCAACTGATGGGCCTGGCGTGGGTCGTGCTGTTCGGCCTCGGGGTGTATCTCACGTGAGGGGACGCACCGTCGACGAGACGCTGTCCGTGATCGACGGGGTCAGCGGCTGGCTGAGCGACGATCAGGCCCGCCGGCTCCACGCCGCGGCGGCGGAGTGCCCGCCGGACGGCCGGATCGTCGAGATCGGTAGCTTTCGCGGGAGGTCGACGATCGTCCTCGCCTCGGCGGCGCCCGAGGGCGCGGAGGTCGTCGCCGTCGACCCGCACGCCGGCACCGACCGCGGACCCGGAGAGATCGCCGGGTTCGCCGGCGAGGCGGCCGGCGACCGGGCGGCGTTCGAGGCCAACCTCGACGCCGCCGGTGTGCGGAGCCGGGTGCGCCATGTGGCCGCCTTCTCCGATGCCGCCCTCGCCCTCGTACCCGGGCCGGTCGACGTGCTGTACGTCGACGGCGCCCACCGCCTCGGCCCGGCCCGCGCCGACCTCCGGAATTGGGGCGCGCGGGTGCGACCCGGCGGGTCGCTGCTCATCCACGACGCCTTCTCCTCCGTCGGGGTCACGCTGGCGATCCTGCGCGAGCTGGTCCCGGGACGGAGGTTCCGGTACGTCGGCCGCACCCGCTCGCTCGCCGAGTACCGCGCCGACCTCGCCCCGGGGGGCCGTCTGCCGAACGCCGCCCGCCAGTCCGCCCAGCTTCCCTGGTTCGTCCGCAACGTCGGCCTCAAAGTGCTCCTCACGCTGGGGTGGGGCAAGTTGCTCGACCGCCTCGGCCGCCCGGTTCCCGAGTGGCCGTACTGATCGGGGTGGGCCGGCCGGCCGGGCGGGGATAGGGTCCGCGACCCGGTGCCCACTGATCGAACGAGGACGACACTGACCGGATGGGGCCGTACGGCGCCATCGGTCGCCGACGTCGTCGTCGCCTCGAGCCGGGAGGTCGAGCGGCTGGCGACGGTCGTCAAGGACCTGCCGGCACGCGGCGGTATCACCCGCGGCCTCGGCCGGTCGTACGGCGACCCGGCCCAGAACGGGGGCGGCGTCGTGATCCGTCTCGCCGATCGCGTCCAGGACGTGGTCGTCGACGACGCCACCGGCACTGCCACCGTCCCCGCCGGCGTCAGCATCGACGAGCTACTCGGCCTGCTCGTGCCCCGCGGGTTCTTCGTCCCGGTGAGCCCGGGCACCCGGTTCGTCACCATCGGCGGGGCCATCGCCAGCGACATCCACGGCAAGAACCACCACGTCGACGGGTCCTTCGGCAACCACGTCGTGCGGATGTCGCTGCTCCTTGCCGACGGCACCGTCGCCGAGCTGTCGCCGGCCGACCGGCCGGAGCTGTTCTGGGCGACCGTTGGCGGGATGGGGCTCACCGGGATCGTCCTCGACGCCACGATCCGGCTGCTGCCGATCGAGACCAGCCGGTGCGCCGTCGACACCACCCGGGCCCGCGACCTCAACGACCTGATGACGATGATGGACGACGGCGACCGCTACTTCCGCTACTCGGTGGCGTGGGTGGACCTGCTCGCCAAGGGCGCCCGGCTCGGTCGAGGGGTGCTCACCCGGGGCGAGCACGCGACTGCCGACCAGCTCGCCCCCGCGACGCCGTCGACCCGCTGCGCTACGAGCCCCACCGGGTCGCCGCCGTGCCGCCGTTCGTCCCGCCGCCCGGTGTGCTCAACCACGCCAGCCTGGCGGCGTTCAACGAGGTGTGGTACCGCAAGGCGCCGCGCCGGCGCATCGCCCAGATCGTGTCGATCCCGACGTACTTCCACCCGCTCGACTCGATCGGTTCGTGGAACCGCCTGTACGGGCGAAGGGGGTTCCTGCAGTACCAGTTCGCCGTGCCCTTCGGCGCCGAGCGGGCGTTGCGCACGGTGGTCGAGCGGCTCGCCGGCTCGGGCACGCCGAGCTTCTTGTCCGTGCTCAAGCGCTTCGGCGACGCCAACCACGCGCCGCTCAGCTTCCCGGCGCCGGGCTGGACCCTGACCCTCGACATCCCGGCCGCGGCGCACGGCCTCGCCCGGCTGCTCCACGGCCTCGACGACGTGGTCCTCGGCGCCGGCGGCCGTCACTACCTCGCCAAGGACGCCCACGCCACGCCGGAGGCGATTCGGCGGGGGTACCCACGGCTCGAGGAGTGGCAGGCGGTGCGGGCGTCGGTGGACCCCGCCCGGGTGTGGGCGAGCGACCTGAGCCGCCGGCTGCGACTGGCCGGGGACTGACACGCCATGGAGAACGCCCTCGGAGAGCCGCAGACGATCGTCCTGCTCGGCGGGACCAGCGACATCGGCCGGGCGATCGTCGCCCGCCTGATCACCCCGTCCACGCGCACCGTCGTGCTCGCCGCTCGGCGCCCCGGCGACACACCCGCAGGCGAGCTGGAACGACCCGGCGTGAAGGTGGACGTGGTCCCGTTCGACGCCTGTCACACCGGGGACCACGACGACTTCGTACGCCTGCTGGCCGACCGGCACGGCGACCTCGATGTCGTGATCGTCGCCTTCGGACAGCTCGTCGACCAGGCCGAGCTCGACGCCGACCCGGAGCGGGCGGCGACGCTGGTGCAGGTCAACTTCACCGGCGCGGTCAGCGTGTCGCTCGCCGTGGCCGCGCAGTTCCGCCGCCAGGGGCACGGGCGGCTGATCGTCCTGTCGAGCGTGGCCGGCGAACGGGTGCGCCGGGCCAACTTCGTGTACGGCGCGTCCAAGGCCGGGCTGGACGGCTTCGCCCAGGGTCTCGGCGACGCGCTCGCCGGCACCGGGGCGAGCGTGCTCGTGGTGCGCCCCGGCTTCGTCCACTCCAAGATGACCCGGGGCATGCAGGGGGCCCCGTTCGCCACCACGCCCGCAGCGGTGGCGGACGCCACCGTGAAGGGGCTGCGACGCGGGCGGCGCACGGTGTGGGTCCCGGGCACTCTGCGCCCGGTCTTCAGCGTGTTCCGGCATCTGCCCGGGCCGATCTGGCGCCGGCTACCCCTCGGCTGACGACCGCGCCATCCGAGTGTTTCGCGTCATCCGAGTGTTTCGTGCGGGTACGTCCCCGCGCCAAACACTCCGATGACGGCAAACACTCGGATGAAGAAGCGTCAGACCCGGTAGACGCGGCGTTCGAGCGGGTCGTTGCGGCCGGTGCGCAGCTCGGGCTTGACGATGTCGTCGAACC
This sequence comes from uncultured Acidimicrobiia bacterium, assembly GCA_963833145.1. Taxonomy (GTDB): domain Bacteria; phylum Actinomycetota; class Acidimicrobiia; order Acidimicrobiales; family Ilumatobacteraceae; genus JALZMG01. Next base: position 751,394 of record CAWHWT010000009.1, on the reverse strand, counting down.
GGACAGGCTCCCGCCGCCGCTGCCGCCGCCGGGGCGTGGTCATCGCCGCGGTGAGCATCCGGGCGGCGACGCTCTGCGCCACCCGGTGGTGGGCGCCGCTCTCGAGGGCGGCGCGCGACGAGCGCCGGGTCGGCTGCGCCCTCGACGTCGAGGTCGATGCGCCCGGTCCAGCGCAACGCCGACGACGCGGCGGTCGAAGTCGGCGTCGAGGAGGTTGGCGAGGCGCCGCTCGATCCCGGCGTCCTCGATGTACGACTGGATCTCGGGATCGAACGCGGCGGCCTGCTTCGCCGTCATGACCAGCGTGGTCGCCGTCGAGCCGGCACCACCACAGGTGGCTCGGGAAGTCGAGGATCTTGGCGCTCGCCGCCTCCGGCACCTCGATGTAGCCGGCCTTGGCCACTCGCGCCATCTCGGCGACGACCGCCGTCGGGTCGACGACGTGCTCGAGCACGTGCGAGCAGACGACGTAGTCGAAGGCGCCGTCGGCGAACGGCATCGCCGCCGGCGTCGGCGTCGAACAGCGGCCGGCTGACGCGGGCGGCGGCGCGCCCGCTGCGCTGACCGCCGTGGACCGCCTCCACGTAGCGGTCGAGCAGCACGTCGGCCCGCCAGTGCGGCTTGTCGCCGGACCCGATGTCGAGCACCAGCGGCGTCGGCTCCGACGGGGATGTCGATCCGCCGGCGGTGGAACGACCGCAGCGACTCGACGGACCGGGTTCATCGGCACCGGTGGTAGAGCGACCACCAGCCCGTCCTCGTACGAGCCGGCCTCGCAGAACTGATCGCGGATGACCTGGTTCGGGGCGTCGGACCCGAAGTCGATCGAGGTGTTCGGCTCGTACCACCCGGCCCAGAACCCGGTCAGCACCACCCAGTCGGCGGACGCGACGTCCTCGGCGAGACCGGAGTCCTCCGTGTTGGCGAGCCCGGGATCCATCTCCAGGTAGTACGTCGCCGGCTCGAGCTCGGGGAACATCCAGTAGACGACGGTGTCGCTGTACCACGTGCGGCGCAGATCGAGCGGCCCGACGAAGCAGTCGCTCGCCCGGGCCGGGCCGCCGCGGCGAGGTCGTCGACCGCCTGCTGCAGCGCGACGGCGGCGCGGGCGCTGCCGAAGTAGAACGTCCGGTCGTCGCGTGTCACCGGGACCGCGCTCGGAACCTGCCCGAGCGCCGACGCGCGTGTGCAGCAGGTAGTAGCGGAACGTGAACAGAGCGGTGAAGATGTACGTCGCGGCGAGGGCGATGACGCGCGCCGGCAGCCAGGGCGTTGCGCCACTCGATGCGAGGCCGCCAACCGCTGGACGAGTTCGGCCACGACGACGATGGCGAACGGCCACGACACGCACGTGACCCACGTGAGATGGGTCGAGTCGGGGCGCTGCAGCGCCTGGGGCAGGATGCCGACGCTGATCAGCGCGACCAGCAGCACCACCGTTGAGCGCCCGTGTCCGTCCGCCGGGGCGGCGCCGTGAGGTGACGGCGTAGACGATCAGCAGCACGATCCCGGCGAGCATGGCGAAGAACCACAGGAACAGGGCGTGCGGACGGGCTGAGGTGGGGAGGCCGCCACCACGGCGGGATCTCCTCGGCGATCGCCTGCAGGGCGCCGTCGATGTGGTCCCAACTCGGTGGTCGCGGCAGCTCGCGGCCGGCGCGCAGCCGGAACACCGGGTCGACGATCATCCCCTCGAACGCCGCCGCCGGGCCGGCCGACGACCAGGTGCACCCACATCGGGACGAGCCCGACGACGGCGCCGAGCAGCAGGGGCTTGCGCGGCGGCGGCCTGCCGCCACGCCAGCCAGCCGGCGACGAGCCCGACCGCAACGATGAGGTCGGGTCGGTACGTGAGGGCGAGGCCGGCGAGGAACCCGGCCACGATCCAGGCCCAGCGGCGCCGCTTCCCCTCCAGGTTGATCCCCCGCAGGGCGAACACCGCGCTCCACAGGGTGAGGGCGAGACCGCCGTTCCACGCCATCGCCGTCAGGGCGATCGGCGTCACCACGTAGAACACCGCCAGCGCGCCGACGCACGTGGCCGCCGCCCGGCCCCACGCCCGAGCCAGGGTGAACAGCCCGAAGATGATGCCGAGGTGCTGGATCAGGCCGAAGGTCCGCTCGGCCGGCAGGGAGTAGCCGAACACCTCGTACCACCAGCGCAGCACGTGGAGGGAACCCGGCCCGTAGAGGTGGAGGAAGTCGACGTTGGGGACGTCGCCGGCGGCCATCCGCTCGGGGAAGTAGAGCATGAAGCCCTCTTCCATCGTCCCCCCGGTGAAGCGGTAGAGCCCGCCGAGGGGGATCGCCACGAGGACGAGGACGAGGCCGATGCCGAGCCAGGTGCCGACGGCACCCTGGTCGCGGCGGCGCAGCCCGCCGGACCCACCGAGGACGAACGCCGACGGGTCGTCGCCGAGCGCCGGCACCTCGGGGGCAGCGGTCGGCGCGGCTTCGTCGACGGTCTGCACGAGGGCCAGAACCTAGCTACTTCCGGCCGCATCCGAGTGTTGGGTGCCCCCCTGTCGGTCATCCAGCAGTCGGGTGGCGCCCAACGCTCGGATGGGAGCACGCCGGGGTCGGTGAGGCCGCCGAAAGTAGGCTCTCGCCCTCGTGACCTCAGCTCAGCCGGCGCTGCGCCTGAGCCGGCGCCCGGGCTGGGTGGTGGCGCTGGCGGTCGTCGTGGTCGGGCTGCCGCTCGTCGTCGCCGTGATCGCCCTCCGCGGCGAGCGCTGGTATCCGGTGCTCGACCTGGCGATGACCGAGTTCCGCGTCCGCGACGTCGGCACCTCGCACACCCCGCTGATCGGCCTGCCGGGGCGCATCGGCCAGTACCCGGAGCAGGGGAGTCATCCCGGGCCGCTGAGCTTCTACCTGCTCGCCCCGGTGTACCGCCTGTTCGGCGCCTCGTCGTGGGCGATGGAGGCGGGCACCGTGGCGATCCACCTGGGCGCCATCGCCACCGCCCTGTGGATCGGGCATCGCCGGGCCGGGTGGAAGGGCGTCGCCGCCGTCGGCGCCCTCCTCGCCGTCGTCATCCGCGGCTACGGCCAGGTCCCGCTCACCCAGCCGTGGAACCCCTACCTCCCGCTGCTCGCCTGGATCGTGGTCCTCCTCGCCACGTGGGCGGTGCTGTGCGGGGACCACCTGATGCTGATCCCCCTCGTGGTCGCGGCGACGCTCGGCGCCCAGACCCACGTGCCGTACCTCCTCCTCGGGGCCGGGATGTTCGCCGTCGCCCTCGGCGTCGTCATCGTCCGGCTGGTGCGAGCGCCGGTCGAGCAGCGTCGGGCGCCGAGGCGCAGCATCGCCTGGGCGGTCGGCGCCGGCGTCGCGCTGTGGATCCCGCCCGTCGTCGACCAGCTCACCAACGACCCCGGTAACATCCGCGTCCTCGCCGACCACTTCGGCTCACCGTCGGAGCCGGTCCTGGGGGTCGGCGACGGCATCGAGCTGGCCTTGCGCCACCTCGACGTGTGGGCCGGCCTCGCCCACCAGGTCGTCGAGACCGGGTCGTTCATCTCCACCGCCTCCGCCTGGCGCGGCGGGATCACCCTCGCCGTGTGGATCATCGCCGCCGTGGTCGCCTGGCGGGTCGGCTCCCCGGCACTGCGGGCGCTCCACGTCACCGTCGCCGTCGCCCTCGTGCTCGGACTCCTGTCGATGGTCCGCATCTTCGGGCGCCCGTGGTTCTACCTGACGTTGTGGGCGTGGGGCGTGACGACGGTGATGGCCGGTGCGATCGCCTGGACCGCGCTCGCTTGGTGGAAGAGCCGGGCCCGGACCGGCCACTCCGATGACGTTGGCGGCGGTGCCGCGCTGGCCGCGGTCCGCGTCGGGCTCGCCGCCGGCGCCGTCGCCGTCGTCGTGTCGGTCGCCTCGACGGCGTCGTTCGCCAGCGCCGAGCATCCCGAGGAGCGGATCAGCGAGGCCGTCGGCCTCCTCGCCGCGCCGACCTACCAGGCCGTGCTCGACGGAGTGGGCGCGGCGACGGGGGAGGACGGCGTGTACCTGGTGCGCTGGAGCGACGCCGCCGACATCGGCAGCCCTGGCTTCGGCCTGCTCAACGAGCTCGAGCGCCGGGGCCTCGACGTCGCCGCCGACGAGGTCTTCCACGTCCAGGTGACCGACCACCGCGTCCGGCCCCGGTCGGAGGCCGACCGCCCAGATCCACCTCGCCACCGGCGGCTACGTCGATGCCTGGCGCGACGTCCCCGACGCCGTCGAGGTCGCCGCGTACGACCCCCGCGACGGCGTGGACCGCGCCGAGTACAGCGACGTGCGGGGCGACCTGATCGAGCGGATGCAGTCGGAAGGCCTCGCCGACCTCGTCCCGCTCGTCGATACCAACCTCTTCGGCCTGTCGATCGACGACCGCCTGTCGCCCGCCGACCAGGCCGACCTCACCCGCCTGCTCGACCTCGGCCAGCCGATGGTCGTGTTCATCGCGCCGGCCCCGGCCGAAGATGACCCAACTGCTCTCTGACGACCCGGACTCCCCGGCCGAACCGGACACCTCCGCCGTCAACCGGGTGGCCGACGACGCCGCGGCGCCCGACCGACCCCGGCCGACGCGGTGGCGGTCGTTCTTCGCCGCCGGGATGCTCGGCCTCGCCCTGACCCCGATCGTCGTGGCGGTGGGTCGGGCGATCGCCATCGGGTGGGTCCCCACCTTCGACGCCGGGTACTTCACCGTGCGCTCGCGCGACGTGCTCACCGCCCACCACCCGCTCGTCGGGGCGTGGTCGTCGGCCTCGGTGAATCTCGGGGCGACGGTGCGCAACCTCGGCCCGCTGCAGCTCGACCTGCTGGCGCCGTTCACCAAGGCCGACCCGTACTGGGGGACCGCTGTCGGCGTCGGCGTGATCAGCGTGGCGTCGGTCGCTGCCGTCTGGTGGTCGGCCCGCCGGCTACTCGGCCCGGTCAGCGCCGGCGCGGCGATGCTGGCCACCCTCGCCCTCGAGGTCACGATCGGCACCCAGGCACTGATCGATCCCCGCCAGCAGATCTACCTCCTCCTGCCGTACTGGGCGCTGCTGTGGCTGACCTGGGCGACGGCGGCGGGGTACGGACCGGCGATCCCGGTCCTCGTCTTCGCCGCCAGCCTGATCATCCAGACCCATTTCACGTTCCTGTTCCAGACCGCCCTGCTCCTCGTCGCCGGCTTCGGTCTGTACGTGTGGGGCGCCCGCCGGCGGTGGCGGGAGGTGGCGGCGACCCGCTGGCTCGCTCTCGGTGCGGTCGTCGGGCTGCTGTGCTGGGCCCAGCCCTTCTGGGACCAGCTGTTCGGCGACCGCAACCTCGGCGCCGTGCTCGCCGAGCGGGGAGCGAGCGAGGGCGTCGGGTGGGACGGTGGGACGAGGGTGATCGCCGGCACGGTCCTGTCGCCGCCGCGCTTCTGGTTGCCCGGCACGCTCGGGGACTTCGAGCTCCCAGCCGACACGGTGTCGTCCGCAACCGCCTGGCTGGTGGTGTCGGTCTGGTTCCTGCTCGTCGCCGGGGCGGCGGCGATGGCCTGGAGCCGGCAGCGGCCGGCTCTCGCCATGCTCGGCGTCATCGCCGCGATCGCGCTCGTCGCCGCGGTGATCGCCGCGGCCCGGATCCCGATGAGCCTCTTCGGCATCATCCCGCAGAACTACTTCTGGATGTGGCCGACCGGTGTGTTCCTCACCGTCGCTGTCGTCGCCGGCGTGGTCGCGGTCTCCCCGACGATCCGCAGTCGGGTCGGCTCGCCGGGCGGCGCCGCCGGCCTCGCCCTCGCCGGCGTGGTCGTCACCGTCTTCGCCGCCCGCCCGGTCGACCACTTCATCGTCGTGGCCAGTGCCGACAGCGCCGGCGAGCGGATCGCTCGCCCGGTCGTCGAGGAACTCGCCGCCGGCTTGCGGCGGGAACAGGTGACCGGGCCGCTCGTCGTCGACTACGGCCGGGCGTCGTTCGGCACGTACCTCCGCTACAGCTTCCTCGCCGAGCTGCAGCGGGCCGGCATCGAGTTCACCTTTCCTCCCGGCGACGAGAACCTCAACCGGTTCGGCCGGGAGCGGTGCGAGGAGGGTGACGCGGTCGGGCGCATCGTCCTGGCCGACGCCGGAGGGGATCCGGTCGTCCGCACCGGCGAGGTGGTGCTCGCCCACGTCGACGGGTTCAGCGACGCCGACCAGGCCGAGCTCGAAGCGCTCGACCGCCGGTTCGGGGACTGGCTGCGTGACGGCACCGTCGAAATCGACGTCGAACGACTGGAGTTCTTCTCCGGGGGCGAGCAGCCAGGGCTGCGGGCGGTGATGGCGAACCCCGGCCAACCCGCGACCGGACTGGCGTCGGCCTTGGCACCGTGGCGGGCGTGGGACCTGATCGAGGTCCCGGCTGACCTCGCCGACGACTTCGACGAGTGGAACGACCTGCAGACCCGGTCTGCCGCCGACGACGTGACCATCCTCCTCGCTCCGGCGGTGGACCCGCTCGACGACACTGGCGGGCCCGTTCAGGCGGCGGCCTGCCTGGGGTGAGCGCTGGTACAGGCCGAGGATGACCCAACTGCTCTCTGACGACGATGGAAACGACAGAATGCCCGGGTGGATTTGCGCGAGCGCGGCTCGGGCCGAGCCCGCCATCCGTGGGAGGTGTCCCGGTCGAGGTTCTTCCGCGACCTGATCGCTGATCACGTCGACCTGACATCGGTGCGAACCGTGCTCGATGCCGGCGCCGGCGACGGCTGGTTTGCCGGTGAGCTGCTCGGAGCTGTCGATCCGACGGCATCGATCACGTGCTGGGACGTCAATTATCGATCCGCGGATCTCGTCGCGCCAACGGATCCTCGGATCGTGCGGACGACAACGCAGCCCACCGCCCCGTACGACCTGGTGCTCGCGCTCGACGTGCTCGAGCACCTCGACGACGACGAGGCGTTCCTCGCCGATACGGTCGTGCCGCTGCTCGGCGGGACGCTGGTGGTGAGCGTCCCCGCTATCCCGCGGCTTTTCTCCGATCACGACCGGATGCTCGAACACCGGCGGCGCTATCGCCGGCGTGACCTGCTCGAGATGCTCGGTCGCCATGTGGACATCCGCGAATCGGGGACGTTGTTCACCTCGCTCCTCATCCCGCGGACGGTCACCGTGGCGGCCGAGCGGATAGGTCTCGAGTCGAAACCCACTGGCGTCGGGGCGTGGTCCAGAGGCCCCCGCACGACGAACCTGATCGTGAGCGCGCTGGACGCAGACGCGGCGGCCGGTCGGAGTCTCGCCCGCCGTGGCATCGTCCTTCCTGGTCTGTCGGTGTGGGCGGTGTGTCGCCCGAGGCCGGCGTGACCGGATCGACGGCCACGCTCGTCGTGCCGTGTTACGAGGAGGCCACCCGCCTCGACGGCGACGCGATGCGGGCGCTCGTCGACACCGCCGACGTGCGCCTCATCCTGGTCGACGACGGGTCGACCGACGACACCCTGGCCCGGCTGAACGTGCTCGCGGCGAGCCGTCCGGACATGACCATCGTGCTCGCCCGCACCTCCAACACCGGCAAGGGCGAGGCGGTCCGAGCTGGCCTGCTGGTCGCCCTCGATACCGGTGCGCCACTCGTCGGCTACTTCGATGCCGACCTCGCCGCACCGGTGTCGGAGATCGCCCGCCTCGTCGGGATCGCCGCCGGCCGCTCCGACCTCGACGCCGTGCTGGGCTCCCGCGTGGCCCTGCTCGGTCACCGGATCCGCCGCTCGGCCCCCCGCCACTACCTGGGTCGTGTGTTCGCCACCGCCAGCAGCCTGATCCTCGGTCTGCAGGTCTACGACACCCAGTGCGGGGCGAAGGTGTTCCGGGCCACACCGGCGCTGCGGGCTGCGCTGCAGGACCCGTTTCGCAGTCGGTGGGCGTTTGACGTCGAGCTGCTGGCGCGCCTCACCCGGGACAACGGCACCGTGCCGCCCGTCGCCGCTGAGGCGCTGCTCGAAGTGCCGCTCGAACAGTGGACCGATGTCGGCGGATCGAAGCTCGGGCCGCGGCAGGCGCTCACCGCGGTGGCCGACCTCGTCAGGATCGGCGCCGGCCCTCGGCGCCGATCACCCTGAGCCGTCGCTTTCGATGGGGATCTCGAACAGTCCCACCGTCCGGGTGGCGAGGCGCCGCTCGAGCTCGCTGTAACGCTGGAACGCCTTCTGCTTCGCGCCGCTGCCGAGGTCGAGGAATCCGTCGGCGACGAGGGTGCCGATCCACCCGGCGGCCTCGAGGTCGGTCGGGTCGTCGCCGGGGGCGAGGACGGTCTGTTCGAAGGGGATCCGGCCGCCCGCTGCGGCGGCCGTGCCGCTGGCGTTGAGGAACAGCCCGTCGCGACGGGCGAGCGCGAGCACTTCGGGACGCAATTCCTCGAGCTCGGTGAGCTCAGCGGTGTCGAGTCCCTCCACGAGCGCCACTGGGCGGGCGCCCGTCGGTGGAGCGCGCGCGCCGCCATGGCTTCGAGCAGCACGAGGCGGTGGGACTCGTCGCCGTCGGACCGGCGGCGCTCGCCGAGCTGATGGACCATCACCTCGTCGTCGACCCTGACGTCTACGCCGTTGCGGGCCAGCGCCGCCAGCACTGGTCCGCTGTACGGCTCAGCGAATCGCAACGTACTGGGATCGAACAGCACCGGACCGGAAGGCCGGTAGTCGTTGAGCCCGTCGACCAAGGCGGCGGCGGTGGAGGCGGCGGCCCGGTCGGCGAGCGGACCGAGCGGGGACGCCTTCGTCGGGAGATTGAGTGCGGCCAGGAGCACGGTGAACCCGGTCGCGACAGGTACCGCGACCCGGCGGGCCGGGCTCCACTCCGCCAGGCGAAGCAAGCCGGCGAACAGCACGAACGCCGACACCGGCCACAGCCACCGCATCGTGTGTGGGCTCAGCCCGAGGGGTCCGATTGGCAGCAGCCGTACCGCGACGACTGACGACAGCACGGCGACCACCGCCAGCCCGGCGGCCGTGAGCGTGGACCGCGTGCGCCGCCGGACCCCGACGAGGATCACCGCGGCGAGTAACCCCAAGACGACGCCCAGCCCGAGCACAGCCGCGGCCAGCCCGACCACGTTGCCTTCGGCGATCCCGACTCCCGATCCGGCGTCAATCGGCCCGGTCGAGCGGATCGTGTCGGTGAACCCCGACCGTCCCCACCACGGTGGATAGGCGACGACGGAGGCGACAAAGCGGGCGCCCAGCCGGAAGCCGATCCGTTCGGAGCTGCTGCTCCCACCGCTGCGCAGGAGCGCGCCCAGATTGCCGGTGCCGGCGAATTGGTCGACCACGGGCTGCAGCCAGGCGACGACGCCCACCCCGAGCGACCACAGCAGTGGTCCCCGGCGAGCGCTCCGGCCGTCGTTGCGGTCGGCCGGCCGTCCCAGTCCGGCGACGGCTGCGGCAACGCCGACCGCGGCCACGACGTAGACAAAGCTGAGGTGCGTCTGCACGACCAGGCTGGCGACACCAACGAGCCACGGCAGCAGCACGAGATCGCCCGTCGCCACACCCCACGCCAGCACGAGGACGAGCCAGAACGGCAGGACCATCGCGTGCGGCTGCCAGGCATCGAAGAGCAGCTCGCTGCCCATTGACCACGACAGTCCCGCCGACAGCATCGCGACGAGTGTCATCGCCCGATCGCCACCGGTCCGGCGGGCGACAATGGCGGCGCCGACGATCGCCGCCACGTTCACGACCATCACGCCGATGGCGAACCCGACCGACGGTCCGGCGATCCGCACGAACGGGGCAAGGAGGTCGTACCACGACGGGCCGGGATTGTTGAGGTTGCGGCCGGCGGTGAGAGACGCCGACGTCCACGTCCCGAGCAGCGGCTGGTTCGCCGTGCCGACGTCCTGAGTCCGTAGAAGCAGCAGGCCGTCGTCACCGATCGCGATCCACCCGCGGGCGAGCGCCCGGATGGGGGCGATGACCACCGGGATGACAGCGACGACGACCGCAGCCACTGGCAGCCAGCGCAGCCAGCCCTGCGCCCGTGCGTCGGAGCCGACCGCGCCCGTCTCTTCGCCGGGCGCCGTCAGCGCCACTGATCCAGACGCATGCTGTCGGCTCAACGGAGACATGACGTCGCACGGACCGGCCCGTCGCCGCCAGCGTCAGGGATCGGAGAGAGGAGGATCGTCACCTCCTCGGCGGTGGAGCGGGTCTGCAGGTCGACCCACTCGTCGAGGTCGTCGCGGAGCTCGTCGGGGACGTCGAGCGCGCCGACCTCAGTCGCCTGGGCGATCGTCGAGGCCAGCCCGATCGCGCTGAGCCCGGGCGTGGCCAGCACCGCCGCGGAGCTCCGGCACTTCGCGTCCGGCCTGCCGTTCGAACTCGGCGAGGTCGAGGTCGAGAGAGCCGTCACGGAGCCCGTTCCCGAAGCGGAGGTCGAGATCGGCGAGCTCGCTGGCGTCAAGGTCGGTGAACACGTCGACGTGAGCGAGGACCACTTCGCCGTCGCGAGGCCGAGGGTCGCCACCGGCGTCGGCGAGCACGATTCGTGCAGTGGCTTCACCACGTTCGCATCGTTCCAGGCCGAATCGGAGCAGGTTGCCGTCGTCAGGAGCGAACGTGAAGTCGATGCCCGCTGCTTGGAGCTCGGCGAGAAAGCTGTACGGGACGTAACTCCCGAAGGCGGCCCGGCTGGCGTTGTCGACGAGGACGGGGCCGGTTACGTCGTAGCTGCGGAGCCCGGCCGCGAACTGATCGAGGAGGGGTCGGCCCACGCGTTCGCCAGCGGACTTCACGCTCTCGATCGGTGCGAAGTCGTCGACGTTCTGTGGCGCGGCGACCACGAGCGCCACAGCCATGGCGGTCATCCCGATCGCCCCGCCGGTCCCGTTGAGCGACTGACGCAACACGGGGAGAGCGGCGACGACACCGGCGGCGACGGCGACGCTGAGGAACACGCCCGTCGGCCACATCCACAGGTAGTTCTGGGCGATGAGCCCGAACACGCTGGGCGGGATGCTGGCGGCGGCGGCTAGCGCGGCCACCAACGACACCGCACCCACCACTCCCAGCAGGGCGAGCGCACGACGTCCCTCGCGCCACGCGACGACTGCTGAGCCGGCGAGCAGGACCAGCCAGCCCGTCACGGCGAGCCAAGACGGGAGCTGGGACGGCAGGTCGGTGGGTAGGTCGAAGCGGGAAACGGTCCCGGGGAGCCAGAACCGCGGCGGTCGCAGCGTCGTGGCCGTAATGACCTGTGCGCCCGTGGCCCAGCCGGCGCCATCATTGGCCCCGCGGTTGGCGAGCACGGCGCCGAGGTTCCGATCTCCGAACAGCTGGTCCCACAGCGGCTGGGCCCAGCAGAACAGGCCGACGACGAGACCGATCAGCAGAGCGCGGGTCGCTCGTGCCTCCCGCCATCGTGTGCGTGTGGTGGCGACGTACAGGGCGAGTCCGGCGGCGACCAGCATCATCGTCTGGAGCAGGTACGTGAAGTGGGTCTGGGCGATGAGGCTGGCGGTGAACACCAGTGGCGCGATCGCCACGCCCTGGCCGGCGGCCGCCGCCCAGGTGAGCCACAGCAGCGCCCAGTACGGCATCAGCAGATACAACTGCTGGCGGGGATCGATGAACGCCTGCAGCCCGACTGTTGCCTCCAGGGCGAGTGTGGCGAGCATGACCGCACCGGCACCGACCGGCCCGAGCACCCGACGAGCCGACCACCACACCGCGAGGACCGAAATGGCCGCGACGACACCGACCCCGACAGCGGTCCCGCCGTACGGGTTGATCTTGGTGAACGGCGCGAGGAGGTCGAGCTGCAGCGGCCCGAGGTTGCGGACGTTCGCGCCGAGGCGGAGCGACGCCGACGACCACGCCCCCAGCCATGGATGGTCAGCCGTGAGCACGTCGCGAGCGCACAGTGAAGTATCCGGCGTCGAGCATGGGCACCCAGCCGTTGACGATCGCGCGCACGACCGACACCACGATCGGTACGAGGGCGAGAACGAGCATCCCGACGGCAAACTTCGAGCGCCAGGCGTCGCCGGGACCGCTCACCCTGGTCACGTGCTCGGTTGGTGGCTCAACCAAGTTCGTGACCAAGCCCGCCATGCTAGGCAACTCGCGTCTTCCCGTCCGTGTTCGCCGTCACCGCCACGAGCAGGGAGACGGCGGCGAACAGCCCCAGCGGTGACGCCCGCGATGACGTGCCCGGCGTGCGAACCCCGAACAACTGGGCGCGATCAATCTCAACGGTCGAGTAGAACGGCGCGGTCGATCGGCGGTCAGCGGGTCCGGGCCGCGCTCTCGAGGTCGGGGGCGGTGAACGGACCGACGGTGCGGTTCTCGGCGACGTACCGATACAGCGCCACGCCGAACACGCCCTTCGCCGCGCCGCCGAAGACAGCGGCGGCGATGGCGATCACCAAACCCGCGAGCAGCAGCACGCCCCCCACGATCTCGGCGCCGGTCTCGCCGGCGGCCAGGAGCGCGACCCCGCCGGCGACGACCAGCGCCCCGAGCACGATCACGATGCCGGCGATGCCGCCGATGGCGACGTTGCCGGTCACCTGCTCGCCCCAACGCTGACGGAACAGGCTCGTCGAGCGCTTGATCGCCGAGAACGGGCCGATCCCCTCGAATGCCAGCACCGGCACGACCAGGAACGTCACCAGTGACCAGAGCGCGGCGCCGAGCGAGGCGCCGATCCCGCCGGCCACGCCGCCGCGGTCCCGGAGCAGCGAGAAGGCGAGCGAGACGACGGCCGACACCAGCGCCCACTCGGCGATCACCCCGGCGCGGCCCCTGGCGACGCCGCGAGCCTTGCGGAGGTCGGGCTCCTGGCCGTTGAGCGCCTGATCGGCCGCCGCGGCGAGGGCGACGTTGTAGTAGATGACGAAGAACGAGGCGAGGTACGCGCCGACGGCGATGAGCACGACGCCGGCGACCTGCGCCCCGGTCGACGCCTCGTCGCCGGCGAGCAGGATCGCGCCCGGCAAGGCGAAGACCGCTCCGAACAGCAACGCCAACAGACCGCCGTAGATCGGGAGCCGGATCAGGCCCGGGTGGGAGCGGATCACTCCCCAGGACTTCTTCGTCAGCTCCCAGCCTCGGCGGATCCGAGCGAACACGGCCCGCGACGTTACTGCGCCACGCTCTTCCCCTTGGTCAGCCGTTCAGGTTCGCTGTCCGCGCGCCGTGACGAGTGGTGGTGTGGCGAGGTCGATCCGACCGGACGTCACGGCGGCGAGGTGCTGCTCGATCTCGGCGGCGGTGGCGTGACCGGCACCGACGAGGGCGTCGGCGACCTGGCGCACGTTGGCGACCTCGAGCCGCCGGGTGGCCGGGTCGGCAACGGGGAAGGCGGCGTGGGCGACGACGTCGTCGAGGCCGGCGTCGCGCAGGACCCTGGGCAGGCTTCGGCCGTAGCGGAGATCGACGCCGCGCGCGTCCAGTAGTTGGAGGAATCCCTGGCGGATCTTGTTGGCGCGATGGTGGTCCTCGGTGGTGGGCTCGAGGCAGGCGTCGGGGCCGAGCATCGGGTCGAAGTCCTCCAGAACGAGCCAGCCACCCGGACGCAGCGATGCGACCATGTTGGCGAGGGCGCGTGCCCGGTCCGGGACGTGGACGAGGACCAGGCGGGCGTGGACGAGGTCGAATCCGTCGCCGGGGGGATCGTCGGCGGCGACGTCGTGCACGCGCACGTCGACGTTCGGGGCGAGGTCGACGAGCCAGCTCGTGTCGATGTCGGTCGCCACGACGTGCCCGGTGGGACCGACGCGGCCCGCCAACCAGCCGGGCACGGACGGTCCACCGGCACCGACCTCCCAGCATGTCCAGCCCGGCCCGATGCCGCGGGCGTCGAGGTGACCGAACGTGATCGGGTCGAACGTTGCCGACAATGCAGCGAAGCGCTCGCCGGCCTCGGCGGCCGCGTTGGCCAGCAGGTACGGGCTCTCGTGTTGCACCGTGCAATCTTGTACGCGTCCGTCGTCGGCTGCTTGGAGAACCGGTGACGATCGCGTGGAGGCCTCGTTCCAAGATGGTGCTCGTGCGTGGACACGGTGTGAGCCTCGGTCGCAACGAACGGGTCGCCAACCTGGACATCGAGGTGCTGTCGGACCACTGGTACGTGCTGCGCAAGGCGACGTTCGACTTCCTCCACCGGGACGGGCGGTGGACGCGTGAGGTGCGCGAGGCCTACGACCGGGGCAACGGGGTCGTCGTCCTGCTCCACGATCCCGCGGCGGGCACGGTCATCCTCACCCGGCAGTTCCGCCTTCCCGCCTTCGTCAACGGGCACGGCGACGGGATGCTGATCGAGGCGCCGGCGGGACTGGTCGAGGGCGACGACCCGGAGGTCGCGATCCGCCGCGAGGCCGAGGAGGAGAGCGGCGTGCGCATCGGTGAGATCACGAGACTGTTCGAGCTGTTCATGAGCCCCGGGTCGGTGACCGAACGGGTCACGTTCTTCGCCGCGACGTACTCCCACGAGCACCGGGTCTCCGCCGGCGGCGGGATCCACGACGAGGGTGAGGACATCGAAGTCCTGGAGCTCCCGCTCGCCGACGCGCTGGCGATGGTCGAGCGGGGCGAGATCGTCGACGGCAAGACCGTGCTGCTGCTGCAGTGGGCTCAGCTCCAGTCGTCGGCCGCACCGGCCGAGGCGCGTTAGTCGTCCGGGCGGGCGTTCCGGCGCGCACCGAGTCCCGCCGCCGCTGTCACGAGAAGGGTGACCGCGGCGAACAGGCCCCAGCGGTGCAGCCACTCGAACCGGGCCGGCCAACCGGCGTCGGGCCACGGCCGCTCGTCGTGGACGACCCACACGATGACCGCGCCGATCGTGGCGACGACGCCGGCCGTGAGGAGCCCGGCGACGCGCGGCCGCCCGACGGCGACCAACGCGGCCGCGCCGAACAGGGCGAGCAGCCCCCAGATCGGTCCGACGAGCAGGACCGCCGCGACGACCCACGCCAGCCCGGCGCCGACGAGGACCGGTCGGGGCTCGCGCCCGCCGGGGAACTGGACCGCGGCCACCGGCACGGCGTCCGGAACCGTCCGGCGACGGTCGAGGATGGCGAGGGCGACACAGGCCAGGGCCGCGATCGCGGTCAGCAGGAGCGCGATGTCGAGCGGCCGTTGCGCCGTCCAGCGCAGGGTCACCTCGGTCGGCCCGGACGACGGCGGGATCCACCACCCGTTGAACCCACCGTCGACGAGCTGGGGATCGCCGAGACCACCGGCGGCCGCGCCAGCCGACTCCGCCTGACGGTCGGCGATCTCCGCCGACCACCTGCTGTGGAACCCCTCACCGAGGACGAGCCAGCACCCGTCGGGGCAGTCGTCGACGACGACGTGGCGACTCAACCGGTCCGCCGAGGTGACTGTCGCCGTCGGCGTCGGCCCGGCTCCGGCGCTCGGGACGCTGGCGCCGCTCGCCAGAACGACGCGGTCGACCTGCAGACCCGGCAGCCTCGGCTCCGTCACACGGTGGACACCGGCGTCCAGCGCGATCGCGTCGTCCCCGCACGGCATCGCCGCGGCGGGTTGACCGGCGAGCAGCGCGGCGGTCTCGGCGAACACGCGCACGAGCACTGACCGGCCGTCGATCTGCAGGAGGTCACCCCGGCAGCCGGTGTCGACGTAATCGGGCACCAACGTGCGTGCGCCGACGGACAGCTCGGCGATCGCGGCCGGGAGCTCGACCGGCTCGGCGTACCGGCGATCGAGGGTGAACCGGGGCTCGACGGCCGTGATCGCCAGCGTCACCGGTCCGGCGGGGAGCGGCTCCGGCAGGGAAATGACGCTCGTCCCGTCGGGTCCGGCAGCTGGGACGGTTACGTCGACCGTGCCCTCGCTCGTGGTGAGGCGAACCTCGGTGATGGGGGAGAAGTCGCCCGCCCGCTGGGTGAGGCGGATCTCGTCCTCACCGCCGGCGCCATCGACCTCCAGCGACGACCCGACGGCACGCCCGAACGGGGTGATCCACGCCGTCGCCGGGTCATCATCGGTCGCTGCCCACCCGGCCGCGGTCGGGACGCCGGTCAGCCGGGCCGACGCCCGCCCGCCCTGGATCGTGAGCAGGTCGGCGAGCACCTCGTCGCTGGCCCGGTGATCGAGTCGGATGGTGATGTCGGCCATGAAGTCGCGGGCCGCCGACAGCTCGATCTCGCGCACCAGCCCCGGCTCCGGGTCGGACCGCCAGCGGTCAGTCGGTCGCGTGCGCAGCCGGGTGAATACGTAGGTGAGCGACGTCGCATCGGCGTCGAGGCCGCGGGCGACCACGTCGCGAGGCGGGCGGACGACCTCGACGGTCGGGCCCCGCCCGAAGTCGACCTCGGCGAACCCGACCGCCGCCAGTGCCGGCCCGATGCTCGGGTCCGGCACGACGACGGAGTCGATCGTGATCGTGACGACCGATGGACCGGCGGTCGGATCGAGGTCGACGTGTTGGCCGTCCACCGAGAACGATCGCTCGTCGAGCACGACCGGCATCCCGGGCCGGTCGTCCACCGTGATCGTGACCTGACCGACGTGGCGCACCGCCTCGGCGCCGGCCGGCTGGTGCAGGGTGACGTGATCGATCGGTTCCGCGGTCTCGAGCCGGATGAACTCCCCCTCGGCGGGCGCCCGATCGGCGACCCGCCACGCCGTCGTCGGGTCGCCGTCGACGGCCATGAACGCCCGGTCCTCCGGCCGGTAGGCGAACGGCTCCCCATAGGCGCTCGCCAGGGCCCGCACCGGGCCCTCCTGCACGGCCACGGTGTACCCGCCGGCGGACTCGTCACCGAAGACCGGCAGCCGCTCGTCGGCGCGGTTGGGACGCAGCACCTCGGGCTCGGCCGTGCCGTCGGATTCGGTGTACCCGGAGACGTCCTGGGAGCTGCGCCAGTGGTGGGCGCGGTCGCGGTTGGAGTCGGTGACCACCACCCGGGCACCGGCGTCCACTGCCGCGGCGAGCTCGCCGTTGGTGAGGGATCCGGTGTAGCGGACCAGCTCGTCACCGTCGATCAGCCCGGCGGCGGCGGCGTCGATGACCCCGTCCCCGCTGCCCACCACGACAACGACCTCGTTCTTGGCTCGAACGACCGGCGCCGGGTCCTCCACCGGCACCAGCTCGACCGGCGGCACCGCCGTCCCCACCCGTCCGTCGGACACCGACTGCTCGTCGACCGTCGGGATCTCGGGCTGGTTCGGGGCGGCGGGCCCGTACGCGGTCGGCGCGCCGAGCCCGTCCGGTTCGACGGCGTACAGGTCGTGGACGAGCTCGGGGCGGGGCGTGCGGAAGCGGTCGAACGCGGTGTCCCCGGCCACCCAGATCGTGTCGGCGCCGAGCAGCCGGGCGACGGGGGCGATCGACGACGGTTCGACGGTGCCGGCCTGGAAGCGGTCGTCGATCGCGTACGCCAGATCCATCGACGCCGCGCTGCCGAGCGGGAGCAGGTCGCGGGTGATGAGCGGGCGGGCGGTCATCCCGGGCAGCGGTGGGTCGACGGTGTACCCCCACCGGAAGGCGCCGAACTCCGCGCCCGGCAGTTGCCACACCCGATAGCCGTCCGGCGCCGCGTCGAGGGCGCGGGCCGCGTCGGACCACGCCGCCGGTGGCGACTCGTCGCGGTCGAGGGCCGGGTCGACCCAGCGGTGACCGGTCAGCGCCGGCAGGTTGGCGACGGCGAGCAGCGTGACCGCGACCGCGCCCGCGGTCCTGATCACGCTCGCGGCCGCCGGGCGGAGACCACCGATCGCGTCGACGAGGGCGCCGATGCCGAGGGCGAGCCCGAGCACGAGGACGGGCACGGCCCGCGTGCTCGAGCGCAGGGCGAGGGCGAGGCCCGACTCGCCGTCCCCCATGAGGACGTTCATCAGGGGGGACGGGTCGTCGAACCGGTGGACGCCGACCCCGAGCACGACGCCGGTGGCGACCAGGGCGACGGCGTAGCGTCGCTGCCGCCAGCGGGTCGCGACCAGCCCGGCCAGGGCGATGAGCAGGAGGAGGAAGCCGGTGGCGATCAAACGGCCCGACACCATGTAGTCCCGCGCCGCGGTCGTCGTCGCCGCGTAGGCATCCCGCACGTAGGTGAGCCAGTAGCCGAGCGCCCGCCACACCTCTGCCGACGTCGACGTGAAGCTGACGGACTCGAGTGACTCCGAGTAGGCGAGCACGTCGGCGCCGAGGCGCCCCTGGATCACCAGCATCACGATCCACCACAGCGAGACGACGAGCGACAGGCCGCCGATCCGGGCCGCGGCGGCGCCGGCGCGGCGCCACGTGATCTGGCGCTCGGCGGCGGCGACGAGCAGCCACAGCACCGGCGCGGGGGCGATCATCACCAGCGCGGTGGCGTTCACCGCACCGACGGTGAACACGACCAGAGCGGCCAGCGCAGCGTCGCGCCACCGGGTGCGGGTGGCCGCGCCAACGGTGAGGCCGACGAGCCAGCCGACGGCGGCCCACGGCAGCAGCATCGCAGAGGTCCGCGAGACGTACGGCAGCACGTACGGGCTCAGCTGGTAGGCGACGGCGGCGGCGAACGCGGCGCCGAGGCCGAGGCCGAGCCGGCGGGCCGTCCACAGCACCCCGGTGCCGGCGACCACCATCAGGGTGCCGATCCACAGCCGGTGGGTGACCCAGTCCGGCAGCCCGATCGTTTCCCCGAGCCAGTACCAGGGTCCCTGCGGCCACAGGTAGGAGATCATCTGGTGCGGCACCCAGCCGGCGAACTGCCGCCCGTCGAAGGTCCACCGGGCGTCGGAGATCAGGCGCCCGGGGTCGAGATAGAGGTACAGCTTGGTGTCGGCCGGCATCCGTCCCGGCGACGACGCCAGCGCCGGGACGTAGGCGAGCAGGGCGAGTACGCCGACGGCGATCCACGTGCCGAAGTCGGCGGAGGAACTTGATCACGTCGCGAGGGGGAGGATCCGACTCACCCGTTTGAGGATCGACAGGGCGCCGGCGCGGGCCGGGCGGCGGTGGGCCGAGGAGCCGGCCCCGGCGGTGTCCCGGTGGGCGACGAACCAGTCGTAGCTCTCGGCGAGCATCTCGTCGTTCGACCACTTCGGCGACCAGTCGAGCGCCTCGCGGGCGTGGTCGAGGTCGAACCACATCGACCGGCCGTACATCAGCCAGTGGTACGGCGCGAACGGGGTTGCCCCGACGGCGGCGCTGGCCCGCATCGCCCACTCCGTCGGCCGCGCCGGCAGGGAGCGCACCCGGGAGCCCGTGCCGGCATGGGTGCAGAGGCCGGTCAGTGCCTCGGCCATCGTCCCGAACCGGTCGGTGCCGATGTTGAACGCGGCGGGTCCTGGCCGGTCAGCGGCGTGCACGCACGCCGTGGCCAGATCGTCGGCGTGGACGAACTGGTAGCGATTGGCGCCGTCGCCGAGCACGATCGGGTCGGCGCCGTCGGCGATCCAGTCGAACAGGATGGCGAAGATCCCGAGCCGCCCGTGGCCGAGGATCGTGCGCGGACGGACGATCGTGACGTCGAGTCCGGCTGCGGTGGCCCGGAGGCAGGCCCACTCGGCGGCCAGCTTGGCGTCGCCGTACGGCTCCTCGGGCTTGGGGATCGTCGCCGGCAGCACCGGGTTGAACGCCGGGATGCCGAACACCGCGCTCGACGAGGTGTGCACGACCTTGCCCACGCCGGCGCGGGCGCAGGCGTCGAGCAGGACCTGCGTGCCGTCCACGTTCACCGAGCGGAGCAGCTGGCGGTCGCGGGCGAGCGGGACCTGGGCGACGTTGTGGTACACCACGCCGGCGCCGGCCACGGAGCGAGCGACGGCGTCGCGGTCACGGATGTCTCCCTGGATCACCTCGACGCCGAGGTCCTCGGCGCCGGTCACGTCGACATCGAAGACCCGGACCGTGTCGCCGCGCTCGACGAGCCGGCGGACGAGGACCCGCCCGAAGTAGCCGTTGCCGCCGGTGACGACGCTGAGGATCATCGGGTCACCCGTTCCTCAGGTGAGTCGATCTGGGCGCGGACGGTCTCCCGAGGGGATCTGGGCGCGTGGAGTCGCAGATCCGAGACGCTGCGCGCCCAGAAGCGGCGATGAGACGGTCCGCGCCCAGTTGCGCAGGAGCGTCGCTCACAACTCCAGTCCCTGCTCGACGCACCAGCGGATGCTGCGACGCATCCCCTCTTCCAGCTCGACGTCCGGCGCGTACCCGAGCTCGGCGCGGGCCACCGAGATGTCACATGCGATCGTGGTGGCCAGCTCGCCGAGGACATGGAGCTGCGGCACGTAGTGGCGGGTGCGTTGGATCGTCGCGTCGGCGCGTTCGGCCAGCCGGCCGGCAACGGCCGGCAACCGGACCCGGTTGGGCACGACATCGAACCCCTCGGCGGCGAGCGCCCGCCCGACGGTCGCGACGATGTCGTTGACCTCGTACGGGTGGGCGTCGGCGATCCACCACCCGCGGCCGGCCGGGGTGGGGGTGAGCTCGGCGGCGACGATCCCCTGGACGAGGTTGTCCACGTAGACCATCGAGCGGCGCTGGCGCCCGTCACCGATGACGGGGAACCGGCCCCGTCGCACGAGGCGGAAGAACGCCGTCTGCCGCGGTGGCTGGAACGGACCGTAGAACCACGGTGGCCGGACGATGACCGCGTCGAGGCCGGCGGCGGTGGCGTCGAGGACGTGCAGCTCGGCGCGCATCTTGGAACGGCCGTAGCCGAGGAACGGGTGATACGGCTCGTCGTTGCGGAACGTGTCGGTGCGGTGGGAGTTGGCACCGAACGGACTGTTCGACGAGACGTGGACGACGCGGCGGACGCCGCGGGCGAGCGCGGCGGCCATCACGTTGCGGGTGCCGCGGGCGTTGACCTCCTCGAAGTCGTCGTAGCGCCGGGGATGGATGACGCCGGCGGCGTGAACGACGTCGATCGTCCCCCGGGCACCGTCGAACAGCGCGGTGACGCCGTCGGGGCGACGGACGTCGCCGACGACCGCTTCGACCTGCGGCAGCCGGCCGAGGCCGAGGGCGTCGGGGGCGCCGGTGACGAGCGCCCGCACGACCCCCGGCCGACCGAACCGTCCTTCGGGCGTCGTGAGGTGGGTGACGAGCGCGCGACCGAGCCAGCCGGCGGCACCGGTGACGACGGTGGTGTCGGGAGGGTCGAGACGGTCGATGGCCACGGCGCTAGTGGGCTCGCTTGGTCGTCTCGACGAAGCGGCGGGCGTTGCGCACGGCGACGGCCATCACCGACGCCTGTGGGTTGACCCCGGGGGCGTCGGGGAGCAGGGAGGCGTCGTTCACGTGGACGTTGCCCGTCCCGCGGACGAGACCGAAGCTGTCGGCGGCCGACCGGTCGTGTTCTCCGAACGGCACCGTCGAGCAGAGGTGGACGGTCATCACACTCGCCCTGGACGCGGTGAACGTGGCGCCGACCGTGGCGAGGTCCGCCTCGCGCCGGACCACGGGGGCACCGCGGTACGACGGGTAGACCTCGGTCGCCCCGGCTCGGAGCAGGAGCAGGGCCAGGCGGGCGAGCCCCTGCCCGAGCAGAGCCCGGTCGCGGCGGGTCAAGCGGTACGTCACCACCGGGTCGCGCATCCCCGGCAACGCCTGCACCCACCCCCGGCCTTCGCTCGTGATCGCCGCGTAGTAGACCGCCAGCCGGCGCCAGTCCGTCACCGCGTCGCGGAAGCGAGGCCACGAATCGCTCAGCGCCAAGGCGGCGAGGCCGGGCCCGGACGCCGAACCGCCGAAGGAGAGATCGGGCGCGAACTCCTTGACCTGGTGGACGGGCACATCGTCGGGGACGTTGACCTCGCTGTCGAAGCGGGCGGCGAGCTTCACGGTCGGGTGGACGGCGAGGGTACGGCCGACGTGCCGGCGCAGACCGGAGCGCTGGAGCAGGGCCGGAGTCTGGATCGCGCCGCCGCACACGATCACGTGGTCGAAGTCGACGGTGACCGGTGCGCCCTCGTCGTCGGTCACGAGTGCCCGCATGGCCCGGTCGCCGTCGAGGACGAGCCGGTCGACCCGATGGCCCGTCAGCAGCCGGGCGCCGGCGGTCACGGCGCGGGGGAGATACGTCTCGGTCATGCTGCGGCGGCGTCCGTCGCGGGCGTCGGGGCCACGGCGGTACTCCATCCAGCGGGGGATCTCGTCGTGGCGCCAGCCGAGCGCGGCAGCGCCGCGCCGCAGCGCCTCGCTGGGGGCGATGTGGGCCCCCGGGACCGGCTGCACCGACAGCACCTGTTCGACCTCGTCGCAGATCGCGTACATCTCGTCCGACCTGAAGTCGTCGACCCGGTAGCGGGTCCGCCACCGTTCGAGCACGTCCTCGGGTGGGCGGCGATAAAGCCCGCTGTTGATCTCGGTCCCGCCGCCGGCGCAGCACCCCTCGGTGTAGGCGACTGAGGGGAGGCCGAAGGCGACGGTGACCCCGCCGGCGCGGTACTGCTGCTCCATCTGCTCGAGTGAGAACGGGGTCACCTCGCCCTGCCGGATCATCGGCCCCTCCTCGAGGACGAGCACGTCGAAGCCGGCTTCGGCGAGGATCGCCGCGGTCGGTGCCCCGCCGGCGCCCGACCCGATGACGAGCACCTCGGTCTCGAGGCCCGCGGTCATTCGTCGTCCACCGCAACTTGAGCGTTTGTGTCACCGTTTGCGCCGGTTGCCGGCGAGATCGGTGACACAAACTGCGGCGGCACCTTCATCCGGTGCCCCCGGTCGGCGTGGTGTCGGGCCACGTGTCCCACACCCGGGCGTAGACGAGCGACCGGACGAGGCGGACGTACTCGCCGACCACGGGCAGCGGGCGCCGGGCGAGGAGGGACGTGAGGCGGGTGCGGCCGACGAGGCGCCCGGCGCCTTCGACGGCGCAGGACACGACGCCGACGCCGAGCCGCATCGGGGTCGGCATGGCGGCGATGCGGCGGCCGGCGAAGGCGACGACCTCGGCCCGGCGCCCGTCCGGCAGGTCGGGCAGGTCGTGGGCGACGAGCCGGTCGCAGAACCCGGCGATCGGTCCCGGAGGCGGAAACGACGGCATCGGAGGGTGGAAGGTAGCGGGTGACTACCGTGCCGGCGGTGCAGCGGGAGATCGACGAGCTCGTCGCCGACCTCATCGCCCAGGGCGTGCGCCGGGTCCACGTGCTCGCCTGGCGCGACCTGGACGATCCCGACTCCGGCGGCTCCGAGGTGCACGCCGACCAATTCATGCGCCGGTGGGCGGCGGCCGGGCTGGAGATCGTCCACCGCACGTCGACGGCGACGGGGTTGCCGGCGCGGGCGGAGCGCCACGGCTACGAGGTGATCCGCCGGGGGAGCCGGTACACGGTGTTCCCCCGTGCCGTGGCTGCCGAGCTGGCCCGACGGATGGGCCCGTCGGACGGGCTGATCGAGGTCTGGAACGGGGTGCCGTGGTTCTCGCCGGTGTGGTACCGCCGCCCGCACCTCACGATCCTCCACCACGTCCACGGCCCGATGTGGGCCCAGATCCTGCCCCGCCCGCTGGCCGGGGCGGGCCGCTTCCTCGAGGCCCGGTTCGCCCCGCCGTTCTACCGCCGCAGCGAGACCGTGACGCCGTCGCAAGCCACCCGCGAGGAGCTCATCGAGCTCGGCTTCCGGCCCGAGCGGGTGACCGCCGTCGACAACGGCGTCGACCCGTTCTTCACGCCGGGCGGGCCGCGATCGGCAGCTCCGTTGGTAGTGGCGGCGGCGCGCCTGGCCCCGGTCAAGCGGTTCGAACTACTGCTCGACGCCGCGGCCGAAGCCCGCGTCGCCGTGCCGGGACTGCGGGTGCGGATCCTCGGCGAGGGTCCGTCGCGGGTCGACCTCACGCGGTGGATCGAGGACCACGGCGCGGAGGACTGGGTCGAGCTGGCCGGCCACGTCTCCCGGCCTCGGCTTCGTGACCACTACCGCGAGGCCTGGGTCGTCGCCAGCGCCTCGTTGGCCGAGGGCTGGGGACTCAGCCTCACCGAGGCGGCGGCGTGCGGGACCCCGGCGGTCGCAACCGACATCCGGGGCCACCGCAGCTCGGTGCTCGACGGCCGCACGGGGGTCCTCGTGCCCCCCGAGCGCCTGGGGCGAACACTCGCCGAGGTCCTCGGCGACGGCGACCGGCGGGCCGAGCTCGCCGATGGCCGCGCTCGCCCGGGCCCGGACGTTGACGTGGGACGCCACGTCCCTCGGAATCCTGCGGGTGTTTCACCAGGTCGTGGTGTCGAGGGCCCTCCGGACCAGGAAAGCCTTCCGAACCGATGCGAGCGAGTGAGCGCCAGCGAACGAGCGGCCCTCGTGGCCGAACGCACTTACGTTCAGATCGTGAACAAATCGTCGCGTTGCTGTCACAGAGTCATCAAGAACGGGCTCTAGCTTCCCAACTGCATGCGGGCGGTGCGGGTAGGGGCGCGGGTTGTCGTCGTCTTCGTCGTGATCGGGATGGTGGCCGTCCACGGTCGGTTCCCCTGGATCCCGCTGCCGTACCTCGGCGCGCTCGTCGGCCTGCCGCTCGTGGCGTGGCGGTTCGCCCGCTGGCGTTCGGGCCGTCGGGCGGCGCGGTGGTCGGTCCCGGTGCTCGCCCTCGTCGCCTTCGTCGCCCTGTTGCCGGTGCCGTGGCTGAAGGCCGAGCTGGACAACCCGCCCGGCAGCGCGTGGCAACTCGACGGCCGGCTCGAGATCAACGGCACGACCGTCGACCCGCCGGGGACGTGGTACTGGCTCACCGCCGGGCGTCCGCCGCTCGTGGCCGAAGTGGTGAAGAGCTGGCTCACCGACAGCACCGCGCCGCCGCTGAACCTGCGCAACGGACGGCAGGCGCTCCGACCGGCCGTGTCCGAACCGGCGGCGGCGGCCGTCGGACTGCGGGCGGCCGGTTGGCCGGTCGAGCTCGGCGTGATGATCGAGGTCAGCGACCCGATCGAGGCGTCGCTGCCGGCCCGGACCGTGATCTCCTTGCTCAACGGGCTGAACCTCACCAGCCGCGAGGTGTGGGACCACGCCGTGGGCGGCCTGCAGGACGAGGTCAACACGTTCACGACGCTGGGCGGCGAGACCTTCGAGTTCAGCGGCCGGGCGATCCCGTTCCGCCGGGTCGACGTCGTCGACGCGCCGAGTGGGAGCCTCGACGTGACAGTCGGCGGCCGGCTGGCCCGCACGCTTCCCGGCGCCTGGTTCCGCAACCTCGCCGTTGGCTCGTCGCACGGGTTGATGGTGGCATTGGTGTCCTACGTGTACGCCTCGGGGGACGACCTCGCGGCCGGCCGGACGATCGCCGGCACGGGGCGGATCCGGGGCGACGGGGTCGTCGGGTCGATCGGGGACCTGCGGTCCAAGGCCGTCGCCGCCCGGGACGTCGGCGCTGACGTGTTGCTGTTCCCTGCCCACCAGGTCGAGTTGCTCGACGGCTTCAACGCGGGGGAGATGCGACTGCTCCCGGTGGCGACGCTCACCGACGCCATCGCGGCGCTGTCGCGCACAGGTCCCTGACTACCCTGCCCTGGATGCCCCGCCCGATCGTGGTCCTGCCCACGTACAACGAGCGGGACAACGTGGTTGCGTTGTTGCGGGAAGTGCGGGCGGCGGTCCCCGATGCGGACGTCCTCGTCGTCGACGACAACAGCCCGGACGGCACGGCGGCGCTGGTCGAGGAGACCGCGGCGGAGCAGGACCAGATCAAGTTGTTGCGCCGGGCGGGGAAGCAGGGACTCGGCAGCGCCTACCGGCAGGGCTTCGCCCTCGCCCTCGACGAGGGGTACGACGTCGTGGTGTCGATGGACGTCGACTTCTCCCACGATCCAGCGGTGCTCCCCGAGCTCCTTCGCCTGATCGCCGCCGGCGCCGACACCGTGATCGGGTCGCGCTACGTCCCCGGAGGCGCGACCGTCGACTGGCCGCTGCACCGCCGGCTGCTCTCGCGCTGGGGGAACCGTTACACGTCGTTCGTCCTCGGCCTGCGGGTGCGCGACTGCACGTCCGGCTACCGGGCCTACCGTGCCAGCGCGTTGCGGGCGATCGACCCGGCGTCGACGACCGCCGAGGGCTACGCCTTCCTCACCGAGCTGGTCCGTCGACTCGTGCGCCAGGGAGCCAACGTCGTGGAGACCCCGATCGTGTTCAGGGATCGGCGTTACGGCGTGTCCAAGATGTCCGGGCGCATCGTCGTCGAGTCGATGCTCCTCGTGACCCGGTGGGCCATCCGCGACCGCGTACGCGAGCTGACCGGTCGCGCCGGGCGCGGGCCCGAGTGATTTCAGCCGGGTGAGCCCGCCCACGGTGGGAGAATGTCCGCCGTGGCAGCGCTCGTCGGGTACTGCGACTTCGACGTCGCGGTCTCGCGGGTGGGGGACGGGTTCGAGGTCCGCGTCCTGGGCTCGCCGGCGGGAGAGACACGCGCGATCCACGTTGCCGGGCCGGCGCCGGCGGCGTGGCCGGCGGTCGACCAGAGCGTCACGCGGGAACCGGCCCGGGACGTGGGAGCAGCGATCGCGCGATCCGCCGATCGGGAGCAGGTCGGAAAGCGCCTGTTCGACCTCTTGTTCTGCAACGAGTCGCTGGTTCGATTCCGCGACAGCCAACACCGGGCCGCCGCCGCGTCCCGAGGACTGCGGGTGGTGCTGCGGGCCGGTCGTGGCGCCGACGACCTGCCCTGGGAGCTGCTCTACGACGCGTCGTCACGCCGATTCCTCGTCCTCGATCCGTCGACGCCGGTCGTGCGCTGCATCGAGATGCCGACCCACCAGCCGGTGCCGGCGCTCGCCGGACCGCTGCGCATGGTCGTTGCCGTTGCCACACCCGCCGGGTCACCGGGGATCGACGCCGGCCGGGAGCTCCGTGACCTGTCACTCGCCCTCGATCCGTTCGTCACCGCCGGCGTGCTCGAGTTGATCCCGCTGCTCGACGCCACCTTGGACGGGATCCGGCGCGCCGTGAGCGGCGACGACGTCCACATCCTCCACTACATCGGACACGGGTCCCGGTCGGCCGACGGGCGCGGCGTCCTCGAGTTGGGTGGCGCCGGGGGCGCGGTGTCGGCGCGGACCGGAGACGAGCTGGGCGCCGTGCTCGCCGCCGCCCCGGCGCTCCGACTCGTCGTGCTGAACTGCTGCCACGGGGCGGCCGGCGCCGACGACGACCCGTTCGCCGGACCGGCCGCGGCGCTCGTGAGCGCCGGCGTGCCGGCGGTGCTCGCGATGCGCCACACCATCGGTGACCGGTCGGCGATCGAGCTGTCCCGTACCTTCTACGCCCAGCTCGTCGACGGCGCCCGCGTCGAGCGGGCGCTCACAACGGCGCGCCTGGCCCTGTACACACGCGATGACCCATCGGCGGACGACTGGCCCGTGGCGTCGCTGTACCTCGGCTCGTCGATCGACAGCGAGCTGACGGCCAGCCCCCTGACCCGCATCGACGAGGACGTGCAGGTCACCGTCGCCCGCCCGGCCCAGCTGCGCTCGACCCAGTGGGAGTCGATGCTCGTGTTCGGTCACCCGTCCGGGCCGTACGTGAGCGCGGCCGGCGCCACCGTCGATCCTCACGACCGGATCGAGCAGCGCGTCGCCAGCTTCTTCGGTGCCGACGCGGACCGGATCGTGACGCTCGTCGAGGACGCCCGGAGCGGCGTGCCGAGGGGTGCCGGGCTGGTCGTCGTGCCGGAGATCGCCGACGTGGAGTGCTCGCCGCCGCAGGCGTCGATGACGTGGGCGGGAGAGCTGGAAGAGGTGCGCTTCCTGCTGCGCGCGGGCGCCCACCGCGAGGGCACCACCGTCGAAGGGTCGGTGCGCGTGTTCTGCGGCGCGCTCGTGATCGCCGAGGCCGCCGTCGAGTTCGCCGTCGTCAGCGACTCCGCCGCGCCGGCACCGCTGAGCGAGCAGGCGGCGGTCTCCTACCGCCGGATCTTCCCGTGCTTCTCGCCCCGCGACGTCGAGCTCGTCGCCGGGTTCGCCGCCGTCGCCGAAGCCCTCGGCGACCGCTTCACGGCCGACGTCATCGCCGGCCGCAGCGACGACACCCCTGACGAATGGATGCTGCCCCTCATCGAGCAGGCCGACGTGTTCCAGCTGTTCTGGTCCACCCACTCGATGCAGTCGGCGAGCTGCCGGCGGCAGTGGGAGGCGGCGTTGGCGACCCGCCGTCCCGGGTTCATCCGCCCGCTGTACTGGGAGCACCCGTTCCCGCGGGCGCCCGGCCTTCCGCCTCGATCCCTGGAGAGCCTGCGGTTCATCCGCGTGCCCATGTGGACGGAGCGAACCACCACCCAGCAGTTGTGGCATCGAGCACCGCCCACCCCGCGGCCGCCGGCCGCCGTCACGCCGAGCGTGGACCCCAGCGGTGCGGTCGAGACGGTGCCGCCGCCGAGTGCCCGCCGGGCCGGCGCGGGGTCGGGTGCCCTCGGCGTGGCCGGCGTCTTCGGGCTCCTTGCGGCGGTGGTCGCCGCGCTCGTCACGGCCAGCGTTCCCGGCGGTGGTACGACGCCCGTTCCCACCACGTCGCCGGACGTCCCGCCACCGGTCCCACCCGGTGGCGACCCCGGCTCGTCCACACTTGTCGTCGTCGCCGTCGCGGTCGGCGCCTTCGTCCTGGTCTTCATGCTCACCCTGTTCGTCGTCCGGTGGCGCCGGCGACGGTGATCCCGGGCCTACGGGATCGCGCCGAAGACCGCGTACAGCGTCGTCAGAGCGGTGAGGCCGGCGCCCGAGGCGACCATCATGAGGTCCCAGCCGACCCGGTCGCGGCGCGGCCACCACGCGGCGACGCTGATGAACAGCGGAAAGGCGGTGAACAGGAACCGCGGCCGTGCCGTGACCGTCGCCGGGATCAGCATCAGCGCGATCACGACCGCGATGTAGGCGACGATCGGCCATGGCAAGCGTCGCCGCCACAGGCACCAGAGCCCCCCGAGCAGCGCGAACAGCGACGCCGCCGTGAGCGCGTCGGTCGGGGACGCCAGCGGATGGCCGAAGAAGCTCAGTGTGTTGCTGAGCGCGGTGGCCCCGAAGCTGGTGCCCTCTCGCCACGCCTCGCGCTGTACGCGGAACCACGGCCACGATTCGCCGGTGTGGCCGGCGAGGAAGAGCTGGAAGCTGACGAACCCGACGGGAGCGAGCAGCGGGGCGATCAAGGACAGCCAGTCCCGGCGCCGGTAGATCGCAATCGCGGCGGCGACCGCGCAGGCCGCGGCCAGGGCGATGCCGTTGGGCCGTGTCGCCGAGGCCAGGGCCGCGGCGATGCCTGCCAGCAGCCAGCGCTCCTCGACGAGGAACCAGAGGCACGCCGCGGCGAGCACGATCAGCAGCGCCTCGGCGTAGGCGTAGGAGAGCACGAACGATCCGGGGAAAACGGCGAACAGCACCATCGCCCGCTCGGCGACCTGGACGTCGAACAGTCGCCGGGCGAGCAGGCCGACGAGCACGACGGCGATCACCGCCAGCACGAAGTTCACCGTCAGGGCGGCGAGGGTGTCACCGCCGGGCAGGACCCGGTCGGCCGCCCGCACCACGAGCGGGTACAACGGGAAGAACGCCGCCCGCGCCTCATGCTGGAAATAGGTGATGTCGGGCGGGATCGTCCTCGGGTAGCCGCCGCGGACGATCTCCATGTACCAGAGCCCGTCCCACTGCGTGAACACGCCGGAGATCAACCCGACGGGCGAGCCGGGGCGCGGCTCGCCGTCGATGTTGGCGTCGACCACCACCTGGCTCGCCCGCACGCCGGCACCGGCGAGGACGCACAGGCGAGAGACGACGAACGCCGCCAGGCCGACGGCGACGGCCCGGTACCAATCCCGCCGCGCGGTGTCGGTGGGTGCGGGGGCGGGCGCCGGAGCCAGGGCCGTGGTGGTCGCCCCGTCCCCATTGCCGTCGCCCGTGACCTCGTCGGTGCGCGTCACGTCGTCGGTCGCAGGGACGGACGTGGTAGGAGGGGTCAAGAGAACTCCCTGCCGCGATGCGAGCGAGTGAGCGCCAGCGAGCGAGCGGCCGTCAACGGCCTGCGTGGCCGGGGAACGCGGTGGAAGGTTGGGATCACCAGCGGTGCATCGGGAGAAGGCGGCGGCGCGGCCCGAACGCGGGCGGCCGTTGCCCGGAGTGCACGAGCAGACGGACGACCCGGCCGCGCTGGCCGAGGAATGGTTCGAGGAGCCCGAGCATACGGTCGTCGGTGCCGCGAGGCTCAGCAGCGAGGTTCCACGCGACGATGCTGGGGAGGTGGTAGTCGCCGATGGCGACGGCGTCGTCGTCGCCGCAGGCGGGACCGAGCACCGAGCCGATGGTCCACGGCCCGACCCCGCGGAGCAGGCGCAGCTTGGCGGCGACCGCACTGGGCGGCAGGCGCGCCCAGTCCCAGAGCCGGTGGGCGACGCGAGCGACCTCGATCAGCGCCCGCGCCCGTTTGGCCTCGATGCCGAGGGGATGGAACCACCAGGCCGGCGAGCCGGCGAGGCGTTCGGGCGACGGGGGCAGGAGCAGCCCGAGGTCGGGGCCCGGTGGGCGCTCGCCCAGTTCATGGCAGAGGCGCGACCACTGACGGAGCGCCTCGCCGGAGGTGATCCGTTGGGCGAGGATCGTCGGGAGGAGGGCGTGGTACAGGTCGCTGCTCGCGCCCGCCCACAGCCCGGGCAACTGGCGGCGGGCGGCGGTGACGACCGGGTGGAGGTCGGGCACCGGTTCGGGGTCACGGTCGATCGCCGCCATCCGGCGGGCCGAGTCAGCGGCCCACGCCGCGCCGGGGCCCCAGGCGTCGATCTCCAGGGTCCCGGAGGCCCAGCTCATCGTCCACGCCGCCGGGCCGTCCTCGGTCCACACCGCACGGGCCATGCCAGTGGGACCGAGCCGGGTGGTCGGATCCCGACGCCCATGGCGGTACCAGCCGAGCCGGACGGCCAGGTCCCCGATCGCCGCCCGATCGTCGATCGGGGGCGGGGGAGCGACGAGGGGCATCGCTCGGCGAACGTATCAGCAGGCGCCGAGTGCGGGTGTGACCGTCAACCCGTGGTCGCCGGCGCCCGGTCGATCCGCACCGCGACCGGCGACTCGAGCACCGGGTTGTGGCACGCCACGTAGTGATTGGCGGCGAACTCGCGCAGCTCGGGCTCCGTCGTCGAGCAGACGTCGATGGCGTTCGGGCAGCGAGGGTGGAAGCGGCAGCCCGGCGGCGGCAGCACTGGCGACGGCGGCTCGCCGACCACTTCCACCGACGACCCGGTGGTGGCGGGATCGGGCACCGGGATCGAGGCGAGCAGCACGTTGGTGTAGGGGTGGGCGGGGCGCGGTAGAGCTCGTCGCTGGGCGCGACCTCGCACAGCTTCCCGAGATACATCACGGCGACCCGGTCGCTGATGTTCTTCACCACGGCGAGGTCGTGGGCGATGAAGATCAGCGTCAGGCCGTGGCGCTCCTTCAGGTCCTCGAGCAGGTTGAGGACCTGTGCCTGCACGCTCACGTCGAGGGCCGAGACCGGCTCGTCGCAGATGATCAGGCTGGGGTTCAGGACCAGTGACCGGGCGATCGAGATGCGCTGGCACTGGCCGCCCGAGAACTGGTGCGCCTGGCTCTCGGCGGCACGCGTCGGGTCGATGCCGACCTCCTCCAGCGTCTGGTCGACGACTGGCGGCGCGCTCCTCCCTCGTGCCCCGCTTCCAGATGTTGAGCGGCTCCATCACGATGTCGCGCACCTTGCGGCGCGGGTTGAGCGAGGAGATCGGGTCCTGGAAGATCATCTGCATCCGCGTGCGGGCTTCGCGCATCACGTTCCTGTGCATCGTGGTCAGCTCGTTGCCCTCGAAGCGCACCGAGCCCGATGTCGGCCGGGGGAGCTGCATGATCGCCCGGCCGGTGGTGCTCTTGCCGCACCCCGACTCGCCGACGAGGCCGAGCGTCTCGCCCGTGCGGACGTCGAAGCTGATGCCGGACACGGCGTTGACGATGAGTCCGGTGCGCCCGACCGGAAACTCGACGACGAGGTCCTCGACCCGCAGCAGCATGTCGTCGCCGTCGCTGCAGATGGGCCTTGCCGGTCCCGGCCACTAGCGACGACCTCCTCGAGGCTGACCGTGACGAGCTCGTCCGGCCGAGATCCTTGCGCCGCTCGTGGTACTCGGGCGAGCCGACCGGGTACCAGCAGGCGTAGAGGTGGTCGGGCGTGTCGGCCGGCACGAGCGGTGGCGGCTCCTCGTGGCAGCGGTCCCTGGCGTACGCGCACCGGGGGGCGAACGGGCAGCCCGGCGGCGGGTTGACGAGATCGGGCGGTCGGCCAGGGATCGTGCGCAGGCGGGAGTGGGCGCGTGTCCTCGAGCTTCGGGATGCTCTCGAACAGGGCCTCGGTGTACGGCATCTTCATGTCGGCGAACAGCGTCTTCGTCGGCGCCTTCTCGACCAGCTTGCCGCCGTACATCACGGCGATCTCGTCAGTGCGGCCGGCGACCACGCCGAGGTCGTGGGTCACGAGGATCAGCGACATGTTGCGCTCGCGGCGCTGCTCGTCGACGAGGTCGAGGATCTGCGCCTGCACGGTGACGTCGAGGGCGGTGGTCGGCTCGTCGGCGAACAGCAGCGTCGGTCCGCAGGCGAGGGCGATCGCGATCATCACCCGCTGGCGCATCCCACCCGACAGCTCGTGGGGGTACTGGTCGAGCCGGCGCGCCGGCCTCGGGGATCTTGACGTCGCGGAGCAGTCGCTCGGCGGTCGCCCTGGCCGTCTTGCCGCTCATCCCGAGGTGGACCTTGAGCGGCTCGGCGATCTGCTTGCCGATCTTCATCTGCGGGTGCAGCGACGTCATCGGGTCCTGGAAGATCATCGCCATCTCCTGGCCCCAGATGTGCCGCATCTGCTTCGCCGAGAGGTCGATCATCTCCTGGCCGGCGAAGCGGATCGAGCCGGTGCGCTCGACGTTGCGCCCGGTCAGCAGGCCCATGATCGAGCGGGCGAGCACCGTCTTCCCCGAGCCCGACTCGCCGACGATGCCGAGCGCCCGGCCCCGTTCGAGCGTGAACGACACCCCGTCGACGGCCCTGACGCGGCCCCGCGGCGTCTGGAACGACGTGCGCAGGTCGACGACCTCGAGCAGGGTGCCCGCCTCGGGCCGGTCGCCGGCCTGGCTGGACCACCGCGTGGGTCATCGGGGCACCGCCGTCACAGCGCCGCCTCCCGGATGTCGAAGCGGCGGGCGAAGCGGTCGCCGATGAGGTTGAACGACAGCACGGTCAGGAACAGCATCACGCACGGGAACAGCGTCGCCCACCACGCCTGCTCGATGAACTCGCGGTTCTCCGAGACCATCAACCCCCACGATGCCTGCGGGGCCTCGACGCTGAAGCCGAGGAACGCGAGCGCCGCCTCGGCGCCGAGCAGGAGCCCCACCCCGGTGAAGAGCACGGCGACGAGGGAGGGCACGACGTTGGGCAGGATCTCGCGGAAGAGGATCCGCGGCGTGCGGGCCCCGAGGCTCCGGGCGGCCAGGACGTACTCCCGCTGGGAGAGGCTCAACGTCTGCGCCCGCACGATCCTGGTGATCGGCGCGATCGACAGCAGGGACGAGCGTGAACGTGATCGTCCACGTGTTGCTGAGCCAGCCGAACCCGAGCCCGAAGACCTCGATGTCGCTCTCCCGCAACGCCCGGCCGCGGCTGGTGATGAGGGCGGCGAAGATGAGCGCGGGGATGGCCAGCAGGGCGTCGACGAAGATCGAGATCACCCGGTCGATCCAGCCGCGGGCGTAGCCGGCGAGCATGCCGAAGGTGGTGCCGAAGACGCAGCCGACGACGATGCTCGTGACGGCGATGATCAGCGAGATGCGGGCCCCGTAGATGCACCGGGAGAAGA
Organism: uncultured Acidimicrobiia bacterium; assembly: GCA_963833145.1. Classification (GTDB taxonomy): domain Bacteria; phylum Actinomycetota; class Acidimicrobiia; order Acidimicrobiales; family Ilumatobacteraceae; genus JALZMG01. The sequence continues at coordinate 717,691 of CAWHWT010000009.1, read as the reverse complement.
CGTCGCGGCCGAGCCGGTCGGAACCGAACCAGAAGTCGGCGCCGGGACCGTAGGCGTAGTTGCCGGCCCCGTCGAGGCGCTGGTCGGGCCGGTAGAGGAACGGGAGGTAGTCGGCGAACACGGCGAGCACGACGATCGTGACGAGCCAGAGCGCGCCGAACAGCGACCCCGAGCGTGGGCAGGCGGCGACGACGCTGACCGGCTCGGCGACGGCGACCGGGGCCAGCGTGCTCGCCGCCGTGGCCGTCGTGGTCGCGGTCGGGTGCGATGTCAGTCACGACGTCATCCCGTCACGAGATCGACCTCGCCAGGCGGATGCGCGGGTCGACGACCGAGTACAGGAGATCGACGACGAAGTTGGCCACCACGACGACGACGACGAGCACGGCGACGATCGCCTGGATGACGAGCAGGTCGTTCTGCTGGAAGGCGAACAGCAGTCGCTCACCGAGCCCCTTGGGGCCGAAGAACGTCTCGATCAACGACGGTGCCGCCGATCAGCGCCGACATCTGGAGGGCCACGCTCGTCATCAGCACCAGGATCGACATCCGCAGGGCGTGCACCCACAACACGCGGCGCGGGGAGAGGCCCTTCGACCGGGCCATCATCACCGAGTCGCCCTGGAGGGACTGGATCATGTCGGCGCGAAGCAGCCGGCTCCACACCGCGCCGAGGCCGAGGCCGAGGACGAGCGCCGGGATGAAGAAGTTCTGGAAGTGCCCGACCGGGTCGTCCCACGGTGCGACGTACTTCGACCGGCCGACCGACGGGAAGAAGTCGATGCGCGTGACGATGAGGTACAGCACGAGCACGGCGACGACGACGCCCGGCGTCGAGATCAGCGCGAACGAGCCGACGCTGCTGACGCCGGTCGAACGGCCCGTCGCGCCGGTAGGCGCTGTAGACGCCCACCGGCACGGCGATCAGCAGGCCGAGCACGATCGACCACAGCACGATGAACACCGTGCGTCGGGAGGCGCTGCTCGAACATGTCGACCACGGACTGGCTGGCGACGTACGAACGGCCCCAGTCGCCGGTGAAGATGTCCTTGAGCCAGTAGCCGTACTGCACGACCAGCGGCTCGTCGAGGTAGGGATAGTCCTCCTCGACCTGGGCGATCTGGGCTTCGCTGACGGCCCCGCCCGCGAGGTCGCGGGCGGGGTCCGTGCTGCCGATCCTCGTCGCCGCCATCACCCCGAAGGTGACGACGACGAAGACGAGGACGAACTGGATCAGTCGCTGGCCGAGATACCTCATCTACCTATTCGGCGACGAACACCGAGGTGAGCCAGACCTGGCCGGGGAAGCCGGCGCCGTCGGCCATGCTGCCTTCGCCGTCGGGCAGCGGGTCGCGGCCGATGTTCTGGACGGACGGGTCCATGATGATGCCCCACGTCGTCCACGAGGTGCGGCAGGATCCAGCACTCCCTGCCGAACTGCCGGTTGATCTCCTGGGCCAGCTCGTTGCGCCGGGCCGGGTCGGGCTCGCTGCGGGCCTCGTCGAGCAGGTCGTTGATGACCGGATCGTTGAGCCGGCCGAAGTTGAGGTTGAGGCCACCGTCGGCGACCTCGGTCCCCTTGGCGTCGGCGCCGAAGCCGTGCCACCAGCTGTTCTGCGTGTCGACCCACAGCCCGGCGTGGTTGCGCCAGCCGAAGGCCTCGAAGTCCGGCGAGCCGAGCAGGGCGTTGGTGATCAGCACCGACTGCTCGATCGGCGTCTGGGTGACGTCGACGCCGATGTCGCCCCATGCCGTCTGGAGGTAGTCGGCGATCGCCTTGGTGGTGCCGGTCGGCGTGGTCGAGTAGTTGATCGTCACCGGCCCGTTGGCCGCCTCGTACTCCTCGATCGCCGCCCGGGCGGCGTCCGGGTCGTACTCGGGCAGCCCGGTGTCCTCGAGGTAGCCGTCCTGACCGGGGGAGAAGGGCCCGTTGGCCGCCCGCCCGAAGCCGCCGTAGATGGTGTCGATGAAGTCCTGTTTGTCGACGGCCTGGACGAGCGCGCAGCGGACCTCGCGGCTCTGCAGCTGCGGGATCGGTGAGGTGGAACATGCGCGTAGTTCGTCTCGGTGCGCACGTCCTGCTGCAGCATCGTGAAGTCGGAGTTGTCGACGAACTGGCCGACGACGTTGGAGTCCGAGGTGGCGATGATGTCGACGTCGCCGGACTCGAGCGCCTGGGCCCGCACCTGGGAGTCGACGATCACCCGGAACTCGATCTCGTCGAGGTACGGGAGCTGGGTCCCGTTGGCGTCGGTGCGCCAGTAGTCCGGGTTCTTGGTCACCGTCATGCGGTCGCCGGGCCGGTACTCCTGGACGATGAACGGCCCGGTCCCGACGGGCTGCGTGGCAAGGTCCGGATTGCCGTCGACGGCGGCGAGCCACGTCGGGGAGGCGATGAAGCCGGGCTGCCCGGCGAGGTAGTACGGGAACATGTACCAGGGGACCGGCTGGTTCACGTCGCCGTTCTTGCCGGTGAAGATCTTGAACGTGTAGTCGTCGATCTTCTCGGCCAGGACCGTTCCGTCCGGGTTCTTGGCGATGTCCCTGGTGGCGCCGGCCACGAGCAGGCCGCCGAAGGTCCGGCTGAGGTTGTCGATCACGGCGTCGGCGTTCAGCGGCGTGCCGTCGGTGAAGGTGATGCCCTCGCGGACCTTGATCGTGAACTCGGTGGAGTCCTCGTTGGGCTCGACGCTCTCGGCGAGGTACCCGTGCAGGTTGGTCTCGCGGTCGATGACGAGCAGCGGCTCGATGAACGTGCGGATGCGCATCTGGCAGTACGAGTCGCACTGCACCGCGGCCGGCGTCCACGGCGCGCCGACCTCGGCCTCACCGGCGACGACGAGGCGCCCGCCGACCACCGGCTCGACGTCCGGCGGCGGGAGCGTGGCCTGGGTGAGGATGGTGGTCGCCGGGCGCCTCGGTGGTCGCCGGAGCCTCCGTCGTCCCGCTGTCGGGCGTGGATGCCTCGGTGGCCGGGGTCGTCGCGGCACTCGTCGTCGCCGGCGCGGACGTGTCCGCGGTCGGAGACGAGGTCCCGCCACCGACGGACTCCCTGTCGCTCCGGTCGGAGCAGGCGACGGCGACGAGGGCGAGCCCGACGGCGGCGGCCACGACCCGCGTGCGTCGGTGCCGTGAGTTGGATGTTCGCACCAGTAGGTCCCCCTTGCAGACGATGTGGCTGTTGTTGAGCCGAGTCCCGTGCACGTTACGTCGGACTGCGACGTGACGCCCGTCACGGAACGCGGCCGACACTAGCCACGGCACGCGCGGCAATGGGAAGTCGTGCCGCACGCGTGGCAACTACCGTCGGCGACGATGTCAGCGGCCGACGGCACCCCTCGTTCGCGCTTCGACCTGCTCGCCCGGATGCGGGCCGGCGGCGACCTCGACCTCGGGGACCACGACCCCGGCGAGACGTTCGGGTGGGAGAAGGAGCAGGCCCAGGCGAAGGTGAAGGAGGAGGTCGAGGCCGTCGCCGAACTGCAGACCCGGCTCTTCGCCGAGGGTGAGCGGGCTCTGCTCGTCGTGCTCCAGGCGATGGACGCCGGCGGCAAGGACGGGCTCATCCGTACCGTCCTCACCGGGATCAACCCGGCCGGCATCCGGGTCACCAGCTTCGGGGTACCGAGCGACACCGAGCTCGCCCACGACTACTTGTGGCGGGTGCACCCGGCGTGCCCGGCCCGGGGCCAGATCGGCGTGTTCAACCGCAGCCACTACGAGGACGTCCTCGTCGTGCGGGTGAAGGAGCTGGTGCCCGAGGAGCGATGGCGCCGGCGCTACGAGCACATTCGGGCCTTCGAGCGGCTGCTCGTCGACGAGGGGACGGCGATCGTCAAGCTGTTCCTGAACATCTCCAAGGAGGAGCAGCGGGAACGGTTCCAGGACCGCGTCGACAGCTCCGACGAGCGGTGGAAGTTCCGCCGCGGCGACCTGGACGACCGGGCGCTCTGGCCGGACTTCATGGCCGCCTACCGGGAGGCGCTCGCCGAGACGTCCACCGACGACGCGCCCTGGTACGTCGTGCCGGGCGATCGCAAGTGGGTCCGCAACCTCGCCGCCGCCCACATCCTGCACGACGCCCTCGAGCGCCTCGACCCGCGGTACCCCGAGCCGGAGGAGGGCATCGAGGGCCTCGTGATCACGTAGGCCGTCTCCGAAACACTCGGAGGTCCCTGACGTGGGGCTCTCTGTAACCTTTCCGCAGTGGGCGTGCTGATTCCGCGGTCCCTCGACGATGCTGTCGCCGCGCTCGTCGAGCACCCCCGCGCCCTGGTCCTCGCCGGCGGCACCGACCTCATGGTCGAGGTCAACGAGGCCCGCCTCCGGCTGTCCGGCGACCACACCGTGGTCGCCGTCAACCGCGTGCCGGAGCTGTGCACCTGGACCCACGACCCCGCCGCCCGCACGGTCCGCCTCGGTGCCGGCGTCACGTACGCCGAGATCGAGCGGGAGCCGCTGGCGTCGCTGCTCCCGGCGCTCGCCCAGGCGGCGCGCACCGTCGGCTCGCCGCAGATCCGCAACGCGGCGACGATCGGCGGCAACCTCGCCACCTGTTCGCCCGCGGGCGACGGGCTGCCGGTGCTCTCGGCGCTCGACGCCGTCGTCGAGCTGGCCGGCGTCTCTGGTCGGCGGTCGGTCCCCGTGGCGGCGTTCATGACCGGCGTCAAGCGCACCGACCGGCGGCCGGACGAGCTGATCACGGCGGTGACGATCCCGCTGCTCGACGGCTGGCAGGGCTACGCCAAGGTGGGCATCCGCAACGCGATGGTCATCGCCATCGCCGGCGCCTGCCTGGCCGTCGACCGTCCTGGCCGCTCGATCCGTCTCGCCCTGGGCTCGGTCGCCCCGACCATCGTCCGGGCGCCCGACGCCGAGACCCTCGCCGAGTCGCGGGTCGACTGGGCCGCGCTCGCCGTGGACGACGACGTCGTCGAGGAGTTCGGCCACCTCGCCACCCGGGCGATCAGCCCGATCGACGACCACCGCGCCACCGCGGCCTACCGGGCCCACGCCGTCCAGGTTCTCGCCCGCCGTCTCCTGCGCCGGGCGTTCCCGCAGGGTCGTTGATGGCTGAGCAGTACCACCTCCACGTCAACGGCGCGCGCCACGAGGTCGCCGACGCCTGGCTCGGGGAGAGCCTGCTGTACGTCGTGCGCGAGCGGCTCGGCCTGCTCGGCTCCAAGGGAGCCTGCGAGCAGGGGGAGTGCGGGTCGTGCAGCATGCTCGTCGACGGCGAGCTCGTCTGCTCGTGCCTCGTCCTGGCCGCCAGTGCCGTCGACCAGCCGATCGTGACCGTCGAGGGGCTCGCCGAGCCCGGTGCCCCCACCGACCTGCAGCGGGCCTTCGTCGACGCCGGCGCGGTGCAGTGCGGGTTCTGCACCCCCGGGCTGATCATGTCCGCCCACGCCCTGCTCGACCGCTACCCGGACCCGACCGACACCGAGATCCGCGAGCAGCTCTCGGGCAACATCTGCCGCTGCACCGGCTACGGCCGGATCATCGAGGCCGTGCGCACCGTTTCTGCAGTCAGATCGGGTGCCAGAGCCCCCGATCTGACGGCAGAAACCGGGGAACGCGGAACACCGACGTGACGATCACCGAGGCGCCCGCCCCACCGCGCACCGCCGGCCGTCTCGGCGACTCGCCGCCGCGTCCGGACGGGATCATCAAGGCCCAGGGCACGTTCGCGTTCTCCTCCGACGTGCCGATCGAAGGGGCGGCGTGGGGGGCGACGCTCCGGTCGCCGCACCCGTACGCCCGCATCGTCTCGATCGACCTCGGTCCGGCCTGGCGGATCAGCGGCGTCGAGGCCGTCATCACGGCCGACGACGTGCCGGGGAAACCGACCTATGGCCTGATCGCCGCCGACCAGCCGGTGTTCGCCCACGACGTCGTCCGCTACGTCGGCCAGCCGGTGGCGGCCGTCGCCGCCGACCACCCCGAGACGTGCCGGCGGGCCCTGGAGGCGATCGTGGTCGAGTACGAGGTGCTCGACCCGCTGCTCGACCCCGAGGCGGCGATCGCCGGGACCCACGAGCCGATCCATCCCGACGGCAACGTGCTGCGTCACCAGCGCATCTGCCGCGGCGATCCCGACGCCACCGGCGACGTCGTCGTCGAGGGCACGTACGAGATCGGCATGCAGGACCAGGCGTTCCTCGGGCTCGAGGCGGCGGTGGCCGTACCGGACCCGGGCGCCGCCGGTGTCGAGCTGCACATCGCCACGCAGTGGCTGCACGAGGACCGCCGGCAGATCGCCGCCTGCCTCGGCCTGCCGGAGCACAAGGTGCGACTGGTGCTCGGTGGCGTCGGCGGGGCCTTCGGCGCCCGGGAGGACATCAGCCTGCAGGTGCACACCTGCCTCCTCGCGCTGCGGCTCGGCCGCCCGGTGCGGATGGCGTACAGCCGGGCCGAGAGCTTCCTCGGCCACGTCCACCGCCATCCGGCCACGATCTGGATGCGCCACCACGCCACCGCCGGCGGCGAGATCGTCAAGGTCGAGGCCCGCTTCGTGCTCGACGGCGGGGCGTTCGCGTCGACGTCGTCAGCGGTGCTGCTCAACGCGGTCACCCACACCCAGGGCCCCTACCGCTGCCCCAACGCGGTCGTCGACGGCTACGCCGTGCGCACCAACCATCTGCCGTGCGGGGCGATGCGCGGCTTCGGCGTTGTCCAGGCCTGTTTCGCCCACGAGAGCCAGATGGACCGGCTCGCCGCCGCGTGCGGACTCGACCCGGTCGAGATCCGCCTGCGCAATGCCCTCACCACCGGCGACACGTTGATCACCGGACAGGTCGTCCGCAACGTCGCCCCGGTCGTCCGGTGCATCCAGGAGACGGCCGCGCTGCCGCTGCCCGACACGCCGATCGGCGGCGATCACGACCCGATGCGCCTGCCCGGCGGGGCCGGGCTCACGGCCGACGCCGGGCACGTCCGCCGCGGCATCGGCTGGGGCGCGGCGATGAAGAACCTGATGTACTCGGAGGGCTTCGACGACTACTCGACGGCGCGGTGCCGCCTGGCCGACGGCGTGGCGACGTTGAAGTTCGCGTCCGCCGAGGTGGGTCAGGGCTTCGTCACCATCGCCGGGCAGATCGCCCGCTCCGTCCTCGGCGTCGACGACGTGATGATCGAGCCGATCGACACGGCGATCGGCTCGTCGGGCTCGACCTCGGCGTCGCGACAGACCTGGATGAGCGGGGGAGCGGTCGACGCCGCCTGCCGGGCGGTCCGCGACCGGCTGCTCGAGCGGGTCGGGGAGGCGAACGGCATCGACCCGCTGCGACTGATCGTCGAGGGCAACGAGATCGTCGACACCCTCAGCGACTTCCGCACGACCGTCGTCGCGGCGTCGGCGGGCCCGGCGATCGAGGAGACGGCGGAGTTCCACCACCGGCCGACGGTGGAGCTCGACGAGGACGGCCAGGGTGACTGCCACGTCGCCTTCGCCTTCGTCGCCCACCGGGTCGTGGTCGACGTCGACGCCGACCTCGGCCTCGTGCGGGTGGTGCAGGTGGCGACGGCGCAGGACGTCGGACGGGCCCTCAACCCACAGGCCGTTCTGGGCCAGATCGAGGGCGGCATCTCGCAGGGCCTCGGCCTGGCCGTGATGGAGGAGATCATCCAGGTCGGTGGGCAGATCCGCAACGCCAGCTTCACCGACTACCTGCTGCCGACGTTCCTCGACATGCCCGAGGTGGTGGCCACGCTCGTCGAGGAGCCGGACCCACTGTCGCCGCTCGGCGCCAAGGGCGTCGGCGAGCCGCCGTGCATCTCGGTGACCCCGGCGATCGTCGCCGCGATCCGTGACGCCCTGCGCCAGTTCGACGGCGGCGAGGCGCGCGCCGCCCGGCTCAACCGGGTCCCCGTGCGCCCGTCCGACGTCGCCCTGTAGGGGAGCCGATCGATCCGATAGCGTCCGACGTGATGGGCAGCGTGTCGTCCAGCGAGCGGGAGATCATGACGTGGGACGACTTCGGGGTCGCTTCCCGTGACGTCGCCCAGATGGTGGCCGACGACGGCTACGAGCCGGACATGATCCTCGCCGTCGCCCGCGGCGGCCTCCTCATCGGCGGCGCCCTCGGCTACGCCCTGTCGGTGAAGAACGTCTACTCGATGAACGTCGAGTTCTACACCGGCGTCGACGAACGGCTCGAGGTGCCGCGGATCCTGCCGCCGGCGCCCGACTTCGTCGACCTCCACGACGCCCGCCTCCTCATCGCCGACGACGTCGCCGACACCGGCCACACGTTGCGCAGCGTCCAGCAGTTCGCCGAGGGCAAGGTGGGCGAGGTGCGCACGGCGGTGCTCTACGAGAAGCCCCACTCGGTGGTCCGCTGCGACTACGTCTGGAAGCGGACCTCGCTGTGGATCAACTTCCCGTGGAGCGACAAGGACCCGGTGGCCAAGCGGGCCTGGGCCGTGCGCGACGCCTGACCCGAACCCGTTCTTGCAGCTGAAACGGTCGCTATAGCAACCGATTCAGCTGCAGAAACCGGGGTTCAGATCGACGGGCGGGGGGCGAGCTTCTGGCGCAGCGTCGACGGGGGGATCACGCCGAGGAGGTGGCCGTCGCGCCACACCGTGACGACCGGCCGCAACGGGTTGAGCTTGGGGAGCACCGACGCCAGGTCGTCGTCGGGGTCGGCCTGGGCGAGGCGGTTGAACGGCATCATCAGCGACGTCAGCATCACCCACGGCCGTTGCTCGGCGGGGACGGCCCACAGTTGGTCCTCGAGGACGAGGCCGTCGAGCTCGCCGCCGGAGCCGCGCACGGCGACGGCCCCGGCACCACCAAGACGTGAGCGCTGCCAGATCATCGAGTCGGCGTCCATCTCGGTGTCGGTCTCGGCCACGCCGAACCACGTCAGGTCCCCGACCTTGACTCCCTCCAGGCGCGACCCGAGGTCGGCGTAGGCGATCTCGGCGCGGGCGTTGACGGCGATGAACATCCCGGTGATCAAGACCCACAGGCCCGCCTCGCCGTTGAGGAGCAGCGCGACGCCGAGCCCGCCGAGCGCCCATCCGAGCACCCGGCCGGCCTGCCCCGCCTCGCGCATCGCGCGGTAGCGGTTCCCGTGTCGGGCCCAGCGGACGGCGCGCAGGATCCGGCCGCCGTCGAGCGGCGCGCCCGGGAGGAGGTTGAACACCCCGAGGACTGCGTTCACGGTGCCGAGCCCGACGAAGAGCGCGACCACCGTGTCCGGCGCGCCCAGAGCGTGGGTCCCGTAGGCGGCGCCGATCCCGATGGCGCCCAGCACCAGGCTGGCCAGCGGTCCGGCGGCGGCGATCCACCCCTCCGCCCGGGCCGAACGCGGTTCGCGGTCGAGCCGGGCCATCCCGCCCAGCGCCCACAGCTCGATCGCCGTCGTGTGGACGTCGAAGCGGCGGGCGACGACGACGTGGGCCAGCTCGTGGAGCAGGATCGAGGCGAAGAAGCCGATCGCACCGAGAATGGCGACGGCCACGCCGACCCGGTCCGCCCAAATCGCGGCGAACACGGCGCCGATCACGATCGCGCTCCAGTGGATCCTCAGCGAGGCGCCGGCGAGCCGGCCCAGGGAGATCGATCCGGTGAGCATGGTCGTGCTGGTCTTCAGGCTACCGACGTCCGCTGCAGAACGACATGGGCGCAATTTCGCCCGCTGGCGCCCCAGATGCCGGCGCCGGGGAACGTCGCCGCACCGGTGAGGAAAAGCCCGGGCACCGCGGTCTCATAGTGGGTGAGCTCCGGGTCGCGGTGGCGCAGCGCCGCCAGCGGCCCACCGCCGAAGCTCGCCGCGTGTCCGGCCGGCAGGTTGAACTCGCGCTCGTACACGTCGGGGGTGACGGCGCGCCAGTCGACGATCGTGTCGAGGAACCCCGGCTCGCACAGCTCGGCGAACACGTCGAGCCAGCGGCGCGGCTCGGACGAGCCCGGCCAGCCGCCCGGCAGCCGGTACGGGGTCAGCAGGACCTCGATGCTCAGCACGTGGCAGCCGTCCGGGGCGAGCGTGGGGTCGGCCAGCGACGGCACGTTGACCAGCAGGGCCGGGCGGGGGAGCACGGCACCCGCCCGCAGCATCGCCGCGGCGCGGTCGAGGTCGGGCAGCGACGGGGCGACGGTGAGCGTCGAGGCGAGGTGGTCCCCGCCGTCGCGCAGGCGCGGCGGCTCGGTGACGACGGCGTCGATCTTGGACTCGTAGCCCTCGGGTCGGGGCGCGTCCCGCCAGCGGGCGATGAGCCCGGCGGCGCCGGGCGGCGGATCACGGAGCCACTCCACGAGCGTGCGCCGGGCGTCGCACGCCGACACGACCACGGGCGCGGTGACCTCGGTGCCGTCGGCGAGGACGACTGCGGCGACGCCGTCGTCCGCGCACACGATCCGGGTCACGGGGCTCGATGTGCGCAGCACGCCCCCGTGATGGGTGTAGGCAGCCGCGAGGGCGTCGGTCAGCCGGCCGCTCCCACCCACCGGCCGCCCGACCTGGGACACGTGACGCATCGCGTAGGGGAGCGCCCCGAGGCCGGTGCGGGGCTGCTCGGGACTCACCCCCCAGACGAACGGCCCGGAGACCAGACCCGGACCGAGCAGCGCGTCGCTGCTGAAGAACGAGCGCATCACCGCCGCCGCGCTGCGACGGCTCCAGCGGAACACGTTGGCCACGCCGGCGAGGCGCTTGCGCACGGCCGTCCGCGTCAGCTGCGTCAAGCTCGGCGGCTCGACGGCGGCGGCGACGATCAGCTCGACGACGGGCTTGGCCGCCTGCAGGTAGCGCCGATAACCGTCGACTTCGGCGGGATGGCTCGCGGCCAGACCCTCGACGGTCCGCTCGACGTCGTGCCACTGGCGCCAGGCCGGTCCTCCCGTCCAGGACGTGCCCACCTGGGCGGGTTCGATGTCGAGGTACCGCAGACCGAAGCGGGCGAGGTCGAGCTCATCGGCGACCGGCGTCGTGCGGAACGTGACGTGGTCGCAGTTGCAGATGTTGACGGTCGCGCCGGCGAAGCGCTCGCTCGCCGCCACGCCCCCGACGGAGGAGCGGGCCTCGACGAGGAGGGTGCGCAGTCCTCCCCGGGCGAGGTACGCCGCGCACACGAGCCCGTTGTGGCCGGCGCCGACCACGATGGCGTCGTAGTCGGAGGCGGACCGGAGGGACCGCCGAGGGGGGTTCGGCCGAAGCATCCGCACATTGTGGTCGCCCTATAGCGTGCGGCGCGTGCCCACGACGCGCCGCCTGGCCGAGTTGCGCGCTCCGCAGGTCGCCGCACTACTCGGGGCGCGGAGCATCCTCGTCCAGCCGTTGGGTGCGATCGAACAGCACGGCCCGCACCTGCCGCTGAACACCGATCTCGTCGTCGCCGAGGCAGTCGCCGAGGCCGCTGTCTCACGCGTGGGCGACGAGGTCGATGCGTGGCTGCTGCCGTCGCTCGCCTACACCAAGTCGAACGAGCACGCTTGGGCGGCCGGCACCGTCTGGCTCTCGGCGACGACCCTGCTGTCGGTGCTCGACGACGTCGGCCGGTGCGCGGCGATGACGGCCGCCCGGAAGCTGGTGTTCATCAACGGGCACGGCGGCAACAGCGCCCTCGTCAACGTCGCCAACCGAGAGCTGCGACTGCGCCACGGGCTGATGACGTTCCTCGCCCATCCCGGGGTGCCCCCCGACCAGGGGGGCACGTCGCCGCCGGACGAGCTCGGCATGGGTGTGCACGGAGGGACCGACGAGACGTCGCTGATGCTCCACCTCGCGCCCGAGCTGGTCGACGTGACGGACGCGGGACGCCACGTTCCCGAGCACCTCGCCGGCAACCGCTACGTCCGGTTCGGCGGACCGGTCTCCTTCGGCTGGCTGTCCAACGACTTCGGGGACGCCGGCGTCATCGGCGACCCGACCGCGGCCTCGGCGGAGCGCGGCGCCGAGCTCTTCGCCGGCGCCGTCGACGCCTTCTGCGCCGCCCTCGCCGAGATCGCGCGGTTCGAGTTCAGACCGTGATCAGGGCGCCGCGGCGCCAGACCTTCCGGTCGGCGGGTGCGCAGGCGATCGCCTCGCGCAGGGACGCGGCCCGCACGGCGAGGAGATCCGCGGGCGCCCCGGGCGCGACGCTCGCCGGCGCGCCGCCGACGGCCCGGCGGGCCTGATCGGTGACGGTCGCCCAGGCCTCCGCCGCGGACAGGTGGGCGGTCAGGACCATGAGCGCCGCCGTCTCGAACGGGTCGGCCCGCCCGACCGGGTTGAACGGGTCCTGCAGGTTGTCGCCTCCGGCGGCAACGACGACACCGGCCTGGCGCAGCGCCTTCACCGCGGTCAACCCGCGGGGCATCGCCTGCTGGTGGTCGCGGCCCTGGAGGTAGAGGTTTGTCGCCGGCAGGGCGACGACGGAGATCCCCGCCTCGGCCACAGCGGCGGCGACTTCGCGCTGGCGGTCAGCGGTGCGCATCCCGAGGCTGACGCAGTGACTCGCCGTGACCGGTCGGTCGAACCCGTTCGTGGTCACGATCTCGGCGAGGTCGGCCAGACCGTCGGCGGCCGGATCGAGGGTCTCGTCGGTGTGCAGGTCGACGGACGCGCCGAACCCGCCGGCGATCTCGAGCAGGGTCTCCGTCGCCGTCCGGACGTCTCTTGCGGTGCCGCCTTCGAGGTGCGGGCACCCGCCGACCACATCGGCGCCGCGCGCCATCGCCTCGCGGAGCAGGGCGCGCTGCTCCGCGCCCTCGGCGCCCGCGACCGGCCAGCCGCTCAGCGCGACGATCTCGACGTCGATCACGCCTTCGACGCGGCGGCGCACCTCGGCCAGCGCCTCGATGCTCGTCAGCCCGTTGTCGAGGGTCGTATCGGCGTGGGTGCGGACGAAGCCGAACCCGTTCGCGGCCATCCGCCTGGCCCCGCGCTCGGCGCGCTCGACGGTGTCGGCGACGTCGATCCACGGGCGGGCGGCGACCATCGCGTCGATCGCTCCGAACAGGTCGCCCCGCTCGTTGGTCAGGCGTTCGGCGAGGAACGCCTTGTCCAGGTGGGCGTGGGGCTCGGTGGCGGCGGGGAGCAGGAGCCAGCCGGCGAGGTCGACGATCTCGTCCTCGGGACCCGCCTCGAGGTCACCGACGGCGTCGATGCGGTCACCGCGGATGCGCACGTCGGCGGCGGATCCGTCGGCCAGGGTCGCGCGGCGCAGCAGCGCATCGGTCATGTCAGGACCACGCGACAATGCGAGCGAGCGAGCGCCAGCGAGCGAGCGGCAAGCAACTGCGCGGGCAGCATGCGGCGTGGCCGGGGAACGCAATGGGGGTCACCGGGCGGCAACGTAGCGCCGCTGGTACTCTCGCCGCGGTGAAGCTCGGCGCGTTCTTCTTCGGGGGCGTCGAGCTCGACGATGCCGGTGCCGGCCCGCCGGCCTCGACGGATCGCCGGGCGACCAACGAGCAGATCTGGAGGGCGACGACCGAGTACGTCGGCTCGGCCGTCGAGGCCGAGCGACTCGGCTACGACTCGTTCTGGATGACCGAGCATCACTTCCAGCACGAGGGGTACGAGGTCATCCCCAACGGCATCCAGATCGCCACGTGGATCGCCGCCCAGACGAGCCGGATCCGCCTCGGCACGATGTTCAACGTCGTGCCGCAGTGGAACCCGCTGCGCCTGGCCGAGGACTTCGCGACGCTGCACAACCTGTCCGGCGGCCGGGCGATCCTCGGCGTGGGGCGAGGGACCGTCCCCCGCGAGGTCCTCCACCTCAACGACAAAGGCGTGTCGATCGGCTCCTACGACAACCCGGAGAAGGCGGCTGACGACCGGCTCAACCGCGAAGTGTTCGAGGAGTCGATGGAGATCATCCGGCTCGCCCTCGACCACGAGACGTTCTCGTACGCCGGACGGCACTTCCAGTTGCCGGTCCCCGGGATCCCCGACCGCGGCGGGACGGTGCAGACGCTGTCGCTCGTGCCGCGGCCCCTGTACCCCTACGAGATCTGGCAGGCCGTGACCAGCCCGCCGACGCTGGACTACGTCCCGACCGTCGGTCATGGCGCGGTCTTCTGGAACCAGCACTACGCGTTCATCAAGCGGTTCTGGGACACCTACGGCGAGCGCTACGCCGCCGCCCACGGCGGCGCGCCGACGGCGGGGGAGAAGCGGATGCTGGTCGTGTCGGTGCGGGTCGAGGACACCCACGAGAAGGCGCTCGACTCGGCTCGGCCGGGTCACGACGAGTTCTGGAAGTTCCTCGGGCCGTACGGCTGGAGCCGCGGGTACATGGGTGCCGACGGCAAGCCTGCTCCGCCTGGCCTGATCCCGACGCTGGAGCAGTCGATCGAGCAGAAGACGATCCTGGTCGGCACGCCGGCGGAGGTCGCCGCCGAGGTCGCGTTCTTCCGCGACCTGCTCGGCGTCGAGCACCTCACGATCTTCCCCCACCTCCTCGGCGACCCGTACAAGAAGGCCGACGAGCAGATGGCCCGCTTCGTCGAAGAGGTCTGTCCGCTGGTGTGATACCGGGGCGGAGATGCCCTCGCGGGTGACAATCGCCACTCGTTCGCGTATCTGATCCTCCGTTCGCGACTCCCGAACGCTGACCCGTCGGCCGTGCCGAACACGGTGGGACTCCAGATGGGGCATTCATGGAGGAGAACAGCAAGTGCGACAGCGACAGAGCTGGGGACGCCGGCTGAAGTGGGGACTGGGGGTGATGTCGGCGGTACTCGTCGGCGTCGGCGCCCCGGTCGCCGGTCAGTCAGCCGAGCGGGCACCGAGCCCGACCCAGGACAAGCCAGTCCCCAACCCGCAAGCGGGCCCGGCGGACGCCAAGTTCACCGGGTACGTCGGCTACACCGGCGGCGCTGCTGCCGGCGCCACGGCCGCGGCTGACGAGGACGGTCCCAAGGCCGAGACCCTCGGTCCGGTGGGAACCAACTCACCCGAGAGCCAGGACGTGCCCGGCCAGGACGCGGCCGAGACACGTGACTCGGACCTGGTCGCCGCGACGGCGACCCCCGAGCAGACGCCGGCCGACACGGCCGCCGTCGAATCGGCCATCGCCGAGGATGGTTCGGCCCGCGTCATCGTGATGATGCGGACGGCCACCAAGTTGGAGGCCGACCTCTCGGCCGCCCAGGTCACCGCCCAGCGCGACGCAGTCGCCGAGTCCCTCGACGGGCTCCAGGCGACGCTGAAGCGGACCGGGTCCCACAAGGTGTCCGAGCTCGAGGTCGTTCCGTCGGCGGTCTACGAGGTCACGGCAGAGGGACTCGACGCCCTGTTCGCCGACGCCGACGTGGCCTCGGTCGTGCTCGACCGGCAGGCGACCACCCAGCTCGACAACAGCACGGGTGTGATCGACTCCGACCTGCTCAACGCGGCGGGCGTGCTCGGCAACAACTTCAACGGGAGCACCACCGGCGCGTACGACGTGGCGATCATCGACACCGGCGTGGACAGCGGGCACACCGCGTTCGCCGGCCGGATCGTCCGCCAGGCGTGCTTCGTGACCGACGCCTCCTGCCCCGGCGGCACCAACGCCTTCATCGGCGCGCCGGGTGGTGAGGAGTGCACCCACTCGATCGACTGCGACCACGGGACCCACGTCGGCGGAATCGCCGCCGGTTCGTTCTACACCGGTGGTCACGAAGGTGTCGCCCGCGGCGCGCGCATCGTCTCGATCAAGGTCGCTCAGGACCACCCGACGAGCCCTCGAGCGACGATCGCCTTCTCGTCGATCGACAACGCGCTGCAGCACGTGCTCGCCCTGAAGAACAGCACGAACCCGAACCTCGTCGCGGCGAACATCAGCATCGGCGGTGGGTTGTCCGCGGTCGCATGCGATGGCTCGCTCCCGACGACGGCGTCGTTGGTGAACCAACTGCTCGCGGCCGGCGTCGCCACCGTGATCGCCGCCGGCAACGACGGGTCGAACACCCAGGTCAGCTTCCCGGGCTGCGTGTTGAACGCCGTGACGATCAGCGCCACCAACAACGCTGACGTCCCGGCCGGCTTCACCAACTCCAACGCCCTGACCGACTTCTGGGCGCCCGGCGTGGGCATCACCGCGCCGATCCCGACCGGGAACAACGAGGGGCCGAAGAGCGGCACGTCGATGTCCACACCTCACGTCGTCGGGGCGCTGGCCCTCCTGCGTGAGTGCGTCGACGGCAACGGCGTCCCGATCACCAACGCCAAGGCGATCTCGGATCTCGCGGCGACCGGCGTCAACGTCACCCGCAACGGGGTCACCCGCAAGCGGATCAATGTGCTCGACGCCGCGACGCGGAACGTGAACAACAACGACTTCGCGTTGCCCGAAAGCTTCGGCGGCAACGGTCCGTTCAACGACTTCGACTTCAACGTCTGCGCCGACAGCGAGGCCGGCGAGCCCGGTGTCCAGTCGATCCAGAACAGCGTCTGGTGGACCTGGACCCCGGCGACGACCGGCACGGCCACGATCTCGACCCAGGACGGCGGCGGGTTCGCGACGACGTTCGACACGACGCTGCAGGTGTACACGGGCAACACGCTCGGCACCCTCAGCTCGGTGGCCTTCAACGACGACGCCGGCGGGGCGCTCGGCCTGCGCAGCCGGGTGGTGTTCCCGGTCAACGGCGGCACGACGTACCGGATTCAAGTCGACGGCTTCAGCGGTGCCAACGGGCTGCTCAACCTGCACATCCAGAACGGTCCGCCGCCCACGTGCGTCGGCCTCGCAGCGACCCGCGTCGGCACGGCTGGCAACGACGTGATCAACGGCACGGCCGGTAACGACGTGATCGTCGCCGGTGCCGGCAACGACACGATCAACGGTGGGGCCGGCAACGACACCATCTGCGGTGGCGTCGGCAACGACACGATCAACGCCGGTGCGGGCACGGACAATGTCCGTGGCGATCCGGGCGCCGACACGATCCGCGGCGACGCAGACAACGACACCCTGCTCGGCAACGCCGGCGGTGGCGACGTCAACGACGTCGGCGACGCGATCAACGGCGGGACCGGTAACGACTGGCTCGACGGATGGGTCGGCAACGACCTGCTCGACGGCGGGCCGGGCAACGACCACATCCGTGGCGAGGCCGGTGTCGACACCGTCACGTACGCCGCGGCCCCCGCGGCGGTGAGCGTCAACCTGACCAGCAACACCGCGACCGGCGGGTTCGGCAGCGACACGTTCGTGCTGGTCGAGAACGTCGGTGGCTCGGCGTTCAACGACACGCTGCAGGGCAACGCCGTCAACAACTTCCTGTCGGGCCGCAGTGGCAACGACGTCCTCGTCGGGCGCCTCGGTAACGACATCCTCGCCGGAGACGCCGGTGTGGATCGGGTGAGCTACGGCTTCGCTCCGGCTGCGGTGACCGCCAACCTGACGACGGGAGCCGCCACCGGCGAAGGCACGGACGCCCTGTCCAACGTCGAGAACCTCGACGGGTCGCCGTTCAATGACAACCTGCTGGGCAACGCCCTCGCCAACGTGCTCCGCGGCGGCAACGGCAACGACCTGCTCCGCGGCGTCGACGGAAACGACACCATCGACGGCGGTGCGGGCAACGACACCGTCAACGGTGGGAATCACAACGACACCCTGCTCGGCCGGATCGGCAATGACAGCTACAGCGGTGGTCCCGGTGTGGACACGGCTCACTTCGGCGGCTCGGCTGCCGCGGTGAACGTGAACCTCACGGCGGGCACCGCTGCTGGTGAAGGTGCCGACGCGCTGGCGACGGTCGAGAACGTCGTCGGCTCGGCGTTGAACGACGTCATCAGGGGCAACGCCGGCGCCAACACGCTGCAGGGCGTCAACGGGAACGACCGCCTCTTCGGCCTGGCGGGCAACGACCGCCTGATCGGCGGCAACGGCACCGACCGCTGCGACGGCGGCGCTGGCGTCGACCTGCAGGGGACCTGCGAGTTCGTCGCCAACATCCCGTAGATCCCCCCACGTTCTGTCGTTCGGGATCGGCCCGTTGGCGCCGGTTCCGAACGACAGGACGAAACCAGACGGAGCCGGTGGCGTTGGGCCGCCGGCTCCGTCGCGTACGGGGTTGTCCAATTCACCGATTCGGGCTACTCAATGCTCTACTGTCCGTTTGTCGTGCGGGCGCGGCCGGTTGGGCCGTCTCCAAGCGACGAAGCGGGCGGAGGAGCGTGCAGCGCCTCCGGAAATCAGCTCCGGGACGGAGAACCCGACCGGCGCACTCAAGGAGGAGAGCACCAAGTGCGACAGCCACAGAGCTGGGCGCGGCGTCTGCGCGGGGGACTGGGGGTGACGTCGGCGGCCTTGCTCGTCGTCGTCGGCGCCCCGGTCGCCGCCCAGACCGTCGAGCGGGCACCGAGCCCGGCCCAGGACGAGCCAGTTCCCGATCCGCAGTCCATCGCCGCGGACCCGAGTTTCGCGGGCTATGTCGGCTACACCGGCTCCGGTGGGATCGGTGCCCCGGCCGCGGCGGACGACGACGGTCCCAAGCCCGAGGGCCTCGGGCCGGTCGGGACCAACTCACCCCAGAACGAGGACGTGCCGGGACAGCCGGTCGCCGAGGCGTCGGACTCGGCGTCGGTCGCCGCGACGGCGACTCCGGAGCAGAGCCCGGACGAGACGGCAGCCGTTCGGTCGGCCATCGCCGAGAGCGGTTCGGCCCGCGTGATCGTGACGACGCGGACCACGACGCAACTCGAGGCGGACCTGTCGGCGGCTCAGGTCGAGGCGCAGCGCGACGCGATCGTCGAGTCCCTCGACGGGCTCCAGGCGACGCTGAAGCGGACCGGATCCCACAAGGTGTTCGAGTTCGAGGTGGTGCCGTCGGCGGTCTACGAGGTCACGGCAGAGGGACTCGACGCCCTGCTCGCCGATCCCGACGTGGCGTCGGTCGTGCTCGACGGACAGGTCGAGGCGGTGCTCGCGTCGAGCACCGGGGTGATCGACTCCGATCTGCTCAACGCGGCCGGCGTGCTCGGCAACAACTTCGACGGGAGCACCACCGGCCGCTACGACGTGGCGATCATCGACTCCGGCGTGGACAGTGGGCACAGCGCGTTCACCGGCCGGATCGTCCGCCAGGCGTGCTTCGTGACCAACTTCTCCTGCCCGGGAGCAACGAACACGTTCATCGGCGCGCCCGGTGGTGAGGAGTGCGCGCACTCCGTCGACTGCGACCACGGCACTCACGTAGGCGGCACCGCCGCCGGCGAAGTGTTCACGGGCGGTCACGAGGGCGTCGCGCGCGGCGCCGGGATCGTGGCGATCAACGTCGCCCAGGACAATCCGGCGAGTACCCAGTGGACGGCATTCTTCTCGTCGATCGACTCCGCGTTGCAGCACGTGCTCAGCCTCAAGAACACGACCAACCGGAACCTCGTGGCGGTCAACCTCAGCATCGGCGGCGCGTTGTCCACGGCTGCGTGCGACGCTTCGCTCCCGACGACGGCGTCGCTGGTGAACCAGCTGCTCGCCGCCGGTGTCGCCACCGTGATCGCCGCCGGCAACAACGGGTCGAACACTCAGGTGAGCATGCCGGGCTGCGTGTCGAACGCGATCACCATCAGCGCCACCGACGACGCCGACGTCCCGGCCGGCTTCACCAACTCCAACGCCTTGACCGACTTCTGGGCCCCGGGCGTTGACATCGACGCGCCGATCCCAACCGGCACCAACCACGGCTCGAAGAACGGCACGTCGATGGCGACGCCACACGTCGTCGGGGCGCTGGCGCTGCTGCGGGAGTGCGTCGACGGCAATGGAGTTCCGATCACCAACGCCAAGGCGGTCTCGGACCTGGCGGCAACCGGCGTGAACGTCACTCGCAATGGGGTCACCCGCAAGCGGATCAACGTGCTCGACGCGGCGACGAGGAACGTCAACAACAACGACTTCTCCGCCCCCGAGGTGCTCACCGGCAACGGGCCGTTCAACGATTTCGACTTCAACGTCTGCGCCGACAGCGAGGTGGGTGAGCCGGGGCCGTTCAGCCTGGACAACAGCGTCTGGTGGACGTGGACGCCGTCATCGAGCGGGACCGCGACGGTCTCGACCGAGGACAACGGCACGTTCCGCACGACGTTCGACACCACCCTCGCCGTCTACACCGGCAATACTCTGGGGACGCTGGCTGTCGTCGCCTCCAACGATGACTCGGGTACCGGGCTGCGCAGCCTGGTGCGCTTCCCGGCCACCGCCGGCACGACGTACCGCATCAAGGTGGACGGCTTCGGCGCCGCCAACGGGTTGATGAACCTGCACGTGGACGTCGGCCCACCGCCGGCGTGTCTCGGCGTGGTGGCGACCATCATCGGCACTCCCGACCCGGAAGTGATCAACGGCACTGCCGGCAACGACGTGATCCTCGCCGGCAATGGCGACGACACCGTTAACGGTCTTGGCGGCAACGACATCATCTGCGGTGGTAACGGCAACGACACGATCAACGGCGGTGACGGCAACGACCTCCTCGACGGCGGGCCCGGCAACGACGCTCTCCGCGGCGAGGCCGGTGTCGACACCGTCTCCTACGCGTCGGCGACGGCGGCGGTCACCGCCAGCCTCACGGCCAACGCCGGGAGCGGCGGAGGTGGTGCCGACACGTTCGTGCTGGTCGAGAACGTCACCGGCTCGGCGTTCCACGACGTGCTCGTCGGCAACGCGGGGGCCAACGTGCTCCTCGGCCAGAACGGGAACGACCGTCTCGACGGGGTGGCCGGCAACGACGACCTCCAGGGCGGCAACGGCGACGACCTGCTGACCGGCCGGCTCGGGAACGACCGTTACCACGGCGGGGCGGGCATCGACACGGCGAACTTCTCCGTGTCACCGGCCGCGGTGAGCGCGAGCCTGCTGGCCGGGGCGGCCAGCGGCGAGGGGACCGACCTCCTCGTGCAGGTCGAGACCATGGTCGGAAGCGCGTTCAACGACGTGCTCACCGGCAACAACGGGGTCAACCGCCTCGACGGGCGCGGCGGCAAGGACCGCCTCCGTGGCCTCGGTGCCGCCGACACCCTGCTCGGCGCTGTCGGCAACGACACCATCCTCGGCGGCGGGGGTAACGACACCGCGCGCGGTGGGGCCGGCAGGGACACTCTCCGTGGCGAGGGCGGCAAGGACCGTGTCTTCGGTGACGCCGGCAACGACCGGCAGTTCGGCGATGCGGGTAACGACACCGTCAATGGTGGCGGGGGCAACGACACCCTCCGCGGTGGGGCCGGCAAGGACACCGTTCGAGGCGACGCGGGCCGAGACCGCGCCTACGGTGACGCCGGCAATGACCGGCTCGTCGGCGGCAACGGCACCGATCGCTGCACCGGCGGCACCGGCGTCGACACGCAGGCGTCCTGCGAGGTCCTCGCCGGCATCCCGTAGTTCAGAGTCCGGCTGCGCTGCCGACCCGTGTACGCGGATCGGCAGCGCACGCGTACAGGCCCGGACGCTCCTGCACGATCACATGGGCGTGCCCGAATCCCGAGTCGAACGGGGGCGCGACGTCCACCTCATGGCCCCGTTCCATCAGCCCGGTGCGCCATCCCGTCGGCGCGTGGCCCTCGACCATCACCGTCGGGGGTGAGCCGCTCGTCCAGGTGTCGAAGCCGGTGGTTGGACCGCGCAGCGCCCACCGACCGGTGCCGACCGCCTCGGCGGGATGGGCGCCGTGCCGGAACAGGCGGGTGGCGATCTGGAGCAGGATCTGCGGCTGGGCGTCGCCGCCCATCGTCCCGAGGACCGCAACGAGCTCGCCGTCACGGGTGGCGATCGCCGGGCAGAGCGTGTGCGGCGGGCGCCGCCCGGGCCGGTACTCGGCGGGATGGCCATCCCTCAGGCTGAAGCCGATCCCACGGTTGTGCAGGTTGATCGCCGTGGTGGGCTCGGCGAGCCACGAGCCGAACCCGGCGGCGTTGGACTGGATCAGGCTGACCGCGGTACCTCGTTCGTCGGCCGTGCACAGGTACGTCGTATCGCCCGTGACGGCGGGCGCCGGGCGATGGCTGGCCCGCTCGGCATCGATGAGGCCGCCCCGGCGGTCGACCTCGGCGATCAGCGCGGCGCCGTCGGCCGCCTCGTACAGGACGTCGGGCCGGTCGTAGGAGGCGGCGGTGGCGGCCTCGATCAGCAGGTGCGGCCACGCCGGATCGTCGGGATCGTCCGGGACGCCGGCAGCCGCGGCGAGCCGGGCCATGGCCAGGGTGAGGTAGCCCTGCGAGTTCGGCGGGATCGTGGCCAGCTCGACGCCGAGCGCCCTCGCCCGTAACGGCTCGACCCACTCGGCCTGTCTCGCCAGCAGGTCCTCGGCGGAGAACAACCCGTCGCCGAGGGCGAGCAGACCTTCGCCGAAGGCGCCCCCGTAGAAGGCGTCACGACCGCCGGCGACGATGGCCTGGAGCGTGAGCGCGACGCCCGGCCGGCGGACCCGGGCGCCGGTCGCCGTGGCCTGACCGGCGAGCTCGTGCAGCTGCTCGCGCCCGGCGTCGTCGAGCGCGGACAGAGATCCGACGAGCAGCGGGCTGGCAGGGAACCCGGACGCGGCGAGCCGGATCGCCGGGGCGAGCACCGTGGCCAGGTCGACGCGCCCCAGGCGGCCGTGCAGGGTGGTCCATCCGTCGACGCAGCCCGGCACGGTCACGCTGCGGACGTCGTGGCGGAGGGGGAGCGAAGCGAGGTGCTCGGCGCGGAGGGCCTCGGCGTCGGCGCCGCTGCCCGCCCGCCCGCTCGCGTTCAGGGCGAGGAGCTCGCCGTCGCCGGTGCGGACGAGGGCGAACAGGTCGCCACCCATCCCACAGAGATGCGGTGCGGTCACGGCGAGCACGGCGCTGGCCGCGACCGCGGCGTCGACGGCGTTGCCGCCGAGCGTGAACGTGGACATCGCCGCCTGAGTCGCCAGCTGGTCGGCCGTCACGGCGACGGCGCCGCCCGCCCGGACCGATCCGCACGGCACGTTCACCGTCATCGCGCAACGACGCTACGCCAGTTTCGCGACCAAGCTGGTCCCGGTGACGGTGAGATCGGGGAACGGAGCCGAAGGCGCCGGCCGGGCGCGCGAGCGCCAGCGAGCCGCCCGGCGATGGGGTTCGGGGGCACAGCCCCCGGGCAGGTTCGGTCGGCGTGGCCCCGCGGTCGTGACGATGGCGGTCGGCACGGCCGTCACGGTCGGCGGTTCGCTGCTCCCGTGGGTGGCGACCGGAGCGGTGCGACGCAACAGCTACGACCTGCTGTCGCTGGTGGATCGACTCGGCTTCGCGCCGGACGGTCCCGCCGACCCGGCGTTGCGCTGGTGGCCACTGATGCCGCTGCTCGCGGTGGTGGCCGTGGTCGCCGCGTGGTGGGGCTGGCCGCGGGCCGGCGGCGCGATCGGCGTGATCGCCGCGCTCTACGCCGGCGCGGTGGGTCTGGCGGTCTGGCAGGCAGGGTCGAGCGTCGTCGACATCGAGGCCGGGGCGCCGGTGACCGCCAGCGGCGCCCTCGTGCTCGCCGCCGGCTCGATCGGCGCCGTCGTCGTCGGGTGGCGTGCCGGTCCGCGCCAGGAAGTCAGCCCCACTGGCCCCGGCTCGTCAGCACGTCCCGCAGCACCGCCGGACGGTCGGTCATGATCCCGTCGACGCCGAGATCGAGCAGCCGCGTCATCTCGGCGGCGTCGTCGATCGTCCACACGTGGACGACGATCCCGCGCCGGTGGGCCCGGGCGACGAAGCGCTCGTCGACCACGGTGAACCGGCCCCGGCGCACCGGAACCTGGGCGGCCAGCGGGCCCGGGAATGTCCAGCCGATGATCCGGATCGCGGTCAGCTCGGCCGGACCCGCCGATGAGCACAGCCCGCGGCCGAGCCGGCGGCGGAGCCGCAGCAGCCGCAGATCGCTGAACGCGCTGACGCACACGCGGTCGAGCGCGCTGGCGCGTTGGAGCTCGCCGACCAGCGGGTCGGCGGCCCGGTCGGTCTTGCAGTCGATGTTCCAGCGGGCCTCCGGCCACGCGGCGAGGAGCTCGTCGAGGCGGGGGATCGGCTCGCGGCCGTCGACGCGGGCGGTCGCGACGTCCGCCCACGGCAGCTCCGAGATCCGCCCGGGCCGCCCGCAGGTGCGCGCCAGGTCGTCGTCGTGGAAGGCGACGACGACGCCGTCCGCGGTGACCTGGACGTCGGTCTCGAGGTAGCGGTACCCGAGGTCGACGGCGTGGGCGAAGGCGGGCAGCGTGTTCTCGGGCGCCTCGCTCGCCCCGCCGCGATGGGCGAAGGCGATCGGCGCCGGCCAGTCGAGGAACGGATGACGGGGGGGCCGTGGAGCGCTCGACACGGGGGGCAGTATGGTCGGACGCATGGCCGAGCACGAGGTACGTGCGCTTCCGCTCGCGGGGGAGCGCTTCACCGGCAGCGAGTCCACCGCCGTCACATCGCCGTACGACGGCCACGAGATCGGGCGGGTGCCGGTCTGCGGCGCCGCCGAGGTGGACCGGGCCGTCGCCGTGGCGAAGGCCGCCCTCGCCGGCGGGCCGCTGCCGCGCTGGAAGCGCGCCGAGGTGCTCGACACCGCCGCCCGCGTACTGGCCGAGCGGCGCGAAGAGTTCGCCGCGATCATCGCCGACGAGGCGGCCAAGCCGATCAAGACGGCCCGGGTCGAGGCCGAACGGGCGGTCGGCACGTTCCAGTTCGCCGCCGCCGAGGCCCGGACGCTCGTCGGCGAGATGGTCGCCCTCGACGCCCTCGCCAGCGGGGAGGGGAAGCTCGGCTTCACCCTGCGGGTGCCGATCGGGGTGGTCGGCGCGATCTCCCCGTTCAACTTCCCGCTCAACCTCGTCGCCCACAAGCTCGCCCCGGCGATCGCCGCCGGCTGTCCGGTGGTGCTCAAGCCGGCGAGCCAGACGCCGTTCAGCGGGATCCGGCTGGCCGAGTTGCTGATCGACGACTGCGGGCTGCCGGCGGAGTGGCTCCACGTGGTGACCGGGAGCGGCGGCACGGTCGGCAACGCCCTCGTGGACCACGACGACGTCGCGCTGATCACGTTCACCGGCTCGCCGCCGGTGGGGTGGGGGATCCGGGCCCGCGCCCCGCGCAAGAAGGTCGGCCTGGAGCTCGGCAACAACGCCCCGGTGATCATCGAGGCCGACAGCGACTGGCAGGCGGCGGTGGCGAAGATCAGGGTGGCCGGGTTCTCTCACGCCGGGCAGAGCTGCATCTCCACCCAGCGCGTGCTGGTCCACGCCGACATCGCCGACGAGTTCGTCGCCGCGCTGGTCAAGGAGGTGTCGGCGCTGGTCGTCGGCGACCCGATGGACGAGCAGACCGACGTCTCGGCGCTGATCTCGACCGACGAGCGCGAACGGGTCACGGAGTGGATCGACGAGGCGGTCACCGGCGGGGCAGCTGTCGCCTACGGCGGCGAGGTCGACGACCAGGGCGTCCTCGGGCCGACCGTGCTGACCGACGTCACGCCCGACATGAAGGTGTGCGCCGACGAGGTGTTCGGGCCGGTGGTCGCCGTCGCCACCTACGGCGAGCTCGACGAGGCCCTCCGCCTCGCCAACGACACGCGGTACGGGCTGCAGGCGGCGATCTTCACCCACAACGTCGCCGACGCGATGAAGGCGTTCCAGGTGCTCGACTTCGGCGGTGTGCTGGTCAACGAGGTGCCCACGTGGCGGGCCGACCAGCAGCCGTACGGCGGGGTGCGCGACAGCGGGAACACCCGCGAGGGACCGGCGTACTCGGTCCGCGAGATGACCGAGCTGCGCATGGTGGTCCTGTCGCCGTGATGCGCTGGGGGGTGCTGGGAGCCACCTCCCGGATTCACCGCCTGCGATTGCGCCCGGCCTTCGACCTCGCCGGCCAGCGCATCGTCGCCGAGGGGTCGAGTCGGGACGGCGACCTGGCGGCGTACGGCGAGGTCCTGGCCGATCCCAACGTGGAAGCGGTGTACATCCCGCTGCCGAACTCGATGCACGTCGAGTGGGTGACCAAGGCGTTGGAGGCGGGCAAGCACGTGCTGTGCGAGAAGCCGCTGACGATGTCGGCGGCCGACACCGAGTCGCTGTTCGCCACGGCCCGGGCGGCCGGCCGGCACTTGTCGGAGGCGTACGTCTGGCCGCACCATCCACGGGCCCAACGGCTGCTCGATCTGGTCGCGGCCGGCGAGCTGGGCTCGCTCCAGTCCCACCACGCCACGTTCACCTTCACCATCGAGCCCGGTGACCACCGGCTCGACGAGCGTGGCGGCGGCGCCCTGTTCGACGTCGGGATCTACTGCCTGGCGCCCCCGCTGCTGATGATCGGGCGGGATCCCGGCCCGG
Source organism: uncultured Acidimicrobiia bacterium (assembly GCA_963833145.1). Classification (GTDB taxonomy): domain Bacteria; phylum Actinomycetota; class Acidimicrobiia; order Acidimicrobiales; family Ilumatobacteraceae; genus JALZMG01. The sequence goes on along the minus strand of CAWHWT010000009.1, from coordinate 691,472 downwards.
TCTCCGCGACGGCCCTCCGGAACGAGGCGGGCGCCGACGTGACGATGAGCGGGTGGGTCGAGTTGGACGCCGGTGCCGCGGCCACGTTCGCCGTGTCGATCGACGGGCCCAACCGCCGCCACCTGGAGGTCGTCGGGACCGCCGCCGCCGTCGTCGTGGAGAACTACATGCCGGGTCCGGACCGCCCCGGCACGCTGGTCCTGCAGCGCACCGACGGCAGCCGGGACGAGGTCGACCACGCCGGGGCCAACGCCTACGAGCGGATGGTGACGGCCTTCGCCGCCGAGGCCGCCGGCGAGGTCGAGCCCCGGTGGGCGGCGACCGACTCGGTCCGCCTGGCCCACCTCATCGACCGCCTCCACACCGCGTCCCGTGCGCCGTCACGATCGGCCGCGCGCCCGCGCGCCCGTCGGAAATCCACGACCTGATTCTCAGGTGAGTTGGGATCACTGGGCGATACCCCGGCGGCTCAGAACCTCTGTCGTCAGATCGCCCGGCCGGCGGCGGCCCAGTACTCGTCCTTGAGGTGGCGCTTGTACAGCTTGCCGGTCGGGTGACGGGGGAGATCGGGACGGAAGTCGATCGAGCGCGGGCACTTGACGTCGGCGAGCTGCTCCCGGCAGAAGGCGATCAGCTCGCGCTCCAGCGCCGCCGCCTCGTCGGTGTCGGCGGGCATCTCGAGTGGTTGGACCACCGCCTTCACCTCTTCGCCGAAGTCCTCGTTGGGCACGCCGAACACCGCCACGTCGACCACCTTGGGGTGGGTCACGAGGACGTTCTCCGCCTCCTGCGGATAGATGTTGACGCCACCCGAGATGATCATGTACGCCTTGCGGTCGGTCAGATAGAGGAACCCGTCGTCGTCCACGTAGCCGACGTCGCCGAGCGTGCTCCACCCTCTCGGATGCCGGGACCCGGCGGTCTTCTCCGGGTCGTTGTGGTACTCGAACTGCACCCCGCTCTCGAAGAAGATCGTGCCGCTCTCGCCGGTCGGGACCTCTTCACCCTCCGGTCCGCAGATGTGCAGGGTGCACGCGATCGGCATCCCGACCGTGCCCGGGTGGGCGAGCCACTGCTCGCTGTTGCAGTACACGAAGCCGTTGCCCTCGGTGCCGGCGTAGTACTCGTGGACCACCGGTCCGAGCCATTCGATGATCTCGCGCTTCACCGGCACGGGACACGGCGCGGCGGCGTGGATCACGCACTGCAGCGAGGTCAGGTCGTAGCGGGTGCGGACGTCCGGCGGCAGCCGGAGCAGGCGGACGAACATCGTCGGCACCACCTGGGTGTGGGTGACCCGATAGCGGTCGACGAGCTGGAGGAACTCCTCGGCGTCGAAGTGCTCCATCACCACGACGGTGGCGCCGAGGGCGTGGGCGCTCATGCAGAAGCGCAAGGGCGCGGCGTGGTACAGCGGGGCCGGCGACAGGTACACCGAGTCGGCCGTGACCCCGAACAGGAACTGCAGGACCGGTGTGACGGCTCCCGCGGCCGTCTCCAGCGGCTCGGCCGGGAACGTCCGCTCGACACCCTTGGGCAGGCCGGTCGTGCCGGACGAGTAGAGCATGTCGACGCCGGCGATGCGCTCCTCGAGCGGCTCCGGGCTCGCCGCGGCGACGGCGTGCTCGTACGAGTCGTACCCGTCGATCGTGCCGTCGAGCATCAGCCGCAGGGACACGGCGGGTGTGTGGGCGACCACGTCGGCGGCCTGATCGGCGAGGTGCGTCGAGGTGATGAACACCGACGCCCCGCAGTCGCTGATGACGTACGACAGCTCGTGACTGGTCAGGCGGGACGACGTCGCGGTGTAGATCGCCCCGGCGTAGTGACAGCCCCACGCCACCTCGAGGTAGCGCGGGTGGTTCTCCAGGCAGATCGCCACGTGGTCGCCGGGCTGGACGCCCGCGGCACGAAGCACGTGCGACAGCCGATTCGCCGCCGCATCGAGCTCGGCGAACGTCTGTACGGCGCCGGTCGAGGCCATGATGACGGCCGGTTTGTCGGACTGCGAAGCGACGTGGGCGCCGGGGTACATGGCCGCGGAAGCTACCGGACGGTACGTTCGCAGCAGAAGCGAGCGAAGCGAGGTCGATGTGACGGATCCCGGCGCCGACGTCTCGGCCCGGCTCGCCCGTTTCGCCGACCTGGTCGACGGCGACGCGGCCGCGGTGCCGGTCGATGCGGCCGCGCTCGCTCTGTCCGCCGTGCTGCGTCCGGCGACCGACGCCGACGGTGCGATGAGTGGACTGGACCGCCTCGCCACCGCCTTCCCCGACCGGACATTCGACGGGCTCCGGCGCTACCTGTTCGACGACGTCGGCTTCCGCGGCGATCGCGAGCACTACGACGATCCACAGAACTCGTTCCTCGACCTGGTCCTTGCCCGGAGGACGGGGCTGCCGATCCTGCTCGCCACCGTCATGATGGAGGTCGGTCGGCGGGCCGGGGTCACCGTGGTCGGGATCGGGATGCCGATGCACTTCCTCGTGCGGGCCGGCGACGACCCCGATCGGTTCGCCGATCCGTTCGGTGGTCACGCCCTCGGGCCCGACGACGCCCGGCGGATGCTCGAGACCCTGTCCGAGGGCCGGCTGCGCTGGGACGACCGGTACCTCGAGCCGGTCGAGCCGCGGGCGATCGTCATCCGGATGCTGGCCAACCTGTTCGCCGGCTACCGCCGGCGGGGCGACCCGGTGCGCCTCGCCCTGGTGGCCAAGATGCGGGCGGCGATCCCCGAGCTGCGCGCCGAGGCGACCGCCGCGGCCCGGCTGGGGGCGATCTTCAACTAGGCGTTACCGTTCCGCCAATGACGGTGACCGAACCACGGCCGGCGACCGACGAGCAGCGCGTGCTCGACCTCGTCGAGGACCTGATCGAGCGCTTCCCGCCGAAGCAGACGGATCCCGAAGACGTTCCTCGGCGAGCAGTTCGACCGCGGCCTGGCCTGGGTGCACTTCCCGGCCGGGCACGGCGGGCTCGAGCTGTCGCCCAAGCTGCAGAAGCCGATCAACGAGCGCCTCGCCGCCGCCGGCGCGCCCAACGCCGTCTACCGCAACCCGATCGGCTACGGGATGTGCGGGCCGACCGTGGTGGGGTGGGGGAGCGAGGCGCAGAAGCAGCGCTACCTGCGCCCGTTGTTCACCGGTGAGGAGATCTGGTGTCAGCTCTTCTCCGAGCCCGGGTCGGGCTCGGACTTCGCCGGACTTTCGGCCCGAGGGGTCCGTGACGGCGACGAGTGGGTCGTCAACGGGCAGAAGGTGTGGACCACGCTGGCGCACATCTCCAAGTGGGGCCTGCTCGTCGTGCGCACCGACCCGGAGGCGGTGAAGCATGCCGGCCTGACCGCCTTCGTCGTCGACATGAAGGGACCCGGCGTCGAGGTCAAGCCGCTGCGCCAGATCACCGGTGAGGCCGAGTTCAACGAGGTGTTCTTCACCGACACCCGTATCCCCGACGCCGAGCGGCTCGGCGAGCCGGGTGACGGGTGGCGGGTGTCGCTGACCACGCTGATGAACGAGCGGGTGTCGATCGGCGGGGCGATCCCGCCGAAGGGCTCGGGCTCGATCGCCGCACTCGTCGATGCGTGGAAGCGCCTGCCCGACGACCGCAAGGACGCGGCCACGCTCGACGAGGTGATGAAGCTCTGGTCGCGCGCCGAGCTGTTCCGGCTCACCAACATCCGGGCCAACGCCGCCCGCAAGATGGGCGACCCCGGGCCGGAGGGTTCGATCGGCAAGGCCGCCTCGGCCGAGCTGAACAAGGACATCTACGACAAGGTCATCGACCTGCTCGGCGCCGAGGGGATGCTCTACGGGAGCTACGAGATGGTTCGCCCGGAGATCGCGATGGGCTCCGACACGCTGCAGAAGGCGTTCCTGCGTAGCCGGGCCAACTCGATCGAGGGTGGCACCACCGAGGTGATGAAGAACATCCTCGGCGAGCGCGTGCTCGGCCTCCCCGGCGACGTCCGCGTCGACCGCGACATCCCCTGGAGCCAGGTCCCGCGCAACTAACCGTGTTCTTGCATCTACGTGGGCCCCTAGAGGGGCGCAGTTAGATGCAAGAACGGGTCAGCTGGTGGCGAGGGAGGCGAGCACGGCGCTGGCGCTGAGCCCGCGGTCGTCCATGCGGGGGCGGTCGTGGACCGACCCGCCGAGCATCGTCGTCGCCGCCAGCTCGATCGCCGACTGCAGATCGCGCAGGTTGCGCGGGGGAGGGAAGTACTCGTCCTCGTCGGTGACCCGGACGAGCTCGACCCCGTCGCGGGGAGCGAGCCGGGCGATGACCTCCTCGACCAGTTCGTTCGGCGCCGACGCGCCGGCGGTGACGCCGACGATGCGGGCCTCGGCCAGCAGGTCGGCGGGGAGCTCGTCGGCCGAGTTGACCCGGGCCACCCACGCGCAGCCGGCCTCGCGCGCCAGCTTCTCCAGGGCGATCGTGTTGGACGAGTTGGCCGAGCCGATCACGACCACCGAGTCGCACCGGGCCGCCAGCTCGATCAGTGCCGCCTGCCGGTTGGTCGTGGCGAAGCACAGGTCGCTCCGGCCGGGCGTCCACACTTCGGGGAAGCGCTCCCTCACGGCGACGGCGACGTCGCTCCAGTCGCGGTGGGACAGCGTGGTCTGGGCGAGCAGGGCGACCGGCTCGCCGAAGGCCGGGAGGGCGTCGACGTCGGAGACCGACTCGACCCGGCTGATCGCGTCGGGCGCGACGGCCATCGTCCCGACCGCCTCCTCGTGGCCCTCGTGGCCGACGTACACGATGCGGTACCCCTTGCCGGCGCGCACCCGCACCTCGTGGTGGACCTTGGTGACGAGCGGGCACACGGAGTCGACGACGTAGCTGCCGCGGGCCCGTGCCGCGGCGACAACCTCGGGCGCCGAGCCGTGGGCCGAGAGCATGATCGGGCGCCCCGGCGGTACGTCGGCGATGTCGTCGACGAAGACGACACCGCGGCGCTCGAACCGCTCGACGATCAGCTTGTTGTGGACGATCTCGTGGTAGCAGTACACGGGCGGCTCGAAGCTGCGCAGCATCCAGGCCAGCGCCTTGATCGCCATCTCGACCCCGGCGCAGAAGCCGCGCGGCTCCGCCAGGAGCACCCGTTCGGTCATCAAAGGTCCACGCTACCGGTGCGCCGATACCCTGGATCGGCCAGCTCATGAGTAGCGCCCTCGTTCTCTCTGTCGCGCCCGGTTCGCCGGCCGAGGTCGCCGGCCTTCGCGCCGGTGACTCCGTCGTGCGCGTCAACGGCCGGGTGCCGCGGGACGTCATCGAGTGGCGGCTCTGGACCGACGAGGCGGAGGTAGACCTCCAAGTCGACCGGAGCGGCGTCGGACTCGACTTCGAAGTTCTCAAGCCCGCCGGCCACCCGCTCGGGGCCGAGGTGTCGAGTGCGGTGTTCGACCGGGTGCGGACGTGCGACAACCACTGCGAGTTCTGCTTCATCTACCAGCTGCCCAAGGGCCTGCGCCGCAGCCTCTACCTGAAGGACGATGACTACCGGCTGAGTTTCCTGTACGGAAACTTCACCACGCTCACCCGGTTCACCGAGGCCGACCTGGAGCGGGTCGTCACCGAGCGGCTGTCGCCGCTCAACGTGAGCATCCACGCCACCGACCCCGAGCTGCGGGCCCGGATGCTGCGCAACCCCCGGGGAGGGACGAGCCTGCGCTGGCTGCGGGCCCTGCTCGACCACGGGATCGAGGTGCGCGGACAGGTGGTCGTGTGCCCCGGCGTCAACGACGGTCGGGTGCTCGACGACACCCTCGCCGGGCGTGCTCGACGAGTACCCGGAGCTTGCGCAGGTCGCGGTGGTACCGCTCGGGGTGTCGCGCTTCAACCCCGAGGCGGCGATGCGCCCGCACACGAGGGACGAGGCGGTCGCCGTCGTCGAGACCGTCGAGGACTGGCAGGACGTCTACGCCGCGACCCTCGGCCGTCCCCTCGTCCACGCCGCCGACGAGTACTACCTGATGGCGGGCCGGCCCTTCCCCCCGGCCGACCGCTACGAGGGGTTCCCGATGCACGAGGACGGGATCGGGATGGCCCGCACGTTCGAGGCCGAGTTCACCGGTTCCACCCGTGAGGTCACCGGCCCGCGCCGGGGTTTCTTCGCCGCCGTGGACACCGTGCCGCCGAACCCGGCCGCCTACACCGGCCTCCGCTCATCCGAGGTCTTCGTGGCATTGGAGGGTCTGCGGACCGGCAGGGGCGCAGGAAAGCCTCGGGTGCCGGTCGGGGTCCTGACCGGTGAGCTCGGTGCCCGAGTACTGACGCCGCTCCTCGACGATCGGGACGACGTGCGCGTGATCCCGGTGCACAACGAGTTCTTCGGCGGCAACACCGGAGTCACCGGGCTGATGGTGGCCGCCGACGTCGGGCGGGTTCTCGCCGGTGAGCCCGAGGGTCACCGCTACCTGCTGCCCGACGTGTGCCTGTCCGACGAGGGCCAGTTCCTGGACGGCGGCACCGTCGCCGACCTCCCTCGCCCGGTCGAGGTCGTCGCCACCGACGGCCACGCCCTGCGCGACGCGCTGGAGCGCCAATGACCGAGCGGCTCCCGGTCGTCGCGGTCGTTGGTCGTCCCAACGTCGGCAAGAGCACGCTGTTCAACCGCATCGTCGGCGCCCAGGCGGCGATCGTCGAGAACCGGCCGGGCATCACGCGGGACCGCAAGGAGCTCGACGCCGAGTGGCTCGGTGTCCCGTTCCGGGTCATCGACACGGGGGGCTGGCAGCCGCGGGGGAGCGACCTGGACGCCAAGGTGAGCCGGCAGGTCGAGGCCGCGGTCCGCCACGCCGACGTCGTGATGTTCGTGGTCGACGCCTCCGTCGGCGTGACCGACGAGGACGAGGCGATCGCCGACTGGCTGCGCCGCGGCGTCCACGAAGTGATCGTCGTCGCCAACAAGGCCGACAATGACCGGCGCGAAGACGAGCGGTGGGAGTTCCTGTCTCTCGGGATGGGGGAGCCGTACCCGGTGAGCGCGCTGCACGGCCGGCGGGCCGGCGACCTGCTCGACGTCGTCGTCGACCGGCTCCCGAAGGCAGACGGGGAGCTCGACGACGGCCGGCCCGACGAGATGTCGTCGGTCGACGAGCACGAGGCGTGGACCCCCGACGCACCCCGACCGCCGCGGGTGGCGGTCGTCGGGCGCCCCAACGTCGGCAAGAGCACGCTGTTCAACCGGCTCGTCGGAGAGGACCGCTCGGTCGTCCACGATCTCCCCGGCACGACGAGGGACTCGATCGACACGCTCGTCGAGACGGAGGACGGTCCGATCGTGTTCGTCGACACCGCCGGGATGCGGCGGCGCTCCCGCATCGACGACTCGGCCGAGTACTACTCGCTCGTGCGGGCCCTGCGGGCGATCGACGACGCCGACATCGCCCTCCTCGTCATCGACGCAACCGAGGGGGTGACCGGCCAGGACCAGCGGCTCGCCGAGCGCATCGAGGCGTCGGGCTGCCCGATCCTGGTGCTGCTCAACAAGTGGGACCTGATCACCGATCCGGACGAGCGCGCCGGCCTGCTCGGCGAGCTCGCCCGCCGGCTCGCCTTCATCGGCGACGCGCCGGTGCTCCAGGTCTCGGCGCTCACCGGCAAGGGCGTGCACCGTCTGCGGCCGGTACTGCAGGAGGCGATCACCCAGTACCACCGGCGGGTGCCGACACGGGACGTCAACCGGGTGCTCGCCGACGCCCAACAGCGGCAGCCGGCGGCTGGCGGGGCCAAGGTGCTCTTCGCGGTCCAGGGCGCGAGCGACCCGCCGACGTTCACGCTGTTCACCAACCGGACGCTGTCCCCGCCGTACCTGCGCTATCTCGAGCGGTCGATCCGGGAGGCCTTCGGGTTCGGCTCGACGCCGCTCAAGCTGCGCGTCCGGCGCCGGGCGGGGTGAGGCCGGGCGGGAGCCGCGATGCCGTGGTGTGAGGACTGCGCCAGGTACTGGGCGCCGTCCGCGATGACCCCCGAAGGGCGCTGCCCGACCTGCGGCCGGGACCTCGAAGCCCCCGAGCCGGTGCGGGACGGTGAGCCCGCGGACGCCGACGAGAAGGCGCCGTGGCACTTCAAGCTGATGGTGGTCGCGCTGATCGTCTACCTCGTGTGGCGGTTCTACGGGATCTTCTCCTGACCGCTCCATCCGAGTGTTTGCCGTCACCCGAGTGTCTGCTGCGGGGGACGTCCCGGCCGCAAACACTCGGATGGCCGGCCGGCGCCGGGCCGTTAGCATCCTTGCGACACGGGCTGTGGCGCAGTTTGGTTAGCGCGTCTGACTGGGGGTCAGAAGGCCGGCGGTTCGAATCCGCCCAGCCCGACCAGTGTGGCCGCGAGCCGTGTCGTGCCCCCGTGTGCCCTCAGCCCGCTCGGCGCCGTGGAACCATGGACGCCGAGCCCGGTACTCTCTCTCGTCGCGCGACGAAAGGTGGATCGTGCCTTCAAAGCAGACGTTCCGGCGGGCCGCAGCGTGTGCTGCGGCCCTTGTCATGACGGCGACCCTCGGCGGCGCCCCGGTCGAGGCGGACCACGCCGAGCCACAGCCCGGACCGGTCAACGCCGCGAACACGTACGACTGGTACCCGATCAAATGGGTGTACCAGTGGCACGAGGACAGCCGCTTCAGCCCTTGGCGCCGTCGTATCACCGGTTCGGGCTCGGCCTACATCCGCTGGGAGATGATCGTGCTCGACAGCTCCAACAACGAGCGGTTCAACTTTCCGAGTTCCGGCTCGGTCACCGCGACCCTCCACCGCCGGGGGGTGCGCTACGGCCGGTGGGAGGTGCGGCTGCGCGCGCCGGTCTGGTACAACGCCGGGCGGGACTACAGGGTGCTCGCCGAGCTCATCCCGGCCGACCCGAAGAAGCGGCGATGCGGCGCTCGCAACATCGCCCTGACCGCGTTCACGGCCGGTGGCTCGCAGGTCAACGTCTTTGCCCGCAACGCTGGGAAGCAGTGGACGTACACGAAGCGTCGCATGGAGCTAGACCGGTACAGCTGGCACACCTACGCCGTCGAGGTGACCCCGCGCCGTATCTCGTGGTTCATCGACGCCCACGTGGTGGCGACCCTACGCAACCCTGAAGCGACCTCGGACGTGCGGCTGACACCTCGGCTTTCTCTTCGCGGTGTTCCGGGCGCGTCGATGGACCGGGCTCGCATCGGTGTCGACTGGGTCCGCCACTTCACGCTCGAGAACCCCAATGACCTGCCGGTGCGGGCCCCGGCGCCGACGGTCAGGGACTACCGCCGCGGTTGCTGACAGTCGCGATCAGCCCGACGGTGTGGAACTCGTCGGTCACCGCGGCGATCGATTGGCAATGTCGCGGCCAGCGCACGCCGATCTGCGATCCTGAGCGAATGGAGCCCGCGCCGAGCCGACGACAGCGACTCATCGAGCGGGCCGAGGCCAAGCCGCCGTCGCTCTGGCGGGCGCTCGGAGCCATCGTCGTCGCCACCCTCGTGTTCGTCGTCCTCGGCGCGGTGGCGATGCGCCTCGTCGAACCGGACATCTTCAACAACATGGGCGACGCGCTGTGGTTCTCGGTGGTGACCGTGAGCACGGTCGGCTATGGCGATCTGGTGCCGGAGTCCGGCGTCGGCCGCTTCGTCGCCAGCGTGATCATGATCTTCGGTCTCGCCTTCGTGCCGGCGGTGACCGCGATCGTGATCAACACCGCCATGGTGCGGCGGGACGCCCAACGGGCCCAGCGTCAGGCGACTCCTGCGACCGAGCCCGACGTCGGCGGATCCGGCGGACCGGGCGACGCGCACCGATAGCGTCCCCGGCGATGTGCGGCCGCTTCGTCTCCGCCAGCTCCCCCGAACGCATCGCCGAGTACTTCGGCGCCGCCTTCGAAGGCGAGACCCTCGGCGAGAACTACAACGTCGCCCCGACCAACGACATCTACGCCGTCGTCGCCGGTCCCGATGGCGAGCCGCGGCTGGAGGTGTTCCACTGGGGGCTGATCCCGGTCTGGGCCAAGGACATCAAGGTCGGCTACAAGATGATCAACGCCCGCGCCGAGACGGTGGCGTCCAAGTCGGTCTACAAGAGCGCGCTGAAGAAGAAGCGCTGCCTGATCCCGATGGACGGCTTCTACGAGTGGAAGGCCGGTGAACCCGGCGGCCCGGTGACCAAGGCCGGCAAGCCGGCCAAGCAACCGATGTTCATCAACCGTCTCGACGGCGAGCCCCTCGCCGTGGCCGGGCTCTGGTCGGCATGGCGTGACCCCGCCGGCGACCCGAGCGCCGACTGGCTGCACAGCGCGACGATCGTCACCACGTCGGCGAACGCGACGATGGCGCCGATCCACGACCGGATGCCGGTGATCCTGCCGCGGTCGGTGTGGGGCGAGTGGCTCGACCCCGAGAACCAGAACCTGGAGGTTCTGTCCGGGTTGCTCGTGCCGGCCTCGGACTCGCTGCTGACCGTCCGAGCCGTCAGCACGGACGTGAACAACGTGCGCAACAAGGGGTCGGAGCTGATCGCTCCCGTCGACCCCGACGCCGGCTGAGCTCAGCCTCCAGCCCCGCCGGCCCGTCGCACCAAGATCTCGACCTCGTTCGGTCCGTCCGGTGTCACCGCATGGTGGGTGTCGGACGCCCACGCCAACGAGCCGTCGACCTCGATGCGGGCGGCGACGGCGTAGCTGCCGGACGCGGTGAAGGCCGACCGTGGCACCGTCACCGTGAAGCGCACCGGCACCTGGGTCTCGGGCTCGAACCGCGTCTCGGCGAGGGTCGTCGACGGGGCGTCGGCGCGCGACGTGTCGAGCACCTGGACGACGACGACAGCGCTCGGGCGGGAGGGCGATGCGCTCGCGGTAGAACACCGTGCCCGAGACGGTCACCGACTCGCGGTCGTCCGGCGGCGGCAGCGGGGAGAACCGGGAAGCGCCAATCGTCAGGGTGTCGGCGGCGAGCGCCAGCGGCTGCCGGCCCGATAGCACCTGCAGCACGGCCTTCTCGAGCGCCATCGCCTCCGGGAGGCCCGCCATCAGCGTCGTCGCCAACGGTCCGAACTCGACGAAGTCCTCGCCGATCCGACAACTCCCGGTGAACCGGTTCACGCCGGCAGTGCCGTGCACCCGGTCGTCGGCCTCGAACACGATCTCCACCGGCGGCCCGGCGGGGGCCGGTTCGCCGTTGATCTCGGTCAGCCGCCAGGTCCGCCCGACCAGGGCGGACTCGATCTCGCCGGTCATCGCCGGGACCGTATCGCTCCGGCGGGCCGTCCCGTCAGTCGCCGGCCACCTCCAGCCGCCCGGCGGCGCGCAGTGCCGAGCGGATGGCTGCCGCGGCCGTCTCGAGCTCCTGCCGATCGACCCACTCGGCCGCATTGGCGAAGGCGACGTCGGCCATCGAGTTGGTCGGGATCACGTGGATGTGGGTGTGGGGCACCTCGTATCCGGCGACGATCACGCCGATGCGCTGGCAGTCGAAGGCCTCGCGCTGGGCCAGGCCGATGATCCGGGTGACGTCGAACAGGCGGGCGACGAGGTCGGCGTCGGCGTCGAGCCAGTGATCGATCTCCTCGACCGGCACCACGAGCGTGTGGCCCGTGGCGATCGGGTTGATCGACATGAACGCCACGCAGCGCTCGTCGCGCCAGACGAACGCTCCGGGCAGCTCGCCGGCGATGATCCGAGCGAACACACCCTTCATCGCAAGCGAACGTAGCGGTCCCGTACGCTGCGGTGATGAATGAGGGGAGCGCCGTGGCGGCTCCGGTGGGGGAGACCGACCGGCTGCTCACCGTGCCCAACGTGGTCACGCTGCTGCGACTGCTGTGCCTACCGCTGTTCCTCTACTTGCTCTTCGGGGCCGACAACCAGCTGGCGGCGGGCTGGCTGCTCGGCGCCCTGGGCGCCACCGACTGGGTCGACGGCTACCTGGCGCGGCGGCTGGGTCAGGTCAGCGAGTTCGGCAAGAAGTTCGATCCCACCGTCGACCGCCTCCTGTTCATCGTGGCGATCATTGCGATCATCATCGCCGGCGCCGCCCCGGTGTGGTTCTGCGTGGCGGTGCTCGCCCGGGAATTACTCGTCGGCGGCGCCATCGCGATCGCGACGATCTTCTTCGGGTTGCCCCGGTTCGACGTGCTGTGGTGGGGCAAGGTGGGGACCTTCCTGCTGCTGTGCGCGATTCCCGCCTTCGTGATCGGCTCCAGCGAGTTCACGCTCGACTGGTTGTTCTGGGCCGTGGCGTGGGCGCTCGGGATCCCCGGGCTGGTGATCAGCTGGGTGACCGCCTTCGTCTACCTGGGCAAGATCAGGGCTGGGGTCGCAGAGCGGCGGGCGGCGGAGACGCCCCGTTGATTTCGGTACGGTAACAACATGATCGAGCGAGTGTCGGCGGGACGTGCGAGCGCTAGCGAGGTCAGAGGGCAGCAGTCCTCCCTTGGTGTGACGCGATGAACGTCCCCGAGGAGTTGCGCTACTCGAGCGACCACGAGTGGGTCAGCCGAGACGGCGAAGTCGTGCGGATCGGGATCACGGACTATGCCCAGGACGCCCTCGGGGACGTCGTGTTCGTCCAGGTACCGACGGTCGGCGCCGACGTCACGGCGGGGGATCCGTTCATCGAGGTGGAGAGCACCAAGTCGGTGTCCGACGTGTACGCCCCGGTGTCGGGAGCCGTCGTGGAGGTGAACGAGGCCCTCGCCGAGGCGCCCCAGGTGCTCAACGAGGACCCATACGGCGAGGGGTGGATCTGCGCCATCCGGATGACGGATCCGAGCGAGCTCGACCGGCTCCTCGACGCCGCGGCCTACCAGGCGCTCATCGAGAGCTGACCGTGGCCTACGTGTTCTGCAACCACTGCGGGCACCGCAACCCTCCGGACAGCGGCTTCTGCTCGAGCTGCGGCTCGGCGCTGGATGTCCAGGCCGACCGCACGATCACGCTGACGCCGGTCGACCCGCTCCAGGACGCTCCGGGAGCCGAGGACGACGTCGTCGTCCCGATGGCCGAGCTCCCGACCGATACCGCCGTGCTGATCGTTCGCTCGGGCACCCAGGCCGGCGACCGGTTCAAGCTCGGCGACGGCCCGATCCGCCTCGGCCGGCACCCGGACAGCGAGATCATGCTCGACGACATCACCGTGTCCCGCCGGCACGCCACGATCGACCGCACTGCCGACGGTTACGTCGTCACCGATGCCGGCTCGCTCAACGGCACCTACGTCAACCAGGAGCGCATCGACCAGGCCGTCCTGCACCACGGCGACGAGTTGCAGGTCGGGAAGTTCCGTCTCGTGCTGTTCGAACGGTCCGATGGCTGAGGCCGGACCCTCGCACCTGTCGATCGGGGAGGTCCTCGGCCTCCTGCTCGAGGAGTTCCCGGACGTGACGATCTCGAAGATCCGCTTCCTGGAGAGTCAGGGCCTGATCGAGCCCGAGCGCACCCCGTCGGGGTACCGCAAGTTCTTCGACGACGACGTCGAACTGCTGCGGCTGATCCTGCGCGAACAGCGCGAGAAGTTCCTGCCCCTGCGGGTGATCAAGGACCGCATCGACTCGGGCGAGATCGACGCCGGGCCCGACGGCACGCCGGCCGGAACCGACGAGACCTCGCGACACAGCCGGGAGAAGCCGACCAAATCGGCGGTCTCCAAGCACCCGGCCGCCCGCCGCCCGCCGGCCCGGGCGCCGGAGGACGCGCCGGCGGAGCCGCCCGCCGAGGCGACGGCACCGCCACCGGGTCAGGGCGCCGGTGGCGGCGAGGAGCCGGCGCCGCCTCCGCCGGAGTCGCCCGGATCTCAGGACGCCGCCCCGCCCCCGCGGCGACGGCGGTCGAGCGAGCCGCCGTCGACGTCGCCCGCCCCCACGCTGCTCCCCGGCGTCCTCGTCAACCGGGAGGAGCTGTGCGCGATGGCGTCGGTGACGCCCGAGCAGCTCGCTCAGCTCGAGGACTACGGCGTCGTCAGCCACCGTCCGGGGGGGAGCGAGCTGTACGGCGACGAGGCCGTCGAGATCACCGCTGCGGCGGGTGGTTTCCTCCGCGCTGGCGTCGACGCCCGCCACCTCCGGGCGTGGCGGACGTCGGTCGAACGCGAGTCCGGGCTCTACGAGCAGCTCATCCTGCCGCTGCTGCGCCAGCGCAACCCGCAGGCGCGAGCGCAGGTGGGCGCCCGCCTGACCGAGCTCGACGGGCTCGGGTCCAAGCTGCGGGCGGCGTTGATGCGGGCCGCCCTGCGCCAGTACATGGAGGGGTGAGGGCCCGTTCCGCCGCCGCCGGGCGACCACCGCGGGGTACCATCGTGGACGTGGTTCCGCTGGAGCTCCTCGGAGTGCGGGTGGAGGTCCCTGCCAACACACCGATGGTCCTGCTGCGCGAGCAGACCGGGCGCCAGCGGCTGCTCCCGATCTACATCGGCACCGCTGAAGCCACGGCGATCCACTACTCCCTCGAAGGGGTCACCCCACCCCGTCCACTGACCCACGACCTGTTCATCCAGACGCTGACCGAGCTCGGGGTCAAGGTCGAGCAGATCGTCGTCACCGAGATGCGCGATCACACCTACTTCGCCGAGCTGCACCTCAGTAGCCCAGAGCGGGGTGTGACCGTGATGTCGAGCCGGCCGTCGGACGCGATCGCCCTCGCCGTTCGCTGCGCGGCGCCGCTGTTCGCCTCGGAGGAACTGCTCGATGAGGTCGGCCAGGAGCCGGCGCCCGAGCCCGAGGAGGAGGCGGAGGAGATCATCGACGAGTTCCGCGACTTCATCGAGCACGTCAACCCGGAGGACTTCAAGGGCTGACGGCCCCGCGCCGGCCTGTCGGGCCGGTGGATCGGTCCTTGACGCGCCGGCGTCGGAGTCGTAGCGTCGGACACTCACAAGGTCGTAACTACGCCGGTGTTGCGCTGGTGCAGGCGACCACAGAGGCACGATTGCGGAGGTGTTGGGGCCGTGACAGAAACTGGATACAGCGGCACCCAGACCGCCAAGATCGTCGGGATCACGTACCGCCAGCTCGACTACTGGGCCCGCACCGACCTGTTGCGGCCCTCGCTGGCCGAGGCGACGGGGAGCGGCAGCCGCCGCCGGTACTCCTACCGCGACCTGCTCGAGCTACGGGTGATCAAGACCCTGCTCGACGCCGGGATCCGGCTCGAGTCGGTGCGCGATGTCTTCACCTACCTCCGCCGGCACGTCACCAGCGACATCGCCGCCGCCCACATCGTGATCAACGGCCGCCAGGTGCTGCTGTGCGACGGCGAGCAGCTCGTCGACGTGCTCCAACGAGGGCAGGGCGTGCTCAACGTGCTGCCGCTCGCCGGCGTCAAGAACGACATCGACGCCCAGCTGGTGTCACTCGCTGACGACGCCGCCCGCACGGCCCGTCGTGCCATCTGACCAGGACGCCGCGTTCCGCCGTTCGCCCCTCGACGCCGTCCATCGCGCCGCGGGGGCGCGCATGGTCCCCTTCGGCGGGTGGGAGATGCCGCTCGAGTACCCGACGGGCACGATCGCCGAGCACCTCGCCTGCCGCGACACGGCGGTGGTGTTCGACGTCTCCCACCTCGGGACGGTGCGTGTCGCCGGCCCCGACGCGCTCCCGCGTTTGCAGTCGGCGCTGTCCAACGACCTGAACAAGGTCTCACCGGGACGGGCGCAGTACACCCATCTGCTCGACGAGTCGGACGCCTCCGTGCTCGACGACATCATCGTCTGGTGGCACCTCCGCGGCGAGGACGAGGAGGACGTGTTCGACGTGATGCCCAACGCGTCGAACACCGCCCGGGTGCGGGCGGCGATCGGTGGTGACGACACGACCGACGAGCGGGCGATCCTCGCCGTGCAGGGCCCCGACGCCCTCGCCCGGCTGGCGGAGGTGTTCGCCGACGCGGCGGCCGTGCGTCGCTTCCGGGTCGCTCAGCCGGCGTGGGAGGGCGTCCGCTGCACGGTCGCCGGGACGGGCTACACGGGCGAGCGGGGGGTCGAGATCGCCGTTCCCGCCGCCACTGCGGCAGAGCTGTGGGCGGCGATCGTCGCCGCCGGAGTCCAACCCGCCGGCCTCGGGGCCCGCGACACCTTGCGTCTCGAGGCGGGGCTGCCGCTGCACGGCAATGAGCTCGGCCCGGGGATCACGCCGTTGCAGGCCGGGCTGGGCTGGGTCGTGGCGTGGGACAAGGGGGAGTTCCGCGGCCGCGCCGCGTTGCTCGCCGAACGGGAGCGGGGGGTGAGCCGGCACCTCGTCGGCATCGCCACTGCGGGCCGCCGGCCGCCGCGCTCGGAGTGTGAGGTTCTCGTCGACGGTGAGCCCGTCGGCATCGTCACGAGCGGGAACTTCTCACCGGTGCTCGGTCACGGCATCGCCCTCGCCTTCGTCCCGCCGGAGGTGGGGGAGGGGGCCACCGTAGATGTCGACGTGCGGGGCACCGCCTTGCCCGGCACGGTCGTCCCCACGCCCTTCGTCACCCACTGAACGGCCCATTGGGAGAATCGGTCAGGACGACGCCGGCGGCGGCTTCTTCTTGGCGGGCGCCCGCTTTGCCGGCGGCTTCGCCGCGGCCGTGGTCGGCGGCGTTTCGGCGGGGGCGGGCGCCGGAGGCTCCGGCCGCGCCGGGAGGCGGATGCCGAACATCCTGCCCGCCTGCTCGGCGAACTGCCCGAGGGGTCCGAGGCGATGGGACAGGTCGTTGATCACGGTCATGAACTGACCGAGGTCGGTCGGCAGCGATCGCAGGACCGGCGAGTTGAGCGTGTCCGCCAGCCGCTGCAGGCCGGGGATCACGTCATCGACCGGACCCGACAGGCGGGTCGAGACGCTCTCGGCGGCGTCGACGGTGCGGCGGATCTGCGGCAGCATCGCCCGCACCGGCTCCTCGAGATCGTTGAGCATGCGGTTCACCCGCTCGGCGGTCTCGTTGAGGTTGGTCATCGTGGTGTTGAAGTTCTCGAGCCCGCGCATCAGCTCGTCGGCGCCCTTGCGGAGTTGGTCGAAGGAGCGGACGACTGCCGCGATGGGGCCGGCGACCAGGGAGATCACATCCGCGAACGGGTCCGTCCGCGTCCCGCCGGTGTCAGTCACGACCGGTCACGCTAGCCGTCGCCTCCAGGGACGTGGCGTAGGCCTCCAATGGCTCGCAGGAGCAGACGAGATGACGGTCGCCGCCGGCAGCGTCGATCCGCGCCACTGGGGGGAAGTACTTGGCGGGCCGCAGCGACGGCACCGGGTAGGCGCCCAACTCCCGGTCGTAGGGGCGGTCCCACGGCCCGATCAGCTCCTCGGCGGTGTGGGGGGCATGGCGCAGCGGGCTCTGCTGCAGCGGCCACTCGCCGGCGGCGACGCGGTCGATCTCGCTGCGGATGGCGATCATCGCGTCGCAGAAGCGGTCGAGCTCGGCCAGCGTCTCGCTCTCGGTCGGTTCGATCATCAACGTGCCGGCGACCGGGAAGCTGACTGTGGGGGCGTGGAACCCGTAGTCCATCAGCCGCTTGGCGACGTCCTCGACAGTCACCCCGGTCGACCTGGTGATCGCCCGCAGGTCGACGATGCACTCGTGGGCGACGCGCCCGGTGCGGCCCGTGTACAGCACCGGGAAGTGTTCGGTGAGCCGGGTCGCGACGTAGTTGGCCCCGCAGATCGCGACCGCTGTCGCGTGGGTGAGTCCCTCGGCCCCCATCAGCGCGATGTACGCCCACGAGATTGGCAGGATCCCCGCCGAGCCGAACGGGGCGGCGGCGACCGGGCCGACGGGCTGGTCCGCGCCACCGAGCGGGTGACCGGGGAGGAACGGAGCGAGGTGGGCCCGCACGCCGATCGGCCCCACGCCGGGACCGCCGCCACCGTGGGGGATGCAGAACGTCTTGTGCAGGTTGAGATGACTGACGTCGGCGCCGAACCGGCCCAGGCGGGCGATCCCGATGAGGGCGTTGAGGTTCGCCCCGTCCACGTACACCTGCCCGCCGGCGTCGTGCACCGCGGCGCAGATCTCGCCGATCGCCTCCTCGAACACGCCGTGGGTCGACGGGTAGGTGAGCATGATCGCCCCCACGCGGTCGCCGGCCGTGGCGAGCTTGTCGCGGAGGTCGGCGAGGTCGACGTTGCCGTCGCCGTTGGTGCCGACGACGACGACGTCGTAGCCGGCCATGACCGCACTCGCCGCGTTGGTCCCGTGGGCGCTCGAAGGGATCAGGCAGATCGTGCGCCCGTCGTCGCCCCGCGTGCGGTGGTAGGCACGGATCGCCAGCAGGCCGGCGAACTCGCCCTGGCTGCCCGCGTTGGGCTGGACGCTGACGGCGTCGTAGCCGGTGATCTCGGCCAGCCAGCCCTCCAGCTCACCGATCAGCTCACGGAGTCCGGTGGAATCGTCGTCGGGCGCGAACGGATGGAGGTCGGCGAACTCGGGCCACGTGATCGACTCCATCTCCGTGGTCGCGTTGAGCTTCATCGTGCACGACCCGAGGGGGATCATCGTGCGGTCGAGGGCGAGGTCACGGTCGGCGAGGCGGCGCAGGTAGCGCAACATCTCGTGCTCGGTGTGGTAGCGGTTGAACACGGTCTGGGTGAGGAACTCGTCGTGCCGGCGAGCCGAGGAGGGGATCCCGTCCGGGCAGGCGTCGACCTCGGGGAGATCGGCTCCGAACACAGCGAGAAGCCTCGACACGAGGTCGAGGGTCGACGTCTCGTCGAAGGTGAGACCGACGGCATCGTCGCCGAGCCGGCGCAGGTCGAGGCCCGCGTCGCGCCCCGCGGCGAGGACCGCGTCGGCGTCGACACCGTCGACGGTGATCGTGTCGAACCACGAGTCGTGGCGCAGCTGCCGGCCGGCCGCCCGCAGCCCGGCCGCGGCGACCGACGTGAGCCGGTGCGTCCGTTCGGCAATCCGGCGGAGCCCGCCCGGACCGTGCCAGACGGCGTAGAGCGCGGCGATGTTGGCCAGGAGGACCTGGGCGGTGCAGATGTTCGAGGTCGCTCGTTCGCGGCGGATGTGCTGCTCCCGGGTCTGCAGGGCGAGGCGCAGCGCCGGACGCCCGGCCCGGTCGGTGCTGACGCCGACGATGCGTCCGGGGAGCGCCCGCGCCGCGCTCTCCTGGGTGGCGAGGAAGGCGGCGTGGGGACCGCCGAAGCCCATCGGCACCCCGAACCGCTGCGCCGTCCCGACAGCGATGTCGGCGCCGATCTGGCCCGGCGGCACGCCGAGGACGCAGGCCAGCAGGTCGGTCGCAACGATGGCGATGCCGCCCCCGGCGTGGACCTCGTCGATCGCCTCCCGCCAGTCGCGGACCGCGCCGGTGGACGTGGGCAGGCTGAACAGCGCGCCGAAGCACCCGCCGGCGAGGTCGTCGACGTCGCCGGTGACGAGCTCGAGGCCGAGGGGTTCGGCCCGGGTCGCGAGGACGGCGATGGTCTGCGGATGGGTGTCACGGTGGACGACGAACCGGGGCGAGTCGGAGCGGGAGAGACGCCGGGCCATCGCCATCGCCTCCGCCGCGGCGGTGGCCTCGTCGAGCAGGGAGGCGTTGGCGATCGGGAGACCGGTGAGCTCGCTGACCATGGTCTGGAAGTCGAGCAGGGCCTCCAGCCGGCCCTGGCTGATCTCCGGCTGGTACGGCGTGTAGGCCGTGTACCACGCCGGGTTCTCGAGCACGTTGCGGCGGATCACGCCGGGCAGGTGGGTGTTCGTGTACCCCATGCCGATCAGGCTCGTGCGGCGCTGGTTCTGGGCGGCGAGCCGGGCAAGTGCGGCCAGCACGTCGGGTTCCGAGCGCGCCGCCGGCAGGTCGAGCGGCGTGTCGGACCGGATCGAGGCCGGGACGGTCTGGTCGAGCAGGTCAGCGAGCGACTTGGCGCCGATCACGTCGAGCATGTGGTCGAGCTCGGCGTCCGAAGGACCGACGTGGCGGGTGACGAAATCCCCGTCGTCGGTGAGTTCGGCGAGAGGAGTGCGGGTCGCTGGGGTCACCATCTCGGGCTCCGATGCGCGTCGTGGTCGTGGTCGTCCCCACGCTGTCATCGGCACCTGAGAGTTTCACCCGGCCCCGTTGCCGGGCTTTCCCCTTCGGTGAGTCCGGGCGAGCCCGGGCTGCTTTCCAGCGTCGCCTCGCCCGTCCGGTCCGGTTGCCTGAGAGATTCCGGGGTGGTTGCTCCTTCGGCGCCGCCGAAACGGCTCTCCCGGACGGGTTCGTCGGCGGGGTCAGACTACCGGCCCGTCATCGCGGGCGCAGGGACCCGATGTGTTCCGGCCGGACCACGCCGTGCTCGGCGAGCACCAGTCGGCCGACGCCGCGCGCGGCCATCGCCCGCCGCTCCGCGTGATCGCCGTCGAGCAGCGCGTCGTCCCACTTCGCCCACACGGATACGGCGAAGTCCCCGTCCCGACCGGACGCGGCGAACGCGTCTCCGGCCGCGGCGAGGAGCTCGTCGCGCCGAGGGTGGTTCCACGCGACGTTGATCCCGCCGGCCCGGTGTCCGGCGATGCGGGCGAGCGCCACGCTGCTCGCCCCGATGATGACGGGCACCGGCCGGCGGGGGAGGGGAAACGTGGCCCACTCCTCCCCGCGGTCGGGCGCCCACATCGCCTCGATCAGGTCGATCGTCTGCTCGACGAGGGCGTGCCGCTGCTCGACGCTCGGCTCGATGCGCTGGCCGACGACGTGCATCTCGGCCGCCCAGCGGCCGCGAGGTGACGACCCCGCGCCGATCCCGAGGAGCACGGGCCGATCAGCGATCGCGGCGACCGACGCCGCGCCCACGGCGAGCACGGCCGGCTGACGGTTGGCGACGTTGGCGACCATCGTGCCGAGTCCGATCGACGTGGTCGTGGCAGCGAGGGCGCCGAGGAGCGTGAACGGCTCGAGGATCCCATTCCCACCGAGGCTGCGCCCGGCGAGGTGGTCGAAGACCCACGCTGCGCCGAAGCCGGCCGCCTCCGCCGCAAGGGTGGCGTCCCGCAGCGCCGGCCACTCGTTCCGCGCCGGGCTGAACTGGACGTCAACCAGCACTACCGGGCTCATGTTCCTGCATCTGGATCGTGCGCTCCAGCGCGCAAGCTAGATGCAAGAAGCCGTCAGCATGCGCCGATGGCGCGCACCAGCGGCGTCGGGTTCACGGCCGAACCCCCGCGAGGATGGACCTCGAAATGGAGGTGGGGCGTGGCGGCGTTGCCGGTCCTGCCGACGAAGCCGACGACCTGTCCGGCGGTCACCGGGGTGCCGAGCTCGATACCCGTGGCGAGTCGCTGCAGGTGGGCGTAGAAGAAGTAGGTCCCGTCGGAGCGGGCGATCTTGAGCCCGTTGCCGGACAGCGAACCAGGTGAGTTGCGGTAGATCTGGCTGATCCGGCCGGTGGCGACGGCATACACCTTCTGGCCGCGGGCGGCGATGATGTCGACGCCGAGGTGGACGCGGCCGCTGCCCCGGGGCGCCATCCAGGTGTCGCCGAACCAGCACGGCGGCTGCACCGGGACGTGCTCGAGCCGGACGTTGGCCGGTGGCGACGACGACGGGTCGGGCGCCGGCCGCAACCCCAAGGCGTTGGCCGTGGCCTGGTCGACCCGACCCGTCGCCGTCAGGCCCCTGGTGCGCTGGAACTGCATGAGGGCGTTGGCCGTGCAGCGGCCGAACACGCCGTCGACACCTCCGCACAAGGGGACCCCGGCCCGCAGCAGGGCCTGCTGCAGGGCGACGACCCTCGTCCCGCGCTCGTCGAAGCGGGCGAACCCCGCGGCCGTGTCACCACCGGGGCCACCCCCGCCTGGCGGCGTGCCATTGTCGGGCGGGCTCCCACCACCTCCGCCGAGACCTAGTGACCGCGCGGTGGCGCCGTCGACCACGCCGCTGGCCCCGATCCCGTGGGCCCGCTGGTACAGCATCAGCGCGCTCTGCGTCGCCATCCCGAAGACGCCATCGGCGCCACCGAACAGCTTGATGCCGGAGCGGATGATCGCCCGCTGGACGGCCTTGACGGCGGCGCCGCGGCTCCCCAGCTTGAGCCCGACGTAGGTGCGCGGGGTCTTCGGCTGCGGAGCGGCTCCGCCGCCGAGACCGAGCGCGCGGGCGGTCTGGGCGTCGAGCCGGCCGGTCGCGGGGAGGCCCTTGCGCTGCTGGTACGTCTTCAGGGCCCGCTCGGTGGCCTGTCCGAAGATCCCGTCGGCCCCCCCGGCCACGAAGATCCCCGCCTGCATCAGCTTGAGCTGGAGTTGCCGCACCGCTTCGCCTCGAGCACCGCGGGCGATTCCTCCTCCCGATCGGCCGTTGCCGGACCTCACGGCCGGCGCCTTGCTCCCGAGGGCGTTGAGGGTCGCCGCGTCGGCCCGACCTGTCGCCGGCAGACCACGCGACTGCTGGTACTTCTTGACGGCGGCCGCGGTGGCGGGACCGAACACACCGTCGGCTCCGCCGGCGACCGGAATGCCGGCGGCGATCAGCGACTGCTGGAGCGAGCGCACGGCCGGTCCCCGGGCTCCCTGGGCGAGGCCCGATGAGCCAACGCTCGGAGCGCCCCGCCGAAGCGCGTTCAGCGTTGCCGCGTCGGCTCGGCCGGTGGCGACGAAGCCGCGCGACCGCTGGTAGGTCTTGACCGCCGACTCGGTGCCGGGGCCGAAGACGCCGTCGGCGCCGCCGGGAACCTGGATGCCGGCGTTGATCAACAGCCGCTGCAGGTCCCGCACCCGTGGCCCCACGGCTCCGCGGACGAGGGTGCCGCCCGAGACGGCGGCAACCGCCGGAGCGCCGAGCCCGAGGGCGTTTGCCGTCGCCGAGTCCACGACGCCGGTCGCTTTGAGCCCCTTGTACGACTGGAACGCCTTGACCGACGCCCGGGTCGCCGAACCGAAGTAGCCGTCCACGCCGAACTTGACGCCGACCCCGACCCGGATGAGCGCCCGCTGCAGCACCCGCACGGACTCCCCGTACGACCCGTACTTCAGGCCGACGACGTTCTCGGCGGCCGGGGCGGGGACGTGGGTGGGGGTCGCGGCTTCGGCGACCGCGCTCCCCGTGGCGAGCACGGCGACAAACGCGATCGAGCCGGCGAGGCGGCGGGCACGGCGACTACCGGTGCCCGCCTTCGTGGCGGTGGACATGTACTCGGGCCTCCTCAAGGTGACGCCAAGGTCTTCGGCCGCGTGCCGAGTCCGCCGGAGCCATCAGGGGAGTCATCCCACGTCCTGCCGTCCTACCAGCCCGTATCGACTTTACATAACGGGGATTATGGGCGTTCGGTGACCGGGCTTCGCCGAGGGACCGAACGCCCATGAATCCCCAGACGTTGGTTCTGAGCCGCCGGAGGATCACTCAGTGATCCGAAGTCACCGCAGAACTGATCTCCCGGTCTCGCAACGGCCGCGCCGCCTCGAGCAACCAGTCGAGGATGTCACGGAGCTCGCCGGCGGTCGGCTTGGAACCGGCGGCCGTCAGATCCCGCTCGGCGTCGTCCACCGCGCACGCCAACACGTAGAGGTCGTCGTGGAGCTCGTCGAGGCTCGCCCGGGCGACGACGAGCTCACCCTCGCCGAGGGCGAGCTCGGCAGCCCGCTGGCGGGCGACCCAGTCCCACTGACGGCAGCGCTGGGAGCAGAACTCCCGCGGGCGCCCCCTTCCGGCGCGCGCCGGGAGCACTCTCCGGCACCACCGGCACCGGCGTAATTCCGTCATGACGAAATGCTAGGCGGTGGAGGAGCGGCGGGCGGAGATGATCGCCAGTCGGCCGCCGAGAACCACCTCGCCGTCCTCGAGATGTTGCTCGAAGGCCGCTGCGACCGCGTCTGCCACAGATCGGCGGACGCGCTCGTCCACGCCCTCGAGAACGATGCGGGCCGGTCCGAACTCGAGCGAGATGGTCGCCGCATCGACGGGCCGCACTCCCCCGCCGAGACGGAACTTCATCTCGTGCGGCTGCCAACTGACGTCGCTCCAGCCCGCTCCGGCGAGCAGGCGCTCGACGTGCGCGGCGTCGCCGAGCGAGTACGGACCATCGTCGGGCGGAGGAGTCTCGACGGTCACCCCGGCGCGGCGGAGCTCCTCGAGGGCGATCGTGAGCGGCAGCTCGAACAGCTGTACGTGCGGTCGGTGCGCCCAGACGGCCGCCCGCAAGCGTCCACCATCGACGGTCGCCCGGGCAAGCCTGGTGAACGCCGCGTGGGGGTCGGCGAAGAACATCACCCCGAACCGAGAGATCACGACGTCGAACCGGGCATCGCCGGCGTCCCACGCGACGACGTCGGACTCGACCCACTCGATCGGTGCGTTGCCGCCGTCGCCGGCGGCCCGGCGCCGGGCGGCGTCGAGCATCTCCGGCGAGATGTCGACCCCGGTCACCGAGCCCGCGGGACCGACGAGCTGCGCGGCGTATCGAGTCGTCGGCCCGGTCCCGCATCCGACGTCGAGCACGGACTCCCCAGGTACCAGTTCGGCCGCGGCGAACAGGAGGTCCGTCACCGGAGCCAGCTGCCCCTCCAGCTGATCGGCCACCGCCACCCACCGGGCGGCGCGGTCGCCGGGCCAGGCTTCGGGTCCCGTCGGTGTGCTCATCTCATCGATCGATCAGGGACGCGCCCGCCGACCACGCTGCCTCGACGCGTTCGAGGCGCTCGGCCGCCGTCGACTTCAGCCGCTCGGCCGCGGCGGCGACGAGGAGGTCGAACAGCGCCAGCGTCCCGACGTGACTGTCGAACGGTGACACCGACGCGGCGGCGATGACGAAGGAGTGGTCGGCGCGCATGGCGAGCGGTGACAGTACGCCATCGGAGAGGGCGACGATCGTGTGCCCGGCCTCCCGGGACTGCTCGACGGCCTCGAGCACCCACCGCTCATACCGCCGGAGGTCGACGGCGATGAGCGTCGAGCGGGGTGTGCTCAGCGCCAGTGCCCGGCGTACGCCGATGTCGCTGCCGCCGACCGTCGTCACGCCTGGGCGGAGCGCCCCGAGATCGGTGGCGAACTGGACGGCCACTCCCCACTCGGCGTCGCCGGCGAGGACGAGCACGTCGCGGTCCGTGTCGGCCAGCAGGATGACGACCGCTTCGAGGCTGGCGGACTCGACGGCGTCCAGGGTCGCCTGGACGTTGGAGAGCTCAGCCACCCGATGGCGCTCGACGGGGTGTTCTCCGCCGAGCTCACGGATGCGCTCGGCCGCCGGGCGCAGCTGCCGGGACAGATCGTGCTGCACTGACGCCTGGAGCGAGCTGAAGCCGTCGAACCCGAGCTTGGCGGCCAGGCGGACGACCGTCGCCGCTCCCGCGCTCGCGGCCGCCGCCAGGTCGGCGACGGTCCCGAACCCGACCAGTTGCGGTCGCTCGAGGACGACCTGGGCGACGCGCCGCTCGGCCGCCGTGAGCTGGTTCCCCGCCCGGCGGACACGGTCCTGGACCTCCATCGCCTGCATGTCCGACACCGGGGCGGACAGTAGTTGAAGGCGTCGAGCACGAGAACCGGACGTTCCGGCGAGTCCGGCCGTGCGGACGGCCCGTTCCGCTTCTGGCCGATCGACGAATCCATACTGGTGCCGTGCACCTCCCCCCTCCCCCTGAGCGCTCGTTCGCCAGTGACAACGCCGCCGGGGCCCACCCCGCCGTGCTCGAGGCGGTCGCCCGGGCCAACCACGGCCACGCCCTCGCCTATGGCGACGACCGCTGGACCCGCGAGTGCGAGGCGGCCTTTCGCGACCTGTTCGGCGACGTGGCGACACTGCTCACCTTCAACGGGACCGGCGCCAACGTGCTCGCCCTGTCCACGCTGCTCGGACCCGTCGACGCCGTCGTGTGTGTCGACGGCGCTCACATCGCCACCGACGAGGCCGGCGCCTCGGAGCGGATCCTCGGGGCCAAGCTGATCGACCTCCCGGCGCCCGACGGGAAGCTGCAGCCGGCGCAGATCGAGGACATCGCCGACCGCCTGCTCGGGCCGGAGCACCATGCGCAGCCCGCAGTCGTGTCGATCACCCAGAGCACCGAGTTGGGCACCGTCTACACCGCCGCCGAGGTCGCGGCGATCTGCGACACCGCCCACCGCCTCGGCATGACCGTTCACGTCGACGGTGCCCGCATCGCCAACGCCACCGCCGCCCTCGGCGGCAGCGAGTCGGCGCTGCGCTCGTTCACCGTCGACGCCGGCGTCGACGTGCTGACCTTCGGGGGGACGAAGAACGGCCTGCTCGGCGGGGAGGCCGTCGTCTTCCTCGATCCCGCCCGAGCGCGGCGCGCCCCCTACCTCCGCAAGCAGGTCACCCAGCTGGCGTCGAAGATGCGCTTCGTCGCCGCCCAGTTCCTCGCCCTGCTCGCGGACGGGCTGTGGATCCAGCTCGCCGAGCACTCGAACGCGATGGCGGGCCGGCTGCACGCTGCCACCGCCGGCCTCGCCGGAGTCGAGCTGGGCGCTCTGCCCCAGGTCAACAGCCTGTTCCCAGTCCTCGATCCCGCCCTCGGCAGCGCCCTCCAGGAATGGTCGTTCTTCTGGCCGTGGGACCCCGGTCGCAACCAGTTCCGCTGGATGACGGCGTGGGACACTGCTGAAGACGACGTCGAACGCTTCGCCGCCGGCATCGCCGCCGCCGCCAGAGCGCCCGGGGAGGCCACCGTCGCCCCGACGTGAAGTCGGTCACTCCCCGCCCGGCAGAGAATTGACCATGTGGTTACTTCCCAGTATTCTGACGTCGGGTTCAGGTTGTCCAGGTCATTCAGGGGGTCGTGGATGGCGGCTGTCGAGTACGTCGGATTCGAGCAGACCGACGAGGATTGGATGCGCGACGCTGCGTGCAAAGGACTCACTCACCTGTTCTTCCCGTCGTCCGCCGAACGCCCGCAAGCTCGCGAGCGCCGTGAGGCAATGGCGCGGCACGTGTGCTCGGCGTGCGAGGTCCGTGAGCAGTGCCGGTCGTTCGCCCGCGGGCACCACGAGTACGGCTTCTGGGGCGGGGAGAGCGAAGACGAGCGCCACGCCGCCGGCTTCCGGTTGATCGCGCCGATCGGAGTGCGGGCCCGAGTCGGTTAGTGGCGCAGGAGCAGCGCCGCCCAGCCTTCCCGCGTCACCTTCTCGACGAGCTGCATCGGCGCCAGCGCGTCCAGGACGTGATCGTGGGCGCCGGCCAGGACTCCGCTCACGATCAACTCCCCCGACGGTGACACGACTCGTCGGAGGTCAGGGGCCAGATCGACGAGCACCGGGGCGATGAGGTTGGCCAGCACGACGTCGAAAGTCTCCTCGACTGACGCCAACGGCTGGGCGCTGACGGTGACGACTCGATCGACTCCGTTGCGGCGGGCGTTGTCCTCCGTCGCCTCGAGCGCGGCGACCGAGATGTCGATCGCCTCGACGTAGGGCGCGCCCAACCGGGCGGCGACGACCGACAGCACCCCACTGCCGCATCCGACGTCGAGGACGGTGGCGCCCGGCCACCACACCTTGCGGAGCAGCCGCAGCGTCAGGATCGTCGTTGGGTGGTCCCCGAGGCCGAACGCCGCGCCCGGGTCGATGTCGACGCGGAGCACCGTCGGAGCGGTGGCCACGTCGAGCCACGCCGGCACGACCACGCAGGTCCGGTCGACCCAGGACGGCACGGCGTGGGCCCGCCAGCTCTCGGTCACGGACTCGTCGATCTCGACGGCCCGCCAGCGCCAGCGGGACGGGAACCCGTCGGCCGCACGGGTGATCGCGTCGACGTCGCTGCCGAGCGACGTCCACAGCTCGACGAAGTGATCCTCGGTGTCGGCAGCGCCGGGCTCGGCCTCGCGCTCCTCCACGGCCGCCACGCCGAGCGCCCACAGCGCGTCGCTCGCCAGCTCGGCCTCGTTGGCCGGCACGGTGAGCACGATGGCGAGCGACGTGACCATGGTCAGTCCAGGCGGCGCAGCTCGTCCCGGTAGCGGGCGGCCCGGGCGACGTACGTCTCGACGCTGTGGACGATGTCCTCCATGCGGGCGCGGCCCGGCTTCACCTCGGCGGGCACGCCGGCGGCGAGCGCGCCCGGCGGGATGTCGACGTCGTACAGGACGACGGCGTTGGCGGCGACGACGGCACCGGTTCCGACGACCGAGCGGTGCAGCACGATGGCGCCGTTGGCCACCATCGCCCGGTCCTGGACCGTGCATCCCTCGAGGTGGACGATGTGCCCGATCACGCACTCGTCGCCGACGACGGTCGGATGCTCGGGGGTGCAGTGCAGCACGCTGCAGTCCTGCACGCTCGAACGAGCGCCGATCCGGATCTCGCCGTCGTCACCGCGCAGGACGGCGTTGGGCCACACCGAGCTCTCCGGACCGATGCGCACCGAACCGATCACCACGGCGTCGGGGTGGACGTACGCGCTCGGGTCGATCTCGGGCACCTGGTCGCCGAGGGCGTAGATCGCCATGGCTCGACGGTAACCGGCTGGGCGTGGACCGGGTGAGGTGCGGTCGCTTCGCGTGTCGAGACCGTTGGAGGTGTGTCGGAGCCAGTGTGTACCGTGGCGACCCATGCCGACGCGGATCGAGATCGAGCTCACCAGCTCGAGCCCGGACGGCTCGTGGACCTGGCGGGCGGCCGGGGCACGCGAGCCGCGGGGCGTTCTCGACGGCTCGATCCTGCCCGGCGGTGTCTCGGTCGGCGATCAGCTCCGGGTCGAGACCGAGCACGACGTCGACGGCATCCGGGTCCTGTCGGTGGTCCCGCCGAAGGAGAAGCCGGCCCGGAACGATCTACTCGAACTGTTGCCCGCCGAGGACTCGTTCGACCCGGTGATTCAGCAGCGCGCGCCCGGCGGGCGCACCGAGGGCCGTGGCCCGCGGCGACCGCGGCGCGACCGTCCCGAAGGCGACGACGGCCGTTCCGAGCGCGGCGACGGTGGACGTGACCGGCGGTCGCACCGGGGCGACCGGCCGCGTGAGGGCAGCGGACGAGAGCCCCGCGACGGCGGTGACCGGGGACGTCGTGAGCGCCCGGACGGTGAGCGCCGGGCGCCGCGTGACGACGGCCAGCCCCGCCGGCACCGCCCGCACTTCACTCCCCCGCCCGAGCTCCCACAACGTCCGAAGCCCAAGCGTCTCCGGCCCGGCCGGCAGCACCGCACCGACGTGCTCGGTGCGCTCCCGGAGGAGCAGCGCCCGATCGCCGAGCTCGCCCTGCAGGGGATCGCCGCCGTGCGGCAGCGACTGCGCGAGGACAACGCCCGGCTGAAGGCGGAGGGCAAGCCCCTGATGCCGGAGGCCGGTGTGTTGAGGATGGCCGAGGAGCTGATTCCCCGACTGCCGCGTGGCGGACTGGCTCGATCGGGCCGACGCGGCGCGGCGCCAGCTCGAGCACCTCGATCTGCGCGACCTGCGCAGCGTCGTCGCTTCGGCCGACGACCCGCTCGTGGCCCGTGACGAGTCGACCCGCGCCCTCGCCGCCGAGCTGAAGGCGGCGCTGGCGAGCAAGCAGGAGGAGGAGCTGTCGGTCTGGCTCGCCGATGTCGAGGCCGCGCTCGATGTCGGCCGGGTCGTGCGGGCGCTACGGCTGTCGTCGGTTCCACCGAAGGCGGGCGTGCCGTTCCCCGGCGCGCTGGCGACCCGGCTCGCCGAGGCGACCACCGCCGCGCTCCAGCCGACCGATGGGCCGGACCGGTGGAGCGCAGTGCTCGAGGCGGCGGCGTTCTCGCCGGTGCGGACGCTCGTCGCGCCGACGGCCCCGGCGGAGCAGCGGTCTGACGAGCTGCTGGCGACCGTTCGCCGGCTCGGTCCGCTCCTGCCTCAAGTCGCGGTGCTGTACGGGATCGAGGTGCCCGCCGGCGCCGCCGTCCCCAAGCCGCTGCGCCCGACCTCCCGCCGCCGAGAGCCGGCCAAGCGACCGCCGCCGCCTCCGCCGGAGGCGAAGCGGCGGCGCGAGCGGGCCGCGACGGAGGAGCCGGCTGCTGCCGCCCAACCTGACGCCGCGACCACCGAAGCGCCTGTGGCCGCGGGCGAGCCGACCGCGTCCGCTCCCACGGCGGAGCCGGCGGCTGTCGAGGAGCCAACCGGGCCGGCGCCCACCGAGGAGCCGGCGGCTGTCGAGGAGCCGGCGGCTGTCGAGGAGCCGGTCGGCTCCGAAGTCGCCGGCTCTCCCGCCGAGGAGCCGACCGCGTCCACGACCACGGAGGAGCCCGCGGTCTGTCGAGGAGCCCGCGTCCACGGAGGAGCCCGCGTCCACGGAGGAGCCCACGTCCACGGAGGAGCCCGCGCCCACGGAGGAGCCCGCGCCCACGGAGGAGCCCGCGCCCACGGAGGAGCCCGCGTCCACGGAGGAGCCCGCGCCTGTCGAGGAGCCGGTCGGCTCCGAAGCCGCCGCCTTTCCCGCCGAAGAGCAGACCGCGTCCGCGACCACGGAGGAGCCCGCGGCTGCCGAGGAGCCGACCGCGACTGTGCCCATCGAGGAGTCGGCGGTCGAGGAACCGGCTGCGTCCGCGCCCATCGAGGAGTCGGCGGGTGTCGAGGAGCCGACCGCGACTGTGCCCGTTGAGGAGTCGGCGGTTGTCGAGGAGCCGACCGCGACTGTGCCCGTTGAGGAGTCGGCGGTTGTCGAGGAGCCGGCTGCGTCCGGGCCCATCGAGGAGTCGGCGGTTGTCGAGGAGTCGGCGGTTGTCGAGGAGCCGGCTGCGGCTTTGCCCGCCGAGGAGTCGGCGGTTGTCGAGGAGCCTGCGGCTGTCGAGGCGCCGGTTGTTGAGAAGCCGGTTGGCTCTGCAGCCGCCGCCCCTCCCGCCGAGGAACCCATCAGCGAGGAACCCACCGCATCCGAAACGCCCGCTCCTCCCGCCGAGGAGCCTGCGGCTACCGACCAGCCCACTGTCGAGCGCGCCGCGTCGGACGAGTCGGGCGCCTGAGCGAGCGAGGCGAGCAACGAGCATGTCCGACGTCGTGACCTACGAGCTGGATGGTCGGGTGGCGCTCATCACGCTCAACCGTCCGGAGGCCCGCAACGCCGTCAACGGGGAGGTCGCGAACGGACTCGAGGCGGCCATCGACCGGCTCGAGGACGATGGCGACGCGTGGGTGGGCATCCTGCGCGCCAACACCGAGGGCCAGCAGAACCCGGTGTTCTCCGCCGGCGCCGATCTCAAGGAGATCAACGCGGGACGGGGCGGCACGCTGTGGACCACACGCGGCGGCTTCGCCGGCTTCGTCTACCGGGAGCGGCGCAAGCCGGTCATCGTCGCTGTCGACGGGCTGGCGACAGCCGGCGGCTGCGAGATCGTGCTCGCCGCCGACCTCGTCGTCGCCACCACCCGTTCGGCGTTCGGCCTCGCCGAGGTCAAGCGCAACCTCGTCGCCGGCGCCGGCGGACTGTTCCGGCTGCCCCGGGCCGTCGGTCAGGCGACGGCGATGGAGGCAATCCTCACCGGCGAACCGATCCCGGCCCCGCGGGCGTACGCCCTCGGCATGGTGTCCCGCCTCGTCGATCCGGGCGAGGCCGACGCCGAGGCACTGCGGCTCGCCGAACAGATCGCCGGCGGCGCTCCGCTCGCCGTCTGGGAGAGTCGCGCCGTCGTGCGGGCGGCGGCCTCGGAGGACGACGAGACGCTCAAGCAGATGACCGACAAGGCGATGGGCGTCGTCATGCGATCGGAGGACCTCGCCGAGGGGTTGACCGCGTTCATCGAGAAGCGCGCCCCCCAGTGGAAGGGTCGCTAGCAGCGGCAAGCGTCGCGCTCGCGATTCTTCGGCGGGTTCGGATCACTGGGTGATCCTCCGCCGGCTCAGAATCGGGAGAGGTCAGTCCAGCCGGCGTGAAACGGTGATCAGGCGGGCGGTGATGCCGGCCCGCTCGTAGAGGTTCTTGGTCTCCCGATCGCCCGGTAGCGCCTCGCCTTCGATCACCGTGGCCTCGGCGGCCCGGGCGGCGTCGGTGGCGACCTCGACGAGGGTGTCGCCGAACCCGAGCTCCCTGGCGCCCGGCGTGACGAAGACCTGGTCGATGCGGGCCACGCTGCCGTCGACGACCAGGACCAGGTAGCCGACGAGTACCTCGACACTGTCGGCGCCGGCGGTGGGGTCCGACAACACGGCGACGAACACCGTCCCCGTCTCGATCACCATCGCCCACTCCGACCCGACCGGCGAGTGCTCCTCCAGCCAACGAACGCCGCCTCGGGCGTCGACCAGCGCGGCCCGGGCTTCGGCCTCCATCGCCGCCAGCGCGTCGGCATCGTCCCCGCGTGCTCGGCGCACGACGGGGTCGATCATCCGGCGTCTTGGGCGTCGTGGGCCGCGAGGAGCTGATCGATCCGGCCGATCACCGTCCGCCTGCCCCGGTGGCTGACCTCGAAGCGCCGCACCGCGTGCAGCTCCTCGGCCGTCAGGTTGGTCAGCCGGGCGACGACCTGGCTCGCCGCCAGGCTCTCGTACTCGTCGATGGGGAGGTGGGATACCGCGGCCTCCTCGGCACCGACGGCAGGCTCCTCGGCGGCGGTGTCCGTGCCTGCCTCCCGGTCGCGCGCCGCCTCGGTTCCTCGAACGGGCGTCGCCCCGGCCACCAGCTCGACGATGGAACGGATGACCCGCACCGGCTCCGCCACCCGTTCCGTCACGGGGGCGAGGCGGGCACCGAGGCATCGTCGCACGCCTGCGGTGGCAGCCGCCGGCACGGCGAACCCGGCCGACACGATCGCGTGGAGCCACCGCTCGACCTCGGCCCGCCGGGCGTCAGCGGCCGGAGCGGTGTGCGTACTCATGAGAAGATCGGACACGCGTCGTCGCCGACAGGGCACGTCGGCGCCGACGCCCGGACGAGCAGGAAGCACTGCGGGCACAGCTGCTCGTCGGCTCGCTTCGGTTGGAGTCGGTCGGAGGCGTCGGCGCGGTCCTCGGGCTCGTCCGCCTCCTCGTCCTCGTCATCGTCCTCGTCGGCGGTGACGAGCCGGTCCTTGAGGATCCGGTCGAGGTCGGCCTCGACGTCGTCGGGCGAGAGCAACTCGTCGTCCTCGTCCTCCTCTTCCTCCCCGGCGCTCCGCTTCGCCCGAGTCGCGGCGGCTTCGTCCTCTTCCTCCTCGGCTTCGTCTTCGTCCTCCTCGACGGTTTCGTCGTCCTCGTCGATCTCCTCGAGGATGTCCTCCTCCTCGAGGTCCTCCGCGTCCGGACCCTCCTCGAGCGCGTCGGCGTCGGGCTCCTCTTCCTCCTCGGACTCCAGCTCGGCGTCGTCGCTCATGATCTCGTCGTCGTCGTCAGCCATCTCGTGCTTTCTCGCCGAATCGGTCGCCTTCGGGGCACGACCTCGCCAATACGCGGCCGGAGCCTAGGGGGACGGTTCCCCCTGGCCCGGCCCGGTCATCGTGACAACCGTCACACGCGTCGGCAAAATCGGTCGCCGGTCGGCTCAGCCACCACGGCGCGCTTCGGCCCGTCGCTCGGACGCGAGCCGGGCCAGCTCCGGGGCGTCCGTCGTCAGGTGGGTCATCGCTTCGGCGACGACGCGGTGCCCGGCCTGCTCCGCGATCAACCGGTGCATGTCGAGAACGACGCGCCGGTACGCCGGGTGACCTTGGGCCCCCGAACGCAGCTCGAGGAGGTGGATCGCCTCCCGCGCGTTGAACTGCATGGCGAAGCGCAACCGGTACGCCATCGACACGGCATAGGCGGCCTCCTCGCGGAACTCGGCGGCCAGGTCGTCGTAGAGCTGCGCCGAGCGGTGCATCGCCTCGTCGAAGGTCTGCTGCGCACCGGCGTCGTCGACCAGCTCCGGCCGCACGTACCCGTGGCGCGGGCTCAACGGCTGCCACTCAATCGTCAGCAGCCGGTGGCGCTGGAGGTCACGGAAGGCGCCGTAGTCGGCCAGCACGTCGAAGCGGTAGTCGATCCGCTCGAACGCCCGGCCCGGCTTGTGGCGGCGGTTCTCGCGCTCCCCGACGTACGCCCGCACCAAAGCCAGCCGCTCGGCGGCGCCGAGCCGGGCGACCCGGTCGAGCAGCTGCTGCTCGGAGAGGTGTGAGTGCGGGTAGCAGATCGCGGCGAGCAGCTTGTCCTCCGCGTCCGGGTCGAAGTCGACGAGCGTGACCGTCGGCGAGGCCTCCGGCGTCTCGCCGGCGAACAACGAGTCGACGAGCTCGGCCGTCCGCTGCCGGGTCGTCGCCAGGTACGCCGACCATCGCACGCCCCGCTCGGGGAGGTCGACGCGACGCAGGAAGCTCGGGATCACTTTGCGCAACTCGTGCAGCATCAGCTCACCGCACTCGCGGGCTTCGGGCAACGGGTGCGCCCGTAGGCGCAGGAGGAGCGCCTCGAAGGATTGCCCGCTGCCGTAGATCCCGACGTTCGCCAGGGCGGCCGCGGGCAGGATCCCCCGGGACGCGTCGAGCGCCTTGGCCCGCGTCGCCTGCCGGTACACGAACTCGCTGTCCCCAGGGTCGCGCGGAACCGTCGCCCGCACATGCTCGGTGACCGCCCCGAGCACGTGGCCGTAAGCGTCGAAGAGGCGGTCCATGTCGCCGACGTATCGCGTGCCGAAGCGGCTGTTCAGGATCGCCGGGTCGCGGTAGAAGCGGTAGCGGCCGCTGACCCGGTTGTCGTAGGCGATGTAGCGCGTGCTCTGCTCGAGGTAGCTCATCAGCCGGCCCCACTCGAGCACCTTGGTCAGGATGTTGGAGGCCTGTTCGCACGCCACGTGGACCCCGCCGAGCTGGGCGACGGAGTCGTCGCCGTACTCGACGAACACCTTCTCGTAGAGGTCCTCCGCCCGTCGCAGGCCGACGGTGGCGTCGATCGTGTGGTCGCCGGAGATGTCGAGCTCGCCGACGAACTCGTCGATGAACAACCGGCGCAGGCTCTTCGGGCTGCGGCTGTAGCGGGCGAACAGGGCTCCCTTGACGACCTCGGGCAGGTTGACCAGGGCGAACACCGGGCCGTCGAGGTTGGTGAAGTATCGGCGCAGCACGTCCGCCTCGGCCGCGGTGAACGTCTCGGGGACGTACGGCGTCATCGTTGGGATCACCCCCTGACCCACTCGCGCATCGGCGGGCGATCCTAAGACGCGGCGCGACCGCGCTCGGGGGATGCCCGGTGACCTGGGCCGTTAGTGCGCCAGCACGATCTTGCCGAGCTGCTCACCGGCCTCCAGTCGGGCCAGAGCCTCGGGATAGTTGGTCAGGTCGAACACGCGGTCGATCTGCACCGGGAGGCCCTGCGCCACCAGCGTGGTGAGCTCGGCGAACTCCTCGTAGCTGCCCATCGACGACCCGATGACCTCGAATTGCTTGAAGAACAGTCGGGGCAGGTTGAGCTCGACCTTGGCGCCCGAGGTGCCGCCACAGACGACGAGGCGGCCACCCGCCTTGAGGGCGCGGACCGACTTCTCCCAGGTCGCCTGGCCCACGCTCTCGATGACCACATCGGCTTCCACCGGCCAGCGGTCGTCAGCCGAGTCGATCGCCACCACGGCCCCCATCGCCAGCGCCTCGGCCCGCTTGGACTCGCTGCGGCTGGTCGCCACGACCTCGGCACCGAGATGGCGGGCGATGGCGAGGGCGGCGCACGACACGCCCGACCCGATCCCGACGACGAGCACGGTCTGCCCGGCGCGGAGCCGCGCCCGGCGCAGCATGCGGTACGCCGTCAACGACGTGAGCGGGTACGCCGCGCACTCCTTCCACGATCGGTCGGTCGGGCGGGGCACGACGTTGCGCGCCGGCGCCACTGCGTAGGTGGCATGGCCGCCCCACGTGTGCTCGCCGTAGATGGCGAAGCCGGGACCCATCGGGCTGTCGTTGCCCAGCGCGATGATGTCCTCGACCGGCGACACGCCGGGGTTGACGACCACTTCGTCACCGGCCGCGATGTCGGTGACGGCCTCACCGACGGCGTCGACCACGCCGGCGACGTCGCAGCCCGGGACGTGGGGAAGCGGCGGCTTGGGGAGCCCACGGGTCACCCAGAGGTCCATGTGATTGAGGGCGCTCGTGACCACCCGGATCCGGACGTCGTCGGGGCCGAGGTCGGGCAAGTCGATCTGGCCCCACCGGTACGTGCCCGGCGACTCGTCGAGGATCCATGCGTCCAACGGCTCGCTCCTCCCAGATCGCAGATCTAGATGTGGATGATCGCCCCGTCGGCCTCGACGGTGACGCCGAGCGAGCGTACGGTGCCGAGCTCGATACCGTCGAGCCACAGCCGGCGGGGCGGATCGAAGGCCCACGCCTGGACCTTGATCCGGCTCGTGGCGATCGCCGGATGCGGCAGGTAGGTGCCGGTGGGCAGGCGGCGGCGCGCTTGCCAGCGCGCCCGCAGACCGAAGTCGTCGCCGACCTCGACGATCTCGGCCCGGCCGTCGTTCGGGTGGGCGCGAGGGGCGACGTTCCACGAGTTGATGCGGTCGGCGTTCATCGCCGCCAGGATCGGACCGCGCCACCATCCGAACAGCCCGCCCCGCCGGGCGACGACGTGGGCGACGGCGACGAACTGGCGCCCGTCCGCCATGACCCGGAGCACGTCGATCGGCAGGCGCTGCAGCCCCGGCCCGGCGGACGCGCCGCCGAGCGTGTGGAACAGGTCGCCGCCGACGAGCCGGACCGGGCGCGGCTCGCCGCGCAGAACGGCGCGGGCGAGGTCGCCGTCGGACGCGATGGACAGCAGGTGCGGCGGGACGGCGACGTTCTCGCCCCACGCCTGCCCTCGCCGAATGGTCATGGTCGACCTGTTCCGCAGCTGCGAGCGAGCGAGCGCCAGCGAGCGAGCGGCCAGCGACTGCGCAGGCAGTATGCGGTGTGGCCGGGGAACGCAGTAATCGTCATGCCTGGTCCTCCTCGGCGGCTACATCACCGGCGCCGACGACCACGTCGGCGACGACGCCGCGGAACGCCAGCTCGCCGACCTCGCGGGCGCGCGCCCGGGTGTCGGGGTCGGGCGCGACCATCGCCAGCTGTCGCGCCAGGTCGACGAGCTGCTTCATCGTGCGCACGAAGTCGCCGCCCGCCAGCTCCTCGCCGGCGACGACCTCGGCGAGGCCCTCCCCCGCCACCCACGCGTACGCCGCAGCGGCGAACCCCGCGTCCGGCGGCCGGTGCTCGGTCAGCCCCGTCGCCCGCTCGTCGGCGGCGAGGTCGTCGCTGGTCGCCTGGATCTGCCGCCACCGCTTGCGCACCTCCGCCGACGGGAACCACGGCGGCGGGGCCGGATCAGGACTGCGGTGCTCGTACACGAACGTCGACACGAGCCCGGCCAGGCTCGCCGCGTCGAGCCCGTCGAGCTGTCCGTGGTGCAGGCACTCGGCGACGAGCAGGTCGGACTCGTGGAACAAACGAGCGAGCACCCGCCCGGCCGGCGTGAGCCGCCAGTGGGTCCCGTCATCGCCGTTCCCGCCACCGGCGGGATGGACCTCGACGTAGCCGCGCCGAGACAGCACGTCGATCACCCGGTCGAAGTCGCGGGCGAGCGAGCGGTTGTGCCCGTCGACGCGACCGGTCAACTCGACGAGCTCGCGCTCGAGCCGCTCGGCCTGGCCGGCGGCCCGCATCCGCGTCCGCAGGTCCGGGTCGGACTCCACCGGATGCGGTCGCGACGGGTCGTGCCGGCCAGGCCGCGACGACCTCGGCTCGAGCTTCGCCCGGCCGAGCGAACGGGCGACCTCGCGGCGGTACTCGACCCGGTTGGGACTGAACGCCACCGGCAGCCGGATCGTCCCGACGGGGCGGGGAACATCGTCGAAGTCGTCGGCGGTCAGCAGCAGCAGGTCGGCCCGCTGGGTCACCGTCGTGAGGCGCAGACCGCCCTTGCGGTGGGCGCTGGCGACGACGGCGACCGGTCCCCGGTACCGGCCCTTGGCGGCGTGCACCACTTCGCCCGGCCGCAGCCGGGCGATGCCGACCTCGACGAGGTCGTTGCGACCCCGCCGGCGGGCCCGCATCGCCTCGACGGCCCGGCGGTACTCCCAGACGTCGCCGTACGGACTCTCGGCCTGGCGCCGGGCGTCGGCCAGGTTCCCCCGCACCCGCTCGAGACGCGCCTCCAGCCGGACAACGTCACGATCCGCCTGGTACTGGGCGTAGGAGAGGTTGAGCAGGTGGTGGGCCTCCTCGACGTTGTACGTGCCCACGAGGTTGGCGGCCATGTTGTACGTCGGGCGGAACGCCGAGCGCAGGTGGAACGTGCGGCTGGCGGCGAGCGCCGCCACCTGCTCGAAGGGTACGAACGGGCTCCACAGCACCACGGCGTGGCCCTCGTCGTCGATCCCTCGCCGCCCGGCCCGGCCGGTCAGCTGGGTGTACTCCCCCGCGGTCAGGGCCTCGTGGCGGTCGCCGGTGAACTTGGTGAGCTTCTCGATGACGACCGTCTTGGCCGGCATGTTCACGCCGACGGCGAGGGTCTCGGTGGCGAAGACGACCTTGATCAGCCCTTCGATGAAGCACGCCTCCACGGCCTCCTTGAACGCCGGCACCATGCCGGCGTGATGAGCGGCGATCCCCGCCTCGAGCTGGGCGAGGAACTGGCCGTACCCGAGCACGACGAGGTCGTCGTCGGCGAGGCCCTCCAGACGAGCGCCGACGATCTCGCGGATGCGGTCGCGCTCGGTACCACTCGTCAGCCGCAGCCCCGCCGCCACGGTCGTCCGCGCCGCTTCGTCGCATTGGTTGCGACTGAAGATGAACACGATGGCTGGGAGCAGGCCGCGCTGGTCGAGGAGCTCGACGATCTCGACCCGCCCCGGCGTGTACAGCACCCGCCGGCCGCTGCCGCGCACCGGCCGTTCGTGGCGGGCGAACCGTCCCCGGCGCACCGCCGACGCGTCGAGACGGGCCGCCTCCGGGTTGGGCCGGGTGCCGTCGAACGTCTCGAGCAGGTGGAGGCGGTCGTTGGTGCGGTCGCCGACGAGGTAGCGGTCGTGGAGGCGAACGGGGCGGCGCAACTCGACGACCGGGGTGGTCGGGCCCCGGACCGTCTGGATCCACGCCGCCAGTTCGCCGGAGTTGCTGACCGTCGCCGACAGACACACCAGCCGGACGTGCGCCGGAAGGTGGACGATGACCTCCTCCCACACCGGGCCGCGGTAGGCATCCTGCAGGTAGTGCACCTCGTCGAGCACGACGAGGCCCAGCCGCTCGAGCGCCGACGAGCGGGCGTAGATCATGTTGCGCAGCACCTCGGTCGTCATCACGACCACCGGGGCGTCGCCGTCGATCGCGTTGTCCCCCGTGAGCAGCCCGACCTGGCCGGGACCGTAGCGCTGCAGCAGGTCGCGGAATTTCTGGTTCGAGAGCGCCTTCAGCGGCGCGGTGTAGAAGGCTCGGCGGCCGTCGCGGCGGGTGGTCTCGATCCCGTATTCGGCGACGACCGTCTTGCCGCTCCCCGTCGGGGCGGCGACGACGACGTGGTGCCCGGTGTCGAGGGCGTCGATCGCCTCGACCTGGAAGCGGTCGAGCGCGAATGGGTACGCGTCGACGATTTCAGCCCGGTCGGCGCGCACGGGCTCCAGTCTCTCAGGGTTCAGCTGAGCTCCACGGCCGCCTCGCGCTTGAGCCGCCGGCGTTGGGCGACCCAGCCGATCAGGATGGCGACGAAGTAGAGCACGAGCATCGGGAGGGCGAGGGCCGCCATCGAGATCGGATCGCCCGACGGCGTGATCACGGCGGCGACCGCGGCGATGAGCACGACGGAGTAGCGCCAGAACCCGAGGAGCTGCTGGGGGGTGAGGACGCCGACAAATTGCAGGAACACGAGCAGCACCGGGAACTCGAGCCCGATCCCGAACGCGGCGACCATCAGCGTGACGAGCCGGACGTACTTGCTCACCTGGTAGACCTGCCCGACGTCCTCGCCGCTCCACGCGATCAGGAACTGCAGTGCCGGTTCGAGGGTGAGGTAGGCGATCGTCCCCCCGAGCAGGAACAGCAGGACCGAGGAGAGGATGAACGGGATCGCGTACTTCTTCTCCTTGGCCTCCAGCGCCGGCACGACGAAGCGCCAGATCTGCCACATGATCACCGGCAGCGACAGGATGATCCCGCCGTACGTGGCGATCCGCAGCCGGGTCGAGAACCCTTCGATGGGGTCGAGCGTGAACAGCTGCGGCTCGCCGTTCTCGTTGGTGATCGCCCCGCAGTAGTTGCCCCCCTTGCTCGCGCAGAGGTTCTCGTAGGGACGGAGGAGGAAGTCGAGCACCGGGTCGTAGAAGGCGATGATGAGGATCGCGAACAGGATGACGGCGAGCGCGCAGCGGATCAGCCGGACGCGCAGCTCGGCCAGGTGCTCCGTCAGCGTCATGACGTCGTCCGGAGACTTCATCGGCGGCCGCGAGCGGCCGCGGCGAAGGACCGGGCTCATGACTCCGGTCCGGTGGCGTCCGACGGCGAGCGCGGCTCGACGTCGCCGCTGAGCGTGCGGGTGATGACGTCCTCGTCCGGAGCATGATCGTCCTCGTCATCGCTACCCTCGAGCACGTCGGTGATCGCCACCGGGTCCGGTTCGAGCTCCGTGTCGAGATCCAGATCGGAGTCCAGGTC
Source organism: uncultured Acidimicrobiia bacterium (assembly GCA_963833145.1). Lineage (GTDB taxonomy): Bacteria > Actinomycetota > Acidimicrobiia > Acidimicrobiales > Ilumatobacteraceae > JALZMG01. The sequence continues at coordinate 651,114 of CAWHWT010000009.1, read as the reverse complement.
GGGCTCGGAGTGGGGATCTGGTCCCGCGCCCGCGGTGGCGGGCGGAGGCGTCACGGCCGGCTTGGCCCGTCCGCCGTTCTTGGCGTCGCCGGTGAAGCTGGTCGCGTCGCGGATCGCGTCGGCCGTGCCGCGCAGCTCGGTCATCGGCTCGTCGAGCGCGCTGCGCACCTCGGACTGGAAGCTGTTCGCCATCTTGCGCAGCTCGGAGTACGCCTTGCCGGCCTTGCGCATCGCCTCCGGCAGCTTCTCCGGGCCGAGGATCACCAGCGCCAGCAGGAGAATCACGATGATCTCACTACCGGAGAGGTTGAACACGCGCGCAGTCTATGGTTCGACGCTCAGCCGGTTCAGGCGAGCGTGCCGGGGTGGGGCACATGCCTGGTGTTCGTGGCCCACGGTGCCGGCAGATTGGCCCGCACGCCATGATGGCGCCCGTGCAACAACGGCTGCCGTCCCTGCTCGCGCAGCCGATCGCCTTCGCCCACCGCGGGGCCCGCGCCCACGCCCCGGAGAACACGCTGGATGCCTTCGAGCTCGCCCTCCGCCTCGGCGCGACCGGGCTGGAGAGCGACGTCTGGCTCACCGCCGATGGCATCCCGGTGCTCGACCACGACGGTGTCGTGCGCACCGGACGCGCCGGGCGCCGGCGTCAGCTGTCGTCGTACCGGCGGGACGACCTGCCCGGGCACATCCCGGCGCTGACCGACCTGTTCGAACGGTGTGGCACCGACTACCACCTGTCACTCGATGTCCAGCACCCCGAGGTGGGACCGGTGGTCATCGACGTGGTGCGCGAGGCGGCGCCCGGGCTCCTCCCCCGCCTGTGGCTGTGCCAACCGCACCTGGCCGACTCGATCGAGCTCCGGGGACTCGACCCCGACGTCCGCATCGTCGACTCGACCCGCCTGGCCCGGCTCAAGGAGGGCCCGGAGCGACGGGCCGCCACGCTCGCCGCCGAGGGCATCGACGCCGTCAACATGCACCACACCGACTGGACGGGCGGACTGACGACGCTGTTCCACCGCTTCGACCGCTTCGCCTTCGGGTGGGATCTGCAGTTCGAGCACCACCTGCGCCCCGCCCTCCGCATGGGCCTCGACGGTGTCTACAGCGACCACGTCGACGTGATGGTCGACGCCTTCATCGCCGAGTTCGGCGGTCCCCCCTGACGTTACGTTTCTGCAGTCAGATCGGTCGCTCTGGCAACCGATCCAGCTGCAGGAACGCGGTTCAGCTCAGAGCCACTGCCAGTGGCTCTGCGGCCAGAAGACGACGAAGGCCCGGCCGACCAGCTCCTCCTCCTCGATCGGGCCGAGCGCCCGGCTGTCCTGCGAGCCGCCACGGTTGTCGCCCATCACGAACACGTGGTCGTCGGGCACCAGTACCGGGGCCAGGTCGCCGCCGCAGTTGCCCGGCGTCACCACCTCGGGATCGAGGTACGGCTCCTCCAGCGCCTGGCCGTCGATGATGACCTGGCAGTTCTGGACCTCGATCGTCTCGCCCGGGAGGGCGATCACCCGCTTGATCAAGTCGCGCTCCGACGCCCCGCTGTCCTGGTGGAGGACCACGACGTCGCCGCGGTTGGGATCGTGGAGGCGATAGGACAGCTTGTTCACGAACACCCGGTCGTCGTCGTGGAGCGTGGTGAACATCGACGTCCCGTCGACGACGAAGTGGGCGAGCACGAACGTCCGCACGAGGAAGGCGACGAGGAGGGCGACGATGATGACGACCGCCCAGTCGAGAAGGGCGCGGTGGCGGCGAGTCGGCGTCTCGGTCTCGGCGGTGACGTCGTCGTCCTCGGTGGGCTCGGCCGCAGCCGGCTCCTCGTCCTGATCGGAGAGGGCATCGTCGCCGGACTCGGTCGGCGGTTCCCCGTTGAGCAGCGGGTCGATCGATTCCTTCGAGGTCACAGTGAATCGATCAGCTTCTCGACCCGCTCGTCACGGCTCTTGAACGGGTCCTTGCACAGCACGGTGCGCTGCGCCTGATCGTTGAGCTTGAGGTGCACCCAGTCGACGGTGTAGTCCCGCTTGCGCTCCTTGGCCCGGCGGACGAACTCACCGCGCAACCGGGCACGCGTCGTCTGTGGCGGCACGTCCGTCGCGGTGTCGATGTCAGCGTCCGTGCAGAGGCGCTCGACCAGGCCCGCGTCCTGCATCTTGTAGAACGGGCTGCGGCCGCGGGACACGTCGTGGTACTGCAGGTCGAGCAGTTGCACGCGGGGATGGCCGAACGGCAGGCGATGGCGGTCCCGGTACGCCTCGAGCAGCTTGAACTTGATGACCCAATCGACCTCCCGGTCGAGTTTCAGCGGGTCGTTCTCGATCGTCGTGATGCAGTGCTCCCACATCTCGAGCGCCCGCTGCTCGAGCGGGGGGAATCCCTTGGTCTCGGAGTAGCGCAGCGCCCGGTCGAGGTACTCCCGCTGGATGTCGAGGGCGCTCACCTCGCGACCGTTCCCGAGACGGACGTTGCGGCGGCACGTCGGGTCGTGGCTGATCTCGCGGATCGCCCGGATCGGGTTCTCCAGCGTCATGTCACGCAGGACAACGCTGCGGTCCTCGAGCATCCGCAGCATGCAGGCCGCGGCACCGACCTTCACGAACGTCGTGTACTCCGACATGTTGGAGTCCCCGACGATCACGTGCAGGCGACGGAAGCGCTCGGCGTCGGCGTGGGGCTCGTCGCGGGTGTTGATGATCGGGCGGCTGCGGGTCGTGGCCGAGCTGACGCCTTCCCAGATGTGCTCGGCGCGCTGGGCGATCGAGTACGTCGCCCCCCTCGCGGTGTGGAGGACCTTGCCCGCCCCGGCGTAGATCTGGCGGCTGACGAGGAACGGGATCAGCACCTCGGCGTAGTGCCCCAGGTCGTCGTGGCGGCTGGTGAGGTAGTTCTCGTGGCAGCCGTAGCTGTTGCCGGCCGAGTCGGTGTTGTTCTTGAACAGGTAGATCGTGCCGCGGATCGACTCCTCGGCGAGGCGCTGCTCGGCCGACTCGACGAGGCTCTCGAGGATCCGCTCGCCCGCCTTGTCGTGGACGACGAGCTCGTACAGCGAGTCGCACTCAGGGGTGGCGTACTCGGGGTGCGACCCGACGTCGAGGTACAGCCGGGCGCCGTTCTGCAGGAACACGTTGGAGCTGCGCCCCCAGCTGACCACCCGGCGGAACAGGTAGCGGGCGACCTCGTCCGGGCTCAGCCGGCGCTGCCCGCGGAGGGTGCAGGTCACGCCGTACTCGTTCTCGAGCCCGTAGATCCTGCGCTCCACGTCCTCACGCTATCTGTGCCATCGACCGTCGTCGTGGCAGTTGTTCGTTGCCAACTGTCGTTCGGGATCGGCCCGATCCGGCCGATCCCGAACGACAGAACAGGGGTTCAGCCGTCGCCGCCGCTCTTGGCCGCCAGCTCCGCCTCGTGCTTGGCCACCATCTCCTCCACCGCCTTCATGTTGCGCTCCGCCAGCGGCTCCCGGCTCGCCCGCGCCCGCTCCTTGGAGTCCCTGGTCGCCGCGGCGTGGTCCTGGAACTCGGGGAACACCCGCTGGGCGATCAGCTCGTAGCTGCGCTTGGTCGCCTCCGGGTTCGCCCACTCGTGGGCGAGGCACAGGTAGGACCCGAACCCGCCGGACTGCTTCTGCAGCCGCTCGATCTGCTCGCACGCCATGTCGGCGGTCCCGATCGACCCGAGTCCCGACTCGTTGACGAACTCGACCATCTCCTTCGCCGCGTCGGCGCTTCCCACGTCCATCTGCGGGAACGCCGCGGTGTGCTGGAAGTAGTCGAACCACTGGCGGATGCCGTACTCGACGTCCCGCTGCGCCTGCTCCTTGGTCTCGGCGATGTGCATCAGCCCGACGAGACGCCACTGCGACCGGTCGGCGACCGTGCCGAACGTCGCCGCCCGCTCCTCCATCACGTCCCAGTGCAGGCCCAGCACGTCGAACCCGACGGCCTGGGTGGCGCCGATCGACAGGAGGCCGATCCCGTAGCGCCCGGCGAGCCGGGGGCCGGACGGCGACGCCACGGCCGGGACGGCGACGGGGAACAGCGGGTCGGAGTACGGCCGGAGGTGCAGCCGGGCGTCGGTGATGGTCCACGCCTTGGTCTGGCTCGACACCGGCTCGGTCGACGTGAGCAGGCGCATGATCACGTCGACGCCCTCCTCGAGCAGGGGGCGGGTCTCGGTCGGGTCGAGACCGAGCATGATCGCGTCGGTCGGCAGGGAGCCAGGACCGAGTCCCAGCATGAACCGTCCCCGGGTGAGGTGGTCGAGCAGCACGGCCCGCTCGGCGATCATGTACGGGTTGTGGTACGCGACGCTGATCACCCCGGTGCCGAGCCGGATGTGCCGGGTCCGCTCGGCGGCGACGCCGATGAAGATCTCGGGTGACGCGATCAACTCGGTGCCTGCCGAGTGGTGCTCGCCGATCCACGCCTCGTCCCAGCCGAGCCGGTCGAGGTGCTGGATCAGCTCCAGGTCCCGCTCGAGGGCGAGGGTCGGGTTCTCCCCGGCCTGGTGGAAGGGGGCCATGAAGATGCCGAAGCGGAGGCGGTCAGTCATGATCGGCAGTCTTGCCCGTTCTGTCGTACGGGATCGACCGGATCCGGTCGATATCAAACGACAGTTCGGGTGGGCGGGCCGTACCCGCCGCCCCCTGGGGTCCGAATCACGAACACGTCACCGGCGCCAGCTTCGGCCGAGTCCGCCCCGGCCATCGGGACGATGGTGCCGTCGGCCCGCTCGAGGTGGTGCTCGCCCAGCGCCCCCGGCGCTCCCCCCGCCATCCCGTAGGGAGGCATCCGGCGATGGCCGGCCAGCGTGCTCACCGTCATCGGCTCGAGGAAGCGGATGCGCCGAACGGCCCCGTCACCTCCGCCCCACCGACCCGCACCACCGCTGCCCGTTCGCACGGAGAACGCCTCCACGATCACCGGGAACCGCCACTCCAGCACCTCCGGATCGGTCAGGCGGGCGTTGGTCATGTGCGTCTGCACCGCCGACGCACCGGCGAACCCGTCCCCGGCCCCTGAGCCCGACGCCACGGTCTCGTAGTACTGGTGCCGTTCGTTCCCGAACGTGACGTTGTTCATCGTGCCCGAGCCCTCCGCCTGAACGCCGAGGGCGGCATACAGCGCCCCCGTGATCCCTTGCGACGTCTCGACGTTGCCGGCGACAACGGCCGCCGGGTACACCGGCGCCAGCATCGAGCCCGCGGGGATGACCAGCCGCAGCGGCCGCAGGCACCCGTCGTTGAGCGGGATGTCGGCCGCGACCAGGGTCCGGAACACGTACAGCAGCGCCGCCGTGACGACCGACGAAGGGGCGTTGAAGTTGGTGGCGAGTTGTGGTGACGTGCCGGTGAAGTCGATCGTCGCCGCGCGCCCGTCACGGTCGACGGTGACCCGCACCGCGATCACGGCACCGGAGTCGGTCTCGTACTCGAAGGCACCGTCATCGAGGGCGTCGATCACGCGCCGAACGGACTCCTCGGCGTTGTCCTGAACGTGGCCCATGTACGCCAACACGACGTCGAGTCCGAAGTGCTCGATCAGCTTGCCGAGCTCCTCGACCCCTCTGGCGTTGGCGGCGACCTGCGCCCGCAGATCGCCGAGGTTGGTGTCCGGTGCCCGGGACGGATACGGCGCCTCGGTCAGGAGGCGCCGCGTCTCGTCCTCGAGGAACCGACCGCCGGCGACCAGCAGCCAGTTGTCGAACAGCACCCCCTCCTCGTGCACGTCGCGGCTGCCGGCCGGCATCGAACCGGGCGTGATCCCGCCGACCTCGGCGTGATGGCCCCGCGAGGCGACGAAGAACAGGATCCCGTCGGCGCCCTCACCGAACACTGGCGTGACGACCGTGATGTCGGGCAGGTGGGTACCCCCGTGGTACGGATCGTTCACCGCGTACACGTCGCCCGGACGGATCTCCCCGCCCCGCCGGCGCACCACCTCCTTGACGCTCGTACCCATCGAGCCCAGGTGGACAGGCATGTGGGGCGCGTTGGCGATGAGGTTGCCGTCAGGATCGAAGAGGGCGCAGGAGAAGTCGAGCCGCTCCCGGATGTTGACCGACTGGGCCGTCGACTCCAGCGCCGCCCCCATCTGCTCGGCCACCGACATGAACAGGTTGTTGAAGATCTCCAGCATGACCGGGTCGGCCGCCGTGCCGACGCCGGCGTCGGCACGGGGGCGCACCCGCTCGATCACCAAGTGCCCGGTCCCCGTCATTGCAGCCCGCCAGCCCGTCGTCGACCACTGTCGTGGCGTTGGCCTCCGTGATGATCGCCGGACCGGTGACCGTCGCTCCTTCCGGCATCCGTTCCCGCTCGAAGAGCGGGGCGTCGTCCCACTCCCCCGCCGACCACAGCCGGACGGTCGCGGGCTCGGCGCCAACCTCGGCCGCGCCGCCCACGCCGGCGAGGTCGGGCTGCTCGGTGAGCCCGGTCGCCTCCACCGACACCGCCTCGACGATCAGCCGACGATCGAGGACGAACGAATAGGTCCGGCGATACAGGGCTTCGAACGCCGCCGTCATGGCGTCGGGATCGGCGAGCGCGACGGCCAGCGCGGTGTCGGTGCCGTCGTAGCGGAGGTGCACCCGGGCGGCGAGGCGAACCCGCTCGTCGGGCACGCCCTCCGCGGCCAGCGCGGCCCGGGTGACGGCGGTGAGCTCGGCGGCCAGCTCGTCGACCCGGGTCATCGCGGTCCCATCGAGTGGCAGCTCGACGGACTGCTCCCGCATCACGGTCGTGTCGGCGAGGCCGATGCCGAGGGCGGAGAGCACGCCGGCGAGCGGCGGGACGACCACCGTGCGGATGCCGAGGGAGTCGGCGACGGCGCAGGCGTGCTGGCCGCCGGCACCGCCGAACGTCGTCAGCGCGTAGCGCGTCACGTCGTGGCCCTTCTCGACCGAGATGCGCTTCACCGCGTTGGCCATGTTCGCCACGGCGATCTGCAGGAAGCCCTCGGCGACCTCCTCCGGCGTGCGGTCGTCACCGGTGCGCGTTCGCACCTCCGTCGCCAGTTCGCCGAATTCGCGCCGCACGACGTCCGCGTCGATCGGCTGGTCGCCGTCCGGCCCGAACACGCGCGGGAAGTGCGACGGTTGGATGCGGCCGAGCATCACGTTGGCGTCGGTGACCGTGAGCGGGCCGCCGGCGCGGTAGCAGGCGGGGCCGGGGAGGGCCCCGGCGGAGTCCGGCCCGACGCGGTAGCGGCTGCCGTCGAAGTGGAGGACCGACCCGCCGCCGGCGGCGACGGTGTGGATCGCCAGCATCGGCGCCCGCAGCCGCACTCCGGCGACCGTGGTGTTGAACACCCGCTCGTACTCCCCGGCGAAGTGCGACACGTCGGTCGACGTGCCGCCCATGTCGAACCCGATCACCCGCTCGAAGCCGGCGAGCTGCGACATCCGCGCCATGCCGACGATCCCGCCGGCGGGACCGGACAGGATGGCGTCCTTGCCGCGGAACCGCCCCGCCTCGGCGAGGCCGCCGTTGGACTGCATGAACATCGCCCTGGTGCCCGGGAGCTCGGCCGCGACCGAGTCGACGTAGCGCCGCAGCACCGGCGAGAGGTACGCGTCGGCCACGGTCGTGTCGCCGCGCGAGACGAGCTTCATCAGCGGGCTGACCTCGCTCGACAGCGACACCTGGCCGAAGCCGGCCCCTTCGGCGAGCTTGCCGATCGCCTCCTCGTGAGCCGGGAAGAGGTGGCCGTGCATACAGACGACGGCCACGGCGTCGATCCCGTCGTCCCGGGCCCGCTGCAGCTCTGCCCCGAGCGCTTCACCGTCCAGCGGGCGGAGCACGGTGCCGTCCGCGCCGACCCGCTCATCGGCCTCGATGACCCGCTCGTGGAGGACCTCGGGCTTCACGATGCGGCGGTCGAAGATCCGCGGCCGATTCTGGTAGCCGATCCGCAAGGCGTCGCCGAACCCCTTGGTGATGACGAGTGCGGTCCGCTCCCCCGCCCGCTCGAGCAGGGCGTTGGTGGCCACCGTGGTGCCCATGCGGACCTGCTCGATGACGCCGCCCGGCTCGAGCAAGGTCCGGATGCCGGCGACGGCGGCGTCGGCGTAGCGGGTGGGGTTCTCCGACAGCAGCTTGTGCGTCAGCAGGCGGCCGTCGGGAGTCCGGGCGACGACGTCGGTGAACGTGCCGCCGCGATCGATCCAGAACTGCCAACCGCTGCCGGCCATCGGCTCAGTCTGGTCGACGGCCCCGCTTTGGTCACCCGAACCCGCCGATCCGGGCGCTTCTGGGTGACCAAAGCGGGATGGTCGTCGTCAGTCGAGGCCGTAGGCCCGGATGATCGTCTGCTCGATGCGGCTCCCGCCGCTGTCGGTGGCCCGGACCCGCAGGGACACGTGGTCGGCATGCCGCGGGTGCCTGAGCTCGGCGCGATAGCGCCCACCGCTGGACCGGTCCGTGCGCACGGACTGCCACGACGCCCCGTCGTCGTAGGAGACCCAGAGGGCGAAGCTGGTCACCGCCGCGGAGGCGGCGCCCGGCTGCCGGTGGGCGCGCAGCTCGATGCGCTGCTTGCTCTGGTGCGACCGGTTCTGCCGGTCGAGCTTGCCGACGTCGTAATCGACGACGAGCAGCGGCACGACCTCTGCCCCACCGGACGGGGATGGGGCAGAGGCGAAGGTCCAGGCCGTCTCGGTGTGCGTGGAGAGCGTCCAGTAGGGCGCGGTCCGCGTCACCTCGAGCTCCGCCCGGTACGTCGCGGGTTGGTCCGAGAGCGCATAGAAGTTCCAGAACCCCAGGTTGCTCTCGGCGATCAACGTCCCGTTCTCGAACAGCCGGAACGGGGCGCTGTCCGTCACCGATTGGTACGGCCCCCACCGGCCGAACGGATCGACGGTGGGCGGGACGAAGGCCCGCAGCGTGTTGCCCTCGCGGAGGACCGGGTCGCCGATGTCGGTCCCGGTGTAGCTGCGGATCACGTTCGGGTGCTGGGGCTGCCCGAACCACGTCTCCGACAGCTTCGTCGGACGGTTGTACCGCACGTCCTGCAGGCCCTGCTGCTCCCACTGGAACACGAACTCGAACGGCTCCATCGACCCGTAGGCGATGTGCCACCAACGGGTGCCGTCGCCGGTGCCGACGTACTCGTCGCGGTCGAACGGCATCGCGAAGTTGCGCGCCCCGTCGAAGGAGAAGTTGGAGAACGTGGGGTAGCCGTGGCGCACGTCGCCGCCCACCCAACTGTCGACCTGGGCCCGGTACTCGGCGTCGATCCGAGCCGTCGTGTGGCGGTCGAGCCGGCGGACGTGGGTCGGCTGGATCCGCCCCCGCTCGGCGAAGACGACGTCGTACACGTACGGGCTCCGCGGCGTCCCTTCGGCCGTCAGGCGAACCCGCTTGCCGCCCTCCAGCCGGGCGCGGACCTGCTCCCCTTGGGCCTGCGATTGCGAGAACACCGGGATCTGGGCGTTGGCCACCCCGATCAGCAGCAGGCCCGGCGAGTGGTTGTGGATGATGATGAGTGCGGCCCCGGCCGCGGTCGCATTGTCCACCTTGGCCTGGAACGTGATCGGGTCGCCGACCGGCGGCAGCGGTCCCCGCGTGACGAGCACGGCCTTGCCCCGGACGTCCAGCCCGGCGAAGTCCTCGACGCGCCCATAGCCGGCGTACACGAGGTCGTACCGCTCGCGGCCGTCGACCCGTGGCGAGCCGGTCGCGTACGTCACGTCGAGCTCGAGCGGGTTCGGGTGCCCGAGGGTCAGCTCGATCTCGGGGGCGTGCAGGTTGGGCTTGGCCCGGAACCCGAAGTCGCCCTTCGTCACCTCCTCGGTCGGCGCGGCGAATGCCCGGCTGATCGGCGGACTGGCGAGGAGCAGGCTCTCGAAGCTTCCGAACGTCTCCGCGGCCCGGTACGGGCCGATGACCCAGAAGCGCGGCTCCGTCGGCTTGTCCGTCTTGGCGATGATCTCGGTCGCCGTCCGGGCGTCGGCGACGAAGGTCGTGTCCTGGTTCACCTCGATCTCGGGGTCGCCCGCCACCACCACTTCGGTGGCGAAGACGTGCGGCTCGTCGTACGTGAAGATCATCCCCATCAGGCTGTACGTGCCCGGCGGGACGCGCACCGTGACGGGGCCGTTGCCCAGCCCCACGGTTTGCTGGAACAACCGCGTGTCGTCGACGTTGACGACGTCGATCCAGCTGATCCCGCGGGCGGGCCGTCCGTCGCGGGCGATGCCGTCCACGGTGAGGTTGAAGCGCACTGGCTCCTTGTAGAAGCCGACCGGTGTGCGCACGACGACCGCACCGTCGGCGGTCTGCGCCCGCACCACCCCGCCGTAGAGGCTGGGGTCTCCCAGCCGGGTGTCGACGGTGACGTCGACCGACGCGCTGCCGCCGGCGGGAACGGTGACCGACGGTGCGCCGAGCGTGATCAGTCCCGGGGCGGGGACGATGCCGTTCTCGCCGGTGACCTCGACGGTGAGGTCGAGCGTGACGGGCGCGGCGGTGTAGTTGGACCAGCTCAGTGACTTGGTCACGGGCTGGTCGGCGTCGTGCGGGAAGGGGAAGTAGCCGAAGTCGATCGGCGCGCTGTCGGCATAGACCCGCTGGGAGAACGCCCGCGCCACGTCGACCCGGCCACCACCCTGCTCGTACACGGTCCCGGCTCCGGGCGCGGCCGTGCTGACGAGGGCCGCCTTGACCTGCGCGGGCGTGAACGACGGGAACTCCTGCTTGAGGATCGCCGCCGCGCCGGAGACGTGAGGCGTCGCCATCGACGTCCCGTCGAGCGACGTGTACAGATCGTCGACGGGCGTGCCGAGCGAAGTGCCGGCGGCGCGGGCAGCGATGATCCCGACGCCTGGGGCCGTGATGTCGGGCTTGATCGCGAAGTTCCCCTGCCGCGGGCCCCGGCCCGAGAAACCGGCGAGGGCATCCTGCTTGTTCACCGCCCCGACCGTGATCGCCAGATCGGCCGTCCCCGGCGTGGTCACCGTCTGCGGGGTCGACCCGGCGTTGCCGGCGGCGATCGAGAACAGCACCCCGTGGTCGACCGTGAGTCGGTTCACCATCTGGGCGAACGGGTCGCTGCCGTCGCTGAAGCCGGCCTGGAGGCTCATCGAGATCACCTCGGCGCCGTTGGCGACGGCCCATTCCATCGCCGCCATCGCCCACGACACGTCACCGGAGCCGTTGTTGTCGAGCACTTTGCCGTTCATCAGCCGGGCGCCCGGCGCGACCCCGCGACGCTGGCCGCCCGAGCCGGCGCCGGTGCCCGCCACGGTCGCCGCGACATGGGTGCCGTGGCCGTTCTCGTCGGTCGTCGTGGGACGGGTCGTGAAGTTGGCCTCGGCGACGACCTTGCCCTGCAGGTCGGGGTGGGTGCTGTCGATCCCGGTGTCGAGCACGGCGACGTCCACGCCGGCGCCGTCGAACCCCGCCGCCCATGCCTGGGGGGCGCCGATCTGCGGCACGCTGTCGGCGAGGGTGGCGTTGATCTCCTCGTCGAGGTAGATCCTGTCGATGCCGGCGAACGGACCGGTCCTGGTGAGCTGCCGCACGTCGCGGGCGGTGACCGCGCCATCATCGGCGAGCTGGGCTCGAACGTCGTCGCCGAGCTCGACGGCGGATGCCTTGGGCGCGTCGCCGGCGACGGCGTTGATCGACGAGAGCGTCAGGTCTCGGCTCAGGTCGCCAGGAAGCGCCCGGGGGGCGGTCGTTCCGCGGTAGTCGACGATCACCGGGGTCGACGTCGCGGCCGGGTCGGTGAGCCCTTGGCGGACGAGCTTGGAGACGTTGAACAATTCGCGGTCGAAGAACGTGTCGACGAGCGCGGCGAGATCGGTGGGCCAGACGTACACGTCGCCGTTCTGCTTGATGGCGTGGAGGGTGGGCATCGTGCCGTCGCTCGACGGGGCGGCGGTCACCGACAGCTCGCCGTTCGGCGCGCTCGTCACCATCAGCCGTTCTCCGGTGATGAGGGTCACCGCCTGCGAGCTGGCTTTCGGTGCCGACGTAGGAGCGGGCGCGGCCTGCTGCGGGCGGGGTTGGCCGCTGGCCGGCCCGACCGTCACGATGACCGGCAGGGTGCAGGCTGTGAGCAGCGCGGCGGCGAGCGCGGGACGCCAGCCTCGGAGTGAACGACTCGTCATGATGTGCCCTCCGTCGGCGGAGCACCCCCGAGTGCCCCTAGTCAGGCCCGCATCGCTCGGATTGTTGCCGTGCCCCCCGTGGCCCCGCAATCAGGGGGGACTACGGAACTTTCATGTTCGCCGCGTGCCCATCATGCGGGCTCGGCGGTGAGGGCCCGGCGGGAGTGCACGCCGAGCTTTCGCATCCCCTTCGCCAGATGGCTCTCGACCGTACGCGGCGACAGCACCAGCTCGGTGGCGATCTCCCGGTTCGTGCGCCCCATCGCGGCGAGCCCGAGGACCTCCCGCTCGCGCGGTGACGAGCGCGCTGCCGTATCCCTTACGGCCGCCGCGCCACGGCCGCGTGACGCCGTGCTCGCGCAGCGACCGCCGGACGCGCGCCGCGTCCCACGACGCGCCGAGCGCCTTGTAGGCGTCGAGCGCGGACATCAGCAGCTCCTTGCCCCGCCCATCGGCACCGCCGGCGAACATCGCTTCGGCGCGTGCCTCGCGGCACTGAGCCGCCTCGTACGGCCGCGGCAGCGCCGCCCAGGCCGCCTCGGCGCGGCGGAACGCCTGGGCTGTCCGCCCGTTGTCGCGCTTCGACGCGGCGAGAAGGGACCGGCACGTCGCGAGGGCGGCCTTGGCGACCGGAACGTTCCGTCCCCGCAGTCCGGCCGCGACCCTGCTGGTGAGCTGGGCGGCCTCCGCTCTCCGGTCGAGTGCGAGCAGCGCACCCGTGGCCGCTGGGGCGAGCTCGGCGGCCCAGACCCAGACACCCTTGCCGGCCACCAGGTCGAGCCCGGCGAGGGCCCGCTCGGCGGCCTCCGCGGCGTCGTTGCTCGCCCATGCGACGCGGGCGAGCCCGCCCTCGGCTGCCGCCACGACGGGTACCGAACCCCCGGTGGAGCCGAAGTCGCGGGCGGCCTCGAGCCGCGCTCTGGCCTCGACGACCCGACCCTCGGCGACCAGGAGGAGCCCGAGCACGAGCTCCACCTCGGCGACCACCAGCGGCGCGTCCTCACCGGTCCGCAAGAGCTGCTCCGCCCGGGCGGCCAGCCCTGCCCACCGCCCCTGCAGGTAGTCGAGCAGGACCGCCGTGGACTCGAACGCCACCGCCAGGTACGGGTCGCCGGCGTCGGCGAGCAGCCCTCGGCCCCGGGACACGAACTCGTCAGCCGGGCCGTACTGACCGGTGCAGGTGCACGCATGGGCGAGATTGACGCTCGCCCGCAGGAGCTGGCGGCGGTCCTCGGCGGCGAGTCGGTGCGCTCGGGGAGCGCGGCGACGGCCCCCCACGCCTGGGGGTCGCCCACGTGCATCAGCACCGTCGCCCGGTTGACGAGGACGGCGGTCTCGAGCGCCGGATCACCGGCCCGCGCGGCGGCGTCGAGCGCTCTGGCCATCCACTCCAGGTGCTCGGTGACGTGCCCCGTCATCGCCATCGGGATGGCGAGCGCCGACATCGCCCGGGCCGCTAGACCTGGACGGTCCTCCAGCTCCGGCACCGACCGGGCGATCTCCGCCAAACCGGCGGACGCCTGCCCCGCTTGGTTGTCGAGGAGGAGGCCGACGTAGAGGCGCACCTCGCCGCGGACGCCGGCGGGTAGACCGTCCTCCTCGAGCACCCGGCGCAGCACCGTCAACGCCTGGCCGTGGTCGAGACAGCCGAGCGCGGCGCGGCCGAGCTTGACCGCAACGCGGGCCCGGGCGGCCGCGGGGACCTCGGGGTCGGCCAGCGCCTCGACCAGCAGGTCGCACGCGGCGGCGTCGTTGCCCAGCGAGAGGGCGAGGTCGGCGGCCCGCTCGGCGTGGTCCAGCCACTGCGGCCGGCCGGCCCGTCGGAAGTGGTGGGCGACCTGGGCGAGGGTGCGCTCGTCCTCCCCCGCTTCCAGTCCTTCACCCGCCAGCAGATGGAGCCGGCGGCGCTCCGGCGTCTCGATCGCCTCGTAGACGACCCGCTGGGCCAGCGCGTGCCGGAGGGCGAAGCGGCCGTCGTCGCCCTCGCGCAGCAGGCCGCGTCCGAGCGCCTCGCCGAGGGCGTCGATCGTGCTCCGCTCCGGCAGTCCGGCCACGTGCGCGAGCAGCTCGAACGACGCCGGCGCCTCGATGACCGCGGCTGCTCGCGTCACCCGCACGGCGTCGGGCGTGAGCCGGGCCAGCCGTCCGAGCGTGAAGTCGTGGATCGCGGCGGGGACGTCGAGCCCGTCGAGCAGCCGTTGCGCGCGCCGGCCGCCCCGCGGGAGCACGTCGCGGCAGTCGGCGAGGAGGTTCACCATCTCCTCCACGGCGAAGGGAAGTCCGAGGGTGCGCTCGTGGAGGTCGACGGCGAGCGTGGGCGACACGTCGTCTGTGGCGAGGATCGACATCACCAGCTCCCGCACCTCGTCGGGGCCGAACGGGCGGAGCGGGATCCGGCCGCGGGCGACGCGGGCGTCGACACGCGACGTGAGGTCGACGAGCGCCGAGGACGTGGGGAGGTCCTCGGGCCGGTACGTGAGCACGAGACACAGCTGCTCCGGTAAGGCCGAGACCAGGAACCGGAGCAGGTCGGCGGTCACGTCGTCGCTCCAGTGGACGTCTTCGAGCACGCACACCGCGGGTCCGAGGGCGCGGAGCACCTCGGCGACGGCGCGGAAGCTGCGGTGACGCTCGGCCCGTGGGTCTCCGAGCGGCTCGAGCGCCGGCGGCAACGCTGACAGCTCCGGCAGCAGCGGTCGCAGCGCGCCGGCGACGGGTCCGAGGTCGCGCGACAGGCGGGTCCCGCCCGCACCCCGGAGGGCCTCGAGGACCGGCCCGAACGGGAACGGCTCGCGTAGCGGCTGGCAGTTGCCGACGAGGGCGCATCGGTCGGCGACCTCGGGCCGGCGGAGGAGCTCCTGGACGAGCCGGGTCTTGCCGACGCCGGCCTCGCCCTCGACAACGACGACGGCGGGTGGGCCGAGCGCGGCGGCCAGCAGTGCGTCGAGCTCTCGCTGCCGGCCGACGAGGACAGGGGAGGTGAGACGCGCCCGACCACGGACGTCGTCGGCCCGGGACATTCATCGATTATCGCTCAGCCCGGCGGCGCAGTCGGCACCCGAAACCGCCGCGGGGCAGGCGCGGGCTCGGCTGGGACGGCGGGAGAATGTGCTGGTGGACGGCCACGTCGATCTGCGGGTGTACGCCGAGCTCAACGACTTCCTCCGTCCGGACCTGCGCGGCACGACGGTGCGCCGGGAGTACCGCTCGCACCAGACGGTGAAGGACGTGATCGAGGCGGCGGGGATCCCGCACACCGAGGTCGATCTCGTGGTGGTGAACGGGGAGCCGGTCGACTTCTCCCACCGCCCGGCGAGCGGCGATCGACTCGCCGTGTATCCGGTGTTCGAGAGCCTCGACGTCTCCCCGATCTCCAGGCTGCGGCCGGCGCCCTTGCGGGATCCGCTGTTCGTCGTCGACGTCAATCTCGGGCGCCTCGCCCGCCTGCTCCGGCTGCTCGGCTTCGACGTGCGCTTCGATCCCGATCTCGATGACGCGGCACTCGCAGGCGTGAGTCGCGAGGAGCGGCGAGTGCTGCTGACCCGCGACCGCGGCCTGCTCAAGCGCCGAGAGGTCACCCACGGCCTGTTCGTCCGCGAGGACGACCCGCTCGACCAGGTCGTGGCCGTGGTCCGACGACTCCAGCTCGACGGCCAGCTGGCGCCGTTCACCCGGTGTCTGCGTTGTGGCGGGCCGCTCGACGAAGTCGACAAGGACGAGATCCTGGATCGCCTGCTGCCGCTCACGCGGCGCCACTACGACCAGTTCCACCGGTGCCGGACCTGCGCCCAGCTGTACTGGCGCGGCTCCCACCACGCCCGGCTCGAGCAGCTCGTCGAGCAGATCCGAGGACGGACCGCCGCGGAGGCGGGATAGACGCCGCGGGCCCCCGTCCGATCAATCGGCGGTGGTGGCGCTGCGCCACGGCGCCCGCCACTCCGGGGCCTCCCACGGCTCAGTGACGTAGATGCGCTCGCGGGCGATCCGGTCGCCACGGAACTCGAGCACGCTGATGCCCAGCATCGCAGGACCGCCGTCGTAGCTCACGGACAGCTCACGCACCCACACGTGTCCTGAGCCGGTGATCCGCCGGATCCGGAACTCGACCGCAGCCGGGTACTGGGTCCGCCACTCGCGAAAGTTGTCCACACCCTCGAAGCGCTCGCCGGACTGCGGGAACTCCAACACGGCGTCGTCGTGATAGAGCGCGTGCGAATCAACGAGGTCCTGTTCTCCGGCGAGCTGGATCTGCCGCTCGATCTGGGCTCGTCGGGTGTCGTCGTCCACGGTGGTGGTCATTCCACCAGCGTGACGGGTCGAGCCGCGCCTCGCGTGGAGAACCCCTGGAGATCGGCTGGAGCACGTCTGTCAGTGGTCGTGTTCGGCGGCCTCGGCGTCGGCCTTGGTGTGGTGGACCGTCCCGGGCGGGTGCTCCGCCGGGGCGTAGATCGAGTACAGCTTGAGCTCCTCGGCGCCGGTGTTCAGCACGTCGTGCCAGGTGCCGGCCGGGACGATGATCGCCCAGTCCGCGCCGACCTGGTGCTCCTCGTCGACCGCGTCCTCGGATCGCCCGAAGCGCAGGCGGCCGTCGCCCTGCTCGATGCGGAGGAACTGGTCGAGGTGGTCGTGCATCTCCCAGCCGATGTCCTCGCCGGGGGCGAGTGACATCACCGTCAGCTGCAGGTGACCGCCGGTGTGGAGCACCCGCCGGAAGTCCTCGTTGGCCAGGGTCTCCGCCTCGATGTCCGCCACCCAGCCGAGGGACGCAGTCTCGTTGCTCATGGTGGGATGTCTACTGCCCGATCGGGCAATGTGCGCACTGACGGATTTCTGCAGCTGATCTGGTCGTCAGGGCAGCCGTTTCAGCTGCAGAAACGCGCCTACTCGGTGGACAGGTAGGCGGCGACCTCGTCGTCGGACAGCCGCTGGAAGCACCGCCGGCCATTGCCCCGGGTGAGCAAGGCGACCTCGAGCTCGGCCGCCGGCAACGACCGCTCCGGACCGGCGAGCGCGGCCACGCCCGCCCGCACCGCCGCGCCCGCATCGAGGCCGTCGGCGAAGGACTCGCCGAGGCGGGTGGCGATGGCGTCGGCGTCGCCGCCCAGGACGGCGTAATCGCGCTGGTCGGTGACCGTCCCGTCGTACTGGATGTGGAACATCTGGTCACCGGCCGAGGTCAGTCCCACCTCGGCGACCAGGATCTCGACCTCCATCGGCTTCATCTCGTGGGTGAAGATCTGGCCGAGGATCTGGGCGTACTGGTTGGCGAGGCTGCGGGCGTCGACGTCGTCCCGGCTGTACTGGTAGCCCTTGAGGTCGGCTGCCCGCACTCCGGCCACGCGGAGCTGGTCGAACTCGTTGTACCGGCCGACGCCGGCGAAGGCGATGCGGTCGTAGATCTCGCTGACCTTGCGCAGCGTTTCGGAGGTGTTCTCGGCGATGATCGCGATGCCGTCGGCATAGCGGACGGCCACGTTGGCACGGCCCCGGGCGATGCCCTTGCGGGCGAAGTCCGCCCGGTCCTTCATCAACTGCTCGGGCGCTACGTAGAACGGCATCGTCATGAGGGGATGCCTCCGAGCTCCTCGGCGCCCACCGGCGCCCGGCGCACGGCCTCGGCGATCGACTCGTAGCGCTGCTTCAGCTCCTCGTCCGTCACCCGGGTGAACCCCTCGGCGGTGACGGTGGCGACGATCGGATAGATCCCGCGCAGGGCGTCTGGACCACCGGTGGCGGAGTCGGCGTCAGCCGCTTCCCACAACGCGCGGCAGGCGAGGTCGAGGGCGGCGGTGCGGTCCAGGCCCTCGCGATAGCCGAGCTTCACGACGGTGCTGGCGTGCAGGCTCCCCGACCCGGTCGCCACGTACTCGCGCTCCTCGTAGCGGCCGCCGGTGATGTCGTAGGCGAACAGGCGCCCCTGCTGCCGACGGAGGTCGTAACCGGCGAAGATCGGCACCACCCCCAGCCCCATCATGGCGGACTGCAGGTTGCCGCGGATCATCATCGAGAGCTGGTTGGCCTTGCCCTCGAGGCTCAACGCCGTGCCTTCGACCTTCTCGTAGTGCTCCAGCTGCAGCTGGAACAACCGCACGATCTCCATCGCCGGTCCGGCGGCGCCGGCGACGGCGACGGCGCTGTGGCGGTCGGCTTCGACCACCTTCTCCATCGTCCGGTGGCTGATCAGGTTGCCGGCCGTCGCCCGGCGATCGCCGGCCATCACCACGCCGTCGGCGAACCGCATCGCCACGCACGTCGTGGCGTGCGGCACCCCCGCGAGCGCGGACGCGTCGCCATTGAACCCCGGCTCGGGCGCGCCGGTGCGGCGCAGCAGTTCGGGGAAGCTCGACCCCGGGTCGTCACCCGGGGTGAAGTACGGCATGCTCACGAGAGGGTTACTGCCCGCCCTTCTGCACGTACGACTTGACGAAGTCCTCGGCGTTCGTCTCGAGCACCTCGTCGATCTCGTCGAGGAGGTCATCGAGCTCGGCCTTGAGCTTCTCGCCGCTCTCCGACACCGGCGGTGCGGTGTCGACGACCTCGGCCTCGACCTCGCTGGTCCGGGGGGTTTGCTTCTGCTTGTGGGTACGTTCGGCCATGTCCGTCAGCGCCTCCTTCGCTGTTCTCCTCGCCGCCTCGAACCTACGATCCGAGCCGCTCGAGGAGTTCGACAGCGCTGTCGCTCTCATCGATCAACCTAGCCACGTGGTCGGCTGTTCCACGTAGCGGCTCCATCATCGGCACCCTTCGCAACGGCTCTCGACCGACGTCGAAGACGATCGAGTCCCAGTTCGCCGCCACGATCTCGTCGGCGTACTTCGCCAGGCACCGCCCGCGGAAGTAGGCCCGCGTGCTGGTCGGCGGCTCGGAGATGGCCCGTTCGACCTCGTCTTCGGTGACGAGCGTCTCCAGCCCGGCATGCCCCGCCAGTCCCTTGCCGGGACGCAGGTCGTGGTACTGCAGGTCGATCGCCTTCAGCCGCGTCGAACCGGGCGCCAGCTCGTGCCGGCCGGCATAGCCGTCGACGAGCCGGCGCTTGGCGATCCAGTCGACCCACCGGGCGACGCTGTCCGGGTCGTGCTCCAGGGCGGTGAGGACGCGCTCCCAGCGGGCGAGCACGTCGACGCCGACCCGCTCGTCCACGCAGGCCAGGCCGTGCGACCGCTCGTACTTGCGGGCCCGCTCGAGCAGTCCCCACTGCACCTCCAGCGCGGTGACCCGGCGGCCGTCGCGGAGCATGACCGTGCGGGTGAGGCTCGGGTCGTGGCTCACGTGCCGGATCGCGGCGACGGGGTTGGCCAGCAGCCAGTCCTCGCCAAGGGCGTCGTCCTCGATCATCGCCAGCACGATCGCGGTGGTGCCGATCTTGAGGTAGGTGGCGACCTCGCTCATGTTGGCGTCGCCAACGATCACGTGCAGCCGGCGATACTTCTGGGCGTCGCAGTGGGGCTCGTCGCGCGTGTTCACGATCGGCCGCTTGAGCGTCGTCTCGAGTCCGACCTCCTCCTCGAAGAAGTCGGCCCGCTGGCTGAGCTGGAACGGCACCTGCTCGGCCGGCACGCCCGGCAGCTCGCATCCCACCTTCCCCGAGCCGCAGAACACCTGGCGGGTCACGAAGTGCGGGGTGACCTGGGCGACGATGCGCCCGAACGGGGTCTCGCGGGCGAGGAGGTAGTTCTCGTGGCACCCGTAGCTGTTGCCCTTGCCGTCGGAGTTGTTCTTGTGGACGATCACCTCACCCCCGCCGGTGGGTCCGCCGGCCAGCTTCACCGCGGCGTGGGCCATGCTCAGCCGGATGATCTCCTCGGCGGCCCGGTCCCACCGCACCGCCTCGAGGGCGTTGGAGACCTCGGGGGTCGAGATCTCCGGGTGGGCGTGGTCGACGTAGTACCTGGCGCCGTTGGTGAGCACGGCGTTGACGAGGGTGGTCTCGACTTCGGGGGCGAGCGAGTCGTCGAGCGAGAAGCCGCGGGCGTCGTTCGCCGGCTGCTCGTCGTCGAAGTCCCAGCCGACCCGGCCGGCCCGGCGGCTCGTGGTCGCGGCGACGTAGGCGTTGATCAGAAGCGACGACGCCGAGACCGGGTTGTTCTCCCCGCCGCGCACGACGATGCCGTACTCGGTCTCGATCCCGCAGACCTTCGGCAGCGCCATGGCCGAACCCTATCCACACATCGGCGGCCGCAGCCGCCGGTGCCGATTGTCACGCTCAGAGGTACTGGCCGGTGGCGACACGCTCGATCGCCCGTCCGCCGGTTGGGCCCTCGTCGCGACTGTCGCTGAGCAGAGTCCTGATGAACACGATGCGCTCGCCCTTCTTGCCCGAGATCTTCGCCCAGTCGTCGGGGTTGGTGGTGTTGGGCAGGTCCTCGTGCTCCTTGTACTCCTGCTTGATCGAGGCGACGAGGTCGTCGGTCCGCACGCCGCGGTCGCCGCCCTTGATCACCCGCTTGATCGCCAGCTTCTTGGCCCGGCGGACGATGTTCTCGATCATCGCGCCGGAGGCGAAGTCCTTGTAGTAGAGGATCTCCTTGTCGCCGTTCTGGTAGGTGACCTCCAGGAACCGGTTCTCCTCGGTGTCGCGGTACATCTCGTCGACGGTCGCCTCGATCATCGCGGGGACCTTGTGGTCGACGGCGATCGGGATCTCCTCGGTGAGGTAGCGGGAGAAGATCTGGGTCGCCGCAGTGGCGTTCGGCCGCTCGATCTTGATCTTCACGTCGAGCCGGCCAGGGCGCAGGATCGCCGGGTCGATGAGGTCCTCCCGGTTGGTGGCCCCGATCACGATGACGTTGCGCAGGCCCTCGACGCCGTCGATCTCGGCCAGCAGCTGGGGCACGATCGTCGACTCCATGTCGGACGAGATGCCCGAGCCGCGGGTGCGGAACATCGAGTCCATCTCGTCGAAGAACACGATGACCGGCCAGCCCTCTTCGCTCTTCTCCCGCGCCCGCTGGAACACCAGCCGGATCTGCCGCTCGGTCTCGCCGACGTACTTGTTGAGCAGCTCCGGGCCCTTGATGTTGATGAAGTAGCTGCGCCCCTTCTCATCACCGGTCGCCGCGGCCACCTTCTTGGCGAGGCTGTTGGCGACCGCCTTGGCGATGAGCGTCTTGCCGCAGCCGGGCGGACCGTAGAGCAGGATGCCCTTGGGCGCCGGCAGGCGGTGCTCGGCGAACAGCTCCTGGTGCAGGAACGGCAGTTCGACGGCGTCGGCGATCTGCTCGATCTGGTCGTCGAGTCCGCCGATGTCGGCGTAGGAGATGTCCGGCACCTCCTCGAGCAACAGGTCCTCGACCTCCGGGCGGGGCAGCTTCTCGAGGAGCAGGTTCGAGCGGGGGTCGAGGCGCATCGTGTCGCCCGGTCGCAGGTGGACCCCGCGCAGGGCGTCGGCGAGCTCGCACACCCGCTCCTCGTCGGCCCGACCGACGATGAGGGCGCGCACGCCGTCATCCATCAACTCCTTGACGGTGACGACCTCACCGGTGACCTCGGGGGTGCGGGCGAGCACGACGTTGAAGCTCTCGTTGAGCACGACCTCGGAGCCCCGGTCGAGGCTCTCCAGATCGATGTCGGGATGGGCGGCGACCTTCATCTTGCGCCCGCTCGTGAGGATGTCGAGCGTGCCGTCCTCGTTCTTGCCGACGACGACGCCGTAGGCCGACGGCGGCTGGGTCAGCTTGTCGACCTCGTCGCGCAACGTCGCGATGTGCTCGCGCGCCTCGCGCAGGGTGTAGCTGAGCTTCTCGTTCTGCGCCACGGCCTGGGCCAGCTGGCCCTTGGTCTCGAGCAGCCGCTCCTCGAGTGCGCGCATCCGCTTCGGGGCGTCGGCGAGTCGGGCCCGCAGGTGGGCGATCTCCTCGCCCAGGGCGTCGACCTGGGCTCGCATCGCCTCGGTGATCTCGTCGCCTGGATCGGGCACGCTGCACCTCCCTTCTGGTCGATCTGAGGGCGACGCTACACGCGCCAGGCCCCGACTCGTCGGACCACTAATTCCTGTTCGGCCGACGATCGCAGTACGGGTATGACGCCCGGACTGGTTCGGAGCCTTCACCCACTCCGGATTCCCGACGCCGGTGCCGGATACGTCGGTGTGCCGACAGATCAGTGCCTGTTTCCACGCCGTTGGCCGTGTAAACTCACAACCAGTTCGACGGCGACCGAAGGAGCAGAGAGACGCCATGAAGGTCTGGATCGATCAGGATCTGTGCACGGGGGACGGCCTGTGCGAGGAGATCGCGCCCGACGTCTTCACCTTGCTCGACGACGGTCTGGCGTACGTGAAGGAGGGGGACAAGGTCTACGCGGCGGCCAAGGGCAACGCCCAGGGCGCCGAGGGACTGGCCGAGATCCCGGACGGCCAGCTCGACGCCGTCATCGAGTCTGCCGAGGAATGCCCCGGCGAGTGCATCTACATCGAGCCCTGACCCGTTCTTGCATCTAGATCGCGCGTCCTGGCGCGCGAAGCAGATGCACGAACACTCAGCGGCGGCCGAGGAACCGGGCGGCCGTCAGGAAGCCGGTGTGGGCCACCATGCGGTGGTCCGGTCGCACGGCCTGCCCGTCGATGTGCCACCCGCGGTGGAGCACCTCGATCGTGCGGGCCTCGATCCAGCGTCCGCGCAGTGATTCGCGGGCCTGGGTCGCCTGGGTGATCGCCGGCGTGTAGGCGACGAGGATCCCGCCCGGTCGGAGCACCGCTTCGGCGTGCGGGACGACCTGCCACGGTTCGGGCAGGTCGAGCAGCACTCGGTCGAACGGGCCGGCGGCGGGGTCGATCCCGGCGTAGGTGTCGCGGACCTCGACGTCGTAGCGGTCGAGCGCCTCGGTCCCGAGGAAGCTGGTGACGTTGGCCCGCGCGGTTGGCGAAGTCCTCGCGCAACTCGTAGCCGACGATGTCGGCGCCGTAGCGCAGCATCGTCATCGAGAGCGCTCCCGATCCCACCCCCGACTCGAACACTCGCACGCCCGGGCCGATGTCCGCCAGCATGCAGATCGGGGCGAGGTCCTTGGGGTAGATCACCTGGGCGCCCCGCGGCATCTCGACGACGAAGTCCTCCAGCGTCGGGCGCAGCACCGTGTACTCGGCGCCCCGTGTCGATCGGACGACGGTCCCCTCGGCCGCGCCGGCGATCTCGCCGTGAGGGACGTAGCCGGCGTGGCTGTGGAACTCCCCGCCCTCGGCGAGCATCACGAGGTAGCGCCGGCGCTTGACGTCGACGAGCAGGACCCGCTCGCCGTAGCGCAACGGCTCGTTCATGGCCGGCGGGACCGGGCCGGCCGTGGCTTCAGCCGCCCCGCTCGGAGCGCGGGTCGATCGTCCGGATGCTCACGAACTGCCCAGGCGCGAGGCGCTCGACGGCGACGACCTCGGGCTTCTTCCTGAGGACGCTGGCGAGGATCCGGCGGCCGTACAGCACGACGGCCACGGCCTGCCACACGGAGCGTCCGTTGATCAAGCCCTCGCTGACACTCCGGCGCCGTGTTCTCCACGCCCAGATCGTGGTGCGCTGTTTCCAGACGTATCGGCGATATCGCAGCATGATCAGACTCGGCGAATCTCGACGATGGTCGTCTTCTTCTTGCCGCTCCGCCGCCCCAGCAGGAACACGAGTAACACGAGCAACACTCCACCGATCCCGGCGATCGTCGCCACGGTGCTCTTCTGGTCGTCGACCTTCGTCTTGGCGTTCTCCTGGATCGCCCGGAAGTTCCGTTCGAGGTCGTCGCGTGTGATCCGGGTCGGCGTGGCTTGCTTGGCCATCGGTTCTTCTACCTCGGGTGCTTGTGCAGGCTGTCTCGGTTGATCCGGCTGATGGCGAGAGCGATGAGGCCGATGCACACGACGAGCACGATCGCGTAGGAGACCCACGAGAGCGCGCCGGTCGCCGACCGCGTCCACTCGGTCTGCAGCAGCCGCAAGAGCCCGAGCAGCACAATCGCCAGGCCGAGCCCGAGCGTGACCGCGCCGGCCAGTCCCATCCCGAGCCACCGGCCCGCGCCCTTGATCGGGCCGACCGTCTCCTGCATGGCGTAGGCCTTGACGAGGTCAACCGTCTCAGCGATCGACGGCGGCTCCTCGCGCCGCGTCGCAGTCGTCGTGATCTGCTCCTCTGTGGCCGTCACGGCGGACGTTCTATCACGCCCGGTGTTCGTGTCACCGAAACCCGACGTTCAGGCGAGACGGAAGCGGAGCATCGCCTCGACGTCGTCGAGCGCGGCGGTGAGCAGGTCGAGCCGCTCGGCGGGCGACGCCGCGCACAGCAGCCGGTACCGGTCGGCCGGACCGAGCGGCGCGAGGCCGGCGAGGTGGTAGGACGCCAGCAGCGGGTCGTCGCTCACCTTCACGTCCTGCCGCGCCTCGCCAAGGGCATTGGCGAGGTCGAGCACCTCCCGCAACCGCGCCGTCGTCGCCGCCACCCGCTCGGGCAGGTCGGGGGCGTCGGGGTCGACATCCCGCCACTCGTCGATGTCGGCGAGCGGGTACGGGTCGTCCGGTAGCCAGGCGTTCACGCGGAACCGGCGCGTGCCCACGGTGACGATCGCGTAGCGGCCGCCGGGGAGCGCCTCCACCTGGACCATCCGGGCGATCACGCCGACGGCCGTTCGTTGGTCCCCGCCGCCGACCTCGCTCCCCCGCTCGATCAGCGTGACGCCGAACTCGGGGTCGCCGCTGTCGTCGGCCAGGCAGTCGATGACCAGCTGCCGGTAGCGCGGCTCGAACACGTGCAGCGGCAGCACCCCGCCCGGCAGCAGGACCGTGCCCAGTGGGAACATCGGGACGACCGCGATCGCGCCCACCATACGTTCTGTCGTTTGGAAGCGGCCGGAACCGGTCGATTCCAAACGACAGTTCGGGGCTTCAGCGGGGGGCGAGTTCGGCAGGCGACGGCCCGGCCGGGTATCCGGCGAGCGTGGCCACGAACGCATCCCAGATCGGGCGGTACTGGCTCTGGTCCGTCAGTGGTCCCGCTCCGTTGATCAGCAGCGAGAAGGCGATCACGCCGCCGCCGCGTACCGGGAGGTACCCCGACAAGGTCTTGACCGCCGGAGGGTCGGCATTGAACGGGGCGTTCCCGAGCGTCCCGGTCTTGCCCCGCAGGCGGCCGGTCACCGGTGAATCGGTGAACACGTCGGCCAGCGTGCCACTGGTCCCGGCGACCGCGAGCCCGGCGCCGAGGGGCTGCCTCGGGCCGGACCGGCCGAGCACATCGACGAACGCCTCGCACGTGACTCGGTTCTCGTTGCTCAGCCCGGACCCGTCGTCGAGGACCAGCCCCGCGGTCGCGATCCCCCACTGCTCGAGTGCGGCGCGGATCGCCGCCAGGCCGGCCTCGCGCGTTCCGGCACCGCCGGCGGCGAGCCCGATCTCCTTCACCAGCAGCTCGGCGGTGTTGTTGTCGCTCGTCGCGAGCATCTCCCCCACCACCGTGCGCAGCGGCGCCGACGGCACGGACGCGATCATGGAGGCGTCACCGGGTGTCTCACCGGCTCGCGGCGACCCGGTCACCTCGACACCCCGGTCGGCGAGCAGCCGGGTGAACTCGCGTGCCGCGGCCTCGGCCGGGTCGTCCGCCCGCTGCGCATCCCCTGTCACCCGGGCGTCGTTGACGAGCAAGGCGTCGTAGGGCCCGGCCTCGATCCCACGGATGTCCTCCGCCCAGCTGGGGACGTACCACTCGTCGTCGTAGCGGCTGGCGTCGCCGACGACCGATCCCTCGATCCGCTCCACGCCGGCGGCGACCACCGCGTCGGCGAGCTCGTCGAGCGACGTCGGGTCGGTGACCGGGTTGAGGTCGTTCTCGACCGGATAGTCCGCGCTGGTCAGCAACGGGTCTCCCCCGCCGACCAGGTACAGGTCGCCCTCGCCCGCGCGCACCTCGGTGGTGAACCGGTGGTCGCCCCCGAGGACGTCGAGGGCGACGGCGCCGACGAGGAGCTTCTGGTTGCTGGCCGGGATCAGGGGCACGTCGGCTCGGGTCGGGCCGACCGGGATGCCGTCGAGGGTCACGGCGACGCACGACGTCTCGTTCAGCGTGCCGCCGAACTGGGCGACGGCCGTGGCGAAGTCGTCGAGGCTGAGGTCACGCGCCAGGACGCCGGGCGACCGGCGGAACGACAACAGCGGGGTTCCCAGCGCGGGCGCCGCCGCGGCGGCCACGATCGACGTCGTGCTCGGCGGCGGATCGTCATCCCCCGCCTGGCCGTCCGCCCACCGCCACAGTCCGAACAGGGCCAGGGCCGGGACGAGGGCGACGGCGACGAGGACGACGACCGGGTTGACCGCCGGCCCGCTCCGCTCGTTCATGCGTGATCGCGCCGAGCCCGGTGGCGGGCATCGCGGTAGAGGTGGCCGAGGGCGGTGACCGCCCGGTCGGCGCTGGCGTAGCACAGCCGCCCGGACGCCCGCACGGCCGCCGGCCCGGGGTTGGCCGGGTCGGCGACCGACAGCTCGGTGGCGGTGAGGATCGGTTTGCCGGTGCGGCGGCTGAGCTCGTCGGCGGCTTCGGCGAACCGAACGTCCTGGCGCTCGTGGTAGGCGACGATGCGTTCCAAGTCGCTCGCCCCGTGGCTCGGGAAGTAGCGGCCCTCGCGCATCATCCGGGCCTGGTTCGATTGGATCCCGAGCCCGAGGTAGACGACGGCGTGGACGTCGGGATGGCTGGCGATGGCGTCCATCACCTCCGGGATCGTGTCGCGGGTCTCCCCGCCCGCGCAGTCCACCGGGTTGTTGCGGCTCCACCGTGCGGGCAGCTTGGCGTCGATCGAGGCCAAGAGGTCCTCCGGGAGCGGCAGCAGGTGGAGGTCCCGGTCGCGGGTGATCGCGTCGGCGGTGACGACCCCCCACCCACCGGCGGTCGTCAGCACGACGACGTTGGGCCCGGCCGGCGCCGGTTGGGTGGCGAACGTCGCCGCGGCGTCGAACGCCTCCTCGATCGTGGCGGCGCGGGTGATGCCGGCGGCCCGGCACTCCCCGTCGAACAGGCCGTCGGGCGCGGCGAGGGCGCCGGTGTGGCTCGCCGCGGCCCGGGCGCCGCCCTCGGTCGCCCCGCCCTTGACCAACACCAGCGGCTTGCGGGCGGCGGCGACGGCGAGACGGTCGAACAGCGCCCGCCCGTCGGTGATCCCCTCGACGTACGCCAGGCCCACCGCAGTCGCCTCGTCGTCGGCGAAGAACTCGAGGTAGTCCGCGACCGAAACGGCGGCGGCGTTGCCCGCCGAGACGGCCCGGCTGATGCCGACGCCCGTCGCGCGGGCGTAGTTCATGAAGCTGGAGACGAAGTTCCCGCTCTGGCTGGCGACGGCGATCCGGCCCGGCGGCGGGTCCGGGGCGACGATCTGGGCGCACAGTCCGACGGGAGTGCTGACCACTCCTTGACCGTTGGGCCCGGCGAGCAGGATGCCGAGCTCGGCCGCCAGGGCGACGAGCTCCTCCTCGGCCCGACGACCATCCTCACCTGCCTCGCCGTACCCGGCTGAGGTGAAAAACGCCGCCTTGATCCCCTTGCCGCCGCACGCGCGCAGCAGCTCGGCGTTGGCCGCCGCCGGGGTGCAGACGAAGGCGAGGTCGAGCTCCCCGTCGGGCAGCTCGTCGACCGACCGCACGGTCTGGATGCCGAGCACGTTCTCGCCCTGGAGGTTGGTGGCGAACACGGCGCCTCGGTACCCGCAAGCGAGCAGGTTGTGGAGGGCCACGAACCCGAACTTCCCGGGATGCGACGACGCGCCGGTCACGACGACACCCCGCGGCTCGAACAGGGCCCGCATCTGCTCAGCGGTCGGACGGAAGCGTTCGGCGCGGACTGCGGCGGGCCTGCCGCCTGGCTCGAGCTCGACGAGGGCGTCGACGGCGATCGGACGCCCGTCCGGTGTGATGATCAGCGGGTTGAGGTCGACGCTGCGCACGTCGTCGTGTTCCACGGCGAAGCGGCCGATGCCCTGGAGCACCGTCACCAGTGCGTCCCGGTCGACGGCGGCTTCGCCGCGAAAGGGCCCGAGGAGGCGCTGGCTGGCGAGGTCATCGATCATCTCGGCCGCCGTCACGGCGTCGAGCGGCGCCGGCCGGAACACGGTGTCGGCGATGGCCTCGGCGAGGACACCGCCGACGCCGAGCATCACCGTCGGCCCGAACTGGGCGTCCCTCGTCAGCCCGACCATCAGCTCGCGGGACCCGCCGACCATCGGGGCGACGAGCAGCGACACCTCGCCATCGGCGGGGGTCGCCGCGGCGAGGAGGTCGCCGGCTGCCCGCTCGACGGCGACGGCGTCGGCGAGGCGCAGCCGGACGAGGCCACGCTCGGTCTTGTGGGCGATCGAGCTCCCGTTGAGCTTCAGGGCCACCGGGTAGCCGACCGCCTCGGCGGCGGCCACCGCCGCGGCGGCGTCGGTGACGACCTGCTCGGTCGCGAGCGGGACCCCGTACCCGACGAGGAGCGACTTCGACTCTGCTTCCGACAGGGTCCGGGTTGTCATTACGGGACCATCGTGCACCGATGCGAGCGAGCGAGCGCCAGCGAGTGAGCGACCATTAACGGCCTGCGTGGCCGGGGAACGCCATCACGTGCCCGGCCCGACGCTCACGGTGATCGGCTCGACGGTCGCGAAGACCCGGTCGAGCACCCGCCGGATGTCAGCGTGGCTGACCCGCTCCCAGCGGCGCAGCTGCTCGTCGACCGGGATCACCTCGCCCCGCGTGGCGAGCATCCCGCCGAGTCGCGACATCCTGGCGCCGGTGTCCTCCAGCCCCATCTCGTAGGCCCCGACGAGGTAGCCGACGGCGACGTCGAGCTCCTCGTCGGTCATGCCGTCGGCGACGAGGCGCTCGAGCTCGGTCGCGATCAGCGAGCGAACCGTGCCGACGTGCTCGGGAAGCGTGCCGGCGTAGACCGACCACATCCCGGCGTCGGCGTAGTTCGCCGTCGCCGAGTACACGCTGTAGGCGAGTCCGCGGCGCTCGCGGATCTCGTCGAACAGCCGGCTCGACAGCCCGCCCCCGAGGACGTGGTTGACGACGTCGAGAGCTTCTCGGTCCGGGTCGTCACGAGCGACGGCCCGGCCGCCGACGACGAGGTGGACCTGCTCGGTCTCGTCGTGGATCGAGCGCCCGCGGCCGACGCCGTCAGGGCCCGACCGGGAACGGCGGCCGTCGCCGGCGGGCAGGTCGACGAAGGCGCGCGCGATGTCGTCGACCAACTCGTCGTGATCGACGTCGCCGGCGACGCTGACGATCGTGTTACCGGCGCGGTAGTGGGCGGCGTGGAACCGGCGGATGTCGTCGGCGGTGATCGAGCTGACCGTCTTGCGGTCGCCGGCCGTGTCCCGCCCGAGCGGGTGGCCGTCGAAGATCGCGCCGGCAAACGCGCGCATCGCCACGTCGTCGGGCGAGTCGTCATCCATGGCCAGCTCCTCGAGGATGACCTGGCGCTCGCTCTCGACGTCAGCGGAGTCGAGGAGCGAGTGGGCGAGCACGTCGCCCAGCAGTTCGATGCCGGTCCCCGCGTGCCGTCGGGGCATCCGGCAGTAGAACGACGTGTACTCCTTCGAGGTGAAGGCGTTGATATCGCCGCCGACGCGGTCGACCGTGCGGGAGATGTCGCTCGCTGCGCGCGTGGGTGTGCCCTTGAACAGCAGGTGCTCGAGGAAGTGGCAGACGCCGGACAGCTCGGCCGGCTCGTCGCGGGCGCCGACGGCGACCCAAACGCCGATCGCCACCGACCGGGCCCCATGGACCGGGTCGGTGGCGATGGTCAGCCCATTGCCGAGACGGGTGATGCGCTCAGCGATGGCGCCGCCGTCCCCGGTCCCGGTCGCCGCGGCCACCGCGGCCACCGCGGCTGTCGCCGCCCGCCCCGGCCCGCTCGCGTACGGCCGTGTCGGGGCCGAGGTCGCCGAGCTCGCTGCGCAGCTCCTCGTCGAAGGACTCCTCGAACGACACGTTGACCATGCCGTCACCCGACGCCGGCTCGTCGCCGGACGCCGCGGCGCCGCTGGTCGAAGGTGCGGCCGTGTCGTCGCCGACTGGGGTCAGGCTCACCTTGCCCTTGTCGTCGATCTCGTCGACGCGGACTTCGAGCTCCTGCCCGAGGGACAGGACGTCTTCGACGGCGTCGATCCGGCGGCCCCGTCCGAGCTTGGAGATGTGGACCAGACCGTCACGGCCGGGGAGGATGTTGACGAACGCACCGAACTTGGTGATGTTGACCACGCGGCCGCTGTAGACCTTGCCCAGCTCGGCCTTCGGCGGGTCGACGATGGCGAGGATGGCCGCCTTGGCCTCCTCCATCCGGAAACTCTCGACGGCGCCGATGGTGACGATGCCCTGGGCGCCGTCGTCGTCGACGGAGATGTCGGCGCCGGTCTCGGACTGGATCGTGTTGATCACCTTGCCCTTGGGACCGATGACTTCACCGACCTTGTCGATCGGGATGATGATCGTCGTGATCTTCGGTGCCGTCGCGGCGACTTCCTCACGGGGCGCCGAAATGGCCGCGTTCATCACGTCGAGGATCTGCAGCCGAGCGTCTCGCGCCTGACCGAGGGCGGCGGTGAGCACGTCGGCCGGGATGCCTTCGATCTTGGTGTCGAGCTGCAACGCGGTGACGGCGTCGGCGGTGCCGGCGACCTTGAAGTCCATGTCGCCGAAGGCGTCCTCGGCGCCGAGGATGTCGGTGAGCGTCGTGTACTGGCCGTCGGCGTAGACGAGGCCCATGGCGATCCCGGCCACCGGCGCCTTGATCGGCACGCCGGCGTCCATCAGCGACAGGCTCGACGCGCAGACCGACGCCATCGACGTCGACCCGTTCGAGCTCAGCACCTCGGACACGAGGCGGAGGGTGTAGGCGAAGTCCTCCTGGCTGGGCACGACGGGCAGGACCGCCCGGCCGGCGAGCGCACCGTGGCCGATCTCCCGGCGCTTCGGCGAGCCGACCCGGCCCACCTCGCCGTTGGCCCACGGCGGCATGTTGTAGTGGTGGAGGAAGCGCTTCTGCGTCTCCGGCGACAGGGTGTCGAGGAGCTGGTTCATCCGCGGCATCGCCAGCGTGGTGACGTTCAACACCTGGGTCTCGCCCCGCTGGAACAGGCCCGAGCCGTGGGCGGTGGGCAGCACGCCGACTTCGGCGGAGACGGGACGCAGGTCGGCGGTGCCGCGACCGTCGATGCGGATGCCCTCTTCGACGATGCGCCGGCGCACGAGCTTCTTGGTCAGCGACCGGACCGCCTCGCGGATCTCCTTCTCCCGACCGGCGAAGTCGCCAGGCGCCTCGGCCGTGCCGGCAAGCTCGGCGATGGCGGCGTCGGCCGCCTCTTCGATCGCGGCGTTGCGATCGGTCTTGAGGGCGATCGTGACCGCACCGGCGAGCTTGTCGGTGGCGACCCGCTCGACGGCTTCGAACACGTCGGGCGCGTAGTCGACGACCGGATTGAACTCGATCGGGGTGATCGGTCCGTGGGTGGCGATGACGCTGGCGACGAGCTGGCGCTGGAGGGCGATCGACTCCTTGATCCACTGCTTCGACGCGTCTAGTCCGCCGGCGAGGACAGCCTCGTCGACCTTCGGCGCGCCCTCGTCGTAGTACTGGAAGCTCTTCACGCTCCCGCCGGCCTCGACCATCATGATCGCGACGTCACCGTCGGGCAGTTCGCGCCCGGCGATCACGAGCTCGAACGTGCCGGCGTCGCCCTCGGCGTAGGTCGGGTGGGGGATCCACTCGCCGTCGGTCGTGTAGGCGAGGCGGACGGCGCCGATCGGACCCTCGAACGGGATCCCGCTGATCATCAGCGCGGCCGACGCGGCGTTGATCGCCAGAACGTCGTGCGGGTTCTCCTGGTCGGCGCCGATCACCGTGATCACGACCTGGGTCTCGTTGCGGTAGCCCTCGGCGAAGCTCGGTCGCAGCGGCCGGTCCGTGAGGCGGCAGGTGAGGATGGCGTCCTCGGTGGGACGTCCCTCCCGGCGGAAGAACGAGCCGGGGATCTTGCCGGCCGCGTAGGCGCGCTCCTCGACGTCGACGGTGAGGGGGAAGAAGTCGATTCCCGGTCGGATGTCGTTGGCGGCGTTGGCCGTGGCGAGCACGGTGGTCTCGCCGATCGAGGCGACGACTGCGCCCTGGCTCTGCGGCGCCAGCTTGCCGGTCTCGAGGGTGAGCGTACGTTCGGTCCCTGATACGGGTCCCCGTACGCGGATGGGGTCGGCCACAAGGGCTCCTTTCCCGCCGGGCATGCCGCCCTGGCGGCTCTGGAGCGGCCGGCCGGTTCCCAGTCGGCAACCCCCTAGGAACTCCACGGGATGGGCGACCGGCAACCGACGCGTGGCCGCTCGGGTTTTCAGAAGCGTACCTGGTTTTCCCGCCGTTCTTGCAGTCAAGTGTTGCGCCATAGCCCAACGATCAGCTGCAAGAACGGGAGGGAGAGGCGATGTGACACCCCTTCGCGATGATGCGGCGACATGAACGGCGATGATGCACTCCACGAGTTGGCGGCTCGCCAGCACGGGTTCATCACGCGGGCCGATGCCCGCGTCGCCGGCTTGTCGAAGTTCGCCCTGTACCACCGCGTCGAGCGCGGCGACTGGACGCCTCACGGCCCGAGGGTCCTCCACCGCACGGGCACGCCGTGGACGAGGGCCAGTCCGCTGATGCGGGCCGTGCTCGACGCGGGTCCGGGCGCGGTGATCTCGCACACGACAGCCGCGTCGTGGTGGGGTCTACCCGGGTTCGACC
This sequence comes from uncultured Acidimicrobiia bacterium, assembly GCA_963833145.1. Taxonomy (GTDB): domain Bacteria; phylum Actinomycetota; class Acidimicrobiia; order Acidimicrobiales; family Ilumatobacteraceae; genus JALZMG01. The sequence goes on along the minus strand of CAWHWT010000009.1, from coordinate 618,280 downwards.
TATTGACGGTCCACGTCACTCGTCCCCGTGGTCTGACCGGTGCACCCTCGACGTTCGCCCATGAGCTGCACGAAGTTCTCACGCTCAGCGCGGCTCAGGTCACCGTGCTGGACGGTGTTCCGATCGTCAAGCCCGAGCGGGCGATCTTCGAGCTGTGTGCGACCACTCACCCGCTACGAGCCGCACGCGCCCTGGACACCGGCTGGACGAAGTCGCTGTACTCCGGCGACTCGCTGCGGCGGATCCACAAGGAGCTGGCGCGCCGAGGGCGCAGCGGCACCGTCGTCCTCCGGGAGCTGCTTCGCGCTCGTCCGCCCGGTTGGATCCCTCCGGCGTCGAATCTCGAGGCTCGCTTCGCGAGCATCATGCGAGAAGCGCTGCTCGGCGAGTGGCGACGGCAGGTCGATCTGGGCGACAACGCTCATTGGTGTGGCCGGGTCGACTTCAAGTCGAGCAAGTGGCCGGTCGTCGTCGAGGTGCAGAGCGAGCGCTACCACTCCGCGCTCACCGACCAGGCCCACGACGCTGCGCGGCGCGAGCGACTCGAGGACGCCGGTCTCATCATCGTGGAGGTGTGGGACACCCAGATCTGGCATGCGAGGTGGGAAGTGATCGCCGCCGTTCGTGAGGGGATCCGATTGGCCGCGCACGGCGACCCGCGGCGTGACCGGTTCTTGCAGTCAAGTGTTGCGCCATAGCCCAACGATCAGCTGCAAGAACGGGGGTTGGGCGGGTTAGCGTCGGCGCCCGTGCAGGTCGTCACCGAGCTCGATCGGCCGCCGTGGCCCGGTGAGCGGACCGTCGTCACGATCGGCGCCTACGACGGGGTGCACATCGGACACCTTGCCGTCATCGAGCAGGTGAAGCGTCTCGCCGAGCAGGAGAACGCGCTGTCGGTGGTGCTCACGTTCGACCGCCACCCCGCCGAGGTCGTGCGGCCGGAGTCGGCGCCGCAGCTCCTCACGACCCCGGAGCAGCGGCTCGAGCTGCTCGAGGCGACCGGGCTCGACGCCACGGTGGTCCTGCACTTCGACGAGGCGCAGTCGAAGGAGTCGGCGGAGTCGTTCGTCGAGCGCGTGCTGATCGAGAACCTCGCCGTCAAGATCGTCGTCGTCGGCGAGGACTTCCACTTCGGCACCCACCGTGAGGGGAACGTCCGGATGCTCGTCGACTACGGCCGGGACCACGACTTCGTCGTCCAGCCCGTGGAGCTCGTCGAGCGCTCCGACGGCGTCGAGGAGCCCGTCAGCAGCACCGCCATCCGCCGCGCGCTCGCCGGCGGTGACGTCGAGGTCGCCGCCCGCATGCTCGGCCGGCCGCACGAGGTGCGCGGCATCGTGGTGCTCGGTGACAAGCGGGGCCGCCTGCTCGGGTTTCCGACCGCCAACGTCGAGGTGCCGAACTCCGTCTGCATGCCCGCCGACGGCGTCTACGCCGGCTGGTACCGCCGCCCGGACGGCCGCGTCCACCCGTGTGCGATCAACCTCGGCCGTCGGCCGACGTTCTACGAGCACGCCGACCACTCGTTGCTCGAGGCCCACCTTCTCGACTTCGACGACGACCTCTACGGCGAGCGGGCGCGGGTCAGCTTCGGGTACTTCCTCCGCAGCGAGCGCAAGTTCGACGGCATCGACGCGATCAAGGCCCAACTCGGCCACGACGTCGAGCACGCCCGCCAGCTCCTGCTGGGGTGACCGAACCCCACCTCAGGAGGCGGGCCAGATGACCTCGCCGGTGTCGTCGTACACCCCGGCGATCGGGTCGACGGCGAAGCGCTCGGTGATGTCGGGCGCGCCGTCGCCGAACAGGCCGACCTCGGCGTAGGCGTCGACCTCGGCCTGCAACAGTTCCGGATCGGGCACACCGACCCCCGTTCCGTCCGGGGTGTCGGCTTCGAGCAACTCGACGTCGGTCGCCCAGCGGAACGTCTCCCCCTCGAGGGAGAGGAAGTTCGGGTTGCCCCCCGCCTCGACCCGTTCGATCGCCGCGGCCGCCGCCGCCTCCGGATCGGCCATCGCGTCGGCGAGGCCACGCATCGACGCGCGGAGGAAGTCCTGCACGGCCGTCGGGTGCTCCTCGAGGAACTGGTGCGTCGTGTACAGGACGCCGAAGGACCCGGGGATCCCGTAGTCCGACGGGGCGAACAGGTCGAAGTCGATGCCGGCCCGCTCGAGCTGGCCCGGTTCGTTGCTCTTGTACCCGGGGAACCCGACGATCCCCGGCAACTCGATGTGGACCAACGGGTCGAAGCCGTCGAGCAGCACGGTCTCGTAGTGCTCACCCTCGACGAGGCCGACCGACGCCAGCATCGCCGCGACGCTCGGGGGGATCGCGCCCTTGACCCCGATCGTCGTGCCGGCGAGGTCCTCGAGCCGCTCGGCGACACCGGGTTTGAGGATGAGCGAGTCGATTGCCGACCGACCCTCCACGGCGATGGCGACCAGGTCGGCCTCGTTGGCGGCGGCGAAGTTGACGACCTCGCTGAACGATCCGGCCGACGCGAACTGCGCCTCCCCCGCCGCGACGATCGGGTAGTTCGCCGTCGAGAAGCTGGGCTGCAGCTCGACGTCGAGGCACAGGTCCTCGAAGTAGCCCTGCTGGTCGGCCATCACGACGTCGATGATCGAGGCGGTTGCGGCGAAGTCGAACCCGGACAGGTACGTGATCGTCCCGGCGTCGCGGTTCGCCGCGCACCGGGCCTCGGGGAACGGCGCGCCGGCCACGACCTCCCCTCCGCCGCCGGTGCCGGTCGTCGACGAGGCGGTGCCGCTCGTGACCGTGGTGGTGTCCTCGCCGGCGGCGTCATCGTCGTCGTCCCCGCACGCAGCGAGAAGGGCGGCGGCCACGGCCGCAGCCAAGAAGAGTCGAGCGCGCTGGCGCATCCTTGAACCTCCAGGAAGGGTGTCGTCGGTTGTCTGCCAGCGCACAGCGGCGACGGCGGGCAGCGAGATGAACCCGTCGGTGCCTTTCTGCCGTGCGCCGGTCAGCGTACCCGGCGACGTTGCGACACGTGCCAGCGGAGCAGCGTCCGCTCGATGGCCGAGATGATCGCCAGCCCGGCCACGCCGAGGAGCACGGTGGCGATGACGGTCGCCCACAGCACGGGACCGTTCTGCACGTTGATCGCCCGCCGCCCGGCCGCGCCGAGCCCCTCCGTCGTCAGGTTGCCGCCCTCGCCGTAGTACGCCGCGGCAAGCGCCAGCCCCAGGCTGTAGCGCGCCGCGGCGAGCACCGCCGGCAGTGCCGACGGCAGTCGCAGCCGCCAGAGCACCTCCCACCAACCGGCGTCGACCGACGCGAGGAGCTCTCGTGCCGCCGGGTCGGCCGAGCGCAGCCCGGCCACGGTCGCGAACACGAACGCCGGCGTGGTCACGAAGGCGACGAGAAAGATCACCGGAGGGTCGCCGGCACCGAGCCACACCACGACGGACGTGAAGTAGGCGACCCACGGGGCGACGAGGATCAGCACCAACACCGGCTGGGCCGCTTGTTCGGCGAACCGGGACGCCGCCAACGCGGCCCCGAGCACGATCGCGATCGCGAGGGCGATGAGCAGGCCGATCGTCGCCTGCCGCGCCGTCACCGCCGCCGCCTCGAGGTAGAAGCGGGGGCGGTCGAACAACTCGGACACGATCTTCGAAGGCGGCATCAGGATGAAGGGCTCGACGTCGAACAGGCGGACAGTCAGCTCCCACACCAGCCCGAAGACGACGACGCCGGTCAGCCCGGCGGCGATGATGCGGCGGTTGGTCATGGGCTTGGGCCGTCCGCCGGCCGTTGGTGGCCTTCGTGGAGGAGCGACCGCAGCCTGGTCTCGACGGCGAAGAACTCGGGCGCATCCTCCAGTTCCGGGTGCCGCGGCCGGGGAAGTCGGACCTCCTCGACGCCGACGACGCGCCCCGGCCGCGATGAGAGCACGACGACCCGGTCCGACAGGAACACCGACTCGGGGATCGAGTGGGTGACGAACAGCACCGTCGTCGCCAGCGGCTCGCACAGCCCAGCCAGCAGGTGTCGCATGTCCGTGCGGGTGATCTCGTCCAGCGCGGCGAACGGCTCGTCCATCAGCAGCAACGGCGCGCCGAGGGCGACCGCGCGGACCAGCGCGACCCGCTGCTGCATCCCTCCGGACAACTCGTGGGGGTACGCGTCGGTGAACGACGTCAGCCCGACGTGGTCGAGCAGCTCGGCGGTGGACGGCCCCCGTGGGGTGTTCTGCCGGCGGTTGACGTCGAGCAGCAGGCGGGCGTTCTCGGCCACGGTGCGCCACGGGAACAGCGCCGGCGACTGGGGCACGAACCCGATCCGCTTCGCCGCTCGGGCCTCGTGCGGGCTCGCCCCGTCCACCGTGACCCGGCCCGACGTCGGCTCGTCGAGGCCGCCGACGATCCGGAGCAGCGTCGTCTTGCCGCTCCCGCTCGGCCCGAGCACGGTGACGATCTCGCCCGCCTCGACCTCGAGGTCGATCCCGGCCAACGCCTCGACAGGGCCGAACGCCTTGTCCACCGCTGTCAACGAGACCGCCACCGTCACGGCGCCGAACGGTACTGGTTGTCCGATTCGTGCCCTCGGCCGTAGCCTTGCCCGGTCCGTCGAGGCTGCTTCCGTGGCGTCGGCGTGATGCCACGGCGCCGACCGGCGCCTGGCGAGGTCAGCGTCCGGGGCGCCGCCCCGGAGAACAGGACGACCCGATGTCCAAGCAGGACACGATTTCCGAGCACCGCACCCACGAGTCCGACACCGGCTCGCCCGAGGTGCAGATCGCGCTGCTCTCCGCGCGGATCAGCCACTTGACCGAGCACCTGCGCGAGCACCCCAAGGACCACCACAGCCGGCGCGGCCTGCTGATGCTCGTCGGCCGCCGGCGCCGGATGCTCGACTACGTGCGCTCGATCGACGTCAGCCGCTACCGCGAGATCGTCTCCAAGCTCGGTCTGCGGCGTTGAGGCCGAGCCGCCAGGCGAGGCCTCCGAAAGCCTCTTAGTCGCCGGGCCCGAGGACGACGGCGGGCTTGGACTGGCCGGCGCCGAACGCCTCGTACACCGCGAGCAGGCGCCCCGCGCCGTCGATCATCGCCCACGGTCCCCCGCCGTCCGGCGCGTCCAGCACCCGACCGTTGGCGATCAGCGCCGCCGTCGCGTCGTCGATCGTGACCTTCGGGAGCGTACGCACGGCTTCGACGACCGGGAGCAGCTCGACCTCGCCCGGTGGCCGAGCCTCGGCGATCGTGAACGGTCCGACGGCCGTCCGCCGCAGGTTGCGCAGGTGGGCACCGCCGCCGAGGAGCCGGCCGAGGTCGGCGGCGAGCGTCCGGACGTAGGTGCCGGCCGAGCACTCGACGTCGATCATCAGCACGCCGGGCTCATCGGCAGGCGCGACGTCGAACGAGTACACGGTCACGGGGCGGGGCTCGCGCTCGACCTCGATCCCGCGGCGGGCGAGGTCGTGGAGGCGCTGGCCCCCGACCTGGATCGCCGACACCATCGGCGGGACCTGGGTGATCTCGCCGGACAGGTGCTCCGCCGCGACCCGCTGCGCCTCAGCAGCCGACACCGGTCCCGAGTCGTGGGTGGCGACGACTGCGCCGTCGGCGTCGAGCGTGTCGGTCTCGACGCCGAGCACCACCTCGCCGGTGTAGCGCTTGCGGCCGTCGGCGACGAACCGGAGCAGTCGGGTCGCCATTCCGACGCCGACCACGAGGACACCGGTCGCGCCGGGGTCGAGCGTTCCGGCGTGCCCGATGCGTCGCTCGCCGAGCCGGCGGCGAAGCATCCCCACGACGTCGTGACTGGTCACCCCGGCCGGCTTGTCGACGATGGCCACCCCGTGCACCGTGGGCGGCCGGCGCCGCGCCATCAGGCCCGGCGGGTCCGGTCGTCGCGCAGGATGTTCTCGATGCGCTCCGCCGCCCGGATCACGTCGTCGGGGCGGAACACGAGCACCGGGGTCTTCTTCACCCGGAGCTGCCGGTTGATCGAGCTCTGGATCCGCCGGCGGTGACCCTCCAGAACGGCCAGGATCTCGGCGTCGCCGTCCTCGCCGGCCAGCGAGTCGAAGTACACGACGGCCCGGTTGAGCTCATTGTCGACGTCGACCGCCGTGATCGTGACGAATGCGAGCCGCTCGTCGTCGATACGCACGAGCTCGTCGGCGATCACCTCGCGCAGGGTCTCCCCGACACGGGCCGAACGGGGGTAACGACGGGCGGGCATGTGAACAACGCTACGTCGTCCGAGTGCGTAGTGAGGGGGCCTCCCTCGTCACGCACCCGGTCGGCACAAGACACTCGGATGGCGCGGAGGTCAGGTCCGCGCGATCTCCTGCTCCTCGAACGTCTCGATCAGGTCGCCGGACTTGAGGTCCTGGAAGTCGGACAGCCCGATGCCGCACTCGAAGCCCTCACGGACTTCGCGGACGTCGTCCTTGAACCGTCGCAGCGAGGAGATCTCGCCCTTCCAGATGATCGTGCCGTCGCGCAGGAAGCGCACCTTGGAGCCGCGGGTGATCACCCCGGAGCGCACGTAGCAGCCGGCGATGGCGCCGACGCGCGGAACCCGGAAGATCTCGCGCACCTCGGCCTCGCCCGTGACGACCTCTTCGTACTCGGGCGCCAGCATGCCGACCATCGCCTGCTCGATGTCCTCGAGCAGCTTGTAGATGATCTCGTAGGTGCGGATCTCGACGCCTTCGGCGTCGGCGAGCTCGCGGGCCTTGCGGTCGGGCCGCACATTGAACCCGATGATCGTCGCGTTGGTCGTCGCGGCGAGCCGGATGTCGTTCTCGGTGATCCCGCCCACGGCGCGGTGGACGAACGTCAGCTCGACCTCGGGGCGGTCGAGGCGTCGCAGGCTCTCCGTCACGGCCTCGAGCGACCCGTGCACGTCGGCCTTCAGCACCAGGTTGAGCGTGGCCATCTCGCCCGACTGGATCTGGGCGAAGATGTCCTCGAGCTTGGTGCCGGTCTTGACCCGGGCGTCGCCGCGCTGGCTGGTCAGGCGCTGGCGCTGCTCCCGTGACTCGGCGACGACCCGCGCCGTCTTCTCGTCGGGCGCGGCCCGGAACTCATCGCCCGCGTGCGGAACGGCCGAGAGGCCGAGCACCTGGACCGGGGTCGACGGACCGGCCGACTTCACCTGCTCGCCCCGCTCGTTCATCATCGCCCGCACGCGGCCCCAGGCGGCACCGGCGACCATCGGGTCGCCTACGGCAAGCTCGCCCTTGTCGACGAGCACCGTGGCCACCGGACCCCGGCCGACGTCGAGGTTGGCTTCGAGCACGACGCCCTTGGCTCGGCCGCTCGGGTTGGCGGTGAGCTCCTCGAGCTCAGCGATGACCAGCAGCTGCTCGAGCAGGTCGTCGATGCCGAGGTCCTCGGTCGCCGACATCTCGACCACGATGGTGTCGCCGCCCCAGGCCTCGGGTACGAGCTCGTACTCGGCCAGCTGCGACAGCACCCGCTGCGGGTCGGCGTTGTCCTTGTCGATCTTGTTCAGCGCGACGATGATCGGCACCTCGGCGGCCCGGGCGTGGTTGATCGCCTCGATCGTCTGGGGCATGACTCCGTCGTCGGCTGCCACGACGAGCACCACGATGTCGGTCGCCTCGGCGCCCCGGGCGCGCATCTGGGTGAACGCGGCGTGGCCCGGTGTGTCCAAAAACGTGATCTTCTGACCGTCGCGCTCGACCTGGTAGGCGCCGATGTGCTGGGTGATCCCACCGGCCTCGCCGGCGACAACGTTGGCCGAGCGGATCTTGTCGAGCAGTGTCGTCTTGCCGTGGTCGACGTGGCCCATGATCGTGACCACGGGCGGTCGGGGCTGCTGGTTGACCTCGTCGTCGCTGTCGTCGAACAGGGCCTGGAGCTCGATCTCCTCCTGCTGGCCGGGGTCGACGAGCATGATGTCGGCGCCGATCTCGAGGGCGAACACCTCCATCTGGTCGTCGGTCAGCGTCATCGTGGCGGTGATCATCTCGCCGTTGTTGAGCAGGAACCGAACGACATCGGCGGACGTGCGGTTGAGCTTGGGCCCGAACTCCTGCGCCGAGACCCCGCGCTCGATGACGACCGTGCCCTCGGGCACCGGCGCATCGCTGCGGGTGTAGGTGGTGAACTGCGGCTGCAGCTCCTCACGGTCGCGACGTCGCCGACGGCTGCGGCCTCGCCGCGGCGGGCGGCGCTGACCGCTCGGGCGACCACCGGGACCGCCGCCCGGCGCGCCGGGACCGCCCCCGGGACGTGGACCGCCAGGCCCGGCGTACCCGCCGGGCCGGGCTCCACCACCGCCGGGACCACCCGGACGCGGTCCGCCGCCGGTGCGTGGCCCCCCGGGCCCTCCCGAACGCGGCGGACCCCCTGACGGGCGGGCGCCTGCGGGGCGGGCGCTGCCGGGTGGGGGCGGGATCGGCCGGCCCGATGGCGACAGTGGACGCCCGGGCGGCGGCGGGATCGGCCGGCCCGACGGCGACACCGGGCGTGGCGCGGCGACGCCGGCGCGTGCGCTCGCCCCGGCCGGTACGGGAGCGCCCTGCTGGCGGACGCGAGTATTGGCGGGCGATTCGGCGCGGGCGAGTGCGGGTGAGTCGGCGCGGGCGGCGGGGACCTCGACCGGTCGGTGCTCACCCGGGGCGGGGCGACCCGATGAGATCCGCTCGGTGGCCGGCGGGCGGGGAGCCGCCGCGGCCGGGCGGGCGGGCTGCGCCGGCTCGGTGGCCGGGCGGGCCGGACGCGCCACTTGGTCGGGCTCGGGTCGGGCCGCCACGGGAGCGGGCTCCGGTGCGGGCTCGGCCGCCACCGGGGTGGGCTCAGGGGCGGGCGCGGCTGCCGGTGCCTCGGCGGGTTCGACCGTGGGTGTCGCCGCGGGCTCGGCTTCTGCTGCCGCTGGCGCGGGTTCGGCAACCGGGGCCGGGGCGGCCTCGGGCACGGCGGTCTCGGGCGCGGCGGTCTCGGGGGCGGCCGTCTCGGCCGCCGGCGTGGGGGTCGGGGTCGGTTCCGTGGCCGGCTCGGCGGCGACGGACTTCTTGGCCGCCGCCTTCTTCGCCGGCTTCTTCTCCGGCTTCGGCTCCTCCGGCTGCTCGTCGCGGGTCAGACCGTCGCGGCGGGCGCGCCGGCGGACCATGTCGGCGTACGCCTCGTTGAGCGACGAGGAGTGGCTCTTCACGGGTACGCCGAGGACACCGCAGAGGTCCGTCACCTCCGCGTTGGTCATCCCGAGCTCCTTGGCCAGCTCGTGAACTCGCATGTTCTTCGCCACGACTGTCATTCAACCTTTCACAATCAGCGTTGGCTCAGCAGATCACTCAACTCGTCGAGCACCTCGCGATCGACCGAACGCCGCCAGGCCCGGTCGAACGCCTTGCGGCGCACCGCCAACTCGAAGCACGGCCCGGGTGGAGCGCAGAGCCACGCGCCCCGTCCCGTCGCCGTGCGGCTGACGACCGGACGTCCGTCGGCGCTGAGCACGCAACGGACGAGCTCCGGCTGCGGGCGTCGCCGGCGGCACCCCACACACGTGCGTACCGGGTCACGATCTGCCCGCGTCATCCGTCTCGCTCGAGGCCTCGGCAGCCTCCTCGACCGGCGCCGCCTCCTCGACCGGTTCAGCCTCGGTCGCCGCCTCCTCGACCGGTTCAGCCTCAGCCGCGGCCTCCTCGACCGGCGACTCCTCGGCCGATTCAGCCTCAGCCGCGGCCTCCTCGACCGGCGACTCCTCGGCCGATTCAGCCTCAGCCGCGGCCTCCTCGACCGGTTCAGCCTCGGCCGGCGCCACCCCCTCAGTCGGCGCCGCCTCAGCCGGCGCCTCCTCGGCCGGCGCCGCCTCGGCCGGGGCCGCCTCCTCGACCGGCGTCTCCCCGGCCTGCTGGGCGTTCCACTGGGCCTCGCTGATCACCGTGCCGTCGGCGGCGTGCCATTCCATCTCGCCGGTCTCGGTGTTGGTGACCCACTGCCCCTCGGCGTACTCGACCTCTTCCTCCTCGCGGCGGGGCGGGACGCCCTCGGCGAGCTGGGTCTCGGAGCGGATGTCGATGCGCACCCCGGTGAGGCGGGCCGCCAGCCGGGCGTTCTGGCCCTCGCGACCGATCGCCAGGCTGAGCTGGTGGTCCGGGACGATGACGTCCGCCTGGGTGACGTCGTCGCTGATCAGCACCTGCGAGACCTTGGCCGGCGACAGCGCCTTGGCGACGAAGTCGGCGAGGTCCTCGCTGAACGGGACGATGTCGATCTTCTCCCCGCGCAGCTCGTTCACGACCATGCGCACGCGTCCGCCCCGGGCGCCGACGCACGCGCCCACGGGGTCGACGTTGTGGTCGTTCGACCACACCGCGATCTTCGTGCGGTGGCCGGGTTCCCGGGCACACGCCTTGATCTCGACGATGCCGTCGGCGATCTCGGGCACCTCGAGCTCGAACAGCCGCTTGATCAGCCCGGGGTGGGTTCGACTGACGACGATCTGCGGGCCCTTGGCCGTGCGGCGGACCTCGACGATGTACGCCTTGCAGCGGTCGCCGGGCTGGGGGCGCTCGAAGGGCACCTGTTCCGCCTGCGGGAGCAGGGCCTCGACCCGGCCCAGGTCGAGCAGGGTGTAGCGGGTGTCGGTCTGCTGGATAATGCCGGTGACGATGTCACCTTCGCGGTTGGCGTACTCCTCGAACTTGCGATCGCGCTCGACCTCGCGGATCCGCTGGCTCATCACCTGGCGGAACGTCTGGGCGGCGATGCGGCCGAGCTCATCTCGCTTTGGCGTGTCGTCGCGTTCGTTGATCCAGTTGCCGTCCTCGTCCAGGTCGTAGGCGGTGAACGTGAACTCCATCGTTTGCGGGTCGACCTCGACGACGACCTCGTCCGCGGCACCCGGCCGGCGCTTGTACGCCGAGGCGAGCGCGTCGACGAGCACGTGGAGCAGCGAGTCCTCGGACAGCCCCTTCTCCTGGGCGAGCAGGCGGATGGCTTCGCTCATGTCGAGGTTGGTCACTTGTTCTCCTTCTTGCGCCTCGTGTTGGCGTGCGCCGACTTCGTGCCCGCGGCCGGCCCCCACTCGAAGACGGTGCGGGCCCGGTCGATCTGGGGATACGGGATCGAGCGGTCGACCGGCCCGTCCGGGGCATCGACCCGCACGGTGGCGGCGGTGTCGTCGGCGGCGACGAGGGTTCCAGTCACCCGCCGCTCGTCGTGGCCGACGTCGGACAACCGGATCGCGACGACCTTGCCGATCTCACGCCGGAAGTGCGACGGGGTGCGTAGCGGGCGCTCGACGCCGGGGCTGGTGACTTCGAGGGTGTAGCGGCCGGGAACCGGATCGTGCTGGTCGAGCTCACGGGATACGAGCCGGCTGGCCAGGGCCAGGGTGTCCAGGGTGATCCCGCCGTTGCTCCCGGCGGGGGTGTCGAGGGCGATGCGGAGGACGCTCCCGCGCTGCTCGACGTCGTAGACATCGAGCCCGAGGTCGGCTGCGATCGGCTCGACCAGCTCGCGCACGCGCGTCAGCACCGGGCTCTCGGTCTCGGTAGCCACATCGACCTCCTTTCACGAAACGAGGCGTGGGGCGAACCCCACGCCTCTCGGTTGCGCCCGTCCACAGCACAAGCCAACAGCACCAACAGAACGGCCCTCCAGCATAGCGGCTGTGAGATCGGGATTTGCCCGACCGGTATCCTCCCGCGGTGCTTCGGATGTCGACGTTGTTCCTGCGTACCTTGCGTGACGACCCCGCCGATGCCGAGGTGGCGAGCCACCGCCTGCTGGTCCGCGGCGGGTACATCCGACGGGCGGCCCCCGGCGGATTCACCTGGCTCCCCCTCGGCTGGATCGTGTATCGCAACGTCGAGCGGATCGTGCGCGAGGAGATGGACCGGGCCGGGTTCCAGGAGGTCCATTTCCCGTCCCTGCTCCCCCGCGAGCCGTACGACGCGAGCGGTCGATGGACCGAGTACGGGGACAACATCTTCCGGCTCCAGGACCGGCGGGGGGACGACTACCTGCTCGCTCCGACCCACGAGGAGATGTTCACCCTGCTGGTGAAGGACCTGTACTCGTCGTACAAGGACCTGCCGCTCTCGCTCTACCAGATCCAGACCAAGTTCCGCGACGAGCCCCGGCCCCGCGCCGGGCTGCTGCGGGTGCGGGAGTTCGTGATGAAGGACTCCTACAGCTTCGATGTCGACGACGCCGGGTTCGAGCGCTCCTACCAGCGCCACCGGGACGCCTACATCGCCACGTTCGACCGCCTCGGGCTCGACTACGTGATCGTGTCGGCGATGTCGGGGGCGATGGGCGGCTCGGCGAGCGAGGAGTTCCTCGCCCCAGCCGAGGTCGGCGAGGACAGCTTCGTGCGCTGCACGGCGTGCGACTACGCCGCCAACGTCGAGGCGGTGCGGGCACGGGTGCCACCGGACGAGCCGTTCGACGACGCCCCGGCCGCCCACGTCGAGGACACGCCGGGCACGCCGACGATCGAGACCCTGGTCGACCACCTCAATGCCCGGCCGGACCTGCGTCGCCCGGACCGGGATTGGTCGGCCGCCGACACGTTGAAGAACGTGATCGTGATCCTCCGCCACCCGGACGGCACCCGCGAGCCGCTCGCCATCGGGGTCCCGGGTGACCGCGACGTCGACCGCAAGCGCCTCGACGCCCAGGTCGGGCCGGCCGAGTCGGAACCGTTCACCGACGAGGACTTCGCCGCCCATCCCGAGCTCGCCAAGGGCTACATCGGGCCCGGTGTGCTGGGCTCGGACAAGGCGAGCGGGATCCGCTTCGTGGTGGACCCGCGGGTCGTCACCGGGACCCGGTGGGTGACCGGGGCCGACGAGCCGGGCAAGCACGTGCTCGACCTCGTGGCCGGGCGGGACTTCACGCCCGACGGCGTGCTCGACGTCGCCGACGTCCGCGACGGCGACCCCTGCCCGGAGTGCGGATCACCGTTGGAGATCGCGCGCGGCATCGAGCTCGGGCACATCTTCCAGCTCGGCCGGAAGTACGCCGAGGCCCTCGGGCTCACCGTGCTCAACCAGGACGGCAAGCAGGTCACGGTGACGATGGGGTCCTACGGGATCGGCGTCACGCGGGCGGTGGCGGCGATCGCTGAGTCCACATACGACGAGCTCGGCCTCTGCTGGCCGCGGGAGGTCGCGCCGGCCGACGTGCACCTGGTGATCGCGGCCAAACCGGGCGGCGAGGAGTGGGCGACCGCCGAGAAGCTGGCCGCCGACGCGGAGTCGCGGGGGGTGGGGGTCCTGCTCGACGACCGGGACTGGGTCTCGCCCGGGGTGAAGTTCAAGGACGCCGAGCTGCTCGGCGTGCCGACGATCGTCGTCATCGGCCGCCGGCTGGCCGACGGGCTCGTCGAGGTCCGCGACCGCAAGTCCGGGGAGCGCGCCGAGGTCCCGGTCGGCGAAGCGGTCGATTTCCTCCGAACTGTCGTTTAGGAACGGCCGGATCCGGCCGTTCCTAAACGACAGAACCCTTGGTCGATGACGACGCGGTCACCCACTGACGTCGTGAACACTGCTTCGTCTGCCGCTGTCTGCCACATGCGCACGGTGAGCGCTTCGCCGGGGAAGACCGGTGACGTGAAGCGGCCCTCGATGTGGCGGAAGCGGGCGGGGTCCGACCCGCACAGCGAATGGAGCAGCGCCCGGCCGGTGAACCCGTAGGTGCACAACCCGTGCAGGATCGGCCGGTCGAAGCCGCCGCGCTGGGCGAACCCGGGATCGGAGTGCAGCGGGTTGCGGTCGCCGGACAGCCGGTACACGAGCGCCTGGTCGGGCGACGTCTGGTACGTGACCTCCTGATCGGGCGGTCGCTCCGGCGGCACGTTGCGCGGTCCGGACGGGCCGCGATCGCCGCCCCAGCCCCCTTCGCCGCGGATGAACGCCGACGACGAGGTGGTGTACAGCGGCTCGCCGTCGAGCCTCGCCTCTGCCTCGGTGACGACGACGCCCGCCTTCTCCTTGTCGTACATCGCGGCGATGCGATGGACGAGCGTGACGGTCCCCTCGGCCGGCAGCGCTCCGTGCAACGTCACGGACTGCTGCCCGTGGACGAGCATCGCCGGGTCGTACGTGCCGACCTTGGAGAAGATGCCCTCGCGTCGTGACCCGCCGCGGATCCCGATGACGACCGGGAACGTCGGGAACACCTGCTGCGGCACGCCCGCCGTGTTCTCGGTCGTGAACGCCAACTCGTCGGTGCCGGCGCCGATGCCGACCGCGTACAGGAGGGCTTCGGTGCTCGTCCATTCGGCCTCGAATGGCTCGCTCTCGGTGCCGACGGCGTCGGGGTTCAGCGGCATCTCAGTCTCGCCTTCTCTCGGGCGCACCTTGGTTCTGCGGCCAGGTGCCGGGCCGGCCGTCGATCCCGCTGTTGGGGCGGGCGTCGGCGAGCAACTTGGCGACGACGTCGCCGAGCTTGGTCGGATCGTCGACCGGGTCGGTGCTCGGGCCGCGCTGCCACGCTTCGGCGACGGCGAGGAACTGGCCGGACGCCTCGAAGACGCGTCCGGTCACCCCGGCGGACTCCTCCGAAGCCAGCCACGTCACGATCGGCGCGATCCAGTGCGGGGCCCGCGCCTCCTTCTCCTCGTCGGTCTCCGGCGCCGGACCGAGCCCCTCGGTCATCCGGGTCAGCGCGATCGGCGCAACCGCGTTGACGGTGACTCCATAGCGGCCGACCTCGAGGGCGGCGATGTTGGTGAACGCGGCGATGCCGGCCTTGGCGGCCCCGTAGTTCGTCTGCCCCGGGTTGCCGTAGATGCCGGAAACCGACGTCGTGTTGATGATCCGCCCGCTCACCGGGCCGCCGGCCTTCGCCTGCTCGCGCCAGTGGGCGACGGCCCATCGGGACGTGGCGAAGGTGCCCTTGAGATGAACGTTGAGGACGTCGTCCCACTCCTTCTCGGTCATGTTGGCGAGGACGCGGTCGCGGAGGATCCCGGCGTTGTTGACCACCACATGGAGGTCGCCGAAGGTGTCGATGGCGGTCTGGATCAGCCGTTGGGCACCGTCCCAGTCGCCGACGCTGTCGCCGTTGACGACCGCCTCGCCCCCGGCGGCGACGATCTCCTCGACGACCTCCTGAGCGGGCGACAGGT
The DNA here is from genome assembly GCA_963833145.1 of uncultured Acidimicrobiia bacterium. Taxonomy (GTDB): domain Bacteria; phylum Actinomycetota; class Acidimicrobiia; order Acidimicrobiales; family Ilumatobacteraceae; genus JALZMG01. The sequence goes on along the minus strand of CAWHWT010000009.1, from coordinate 603,194 downwards.
CGGCGCCGCCGCCGTGCATGTCGCCGCCGAGGTCGTTGACGACCACCTTGGCGCCGTGGCGGGCGAGGCTCAGCGCGTGCTCGCGGCCGATCCCCCGGCCGCCGCCGGTGACGATCGCGATCCGTCCTTCACACAAACTCGACATGGCTGCGACATTAGGCAGCATCCGAGTGTTTCCCGCCAACCGAGTGTTCCCGTCGGGACGTACCCGCAGCAAACACTCGGATGCGTCATAACGTTCGGCGCGTGTCCCGCACCGACGTGCTCGTGGTCGGTGGCGGCCCCGCCGGGTCCGCCACCGCGATCACACTGGCGCGCGCCGGTCGCGACGTCACGTTGGTCGACAAAGCGGTGTTTCCCCGCGACAAGTGCTGCGGCGACGGCCTGACCACGCTCGCCCTCCGCGAGCTCGACACGCTCGGCTTCGATCCCAGTGCGGTGAGTGACTGGCAGCCCGTCGGAGGCGCCGTCCTGCGCGCCCCGAAGGGTCGCGAAGTGACCGTCCCCCTCCCCGACGGCCCCGGAATCTACGCCGCCGTCGTGCCCCGGCTGCAGCTCGACGCCGCCCTGATCGACGTCGCCGTCAAGGCGGGGGTCACGGTGCTCCCGGACGCCGCGTTCGACGGGACGCTCGAGGAGCGGGACGACCGCGCCCACGTCGGCGTGACCGGCCGGACGGCGACGCTCGCCGCCCGCCACGTCGTCGCCGCCGACGGTGCGTGGAGCCCGGTGCGCAAGGCCCTCGGCCTGACCCCGCCCGGCTACCTCGGCGAGTGGCACGCCTTCCGGCAGTACGCCAGCGGTGTCACCGGCTCGGCCCGCGACCACCTCCACGTCTGGTTCGAGCCCGACTTCCTGCCCGGCTACGCCTGGTCGTTCCCGCTCCCTGGCGGGCGGGCGAACGTCGGCTTCGGCGTGATGCGCGACGGCACCCGCCGGATCCGCGACATGAAGCACCAGTGGGCGGGCCTTCTCGACCGGCCCCACATCCGCCGTGCGTTGGGGCCGGCGGCGACCGTCGAGGATCGCCACCTCGCCTGGCCGATCCCCGCCCGCATCGACCGGGCGCCCCTGGCCCACGGGCGGGTGCTGTTCGCCGGCGACGCGGCGATGGCGAGCGACGTGATGACCGGGGAGGGCATCGGCCAGGCCCTGCTCACCGGCCGCCTGGCAGCGGAGGAAATCCTCGCCGGCGGCCCGGACGATCCCGCCGCCACCGCCGACCGCTACCGCCGCGCAGTGCGCCACCACCTCGTCGCCGACCACCGGATGTCGGCCCTGCTCGGCCGGGTTCTCGCCCGCCAGCGCGGCGCCCGCGGGTCGATGGCGATCCTCGCCCACTCCGGCGCCTGGGGCCGGCGCAACTTCGCCCGCTGGATGTTCGAGGACGAGCCCCGGGCGATCGTGCTCACGCCATCGCGTTGGCACCGACGCTTCCTCGCCCGACCCGGTGCCTTTGGTTGACGCGTCGCACCTTGCGAGTGAGCGAGCGCCAGCGAGCGAGCGGCTAGCAGCGGCCCTGCGTGGCCGGGGAACGCAGTGAATGGCTACGTTCGACCCATGATCCGCACCCGACTCACCGAGCTGCTCGACATCGAGCACCCGGTCATGCTGGCCGGGATGGGCGGCGTGTCCTACCACCGCCTCGTCGCCGCGGTCAGCGAGGCCGGCGGCATCGGCACGCTCGGCGCCTCGACCATGCGCGCCGAGGAGCTGCCGGTCGAGATGGCCAAGGTCCGCGAGCTCACCGCCAAGCCCTTCGGCGTCGACCTGTTGACCGCCCTCCCCGGCCAGGTCGAGGCCGGGATCGACCACGTCATCAAGGGCGGGGCGAGCATCTTCGTCGCCGGGCTCGGTGTGCCGCGGGACGTCGTCGACGCACTTCACGACGCCAATGTCCTCGTCGGGTCGATGTGCGGGAAGGTCCGCCACGCCCTCGGCGCCGTGGCCAGCGACTGCGACTTCGTCGTCGCCCAGGGGACCGAGGCGGGCGGACACACCGGCACCGTGGCGACGATGGCCCTCGTGCCCCAGGTCGTCGACGCCGTCGGCGACCGGGTCCCCGTCGTCGCCGCCGGCGGGCTGTTCGACGGCCGCGGCCTGGCCGCCGCCCTCGCCCTCGGTGCCGACGGCGTGTGGATGGGCACCCGCTTCATCGCCACCCCCGAGGCCCGCTCGGTCGACGGCTACAAGCAGGCCTTGCTCGACACGGCCGAGGACGGGACCGTGATCTCCCGCGCCTACACCGGCAAGACGTGCCGCGTCGTGCGCAACGAGTGGACGCAGTACTACGACGAGCACCCCGACGAGCTCGAGTCCTTCCCGGCCCAGGCGATCGCGGCGGCGAAGGCCGGTGCCAACCACCTCGGCGCCCCCGACGGCACCGCCGTCGACCCGGCCCGGGAGTTCTACCCCTGCGGGCAGGGCGTCGGGGCGATCGACGAGCTGATCCCCGCCGGTGAGCTGGTCCACCGCATCGTCGCCGAGGCCGAGCAGGCCCTGGCCCGGGTCGCCGCGGTCTGACAGCCTGAGCTGGTGAGTCTCTCCGCCCGCATCGAAGAAGCCTGGGCCAAGGACGCCCTCCCGGCGTTGCAGGACTACATCACGATCCCCAACGTCTCGATGGCCTACGACCCGGACTGGGAGGCCCACGGCCACATGGAGGCGGCCGTCGGGCTGGTCCGCGACTGGTGCCGCGCCCGGCCGATCGCCGGCCTGACCGTCGAGGTGCAGCGACTCCCCGGTCGCAGCCCGCTGATCGTGTGCGAGGTGCCGGCCAGCGACGCCACCCTCGCCGACCGCACCGTGCTCCTCTACGGGCACCTCGACAAGCAGCCCGAGTTCACCGGCTGGCGCGAGGGTCTCGGGCCCTGGACCCCGGTGATCGAAGGCGACCGGCTCTACGGCCGCGGCGGCGCCGACGACGGGTACGCCGCGTTCGCCGCCCTGCTGGCGATCGAGGCGGCCCAGGCCGAAGGTCGCCCGCACGCTCGTTGCGTGGTCCTCATCGAGGCCAGCGAGGAGAGTGGGAGCCCCGACCTCCCGGCCCACCTCGAAACACTCGCCGGCCGGCTGGGCGAGCCGGAGCTGGTCGTCTGTCTCGACTCGGGCTGCCTCGACACCGAGCGGCTGTGGGTGACGACGTCACTGCGCGGCCTCGCCGGCGGGACGATCACGGTCGAGGTGCTCACCGAAGGCGTCCACAGCGGCAAGGCGAGCGGAGTGGTGCCGTCGAGCTTCCGCATCCTGCGCCAGCTCCTCGACCGGCTGGAGGACAGCGCCAGCGGGCGCGTCCTGCTGCCCGAGCTACACGTCGAGATCCCCGACGACCGCCTCGCCGCGGCCCGCCGCACGGCCACCGACCTGGATCACCCCATCGCCGCCGACTATCCGTGGGCCGGCGCCACCCGGCCGATGAGCGACGATCCGGCGGAGCAGCAGCTCAATCGGACGTGGCGGTCGACCCTCAGCTACACGGGGGCCGACGGCTTCCCTTCCACCAGCCAGGCGGGCAACGTGCTGCGCCCGTCGACCTCGCTGCACCTCAGCTTCCGGCTGCCGCCGTCGTGCGATCACGAAGCCGCACTGGCCGCGATCGAACGGACCGTGCTCGCCGATCCTCCGTCGGGGGCGACGGTGCGGTTCGACGACGCGATGTCGGGCCCTGGCTGGACCGCCCCCTCGTTCGCGCCGTGGCTGGCGACCGCGCTCGACGAGGCGTCGACGGCCGCGTTCGGTCAGCCGGTGCGCAGCTTCGGCGAGGGCGGCAGCATTCCGTTCATGGGCATGCTCGGCCGGATGTTCCCCGCCGCCCAGTTCGTCGTCACCGGCGTGCTGGGCCCGGGCAGCAACGCCCACGGGCCCAACGAGTTCCTCCACCTGCCCACCGCCCGCCGGGTGACCGAATGCGTCTCTGTGCTCCTCGGCGCCCACGCCTCGTCGCCGTCGCCCTCGCCGTCCTGACCTGCGCCTGCGCCGATGACGGGCCGGTGGCGCAGCCCACCGTCGTCCGGGTCGCCGCCCAACCCTGCGACCGACCCACCAGCTCCCTTGGGTTCGGGTTCGTCGTCGCCGACGACCTCGTCGCCACCGCGGCCCACACCGTCGAGGACGAACTGCGTGAACTCACCGTGGACGGCGCCCCGGCAACCGTGGCCGCCATCGACGCCCGGGCCGACCTGGCCCTCCTCGAGGTCGAGCTGGCGGCAACGCCGGCGGAGCTGTCGACCGCTGCTCCGTCCGCGGGTCTCGTGCTCGAACCCGAGCGCGCTTCGCCGGTGCGAATCCTGCGCACGGGGACCCTCGTCGTCCACGACACCACCGACCGGGCCCGCTACGAGCGGCAGGCCCACACGTTCGCGCCGGGCGTCGAGCCCGGAGTGAGCGGGGCGCCGCTGGTCGAGGCCGCCGGCCGCGTGCTCGGCGTGGTCGTCATCGACAACCCGCACCGGGGCGTGGCGTACGCGGTGACCGCGGCCGAGCTTTCGCGACTCATCGCGGAAAGTAGTGATCCAACTGCGGTGTCTGTTTCGAACTGTGCCAACTAGTCTGCGCCCCCTATGCGGGCCGTACTTGGGGAGGAAATTGATGCGACGTGCGTACACCCGCTACCTCGTGCCGATCGCCGCGCTGGCGTTGATCGGTGCCGGGTGCTCGGATGACGACGACGACGGGGCCACCGGGACCGACGCGACCTCAGACTCGATCGCAACCGAGACCACGCCGGGCACGGCCGGCGCCACGACCCCGGACACCGGCGACGAGGTACAGACCGGGGAGTCGACCCTCGACGCCGTGATCGCCGCCGACGTGGTGAGGTGCGGAGTCCGCGACGATCTCGCCGGGTTCAACTTCGTCGACGAGCAAGGGGAACAGGTCGGTTTCGATGCCGACTTCTGCCGGGTGATCGCCGCGGCCGTACTGGGCGACGCCACCAAGGTCGAGTTCGTGCCGGTGGAGACCGACGCTCGCTTCACCGCCTTGCAGTCCGGCGAGTTCGACGTGCTCGTCCGCAACACGACGTGGACGGCGGATCGCGACGGCAGCGAGGGTGCGACCTTCCTCCATCCGATCTACTACGACGGCCAGAGCATGATGGTCTCCACGGAATCCGGCTTCTCCAGCCTCGACGACATGGACGGCACCGTCGTCTGTGTCGCGGGCGGCACGACGAGCGAAGGAAACGTCGCCGCCGAGTTCGCCCGCCGTGGCCTCACCCTCGAAGTGCAGTCGTACGACGACATCGACCTGCTCCAGGAGGCGTACATCGCCGGACGTTGCGACGGCTGGTCGAGCGACCTCAGCCAGCTCAAGAGTCGGCGCTCCTCCTACCCCGCTGACGCGGGCGGTCCCGAGTCACTCGTGATCTTCGAGGACGACGTGTTCTCCAAGGAGCCGCTGGCGCCGGCCGTCGTCGATGGCGATTCCCGATGGGCGCAGGCGGTGGAGTGGGCGATCTTCGCCACGATCCAAGCGGAGGAGTTCGGCATCACGTCGGAGAACGTCGAGGGCTTCGACGCCGGCGACGACGTCAACCTGCAACGCTTCCTCGGCCTCGAGATCGAGGGCGACGACGGCGCCGCCCCACTCGACCCGGGCCTCGACCTCCCGACTGACTTCGCCGTTCAGGTCGTCAGCCAGGTCGGGAACTACGGCGAGATCTTCGAGCGCAACCTCGCACCGCTCGATCTGCCGCGCGGTCTCAACGCCCTGTGGACCGAGGGAGGCCTGCAGTACGCCCCGCCGTACCGCTGACCTGCGCGTAGCTGCCAACATGTGACGGATGGCGACGACCTCTCCCCGGCCGCCGCTGTGGCGGGACGTCCGCGTCTTGGCGTGGGCGTTCCAGCTGGCGGTGGTCGGCCTGGTCGTCGCCTTCGTACTGTGGCTGCTCGACAACTTCCGAGCCAACAGCGAGCAGCGCAACTTCACGACCGGCTACTCCTACCTCGACCAGCCGTCCGACTTCCCGATCCCGAGCAGCGACTTCCGGCAGAGTCAGCCGGTGCGCGACGCGCTCGTCGAAGGGCTGTTGAACACGTTGCGCCTCGCCGTGACCGGCATCGCGCTCGCGACCGTGCTCGGCGTGCTGGTCGGCGTCGCCCGGCTGTCGCAGAACTTCATCGTCCGCAACGCCAGCCGGGTGTACGTGGAGTTCGTCCGCAACGTGCCCCTGCTCGCCATCCTCATCCTCTTCTACATCGCCGTCGTGCTCAACGTCTTCCCGCGTGTCGAGGGCTCGTGGGAGCTCGGACCGCTGGCCGTGCTCAACGTGCGCGGGGCCAGCGTGTTCTGGTACGAGGGCGGGAACTGGAAGTTCGCTGCCGTCGTCGTGCTGGTCGTGCTGGCCGGCTGGTTGCTCGCCCGCTGGCGCCGGCGGGTCGCCGACCGAACCGGGCGTCCGGCGCGCTCCGGACTGTGGGCGGTCGGCGGCGGGGCGGTGGTTCTGGTCGTCGCCTGGCTCGTGCTCGGACTGGGAGCGACGGCGCCTCAGCTCGACGGGCGTCTGACGACCGGCGGGATCACGATGACCCCCGAGTACTTCGCCGCCCTCGCCGCCTTGGTCATCTACACGGCGAGCCACATCGCCGAGATCGTTCGCGGCTCGATCCAGGCTGTGCCGAAGGGCCAGAGCGAAGCCGCAGACTCGCTCGCGCTGTCCGGCTTCCAGCGCACGTGGTTCGTGGTGCTTCCGCAGGCGATGCGGATCGGTGTCCCGCCGATCGGCAACCAGTACCTCAACCTGACCAAGAACACGTCCTTGGCTGCGGTCATCGGCTTTCCGGAGATCACCAGGATCACCGAGCTCTCCGTTGCCAGTCGCTCCCCTGCGGTGCCGTCGTACGCGCTGCTGCTGGCGATCTATCTGGTCCTCTCGCTGGTGATCTCGTTCTTCGTCAACGTCGTCAACCGCCGCCTCACGATCGTCGAGCGCTGATTCGATGGAGACGCTCGACACCGCCCTCGCCGAGGTCACGATCCCGCCGCCAGAGCCGCCGCGGCCTCCCGCCGCCGGCCCCGGCGACTGGGTGCGCCGCAACTTGTTCCGCTCCCGTGGCGACGCGCTCGTCACGGTCGTGTCGGGTGCCGTCGTCGGGTACCTCGCCTACCGCCTGATCCGGTTCGTGTTCGTCACCGGCCGCTGGGAGATCGTCCGGGTCAACCTCAAGCTGTTCATGGTCGGCCGCTACCCGAGCGACGAGCTGTGGCGCATCGGCGTCGCATTGGCGGCGGTCGCGCTCTTCGGAGGCCTGCTCGCGGGACTGGTCGCCCACCGCCAACTCGTCGCCGGAACCGCCCGGCCACCGGTCTCGCTCAGGCGACGGGTGAGCGAGCTGGTGTTGCGACTCTGGCCGCTGCTCGTCGGTGTCTTGCTGTTGCTCCTGGTCAGCACGACGACAGGACCGTGGCTCGTCGCCCTCGCCGTCGTCGCCGCCGCGGTGGTGGGCCGCCTCGCCGGTTGGTACCTCCCGCGGCGTTCGATCGGATGGCTCGTCCTCGGCGGCATCGTCGGCGCCTTCGCTCTCGTGTGGTTCCTCGCCCGCCCGGTCGGTTGGGACGACTGGGGTGGGATGATGCTCAACCTCTTCCTCGCGCTCGCCGGCATCGCCCTGTGCTTCCCCCTCGGTGTTCTGCTCGCCCTCGGGCGGCGCTCGAAGCTGCCCCTGATCCGGGCGGTCTCGGTCGGCTACATCGAGCTGTTCCGCGGCGTGCCCCTCTACGTGCTGCTTTTCATGTCGTTCCTGGCCCTCGGGTTCTTCCTCCCGACCTGGGCGGACGCACCAGGTCTGGTGGTGCGGGCGATCGTCGTGTTCACCTTGTTCACCGCGGCGTACGTGGCCGAGATCGTGCGCGGCGGTCTGCAGTCGCTCCCCCGCGGCCAGACCGAGGCCGCCCAGTCACTCGGGCTCTCCCCGGTGAAGACGACGTTCCTGATCGTGCTGCCGCAGGCGCTGCGCAACGTCATCCCCGCGCTCGTCGGGCAGTTCATCAGCCTGTTCAAGGACACCACCCTCGCCGGCGCGGCGATGGGATTGTTCGAGGTGCTCGCGGTGGCGCAAGCCGTCACCGCCCAACCGGCGTTCAGCGGTCAGAACCTCACGCCCGAGACGCTTTCGTTCGTGATGCTGCTGTTCTGGGTGGGGTGCATCACAATGAGCCGGGAGAGCCAGCGCCTCGAGCGCAAGTTGGGAGTGGGGCAGCGATGAGCGAAGAGACTGTGTTCGCCGACGCCACCCAGGTGGCTGGCACCGGCGAGCTGATCATCGAGATGGAGGGCGTGGTCAAGCGCTTCGGCACGTTCACCGCGCTCGACCGGATCGACCTCAACGTCGGGCGGCAGGAGGTCGTCGTCGTGATCGGGCCGTCGGGCTCGGGCAAGTCGACGATGATCCGCTGCATCAACCGGCTCGAGGAGCACGACGAGGGACGCATCGTCGTCGACGGCGTCGAACTGAACAGGGACCTGCGCAAGATCCAGGAGATCCGCCGCGAAACCGGGATGGTGTTCCAGCAGTTCAACCTGTTCCCCCACCTGACGGTGCTGGACAACGTCACCCTTGCCCCTCGGCAGGTGCGGCGGATGCCCAAGCGCGAGGCGGAGGCGCTGGGGATGCAGCTCCTCGAACAGGTGCGCATCCCGGAGCAGGCGAAGAAGTACCCGGGCCAGCTCTCCGGTGGTCAGCAGCAGCGAGTGGCGATCGCGCGGTCGCTGGCGATGAAGCCGAAGGTGATGATGTTCGACGAGCCGACCTCGGCGCTCGATCCGGAGATGATCAACGAGGTGCTCGACACGATGAAGGACCTCGCCGCCGGGGGGATGACGATGATCGTCGTCACCCACGAGATGGGCTTCGCGCGCGAGGTCGCCGACCGGGTCGTGTTCATGGCCGACGGCCTGATCGTCGAGGTCGGCCCGCCGGAGCACTTCTTCTCCGACCCCCGCGAAGACCGCACCAAGCTGTTCCTCAGCCAGATCCTCTGAATCCCTCCGCTTCTTGCATCTACTTCCGTTGCCAGGGCCCCGGATCCAGATGCAAGAACGAGGCTTTCTCGGGTCAGCCGCGGCGGCGGGGCCGGCGGCGGGCGCCCACCACCGGGTCGACGCGCGGCTGGGCGGGCACCTCCACGTCCTCGGCCCCGCCGATCTCGTCGGCCTTGAGGGCGACGCCGTCGCGGTCCACGTCGTGCGGCTCGTCCGGCGCGTCGACGACGACCTGTCCGTCGTCGCGCTTGGGGTTCTCGTAGATCTCGCGTAGGGCGAGCATGGCCCCGGCCATCATCGCCCCGGGCACCCCGCCGATCCGGCGGCCCTGCTCGATGCTGCTGCGGTCGCGGTCGGCCTTCACGGCGAGCGCGAGGTCCTCGATCTCCTCGGGTTCGGGGCCGAAGATGCGGTCCGCGGGCGAATCCGACGCCGCCATGCGCCCAGGATACGGCCGCTCAGACGATGCGTGACTTCGAGTCGCCCCAGTAGCGGTCGCGCAGCAGCCGCTTGTACAGCTTGCCGGTCGGCAGGCGCGGGAGCTCGGGTTCGAAGTCGACCGACCGGGGGCACTTGTAGTGGGCGAGGTGCTCGCGGCAGAACGCGAGGAGCTCGCGCTCCAGCTCCGGGCCGGGCTCGATCCCGTCGGCCGGTTGCACGACGGCCTTGACCTCTTCGCCGAGGTCGACGTTGGGCACCCCGATCACGGCGGCGTCGGCCACCTTGGGATGGGTGACGAGGAGGTTCTCCGCCTCCTGCGGATAGATGTTGACGCCTCCCGAAATGACCATGTACGTCTTGCGGTCGGTGAGGTAGAGATAGCCGTCCTCGTCGACGTGGCCGACGTCGCCGACCGTCGACACCTGCCCCGAGTCGTCGCGGCTCTCCGCCGTCTTCGTCTCGTCGCGGTAGTAGGTGAAGTTGGTCGCCCCCTCGAACCAGACGGTCCCGGTCTCCCCCGTCGGGACCTCGTTGCCATCGTCGTCGAGGATCAACAGACGGCCGAGGATCGGCTTGCCGACGGTGCCCTTGTGGGCGAGCCACTCCTCGCTGGTGCAGAACGTGAACCCGTTGGCCTCGGTCGCGCCGTAGTACTCGAGGATGATCGGCCCGATCCATTCGATCATCGCCTGCTTCACCGGCACCGGGCACGGGGCGGCGGCGTGGACGATCACCTCGAGGCTGGACGTGTCGTAGCGCAGGCGCTCGTCGTCGGGCAGCTTGAGCAGCCGGCTGAACATCGTCGGCACGACCTGGGAGTGGGTGATCCGGAACCGCTCGACGCAAGCGAGGTACTCCGCCGGGTCGAAGCGCTCCATGATGATCGACGTCGCCCCGAGGCGCAGCGCGCACGCGACCGACGCCTGCGGCGCCGAGTGGTAGATCGGCGCCGGCGACAGGTACGTCATCCCCTTGCGCATCCCGAACATCGCGACGACGAACTGCATCACCGGCAACGGTTCGCTCGGGTGGACGTCGGGCAGCGGGCGCAGGATCCCCTTCGGCCGTCCGGTCGTGCCCGACGAGTAGAGCATCGCCGCCCCGAGCTGCTCGTCGTCGATCCTCGTCGACGGATGCTCGGCGAGCGCCGCGTCGTACGGCCGGAACGGTCCGATCTCGGACTCGGTATCGACGCAGAGGAACGTCTCCACCTTCGGGGTCAGCTCGGCGGCGGCCACGGCGACGTCGGCCTTGCCCGCCGACGTGATGAACAGCCGGGCGTCGCAGTCGGAGACGATGTAGGCGACCTCCTCCGGCGTGAGGTACGAGTTGATGCACGTGTAGTACAGCCCGGTGCGCTCGGCGGCCGACATCGTCTCGAAGTAGCGGAGGTTGTTCTCCATGAAGAAGGCGACGTGGTCGCCCCGCCGCAGCCCGGCCGCTCGATAGAGGTGGGCGAGGCGGTTGGCGTTGGCCTCGAACTCGGCGAACGTCAATGACTCGCCCGACCCGGCCATGATCAGGGCCGGCTGGTCCGGATGCTGCTCGGCGTGTTCCCCCGGATACATGGCGCCCGACCGTACTGCGACGGTGCGCGAACCTCTTACCTGGTCCACACCCGGAACCTGCGACCCGTTGCTACCGTCAGAGCCTTCCAGGAGGCCGAGCAGGGACACCGATGACTACAGCCGCACCCCCCAACCTGCCGATGGACGACCCCCGCACCGGGGAGACCATCGAGCGCGTGTTCTTCGAACTGCGCAAGGTCATCGTCGGCCAGAGCCGGCTCCTCGAGCGCCTTCTCGTCGGCCTGCTCTCCAAGGGTCACTGCCTCCTCGAGTCCGTCCCCGGGCTCGCCAAGACGCTCGCCGCGGAGACGCTCGCCAACGTCGTCGGCGGGACCTTCGCCCGCATCCAGTTCACGCCCGACCTGCTCCCGTCGGACATCGTCGGCACGCGCATCTACCGCGGCAGCACGGAGAAGTTCGACGTCGAGCTGGGCCCGGTGTTCGTCAACTTCCTCCTCACCGACGAGATCAACCGGGCCCCGGCCAAGGTCCAGTCGGCGCTCCTCGAGGTGATGCAGGAGCGGCAGGTGACGCTCGCCGGCGTGACCCATCCGGTGCCCAACCCGTTCTTCGTCGTCGCCACCCAGAACCCGATCGAGAGCGAAGGCGTCTACCAGTTGCCCGACGCCCAGCGGGACCGCTTCATGATGAAGGTGGTCATGGACCATCCGTCGGCCGCCGAGGAGCTGACGATCATCGACCGCATGGCGGTGAACCCCCCGGTCGCCGAGCAGGTCATCGACCTCGACGAGCTGATCGGCCTCCAGCAGCGCTGCGACGCGGTGTTCGTCGACCGCAGCGTCACCCAGTACGCCGTCGACCTCGTCCAGGCCACTCGCTACCCGGCGAACTTCGGCCTCGGTGAGCTGGCCCCGTCGATCGGCCTCGGCGCCAGCCCGCGGGCGAGCCTCAACCTCGTCAGAGGGGCGCGGGCCCTCGCGGTCATCCGCGGTCGCACCTACGCCACGCCCCAGGACGTCTTCGACGTCGCTCCTGAGGTGCTCCGCCATCGGCTCCTCCTCACGTACGACGCGCTGGCCCGGGACATCACTCCCGACCTGCTCGTCAACCGGATCCTCTCGTCGGTGCCCGCGACCTGGGTGTCGCCGAAGCCGAACGCCGCGCTCGACGCGCGCTGAGCCGTCGCAATGAGCGAGCGAAGCGAGCGAATCATCATGACGGCGCGAGGCGCTCACGGGTGCACCGCCCGTCTCCACCATCGAACCGGACACGAGGCCATGGTGCACCAGTGAGCAATTCCGCGCTGACGGGGCCGGTGGCCTGGCCGGCGGGCCCGCCGACCGAGCAGGTGGCCGAGCTCGTCCGCACCCTCGAGCTGACCATCAACCGGCGGCTCGACAGCGTGCTCCACGGCAACTACCAGGGGATCACCCCCGGGCACGGAAGCGAGCCGGGTGAGGCCCGGCTGTACCAGCCCGGCGACGACGTCCGCCGCATCGACTGGAACGTCACCGCCCGGACGCAGGAGACGCACGTCCGCGACCAGATCGCCGACCGCGACCTGGAGGCGTGGCTGGTGATCGACACCTCGGCGGCGATGCGGTTCGGAACGGCCCGGGCCGACAAGTCGCAGGTCGCCCTCGCCGCCGCGGCGACGGTCGGGTTCCTCACCGCCCGCAACCAGAACCGCCTCGGCGCCGTGCTCGTCGCCGGCCCCCACCTCAAGGTGCTGCCGCCCCGGTTCGGGCGCGACCAGGTCCGGGCGGTCGTCAGCGCCGCGGCGTCGCCGCCGCCGTCGGAGGGGCTCGGCCGCTCCCACCTCGCCGCGGCGATCGACCGGGTGGCAGTGATCAGCCGCCGGCGGGGGTTCGTCGCCGTCGTCGCCGACTTCGCCGGCGAGGACTGGGTCGACCCACTCGCCCGCCTCGGACTCCGCCACGACCTGCTCGCCATCGCCGTGTTCGACCCGCGCGAGCGGGACCTCCCACCGATCGGCCTCGTCGACGTCGTCGACCCGGCCACCGGCCGGCACCGCGAGGTCCGCGTCACCGCCGCCGTGCAGCGCCGGTTCGCCGCCGCCGCACAGGAGCGGATCGACGCCCGCGAGCTCGCCCTGCGCCGGGCCGGCGCCGAGCACCTCGAGCTGGCCACCGACACGGACTGGCTGGGTGAGATCGTGCGCCACGTCCGCCGCCGGCGGGTCCAGGCCGTCAACGCCCAGGTGCTGCGCCGGCCATGATCGGGATCGAGTTCCTCAATCCCGGCCGGCTGTGGTGGCTGCTCGCCGTGGCCGGGCTGGCGATCGCCTACGTCGCCGTCCAGCACTGGCGCCGGCGGACGACGCTGCGGTTCACCGCCATCGACCTGCTCGACCGGGTGGCCCCCCACCGCCCCGGCTGGCGGCGGCACGTCGTCGCCGGCGTGCAGCTCGCCGGGCTCGCCATCGGGGTCGTCGCCATCGCCCGCCCGATCGAGCGCGACACCGTGCGCACCGAGAGCGAGGGCCGGATCGTGGTGCTGTTCGACGTATCGCTGTCGATGATGGCCACCGATGTCGACCCGAGCCGGCTCGAGGCGGCCAAGCAGGCCGCCCGGGACTTCGTCGACCAGGTCGACCCCGACGTGGAGGTCGGTCTGATCTCGTTCAGTGGAGTGGTGACCACCGAGGTCTCGCCGACGCTGGACCGCGGGGCCCTCGATCGCGGCATCGAGGGGCTCGAGCTCGCCGAGTCCACCGCCATCGGTGACGCCCTCGTGTCCGGTACCCGGCTGCTCACCAACCTCGCCGAGGACAGCGAGGGCGACGAGCAGGACGAGGAGATCGCCCCGGGCGCGATCGTGCTGCTGTCCGACGGCGAGACCACGGTCGGCCGCGAGACGTCGGAGGGGGCCGAGGCCGCGGCCGCGGCCAACGTCCCCGTGTTCACGATCGCCTTCGGGACGGCCGGCGGGTCGATCACCGACCCGGTCAGCGGCGAGACGATCCCCGTGCCCGTGCAGCCCGAGCCGCTGGCCGACGTCGCCGAGACGACGGGCGGCACGGCCTACGAGGCCGCCACCGGGACCGAGCTGGCCGACGCCTACGAGCGCATCCAGGACGCCCTCGGCGACACCCTCGGCGAGGAGGTCGAGACGGTCACCGAGCTGACGTGGCGGTGGGCCGCCGCCGCTGTGGCCCTGCTCGCCGCCGCCTGGGCCCTCGGCCTCTGGTGGCTCCGCGGCATGGTCTAGTCACTTCCATCCGAGTGTTTGCCGTCATCCGAGTGTTTCCCGTCGGGACGTACCCGCACGAAACACTCCGATGGCACGAAACACTCGGACGGTCAATCGAGTAGGCCGCGCAGCGTCTCGACCGTCTTGACCTGGTCGGGGCCGGCGAGGTTTACGGACAGGTAGGTCACGCCGGCCTCCCGGTAGGCGGCGATGCGCTCGGCGACGTGCGACTCCGGGCCGACGAGGTTGGTGCCAGCGAGCAGCGCCCGGGGCACCGCGGCCGCGGCCTCCTCCTTGCGCCCCGACAGGTAGAGGTCCTGGATCTCGGTGGCCTCGTCGACGTAGCCGTAGCGCCGGGCGATCGAGTTGTAGAAGTTCTTGTCCCGGGCGCCCATGCCGCCGACGTACAGCGCCGCCGTCGGGCGCACGAGGTCGAGCACCCGGTCGGCCCCGTCGCCGGCGTACTCCTCCCCGATCGCGACGAGCCCACCGGCGGAGATCTGCAGCGGTCCGAGCGTCGGGTCGCGCTCGGCGAGCCCGCGGCGGATGTCGTCGCCCCACACGTCGCCGAACTTCTCCGGGTCGAAGAACACCGGCAGCCAACCGTCGGCGCGGCGGGCGGTCTCGGCGACGCTCCGGCCCATCAGGCTCGCCCAGAACACCGGGATGTCCGCCCGCTTGGGGTGGTTGATCAGCTTCAGCGGCTTGCCGAGCCCGGTGCCCTGGCCGGCGGATAGCGGGATCTTCACGACCTGGCCGTCGTGCACGACGGGGTCGCGCCGCCACACCATCCGGCACACGTCGATGTACTCACGGATGCGCGGCATCGGGTGCTCGTACGGCACACCGTGGAAGCCCTCGATGACCTGTGGTCCCGACGCCCCGAGCCCGAGGACGAACCGGCCGTCGCTCACCATGTCGCATCCGGCGGCGGTCTGGGCGATGGCCGTCGCCGTGCGGGAGAAGACGTTGATGATCCCGGTGCCGATCTCGACCCGTTGCGTCTTGGCGGCGAGGAAGCCGACCTGGCTGATCGCGTCGAACGAGTACGCCTCGGGGATCCAGACCAGGTCGAGGCCGGCCTTCTCGAGCTCCTGGACCCGGGACACGTCGGCGTGGAAGTCGCCCGAGTAGTTGATGTTCGTCGCCAGCTTCATGGGGCTCGACCGTACCCCTCGCCGCTTCTGTCGTTCAGTACCGGCCGGATCCGGTCGATTCCAAACGACAGAACGGGGTGCGCATCGCCTGTCAGCCGTTGAGGTTGCCGGACCGGAAGCCCTCGAGGTCGACGGTGACGTAGCGGTAGCCGGCGGCGCGGACGCCCGCGACGACCTCGGCGCGGACCTCGAGAAGCCGGTCGAGCTCGGACAGCTCGACCTCGATCCGCGCGGTGTCGCCATAGTGCCGGACCCGGACCTGCCGGAACCCCAGCTCGCGCAGCACCGCCTCGGCCCGCTCCACACGTGACAGCACGGCGACCGACACCTCCGTTCCGTACGGCACCCGGCTCGCCAGGCACGCCGCGGCCGGCTTGTCCCACGTGCGCAGCCCCAGCCGCCGGGACGCGGCCCGCACGTCCGCCTTGGCCAACCCCGCCGTCACGAGCGGGAACGCCGCGCCCGCCTCGCGGGCGGCCCGCTGACCCGGGCGGTGGTCGCCGAGATCGTCGACGTTCACCCCCAGCACGACCGTGGCGTCCTCGGCGGCGGCGATCGGCGACAGCACGTCCATCAGCTCCGCCTTGCAGTGGTAACAGCGGTCGACGTCGTTGACCCGGTACGCGGCGCGGGCCATCTCGTCCGTGGCCACCGCTGTCCAGCGCAGGCCCCACTCCCCCGCCAGCACCCGGCAGTCGTCGTGCTCGGCGCCGGCCAGCGACGGTGACACGGCGGTGACGGCGTGGACGTTCTCCCGGCCCAGCGTGCTTTGGGCCACCGCGGCGAGGAACGCCGAGTCGGCGCCGCCACTGAACGCCACGACCACCGGAGACAGCGAGGCCAGCTCGTCGCGCAGCACATCGAGCTTGCGGTCGAGCACATCGGGCACGCGACGAGTGTGCCACCGGAACGGCTGTCCATCGAAGCCACCGGGTACGACGATGGGAGTGGTGATGGTCCTGGTGGTCGTCACGATGGCCTACGCCGCCCTGCTGGCGTGGTGGGTGACGGCCGGTTCAGAGCGGCGCCCACGCGCCCGCAGCCGCTCGAAGACTGCAACCGCCCCGAGCGCACCGAGGGCGATCACCGCCGGCTCGGCCGGCGCCCGGATGCGATGAGCCCCGTAGAAGACAATTGCCGTGAGCAGGACGGCGACGACGGGTACCGCCAGCCACCACCGGGCGGCGCGGCGCTCCGGGACCACGTCCGGTGCCCCCCGCCCGGCGACGATCCACCCGAACACGGCCAACGGGGCGAGCACCCACCACGAGACGATGCCCGCCCACACCGCGCCGCGAGCCTTCTCCTCGCCGACGTCGAACGCGACGAGCGACCCGAGGCCGTAGAGGTCGAGCACGCGCCCGACGCGAGCCGCCACCACCACCGGCACGCGGCCGAGGTGGTCGCCGACGTACTCCAGCGCGACATCCCGTCGCCGGCCGGAATCGACCGAGGCGTCGACACCGTCCGCCGACTCCACCGCGGCGAGGCACCGGATGTCCCAGCCGCCCACGTCGGTGTAGTACGTCAGATCGCAGTTGGCGCCCAGGAGCGTCCGCTCCCCATTCGTCGTCAGCAACACCGGGTTCTCGAAGCGGACGAGGTTGTAGACGACCCACGGCGCGATCGTCACCACCGTCGCGGCGAGCACCAGCACCGGCATCAGCACTCGCCGCGGGTCCCCGGCCGACCGCCACCACGCGAGAGCCGCGAAGCCGGCGGCAAGCAAGATGATCTCGCTGCGGGTGAGGGCACCGAGGCCGGCGAGGGCGCCGAGGGCGACGGCCCGGGCGGCGCTCGGGTGGCGGTCGAAGTCGAGGGCGACGACGAGGGCTCCGGCCACGATCAGGATCGCCAGCGACTCAGACATCACGAGCGAGTCGTTGATCCACAAGTTGGGGTACACGGCGGCGATGCCGGCGGCGACGAGACCGACCCGCGGCCCCGCCAGCCGGTCGCCGAGCAGCCCGATGACGAACACGGCGGCAATGCCGACGAGCGTGATGCCGATGCGCTGCCACTCGACGAGGTCGCCGGGGCCCAGGCTCCACGGGGTGAGATAGAGCACGGTGAGCGGACCGTGTTCGGCCCCCGGCAGTGACGTCAGCGCCTCGCGGAACCAGTCGCCCTCGCTGTTCCGCCCCGCTTGGATGCTGTAGTAGAGCGAGTCGTTGAGCAGCAGCGGGTCGTCGATCTTGGCGGCGAACAGGTAGCCCAGCCGCCACGCCGCTCCGACCGCGGTGATCACGAGCAGCCACCGCCGGAAGTCCCGCCGAGTCACGGCTTGATCAGCATCAGGAGGTCCCACTCCAGCTCGCTCACGCGGCGCCCGCTGGCGGCCATCACGATGCTCGGGACCCGCCCGTCGAGGTACGCCATCGCCTGGCTGGCGAGCCCGAGCGCCCACCGCAGGGTGCCCTCGACCTTCCACCACCGGAACCGATCCGCGTCGAAGTGCCCGCCGGCCGACGCGTAGCCGGCGACGTAGGGATCCCGGCCGGCGAAGCCGCCGATCTCGCGCTCGTCCTCGCGGAACCGCCACATCCGCAGGGCCGGCCAGGCGAGGTCCTGCATCGGGTCACCGGACGCCAGCGTCCCCTCCCAGTCGAGCACGGCGCGCAGCCCGTCGGGGCCGACGATGAGGTTGCCGTTGCGCACGTCGCTGTGGACGATCGACTCGTGCTCGGGCGGGTCCGGCAGGTTGCGCCCGAGCCAGCGCAGCCCGAGCTCGAGCACCGGGCGGCG
The DNA here is from genome assembly GCA_963833145.1 of uncultured Acidimicrobiia bacterium. Classification (GTDB taxonomy): domain Bacteria; phylum Actinomycetota; class Acidimicrobiia; order Acidimicrobiales; family Ilumatobacteraceae; genus JALZMG01. Next base: position 585,126 of record CAWHWT010000009.1, on the reverse strand, counting down.
GTGCGGCAGCTCAGCCAACGCCGCCGACAGCCCCGCGTGCGCCGACTCGGCCGGCGGCCCGGGATGCTCCATCCGTCGCAGATCCGGCGGCCCGGTGGCCGGGTCGACCGCGTGCAATCGGGCGAGGGTCTCCCCGAGCTGGTGGGCGACGAGCTCGCCGATCCCGTGCTCGCCCACGAGGCGCAGCACCCGGCGGGGCACGGTCTCGCCGTCGACGAACGTCGAGACCATGAACGGGCCCCCCACCAGGTCGCCCTCGCCGCGGACGAGGTGGACGTGGGGGACGGCCACGCCGGCCTTCTCGGCCACGTCGCGCACGCCGGCCTCGGCCTCGATCGTGTTGAGCAGCGTCTCGCCCTCGGGGACGATGGTCGCGACGAGGCGGCGGGCCTCCCCGTCGAGGGTGGCGTCGAACACGACGTTGTGCCGCCGCGCCCCGGCGGTCGTCGTCGAGAGGTTGGTCACCTCGACGTCGCCGCCCCAGGCCTCGCCCAGGTACGTCGCCAACCCTGCGGCCAGATCGATGGTCACGTGAGGATCCTCGCGGTACTGCGAGTGAGCGAGCGCCAGCGAGGGAGCGGCCACCACCTGCGCAGGCAGTATGCGGCGTGGCCGGGGAACGCAATGAGCGTCATTCGCCCTCCCACGAGTCGTGCCCCGGCTTGGCGATGGCGAGGTCGCCGCGGGTGATCTCGACCAGGGTCGCCCACGCCCGCTGCTCGAACTCCGGGTCGTCGGTCTCGCTGATCCGCGCCGCGACCTTTGCGTTCGGGTCCGGCACCTCGGCGCCGAGCAGGTCCTTCAGCACCTGGTGCTCGCGCGCCGCGTTGGCCGGACCGAGCCGCGCCTCCCGCTCGAGGAGCGACGCCAGATGGCCGGCCACACGCACGGAGTGCTGCAGGTGCGCCGGCACCGCGCCCACCACCTGCTCGTCGAGCAGCCGGGCGATGGCCGCCGCGAGCTCGGCCGCGGACGGGGCGAACTGCATCAGCTGGCGGCGGACGCCGCCCGCATCGTCGACTCGTCGACGCCTTTGGGCGCCCGCTGGGACATGAACCCGAACAGGTACCCGGCGACCCGCCGCATCTGGATCTCCTCGCTCCCCTCGGTGATCCGGTACCGGCGGTGGTGACGGTAGATGTGCTCGAACGGCTTGTGACGCGAGTAGCCGAGCCCGCCGTGCACCTGCATCGCCCGGTCGGCCGCTTCGCAGCACAGCCGGTTCGCCCAGTAGTTGCACATCGACACCCGCTCGGACTGCGAGAACGCCCCGTCCCGGTCCATCAACCAGGCCGTCTTGTGGATCAGCGCCTGCAGCATCTCGCACTGGCTGTGCAGCTCGACGAGCGGGAACTGGATGGCCTGGTTCGTCGACAGCGGCTTGCCGAACGGCTTGCGCTCCTTGGCGTAGGCCACCGACTCGGCAATGCAGAATCGGGCCGCGCCCAGGCTCGACGCAGCCTGGCGGATGCGGTTCTCGTTGAAGAAGTGCTGCACGACGCCCAGACCCCGCCCCTCACCACCGAAGATCGAGGAGCTCGGCACCCGCACATCGGTCAGCGAGATGCGCCCGTGGTCCGTCGGCATGTTGAACGTCCACAGGAACTCCTCGACCTTGAACCCCGGTGAGTCCGTCGGCACGAGGAAGGCGGTGATCCCCCTGGCGTCTCCGGGCTCTCCGCTGGTGCGGGCGAAGATCAGGTCGTACTGCGCCCGGTGGATGCCGGTGTTCCAGGTCTTCGACCCGTTGATCGACCAGTCGTCGCCGTCGCGCACGGCGACCGTCTCCATGAACGTGGCGTCCGAGCCGTGCTCGGGCTCGGTGATCCCGAAGGCGAAGCCGCGCCGGCCCTCGGCGAGAGCGTCGACCCACTGTTCCTTCTGCTCCTCGGTGCCGTACTCCAGCATCAGCAGCAGCCCGACGTTGTTGCCGACGATGGCGTGCTCGTTCTGCAGGTCGCAGTGCAGCCCGAGCCCTTTCGCCGCGAGGTGCTCCCGGATCACCGCCATCCCGAGGTTGGTGCCCTCCCGCCCGCCGTACTCCTTCGGGAACGGATAGCGGTAGTGGCCGGCGGCGTCGGCGCGGCGGCGGGCCTCGGCGAGCAGCGCCTCCCACTCCTCGTTGGGCAGCCCATCCCGGTCCCAGTCGGTGCGGGCGTCCTCCCGCCGGTGGTCGAAGAAGCGGATGTTGTCGTCGGCCTCCTCGAGCGGCTTGATCTCCCGTTCGATGAATTCGTCCAGTTCGCCGAGGTAGGCGACGAGGTCCGGCGGCAGGTCGAGGTCCATTCGCGGCAGCATTGCAGACCCCCCAACCGGTTCTTGCAGTCAGATCGGTCGCTCTGGCGACCGATCTGACTGCAGAACAGGAGGCTCAGGAAGCCCGGCCGACCGACCACCGGCGGGGGCGGCGCGGGTCGGGGAGGTAGGCGCAGGAGCGGCCGGTCGTGATCGTCGCGCGAAGCTCCGAGCCGATCGCCTCGTCCGAGTCGGCGATCGCGTCGATGGCCCGGGTGATCGCCTTGCGCACCGCCGTCCGGGCCCGTTCGGACGAGTCGACGAACCGCCGGGACCGCCCGGAGAGGGCGAGCACCGACGTCAGCTCGGCCCGCAGTGCCGCCCGCTCCTCGTCCAGGCGCCGGGCCCGCCGGCGGTCGCCGGCCGACTCGGCGGACTCGATGTCGCGGTCGATCTCGGTCACCCGCCGCCGGTAGGCACCGATGGCGTCGCCGTCGACCACGTCCTGTCCGCCGTCGTCGACAGACGCGCCTCCCGTGAGCTCTACCGCCGGGATCTCGGCGCCGGGATTCGCCAGCAGGGTGCCGAGGTAGCGCACGCCGACGAGGTCCGGGGCCTCCGCCCGGTGCTCGCCGACGAGCACCAGCCAGCGGTCGCCGTCGCGGCGCAGCACACCGGCGTCGGGCTCGACGACCTCTTCGCCGATCCGCCCCGCCCGGTCCCGCCACTCCGCGGCGCGCTCCGGCAGCCCGATCTCGTCGGCGATGTCCGCGGCCTGGCGCAGCGACTCGGCGGCGCGCGCGCCATCCTCGTCCCGGCCGCGGCGCGCCCACACCCCGGCCAAGTCGGCATGGACGATCATCGTCATCGGTCGGTGTCCCAGCCGCACGTTGGCCGCGACCGCCTGCTCGAGGTGCTCCACCGCGGCGTCGAGATCACCCGTCGTCTCGGCGGCCACTCCGAGGGCCCACTCGGTCGAGCCGAAGCAGGTGACGGACAGTGACGGCATGATCGGCCGGTCGGCGAAGGGCAGGAGCAGCCGGTAGGCCTCGCCGGCCAGCTCGGCGTCGCCGAGGATGCGGGCCACGTCGACGATCACGCTGATGCCCATCAGCCAGGTGCTCGAACGAGGCAGCGCGGCCAACCCACCGGCCGTCAGTTCGTCCAACCGGGCCCGGGCCTCGGCACAATCCCCCGCCGTCGCCGCCAGCTCCGCCGCGGTGGCCCGGAAGGCGAACTCAGGCGTCACGAGCGTCGAGGAGTCGGCGATCTCCTTCGCCGCCTCGGCCAGCTCGAGGTGCCGGCCCTGGAACCATCGAATGGCGAGGAGGTGAGCGCCGTAGTACCCCGTGGCGTCGGCGTCGCCGACCTCGACGCCGAGCCGGAAGCACTCCTCGGCGGCCAGCTCGGCGTCGTCCAGGCGCCCCTCGCGGATCAGCCGCATCACGTCGATCGCCGCTACCACGTAGGCGATGCAGCGGCACCCGACCGCATCGACCCGCTCGCGCAGCTCGAGCAGCGTGCGCTCGGCGCGCCCGTCGCCGGCCAGATAGTGGTCGACGGTCCTCCAGAGCAAACCGAACAGGGTGCGCAGCTCGTCGCCGCAGTGCGAGGCAACCGCGATCAGCTCGTCGGCGATCAGCAGCCGCGCGGCCAGGTGCTCGGGAGCCAGCAGGGCGTGGTGGCTCAGCGACAGGACCTCGGCTAGTACGCGTGGGTCGCCGAACTCCCGCGCCGCGGCGACGGCCGCGAAGACGGGACCGACGTCGGCGCCGTCGTACACGGCCTCGGCGGCGAGCCGGGCTTCCAGCCGGAGGCGCAGCCCGCGCTCATCCGCCGGCAGCTGCTCGAGCGCCCGGCGTTGGTCGCCCAGCACGCGCTCGCGCTCCGCCAGCCCCCGGTGCTCGTCGACCCAGACTCCGCCGAGGCCGAGGGCGGCGCGAGCGTGGGCCACGGGATCGGTCGCCAGCTGGACGGCCCGCCGGTAGACCGGACGGGCGTCGGCGAGGCGCCCGCAGGCGCGGAGGTCGTCGGCGTGCTCGACGAGTACCTCCACCAGTTCCTCCACCGTCGCGAGGCGCTCGGCGAGCGCGACGGCGGAGGCGGTGAGCCCCGCCGCCCGTTCGTAGTCGAAGCCGCGGGCGACGACCTTCGCCGCGGCGCGGCAGGCGGCGACCGCCCGCTGCCCGTCGGCGTCCGACCGTGGCGCGGCGGCGAGGGCGTGGTGGGCGCGCCGGACGATCGCCGCGGGCCGGTCGTCCGACGCAACCACGGTGAGCGCGCGGGCGTGGGCCTCGACCGTCTCCTGTGGGGTGAGCACGGCCAGCGCCGCCTTGCGCACGAGCTCGTGGCCGAACGACCACCCGGTCGCGCCGAGCTGGATCAGCCCCGCCGCGGCGGCGGCGTCCAGGGCGATGGCGACCTCGCCGGCCTCACCGCCGACCAGGCCGGCGACCTCCTCCTGACTCACCTCCATCCCCAGCACGCCCGCCAGCGCCAGGACGTCGCGGTGCTCCGGCGGCAGCGCCCCGAGGGCGTCACCGATCACCTGCTCGATGCCGGCGAGTGGGTTCGACGTCGAGGTGTGGGCGACGGCGCGGGCGAGGAGCAGCGGGTTGCCCTCGGTGAGCCGTTCGAGGGCGGGGATCAGTCCGTAGTCCTCGACGTGGATCCCGTGCGCAGCGAGGAAGGCCGCGGTGTCCCGCTGGTCGAACGCCGACAGCGGCACGACGGCTGCCTCCCGCTCGAGGTCGTCGAGCTGGCCGGTCGCGACCGATCCGAAGCCGCCATCGCCGCGACGCGTGAGCACGAGGACGACCGGGGCGCGGTCGAGCGACCGGACCAGGAAGCGGGCGAGCAGCACGGCGGCGGGGTCGGCGACGTGGGCGTCGTCGACGACGATCATCAGTGGCTGGCGTCGCGCGTGCGCGACGAGCAGATCGGCAATGGCGTGGAAGCGGGCGAACCGGTCCCGGTCGAGGCCGGGGACTCCGGGATCCTCCGCCAGCAGCCGGGCGGCGTCCGTACCGCCGAGCTGGTCCAGCACGGCCGGCCACGGCCACATCGGCGGGGCCCCGCCGTCGGACCAGCAGCGGCCCCACGCGACGGCGAACCCGCTGCGTTCGGCCCGCTGGGCGGCCTGCTCGCACAGGGTCGTCTTCCCGATGCCCGCTTCGCCGCGCACGATCAGCAGTCGCCCGAAGCCGTGCCGCGCCTGCGTACACGCCTCGGCGAACCGAGCCAGCTCCTCCCCGCGTCCGACGAACCGGCAGTCTCCCTTCACGGGTCGACCGGCCATCACGCCCACCCTACGCACGACACCTCGCCGTGGTTCGGGGGATTCGAACACGCGGCGCGAGGTCGAGCGAGCGGCGAAGCCGAGAGCTCGGCAGGCGAAGCCCGAGGTTCAGAGGAAGCTGAGGTCGACGTCCTGCCCAGCGAGCACGGCACCGGCGAGCGTCATCGTGTCGGCCTTGACGGCGAAGTGCTGGGTGATCGCGTGGACGTCGCGGAGCCGTCGCTGGAGGGGACTGCTCGCGTACAACGAGCTGCCTCCTCCGGCGGTGTACGCGGCGTCGACGACGCGCGCTGCCGCCGCGGTCGACCACGTCGCCGTGGCGCGCAGCTGAGCCCGCAGCCTCGGCGTGAACTCGGCACCGGCGAGCGCCGTCGACCATGCGGCGTCGGCGTCGGCGTCGAGCAAGGAGCGAATGGCGCGGAGGTGGGCATCGGCCTCGCCGAGTGAGTAGCGGAACAGCGGGTTCGCCGCCAAGGTCGCGTCGGCGAACATCGGCACCTTCGCGCTGGCGAGGGTGGCCACCTCGGCGAGCGCGCCTTCGGCGATGCCGACCGCGACGTTGGCGATGGCGAGCGACGAGAACACCAGCTCGGGGATGCGCCCGACCGGTCCGTCGAGCCCGCCGTCCTCGAAGACGCTGAACGTGCGCTCGTCGGAAACGAACCTGCCGTCGACGGAGAAGTCGTGGCTGCCCGTTCCGCACAGTCCGGACACCGTCCAGGTGTCGACGATCTCGACGTCGTCCGGGGGGAGCACCATCATCCGCAGTGGTGGGCTGCGGCCGTCGTCGACCATGCAGTGGCCGATGAACCAGTCGGCGTGCTGGCATCCGCTGGCGAACGCCCAGCGACCGGTCACGTGGAAGCCATGGTCGACAGGAGTCGCTACCCCCGTCGGCTTGAACGCGCCGGCGAGCACGATGTCCGGACTGTCGGCGTAGATCGCGGCAAAGGTCTCCGTCGGGAGCAGCCCGAGGATCACCGGCGCCGAGCTTCCGATCATCACGGTCCAGCCGACGGAGCCGTCGGCGCGGGCGAGCTCACGGATCATGGCGAAGTGGTCGGCCAGCTCCGCCTCGGCTCCTCCGGCCCGCCGCGGTACGAGCATCCGGAAGCAGCCCGCGTCACGTAGGGCGGCGACGAGGTCCGCCGGCAGGCGGCGAGCCTGCTCGATCTCGTCGGCCCGTCCCACGATCGCTGGGGTCAGCGAGCGCACGGCGGCGAGGATGTCGGCCGGGTCGCTGGTTCGTCGAACGGTTTCGGTGGCACTCATCAACGCGGACGGTACGGAGTGCCGGCGGACCGGTGCATCGGGCCAACGGACCAATTCGACCGATCCGGGACTGGGTCATTCTGTGTAGTGCGGGCTGACGAGGCCGTGCTCGTAGGCGTACGCCGTCGCCGCGGCGCGAGACGAGACCCCGAGCTTGGTGAAGATGTTGGCGACATGACGGGCAACCGTCTTCTCGCTGATGTGCAACTCGGTCGCGATCGCCCGATTCGTCAGCCCGGTCGCCAGGACCGCCAGGACCTCCGCTTCGCGACCGCTCAGGCCGCCGCCTTTGGACGTCAACAGTCGTTCTGTCAGGGCGAGATCGCGTCGCGCGCCCAGCGTGCGGAAGACGCCCGCGGCGGCCTGGAGCTCCAACGTCGCGCCGTCCTCGTCCCCGAGCCGCCGGCACGCCCGTCCGGCCGCCACCCTGACTCGGGCGGCCTCGTACGGTGCCTCGAGGTCGCGCCACGCCGCCCAGGCCGGCCGCAGGACCGCGAGCGCGGCGCCAGCGTCGCCCTCGGCGAGGAGCACGGTTCCGGTCGCATGGCCGGCGATCGCCTGGAGCGCCGGCACCCCCCGCTCACGGGCGATTGCCGTGAGCTCGTCCGCCCCGGCATGGGCCGCGGCGACGTCGCCGGCGGCGAGCATGATCTCGACGTAGGCGGCCAGCAGGTGTGAGCGCGTCACGGGGTCGACGGCCTCGTCGACGGCGCGGCGGATCGCCGCGTCGGCGACCGGGAGCTGGCCCTGCGCCAACCGGGTGAGCGCGAGGCCGGGCTGCGGATCGCGTCCCCGGTCACCCGCCCGGAAGTACAGCTCGGCCGCCCGTCCGAGCTCGCCGCGAAGGCGGAGCAGCTCGGCCTGCCGGTACAGCGCGTCACCGACCGCCGGGTGCACGGGCGGTCGGGACAGATGGTCGTGGGCCCGGGTGGCCTCCTCCATCGCGTCCGACCACGCGCCCTGGAGCTGCAGGAGCTCGGCCCGGTGGACGAGGCACTGGCCGCGGTACGGCACCAGGTCCGGCTGCGACTCGCACCAACGATGCAGCGCCGCCGTCCACTCCGCGGCCCGCCGGACATCGAACGTCGCCTGGCACATGTCGATGACCGCGCAGTACGTGATCCCGGCGACGATGGGCGAGACCTCACCAGCGATCACGGCCACCATCACCTCGTCGAGCTCGCCGACGCCGTCGGCCTGCCGGCCACTCAAGCAGAGCGCCTGCCCGCGACCCAGGCGGGCGAGCGCGGTGACGTCGGCGTCCTCGAACCGCTCGCCGAGCCGCGCCGCGGCACTGGCCTTGTCGATCGCGACAGCGACATCACCACCGAACAGCTCGTGCAGCGCCTCGGCGACCAGGAACAGACCCCGCTCCGCACAGTCGGTCCCAGCGTCGTCGAGGAGCCGGCCGGCGCGGGTGAACCATCCGCCGGCCGGTGCCTGCTCGCCGCGCAGGAGCAACGCGAACGCGAGCCACAGCGAGTTGCGGGCGGCGCGGCAGAGCGTCACCGTCGCGGAGACAGACGTGGTGGGCCCGGGTCCAGGTCGCGTCGCTGTCGGTGTCGGCGCCGACGAGGTAGGCGGCCACGGCGAGCCGCTCGAGGTCGTCGATGCCGAGTGGCTCGTCCCGATCAGCGTCGAGGAGCTGGGCGTGCGCGATCGCCCAGCTTCGGGTCTCGAACGCGCGGCGACCCGCATCGAGCGGCGAGGCCATAGCCCACAGGATCACGCGGGCTACGGCTCGGTGCCAGCAGATTGCGAACGCGGCGGCTGTGCCGCGGTCGTGCCACCCGTCGAGGCGCGTGCGTCACACCGGCGTCACGCGATCCCCAGTGCGCGCTCACTCGCTCGCATCGGAGGAGGACTGTCCAATGACCATTCACGGCGTTCCCCGGCCACGCAGGCCGTGGGTAACCGCTCGCTCGCTGGCGCTCACTCGCTCGCATCGGAGGAGGACCGTCCAATGACCATTCACGGCGTTCCCCGGCCACGCAGGCCGTGGGTAACCGCTCGCTCGCTGGCGCTCACTCGCTCGCATCGGAGGAGGACTGTCCAATGACCATCACTGCACCCGCGACCTCGCTCCTCACCCCGGAGATGCTCCAGCGCTTCGACGAGCGGGCACCGGTGTACGACCGCGAGAACCGGTTCTTCACCGAGGACTTCCACGAGCTCAGAGCGTCCGGGTATCTCTCGGCGCCGCTCCCCACCGACCTGGGCGGGGCCGGTCTCAGCCTGGCCGAGGTCAACGCGCTGCAGCGCCGCCTCGCCTACCACGCCCCGGCGACGGCGCTGGCCGTCAACATGCACTTGTACTGGGTCGGTGCCGCCGCGGACCTGCGGCGCATGGGTGACCCGACGGGCGACTTCATCCTCTCCCGCGCCGCCGCCGGCGACATCTTCGCCGCCGGCCACGGTGAAGCGGGCAACGACGTCCCGGTGATGCTCTCCAGCTCTCAGGCCGCCCGCGTCGAGGGCGGCTGGGAGCTCACCGGCCACAAGATCTTCGGCAGCCTCTCGCCGGTCTGGGACTACCTCGGCGTCCACGCCATGGACACCTCGGACCCGGCCAACCCCCAGGTGGTGCACGGGTACCTGCACCGCAGCTCACCGCACTACCGCATCGACGAGACGTGGGACACCCTCGGGATGCGGGCCACCGCGTCCAACGACACGATCCTCGACCGCACGTTCATCCCCGACAGTCAGATCGCGCTCGTGTGCCCGGCCGGATTCGCCGGCGCCGGCCCGTTCCACCTGGCCCTCTTCGCCTGGGCGCTCCTCGGGTTCGGCGGCGTGTACGCCGGGATCGCCCAGCGCACGTTCGACGAGGCCGTCGCCTGCGTGCACCGGCGCACGTCCGTCGCGCTCACCCGCTCGATGGCGTACCACCCAGGAGTCCAGCACCAGATCGCCGACATGCGCATCGCCATCGAGGCGCTCCTCGCCCACCTCGACCGCATCTGCGACGACTGGTCGAGCGGGATCGACCACGGGATGGAGTGGCCGTTGAAGATCGTCGCCTGCAAGTACGCCGTCGTGAACCAGGCGTGGTCGGTGGTCGACGCCGCCTTCGACCTCAGCGGCGGCGCGGGGATCTTCAAGCGCAGTCGCTTCGAGCAGCTCTTCCGCGACGCCCGTCTCGGCCGCATCCACCCCGGCAACTCACTGTTGACGCACGAGCTCGTCGGGAAGATGAGCCTCGGCATCAACCCCGACGAACAGCCTCGCTGGGGCTGACCTGGAGGTACGTGATGAACGACCACTACTCCGACCTGCTCGACTCCGAGGACCTCTTCGGCAACGAGTGGGACGAAGCCGATTGGTACGAGGACGAACTCGACGACGCGGAGTTCGAGGATCTCGAGGAGCAGGTCGTGCAGGATCACACCTCCGGCAGATCGCGGCCACCGCCGCGCCGTTGGCGGGTGGCGCCGTGGGTACCGCGTTGGGCGGGCCCGTCGGCATGGCAGTCGGCAGCTCGCTCGAAGCAGCCGCCGGCAAGACGCTGGCTCCCTCCCCTGCGCCAGCGCCACCGCCGCGCCGCTGGCGCCACCCGCCGCGGTCACACCGATGAAGGCGGCAGCAACGGGCTCCACCGCCGGGAGCGCAGGCCGTCGCCGCCCAGGAGGCCGCCTGGCTCACAGTTCGGCGTGGCGCTCGTTATCGAGTGTGGTGCTCAGGCATGCAGTACGCGCAGCCGTCGTAGCCCGCGTCGAAGGCTTCCTCCGCCCGGCGGAACGGCCACGGCTCGACGATCTCGTCGAGTTGGCAGTTGCGCCGCTGCCGCGACGGATCGTGCACCTCGCGGCTGCGCCGGTTGCCGATGAACCCGCGCACGCACTCGACCACCTCGCCCCCGGTCAGCGGTGTGCCGAGCAGGTCTGCCACCTCGGCGAACAACCCTTCGTCCCACAGCGCCTCGGCGTGGTTGATCGGGAGCGACCGGTGGGATGCACCAGGTAGCCGGGCGCGGTCGTCGGCGACCAGGCCGTCGCCGTCGCCCTCGTCCTGCTCGTCGTCCACCACCACGTCGGGGAGGCACTCCAGTGCGGGCGAAACGACCGGGATCTCGATCGGGAACATCGTCCAGTCGAACCGGATGTCCGGGAAGTCGCCGAAGTTCGGGACGTAGCTGTCCGGCGTGAATTGCCAGCTGTAGACGCGGGTGTACCGCACCGACGTGCCGCCGAACGTGGCGAAGTCGATCTCCGGCAGGCCCGCCGGCAGGGCGAGCGTTTCGAAGATCGGGTCGTCAGGCAGCAGTTGTTGTGCTCCTGCGCTCTCGTCGAGCCACCCGGTGATGCGGGTGACGGCCGAGACCAGCGGGGGGAACGGGAACAGCCCGAGGGCGGTCGCGGCGTCGACCAGACGCTGCTTCGCGTTCGGGGCCAGTGTCCCCTGGTGCGGGGAGCAGAGCGTGATCACGCGGCCGATCCACTCGCTCGCCTCCGGATGCCGTCCGAGGTAGGCGCGGGCCAGGATCCCGCCGCGGCTGTGGCAGAGCAGCACGACGCGCTTGCCGGCCAGCGGGCCGACGAGCACTTCGTCGCGGATGAACGGAGCTATGCGCTCCTCGAACTGCGCGAGCGGGATGTCGACCGGGCGCTGCGGCCCATCCTGGCTGTAGTTGACGACAGTGTGCCCGAGCGAGGTGAGGACGCCGGACCAGCACCGCAGGTCGTCACGTAGATCCGAGAGGGAGAACTCCGGCAGGAGGTCCCACGGGTTCACCGGCGGGTAGAGATGGTTGTCCGACTCGCGGTCGGCGGGGGCGCGGTCGAAGTCCCAGTGATACGAGCGCCAGGCGGGAAAGCTCCAGTCCGCCTTGTTGCCGCCCAGCCCGTGGAGGAGAACCACGACCTCTCGGTCGGCGCGCCGGTCGGCCGGCTCGTGCGGCTCGACCTCCAGAAACCCGTGCTCGGCGTCCAGCAGCGTCATTTGCGGCCGGCCTTGTCGAACACGAGCACGCTGGTCTCGACGCGCATCTGCTCGGCATCGAGGACGGTCGTCGTGGTGGTCACGATCCGAAGGTCCTCAGGAGGGCCGAGCGGTGTTGCGTCGCCGGTCATCGCGACGACGCGGCCGTCGTGCAGCGTGAAGCTCTTGCGGAGCTGAAGCTCGCCGTCAGCGGCCGTGGGGTCGAGGCGTCCGAGGACGTCGCCGAGCCGTGAGCCGAGGGCGGCCTTGGTGGTCGCGGGTGCCCTGACGGCACCGGCAGCCGGCGCGGCGACCAGCGCCGCCGCTCGCGGGTCGCCGAAGAATGCGTCCACGCGGCGCCGGAATGCCGCCATCGCTCCGGACTGAGTGGAACTCTGCCCATCTGACACGGTGAGTCTCCTCTCTGGGGCGACGACTCGTACGGCCACGGGCACGACCGCGGTTCGCCCCTGTCACCGAATCGGCGTGCCACGGGCGTGCCGCCGCTGCGGCGCTGCCGGCACACCGGCGGCACACGACGAACTGTGACCGCTCCGCGGGGATGTGACCCCGGAGCGGTCAGAGATCGCGTTCAGCGTCGTATTGCGCGGCGACCGACTTCGGGACGCACATCCGCCAGGCATCGAGCACGAGCTCGCGCATCTCGTCGAGGTCGAGGGCGTCGAGACGGGCGACGACCCAGTTGTATCGCATGTCGGATCGCTCGGGCATCTGGAACTTGTCCGGCTCCGACGCCACCAGCGCCTCCCGTTCCTCCTTCGGGAACCCGAACCCCATGAGCGTCTCGTCGCGGGAGAAGGCGACGAAGACGATCTGGCCGATCCGGAACTTGACCCGGTCGCGGACCAACGCCTCGTACGCCCGCGGGAGGCTGAGGGCGAAGGGCCGGACGTCGTCGATCGTGACGGCCACCGCGGCCTCAGCTCAACATCTGGCGCAGTTCTTCTCGACAGGTGAGAACGACTGCGCCCAGATCGGTCGGTGAGAAGGATCGCGCCCAATTCCGTGGGGTGGCGCGAACCGGCACGGTCAGTGGACCATCCGGTCCTGACCCTCCCAGTACGGCGCCCGCAGGTCCTTCTTCAGCACCTTGCCGCTCGGGTTGCGGGGCAGGACGTCGGTGAACTCGACGCTGGTCGGGCACTTGAACTTGGCCAGCTGGCCCCTGGTGAAGTCGATCAGCTCCTCCGGCGTCACCTCGGTGTCGGCCGCCTTCACGACGATCGCCTTGGGCTCCTCGCCCCACCGCTCGCTCGGCACGCCGATCACGGCGACGTCGGCCACAGCGGGATGGGCCATCAGCACGTTCTCCACCTCGGCCGGGTACACGTTCTCGCCGCCCGACACGATCATGTCCTTGACGCGGTCGTGGATGTAGAGGTAGCCCTCGTCGTCGAGATAGCCGAGGTCGCCGGTGCGCAGCCACCCATGGGTGTCGATCGTCGCCGTCGTTGCCTCGGGCTGGTTCCAGTAGCCCTTCATGTTCTGGCGGGTCCGCGCCCAGATCTCACCGACCTCGCCGGTCGGCCGGTCCTCGCCGCTGGCGGGATCGACGATGCGCAACTCGACACCCGGACCGGCGACGCCGCACGAGCGCAGCCGGTGGCGGTTCGGACCGGCGAGGTCGTGGTCCTCCGGGGCCAGGTTGACGATCGCCCCGGTCGTCTCGGTCAGCCCGTACGCCTGCCAGAACTTGCAGCCGAAGATCTCCACGCTGCGGGCGAGCACGTCCTCGCTGATCGGTGAGGCGCCGTACACGATGATCTTCAACGACGAGTAGTCGGCCTGGTCGTGCCCCGGCACCATGAGCATGAACTGGAGGACCGCCGGCACGGCGAAGACATGGCTGATCCCGTGCTCGGGGATCAGCCGGATCAGCGCCGCCGGGTCGAGGTCGCGCACGATCACGCTCGTCGCCCCTTCGTACATCCCGGCGGTCGCCCAACCGCCCCCGCCGATGTGGAACAGCGGCATCGCGACGAGGTTCACCGCATCCGGCGCGAACTCCCACATGTCCTTGGCCAGCGGCAGCAGACCGAAGAAGTTGTCGTTGCTCAGCATCACGCCCTTGGGCCGGCCGGTGGTGCCGCTCGAGTAGAGCTGGAACGCCACGTCATCGGGGCCGCTCGGAGTGTGCGGGTCCTCCGGTTCGTGGGCCGACACCCACTCGCCGAAGTCCTGGTACTTCGGATGACCACCGATCACCAGGATCGTGCCGGCCGACGTGAGCTGATCGGCGATCGCATCGAGCACCGGGACGAAATCGGGACCGACGACGAACACCTTGGCCTCGGCGTCGTTGACGATGAACTCGACCTCCGGCGGAGCCAACCGCCAGTTGACGTCGACGCAGACCGCGTTGAGCAGGGCGGCGCCGTAGAAGAACTCGAAGTGCTCGACGCCGTTCTTGTCGAGGAAGGCGACCCGGTCCTGGCTGCCTACCCCGGCCTCACGAAGACCGGCGGCGACCCGTTGCGCCCGGTCGTACAGCTCGCCCCACGTGACCCGGCGCTCACCGAGGATGAGCGCCGTTTCGCCCGCCTTCTCGCCCACGTGCACGCGGAGGATGTCCGCGATGTTGTTGATCCCCATGGGGCGCCGACGTTACTCGGGGTGCCAGTAGCGCCGGGCACTCCAGCGGTCCCAGTGGGTCAGTGCGTCGGCGGGTTTGCGCGGGGCCACGCCGAAGTGGCCGGCGGGGCGGCCGACGGGTACGAGGGCGGCGATCTCGAACCGGCCGGCAGGAACGCCGAGCTCGGCGAGCAGCTCGTCACCGTGGATGCGCACGACCGTGGTCAGCGTCGTGCCGAGGCCGAGCGAGCGGGCGGCGACGCAGAAGTTCTGCACCGCCGGGTACACGCTCGCGTCGAGCCGTCCGATGTCCATCTCACCGGCCTCGTCGCGCGGTGACCACGGGATCCTCGGCTGGAGGAACAGCACGATCGCCGGCGCCTCCGCCAGGTGGTCGGCGAGGTACCGGCTGGCGTCGCGCGTGCGGCGCCACGACGCGGCCTGGGTCTCGTCACGGAACGACAGGGGCTCGGGCAGCGTCGCCTCGTACCGGTCGAACGCCCGCCGGTACCACCGCCCGGCCGCTTCCTTCGCCGCGGCCTCGACAAGCACCACGTACTGCTGCGGCTGGACGTTGCCGCCGCTCGGCGCCTGCTGCGCCGCCGCCAGGCACGTCCGCAGCTCGTCGTCGGACACCGGCTCGTCGGTGAACCGCCGGATCGCCCGGGTGGTCAGGATCGACTCGATCGTCGGGTTGACGTCATCCAGCACTCAGCGCCCCCGGAACGTCGGCTCGCGCCCCGCGACGAAGGCGTCGACGCCCTCGGCGTGGTCGGCGGACCCGAAGCACAGCATCTCCATCGCCGTCGACACGTCGAAGCTCGTCAACAGCGCCTGTTTGAGCTGGGCGTTCACCGCGATCTTCGTCCCCTGGACGGCGAGCGGGGCGCCGGCGGCCAGCCGGCGGGCCCAGTCCATCGCCCGCTCACCCACCTGCTCGGCCGGGCAGACCTCGGACGCCACGCCGAGCCGCACGGCCTCCGCCGCGGTGAGCGGCTCACCGAGCAGGAGGTGCCGCTTGGCGGCGAGCGGCCCGAGCAGCAGCGGCCAGACGGCGGCGCCGCCGTCCCCGGCGACCAGGCCGATGCGCACGTGGGGATCGACGATCACGGCCGTCTCCGCCATCACGATCACGTCGCACAGCAGGGCGACCGATGCCCCGAGTCCGGCGGCGGCGCCGTTCAGTCCGCACACGATCGGGATCTCGACGTCGAGCAGGTCCCACACGATCTGCTTCGCCTCGCGGCGCAGGGCGTGGATGCTGTCGACCGTCCGCAGCGAGGGGAGCCAGGCCATGTCCCCGCCCGCGGAGAAGGCCCGCCCGGCGCCGGTGAGCAGCACGGCCCGAGCCTCGGGTTCCGTCTTCAATGTCCGGAAGAGCTCGGCCAGCTCGGCGTGGAGCGTGGCGTCGACGGCGTTGACCGACGAGTCGGCCCGGTCGATTGTCGCGACCAGGACGTCGCCGTCGCGTTCGAGCCGGATCGATCTCATGTCCGCGCCGCCGCCTGCTGCGCCTCGCGCCAGCTCAGGCCCTGCTGCACGTCGACGTCGTGGGGCAGGCCGAGCACGCGCTCGGCGACGATGTTGCGCTGGACCTCGCCGGTCCCGCCGCCGATCGTGAGCGCCCGGGAGAAGATGAAGCCGTCGTACCAGCCGGCGTGATCGAGCGCCCGCGCCGGCCGCGACGGGGCGAGGCTCGTCGTGTCGGTCCCCGGGGTGAAGTCGGCGCCCCCGGACCGGACCGTCCCGTCGCCGCCGGTGAGCATCCCCGCCGCCCCGACCAGGTCGCGGGCCAGCTCCATCACGTGCTGGCCGTGCTCGTCCCCGAGCAGCTTGCGGATGCTCGCCTCCGGCCCGGGCTGCTCGCCCTTCAGGCGGGCGGAGACGGTGCGCATCCGGATCAGCTCGAGCACGGTGTGCTCGACGTAGATCTGGGCCAGGCGCTGGCGCAGTGTCGGGTCGGTCACCGGACCGTCGGCGCGCACGGCGGCCAGGAGATCGAGGGCGGTCGGCCCGGCGCCCCACAGCACCCCACCGCTCGACAGCGAGATGCGCTCGTTGCCCAGCGTGACCTTGGCGAGTCGCCACCCGTCGTTGAGATCGCCGATGAGGTTCTCGGCGGGGATCCTGACGTCGGTGAAGAACACCTCGTTGAACGTGTGCCCACCGGTCATCTCGGTGATCGGGCGGATCTCGATGCCGTCGGCGTCCATCGGGCAGACGAAGTACGAGATCCCCTTGTGCTTGGGCAGGTCGGGGTCGGTGCGGGCGATCAGGATCCCGTACTTCGCGTACTGCGCACCGCTCGTCCAGATCTTCTGCCCGTTGACCACGAACTCGTCGCCGTCGCGGACCGCCCGCGTGGCGAGGCTGGCGAGGTCGCTCCCGCTGCCGGGCTCGGAGAAGAGCTGGCACCAGAACTCCTCACCCGACAGGATCGGCCACAGGTAGCGGTCCTTCTGCTCCTTCGTGCCGGCATGGAGGATGGTCGGGCCCGCCCAGCCGATGCCGATCGGGTTCGACGGGCGCCGCACGCCCGCCTTGCCCAGCTCGTCGTCGATCACGATCTGGTGGATCGGGTCGGCGTCGAGCCCCCACGGCCGCGGCCAGTGCGGGGTCACGTAGCCCGCCTCGGCGAGCTCGCGGCCGCTCGGCGACGGGTGGGCGCCGAGCCACTCCCGGACACCGACGCGGCGGTCGTCGTCCTCGGCCGGGAACTCGAAGTCCATCGATCGGACGTTACGCGGCGCCCCGCCGGCGGCCCGCACGGGGGAGGCGGTGCGCACGCCTAGGGTTGCGGGCGTGCGGTTCGGGTTCGTGATCCCGTGGGCCGACGCCGGCGAGATCGGGGACCTGGCCGCGGCCGCGGAGGAGTCGGGCTGGGACGGGATCTTCGTCTGGGAGCCGGTGTGGGGGGTCGACGCGTGGATCTCGCTCGCCGTGGCGGCGACCCGCACGTCGCGGATCCGGCTCGGCACGCTGCTCACCCCGCCATCGCGGCGGCGCCCGGCCGAGCTGGCGAGCCAGGTCGCGACCGTCGACCGACTGTCGAACGGTCGGGTGATCCTCTCCGTCGGTCTGGGTGCGATCGACAGCGGGTTCGATGCCTTCGGCGAGGAGTGCGACCGGCGCGTGCGCGCCGAGTTGATGGATGAGTGCCTCGACATCGCCACCGGCCTGTGGGCCGGCCAGCCGTTCTCCTACACCGGCAAGCACTACACGATCTCGCCGACGACGTTCCCGACGATCGGCCACACGGTGCAGCAGCCGCGCCCGCCGATCTGGTGCGTCGGCGCCCTCAACCACCCCAGGACGATGGTCCGCGCCCTGCGGTGGGACGGCCTGCTCCCCCAGGTGCTCGCCGACGGCAAGGGCGAACACGCGTCGCTCGAGGCGATTGCGAAGGTGCGCGTCGAGGTCGGCGACCGGCCGTACGACATCGTCATCGAGGGCGAAGGCTCGGAGCACTCCCCGGCGGCGTGGGCGGACGCGGGGGCGACGTGGTGGATCGAGTCGATGTGGGGGGCGATGAGCGAGGCCGAGCCCGGCCTCGCCGCCCTCGACCGGCTGCGCGACGGCCCGCCTCGCTAGCCGCGACCGAACACCGTCACCTGGTGCGATCATCTGCCAAGCTGACCCGGTGACGTACGAACGGCACGACCCGGATCAGGCCCCGGCACAGCAGCGCAGCGGCGTGTCCCCGACTCTGATCGCGTTCGGGATCGTCGCCATCGTGGCGGTGATCTTCATCGTCCAGAACAGCTCGCGCACCGACGTCAACTTCCTGTTCTTCAACGTCAGGTCGCGGGTGTGGGTCGCCCTGCTCGTTGCGATCGGGATCGGCGTCCTGCTCGACCGGCTGCTGATCGCTTGGTGGCGCCGTCGCCGCACGCGCGCCGACGGCTGACGACCGCGCATGCTCCACGTCCCCTCGTCTGATGGTGTCGTCGTCGCGGTCCACGACCTCTCCGGGTCGGACGGCCCCGACCGTCCGGTGCTGCTCGTCGCCCACGCCACCGGCTTCCACGGCCACGCCTACCTCCCCGTCGCCGCAGCGCTGGCGCCGCAGTTCCACACGCTCGCCTTCGACTTCCGTGGCCACGGCGAGACCCCGCTCGCCCCGGGGTGGGACGTCGAGTGGGCGGGCTACGGCGACGACGCCCTCGCCGCCGCGGAAGCCGTCGCCGCCCGTGACGCCGACGGCCGGCCGGTCATCGGGTTCGGGCACTCCATGGGCGGCACCGGGCTCTTGCTTGCCGCCCATCGCCGCCCGTCACTGTTCGGCCTGCTCGTCCTGTTCGAGCCGATCGTCCCGCCGATCGGAGCGGACGACGATCCACCCGACAGCCATCCCGTGAGCGACCTCGTCACGGCGACCCGCCGGCGGCGCACGCTGTTCCCCTCGATCGACGCCGCCCTCACCAACTACGCCTCCAAGCCGCCGATGAGCTCGTTCGCTCCCGAGGCCCTCGACGCCTACGTGCGGTACGGCTTCTACCCCGACGTGGACGGGGCCGGGGTGCGGCTCAAGTGCGACCCCGAGCTGGAGGCAGGCACGTTCCTGGCCGGGACGACCCAGCGCACGTGGGAGCTGCTCGGCGAGATCACCGTCCCGGTGGTGGTCGCGTCGGGTCGGGTCGAGGACGGCGGACCGTCACGGTTCTCCCAGGCCGTCGCCGACGAGCTCCCCCACGGGACGTTCGTCGAACTGCCCGAGCTCGACCACTTCGGGCCGATGACCCGCCCCCGGCTGATCGCCGAGCTCGTCGCCACCCAGGTTGTCTTGCACAACTCTTGATGAGCGCGCGCGGTTTGGCGCGGTTTCATCAAGAGTTGTGGATCGGCGCCATCCACGGCGCTGTGACACCCCCGTCGTACGATGGGCTCATGTTCGAGGTGCCGACGAGCCTGTCGCCCAGCCGGGTCGAGCAGTTCACGTCGTGCCCCCTGGCCTTCCGCTTCTCCAGCATCGAGAAGCTCCCGGAGGCGCCGGGCATCCACACCACCCGGGGCTCGCTGGTGCACCGGGCGCTGGAGTTGGCCTATGCCCGGCCGGCGGCCGAGCGAACCCCCGACGTGTTCCGCGGCTCCCTCGCCATCGCGCGGGCCGAGTTCCGCGAGCTTTCCGACTTCACCGGGCTCGGGCTGACCGACGAGGAGACCGCCGCCTTCGACGCCACGTGTGAGCGCCTCGTCGAGAACTACCTGCGGATGGAGGACCCGCGGGCCATTCATCCGATCGGCCTCGAACTGCGCCTGAGCGCGCAGGTCGGGACGCTCGAGCTGCGCGGGATCATCGACCGGCTCGAGCTCCGCGACGGCGAGTTCGTCGTCACCGACTACAAGACCGGGCGGGCACCGTCGGTCAACTGGGAGCAGCGCCGGCTGGCCGGCGTGCACTTCTACTCGTTCCTGTGCGAGCAGGTGTTCGGTCGGCGACCGGCCGCCATCCGCCTGATGTACCTGAGCAGCGGCGAGACGATCGAAGCGATCCCGTCCGACCAGTCGACCAAGTTCATTACCACTCGCACCACGGCGGTGTGGCGAGCCGTGGAGCGGGCGTGCGAGACCGGCGACTTCAAACCCCGCCCCGGCGCGCTGTGCGAGTCGTGCAGCTTCCGTCAGTGGTGCCCGGCGTTCGGCGGCGATCCCGGCCTCGCCGCCGTCGAGGCGGCGGCGGCGCGCGAGAGCACCCTCGTCACCGCGTGATCATCCCTCCCCATCCGAGTGTTGGACGTCACCCGAGTGCTGGGTGACCGACAGGAGGGCATCGAACACTCGGATGCCGTCCGCCGGTTCGACGAGTGGGTGGACGACGCCCTCGAACGGATGCGGGGGAACCCGGTCGCCGACACCGTGTTCACGACGGCGTCGTGGCTGGGCGAGTTCAGCCTTGTCTGGCACGTCGCCAACGTCGCCCGCGGCGTCACCGGCGGTGCCCGCGCCCGCCAGGTGCCGGTCCTCGCCGCCCTCCTCGGCGTCGAGAGCCTTGTCGTCAACCAGGCCCTCAAGCGCCTCTTCCGCCGCCCGCGACCGACGATCGCCGGCGACCCCCGCTACCCGATCCGCCGCCCGGTGACGTCGTCGTTCCCGTCCGGGCACGCCAGCGCGGCGGCGTTCAACGCCGTCCTGCTCACCGGTTGGGACGGGCGCCGGTCGGCTCCCCTGTGGTGGGGACTGGCGCTCGTCGTCGCCACCAGCCGGGCCTACGTGCGCATCCACCACGCCTCCGACGTCGCCGCCGGGCTGGCCACCGGCGCCGTGCTGGGCCTCGCCGCGCGCCAACTCGTCCGCCGTCTCGAAATAGGTTGACGACTGCAATGGTTGTATCGCGCGTGACCCGTCTCTTCGCCCTGACCTACGACTACCGCTGCCCGTACGCCCGGATCGCCCACGAGCACGTGCTCGCCGGCTTGCGCGCCGGCGCCGACTGGGAGGTCCGTTTCCTCCCGTTCTCGCTGGGCCAGGCCCACGTCGAGGAGGGTGAGCCGCCGGTCTGGACCCGCCCGGAGGTGGACAGCGGGCTCCTCGCGCTCCAGGCCTCGGTGGCGGTGCGCGACACCCAGCCCGAGCACTTTCTCGACGTGCATCACGCCCTGTTCGAGCATCGCCACGTGAACGCCGGACAACTGCGCGAGCGGGACGAGCTCACTCCGGTCCTCGCCGCCGCGGGCGCCGACGTCGACGCCGTCTGGGCCGAGGTCGATTCGGGTCGCCCGCTGGTCACCGTGGAGAAGGAGCACACCGCCTTCGTCGACTCGCACAACGTGTGGGGCGTGCCCACCTTCGTCGTCGACGACGCCGCCGTCTTCGTGCGCCTGCTCGAGCTCCCCGACGGCGACGGGCAACTGGCCATCACGACCGTCGAGCGCGTCCTCGACCAGATCGCCTGGCCGAACCTCAACGAGTTCAAGCACACGTCGATCCCTCGCTGACCTGCGCAGGCGGTGTGGGAGGATCTGGGCGTGGCTGACGCGCCTGCCGCCGACCGCCGGATGAGCGACTCCGAAGGCGTCATGTGGCGCCTCGAGAAGGACCCGTACCTCACGTCGAACTTCGCCACCGTGTCGGTGCTCGACCGCCCGCCCGACTTCGACCGGCTGCGCGCCCGCATGGACCGGGCGACGGCGGCGATCCCCCGGCTGCGCTGGCGGGTCCAGCCGGCACCCGTCAACCTCTCCGCCCCGATGTGGGTCGACGACCCCGACTTCGAGCTCGACAGCCACCTCCGCCGGATCGCCCTCCCCCGGCCCGGAACGCTGCGCCAGCTCCTCGATCTGGCGACGCTCATCACGCTCGACCCGTTCGAGCGCACCCGGCCGCTGTGGCAGTTCACCGTGATCGAGGGCCTGCGCGGCGGCAAGGCCGCGCTCGTGCAGAAGATGCACCACTCGATCACCGACGGCGAGGGCGGCGTGCAGATGGCGCTGCAATACCTCGACCTCGCGCCGGACGCACCCGACCCGGAACCGGTCGCAGCCGTCACCGCCGACGTCGTCAGCCCGCCCGCGGCGCCGACCACCGCCGAGACCGTGCGCGATCTCGTGGCCGGCGGCCTGCGCCTGCCGCTCGCCATCGCCCGCCAGGTGAAGGAGCTACTCGCCGACCCGGCTGCGATCCCGGCGGCCGCCCAGGCTGCGGTCGACACGATCCACAGCACCGTGTCGCAGCTCTCCGACCTGGACCAGGCCCGATCCCCGCTGTGGCAGGCCCGCTCGCTCCGCCGCCAGCTCGAGGTGGTCCGGGCGCCGTTCAGCGAGACCAAGGACGCCGCCAAGCGTCTCGGCGGCTCCCTGAACACCGCCTTCGTCACCGCTGCCGCCGAGGCGGCGTCGCGGTACCACATCGAGCTGGGCGAGCCGGTGGACCAGCTGCGGGCCTCGATGGCCGTCAGCACGCGCACGGAGGCGTCGGGCGCCAACGCCTTCTCGCTCGTCCGGATGCTGGTGCCGACGGGCGAGATGCCCATCGCCGAGCGCTTCGCCGCGATCAACGAGATCACCACCGCCGCCCGCGGCGCCGGCGCGTCGGCGTCCCTGGACACGATCTCCGCCATCGCCGGTGCGCTGCCGACGTCGCTGATCACGCGACTGGTCCGCCAGCAGACCCAGACGACCGACTTCGCCACCTCCAACGTCCGCGGCTCGCCCGTGCCGGTGTTCATCGCCGGCGCCCGGCTGCTGGAGAACTACCCGATCGGCCCGCTCCTCGGCGTGGCGTTCAACCTGACCCTGCTGTCCTACGCCGGGAGCCTCGACATGGGGCTCAACGTCGACGCCGCCGCGGTGGCCGACCCCGAGCGCCTCGCCAAGCTCCTCGACCGCGCCTTCACCGACCTCCAGAAGGCCTGAAGCTCCACATCAACGTACGATCGCTGGTCATGGAGCTCGAGGGTCGCCACGTCGTGGTCACCGGCGCGGCGAGGGGGATCGGAGCGGCGCTGGCGAGACGCTTCCACGCCGACGGGGCGAGGGTCGTCGTCGCCGACCTCGACGGCGTCGCCAACGTGGCGGACGAGCTCCCCCGCGCCGTGGGCGTCATCGCCGACGTCTCGACGGAGGCGGGCAACGTCGCGCTGATCGATCACGCCCAGTCGCTGTTCGGCCCGATCGACCTGTTCTTCGCCAACGCCGGCGTCGGCGTGGGCACCGACCTCGAGACGTCGGAGGACACCTGGCGACACGCCTTCGACGTCAACGTCAACGCCCACCGGTGGGCGGCCAAGCACCTCCTCCCCGGCTGGCTCGCCCGCGGCGAGGGATACTTCTGTTCCACAGCTTCGGCGGCCGGGGTGCTCCTCCAGATCGGCTCGGCGCCGTACACCCTGACCAAGCGGGCGGCGGTGGCGTTCGCCGAGTGGCTGGCGGTGACCTACGGCGACCGGGGGCTGCGGGTGAGCTGTCTGTGCCCCCAGGGCGTCAACACCGACATGCTGCGGGCCGGTGAGCTGGGCGGTGGGGCGAGCGTGGTGCGGGCGGCCGGCGTGGTGCTCGAACCGGAGCAGGTCGCCGACGTCGTCGCCGCGGCGATCGTCGACGAGACGTTCCTGATCCTCCCCCACCCCGAGGTGCACGACTACATGCTGCTCAAGGCGGACGACCCCGACCGCTGGCTGGCCGGTATGCGCCGGCTGCAAGCCCGATTTGGTGCCCGCTCCCCCTGAGACAGCGGTACGGTCGGAGCCCGTGTCCGCTGACGGTCCCGCCCCTTCCCCGCACGCCGACATCGTCAATCGCCTGATCGACGGCCGAACCTGGGCGACCAGCCCGGCGGTGTCACCCGACGGGCAGACGATCGCTTTCGTGGTGTCGACGATCAACCTCGACGAGAACACCACGACCAGCCGGATCTGGCTCGCCGGCCCGGACGGCGATCCGACCCCCGTCACCAACGGCCCCCACGACGGCGGCCCGGCCTGGTCACCGGACGGCCGGTGGGTCGCCTTCGCATCCGGGCGGGGCGAGAAGGAGCACGAGTCGACGCTGCACGTGCTGCCCGTCGGCGGACCGGGCG
This sequence comes from uncultured Acidimicrobiia bacterium, assembly GCA_963833145.1. Lineage (GTDB taxonomy): Bacteria > Actinomycetota > Acidimicrobiia > Acidimicrobiales > Ilumatobacteraceae > JALZMG01. The sequence continues at coordinate 561,296 of CAWHWT010000009.1, read as the reverse complement.
AGCTGCGCACCGTGGCGAGCATGCCCGACGGGATCAACGACCTGGCGTGGTCACCCGACGGCAGGTGGGTGGCCTACACGAGCCGGACCCGAGATCCCCGCTACGACGCCAAGGACGAGCGGTGGCAGCCACCGCGCAAGATCGAGACGTTCTTCACCCGCCTCGACGACGTGGGCTGGATCGTCGACCGACCGCTCCACGTGTACGTCGTCGCCGCCGACGGCACCGCCCCGCCCCGCAACCTCACGCCGGGCCCGTTCCAGCACCAAGGTGTCGCCTGGCTCGCCGACTCGTCGGGCGTCGTGACGTCGTCGGCCCGCCACGAAACCTGGGACCGCGACTTCTGCGAGGACCTCTACCTCGTGCCGCTGGAAGGCGAGGTCCGCCCGCTGACCAAGCAGACGGGCAACTACGGCAATCCGTCGGTATCCCCCGACGGCACCCGCATCGCCTTCGTCGGCACCGACGACCCGAACACGTTCCCGCAGAACGCCAAGGTCGGCGTCATCGACGTGACGGGCGGCCAGCACCGGTGGGTCTCGACCGGGCTCGACCGGACGTTCGCCGCCTACCCGGGCCTGCGCCCGCCCGTGTGGGTCGACGACACGACCCTGCTCGCCGCGGCCGAGGACCGCGGTGAGACCCACGTGTACCGACTCGCCGCCGACGGCTCGACGCCCCCCGAGCGGCTGACGAGCGGACCGATCGTGGTCCAGTGCTTCGACGCCAGGGGTGGGCGCCTCGCCATGGCTCAGGCTGCCGTCGAGCGCCCTCCCGAGATCGTCACCCTCGACGGCCCGGTCACCGCCGTCACCCGTAGCTTCCTCGGCTGGGAGCGGTTCACCGTCCCGACGGCGGACGGCTCCGACGAGATCGACGCCTGGATCATGCGCCCGGAGGGCTTCGAGTCGCGCCGCAAGTACCCGCTCCTCCTCAACGTCCACGGCGGACCGTTCACCCAGTACGGCGAGACGTTCTTCGACGAGGCGCAGATCCAGGCGGCGGCCGGTTTCGCCGTCCTGATGTGCAACCCGCGGGGCGGCAGCGGCCGGGACACGGCGTGGGGACAGGCGATCATGGGGCCCAAGCATCCGGTGGTGACGGGCACCGGTTGGGGCAGCGTCGACGCCGATGACGTCCTCGCCGTCCTCGACGATGCCCTCGCCCGGTTCCGGTTCCTCGATGCCGACCGGGTCGGCATGCTCGGCGGGAGCTACGGCGGGTACATGGCCACCCTGCTCGCCGGGCGCCACGGCGACCGCTTCCGCGCCATCTGCAGCGAGCGGGCGGTCAACAACATGGTGTCCGAGGAGTGGTCCAGCGACGTCGGCACGATCTTCCGCGTCGAGCACGGGCCGAGCCACCTCGACGATCCGGACGAGTACGTCCGGATGTCGCCCATCCGCTGGGTACGCGACATCGAGGTCCCCTTCCTCATCCTCCACTCCGAGAACGACCTGCGCTGCCCGATCGTGCAGGCCGAGGAGCTATTCGTGGCGATGCGGCTGCTGGGCAAGGACGTGACGTTCTACCGCTTCCCCGGTGAGGGCCACGAGCTGTCGCGATCCGGGTCCCCGCTCCATCGGAAGATGCGCGCCGAGATCCTCCTCGACTTCTTCACCGAGAAGCTTGCTCCACGCCGGAGGCCCCGGGCGTCCACTACCGCGACGGCTGCTCGGCGACCCACTCGTCGATGAGCCGGCGGGCGATCGAGATCGGGGGCGGCACCATCGGCAACGTGTCGCGCCGGTACCAGGCCGCGTCGGCGATCTCGGCGGGGTCGGGCACCACGTCGCCGCCGCAGTAGCGGGCCCGGAACCCGACCATGAGGCTGTGCGGGAACGGCCACGGCTGGCTCCCGCGGTAGCGGATGTCGGCGACGGTGAGGCCGACCTCCTCGCGGATCTCGCGTGCGACGGCCGCCTCCAGCGACTCGCCCGGCTCGACGAACCCGGCGAGGCAGGAGTACATCGGCACCGTCCACTGCGCGCCCCGAGCCAGCAGCGCCTCCTCGTCGGGGCCCGGCTCGCCCCGAGTGACGAGGGTGATCATCGCAGGCGCCAGCCGCGGGAAGGCGGCGAGGCCGCATGCGGGGCAGATCATCGCCCGCTCGTGGGCCGCCGGTTCGGTCGGGGTCCCACAGCGGCCGCAGTAGCGGTGGGTCCGGGCCCACTCGACGAGCTGGACCGCCCCTCCGGCCGCCAACCAGGCGTCCTCCCCGGCCCGCCCGTGGTACACCCGCAGGTCGACCGCGGCACCGTCGCTCGGGTCAGTGCCGGCGGGCACGTCCACCGCGTACCAGCAGGTCCCGTCGAGCACGCCGACGACGTGACGCGTCCAGGCCTGATCGGCGGGCGCCGCCGTGACCCACACCGACGTCCCGACCACGTGCACGAACCGGGCCTCGGCGAGCCCCTCGGGAGCGGTGTGGCGGGCCTCGAACCCCGGCATGCCGTCTTCGTACTACGACCGGCCGGTCAGCCCGCGGTCGCGACGCCGACGAGCGGAACCCGCTGAGGCCGCCCCACCCGCCACCACCACGACGTCGTCGCCGGGGCCGCGGCCAGCACGGCCTGCCGTTCGGCCGGCTCGAGGTGGGCGAGCAGGCTCGGCACCGTGTGGCGGGCCCGCCAAGTGCCGAGCAGGCGCACGACGCCGCGGTCGACCGCCCGCCGCTCGCCGGCGCTCAGACCGGCACGGCTCGAGGTGGAGATGCGACGGTGCTGGCACACCTGGCTGCGCACGAGCAGGGCCAGCTGCTCGGCGAGCGACGTCGCCCGATCCAGCCACACGGGGCGGTCGCCGAGGTCCATCGCGACGATCCCGAGGGCATCGCCCAGTGCGCCGACGAGGTGGTCGATGGCGGCCACGTCGGCGTCGATCGTGTGGCGCCACCGGGCATCGATGACACCCCGTTCGGCGGCCGGGGGCACGAGGACGGTCGTGACGGCGTCGAGGTAGACCCGCAACTGCTCGGCCCAGGAGGCGAACCAGCGGTCCAGGGCTCGCTGGCCGCGACGATCGTCGACGTCCAGTCGGGGCAGCCCGGCGGCGAGCTCATCGGCGCCGTCGGCGAGGGCACGACCGACGAGCTCGTCGACAGGCAGGTCACGGGGGGTCACGGGACGAGCATCGCGGCTCGCCCCTGAGAACGACATGTGATTTTCATGGACGCCCCCGCACCACCCCAACTGTCGTTTGGAACCGGCCGTTTCCCGTCGATTGCGAACGACGATTCGGGGGCAGGCGACCGCCCCGCTACAACGAGCTGGTGAGAAGGGTCCTGATCGCCGCCGTAGCCGTCGGGGCGGTCGCCTGCGCCCGCCCGGCGGCGCCCGCCGCCGGCGTTGCAGTCGTCGCTCGGGTGATCGACGGGGACACCGTCGAGGTCGCGATCCGGGGACGCGACGAGACCGTCCGGCTGCTCGGCATCGACACCCCGGAGGTGCACGTCGACGACGGCGCGCCCGAGTGCTTCGGTCCCGAGGCGGCTGCGACCACGGCCACGCTGCTCCCGGCCGGCACCGAAGTGCGCCTCGAGCGCGACGTCGTCGGCCGCGACCACTACGGCCGGCTGCTCGCCCACGTGTACCGGCTCGCCGACGGCCTGCTCGTCAACGCCGAGCTCCTCCGCCGCGGCTTCGCCCGCCCGCTGACGATCGCCCCCAACCGAGCACTCGCCGAGCGGTACGTCGCTGCCACCATCGCCGCCGAGGCCGAGGGACTCGGTCTCTGGAGCGCCTGCTCGGACCGATAGCTTCGCCGTCGTGGGTGAGCTCGCCGAACGCCTCGGCCATCCGGCCGGCGCCAAGCTGGTGATCATCTCCTGTGACGACCTCGGCCTCTGCCACGCCGCCAACGTCGGGGTCCACCGGGCGCTCCACGAAGGGGCGGCGACGTGCGCGTCGCTCATGGTCCCCGCCCCGTGGGCGCGCCACGCCGCCGAGCTCTACGAGCCCGGCGACGACATCGGGGTCCACCTCACCCTCAACGCCGAGCACCGGATCTACCGCTGGGGACCGATCACCCACGCCCCGTCGCTGCTCTCGGGCGACGGCGGCTTCCCCCGGACGATCGACGACCTCTGGGAGCACGCCGATCCGGACGAGGTCCGCCGCGAGCTGCAGGCCCAGATCGAGCGGGCCGTGGCGTGGGGCATCGACGTCACCCATCTCGCGCCCCACCTGACCGCGATCACTCTGCGGCCCGAGTTCTTCGACATCTACCTCGAGCTCGCCGTGCAGTTCCGTTTGCCGATCCGCCTGCCCTCCACGATCTCCGCCGAGCAGGCCGGCTTCCCGTTCCGTCGCCTCGCCGCCGACGAGGGCGTCGTGTTCCCCGACCACTTCGATCACGACTGGCGGGCGGGCAGCCGCGACCGGGTGTACGCGAGCATCCGCGACCTGGCCCCGGGCGTCACCGAGATCCACGTCCAGCCGGCCATCGACAGCCCGGAGGTGCGCGCCCTGTCCCCCGCCGCCGACGGCTGGATCGACGACCTCACCCTCGTCGTCGACGACCTCAAGCTGCCGGCCCTGCTCGCCGAGGCCGGCGCCGTGCTGATCGGCTACGCCGAGCTCAGGGACGCGATGCGATCCGGGTGAGCGCGGTCCGCGCCGCGTCCGAGCGGAGCAGGTCGAACAGCGCGCCGGTGGAGCCGGTGGACTTGAGCTTCCCCTGCATGTAGGCGACAGTCGGGTCGAAGTCGTCGGCGAGCACATCCGTGAGCGGGACGCTGACCACCAGGTCGGCGTCGTCAGGGCCGTCGACGAGCTCGTCCTTCTTGCCGACTATCACCCGGTACTGGATCGTCGTGACGCCGTGCTCACTCATGGCGGTCGCTGGCCACAGACTCGCGGACTCCCTCGAACAGGTCGCGCTCGGCTCCGTCAGTGGGGATCGGGCCGACCAGGGAGCGGGCGAGGATCCAGTCCTCGTGGGGGTAGACCTCCACCAGCTCGTTGTCGGCGAGGGCGAACCAGAACGCGTCCTCGGGGTCGATCTGCGTGGCGTGGGCGCGCAGCGCTTGCGAGCGGGCCCACTGGAACCCGCCGACGTCGACGCGCGTCGTGATCCGGTGGTCGTGGTCGGGCCGTTCGAACCACTTCTCGTCGAACGGGGACTTGCCGTGACGGGCGAGGATCGCCTCGTGGATCGCCCGCATCCGGGCGCGAGACCACGTCGAGTAGTACAGCTTCACCGGCTGGTAGGGCTCGCCCGCCTCCGGGTACCAGTCCGGATCCCCGGCGCGGTCGAAGGCGAGGACCGAGATGTCGTGGACCTTCAGGTGATCCGGGTGGGGGTAGCCCTGCTGATCGTCGCCGTAGGTGATGACCACCTGCGGCCGGGTGCGGCGGATCACCGCGACCAGGCGGCCGGCGGCCTCGTCGACGTCGGCCTGGTGGAACGACAACGGGTCGGCATTCGCCGGCGAGTCGGGCATGCCGGAGTCGCGGTAGCCGAGCATCACGACCTCGTCGAAGCCGATCACCTTCGCCGACGCGGCCAGCTCGGCGGCCCGCATCCCGGCCACCTTGACCTTCTCCGCTTCGGGGGTCAGACCGTGGAACGGCTGCCCGGGCTCGCGCAATCGGGGGTTCTGCAGTTCGCCCTCCTCGCCGCCGGTGCAGCAGACGAGCACCGTGTGGATGCCGTCGGCGTGGGCCCGGGCGACGGTGGGCGCGCCCTTCGAGGCCTCGTCGTCGGGGTGGGCGTGAACGCTCAACAGTGTCAGTCGCTCAGGCACCGGGTCAGGGTATCCCTGCTGCCGGTGTGACAACCCGGTCCCCTACGCTGCGGCGGCGTGACGTTTGACCGCCCGATCGTGGCCTCGTGCCTCCTCGCTGTGGCCGCGCTCCTGGCGGCGTGCGACACGGACGACGGCCGGCAGCTGCGCCCGCCGACGGATGCGCAACGGGCGGCGATGACGACGACCACGACGACGGACGCCGCGCCGGTTCCCGAGGTCCCCGGCGCCGTCGTCGGAACGGCCGGCACGGGTGGCACGGCCGGGTCGGGGGCCGTCACCTCAGTACCCCCGGCCACCGACGTCGCCGCGCCGACGTTCACGCTGACCACCCCGTGGCCCGATGGTGGGCCGATCGACGCCCGGTTCACGTGCGACGGCGAGGACATCTCGCCCGCGTTGAGCTGGACCGCGCCGCCTGAGGGCACCGCCGAGCTGGCGCTGATGGTCACCGACGACGACGCCGGCGGGTTCGTCCACTGGGCGGTGGCCGGGATCCCCGCGGCCGCCGGTGGCATCGCCGAGGGCGAGACGATCCCCGGCGCGATCGAGGGGGTCACCAGCTTCGGCGAGCCGGGCTGGGGTGGACCGTGTCCGCCGTCGGGAACCCACACCTACCGCTTCTCGCTGTACGCCCTCTCGCAGCAGGCCGAGGTGTCCGAGGGCTTCGGGTCCGCCGACCTCGCCGTCTACACGGCCTCGGCGTCGCTGACGGTCGCCGAGGCGACCGGCACCTACGCCCGCCCGTAATCCCATCCGAGTGTTTCGTGTCATCAGAGTGTTTGCTGCGGGTACGTCCCGGCGCGAAACACTCGGATGCCGTCAGTCGTTCAGGGTGACGCCCTCCAAGGCGTCGGCGAACTTCTCGATCGCGGCCGTGCGGCGGGTCGGAACGTGCTCCAGGGGCGGGTCGCTCGGCCGGTAGTTCTTCAGACACCTGGCGGGCGACGGTGACCTTGTGCACCTCGTCCGGCCCGTCGTAGATGCGGGCGGCCCGGGCGTGGCGGTACATCGACTCCAGCGGCAGGTCGGACGTGTAGCCGAGGCTGCCGTGGATCTGGATCGCCCGGTCGATGACGTTGTACAGCACCTTGGCGCCCCAGAACTTGATCACCCCGATCTCGATCCGGGCGTCGCTGTAGTGCTTGCCGGCGGCGTGGAGCTGGTCCATCGTCCACGCCGCGTGGAGGGTGAGCAGGCGGGCGGCCTGGCGCTCGGCGTAGCTCTCCGCGATCCAGTCCTGGATCATCTGCTTGTCGGCGAGGATCGACCCGTGGGTGTAGCGGGTCAGCGCCCGCTCGCACAGCATGTCGAACGCCCGCTTGGACTGGCCGAGCCAGCGCATGGCGTGGTGGATGCGGCCCGGACCGAGCCGCTTCTGGGCCAGGGCGAACCCCTGCCCGATCCCGTTCTCACCGCCGACGAGGTTGTCGAACGGGATCCGCACGTCCTCGTAGAGGATCTCGGCGTGCCCGCCCGGCTCGCCGGTGCGGTGGTCGGGGTCGCCCATCGTCGGCACGTCGCGCAGGATGTTGACGCCGGGCGTGTCGGTCGGGACCAGGAACATCGAGAACGACTTGTACGGATGGGTGTCGGCGTCGCCCGTGCGGGCCATCACGACCAGGAAGTCGGCGATCGAGGCGTTCGACGAGAACCACTTGTGCCCGTTGAGGACCCACTCCTCGCCGTCACGCACCGCCGTCGTCTTGAGCAGCGTCGGGTCGGCACCCGCCGTCGGCTCGGTCATCGAGAAGCAGGAGCGCAGCTTGCCGTCGAGGAGCGGCTGCATGAACCGCTCCTTCTGGTCCTGCGTGCCGCCGACAGCGATCAGCTCGGCGTTGCCCGAGTCGGGCGCCTGGTTGCCGAAGATGCTCGGCGCGATAGATGCACTGCCCGAGGATCTCGTGCATCAGTCCCAGCTTGACCTGCCCGAACCCGAGCCCGCCCATGTCGGGTGGCAGGTGGGCCGCCCAGAGCCCTTGACGCTTCACCTCCTCCTTGAGGGGATCGGCGATCCGGGCGAACGCCCGCCGGCCCTCGGGTGAGCGCCATTCGGGGGCGAGCGCCTCCAGCGGGATGATCTCGTCGCGGACGAATCCCTCCATCCAGTCCAGCTTCTGCTGGAACTCGGGTTCGGTCGAGAAGTCCCATGCCATGAGCGTCGACTGTACGACTGGGCGCTCACCTCGCTCTCACCCGAGCGCCGTACCCTGTGCGGAACCATGGCCCTGCCCCAGCCCCCAGCGCCGACCACGGCGACGTGCTTCCGCCATCCCGGCCGCGAGGCCTGGCGGAAGTGCACGCGGTGCGGACGGCCGGCGTGCGCCGAGTGCCTCGTCCAGGCGCAGGTCGGGAGCCACTGCGTGGAGTGCGCCCGGCAGTCCCGGCCCGACGTCCGCACGCGGGCCCGCTACTGGAGCGCGCGCCAGCCCACGCTGGTCACCTACGCCCTGATGGCCCTCAACCTCGGCGTGTTCGCCTGGTTGGCCTTCCAGGACCCGGACAGCCTCAGCGGCCGGGGCAACATCACTGAGGGCCAGTTCGATCTCGGTCTCGCCAAGCCGCTGCTCGCCCAGGGCGAGTGGTACCGCCTGGTGACGTCCGGGTTCCTCCACTTCGGGATCATCCACATCGCCTTCAACATGCTCCTGCTGTACCAACTCGGGCAGCTGCTGGAGCCGGCGATCGGGCGGATCCGTTTCGCCCTGCTGTACTTCTCGGCGCTGCTCGCCGGGTCGGCCGGCGCGATCCTGCTGCAACCCAACGAGCTGGTCGGCGGAGCGTCCGGGGCGGTGTTCGGCCTCATGGGCGCGGCGTTCATCGGCCTCCGCCACCGCGGCGTCAACCCACTGACGACGGGGCTCGGCACCGTCCTCGTGCTCAACCTGCTGATCACGTTCACGCTGCCCGGCATCGCCATCGGCGGGCACATCGGCGGCCTGATCGGGGGCGCCGTGGCCGGCTGGGTCGTCCTGGCCCCCAGCTACAAGGGCGTGCCCCGCTGGGCGACCTACGCCGCACCGGTCGCCGTGATGGTTGTCTCCGTGATCATCGCGGTCGCCGTCACGAAGAGCTGACGGTTCAGGCGTAGCGGCGGAGCACGTCGAGCGCCGCCGAGCCGTACGAGCCGCCGAACAGGATCGCGTGGACGAGCAGCGGTGGCAGCTGGTACCAGCGCACCCGATCGCGCCAGCCGGCGGCGAGCGGGAACGCCTCGTCGTAGACCTCGTACGTCGACTGCCCGAACCCGCCGAACAGCTGCATCATCGCCAGGTCGACCTCGCGATGCCCCCAGTACACGGCGGGATCGATGAGCCAGTTCACGCCCTTCACGTCGACCAGCCGGTTGCCGCCCCAGAGGTCTCCATGGAGCAGCGCCGGCGGCTCGGGCGGACCGCACAGCTCATCCGCCCGCCGGGTGACCCGGTCGGCCAGCCCGACGGCGGAGGGGTCCAGGCGGCCGAGCTCGACGGCGCGAAAGGTCAGCGGGCGCACGCGCCGCTCGACGAAGAACTCCGGCCACCGCTCGGTCGGTGTCAGGTCGACCGGCTGCGAGCCGAGGTAGCCACCGGGCGCGCCATCGAGGCCGCCGAAGTGCGGGCCGGTGACCCGGTGCAGTGCCGTCAGTTGACCGCCGAGGTCGGCGTCGGCCGCCGCCGTCCGCCGGCCCTCCTCGATCCACTCGAGGACGAGCCCCGCCGGCGACTCCCGGATCACCTCGGGGACGGCGATGGCGGCGGTCGCCCGCAGCGCGTGGAGGCCGGCGGCCTCGCGCTCGAACATCTCCGGCTTCGGGTCGGGATGGGTCTTGGCGAACAGTGGGCCGCTCGGCGTGTCGAGCCGGTAGGCCTTGGCGATGTCCCCACCGTGCACCGGCGTCACCCGCGTGACGTCCAACCCGTCGATGAGGTCAGCGGGCGGCGACATCGGCGATCAGGCCTTCGCAGGCCGCCTCGACGACGTCGAACATCTCGACGTAGGCGCTCGGCGGCAGGCCCCACGGGTCCGGGACGTCGAGATCCGCGGGCGACACACGGTCGAACGAGCGCAGCAGCACGATCTTGCCGCGTGCCTCGTCGTCGGGCGCCAGGCGGCGCAGGTCGCGCTCGTTCGCCCGGTCCATCGCCACCACCACATCGAACAAGGCGAAGTCGGCCGGAGTGAACTGCCGGGCGCGGTGCTGGTCGATCGCGATCCCCCGCCGGACCGCCTCGGCGCGCGAGCTCGGGTGCGCCGGCTCGCCGAGGTGGTACCGGCTCGTCCCGGCCGAGTCGACCGTCACTGCCAATCCGGCCGCGCTCGCCTGCTGGGCGAACACCGCCGCGGCGGCCGGCGAACGGCAGATGTTGCCGAGGCACACGAAGCAGATCCGCACGCCAGACGACTCGGTCATCGGCCGCGGAAGACCGGCTCGCGCTTGGCGAGGAACGCGGCCTGGCCCTCGACATAGTCGTCGGAGCGGAAGCATGCCTCGACGAGCGCGTCGACCTCCGCCGTGTCCGGGTGAGCGCCGCCGTCGGCGGCAGCTCGGATCGCGGCCTTGCACGCCCGCACCGTGAGGGGTGCGTTGGCGGCGATCTGGGCGACGAGCTCGTCCACCGCGCCGCGCAACTGGTCGCAGGGCAGGACCCGGTTCACGAGGCCGGCGGCGGCTGCCTCGGCGGCACTGAGTCGCCGAGCCGAGAACAGCATCTCGCTAGCCACCGCCGCGTTCACAGTCCGCATCAGCGCCCGCACTCCACCGAAGGAGTACCCGATGCCCAGGCGGGCCGCGGGGATGGCGAACGTGCTGGCCTCGGAGCAGATCCGGATGTCGGCCTGCAACGCCATCAGGACGCCACCGCCGATGCAGTAGCCGTCGATCATCGCGATGATCGGCTTGGTCACCCGCCGCCAGCACTGCCACACCGCCCCCATGCGCCGGTCGTAGTCGGCGCGGTCCTCGGGAGCGGTGCGCCGCGCCCCGAACTCGGCGATGTCGGCGCCGGCGACGAAGGCCCTTCCCCCCGCGCCGGACATCACGATCACCCGGACGGCGTCATCGCGCTCCCATGCTTCGACGACCGGCGCGATCGCCTCCTGCATCGCCACCGAGAGGACGTTGTGCCGGGCCGGGTCGTTGAACGTGAGCCGGGCGATCGCCCCGTCGACCTCGGCGAGAAGCAGGTCGGTCCCGGTCTCGATCGGCACCGGCCGGACCCTACCGGTACCGTGCGCGCATGGACACCGCCGCGCCGGGTCGCGCCCCGCTGGACGACCTGCTCGTGCTCGACCTGACCATTGCCCGGGCTGGGCCGACCGCAGTGCGCCACCTTGCCGACTGGGGCGCCCGCGTGCTCCGCATCGAGCCCGCCGACCCGAGCGTCGCCCTGCTCGCCGACCATGACACGTCGGACTACATCAACCTCCACCGGTCCAAGCGGCTGATCCAGTTGGACCTGCGCGACGACGGCGACCGCCGCCGCTTCTTCCAACTCGTCGAACGGGCCGACGTGCTCGTCGAGAACAACCGGCCGCCGGTCAAGACCAAGCTCGGGATCGACTACGAACGCTGCGCGGCGGTCAACCCGCGCCTCGTCTACGGCAGCATCTCCGGGTACGGGCAGGAGGGCCCCGCGAGCGCGAAGGGCGCCGTCGACCAGGTCATCCAGGGCGCGGGCGGACTGATGAGCATCACCGGCCTGCCGGACCAGGGACCGGTACGGGCCGGCATCGCCGTGTCGGACTCGGCGGCCGGGCACCAACTCGCCATCGGCATCCTCATCGCCCTCCACGAACGGGCCCGCACCGGGCTCGGCCAGTGGGTGCGGGTGTCGCTGCTGGAGGCGATGATCACGTTCCTCGACTTCCAGGCGGCCCGCTGGACCATCGACGGGCGCGTCCCGGCGACTGAGGGCAACCACCACCCGACCTCCCGCCCGATGGGGATGTACCCGGCTGCCGACGGCCACCTCAACGTCGCCGCGCCGTCGAATCGGCTGTGGGCGCGGCTCTGTGAGGTGCTCGACGCTCCCGACCTCGCCGCAGACGAGCGCTTCGCCACGGCCACCGACCGCTACCGCAACCGTGATGCGCTCGACGACCTCCTCGAGGCGCGCTTCGTGACCCGCACCCGCGACGAGTGGGTCGCCGCGCTCGACGCGGCCGGCATCCCGTGCGGACCGGTGCTCGCCATCGACGAGGTCTTCGCCGACCCGCAGGTCGAACACCTACGCATGCTCGAGCGCGTCGAGCACCCGGTGCGCGGCCCGGTCGACGTGGTTCGCAACCCGATCACGATGAGCCGCAGCCGGTCGGTCACCGCGACTTCGTCGCCGCGGCCCGGACGGGAACGCGCCGACGTGCTGGCCGAGCTCGACCTCCCACCGCTCGACTGACGGTTACTCCGGCTGGGGCGCACGGGGTCGCCGCTACACTGGATGACGCTCAACCAACGGGGCTGACAGGTTTCGACGTCAGTGTCGAGGGCCGAGCTTGCGACCCGAGTTGCTCAGACTCGCTAAACGGGGCACCAACAAGAATTGCCACACAAGAGCAGTTCGCTGTCGCCGCCTGATCACCAGGTGACGTCAGCATCATCGTGAGCAGCAATGCCACACGGGGCCGCTCACCCGCAGCCCGGCAACAGAAGCGGGAGATGACGGCGGGAAAGACCGCTGACGGCCGGAAAGACGGCTGACACCCGGGAAAGACCGAGCGCGGACCACCTCGGTGGTCGACCGACCCGCCGGTGAGGCAGCGACAGCCTCGTAGCCGGGAATGGTCGTAGCGGGTTCGTCCACCGGCTGGCGGACGGGGGTTCGATTCCCCCCAGCTCCACCACTTGCGAGGCGCATATGCCCAGGTCAGGGCATGTGCGCCTTCTTCGTCCCGGGGGCACAGGACGGAATTAGGACGGGTGACGACGCGAACAAGAGCTGTGTGCACTCCATCACGCGGCACTCTTCAAGCCAAGGCGGTCATTCCGCCGCCACTTCGAGAGCCACTGACGGGCGCACCGCGATCAAGACCCTGGACTGGTCGGAGCTCGTCGTCATCGACCACCCCGAACCCGTCGAGGTCATCGCCGCCGCACGCGCAACCCTCGGCGGACGGCACCGTGCCGTCAACGCCGCTGAGCACGCATGGTCCGCCGCCTTGGCCGAGTACGGGGTGTCGCGTGGCGACGCCGGGCGGTTCTTCGACCCGTCCAGGGCGGGGACCCCCCTCGATGAGAAGGACCAGCTGATGACCATGGTTGAACAGGTCGACGCGATCACGACGCGACGCTTGCATGGATGATCGGACTCTCCCTAAAGGTTCGACGTGACTGTACGTCCGATTTCGCGGTTGTCGGGTCCCGGCAGCTGCAACGTGGGTCATCTGAGGAAGGTGGGTTTCCGTTGCGGGGGGCCTGTGGTGTAGTTCTTGATTGGGGCGTCGATCGGCCATCCGCCATGGATGTGCCCGCGTTTGCCGCGGTAGTCGATCACGATGGATGGGATGCCCTCGCTGTCGGCGTTGTCGTGGTCCTTGTCGCTCGGTCCTACCGCTCGCGTGCGGTCTTTGGTCAGGTAGCGATAGACGGTGTGCGTGTGCATCGTTGCGACCGTGTAGGTCGGCGAATCATTCAGATCAGGACGGACCGGCCTGTCGCGCGGCGGGCTTTCGCACTTTCCGTGAGACCCCTCGCCTACCGGCGTTCCGCGCACCAATTTCGTGGCGGAGTATCTGCCTGTGCGCGTCTTAAGCCGTATGAGGGTGCAGTACTCGCTCCGTCGGTGCTTCGTGGTTCCGTCTATCGTTTTTTTCCAAATCCGGCTCACTATGAACTTGACCCTGCTGTCCTTCAGGACCCTTTTGACGAGCGGGAAGCGAACGTTCATGCTTTCGGTGGAGTCAATGACTGATACACCCGGCATGGGTTGGTAGGAGGATGCCACACGGACGCGGACGTACATCAGGCCCTTGATCTTCGGTTTGAACGAATACGATGCTCTAGTTGACGTCGTGTTGACCGTCTTGAGGATCACCCAGTGTTGGGGTTCGTCCGCTCGGCGCCATTCGAATGTGTAGGAATGAACCTTGCAGGGCTTGTTGGTGAGCTTTGCGGTCAGTGTCTGCTTATCGAGCAGTCGAGTATCTGGGCGTGACACGGTCAGATTCACCTCAACGACCGGCGGGTCTTTGCATTTCTTGAAGACGGAGTACAGCGTAATCGTGATGAGGGCGATGGTCGCAATTCCGCCGACCACGATCGGGTTCGCCACAATCGCGGTGATCACAGCACTGCCGACCGCGAGCACCCCCTTGACAACGGGTAATGGAATAATGTTGTCAAAGAACTCGCCACCGGGGCGCGTTATGGTGCCATTCCGGTCGGTGATGGTCTCCGTGGTGAGATACGACAGGTCCCAGTCAATGCCCCAGTCATACGGAACCGAACCATCGTCGTTGACCGTCTCGTACGAATGGGTGTCCAACAGGTCGACCGACGAATAGCAGCCCTCCCTACAGTCAGGGCCGGTGGTCTGCTCGTCCTTCGTGCTGATGTGGCCGTTGCCGTAATCGCATACCTCGCGGGAGCTGTACTGACCCCTCGGTACCCCAGAAGTCGCGGAGTGGAAGCTGTCAATGTTGAAGCGTGATCGACCTTCGTAGACCAAAAGATTTCCGGCCAGATCCATGGTGAAGGTACCCGAGCCCGTTGTGTGGCAGGAGCCAAGGTCCCCATCTACATCGATGTCTATCTTCGCCGTGCCCTCAAACGTCTGCTCATAGTTGCTCGGACCTGACGTTGCCTGGACGGTGGCACGGCTCATCGCCGCGGTCTCCGGCGGGCGCGCCAACGAAACACTCGCGCTCACCAACGACACCACGACGACGAGGGCGACCACGCCCGACAATCGCCACCTGCGTGCGGCGAGAACGCTACCGAGTCGGAGATTGCTTCGGTTCATCAGTTCTCCCGCTGGTAGTCGCGTGAACCGACACCTACGACCGGCTCCCCCGATCGTCCGCCGGCGGTGGTCGGCGAACTTGGTCGCGGTCCAGTTCGATGAGGTGGTGTCCACAGTGGTTTGTGGTGTCGGCATCTACGGGGCCGGACGCGTGCTCCTGATACGGGCAGGACAGGAGGCATCACGACCCACGGCGTCCAAAGGGACCATCGATCGCCGATTCGAACTGTCGCCTTGGCGACACTTCTAGCGGTCGCCCGAGTGGCATCGGACACCACAGACTGGGACGGGTCATCGGTGTGGGATCTCCTACGTGAGCTCTTCCAGGAACACACCGAAAACACGTCGATGCCCCACCTGTGGTCGACCCTCGATCACTACCGCGAACCCCACCACTCGACGGGACGCCTACAGCTCCACGAAGAGTGCCATCGACCAGGGGAAATGCGCCGAATGGACGAAATGATCACTCCCCCGTCCAGAGCACCGGATGACCAGCACGGAGACCAGTGAGCGTGGATCCGACCAGGAGCTTCAGCGTCAAGCCAGGTAGCAGGCGATCCGGAGCTGCGGCTGTAGGACGGAATTAGGACGGATCACGACGAGCCACTGGGGCGGGGCAGCCCATCGGCGGCACTTGTGGCGCCATCGAGGACATCACCGGCGTAGTGGGCGAAACTCGCTCGAGCCAGCGCTGGGTGAACCGCCGGACTCCAGCCCGGGCCTGAGCCGAGACAACCGGCGTGATGACGGGACGACCATCCGATCGGTGCCGGCATCCCACGTCGTCACCCTCGCGATGTGCGGAATTCGGCATCCCCTACCGGCACATTGAGGACCTTTCCGAGGCCGGTTCGCTAGCTCGCGGAGCCCGACCTCGCGCTGGAGTCGGCCCGGGCCGATAGCCCGCCGGGGAAGGCGCTCAGGGAGGTGGCGGTCAAGTCACGATTGCGCGTCGTGCACGAGAATCGCGATGTGCACCCGGTTCGTGACTGCGAGCTTGGTGAGAAGTCGCGAGACGTGCGCTTTGACGGTGGCCTCGCTCATGAACAGAGATGCGGCAACCTCGGCGTTGGATGCGCCGGATCCCACCGCAGTCGCGACCTCCCGCTCCCGGTCTGTGAGCGACGTCAGGCGTTGGGCAGCGATGCGACGGCGCTCTGTCATGTCGTCGTTGCCGAGGTGAGAGAGAAGTGTGCGGGTGACCGACGGTGAGAGCATCGCTTCTCCTGCAGCCACGAGGCGCACGGCGTTGACGATCTCCGTGGGCGCGGTGTCCTTCAGCAGGAACCCGTCGGCGCCGGCCCGAAGCGCGCTGATGACTTGCTCGTCGGCCTGGAATGTGGTCAGGACGATCACGTGCGGCGGAGTCGCAAGACGGCGGAGGGCCGACGTGGCGGCAATGCCGTCCATCCCGGGCATCCGGATGTCCATCAGGACGACATCGGGTCGATCCGCCTGTGCGGCCGTGACGGCGTCGGCGCCGTCGGCAGCCTCGCCCACCACCTCTATGTCCTCCGATGACGACAGGATCATCCGGAGACCGGCACGCACCAACGCGTCGTCGTCGACCAGAAGCACCCGGACCTTCACCACGGCAGGTCGGCCTCGACGACGAAGTCACCAGAAGCGTCTGGCCCGTGCACCAGGACGCCATGAGCCAGGGTCACCCGCTCCTGCAGACCAAGGAGGCCGGTGCCAGAACCCGGCAGAGCCGGACGGTCGTGGGCGCCCAGGCGGCTGGGTTCCGAACGCTGACGTGCAGGCCGCAGTTCGGCGCTCCCGCCACCCGAACCTGGGCCAGCGTGCCGCGAGCGTGCTTGCTGATGTTGGTCAGCGCTTCCTGCACGATGCGATAGGCGTCACGACCCAAAGGGCCAGGCACCGCAGCTGCACCGTCCACCCGCATCTCGAAGTCGACCTTTGCGCCGGAACGGCGAGTCTCGTCCACCAAGCGTGGAATGTCAGCCAACGTCGGTTGTGGCACCGTCGACGGCCGCTCCTGCCCCGGCTCCTCGCGCAGCACGCCGATCACGTCCCGCAGCTCCTCCAGCGCCTGGTGGGCCGTCAACCGCAACAGCGCTGCGCTCTCCCGCACCTGGGCGGGAGGCAGGTCGAGTGCGACCTCGAGCGCACCGGCGTGCAGCGCCACCAGGGAGATGCGGTGGGCGAGCACGTCGTGCATCTCCCGCGCGATGCGGGTTCGCTCAGCCAGGCGCGCACTCTCGGCGCGGACGAGCTGATCGGCCTCGGCACGTTGGGCACGGTCGCGCAAGGTGGAGAGGAGCTGACGCCGGGCGCGGACGAACATGCCCCATCCGATTGCCGCGGCCGCAAGTGCCGCCGTCGGCAGCATCACCGACCAGGTATTGGTCCGCCCGAGCCAGATCGAGCACACCACTGCGGACGGAACGAACAGCGCGGCGACGAGCAGGGCTGGCCGGACATGGCGGTGGACAGCCAGCGAGGACAGTGCGAGCAGACCGGCGACCGTGCCAAACGTCGAAAACGCGCCCAACAGGACGCAAACCAGCGCCACCCCGAACGGCCAGCGCCGCCGCCACCACAGCGACAGACAGCACAAGGCCCCCAACGCGACGTCGGTAGCCACCTGCCCCGAGGACATCCGATTGGCGGTGTCGTCCACCGTAACGCTCAGGATGAAGGCGCCGAGACCGACAGCGATGACGAACGCACCTGCGTCGACGGACCAGTCACGCGCAGTCCTGGGCCCCACGTTGTCGGGATGGGCCGGGTCGCTGGGTCCCAGCATCGCCGTGGGAGCGGTCTGGGCCCACCATCTGCGCAACCAGGACATGACCCCAGCGTAGGGCTCTGGGAGGCGCTGCAACATCGACGAAAGTCGACACTGCAACCAACGAAAGGCGAGACGTCGGCAGCGGCCGGGCGTCCCTTCGGACATCGGATCATGGCCGTCCGCCCGATGCGCTCGCGCACCAGGCGGTTCAGGCTGGCCACATGATCACGACAACCGCTCTCACCAAGAGCTACAACAAGGTTCCGGTCGTCAGCGACGTCTCGTTGCGCTGCGAACCCGGCACCATCACCGGTTTCCTCGGGTCCAACGGCGCCGGGAAGTCCACCACACTGAAGATGATCGTCGGGCTGGTGCGACCCGATCGCGGCACGGCGACCATCGACGGCCGACCGTTCGTCGAGCTACCCAACCCGACGCGCGTGGTCGGGACCCTGCTCGACGCGTCTGCGATGCATCCCGGACGCAGTGGCCGGGCCACCCTCACGATCGCCGCGCGGCTGGCAGGAGTTCACACGAGGCGGGTCGAGCACCTGTTGGACCTCGTCGGGATCGCCGATGCCGCGGAGAAACGAGTCGGGACCTACTCACTTGGCATGCGCCAGCGCCTCGGCATCGCCCAAGCCCTCATCGGCGAACCGGCTGCGCTGATCCTCGATGAACCGGCGAACGGGCTCGATCCCGAGGGCATCGCCTGGATGCGAACACTCCTGCGCGACTTCGCTGCCCATGGCGGCACCGTTGTGCTGTCGAGTCACCTGCTCCACGAGGTGCAGGCCACCGCCGATCACCTCGCCGTCATCTCCAACGGCGCCGTGGTCGCCGCCGGTCGGCTGGACGATCTACTTGCCAGCTCCACCATCCTCGTACGCAGCCCCAACCCCGCTGCTTTGGCCACTGCGCTCCGAGCTGCGCGAATCGACTACATCGCCGGGCCGGATGATGTGCTCACCGTCGATGTATCCGGTGGTCAGGTCACGACCGAGGTGGTGGCGGGCGTCGCCCGCGACCACCAGGTACTGCTCACCGAGCTGCGTCCGTCCGAAGCGAACGGGCTGGAGCAACTGTTCTTCTCTCTCACCGCCGCCAAGGCGGCTCCGCCCCAGGAGGCGGCAGCATGACCATGACCATTCCCCCCCGAATCTTCGGCATCGAGGCGGCACCGTCGTCGGCCCTCAGTCCTATCCCGTTTCCACGGCTTGTCCGGGTGGAATGTGCCAAGGCCACCGATACCCGTGCGGCCCGCTGGCTCCTCGCGCTCGTGGCGCTGTCGACCGCAGCGATGATGCTGGCGCCGATCCTCGCTCCAACGAGCTTCGATCAGACCTACACGAGCTACCTCGGCGTTGCCGCCCTCGCGCAGGTGATCCTCCTGCCGGTGGTGGCGATCCTGATGCTCACCGGTGAATGGAGCCAACGCAGCGCCTTCACCACGTTCACCCAAGAACCGCGACGCATCCGAGTCGTCAACGCCAAACTGGCGGCGTCGCTGATATTGGGTGGTGGTGGTGCGGTCTTCGGCGGGGTGGTCACCGCTGCCGCCCTCGGACTGGCGTCGGCCTCGGGCCGCGCCCTGGAATCGAACCTGACCGTCGGCGCCATCACCGGCTACCTGATCTTCGTGCTCCTCAATGTCCTCGCCGGCGTCGCTCTCGGGGCGCTGCTGCAGAGCTCGGCGACGGCCATCGCCGCCTCCTTCGCCCTCCCCGCCGCGTTCGCGCTGCTCGGCACCGCATCGACGCTGGTCGCTGACTGGATCGACATGTCCAACTGGAACTGGGTGCTCGAGAACCAATGGGGCGGTCACCTGCCGCACATCTCAGTCTCGGTCCTCTTCTGGGTGGCCGTCCCGCTAGCCGCCGGCGTCGTCCGGACGATCCGTCGCGACGTCACGTAGTCGGCTTGACCGGGGCCTGGTCGATCGAGATGCGTCGGTCGCCGCCGGAACCCGTTTCGTCCTTGAAGGGGACGTCACGTGAGCCCGCTCCCTCACGGAGCTCAACGAAAGGAATCCTCCATGTTCGAAGACAAGATCCACACCCACCGCGACACGACCTTCTCCGCGCATTCGACCCCACCGAGTTTGAAGCAGCCCTCAACACGACCGCTCGTGCCCGATGACCGAAGGACAGTTGCGGCCCCGGCTATCAGCTCATTGCGCTTGTGAGTGCCAAGCGGTGCTCTGACGGGCGGCTGCGAAGATCGTCTCCACGGCGACCTGATCAAGTGCCCGGGGCAACGATCGCTAATGCCGGCAGCGCGACATCTCCTCTCAATCGGAGCAACGTGATGCTCCGCGAGCGGGGATGTTGATCGCCAGCTCACGGCCGGGTCAGCGCAGTGTCAGCGCCTAGGCCCTGATGCTGTTCTTCACAACAGCCGCCGAGTGGTGCATCACCGCCTGAGGCGCGAGCTTCGTCCAAGACGCGTTGGACATCACCACGCACGCCGCACTGGCCGTGATGTCCGGCTACTTCCTCGGTGTGGTGGCCGGTCGCCTGCTCGGCAGCCGCCTCGCGCGCCGGCACGATCCCGCCTCGCTGCTCACAGTCGCGCTCACGGTGAACGCCATCGGCTTCGTCATTCTGTGGACGGCGGCGACGCCCGCACAAGCATTGGTGGGTCTGACGCTCCTCGGGGTCGGACTCGGCAACCTGTTCCCGATGGCCGTCTCCCTCACGGTCGCCCTCGCACCGGGGCGGGCGACCGCAGCGAGCTCACGAGCAGTCGCGACGTCGTCGTTCGCCGGGCTCCTCACTCCGATCACCGTTGGCACTCTGGCCGACACAACCTCGCTCACAGCCGCACTTGGCGTCGTCCCCGTAACGCTCGGTCTGGCCGCCGCAACGCTCGCCCTCGTCCAGCGAGAACGGCATCAAGCCGGCCCGTCCGATACCAACGCCTCGCTACGCCGGCGAACCGCATCGTCGAACTCCTGATGCACGCGCGCGCCCTGTCGGCGGCATGCGCATCGAATCTCAGCCGGCCGCGTTCGGTCGCGTCGGACTGCCGGCGGTACACGACGTGCGATTTCGCTGCGGTGTCTGGGTCATCGGCGGCCGCTGAGGTGTGGCGGGTGTGCGACGGTTGGCCATGGGTCGGACCGTGTTGTTGGCGGTTGACGACTCGACTGCTGAGCTCACTGCGGATGACTCGGTGCTCGCGGAGGCGCTACTCGCTCGTGGTCTTCGACCGCGGGCGCACCGATGGGGCGATCCCATCAGTCGTGGTGATGTCGTGGTCATCCGCTCGACGTGGGACTACGTCGAGCGGCCAGCAGCGTTCGCGGCCTGGCTGGCCCACCTCGACGCCCAGCAGGCGATCGTGCACAACCCAACACCGCTGCTGCGATGGAACGCACACAAGCGCTATCTCGTCGACCTCGCCCATCGAGGCCTGCCGGTGGTGCCGACGGCGCTCATCGGTCGTGGTGAAGCGATCACGCTCGACGAGCTGATCGAACAGCATGGCTGGGACGACGTCGTCATCAAGCCGGCAGTGGGTGGCACCGCCCGCCTCACTGAACACGCCGCGGCGATCGGCGCCCACGCCGCGGAGGCTCACCTACGCCGGATCGTCGCCGATGAGGACGCCGTCGTCCAGCCGTACATGTCGACGATCACGACCAGCGGCGAGATCTCTGTCGTGGTGATCGCAGGCCAGCCACTCCTCGCTGTCGCCAAGCACGTTCAACAGGGTGACTGGCGGGTGCAGAGCGACTTCGGCGGATCAACCGCGCACACCGAGCTCACCGGGGAGCTACGGGCGATCTCACGCCAGGTGGTCGGCGCGGTACAGCCGACACCGAGCTACGCCAGGGTCGACCTGGTTCGCCAACCGAGCGGCCTGCTGCTCGTGCTCGAACTCGAGCTCGTCGAGCCCGAGCTGTTCTTCCGCCTCAGCCCAACCAGCGCCGAGCACCTCGCTGCGCACATCGACGCCGACCGATGAGCACGACGCCCGCCGACGACCGCCGGGCGACCGGGCGCGGCGCAACGTCGCACGCGAGCCGATATCACGTCAGCGCCGAGTGCCCGGTGAGCTGGTGCGCGCCGCGAGCCCGGACGGTTGCCTGATCCAGCACTGGTTGGGCGCGCCCAGGACCGCGGGAAGTATCCGGGACGTCCCGGGCGCGGTGCGACTCCGGTGGTGGGCGGGCGTGCGACGCGGGCGTGTACGGGTTTTCCCGACACCGCGCCAGCGCGACCCGACATCTGGCCGGGGCTAGTACGCGGCTGCCCGGCCGGCGCTCTCGTTGGCGGCTCTCAGTCGAGCCATCCAGACGCGAAGGATGACGGGTGCAACCGGGATTTCGATCAAGCCGGGACCCGCCGTCTTCTCGCCCGACCAAACGAGGACGCAATGGCCGAACTTCTGATACTGCACGGCGATCCCGCAGCCATTGTCACCTGGCACCCCAGGCGGCGGGTGGAATCGCCGGTCGCGCGACGCGATGCCCGTCGGTGGGCATCGTGGGTCGAGGGACGTACTCGTGTCGGTTGACGTCGCCGTGAACGCCCAATGCCCGACGTTCACGGCGGCCCTGCTCGAGCGCGACGCGAGCCCGGTCGATGGACCGAAGGCGAGGCGCCTACTGGCGGGGAAGACCGTGCTGGTGACGGGGGCCGCCGGTTCGATCGGCAGCGAGCTCGTGCGGCAGGTCCACCGGCTCTCTCCGGCTGCGCTCTATCTGCTGGATCACGACGAGAGTGGGCTGCACAGTGTCAACCTGGACCTCCATGGCCAGGGGTTGTTCACGGACGACAGCGTGGTGCTGTGCGACATCCGGGACGCATCGGCGGTTCAAAGCGCCCTCGCGTCGACGATGCCGGACATCGTGTTCCACGCCGCGGCGCACAAGCACCTGCCGCTGTTGGAGCGCTACCCGTCCGAGGGCTTGAAGACCAACGTGCTTGGGACGCTCAACCTCGTCGAAGCGGCGAGCTACGCCGGCGTCTCCCGGTTCATCAACATCAGCACCGATAAGGCCGCCGATCCGACGTCGGTGCTCGGCGCCACCAAGCGGCTCGCCGAGTTGGTGGTGTCGGCGTTCTCGACGGCCGCCATGCGCAGCGCGTCCGTGCGCTTCGGAAACGTGCTCGGCAGCCGCGGCTCGTTCCTGCACTCGTTGGCAGCCCAGGTCGCTCGCCACCAGCACATCACGGTCACCCATCCCGACGTCACGCGGTACTTCATGACGATCCCTGAGGCGGCAGGACTCGTCATCGAAGCCGCGGTGATGGCCCATGCTGGAGAGACCTACGTCTTGGACATGGGCGCGCCGGTGCGCATCGTGGACATCGTCGCCCGATTCCTCGCCATGACCGGCACGACGGGCCGCGACGTCGTGTTCACCGGGTTGCGCCCGGGCGAGAAGCTGCACGAGGCGCTGTTCGACGCCGACGAGGTCAGCGAGCGCACACGTCACAGGCGGATCTCGACGGTCCAACAGAGCGCCGACCGGGCACGGGCGGTCGCCGGCCAGTTGATCGACGAGGGCCCCGTGATGGTAAGGCTGGCTCCTGCCGCGCTCAGGGCGCGGATGATGCAGCTGCTCGCCACCGTTCCGGTGCGCCCCGGCGCAGGACGCTTGGACGAGACGCTTCGACAGGTCGTCGCATGATCGACGAGCTCGTCCTCGTACCAGGGGTCCTCGGCCTGCTCGTCGTCACTGGACTCGCCGCACTCATCGACATGATCGGTCACGTTCGTGCACAGCGCGCCTCGACCGGGCGGACTGCCGCCTCGACCTGCGACGACTTCCACGTCCTCGTACCGATCTACGGCTCGATCCGCTACCTCGAGAACGTCAGCTACCTCGCCACCTATGGCGAACGAGTGGTCCTGTGCACGACGACCAACGAAGCGCCGTCCTTTCACGCCGACCTCCGTCGTATCGCACGATCGCACGGGTTCAACGTGTTCTACGGCACGGCGGGCGGCCGATCCGCCGTCGCCGGTCGGCGCCAGACCGCGGGCACGACACGTGATCGACTCGTCCGCGACGCGCTGATGACCCTCACCCGCCCGTACGTCGTGTGCATCGACGCTGACACCGTCACCGACCGCCCGCTGCGCGAGCTCGTCGGTGGCCTCGCGGCGCACGGACTCGACGTCGCGTCGGTGCCCATCACCCCGAGCAACCCCGAGCACTGGCTCGGACGGCTCCAGGCGCACGAGTACCGCGTCGCCATGCTGCTCCGCCGAATCATGCCGTGGATGGTGTCGGGCGGATGTCACGTGGCCAGGACGACTGCGCTGGCCGACATCATGAAGCGTCACTCCCTCTTCTTCCAAGGGAACGACGTCGAGACCGGCGTGATCGCCGACCTGCTCGGATATCGCGTCGGCCACATCCCGTTCTCGGTGCCGACGACAGTCCCCACAACACTCCGCGCCTGGTTTCGTCAGCGGTTCGCGTGGGCCGGCGGCGAGTTCCGGCTGTTCATCGTCAACTGGAAGCTCATACGTCATCACCCGTTCATGTGGACGTACGGGGTCGCCGTGATGTTCGCCGCGCTGCCTCTGCGCTGGTGGACCGCGCTCACCACCCCTCGCACGCTGGTCGCCGTGTTGGGCGTCTATCTCGTGCTCAGCGCGTCGACAAACTGGCGGCACCGCGACCGGTGGCTTTTGCTCATGCCTGTCTACACCGCGTTCAACAGCCTGGTGATGCTGACCCTCGGGTTGCCCTCGTACCTGTGGATGGCTACGAAGTCGAAGAATCCCGGAGTCATCCAGAGCCGGCCCGACGGATACGTTCATCGGCGGGCGTCGCCGGGTGCAGCTCGACCCGAAGTGCAGGTGTCGTCTTCACCACTCACGCATCGTGCTGAGTTCGTGGACGTTGGGCCGATTGGTCGGCGTGATCACCCGGTCCAGTCGGGGATGCCGCCGAGGGCGAGTGGGAACCCGTCCGCACGCAGCTCGAGACGACCGGTGCCGTCGGGCCGCACGACGTACAACGTCCGCCCTGAAATGAGGAGGTAACGGCCATCTGGCGACCAGGTGACGAACTGACCGGACTCCGGGGTAACACGACGCTGGTTCCCGCCGTCGGCATCCATGATCCAGATGTCGTGATGCTCGCCGGGCTCGTCATCGTGCCAGCAGTCCTGGTCGTCGGGCGCCCGCAGGCAGTCGTCGCGTTCGGTGGCGAAGGCGATCGTCGTGCCGTCCGGCGACCACGATGGCCAGCCGTCCGATCCGCCGGCGTCGGTGAGTTGGATCGTCTCACCGGTCGCCACGTCGGCGACGAAGATGTCGTAGTCGCTCCCGACGTGGCTCATGAAGGCGATCCTGGAGCCCTCTGGCGAGAACGTCGCGTACTCGACCCATCCGTCGATCGGAAGACGGGTCAGGTCGCTGCCGTCTGGGCGCACAAGGTAGCCACCAAGGGCGCCCCCGCCGCGGTCAGAGTTGAAGACGATCCACTCTCCGTCGCCCGACCATGCCGGTCCCCAATCGTTGGCGGGATCGTTGGTGAGGTTCCGCACGCCCGTGCCGTCGGCACCCACGATGTAGACCTCGTCGTCTTCGTTGATCCCGCGACGCGAGTCGCGATACACCACGAACTGGCCGTCCGGCGACCACGCTCCATCGAACTCTGAGCCCGCTCGCGAGGTGAGCGTGACGACGTCGGTGCCGTCGGGACGCATCGTGAAGATGTCCTCGAAGTCGTCGAACACGATGCGTCCGCTGAGGTCGGCGACGTCGATGGGCTCTCCGACGGACACCGGCGCGTGACCGCGCCTTTCGACACGGGCCGGCATTGGTGCGGTCGAGCCCGAGGTCGACGCGCTCGCCGTCGGCGGGATCGTCGACGTCGGCGATGGGGCTGCGGTCAATGCTGGATTCGGATCGACCGAGGTCCCCGATGGGTCGCCGATCGAGGTAGCCGAGGAGGACCCATCGCTACTGCACGATGCCGAAGCAGCTGCGCCGATCACACTGGCAACCAGACAGATGTAGCGGCCACCGGCTGGCACACCACCCGCCGTGCAGCGCCACAGCCGGCGCACCTTCACATCGTTCCGACACCGTGGGTTGGGCAGCGGTTCCAACTCGCAATGCTCGACCAAGCCAACGCTGGAACACGTCCGAGTCGTGGTCACTCGGAGAGGAGGAGGAGTGACCGCTACGACGCCCCGACTCTCCTCGACCTCGGCGTCGCCTGGCGAGTCGTCCCCGACGAACAGCTGCTCGAGGAGGCCAACACAGTGGCCGCCCGGCTGGCCGGCCTACCACCACTCGCCACACAAGCCATGAAGCGAGTGCTCAACCGTGCCGCCACCACCGACCTGCAAGCCGCGCTCGTCCTCGAACCGGAGGCCACGGTCGCCGGCATGCTCGACCCCGAAACCACCCGGCTCCTCAGGGCCACCTTCTAGCGCCGCTGACAGCTGTTCGCCGCTAACCAGCAGCAGCGCCCGACGGTAAGAATGCGCCAGATGTCAGACGACGTGGATCTCCGGCGCGCCGAGCGCCACCTGGTGCGGTACGGGCCAACGTGGTCTCCGTTCGTCGCCGAGCGAGCGGCCGGGGCGTTCGTGGAGGACGCTGCCGGGCACAGGGTGCTCGACTTCACCAGCGGCCAGATGAGTGCGATCTTGGGACACTCGCATCCCGAGATCGTCGCGGTCGTGACGGAGATGATCGGCCGCCTCGATCACCTCTTCTCCGGGATGCTGTCGCGGCCGGTGATCGATCTCGCCGAGGCTCTCGGCGGGATCGCGCCAGGGCTGTCGAAGGTGCTGCTGCTGACGACCGGCGCGGAGTCCAACGAGGCGGCCCTCAAACTGGCCAAGGTCGTGACCGGCGGGTGGGAGGTCGTCGGCTTCGCGCAGAGCTGGCACGGCATGACCGGTGCCGCCGGCGGGGCGACGTACTCGGCGGGTCGCCGCGGCCACGGTCCGCCGCCGGTTGGATCGATGGCGGTGTTCGCACCGAACGCCTATCGGCCTCGCTTCGTGACCGCCGACGGCCAGCTCGACTGGCTCGCCGAGCTCGACGACGCCTTCGACCTGGTCGACCGGCAGAGCAGTGGGGCGCCGGCCGCCTTCATCGCCGAGCCGCTGCTCTCGTCGGGCGGCGTCCTCGACCTGCCACCCGGCTATCTCGCCGCGCTCCAGGCGCGCTGTCGCGAACGGGGGATGCTGCTTGTGCTCGATGAGGCACAAACCGGCATGGGACGCACCGGCACAATGCTCGCCTCCGAGCGAGACGGGGTCGTGCCCGACATCCTGACGCTCTCGAAGACGCTCGGCGCCGGCCTTCCGCTCGCGGCAGTCCTGACGACTGACGAGCTCGAGGAGCAAGCCCACGAACGCGGGTTTCTCTTCTACACGACACACGTGTCCGACCCGCTACCCGCGGCGGTCGGCGCCAAGGTGCTGGAGATCGTCGTCCGCGACCGCCTCGCAGAGCGAGCCGCGGCAGCCGGCGCTCGGCTGCGAGCCGGCCTTTCCGAGCTGAGCGCTCGGCACGAGTGCGTCGGCGACGTACGCGGACGAGGCCTGCTCGCCGGGGTGGAGATCGTCGCTGACCGAGACTCGAAGAAGCCGGCGCCCGAGCTCGGCGCGGCGATCACGCGGCGATGCCTCGAGCTCGGCCTGTCGATGAACATCACCGCGCTACCTGGAATGGGCGGCGTCTTCCGCATCGCCCCGCCGCTCACGATCACCGATACCGAGCTCGACCTGGGCATCACGATCCTCGACCAAGCACTCGCCGACAGCCGCCGCTGAGCGCGCCCTGCCCACCGGTCTCGTTGGCGCTACCGAACGTCCGATGTCGGGCTTTCGGTCGCCGGCCCGGTTCGGAGGGCGAGTGTCGAGCGGCAGTTGTGGCGCAGCTACGTGCCTCCGTGTTCGACGTTGACAGAGCTGAACGGGTTAGCCACACCGCGGTGCAGCGACCGGTCCGATCCCGACGCGCCGGCCGATCTGAGAGTAAACCGGTTCGAACATTGTCACTTCGCTTGGCGTCAACCGCGGGAGGTCCGATGAGAGCTGACGCACAACGGAACCGACGTTCCTTGCTCGACGCCGCGTGCGCGTTGTTCGTCGAGTCCGGAATCCAGGTCTCGCTCGCTGCCGTCGCACGACGCGCCGGCGTCAGCATCGCGACGCTCTACCGCAACTTCCCCCACCGCAGGGCCCTCGTCACGGCCGTCGCCGCCGACGTGATGGCACGCACCCGCGTCGAGGCTCGGGCGGCGCTGGCTGAGGAGACTGATGCGTTCGTGGCGTTGCGCCGCTACATGCACCGCACACTGGACGTGGGCGCTCCTGCGCTGATGCCGCTCCTCGACGAGGAGGTCCGTAGTTACCCTGAGATCAAGGTGCTGCTCGACTCGACGGCGGCCGCTCAACGACGACTGCTCCGGGCAGCCGAGCAGCAGGGTTCGTTGCGCGCCGGCGTCCAGTTCGCCGACGTCGGCCTCGTGCTCGCCAGATTCTCCAGGCCGATCCGCGGTGGATTCGACCCCGAACTCGAGGAGGACATGGCGCATCGCCACCTCGACATCTTCATCGACGGCCTCCGTGACCACGGCCAGCCGCCACTCGAGGGTCGGGCACCGACGTTGCGCCAGCTACGCGCGATGCGCCGCAGGAGTCGTTCCGCGAAGCCCTGAACGCGTTGACGGCCGGTTGACGGGCCGATGTTTGGCAACACGAAACGTAGGGGTACCTTACGTTTGCGCCGCCCTCCGTCAGTATCGATCGTCTGGCGGGACGTGGTGGTGCGAGCTTCCGAGAACGCTGGTCCGGGAGGAACACCATGAACCAGCCCACTGCACTCGCAACCCCGCCTTCGGTCGCACCACCGACCGACGATCAGCTGTCCAGACGCACGAGCCGCCGGCGGTTCCCCGTCCGTGTCCGGCATGCCGTGCTGACCGCGCACATCGTCTTCTCGGTCGCGTTGCTCGGCGACTCCGCCGGGTTCCTTGCCGTGGCGATCCGCACGTCGACACTCGAGGACCCCGCTCTCGTGCACGACTCGCTGAAGACGCTCAACATGTTCAGCCTGGTCTTCGGCATTCCGCTGAGCTTCGCCGCACTCCTCACCGGCATCGCGCTCGGGCTCGGCACGAGATGGGGCGTCTTTCGCTACCCCTGGGTGGTGATCAAGCTCGCCCTCATCGTCGTCGTGCTGCTCGTCGGCAGCTTCATCATCAGTCCGGCCAGCGCGCAGATGCTCGACGGCGACGGTGACACCACCGGCCGGCTCATCGTCGGCGCCGCCATCGACGTCGTCGCCCTGACCGCAGCCACCGCGCTCGGCGTGTTCAAACCTGGTCGAGCATTCCGCGACTCGCACCGAGGCGCCCGCGATGCGACGCCGTCCTGACCGCCGCCGCCGGCTCGGCGTCTCGGCGGTCATCGTCGCCGCTGCGATGCTCGTCGGCGCCGTCACGGCGAGCGCTCGGCGGACGGGACCGGTCACCGCGTGGGCGAACCACAACGCGATCCCACTCGCGACTGTCGACCCCACCGCGCCGCTCGACGACCTGACCGCTTTGGCGCCGTCCGTCGGAGATGCGCAGATCGTCGGCTTGGGCGAGGCAGTCCACGGTGCCTCCGAGCTGCTCACGCTCAAGCACCGCACGCTGCGGTTCCTCGTCGAGCAGATGGGGTTCCGGTCGATCGCGTGGGAGGAGGACTGGACGACGGGGCTCGAGATTGACCGGTACATCCGTACCGGCGAGGGAGACCTGGACGCCATCGTGCGCGAGATGAGCCCGCAGTGGCCGACGCAGGAAGTCGCCAACGTGCTGCGCTGGCTGCGCGACTACAACGCCGGTCACTCAGACCAGGTGCGGTTCTTCGGTGTCGAGCACTACTTCACGCGTCTGTTGGCCTACGACGCTGTCGAGGCCTACGTCGCGGGTGTTGCGCCGGAGCGGACCGAGGAGCTGCGCGAGCACCTTCGTGTGATTCGCCCCTTCACCGCTGACAAGTTCGAGTACGTCCAGTGGTACATGGCGGTGGACGGCAAGACGCCGTACATCCGTCACGCCCACGCCGTCCTCGATCTCGTCCAGGACGTTGCCCAGTCCGATACCGGTCCCGAAGGCCAGATCGCCGTACATCACGCGCGACAGATCGTCTCGTTCTACGAGCACTACAACTTGTCCTTCGACGAGGCCAACATGTTCCGGGAAGCGCGGGCTGCCGAGAACCTGCGGTGGTGGCAGGAGCTCACCGGCGACAGGGTCGTGTATTGGGCGGCCAGCCCGCACACGGCCAACGCGCCACGCCTGCGGATCGTCCAACCGGAGGGCCCGGAGTTCCGTTTCCCGAGCGCGGGGTCGCATCTGCGGCGGTGGTACGGCGACCAGTACCTGTCGATCGGGTTCACGTTCGATCACGGCACAGTCAGCCTGGGGCCGGGGGCCACCGCAGCCATGCCACCTCCTGATCCGGAGTGGTTCGAACACCCGCTCGGCCAGGTCGGCTACGAGCACTTCGCGCTCGACCTGCGTCGACGGGCGCCGCGCCCGGTTCATCGGTGGCTGCATGACCGCATCACGACCCGGGGTCTGGCCGACAGTCCGGGTGGCTTCATGACCGGCGGCACGCTGGCCCAGTGGTTCGACGTGCTTGTCCATCGCCAGGAGGTGAGCCCGGCGCATCCCGACGGAGCCGCAACGTAACCATGGAGGCAGTATGAGCGACCAAGCACCCGACCCGGCCCTCCCGCCGGTGGTGGATCGGAAGACCTGGCTCGAGGCGCGGGAAGCACTGTTGGTCCGGGAGAAGGCGCACACCCGCGAAGGGGACGCGATCGCGGCGGCCCGGCGGCGGCTTCCGATGGTGGAGGTCGACGCCACCATCGAGGTGATCGGTCCCGACGGACCGATCACGATCCTCGACGTGTTCGAAGGCCGCAAACAGCTCATCGCGTACTTCCACGCCTGGTGGCCGGGGCGCCCGGCCGCCGAGCAATGCGAGGGATGCACGTTCTTCAACAGTCAGGTCCGCGAGCTGTCCTACATCCACTCCCGCGATGCCACGTACGCCACGCTCTGCAAGGGCCCGTACGAGGAGAGCGTCCGCTATCGGGACTTCCTGGGCCTGGACATGCCGTGGTACTCGGTCGAAATGACCGCGGCACAACTCCTGGAGGGTCGTGACTGGGAGCGCCATCACCTCGTCTGCTACGTCCGCGACGGTGAGCGGGTGTTCGAGACCTACTACACCGGTGGTCGCGGCGTCGAGATCATGGCCCCCACCCTCGGGCTGTGGGACATGACCCTCTACGGACGCCAAGAGGCCTGGGAGGACTCCCCCACCGGATGGCCCCAGCCCTGGGGTGACGCCAAGAACCCCGAGGTGTGGCGTACGAACGGACGCCCTATCGCCCAGTGGTCCCGCATCGAAGCCGGCCGCTCCGACAAGCTGACCTGAGATCTTCGGACCCGGGGGTCGCGGCGTCTCGCCGAAGCATGACCGCCGCGCTATTCGTCGAGACGAACAGGGCAGCAGGTACTGGCGCGATGAGATGGAAACCGACAACGCGCACCCCCGGATTCGACGGCTGGTCGCTGTCTACGGACAAGTAACCCGGGGGTTCCAGTCCGCGAACATGCCTGCCGGGTTCGGCTGCCACACCCATGCGTGCATGAGGTAGAAGCCCACGGCTGGATTGAGGATGTGCATCGGCATCCCCATCACCGTCGGCGGCGGGTCGGTGGCGGGCACGCCAGGCGGACTCGTGTCCGGACCGCAGCTCCGGGCGGGCCGTTTGTGTCCGCGATAGCCGTCGAAACGAGTCTGCGCTGCGGACACAGACGAGAAGCTCGTCGTCGCCGGCGACGCATATTGCCCTGATGGAGGATCTGGGCACGACGCGTAGCTCGGAACGCCCCGGTGACGGTCGGCGACCGGCATTACGTCGCCGAGGCCTAAGATTCCCCGATGGGCTCATCGGGGATGAAGCGCAAAGGGCGCAAGCACCTGCCCAAGGTCGGGACGCGCACTGCGGTCGAGTATGAGCTGCAGGACCGGCGTGCACGGGCCCTCCACCCCTTCTCGGAGGATCCGTGGCGACGAGGAGTCGCCAGCCACTGGGTCACCGGCATTATCGTCGCGGTCTTCGTCGCGATCGGGGTCATCGCCCTGATCGCCGCGACCTGATCGCACCAATCCCCACCGGGCAGCGCCGACGCAGAGACCGTTTCGTCGCAAGCGATCATCGACGCCCGATGTTCGCGTCCGGTGATCGCGGGCGGCCGCGACCGGGATCGCCGGCTCGACCGGGCACCTGTGTGCTCTCCAGCACACAGTGGGTGTGTCGGCGGGCACAGAGACGAGCGCCGGAAACGTGCAGACTCGTCGTGGTTCAGACCCACGAGAAGGGCTGGATCGGAACGTGAGGAGGCACGGGTGATTCGATCGATTCACCCTGGGGCGGGCGGACGTCGCGCCCACCGGCTTGCGGAGTTCGTGGCGGCGACCTCGTCGCTCGCGGCGACATTCGTACTGTCGTTGCCGGCGGCCCCGTCCCATGCGGACGCGGACACCCTCATCCACGACGTTCAGGGCAACGGCGCGGCCACGCCGATTCCGGGCGCCTCGGTCGCCGTTGAGGGCATCGTCGTCGGCGACTTCCAAGCGTCGAGTCAACTGGCGGGCTTCTTCCTGCAGGAGGAAGACGTCGACGCCGACGCCGATCCCCTCACCTCCGAAGGCATCTTCGTCTCGTGTGGCGCGTGCAGCACCGCTGTGTCCGAGGGCCAGCGGGTGGAGGTTCAAGGCTCCGTCGGCGAGAGCAGCGGGCGTACCGAGATCACCGCGTCGAGCGTGATCGTCACCGACGCGGGCAACAATCTGGCGCAGATCACGCCCAGCCCGATCGACCTCCCGATCGTCGGGGTCGTCGACGACTTCTACGAGGCCCGAGAGGGCATGGTCGTCGCATTCGTCGACCAACTGACGGTGTCCGACGTGTCGGAGCTGTCCCACCTCGGACACTTGACGTTGACCGAGGGCACACGCCCATCGGCGTTCACGGAGACCAACGCGCCGAGCGTCGACGGCCTGGCTGCGTATCGCGACTCGCTGCGACGGCGGCAGATCATCGTCGATGACGACGACGACGTCGAGCAATCTGCGCTCCTCGACGCCGAACGGCATGCAGGCCGTGTACCTCCCCCGCGCCAACGGAGGCTTCAGCGTCGGCACCCAGGGCACCGACTTCGTTCGGGCGGGCGATGTGGTGAAGGACCTCAGCGGGGTGCTCGACTGGTCGTCGCCTGGTCTCGGAGCTGCGACGTGGCGCCTGAGGCCCCGTCAGGCGAGCCCGGCGATGTTCACGGTGGCCAACCCGCGCCCCGCCGCGACCCCGACTGTCGGGGGTGCGCTGCACGCGGCATCGGTGGATCTCGGTGACTACTTCACCACCATCGACACCACGTCGAGCAGCCTCGCGGGCCCGTGTGGCCCGTCGGGAACCCTCGACTGTCGCGGCGCCGACAGCGTCCTCGAGCTGAATCGCCAGCGGGAGCGCGAGTCGATCGTCATCTGTTCGCTCGGTGCCACCGTGATCGCCCTCACCGGGCTCGAGAACACGACGGCGACCGCGACGATCGTCGACTTGCTCGGGGCAGTGAACGCGCGCTGTGGCGGCAGTTCCCCGTTCGCATTCGTCAACACCGGCGGAACGCTCGGCGTCGACGCCGTGCGGGTCATGTTGATCTATCGCACCGGCATCGTGTCGCCCGTCGGGTCACCCCTCGTCGACCTCGATCCCGTTCACACGCGGCCGCCGACGGCGCAGACGTTCGACGTCGTCGATGCGTCGTCACCCGCCTTCGGTCAGCGGTTCACGCCCATCGTCGTCGACTTCACGTCACGAGACTGCCCAGGGACCGGGCCGGATGCCGATGCCGGCGACGGGCAAGGCTGTTTCAACGCAACGCGCGTCGCACAGGCGAACCGCATGTCGACGTGGATCACCGGCACCGTGCTACCCGCTGCGGGCGACCCGGACGTGCTCATCCTCGGCGACCTCGAGTCGTACGCCAAGGAGGCGCCAATCTCGGCGCTCGCCGGTGCCGGCTACATCGGCACCGCGGCGGGCGCGACCGGATACGACGACTCGACCGCGGGGCTGCTCGGCCGCCTCGATGCTGCGCTCGCGAGCGCGAGCTTCGCGGGCAACGTCGTCGGCGCAGCCTCCTGGCACATCAACGCCGACGAGTCGGGTTTGTTCGACTACAGCGACGAGATCCGCGACACCGGCGAGAGCGCCGCCGAAGAGAAGCCGGACGGCTCGGCGCTCGTGCCGCCCCGGGTCGTGTACCAACCGGCGTCGCCGTATCGCAGCTCGGCACGCGATCCCATCGTGGTCGGCCTCTTCCAGACGGCAGAGCTCTCGACGATCATCACGGATGACCCCGACCCCGTCGACTCCGGTGCCGTGCTCACCTACACCATCACCGTCACCAACGCCGGCCCGGACCCCGCAGCCGTCGCGACGGTGAGCGACACGCTTCCCGTCGGGACGACGTTCGTGTCATCGTCCGAGCCGGTCGGCTGGGCCTGCGACGTCCCGGCAGTTCTCACGACAGGAACGGTCACCTGCTCGACCCCGTCGATGGCGGTGGGCAGCGCCGTGTTCACCGTCGTCGTCCGCGTCGACCCGCTCGTCGCGGATGGAACCGTCCTCACGAACACGGCAACGGCGACGACGACGACTCTGGAGTCAACCGCCACTGACAACGAAGCGAGCACGACGACGGCCGTCCACCACGTCGACCTCGCGCCAACGGCGGTCGACGATGCGGCCGCCGGCCCGGAAGACGCCGCCGCGATCTCCGTGGACGTTCTCGGCAACGACACCGACCCCGAGGTCGACCCGCTGACGATCGTGCCGGCCTCGTGGACGCAGGGAGCCAACGGCGCGGTGTCGTGCACGACCACGGCGTGCACCTACACGCCGGCGCCGAACTTCTTCGGCTCCGACTCGTTCACCTACGAGGCCACCGATGGTGAGCTCTCCGATGCAGCGACCGTGACGATGACGATCTCACCCGTCAACGACGCGCCGGTGCCGGGAACGGTGAACGTGCGGGTGACCGATGGAGAGTCGGTGACGTTCGACGTGTTGGCCGATGCGAGCGACATCGACGGCGATGCGCTGCACGTCCTTTCGAACACCCAGCCCTCGCACGGTTCGGCGACGTGCGCCGCCGACGGCACGTGCACGTACACGCCGGAAAGCGGTTACTCGGGTGCGGACTCGTTCACGTACACGATCAGCGATGCAAGCGGCCCGCCGGCGACGGCCGAAGGAACGGTGAGCATCACGGTCGTCGCCGCCCAGACACCGATGTGTGCCGGGCGCCCGGCGACCATGGTCGGCACCGCCGGTGACGACGTGTTGACCGGCACCGCCGGTCAAGACGTGATCGTCGCCGGTCGAGGGAACGACACCATCAGCGGCTTGGGCGGCAACGACACACTTTGTGCCGGGGCAGGCAACGACACCATCCGCGGTGGCGCCGGCGACGACACCATCCGCGGAGGCGCCGGCGACGGACACCATCCGGGGTGGCGCCGGCGACGACACCATCAGCGGTGGCGCCGGAACCGACAGGATCGGCGGCAACCCCGGAAACGACATCATCCGCGGTCACAACCAGGCCGACACGATCTTCGGTCATGCCGGCGCGGACCTGCTCTTCGGCGGTGCTGGCGACGACCTGATGCGTGGCGGCACCGGCAACGACACGGTCCGCGGCAGAGCAGGCAACGACATCATCCACGGTGGCCCCGGTGACGACCAGCTGCGCGGCGCCGCGGGCAACGACCACTGCCGCGGCGGCACCGGCGCCGACACCGCCAACACCTGCGAAATCGTGAGCGGCATCCCCTGACGTCCAGACCGGCCGGACCACCGTCCACCGCCGAACTGGGCGGGATCCCTGCCGGTCCCACCATGGGGTGACGGCCGGCGGCGATTACGTTCGGCCGTCGTGACGGACTCCGCCGCGCGAAAGCTCTTGATCGACACGGATCCCGGCATCGACGACGCGATGGCGATCTTCTACGCGCTCGAGTCGCCCGAGCTCGAGGTGGTGGGCCTCACCACCGTGTTCGGCAACGCCGACACCGACGTGACGACCCGCAACGCGCTCAGCCTGTTGGAGATCGCCCAGCGCAGCGACATCCCCGTCGCGGCAGGGGCCGTCAAGCCGCTGGCGATGGACTACCGCGGTCCGGCCGCGTTCGTGCACGGCCTCGATGGTCAGGGCGGGGTCAACCTTCCGGAACCGGCCACCGCGCCGCTCGCTGAGGACGCGGCCCACTTCATCATCGACACGGTCATGTCGTCACCAGGTGAGATCACACTGGTCCCGCTCGGCCCCCTCACCAACGTCGCCCTGGCGATGCTCCTCGAGCCGAGGCTCACGCAGCAGGTCGCCGAGATCGTCCTGATGGGGGGCGCCGCCTTCGTCGGTGGGAACGCATCCCCGGCGGGAGAGGCGAACATCCTCAACGACCCCGAGGCAGCGGACATCGTCTTCGGGGCCGAATGCCCGATCGTCATGGCCGGCCTCGACGTGACCGAGCAGACGCTGATGACGAGTGACGACCTGGGCCGGATCGCCAACATCGACTCGCCGCCGGCGCGTCACCTGTCGGCGATCGTGCCGTACTACGCCGACTTCTTCGCCCACCGGCTCGGCATCGACGGCATTCACGTCCACGACTCGTCCGCGATCAGCTACCTGATCGCACCCCAGCACTACGCGTGGGTCGAGCACCCGATCCGCGTCGACTGCGGGCACAGCTTCTGTCGCGGCAAGACGCTGGCCGCCAAGCGGGTCAGCGACCACGAGGCGCCGTGGCAGGGTCGGCGACCGGTCCGAATCCTGACCGACGTCGACGCCCGCGCCGTGATCGAGCTCGAGCTCGCACGACTCGAAGGCGGGTGATCGGCGGTCAGAACCCCTCCGTCATATCCCGCTGCGTCACGTCGGGTCGGCGGAGTTCTCCCACGCCTTGCGGACGAGCTGTTCCAACACGTTCTGATCGATCTGGTCGAGTCGCTTCACGTAGACGCAGCTCTTCCCGGTCGTGTGCGGACCCAGCTCCGCCAGCAGCGGATCCGGAGCCGCATAGCCGTTGTGGATCCCGTAGATCGTCAGCGCTGCCTTCCTCGGCGAGAATCCGACGACGAACCACTCGTTGGTTCCCAGGGTGTTCGTGTAGGGCTCGCTGCCGAAGCCGACCATCGACGGACCCCACATCACTGCCGGCTCACCCGTGACTCGCTCGAAGAGTGAGCGCAGGGCGTGCCCTTCCGCGCGACGACGCTCGGCGGGCACCGAATCGAGGAACGCGGTCACGTCCTCGCCGGTCGGATGCGTCTTGACCGTGGCCATCTGCACACTCTTGCACCGATCGCCGCGCCGTTCGTTCGGTTCACTCGTCGGACCACGCCCGGCCGCGCGCCCCGCACATCTGGGCGCGGATCGTCTCAGTTGCGCTTCTGGGCGCGGACAGTCTCGGATCCGAGACCCAGCGCGTCCAGATGGCTCGATGAGACGCTCCGCGCCCAGATGACGCCCGCCTCACAGACGAGATGTGAGCACGGCGACCTCGGGCATCTCCTCGGGCGGGCCGAAGCCGTGCTCGACCAGCCAGCGGATCCCCAGCAGGCAGCGCAACGACCACCACGCGCGGATCAGCTCGCGGTCGACGTCCGTGCCGTAGCCGGCGACGACGTCACCGAGGTGCTCCTCGTGTCCGAGCGTGAGGATTGCGAGGTCGAGCAGCGCGTCGCCCTGGGACGCCTCGGACCAGTCGACGACGCCGGTGACCTCGTCACCGTCGACGAAGACATGGTCGACCTGCAGGTCGCCGTGGATGAACACCGGCGTCCACGGCCGGAGCGCAGCCTCGGCGAGCCGGCGGTTCCGCGTGACCACGTCGGGGGGCAGGACGTCGTTGGCGACGAGCCACTCGCACTCGCCGGCGAGCTGCGCTGCGAACTCGTCGAGGCTCCGACCGGGCCATGGCGGCAGCGGCGCGTCGTGAAGCGTCCGGGCGGCGGAACCCGCAGCGGCCCACGCCGCCGACGACGCGGTCGACGGCTCCCCGAGACGGCCGAGCGCCGTCCCGGGGACGGCGGCGAGCGCGAGCACTGGCGGCTTGCGCCACAGGACCTCCGGAGTCGGGACCGGCGCCAGCGCCATCGCCTCAACCTCCACGTCGGTGCGTGTCTGATCAGCGTCGATCTTCAGGAACACGTCGCCGACGCGCAGGGTCGCCCGCTCACGATGGGCGACGACAACCTCGACCTTCTCCACGACGGCCATCATCGCGGCCGGACCACCGGAGGTCGCCGGGTGTATCGGTTGCGACTGCGCACCTGGCCGCCTCGCCGCGGCCCGGCCACATCGGCACACCACCTCGCTGTCGACCTGCCTCCGGCTCGTACAGTCGGCCGACGGTGACCGAGATGCTGACTGTGCCCGGACTTCCCTTTCCTGTTACCCCGTCGCACGACGACGTGTGGAGGCTCGATTCAGCGAACGGCGTGGTCGCCCGGGCACCCGCCCACACCGACTTCTACATCAACCCCGGTGGCGAGGGCTCAGCCGACGCGGAAACGATGCTCAACGCCGCCACCCTGCTGGGCGCGCCCGCACCCGGCGACTTCCAGTTCAGCGCTCGGATCACCGTTGACTTCGCAGCCCAGTACGACGCCGGGGTACTGCTGATCTGGATCGACGAGCGCCGCTGGGCCAAGTTCTGCTTCGAGTTCTCACCCGCAGCCGAGCCGATGGTGGTCTCCGTCGTCACTCGCGATGTCTCCGACGATGCCAACGCTTTCGTCATTCCCGGCCGCTCGGTGTGGCTCCGGGTTACTCGCGTCGATCACGTCTATGCGTTCCACGCATCGACCGATGGACAGGCGTGGCGCCTGATCCGCGTGTTCACGTTCGGAGCCTCGATCGGTGGCCACAGCATCGGCTTCGAAGCCCAGTCGCCGACCGGCGACGGCTGTGTCGTGACGTTCGACGATATCCGCTTCACCACCGATCGGCTCGAAGACCTCCGCGACGGATCCTGACCGCAGTGGCGTCACGCAACGTCACCCGGGTTCGTTGGTTCGGGCGCTGAGCCGTCGACGCGTGATCGAGCCGCCTTGCGCCATGGAACGACACCGTCGAGCTCGATCTCGAGGGAGAAGCTGAGGAACGTTCGGACGAGCACGATGAGGGCCAGAGCGAGGGCACTCTCCAGCGTGGGGTCGATCGTGATCGTCTGGACGATGTCGGCGATGATGAGGATCTCGAGGCCGAGCAGGATCGCCCGCCCGACGTCCTGGCGGGCGCCCACGTAGGCAGCGCGTGCGTCGTGTCGGAGGAGCAGCTTGGCTGCGCCGACCATCGCGACGAGCGATCCGATCGCGAGCACGGCGACTCCGGCCAGCTCGAAGCCGTGAACGACATGCTCCATCAGTTCGTCGAATCGCATTGCTGTCCAGTGCCTCCGTGCCGGTTGCCCGGTTCAGGCGTCGCCTGCGGGTGCCGGGCTCATTGCCGGTCCATGGCGACGCGGGTCCTCTCCTCGGCCGTGATGAGGTGGTCGTCGTCGTGAGCTCCTCCAGCGACGTCGATCTGGACCCAGTTGACGGTGCCGGTGAAGTGGTTGCTGCCCGGACCGTAGTCGGGGGTGACGAGGGCACCGCCTTCGCTGCCGACGTCGCACGTGTCGTCGGCGCAGGTCGAGTCGACGCCACCGCCGCGATGATCTTCAGCGGACTCGACGACGTCAGCGGAAGCGGGCGAAGCACGCCCTCAGGTCACGGACGTAGGCGTCGGGTTGCTCGAACGCGGCGAAATGACCACCGCGATCGAACGTGGACCAGTGATGGATGTCGCGGTAGTTCTGCTCCACCCACTCGCGCACCGGCGGCACGATCTCGCGCGGGAACGCGGCGAAACCGGTCGGGACGTCGACCACCGGACGTGCGCCGCCGGTGCTCTCCCAGTAGAGCCGGGCCGACGACGTGGCCGAGTTGGTGACCCAGTAGATCGTGATGTCGTCGAGCAGCTCGTCGCGGGTCAACGCGTCCTCGGGCGTCCCGTCGTTGTCCGTCCACGACCAGTACTTCTCGAGGATCCACGCCGCTTGTCCCGCCGCTGAGTCGGCGAGCCCGTATCCGAGCGTCTGCGGGCGGGTCTTCTGCTGCACGCGGTACCCGGAGTCCCACTCCTGGTAGTACTTCATTCGGTCCAGCGCGAACTGCTGTGCGGCCGTGGGCGGATCGCTGGTCGCGCCGATGACCATCGCGAAGTTGAGGTGGATGCCGACACAGCGGTCGGGATGTCGCGCGGCGAGCACCGACGTGATCGCGTAGCCCCAGTCGCCACCCTGGGCCACGTAGCGCACGTAGCCGAGCCGTGCCATCAACTCCGCCCACACGTCACCGATTCGTTCGACGCCCCACCCGACCTCGCCGGGCTTGTCGGAGAAGCCGTACCCGGGGATCGACGGTGCGACCACATGGAACGCCTGGTCGATCGCTCCGCCGTGTCGCGTGGGGTCGGTGAGCGGCTCGATCACCTTCTGGAACTCGACGATCGACCCGGGCCAGCCGTGCGTCAGCACGATCGGCAGCGCGTCGGGATGGTGCGAACGCTGGTGGATGAAGTGGATGTCGACGCCGTCGACGTCGGTGATGTACTGGTCGAATCGGTTGAGAGCCGCCTCGCGCGCTCGCCAGTCGTACTCGTCTGCCCAGTACCGGCACACGTCCTGCAGATAGCCGAGCGGTACGCCCTGGGTCCAGTCGTCGACCACTTCGGCGTCCGGCCAGCGCGTCCGGCGGAGCCGGATGCGCAGGTCGTCGAGCACGTCATCGGACACGTCGATGGTGAAGGGTCGGATCTCGTGGCTCATGGTCGCCGGAATGGTGGTGAAGCTAGCCGTCGGTCATGACCGCTGATGCTGCCCACCGCAGCGCTCCTCGCCGGGGTCGCCGTTTCAGGTAACCTGACACTCGATCACCTCGTCGATCGGGAATGTTCCCGACGGCGCACGAGATCGGCACGAGCATGGGGGTTTGTTGACGTGGCTGACGTCATTTCGGTCGACGTGTTCCTCGACGGGTGGTATCCCGGATGGAAGCCCGAGCACGTCGACAATCCGTGGCTGCGGATGAAGTCGGTGCCGTTCACCAAGGCCGACGAGGACCGCTTCTGGTTCGTCGATTTCCACTGGCCGCGGGGCTTCTCACCGCTCGGCATGCAGTTCGTGAGCGACGCCGCATGGGGAACCCAGCTCGCCGCGCACCAGCTTCCGCTGCCGCCGGCGGGCGGGCTCGTCCAGCGGATGGGCGGCCCGTTCCTCTACGAGGGTGAGGTGCCGATCACGTCGCCGTGGGAGATCGGCTATCGCGCCGCTCGGATCGAGAAGAACATGCCGAGGTTCCTGCAGAACTTCGACGCCATCTGGGACGAGCGCAAGTGGGAGCTGGGGCTCGGCCTGAGCTACTTCGAGACGTACGACTTCGCCGGCAAGTCGCTCGGCGAGCTGGGGCAGTACATGGCCGACGCGTGGACGTTCCAGCGGCGGGCGTGGGAGATCCACTTCGAGATCATGTACCCCCTGCTGGCGATCTACCTCCAGTTGTACGGCGTGTGCGCCTCGAACGGGATCGACCCGAGCAACATCGCCAAGATGCTGCAGGGTCGCGAGCACAAGATCACCGAGACCGATCGGGCGATGTGGGTGCTCGCCGACGAGGCCAAGCGACTCGGCATCGGCGAGATCTTCGCCTCCAGCGAAGCACCCGATCTCCGCGGCGCGCTCGCGGCTGCGGGTGGCAACGCCTCGGTGTGGCTCACCAAGTTCGACGAGTTCCTCGAGGTCTACGGGCACCGCACCGAAGGCATCGCCGACGTGAACCTCCCGTCGTGGATCGAAGACCAGACGTCGCCGCTCGGCCAGCTCGCCAACTTCGTGGCCGCTGAGCACCCCCACGACTTCGACGCCGGGCTGGCCGCCGCCCAGGCCGAGCGCGACGAGGTCGTCGAGCAGGCCCGATCCTCGCTCAGCGGCGAGGCTCTGGGCGCGTTCGACGAGCTGCTGGCGATCAACCAGGTCGCCAACTTCGCCTGGTGGAACGAGGAGCACAACTACTACATCGACCTGCGGGCGACCATCCCGATGCGCAACGGGGCGCTCGCGATCGGCGCCGAGGTCGGTGCCGACCGGTACGACGACACCCTGTTCCTGTTCTTCCCGGAGCTGATGGACGTCTGCGCCGGCCAGACCAAGTGGGCCGACCTGCAATCGATGGTCACCGACCGCCACGACTACTACGACGGGTTCCAGCTGAAGCGCCAAGAGGTGCCGAAGGTCGTCGGCACGCTCCCCGACAACATCGAGGATCCGGTGCTGATCGAGATCTTCGGCCTGCACTCGCACTATCTCGAGCGGCTCAGAGCACACGCCCACACAACCGAGCTGAAGGGCTTCCCGGCCTCAGCCGGCACGTGCACCGGGCGTGCTCGCGTGATGGTGTCAGCGACCGAGCTGTTCGAGCTCGAAGATGGCGAGATCCTCGTCACCGAGGCGACTTCGCCGAACTGGACCCCGGCCTTCGCCATCATCGGTGCCTGCGTCTGCGATGGCGGCGGATCGCTCACCCACGCCGCCATCGTGGCGCGCGAGTACGGCATCCCGTGCGTCGTCGGCACCTCGGTCGCGACGTTGCGGATCA
Source organism: uncultured Acidimicrobiia bacterium (assembly GCA_963833145.1). Classification (GTDB taxonomy): domain Bacteria; phylum Actinomycetota; class Acidimicrobiia; order Acidimicrobiales; family Ilumatobacteraceae; genus JALZMG01. The sequence continues at coordinate 519,082 of CAWHWT010000009.1, read as the reverse complement.
AGACCGGCGATCTGATCGAGGTCGACGGCACCAAGGGCGTCGTTACGATCCTCGAACGCGCCCGCGCGGGCGCGGAACGAGGAGGTTGACCCTCATGTCGGTGAGCGTGACGAAGGCGGCCGACGTCGACGTCGATGTCTGGTCCGACACCAATCTGCGCGATCCGTTCCCCCTCTACGCCGGGCTACGCGCGCTGGCGCCGGTCGTGCGTCTGGTGCGCCACGACTGCTACGCCGTGACCCGGTACGCCGAGATCCGCGACCTGCTCCAGGACTGGGAGTCGTTCACATCCGCCAAGGGCGTGGGCATGTCTCCGCTCATCAATGCCCGCGGCGGACGGGGCGTGATCGCCTCCGACCCGCCGGTCCACACGGCACGACGGCGGGTGCTCAACAGCCAACTCCTGCCCGCGGCGCTCAAACCCCACGAGGAGTTCATCGAGTCGCGCGCGACCGAGTACGCCGACCTGGCGGTTGGTCGGCGCGATGTGGAGGTGGTCGGCGAGCTGGCCGTTCCGTTCAGCGTCGCGGTTGTGTGCGACCTCGTCGGACTGCCTGACGAGGGCCGCGAGCGGCTCCTGCCCTGGGCCCGACTGGGCTTCGACTCGTGGGGTCCGCCCGGACCTCGGGCTGACGCAGCTGCGAGCGGCTACCAGAGCCTGGTCGACTACTCCAACACGGTCTCGGTTCCCGAGCACCTCGAACCCGGCCGCTGGGGGGCCGGCATCTACGACGCCGTCGATCGCGGTGACCTCGAACCCGAGGCGATCCACGGGGTCGTGTTCGCCTACCTCCAGGCGGGCATGGACACCACGGTGAACGCGATCGGCTCGGCGCTGTACCTGTTCGCCCACCACCCGGATCAATGGGACCAGGTCCGCAGTGACCCCAACCTCATCCCGTCGGCGGTCAACGAGGTACTCCGCTATCACTCCCCCATCCAGCGGTACACACGAGTCGCCAACGACGACATCGAGGTCGGCGGTGTCACCATCCCCGCCCACAGCCGAGTCGTCGTGCTGATCGGTGCGGGCAACCGCGACGAGCGACGGTTCGACGACCCTGACCGCTTCGACGTGACCCGCAACCCGATCGATCATCTCGCCTTCGGCCGCGGGCTCCACCACTGCGCCGGAGCCGGCCTGGCCAGGCTGGAGCTGAGTGCCCTGCTCGCCCGACTCGCCGGACGGGTGGAACGCTTCGAGATCCGAGGCGACGAGTGGGACGTCAACTCCACGGTGCATGGCCTGCGCTACCTCGATCTCACGCTCCACACGGCTTGACCCAGGGCGTCGCGTCGCTTCCCATCTGGGCGCGGAGCGCCCAGATACGGCGGGCCCGTGATCAGCTCGCCACGGCGGTCCAGCCGGCCACGCCGACGATGCGCAGCACCAGCACCCGGACGAAGGGTTGGTCCCGGTACTGCGGGTAGCGCCCGGCCAGCGCGGCGGCGAGGCCGGTTTCCCGGCCGGCGGCCTCGCTCTGCCAGCGCAGCTCGGCCCGCACCCACCACAGCCGTGACCAGTCGTCGCGGTCCCAGTGCTCGACCAGCAACGTGGCCCGGGGATCCGCCTCCAGGTTCCGCTCCCGCTGCAGTCGCGTCGACGCCTTCGGCTTGACGAGGTCGACGGGTACGCCCACGTAGCCGTCCTCGTCCACCACGTAGGCGACGGGCACCGCGTCGACGCCCCGTTCGGCGTGCACCGTGCACAGGATCCCGTGGTCGTGCGCCGCCAACCGGGCCCGTGCCTCGGCCTCGGCGAGCCTCATCGCAGGACGGCTGTTGCCACAGACATGGTGTTCAGCCTTGCGCACTACCTTGGACCGCAATGAACCCGGCCGTCTGGGTGGAGCGCCACGGCCGTCGGCGGCCCGACGACCCGGCGCTGGCCGACGGCGAACGCGTCCACGCCACGTGGGGCGCCTTCGCCGCCCGGACGGCCGGCGCGGCCGCCGGCCTGAGCGCCCACTTCGGCCTGTCCCCCGGTGACCGGGTCGCCATCGTGATGCGCAATCGGCCCGAGTACCTCGAGGCCCTGTTCGGCATCTGGCACGCCGGCCTCGTCGCCGTGCCGGTCAACGCCCGCCTCCACCGCGATGAGATCGCCTACATCCTCGAGCACAGCGAATCAGCGGTCGTCGTGACCGATGACGATCATGCCGGCGACGTCGAGTCGCTGGTCGGCACGGTCGCCTCGCTGCAGGCGGCGGTCGTGGCGCCCGGTGACAGGTGGGAGCGGCTCACGGCGTCGGCGCCGGCGCCGCTGGTCGGGCGGCAGCCCGAGGACCCGGCGTGGCTGTTCTACACGAGCGGCACCACCGGACGGCCCAAGGGCGCCACCCTCACCCACCGCAACCTGCTCATGGCGTCGCTCAGCTACTTCGCCGACATCGACCCGGTGATGCCGCAGGACTCCATCCTCCACGCCGCGCCGCTGTCCCACGGCTCGGGCCTTTATGGGCTGCCCCACGTGGCCCGGGGGGCGGTGAGCGTCGCGCCGCAGTCCGGGGGCGTCGACGGCGACGAGATCGCCGCCCTCCTCCGGCGCTGGCCGGGGATGTCGTTCTTCGCCGCTCCCACGATGGTGAAGCGGCTGGCCGGCGATCGAGCCATCGCCGCCGCCGACCTCTCCCACCTGAAGACGATCGTCTACGGCGGTGCACCGATGTACCTGGCCGACCTGGAGGACGCCCTCGCCGTGTTCGGGCCCCGCTTGGCCCAGATCTACGGCCAGGGCGAGACGCCGATGACGATCACCGCCCTGTCCAAGGCCGACCACGCCGACCGGGATCATCCCCGGTGGCGGGAGCGCCTGCGGAGCGTCGGCGTCCCCCGCACCGACGTCGAGGTCCGCGTCGTCGACCTCGACGACGGCGACCTCCCCGCCGGCGAGGTCGGCGAAGTGGTCGTCCGCGGCGACGTCGTCATGGCCGGCTACTGGAAGCAGCCCGACGCCACCGCCGACACGCTGCGGGGAGGCTGGCTGCACACCGGTGACGTCGGCAGCTTCGACGTCGACGGGTACCTCACCCTGCGGGACCGGTCCAAGGACCTGATCATCAGCGGGGGGATGAACATCTACCCCCGGGAGGTCGAGGAGGCGCTGCTCCGCCACCCCGGCGTCCGCGCCGCCGCCGTCGTCGGGCGACCGGATCCGGAGTGGGGCGAGGCGGTGGTGGCCTTCGTGGTGGCCGCCGACGGCGCCGCTCCGCCGGCGGTCGAGGACCTCGACCGGACGTGCCTCGATCACATCGCCCGGTTCAAGCGGCCCAAGGACTACCGGTTCGTCGACGCCCTGCCGACCAACAACTACGGCAAGGTCGTCAAGCGCGAGCTGCGCGAGCGGCTCCGGGCCGAAGCAGAGAAGGGGCGCGCTCCGGCCACCTGGTAGCGTCGGCCCTGGTAGGCGGGTCGGGGGACTCGCACGACGAGGAGGGGGTCTCTCATGAAGCTCGCGCTCTACCTGCCGAACTTCCGCGACAAGGTGACCGTCGACGAGCTCGCCGATCTCACCAGCCTCGCCGAGGAGCTCGACTTCGACTCCGTCTGGACGCTCGACCGGATCGTCGTGCCGGAAGCCTCCGATCGGCAAGAGCTGCAGTACTCGTTCGGCATGATGCCGGAGTTCCCGAAGGCGCTGCCGGTGTCGGCCCGCGGCGAGTGGTACCAGGGCTGGCCGCTGATCCCCTGGCTCGCGGCGAAGACGACGAAGGTGCGGATCGGCATGAGCATCACCGACACGCCGTACCGCGCGCCGGGTGTCCTCGCCGCGGAGATCGCCACCGTCGACCACCTCTCCAACGGCAGGGTCAACGTGGGCGTGGGGTCCGGCTGGATGCCCGAGGAGTTCGCCGCCGCGAGCGCCTCGCACATCTTCCCCAAGCGGCACCAGCACGTGCGCGAGACGATCGAGATCATGCAGGGCATCTGGACGAACGCCCTGTTCGAGTACCACGGCGACTTCGCCGACTTCGACCGCTGCGGGTTCGGAGCCAAGCCCCTCCAGCAGCCCCACCCACCGATCTTCTTCAGCGGGCTCAAGGACCCGAAGCGATCGGCGAGCCGCATCGCCAAGTACGGCCTGGCGGGCTGGATCGGGATCCAGGACTCGCCGGACGAGCTCGCCCAGTGGCGCGGTGCCATCCAGCGAGAGCTCTCAGAGCTCGGGAGCTCCCGCTCGATCGACGATCTCGAGATCTCCAGCATGATCTGGTTCGTCATCACGGATGCGGAGACCGATCAGACACCGCAGGGCAAGGGCAGCAACCTGCTGGTGGGAACCGCGGCGCAGATCACCGACATCCTCAAGCGCTACCGGGAGGTCGGACTGACGATGCCGCTCCTCTGGCCGCCGTTCCAGGACGTGCCGGTGGCGAAGACGCTCGACGACCTCAAGCGGCTGAAGGAGGAGATCATGCCACAGGTCGACGGGATCTGACTCGCCTCGCCGTCACTGTGAGCGATCAGGCCCGGAACGGGCGTGTTCCCTCGCTCTGATCGGGTGCATCGACGCGGGAACCTCCGCCGCCATCACCAACGTAACCCGCGGCAGGGGGCTTGCCGCAAACGACAAAAACGTGCTGATCATGGGTCGTCCGCTGAGCCGATCACGGCCGAAGCGATGAAGCCAGGAGCTGTGGAATGACCGAGCACGCGGTGGTGATCGCCGGTGGTGGGCCGACGGGGATGATGCTCGCGGGCGAGCTGACCGTGGCGGGCGTGGACGTCGTCATCGTCGAGCCACGCGCCACTCCGGACCTCGACGGATCGCGAGCCGGGGGTCTCTACTCCCGCACCATCGAGGTCCTCGATCAACGCGGCATCGCCGATCGGTTCCTCTCCGAGGGACAGGTGATGCAGGTCCAGGGGTTCGCCGGGATCCTCCTCGACATCAGCGACTTCCCCACCCGCCACAACTACGGGCTCGCGCTGTGGCAGCGCGACTTCGAGCGCGTCCTGGCCGCCTGGGTCCGTGAGCTGCCGGTGCCGATCGTCCGCCAACGGGAGGTGACCGGCTTCGCCCAGGACGAGACCGGAGTCGATGTCGAGCTGTCCGACGGCCAGTCGCTGCGGGCGGAGTACCTCGTCGGCTGCGACGGAGGCCGCAGTGTGGTCCGCAAGACGGCCGGCATCGACTTCCCCGGTTCGGATCCGTCGACCAGCTGGCTGATCGCCGAGGTCGAGATGGCCGAGCAGCCCGAGATCGGCATGCGCCGCGAGGGCGGGGGCATCGGTCCCGTCAACCGGGCGGAAGGCGGAGGGCCGTTTCGAGTCGTCCTCATCGAGCCGCACGTCGACCACGACACCGAACCCACCCTGGAGGAACTCAGCGAGGTGCTCACCGGCGCCTACGGGACGGACTACGGGGTGCACAGCCCGACCTGGATCTCGCGCTTCAACGACATGACCCGGCAGGCGGCCGCCTACCGCAACGGACGCGTGCTGCTGGCGGGTGACGCCGCCCACGTGCATCCCCCGCACGGCGGCCAGGGCCTCAACACCGGCGTGCAGGACGCCGTGAACCTGGGATGGAAGCTGGCCCAGGTCGTCAACAAGACATCACCCGACGGCCTCCTCGACACCTACCACGCCGAGCGGCATCCGGTCGCGGCCCGGGTGTTACAGAACACGATGGCGCAAGTCGCCCTCATGGGACCCGACGATCGTCACCGGGCGCTCCACGACATCGTGACCCAGCTGCTGGGCATGGACGAGCCGCGCCGGCACATCGCGGCGATGCTGACCGGTCTCGACATCCACTACGACCTCGGCGAGGGACACCCACTGCTCGGGCGACGGATGCCCGACGTGGACCTCGACACCGCCGACGGTCCCACGCGCGTCTTCGCCCTCCTGCACGAGGGCCAGCCCGTGCTGCTCAACCTCGGCGACCCCGAAGGTTTCGACATCTCGGCGTGGTCCGATCGTGTCCGGCTGGTCGACGCCAAGCACGACGGCGTGTGGGAGCTCCCACTCCTCGGCGAGGTCGCTGCTCCCCCGGCCGTGTTGATCAGACCCGACGGGCACGTCGCCTGGACAGGAGACCTCACCGATCCAGAGCTGCCTCAGGCGCTGACGACGTGGTTCGGGGCGGCCGCTCCGGCGTAGCACCCGACCGCCGACCGTTCACGCCATGACGTCGTCCCTACGGGCGATCGGCGCGCCTGGGTAGTGTCACCGCGGCTGCCTTGGAGCATGGAGGTGACTCGTGGAGCAGGAAGCGGTGGCGGGTCGGGACGTCTTGCCGATCCCGGACATCCAGCCGGTCGGGCTGACGACCTATGACGCCAAGGACCCGGACACCACCTACCCCCCGATCGAGCCGCTGCGCCCACCGGCCGGCGCGCCGAACGTCCTGATCGTCCTGATCGACGACGTCGGCGACGAATACGGGTCACCGGTGACGACCGACTACTCGGTCAACACGTTCACCGGAGAAGTCAACTGGGTCGAACTCGACCTCGGCCTCGACGACCACAACCACCTCATCAAGCCCGAGGACCGGCTGCGCGTCGCGATGGGCATCCAGTAGGCGCCCGACATGTGGCAGGCGATCGGCGACCTGTTGCCGTCCGCGGTCGGGGTGGCACTGAGCCCGGTGCCGATCATCGCCGTGATCCTCATGTTGGGCACCCCGCGGGCGAAGGCGAACGGTCCCGCCTTCGCAGTCGGCTGGGTGCTCGGCCTGGTGATCGTCAGCGTGATCGTCGTGCTGGTCGCCAGCGGTTCCGATGATCCCGACTCAGGAAGCTCGACGGCGGTGGACTGGATCAAGGTCGTGATCGGCGCGGCGTTCCTCCTGATGGCGTTCGGCCAGTGGCGCAACCGGCCCAAGCCGGGCGAGGAAGCCGAGGTGCCGAAGTGGATGTCGGCGATCGACGGCTTCACCGCCGGCAAGTCGCTCGGTCTCGGAGCACTGTTGTCGGGCGCCAACCCGAAGAACCTGGCACTGACGCTGGCCGCGTCCGCCACGATCGCCCAAGCCGGCTTGAGCGGCGGCGAGACCACGATCGCGATCGTCGTGTTCGTCATCATCGGCTCGACCACCGTTGCCGGCCCGGTGCTGTTCTACGTGTTCGCCCCGGCCAAGGCCGCCGGACCACTGAACTCGATCAAACAGTTCATGGCCGAGCACAACGCCGTGATCATGATGATCGTGCTCCTGGTCCTCGGCGCCAAGGTCCTCGGCCAAGGCCTCGGCGGACTCACCGACTGAGGTCGACGCCGGGTTCCACCTCGCGAGTCGTGGGGCGGAACGGCCGGGGAGCGTCACTCTAAGGTGTGGGATGCCGCGGAGCGTCGCTCACCGTGTCCTGCCCATGACCGGCCGGGACCCGCACGAGGAACACCGGGCCGCCACGCCGCTGGAGCTGCTCTACGACCTCACCTTCGTCGTGGCCTTCGGCTTCGCCGCCAACGAGGCGGCGCACTTCGCCGCCGAGGGTCACTGGCGGACCAGCCTGGTCGGGTTCTCGTTCGCGATGTTCGCCGTCTGCTGGGCCTGGATCCAGAACACCTGGTTCGCCTCGGCGTACGACACCGACGACTGGATCTACCGGCTCTCGACGATGGTCCAGATGATCGGCGTCCTCGTCCTCGCCGTCGGCCTCCCGCCGATGTTCGAGTCGCTCGACCACGGCGCCCACGTCGACAACGCCGTGATGGTGCTCGGGTACGTGATCATGCGCACCGGTCTCGTTGCGCTGTGGCTGCGCGCGGCGCGCCAAGACCCACCGCGTCGGCGGTGCGCGCTGACCTACGCCACCTCCCTGGTGATCGCCCAGTTCGGGTGGATCGCGCTGCTCCTGGCCGAAACGTCGGTGGGGACGATGTTCTCCGTCGCCGGCGTCCTCATCCTCATCGAACTGGCCGGTCCCGTCATCGCCGAGCGCCGGTTCGGGGGCACGCCCTGGCATCCCCACCACATCGCCGAGCGCTACGCCCTGCTGACGATCATCACCCTCGGCGAGGTCATCCTCGGCACTGTCGCCGCCGTCGACGCGGTCGTGCGCGTGGACGGGTGGACGGTCGAGACCGCCCTCGTCGGCTTCGCCGGGGTCGGACTCGCCTTCGGCATGTGGTGGATGTACTTCGTGCTCCCCTACGGCGAGCTGCTCCACCAGTACCGTCACCGATCGTTCGGCTGGGGCTACGGGCATCTGTTCCTGTTCGCCTCGCTCACCGCGACGGGTGTGGGGCTCCACGTCGCCGCCCTCTTCATCGAGGGCGAGGCGCACCTCAGCACGCTGGCCGTGGCGGCCACGACCGCGGTGCCACTCGCCGTGTTCGTGCTGTCGCTCTACGGGCTCTACAGCCTCCTCACCCGGCAGATCGACCCGTTCCACCTCTGGCTCATTGCCGGCACGGCCGTCGTGATCACGACCGCTGTCGTGATGGCGGCGGCCGACGCGCCGATCGCCGCGTGTCTCCTCGTCCTGACCCTGGCGCCGGCGGTGACCGTCGTCGGCTACGAACTGGTCGGACACCGCCACGTCGCCGACGTGATGGCGCGCACGCACGCCGAACAGCCGGCCAACTGAGGGAGTGCGGAGGCGGGACTCAGGGCTGAGCCGCGTTCGGCGACGCGTTGATCATCGCGAGCCCGGACAACGGGTCCAACGGCGTGACGCCATCAACCCGGAAACCGGCGGCGACGAGCAACTCACGGAGCTCGCCCTCCGTGCGCTCGCGTGCCCCGAGCAGGACCAGCATGTAGAGGTCCATCCGGATCGCCGCCGGGGCGTCACTGGCGACCTCGGGAACGATCGCGTCGATCACCACGAGGCGGGCATTGTTCGGCATGTCCGCGCGGCACGTCTCCAGGATCCTCAACGCGTCGGCGTCCTTCCAGTCGTGGAGCACCCGGGACAGGACGTAGACGTCGCCTCCGCCGGGGACTGCGACGAAGAAGTCGATCGCCTCGTCCCGCACGCGGTCCCCGACACCGGCAGCGTCGAGATACGCCCGCGCGCCCGGCAGCGCCGACGGCAGATCGGCAAGGACGCCGACGAGCTCAGTCCGCTCGTGCAGCAACCGGGCCAGCAGGATGCCCCGTCCACCGCCGACGTCGATCACCGTACGGAAATCGGAGTAGTCGAACGCTGCCGCGACGGCGTTCGCCTCCCGGCGGGCGCGATCGGCCATCGAGCCGTGAAACACCTCGGCCAGGTCGGAGGGGGCGGCCAGGTAGTCGAACATCGGCGTCCCGTAGGCCAGCTCGAAGGCGACCCGGCCGGTTCGAAGGGCGTCGAGCAGCTGCCCGACCGCCGGGTGGTACAGCGTGCCCCGCGCGGTGATCGCTCCGGCGAAGGTCCCGAGCCGCTCTCCCAACGCGGTCAGGCCGTACCGTCCCGACCCGTCCTCGGTGAGCAGGTCCTCCGCGGCCAGGCCGCGGAGGACCTGGCGCAACGGACCGGCATGGACGCCGGCGTCATCGGCGAGCTCGTCCGCCGTGCGCGGCCCGCCGGCGAGGCGCGCGGGGAGATCGAGCTCCACCGCCACGTGGAGCAGCTGCGAGATGAGGTGGCCGTCGACCATCCTCGCGAGGGCGGCGTCGGCGGCGGCTGGGGACGGTGGGTGGGGCATCGGACGACTCCGGACGAAACCTTTGGAGCTACGCTCCCGATATTCAACATGGTCGAAGATAAGTGAATTGCGATGACGCCGCAACCGAGTATCCCCCGCCGTTACGACTCGACCGGGCGGCGGGCGCGCGCCGCGGAGACCCGGCGGCACGTGGTCCGGGTTGCTCACGCGTTGTTCGTCGAGCAGGGCTACGCGGCAACGACGGTCGCCGCCATCGCCGCCCAGTCGGGCGTGTCGACACCCACCGTCTTCAATGCCTTCGGATCAAAGGCCGGCCTGCTCAAAGCCTGCATCGACGTCGCCCTCGCCGGTGACGACGCGCCCGTACCCGTGGCCGACCGACCGCTCGCCCAGTGGGTCTACGAGACCCTTGATCCGGTCGAGCTGCTCGGGCGGTACGCCACGATGATGGGCGTGCTCGCCCGGCAGGCAGGGCCGATCTACGACGTGCTGGTGCGAGCGGCCGACGCCGAGCCCGACCTCGCCGAGCTGCTCGCCGACTTCGAGCGTCAGCGACTCCGCGCCGCGACGATGCTCGCCGAAGCGGTCGCCGAACGCGACGGGCTTCCCGCCGGGGTGTCGGTGGAAGCGGCTCGGGACGTCGTCTGGATCCTCAACGCGCCCGAGCTCTACGCCAGCCTCTCCCGCAAACGGCGCTGGTCGCAGCGCCGCTACGTGAACTGGGCGCGCGACGCCCTGGTCAAGATGCTGGTTCAGCCCACCACCGCCGGACCCGTGCCGCCGTTCGACGGGCGGCCGGGCCCGGGGTAGCGACCCCCCGTCAACTCCGGGTGAGGACCACCTTCAGGGCTCCCGTCTCGCCCGCCCGACCGAAGACGTCGTACGCCTCGTCGAACTGGTCGAGCCGGAAGTGGTGGGTGACGAACCGGTCCACGTTGAACTGCTGGCTCTGGGCCAGGCGCAGCAGGGTCGGGGTGGAGTAGGTGTCGACGAGCCCGGTCGTGATCGTCACGTTCTTGATCCACAGCTCCTCGAGGTGGAGGGTGGCCGGCTCACCGTGCACTCCGACGTTGGCGACGTGGCCACCGGGCCGGGCGAGCGCCGCGGCCAGCTCGAACGTCGCCGGTACGCCGACCGCCTCGACCGTCACGTCGGCGCCGAGCCCGTCGGTGAGACCGCGGACGACCTCGAGCGGGTCCTCCCGGCCGTTGTTGACCACCACGTCGGCGCCGAACTGCTTCGCCGCGTCCAGGCGGCTGTCGGCGAGGTCGATGGCGACCACGTGGCTCGGGCTGAACAGGCGGGCGCCGGTGATCACCGCCAGGCCGATCGGCCCGGCGCCGACGACGGCGACGACGTCGCCGGGGCGGACGTGGCCGTTGAGCACGCCCACCTCGTAGCCCGTGGGCAGGATGTCGGCCAGCATGAGCAGCTGCTCGTCGGTCACACCGGCCGGGGCCAGGTAGGTCGAGGTGTCGGCGAACGGCACCCGGACGAACTCGGCCTGGGTGCCATCGATCTTGTGGCCGAGGACCCATCCCCCGCCGCCGATGCACTGGCCGTAGCTTCCCTCGCGGCAGAACCGGCACGCCCCGCAGGCCGTGATGCACGAGACCAGCACCCGGTCGCCGGGTCGGCGGGTCTTCACCCCGCTGCCGACGGACTCGATCGTCCCGACGGCCTCGTGACCGAGGATCCGTCCATCAGTCACGGCCGGGACGTCACCCTTCAGGATGTGCAGGTCGGTGCCACAGATCGTCACGGCGTCGACGCGCACGATGGCGTCCGTGTCCTCGACGAGCGCCGGCTTCGGTACCTCCTCCCACGCCTTGTTCCCCGGTCCGTGATAGACGACAGCTCTCATCTCGGCACCTCCAAGTGCACAGGCTCACCGTCGAAGGTACGGACACCCCACCGAGGTCACTAGGGCCAGACGGCCCGATTCGGTGCTGCGACACCGTCGAAATCCACAACTCGGCTCAGAGGTAGCCGAGCCGCTTGGCCTCCGACTCCAGGTGGTCGCGGTGATCCGGGTGGGCGATGGCGATCAGCGCCGCCGCCCGTTGGCGCACCGAGCGGCCGCGCAGCTCCGCGACCCCCCATTCGGTGACGACCTTGTCGACCGTGTTCTTGAGGGTCGTGACGACGTCGCCGGCGGCGAGCTGCGGCACGATCTTGGAGATCGTCCCGTCCTTGGCGGTGGAGTGCAGCACGACGAAGCCCTGCCCGCCGCGTGAGTACATCGCGCCTCGCGCGAAGTCGGCCTGGCCCCCGCTGGACGAGTAGTACCGACCATTGACCGTCTCCGAGGCGCACTGACCGAGCAGGTCGACGGAGATCGTCGAGTTGATCGACACGAAGCCGGCCTCCTGGGCGATGACCCGGGGGTCGTTGACGTAGCGCACCGGCCACAGCTCGAACGCCGGGTTCTCGTCCAGGAACTCGTACAGGCGGGTCGTACCGAGGGCGAACGTACCCACCGTCTTGGTCCGGTTGAGCTGCTTGGCCACCCCCGTGACGACGCCCTGCTCGACGAGGTCCATCACCCCGTCCGAGATCAGCTCGGTGTGCACGCCGAGGTCACGGTGCCCGGACAGCGCCCTCAGGATCGCGTTCGGAATCCCCCCGATCCCGGTCTGGATCGTCGCCCCGTCGGGGATCCGCTCGGCCACGAACCCGGCGATGCGGTCGTCGAGGTCGCGCCTCGGCGGCGGGGCCGCCTCGACCAACGGGCGGTCGACCTCGACCCACCCCAGCACCTGGCTGATGTGCACCTGGTTGCGGCCGAACGTGCGCGGCTGATGGGCGTTGGCCTCGAGGAAGAAACGGGCCCGGCCGATGAACGACGACGAGTAGTCGGCGTTGAGCCCGAGGCTGAAGTAGCCATGCCGGTCGAGGGGCGAGGCGGCGGCGAGGACCAGCGGGTCCTTGGTGTTCTCCCGGAGGAGGTCCCGCATCTCGCTGAAGTTGTTCGGCACCAGATCGATCGTCCCGGCCTGGAAGCACGGCCGGGTGACATGGGAGAGGAAGTACGACACGTGACGCAGCCGGTCGCCGAAGGCGCCGTGCAGGTAAGGCCGGTCGTGGAGGGCGTGCATCTGGTGCACCCTGACGCCCTCGAGCCGGTCGGCATGGGCTTCCACCGCATCGAGCAGGCTCACCGGCTCGCCGTTGGCCAGCGGCAGGATGATGTCGGCACCGAAGCCGATGTGGTCGAGCACGTCCTCCGGGCGCGACGCCTCGGTCATGGCGGGCCAGACTACGCGGCGATGCATGTCCTCGGTCTGTGGCGCTACCCCGTCAAGTCGATGCAAGGTGAGGAGATCCGGGAGGCCGACCTCGGCGAGCTCGGGATCACCGGCGACCGCCAGTGGGCGGTCGTCGACGTGGTGACGGGGTTGGCCCTCACCGGCCGGCGCGAGCCGGCGCTCCTGTTCGCCCGGGCCCGCCTCGACGGTGACCGCGGTGTCGTGATCGACCTCCCGGACATGTCGACGGCGACGTCCGACAACGAGCTCTCCGCCTGGCTCGGCCATCCGGTCGAGCTGCGCCGGGCGAGCCGCACGGATCACGGCCGCTACGAGATCGCGGCGGACTTCGAGGCCGAGGACTCGTCCGAGTGGGTGCAGTGGGACGGTCCCAACGGCACCTTCCACGACTCCGGCCGGACCCGAGTGTCGCTCATCTCGGAGACGGCGATGGACGGCTGGGCCTGGCGGCGGTTCCGCGCCAATGTCGTGATCGACGGCGACGAGACCGAGCTCGTCGATCACATCGTGCGCGCCGGCTCGGCCGAGCTCGAGGTCGTCAAGCGCATCGACCGCTGCGTGATGACCACCCGTCCCCAACCGGACGGGATCGAGCGCGACCTCGAGGTGCTGCGGACGATCAACCGGGAGCGCGGCGGGTTCCTCGGCGTCGGGGCGCTCGTCGTCGAACCCGGTTCGATCGCCGTCGGCGACGAGCTCACCGTCAGCTGAGCGCGGCGAGCCTCGCCCGGACGTCGGCGCGGGCGAGCCGAAGCCGCGTCGTCTCCCCCACCCGCGTGCTGACCGGGCCCAGCTTCGCCGGGTCGAGGGCATCCCCGTTCATCACCTCGAGGTCGGCGGTCGTGGGCTGGAACGTCATCACCTCGACCCCCAGCCGGCGCAGCCGCGCGACCTCACGGCGGAGGGAGAGCCGGGCGACCTGGCGGATCGGCAGGGCGAAGCCGACCCGCGCCGCGCCGGCCACAGCCGACATCGGCGCGCTGACGAGCACCAGGTCGGGGCGCTCGGTCTCGACGAGATCGGCGTTGGTCGTCGAGTGCACGCCGCCGTCGACGTACCTCGCCCCCCCGATCCGGATCGGCTCGAAGTAGGCCGGGATCGCGCACGACGCCTGGACCGCCTCGGCCGGTGTCGCGACGGGCTCGCCGGCCCGGCCGAACACGGTGCGCCGCCCGGTGTCGAGGTCGACGGCGACGATCCACGTAGGGCGCGTCGGCCAGCGGTCGCCGAAGAGGGCGTCGAACGGCTCCCCGATCGAGTCCGTCGGGATGCGGCCGGCCGGGAGCATGGCTGCCATCACCGAGCCCGGTCGCGCCTCCCACGGCACACGCAGGGCCCGCATCACCCGCGCCGGCGACGCCATCGCCGCCGCCCGCCGTTGCCGCGGTGCCCGCGGGCGGGGCGCACCGAGACCCGCACGCGCGACGACCGTCGCCCCGGCCGGCGACACCGGCTCGCCCCGCGCCCGGCGGGCCAGATCGGCCGCCGGCATCCCCGCCCGCAGCAGGGCGGCCACCAGCGATCCGGCGGACGTCCCCACGATCAGGTCGGCGCGACCGGCATCCCACCCCAACTCGTCGCTGAGCGCGCCGAGCACCCCGGCGTGGAAGGCGTGGCCGACCATGCCTCCCGCGCCCAGGACAACGGCAACTCGCACCCAGTCATTGTGCCGACTGCGCGAGACTTGCCCGCACGCGAGGAGGTCGGCGATGACACCTGACCGGGTCTGGCAACGTGGGTCGCAGGGACTCGAGGTCGCGATCGTCGCCTATCACGGGGTCTTGGCCGACGAGACCGACGCGTTTCGGGAGGTGCTGACGCGGATCCCCGGCGCGCGCCTCGTGACCGTCGGCGAGGATCGCGGTTCGGTGGCCGGACCCGGCGGCGCCCAGGAGGTCGAGGAGCGCTTCGCCGACCTCTCCCGCGCCGACGTGGTCGTGGTGCCGGGAGGGCTGGGGACCCACCGCCATCCCGAGATCGCCCTCTGGTTGCGGCGGGTGCAGCCGCGCTGGATCCTCGCCAGCTCGACCGGCACCGCGCTGCTGGCGGCTGCCGGGCTGCTCCGCCAGCGGATCGCCGCGACCCATTGGCTCGCCGGCCCGCTGCTCGAGCGCTACGGCGCGATCCCCTCGACCGAGCGGCTCATCGTCGACCGACCGTTCGTGACCTGCTCCGGCCTCGCCAGCGCGTTCGACGCCGCCTTCGTCGTCGCCGACGAGGCCGGTGGCCCGCTCCTCGTCCGGCGGATCCGCCAGCAGCTCACCGAGCTCGCCAACGAGCCGTCGACCTGTCAGTCGCCGCGCACGAAGTACCGATCACGGCCGGCCCGCCGCGTCGCCACGCCTGCCCAGACGGCACCCGCATCGGCCGGCGGCGGACGTCCGACGACCTTCGTCGAGGTCGAGCTCGAGGACCATCCTCCGGACCCCCGCAGGGACTCGTAACGGTCTGACATCATCGGTGGCCGTGCCGCCGAGTGACCTCGACATACGCTGGGGCAGCGACGTCGTCCTCGGCAACGGCGAGACCGTCCACGTCCGGCCGATCCACCCCGAGGACGCCCCGACACTGGCGGCCTTCCATCGGAGGCAGTCGCCCGAGAGCATCTACCGCCGCTTCTTCACGCCCAAGCCGGAGCTTTCCGAGCAGAGCCTGGCGCACTTCACCAACGTCGACTTCGTCGACCGGGTGGCCCTCGTCGTCGAGCGGCGCGGCGACTTCATCGCCTGGGCCAGCTACGAGCGCTGGCCCGGCCGCGACGACGCCGATGCCGCCTTCATGGTCGACGACGAGCACCAGGGCAAGGGCATCGCCACCCTGCTGCTCGAGCACCTCGCCGCGATCGCCCAGTCCAACGGGATCCGCCGGTTCACCGCCGAGGTGCTCGCCGACAACCGGGCGATGCTGGCCGTGTTCAGCCGGGCGGGCTGGCCCGTCCAGCGGCGCTTCGAGAGCGGCGTCGTCGACCTCGACTTCGAGCTGGCCGACACGGGCGAGTACCTCGACTCGGTCGAGCGCCGCGAGCAGCGCGCCGACTCACGGGCCGTCGCCCGGATCCTGCTCCCCCGCGTGATCGCCGTCGTCGGCGCCTCGGACCGGCCCGGGTCGATCGGGGCGGCGCTCTGGCGGCACATCTCCGCCGGGGCGCGCGGGCCCGTCCACCCGGTCAATCCGAGCCACGCCACCGTCGGCGGACGGCCGAGCTGGCCGACCGTCCAGGCGGTGCCCGACGACGTGTCGCTGGCCGTCGTCGCCGTGCCCGCCACAGCGCTCCCCGGCGTGATCGAGGACTGCATCGCGTCCCGCGTCCGCGGGGCGGTGGTCGTCACCGCCGTCGACGGGACCGGGATCGACCTCCATGCGCTCGTGTCGAGGGCGCGGAGCTACGGCATGCGGATCATCGGCCCGGGCAGCATGGGCATCGCCGCCTCGCGGGCGGAGATCGGGCTCCAGGCGTCGCTGGTGCCGGTCACCCTGCCCCCGGGCTCGATCGCCGTCTCGCTGCAGTCGGGCTCGCTCGGCGCCTCGCTCCTGACCCTCGCGTCCCGGCTCCACATGGGCCTGTCGTGGTTCGTGTCGCTCGGCGACAAGAGCGACATCTCCGGCAACGACCTCCTGCAGTTCTGGGAGGACGACGAAACGACCCGCGTGATCGCGATGTACACCGAGTCCTTCGGCAACCCGCGCAAGTTCGCCCGCATCGCCCGTCGGGTCTCGCGGCGGCGCCCGATCGTGGCGGTGCGGACCGGAGCGGCGGCGCTCGAGCCGTCGGGCAGCGCCCTGTACCAGCAGGCGGGGCTGATCGAAGTGCCGACCGTGGCCGCTCTGCTCGACACCACGAGGGTGCTCGCGACCCAGCCGGCGCTCGGAGGTCCCCGCGTCGCCGTGCTCGCCAACTCGCGCAGCCCCGAGACCCTCGCCCGGGCGGCCATCACCACCGCCGGGCTGCACCCCGTCACCGGGCCACAACCGCTGGACTGGCGGGCGACGCCCGCCGACTACAGCCACGCCCTCCGGGCCGCGCTCGAGTCACCCGACGTCGACGGCATCCTGGTGTTGCACGCCCCGCCGCTCGCCGAGGCGGTAGCCGCGCCCGTCGACGAGATCGAAGCCGCCGCTACGGGAGCCACCAAGCCGGT
This sequence comes from uncultured Acidimicrobiia bacterium, assembly GCA_963833145.1. Taxonomy (GTDB): domain Bacteria; phylum Actinomycetota; class Acidimicrobiia; order Acidimicrobiales; family Ilumatobacteraceae; genus JALZMG01. Next base: position 502,128 of record CAWHWT010000009.1, on the reverse strand, counting down.
GGTCGCGGTCATGCTCGGAGGCGGTGACGGCCCGCTCCAGCCGGGGTCGGCCGTGCCGAGCTTCTCGTTCCCGGAGCCGGCCGCGGCGGTGCTCGGACGCTCCTATGCCTACGCGCTGTGGCTGCAGACGGAGGCGGCCGCCGAGCCGACCGGCGTGACGATGATCGACCGGGCCGGCGCCGCCAAGCTGATCGTCGCCGCGGCGGGCACCGACCGAGGCGAGGTGACGGTCAGTGTCGCCGAGGCGGCGGCCCTGCTCGGCGCCTATGGGATCGCCGTCCCCGTGACGGTGACGGCGCCCGCCGACGACGCCGTCGCCGCGGCGCGGAGCGTCGGATACCCGGTCATCGTCAAGGCGCGACACCGTCGCGTCGGCCGATCGGCCGAGGCCGGCATCGGGCTCGACCTCAGCGACGACGGCGACGTCGCCTCGGCGGTCCAGGTGATGCGGTCGGCGCTCGGCGCCGACGCCGACGAGGTGGTGGTCCAGGCGATGGTGCCACCGGGGCTCGACCTGCGCATCCGCAGCGCGGCCGACGAGCGTCTCGGGCCGTTGGTGTCGGTGGGGCTCGGCGGGAGCCAGGCAGACCTGATCGCCGACGAGGCGACGCGTCTGGCGCCGCTCTCGTCGGTGACCGCTGAGTCCCTGATCGCGGGGTCACGCGCCGGGCCCGCGCTCGAGCGGGCCGGGCTCGACGCCGGGCCGGTCGCCGATCTCCTCGTGCGCGTCGCCCAGCTCGCCGTCGACCATCCCGCCATCACCCTGATCGACCTCAATCCGGTCATCGTGTCGGCCGGGCGGGCCTCGGTCACCGACCCCGTGATCACCGTCCGGCTCACCGACGGGATCGAACACCCCCTCCGCCGTCTGGATTGAGGTTCTGAGCCGCCGCAGGATCACTGGATGATCCTCCGGCGGCTCAGAACCCGCGCGGGGTCAGCGGAAGAGGTCCTTGGCGGCGTCCCGGATCACGGTCGCCATCGAAGCGTCCTCGTCACGCACCCACGGGTAGCCCCGGACGACGGCCGCGGGGATCCGGCTCGTGTTGCCTTTCACCAGCTCCGCCGCGCCGGCGAGCTCGTCGACCACGCACAGCTCCTGGACGCGGAACTCGTGGCCGTGGGGGTCGTGCTGACCGATGTAGCTGGCCATCGGCGCGATGCCGGCGATCCCCACCGCCACATCGGTCTGCCCCTCCCGCCACGGCCGCCCGAACGTGTCGCTGATGACCACGGCGACGTCGGCGCCGAGCTCGCCGAAGCGCCGGCGTAGCGACCGGGCCGATGCGTCGGGGTCGGGAGGTAGCACCACGACCCGCCCGGCGGCGCCGCTGGACGATTGGTCGACGCCGCTGTTGGCGCACACGAAGCCGTGGTGGGTCTCGGTGATCAGCACCGGTCCGACCATCCGCACCACCCGCGCCGCCTGCTGCAACACCACCTCGACGAGGCGGGGATCCTTCTCCCACCGGCGGGCGAACCCGACGGCGAACGCCGACGGCTCGACCGCGGCCAGCTCGACCACCGCGCCCTCCGACTTCGACACCACCTTCGACGTGACCACCACCACGTCGTCGTCGTGCAGTGCGGCGGCGCTCGCGATCAGGGCGGCGAGGTCGTCGCCCGGGCCGACCTCGGGCAGGCCCTCGACCGCGACGACCTGGACGGCCACCGGGCCGCCCCTAGAGGCCGGAGAGGAACTTGCCGATCGCCGCGTTGACCGGCTCCGGGTGGGTGAGGTTGGCGGCGTGGGCGCCCGGCACCTTGACCACCTCGCTGGCGCCCGGCAGCCCGGCGGCGAGCGCCTCGGCGCGCTCCATCGGGATCGCCGTGTCCTCGGTGCCGTGGATCACGACGGCCGGGACAGCGATCTCGCCGAGGCGGTCGCTGACGTCGTCACGCCCGAGCAGCGTGCGCCCCGGCTCCTGGATCAGCTCCTTCGGACGGGCCTTCCACTTGGCGACCCACCGCTCGTTCTCCCCAGGGTGGGCGACGATGATGTCGGCGACGACTGCGGCCAGCTCGTCACTCGGCCCGTTGGTCACCCACTCGTCGATCATCCCCTGGTACACCGGGATGTTCGCGGGGTCCTCGGTGCCTGCCTGCGAGCCGAGCAAGATCAGCGCGGTCACCCGCTCCGGCGCCTTCAGCGCCGCGCGCAGGGCGATGAACCCGCCCTGGCTCATCCCGCCGATCACGGCCCGCTCGATGTCGAGATGGTCGAGCAGCGCGAGGCAGTCGTCGGCCGAATCCCAGTAACTGAACGGCTGGGAGTCGAACTCGGTCTGCCCGAACCCGCGCTGGTCCCACGTGATCACCCGGTAGGCGCCGGCGAACTCCTCGATCTGGGGGTCGAACATCGTCCGGTCCATGAGGAACCCGTGGGCGAGGACCAGCGGCACACCATCACCGCCCGTGTCCTGGAAGTAGATCCGCTGTCCGTTGATCTCCGCATACGGCATGTCGCGCAAGCTAGTCCCGCGAGCCAACATGGTCCCCATGGCGACGGTCGTGAGTGAGCTGTTCGACCCGGACGCGTGGACGCCGGTGGCCGGTTTCGAGTTCACCGACATCACGTACCACCGGGCTGTCGACCATGGCACCGTCCGCATCGCCTTCGACCGGCCCGAGGTCCGCAACGCCTTCCGGCCCCACACCGTCGACGAGCTGTACCGGGCGCTCGACCACGCCCGCATGTCGGCCGACGTGGCGTGCGTGCTGCTCACCGGCAACGGGCCCTCGCCGCGTGACGGCGTGTGGGCATTCTCCTCCGGCGGCGACCAGCGCATCCGCGGGGCCGACGGGTACAAGTACGCCGAGGGCGAGACGGGCGACACGATCGACCCGGGCCGGGTCGGCCGGCTGCACATCCTCGAGGTGCAGCGGCTGATCCGCTTCATGCCCAAGGTCGTGATCTGCGTCGTGCCGGGCTGGGCGGCGGGCGGTGGGCACAGTCTCCAGGTGGTCTGCGACCTCACCCTCGCCAGCGCCGAGCACGCCCGCTTCAAGCAGACCGACGCCGACGTCGCCAGCTTCGACGGCGGGTTCGGGTCCGCCTACCTCGCCCGGCAGGTCGGCCAGAAGTTCGCCCGGGAGATCTTCTTCCTCGCCCGCGAGTACTCCGCCGCCGACTACCACCGCATGGGTGCGGTGAACGCCGTCGTCCCCCATGCCGAGCTGGAGCGGACGGCGCTGGAGTGGGCGGCCGCGATCAACGCCAAGAGCCCGACGGCGGTGCGGATGCTCAAGTTCGCCTTCAACCTCGTCGACGACGGGCTCGTCGGCCAGCAACTCTTCGCCGGCGAGGCGACCCGCCTCGCCTACGCCAGCGACGAGGCCGCCGAGGGCCGGGACGCGTTCCTCGAGAAGCGCCCGCCCGACTGGTCGGGCTTCCCGTACCACTACTGATGTCCGGGACCACCGCCGTCCTCCTGCTGTCGTGCCCCGACCAGCGTGGGATCGTCGCCGCCGTTGCCAACTTCATCGTCGAGCACGAGGGCAACATCGTCCACGCCGACCAGCACCGCGACGTGGCCCCCGACGGGGAGCCGGTGTTCTTCCAGCGGGTCGAGTTCGAGCTCGCCGGGTTCGGCGTCGGTCGGGACGGGATCGCCGCCGCCTTCGCCCCGGTCGCCACTCGGTTCGGCATGGCGGCCGAGGTCCGGTTCACCGACCAGCGCATCCCGACCGCGATCATGGCGTCACGCCAGCCGCACTGCCTGGCCGACCTGCTCGTGCGGTGGTCGTCGGGCGAGCTCGACTGCGACGTGCGCGTCGTGGTCTCCAACCATCCCGACCACGCCGCGCTGTGCGCCGGGCTCGGCGTGCCCTACGTCCACCACCCGGTCACGGACGACGGCGCCCAGGAGGCGACGGTGCTGGCGACGCTCGCCGACTACGGGGTCGAGCTGGTCGTGCTGGCGCGCTACATGCGCATCCTCTCGCCACGCGCGATCGCCGCCTACCCGAACCAGATCATCAACATCCACCACTCCTTCCTCCCCGCCTTCGCCGGCGCCAACCCGTACCGCCAGGCACACGACCGGGGCGTCAAGCTCATCGGCGCGACCGCCCACTACGCCACCGAGGACCTCGACGAGGGCCCGATCATCGACCAGGAGACGGTGCGAGTGAGCCACCGCGACGACGTCGCCGCCCTGACCCGAGCGGGCCGCGACCTGGAAACGATCGTCCTCGCCCGGGCCGTGCGCGCCCACCTCGAGCACCGCGTCCTCGTCTACGGCCGCAAGACGATCGTGTTCTGACCGGTTTCTGCAGTCAGATCGGGCGCTGGAGCACCCGATCTGACTGCAAGAACACGAGGAATCAGGACACGCGGAGGCCGAGGGCCCGGGCGATGACCAGGCGCTGGACCTCGCTGGTGCCCTCGCCGATCTCGAGGATCTTGGCGTCGCGGTAATGACGCGAGACCGGCGTTTCGTCCATGAACCCGTAGCCCCCGAACACCTGCGTCGCCGAGCGGGTGGCCTCGATCGCCGCCTCCGTCGCGTACAGCTTGGCGACCGCGGCCTCGGTCGAGAACGGGCGCCCGTTGTCGCGCAACCAGGCGGCGTGGTACACCAGCCGGCGGGCGGCGGCCAGGGCGACCTGCATGTCGGCGCACCGGAAGGCGACCCCCTGGTTGGCGCCGATCGGGCGCCCGAAGGCGTGCCGCTCCTTGGCGTAGGCGACCGAGTCGTCGACGCACCGTTGGATCACGCCCACGGCGAGGGCGGCGATGGCGATCCGGCCCTCGTCGAGGATCTCGAGGAACTGGGCAAACCCCCGGCCCCGCGGCCCGAGGAGGTGGTCCGCGGGCACCCGGCACTCGACGAACGTGAGCCCGTGGGTGTCGGAGGCGTGCCACCCCATCTTGCGGTACGGCGGCTGCACCACCAGCCCGGGCGTCCCGGCCGGCACGATGATCGACGAGATCTCACCCGGACCGGTGAGCGCAGTGATCGTGACGATCGACGTGATCGATGTGCCGGAGTTCGTGATGAACGCCTTCTCGCCGTCGATCACCCATTCGTCGGCCGACTCGTCGAGGACCGCGCGCGTCCGGGTCCTGCCGGCGTCGCTGCCGGCGTCCGGCTCGGTGAGCCCGAACCCGCCGAGCGCCCTCCCGGCGCACAGGTCCGGCAGCCACCGCTCCTGCTGTTCCGTCGAACCGAACTTGAACAGCGGGCTGGCGCCGAGCCCCACGCCGGCTTCCAGCGTGATCGCCAGCGACTGGTCGACCCGGGCGACCTCCTCGATCGCCACGCACACCCCGGTCAGGTCGCCACCGCCGCCGTACGGCTCGGGGAACGGGATCCCGAACAGCCCCAGCTCGCCCATCTTCAGCACCGTGTCGACGGGGAAGGTGTGGTCGCGGTCCCACTCCTCGGCATACGGCTCGATCTCGGCGTCGGCGAACTCGCGCACCATTGCCCGCAACGCCTCGTGCTCGTCGCTCAACTCGGGGTACACGTCAGACCACCTCCGCGGCCGGCCGGCGGCGTCGCCGCCTCACACGGGTCGAGGGCTCCCACTTGAACCAACGCAGCGCGACCACCAACCCGGCGAGCCCCCACAGTGCGATGAACCCCAGCTTGCCCCACTCGAACGCCGGCGGCTCGACCCCGGGGTTCAACGTGGCCTGGAACGCCTGGACGAACGGCTTCAGCGGGAAGAGGTCGCCGACGATCTCGATCCACCGCGGCGGGTCGTCGATCTGGACGAACACGTCCGACACGAACGCCAGCGGGAGGATGATCCCGTTGGCGACTGCCGGAGCGGCCTCGGGGTTCGACACGACCGCGGCGACCGCCATCCCGAGGGCGGCGAACGCGCCGACGCCGACGAAGAAGGTGACGACCGCGGCGGGCATCTTCGCCGCGTCGAGCTCGAGGTCGTACGCCACTACGCCCAGCGTGATCATGATCACCACCGCAACGGCGGCGACGACGACTGACGAGCCGATCGCCCCGGCGATGTACAGCCAGGGCCGCAGCGGGGTGCCCCGCCAACGCTTCAACACGCCCTCCTGGCGGCGGATCGGCACCACGTTGGCGAGGTTGGTGAACGTCGCCGAGACCGCCGAGAACACCGCCAGCGACGCCGTGTAGAACTGGCTCATCGGCCAACCCGGCGGAGGCCCGACGAGCGCGTCGCCGAACAACGCGTTGAACAGCACCAGCATGAAGAGGGGCAGGGCGAGGGTGAAGAACACGGCGATCGGCGAGCGGACGAACACGAGGAGCTGATAGCGCACCTGGCGGCCGAGCTGCCACGCCGACGAAGGGAAACGGTTCAAGGGACGGCCCGGCACAGCTGCGAGCGAGCGAGCGCCAGCGGGCGAGCGGCCAGTAGCGGCCTGCGTGGCCGGGGAACGCAATGACGGTTCACACGTCCGCCGGCTCCTCGGCGCCAGCGATGCTGAGGAACACGTCCTCAAGGGTGGGTCGAGCGACACTCAGCCCGTCGAGCTCGACGCCCCGCTCGAGCGCCCAGCCGGTGAGGGCATTGACGTCGGCCGTCGGCGTCGACGTCGTGAACTCGACGTGGTGGTTGCCGGCGAGCGCGCCGGCCGGGAGCACCGCCGCGACGTCCGCCGGCGAGACGCCCGCTGGTAGGTCGAACCGCACCGTCGTCGACCCGGCGCGGGCGATCAGGTCCGCAGGTGTGCCCTCGGCGACCAGCCGGCCGCGGGCGATCACGCCGACGCGGTCGGCCAGGTGCTCGGCCTCATCGAGGTAGTGCGTCGTCAGCAGCACGGTCGAACCCTCGGACCCGAACGACCTCACCAGCTCCCAGGCGTTGCGGCGGGCGGCGGGATCGAAGCCGGTCGTCGGCTCGTCGAGGAACAGCAGGTCCGGCTGGCCGACGATCCCCATCGCCAGGTCGAGGCGGCGCCGCTGGCCCCCGGACAGTGTGCGGATGCGCTGGTCGAGCTGCGGTCCCAGTCCGACGACCTCGACGGCGTCACGCACCGCCCGGCGACGCGAGTAGGCCGAGCCGTAGACGTCGACGGCCTCGGCGACGGTGAGCTCGTGCTCGACACCCGACGTCTGGAGGACGACGCCGATCCGGTCACGGAACTCGCGTCCGGCGGATCCCGGGTCGGCGCCGAGCACGGTCACCTCGCCGCTCGTCCGCTTGCGGTAACCCTCGAGGATCTCGACGGTGGTGGTCTTGCCGGCCCCGTTGTGGCCGAGCAGGGCGTAGACCTCGCCCTCGCCAACCTCGAAGGTGAGGTCGTCGACGGCGACCAGGTCGCCGTAGCGCTTGGTCAGTCCCGCAGTCCTGATCGCGGCCATCGGGGTTTCAGCGCCGGGCCGACGAGATCGGGAGACCGGTGTCGTTGCGCAGTTGCTCGGCGGCGGGCAGGAAGTAACCGAGCAGCGCTTCCCGCACCTCGCCGCCGTCGGGTGGCGGCAACTCGGCGGTCACCGCCTCGACAGCGGCCGTCATGTGGTGGAGCCAGCGGTCGCGCTCGGCCGGTCCGATCGGGAACCGCATGTGGCGCAGGCGCAGGCGGGGGTGGCCGCGCTCCTCCGAGTACGTCGTCGGCCCGCCCCAGTACTGGACGAGGAACAGCGTCAGCCGGTGGCGGGCACCGCTGAGGTCGGGGGCGTCCGGGTACAGCGCCACCAGCGCCGGGTCGCCGGCCACCCCGTCGTAGAACGTGTCGACGAGGCGTTCGAAGAACGGCATCCCGCCCACCCGCTCGTACAGGGTCGGTCCCTCGGCCACCGCGTCACGGTACCGTCGGCACCCTGTGAGTGAGTCGCGTAGTTCTGAGGCGGAGCCCGGGCTCGGCACGCCGGCGCCTCCAGGCGCCTCGGCGGCCGCATCGAACGCGTCTGACGCTGACCGGCCCGTGCTCGTCGACCCTGGAATCGCCGCCTACGTCGCGGCCCGGACCACCCAGCCCGACGACGCGCTGGTGTCGCTCCGTGAGCGGACGGCCCGGCTCGGGCGGGCCGCCCAGATGCAGGTGGGCGCCGATCAGGGCGCGCTCCTCACACTCCTGACCCGGCTGGCCGGCGCCCAACAGGCGATCGAGGTGGGGACGTTCACCGGCTATTCGTCGATCTGCATCGCCCGCGGCCTGCAGCCGGGCGGGCACCTGCTCTGCTGCGACGTCAGCGAGGAGTACACCGCTGTGGCGCGGGAGGCCTGGACCGCCGCCGGCGTCGACGACCGCATCGAGCTCCGCATCGGCCCAGCGCTCGACACCCTCCTGGCCCTGCCGGCCGACCTGGTCGTCGACTTCGCCTTCATCGACGCCGACAAGCCGGCCTACGCGGACTACTTCGAGGCGATCCTCCCGCGGCTCCGCGCCGGCGGCCTCATCGCCGTCGACAACACGCTGTGGTCGGGCCGGGTTCTCGACGACGAGCCGGGCGACGCCAACACCGAGGCGATCAAGCGCTTCAACGACCTGGTCGCCGGCGATCCACGGGTCGACAGCTACATCCTGCCCGTCGAGGACGGGATCACGCTGATCGTCAAGCGCTGAGGGTTGGTGGCACCGCCGGGGTGTACGCCAACGGGAAGAAGCACAGGATCTGCTTGCCGCCGTGACTCCGGGTCACCCGGTCGAGGGCCCGCGTGGAGTCGATCCGGAACGAGAACGCCTGGGCGTCGGCGGAGGAGCCGACGACATTGGGGTTGTACACGTACACGGTGGCCACGGCGCCATCGATCGTGTAGCGGTGCGCCAGCACGACGTGGTTCTCCCCCAGGTCGAGCGGATCGACGGAACGGGTGTGCACCCACGCCAGGGGGCACGGTCCCCGGTCCAGCCGTTCCCGCAGCCGCGGCCACTCCCGTTGCAGCATCAGCCAATCTCGCCCCCGGCGGCGGGTCAGCCAGCTCCACCAGTTGTCCCGATCCCGGCGACTCGGATCCATGTAGTCGAGGTACTTCAGCGGACCCCCCGGGAGGTCGAACGAATCGACCAGCCGGCGGGCGATGAAGTCGTAGAGCACCGAGCCCTTCGCCGGGCGCTCCACGGACGGAACCGTTCGCCCGGCAGTGAAGTAATCGAGTGCTGCGAAGACCATCCCGCCGCACATGCCGTTGGCCGCGCTGCCGATCGGCACCCGGGCCGGTCCGACGCGGATCGTCGTCACCGGGACCGCGGGCCAGGAGTTGCGGAACGCGAACCCGTGCTCGGACGGCAGGAAGGCCCGGGAGGAGGGCAGGACGTCGTCGACAGCCGGGATTATCCCAGGAAGGCCTCGACCTCGGCGGCAATTGCGTCGACATCTCCCGCCCAGATGACCGAGTCGCTCCCGGGCAGCGTCACGCCGCGCCCGTCCTGCACGTGGTCGGCGATGTAGGCGGCGTTGCTCGACGGGATCATCCGATCGCCGTCGCGGTGCAGGGCGAGCACGGGCGCGGCGACGTTCGGCAGCACGGGCCGGATGTCGATCTGCTCGAAGCGGTCGAGGAGCGCGACGGCACCGCCAGCACCGGCGGACATCCGCATGTACCGACCCATCCAGGCCGCGAACGACGCGTCGGCGGACCGGCTCGGCGCGAGCGTGGCCATGACGTCGTCGAAGCGCAGCCCGGTTTCGGCCTCCGCACGAACGGCCGCGAACAACGTCGACGCGCGCTCACCGAGCAGGGCGTACGCGCTGAAGCAGGCGTACGTGATCACAGCCTCGACCCGCGCGGGGTGCCGGGCGGCAGCGAGCAGGGCGATCGTGCCGCCGTCCATCACACCGAACAGCGCGGCGCGCTCCACGCCAGCGGCGTCCATCACCGCCAGGACGTCATCTACCTGGTCCTCCACCGCCGGGATCCCGCTATCACGGTCCGAGAGGCCGGTCCCTCGCTTGTCAAGCAGCACCAATCGGGTCGAGCGGGCCAGCCGGCGATACAGGCGCGCCAGGTTCGGCTGCTCCCACCGGATCTCGACGTTGCCGCCGAACCCGGGGATGAAGACGAGATTCACGGGACCCGACCCGAGCACCTGGTAGGCGAGCCGACCAGCCGGTCCTCGAGCGAAGCGGGTGACCGGCTGGTCGTCGGAACCCGGGGCGCTCAGCGCGCCGTCCTGATCGAGGATCTGGCGCTCGAGCCGGCGCAGCGGCGGCGACGGGTCGACACCGAGGGCCTCGGCGAGCAGCGTGCGGACCTCCCGGTACCGCTGGAGCGCTTCGGCCTGCCGGCCGGATCTGTACAGCGCGATCATCAGCTGACCCCACCGGCGCTCCCGGTACGGCTGCTCGTCGACGAGCGCCTCGAGCTCGGCGACCACCTCGTGGTGCCGGCCAGCGGCGAGCTCGGCGTCGACGAGATCCTCCCGTGCTGTGTGCCGGAGCTCCTCCCACCGCTGGGCGTCGCCGTCGGCGAACCGCTCCCACGGGACGTCGGCGAACACCGGTCCGCGCCACCGCGCCAGCGCCGCCCGGAGCAGCTCTCTCGCCGCGTCGATCCGGCCGCTCCCCAGCTCGGCCCGCCCGCGTCCGGACAGCGCTTCGAACTCGTCCGTGTCGAGCTGAGCCCGGCCGAGCTGCAACACGTAGCCACCGGGGCGGCCGGCGATCGCCACGCCGTCCGGCAGGATGCGGCGGAGCGCGGACGCGTGCACCTGGAGGGCGTGCGCCGCGGTACGGGGCGGGGCATCGCCCCACATCGCCTCGATCAGCACGTCGGTCGGAACCACCTGCCCGGCCCGCACGGCGAGGGCGGCGAGCAGCGTCCGCGCCAGTCGTCCCGGCACGGAGACGACGTCCTCGTCGACGGCGACGTCGACCGGGCCGAGGAGCCGCACCCGGATCAGTCCCGGCGCGCCGCGTCCGGCCTGGCTTGAGCCGGCCTTGAGCGCCCCACCGAACACTTGCGCCATGAGTGAAGTGCAAGATACCGATCGGGTCCCTGGCGGGATCGAGGGGTTCTCACTCGACCGCTCGGACCCCGCCTACCGCGGCCAGGCCATATACACCCGCCGGGCGCTGCGCCTCTACGACACCCTCGTCGTCAGGTTCTCCAACGCCGTCGTGTGGCGCTGCCCGGCGCGCCGGATCCTCGGGCACTACCGCCGGCACCTCACCACCGCCCACCTCGACGTCGGACCGGGCACGGGGTACTACCTGGATCGCGTCCCGTTTCCAGGCGAGGGTGCGCCCAGCATCACGCTTCTGGACCCGAACCCCGAGGTCCTCCATTACGCCGCCCGGCGCCTGCGCCGCTACCGGCCGATGCTCCACGCCGGCGACGCCCTCAAGCCGATCGCGCTCGAGCCGGCGTCGTTCAACTCGGTGGGGCTCGGCTACGTGCTGCACTGCCTGCCCGGCGACATCGACGCCAAGGCGATCGTCTTCGACCACGTCAGCCCGCTCCTCGCACCCGGCGGGGTGGTGTTCGGCACCACGATCCTCAACGGAGGGGTGCTCCATACCCGCCTCGCCCGCCGGCTGATCGGGCTCTACAACCACAAGGGGATCTTCTCCAACCGGCACGACGATCTCGACGGGCTCGAGCGCGCGCTGGCCACGCGGTTCGAGCGCCACGCTCTCGAAGTGCACGGGAGCGTGGCGCTCTTCGCCGCCTGGACCGACAGCCGTCGGTCCTGATCCGGCGACGGTCAGTTCACCGGTCGGAGGAAGTGCTTGTTCAGCCAGCCGGCGACGTCCTTGCCCATTTTCGCGCCTTGCGTGTCGGCGGAACGGAAGTGGAGGCCCTGGAGCACCCGGGCCTCGATGGTGTCGTCGACGACGTCCGTGAAGCGCTTGTACGTACGCGTCACGTCCGGGACACCCGGCACGACTCGGACGACGTCGAACCGCACCTTGTCCCGGCCGAAGAACGCCTTGGCCCCGTACATCATCGCGCCGGACACGCAGTTGTAGCCGGAGGTGTGATCCGGGTACGGCGGTGTGGCCAGGAGGGGGGTCCATCCGGGATCGCCGACGGTCTTCCGGTTGCCGTCGTTGTTCCCCAGTTGGATCGCGGTGATCGGACGCCAGAAGCTGAACCGATCCTTGTCGCTCCAGCAGTTGATCAGGGTGTCAGCGGTCGCCAGGTTCACCATCGCGAACAGTCGGGCGTCCTCGACGAGGCTGAGGTCGCGCTGCGCGGAGACGGTCCGGAACGTGCGGTTGAAGAGCTCGACCGGGGTGACGGTGTAGAACTGGGCGATCGCCTCCTGCCGCGGACTGCGCACACTGTCCACCGCGCCGAGCCGCTTGACCTCGTTGTATTCCTTGGCATACGCCGCGCTGGCGAGGTTCCGTGGCCCCTTCGACTCGAACTGGAACCGGCTCCGCAACACGAACGGCTCGACCCTCGCGATCCACGCGAAGGGGTCGTTGACGCCCCCGGTCGGGCGCCACTCGCCCGGGTCGTCGCCGACGATGAACGAGAACGGCACGTAGCGGCCGTCACCGTCCCGGTCCTCGAGCATCGCCGTCGCCGCGGCTGTACCCGCCGCGATCCCGGCGGTTTCGGCCGGCCCGTCGGGGATGCCGAGCAGCTCGTCGGCGTACAAGTCGTCGAGCCGGTCGCGCACACCCTGCGGGAGTGCCGGCACCGGACCCCGTCCGAGCCCGACCAGGACGTGGTGGGCGGCGGTGGCCGCGGCGGCGTCCAGCGAGGCCGACGGTGACGCCGCGGGCAGTCCACGGAGATAGGGCTGGTGGCCGCCGTCGATCGAGTTGACGGCGTCGTACACCGCCCCCTGGACCATCGCCATGTGCTGGGCCGACACCGGGGGCGTCTGGCCAGCGCCGGGAGTTGGTGCGGTCGCCGGGTTCACCAACGCCTCCAGGGCGTAGCGGTTCCAGTCCCGCACCGTGCCGCTGTTGTCCGGCGACGCGGCAGCGGGACCCCCCAGGGACGACGACGCCGCGGGAACGGCCACCGCCGCGACGACGGCCCCCGCCAACAGTGCGCGTAGTCTCATGATCTGCCTTCCTTTCCTTGCCCGCTAGGTGGCATTCCGCGATCGTGAGCCGACTTGTCCGCCACGACCAGTCACATGAATGCACCGCCGTTATCGCGCCAGGGGGTGTCAGGTCGGTATCAGTCCCGTGGCAGATGGGTGGCAGCGGTCCGCTGGCGACTGACGCCGCTACGGCACGAGGGCGGCGTGGAAGAACGCCAGCACGTGCTCGAGGCGCTGCTCGAGCGCCCGCGGGTCGAGCGGGTCGATGTCGAGCAGCCCGCCGAGGAAGGGGACGTCGGAGAAGTAGCTGAGCAGGGCCCCGTAGCCGGTGATCAACAGCTGCTCGGGATCGTGGGGGCGGAACGTGCCCGCCGCCATCTCCCGCCGGAAGTACTCGGCGGCGAGATCGAACATCGGCCGCAGGACCGCGGCGAGGTCGATTCCCAGGTGGACACCGCTGTCGATCGCCTCGCGCCGGGCCAGGCGCACGTAGGCCGGGTTGTCGACGAAGTAGGCGAACCCGGCCCGCAGCACCAGCTCGACCTTGGCCCAGCCGTGCTCCTCGGACGCCATCGCGTCGTCGAGCCGGGCGAACCAGTCCGACAGCAGGCGCTCGAAGACCTCCCCGTACAACGCCTCCTTGGACGGGAAGTGGTGGAGCAGGCTCGGCCGGCGGATTCCCACGCCGGCGGCGATGTCGTTGAGCGACGTCCCCTCGTACCCGGTGTTGGCGAAGCACACGACCGCCTCGTCGAGGATCGATTCCCGTGTCGTCCGCGTCGGACGCGGGGGCGCGTCGTGGGCCGCGTGCACCTCAGTGGGGGGGTCGGCCACGACCACAAGCTACTCCTCCGTGGCCCTACCGACCAGTAGGTAGTCCTGCTAGGGTGGGTCAGATGGTGCGAATCCTCCTGCTGGCCCTCGTGATCGGCCTCGCCGTCACGCTCCTCGCCAACGCCGCCACGACGATCTTCCTCCATCGCGGTCTCGCCCACCGCGCGCTCACCCTGCGGCGGCCGGCGTTGGAGTTCTTCCGGTTCGTCACGTGGGTCACGACCGGCATCCGGCCCCGCCAGTGGGTCGCTGTCCACCGCAAGCACCACGCCTACACAGACGTCCCGGGCGACCCGCACTCGCCCGTGCTCAACGGCTGGGTGAAGGTGCAGATGTACAACGTGGCGATGTACCGCCGCGAGGCGCAGAACCCCGAGACGATCGCCCGCTACGCCAAGGATCTCCCGCCGACGCGCATCGATCGGCTCTTCTATGACCACGCCCTGTTCGGGCTGGCCATCGGCGTCGGGCTGCTCACGGCGTTGTTCGGGTGGAAGGTCGGGCTGCTCGCCGCCTTCGTCCACGTGAACTTCTACCTCGGCGGATCGGCGGCGGTGAACGCGGTCGCCCATCACTTCGGACGCAAGCCCTACAACAACACCGCCGGCAACATCCAGTGGCTCGCCTTCATCACCGCCGGCGAAGGGCTGCACAACAACCACCACGCCGCCCCGACGTCGGCCAAGCTCGCCCACCGCTGGTTCGAGATCGACTGGGGCTGGTACGTGATCAAGGTCCTCACGTGGACGCGCCTCGCCAAGGTGCGGTTCACCGACGTGAAGTTCGCGCGCGGGCGATCGCCCGCGGCCAAGGCCGCGTAGGCAGGCGGCCTAGAGCACGTCCTCCAGCAGCTTCCAGTTGACGAGATTGTCGAGGAAGGCGTCGACGTAGTTCGGTCGGGCGTTGCGGTAGTCGATGTAGTAGGCGTGCTCCCACACGTCGCACGTGAGCACCGCGGTCTGACCGTGTTTCATCGGCAGATCGGCGTTCGCCGTGGCCGACACGGCGAGCTGGCCGCCGTCGTAGGTGAGCCACGTCCACCCCGACCCGAACTGGCCCGTTGCCGCAGTCTTGAACTGCTCGCGGAACGCGTCGTACCCGCCGAACTGCTCGTTGATCGCATCGCCCGCCGCGCCCGACGGCGCTCCGCCACCGCCAGGCGCCATCGAGTTCCAGTACAGCGTGTGGTTCCACACCTGGGCGGCCTGGTTGAACAGCTTGCCGTCGGCCTTGAGGATGATGTCCTCGAGGCTGGCATCCTCGTCGTCGGTGCCGGCGATGAGCTGGTTCAGCGTGTCGACGTAGGCCTTGTGGTGTTTGCCGTAGTGGTATTCGAAGGTCTCGGCCGACAAGTGGGGCTCGAGAGCGGTCGTGGCGTACGGGAGCTCGGGCAGCGTGATGGCCATCGTCTTTCCTTCCGCGAAGGTTCGGTACGGGTTACCCCATGGCATAGCCGGTCCAAACGCCGCCCGCCAACGCTGTCGCCGGGAGTGCGTTCACTACCCTGCCGACCATGAGCGAGCGAAGCGAGCGCATGCCGGACGAGCGAGCGCCAGCTACACGCCGCCTGCGCAGTCCGGCGATGGGGTTTGGGGGCGCAGCCCCCATGATGTGACGGTGCACATCGTGTCGGCCCTGTTCGTCGAGAACTTCGAGATGCGCCAGGCGCCCGGGCCGTCGACCCGCATCGACCTCACGGGCGCGATGTTCTCCATGGCCGCTCCGTCGCCGGTGCCGGTGACCATCGCCCCGCATCTCGTCGCGCTGATCTTCTGTCCGGCGGGCGAATCCGGCCAGGGCGTGTTCGAGGTCGTGTTCCGCCGCACCGCCGATCCGGAAGCGTCGTCGCCGGACGACGACCAGCTCGCCCGCAACGTCAGCCCGTTCTCGGTCGAGCCCGGCAAGTTCACCTACCGGCTGGTTCGCGGCGAGCTGGAGTTCACGGAGTACCACCAGGTGTTCGCCCACTGCCGGGTCGACCGCGGGCCGTGGCTGGTCGTGCCGTTCACACTCCTCCCTCCGGGGTGAGGATGCCCTCGCGTCAATGCGAGCGAGCGAGCGTCAGCGAGCGAGCGGCCACAAACGGCCCGCGTGGCCGGGGAACGCAATTACCGTCCCAGGCATCGGCCACGCCGGCATTGGGTAGGGTCGACGACGATGCCTGCATCGCTCTCCCCCGACGTCGAAGCCCAGGCGATCTCGCTGATCCGCGGCTTCGCGATGGACGCTCCCCTCTACGCCAAGAGTGGCCACCAGGGCACCGCGATGGCGCTCGCCCCGCTCGCCCACGTCCTCTTCAGCCGGGTGCTCAAGCACGACCCGGCCCACCCGTCGTGGCCCGATCGCGACCGCTTCATGCTGTCCAACGGACACGCGTCGATCCTCCAGTACTCGATGCTGTACCTGTGCGGCTACGGCCTCGAGATCGACGACATCAAAGCCTTCCGCAGCTTCGGCTCCCGCACGCCCGGGCATCCCGAGGCCGGCCACACCGTCGGGATCGAGGTCACCACCGGCCCCCTCGGCCAGGGGTTCGGCAACGCCGTCGGCATGGCTCTTGCCGAGCGGGTGCTGCGCGAGCGCTTCGGACCCCAGCTCGTCGACCATCACACGTACGTCTTCGCCGGCGACGGCTGTCTCATGGAGGGCATCAGCCACGAGGCGGCGTCGCTCGCCGGGTTCCTCGGCCTCGGCCGGCTGATCTGTGTGTTCGACGACAACCACATCACGATCGACGGGCCGACCACACTCACGAACACCGACGACGTCGGCGAGCGCTTCACCGCCTACGGCTGGAACGTCGAGTACCTGGGCGAGGTCGCCGACGAGCTCGACACGCTCGAGGCGGCGTTGGTCAACGCCCGCGCCGCCGAGGACCGACCGACCCTCCTCGTGCTGCGCTCGCACGTCGGCTACCCGTCACCGGACCACACCGACGATCACCTCGCCCACGGAAACCCGTTCACCGCCGAGGACGTGTCGCGGACCAAGGCCGTGATGGGCATCCCCGACGAGCCGTTCTGGTCGCCTCCCGACGTCGTTGAGGCCTATCGAACCGCCGCAGCCGAGCGGTGCGTCGAGGACCGCGTGCGCTGGGAGGAGGCCCTCGAGGCGCTCGACTCCGATGAGCGGGCGGCGTGGGACGCCGCCTGGGCCGGAACCGGGACCAAGGGATGGGAGCAGTCGCTACCGGCCTTCGAGCAGGGCGAGAAGATCGCCACGCGTCAGGCCATGAGCAAGGTGCTCGGCGCGTGCGCGCCGAACTTCCCCGGCCTCGTGTCCGGCGCCGCCGACCTCACCGGGAACACCGGCACCAAGATCCCCGAAGCGGTGGCGCAGAGCGCCGACACCCCCGGCGGGCGCCAGGTCTACTTTGGCGTCCGCGAGCACGCGATGGGTGCCTCGCTCGTCGGCATGGCCCGCCACGGCGGGATCCTGCCCGTCGGCGGCACGTTCTTCGTGTTCCTCGACTACATGCGCGAGCCGGTGCGCCTGGCATCGCTCTCGCGCGCCAAAGCGGTGTTCGTGTTCAGCCACGACTCGGTCGGGGTCGGTGAGGACGGTCCGACCCACCAGCCCGTCGAGCACCTCGCGACGCTGCGAGCGGTCCCCGGGCTGCAGGTGATCCGCCCGGCGGACGCCAACGAGACGGTGGCCGCCTGGCGCGCGGCTGTCGACCACGACGGCCCGACGGCGATCGTGCTCACCCGCCAGGGCGTGACCGTCTGCACCGACGGCTCGGCGGTCGAGCGGGGAGCGGGCATCGTCCGCGACCACGAGTCCCCCGCGCTCGTCATCGTCGCCACCGGCAGTGAGGTGTCGCTCGCCGTCGAAGCGGCCGGGCAGCTCGACGCCGACGGGATCGCGGCGCGGGTGGTCAGCCTGCCCAGTTGGGACCGCCTGGCCCTGCAGGAGGACTCGTACCGGCGCTCGCTCCTGCCCGACGGCGTGCCGGTCCTCTCGGTCGAGGCGGCGACCACGTTCGGGTGGGAGCGCTTCGCCGACGACTCGATCGGCATCGACCGCTTCGGGGCCAGCGCGCCGGGCGACGTGGTGCTCAACGAGCTGGGAATCAACGTCGACCACGTGGTTCGACGCGCCCGCGCCCTGATCAGCTCGTAGCCTGATAGGCGCAAAGGAGTTGGTCGCGTAGTTCTGAGGTGAAGGCCCGGTTCGGCACGGCGGCGGCTCCAGCCGCTTCGCCGGCCGCAGCATGAAAGGAGGCGGTCATGGAACGACTCATCCGACTGTACGAGGAGTTCGGCCAGAGCCCCTGGCTCGACAACCTGACCCGCGGCTTCCTCACCTCCGGCCAGCTCGCCGAGTTACGGGACCGTGGGATCCGGGGGCTGACGTCGAACCCGACGATCTTCCAGAAGGCGATCTCCGGGTCGGCCGACTACGACGAGCAGTTCAGCGGCATCGCCACTGACGGCGGCCCCGTGCTCGACGACTACTGGACGCTCGTGCTGGCCGACATCAATGGCGCCTGCGAGGTCTTCGATCCGCTGTACGAGCAGAGTGATGGAGGCGACGGGTTCGTCAGCGTCGAAGTCGATCCCGGGCTGGCCCACGACGCCGCCGGCACCGAAGCCGCCGCACGCGAGCTCCATGAGCGCATCGCCCGCCGCAACCTGATGGTGAAGATCCCGGCGACGGCAGAGGGGATCGCGCCGATCCGCCAGATGATCGGCGAGGGCCGGAACATCAACATCACCCTGATCTTCAGCCTCGAGCGCCACCAGGACGTGATGAACGCCTATCTGGACGGGCTCGAGGCCTACGCCGGCCTGGACGCGTCCGACCTCTCCAAGGTCGCGAGCGTCGCCAGCTTCTTCGTCTCCCGCGTCGACACCGAGGTCGACCGCCGACTCGATGCGATCGGGACGCCCGAGGCGCTCGCGCTGCGGGGCAAGGCGGCGGTGGCCCAGGCGAAGCTCGCCTACCGGCAATTCGTCGAGACGTTCAGTGGCCCGCGGTGGGAGGCGCTCGCCGCCCGCGGGGCGAGGGTGCAGCGCCCGCTGTGGGCGAGCACGTCGACGAAGAACCCGGCCTACCCGGACACGCTGTACGTCGACGAGCTGATCGGGCCGGACACCGTCGAACACGCTCCCCGACGCGACCATCGAGGCGTTCGCCGACCACGGCACGCTGACGCGGCGGGTGGACGCCGACGTCGAAGAGGCCGAGGCGACCTGGCGGCAGCTCGGCGAGATCGGCGTCGATCTGGCGGACGTCTCCGACACCCTCGAGCGCGAGGGCGTGACCAACTTCGAGAAGAGCTTCTCCGAGCTCCTGGACGCCCTCCAGGCGAAGGCCGCCGAGCTGAGCGGTTCTGAGCCTCCTCCGTCGCGCTGAGCGCGATCAGGACTCCGAGGAATGGACACGTCGGGCGATCTCCAGGCGCTGGCGCGGCGACTGGTCGAGGAGCTCAACGCGGGGGTCGATCAGCGCATCGCCGCGGAGCTGCTGGCGTCCGCGCTCGGGCTGATCACCGATCGCCCCGACCCGCTCGACCTCAAGATCGCCGCCGCGGCGATGACCGAGATGCGCGAGGCCTTCGCCGTGTTCGCGCCGTACCGCGACATCCCGAAGGTCACGGTGTTCGGTTCGGCCAGGACCAAGGCCCACGACCCGATGTACGAGCGGGCGGCGCAGATCGCGTCGATGCTGGCCGAGCGGGGGTGGATGGTCGTCACGGGCGCCGGGCCGGGAATCATGCAGGCGGCGATGGAGGGGGCGGGGCGGGAGCGCAGCATCGGCGTCTCGATCCGGCTCCCGTTCGAGCAGGGCGCCAACCCGGTGATCGCCGGGGACGAGAAGTACGTCAGCATGAAGTACTTCTTCACCCGCAAGCTGATGCTGGTGAAGGAGAGTCGGGCGTTCGTCTGCCTCCCCGGCGGGTTCGGGACCCTCGACGAGACGTTCGAGCTGCTCACCCTCACCCAGACCGGTAAAGGGCTCCCGGTCCCGATCGTGTTCCTGGACATCCCAAGCGACCCGTACTGGGAGGCGATCGACGAGATGATCCGCCGCCAGCTCGTCGAGCGAGGGCTGGTCGCCCCGGCCGACCGCAGCCTGTACCTCGTCACCGACTCCGCCGATGCGGCGGTGCGCGAGATCGACCGCTTCTACGCCAACTACCACTCGATCCGCTACGTCGGCGACTTCCTCATCCTGCGCCTGCAGCACGAGCCGACCGACGAGCAGCTCGCCGAGCTCAACGACCGCTTCCGGCACCTCGTCGCCCGCGGCTCGATCGAGCGGACGGCCGCGCTCGACATCGAGCGGCGCAACAACGACCACGTCGAGCTCCCCCGCATCCGCTTCGCCTTCGCCAAGCACCACTACGGCGACCTGCGCGCCCTGATCGACCTCGTCAACTCGTTCGTCCCCGAAGACTCATCCGAGGTTCCGAGCGCACCGGAGGGCGTGCCGAGCCCCATCCGGTCCGTCAACCCCGCGCTGGATCAGCCCTCCAGCTGACGAAGCAGCCCCGCCGCCTTCTCGACCGCTCGCCGGGCCTGGGTGAGCGTCTTGTCGGCGACCGGCCGCTGAGTGGCGCCGTCGGCGACCGCCTGCTGGAGCAGGTCGAACGACAGCTCGTCGAGCTCGGCCCCGATCGCCTCTAGCCGCTCGGCCAGCTCCGCGTACCGCGTCATCGGAGCAGCACCTCGGCCACAACGTCGACGGGGTGGCGCACGTCAAGGCCGGCGGCCGCGAGGTGGAGCATGCAGCCCGGGTTGGCGCTGACGACGACCTTGGCGCCGGACCCTTCGGCGGCCCGCTCGACGGCGGCGACCTTCCGGTCACGGATGTCGCCGGCAAGGCCGGGCTGCAGCGTGGCGTAGGCGCCGCCCGCGCCGCAGCACAGGCCCTCGTCGTCGAGCTCGACGACGTCGGCGACGTGGCTCACGACGGCGCGCACCGCCCCGTGCGCCCGCTGGACGTGGCGCAGGTGGCAGGGATCCTGGACGATCACCGGTCCGAAGCGCTCGCCGGTGGGTGGTGGTGGCAGCCGGTCGAGGTGCTCGGCGAGCCATTCGTGCACGTCGCGGACGCGAGCGGCGAAGGCGTGGGCCTCCGCCGTGCCGACGAGGTGCCCGTAGTCCTTCATCGCCGCTCCGCAGCCGGCCGAGTTGACGAGTACCGGAGCGTCGCCGGGCATCGAGCGGATCACCCGCTCGGCCAGGCGCTGCGCCTGCGGCGTCAGGCCGGCGTGGGTGTGGAGCGCGCCACAGCACGCGCCGTCCCGGCCCGGGACGGCGAACGTGAACCCCATCCGGGTGATCAAGGCGGCGGTGGCCCGGTGCGTCGGGCGCATCCACGCGTCCATCACGCAGCCGATATAGAGCCACAGATCGGCCCCCGTCGACGTCACCGCCGGCCCCCTGCGCACGGGCAGCGGGGCGAGCGCCGCGCGCTTCGGCACCAGCCGCAGGCGCTGGGCGACCGCCAGGAGCGTCGAACCGGCGAGCAGCAGGCGATGGCGCCGGAGGGTGCCGAGCCCACCGCGCAGCCACCGCGGCGCGGTCCGCCGCTCCGCGGCCAGCGCGGTGCGGGTGCCCTCCATCAGTCGCCCGAATGGGACGCCGCTCGGGCACGCAGGCTCACACCCCCGGCACTGCACGCAGGTCTCGACGAAGCGCACGAACGTGTCGTCGACCGCCGCGCCCCGCCACTGCACGTTCCGCATCGCGTCGATGCGGCCACGGGGCGACAGACCCTCCTCCCCTGTCACGCGGAACGTCGGGCAGTGAGGCAGACACAGCCCACAGGCGACGCACGTGGTCAGCTCCTCGTCGTCGAGACCGAGGTCGATCACGCCGTCGACTCCCATTAGCGGGCGGTCAGGACCCTCGGCCCGGTGGCGGTCACGGCGACGGTGTGCTCGGCGTGGGCGGCCCGGCTGCCGTCCCGCGTCAGCACCGCCCACCCGTCCTCGTCGATGCGGTACTCGTCGTGGCCGCCGGCGACGAGCATCGGCTCGAGGGCGAGAACGAGCCCCGGCTCGAGCTTCATCCCGCGGCCCGCCCGTCCCTCGTTGGGCACCGACGGGTCCTCGTGCATCCGCCGGCCGATGCCGTGGCCGCCGTGGTCGGCGAGCAGCCCGTATCCCGCGTCGCGGGCTACCGCGCCGATCGCGGCGCCGACGTCACCCATCGTGTTGCCGGGGCGTACGGCAGCGATGCCGGCTTCGAGCGCCCGCTCGGTGGTCTCGATGAGCTCGAGGTCGCGAGGGGCGGGCTCGCCGACGACGAAGCTGATCGCGCTGTCACCGCACCAGCCGTCGAAGCGAGCGCCGCAGTCGATGCTCACGAGATCGCCGTCGGCGAGTCGCTGCTCGGACGGGATGCCGTGGACGACCACGTCGTTGAGGCTGGCGCAGATCACTCCCGGGAACGGCGTCGGCGCCCAACGCGGGTGGTAGTTGAGGAACAGCGGCTGGGCCCCGCGGGCGGCGATCACGGTGGCGGCGACCTCGTCGAGCTCGCGCAGGGTCACGCCGACGGTGGCCCGGCGGCGCACGGCGTCGAGCGCGGCGGCCACGATCTGCCCGGCCTCGCGCATCACGGCCAGCTCGGCCTCGGTCTTCAGCTCCGGCATCCGACTCCTTCGTACCTCATGCCCGTTCTTGCATCTACCTGTGCCCCTCCAGGGGCACAAGTAGATGCAAGAAGCGCCAGATGTCCACAGTCTGCTCGCTCATTGGTGCACCATGCTCTTGTCCGACTCGAAGTCGGCGGGCGGGCGGTGCACCAATGAGCGCTTCGCGCCGCAATGCTGGTTCGCTCGCTTCGCTCGCTCACACCGCCGTCCACTGCGGCGCGTCGGGGTCGCCGCGCCAGTACGCCAGGCGGCGCGCGGCCTCGGGCATCGCCGCCGGGTCCGCCCGCCCGGCCCGCAGCCGCATCAGCGTGGCCGCGACCAGCCTCAGCTCCGCCAGCGCGACGGCGACCGGGTCGTCGCGCAGCGACACCCCGTAGCCGGCGGCGAACTCGGCGTACCAGCGGGGCGGACCGCCCCATCGGGACGCCCACGTCAGCAGCGCGGCGTGGTCCCACGCGGCCGGGGCGAAGCAGAGGAGGTCCCAGTCGAGCAGGACCGTCCCCGCCGCCGTGGCGACGACGTTGCCCGGGTGGACGTCCCCGTGGCAGACCACTCGGGACACCCCCTCGGCCCACCCGCCGTACCGCTCCAGCGCACGCTCGATGCCCCGCCGGGCGGGTGGGTCGAGCATCGCACTGACGTCGGCGAGCAGGTCGGCGAACTGCCACCACGGGTAGTCCTCGCCGTTGGGGAAGGGGTAGGCGGGCGGGAGCTCATCCGGGGCGAGGGCGTGCACCCGGGCGACCATCTCGCCGACCGCCCGCCAGTCGGGCTCGACGGCGACCGGCACAAGTCGCTCCCACGCCGTCACGGAGAGGTCACCGTCCTGGACGGCGTCCTCGCGTGCCGGCGCAGGGACCCGAACCCCGACCGACCCGAGCAGTCGGGCCAGCTCGATCGCCGCCTCCGCCGGCGCCGTCGGCCGGCTCACCCTCAGGATCACGTCGCCGGCGGAGAAGATCGCGTTCATGAACACGCGGACGAATTCCGGCTCGGGCAGACCCCAGTGGGCGGCTGCTCGCGTCGCCACCGCGGCGGCGTCGGCGACGGATCCGGGAGGCCGGTCGACGAACGGCCGGGCCGCGCCCATCACGCGGTCAGCACGTCGATGCCGGGATTGAGCCGTCCCAACGGGTCGAATCCGGCCTTCAGGCGCTCGTGCAGCGCGGCGACTTCGGGATCGACGGGCCGCGGTGGTGACGGCTCGGTGTGGTGGACAACTCCGACGCCGACTTCGACGACGAACTCCCCGGTCAGCTCGCGGAACGCACCGGGCGGGATCGACCAGCGCCCGCCGGTGGGCAGGGGTGGAGCGCCGTCCGCGACCCGCAGGTCGAGCGGGCCCACCTGCGCCCCGACGTCCCGCTCGTCGCCCTCCAGGAGCACCCACGTCGTGGTGCCGTCCCACAACACCGCCACCGGCCGGTACAGCTGGGCCAGTGCCACCTCGGGATCGACCGGACCGCTGAACCACTGCTCGTACCGGGCGCGCGGGCGGGTCCGCAGGATCACCTCACCCAGGAACCCGAGCGTGCCCCGGGACCCGACCAGCAGCCGGCACAGGTCGAACCCGCTGACGTTCTTGACCGTCGGGCCGCCCGCCTTCACCACCTCGCCGGCGGCCGACACGTAGCGGGCCTGGAGGACCGTGTCCCGCACCGGCCCGTACCCGAGCCGCCGAACGCCGCTGCGGCCGACGGCGAGCGCGCCTCCGACCGTCCCCGCCGGCGGGATCGCCACGCACTGACCGTGGGCGAGCAGGGCGTCGTCGAGCTCGGCCACCATCGTGCCGGCGCCACAGCACACCGTCATCTCCGCCGGCTGGACCCAGTCGATCCCGGCCGGGGCGCCGACGACGCGGACGCCGGGCACCGGTCCGCCGTGGGTCCCCAACCCCATGATGGTGACCGGGTCGCGGTCGCCGACCTCGTCGGCGAAGGCGCTCAGATCCACGCGCCCTCGGGCACCGTCATCGTGTCCCCGCACCGGGCCGGGCTCGGGAGCACCTTGCCCGGGTTGGCGAGGCCGGCCGGGTCGAAGGCCGCCCGCGCCGTCGCCTGGGCCTCGAGGTCGACGGGCGAGAACAGCAGCGGCATGAGGTCCCGCTTCTCCAGGCCGATCCCGTGCTCCCCACTCAGCACCCCGCCGGCCTCGACCGACACCCGGACGATCTCCTCGCCGGCCGCCTCGACCCGCTTCATCACGCCCGGCTCGCGGGCGTCGTAGACGAGCAGCGGGTGGAGGTTGCCGTCGCCGGCGTGGAACACGTTGAGCACAAGCAGCTCGTGACGGGCGGCGATCTCGTAGACCTTGGTGAGCACGCCGGGCAGCTCGCGCCGGGGGACGACGGTGTCGTGGAGGTAGTAGTTGGGCTTGATCCGGGCGATCGCGCCGAACGCCGACTTGCGCCCCTTCCACAGCAGCGCCCGCTCGGCGTCGTCGGCGGCGACCCGCACGTGGCGGACGCCGTGGTCGGCGGCGATCCCCCGCACGAACTCGGCGTCCCGTTCGACGCCATGGGGCAGGCCGACGATCTCGACCAGCAGCGCCGTCGCCGCGTCGACCGGCAGGCCGGCGTGGACGTAGGCCTCCACCGCCCCGAGGCACAACTGGTCCATCATCTCCATCGCCGCCGGGACGACGCCGGCGGCGATCACCGCGCTCACCGTCGATGCCCCGGCCTCGACGGAGTCGAAGTCCATCAGCATCGTGCACACCGCGGGCGGGTCGGGCGTGAGCCGGACACAGACCTTGGTGGCGATCCCGAACATCCCCTCGCTCCCGACGAACACGCCGCGCAGGTCGTACCCGGGCGGCTCGGGATCCTCCCCGCCGAGCACGACCACCGCGCCGTCGGGGAGCACGACCTCGAGGGCGACGACATGGGCCGCCGTCACCCCTTCGGCCAGGCAGTGCGGGCCGCCGGAGTTGTTGGCCACGTTGCCGCCGATCGAGCACGTCTGCTGGCTGCTCGGATCGGGCGCGAAGTGGAGCCCGTGGCGGGCGACGTGGCGGGTCAGGTCGAGGTTGAGCACGCCGGGCTCGACCCACGCCCGCAGCGCCACCGGGTCGACGGACAGCACCCGGTTCATCTTCGTCGTAGAGACGACGATCGCCCCCTCGGGTGGGACGGCCCCACCGGCGAGACCGGTCCCCGAGCCACGGGCGACGAACGGGACCGAGTAGCGGTTGGCGACCTCGACGCACGCCTGCACCTCCGACGTCGACACCGGGAAGCACACGGCGATCGCGGTGCCCTCGAGGTGGGACGCGTCGTGACGGTAGAGCGACAGCTCGGTGGCCGTGTCGCGGACCCGGTCGGCGGACAGGGCGGCGCGGAGCTCGGCGACCGGCCCGTCGCCGTCGCGCCGTCCGCTCATCGTCTGGACGTCGGATCCCGGCGCCGCATCAGGATGACCCGGCCGGACTCCACCGGGCGGCCGTCCACCAGGAGCTCGTCGTCGGGGTGCAGGTACTCCCCGAGTCGCACGAGCCGGCCCTCGCGCTCGGCCTTGAGCTCCCGCTCGCGAGCCCGTGTCGCGTCGCGTCCCTCTTTCACCACCGTCACCGCCCGCTGCCCCGACTTCTTGACCGAGGCGGCGACCCCCTTGGCCACGTTGGCCGGGCTCAGCTTCTGCGCCGTCGTTGTGACCTTGCGCTTGGCGTAGCCGCTGCCGGCCGCACCGGCCACCACGCCGCCGGCGAACCAGACCAGCCGCCGCATCACCACGCCTGCCACCGTGGCACACCGGAGCTCATCAGTCCCCCTTGCCGTTGCCGTCGTCGTCCTGCGGGCGGACGCTCATGCGCTCCCCGACCTCCTGCTCGTGGCCGTGCCGGCTGGGTCGGTACCACTGATGCCCACGTAGGGCCTCGGGCAGGTACTCCTGGTCCACCCAGCCGCCAAGCTCGTCGTGCTCGTGGTCGTGAGGGTACTCGTAGCCGACGCCGTGGCCGAGGCTCTTGGCGCCGCGATAGCTGGTGTCGCGCAGGTGGCTCGGCACCTCGCCGAGCGCCCCCGCCGCGACGTCGGCGCGCGCCCCCCAGATGGCGAGGGCGCTGCGGTTGCTCTTCGGTGCCGTAGCTAGGTGGATGACTGCCTGCGCCAGGTTGAGCTGGGCCTCGGGGAGGCCGACGAACTCGAGGGCGTGCGCGGCGGACGTCGCCACCACCAGCGCCTGCGGGTCGGCCATCCCGATGTCCTCACTGGCGAAGATCACCATCCGCCGGGCGATGAACCGCGCGTCCTCTCCCGCCTCGAGCATGCGGGCGAGCCAGTAGATCGCGGCGTCGGGGTCGGAGCCGCGCATCGACTTGATGAACGCGCTGATCACGTCGTAGTGGTCGTCGCGCCCGTACCGCACCGCGCTGGTCCCGAGCGCGGCCTCGGCGTGGACGAGCGCGATCGGCTCCGGCCGGGCGAGGGCGTCGGCGACCTCGATCGAGGTGAGGACCTGACGGCCGTCGCCGCCGCTGCGCTGCACGATCAGATCGATGGCGTCGTCGGCGGCCGTCGTCCCGAGCGCGGCCAGGCCGCGGTCGGCGAGGATGCGCAGGTCGTCCGGCCCGAGCGGATCGAGCCGGAACAGCGTCGACCGGCTGCGCAGGGGCGGGTTGACCTCGAAGAACGGGTTCTCCGTGGTGGCGCCGATGAGCACGAGGGTGCCGTTCTCCACCGCGGGGAGCAGGGCGTCCTGCTGGGCCTTGTTGAACCGGTGGATCTCGTCGAGAAACAGGATCGACCCCCGGTCCTGCTCGCCGAGCCGCTGCCGCGCCCGCTCGATCACGTCACGCACGTCCTTGACGCCCGCGGTCACCGCCGAGAGCTGCTCGAAGGCCCGCTCCGTCGTGCCCGCGACGGCGAGGGCGAGTGTCGTCTTGCCGGTACCGGGCGGCCCCCACAGGAGCACCGACGACAGGCGGTCCTGCTCGACGAGCCGGCGCAGCGGCCGTCCCGGGCCGAGCAGGTGAGGCTGGCCGACGACGTCGTCGATCGTGCGCGGGCGCAACCGGGCGGCGAGCGGCGCCTGCGTCCGCAGCCGCTCTTCCGCCGCCGCGTTGAAGAGGTCGCCGGTCACCGGCACCCCCATGCGAGCGAGTGAGCGCCAGCGAGCGAGCGGCCATCGACTGCGCGGGCAGTATGCGGCGTGGCCGGGGAACGCAGTGACGGGTTTCCGGTCACCGTAGGACGGTCTCGTAGGCCGGGCGGCGGAACGGGACGACCTGGCCGATCAGCCACGCCGAGTCGGCCCAGCGCCAGTCCCGGAACTCCCGGCCGTCGGGGGCCGGCTCCGTCGAGTCGTCGCGCAGCCGGAAGAAGAACCACCGCTGCACCTGACCGAGCCGGTTGCCGCCGGCCACGACGTCGGGCGGCCACTCGTACGCCACCCACGCCGGGTGCTCCCCGACCAGCTCGACCTCCGCTGGGCCGAGGCCCGTTTCCTCGGCCAGTTCACGCCACGCCGCTGCCTCTGCCTCCTCCCCAGGCTGCAACCCACCCTGGGGAAGCTGCCACTGACCGGGCTGGTCGGTGCGCTCGAACGCAAGGACGCGTCCGTCGGCGCCCCGCACGACGGTCACGACACCGGCCCGGAAGTGACGGCTGGCCATTGCCGGCACGTTACCGGTCCCGACCAGGCACGATGCCGGGATGACTGCCCTCGCGTGCCGCTACGAGCAGCGTCCGGGCGGTGATCCACCAGTAACATGCCGCCCGTGACGAGGGCGGGCACACTCGACGAGCGCGGCGTCGGGTCACTTCACATCCGACTGCTCGGGCCGATCGGCGCCGAGCGGGACGGGGAACCAGTATCACTCGGCGGGCCGCGCCAACGCGCCGTGCTGGCTCGGCTGGCGATCGGCGACGGACAGGTCGTGACCGTCGACCGGCTCGTCGAGGACGTCTGGGCCGGCGACCCGCCGACGACGGCGGTCAACACCCTGCAGAGCTACGTCTCGCTGCTGCGCCGCGGGTTGGGCGACCCGAGCCTCCTCCGGCGGGAGGGGCCTGGGTACGTCCTGGCGGTGCGCCGCGACCAGCTCGACGTCTCCCGGTTCGAGGACCTCGTCTCGGAGGGTCTCGAGGCCCTGGCCGACACCCCGGTCGTCGCCCTGGCGAGGCTCGACGCCGCCCTCGACGAGTGGCGCGGTCCGGCCCTCGCCGACGTCGCCGACGAGGAGTGGGCCCGCTCGGCGGCGATCGCCTGGGACGAGCTGCGGCTCACCGCGCTCGAGGCCCGCTTCGACGCCCTCCTCGCCATCGGGCGCCACGCCGAAGCGGCCGGCGAGCTGGAACGGGCAACGGAGGAACATCCGCTGCGCGAAGGGCTCGCCCGGCAGCTGATGATCGCCCTGTACCGGTCGGGCCGGCAGGCCGACGCCCTCCGTGCCTACGCCCGCACCCGCAACGTGCTGGCCGAGGAGCTGGGCCTCGACCCGACGCCCGAGCTGGTCGAGCTGCAGACGGCGATCCTCAACCACGACCCCGAGCTCGCCGCCCCGGCCCCGCTCCCCGCCCCCCGGCGGCCAGCGCGCCGGAGCGGAGCACCGATGATGCCACCCGATCGGCCGCGCCGGCGGTCGACGGATCCGAGCCCTCGCCAGTCCCCTTGCCCGGGCCGGCCCTGCGAGCGGGCCACGGAGAGTTCGTCGGCCGCGAGGGTCAGCTCGCCACGCTCCAGAGGATCTGGGCGCGGGTGGTGACGTCGCGGCAGAGCCATCTCGCCCTCCTCGTCGGCGAGGCCGGTGCGGGCAAGTCCCGGCTGGCAGGGCGGTTCGCCGCCGAGGTCCACGAGGCCGGCGCCGTCGTGCTGTGGGGCCGCGCGACCGCGGAGGCGATCGTGCCGTTCGAGCCGATGGTCGAGGCGATCCGCACCGCCCTGCGCACGGTCTCGCCCGAGGCGCGGCGCCGCGTCGCGGCCGAGCGCGGGCACCTCTCCGTGCTGCTCCCCGAGCTCGAGCAGCTCGTGCCCGAAGCCAGGGGGTACGTTCCCCAGCCCGCCGTCGAGCGGTACCTGCTGTTCGAAGCGGTCTCCGAGGTGCTCCGCACGGAGTCGGCGAGCTACCCGCTGCTCGTCGTGCTCGACGACCTCCACTGGGCCGATCCGCCGTCGCTGAAGCTGATCGAGCACGTGCTCCGCCACGAGCACTCCGGCCGGGTGCTGGTTCTCGGCGCGGCCCGCGCCCCGTCGGACAACCCGACGCCGGACCTCGACCGTCTGGCCATCGATCTCGGGCGCGATCAGCTGCTCACCCGGGTCCGGGTGAACGGCCTCGGGACCGCCGACGTGAGCGCGTTGCTCCAGGCCAACGGCCATGCCGCCGCGCTGGCGTCCGACCTCCGCGCCGCCACGAACGGCAACGCCTTCTTCGTGACCGAGCTCATCCGCCACACCGAGGGGGCGACGATCCCGTCCGAGGTGCCCGAGTCGATCCGGGCGATGGTCGGTGTCCGCCTCGACGGCCTCGACCCGACCGTCACCCAGGTCCTCAACCTCACCGCGGTGGCCGGGCCGGCGGCGACGCTGCCGGTGCTGGAGGCGGCGAGCGGGTTCGACGGGGACCGCCTCCTCGACGCCGCCGATACCGCCCTCGCCGCCGGACTGCTCATCGAGGACGGCGCCGGCCGGCTGGCGATGCCGCACGCCCTGATCGGCCAGGCGGTCCTCTCCCGTCTCGGGCGCACCCGCCGGCTCGACCTCCACCGCCGGATCGCCGACGCCCTCGAGCGGGAGAGCGAACTGCTCTCGTCTCCGGCCACGCTGGCCTACCACCTCGTCGAAGCGGGACCGTTGACTGACCGGGCCCGCCAGATCTCGGCGGCGCTCGCCGCCGGCCGTCACGCCTTGGACGTCGGGGCCTACGAGGACGCCACGGCGTGGTGCGAGCGGGTCGACGCCCTCGTCGCTGATCAGGCGGACGCCGAGGCGCGGGCCGAGGCCGCGCTCCTGCGCAGCGACACCGCCCGCGCCCGTGGGGACCGCGAGATCGCCGTGTCGGCCGCCGTCGACGCCGCCGCGCTCGCCCGCGCGACGGCCCAGCCGATGCTCATCGCCCGGGCCGCGGAGGGATGGATGGCGTCGCTGTCGGCGGTCGGGTTCGACATGGGCCAACCCGCTGATCCGGCCCTCGTCGCCCTGCTCGAGGAGGCCATCGGCATCCTGCCCGACGACGATCGGCAGCACCACGTACGCCTGCGCAGCATGCTCGTGTCGGTCCTCGTGGCGAGCTGGGACCACCGCCGCCGCGAACGTCTCGCCGCCGAGGCGCTGGACATCGCCAAGGACGATGGCCGGCCGGAGCTCGTGGCGTCGGCGCTGCTCGCCCGCCGGCTGGCGTCGTGGCGGCTCGACGACCTCGACGAGCGGGCCGACGACGTCCTCGTCGCCGTCGACGAGGCCCGTCGCGCCGGCAACGTCCACCTCGAGCTGACCGCGGCGCTGTTCGCCATGTCCGACCTGCTCGAGCAGGGTTGCGTCGAGGAGCACCTGGTCCTCCTCGAACGATTCCGGGCCCGGGCGACGGCCTTGCACCAGCCCCTCTACCTCACCTACGCCCTCTTCATCGAGGCCGGTCACCGGCTGGCGACGGGAGATCCCGCCGGGGCTGAGCGGCTGAACGACGAGGCGCTGGCGCTGGGACGGAAGTCGCACGGGGCCAACGCCGAGATCGTCCACGGCGGCATCCGGTACCTCCTCGCGCAGTACCGCGGCGACGTGGCGTCGACGTTGAGCGACAGCGAGCGGATGGCGACGTTGCATCCCCGCCTGCGGATGTGGAAGGTCGCGATCCTCGGCGCACTCATCGACGCCGGACGGCGCGACGAGGCGCACCGGATCCTGGCGTCGTTCGTCGACACACGCGCGGTCAAGCTTCGCGACAACCAGATCTTCCTCCCCGCCGCCTGTGCGCTCGCCCAGGCGGCCGCCGATCTCGGCGATCCCGAACGCGCCGGTGTCCTGCACAGGGTTCTCGAGCCCTACGCCGAGCGCCTGGCGGTCAGCGGTCTGGGCGGGATCTCGGTCGGTCCGGTGAGCCGATACGCCGGGATCGCGGCCCACACCGCCGGCGACCTCGAGGCCGCCGAGCGCCTGCTCACGTCCGCGGTCGCCGACAGCGTGCGTCACGGCCTGCGGGCCTACGAGGCGCGGGCTCGGGCCGATCTCGGGCGGGTGCTCGCGCAGCGCACCGAAACGACTGCGGACGGGGAGGCAGAGCTACGCCGGGCTGGCGAGCTCGCCGCCGAGCTCGACCTCGTCCTTCCGACGAGCGGCTGAACCGGAGCTGGCGTCAGCGGCCGAGGGCGCGCAGTCGATCGGCGACGTCGACGAACTCGGCGTCGTGCCGGGCGACGAGCTCGAACCAATGCGTCGCCTCCAGCGGATCGCCGGCCCGGTCGTACAGGTCTCCCAACACGTACCACTGCCGCAGGTGGTGTTCGCGCACGTGCCGGGGCGTCTGCTTCGCCTTCGCCATCGTGCGCAACGCCGCCTGCAGGTCGCCACGATCCGCATCGGCGCCGGCGGCGACGATGCGGGCCTCGGCCAGGATCTCCTGGGCCGGCGACGCCGCCCGCACGTCAGCCCAGACCCGGTCGACATCTCCCCATCGCCGTAGCGCGCGGTACCCGTCGGCGAGCACCGGGAGGAGCTCGACGGTCGGGTGCAGGTCTTGGGCGGCTTCGAGCTCGGCGACCGCCTGCTTCCAGCGGCCCGAGCGGTAGGCGGCGAGGCCCACGACCTCATGGACCGCCGCCACGCCGGGCAGCTCGCGGAGCAGCGGCGACGCCAGGCGCCGGGCATCGTCGAAACGCTCGCGGTCCAGCGCCTCCTGGGCCTGGGTCAACCGCTCGATCAGCTTGTCCGCATGCCGGGAATCGCGGACCGCGGCGCGGATGACGGACACCGTCTCCGCGTCCACCTGGCCCGGCCGATTGCGCCGCCGGCGCTTGGGTGTGCCGGCGGCGGCCCGGGTGGCCGCCTCGCTGGCTTCGGCGCGCAGGGATCCTTCGTCGATCCACTGCTCGACGGTCCGGCCCTCGATCGCCTGCCGTTCGGCATCTAAGTCCCGCGGTGGGCGGGGCCCTCGCGTGCGCCGCACCTCGGCGGCTCGCCGCTCGGCCGCCGTCGGCACCCGGGTCGGGCGCTTCGCCCCTCGCCGGGCCGGCCGGGGGCCACCGCCCTGACGGCGCGCCCGGTCGGATCTTCGCTCGGGGGGACGCGCCATGGCGGCGATCCTAGAGGTGCATCCGCCTCCAAAACGCCGAGGAGCGCCTCCCGGAATCCCGGGGGCGCTCCTCACGTGAGAAATCCGGCGGCGTCCTACTCTCCCAGGGGGTCTACCCCCAAGTACCATCGGCGCTGGCAGCCTTAACTTCCGTGTTCGGGATGGGAACGGGTGTGACTCTGCCGCTATGGCCACCGAAATCAGTTGTCAACGAGTGCGCCGCACTCGAGGACTCCAGAGCAAGCACGAACACAAACGTTCAATCCAAGCCCTCGGCCGATTAGTACCGGTCGGCTGAACACATTGCTGTGCTTACACCTCCGGCCTATCAACGTGATGGTCTTGTCACGGGCCTTACTGCGTTGACCGCATGGGAGTGCTCATCTTGGAACGGGTTTCCCACTTAGATGCTTTCAGCGGTTATCCCTTCCGTAGGTGGCCAATCTGCCGTGCCCTTGGCAGGACAACAGACACACCAGAGCTACGTCCGTCCCGGTCCTCTCGTACTAGGGACAGCCTTCCTCAACACTCCTTCGGCTGCGGAGGATAGGGACCGAACTGTCTCACGACGTTCTGAACCCAGCTCGCGTACCGCTTTAATGGGCGAACAGCCCAACCCTTGGGACCTGCTTCAGCCCCAGGATGCGATGAGCCGACATCGAGGTGTCAAACCTTCCCGTCGATATGGACTCTTGGGGAAGATTAACCTGTTATCCCCGGGGTACCTTTTATCCGTTGAGCGACCACGCTTCCACACGCAATGGCCGGGTCACTATGCCCTGCTTTCGCACCTGCTTGACTTGTTGGTCTCGCAGTCAAGCTCCCTTGTGTCATTGCACTCGACGGCTGATTGCCAACCAGCCTGAGGGAACCTTTGGGCGCCTCCGTTACATTTTAGGAGGCGACCGCCCCAGTCAAACTACCCGCCTGGCGCTGTACCCGATCCGGATCACGGACCGAGGTTAGAGCTCCGACATACACAGGGTGGTATTTCAACGTTGACTCCACACTGGCTGGCGCCAATGCTTCCAAGTCTCCCACCTATCCTACACAATGCAGGTCAAAACTCAACACCAAGTTATAGTAAAGGTCCACGGGGTCTTTCCGTCCTTCCGCAGCAAACGAGCATCTTTACTCGTACTTCAATTTCGCCGGGTCTATGGTTGAGACAGTGGGGAAGTCGTTACGCCATTCGTGCAGGTCAGAACTTACCTGACAAGGAATTTCGCTACCTTAGGACGGTTATAGTTACCGCCGCCATTCACTGGGGCTTAGGTTCACAGCTTCGCCTTGCGGCTAACCATTCCCCGTGACCTTCCAGCATTGGGCAGGCGTCACAGCGTATACAGCGCCTTGCGGCTTCGCACGCTGCTGTGTTTTTGGTAAACAGTCGCTACCCCCTGGTCTGTGCCACCCTCAAGAGCTCGGATCGCGAAGATCGTCACCCTCGAAGGTCCTCCTTCTTCCGAAGTTACGGAGGTAATTTGCCGAGTTCCTTAACCATAGTTCTCCCGATCGCCTTGGTATTCTCTACCCGCCCACCTGTGTCGGTTTGGGGTACGGGCTCCGTGCCAGCTCACTGCTGGGCTTTTCTTGGCAGCATGGGATCAGTGACTTCGCCTGTTGCGGCTCGGCATCACGTCTCAGGGTTATGGCCCCAACTCTCATCGGAGCCCCCCTACACGCTTACCCGGGGACAACCATCGCCCCGGCTCACCTACCCTCCTGCGTCCCCCGTCAGCTACCCGCCAGCAGCTCGGTGAGATCGCTCCCGGAAGGGAACAGCCCCCACGTTGCCACTCTTGGGCCTGGCGCGGGCACGGAGGTCACTGGAATATCAACCAGTTGTGCATCGACTACGCCTTTCGGCCTCGCCTTAGCTCCCGACTCACCCTGGGGGGATTAGCCTTCCCCAGGAACCCTTGGGCTTACGGCGGAGGGGTTTCTCACCCCTCTCTCGCTACTCATGCCTGCATTCTCACTCGATGGCGCTCCACCGCGCGCTCACGCCGCGGCTTCGCTGCACCATCGACGCTCCTCTACCGCTCCCACCGAAGTGGAAGCCCATAGCTTCGGCTCAGGACTTGAGCCCCGTTACATTGTCCGCGCAGGATCACTCGACCAGTGAGCTATTACGCACTCTTTCAAGGGTGGCTGCTTCTAAGCCAACCTCCTGGCTGTCTGTGCAATCCCACATCGTTTTCCACTTAGTCCTGAATTTGGGGCCTTAGCTGATGATCTGGGCTGTTTCCCTTTCGACCAACGGAGCTCATCCCCCGTGGTCTCACTGCCATGCTCTGGAGCATCGGCATTCGGAGTTTGGCTGGGGTTGGTAAGCTTGTAGGCCCCCTTACCCATCCAGTGCTCTACCTCCGATGCTGAACACATGACGCTGCACCTAGATGCATTTCGAGGAGAACCAGCTATTGCCAAGTTTGATTGGCCTTTCACCCCTATCCACAGCTCATCCCCGCCGTTTTTAACCGACGTGGGTTCGGCCCTCCACGGAGTCTTACCTCCGCTTCAGCCTGTCCATGGATAGATCACTTGGCTTCGGGTCTACAGTGTGCGACTATACGCCCTATTCAGACTTGCTTTCGCTGCGGCTCCCCCTCTACGGGTTAACCTCGCCACGCACCGTAACTCGCAGGCTCATTCTTCAAAAGGCACGCCATCGCGGCCGGCCGAAGCCGACGACGCTCTGACAGCTTGTAAACCAACGGTTTCAGGTACTATTTCACTCCCCTCCCGGGGTACTTTTCACCTTTCCCTCACGGTACTGGTTCACTATCGGTCGCCAAGGAATACTTAGACTTACGGGGTGGTCCCCGCAGATTCACGCCGGTTTTCACGGTCCCGGCGCTACTTGGGATGATGAGGCAGAGGCTGCGTGCGTTTCGGATACGGGGCTGTTACCCACTACGGCCGGCCTTTCCAGAGCCGTTCTCCTACACAGCAGCTTGGTAACTCTGTGGTACGTCTGGTGCCGTACCTCCTCGATCCCACTACCCCACGACAGCAACGCCACCAGGCTTGGCACTGTCGAGGTTTGGTCTCTACCCGTTTCGCTCGCCGCTACTCGGGGTGTCGCGGTTGCTTTCCTTTCCTCAGGGTACTGAGATGTTTCAATTCCCCTGGTTCCCTCCACCGGCCCTATGTGTTCAGACCGGGGTACACA
Source organism: uncultured Acidimicrobiia bacterium (assembly GCA_963833145.1). GTDB lineage: Bacteria > Actinomycetota > Acidimicrobiia > Acidimicrobiales > Ilumatobacteraceae > JALZMG01. The sequence continues at coordinate 466,396 of CAWHWT010000009.1, read as the reverse complement.
CTCCATGACGAGTGGTGGGTTTCCCCATTCGGACATCTGCGGATCAACGCCTAGTCGACGGCTGCCCGCAGCTTTTCGCAGTCACTCACGTCCTTCATCGGTTCTTGGCGCCAAGGCATCCACCGTTGGCTCTTTGTAGCTTGGAAAGAACAAAATGTTTGTTCAAAAGAACAAGATGCTCGTGCTTGCTCTGCAGTTCTCAAGGGGCGACGCAGGGACGCATCACGGAACCCCGACGGGGCTCGACGTGGGTGGCGTCGGGAAGCAGTCCTCAGACTCCTTCAAAACGGAAGAGAAGACAGGCCCGCCGGCGGGACCGGCGAGGGAGGCACAAGACCTCGACCTCACCGAGCTCGACGACGAACCCACCAGTGCACCAACTAGGTGTCCAAGCGCCGGGGTGACCTGGTGGTCACCGACGGCGTGGAATGGACTCCTTAGAAAGGAGGTGATCCAGCCGCACCTTCCGGTACGGCTACCTTGTTACGACTTCACCCCAATCACCGACCCCACCTTCGACGGCTCCCCCCCTTGCGGGTTGGGCCACCGGCTTCGGGTGTTGCCGACTTTCGTGGTGTGACGGGCGGTGTGTACAAGGCCCGGGAACGTATTCACCCCGGCGTGCTGATCCGGGATTACTAGCAACTCCGGCTTCATGGAGTCGAGTTGCAGACTCCAATCCGAACTGAGACCGGCTTTGTGGGATTCGCTCACCCTCACGGGACCGCAGCCCTCTGTACCGGCCATTGTAGCGTGTTTGCAGCCCTGGGCATAAGGGGCATGATGACTTGACGTCGTCCCCACCTTCCTCCGAGTTGACCCCGGCAGTCTCCTACGAGTCCCCGGCATAATCCGCTGGCAACATAGGATAAGGGTTGCGCTCGTTGCGGGACTTAACCCAACATCTCACGACACGAGCTGACGACAGCCATGCACCACCTGTGCAGGGCCCGTTAGGACACCCTATCTCTAGAGCTTTTCCCTGCATGTCAAACCCAGGTAAGGTTCTTCGCGTAACATCGAATTAAGCAACACGCTCCGCTGCTTGTGCGGGCCCCCGTCAATTCCTTTGAGTTTTAGCCTTGCGGCCGTACTCCCCAGGCGGGGCACTTAATGCGTTAGCGACGGCGCGGATCTCGTTGGTTGAGACCCACACCTAGTGCCCAACGTTTACGGCGTGGACTACCAGGGTATCTAATCCTGTTTGCTACCCACGCTTTCGCTCCTCAGCGTCAGTCACGGCCCAGAGCGGCGCCTTCGCCACTGGTGTTCCTCCTGATATCTGCGCATTTCACCGCTACACCAGGAATTCCCCGCTCCCCTACCGCACTCGAGTCACAGCAGTATCGGGTGGCGGCTCTGGGTTGAGCCCAGAGTTTTCACACCCGACTTACCGAACCGCCTACGAGCTCTTTACGCCCAATAAATCCGGACAACGCTTGGTGCCTACGTGTCACCGCGGCTGCTGGCACGTAGTTGGCCGCACCTTCTTCTACAGGTACCGTCATTTTCTTCCCTGCTGAAAGCGGTTTACAACCCTAGGGCCTTCTTCCCGCACGCGGCGTTGCTGCATCAGGCTTCCGCCCATTGTGCAAGATTCCCCACTGCTGCCTCCCGTAGGAGTCTGGGCCGTGTCTCAGTCCCAGTGTGGCTGATCATCCTCTCAGACCAGCTACCCGTCGAAGCCTTGGTGGGCCATTACCCCACCAACGAGCTGATAGGCCGCGAGCCCCTCCCGGTCCGGTAACCCTTTCGTCAGTTCGTCATGCAACGATCCGACGTCATCCAGTATTAGCAAGTGTTTCCACTTGTTATTCCAGAGACCGGGACAGGTTCCTCACGTGTTACGCACCCGTTCGCCACTAGGTCTTCACCGGTCTTGCGACCAGTTGAACCTCGTTCGACTTGCATGTGTGAAGCACGCCGCCAGCGTTCGTCCTGAGCCAGGATCAAACTCTCCGTCAAGAACCGGTCCGACCGGTCTCCGTCCACTTGGGACGGCGATCAGGCGGAACGATCCGGTGAGAGCCTCGGCCCGAGCAGAATCTGCTCGCCGCGGCCGAGGTTCCATGTCCTGTCGGCCGGCTGGGTGCCGGCCTGCTGATTTGTGGCCGGCAATGCCGGCCGAATTGACAGACAGCGCACCGACGGCGTGAGCCGTCGACGTACTGCCCGCACTGGCGTTCGTCTTCTCTTCCGTTTTCAAGGAGCCGAGGCTCTGGGCACACGCCGAGTGCTGCCGTTGCGGGCAACCCGTGGCGTTGGTGCCGGCCCTTCGGTTCCGGTGGACCGGTTTCGAAGGCGGAGAACCACGTTAGCGACGCCCGGCGTCAGCGTCAACCTGCGGCTTTCAAAACCTCGACGAGATGGAACGTGCGCTTGCCCTTGCGCAGCAGCAGGTACCGGCCGTGGAGCAACTCGACGTCGACCGAGCTCCAGTCGGCCGTCACGAGCTGGCCGTTCGCCCGCACGCTGCCCTGCTGGATCAGGCGGCGGGCGTCACTCCTCGAGGTGGCCAGACCCGTCGCGGCCAGCAGGTCGATGACGTCACGGAGCTCATCCGGGTCGACGCGGCTCGTCGGGACCTCGCCGGCGATCGTGTCGAGGGCCTCGGCAGAAGCGACCACCGGATCGCCGCCGAAGAGCACGTCGGCTGCCTCCGCAGCCGCCCGGGCGGACGGCGCCCCGTGGACGATGGTCGTGACGTCGTCGGCGAGCGCCCGCTGGGCAACCCGTCGTTCGGGCGCCTCGCAGTGGGCGGCGAGCAGGTCCTCGATCTCCGGCAACGATCGCAGCGAGAAGAACTTCAGCTGCTCGTCGACCTCGCGGTCGTCGAGCTGCATCCAGTGCTGATGGAACTGGTACGGCGACGTCTTGGCCGGGTCGAGCCAGAGCCGAGCGCCGGCCGTCTTGCCGATCTTGGCCCCGCCGGGAGCCGTCAGCAGCGGCCAGGCGAGGGCGTGCACGACCCGCTGCCGCTTGCGTCGGATCAGGTCGACGCCGGAGAGGATGTTGCCGAACTGGTCCGAGCCGCCGAGCTGCAGCTCGCAGCCGAGGTTGTCGTGCAGCCACAGGTAGTCGTTGGCCTGCAGGAGCATGTAGCTGAACTCGGTGAACGAGATCCCCTGCTCCGACTCGAGCCGGATCCGCACGCTCTCGCGGGCGAGCATCTGGTTGACCGTGGCGTGCTTGCCGACGTCGCGGAGGAACTCGAGGAGCGAGATCGGCTGGGTCCAGTCGCGGTTGTCGACGAGGCGGCCGCGCTCACTCGTGACGTCGACGATCCGGCCGATCTGCTCCTTGATCGCGGCGACGTTGCGGTCGAGGGTGGCGTCGTCGAGCAGGTTGCGTTCCTCCGAGCGCCCGCTCGGGTCACCGATCATGCCGGTGGCGCCGCCGGCGAGGGCGATGGTGTGGTGCCCGGCGTCCTGGAACCGCCGCAGCATGATCAGGCCGACGAGGTTGCCGTGGTGGAGGCTGTCGGCGGTCGGGTCGCAGCCGTAGTACAGCGTGATCGGACCCGCGTCGAGGCGGGCGGCGAGGGCGGCGCGGTCGGTCGAGTCGTGGAGCAGGCCGCGGGCGTCGAGGTCGGCGAGGAGGTCCATGGAGCGGAGGTCCATGTTGGCACGGCGACCACGAAGACGGTTCGGTACGTTGCGGGAATGTCGATGCGGGCGCTGGCGACCGACACCGAGGGCTGCGCCCTGATGTTTGCCGACTTCGCCCGCAGCGCGGCGTCCCGGGCGCCCTTGTACTCGCGGCTGTCCGCCGGCGTCGCGGACGACGAGCGGCTCGCCGCGCTGCTGTTGCGCGCCCCGCTCGAGCAACGTCAGCCGGTCCTGCTGTTCGCCTGCGTGCACGACCTCTTGCTGGCCGGTGCGGACGGCGACCTGGCCCGCTTCTACCCGAACCTCACGCCGAGCCCGGACGACGGTGATCCCGTCCCCGCCCTGCGGGGATTCTGCGCGCGGTACGACGCCGAGCTCACCGAGCTGTTGGCGAGCCGGAGCACGCAGACCAACGAGATCGGCCGCTGCGCCCTGCTCCTGCCGGCATTCGGACTCCTCGCCGCCGAGTGCGGTCCGCTCGCCCACGTCGACGTCGGCGCGAGCGCCGGCCTCAACCTCCTCCTCGACCGCTACCGCTACCGGTACGAGCCGGGCGGGACGGTCGGCCCGCCGTCATCCCCCATCGAGCTCGCGTGCGGGACCCGCGGCGACGTCCCGGTGCCGGCGACGATGCCCGAGGTCGCGGCCCGGCTGGGCATCGATCCGAAGCCGGTCGACGTCCACGACGACACCCAGGCTCGCTGGCTCGAGGCCTGCGTGTGGCCGGACCAGACGGACCGCTTCGAACGGCTTCGGGCGGCGCTCGAGCTGGCTCGGAGCGAGGGCCTGACCGTCCAGCGGGGTGACGCCGTTCGCGACACGGGTCCGCTTGTCGAGTCGATCGCCGAGGCGGGCCATCCGGTCGTCACCAACACGTGGGTGCTCAACTACCTCACCGGCGCCGAGCGGGCGTCGTACGTCGCCGAGCTCGACGCGGTCGGTGCGCACCGCGATCTGTCGTGGGTCTACCTGGAGAGCCCGTACCTCACCCCCGAGCTGCCCGGCCCGGCCGGGGACCCCGCGATCGACCGGACCGTGCTCGTGCTCGTCCGCTGGCGCTCGGGCCACCGCACCGTCGACCATCTGGCCGACACCCACCCCCACGGCTACTGGCTCCACTGGCACTGACCATCCGAGTGTTTGCCGTCATCGGAGTGTTTGCCGTCGGGACGTACCCGCAGCAAACACTCGGACGGCGCGAAACACTCGGATGGGTCAGGACGGGACGGTGGTCTCGACGGCGATCGTGTCGGCGGCCCAGCGGGCGGCGACCGGTGGCGGGCCGTCGTCGCCGATGTCGCGGCTCACGGCCCGGGCGGCGACCCGGGACAGCGTGCTCCACACTCCCGAGCGGCGGACCTCGCGGGTCGCGGCCGGTTCGTCGAGCGCCGGGAGGTCGAAGGCGGTGGCATCGAAGTCGACGTCGCTCACCACGATCTTGAGCCAGTCGCGGGCCACCGCCCCCGGCGCGACCGGCCGGCCCGACGGCAGCGTCAGCGGGATCGGGGCGCCGTCCCACAGCGACAGGGTGTGCCCGGCGGCGAGCCGGACCGTCGGCAGCACGGCGTGGCATCGGAACCGGTCGGTCAAGTCGAGCACCGCCACGTAGAGGTCGTCGTCGGACGTGTTGCGCACGTCCATGAACACGGACGGCGGCGTCCACTCCTCGCCGTCCCGCCGGTAGGTGAACTGGTAACCACCGCTCGACGCGACCGGGGAGCGGTCGGCGGGTCGTACCGTCTCGTCGCTCCGAGCTTCGTAGATGCCGAGTTCGACGACCTCCGTCAGCGGGGACGGGTGGACGCCGAGGCCGCGCACCTGCTCCCACCGGGCCGCGTGCTCGAGCCGCGCGACCAGGAGTCGCACCCCGCCCTCGTCGTTCACGTTCGTGTCCGCGGTCACCGGGGTGCCGTCGGCCCGGGCGATGCGGGCCACAGCGGGCTCCGGGAGCGACACCCGCAGGAGCAGCGCGCCGTCCCCCGGCAGCTCGCCCGAGCCGACGAGGCGCAGGTGCGGCGACGGCCCGCCCTCCGGACCGCACGTCGTCACGGCTTGGCGCAGCCTTTCGGTGAACTCGGTGACCCCGTCCGTCGCGCCCGGCTCATCGGGCGCCGGGTCCACCCGCACCACCGCCGGAGGGAGCGGCACGTCGGCGACGACCGCGGCGTAGGCGACGTCCGCCGGCTCCCACTCGACCGGTTCGACCGTCGATCGTCCGATCTCCACGGCCGTCACCCGGACCACGCCGGCCATCTCGCCGTCCGGGGCCGTGCAGGCGAGCACGAACGCCTCGTCACCCGTTGGCGGGCGGAGCCCGTGGACGAGACCGGCGTCGACCTCCCACCCGTCCCCCGACCGGCTCATCGCGAACGTGGCGCTGACCGGCGTGACCGATCCGTCGAGGAAGAGGGTGTCGCCGAGACCACCGGTGTCGACTGGCTCCAGCTCGGGGCGCTGCTCCTGCACCGACCGAGTCACGCGCGAGCGCACGGTGTTGAGCAGGGTGCGGTACGTCGTCCGGGTCCCAAGGACGTCGAGCGCCTCGAGCAGGGCCACCGAGAACGCCCCGCGGGTGTCCTCGCCGACGCGCAGCTCCTTCGCCGTCTCGAACGAGCGGCAGGCGGCGAGGGCGACGTGGGGCGCGCCCGGCGCCGTCCACCCCTCGAGCGCGCCCGGGAGGAACTCGCCGCTCGGGCGGGCCGAGCCGAGCTCGCGCAGCAGCTCGCGGTCACCCGCCTCCTGCGCCGCGTCCGGGTCGGGCGACCAGCCGCGTACGCCGACGAGCGGATCGCGGGTCCCCCCGCCGGAGTGACAGCAGTCGAGGATGACCGTGACGTGGGCACCCTTGGCGGCCAGCTCGGCGAGCAGGAGGGCGAGCTCCTTGTCGGCCAGTGCCCGCCGCAGCTTGCCGCCGACGCGGCGCCCACAGTCGTGGAGGAGGAGGGTCTGGATGCGACCGGTCGGCTCGAGGTGGGCCACCTCCCCCGGGGCCGGCTCCTCGCTCCCGTGGCCGGCGTAGGCGAACACGGCGACGTCGCCGGGCCCCGCCTGCCCGAGGTGGTCGCGGAAGCCGGCGGCGACGGCATCCCGGGTCGCCTCCTCGTCGTACAGCGTGCGCAGCTCGAGGTCCGCTCCGACGCGGGCCTCGAGGTACTGCTCGAGGGCAGCGATGTCGTTGCGGCAGCCCCACAGCCGGTTGATCGGCGGCAGGTACGCATCAATGCCGACGAGCAGGGCGAAGACGCGCCGCGTCACGGCAGCAGCTCGTCAGCCGGGTCGACGTCCGGCAGCGATTCGTCGACCACGCACACCAGCCCGTGCACCGGATCGGCCAGCCCGACGCTGTCGCCGACGGCCTCGACGAGGAGCCGGTAGTCGCCTTGCGGCAGCGGGGCGAACTCCGCCCAGTGGATCTCGTCGCTGTCACGGCGCATCGTGATCGGAGCGGTCGCCGGAAGCCCGGTCGCGAGGTCGGTGACCGACGCCTGCAGGATCAGGTTGCCGCGGTCCGGGAGCGCCCGGACGGCAAGGCTCTCGCCCGCGGCGAGCAGTTCGTCCGCTTCGAGGCGCACGCTCTGCACGGCGCGGAAGCCGGTCAACGGGCGGGCGGTCAGGATGCCGCGCAGTTGTGTCTGGACCGGGTCGGTGTTCTGCAGTGAGCCGTGCCGGTCGGCGGAGTACATCGGTTGGTACGCCGGTTCCCACTCGTCGGTCTCGACCGGAGTGGCGGCGACCCGCGGCACCGTCCCGTCGCCACCGAGGTCCTCGCCGTCGTAGACCTCCTCGATCGTCAGGCGCGAGTCCTCCCACCGGGCCGACTGCTTGGTGCCCTGGGCGATCCCGACGACGGAGTGGATCGCGTACGCCGCCGGATCGTGGTCGGCCGTCCGGCCCGAGATCGCGCGGTGGAAGTCGTACAGGGCGTGGTCGACGCGCACCGGATCGACCCCGGGTAGGCGGTCGCCGATCTCGGCCACCCGCTGGTTGCCGTCGCCCAAGTCGACGCACGGGTAGATCGGGAGCAGCTGGTACACGGACGTGAGCGAGCGCAGCAGCTCGGTCAGATCGGCCACCTTGAGCGGGCCGATCTTCTTGACGAACCCGTTGACGAGGAAGTCGAGGGCGTTCAGCGACCCGCGGTGCGGCGTGCCGAACGTGATCAGCATGCGGGTGTCGCGCCAGCCGTCGAGGCACTCGAGGTAGTACCGCGCGACCAGGCCGCCCATCGAGTGGCCGATGAGGATCAACTTGCTCTGCGGATTCTGCTGTCGTTGCGCATGCAACTTCTCATCGACGACGCGCTGGAGTTGCCGGGCGGCGGCCCGATTGTCCCGACGCCAGTCGTACGGGAACTCGAGGTACGTCTCCCCGAGGACGACGTCGAAGTGGTCCCGGATCAACCGCGAGATCGCCGTATAGCCGTCGATACCCCAGAGCCCGGGGATGATGTGGACATCGGGCATCACCCGTGTCGCCACGACACCGTCACCCAGGTCGTCCTGCTCCCAGGGATCGTCGACCAGCGCCAGCGAGCGCACACTGCGGCCGAGTGTCCACAGCGCCCGACCGATCGCCCCGGGCGATGGTGCCCAGACCTCCTTGCCGTCCCGCACCAGGACGCTCCCCAGGATCCCCGGCAACAGCACCACCACATCGCCCATCGGCTCCTTCGGCATCGGCCGCTCCCTCTCTGGTCCGGACGGATTAACCCTTGTATCAGGCGGACCAGTGCCCGATCATCTGTTTAGGGAATGGCCACCTACGTCTACGACGACTTCCGGGTGACGTTCACACCGCGGGCCGAGGGAGACTTCACCGTCCGCGCCGTCGACGTCGAAGGCAGGACGACATCGGACGTCTTCGCCCTGCCGCTTGCAGCCGACGAGCTCGAGCGCGCCGTGCTCGAGGTCGCCCACGCTCGCGCCGCTCGGCGTACCCGCCGTGCCGCCCCCGCCCCTCCCGTCACCGTGCCGGCCGCGCCGACCGTCGACGTCCACGTCACCCGTGACGTCGGCGGCGACGGCCCACCGGCCGCCGCCACCATGGACGCCGAACAGCTCGGCGGGGCGCTGGCGGATGCCCTCTTCAAGGGCGACCTCTGCGCGGCCTACGACGCGGCGACGACACACGCGGCGAGCAATGGCCGGGGCATCCGACTGACCCTGTCGCTCGCCGCGGCCCCCCAGCTGCTGAGCGTGCCGTGGGAGTTCCTCTACCGGCGGCCGCGGTTCCTCGCCAGTCAGCGGCGCAGCCCGCTGGTGCGCCTGCTCGACACCGGGTCGTTGGTGCCACCGCCGACGATCGGCACGACGGTGCGCATGCTGGCCGTCGTCGCCAGTCCCAAGGACCTCCCCGCCCTCGACGTCGCCGGCGAGCGGCGACGAATCGAGCAGGCCGTCGCCGGGATGGCCGCCGCCGGCCGGATCGAGCTCGACTGGCTCGACCCGGCCAGCCCACGGGCACTCCGCCACGCCCTCCGCGACGGCAACTACCACGTGCTGCACTACGTCGGCCACAGCGCCTTCACCACCCAGGGCGAAGGGATGCTCTATCTCGAGCAGGAGCCCGACGGGACGTCGATCGCCGTCGACTCGACGCTCTTCGCCAACCTCCTGTCCGATCAGGACCGGCTCCGCCTCGTCGTCCTGAACTCGTGCGAGGGCGCCCGGACGACGCTCTCCGATCCGTACGCCGGTGTCGCCACGACGCTGGTCCAGCTCGGCGTGCCGGCGGTCGTGGCGATGCAGTTCGAGATCAGCGACGACGCCGCCGTCGTGTTCGCCGAGGAGCTCTACACCAACCTGATCGGTCGCCAGGATCCCGTCGACGCCGCCGTCGCCGAGGCCCGCAAGGCCGTCTACACCGAGGTCGACCCGCTCGAGTGGGCGACGCCGGTGCTGTTCGTGCGCGACCCCGACGTCGAGCTGTTCCGCTTCGAAGTTCCGGCCGCCCCGCTGCCCCCGCCCGAACCGCCCGGCCTCCAGGAGGAGCGAGCCAAGGGACCGCGGTGGGTGCGTCCGATCACGAAGTTCGCCTCGTGGACCCAGGGTTGGCCGCGGGTGCTGCGGTGGGCCGCGGCGCTTCTCACCGTCGTCGCGGTCGCCGCGACGGGGTACGGCGTCTACCGCGTCATCACGAACGATGGCGAACCCCCGCCTCCTCCCGTCCAGTTCCCGACCGTGGACGCCGGCTCGATCGGCGCCGAGGTCACCGCCGCGCAGTACCTCCTCCGCGAGCATGACGGCACGAACGACCACGTGACCGGCGTGTTCGACGAGGAAACGAAGGAAGCCATCCGGCGGTTCGAGGCCACCCTGCCGGCCGTCCCGGACGACGGGATCCTCGGACCGCTCACGTGGTCCGAGCTCGTGGTTCCCATTCAGCAGAGCATGGAGGGCGACGCCGTGCCGCGCGATTCAGACCTTGCTCAACAACGAAGGGGCCGAGCTGGTGGTCGACGGGCGGTTCGGGCCGCGCACGCACGCCGCCATCGTCGCCTTCGAGCAGAACAACGGGTTCCACGTCGACGGGATCGTCGACGACGACGTCTGGAAGCTGCTCGTCGCCCGGGCGGCCGCGCCGGCGCCGGCGGACGGCTAGCGCGGCACGCGCCAGCGCCACGGCTTCTCGACTCCGTGGCGGATGCCGACCCGGCTGCCGACGAGGGGCTCGGCCGGTGGCGGGGTGCCGTCGTCGGCGACGAACAACTCCCCCGAGCGGACGAGGTCGGCGCCGTCGTGCGAACGGTCGATCCCGAACGCCTGGCACAGCTTGCCCGGGCCGTCCGCCAGGATCCGATCGGACCGGGCACCGCGACGGGCGCGCATGATCTCGATCCCGCGGCAGGGCGTGACCGCGCGCAGCAGCACGGCCTGGCCGTCACCGGCCGGTCCGGTCACGACGTTGGCGCAGAAGTGCATCCCGTAGGTGAAGTAGACGTAGAGCTGCCCCCGGGCCCGAACATCGCCGCGTTGCGCGGGGTTCGGCCGCGGAACGCGTGGCTGGCCGGATCGTCGGGCCGGTACGCCTCGACCTCGACGATGCGCCCGGCGCACTCCCCGGCGACGAACACCTTGTTCAACAGATCGGGCGCGACCTCGAGGGCGTCGCGCGTGTAGAAGCCGCGCCGCAGCCGCCGTTCACTCACGGCCCGCTCAGTTGATCTGGGCGCGCTGAGTCGCAGATTCGAGACGCTCCGCGCCCAGAAGCCGGGATGAGACGCTGCGCGCCCAGATGTGGGCTCACGCCGTCAGGGCGACCCGGACGTGGTCGGGCACCGGGCACGGCTGGTGGGTACCGGGCTCGACGCTGACGTACGTGAGGTTGGCCGTGAAGGCCGGGTCACCGTCGACGCTGCCCTCCACCGTGACCTCGAAGCTGGTGCGACCGAACCGGCTGACCTCGCAGTCGAGGTCGGCGATCTCCCCGAACCGCAACCCGCGGTACCACGTGACCGCGGCCGTCTTGACCATGAAGTCGAACAATGCCCCGTCGGCACCGGCGTACAGCTGGCCGGGGATCGCCTGACGGAACCACGTGTCGATGGCGTCGTCGCAGTAGGCGAGGTAGTGGGCGTTGAAGACCACGCCCTGCATGTCGCACTCGCCGTAGCGCACGCGCACCTGTTGCCGGTAACTCATCGGGGCAGATCCTCGCGCTGGCGCCGCAGTGTCTCCTGGAACCGCTCCAGCTGCACGGCGACCGGGCCCGGTCCGGCCCCGCCCGGCGACGTCCGCCGGCGCACGGACACACCGGGGGCGACAAGCCCGGCGGCCTCGGAGCCGAGCCGCTCGTCCGCCGTCACCAGTTCGGCCAGCGGCGTCCCGGTGTCGAGGCTGCGGCGGACGAGCTCGCCGACGATCGCGTGGGCCTCCCGGAACGGGGTGCCCCGGGCGACCAGCCATTCGGCGAGGTCGGTGGCGGCGGCGGTCTCGGCGTCGGCGGCCGCGGCCATGCGCTCGGTCACGAACACGGCGCTCTCGATCATGCCCGCCAAAGCGACCAGGGCCAGCGAGACCTGGTCGACGGAGTCGAACAACGGCTCCTTGTCCTCCTGCAGGTCGCGGTTGTAGGCGAGCGGGAGGCCCTTCAGCGTCGCCAGGAGCCCGGTGAGGTTGCCGATCAGCCGCCCGGCCTTGCCCCGGGCGAGCTCGGCGATGTCGGCGTTCTTCTTCTGCGGCAGCATCGACGAGCCGGTGGCGTAGGCGTCGTCGAGCCGGGCGAACCCGAACTCGTCGCTGGTCCAGAGCACCCACTCCTCGCCGAGGCGGGACAGGTGCACGCCGAGGAGCGCGAGGTCGAACAGCGCCTCAGCGACGAAGTCACGGTCGCTCACCGCGTCGAGCGAGTTGTCGAACGCCCTGGCGAACCCGAGGTCGGCGGCCGTCGTGTCCGGATCGATCGGCAGCGAGGTCCCGGCGAGGGCGCCGGCGCCGAGCGGGGACACGTCGAGCCGAGCGACAGTCGCGACCAGCCGCTCGACGTCGCGCGCCAGTGCCCATCCGTGGGCGAGGAGGTGGTGGGCGAGCAGCACCGGCTGGGCCCGCTGCACGTGGGTGTAGCCGGGCAGGTAGGCGTCGCCGGCCGCGGTCGCCCGCGCCAGCAGCACCGCTTGGAGGTCGCCGATCGACCGGGCCACGGCGAGCAGGTGGCGCTTGCACCACAGACGCAGGTCCGTGGCGATCTGGTCGTTGCGGCTGCGGGCGGTGTGGAGCTTGGCGCCGGTCGGGCCCGCCAACTCGGTGACCCGGCGCTCGACGGCGGTGTGAATGTCCTCGTCGGTCGCGACGAAGACGAACTCGCCGGCGGTCAACTCGGCGGCGACGGTGTCCAGCGCGGCGAGGATCGCGTCGCGCTCGGCGTCGGTGAGCAGCCCGGCCCGGGCCAGCCCCCGGACGTGGGCGCGCGAGCCGGCCAGGTCGTCGGGCCACAGGCGACGGTCGAACGGCAGGCTGACGGTGAACGTCATGAGGGCGTCCGCCGGGCCGCCGGCGAACCGTCCGCCCCAGAGCGTCGAGCCGCCGCCGCGGCGGTCGTCGCTCACGTGTTCAACCCGGCCAGCCCGCGCAGCATCCCGGCGAGGGCGTCGCCGGTGACGCCCGGAGCGGCGACGCACAGCAGCGTGTCGTCGCCGGCGACGGTACCGAGGAGTCCGTCGAGCCCGCTGCGGTCCAGCGCCGAGGCGACGACGTGGGCGCACCCGGGCGGGGTGCGCAGGACGACGAGGTTCGCCGAGGGGGCGACCTCGGCGACCCACTCCCCCAGCACCCGACGCAGCTGGTCGAACGGCACCAGGCGGTCGGTCTCGATCTCGGGCAGCGCGTACACGCCCTGCCCGCCCGGCACCCGCACCTTGATCGCGCCGAGCTCGTCGAGGTCCCGGGACACGGTCGCCTGGGTCGCTTTGATCCCCTCGCCGGCGAGGAGGTCGACCAGCTGGGGTTGGTTGCCGACGGCCTGCTGGCCGATCAGGCGGGCGATCGTCCGCTGCCGCCGTTGCTTGAGACTCACGACTCGATCCCGACGAGGAAGGCGAGCGCCGCCCGAGCGGTCGGCAGGCGGTTGTGCCCCTGTTCGATCACCGCGCTCTGCGGGCCGTCGATGACGTCCGCGGTGACCTCGAGGCCCCGGTACGCCGGGAGGCAGTGCATGAACACGGCCCCGGGCGCGGCCAGCGCCATCAGCCGGTCGTCGACGGTGAACCCCTCGAAGGCCTGCTTCCGGGCGGCCCGGTCGACTTCCTGACCCATCGAGACCCAGGTGTCGGCGTGGACGGCGTCGGCACCGGCGACGGCCTCCTCCGGGCGGTGCATGGCGACCACGCTCGCCGCGCCGAGCAACGTCAGGCGGTCCAACTCGGCGGCGTCGGGGTCGTACCCGACCGGGCAGGCGTAGCGCAGGTGGCCGCCGAGGAGAGCGGTGATCTCGCCGAGCGAGCGGGCGACGTTGTTGTAGTCGCCGACCCACGCGACCGTGCGCCCGGCGAGCGGGCCGAGCCGCTGCTCCATCGTCAGTGCATCGGCGAGCGCCTGGAGCGGGTGGGCGCGGTCGGAGAGCATGTTGACCACCGGCACGTCGGCGACGGCGACCATCCGCTCGAGCAGCTCGTGGGCGAAGACCCGGGCGGCGACCACCGCGTGGTACCCCTGGAGGATGCGGATGACGTCCTCCGCCGGTTCCCTCGTGTCGATCCCGATCTCCTCGCCGCGGGTGTACACGGGGTGCCCACCGAGCTCGAAGACGGCGACCTCCATCGAGTGGCGGGTCCGCGTCGACGGCTTCTCGAAGATCAGCGCCACGCCGCGGCCCGCCAGCGGCCGGCCGAGCTCCACTGCCGGACGCCTGGCGAGATCGAGCACAGCTCGTACCTCGCCGGGGTCGAGATCGGTGATCTCGAGAAGGTGCCGCGTCACCGGAGCACCTCGGCGAGGAGCCCCACGGCCTCCTCGATCTCGGCGTCGGACACCGTGATCGGCGGGGCCAGCCGCAACGACGTCGGCGTCACCGCGTTGACGACGAGCCCGCGGTCGAGCAGTTTGCGGTAGGCGGCCGGGGCCTCGACGCCGTCGAGCTCGGCGGCGAGGAGCAGGCCGCGGCCCCGCACCGAGGAGACGGCGGGGAGCTCGGCGACGGCACTCGCCAGCTTGGCGCCCTGGGCCGCGGCCAGCGCCGGGGCATCGATCCTCCGCATCTCCTCGATCACCGCGTTCACCGCGGCGGTGGCGATGGCGGTGCCGCTGTAGGTGCTCCCGTGGTCACCCGGTTCGAACACCGCGGCGACTTCGCGGCGGGCCCAGCACGCGCCGACCGGGACCCCGTTGCCCATCGCCTTGGCCAGCGTCACCACGTCCGGCGCGACCCCGTCGTGCTCGAACCCGAACCAGTGACCGGTACGGGCGAACCCGGTCTGGATCTCGTCGACGATCATCAGCGCCCCGATCTCGTCGCACAGCCGGCGGATGTCGGCGAGATAGCCCTCCGGGGCCGGGTTCACGCCCCCCTCCCCCTGGATCGGCTCGATGAGCACGGCGGCGACCGAGCCGTCGACGGCGCCGGTCAGGGCGTCGAGATCCCCCCACGCAACGTGGCGGAATCCCTCGGGCATCGGCTGGAACGGCTCGTGCTTGGTCGGCTGACCGGTGGCGGCGAGGGCGGCGAGCGTGCGCCCGTGGAAGCTGCCGAAGGCGCTGACGACGACGTGGCGGCCGCGACCGCCGTGCTTGCGGGCGAGCTTGAGCGCGCACTCGACGGCCTCGGCGCCGGAGTTGGTGAAGAACACCTGCCCGGCGTGGCCGGTGGCGTCGGCGAGCAGGCGGTTGACCTCGACCGCGGCGCGTGTCGCGACGGGGTTGGCGAAGAAGTTGCTCACGTGGAGCAGTTCCCCGGCCTGGTGAGCGAGCGCCTCGGCCACGGCCGGGTGGGCGTGGCCGAGCGACGTCACGGCGAGGCCGGACAGGAAGTCGAGGTAGCGCTGGCCCTCGGTGTCCCAGAGCTCGGTGCCCTTGCCCCGCACGAACATGACCTGCGGCGGGCCGAACACCGGCATGAACGGGCAGGCGTCGAGGTCCATCGTCGGGAACGGGTGGTGGGTGCTCATGGCGGGCCTCCGGAAACGCTCATGGCGTTCCCCGGCCACGCCGCATACTGCCTGCGCAGCTGGTAGCCGCTCGCTCGCTGGCGCTCACTCGCTTTCATAGTCATCGCTTCCTCCAATCACCATTGTCCCGATGCCGGCGTCGGTGAAGATCTCGAGCAGCAGCACGTGGGCGATCCGTCCGTCGAGGATGTGGGCCCGGCCGACGCCGTTGCGCACGGCGCGGATGCACGCGGCGACCTTCGGGATCATCCCCCCGGCGATCGTGCCGTCGGCGACGAGCCCCTCGAGCTCGTCGGCGGTGGTCTGGCGGATCAGGCTCCCGGGATCGTCGACGTCACGCCGCAGCCCTTCCACGTCGGTGAGATAGACGAGCTTCTCGGCGCCGAGGGACTCGGCGATCGCGCCGGCGACCGCGTCGGCGTTGATGTTGTACGCCTGACCGTGGTCGTCGGTCCCGATCGTGGCGACGACGGGGATGAACTCGTCCTCGAGCAGCCCGTCCAGGATCGCCGGGTTGATCGCCGAGACGTCGCCGACGTAGCCGAGGCGCGGGTCGCGGGCCGCCGCCCGGATCAGACCGGCGTCCTCACCACTCACGCCGACGGCGTAGTTGCCGTGGAGGTTGATCGCGGTGACGAGCTGCGGGTTGACCTGGCCGATCAGGACCATCCGGGCGATGTCCACGGTCTCGGCGTCGGTGACCCGGAGGCCGTCGCGGAACTCGGCCGTCTTGCCCAGCCGGGCCATCAGGGTGCTGATCTGCGGGCCGCCGCCGTGGACGACGACCGGGCGCATCCCGACCAGCCGCATCAGCACGATGTCCTGGGCGAACAGCGTCAGCGGGTCGTGGTCGGTCGTGCCGGCGAGGGCGTTGCCGCCGTACTTGACGACGACCGTCTTGCCGGCGAACCGCCGGATGTACGGCAGCGCCTCGACGAGCACATGGGCGATCGTTCGCTCATCCGCCTCCGCATCCGAGTGTTTGCCGTCATCGGAGTGTTTGCCGCCGGGACCTCCCTGCACCAAACACTCGGATGGCTCCGAACTCACGGCGTCATCCCGACGGTCGGGAGGCCGGCGGTCTCGTCCAGGCCGAGGGCGACGTTGGCCGCCTGCAGGGCGCCGCCGGACGCGCCCTTGGTCAGGTTGTCGATCGCGCACAGCACGACGACATAGCCGGTCCGCTCGTCGAAGCGGGCCGAGACGTGAGCGACGTTGGAGCCGAGCGTGGCCTTGGTCGAGGGCGATCCCGAGATGACGGCGACGAACGGCTCGTCGGCGTACGCCTTGTCGAGCACGCCGAGCAGAGCGTCGGTCGACAGCGGCTCGGAACCCGCCGGCCGGGCGTAGCAGGTGGCGAGGATGCCCCGGTTCATCGGGGCGAGGTGGGGCGTGAACAGCACCTCGGCGCCGAGGTTCTGCTCGATCTCGGGCGTGTGGCGGTGGTCGAGCAGCCCATAGGCGACGAAGTCCTCGTCGACGGTGCAGAACGACGTCGACGCCTTGGCCGCCCGCCCGGCCCCGGAGACCCCGCTCGCCGCGTCGACGATGAGGCCGTCCCGCCGGACGAGGCCGGCGTCGATGAGCGGGGCGAGGCCGAGGGTGGCGGCGGTGACGTAGCACCCGGGCGTGGCGACGAGCCGGGCGCCCGGAAGGTCGGCGCGCGTGCGCTCCGGGAGGCCGTACACGGCCTCGGCGAGGAGCTCGGGCTGGTCGTGCTCGAACCCGTACCAGCGTGGGTAGGCGGAGGCGTCCTTGAGCCGGAAGGCGGCCGACAGGTCGACGACGCACCCGGCCCGGCCGACCAACGCCGGGGCCAGCGCCATGCTCGCCTCGTGCGGGAGGCCGAGGAACACCAGGTCGAGCCGATGGGTGAGCAGCTCGTCGACGTCGGTCGCGACGAACGTGAGGTTCGGGTAGGCGGCCGCCAGCGATGGGTACAGCTCCGCCGCTGGGACTCCCGCCTGGGTGTCGGCGGTGGCCGCGAGGACCTCGACGTCGGGATGCCGGGCGAGCAGGCGCAGCAGCTCGGCTCCCGTGTACCCCGATGCCCCGACGATTCCGGCTCTCACGCTCACCGCATGATCATACGTGCATGCGCATGATCATTCAACCTCAGGGGCGTGACCGATACCGCCACCGCCCGGCCGCCGCGGGCGGCACAATGGTTCCGTGATGCCAGGCACCACGCCGACGAAGGGTCGTCTCCTCCTCGCCACCCCTCCCCTCGAGGACCCGAACTTCGACCGCACCGTGATCTACGTCCTGGAGCACCACGACGAAGGGGCGCTCGGGCTCGTGCTCAACCGGCCGAGCCTCGAGCGGCTCGGCGAGCCCCTCGACGGGTGGGTGGACCTGCAGACGGACCCGTCGCTGGTGTTCTCCGGCGGTCCGGTGGAGACCGACGCCCTCATCGCCCTGGCCCGCACGTACCGACCGCTGGACGAGGCCGACGACCACCTGGCGCCGCTCAACGGTGACATCGCGTCGGCCGACCTCGCCGCCGACCCGGCGCTGCTGATCAGCTCGATCAACGCACTGCGGGTGTTCCGCGGCTACTCCGGCTGGGGGCCGGGCCAGCTCGACGACGAGATCGAGGCCGGCGCCTGGCTCGTGCTCGATCCCGACCCGGGTGACCTGTTCACGTCGCAGCCCGACGACCTCTGGCGGCAGGTCCTGCGCCGCCAGCCCGGTCGCCTCGCCTGGCTCGCCGAGGCCCCGGACGACCTCAGCGCCAACTAGCACCGAGCCATCTGGGCGCGCAGCGTTGCGGTTTCCGAGACTGTCCGCGCCCAGAAGCGTGTGTGAGACGCAGCGCGCCCAGATGTGCGGTCAGGCCGGTAGTTCCCAGACCGAGACGTGCTTGGTGCTGTCGCTGGTGAACGGCGAGCGGTCCCAGTCGCTCCAGCGCTCACGGAGCCGCATCCCGGCGAGCCTCGCCATGAGGTCGAGCTCCGCCGGCCAGGCGTAGCGGAACGGCGCCGAGAAGGCCTCGAGCTTCCCGTCCTCGACCCAGTAGTGGTGCGAGACCAGACCCTGGGCGGCGACGTCGTACACGTCGAAGTCGAGCTTGGTCGGGCTGACGTGGTACGCCACGACGGACTCGCCGGGCGGCAATCGCCGCAGCGCCGGCACTTCGACCTCGATCACGAAGCAGCCGCCCGGTTCGAGATGGGCGGCGACGTTGCGGAAGCAGGCGACCTGCTCGTCCTGCGTGGTCAGGTTCTCGATCGTGTTGTAGACGAGGTAGGCCAGACGGAACGGGCCGCCGTCGACCCTCGTGGTGGCGAAGTCGCCGATCGTCACGGCGATCCCGTCCCCGCCGGCCTTCGCCCGCAGCCGCGCGACCATCTGCGGCGACAGGTCGACGCCGTACACGCGCACACCGCGCCGGCTGAGCGGAAGGGCGATCCGCCCCGTCCCGATACCCAGCTCGAGCGCGGCCCCGCTCCCCGCCAGCTCGGCGAGGAAGCGCACGGTCGTGTCGACGACCGCAGGGTCGAACATCTCCCCCGTCCCGGCGTCGTAGCCGGCCGCGATCCGCTCGTCGAAGCGGTTCTGCGCCACGTCAGCCGCGAAGCTCGGCGCCGAGCTTGCCCGCCGCGGCGGTCACGGTCCGGCGGACGTCGGCGACGTCGCGATCGGTGAGGTTGCGGTCCGCCGCCTGCAGCCGGAGCCGGAAGGCGAGGCTGCGGCGTCCCTCGACGACTCCCTGGCCGCGGTAGACGTCGAACAGCTCGAGATCGACGAGCAGCGGACCGGCGCTCTGCCGGATCACCTTGTCGAGACGCTCGGCGGGAACGTCCTCGGGCAGCAGGAACGCCAGGTCGAGGTCGCTCGACGGGAAGCGGCTCGTCGGCTTCCACCGGGCCGCACGGGGCTCGCGGTCGAGCACGCCGCGCAGGTCGAGCTCGAGCACGGCGACCCGCTCGTCGATCCCGAGCGTGGCGAGCACCTCGGGTGCCACCTCGCCGAGCGCGCCGATCGTGTCCCGGCCGGCGACCAGCGTGGCCGCTCGCGTGCGGTGCAGCCCGGCGGGCACCCGGGTCTGGTCGATGCGCGCGCCGATCCCCATCGCCGCGGCGACCTCCCGCCACACCGCGACCGCGGCCGGCGCCTCCTGGCCGGCGAGCACGACGCCGAGCGCCTCGTACTCGTCGGGCAGCTCGCCCGGCCCGGGCGGGTACACGTGGCCGATCTCGTAGAGCGCCACGCCCGGTCGCCGGTGCGACTCGTTGAACGCGACGGCGCGGAGCAGGCCGGGCCGCAGCGACGGCCGCAGCACGCTCTCCTCGGCGACGAGCGGGTTGGTGATCCGCAACGCCTCACCGTCGAGGCCGACCCGCGCCAGGTCGGTGGGCGACAGGAAGGGGTTCGGCATCACCTCGGTGATGCCCAGCCCGAGCAGGACCTGGCGGAGCGATCGTCGTCGCTGCTGGGCGACGGTCAGGTGACCGTGCCTGGTCGACGCCGGCATCCGCTTGCCGACGCGGTCGTAGCCGTACAGCCGGGCGACCTCCTCGATCACGTCGATCTCGTCGTTGCTGTCCGGCCGCCACGACGGGATCCGGACCGTGCGGACGTCCCCGTCGCCGGCGACCGTGAAGCTGATCGGGTCGAGCAACGGCGCCAGGTCGTCGGCGCCCAGCGACGTCCCGAGGATGCGGTTGACCTCGCTGATGCGCACCGGACACGAGCGCTCGGCCGGCGGCAGGGACGAGCCCCTCGCGTCGACGGCGCCGGCGTGGACGACGAGGTCGGGGCACGTCTCGCCGAGCAGCTCGACGAAGCGGGCGATGGCCGTGTCGATGCCGTACGGGTCGACGCCCCGTTCGAAGCGGGCGGACGCCTCCGACCGCAACCCGGTCCGGGCCACGGTGCGCCCGATCGGCACGGGGGCGAACCACGCCATCTCGAGGGCGACCTCGGAGGTGACGTCGCTGATCTCGGTGTCGGCGCCGCCCATGATCCCGGCGAGCCCGATCGGCCGGTCCTCGGCGTCGCAGATGAGCAGGTCGTCCTCGTCGAGCGACCGCGCGACATCGTCGAGGGTCGTCAGTGACTCCCCGGTCCGCGCCGTCCGGATGACGAACCCACCACCGCCGAGCGTCGCCAGGTCGTACGGATGATTCGGCTGCCCGAGCTCGAGCATCACGTAGTTGGAGACGTCGACGACGTTGTTGATCGGCCGCATCCCCGCCGCCGTGAGGCGCTCGGCCATCCACGCCGCGGACGGACCGACCCGCACCCCGGAGAGCACCGTGGCCGTGAAGCGCCCGCATCGGTCGCCGTCCACGATCTCGACGGTCGCCACCCGCTCGTCGCCCTTGGCCGTGAGCGCAGTCGGCACCGGCGGCGTGAACGGCACCTCGCGCTTGGCCGCGAGGTCACGGGCCACGCCGACGTAGGACCAGCAGTCGGGCCGGTTGCGGGTGACGTCGAGGTCGAGGATGACCTCCTCCCGCATCCCGAGGGCCTGGCCGTAGGGGACGCCGACCGGCACGTCGGCGGGGAGGACGAGGATCCCGGTGTGGTCGTCGCCGAGACCGAGCTCGCGGGCTGAGCAGAGCATCCCCTCCGAGTCGATGCCGAGGATCCCCCGCCGGGTGATCGTGCGGCCGTCGGGCATCTCCGTCCCGAGTGGGGCGAGCGGGACCGTGTCGCCGGGGCGGAAGTTGAACGCTCCGCACCAGACGTGGAGCTCGCGGCCGTCGCCGAGGTCCACCCACACCCGCTGCACCTTCGCCGCGCCCTCGGGCTGCTCGGTGCGCACCACCCGAGCGGTGACCACGCCGTCGACGCCACCCGTGCGGATGACCTCGTCGGGCGTGAGGCCGAGCATCGCGAGGGTGTCGGCGAGGGCGTCGACGTCGTCGCCGGGATCGACGTAGTCGCGGAGCCACGAGACGAGGATCTTCATCTCAGAACTGCTCCGCGAAGCGGATGTCGCCGGTGAACATCTCGCGCAGGTCGCCGACGACATGGCGTTCCTTGGCCATGCGGTCGATCCCGAAGCCGAAGGCGAACCCGCTCCACTCATCGGGGTCGATGCCGCCCGCCCGCAGGACGTTGGGATGGACCATGCCGCACCCACCGAGCTCGAGCCAGTCGCCGGTCAGGGTGCGGATGTCGAACTCGCCCGACGGCTCGGTGAAGGGGAAGTAGCTCGGCCGCAGCCGGGACGTGAAGTCCGACCCGAAGAACGCCTGGGTGAACGCCTCGATCGTGCCGGCGAGGTCGGCGAGGGTGATGTCGCGGTCAACGACCAGACCCTCGATCTGGTGGAACACGGGCATGTGAGTGGCGTCCGGCGTGTCGCGCCGGAACACCCGGCCTGGGGCGACGACGTAGAGGGGCGGCTCGCCGGCGAGCATGGCCCGAATCTGCACCGGCGAGGTGTGGGTGCGTAGGACCGTCCGGCCCGGAGGGGCGCCGGCATGGTCGACGAAGAGCGTGTCGAAGTCGCTGCGGGCCGGGTGGTCGACGCCCATGTTGAGGGCCTCGAAGTTGTACCAGTCGGTTTCGACCTCAGGCCCCTCGACGATCTGGAAGCCGAGGCCGATGAACACGTCCTCCAGCCGCTCCCACGCCTGGGTCACGACGTGGGCGTGCCCGCGGCGCGGCTTGCCGGCGAACTCGGTCAGGTCGAGGCGTTCGGCCTCGACGCGGCGGGCGACCTCGCCGGCACCGAGCTCGTCCCGGCGGGCGCCGATCGCCGAGGCCACCGCGTACACGGCCTCGTTGAGCGCCTGGCCGGCCGTCTTGCGCTCCTCGACCGTCGCCAACGACCCGAGACGGGACTTGATCTGCGCCAGCTCGCCCCGCTTGCCGAGCACCTCGGCGTCGAGGGAGGCGACCTCCTCGGCCGTGGCGGCGACGGCAATCTTGTCGAGGGCGGCGTCGCGTGCAGCGGTGATGTCGTCGATCACGTGAGTCCTTTCCGTCGGGCGTTAGCGGACCAGACCCCGGGCGGACTCAGGTAGCGGCGCGACAGACGATCGAACGGGCCGACCCCGGAGTCACCCGGGGCACCGAAATCGCCGCATCGACACGGCGGCCCAGGATAGATGACGCCGCCGGAAGGGGCCAACGGCGTTGGGCTCAGCGACGGTGCCGGGCGGCCTCGAAGCACAGCACCGTCACCGCCATCGCCACGTTCAGGCTCTCCGCGCGCCCGTGGTGCTCGATGCGCACCCACTCGTCGACCGGCGCGTCGTCCTCGAGTCCGCCGGCCTCTCCGCCGGCGACAATCGCCACCCGACCGGTCCAGTCGGCGGCGGAGTGCGGGCTGCCGCGGTGCGACGACGTCCCGATCAGGCGCAGGCCCGCCCGGCCGACGTCCTCGAGCCCGGCCGGTATCACCGGGATGTGGAACACCGCACCGGCCGACGCCCGGACGACCTTGGGGTTGTAGGCGTCGACGGTCCCCGGCGTGACGACCACGGCGCCGGCACCGGCCGCCTCGGCCGAGCGGAGGATCGTGCCCAGGTTGCCGGGGTCGCTCACCCGGTCGGCCACCACGACCAGTCCGGCTGCTCCCAGCACGGCCGGGTCCGGCGTCGGGATGGCGAGGACGGCGAACAGTCCGGTCGTCGTCTCGGTGTCGGCCACCCGCTCGGCCACGCCGCGGGCGAGCTCGTGCACGGCCCCGCCCGCGCCCGCCACCGGTGTCACCCCAGGGGCGACGAACTGCGCCTCGACCGGCCATCCGGCGGCGACCGCCTCGCCGACGAGCAGCGGTCCCTCGGCGACGAAGGCACCCTCCTCCTGACGCGCACTGCGGCGCCCCTGCAGGCGCCGCAGCCGTTGGATCTTCGGATTGGTGAAGCCGAGCGGCTCGGCGGTAATGACCGAGCTCGCTCGCTCCGCTCGCTCGCTCAGAGCGCCGCCTTGGCCGCTTCGACGAGCTTGGCGAACGCCGCCGCGTCCGTCACGGCGAGGTCGGCGAGGATCTTGCGGTCGACCTCGATGCCGGCCGCGTTGAGGCCGGCGATGAACCGGCTGTAGGACATGTCGTGCTGGCGGGTGGCGGCATTGATGCGCTGGATCCACAGCCGGCGGAACTCACCCTTGCGGGCGCGGCGGTCGCGGAAGGCGTACTGCCCGCTCCGCATGACCTGTTCGTTGGCGGCGCGGAACGACCGGCTCTTGTTGCCGTAGTAGCCCTTCGCCTGCTCGAGCACCTTCTTGTGGCGCCGCTTGGCGACAACACCACGCTTGACGCGTGCCATCGGGGACTCACTCTCCTCTGTGACGGGCGCGGTCGGACCGCGCGAGATGGAATGGGGGTCAGCGCTCGCCGAGGAGGCGCTTGATCCGCTTCCGGTCGGCGGGATGGACGTCGGCGTCGGCGGCGAGGCGACGCGTCCGGGTGGACGGCTTCTTCTCGAACAGGTGCTGACGCATCGCCTGCTCGCGGCGAAGGCGACCGCTCCCGGTCGTCTTGAACCGCTTGGCGGCGGTCTTGGATGTCTTCATCTTCGGCATGTCATGCTCCTGGAGCCAGTGAGGGATCAGCCGCAGCCGTCGTCGGCGCCGGTGACGAAGCCGGGCTCGCCGCCGCCGGTGTTGCGTTCACGGTCACGGGATCCTCCTCGGACGGCTTCGGCGCCTTCTGGGCGTCGAGCGCCTTCTTGTCGGGTGCCAGCACCATCGACATGTTGCGCCCTTCCAGACGAGCCTGGGTCTCGACCTTCACGACCGGTCCCACTACCGCCAGCACGTCGTCGAGGATCTTCGACCCCAGTTCGGGATGGGCCATCTCGCGGCCTCGGAACTGGAGGGTGACCTTGACCTTGTGACCTTCGTGGATGAACTGGTCGACCTTGCGAACCTTGACGTCGAAGTCGCCTCGGCCGATCTTCGGCCGGAACTTGACTTCCTTCACCGAGACGTTGCTGGACTTCCGACGGGACTCCTTGGCCTTCTGGGCTTCCTCGTACCGGAACTTGCCGTAATCCATGATCCGGCAGACCGGCGGGTTCGCCATTGGGGCCACCTCGACGAGATCGAGCTCCAGGCCCCGGGCCATCCTCAGCGCGTCGGGAACCGGGACGATCCCCAGCTGATCACCATCCGGTCCGATGAGGCGGACCTCCCGAGCCCGGATGCGGTCGTTGATGCGGTGCTGCTCGCGTTGCGGCGCGGCTATGGCTGCTCACTCCTGTGCAATGGGTGATGTCTCCCTGTTCGGTGGATGGGTTGCTCGACGCCAAGCCCGCGGAGCACACCTGCGCCGACCGGCCCAACCCGGTCACCACCTGCAGCCGTTGGACCCGGACGCACACCTCGCCCCGCCGTGGCTGGACCGATGGTGGCCGGGTGGGGGTTGCCCCCGCTTTGCCTCGAAATTGCCGCCGTTAGGGTAGCGCAGGTGAGCGACGAAGACACCGCTCGTGACGTGACCGCGGACACCGAGCCGTCCGATCCGATCGCCGACGCCCAGGCGGCGCTCGACGAGGCCCGGCGCCGGGTGGCCGAGGCCCCGCCCGAGGTGGTCGTCGCCAACCACGTCATGGGGCTGTACGAGCTCGCCGCGATCCACCTGTCGGCGGACCAGCCGAACCTGCCGGCGGCGTCGCTCGCCATCGACGCGGTCGCCTCCCTCGTCGAGGGCCTGGGCGACCGGCTGGGATCCGATGCCACCACGCTCCGGGACGCGCTGGCCAACATCCGGCTGGCGTTCGTCCAGGTCAAGTCACGCGCCGAGTCGTCTCCGACCGAGCCGGCACCGGACGGCGACTGAACCTCCCCCGCGGCGCGAGAGCAACCCGGCCGCCGCGCACTGTCACACCCTCGGCGCGCAACGCCGCGGTCTGGGCGGCGGCGTTCGGCGCCACGAGCCGGCCGTCGCCCCGCACGACCCGCCACCACGGCAGATCGTCCCCGTGCTGGGCGAGCAGCGCTCCGACCGCACGGGCGCGCCCGGGGTAGCCGGCGTCATGGGCGATGTCCCCGTAGCTCACGACCTCACCCTCGCCGATGGCGACGATCACGGCGGTGACCCGCCGAGCGAACGTGGCCGCGTCGCTTCGCTCGCTCATGGCGCCGAACGAAGCGCCGAGGCCTCGAACCGGCCGAACTTGCGCATCAGGTCGAACTCGACGGGCGTGCCGACCGCGATCGTCCGGCTGCCGTCGGCGATCTCGACGCAGTGGAAGAGGTAGACGTCGCCGTCCTCGGCCTGCACCTCGCCGAGGCCGACGTGGTCGTCGAACGCGGTCACCGTGCCAACCGGCATGGTCAGTGGACGATCTTGGCGATCGGGATCTCGAGCAGGTCCGTGGCCCCGGCGTCGCGCAGGGCGGGGATGACGAGGTTGATCCGCCGCTTCTCGACGAGGCTCTCGACGGCGAAGCCGCCGCGGGCCAGCTCGGAGATCGTCGGCGACTTCGCCGACGGCAGCACGGCCAGCACGTCCTCGAGGCTCTCGGCGGCCACGTTGAGCTTGAGCAGCACCTTCTCCCGCGCCTCGAGCACGCCGTGGAGCAGCGTCATCAACTGGCCCATGGCGTGGCGCTTGTCCGGGTCTGCGTGCGACACCGGGTTGGCGACGACCTCGGTGTAGCTGGTGAGGATGGTGTCGATGATCCGGAGCCCGGCCGCCCGCAGGGCGCGGCCGGTCTCGGTGATGTCGACGACGCAGTCGGCGATGTCCGGCACCTTCGCTTCGCTCGCCCCGTACGACAGGCGGACGTCGGCCTCGATCCCCCGCGCGGCGAAGAAGCGCCGGGTGAGCTCGGGATACTCGGACGACACCCGCACGCCCTGCGGGAGGTCCTCCACCCGCTGGGCCGGGCTGTCGGCGGCGACGGCGACGACGACCTTGACCGGGTTGGTCGTCGCCTTCGAGTAGCGCAGCTCGCCGAGGCTGACGACGTCGCTCCCGGTCTCCTCGACCCAGTCCCGCCCGGTGACGCCGACATCGAACAACCCCTCGGCCACGTAGACCGGGATCTCCTGCGGGCGCAGGATGCGGACCTCCTCGACCCGCGGGTCGTCGATCGTCGCCCGGTACTCGACGGCCGACGACCGGATCACGGCGAGGTCGGCGGCTTCGAACAGGTCGAGGGTGGCGCGTTCGAGCGACCCCTTGGGGAGCACGATGCGCAGCACGGCCGGTGAGGCTACTGGTGCGGCCGTCGGCGATCCGCGGCCGGATCGGCGGCGCGCGCCATGCTTTTGCCATGGGCTCCGTGCCGAGCGCGTTCATGGAGACCGGGGTGACGACCCTGATCCGCAAGTGGTGGCTGATCCTGCTCTTCGGGATCGCACTGATCGTGGTCGGGGTCATGCTGCTCGTGAACACGGACGCCGCCGAGTTCACGCTCGCGCTGTTGATCGCCTTCGGCCTGTTCCTCTCCGGCGTCGACTCGATCGTCGAGGCCCAGCGTCACCGGGTGCGGTGGCCGTCGTACGTGATGGCGGCGATCTGGATCGTCGTCGGCGTGATCGCGCTGGCGTGGCCGGACGTCACATTGTGGGCACTCGCCGTCGTCGTCGGGGTCGGCTTCCTCGTCGGCGGGGTGGCCGAGGCCTGGCTGGCCATCCGGTTGCACCGCTCCCTGCCGGCGTGGGGGCTGTGGCTGATCGCCGGGGTCCTCACCGCCGTCGCCGGGGTGCTGTGCATCATCTGGCCCGATGCGACGGTGCTCGTCATCGCCGTGCTGCTCGGGCTCTGGGTCGTCCTCCGCGGCGTCGTGACGACCATGTTCGCGCTCAACCTGCGCCAGTTCCGTCACGTGACCTCCCCGAACGTGCCGACGTAGCCGCTCTGTGTCACCGCCCCCTTCCCCGTCACAGTGAGCGAACCAGACCGATTCGGGTCACTTCCCTCACTCTGATCGCCGGATGCCTGACGGACGGCCGGGACCGTGACACCCCTTTGCTTGGATGCCCTCATGACCAGTGACAACCGTCGGTTCACGGCGGTCGCGACAGGTCAGCTGGGATCGTTCTCCCGCCGGCAAGCGCACGCCGTCGGGATCTCCGACCGCCAGCTTCGTGGCCGAGTCCAGAGCGGCTTCCTCGAACAGATCGGCGCCCACGCCTTCCGGCTCATCGGTGCCGAACACGGCCTGCTCGGCGATCTCCGTGCGGTGATGCTGGACATCGGTGAACCGTGCTGGGCCACGGGTCCCACCGCGGCGGCGATCCACGGATTCGACGGCTTCAGCCTGCGTCGTCCGTTTCACGTCACCGTGTCGCGTGACCGCAACGTGCGACGACTGAGGGTCGTCGTCCACACGACACTTCACCTTCCGGCGATCGACCGGGAGACGCATGACGGGCTCGCCGTCACGAGTCCGACCCGGACGATCATCGACCTCGCCGGCTACGAGACAGCAGGGCGTCTTGCCGCGGCGATGGACAGCGCGTTCCGAGACGGGCTCTCGAGCGAGGACTTGCTCCACCGACGCATCGCTGAGCTGCGCGGCCGAGGCCGGTTCGGAATGCCGCGACTGCTCGGCGTGCTCGAGGGGCAGGAGATCACCCGCGGCGGACACAGCTGGCTCGAGCGCGAGTTCCTCCGCCTCTTGGCGGCCGCCGGTCTCCCGAAGCCGCTCTGCCAGCAAGTGCTGACCAAGGCGGGCGACCGGCTCGTGCGGGTCGACTGCCGTTTCCCCGGCACCAACGTGGTCGTCGAGCTCCTCGGCTACCGCTTCCACCGCACGAAACAGGTGCTCGCACGAGATACCCAGCGCGTCAACGCCCTTGTCCTCGACGGGTTCGCGCCCTTTCAGTTCACCTACGAGCAAGTCGTCGGCGACGTGCAGACCGTCATCGCCACGGTCGCGACCGCACTCCGGCGATCAGTGTGAGCCAAGACGACGGATTCGGGCCAGTTCGCTCACTCTGACGGAAAGGGAAGAGCCGGATCCGGATCCGGGGTTCAGTGGTCGGTCGGGGTCTCGGCGAGGAGGCGGAGGGCGTGCGGGAGGACGTCGAGGATCGCGCCGAGCTGCTCGACGCAACCCTTCGGCGAGCCCGGCGTGTTGCAGATCACCGCCCGGCCGCGGATGCCGGCGATCCCCGCGACAGCCGCCCGAACGGGCTCACCAGCCGCATCGCCTCCGCCAGCCCCGGCGCCTCCCGCTCGACGACGCGGCGGGTGCCCTCGGGGGTCTGGTCACGCGGGGCGAACCCGGTGCCACCGGTCGTCACCACGAGACCGGCGAACCCGTCGGTCAGCTCGGTGAGGACGGCGGCGACCTCGTCGGCACCGTCCGGCGTCACCCGATGCTCGACCACGTCGAAGCCGGCCCCGGTGAGCTGCTCGACGAGGGCCCGACCGCTGGCGTCGTCGCGTGTCCCGTGGACGACGCCGTCGCTCACCGTCACCACCTTCGCCAGCAGGCGATCCTCGCTCATCGGTGCACCACGGCCTCGTGCGGCGTCCCAGGCGGCCGACGGGCGGCGCACCAATGAGCGCTTCGCGCCGTGACATTGATTCGCTCGCTTCGCTCGCTCATCGGCTGGAAGCTAACCGAGGCGCTCGCCGGCGACGGGGTGCGTCCCGTTGGCGAAGTCGCGCCACGACATCGGCGCCCTCCCCTCCGGCTGCACGGTGAGCAGCTGCAGCGACCCGGCGCCAGTTGCGACCGTCCCCGTGGCGGCGATCAGCACCCCCGGCTCCCCCACCTCCGGCCCGACCTCGCCGGCGTGCACCTTCAGCCGCTTGCCGCGGAACGTCGTCCAGGTGCCGCCGACCCGGATCCACCGGTCGATCTGCTCGGCGCGCTGCCCCCAGTCGATGCGCAGCTCGGCGGGATCGATCTTGTCGGCGTACGTCGGGTCGCCGACCTGCGGCACCGGCTCGGGCAGTGGTCCCGACAGCACGGACACGAGCAGCTCGGTGCCGACTGACACGAGCTCGGCGCGCAGCTCCGCCGCCGTCTCACCGGGCCTGATCGGCACCTCCCGCCGGGCGTACACCGCGCCGGTGTCGAGCGTCTCGTCGACCGCCATCACACACACCCCGGTCACCTCGTCGCCGGCGAGCAGCGCCCGCTCGACAGGCGCCGCGCCGCGCCAACGGGGCAGCAGCGAGAAGTGGACGTTGATCATCGGCATATTGGCGAGGACGTGCGGCTTGATGATCCGCCCGAACGCCACCACGACACCCAGCTCGGCTTCGGTGGACAGCACATCGTCCACCTCGTGCGACACGGGAAGGCCGAGCTCGACCGCCGCCATCTTGATCGGGCTCGGTGACAGGGCGCCGCCGCGACCGCGCCGGCGGTCGACTCGCGTCACCACCAGCCGAACGTCGTGGCCGGCGGCGACGATCGCCCGCAGCGGCGGCACCGCCATCTCGGGCGTACCGAGGTAGACGAGCCGCACGAAACCCGCCGGTGTCAGCGCAGGCGGAGGCGTCGCCGCGTCGGGGCCGGCGCGCTCGCCGGTGCCTCCTGCAGCCGGCGGTACTCGGCCATCGCCTCACGTCGCTGCTCAGCGGTCATGCGGTCGAACATCAGCACGCCGTTCAGGTGGTCGAGCTCGTGCTGGAACATCCGCGCCTCGAGCTCGTCGGCCTCCCACTCGACGGGGTTGCCGTCGACGTCGACGCCGCGGAGCAGGACCTGCTTGGGCCGCACGATCTCGACGTACAGCCCGGGGATCGACAGGCACCCTTCCTCGTACACCCACTCGCCGTCGGACTCGACGATCTCGGGGTTGAACACGGCCTTCGGATCGTCGCCGAAGTCCCACACGAAGATCTGCTTCTGCACGCCGACCTGCGGGGCGGCGAGGGCGAGACCGTTGTCGCTCTCGCCCAGGGTCTCGAACATGTCGTCCACCAGCCGGACGATCTTGCCGTCGATGTCGGCGACCGGCGCGGCCTGCGACTTCAGCACCGGGTCGCCGAACATCCGGATCTGGTAGGACATACCTCCAGGCTACGGCTATGTCGCACTACTTCGACGAGCGTCCGGCGGTCGGGTCGGCCGAGACCGTCATCTCCGTCGAGCTGCCCGACACGTCGTTCATTCTGCGCACCGACCGCGGCGTCTTCAGCCACGGCCGCCTCGACCCGGGCACCGAACTGCTCCTCCGCAAGGCACCCGCCCCGCCCCGGCACGGCGAGCTGCTCGACCTCGGTTGCGGTGCTGGGCCGATCGCCCTGACGCTGGCCCGGCGGGCGCCGGAGGCGACTGTCTGGGCGGTTGACGTCAACGAGCGGGCGCGGGCCCTCTGTGCGGCCAACGCCGAGGCCAACAAGATCCCCAACGTGATCGTCGTCCCGCCCGACGAGGTGCCCGGTGCCGTCCGCTTCGACGCGATCTGGTCGAACCCGCCGATCCGCGTCGGCAAGCACGCGCTCCACGAACTGCTGGCGGCGTGGCTCGCTCGGCTCACGCCCGCCGGCCGGGGCCTCCTCGTCGTCCAGCGACATCTCGGTGCCGACTCGCTACAGCGTTGGCTGACCGACCAGGGCTGGCCGGCCACGCGGCTGGCGTCGGCACGCGGCTACAGAGTGCTGGATGTCGGGACGTGACGCATCACAGCCGGGGCGGGTCGACCTCGACGCGGACGCGGCTTCCTTTGGGGCGGGGAGCGGCGATCAGCGCGGCGCCGAGGCGGTCCCACGACGCCGCCCGCACCACGTAGCGGTCGGCCGACCCTCCGACGGCCACGTCGGGTTCGGCTCGAAGCGCGGCCGCCACTGCGTCACTTCCGGGTCCGCTGACCGACGCCAGGGCGGCGAACGGCGGCAGTTCCAGGGCGCGGCGGCGCTCGCGCTCGGGCTCGATCAGCCGGCCGGGCTCGGCGAGCAGCGCCGCCCGGATCACCTCGTGTCCCGGTATGAACGTCTGCAGCAGCAGGCGGGCGTCGCGCCGCTCCCGCCGCGGCCCCAGCATTCGGGCCGCTCGGGCGAGCAGGGCCATCGCCTGCTCGGCGGCCCGGTACCGGGGGGCGAGAAGCTCCAGGTCGATGTCGAGGAACGCCACGACATCGGCGTGCTCGACCCGATGGAGCACGGCCTCGGTGCCGACGTAGACGCCCGCCGCCGGTGGTGGACCGGGGTCCCGGCCGGTGACGGCGACGACGGGGCGACCGGCGGCCGCCTCGAGCTCCTCCCGCAGCCGGGTCACGCCGGGCTTGAGGTTGGAGAACGCCGTCCCGTTGCACACGAGGCATGTCGCCGGACGCTCGGTGCCGCACCGCCGGCAGACCATCGTCCCCTGGTCGGAGAGCCCGACGGCGGCCTCGCACCGCTCGCACCGGGCGAGCGACCGGCACGACCGGCAGGCGAGGATGCGAGCTCGCCCGGGTGTGTTGTGGACGCACACGACGGTCCGGTCGGCGCGTCGGAGGTGCACGACCAGCGGCGAGCTGACGAGCGACGTGCGCCATGGCTCGTCGCGGCTGCGGTCGACGACCTCGACGATCGGCCACCCGGCCCTCTCGGCGTCGATCGACGGCGCGTGCAGGCGCTCGCTCGTGGCGGCGAGCCCGGCCACCGTGGGGCATGGCGACACGAGCAGCACCGGCGCCCCGGCGCGCCGGGCCCGCTCCACGACGACGTCGCGCGCGTGCCACGTCGGGGCGCGCTCCTCTTGCAGCGCCTCGTCGTGCTCGTCGACGACGACCACCGCGGCCAGGTCGGGGCAGGGCGCCCACGCCGCCGTGCGCGCCCCGATGACGACGTCGACGCCGGCGGCGGCCGCCGCCCACTCGTCGGGCACGTGCGCCACCGCCAGGCCGGCCCGGCGGAGCCGGATCGCGTCCAGCCGGGCCCGGTCGGACGACGGCGCCACGACGAGCGTCGGGCCCAGCCCGGCCGCGGCAGCGAGCACCGACACGACGTCCCCGCTCGGCGGCAGCCGCAGCACGCCGCCGCCACGCGACAGCAGTTCCCGAGCGCCCGGGTGCACCGGCTCGACCGGTCGACCCGTTCGTCGCGTCGCCGGGAGGCCGGCCACGTTGGTCGGCGGGCTCGCCGCGACGAGGAACGGCCGGAGCCGGCCCGCCGCCCAACGCACGGACGCCCACCGCGCAACGTCGATCGCGTCGGACGACGGGCCCCACGAACTGACCTTGGCGACCGGCCGCAACCGGTCGATGTCGACCGACAGTTCGGGGTCGAGGGCGACGACCCAGCCGCGCACCGACCTCCCGTGCAGCGGAACCCGGACGATGGAACCGACGCGCACCTGGTCGGCGAGCTCAGCGGGGACGAGGTAGTCGAACTCCTTGTCCAGCCCGGTCAGGTCGGGCAGGACGCGAGCGACGTGCGTCAGGTCAGGCGCCGACGGCCGCCCGGAAGTCGTCGAGCCTGCTCACGTGCTCCCACGTGAACTCGGGCAGCTGGCGTCCGAAGTGGCCGTAGGCGGCGGTGGCCCGGTAGATCGGCCGTTTCAGGTCGAGGTCGCGGATGATCGCGCCGGGGCGCAGGTCGAACACCTCGCGCACCGCCTTCTCGATTACCCCCGGATCGACGGTGTGGGTGCCGAACGTTTCCACGAGGATGCTCATCGGGTGGGCCACGCCGATCGCGTAGGCCACCTGGACCTCGCACTTCGTCGCCGCCCCGCTCGCCACGACGTGCTTGGCGACCCAGCGGGCGGCGTAAGCAGCCGACCGGTCGACCTTGCTCGGGTCCTTTCCGCTGAACGCCCCGCCGCCGTGGCGGCCCATCCCGCCGTAAGTGTCGACGATGATCTTGCGCCCGGTGAGCCCGGCGTCGGCGTGCGGGCCGCCCTTCTCGAACACTCCGGTGGGGTTGATGAACACCTCGTACTCGTCGTCGATGAACTCGTCCGGGATCACGGGGCGGATCACCTGCTCGATCAGGTCGGGGCGGATGACGGAGTCGCGATCCACACCTTCCTGGTGCTGGGTGCTGATGAGGACCGTCCGCAGGGACACCGGACGACCGTCCTCGTACTCGTAGGTGACCTGGGTCTTCCCGTCCGGGCGCAGGTACGGCACCTGCCCCGACTTGCGCACCTCGGCGAGCCGCTCGGCGAGCCGGTGCGCCGTCCAGATCGGCAGCGGCATCAGATCGGGCGTCTCGTCGCAGGCGAACCCGAACATCATGCCCTGATCACCGGCGCCCTGGGCGTTGATCTGGTCCTCGCCGGCCGAGCCGCCGCGGAGCTCCTCGCTGGCGTCGACGCCCTGGGCGATGTTCGAGCTCTGCTCGTCGATCGAGACGATCACCCCGCACGTGCCACCATCGAACCCGTAGAGGGCGTTGTCGTAGCCGATCTCCTTGATCGTCTCGCGGGCGAGCCGAGGGATGTCGACGTACGCGGTGGTGGTGATCTCGCCGGCGATGACACACAGCCCGGTGGTCAGCAGGGTTTCACACGCGACCCGGCCGTTGCGGTCCTCCGCCAGGATGGCGTCGAGCACCGAGTCACTGATCTGGTCGGCCATCTTGTCGGGATGGCCCTCGGTGACGCTCTCAGAGGTGAAGGTCCAGCGGGGCACAGGCGCTCCTCGATTCGGTAGTGGTGGGTGGATCAGTTGTCGGGCCCGCCGGAGGCTGCCCTGATGGCCACGATCGCGTCCACGACCGCGGCTGCGATGGCGCGCTTTTCGCGGAGGGGGACGGTACTGGGTTCGGCGCCGGGACGCAGCAGAACGACGGCGTTGGTGTCGTGGCCGAAGCCGGCACCGGGGGCGCTGACGTCGTTGGCGACGATCAGGTCGAGCCGCTTGGCGTCGAGCTTCGCCTCGGCGTTGGCGAGCAGGTCGTCGGTCTCCGCGGCGAACCCGACGAGCACCTGCCCGGCGCGCTTGGCCGCCCCGAGTCCGGCCAGGATGTCGGGCGTCGGCTCGAGCACGATCTCGGGGGTCCCCTCGTGCTTCTTCAGCTTGCCCGCCGCCGCCTGCTTGGGGCGGAAGTCGGCCACGGCGGCCGCCATCACCACGACGTCGGCGTCGGCCCGCGTGACGATCGCCTCTTGCATCTGCTCGGCGGTCTCGACGGAGGTGACCTCGACTCCCGCCGGGGCCGGCAGGTCGACGGTGCTGACGAGTACGACCTGAGCGCCCCGCGCAACCGCTTCGGCTGCGATCGCGTACCCCTGCTTGCCGGAGCTGCGGTTGGCGATCACCCGCACCGCGTCGATCGGCTCTCGGGTGCCGCCGGCGGTGACGAGCACGCTCACCCCGACGAGGTCGCCGGGGCCGAGGATCCGCTCGACGGCGGCGGCGATGTCGACGGGATCGGCCAGCCGGCCGGCGCCGACGTCACCGCCGGCGAGCCGACCCACGGCGGGTTCGACGACGTGGACCCCGCGACGGCGCAGGGTGGCGATGTTCTCGGCGACCGCCGGGTGCTCCCACATCTCCGTGTGCATCGCCGGGCAGATGATGACCGGCGCTCTCGTGGCAAGGAGCGTGTTGGTCAGGAGGTCGGTGGCGAGTCCGGTGGCGTACGCACTGATGAGGCGGGCGGTCGCCGGGGCGACCACGACGAGATCGGCCTCCTGACCGAGTCGCGTGTGCGGGATCGCGGTCGGCCCGTCCCAGAGGCTGGTCTGCACGGGCTCACTGGCGAGAGCACTCAACGTCGTCCGGCCGACGAACCGCTCGGCGGCGGCGGTCATGACGGGGACCACGTGGGCGCCGGCGTCGACGAGCCGGCGGCACACCTCGATGGCCTTGTAGGCGGCGATTCCCCCGGTCACCCCGAGGACGATGCGCTGGCCGGCGAGCATGTCTCCGAGGATCTGTCGATCAGGCGCCGGCGCTGTCGCCGTCGCCGCCCGCCATCTCGCCGTCGAGCGCGGCGAGGTCGACATCACCGGTGCCGGCCGGCTCCTCGGGAGCGTCGGTCCGCACGATCTTGTCGGCGGCGATCTCCTCGAAGGCGATGCTCAGCGGCTTCCGCGACACCGAGCTGACCTGGGGCGGGACCATGTGGCCGAGCCCCTCGCCGAGCTGGTTGAAGTAGGCGTTGATGTTCCGTGCCCGCCGGGCCGCCAGGGTGACCAGCGCGAACTTCGAGTCGACCTCGTCGAGGAGGTCCTCGATCGGCGGGTTCATCATCGTGTCGTGTGCGCGTTCCATCAGCTCTCCAATGCGGCGGATCGTTGATCCTACCGTGAACGCGCCTGGTTGATGATCTTCAACATGTGTTCCACGGTCACGTCGAGGTCGTCGTTGACGAC
The DNA here is from genome assembly GCA_963833145.1 of uncultured Acidimicrobiia bacterium. Classification (GTDB taxonomy): domain Bacteria; phylum Actinomycetota; class Acidimicrobiia; order Acidimicrobiales; family Ilumatobacteraceae; genus JALZMG01. The sequence goes on along the minus strand of CAWHWT010000009.1, from coordinate 431,063 downwards.
GACGTGATCGGCGATCTTCAGACCGATCGGCTCCTCCTCCTCCGCTTTGCGGAGGCGGAGGACCGCCGTGTCGGGATCGTCACCCCGCGCCCGCAGCCGGCGCTCCTGCTCGGCGCGGGTCGGCGGGAGGACGAAGATGAGCAGCGCATCCGGACGGGCCGTCTTCACCTGCTGGGCGCCGTCGACCTCGATCTCGAGGACCAGGTCCCGGTCGTCATCGGGATCCGGTGTCGGGCTGCCGTAGTAGTTGTCGATGAACTCGGTCCACTCCAGGAAGCCGCCCGCGGCGATGCGCGCCTCGAACTCCTCCCTGGTCGTGAACACGTACGCCGAGTCCGGTTCGCCCGGACGCTGGGCCCGCGTGGTCCAGCTGCGACTCAGCCGGAGCCGAGGATCGCGCTCGACGAGCGCATCGACGATGGTGCCCTTGCCGACCCCACCCGGGCCGGACACCACGATGGTCAGCGGTTGGCGCCCCGATCGCTCGGGGGTCACCTCTGAAGGCGTGAATCGTCCAGAAGTGCCTGTTTCTGTACTGAACCGAGCCCCTGGACGCGCCGGTTGTCGGCAATGCCGATGTCTTCCATCACGTTCCGGGCCTTCACCTTGCCGACCGTCGGCAACGACTCGAGCAGGGAACGCACCTTGAGCTTGCCGACGTTCGGGTCGTCGGAGCTCAACGCATCCGTGAGGGACAGCGACCCCATCTTCAGGCGGGACTTGATCTCGGCACGGGCGGCCCGAGCCTCGGCCGCCTTCTTGAGAGCCTCGGCCCGCTGCTCAGGGGTCAACTGCGGAGGTGTAGCCATGCAGGTCACGGTAGCAAGGCCGACCAGGGAATTGGGGGATATCCCCTGGTTCGCAGGGGACAGACGTCCCCTACCTATCGGCGAGCTCGCGGAGCACGCGGAGCGGGGCGCGGGGGTCGGCAAACGTCGCCGTGCCGACCTGAACCGCGACCGCGCCGGCGAGGCGGAGCTCGCGTGCGGTCCACCCGTCGACGACGCCACCGACGCCGACGATGGGGAGGTCAGGGTGCGCCGCGTGGACGTCGTGGACCGCCCGTACCGCGATCGGGTGGATCGCCGGCCCCGAGAGCCCTCCCCCGCCCGCGCCGAGCGCCGGCGTGCCGGTCTCCCTGTCGTACGCCATCCCGAGCATGGTGTTGATGCACGTCACCGCGTCGGCGCCCGCCTCGCGCACGGCGCCGGCGACCTCGACGATGCGATCGGTGTTGGCGCTCAGCTTCGCCCACCGCGGCCGCCCGCACCCTGACGTCGCCGCGAGCACCTCGGCCGAGAGAGCGGGATCATGGGCGAACATGGCGTTGCGGCCCTCGAGGTTGGGACACGACAGGTTGACCTCGACGGCGACCACGGCCGGCGGCGCGACCGCCAGCAGGTCGGCGGCGCGGCGGTACTCGTCGACGGTGCGGCCCCAGATGCTGGCGACGACGGTCGCCCCGGCCGCGACCAGGGCGGGAAGAGACGCGGCCAGCCAGTGCTCGACGCCGGGCCCCTGGAGCCCGACGGCGTTGAGCATGCCCATCGGCGTCGGGTGCAGCCGCGGCTCGGGGTTACCGGTCCACTCGAAGGCGGCGAGCGACTTGACGACGACGGCGCCCAGCGCCGAGAGGTCGAAGTAGCCGGCCAGCTCGGTGCCGTACCCCGCCGTCCCCGACGCCGTCATCACCGGGTTGGCGAGCCGCACCGACCCGATCTCGACCGGCCCGCTGTCCATCATCAGCGGTTTCTGCAGTCAGATCGGGTGCTATAGGCCCCGATCTGACTGCAAGAACGCGGTGGGGTCATGTCCGCTGGTGCAGCTCCTGCAGCGAGCGGACGTGGCTCGGGCTCTGGCGCAGCTCGGCGAGGCCGTGGACGGCGGCGAGGGCGGCGGCGACGGTCGTGACGCAGGCGACCTGGTGGAGGCTGGCGGCCTTGCGGATCTGCTCGCCGTCGGTGCGGCCGATGCCACCACGGGGCGTATTGACGACGAAGCTGACCTCACCGGAGGCGATCAGGTCGACCGCGGTCTTGCCGGCGCCCTCGGACACCTTGGCCACTACCTCGTCGACGGGCTGACCGAACCGGGCCAGGTAGTCCGACGTGCCCTGGGTGGCCACGACGCCGAGCCCGAGCTCGCGCAGGCGCTTCGACACCACCAGCCCGGCCGGCTTGTCGGGGTCGGCGAGCGACAGGAACACCGTCCCGGACATCGGCAGCACCGTGCCGGCGGCCAGCTCGGCCTTGTAGAACGCCCGCCCGAACGTGGTGTCGATGCCCATCACCTCGCCGGTCGACCGCATCTCCGGACCGAGCGCCGGATCGACCTCCGGGAAGCGGGTGAACGGCATCACCGCCTCCTTCACCGCCACCACCGGCGGCTCGCCGTCGTCCCGGCGCATCAGCGACTCCGCCAGCAGCCCTTCCGCCCGCAGCTCGGCGAGGCTCGCCCCGAGCATCACTCGTGTCGCCACCTTCGCCAGCGGGACACCGGTGGCCTTGGCGACGAACGGGACCGTGCGGCTGGCGCGCGGGTTCGCCTCGATCACGTGGACCTTGGTGCCGGCCACGGCGTACTGCACGTTGATCAGGCCGCGCACGTCGAGGCGCTCGGCGATCACCGCCGTGTAAGCCTCGATCACCTCGACCACCCAGGACGGCAGTGTCGGCGGCGGGATCGCGCACGCCGAGTCCCCCGAGTGGACCCCGGCCTCCTCGACGTGCTCCAGCACCCCGCCGATCAGCACCTCCCCGGTGTGGTCGCGCACGGCGTCGACGTCGACCTCGACGGCGTCGTCGAGGAAGCGGTCGATGAGAACCGGCCGCTCGGCGGACAGGCCTCCCTCCCGCCCGAGGGTGCCGAAGCCGCTGAGCTCGGCCATCGCCGCCGCCAGCTCGTTGCGGTCGTGGACGATCTGCATCGCCCGCCCACCGAGCACGTAGCTCGGCCGCACGAGCACGGGGAACCCGACCATGTCGACGACCTGCAGGGCCTCCTCGAGGTCGGTGGCGATGCCGCCAGGCGGCTGGGGGATGTGCAGTTCGGCGCACAGCGCGTTCCACTTCTCCCGGTCCTCGGCGAGGTCGATCGACGCGGCGGCCGTGCCGGCAACGAACTCGGCCGGGATGTCCCCGGCGAGCTTGAGCGGCGTCTGCCCGCCGAGGGAGACGATCACCTTCGGCGCCACCCCGCCGGCGGCGGCGGTCTCGGCGGCGATCACATGGTGGACGTCCTCGGCCGTCAACGGCTCGAAGTAGAGGCGGTCCGAGGTGTCGTAGTCGGTGGACACCGTCTCCGGGTTGCAGTTGACCATCACCGTCTCGTAGCCGGCGTCGCGGAGGGCGAAGCTGGCGTGGACGCAGCAGTAGTCGAACTCGATCCCCTGGCCGATCCGGTTCGGACCCGAGCCGAGGATCACGACGCGGGGCCGGTCCGACGGGCTGACCTCGTCGGTGTCCTCCCACGTCGAGTAGTGGTACGGCGTCTCGGCGGCGAACTCGGCGGCGCACGTGTCGACGGTCTTGTACGTCGGCACGACGCCGTGGGCCTCCCGAGCTTTGCGGACGTCGGCGGCCGTGGTGCGCCAGAGGTGTGCCAGCTGGGCGTCGGAGAACCCGAGCCGCTTCGTCCTTCGCCAGCCGCGCCGGTCGAGCGCCGCCGGACCGTGAAGTGACTCCAGCACGACGCGTTCCTCGACGACGGCGAGCATCTGGTCGAGGAACCAGGGGTCGACGGCCGACGCCTCGTAGAGCCGCTCGACGGTGACGCCGCGGCGGAGCAACTCGCCGAGCTGGAAGACCCGGTCGGGCGTCGGGATCTCGACGGCGGCCAGCAACTCGTCGTCGGTCAGCGCGGCGTACTGCTCCTCGGCGGGGTCGGCGTTGAGCCCGTGACGGCCCTGTTCGAGCGAGCGCAGCGCCTTCTGCAGGCTCTCGGGGAACGTGCGCCCGATCGCCATCGCCTCGCCGACCGACTGCATCTGCGTGCCGAGCCGCCCGCTCGTCCCCGGGAGCTTCTCGAACGCCCACCGGGGCACCTTGGTGACGACGTAGTCGATGACCGGCTCGAAGCTGGCCGGCGTCGCCTTGGTCACGTCGTTGGGGATCTCGTCGAGCGTGTAGCCGACGGCGAGCTTGGCGGCGATCTTGGCGATCGGGAATCCGGTCGCCTTCGACGCCAGCGCCGAGCTGCGCGACACCCGCGGGTTCATCTCGATGATGACCTGCCGGCCGGACACCGGGTCGAGGGCGAACTGGACGTTGGAGCCGCCGGTCTCGACGCCGACGCGGCGGATGCAGGCGAACGCCTCGTTGCGCATCCGCTGGTACTCCACGTCGGACAGCGTCTGAGCCGGAGCGACGGTGATCGAGTCGCCGGTGTGGACGCCCATCGGGTCGACGTTCTCGATCGAGCAGATGACGACGCAGTTGTCGGCCCGGTCCCGCATCACCTCGAGCTCGAACTCCTTCCATCCGGCGATCGACTCCTCGATGAGGATCTCGCCGATCGGGCTCGCCGCCAGCCCGACCATGGCGAGGTGCTCGAGCTCGTCGAGCGTCGTGGCGATGCCGGTGCCCCGTCCGCCGAGGATGAACGCCGGCCGGACGATCACCGGCAGCCCCACGTCGCCGACCGCCGCCCGCGCCTCGGCGAGGGAGCGGGCGATCGCCGACACCGGGACGTCGAGGCCGATCTCGATCATCGCCGCCTTGAACCGCTCACGGTCCTCGGCGGTGGCGATGGCCTCGGCGTCGGCCCCGATCATCTCGGGAGTGCCGGGCGCCCCGACGAGGCCCCGGCGGTACAGGTCCATCGCCACGTTGAGCCCGGTCTGCCCGCCCAGGGTGGGAAGCACGGCGTCGGGCCGCTCGCGCTCGATGATGCGGGCGAGCACCTCCCACGTGAGGGGCTCGACGTAGGTGCGATCAGCGAAGTCGGGGTCGGTCATGATCGTCGCCGGGTTGGAGTTGGCCAGCACGACCCGGAATCCGTCGTCGCGGAGGACCCGGCAGGCCTGGGTGCCCGAGTAGTCGAACTCGCAGGCCTGGCCGATGACGATCGGACCCGATCCGATGATCAGGATCGACTCGAGGTCGTTCCGTCGAGGCACTAGCCCGCCCCCAGCATCGCCGCGAAGTCGTCGAACAGCCCGGTGCTGTCGTGGGGTCCGGGGCCGGCCTCCGGGTGGTGCTGCACCGAGAACGCCCGTGCGTCGGGGACGGCCAGGCCTTCGCACACGCCGTCGTTGAGGTTGACGTGGGTCAGCTCGACGCCGGCCGGTAGGGCCTCGGCGGAGACGGCGAAGTTGTGGTTCTGGCTGGTGATCCAGATCCGGTCCGTGCGCGTGTCCTGCACCGGGTGGTTGCCGCCGTGGTGGCCGAACGGGAGCTTCACCGTGCCGGCGCCGACGGCGCGGCCGAGCAGCTGATGGCCGAGGCAGATCCCGAAGACCGGGACCTCCCCGAGCAGCCCGGCGATGGCGTCGACGGCGTACGGCACCTCGGCCGGGTCGCCGGGCCCGTTGGAGAGGAACACGCCGTCGGGCTCCCGCGCCAGGACGTCGGCGGCGCTGGTCGACGCCGGGACGACCTCGACCGTGCCGAGCTTGCTGAGATGGCGCAGGATCGTGCGCTTGATCCCGAAGTCGTAGGCGACGATCCGGTGCGGGCCATCACCCTCGACGGTGTACGGCTCCGGCGCGGTGACGTCGGCGACCAGGTCGATCCCGGTGGTGCCGGGCTCGGCTTCGGCGGCGGCGCGCAGGGTCTCCTCGTCGGCGGTGCCGAAGGCGCCCGGGATCGCACCGGTCTCACGGATCAACCGGGTGAGGCGGCGGGTGTCGATGCCGGTGATGCCCGGGATCCCGTGCTGCACGAGCATCGCGTCGAGCTCGCCCTCGGCGCGGCGGTTGCTCGCCCGCCGAGCGAGCTCCCGGACGATCACGCCACGGCAGAACGGTCGCCGGGCCTCGAAGTCGGTGGCGTTGACCCCGTAGTTGCCGATGTGCGGGTTGGTGAACGTGATGATCTGGCCGGCGTACGAGGGATCGGTGATGACCTCCTGGTAGCCGGTGAGCACGGTGTTGAACACCACCTCACCACTGGCGACGGGAGCGACGGCGCCGAAGGCCTCCCCCTCGAAGACGGACCCGTCGGCGAGCACCAATGCTGCTTGCATAATCATGCAATCTACCGCATAGCCATTCGATCGCGGACGAGGACCTCGCCGCGGAAGACGGTGTGGCGGATCTGGCCCCGCAGCGTGCGCCCGGCGAACGGCGTGTTGCGGCTCCGGCTGGCCAGCGCGGCCGGGCGCACCGACCAGGTCGCAGCCGGATCGAACACGGTGAGGTTCGCCGCCCTCCCCCGCTCGATCGGCCCACCGTGGCGGTCGGCGACCCCGGCGATCGCGGCTGGCTTCCACGACAGCGCGGCCAGCACGTCGGCGAGCGGCATGTCCAACGCGGTGAGCGCGACGCCGAGCGCGGTCTCCAGCCCGAGCATCCCCGGCGGGGCGTCGTCGAGCGGGCGCTCCTTCGCGTCGGGCGGGTGCGGGGCGTGGTCGGTGGCGATGGCGTCGATCGTCCCGTCAGCGAGCCCGGCCTTGATCGCCGCCACGTCGTGGGCGCTCCGCAGCGGCGGGTTGACCTTGAACACCGGGTCGAAGCCGCGCAGTTCCTCGTCGGTGAGGCTGAAGTGGTGCGGCGTCGCCTCGGCGGTGACGGCGATCCCGTCGGCCTTGGCGGCGCGGACCAGCTCGACGCTCCGCGCCGTCGAGAGGTGCAGCAGATGGATGCGGGCGCCGGTGAGCCGGGCCAGCTCGATGTCGCGGTGCACCATCAGCTCCTCGGCGATCGCCGGCCACCCGGGCAGGCCGAGCTCGCTGCAGCAGCGGCCCTCGTGCATCACCGCCCGCTCGGTGAGCCGGGCGACCTCGCAGTGCTGGGCGAGCACGACGTCGAGCCCGAGCGAGTACTCCATCGCCCGGCGCATCAGCAAGGGGTCCTGCACCCCGTTGCCGTCGTCGGTGAGGATGCGCACGCCGGCGGCGGCGAGCTCGGCGAAGGGGGCGAGCGCCTCCCCACCGCGGCCGAGCGTGATGCACCCGGCGGGGAGCACGTCGCACAGCCCGGCCGCCTCGCCCTGGGCCCGGACCAGCTCGATCACTCCCGGCGCGTCCTGGGGCGGGTCGGTGTTGGGCATCGCCACGATCGCCGTGAACCCGCCGAGCGTGGCGGCCCGGCTGCCGGTCTCGACGGTCTCGGCCTCCTCGTGACCAGGTTCGCGCAGGTGGACGTGGAGGTCGACGAACCCGGGGGCGACGACGCAACCGCCGGCGTCGAGCTCCTCGTCGCCGTCGAGGCCGTCGCCGACGTCGACGATCTCACCGCCGGCGACGAGCACATCGGTCCGCCGCTCGCCGTGCTGGTCGACGACCGTGCCGCCTCTGATAACGGTGGTCATCGGCGCACCCTGCGAGCGAGCGAGCGCCAGCGAGCGAGTGGCCAACAACTGCGCAGGCAGTATGGGGTGTGGCCGGGGAACGCAACTACGACGCTCATGCGTCACTCTCCACGTCGCGACCGGCGCCGAGCAGTTCGAACAGGACGGCCATCCGGACCGCGACCCCGTTGGCGACCTGCTGGGTGATCACGGCGCCCGGTAGCTCGGACGGATCGACGAGCATCTCGACTCCCCGGTTCATCGGCCCGGGGTGCATGACCAGCGCGTGGTCGGGGAGCCGGCCTGCGCGCTCGGCGGTGAGGCCGAAGCGGGCGCTGTACTCGCGCAGGCTGGGAACCAGCGCCTCCGTCATCCGCTCTCGTTGCATCCGCAAGAGGTAGAGGACATCGAGCTTCTCGATCACCGCGTCCAGATCGTCGGTCGCCGGCACCGGAGCCACCGGCGGGAGCAGCGTCGCCGGGGCGACGAGCGTGACTTCGGCACCCAGCGTCGTGAACACCTCGATGTCGCTGCGGGCGACCCGGCTGTGGCGGATGTCGCCGACGATGGCGACGTGCAGGCCATCGAGTCCGCCCGTGCGGCCCAGCGCTCGCCGCACGGTGTAGGCGTCGAGGAGGGCCTGGGTCGGGTGGGCGTGCCAGCCGTCCCCGCCGTTGATGATGCTCGCCGTGGTCCAGCGGCTCACCTGCCACGGCACGCCGCTCGACGGGTGGCGGATGACAAAGGCGTGGACGCCCATGGCCGCGACGGTCTCGATCGTGTCGCGGAGGCTCTCCCCCTTGTTCACGCTCGAGTCCTTGACGGTGAACGTCATCACGTCGGCCGAGAGCCGCTTGGCGGCGGTCTCGAACGAGAGCCGGGTCCGCGTGGAATCCTCGTAGAACAGGTTGCAGACGGTCTTGCCCCGCAGGGCGGGGACCTTCGGGTTCGGGCGCTGGTTGACCTCGACCATGGTGTCGGTCAGGTCGAGCAGGCGGAGCACGCCCTCGGTCCCGATCTCGGCGATCGACCGGAGGTGCTTCATGAGACGACGATCTCCACGCCGTCCGGCGTGACCCGGACCTCCTCGGCGACATTGGTCGGCAGGTTCTTGCCGACGAAGTCGGGGCGGATCGGCAGTTCGCGGTGGCCGCGGTCGACCATCACGGCGAGCTGCACGGCACGGGGCCGGCCGTACTCGCCGAGGGCGTCGAGGGCCGCCCGCACGGTGCGCCCGGTGTAGAGCACGTCGTCGACGAGCACGACCGTCACCCCGTCGAGGGCCACCGGGATGTCGCTGCGCCCGGCGGGGACCACCGGCCGGAGGCCGATGTCGTCGCGGTGCATCGACGCGTCGATCGTGCCGACCGGGACGGCGTGCTCGATCCGGGCGATCTCGGCACCGAGGCGATCGGCCAGCCACACGCCCCCGCGCTGGAGGCCGATGAGGACGACCCCGTCGAGGCCGTGGTTGCGCTCGATGATCTCGTGAGCCATGCGGGTCGCCGCCCGGCGCACGTCGTCGGCGCCGAGCACCACTTTCGCCGTCCCGCCCGGCGCTCGCGCAGGTTGCGTCATCAGACTCCTCCGTCCGGGCCTCACGGGACCCGCTTCACGGTCGGGACGCACGGTAGCAGTCGCGCGCCCGCGCCATCTGGGCGCGCTCCGTCTCAAGGGCGGATCTGGGCGCGCTCAGTTGCGGATTCCGAGACGCTCCGCGCCCAGAAGGCGGGGGTAGCGTGCCGCCGGGCATCCGGGCGGATCAACCCAACGGGAGGCTCCGTCGTGTGTTGAGCCGTGCAAGCGCCCGGGCTACGGACGACCGTGAGTGACGCATCCTTCGAGGATCTGTACCGCCGCGAGCTGCGTTCTATGGTCGCCCTCGGCACGACGCTCAGCGGGAGCCGGGAGGCCGGCGTCGACCTCGCCCACGAGGCGATGGTGCGGGCGTACCGGGACTGGGAGAACGTCGGCAGCCTCGACCGGCCCGGCGCGTGGGTCCGCCGGGTGTTGATCAACCTCGCCGTCGACCACACGCGCCGGCGCAGCCGCGAGCGGCGGGCGGTCGCCCGGCTCCAACCCGCGCCCGCGGTCGAACTCCGGGACCCGGTGAGCGCCCGCTTCTGGGCGGCCGTGCGCGCCCTGCCCGACCGTCAGCGGGCCGCCGTCGCCCTGCACTACCTGGACGATCTCTCGGTCGAGGGGATCGCCGAGGTCCTCCAGGTCAGCACGGGGACGATCAAGACCTCGCTGTTCAAGGCCCGCCAGTCGCTGGCCCGAACGCTCCGAGCCGAGGAAGTGAGTTGATGGAGACGATCGACGAGATCGGCCGCCGGGCGGCGCAGGCTGCGCTGGCCGAGGCCGAGACGTACAGCGACGTCGAGGCCGGGCTCGCCCGGATCCTCTCGGGCGACGAGCTCGAGTCGGCAACGATCCCGCCGCGCCGCCGTTGGGTGGTGCTCGCCGCGGCCGCCGCCGTCGTGGCGATCGGCGCTGCCGGCATCGTGTGGTCGCAGCGTGATCCGTCGTCACCGACGGCACCCGCGACGACGCCGGACGTGACGCCCGCGCCGACAGCGCCGACGACACCCGCGACGACGGCGCCGGCACCTGCTCCACCGGCTGGATTGAGCGTGAGCTATCGGAACCCCCCGCCAGCTCTGGAGCCGGCGGTGTTCGCCACGATCGACGTTCCGGACGACGCGACGGTCGACCACGTCGCGGTGACCGAGAACGGAGGCGCCGTCCTGATCGACAGCAGCACGGGAGACGCGATCGTCATCGCTCCCGACGGTTCGAACCGCCGGCTGCCGCTCGAGGCCACGATCTTTGCGCCGGCCGCCGGACCGAACGAGGTCCTCTACGGGCTCCGCCAAGGGCCCGAGCCGACTGACCTGGCCATGGTCGCGATCGCACTGGCCGGCGGCCGCCCCGGCCAGGTCGTCGCGACATCACCGCCACTCGACATCAACCGCTACGTCGAGCTCCCGACGGGCGCCCTCGGCCTCGGACCGTCGGGCGTCATCGACCGGGCGCGGCAGGTCGGCGAGCAACTAACGGGCTACGTCGACTTCGCCGGGCAGCCGCTGGACTTCGCCGGCCCGCCGCTCGTGACGATCGACGACGACGTCGTCCGGATCGACGACGGATCGCTGGCATGGCCGCTCGAGATCGAACGCCACCCGGACTCCCCGACCCCGTTCGCCGGTGAGTCACCGCCCGCTCCGACCGCGGCTGGCGGCGCCGTCCACTGGACGGGCATCGGACCGCCCGACGATCCGAGCAACGACTTCCCGGCGAACACGATCAACGTGATCGCCGTGCTCACCCCTGACGGCTCGGGCGAGTGGTACCGGCTGCCAGATGGGTGGTCGGTCGCGGCGAGCGACGTGTGGGGCACGATCCTCACCCGGCGGACGGGTGACCAAGTCGAGCTCGCCACGCTCACGCCCCGGAGCCAGAACGTGCCGGGCACGACCGTCGCTCCCACGACGGTCGTCGACGTCCCACGACGACGCCCCCGACGACCGTCGATCCCGCGCCGGATCCTCCTTCGACGGTCGCCTCGCTCGCCGAGGCGATCGGGGCGTCGCGACTGATCACCCGAGCGCCAGGCACGACCACCGTGTTCGCCGACGGCGCAACCACGGAGGTCACCACGCCGCGCGACGCCTACGTCGAGACCGACGGCAGCTTCCTGTGGTGGAGCACCAACCCGACCGGCGGGACCCCGGTGCGGTCCACCGCGGCGACGCTCGACGGCACGGTCGTGTGCGAGGTCGAAGGATCACTCCACCGCATCCGCGAGGAACCCGACGGGGGCTATGTCGCCTCGGTCACTGAGGTCAACACCGGACCGAGCACGGGCGCGGAGACCCCGGTGCCGAACTTCGCCGTGGACTGCGAGACGGGCGAGCGCCGGCCGATCGAGCCGATCAGCTGGATACGCGAGGGCGGTGGCCGGCACGTCGAGCGCATCGGCGACCGCACGTTCACCTACGTCTCTGACGCCGAGGGCAACGCCGACGTGACGAACGAGTCGGGGGTCTCGATCAACGGGGACGACTACGCCGGGTACCACGAGTTCAACGATGACGGTTCCCAGGTCGTCTACGGCGACATGACGGCCGCTATCCATGTGACGAATCTGCTCCACTCACGGGACACGACGACCGGCGAGCTGCTGTGGACGGCCGAGCTGGAGTCTCCCGTCGCCGGGCTGCACTGGTACGACGACCGCATCATCGCCTCGGCGCCCGGAGACGGCGTGCCGGGGGTGGCGAACGAGGCCGTGATCGTCCTCGACGCCGTGACCGGTGAGGTGATCACGACCGTGCCGACCACCATCGACGTCGCCTTCGTCAGCTGACGTACTGTCGCCGCATGAGCGACACCCCACTGTCCGTGCACGAGCCCGCCGGCGACCCCAAGGGCGGCGTCGTCGTGATCCAGGAGATCTTCGGGGTCAATGACCACATCGAGGACGTCACTCGTCGCCTCGCCGACGCCGGATGGCTGGCTGTCGCCCCCCACCTCTTCCACCGCACCGGCGATCCCAAGCTCGCCTACACCGACATGGACGAGGGCCGCGCCCACGCCGGCAAGATGACGGGCGAGGGCATCCTCGAGGACGTCGACGCCGCGATCGCCCACATCGGCGAGGCCGGCATCCCACCGTCGCGGACCGGCATCGTCGGGTTCTGCCTGGGCGGGACGGTGGCGCTGCTCGTCGCCACCCGGCGTGACCTCGGCGCCTCTGTCACGTTCTACGGCGGCGGGATCGCCGACGGACGCTTCGGCTTCGGGCCGCAACTCGAGGAGGCGCCGACACTGCGCGCCCCATGGCTCGGACTGTACGGCGACCTCGACCACGGCATCCCCGTCGACGACGTCGAGCAGCTGCGCACCGCCGCCGCCACGTCCGGGCAACCGACCGAGGTCGTCCGCTACCCCGACGCCGGCCACGGCTTCAACTGCGACCAGCGGGGCAGCTACCACGAGCCGTCGGCCACCGACGCATGGCGCCGCACGCTCGAGTGGTTCGACCGCTACCTGACCTGAGCTCCTCCGCGGGCGGATATCAGTCCGAGTTCGAGCGCCGTTCACCTTCTCTCCAGTTGCCGTTCCGCTTCGTTTCCTACGTTCCGGGCGAACGGGCGGAAGTCGACAACGGAGGACTCCATGACACTCGACACCACGCCCGTCAACCGCCGCGGGTTCATCGGCGGTGTGGTCGCAGCCGCCGCCGCGGGGACCGTGGTCTCGCCATTCGGCGCCCTCGGCGCCCGGGCGGCGAGCGACCCAGCATCGGTCCGGCGCCACCACAAGGGGAGTGACTACGGACCGCTGAGCCCGGTCCGTGACGAGGCGACGGGTCTCCCCCTGCTGCTGCTCCCCAAGGGGTTCGATTACATCTCTTACGGCTGGACCGGCGACCTCATGGCCAACGGCCAGCCGACGCCGAGCTCGCACGACGGCATGGCCGCGTTCGAGCGCGATGATCGCGGCCGGCACCACGGGCGGAGGCGGCGGCAGGACACCGTCCTGCTCGTGCGCAACCACGAGCGGGGCAACGGCACGCCGTTCGCCGACCCCGACGCGGTATACGACACAACCTCCGCCGGCGGCACCACCAACCTGATCTTCGACACGCGTGACGGCGAGTGGCTCGAGTCCTATCCGAGCCTGAGCGGCACGATCCGCAACTGCTGCGGCGGCCCGGCACCGTGGGGCTCGTGGCTGACATGCGAGGAGACGACGCAGATCAACAACCCCGGCACGGCCAGCGAGGTGCGGCACGGGTTCGTGTTCGACGTCCCGGCCGACGGCACCAGCGACGCCGTCCCGCTCACCCAGCTCGGGCGGTTCTCCCACGAGGCGCTGTGCGTCGACCCGGCGACCGGGATCGTGTACCTCACCGAGGACGCCACCCCGAGCGGGTTCTACCGGTTCATCCCCCGCCGGCGGGGCGACCTCTCCCGCGGGCGGCTGCAGATGCTCGCGATCGAGGACGTGCCCGACACCTACAGCGCACCCACCGGCGCCGGCTGGGACGTGACCGACTGGGTCGACATCGACAACCCCAACCCCGGTCCGGGTGAGACCTCCACCGTCGCCCAAGGTCTGGCGAAGGGCGGCACCGCGATCACCCGCGGGGAGGGCGCCTGGTTCGGCAACCGGCGGGCGTACTTCATCTCGACGGACGGCGGCCCGGCCGAAGAGGGGCAGGTGTTCGAGTACGACCCGCGGCGCGACGAGCTGTCGGTGCTGTTCGCCTCCCCCGACGCGGCGATCCTCAACGCGCCCGACAACGTGACCGTGAGCCCTCGCGGTGGCCTCGTGCTGTGCGAGGACGGTTCGGGCGAGGAGTTCCTCCACGGCCTCGACACGGACGGCACGATCTTCCCGTTCGCGATGAACAATGCCGACCTCACCGGCGGCGCGCCCGGCAAGACCGTCGCGCCGCAGGACTACCGCGGCTCGGAGTGGGCCGGCGCCTGCTTCGATCCGAAGGGCGGCGACTGGCTGTTCGCCAACCTGCAGAGCCCGGGCATCACCTTCGCCATCACCGGCCCCTGGCGCAAGGGCGCGCTGTAGTCGAACCCGGCGCACCGACCGGTTCTGGGCGGGAATCGTGCCACATGCTGCGACGATTCCCGCCCAGATAGCGATGTGAGACGGATCCCGCCCAGATGCGGGGCAGCGATCACGCATTGCGGCGGCCGCCGTCCGCTTCAAGGGCTCTTCGACGAGCGTGATCCTCGAGCGGCCGAGGCGCTCCGCCTAGTGGCGGACGCTCTCTCAACCCAAAAACGTCGACAACCGCCCAGATCGGTGACCCACATCCGGCCGTCTTGGTCGCGCCGAGCGCCGGATACGGTGGGCGGGCCAAGATCGCCAGTGACCAGTCGTCCAGGGGCGGATGACGACACCGGGGGTACCGATGCTCGCCAGACCTCGCTCCAACCGCACCTCAAGGCTCGTCCCGAGCCTCCTGGCCGCCGGCGGCCTCCTCGCCGCGGCCGTCGTGGCGGCGACAGCGCCCACGCCCGCGGCCGCCGATCACGACGCCGAGGCCGGCTCCGTCACGCTCGCCGGTTCGTTCCAGTCCGAGCTGGGGTGCGCGGACGACTGGTCACCGACGTGCGAGGCGACAGCGATGAGCATCGCGCCGGACGGCAGTTGGTCGATCACCGCCGAGGTGCCGCCCGGTTCGTGGGAGTGGAAGGTCGCCCTGGACGGCACGTGGGACCCCAGCTATCCGACCAACAACGTCCCGCTCGTGCTACAGGGCGCGACGCGCCTCACGTTCTCCTACGACGACGTGTCGCACCGGGTCGCCGTCGCCCCCGCCGACCCGCCCGAGGGAGTGACCAGGGCCGACCGGGCGCGGGCCGGCACCTCGCTGCGCGACGACCTGACCCGCGAGCGGTTCTACTTCGTGATGACCGACCGCTTCGAGAACGCCGACGAGGACAACGACACCGGCGGCATCCCCGGTGGGCGGCTCGACCACGGCTTCGACCCCGAGCACAAGGGCTTCTACCACGGCGGCGACCTCCCCGGGCTGATCTCCCAGCTCGACTACATCCAGGGCCTCGGCACGACCGCGATCTGGTTGACGCCGTCGTTCAAGAACCGACCCGTACAGGGCGAGGACCCGTTCATCAGCGCCGGGTACCACGGCTACTGGATCACCGACTTCACCCAGGTCGACCCCCATTTCGGCACCAACGACGACCTGCGCGAGCTCGTCGACCGGGCGCACGCCCGCGGCATGAAGGTGTTCTTCGACATCATCACCAACCACACCGCCGACGTGATCGCCTACGTCGAGGGCCCGGCGAACAACTACGACTACATCGACAAGGCGACCGAGCCCTACCGAGACGCGTCCGGGAACGTGTTCGACGATCGAGACTTCGTCGGCGCTCCCGACTTCCCGCCGCTCGACCCGGCAGTGTCGTTCCCGTACACCCCGACCTTCCCGACCGTCGAGGACGAAACGGTGAAGGTGCCCGCCTGGCTGAACGACTCGATCTACTACCACAACCGCGGCAACACCGACTTCGTCGGCGAGGACGCCGAGTACGGCGACTTCTTCGGCCTCGACGACCTCTTCACCGAGCACCCCGATGTCGTCGAAGGGATGACCGACATCTACGAGGCGTGGGTCGACTTCGGCATCGACGGGTTCCGCATCGACACCGCCAAGCACGTCAACGTCGAGTTCTGGCAGGTGTTCGCCAAGGCAATCGCGGACCGGGCGGCGGCCGAAGGAAACGACGACTTCTTCGCCTTCGGCGAGGTCTTCGACCCCAACCCGGCGTTCATGTCGCGCTACACGACAGAGGCCGGCCTCCAAGCCACGCTCGACTTCGGCTTCCAGGCCCGGGCCAGCGGCTTCGCCCAGGGCCGCCCGACGGTCGAACTGCGCGACCTGTTCGCAGACGACGACTACTACACCGACAGCGACTCCAACGCCTACTCGTTGCCGACGTTCCTCGGCAACCACGACATGGGCCGCATCGGCAAGTTCATCGCCGACAGCGGCGCCGCCGGCGACGAACTGCTGACCCGCGATCGCCTGGCCCACTCGTTGATGTACCTCTCGCGCGGCCAGCCGGTCGTGTACTACGGCGACGAGCAGGGCTTCGTCGGCGACGGCGGCGACCAGGACGCCCGCCAGGACATGTTCGCCTCGCAGGTCGACACGTACAACGACGACGATCTGATCGGCACCGACGCCACCACCGCCGAGCGCAACTTCGACACCAGACATCCCCTGTACCGGCACCTCGCCGACCTGTCCCGAATGCGGAACCAGCACCCGGCGCTCGCCGACGGCGCCCAGATCCACCGCTACGCCAGCCGCAACGCCGGCGTCTACGCATTCAGCCGCATCGACGCCCGCGACGAGCGCGAGTACCTCGTCGCACTGAACAACAGCGAGACCGCCCAGACGGTCACGTTCGACACGTTCGGCGAGAAGGCGAAGTTCCGCGGGCTCTGGCCGAGCACGACGAAGGACCTCCGCAGCGACGCCGAGGGCCGGGTGACCGTCACCGTGCCGCCGCTCAGCGCGGTGGTGTGGCGCGCCCAGTCCGACCTCGAGCGGCAGCGCCACGCGCCGGCGATTTTCTTCCGCACGCCCGGGCCAGGCGGCACCGTCGGTGGGCGGGCCGACGTCGGCGTCGCCGTGCCGGACGACGGTTTCAACCAGGTGACGCTGCTCTGGCGCCCGGCCGGGACCGCGGACTGGACGTCGCTCGGCACCGACGACAACGCCCCCTACCGGGTGTTCCACGACGTCACCCGCCTCGCCAAGGGCACGCTCGTCGAGTACCGGGCCGTGCTCCGGGACCACAGCGGCAACCTGTCGGTCGCCCAGACGTACGCGACCGTCGGCGATCCCGCGCCCCCTGACGACGGCGGCGACGGGGGCGGCCCGGTCATCCAGCCCGACGCAGTGAGCGTCCCCGGCTCGGCCAACAACGAGATGGGGTGCTCCGGCGAGTGGCAGCCGGAGTGCGACCAGGCCCAGCTCACCCTCGACCCGGACGACCAGATCTGGAAGGGCACCTTCGACCTGCCGGCCGGTGACTACGAGTTCAAGGTCGCGATCAACCGGAGCTGGACCGAGAACTACGGCGCCGGCGCCGTGCGCGACGGCCCCAACATCCCGTTCACCCACCTCGGCGGACCGGTGACCTTCTACTACGACCACGGCACCCACTGGGTGACCAACGACGTGGTGAGCGAGGGCAACATCATCACCGCGCCCGGCAGCGCCCAATCGGAGCTGGGCTGCCCGGCGGATTGGTCGCCCGACTGCATGCGCCCGTGGCTGCAGGACCCCGACGGCGACGGCGTCTGGACCTGGACGACGACGGAGATCCCGGCCGGGTCGTATGCAGTCAAGGTCACCCACGGGTTGAGCTGGGAGGAGAACTACGGCGCCGGCGGGGCACCGAACGGCGCCGACATCCCGTACACCGTCCCGTCCAATGGCACCCGCGTCACGTTCAGCTACGTGCTCGCGACCCACGTCCTATCCATCACCACGTCGACGGGCGGCCCCGTGCAGGACGACATCGCCCGGCCGGAGGCCCACTGGCTACGCGACGACCTCCTGGCATGGGACCTGCCGGCCGCGGCGAGCGGCTGGCACTTCCGGCTGCACGCCGCGCCGACCGGCGGGCTCACTGTCGACGCGGAGGCGATCCTCGGCGGCGAGTCGTTCCCGCTCACGCTCGACTCCCGCGGGCTCCCGAGCAGCGTGCAGCAGCAATGGCCCCACCTCGCCGCCTACGACGCCCTGAGGCTGTCGAAGAAGGACGCCCGCGATGCCGAGGAGCTGCTCACCGGCCAGCTCGCCGTCGCCGCGTACGACGACCTCGGCCGCCTCGTCGAGGCCACCGGGGTGCAGATCCCCGGCGTGCTCGACGACGTCTACGACGACGCGTACGACCGCGACCTCGGGGTGACCTGGCACTCCAGCACCCCGAAGCTCGCGGTGTGGGCGCCGACGGCGAAGGACGTCGACCTACTGCTCCGCCTGCCAGGGCAGTCCACCGACACGCGGGTCCAGCTGCGCCGCGACGACGACGGCGTGTGGTCGGCCACCGGTCGGCGGGACTGGAAGGGGGCGACGTACCTGTTCGAGGTCGACGTCTACGTCCCGGCCGAGGACGAGGTCCTGACCAACCTGGTCACCGACCCGTACGCGCTGGCGCTGACGACGGACTCCACCCGATCGGTCATTGTCGACCTCGACGACCCGTCACTGCGCCCGTCCGGCTGGAACAACGTGCGCAAGCCCGACCTGCGCCAGCCCGAGGACTCGACGATCTACGAGCTCCACGTGCGCGACTTCTCGATCGGCGACGAGACCGTGCCGGCCGCGCACCGGGGCACCTACCTCGCCTTCACCGACACCGGGAGCGCCGGGATGCAGCACCTGCGCCGGCTGGCCGACGCCGGGCTCAACACCGTCCACCTGCTGCCGGTGTTCGACATCGCCACGATCCCCGAACGCCGCGCCGACCAGGCGACCCCGGCCTGCGACCTCGAGTCCTTCGGTCCGGCGTCGGAGGAGCAGCAGGCGTGTGTCGACGCCGTCGCCGCGACCGACGGCTTCAACTGGGGCTACGACCCGTGGCACTACACCGCGCCGGAGGGTTCCTACGCCACTGATCCCGAGGGCCCGACCCGCACCCGGGAGTTCCGCCAGATGGTCGCCGCCCTCAACGACGCCGGCCTGCGGGTGGTCATGGACGTCGTCTACAACCACACAACGGCGTCCGGACAGGCGGCCAAGAGCGTGCTCGACCGCATCGTCCCCGGCTACTACCACCGGCTCTCCGCCACCGGCACCGTCGAGACGTCGACGTGCTGCGAGAACACGGCCACCGAGCACCGGATGATGGAGAAGCTGATGGTCGACTCCGTCGTCACCTGGGCGCGGGAGTACAAGGTCGACGGCTTCCGCTTCGACCTGATGGGCCACCACTCGCTGGCCAACATGCTCGCCGTGCGGGAGGCACTCGACGACCTCACGCTCAAGCGCGACGGCGTCGACGGCAAGCGGATCTACGTCTACGGCGAGGGATGGGACTTCGGCGAGGTCGCCGGCGGGGCGCGGTTCCGCCAGGCCCGCCAGCTCGAGCTGTTCGGGTCCGGCATCGGCTCGTTCACCGACCGCCTGCGCGACGCCGTCCGCGGCGGTGGGCCGTTCGACGCCAACCCCCGCATCCAGGGGTTCGCCACCGGCCTCTACACCGATCCGAACGGTGATGCGGTCAACGGCACCCCGGACGAGCAGCTCCAGCGCCTGCTCCTGCACCACGACCAGATCAAGGTCGGGCTGGCCGGCAACCTGCGCGACTACGAGTTCGTCGACCGCACCGGGGCGACGGTGACCGGCGCGGACGTCGACTACAACGGCCAGCCGGCCGGGTACGCCGGCGACCCGTCGGAGACGATCACGTACGTCGACGCCCACGACAACGAGACGCTGTTCGACATCATCCAGTACAAGCTGCCCCAGTCCACGGCGATGGCCGATCGGGTCCGGCTCAACACCGTCGCCTTGGCCACCACGGCGCTGGCCCAGAGCCCATCGTTCTGGCACGCCGGCACCGACCTGCTGCGCTCGAAGTCGCTCGACCGCAACTCGTTCGACTCCGGTGACTGGTTCAACCGGATCGACTGGTCGGCCGCCGAGTCGACGTGGGGCTCGGGACTGCCCCGACGGGGCGACAACGAGTCGAAGTGGGACTTCATGCGCCCGCTGCTCGCCGACCCGGCGCTCGAACCGTCGCCTGACGCGCTCTCCGCGGCGACCACGGCTGCCGCCGAACTCCTCGAGATCAGATTCTCGTCGCCGCTGTTCCGGCTCGGCTCGGCCGAGCGGATCCAGGAGCGGGTCGACTTCCCGATCGGCGGCCCGGGCCAGACGCCCGGCGTGATCACGATGACCATCGACGACCGCGCCGGTCGGGACCTCGACCGCCGCTGGGAGGACGTCGTCGTCGTCTTCAACGCCACCCCGGACGAACAGACCCAGACGGTGCCCGCCCTCGCCGGCGAGCCGTTCACGCTGCACCCGGTCCAGGCCGGAGGCGCGGACGACGTCGTCAAGACGGCGACCTACGACGAGGCAACCGGCGCGTTCACCGTCCCGGCGCGGACGGTCGCCGTCTTCGTCGGCACCTGATCCTCACGCGCAACTGCGTCCCAGTGAGGGAACACGACCGATACGGGTCTGTTCCCTCACTCTGACGGTGGGTTGATCAGTCGGGGAGGGGCGGGAGCGGGCGGTCGGCGCGGCGCCAGAGCTCCCACGACGAATTGGACTCGACGAGGTCGAAGGCGGGCCGGATCGTCTGCCAGTCGGCGTCGTTGTCGGGCTCCTTGGTGACCGGCAGCACGACGTACTCGACCTCCTCGGCGCGGTCGTCGAGACGGGTGCCCTCGAGGCTGATGTCCGGGCCGTACAACACAACCCGGAACGGGTTGGGGAACTGGTAGATCTTCTCCCGGTGGGCCAGGTGCGGGGTCACCCGGTGGTACGCCGACACCACCGCATCGGCAGGGACGTCGTCGATGATGTCGCGCATCTGCTCGGCCACCGGGTGGTCGGGCGCCCAGTAGGCGAGCTCGTGGCGGGAGAACGGCATCGGGCCCCACAGGTACGCGGTGGTGAGGGCGAACACCCCGACCGCACCGACCGCCACCATCCGCACCTGGCGGCCGAACGCGGCGACGGCGTACGCCGTCCCGATCGCCAGTGGCGGCACCACCACCAGCGAGTAGTGGTAATGGATGTGGTACTGGTACCAGAACGTCGACACGACGTTGGCGGCGAGTGCCAGTGAGCCGATCAGCGCCACACTCGGCCGGCGCAGGAACACGTAGGCGAACGGCGTCAGCATCTGCCACACGTACCAGGGCCGCCCGTCGGACCGGAAGTGCTCGACCACGTCGCCGGGCCGGCGGAACGTCGTCTCGATGAACCCACCCACCCCACCGAACGGGATGCGCCAGGCGTTGCGGGCGGCGACGCCGGTGAGCGAGCGCATCACGACGAGCATCGCCACGAGCATGAAGCTGATGCTGCCGATGATCGTGATCAGCCCGATCCGGCGGTCCCGCCTGAGAGCGACCCAGATCCCCAGCGGCACCACGACGAGGGCGACGTCCTCCTTCACGAGCAGGGCGAGCACGACGAACACCGCGTACGTCCGCCAGTGGCGCTCGAGCGCGGCCCAGATCGCGGCGCCGACGAGGAGACCGAGGAAGGAGTCGGGGTGGAAGTTCTCCAGGTTCGTCCACCCGACCGCCGGGTGCAGCAGGTAGGCGGCGGCCAGCACGAGGGCCATCGCCTCCGACGCCAACCGCCGCCGGGCGTACAGGAACACCGGCACCGCCCCGAGCCCGATCACCAGCGCCTGGGCGAAGAACAGCGTGCCGGCGGCGGGGAACAGCCAGTAGAACGGCACGAGCAGCGTGAGGATGAACGACGTGTGGTCGCCCATCAGGTTGCGGCCCATCAGCGTCACGAACGGGGCGTCGAAACGCGACATCAACCAGACGCCCTGGTCGTACAGCGCCGAGTCGTAGCTGGAGGTGCCGAGGCCGTGGTGGATGTCGAGCGTCAACCCGGTGAAGTAGGTGACGTAGGCGGTGACCATCAGCACCAGCCCGATCTGCCATCCGGTGATCCGCCAACGAGCGAACTGGCTCCGGAACCCGGTCGCCGTCGCGTCTCCGGACGCGGTCGTCTCCTCGACCGTCTCCTGGAGCTCGATGGTCTCCCTCACCTCACCGCATTTTCACCTACGTTCAGCCGCCGGTCGGACGCAGGTCGCCGGCCAGCGCCGACAGCACCCCGTTGACGTACCGGCCGCTGTCGTCGGTGGAGAACCGCTTGGCCAGTTCGACGGCCTCGTTGATCACCACGGCCACCGGTACGTCCGGCCGCTCGGCCAGCTCGAAGGCCCCGATCAGCAGCACGCTGAGGTCGAGCACGGGCATCCGCTCCAGCGACCAGCCGGTGGCTCGGGCCGCGATCGCCTCGGCAAGCCGCGTCCGGTGCTCGGCGACGCCGCGGACGATCGCGGACGTGAGCTCGTCGGGCTCGACGATCTGCAGCTCCAGCGCGTCGACGGGCGAGATGGCCTTCGCCTCGGCCTCGTAGAGCAGGTACAGGGCCCGCTCACGGGCATCGGACCGCCGGTCCGGACGCTTCGGCGGGCGAGGCTCGCTCACACGTCACACGCGGGTGATGTACTCGCCGGTGCGCGTGTCGACCTTGACCTTGTCGCCGGTCTCGACGAACAGGGGCACTTGCACCGTCTTGCCGGTCTCGAGGCGGGCCGGCTTGCGGGCGCCGGACACCCGGTCGCCCTGCACACCCGGCTCGGTCTGGGCGACGGTCAGCTCCGCCGAAGCGGGGATCTCGACCCCGATGATCTGCGCCTGATGCTGGGCGATCTGCGCCACCGCCCCCTCGACGAGGTAATCGGCCACCGACCCCAACGCCGCCGGCGGGACGTTGAGCTGGTCGTACGTCGACGTGTTCATGAACACGTAGTCGTCGCCGTCCCGGTAGAGGAACTGCATGTCCTGGCGGTCGACGATCGCCTGCTCCACGCGCACCCCGGCGTTGAACGTGCGCTCGAGCACGTTGCCCGTCCTGACGTTGCGCAGCTTGGTGCGCACGAACGCCCCGCCCTTGCCCGGCTTGACGTGCTGGAAGTCGACGACCTGGAACAGTCCGTTGTCGAGCGCGAGTGTGATGCCGTTCTTCAGGTCGTTGGTCGTGATGGCAGGCATGGCGAGTCCTTGGGCAGGTGGGTGAAGAGGCGGCAGCCGGTCGGGGTGACGGTCACGAGATCCTCGATGCGGATCCCGCCGAAGCCGCCACGATAGAGGCCGGGTTCGACGGTCACCACGTCTCCCGCGACCAGCACGTCCTCGGTGCCGGCCTTGGCGGCGAACGGCGCCTCGTGGATGTCGAGCCCGACGCCGTGGCCGGTTCCGTGCAGGAACCAGTCGCCGTACCCCGCTTCCTCGAACACCCGCCGGCAGGCGGCGTCGAGCTCCGTGCCGGCGACGCCCGACGCGACCGCGTCGAGCCCGGCCTGCTGGGCGGTGCGGACCAGCTCGTACAGCTCGAGCTGCTCGGCGCCGGGTTCGCCGACGACGTACGTCCGGGTCATGTCGGAGTGGTAGCCGTCGACGAGCGCGCCGACATCGATGATGACCGTGTCGCCCTCGACGATCGTGCGCCGGCTCGTCTCGTGGTGCGGTCGGGCGGCGAGCTCGGGACCGCTCGCCACGATCGGCTCGTAGCTCAGCCCGTCGGCGCCGAGCCGGCGCATCCGCTGGTCGAGCTCATCGCGCACGTCCCGCTCGGTCGGCCGGTCCCCCAGCGTCGGCGCCACCTCGCCGAGGGCGGCGTCGGCGATCTCGGCGGCGCGAGCGATGCGGGCCAGCTCGCCGTCGTCCTTGACCCTCCGCAGGGCGGTGATCGTGCCCTCGTCGGGCTCGAGCGGGAGGTCCTTGGCGAAATCGGTCCACGCCGTGTGGCTGAGGTGGGCGGCTTCGGCCAGCACGGTGCCGTTGGCGCCGGCCGTGGTGACCACGAGCTCGCGGAGCGCCGGGCGGGTGCGGGCGGCGACGACGTCGGCGGCGACGCCGGCCCGGGCGAGGTCGGCCGTCGCCCGCTCCTCGTACCGGCCGTCGGTCACGAGGGTGACTCGGTGAGGCGCCACGACCACCCAGCCGAGGCTCCCGCCGAAGCCGGTGAGCCAGCGGATGTTCGACGGCGTCGACACCAGCAGCGTCCGGCCGTCGAGGGCGGCGCGCACGGCGTCGGGTCGCCCGGCGTACCCGACGGGCGGCAGGTCGACGCTCACGCGGATCTCCCGAGCAGGTCGGCCACCGCCTCCACGGCCAGCCGGTACCCGCCGCCGCCGAAGCCGACGATCGACCCCTTGGCGACGGGGGCGATGACGCTGGTGTGGCGCCACGGCTCCCGCGCGTACGGATTGGACAGGTGGAGCTCCACGATCGGGCCCTCGAACGCCGCCAGCGCGTCGTGGATGCTCCACGAGTAGTGGCTGAGCGCGCCGGCGTTGATGATGATCGCCGCGCACCGGCCCCGGGCCTCGTGGATGGCGTCGATGAGGGCGCCCTCGTGGTTGCTCTGCACGGACTCGATGGCGAGACCGCGCTCGCCGGCGACCCGCTCAGCCGTAGCGACGTGGTCGGCGAGCGTGGCCGTGCCGTAGATGTGCGGCTCGCGTGAACCGAGCAGGTTGAGGTTGGGCCCGTGCAGCAGCAGCACGATCGGGGCTGCGGGGTCGCTCACGTGATCACCGTACGCGCCCGACGGCGTCCAACGCAGCCCGTACGTCCGCCTCGGCCACCCCGGTGACGACCTCCACCCCGGCCGGGCCGTCGAGCACGAACGTCAGCCCGTCGAGCGCCTTCTTGTCCCTCGCCATGAGGACGACCAACCGGTCGTGGTCGCACCCGTCGGGAAGCGCGATCGGGAGCCCATAGGTTCCTCCGACGATCGCGCGGTGCTCGTCGACGCGGTCGGGTCCGATGCGGCCCAGCCGTCGGGCGAGCTCGGCGGCGAACACCAGGCCGACGCCGACGGCCTCGCCGTGGGTGAGCTCGTGGTCGGTGGCGATCTCCAGCGCGTGGGCGAGCGTGTGGCCGTAGTTGAGCAGCGCCCGCCGGCCGGTCCCGAGCGACTCTCGTTCATCCGTCGCCACGACCTCGGCCTTGATCTCGACGCAGCGGGCGACCCGGTCGGCCAGGTCCATCGACGCCAGGTCGTCGCCCGTAAGGAAGTGGTACTTGGCCATCTCGCCGTCGCCGGACCGCCGTTCCCGCTCGGACAGGGTCGCCAGCGCGTCGAGGTCGCAGATCACGCCCGCCGGCTGCCAGAACGCGCCGATCAGGTTCTTGCCCTCCGGGAGGTTCACACCGGTCTTGCCGCCGATCGCGGCGTCGACCATGCCGAGCAGCGACGTCGCCACGTGGACCACCGGCACCCCGCGATGCCACGTCGCGGCGGCGAACCCGGCGACGTCGGTGACCACGCCGCCACCCACGGCGACGACCACGTCACCCCTGGTGAGCCCCATGCGGGCGAACCCGTGGGCCAGCTCCTCGATCGTGGACAGCGACTTGGCCGCTTCTCCGTCGCCGATGTCGAAGCGCTCGGCGGGCAGCCCGGAATCGATGGTGGCGGCGAAGGGGATCCCCGCCTGGCTGACGACCGCCGCCCGCCGGGCGGTCGCCGGCACGAGGCTGCCGAGCTCACTCACCGCACCGGACCCGATCACGACGTCGTACGGGCGATCGGGCAGCGGCACTCGCACGCGACGCACGCCGCGCACCAGCGCGACGATCTCCGCGGCGACGTCCTGCGGCGGCAGCCACGTCGCGTCGATGCGAACGTCGGCGACCTCGCGGTACAGCTCCTCGCGCTGTTGACGCATGCGCCGCATCGCGCCGGCCGGATCCTCGTCGAGCAGCGGCCGGTGGTCGCCCCTCGTCGCCCGGGCGACCAGGGCGTCGAGGTCCGAGTCGAGCCACACCACGAGGGCGTCCGCGGCCTCGATCGCGGCGCGGTTCTCGTCCCGCAACACCACGCCTCCGGCAGCGGCGATCACGGACGAGGCGGCCGTGTCGAGCGCGTCCCGCATCGCCGCCGTCTCGAGCACCCGGTAGGCGGGTTCGCCGTCGGTGCGCCAGATCTCCCGCACCGTCCGTCCCGTCTGCTGCTCGATCACCTGGTCCGAGTCGACCAGCGGCCAGCCGAGGCGCTCGGCGACGATCCCGCCGACGGTCGTCTTCCCCGAGCCCATCAGGCCCACGAGCACGACGTGGCGCGGACCAGGACTCACGTCAGGCTCTGGCGGAACGCGTCGGCGTTACGGACGAACTCGCCGACGGAGTCACCGCCGAACTTCCGCTGCGCCTCGGCGGCGAGGACGAGCGCCACCATCGTCTCGGCCACGACGCCCATCGCCGGCACCGCGGTCACGTCCGTGCGCTCTTTGAACGACACCGTCGACTCCTTCGTCGCCGTGTCGACGGTCTCGAGGGTCGGCCGGTTCAGCGTCGCCAGTGGCTTCATCGCCGCCCGCACGACAAGCAGTTCTCCCGTCGACATGCCACCTTCGATTCCGCCGGCCAGGGCGGTGTCGCGCCGGTACTCCTCGGCGTCGGCGTCCCACCGGATCGGGTCGTGGGCCTCGCTCCCCCGCCGCCCGGCGACGTCGAAGCCCTCGCCCAACTCGACCGCCTTCACCGCGTTGATGCTCATGACGGCCTGGGCGAGGAGGGCGTCGAGCTTGCGGTCCCAGTGCACGTAGCTGCCGAGTCCCACTGGCACGCCGGAGGCCAGGACCTCGACGACGCCTCCGAGCGAGTCGCCGTCCTTGGCCGCCGCCTCGACCTCGTCGATCATCGCCGCCTCCGCCTCCGGGTCGAAGCAGCGCACCGGCGAATCGTCGATCCCGGGCAGGTCGTCGATCGAGGGCCGCGGTCCGGTCGAGCGGGCCTTCCCCATCTGCACGACGTGCGACAGCACCTCGACGCCGATCTCGCCGAGCAGCAGCTTGGCGACCGCGCCGGCGGCGACGCGAGCGGCCGTCTCCCGGGCGCTCGCCCGCTCGAGGACGTCGCGGGCGTCGGTGAAGCCGTACTTCTGCATGCCGGCCAGGTCGGCGTGGCCGGGCCGCACCTGGGTCAGCGGCTGCGCCGTCGCACCCGGCGCCGGCGACATCTCGGCGTGCCACTTGTCGCTGCGGAACCACTCGGTGTTCTTGATCTCGATCGCCACCGGCGAGCCGAGCGTGCGGCCGTGGCGGACGCCGCCGAGGAGGGTCAGCTCGTCGGCCTCGAAGCGCATGCGGGGCCCCCGGCCATACCCCAGCCGGCGACGGGCCAGCTCCGCCTGGACGTCCTCGACGGTGACGGCGAGCCCCGCTGGGAGCCCCTCGACGATCACGACCAGTCCCTGGCCATGGGACTCACCGGCGGTGAGGAAGCGCAGCATCGGGCGTCACGGTACTGGTGCGGCGATTTGTGTCACCGCATACGTCGAAAATCGACGTATGCGGTGACACAGACGCAGGATCAGGGGGTGCCGCGGCGGGCCAGCTCGGCGAGGGCGGCGGCCCGCATCACGGACGCGTCGGGACGCTGGCCGGTCCACAGCTCCTGCTGGCGCACCGCTTGGTGGACGAGCGTGGCCAGCCCGTCGACGACCCGGCAGCCGGCCGCCCGGGCCGCCCGGAGTAGCGCCGTCTCCAGCGGGTGGTAGACGAGGTCGACGACGACCTGATGCGGCCGCAGCAGCGCCGGGTCGAACGGCACCAGGTTGGTGCCGAACCCGACCGACGTGGCGTTGACCACCACGTCCGCGCCGACGACGTCCGTCGGCGCGCCGACCCGAGCCGCGGGTGCCAGCCGCGCCGCCTCCTCGGCTCGGGCGGCGGTGCGGTTGACGACGACGATGTCGGCGGCACCGGCCCGCCCGACCGCGTCGATCACGCTTCGTCCCGCCGCCCCCGCGCCGACCACCGCGACCACGACACCAGCGGCACCGGTGCCGGCGGCGACCAGGGCAGCGACGACACCGTCGCCGTCGGTGCTGTAGCCGACCAGGCACCCCGAGTCGGTCGCCACCACCGTGTTGACCGAGCGCAGCGACGCAGCCGCCGGCCCGAGGGCGTCCACCGCGGCGGCGACGTCCTCCTTGTGCGGGGTGGTCACCGAGAGGCCGCGCAGCCCGAGGACGCGCATCGCCTCGAGGGCGGCGCCCGCTCGGCCCGGAGCGACGTCGAAGGCGACGTACAGCCAGTCCATCCCGTTCGCCTGGAACGCCGCGTTGTGGATCGCCGGCGACAACGAGTGGGTCACCGGCGACCCGATCAACGCGGCGATCTTGGATGTCAGAGCAGGCCCTTCTCCCGGGCCGCGGCGACGTTGGCCTCGTGCTGCTCGCCGGTCACGGCGAAGACGTGGCCACCCTCCTCGTTCGCCAGCACGTAGTACAGGTACTGACACTCGACGTCCTCAGGCAGGTCACGACACAGCCGGTCGCCAACGCTCGGGTTGGGCGCCGGGTTGAGCGCGGCCTTGATCGACTCCCGACCGGGACTACTGATCGGGGTCACCGGCAGCCCCGTGTGCATGTACGTGTTGTACGGCGTGTCGATCTGGCGCAGTTGGGGGATCGACCGGTCACGATCCTGGCCGTAGAGCAGCGTCGCGTCGACCTGCAGCGGCATCCCGATGGCGAGCCGGTTGTAGATGACCCGGGCGATCTTCGGTCGGTCCTCGGCGAGCTTGGCCTCCTCCTCGATCATCGAGGCGATGATGAGGATCTCGTAGGGCGTGCGCCCGAGGTTGGCCGCCTTGATCGTGATGTCCTCCTGGTTGGCGACCCGCTCCATCAGCCCGATCATCCGCTCGACGACCTGGGCCTCGCTCTCGCCGTTGGACACCTGGTAGGTATCCGGGAACAGCAGCCCCTCGACCGAGGTGATCCCCGGCGGTCGGAACAGCGACACCAGGGCCGGGTCCCGGGTGGCCCGCATGAAGCGCCGGCGGCCCATCGGCACGATCTCCTTGCCGAGGCGTTCGGCGATCTCGGCGACGGTGAACCCCTCCGGGAAGGTGACCTTCGAATACGTCTGGCTGGGCGGCGTGCGCAGTTTGGCGAGCACGTTGCCCATGTGGTCGCTCGTCGCGATGGCGAAGTACCCGGGCGTGATCTCGAGCCCACCGTGGCGTTCCACGTACCAGCGGAAGAGCCCAGCGTCGACGACCAGCTCCTCGTCCTCCAGCCGCTCGCTGACCGATTCCAGTGTGTCGTCCGCGTTCACCGTGAAGCTGATCGGCGCGCCCGGCTCGCCGGCCGGGTTGACCTGGCGGACGTACCACCATCCCGCGACACCGGCCCCGATGATCAGCGCGGCCACGAGCACCATCGCGGTGTAGGCCACCCACTTGATCGAGCGGGTCTGCACGCGGAGCCGCTCCACCGAGCCGGCGCGCTCGGCGTCGTCCCACGGGTCGGAGTTCCAGCTGAGCGCGTCGAGCTGCTCGAGCGAGTCGAGGTCGTCGATCTGGCGGGACTCGCCGAGCCGGCGGGCGGCCTCGTCCTGCGAGAGATCGTCCGCGACGCGATTCATTGGTGCACCATGGGCTCGTGGGACGTCCGACCTGATTGACGGCCGGTGCACCAATGAACGCTTTGCGCCGTGATATTGATTCGCTCGCTGCGCTCGCTCATACCGCGGCACCACCCCTCGCGTCGAGCCAGGACTGCAGGATCACGGCCGCGGCCGCTTTGTCGACCACGGCGCGCCGGCGCTGGCCGCGCACACCGCGCTCGGCGAGCCGGCGCTCGGCCGTGACCGTGGTGAGCCGCTCGTCGTGGGTCTCGACCGGCACCCCCACCACGGTAGCCAGCGCCGCGGCCTCCTTTCGGGCAGCTCGGGCGGCCGGACCATCGGCCCCGGACAGGCTGATGGGCAGGCCAACGACGACCCGCTCGGCTTCTTCGGCGCTCACCAGCTCGGCGATCCGGGCGTGATCGGCCGCTCGCGATCGGCCGCGCTCGAGTACCACCAGTGGTGACGCGATGGTGCCGGAGCGGTCGCTCACCGCGACTCCGATCCGCTTTGTGCCCAAATCGAGCCCGAGGACCCGCATCAGGCGCCGCGGGCGTCGGCGATCGCCTTCGCCGCGATGCGCAGGGCCTCGTCGATGCCCCCCGGATCCTTGCCGCCGGCGGTGGCGACATCGCCCCGGCCTCCGCCGCCGCCTCCGACGGCGCGCGCCGCGTCGCGGATCAGCGCGGCCGCCTCGATCCCCAGCCCCGGCTGTACGGCGCCGACGATGCTCACCCCGCCTGTCGTTGTCTGGCCGATCAGCACCACGATCTCGACGCCGGCGGCGTTGCGCACGGCGAGGGCGAGATCGCGCAGCTCGCCGGGAGAAAGGCTGTCGACGCGCTCGACCACCGCACCGTCGGTCGCGGTCGTCGCCAGCTCACCCGCCCGATCGGACGCCAGCCGCGCCCGCAGCGCCTTGACCTCCTCGGCCAGCGCGCGCATCTCATCGAGCCGCCGCTGAACGCCCTCGACGAGCTCCTCGGCGGGAACGCCGACGAGCTTGGCGGCCTCGCTGAGCACCCGTTCGTCGCGCTGGAGGAGGGCCACACTGCCCTCACCGGTGACGGCCTCGATCCGGCGCAGGTTCGAGCCGATCGAGCCCTCGCTGATGATCTTCACCGTGCCGATGTCGCCGGTGGCGCGCACGTGGGTGCCGCCGCAGAACTCGAGCGACGGGCCTGCCTCGAGCACCCGCACGACGTCGCCGTACTTGTCGCCGAAGAAGGCGACCGCCCCCATCGCCTCGGCCTCGGACTTGGTCGTCTCGGTCGCCCGGACCGGGGTGTTGGCGAGGGTCTCCTCGTTGACGATCCGCTCGATGCGCTCGATCTCGTCCGCCGTCACGGGCGCGTAGTGGGAGAAGTCGAAGCGCAAGCGGTCGGGCGCGACCAGGGAGCCAGCCTGCTTGACGTGCTCGCCGAGCACCGTCCGCAGGGCGTGGTGGAGCAGGTGGGTGCCCGTGTGGTTGCGGCGGATCCGCTCGCGGCGGGGCACGTCGATCGCCGCGGTCGCGAGCTGGCCAGCGGTGATCGAGCCCTCAGTGATGCGGGCGCGGTGGCGTCGCAGGTTGGGCAGGGCGAACGTGGTGTCCAGGACCTCGGCCGTCCCGCTGTCGGTGGTGATCGTGCCGGTGTCGCCGACCTGGCCGCCGCTCTCGGCGTAGAACGGTGTGCGGTCGAGGAAGATCTCGAGCTCGCCCTCGTCGGTCGCCGACGCGATCACCGCGACCACACGTCCCTCGGTCGAATCCTCCTCGTACCCGGTGAATATGGTGGTGCCGAACTCCTCGACGACCTCGCGGTAGGAGTCGAGGTTGGCGTCGTCGCCCGCGGTGCGGCGGGCCGCCTTGGCCCGCTCCCGCTGCTGCGCCATTTCGACCTCGAACCCCGCCACGTCGACGTCGACGCCACGCTCGCCGGCGATCTCCTGGGTCAACTCGAGCGGGAACCCGTAGGTGTCGTGGAGCACGAAGGCCGTCGAGCCCGAGAGCTCCTTGGTCGAGTCGGCCAGTTCGGACTCGAGGATCGACAGGCCGTTGCGCAGCGTGTGGCGGAAGCGCTCCTCCTCCTTGGCCAGTACGCCAGTGATGAAATCGCGCTGGCGGGCGACGTCGGGGTAGGCCCCGCCCATCACGTCGATCGCCACGTCGGCCAGGGCCGGCATGACCGCCTGCTCGGTGCCGAGCAGGTAGGCGTAGCGGATCGCCCGGCGGATGATCCGGCGCAGCACGAACCCCCGCGCCTCGTTGCTCGGGAAGACTCCGTCGCCGACGAGCATCGTCGACGACCGGGCGTGCTCGGCGAGGACGCGGACGGCGAAGCTGTCCCGGTCCCCGTACTCGCCGGTGCGGTAGGTCCGGCCGGTCAGCGAGCACGCCTTGTCGATGAGCGGCATGAGGAGGTCGGTCTCCCACACGCTCTCGACGCCCTGGAGCAGGGACAGGATCCGCTCCAGGCCGGCACCGGTGTCGATGTTCTTTTTCGGCAGCGGCGTGCGGCTGCCGTCCGGCGCCTGGTCGTACTGCATGAAGACCAGGTTCCAGAACTCGAAGTACCGGTCGCCGTGGGGGTCGTTACGGGGCCCCCCGTCGGGTCCGTATCCGGACCCCCGGTCGAGGTGCAGTTCGCTGCACGGCCCGCACGGACCCGTGTCGCCCATCTGCCAGAAGTTGTCCTTGTCGCCCATCCGCTGGATCCGCGCCATCGGCACGCCGACGACGTCGTGCCAGATCTGCTCGGCCTCGTCGTCGCTGTCGTGGACGGTGATCCAGATCCGGTCGCCGTCGAACCCGAGGGTCTCGGTGCTGTACTCCCACGCCCAGGGGATCGCCTTCTCCTTGAAGTAGTCCCCGAAGCTCCAGTTGCCGAGCATCTCGAAGAAGACGAGGTGGCGAGCGGTACGACCGACGTCGTCGAGGTCGTTGTGCTTGCCGCCGGCGCGCACGCACTTCTGCGAGTCGGTGGCCCGCTTGAACGGCGGGGTCTCGTCACCGACGAAGTAAGGCTTGAACGGCACCATCCCGGCCACGGTGAACAGCACCGTCGGGTCGTGCGGGATCAGGCTCGCCGACGGCACCGCGACGTGGTCGCGCGCGACGAAGAAGTCGATGAACGACTGGCGAAGCTCGTCAGCGGTGCGCGGCGTCGTGGTCATAGTCGCTGGCCAGCCTAACGGCGCGCCGGGAACCGGGGTCTGTACGGTTAGCGGCGTGGCCGTGTCCCCCGATGACCTGCACGAGTGGATCAGCTTCGACGACCCCGGCGAACAGCGCACGTGGGTGTTCGACGCCACGTTCCTGCGCTCGAACTACCGCTGCATCTACGGCGAGGGCTGCCAGGGCGTGCTCGATGGCCCGACCCCCGAGCTGCAGGAGGGGTGCTGCAGCTACGGCGCCCACTTCGTCGACGACGACGACGTCGCCCACGTGGTCAAGGCGTTCGTCCGCCTCCGGCCGGACCAGATGCAGTTCCACGCCAGGGCCCGGCGCGGCGGCTTCCTCCGCCCGGGCGAACCCGGCGACGACGGCACACCGACAACGGTGACCCGCATCGTCGACGACGCCTGCATCTTCCTCAACCGGCCCGGCTTCGCCGGCGGGGTCGGGTGCGCCCTCCACATCGCCGCCCTCGAGGCGGGCGAGCGGCCGCTCGACTGGAAGCCCAACGTGTGCTGGCAGGTGCCGCTACGGCTCGAGCACTCGACCGACGAGAACGGTCACGTCACGTCCCGGCTCCGCGAGTGGAAGCGGCGCGACTGGGGGGAGGGCGGCGCCGAGTTCCACTGGTGGTGCACCGAGTCGGCGGACGCGTACGTCGCGACGGAGCCGGTCTATCTGACGTCGCGGGACGAGATCATCGAACTCGTCGGCCGCCCCATCTACGAAACGCTCGTCGAGCAACTGGAGCGGCCGGGCTGGGTCCCCCTTCCCCACCCCGCCGTGCGAACCCGGGCCCCGGCGACTGCCGGCGGCTGATCGGGACGTCAGTCCTGTTTTCCCTCGTCGTCGTCGTCGAACTGGACGCCGTACTTCTCGGCCAACGCCGCGTACTCGTCCTCGTCGTCCTTGGTGGTGGTGGCCTGGCGTCCCCGATCCCCGAAACCGAGGTCGAACGCTCCCGGACCTGATTGCTTCAACTTGCGCGCCTCTTCGAAGCGGCGATGACGACCCTTCTTCACGCAGGGCTCCCAGGACTAGTGAGTTGACATTGGCGAACAGTCTACCTGGTGAACCCCTTCCCGGACGGCACCCCATTGCCCCGTTGCCTCGCCGACCCCATCCGAGTCTTTGCCGTTAACCGAGTGTTACCTGCGGGTACGTCCCTGCTCGAGACGCTCGGACGGCGGGAAACACTCGGGTGAGAGAGGTCATGTAAGGACCGTGTACCAATGCGAGCGAGGGAGCGCCAGCGAGCGAGCGACCATCAACGGCCTGCGTGGCCGGGGAACGCAGTGAACGGTCACTGGGTGACGTCGATCAGCTTGAGGCTCCCCTGACCGTCGAAGGTGATCGCCGCCCGGCCATCGACGAGCCGGGTGATGTCGTCGCCGAGCATCTGCGCCCGCCAGCCCCCGGCGAGGCGGGCGTCGGGGTCGTTGCGCAGGATTGCGATCAGGTCGGCCCTGGTGGCGAGCAGCGCGGTGTCGATCCGTGAGTCCCGGGCGACCTGGCTGACCCACGCCGACACCAGGGTGAGCGCCGGGCGCTTGGTCCGGTCCAGCTCCTCGACGGCGTCGGGCATGGCCGGGGGCGGGGCGTTCAGGCCTTCGGTGACGGCGGCGATGATCGCCCGCCCGATGCGCCCGCGGCGGTGGCGCTCGTCGACGCCCCTGGCCTGGGCCAGCTCGTCGAGCGTGGTCGGCTGGCGCTGGGCGATCCCGAGGATGGCGAGGTCGGGCAGCACCTGGCGGACCGGGCTGTCGATCGCCGCCGCCTCCCGTTCACGCCACGCCGCCACGGCCTGGGCCACGGCTCTCGCCTTGGGCCGCAGCGAACGGGCGTCCTTGAGCTTGGTCCACGCCTGGCCGGGCGCGATCATCCCGGTGGGCCGGCGGCGCAGCTCCTCGCACGCCTCGGCGGCCCATCCCAGCCGGCCCAGCGCTTCGAGCTGGGCGGTGAGCCGGTCATGCAGCTCGAACAGGAAGGCCACGTCGGAGGCGGCGTACTCGCACTGGGTGCGCGACAGCGGTCGCCGCAACCAGTCGGTCAGCCGATCGCCCTTCACCGGCGTGGCGCCGAGCTCGCCCTGGACGAGCGACGTCAGCGACGGCGTGCCGTAGCCGATGAACCCCGCCGCGACCTGGGTGTCGAACAGCCGCGAGGGGATCGCGCCGACGGCGTGCTGGAGGACGTCGAGGTCCTGCTGGGCGGCGTGGGCGACGACGAGTGCGGGACTACCGAAGAGCCGGGCGAACGGCGCCGTGTCGACCGCCAGCGGATCGACCAGCACGAGGTTGCCGGGCCAGGCGAGCTGGACGAGGGCGAGCCTGGGGAAGTACGTGCGCTCTCGGTGGAACTCGGTGTCCAGTGCGTACCGCGGCTCGCCCGACAGCTCGTCGACGAGGGCGACGAGGTCGTCGGTGCGATCGACCCACCGAGGAGTCGTCGTCTCCACCGCTGCCACTACGGCTGGTCTCCGGCGACGATCTCCCGCCCGGTGGCGATCCAGCCACCGGTACCGCCGGCGACGTTGACCGCTTCGATGCCGTTCGCCTCGGCGAACTCGCACGCCTTCAGGCTGCGCGCACCGCTCTGACAGATCACATAGACGGGGGCGTCGCCACGGAACAGGTCGAGCTGGTCGGGCACCGTACCGAGCGGCACCGACAGCGCCCCCGGAACGTGGCCGCGCCCGTACTCGTCGGGCTCCCGGACGTCGATCACGCGAGCACCGGAACGCAGCCGTTCGGCGAGCTCGTCGACGTCGATTTCCGCGATGCTCACGTGGACACCCAGTAGGGATGCGAGCGAGTGAGCGCCTCGGCCACTGGTGCAAGCGACCGAGCGCCAGCGAGGGAGCGGTTGGCATCGGCCTGCGTGGCCGGGGAACGCCATGGCGGCCTGCGTGGCCGGGGAACGCCGTGAACGGTCATGGGCACCAACGCTACCGACCGCCTCGCCGCCGCTGTCACCCCAGGTCAGCCGGGGCGTTCACGTTACGCAGGGCGCTCGGGTCGACGGGCACGGCGACCGCGTGGAGTCGGGCCACCGCCTCGTGGAGGGCGCGGACGCCATCGCGCCAGGCGTCCTCGATCCGAGCCCGCGCCGACGCGCTCCACCAGGCGACGGCGGGCTGGAGCCGGTCCGTGGTCGCCACGGTGACGTCGACACCCGGGGCGGCCACCGCGAGCAGGCTGCCGATCGTCGACGCGTCCAGGAAGGGCAGGTCGCAGGCGGCCACGACGACATCGCCGCCGACATCGAGGAGGGCGGTGAGCACGCCCCCGAGCGGCCCCTCGCCGGGCCAGCGATCGGGGTGGAAGGGCCGGCCGAACCGAGCCAGCCCCGCCTCGTCGCCGCCGACGAAGGCGACCAGTGCGCAGCCGGCCGCCTCGAGCGCCCGGGCGACGCGCTCGGCCATCGCCACCCCGTCCACCTCGACCAGTGCCTTGTCGGTGCCCATCCGCCGGCTGCGGCCGCCGCAGAGCACCGCGCCGGCGGTCACGATCCGGACGGCCGGCCGGTGGGATCGAGTTGGAGGAGGAACTGGGCGCACCGCTCGGCTTCGTCGGTCTCGCCGATCGCGGCCGCCACGTCGCCGAGCCCGGCGAGCGAGCGCAGGAACCCCTGGTTCGTCGGCTCCGACCAGCGCACGTATCCCGAGCCCCGCCAGCCGTTCGCCCGTAAGGCGTCGAGCCCCCGGTGGTAGCCGACCCGGTAGGCGGCGTAGCGCTCGATCTCGTCCCGGCCGGCGGCACCGAGCGCCGCCCAACCGTCCAGGAACCGCGGGTAGCGGGCCACGACGAGGGCGATGGCATCCCGGTCGCCGCCCGCGGCCAGCGCGTCGTCGAGCGCTGCTCGGGCCGCCGGGTCGGGCTCGGGGAGCACCGTGGACGGCGGCGCCGACGACATCGGGATCGGCTCTTCCGTCACGGCGTTCCCCGGCCACGCAGGCCGTTGCTGGCCGCTCGCTCGCTGGCGCTCGCTCGCTCGCATCGAGTACAGGAGGGACCCATGACGTTGAGGGTACGCCTCTGGCAGCGCCGCACGGCCTACGGTCACCGCGGTGCTCGGCCTCGACTTCGCCACGGTGCGCAACGTCGCCCTCGTCGTCGTCGCGATCGCGGTCGTGCTCGCCGTCGTGACCGTGTACCTCGTGAAGGCGGTCGCCGGGAAGGTCGTGTCGATCCTCCTGTTCGGCGGACTCGCCGTGGTCGTGTGGTCGCAGCGCCAATCGCTCCAGGACTGCGCCGACCGGGTCGGGACCACGCTCGGCGCCGGCGCCATCGACGACACCACGTGCACGTTCTTCGGCCGCGACGTGACGATCTCGTCGCCGCTCGGCGACTGACCGCTCCGGTTTCTGCAGTCAGATCGGGTGCTAGAGCGCCCGATCTGACTGCAAGAACCGGGTGGAGATGACCTCGGCGACCTCGTCCGGGTGCGTGTTGGGGCCGAAGTGATTGGCGCCGGGGATCTCGACGACCTGGCAGTCGGGTAGTACCTCGGCGAGGTGGGCGCTCGACGCCCGATGGTGCGGCCGCCCGCGCGTCCCGTGCATCGCGACCACCGGCATCGTCACCGCCGCGCCGACCCACGGCTCGTGGTCGCGCAGGTCGGTGAGCTCCCCCACCATCGCTACGCCTTCGGCGCGGCGCGCCTCCCGCGTGGTCGGCGGCATGCGGGCCCATCGATCGTCGCCCACGAGGCGCCGGATGAACCGCTCGGCGGCATCGCCCGGATCGCCCCGCGTGGCCAGGGCGTCGGCGCCGGCGGTGCTCCCCGGCCACCAGTCGAGCCACGACAGCGGCACCTCGAACACCGCGACCGCGGCGACGAGATCCGGGCGCCGGCCGGCCAACGCCAGGGCGACATTGCCGCCGTAGCTGTGTCCGAACACGACCGCCCGCCGGCCGGCGAGGAGCGCCTCGACGTCCTTGACCTGTGACTCGATGCCGAACGGACCGGGGTGCGGGCGCGACCGCCCGTAGCCGCGCCGGTCGTACCGGACGACCCGGTGTCCTTCGTCGAGGCGGCGGGACAGTCGCAGCAGTCCGGCCGACCGGTCCATCGAGCCATGGATCAGCATGACGAGCGGTGCGTCGTCGGGACCCGCCGCCTCGGACCAGATGCCGTCGGTCTTCACGAGGTCGGCACGATACGAAGGATGTCCGTTGCCGCGCCGCTCCGGCGGTCCGGCGCGCCGGCGAGGACGAGGACGACGTCACCGTGCTCGACGAGCCCGTGGCTGAGCGCGGTCTCCACGGCCGACCAGACCATGTCGTCGCTCGAGCGGTACTCGTCGACCTGCACCGGCTCGACGCCCCACGACAGGGCGAGCGCGGTGACGGTGCGCGGATCGGGCGAGAGGCCGATCAGGCGGGCGCCGGGCCGGAATCGCGCCATCGCCCGGGCCGTCCGCCCGGTCCGGGTGCAGCACAGGATCGCCGTCGCCGCGGCGTCGATGGCGGCTTGCCAGGCGGC
Organism: uncultured Acidimicrobiia bacterium; assembly: GCA_963833145.1. Taxonomy (GTDB): domain Bacteria; phylum Actinomycetota; class Acidimicrobiia; order Acidimicrobiales; family Ilumatobacteraceae; genus JALZMG01. The sequence continues at coordinate 393,258 of CAWHWT010000009.1, read as the reverse complement.
GTGAGTCACCGCGGCGGTGATCCGATCGGCCTCGTCGATGCCGGAGCCGCCGGCGAGCACCGCCAGCGGCTCCTGACCGAGCCGGTCGGCCCGCGGCCGGTAGCCGACCTCGGCCTCGGCCCGGACGGCGATCCGGGCCATCGTCGCGACCACGCCGGCCGGGTCGCGGCCGATCGCCGTCTCGCCGGAGAGCATCAACGCGTCGGAGCCGTCGAACACGGCGTTGGCGACGTCGCTGACCTCGGCGCGCGTGGGCACGGCCGCGTCGATCATCGACTCCAGCATCTGGGTGGCGGTGATCACCGGCACGCCGACCTCGATGCAATGTCGCACGATGCGCTTCTGCAGGTGCGGGACGTCGGCGAGCGAGACGTCGATGCCCAAGTCGCCGCGGGCGACCATCAGCGCGTCGGCGCGTTCGGCGATCGCCGCCAGATCGTCCAGCGCAGCCGCGGTCTCGATCTTGGCGACGATGCGGGCCCGATCGCCGATCACGGCCCGCAGCGAGTCGACGTTGTCGGCGGCGCGCACGAACGACAGGCCGACGAAGTCCACGCCGGCCGCGGCTACGGCCTCGGCGAGGACCAGGTCCGCGTCCGTGGGCGCGTGCATCTGCATCCGCTCGCTCGGCAGGTGCACGCCGGGGCGACCCTGCACCCGCCCGCCGGTCTCGACCTCGGCCAGGGCGCATCCCGGCTCCGCTCCGGTCACGCGGAGAGTGATCCCGCCGTCGCCGAGCGCGACGCGATCACCGACCTCGACGTCGTCGAGCACCTGGGGATAGTCGACGGCGATGACGTCGGCGGTGCTCGGCCCGCGGCCGGGGACCAGTCGCAGCAGGCCGCCGGGGTGGAGATCGACTCCGGCGTCCGGAAAGGCACCGGCCCGGATCTTCGGACCGGGGAGGTCGGCGAGGACGGCGACGCGATGGTCCACGTCGGCGGCGACGGTTCGAACCCGCTCCAGCAGGAGCAGGTGCTCGTCGATCGTCCCGTGGCTGAGGTTGAGCCGGACGACGTCCGCGCCCGCCTTCAGCACCGCCCCGATCTCGTTCGCGTCGTCGCTCGCCGGACCCAGCGTGGCGACGATCTTGGTCCGCCGGTGCACCCGCGGGGACATTACGCCGTCGGGTCGATCCGGCCCACCGGGACGCCCTCTGTTGTGCGCGAGGTGACGCTGCACAGGTCCGCACGAGCGAGGAGGATCAGTCGGGATGCCGTTCGCGCCGCCGCCCGGCCACCGAGCAGAATGGCCCCGTGGTCAGGCGAGCACCGCGACACGAGCGCTCCGGGGCGCGGCCCGCATGAGCGGCGCCGGCCGACGGGTGGACCCGACCGCTGAGCTGCGGGCGTACCTCGACGACTCGCCGACGCCGTGGCACGCCGTTCGATCGGCGGCGGCGATCCTCGACGGCGCCGGCTTCACGGCCATCGACGAACAGGTGTCGTGGACCGACGCCCCACCCTCCGGCTACACGACCCGCGACGGCGCCCTCATCGCTTGGCGCCGCGCCGATCGCGACGGCGCGGCCCCGATCCGCATCATCGGCGCGCACACCGACTCCCCCGGATTGCGGGTCAAGCCCCGGCCGGACGTCGAGCGCCTCGGCTGGCGGCAGCTCGGCGTGGAGATCTACGGCGGGGTCCTGCTCAACAGCTGGCTCGATCGCGACCTCGGCGTCGCCGGGCGGCTCGTCCTCCCTGACGGCTCGACGCACCTCGTCGACGTGCGGGAGGCGGTGGCACGCGTGCCGCAGTTGGCGATCCACCTCGACCGCGAGGTCAACGAGCGCGGGCTCGTGCTCGACCGCCAGGCCCACCTGGCGCCGGTGTGGGGCACCACCGGCGCGGAGGACTTCGCCAAGTGGATCGCCGATCAGGCCGGCACCGGCGAACCGGCGCACTGGGATCTGTGCCTGTACGACACTCAGCCGGCAGCCCTACTCGGCGCCGACCGCACGCTGGTGGCGAGCGGCAGGCTCGACAACCTCGTGTCCTGCTGGGCCGCCGTCACCGCGCTCGCCGCCGCCGAGCGCGAGCCGCACACGTCGATGATCGCCCTGTTCGACCACGAGGAGGTCGGCTCGGCGAGCACGAGCGGCGCGGCCGGGCCGTTCCTCGCCACCGTGATCGAGCGCCTCCACGAGGCCAGTGGTGGGGTCCGTGACGACCTCCACCGCTCGCTCGCCGGGTCGAGCTGCGTGTCGGCCGACAACGCCCACGCCCTGCACCCCAACTATCCGGAGCGCCACGATCCCGACCACGCCCCGATCGTCAACCACGGGCCCGCGATCAAGCTCAACGCCAACCAGCGCTACGCGACGTCGGCGGAGACCGCGGCCCTGTTCGGCGACGCCTGCGACCGGGCCGGAGTGCCCCACCAGATGTTCGTGTCCCGCAACAACATCCCCTGCGGATCGACGATCGGGCCGCTCACCGCCACCCGGCTCGGCATCGCGACGGTCGACGTCGGCGTGCCCCAGCTGTCGATGCACTCGGCTCGCGAGGTGTGCGGCGCTGCCGACCCGCTGCACCTCGCCCGGGCCCTCGAGGCCTACTTGAGCCCCACCCGTTTCTGAGCGTCGTCGAAGAGCTGCTGCAAGGTCGCGTGGAGCTCCGCGGTGACCTCGTGGATCGCCCGCCGCGGGATCCGCCCGCCCTCCATCGCCGGCGGCATGATCGGTGGCCCGACGATCGCGTGCACCTTGTGCGGACGGATGAACTTGGCGCCCTTGGGCATCACCCGCTCCGAGCCTCCGATCCCGACCGGCACGATCGGCACGCCGGCGCGTAGGGCGACGTAGGCGGCGCCGTCGAACAACGGCTGCACCTCCGGGCCCGACTTGCGCTCACCCTCCGGGAACAGCACGAGGGGTTCGCCGCTCTCGAGCACGGCGATGCAGCGGCGCAGCGCTTCCCGGTCGGCGGTGCCGCGAGTGACCGGGAAGCCGCCGAGCGAGGAGAAGAACCACGCCGCGGGCTGGTGCTTCCACAGCGAGTCCTTGCCCATGAAGCGCAGCCGGCGGCGGGTCAGGGAGGCCGAGATCGGAGTGTCGATGTTGGAGCGGTGGACCGGCGCCAGCACGAACGCCCCCGTCGACGGGACGTGCTCGCGCCCCTCGACCGTGAGCCGGGTCCACAGCCGGACGAACCCGTTGACGATGGCGCGCACGACGTAGTACGCCGCCCGGCTGGCGGCGCCCTGACCGGCGAGGAAGGTATCGACCTCAGTCATGGAGAACCTCCCTACCAGTGCGAGCGAGTGAGCGCCAGCGAACGAGCGTCCACTAACTGCGCAGGCAGTATGCGGCGTGGCCGGGGAACGCAATTATGGCAGGAGGCTGAGCACGTGATCGACGACCTCGTCGACGGTGAGCCCCGTCGTGTCGACGACCACCGACCCGTCGGCCGGACGCAGCGGGCCGTCGACCCGGCTCATGTCGCGCCGATCGCGCTCGGCGATCGACACCTCGACCTCTTCGACGTTGCCCCCGATCTCGCCCACCCGCCGCTCGGCGCGGGTGCGGGGGGACGCCGTCACGTAGAGCTTGAGCGTGGCGTCGGGGAAGACGACGCTGCCGATGTCGCGGCCCTCGATGACTCCGCCACCGCGTTCGCCGGCCCACCTCCGCTGGCGGGTGCGCAGCTCCTCCCGCACCGGGGTGTTGGCGGCGACGACGCTGACCGCCTCGGTGACCTCGCGGCCGCGGATCGCCGCCGTGGCGTCCTCGCCGTCGACGACGACCCCGACGTCGTCGACCGTGAGGTCGAGCCCTCGGGCGAGGTCAGCCACCCGCTCGTCGTCGGTGACCGGGATGCCCCGCCGCAGGGCGGCGTACGCCACGGCCCGGTACATCGCGCCGGTGTCGAGGTACTCGAGCCCGAGCCGCTTCGCCACGGCCCGGCCGACCGTGCTCTTGCCCGCGCCGGCGGGGCCGTCGATGGCGATCACGAGCACGTCGACGCCGATCTGTCGTTCACCGCGGCCCGCTTCCGGCCGTTTCCAAACGACAGTTCAGGGTGGTGGTCACCGCCGAGGTCCGACCTCACCACGAGCTGTGCTGCGGGAGGCCCTCGTCGTAACCGGACACGCTCTGCACCCCGACGACGACCCGGTCGTGGAACTCGGTCAGGTTCGCCGCCCCGGCGTACGTGCAGGCGGACCGCACACCGGCCACGACCTGGTCGAGGATGTCCTCCACGCCGGGGCGCTCCGGATCGACGTACATCCGCGACGTGCTGATGCCCTCCTCGAAGAGCTCCTTGCGCGCCCGCTCGAAGGCGTCGTCGTCCTTCGTCCTGGCCTTGACGGCGCGGTTGGAGGCCATGCCGAAGCTCTCCTTGTACACCCGACCGTCGGCGTCGTGCATCGGGTCCGCGGCCGACTCGTACGTGCCGGCGAGCCACGATCCGAACATCACGCTCGCCGCCCCGCCGGCGAGGGCGAGGGCGACGTCGCGGGGCCAGCGGACGCCACCGTCGGCCCACACGTACTTGCCCAGACGGGTGGCCTCGTCGGCGCACTCGACGACGGCGGAGAACTGCGGCCGCCCGACACCCGTCATCAGCCGGGTCGTGCACATCGCCCCCGGGCCGACGCCGACCTTGACGATGTCGGCGCCCGCCTCGATCAGCTCCCGGGTCCCGTCGGCGGTGACGACGTTGCCGGCGACAAGTGGCCGATCGCCGATCGCACCGCGGACCGCCTCGACGGCGCGCAGCATGCGGGTCTGGTGTCCGTGGGCGGTGTCGAGCACGACCACGTCGGCGCCCATCCCGACCAGCGCCTTGGCCTTGGTGTCGGGATCGGCGTTGACCCCGACGGCGACGGCGATCATCAGCCGGCCATCGGCGTCGACCGCCGGCCGGTACGTCGTCGACCGGAGGGCGCCCTTGCGGGTGACCACGCCGAGGAGACGCCCCTCGTCGTCGAGCACCGGGGCGACGGTGCGGCGGGTGGCGGCGAGCACCTCGAACGCCTCCCGCGCGTCAGTGCCGTCGGTGATCGCGACCAGTTCCCGGCTCATCACCGCGTGGAGCTGGGTGAAGCGGTCGAAGCCGGCCGCGTCGTGCTCGGTGAACACGCCGACGGGCCGGTTGCCCTCGTCGACGACCACGACCGCGCCGTGGGCGCGCTTGTGGACAAGGCCGAGGGCGTCGCCGATGGTGTGGTGCGGCGACAGCGTGATCGGCGTCTCGTAGACCCGGTGCCGGCTCTTCACGAACTCGATCACCGACCCGACGACGTCGAGCGGGATGTCCTGGGGCAGGACGACGAGACCACCCCGGCGGGCGACCGTCTCGGCCATCCGCTTGCCGGCGACGGCCGTCATGTTCGACACCACCACCGGGATCGTCGTGCCGATCCCGTCGGGCGTGCTGAGGTCGACGTCGAGGCGTGACGGCACGGCCGAGCGGCTCGGCACCATGAACACGTCGCTGTACGTCAGGTCGTGGCCGGGGTCGGGGTGAAGCAGGCGCATCCGTTCCTCGTTTCGGGGGCGAATCAAGGCTATCTACGCTGCTCGCGTGTCAGAAGGTGAGGTCACGCCCGTCGTCCTGGTGCACGGGTGGGGAGGGTCGTTCGCCGCGACGTGGCAAGCCAGCGGGTTCACCGAACTGCTCGCCGACGCCGGCCGTCCGGTGATCGGCGTCGACCTGCTCGGCCACGGGGAGGCGCCGAAGCCGCACGATCCGACCGCGTATGCCGACCTGACCGGGCGCATCGAGGCGGCGTTGCCCGTCGAGCAGCCCGTCGATGCGGTCGGCTTCTCGCTCGGCGCGATGACCCTGCTCCGGCTGGCTGCCCGCCGGCCGGAGGCGTTCCGCCGCCTGGTCGTCGCCGGGATCGGGCGCAACGTGTTCGAGCGGGACGACGCCGTGCGGGACCGGATCCTCGCCGGCCTCGACGGGACCGCCGGGACGGAGGACAACTTCGCCCGGCTGTTCAGCCAGTACGCCGCCCTTCCCGGGAACGACCCGGTCGCCCTCGCCGCCGTCCTGCGGCGCGACGACGCGCCGCTGACCACGGACCAGTTGGCCGGGGTGACTCCGCCGGTGCTGGTCGTGATCGGCGACCGCGACTTCGCCGCCCCGGCGGACCCACTCGTCGAGTCCCTCCCGGACGCCCGGTTGGTGACCCTGCGCAACGTCGACCACTTCGCCACCCCGGAGTCGTTCGGGTTCATCGACGCCACGCTCGAGTTCCTCGACGCGGTCTGATGGGCTCGAGCGGGCTGGTCACGACCGACGTCGACCGCGCCGCCGACTGCCTGCGGCACGGCGGGCTGGTGGCGATCCCGACCGAGACGGTGTACGGGCTCGGCGCCGACGCCGACGATGCGCAGGCGGTCGGTCGGATCTTCGCCGTGAAGGCCCGGCCCGCCGGCCACCCCCTGATCGTCCACGTCGCCGGCACCGCCGACCTGCCCGCATGGGCGGCCCAGGTACCGCCGGCGGCGGAGCTGCTCGCCGAGGCGTGCTGGCCGGGACCGCTGACCCTGCTGCTGCCCCGGGCGGAGCGGGTGATCGATGCCGTGACCGGTGGCCGCGACACGGTGGGGCTGCGCGCGCCGGCGCACCCGCTGACCCAGGAGCTGCTGGCGCGAACGGGTCGGGGCATCGCCGCCCCGTCGGCCAATCGGTTCGGCCGGGTCAGCCCGACGACGGCGGGTCACGTGCTCGCCGACCTCGGCCCCTTCCTCGACCCGGCCACCGACGTGATCCTCGACGGCGGGCCGGCACCGATCGGCGTCGAGAGCACGATCGTCGACTGCACGACCGAGCCGCCCCAGTTGCTCCGCCCCGGCGGCATCCCGACCGAGGACGTCGAGCGGCTGCTCGACCTGGGCCTCGCCCCGGCATCCGGCGGCCCCCGGGCGCCGGGGATGCTGGCGACGCACTACTCCCCCGCCGCGACGGTCGTCCTCGCCGCCGACCGCTCGGAGGCCGAGGGGATCGTCGCCGGGCTCGAGGGCGAGGGGCACCGGGTGGCGGTGCTCGACTTCGGCGACGACCTCGTCACGTACGCCCGGCAGCTCTACCAGGCGCTGCGCGATGCCGACGCCGCCGGCGCCGACCACGTCGTCGCCGTCCTCCCCCCGGCCCATGGCCTGGGCCACGCCATCCGCGACCGGCTGCAGAAGGCCGCCGCCCGCTGACTCTCCATCCGAGTGTTTCGGTTGGTCAGGACTCCGGGCGGCCGAGCTGGTTGAGGTTGGCGACCCACAGGTCGCGGACGTCGTCGAGGTCGGGCGGGGAGTTCAGGCCGAGACCGGCGAGGGTGAGGCTCACGGTCGTCGCGCCGGCGTCGGGGAGCAGGTCGAGCCGGCACCAGCAGGCGTACGGCTCCTCGAGGACCACGTCGAGCTGGTAGGGCGGATCGTCGACGAGCACCTCCCCGAGCCAGGTGGTCACGACGAGCAGGGCTTCGAAGGCCTCGGCGGGAAGGGCTTCGATCGTGAACGAGGCGACGTCGTGGACGATCCGTGAGTGCGGGCGGGGCCGCTGCTCCCGCCGCTCGCTTTGGTCCGGAATGTGGTTGACCCCTCCACCACTTTCGTGACCAAAGCGTCGACGCTCGGCCATCGCCAGGTCGAACGCCGTGTTGAGCTGCCGCATCGCCTCGGCGTCGCCGCCGATCCGGTCCGGGTGCAGCACCAAGGCCAGCCGCCGGCGAGCGGCGCGCAACTCCTCGGCGGAGGCGCCGGGGGCGACACCGAGCACGTCGAACGGATCCATCGCGAGCCCGACCGTACCCCCGGCACTTGCTGCGAAACGGGGGCCGGTGCACTACCCTGTCGGCACCCAGGAGACCGGGGCAATCCCGCCCCGTTCAACACAGGGGGAGAACAAACACATATGCAACGATCACGCGTACGACGTGTCGGCGCGCTCGTCCTTGGACTCTCGCTCGTCGCTGCTGCCTGCGGCGACGACGATGACGACGGGGGGAGCGCCGACACAACGGCGGCCCCAGGCACGGATGCCCCGGGCACCACGGGTGCCCCCGGGACCACCGCGGCCCCGGGCACGACTGCTGCCCCGGGCACCACGGGCGCCCCAGGGACCACCGCGGCCCCCGGCACGACCGGCGCAGGCGGAGGCGGCAGCGGCGAGCTCGCCAGCCTCAAGGGCACGACGCCGCTCGTCGAGCTGTCATCGGACTTCACCGACCGCCTGCTCGAGGTCGACCCCGACCTCGGGACGACGTTCAACTATGCCGCCGAGACCTACGACGCTGTGGTGATCATCGCCCTCGCCGCGGCCGAGGCCGGCGACGACGGCATCGCCTACGCCGAGCACATCAACGGCATCACCCGCGGCGGCGAGAAGTGCGACAGCTTCGAGTCGTGCCTGGCGATCATCGACGCCGGTGGCGACCCCGACTACGACGGAGTGTCCGGACCGATCGAGTTCTCCGGGAACGGCGAGCCGACGGAAGCGAGCTACGGCCTGCTCACCTTCGGCGACAACAACCGGATCGACAACGCCATCACCGAGTTCATCCCGGCGACCGCACCCGCCGAGGCGGACGTGGCCGAGACCCCGGTCGAAGGCAACCGGCAGGGTGACGGCACGCTCACCATCGGGTCGATCCTGCCCCAGACCGGTTCGCTGGCCTTCCTCGGCCCACCCGAGTTCGCCGGCATGGCGCTGGCGTGCGAGGAGATCAACGCCGCCGGCGGCGTCCTCGGACAGGACGTGGTCTGCATCGAGGGCGACTCCGGCGACGCCACGACCGACACGGCGAACCAGACCGTCGACCGTCTGCTCTCGCAGAACGTCGACGCCATCGTCGGCGCGGCCTCGTCCGGCGTGTCGCTGACCGTCATCGACAAGATCACCGGCGCAGGCGTCGTCCAGTTCTCGCCGGCGAACACGTCGAAGGAACTGTCCAACTACCCGGACAAGGGCCTGTACTTCCGCACCGCGCCGTCCGACATCCTGCAGGGTGCCGTGCTCGGTGAGGTGATTGCCGGCGACGGCATGACGGCAGTCGGCCTGATCGCCCGCAACGACTCCTACGGCGTCGGTCTTCGCGACGACCTGACCGCAGCACTCGAGGAGGCGGGCGTCGAGGTCGTCGAGACCCAGACCTACGACGAGGGCGCCCAGACGTTCGACGCCGAGGTGCAGGCGCTCGCCGCCGCCAACCCCGACGCGATCGTCGTCATCGCCTTCGACGAGGCGTCCCGCATCGTCACGACGATGATCGAGAACGGTGTCGGCCCGCAGGACTTGCAGGTCTACGGCGTCGACGGCTTCATCGGCGACACCTTCGCCGAGAACTTCGAGGCCGGCGAATAGCCCACCGCTGATGCAACGCGCTGAGGGCCCCGGCCGTACGGCCGGGGCCCTTTCGCGTCACGGGTAGGTCGCCGTCGGCGACAGGTCGAGGGACCCGCGTCGCCCGCACCCGCGGGGACACCCGTCGCCGGATCGTCGGCCAGCTCGGCCAGGGCCTGGAAGACGATCGCCTTGACCTTCTCCACGCTGGTGATCAGAGAGCCTTCGCGGACGGCCCGGACGGCATAGGCGTCGTTGGGCAGGGCCGCGGCCTCGGCGGCGCCGTCGTCGATCGTCTCGCTCACGTCCGCCAGCGCCTCGTCGAGCCGGGCCGCCACCGGTTCGGGGAGGTCGAGGTCGGCGAGGTAGTCCTCGAGCTCATCGAGCCGAGCGGCCACGTCGTCGAACGCCTCCGCGTACCGCGTCCGACGTTGGGACGGATCGAGATCCGGGCTGGCGTGGCGGAAGGCGTCCGCCGCGTCGACGGTCGAGTCGGACCACGCCTGGACAGCGGGGCACAGCTCCTCCGGCACGGCGGTGTCGCTGTCGTCGTCTCCGCAGCCGACGAGCAGGGTGATGAGCATTGCCGCGGCGCCCCCCGCCATGGCGCAGGAACGGCGCAGCGTCAGGCCTTCTTCCCTTCCCGGGCCATCGTGCCGAGGTAGAGCTCGATCACCTTGGGGTCGGTCAGCAGCTCCCTTCCGGCACCGGTGTAGGCGTTGCGGCCCTGGTCGAGGACGTACCCGCGGTGACACACCTGGAGGCACCGGCGCGCGTTCTGCTCGACCATCAGGATCGCCACCCCGTGATCGTTGATCAGCTTGCAGCGCATGAACACCTCGTCCTGCAGCATCGGCGACAACCCCGCCGACGGCTCGTCGAGGAGGAGCAGCATGGGGTCGAGCATGAGCGCTCGCCCCATTGCGACCATCTGGCGTTCGCCGCCGGACAGCGACCCCGCCCGCTGGCCCGCCCGCTCGGCGAGCCGCGGGAACAAGCCGGTCACCACCTCGTAGCGCTCGTCGAATCGCTTCGGGGCGAGGAAGCAGCCCATCTCCAAGTTCTCGCGAACGGTGAGCGACGGGAACACGTTGCGTGTCTGGGGCACGAAGCCGACGCCGCGCTGCACGAGCTTGTGTGCCCGCTGCCCGGTGATGTCGTCCCCGTTGAGCAGGATCGTCCCGGAGTTCACCGCGACCATCCCCAGAATCGCCCTGAGCAGCGTCGACTTGCCGGCGCCGTTGGGGCCGATGATGCCGACGAACTCGCCCGGGGCGACGCTGAGATCGCACCCGTTGAGGATGTTGACCTCGGGCACGTAGCCGGCGACGATCTCGCGCGCTTCGATCACGTTGACCGTCGCGGGCGCAGCTACAGCACTCAACTCTGCGCCTCGCTGTGGTCGATCTCGCCGAGGTGCTCGAGCTGGTCGAGACCGAGCTCGCCGGCGTCGAGCCCGAGCTCCTCGATCGCCTCGGCCTCGTCGAGGGCGCCGATGTCGACGTCGTGGTGGGCGCCGAGGTAGGCGTCGATCACCTCGTTGTTCCCGGAGATCGCCTTGGCCGTACCCTCGGCGATCAGCCGGCCCTCGGCCATCACCAGGACCCAGTCGCTGATCTCCTGCACCATGTCCATGTCGTGCTCGACGAACAGGACTGTCCGGCCCTCGTCCCTGAGTCCGCGGATGTGAGCGAGCAGGCTCTGCTTGAGCGCCGGGTTGACCCCCGCCATCGGCTCGTCGAGCATGATCAGCTTCGGATCGGTCATCAGTGCCCGGGCCATCTCGAGCAGCTTGCGCTGCCCACCCGACAGGCTGCCGGCGAACTCGTTGCGCATGTGGTCGAGGCGGAACCGTTCGAGCAACGCGTCGCCGCGTTCGGTGATCTGCTCCTCCTGCCCGCGCCACAGCCACCGGAACGGGCCCTTCCACATGCTCTCGCCGCTCTGCCCGGAGGCGCCGAGCCGCATGTTCTCGATGACGGACAACCGGGCCAGGGCCTTGGTCAGCTGGAAGGTCCGAACCATCCCGCGCCGGGCGACCTTGTGCGGCCGCACGCCGGCGAGGTCCTCGCCTTCGAACGTCCACCGACCCCCGTCCGGTTCGTCGAACCCGGTGAGCAGGTTGAACAACGTCGTCTTGCCGGCGCCGTTGGGCCCGATCAGCGCGGTGATCTGGCCCCGCTGCACCTCCATGTGGTCGACGTCGACCGCCATCAGCCCGCCGAACCGCCGGCGCACGCTGTCGGCGACGAGGATCGGGTCGGGCTTGGCGACGCCGGGAACGGGTTCGATCGCCTCGCCCACCCCGTCGTCCGGCACCGTCGTGAGTGCCGGTTCAGCGGACATCGAACACCTGCTCTCTCGGGTCGCCGAAGATGCCTTGGGGCCGGAAGATCACGAGCACGGCCAGCGCCGTCCCGGCGAGGATGTACTTCACCTGCCCGAAGTTGGTGCCGTTCACCTCGAGCCAGTTCGGCAGCCACCCGGGCACCCTGTCCGTACGGACGGCCTCGGCGAGCACGTTGTCGACGAACGTGATCGTGAACCAGAAGACCATCGCGCCGATGATCGGACCCTTGACGCGGGCGACGCCGCCGAGGATGAGGATGGTGTAGGCGAAGAACGTGAGCGTCGGGGCGTAGTTCCCGGGCTGGGCGGCCCGGTTGCCGACCGCGATGACCGTCCCTCCGAGCGCCCCGATCACGCCGCCGAGCATCAGGCTCTGCATCTTGTACATGAACGTGTTCTTGCCCAGGCTGCGGGCGGCGTCCTCATCTTCGCGGATGCTCTTCAGCACCCGACCCCACGGGCTGCGCATGAGCAGGTAGACGAGCAGTGAGACCAGCACGACGAGCGTCCAACCGGCGATGATCATGAACAGGTCGTAGTTGCTGAACGACTGCGACCAGACGCGGTAGCGGGTGTCGCTCAGCGGGTTCAGGCTCTCGACGTCACCCGTGAAGCGCTGCAGTCCGTCGGTGCCACCGAGCAGCCAGCGGAAGCGCTCCGAGCTGAGGAACAGACGGATCACCTCGGCCGCGGCGATCGTCACGATGGCCAGGTAGTCGGCCCGCAGCCGCAGCGTCGGGACGCCGAGGAGCAGGGCGAAGACGACGCCGCCGACGAGGATCAGCGGCACCGCGGCCCAGAACGGCCAGTCGTAGCGGGCGATCGGGACGGCGATCACGTAGGCGCCGATGGCGGCGAACCCCGCCTGGCCGAAGTTGAGCAGGCCGGTGTACCCGAAGTGCACGTTGAGTCCGGCCGCGATGAGGGCGTAGCCGATCGCGTTGACCGCCAACGCGGCGTAGATCGCGTTGGAGAAGATCAGGTCCCACTGCATCAGCCGACACGCTCCTTGCGCCCGAGCAGACCCTGGGGACGGATCAACAGGATCACGATCAGCGCGAACAGGGCCCCGGTGGTCTTCAACTCGACGGCGCTGGGGAAGAACCACGTCCACAGCTCGACCATCAGGCCCACGACGAGCGATCCGAGGAGGGCCCCGTACGGGTTGCCCAGCCCGCCCAGCGTGATCGCCGCGAACATCAGGAGGAGCAGGGTGAACCCCATGTTCCACCGGACCTGCTCGTCGAGGCCGAGCAGGACGCCGCCGAGGCCGGCAAGCGCACCTCCGCCCACCCAGACGAGCAGGATGACACGGTTGGTGTTGATCCCGGTGGCCGACGAGAGCTCGGGATTGTCGGCGACGGCTCGGACCGCCTTGCCCTGTCGCGTGCGCTGCAGGAACAGGGCGACGGCGAGCAGCACGACGACGCAGATGACCATCGACACGAGCTCGCGGTCGGTGAGCGAGACCGGTCCGTAGTCGTTCTGCCGTTGCACGGCGTACTGCCGGTAGGCCTGGGAGCGCCCGCCGAACATGTACAGGTACAGGTAGCGGGCGCCGAGCCCGAGGCCGATCGAGACGATCATCATCGAGGTCAGACTCGTCCCCCGGCCGCGGAGCGGCCGCCACACGCCGGTCTCGAGGAGGAACCCGGCGAGGGCTGCGGCGGCGATGCCGAAGGCCGCGGCGGCGAGGATGTGCAGGCCGACGCTCTGGTTCATCCACCAGGTGACGATCGCTCCCAGCGCGACGAGCTCACCGTGGGCGAAGTTCGACAGCCCGGTGGTGCCATAGATCAACGACAGGCCGACGGCGGTGATGGCGATGATCAGGCCGAACTTGATCCCGTTGGCGATCGTCTGGGGCAGCTGGTCCCATCGGCCCTCGGTTTCGCGCCCGCCCGAACCGAGGTTGTAGTTGAGGATCTGGCGCTCGTTGGGCCGGACGTTCACGGTCCGCTCGGCGTCGGCCTCATCGGCGAGCTCGACGCCGTCGGGCAGCGTGTCGGTGTTGAGCAGGACGGTGTAGTCACCGGGTTCGGGAAGGGGGATCTCGTAGGCGCCCTCGGCGTCCGTCGTGACGGTCCCGACCTCGGTGCCGCTGGCGGCGACGACGGTGATCTCGACGCCCTCGACGCCGGCCCGCACCGTCTCGCCGTTCTCCTCGACCTGGTTGCGGATGAACCCGCGCAGCGCCTCGGCGCTGTCTTCCTGGGCGGCGGCGAATCCGGCGGGGATCAGAGCGGCCAGCCCGCCCGCCGCCAGGCAGCGGGCGAATCGGCCGATCAGCCGCCGTCCCGGCTCGTCGACCGCCGATGCCCGCGCGAACATCGGGACCCGAAACCTCCCCTGTCCCTTCATGTTCTGCGAGACGCTACAAGACCCGGAGCGGTGCGCGCCTCCTCGCCCCGCTCGGGCGCCACGTGCCGGACGGTGAGGACGAGCTGGACCGTCATCGCCCACAGCACGGTGGCACCGGCGACGTGGATCCCGACGAGGAGCGGGGGTATGTCGTTGAAGTACTGGGTGTAGCCGACGGCGGCCTGGAGGAGCCCGACGAAGATCCACGTCGACAGCGGGGTCTGCAGCCGGTGCCGGTCGTCCGGCGCGGCGGGTCAGCCAGACCGACAGGGCCACGGCGACCGCCAGGGCGACGATCACGGTGATCCCGTGGACCCGCGCCGCGCCGGCGATGTCGACGTCGAAGCGCCTCGCCTCTTCGTCGCCGGCGTGCGGGCCGGCCCCGGTGACGACGGTGCCGGTCACGATGGCGACGGCCGCCGCCGTGGCGAGCAGCCGCGTGAGCCGGGCCGCCGTCGGGGTCACCGCGGCGGTGCGGACACCGTGGTCGGGCTCGCCGGCCCGGTGGACGAGGACGACGGCGTTGGCGACGAGGATCATCGAGAGCAGGAAGTGGGCCTGCACGGCGAGCGGGTGGAGGTCGACGAGCACGGTCACGCCGCCGAGGACGATCTGCCCGACGACGCCGGCGACGAGGCCGATGGACAGCACGGTGAGGTCGCGGCGGCGCGGGACCCGCCACAGCGAGCCGAGCACGGCGGCGATGACGGCGACCGCGACGAGACCGGTGAACAGGCGGTTGACCTGCTCGATCGCGGTGTGGCTGTCCGACACGTCGATGAGCCGTTCGTCGCTGCACCGCGGCCAGTCCTCGCACCCGAGCCCGGACCCGGTGAGTCGCACGGCGGCGCCGGTGACGACGATGACCATCAAGGCGACGAGCGCGCCGACCGTGATCACGCGGTACCGCTGCGGACTCAGGGTCACGCGCCCCGAGGATAGGGACGACCGTCATCCGAGTGTTAGAGCGCACCGGAGTGCTGGATGACCGACAGGCGGGCGCCGAACACTCCGGTGCTGTCCAACACTCGGACGGGCAGCGGGTCAGGTGTGGCGGATCGACATGCCTCCGTCGACGGGGATGATCGCCCCGTTCAGATAGCTCGCCGCGGGGAGGCACAAGCTGACGGTGATCTGGGCGACCTCCTCCGGCTCGCCGTAGCGCCGCAGCGGTACCCGGCGGCGGGCGTAGGTCTCCTTGTCGGCGTCGCTGATGCCGGCCGTCATCCCGGTGTGGATCGGTCCCGGACAGATGCAGTTGACGGTGATCCCGTGCCGACCGAGCTCGACGGCGAAGCTCTTCGTCAGTCCGACGACCCCCGCCTTGGACGCCGCGTACGCCGCCATGCCGGCCGTGGTGACCAGGGCTTCCGTCGAGGCGATGTTGACGATCCGCCCTTCGCCGGACGCGGCGAGGTGGGGCCGGGCGAGGTGGATGAGGCGGGCGTGGGCGGTGACGTTGACGTCGAGCGTGCGATGCCACGCCGT
This sequence comes from uncultured Acidimicrobiia bacterium, assembly GCA_963833145.1. GTDB lineage: Bacteria > Actinomycetota > Acidimicrobiia > Acidimicrobiales > Ilumatobacteraceae > JALZMG01. Next base: position 377,773 of record CAWHWT010000009.1, on the reverse strand, counting down.
GTCGAACTCGTCGAGAGGCTGGAACGCCGAGCCGGGCAGGGCGACGCCGGCGTTGTTGATCAGGACGTCGAGCCCACCCAGTCCGGTCACGACGTCGTCGACGAGCCGGACGAGGGCGTCGAGGTCGCCGACGTCGCACACGAACCCGCGCGCCGCGTCCGGCCCGTGGACGGCGGTGATCCCCCCGACGACGGCGTCGACGCCCTCGGCGGTGAGGTCGACCACAGCGACCCGGGCGCCCTCGTCGGCGAACAGCTCGGCGGTGGCCCGCCCCATCCCGCTCGCCGCCCCGGTGACGAGTACCCGCTTGCCGGCGACGGAGCGGGACCGCGTGGTGAGACGCGTCACGACCTGATCTAACCGGTCGCGCAGTCGATCGGCGTCGGCTCGATGGGCTGCTCCGGCAGGACGCAGCCAACCTCGGAGGCGAAGTCCTGGATCGCCGCCCACCCCGCCGCCTCCGGGTCGGCTTCGGGCTCGTAGCGCATCGTGAAGTTGACCGGCTCGGCGTCGGCGGCGGGCACCTCGCCATCGACGGACGCGAACACCACGCACTCTCCCCCGCAGTCCTCCGTGGCGGCCGCGGTCCAAGCCGCCGTCCACTCGGCCGAGGTGCCTTCGCGCGGCGGGCCACCGCTGGCTTCGTCGTCATCGTCGTCGTCGTCGCCGCAGGCGGCAAGCGGCGCCACGGCGACCAGGAGTGTGCGCCCGAACATCGCGGTCATCGTACGTTCACGGCCTGATCTCGTCGTCGCCGAACAGGCGCGTGGTAGATCTAGACATTCACCTGGGACGCTCGCGAGCGTCGGGCGTCGAGGTCGGCGCCAGCTCAGTCTCCGCGGAACATCCCCGCACGACGTTGGGCGTTCATGACGTCGCTCTCTGCACGCACCCTGGACTCGTCGCGTGCACGCCGCACATCGGCTGCGGACGGTGGATGCCGCCTGACGTACCAGCACGCCACCACCAGCAGCGCGATGACGACGATTCCGACGAGTGCGCTGACAGCCATGCCGCCAGTGTGTCAGCCGTCGGCGGCGGGCACGGCGACATATTGCGGCGTCCGACACTCGACCGGCGAGCGCGTGCGTCCGAGTGTTCCAGCAGGGTCGGTGGTGGGGCCGCTTACGGCCGAACCTCGTAGAACGCGTTGACGGCGTGGTCGACGGGCAGCGTCCGAAAGCGGGTGAAGCCGGCCGACCGCGCCATCGCCTCGGCCCGCGACGGCGGCAGACCGAGCGTTCCCAGGCCGGCGCCGCCTGCCTCGGACAGTCCCGACGACATGCACGCGATCACGCTGATCCCGTACATCATCGACGCCATCGGGTTGCGTTCGACGTTGGCGGCGAACGTGTCGAGCGCCTTGATGTCGACGAGCAGCCAGCTGCCGTCGTCACGAAGCGACGCCCGGATCGCCCCCATCATCCCTTGCGGATCGGTCATGTCGTGGATGCAGTCGAACGTCGTGACGAGGTCGAGCGAACCGTCGGCGGGCAGCGGGTCGGTGCGGGCGTCGTGGAAGCTGGCGTTGCCGATCCCGGACTCGGCGAGACGGTCGGTGGCACGGGCGAGGGCGTGCTCGGAGATGTCGTAGCCGGCCACGTGGCTGGCCGGGAACGCCTCGGCGAGCATCAGCACTGCCCCGCCGGCCCCGCAGCCGACGTCGGCGGCCCGTGCCCCGGCGGTCAGCTTGGCCGGCACGTCGTCGAGAGCCGGCAGCACGTCGGACAGCAGGTGCGCCCGGTTCCACGGTTCGAAGCTGCGCTCCATCGCCACGGCCACCTCTTGGCCGCGGCTGTCGAAGTTGCGGCCGAGACCGGTCCGGAAGCTCTCCGGCAGGTTGTCCAGCGCGGCCACCATCTGGGGCAGGTCGTGGAACCAGCCCATCGCGAATGCGTCGTGGCTGGGGTCGGCGAGGACCACCGCCGCCTCGGGCGTCAGCGAGAACCGCTCTTCGCCGTCGACCCCCACGATTCCGGCCGCAGCCTGGTTGTACGCCCACTCGCGCACCCACCGCTCGGCGAGGCCGGACCGGTCGGCGAGCTGGGCACTGGTCAGCGCCGTGTCGCTCGACGCCAGCGCCCGGTACAGCCCGAGCTGGTCACCGAGATGGATCATGCCCGCCGTCACGGTGCCCTCCAGCTTGGAGAAGACGCGCCACTGGACGTCGCGGAGCCGGTCACGGTCGAGGTCGCTCATGCCCCGGACGCTACGCGTGTCAGCGGGTGCGATCGGCCTGGGAAAGGTGCTCGACGTCCGACAGCGCGGTGAGGCTGAACGTGTACCCGTCACCCAGCGGGATCGCCTCGAGCCGGCTGATCGACGCGTGACCGAGCACCATCCGGTCCCACTCCCACGGCACCGGGGAGAGGCCGAGGAGGTGGCAGATGAAGATCGAGTTCGTGCCGGCGTGCGCGACGAGGGCGATCCGCCGGCCTGGCTCGGCGATCTCCCACACCGGGAGGTCGCCACCGACATGGTGGACGCCCCGCTCCTCGAGGAACTTCTCCGCGCCGAGGCGGATGCGGGCGACGAACTCGCGCATCGACTCCCCGCCGGCGAGGCCCTCCCAGTGCTGGACCGACGGGCGGCTGCGCAACTCCCGATAGGCCTCGGACGCCCGCTCGGCCGGTGTGCCGTGCCACTTCGGGTCGCGGATCTCCTCCAGCCACATCTCGATCTCCTCGGTCCGTCCGAGCGTCTCGAGGATCGGCGCCGCCGTCTGGCGGGCTCGGATCAGGGGCGACACGAACACCTCGTCGAAGTGCTCCCCGTTCATCGCCGCGCCCAGCGCCCGCGCCTGACGGTGCCCGACGTCGCTCAGCGGCGGGTCGACCACCGTCAAGCCCTCGCGGACCCATTCCGGCTGCCCATGCCGGATCAACACGAACTCCACGCCATCGAGGGTACGCCCGGCATCTGGGCGCGCTCCGTCTCGGATTCGCAACTCTCCGCGCCCAGATCCGGGCGTGAGACGCTCCGCGCCCAGATGCGAGGGTCCGGCGACGCCTGCGTGCCGAGTGCGTCACGCGGCGCGCTCGGCGGTGGTGGCCGCCATCCAGGCGTCGTAGAGCCGGGCGTAGACACCGCCGGCGGGGACGAGCTGCTCGTGCGAACCGTCCTCGACGAGCACCCCGTCGTCGAGGACGAGCACCCGGTCGGCCCGGGCGGCCGTCGAGAGGCGGTGGGCGATGGCGATCGTCGTGCGTCCCTCGGCGAGGCGGGTCAGCGCCCTGGAGATGCGCACCTCGGTGAGCGCGTCCACCGACGACGTCGCTTCGTCGAGCACCAGCACATCGGGGTCGGCCGCGCCGGCCCGCAGCAGGGCGACCAGTTGACGCTCGCCGGCCGACAACTCGTCGCCGCGCTCACCGACGCCGGAGAGCAGGCCGTCCGGCATGCTGGCCACCCACTCGTCCAGCTCGAGCCGGCGGACGACCGCCTCCATCTCGTCGATCGACGTCCCGGGCCGGGCAAACCCGATGTTGGCGGCGATCGACGCGTTGAACAGGAACGGCTCCTGCGAGACGACGACGAGCCGCGAGCGGAGGTCCTCGTTCGACACGTGCCGCAGCGACACGCCGCCGAGGCGGATCTCGCCGATCGTCGGGTCGGCGAGGCGGGCGATCAGCCGCCCGAGCGTCGTCTTCCCGGAGCCCGTCGCGCCCACGAGCGCCACCTGCTGGCCGGCCGGGATGTAGACGGTGACGTGGCGCAGGACGGCTTCGTCGACCGAGTCCTCGAGGCCCCGCGTCGGGTAGGAGAACGTCACGTCGCGGATGTCGATGTCGAGCGGTCCGGGCGGGAGCGGGCGCGGGTCCCGCGGCGGTGGTGGCCCGACCGGCAGGTCGAGCACACCGAGCACCCGCCTCAGCCCGGCGACCGCCGTCTGGGTCTGGTCGAGCACCTCGGTGAACTCGGCGATCGGCTCGAGGAACCGGTAGGTGAGGAAGACGAACCCGATCATCGCCCCGGCGGTGAGCCCGCTGCTCGGGCCACGGGCCACGCCGACGACGATCACCGCCGCCACCGTGAGCACCGAGAACACCTCGCCGGACGGGAACAGGAAGGCGCCGATCCGGTTGGCCCGGATCTGGGCGTTGGCGCGGGCGGAGATCGCCTCGTCGGCCTCCGACCCGAGCGTCGCCCCGGCCTCGTACGCCCGGATCGTCTCGGCACCGGTGACGACCTCGGTCACGGCGGCGAGCATCTCCCCGTTGCGCTCGCGGGCCCGCTCGTAGGCGGCGACGAGGTGGCGCTGGACGAGCCGCAGGACGATGGCCAGCGGCGCGGCGACGGCGAAGGCCACGAGGGCCAGGATCCAGTCGTAGGCGAGCATCACTCCGGCGACGAGCAGCATCAGCGGCCCGTCGAGGAGCCAGGCCAGTCCGCCCCACTGGAAGAACTCGGTGAGGGTCTCGATGTCGCTCGTGACCCGGGCGACGAGCGCGCCCCGGCGCTCCTCGTTGTGGTCGGCGAGGCTGAGCCGGTGGATGTGGGCGATCAGACGGGCGCGCAGGTCGTAGAGCGCCTGCTCGCCGCGGGTGCCGAGGCGCACGATAGCCTGGCGCTGGGCGAACCCGGCGATGACGAGGGCAACAGCGGCGATCGCGGCCAGGGTGGCGACCACGTTGATCTTGACGCCCTCGTCGGTGATGATCCCCTTGTCGATCGCCTGCTGGAGGAGGATCGGCACGACGATGCGGCTCGTCGCCCCGACGGCGGCGAGGCACCAGGTGAGCGCCAGGCCCTGACGCAGGATCGGCGCCTCTTGCAGGCCGCGGTTGATCGTGTGGACGCCGGCGAACCGCCCGATCGGCTCGGCGATGGGCTGAGTCATGATCCGCCACCCCCGCCACCGCCGCCGATGAGCCGGACCGGCTCCTCGGCCCGGTCGGTCTCGAACGCCTCGACCAGCGCCCGGTAGCCGTCCCAGCGGGCCATCAGGTCGCCGTGGCGGCCGTGGTCGACGACCCGGCCGCCGGCGAGGTACACGACCTCGTCGGCGAGGGCGATCGTCGACGGTCGCGATGCGACCATCAGCACGGTCGTGTCGGCGAACGCGTCGCGCAGGTTGGTCAGCAGGGCCGCTTCCGTGCCGGGGTCCAGCGCCGAAGTCGTGTCGTCGAGCAGGAGCAGCGACGGTCGCCGGACGAGCGCCCTGGCGAGGGCGACCCGCTGCCGCTGGCCCCCGCTGAGGCTCACCCCGCGCTCGCCGACCACGGTGTCCAGACCCTGGGCGGTGTCGGCGACGAAGTCGTGGGCGATCGCCAACCGCAGCGCGGCCCAGATGTCGTCGTCGCTGACCGGCTCGCCGAGGGCGACGTTGTGGCGGATCGACCCGGAGAACAGGAACGCTTCCTGGAAGACGAGCGTCCGGGCGCCCGCGCCCACCCGCACCGAGCCGGAGTCGGGCGGGATCAGGCCGCCGACGAGCTCGACGAGCGTGCTCTTGCCCGCGCCCGTCGGGCCGACGATGGCGACGACCTGTCCGGCGGCGACGTCGAGCGACACCCTGTCGAGCGCCGGGGCAGTCTCGCCGCGAAACGTGAACGCCACGGCGTCCAGCTGAACGCCGCGGCCGGGGTCGGCGAGGGTGATCTCGGCGGCCGGATCGGGCTCGATCGGTTCGTCGAGCACCTCGCGCAGGCGGGCCCAGCCGGCGAGCGAGAACGGCATCTCCGAGAGGACGTAGCCGATCAGCCGGAGGGGGAACACGAGGAGCGTGAACAGGTAGACGAAGCTGGACAGCTGGCCGATCGTCAGCGCCCCGCCCTGGACCTGGTAGGCGCCGATGAGCACGAGGAGGACGTTGGTGAGCGACGGCAGGACGTCGAGGAGGGCCTCGAACGTGCCGCGGAGCTCGACGGCGTGGACGCGGGCGTCCCGTAGGCGGCCGGCCTCCGTGGCGAGCCGCTCGGTCTCGCGGGCCTCGGCGCCGTACGCCTTGACCAGTTGCACCCCGTCGAAGCTCTCGTGCACACCGGCGGACAGACGCCCCAGGTGGTGCTGGGCCTCGTCGTAGAACTGGTCGGCGCGGCGCTGGTAGACGATGTTGACGGCGATCAGGATCGGGAACACCCCGACCGCGACCGCCCCGAGGACGGGATCGGTGACCAGCAGCCACGTCGCCGAGACGAGGATCAGCAGCACGGTCCCGGTGGCGAACGGCACCGGGGCGAGGACCGAGATCGCGGTGTCGGTGTCGACACCGGCGCGGCCGACGAGGTCGCCGTCGGGTCGGCGCTGGTGCCACGAGATCGGCTGCTTCACCAGCCGGTCGACGACGTCGTGGGCGAGGGTCTCGCCGACACGCCACTGGGTCTTGCCGGCCCAGACCCGCCGAACGACCACACCGGCGGCGCGCGTCAACCCGATCGCGATGATCAGCCCGACGCCGGCGAGCACCGTCCCGACGGGCACGTCGCCCTCCTCGAAACGGGGAACGATGACGTGGTCGATCACCCACTGCACGGCGATGCTCGACGCCACCGTGCAGAGAGCGAACACCGATGCCCCGCCGACGGCGACGGCGAACGGACGCGGGTGCAGCCGGACCTCGGCGGCGATCATCCCGAAGCCCCGACGGGCGCGGTCGAACCGCCGTGTCGAGGTCGGGGATCCCACAGAGACGTTCTACCAGCGCCCGGACGTGGGCGGCCACGGGGTTCGCCGCGACTGGTCGGTAGCTTCGGCCCCCATGGAACAGCTCGAGCTAGCGCTGTTCGTGGTGCGGCTGGTGTTCGGACTGTCGCTCGCCTACCACGGCTACAACAAAGTGTTCGGCTCCGGCGGGCTCACCGGCACGGCGCGGTGGTTCGGCTCGATCGGGATGCGCTGGCCCCACGTCCAGGCGCGCCTCGCGGCCGCGACGGAGATCGGCGCCGGTCTGTTGTTCGCCGTCGGGTTCCTCACGCCCTACGCCGCGGCCGGGATCATCGGCGTGATGGCGGTCGCGACCTGGGCCGCCCACCGCCACAACGGCTTCTTCATCTTCAACAAGGGCCAGGGATGGGAGTACACGGTGTCGATCGCGGTGGTGGCGTGGGCCGTCGCCACCATCGGGCCGGCGAACTTCAGCATCGACGAGCACATCGACCTGCACTGGGACGGCTGGAGCGGCGCTTGGATCGCCGGGGCGCTCGGCCTCGGTGCGGCGATCGCCCAGTTGGCAATTTGTTACCGGCCCGCTCCCGAGTGAGCCGCAGAGCCGCCGTCTGGCGCGTCATCCTCGCTGTCGTGATCGCCGCGTTCGCCGGCTTCTGGATCTGGGCGCTGTTCTTCGCCTCCAAGGAGGCGGTCAACCGCTTCGGCGACCGCGAGTGGGCGGCGCGGGCCGAGGCGATCTGCGTCGAGGCCGACGCCGACCGGGAGGCGCTCGCCGACTACCGGGAGGTCGACGAGAACGACCCGGCGATGCTCGCCGAGCGCGGCGACCTGCTCGACCGGGTGACCGACGTGATCGAGCGGATGCTCGACGACGTCGTCGCCGTCGAGCCGGCCGACGACAAGGGCCGGGCGATCGTCCCGCTGTGGGAGGCCGACTACCGGACGTACCTCGAGGACCGGCGCCGGTTCGCCGACCAGCTCCGCGCCGGGCGCAACGACCCGTTCCGCGAGACCGCCCTGGACGGGATCCCGATCAGCGAGAAGCTGGAGACCTTCGCCGGCGACAACGAGATGCCGGCGTGCGCCCCGCCCCACGACCTGGCGACGTGACGTCCGCTACCCCCGTGCGGTTTCTGCAGTCAGATCGGTCGCCAGGGCGACCGTTTCAGCTGCAGAAACCGGGGCGTCGAGGCGCTTGACGACGACGGCGGGGTTGCCGGCGGCGATGCAGTTGTCGGGGATCTCGCCGCGGACGACGCTGTTGGCCCCGATCACGACGTGGCGGCCGATCGTCGTCCCGGGCAGCACCACGGTGCCGTGCCCGAGCCACGACCCGGCGCCGATCCGCACCGGCCGCTCCGGCTGGCTCTGCGCCGAGATCGGCCGGTCGAGGTCGGCGTACCCGTGGTTCTGATCGGTGATGTAGACGTGATGACCGGTCCACACGTCGTCGTCGATCTCGATCGAGAGATGGCCGACGATCCCGCTTCCCCGACCGATCAGGCAGCGGTCACCGATGCGCACGACCGGGTCGGTGAGGCAGTGCTGACCCGGCGCCATCCCGGCCGACAGCGTCACGTGTGGGCCGACGATGGTGCCCGTGCCGATGTGGATGTACCGCTCGTTGACCAGGGCCGTCGCCGGGAAGCAGATCACGCTGCGGTCGCCGAAGTGCCCGAAGCGCCGCCCCCGGCGGCTGCGCGGTCCGATCGCGCCGAGCTCGCGGGCGGCGTCCCACGCCCACAGCACGACCTCGCCGGCGCCCCGCTTGAGCGACGTCGCGACCCGCGCACGCACCGTGTCCGGGACCGGCGGACGGCGCAACACCGGCGGCACGCTACCGGCGTGCGACGATGGCGCCGTGACGACCTCCGCGGACGGCGCCCGGGTGGTGCACATCACCGACACCCACCTGTCGGTCCGGCGCGGGGTGCCCCCCGAGTGGGAGGCGCTGGTCCAGTGGCTGCACCGCGACCCGCCCGACCTCATCGTGAACACCGGCGACATCGTCTACGAGGACCCCGACGACGACGCCGACCGCGCCTTCGCCCGGCGGCTCCACGAGAGCCTGCCGGCGCCCCTCGTCGTCATCCCCGGTAACCACGACATCGGCTTCTACGGCGAAGAGGCCGAGCGCCCGCAGCGTCTGACCGCGTTCCGCGACACGTGGGGCGGCGACCGGTTCGTCTCCGACCTGGCCGGCTGGCGGCTGGTCGGCGCCGATGCGTACCTGCTCGGCTCGGCCGAGCACGACGAGTGGCTCGCCGATGCCGTGAGCGTCGACGGACCGGTGCTCGTGTTCGTCCACCAACCGATCGAGGACCCGTCGGCCGACGAGTGGGTGATGCCGCCGGGGCCCGCCGCGGCGTTTGCCCTGGCAACCGCGGGGGCGGACGTGCGACTGGTCGCCAGCGGGCATCGCCATCGCAGCCGCCTGATCGACCGCGCCCTCTGGGCACCGTCGCTGACGCTGGTCGGCGACATCGAGCGCGACGACGGCGCGGATCCGCGCCCAGGATTCGTCGAGTTCACGCTGTCGCCGGACGATGGGCTCCGTCACGAGGTCGTCCGACCTTGGATCGCGGCGTGACGGCCTGGGGCTCGATCACCGACGTTCCCGGAGTCCTCGTCGGCAACCACCAGCGGACCGGACGCGGCTGGCGGACCGGGACGACGGTCGTGCTGGTGCCGGAGGGGGCGACCCCGGGCGTCGACGTCCGCGGCGGCGGGCCCGGGACCCGGGAGACGGACGCCCTGCGCCCCGAGAACCTCGTGCCCACCGTGCACGCGGTGTGCCTCACCGGCGGTAGCGCCTACGGGCTCGCCGCCGCCGACGGCGTCGTTGCGTGGCTCGAGGAGCGTCGCTACGGGTTCCCGGTGGCGCTCGAGGAGGAGCCCGACTGGGTCGTACCCGTGGTGCCCGCGGCGGTGATCTTCGACCTCGCCCGGGGCGGGCGGTTCGCCAACCGGCCGACCGCTGACTTCGGCCGGCGGGCGGCGGATCGTGCCCGTGCTCACCCACCGGCGCGCGGCGCCGTCGGCGCGGGGACCGGCGCGATCGCCGGTGGCCTCCAGGGCGGGATCGGGACCGCCGCGGTCGACGTGGACGGCATCGCCGTTGGCGCGCTGGCCGTGGTCAACGCGTCTGGCCGGGTCATCGACCCCGACTCGGGCCTCCCCTGGTCCGCCGGCGGCTTCGACCTGCGGCGACCACCGGCCGCAGAGCGGACGGCGCTGCGGGCGGCGACGATCCCGCCCTACCCGGCCATCTCCGCCACCGACGGGACGGCCCGCAACACCGTGATCGGCGTGGTCGCCACGTCGGGCGCCCTGACCAAGGCCGAGTGCACCCGGATGGCGACGGTCGCCCACGACGGGATCGCCCGGGCGGTGCGGCCGGCGCACTCGATGTTCGACGGGGACACCGTCTTCACCCTCGCCACGGGACGCGTCCCGCTGCCCGACATAGCGGCGGCCCGCTACCGCGCCGTCGAGACCCGGCCGGGCCGGCTCAACCAGCTGCTCGACGCCGCCGCGACCTGTTTCGCCGCCGCGGTCACCGATGCCGTGGTCGCGGCCACCACGATCGGTGACGCACCCGCCTACCGCGACATCTGCCCGGGCGCTTTTCGGAATCCGCCGCCGGCTCGCTAGCTTGCACGGTGCCACCTCGTGCGCCGAGCGAAGGGAACTCCCATGCAAGCTCCCGCAGCCCCTGCCCCCCGCCAGAAGGTCACCGTGCCGGCGATCGGCGCGATGAAGGCCGAGGGCGATCCGATCGCGATGATCACGGCGTACGACGCCACGTTCGCCCATCTCGTCGACACCGCCGGCGTGGACATGATCCTCGTCGGCGACTCGGTCGGCATGGTCGTGCAGGGCGAGACCAACACGATCCCCGTCGAGCTCGAGGAGATGGCGTACCACGTGCGCACCGTCGCCGAGGCCCGCCCGGCGGCGCTGGTCGTCGGCGACCTCCCGTTCGGCTCCTACCAGATCAGCCCGGAGCAGGGGGTGGGCAGCGCGATCCGGCTGATGAAGGCGGGGGCGGAGAGCGTCAAGCTCGAGGGCGGGATCGCCATGGCCGAGACGATCGAGGCGATGACGCGCGTCGACATCCCCGTCGTCGGCCACATCGGGCTGACCCCGCAGAGCTACCACCGCATGGGCGGGCACAAGGTGCAGGGGCGGTGGGCCGGCTTCGAGGCCGGCGGCCGTGAACGGCTGATCGAGGACGCTTTCGCCGTCGAGCAGTCCGGCGCCTTCGCCGTGGTCGTCGAGGGCGTGCCGCGTGACCTCGCCGGCGAGATCACGGACAAGCTCTCGATCCCGACGATCGGCATCGGCGCCGGCCCCGACTGCGACGGGCAGGTGCTCGTGCTCCACGACGTCCTGGGGCTCAGCGATCTCCGGCTCAAGTTCACCAAGCAGTACGCCGACCTCCGCACGGCGGCGATCGAGGCCGCCGAGGCGTACGTCGCCGAGGTCAAGCAGCGGGTCTGGCCGGACGACGACCATTCGTTCCACTGACGGCCGGCGACCGGGCGCGGTCGGGGCGCGGACTGACGTGCTGGTGCTCGACGCCCCACGGGCGATGTGGGCGTGGTCGGGTCAGCGGCGGCAAGCGGGACACATCGTCGGCCTGGTCCCGACGATGGGGGCGTTGCACGACGGCCACCTCTCGCTTGTCGAGCTCGCCCGCCGCCGTGCCGACGACGTCGTGGTGTCGATCTTCGTCAATCCGCTGCAGTTCGAGCGCACCGACGACTTCGACGACTATCCGCGGCCGATCGACGACGACGTCGCCGCCTGCGTCGCCGCCGGAGCGGCCGTGGTGTACGCCCCGACGGCCGGGGCGATGTACCCGCAGGGCTTCCAGACCCATGTCGAGCCGGGCCGGTTCGCCGACGTGATGGAGGGGGCGATGCGCCCGGGCCACTTCCGCGGCGTGACGACCGTGGTCGCCAAGCTCTTCGGCGCGGTGCGGCCGCACCTCGCCGTGTTCGGGGAGAAGGACTTCCAGCAGCTGGCGATCATCCGGCGGATGGCCGAGGACCTCGACATGGGGGTCGAGATCGTGGCCGCGCCGACCGTTCGGGAGCCCGATGGGTTGGCGCTGTCGAGCCGCAACCGACTGCTCCCGGCCGAGGATCGCGCCGCCGCGGTGTGCGTACCGGCCGCGCTCGACGCGGCCGAAGCTGCCGTGGCCGCGGGTGAGCGCGCCGCGGCGGAGATCGAGGCCGCGGCCCGGGCGGTCGTAAGCGCCGAGCCCCGGGCCCAGCTCGAGTACGTCACCGTGTTCGACCCCGACACGCTGGAACCGGTCGCGGTCGTCGACGCCCCGGCGAGAATCGCGACGGCGGTGTGGTTCGGCGACGTCCGGCTGATCGACAACCGCGCCCTGATCCCATGATCGCTACCGCGTGAGGACGACGGCCATCACGATCCCGTTGAAAATGGCGTGGGCGATGATCGTCGGGCCGATCCGGCGCAGCAGGTAGGCGGCGCCACCGAAGGCCACCCCGACGGCGGCGAGGACGAGCACGAGGCCGAAGTTGCCCGTGCCGCGCACCGGATCGACATGGGCGAGCCCGAACAGCCCACCCTGCACGCCGACCGCGGCGACGGCACCGAGGCGGCTGCGCAGCCCGCGCAGCATCAGTCCCCGGAACACCATCTCCTCGACGAACGGAGCGGCCACGACGGCGGTGATCAGCAGCGAGATCACGTAGGTGCGGTCGAGGTCGAGCTCGCCGATCCCCTCGGTGTTGCCGACGAGCGGGATGTCGACGATCTCGATCACGATGATCACGACGATCTCGCACCCGAGCGCGGCGAGCCACGTGAGCGGTCCCCACCCGGCGTCGCTCCACCGGAAGCGCACGCCGAGGTCGGCGACCAAGCGGCCGGTCCCCCACCGCCGGCTGGCGTACAGACACCACCAGACCGACGGCCCGTAGCCGACGGCGGTGCCGATCAGTGCGTAGACCGCGATCGGCCAGTCGAACCGGACGAGGTACTCGAGGAGGTAACGGCTGGCGATGAGGGAGCCGATGAGGACGACGACCGCGCCCAGGGCGACCTGCAACGGAAGGACCGGGTGCGCCTCCCGATGCTTCGCCGGCTCGAGGGCGGGCGCCGTGTGCGGGGTCCACTGCCGACCGTCGAAGTATCGGACCACGGGATAGCCGTACGGGTCGTGGTACCAGCCCGCCGGCGGCCCGGTGGGCGGAGGCAGCGGCGATGGCGGGCCTGACCCCGGCGGCGGCCGCCCGGTCGTCGCGTCCGGCACGGGCGTATCGTACGCGGCCGATGGCTGGATCGGTTTGGGCGGCGACCCTGCCCGAGGCGGCACGCGTTACGGGAACGCCGCTCGACGGCGACCTCGACGTCGACGTCGCCGTGGTCGGGGCCGGGTACACCGGCCTGTGGACCGCGTACTACCTCGCCGCCGCCGACCCCGACCTACGCATCGTCGTGCTCGAGCGCGACGTCGTCGGGTTCGGCGCGAGCGGGCGCAACGGCGGCTGGTGCTCGGCACTGCTCGCCACCGGGATCGGCACCCTCGCCCGGCGCTGCGGACGGGCGGCGGCGATCGCGATGCAGGAGGCGATGCACGAGACCGTCGACGAGGTCGGCCGGGTCGTCGTCGCCGAGGGCATCGACGCTCACTTCACCAAGGGCGGCACGATCACGCTGGCCCGGACCGAGGCCCAGGAACACCGCCTCACCGAGGAGCTCGCCGAGACTCGCTCGTTCGGCTTCGGCGAGGAGCACCTGCGGCGGTTGACGGCCGCCGAGGTCGAGCCCGAGTGCCGGGCGACCGGGACGCGGATGGCGTTGTACACGCCGGACTGCGCGGCGATCCACCCCCTGCGGCTCGCCCACGGGCTCGCCGGCGCCGTGCAGGGTCGCGGCGTCCGGGTGTGCGAGCACACCGCGGTCACGGGACTCGAGCCCGGTCGGGTCACGACGACCCGCGGGGTCGTGCGAGCCGAGGTCACGGTGCTGGCGACGGAGGCCTTCGGCGCCCAGCTGCCCGGCCGCCGGCGGGCGCTGGCGCCGCTGTACTCGCTGATGGTCGCGACCGACCCGCTGAGCGAGGAGCAGTGGTCCCGCATCGGCCTCGCCGGCCGCCCCACCTTCACCGACGCCCGCAACACGATCATCTACGGCCAGCGCACGGCCGACGGCCGGCTGGCGTTCGGCGGCCGGGGCGCGCCGTACCACTACGGGTCGCGGATCGCCCCGTCGTTCGACACCGACGAGCGGGTCAGGGGGCTGCTCATCGACACCGCCCGTGAGCTGTTCCCGGTTCTCGCCGACGTCGCGTTCCCGTTCCACTGGGGAGGGGCCATCGGCGTCCCCCGCGATTGGCAGTGCTCGGTCACGTTCGATCGGGCGCAAAGACTCGCCGTGGCCGGCGGGTACGTAGGCGACGGCGTGTCCACGACCAACCTCGCCGGGCGGACGCTCGCCGACCTGATCACCGGACGGGCCAGCGAGCTGGTCGAGCTGCCCTGGGTCGGGCACCGCTCGCGACAGTGGGAGCCCGAGCCGTTGCGCTGGATCGGGATCAACGCCGCCCTCCGGGTCGCCGGCTGGGCCGACACTGCCGAGTCCCGCCCCGACCGCTCCCCGCGTCTCGCCGGACTGTGGCGCCGGGTTCTCGCCGTCCTCTCCGGCCGCTGAGTTACGGGTACTCGGCCGGGACGGAGTCCGCGTACAGCCAGGCGGCGAAGAAGTCGTCGAGCGGCCGGCCGGCGACCTCCTCGGCCAGCGTGGTGAAGTCCTCCGTCACGCGTGATGTGCCGTCGTTGTCGCTCACCCAGCGCTGGAGGACCTCGAAGAACGTGTCGTCGCCGAGCTCGCCGCGCAGGGCGTGGAGCACCACCGCGCCGCCGTCGTAGCGCTCGTAGCCGAACAGGTTGCCCCGCGTCGGCTCGGCCGTCGGTTCGGTCGGGCTCTGCCGCCGGCGGAGGTTCTCCTGCGCCTGGGACTCGAGATCCCACAGGTCGACGTGATCGAGCCAGAGCCACTGGGCGTACGACGCGAAGGACTCGTTGAGCCACAGGTCGCCCCAATCGGCGGGGGTGACCGTGTTGCCGAACCACTGGTGGGCGAGCTCGTGGGCCAGCAGGAGATGCTGGATCAGCCCCGGCTCGGCATCGGGGAAGTCGGCGCGGGACAACAGCGAGCGACCCTGGGTCTCCATCGCCAGCCCGGCGAAGCTCTCGGTGAAGGCGAGCCCGTACTGGTCGAGCGGGTACGGCCCGAACAGCGGCTCGAAGTAGGCGATCTGGTCGTCGGTGAGATCGAAGTACCGCTGCATCCGCTCGTCGTCGCCGGCGAGCACGACGTCGACCAGCGGCGTATCCCCTGCCGCGCCTCCGTCGAGCACCTCGTAGTCGCCGGTGAGGAGCTGGATCAGGTACGTCGCCATCGGCTCCCGCTGCTCCCACACCCACGTGTCGCCGTCAGGGCCCTCGCGCCGGTCGACGAGATGGCCGTTGGCGATCGCCGCTACGCCGTCGGGAACCGTCAGCTCGAACCGCCACGTCGCCTTGTCCGAGGGATGGTCGTTGCTCGGGAGCCACGTGTGCGCCCCGTCGGGCTCGTTGAGCACGAAGGATCCCTCGTCGGTCGGGAACCAGCCCTCGGCGGACAGACCCCCGGACTCGACGGCACCCGCCTCGTCCTCGTACTCCACGGTGATCGCGACCGGCTCGTCGGCGGCCCGGGGGCCGACCGGCCCGCCGGGATCGATGACCAGCTCACCGCCGCCGTGCTCGAACGTGGCCGGCGCGCCGTCGACGGTCACCGACCTCACAGTCAGCTCGTCGGCGTCGAGGACGAGCTCGTCGACCGGTCCGGCAAGGGCGGCGGCGATCGTCACGGTGGCGTCGATGGCCCGGCTCTCCGGGTCGTAGGAGAGGCGCACGCTGTAGGACTGAACGTCGAGAGCGGCGGAGCCGAGCTCGTCGAACATCGAGTCGCCGGCCGAGTTCTCACCGTTCGGCAACGTCGACGTCGGCGGCGGCTCCGGCGCCGGCAGGGTCGTTGCGGGCGGAGCCTCCGACGTCGGTGGTACTGGCTCCGGCGTCGGCACTGGTTGGCTCGGATCCTCGCGCTGATCGGCGACCTCGGTGTGGACAGCCGGGTCCGTGCAGGCGACGAGCCAGACGGCGGTGATCCCCGCGAGCGCGAGTGTCCGCCGCATCAACGGTGGAGGTCGGGGTCGGAGATGACCGCCCGATGGCGGACCGTGTACACCGACTCCCCCGACAACACGCCGCTGCGGCCGAGCAGTCGGCCACCCTGCCAGTTCGACAGCCCCAGCTCGGGCGTGTCGAGCGCGTACTGCCCGTCGACCCACCGGGTGAAGCCGTCGCCCACGAACGGGGCGTCGACGGCGGCGTAGAAGCGGGCGTGCTCGGCGGGATCGGCGCTGATCAGCGAGGCGACGAGGCGAGGGCTGTAGCGGTTGCACAGGTCGATCGCCTCGGCGACGCCGTCGGTGACGACGACTGCGACCTCGGGCGAGTGCTCCCACTCCCACTCCGTGGCGAGGTCGGCCTCCTCGACGACCGACGCCGCCGGCTCGACGTGCTCGCCGTCGGCCCGGCGGATCTTCACCTCGGTGGCGAACCGCTCGGCGGGGATCGCCGCCCGTGACGACGCGACGACGTGCAGCCTGGCGTTGGTGTCCCGGCGACGGGCGGCCGCGTCGAGGCCGTCGAGGAACGCGGCGACCAGGTCAGGCCGGGTGGCCGGGAGGCAGCAGACGTTGAGCGTGTTGCAGACCTTGCGGTCGAGTGAGTTGGCCACCGCCGCGCGGAACCGGTCGACGTCGGCGTCGGGTGCCGCGACGAGCCAGGCGCCGCCGGTGCCGTGCAGGCTCACCGGGGTCCCGCTCTGCCGGGCCACGGCTCCGAGCTGGGCGACGGCCGCTCCCGACCCCCGCGCGACGGCGAGCGAGAGCCGGCGGTCGGCGAACAGGGCCCATCCCGACGCCCGGCTCGGCGACCGGACCAGGCTGACGGCTCCCGCCGGCAGCCCGGCCTCGGCGAGCGCCGGCGTGAGTGCATCGTCGAGGATCGCTTCGGCCGTGCCGAGGGCGTCGGACCCGATCCGCATCACTACTGTGTTGCCGGTGCGCAGGACGCCGGTCGCGTCGGCGAAGACGTTGGGCCGGCCTTCGAAGACGAAGCCGACGACGCCGAGCGGAGCCCGGTGGGCCTCGACCGCCCATCCGTCGTGCTCGATCCGGCCCAGCACGGCGTCCCGGCGGAGCGGGGAGTCGCGCCAGCCGCGCAGCCCGGCGACCATGTCCTCGCGCATCCGGGCGCTGAGGACGAGGCGCGTCGTCGAGCGCCCGGCGGCTTGGGCTCTCGTCACGTCGGCGTCGTTGGCGGCGAGGATCGGTGCCGCCGTGCCGTCGTCGGCCAGCCGGCGGGCGAACGCCTCGAAGAAGTCGGTGATCTGGTCGTCGGTGCAGCCGGCGAGGCCGTGGAACGCGGCCGCGGCGGCGGACGTCGCCTGAGCGGCCGCCTCCTCGGCGGCGCTCGGCACGTGGAGCAGGTCGCCGCGCTCCTGGACGACGATCAGGCGGTCGCCGGGCCGGAAGGCGTCGGCGAGGGCGTCGTCGACGTACGTGACCCGGTCGCCGCCGTACACGATCGGCTGGCCGACGATGAGGCGCTCGAGGCAGGTGGCGTCGCCGGATGGGCCCCGCTCGCTCATCACGCCAGCCTACGGGCCGCAGTAGGTTGGCCGAATGGCGGTCTCGTCGGGCCAGCTCTACTTCCGGCAGCTGCTGTCGGGCCGTGACTTCGCCGCGGACGATCCGCTCGCCCAGCAGATGGTCAACTTCGTCTACGCCGTCGGCGACCGGAGCACGGGCGAGTGCCTGCTCGTCGACCCGGCGTACGCGGTCGACGACCTCCTCGCCATCGTGCAGTCCGATGGGATGACCGTCTCCGGCGTACTCGCCACGCACTACCACCCGGACCACGTCGGCGGGTCGATGGCGGGCCACTCGATCGAGGGGGTCGCCACGCTGCTCGAACGGGTGGGCTGCCCGGTGCACGTGCAGCGATCGGAGATGCCATGGGTCGCCCGCACGACCGGGCTCGGCGACTCCGAGCTCGTCGCCCACGACCCCGGCGACCGGGTCACGGTGGGGTCGGTGGACGTCGAGCTGGTCCACACCCCGGGTCACACGCCGGGGAGCCAGTGCTTCCTCGTCGCCGGCCGGTTGGTGTCGGGCGACACCCTGTTCCTCGACGGGTGCGGGCGCACCGACCTCCCCGGCAGCGACGCCGGCGAGATGTACGAGAGCCTGCAGCGACTCGCCCACCTCCCCGACGACACGATCGTGTACCCGGGCCACCGGTACTCGATGCCGTCGAGCGCGACGATGACGGCGATCCGCGAGCAGAACTACGTGCTCAAGCCGTCGAGCCGAGACGAGTGGCTGACGATGTTCGGCCGCTGACCGTCCCGGTCAGCGCGTGAGCGCGGCGACGATCGCCGTCACGCCCGCGACTGTGAGCAGGACGACGACGAGCCAGCGGAACCGAACCGGGTTCACATAGCGCCGAAGTCCGATTCCCACCGCGGCGCCGACCGCCACTCCTGGCAGCGCCACGGCAATCGCGGTCAGCTCGTCCCGGCCGATCTCGCCCGACGCGGCGAAGACCGCGACGCCGACGATGTCCAGCACGGCGAACACCGTCGTGATCGTGCTGCGGAACGGAACCGGGCCGAAGTGCCGCGCCTGGAGGGCGAACACGAGGGGCGGACCGTTCACGCTCGACGACATCGTCAGTGCACCCGACACCACCCCGGCGCCGGCGTCCAGTCCGCGGCCGGCGTGGCGGAGGTCGAGTCCTCGGGCGATCACGACCACTGACACCAGGACCGCCACGCCAATGACGACGCCGAGCACGCGGTCGTCGGCCCAGAGGTAGATCAGCCACCCGATCGGCAGCCCGACCGCGGCCCCGCCGAGCATCCACCGGGCGACACCGTGATCGAGGTCGGCGCGGCCCATCCAGGCCTGCGTCCCGCTCGTGAGCGTGGCGATGCCGAGGGACACGATCACGGCGTCGTGGGGATCGATGATGGCCGAGAACAACGGGACGGCGGCCAGGGCGAACCCGAACCCGGCGATCAGCTGCACCGTTGCCGCCCCGGCCGCGATCAACGCCACACCGAGCAGCTCCGCGCCGCTCACCAGGTATCGATGTTGGGGCGTTTCTTGCCGTCCCGCCGCGCTGGTGGACGGCGCCGACGCGAGCACGGCGGTGATCCAGCGGCGGCTGTCGGCGGGGTCGATCACGTCGTCGATCTCGAAGTGGGTGGCCGAGCTGAGCGCCTTGCCGTGCTCGTACATCCGGTCGACCATCTCCCGGAACAGCTGGTCGCGCTGGGCCGGGTCCTCGACGGCCGCGAGCTCCTTGCGGAAGCCGAGTCGCACGGCCCCCTCGAGCCCCATCCCGCCGAACTCGCCGGTCGGCCAGGCGACGCACGCCGCCGGCGCCTTGGTCGAGCCGCCCATCATCGCCTGGGCCCCGAGTCCGTAGCACTTGCGCAGGACGATGGCGACGGTCGGCACGGAGAGGTTGGCGCCGGTCACGAAGAGCCGACTGCAGTGGCGGACGAGGGCGGTCGTCTCGACCTCGGGTCCGACCATCATCCCCGGGGTGTCGCACAACGTGACCAGCGGGACGTCGAAGGCGTCGCAGAGCTGCATGAACCGGGCGGCCTTGTCGGACCCGTCGCTGTCGATCGCCCCGCCGAGGTGGCGGGTGTCGTTGGCGATCACGCCCACCGGGCGCCCTTCGACCCGGGCGAGGGCGGTGACCATCCCGATGCCGAAGTCGCGCCGCAGCTCGAGCACCGAACCGGTGTCGAAGAGCAGGTCGATCACCCGCCGAACGTCGTAGCTGCGCAGCCGATCGGTCGGGATGGTGTCGCGGAGCAGCGCCTGGTCGGCGCTCTCCCATGTCGGCAGCGGGCCCTGGAAGTACGACAGGTACTGCTGGGCGGTGCGAACGGCCTCCGCCTCGTCGGCGACGACGACGTCGACCACGCCGTTGGCCCGCTGCACGTCGATCGGCCCGATCGACGTCGGCTCGTAGACGCCGAGCCCGCCGCCCTCGATCATGGCCGGACCGCCCATCCCGATGTTGGAGTCGGCGGTGGCGATGACCACGTCGCAGCAGCCGAGGATGGCGGCGTTGCCGGCGAAGCAGTAGCCGGCGTTGACGCCGACCAGCGGCACGAGCCCGGACAGCTGAGCGAACCAGAGGAAGGCCAGGCAGTCGAGGCCGGAGACGCCGCCCGCGCTGTCGGTGTCGCCGGGGCGACCGCCGCCGCCCTCGGTGAAGAACACGATCGGCAGCCGCATCCGCTCGGCGAGCTCGAACAGCCGATCCTTCTTGTAGTGGTTCTTCACGCCCTGGGTGCCGGCGAGCACCGTGTAGTCGTAGGACACCGCGATGACCCGCGCCGCGTGGCCGTCGAACAGGTCGGCGTTGACCGTTCCGAGCCCGCCGATCATCCCGTCGGCGGGGGTGTTGGCGATCAGGTCGTCGAGGTCGCGGCGCCGCCGCTGGGCGGCGATGACGAGGGGGCCGTACTCGACGAACGAGTCCTCGTCGACCAGGTCGGCGACGTTCTCCCGCGCCGTGCGGCGCCCGACCGCCCGCCGCTTGGCGACGGCACCGGGCCGGGCGTCGTCGAGTCCGACGCGGTGTCGATGGTGGACCTCGGCGAGGTCGGCGCGTTGGCCCTGCTGCGACTCGTCCGCGCCCGTGTCATCGGCGGTTGCGTCGCCGTCGCCGTCGACGGCGACCGCCCCCAGGTGCGCCAGCACGTCGCCGGGCATCACGGCCATCCCCACGTCGACGAGGAACTCGTCGATGCGGCCGGCCTCGGGCGCGGCGACCTCGTGGTGCATCTTCATCGACTCGACCAGCAGCACGACCTCGCCGGCCCGGACGATCGTGCCCTCGAGCACCTCGATCGACACCACGGTGCCCTGCAGCGGGCTGCGGATCGCGGTCACTGGCGGGCAAGCAACTGCCGGAAGTACTCGGCCGTGCGGGTGAGCCCGGTGCGCAGGTCGATCTCCGGCTCCCAGCCGAGATCCCCCCGGGCGATCGTGATGTCCGGCTGCCGCTGGGTCGGGTCGTCCACGGGGAGCGGCTCGAAGACGATCTCCGACGACGACCCGGTGACCTCGACGGCCATCTCGGCGAGCTGGAGGATCGTGTACTCGTCGGGGTTGCCGATGTTGACGGGACCGGTGACGTAGGAGTCGAGGAGGGCGAGGAAGCCGCTGATCTCGTCGTCGACGTAGCAGAACGACCGGGTCTGGCTGCCGTCGCCGAACACGGTGATCGGCTTGCCCTGCAGCGCCTGGACGAGGAAGTTGGACACCGCCCGCCCGTCGTCGGCTCTCATCGATTCGCCGTACGTGTTGAAGATGCGCACGATGCGAACGTCGAGGCGGTGGTGGCGGTGGTACGCCATCGTCATCGCCTCGGCGTAGCGCTTGGCCTCGTCGTACACGCCCCGGGGGCCGATCGGGTTGACGTGTCCCCAGTACGTCTCCGGCTGCGGGTGCACCTGGGGGTCGCCGTACACCTCGCTCGTCGAGGCGAGGAAGAAGCGGGCGCCTTTCGCCTTGGCCAGGCCGAGGCAGTTGTGCGTGCCGAGCCCGCCGACCTTCAGGATCTGGATCGGGATCCGCTCGAAGTCGGCGGGCGATGCCGGGCTGGCGAAGTGCATCACGACGTCCACGTGGCCCGGGACCCACACGTACTGGCTCACGTCGTGCTCGACGAAGGTGAACCCGCGCCGACCGAAGAGGCTCTCGATGTTGCTCACCGACCCCGTGATCATGTTGTCCAGAGCGACGACCTGATCGCCCCTGTCGAGCAGCGCGCGGCAGAGGTGCGAGCCGAGGAAGCCGGCGCCCCCGGTGACGACGATGCGGGCCATGTGCGGAGCCTACGCAGGCGGTGTCTGCGTGGCGTCACCTTCAGATCTGGGCGCAGATCTTCTCAACCCTCGCGAAACAACTGCGCCCAGATCGCGCCCTGAGAACAACTGCGCCCAGATTCCGGTTCGCTCCGGACCTGGACCCGGGTGACGAGGGTTAGCGGCCGATGCCCCGGTAGTCGAAGCCGGCCCGGCGCCACTCACTGCGGTCGAGCAGGTTGCGGGCGTCGACGACGGCGTGGCGGTTCATCACCGCCGCGACCTTGGACGCGTCGAGCCAGCGGTAGTCGTCCCACTCAGTGAGCACGACCAACACGTCGGCGCCCTCGCACGCGGCGTAGGGGTCGTCGCAGATCGTGACCCCGTCGGGGAGCCCCGGCTTCGGCCCGGTGACGGTGGGGTCGTGGGCCCTGACCGTTGCGCCGGCGGCCTCGAGGCGCCCGATCACCGCCAGCGACGGCGACTCGCGCAAGTCGTCGGTGCGGGCCTTGAAGGTGAGGCCCCACACGGCGACGGTCTTGCCGGCAACCTCGCCGCCGGTCGCCGCCCGCACCTTCTCGGTGACGCGGTCGAACTGCTCCTCGTTCACGGCCACAACACCATCGAGCAAATCGAACTCGTACCCGGCGTCGTCGGCGATCTTGAGCAACGCCCGAGTGTCCTTGGGAAAGCAGTTGTGGGCGACGAGACCGAACGACGTCACGATCGTGTGGTTGCGGTCGACCTCGGCGGAGTAGACGGTGAGCGACTCGTCGAAACGGGCGAGGTCGGTGACCCGGACCCACGCCGTCCCCTTCCCGTCGCGCCGGTAGCCGGTCGACGCGATGCGCTTTGCCTGCCGTCCGATGGACTCCGCGACCTCGTCGCGCTCGTGCGGCTCGAGGAGCCACAGAGCCTCCTCGATCTGGTCGGCACCCGAGATCACGATCCAGTACGTGTCGACCGTGCTCTTCGTCGTGCGCCCCCGCTTGACGCGGGCGACGATCCCGAAGCTGCCGAGCAGTCGGACCATCCCGTCGGCCAGCTCCCGGGACACCGTGCCGTACTCGAGCGCCACGGACGGGCCGCCGTTCAGGCGGGACCACGACCCGTCGCCCGTCCACAGACCACGGAGGAGCGCACGGCGCTGGTCCTCGGTCGCCGTCCACCCAAGGTCGGGGATGCGGTGCTCGTACGCGTTCGTCCCGACCCCGAGAACGGTCTCGAACCAGGCGGCGAGCAGTCGCGAGGAGATGCTCACCTGCAGTGTGGTCGCGAGGCGCTGGACGGTGACGTGGATACCGAGGGTCCGCCAATAGCTGGCGACGAACTCCGCCAGGTGGTTCTCGGCGGTCGGATGGAACGACCAGCAGACCCGCCGACGGCGACCGTCGGTGCCGATGTGGCCCTCGGCGAGGAACAGCCCGATGACCTCCCAGGTGGCCTCGGTGAGCGAGATCGACGTTGGCACGTACGTCCCGTTGGTCGTTGTGCCCATGAGCGCGCCCCGCAACGGAAGGCGGAGGAGCGCGGCCTCCGTCAGACGGAGGGTGCCCGTCCTCCGGTACTCGTGACGTCGCGGTGACGGGAGCAGCGAATCAGCGGTGCGGGCCAACGCCACCTGTTGAGGGGTGAGCCGGAGGATCACGCTCGCCCAGTCGAGTCCGGCGGCGTCGACGGCGTCGAGGACGGACGAGTCCACGTCGGCCGCCTCGAGCATCAGCGCTTCACCGAGCGCGATCGGCAGCCAGTGGTCGGTGGTGAGCTCGCCCGCCTGGAGGATCGCCGGAGCGTCGCTCCACGTCCTGGCGACCATCGGGTGGTCGGCCGTCACGGTCAGGCGCCGCCCCATCTTCGTGCGGATCGTCACCATCTCGCCCGAATACGGGCGTGCGCTGATCCCTGAGATCCGCTGGAACTCCGGACGCGGCGAGTCGGGCGACCAACTGAGCGCCTCGAGGCCGGGCCGGCCCGCCTGGGCGAACACCGAGGGCAGCTCCTCGAAACGAGTCAACCGTACGCCCTCGACGCCACGCACCAAGAGCGTCTCGTCTCCCCGGAAACAACTCCCGCCCCAACCTGGGCCGGGGCGGAGGAAGTCCTGGCCGATGCGCTTGTCGTAGCCGAGCCCGAGCACGACGTCGTTGACGTCGGCGCCGACCCCCTCGCAGATCGCGGCGACGGCGTTGACGAACGACAGCTTGGTGGCGAGGAAGGCGTTGGCGGCGTACTTGATCGTCTCCGCCGAAGCCGGGTCGGTGACGATCACCGGCGCCGCCACGCCGATATACAGCGACGAGACCTTGATCGCCGCTGACTGGTCGTCGCTCCCCACCACGATCCGGTCCGGGTTCAGAAAGTCCTGCACCGCCGACCCCTCGCGGAGGAACTCGGGGTTCGACACGACCTTCACGTCGGGCCGGTCGAGCACCCGCTCGACCACACGAGTGGAGCCGACGGGAACGGTCGACTTGTTCACGACGACGCTCTCGTACGGGAGGTGGGCGGAGATCTCCCTGGCCGCGGCCTCGATGTAGGAGAGGTCGGCACTGCCGTCGTCGCTCTGCGGCGTCGGGACGCAGAGGAACGCGATGTCGCAGTCCGCGACCGCCGTCGCCGCGCCGAGCACGAAGCGGAGGCGCCCCGAGCGCAGCCCCTCCTCGACGAGTCGGTCGAGCCCGTGCTCGACGATCGGGATCTCCCCCTTGCTCAGCCGGGCGACCTTGTCGGGATCGACGTCGGCGCACACGACCTCGTGCCCCAGATGAGCGAAGCAGGCACCGGTCGTCAAGCCGACGTACCCGGTCCCGACGATGGCGATTCGCGACATTCTGAGGAAGCTACCGCCGGACGAGCGCTCATTACCGTGGAGCCATGCTGACGACCGCACCGCCCGGCGGCGACGCCGCACTGACGGACGCCTGCGGCGAGGACCCGGGTGCGATCTGCGAGGCGGTGTACGACGCCACCGACAGCGAGGGGTGGGCCAAGGCGGCGGACTGGTTCATCGGCCGCCCCCTCACGGTCCTGCTCATCGTCGCCGTGGCATGGATCGCATCCCGAGTCGCCCGACGCGCCATTCGCAAGTCCGTGCACCGGGTGATGGAGTCGAACGCCACCGCCCGCGCGTGGGCACTGCAGCGTGTTGGTGCCGAGTCGAACGGCGCGACGGTCAGCGACCCGAGACGGGAGGGGCGAGCGGCGGCGATCTCCATCGTGCTCGCTTCGACGGTCACCGTCCTGATCTGGTCGATCGCCTTGATCATGGTTCTCGGCGAGTTCAACGTGGACCTGGCGCCGTTGATCGCCACCGCCGGCATCGCCGGCGTCGCCCTCGGCTTCGGTGCGCAGAGCCTGGTCAAGGACTGCATCAGCGGGCTGTTCATGCTGGTCGAAGACCAGTACGGCATCGGTGACGACGTCGACCTCGGCGAGGCCACCGGGATCGTCGACCGGATCACCCTGCGCACCACGATCCTGCGCGGCCCCGACGGCACCCTTTGGCACGTGCCCAACGGCCAGGTAGTGCGGGTCGGCAACCGCTCGGCCCTGTGGCACGTGGCGATGCTCGACATCGTGGTCGGACCGGGCGCCGACCTCGAGCTGGTCAGCCGGTTGGTCACCGAGACGGCCACCCGAGTGTGCGAGGCCGAGGAGTTCGCCGCCGACGTGCTCGAAGCACCGGAGCTGCTCGGCGTGGAGTCGATCACCGCCGAGGGCGTGACCGAGCGCCTGCGGATCAAGACGCGCCCCGGCGCCCAGTTCGGGATCCAGCGGGCGCTCCGAGAAGCGCTCAAGCAGGCCCTCGACGAGGCGGGCGTCCCGCCGCCGCGCCCGCCGGTGGCTCCGCCGCCCGCCCCGGCGTCGTGAGCTCCGATGCCGGGGAGCGCGAGACCTCCCGTGGCACAATACGGCCCGTGATCAGACGGTCCGGGCGGTGGGGGTGATCTCGTTCGTCGGCTTCTTCACCTCTCCAGACGTGGGGTCGCTGTGGTGGTCCGTCGCGTGGCTGGCGGCGACGCTGGTGCTCGTCGTGGCGGCGAGCCTCATCACCCGACCGCCGCGCCTGGTCGCGTCGGCGACCTCGGCTGAGCTCGGCGCCGAGTCGCCGGCGGTCGCCAGCCTGCTCACCAACGGGTTCATCGTCACGCCCCCCGCCGCCGTCGCCACCCTGCTCGACCTCGTCGCCCGCGGCTGGCTGCGCGTCGAGCACGCCGAGCACGAGGTCGTCCTGCTCACCGACCGGCGGGGCCTGGAGGGCGACCACCTCACCGCCTACGAGCAGCAGGTGCTCAACCACGTCCACAAGCTGACCGCCGGAACCCTGACCGGCGTCTCGGGCGCCGGCGTCGAGGTCGCCGGGCTGCGGCTGTCGCGCCGGTGGTGGCGCCGGTTCACCAAAGCCGTCGTCACTGACGCCCGACGCCAGAACCTCACCCGGCGCCGTTGGAACATCCTGGCCGTCGGGCCGCCGATCGTCACGTGGCTGCTCGCCGTCCGGTCGTGGTGGATCTCGGTCCGCAGCGGGGAGGAGACGGCCGTGGTCGACTCGCTCGTCCCCCGCTCCATCGCCGCCGCCGTCGGCATCTTCATCCTCGTCGTCGGCTGGAAACTGTGGAAGCGGGCCCGCTCCCGCGCCCAGCGGCCGACCCCGGCCGGCCTGCAGCGGGCCGAGCACTGGCTGTCGGTCAGGGCCTGGATGGAGCCCCGCGGCTTCGAGGGCGCGTCGGCCGCCGCCGCCAACAGCGCCAGCCGGGCGCTCGCCTACGCCGCCGGCCTCGGCCTCGCCGAGCGGGCGGCCGACGAGCTGCCGATCGTGCCGGAGGACGACCGCCTCGCGTGGAGCAACGCCACCGGGGAGTGGCACGTCGTGCGCGTGCGCTACCCGTTCCGGCCCGGGTACGGCCGGCACCCGGCGCTCATGCTCCTCCTCGGGCTCGCCGTCGGCGCCGGCATCGTCGCCCTCCAACGCCTGTTGATGGAGATCGCCCGGGGCGAGGCGCCGCTCGGCATCATCGAGGACTTCCCCGACCAGGCCGACCTGATCGAGACCATCGCGCTGGTGCTCGCCGCGGTACTGATCGTGCCGCTGCTGTGGATGGCGTGGCTGGCGATCGCCGGGTCGTTCGACCTCCTCTCGACCGTCGAAAAGCAGGGCCTCGTCGTCCGCGCCCGTCGCCCGCAACGGGTCGTTCCATTCCCCCGGCTGCTGCGTCCGCTCGCCCGCCGGGACCGATTCGCCCTGTTCATCGCCGTCGACAACGGCCGCTCCGACCGGGTCAGCGCCTGGCTGTCGAACGAGCGCACCGCTGTGCCCCAGGGCGCCCGGGCGAAGGTGAAGGCGACGCCCGTGCTCGGGTACGTGCGCAAGTCGGAGCCGATCGGCAGCACGAGATCCTGACGCCCGAGGCATGCTGGGCCCATGCCTCGCATCATGGTGACCAACGACGACGGCGTCGACTCGGTCGGCCTCCACGTCCTCGCCCGGGCGATGCGCCCCCACGGCGAGGTCTTCGTCGTCGCCCCCGACAGCGAGTACTCCGGAGCGGGCGCGGCGCTGGGCGCCCTCCATGTCATGCATCCCGAGGTGAGCCGGGTGACGGTCGCCGGCGTCGACGAGGCGTGGTCCGTCTCCGGCCCGCCCGGCTTCTGCGCCATGCTCGCCCGCCTCGGCGTGTTCGGGCACGTCGACATGATCGTGGCGGGAATCAACCCCGGCGCCAACGTCGGCCGGGCCGTCTACCACTCGGGCACGGTCGGCGCCGCGCTCACCGCCCGCAACGGCGGGATCAGCGGGGTCGCCGTCAGCCAGGCGGTGACGGGGTTCGGCGTCGAGGGCCAGGGCTGGGATGAAATGATCGCCGACCAGCAGTGGGACGCGGCGGGCCACGTCGGCAGCGTCGTGGCCGGTGCGGTGCTGGCGGCCGACCCGCGCGATCCGGTCGTCGTCAACGTCAACGTGCCCAACCTGCCGGTCGATCAGATCAAGGGCTGGCGTCACACCACGATCGGCGTGCTCCCGCCGCGCGCGATCTCCAAGGGGCGCTTGGAGCCGGTCGCCGGCCGGGACGGGGTGTTCGCCGTCCGCATGGAGTGGGGTGACGCGATCGAGCTCCCGCCCGATACCGACGGCGGGTCGATCGAGCGGGACCAGGTCACGATCTCGTTCCTCAGCCGGATCGTGGCCGAGCCCCGGCCCGATCTGGCGGAGATCGACGCCGCGCTCGAGGATCTGCTCACCGAACTGCCTTCTACACTGCCCCGATGACGGTCGCCGGCCCGCAGGACGACGCCCAGCTCAACGCCTACCGGGCGAGCATCGACAACATCGACGCCGCGCTCGTCCACCTCCTCGCCGAGCGGTTCAAGGTCACCCAAGCGGTCGGGCGCTACAAGGCCGAGGTCGGGCTGCCACCGTCGGATCCGGCGCGAGAGGCGCAGCAGATCGCCCGGTTGCGGGCGCTCGCCGTGGAGTCCGGGCTCGACCCCGTGTTCTCCGAGAAGTTCCTCCGCTTCATCGTCGACGAGGTCATCCACCACCACCGCTTGATCGCCGACGAGCGGTAGCCGGACACGCGTTCCTGCAGCTGAAACGGCTGCTAGAGCGACCGGATCAGCTGCAGAAACCCGCGGGTCAGAGGGTGGCCACGTCGAGGACGGCGGCGGCGTGCCGCGCCGCCCCGGCCCGGCCCAGCCGGGGGCCGAGCTCGACGATGAACGAGACTCCGTCGGGGAGCGTGTTGCGGGCCCACGTCGCCGCCACGCCGGTGTAGGTACCACCGGTGATCCGCAGGAGCGGGAGGCCGGTCAGCTCGGCGTAGCGGGCCCGGATCTCGGCGTCCCGGCCCGACTGGCCGGGAGCGATCCGAAAGAGGTCCTGGTGGTACCAGATGACGAGGTCGGGCTCGATCGACGACACGAAGCCGACGATCGCCTGCGTCTCGGGCTCGCTGGCCGGCCCGCTGCCGCCGTACTGCGAGTCGCCCGGTGCCCCCAGCGGCGCCCAGTCGTAGGGGAAGTTGCGGTTGAGGTCGACGAGGTTGGCGTTGTGGCGGATCCCGGCCCGCTGCCCGTCGGGGTTCATCGACTCGACCAGCCACAGGTCGATCCCGGGCGGGAGCTCGGCGGTCGCCAGCTCCTCGACGACCTTCACGCCCACATCCTCGTCACCGTGGATCACGCCGATCACCAGCACGACCGTGCCGCCCGGCGTGCCCCGCTCGACGGCGGTGATCGGGCGCCCGTCGACGGACTGCCCGATCTCCACGACCTGGAGGGCGTCGGTCGCCAGCCCGGCGATGTCGGGCCGGGTGGTGGTCGTCGCCGGCAGGATCGTGGTCGTCGCGATCGTCGTGGCCGTAGTAGTCGGCGGTGCGGTGGATCTCACTGCCGTCGTCGGCGTCGTCACCGAGGCGACGGTCGTCGATGTGGGATCAGCCGCCGAGTCGTTGGCACACGCCCCGCCGACGACGGCGGACGCGGCAACGGCGATCGCCACCCAACGCACGACAGACGAAGGTAACCCCGCCGCTTGTTGCAGTCAGATCGGGTGCCCCGGCACCCGATCTGACTGCAGAAACCCGGTCAGACGGCGTCGGCGCCGCGCTCCCCGGTGCGGATCCGCACCACTTCGTCGACCGTGGTGACCCAGACCTTCCCGTCGCCGATCTTGTCGGTCTGGGCCGATTGGGCGATCGCGTCGACGATGCCGTCGGTGACGGCGTCGTCCGCCACGATCTCGAGCTTCACCTTGGGCACGAAGTCGATCTGGTACTCACTGCCTCGATACGTCTCGGTGTGTCCGCCCTGACGACCGAACCCGCGGACTTCGCTCACCGTCATGCCGACCACGCCGGCCGACTTGAGGGCGACCTTCACGTCGTCGAGCTTGAACGGTTTGATGATCGCAGTGATGAGTTTCATGCTCGCTCCATCGTGGCAGGTCCGGCGTGATACGCCGTCTCGGCGTGCTCGGCAAGATCGAGGCCGCTCGTCTCGACGTCGTCGGACACCCGGACGCCGATCGTCGCGTCGAGGACCTTCATGATCACGAACGTGAGCACGAAGGACCAGATGATCGCCACCACGTTCGCCAGCAGCTGCTCACCGAGCAGGCTCGCCCCGCCGCCGTAGAACAGGCCCTCCTTGAACGAGCCGTCGAAGAACTCGGGATCGGCGAAGAACCCGATGAGCAGCGACCCGATGAGCCCGCCGACGAAGTGCACGCCGACGACGTCGAGGGCGTCGTCGTAGCCCGCCTTGTTCTTCACCCGCACGGCGTAGCAGCAGGCGACCCCGGCAATGAGTCCGATCACGATCGGAGCCGGGCCCCGCACGAACCCGGCCGCGGGCGTGATCGCGACGAGGCCGGCGACGATGCCGGACGCTGCGCCGAGGTTGGTCGGATGGCGGTCACGCACCCATTCGACGCCCACCCACGCGAGCCCGGCGGCGGCCGCGGCCAGGAACGTGTTCATGAAGGCCTGGGCCGCCTGGCCGGTGGCGCCGAGAGCGGACCCGGCGTTGAAGCCGAACCACCCGAACCACAGGATCCCGGCCCCGATCATCACCAACGGCATCGAATGCGGCGGATGGCCCTCGTGCGGCCAGCCCTTGCGCTTGCCGAGGACGAGCACCGCGGCGAGGGAGGCGATACCGGCGTTGACGTGGATCGCCGTCCCGCCGGCGAAGTCGAGCGAGCCCCGCTGGCCCAACCACCCGCCAAAGACCCACTTGAAGATCGGGACGTAGACGATGAACAGCCACAGCGGCACGAACGCCACCCAGGCGGAGAACTTCATCCGGTCGGCGACGGCGCCCGAGATCAGGGCCGGTGTGATCACGGCGAACATGCCGAGGAAGGCGACGGTCGCGATGGTGCCGCCGTTGTCCTCGAGGATCCCGATGTCGTTCAGGAAGAAGGCGTCGAACGTGCCGATGAAGTCGTTGTCGAACGGCACGCTGGAGAGCGAGTAGCCGGCGATCGCCCAGAGAACCGGAACGGCAAGCAGGCAGTAGAAGTTCATCATCAGCATGTTCAGCACGTTGCGACTTCGGTCCATGCCTCCGTAGAAGAAGGCCAGACCCGGCGTCATGAACAGCACAAGTGCCGACGAGGTCAGCACCCACGCCAGACTGCCAGCGTCCATCTGGTTTCCTTTCATCAATGCGGCCGCCGAAGCGCCTGGAGGCGCCGGCGTGCCGAACCGGGTCTTCCCCTCTGAATGACGCGGTCCGGCTCCCGACTTCTGGTTGTTGCTATGGCCCGCTAGGGCAGCGGGTCGGGCCGCACCGTAAGCAGCGCGTGTTTCGCCCGTGTTTCCGCAGCGCGCGTGCTCGGTTACGGGCTCCCGGCCGCCTGGTTCCCCGCGACGGGCTCCCGGTCGCGATGCTGGGGACGATGAGTCCCACCGCCCCCTCCCTGGACGAGGTCACGTCCTCGCTCACCGCACCGGGCGCGATGTTCGAGACGGAGGACGTGACCGTGCGCGGGGTCCCGATGCGGGCCTGGAAGCACGCCCCGCGGACGCTGCGCGACATCCTCCAGCTCAGCGTCGCCCACGGTGACGCCGAGTTCATCGTCTACGACGGCGAGGCGCCGGGCGCGATCCCCGGGCCGTTCGACCGGCTCGGCTTCGTGGACCACTTCCGCGCCGCCACGACGCTCGCCCATCGCCTCGTCGACGGGCACGGCATCCGCCGCGGCGACCGGGTTGCGATCGCGATGCGCAACTTCCCCGAGTGGAGCATCGCCTTCTGGGCGGCGACCTCCGCCGGCGCCGTGGTCGTCCCGCTGAACGCATGGTGGACGGGGCCCGAGCTGACCTACGGGCTCAACGACTCCGGCGCGCGGATCCTCTTCGCCGACCTCGACCGGACCGAGCGCCTCGCCCCGCACCGCGCCGACCTCGTTCACCTCGAGCACGTCGTCGTGGCCCGGGCCGGAGAGGATGAGCTCCCGGCGGACACCGTGGCCTTCGACCACGCCATCGGGGCCGTCGCCTCCGACGCCGAACTGCCCGACGTCGTCGTGGACACCGACGACGACGCCACGATCTTCTACACGTCGGGCACCACGGGGGAGCCGAAGGGGGCGCTGGGCACTCACCGCAACATCTGCACCAACCTGATGAGCCTCGGCTTCACCACCGCCCGAACGGCGGCCCGTTCCCCCGCCCCGACCGCCCCGGAGCCGCTGCCGGTACGCAACGTCTACCTCTTGTCGGTGCCGTTCTTCCACGTCACCGGGTGCCACTCCGTGCTCGTCGCCACCCTGGCGGCGGGCGGCGAGCTCGTGATCATGCACAGGTGGGACGCCACGAGGGCGCTCGAGCTGATCGAGCGCGAGCGGGTGACGACCTTCGGCGGGGTCCCGGCGATGGCCTGGCAGGTGCTCGAGCACCCCGACTTCGACCGCTACGACCTGTCGTCGGTGCGGTCGATCGGCTACGGCGGCGCCCCCGCCGCCCCCGACCTGGTCCGCCGACTCGACGCGATGTTCCCCGGGCGCACGCCGTCCAACGGCTACGGGCTCACCGAGACGTCGTCGGTGACGACGATGAACGGCGGGCTCGACTACCGCCGCAAGCCGGACAGCGTGGGGCTCCCGGTGGCAGTGTGCGACGTGAAGGTCGTCGACCCCGACGGGAGCGAGCAGCCGACCGGTGCGGTCGGCGAGCTCTGGATCAAGGGCCCCAACGTCGTCAAGGGCTACTGGAACAAGCCGGAGGCGACGGCGGCGGCGATCAGCGACGGCTGGCTCCACTCCGGGGACGTCGCCCGCCTCGACGACGAGGGGTTCGTCTACATCGTCGACCGCGCCAAGGACATGATCATCCGCGGCGGCGAGAACGTCTACTGCGTGGAGATCGAGGCTGCGCTCTTCGAGCACCCGGCGGTCACCGACGCCGCCGCCATCGGCATCCCCCACCACGTGCTCGGGGAGGAGGTCGGGGCGGTGGTCCACCTCGCGCCAGGGGCGTCGGCCAGTGAGGTCGAGCTGCGTGAGTTCGTCGCCACCCGCCTCGCCGCGTTCAAGGTCCCGGTCCGGATCTGGTTCCGCGACGACCCCCTCCCCCGCAACCCCAACGGCAAGATCCTCAAGCGCGACCTCAAGGCCGAGCTCGCCCCCGACACCTGAAAACTCCCGTTCTTGCATCTACGTGGACCCCCATGAGGGCCCAGCTAGATGCAAGAACGCGGGGGTTAGCATCGAACCCATGGAGCTCACCGTCGCCGCGGTGCAGATGGCGATGGCGGAGGACGTCGACGTCAACGTCAAGACCGCCGAGCGGTTGGTGCGCGACGCCGCGGCCCAAGGCGCCCAGGTCATCCTGGTCCCGGAGCTGTTCGAGGGCCCGTACTTCTGCAAGGACATGCTCCCCGAGCACTTCGAGCGGGCCCGCCCGATCGACGGGCACCCGACCATCGCCCACTTCGCCGAGCTGGCCGCCGAGCTCGGTGTCGTCCTGCCGGTCAGCGTGTACGAGCAGGCCAACCGAGCGACGTACAACTCGGTCGCCGTCGTCGACGCCGACGGGAGTGTGCTCGGCACCTACCGCAAGAGCCACATCCCCGACGGCCCCGGCTACACCGAGAAGTACTACTTCAACCCCGGCGACACCGGCTTCCGCGTCTGGTCGACGCGCCACGGCGTGATCGGGGTCGGGATCTGCTGGGACCAGTGGTTCCCGGAGTCGGCGCGCTGCATGGCCCTGCTCGGTGCCGATCTGCTGCTGTACCCGACGGCGATCGGCAGCGAGCCGCCCGATCCCGACTGGGACTCGAGCGGTCACTGGCAGCGGGTGATGCAGGGCCACGCCGGAGCCAACCTGACGCCCCTCGTCGCCGCCAACCGCGTCGGCCACGAGGCCGGCCGGACGACGGAGATCACGTTCTACGGGTCCTCGTTCATCGCCGACGCCACGGGCGCCAAGGTGGCCGAGGCCGGCCGCGACGACGAGACCGTGCTCGTCGCCACGTTCGACCTCGCCGCCGGCCGGCGTGACCGCCACTCGTGGGGCCTCTTCCGCGACCGCCGGCCGGACCTCTACGGACCGTTGCTCACCCTCGACGGCGTCACGACCCCCGAATGAGCCCGCCGCTGCGGATGCCGGCGGAGACCGCGGCCCACGAGCGCACGGTGATGTGCTGGCCGGCGCGCCGGGACCTGTACGGCGAGCTGATGGCCGACGCCGAAGCGGCCCACGCCGAGGTCGCCCGCTCGATCGCCGCCTTCGAGCCGGTCACGATGATCGCCGCGCCCGGCGCCGCGACGGCGGCGGAGAAGCGGTGCGGCGGTGGAGTCGAGGTGATCGAGCTGCCGATCGACGACTCGTGGTTCCGCGACACCGGCCCGATCTACGTCCTGTCCGGCGACGGCCGGCGGCGCGTCGCCCTCGACTGGGAGTTCAACGCCTGGGGCGAGAAGTTCCCGCCGTGGGATCAGGACGCCGAGGTCGCCCGGCGTTGGGCCGCCCACGCCGGCCACGAGGTCCGGTCGGTGCCGATGGTGCTCGAGGGTGGCGGCATCGCCGTCGACGGCGAGGGCACGCTCGTCACGACCGAGCAGTGCCTGCTCCACCCCAACCGCAACCCGGACCTCACCCGCGCCCGGATCGAGGAGCGCCTCCGCGGCGAGCTGGGTGTCACGACCGTCGTGTGGTTGCCCCACGGTCTCGCCCTCGACGACGACACCGACGGGCACGTCGACAACATCGCCGCCTTCCCCCGGCCGGGGACGCTGGTGGTCCAGGGCTGCGACGACGAGGCGGAGGATGACTGGCTGCGGTGCAACGTGAACCGGCGCTGCGCCGAGGGCGCGAGCGATGCCGCCGGACGGTCGATCGAGGTCGTCGACGTGCCGGTGCTGCCGTACACGGAGATCGGCGGGGTCCGGGTCGCCGTCCCGTACCTCAACTACTACGCCGGCAACGGGTTCGTCGTCGTACCGGTGTGCGGGCACTCGGCCGACGCTGACATGGTCGCCGTCGTCGCCGAGCAGTACCCGGGCCGGGAGACGATCCCCCTCGACGTCGGGGCGATCCTCGCCTACGGCGGCGGCGGCATCCACTGCATCACCCAGCAGGTTCCCGCCCTCACATAACCCGTTCTGTCGTTTGGAATCGACCACATCCGGCCGTTCCCAAACGACAGTTCGTCAGAGATCGGGGAGGTTCTGCGCCGTGGTGAGGAGGACGCGGAACGGGTCGGCGCTCAGGCGCTCGGTCGCGTCGCGGATCGTCCAGCGGTCCGGCCGGAGGTCCGGGTCGTCGAGGTCCTCCCACTCGAGCGGCATCGACACCGGGGCTCCGGCCGCGGCCCGCACGCTGTACGGCGCGAGCACCGAGGTGGCGCCGGCGTCCAGCCGCACCTTCGCCGCGACCTCCGGCACCGTCGCCGTGACCGCGTCGCAGATCTTCTCCACCCGGGCCCGGGTGTCATCGAACGACCGCCGCGGCTCGACCGGCAACCAGACCTCGATCCCGATCTCCCCGTCCACCTTGGGACGGCCGGTCACGCCGAGGTGGTCGAGGGCCGAGCGGAGCAGCCGCCCGACCACCAGCACGTCGTCGAACGTACCCCCTCGGGCGGGCCCGACCGCGACCACGGCGTACGACGGCCGGTCGGGCTGTTCGGCAGTCGCCGCCGAGGCCCGCAGCTCAATGACACCGTGGCTCGCCAGCCAGGCGAGCGTGGCCGGCTGGTCGGCGACGACGCGCCGCCCGCCCCGGTCGTCGGGCCCTTGTGCCACCCAATCGGGCACCTTCGCCCGCAGCCCGGACGGGGCGAGCGGGCGGTCGCGCAGGTACGGCAGGACCACGGGAGCGACGGTGGCGTAGTAGCGGACGAGGTCGCGTCGGGTGACGTTCCGCCCGTGCCCGCGCCGCGGAAGCACCTCCTTGTCCAGGTCGGTGAGGCGCAGGGTCTGGCCGCCGAGCTCCCAGGAACCCCGATCGCCGAGCGCGTCGAGGGCCTTCAACTCCGCGGAGGACGGTCCGCTCCAGCGCAGCTGCCGCTCGGCGTCGTCCACGGGGAGGTCGGAGCGCCATTCGGCGTCGGGCTCGGCCGCGACCTCGTCGTTGGTCCGCCCGCTCTTGACCGACCGCGGGAACGCCTCCGTATCCCACCCCTGCTGCGCGTGCTCGTCGCGCTTGTGGAACATCAACCACTGTTCCTTGCCGCCGCGGTCGGTCCCCGTCCGGACGAGCACGAACCGGCCGGACAGCTTCTCGCCCCACACGTCGGCGTGGAGCTCGCCCTCGGCCACGGCCGCCGCCGGGTCGTCGGTGCCGTACGGCTCCCACCGACCCCGGTCCCAGACGATCACGTCGCCGCCGCCGTACTCGCCGTGCGGGATCACGCCTTCGAAATCGATGTACTCGATGGGGTGGTCCTCGACGTGCACGGCGAGCCGCCGCACGGCGGGGTCCAGTGACGGCCCCCGCGGCACCGCCCAGCTGGCCAGGACGCCATCGATCTCGAAGCGCACGTCGTAGTGCAGCGCCCGGGCACGGTGGCGCTGCACCACGAAGCGCAGCTCGCCGGCCCGGGTCGGCTCGCCGCCTCGGGGCTCGGGCGTCCGGGCGAAGTCCCGTTTGGCCTGGTACGTCGACAGCGGCTCGTCCGTCCGGCGCTTCGGCT
The DNA here is from genome assembly GCA_963833145.1 of uncultured Acidimicrobiia bacterium. Lineage (GTDB taxonomy): Bacteria > Actinomycetota > Acidimicrobiia > Acidimicrobiales > Ilumatobacteraceae > JALZMG01. The sequence goes on along the minus strand of CAWHWT010000009.1, from coordinate 341,530 downwards.
TCTCCTTCGCCCGGGCCATGTCCCGTGTGTACCCGATACGAGGCGGTTTCGTGCGCTTCGATCAGTACCCGTAGTAGAGGTCGGTCGTCGGGGTCTCGCTACCGGCGGTGCCCCCGCCCGTCACGTTCACCGTGATCTCGGTCCGGGCGTCGGTTGGGCTGTGATCGGCGTTGACGATGACCGCCTCGATCGTGTGCTCGCCGGGTGCCAGCCCCGTGACCATCGCCGTCGGCGTGAACAGCATGTCGTACTCACCCTCAGCGGTCTTGCCGTCGTAGAACAGGTGGACGTGGTGGAGCCCGGTGTCGGGCTCGCCGACCTCGACGCTCGGCGACAGGTCGACCTCGAACTCGCCGGGCACCTCGGCGCCGTCGGCAGGCGCGTTGATGGTGATGCTGAGGGCCGCGCCGGCCGCCGGTTCGGAACCCCCTGATCCGTCGGACGAGTCGGAGTCCTCCCCGCACCCGGCGACGACCACGACGGGGACGACCAGGAGCCCGAGGAGGGCACGGGTCCGGCGGGGACGGATCGATGGCGCACGCATGTCCGGTACTACCGGTTCTCGCCGCCGGAAGGATTTTCGGCGCGGAGAGATCCGCGCGGGCCTTCTCGAACGTATAGGTGACGTGAGGGACGTCTCCGACGAGGCGTTGGTGGCCGGCTTGGCGGCCGGTGACCCTGACGCGACCGCCGCGCTCGTGCGCCGCTTCGAGGGCCGCGTCTATGGCTTGGCCCTCTCCATCGCCCGCCAGCCCGAGGCCGCCGCGGAAGTCGCCCAGGACGCCTTCGTCCGCGCCTGGCGGTACGCCGCCAGCTTCGATCCCCGCCGGGGCCCGGCCGCGGCCTGGCTGCTCGGGATCGCCCGCAACGCCGCCCTCGACCACCTCCGCGCCCTCGGCCGCCGGCTCGATCGCCCGACCCACGACCCCGACGGGCTGTTCGCCAACCTCGTCGGCGACGAGGAGCTGGTCAGCCCGCACGACGACCTCGCCACGGTCGCCGCGGAGCTGCGCGCCCTGCCGGTCGAGCAGCGGGAGACGCTCATGGCGGCGGCGTACTACGGGTTCACGGCCCGGGAGATCAGCGAGGCCTGGGACGTTCCCCTCGGGACCGTCAAGACCAGGCTCCGTCTCGCCATGCACCGGCTGCGCGCGGTGCTCGCCGAGGTGCCGCAACTGCGTTCCCCGGCCACACCGCATGCTGCCTGCGCAGGTACTGGCCGCTCACTCGCTGGCGCTCGCTCGCTCGCCCCGTCGCGAGGGCGGACCAGTGAGTGAACCCGACTGCGCCGTGCTGGCCGACGCCGCGCCCGAGCTCGCCCTCGGCATCCTGCCGGGCGACGAGCGGGCCGATGCGCTCGTCCACCTCGACGAGTGTGCCCACTGCCAACAGCTCGTCGGTTCGTACACCGTGGTGACGGACCAACTGCTCCGCTTGGGCCCGCGGGCCGAACCGCCCGTTGGCTTCGGCGGCCGTGTGGTCGACGCCATCAGCGCCGCCGCGTCCTCGGGACGGGCCGGCCGCGTCGATCCCACAAACCCGACGGCGAGGCGGCGCGTCCCGGGCGCCGTCCTCGCCGTCGCGGCGGCCGTCGTCGCGCTGGTGATCGCGTTCGGTGTCGTCGCCCAGCCGTCGAGCCCGTCCGTGGCGGCGGCCGAGATGCGGACGGATGCCGGCGCCGTGGTCGGCGAGATCTTCGTCCACGACGGTCCGCCGGCGAAGGTCTTCATGGACCTCCCCGGCTGGGCCAGCGCGACGGGACCGTACGGCGAGGCGACGACCCGGTACTCCCTGCTCATCACCCGCGACGGCGGGGGGACCCTGCTCGTTCCGGTGACGATGAGCGACGACGCGACCTGGGCGGCCACCGTCGACGGCGTCGCCGCAGGGGACATCTCGGGGGCGGCGTTGGTCGACGCCGCCGGCCGCGTGTGGTGCTCGGCGTCGTTCTAGGCACCGCACCTCCCAGCCTCTAATCTCCCCGGCGTGTCCCAGGTGAACCCACCCTTCCGCGCCGACCACGTCGGCAGCCTCCTCCGCCCCGCCGCCGTCCACGAGGCGCGGACGAAACGGGCCGCCGGCGAGATCTCGGCCGCCGACCTGCGCGCCGTCGAGGACGCCGCCATCGCCGACGCCGTCAAGAAGGTCGAGGGGCTCGGGATGCACAGCATCACCGACGGCGAGTTCCGGCGGGCGTGGTTCCACCTCGACTTCCTCGAGCAGCTCGACGGCGTGGCCGTGACCGGCAACATCGCCGCCAGCTCCGACGCCGACAAGACGGTGCACATGACGCCGCCGAAGCTGTCCGTCGTCGGTCCGCTGCGGCACTCCCACGACATCCAGGTGGACGACTTCCGCTACCTCGCCTCGATCGTCAGCGAGACACCCAAGGTGTGCATCCCCTCGCCCACGATGGTGCATTTCCGGGGCGGCCGGGCGGCGATCGACATCGAGTCCTACCCCGACCTCGAGCTGTTCTTCACCGACCTCGCCGCGGCATACCGCGCCGAGGTCGACGCCCTGTACGCGGCCGGTTGTCGCTACCTGCAGCTCGACGACACCAACCTCGCCTATCTCTGCGACCCGGTGATGCGGGCCGGTGCCGTCGAGCGCGGCGACGACCCGGACGCGCTCCCCCACTCCTATGCCGAGCTGATCAACCACGTGATCACGGGCCGTCCCGACGACCTCGTCGTCGGGATCCACCTGTGCCGCGGCAACTTCCGCAGCACGTGGTTCGCCCAGGGGAGCTACGAGCCGGTCGCCGAGGTCTTGTTCAACGAGCTCGACGTCGACGCCTACTTCCTCGAGTACGACGACGAGCGCTCCGGTGACTTCTCACCGTTGCGCTTCGTGCCGGAGAACAAGACGGTGGTGCTCGGCCTGATGACCAGCAAGCGCCCCGAGCTCGAGTCCGTCGAGTCGCTCACCACCCGCGTCGACGAGGCGGCGAAGTTCGTGCCCCTCGACCAGCTCTGCCTCAGCCCACAGTGCGGCTTCGCCAGCACCGTCGAGGGCAACGTGATGACCGAGGACCAGCAGTGGGCCAAGCTCGGCCGCATCGTCGAGGCGGCCGACAAGATCTGGGCCTGATTCCCCCATCTGGGCGGGAATTGTCTCAAGCCACCTTCTGGGCGGGAATCGTCTCAGCAGGTGAGACGGATCCCGCCCAGATCGTCGGCTGAGCGCGACGTGGACACACCGACGATCCCTCCGCCGCACCCCGACCCCCATCGGCCGACGGTGTTCGATGTCCCGCCGGGGGCCTGCGACGCCCACTGCCACATCTTCGGGCCGGCCGACCGTTTCCCGTACGCGCCCGACCGGACCTACACCCCGCCCGACTCCGGGTTCGAGCGCCTCGAGTGGTTCCAGGAGCGGCTCGGGCTGTCCCGGGCGGTGTTCGTCCAGGCGAGCTGCCACGGCACCGACAACTCGGCGATGGTCGACGCTCTCGTCCGCGGCGGCGGCCGCTTTGCCGGGGTGGCGATGGTCGACGACTCGTTCAGCGATGCCGACCTCGGCGCTCTCCACGACGCCGGCGTGCGGGCGGCGCGGTTCAACTTCGTCGCCCACCTCGGCGGGGCGCCGGACATGGACCGGTTCTGGCGGATCGTCGGACGCGTCGCCCCCTTCGGGTGGCACATCGTGCTCCACTTCGACGCCGTCGACCTCCCGGCGTACGCCGGCAGCCTCGATCGCCTGCCCGTCCCGTACGTGATCGACCACATCGCCCGCGTCGACGCCGGCGCCGGGCTCGACCAGGAGCCCTTCGCCCGGCTGTGCGAGCTGCTCGCCGACGAGCGGGCCTGGGTCAAGGTCTCCGGCGCCGAGCGGATCAGCGCCGAGGGACCGCCGCACTACGCCGACGTGGTCCCGTTCGCCCGCAAGGTGATCGAGGTGGCGCCGGACCGGGTGCTGTGGGGTACCGACTGGCCACACCCGAACGTGCGCCGGATGCCCGACGACGGCGACCTCGTCGACCTCCTCGCCGCCTTCGCCCCCGACGAAGCGACCCGGAACCGGATCCTGGTCGACAATCCGGCACGGCTCTACGACTTCGGCTGAGCGAAGCGAGGCCGGCCGGACGAGCGAGCGCCAGCGAGCCGGCCGGTGATGGGGTTCGGGGGCGCAGCCCCCGGGCGGATTCGGCTAGAACACTGACGTTCACAACCGAAAGGGGGGTTCGGTGCCGTACGACGAACGAGACCCACGATCCCAGCTGGCGACGGCCCCATCGGGCGGGCGCGTCTCCGGGGCCTCCTACGCCCCGCAGTACTTCGAGTTCCCGCAGCTCGATCCCGACGAGACAGCGGCCGGCGGCTCGAAGACGTGGTACGTCCGCAGCCAGACGTGCTGCGTCGCCTACTCGCTCGCCCGCGCCGGCGACACGCTGCGGCGTGACGACCAGGTCGACGAGTACATGATCCTGCTCCCGTCGACCGACTCGTCGGTGACGGTCCGGGCGGGAGACGACCGCGTGGACGTCGACGGCAGCGCCGTCGTGGTCGTGCCGCCGGGCGTGAGCGAGGTCGAGGTGCGGGCACCCGGCGAGGTCGTGCGGGTGTTCAGCACCCAGTCGCCGGACCTCGTTCAGCTGGCCCGCAACGCCGGCGTCTACGCCGAGCCGGACCCGAACGTGGCTTCGTTCGAGCCGTGGCCGGACCCGCCCGCTGGCCATCGTGTGCGGGTGTACCCGCTGGCGGACATCAAGCCCGAGCCCGGTCGTTTCGGCCGCATCCTGCGCTGCAGCACGATCATGGTGAACTACTTCTACGTCGACGACGCCCCGCGCGATCCGCACGTGCTGTCGCCGCACCACCACGACGACTTCGAGCAGCTCTCGCTGCAACTCGAGGGCGACTACGTCCACCACATGCGGGCGCCGTGGACCGTCGACATGGACCAGTGGCGGGAGGACGAACACCACTTCTGTGCCAGCCCGGCCCTGACGGTCATCCCGCCGCCGACGATCCACACGTCGCAGAGCCTCCATCACATGCGCCACCAGCTCGTCGACATCTTCGCCCCGCCCCGCCGCGACTTCTCCGAACGCCCGGGCTGGGTGCTCAACGCCGACGATTACCCACTGCCGGTGTAGACAGCCCCAACTGTCGATTGGAATCGGCCGGATCCGGCCGATTCCAAACGACAGAACGGTGTGATGGGCCGGCTACACGGGGACGGGCGGCACTCCGTCGACGACAGCACGGCGCAGGGACTCGACGGTCGCCCGGGTCATCAGCGAGTCGACGCCGAGCGACTCGAGCATTGCCGCGCACGCCTCCATCTCGTCGACCCGGCGGGCGGCGTGGACTCCCGTGCCCTCGACGAGGCGCACCAGCAGCTTCTCGTCGGCGGCGGTGATCTCGCCGACGAGGTCGGCCCACAGCCAGCCCGACAGCCCCGCTGCGTCGGCGGCCCGCAGCGCCTCGGTGACGATCGCAGCGAGCCCCTTCATCGTCACGCTGCGCAGCAGCTTGCGGGTCGTGGCGTCGCCGGCGTCGGGACCGATCACCTCCACCGGCGCGCCCAGCGGACGCAGGGCGGCGGCGTATCGCTCGGCGCCGGGTCCCGAGGCGAGCGCCGGGGTGCGCAGGCCCCGGCCGGGCACCGGCGCCATCAACGCCACGTCGACGAACGCCCGCCCGTCGGCGGTCGCCCGCTCCGCCCGCTCCGCCTTGTCCGCCGGCGGGCTCGTGGTCAGGTCGGCGAAGACCGCGCCCGGTGCCGTCGCCCCGATGGTGGCGTCGAACACGTCGCCCGCGTGGGCGGCGCTGGTCACGGCGAGCACGAGGTCGGCGCCGGCGACGGCTTCGGCGAGGTCCGCACACCGCAGCACGCCCGCCGGCGTCGGAACTCCGGCCGGGTCGAACGCCCACACCTCGACACCGCCGGCGACCAGGTCGGCGGCGAACAGCGACCCCGCTTCGCCCAGCCCGAGGACGGCGACCCGCACCTCAGTCGCCCAACGAGTCGACGTATTCGACCCCGAGCTCGGCGAGCTTGGACCGCAAGTCGTACATGTCGACCCCCAGCTCCCCTGCCGTCAGCCGGGCCCTGGTCTCGTCCTCCTTGACGATGCGTGACTGCGACTGGACGAGCGCCCAGTCGGCCTCCTCGCGCGGAACCACCACGACGCCGTCGTCGTCGGCGCAGACCACGTCCCCGGGGGCGACGACCACGCCGCCGAGCACCACCGGCACGTTCACCGACCCCGGCGACGCCTTTACCGTCCCTTGGCACGACACGTGACGGGACCACACCGGGAAGCCGAGCGCGCGCAGCTCGGCCGTATCCCGCACCCCGGCATCGATCACCAGCCCGCGGACGCCGCGAGCGACTAGTGAGGAGGCCAGCAGCTCGCCGAACATCCCGTGCGACGACGGCGCCGTGTTCGTGACCACCAGCAGGTCACCCTCCTCGCAGAACTCCACCGCGGCGTGAATCATCAGGTTGTCCCCGGGGTGGCTGGACACCGTCACCGCGGAGCCGGCGAGCCGGACGCCCTGCTGGATCGGACGGAGGTCGGGTCCGGCGTAGCCGCGACGACCGATCGCCTCGTGGACCGTCGCCGCCCCCGCTTGCCCCAGGCCCGCCACGACGGTGGGATCGGCGCGGTGGATCTTGCGGACGACGACGTGTCGGTTCATCTCGGCCTCCCGTTCGGTACTCGCCCCGACGATACGTTCGGGACCGATGATCATCGACTGCCACGGTCATTACACGACCGCGCCCGCCCCGCTCGGCGACTACCGGGAGCGCCAGCGCGAGGCGTTGGCGGCGGACCCCGGGCACGTCGGTGAGAAGGGCGTGATCAGGATCTCCGACGACGAGATCCGGGCCAGCCTGGAGGGCGCCCAGCTGCGCCTCCAGCGGGAGCGGGGCACGGATCTCACCGTGTTCTCGCCCCGGGCGAGCTGGATGGGCCACGACGTCGGCAACATCCACACCAGCCGCTTCTGGACCGAGCACTGCAACGAGCTGATCCGCCGGGTGTGCGACCTGTACCCGGACAGCTTCGTTCCGGTGTGCCAGCTCCCGCAGTCGCCGGGCGCCCCGATCGACCCGTCGGTCGCCGAGCTGGAGCGGTGCGTGAACGAGATGGGGTTCGTCGGCTGCAACCTCAACCCGGACCCCGGCGGCGGGGAGTGGAGCTCGCCACCGCTCCCCGACCGCTACTGGTACCCGCTCTACGAGAAGCTCGTCGAGCTCGACGTCCCGGCGATGATCCACGTCAGCGCGGCCTGCAACCCCAACCTGCACACGACGACGTCGCACTACCTCGGCGCCGACACGACCGCCTTCACGCAGCTCCTGATGTCCGACCTGTTCGCCACGTTCCCGACGCTGCGCTTCATCATCCCCCACGGCGGCGGCGCCGTCCCCTACCACTGGGGCCGCTTCCGAGGCGTCGCCCAGGATCTCAAGTTGCCCCCGCTCGCCGAGGCCGTGCTGCACAACGTGTGGTTCGACACGTGCGTCTACCACCAGGCGGGCATCGACCTCCTCGTGCGAGTGGTGCCGGTCGACAACATCCTCTTCGCCTCGGAGATGGTCGGTGCGGTGCGCGGCGTCGACCCCGAGACCGGCCACTCCTTCGACGACACCCGCCGCTACGTCGACGCCGCCGACCTCACCGACGCCGACCGCCACAAGATCTACGAGGCCAACGCCCGCCGGGTGTTCCCCCGCCTCCAACCCTGATTTCTGCAGTCAGATCGGTCGCTCGGGCGACCGATCTGACTGCAAGAACACGGTTCTCAGGGCGCCGGGGGTTCGAGCATCACCCGGACGCCGAGGAGGCGGATCGGGCGTCCGCGTTCGACGGCGTCGAACAGGTCGAGCATGCCGACCGCGGTGACCGTCACGAGCGCGGGGTCGGTGGTCGGCTCGGGCAGCTTGCGGATCCTGCTCATGGTGAAGAACGCCGCCGTGCGCACCTTGACGGCGACGTGGGTCACCCGGCGACCCTCGGCGACCACCGACTCGGTGACCTCGCCGGCCAGCCGGGCGACGTGACCTTCGATCTCCGACCGGTCATGGACGTCGTGCTCGAACGTCACCTCCTTGCTGCGCGACTTCGCCACGTACGGCTCACCGACGACGGGCGCATCGTCGCCGCCGAGCCCGAGCACCCGCAGCGAGGGCCCGATCCGCGGCCCGAACCGCCGGGCCAGCACGTCGTGGTCGGCCCGCGCCAGGTCGGTGACCGTGTGGATGCCGAGCTCGGCCAGGTGGGCGGCGGTGCGCGGGCCGATGCCCCAGACCGCCGTCACCGGGCGGTCGCCCATGGTCTCGATCCACGCTCGCCGGGTCAGCGTGGCGACACCGCCCGGCTTGGCGAACCCGGTGGCCGTCTTGGCCTGGAGCTTGGTCTCGCCGATCCCGACCGCACACCGCAGCCCGGTCTCGGCGTACACCGTCTCCTGCAGCCGGCGGGCGAACGCCTCGGGGTCGTCCGTGCTCACGCCGACGAACGCCTCGTCCCAGCCCCACACCTCGACCACCGCACCGAGCGACCGCAGCGTCGCCATGACCTCCTCCGACGCCGCCTCGTAGGCGGGGCGGTCCATCGGCAGGAACACCGCGCCGGGGCACCGGCGCGCCGCCTCGCGCAGCGGCATCCCCGACCGCACCCCTCGCTCACGCGCCTCGTAGGACGCCGTCGCGACGACCTGGCGCGCTCGAGACGGGTCCCCATCCCCGCCGACGACGACCGGCCGCCCGCGCAGCTCAGGGCGTCGGAGCACCTCCACCGCGGCCAGGAACTGGTCGAGGTCGACGTGGAGGATCCACTGGGTCACCGGCCACCGTCGTAGCAGGCCACCGACGAGCTCAGCTCCAGCCGACCCGCTGTGTCGTCCGCCAGCGCTCGAGCACGTCGGGTCGGCCGGCCACCTCGACCTCCTCGCCCCGGTTCCACAGGGCGAGGTACACCTCGGCGGCCGACCCGGTGATCGTCGCCGCCACCGCCTCGGCGCCCGCAGCGTCGTCCGGTGCCACCGAGAGGCGCTCGGCGACGTGGAGGACCCACCGCCGCTCGACGTCGCCGGCCTCGACGGCGATCAGGTACTCCTCGCCGTCGAACAGCTTTGACCGCCCCCGGGTGAAGAACCCGCGCAGGAGCTCGTCGATGCCATCGGCGGCCAGGGCGGGGTCGAGGTCGGCCTCGGCGGAGCTCGGGAAGCGGCCGAGCGTCGCGGCCAGCGCATCGACCATGTGGATGGTGGTCTCGTGCGCCTGGCGCCGGGCCCAGAACTCGCGGGCGCGGGGGCGTCCTTCAGGAACGTCATCGCCACGAGGTCGGCGGGCGCGTCCCGGAGCGCCTGGCCCAACGCAGCAAGCCCCTCCCGGTAGTAGGCCGGCAAGTCGCTGACGTCCGTGCGGATGGCGGTCTGGTTCGGCAGATCGTCGGGATCGTCGCCCCGTACGTGCGCCGTGGCCCAGCGGTGGACCATGGCCTGATGGGCGAGCAACGCGTCGACGGCCCACGCCGGGCACGTCGGCACCGGTGCATCCAGTCCGGCCTTCTCCGCCAGCTCGACCAGGCGCGATCCCGCTCGGTCGAGCGCGACGAGATGGTCCTCGAACGGGAGCGTGGTCGGCATCGCGCCACTGTGGCACGCGTGGCCGCTCGCGCCAGGTCAGAATGGGGGCGTGGAGAACGACGGGCGCGACGAGCGTCCGGACCGCCCCGAGCGCCGAGGGCTGATCGGTTCGTTGCTCGGCGTGCCGACAGGGATCGTGCGCTCCGTCGCCAAGGAGGTGGCGCCCGCTGCTGTCGATGCCCTCAACGTGAACGACGTCGTCGAACGGGTCGACATCCAGGGCGTGGTCGACCGCGTCGATGTGCAGGGCCTGGTCGACCGGGTCGACGCCAACGCGCTGCTCGCCGATCTCGACGTGCAGGCGCTGATCGACCGGGTCGACCTGGACACCGTGCTCAAGCAGATCGACATCGACCAGCTGCTGGCCCGTGTCGACATGAACGCGCTGATCGACCGCATCGACGTCGACCGGGTGCTGGACCGTGTCGACCTGGAGAAGGTGCTCGACCGCATCGACATCGACGCCCTCCTCGCCCGGGCCGACCTCGACCGGGTGCTCGCCTCGATCGACGTCAACACGGTGATCGACCGGGTCGACGTGGGCCGGGTCGTCGACAAGGTCGACGTCAACGCGGTCATCGACCGGGTGGACGTCGGCCGGGTCGTCGACAAGGTCGACGTCAACGCGGTCATCGACCGGGTGGACGTGGGCCGGGTCGTCGACAAGGTCGACGTCAACGCCGTGGCGGCGCGGGTCGACGTGAACGCGCTCGTCCAGCGCACCGAGATGGGCTCCCTGATGGCGCACTCGACGACGAGCGTGCTGATCAAGGTGCTCGACTTCGGGCGGGCGCAGGCGGCGGCGTTGGACGGCCTCGTCCACCGGGGCGCCGATCGCCTCCTACGGCGGGAACCCGGGGTGCTGCGTGGCCCGCCGCTGCTCATGCCGACCGAGCCGGACGCGGGAGCGACGTGAGCGTCACGGCCGTTCCCGGCTCGAGCCAGCGGGCAGTCCAGCGCGAGCACCTGCTGGGCACCTACGCCGGTGCCGTCAGCCGCCTGATCGGTTACGCCATCGACATCGGGATCGTCGCCGGCTCCTTCGCCATCACTGCCTCGATCGTGGAGTGGCTCGTGTCGACCGTCTTCCCGGTGGAGCTCGACCTGGGCGACACTCCGGTCGCGGCCGGCATCGCCCTGTCCGTGTGGGCGTTCGTCTACTTCACGTACTCGCTGGCGACCGCCGGACGAACGATCGGCAAAGCGCTGATGGGCACGCGGGTCGTCCGGTCCGACGGGAGCGACCTCCGCGCCGGCCGGGCCGCGCTGCGGGTGCTGATGATGCCGCTGAGCTTCGCCCTGCTCGGGATCGGGCTGTTGCTGATCCTCATCCGCAAGGATCGGCGGGCGCTCCACGACCTCATCGCCGACACGGCCGAGGTCTACTACTGGCTGCGCTGATACAGTGCGGTCTCCGTCGGGGTGAGGGAGGTGGCGCGTGGCTCCGCGTGACATGGGTCTGACGATCGGGAAGATCTCCAAGGTCCTGCTCTGGCTGGTCTACGCCTGGGTCGTCATCGACATCGTGCTGCTGTTCCTCGCCTTCTTGCTGCGCCTGTTCGGCGCCAACCCCGACGCCGGGTTCACCGAGTGGGTGTACCGATCGGTCCAGCGGGCAATGGCCCCGTTCCGCGGGATCTTCGAGCCGATCGTGCTCTCGGACCAGTCGGTGCTCGACACGTCGTTGCTCTTCGCCATGATCGTCTACGGCTTCCTCGCGCTGCTGTTGCGCCTCGCCATCGACTGGGTCGGCGGACTCGTCGAGCGCCACCGCCGCCGGCTCGAGCAGGAGGCGCGACAAGCCGAGGTGGAGCGGCGACAGGCGGCCGCGGCGGCGGCCGCGTCGTCGCCGTACCTGACGCCGCCGGCGACCGGACGTCCGGATGTCGTCGTCCCGGCCTCGACGACCGGCACCGGCTTCGGCCCACCCCAGCGCTGACTGCAAGCCGCGACCAGCGCTGCGGTCAGGCGGCTGGGGCTACGCAGGCGGTCGCGATGGTGTCGATGTGGCGATGGTTGGTGCCGCAGCAGCCGCCGAGCACCCGCAGACTCGGGACCAGCGCGCGCAGCTCGCGGTAGCGCTCGGCCAGGTCAGCGGGGTCACCGGGGTCGAGCGTCTCGGCCTCGTCGAGCTCGGCGTGGCTCAGCGTCGACGCGTTGGCCCGCACACCGCCGAGCCGGGACGTCCACGCCGGGGATCCATCGAGAACGTCGCGGAAGTGGGTGGGGTGGGCGCAGTTGACCATGTAGTAGGCGGGGTACGACCCGGTGGCGGCGTCGACCGCTTCGATCGCCTCGCCCAGCGCCTGGCCGGACGGCAGCCGGCCGTCGGTCTCGACCGTGAACGAGATGACGGCCGGGCATCTCGGCCATCCGAGCGGCCTCGGCGACGCCGATCGCCTCTTCCACGTACGTCATCGTGATCGCCGTGACCAGGTCGGCTTCGCTCGCCGCGAACGCCGCGCGCCTGCACGGCGTGGTACGTGCGGGCCTCGTCGACCGTCATCGTCGCGCCGACCTGGTAGCCGTCGCCGCGGGGCCGATGCAACCGCTGATCACGATCGGTGGTCGTGGGCGACTCGTGGCGCGGCCGCACGCCCACGAGCAGGTCGACGGCGTCCCGGTTGACGGCGGCGAGCGCCTCGATCGTGTAGCCCGGCGCGAGCGCCCCAGTCCGGGTTGGCCCGCCACGTCGCCGTCTCGAGCACGATGCCGATCCGTCGCGCGCGGCGATCGTCGGCGTAGGCGTCGAAGTAGCGGTCCAGCGCGGCCCGCCCGGCGGGATCGCCGAGCAGGGTGAACGCGGCGAAGTCGGGGAGCTCGAAGCCGTCGTCGAAGATCAGTGTCGTCTCGATGCCGCCGTCGGTGAGGAAGGCGTCCGCGTCGAGCTGGGGCAGGTGGTGGCGGTACGCGGGCATGGCTTGGCTTCTCCGATTCGTCAGCAGCCGGGACACCGGAGAGACGTTAGATATGGTCTCACGCTGTGACGGGCCGGCCGGGTTCGAGGGAGCACCGACGGCAGTGGAGCTGATCGGCCGCGGGGACGAGGTCAGCCAGGTCGTCGACCGCCTGGCGCGGCGACGGCTGGTGACGCTCATCGGCCCCGCCGGGATCGGCAAGACCGCGCTGGCCCAGGCGGTCGCGACGGACGTCGCCGGCTCGTACGAGCTCGGGTCGCACGTCGTCGACCTGACCCGCGTCGACGACCGCGGACGCCGTCGCCGGAGCGATCGCCGGCCAGCTCGGTTTCGCCTCGTTCGAGGCGCTGCTCGTGTCGCCGTCCGACCAGACGGCGCTGGTCGTCATCGACAACTGCGAGCACGTCACCGCCGCCGCCGCCGACGCCGTCGCCGCCCTGCTCGAGACCTGTACGTGCGCCGACCGTCCTCGCCACCAGCCGGTCCCCCCTCGACCTTCCCGACGAGTCGTTGGTCGTCCTCGGCCCGCTCGGCGTGCCCGCCGCCGGCACGGTCGACGCCGCCAATGACGCCGTGCGCCTGTTCCTCGAGCGGGCCCGCGATGACGGCGCGCCGGTACCGGACGACCAGCTCGACGCCGTCGTCAGCCTCTGTCGCCAGCTCGACGGCGTGCCGCTCGCGATCGAGCTCGCCGCCGCCCGGACGCGGACGATGCACCCGGCCGAGATCCTCGCCCGCCTCGCCGATGGGATCGACGTGCTCGCCGGCCGCGGTTCCGCGGGCGACCCGCGGCACCGCAGTCTGGCGGCCACGATCGAGTGGTCGTACCGGCTGCTCCCGGCCGACGTCGCCGCCCTCCTCGACCGGCTCGGGCTGTTTGCCGGCCCGTTCACCGGGGCAATGGCACGCGAGGTCGGTGTCGATGCCGGCCTGACCCCCACCGCCGCCGACGAGGCGTTGCCGCTCCTCGTCGACTCCTCGCTCGTCGTCGCCGAGACCGGCCCGCCGGCGACCCGTTTCCGGCTGTTGGAGACTGTGAAGGCCTTCGCCGTCCGCCGCCTCGAGGCGCAAGGAGTCCTCGACGAGGCCCGGAGCCGGCTGGCGGACCACGTCATCGAGGTCGCCTCGGCGGCGCTGCCCGAACGAATCGGCCGACAGTGGGAACGCGGCCGCCCTCGACCGGACGCTGACCCAGTACGACAACGTCGTCGCCGCCCTGCGGTGGTGCATCGCCCACGACGACGACGGCACCAGGGCGCTCATGCTCACCTGCGGTGCTGTGGGGCGTCGTCCACCAGGGGCACACCGACGAGATCGCCAACGCTCTCCGCGCCAAGCGATCGAACGCTGGCCGGACCCCGACCGCCCTCTACGCCGCCGACGCCGTCGCCACCGCGGCAACGGCCGTCTGCCTGATGGGCGACCCGGCCGGCGCCTATCGACCTGGCCGAGCGCACGCTCGAGGCCGCCGACTCGTCGCCGACCGCGCCGGCCACTCCTACGCCGGGCCATGGGCTACGCGGCCACGCGCTCTCGGCGAACGGGCCGCGGCCCTCGAGATGCTACGGCGAGGTCTCGGATCACGCCCGCCGAGCGGGGTCTCGCCGCGCTGGCGATGGAGGCCGACGTGAACCGGGCGCTCCTGCTGGCCGACGCGCGACCTCGACGGGCGCGGTCGCGCTGGCCCGCGACGTCCGGGCCGAGGCGGCCGCCGCCGGCTCGGCGATCAACGAGGTGTGGGCGCTGTCGGTCGCTCGGCCACCTGCTCCTGCGGCAGGACACGGCGGCCGGACTCGCCGACGGTGTCCGACGCGCTCGACGAGGGGCGTCGGATCGGCTACCCGGCGGCGATCGGCGTCAACCTCCGGTCGCTGGCGTGGGGACTCGATCCAGCACCGGCCAGTACCGCGCGCGCCGCCGAGGCGCTGCTCGAGCTGTTCGACGGAACCTGCTCGCGCGCGGTCGGCGTCGCCGACATCCGCGGCGCGCTGCTACACGACCGCCGAGTTGCTGCACGCCGTCGGCTCGCCGGCATGGGGCACGCTCGCCGCCACGGCGGTGTCGCTGCCGCTCGTCGGGCCGCTGGGGAGCACGATGGACGCCCTCGTCGAGCTTCCGCCACACGACTCGACGGCGTTGAGCCGGCGCGACGCCGTGGCGCTGGCCCGGCGCGAGCTCCGCGACCTGCTCGCCGAGGCCGCGGAGCTGGCGCCCGGCCTCGGGAGCTCCGACGGCGGTGGCCCCGGCCGCAGAGAACCCGCGCGGAGGCGGCGTTCGTCGAGCACGGCGACTACTGGGAGGTCGACGTTCGCCGGGCGGACGTCCACGCCAAGACCTCCAAGGGCATGGCCGACCTCGCGCCGGCTCCTGTCGTCGCCCGGGCGCGAGGTCCACTGCCTCGAGCTGATGGGTGCCGGCGTCGAGCAGTCGTCCACCGGGGAGGTGCTCGACCAGACCGCCCGGCGCCAGTACGAGCAGCGAGTCCGCGAGCTGCAGGACGACATCGACGCCGCCGAGGCCGACAACGACTACGCCCGCGGCCGAGCGGGCGCGCGTCGAGCTCGACACGCTCGTCGACCACCTCACCGCCGCGCTCGGGCTGGGCGGGCGGAGCCGGCGCGGCGGCGGGACCGCCGAGCGCGCCCGTTCCGCGGTCACCCAACGGGTCCGCTCCACGATCCGCCGGCTTGGTGCCGCCCACCCCGAGCTCGGCCGGCACCTCGAGGCGTCGATCACGACCGGCACCTACTGCGTCTACCGGCCGGAGCATCCCGTGGACTGGCGCTCTGAGCCGACTGCCGCTCACGTCGTGACGGCGCTCACGCTCACGACGTGAACCGCGAAGCGCCCGACCCGCAGCGGCGCTCGCCGCAGGCGCTCGCCGCCATGCACCACCAGGAGAAACAACGAGCAACACCATTCCGACACCGTGACCGGAGCCGGAGCCGTCGACGTCGGCGACGTCGAGCTCTGGGTCGAGCAGCGCGGCGACGGGCCCGACGTCCTGCTCCTCGCCGGCCTGAGCGACCCGGCCGAGGCCTGGACCTTCCAGCTCGACGGCCTCGCCGACCAGCTACCGGCTCACCGCCTTCGACAACCGGGGCGCCGGCCGCTCGCCCACTGCCGCCCGACGGGTTCACCGTCGACCGACATGGCCGACGACGCCGCCGCCCTGCTGCGCGCCCTGGGCATCGAGCGCGCCCACGTCGCCGGGTTCTCCGGGGGCAGCGCCACCGCCCAGGAGCTGGCCCTGCGCCATCCCGAGCTCGTCCGCAGCCTGGTGCTCGTCAGCACCTGGGCCCGGCCCGACGCCGTACTTCCGCACGATGGCTCGACGCGTGGCGCTGGCTGGCCGACGCCGCGCCGAGCGAGCGGGCGATGCTCGAGGCGTTCTTCCTGTGGATCTACACCCCGCGGGCCCACGAGAACGGCATGGTCGACGCAGATCATCGACGAGGCGCTGGCCTTCCCGCACCCGCAGTCGCCGGAGGGGTTCCTCCGCCAGCTCGACGCCTGGGCAGCGCCACGACACGCTCGACCGGCTCGGCGCAGATCGCCGTGCCGACGCTGGTGCGTCGCCGGCGAGCTCGACATCGTCACCCCGCCCCGGCTCGGCCGGGCGGTAGCCGAGCGCATCCCGGGCGCCGAGTTCGTCGTGCTGCCCGGCGAGGCCCACCAGCCGTTCCAGGAGAGCCCCGAGGAGTTCAACACCATGGTCGACTCGTTCTGGCGCCGGGTCGACGCCGCTCGCTGATCCGGACACCCCAACTGGGCGGGAACCGTGCCATCCATCGAACTGGGCGGGATTCGTGTCGACGTCTGACCAGATTCCCGCCCAGATCCCCGTTTGGCCAGATTCCCGCCCAGATGGAGGGCGACCGGTCAGTTCGTGCCGGTCGTGAGCACCGGGCAGGGCGCGTTGCGCACCACGTGATCGGACACCGACCCAAGCACTGCCCGCCGGATGCCGCCCCGCCCGCGGGTGCCCATCACGATCACCGAGGCCGGAAGGGTCTCGGCGAGCTCGATGATCGTGTGGCCGGGCGAACCGGTGGCGATGAGGGTTTCGGCGTCCGGCAGCCCGAGCTCGGACCGGGCCCGGTCCACCACGGTGTGCGCGCCCGCCTCGCGTTCGCGCTGCAGTTGCTCGAAGTCGTTCGCCGACATCACCCCGGCGGCCATTCCTGTGCCGGTGACGAGGGTGGGGTCTCCCGGCTCGACCACGGTGGCGATGACGATGCGGTCGGCTGGGCCGAGCACGGCCAGCCCCGCCGCCAGCGCTGCCACCGCCGCATCGGAGCCGTCAGTGCACAGCAGGACAGTCGTCATCGGGCCGGTCCGACCTCGTACGCGGTCTCGGCGTGGGCGAGGTCGGTGTAGACGCGCTCACGCCCGTCCGGGTCGCACTCGTGGGGGATCACGGTTCCGTCGGGAGCGTCGTGCAGGTACATCAGCGTGTCTCCGATCACGACGTGATCGTGCCCTCGTGCCGTCCACAGCTCGGTCGGGTGCTCGGCCAGCCACCGCTCGACGGACTCGGCCGCACCGGGTGACGCCGCCGCGTTCAGGATCTTGGCGACGAGCTCGTCGACGGCGCGCTCCTCGAGGATCCGGACCTGAGGCGGTTCACGGGTTCCGGCTTCGCCGGCGCCGGTCGTCATGCCCTCAGCATGGCATCGCTCAGCCGGGCACGCTGTCGATGCTGTGGGCGACGCCGTTGGACGCGTTGATGTCGGGCCGTACGACGGTGGCGCCGGCGAACGTGATCGTGTCGCCCTCGACGTCGATCGCGACGATCGACCCGCCGATGGTCGTGACGTTCTCGGTGGTCAGCTCGGCGGACGGGATCGAGCCTTCCAGGGCGAGGCCGCGCACCAGGGCGTCGGCGGCCTCAGCGTCGGTGCGGAGCTCCTCGAGGCGGTCGGCGTCGAGCGAGTTGAATGCCTCGTTGATCGGCGCGAACAGGGTGACCGGGAGCGGCTGGCTGAAGTCAGCGCCGTAGCCGGCGGCGTTGGCCACCTCCACCAGGATCGAGAAGTTCGGGATCGGCCGACAACACCTCGTACAGCCCCCGTTCCTCCGGCGACGACGGTGGGACGGTTGTCGTCGGTGCCTCCGTTGTCGGCGGTGATGCGGTCGTCGGTGGCGGGGCCGAGGTCGTCTCCGGGGCCGCCGTCGGTGACGGTGGCGGCGTGGTGCTGACCGTGGTGACCGTGGTGATCGTCGTCGTGGCCGGCGGCGGTGGTGGCGCGGTCGTGGTGGTCGCCGGCGGTGGTGGCGCCGCGGTGGTGGTGGCGGCGGCGGCGGTGGTCGTCGTCGTCGTGTTGGCGGCGGCAGTGGCCTGGCCACGGGCGTAGATCGCGCGGAGCGTCGCCACGTCGACGACGCCCGTCTCGGGTACGCCGAGCTCACGCTGCAGCGCCTTGACCGCGTCGATCGTGGCGGCGGACCAGCGCCCGTCGATCGGTCCGTCGTAGAAGCCGAGGTCGGTCAGCGCCTGCTGCAGCTCGCGCACGGCGGTGTCGAGGGTGTCGAGCCGGCCACCGAGCTGCTCGCGGAGCGCGGCGTAGGTGGCCTCGTCGAACTCGCCGGTCTCGGGCAGTCCGAGATCACGTTGCAGCGCCGCTACGGCGGCCGCCGTGGCATCGTCGAACACACCGGTGACGTCACCTTCGTAGTAGCCGAGGATCTTGAGCGCCTGCTGGAGCTGGGCCACGAACACGGCCGAGCTGAAGATCTCCTGCTGGTGCTCGGCGACGAGGTCGACGTCCCGACTGCTCACCGGCTGCAGCTGGCCGTCGGTGACCGCAGCGGTGACCAGCCGGGCGGTGGTGATGTCGCCGGCTGCGTCGAACGCGATGCGTCCGGTCGTGCCGTCGTAGTCGATGTCCTCGCCGGCCTCGAGCAGTGCGACGCAGTGGGCGAACGTCGAGCACGTCCGCCCCTCCGACGTCACCGCAGTGAGCTGTTGCGCGATCGTCGTCGGCTCGACCGAGCCGGCGGCGATCGCGGCGAGCGCGACGAGATCGCGCAGTCGTACATCTGCGGGCCGTAGGAGACTTGGTCCTCCACGGCGGGCACGGCGGTGAGCCGGGTCATCAGGGCGCGGTCGCCCGTCGTGCCGAGGACCCGTAGGCCGTCGGCCTGTCCCGGGTCGGACGGGAAGGTCTGCTCGGCGAGGCGGGGCACGAGCAGTCCGTCGAGGCCGACGATCCGGCCCGGCTCGTAACCCCCCTCGACGATGCGGGCGACCAGTCGCGGCGCCTCCGTGAACGACGCCAGCACGACGACGTCAGGGTTGCCGGCCGCGACGGCGGCCGCCTCGTCCGGGAAGTCGACGCGGCGGGGCGGGTAGGTCAGCGTCGACACGTCGGCGCCGCGGGCGCTGAGCTCAGCCGACAATGCCGCCGTCAGCTCGTTGCCGTATACGTCGTCGCGCCCGATCACCATCACGGTCTGCGGGGCGGGGGTCTCCTCGCTGTCGGTGGTCATCAACTCGTCGGCGACGAGGCGAGCGAAGTGGTCGTCCCGGAGAGCGGTCCGGACGAAGGCCGGCGCGGCGTCGCCCTCGTCGTCGTCGCCGCCTTCGGCATCTGCGGTCAGCGACGCCGCCGTCGCCGAGGCCGAGCAGGCGAGCAGTGAGCGCTCGCCGAGGATCGGCGTCAACGACGCCGCACTGGCCGAACCGACCGGTCCGACGATCACGTCCGGCTCCTCGGCCAGCAGCTCGTCGAGCACCGCTTCGATCGGTTGGTCGGCCGACTCCTCCGCGGTCACCACCGCGACCGGCCCGTCCAGCACACCGCCACCGGCGTTGATCTCGTCGACGGCGAGGGTCAACCCGCGCTGCTGGGCGATCGCCAGCGAGTTGAGCAGCCCGACGCCCGGCGCCAGGAACCCGAACGTCAGCCCCGCCTCACCCGCCGGCTCGGCCGGGGCGCCGGTGGTGCCGGGACCGGCCGGACTCGCCGTCGTCGGCGCGGCCGACCCGGTCGTCGCCGGAGCGTCGGTGGTGTCGGCGTCGGGCCCGTCGTTGGTGCAGGCCGCCGTCGCCAACACGACCGTCGCCACGACGACGACCATGAGCGACCGCACACGACCACGTTCTTCGACCATCGACCTCAACCTCCCGAGCAGCCGGTGCCAACCGTACGTGGCCGGAGCGACTGAGTGAGAGCGTGGCGCCGGGTGCGGCTGCGGCCGACCGTTACCATCGACGTTCACGGATTGATCCAAAGTCCTAGAACGGTCTGAACATGTCGATCAATAGTGCGGCTCCCGACTACGAGCTCGCCGAGGACGTCGAGGTGACGGCGCCGGCGGCGCTGCGGGCGATCGCCCACCCCGTGCGGTCGACGATCCTCGACCTGCTCCTCGAGCGCGCAGCGGCCGTCAGCGAGCTGGCCGCCGCGACGAACCGCCCCAAGAGCACCGTGGCCCACCACGTCAACGTGCTCGTCGACGCCGGGATGCTCAAGGTCGTCCGCACCCGCCGGGTCCGGGCGATCGACGAGCGGTACTACGGCCGCACGGCACGGATCTTCCACGTCGGTGCCGTGGCCCGGCCCGCCGACAATCCGCTGACCCTTCACCCGAGCTGCCTCGCGGAGGCCGCCGCCGAGGCCGCCGCCGCCCACCAGGCGGACGAGCTCACCGGCTTCCTGCGCCATGCCCGCATCCCGGCCGAGCGGGCCCGGGAGTTCTGGCAGCGGGTGGTGCCGCTGCTGCACGAGTTCAACCAGCTCCCCCGCGCCGGCGACACGGTGTACGGGTTCGCCGTCGGGCTCTACCCGACCGACCACCCGAGCCTTCCCGAACCCGTCGGCGGTGTTGACGACGAACTGTGACCGCTACGGGGTCACACCGCCGCGGAGCCCTCACAGTTCCCCTTCGACCACCGCGGCGGGAGCGTTACACGCCGGCGAACGTGACCGGCGGGAGCCACTCGACGCCCAGCTCGCAGCAACGTTCCTCGCGCTCACCGGCCCACGCCTCGTCGATCGTCGGGGAGCACAGCTCCAGCGCCTGGAGGCAGCGGGCGATCTCGATCCCGCATCCGTCGGCCCGGGCCGCGTCGAGCACCTCGCCGAGCTCCTCGAGCGCTCCGGGATCCCCCGTGAAGTGCTTGGCCACGGTGGCGAGGCGACGGGTGGAGATGACGATGACCTCCTCCGACGACCCTGCGGTCAGGCGTGGTATCACGACGGACGCCTGCTCGCTCGCCTCGCCGAACCGGCCGGCGAGAACCAGCGCCTCGACGAGATAAGCGCCGAGCCCGTCGGCCTCGGCGTCGAGACCAGCGTCGCGGTGGGCCTGGATGCACTCGACCAGGCCGGCGATGGCGGGGTCGGTCTCCCCCTTCCACGCCCGGGCCCGGTGGGCCGATGCGCGTGCGAACAAGGCCTTGCGCGGGTTCCCGGCGGCGAGCGCCCGGCGTTCCACGTCGTCGAACAACTCGGCTGCCGCCGCGGGGTAGCCCTGCTCGAGCAGCAGGCCGCCGCGGTTGGCGTCGGTCGACAGCGAACCGAGCACGAAGCCGCAGCGACGGAACCCGTCGGCGGCGAGCTCGAACTGCGCAAGGGCCGCCGGCCACCGGCCCCGCACCATGTGAGTGACGCCCCGGTTGAGTTGGAGGATCGCGACGTCGCGATGGCGACCGGCGACCTCGAGCAGCGACACCGCGGTCGCGTGGAGCGCCTCCGCGTTCTCGTCGTCGCTCACGTCGGCATTGAACGCCAGTTGCATCAGCGCCTCGCCGCGCAACTCGTCGTCGCCGAGCCGCCCGGCCTCGCCGGCCGCCCAGTCGGCGTCGGCGTCGCTGCCGGCACGGTCACCGGCTGCGCCTCGGATCGCCGAGCGCAGCACGATCAGCTCGACGCGCAACCGGACGCTGTCGTCGCTGTCGCCCGGCAGGTGGCGCAGCGCCGCGGCGACCCGCCGCCGGGCACGGGACAGATCGTCGTTGCGGAACGACAGCCAGGCGAGTCGGGTGCGGACCACCGTCCGGCCGGCGGGAGTCGCGACCGACATCGCCCGCCGGTATGCCTCCTCCGCGGCCTCGACCTCGCCCAATGTCTCGTAGCTGTGCGCCAGTGCGGTGTAGAGGCGCACCCTCTCCTCGACCCGCACCCCAGAGGGTGTCGCGCTGTCGGCGGCGAGGCGGCGCAGCCGCGTCTCGTCGACGAAGGCGGCACCCGCGGCCGCCTCGTCGGCGGCCTGTGTCGCCCAGCGGACGACGTCCCGGTGCCGCCCGGCGTACCGCGAGTGTTCGGCGAGCACCGCCGCCGGCGTGTCGGGCCGCTCCTCGAGCAGGTCGGCGGCACTGCGGTGCAGCTCGGACCGTTCGGCGTAGGTGAGTCCTTCGTAGGCGGCCAGGCGGAACAGGTCGTGGTTGAACTCCACGTGGGTCGGCGACCAGCGGACGAACTCCGCCAGCGGCGCCCACGTCTCCCGCGCCTTGACGTCGGGGTCGCCGGTCACCTCCTGGAGCACGCAGAGGTCCACGCGGCGGCCGAACACGCTCGCCCGGCGGAGCAGCATCCGCAGCTCGGGCGGGAGGAGGTCGATCCGCTCCCCGACGACCCGCTCGGCCGACTCCGGCAGCCCGATGTCGCCGGCGTCGGCCGAAGAGCGGGCGAGCTGGGAGACGAACAGTGGGTTGCCGCCGGCCCGTTCCACGATCGCGCCGAGCAGGGCGTCGCTGAGCGGCCGGTCGCGGGAGGCCGCCGCGGCGAGCCGGCTCACCTCGACGGCAGCGAGTGGCTCGAGCTCGAGTGTTACGGCGTGCGGGGCGAGCGGCCCCATCTCGGGACGGCGGGTCAGGACGGTCAGCCACCCGGCTTCGGCGAGCGGGTCGACGATCGCGCCGAGCAGCTCGACCGTCGCCGGATCGAGCCAGTGAGCGTCGTCGACGACGAGCAGACCGGCGGGACGGCGCAGCATGCGGATGACGAGCTCGGCGCGCGCGGAGGGAACCGAAGTGGCCTCGATCGCCAGCGATGCCTCGGTCGGTGCCAGCGGCACGCCGAGCACCGGCCCGATCAGGGGGGCGAGATCGCCGAGCGCCTCGGCGATCGTGTGCACGTCGTCGGGGCCGGACGCGCCCACCGCCACGCGCAGCGCCGGCGCGAGGACACCGAACGGCACCATGCTCGACGCCAGCTCGCCCCCGACCCTCACGCGTGGCGCCGGCGCCGAAGCGAGGAACGCCTGGAGCACCCGGGTCTTGCCCATGCCCGCCGGGCCCACGACGTCGATCACCGAACCCGCACCCGCCCGGAAGGACGCCAGCGCGTCCCCCAGCGTCGCCAGCTCGCCGCGCCGACCGATCAGCGCCCACGTCGTCGCCCAGCTGCGCTCGCCCGAGAGGCCGCCGATCGCGGCGGCGCGGACCGGCTCGCGGCGTCCCTTCACCGCCAGTTCCTGCTCGGGACCGGTGTCGTACCGGTCACGGAGCCGCTCGACGACGTCGGCGCTCGCCAGGACCGTCCCGATGTCCGCTTCCTTGGCCAGCCGTGCCGCGGTGATCGTCGTGAGGCCGGTGACGGCGTAGGTCCGGCGGCGCACGTGGCCGATCTCCCCGACGAACGCCGTGCCGCGGTGGATCCCGATCGACACCCATCCGCCGAGGCCGCCGTCGACGATCCGGCGGGCGGCGGCGACGACCCGCAGCTCATCATCGTCGCGCTGCTGGTGGACCCCACCGGCGATCACGATCGTGGCGCCGTCGACAGCGACGTCGGTCTCCACGCAGCAGACGTCGAGCGCTTCGCACGCTTCGCCGACGCCCGCGCTGGCCTGCCCGAGCACGTCGGCGCGGGCCGCCGGGGTCAGGCGGTCGAGGTCGCGGATGCGGACGAACGCCACGACGACCTGGCGGTGGGCCTTGGGGGCGTCACCGGCGAGGAGCCGCGTCCGGAGGGCGGCCGGGAGGTGCCGCTCCGCGGGGTGGGGGGCGGCCGGCGTGAGGACGTGGGCCGGCACCGGTGGCGCGGGCGGCGAGCGGAGGCGGCGGGTGGTGACGACCCACTCGCCGTCGCCCAGCGTCCTCCGGCCGGCCTCGTCGATCGAGTCCGCCGTGAGGGCATCGACGCGGATCTCGCCGGGCCCGGCGTGCGACTCCAAGCGCACCGTGCGGGAGACCGTCGGGCCGGCGAGGAACAACGGGGACTGTGGCCCGTCGCCGATGATCACGTCGGCCGGTCCCGTCGCGACCCCCACCTTCATCGCCACGCGCACGCGACCGAGCGGCGTCTCCAGGGGCACCAGCTCCCGCAACGCCCGCAGCATCGCGACCGCGCCATCGACGGCCCGGCGGGCGTGGTTCTCGTCGAGGAAGGCCAGGAACAGCGCGTCGCCACCGAAGAACAACACGTCGCCGCCGAACGGCGTGAGGGCGTCGATCAACCCGGTGAAGAAGCGGTCCATCGAGGTGCTCAGCACCTCGGCACCGAGCCGCCCCGCCTCGGCGAGACGCTCCGACAGCGAGGTGAAGCCGATCACGTCGGCCGATACGAACGACCCCTCGACCGTGCGCCATCCCGGCTCGATACCGCCATCGAGGAGAGCCGGGAGGTACGGGAGCATGGTCAGCGGAGCCTGGTTCCGAGCACCCTCAGTGGACGACGATCCCCACGGTGCACCATGGTCAGCGGAGCCTGCTGCCGAGGGGAGCGTTCTGCGACCCCCCGAACCCGACGACGAGCCCGTTCTCGATCACGGGGCGTCAGAAAGCCGTCGCCCGCCACCTCGGCCCAGAACACGTCGCTCTTGACGACCTTCTTGCCGAACGAGCAGCGGGCGGTCACGTCGGCGATCGGGCCGAGCCAGCGCACCTCCTGGAAGATGTCGGCGACGGGTCGCTCGCTCGCCTCCGTCATCTCGTACACCACGGTTCCGCCCGACAGCACGACCTCGACGCGATAGTCGACCTTGACCGGCCCGACGTTCATCCCGACCGGCCAGCCGAACCGGACCTGCGGCTGGAGCGGCACGCCGCCGTCGCTGCAGGCGACGCGCACGGTGTCGACGCCCTGCCGGATGTCGTAGGCGACGATGTGGGCCGGGTCACCCGTGAACAGGCGGTTGGCGAACTGGGGGATCCGTTGCCGGAACTGTTGCACGACGGCGAAGCGGTCCGGGACACCCTTGCAGCGAGCGTCCAGGTGCGGAGACACGGTGACCGTCCACGCCCCCGACTGGTTCTCCGCCGGCACCTCCACCTGCCAGGCCACCTGCTCCTGTGGCGTGAACCGCACAGCGAACGCGTGTGGATCGCGCCCGGGCTTGAACAGCGTCACCTGCGGACCGAGGTCCTGGATCCCGACCGCGCCGTCGTCGCGGAAGCGCACGATCACGTTGGGGCGGGAGCTGTCGGGGACCGGTCAGGTCCGGGGCCAGCGGCACGAACACCGATGCGGGCGTGTGGTTGTCGTAACCGAACACCGCCTCGAGCTGCCCGCCGTCCACCGACCGGACGCACGCAGCGGTGAGGTCGACGGCGGGGGGTGCCGTCGGCGGGTTGTCCGGGTCGGCCGGCTCGATCGTGCTGGTGAACGGCGGCGGCGGGGGCGGCTTGGGGGCGGCCGAGACCGGGACGACCGGCCACGCTGCCGCGACGGTGGCACCCAGGGCCACCGCCAGGATGCCTCGGAACAAGCGTCGTGGGTTGCGCTTCATCGGGCGGCCCTTTCCCTCAGATCGTGGTCACGATCAAAATTGCCGCGCGGCGGGCGCCGCCGGACCAGCACACCACAGCCCACTGACGTCCGGCGGACATGTCGCTGACGCGCCGGACGGTCAGGCTCGGGTGCCCGCCGCCGCGTCGGACATCTGCCGCAGCGCGACGGCGTCCTCGGCGCGCGTCTCCCGCCCCTCGCGGACCAGGGTGGCGAAACGATCCTCGCCGAGCGCCGCACGGACCGGAACCAGCGCACGGTCATGCATCGCGGTCACCGTCTGCCACGGCGGAGCGCCGATGTGGTCGTGGACCGCCTCGGATGCGCCGGCCAGACGGGCGGCATCGTCCCACCGACCGCCGAGCGCGGCGTGGGAGGAGAGACCGGCGAGCGCCTCGCCGAGATTGAACTGATCGTCGACGTGGAGGGCGAGGCGGGCGCAGTCGAGGAACGCCAGCGCCGCCTCCTCGTATCGCTCGCGGACGAGCATCAGCCAGGCGTGGTCGATCAGGGGCTCGACGAGGCGCCGGTCGTCGCCGTGGCGGCGGCGCAGGTCGAGGGCCTCCTGCAGGCACCGCTCGGAAGCGTCCAAGCGTCCGTGCACCAAGTCGTACCAGCCCTGCTCGGCGAGCGCGGTGGCGGCCCCGTACGGGTCGCCCACGTCCCGGTACCGCTCGAGCGCCGCTCCGATGAGGAGCTCGGCGCGGTCGAAGTCGTCGGCACGCTCGTACGCACCGGCCTGGGCCAGCAGCGCGTCGGCGACCAGGATCGGCTCGCCGGCCCGATTGGCCGCGGCCACGGCTTCGTCGCAGACGCGGGTGCTACCGGGGTCGTCGACGAGCACGGCCCGGCGGCCCATCGCACCCAGCGCGGCGGCCTCGACGGCCGGGTCGCCCGCCTCGCGCGCGGCATCGACGGCGGCCTGGAGCCGCCCCTCGGCGTCGGTGTAACGACCCTGGGAAAGCGCCAGCATCCCGTCCCAGTAGAGGGCCGCGGCGCGCCGGGCGGGCGACAACGGCGTCTCGGCGGCGAGCGACTGGGCCAGCCAGCCCCGGACCTCGTGGGCGTGGGCGTCCCAGGGCAGGGCGCGGGCGAAGGCGATGGCCAGTCGCAGCGCCTCGTCGACGGCGCCGCTGCGGAGCAGTCGTTCGAACGCGGCCCGGATGTTCCCTCGCTCCTTGGCGAGCCGGTCGAGCCACTCGCGTCGGTCCGTGCGGGCCGCCTGTTCGGCGGCGTGTTCGGCGTAGGCGAGGAAGTAGCGGGCGTGACGGAGGCCCAGCTCCTCGAGGTCCTCGTGTTCGGCGGCCCGTTCGGCGGCGAACTCGCGGACAGTGTCGAGCATCCGAAATCGCGGCTCGGCGTCCCGGCCGGAGTCCGAGCGCAGCAGCGAGGAGCTGTCCACGAGCGAGCCGACGACGGTCTCGACGCTCCCACCGTTGAACACCGCCGCCGCGGCATCGAGCGAGGCGCCCCCCTCGAACAGGGTGAGTCGGCCGAGCAGCGTCTGTTCGGGCTCGCCGAGCGCCTCCCACGACCACTCGAGAGTCGCCCGGAGGGACCGCTGACGGGCGGGCAGGTCGCGCGGTCCGCCGGTGAGCAACTCCATTCGATGCTCGAGCCGTTCCAGCAGCGCTCGCGGGGTGAGCAGCCGGGCGCGGTCGGCGGCGAGCTCGATCGCCAGCGGCAGCCCGTCGAGGCGGGCACAGATCTCGGCGACGATGTCGCTCTCCTCCTCGAGCTCCCAGTTCGCCCGCGCCGCCCGGACGCGCGCTCCGAGCAGCGCCGCCGCGTCGGGGCCGGTCAGCGGGTGGACCCAGTACAGATGCTCCGAGGTGATCCGGAGCGGGGCCCGGCTCGTCGCCAGCACGGTCAGGTTCGCCACCTCGGCGAGGAGCTGGCCCACCTGTTCGGCGTCCTCGATGAACCGCTCGAACCCGTCCAGGACGAGCAGGGCAGGCGCGCCCCGGGTCACGCGGCGGAGCTGCTCGGCGAGCTCGGGCGCACTCGTGGCCACCACACCGAGCGCCGTGGCGGCCTCGGGAACGAGCACGCCGGCGTCCTCGACACCGTCCAGATCGACGTGCACGGCGCCACCGGGGAACCGCTCGGCGACCGCCCGGCCGGCCTCCATCGCCAGTCGTGTCTTGCCCACGCCACCGGGCCCGACGAGCGTCACCAGGCGGACTTCGGGTTGCACGAGCAGCTCGCACACCTCGTAGAGGTCGATGCTGCGCCCGATCGTCGCGTTGGCCGGCGCGGGGAGCCGCGCCGTGAGCACGGCCACAGGGCGCTCGACCAGCAGCTCGGGATCGTGGGCGAG
Source organism: uncultured Acidimicrobiia bacterium (assembly GCA_963833145.1). GTDB lineage: Bacteria > Actinomycetota > Acidimicrobiia > Acidimicrobiales > Ilumatobacteraceae > JALZMG01. Next base: position 314,004 of record CAWHWT010000009.1, on the reverse strand, counting down.
GATCATGTGCTCGAGCTTGCGCAGCTCCGGCCCAGGCTCGATCCCGAGCTGGGTGACCATCAGGTCGCGACCCCGGCGCATGGTCTCCAGCGCGTCGGCCTGTCGACCGGTCCGGTACAGGGCGACCATCAAATGGGCGCGCAGACGCTCGCGCAGGGGATGCTCGGCGACGAGGGCGCCCAGCTCGCCGACCAGGTCGGCCGCCCGCCCGCCGGCCAGCTCGGCGGCGATGCGCTCCTCGACCGCCTCGAGACGGAGCTCGTCGAGTCGGGCGATCTCCTGTTGGGCGAAATCGTCGAACCGGTGCTCCGCCAGTGCATCCCCGCGCCAGAGCGACAACGCCGCCTGCAGGTCGGCAACGGCGCGCTCGTGGTCGTTGCCCTCGAGCGAGACGCGGGCCCGCTCGAGGAGCGCCTCGAAGCGCCGCGCGTCGATCGCCAGCGGGTCGATGTCGAGCGCGTATCCCGGCGCCCGGTGCTGAACGGCGGACTCGTCACCCAGCCGCTGACGCAAGCGGGAGATGTGCTTCTGCAGCGCCGACGGCGCGCCCGCCGGCGGGGCGTCGCCCCACAGGATCTCGACGAGCACGTCGGCGGACACCGTCTTCGGCGCGCCGAGCACGAGCGCAACGAACAGGCTGCGCTGCTTGGGGCCGTCGAACCGCACGGGCACTCCCCCGACGTCGACCTCCAACGGACCGAGCAGCCTGACGTCGACCTCCGGCCTCATCGCCTCCGCCTCGCCACGGCCACACCTCGTCGCCCCGAGTCGAGCGGTGGGCACGGGCCGACCAAACCGTCGCGCGCCAGCGGCACGACGACCGGAGTCGCTGGTCCATCGGTCTCCTCCGATCGAGCTGTCCGACCGGGGCCACGATCATCTGCGCGCAACGCGGCGACACTACTAGAGCGCCGGGTCGCGGACCCCGCGCCGTTGGCGCGGGCGAGTCTCGTAACCTCACGCTCTGTGGAGCATCCGCTGCTTCGCGGACTGGACGACCAGGACCGCCGCGCCGTGCTGGCCCGTCTCAACCGACGGACGTATCGCAAAGGAGTCACCCTCTTCCACGAGGGAGATCCCGGCGACTCGCTGCACCTGATCGAGAAGGGTCGGGTGGCCGTCCGCGCGTCCACCCGATCCGGCGACGAGGCGATCCTCGCCGTGCTCGGCCGCGCCGACTTCTTCGGCGAACAGGCACTGCTCAGCCCGACCTCGACCCGGACGGCCAGCGTCGTGGCCCTCGAGCCGGTCGAGACACGCGTGCTCCTCCGCACCGACTTCGACGCACTGCGCCGCGAGCAGCCGTCGGTGGAGCGGCTGCTCGTCGATGTACTCGCGGCCCAGGTCCGGAGGCTGTCGGCCCAGTTGCTGGAGGCGCTCTACCTCCCGGTCGAGGCACGCGTCGTCCGACGGCTCGCCGGGTTGGCGGATCTCTACGCGTCCGACGACTCGACCGTGGACATCCCCCTCCGTCAGGAAGAGTTGGCCTCGCTCGCCGGCTCGACGCGCTCGACCACCAACCGGGTCCTGCAGCAGCTCGTCGACGACGAGATCGTCGTCCTCGGACGGGGCCGGATCGTGATCCTCGACCCGGCCGCGCTCGCCGAGCGGTCCCGCTGACCCGACCGGTCGCCTGTGTGCCCGCCGGAACGCGGCGAGCGTGTCGGCGCGGACGGCGGTCGAGCCGGCGCGCGCTCACACTCGAAGGAGCTCGAAACCGACAGGAGACCGCATGCCGGCCGCTTCCGCCGACGACACCCCGTCCGCTCCCACCCTCGGCCCGTCACGTCTCGCCCGCCGTCTCGCTGGCCCGTCACGAGGCGAGACGGGTGCCGCGGGAGCGCGAGGATCCCCCCGTGTTCGTCCGCCCGCTGATCGAGACGGATCAGCGGTGGAAGGAGACGACACTCCGGGAGGAGTGGGGTGCGACGACGGTGGCCCGGCTCGGTGAACTGGTCGACGCCGCACCGCTGCCGGGGTTCGTCGCCGTCGACGGCGACGAACGCGTCGGATTGCTCACGTTCGCCGAGCGCGCCAACGGCATCGAGGTCGTGACGATCCAGGCGCTGGAGACGGGGCGGGGCGTCGGCCGGGCGTTGATGGACGCCGTGTACGACCATGCCGCCCTCCGGGAAGCGCCGAGGCTCTGGCTGATCGCGACGAACGACAACGTCCGGGCGTTCGACTTCTACCAGCGGTGGGGCATGGACCTGTGCCGAGTGGTACGCGACGGCGTCGTCGCCTCCCGGAGGGTCAAGCCGTCGATCCCGACGGCCGGCAGCACCGGGATCCCGCTCAGACACGAGCTCGAGTTCGAGCGCCTCGTCACCCGCTGAGAGAAGCGGCTCCGCGATTCGAGAATCTGGGGCGCCCAGATGTGCGAGAAGATCCGCGCCCAGATCGACGGACGCGGATACGTGTCGGCCGACACGCGGCGGACGTGTCGGCGGCGACTGACGCCTCGCCGATGCCGGGCGCACAATGCAGCGGTGGAGCAGGGGCGCCTCACTCCCTCGGCGCCAGGGCTCGCACCCGGGCTCCGCGGCCGCCACGTCCCGGCGTGGCGGTCGCGGGCCAGCCGCTGACGAACTGTGACCGTTCCGTACCGAGTTCCACCCGCTCCGGTCACAGTTCGTCAGCGCAACACCCAGAGCTCACGGGATCCGCGCGTGTACGCGGTCGAGGATCTCGGAGCACCCTGTCGCGGGCGAATGTACGTGGGTTCGAAACCTGCCCGCGCCGGTCGCGCGTTGTGTGTCCCCGGGCACACGGCGGGCGTGTCCGCCCTGACGGACATCGCGGCCGTGTCAGCGCACGATCGCAACATGTATCTCAGCAGCGTCTCTCCCGACCTCGCCCCCGCCCTCGGCGCCGGCGCGGCCCGTGTGGCCACACGGTCACCGCTCGCTGACATCGCGTGGCGTCCGATGCCCTCGGTGTGGTGGCCATGGATGTGTCAGCTGCTGGTCGCCGACACGTCGCCCACCTCGATCGAGCTCGATCTCGTCGGGTTGAACCCGATCCGCGTGCGCGGCACGTCGATCGAGCCCCGTACCCCGTTCACGATCCGCGCCCAGCGGAACCGCGCCGACGTCGAGCTCGTCGAGGCGTGGGCGCGGGACCTGGCGATGGTGTCGGTCCTCGCCGGTCGGGATGGCCGGTCCTCGTGGGTGTACGTCGGTGTCGGTCGCCAGCGGACGCTGCTGCACGGCGTCGTGACCACCCTCGTCACCCGCCTGTAGGCGCGGGCATGCTCGACCATGCTGATTCAGGAGTCGCGTTCGCCCGCGGCGTGATGCTCGACGAGCCGGGTGAGGAGGCCGACGAGCTCGTCCCGCTCCGCCGCCGAGAGCGGGGCGAGCAGCTGCTCTTGCGCGCCGGCCAGCAGACGATCGAGCTTGCGGAGCTGCCGGCGGCCCGCCGGCGTGATGGTGATGACGTTGCGCCGGCCGTCACTGACGTCGGGTGAACGATCGACGAGCCCCTGCTCGGTGAGCTCGTTGACGATCGCGACCATGTCGCTGCGGTCGATCGCTGTACGCCGGCTGAACTCCGCCTGGCTCTGTGGACCGAGCTCGTCGAGTGCGGCGAGCAGGGCGTAGTGGTAGCGCCGGGCGCCTGCTCGGGCGAGCCGCTCGGCCACGAGGCGGTTGGCGGGTAGGGCGACCTGGTTGATCAGCCAGCTCGGCTGGGCGCGCAACCGCGCCGGCGCGGCGTCGGGTCGGTCCACCGCAGCCACCCTAGCGATTCGTTGACAGCACCCACGAATCTCGATATCGTTGGACTCACCTACATTGGCCCGACCAACAGAGTGCGAGGTCCCCGATGACGACGATCGACACTGCCCTGCACGACCTCGTCGACCGCGACCAGATCACCATCCTCGTCGCCCGTCTCGGGGTGGCGCTCGATGACGGCGACTTCGAGGGACTGCGATCGCTACTGACCGAAGACGTGACGGTGCGCACGCCCGGTGGGACCGCCGAGGGCCACGAGGCGGTGATTGCCCAGGCAAGCCGCAACCACCGACCCGATCAGCCCTGCCAGCACCTGATCACCAATGTGCTCATCGATCTGACGGGCGACCGCGCGACGGCACGCGCCAACCTCGTCGTCGCCTTCGGCGCGCGGGGCGGCGGCGGAGAGCGCCCGCTCGATCTCCCGGTGCAGTACACGATGGGCGAGATCTACCGATTCGAGCTCCTGCGCACGCCGGCCGGATGGCGCTTCGCCCGGATCGAGACCGCGCCGGTGTGGACGTCGGGCACGCCTGCTCCGGTCCCCGCATGAGCTCCGGCGGAACGACGCGGTGACAATGGGCCGAGATGGCCTCGTACCGGATCGACGACGTCACGCTCCGCGACGTGCCGGACGACGTCGCAGCCGCGTGGGCACGCGTCCGCGAGCTGGAGGCGCAAGACGACGCGGGCGGGGGTGAGCGCGTCGTCTGGTTGCGGATGCTCGGCGAGCTCGAGGCGGCGGAGGAGCTGGGTTGGGCGCTGCTCGTCCGGGCCGGCGGTCCACCGGACGTCGAGGCGGCGCGACGGCGGCCGCACGTTCCGCTCGGAGCGCTCGGCCACGCCATACGGCTGGGCCACGTGGTCCAGTGGCAGGGCCGGTTCGCCGATGCCGAGCAGCTGTTCGAGGCCGCGATCTCATCGGCTGACTCGCTCGCCGCGGCGAGTCCGCCGGGCTCGCCGGAGCACGCCGCGGCGACGGCGATGACTGCGTTCGGGCGCCAGCACTTCGGCAAGTCCCGCTTCGACGAAGGTCGCTACCCCGAGGCGCTGGAGCTGTTCGAGCGGGCGCTCGCAATTCGACTGGCGAATGGTGCCCCCGCCGACCAGGTCGCCTCCTCCCGGCAAGCCATCGCCGCGACGCAGCACCGCCTCGCCTGAACCCCGGCGTGCGCCGGCGGGAATGTCCGGCCGGAATTACTTGTTGACGCAAATACTGTGAAGAAGATCGGATTCTTGAACTTCGGGCACTGGACGCCGTCGCCCGGCTCCAAGGTGCGCACCGCGGCCGACAGCCTGCTGCAGTCCATCGAGCTGGCGGTGGCGGCCGAGGAGCTCGGTGCCGACGGTGCCTACTTCCGCGTCCACCACTTCGCCCGCCAGCTCGGGTCGCCGTTCCCCCTCCTCGCCGCGATCGGCGCGCGGACCAGCCGCATCGAGATCGGCACCGGCGTGATCGACATGCGCTACGAGAACGCGCTCTACATGGCGGAAGACGCCGGCGCGGCCGACCTCATCGCCGGCGGTCGCCTGCAGCTCGGCCTCAGCCGCGGTTCGCCCGAGCAGGTCATCGACGGGTGGCGGCACTTCGGCTACCAGCCGGCGGAGGGCTCGGATGCGAGCGAGATGGCCCGCCAGCACACCGAGGTCTTCCTCGAGGTGATCAAAGGCGAGGGCTTCGCCCAGCCGAACCCGCGCCCGATGTTCGCCAACCCGCCGGGCCTGCTGCGCGTCGAGCCCTTCTCCGAGGGGCTGCGCGACCGCATCTGGTGGGGCGCCGGCTCGAACGCCACCGCGCAGTGGGCGGCATCGCTCGCCATGAACCTGATGAGCTCGACGCTCAAGGACGACGAGAACGGCAAGCCGTTCCACGTCCAGCAGGCCGAGCAGATCGAGGTCTTCCGCAAGGCCTGGGCCGAGGCGGGATGGGACCGCGAACCGCGCGTCTCGGTCAGCCGCTCGATCATGCCGATCGTCACCGACGAGGACCGCGCCTACTTCTGGAGCCGCGGTGACGACGAGGACCAGATCGGCTACATCGACGCGACGACGCGGGCGATCTTCGGCCGGACGTATGCGGCCGAGCCCGACGTGCTGATCGAGCAGCTCGCCGGGGACGAGGCGATCGCCGCGGCCGACACGTTGCTGCTGACGGTGCCGAACCAGCTCGGCGTCGAGTACAACGCCCACCTCATCGAGACCGTGCTGCGCGACGTCGCGCCCGGGCTCGGCTGGCGCTGACGGCGGTCGAACTTCCACAGCGGCGCGTGCGCCGAAGGCTGGGGGGTGACGCGAATCCCGCCCAGATCGGGACGTGGTCGCTCCGTACCGTGACACCATGACGACCCGCCCCGCCATCACCCCGTTTCACATCGCCATTCCGCAGGCCGATGTCGACGACCTCGACGACCGGCTCGCCCGCACCCGCTTCGCCGACGAGCTCCCGCCGGCGGAACTCGAGGCATTGCCGGCCGGCGGCCCCATCCAGCCGGGTTGGCAGTACGGCGTGCCCGTCGGTTACGTCCGCGAGCTCGTCGAGCGTTGGCACAACGAGTTCGACTGGCGGGTCGTCGAGGAGCGGCTCAATGCCTATCCGCACTTCACGACGACCATCGACGGCCAGAACATCCACTTCGTGCACGTCCGGTCACCGGAGGCGGACGCCACTCCGCTGATCCTGACCCACGGCTGGCCGAACACGTTCGTCGAGTACGTCGGACTGATCGACGAGCTGACGGATCCGCGGTCACGCGGCGGCGACCCGGGCGACGCCTTCGACGTGGTCATCCCCGACCTCCCCGGCTTCGGATTCTCCGGGCCGACCGACGAGCGGGGCTGGGACGCGGCCCGGACGGCCAGGGCCTGGGCTGAGCTGATGGAGCGCCTCGGCTACGAGCGGTACGCCGTCCACGGCAATGACGCCGGGGCGATCGTGGCGCCGCTGCTCGGCGGCGTCGATGCCGAGCACGTGATCGGCGTCCACGTCAGCCAGATCTTCTCCTTCCCCAGCGGTGACCCGACCGAGCTGGAGGGCTTGTCGGCGGCCGAGCTCGAGTACCTCGGCTTCGCCCAGGGCTTCATGGAGCGGGCGATCCACGACAGCGGACAGCGGGCCCAGCCACAGACGATCGGCCACGCCATCGCCGACTCCCCCGCCGGTCAGCTCGCCTGGATCGTGCAGCTCCTCGCCGGGCAGGACCCCGACGTGATCCTGACCAACGCGTCGATCTATTGGTTCACCAACACCGGGGCGTCATCAGCCCGCTTCTACTACGAGAACCACCACGCCGAGCGGTCGACCGAACCGACGACGGTGCCAGTCGGCCTGGCGAGCTTCGCCTGGGACATGAAGACCGTGCGCCGGCTCGCCGAGCGCGACCACACCAACATCGTGTCCTGGAACGAGTTCGACCGGGGCGGCCACTGGGCGGCACACGACGCCCCCGACCTGCTCGTCGGCGACATCCGCCAGTTCGTCCGCGCCCTCGACTGAGCGCCGCCGGTCGACCCGTCCAGGCCGCCGCCTCAGTCGTCCTTGGTGAGGCGATCCTTCACCTTGTCGACCGCCTCTTTCACCTTGCCGGCACCCTCGTCGATCTTGCCTTCGCGCTTCAGCTCGTCGTCGTCGGTCAGATCGCCGATCGCCTGCTTGACCCGGCCCTTGGTCTGGTCGCCTTCACCACTCACGGTTGTCTCCCTTGGTCACTGGCGCCGGGCGACGCCGTAACCCGTCCGTTCCCCGGATGAGCGGAACGCATACGGCACGCGGACTAGCTTGCCGGCCGCATGCCCAACCTGGTTCTCGGCCCGCTGCTCCGGCACGTGAGCGGGACGTCGGCGACCATCTGGGTCGAGACCGACGAGCCGTGCACGGTCGAGGTGCTCGGCCACCACACGCGGACGTTCTCCGTGCTCGACCATCACTACGCCCTCGTGATCGTCGACGGTCTCGCGCCGCACACGACCACGCCCTACGAGGTCCGCCTCGACGACGAGCTCTGCTGGCCGCCGCCGGTGTACCGGTTTCCCACCAGCGTCATCCGCACGGTCGGCGACGGCGCGCTACGGATCCTGTTCGGGTCGTGCCGCGCCGCCGCCCCCCACGAGCCACCGTGGTCCCTCGAGTTCGACCACGACGATCGCGCCCGGGGCGTCGACGCGCTCTACGCCCACGGGTTGCGGATGCTGGAGCAACCGCCCACCGAGTGGCCCCACCTGCTCCTCTGCCTCGGCGACCAGGTCTACGCCGACGACTCGTCACCACAGACCCGCGCCAGAGTCACCGACCGACGCGGGCACCTGGTCGACGACGACCGGTACCCGTCGCTCGACGACGTTGCCGACTTCGAGGAGTACACGTGGCTGTACCACGAGGCCTGGCTCCCCGAGGTCGAGCGGTGGATGCTCTCGGTCGTCCCGACCGCGATGATCTTCGACGACCACGACATGATCGACGACTGGAACACGTCGCGGACCTGGCTGGAGGACATCCGGCGGCAGCCGTGGTGGAGGGACCACGCCGTCGGCGGGCTGATGTCGTACTGGGTGTACCAGCACCTCGGGAACCTGTCCCCCGCCGAGATCAGGGCCGAAGGGATGCTCGACCGGTTCGTCGAGGCCGGCGACGCCACCGCCGCGCTCACCGCGTGGGCGGAGGACGCGGAGCGCTCCGCCGGGGTTCCCGAGGGCTACCGGTTCAGCTTCTACCGTGAGCTCGGACCGATCCGCCTCGTCGTGATCGACAGCCGCAACGGTCGCGTGCTGCAACCGGGAGAGCGGAGGATGGTCGGCGGATCGGAGTGGTCGTGGGTGGTCGAGCACGCCGACGTCGACTGCGAGCACCTCGTGCTGGCCACGTCGGTGCCGGTCCACATGCCCGGCGGCCTGCACGACCTCGAGCGGTGGGACGAGCTGCTGTGCGACGGGGTGTGGGGAAGGCCGTTCGCCTGGCTCGGTGAGCGGATCCGGCAGGCGGTCGACCTGGAGGACTGGAGCGCGTTCCACGACAGCTACGTCGCGCTGCTGGACCTCGTGCGCGACGTGGCGTCCCCCGGCGAGGAGCCCTCGCCCGAGCCGCCGGCCACGGTGACGATCCTGTCCGGCGACGTGCACTTCAGCTTCCGCGCGCGGGCCGTCTTCGCCGACGAGCCCGATCGACCACCACCGGTCAGCCGGGTCCACCAGATCGTCAACTCCCCGATCCGCAACGTGCTCCCGACCCGGGAGCGCCGGGTGATCCGCGCCGCCCTCTCGCGCGTCGGCGGCTACGCCGGCCGGATCTTGCGCCGGTCGGTCGGTGCCCGTCCCGACGCGACGAGCTGGGACCTCGAGGACGGTCCGTTCTTCGCCAACCACATCTGTCTCCTCGAGTTCCGCGGGCGCGATGGGCGCATGGTCCTCGAGCGCGCCGAGCCGGACGATGACGGCCGACCGATGCTCACCGTGGCGTCCGAGGCGACGCTCTAGCGTCCGCCGGCCGCACTCCTGCGGCCGCCCGTTCGACGGGTTCGCCAAGGCGCTGGATCCGGCCGCCGAACACCAGCGCGACGAGGAGGAACCAGCCCCAGCCGACGGCCACTCCGGCGACCACATCGGTCAGCCAGTGCACGCCGAGCAGGGCACGGGACGCCGCCACGGCGACGGTGATGACGGCGGCGGTCGCGGCGAGCGCAGCTCGACCGCGGCGCGACCAGAAGCGGCCGAGGACGAGCGCCAACGCGAACCACGCCGCCGCGGCTGCGGCGGAGTGGCCGGACGGGAACGACGAGCCGGAGGTCCCGACGAGGTGGGTCACGTCCGGTCGCTCCCGGTCGACGAGCAGCTTGAGCACGTTGTTGATCGTCGCCACGCCGGCGAGCACGACGATCAGGAACAGGACGACGTTGCGGTTGCGGTAGCGCACGTAGTCGTAGGTCGCGACGACAGCCGCGATGATCACGAGATACCCGGTGCCGCCCAGGTCGGTGAGCCGGTCGAGCGTTGCGGTCGACCACTGCGTGGCGTTCTCGCTCCCCCACTCCGCCACCGCAGTGTCCCACCGGGCCAGGCCGCTCTCGCGGTCGACCATGTCGAACAGGAGCCCGACGACGAAGGCGGTCATGAAGACGATCCCGAGGGCGAGCGCGAGCATCAGACCGCCGGCCGCCTGGCGGTCGACCACTTTGGCGGCCGCGCCGAAGCGGGGATGGCTGCGCAGCCAGCCGACGAGCCACCGCTCCTCCGGTTCAGGATCGGCGGGGTCCGGCGTGCTCGGCGAACGCGACAGCACCCACACGACCGATGCCGCGACCACCGCGGTCAGGAGGACGGCGAGCGTGACGGACACGGGCGCCGCCCCGTCAGGACGGCCCGCTCAGTCGTTGCCGCGGGGCCGAGATCACGCAGAACGCCCCGTAGAGGATGAGGGCGATGGCGGCGAAGCCCACCACGAGGGGACCGAGCGTCGAGTCGGCGACCTTGCGGAGGGAGCCGTCGAATCCCCGCGCCTCGGCGGCACGGAACTGGACGGCGGCGGCGATCAGGAACCAGCCGATCAGGCCCATCACGAGCCCTCGACCGACCCAGCCGATCCGACCGAGCGTGACGATCGACTCGTGGCTCACCGGTCCCACGCCGGCCGGCTCGAGCTCGTCACGGAACTTCGCTTGCAGGCCCTTGTACACGAAGTAGATGCCGACGGCGACGATCGCGACGCCGATCGCTCCGACCAGCCACCGCCCCAAGGAGGCTTCCATCAGCTCCCGCGTGAACCGCTCCACCTTGGCGTCCTCGGTCTCGGCCCCGGACCGACCACTGTGGGTGGCGAAGGACACGGCCGACCAGGCGAGGAAGCTGTACGCCACCGCGCTCACGACGTACCCGGCCCGGGTGAGCCAGGTTTTCGCCGAGCTCTCCGCCGGCAGCACGACGGTCACCAGCCGCCAGAAGACGTACAGCATCAGCCCGATCGCGACGACCCACAGCGCGAACACCCCGAGCGGACTTCCGGCGATCTCCGTCACTGCGCCGAGCTGACTGGCCTCCCCTCCGCCGTTGCGGGCCCGATCGTCCTCGAGTCCCTGGATCACGATCGGAACGGCCAGGATGCCGACCATGGCGTAGACGATGCCCTTGGCGACCCACCCGAGGCGGGCCACGCCGATGACGGCCGGGTGCCGATGGACGGCTTTTTGGACCTCACCGGGCACGCTCGTGCTCGAGTAGGTGGAACTGGTCATCGCTGCACTCCTTCGGGATGGACCTCGGCCGCGTCCGGCGTGGTCAGATCGAGGTGCCGGACGCGTTCGGGGACCTCGTCGCTGGCGGTGCGGTCGATCTGGTCCACACCGGCGACGAGGGCGGCGCGGACGACGAGGATCGTGGCGACGCCGAGCAGCAGGCCGGCGACGACGTCGATCGGGTGGTGCATGCCCCGATAGGCACGGGAGGCGCCGACGATCAGCGGCGCCGCCACGGCGACGACGCCGACGACGGCGCGGACGAGCCGGTTGCGCGTGTGCCAGCACACCACGACGAACAGGCCGCCGTAGAACGCGACAGCGGCGCCCGAGTGTCCGGACGGGAAGCTGCCCGACGGGGGGATCGCGTCGAGCTGCTCGACGGGCGGGCGGTCGCGATCCACGATGAAGCTGGCGAGCACGAACACCGCCGCTTCCAATGACACGGTCACGGCGAGGAAGACCCCGTCGTGCCAGCGGCGCCAGATGAGGACCATTGCGGCGCCGGCGACCGCGACCAGAGTGATCTTGACCAGCGTGTCCGACAGCATCGAGCCGTATTCCGTCCACGTGTTCCACGTCGGCGTGCGGCGGTCGGCGAGCCATCGGGAGGCATCCCGGTCGGCGTCGCCGACGACGCCCTCGTCGAGGAACTGCATGTACAGCAGTCCGACGGCCGACCACACGACGAGCATCAGAGTGCCGCCGATGGCGAGGACGCGCCACGCCGATTTGTTCAGCGGCCATGCCCGGACCCAGCCGTCGTGGCGACGGGCGGTGGGTGCGGTGTCGAGCGTGGTGGTCATGACGCAGGCACGCAAATCGCTTGGCGGCCGGGCAGGATCGACACGTCGAACCGCTTCGCCGGCGATCGGTCACCGCCGTCGAGCTGCCACGGCCGCTTCCGGTCGAGCCGGATCTGCGCGGTGGTCGCCTGCGTGATCTCGACGAACGGCGACGACTCGATGCGACCCACGAGGGCTCGGGCGCCGACACGGAGCCAGTCGCGACGGCGGTCGGCGGTGAGCACACCGATGTCGAGGACGCCGTCGTCGCACCGCGCCTCCGGGAAGACCTCGACCCCGCCGAGGATCCGCCCGACGTTGCCCACGAGCACGCACGCCGCCCGCCCGGCGAACCAGTCCCGTCCGTCGACGCTGATCTCGACATCCGTGCCGGCCTGGCTGAGGTTCTTCACGCCGGCCCGCACGTAGGCGAGCTTGCCGAGCCGGTCTTTGGCGTCGTCGGCATCCCGGATCATCAAGGCGTCGAATCCGGTGCCGGCCATGACGGCGAAGGCGCGCCCGTTGACGATGCCGACGTCGATCGGGCGGGGCATCCCGTGGAGGGCGACCTCGAGCGCGCCGTGCAGGTCGATCGGCACCTGTAACGCGTTGGCGAGCAGGTTGGCGGTGCCGGCCGGAAGGATCGCCAGTTCGACCTTGGCGTCCTCGGCGACGAGCGTGTCGATGCACCGCCGCACGGTGCCGTCCCCGCCCCACACGAGGAGCCGCTCGATCCCTTCGTCGAGGAGACGACGGACTTGTTTGGGTGCCTTCTTGCTCTTGGCCACGACAGACCAGGGCAGATCGCGGAGCCCGGCCGCAGCCAGGGCGTCGCGCAGTTCCTCCGGGCCGCCGCCGAGGGACTTGCCCCCGTGCACCAGCACTCCCAGGTTCGTCATGGCTCCTCCTGAGCACCCTCGTTGCCCCGTAGACCTGCCGTCGTCGGCGAAATCGTGCGCCGCGGATACCCCCGCCGCTCACCCGCCAGACACGACCACCTGGTCCAAGACTGGCATGAAGCGGAATTTGGACTCACTCCAGGCTCCGGGTTAAGGTCGCGAGGCATGGAGCCATCCGGTGGCAACGAGGCGCTGCTCCGCCGGCACGGGATGCAGGTCACGGCGCAACGTCTGGCGGTCCTCCGGGCGGTCTCCGACCGGCCGCACAGCACGGCCGACGACATCTGCAACGTCGTCCGGTCCGAGATCGGCGCGATCTCGCGCCAAGCGGTCTACGACGCCCTCGCCGCGCTCAGCGAGCGCCAGCTCCTCCGGCGCATCCAGCCCGCCGGGTCGTCCGCCCGCTACGAGGATCGCGTCGGCGACAACCACCACCACCTCATCTGCCGGACCTGCGGCGAGATGGTCGACGTCGACTGCGCGGTCGGCGACACCCCGTGCCTGACCGCGGCCGACGACTCGGGCTACGAGGTCGACGAGGCCGAGGTCATCTATTGGGGCCGCTGCCCCGAGTGCGTCGCCGCGACCAACCATCAGCAGGAATCAACGAGCGAGGAGAAGACCACACGTGTCTGAGAGCGAAAACCCAGTCATCGAATCCCCGACGCCCGCACCGCATCGGCCCCGGACGAACCAGGACTGGTGGCCGAACATGCTCGACCTCTCGGTCCTCCGCAAACACGTCTCCGTCCCCAATGTCATGGGCGCGGACTACGACTACGCCGAAGAGTTCAAGACCCTCGACGTCGAGGCCTTGAAGCAGGACATCTTCGACGTGATGACGACCTCGCAGGACTGGTGGCCGGCCGACTACGGCCACTACGGGCCGCTGTTCATCCGGATGACGTGGCACGCCGCGGGCACCTACCGCATCGCCGACGGCCGCGGCGGCGGTGGAGAGGGCGCGCAGCGCTTCGCCCCGCTCAACAGCTGGCCCGACAACGTCAGCCTCGACAAGGCCCGCCGGCTGCTCTGGCCGGTCAAGCAGAAGTACGGCCGCAAGATCTCCTGGGCCGACCTGATCATCTTCGCCGGCAACTGCGCCTACGAGTCGATGGGTCTCGAGACCTTCGGCTTCGGCTTCGGGCGAGAGGACATCTGGGAGCCCGAGGAGATCTTCTGGGGGCCGGAGGACACCTGGCTCGGCGACGAGCGCCATGTCGCCGAGGGGGCCATCGAGGGGCCGTTCGGTGCAGATCACATGGGCCTGATCTACGTGAATCCCGAGGGGCCCGGCGGCAACCCGGATCCGCTCGCATCAGCCGCTTTCATCCGCGAAACGTTCAAGCGCATGGCGATGAACGACGAGGAGACGCTCGCGCTCATCGTCGGCGGCCACACCGTCGGCAAGGCCCACGGAGCCGTCAGCCCGGAGTATCTCGGTCCCGAACCCGAGGGTTGTCCCGTCGAGCACCAAGGGCTGGGCTGGAAGAACAGCTACGAGACCGGCCACGGCTCCCACACGCTCACGAGTGGGCTCGAGGGGGCGTGGACGAACGAGCCCACGAAGTGGGACAACGGGTTCCTGGACAACCTGTTCGCCTACGACTATGAGCTCATCGAGAGCCCGGCCGGCGCCAAGCAGTGGAAGCCCAAGAACCCCGAGGCCATGGACACCGTGCCGGACGCGCACGACCCGTCCAAGCGACACGCCCCGATGATGCTGACGACCGACCTCGCCCTGAAGCTGGACCCGATCTACGGGCCGATCGCCAAGCGCTTCCACGAGAACCCCGACCAGCTCACCGACGCCTTCGCCAGGGCGTGGTACAAGCTGCTGCACCGGGACATGGGCCCGGCCTCGAGCTATCTCGGGCCGTGGGTCCCGGAGCCGCAGCTGTGGCAGGATCCCGTCCCGGACGTCGACCACGAGCTGATCGGGGACGAGGACATCGCCGCCCTCAAGGACAAGGTGCTCGCATCGGGACTGTCCATCTCCCAGCTCGTGTCCACCGCGTGGGCGGCGGCGGCGAGCTTCCGCGGCACCGACAAGCGCGGCGGCGCGAACGGGGCTCGGATCCGCCTCGAGCCGCAGCGGGATTGGGAGGTCAACGACCCGAGCGAGCTGGCCAAGGTGCTACAGACACTCGAGCAGATCCAGCAGGACTTCAACAATGGACAGTCCGGGGGGAAGAAGGTCTCGCTCGCCGACCTCATCGTGCTGAGTGGCTGCGCAGCGGTCGAGCGGGCGGCGCAGGACGCCGGGTTCGACATCACGGTCCCCTTCGCCCCCGGGCGCACCGACGCGTCGCAGGAGCAGACGGACGTGGAGTCCTTCGCCGTGCTCGAACCGACCTTCGACGGGTTCCGCAACTACCTCCGAGCCGGGGAGAAAGTGTCGCCGGAGAGCCTGCTGGTGGAGCGGTCCTACATGCTGAACCTGACCGTCCCTGAGATGACCGCGCTCGTTGGCGGCATGCGCGCCCTCAACGCCAACCACGGGCAGGCCGCTCACGGTGTCTTCACCGACCGCCCCGGAACGCTCACCAACGACTTCTTCGTCAACCTGCTCGACATGGGCACGGAGTGGAAGACGTCGGCGTCGGAGGAGAACGTGTACGAAGGCCGTGATCGGGCGACGGGAGAGCTGAAGTGGACGGCGACCGCCGTCGACCTCGTCTTCGGCCACAACTCCCAGCTCCGCGCCCTCGCCGAGATCTACGGATGTGACGACTCGAAGGAGAAGTTCGTGCAGGACTTCGTCTCGGCGTGGGACAAGGTGATGAACCTCGACCGGTTCGACCTCGCCTGATCAACGCGACGGTGACCGGCTCACGGAGCCGGTCACCACCATCCAAATGTCCGTTGCGGGGCCGCAGCCCCAGGCGCTACGACGCGGCCTGCCGGTGGGGCAGCTTCCAGTTCGGTCGCACCCAGTGGCACGTGTACCCGTTCGGGTAGTGCTGCAGGTAGTCCTGGTGCTCGGGCTCGGCCTCCCAGAACGGTCCGACCGGCTCCACCTCGGTGACGACCTTGCCGGGCCACAGCCCTGACGCCTCGACGTCGGCGATCGTCTCCTCGGCGATCCGACGCTGCTCGTCGGAGGTGTAGTAGATCGCCGACCGATAGCTCAGCCCGAAGTCGTTGCCCTGGCGGTTCTTGGTGGTCGGATCGTGGATCTGGAAGAAGAACTCGAGCAGGTCGCGATAGGTCGTCTCCGACGGGTCGAAGATGATCTCGATGCCCTCGGCATGGGAGCCGTGGTTGCGGTAGGTCGCGTTGGGAACGTCGCCACCCGTGTACCCCACCCGCGTCGAGATGACGCCGGGGAGGTTGCGGACGAGCTCCTGGACGCCCCAGAAGCAGCCTCCGGCGAGAACGGCACGCTCGGTTGCCTCGGTCATGGGTCCCCTTTCCTGTTCAGCTACCAAGGAGAACAGCTAACGGGCCTCCGGTGTTCCGCGAACATCTGGGCGCGGCCCGTCTCGATCCCGCTCCTGGGCGCGCTCGGTCTCGAAATCCGGGACGCAGCGCGCCCAGATCCGCGGAGGACGATCTCCACTTCAAGGTCACGAGATCTCCATGACCTGTCCGGCGACGACGTGTCGAATGCTCCTTCTGCCCCCGAACAAGGAACGACGATGAACGACGGATCGGCCCGCGCCCTCACGCGACGGGCTTTCACCAAGGCGGTCGCCGGACTGGCGGTCGTCGGCTACCAGGCCGGATCCGGCAGCTGGGTTCTCGCCGCCGGTGAGCAGAAGGGCGGGCGGTTCGACAAGCTGCCTCAGCTCGACGGCACCCTGCTCCTCGACGAGGCCAGTCGCCGGGCATACGCCCAGGACTTCGGCCAGATCGTGAGTGAGAAGCCCGACGCGGTGCTGCTCCCGGGATCGGAGAACGACATCGCCCGGATGCTCCGGTTCGCCCGCCGGCACGGCGTCCGGGTCGTCGGCCGCGGGACCGGTCACACCACCTTCGGCCAGTCCCAGCACCGCGCCGGGCTGGTCTTCGATCTCACGTCACTCGATCACATCGGGCCGATCGTCGACGACACGATCACGGTCGGAGCCGGCTGTCGTTGGAACGCCGTCCTGCCGCGGACACTGGCGGACGGGATGATGCCACCCGTCCTGCCCGACTACATCGGCCAGACGGTGGGCGGGACGCTCTCGGTCGGTGGGATCGGGGCGATGTCGTTCCGTGAGGGTGCCCAGATCGACCACGTCGTCGCCCTTCGCGCGGTGACCGGCGACGGCCGGGTCGTGGACTGCTCGACGCGCCGCCACCGCGAGCTGTTCGAGATGCTCCTCGCCGGACAGGGTCAGGTCGGCGTGATCGTCGAGGCGACGCTCCGGCTCGTGGCGGCACCGAGCACGGTGCGGGTCTACGACCTCGTCTATCCCGACCTGGACAGCCTGCTCACGGACCTGACGACGCTGATGGACGACGAGCGGTTCGACCAGATGGAGTCGTTCATCATCCCCACCGGACCCGGATCCTGGCTGTACTTGCTCGAAGCGATCGGGTTCCACACCGTCGCCGGTCCGCCCGACGATGCCGCCCTGCTCGAGGGGCTCGGCCACGTCGCCGACCAGTCCCACACCGGCGATCTCGACTTTCTCACTTGGTCGAGCCGGGTCCCGACCAACCTGCCGAAGCGACCGAACCCGTGGATCGACCTCCTGCTCCCGATGTCCGGTGCGGCCTCGTTCCTCGAGGAGGTGCAAGCGACGATCGAGCCCGTGGGCCCGGGCGACTCGTTCAGCCTGCTGCTGATCCCGCTGCGGGCGTCGCGCTTCACCCGGCCGCTGTTCCGCACCCAGAACGAGGAGTTGGGCGTCGGCTTCGACACCCTCCGCGCCCTGCCTCCGGGCACCGACCCCAAGTCGGCGCTCGCCTTCAATCGCCGCCTCTACGACCGGTGTCGCAGGCTCGGCGGCTCGCAATACCCGATCAGCGCCGTCCGCCTCGACGTCGACGATTGGAAGGCCCACTACGGCGATCAATGGGACCGCCTGCGCGCCGCCAAGCGCCGCTACGACCGGGACGACGTGCTCGCCAGCGGGCCCGACGTCCTGGGGCGGGCCCGGCGGTGATGTCGCGCTTCCCCCACTGAACGCGCGGCCGGGATGGGGTCCCCCGACCCCGTTCTTGCAGCTGATCGTTGCGCTATAGCGCAACACCTGACTGCAAGAACGAGCGCGGGCGGCGCAGAGCGACGACCGGCGCCGGTCCCCCCTAGTCGCGAGCGAGCCGCAACACCGCGATCGCGAGCCAGGCCGCGGCGAGGCACCAGGGCAGGAACCGCCACGGATCCAGCACTGCGAGCCATGACGTCCCGGCCTCCCGCCGCTCGGCCTTGGTCTGCTTCCGCTCGTCCTCCCGCTCGATGCTTCTCATACCGACGACGGGTGGAGAACCGGTCACGCCGTTCCTGTCGACGTCGTCGGCGCGCCGGCGCAACCTGCTGATCGCCAGGACACTCGTCGTCAGTGACCGCTGCACGCTGAGCGCGACGACTGCACCGACGGTCGACAGCACCAGCACCAGCGACGTCGACTCGGCGTCGGCCCACGCGAAGCCCAAGGCGGCGAAGAGGAACCCGTTCAGGGCGAACAGCCAACCCAGTCGCTGATCGCGCAGCGTGTCCTCGTGCTGGATCATGCTGCGGATGACCGACTGGAACTCAGCGGCATCCATAGCCCTCCTCCCCGGGCCGCGCCCGTACCGTCGACGCAAGCTCCTCGAGCGACGTAGCTCCCATCATCACCCACGGCGCCGCCGTCCGGGAACGGCGGGCAGGATCAATCTGTTCGTCGGGGCGCGCCGAACGCCTTCGTGGGCGGAGCAGTGAGACCAGAGGAGTCCGCATGAGCTCGTCCCCTACAACCCGGCGCCGGCTCGGTCCACTCGCGGTGGTGTCAGCCATCGTGTCGGTGATCGCGGCGATCGGCCCGTCGCCTGCCGGAGCTGCCCCCAGCCCCGCCTACCACCACCGACCTCCGGCCGCACGGGACTCGTGCGGGAACCTGTTGCTGCAGCGGGGCCGGTTCACCCGACTGCCGACGCCTGCCGGTGCCGTCGCTGATCCGCGGGGCACCGTCTACAGCGGGATCAACAACCGCCGCCAGCTCGTCGGGGGTTACTTCACGGCCGGAGCGAAGCCCGACGTCAACGGGTTCTATCCCCTTGCAGCTCACCGCGCCGTGGTCGTCGACCGGCGCGGTCGTCACGTCCGGTCCGTCGACGTCCCTGGGGCACAGGTCACGCTCGCCTACGCCCTCAACGACCGCACCCAGGTGGTCGGCCAGTACCTCGACGGTGACGCCGTCGCCGACGCTCAGGGCCGGCTGCCCGCAGGCACGGTCCACGGGTTCCTGTCGCACCGGGGCAAGACCGCCACCGTCGACGTTCCCGGGGCGGCCCTGACCCAGCCCCTCGGGATCAACGACCACGGCGACATCGTCGGCGCCTACATCGAGGCCGTCGACGATCCCGACCCGTACGCCTACTACGACAAAGGAAGGCTGCGCGGGTTCGTGCTGCGCAACGGGAGATACACCGCGGTCGACTTCCCGGGCGGGGTGGGCACCAAGGTCTCCGCGATCAACGACCGAGGGCAGATGGTCGGCTACTACGACACCGACAGCACCCGGCGGGGGTTCCTGCTCAGCGGGGGCCGGTTCACCGAGCTCGACTACCCCGGAGCGCCGTTCACGCTCCCCGGCGGCATCGACAACAGGGGCCGGGTCGTCGGCGCCTACCTCGACCCCAATGGGATCAACGGACGCGGGTTCCTGTGGCAGAACCGCCGGTACACCCCGATCGTCGCTCCCGGGAAGCGCACCGACAGCATCGCCCTCGCGATCAACGACCGGGGCGACATCCTGATCCCGGCCGACGGCACCTACTACCGGCAGCCAGAGATCGCCTGCGGCAAGCCGACCACACCCGCCACCGCTCCCCCGCGGGCGGCAAGCCCGGACCAGTATCGTTCGCCGCGCCGCGCGACGGCGGAGCAGGAGGGCTCGCGTGCACGAGTTGGTGCTGGCCGGTGGCCGGGTGGTCGATCCGGAGACCGGGCTCGACCACGTCTGTGATGTGGGGATCGACGGTGGCTCGGTCACCGCGATCGGCGACCGCCTCGACGGTACGACGACCATCGACGTCAGCGGGCTCGTCGTCGCGCCTGGCTTCGTCGACATCCACAGCCACGCCCAGACGCTGCCGGGGCGGCGGTTGCAGGCGTGCGACGGGGTCACCACCGCGCTCGACCTCGAGGCCGGGCGCGCTCCCGTGGATCTGGCGTACGCGAAGGAGGCTCAGCGCGGATCCCCGATCAACTACGGCTTCTCGGCGTCATGGGCGGCCGCCCGCATGCACACGACCGCCGGCGTGCCGCTCGACGGGCGGGCGGCGACGCTCTTCGGTGGGTTGGGCGGCACTGAGTGGCAGCAGGCCGCGACCGCCACTCAGTTGGGACGGATCCTCGACCAGATCGCGGCCGACCTCTCCGCCGGCGCCGTCGGTGTCGGACTACTCATCGGCTACACACCCGGTGTCGACCCGGCCGAGTACGTCGCCATCGCCGAACTGGCGGCCGCCGCCGGAGTGCCGACGTTCACCCACTCGCGTGACGTTGTCGAGTTGGCTCCGGAGACATTGATCGACGGCGCCGAGGAAGTCGTCCGGGCCGCCGGCACGACAGGCGCGCACATGCACTACTGCCACATCAACTCGACGTCGGGGCGCCACATCGATCGAGTGCTCGCACTCGTCGGGCGCTGCCAGGCGGAAGGCGCCCGCGTCACGACCGAGGCATATCCCTACGGGTCGGGATCGACGGCGATCGGGGCGGCGTTCTTCGCGCCGGAGCGGTTGCGGGAGCGCTTCCGTGGCCCGACCTCGATCACGTACCTCCCCACCGGCGAACGCGTCGCCGATGACGCCCGGCTCCGCGAGCTGCGGGCGACCGATCCCGGCGGCCTCGTCATCGCCGAGTTCCTCGACGAGTCCGAACCCGGCGACGCCGTGCTGCTGCGGCGGTCCCAGACGTTTCCCGACGCGATCGTGGCGAGCGACGCGATGCCGCCGTTGTGGACCGACACCGCTGACATGGACACGACGGCGTGGCCCTTGCCGCCCGTCGCGGTCACCCACCCGCGGACCGCGGGGACGTTCGGGCGGGCCCTGCGTTTGTGGCGGCAGGAGGGCGCGCCGCTCATGGACGTCGTCCGGCGGGCGACCCTGCTCCCCGCTCAGGTGCTCGAGGAGGCGGTCCCGGCGATGCGGCGCAAGGGTCGCGTGCAGGCCGGCGCCGACGCCGACCTCGTCGTCTTCGACGCGTCGCGCGCGACGGACCAGGCGACGTACGCCGACTCCACGCGCCCGTCGGCCGGCGTCGTCCACGTGGTCGTCGCGGGGACCTTCGTCGTGCGCGACGGGGAACTCGTGCCCGACGCGCGGCCGGGGAGGCCGGTACGGGCGTCACCCAGGTGACCGAAGGCCCAGCTACATCTCCGTCCACGGCCGGAGCTTGTCGGGGTTCCGTACCGCCCAGATGTGCTTGATCCGGTCACCGGCGACCTCGAACGCCATCACCGTCACGGTGACGCCATCGAGCTGGGCGACGAGGCCGGGCTGACCGTTGACCGAGCGCTCCAGGATCGTCAGGTCAGGTGTCCGGCCGGAGATGTCGACGAGGAAGCGGGCGATCTGCTCGGCGCCTTCGACCGGCTCGAGCGCGGCGGTGACGAGGCCGCCGCCGTCGGAGACCGTGGTGGCGTCCGGGTCGAGGAGGCCGATGAGGGCGCTGATGTCCTTCGCCTCCCAGGCCTGTTTGAAGTCCCTGACGATGTCGGCGCGTCGGGCAGGCACAGCGGTGGGCGCCTGCGATGCCTGGATGCGGCGGCGGGCCGATGAGGCCAGCTGGCGGCAGGCCGCCGGCGTGCGGCCGACGACGTCGGCCACCTCGGCGAACGAGTAGCCGAAGACGTCATGAAGGATGAACGCCACGCGTTCGGCCGGGGTCATCGCTTCGAGTACGACGAGGAACGCCATGTTGATCGACTCGTCGAGGGTGACGCGGTCGGCTGGGTCGACGCCGGGGCCACCTGAGGGTACGTCGGTCCACTCCGTCGGCTCGGGGAGCGGCTCGGGGATCCATTCGCCCACGTAGCGCTCCCGCCGGGCCCGTGCCGAGCCGAGGAGGTCGAGGCAGATGCGACTGGCGACCGTCGTCAGCCAGGCGCCGGGCGATTCGATGGCGTCTCGTTGCGGTTGGGACATCGCGTACCAGCGGGCGTAGGTCTCCTGGACGACATCCTCGGCCTCGGCGAGCGAGCCGAGGAGGCGGTAGGCGACGTTGGTCAGCTGCCGCCGCTCGCTCATGATCGTGCTCAGGCTCGGATCGGACTGGCCGTCGCCAGGTTCGGCGGGGGTGGTCATGGTGTCGACGACTCCTTTCCGCCCACACCACTCTGACGGAACACCGCCCCCAGATGTGACACTTGGCGCGTCGCCTCACACTTCGAGCCGCCGTGTCGTCGGGCTGTTCAGACAGATCCAGCTCGCACGAAAGGCACGAACCATGAGCACCACCAAGTTCGCAGTGGCAGGAGCAACCGGGCGGGTCGGGCGCCACGTCGTCGACGTCCTCACGGAACGGGGGTACGACGCCGTACCGATGTCGCGAGCCACCGGCGTGGACGTCATCACGGGCGAGGGCCTGGCCGAGGCGCTCGGCGGCGTCGACGTCATCATCGACACGGCGTCGTGGCCGTACAACGACCAGGAGGCCGCGACGGAGTTCTTCCGCGCGTCGACCCGCAACCTGCACGATGCCGGCCAGAAGGCCGGAGTCGGTCAGATCGTCGTCGTGTCGATCATCGGCATCGAGAAGTTCACCGCTGGGTTCCTCGCCTCCAAGCCGGTGCACGAGGCGGCCAACCTGGCCGGCCCGCTCCCCGCCCGCATCCTGCGCGCCGCCCAGTTCAACGAGTTCGTGGTTCAGATGTTGGACTGGCAGCAGGGCGACATCGCCTACATCCCGTCCTGGCCCAGCCAGCTCGTGGCCGCCCGTACCGTGGCCGAGGCGCTGGTCGACCTGGCCACCGACCCCGACGCCCCCGCCCAGCCCGCTCCGGGGACGGCGATCCCGGAGATCGCCGGACCTCGAGAGGAGAACCTGGCCGAGGCGGCCAAGCTCGTCGGCGTCCGCCGGGGCATCGAGGTCGTCGGCGTCGACGACACCGACGATCCCGACGCCGAGACCTACGCCAAGGGTGGGCTCCTGCCCAGCCCCCACGCCAAACTCGCCGGCCCCACCTTCCGGGAGTGGCTCGACAACCAATCGTGACTCGGACCGATGAGTCACGGGGCGCGCCGTCGTCGTACTGGCATGGGAATTGTCACCTGCGACATCGGCATCTCGCTCGACGGATACTCCGCCGGGCCCAACCAGTCCCTCGACCAGCCGTTCGGTGACGGAGTCGTGCAAGGCGAGACGCTGCACTCGTGGATGTTCGACCATGCCGAGGACCATCAGTCCGAGCGGGCCGCGATCACGGATGCCGGCGCGTTCATCATGGGCCGCAACATGTTCAGTCCCGGACGCGGCTCGTGGGACCCTGAGTGGAAGGGGTGGTGGGGCGCGGAACCGCCGTACCACGCGCCGGTGTTCGTGCTCACTCACGTCGAGCGGGAGCCGCTCGAGATGGAGGGCGGCACGACGTTCCACTTCGTCACCGGCGGGATCGAGGAGGCGCTGGGACTCGCCCGGGCGGCGGCGGGCGACCGGAACGTCTCCATCGCCGGCGGCGCCACGACGATCAACCAGTTCCTCGCCGCGGGTGCGATCGACGAGCTGCGCCTGCACGTCGCGCCGGTGGTGTTCGACATCGGCTACGTGCGGGTGTTCGACGGTGTCGGTCCGATCGAACTGCGGCCCGCCGCCGGGCGTTGGACGCCCGAGGTGACCCACCTGGTCCTCCGGCGCTGACCAGCGCTCGGCGCGCGCCGACGGCGAGTACCGTCGACGCCCGGATCGGACTTGGGGGGTCAGATGAGGACACGGGGTGCGGTTGTACGCGCGGCGCCCGGAGACTGGGAGATCGTCGAGATTGACGTCGAGCCGCCGCGCCAGGGAGAGCTCCAGGTGGCGCTGGTGGCGGCCGGGCTGTGCCACTCCGACGACCACGTCACCAGCGGCGACCTGTCGGCGCCGCTGCTGCCGCTCGCCGGCGGCCATGAGGGGGCCGGCGTCGTCGAGGCCGTGGGGCCGGACACGCCGGGGTGGGAGGTCGGCGATCACGTCGTGCTGTCGTGGGTCGCGAGCTGCGGCCGGTGCCGGTTCTGCGCCTCGGGGATGCAGAACCTCTGCGATCTGGCCGCCGAGATCCTCACCGGGCGGCGGGTCGACGGCAGCTTGCGGATGAGCATCGACGGCTCGCCGATCGCCCAGATGACCGGGCTCGCCACGTTCTGCGAGCACACCGTGGTCGACGTCAACTCGGCGATCAAGGTCGACGCCGATCTTCCCCTCGACACGGTGGTGCTGGTGGGCTGCGGCGTCGGGACCGGATGGGGCTCGGCCGTCAACGCCGCCGAGACCCGCCCCGGCCAGACCGTGATCGTGATGGGCGTCGGTGGCATCGGCATCCACGCCGTGCAGGGCGCCGCCCACGCCGGGGCGTTGCACGTGATCGCCGTCGATCCGGTCGAGTTCAAGCGCGAGATGGCGATGCAGGTGGGCGCGACGCACGCCTTCTCGAACATCGAGGACGCCGCCGAGTTCGCCCGCTCGGTCACCAACGGCCAGGGGGCGGACGCCGCGATCGTCACCGTGGGGCTGTTGAAGGAGGAGCACGTGCTCGCCGCGTTCGAGGCGATCCGGAAGGCCGGCATCGTGGTCGTCACCGCCGTCGGCCGGCGCACGGAACGGATCAACGTGCCGGCCGGGGAGATGACGCTCTATCAGAAGCGGATCCAAGGCGCGCTGTACGGCGCATCGAGCCCGAGCCGCGACATCCCTTGGATGCTCGACATGTACCGAGCGGGACGCCTCCACCTGGACGAGCTCATCACCACCAGATACCGGCTCGAGGACATCAACGTCGGCTACGCCGACATGCGGGCGGGCAAGAACATTCGCGGCGTCATCGTCTACTGATCCGACCGTCCGACGACGTGGAACTCCACGCGGTACACGAAGGTGTCGTCGTGGACGGGGCCGGCGTGGGCCGTCCGGCGGCGGAGGCTCTCCCGATCCGGCTCGCCGGTCTGAGCGAGATCCTCGTCGGTGATCGAGGAGAACGGGACGAGGTCGATGTCGTCGATCTCGATCAGGACGTCCGTGCTGCGATAGGTGCCGCCGACCTTGACCTTCGGTCTCGACCAGAGCCGGTACGACAGGGTGATCGTCCCGTCGGCCACCCGCTCGCGGAGCTCCGGGCTGAACTGCACGCCACGATTCTGGCCGCGATGTCCCACCGAGATTGAGGGAGACCCAAGAAACCTCGCCGCGGCGCGAACCGTTCGGGCCCGACCGGCGTAGTGCTACGTAATGGTGGTAGTCGGCCGCCGCGGACCTTGGGGAGGTCGTTGATGACCCGTTTCCGCTCTTTCGGCTCTGTCGGGATCGCCGTGGCACTGGCCTGCGGCCTGTTGCTCGCCACCGCACCGGCGGCGGCGGCGCGGGACCGCACGCCACCGACGAGACCGACCAACCTCCGCTTCACGGCGACCAGTGACACCAGCGTCTCGCTGGCGTGGAACTCGTCGACCGACAACTCGTCGAACTTCTGGTACTGCGTGCAGTGGAGCGGGGAGGGGTGCATCCGGGTCGACCCACCGCGAACCACGGTCACCTTCACCAGGCTGCTGCCGGACAGGACCCACACGTTCTCCGTCTACGCCGTCGATATGGCCGGGAACCGGTCGGGGAACAGCAACACGGTGAGCCACACCACACCGCCCGACAGGACCCCGCCCACTCCGCAACCCAACCTGACGGTCACGGAGCTGTTCCCGACCAGGGTGACGGTCTCTTGGCCGGCGCCGGTCGACAACATCAGCCAGGTCTGGTTCACCCTGTTCGTCGACGGGAGCCCATCCGGATACGTCGATCAGCTCGGTCCACCGACGGCGACGGTGGCGGGCCTGACGCCGGGGCGGACCTACCAGCTTCAGGTCACCATTCGCGATGCCAGCGGCAACGTCAACGCCGGCCAGGTCCTGGAGGTCACGACCCCGGCGGCCCAGGACAACGTGCCGCCGACAGCGCCGACGAACCTGCGCGTCACGTCCCAGAGCTTCGACAACGAGATCTGGCTGACGTGGACGCAGTCGACCGACAACATGGACGCCCAGGCCGATCTCCGCTACAACGTCTACCTCAACGACGTGCGCGAGTTCGGCGGCCAGCCCGGAGGCCGCACGATCGTGACGTGCGTGGAAGACGGCCTCACCAGGATCTTCGTCACCGCCGTCGACACCTCGGGCAACGAGTCAGCTCCCAGCAACATCGACACCTTCGACTGCTCGGTGTAAGCGCGGCGACGCCGACCACAGACCACCGTTCTGTCGTTTGGAATCGGCCGGATCGGGTCACTTCCGAACGACAGGCGCGGGGGTCTGCTCCGCCAACTGCAACGCTTCGCGGACCGCTCCGAGGTGGCGCGACGCGCGCTCGTCGCCGTCCGGCCGCACGGCCATCGCGGTGCGGGCCAGCTTGCGCAGCCGGGCGTCGACTCGGTACGTGGCCGTCCGGCGCGCGTCGAGCACGAAGCCCTCGTCACGGAACCCGTCGATGAGTGCCGACTCGATGGCGGGGAGCGATCCACGGAGCTCGGCGTCGAAGTCGAGCACACCGAGAAACGCGGCGGCGTCGATCTCGGGGTCGCTCCAGGAGAAGCGATCGAAGTCGACGAGTCCGAGCGTCGACCCGTCGTCGACCCACTGATCCGGGCTGGCGGCGCCATGTGTCGGCACGGGCGTCCGGGGGGCGAAGCCGTCGTGGAGGAGGCCGAGGCGGGCGAGCACATCCGCCAACTCGGCGCGCAACTCCGGGACCCGGCGCACCACCTCGGCGGCCGCGCGCTCGGCTCGGGCGAAGTGGTCCGCACCGGACGTCCGCTGCCACGGCTCGACCGGCGCGGCGGCGAGCGCGCCGAGCGCCACCCCGACGCGTCGGCCGATGGATTCGCCCTGCGGAGCGGCCAGCGCGGCGGCGATCGGCTCGCCCGCCACGGCTCCCTGCCACACCGCACTGTTCTCAGGGTCCCACCGATCCGGCTCGGCGACGCGAACGGGCAACCAGCCGGCCGCCCACGCCGCCCAGAGGCGAGAGCCGGTCTCGTGCAGACGCATGCCGAGCTCCGGCCGGACCAGCTTGACGAACCGCTCGCCCACCCGCAGCACGCACCGGCGACCCGGCCGGTAGCGGACGATGACGGCATCGGGGTGCGCACGGAGCACCGCGGCCGGACTGGCGACCGCGCCGTCGTCCTCGACCCTGGTGAACCGCAGCGGCCCGGCGTCGTCGATCACACCCGGCGGGATGGTCGCGTCACCATCGTGACGGTCGAACGCGGCCACCTGCACGTAGGTGCGGCCGAGTGCGAACAGCAGCGTCGCCCACGGTGCGCGACCCGGCTCGAACCGGCCATACGTCCGGCGCGCAGCCGTCCCGGGCTCGGTCCAGCCCCGCTCGCCGGCGACACGGGCCACCGTGGCGGCCAGCTCACCCGCCGCCAGCCGGGAGAGGCGCTGGCGGTAGCGTGCGTGCTCGCTCACCGGGCTCGACGGTACAGCGGCCCTCACCGACAGGGCCGGCGGAGAGGCAGATGTTCGTTCCCGAGATCGCCGACGACGTGCGGATGACCGAGGTCCTCACGGCCCACTCCGACCGGCTGGCGCTCGGCCCGTTCGCCGGACCGTGCCGGCTCGTCGAGGCGCAGATCCGCCACAGCCACCGCCCCAGCTCGCCGCGATGCCGAGGCTGGGCGACCTACGCGGTGCCTGTCGCGAGCGCGGGTCGGCCGCCCGTCCTGGTGTTCGTGCGGGGCTACCCGGACGGGGCGGCCGATCAGGAGTGGGCCGCGCTCGTCGCTTCGGGCCGGGCTCGAGGGGCGACGCACCTTCCGGATCACGACATGATCGTCTGGGTCTTCCCCGACGATCCCCGGCTCCCCGCGCTCGCCACGCTGGTCGATGCCGAACGCATCGTCACCCACCTGCCGACGGCGCGGGTGCCGCAGCTCGCAGGGCGGACCATCACGTCCGGCGACGTCGAGCTGGACGTGGTCAGGTACCAGCCCGAGACCAGCGCCACCGTGCGCTACCGCATCGCCGCCAGCGTCGACGAGAACCCGGTCGTGATCTACGCCAAGGCGCTCGACGCCGATCCCACCGATCTGGGCGCACTGCAGGACCGTTTGTGGCACCGGTCGGCGAGCCGGCCCGAGCTTCGGGTCGCGCCACCACTGGGGAGCGATGACGGTCTGAAGCTGCTGTGGACGCTCGGCGTTCCCGGGCCACCGGTCGGTGCCCGAGACGAGCCGGCGTCGGCGGAAGTCGCCCGCGAGGTGGCCGGCACCGTCGCCGCGCTGCACGACTCGGGAGTACCCGCACCGCACGGGATCCGCTCGGAGGACCTGCTCGCCGAAGGCCGCAAGAAGGCTGCCAAGATCGCCGAGGCCCTCCCCCGGTGCCGGTCGGCCGTGGCAAGCATCGCCCCTCGCGACGGGCGGTACGAGCCGGCGACCACAACACCCGCGACGGTCCACGGTGACCTCCACCTCGACCAGATCGTCGACACTCCCGAGGGGCTGGTCCTCGTGGACCTCGACTCGGTCGCCAGCGGTGACGCCGAACTCGACCTGGCCGAGTTGGTCGTCGACGTCGTGCTGCGTTCGGTGGGCCCCGACGCGGTGGACACCTTCGTGGCCGCGCTGCTGGAGACCTACGAGCGGTGCTCGTCGGCGCCGATCCGGCTCGGACTCCTGCGGGCGCTGGCCGACGCCGAGTTCCTCACCCGGTGCCACCGCCACCTGCGCCAGCGCGCACCTGGCTGGGAGCTCGCGCTCCAGCGGGCGCTGGAACACCACACCGTCCTGGCCGCCGCCCTGCCCACTCCAGCCTGACTTCGCGGCCGGCTGGGAAAGACGCCGGCAACTTCTTCGACATTCTGCGTTCACCACCCAACCCCCACCACGACACCGTCGTGTCAATCAGTTGGGCGACAACCCGACGGCGTAGACAGCAGATAGGGGTGGCGGTGGTAGGAACCCGACGGGCCAACGTCAACCGGGTCGCGGTCTGGATCACCGGACCCGGATGAGCCGGTTCCTGTTCGTCTCCCACGACGGCTTCGGCCTCGGCCACGCGCGTCGCAACGTGGTCGTCGCCCACGAGGTGCTGGCCACCGATCCCGATGCCCGGATCGTCCTGCTCACCGGGGTCGCCGAGCGCGTCGGCTGGCTGGTGGGTGGAGAGCACGCGCGTGTCGTCCGCGTACCCCCGCTGCTCAAGGGCGCCGACGGCGCCTACCGCAACGGGACCATGCCGTTCGCCGAAGCGGTGGCGCGGCGGGGGCAGGCGCTCGTCGACGAGGTGCGACGCGATCGTCCCGACGTGGTCGTCGTCGACCGGCACCCGTTCGGCACCGCCGGTGAACTGCGCGAGGGTCTCGAGCTGGCGTCGAGGACGGGCGCGGCGCTGGTGCTCGGTCTGCGCGACGTGCTGGACGAACCCAGCGTGGTGGCGGACGAGCTGGAGGGCCGGGGGTGGGACGGCGTCGCCGAGCTCTACGACCGCGTCTTCGTCTACGGCGCGCCCTTGCTGGTCGACCACGAAGCCGAGTACGGGCTGCCCGTCACGCCCGAGTACTGCGGTTGGGTCGTCGCGCCGCCGACCCGGCCCGCCATCCGCGAGCGCCGGCTGCTGGCCGTCGCAGCCGGCGGCGGCGGCGACGGCGCGCCGGTGTTCCGGCTCGGAGCTCGCCTCGTCGAGCTGCGGCCGTCGTGGCGCGGGGTCGTGGCCGCCGGGCCGTACGCCGTGCGGTCGGCGGGGCTCGCTCCCGACGCCGGCGGCGGCCGTCTCCGCGTTCTCGACCGCGTGCCGTCCTGCGTCGCCCTGTTCTCGCGCGCCGAGGCGGTCCTGTGCATGGCCGGCTACAACTCGACGCTCGAGGCCCTGGCCGCCGGCTGCCGCCCGATCCTCGTGCCCCGGCGTAGTCCGCGACGAGAACAGGCCATCCGAGCCTGGCGGCTCGCCACCCTCGGTCTGGCCGATGTGGTCGACGAGGGCGCCGACGCCGAGGAGGTCAACTGGCTGCTCGACCGCGACCGCCGGGCGACCCCCGCGCAGCTGAGCGAGGCGGGCATCTCGCTCGACGGGGCCAAGCGGGCCGCCGAGCGAATCGTCGAGCTGGCGGCCGAGCGGAGCCGGCGGTGAGCACCGACTCGGCGGAGGTGAACGCGACCGGCGCCGGTCGGCGAACGTGGCCACTGCTGCGGCCGTACGTCGCCCGGCACGCGGGAGCGCTCGGCGGCGCCGCCGCCTGCTCGATCGTGGGCACCGTCGCCACGTTGGCCAGCCCGTGGCCACTCAAGTTCGCCGTCGACTACCTCGCCGAGCGGACGGACGACGTGCCCTTCACGCTCGAGCGCTCCGACGTGACGGTCGTAGTGGGGGTGCTCGCGCTCGTGCTCGGCATCGCCGGGCTCAACGCGACGGCGACGTACTGCTCGGAGTTCTGGCTCAACCGAGCCGGCGAGCGCATCGTCCACAGCCTGCGAGTGGCCACGTACGCCCAGATGCAGCGCTTGTCGCTCTCGTTCCACGCCAAGCGCCAGAAGGGCGACCTGCTCACGCACGTCACGGGCGACGTGAACGCCGTGGGGTACCTCTTCTCCGACACCCTCGGCGGCCTGGCGTCGGCGGGACTGCTCCTCGTCGGGATGGTCGTCGTCTGCACCGTGCTCGACCCCCTGCTCACCGTCGCCGCCTTCTGCGTCGTGCCCCCGTTGTTCATCGTGATCCGGCACTACCAGGCCAAGGTGAAGCGGGCGGCCAGCAAGCAGCGCGCCAAGGAGGGTGAGATCGCCTCGCTGGCCAACGAGGCTCTCTCCGCCATGCCGGTGGTCAAGGCGTTCGGCACGGAACGCTTCGAGGGCGAACGGGTGGAGCGCCGCAGCAGCGAACGGCTGACGGTCGGGGTCGAGGCGTCCCGACTCGAGGCCCGCTTCGGCGTTGTCGTCGATCTGCTCGGTGCCGTCTCGACCGCGCTGATCCTGGCGATCGGCGTGCTGCGCGTGGCCGCCGGCCACATCAGTCCGGGCGACCTCGTCGTGTTCGTCGCGTACAGCAGCCGCCTGTACCGGCCGCTGCGCGAGATCGCCCGCCAGTCCACCCGTTTCGCCCGCGCGATGGCCCGCCTCGACCGGATCGGCGACGTGCTGCGCTCCGACGAGGTGCTCGACGAGCGGGGCCGCTACGCCGGCGAACGGCCGCGGGGGAACATCACGTTGGAGGACGTCTCGTTCCGCTACACGCCCGAGCGGTTGGCGGTGCACGACATCACGCTGCACATCCCGGCGGGCACGCGGTTGGCACTCGTCGGCGTGTCGGGTGCGGGCAAGTCGACCGTCGGTGCCCTCGTGGCCCGGTTCTACGACCCGACGCGGGGACGGGTGCTGCTCGACGGGCGCGACGCCCGCGACTGCTCGCTGGACTGGTTCCGCCAGCAGGTGGGCGTGTTGCTGCAGGACACCATCCTGTTCAGCGGCACGGTGGCCGAGAACATCGCCTACGGCCGGGAGGTGGAGCGGGCGAAGGTCGAGGAAGCGGCCGCGCTCGCCGGCGCGTCCGAGTTCATCGCCGCCCTGCCCGCCGGCTACGACACGGTGCTCGGGCCCGGTGGCGTCGGGCTGTCAGGCGGTCAACGGCAACGGCTCGGGATCGCGCGGGTGCTCGTGCGCGATCCCCCGGTGCTGATCCTCGACGAGCCGACGACCGGCCTCGACGCCGTCAGCGAGCGGCGGGTCCTGTCCGGCATCACCTCGCTGATGCGCGATCGCACGACCGTCCTAATCACCCACACGATGACGCTCGCCCGATCTGCGGACCTCGTGGCCGTGATGGACGAGGGTCGTCTGATCGAGGTCGGTGAGCCTGACCGGCTACTGGCGAGCGGGTCGACCTTCCGTCAGCTCTGGGCCGGCCGCCGAGAGAACGACGAACACGTGGCCGCAGGAGGACGGGCGTGACTCGGGCCCGCCGACGACGGGCCGTGGTGACCGGAGCCGCCGGGTTCGTCGGCTCCCACCTCTGTGAGCGGCTGATCGACGACGGCTGGCAGGTCGTCGGCGTCGACTGCTTCCGCGACTACTACCCCCGGGCCGCGAAGGAGCAGAACCTGGCCCGGCTGGCCCGCGAGCCGGCGTTCGCCCTGGTCGAGGCGGACGTCACGGCGGAGTCGTGGCGGTTCGTCCTCGCTCGGGGGGACACCGTGTTCCACCTCGCCGCCCAACCGGGGGTGCGCAGCAGTTTCGGTGCCGGCTTCGCCCGCTACGCACGCGACAACGTCGTCGCCACTCAACACGTCTTCGAGGCGGCCCAGGTCGGCGGTAGCCGAAGGGTTGTGTGGGCGTCGTCGTCCTCGGTCTACGGGGACGCACCGGACTACCCGTGCTCGGAGCGGGCGGCGACGCGGCCGCGCTCGCCGTACGGCGTCACGAAGCGGGCATGCGAGGACCTGGCGGCCGTGTACCGCGACGCCGGCATGGGCATCGTCGGGCTGCGCTACTTCACCGTCTACGGACCCCGGCAGCGGCCGGACATGGCGGTCCGGTTGATGTGCGAGGCGGTCGCCGGCGGGACACCGTTCACGGTCTACGGCGACGGCTCACAGTCGCGCGACCTCACGTTCGTGACCGACGTGTGCGACGCCACGGTGCGGGCGGCCGTGGTCGGCGACCCGGCGCCCCTCTACAACGTCGGCGGCGGCACGGAGGTGAGCGTGGCCGGCATCGTCGAGACCATCGAGCGGCTGGCCGGACGACGGATCGAGCTCACCCGAGTGGCGTCCCAGCGCGGCGACGTGCGCCGCACCGCGGCTGACACCTCCGGTGCGCGCCCGCGACCTCGGCTGGCGACCGCTCGTCGACCTCGAGGACGGGCTCCGCCAAGAGCTGGAGTGGGTGCTGCAGACCGCGACGACACGGAGGGTCGCGTGACAGCACATCTGGGCGCGGAGCGTCTCACGACCGAATCTGGGCGCGCTGAGTCGCAGATTCGAGACTGTCCGCGCCCAGATCGGCCCCGGTTGTCTCGGTCGCCGGCTGTCTGGGGGACTAGATGACCGCGCGGCTGGCGGTTGTCACGAGCGGGTTTCCGCGGCTCTCCGAGACGTTCGCGCTCAACGAGCTGCTCGCCCTCCGCCAGACGGGGATGCTCGCCGGCGTCTTCGCCACCAAGCCCGGCGACTGGTCGCACCTTCAGCCCCACGTGACCGGGCTGCGGGACGTCGTCACGGTGCTGCCCGACGGTGACGTGGGGTGTCAGGCCGACGTCGTGGCCGTCCGGCTGGCGTCGAGCGGCGTCACCGCGGTGCACGGATACTTCGCCCACGCTCCGGCCGCGGTCGCCGCGGCGGCCGCGGCACGGCTCGGCGTCCCGTACGGCTTCAGCGCCCACGCCCTCGACGTCCGCAAGGCCGGCGCCGACGGGCTCGTGCGCCGTGCCCGCCAGGCGCGCGGCGTCGTGACGTGCAACCGGGCGACTGCCGCCGCGCTGGCGGCCGTGGGTGTGCAGGCGACCGTCGTCCCGCACGGCGTCGACACCGTCCGCTTCGCGCCGTGTGGCGGGCCCAAGACCGGTGGACCGTTCCGCGTGCTGGGGGTGGGACGCCTCGTCGAGAAGAAGGGCTTCCACGTCGCCATCGCCGCCGTGGCCGGGCTCGACGCCGGTGTCGCGCTGCGCATCGTCGGTGGCGGCGCCGACGAGGCTCGCCTGCGGGCGCTCTCGGCTGGGCGGGCCGAGGTGGAGTTCGCCGGGCCCCGCACGCACCGCGAGCTGCCCGCCGAATATGCCCGCGCTGACGTGGTGGTGGTGCCGTCGGTGGTCGCCGGCAGCGGCGATCGCGACGGACTCCCCAACGTGGTGCTGGAGGCGATGGCGTCGGGTGTGGCGGTGGTGGCCAGCGACGTGGCGGCGGTTCCCGACGCGGTCGAGCACGAGGTCACCGGGCTCCTCGTGCCGCCCGGCGATCCGTCGGCACTGGCCGCCGCGCTGCGACGGCTGCAGCACGATCCGGTGCTGCGCCGGCGCCTCGGTCAGGCGGCGCGGCAGCTGATGATGGCGCGCTACGACCTCGTGGCCTGCACCCGAGCCCTCTGCGACCACCTGGACGGTCTGTATGGCTGAGCGCGCCGTCGCCTACGTACTGAAAGGGTTCCCGCGCCGTTCGGAGACGTTCATCGCCAGCGAGATCCACCGCGTCGAGCAGCTCGGTGTGCCCACCCGGATCCTCGTCCTCAAGCCGGCGGACGAGCCCGATCGGCACCCGGTCGTCGACCGGATCAGGGCCACCCCCCGCTACCTGCCCGCCACGACGTCGCTGACGGCCGGCCCCGCCCTGTCCTGGCTGTTGCGCAACATCCGTCCGTTCCTTCCCGCGCTCGGAACCGTGGCGCGCCGCCGACCCCGGGGACTGGTGCGCGCGGCGGCGATGGCGCTCGCCCAGGCGGTTCGGTCCCGTAAACGACCGTTGGCGGCACCGCGCAAGATCTACCTGAAGGAGTTCCTGCTCGCCGTCGCGCTGGCCGACGCGGTCCTCTCCGACCCCGCCATCGCCCACCTGCACGCCCACTTCGCTCACGGCTCGACCACCGTCACGTGGCTGGCGTCGACGATCACCGGGCTCCCCTTCTCGTTCACCGGCCACGCCAAGGACCTCTACGGGCAGGACCTCAACCCTGCCGGGCTCCTGGCTCGCAAGACCGCCGCGGCGGCGTTCGTGGTCACGTGCACCGAAGCCAACGGACGGCACCTGCGCGCGCTCGGCACCGCCACCCGGATCCACGTCATCCACCACGGCCTGGGCTCGGACTTCACTGCGCTCACGGCCGGCTCGGTGGAGGACCGCGGTCGCGGGGCCCGGCTGCGGATCCTCGGCGTCGGCCGGCTGGTGCCGAAGAAGGGCTTCGACACGTTCGTCGATGCGTGCGCCCGACTGCGCGAGCAGGGGGTGCCGTTCGAGGCGGTCATCGCCGGTGAGCACGGAGATCACGAGCCGGTGGTGCGCAGCCGCGCCGCCGCCCACCGGCTCGACGGATCCGTGCGGTTCGTCGGGCCGCTCACGCCCAGGGAGCTGTTCGCCGAATACCGCCGGGCATCGGTTTTCAGCCTGGCCTGCCGGGTGGTCGACGGCGGCGACCGAGACGGCATTCCCAACGTCCTGCTCGAGGCGATGGCCTGTGCGGCGCCCGTCGTCACCACCGACGTGTCCGGCATCCCCGAGTTGGTCCGCGACGGCGACAACGGCCTCCTCGTCGCCCCCGACGACCCTCACTCGCTCGCCGCGGCATGGATCCGGCTCTGGGAGGACCAGACCTTGGCCGATCGGCTGGCGCGGGCCGGGCGGCGGACCGTGCTGGAGCGGTTCGACGGCGACCGGCTCGCCGCGCGTTGGCGCGCGTCTTCGCCGCGCAGGTGGGGTCGTGACCGTTCCGGCCGCCGCACGCACCGTCGAGCCCGGTCCCGTCTTCTGCGTCATCGATGGGCACCACCGGAGCCGCGCCGTGGCCGACGACGCGGTCGCCGGACGCTTCACGTCCGGCGGGGTCACGCTCGACCTCGGTCCCACCCCCGACTGGATGGCCGGCGGCATCGCCCACGACGAGGAGTGGCGGATCGAGTGGAGCAAGTTCTACTTCGGACTCGACCTCGCCACCGCGTACGCGAGCACGGGTGACGAGGTCTACCTGCACACCTGGGAGGCGCTCGTCGCCTCGTGGATCGCCCAGGTCCCTGCGCACCACGACCCGACGGACGTGATCGGTCGGCGGGTGCAGAACTGGGTCTACGCCTGGCGAACCTTCTCCGGCACCGACCGCTCCGGGCCGGACCCCTCGACCGTGGAGCTCCTGCTGGACAGCATCGCCGCGCAGGTCGCCCACCTCCGGGGCCACCTCACTCCCGAGCGCAACCACCGGACGCTCGAGCTGTACGCGCTGCTCATCACCGCGCTGGGCCTCCCGCCCCTCGATCCGCAGGGAGAGCTCCGGGACTTCGCGTGGGACGGGCTCGACGCCAACCTGCAGACGGACGTGTGGCCCGACGGCGTTCATCGCGAGTGCTCGTCGCACTACCACCACATGGCGCTCCGCTCGTACCTGGGCGCCAGAGAGAACGCCCGCCGCTTCGATCTCTCCGTGCCGGCCGGCTTCGACGATCGTCTCCGGCTGGCGTGTCGCGTCGCCCTTCACCTGCACCGTCCCGACCGGCGCATCCCCGCGCTCTCGGACGCCGACCAGGAGGATCACACCGACCTGCTCCTGCTCGCCGACCAGCTGCTCGGGATGCCCGAGCTGCGGTGGGCCGCGACCGGCGGCGCCGGGGGCACGCCTCCGGTGGAGCGCAGCGTGTCGTTCCCGTGCGCCGGCTACGTGGTCCAGCGCAGTGGGTGGGGCGACCGGGGTGAGGCGTACGCCGACGAGCGCTGGCTCGTGCTCGATGCCGGGCCGCTCGGCGACGGCGGGCACGGGCACTACGACGCGCTCCACCTGGAGGCTTTTGCCATCGGGCGACCGCTGGTGGTCGATCCCGGCCGCTACACCTACTCCGAGAGCGGCCCGAACTGGCGGCGCTGGTTCAAGAGCACCGCGGCCCACAACACGGTGACCGTGGACGGGCTCGACCAGACCCCGTATCGCCGCGGCAAGCCGAAGCACGGCTGCGTCGCCCGGGCCGGCGTGCTGTGGCGCCACTGCACGGACGATCTCGACGTCGTCCGCGCCGAGGTGCACAGCCCGTGCTACGACGCCGTGCACACCCGCGACGTGCTGTTCGTGGCCGGCGACTACTGGCTCGTCGCCGACCATCTCACGGCTGCGACCGGACACGACTACACGCACCGCCTGCACCTCACCGCCCCGGCCAGCGGCCGCACGACGGTGGTGCGACGCGACCACGACGTGGTCGTGCGCGCGCCCGACGTCGACCTCATCTACCCGTCGGATGCCGCGCCACGGATCGAGTCCGGGTGGGTGGCACCGGCGTACGGGGTCAAGGAGCGGGCGCCCGTGATCGTCCTCGTCCGCCGCAACGCAACAGACGCGGCATTCCTCGTCGCGCTGTGGCCCCGTCGCGACGCTCTACGGCCGCCTCGGCTCGTCGTCGGGCACCACTCGGCGGAGCTGGTGTCGGCGCGCGTCGAGGGTGTCGGCGACGACGGAACCTCCGTCGACCACCTGGCCTGGGCGGCACAACCGTGCCGGTTGAAGCTCGGCGCGCTGAGCGTCACGGCCCGCGTCGGATGGGTGCGGGTGGACGGCCGTGGCCAACCCGAACGGCTGGCCGTCTACGAGGGCCAGGACGTGTCATGGTGCGGTGCGGGTACCGCGCCTGACCTCGTGCCCACCGGCGACGGATGGAGCACCGACGGCTTGCCGAGCGGGGAGATCTGATCGTGCGGCCGGACCTGCTCGCGCCCGACCCCGACCTCCCCCGTCGCGACGCGCTGCTCGACGTCTCGGTCGTCGCCGACCGGCTTCCCAGGTCGCTCGGCATTCCGCATGGAGCGCAGCTCGAGCGGATCCGGGCGAAGTACCGCGTGGGCCGGAGCCTGCGTGTACTGCACCGGATGACCACCGGCGACCGGACGCACCTCGTGTCCACCCGGATGGTCACGGCGGAGCGCGCCCCGCGCCTGGCCGCCGCGGCCGGAGCAGGAGTGTTCGACCCCGATCTCCACGCCGTGTCGTGGGTGTTCCCGTGCGACCGGAAGTTGACGGGCCTGCACCAGCTGGTCGGGGACGGCACGGTCCTCCGCACCAGGCTCGGCATCGATGCCCGCATCGGCAGCGTTGTCGCCTACGCGCCGGAGAAGTCGGTCACGCTGCGCTGCGAAGACGGAGCCGGACGCGTCACCGCCTACGCCAAGGTGTACGCCGAGCAGGAGCCGTCGGCGGACGTGAACGCGCGCTACGGGCGGGTCGCCGGACGGGCGGCGGCGGTCGGGCTCAGCGTGCCCCGAGTGGTGGGGTTCCTGCCGTCCCACCACCTCGTCGCGCTGGAGGCGATGTCGGGGTCGTCGCCTCGACGAACTGAACGGGGCCGACCTCGAGGTCGGGCTGCGCGGCCTCGGTCGGGCGCTCGCTCGGCTGCACGGGCTGCCGGCCGATGCCGAGGAGCCGTTCGGGCGGTTCACCCCGGACTCGCTGCAGGCATCAGCGAGCCTGCTGGCGTGCATCCGGCCCGACGTCGGGCCGGACGCCCACGCGCTGGCCGACCGCCTCGCGCGCGACGGGATGTCGGGCGGCTCAGCCCTCGTCCACGGCGACGTCCACCTGAAGAACGGCCTCCTCGCCGACGACGATGTGCGGCTGCTCGACCTCGACCAGTGCGCTCGCGGGCACCCGGCCGCCGACATCGGCGGCGTGCTCGCCGCGCTCCGTCATCGGCGGCTCGTAGGCGAGCTCACGACGTGCTCGGTTCGACCAGCTCGAGGCGGCGTTCCTCGCCGGCTACGCGACGGACGCCGAGGTCGACGCTGATGCGGTGCGCTGGCACACCGCGGCCGCCCTCCTCGTCGAGCGGGCGGCGCGGGCGGTGCACCGTGTGCTCCCCCGGACGCTCGCCCGCCTGCCGGCGCTGCTGCAGGAGGCCGAGCGCCTGATCGACGGGAGGGTCCGGCGGTGAGCAAGCCCGGGCTGCTCTTCTACTGCCAGCACTCCGTCGGCATCGGACACCTCGTGCGATCGCTGGCGCTGGTGGAGGCGTTGTCCGCCTCCTTCGACGTCGTGCTCCTCAGCGGGGGTGCCGTGCCACGGGAACTCATCGTGCCCGCCGGTGTGCGGTTGGTGCCGCTGCCGCCGCTCGGTCACGACGACGGCTACGCGCTCGTCAGCCGCGACCCGCGATGGACGGCCGAAGAGGCGGCGCGGGTCCGCCTCGCGCGTGTCCTCGCCGAGCTGCAGACGGTTCAGCCCGCCGTGGTGATCGTGGAGCTGTATCCGTTCGGGCGGCGCAAGTTCGCCTTCGAGCTGCTGCCGCTCCTGGAGGCGAGCCGAGCTCTGCCCCGACGGCCGACCGTGCTGTCGAGCGTGCGCGACATCCTGGTGTCGTCGCGACGGGACCAGGCCCGTCACGACGAGCAGGCCAGCGTCGTCGCCAACCGCTGGTTCGACGGTGTGCTGGTGCACTCCGATCCGCGCTTCGCCCGGCTGGAGGAGTCGTTCACGCCGCGCACCCCGCTGGCCGTGCCGGTGCACTACACCGGCTTCGTCGGCCGGCGGTCGATCGATCGCGCCGGTGATTCGGTGGCCACGGAACGCCGGGTGTTCGTCTCAGCCGGTGGCGGCCTCGTGGGCGGTGAGCTGTTCGCGATCGCGGTCGAGGCGGCTCCGGTGCTGCTGGGCGACCTGGGGCTACGCACGACCATCGTGGCCGGCCCGTTCCTGCCGGTCGCCGAGCGCGACCGGCTCGAGCAGGCGATCACCGCGACGCCGGGGTGCCGCCTGGTCCGGTTCGTGCCGGACCTGGCGCACGGAGATGGCCGCCTCGACCGTGTCGGTGAGTCAGTGCGGCTACAACACCGCCCTGGACATCCTCGCCAGCGGGACACCGGCGGTGGTCGTCCCGTACGCGGCGGGACGGGAGGACGAGCAGCGGACTCGGGCCCGCCGGCTCGAAGCGCTCGGGGCGGTGACCGTGCTGGACGCCGACTCCCTGACCGCGCCGGCCCTCGTCGAGGCAGTCCGGCGGGCTTCCCGGTCCCGTGCCGGCCGGACCGACCTCTCCCTCGACGGCGCCCGTCGCACCGCCGAGCTGGTGGCGTCGATGACGGCGGCCGGCGCCCCCGTCGGGACCGGTGACCGATGACGTGGCTCGACCCCCTCCACGCGCGGCTCGACACCCGCGCCAGCCCGGTCCGCTTCTTCTTCCGCGACGACGACGTCGGCTGGGCCGATGACCGACTGTGGGCGCTCCTCGAGCGGTGTCGGCGGCTCGCCAGTCCCGTCGACCTGGCGGTGATCCCGGCGCTCCTGACCGGGCCGCTGACCGCCCGGCTCCGGCGCCACATCGAGGAGTCGGCCGGGCGAGTCGGCGTCCACCAGCACGGCTGGGCCCACGTGAACCACGAGCGGGAAGGTCGCCGCAGCGAGTTCGGCGCGTCGAGAAGCCGGGCCGACGTGACCGCCGACCTCCGGCGCGGTCGCACGGCGATGCGCGCGGCGTTCGGGAGCGAGGCGGCCGACGTCTTCGTCCCGCCGTGGAACCGCTGCAGCGACGAGACCGGGCGAGCCTTGCGGGACGGCGGCGTCCGGGCTCTGTCGCGGGATGCCACCGCGGAACCCTTCGACCTCACCGGCCTGAACGAGGTTCCGATCACCGTCGACTGGCTGGTGAAGCGACGCGATGGACAGCGCGCCACCGCGGAGCAGCGCGGCGAACGGCTGGCCGACGCCGCCGCGGGGCCATGTCCGGTCGGCGTGATGCTGCACCACGCCGTGATGAGCGACGACGACCTCGACGACGTCGCCGAACTGGCCGCCTTGGTCCAGGCCCATCCTCGGGCCACGGCGTGCTCGATGCGGGAGCTGCTCCGATGAGCTCAGCGTCCGACGTCGGGCAGCCCGCCGGCGGGGTCGAGCCCGTCGAGCACCGCGGTCGCCTCGCCCGGGAACG
Source organism: uncultured Acidimicrobiia bacterium (assembly GCA_963833145.1). GTDB lineage: Bacteria > Actinomycetota > Acidimicrobiia > Acidimicrobiales > Ilumatobacteraceae > JALZMG01. Next base: position 273,451 of record CAWHWT010000009.1, on the reverse strand, counting down.
CCCGGCCCTTCACCAGGCGGCGGGCGAGGTAGCGCACCTCGGCGACGGCGACGAACCACTGCCACCGGGTCGGGTCGAGCGGCCGGTCCGCCCGCTCGACGTAGCCGGCGAGGTACGCCCGGCGCGCCGCGTCGACGTCGGCCGGCGTGCGGTACGGCAGCTCTCGGCCGAGGGCGACGTACAGCGCGGCGACCTCCGCGTGGGGGTCGGCGTGGTGGGCGTCGTCGAAGTCGAGCACCGCCCACCCACTGGGGTCGCACAGGATCTGCGACGGCACGAAGTCGCCCTGGCAGAAGGCGAGGTCGGCATCGTCTGGGATCGTGCGGACGAGCGCCGCGACGAGCGCGCCCACACCGTCGCCCGCCGACGGCGCCAGCGCCGTGATCTGCTCGGCAGCGGTTGCGGTGATCGCCAGCCAGTCTCCGGTGCGGAGCGTCCGGACCCGGCCGCGGGGCACGTCGAGCTCGTGCACGTCGCGGTGAACGCGGCCGAGGCGGTCGAGCGCGTCGAGACGGTCGAGCTCACCGGCGGCGAGGAGCTCGGGCAGCGCTCGACCCGGGAGCTCGGCCTGGTGGAGCAGCCGCCGGCGCGAGTCGAGGCGGAGGGGTTCCGGCACGCGGAAGGCGTTGGTGCCGCGGCGGGCGACGGCGCGGCGGGCCGCAACCAGCGCTCGTGTCGCCCGCACGATGCTGCGGCGGCGCTTGGTCTTGGCGATCACGCGCGGCGGCAGGCCGGCGGCGCCCTCGAGCCGGAACGTCACTCGCCGCAGCGGGATGTAGCGCAGGATCTGCACGCCGGCGTGCTCACCGTGCGAGCACAACGCGCCGTCCGGGGTGACGAGCCAGTCCATGACCGGCTCGTCGGGGAAGTCGACGACTCGCGGCTCGGCCATCCGGCGGTCCCAGTAGAGCGTCCGGGCGGCGAAGCCGAGCTCGGTGTCCCGAACCGGCCGTTGGACCGACCAGTAGCACCGCTCCAGCTCCACGTGGCCGTCCCGGCTGCGGTGCGGCAGCACCTCGGCCCGCACGCTGACGTCCGGCCCGGCGGCGAGGAGCGGGTCGCCGGCGATGTGCTCGCGGAGCCAACGGAGGGTCGCGTCGACCGGCGAGTCCGATTCGACGGCCGGGAACGCGACGTCCTGCACCCACTCAGTATGAAGCGGTCACGCCGGTCGGTCCGATCATGACCGAACCCACACGTGTGGTCGTCGTGGGGCAGGGCTACGTCGGGCTCCCGCTCGCGATGCGCGCCGTGGAGGTCGGCTTCGACGTCGTCGGCTACGACCACGATGCGTCGCGGACCGGCATCCTCGCCCGCGGCGGCTCGTACGTCGGCGACGTCCCGGCGGACCAGGTGTGCTCTGCGCTGGCGAGCGGCAGGTACCGCGTCGTCGACGACGCCGCGGCGGTGCCGGGATTCGACGTCGCCGTGATCACCGTGCCGACGCCGCTCCGGGACGGAGTCCCCGACGTGTCGTGCATCGAATCGGCCGCGTCACTGCTCGGCCCCCTGCTCCGACCGGGGAACACGGTCGTCCTGGAATCCACGACGTATCCCGGCACGACCGACGAGCTCCTCGTCCCCCGACTCGAGGTCGGCAGCGGGCTCAAGGCCGGCGTCGACTTCCACGTGGGGTACTCGCCGGAGCGGATCGACCCCGGGAACCTGATGTGGACATTCGTCAACACCCCCAAGGTGGTGTCGGGCCTGACGCCGTCCTGCTCGGCCGCCGTCGACCGCTTCTACCGGTGTCTCGTCGACACCGTCGTGCCCGTCGGCACGACGCGGGAAGCCGAGATGACCAAGCTCCTGGAGAACACCTTTCGGCACGTCAACGTGGCGCTGGTCAACGAACTGGCGATGCACGCCCATGCCCTGGGCATCGACATCTGGCAGGTGACCCGCGCCGCGGGCACCAAGCCGTTCGGGTTCATGAGCTTCGCCCCCGGCCCCGGTGTCGGTGGGCATTGCCTGCCGATCGATCCGGCGTACCTGTCCTGGCGCATCGAACGTCAGCTGGGTGTCGCGTCGCGGTTCGTCGACATCGCCAAGGACATCAACCACCGGATGCCGGCGTACGTCGTCCAGCGCATCCAGAACGGTCTCAATGCCCGCCGCAAGCCCGTCTACGGGTCATGCGTCCTCGTCATCGGACTCGCCTACAAACGGAACTCGAACGACGCTCGCGAGACCCCGTCGGCCGACGTCATCAAAGGCCTCGTCGATCTCGGCGCCGACGTCCTGGTGCACGACCCGCACGTCGGATCGCACGAGCTGGACCACGTTGCGCCGCGCGTTCCCCTGTCACCCGATCTGCTCGCGTCTGCTGACGTGGTGGTTCTCCTCACCGATCACGACGACGTCGACTACGAGCTGGTCCGCGCCCACGCCGCCTACATCTTCGACACGCGGAATCGCCTGACCGGCGGACACGTCGAAGCGCTCTGATCCCGACGACGACACCGTTCTGTCGTTTGGCATCGGCCCGATCGGATCGGTTTCGAACGACAGGACCCTTTGCGTGCCGGCGGACACACAACGTGTGTGTCGACGCCGACTGCGCCGACACGGCGCGACGCGCATAGTCGACGTCGCCAGCGCAGATCGACACGGCAGAGGAGACTCACCATGACCAGCCGCCATCGCTTGCGGACAGCCAGGGCCCGGGCCGCGGTGATCGTTCTGATCGACGCTCGCCCTGCTCGGCCACCTCCGCGTGGGCGGCACGGTGGCCGATGTCGGTGATGTCGTTCACACCGGGCCGGGCCGCGGCGCAGGCGGCGCCGGCGCCGGCCGGCGGTTTCGCCCTCCACGGTGGCCTGGGCGGTGGCGTCGACGAGCGCACCGGGCAGTTCTCGGTCACGGTGCCGCTCGTCACGATCGACGGCGACGGGCACCGCCGATGTCTCGGTCGCACTCGACTGGCAGCAGGAACGCGCCACGGCGAGCATCGACCGCTCGGGGTGGGGCGCGGGCTGGAGCATCGGCAGCTCGTTCGTCGATGTCGCCGGTCTCAAGCGGGTCTACCCGGCCTCGGGCGGGTCGTACCTCGTCGACCCGACCGAGCCGAGCGGGCTGAAGCACTACAAGCTCCGCGACCTGACCTTCACCATCACGACGGGCATCCTGCCCGAGGCGGCCGGGCGCCGGGCAGGTCAGCTTCGCCTACACGCTGGCCTACGACGACGGCCGCGCCGACTACTTCGACGTCAACGGCAACCTCGCGGCTCGGACCGACCGGTTCGGGAACCGGACCGACATCACGTGGCGGGCCCGGGCCAACAACGTGTGGCAGCCGACGTCGATCATCGACTCGTTACGGTCTCACCACGACGTTCGACTACTCGACGCCGAACCAGGTCAAGGTCGTCTCGCCCGAGCGCTCCGACGGCGTCGATGCCGACCACGACGATCGCGGTGAGCTCGACCCAGGGTGTGCAGAGCGTCACCGACCCGGTCGGGCAGAAGATCACGTTCGCCTACGCCTCGGTGAGCGGCGCCCCCAAGCCGCTGATCACCTTGATCACCGATGCCAGCGGGGCGCGGACCGCGGTGACCTACCAGTCGCCGACCTACCAGCACCGGGCTGACGGCGGTGGCCACGCTGAAGACGACCGACGCCGCCGGCAACGCGGTCTCGCCGGTGCAGACGTTCAGTCTCGACCCGCCGGGCAACAACCGGCACAACTTCGCGGGGTACCCGAACCACCTCCCCACCGCCACCGAGCCGGACGCGCTGTTCGCCTCGGGTGACACGGCCTACACCTACTCCACCGCGCTCGAGCACCGGGGCGACGACGACGCTGTCGCACCTACGACGCGCTCGCACCGCCTGATCCGGAAGCAGATCGAGGTGACGCCCGCGCCCGGGCAGACGCCGGTCGTGGCGCAGACGCACGCAGTGTCAGCTACCCGACGCCGGTTCGGGTGCCGGCGCTGTTGCCGGCCAACTACGCCCACCCGGCGCAGACGACGTTGACCGAGTCCGCGGCCACCAGCGCCGACCGGCCTGGCGGCATCAGCGCCGCGGACGACGACCACGGCGACGAGCTTCGACGACCACGGTCGGGTCGATCTCGGCGACGGACGAGGTCGGCACGACCACGACCACCGAGTACGACGACCGGTACGGCATGGTGACCAACGCAGACGACCACCGGGCCCGACGGCAGCCAGGCGCAGATGGTGAACACCCTGACTGCCGATGGCAGCGAACATCGCCGCCGCGACGACCTCGGTGGGCACCGCCGGTGAGACGCTGTCCGCCCGCCAGACCTCGGTCGTACGAGTACGACGACGACGGGAAGCTCACCCTGCGCACGCTGTCGTGGGCGCCTGGCGCCGAACCCGACGACGACGAGCCCGGCGGCGGCCCCGACGAGATCGTCACCACCTTCGAGCGTTCGGTCGACCTCGACGATGGGACCCAGTCGATCACCACCACGGTCGGCGCCGGCACCGCCGCCGCCCAGGCCACGACGATCACCGTCGACCTGGTGTCGGGCAGACCGGTCAGCCAACGCCGACGCGTTGGGGCGGACGACGACCCTCGAGCCACGACGCCGTCGGCCGGCGCACGAAGGTCACGACGCCGGGCGGGCTGGTCACGGCGACCGCCTACACCCCCACCCAGACCACGGTGACCACTCCAGACGGACGGGTGACCCGCAAGCACCGTCGATCTGCTCGGTCGGACCGTGTCGATCACCGACAACGTCCTCAACGGCGAAATCGTCGCAGATCCCGCCGCCCGGTCCCTTTCGGCTCACAGCTACAGCCCCGACGGCTACGTCGACGACGGCCGACCGACCAGGCCGGCCGCTCGGCGACCACGATGCTGGACGCGTTCGGGCGCACCGTGAGCCAGGAGGGGCGACCGGGCTCACCCACCTCAAGTCCTACGACGACGGTGCCGCTCACACCCTGGTCGCCTGCGCTGGTTCCCGACGGCGCGACGCAGCCGAGCATGAGCACGTCCACCAGCTACGACGACGCCGACCGGGCGATCCAGTCACAGACCACCTACTGCGGCCGACTCCGGCGGGACCGTCGCTGATCCCGTCAGCGCCGAAGTCGTTCGACGGGTTGGGCCAGCCCACCGCCACCCAGAACGATCTGACCGTCACCACCGACCGCTCCGGTCCCGGCGGCATCGCGGCGAGCTCGACAGCAGCGCCGCAGTCCACGGCAGCTTCCCGGGTGAGCCGATGACGGCGATCACGACCCACGCCCTGACCGGTGCGGCGACCTCGCGGACGCTGCAGCAGGGGGACGAGGTGAGCAGCGCGATGTCGGTGGTCTACGACGCCGCCGGGAACGTGGTCTCGGCCACCGACCCCGAGGGTCGCACCACCACCTACACCTACACCGCCGACGGTCAGCCGCTCACCAAGACCGGTCCGTCCGGCACCGTCACCACCCACACCTACGATCCGCACTCGGGCCTGCTCTCGGGAGTGACCGTGACCGCGCCGGGCAGCCGACGCGGACGATCACCTTCACCCGGGTCGACGCCGGCCAATACGGAGCCGGGCAGGTCGAGACCGTCGCTGACGGCACCGACACGATCGCCTATGCCTACGACGCCGACGGCCACCGCACCGCGGTGCACTACCCCGACGGCACCTCCATCTCGGCCGACTACAACGACAAGGGGCAGCTGGCCAGCACCACTGACGTCACCGGCGCGGTCACGTCCTACGTCTACGACGCCACCGATGGCACACTCACCTCGGCCACCCAGCGGCGCGGCAGCACGGTGCTGGCCTCGGTCGCGTACACCTACGACGCGCTGAGCCGGATCGCCACGGTCACCCGAGGAAACGGCACCGTCACCACCAACACGTACACGGCGCAGAACCAGCTCGCCACCCAGACCACCACCAACGCCGGCGGCAAGGTGATCGAAGCGCACAGCTACACCTACGACGCCCATTACAACCCGGCCACCCGTACCGACACCTACGCACCCGGCGGCAGCGCGTCGACCACCGGCGGTACCTGGACCACCGTCTACTCCTACGACGCCTACGACCGGCTGCTCGGTTCCGCCATCTATGACGGACCGCTCACCAACGGCCGGCCGAGCGGGCTGCCGGTGACGACCACCCGCTACACCGTCGACCTCGGAGGCGACGTCGTCGCCACCACCAAGACGGCCCGGCTCGCCGGGATCCGTCCGCTCACCACCAAGACGACGAGCGCGAACACGATCGACGACTCCGGCCGGCTGACCGCCCAGAAGACCGGCTCCGCCACCGCGAACCAGACCTTCGACGACGAGGGCCGGGTGCTCACCTCGCTGAACGGGGTCACCACGACGTACCTCACCGACGGGTCCCCCGGCACGACCACCCTTGCCGACGGCACCGCAACCGCCTACACACTGTGGCCCGACGGGACGCGGCGCAGCGCCACGACCACCAGTCCTGACGGGACGAAGTCGACGGTCACCTACCACTACGGCGTCGACGGTGTCCTCGTCAATGACAGCACGAGCGACCCCAGCAGCCCGGCGGGCACCGCCAGCACCGCCTCGTACCTGGTCACCGCCGGGCGCGAGGCGCGGACCCTCCTCCCCGGCACCGCCGTCTCCGGTCTGGTGACCGGATCGTCCGCCGCACCGATCGACACCGGTACCGGCGTCGGGTACTACCTCCGGGACCGGCACACCTCTGTCAGCGGGATGGTCGACGACTCGGGCTCGGTGACGGGCACGTACGCCTACAGCGACTACGGGACCCCGGCCCGGGCCGACGGGCGACCGGTCAACGTTGGGACGTTCGACGGTGGACGGACCAACCCCTACACCTATCTCGGCGCCTCGCCGCGAGGCCCGTTGACCGAGGCCGGTACCGGCCTGCTCGCCTTCGACGACCGCACCTACGACCCCCGCCAGGGCCGCTTCACCAGCCCCGACCCGGTCGACGCCCACAACCGCTACCAAGCCTTCAACACCAACCCCATCACCTACCTCGACCTCTCCGGCCAGATGTCGACCACCGACATCGTCCTCGAAGCGGTGTTCGCGGTCGTGATGCTTGCCACCGCCATCCTCACCGCTGGCGCCGCCCTGGCGGCAGCCGGGGCGATCGTCGGAGCCGTCGAAGTCGGTGCAGAGGTCACCGCTTCCGTGGTCGTCAATCTCGCCGCCAACGCCATCGGAACCGCCGCCAACCTCACCGCCGGACTCTCCGGCAGCGTGCTGACGGTCAGCGACACGATCCAGGCGACGGGCGGCAAGAACTTCTTGAGCGACGACCAACGGAACACCGTCAACCTGGTCAACAACGTCGCCACGGCCGTCGCCGGCGTCACCGGGATCGCCGCCGGCGTCACCGACTCGGCCGCGGAGGCCGTGGGCGCGGCCGCCGAAGCGGGCGACACCAAACCGCCTGCCTACATGCCAGACCCGCCGGACGCGCGAGGACGAGACGACTGGGTCGACATCCCCGGAGAGGAGCACCCCGCCAACCAGGTGGAGCCTCCGGCCGCCCCGCCCGAGGGCCCGGAGGCACAGATCAACGGCGACAACCCGCCGCCGAACGAGCAACCGGTGAACCCCAACCCCCAGATCATGGACGGAAACTCGCCGGTTGACATCGAAGGGCATCCGGCCCCGAACGAGCTGCTTCCCCTGCCGCCGGAGGCGCAGAACGTGAGAGTCGACAGGCTCGTCCAGGTGGGCGCCAGCGGCGCCGAGGTCACCGAGAAGGCGACCAAGCCGCCAGCCAGCGACCCGGTTGTGGTCAAGACGTCCGACCCCATCACGACCGAAAAGACGAGCCCCAGCCAACCTCACGCCGACCCGGGCACGTCGGCACCGGTGCCCACCTTCGAGGAGCGCAACGTCATCCTCCTCGAGGGCGACGAGGGCGAGTTCGACTCTCCTCGCGACAGCATCCTCGACTTTTGATCAGCATCGCCAGCGTCCGCGTCCACCTCCGGCCTTCAACGATTCGACAACCACGCTTCGTCCTCGAGAAATGAGTTCACCGTGATCAGCATCATTCCCCGCCGTCACCACCGCTCCAGTCGTCAAGCGTTGGTGGCGGTGGCCGCGGCCCTGCTCGCCCCGCTCGTGGTGGCCCCGCACGCCGGCGCGGACCCAGCGCGCGACGCGGCGCCCGACCGCGTCGCCGCGGCCGCGGCGACGACCATGCAGAACCGCTCGAGGACGATGCCGCGAACCGCGCGACGAGATCACCGGCGATTTCCTGGGCAAGGGCTATGACCAGCGGGCGGTCATCGAGGGCCCGATCGACGACAAACGTCTCAACATCTACGACTCCGACGCCCAAGGTGGGACGCTGCTGCGCTCGACCCCCACGGACCTGGGCGACAACGAGGCCCGCGACACCTTCCGCGACGAGATTCGCGACAAAGCCGTGGCCAACGGGTTGGCCACGATCGCACTCACCTGGACGCCTGACGCGCTGTACATGGCCGGCTTCAACATCAAGGAGAACGACAACTTCCTCTACAGGTTGCCGCCTGACGGAAGCTGCGCCCAGTTGTCGTGCATGTCTGTCCCCCCTGCTTCCTGGCCTTCGGAGCTTCCCTCGCATGAGGTTGTACGTGGGTCGCCCGTCGCCCCGAGCGTGCTGGCGGCAGGGGTGATCGGCACGACACCGGTGGTTGCGGTCGGCCTGACCAACTCACTGAACTCCGATCTCCCCGGCATGAGTGGTGTGATCGTGTTCAACCAGGCTGCCGGGACGCTCATGGGTTCCTGGCAGCCGGTCGGCACCAACGGCGGCGCCCTCCAAACGGCGGTGACAGCGCTGGATTGGGATGACAGCGGCAGCGGCCTGCTCGCCATCGGCACGATCCAGGAAATCACCGGTGGGGTGCGGATGCAGGCGGTGCGAGTCGCCGTGAACGGGCCGTCGGTCTCCTTTGCTGGTGCGACCAACTTCGAACCAGTCGTCGGAGCCACCGTTCCGGCACCGTTGTCTACGGCGGTGGGTCATCGGGTCAACGGGTCTGCGGTGGTCGCCTTCGGCATGGACGACGGCACGGTGAAGTTGTGGGACCCCCGACGACCTCGCCCGCCCTGTTGTCGCAGGCGACCGGATCGGCGTCGGCCCCGGTGGACACGTTGACGTTCACCGACCGCATCGACGGCAGCACCGGCGTGCCGGACCTGGTGGCGGTGTCCAGCCGGGGCAACTCGGCCCGGGTCCTGCGCTACAGCGGGGCGACCACCCTGGCCCCGCTCCCCGTGACCGCCGGGGGCGGACCGCGACCGACGTCGGCGGAATCCGCGCCTGGTTCCCCGGCTACAAGACCGGCTATCTCGAGATTGACCCCGATCCCCGCCTCGGCTCCGCGATCCAACTCGACTTCGCAGCTCGGCCCAACGCCTCGTACGGGTGCTGGTTGTCCCAGGACTTCGACGACTCGCGTCCCGGGCTCCCGACCTCTCCGGTGATCGTCGGTCCAAACGAACCAGTAGTGGCCGCCTACACCGTCGCCTTCCTGACTGCTGGTGAGGGTGGTGACTCCGCGTCCAGCGATTTCACCGGGCAGTGGGCCGTCTACGTCACGATCACCCCACTCGATCGGCCCGCTGACCGCACCGTCGCCAAGCTGGTCTGGTCCCGCAGCGGCGAGTTCACCGTGCAAGCCGTCGGGGGCTCGCTCGAACTGGCGGTCGAGCACTTCCCCATCGATGATGGGCCGCTTGGCTTCACGGACATCGCGATCCAGTCAGCGCCGCCGCCGGGCGCGCCCGCCAGTCTCAAGGTGACGGGCACGCGGCTCGATCCTGCCGGTACCGACCAGCCGGTGTATCGCTTCGACCTCGCCGCGACCACGTGGCCGTTGCCGGTGAGCTCCCCGCCGCGCATCCAGACCGTCCTGCCACCGCTGCGAGTCCGTGCGTGCATGAACAACGGCGACTGCATGACACTCGGCCGGCTGGTGCCGCAGGGACAACCGAGCCGAGCCACGTCCGGGTCGGTCACCTTGTCCCCGGTCGAGCTTCTACTGGCAGAAGCCCGACGGTCGGACCACAGGTCGAAGCGCTGTTTGTTGACCTCGGAGAGGACGACTCGACTGAGAGCAACGCCATCGTGTTGGACGATCTCGCCGCCCCGGCCGCTGGGACCACGGTCGGCCAGATCGTGGTGTGCCCGGCCGCCGGCTCCACCTCGTGTGACGGCACCGCCGACCCGGTCGCCAACGGACTGGACCAGGCGAAGCTGCGCATCCAGATCTTCGACACCAACAGTCAGGTGCTGCCGCTCACCGACCCGGTGTACAGCCAGATCTACTACCGCGACGAGAACGGCGACCTGCTCACCGGCCTGATCCCCGAAGACGGCTCGGCGTACACCCGGGTCAGCCCGTACACGGGCGCCTACCCCAACGACGGCTCGAACCCTTCCACGACCCGGCCGCCGACCAACGGCACCGTCGGCGGACGCTTCGGCTATCTGTCCACCACCACCACCGACGAACAGGAACTCACCGCCCACGTCGCCGGCTCGCAGCTGGCGAGCCAGCCGATCCTGGTCGAAGGCGTCGACTTCACCCCACAGGTCCAAGCCGGAGCCCAGCCGGGCCGGGCTTCTACGTCACCGGCTGCCGCGACTACAGCAGCACCAACTTCTGTCGCCTCGCCCAGGTCACCGCCGCCAACCAGGACTGTTCCTCGCCGCGACCCCGACACCGGCGAGCTGCGCATCGGCCTGCAGTTCCAGACCACCGCCCAGACCTCACTCACCAGCCTGCCCCTCCAACAAGTCCCCGGCCAACCCGAACACCTCGTCACCGCCCGACCCCTCACCGTCAACAACGGCGAAGTCCACCTCAACACCACCTCCGGCTTCCAACCCGCCGACACCATCGACACCTGGCTCGTCAGTCACGGCAGCCAGATCGAAATCCGCGACGTCAGAGTCGGCGGCGGCAACTAGGCCGATCCACCCCACCATTCGAAATGAGAGTGCCGTGAGCAACGTCCACACCCCTCGCCCCCGCCTGCCCCGCAGCCACGCGCGGCGGTGGCTGGCGGCCGTCGCTGCGGCCCTGCTCGGCCCGCTCGTGGTGGCCCAGCCGACCGGCGCCGGCCCGGTCACCAACGGGACCACCGGCCAACTCGCCGCCGCGGCGACGACCGTCAAGGATCGCTCGGTGGAGATGCCGCGACGGCGCGTAACGAGATCTCCGGTGACTTCCTGGGCAACGGCTATGACCAGCGGGCGGTCGTCGAGACGCTGGAGGACGGCTCGGCGAACCTCAACGTCTACGACGCCGAGGAGCGGGGTGGGGCGCTGCTCCGCTCGACGCCCTCTGACCTCAGGGGCAACTTTGCGGCGAATGTCTGGAACGACAAGCTTCGCGAGCAGGCCGGGGCGAACGGGTTGAACGGGGTCTCACTGGCCCGGACGCCAGAAGCGCTGTACATGGCCGGCTTCTACCCCGGCGACGGCACGCAGCTCCTGCTCCGGCTGCCGTCCGATGGCAGTTGCACCAAGTTGTCCTGCATCGACCCCTCTGTGGGGTCCTGGGCGGTCGGGCTCCCTCAGAGCCTGGCGAGCAACGGGCTGCCGGTCTCTCCGAGCACGATCGCGGTCGGGACGATCGGCACCACGTCGGTGGTCGCGGTCGGCCTGACCAACTCACTGAACACCACCACACCCGGCATGAGTGGTGTGATCGTGTTCAACCAGGCTGCCGGGACGCTCATGGGTTCCTGGCAGCCGGTCGGCACCAACGGCGGCGCCCTCCAAACGGCGGTGACGGCGCTGGATTGGGATGACAGCGGCAGCGGCCTGCTCGCCATCGGCACGATCCAGGAAATCACCGGTGGGGTGCGGATGCAGGCGGTGCGAGTCGCCGTGAACGGGCCGTCGGTCTCCTTTGCTGGTGCGACCAACTTCGAACCAGTCGTCGGAGCCACCGTTCCGGCACCGTTGTCTACGGCGGTGGGTCATCGGGTCAACGGGTCTGCGGTGGTCGCCTTCGGCATGGACGACGGCACGGTGAAGTTGTGGGACCCCGCGACAACCTCGCCCGCCCTGTTGTCGCAGGCGACCGGATCGGCGTCGGCCCCGGTGGACGCGTTGACGTTCACCGACCGCATCGACGGCAGCACCGGCGTGCCGGACCTGGTGGCGGTGTCCAGCCGGGGCAACTCGGCCCGGGTCCTGCGCTACAGCGGGGCGACCACCCTGGCCCCGCTCCCCGTGACCGCCGGGGGCGGGACCACGACCGACGTCGGCGGAATCCGCGCCTGGTTCCCCGGCTACAAGACCGGCTATGTGCAGCTCTATAACGGCCCCAAGAACGACTCCGCGATCCAGATCGACTTCGCCACCCGGCCCAACGCCTCGTACGGGTGCTGGTTCTCCCAAGACTTCGACGGGTACCCAGCGCTCCCGACCAGTTCGGTGATCATCGAAAAGGAGAAACCTCAGCCGTCTACTCCACCGCCGCGCTGACTGCTGGTGAGGGTGGTGACTGCGCGTCCACCGATTTCACCGGGCAGTGGGCCGCCTACATGGTCGTCACCCCACTCAGTCGCCCCGCTGACCGCACCGTCGTCAAGCTGGTCTGGTCCCGCAGCGGCGACCTCACCGTGCAGTCAGTCGGCGGCTCGAACAACCTGACTTTCCAACATGACACCGACACCAGCTTGCTTGGTAGTGCGTTCATGATGATCAGCACATCCCCACCACCGGCCGCTCCAACCAGCCTCAAGGTGACGGGCACGCGGCTCGATCCTGCCGGTACCGACCAGCCGGTGTATCGCTTCGACCTCGCCGCGACCACGTGGCCGTTGCCGGTGAGCTCCCCGCCCCGCATCCAGACCGTCCTCCCACCGCTACGAGTCGTCGGCGTCGCCGCCGACGGTTCCGGCCTCGTCCCGCTCGGGCTGCTGGCCCCGCAGGGACAACCGACCCGAGCCACCTCCGGCTCGGTCACCTTGTCCCCGGTCAGCTTCTACTGGCAGAACACGACCACCGGACAACCGATCACCGACGTCTTCATCCAGGTCGGGTCGGACATCCACAACCCGATTGTCGCCTCGCCACCCGTGAACCTGGCCAGCCTCGCCGCCCCGGCCGCTGGGACCACGGTCGGCCAGATCGTGGTGTGCCCGGCCGCCGGCTCCACCTCGTGTGACGGCACCGCCGACCCGGTCGCCAACGGACTGGACCAGGCGAAGCTGCGCATCCAGATCTTCGACACCAACAGTCAGGTGCTGCCGCTCACCGACCCGGTGTACAGCCAGATCTACTACCGCGACGAGAACGGCGACCTGCTCACCGGCCTGATCCCCGAAGACGGCTCGGCGTACACCCGGGTCAGCCCGTACGCGGGCGCCTACCCCAACGACGGCTCGAACCCTTCCACGACCCGGCCGCCGACCAACGGCACCGTCGGCGGACGCTTCGGCTATCTGTCCACCACCACCACCGACGAACAGGAACTCACCGCCCACGTCGCCGGCTCGCAGCTGGCGAGCCAGCCGATCCTGGTCGAAGGCGTCGACTTCACCCCACAGGTGCAAGCCGGAGCCCAAGCCGGGCCGGGCTTCTACGTCACCGGCTGCCGCGACTACAGCAGCACCAACTTCTGTCGCCTCGCCCAGGTCACCGCCACCAAACCAGGACTGTTCCTCACCAGCGACCCCGACACCGGCGAGCTGCGCATCGGCCTGCAGTTCCAGACCACCGCCCAGACCTCACTCACCAGCCTGCCCCTCCAACAAGTCCCCGGCCAACCCGAACACCTCGTCACCGCCCGACCCCTCACCGTCAACAACGGCGAAGTCCACCTCAACACCACCTCCGGCTTCCAACCCGCCGACACCATCGACACCTGGCTCGTCAGTCACGGCAGCCAGATCGAAATCCGCGACGTCAGAGTCGGCGGCGGCAACTGATCCCAGCCGTCGACCGGTTTGTGTCACCGTTGTCGCCGCCCAGCGGCCGATGAAAGCCGAGTCCGGCGCGGGCTCCATCTGGGCGCGGAGGGTCTCGTCGATCCATCTGGGTGCGCTGAGTCCCGGATTCCGAGACTGTCCGCGCCCAGAAGCGCATCTGAGACGATCCGCGCCCAGATGCGCATCCCCGACGGTTCAGGCCACGTTCGCCAGCTGCCGGTAATTCGGCGACACAGACCGCGGGCGGGCGTCAAACACCGGCCAACGACCGGGTCAATCGGGAGTAGCCGCGCTCACGCGCCCAGACATCGAGCGTGACGGTGGCCAGATCGTCCACCAACGGGACGACATCGCGGCCGCCGTCCTCGCGCAGGTCGAACGTCTTGATGTACGCCCGGCAGGTGGAGCAGGTGTCGACGCGGGCGAGCCGCCGGCCGTCGACGCAGTACGAGCTCAGTGCGGACGAGTCATCCTCACCACAGACCGGGCACACGGCGCGGGAGAAGCGCCACGCCGCCGCGCAGCGACCGCACACCAGCGAACGCGGCGAACCGGCCATGAACTCGCCGCTCTCCTCGGCGATCACCGACACGTGGGCCGGACCGCCACACACGGGACAGGCCGGCCCGCGCCAGTCCGCGGGGAGATCGGCCGCCCGCGCCGCCCGCTCGAGGACCGGCCCGGCCGCGGTCTGGAGCCAGAACCCGAGCCGCGCCTCGACCAGCGCCAGGTCGTCGAGCCACGTCTCGACGCACGCGGCGAGCTCCGACGGCGCCATCCCCACGAGCGTGTCCGCCGCGGCGCGAAGCGGCGCGGTGGCGGCAGGGCGAACGGCGGCGATCGCTGACGGCACCTCGGCCACGATGTCGTCCGCCGCCTGTGACGCGTCGAGGAGCGCGCCGTAGCCGTGCGGAGCAAGGGCCGGCGGGCGTGACTCGTCGAAGCGCGACGCCTGGTGCCCGAGCACGACGCGCATGAGCTGCAGCGGTTCGTGGGCGATGCCGGGCGGACCCGACAGGAGATGGTCGGCACACGCCACGCGCGGCGGATAGTCGCCCGGCCCGCCCCGTCGGGTGCGTCTCACGTCGCGGTCTCGGCGTCGCCGGCCCGCTCGTCGCGGTCACGTTGCTCGCGGAACCGAGCGCGGATGGTGGTACGCCGCCCAGGCGGTGCTCACCCGCCCGGACGTCATCCCGTCCATCGTGCCCGGGAACATCAGCGCCGACAGGAGCACGTGGATGATGAACCCGGCCACGGTCAGCAGGAACACCACGTGGTGGAGGAATCGCGACCATTGCAACAGTCCGGGACCCCAGCTCGACGGGAACCACAGCGGGATGCCGCTGAGCAGCAGGATCACGGCGAAGACGACCGAGAACCAGAAGTACCCCTTCTGGCCGGCGTTCCACCGGCCGTTGTCGACGCCGTTGTGCCCCGTCGACGCGTATTGGCGGAGGCGCTTCACCCACAGCCGATCCTCGGCGTCGGTGCGCATCGGCTTGGCCCACATCACGAGCATGACGAGGATGCCGGCGGTGAACACGACGCCGATCCACGGGTGGGCAGCCCGCATCGTCTGCCCGCCGCCGAACAGGCCGGAGAGCCAGTAGAGCCGCGGGTAGCCGAGAGCCAGCCCGGACAGCAGCAGACGCGATGAACGTGATCGCCACGGTCCAGTGCACGATCCGCTCGAACAGGTTGTACCGCTGGATGCCCTCGTCGCGCTCGGCGGTGTCGCGGGCTTGGACTCCGGACGCGGCGACGGTGCTCATCGCTCGTCCTCCGGCCCGGACACGTCGTCCTCGGTGGCGGGATCGAGCCGCGGTCCGTCACTGACCGACCCGACACGCGGGCGCGACTCGTCGTCGGCGCCGTCGCGGGGCACGACTGGTCCGGCATCCTGGGCCTCGCGCTCCCGCTCGGCGCCGATCCGCTCGGCCTCGGCGACGGCATCACCTTCGGCCGGCAGGGGCCGGCGCCCGGTGCGCAGCCAGTACAGGAAGCCTCCGATCACCCCCGCCCACAACGCCACCGCGCCGACGCGGCGGAGGTTCTTCATCGCCCCGGTGAAGCTGACGGTGCCCTTCACCTCCGGGTCGGCAGGCAGGCCGTACTCGCCGAGCATCTCCCGCGCGGAACGACGTACATCATGTGCAGCCCACCGACGCCGCTCGGGTCGTAGAGCATCGCCTCGTCGAAGCCTCGTCCCTGGAGTTTGGCGACCTTGGTCTGGCCGTACGCGGTCATCTCCTCCTTGGTGCCGAAGCGGATGGCGCCCGTCGGGCACGCCTTGACGCACGCCGGCTCCATGCCGTCGGCGACGCGGTCCGAGCACATCGTGCACTTGTAGACCTTCTTCGAGCTCTCGTCGAAGCGGGGGATGTCGAACGGGCAGCCGGCGATGCAGTACTGGCAGCCGATGCACTTCGTCTGGTCGAAGTCGACGATGCCGTTCTCGTACTGCACGATCGCGCCCGGTGCGGGGCAGGCGAGCAGGCAGCCGGGCTCGTCGCAGTGCATGCAGCTGTCCTTGCGGATCAGCCAGGCGAGGTCACCGTTCTCGAGGTCGACCTCGGCGAACCGCATCAGGTCCCACGTGTTGGCGGTGAGATCCTCGTGACTCTGGTAGCTCCCGAAGTTGAACGTCTCCTCGGCCTCGAGGTCGTTCCACTCCTTGCACGCGACCTCGCATGCCTTGCAGCCGATGCAGAGATCGATGTCGACGAGCTTGGACACCTCGTTGGCCGGTCCGGCGCTGCTCGTGCCCGACGAAGGAGTGGCCGACTTGCGCCGCACCTTCAGCTCGTTGAGCGGGGTTGGCATCAGGCGCCTCCTATGCCCTCTCGACGTCGACGAGAAAGCCCTTGTACTCGGGGGTCCGGACGTTGGCGTCGCCGATGTACGGGGTGAGCAGGTTCGCCATCGTCGGTCGCTCCTCGTTGTCGATCTTGCCGCCGGCGTAGTGCCAGTGGAGTGGGATGCCGACCTGGTAGACGACCTTGCCGTCGCCGATGTTCAGCGGGCGCATCCGCTTCGTGACGAGGGCCACGCCCACGACCTCGCCGCGCTTGGAGCGCACCCTCACTCGCCCGCCGTTGTCGATCCCCTTCTCCTCGGCCAGCTCGACCGGAAGTTCGACGAAGAAGTCCGGCATGGTTTCGACGAGGTACGGCACGTTCTGCGTCACGTAGTGCTCGTGCTCGGTCACGCGGTACGTGGTGGCCACGTACGGGAACTCGGCGTCGTCCTCGGCGAAGCTCGCCGCCGCCCCTTCGTAGAGGAAGGCGGCAGGGTTGCGCCGGACGCCGGAGAGCAGGTTGTCGATCGGCGACTCGGTCTGTTCGTAGTGCTCCGGGAACGGCCCGTCCGTCGTCAACGCTCCCGGTGCGTACAGCCGGCCGACGCCCTCGCCGGTCATGATGAACGCCCCCTGGCCCTCCTCGGGCGGCGAGTCAGCCGGGAAGTCGGGGACGTCGCCGACCCAGGCCGAGCCGTTCCACTCGATCCCCGGCCGGGTCGGGTCCCACGGCCGGCCGTCGGCGTCGGCCGAGGCGCGGTTGTACATCACCCGCCGATTGAGCGGCCACGACCACGCCCAGTCGTGGAAGAACCCGAGACCGGTCGGGTCCTCGGTGCCCCGGCGGTCCATCTGGTTGCCTTCTTCGGTCCACGAGCCGCAGTAGATCCAGTCGCCCGAGGACGTCGTCCCGTCGTCGCGCAGGTCGGCGAACGTCGAGAGCTGCTCGCCGGTGGTCAGGTCCTTGCCATTGACCTCCTGGGCCAGCTGCTCCATCGACGGGTTCCCCGGGTCCGCGTAATACCAGTCGAGGCCGAGGACCGGCTCGGGCAGCGCCCCGCCCTCGTCTTCGTAGAGCGCGCGCAGGCCCTGGTAGAGGTGGCCCATGATCCAGTTGTCGTCACGCGATTCGCCGGTCGCCGGCAGGGCCTTGTGCTTCCACTGCACCCACCGGCCCGAGTTGACGAACGACCCGGACTTCTCGATCCAGTGGGTCGCCGGCAGGAAGAGGGCCTCGGTCTGGATGCTTGCGGGATCGACGCCCGGCGCGTGCCAGAACTCCGACGCCGTCGTCGGCAACGGGTCCATGATCACCATCCACTTGAGATTGGCGATCGACTCGGCCATCCGATTCGAGTCGGGGCCCACGCTCACGCCGGTGAAGCCGCCGTAGATGATCCCGTCGAGCCGCCCGGCCCGGGCCTCGTCGTGGACCGTCAGCCACGACGAGTTCTGGGCCGGCTTGGGGATCCACGCGTAGCCGAACTCGTTGTCCTCCGTCGCCGCCTCGCCGAAGAACGCCTTGAGGATGCTGACCAGGAAGTTCTTGTAGTTCGAGCCGAAGTAGTTGACCGAGTTCGGGCGGAGCTGCTTGGCGGGCACGGCCTCGAGGTAGTCGTCCATCGTCTCCATCCCCGGCACGGGATCGCGAGATAGCCGGGGAGGATCTCCCAGGAGATCGCGTTGTCGGTGTTGCCCTGGATGTTGGCGTGGCCCCGCTCGGCGTTGACGCCGCCGCCGGGTCGGCCGACGTTGCCGAGCAGCATCTGCAGGATCCCGATGCCGCGGATGATCTGCAACCCGCTGGTGTGCTGGGTGAGACCGACCGCGTACACGACACTGCCGACCTTGTCGGCGGTGCCGGTGGCCCCGAACTCGTCGGCCACGGCCAGGAACTTGTCCACCGGGATTCCCGTGATCTGCGACACCATCTCCGGCGTGTACCGGCTGAAGTGCGTCTTCAGCTGCTGGAACACGCAGCGCGGGTCCTGCAGCGTCTCGTCGACCCTGACGAACGAGGTTCCCGCCGGTGCCGTGCCCTGGCCCAACCCCGGGTCGGGGGCATCCTCGCCCTCCTCCGCCTCTTCCTCGCGCTCGTAGTCCCACATCGATGAGTCGTACGTGCGCACCGCCTCGTCGTACCCGGAGAACAGCCCGTCGTCGAACTCGAAGTCCTCGGACACGACGAACGAGGCGTTGGTGTGGAGCTTGACGTACTCCTCGTGGTACAGCTCGTTCTCGAGCACGTAGTTGATCAGGCCGCCGAAGAAGGCCACGTCCGTACCGGCCCGGATCGGCACGAACACGTCGGCGATCGCCGAGGTCCTCGTGAAACGAGGGTCGACGTGGATGATCCGTGTGCCCCGCTCGTCCCGTCCGACATGGGCCCACTTCCACCCGCACGGGTGGTTCTCGGCGGGGTTCGCCCCGATGACGAGGATGACGTCACTGTTCTTGAAGTCGCGCCAGTGGTTCGTCATCGCCCCCCGGCCGAAGCTGGCGGCCAAACTGGCCACCGTGGGACCGTGTCAAACTCGCGCTTGTTGTTCGATGTAGACGACCCCCAGCGCCCGCATCAGCTTGGCCGTGAGGTAGCCCTCCTCGCTGCTGATCGTCGCCCCGCCGAGGAAGGCGAAGCCGGTGTTGCGGTTGACCGTGTTGCCGTCCTCGTCGGTCTCGACGAAGTTGTTGTCACGCGAATCCTTCGTCCAGCGGGTGAACCTGCCCATCGCGTCTTCCCAGGAGATCCGCTGCCACTCGGATCCCCCCGGCGCCCGGTACATCGGGTACTGCGGCCGCCGGTCGTTGACCGCCAGCTGCACCGTCGACGCCCCCTTCGGGCACAGCGTCCCCCCGTTGACGGGACTGTCGGGATCGCCTTCGATGTGGACGAGCACCGGTTGGGTGTTGAGGGCGTCGCCACCGATCGTGTACGCCAACATCGAGCACCCGACGGCGCAGTACGGACAGATCGTGCGGGTCTCCGTCGCCCGCTCGATCTTCGTCGACCGCACCTCGCGGATCGCCGCTTCGCCGTCGAAGCCGAACGCGGCGAACCCGAACGCACCGCCGCCCGTCACCTGCAGGAACTGCCGGCGGTTGAGCTCCACCATACGCTTGCCCCTCCACGGTCGGGGCCCGCTGGACACCAACCTAGTCACCGGCGATCGGCATGGAAAGCCCCCCGGCGGGCACGGGCACTGAGGGTGGGGCGAGCGCGGTGAACCCACCGGACGAGGAGGTCCACGCGGCGCTCGCGACGGTGATCGATCCGGAGCTCGGCCGCCCGATCACCGAGCTCGGCATGATCCGCGGCACGCTCGTCCGGACGGGGCGCATCGACGTCTCGATCGCCCTGCCGGTCGCCGACCACCCGGCGGCCGAACAGTTGGTCACCGACATCAAGGCCTCGATGCGGGACCTGGGTGTCCCCCGCATCGAGGTGGACCTGACGGCGATGAACGCCACCGACCGGGCTGCGCTGCGCCGACAGCTCCACGATCCGGACGCACCGATCGTCGCCGGACGGTCACGAGTCATCGCCGTCGCTTCGGGCAAGGGCGGCGTCGGCAAGTCGTCGCTCGCGGCCAACCTCGCCGTGACGCTCGCCCGTGGCGGGCGCCAAGTCGCCTTGCTCGACGCCGACGTGTGGGGGTTCTCGATCCCCCGGATGATGGGGATCCACCGGCGACCGATGATCATCGACGGGCTCCTGGTGCCGGTCCGGGCGCACGGCGTGCGGGTCGCCTCGGTCGGGCTGCTGACCGAGGAGAGCAGCCCGGTGATCTGGCGCGGCCCGATGCTGCACAAGATGCTCGAGCAGTTCGTGACCGACGTCTTCTGGGATCAGCCCGACGTGCTCATCGTCGACATGCCGCCGGGAACCGGTGACATCTCCCTCAGTCTGTCCCGGCTGCTGACGGACGCCGAGGTGGTGATCGTCACCACGCCACAGCCGGCCGCCCAGCGGGTCGCCCAGCGAGCGGCGTTCATGGCTCGGCAGGTCAACCTGCGCGTGGTCGGCGTCGTCGAGAACATGAGCTGGTTCATCGCCGACGACGGTGTGCGCTACGAGCTCTTCGGCGCCGGTGGCGGCGAGCAGCTGGCGGCACTGCTGGACGTCCCGCTGCTCGGCCAGGTGCCACTCGTGCCAGCCGTCCGTGACGGCGCCGATCGGGGCGAGCCGGTCGTGGTCAGCGATCCCGACGGAGTCGCCGCCCAGGCGCTCGACGCGGTGGCGCAACACCTCCTCGCGCTGGGCACGACGCGCGTGCGTACTCCCGCCTTGCGGATCACTCCGACTCGGTGATCCCGTCGTCGTCGTCAGACGTCCCAGGGTCCCGCCTCCGGCTCCTCGCCGATGTCGGGCGATCACGCGCGTGTCCGACGCCACTCCGGTCGATCTCGAGAAGTGTCGCCAGGGCGACAGATCCGACGGCGATCAGTGGTCTCTTGGCCTGCGGTCGCGCAGGCGGTCCGGACTCGAGAGGACACGACGAACTCGATGGACGACTACCTGTTCCACGCGCCCGCGAAGCGAGCGCGAGCAACGTCTCCGACAACTGGCCGAGGCCGCCGACGTGCTTCGGCGAGCTCGGACTGCACCACGACAGCGGCGACGCAAGCCCAGGTGACGCAGTTGGAGACCGGGCCGACCTTCGACGACGCGGCCTGAACCAACACGGATTTCTCGCCATCCGGAAGTCGAACGTCCGGAATCGCGCGTATGTTCCGCGGAATGACCAACCACAGCTCCCCCGCCGGCGATCTGCGGGGCGTCGAGTTCGCCGGCAGGGACATGCGCGGCGCGCAGTTCCGGAGGGTTGACCTGCGCGACGCCTGGTTCCGCGAGGTCGACCTGCGTGGGGCGAGGATGCGCGGCGTGGCGCTGATCGACGCCGACCTCGACGGCGAGATGGACCGGCTGCGCATCTGGGGTGTCGAAGTGGCGCCACTCGTGGAGGCGGAGCTCGATCGGCGCCACCCCGAGCGGGCGGCCCTGCGCGCCACCGAGCCAGCGGACCTCCAGACGGGCTGGGCCGGCCTCGAGGCGATGTGGGCCGCGACGGTGGAGCGTGTCGCCGGGATGCCGGCGGGCACGACGGACGTGTCGGTCGCCGGCGAGTGGTCGTTCGCCGAAACGTTGCGCCATCTCGTGCTGGCGACCGATGCCTGGCTCGGGAAGGCGATCCTTCGCCGGGAGCATCCGTTCCATCCGCTCGGTGTGCTGTTCAGCGAGGCCGTCGGCCTCGAGGCTGAGTTCGGGATCGACGCCGATGCGACACCGTCGTACGAAGCCGTCCTCGAGGCGCGTGCGGGACGGGCGGCGATGGTTCGCGACTACCTCGCCACCGTCAGCCCCGAGGATCTCACCGGCGAGCGCGCGGATCCGTGGGGTGGCGACTGGGAGCCGAGCGTTCTCCAGTGCTTGCGCGTGATCTTCCAGGAGGAGTGGCACCACCACCGCTACGCGGCGCGCGATCTGGACACGATCGACGCCGCCGATTCGTGACCGCGTCACCCCGTTGGAGACGACACCGGTTCGGGGTGGCGATTCCATGTCGGAATCGCCCGGCTCAGCTTGGTGGGGCCGCTGACGGTGATGGAGCCATCGGCGAGCGCCCGCCGCCAGTCGAGGTTCCCGAGGTGCCACCGGGTGAACGCCTCCGAGCGGGCGTTGATGAACACGTCGGGTTCGCCACCTGGATGCGAGTAACACAGCTCCGCCGATCGGCGCTCGGCGAGCAACCAGTAGCGCCGGTTGGTCGGCCGTTCGTCGGGAAACGTGAACTCGACGAGGACGCGGCGTTCGGGAAGTGTCTCCGGGTCGAGGTAGTACTTCGCCCACGCCCACAGCACGAAGCTCGGGTCGGTGTGCTCGGTGGTGACGGCCAGCCAGCGTTCGCCCCAGGTCTCCAGCGCCTCGACCACTCCGGCGAGATCGGCGCCCGCGTCCGTGAGCTGGTACGTACCGTCAACGGCCTTGATGACGACGCCTCCCCGCTCCAACTCCTTGAGCCGCTTGATCAGCAGCGATCTCGACATGGCCGGGACGCCCCGGGCGATCTCGGTGAACGTGTGGCAGCCGTAGAGCAGGTTGCGGATCACCAGCGGCGTCCAGCGCTCGGCCACGATCTCCGACGCCCGGGCGATGGGGCAATACTCCCGATACGACCGCATCCGCCGCAGTGTCTCACGCCGGCGTACGTGCCCGGTACAGATTCCGCGCTGGAGCCGCGGGCGATGAATGAGGCACGCTGCTCGTAGTGCTGAGGAGGACATCGTGAGCGATACCGACCGCGGCCAAGTGTCAGCGGCCGCCGCCGAGGTCTACGACGCGTTCTTCGTGCCCGCGCTGTTCGAGCAGTGGACCGAGGTCGTGCTCGACGTCGCCGACGTCCGATCGGGACACCGTGTGCTCGACGTCGGCTGCGGCACGGGCGTGCTGGCCCGCGCCGCGCACGCGCGCGTCGGACCGCACGGTCAGGTGGCCGGCCTTGATCCCAACGACGGCATGCTCGCCGTCGCCCGGCGGGCCGAACCTCGCATCGAGTGGCAGTCCGGAACTGCTGAACAGATCCCGTACGCCGACCGATCATTCGACCGCACGGTCAGCCAGTTCGCCTTGATGTTCTTCATCCATCCCGAGGCTGCGCTCAGCGAGATCAGCCGGGTCACCCGGCCGGACGGACGGATCGCTGTCGCCGTGTGGGATCGACTCGACAACAACCGCGGATATGCCCGACTGGCGGCCCTGGTCGAACGGCTCTTCGGCTCCGCCGCCGCTGACGCCATCCGTGTCCCGTTTCAGCTGGGCGACCGAGACGTGCTCGCCGGGCTCGCCACAACCGCCCTGTCCGACCCGGTGGTCACCCGTCATGCCGGCGTCGCCCGCTTCGAATCTGTCGAGGCGTGGCTCCACACCGAGATCCGCGGCTGGACGCTCGCCGACACCATCGACGATCAGGGATACGCCACACTGCTCGACACCGCCCAAAGGGAACTGGCCGACCTCGTCGCCGACGGCCAGGTTGCCTTCGACGTGTCCGCGCTCATCATCAGCGGCACCCCGTCCTGAGCAGCTAGACGCAAGTCATCACTTGCATGCAAGTCAACACTTGCGTAAGATGGACCGCAGTGACCGACGTGTTCGATGCCCTGGCCGCGCCGGCACGCCGAGCGATCCTCGACGCGCTGTCAGCGCGCGATGACCAGACGCTGTTCGAGCTGTGCGGTCGCCTCGCCGGCGAGCACGAGATCGAGCTCACCCGCCAGGCGATCTCGCAGCATCTCGCCGTGCTCGAGGAGGTCGGTCTCGTGCGGGCCCGTCGAGACGGCCGCTACAAGTTCCACTCCATCGATACGGCACCGCTGGAGGCAGCGGTGTCCCGATGGCTGAGTCAGGAGAAGGCTCCCCGATGACCATCCGCATCCATCTGACCAGCGTGTTCGTCGACGATCAGGAACGCGCGCTGCGCTTCTACACGGACGTGCTCGGATTCGAACTCCGCGTCGATCAGCCCGGTCGGCAACGGTGACCGCTGGCTCACGGTCGGAACGCCGGGACAGCAAGCCGTCGAGCTGCTCCTCGAGCCGTCATCGCATCCCGCGGTCGGCCCGTACCGTGCCGCGATCACCGCCGACGGCATCCCCTTGGCGTCGTTCGCCGTCGATGACGTCCAGGCCGAGTACGACCGACTGCTCGAGGCCGGTGTCACGTTCACCCAGCCGCCGACTGCGATGGGACCGGTGACCACCGCCGTCTTCGACGACACCTGCGGAAACCTCATTCAGCTCGTCTCGACCTGATCGCGGTCGAGACGCGCAATGCGCGACTCGAGCCACCGTTCGCCGTGGAAGTAGGCGAGGCCGCAACCGACCAGGAGCACGGCGATGAGGATGCTCGACGCGACGACCTCGAACACCGACACCTGGTCGACGTCGAGGAACCGGTACGGGTAGTTGCTCGCTTCGGCTTCGCCCAGCCCGGTGAACTCCGGGTCGAAGACGGCACCCCGCACCATCGTGTACGCGAGGTAGAGCACGGGCCACGCCAGGTAGACGAAGTCGGTGGGGCGGAACCGCTGCCGCGGGCCGACGAAGACGAACCCGATCACGGTGGTGATCGGCATCACGTAGTGGAACACGTAGTTGTACGCCAGCGCCCACCCCGACAGGTGGACGTAGGGCGCGAGCAGCGTCGCGTACACGAGACCGGTCACGGTGATGCCGCACAGCGCGGCGAGGCGGAGGACGCGCCACAGCGAACCGGAGGCGTTCGGACGCGCGGCCAGCACCGCCGCCGTGACGAGCACCAGCACGTTGGACTGGATCGTGAAGTAGCTGAAGGTGTTGACGAGACTGCGCCCCTCGTGCCGTGTGAGCAGGCACTGCGCGATCAGCGTGGCGAGAAGGAGCGCCGACTGCGCGCCGTAGAAGAAGCGGACGACTACCGGGGCCGGGTGGAACCAACCGGAGCGTTCACCTGCGCCGGACCCGACGGTCGGGAGCGCATCCACGATGACGTCAGCAGGCCGCCGGACTCAAGAGCGCCCATCGAGCCGGGATTGGAGCCCGTCGAGCACCCGCTCGAGCCCGTACTCGAAGTCCTCGTTCGTGGCCTTCTCCGGGTCCGTTGCTTCGTAGGCGGTGACGACCGCGCGGAGCCGCTCCAGACCCTCGGTCGCCGCCGCGTCCATCATCCGCCGGGACTCGTCCAGCCACTCTCTCGCGGTCTGACCGTGACGCACGAGCCAGTTGTGCCACGCGGCTTCGGCGATGGCGACACCGAAGACGTACGAAGTCAGGGTGTTGAGGGCCCGCTCGGCCTCACGGAGCTCGAAGCCGGCGCCCTCGAACAAGGCGAACATTCGCTCGGTCGCCTTGGCGAGGTTCGGCCCGAGGAACGTCGCCCCCACCACCTGGTCGAGCATCGACACCACCCACGGGTGGCGCAGCGTGGTCGAGCGGATGCTGTGGGCGAGGCGCCGCGCCGCCTCCCGCCAGTCGTCGGCCCCGACGCTCGCGCCGCCGGGTAGCTCCAGTTCGCCGTAGATCTCGTCGATGACCAGCTCGATGAGCTCGTCGCGGTTGGCCACGTACCAGTAGAGGGACGTGGTGCCGACCCCCAGCCCGGCCGCGAGCTTGCGCATGCTCAATGCGTCGACGCCCTCGGTGTCGAGGAGGCGGAGCGCTTCGGCGACGATCTGCTCGCGGGTCAGCGACGAGCGCGGCTGCCGGCGCGGTCGCACCCACACCGAGGGATACGCACGTTCACTGGCTGGCATCGAGGGTCTCCCTCCGCGTTGTCCGAACTCTAGGTTGTGAACAGTGTACGAGTAGTTGTACAGTGTTCCATGTAATCGAACACCGTACGAGATCGGAGCGCCGTGATGACTCACCACCCATCGAGCTCGATGATCCAGGCCCGCGGGCTGCGCAAGTCCTACGGCACCAAACTCGTCCTCGACGGCATCGACCTCGACGTCGCCGAGGGCACCGTCTTCGCCCTGCTCGGCCCGAACGGCGCCGGGAAGACGACGACGGTCCAGATCCTGTCGACCCTCATCGGCGCCGACGACGGCGCAGTCTCCGTCGGCGGCCACGACCTCGCCGGCGAGCCGGACGCGGTGCGGGCTTCGATCGCCGTGACCGGCCAGTTCTCGGCGGTCGACAACCTGCTCACCGGCGAGGAGAACCTCCGGCTGATGGCCGACCTGCATCACCTGCCGAAGCCGTCGGCCGGGCTCCGGATCGCCGATCTGCTCGAGCGCTTCGAGCTCGCCGACGCCGCCCACAAGCCGGCCGTGACCTACTCCGGCGGCATGCGACGCCGGCTCGATCTGGCGATGGGCCTGCTCGGCGAGCCGCGTCTGATCTTCCTCGACGAGCCGACGACCGGGCTCGACCCGCGCAGTCGGCACGTGATGTGGCAAATCATCCGCGAGCTGGTGACTGGCGGGGTGACGATCTTCCTCACCACGCAGTACCTGGAGGAGGCCGATCTGCTCGCCGATCGCATCGCCCTCCTCGACAACGGACGGCTCGTGGCCGAAGGCACTCCTACCGAGCTCAAGCGGCTCGTGCCCGGAGGTCACGTGCTGCTCCGGTTCCCGAGCGTCGATCAGCTCGACCGCGCCGCCCGCGCCCTCGACGGCTCCCGTCGGGACGACGAGGCGCTCACGCTGCAGGTGCCGGGCGACGGTGGCGTCCCCGCCCTGCGGGCCCTGCTCGACCGACTTGATCTCGCGGCCGTCGAGGTCGACGACCTGTCGATCCACACCCCCGACCTCGACGACGTCTTCCTCGCCCTCACGGGCCAGCCCAATCGTGACTCCGAAGAAATGGAGGTAGCAGTCTGATGAACACGCTCTCCTACGCCGTGGCCGATTCGGCCACCATGCTGCGCCGCAGCCTGAAGCACATGTTGCGGTACCCGACCGTGGTGCTGTTCGTCATCGCCATCCCGGTCATCCTGATGCTGCTGTTCGTCTACGTCTTCGGCGGCACCCTCGGCGCCGGGCTCGGCGGGATCGCGGGTGGCCGCCACGAGTACGCCAACTACCTGGTGCCGGGAATCCTCGTGCTCACCATCGCCGGTGGGGGTCAGGGCACCGCGATCTCGGTCGCGATGGACATGACCGAGGGCATCATCGCCCGGTTCAAGACGATGAACATCGGCCGAGGCTCGGTCCTCTGGGGCCACGTGCTCGGCACCATGGTCCAGACCGCGCTCGGCCTCACCGTCGTGCTCGGTGTGGCGCTGGCGATCGGCTTCCGGCCGGACGCCAACCCGGCCGAGTGGGTGGCGGCGATCGCCGTCCTGGCGATGATCACCCTGTCCTTCGCCTGGCTCAGCGCCGCGCTGGGGCTGGCCGCGAAGAACGTCGAGAGCGCCAGCAATCTCCCGATGTTCCTGTTCCTGCTGCCGTTCCTCGGGAGCGGGTTCGCGCCCACCGACTCGATGCCCGCGGCCATGCGCTGGTTCGCCGACCACCAGCCGTTCACGCCGTTCACCGAGACGCTCCGCGGGCTCCTGCTCGGCACGGAGATCGGCGGCGACGCGATCGCCACCGTCGGCTGGAGTGCGGCGATCACGCTGCTCAGCTACCTCTGGGCGATGTCGCTGTACAACCGCGAGCGCTCACACAGCTGAGATCGGCGGCGGCGGCGACCGTCCGTGGCGATCAGTTCGCGACGAGACGTGTCATCTCGATGCGGTACAGGTCGCCGCCCCAATCGTCGGGCGTGAACTGCCTCGCCGCAGTGCGAGCGGCAAGCTGGTCGATCAGCTCCCCCAGGTCCGGTGCGGTACCGACACGAACCGCTCGACCTTGGGACATCACCGCATGGACGGTGTCGCAGACGCTGAGCGCGATCCGATCGTTGTCGCCGAGGTTTCGGGCCAGCACCGACGACGGGTTGACGGTGAAGTAGATCTCGTCATCGACGCTCGCCGCGATCACGACGGCGGCATGGGGCTGGCCGGCGGGGCTCACCGTCGCCACGGTGGCGTTCCGGCGCTCGTTGACGAACTCAGCCACCCGCTCGGCGGACCACTGATCCTCCGAGAACAGCTGGCGAGTGAACGACGAGGCGTGAGCTCGAGAGGAAGCGATCGCGGTGACGATGCCCATACTGACGCACCGTAGGCGGCATCACCGTGGCCGGTGCTCGGTGTCCAGTCCGGGGGTGATGGCCACGATCCAACCACCGTCGCCGCTGTCGGCGGTGTGCCACACGCCGGGCGGGTTGACCAGTGCCTGGCCGGGTGAGAGCTCGATGACCCGCTCACCGTCTGCGAGCTCCTGCACGAAGCGATGTGTGCCCGTGCATGCGATCACGACCTCGGCGCCGGCCGGATGGCACTCCCACGACGTCCACGCACCGGCCATGTGGAACATCATCACCATGCGCCCGTCGGCACCGTCGGCCCGCGTTGCCCGGTCGTAGGCGGCGAGACGTTCGTCCGACCAGTCGAAGTCCTCGACCGGGCTCGCCGAGCCACCAGGGCCGAGATGGATCGGTACCTTCGTGATGTCGATCGTCATGTCGACCATCTTCGTCCCGGCGTACGGCCAACGCTTGTACGAATGAGAGCACCGGCCCGACGTCGCTGAGTTGTGTGTCGGCCGACACACACTGGGTGTGTCGGCCAGAACGGTAGCGGCAGCGTTCTGAGCGCACACTCGCCGCCATGGGAGCAAACGGCCTCAGGAAGCGCGGAGCCGCGTGGCTCGTCTGCGCGGCAATCGTCGGCGCGACCGGTGCGATGAGCATGGCGGACACCGCCGGGGCCGCACTCGATCCAGCCGGTGAGACCGACACGACGTACGACGGTGACGGGGCGACCCGCACCAACATGGCGATCGTCGACACGTTCGCCGAGGCCCGCGGCCTCGGCCTCCAGAACGTCGGCACCAACGCGGGCAAGACGGTGATCGTCGGCGGGTATCAGGACGGCTTCGACTTTCACGTGTCGATGTTGCGCCTGAATCCGGACGGCACTCAGGACACCGCGTTCGGCAAGGGTGGCGAGGTCAAGACGACGGTCGGCGAGAACGATCTGGCCGAGGACGCCGTGATCCAACCGGACGACAAGGTCGTGGTGGCCGGGTTCAGCGACAACCGGGCGATGGTGCTGCGCTACCTGCCCGACGGCGCGCCGGACGATTCCTTCGGTGGCGGCGACGGAGCGGTCACGTTCTCGGCGACGGAGGGGAAGTTCGCCCGCGTCGGCTCCGTCGCGCTGCAGTCCGACGGCAAGATCGTGGTGGCCGGCTACGGCGAGGTCTCGGCTGCCACCGGCCGCGACATCATGATCGCCAGGCTCACGACGGCCGGGACGCTCGACGCGAGCTTCGGCGGCGGCGACGGGATCGCCACCCTGAGCCTGACCAGTCCCGATCCGAGCCCCGATCCGAGCCCACCGTTCGTGGGTGGCACCGACCGGGCCCGCGGGGTTGCGGTGCAGCCCGACGGCAAAATCGTGTTCGTCGGCCAGACCACGAACCCCGCTGGATCGATCTGCAACACGGTGAACTTCGCCGACTTCCAGTCGGTGATCGGCCGGCTCAACGCCGACGGATCGCTGGACACGAGCTTCGACGGCGACGGACACCGCACCGTTGGCCTGGGGACGACGAGCAACTGCCCCGACGACGGGTTCCGCGACGTGACCGTCCAGTCGGACGGCCGCCTCGTCGCCGTCGGCTACGCCAACACGACGATGGACCAGTCCACGAACGCCAAGAACAACGTCTCGGTGGCCCGGTTCAACAGCAACGGTTCGTTCGACAACACGTTCAGCGGCGACGGCCGCCTGTGGACGGCGATCTCGTCGACGACGTCGTTCCTGTCCGACGTCGCCGAAGAGGTCCACGTGCAGGGCAACGGCCGGATCCTGGTCGGCGCCTACTCCGACGACGGCACCGATGACCACGCCGGCACCGTGATCTCGCAGAACAACTTCGCCGCCCTGCGCTACACGTCGGACGGAACGCTCGACGCTTCGTTCGGCGGTGACGGCATCGGCGAGTACGACTTCAGCCAGAACGACACCTTCGACGCGATGGTCGTCGACGCCAGCGGCCGGCCGGTCCTGGCGGGCTACAGCTACGTGGCCGGACAGTCCGTCGATCCGCTGCTCGCCGTCGCCCGGGTCAAGACCGATGGTGCGCTCGACCCGTCGTTCAACGGCACCGGGACGTTCTTCAAGAAACTGCAGGGCAGCAGCGTCGAGCTCGGTGCCGGGGTCGCCCGCCAGGCGATCGGCGCCAACGCCGGCAAGTTGGTGGTGGTCGGGAGCACCGACGCCGGATCACAGACCGACGTGGCGCTCGTCCGCTACACCCCCGGCGGGGCGCTCGACACCTCGTTCTCGGATGACGGCAAGGCCACTGGTGACGACTCCGGCCGCAACGACGCCCCCAATGGGGTCGCCGTCCAGGCGGACGACAAGCTCGTCGTCGTCGGCACCAACTACGGGACGTCCGGGAGGCCCCGGGCAACCGTGATGCGGTTCAACGCCAACAGTGGGCTCGACACGACGTTCGGCGGCGGCGGGATCTCCTCCATCGAACCCGGTTCCAACGCCAACGAGTGGAACGCAGTGACCATCCAACCCGACGGCAAGATCGTGGTCGGCGGCACGGTCAGCAACATGGCGGCCGACTGGAACCTGATGGTCGGCCGCTACAACACGAACGGTTCGCTCGACGGCAGCTTCGGATCCAACGGTGTGTTCCAGATGAGCACCGGCGGCTTCGACGAGATCAAGGCCGTCGCCGTCCAGAAGGACGGCAAGATCCTCGCCGGCGGGTCCACGTTCCTCGGCCAGAAGCAGCACTTCGTGCTGCTCCGGTTCACGACGAGCGGCGCGCTCGACAGCAGCTTCGGCGGTGGCGACGGCCAGATCATCACGCAGACCGGCAACGGCCAGTTCCCCCGCAACGAGATCACCGGCATCGCCGTCCAGGACGATGGCCGCATCGTGGTCGGCGGCAACGGCAACGACGGTGGCGGCAACACGAACAACGTGATCCGCCTCGTCCGGTACCTGCCCAACGGCGACCTCGACACGTCCTTCGGGACCGATGGGATCGTCACGACCAACCTGGCGAACGACCGCTTCGACCGGGTGGGCGGCATCGCCCTCCAGCACGACGAAAAGATCGTCGTGTTCGGCCACACCCAGCAGCTGTTCGTCACCCGGGACGACTACCTGATCGCCCGCTACAACTGGGACGACGGCTCCCTCGACACGACCTACGGCCAGGCGAACCAGGGGTACTCGGTGGTGGCCGCGACCGTTGGCAGTGATCAGGCGGCAGGGGGCCTGCTCTTCCCCAACGGATCCGCCGCCATCGGCGGCACCACGGGCAACAGCGATCTCGGCGCAGCCCGCATCCACGGCGATCCCGCCCCGGTGATGCCCGGCACCCCGTCGCTCGCCCCGGCATCCGACACGGGCCGGTCGAACAGCGACCGGATCACCAAGGACAACACGCCCACGATCGTCGGGACCTGCAACACCGGAGAGACCGCGATCCTGAGGATCAACGGGTCGCTCGGCACTCCCCTGTCCCGATCGCTGTGCCGCAACTCCGCCCACGCCACCACTGTGGTGAACGCACTCGCCGATGGCGTCCACCGCTTCGTGACGTCCTCCCGCAACGGGGCCGGCGACACCGGCGACACCACGTCCGTGTCGGTCACCGTCGACACCGTCGCCGACGCGCCGGTGATCACGTCACCCGATCCCGCCGCCGTCATCACCATCCCCCCCGCCACGACGATCTCGGGCACGGTGAACGAGACGATCGCCGGCGCCGTCGTCGAGGTGCGCGAAGGCAACCAGCTGGTCTGCGCGGCTACCGCCGACGCGGCCGGCGCCTGGTCGTGCAGCGCCACGAACCTTCGCCCGGGCGCCCACACGATCAACGCCCGCCAGACCGACGTCGCCGGCAACGTCAGCGCCGAGTCGGCGACGCGCAACTTCACCCTGAAGGCGATGACGACGACCGAGATCGCCGTCTCGCCCGTACGGTCGGTGTTCGGTCAAGCGGTCACGTTCACGGCCACCGTCTCCGCCGTCCCGGCGTCGCTGGGGCCGCCCGATGGCAGCGTCGACTTCCACATCGGCAACCGGGCACCGCAGTCGGTCGCGCTAACCGATGGGGTCGCCACGTTGACCGTCCCCGCCGGAGGCTCGGCGACGCTGCCCGTCGGGTCTCACGACGTCGGGGCCAGCTACGCCGGCAGCGTCGGCTACTTCGACAGCAACGTCTTCCTGATTCAGCCCCACGTCGTCGACAAGGCCCGGACCACCGTCACCTGGAGTGCTCCGTCGAGCCCGTCGGCGAGAAGCGCGCCGCCCACGTTCACCGCGACCGTTGCGGCCGTGGCGCCGGGCGCCGGCACACCCACCGGCGAGCTCGACATCATCGTCGATGGCGGAGCGGCCACCGCCGTTCCCTTGGTCGACGGTGTCGCCACACTCGAGAACTTCGAGCTGCCGGTCGGTGAGCACCGCATCGTCGCCCGCTTCAACGGCGACGGCAGCTTCGAAGCGAGCTCCGCCGAGACGGCGCACGAGGTGGTCAACGTCGCGCCCGAGACCAGCGACGCGTCGTTCACCGGCCGCCGCGACACGGAGCTGGAGCGCACCCTGAGCGGGCTCGCCAGCGACGATGACAACGACCCGCTGACGTTCGAGCTCGGCACGGCGCCGGCGCACGGGACCGCGGTCCTCGACGCCGACGGCACGTTCCGCTACACCCCTGCCGACAGCTTCGTCGGTACCGACGCCTTCACCTATCGCGTCGACGACGGCTGGGACACCGCCGAGGGTGAGGTCACGATCACGATCACCAAGCCCGCCGCCACGCACCCCGGCTCCGGCCAGGCGATTCCCGGCACCGGCACGAACGGTGCTGCGGATCCCTACCCGTCGACGATCACCGTCAGCGACGTCCCCGGGTCGATTGTCGACGTGCGGGCCACCCTCGACGGTCTCGTCCACGCGCACGCCGCCGACCTCAACATCGCCGTCCGGGCGCCCAGCGGGCACACCGTCCTACTGATGTCGGGCTGCCGCGGTGGCGACGGCATCGACGGGACGCTCACGTTCTCCGACGACGGCCAGGTCCTCCAGCCGGCGGCTGCCGACCGCGACCTCGGGACCGGTGTGTACGCCCCGAGCGGCTGCACGGCGCCGGAGTTTGTCGCTCCCGGCCCGCAGCCCCCCTTCGGGGATGCGTTCGCTCCGCTCGCCGGCACCGATCCCAATGGCGAGTGGTCGCTCTTCGTGTACGACGACAGCCCCGGCAACACCGGCACGCTCGAAGGTTGGACGCTGGAGATGGTCACCAACGCCGCACCCCAGGCCACCGATGGGTCCTTCACGATGACGAGCGGCACGGAACTGCAGGACACGGTGGCCACGCTCGCGACCGATGCCGATGGCGACGAGCTCACCTTCGAGCTCGTCACGGGTCCCGCGCACGGAAGCGTGACCGTCAACGGTGACGGCACGTTCACCTACGACCCCCCCGCCGGCTTCGTCGGTACCGACACGTTCTCGTATCGCGCCGACGACGGCGCCGAGGCCGACCAGGGTGAGGTCACCGTCAGCGTCACCGACGACAGCGGTCCGCAGGCCCGTCCGACCGTGTCACCGGAGCCCAACGGCGCCGGTTGGAACCGGAAAAACGTCACGGTCACTTGGAACTGGGCCGACGGCGAGAGCGGTGTGGACACCACCGACTGCACGGCCGAGACCGCGTCGAACGACGAGGGCGAGATGACCCTCACCTCGACGTGCCGCGACCTCGCCGGCAACGAGACAACCGCCTCCCAGATCGTCCGCATCGACACCCGCGTGCCGACGGCCGAGCCGACGTCGTCGCCGGAGCCCAACGCCGACGGCTGGAACCGCAGGAACGTCACCGTCACCTGGAACTGGGCCGACAACGCCAGCGGTATCGACACCGCCAACTGCACCGGCGAGACGACGTCGAACGGCGAGGGCGAGATGACCCTCACGTCGACGTGCCGCGACCTCGCCGGCAACGAGACAACCGCCTCCCACGACGTCCGCATCGACACGAGCGGTCCCCAGGCTGATCCGGGGGTGTCACCACAACCCAACGCCAACGGCTGGAACCACGGCGAGGTCACCGTCACCTGGAACTGGGCCGACAGCGCCAGCGGTGTGGACACTGCCAACTGCGCTGGCGAGACCGTGTCGAACGGCGAGGGCGAGATGACCCTCACGTCCACGTGCCACGACCTCGCCGGCAACGAGACGACGGCCTCCCAGATCGTCCGCGTCGACACCGGCCGCCCAACCTCCGAGCCGACCCTGTCACCGCGACCCAACGGCGCCGGCTGGAACCGCAAGAACGTCACCGTGACCTGGAATTGGGCGGCCGGCGCCAGCGGTGTGGACACCGCCAACTGCGCCGGCGAGACCGTGTCGAACGGCGAGGGCGAGATGACCATCACCTCGACGTGCCGCGACCGCGCCGGCAACGAGGCGACGGCCTCCCAGAGCGTCCGGATCGACACGAGCGCGCCGACGGCCACGATCTCGACCCCGACCGCCAAGGCGTACCTGCAGGGTGCGGTCGTGACGGCGGACTACCAGTGCGCCGATCAGGTCTCGAGGATTGTCACGTGCTCCGGGCCCGTGGCCGACGGGAGCCCCATCGAAACCGCCGTACCGGGCAACCATGTGTTCACCGTGACCGCCCGTGACCGGGCCGGGAACGAGCGTGCCGAAACCGTGACGTACACCGTCGTCGCGCGGCCGACGTGCGGCGGGCGGCCGGCGACGATCATCGGCACGCCCGGTGATGACGTGCTCATCGGCACCGCTGGCGACGACGTCATCGCCACCCGCGGCGGGCGGGACCGGATCAGCGCTCGAGGGGGGAACGACACGGTCTGCACCGGCGTCATCAGGGCTCGAAGCGGTGTCCCCGGGCATCCCTCCGATCCCCGCGACCGCGCTGACGTCATCTTCGGCGGCCCCGGGAACGACACGGTCCTCGCCGGCAACGGGAGTGACACGATCAGCGGCGGTGGGGGCGACGACTCGATCCTCGCCGGCGGCGGCCGTGACACCGCCCTAGGCGGCGCCGGGGCCGACACCATCGGCGGGGGCCCAGGCCGCGACACGCTCGGCGGTGGCGCCGGCAACGACCAGTTCAGGGGCGGTCCGCGCAAGGACACCTGCCGCGGCGGCACGGGCACGGACCGCGCGATCGGGTGCGAACGAACCCTCGGCATCCCCTGACGCGCGGCACGTCGACAACTACCAAAGGAGAGCTAGGTGTCCCGATTCGTCCTCGACCAGCCCACCGGTGGCCGCGCGCGGCGCGCTCTGGGCGCCGCCGTGCTGACCTCGATCAGCCTGGTCGCGGTGGGCGTCTCGACGGCGACGGCCAGTGGACCGCCGTTGGCGGCACATGCCGACGGACCGCAGGTCGACGCGGACGGCACCACGGCGCTGCCGGCGACACCCGACGGGCCGGGCGCCGAGTACATCGTGCAGCTCGAGGACGGGACCGACGTCGACGCGGTGGTCGCCGACGTCGTCGCCGGCGGGGTCGAGGTGATCGGGGCGATGAAAGGAGCGATCGACGGGTTCACCGCACCGCTGGACGCCGCGTCACGGGCGGAGCTGCGTGCCCGCGACGACGTGGTGCGCGTGGAGCGCCGGCAGGTCGTCGAGATGACGGGGGTGCAGGACAACCCGCCGTGGGGCCTGAACCGGATCGACCAGCGGGCGCTGCCGCTGGACAGCAAGTACGGGTACCGGAACACCGGCGCCGGTGTCGACGCGTACGT
The DNA here is from genome assembly GCA_963833145.1 of uncultured Acidimicrobiia bacterium. Classification (GTDB taxonomy): domain Bacteria; phylum Actinomycetota; class Acidimicrobiia; order Acidimicrobiales; family Ilumatobacteraceae; genus JALZMG01. The sequence goes on along the minus strand of CAWHWT010000009.1, from coordinate 237,404 downwards.
GGTCGACAGCGGCCTCAACAAGGAGCACGTCGAGTTCAGCGGCCGGCTCAAGGCGGGCGTGTACATCGACTACGGCGACGGCATGAAGATGACGGACTGTTCCGGGCACGGTACCCATGTGGCGGGCACGGTCGGTGGGACGACGTGGGGCGTCGCCAAGGGTGTCTCGATCGTGCCGGTCAAGGTGTTCCAGTGCGGCGTGGAAGAGGTCTACGTCGACGACGTCATCCTCGGGCTCAATTGGGTGATCGAGCATCACAAGGCCAGCCAGCCGGCGGTCGCCAACATGAGCCTCGGCGGACCGGAGTCACAAGTGCTCGACGACGCCGTGAAGGTCATGATCGCCGACGGCATCACCGTGGTCGCGTCAGCCGGCAACGACGAGAACATCTCGAGCTGCGATCACAGCCCGGGGCAGGTCCCCGAGGCGATCACGGTCGCCGCCTCGGCGTCGAACGACGAGCGGGCGTGGTTCTCGAGCCCGGGGTCGTGCAACGACCTGTTCGCCCCCGGCGTCGACATCGAGTCGGCCAGCCACAGCTCCAACAACGGGTCGGTCGTCTTCAGCGGGACGTCGATGGCCGCGCCGCACGTCGCCGGCGCCGCCGCGCTGCTCCTTCAGCAGAACCCGACGTACACGCCGGCCCAAGTGTGGGCGGCGATCGACGCTGACACCACCACGGGTGTCATCACCGGCGAGGGCACCGGCGATCCCGACAAGCTGCTCCACGTCACCCCGCCCGCGGTCGCCACGGCGCCGACCGGGCTCAGCGCGGCGGTGGCGCCCACGGCAGATGTGGGCTCGGGTGAGGTGAAGCTCACGTGGACCGCCCCGTTCGATGGTGGGGCGGCGATCACCGACTACGTCATCGAACGATCGACGGATCGGACCGCGTGGACGACGGTCGCCGACGGAGAGTCGACAGCGACCACGTACACGGACCGTGGACTCAGCGGTGGCACCTCGTACTGGTTCCGGGTCTCGGCGAAGAACGCGGTCGGGACCGGTCCGGCGAGCACCGACGTCCAGGCCGTGCCGATCGCGTTCCCGGCCGCGCCGACCGGGTTGACGGCGGCAGTGGCGCCGGCGGCCGGGGTGGGCCCTGGTGAGGTGAAGCTGAGCTGGATTGCCCCGTCGAGCAACGGCGGGTCGCCGATCTGGGACTACCTCATCGAGCGGTCGACCGACGGCACCACGTGGTCGCCGGTGAACGACGGGGTGTCGACGAACACGACGTACACAGTGAGCGGACTCTCCAACGGAACCCCGTACTGGTTCCGTGTCTCGGCGAGGAACTCGCTCGGCGTTGGTCCGCCGACCGAGCCGGCGAGCGCCACTCCCGCGACCCTTCCGGCCGCGCCGTCCGGGCTGACGGCGGCGGTGGCCCCGGCGCCCGGTGTGGGCTCGGGAGAAGCGAAGCTGACGTGGACCGCGCCCTCGGGCAACGGGTCGGCGATCACCGACTATGTGATCGAGTCGTCGCTCGACGGGACGACGTGGTCGCCGCTGGCTGATCCGGTGTCGCCGACGACGGGTCACACGGTCGTCAACCTCATCGGGGGAACCAGCTATCGGTTCCGGGTCGCGGCCAAGAACAGCGTGGGGACCGGCCCGTGGAGCACATCCGTGACGGCGACGCCGGCGACGGAGCCAGCGGCGCCGTCCGGCTTGACGGCGGAGGTCGCGCCGGCCGCCGGTGTGGGTTCGGGAGAGGTCAAGCTGTCGTGGACCGCCCCGTCGCGCAACGGGTCGGCGATCACCGACTACGTCATCGATCGGTCCACGGACGGTGTCACCTGGACGAGGGTGGATGACGGGGTGACGCCGTCGACGACGTCGCTGCTGCGTGGGTTGAGCAACGCGACGCAGTACCGATTCCGGATCGCCGCCGCCAACGGAGTCGGCACCGGCCCGTGGAGCACGACGGTCTCGGCGACCCCAGTCGGGCCACCTGAGGCGCCGGGCGGGTTGACGACGGCGGTGGCCCCGGCCGCGGGAGTCGGTGCGGGGCAGGTGAAGCTGTCCTGGACCGCCCCGTCCGGCAACGGGTCGGCGATCACCGACTACACCATCACGTGGTCCGAGGACGGCGCGGCGTGGCAGACGGCCAACGACGGCCCGTCCACCGAGACGACGTACACCCTCGACGGCCTGACGAGCGGCCGGAGTCACGAGTTCCGGGTGGCCGCGGTCAACGCGGTGGGCAGCGGCGTGTGGAGCGCCACGGTCACGGCGACGCCGACCGGGCCACCGGCCGCACCCAGCGGGTTGGCCGCTGCGGTCGCGCCGGCCGCGGGTGTGGGCTCCGGCCAAGTGAGGCTGACCTGGACCGCCCCGTCGGGCAACGGGGCGGCGATCACCGACTACGTGATCCAACGGTCGACCGACGACAGCACCTGGACCACGGTCAGTGACGGCGTATCGACGGACACGACCTCCACCGTCACCGGGCTGACCAACGGCACCCGGTACTCGTTCCGGGTCACCGCCGTGAACAACATCGACGCCGGACCCACCAGCGCTCCCATCCAGGCCGCCCCCGTCTGGAAGCCGGGCGCCACCGGCAGTCTGACCGCCGCCGTGGCGCCCGCGACCGGTGTCGGCTCCGGGCAGGTCAAACTCGCCTGGAGCTCCCCGACCGACGACGGCGCGTCGCCCATCACCGACTACGTGGTCCACAAGTCGACCGACGGCAGCACCTGGACCACGGTCAGTGAGGGCGTATCGACGGACACGACCTCCACCGTCACCGGGTTGACCAACGGCACCCGCTACTCGTTCCGGGTCACCGCCCGCAACGCCGTCGGCGACGGACCCACCAGCGCTCCCATCCAGGCCACCCCCGTCTGGAAGCCGGCCAGCCCCGGCGGTCTGACCGCCGCCGTGGCCCCGGCGACCGGTGTCGGCTCCGGGCAGGTCAAACTCGCCTGGAGCGCCCCGACCGACGACGGCGGCACGCCGATCACCGACTACGTGATCCAACGGTCGACCAACGGCCTCTCCTGGACGACCCTCGACGACGGAGCCTCCACGGCGACGACGTACACGGTGACCGGGCTGACCAACGGCACCCGGTACTCGTTCCGGGTCACCGCCCGCAACGCCATCGGCGCCGGAGCGCGCGAGCGCCACCATCCAGGCCGTCCCGGTGTGGACACCAGCGACTCCCGGCCGCATCTGCGGCGGCGGTGGCGCCGGCGACCGGCGTCGGCTCCGGCCAGGTGCGCCTCAGCTGGGCCGCGCCGTCGAACAACGGTGCGACGGTCACCGACTACGTGATCGAACGCTCGACCAACGGCACCACCTGGACCAGGATCAGCGACGGGGCGTCGACGGCGACGACGCTCACCGTGACGGGGTTGACCAACGGCACGACGTACCGGTTCCGGATCGCCGCTGTCAACAGGATCGGAAGGGGCCCGTGGACGCCGGCGAGCCAGGCGACACCGGTGTGGAAGCCGGCTTCCCCCGGCGGCGTGCGGGCCACGGCCGCCTCCCGCCGGGTCACGTTGAGGTGGAACGCTCCACCGAGCAACGGCGAGCCCGTCACCGATTACGTGATCCAACGTTCGGCGGGCCGTAAGCCGTGGACCACGGTCCGCGACCGCGTCTCGACCACACGCCGCATCGTGATCACCGGCTTGACCAACCGCACCAGGTACCGGTTCCGGGTGGCGGCCAAGAACGCCGTCGGCGTCGGGCCCTGGAGCGCCACCGTACGAGCCACCCCTCGCCCGGGCTGAACTGGTACCGCGTCAGGCAGGTTCTGCCCGCCCGTCACGACGTGCAACTGGGCGCGGAGCGTCTCATCGGGCGATCTGGGCGCGGTCCGTGCCGGATCCCGGGACTGTCCGCGCCCAGAAGCCTCCCGGCCGTGTTCACGGCTCGAGCGCGGCGAGGTCTCGGTCGGCGTACCGGTGGTGCCAGAACTCCTCTTCGAACACGGTGGTGATGCAGTCACGCACGTGGTGGGGACCGTTCTCGAGCACGTCGACGGTTCGAGTCAGGTCGTCGGCGGTGACCCCGCCGAGGTAGCCGTCGAGCCGGGCCACCTGCTCTGACCGGACGGCGAGCACGTCATCCAGCGTCGGCGCCGCGTCACGGTCGAGACCCGGCCACGGAAACTCGATCGAGCCGGTGTTGGGCAGCCCGAACGGATGGAACCGACCACCGAGGATCGGCGCGGTGAACCACTTGTCCATCGCCATCACCAGGTGACGCAGCGTCTGCACAAACGACCACTCACCGTCGACCGACACCTGCAAGTCCTCGTCGGGGAGTCGTCGAGCCCGCACGATCATCGCCTCCCACGCCTCCCGCAACAGCGCCCAACCTGCCCGCATGCTCTCGGGGTCCGACACGCCCAGCACCGTGCGCAACGGGTACCAGCGGTCGTGGTCGTTCACGAACGCCGTCACGTCGACGCCGTTGATCACGACCCCGTCGATGAACGCATCGATCTCCACGTCGGCAAGCCACGCGTGTGAGATCCTCACGTCGCGGAGATTCACATCGCGGAACCGGGAACCACGCAGATCGGCACCCCAGAACACCGCCCCGGCAAGGTCACCCTCGAACTCCTCCGGCATGCCGGCACCCTTCCACACCGGCCGCGGCGGCGAGTTGCGCGTTGCGAGGAGGAGGTTCAGTAGCGCAGATCGGCCCAGACGGCGTAGTGGTCGGACGGGACCACGTTGTCCAGTGGATCCGTGCCGGCGAGGCCGGTCGCGACGGCGCTACCCACACCGCCCCGGCGCGGCCAACCGGTGAGCAGATAGTCGATGCGTCGATCCGGAAGCAGTGCCGGCACCGTCCACGGGTTCTTGCGGCTCCAGGTTGCGCCGTCGCTGGGGCCGGCCAGATCCCACGTGTCGAACAGCACGAAGCCGGGGTGCGCCGGTTCACGCTCGCCCGTCAGCATCCGCAGCTCGTCGCTGCTCGGCGCGGCGTTGAAGTCACCGCCGACGATGAGCGGTGCCCTGATCTCGGCCGTGTCCGTGACGATCTCGCGAGCGAGGTGGCGTAGTGCGTGCTGGCGAGCCAGGCTCGCTGACGGCGGCCAGTCCAGCGCGACGCAATAGACGAGGAGCGGGCCCCTGGGCCCGTCGACGATGGCCCGCTCGGCGAGCCCACCCCATCCCGCCGGGTCGAGGGCCGGAAGGTTGATGACACGGTGGTCCGTGATCGGCCACTGCGACAGCACGCTGTTCGCCGGGCCCCAGGTGTCGAACAGCATCTCGGCGTCGCTGCAGCAGTGGTGCATTTGGAGCGCTTCGGCAAGCTGGGCGCACTGCTGCTGACCGGTCGCGTCGACCCAGCTCTCCTGGAGTAAGACGACGTCCGGCGACAGATCCTGGAGAACCTTCCGGATGCCACTGGCCCGTTGCTCCCAGGGCCCGAAACGACCCCAGACGTTCCAGGTCACCACCCGCATCGTCGTGTTGATGAGTTCGCCGTACGGAACCTCTGCGGATGCCACTCCGGGAACGTAGCCAGCGAGCACGCGCAGGTCGGTGGACTGCTTCGACGTCGCGCCGGGTGTGCACGTGGACGGCGTGGCCGTACCCCTCGGCTCTCATCGGCGCCTCACTGTGCGCTCATCGGGCGAGCCTAGGGTCGCCGTCAATCATCCGGCTTCGTCGCGAGGCGCCGTTCGTAATCCATGATCAGCAAGTCGGAACATGTGCGAGGGATCGCCGAACGGTACGTCCGTGAGGGGTATCAGGTGGCGATCGAACCCACTGGCATGGTGATGCCGCCACCACTGTCGTGGTTGCAGGCAGACCTCGTCGCCTGGCGCCACGACGAGCGCGTACTGGTGCTGATCGAGGGAGCCGACGAACAACTCCAGCTGGTTGCCGACGTCATCAAACGAACCACCGGTTGGCATCTGGACGTGGACCGCCTCGAGGAGAAATCTGCTCAGGGTTCTCCGGGACGACGCGCCGCCAAGCTCGCCCTGGACTGAGGGTGACGCGCTCGGCCCGGTGGTCGAGGGGTTCGAGTAGTACGGTCCCGATTGCGCATTCGACATCTCGCCCTCTTCGGGAGTTGGCATGCCGCAGTGCCCGCAGCGGTGGCGGGCGATGAGCCGCCGCGAGGCGCCCTCGGGCGGACTGTCACGGGACGACGGCCGGCACGCGCCCGTCGCGTCTGGGGGGGTGTTCGGGCAGGACGATCGGCTCGCCCGCTGGGTGATCGTGGTGTGGGCGGTCGTGGTGTTCGTGTGCTGGGTGCCGCTGCAGCGCGCGATCTCGTGGCACTGGTTCGAGCTGGCGGCGCGACTGCTCGTCGGGGATGGAGGCCCAGAGGACGGCCCCGGCGGGCTCCACCTCTACGAGTCCCACCCCGAGTTCCAGTTCGGCCCGGTGGCGGTGGTTGCCACGGCCGTCATCCGGCTCGTCGGTGGTGGGCAGGCGATGATGTTGGCCAGGGTGCTCACGGCGGCGCTGGCACCGGTCGTGCTGTGGACGCTGGAAGGTCTGGCCCGCCGCGAGTTCCCTCCGGCTGACGTCCCGAGGATCCGGCGACTGTCGCTGCTCGCCGGGTTGATCCTGGTCCCGGCCTGGTACCTGGTGGCCGTCCGCACCGTTCACGTCGACGACGCGATCGCGCTGAGTGCGGGCGTCGGGGCGCTGGCGATGGCCCGGAGCGACCGGCCGTGGGGTGTGGCCAGCCTGCTCGGCCTGGCGATCGGCGCCAAGCCCTGGGCGGTGGCGTTCCTCCCGATCGTGCTGGTGCTGCGGCGGCATCGGACCCAAGCGTTCGTCCTTGCCGGCGTGCTGGGTTCGGTGGTGTGGCTCCCGTTTCTGGTGGCAGCACCAGGAACGATCGAGGCGCTGGGCGACTATCGACTGAGCGTTGCCCGGCGCTCAGCGCTGCATCTACTCGGACTCGACGCCGCCGCGGCCCCGAGTTGGCTTCGACCCGTGCAGTTCGTGGCCATCCTGGCCGTTGCCACCGCCGCCGTCGCCCGGGGGCGTTGGCAGGGCGTGATCTTCGTGGCGATGGCCACTCGCATCCTGCTCGATCCCGCCGTCCACTCCTACCACCTCACCGGACTCGTGGTCGGAGCCGTCGCATGGGACCTGACCTGGTGCCGACGGAGTTGGCCGATGTGGACCGTCTGCCCCGCGGTGCTGCTCGCCACCAGACTCACCGCGATGCCCGATGGCATCGCCGGCGCCATCCGTCTCGGCCTCAGCCTCACGATCATCATTGCCGTGCTCGCAGGTCCGGCCCGGCGCCTGGACCGGAGCGCCGACGGAGCAGTGCGCACGCTGCCCACCCCGGACACCGCCGTCTCACCAGCAGGACACGACCAGGAGCAACCCGGCCGGCTACGGCGATCGACATCGGCGGTGCCCGGAGCGATCTCGGCGTGGGTCAGCCCGTTGTGGCGCGACAGATCAATCTCGCCCCGTTAGATCCCTCGTGCCGACATCGAGGACCGTGACGAGGTGGAAACAGCGGTCGTCATTGGCCGTCGCCAATTGGCAGGCTGTCCACCATGGACGACGAGGTGGTCGGCGATGCTGCGACGGAGCTGCTCGACATGCGGGCGAGCCGTCGGGTGGTGTCTGATCTGCCGCTGCGCCTGCGGCCCCAGACGCTCGCCGACGCGTACGCGATCCAGCACCGTGTCGTCGATGCCCTGACGGCGCAGGCGGGTGGCGGATGCATCGGCTACAAGGTCGCGTGCACCAGCGAGATCGCGCAGGCAGCCCTGCAGATCGATCGACCGGTGTTCGGTCGGCTGATGTCACAGACCACCTCGCCGAGCGGCACGACGCTGGCGGCCGACCGATTCACTCATCGCGTCATCGAGGCCGAGTTCGCCTTCCGCGTCAGCGTTGATGTCCAACCGGTCGCCGGTGGCCACACGCCCGCAACGATCGCCGAGCACCTCGACGCGCTGATCCCGGGCATCGAGATCGTCGACTACCGCTTCGAGTCGTGGGCGGTCGGCGCATTGCGCATCGCCGCCGACAACGCGATCCACGGTTGGTGGCTGCGTGGCGACCCAGTCACGGACTGGCGCGGCGACGACCTCGCCGCATCAGCCGTGTCGGTCACCCGTGACGGAGAGCTGATCACGACCGGCTCGGGCGCGGCGGTGCTCGGTCATCCGCTCAACGTGATGGCCTGGCTGGCCGACGAGTTGCCCCGGTTCGGCTCACAACTGCGTCGTGGCGACCTCGTCACGACGGGTGTCGCCACGGATGTCTTCGAGGCCGGAGCGGGTGACTCATGCGTGGCCGACTTCGGACCGTTCGGCTGCGTCACGGTGGCATTCAGCTGACGACAGACCCCGGCCGGGCGTGGCTGAGCCTCGCTCTCGTCACGATTCTGGTTGAGCCTTCAGCCAATTTCGTGACCAAAGCGTCCTTGACCACCCCTCGGGTCAGTTCACGAGGCGGGCTCGGCCCCGCCAGTAGGGCGCGCGCAGCTTGAACTTCTGGATCTTGCCGGTCGCGGTGCGGGAGAGGGCGCGGTCGAACTGAACCGAGGTCGGGCACTTGTAGTGGGCGAGGCGGGAACGACAGTGTTCGACGAGCTCGCGCTCGCTGGCCTGAGCACTGGGGTGCAGGACGACGACCGCCTTTACGGTCTCGCCCCACTTGGCGTCGGGTACGCCGATGACTGCCGCCTCGGCGACCGCCGGATGTTGACACAGGCAATCCTCGACCTCGATCGAGGACACGTTCTCGCCACCCGTGATGATGACGTCCTTCTTGCGGTCCGAGATCGTGAGGTAGCCGTGGTTGTCGAGACGACCGCCGTCGCCGGTTCGGAACCAGCCGTCGGCCACCACCGCGGCAGTCTCTTCGAACTGGTCCCAGTAGCCGCGGAACACGACGTTTCCTCGAGCGAGCACCTCACCAGTCCCGTCGATGCGGACCCGGACACCGATCGCCGGCGGCCCGGCCCTACCGAGGTGACGCGCTCGTTCCGCCGGGCTGAGATCGTCCCACTCGGCGCGACGCCGGTTGAGCGTCAGTAGCGGTGAGGTCTCGGTGAGCCCGTAGATCTGGATGAACTCCCAGCCGAGCTCGGTCTCGACCCGTTCGATCACGGCTGTCGGAGGCGGCGCTCCACCTACGACGATGCGGAGCGCTCCCGCCCCGGGCGTCGGAGCAGGATCCTCGGCCGCCGCGGCCAGGATGGTGCTGACCACCGCCGGTGCGCCGCCCATGAACGTGACACCCTCGCGTTCGACGCGGCGGAGGATCTCGGGCCCGTCGACCTTGCGCATGATCACGTGGCGTCCGCCCATCCCAGTGATCGCGTAGACCATGCCCCAGCCGTTGCAGTGGAACATCGGAACGGCCCACAGGTAGACGTCCCGGTCGTTCACGCCGGCGTGCCAACCGAACGTGAGCGCGTTGAGGTAGAGGTTGCGGTGCGTCAGCTCGACGCCCTTCGGGCGAGCCGTCGTGCCACTCGTGTAGTTGATCGACGCCACCGCGTCCTCGCTCGCATCGGCCCACGGCTCCGGTTCGCGGTCGAACTTCATCAGCACGGCGTCTGACTCGGCGCCGAGCACCAGCCGGTGCGGCGCAGTGACGCCGGCGAGCGCCGTGTCGAGCTCCGGGTCGATGAGAAGCACGGAAGCGCCGGATTGATCGACGATGTAGCGGATCTCGTCCGCGTTGAGGCGGAAGTTGATCGGCACGACGATCCTGCCGTAGCCGGAGACGGCGAACAGCGCGACGAGAAGACGGGCGCTGTTCTGCGACACGATCGCCACCCGTTCGCCGCGCCCGACGCCGAGCGCGTCGAGGCCGGCGGCCATAGCCCTGGCGCGTTCGGCAACCTGCCGCCACGTCAGCCGTCCCCAGCTGTCGGCGGGCTGGTCGGGTTCGTCGACGATCCCGATGCGGTCGCTGTAGACCTGCTCGGCGCGGTCGAGGAAGTCGAGGACGTTGAACGGGACGTTCATGACCGTTCCCACGGACGGCCGGTGACGCCGACGCGGCCGGTCGTGCGGTCGACGAGTGGTCGGGAGCGAGTACGCGGGCACGTCCGGCTCCGGAGGGCTGTCTGCCAGACGGTGGCCGAGCGGCCCAGGTAATAGGCAGGCGTACCTGCGGATCGGGTGCTGTGGGGGGCGTTGCGGGGCATGGAACGGGTCTCCTCGGGATGTGGGTGTGGTGGATCGGTCAGCCGACGTTGGCGATGGCCGGCAGGCGATCGGGGCGCATGACGTAGAGGTCGCGGGCGCGGACTTCGGGCAGCCGGGCCAGCACGGCGTCGAGGTCGTCGTGAACGGAGAGGTGCCGGCCCGAGAGGCTGTCGCCGTCACCGGCCGCGAGCCGCAGGATCAGCTCGACCGCACGCTCCGGGTCCGCTCCTCGGCCCTCGGCGAGCTCGTTGAGCGCCCAGGTGCGGATATGGGCCTCGTACCGGCTCCTCGGTGCGGTCGCGGCGACGGTCTCGGACATCCCGATCGGGAGCAGACCTGGGTGCACGCTGAACACGCCGACGCCGTGACGCGTCGTCTCGAGCGCGAGGTTCTCGGTCAGCTTGATGACCGCGGCCTTGGAAACCGAGTACCCCGACGCGAGCGGCCAGCGGTAGGCCCCGGCCTGGCTGCTGATGTTGATGATCCGACCGCGACCGGCCGCCACCATCTCCGGAAGGACGAGCTGCGAGCACAACACGATGCCGCGCACGTTGACTTCCATCGTCGTCCACCACTCGTCGACGTCGAGCTCCCAGAGCGGGCCGACCGGCCCGAGGACACCGGCGTTGTTGACGAGGATGTCGATCGGGCCCAGCAGCCGCCGAAGGTCGCCGACCGCGGCGGTCAAACCCGCGGGCTCGGTGACGTCGGCGACGGTCGCGACCGCCGTTCCCGCCGGCGGCTTCGATGCGCTCCGCCGTTCGGGCCAGTTCGTCGCCGGTGCGGGCGACCAGCCCGACGGCGGCGCCCGCCGCGGCGAAGGCCTCGGCGACGATTCGGCCGATGCCGCGGCCGGCACCGGTGACGAGCGCCACCGAACCCTCCAGCCGGTCGGTCTGCGGGCCGAGCGAGGCCGTCGCCATGGTGGGGAGATCCTCGGATGCGATGGACATGGGGGGTTCCTTCGATCGATGGCAGCGAGGAGCTCGCCGCCGCACACCACACTCTGAAGCGATCAGGGTCAAGGAGTCGTGAGCAGCGACTGCTCAAACGTGATGCCCTGATCGGCACGCGCGCGCCGATTGCTCAGGGCGACCAGTGCTCGACGCCGCAGGCCTCAGATGGGTGGTCGGGCGCCGTCGTGGGCCAGCACGGCGCGGAGCTCGCTCCGGCTGGTCACGCCGAGCTTGATGTACGCCCGCTGCAGATGGTTGTTGACGGTCCGGACCGACAGGAACATCTGGCTTGCGATCGCGTTGCTCGACGCACCCGCAGCTGCGAGCTCGACGATCTCGCGTTCGCGATCGGTGAGCGCCACCGACACCGCCGTCGTCACCAGGCCAGGGGTACGGGCGCCCTCACACCGCAGCAGCAGCGTCGCCGCCCGGGCCTGCGCTCCCGCCGCTCGGCGCGGCTCTCCAGCCGTCAACCAGGCCTGCGCCGCGGCCGTGGCGGCTTCGGCCGCCGCCAGCGCGGCCCCGATCGCCTCCAACGCCGTCCGATGCCTCGACCAGCCCGACAGGATCCTCGCCGGCCGCGGCCCGGGCGTGGGCGGCGTACGCCTCGACCAGGCGCGTGTCGCCGAGGCCGGCCAACTCGCTGAGTCGGTCGGCGACCTCGCCGGCGCGGCCCAGCCGGACGAGATCGTGCAGCAGCAGCGCCTCACAGCTGCGATCCCCGACCCGAGCCGCCTGGGCCACAGCGGCCGACAGGATCGCGCGGCCGGCTTCCGGCTCGTTCGCCGCGACCGCCGCCCATGCCCGCGCCCCGGTCCTGCTCCGCTGACATGAAGCCGAACGGCGACAGGCCGGCCGCTTCCTCGGCCGCCCGCCGGGCGAGGTCCACCTCCCCGAGCCAGCTGTTCGCCGTCGCCAACCCGGACAGCACGATGCGGCGAGGCCCATCGAAGCCGAACTTGGCGCAGAGCGCATCGCACTCCGCCAGCCACCGCTTTGGCCCGGCGCGGCGCACCCGCGACCAGCGCCGCACGACCCAGGTTCATCGTGAACAGGATCTGGCCGATCGGGTGACGCTGCTGACGGGCCACCTCGTAGCCGGCCTCGCCGATCTCGAACGCCTCAGCCAACCGGCCACACTCGAGCAACGCGAACACCTCGGTGGCGAGGTGGGTGCCCGGACGTTCGACATCCGCACTCGTTGCGATGCGCAGGTCACGGCCTCCTCGAGCGACCGTCGCGGCCCGTTCCGCCTGGCCGTTGGCGATCAACGCACATGTTTCCGCGATGGTTCGCAGCTCACCACCGCGGTTGCACCTCGACCGCGCCGAGCCTCATCGAGGACAGCGAGCGCGGCGGTCGGCCGATCAGAGAACACGAGCACCCAGGCCAAGGCGGCGCGCAACAGGTCGCGCATGTCATCTGTCGCCTCCTCGAGGGCCGCTCGGACCAGCCGCTCCGCGTCGTTCGGCCGCAGCAGGCCCCACACGAAGTTCCGCAGCCTCGAGCTCAAGGCGTGAAAGAGCTCCGTGTCATCGGTCGCTTCTCGTTGCGCTTCGGCGAGCACCACCTCCGCCTCCTCGAATCGGCCGAGGTCGGCGAGTGCCTGGCCCAACATCAGCCGAGCGGTCGTCGACGGCTGCTGCGCCAGCGCCGCGCGGGTCAGTCGCTCGACGCTTCGATAGTCGTGCGCATAGCGGGCGGTTCGGGCGACAGCCAGGAGCAGCTCCACGTCGGCCGACCGGCCCACTTCCAACTTCCAGATGGCCAGTCGGACCGGGTCTCGATCGCCTTTCCCGTCGACCGCCTCCAGCCAATCCAGATGATCGGCGAGGACCCGTCGCCGGGTCATCGACGCCATCTCGTCCCTCAGCAGCTCGCCGTACAAGGGGTGGGCCAGTTCGGCGCGGGGTTGAAGCCCGTCCACAACGACGCGTAGCACCCCATCCCGTTCGAGCGCCTCGATCGTGATCGACCCGAAGCGGTCCTCCAGCTCGGCGATCTCCACCGGCGCGGCCACCGCCAGCAGCTCCGCCACGGGACGTTCGGCGGCATCGAGTTGCCCGAGCCGCACCGCGATCACGTCGGCCAATCGCCCGACGACCGGCACCCGTCCCTGGACCCGCCAGACGCCATGACGGACGCGCAGCGCGCCCTGGGCTTGCGCGGCCAGGACGATCTCCCGAGCGAACAACGCGTTCCCAAGGGACACCGACCACAGCGCGGACAGCGTCGCTGGCACGATCTCACCGCCGAGAGCGCCAACCAGCATGGCCTCGAAGTCGCCGCGGTCGAGGCGCTCGAGATCGATGCGGCGGATGCGGTCACCACGAGCCACCTCGGGCAGACCGCCGCCCGCCACCTGCTCCGACCTCGCCGTGGTCAACAGGAAGGTGTCCCCGGCATCGAGCAGGCTCTGGACCAGCACCGCCGACGTCTCGTCCAAGAGCGGCAGATCGTCGACGAACAACACGAACCGACGCGTTGCCGGCCCGCTCGCGCACGGAGGCGACGACCGACGCGAACCGGGCCACGACATCGCGGCCGCTCTCCGCAGGGCCGTGGGCCAGTAGGTGAGCGAACGCCCCCAGCGGTACCTGGCGTGCCGAGAATGTCGCCGTTGCCCGACCCACGGCGTGTCCGGCCAGCTGGGCGGCTCCGAGGCACTCTTCGGCCAACCTCGTCTTGCCCACGCCTGCGCCACCGAAGACACAAACCCCGTGGCAGGACCGATCCCTCAATGCCCGAGCAACGACGTCGAGCTCCGCGGACCTCCCGACGAACGGCCAGCGGACCGGGACACGAGGTTCGTCCGGGTACGTGGGCACGCGGCCGCACAGTACTGCCGGCAGTGATCCGGCGACCTGGAACTATCCGGCCCTCCGACACCGGTCATGTCGCCTGACGTGAGATTCTCGGACTCTGGCGACGTCCGGCATCTTCGCCTCATTCACGGTCCGAGAACTGCTGCTCGGCGGAGCGGACAACTTCGAGGCTCGCGGTGAGCACGTCCTCAAAGGGTTCGACCACGCGTGGCGGCTCTACGAACTCGTGAGCTGAGCCGCTTCGCTGGTCAGTCCTCGATCAGCGGGAGGCTCGGCCCCGCTGTGGCTTGGCATTCGGCCTGGCCGTGCGCTTGGCTCCCGCCTTGGCGCCGCTGACCGCGGCCTTCGTCGTCCGCTCGGCGTCGGCGCAGAGGACTGCGTAGCACTCGGCGAGTTTGCGGGCGCTGTCGCGCTCCTCCGCGACGTAGCGACCGAGGAGCGCGCCGGTGACGGGGTCGAGATCCTTGTTCTCGAAGAAGCTGTCGAAGATGTCTCGAACACCGTTCTGCGGCGCCTGACCGAGACGAAGCGCCTCGAACTTCTCCTTGTCCGACAACGACGTGGAGGCCGCGATCACCATGCGCCCGGCGAGCTGGGGATCGTGCTTGGGGATCACGGAGTAGCCGAGCTCATCGATGCGTTTGGCGAACGCCAGACCGTGCTCGCACTCCCGCAGGGCGACGGTGTTGATCACCGCTCTCACGTCGGCGCTCGATGTCACCGCGGCCCACGCAGCCAAGTACTGACCGGCGTCGGACTCGGCCACCGAGATGGCGTTCAGCAGCCCGAGATAGCTCGGCTTGTCGCTCATCCACCGCGACCGTACGCGCACCGACCCGCCACCGACGCCTTGGACCGAGCGTCTCGCCAAGGACCGCACTACCGTCCGAAGGAGTTCCCCCGCCGAGTCGTCCGGGTGGCGCCCGACGGCAGCCGCAGCGCCGTCACCGACAGGGCGTCAACCGGGCGCGGAGCGTCTCAAACGACGATCTGCGCCAGCACCTTCGAGTCGGAGCCGTCATTGTCGGGCACTCGCGTCGGACTCCTGAAAGAGGTGTGTGAGCAACTGCGTCGCCTGGCCGTACACCTGAGCAGTGACCTCCTCGGGCAGGAACGCCCGCATCCCGCGTAGTCCGTCGAGGAGGGCCTGCGAGATGAGCGCAATCACAAGTCCGGGCAGGAGAGGTTGCATCCCACTCGACGGGGCCAGTTCGTCGACCCGCTGACCCCAGTCGCCCAGGTGTTGGAGCACGACGTCGTGCGCGGCGTCGCGTGCACGCGGGTTGCGCAGCGCGAAGGCACGTACCTCGTACCACGTCGCCATGGTCGTGGCCGGCAGGTCGACGTCGTGCGCGTTCACCTCACCGAAGCGCCGGAAGCGGTCGGCGAGGCTGGAGGTGGTGTCACCGAGCATCGAGACGTCGACGGCCTGGGGATCCATACGTGCGAGTAGTTCGAGGAAGAGGGCTTCCTTGTTCACGAAGTTCGAGTACACGGCGCCGGTCGTGACTCCCGCCTCGTCCGCGATCTGATCGAGCGTCGTCGCGGCGAAGCCCTTGGCCTCGAAGCAGCGGAATGCGGCTTCGACGAGCAACTCACGGGTCGCCGCCTTGCGCTCGGCACGCGAGCGTCGCTGCGCCATGGCCGGCATCGTATCCGTTGACATAGTCGCGCTATCGCAATAATGTCATTATCTCATTCTATGTCCGGCTCGCTCTCCGCTCACGCGGAGCGGCGCCCGCTCGACTCGGCGCCGTTCCTGAACCCGTTCGACCCGGTGGTGCAAGCCCAGCTCGAAGCGGCGTTCACCGAGCTTCGCTCGAAGACGTCCGTCGTTCGCACGCCGCTCGGTGCGTCGGTGCTGCGCAGGGACGCGGTGCATCGGCTGCTCGGCGATCAGCGCCTCGTCAGCGCCGTGCCGTTCCTGCTGCACGCTCAGGCCGGATCCGAGGCGTCAGTTGGCATGCTGCGCGACACGATCCTGGCGATGGACGGGCCCGAACATGCACGGCTGCGGCGACTCGTCGCCCGGTCGTTCACTCCTCGGGCTGCCGACAAGCATCGTTCGACGATGCGGACGCTGACCCACACGCTGATCGACAACTTCGCCCCAGGACGGTGCGAGTTCATCGCGGAGTTCGCCGATCAGTATCCGATCCAGGTGATGTGTGAGGTGCTCGGCGTTCCGCGCCAAGACCACCGATGCTTCGCCGAGTGGGGCAAGTCGCTCACCCACGCGTTGTCCCTCGACATCGGCGGCCACGTCGACGAGATCGCGCACGCCGCCGAAGCGCTCGGCTCATACGTCGATCAGCTGGTGAAGGACCGCCGGGCCGCGCCGCGCGACGATCTCGTGTCCGAACTCGTCGAGATTGGTGAACACGGCGACCGCTTGAGTGGCCGAGAACTGCGGGCGATGATCGCGGGTCTCCTCTTCGCTGGATACGACACCACGTGCAACCAGCTTGGCCACGGGCTGTTCACATTCACACGCTTTCCCGATCAGTGGTCACTCCTCGCCGAGCAACCCGAGCTTGCCGGCCAAGCCGTCGACGAGGTGATGCGTCTCCACGGTGCCGTCATCGGCGTTCCCCGTATCACGGCGGCCGAGGTCGAAGTCGACGGTTGGGTGATCCCACCGAGCACCGTTGTATTCCTCTCTCTCGCGTCCGCGAACCGTGATGACATGGTGTTCGACGAACCGCTCAACTTCGACATCACCGCGCCCCGCGCTCCCCACCTGAGCTTCGGCGGCGGGCCGCACTACTGCTTGGGCGCGAACCTCGCGCGAGCCGAGATGGAGGAAGCGTTGCGCATCCTTCCCGTCCGCCTCCGACATCTGCACCTCGACGGCGACGTCGAATGGCGCACCGCAACGGCCATCACCGGCCCTTGGCGCCTGCCGTTGGCGTTCGAGCGAACATGACCTGACCGACCCCATTGAGCCGACCCTTCGTCCATGCCCGTCGCCGGCTGACCTGACCGACTCACAGCGAGTCGATGTCCCCACTGCGCCGACGAGAGTATCGTCGTGGCGCCCGGCCAGAGACGTTCGGCAGACGGGCTGTCGGGGTCGATGAGCTGGGTGGGGGTTCGCGACCTTTGTGATCGACGGGACGAGGTCGAGGGAGAACGATGGCGGCACTCGAGGTGTGGGCGCCGGGCGGTCACGACCTGGCGGTGTTGGGCGGGGAGAGGTACTGCATCGGCAAACGCGCTGACGCCGACTTGTCGATCACGACCGACGCCGCGGTGTCGGGCATGCACGCCCTGTTGGAACCAGCCGGCGCGACGTGGTGTGTGCGAGATCTGGGGTCGCGCAACGGAACGTTCGTGAACGGCGAGCGCCTGTTCGGTGAGCGGGTGCTTCGTGACGGCGATGAGATCACGGTTGGACGGACGCGGCTGGTGTTTCGCGATGAGGTGTCGAGGGACGCGTCGACGACGGAGGCGTTGGGGGCGCCCCCGGCATTGACGCCGCGGGAGCGGGTCGTGCTGGTGGAGCTGTGTCGGCCGTTGTTGTCGGCCAACGTGTTCACGCAGCCGGCGTCGGTGCGCGAGATCGCTGAGGTGTTGGTGGTCAGCGAGGCGGCGGTGAAGCAGCATCTGGGCAGGCTGTACGAGAAGTTCGGCGTCGTTGACGATGTCGCCGGACCGCGGCGGGTGCAGCTGGCGAACGAGGCGCTGCAGCGCGGCGCGGTGTCGATGCACGATCTACGCGACGGTGGGCAGTGGTGACCGGCGAGGTGCTGGCCGACCGGTATGAGGTGGTGGCGACGGTCAGTCGGGGCGCTCACGCGTCGGTGTTGCGGGCGATCGATCGCCGACATGGTCGGGCGGTGGCGTTGAAGGTGTACCACTGCGGCGAGGCGGTACAGCGGGAGTCGCTGTTGGCGGAGGCTCGGGTGCTGCTCGGCTTGGCACCGCATCCCGGCCTGCCGACGGTGCGGGACGACTTCTTCGCCGACGCTCGGTACGTGGTGGTGATGGACTGGGTGGAGGGGACAGACCTCGGCCGGGTCCTCGCCGAGCAAGGCGAGCCGGGCCTGCCCCGATCGGTGGTGGTGGACTGCGTGTCGCAGGTTGCGGCCGGGCTCGATCACCTTCACGGCCATGATCCACCGGTGTTCCACGGCGACGTGAAGCCGGCGAACGTGATCCGGTCGGAGACGGGAAGGATCACGCTGGTCGACTTCGGGATCGCGTCGGCGGGACGGGAGCGGCGGCGGGCGGGAACCCGGGGCTACATCGCCCCGGAGGTGGCCGCCGAGGGCCGGCTGACCCGGGCGGCCGATGTGTACGGGTTGGCGGCAACAGCGGTGGCGCTGTTGACGGGCCGCCCGCCGGATGGCACCCGTCCGCCCTGGGAGGGGATCGATCCGGCGGAGGTGGGTCCGCTGGCGCGCGCGCTTCGGCGGGGGTTGGCGACCGACCCGGACCGGCGGCCTCGGTCGGCCGGTGAGCTGGCCGAGCGAGTGCGCGCTGGTCGGTTCGAGTCGCTGCCCAGCGGGGTGGTCACGTTCATGTCGATTGACGTGGCCGACGCCACCGTGCTGTGGGACGCGCACAGCGATGCGATGGCGGCCGCCGTGGACCGCCTCGACGACCTGGTCGCGGAGATCGTCGATCACCATGGTGGGCGGCTCGTCGGGTCCGGAGGTGGTGACGCTTGGTTGGCGGTGTTCACCGAGGTCTCGACGGCGGCGCTGGCGGCGCTGGTGATGCATCAGCGGGTGGCGGTGGAACGGTGGCCGGAGAGCCTCGCGCTGTGCGTCAGGGCGGCGGTGCACAGCGGTGAGGTCGAGTTGCGGGACGGTGACTACCACGGCCGGGCGGTCCATCTGGTGCGACGTCTCCTGGTCGGTGTCCCGGCGGGGAGAACGGTCGTGTCGCAGGCCACCGCCGAGCTGCTCGCTGGCCGCCTTCCCGCCGATGCAGTGCTGTTCGACCTCGACGCAGAGCTTCCGCCGCCTGGCAACGCGACGGGCGGGCGACTGTTCGGTCTTGTCGGTCGGGAGGCCGATCGGTTCGTGTTCGACGCAGACCGAAGCGGGGAGCTCGCGTCCAAGGTGTTGTGGCTGCTGTGCACCGATGTGGAGGGCTCGACCCGGTTGCTGCAGCGGTCACCCGAGCGTTATCGGTCGGCGATGGACCGCTACCGCCGAGTGCTGGCAGAGACCTGTACCGACTTCGGCGGGACGCTGCTGAGCAGCGTCGAGGACACGGCGGTCGTCGCGTTGCCCGGTCCCGGCGAGGCTGTCGGTGCCGCCGTGGCCGCCCAGCAAGCCTTCGAGGTGGTACCACCCGGACTGCCGCCGGTGCGGGTGCGGGTGGGGATCCACGTCGAGCGGGCGGCGGGACCACACGGCGTCACCCTCCCCATTTCGACGGGCACCGCGCAGGCGGTGTGCCGGGCTGGGCACGGCGGTCAGGTACTCGTGTCCGAGGAAGCCCGGCCGCTCGCCGTGGCCAGCCTCGCCGCGGGGGCGGAGCTGCTCGATCTCGGCGTCCATCGACTCACCGACCTGTCTCGACCACACCGGCTCTACCAACTCAAACATCCCTCCTTGGCCGCTGACTTTCCGCCGCTCCGGTCGCTGGACAACCGTTCGCACAACCTTCCGGTACAGCTGACTCGGTTCATCGGACGCCGAGACGAGGTCGCCCAGCTGGTCGACCTGCTCGACGCCAACCGGTTGTGCACGATCACGGGGACCGGTGGGGCCGGCAAGACGAGGCTGGCGCTGCAGGTCGCCGCCGAGGTGCTCGTGTCGTTCCCGGACGGGGTGTGGCTGGCCGACCTGTCCGGGGCCCCCAACGATGAGGTGGTGGCGAGCGCGGTGGCGTCCGACCTCGGACTGCTCGAGGGCGGCTCCGGCACCTACGCGGCGGCGGCGCGCCGCAGGGTGCGGTCCGCGGTGCAACGGCTCGTCGATCACCTCGAGTATCGGACCGCGCTGATTGTGCTCGACAACTGCGAGCACGTCGTCGACGCCTGTTGCGAGCTGGCCGAGGTTCTCTTGCGCCGCTGCCAGCGGCTGCGGATCCTGGCGACGAGCCGTGAAGTCCTCGGCCTCGCCGCTGAGCAAACCTTCCGACTGGGACCCCTCGAGCTGCCGCAACCGGCGGCGGCTCCGACGACGGTCCGCCAATGCGCGTCCGTGCGTCTGTTCACCGACCGGGCACTGCTGCGACGTCCCGACCTCACGCTCGGCGACGGCGAACTGGGCGCGATCGCGTCGATCTGCCGGCGAGTCGACGGAATCCCGTTCGCCATCGAGTTGGCCGCCGCACGGGTCAACGTGCTCGCCGTGGCCGACATCGCAACGACGCTCGACGATGATCTCGGCCTGCTCTCGGGGAGCTCCCGTTCGGTGTCGGCGCGCCAGCCGACCCTCCAGGCGATGATCAGGTGGAGCGACAACCTGCTCTCCGAACACGAACGCACGTTGCTGCGCCGCTTGTCGGTATTCGCCGGCGGTTTCAGCCTCGACGCCGCCAGGCAGGTGTGCGCCGGCGGCGGCATCGAAAGCCTCGACGTTCTCGACCTGCTCGCGGGCCTGGTGGACAAGTCGTTGCTGGAGACCGAGCCAGGCCCGGGCCGATTCCGGCTTCTCGAAGTCACCCGCCAGTACGCTGCTGAGCGTCTCGTCCAAGCCGGGGAGGACACCGCGGTCCGCGCCGCCCACCTCGCCTGGTATCAAGCGCTGGCCGAACGGGCCGCCGAGGAACTCACCGGTGCCGACCAGGCCCGTTGGCTCGACCTGCTCGAGGCAGACCACGACAATCTCCTCGTCGCCCTCGCCTCAGGCCGCGAGGGGCCAGATGGTGGCGACGTTCGCCTGGCCGCCGCGTTGTCTCAGTTCTGGCTGGTGCGCGGCCGTCTCACCGAGGGTCGCGGGTGGCTCGAGGACGCCCTCGCGCGATATCCGCAGCCCGACCCGCTGCGCGTGAAGGCGTTGTGGGCGCTGGGACACCTGGCGTGCTTCGCCGGCGACTATGACCGGGCCGTGGATGTCGCCGACGAGGCACGCGCGCTCGCCCGCCGCATCGACAGCCGACAGTGGGAGGCCCGCGCCGACATGCTGCTGGGGTTGGGCGCGAGCGGACTCGCCCGACAGGTCGAGGCGGAGCAACGTCACCGAGCTGCTGTCGAAGGCGCCCGGTCCGCCGGCGACCGCTGGTGTTACGCCTGCGCGCTCAACAATCTCGGCAACGTGCTGGCCCTCCAGGGCTCAACCTCTGCGGCCCGCGACAGCTACGAGGAGAGCCTCGCCGTGCGGCGCCAGGAGGGCGACACCTGGGGGATGTCCTGGGTGCTGTTTCGGCTCGGCGTGCTCGCCACCTGGGAGTGCCAGTTCGCCGAGGCCACGACGTTGCTCGAGGAGTGCCTCCAACGCTCCACGACGATCCGGTTCGGTCAAGGCACGCTGCTCGCCCAGTTGGGTCTCGGCGAAACCCTGTTCATGAGTGGCGACGACCGCGATGCCGCCCGCCGGTTCGCCGATGCCCTGTCCACGGCTCGTCAGCTGGAGGAACCGACCGGTGCCGGCGTTGCGTTGGCCGGCTTGGCCAGCGTCGCCCTGGCCGGCGGTGACCTCGACACCGCTGCTCGTTGGCTCGACGAACCCGAGGCCGACGCGGCGGGCGACCCCCAGCGTGCCGTCGCCGCCCGTGCCGCGCTGTTGCGTGCGAGAGCCGCTCTCGACGCGGCACGCGGCGACAGCCGGCGGGCCGAGGCGCTGCATCTGGAGGCCCTCCGCCTCCGCCAACTCCTCGGTGACAACCGGGCGACCGTCGAGGAACTCGAAGCCGTAGCCATCGATGCGCTCGGTCAGGGAGGCAATAGCCGCGCGGCGACTCTGCTCGCGGCGGCCACGCAGTGGCGGACCGCGATGGGGTTCCCGATCCCACCTCGCGACCGCCCAGCCGTCAACGACGCCATCCGGGTGCTCACCACCGGCGACGCCACACCCGACGCCGCGTGGCGCACCGGCCAAACACTCCCACTCGACGACGCCGTCACGCTGGCCCTCGACGCGGCGCGCGATTCGACCTAACCGGCACGTCACATCACCCTTACTGCCGGGGTGAGAAAAGTGAGCCGGCGCCGCAACTACCGCCACTCGCCGCGATCCGCGCTTGATGTGGGCGATCTCCGCGACACCAACCCACCCGCCACGGGGCGCTGTTCTCGAGGGAGGCAGATCCATGTACTACATCCAGGAGCAACTGGTCAGGGACCACATCCGCCAGCTTCACGAGGAGGCCGAGGCGGCGCGGCTCGTGCGACAAGCCCGCCGCGCCGGCCAGCCGTCACGCGCCGGACGGATCTTGCGCCGCGTCAGCCAGCTCACCCACCGTCCGACACGGGTGCGCAGCGCTCCGACGCACGCGCTCGACACCACGGTGTCGAGCGCGTGACCCCGGACGGACCAGGTGAGGACCGAGAACTGACGATCGAGCGACCAATGTTGTTCGACCTCAACCTCGCCGCCGTGGAGGTCCATCTGCTGCGGGATCCGACCGCAGCTGCGCTCAGCAACGTCGCTGGCGTGAGCGACCAGCGACTGCGGCCGAATGCAGTCGCTACTTCCCGATCGGTGCCACCTCGACGGTGGCGCCGATCTCCACCTGGCGGTGCGGCTCCAGCCAGGGATGGCTCTTGGCTCCACCCTCTGGTTCGCCCCAGAGGACCGAGACGCGCGTCCCTGGCTGGGCGTACTCAGGCTCGACGACGGCGAGTGAGAGCATCGCCCGCTCGTTCCAGCTGAAGCCGGTGTAGGTCGAGACGCCGATCGTTCGTCCCTGGGCGTCGTGGACGGCGTCGTACTGCCATGTCGCGTACGTGGCCCGCGGGAACTCGATGTAGAGCGCGGGAGTCTCCTCGGGCCGCATGTACGACTCGACAACTCCAGCAACGTCGGCGGGGTCCCACACCAGCGTCACCTTTTGCCGATGATCGTCGCCTGCCGTCCGTTCGAGCGCTTCTCGCCCCACGAAGTCGTGGTCGAACTTGACCACATTGCCGTACCCGAGCTCCCACGGCGTGAAGTAGTAATCCTGGACCTCGGGTGTGTAGTAGCTGCCGCCGAGCCCCCAGGTTGCCTCGCTGCTGGTCGCCGGGAGCCACTCCCGGAAGGGTCGCAGCTCGTCGCCGGTGAAGATGGCCGGCATGGGCCGTGGGATCCAGCCCAGCTCCAGCGCGTTGGTGAAGTAGGCGAGCGACCCGACGCGGCGCAGGTCGAGTGCCGATCCGGCGTCCAAGATCGCCTCCTTGACCGCCGGACCCTCGTCCCACGGCCCGAAGAACTCGCACCCCGGGTTGCCGGCCATCGTGTGCCGCATGGCCCAGACCTGATGGCCGGCGATGGTGACCGGGAAGATGTGTGACCACGGCGCCTCGGGCAAGGGAGCACCGGTGACCCGATCCGCGAGCTCCAACGCGTGCGGTCCCTCCACCTGATAGCGATACACCGTGCGCCGGCCCGCCGGATTGTGGGAGAAGATCTCGTCGGCCTCGATGGACACGTCCCACCCGCCGGTCTCGGCGGTGTACCGCACCCAGTTGTGGCCGGCCGCCCGACCCACCAGCACCA
Organism: uncultured Acidimicrobiia bacterium; assembly: GCA_963833145.1. Classification (GTDB taxonomy): domain Bacteria; phylum Actinomycetota; class Acidimicrobiia; order Acidimicrobiales; family Ilumatobacteraceae; genus JALZMG01. Next base: position 213,897 of record CAWHWT010000009.1, on the reverse strand, counting down.
TCTCCTCGGGGGCGATGGAGTAGAGGACGCCGTCGCCGATGTGGTAGCCGTCGGGGCTGCAGCAGACGAAGTGTCGGGAACGACCGACACCGAAGGTCTCGAGGCTGTTCACCGCCAGGCTGGACAGGAGCCGCTGGGCGTCCGGGCCGCGCAGGTAGGTCGTGGTCATGTGGAACGACTGGTCGTAGAACGCGATCCCCTCGCGCCACGCCAGTTGCTCGTCACGCCAACTGGTGAACTCCGGAGCGACGAACTCCGTGGGCTGGCGCAGCACGGCGTCCTTCAGGACCGACCCCTTGCGGTTGCGGTACAAGTGGTCGACGAGGTTGGGGACGGAGTCCAGGACGTCTTGGAGCGTTTGGGTGGACATCTCGGCGGTCACGTCGTCTCCTCTGGTTTCGATCCCGGCGCGGGTGCCGAGTGCACTGGCGATGGGAGTCACCTTGTGCCACGGTGTCGACGTGTGGACCCGCCCGAGGGTTCCCGGGTCGGAGCGTACACATGGCGTCTGCTGCGTGGGATGTCGTGCCGCGAGCGTGGACGCCTGGCTCGAGCCCAATGACGAAGGCCGGACCGACGGAGGCCAGCGTCAGTGGGGGTCGCTCTGACGGCCGAGGGTCTCCACGGGCGTCGCGCCGGGGCGGGTCCATTGCGGCACGGGCCGGCTGGTCGGACCCCACGTGGCGACGCCGTCGGCGTCCGAGCGCCAGTACCAGCAGATCGGCGCGCCGTGCCCACCGACCGGCGAGCCGGCATCAGGGGCCTCGGGCCAGCCCTCGGGGTTGTCCTCCCACGCCTCGCGGCGGCCGTAGGGCGTCATGTCGAGCAGGCCGAGGGAGCCGTCGGCGGGTTCGTTGCCCCGGCCCGTCGTGGAGTAGGTGAGGAACACGCGCTCGCCGTCGCGCAGGTAGCAGAGGATGTGCCCCTCTTCCGTGGCGAGACGCGCTTCCACGCCCCGTACCGAGTACCAGGGCTGGGGGTAGCCCATGAACTCGACGTAGGAAGCCACTTCGTGCCACGCGCCCGAGGTCAGGATGGCGAGTGAGACACCGCGGGCGTTGAGGTAGACGGCGTCCTTCATGTGCCAGACGTTGAAGGTGCAGCCCTCGCACTGTCCCTGGTGTGGCGCGCCGTCGTACCACATGGAGTGGTAGACCACGAGCTCGTCGCGACCCTGGAACAGGTCGAGGAACGGGACCGGCCCGTCCGCGCCGGTGACCTCGACCGTGCCGTCGACCTCGACCATCGGGAGCCGCCGCCGGGCCGCGGCGATCGCGTCGCCCTCACGGGTGTGCGCCTTCTCGCGGGTCAGCAGCTCCTCGCGCGCCGCCTGCCAGGAGGCCAGGTCGACGACGGGCGGCTTGCCGGGGAGGTTGCTGCTCGCGTTGCCGGGCGTGGTCGTCATGGTGTGTCCTCCGCTGTCTGCGTCTCGGGGGTTCCGCTGGAGAACCGGTGTGATTGAGACGACTCTCGCGACCGAGACTCATCGATCCACGTGCAGGTAGCCGTGACGGTGCGGCGTACCGGTCGGACGACGATGGCTCACGCCCTGCGCGGCCGCGGAGCGTGGGCTCCGATGCCGAGCCGGTGATCTCGACAAGTTCAACAACTGAACTCGTGCGACGCGTCTACTGGTGTCAGGCTGGGCTGGTGCGCAGCTACGGGCAGTACTGCCCCATCGCTCGAGCCTCCGAGCTCCTCGCCGAGCGCTGGTCGATCATCATCCTGCGCAACGTCGTCATCCTGGGATGCCGGACCTTCAACGAGATTGCCGACTGCGCCCCGGGCCTGTCTCGTGGCCTGCTCTCGAAGCGATTACGAGACCTCGAGCGCGCCGGGGTGCTCGACATTCGCCCCAAGCCCGACGGCCCAGGCTCGATCTACGAGCCGACCGAAGCAGGGCGCGAGCTGTCCGAGGTCATGGCCGCGCTCCAGCACTGGGGCTCGAGGTGGGCCGACCTGACACCCGAACAGGCCCATCCCGGCGTCGTGCTGTGGATGTGGGCGACGTTCTCCCTCGACCGTGATCGGCTCCCTCAGCGCCGAAAGCTCGTCCGCTTCGACTACCCCACACTGTCGGGACCAGGCAGCCGCGGCTGGCTGCTCATCGAACGGGGCGACGCCGAGATCTGCGAGACCTACCCCGGCGGCGAGGAAGATCTGGTCGTCGTTGTCCACGATCCGGTGGCGTTCGCCCGCTGGCATCTGGGCGAGATCGAGTGGGGCCACGCCCTCCGTTCCGGAGCGATCGAGATGCGCGGCTCGTCGGCGCTGGCGCGAGGCCTTCCCACTTGGCACCGGGACCCTGAACGCGGCCTGCAGCCGCTCCACGCCTCTGCTTCCTCCTGAACACGCGCCGCTCGACGCCCATTTGCAGAGGCGAGAGAGGTTCAAACCTTGCACTGCTCGTCCCGCCGGACACGCGTCACGATCGCCCATCATGACTACGACACCTGAAAACAAGCGCATGCAGATCGACCCAACGGCGAACTGGGAGCGGCTCGTCGCGCTGAAGCGGACCTGGGACCCGGACAACGTCTTCCACGTCAACCAGAACGTCAAGCCCGCCGGCTGACCGGCTTCGCTCCCCCTGCGACTGTCGGACGACGGAACGGGCTTCTCCACGCCATCACCTAGAGATCTTCAGGACTTAGGCGATCGAACCTGGTTTGTCTGGGGTCATGCGTCTGCGCTTCGCGTCCCTGCGCCGTTTGCTGCTCCTGCTGCTGATCGTCGCGGCGGTGGTGGCGGTCGGCCCAGCCGACGGAGCGCCGTCGTCGCCGCTCTTGGGCTGGCCCGATCGGCGCTTCGCCGCCTGCGGCGCCGTCGATCCGGCTTCGGGCTCGCTGTACGCGTACGGCGGGCGCGCCGACGACGGCATCACCCACCATGCGGACCTGTGGACGCTGGACATGGAGCCGGGCGCACGGCCCGAGTGGCACCTGGCGGCGCCCGCAGGCGCACCGGGCGGGCCACCGCCGGTGCGCAGCTGCGCGGCGGCCTGGGATTCCACCGAGCGCGTACTCGTCGTCTTTGGTGGCTGGAACGGCGTCACCCATGACAGCGGGCTACGGACCTTCGATCCGTCGTCGGGGACGTGGCGCGTGCTGTGCGACGCAACGTCGTGCGGCATCGGTCCGGCAGCTCGGCGAGCCAGTCAGATCGTGGTAGATCACGCTCGTCGGCGTGTCCTTGTCTTCGGCGGGACCAACGGCACGTACTTCGACGACATGTGGTCGCTGGACCTCGCCACGCTGACCTGGACCCGGCTCGCGTCGAGTGGCCCGGTGTCGCGTGGTGGGCACTCGATGGTCATGGATTCCGGTGGTGCCGCGGTGTGGCTGTTCGGCGGGACGAGACCGGGCAGTGACCTTGGCGACTTGTGGCGCCTCGACCTCGCCGACGACACATGGACACGAGTCATCCCCGCATGCGCTGATGGCTGTCCGTCGGCTCGGTCCGGTGCCTCGCTGGCCGCCGACTCCACCCGCCTCGTGCTCTACGGTGGATGGGAGTCGGCGACCAACACCTACCGACGCGAGGCGTGGCTGCTGACCGACCTCGACACCGCGCCACGATGGACACTCGTCGATCCGGCGAGCGAGACCCCGCAGGCCCGGTACTTCGCCGTCGCCGGCATCGACCCGTTCGGTGGGCGCCTGATCGTGTTCGGCGGCGGATCAGCCGGCAGCGCCTACAAGGACACCGTCGCGCTCGACACTGCCGATGGCCGATCATCCGGCGTCTTGGCACTCGCTGTCACCGACCACCGGGTTGACCGCACGGGACCAGGCCACGGTGGTGCTCGACCGCGGCGTGCTCACCACGTTCGGGGGATTCGGAGCCGGCACCGTCCCGGGAACCGTTACGGCAGGCACCCACCTCGCCGACACATGGCAGCGGTCCCTCGGCAGCCGCGGCCGATGGCAGCTCGTCACGCCAATACGACCCGAGGCCGTGCCCATCGCCCGCGAGGGCGCGGCCTTCGCATTGGACCGGGTCGGGCATCGGCTCGTGCTGTTCGGCGGGCTCAACGGCGACACGACGTTGGCAGACGTCTGGACCGCCGACCTCTCGCGGCCGGGACGGCCACGGTGGTCGCAGCTGTGCGCCCCCACGGGCATCGCGTCCTGCGGCGCCGGGCCGACCGCCCGCTGGGGCAGCCACGCCGTCTACGACCCGGACGGAGACCGGTTCATCGTGTTCGGTGGGTCAACCGGTACCGGCACCTCCACCAATGACGTCTGGGCCCTGGACCTCAGCGGCCACCCGACATGGCACGAGCTCGTCGTCGAGGGACCACGACCGGTGGCCCGCTGGAGCGCCGCCTCCGGGTTCGACCCGGTGCGCCGGCGGCTCGTCGTGTTCGGCGGCCAAACCGGGCCCGACGCCAGCGGCGGAACCACCCTGCACGACACGTGGGCACTCTCGCTCGACGGCACGCCGAGATGGACCCAGCTGGCCGTGACCGGACCCCAGCCAGCTCCCCGTCGCAGCCCGGCGGGCGCCGTGCGGATCAGCCGAAAGGGCACGCAGCTGCTCGTGGCCATGGGCCTGACGACGACCGCCGGCACCCACCATCGCGACGTCTGGTCGCTCGACCTCGGCAGCGATGACGCGACCTGGCACCAGCTCGCAACGGACGACACACCAACGGAGGCGCCGACCCCGCGCCGCTCGGCCACCGGCGTCTACGACCATGTCCGCGACCGCCTCGTCGTCGCATTCGGCCGCGACGAAGCCACGTTCACGGACGAAGTCTGGTCGTTCAATCTGCGCACCAACACCTGGACCCGACTGCCGAGCTGATCCATGGCGGTCACCGCCCTCGCGATGGGGCATCCCCCGATGGGCGCAGAACGGCCCGGCGGCCTCGCTGTCGCGGCATCGGCCGCGAGCGCACGAGTGTCTGCCACGGTGGCGAGGCTCCGGCGACCACCCCGCGTGGCGGTGATCGGAGCAGGAGTCATCGGCTGCACCGTCGCCTGGCGAATCCGGGAGGCGTTGGGTTTCGACGTAGATGTCTACGAGCGACGCCACGACATTCTGTTGGAGACGTCGGCGGGCACCAGCAATCGGCTTCACCACGGCTACCAGTACGCCCTCAGTGCCCAGACCGCCACCACCCTGCGGAACTACCACCAGCAGTTCGAGGAGGTCTACGGCCAATGCATCGTGCCCAGCACCAACTACTACGGAGTTGCCGACCGCAGCGCGATCTCGCCGGCGGAGTATCTCGACTTCTGCGCCCGCTGCGACCTGCCGCTCGAACCGAAGCGGCCCGCGGGTGTCTTCACCGATCATGTCCTGCTCTCGCTGCTCTCCCGGGAGAAGTCCCTGGACCCGGGATCTCTGCGTGAGCTTTGCCGGCAGAGGCTGCAGGACTGCGGCGTACGGGTGATATTCGCCACCGCCACACGATCCATGCTCGACACCTACGACTACGTGATCTCAGCGGTCTATGGCAGCCCGAACCTGCTACGAGACCCCTCCCGGCAACAGCACTACTACTTCAGCCTGTGCGAGATGATGACGGTTGAGCTTCCTGGGAGCTACGCCGGACTCAGCGCGATGATCGTGTACGGACCGTTCATGACGTTCGACGTCCTCGGAACCACCGGCAACCACGTGCTCTACCACGGCGAGCATGGCGTTCACCACGTCAACGTGGGCCGCTTCGCGGACGTTCCCCCCGTCTACGAGCCCTTCCTGTATCGATCCACGCCCGCTCGCGACCTCGACGGTCTCACCCGCGCCGGTCTCGCCCTCCACGAAGCAGGACGGTATTTCGGGGGCCTCGACCAGGCTCGGCACATCGCTTCGAACTTCGTCGTACGCGTACAGGCTCCGGGCGATGTGAGAAATGCCGTGCGGCGCACCACCATCCAGAAGATCCAGCCGGGGTGGTACAGCATCTCCGCTTCCAAGCTGTCAGCATGCGTGTCCATCGGTGACACGATGATCGGACTCCTGCAACGAGACGAAGATTCGGATCGTCGGGTGGCCTCTCGACAGCGACACCGAAACCCATCTCCCGGTCAAGACCTTCCGGCGGTGGCTGGTGGCTGAGGCCGGCGGCTCCAGGTGCAGCCATCGCCGACATCGAGCGCCAGTCGCTTCCGACATGAACGGCTCTCCGTGACGCTGATCCTGAGCGTGTTCCCGGCCTTCACCGCTCGCAGGAGCGGACTATTGGCGGCCAGGTCAGATGCGCTCGAAGTAGCGGTGCCGCTCCCAGTCGGTCACGGTCGCGTTGAACGCCCGCCACTCGAACTCGGCGTGATTGAGCACGTGGTGATGGACATCGTCGCCGAAGCACTGCCGGGCCAGCTCACTCCCCCGCCACAGCTCGATCGCCTCGATGTATGTCGATGGAATGCGTGGTAGGTCGTCAGCGGTGTAACCGTTGCCGTGATATGGCGGCGGCGGCTCGATCCGATTTCTGATGCCGTGCAGCCCGCCGGCGATCGTCGCCGCGAACGTGTGGTAGGCGTTGACGTCGGCGCCGGGGATGCGCGACTCCACGCGCATCCCCTGCCGATGGCCGACCACCCGGAACCCCAGGGTTCGGTTGTCGGTGTCCCATCCGACGCCGGTCGGCGCCCAGCTGCCCGGCTGGAACCGCTTGTAGCTGTTGACGTTCGGGGCGAACAGCAAGGAGAACTGGCGTGCCGTCGCGGTCAGGCCGCCGAGGTACCAGCGGAACTCATCGCTCATGTGGTGGTCGCCGTCGCCGGCCATCACACTGCGCGAATCGACCCACAGGCTCGAGTGGATGTGGCAGCTGTTGCCGCCGTCGTCGAAGTGCGGCTTGGCCATGAACGTCACCGACCGCCCGACCTGCGCCGCGATCTCCTTGACCGAGTTCTTGAAAACCAGGTGCGTGTCGGCCATCTCCAACGCCGGCTGGAACGTCAGGTTGAGCTCGTGCTGGCCCCGCCCCGCCTCGCCCTTGGAGAACTCGACCGGGAAGCCGGCCCCGCGCAGCCCACGACGGATGCGCCCGAGCAGGTCCTCCTCCTTCGTCGTCTGGAGGATGTTGTAGTCCTCCAGCCACGGAGAGTTCGGCGTCAGGTTGCGGTAGGCATTGGCGTTGGCGACGTCGTACGGCTCCCGGAACACGAAGAACTCGACCTCACTGCCGATCATCGCGGTGTACCCGAGCTCCCCTGCCGCCTCCACCTGTCGCTGCAGGATGCGCCGGGGCGACACCGCGACCGCCGCCCCTGTGTCGATGTCGACGAGATCGACGAGCACGAGCGCGGTCGACTCGAGCCACGGCAGGTACCGGATCGTCGACGGGTCGACCACGCCGCGCATGTCGCCGTAGCCCTGTTCGTAGCTGGCCCACCTGAAACCCGGGATCGGGACGTCGTCGAGATCACACGCGATCAGGTAGTCACAGTTCTCGGTGCCCTCGTCGACAACGACGTCGAGAAAGAACTCGCCGTCCGTACGCTTGCCGATCACCCGCCCCTGGTGGTCGCCGAACGCGACGATCACCGTGTCGATCGTGCCCGCCCGGATGTCGGCCGTCAGCTGCTCCGCGGAGATGTGAGTGTTGGACGACATGCAGTCACTCCGGCGTCGTGTAGGCGGCGGTGATGCCACCGTCGATGATCAGTGACTGCCCGGTCATGAACGACGACTCGTCCGAGGCCAGGAAGAGCGCGCCGTGCGCGATCTCGATCGGCTCGCCGAATCGACCCATCGGAATGTGCACGAGTCGACGGTGGCGGCGGGCATCGTCGGACAGGAACTTGGCGAGGAGGGGCGTCATCACCGGTCCGGGGCAGAGCGCGTTCGCACGGATGCCGCGGCGGGCGTACATCGTCGCGATCTCGCGGGTCATCGCGACGACGGCGCCTTTCGAGGCGGTGTAGGCGATCTGAGGGGTCGCCGCTCCCATGTGGGCGACGAACGAGGCGACGTTGATGACGCTGCCCCCGCCACTCGTCAGCATCGCCGGGATCCCGTAACGACAGCAACGGGCGATGCCCGTGACGTTGACGTCGAGCACCTGCTGCCAGGTGGTGTCGGACGTGTTCTCCGGTCCGTCGTCGTCGGCGGGCGAGATGCCGGCGTTGTTGTACAGGACGTGGAGGCCCCCGAACGCGGCCACCGTGTGCTCGACCGCAGCCCGAACGCTGCCCTCATCGCTGACATCGGTCGCCACGTACGAGGCCTCGCCGCCTGCCGCGAGGATCGCCGCGACGACCGCGTCACCGTCATCGCGGTCGGCGATCACGACTTGCGCTCCCTCGCGCGCGAACAGCTCAGCGCCGACGCGTCCGAGACCTGCGGACGCCCCCGTGATCAACGCGACCTTGCCGGCCAGCCTTCCCATCATCCCCCCTGCCGCGCACCGCAGCAGCCCGTTGGCTCACGAATTCGGTCTGACCTCGGACACTAAAGCACCCTTCCTTCGCCCACGACATCACCGGCGCGGTTGATCCCGAAGGCGCGGTTGAACTGTCCGACGCCGCCGAGGAGCACCATTCCGACTCCATCGGTGTAGCGGAAGATCTGTTCGCGGTTGCCGTCGCTCGACCGCACGTGCCCGGCCACCTGGCCGGAGTCGTTGATCGCCGACCCGAAGCTGAAGGCGAAATCCTGCGGCACGCCGAGGTCTGTGAAGGTGGTCCCGGTGAGCCGGTAGGCGCGAAGGTGGCGCGTCCCGGTCACCTGACCGACGTCGTTGATCCCGTTCGCGTCGGCGGTGTCCGCGCCCGGAGTGAGGTCGACGAGGCCCGATGCGTCGTCGAATCGGAAGCCGTGGACCCCGAGCGCGTTGCCACCGTTGGTGTAGGACATGCCGACGACCACGCCGGCCGAGTTCACGTCCCGCCCCTCGCTGAACCGTCCGGTTCCGAGGGCCCCGAGATCGAGCGGAACGCCCGACTGCCACCGGACGGCGCGACCGATGTCGGGAAGGCCCGGCGAGGCGGTCCCGACCACCGTGCCGGTGTCGTTGATCGCGCTGGCCCAGGTCAACGGTCGGCCGGCGGGAGCGGGGAGCGCGGTCATGCCCGCCTCGTCGGTGTACAGGAAGGCGCGGGTGGCGCCATTGGGACGGACCGACCAGCCGACGACGTCTCCGGACGTGTTGATCCCCATCGCGATGCTCGCGACGTCGCCTGGGAGGGTGCCCAGGTCCTCGACCCGGTAGGTGGGGGCGGCGACGGCAGTTTCGCCGTCGGCCGCCATCGAGACACTGACGACGGAAATCAGAACCGACCCCAGCACCGCAACACGGAACGGGCCCATGCGCATGGACGTCTCCTCGCTCCCCGTCGGCGGTCGTCGCCTCCGGATACCCACTAGACACGCTGTGCAGACTGTTTCGGTTGGGTCGACGGACCATCCGTCGCCAGTCGACGCCCAGCTGCGAGCGTTCGTCAGTGGAGCCGCATTGTAGTTGGTACGTGCTGGTCACGACCCCGACGTATCTCGTACGTCGCGAGTCGCTCTGGAACTGCAACGAGCCGTCACATCGAGCGACGGCGGACGAGCCGCGCGTCGCCGCGCCCGTCCGACGCACGCGCACGGACGTTCGCACGATTCGGCGCGCTCGTTCGTGCTGATCGACGAGTGGAGATGTCATCGTGGGCGAAGCCGCCAGGATGCGGGGGGCGGGCTGGCTCGCTCGAGGCCGTTTGCGAGAGGCTCGTGAGCAGTTCTGGTCGGAGCACGGCGCCGCCAACGACACGAACGATGTGATCGGGTCCGCGGAAGCCGCGCTCGGCTTGGGCGGGCTGTGGGTTCACGAGCATCGCTCGACGTTCGAGTGCGCTCGGGTGCTGGCGGCGCAGCGTGCCGCGTTGGCCGACATCGATGAGTCATCGGCGCTTGCCGCACGCCTGCGGATTCGCCTTGCCGCCGAGCGCGCGTTCGAGTCGGGAGACGGTTCCATCGTCATGGCCGAGCTGGCCAACGCCCGAGCGCACGACGATCCCATCGTCGCCGCCGAGGCCGTGTCACTCGCCCACCATTGCCTGCTGGGACCGCACTTCGCTGCCGAGCGAGCGGCGCTGGCCGGCGAACTGCTGGCGCTGGCCACCGCGACAGGCCGACCCACCGACCACTTGATGGGGCTGGTCTGGCGGACCTCCAACGCGATCCTTGCCGGCGACGATCGGGCTCGACGCTCGCTGGGCGAGCTTCGCAGGGCGCTCGAGGTCGAGCCGTGCGATGCGCTGGCGTTCGTGGTCGCGGCATGGGACGTGATGCTGATGATTCGCGCCGGCCGGCTGGGCGACGCGGAACACATGGCGGAGGGCTGCCTCCGTCTTGGGACTGACGTGGGCGATGTCGACGCGGCGAACTGGTACGGCGCTCAGCTCATCGCCATCCGATGGGCACAGGGCAGGGTGGGCGAGTTGCTCGGGCTCGTCGAAGAGCTCGACCAGAGCGGAACGGTTCCTGAGCTGGGCGGAGTCTCGACCGCCGCCCTGGCGGTGGTCGCAGCCTCGGCCGGTGACGAGGTAACGGCTCGCTGTGCGCTCGCCCGACTTGGCGCGGGTCGCCTGGGCCGGTTGCCGCGCGGGAGCGTCTGGCTCGTCACGATGGCCGCCGTCTGCGACGCGGCCAACGCGCTCGCCGACGCCGAGGCGGCGTCGGAGGTCTACGAGCTCTTGGTCCCTTTCGCGGACCTGCCGGTACTCGTCGGACTCGGCATCGCGTGCTTCGGCTCGGTGCACCGGCCGCTCGGCATCGCTGCGCTCACGTTCGGAAACATCGACCTCGCCATCGACCACCTCGAGTCGGCAGTGGCAGCCAACCTGGCACTGGGCAACCTGCCGGCCTATGTGGCGTCGCTGGCGACCGCAGCGGACCTGCTCACCCATCGCAACGACCCGGGTGATTCGGCGAAGGCAGAGCGGCTGCAAGCAACGGCCGACCGGCACGCCTCGGAATGCGAGATAACCGCGGACGCTCGCCACTGGGTTCGTCTACCGCGGCGCAGCAACGTCGGCGTGGTGAAGATCTGTCAGTCGGCCAAGGCATGCAAGATCAGCGTTGGCGAGCGGGTCGTCGTGCTCCGGCCGACGGTCGGGATCCGCTACCTCGCCGAGCTCGCGAACAACCCGGGCAGGTCGATCTCCTCGGTCGCGTTGGTGAGCGGCCACGGCGACGCCGACCTGGCACCTCGACGCGAACCGGTCCTCGATGACGTGGCCAAGGCCCACTACCGGGCGCGAATCGGCGAGCTCCGCGCCGAGATCGACGATGCCGACCTCTGTGCCGACCTCGAGCGCGCAAGCCGAGCACGCCTCGAGATGGACGAACTGATCGAGCAGTTGAGCCGGCTATCCGGCTTGTGCGGAGCGACGCGCTCGTTCGTCGACGATCGAGAGCGGGCACGGGTCGCGGTTCGCAAGGCGATCACGCGAGCGTTGCATGCGATCGCCAAGCTCGACCCCGAGATCGCACGCGAGCTCGAGGCGCGCGTCGTGACCGGCAGCCGATGCATGTTCGACGCGACCGGGCTGGCACGACCCGATGGTTCCCACTTCCCACTGAGCGAGGTCGATCGTCACGGTGCGTCACAACTTGTCACGCCTTCCTTGTCCACGGGCTCGACGAGCCCCGACAAGAAGGAAAGATCATGAACAAGCTGACTGAGCAGGAGGCGAGCCCCGTGTTCGGCCTTCGCTACCTCGAGGACCGCGAGGTCGAAGGCCTCGATGTCGTCGGATGCCGAATCGCCGAGCCTCGTGAAGAAATCGTCGTGACCCCCACGGCGACCGGGTGCGACGACTCCGACTAGATCCACCCGTAGCAGAAACGTGCCGCCGGCGGGCGCCGGCGGCACGTTCTACCCCGCCAATTCCTCCCTCGTCGAAGAAAGCGATGGCGAATGATCCTGATCATGACCGGGCATCGAGAAGATCCAACAGTCGTCGAGCTCGAACGAGTACTTGCGTGCCGTGGCGCCGACGTCCTGACCATCGATGCAACGAGCCTCGAGCACGCTCGGATCGGTGTTCCCTTCACGCTCGATGTTCCGTACCCCGATGCACGCTCGGTCTCGGCCGACGGCGTGAGCGCTGCCCTCCTGTGGCGGTCGCCCGTGCCGAAGCCTCACGAGGCTCGGCTCGATGCGATCCGCGACGATGTGAACGCGCGCGAGTTCGTGCTGGCGCAATGGTCGAAGCTGTCGCGCGGGCTCTGGCATGCACTCGAGTACGCCGGCGTGTTCTGCGTGAACCCGGCGACGAGTTTGGCGATGTGGGAGGACAAGCTCACCCAGCTCGTCGTCGCCGAGCGGGTCGGGTTGGCGACGCCGGTCACGCGCTACCTGTGCGATCTCACGGCGGCCGCCGACTTCGCCGACGCGCACGGCGGCCAGATCGTCTACAAGCCGTTCACGCCGTATCTCGGCCCGCCACGAGTCGACGGACGCATCACCGAGCTCTATTCCCAAGTCGTGTCGGCGAGCGAGCTGCGCGCGCAGGCGGGTGACAACCTCGTCGCCACGCCGGGCATCTTCCAGCCGTACGTCGACAAGGCGTTCGAACTGCGCGTGGTGTACGTCGGCGGCACGATCTTCGCCTGCCGCATCGAGTCGCAAGAGAGCACGGTGGCGGACAAGGACTGGCGACGCTACGACCTGGCGAACACACCCCATCTCGTGCACCAGCTCGACGCGACCGTCGAGAGGAAGGTCGGTGAGCTGATGCGTCGCATGAACCTGTGCTTCGGCAGTCTCGACTTCATCGTGACGCCCGAGGGTGAGCACGTGTTCCTCGAGGTGAACCCGGTCGGCCAGTTCGGGTGGATCGCCGCCGAGACCGGCCTGCCGATCCACGAGCGGCTGGCCGAGCTGCTGATGGACAGGGCATGAGCATGCGACGCGAAGGCTTGCGACGAGGTCGGCGCCTGCCGTGGATGCGCCCCACCGAGCTGCGTGACTGTGGCGCCGCGGCATTCGCGAGCGTGGCGTGGGCAGCCGGGCACGAGGTGTCGGTCGAGGAAGCCCGCGATCTCGTGCGCACCGACAACAACGGCACGCACCTGGTCGGACTCCTCCACGGGGGCCGGACGATCGGTCTCGAGTCGAGAGCGGCGGTGAGCGACTATGAGGGCCTACGCGCGATCGACGGTTGGGCGATCGTGCACCTCGACCCCGGGGCGGGCCACTTCGTCGTGCTGCTCCGATGGACGCGCCGTGGGCTGTGGGTGATGGATCCGAACCGCGGCCGCACGTTCATGCACCGCGCCGACTACGAACGGGAGTCCAGCCACTTCGTCGTCGAATACCGTCCGACGGCGGCACTCCGACCACGCCGCTCGCGCGTCGAGCCGCATCGCGCCGCCCGCCAGCTCGTCGCGCGTGCTGCGGCATGGCACGTGCTCGCCGTCAGCTGCGCGGCGGCCGGGGCCGCGCTCCTCCTCGCGTCTCCGCTGGTGCTCGGGCGCGTCTTCGATCGCGTGCTTCCTCGCGGTGACTCGACGATGCTTGCCGTTCTGGCGCTCGTGCTGATCGGCCTCGGCGCCGTGCAAGCGATGATCCTCCTCGCCCGAGTCGTCGGCGAGGGTGGCGTGCAGCGGCGCATCTCACGCCACGTTGGCGAGAAGCTGCTCCGCCACTTCGCCACGCTTCCTCAGAGTGTGTACGACACGCGGTGCACTGCCGGATTCGTGCTCCGCACGATGAACGCGACCGACGTCGCTCGAGGTCTCGGGCCGAACCTCGTGGCGCTCTGCGCGGATGCCGGGATGGCGTCGTTCGCGCTCGTTCTGATCCTGTCCCATTCGGTGGTGCTCGGTGTTGCAGTCGCCGCATCGCTGCCACTGTCGTGGCTGATCTGGCACGCCACTCGCCGGCGTGCAACGAACGCCCAACATCACCTGTGGATGACCATGGAGCGGTTCACCAGCAGGACCGTCGACACCTTCGTCGAGCTGCGCTCGGTGCGCCTGTCCGGCTCGACCGACCGATTCGTCGACGGTCTCGTCGACGACTTCGACGCGCTCGCCGAGAGCCAGCGCGCGCAACGCATCGCGCTCGCTGTGCCGGCCGCACTGTCGGCGCTACTCTTCGCCTCGCTCGCAGGGCTGGTGCTGTGGTGGCTGGGGAGCAACGTCATTGCCGGCAGTGCGACCGCCGGCGACCTCGTCGTCGTCTTCGGGACGATCAGCCTGTTCCTCGGACCGGCGCAACAGTTCCCGTCGCACCTGAGCAATCTCACGCTGGCGCTCGACGCCGTGCGCAGAGTCGAAGAGGTTCTCCAGCGTCCGAACGAGATCGACCGCGGCACGCCGGACATGGAGTGGACAGCGAACGGCTCCATCGAGCTGCGGCATGCGTCGCTTCGTCACAGTGGCCGGTCCCACGCCCTCGCGGACGTGTCCCTCGGCATCGAACCCGGAGAGGTCGTCGCCTTCGTCGGTGAGACGGGCTCAGGCAAGACGTCGGTCGCGAACCTCGTGTGCGGCTTCTACGACCCCGACAGCGGTGACGTTCTCATCGACGGTCGCTCCCATGCCGACGTCACCCACGCGGATTGGCGGCGGCAAGTCGCGGCGGTGTTCCAGGACAGCGGCCTCTTGCAACGCAGCGTGCGCGACAACGTGGCGATGCTGCAGGAGGTGACCGACGACGTCGTGCTGCGATCGCTCGAGGTGACCGACGCCGACGAGTTCGTACGACGGCTTCGCCACGGCATCCAGTCCCAGGTGTCGCTCGGTGGCGACAACTTCTCGGCCGGGCAGGGACAACGGTTGGCACTGGCCCGGGCAGTCGTACGCGATGCGCCGATCCTCGTGCTCGATGAAGCGACCTGCAACCTGGACTCGCACACCGAGCGCAAGGTCATGGACTCGATCCTGGAGCAGCGACGCGGTAAGACGACGCTCTTGTTCGGCCACCGTCTCAGTGCGCTCGACCGAGCGTCGCGGATCGTCGTGCTGGCGGGTGGTCGAATCGTCGAAGCCGGAACGCTCGACGAGCTCGTCGCACGCAACGGTGAGTTCGTCCGCCTCTTCGAGGCCCAACTCGCCCAACGCCGGCGACCTCGCCGACTGCCGGCCCAGCTGACATCACCGTCGGCCAGCCACGGCGTCGCCTGACTTCCCTCGAGGCCGATCGCGGCCCGCTCTCGCGACTCTCAGTTGAAGCCGAGGCGGTGGGCGGCCACGGCGGCCGCGGCGCGGTTGGCCACGCCGAGCTTGGCGAGGATGTTGGAGACATGGACGCTGGCGGTCTTGTCGCTGATGAACAGCGTCTCGGCGATCTGCCGGTTGGTGCGGCCGTCGGCGACCAGGCCGAGCACCTCGGTCTCGCGCCGGGTCAGGCCGAGGCGGCGGAGTCCCGCATCGGGCGTGTCCTCGAGCACGCTGCCGTCCGTGCCCTCGGACGGGCTCGGGCCCGGCGCCAGATCGATGCGGGAGCGGCGGCCGAGTGACTCCACCTCGGCGATGAGCGGCCGCGCTCCGAGCGCGCGCGCCGTCGTCCATGCCTGCCGTAGCGGTGGAGCAGCCTGGTCGCGGGAGACTCCGGCGGCGAGCAGGGCCTCGGCTTGTCGCCAGTGGGCGTACGCCGTCGGCCAGGGGGAGCCGAGGGCTTCCCAGGCCGCGGCGGCCTTGGCCCAGGAGCGGTGGTCGCTGGTGCCGGTCGCCCTCGCGTACTGGGCATCGGCGGTCAGCAGCATGACCCGCCCCATCCCCGTCGGCGCGACGCCCTCGGCGGTGGCGGCGTCGCGGCCGCGTCGAAGCAGATTCGCCGCGACCACGGCAGCCTCCTCACCCGCCGCGGTGGCCTGCGCTGCCATCGCGCGCTCGGCGATGGCGGCCTCGGCCTCCAGCCCAGACAGGCAGAGCGAGATCACCCGACTCGAGTCGTCGACCCCGTCCATCAGCTCGGAGCCCGCTGGCCACGGTCGCGCGTGCCTCCTCCGGCCGGCCCTGCCACGTGAGCACGCTCGCCATCGTCGACAGCGCCTGAGAGTTGAGCTGAGGGTTCCGGGTGTCCCGGCGGGCGTCCAGCGCACGGGTGAGGTCGACCTGTGCCGCGGCCAGGTCGCCGCGCCACAGCCGAAGCAGCGCCCGGGTGCACAACCAGAACGGACGCCCGACGCCTGCCACCTGGAGATCGGTGTCGACCGCCTCGTCGAGCATCCGCTCGGCCTCGTCCCACCGTCCCAGGTACACCAGCGACTCGCCGCCGCTGCTGGCGGGCCAGTGCAAGCCGCCCGTCACCCCGAACTCGCGGGCGAGCTCTGCGCACTCCCGCGCCATCGCTTCGGCCTCCTCGAGGCGGCCGGCGCCCAGGAGGATCTCGGCGAGGTTGTACGGCGCCCGGAGCAGGTCGTACGGGTCGCGAAGCTCCTTGGCGATGCGGTACGCCTCCTCGAGGTGCGTGATCCCGTCCTGGAAGTGCCCGAGACCGGCGAGCGCGCACCCCAGGGTGTTGAGCGCGTGACCCTCCTCGGCACGGGCGCCGGTCAGCCGGGCGAGGGCAACCGCCTCCTCACAGCGGGCGCGAGCCGCGGCCAGGCGGCTCTGCACCATCAGCACCTGCCCGTGCGCCGCGAGCGTCCGGGCGCGCTCGGGAGACGGCGGCGCGGCGGGGACCGTGGCCACGGCCAGCTCCGCGGTGGTCATCGCCACTTCGCCGTCCCCGTTCATGTAGTGGTAGCGGGCCAGCCGTTCCAGCAGGACACCGGCGAGCTGCGGATGCACCGTGGGGTCGGTCTCCGCCAGCGCGCGCCTCATCACTTTCACGGCCCCGGCGGTGTCCCCGATCAGGAACATCACCTCCGCGGTCTGCCGCAGCAGCGCCGTGTGATCCAGGGGGCTGCGGGCAGCTGCCTCGGGCTCCTGCGCCCACAGCGCGAGGGCGCGCTGGTAGTGCCGCTCCGCCTCCGCTGGCGCGGCGGCGGCCTCGGCGGCCTGCCCGGCCAGCACCGACGCCACCAGCGCCTCGCCCATGTCCTGAGCGGCGTACCAGTGGTAGGCGAGCTGTCCGAGCACCGCGATGGGCGCGCGGCCTTCCGGTTGCTCGGCGCGGGCGGCCAGCGCTCGAGCGGAGGCCGCATGCAGGGGCACGCGCTGCATCGGCAACAGGTCGTCGTAGACCGCCTCCTGCATCAGCGCGTGCCGGAACGCGTAGTCGCCGTCCTCCGCGTCGCCCTCCACCGTGAGGATGTGGTGGCTGACCGCCTCGCGCAACCTCTCCACCAGCCGCTCCGGCGGCAGCCCCGTGACCTCGGCCAGCAGCCGGTGGTCGACCCGCCGGCCGGCCACTGCCGCGACCTGCAGCACCTGCTGGGTCTCTTCCGACAGGGCCTCCACTCGCGCCAGCAGCACATCCCGGAGCGTCTCGGGCAGGTCGACACCCTCGACCCGGGCGGCCACCAGCTCCTCGGCGAAGAACGGGTTCCCCTCCGACCGCGCCCAGATGTCGGCGGCCAGGCCGGGCATGGGCGCGTCCCCCAGGATCCCGCCGATCAGCTCGACGATCTCCCCGCGGGCAAGCCGCTCCACGTCCAGCCGCTCGGCTTTGCCGCTGCGCTCCAGCTCGACGAGGAACGGGCGCAGCGGATGGCGGCGGTGCAGCTCGTCGCTGCGGTAGGTGAGCACCACCGCAACACCGCCGCGCAGGTTGCGGATCAAGAAGCCGAGCATGTCGCGGGTGGAGCAGTCGGCCCAGTGCACGTCCTCGACCAGCAACAGGACCGCCCGCGTCTCGGCGAGGCGGTGCAGCGCGCCCAACAGCAGCTCGAACAGTCGCCCAGGTGGCAAGGCACCGGCGAGCTCGTCGGCGACCGCCAGCTCGGGCATGAGCCGGGCCAGTTCGGCGCGGGCACCGCCGACCACCCGTTCCAGCTCCGCCCGCTCGAGCAGGGCGGTCAGCGGCCGCAACGCCTCCACCATGGGCGCGAACGGGACGACGCCCTCGCCGACGTCCAGGCAACCGCCGGCCAGCGTGAGGACACCGATGTCGCGGGCCTGGCGACGTAGCTCACCGATCAGTCGGGTCTTGCCGACACCGGCCTCGCCCGCGACCACCACTCCCGCGGGCGACCCTGACCGCGCCTGCTCCAGGGCGGCGCGGAGCCGCGCGATCTCTTCGATGCGGCCGACGAAGACCGGGCTGGACGCGCGCGCCACGGGCGTGCATTCGTATCCGACCCTGCGATGGATCAGGTGACCTATGTCTCGAGGCCACGTCGACGACGTGACAATCGTCACCAGGCCTCACCGTGCTTGCTGCAGCGCGGTGCGGTCCAGCTCACTGATGCCGCCGCGGCCCAGCAGCAGCAGGACCGTGACGAGTTCCTCGCGCAAGAGCTGCAGGACCCGGCGGACACCTTGCTCGCCCCCGGCGACGAGGCCGTAGACCGCGAGGCGCCCCAGCACCACCACGTCGGCACCCAGCGCGATCGCGGTCACGACCTCCGAACCGCGGCGAATCCCGCTGTCGAACCCGATCTGGAGCTGTCCGCCGACGGCGCCGGCCACCTCCGGGAGCTGTTCCAACGCGGCGGGTGCGCCGTCGAGCTGTCGCCCACCGTGGCTGGAGACCAGCACCGCGCTCGCGCCGGCGGCGGCCGCCGCCTCCGCGTCCTCGCCGGTCAGGATCCCCTTGGCGATCCACGGCAAGGTCGTCTCCGCCATCAGCTCGGCCAGCTGCTCCCAGCCCCAGGTCGGCTGGTCCCGGGTGAAGAACGCGCCGAACACCTCCTCGAGGGCGAAGCCACCGTCGGACGGGTAGTTGCCCATGGCCACCGACGGGTCCGGGCTGAAACGGTTGCGCAGGACGCGATCCCGCCAGCCGATCGTCGGAGCATCCACCGTCACGCACACCGCCTGGTAGCCAGCCCGCTCGATGCGGCCGAGCATCGCCGCGAAGTTCTCGGGTGGACCCATGGGGTGCAGTTGCGCGACCCGCGCCGCGGCGGGTGCCGCGGCGGCGACCTCCTCCAGCGCGAACGACCCGATCTCGGGGACGATGCTGGCCACGCCTTCGGCCGCGTTGGCGCGAGCGACCGCCACGTGCCCGTCAGGGTGGAACAGCCGATCGCCGCCGAACGGCGCGGTCAGCACCGGCAGGCTGAGCGGGATCCCGAGGAAGGTGGTGGCCGTCGACGGGACCGGCCGGCCGCTCATCACCCGGGGCCGGAAGGCCCAGCGGGCGAAGACCTCGCGGTTGCGGCGCAGCGTCACCTCGTCGCCGGCGCCACCGTCCAGGAAGTCCAGCACGTCGGCGTCCAGCGCGGTCCGCGCCGCCTCGACGATCTCGGTGAGCGTGGCGTAGGTCTTCTCGCTCCCCCACATGTTGAGGGGGTCCGGCCTGGGGTCCACCCCAGTGGGCTGTCCGGCCGGCTGTTGATCGGTGTCCGTGGTCATCGGGTCTCCACTCGTTGGGTCGGCACTCGTTGGGTCTCCACCGGGTCGAGGTCGCCTCGCTGCGTCCGGTCGCTGACGGCGTCGCCGCCAGCCCCGGTGATCAGCTCCACCACCGCCTCGGCGGTGAGGGCGCGCTTCATCGCGCTCCGGATGTCGTGGACGACGGTGCCCCGGCCCATCACCAGCAGCCGCTCGCCGAGCGCGAGCGCGTAGTCCATGTTGTGGGTCACCATGATCGTCACGCAGCGCATCTCGGCGACCAGGTCGGCGGTCAGGCGCAGCACCCGTCCGGCGGTCGCCGGGTCCAGGGCCGACAGGTGCTCGTCCAGCAGCAGGACGTCCGGGCGGACGAGCGAGGCCATCACCATCGTGAGGCTCTGCCGCTGGCCCGCCGAGAGCAGCCCGACCTGGTCGTGCAGGCGGTCCTCCAGCCCCAGCCCAAGGACGGCCAGGCGTTCGCGCAAGAGCGCCCGGCGGGACGACGACAGCGCGAACCGGAGCCGGCGACGGCTGCCGCGGCTGGCCGCCAAGGCGAGGTTGTCCTCGATGCTCAGCTCGGGCGCGGTCCCCGCCCGCGGATCGTCGAAGACCCGGGCGACGCGACCGGCGCGGCGATAGTCCGGCATCCTCGTCACGTCGCGCCCGCCCAGCAGGACGCGCCCGGAGGTCGGCCGCAACGTTCCCGCGACCACGTTGACCAGGCTGCTCTTGCCAGCACCGTTGGAGCCCACAACGGTGACGAACTCACCGGCGGGTACCTCCAGGGTCACGCCGGCGAGCGCGCGCACCTCGTCCGGCCGGCCTGGGCTGTGGACGATTCTGACCTCGTCGAGCTGCAACATCACTCGGCCCCGTTCCGCCCTCTGACCAGCTGCAGGAGGGGACTTGCAGGCACGGCAGTCGACGGCACCGGGCCGGCCGCCCGCCGGCCGCGCACGACTTCGCCCAGCGCCCGCTGGGCGGCGACCGCCGCGATCAGGGTCAGCGCCGTCACACCTTTGAGATCACCGGCCGGTAGCCCGGCACGTAGCGCACCGACCAGGACCAGCCGGTAGGCCAGCGTGCCGAAGAGCACACACAACACGATCCGGGCGACCCGCGACCCGGTCGGCCGCAGGAACAGCTCGCCCAGCAGCACCGCGCCGACCCCGGCGATGACGGTGCCCAGACCCATGTTCACGTCCGCGAACCCCTGGGTCTGGATCAGCAGCCCGGCGCCGAAGGCGGTGAGGGCGTTGGCCAGGAACAGCGCCAGCGCCAGCACGGCCTTCTCGTTGACGCCCTGACTGCGGGCCATCCGCGCGTTGGCCCCGCTGGCCCGGAGCGCCAGCCCGATCTCGGTGCGGAGGAACAGTGCGTAGCCGACCAGGAGCAGCGCGATGACGCCGCTGAGGATGATCGAGATCCACACGTCCAGGTCCCGCCCGGGCCCGGATGTGGCCCAGGAGTACAGGGTGTCGGCGCGGAGCAGCCCGATCGTCGGGGAGCCCATGACCCGCAGCGTCACGCTGAACAGCCCGATGCTCATCACCAGCCCGGCGAGCAGCACCGGGATCCTCAGCGACAGGTGCAACGCCGCGGTGATCAGCCCGGCCACGCCACCGGCCAGCGCTCCCGCCACCAGCGCGATCACGGGGTGCACGCCGTCGACGAGCATGACCGCGCAGACGGCGCCGCCGAGGGCGAAGCTGCCGTCGATGGTCAGGTCGAGGTCTTCGCGGAGCCGGAAGACCGTGTAGAGACCCAGGAACACCGGGACCATCGGCAGTCCGGTGACCAGGGTGTCCAGGACCAGCCCATCGATCACTGGAACGTGGCGTCTTCCAGGACGTCGGCCGGGAAGGTGACGCCGAGCCCGTCCATGGTGGCCTGGTTGATCTGCAGCAACACCCCGGTCGGCTCGCCGAACGGCACCTCCCCTGGTGGCGTACCTTCCAGCACGGTCGAAGCAGCGTCGGCGGCCAGCTCGCCCACGAGCGGGTAGTCGGGCCCGATACTGGCCAGAACCCCGTCGATCGACGCGTCACCACCGGCGACATACAGGGGGACGCCAGCGGAAGCCGCCGCGGCGCCGACCGCCTCCACACCTCCGACGACGGTCGCGTCCGGCCCGACGAGGATGGCGTCGGCCCGCCCGTCGAGGCTGCGCGCCGCGGTGGCGACATCGCCGGGTCCGGAAACGGTCGCCTCGACGAGTTCGAGATCACCCTCGGCCTCGACCGCCGCGGTGAGATCGGCGACCCACACCTGCATGTTTTGGTTCGAGGGGTCGTACACCGTGCCGAGCCGCCGAGGCGTGGGCGATGCCTTGAGCAGCCGCTCCAGGATGAGCGCGGGGTCGACGTAATCGATGCTGCCGGTGACGTTCCCGCCGGGCGCCTCGAGGCTGTCGGCCACGCCAGCGCCGACCGGGTCGCCCATGGCGATCGCGATGATCGGGCGGTCGGTGATCTGCTGGGCCATCGCGATGACCGCTGGGGTGCCGATCACGGCGAAGACGTCCGCGTCGGACGCGGCGAAGTCCCGCGCGAGGCTGGCGATCAGGCTCTGGTCACCCTGGGCGTTCTGCCGGTCGAAGTCGACCGTCGCGGGCGCCAGCTCCTCGGTGAGCCGGTCCTGGAACGCGGCGACGATGTCGTCCAGGACGGCCGCCTCGGCGATCTGCAGGACGCCGACGTCGAACGAGTCCGGCGCGTCGGAGCCGGAGCCTGTCGAGCCGGAGCCTGTCGAGCTGGGGCGCGTCGACGAGGCGTCGCCGCCCGAATCGCTACAAGATGCAAGCGCCACTGCGAGGGCGCCGACTGCGAGCAGGCGCGCCGACATCGATCGGTGACTCCAAGTACGAGAACGCATGGACGCCGAGCATGCGGCTAAGGGGTGGCACCCCACATCCGACCAACGCTCATTTCTGGCGTGGCTGGGCGCTTATCTTCGGCCTCGCCTGCCTTGGATCGGGGGTCGCGCTTCTGGAGGAGGTGGCGGCGGATCCGCAGCCTCGTTCACCGAATTGCGAGACTGGCCCGCTGCTGACACTCGCCCCGGCTTCAAGTGGAGTCGGCTCGGGCGCCGCGGCGGTGGCGGCGGTAGTGGCGGGCGGCCCGGGCACGGTTGCCGCAGGTGGTGGAGCACCATTCGCGGCGTGGATGGTCCTTGAGGAAGTACAGCACGCAGCCGGGGGCCCGGCAGGCCCGCAGCTGCGGGCTGTCGGCACGTGTGAACAGTTCGATGGCCTCGCCGGCGAGACCGGTGAGGGCTGTGGTCACGGGTGGCCCGACGGTGGCCGTGTCCGCGATGAGCTGCCCGTGCCGGAGCGCCAGCCGGGGTGTTGGTGGGCGGGCGGCGATGAGCGAGTTGATCTCGGCGATGGCGACGTCGATGTCCTCGACCGCCGACGCGGCGGTGTCGTTGGTGCACTGCGCGGCAATCCGGCGCAGTGCATCGCGCAGCCGGCGTGCACGGGCGAGGTCGTCCCTGGTGACCCGTACTGGGCGTTCAGTGGCGCTGATCGCGACGAGCCAGTCCGCCAGGTCGCTGGTCGTACGCAGGTCATCGTGCACGCCAGCGCGGTCGGCCCAGATCGTGTTCATCAGTCGCACCGTTGCCGGTTCGTCGGGCAGCACCCACGATCTCGCCTGCTGACGTGTCCCTCTCGACGCCTGGTCCATGTTCTAATGGTAGCATCGCCTTGCTTCCGTGAGAAGGTGATGCTACGGTCCTAACGGAAGAACCGATTGCAGACGTTAGAAGATGTCTGCCGGGTTTCGGAAGGACCCCATGAACCCCTCTCGTTGGTCGACCCCGACACGGCCACCGGCCGCGCCGCCGACCTGCTCGCCGCCGTCCAGCGCCGCTTCGGCGTGACACCCAACATGACCAAGGCGATGGCCAACAGCCCAGCCCTGCTGAAGGGCTACCTGGAGCTCTCCGGCGCGCTCAACTCCGGTGTGCTCGATGGAGCGACCCGGGAGCAGATCGCGCTCGCCGTCTCTCAGGTCAA
This sequence comes from uncultured Acidimicrobiia bacterium, assembly GCA_963833145.1. Taxonomy (GTDB): domain Bacteria; phylum Actinomycetota; class Acidimicrobiia; order Acidimicrobiales; family Ilumatobacteraceae; genus JALZMG01. The sequence continues at coordinate 190,544 of CAWHWT010000009.1, read as the reverse complement.
CAGCTGCTCCTACTGCCTGTCCGCCCACTCCTACCTCGCTGAGCACGTCGCCCACGTCAGCGTCGACGACATCGCCACCGTTCGACGAACCCGGTGCCCGCCACAAGGTGCAAGTCACCGCCGCCGAGGGACGCCTCTCTGCGCCCCGCCCGTCCGCCGAACACCACGACATCCTCCCGCTGCAGTAACCGGAAAGTGATCGACGTGCACGTTTCACAGCTCTGGCGCTACCCGATCAAGTCCCTCGGCGCTGAACCCCTCGGATCCGCCCGGCTCACCGCCGACGGCATCGCCGGCGACCGCATCGTCCACGTCCACAACGCCCGCGGCCCGCTCACCGGACGAACCCGACACGGACTGCTCACCGTGCCCGCCGACACCGGGCCCGACGGTGTCCCACGCGTAGCAGGTCACCCCTGGACCACGGTCGAGGCCAACCAGATGATCCAGGCCCACGCCGGCGTCGACTCCCGACTCGCGGCCTACACCGGCCCCGAGCGATTCGACGTGCTCAACCTCCTCGTCGCCACCGACGGCGCCGTCGATGCGTTCGGCCACGACGTCCGCCGGCTCCGCCCCAACCTCCTCATCTCCGGGGTGCCCGCCGATGCCGAAGCGACCTGGCCCGGCCGCGCTCTGGCCATCGGCGACGTCCTCATCGGCATCCACTCCCTGCGGGGGCGCTGCGTGGTCACGACCATCGACCCCGACACCGGTCAGCGCGATGCCGAGATCCTCCGCCGCATCCGGCATGAGTTCGGCGGCAAACTCGCACTGAACTGCTGGGTCATCCGGCCCGGCACGATCTACCAAGGACAAGCCGCCCAGCTCGTCACCACCGACGAACATCCAGCGCACCTCGGCGGTTGGATCGTCGGCGCCCCCTACCTTCGATCACAGCTCTGAACCGGCTGCGATCGACTCGGTTACGAGAGCCGGCAATCCGCATGGCGCCGTCCCTCGCCCGAAGGAACGCCCGCGAACTCATCCTGACGCCGCCCGGCGATGCTCCCCGGCGCCCGGTACGGGACGCGCCTTCGGTCGTGAAGGGTCATCCGGGCGTCGGTTGCATCGTGTAGTGGTAGCCGTTGCGTCCGGCGAGCGGCATCCGTTCCAGCCCCGTCCCGTCCGGCTTGATCGATGCCATCGTGAGGTACGGCGCACCTTGGTCGACCTCGGCGGGGTCCTCGCCGGTGGCGAAAACGATGCGCTCACCGTCAGGAGTCCAGACGGGACCTTCGGCGCGGGTGCCGCCGGGCTCGAACTCGGTGACCGCCTGGACGTCACTGCCATCGGCGCGGATCGTGAACACGTTCGACGCTTCGTCGCCGGACCCGTAGACGAGAATGTCGTCCTGTGGGTGCCAGTCGGCTTGGGTCGCCCATTGCTCGAAGGGGGTGAGGAGCTCCAGCGGTGAGCCGTCGAGCCCACCGATGGCGATGGCGGAGCCGGTCCGTTCGCCTTCGTCGTCGTAGCGCCGAACGGTGACCGCGTAGGACGATCCGTCGGGAGACCAGGTCGGGTCGCGGAGCTCCTCCGGGTACGCGGACTGCAGGACGTCGCGCCGTTCGCCAGTGCGCACGTCGACGACTTCGACGGTGGCGGAGGTGAATTGATCCGGTGGTGCCGTCCCGCGTTCGAGGTCCATTTCGAGGCGTGTGATGAGGAGCTCGTCACCGGACGGAGACCAGGCGGGGTCGGTGAGGACAACGCAGGGCGCGGTGCACCGCGCCACGGCTTCGGACTCGGAGCCGTCGGCGTTGGCGATCCAGACGCTGTCTTGGCTGAAGATCTGAACCGCGAGGCGCGTGCCGTCAGGTGACCAGTCCGGATTGAGCGCAGGGTACGGCAGCTCGGCCAGGATCTGGTGGTCGTCGCTGCCGTCGGGATGGACGAGGGCCACTCCCTCGGGCTCGCCCGTCGACGTGTAGAAGGTGTAGGCGATCCACGGCTCGGCGTCGGTGGGCGGGGTGGATCCCGTGGCCGTGTCGGGCCCATCGGTGGTCGACCCGGTGACGGTCGACTCGTTGGTCACCGCCGGAACGCTCTCTTCCCCGGCCGTGGCGGCGGTCTCGCTCGCGTCGTCGTCGCCACAGGCGCCGAGAGTGCCCACGGTGGCGGCGAAGAGCACGACGATGCGGGTCCCGTTCATATGCGTGTGGGCTCGCATCATGTCTCCCTCTCTTCGCGCCCGGCTCGATACCGGATCGAAGGCCATGGTGGGCGCGGCGAGTCAAGAAAGTGTCAAGGTCCCCCCGGAGTCGCGGAGTTGCGGGGCCTTGACGGCTTCTTGAGAGCGCTTGGACCTTTCTGCGGTGGGTCCGCACATGGTGAGGCGACTCCCGGATCCGTCCGGGAGGAACGAGAACATCACACCAGCGGTCACGAGTGGGTGATCGTCGCTCGTTGGGCCAAGGAGCGCTCCGCGGGGAGCGCGTGCGTGTAGTCGCCAGGATGGTCGAACAACTCGTGGACTGCGGAGAGCCGTGTCAGGCCGTTCGACGACAGGTCAAGACTGACAGTCGACACGATCCCGAGAAGAACAGGCCTGCCATCGCGCTCCGTGAACAGCCCTCCCCCCGAAGCACCGGGGACGAGACCGCAGTGAACCGTCAACTGGTTGAGAGCGACCCCGACCGACGTCCCGCGTCCCACGCAACCGACCGGGAGCGACTCGATCTCGACCACACCTCCCGTGACGCCCTTCGGAGTCGGCCGGTGGTGGACGCTCGTGCCGCGGAGCAATGTCCCATCGGTGTCGATGGGCTGTAAGCCGACCAGCGTGACGACGCCCTGGATGGGCAGAGCGCCTCCCAGCGAGGCAGATGGGCCCGGGATCGCCTGGTCCATGACCAGCACGGCCGCATCCAGCTGCGGGCTCGGCGCGTCCTTGTACCGAGGGTTGACGAGCACTTCCCGTGGCGTGTACACGATGCCGTCTCGTACGACGGTCACGGTGGTGACCTCGCCGTCGCGGTCGAGGATGCAGTGGGCGGCGGTGATCAAGTACGAGGTGCCGGTGATCGGCGTGCCGGAACAGATCGACGCACCGCGGACACGGACGACGACGTCGGCCAAGGCACCGTCCAGTACATGCGGCCGGGAGAGTCCGACGGTGAGTTCAGCGCGACCGCCGCCGCTCACGATCCCATCGTTGGCGGTCGCCGCGGGCAGTGATCCCAGAGCGAGCGCTGCGATGGCGAGGGTCGCCCGGAGGGCGACTGCGGTGCGGTCGTGAAGTTGGCTGCCCTGCATGCGGCCGACCGTGCGCCGAGCTGGGCAAGGGCGTCCGGAACCCCACGGAAGCTCCGGTCCAACCGCTCGCAAGAACCGCTAAAGCCCGCCGTGGAACCAATGTCTGCGCTGAGTGGTGGCCTGGGTGCCTGCGGTAACCGCGCCGAAAGAGGGACCCTCATTTGAGCGTTTCTTGACGCTTGTCCTTCACGATGAGGCCGCATGAGGCATTTCCCGGTCGGCGGCCAAGTCCAGGAGTACGTTCGCACCATGGACTACCGGGTGCTGGGCCCGTTGGAAGTCCTCGTCGACGGGGATTTGCTCCCGCTGGGTGGCCCCAAGCAGCGGGTCGTGGTCGCCGTCCTCGTCGCCGCCGCCGGGCGCCCCGTGCCCGTCGACGTGCTCGTGCAGGCGATCTACGGCGAGGACGCGGCGCCAGGCGGACGCAACACGTTGCAGACCTACGTGTCAAACCTGCGTCAAGTGCTCGGCGACGTGATCGTGCGCCGCGGCGACGCCTACGTGTTGACCTGCACCGGCGCGGAGATCGACAGCGTGGGTTTCGAGGAGGCCTACGCGGCGGCGTCGCGTATGACGGATGCCGACGGCACCGCCTCCGCGCTGCGCTCGGCGTTGGCGATGTGGCGGGGACATCCGTACGCCGATGTGGAGGCCCACGGCGTCCTGGACGGCGAGTCGACCCGGCTCAGTGAGATCCGTCTCGCCGCTCTCGAGGAGCGCATCGAGGCCGATCTCGACGCTGGCCGGCATCGCGAGGTCATCGCCGAGCTGGAGGCCTTGACCGTGGAGCACCCGTGGCGCGAGAACCTGCGCGCCATGCACATGCTCGCCCTCTACCGATCGGGCCGCCAGACGGAGGCCCTCCGGGCGTTCGGGCGTACCAGGGTCGTGCTGGCCGAGGGTCTCGGCATCGATCCTTCGCCGGAGTTGAAGGACCTCGAGCACCGGATCCTCGTTCAGGATCGCAGCCTGCTGATCTCGACCGGGCCCGCTGTCCAACGGCGGGCGGTCGTCGTCGCCGACGTCGACGATGGTGCCGGGTGGTCCGATCCATGGGAGCGCGAGAGCGTGTTCGTCCATCGCGAGTTGGAGCTCGCTGCCGCTGTGGACCGAGAAGGCGGGCGCAAGTTGTCGCCCAGGGGCTCAGCCGGCTATGCGGTGTTCGGTGAGCCGATCGACGCCGTTCGCGCCGCGCGCGCGCTCGTCGACGGGCGCCTGAGGGTAGCCGTCGACTTCGGCGACCTCGAGGTGGGCGACGACGAGCCGGTCGGACCGCCGCTCGCCCGGGCGGCGCGTCTGGTGGCCGTCGCCCATCCCGGTCAGGCCCTGCTTTCGGCCGAGGCCCACGACGCGCTGACCAACGCGGGAGTGTCCGGCTGGGCGGCGGCGTCATTGGGACGGTTCGACATCGTCGGTCTCGACAGTGGCGTGCTCGTCTACCAGCTCGCCGGCGAGGGCTTCATGTCGGGATTCCCCGATCTCCTCGTCGATCGGCTGCCACCGTCGGTCCCTGGCGTGACCGCCGGTTCGGTGCCGGGCTACGAGCTGCGGGCGTTGATCGGCACGGGCGAGCTCGGCGAGGTCCATCGCGCCTACCAGCCCGCGGTCGGACGGGAAGTGGCGGTGCGGATCTTCGGACCGTGGATGGTCGGCCATCCCCAGTTCGTGCGCCGCTTCGAGAGCGGATCGCAGCGCATCGCCCGCGTCGACCACCCTCACGTGCTTCCCCTGCTCGACTACTGGCGTGAGCCGAGCCGGGCGGTCATGGTCAGCCGGCTCGTCTGCGGCGGCGACCTCCGTCAACGCATGCCCGCCGGCGGGATGGACCCGGCGGCGGCACTGTCCCTCATCGAGAAGGTGGCCGCCGGCATCTCTGTCGCCCATCGGCTCGGCGTCGTGCACGGCCGCCTCCGGCCGGAGAACGTCCTGTTCGACGACGACGCAAACCCCTACGTCGCCGATCTGGGCATCGACGAGATCTGCACCGGCATCGTCTCCTTCGCGACCCATGCGTACGACGCCCCCGAGCGGCTCGGCGGCGCTCTGGCGACGCCCGCGGCGGACATCTACTCCCTCGGCCTGCTGGTCCACGAGGTGCTCAGCGGGTCGCCGCCGCCCCCAGACGGGGCCGTGCCGTCGCGCGGCGACGCCGTCGATGCCGTTGTCGCCCGGGCGACCGATCCCGACCCGAGTCGCCGCTATGCCGAGGTCGAGGAGCTCGTCGACGAGCTGCGTGGGGCGCTGGCCGTCCCGCGTCCGACCTCGGCGCGTGTTCGTTCCGACGCGCAACCCGTACCGGGGCCTGGCGCCCTTCGAGGAGGCCGACGCCGGTGACTTCCGTGGTCGAGACCGGGTCGTCGCGGAGATCGTCGACGCACTGCGAACGGAGCGCCTGCTGGTCGTCTTCGGACCCTCGGGCGGCGGCAAGTCGTCGGTGGTCAAGGCCGGGCTCGTTCCCGCGCTGCGGCACGGAGCTGTTGACGGTTCGGAGTCGTGGCTCGTCACCGAGATGACGCCCGGCACCGATCCGTTCGGGCAGCTCCGCACGGCCCTGGACCGTGTCGCCACCGCCACTCTGCCGGACGTCGTGGACGCCTTCATCAGCTCCAGTCGCACCCTCGACGAGGTCGTTCGGGGCGTCGTGCCGCGAGGCACGACCGTCATCTTCGTCATCGACCAGTTCGAGGAGCTGTTCACCCACACCGTCGACGACGGCGCCCGCCGGGCCTTCGTCCAGATGCTCGTCGACACGGCCGGCCGACCCGATGCCGTCGTACGGCTCGTCGTCACGGTACGGGCCGACTTCCTCGACCGGCCGCTCGCCTACGCCGGGTTCGCCGACGCCATCCAGGGACGCACGATCGCGCTCGGCGCGTTGTCAGCGGACGAGATGGCCGAGGCGGTCGCCCAGCCCGCCGCCGGCGTGGGCGTCGAGGTCGAGCCGGCGCTCGTCGACCGCATCACGGCCGACGCGGAACAAGCTCCCGGCGCGCTGCCGCTCGTCCAGCACCAGATGGCCGAGCTGTTCGCTCAGCGGACAACTAACGTCATCACCCTCGCCGCCTACGAGGAGTCGGGCGGTTTGGCCGGCGCCATCGGCCGGCGGGCCGAAGCGATCTACCTCGAGCTCGACGACCGGGCGCGGTCGGCGGCGCGGGAGGTGTTCGTCCGGCTCGTCAGCGTGGACGAGGAGCACGACGACACCCGCCGCCGCGTGCGCCGCACCGAGCTGGAGTGTTCCGAGGTCGGGACCGACGAGCTCGACATTGTGCTGCGCGAGTACGGGCGACACCGGCTGCTCACGTTCGACCGAGACGCGGCCACGAGGACACCGACCGTCGAGGTCGCCCACGAGGCCCTGCTCAGCGACTGGCCGCGCTTCAAGAACTGGATCGACGAGGCTCGCGACGACCTGCTGGGCCGCCGGCGGATCGAATCGGCCGCCCACGAATGGATCGCCGCCGGATCCGACGCCAGCTTCCTGTTCACCGGCGGCCGGCTCGAGTTGGCCGAATCGTGGGCAGCCGAGTCGGCCTTCGAGCTCACCGCGGACGAGCAGCAGTTCCTGTCGGCAAGCCGCACCCGGGTCGATCGTGACCGGTCCGCTCGCGCCAGGCGCCGGCGGCGGATCATCGAAGCCCTCGCTGCTGTCGCGGTCGTGACGGCGCTCGTGGCCACCTACGCAATCGTGCAGCGCTCGGCGGCCGACCGCGAGGCCCGCGCGACGCGGGCCCGCGAGCTGGCCGGTCACGCCGTGGCGGCCATCCCGGATGACCCGGAGCGGGCGATCATGCTCGCCCTCGCCGCAAGCGAGGAGACGAGCGAGCCGCTCCCGGAACCCGTATCGGCGCTCCAGGCCGCAACGCAATCGATGCGGCTCGTCACCAAGGTCGACGGCGTGGCGTTCGAGAGCGTCGAGTACGACCTCAACGGCACGATGGTCGCCGTCGACCGAGGAGCAGGGCAGTCCGGTGTCGTCCTCATTGATCCGGCGAACGGCGAGGTGCTGGCCGACGTGGACACCGACCGACCGACGGGCTGGATGGGTCTGGCCTTTGATCCGGGTGGCGCCGAGCTGGCCGTCGGGTACACCGGCTCCGCCGGTGAATCCGCAATCGGGCGATTCGAGATTCCCAGCGGCCGCGCCGGGCGAGGTTTCTCGGGACCGTCCGGCTCTTACGGGCAGGTTTCGTATCACCCGGACGGACGCTGGGTCGGGGCGGTGCGGTTGGCTGACAACGGACGAGATCAGGAGATCATCGTCTGGTCGGTCGACTCACCGGCTGTCCCGATCCCGCTCGGCCCCGGGACCGGGTTCAGCTTCGTCCCAGGCACCACGACGGTGGTGATCGCCGGAGGTGACGACCAAGGGTCACTCGGCATCTTGGACCTACAGACGGGTGACGTGGTCAGGTCGATCGAGACGCCCGGCATGGAGGCCTACTCGGTCGTCGCCGATCCGACGGCGCACCGTTTGGCGTTGCTGCCGGCGCAAGGAGCGCGAGTCGTGGTCCTCGACCTCGACAGCGGCGAGGAGATCGGCGCCTTCGACGTCACCGGCTCGCAGTCGGCCGAGTTCAGCCCCGACGGGAGGTGGCTGGCGATGGGTAGCTTCGACAACCTCGTCCACCTGTTCGACACCGAGACCCTCACCGAGACGCTCCTCGCCGGATCGCCGAGCCAAGTCGGACAGGTGTCGTTCGCTCCGGACAGCACCGGGCTGGCGTCGATCAGCGCCGGACAACTCCGAATCTGGGAGCTGGCGCCCGAGGGTCCACCCGCGTTGGGCGGCTTCCACGCGTCCGGCGGCGTCGGGGACCTCGCCGTCGGCGAAGGCGAGTCGGCAGCGGCGGCGATCACCGTTGACGATGCCGATGATTCAGCGAGCGTCGAACGGATCGACCTGGCGACCGGTGAGGCCGTCAAAGTCGCCGACAGGCTCCATTACGTGCCGTTCAACATGGGTCCGCAGATCTCGGCCGATCTCCGCGTGGCCGCCGGGCTCGACGACGAGTACCGCACCCAGGTCATCGACCTCGACACCGGCACCGACGTGGAGCTCGAACGGTGCGAGAACGTGCGCGCCCTGGACCGAACCGGACGCTGGGCGCTCATCGACGGGTCGGCCCTGTGCGATGCGACGCTCGGTCAGGCGGTGCTGCCCGGACCCGCCGTCAACAGCCGCGTGCTCGACCTGCGCACCGGGCGCACGGTCCTCGATCTCGGCATCGAGGACATGTGGTCTGCGGTCTTCGGCCCGCCGGCCGCCGGTGGCCTCCCCGGGCTCGTCGCCGTGCTCAACAACGACAACGCGGTCAGGTTCTACGGCCTGCCGAGCGGGGATCTCCTTGGTTCGTACCCCAGCAGCGACGGCAAACCGATGGCCGCCGCGTTCACAGCCGACGGCACCCGCCTGGCTGTGACCAAGGACACCGGACGGCTCGCCGTGATCGACGTCGCCCGGCTCGCCGACGATCCCGCCGACGCAGAAGTGGGGACGGCGGCAGCCCACACGGGCAGCGTGATGAACGTCGTCACGTCGGTCAGCGGGCTGATCGCCACCGCAGACTTCGCTGGATCTGTGCGGGTGTGGTCCCAGGACGGAACGCTGGTCGCCGACCTCCCGGTCCAACTCGAGGACGGCGCGGCGCTGGCGTTCGCCCCCGGCACCGACACCCTGTACTACGAAGACGCTGGCGGGGCCATCCGGCGCTTCACCCCCGACATCGACCAGTTGACCGAGCTGGCCCGGTCACTGCTCACTCGTGAGTTCACCGATGACGAGTGCGCGCGCTACTTCCCCGACGAGGAGTGCCCGACGTTCGCCGATTGAGCGCGAGGTGCGGCGAACGAACGTTCGGTGTCGGAGGAGCGACACGAACCATATCCCCAACACGAAGCACCGCATCCTGAGCGGCTCCAGCAGGCGGCGACGATCCCGATTGCTCTCCAGCAAGACTCGCGCGTGACGCTGTGTCGATGCGCATCCAGCGGACCAGGAGGGCCACTGGGGTGTGCGCGGCGGCGACGTGCGCGCCGGCGGTCGCCGACACGACATCCACGCCCCATGCCGAATCCGGGGCGCTCGGGGGGTGTGGACACTGCTCACGTTCATCAGTGCCACTGTTGTCGCGCTGCTACGGCCACTGGCGGCCTCTCGGGTCGCGGCGGGCGCCACGGGTCTCATCCGGCCCGTTCCTCTCGGGGGTCAGAATGGTGCGGTGGAGGATTTGTCGCTTGCCGCTGGGTTCTCGGCTCTGGAGGCGGGGCGGTGGGTGGATGCCCGCGGTGTCTTCGAGTCCGCCCTTGCCGCCGGCGAGAGTGCTGAGGCGTGTCTCGGGCTGGCGACGGCGCTGTGGTGGTTGGGCGACAGCCATGCCAGTGTCGGCCACGCCAGTCGGGCCTACGTGCTGTTCCGGGAGGCATCGAACGTCGAGGGTGCGGTCCAGTGCGCGGTCTGGTTGGGTGTCACGTACAAGGCGAACTTCGCCAACTTCGCTGCCGCCAACGGCTGGATTGGGCGTGCCGAGCGGCTGCTGACGCCACTCGAGCCGGGGCTGTTGCACGGCTGGGTGTACGTCGCGCGCGCCTACCGGATGGCTGATCTCGATGTCGCCGAGACCTTGACCGTTCGGGCGGTCGAGCTCGGTCGTGTCGGGGGTGACGCCGATCTCGAGCTCGGCGCGATGTCGCAGTTGGGGCTGATCCGAGTGGGTCAGGGCCGCGTGGCGGAGGGCTTCGCCCTGATCGACGAGGCGATGGCGGCCGCGCTTGCCGGGGAGCGGCGGAATCTGGACACGGTCGTCTACACGTGCTGCGACATGCTCAATGCTTGTGAGCTGGCGAGTGATCTGGAGCGGGCTGCGCAGTGGTGTCGGGTCGCCGACGAGTTCGTGGCCAGCTACGGCTGTCCGTTCCTCTATGCCGAGTGCCGCCTCTATTACGGGAGCGTGCTGGTGGCCAAGGGTCGGTGGGAGGATGCCGACCGGGAGCTGACCGCCGGCGTGCGGATCACCGCAGGTGCGTGTCCCGGCCTCCACGCCAGGGCGCTCACCCGTCTGGCCCGGTTGCGCGTCCGCCAGGGGCGGCTCGAGGACGCCGCACACATCCTGTCCGGCGTCGATGTCGACGGCGAGGCCGAAGCGATGCTGTCGCTCGCGGCGATGCTGATCGCCCGCGGCGACGCTCCGGCGGCCAGCCGTCAGCTGCGAGGAACGCCTACAGCTCGTCGCCGAGCATCGGTTTCACCTCGCGACGGCGCTCGATCTCCTCATCGATGCCTGTCTCCGCAGCGGCGACGTGCAGACGGCCGCCACGGCCGCCGGTCGGCTCAGCGCCGTCGTCGGCGGCGCCCACAGTCACCAGCTCACGGCGCTGGCTGCGAGTGCCCGCGGCCGGGTGTTGATCGCCCAGGGCGCCAGCGAGGCGGCGGCCGACCGAGCTGCGCTCCGCGGTGGCGACGTGGTCTCGCCTCGAGCTGCCGTTCGAGCTGGCTCACGCCCAGCATGACCTCGGCCGGGCATTGGTCGACACCTCGCGCGACGCGGCGATTGACCACCTCCGGCGCTCGCTCACCGGTTTCGAGCAGCTTGGCGCCGTCCTCGACGCCGATCGCGTTGCCGCCTTCCTCCGCACGTTGGGTGTGCCCGCTCGCACCGGTGCCAAGGGTGGCGGGCCGCTCACCGATCGCGAGCAACAGGTGCTCCGGCTCCTGTCCGCCGGCCTCTCCAACCCCGAGATTGCGCAGCGACTGCACGTCAGCCGCAAGACCGCGGCGCACCACGTGAGTCACATCCTCACCAAACTCAACTTGCGCAACCGGGCCGAAGTCGTCGCCTATGCGATGCGCGAGTCGGCTCAGCACCACTGACGACCAATCCATCGCATAGGTCACCTGCCCGATGCTCACCGGGCCCGGTCGTCTCATGCTGAGACGCATGACTGAGTCCATCGAGACGTTCCAGATCCCGATCGAGGCCGCCGAGTGTTACGAAGCGGAGTTCGTTCCCGCCTTCTTCGCCCAGTGGGCACCGATCCTGTGCACCGCATCAGCCGTCACCGCCGGCCAGACCGTGCTCGACGTCGGGTGCGGCACCGGCATCGTCGCCCGGACCGCTGCCGACCTCGTCGCCCCCGCCGGTTCCGTCACCGGTCTCGACTTGAACGAGGCCATGTTGACGGTTGCCCGCCGCGTCCGGCCCGACCTCGACTGGCGCCACGGCGACGCTGGCGCGCTCCCGTTCGACGAGCAGACCTTCGACGTCGTGCTCAGCCAGATGGCGCTCATGTTCGTGCCTGACCGCACCGCTGCGCTGCGCGAGATGGGCCGAGTCGTCAAGCAGGGAGGCACGGTTGGCCTGCTCGTCCCAAGCGAGCTCGAACGACAGGTCGCGTTCGCGCCGTTCCTCGACATCGCCGCCCGCCACGCCGGCCCCGAAGCACTGTCGTTGATGAGCAGCTACTTCGTCTGCGGCAGCCTCGACGAACTGACGGCGCTCGTGGAGGCGGCCGGTCTCACCGTCACGACCAGCCGCATCCAGACCGGCACCTACACGGCACCGTCCATCGACGCCGCCGTCGCCAACGAGATCGAAAGCACACCTCTGCGAGAGCGCATCAGCGACGAGGTGTACCAACAGATCCGCGACGACGCGCGGGAGCTGTTCGCCCCCTACACCACCGCGGACGGGACCCTGAACACACCCTTCGACGCAAACCTCGTCGTGGCCCAGCGCCCATGACGAGCCCATCCCCCGTCACGCCGAGATCGTCCGCGACTTCGTCGCATCGTGAGCTCACCCAAGTCGAACGGCCGTGCTCGTCGATGGGCATGGTCACCCGCCGTTGCTGCCGTTCACGCAGCCAACGACACGGCCGGCGAGCCATTCGAGAGCACCGAGGTCGTGGGACAACGAAGATGAGGCGTTGATGCAACACATCCAATTCGACGACGTCTGCCTGGACTACGACGTGGTCGGCAGCGGCGACCACGTCGCCCTGCTCCACGCCCCACCGTTCGTCAGTTGGTACGAACCGCTCGTCACCGCGCTGCCCAGCTACTCGGTGCTGCGGTACCGCCGAACAGTGCCCCCCGATCGTTCCGACTTCGGCCTGGGCGACGACGCCGACGTGTGCGCCCGCCTGCTGCACCACGTCGGCTTCGACCATCCACACGTGGTCGGCCACTCCTACGGCGGTTGCCTCGCCCTGGAGCTGGCCCGCCGCCAGAGTCGTCGCGCTGCGATCGATCGCCCTGCTCGAACCTGCCACCAGCGGGCTGTTGGACCCCGAGGAAGCAATCGCCGGGCTCGCTCCGCTGATGGAGTTGTACCGCTCCCGCGGCCCAGCCGTCGCCGCCGAACAGTTCCTCCGGTTCGTCCTCGGCAACGACGCCCGCAGCCTGCTCGATCAGTTCGTTCCGGCCGCCTTCGACGAGGCCGTCACGCGCAGCGACCAGTTCTTCCGTGTCGAGCTCCCCGCCATCGCCCGCTGGACGCTTCGGGCCCGGTGACGCTTCACGCGTCGACCGACCGATCCTCAACGTGCTCGGCGCGGACAGTGTCGCCCGGTTCGTGCAAGCCGCCGAAATCATCCAGACCCTGTTCCCGCAGGCAAGTCGCTACGTGCTGCCCGGCGCTGGTCACTTGCTGATGGCACAGAACCCGGCGCCGATCGCCGAGCGGCTCGAAGAGTTCTGGTCCACCACCGCCACCACGGTCCGAGGTGAGAACTGAGCCGACACGCCCGTGAGGATGCTTGCCGGGAGCCGGCCGGCGCACCAATTGTCCAGCGCCGCCGCCCGTCGTCTGCCGGGATGACCGAGGCAGCCACTCGCCCGCTCGGACGCACGAATGCCAGCGTCCCACCGTGGTCCGAGAACGACACCCGATCGCGCCCGGCCGACGCATCGGGTCGCCGGTCGCACACCAGCCGCCTCGTTCCTCGGGCGAAGAACTGTCGTCCCCGTGGCGTCCGCGCGCCGGCGGCCGACGGATGGCATCTGCGTGGCTGAGCACGCCGCATCAGATGAGCAGTTGCGGGATCGGGCGTCGTACCGTTGCCTCAGGCCAGAGCCGGACACGCGGAGGAGCTGTGAATCATGACCGACCATCCCACTCCCTCCGGCAAGTTGATCGTCAGCCACGACGGCCCGGTCACGACGCTCACGCTCAATCGCCCGGAGGTCCACAATGCGCTGGATCGGGAGGTGTCGGCAGAACTGAACGCCGCGATCAAACAGATTGACGTCGACCGCGACTGCCGTGTGCTCGTGCTGCGCGGCGCCGGCGAGACGTTCTGCGCCGGCGACGACATCAAGGAGTTCAACACCTGGTCCCATGACGACGTCTTCTGGCAGGTCCGCCAGTACCAGGAGACGGTGAACCTCATCGACAACCTGGTGCCGGTTACCATCGCTGCCGTAGACGGCGTCTGCACCGGGGGTGGGCTGGAGCTGACGCTCGTCTGCGACTTCGTCGTCGCCACGCGCCGCTCGCGATGGGGGATGCCCGAGATCAATTGGGCCATCACTCCCGGCTGGGGTGGCACCGGTCGCCTCAGCAAGTTCGCCGGCCGCCGCAAGGCGAAGGAGTGGAACCTGCTTGGTGCCATGTTCAGCGCCGAGACCGCCGAGCGCCACAACCTCATCAACCGCCTCTGCGAACCGGACACACTCGATACGGAGATCGACGCCCTCATCGAGGTGCTCCTCGACAGAAGTCCCGAGTCGCTGCGGTGCACCAAGTACTTCGTTGACAAGGCGGCCGACCTCGACATGTGGTCGAGCCTGTTCTTCGAGGGTGCCCCACCACGGGAGCGCTTCGGTGATGGAATCCGTGACTTCGTCGAGAAGGAGACAAGAGACCGTCGGCGAAGGGTCGTCATGAACTTCTGGCAGGACTGACGATGCCACCTCCGTTGCGAGTCGACAGGGACGAAGGTCTCGGTCGCGGTGCTCGGGTATGTGGATCCGGCCGGCGCTCTGTGTTGCGGGATTCGACGTCAGTCCGACACGATCGATCCGAGGAGCAGTCGAAGGCGGCGCTCTACTGTGTCCGGCGTCAGCTGGCGCTCGGTGAACAACTGGTCGAAGGTGTCGAACGACGTGAGCACGTAGAGCACGTCGGCGGCCTCGTCGGGACTGACGCCCGGGCGTAGCTTTTCTGGCCGCGGCGACGCGCCCGATGAGGTGGTCGGTGCCCGAGGCGTCGATGTCGGTCCACAACTCGCGGGCCGCCGCGTCGTCGAGGAACGCCGAGTACAACCCGCCAGCGGGGACACCACTTTGACACCGATTTTGTGGCTTGTAACCCGCCGCAACACACGAACCTGGTGTCGGAGGGGGGACTTGAACTCCGGACCCCGGTCGTTCCGCCTAGTTGCGCCTGGTGGCGTTTAGCCTGCTAGAGGACTACTTCTGACCAACAGGCGCACTGTCTGATGTCGCCCGGTACCGCCCGATTTCGCCCCGTTCGCGGACAAACTGCTGACAAATCGCGGACACGCGACACGGTAGTGGACCGCGTCGCCCCCGAGCCGATGTTTGATCAGGAGACGGCCTGATCTCTAGGCGGGCAGGTAGGGGTGGACGTGGACGTTGACGTCGTCGACGTGGGCGACACGGGCGGTGAGACGCTGGTGCGTGGCGGCGGCGACTTGGTGGCCCTGATCGACGGTCGCGGTCGGGTCGACGTCGATGGTGATGTCGGCGATGAGCCGATGACCGAGCCAGCGCACCTTCGTTTCGGAGACGGCATGCACGCCGGGTGTATGGCCGGCTTCGTGACTGATGCTCTCGACGATGGCAGGGTCGACGGCGTCCATCAGCCGGTAGTAGACCTGGCGGGCGGCGCCACGCAGCACGGCGAAGATGGCGATCGAGATGATCAGCCCGACGATCGGGTCAGCCCGTTCGAATCCGGCCCACACACCGACGGCGCCAATGGCGACGGCGAGGGAGGTGAAGCCGTCGGTGCGGGCGTGGTAGCCATCGGCCACGAGGGCGGCGGATCCGATCGCGTGGCCTTCGCGGATCCGGTAGAGAGCGACGAGTTCGTTGCCGATAAACCCGACGAGCCCGGCAGCGAACAACACTCCGAGATGCTCGAGTTCGCGGGGGTGGATCAACCGGTCGAGCGCCTGCCAGCCGGCGACGACGGCGGAGACCGTGATCATCGCCAGCACGAACAGCCCGGCGAGGTCCTCGGCGCGGCGATACCCGTAGGTATAGCGATGGTTGGCGGCGCGCCCTCCCAGCCGGAAGGCGATGAACAACGGGATCGCCGTGAGGGCGTCGGAGAAGTTGTGGATGGTGTCGGCGAGCAGGGCGACAGAGCTGGTGACCACGACGACGAGCAGCTGCACGAGGGCGGTGACCATGAGCGCGGCGAAAGAGATCTTGACGGCGCGGATCCCGCGCCGGTCGCTCTCCAGGGCAGCGTCGACCGAGTCGGCCGCGTCGTGGCTGTGGGGTCGAACGATCTCGAGCAGGGCGACACGCAATCCACCCGGATGGGAATGGCCACCGGCGGCGTCATCGTGAGTGTGCGACCGGTGACCATGCCCGTGGTGGTGGCCGTTGCCGTGGCCGTTGCGGTGCTCGTGAGCGTGCGACCCGTACTCGGGATCGTGGCCCTGGCCGTGGCCGCTGTCGTGGTCGTGGTCGTGGTGGCTCATGCCGTCCTGGTCTGGGTTCGGTGGTGACGTCCGCCGGTGACGAGGTGGTCCGCCTGGAGGAGGGCTTCGGCGGCGAGGTGTTCGATGTGCTCGTTGCGGGCGGCGTAGAAGATCCGGTTGCCGTCCCGACGGGTGCTGACCAGTCCCGCGGCGCGCAGCTTGGCGAGGTGCTGGGAGACGGCAGGCGGTCGCGCGCCGACGTGGTCGGCCAACTCGTTGACGGAGTGCTCGCCGTGGAACAGCGCCCACACGATCTTCAACCGGGTGGGGTCGGAGAGCAGCTTGAGGACGTCGGCGGCGACCTCGAACTCGACATCGTCCGGCTCCACCGCGTGCTTACGAACCTGCGCAGCCACGCAGATGAACATAGTCGATCAATCCCGAGTTACATCGTGCATACCGAGGGGACGTCAAGTGGGTGCGTGTCGGCGCCCGCCGTCCCGGCCACTGCCGTGCCGACGACCACCGCGCCGACGACTAGCAGCCGCACGTCCTCAACCACGACAGCGGTGTACAGCGACGAGGCCCTGCTCCCGTCGGGGATCGCGGCGGTTGCCCCAGCGGCCTGCGCTACTGCCTGGCCATAGCGATGCGGAGCCGTTCGTCGGGGTCGATGAAGTGGTCGTGGTCGTCGGTGCCGGCGTCGAGTTGCACCCAGTGGATCTTGCCGGTGAACCGGCTTGTGTGGGCCGTGTAGTCGGGGGTGACGGTGGTGCCGGACTCGTAGCCGATGTCGGTGGTCTCGTCGGCGGAAAAGATCATCGGCTGTGTTGCTCCGACCCGGCCGCTGCCGGCGGGGTTCCCGTCGTAGTACAGGGTGACGTCGCCTCCTTTGGCCAGGCCGCCGCCGTCGTAGGCGAACTCCATGCGCACCTGGTGTTTGCCCGCAGCGATCGGGGTGTCGGCGGCGGTGGCGAACTCCTGGATGCCGAGCACGTTGTAGGCGAACTTCGCCTTGCCGTCCTTGAAGTAGACGGCCCATCCGCCGAATCGGCCGCCTTGGGCGATGATGACGCCGTTGGCGCCGCTGTCGGGGATGTCGACTTCGGCGGTGACGGAGAACGACTTGTTCTTGATGCTCACGACGCTGTTCTCCGAGAGCCGGCCCATGCCGGTGAAGAACAGCTGCGAGTTGCCGCGGATGAGGGTCGGCCGTCCGGCCATCGACGGCTCGAGCCGCTCGGAGGTGCGGTCGTCCATCGGCAGCACGTTGTACTTGGTGGCCTCGATGAGCCACAGCCGTTGCAGCTTGGCGAGCATCTCGGGGTGCTCCGCGGCGAGGTTGTGGGCCTGGCTGTAATCGACGTTGCCGTCGTACAGCTCCCACACGTCGTCGTCGAACGCGGGAAGTTGGCCGCCCACCATCACCCACGGCGTGCGGTGCTTGGTGACCGCGCTCCAACCCTTGTGGTAGATGCCGCGGTTGGCGAACATCTCGAAGTACTGCAGGTCGTGGCGTTCCGGAGCGTCCGCGTCGTTGAAGCTGTAGAGCATGCTGGTGCCTTCCATCGGCGACTGCAGGACCCCGTTGACCATCGCCGGTTCGGGAAGGCCGGCGGCTTCGAGGATCGTCGGCGCCACGTCGATGACATGGGTGAACTGCGAACGCAGGCCACCTTTCTCGTCGATCCCGTTGGGCCAGTGGACGATGGTGCCGTTGCGCGTGCCGCCCCAGTGCGAGGCGACCTGCTTGGTCCACTGGAACGGAGTGTTGGTCGCCCACGCCCAACCGACGGAGTAGTGGTTGTACGAGCTGGGCGACCCGAACTCGTCCATCTTGCTCTGCATGAACTCGGGCGTTTCAAGGGCGGCCATCCCGTTGAAGTTGGCCAGCTCGTTGAACGCTCCGTTCATCGTGCCCTCGGCGGAGGCGCCGTTGTCGCCGATGATGTAGTAGACGATCGTGTCGTCGAGGATCTCGAGCGCCTCCAGGGCGTCGATCACCCGGCCGACGTGGTGGTCGGTGTGCTCCAAGAACCCGGCGAACACCTCCATCTGGCGGGCCAGCACCGGCTTGAGCTCGTCGGGCATGTCGTCCCACGCCGTGATCTCGGCGTGGCGGGCGGTGAGCTCGGCGTCAGGGGGGATGACGCCGAGCTCCTTCTGGCGGGCGAAGATCCGCTCGCGCTTCACGTCCCATCCGTCATCGAACTGCCCGGCGTAGCCGTCGGCCCACTCCTTGGCGACGTGGTGCGGGGCATGGGCTGCGCCGTAGGCGAGGTACACGAAGAACGGCTTGTCCGGCATCAGCGCCTTCTGCTGACGCATCCAGCCGACGGCCCGGTCGGTCAGGTCCTCGGTGAGGTGATATCCCTCCTCGGCGGTCGCCGGCGGCTCGACTGGTGTCGTCCCGTCGTAGAGCGCGGGGTCCCACTGATTGTTCTCGCCGCCGATGAAGCCGTAGAACGTCTCGAAGCCGCCACCACCTGAGGGCCAGGCATCGAACGGTCCCATCGGGGAGGACTGCCACACCGGCACCTCGTGGCACTTGCCGAACTGCGCCGTCGAGTAGCCGTTCAACTTCATCGTCATCGCCAACGGCGCCTTGGTGTTCGGGCGCAGCGAGCTGTTCCCGGGTGCCGACGTCGCCGTCTCGGTGATGCTGCCCATCCCTACTGAATGGTGGTTGCGCCCGGTGAGCAGCGCCTGGCGGGTGGGCGCGCACAGGGCGCAGGTGTGGAAGCGGTTGTAACGCAGGCCGCCGGCGGCCAATCGTTCCGCCGTCGGCATGCGGCACGGACCCCCGAAGGCGGTCGAGGAGCCGAAGCCGACGTCGTCGAGCAGGACGACCAGCACGTTCGGCGCGCCCTCCGGCGGCAGCAACGGCTCGATCGGAGGGAATGCCGTGTCGGGGTCCTTGGCGTCATAGGTCGTCAGTCCGGGCGCCGGCCGGTCGGGGATCGGCAACATCGTGCGGGCATGCCGGTCAGGGCTCATCACGTTCCTCCGTCAGATTTCGCCACAGCGTGTTTGCTTCAGCATCGATCGCCGGGGGGTGAGACGACATCATCCCGGGCAGGGTGATCGGGCAGAGGCTCCGAGTTCACGTGCCGGTGTGGCGACGTCGCGTTGCCTCGGCCCACGTCTGCGCGTCGTATTCGGCGATCAGTCGAACGTCGAGCAGTTCGAGGCCGAACTCCTCGATGCGGGCGATCACGGTGCGCACCGCTGCCTTTGGGCAGCGCACTGAGGTGACACCCATCGCGGCCGTGAGCTTGCAGTCCACGAAGGCGGCGCGCAACGTCGGGCTGGCCACCCCCTTGAAGGACACCTCGTACGTCAGGTCAGCCATCGGTCGAGCTCCTGGTGCTGGTCCTTGCACCCCCACACGTTCGATCATGCGCTGTCTGCTCGGACACATCGTCACCCCAGCCAGGGTGATCCCCCGGATCACCCTGGGACGGGTGATGCGGGTCCGCTCGACCGGCAGGAACGATGGAGCATGCCCGGACGCTCCGCCACGGCGTCGCGGATCACGAACGGAGGTGAGCATGGAGCGAGCGCCCGCCGTGATGACGGTGCGCGGCATCCGCACGCCTCGGGCGGCCGCTGTTGCGGGGATCGTCTTTTCGATCCTCTTCGCCGCCTCGGCCGTCCTCACGAAGTGGGCGATCCCGCCGGGCTCCGAGGACGCCGGGACCTGGGTGCACGACGAGGCGAAGCGCGATGCCGTGTCGCTGAGCCTGCAGCTGCTGCCGTTCGCAGGGATCGCCTTCCTGTGGTTCGTCGGGGTGCTGCGCGACCGGATCGGGCAACATGAGGACCGGTTCTTCGCCACGGTCTTCTTGGGTAGCGGGCTGCTGTTCGTGGCCACCTTCTTCGTCGCCGGGTCGGTGTCCGCCGGCCTGATCAGCACCGCCGCCGACGCCGGACCCGCCGAACGACTCGGATCTGTGTGGCCGTTCGGGCGAGGCACAGCGGCGGCGCTGGCGACGGTGTACGGCCTGCGCATGGCGGCCGTGTTCACCATCTCGGCGACGACCATCGCCTCCCGGTTGCGGCTCGTGCCACGGTGGCTCGCCGTGCTCGGCTACGCGACAGCCCTGATTCTGCTGTTCGGTGCCGGTTTCGTGCCCTGGCTCGAGCTGATCTTCCCGGCATGGGTGTTCGTGCTCAGCGTGCACATCCTCGTGGGTGCGTTCCATTCCGGGCCCGCAGCGCCTGACGACCACGGATGAGGTGAGCCACACGTGGGCCGCCAGGTGTTCGTGATCACCGTCATGGGTGAGATGGACGAGCTGTTGCGCGAGGAGTTCGAGGACATCGAGATCACCATCGAACACGGCGTGACCCGACTGCGCGTCGTCAGCGTCGACCCTTCGGTACTGCACGGCATCCTCAACCGCATCGACCGGCTCGGTCTGGAGCTGCTCGACGTCCATCAGGTCGACCAAGGATCACCCCGGCGGTGGTGAGGCCGCCTCACCCTCACCCTGCGTACGGTCGGTGTGGAGGAAGCCCGCAAGACGGGCACGAATACGACATCGAAAGTGGAGGCAACGATGGCCCTCGGTCCAGTCGAGTACATCATCGTCGGGTTCCCCGGCAACAAGTTCAACGGTGAGATCGCCCCCGAGCTGGGCAAGCTCGTCGACAGCGGCACGATCCGCATCCTCGATCTCGTCTTCATCACCAAGGACGCCGACGGCAACGTCCGAGCGGTCGAGTTCGAGGACCACGACGACGTCGCCCTGTTCAACGCCCTCGAGGGCGAGGTCGGCGGGTTCATCAGCGACGAAGACGTCGACTACGCGGCCACCGAGCTCGAACCGAACTCCTCGGCAGCCCTGCTGATCTGGGAAGACGTGTGGGCGACCCCATTCGTCGAAGCGATGCGCAACTCCGGCGGCGTGCTGATCGAAGGCTCCCGCATCCCCCACGACCTCATCGAAGCCGCTGAAGCCGAACTCGCCGCGGCCGGCTGACCCACCCA
Organism: uncultured Acidimicrobiia bacterium; assembly: GCA_963833145.1. Classification (GTDB taxonomy): domain Bacteria; phylum Actinomycetota; class Acidimicrobiia; order Acidimicrobiales; family Ilumatobacteraceae; genus JALZMG01. Next base: position 169,681 of record CAWHWT010000009.1, on the reverse strand, counting down.
CAACAAGCAGAGGAGAACCATCATGTTGCGCCGTCGACCCGTCGCCCGAGCCGCCGTCACGACGTCTGTCGTGGTCGGCACGGCCGCCCGAACCGCAAACCGCGTGGATCGCCGCCAAGACCGGCGCGGTCGCTGAGCGACCCACCGAGAGAATTCAGAGGAAATGACTGTGCTTGGTTACGACTATCCGCTACTCGGCGTGTTCTGGACGATGATGATCTGGTTCCTTTGGATCGCCTGGATCGTGCTGTTGTTCCGGGTCATCGCCGACATCTTCCGGAGCCGCGACATGGGCGGCGGGGCCAAGGCGCTGTGGACGATCTTCGTGATCCTGGTGCCGTTCCTCGGTGTCTTCGTCTACGTCATCGCCCGCGGCCACTCGATGAGCGAGCGCGACGTCGCCCGGGCCCAGGCCGAGGAGGCGCAGTTCCGCTCCTATGTCCAGGATGCCACCACCACTGGTGGCGGGACCGCCGCCGAGCTGTCCAAGCTCGCCGATTTGAAGGCGCAGGGCGTGATCACCGACGCCGAGTTCGAGCAGCAGAAAGCGAAACTCCTCGCCTGACGCGAGAGCATCGTCTGGGCGCCAGGATCGTGGTGGCGGCGGCTTCGCCGACAGCGACCGGGCCGTGAGAGCACGCCGGTGGCGCTCAGATCAGACCCCGGCATCGACCGACGTCGACCGCGTCGGCGCGCGACACCACCGCGAGCTTGCGGAAAATGCTTCGCACGTGGGACTTGAGGGTGTTCAGTGAGACGTAGAGCGTGGCGGCGATCTCGCGGTAGGTCAGCCGGCTGCACAGGTAGCGCAGCACGACGATCTCGCGGGGGCTGAGCGGTTCGACGAGCGACGGCGCAGCGTTCGCCCTGGCGGAGTGGCAGGATGCGGCTGGTGGCGGCGAGCAAGTCCTCGACGTAGCTCTTCTGGGTGGCAGCCGGGGCGTACGACAGCAGCAAGTGGTGGACACCGGGCGCCTGGTCGACGACGGTGCGGATCAGCCGCTCGGGCTGACCGGCGTCGAGCGCCTCGCACAGGTGGCTGTTGGCCCGTCCGACGTCGCGCGCGAGCACACTGAGCGCGCAGAGAACGCTGCGCTCGACGCGAGCACGCCGTGTCGTTGCCGGCGGCAGGTCGGCCAAGATCGCGGCGGCTGCGCGGTCGTCATGGTCGACGAGGGCGAGGCGGACCCGCAGCACCTGCGTCGCGACCTGATCCTGGTCGAGAGCGCTGATCAGCGGCGCTGCCTTTGACGGGTCGAACCGCAGCGCCTGGGCGACGGCCTCCTCGCCGAACGTCTGGCGGACCGCCGCGTCGGGCTCGGTGTAGCAGCGCCGGGCCTGGCCGAGCAGCGCATCGGCGTCCATCTCGTCGCCGAGCATGCGGGCCACCTTGGCCTGGTGCAGCGTGATCAGGCTTTGCAGCATCGGGCGATGACGACTCTCGCCGGCGCACGTGATCCGATGGATGATTCGCGCCGCTGTTTCGTGGTCGTGCCGCTCGAGATGGATTTCGGCCAGTGCCAGGTCGGCGAAGGTCCGCCCGGGTTCGTGGCGGCCCAGCCCGAGCTGGTCGGCGGCGTCGGTGACGCTCCGGGCGAGCCTGTCGGCCCGCGTGAGCTCGCCGTCGACGGCCGCGGCGAGCGCAGCAATGCCCGGGCCGTGGACCTTGTCGGCGACCGGGCTGCCGACCCGGTGGGCGAGTGCCCGCTCGATCCCGGCGAGCGCCTCGGCTGCTTGCCCGGCCTGGAGGTGTGCGCTGGCGCTCGAAGCCTCGAGGTGCGAGAGGGGGCCGTGGTCAGGCCAGATGCCGCCGATCGCTTCCGCAGCAGTGTGCAGGCGGACGATGGCCTCCAGCGGCTGGCCTCGTTGTTGCTGGTGCTCGGCGCCTGCCATCTCGATCAGCGCGGTGAGTTCGCCGTCAGCGTTGGGGTGGGCCCTTCGAATCCGCTCCAACCAGGCCGGTACGTCGTCGATGTCGTTCACGGTGGTCAGTCCGATGACCAGCTCCACCACCCACGCCGGGTCGGTCTCGACCATCGCTGCGCCGTACTCGTCCAACCACAGGCGGATCGCCCGGACCGTGACGCCTGTGCTGTCCGGCCGGCTGGTCGGACGACGGAGCGCGGCCCTCACGATCCGGCCCGCACGGTACGCGTCGGGCACCGCCAGGGCCTGCTGCAGCGCGCCCACATCGTCCCCACGATCCTCGAGAGCCCCACACGCTCGATCGTGCGCCGCACGCAGCTTCGTGGGACCCGACGACGCCAGCCGCGCCCGCAGAAAGGCCGCAAACAGGTGGTGGTAGCGGTACCAGCCCTCCTGCCCATCCAGGGGCACGACGAACAGGTTGGCGGTGAGGAGGTGGTCGAGTAGTGCCGCCGAGTCCTCGATCCCCGTGACGGCCGCGCACAACTCAGCGTCGAAGACGTCGAGCACTGACGTCTCGGCGAGGAACTCGACGAGCTCGGGTGGCAGGCCGGACAGCAGTTCGCTCACCAGGAAGTCGCTCACGGCGCGATCCGTGCCGGCGAACGCGGTCAGGAAGTCCTCATGTCCGGCGCCCCGCTGCAACGCGATCGCCGCCAGCTGCGCGCCTGCGGGCCACCCCTCCGTGAGCTGGTGCAAGCGGCGCATCTCCTCGCCGGTCATCGAGAGGTCGTGCAGCGCGAAGAACTCGGACATCTCGGTTGGAGCGAACCTGAGATCGTCGCCGCGCAGCTCGAGCAGGTCGCCGCGCAGGCGCAGCCGGGACAGCGACAGCGGCGGATCCGACCGGGTGGCCGCGGCGAAGCGGAAGCCGTCGGGCAACGCGTCGATGAACGCGGTCAGAACTGTCGGATCCGGCGCGGCCAGATGAAGATCGTCCACCACGACGACGCCCGGCGCGTCGATCGTGGCGAGCTCGTTCGCCACCGCCACCGCGGCGTCGTAGGTGGTGGCGCTGTCCCTCTCCAGCAGCGCGAAGGCGTCGTCGGCCACACCCGGCCACCGCGCCGCGATCGCCGCAAGCAGCCCCGACATGAACCTCGTCGGCTCGCGATCCGACGGATCGCAGGACAACCACGCCAGACGGTCGCGGTGTCCGGCCGCCCACGACGCAAGCGCCGCCGTCTTGCCGTAGCCCGCCGGCGCCGACACGAGCGCCAGCCGATAGTCCTCGTCCAAGCGCGCGCTCAAGTGATGTCGTGGCAGCAGGGGTCGACGAGATCTCGGAATCGTCAACTTGGTGGCCGCAACGACGGTCGGCGTGGCCCGTCGCTCCCCAGGCAGCTCGGCCGTGTGGCCCTTGGAATCCAGGCTGCCTGGATCCAACTGCGCGACCGGTCGCTCCCGAAGTTGCCGCATGAAGAGACGACTATCGACCGCACCGAGGTGCCGTCCGTTGCCGATCCCAGTCAGGCGCGTCCCCATCGCCGGCGTGATCCCGGTGCGTCCGTCGAGGCCCTGCGCGAGTTCGAGACGGTCACACTCGATCTTGACCGTGTGAGGGGACGGAGTGTCGTCCGTGACCTCGAGCTCTCCGAGCCGACTCTCAACCCCCTCGGGTGTCGAAACCGCGGCCGGCACGTCCGCAGCCAGTTCGCTCATCTTCGGGCTCCTCCGAGGTCGCGCGATTCGATCGCCATCGAGCATCCCTCGGTCCACCCAACACGCCTTCGGAGCGAGGCGCATCAGCAGATCTGTATGATTCGCGTTCAGATCGTCGACAACGTCGGCGAGATCGTGCGTCGGTCAGCCCTGTCAGCTCACGCGGCGCTTCTAGGCTTCGACTGTGACGCAGGATTCGGGCGGGTCAGCACCCGGGATCGTGGCGCTGGATGAACGGCTGCTCGACGCCAAGCTCTCGGTGCCACAGCCTCGTCTGGGTGGCGTGAGCCGCGGCGGACTGATCCAGACCGCTCGGGCGAGCGACTGCCGCGTCGTTGGCATCACGGCCCCGGCCGGGTACGGCAAGTCGACGCTGCTGGCTCAGTGGGCCAGCAGTGAGGATCGCCGGGTCGCCTGGGTGTCGCTCGACCGCTTCGACGATGATCCCGCCGCCCTGCTCGCCTTACTGGCGTCGGCGTACGCCCGCATCTTTCCCCACGACAGCGGTCTGATTGCTGATATGGGCGGATCTCGGCGCGTCCGTGTTGGGTCGCGCCGCGCCTCGTCTCGCTTCCGCGTTCAAGGCGAGCCCGGAGCCATTCGTGGTGATGCTGGACGACCTGCACGAGCTTCAGTCGGCGGCCTGCCACGATGTGCTCAGCGTCGTGATCTCGGGAGTTCCTCGCGGCTCCCAATTGATCGCCGCGAGCCGTAGCGAACAGCCGCACATACCGCGGTGGCGAGCGTTGGGTGATGCGCTCGACTTCGGCGTGAGCGACCTTGCCCTCGACTCGGCCGGTGCCGAACAGATCTTCGCGGGCGTAGAAGTCGCGCTCGACGAGCGAACAGGCGACGGCGGTGACCGAACGCACCGAAGGCTGGCCGGTCGGCCTGTACCTGGCGGCTCTTGTAGCCAGCGACAAGAGCGGCCTGGCAGCGTCAGATCTCGGGGGACGATCGGTACATCTCGGACTATTTGTATCGTGAATCGTTGAGCCAGCTGCCCGAGAGCGATCAGAGGTTCCTTCGTCGCACGGCGGTGCTCGATCAACTTTGCGCTCCGCTCTGTGAGACCGTGCTGGGAGAACCGGGCGCACAGAGGCAGTTGCGCAGGCTCGAGGCTTCGAACTCGTTCCTCATCCCGCTCGATCGCCGGCGCGAGTGGTACCGGTACCACGGCCTCTTTCGAGAGTTCCTGCTCGGCGAGCTCCGTCGAGTGGAACCCGAGGTCATCGCCGAACTGCACCTGCGGGCCGCCGACTGGTACGAGTCCAACGGTTCTCTTGTGCCGGCTGTCGAGCACCTCTCGAATACGACCGAACGGGGTCGCTGTGCACAGCTGGTCGCGCAACTGATGTTGCCTACCTACCAGGCGGGCCAGATGTCAACGGTCGAGCGATGGCTGTCGATGCTCGGCGACTCCGCCATCGAGGCCTACCCTCCGCTCGCGGTCCTGGCCGGTTGGACCAGCCTCCTGACCGGCCGGACCGCCGCCGCGGAACAGTGGTCTGCGATGCTCGACACACTTTCGTTCGAGCTCGTTCCCCTGGATGGATCGGCCTCGTTCGAGTCGTCGCGGGCGATGTTTCGGGCGGCGTTCTGTAGCACCGGTCCGGAGCAGATGCTGTCTGACGCCAGCTTCGCGGTCGCCCTAGAGCCGCCGGGCAGTCCGTGGCTCAACACGGCCGTGTACTTGGTCGCGGAGGCGCACCTGCTGACCGGCGACGTCGACCGGGCCGCTCCGCTGTTCGTCGAGGCGTCGGCTCTCGCCGCGACGATGTCGAATGCCGACATCGTCGTCGTCAGCGAGGCCGAGCTCGCAGTCCTGGCGATGGACAGCGGGAAGTGGGCGGAGGCGGACGAGCGTGTGAACCTTGCGCTGGCGCACGATCGATGAGCATCGGATGGATGACCATGCCCTGAGCGTGCTCGCCTTCGCCGCGGCGGCTCGTCTCGCTGTGCACCGAGGCGACCTCAAGCAGGCAGAAACCCGGCTCACGCAGGCGATGCGGGCCAGGCCCTCGTGCAACTCGGCGATGCCATATCTCGGCGTTCGGTCGCGGGTACAGCTCGCCAAGGTCTACTCGGTCAGGGGCGACCATGCGACGGCTCGCCAGTTGTTGCGCGAGATCGACGACGTCCTGCAGCGGCGACCGGCACTCGGCGCACTCGTCGACGCCGTCTCGGAGCTTCGCCGCATCGCCACATCCAGTCCCCGAGACGGCGCGGCTGGGGCGTTGCCGCTGACCCCGGCGGAGCTCCGGCTGCTTCCGTATCTCCAGACACATTTCACGGTTCGCGAGATCGCCGAGCGACTGTTCGTGTCCCGCAGCACCGTCAACACCCAGGTCAGCTCGATCTACCGGAAGCTGGGCGTCTCTTCACGCACCGACGCCGTGGAGCGAGCGACGACGACCGGTCTCCTCGGGGGATAGCGGACCTCACCCACCCAACGAGCACTCGAAGACATCGTCGGTGTCGTACCCCAACGCCAACGCCAGCTTGGGGGCCGCGGCAACGACGCACGGATACCCGACGATGGGAACGACACCGACCAGGACGTCGACGATCTCGGCGACCGTCGCGCCCGCGCGCCACCGCGGCGTCGGCCTGCGCGCTATAGGACGGTACGGCGCCGCCGACCGCGACCAACGCACCGAGACGGACGAGCGCCAACGTCTTCGCATCGAGCTCCCCGCCGGCGACGTCGGCGCCGTCCACGTCGTGCTCCGCCCAGCGTTCGTCGTTGATCGCTAGGCGGCGCAACCGTTCTACGTAGTTCATCGTGACTCGCTACCCTGCGGCGCCCTCGATCAGGCTTGCCGCATCTCCTTGCCGGTCGGATGGAACGTGTCGGCTGTCATGGCGGCCTTCCCTTCTGTCATGTCTGGTCGGTCCGCGGGACCGAGCCTGAACATTGCTCGGTCCGTTCCCCCATCGTGCGACGCCGATCCCCGCACGTCATCACGTAGTTCGAATGATTCGCGTCCGTCGACGCTCCGTGTTGCCGAGGATTGGATGTTGCTGCGGCCGACTCGCGTCACACCGATGCACCATCGGTGCCAACGTGAGGAGCGGCGAGAACTCAGTCACCGGCATCGTCGGCCCGTCTGCGACGATGCCACGGGACCACGCCCTCCAACTCGATCTCCAGCGAGAAGCTGAGGAACGTTCGCACCAACACGATCAGGGCGAGCGTTACTGCACTCTCGATCGTCGCGTCGATCGTGATCGTCTGCACGATGTCGGCGATGATCAGGACCTCGAGGCCGAGTAGGACCGCCCGGCCGACGTCCTGTCGAGCACGCTCGTAGGCGACGCGGCGCTCGCCGCGAGCCACGGCCATCGCCGCGCCGACGAGGGCGGCGAGAGAGCCGATGGCAAGGATGGCGACGCCGGCGACTTCGAACGCCTGGACGACGCGCTCCATCCACTCCTCGAAATGCACGGCTCAGACCTTCCTGCCGAGCGGGCATCGGAACACGGTCACCTCGATGCTCCGAGTCAACGCGCGAGCGGGGTGACCGGGCATCACCCCCGCACGGGTGATCAGACGAGGTTCACACGACGATGAGGGAGCGGACCGCACCGGCCGGCGAGGCGACCGACGCCCGGACGACTCCTCCTCCCCCGGCGGGCGAGCACCGGCACATGACGGGCCGAAGGCGCACGCCCGACCAACCCGGCCCGTCCGGCACCGCGCTTGGCCCGGCGGGGCGGACGCCTGTCTGCAGTCGGGTTCGGCACGGTGGGCGCGGAATTCACCCCATCGGGGGTGACGGCGCGTCACCCAAGTCGAGCGCACCGTCGTGGAGATGCACAGCCACACCGATGACGGCGACAACGTGGAGAGCGCGCTCGACACGAAGTCGGTCGATCCGCCCGGCAGCGGCGCGGCCGCCGGTGGCAAGGTGCGCAGCGCCATCGCCATCGTCCTCGGCGCGCTGACGATCGTCGCGCTGATCGCCACCACGGTGGCGGTGTGGGCGCGAGCGATCGTCTTCGACAGCGACAAGGTGGCCGACATCGTCGGCGACGCGCTGGCCGAGCCTGAAGTCCAGGCCGCCCTCGCCGACTACGTCACCGAGCAGGTCTTCTCGGCGGTCGACGTCGACGCCGTCGTCAGCGACGTGCTGCCCGACGACCTCGATCGGCTGGAGCCAGCGATCGTCGCCGGACTGCAGACGGCTGTCGACCGCGGAGTGACGCGCGCCGCTTGCCAGCCCGGAAGTGCAAGAGATCATCACCCAGATCGTCGAGCGGGCACACAGCCGGGCGATGGACCTCCTCCAAGGCGACGGCCTCAGCGGCGCGATCTCCGCCGTCGACGGCGAGGTCACCGTCAACCTGCTGCCGCTCATCGGGCGCGGCCTCACCCGGCTGCAGGAGCTCGGGCTCTTCGACGATCTGGAGATCCCCGACCTCTCCGCTGATGGTGACCCCGAGCGAGCAGATCGCCGAACTCGAGCAGGCGACGGGACGCGATCTCCCGGACGACTTCGGGCAGCTCGTCGTCTACCAGAGCGACCAACTCGCCGACCGTCAGGCCTCCCTCGAGAGCGCCCAGCAGGCGCTGGCGCTCGCCAAGCGCGCCGTGTGGGTGTTGGTCATGCTGACGGCCGTGCTGCTCCTCGCCACCGTGCTCGTCGCCCGCAACCGCTGGCGCGCCGCGCTGTGGCTCGGCCTCGGCGGCGTCGTGGCGATGGTGATCACCCGTTCGGTCGTGCACCGGGTCGTCGACGAGGCACCGGAAATCGCCGCCGAGCCGGGCGGGCGGGCCGCCATCTCGGCCATCGTCGACGGGGCGTCGACGAGTCTGCTCCGTCTCGCTGCGGTGATCCTCATCGTCGCCGCCGCAGTCGCCGTGCTCGCGATGTTCCGCCGGCACTGGCGGCGCGCTGATGTTGTGCTCGTCGGCGCCGTTCTGACGTTCGTCGTCATCGTCGCCGTGCTCGGCGTGAGCATCGTCTCGTTGCTGCTGGGTCTCGTCGTCGCCCTGCTGGTGCCGGTGGCCGTCGGCCGCCTCGCGTGAACTGTCGCGTCCTTCAAGGAAGACGCGATGGCGTCTCGGAACCGGCGACGGCGTGGCGCTGGACGTCTCCGTATGGCGGCGGACCTCGCCTGGCCGCAGCACCAACGGGTCAGTGGTGCCATTGCTGACTGTCATTGCTGACAACTGCTGACAAATCGCGGACAAGTGGGCTTTCCGGACGCCCCAGCCCTGCCGAAAACCTACAATGACCAGGGTCTTTTCCCTGGTCATCGCGTGTCGGAGGGGGGACTTGAACCCCCACGAGGATTAGTACCTCACTAGCACCTCAAGCTAGCGCGTCTGCCATTCCGCCACTCCGACGTGGTGGACCATCGACGATACCGGATCTGTGTCACCACATACGTCGAAGGTCGACGTAATCGGTGACACAAACGGGCAGGAGAACCAGGTCAGCTAACGGACGAGCAGAAAGCTCAGGGCGATCACGCTGATCACCCACGTCAGGGCGAAACAGAACGTGATCCGGGTCAGGTTGCGCTCAGCGGACGAGGATCCGAGGGCGGCGCCGCCGCCGCCGCCGAACATGTCGGACAGGCCGCCGCCGCGGCCGCTGTGCATGAGGATGCCGCCGATCATGGCGAACATCGACAGGACGTTGATGACCGTCACCACGTAGAGGAGGGCGTCACGCACGGCCGGTCAGCCTACCGAGCCCGGCTGGAAGTCGACCGCGGCCGAAACCGACTCCGGCAGGCGCTCCGGGTAGTGACAGGCGACCGGGTGACCGAAGCCCCGGTCGACCAGCTCGGGCTCCTCCGTCGCGCAGCGCGGCTGGGCCTTCGGGCAGCGGGTGCGGAACCGGCACCCGGACGGCGGATCGATCGGGCTCGGGATGTCGCCGATGAGGGTGAGTTGCTCGCGATCCCGCTCGATCACGGGGTCGGGCTCCGGGATCGCCGACAGCAGCGCCTGGGTGTAGGGGTGGGCGGCGCCCGTGTACAGCTCCTCGGCCGGACCCACCTCGACGAGCTTGCCGAGGTACATCACCGCGACCCGCTCGGAGATGTGCCGGACCACCGACAGGTCGTGGGCGATGAACAGGTACGACAGATCGAGCTCCTCCTGCAGATCCTGCAGGAGGTTGATCACGCCGGCCTGGATCGACACGTCCAGCGCCGACACCGGCTCGTCGAGCACGATGAACGTCGGGTCGAGCGCCAGCGCCCTGGCGACGCCGATGCGCTGTCGCTGACCGCCCGAGAACTCGTGCGGGTACCGGGACGCGTGATCGGGCGAGAGCCCGACCAGGTCGAGCAGCGACCGCACCCGCGCCCGGTGGTCGCCGTCCACCTTGTGGATCTTCAGCGGCTCGGCGATCGCGTCGCCCACCGTAAGGCGCGGGTCGAGTGAAGCGAATGGGTCCTGGAACACGATCTGCAGCTCGCGGCGCAGCGGACGCAGCTGCTCCTTGCCCATCCCGACCAGCTCGGTCCCCTTGTACTTCACCGATCCCGCGCTCGGCTCGATCAGCTGCAGCACGCAGCGCCCGAGCGTCGACTTCCCGGAGCCGCTCTCGCCCACCAGCCCGAGCGTCTCCTTGGGACCGATCGTGAACGAGACGTCCGAGACCGCCTGCACCAACCGCTTGGTCACCCGGATGCCCTTGGCCCTCCGCACCGGGAAGACCTTGACCAGCTCCTCGACCTCGATGACGGGCGTCACCGCGTCGGTCATGCCGGAGCTCGCCTGGTCAAGAGACGCTCCGCAGAGCGGTCAGCTCCTCGGCGCGGATGCATGCCGTCGCCAGGTCGCCGAGCTGGCGCAGCTCGGGCAGGTCCCCGGCGCACTCGTCGATGGCGTGCGGGCAGCGCACTCGGAAGGCGCAACCCGACGGCGGGTGGAGCATGTTGGGCGGGGCACCCGGGATGGGCGTCAAGCGTTCGCGGCCGAGCGCCGGGATGCTGTCGAGCAGCCCTCGGGTGTAGGGGTGGGTCGGGTGGGCGAAGATCGGCCCGATGTCGCCGCGCTCGGCGACGCGTCCGGCGTACATCACCTGCACTCGGTCGGCGATCCTCGCGATCACACCGAGGTCGTGGGTGATCAGCACGATCGCCGTCTTCATCTCCCGGCGGATCCGCTGCAGCACGTCGAGGATCTGCGCCTGCACGGTCACGTCGAGCGCGGTCGTCGGCTCGTCGGCGATGAGCACCTCCGGGTCGTTGGCGATCGCCATCGCGATCATCACCCGCTGGCGCATGCCGCCGGAGAACTCGTGGGGGTACTGGCTCGCCCGCTCACGGGGCTGGGGGATCCCGACGATGTCGAGCAGCTCGACCGACTTCTCCCACGCCGCCTTCTTGCCCAGCTGCTGATGGGACTGGATCATCTCCACGATCTGCTCGCCGATGCGGTGGACCGGGTTGAGCGCCGAGAGCGGATCCTGGAAGATCATCGCCACCCGCTTCCCGCGCACCTGGTTGATCAACCGCTTCGACGCGCCGACGAGCTCCGTTCCGCCGACCTTCGCCGAGCCCTCGATCCGGGCCGACTTCGGGAGCAGACCCATCATGCCGAGGAACGTCACCGACTTGCCGGAGCCGGACTCCCCCACGACGCCGAGCAGCTCGCCCTCGCCGATGTCGAAGTCCACACCTCGGACCGCCTTGACGTCGCCGAAGTGGGTCGGGAAGGTGACCCGGAAGTCGCGCAGCTCGAGAACGGCCCCGCCGTTCGCCGTCACGCCCGCCCACCACCTCGCTGCAGCTTCGGGTCGGTCGCGTCGCGCAGTCCGTCGCCCACGAAGTTGATCGTGAGGGCGAGGAGCAGCAGCGTCACGCAGGGGAAGATCACCATCCACCAGTGGCCCGACAAGACGTTCTCCTTCGAGCTAGCGACGAGGTTGCCAAGTGAGGTGGCGCCGGAGCCAAGCTGCGGGCCGAAGCCGAAGAAGCTCAGCGTCGCTTCGGCGATGATTGCGAGGACGACCGTAAATGTGAGGGCGACGAGGATCGGGCCGATCGAGTTGGGCAGCAGGTGGCGGGTGACGATGCGGAAGTTGGACGCCCCGACAGCCCGCGACGCCTCGATGAACTCGCGCTCCTTGAGGGCGAGGACCTGGCCGCGTACGACGCGGGCCACCGTCGTCCATACCAAGACGGCGAGCAGGAAAATGACGAAACGGATGGAGGTCCGCTCCCCGAGAATTGGTTCGAGCCATGGGATCTCGCCGAGCATGTTGCGGATCACGAGAAGGGCAACGAGGAACGGGAAGGCAATGAAGATGTCGGTCACCCGCATCAGCACGTCGTCGAAGAAGCCGCCGCGCATCGCGGCGTACGCGCCGACAGCGGTTCCGATGAACACCGCGATCACTGCCGTGGCCAACCCGATCTGCAGCGACACCTGGGTGCCGTAGATCAACCGGCTGTAGAGGTCGCGTCCGATCTCGTCGGTGCCGAACCAGGCCTCGCTGCTCGGCGAGATGTAGCGGTTCGACCGCTCGGCGGTGGTCGGGAAGATCGCCTCGTTGACGCCGTAGCGAGCCGTCAGCGGCGAGAGCACGACGAAAAGGACCATCATCGTCAGGATCACGGTGCAGATCACAGCCGGCTTGTGGCTGAGGAAGCGCTTGAGCGCCATCCGGCGGGGTGAGATCGACTTCGCCAAACCCTCGCTCTCGGCGGTGGTCACGGTCTCCGGGACGATCTCGACCGGAGCGGTGGCGATGGACGGCAGCAGATCAGTCAAGGCGGATCCTCGGGTCGAGTCTGGCGTACGACAGGTCGGCGAGCAGGTTGAACAGGATCACGGCGATCACGACGAAGACCATCCACGGCATCAGTTCCGGGAAGTCGCCGTTGGAGTAGGCGGTGAGGAAGTAGTCGCCCAATCCGGGGTAGGAGAAGATGCGCTCGGTGATGATCAGTCCACCGAGGAGCGCCCCGAACTCGATGGCTGCCAGCGTGACGATGGGCAGCATCGCGTTGCGCATGGCGTGCTTGACCAACACCCGGCGCTCGGAGATCCCCTTGGCCCGTGCCGTACGGAGATAGTCGCTGTTGAGGGTCTCGAGCAGCGATGCCCGCATGTAGCGCGAGTAGATCGCGACCGTCTGGATCGCCACCACGGTCACCGGCAGGATGAGATGTTTCATCATCAGCACAGGATCGAAACCTTGATGCCCCGGCGGGTATACCCCGGCCACGGGAAGGTGCAACCACGAGGCGTTGGGGAACCACCGCTGGGTGTACACGCCGAACAGCATCTGCAGCAGGATCGCCGAGATGAACGGTGGGATCGAGAGCATCACCAGGGCGGTGGTGTTGATCCCGCCGTCCCGGAGCGAACCCGGCTTGAGCGCGGCGAGCACCCCGAACACGAGCCCGATCGAGATCCCGACCAGGGAGGCGATGATGCCCAGCCGCAGGGTGTTCGCCATCGCGTCCTTGAGGTTGGGCCACACGGGTTGGTTGCCCTTGATGCTGTGCGGCCAGTCGCCGGTCAGGAACCCCCCGAGCCACTGGAAGTAGCCCTTGACGTAGCCCCCGAACCCCTCGTACAGGCCGTTCTGCTCGATGTACTCCTGGACCTTCGCCTCGCTCGCCCGCTGGTTCGAGCGGACGTAGCTCGCCACCGGATCGGTGCCGATGCGAATGGCCACGTAGACGAGGAACGTGACGATGAGGATTGTTGGAACGGCCCAGATCAGGCGCCGTACCACGAATCGGACCACCCGACCTCCTTCCCCGATTCCGTTCGACGGAGCGGACATGGGACCGGCCGTCGGGCCGGCCCCATGTCCGCAACCTTATGCCGTGTGGACCGTCGGGGTTACCCCGCGGTCTCGACGACCGGTTCTCCGGTCACCAGATCCGACAGCTCGAACGTCTGATCCGAGGTGGTGTCGAAGACGAAGGGCAGGACCTTGTGCGCAGTCGTCCACTGGTACCAGGACGAGTTGGCGCACTCAGTCACCGGGTTGAGGCATGCCGGCCACTGCTCCGCACCGATGACGATGCGGCCGTCGCCGTCGACGTCCTCCCAGGCCTCGATGTTGTCGAACGCCTGGTAGTTGACCATGTCCTGATCGACCGGACCGGCGAGCTTCTCGGTCCGCCAGAAGCCGGACCGTGGGTACTGCACCAGCGGCAGCATCGCCCAGTCCTGCGCCATCAGGTCGAGCGCGCCCGTGATCAGCTCGGCGCGAGCGGTCTCGTCGACCGTCACGTCGGCTTCCTCGAGCATCGCCGAGGCCTCCTCGTTGCACCAACCCGTCTGGTTCTGACCCTGGAAGTTGTTCTCCTCGGACGGGATCTGGGCGCAGGTGAAGCTGTTCGTCAGGTACTGCGGGTCAGGAGCGACGGTGGAGATGTACATCGCCATGTCGTAGTCCATCGCTGGCAGCCGCTGCTGGAACACCTCTTCCGCCGTGCCGTTGGCCGGCACGACGTTGAAGCCAGCCTCCGGCGAGCAGCGGGATCAGGAACGCCTGGGTGTTCTCCCGGCGGAGGTTGCCGGTGTTGATCATCCACCGGATCTCCGGAGCCTGGCCGTCCTTGGCCCAGAAGCCCGAGCCGTCCTTCTCCCAACCGTCCTCGGTCAGCAGCGCCTCGGCGCCGGCCGGGTCGTAGGCGTTGTCGGCGAACGAGTCGCTGCAGAACGGACCAGGCACGATCGGGCCGCACTGGAGCAGTGTGGCCTCGAGGCCGGCGGCCTCGTAGATCGGCTGGTAGATCTGCGCCAGGACCGCATCACGGTCGATCGACATGGCGAACGCCTGTCGGAACACCGGGTCGGCGAACGGACCCTCGTTGGCCTGGAAGTAGAAGCCCTCGTAGTCGGCCCCGATCTCGATGCCGGGCTCGACGCCCGCCTGTCCCTCGAACGAGGCGGACAGGGTGTCGGTGAACTGCGGGTAGATGAAGTCGACCTCGCTCGACAGGAGCGCGGCGATCTCGGTCTCCTGATCCTCGTACGGCGCCATCACGACCTCAGTCGGACGAGCGGCGCGTCTCCCCAGTAGTTCTCGTTGGGCACGAGGACGAGCTGGCTGTCGCTGAAGGAGTCGAGCCGGTACGGCCGGGCCGAGATCGGCAGCTCGGTGCCGAAGTCGGCGGACATGTCGTTGCAGTCGGCGACGGCGGCCTTCTTGATCAGCGGGCCGTTCGCGCCGAACAGCAGCTTGTACGGGGCGAAGACCTCGCTGAACGAGACCACGACCTGCTGGTCGCTCTCACCCGCGGCCACCCCGGTGAGATCTTGTCGTACCCGGTGGTCTGGATCGAGCCCGGCGTGTTCAGGTACGCCTGCCACGAGCACTCGAAGTCCTCCCAGGTGATCGGCGATCCGTCCTCCCATACGGCATCAGGGTTGATGTCGTACGTGATCGTCATAACCGCATCGCCCGCGGGCGCCGTGCCGCCAGTGTCGCCGGTGGTGGTCCCGGGTGCACCCGTGGTTCCAGGAGCCGCCGTGGTTCCTGGCGCCGCCGTCGTGCCCGGCGCGCCGGTAGTTCCTGGCGCGGCCGATGTCGCCGCGCCTCCGTCGTCGTCGTCATCGCCGCACGCAGCAGCGACGGCTACGAGCGACATTCCGGCAGCGAGGGCAACGAATCGCCTCGTGCGCCTCATGTTGCTCACGTGATGGTCCTCCTCATGGGATGAATGGGAGGGAGGTGAAGCGCACTGGGAACCACCCGACCTGAGTTCCCCTTCTCGCGTTGGAATGTGATCGTCGTTCAACCAGTGCCTGCAACCCGCATCGTCCTCCCCGATCGATGGGGGCGGAGCGAATATAGCATTCCCTTTGGGTGTGCCAACTGGCACAGACGTTACGAAAGTGTCACGACAGCGGCGGGCCGGTGGGGTCACCCGTCGTTGGCTTCCGGCTCCCAGGGCGAGGTCTCGGGATGTCGTCGCAGCTGTACCGCCGACGGGGCGATGGCGTCGGCCGCGCCCGCCAGCAAGGCATCACGGTAGGCGCGGCGTGCCTGCTGCTCCTCGGGGTCGGGCACGGGCACCGCCGCCAGGAGCCGCTTGGTGTACGGCTCCTGCGGGCGGGTCAGGATCTGCTCGCGCGTGCCGACCTCGACGAGCTTTCCCTTCTCCATGACGGCGATGCGTTGGGCGAGGATCTCGACGACGGCGAGGTCGTGCGAGATGAACAGGCAGGCGAAGCCGATTTCCCGTTGCAGCTCCTGGAACAGATCGAGGACCCGCGCCTGGACCGAGACGTCGAGGGCCGAAGTCGGCTCGTCGGCGATCAGCAGACGCGGTCCCAGGGCCAGCGCCCTGGCGACGCCGACGCGCTGGCGTTGACCACCCGACAGCTCGTGCGGGTATCGGTTGCGGAGGTCCCGCGAGAGGTGGACCTGGTCGAGCAGCTGCTCCACGCGTCGTGCACGGGCCGCCGCCTTGAAGCCGTTGAGCAGCAGGGGCTCCCCGATCGACTCCCCGACCGGGAGCCGAGGGTTGAGCGACGAGCCGGGATCCTGGAACACGAAGCTCACGTCTCGACGGACCGTGCGGAGGTCGTCCTTGGAGATACCGACCATGTTCGTGCCGAGCACGGATGCCGTGCCCTCGACGAACGGCAGGAGCCCGACGAGGGCCCGGCCGATCGTGGTCTTGCCACTGCCGGACTCACCGACGAGCCCGACCACCTCACCCGTGTCGATGGTGAGCGTCACCCCGTCGACGGCGCGAAACGTGGGCGCCCGACCCCGCTTCGGGTACTCGATGGCGACGTTGCGCAGATCGGCGACGGCACCCGTCGGGACCTCCGGCGCGACGGACTCCGGCTCGTGATCGGCCGCCACCTCGTCGGACACGAGCGCGCCGAGGTGGGGCACGGACTGCAGCAGTTCCCGCGTGTACGTGTCCCGCGGCGCGTTGAACACCTGGGTCGCCTGACCCGCCTCGACGATCTTGCCCCGCTGCATCACGACGACCCGGTCGGCGAGGTCGGCGACGACCCCCATGTCGTGGGTGATCAGGAGAATCGTGGCATCCACCCGGTCGCGAAGGTCGCGGATGAGCTTCAGGATCTCCGCCTGGACCGTGACGTCCAGCGCGGTCGTCGGCTCGTCGGCGACGAGCACCGCGGGGTCGCAAGCCAGGGCCTGGGCGATCATCGCCCGCTGCCGCTGGCCACCGGACAGCTCGTGCGGGTAGGCGTCGATCCTGCGCTCGGGGTCGGGGATCTCCACGAGCTCGAGCAGTTCGATCGATCGCTCGCGCGCCATCTTCGGCGACATCGACTGGTGGCTGCGCAGCATCTCCGCGATCTGGAACCCGACCGTGTAGACCGGGTTCAACGCCGTCATCGGCTCTTGGAAGATCATCGACGCGACGCGCCCGCGCATCGAGCGCAGAGCGCGGGGGTCGAGGCCGACGATCTCCATCTCGCTGACCCGGATCGAGCCGTGCACCGAGGCGTTGACCGGCAGCAGCCCCATCATCGCGAAGGCGACCGTCGACTTACCGGAGCCGGACTCGCCGACGATGGCCAGCGCCTCCCCTGCTACGAGATCGAAGCTCACCCCGCTGACGGCCGGGTACCACTTGCCGTTGACCCAGAACTCGACGACGAGGTCGCGCACCAGGACGACTGGCACTCCGCCGTCGGTCTCGGCCCTCACCCGCTCGGAGCTGTCAATCACGGGAACGTCCTTTCGCGCGCCGCGACGCCGCACACGGCTGGCACGATGGCGGGGTGGTCGAAGCGGTGAGACCCGGGTGGGGTCGTGCGCTGACGATCGCGATCGCCGCGATCTGCCTGTCCGTGACGATCTGGACCGGCGTCAGTGACAGCTGGACGGACGCCGCGCTGACGGTGCCGTGGATGGCGCTCCTGACGCTGACCTGCTGGGCGACGTTCTGGCGGCCCTGCGTGGCGGTCTCCGACGCCGGCGTGGCGCTCGTCAACGTGAGTCGCACCGTGTTCATCCCGTGGCCCGCGCTGTACGACGTCGACACGAAGTGGGCACTGACACTGCTGACCGCGTACGGCCCCTTCCGGGCGTGGAGTGCGCCCGCACCGGGGACTCGTGCGGCGCTGTTCTCGCTCGTCGGCACCCGCAAGCAGCACGCCCCGAGGGGACCCGAGGTCATCCGGCCCGGCGACCTGGTCGACTCGCCCTCGGGTGCCGCGGCCGCCCTGATCCGCCACCGGTGGGACGCGGTGCGCGCCGCCGGTCATCTCGAGAACCCGCGGTTGGAGCGCGAGCGGGCGCAGGTCACGTGGCACGTGGCCACGGCCCTCGCCGGCGCGGCGCTGTTGGCCGTGGGCATCGCGACGCTCGTCTGACGTCATGTCGTACCGGCGAGCTTCGCCTCTTCGCGCTCGAGTTCCTTGCGCTTGGGGATCCGCTTCTGGCGGGGGTCGAAGGCGTCGCGCAGCCCGTCGCCGATGAACTGCAGGCAGAGCACGATGGCGACGACGAACACACCGGGCCAGATGAACAGCCACGGACGTGTCTGATACGCGCTCTGGTAGTCGCTCACGAGCGTGCCGAGCGAGACCTCCGGCGACCGGACGCCGAACCCGAGGAAGCCGAGCGCCGTCTCGGTGAGGATGCCCGCCCCCATCAGCAGCGTCGTGGCGACGACGATCGTGCCGACCGAGTTGGGCAGGATGTGCTTGAAGATGATCCGTCGGTCGGGGGCGTTGGCGACGCGGGCGGCGTCGACGAACTCGCGCTCGCGGAGCGCCAGGAACTCCGCCCTGACCAACCGCGCCAGACTCGTCCACAGGAACAGGCCGAGGGCCAGCGCCACCGGCCAGATGCCTGACAGGTCGAGGGCGAACCCGGCGACCGCGGTGATGACGAGGATGGGGATGATGATGATGACGTCGGTGAAGCGCATCAGCACGCTGTCCGTCCACTTGCCGTAGTAGCCCGACAGCGACCCGATCACCACGCCGATCGTCGTCGACAAGACCCCGAGCACGATGATCACGGCGAGGGTCGTCTGCACGCCACGCATGGTCTGCGCGAACATGTCCTTGCCAGCCTCGTTGTCGAGACCGAAGGGGTGGTCACCGAGGTGGATGCCGGCGCCGCCGAGCCACGTCGGCCGCAGTGACAGCGTCGGCTCACCCGTACCCTGCGTCGACGGCACGAGGTCGGTGTACTCCCACTTCCACCACCCGGGAATGGGGCCCACGCCGACGCTCGTCACGGAGAGGACAACGATCAGCAGAAGCACGATCAAGCCCGCCATCGCCCCCTTGTGGCGGACGAAACGGCGACGGACGATCTGGCCCTGGCTGAGTCCGACCACCTCGGCCTGTTCGATGCTCGACTCGCCGACGACGGAGGTCATCTCGACCGGATCGGTGTCGATCCCCCGGCCCACCCGCTCGTGGTCCTGGATGGTCATGGCGTGATCCTCCCCTCCGTCAATGCCCGATGCGGATGCGCGGGTCGAGGACGGCGTAGGTGATGTCGGCGAGCAGGTTGAACACCACGGCGAAGATGCCCGTGATGACGAAGAACGCCATCACGCGGTTGGCATCGAACCCACGCAGGCCGTCGACGAACATGCGGCCCATCCCGTCCCACTCGAACACCGTCTCCGTTACCACGGCACCGCCGATGATGGCACCGACGTCGATGGCAACGATCGTTGCCAGCGGGATCAGGGCGTTGCGGAGCGCATGGCGCACGACGACGGTCCGGTTGGTCAGGCCCTTCGCCCGAGCGGTGCGGATGTAATCCTGGTTGAGCACCTCCAGCATGCTCGCTCTCGAGTAACGCGTGTACGTCGCCAGTGAGATCAGCATCAGGGCGAGGGTGGGAAGGATCAGGTGGCTGAACGTATCGTTGGTGATCACCCAGAAGGAACCCTCGAGGCGATCCTCCTTGTCGCCGATCGTCTTGATCGGGCGGTTGCGGATCACCGACGATGCGGAGTACTCCGCCCACGACTGCATCGTCCGGTCGATGAACATGAGCACCGCCATCAGGAACGCCGTGACCGCCCCCGTGCGCGCCGACTGCCCCTTGTCGTAGCCGCCCAACGCGTAGCCCACGCCGACGCCGACGAGGATGGCGATCAGCCCCAGCCCGAAGACCGTCCAGAGGCCGATGTCCCAGTCGAACACGGTCTGCAGTGGGAAGTAGAGGATGATGCCGATCGCCGCGGTGACGAGGGCGGTGTTGCGGGCGTTGGTGTTGCGCCAGCCGGCCATCACAGCGACGACTCCGACGGCGATCCCCACGCTGAGGACGGCGTAGAGGAACGGGCCGAAGCCCGGGTCGAGCATCCACTGCGTGCTCGAGATCCAAGCGAGGATGGCGGCGACGCCGCCGGCGGCAATCGCACCGATCAGTGCTCGACGCGGCCATCGACCGCCGGCGAACGAGGATCCGACCACGAAGGCGACGAGGGCCAGGACGACGATGAAGGTGACCGAGAAGTGGGCCCCATCGCGTAGCCAGTCGTTGAAGTTGATGCCGCCCCAGGACTTCAGGATGACGGCCACCCAGAAGACGGGCAGGGCGAAGAACACGAACGTGAAGAACGTGACGAGGTAATCGAAGCCGGAGTACTGGCGCAGCGCCGTGACGACGCCGACGCACACGCCGACCACCACCGACGTGATCGTGGCCGCGCTGATCAGCTTGAGCGTGAGGGGGATGCGCTGCCTGAGCTCGTCCCAGACGGGCTGCTGGGTGTCGGACACGAGACCGAAGTCGCCCTCGAACAGCAGCCGCCGGAGCCATTCGAGGTACCGCTGCACCGGCGGCACGTCGAGGCTGAGCGTCTCGGTGACCGTATTGATGACCGCGGCTCGCTGCGTCGGATTGGTGATCGACAAGGTGAACGCCAGCGGGTTCCCCGACTGGGTCATCAGCATGTAGACGATGAACGACGCCCCGAGGAGGATGAAGAAGGCGCCGACAAGGCGCCTGACGATGTAGACGGCCACTCCCGAGACCCCCCTCGCAATTCGTGGACGTGATCAGCGCCTGTCGAACGCTGGTGCGGGTGCGCTGACCCCACACCGAGCGGCGTCGTGTGGACGCTCCGATGGGACGGGGTGCCGGACCTTGTGGTCCGGCACCCCGCCACGTTACGTCACGACGCAGTCACTGCCGCGGTGACCGCTCGGCGGCTCACGACGTCGCCTGCCAATCGAACACGTTCCAGAACACCGTCGGGGCGATGGCGATGTTGTCCACGCCGTCGACGTAGGTGCTGTTGTACGCGGTGATCTGCGGGTGCTGGAACAGCGGCAGGCCGAAGGCGTCGGCGAACAGGTTCTGCTCGACCTCGATCAGGATCTCGTCCTGACGAGCCTCGTCCGACGTCTGGTTGAGCTCCGTGGCCAGCTCGTTCACCCGAGCGTTGTTGTAGCCGTAGAAGTTGTTCAACCCGCCCTCGACGTAGTTGGGCATCGAGTCGGCAACGGCGATCGCCGTGGTCTGCCAGCCGAACAGGGACGCGTCGTAGAGCGACGTGTTCGACAGGTTCGAACCCCAGTCAGGGTCCCCGCCGTCGATCAGGTTGAAGCCTGCCTGAGCGACGGAATCGCGGATCAGCTCGTACTCGCTCACCCGACGCGGGTTGTTGATGTCGTACAGCAGCCGGACGTCGATCGGCGTGGTCGTGTCGACACCCGCCTCCTCGAGGATCTGCTGGGACATCGCGACGTCGGTCTCGGCGTACTCGTCCGAGCCGTTCTCCGCCACCAGGGTGTCGTAGAACTCCTCACCCGGCACCGCGACTTGGGCGTTGCGGACGGTGGCGTTCTCGTTGAGCGGGATGATCAACCGGTCGACGATGTCCTGCCGGGGCACGGCATGGAGGAACGCCCTGCGGACGGCCAGGGCCGTCTCGGCGTCACCGTCGTAGGCCGCCGGATCGAAGGGCCCGCCGTTGTTCACGGCGAGGTCGACGTGCTCATAGGTGGCACCGTCGTCCTGGATCACCTCGATGCCACGATCGGCGATCCCCTCGAGCTGGGTGAGGAGGTCGGCGGTCGCCTGCGGCTGGATGATGTCGATCTCCTCGTTCTCCATCGCCTGCACCGCGGCCACCGGATCGCCGATGATCGAGTACACGATCGTCTGCAGCTTCGGCTGGGGACCCCACGTGTAGTCCGGGTTGGCCTCGAACGTCATCGTGCCGTCCTCGGTGAAGTCGACCAGGTTGAACGGGCCGTACCCTACGTAGACGCCGGGGTCGTCCGGAAGGGACGTGGCGTCGAAGTACGTGTTGTACGTCTCCGAGATCGCCTTGATCGACGCGGTGTCGTTGCTCTGGAACGCCTCGATCAGGGCCGCCTTGGCCTCCATCGGGTCCTCGATGCCGAGGGCCTGCTGGCCCACCACGTGCGCGGGAACGCCTGTGACGAGGCCCGAGGTCTGGTAGTCGACGTAGAACGTGTCCCACGTCGCCGTCGCCGACTGCCCGTCCTCGGAGATCTCCGGCATCGTCGTGACCAGTTCGAGCGACTCGCTGGCCGTGTCGAAGCTGACGCCTGTCGACTCCTTGTAGGAGTACCCCTCGAGGAGGGCACCCGTCTCCGGATCGAACGCCGCGGCGTAGGCCGCCTCATCCACGGAGGTGATGTCGGCACCGTCGGGTCCGACGACGATCGGAGCGCCGTTCTCGTCGGCCTGAGCGGTCACACCGGTATCGGAGGTGACCACCGTGTTGGCGTCGTTGAAGACGCCGCTCTGGGCGGCCCACTCGATGATCAGGTCGGCGGCGTCGACCGGCGTGCCGTCGGTCCACGTGACACCTTCGTTGATCGTGTAGGTGACCGACAACGGATCGAGCGACTCGATGACGCACGTGCCGAACTGATCGTTGTTGATGTAGTTCAGGTCGCCGTCGTAGTAGCTGAAGCCGGAACCGCCTGCGCCCAACGTCATCAGATAGCGCGGGTTGGCGTTCGCCGTGGCGTTGCCCCGGTTGGTGTTCTGGTTGAACGAGTACGGGGCCTGGTTCCACGCCACGCGCACCTCGCCGGCCGGTTCCTCACCGTCGTCCTCGTACGGGCCGTGAGGGATGCCGCATCCGCTGCCGCCCTCGACCCCGACATTCTCGGCGCCAGCCGGTGCCGTGCCCTCGGGTTCCGTGCCCGCGGGTTCGGTTCCCGCCGGTTCGGTCCCTGCGGGTTCGGTCCCCGCCGGTTCGGTTCCTTCCGGTTCCGTCCCAGCGGCACTCGTCTCCGTTGTATCCCCCGACACCGCGCCGTCGTCGTCGTCGTCGCCGGCACATGCCGCGACGATGAGCGATGCAGCGGCGAGTGCCGACAGGGCTCTAATGGTCCTGCGACGACTCACGTCATCGTCCTCCTCGGTGGTTTCACGCTGTAAACCCGTCCGCCCGAAGGGCAGCCACCATAGCGCCGTTACGGGATTGGGCAAGGCGCAGGAGGTTGTCGATCGCGTTACGAACCGCTGGCGAACGCGGCGATGCGGGCGAACTCGTCGGGGTCCAGGCTGGCGCCGCCCACGAGCGCCCCGTCGATGTCGGGGGCGGCCATCAGTTCGGCGGTGTTCGCCGCCTTCACCGAGCCGCCGTACTGGATGCGGACCGCCGCGGCGCTGGTGGCGCCGGTCAGTTCTCCCAGCTTGGCCCGGATCGCCGCGCACACGGCCTGGGCGTCTTCTGCGGTCGCGGTGCGGCCGGTTCCGATGGCCCAGATCGGCTCGTAGGCGATCACGGTCGCGGCCACCTGGTCCCGGGTCAGCCCGGCGAGTCCGGCGGCGACCTGGCCGAGGACCTTCGATTCCGTGTTCCCGGCCTCGCGCTCGTCGAGCGTCTCGCCGACGCACATGATCGGGGTCATCCCGTTGCGGTGGATCGCTTTGACCTTGGCGTTGACCATCTCGTCGGTCTCGCCGAAGTGCTCGCGCCGCTCGCTGTGCCCGGCGATGACGTAGCGGACCTCGAGCTTGGCGAGGAACAACGGCGAGACCTCGCCGGTGAACGCGCCGGTGTCCTCCCAATGGCAGTGCTGGGCGCCGAGGGCGAACGAGAGGTCGTCGGCGGCGATGACGGTCTGCACGCTGCGCAGGTCCGTGAACGGCGGGTGGACGCTCACGTCGACTTCGTCGGTGACCTCCCGCGGGACGAGATAGGAGAGCTTCTGGATGGTCTGGATCGCCTCGAAGTGGTTGAGGTTCATCTTCCAGTTGCCGGAGATGAGCGGCCGGCGGTCGTCAGCCATCGCCGCGGATGCCCTCGCGCAGTGCCTGCAGGCCGGGGAGGTCGCCGAGCTCGAGCAGCTCGAGCGACGCCCCGCCACCGGTCGACACGTGGTCGACGTCGTCGTCGAGCCCGAACTCGGCGAGGGCCGCGGCGGAGTCGCCGCCGCCGACGACGGTGAACGCCTTCGTGTCGGCGACCGCTTGGGCGACGGCACGGGTGCCGGCGGCGAAGCGCTCGTCCTCGAACACGCCCATCGGTCCGTTCCAGAAGACGGTGCGCGCCTCCATCACCACGTCGCTGAACTCGGCCGCGCTGCCGGGGCCGATGTCGAGGCCCTTGGCGCCGTCGGGCAGGCGGGCGCCGAAGGTGGCGACGTTCCCGGCCGCGTCGACGCCGACGACGTCGGTCGGCAGATAGATCGGCTTGGTGGCCTTGGCGAGCAGCTTGCGGCACGTGTCCACCTGCTCGGGCTCGAACAGCGAGTCGCCGATCGGCCGGCCCTGGGCGGCGAAGAACGTGAAGCACATCGCGCCGCCGATGGCGAGGGAGTCGACGATGTCGAGCAGCGCCTCGATCACCCCGAGCTTGTCGCTGACCTTGGCCCCGCCGAGGACGCCGACGAACGGGCGGGCAGGGTCGTCGCGGAGCCGAAGGAGCACCTCGACCTCGCGCTGGAGGAGTCGTCCCATCGCCGACGGGACGTGGCGGGGCGGCCCGACGATCGACGCGTGGGCCCGGTGCGACGCGCCGAAGGCGTCGTTGACGTAGGCATCGACGTTCTTTACCAGCTCGGCTCCGAAGCGCTCGTCGTTGGCCTCCTCGCCGGGGTCGAAGCGGAGGTTCTCGCGGAGCTCGACACCGGGGGCGAGCTCGGCGAGGCGGGCGCGCACGGGTTCCATCGAGTAGCGCGGGTCGGGCTTGCCCTTGGGCCGGCCGAGGTGGCTGGCGGCGACGACGTGGGCGCCGCGCTCGGTCAGCCACTCGAGCGTCGGCAGGGCGGCGCGGATGCGGAAGTCGTCGGTGATGCGATCGCCGTCGAGGGGCACGTTGAAGTCGGTGCGGACGAGCACGCGCCGACCGTCGAGCGAGCCGAGTCGAGCCTCGAGATCTTCGAGGGTTGGGATGTGGGTGCTCACCGTGAGCGGCGGCGCGGGTTCGCCTTCTTCGCGACCTTGGCGACGTACAGGGTGAGGTCGACGAGACGGTTGGAGTAGCCCCACTCGTTGTCGTACCAGCCGAGCACCTTGACCAGGTTGCCCATGCTCATCGTCAACTTCGAGTCGAAGATGCACGAGTGCGGGTCGGTGACGATGTCGCTCGACACGATCGGATCCTCGGTGTAGCGGAGGATGCCCTTGAGCGGGCCGGACTTGGCGGCCTTGGCGAAGGCACCGTTGATGTCGGCGACGGTCGCCTCGGTCTTGAGGATCGCGTTGAAGTCGGTGATCGAGCCCGTCGGCACCGGCACGCGGAGCGACGTGCCGTCGAGGCGCCCCTGCATCGCGGCGAGCACCACGCCGGTCGAGCGGGCCGCGCCGGTGCTCGTCGGCACGATGTTGATGGCCGCGCCGCGGGCCCGGCGGAGGTCCTTGTGCGGCCCGTCGACGAGCATCTGGTCGCCGGTATAGGCGTGGACTGTCGTCATCAGGCCCTGCTCGATGCCGAAGGCGTCGTCGAGCACCTTCACCATCGGTACGAAGCAGTTGGTGGTGCAGCTGGCGGCGGAGATGACCTGGTGGGCCTTGGGGTCGAAGTCCTGGTGGTTGACGCCGTAGACGAACGTGGCGTCGGCGCCGTCGCTGGGCGCCGTTACGAGCACGCGTGGCGCGCCGGCGTCGAGGTGGGTGGCGGCCTTCTCCCGGGAGGTGAAGATGCCGGTGCCTTCGATGACGAGATCGACGCCGAGCTCGTCCCACGGCAGCTCCTTGGGGTCGCGCTCGGAGAGCACGAGCAGCTCGTCGGAGCCGACCTTGATGCCGGTCTTGGTGGCCTTGATGTCCTGGGGGAGGATGCCGAGCAGCGAGTCGTACTTCAGGAGGTGGGCCATCGTGTCCAGCGACCCGACGTCGTTGACGGCGACGAAGTCGATGTCCGCTCCTCGCTGCGTCGCGGCCCGGAAGAAGTTCCTCCCGATCCGCCCAAACCCATTGATACCAACGCGAACTGTCATGCCGCCGACCCTATCGACTCTTGGTTCTGAGCCGCCGCAGGATCACCCCATGATCCGAAGTCACCGCGAAACGACGAGGTCTGAGCGGCGCCGCTGGTAGATCGCCAGGACCTGCCGCGCCGTCCGTTCCTTATCCTCGGCCGCAGCCTCGTCGTAGCGGATGACCCTCCATCCGATCTCGTCACAGTCCCGGTCCCGCGCATCGTCGAGCCGCATCCTGAGGTCACCACCGTGCCACCACGAATGGCCCGGTTCGATCGCGAGGCGGATGTCGGGCCAGGCCAAGTCGAGATGGATCAGCTCCCCTGTCGGTAACAGCAGTGGATACTGCCGCTCGGCGGGAGGGAGGCCGACGTGATCGAGCATGTCGACGAAGTCGAGCTCGAGACCGCTCTGACTCGGCCGAGAGCGCGTTGAGGTCTTTTCGAGCCATTTCTCGAACCGTGTCACGCCGGCGCGACCGGACCGTCGGACCGCGGCGAGGTAGTCGGCGGCGTCGTCAGGCGTGGCGAGCTTGCGGTGCCACACGTCCTCGGCGGCGCGTTCGAAGAGGTACTGGTTGAACCGGCGTGCCAGCCCGAACAGCGTCCGTAGCGGCGACGCGACCCGAAGTCCATCCGGCCTGGTGACGAGGTCGCGCTCGTCATCGATCCAGCTCGTTCGGACGAGGCGAGCCCACGACGGCACGGTCAGCTGGTGGTTTTCCATCACCGTTACCTCCACCGGGGTTCTCGGCATCATGCGCAGCCGGTAGAGCACAGCTGCCGACGGCCCGCTGACGAAGGCTGTGGCGCCAGCGGCGAGCTGGACAACCAACGCCTGTCCTTCGAACGACAGATCGACGGAGGAGAGCTTCACGACGCCACGAACAGGTGCTTCAATCAACCCGCGGCGCCGGGCGTGCTGCAGCACGGCCTTCGAGACGCCAAGTTCGCGGAGTTGCTCGACGCTGGCCACCCAGTGTTGGTCGGCAAGGAGCTTCAGGACTTCGGGACGGTTCATCACACCGCCTTGGGTGTCGCGGGACGCCCAAAGGGGAATCCGGATTCCGCGGTGAGTTGGGATCACCGGATGATCCTCCGGCGGCTCAGAACCGGGATTTGGTCAGCGGGAGACGTCGCGGTGGGTGGTGCGGACGGCGGTGCCGCGGCTGCGGAGGCGGGCGGCGAGCTCCTCGGCGATGGCGACGGAGCGGTGGCGGCCGCCGGTGCAGCCGATCGCGACGGTGAGGTAGCTGCGGCCCTCGGCCTGGTAGGCGGGGAGGACCGTGCGCAGGAGCTCGTCGAACCGGTCGAGGAACGCGGCCGTGTCGGCCCGCTCGAGCACGAAGTCCCGCACCGCCGGGTCGTGCCCGGTCAGCGGCCGCAGGGCGTCCTCCCAGTGCGGGTTGGGCAGGAACCGCACATCCATCACGATGTCCGCGTCGAGCGGCAGACCGTGCTTGAACCCGAAGCTCTCCACGGCCACCTGCAGCTTCGACACGCTGGCATCGTCGAACGCGGCGACGACGCGCTCCTTGAGCTGGTGCACGTTGAGATCGCTCGTGTCGATCACCAGGTCGGCGGCGTCCCGCGTGCCGGCCAGGAGGGATCGCTCCAGCTCGATCGACTCGACCAACCCGTCGGCCTCCGCCGCCAGCGGGTGCTTGCGCCGGGTCGCGTCGTACCGGCGGACCAGCTCCGGCGTCTGGGCGTCGAGGAACAGCACCGTCACCCGGTGCCCGGCGGCGCGGAGCGTCGAGACGTTGTCGAGCACCTCGCCGTAGTTGCGCCCGGCGACCAGCGCCAGCCGCTCGATCCCGCTGCCCGGCAGCGACGCCAGCTCGACCACCTTCTCGACGAGCGACGTCGGGAGGTTGTCGACGACGTACCAGCCGAGATCCTCGAGCACATCCGCCGTGGCCGACCGTCCCGCGCCGGACATCCCGGTGATGAGGACGATCTGAGTCACTGGACGCGAGGCTACTGACCAGCGATCTTGCGAGCGCGGAGATACAGCAGTCGCGGCACCGTCGCCGCCTCCGCGTACTCCGGCGCGAGGGCCAGGAATCCCGGCGGCGGCGCCGGCTCGACCATCCGCTCGACGAACAGACCGTGGTCGGCCATCGCGTTGACGTAGCGCGACAGCGGGCGGTGGGAGAAGCGGATGTGGACGCCGGGCTCGACCTCCTCGACCGTCACTGCCTCGGTGAGGTACGGCCCGATCCGCCAGTACTGCTCGGGCGGGTCGAGCACCTGGTCGTCGATCCACCCGCTGCCCGGCGTCTGGAACAGCGGGTGGTTGACCAGGAGGCAGAACCGACCGCCGGCGGCGAGCACCCGGGCGACCTCGGCGATCGCCCCGTCGAGGGCGTCGACGTGCTCGAACACCAGACACGCCACCACCGCGTCGAACATGCCGTCGGCGAACGGGAGCTGCTCGGCGCCGCCCCGCACGAACCCGATCGCGCCGCCCCGGGCCACGGCGACGGTCAGCTGGTTCCACGTCGGGTCCACGCCGACGACCTGCTCGACCCCCTCCAGCCGCGTCGCCAATCGGCTGATCTGGCCCTCCCCGCACCCGACGTCGAGGATCCGCCGGGCTCCGGCCAGCTCGACCGCGGCGAGCGGCAGGAGCTGCTCGGCGTACTCCGGATCCGCACCCTCGGTGAACCCCTCGATCCACCACGTGGCGTGGTCCTCCCAGGTCACGCGTGGAACTTGGCGTGGACCGCGGCGGCGACGGGCTCGGGGAGCCACGACAGCGATTCGAGCTCCTCGAGGCTGGCCCGCTTCACCGCGGACACTCCGCCGAGCTCCTTGAGGAGGCGCTTCTTGCGGGTCTCGCCGAGCCCGGCGATCCCGTCGAGCGAACTGGCCGTCATCCGCTTGCTCCGCCGTTCGCGGTGGAACGTGTTGGCGAACCGATGCGCCTCGTCCCGGATCCGCTGGAGCATGAACAGCGCCTCACTCCCCCGCGGGATCTCGACCGGATCCGGCCGGCCCGGCACGTACACCTCCTCGAACCGCTTCGCGAGCGCGGCGACGGGGATCTCCCCGTCGAGGCCGAGCTCCCGCACGACCCGCTCGGCCACCGCGAGCTGGCCCTTGCCGCCGTCGACGACGAGCAGCTGCGGCGGGTAGGCGAACTTGCGCCGCCGCTCTGCGAAGGGCCGTTCCTGCTCGGCGAGGTAGGCCGTGAGCCGCCGGGTCAGCACCTCCTCCATCGCCGCGTAGTCGTCGTTCCCGGGCACGTTGACCTTGAACCGGCGGTACTCCCGCTTGTTCGGCAGCCCGTCCTCCAGCACCACCATCGAACCGACGTAGTCGGTGCCCTGGAGATGGGCCATGTCGTAGCACTCGATGCGCAGGGGTGCCTCCGGCAGCCCGAGTTGCTCCTGCAGCTCGGTCAGCGCCCGACTCCGGGTGTTGTGGTCGCTCGCCCGGCGCAGCCGGTGGCGGGTGAGCTCCTCCTGGGCGTTGCGCATCACCGTCTCCAGCAGCGCTCGCTTGTCGCCCCGCTGCGGCACCCGCACGGTCACCCGGGAGCCGCGCAGCATCGCCAGCCACTCCTCGTACGTCGCCAGATCGTCCGGCTCGATGGGCACGAGCACCTGCTTCGGCACGCCCTGAGGCGGGTCCTCGCCGTAGAGCGCCTCGAGGATCCGGCTCACCAAACCGCCGGGCGTGACGTCCTCGACCTTGTCGAGCATGAACCCCTTGCGCCCGACCACCCGCCCCTTGCGGACGAAGAAGACCTGCACCGACGCTTCCAGCTCGTCGTCGGCAATGGCGATGACGTCGATGTCCTCGCGGCGGTCGGCCACCATCTGCTGCCGTTCGATCGCCCGCCGCACCGTGGTCAGGCGGTCCCGCAGCCGCGCCGCCTTCTCGAACTCCAGGGCCTCGGCGGCCTCGGTCATCTCGGTTCCGAGGCGGCGGACGATGGTGTCGGTGTCGCCGTCGAGGAAGTCGCACAGCTCGTCGACCAGCGCTCGGTACGGCTGCTCCTCGATCTCTCCGACGCACGGACCGGTGCACTTCTCGATGTGGTAGAGCAGGCACGGCCGGCCGAGCCGTTCGTGCTGGCGGAACTTGGCCGGGCTGCACGTCCGGATCGGAAACGACCGCAGCAGCTCGTCGAGGGTGTCCCGGATCGCGTAGGCGTGGCCGTACGGGCCGAAGTAGCGGACCCCCTTGCGTTTGCGACCCCGCATCACCAGCGCCCGCGGCCACTGCTCGTCGACGGTCACGGCGAGGAACGGGTAGCTCTTGTCGTCGCGCAGGCGGATGTTGAACCGGGGCCGGTGCTCCCGGATCAGCGACCACTCGAGCATCAGGGCCTCGACCTCGTTGCGCACCGTCGTCCACTCGACGGACTCGGCGTACGACATCATCTGGGCGGTCCGGGAGTGGAGGTTGCGGGGGTCGCCGAAGTAGTTGGCAAGGCGATGGCGGAG
Organism: uncultured Acidimicrobiia bacterium; assembly: GCA_963833145.1. GTDB lineage: Bacteria > Actinomycetota > Acidimicrobiia > Acidimicrobiales > Ilumatobacteraceae > JALZMG01. The sequence goes on along the minus strand of CAWHWT010000009.1, from coordinate 139,322 downwards.
GCTGGCCGCCTTCCCGACGTAGATGACCCGGCCCTGGGCGTCCTTGAACTGGTACGAGCCCGGGGCGTCGGGGATCGTCCCGGCTGGTGGACGCTGGATCATCAGTGTTCGAGGATACGGTTGAGTCCCATGGCCGGCCGCTTCTCGTTCTCGGTCCCGGAGCGCCGCAACGCCGGCGATCCGTGGTTCCGGATCGGCTCGCTCGAGGTCACCACCACGATCCTCGTCGTCCTGCTGTCGGTCGTCGGCATGTTCGTCTACGCCGCCGACCGGTCCCTGTGGAACGAGCTCGTGCTCTGGCCGGAAGACGTCCGCAACGGCGAGGTGTGGCGGATCTTCACGTGGCCGCTCGCCAACGACCCCGACCTCTGGACGGTCATCACGCTGGCGATCTTCTGGTACTTCGGCCGCGAGATCGAGGGGCTCCTGGGACGGGCGCGGTTCGCCGTCCTGCTCCTGCTGCTCACCGTGATCCCGGGCCTCGTCGGCACCCTCGTCGACTGGCCGCAGGCCGGCTTGCGGCCGGTCGAGATGGCGGTTTTCCTGATCTTCGTCGCCGAGTACCCGTATGCCCGGTTCTTCTTCGGCATCCCGGCGTGGGCCCTGGGCGCGGTTTTTCTCGGGATCGAGCTGCTCCAGCTGCTCTCCGACCGCAACCAGGACGGGATCCTGTTCCTCCTCGCCACGATCGCCACGGCGGCCATCACGGCGCGGACCATGGGCCTGGCATCGAGCCTGACGTGGATCCCGGCGATCCCCGTCGGGCGGAGCAGCTCCAGCGGGACTCACAAGAAGCGCCAGCCGCGGCCCCGCGGCGGTGGGGACGTCGTCGCCGGTCCGTGGCCGTCGACCCGCTCCGGTCCGTCTCGATCGTCCGACCTGCCCCAGCCACCCCCGCCGCCGGCGTACACCGCCGAGCAGGCGGAGCTCGACGCCCTCCTCGACAAGATCTCCGAGGTGGGCATGGACGGCCTGTCCGGCGATGAAAAGCGCCGGCTCAACGACCTCTCCAAGCGGATGCGCAACCGCAAGTAAGCCCGTTCTGTCGTTTGGAATCGGCCGGATGGCGTCGATTCCAAACGACAGAACGGCTCAGGCGAGCACGTCGCGCAGGTACCTGCCGGTGTGACTGTGCTCGACCTTGGCGACATCCTCCGGTGAGCCCGTCGCCACGACGTTGCCCCCGCCGCTGCCGCCCTCCGGACCGAGATCGATGATCCAGTCGGCGGTCTTGATGATGTCGAGGTTGTGCTCGATGACCAGCACGGTGTTGCCCTGGTCGACGAGCCGGGACAGCACCGTCAGCAGCTTGCGCACGTCGTCGAAGTGGAGCCCGGTAGTCGGCTCGTCGAGCAGGTAGATCGTGTGCCCCGTCGACCGTTTGGCGAGCTCGGTTGCCAGCTTGACCCGCTGGGCCTCGCCGCCCGACAGGGTCGGCGCCGGCTGGCCCAGCCGCACGTAGCCGAGCCCGACGTCGCTCAGCGTCTGCATGTATCGGCCGATGGCCGGCTGGTTGGCGAAGAAGCCACACGCCTCGGACACGGGCATGTCGAGCACGTCGGCGATGTTCTTGCCCTTGAACTCGATGTCGAGTGTGTCCCGGTTGTAGCGGGCGCCCTTGCACACCTCGCACGGGACGTACACGTCTGGCAGGAAGTGCATCTCGATCTTGATCGTCCCGTCGCCGGCGCACGCCTCGCAGCGCCCGCCCTTGACGTTGAAGCTGAACCGCCCCGGCAGGTACCCACGCACCTTGGCCTCGTTGGTCGAGGCGAACAGGCGGCGGATGTGGTCGAACACACCCGTGTACGTCGCCGGGTTCGAGCGCGGCGTGCGACCGATCGGCGACTGGTCCATGTCGATGACCTTGTCGAGGTTGTCGATTCCGGTGATCTTCCGGTGCTTGCCCGCCGCCGCCTTCGACTTGTAGATCCGCTGCATCAGGACCGGCAGCAGGATGTCGCGCACGAGCGTCGATTTCCCCGAGCCCGACACGCCGGTGACGGCGACGAAGGTGCCGAGCGGGATCTCGACGTCCAGGTCGTTCAGGTTGTGTTGCCGGGCGCCCTGGATGTCCAGTCGGGCCAGGCCCGGTGACCGCCGGCTCGCCGGCACCGGGATCGACTTGCGCCCCGATAGGTACTGCCCGGTGATCGACTCCTTGACCTTGGTCAGGCCGGGCACCGGCCCGCTGTAGACGACGGCGCCACCGTGCTCGCCTGCGCCCGGTCCGATGTCGACGATCCAGTCGCTGGAGCGGATCGTCTCCTCGTCGTGCTCGACGACGATCACCGTGTTCCCGAGGTCGCGCAGCCGGGTCAGCGTGTCGATGAGCCGGCGGTTGTCCCGCTGATGGAGCCCGATCGACGGCTCGTCGAGCACGTACAGGGTGCCCACCAGCCCGGACCCGATCTGGCTCGCCAGCCGGATCCGCTGCGCCTCCCCACCCGCCAGCGTCCCAGCCGAACGGGACAGCGTCAGGTAGTCGAGCCCGACGTCGAGCAGGAACCCGAGGCGGGCGTTGACCTCCTTGGTGACCCGCTCGGCGATCAGCCGCTCCCGCTCGGTGAGCTCGAGCCCGGCCAGGAACTTGGCGGCCTCGCCGATCGACAGCTCGCAGACCTCGGCGATGTGGCGCTCGTTGATCGTCACCGCCAGGCTCAGCGGCTTGAGCCGGGCGCCGTCGCACGCGGTGCACGGCACCTCACGCATGTACCCCTCGTACTGCTCCCGCGCCCAGTCGCTCTCGGCGTCTTGGTGGCGGCGCTTGATCCACGGGATCACACCCTCGTACGTCGTGGTGTACTGCCGCGACCGCCCGTAGCGGTTCTTGTACTTGACCGTCAGCGAGCCTGACGTCCCCTGGAGGATCACCTTCTGCTGCTTGGCGGTCAGCTTCGACCACGGCGCGTCCATGTCGATGCCGTGGTCCTCGGCGACGGCGTCGAGCATGCGGGTGAAGTACTGGGTGTGGGCGGTGCGCCACGGGGCGATGGCGCCGGCGTTGAGCGACTGGTCGGGGTCGGGGATCACCAGCTCGGGGTCGATCTCGAAGGTCGTCCCCAGGCCGTCGCACGTCTCGCACGCTCCGTACGGGGAGTTGAACGAGAAGTTGCGCGGGGCCATCTCCTCGTAGCTGCGCCCGCACTTGGGGCACGCGAGGTGCTGGCTGAACGTGAGCGTCTCGCTGTCGCCCTCGCCCTCCCGTGAGACCAGCTCGACTTCGGCGACCCCGTCGGCCAGGCGCAGCGCCGTCTCCAGCGAGTCGGTGAGCCGGCGGGCGATGCCGTCCCGCCGCACCAGGCGGTCGACGACGATCTCGATCTTGTGCTGCTCGTAGCGGGCGAGGCGTTCGTCACGCTTGAGGAACTCGTCGATCTCGACGACCTCGCCGTCGATGCGCGCCCGCACGTAGCCCTGACCGGAGAGGTCCTCGAGCAGGGTGTCGTACTCGCCCTTCCGGCCCCGGACGACCGGCGCCAGCACCTGGAAGCGGGTGCCGTCGGGGAGCTCCATGATCCGGTCGACGATCTGCTGGGGGGTCTGCCGCTCGAGGCGGGTGCCGTCGTGGGGACAGTGCTGGACGCCGATGCGGGCGTACAGCAGCCGCAGGTAGTCGTAGATCTCGGTGATCGTGCCGACCGTCGAGCGGGGGTTCCGGCTGGCCGACTTCTGGTCGATCGAGATCGCCGGCGACAGACCCTCGATGACGTCCACATCGGGCTTGTCCATCTGCCCGAGGAACTGGCGGGCGTACGACGACAGCGACTCGACGTATCGGCGCTGGCCCTCGGCGTAGATGGTGTCGAAGGCGAGGCTCGACTTGCCCGATCCGGACAGCCCGGTGAACACGATGAGGCGGTCGCGCGGCAGTTCGACGTTGATGTTTCTGAGGTTGTGCTCGCGGGCCCCTCGGACGCTGATGACCGGCTGCGGCGGGCGGGAGGGCATCAGCGAGCCACACTACCGAGAAACAACATCGATGGCATTCCGAGTTGGGTTCCGCGGTGAGTTGGGATCACGGGATGATCCTGCGGCGGCTCAGAACCGTCAGTCGGGGGTCCCGCAGATCTCCTGCATCTCCTGCATGTAGTCGGCCAGCGGGGGGAGGCCGGCCTCGGCCCGGCGCTCGTCGACGTTCGCCTCGTCGGCGATCGGGGTCTGCGGGACGGGTGGGCCGTTGCCGGCGTCGCACGTGATCTGGGTGCCGTAGAGCTGGTCCTCGCCGCGCTTCACCGCGACCCGATCCTCGAGGTAGGCGAGGTCGCCCGGGCTCGCCTGGCCGTCCGCGACCGCGGCGCGGAGGAGCTCCAGCGCCCGCTCCTGCAGCTCGACGTAGGTGTCGGCGTGCTGGGCGATCAGCCATGCCGCCGTCGACCCGTCCTCACCCACGAGGTCGAAGCCCGGCCAGCCGTGCTCGTCGAGGATCTCGACCAGACGCGCCGTGCGGGCCTCGTAGTTGTTCGTCGTGGCCTCGCCCATCTGCTCGGCTTGGTCCTCCTCCATCATCGCCAGCAGCTCGGCGCGCAGCTCGGGTTCGGCAACCTCGGCGACTTCGGCGGTCGTCGTGCCGGCGATGACGGTCGTGGCGGAAGCGACGGTCGTACTGGCGTCGGTGGTGGTCGGACTGGACACGACGGAGACCGACACGACCGAGGCCGCACCGCCGTCGTCATCGTCGTCCGCACAGGCGACCAGCGTTGCTACCAGGATCAGCGGCGCCAGCCGTCGCATCGGCGCCCAACCTAGGTGACGGGTGACGCGGCGGTGATGCGAGTTCGCTCAGCGCTCGCGCCAGAGGAGGCCGGCCACGAGCACGGCCACTCCGAGTGCCACCGTGGCGGCCTCGGAGAACACGGCGAGCGCGGCCTCGGGTGATGGGTTCAGCCCGGGCTGGTCGGTGAAGCCGAACCACCCGCCACTCGTGCGGGCGACGAAGAAGGCGACGAGGGATACCGCGCCCCACGCGACGCCGCCGGCCGCCGCCAGCCAGCCGATCCACCGCGGCAGCAGCGGTACCACGAGGGTCACCACGAGACCGGCCGCGATCGCCACCGCGCCCACGGCATTGAGCAGGAACTGCCGGCCGATGTTGCCGACCGGGATGTCCTTGTACCCGTCCGCGTAGAGCCGCAGGTGGGCAGAGCCACCGAGGAGGGTGCTCGCCGCCATGGCGACGGCGAGCACCCGTACGGCGACTTCGCTCCGGGAGTTGATCGTGGCGGCCGGCGCGGTCACTGGAACACCCTGCGAGCGAGTGAGCGCCAGTGAGCGAGCGGCCAGCATCTGCGCAGGCAGTATGCGGTGTGGCCGGGGAACGCCATGAACGGCCTCACTGGGTGATGAGCGCGCCCGGGATGCCGGCGAGCGGGTTGTCGCCCGGGAAGAAGGCGCGCTGGTCGGGGAAGACGTCGAACGGTGCCTGGGCGAGGGCGGCCATCCGCAGCACCGCCGCGTGCCGGGCCTCGACGCCACCGATCGTCATGATCGTCGAGCGCAGCTCGGGGGTCGAGAGCGCCCCGCCGGCGAACACGTACGTCTGCGCCGCCGCCTCCTCGAGCTCCAGCGCCAGGTTGACGGCGTCGGTCTCCGTCTTGGCCGCGGCGACCGCCGGCTGCACGAGGGCGTCGTAGACGGCCTGGTTCATCGTCGTCACCGCCTGCCCGCCGGCGCCGGTGATGGCGCCGTTGAGGGCATCGAGGTGCAGCTGGTGGTGCTCGGCGAACATCGTCGCGGCGTCCTTGATCGCCTGCGTCGTGAGCAACGCGGCGGCCGCACCGTAGGTGTCGACGGCGAGCTTCTCGAGCGATGCCGCCGTGCGGGCGAGGACCAGATCCTGCGAGCCGCCGGGCGTCGTGGTCCCGGGGGGCTCCGTCGTCGCCGGTGCGCCGGTCGTCGGGGTTGCGCCGGTCGTCGACGGCGAGGTCGGCGCGCCGGCGCCGCTGTCGTCGTCGTCACTGCCGCAGGCGGCCAGCACCGCGGCCCCGATGATCGCCGCCCCGCCGAACTTGAACAGCTGGCGGCGACTCGGCGACGGGACGCCGAGGATGGCCGCCTGGTCGTCGAGACTCCAGCGCTCGTCGCCGCCGGTGAGGCGGGCGAGCACCTCTCGCCAGCGGGGCATCGCGGCGGCGTTGGCGCGGTCGGCCTCACGCAGTTGGCGACGGATCTCCTCGGTGGGCAGATCGTTGCGATTCATCGTCATCGTCCTTTCTCGGTGACCTGCGGTCAGGCGAACGTGGCGGGCGCCAGGCCGGCCAGCGGGTCGGTGCCGTCGCCGAGCGTGCTGGACTCGAACGCCTGCGTCGGGAAGACGTCGGCGACCGACTTGCCGAGGGCGAGCCCGAGCACGACGGCGTGCTGCGCCTCGATCGGCAGGATCGTCGACGTCGCCGCGGCGTACTGCGGGTCCTGCAGCAGGGTCAGCGCCCCGGCGTAGGTGTAGGCAGCCTGGTTCTCGAGGACGAAGGCGAACTCGAGCGCCGCCGTCTCGTCCTTGATGCCGGACAGCGTCGGGCCGAGCGCACTTACCAGCTTCTCGTTCGGACCGGCGGCCTTCTTGTCCCCCGCCACCGCCCCGAAGGCGTCGGCGTGCTGCTGGTGGTGCGACCGGAACAGCCCGGCCACGCGCCGCACGGGACGCGACAGCACGCCCGCGGCGGCCTCGTACGCGGCGACCGCGGCGAGCTCGATGCCCTGGGCGTAGCCGGCGATGGTCTGATCGTCGAGCTCCTGAGCGGCCGCGCGGGACGCACCGACCATGAACGGCAGGGCGATCAGGGCCGCCCCGCCGGCGGCGGCGGGCAGCGCGAGGTTGCTGCGAGCCGCCCGCACACTGTCGACGTGGAGGTCAGCGGTCTCCTCCTGGAAGGTCTTCATCTGCTGGTGGTGCAGCTCGTCGACCTCGGCGGCGAGCCGGTCCAGCTCACGGTGGGAGATGTGCATGAGTGGTCGTGACTCCTTCGTGCGGGGCGGGCGACCGGCGTCAGCCGACGGTCACCGTGCCGGTCATGAACGGGTGGAATGAGCAGACGTAGGGGAAGGCGCCGGCGTCGTCGAAGGTGACGGTCACCGACTCACCGGCCGGGATCGCGCCGGTGTCGAACGTGCCCTCGCCGGTTGCCGTGTGCTGCTGCGAGTCCTGGTTGACCCAGGTCACCGTGCCGCCGACGGCGACGCGGACGTCGGACGCGATGAACGTGAAATCCTGGATCTCGACCGTCACCGACATCGGAGCGGCCTCGCCGTCCGCAGGCGGCGTCACCGCCGTCGTGGAGTCGGTCTCCGCGCCCGGCGACATGGGCATCGCGCCCATGGCGGTCGTTGCCGGGGCGGGGTCGGAGCTGCTCGACGAGTCGTCGTCACCTCCGCACGCCACCGCTCCCGCCGTGAACAGGACAACCGCCAGCCCGAAGAGGGCGCTCCGTGCGCGTGACATGCACCACGTTCGGCGCTCACGCGCCGGCGGATTGGAGACGGATCAGACGGCGTCGCGGAGCTCGCGACGGAGATCGGCGATCTCGTCGCGCAGGCGGGCGGCGTACTCGAACCGGAGGTCGCCCGCGGCCTCGTGCATCTCTTCTTCGAGCGTCTGGATCAAACGGCCCAGCTCCTGCTGCGGCAGCGACTTGAGGTCGCGCTGGACCTTGTCCCGCTCGCGTTGCCGGCGCCGGTCGCGCCCGGGTACCGGAGCCGTGTCGTCGGGCCGGAGCAGCGACAGGATGTCGCCGACGGCCTTGCGGATCGTCTGCGGGTTGATCCCGTGCTCGGCGTTGTACGCCAGCTGCAGACCGCGGCGGCGCTGGGTCTCGCCGATCGCCCGCTTCATCGAATCGGTGACCCTGTCGGCGTACATCACGACCTGCCCGTCGACGTTGCGGGCGGCCCGGCCGATCGTCTGGATCAGCGACGTCTCCGAGCGCAGGAAGCCCTCCTTGTCGGCGTCCAGGATCGCGACGAGCGACACCTCGGGCAGGTCGAGGCCCTCACGGAGGAGGTTGATTCCGACGAGCACGTCGAACTCGCCGAGGCGCAGCGCCCGGATGATCTCGATGCGCTGGATCGTGTCGACGTTGGAGTGCAGGTAGCGCACGCGGAGCCCCTGCTCGAGCAGGTAGTCGGTCAGATCCTCGGCCATCTTCTTGGTCAGCGTGGTGACGAGCACCCGGTCGCCCTTGGTGACCCGCTGGTTGACGTTCTCGATGAGGTCGTCGATCTGGCCCTTGGTCGGCCTGACGATGACCTCCGGGTCGACGAGACCGGTCGGCCGGACGATCTGCTCGACGACCTGTTCGGAGACCCGCAGCTCATACGGGCTCGGCGTCGCCGACATGAACACGCACTGGTTGATCCGCTCGAGCACCTCCTCGAACCTGAGCGGCCGGTTGTCCCGCGCCGAGGGCAGGCGGAAGCCGTGCTCGACGAGCACGTCCTTGCGGCTGCGGTCGCCCTCGAACTGCCCGTGCAGCTGCGGGACGGCCACATGGCTCTCGTCGATGACCAGCAGGAAGTCATCCGGGAAGTAGTCGAGGAGGGTGAACGGCGGCTCGTCGAAGTTGCGGCCGTCGATGTGCATCGAGTAGTTCTCGATGCCGCTGCAGTAGCCGACCTCGCTCATCATCTCGAGGTCGTACTGCGTGCGCATGCGAAGGCGCTGGGCCTCGAGCAGCTTGCCCTCGGCCTCGAAGTACGCCAGCCGCTCCTGCAGCTCGGCCTCGATCTTCACCATCGCCTTGGCCATCCGCTCGGCACCGGCGACGTACTGGGTCGCCGGGAAGATCTGCGTCCGGGGCAGCTCGCGCAGCGTCTCGCCGGTGATCGGGTCGATGACGGTGAGCCGTTCGACGGTGTCGCCGAACATCTCGATGCGCAGCACCGTCTCCTCGTACGAAGGGTGCACCTCGATCGTGTCGCCGCGCACCCGGAACCGGCCCCGGCCGAGCACGGCGTCGTTGCGGTCGAACTGCAGGTCGACGAGCCGGCGGAGGATGCTGCGCATGTCGTAGTCGACGCCGACACTGAGGTCGATCATGCTGCCCCGGTACTCGTCGGGACTGCCCATCCCGTAGATGCAGCTCACGGACGCGACGACGATCACGTCCTTGCGGGTCAGCAGCGCCGCCGTCGCCGAGTGGCGCAGCCGGTCGATCTCGTCGTTGATCGAGGAGTCCTTCTCGATGTACGTGTCGCTCGACGGGATGTACGCCTCGGGCTGGTAGTAGTCGTAGTAGCTGACGAAGTACTCGACCCGGTTGTCGGGAAAGAACTCCCGCATCTCCTGGGCGAGCTGGGCAGCGAGGCTCTTGTTCGGCGCCAGGACCAGGGTCGCCTTCTGGACCTGCTCGATCGTCCAGGCGATGGTCGCCGACTTACCCGACCCGGTGATGCCGAGCAGCGTCTGGAAGCGGTCGCCCCGCGTGACGCCTTCGGTCAGTGCGGCGATCGCGGTCGGCTGATCGCCGGCCGGATCGAACGACGAGACGACCCTGAACGGGCGCGGCGTGACAACCAGTTCGCTGAGCGTCGGTTCGGGCACTCACCCAATGCTAACGCCGAACAGCCGTTCTGTCACTCGGGTTTGGGGAGGAAGTCGAGCAGCAACGTGGACACCTGCTCGGGTTGCTCGAGCTGCAGCCAGTGTCCCGCGCCCTCGACCCGCGCGTAGCGCCACGGCCCATCGACGTACGCCGACGAGCCGGTCATCTGGGCCTCGGTGAGGGCGATGTCACCAGTGCTCCAGATGCCCAGCGTCGGTGCCGAAACCGGCGGGAACTGGATCGGCGGCTCGATCAGCGTGGCCGGTGCGAGGTTGGCGCGGTACCAGTTCAAGCTCGCCGTGAGCGCTCCCGGTCGCGACAGGTCGGGGATCGCCTGGTCGGCCTCGGGGTGCTGCGACCAGGCCCGGAAGTTGGCGAAGTCGTCGCCAGAGAGCCATTGCTCAGCCACCCCGTCGAACTGGAAGAGCAGCATGTACCACGATTTCTCCCGTTGGGGGAGGCCGGCGTCGCGGAACGAGCTCGGGTGACCGACGGAGAGCGCGGCGAGGTGGTCGACCCGGTCCGCGGCGAACGCGGCGACCACCCAGGCGAGCGCCGCGCCCCAGTCGTGGCCGACGAGGTGGGCCCGCTCGATCTCCAGGTGGTCGAGGAGGCCGAGCACATCGCCGGCGATGTTGAGCAGCGAGTACGCCTCGACATCCGCGGGGCGGTCCGTCTCGCCGAAGCCGCGCAGGTCGGGGGCGACGGTGCGGTAGCCAGCCGCAGTCAGCGCCTCGACCTGGTGGCGCCACAGCCGGTGAGAGTCCGGCCAGCCGTGCAGGAGCAGCACCGCCGGACCGCTCCCCTGGTCCTCCACCTCGAGCTCGATCCCATTGACCCCTATGCGCACGCAGCCTCCCTTGGCCGGGTCCCGATGATGTCGAGCAGCTGAGCACGATCGGGACCCGGCAGGCGACCCGAACTGTCGACGGCCCACGCCTTGGCGAGGACTTCCTCGTCCTGGAGCACGTCTCTGCCTCGCCCGAGAAGTCCCATCACCGTCATCGCCGCCCGCAGCAGCTCGGGATCCGAGGCGGCTCCCGCGCGCAGCTGTTGCCCGAGGATCCAGACGGGATCGTTGGTCTCGTAGGGCACGCCGTCGATCTCGGCGTCCATCTCGGCCAGCCGGTGCCGGTCGAAGTCGAGGGTGTCCCGGACGTACGGGGTGACGTCCGACCGGGTCCGTTCGTTCCACGCGCGGATCAGTTCGCCCGGATCACGGGGATCGGCGGTGCGGAGAGTGTCCCGCAGGCGCGTCGCCTGGAGCAGTCCGATCGAGGCCCCGCGGCCGACCGACGGGTTGGTGCAGGCCGACGCGTCACCGATCGCCACGACGCCGGTGGCGACCGGTCCCCGCGCCCCGTCGAGGTCGCGCACGCGGTCCTCGATCTTGGCGATCACGTCGACGCCGGTGGTCGGTTCGGCGTCGACCCAGTGGGCGATCAGCGGGTAGCTGCGCACGACCCGCTCCCAGACCTCCACGTCCCGGAGGGCACGCAGGGCCCGATCCTTGGCGCTGCCGACGAGCGCGACGGACCAGTGCCCGTTGTCGGCGACGCCGGTGAACCAGGACACGGACTCGTAGGGCTGCAGCGGCGGCCCCAGCATCGGCGGCATCGCCCCGTCGTCGGACCGGAAGTGACGCCCGTAGTACACGAACCCGGAGTCGGCGATCTCCTCGTCCGGGCGCCGGGCGCCGGCGGCGGCGAGCCAGTCGGGCAGCGCCGAGCGGCGACCACCGGCGTCGACGACGAGGTCGGCCGCAAGGTGCTCGCCCTCATCGGTGACCACGCCACCGACGTGCGGGACGTCGCCGTTGTGCGGCGGGGCCGTCTTCAGCCCGCGCACGACGACGCCGCGGCGGATCTCGACACCGCCCTCGCGGGCGGCCTGCCGGGCGAAGACCGCTTCGAACATCGGCCGTCGCCCCGTGATCTGCTCGAAGCGGGCGTCCTCGGGGCGGAAGCCGCCGGTGATCGCGACCGGCATCTCCGCCATGCGGTTCGTGACGAGCGCGCCTTCGGCCACGAGCTCGGCCCTCACGTCCGGCAGCTCGGCGTCGAGGAGCTCGCGGAAGCGGGGCAGGAAGGCGTGCGGCAGGCGGAATTGATTGACGCCTCGCCGCTCCCAGGACGCCCAGGCCGCACTGGGCTCGGGCGGCGGGGCGGGATCTCGTTCGAGGACGGTGACGTGGTGCCCGTCGCGGGCGAGCAGCATGGCGCTCGACAGCCCGACGAGTCCCCCGCCGATGACGATGACTGAGTGCGCGGACACAGAGACCTCTCCCTCGGATGCCCCTGGTTGTACGGTTACGCGCGGTCGGCATGTATAGGGTGCCGACTGGTGAGCAACCTGTCAACCGAGTTCGGGACATGATCGATCCGTGAGGCGGACGGCCGCGGAGGCGGAGCAGACCCGCCGCGCGATCGTGACGGCCGCCCGGGCGGTGTTCGCCGAGCACGGGTACGCCGCCGCGTCGACCACGGCCATCGGCGCCGCCGCCGGGGTGACCCGCGGCGCGCTGTACCACCACTTCGCCGACAAGACGGAGCTGTTCCGCGCCGTGTTCGTCGAGATCGAGCACGAGCTCAACGAGACGGTCCTCGCCGCTGCCCTCGCCGAGTCCGACAGCCTCAGCGCATTCGTCGCCGGGTGCGCCGCCTGGCTCGACTTCGCCGTCCGCCCCGACTACCAGCGCGTCGCCGTCGTCGAGGCGCCCGCCGTGCTCGGGGCGGCCGAGTGGCACGAGATCGACGCCGGGATCGGGCTCGCCAGCATGGAGGCCGGTCTCAAGGCCCTCGCCCGCGACGGCGTGATCGCGGAGCCGCCGACGCGGGCCCTGGCGGTGCTGCTCTTCGGGGCGCTCACCGACGCCGGGCTCGCGCTATCCCGCGGCGACAAGGTCACCAGGCGGGACCTGCTCGACGAGTTCGTCACGCTGGCTACCGGCCGACGCCCGACCCGGCCGGCGCGGCGGCGACCACGTCGGTGACAGCCGCCACAGCCAGTGCCCGCGGCTCTTGGTGTGGAAGTAGCTCGCGTGCTCCCACTCGGCCTCGGCCATGTCGATGAGGTCGTCGACGAACTGCGAGTAGCCGGCGTCGAGAGCGAGGTGGGCTGCCCGCTCGTAGTCCGCGACGTTGTTGCGCTCGAAGCGCCCCGCGCCGTACATCGGGGCGTACCAGCCGCCAACGTGACAGAAGGTGGCGATCAGTCGGCCGATCCGGCGCATCTTCCGCTCCTGCCGCTCGTCGGGACCCGCGCCGAGCGTGTGGAGCATGGCTCGCACCCGACCCCGGTGGTCGAGCTCCTCGAGCATGATCGTGGCGATCTCCGCCTTCTCGACGGGATCGCGCAGCGAGGCGGCGTGCCCGCGGTAGGCGATCGAAGCCCCGTGCTCACCGGCATGGGCGAGTTGCAGCAGGGCGACGAGTTGGTGGCGCGACCGCTCGTTCATCGGCCGCACCCGGCGAGCTCGTCCCCCAGCTGCCCGTCGGATGCGCCGGCGTGCTCGTAGGCGGCGTCACCTTCGACGAACAAGGTCACCATCATCGGGCGGAGCACGGCGTCGTCGAGCGACGCTCGGACGCATCGCTCCGCACGGGATGACAGCCCGTTGGTGTCGGCCAGGGACCGGACGAACAGGTCGGCGAAGTCGACACCACAGGCGGCGAAGGCGTCGTAGAGCTGGTTGCCGTCCGCGGGTGTGAGGCCGAGCGTCGGGACGACATCGGCGGCAAACTCCGCCGGCGACACCCCCTCAGCGGCAAGTCGTTCGACGCCGATCGTCGCCACCCAGCGCGGGGCGATGCACTCGGCCTGCGGGCGGGTGAAGTTGAGCTCGCCCTCGGCGGTGTCGACCATGCCGTCGACGAGCACCTCCACGTAGCGGTCGTCGATGCCCGCTGCCTGCTGCGAACAGCTGGTCAGGATGAAGGCGGCGGTCCCAACGATCCCCGCCGCTCCTATGCGGTGAGCATTCACATCTCGAATATTTACTCGAATAATGTTCACTGTGCAAGTGATTCACGGTACTATTTCGCGATGGCCGACGATCGCATGACCATCGACGAGCTCGCCCACCGGTCGGGCACGGCCGCGTCGACGATCCGCCTGTACCAGACCAAGCGGCTGCTTCCTCCCCCGACGAAGGAGGGCCGGGTTGGCTACTACGGACCCGGACATCTCGCCCGGCTCGGTCTGATCGCCCAGCTCCAGGACGAGGGCTTCTCCCTCGCCGGGATCGCCCGGCTCGTCGACGCGTGGCAGCAGGGCCGCGGTCTCGACACCGTGCTCGGTCTCGAGGAGCAGATCGCCGCCACGTGGGGGGACGAGCAACCCCTGTCCCTCACGCCGGAGCAGTTCGCCGCCCGTTTCGCCGGCGCCGAGGTCACGCCCGACCAGATCCAGCGCTCGATCGCCCTCGGCTTGGTCCGGCTGGAGGATGACCGGATCGTGATCACGAGCCCGCGGTTCCTCGACATCGGGTCCGAGCTGAGCGCGCTCGGCGTGCCGCTCGACGCCAGCCTCGACGAGTACGAGCGGCTCGCCGACACGACGCTGACCGTGGCCGACCGGTTCATCCGCCTGTTCGAGGAGCACCTCTGGCAGCCGATCGTCGACCGCGGTCTCCCGCCCGGCGAGGTCGCCGGTCTGGCCGAGGTGTTGCAGCGGCTGAGTGCGCTCGCCGAAGGAGTCGTGACCGTGACGCTGCGCCGCTCCCTGAAGCGCGCCGCCGCCGGCTTCGTCGCCGCCCAGGCCGCCGAGCTGCGCGACGCCGGCGTTCTCGACACCGTCCGTCCGCTCGCCGCGGCCGCCGGCGTCGACCTCGATCTGGACGCGGGCTGAGATGAGCAGGCATCGCGTGCGGCGGCCGATCTACGTCGAATCGCGGATCCGCGCCCCGATGGACGACCTGTGGGCGGCGACCCAGGAGCCGGACCGGCACCGGCGTTGGGACGTCCGCTTCGGCACGATCGATCAGCAGCCCGACGACGGCGCCGACGGCCGGCGGCGGTTCACGTACGCCACCACGGTCGCTCCGGGCGTCACGATCGCCGGCACCGGCGAGTCACTCGGCGATCGCAACCGATCCGACGGGACCCGCTGGTCCGGGTTGCGGTTCTGGGCGGACGACCGCCGTTCGATCATCGCCGCCGGCGCTGGCTACTGGCGCTACGTCCCGACCGCCGACGGCCTCCGCTTCCTCACCCGCTTCGACTACCGGCCGCGGTGGGGCCGCGCCGGCGAGATCATCGACCGCCACCTCTTCCGGCCTGTGTTCGGATGGGCCACGGCGTGGAGCTTCGACCGGCTGCGGTTGTGGCTCGAGCGCGGCATCCCGCCGGAGCGGTCCCGGGACCAGGCCATCGCTCACGGGACCACCATCGCCGGCCTGGCCGGCGTGTGGCTGTACCAGGGGCTCGTGCCGAAGTTGTGGCGCACGGATGCCGGCGAGGTCGATCTCTGGAGATCGACGCTGGGCCTCGGCAGTGGGGCCGCTCGTCGCGCCGTCCGGATCGCCGGTGCCGCCGAGGTCCTCATGGGAGTGGCCACGATCGCCCGCTCGCACCGGCGTTGGCCGGCGGCCGCGACCGCAGTCGTGATGCCCCTATTGACCGCCACCGCGTGGCGCGCGGACCGGCGGCTTCTGACGCGAGCGTTCAATCCGGTCGCGATCAACGCGGCGATGACGGCGCTGGCCATCGCGTCGTTGGCGACGCGCACCGACCTCCCGTCGGGGCGCACGCCGCTGCGCGCCGCGCCGGACCGCCAACCCGACGTTGGCGAGCTGCCGTGACGTCGATCTACGAAGAGGCGCTGGGCGACCAGTTCGCCCGGCTGCATCCGAAGATGCAGTGGCGGTTCGGGTTCTCGTCCGCTGATGGTGTCTGCCACCTCGGACGCGGCGTGATGGAGGAGGTGTGGCGGGGGCCGTGGTGGACGTTGCCGTTCCTGCTGCTCGGCTCGACCCGCCGGGTGCTCTTCCCGAGCCGGGGCCGGAACGTCCCCTTCACGATCGCCAACTACGCCTACGTGGACAGCTTCGGCCGGGAGACCGTGACGTGGTCGCGGCGGTTCAGGATGAAGCGCCGGGTCCGGGCGTTCGACGCCACGATGATCCACAGTCGTCGGCGCGGCGGGATCATCGACTACCTCGGGACCCACCAGCACCTCGCCGTCGAGATCAACTGCTCGGTCGACCACCACGGGGCGATGTGCATCCGCTCGGGTCCGCAGCGCCTGTACGAGGGGCCGGTGCGGTTCCGGTTCCCGCGGCTGCTCTCCGGTGATGCCGTCGTGCGGGAGTGGTACGACGAGCACGACGACGTGTTCAAGATCGACGTGAACGTCTCCAACCGGCTGCTCGGTCCGCTCTTCGGCTACCGGGGCACGTTCACCGTCGTCGAGCGACCGTGCGGTCCCGACGAGGTGCCGCTCGACGTCATCCCGATCCGCGAGGAGCGTCGAGAGTAGCGAGCCACTCCCAGAGCTCGTCGACCTGGGCGTCGAGCGCAGCGAGGTCGCCGGAGTTGTCGATGACCCGGTCGGCGGTGGCGCGCCGGTCCTCGCGGCTGATCTGCTTGGCGATGCGGGCCCGGGCATCCGCCTCGGGGAGACCGCGGTGCATCACGAGCCGGTCGACCGCGACGTCGACCGGCGTGTCGACGACGATGACCGCGGCGAACTCGACGGCTCGGCCTCGGGGCGCCACCTCGAGCAGCGGGATGTCGACGACGACGACGTGGTCGGTGCCCACCTCGGCGGCGATGCGCCGGGCGATCTCGGCGCGGACCTCGGGATGGACGATCTTGTTGAGGTCGGCGAGGGCCTCGTCGTCGCGGAAGGCGATCGCGGCCAGCGCCGGGCGATCGAGCTCCCCATCGTCGCGGATGATGTCGGCACCGAACCGTTCGGCGAGACGGCCGAGCAGCGGGCTCCCGGCCTGCTGCAGCTCCCGCACGATGGCATCGGCGTCGATGATCACCGCCCCGCGGTCGGCGAGGCGCTGGGACACCGTCGACTTGCCCGACCCGATGCCCCCGGTGAGGGCGACGAGGAGCATGCGGCGATCAGCCGCGACGAACCGGGGTCACTCGGCCGACTGCTGGGCCGGCACGGCATCGGCGTCCGTGTCGGCCGCGGCGCTGTCGACGTCGGCCTCGGCGGTCCCGGCCTCGGCGGTGGCAGCAGCTGCGGCAGCGTCGGCGGTGCCCGCCTCGGCGGTGGCAGCGTCGGTGGTGCCCGCCTCGGCGGTCCCGGCCTCGGCGGTGCCGGCCTCGGCGGTGGCAGCGTCGGCGGTGCCCGCCTCGGCGGTGTCGCCCTCGGCCGTCTCGTCGCCGTAGTACTCCGACCAGGCCGCTTCGCGCTCGGCGTCGGTGTCACCGGCCGTCCAGTTGCCGTGCTCGTCGACCTCGAAGTGCTCGCGGTACTCCTCGGCGAGCTCGCCACCCTCGGCGGCCTGCTTGATCGACAGGCTGATCCGCCGGCGGGCGAGATCGAGGTCGATGATCTTGACCCACAGCTCCTCGCCGGGGGTGACGACCTGGTCCGGTGAGTCGACGTGATGGGTCGACATCTCGGAGATGTGGACCAGCCCCTCGATCCCGTCGCCCACCTGGACGAAGGCACCGAACTGGACCAGCTTGGTGACCCGGCCGTAGACGAGCTGGCCGACCTCGTGGGTGGAGGCGAACTCCTGCCACGGATCCTGCTGGGTGGCCTTCAGCGACAGGCTGATCCGCTCGCGGCTCATGTCGACGTCGAGCACCTGCACCGTGACCTCGTCCCCGACGGCGACGACCGAACCCGGGTGGTCGACGTGCTTCCACGACAGCTCGCTGACGTGGATCAGTCCGTCCATCCCGCCGAGGTCGACGAAGGCGCCGAAGCTGACCACGGACGACACCGTGCCGGTGCGGACCTCGCCGACCTTGAGGTTGGCGAGGAACTGGTCGCGGGACTCCTTCTGCGTCTCTTCGAGGTACGCCCGGCGGCTGAGCACGACGTTGTTGCGGTTCTTGTCGAGCTCGATGATCTTCGCCTGGATCCGCTGGCCGACATAAGGCTGCAGGTCGCGCACCCGGCGCAGCTCGACGAGCGAGGCCGGCAGGAAGCCGCGGAGCCCGATGTCGACGATGAGGCCACCCTTGACGACCTCGATCACCGGACCCTCGACGACGCCGTCCTCTTCCTTCAGCCGCTCGATGTTGCCCCACGCCCGCTCGTACTGCGCCCGCTTCTTCGACAGCAGGAGGCGGCCTTCCTTGTCCTCCTTCTGGAGCACGAGCGCTTCGACCTTCTCGCCGAGCGAGACGATCTCGTTCGGCTCGACGTCGTTGCGGATGCTCAGCTCGCGAGCCGGGATGACGCCCTCGCTCTTGTAGCCGATGTCGAGCAGGACCTCGTCCTTGTCGATCTTGACGATCGTGCCGCTGACGAGCTGACCGTCCTCGACCTCGACCAGCGTGCCGTCGATGGCATCGGCGAAGGACATACCGAGGTCGTCGATTGCGACCTCTCGGGGGGTGTAGTTGCCCTCCTCGTCGAAGGTCCCCATGGCGGAGTTGGTGGGGGCGGCGGAGGAGGTGGCGGTTGTGTCGGACAAGGAGTGGGCTACTTTCGAAACGGACGGGACGTGTTCACGAGCGGCGGTGGGCGGACGGGCCCCCGACGCGGGGTATGAGGGTAGCAGCGCGCCCAGGTCAATCGCTATGGACGGACCATCTGTGCGATCACGAGGAACTCGGGCGATTCGGTGGTCGGCGGGTCGTCGCCGTAGTTCCCGGGCTCGACGCTGGAGATGCGGTCGACGGCGAGGCCGTGGCGCTCGAGCAGCAGCCGGAGCTCGCGCGGCGTGTAACACCCGGTCCACAGGTCGACCTCGCGTGGCCGCCCGTCGGGGTCACGCACCTCGGTGCGCTCGTGGGTGACGCCGAGATCGGCGTCGAACGTCGCCTCGGTGTGGTACTTCACGGCGAAGTAGGCGTTGAACGCGCTGAGCGCGAGCCGGCCGCCCGGTCGGAGGGCGCGGGCGATGCCGGCGATGACGGCACCGTCCTCGCCGCCGGCCGTCATCAGCCCGAAGGCGCCCTGGCACAGGCAGATGGCGGCTTCGAACTCGGCGTCGAACCGAAGGTGCCGGGCGTCCAGCCGCTCGAACGTCGCCCCATCGGGCGCGTCGGCGCAGGCGAGCTCGACGAACCGGGCCGAGATGTCGACGCCGTGGACGACCATCCCGCGACGGGCGAGTTCGTGGGCGTGGCGACCGGGCCCGCACCCGACGTCGAGGACCCGCTCCCCCGGCTGCAGCCCGAGCGCGGCCACGACGTGGTCGACCTCCTGCCCGGTCCCCTTGGTGAAGGAGTAGCGGAGGTAGGCCGGGCCGAGGTGCTCGGCGATCGGTTCGAACCAGTGCTCCATCGGAGTTCTCCGGTGACTTGGGATCACTGGGTGATCCTGCGGCGGCTCAGAACCTGAATTTCAGGACTTGGCGTCGGCCCACGTGGTGCCCCACGCCACGTTGACCTCGAGGGGGACGTCGAGGTCGGCGGCGGTGCGCATCAGGTCGACGACCAGCGGGCCGACCACCTCCCGCTCGTGCTCGGGGACCTCGACGATGACCTCGTCGTGGACCTGCAGGACCAGCCGGCTCGCCGAGCCGTGCTCCTCCAGCGCCTGATCGACGCGCACGAGGGCGACCTTGAAGATGTCGGCGGCGAGCCCCTGGATGCCGGCGTTCATCGCCTGCCGCTCCCCCGCCTGCCGGATGCGCCAGTTGCCGTTGAGCAGCTCGGGGATCGGGCGGCGCCGCCCGAACAGGGTCTCGGTGTACCCGCGCTTGCGGGCCTCGATCACCGTGGAGTCCATGTACGCCTTCACGTTGGGGAACGCCTCGAAGTAGGCGTCGAGGATCTTCGCCGCCTCCTCGGTCGGGATGTTGAGCCGCTGGCCGAGCCCGAACGCCTCCATCCCGTACGCCAGGCCGTACGACACCATTTTCGCCTTCGACCGCTGGTCGAGGGTGACGTCGGCCGGGGCGACGTCGAACACCCGGGCCGCGGTGGCGTTGTGGATGTCCTCGCCGCTGGTGAACGCGGCGATCAGGCCGGGGTCGGCGGCGAGGTGGGCGATGCAGCGGAGCTCGATCTGGTTGTAGTCGGCGACGAGCAGTTGCCCGCCCGGCGCGGCGATGAACGCCCGGCGGAACAGCCGGCCCTCCTCCCGTCGCACCGGGATGTTGTGCAGGTTCGGCCGGTCCGAGCTGAGCCGGCCGGTGCGGGCCACCGTCTGGTTGAACGTCGCGTGGATCCGGCCGTCGGGAGCGACCTCGGCGAGCAGCCCTTCCCCGTAGGTGCCGCGCAGCTTCTCGGCCTCGCGGTACTGCAGCAGCGGACCGATGAACTCGGGCCACTGGTCGCGCAGCTTCTCCAGCGTCTGCGCGTCCGTCGACGCGCCGGTCTTGGTCTTCTTGATCGGGGTGATGCCCCGGCCCGCCGGCGGCGGGGCGTACAGCAGCTCCCGGAGCTGGATCGGCGAGTTGATGTTGAGGTCGTCGCGGCCGACGACCTCGCGGAGCTCGGCTCCGAGCCGGCGCACCTCCCCGATGAGGCGCGCGTTGAGCTCGACCAGGTGAGCCCGGTCGACGGCGATCCCGGCGTGCTCCATCCGCGCCAGCACCCGCACCAACGGGACCTCGATCGTCCGGTACAGCTCGGCCATGCCCTGGTCGCCGAGGCTGGCCCGGATCGGCTCGACGAGGTGGTGGACGGCGAGTGCGTCGCGCCCCGCGCGGGACGGGGCGTCGGTTCCGGCGCTGTCGGAGTCGCCGAAGTCGAGCTGGCCGGTGGTCGCCGGGTCGTCCGCCGGGGCGGCGAACCGGGTGTAGCGCTCGACCAGCGGGCCGAGCTCGTAACGGGCCTCGGCCGGGTCGAGCAGGTAGGCGGCGATGGCGGTATCGAGCTCGAGGCCGGTGAGGTCGAGGCCGAGGGAGAGCAGGGACCGCATGAGCGGCTTGACGTCGTGGCCGCGCACCGTGGCGGTCTTCAGCGCGGCAGAGACCGCCCCGTCGGTCAGGTGCTCGCCCGGCACCCACGAGACCGCGGCAGCCTCACCGTCGGTCACCACGGCGAGCCCGAGCAGCTCCCCGCGGCCGGCCTCGCCGTCCCACGCCGCGGCGACGTCCAGCGCGGCGAGCGACTGGAGCAGTGCCGCGCTGGCCGCCGGCGACTCACTCGTCGTCACCTCGGCGACGAGCGGCTGGCGCTCGTCGGCGGAGATCACCACGGCGGCCGGGCCGAGCGCCTCGTTGAGGCGGTCGGCGAAGGTCCGGAACTCGAGGAAGTCGAACAGTCGCTTGACCTCGGCCGGGTTCGGGCTCATCACCAGGTCCTCGGGCAGCTCCACCGGAGCGTCGCGGCGCAGGATCATCACCTCGTGGTTCTTGCGCACCCGCTCCTCGGCGTCGGAGAGCGAGGCCCGCAGCTTCGGGGTCTGCTCGTCGACGTGGGCGAAGACCCCGTCGAGCCCGCCGTAGTTCGTGATCAGCTTGGCCGCCGTCTTCTCTCCGACCCCAGGGACACCAGGCAGGTTGTCGCTGGGATCGCCCCGCAGCGCGGCGTACTCGGGGTACTGCGCCGGCGTCACGCCGGTGCGCTCCTTGATCCCCGCCTCGTCGTAGAGCACGTAGTCACTGACCCCGCGCCGGTTGTACAGCACCTTGACGTGGGGGTCGGCGACGAGCTGATACGCGTCGCGGTCGCCGGTGACGATGACGACGTCGTCGCCTCGCGCCACCGCTTGCTCGGTGGCCGTGGCGATGAGGTCGTCGGCCTCCCAGCCGGACAGCTCGCACGTCGCGACGCCGAGGGCGTCGAGCACCTCGCGCACGAGCCCCATCTGCTGGCGGAGGATGTCCGGAGCGGCGTCCCGGTTGGCCTTGTACTCGGCGTCGGCCTCGTGGCGGAACGTCGGCTCGGGCCGGTCGAACGCCACCAACACCTGGTCGGGCCGCTGCTCCTTGAGCACGTTGATGAACATCGACGTGAACCCGAACACGGCGTTGGTGACCTGCCCACTCACCGTGGCCATGTCCGCCGGCAGGGCGAAGAACGCGCGGTACGTGAGCGAGTTGCCGTCGAGGAGGAGCAGCTTGGGCATCGGATCAGGCAGGCCGGAGCGTGCCGTCGATGATCCGGTCGGCGATGTCGCGCATCTTCGAGCGCTCGCTCATCGCCGTGCGCTGGATGAACGTGAAAGCCTCCTGCTCGCTCAGCTTGAGCTCGTCCATGAGCACGCCCTTGGCCCGCTCGATCGCCTTGCGGGCGGCGAGCTGCTCACCGAGGGCGTCGATCTCGCCGGTCAGCGCACGCAGCTCGCGGAACCGACCGATGGCGACCTCGATCGCCGGCACGAGGTCGCTCTTCTGGAACGGCTTGACCAGGTACGCCAGGGCACCGGCGTCCCGGGCGTCCTCGACCACCTCCCGCTGACTGAACGCGGTGAGCACGAGCACCCCGCACAGCTTCTCCCGGTTGATGATCCGGGCCGCCTCGAGCCCGTCCATGCCCGGCATCTTGATGTCGAGAATGGCCAGGTCGGGCAGCAGCTCACGCACCAGCTCGACCGCGGCGTCGCCGCGCCCAGTCTCCCCGACGACCTCGTAGCCCTCCTCCTCGAGGGTTTCGCGCAGGTCCATCCGGATGATGGCTTCGTCTTCGGCGATCACGACCCGGATCGTCACTCACTGTCCTTTCCCGGCTCACGGCGGCGAGGCGCCGGCGTCACTCCCATTCAAGCCGATCGGTGCGCGGTCCCCGCGTGCCCGATGGGAAGCGGGCGGCTCAGCCTGCTCCGAGCTGGTCGAGCAGGCGGTCCTGGCGGGCCTCGAGCTCGGCGATGTCGCTCACGACGCGCTCACGGTGGCGGCGCATCGCGTCGGCGTGCTTCTGGGCGTCACGGGACTCGTGCGACGCCGCCGGCGCCTCTGACACCAGCGCTCGAACGGCGAGGTCATCGGCGTCGTCGGCGAAGTACGGGATCTGCTCGTCGATCGTCGCCAGCTCGGCGCGCAGCGCCCGTAGCCGCGCCGCGACCCGCGCCAGCCGGCGCTCGACGAGCCACGATCCCATCGGTTCAAGCTAGGTGGTCACGGCTCGGCAAAGGTGACCGGGATCTCGGCCGACTCGTACCACCGCCCTCGCCCGTCGTAGGCGCGCACCCCGAGGGTGTGAGGCCCGGGACCGAACCCGGTCGTGTCGAACGTGAGTGGGCTGCCAGGCGCGGTCCCAGTCCACGAGCTGCCGTCGACGAGCAGCTCGATCCACTGCCAGTCCCACCCGTCGGGCGCCAGCGAGTACTCGACGTCGACTGAGCCGGCGAGCGTTTCCGCCGTCGTCGGGCTGGTCAGCGTGACCACGGGTGTCGGGACCGTCACCGTGACCGGGGACGAGGTCACCGTCCGCCGCGGGTCGGAGGCTCGAACTTGCAGCGTGTGGGGGCCGGGGTCGAGCCACGTCGTGTCGACAGACAGCGGATCGCCGGGACTCCCCGAAGCGGACCACGAGCCGTCGACGAGGAGCTCGACCGACTCCCAGTCCCACGCGGCCGGGGACAGGACGTACGCCACGTCCACGGTGCCGACGACGTGCTCGCCGGCGGTCGGGTCGACGATCCTTACCCCCGGCGTGGGGTTGCGCACGTCGACGGACACCGTCGCGGTGGCACTCCTCGACGCCTGGTCGGTCACGGTGACCCGAACGGAGTGTCGCCCGTTGGCCACCTCGCGCGTGTCCCACGGAATCGGTTCCCACGGCGCCGACCAGTCCTCGCCGACGTAGCGGCCGTCGACGTACACGACCGCGCGCTGGATCGGCGAGCGGGTGTGCCGGTTCGGTTGGGCCGTGAACCGGATCGGCACGATCCCCTGGACGCTCGCCCCCGCCGACGGGCCGGTGATGGCGACCGCGGGATGGTCGTCCAGCGTCCGCACCGACCGGGATCCCACCGCGGCGGAGGTGCCCGCCTGACTCTGGGCCCGCACCACGAACCGATACGACTGGTTCGGCTTCAGCCCCTGCCATCGGTACGACGTTGTCGTTCCTCCGGTGGTGGCGACCGTCCGTTTGGCACCGCTGGGCAGGCGGGTGATGACGTAGCGCCGGATGATCGAGCCGTTGTCCGCCGGGCGCAGCCACCGCAGCTGCACCGAGTCGACGCCCGGCACGGTGCTCACCCGCCGCACGGAGCCCGGGGCCCGCGGCCGGGCGCCGAACCGGATCGCGACCGTCGCCGCCGACGCGGTCTGCCTGGTCACGGTGATGCGGACGTTCTCCGGGGTCGTCCAGCTGCTCCCCGCCGGAAGTCGGCTGTCGGCGAAGTCGTCGAACCCGGCGGAGCTGCCCGGCGCGGCGTCGAGCAGTTGGGTCTGTCCGTTGCCGCCCTGCAGCCGGACCTGCACCCCGGCGGTGCCCTTCGGCATGCTCCGATCCGCCCCCGCCCGGGTCCGGTACTCGAGCCAGTACGTCGCGCCTCGCGCCCGGATCCGCGCCGCTTTGAGCCCGGGACCGCTCGTCTCGTACGGGGTGAGCCGCACAGTGCGCGACGACGTCACCGTCGTCGCACGCAGCAACCAGCCGAGCCGGCTCTTGTAGGGCGCGCTGAAGTGACCCGCCCGGCGGTTGCCCATGGCGTCGATCTCGTCGCCGTACTCGTCGAGCTGGCACCGCGACGACCAGGTCGTCGGCCCCCATCCGGCGCTCTGACAGAACCTCGACGACGCGTGGGGCAGACCCAGGTTGTGCCCCTGCTCGTGCATGACCGTGCCCTTCGCCAGGTTGCCGAACATCCACACCACCCCGCCCGGCATCTGCGCCATCCCGAGGATTCCCCCGGCGCTGCACGGGAGGTAGAGCACGAGCCGCCCGTACTGCGACAGGTCATAGCCGGCCCGCCTCGTCGCCGCGACTGCGTCGTCGAGGGCCCGGTACGCCCCGAAGTAGCAGTCGCCCGGATGGGCGATCTTGAGCCACGGCGCGACCGTGCCCGACACGGTGTAGCGCCCGTGGGACACCTCGCGGAACCACGCCTTGCTGTCGGCGAGCACCCGTCGTTGGGTGTCGGCCGTGGTCGGTCGGGCCGGCGGGCGCGCTCCCCAGTACACGCGGACGACGAGCACTCTTGTCGACCGGGGCGCGAGGTTTGCGATCGCGAGCGCCTGGCCGCCACCGATCACCCGGAGGCTCCGCACGGTGAGGGTGTACTCGTCGACCGGCGTGCCGGTGATCTCGACCTCGCTCCCGGTAGCCGGGCCACCCCTCGCCACGTCCTCGAGCCACCAGCTCTGGCCGGCGGACCGCACGGCGTACCGGACCTGGTGGCCACCGGGTGTCTCGACGGCGAGCCGCTCGAGAACGCCGCGCACGGTCACCGGTTCGGCGCGGGACGCCGCCGCCGCCGTGGCGGCGTCAGCAGCGGCCGATCGGGGCCCCGCTCCGGCGAGCGTGATCACTGCCAGGGTGACGGCGAGCCGGCGCCGTCCGGCCGAACTGGACACTGAGCCCTCCGTTACGGCACCCGCCGCCTGGTCAGCTCGACGACGACGCCGGCCGAGGTCCCCGTCCTGGCCTCGTCGATGCCGGCGCCGCCGTCGATCGTGTCGCTGCCGTCCTCGGTGCCGGCGACCGACGTCGGCGATGCAGGCGACCGGCGGCGCTCCTGGGACCCCGCCGCCCCAGTTGCCGCCGGTCGCCCGCAGCCCGTTGCCGGCCCCCCGGTCGAGTTCGTCGTGCCCGCCGGGATCGCCCCGGCCGGCGTAGGTAGGGCGAGCGGGATGATCGTGACTGTCGCCACGGTCATCCCCGCCATGAGGGCGCTACGCAGCGCCCGATACGACCGCCACGTCCTCGTCGATCCACTACGGACTCCCTCATCCCACTCGCCCCGTGGCGACGGAACGTACGAAAACCCGATAACAGATCGATAACAAGGATCAGCCGTCCACCGGCCTACACTGCCGGCGGTGCGGCGGGCGGGCGTGCGGGTGCTCGGCCATCTTCAGGTGGCCGTTGATGGATCGGCTGTTGCCGTGCCTCGTGGCCTACCGGCCCGGCTCTGCGTGATCCTCGCCGTCGACCGCGATTCGGCCGTCAGCGACGACCTCCTGCTCGACCGACTCTGGGGCGAGTCACCGCCGGCGTCCGCGCTGGCCTCGCTGCGCAACACGGCCGGGCGACTCCGGGCCATCCTCGGTCCGGACGCGATCCGACGCGACGGCGACGGCTACGCATTCGATACGCAGGTCGTCCACACTGACCTCGAGCAGTTCGAGTGCCTGACGGCCGGGGCACGCCGTCCTGGCACCGAGCGGACCGAAGCGCGCCGGTTGCTCGACGAGGCGCTCGATCTCGTGCGCGGCACGCCGCTGGTCGAGGTGGCGTCGGAACCCTGGGCCACGTCGGTCGTCTCGTACTGGGAGGAGCAGATCGCCAGCGCCGCCGACGACTCGGCCACGCTCGCCGCCGCGGCCGTCGATCACGCCGCAGTGCCGCTCCTGCGCCGCCTCGCCCACGAACGGCCGGAACGAGAGATCCGGTGGGTTCGCCTGATGGAGCTGCTGGCCCGGACCGGCCGGCGCACGGAAGCCCTGCGCACGTTCCGGGAGGCCCGGGCCGCACTGGCGGAGTTCGGCGTCGAGCCCGGTCCCGATCTCCGGCAGACCGAGCGGGCGATCGTCCTCGACGAAGCACCGAGTACGCCTCCCCACGGCACTGCCCGGCCGGCCGGCGGCGCGCCGTTCGTCGACCGGGATGACGAACTGGCCGAGCTGTCCACGGCACTCGCGACCACTCGCGTGATCACCATCACCGGGCTGGGCGGGGTCGGCAAGACCCGGCTCGCTCGCGAGCTGATGGTGCGCGAGGCGCCGACGTTCCCGGGGGGCGCGGTGTTCGCCGACCTCTCACCGGTCTCGGACCCCGGACTGGTGCCCGCCACTGTGGCCGCCGCCGCCGGTATCCGCCTGAGCGCACCGACGGCTGACGGCGACGAGATCGTCCGGCTCGTCGAGATCCTGCGCGCCGAGCCCGGACTGGTCATCCTCGACAACGCCGAGCACGTCGCCGACGTCGTCGCCGCGCTGGCCGCCCGGCTCGCCCTCGGCGCCCCCGAGGCCCGTGTCGTCGTCACGTCGCGCGTCCCCTGTCGTTCGAAGGCGAGCAGGTCTTCCGGCTGGGACCCCTGCCGGTCCCGTCGGACGACGCCGATGCGGCCGAGACCGGGTCGTCGCCGTCCGTGCAGCTGCTGCTCCAGCTCGCCGGCGCAGCACCGGAGGACAGCTGCACCGACGCGGCGCGGATCGTCCGCCAGGTCGCCGGGCTGCCGCTCGGGATCGAGCTGTGCGGACGGCTGGCGAGCGTGCTGTCGCTGTCCGAGGTCGCGCGCGGGCTCGGCGATCGCGCCCGGCTGCTCGGGCTCGGTGCCGGCGCCCAGTCGGTCCCGTTGCGCGGGATCTTCGACTGGATCCTCGAACGGGCGGACCCCGGTGACGTCGCCGTCTTCGCCCGGCTGAGTGCGTTCCGCGGGCCGTTCACCCTGCGCTCGGCCGAGCACGTCGTCGACCGTGCCGACCTCACCGCGCCGGTCGTGGCCAGTCTCTGCCACCTCGTCGAGGCGTCGCTGGTCCACCGCGACAGTGGGAGTCCGACCGCCTACCGCCTCGACCCCGTGCAGTCCTGTTACGCCGCCGAGCTCGCCGCCCGGTACGACGAGCCCGCAGCCGATGGCCAACTCGAGGCGTGGTACCGGACCCTCGCCGTCGAGCTGATGCCCGAGCTGCGCTCGGACGGGCAGCGGAACGCGATCGCGGTGCTCGACGTCGAGATGGGCAACTACCGCGACCTGATCAACCGTCTGCTCGCCACCTCCCGCGGTGACGACGCCCTCACGATCGCGGCCGCCCTCGGCGAGTACTGGTTCTTCACGGGCTACTGGGTCGAGGGGTCGACACTGATCGAGGCGGCCCTCACCGCCGCCGGCGACGAGGCGGGTCTCGGCCGCGCCATCGGTGTGGTCCAGCGGGCCCGGGCGTGCGGCACGTACGCCGGAGTGGCGGCCAGCTACGCCGACCTGCGCGCGGCGATCGACATCGCCACCGAGCACGGTCGGTCCGACGTCGCCCGAGAGGCCCAGGCGTGGCTCGGCCTGGCCAGCGGCCGCGCCGGCCGCTTCGAGGAGTGCTGGACCGAGCTCTCCGCGGTCGTCGCCGACACCGCCCACCCGTGGGCGGGGGCGCACGCCCGGATGTTCCTCGGCATGGGCGCCGTGATGCTCGGGCAGGCGGACTTCGGGCGGGGCGAGTGCCATCGGGCCGCCCGCACGTTCCGCGAGCTCGGGGACGAGTTGAACGCCGCCAACGCGTTGAAGAACGTCGGCCTGATGCTCCACCGGCACGGCGACCGCGCCGCCGCCCGTGACGATCTCGCGACCGCGCTCGACTCCGCCGGAGACGTGATGCCCGTCCTCTCCGCCCACGCCAGGTACGCCCTGGCGATGCTCGATCTGGAGGCGGGGCACGACACCGGCGTGGAGGAGAAGGTGGACGCGATCCGGAGCGACTTGCGTCGGGTCGGTGACCTGTCCCACCTCAGCGCGTGCCACCGGACCCTCGCATCACTACACGTGGCACGGGGGGACCAGTCGGCGGCGCTCGAGTTGCTGCGCGAGGCACTGCCGGGACTCGTCGGCCACGACGATCAGGAGCTCGGCATCGTGCTCCTCGACATCGCCGACCGGTACGTCGCGCTGGGGTGCGATCGTCACCTCCCCGCGCTGGCTGCCGCGGCGCAGCAGCTGGCGACCGGAACGGGCTACGCCTGGGACGCTCATCAGTACGCCCGGCTCGCCGCGCTGAACGACCGAATCGGCGGTCGCCCCGACGGTGCCGGCGGGCGCAAGCGGGTGATCGAGCGCGGCGTGGGCGCGGCGCTCGCAGGTGCCACAACTGCGGGAGGGGAACCTGCCCCGCTGGGGTCGCGGCCGCCAGCGATGTCACGCTGACGGCCGCACCCATCCGACCCGCCGCCATGTCGCCGGTCCCCTGCCCGCCAGAGTCCGGCGCACATCGGGCCGGTCGTCGAAGTCCCTCCCTCGATACGTCCGGGGCCGCAGTGTGGCCACTGCGCTGTTACACCGCTGTTACATCGCTGGCACAGGACTACGCTGTCCGGCGCGTGGCGGACATCGAGGTGAGGGTGCTCGGGCGACCGCAGGTCACGGTGGACGGGGTTGTCGCGACGATCAGTGGGCGCCAGCTGCTGCTCGCCGCCCGGCTGGCCCTTGCCCACCCGACCCCCGTCCCGCGGCACCGCCTGCTCGCCGACGTGTGGCCGGACCCCACCGCCAGTGACGGCGCCGTGCGCGTCGCCCTCACCCGGCTGCGGAGCGCCCTCGGCCCCGACGTCATCTGCCGCGTCGACAACGGCTACCAGTTCTCGTCGCCGACGTCGGTCGACGCCGACCGCTTCCAGCGCCTCCTCCGCGACGGCACCGCCGACGATCCCCATCGCCGGCTGGCGATGCTCGACGAAGCCCTCTCGTTGTGGACCGGGCCGGCCTTCGAGGGGTTCGACGACGCCGTGCGGCTTCCGTGGGTCGAGGCGGAGGCGATCCGACTCCAGGAGTTGCGCGAGCAGGCGATCGACGAGCGCTTCGCCCTGTTGCTGCGGACGGACGAGCCGGCGCGCGTCATCCCCGACCTCCGGTCCGAGCTCGGGCGCGACCCGACGCGGGAGAGCCGGGCCGAGCTGCTCGCCGTCGCCCTCTACCGGGCCGGCCGGCAGGCCGACGCGCTGGCCACCATCGAACGGACCCGCACGACGCTGCGCGACCAGCTCGGGCTCGATCCCGGGCCGGCCCTCCGCGAGCTCGAGCTGCGCATCCTGCGCCAAGACGACGACCTGCGAGCGGCCGCACCATCCGATCACGGCGCGCTGGACACCGAGGGCAGCATCCGAGCGGCCGCCGCCTTGACCAAGGTCGGCGCCTACCCCGAGGCCCACACGATCCTCGACGACGCCATCGCCGCGGCCCGCCAGGCGGGTGACCAGCGGGTCCTGGCGGACGTGCTGCTCGCCGCCGCCCAGACGTCGGCAGTCTCCGGCGCCGCCGACCCTCACCCGCTGATCGACGAGGCGCGTCAGCTCGGGCGCGAGCTCCGCGACGGGCACCTGCTCGCCCGGTCGGCGCTCGTCCGCTTCGGCAGCGGGATCTCGAACGACAAGCACGCCGCGCTGATCGAGCTCACCGAGCCGCTCGACCTGCTTCCGAGCTCGGCGCCCGAGCAGGTCGATCTGCTGTGCGCGGCCGCCGTGCTCGTCATCTTCATCGACGCATCCGACGCCGCCGACCGGCTGATGGCCGCCGCCGAACGGCTCCACCACGCCGCCCCGACGACGCGCAGCGAAGTGGTGTGGCTGACGGCGCGCAGCCTGGTCGGGTCACTCCGCGGCCTCGATCCCCGTCAGTGCGACGAGTGGTCCGAGCGCGCGCTCGACCTCGCCCGGTCGACCGGTCAGGCCGAGCTGATCGTCATGGCGATCCAGGCGCGGCTCCGCGCCCTGTACAGCGCCGGCCGGCTCGACGAGGTCGACGAACTGCTCGAGGAGCTCGACCGGTCCTCGCGTGAGAGCTCGATGCCGTTCGGCGTGGTGCGGGTGACGCTGTGCCGTGCCACCAACGCCATGGCGCGAGGTGAGTTCGCCGTCGTGCCCGAGCTCCTCGCCGCCAGCCGGCGCGAGGGCCGGCGGCTGCGGACCTTCGCCGCCGAGGGGGCGGTGCGGTCCCAGGAGGTGCTGCAGATGCTCGAGCTCGACCAGCGCGAGCAGCTCGTCGCCCTCGTCCGTCCGGTCGCGGCTCAGTGGGCGGCGAGCGCGTGGAACGCCGTGCTCGCCCTGTGCGGCGACCCGTCGATGGAGCTGCCGTTGCTCGAGGTCGCCGGCCACATTCGACCCGACGAGGACTCGTTCCCCGCCTTCCTCGGGATGGCGGCCGAGGTGGCCGCCCGGAGCGGCGACGGCGAGCTCGGAGCCTGGTGCCTCACTCGGCTCGAGCCGCGCGGTGACACCACGCTCGTGGTCGGCCTCGGCACGATCGTGATGGGCTTCGCCCGTCACTTCGCCGGCCTCGCCCGCGCGGCGACGGGGGACCTCGACGGTGCCGGTGCCGAGTTCGAACGGGCGGCGTGGATGGCCACGGCCAACGGGGCGCACCTCTGGCGCGGCCATGCGACCGTCGAGTTGGCGGACGTCCTGGCCCGGACCGGTCGGGCGGCCGATCGGGAGCGGGCCAAGCTGCTCCTCGACGGGCTCGGCCCGGGCGACGGCCCGGGGACGTCACCTCGGGTGGCCCGCCGACGGGCGGAGGTCACCGCGGTCCTCGAGCGCCGGACCGTCGGCGCTCATCGCGGGAGGCTATGACGCCGCGGCCCGGTGATCCGGTGTGACACCCGGGATGTCCACCCGGCGACGCAGCGGGAACAGCTGGAGTCCGGGGAACCGAGCGACGAGCGCACCCCATAGTCCGCGCCGCAGGAACAGCGCACACAGGACGGCGACCACACCCGACCCGAACAGGAACCACCGCTCGTCGAAAAGGTCGTTCAGTCGATCGCGCAGGCCGTACCACAGCACCGCGCCGATCACCGGCCCTTCGATCGTGCCCAGCCCACCGACGACCACCATCACGATGATCGGTGCCGTCCAGTTCGACACGCTGAACGCGGACGTCGGCTGGACACGGAGGAACTGCACGTAGTAGATCGCCGCTGCCGCGCCGGTGAACCCGGCGGCGATGAGCCACACGACGAAGCGCGTCCGGTAGACGCCGACGCCGGAGCCCTCCGCCGCGCCCTCGCTGTCGCGGATCGCCTGCAGGCCGAGTCCGAGGCGCGACCGCAGCACGAGGTACACCACGCCGACGGCGACGATCGCCAGCACGACCGCCAACGTGGCCGCCCACTGGGTGCGCGCCAGCGGGTCGTACCGGCTCACGTCGAGGCTCGTACCGCTGCCGCCCAGGATCGGCGGGTCCTTGTACTGCTGGACGAGCAGCCGGACGACCTCGGCGATCACCCACGTCCCGATGGCGAAGTAGCCACCGCGCAGCCGGAAGGCGAGCAGCCCGATGGGGATCGCGGCGAGGAGCGCGATCGCACCGGCGGCGAGAACGCTCACGTAGATGTCGCGCTCGTAGCCGTTGGCGAACACGATCAGTGAGTACGCGCCGAGGCCGAAGAAGGCCTGCTGGCCGACCGAGACCAGGCCGGTGTAGCCGGCGAGCAGGTTCCACATGCTCGCCAGCACGACGTACGTGCACACCTCGACGAGCTGGCGGTGCATCGACGCCGACTCCCCGAGGGCGAGGACGACGAGCCACGCGCACAGCCCAACCGCGACGACGGCGAACACGCGGCTCGACGTCGTCGCCCGCCGAACCGTCGCCCCCTCGGCCGCCCCCACCCCGCTTCTTGCAGTCAGATCGGGTGCCAGGGCACCCGATCTGACTGCAGAAACCTCCGTGTCGGACTGCTCGCTCACGTGGGCTCCGGGGCGCCGAACAGTCCGGTCGGGCGGATCGCCAGCACGACGAGGAACAGCAGGTGCCCGAAGAGCTGGGCGGGGTAGTCGGAGTTCCACTGCGCGCCGAGGGACTGGGCGACTCCGAGCAGGACCCCGCCGACCAGGGTGCCCCACAGGGAGCCGAGACCGCCGATCACCACGGCCTCGAAGGCGAAGATCAACAGCAGGGGGCCGTCGGCGGCGGCGAAGTTCGTCTGGGCGCCGTTGAACACGCCGGCCACCGCGATCGTCGCGACGGCGAGACCGGTGGCGATGGCGTAGATCGTGCGGCTGTTGATCCCCATCAGGCGAGCCGTCTCCGGATCGTCGGACGTGGCGCGGAACGCCCGCCCGACCCGGGTACGGGAGATGAACAGCGAGAGCCCGGCGAGGATCGCCACGGCGACACCGAAGCGGAGCAACGGGAACACGCCGACCGACAGTTCTCCGATGCGGATGCTGTCGGAGCGCAGCGACCCGATGTCGAGCGACCGCGTGTTGGCCGAGTAGTAGCGGAGGAGCAGGTTCTGGATCGCGATCGCGATCCCGAAGGTGGCGACGATCTGGTAGGCGGGGTCGGCCCCGACGAGGCGGTCGAACAGCAGCCGCTGCACGAGCCAGCCGACGGCGAATCCCGCCGGGATCAGCACGGCCAGCGTCGTGAACGGATGCTGCCCGGTCGCCAGCACGATCGTCGACGCGACGAACGCCGCCCCCACCGCCATGTCGCCGTGGGAGAGATTGACGAATCGCATCACGCCGAACACCAGCGACAGTCCGGTGGCGTACATCGCGTAGAGGCCACCGGTGAGGATCCCCGAGACCAGCGCGTTGAGCCAGTTCACGTGCGGGCGGTCCCGAAGTACGCGGCGGCGATCGTCTCGCGGTCGAGGTCCGCCGGCCGACCGTGGAGTGAGACGCGACCCTCCAGGAGGCAGTAGGCGAGGTCGGCGGCGGCCAGCGCCTGCCCGATGTCCTGCTCGACGAGCAGGACCGTCGTGCCGGTCGCCCTGATGTCAGCGAGGGCGGCGTACAGCTGCTTGACGACGACGGGCGCCAGGCCGAGCGAGACCTCGTCGAGCAGGAGCAGGCGGGGGTTGGACATCAGCGCCCTGCCGATGGCGAGCATCTGCTGCTCGCCGCCGCTCAGACGGGCCGCCGAGCGACGGGCCAGATGGGCGAGGAGCGGGAACACCCCGTACACCCGGGTCCGGTCCCACACCCCGGGCCGTCGCCGGTACGACCCGACGTCGAGGTTCTCCTCCACGCTCAGGCTGCGGAAGATCCGTCGCCCTTCGGGCACGAGCGAGATCCCGCCGGCAACGCGCTCGTAGGCGGTCACCCCGCGCAGCGAGCGCCCGTCGAAGCGGATGTCTCCCCCGCCGATCGGCACCGTGCCGGCGATCGCCCTCATGAGGGTCGACTTCCCGGCGCCATTGGCGCCGATCGTCGCCACGGTGCTGCCCTCGGCGACCTCCATCGACACCTCGAACAGGGCCCGGAAGTCCCGGTAGTAGGCGTCGAGCCGGTCGACCTCGAGGAGCATCACTCGACGCCGAGGTAGACGTCCCGGATCTCGGCCGACGCCATCACCTCGTTCGGCTCTCCGTCGATGAGGGTGCGCCCGTAGTGCATCGCCAGGATCCGGTCGACCGTCCGCAGCAGGGCATGGACCACGTGCTCGATCCACACGATCGACATGCCCCCCGCGTGGATCGCCCGCACCGTGTCGACGAGGTCGAGCACCTCGGCCTCGGTGAGCCCACCCGCGATCTCGTCGAGCAGCAACACCGTCGGGTCGGTGGCCAGGGCGCGGGCGAGCTCGAGGCGCTTGCGCTCGAGCAGGGTGAGCTCTCCGGCGCGCACGTTGGCCTGGCGGAGCATCCCGGCGGTGTCGAGCGCGCTGATGCACGTGTCGATCGCGTCCTGACGGCGGCGGCGGGCGCCGTACGCCGCGGCGACGAGGACGTTCTCGTACACGGTGAGCCCCTCGAACGGACGCGGGACCTGCGACGTCCGTCCGATGCCGGCGCGGCAGCGACGGTGGCCGGAATGCCCGGTGATGTCGGCGCCGGCGAAGAAGATGCGGCCCCGCGTGGGCCGGTAGTCGCCGGCGATCAGGTTGAGCGTCGTCGTCTTGCCGGCGCCGTTGGGCCCGACGATTCCCAGCGCCTCGCCGCGAGCGAGAGTGAAGGTCAGATTGTCGATGACGGTGAGCGCACCGAACCGCTTCGAGACACCGGTGAGCTCGATGATCGGCGGGGTCACTGGAGCAATCTGTACCGATGGGAGTGAGCGAGCGCCAGCGAGCGAGCGGCCATTAACTGCGCAGGCAGCGTGCGGTGTGGCCGGGGAACGCAATGAACGTCATGCAATGGGCTCCACCTCGCCGGCGGTTGGGACGTCGGGGTTGCCGGTGTTGTCGACGATGATCAGGTCGAACCCCGTCGGTGTGTCCGCCGCCCGCCACTGGCCGCCGACCAGCTTGGTCTTGGCGACGTTGGGTGACGGGTTGTCGGGGGATCCCCACTGCACCGGCCCGACGATCGTGTCCAGCGACAGCGCCGACACGGCTCCGATGATCGCGTCCGGCTCCACCGAACCAGCGGCGACGAGTGTTGCGATGGCGACCTCGAAGAGGGCGTGGACGAACCCGATCGGCTGGGTCCACTGGTTGCCGGTCTCGGTCGTCCACGCCTCGGCGAGCTCCATCGAGCTGACCCCGGTGAGCGAGCTGCTGTAGGGATGGTGCGGGCTCCACCACACCTCCGACGTCAGCCCCACGCCGTCGGCCCCGATCGCCTGGATGCTCTCGGGGAACAGCAGCGCCTTGCCGATCGACGCCGCCTTCGGCCGGTATCCCTGCTGACGAGCCTGGCGCCAGAAGACGGGGAAGTCGGGCGGGATGACGACGCCGGTGATCACCTCGGCGTTGGCGTCCTTGAAGGCGTTGATCTGCGGCGTGAAGTCCTGGTTGCCGTTCTCGTAGCGGCCGGGATCGTGCAGCGTGTAGCCGGCCTCGGCGAGCGCCGGCGGGAACCCGACCTCGGGATCGCCCCACGCGTTGCCGTCGCTGTCGTTGGGGAACAGCCCGCCGACCTGCTTGTTGGTGTCGACCTGGTTCCACATCGCGAGGAACGTCCCGATGACGTCTTCGAGGCCCCAGAAGAAGTGGTACGTCCACTGGAAGGACGGCTCGGCTCCGGGCGTCCCGCCCCGGCCGATCAGCCACGGCTGCCACGGCGCCTTGGTCGAGATGCACGGCACGCCGTTGGCCTCGGCGACGTCGCCGACCGGGTTGGTCGTCTCCGGCGTGGACGCCACGAGGAGCAGGTCGACCTGGTCCTCGGTGATCAGCTTGGTCGCCCGCGACGCCGCCGTGTCCGGCACCGACTCGCTGTCCTCCTCGATGATCTCGATCGTGTACGACCCGCCACCGACCATCAGGCCGTCGGCCAGAAGCTCGCGGATCCCACCGAGGATGAAGTCGTCGCTGGCCCCGAATGGCGCGAGCGGGCCGGTCTTCGGGCTGACATAGCCGATCCGGATCGTGCCGTCGCCCCCGCCCCCGCCGGTGACCCCGGTCCCGGCCGTGGTTGCCGGCGTCGTGCCGGCGGCCGTCGTCGCCGGCCCCGGGCTCGTGCCCGGTGTGGTGCTCGCCCCTCCGCCCGTCGTGTCCGGCGACGCGGCGTCGTCGTCGTCCTGGCCGCACGCGACGAGGGCCGCGGCAGCGAGCCCGCCGCCGGCGAGGGCGAACAGTTGGCGCCGGCCGATCGGATGGCCGTTCTGGTGATCGTTGCTCATCGTGTCTCCCCCGTGTGGTGTGGTGATTTGTCAGTGGATGGACAGCGACCAGTGCCGGGCGCGGAAGCGGCGTCCTCGGTTCCCGTTCCTCCCCGTGCACGCGCCCGACGACAGCTTGCCCGACTCTCGGACCGCTCCACGAGTTCGGACGGCCGATGCCGCCCGAGCAGCTCGACGTGCCGGGCCGACACCGATCTCACATGTCGGCGACGAATTTCGCCGGGTCGTAGGCGACGTGAGCGGAGACGGTTGTGCGGTAGGCCGATGCCTCGATCGCTTCGCGTGCCCCGTCGAGTGGGTAGGTGGCCGACGCGATCAGGTCCCCCCGGTAGAGCCCTCGTTCGAGCAGCGTCACGAAGCGAGGCGTGTCCTTCATCAGGTCGACGCCTCCGTACTGGGCGGAGCGCAGTGTCTTGCCGGCGTTGGTGAAGTTGCCGCCGGGGATCGAGACGCTGCCTTGCTGGCCGACGCTCGTCGTGATTCCCGTGCCGTAGTTCGGGATCAACGCCCACAGCTGTTGCAGCGGGAGGATGCCCGTCGGGTCGGGCTGAGGCTCGATGCCCCTCACCGACGGATCGAACCGCTGTCCCCCCGTCGCCTCGAAGACGTACTCCGGGCCACGACCGCCGCCACCTTGGGCCGTGCCGCCGAAGCCGTTCACCTGCCAGGTCCGCCCTCCGGCGAAGTACCGGTCGGTGCGGCCCTTGCACATGTCTCTGAGCTCGGCACCCAAGGTGTCGTTCTTGCCGGTCGGGTCGATGGCGGTCGTCGCGCCGATCTCAAGTGCCACCTCTCGGCGATAAGCGATCGAATCGACGGCGATGATCTGGCCGGCGCTGTGCAGCACCGCACCGTTGATGATGCTGAGACCGATCGGGCCACATCCGAACACGACCACATCACAGCCCGGTTCGACCGGGACGAAGGTGGTGGACATGCCCAGCCCTGTCGCGCCGACACATGACAACAACGACAGCGGCACGGCCGGATGATCTGTGAAAACAGGTGTTGCCCACTCCTCGTTCACAACCATCAATTCGGAGAACCCACCGCGGCCCCCCGTGACTTCTCGGCCGTCCCTCATTCTCGCGAACGGCGGATTGTTGGAGCCATTGGTGGTGTCGTTGTTGAGGAACTGACACATGTCAGATCGGCCGTGGAGGCAGTTGTAGCAAAGTCCGCATTGCGGCGTGATCGCAACGAGGGCCCGATCGCCGACCTGGAATCGCCGGACCTGCTCACCGACATACACGACGATCCCAACGCCGCCGTGTCCGGGAACGTTCTGGGTTGCACTCGGCGTCGTGGCCAGGGAGTTCGTCGTGATCGTGTAGCACGCCTGCGTGGCCTCGGTCGCGATCAGCACCTGCCGCGGGCCGATCGGCCAGATCAGCCTGAGCTCGATGACGTCGGCGGTCGAGTCGTGACGCACGAAGCCCCGGAACTTCCGGTTCTTCCACTTCTTCTCCGCCTTCTTGTCGTCCGGTCTGTTGGTCGGTCGGTGGGCCCCTTCCGCCAGCGCCGTGTCCCCGCCCAGAAGGTTGGCCGCTCCCCCCAGTGCGGCCGCGGCGGCCCCCGAGGTCAGGACCGTTCGGCGTGAGATTTGTTCGTCGAGGAAGCCACCTTCCCCGGCACTCTTCAATGAGTGAGCCACTGTCGCCTTCCCTCCAAAGTTCCCGGGGAGGTCCGGACTTCGCCGCTTCTTCTGTTCAGTCGCCCACACGGACAGCGCACACCATCAGCATGTGGCGCGGTCCGGCGGGCACGTGCACCGCAAGAACCAAGACCCCCGTGGTCAACCCCTCTCCGTGCGTCTGTTCGCTCTGCGTACAATGTTGCGCTTAGCGAACAGACATCAGGCATCATGTGCAGCGCGCTGTTCGGCTGTCAAGACCCGCGCCCACGAATTCAGTACCCCGAATCGAGCTGCCGCACTTGACAGGTTGCCTGCCGGCGACATAGATGGACCTGTACGCATCGCACACAAGTGTTCGACATGCGTACGCCGTGTCCACTCACGCTGGGACCGGGCGGGTCTCCGATCAACGGGGGTTTGCCATGCCAGGTTCTGCTCGCACGTGGTCCACCGGGCGCAGGCTGCTGATCGGCGGCCTTGTCTGCGCGATGGCGCTGACGTTCGGCATACCGACGCTCGCCGGCCGGGGTCACGGACCGCGCGGCGGTCCGGGCGGCGAGGCTGGCCAGCTCACGCTGCGCGACATCGGCTACATGGTGATCGGTGCCGACACCGTGGCCCAGCCCAACGGGACGCTGAACGTGGTGAACCAGATGGTGGTCACCTACATGCTTCCCGCCAAGCAGAAGCACAAGTATCCGCTCGTGCTCGTGCACGGCGGTGGGGGTCAGGGCACCGACTGGCTCGGCACGCCCGACGGCCGGGACGGCTGGGCGGACTACTTCGTCCGCGCCGGCTTCGACGTGTACGTCGTCGACCGGCCCGGGCTCGGACGATCGCCGACCAACCCGAGTTGCGGTCAGCTCGGCGGCCCGGGCAACACCGGGATCATCTCCAACCTCGCCGACTCAGCTCCCGAGCGCTGGCCCGGCGGCGCGCCGACCCCGACGAATGCCGCCGTGATCGGCTGGGCCGCGACCAGTCCAGGCGGCCCGTATTGCGGTAACACCATCGCCGCCAGAGACATCGCGCTGCTCCTCGATCGGATCGGCCCGGCGATCCTCGTGTCCCACTCCGCCGGCGGCACGAGCACGTGGTGGGCGGCGGACCAGAGCTCGGACAACGTCGTCGGCGTGATCGCCTTCGAGGCCGGTGGCAACCCGACCGGGAACATCCGCACGGGCCTCACGTTCGAGCCCGCGTTGCCCCCGGGCTTCCAGCCGGTGGTCATCGACGGATGCGCCCTCCAGGGAACGGCCAGCCCCAGCCAGCTCGTCAACTACACCTTCCCGGTCGTTGCCGTCGGCTCGGAGTTCAACAGCTCACCGCAAGCCCTCGGCTGCATCGTCGCCTCGCTCGAGGAAGCCGGCGTCGACGCCGACTCGTTGTACCTGCCCGATGCCGGACACACCGGAGGCGGGCACTTCTCGATGGCCCAGCTCGACAACGGCAAGATCGCCAAGACGTTCATCGAGATCGCCACCGACATCGAGAAGTCGAGAAGGAAGGGGCGGTAGCTGGGCGGATCAGGTTCCCGGCCGGCGGCCTTCGTACGCCGCCTCCAGGAGTGCGAGCAGTTCGCGGGACTCGACGGGCCGCGGGTTCGGCGGGGCCTCGGCGGCGACCCGTTCGGCGACGTCGGCGAGGTCGTCCGGACCGAGCGCGACCCCCTCGTGCTGCGACTTCAGGTCGGCGAGCGCCGTCGGCACGTGGCT
Organism: uncultured Acidimicrobiia bacterium; assembly: GCA_963833145.1. GTDB lineage: Bacteria > Actinomycetota > Acidimicrobiia > Acidimicrobiales > Ilumatobacteraceae > JALZMG01. Next base: position 100,021 of record CAWHWT010000009.1, on the reverse strand, counting down.
CGCCGCGGCGAGCTCCCACAGGGCGACGGCCGGGTCGTCGCCCGGGTCGCCGAGAGCGTCGGCGAGGCGGGCGAACTCGTCCGCCACCGCCGTGGCGTTGAACGCGACGACGTGAGGTAGCAGCACCGAGTGGGCGTCGGCGTGGACCAGGTCGTAGGTCCCGCCGAGCACGTGGGCGATCTTGTGGTGCAGCCCGGCCGACGTCGCGCCGAGCACGACCCCCGACAGATACGCGCCGTAGAGCAGCTCACCCCGTGCGGCGAGGTCGGTCGGGCGCTCCATCACGTCCGGGAGGGAGCGGGCGATCGCCCGGCACGCCTCGAGAGCCAGCGCGGTCGTCACCGGGTTGTGGCCCTCGGCGTACATCCCCTCGACGGAATGGGCGAGGGCGTTGAACGCCGACGGTCCGGTGACCTCGGGGGGCAGGACGAGGGTCAGCTCGGTGTCGTACACCACGCTCACCGGCTGGACCACGGGGTCCTTTCCGGTCTGCTTGTCGCGACCCCCGGTGAGCCCGTAGATCGGGGTCTGCTCGCTGCCGGCGTAGGTCGTCGGGACGGCGACGATCGGCAGGCGGTGGGACAGCGCGATCGCCTTGGCGAGACCGGTCGCCGATCCCCCGCCGACCGTGACGACGACGTCTGCTTCCCGCTCGTCGACGAACGCCCGGGCGCGCTCGGCCAGCTCGACCGGAACGTGCTGGACGAACTCGTCCCAGCGCCCGGCGAGCCGCCCGCCGAGTACGCCCGCCAGCTCGTCGCCGATCTCCGATGTGGCGCCGGAGATCAGGACTGCCCGTGAGCGCCCGAGGTGGTCGACCTCGGCCGCGACTTCGCGCCGGCGGCCGGGACCGAAGACGACCCGCTGCGGCCGCGCCTCGTAGGTGAAATCAGAAATCAACCGGATAGACGCTGGCCTTCCCGGTGCGGATCATCTCCGGTAGCTCGGGCGAGGCGTTCTCCCACACGAGCAGCATCGACCGCTTCGGGCTGTACCCCTGATGGCGGATGTCACCGGGCATCGCCGCCACGTCGCCGGCCCTCATCGTCACCTTCGCCCGCACGGCGCCGGTGTCGCGGTCCTGGACGTCCCACATGATCTCGTCGGACAGCTGCACGAACCACTCGACACGGTCGTTGCCGTGGATGATCGGGAGGATGTACTCCTCGGTCGTCGGGCAGTACAGGCTGGCCTTGCACTGCGACACCACCGACGGGTTCCACGTGACGTCCGAGCGGGACAGGTAGGCGAACAGGTTGAACGCGCACACCTCGTCCTCGAACCCGGGCTCGGGGTGAACCTCGGGCTCATCCTGCGGCACGTCGGCGAACATCCGGTTGATCGGATGTGTGGCATCAGTGCGGATCGGCTCGTCGCCGGGCACGCCCACCATGCGCGAGGCGGTGACGCGGTGGCGGGTGACGGCGGCGGTGTTCGAACCGTCCTTGACGCCGAAGGGCTTGGCCGTCTCGGCGGGCGAGGCGAACGGGTCGAACCCGTTGATCGTCCAGTCGTCGAGCATCGCCTCGAACGTCGCCCGGAGCTCCGGGCTGGGGAAGTTCTCGACGTGGTCGAGCTCGGCCTTGCGGTACGAGTCGTTGTACCGGCCGGCGAACATGTCGACGGTGCCGTAGTGGTTGACCGTGCCGAACACGCCGTCGAAGTTGACCGTGCCGTAGAAGAAGTCCCAGGCGACGTCGCGCTGGAGCGCCCGCAGGAAGGCGTCGACGCTGATCACGTGGCTGCCCGTCGGCCAGGTGACGTGGGCGAAGAACTCGTCGCGGCGGAAGTGGAATCCGCCGATGGTGAACTCCCGGTAGCCCTCGGCGTTGGGCTCCGACGCATCAACCACCGGCGTGGCTGTGTCAGTCATCGCGAATCCCTCCTCATGACAGGCAGATGTCCGCCCACCGTTCGACCGTGTCGTCTCCCATGACCGTCTGCAAGAGAATCACGCTCGGGGTCGTCGCCGAGAACCGGTAGGCCGCGTTCGCCGGCAGCAGCGCCATGTGACCTTGGCGCAGCACGATCCGCCCCATCGGCAGGCCGTCGGGCTCGCCGTCGATGCGCACCGAGCCCTCCTTGGCCGGATCGACCAGCGGCTCGGCGAGCTTCACCAACTCCACGGTGACCTCGCCGTCCATGCACGTCGGGAACTCGTCGTGGGCGCACGTCCGCCACTCGCTCGTTCCCTCGGCCCGGATCACCTCCAGCACGTACTGCATGTTCTTGCCGACGGCGATCTTCTCCCACGGTTGAGCGCCCGCCGCGACCTCGAAGATGTTGGAGAAGGCGTAATGCTTGGGGTCGTCGTCGATCACGTCGACGCCGCCCTTCTCGAACTGATCGAGCGAACCGAACTTCGTGACGTACTCCGTCATCCGACCCCCACATGTTCGTCAGTGTGTTCGTACTTCGTACGACTGTGCGTTCTGTGAACCAGTCTGCCGTCCGCCGACGAGGGTTGTCAATCAGCGCTCGCGACGGCCGGCCCACGGCGGAGGGGGCGGGTCGGGACTGCGGCCGGCGCCGGGGTGATGGGTCGATGGGTGCCCGACGACGATCGCCGGGAGCTGGGCCAACACGTCGAGCACGTCCGGCAACTCGGGCAGGACACAGCGCAGATCGCGGAGCCCGGCGCTGGCGAGCCGCGCCACCTGCTGCTGGCAGTCCTCGAGCGTGCCGAACAGGCCGTCCTCCCGCGGGTCGCCGAACCCTGCGAACCCCGTGGCCAGCTCGACGAGGGCGGCCGCCTCGGCGCGGGTGCGCCCGACGACGACGGGGACCGTGCGCGCCCATGGCTCGTCCGTGGCGGGCAGGGCGAGGACGGTCAACGTGGACGGAGGCGCTGCTTCCATCGCGCCTACCCACAGCACGTCGACGCCGACCCGCTCCGCCATCGCCGCGAAGTGAGCGCGTTCGTCCGGGTCGGGCGACGTGAGGACGAGTCCGAGGCGGACGAGCCGTCCGGGGCGGGGCTCGGGCGCGGCGATCATGGCGCCGATGATGCCTGAAGCCGCACCGCTGCTCGACCTCGTCGAGCGCCTGGCGGACGCGCTGCGGCGGGCCGGGGTGTCGGTGTCGACCGGTGACGTGATCGACGCCGTGCGGGGCTTGGGCCACATCGACCTGCTCGACCGCGAGACGATGCGGGCCGTCCTGCGGGCGACGCTGGCCAAGGATCCCGCCGCGGTCGAGCGCTTCGACGCCGTCTTCGGGCGGGTGTTCGGCGCCCGCGTGCCGGAACCCGGTCGCCAACCCGCGGTGCCGGTGCCGGCGTACGCGGCGACGCCGACGGAGACGTCGGCCGCCGTGCTCGCGGCCCTGCAGGCCGGCGACCCGGAGCAACTCCGGCTGCTCGCCGCGCGGGCCGTCGAGCTCTACGCCGGCGACGTCGAGGCCGGCCGCGAGCGCTATCTGCTGCAGCGGGTGCTCCGGGCGCTCGATCTGTCCCGGATGATGGCGGCGGCGATGCAGCAGCTTCGGCGCGACGGCGAGCTCGACGAGTTCTCGCTCATGCTCGCCCGCAACGACCTGCGGCGACTGCTCGAAGAGTTCCGCCGCGCGCTGGCCGCCGAGATCGCCGCCCGGCGACCGCTCGACGGGATGGCCGTGCCCGAGCGCGAGGATCCGGTCGACGTCGAGCTCGCCCGCCTCGCTCCGGCCGAGCTGGCCGAGCTCCGGAGGATCGTGCGCCCCCTTGCCCGCCAGCTGGCGGCGAGGATCGGCCGGCGGCGCCGGCCCCGCTCGACCGGACGGCTCGACGTCCGGCGGACGGTTCGCCACTCGATCCAGTCGGGCGGGGTACCGCTCGACGTCTACCACCGGCGCCGGCATCCCCACCGGCCGGACGTCGCCCTGCTCTGCGACGTGTCCGGGTCGGTGGCCGACTTCGCCCAGTTCACGTTCGACCTCGTGAACGCGGTGCACGCCGAACTGGCGAACGTGCGCAGCTTCGCCTTCGTCGACGGCGTCGCCGAGGTCACCGACCTGTTCGCCGAGGCTCGCTACGACCTGCAGGTGGCGCGGGTGATCGAGCGGCGGGGGGTGGTCGGCCTCGACGGGCACAGCGACTACGGCCGGGTGTTCGGGGACTTCGAGCGGCGTTACCTCCTCGAGGCCGTGAGCCACCGGACGACCGTGATCGTGACCGGCGACGCCAGGGGGAACTACCGCGACGACAACGTCGCCGCGTTCGCCCGCCTCGCCCAGCGGGCTCGCCGGCTGTTCTGGCTCAATCCCGAGCCGCACGAGGAGTGGGGTGAGGACGACTCCCTGATCGAGGTCTACCGCCCGCACTGCAACGGCGTCTTCGAAGCCCGCACCGTCCGCCAACTCGCCGACGTCATCGCCCAACTCGTCTGACGCTCTGTAAGCGGCGCGTAGGCGTAGCGTGAGCGGGACCTGTCAGGGTGGGACGGGCCGATCGAAGCGCGGGAGGGGGTCCTCATGGCGCAGGACGTTTCGCGTCGCACCCTGTTGAGAGGCGGCGGCGCAATGGTGGCGGGACTGTCCGTGCTCCAGGCCGCGGGGCCGGAACGGGCGGTCGCGGGCAGCAGTCCATCGGGTGACGACGTCTCCGTGACGGATCGCCGCGTCGATCCCGGCAACATCGGCCCGCCGAAGAGATTGGACCAGGCGGCGTGACGGTCTGGACCTTCGCCACCGTCGGGGGGGTCCGGCTCAAGTCGGCGCCCACCAAGGTGGTCCGGCAGGCGAACAACCGGCACACGATCGTCGGTGTCGCTTGGGGAGCGCCGATCGCGGCGGTGGAGGTCCAGATCGACAACGGACCGTTGACGTCGACGGCAACCGCCAGCCCGGACCGACCGACGATTTCATCGCCACCAAGCGAACCTTCTGGGAGAGCAACGGCTGGATCACCCGGCGGGTGAAGATCGCCTGACCGCGGGCAGGCCCGCCTGACGTCCGGAACGGCCGCGGACAGGAACTCTCTAGGATCTGCACCGGTGCAGGTCGCGGTACGCGTACTGGGCCCGCTCCAGGCGGTGATCGACGGTGTCGACGTCACGCCGGCGGCTCCGAAGGAGCGGGCGCTCCTCGCGTTGCTCGCGATCAACCGCGGGGTCGTCGTCGGCGCCGACCGGTTGATGGAGGAGTTGTGGCCGACGCTGGCCGTCGACCGCGCCCGGCGGGTGCTCCAGGTTCGCGTGGCAGCGGTGCGCAAGCTGCTCGGCACCGCCGATGCGGCGCCGCTGCTGGAGCTCGTACCGCCGGGGTATCGGCTCGACATCGCCGACGAGGACGTCGACGAGCACCGATTCATCGGGCTCGTCGCCCGGGCGCGGGACGAGTTCGGTGCCGGTGACCCCGCCACTGCCGCCGGCACGTTGCGCGAGGCCCTCGGGTTGTGGCGAGGCGAGCCGCTCGCAGACGTCCAGACGTGTGTGAGCCTGGAGGCCGCGGCGGCCCGGCTCGCCGAGGCCCGCGCCAGCGCGATCGAGGATCGGATCGACGCCGACCTCGCGTGTGGGCGCCATCAGGCGGTCGCGTGCGAGCTCGACGCACTCGTGTTGACGGATCCGCTGCGGGAGCGGCTGTGGGCGCAGCGGATCCTCGCCCTGTACCGGGGCGGCCGCCACGCCGAGGCGGTGCGCGCCTGTGCCGACATCCGCGACCGGCTCGCCGACGAACTGGGCGTGGACCCGGGGCCGGAGCTGCGATCGCTCGAGGTCGCGGTTCTCGACCAGCGCGCCGAGCTCGATTGGTCACCCGGACCGCACCCCGACGAGCCGGCTGGCTCGTTCGACTACCACCCCGGCGACGGGGAGCGGCCGGATGAACGCGCTCCGCGCCGGCGGCCACCGCCGGCGCCGCCCCCCGAGATCCGGTACGCCCGCACCGAGGACGGGGTCAATCTCGCCTATCAGGTAGTAGGCGAGGGCCCTCTCGACCTCGTCATCGTGCCCGGGTACGTCTCCCACCTCGACACGTGGTGGGCGGCGCGCTCGGGCCGTCTCGTGCGCCGGCTGGCGACGTTCTGCCGGGTGATCCTGTTCGACAAGCGCGGGATGGGCCTCTCCGACCGGCCACCGCACGTCGATGTCGAGCACTGGATGGAGGACACGAGAGTCGTGCTCGACGCGGTGGGATCCGAGCACGCGGCGATCCTCGGTGTGACGGCGGGCGGGCTCATCGCGATCCAATTCGCCGCGACGTACCCCGAGCGCACCCGGTCACTGGTCCTGTACGGCGCGTTCGCCCGCCAGCTCCGGAACGAGGACGACTATCCGATCGGCCTGCGGCCCGAAGACGTCGACGCCCATGTCCGGTACACGGAGTCGCGGTGGGGCTCGGGCGTCGGTCTGCGGCTCTACTGCCCCAGCGTCAGCGACGACCCGGTGGCCCGCGAGCAGTACGGCCGGTTCCAGCGGGCCTCGGCGAGCCCGGGCACCGCCAGCGTGTACCTGCGCGCCCTGGCCCAGATCGACGTGCGCCACGCCCTCCCGATGATCCAGGCGCCGACGCTGGTCGCTCACGCCACCCGTGATCGCGTCATCCCGGTCGAGCTGGCCCGGTATGTGTCCGAGCGGATTCCCGACGCCACGATCGTCGAGTTGAACAGCGCCGACCATCTGATCTGGTTCTCCGACGCCCTCGACGTGCTGACCGACGAGATCCAGGACTTCATCATCGGAGCCCTCCCGAATCGGGAGATCCGCCGTGTGCTCGCCACGGTCGTGTTCGTCGACGACTTCGATCCTGCTCGCCCCGCACCCCGCCCCGGCCACGCCGAGGCGAGCCGGCTCATCGACCGGTTCCGCGGCCGCACCGTGCGACACGGCGACGACGGCATCTTGGTCATGTTCGACGGCCCGGCTCGCGCCATCCGCTGTGCGTGCGCCCTCGTCGGCGCCCTGCGGTCGGCCGGGCACGACGCCCGCGCCGGGCTGCACAGCGGCGAGTGCGACGCCGCTGGTGACGACATCGGCGGAGTCGCGGTGGAGATCGCCCGGGGCGTGGCCGACCTCGCCGATCCCGGTGAGGTCCTGGTCTCGCAGACCGTCCGTGACCTCGTCTTCGGGTCGACGATCACGTTCCGCGGGCCGTCGTCACACGCCGTCCCCGGCGTCCCCGGCGACTGGCGGGTCTACTCCGTCAACGCGACGTAGCCCAACCGGGCTTCTCAGGCGCCGATCTGGGCGCACTTGTTCCCATCCGTCGATCTGGGCGTAGTTCTTCTCAACTGTTGCGAAGGATCGCGCCCAGATCCGGGCGCGTAGCCTCGGGTAGATGCTTTCCGTGCGCGGCGTCGAGGTGTGCATCGACGTCATCGATCCGCGGCCGGTCGCCACGTTCTGGGGCGAGCTGCTCGGCTACGAGCCCGAGGGCGACCTCGATGACCGGTGGGTCCACCTCGAGCCGCCCGAGGGCACGTCGCTGCCCGTGCTCAACCTGCAGCGGGTGCCCGAGCGCAAGGAGCTCAAGAACCGCCTCCACCTCGACGTGTACGTCGACGATCCCGAGGAGTGGATCGCCCGGGCCCTCGAGCTCGGCGCCACCCGCCTCCGCCTCAACGACGACGAGAACGACTGGTACCAGGTGATGACCGACGTCGAGGGGAACGAGTTCTGCATCTGCCGCGAGGACGAGGACCCGGATTCTCCGGAGTCCTAGGATCGCTCAGCGATCCCAACGCGCCAGAGAACTGGTCCGCGCGGTGCCCCGGGTGGGATTCGAACCCACACTGCATGCGGTTTGAGCGCATCGTCTCTGCCGGTTGGACTACCGGGGCGCCGGACCGGCCAGCGTATCCCTCGCCCTCTCGTTACCCGTGGGTAGCCGACGGAGGCCACCCATCGACCGTCTACCCTTCACCCGATGCTCGCCTTCACGTTCCCCGGGCAGGGGTCGCAGCGGCCCGGGATGGGGAGGCCGTGGGTCGATCACGAGAGCTGGGAGCTCGTCGAGGAGGCGAGCGAGGTCGCCGACCGGAACGTCGGCAAGCTGCTCGTCGACGCCGACGCCGACGAGCTGCGCGACACCCGCAACGCCCAGCTCACGACGTACGTCATGAGCCTGATGGTGCTCGACGCGGTGGAACGCCTCGGCATCGAGCCGAGCTTCTGTGCCGGCCACAGCCTCGGTGAGTACACCGCCCTCACCGCCACCGGCGCGCTCAGGTTCGACGACGGCGTCCGCCTCGTCGCCGCCCGCGCCGAGGCGATGCACGACGCCGGCGTGGCCCAACCCGGCACCATGGCCGCGGTCCTGGGCCTCGACGACGACCAGGTCGACGTGGCCTGCCGGCGCGCCGACGAGGACGTCTGGGTCGCCAACTACAACGCGCCGGGCCAGGTTGTCATCGCCGGCTCTCCGATCGGCGTCGACCTGGCGGGCGACCACGCCCGCGACCTCGGCGCCAAGAAGGTCATGCCGCTGCCGGTGTCGGGCGCCTTCCACACGCCGTACATGAGCTCCGCCCGCGTGCCGCTGCGCAGCGCGATCGCCGCCGCCGACCCCCGCGACATCGAGGTGCCGGTCGTGTCCAACGTCGACGCCCTCCCCCACCACGAGGGCAAGGAGTGGGCGAGCCTCCTCTCGGCCCAACTCTCGTCGCCCGTGCGGTGGAAGCAGTGCCTGCTCGAGTTGGAGGACCTCGGGGTCGTCGAGTACGCCGAGCTCGGCCCGGGCGGCGTCCTCACCGGGATGGCCAAGCGCACCGTCGCCGGCGGCCGCACGATCTCGGTGGCCACTCCCGAGGACCTCGACAAGCTCATCGAGTGGGTGGGCACCGACCTGCCCAGCCGGCCGCCCCTACTGGAGGGCGAGCACCTCTTCGCCAGCGAGCGGCTCGTCGTCAGCCCGGCCGCGGGCGTGTTCACCCCCGCCGCCGGCATCGCCGACGGCAGCGTGATCGAGGTCGGCGCGGTGCTCGGCCACGTCGGCGAGCACGAGGTCCGTTCCCCCTTCGCTGGCACGTTGCAGAGCTACATCGCCGTCGACACCGAGCGGGTCACCGCCCGCCAGCCGATCGCCTGGCTCCGTACACCCTGACGCGGGCCGACGCACGAGAGACACCGAGGAGAACACCATGCCAGCCACCCGCCCCAGCGCCCGCGGCGCGGTCATCACCGGTTGGGGCACGGCGCTGCCGCCGAAGGTGCTCACCAACGACGACCTGGCTGACCTCGGCCTCGACACGAGCGACAAGTGGATCGTCGAGCGCACGGGGATCCGCGAGCGCCACGTCGGCGGGACTACTGCGGGGCTGTCCGCGGAGGCCGGGCGGGGCGCCCTCGGGATGGCGGGGCTCGACCCCGGTCAGATCGACGCCCTCGTGCTGGCGACCACCACTCCCGACCGGACCGTGCCGGCGACCTCGTCGACGGTGCAGAACGAGCTCGGCCTGACGTGCGGTGCGTTCGACGTCAACGCCGCCTGCTCCGGGTTCACCTACGCCCTCGTCGTCGGCCACGGCCTGATCGCGATGGGTGCCGAGAAGGTCCTCGTCATCGGCACCGACACTCTCGCCCGGATCACCGACTGGGAGGACCGCAACACGGCGGTCCTGTTCGGCGACGGATCCGGCGCCGTCGTGCTCGAAGCCGTCGACGGTGGCGGCCAGCTCCTCGCCTGGGACCTGCAGTCCGACGGGAGCCTCGAGCCGCTCTTCTACGCCGAGATCGGCGACTTCATGAGGATGGACGGCAAAGAGGTGTTCCGCCGGGCCGTGCGGATCATGGTCGAGTCGGCGAACACGACGCTCGGGCACGCCGGGGTGACGGCCGACGACGTCGCACTGATCGTCCCCCATCAGGCGAACGTCCGCATCATCCAGGCGGCGTGCGATCGCCTCGGCATCGGCATCGACCGGGCCGCCGTCGTGCTCGACCGGGTCGGGAACACGTCGTCGGCGTCGATCCCGCTCGCTCTCGTCGACGCCATCGACAACGGCCGGGTGCACGACGGCGACCTGATCCTCCTCGTCGGGTTCGGTGCCGGCATGACCGCGGCGAGCGCCCTCATCCGCTGGGGCGGCGGGACGGCGTGAGCGAGCAGGATCGCGGCGACGGTCGGATCGTCCTCGTCACCGGGGGCGGCCGCGGCATCGGCCTGGCCTGTGCCCGGCGGTTCGCCGCGGGCGGCGACCGCGTCGCCGTCACCTACCGGGCGTCGGACCCGCCCGACGGGCTGTTCGCCGTGAAGTGCGACGTGACCTCGACCGGCGATGTCGAGGGCGCCTTCGCCGCCGTCGAGGAGCAGTTCGGCGGACCGGTCGAGGTGCTCGTGTCCAACGCCGGCGTGACCCGCGACGGGCTCCTCCTGCGGATGAGTGAGGACGACTTCACCAGCGTGCTCGACGCCAACCTGACCGCCGCCTACCGAGTCGCCAAGCGGGCCGCCCAGGGGATGCTCCGCGCCCGCCGCGGGCGGATCATCCTCGTCTCGTCGGTCGTCGCCCTGCTCGGCTCGCCCGGCCAGACCAACTACGCCGCCGCCAAGGCCGGGATGGTCGGCTTCGCCCGCTCCCTCGCCCGCGAGCTCGCCTCGCGCGGAATCACCGTCAATGTCGTCGCGCCGGGCCCGGTCGAGACCGACATGACGGCCGCACTCGGTGACAAGCGCATCGCCGAGCTCACCGCCGCCGTCCCCCTCGGGCGGATGGCGACTGCCGACGAGGTCGCCGGCACGGTCGCGTTCCTCGCCTCCCCCGACGCCGCCTACATCACCGGGGCCGTGATCCCGGTGGACGGCGGCATGGGAATGGGGCACTGAGTACCGCCCGCGACCTTGTGACACACTTCCGACAACCCACCCCACGTCAAGGAGAAATCCGTGGATCAGGAACTGTTCGCCCGCTTCAGAAAGTGCGCCGTCGAGGTGCTCTCGGTCTCGGAGGACCAGGTCGTCCCCGACGCGCGCTTCGGTGACGATCTCGACGCCGACAGCCTCGACCTCGTCGAGCTGGTGATGGCCCTCGAGGAGGAGTTCGACATCTCGGTCCCAGAAGAGGAGCTGGAAGGGATCGAGACCGTCGGCCAGGCGTACGACCTGGTCGCCGGCAAGCTCTGAGCGAAGCGATGGAACCGCGCGGCCGCCGGGTGGCGGTGACGGGGCTCGGGGTCGTCGCCCCGTGTGGGCTCGGCGCCGACGACTTCTGGAAAGGGCTGCTCGGCCCCGGTGTGACGTGGGGCCGTTCCACCGAGTTCGAGACGTGGGATCCGACGCCGTGGTACGCCACGCCCAAGGAGGCCCGCCGCGCCGACCGGGTCGAGCAGTTCGCCATCGCCGCCGCCACCGAGGCGTTCGCCCAGGCCGGCGACATCGGGGTCGAGCCCGGTCGCTTCGGCACGATCTTCGCCACCGGGATCGGCGGGCTGCACACCTTGGAGGAGCAGGTCGAGGTGCGCATGGAGAAAGGGGAACGACGAGTGTCGCCGTTCCTCGTTCCAATGATGATGGCCAACGCCGCCGGCGCGGCGATCTCGATGCGGTGGGGCCTCCAGGGGCCGAACGAGACGATCTCCACGGCGTGCGCGGCGGGGAGTCACGCCATCGGGTACGCCGCCCGGCTGATCGCGTGGGGCCGCTGCGACGCGGTGGCGACCGGAGGGAGCGAAGCGGCCGCGACGGCGACGTCGATGGCCGGGTTCGGGAACATGACGGCGCTGTCGACGTCCGGTGTGAGCCGGCCGTTCGACGCCGACCGGGACGGGTTCGTGATGGGCGAGGGCTCCGCCGTGCTCGTGTTGGAGGAGTGGGCGCACGCCGAGGCGAGGGGGGCGACGATCCTCGGTGAGATCCTCGGCGCGGCGAGCACGGCCGACGCCTACCACATCACGGCGCCGGCGCCCGGTGGGGCCGGTGCAGTGAACTGCATGCGGCTCGCCCTGGCCGACGCCGGACTGGAGCCCGGCGACATCCGCCAGGTCAACGCCCATGGCACGTCCACCCCGCTCAACGACGCCGCCGAGGCGGACGCGGTGATCGCCGTCTTCGGTGAGCCCGGGCCGCCCGTGACCTCGACCAAGGGCGTCACCGGCCATGCCCTCGGCGCCGCCGGCGCGCTCGAGGCCGCCGCGGTGCTGCTGTCGATGCGGGCCGGCGTGATCCCGCCGACGGCGAACACCAAGGTCGTCGACGTCGGCATCGACGTGGTGATCGGCGACGGCCGCGAGTGGGACCCCGGCCCGGCGATCTCCAACAACTTCGGATTCGGCGGGCACAACGGCTCGGTGGTGATCGGCCCGCCCTGAGCGCCATCCGAGTGTTTCGTGTCAACCGAGGGTTTGGCGCGGGACTTCCCCGCGGCAAACCCTCCGATGGCGGCAAACCCTCGGATGGATCACACGTCGACGACGACGAACAGCAGGTCGCACGCGCACGCGAGGTCGTCGCCGACGAGGGCTCGGCCGGAGCCCTTGCCGGCGCGGGCCGACATCCGGCCGAGCGTGACCTCCAATCTGAGCTCGTCGCCGGGGACCACCTGGCGCCGGAAGCGCGCGCCGTCGAGCCCGCCGAACAGCGGCAGCTTGCCGGTGAACCGTTCGTCGGTCAGCACCGCGATCGCGCCGACCTGGGCGATCGCTTCGCACATCAGCACGCCCGGCAACGTCGGACGACCCGGAAAGTGACCGACGAAGAACCACTCCTCCCCCGTGAGACGCCAGCGACCGGTCGCCGAGACCCCCGGTTCGAGCGCGGTGATCTCGTCGACGAGCAGGAACGGGGGCCGGTGGGGCAGGACGTCGGCCGGCCTCGGCAGGGCACCCATGCGGGCTACGCGGCCAGCGCGGCGAGCAGGTTCTTCGGGGTGTCGGCGGGGCTGATCTTGTACCAGGCCTGGGCGACCGTGCCATCGGGGTCGATGAGAAAGGCCGAGCGCTCGATGCCCATGTACTTGCGCCCGTACATGCTCTTCTCCTTCCACACCGCGAAAGCCTCGGCGACCTCGTGCTCCGGATCCGACAGCAGCGGGAACCCGAGCCCGTACTTCTCGGCGAACTTGAGCTGCTTACCCGGCTTGTCGGGGCTGATGCCGAGCACCGCCGTGTCGCCGATGTCGCCGAGGATGTCGTTGAGCCCGCACGCCTGCTTCGTGCAGCCCGGCGTGTCGGCCTTGGGATAGAAGTAGACGAGCACCCGTCGCCCCCGCAGCGACGAGAGCTGCAGGTCCTCGCCGTTCTGGTCGAGCAAGGTGAAGTCCGGCGCCTGGTCACCCGGTTTCAGCATCGCCGGCCACGGTAGCCGCGGCCGCCGCTCAGCCGGAGTCGACGGAGGTGGCGGTGATGGCGCTGGGCGAGAGCGTCGACCAGTCGGTCACCGCCACGACCAGGTCGTGCTCCGCCGGGACGTTGACGGTGCCGAGGTCGCGGCTGACCTTGGCTTCGGTGGCGGCGGTGACGCCGAGCAGCTTGACCGGGAGCGAGACGTCGCTGCCGCGGTTGGCGATGCGGACCAGCGACAGATCGGGCGTCGCCGTGATGTCGAGCTCCGCGCTCGCCGACGCGGCGAACCCCTCGATCTCGATCCCCCGCGCCTGTCCGTTGAACTCGGCGGCGACCGAAGCGTTGACGGTCTTCGGTTGGGACGGGATGAACCGGGCCCTGGTCCCGTCGGCGTTGACGGCCACGATGTCGGCGGTGCCTGCACTGGTCGGGACGTCGCGCACGTTGAGCGAGACACCGGCCGGATTGATCGACGTGTAGCCGTACGTCCCGGTCGCGGTCCCGGTGATGGTCCGCGTCATCCCGGTCGCCGACGGGAGCAGGAACATCCCCGGCACGAGGTACGCCGGGTGGCTGTCGGGGATCTCCGCCAGGATCTGGCCGCCGAAGTGCCCGGTCCGCCGGCCCGAGCCGTCGGTCACCTGCAGCGTTGCCGGCGAGAGGATGAAGTCGACGATGAACGACGTCAGCCCGAACGGCCCGGAGAACGGCAGGTCGACGTCGGACAGCAGATACTGGCCGACGGTCTGGGTGCCGAGCGTGACCCCGTCCGCGGTCCCGAACTCCAACGACCCAGCGGAGAAGAACTGGAACTCGAGGTCTCCGCTCGCGTTGCGGCGGATCTCCACCCGGCAATCGGGATCGGCCGGCGCGTTGTTGTCCCACACCTGGATGTCGACACCGTCGATGTCGGTCCCGTCGTAGCCCGACGGGAACAGCAGCCGGATCGGCACGACGCAGTGGCTGTCGGCCAGCTTGTCGAAGTACCCGGAGTCCCAGGCCGCGCCGGACGGGATGAAGAACAGCAGCGGCGCCGTCTCCCGCGTCCCGCCGGAGGCGAAGTTGGCCTCGATCGCCCGGAACGTCGTCTCGATGTTGGCACTGCCCTGGCGCCCCTGGGCGTGCATCGTCAGCAGGTTCTCCCGCGACAACAGCCGGCCGTGCACCGCGGTCAGACGCTCGTGGAGATCGGCCTTGGTGAAGGCCGTGAAGGTGTCGTTGTGCCCCTGCCAGAACCGATCGAGCGCGGTCGACGCCAGCGACGTGCAGAAGCCGGTCGCCAGTCCACCGTTGTCCTCGCCGAGCAGGAAGTAGTGGTAGAAGGCGTAGTACGCGCCGGTCAGCACGGGATGGCCGAAGATCGGGTCGAGCAGCTCGTGCCACACCTCGACCGAACCGAACGTCTCCTCGAACGTGTCGAACGACGGCACGCCGTCGCTGAAGTTGTCGAACTGGTAGTCGTGCACCCCGAGGGTGAAGCCGTTCTGCAGGATCTGCGGTTGCGTCGCGGTGAGCTGGTTGCTCTCGCGCCCGTCGGGATTGACGACGCTCAGGCCGTACAGCCGCTCGCCGGTGACGGCGCCGGAGATGCCGGGCATGCGGAACGTCAGCCTCGTGCGGCTCGTCACGTTGGCCGGGTACAGCGCGCCGTCGAGGCTGACAGTGGCGCCGGCGACGAACGCCTTGCCGTCGAGCGCGATGTCGGTGTCGGGCGACACCAGGGTGGGTGCGGCGTCGAGGTGGGGCCGGATGCCGACCTTGAGCCGATTCGACTCCTCGCCATCGTGCCGCCGGACGAACACCGTGTGCTCCCCACCTTCGATGGTCGTCGGCAGCGTGACGTCGAGGCCCTCGTCGGCGCGGACCGTCGGTGTCAGGGTGTGGGAGCCGATGATCACGCGGTCGGTATCGGCGAAGCGACTCCCCCGGATCGTGACGACCGTTCCGGGAAAGGCGCTCGTGGGCGTCAGGTGGGTGAGCCAGGGCTTGGTCAGCTGCTCGTTCCACGCCTCCTCGGTGACCGTCATGATCTGGATGTGGCCGTTGGTGCCGGCACTGCCGTCCGGGCCGGTCGGACCGGGCTGCGCCTGGGCGCCGTCGTGCCCGCGGCGTCCGCCGTCACAGACCTCGGTGTACCCGCGCATCCCACCCGGGCCGCCGTTGCCGCCGTCGCCACCACTGCCGCCGTCGCCACCCTCACCCCGCTGCACCTGGGGCGTGAACGCGTTGGTGGTGACCAACTGGGTCAGCGTGTCGGGCAGCACGGCGAGGGTGATCTTGGCGCCGTTACCGCCGTTGGCGCCCCGACCGCCGCCGCCGCCCCGGCCGCCGTTGCCACCGTCGCCGCCGTCGCCCGGGTCGTCCCAACAGTGCTTGCCGAAGAGCCAGTACCACTCTCCTGAGCGCCCGCGGGCGCCGCTGCCACCGTGGCCGCCGCGCTGGCCCTTGCCGCCCCGGCCGCCCGTCTGACCGGCGACGTCGATGTCGGGCATCCCGATGAACCGCTTGGCCCAGATCTCCACGTTGGGAGCGTCCGACCCGTTGCGCCCGGCGATGCCGTCGTCGCCGGTGCGTCCGTCGCTGCCGTCCTGGCCGTGCTTGGAGTCGGGCTTGAGCACGACGTTGGACGTGCCCCAGCCGTGCCCGTCCTTGCCGGGGTCGGGACCGTGGTCGGGCACCGACAGGTCGGGACGGCGCCACCTGATCTGGGCCCCGGTGCTGGCCTGGATCTCCTCGGCGATGATGTAGAGGGTGGCGACCTCGGGGGCGATCTCGAGGATCGTGTTCGTCAGGTCGAGCCGGCCGGCGATGATCACCGACGAGTCCACAGGTGTGACCCGGGGGACGGTGTGGAACACGCCGATGTCCGGTCGGAATGTCGGCCACAGGTGCGGTTCGACCGGCCGCAGCTTGGCGACGATCTCGTCGACCGGGAGCGTCGGCCGCAGCGAGGTCGCCAGCGCGTCGACGTGATCGGCGCCGGTGAGGATGAGATTGGCGTCCGCAGTCACGGACACGTCGATCGAGGGGGACACCGGACGCAGGGCCGGATTGAACGCCCCGGGCCCGAACGGACCGGGGATCAGCGGCGGACGGGTCGGTGTCACCACCGGCGGCCGGGTGGGCGGGACGACGGGCGGCGGAGTCGGCGTCACCACGGGCGGTGTGACGACGGGCGGCGGGGTCGGCGTCACGACGGGCGGTGTGACGACGGCCGTCGCCTTGCTCGACCGGTTCACGACCACCCGGTCGAGCAGGCGGCGGGCCGAGCCCGCGTCGGACGCGATCGCGTCGAGGAACTCGGTCGCCACCTCGGCGAACGAGCCCGTGATCCCACCGACGATCGACCGCCGTGGCGCGGTGAGGATCTGGTTCGGGTGGATCGCTGTCGGTTGGGCGATCGTGAGCGTCGCCAGCTCGGCGAGATCGGTCACGCCGGCGCCGCGCATGATCGCCTTGATCTCGTCGAAGCGATGGTCGACCGTGCCGCCCGAGGGGATCAGCCGGATCTCGGCGCGGTACCGGTCGGCCAGCGCGGCGACCGTGGACTTGACGAACGCGGCCTCCTTGCGCAGGTCGGCCGTCGTCACGGCGCCCGACAGCAGCTCGACCGAGTCGAGACGGCCGACGAAGCCCTGTTCACCGGAGAGATCGGTCCCGAGCGTCATCCCCTTCGAGCCCGCTGGCGTCAGCGTCGCACCGCCGCCGAGCTGAGCGGCGACCTTGCCGCCCACCTCGAGGGTGAGCCGGCCGCCGGCGGCCCGCACGAGGCGGATCGGTGTCGCCGTACCGGCCGCGACGGTGGCGGACGACTCGAGCACCTCCCATCCGTTCTCGGTGTGGACCTGGGCGGCGACGGTCCCGCCGCGACGCAGCGAGAGCTTGATCGGCGGCTGCTCCGAATCGACGAGCACCTGCGCCGAGCGCAGCGAGTCCGGGGTCGCCTCCACGGTGAGCGTGAAGGCGTCCAGGTCCGCAGTAGGTGCGACCTTGACCCGACTGGTCTTGTCGAGCTGCAGGCCCCCGCTGTCGGTGGCGGTGATCCGCCGCCCGGCGGTCGTCACCTTGAGCGCAGAGGAGGAGGCGTTGAAGAGACCTCCGTCGTCGACACGAAGCGCGAGCACTGTCCGACCCATTTGCCCCTCCCATCTCCGGCGACCAGCCGGCGGGGCAACGTACTCGCGGGGACGAAACCGACGGTCGGATTTAGGTCGCCCGCCAGGCGGCGTTGGCGGCGGCGAACTCCTGGCGCGCCTGGTCGAGGTCGAAGGGCCGCTCGAGCTGCTCACCGGGGCCCCACTGGCTCCGGGGCCGGTGGACGAAGTCGCCGCCGTACACGTGGATCGCTCCCGTCAGCCGATCCCGGGGATTGGTCACCCCGTGGATCGTGTCGTCGCCGAGCACGGCGACGTCGCCCGTGGTGAGGACGGTGCCGCCGGACTCGGCCAGCGACCGCGACCCAGGAGCCGACCGCCGGTAGAAGACGTTGTCCTCCTGGCCCGAGTAGATCCCGATCACCGCCCACATGCGGTGGTCGTGCGGATAGATCGTCATCCCCGGCGGCCACACGACGTGGAGCACGGTCACGTCGTCGTCACCGTGGAGCACCGTCAGCCCGCCCTCGTGGGGATCGAGCGCGCTGGCGACATCGTCGGGTTTCGCCAGTGCCCGCCTCAGGACCTCTCGCACGGCGAGCCGGGGCTCGTCCTCCGTGCGGGCGGCACGGCAGTCGGCAATCAGCTGGTCGACATCGAACACGGCCACGATGTTCGCGCCCAAGCGGCCCAGTGGCCCTCGAATTCGGTGTCAGCGGCGGCGCAAGCCGTGGCCGAAGAAGCCGCCCCGCGGCCGGGCGTGGGCGTGGTAGTGGGTCGGGATCGAGCGCAGGTGGTCGTCGACGTAGTGCTCGTAGCCGAAGTGCTGGGCGACCACGTCGGCCAGCCGGGCGTGGAGCGAGTCCCGCACCTCGCCCGACGGGTGCGGGTCGTGGACCCGCCACACGACCATCGGCACCGCGCAGGCGTCGCACTCGGCGATCCAGCACTCGTCGTCCTCGTAGAACCACTCGGTCAGCCGGGCCGCCTCGCACAGTTCGCACCTTTGGTCACGAATCTGGTTCACCCCGCCGCCATTTCCGTGACCAAAGCGTCGAGGGCGGCGCGCACCTCGGCGACGTACGTGCCCACGGCGTCCGGACCGTGCTCCATCAGCCGCCGGACGACTGACGCGCCCTGCACCACGCCGTCAGCCACCCGGCAGGCCTCGCGTGCCTGCGCGGCGTCGGACACGCCGACACCGACGAGCACAGGCACGTCGGTGATCGCCTTCAGCCGCCCGGCCAGCTCGGTGGCGGTCGCGGCGAGCTGCGCCCGCTCTCCGGTGACGCCGAGCAGCCCGACCGAGTAGACGAACCCCCGCGATCGGGCGACGACCCGGGGGAGCCGGTCGTCGGGCGCCGTCGGCGCCGCCAGCATCACCGTCTCGACGCCCGCCTCGTCGGCCGCCCTGCACCACGGCTCGCACTCCTCCAGTGACAGGTCCGGCAGGATGCAGGCGTCGATGCCCGCCTGGACGAGCCGGCCGGCGAACCGGCGGTGCCCGTCGTGATGGACGAGGTTGTAATAGGTCATCACGGCCAGCGGGATGCCGACGTCGAGCCCGGCCGCGGCGTCGATGATCGCGGGGGGCGTCGCCCCGGCGTCGAGCGCAGCCTGCGACGCCTGCTGGATGACCGGCCCGTCCATCACCGGGTCCGAGAACGGGATGCCGATCTCGATCCCGTCGGCGCCCGCCGCGGCGGCGGCGCGGACGGCGTCCTCCCAGCCGGGATAGCCGCCGGTGACGTAGGGGACGAGGAGCTTGCGCCCGGCGTCGCGGGCGGCGCGGAACTCCCGCTCCATCAGCCGGAGGCGCCCACGCCGAGATCGTCGCCGATGAGCTCCATCGCCTGGTCGACGTCCTTGTCGCCGCGCCCGGACATGCTGACGAGGACCGACCGGCCGGCCAGCGCCGGCGCCTCCCGGACGATCCAGGCGATGGCGTGGGCGGGCTCGAAGGCGCTGAGGATGCCTTCGGTCCGGGCGAGGAGCGCAAAGGCGTCGAGCACCTCGGCGTCGGACACCGACGGGTACTCGGCGCGCCCGATCGAGGCGAGGAACGAGTGCTCCGGACCCACGCCCGGGTAGTCGAGCCCGGCCGATACCGACTGGGCCTCCTCCACCTGCCCGTACTCGTCCTGCATCAGGTAGCTGCGCATGCCGTGCACGACCCCGGGGACGCCGTGGCCGACGGCGGCGCCGCCCGCCGGCTCGACGCCGACCAGCCGGGCCGCACCGTCGACGAAGCCGGAGAAGATGCCGGCGGCATTGGACCCACCACCGACGCAGGCGACGACGACGTCGGGATCCCCGCCGAGCCGCTCCCGGCACTGCTCGCGGGCCTCGTCGCCGACGACGCGGTGCAGCTCGCGGACCATCCACGGGTACGGGTGGGGCCCCATCACCGAGCCGATGCAGTAGTGCGTGCCGGCGACCGTTCCGACCCAGTCCCGCAGCGCCTCGTTGACCGCGTCCTTGAGCGTGCGGCTGCCGCTGTCGACTCCTTCGACCTCGGCGCCGAGCAGCCGCATCCGGAAGACGTTGAGCTCCTGGCGAGCCATGTCGACGGCGCCCATGTAGACCTTGCACTCCAGCCCGAAGAGCGCCGCCGCGGTGGCGGTGGCGACGCCGTGCTGACCGGCCCCGGTCTCCGCGACGAGCCGCGTCTTCCCCATCCGCTTGGCCAGCAGAGCCTGCCCGAGGACGTTGTTGATCTTGTGCGACCCGGTGTGGTTGAGGTCCTCGCGCTTGAGCAGCAGGCGCAGCCCGAGCCGGCCGCCGAGGTTGTCGCACTCGGTGACGATCGATGGGCGTCCGGCGTAGTCGCGCAGCACCGCGTCGAGCTCGGCGCGGAAGGCGGGGTCGGCCCACGCGTCCCGGAACGCGGCCTCGAGCTCGTAGCACGCCGGGATGAGGGTCTCGGGGACGAAGCGGCCACCGAACTCCCCGAACCGGCCCTCCGGTGTCGGCTCGCCCATCAGCGATTTCACTCGTCGGACCAGTCGTACGGGAGGTCGTCGCCGCCGAGGTACGGCTCGGGTGCCGCCGCGCGCGCCCGCTCGATGAAGCGCTTCACCTTCAGCGGGTCCTTCTTGCCCGGCGAACGCTCGACGCCGGTCGAGACGTCGACACCCCACGGCTCGACCGCCTTCACCGCCTCGGTCACGTTCTCCGGATCGAGCCCGCCGGCCAGGATCAGCCGCTTGCCCTCGGGGACCTCGCCGGCCAGGGTCCAGTCGAACAGCTGGCCCGACCCGGGCGTGGCGGCGTCGAGGAGGATCAGATCGGTCGGCATCGACCCCGCGTCGACAACGCGGGGCGACCCCGCCGGGTACGCCTTGATCACCCACCGCACGGCCTGGGCGATCTCGCTCACGACGGCGGGACTCTCGTCCCCGTGGAGCTGGGCCGCCTTGACACCCGCGCGGTGGACGATGTCGGTCACCAACTTCGGGTGCTCGTCGCGGAAGACGCCCACGGTGAGGATCTCCGGCGGCAACCGGCGGGTGATGTCGTACGCCTGCTGGGGGGCGATCTGGCGGGGCGAGGGGGCGAACACGAACCCGACGGCGTCGGCGCCCATCGCCACGGCGAGCAGGGCGTCGTCCTCGTTGGTGATCCCGCAGATCTTGACGAACATGCGAGGGACAACGTACCGGTCCCTCCCTGCTCCTATGAGGTTCGTTGGGCGACCCAGGGGTGCTCGCGCAGGAACGTCGTCACGACGTCGCGGCGCGAGACGGGACCGTGGGTCCGGTTGGCGGTGCCAACCTCGCGGCGCAGGCCCTCGACCTCGGCCGGGCCGCACGTGGGCGGCGGGACGTCGATGGCGAGCAGCTCGATCGCGTTGCGCCCGAGGATGCGCCGCTTCACGTCGGGGGTGAGGGCGGGGTAGCCGAACTGCTCCTGGAACGCCGGCGTGATCTCGAACGCGCGGAAGGCGGCGATCTGGTCCTGCGGCGACCCGTACCAGATCGAGTCGGTGCCCCACAGGATGCGCTCGGAACCGAACGCGACGAGCAGCTTGCCCAGCACATGGGCGGCCTCGTCGGGGTTGCCCATCACCCGCCGCCACGTCGAGCCGAGCTCGGCGTACACGTTGCCCGCGGGGCCGATCCCGGCGGCGGAGACGCTGCGGAGGAGGCGGTCGACGCCCGGGCCATCGGGGTCGAACGGGCCCTCGGTGTGCCCCGCCTCATAGCCGGAGTGGTAGATGAGGAAGCGCAGGTCCGGGTTGGCCGCGGCGGCCGGACCGATGTCGACCGGCGAGGCGTACGGATTGCCGCCGGACAGGCCCTTGTGGACGGCGATCGTCGGGACGCCGGTGGCGCGGCAGGCGTCGAGGAAGCGCTGGCCGATCGCCGGGGCATCGGCGTCGTGGTCGTCGAGGAACCAGCCGGTCGGGCTGTGGGTGTACACCTTCCAGGCGCTGAGGTCGTGGGCGGCGGCGACCTCCTCCATCGCCGCGACGGCGGCCTCGATCGGGCCGACGTCCGGGACGGCGTGACCCTGGATGAGCACGTGTCCGTCGCCGCACAGTTCGGCGGCGAGCGCCCGCCCCCGCTCCATCGCCTCGACCGACAGCGGATCCGGGTCGGCGACCACAGGGACGGCCGAGATCACCGCCACCCGGGTGTCGCTCTGCGCCAGCACCAGGTCGCGCCAGTACTCCGCCGAGAAGCAGTCACCCGGGTTGGCCTCACCGCACGAGGACTGCGGGAAGCCGAGCCCGAAGTCACCCGACTCGAGGAAGTGGGTCTGCACGTCGATGACGACGTCCTCGTCGGGTGGCTGCGTCGTGGTGGTCGCCGGCTCGGCAGTGGTGGTCGTCGCCGGCTCGCTGGTCGTCGCGGGCGACGTGGTGTGGACGGTGGTCGTCGCCTCTTCGGGATCGGTGATCGCCGACTCGGGCACGTTGAACGTCCCGCCGCGCGTCGTGCCCGTCGACCGGGATCGGTCGTTGCTGCACGACTCGAGGGCGGCGAGGCCGGCCACCATCCCCGCCGACGAGAGCAGGAAGCGGCGGCGGGACCAACCGTGGCGGCGGGCGTGGTCGTCAGCGGCGGCGCGGGCCCGGCGCATCGCCTCGGACCGCAGCTCGTCGAGCGGTGGCGGCAGGAACTCACCGTTCGAGCACCGCCACAACTTCAGCGGCAGGCCGGGATCAGCGTCCTCACGCGCCCCCACGGCTCCATCGAAGCACAGCGGGGTCCGCCCGCCGTGTCAGGCGGTGCGGAGGGCGGCCAGGGCGGCGGCCGGGTCGGCCGCGGTGACGAGCGCCTCGCCGACGAGGATCGCGTCGTAGCCGGCGACGGCGAGCCGCTCGACGTCGGCGGCGTCACGGATCCCGGACTCGGCGACCTTGACCATGCCGGCCGGGATCGCCTTCGCCACTCGCTCGGCGCGGTCGGTGTCGACCTCGAACGTGTACAGGTCGCGCTGGTTGACGCCGATCAGCGTCGCTCCCGCCTCCAGCGCCTGCTCCAGCTCCGGCTCGTCGTGCACCTCGACGAGGGCGTCGAGGTGCAGCTCGGTGGCGAGGTCGACGAACTCGACCAGCTCGAGCTCGTCGAGGGCGGCGACGATGAGCAGCACGGCGTCGGCACCCATCAGGCGGGCGTCGGCGATGTCCCGGGGATCGACGGTGAAGTCCTTGCGCAGCACCGGCAACGTCGTCGCGTCACGGGCGGTCTGCAGGTCGGCGGCCGACCCGCCGAAGAACTCCTCGTCGGTGAGGACCGAGAGGCACGAAGCCCCGCCGTGGGCGTAGGCGACCGCGAGGGCGGCGGGGTCGAGGGCCTCGGCGAGCGGGCCCTTGGACGGCGAGCGCCGTTTGATCTCGGCGATCACCGCCAGCACGGGCGTCAACGCCAGCGCTCGCCGGAACCCACGGGCGGCAGGAGCTCCCCGGGTCTGCTCGACGAGTGCGTCGAGCGACCGAGTGTCGGCCGAGGCGACCTCCCGGTGGCGCTCGAGGATGCGATCGAGGTACGTCGTCACCACTCATCCGAGGGTTTCATGCCGGGCATTCCCTCGGCAAACCCTCGGATGGCACGAAACCCTCGGATGGTCAGAAGCCGAGGCGGTCGGCGACCTCGGACACGACGTCGTCGACCGGCACGCGGACCTGGTCGGTGGTGTCGCGGTCGCGGATCGTGACCGCCTTGTCGTCGAGCGAGTCGAAGTCGATCGTGACGGCGAGCGGCGTCCCGATCTCGTCCTGCCGGCGGTAGCGGCGGCCGATCGCCTGGGTCTCGTCGTACTCGACCATGTACCGCTGGCTCAACGCCTTGCGGACCTCGTGGGCCATCGAGATCAGCGGCTCCTTGCGGGACAGCGGCAGCACGGCCGCCTGGTACGGGGCCAGCCGCGGGTGCAGCCGCAGCACCGTCCGCTTCTCGTCGTTGATCATGTCCTCGTCGTAGGCGGCGAGGAGGAACGCCGCCATCGTCCGCGTGGCGCCGGCGGCGGGCTCGACGACGTACGGCGTGTAGCGCTCCCCGGTGGCCTGGTCGAAGTAGTCGAGGCGCTCGCCGGAGTGCTCGGCGTGGGCCTTGAGGTCGTAGTCGGTGCGCTGGGCGATGCCCTCGAGCTCGTCGAAGCCCCACGGGAACAGGAACTCGACGTCGGACGTCCCCGAGGAGTAGTGCGACAGCTCCTCGGCGTCATGCGGCCGCAGCCGCAGCATCTCGCGCGGGATGCCGTGGCGGACGTACCAGTCGAGGCGCTCGTTGCACCAGTACTCGTACCACTTGGCACTGTCGGCCGGCGGGACGAAGTACTCCATCTCCATCTGCTCGAACTCCCGCGTCCGGAAGATCCAGTTCTGCGGCGTGATCTCGTTGCGGAACGACTTGCCGACCTGGGCGATGCCGAACGGCGGCTTGCGCCTCGTCGTGGCGAGGACGTTGGCGAAGTTGACGAACATCCCCTGCGCCGTCTCCGGCCGCAGGTAGGCAACGGCCGCCGACTCCTCGACCGGGCCGGCATAGGTCTTGAACATCAGGTTGAACGCGCGCGCCTCGGTGAAGCTGCCGTGGGCACCGCAGTTCGGGCAGGTGTCGGGGTCGTCGAGCTTGTCCTGCCGGAACCGCTGCTTGCACTTGGTGCAGTCGACGAGCGGGTCGGTGAAGCTGGCGAGGTGGCCGCTGGCCTCCCAGACCTGCGGCGGGCCGAGGATCGCGGCGTCGATGAGCACGACGTCGTCGCGCTCCTGGACCGTCGAGCGGATCCACGCCTCCTTGACGTTGCGCAGCATCAGCGCGCCGAGCGGGCCGTAGTCGTAGGCGCTGCGGAAGCCCCCGTAGATCTCCGCCGACGGGTACACGAACCCGCGGCGCTTGCACAGGTTGACGATCTGGTCGAGCTCGCGCGCCGGCATGACGAAAGGCTACGGCGCGTCACTTGCGGCCCGTTCTGTCGTTTGGTATCGGCCGGATTCAGCCGATTCCAACCGACAGTTCCGCTTGATAACCCGAGTCGACGCCGCCGCCCATCGTGGCGAGCTGCTGGGACACCCCGTCGGCGAACACCATGTCGGTGTCGAGCGACACCTGCGCCAGGTTGGCCACGCTCTGCTCGTACCCCGCGGTGGCGTAGACGGCGGCGCACACGTCCTCGGGGAAGGCGAGCTGTGACGTCGCGACCGGCTCACCGCCTCCGGTCGCCTCGCCGACTCCGGCGTAGACCTCGAAGTGGATGTGCGGCCACCGGCCGGCGTAACACGCCGGGAAGATGCTGGTGAACGTCACCCGCCCGTCGGCGTCGGTCTCCTGCACGCCGCGGAGATAGTTCTCGTCCTCAGCCCCCTCGGAGTACATCGAGTACCGACCCTCGCGGTCGCAGTGCCACAGGTACACGGCCGCCCCGGAGAGCGGGACACAGCCGTTGGCGGTGTCGACGACGCTCAGTTCGACGGTCAGCGGCACGCCGTCGGCGACGCCGGACGCCGAGCCGAAGCTGGACCGGATGTCGCTGCGTACGACGCCGCTCTCGGCGAGGGCGTCCGGACCGTTGGAGCCGTCGCCCGGATACGGCCCCGCGGTCTCCTCGGGAGTCGGTGAGCAGCTCGTGTCGGTGCTCGTGGAGGACGCCGTCGACGTCGATGACATCGACGGCGAGGCCGAGGTCGAGGTCGACGTCGGGGCACTGTCCGACGAGCCGTCCGAGCCGCACGCGACCAACAGCGCCGCGCCCGCGCCGGCTCCGGCCAGCGTGAACAGCCGGCGCCGGCTGAGCAGCGTCGACAGGTCGAAGGCGAGCCCGCGGTCGTGGTCGTCGGTCGGTGTGTTCATGGCGCGAGCATCCGGAGTGAAGCTGTGAGCCACCTGCGAGCGGGCTGTGACTCTGCTCCCAGTTCGTTCACAGCGAACTCTCAGCTTGGCAGGCGAGACTGGGTCTCGTGGCCGGTGAGCACCTCCTGATCGTCGACGACGAGGACAACCTGCGGTCGATGCTCACGGCCGCGCTGCGGCACCACGGCTTCGAGGTCTCGGCCGTCGCGACCGGCCGCGACGCCCTGGCGGCCCTCGCTGACCCGGCGCCCGACCTGGTCGTGCTGGACGTGATGCTGCCCGACCTCGACGGGTTCGAGGTGTGCCGGCGGATGCGGGCCGGCGGGGACCGGACGCCGGTGCTGTTCCTCACCGCCCGCGACTCCACCGAGGACAAGGTCCGTGGGCTGACCCTCGGTGGTGACGACTACCTGCAGAAGCCGTTCAGCCTCGAGGAGCTCGTCGCCCGGGTCGGTGCGGTGCTGCGACGGACCGGCCGGGCGCGCGAGGACCGCACGGTGCTCGCCTGCGGCGACCTCACCATGGACGACGACGCCCACCGCGTCGAGCGCGACGGCAGCGAAGTGTCGCTCTCCCCGACCGAGTACAACCTCCTGCGGTACCTGCTCCTGAACCAGGGCCGCGTCGTGTCGAAGGCGCAGATCCTCGACCACGTCTGGCAGTACGACTTCGGTGGCGACGGCGGCGTCGTCGAGACGTACATCGGCTACCTCCGCCGCAAGCTCGACAACGCCGAGCCCCGCCTCATCACGACGATCCGCGGCGTCGGCTACACGCTGCGGGCTCCCGCCCCGTCGAGGTGAGCCAGCGGTGCGGCGCCTGTCCCTCCGTGCCCGCCTGCTCGCCGGCGTCGCCGTGGTGGTCGCCGTCCTCGTCCTCGTCGCCATCACCGTCACGGCGACGACCAGGTCGTACCTCATCGACCAGGTCGACGACCGCCTGGCGGCGGCCGGCGGCCCCGACCGCGACCAGGTCGGTCCCCGCCCTCCCCCACCGGACGAGCGCGGCGAGCGCCTGGGCGACGTCTACGAGGGCGTGATCGGCGCCGACGGCGAGCTGCGGACGATCTTCTCCTCCAACCCGAGGGGCGACGACCTGCCCCCGCCGGACATCGACCCCGACCGGGCCGCCGACGCCGCCAGCACGGGACGGCCGTTCACCGCCGGCGCCGAGGACGGCGGCGACCTGCGCTACCGGGTGCGGGCCAGGGCGAGCGGCGACGGGCTCCGCATCACCGCGCTGCCGCTGACCGACGTCGACGACACGATCTCACGCCTCGTCACGGTCGAGGTCATCGCCACGGTGGTCATCATGGCCGTGCTGGGCGCGGTGACGTGGTGGGTGATCCACCTCGGCATCCGGCCGCTCAAGCGGATGACCCGGACGGCCGAGGCGATCGCCGGCGGTGACCTGTCGCAGCGGGTCCCCGGGATGGCGCCGTCGACCGAAGCCGGCCAGCTCGGCCTGGCGTTGAACCGCATGCTCCAGTCCCTCGAAACCGCGTTCGCCGAGCGCACCGCGTCGCAGGAACGGCTGCAGCGCTTCGTCGCCGACGCCTCACACGAGCTGCGGACCCCGGTCACGACGATCCGCGGGTACGCCGAGCTGTACCGGATCGGTGGGCTCACCGATCCGGTACAGCTGGACGAGGCGATGCGCCGCACCGAGCAGGAGGCGGTCCGCATGGCCCGCCTCGTCGACGACCTGCTGGCGCTGACGAAGTTCGACGAGAGCCGGCCGCTCGACCGGCACCCGATCGAGCTGACGGCGCTGGTGGCTGACGCGGCCCGCGACGCCCGCGCCGTCGATCCCACCCGCCCGATCACGACCGACCTACGCGGACCGATCGTCGTCCTCGGCGACGAGGACCGGCTGCGCCAGGTCCTCGCCAATGTCGTCGGCAACGCGTTGGTCCACACTCCGGGTGGTGTGCCGATCGACCTGGCCGTGACGGCGCACGTCGACGACGCCCGCATCACGGTCATGGATCGAGGTCCGGGCATGACCCCGGAGGTCGCGGCCCGGGTGACCGAGCGGTTCTATCGGGCCGACCGCGCCCGGGCACGGGCCCAGGGCGGGAGCGGACTGGGTCTGGCGATCGCCGACGCCGCCGTCGCCGCCCACGGCGGCACGATCGAGGTGCGGAGCACGCCCGGCGAGGGCACGACGGTGTCGATCACCCTCCCGCTGGCGACGCCGTGACCCCGATCACCCGGAGGACCTGAGGTCCCGCTTCGGCTTGCTGCCGGATGTTCCCTGCTTGTTCGGATCCGGCTTGACGGAGTCGGCGCGAGCTCCGCCTTCGGCCCGACTGAACTTGGTCCTGATCCGGTTCACCAGCGCCAGGTAGAGGGGTGCCCCGTCGCCGTACGCGCGCTCCTCGCGGCCGGGCATCTTCATCCCGTCGTCGCGTGCCTTCTTGACCTGGAGGACGGCCTGCTCGAGCAGGTGCTGGACACCGTCGGCCGAGTCGGTCTGCTGCTGGTTGAGCCAGCTCTGGGCGTCCCCGACCCCGGTGCGGCTGAGGCCGACCGTGTCGTCGGCGTGGAACTGCTCGTGGATGATGGTGAGGCCGCGCGACCAGTACGCCAAGCGCGGCGGACGTCCCCCGAGGTCGTTCATCCGGGGCGTGAGGTCGGCGGCGATCGCCTCATAGTTCCTGGCGGTGATACGTGGATCGTTCTCCGACTCGATGTTCTTCTCCCGGGCGGTGCCTGGCCCGACCTCGTCTCGGACCTGGAACGTGACGTGGTGCTGCAAGGTCGCGCTGACGTCGTAGCTGCCCTCGGTCTTGGTGACCGTGATGCCCGTCAAGACGTAGTTCCCCGGCTGGGTGTCCCCGAAGTCGGTCGCCGGTTCCGGACCGTGCTGGGCGGTCGCGCCCTGGTACAGGATCTGGCCCCTGACCGAGTCGGTCTCGACGGCGGTCGACTCGACGACGATGTCGGGAAGGCGCACGGTCGCGCCGAGGCCGGGTTCGGGAATCGGGCCGCCCCGACGCGCCGCCAACGCCGCGGCGACCACGGCCGGGTCGTCGGCGTCAGTCTTCTCGTGGCCGGGCATCCCATCGCCGACGGGTGACGCGCGACGGATCCTGGTCGACACGGCGTACGACGCCCGGCGGGTCGTGGGTCGGCCGGTCGTCGCGGCGGTGATCCGCCCGGTGTCGGGGAAGGCGATGCCCGCCCCCGTCGCCGGGCCGCGTTCGCTTGGGACGGGCGTCGGTGCTCGCCGGTGTGGTGGCGCGGCGTCCGATCGGCGTTCGTCACCCGCCTCCGGACCGCGCCGGTCCGCTCGGCGGAGCATGCGGTCGTTCATGCCGACCCCCTTCACCCGTACGACGATGTCGCTCCCTCTCGGGTCGGCACCACCTTAGTGACACTCGGCGAACTCCCAGCCGGTCATGCGGCGGCTGGGAGGTGGGCGGCCTTGGCTGGGGGCATCCCCCACTCCCCAAGGAGGAGCAACGATGAGGAACAAAGCCCTGATCGGAGTCGCCGCCGGGCTCTCCGCACTCACCCTCGGCGCCGGAATCGCCTCGGCCCAGAGCGACGACGACGGCACTGACGACACCGTCGTCGAGCAGCCGTCGACCACCGACGACTCGACCACCACCGACGACTCGACGACGACCGACGACTCGACCACGACCGACGACTCGACGAGACCGGACGACTCGACCACGACCGACAACTCGACGAGACCGGACCGGGAAGGGTGCGAGGACGGCGGCGGGGCCGGCGGTCCCGGCCGCGCCCCGAGCGGATCCGCGACCCCGGACGACAGCACCAGCTGACCCGCCGATGCCCGTGATCTGGGCGGGAATCCTTCCAGCATCTGACACGATTCCCGCCCAGATGCGCGGATGACACGATGACACGATTCCCGCCCAGATGCGGGAGCGCTACTCGAACATCGCGATCGTCCGCAGGCGCCGTTCGATGTGGTGCTCCAGCGCCCGGGTCGCCAGCACACCGACTTCGTGCGTCGCCGGCGACTCGGGCGCGGCGAGCGCCTCGTTGAGCCGTCCCCCGAGCACGTCGCGCATGAGGCCGAGCGCGGCCGGGCTGATCGCGCTCCCCGTGCGGCACGACCGGCACTGGACGCCGCCGTCACCGAGGTCGAACGCCACGAGGGCCACCTCAGGCCCGCCCTCACCGCACCGCACGCAGGTCTCGAGCTCCGGCTGCAGCCCCTCGGCGGCGAGCAGCTTCCAGTAGAACGCCGGCACGACCAGGGAAGAGGCCCGCCCGGCGATCGTGCGCAGCACTCCCACGAGCATGTGGTACAGGCGCGGGTTGGGCTCCCGCTCGAGGGCCAGCTGGTCGGCCGCCTCGAGCACGGCCAGGGCCTGCGACGCCCGGTCGAGGGTCGCCAGCAGCGGCGACAGCGGCTCGACGGACTCGGCCTGGCTGACGATGTCGAGCCCACCCTCCCGACCGCGGTACAACAACAGCCGCACGTGGCTCATCGGCTCCAGCCGGGCGCCGAACTTCGACGTCGTCTTGCGCACTCCCTTGGCCACCGCCCGGACCTTGCCGTGCTCCTCGGTGAGCAGCACGACGATGCGGTCGGCCTCACCCAACTTGTAGGTGCGCAGGACGACACCGGTATCCCTGTAGAGGTGACTCACTGGTGCACCACCGTAAGGCTGAAGAGATCGCTCACCGTTTGTGCCTGGCGCACCAGTGAGCCTTCGGCGCCGTAATGCTGGTTCGCTCGCTCGAAGACTCGCTCGCTCATTCGTCCTCGCCCTCGTCGAGTCCGCCGAACCGGCGGCGGCGAGTGGAGAAGTCGCCGACCGCCGCGGCGACGTGCTGCGCGGCCAACTCGTCGAAGTCGACGGGGAGGAACACCAACTCGCCGTAGGCGAGCTCCCACACCAACGACGGGGGCAGGCGGGTCGACGGCCCGACGATGAGCACGAGGTCGGGCTCGACGTCGGCCGGCTCGAACAGGGCGCCGGCCACCGACTTCTCGTCGACGATCACCGCCGACGGGAG
Source organism: uncultured Acidimicrobiia bacterium (assembly GCA_963833145.1). Lineage (GTDB taxonomy): Bacteria > Actinomycetota > Acidimicrobiia > Acidimicrobiales > Ilumatobacteraceae > JALZMG01. Next base: position 69,434 of record CAWHWT010000009.1, on the reverse strand, counting down.
CCGGTGCATCGCCTCGGCGAACCGTTCCCGCCCGTCGCCCATCGGGTCGACGACCACCGTGCAGCGGCCATCGGCAACGACGAAGTGCCGGCGCGGCTGATCGCCGACGTCTTCCGGGCCGCCGCCGTCCCCCCGCTCGTACGCCTGCAATGTCAGCCAGGACCCCCCGGCCTCGGCCACCACGGCCCCGAACGCCTCGGCCCGCCGTTGCCACTCCTCCTCGCCGAGCTGCTCCCACTGTCGTGACGTGCCCGCGACCACCATGACGTGCGCGAGCGTCGATCCCACGGGGTTTAGTTTCCCACGCGGAGGCGGCGATCAGACGGGCATGGCCGCCGTAGCGTGAGGACGACGTGTCTGAACAACCGACCACCCGCCCCCAGCACGTGGCCTGCATCATGGATGGCAACGGCCGCTGGGCGGTCCGCCGGGGCCTTCCCCGCACGGAGGGTCACACCGAGGGCGAGGAGAACCTGGCCCGGGTGGTGCGGGCGGCCGTCCGGCGCAACATCGGTTGGCTCACCGTGTTCGGCTTCTCGACCGAGAACTGGATCCGCCCGCGGGCCGAGGTCCGCCACATCCTCGGCCTCCACCACAAGCTGTTCGGGCGGGTGGCCGAGCTCAACGACCTGAACGTCCGCATCCAGTGGATCGGGCGCCCGTTCGGCACCGCGGACGCGAGGACCCCGCGGTACGTCCAGCGGGCGATCCGCAACGCCATCTCCGACACCGCCCAGAACACCGGGATGCTGCTCACCGTCGCCTTCGACTACGGCGCCCGCCAGGAGCTCATCGACGCCGTCCGGCGGGCCCGCACCGACGGGGTCGAGATCACCCCGCAGGCGATCGCCGAGCGGCTCTACCTGCCCGAACTGCCACCGGTCGACGTGCTCGTCCGCACCAGCGGGGAGCTCCGGGTGTCCAACTTCCTCCTCTGGCAGAGCGCCGGGGCGGCGATCCACTTCACCGGCAAGACGTGGCCCGAGTTCGACTCGGCCGAGCTCGACGCCGCCCTCGCCCTCGTCGCCGCGTGACGGCGACGCCGACTCCCGTCGCTCTCGGCGCGATCACCGCCGCCCTGCCGGACGCCGAGCACCGGCCCGGTCAGGAGCGCATGGCCGAGCTCGTCGCGGCGGCGATCGCGGCCGACCGCCACCTCGTCGTCCAGGCCGGGACCGGGACGGGCAAGACCCTTGCCTACCTCGTCCCGGCGATCACGTCGGGCGCTCGCACGGTCGTGGCGACGGCGACCAAGGCGCTCCAGGATCAGCTGGCCACCAAGGACCTCCCATTCCTCGCCTCGACGCTCACGACCCCGTTCGAGTGGGCCGTGCTCAAGGGCCGCAGCAACTACGTCTGCGTGCAGCGCCTGGACGAGGTGCAGCAGCAAGGCAGCGACGGCCAGCTCGAGCTGGACGGGATGGGAGCCCCCGCCCGGGAGGAGATCCGGCGCCTCGCCCGCTGGGCCCGTCGCACCACCTCCGGTGACAGCGCCGAGCTCACGTGGGCGCCGAGCGACGCGGCGTGGCGGGCGGTGAGCGTCGGCAGCGACGAGTGCCCCGGAGCCGCCCGGTGCCCGAAGGGTCAGTCGTGCTTCGCCGAGCGGGCCCGGTGGCGGGCGGCCGAGGCCGACGTGATCGTCGTCAACACCCACCTCTACGGGCTGCACGTCGGCAGCGACGGGGTGATCCTGCCCGAGCACGACGTCGTCGTGTTCGACGAGGCCCACGTCCTCGAGGACGTGATGAGCGACACGATCGGCGTCCAGATCGCACCGGGACGCTTCGTCACCCTGGCCGGCGTGGTGCGGCGCATCCTCGACGACCCCCAGCTGCTCGCCGGCGTGATCGAGCTCGCCGACGAGCTCCGCGAGGCCCTCGGCCCGTTCGCCGGCCAGCGGCTCCCCGTCCCGTACCCGGACTCCGTGCAGGCTGCGCTGGCCGAAGCCCGCCTCCGCCTCGACCGCATCGTCAGCGCGCTCGTCGCCATCGAACCGGCCACCGAGGACGCCGAACAGCGCAAGCTTCGGGCCCAGCTCATCACCGGCCGAGCGATCGAGCAGCTCGACCTGGCGCTCGCCGAGCACGACGGCTACGTGGACTTCGTATCGGGTTCGCCGGAGCTGCCGCGCCTCGAGATCGCCCCCCTCGACGTCGCGCCGATGCTCGCCGAGGGGGTCTGGGGCCGGCACCGCGCGATCCTGACCAGTGCGACGATCCCCTCCTCACTGCCCGCCCGGGTCGGGCTGCCCGCCGACCGGGTCGACGTCGCCGATGTCGGTAGCCCGTTCGACTACGAGCACCAAGCCCTCCTCTACTGCGCCCTCCATGTGCCCGACCCCCGCGCCGAGGGCTACCGCGAGGCGGTGCACGACGAGCTCGCCGCGCTGATCACCGCCGCCGGCGGTCGGACCCTGGCGCTGTTCACGAGCTGGAAGGCGATGGAGGCGGCGGCGACGGCCGTGCGGGACCGCGTCGACGTGCCGATCCTCACCCAGCGCGACCTCCCCAAGCCGGCGCTCGTCGCCCGCTTCGCCGCCGACGAGGCGACGTGCATCTTCGCCACGGCCGGGTTCTTCCAGGGTGTCGACGTTCCCGGCCGCACGCTCAGCCTGGTGGTCATCGACCGGCTCCCGTTCCCGCGCCCCGACGACCCGCTCCTGTCGGCGCGGCGGGAGCGCCTCGGACCGGCGGCGTTCGGGGCGATCGACCTGCCGCGGGCTTCGATGCTGCTTGCCCAGGCGGCCGGGCGTCTGATCCGCAACACCACCGACCGCGGGGTGGTGGCCGTGCTCGATCGCCGCCTCGGGACGGCCCGCTACCGGTGGGAGATCGTGCGGGCACTGCCGCCGATGCGCCGGACCCGCGACCGGGCCGAGGTCGAGACCTTCCTCGGCCAGATCACGGCTCAACCTGTCCCTCCCCCCTAGAGTTCTCCCGTGACCCGGGACCAGGATGTCCTTGACCCTCGGCGGGCGCCCCGGTACACGTCGGCCCGCGGGTTCAGAGACACGCCGGTCCGCCAGCGGCGGCCGATGCCGGAGCGCCGGCGTCCATCCCGCCGCCATGGCAACGGACCGCTCCTCGTCGCCGGCCTGCTGGTGGTGGCGGCACTGGGTGGCGTGGCGGCCGTGCGCACGCTGTCCGGGCCCGACCTCGAGGGTGCGCTCGTCGGTCAGGGTGACGGCAGCGCTGCCGGCGGCGGGCCGCGGATGTCGATCCCGAAGGAGATCGTCCCCTCCGTCCCCGGATTCGTGAACACCCTGCGCGGCTTCACCGACGGCGCCGTGTCGCTCACCGCCAACGGCGACCCCGTCGAGCTCGACGCCGGCGGCGGCTTCACCGTCCACCTCCCCCAGGCGTGGACCGACGTGCGGCTGGAAGCGGCCGACGCTGCCGGCCGGCGTAACGAACAAGTGGTCACGATCACGCCGAACCCGACGCCGGTGGAGCACCCGTCGACGATGGCAGTGCACGTGCGATTCCAGGACTGGGTCCTCCCGGAGGTCCGTGAGCGGATCATCGCCATGGCCCAGGCCGGACAGATCAACGCCGTGGAGCTCGACATCAAGGACGAGTCCGGACAGGTGGGGTACGAGACCAAGGTCCGGCTCGCCCGGCGCGTCAGCGCCGCCACGACGTACTACGACGCCCGCGCGACGGTCGACGAACTGCACGGGCTCGGCGTTCGGGTCATCGGTCGGATCGTCAACTTCCTCGACCCGGTCCTCGCCAAGTGGGCGTGGGAGAACGGCCGGCCGGAGATGATCGTCCTCGATGGCAGCGGGAGCGAGCCGCTGGCCAACGACTACGGATCGGCCGCGTTCACCAACTTCGCCAACCCCACCGTCCGCAAGTATCAGATCGACCTGGCCCGGGAAGCCGTCAAGCTCGGCTTCGACGAGATCCTCTACGACTACATCCGCCGGCCCGAGGGCGACCTCGAGACGATGCAGTTCCCGGGGCTCGAGATGCCGCCCGACGTCTCGATCGCCCGCTTCGTCGACGACACCAAGAAGGCGCTGGACGGAACGGGCGCGCGCCTGGGTGTGTCGATCTTCGGGGTCTCGGCGCGGTTCCCGCAGGACACCGCCCAGGACTCCAGGCTGCTCGCTCCCCTGGTCGACTACATCTCGCCGATGGTGTACCCGGCGCTGTGGGGTTCCGGCCAGTACGGCGTGGAGAACCCGGTGCGGCAGCCGGCGGAGATCGTCACCGCCTCCTTGGCGGACTTCGAGAAACTCGCCGCGGGAACTGGAGCTGGTGTCGTTCCATGGCTGCAGGCGTACAGCTCGCGGAACATCACGTACGGCCCCGCCGAGGTCCATGCCCAGATCGACGCCGCGGTGACGACCGGCTCCGACGGGTACCTGCTGTGGAACGCCGCCTCGCGCTACGACCCGGCGATGCTCAAGCCGGTGTGAGTCGCCCGGCCTGATCGCGCGCCGCGCTCAACTCCGGCGTTCCGCCGCCGCTTCCCGTCCGTCGAACCATCGGCTCGCCGCCGGCGTCCACTCCTCACGCCCGGCCTCGAACAGCTGCCGGGCCCGACGACCGGGCCACGTCGCCGGCAGCAGGTCACCGGGGAGCTCGGGGTCACCGAACGGAAAGCGCCGCCACTCGTCGACCAGCGCGACGAGTGCGGCGAACGTCGCCTCCGCATCGGTCGGCGCGAGGGTCCCGAAAGCGGCGATGAACTCGTCGTAACCGGCGGCGATCGCATCCAGATCCCAGGCCCGCCGCAGCAGCTCCTCGGGTTCGAGCAGCGAGCCGACCTCGGCGCGGAACACCACCGCGGTGTCGACCAGCCCGAGGTCGCGCAAGACGGTGTTGGCGGCGTCCTCCCGGTCGACGTGGGGCGACACCGCCACGCCGGCACCGAGGAACCCGAAACCGGCGAACTCGAGCTGGCCGCGGAGCTGGTGGCGCTTCGCCCGCTGCCGCTCGGGCACGGGCGAGTGGACGACCAGCCAGTGCCGGTCCCAGGCGCCCCGGTCGAGCCCGAACCGGTAGATCCGGTCGCTGCCGGCGGTCAGCAGGTGCTGTCCGGCGGGACTGAGGTTCCAGCGCGTGCGCCGACCGTGCCGCTCAGGGTCCAGCAACCCCTGTTCCCTCAACCGGGCGAGCGCCTGGCGGGCGCTGCGCTCGGCCACGCCCACCGCACCCAGCGACTCGACCAGCGTGGCCGTCCACGCCGACCCCCCGCGGGGCAGGACGAACTCGCCGAGGATCGTGAGCAACAACGCCTTGGCGCTGCGACGCGACCTCGATCGCATTCGGCTGTCGGTCACGGTTCAGGTGTACACGAACCGGCTTGATTTGTTCTACAGAGTCCTTGAGTGCCGCCACGGTTCCGTGTTCAATGGTCCACGATCGCGGGCTCGCCGGAGGCGGCGACCCGTGACGGCTGAAGGGGCATTCGAAGGGGGATGGGATGATCACGAGGCGCTCGAAGTGGGTCAGTGCCGTCTCGGTACTGGCGCTCGCCCTAGCGGCGTGCGGGGACGACGACGATGACGACGGGGCCGCACCTGACACGACGGGGGCCGCACCGGCGACCACCGCGGGAGAGGCACCGGCAACCACGGCCGAGGCACCCGGCACCACAGCCGGCGAGGCCCCCGCGACCACGACCGCCGAGGGCCCGGCCACCACAGGGGGCGCCGAGCCGACCGGCGAGCCGATCACGATCGGTGTCCTCACGTCGGTGACGGGCAACTTCGCGCCATGGGGCGTTCAGGTTCGCGACGGGATGCAGCTCGCCGTCGACGACATCAACGCCGCCGGCGGCGTCGCCGGCCGCCCGCTGGCGCTGGAGGTGTCCGACGACCAGACCGACCCGGACCGGGGCGCGACGGAGATCGAGCGGCTGATCGAGGGCGGCGCGGTCGCGGTGGGCGGCGTGATCTCGACCGACGTGGCGCTCGCCACGGCTCAGACCGCGGAGGAGCTGGAGACGCCGCTGTTCCTCGTCAAGGCGGGCTCCGAGGCGATCCTCACGCGGGACAGCCGGTACACGTTCCGCACCTGCCTCCCCGCAGCTCCGATGGTCGCCGGGCCGATCGCCCAGTTCGCCGAGAACGAAGGGCTCACGCGGGTCGGCGTGATCATCGCCGACTACGGCTGGGGCCAGGCGTTCCGGTCGGCCATCGAGAACGAGTTCGCCGACCTCGAGGGCGTGGAGCTGCAGGTCGAGGTGGCACCGGTGCCGGAGACCGACTTCACGACCTATCTGCGCAGCCTGGAGGAGTTCGACCCGGAGCTCATCGTCGCCACCGGGCATCCGCCGGGATCGGGCCCGATCACGGTGCAGTCGGCCGATCTCGGCATGGATGTCCCGGTCACCGGGGCGTACTCGCCGTGGGCCCTGGTGATGTCCGGCGCCGGCGACGCCGCGCTCGACCGCTACTACGACTTCGACTGCGCCGACTACGAGAGCCCCGAGTACCAGGACCTCGCCCTCCGCTACCTGGAGATGTCGGAGAACCCGTTCATGGAGGACGACGCCGTCGCCGGATACGGGATCGTGACGATGGTCGCCCAGGCCGTCGAGGAGGTCGGCGACGATCCGGTGGCGATCGCCGAGTACCTCCACGCCAACACCTTCGACCTGCCCGGCTACCCGTTCGAGATGGGCTGGACCGAGTGGGGTGAGCTGGCCACCGCCCAGCCCCTGTTCAGCGTCGTCCGCTCGGGTTCGGCGCCGGAGGGACTCAACGAGGCCGGCGACTGGTACCCCGTGCCGCTGCTCCTGCCCGAGCCGCTCGAGCCGTACGAGCCGCAATAGTTGACACGTGACTGAGCTCGGGCGCGAGCCGGCGCGCCCGGTCCTCCTCGAGCTCGACCGGGTCGAGAAGCGCTTCGGTGGGCTGCCCGCGGTCCGGGACGTCTCGCTGCGCGTCGCCGAGGGCGAGATCCTGGCGCTGGTCGGCCCCAACGGGGCGGGCAAGTCGACGCTGCTGCGAACCGTGATCGGCCTCGAGTCGCCGAGCGCGGGCCGGATCACGTTCGGCGGGGTCGACGTCACCAGGCTCCCGCCGCACCGCACCCGCCATACGGGGATCGCGATGGTGCTGCAGACGCCGCGCACGTTCGAGGCGATGACCGTCTTCGAGAACGCCGTTCTCGGCTCGATGTTCGGCGCCGCCGACGGCCGGATCACCGAGGCCGAGGCCTTCCAGCGCGCCGACGACGCGCTCGCCTTCGTCGGTCTCGGCGGGCGCGCCGACGACGACGTCGGGATGCTCAACCTCCACGAACAGCGCTTCCTCGAACTCGCCCGCGCGCTGGCCGGCCGGCCCCGGCTGCTCCTCCTCGACGAGGTCATGGCCGGGCTCAACGACACCGAGTTGCAGGCGTCGATCGACATCGTGCGCACCGCTCGCGACGCGCTCGGCGTGACGGTGATCTGGGTCGAGCATGTGATGAAGGCGGTGATGAGCCTCGCCGAGCGCGTGGTCGTCCTCCACTTCGGGCAGGTTCTCGTCGACGGGACGCCGGAGGTGGCGATGCGCGACCCCGATGTCGTCGAGGCGTACCTGGGGGCCCGCTGATGCTCGTCGTCGCCGGACTGTCCGCCGGGTATCTCGGCGAGGACGTCGTCCACAGCGTGTCGTTCACCGTGGCCGACGGCGAGGCGGTCGCCGTGATCGGCTCCAACGGAGCCGGTAAATCGACGCTGTTCAAGGCGATGTGCGGGCTCCTGCGCCCGTCGCGGGGCTCGGTCACCCTCGACGACGACGTCATCTCCGGACGGCGGGCCCACGAGATCGCGCGGCGCGGCCTCGCCTACGTCCCGGCCGAGCGCCACCTGTTCCCCGAGATGACGGTGAGCGAGAACCTCGAGCTCGGCGCCTACCCCAAGCGACCGTCCCCCGAGCGGCGATCGCTGGTCCTCGACCTCTTTCCCCGCCTCGGCGAACGGCGCCGCCAGCACGCCGGCACCCTCAGCGGAGGAGAGCAGCAGATGCTCGCCGTGGGCCGAGCGCTGATGGCAAATCCTCAGGTGCTCTTGCTCGACGAGCCGACCACCGGTCTGGCGCCCAAGCTGGCCGCCGACGCCTACGCCGCCCTCGGCCGCCTGCGCGAGCACGGGCTGACGATCGTCGTCGCCGAGCAGCAGGTTCCGCTCGCGCTCGCCCTCGCCGACCGCGCCTACGTGCTCGAGAGCGGACGCATCCAGCTCGAGGGTTCCTCGGCCGAGCTCGAGCGCAACCCCGAGGTCCAGCGCGCCTACCTGGGGGTCGCGTGAGAGCGGTCATCCTCGACGGGATCGTGCTCGGTCTGCAGTTCGGGCTGCTCGGGGTCGGCCTGACGCTCGTCTATGGACTTGCTGGCGTGCTCAACCTCGCCTACGGGCAGATCGCGGTGCTGGGGGCCATCGTCGTCGCCCTCCGCATGGACACCGGCATGCCGGCCTTCTTCGCCGTCCTCGTCGGGCTCGCTGTCGCCGGTGTGGTCGGGCTACTGCTCGACCAGACGCTGATGCGGCCGGTGTACCGCCGCCGCGGTGAGTCCCGGGTGCTGCTCGGCCTCCTGCTGATGCTCGGCGTGGCGTTCATCATCGACGGCGTGCTCGAGTGGCGCTACCCGATCGAGACCCTGTCCCTGCGCATCGGAGGCGACCCGATCGAGATCATCGGTGTGCGCATGCGCACCGGCAGCCTCCTGGCGTCGGCGATCGCGCTCGCCACGGGCGCCGTGCTGGCGGTGTTCTTCCGCTACGCCGCGGCGGGCAAGGCCATCCGCTCGGTGATCCAGGACGAGGAGGGAGCACGACTCTGCGGGGTCAACCCGGCGCGAGCCCGCACCCTCGTGTTCGCGCTGAGCGGCGTGCTCGCCGCGCTGGTCGCCGTGACGCGGTCGATGACCGGGCCGGTCACCGTCACGGCCGGGATCGACTTCACGACCCTCGCCCTGATCGTCGCTGTCGTCGGCGGGCTCGGCAGTGTCACCGGCGCGTTCCTTGCCGGCCTCGTGCTCGGCATCGTCAACACGGTGAGCGCCTTCTACATCGGGACGTACGTGACGACGATCATCCTCCTGGCCGCCGCGGCCGTCACGATCGTGCTGCGTCCGACCGGGCTCCTCGGGGCGGGGAGAACGTGACGGACTCCCGCCGCACGCGTCCGGCGCTGCTGCGCGCCTACGCCCCGATCGCGATCGCCGCCGCCGTGCTGGCCCTCGTACCGCTGCGCTACCACGACTCGCGCACGATGATGGGCGTCGTCATCACGGGCGTGCTGTTCGCCGCCTACGCCATCGGGTTCAACGTCATCTTCGGCAGCACCGGCCAGCTGTTCCTGTGCGTCGGCGCGCTCGCGGGGCTGGGCGGGTACACGTCCGGGATCCTGACCGACCGCACCGGCGCTCCGATCGTCCTCAGCATGCTCGCCGGGACGGCGATGGCGACGGTGGTCGGTGCGCTGCTCAGCTGGATCGCGGTGAGCCGCTCGCTCGGCGTGATCTTCACCGGCATCGTCACGCTGGCGTTCTCGCTGGCGTTCCAAAACCTCCTCCTCGGCCGGCGCGACCTCACCGGCGGTGAGACCGGGCTCACGATCGAGGCCGGCGACGACACCGTGCTCGGCGACCAGGTCTGGCCGTACTACCTGTTCCTCGCCCTCGTCGTGATCTACCTCGTCGTGTACCGGGCCCTCCAGCGGTCGCGCATGGGGTGGGCGTTCCGCGCCCTGCGGGACGACGAGATCGCCGCCGAGCTCGCCGGAGTCGACGTCAAGCGGTACCGGGTCATCGCCGGCGCGGTCGGCGCGGCGATGATCGGGTTCGCCGGTGCGCTGTACGCCAACACCGAGGGCTTCATCAGCCCGTCGACGTTCGCGTTCGGCAACGTCGACGTGCGGGTGATCGTGATGCTCGCCTTCGGGGGCATCGGCAGCCTGCTCGGACCGGTCGTCGGCGCGGCCGCGTTCACGATCCTCGACGAGTGGCTCGTGTCGTTCAACGAGTACTACCTGATCATCTACGGCGCGATCATCGTCGCCCTGTTCCTCTTCCTCCCCCGGGGTGTCGTCCCCACCGTGCTCTCGCTCACCAAGCGCCGGCGCCGGCCGGCCCGCGGTACCGTCGCCACTCGTGACGTCTGACGCCGCCCTCGTCCGCCTCGACGTGGCGGGCGCGGTGGCCACGATCACCCTCGACTCCCCCGCCAACCGCAACGCCCTGTCCAGCCGCCTGGTCGACGACCTCAATCGGGCGCTCGACGGCGCCGAGGCTGCCGTCGCCGCCGGCGACGGTCGGGCGATCGTGCTGACCCACGTGCCGCCGGCGTTCTGCGCCGGTGCCGACCTCAAGGAGCGGGCCACCGGCGTGCCCGACTCGCGGCCGATCGTGCGGGCGTTCGCCCGGCTGATGGACGCCGAGGTGCCGACGATCGCGGCCGTGAAGGGTCCGGCGCGGGCGGGCGGGATCGGGTTGATGGCGTCGTGCGACCTCGTCGTCGTGCAGCGCGACATCGGGTTCGCCCTCACCGAGGTACGGATCGGCGTCGCCGCGGCGATGATCTCGGTGCCGATCCTCCGGCGGGCGAGCGGCTCGCGCCTCGCCGCGGCCTTCCTCACCGGGGAGCCGTTCGACGCCGAGGAGGCCCGCGCCGTCGGTCTCGTCACCCACGTCGCTGACGACGTCGACGCTACGGTCGCCGCGCTGTGCGATGGGATCCGCCGGGGTGCCCCCGGCGCCGTCGCGGCGACCAAGCGGATCCTCCGCGAGGTCCCCGGACTGCCGCGGGACGAGGCGTTCGAGCGGATGCGAGCGCTGTCGGACGAGTTGTTCGCCGGCCCCGACGCCGCGGAAGGGATGGCCGCGTTCGCCGAGAAGCGTGAGCCCCGCTGGGCCCGCGGATGAGAGGAGTCAGGATTGCATCTCACGTCACGGCTCGACGGCGGCCGGCGCCAGCGCGTCGAGAGCCGCTTGCGGACGAACCTCATGGCCTGGCTCACCACCGTGAGTCCGGCCGGCAAGCCCGACACGGTGCCGGTGTGGTACCTGCTCCGTGACGACGAGACCGTGCTGATCTACAGCCAGCCCGGCAAGGCCAAGCTGCGCAACATCGAGCACAACCCGGCGGTGGCGCTCGGTCTCGACGTGACCGACCTCGGCCGCGACGTCATCCGCCTCGTGGGAACCGCGGCTCGCCGGCCCGACGTGCCGCCCGCGGATCAGGTCCCGGAGTACGTGGCCAAGTACGTCGAGCGGATCGCGGCGATCTTCGAGACTCCCGAGCGGTTCGCTGAACTGTTCTCCGCGGCGGTCGTGATCACTCCGACGAGGCTGCACGCGTAGACGCGTCAGCTCGGCTGTTCGACGACCTTGGCCAGCACGACCGGCTCGGCGTTGCCGTCCCAGGTGGCGGTGAGGCCGATCGCTGGGCGAGGTCCGGGCACCGGCCGGCGGAACACGGTGAGCTCGAACCGCTCGTTGCGGAGCACCGACGAGGTGGCGTCGTCGACGTCGAGCTCGAAGCCATCGACCGGGACCCGTTCGAGTGTCCACCCGCCGCCGTGGATGCGAACGTTGGTCGGGGCGATGTACCACCGGTCGTGGTAGACGGCCATGCCGAGCGCCTCGCCCTGCCCGGTCATCGTCACCGCGGCGAGCATGATGACGAGCCGGGGGTCGCGCAGCCCGTCGTAGACCCAGCGGGTGCCGAGCACGGAGTGCTCCATCTCGACGATCAGGGCGTCGTCGGCGCCCTCGAGCGGTTCGTCCCGATAGGTGAGCGGGACGTGGAAGAGCGTGCCGTCGGCGGTGACGAGGTGGGACTCCATGCCGACGCGACCGTCGGGATCGTCGAAGCGGTACGCGCCGATCACCTCGATGGGGAGCTCGGCCGGCGGACCCCACGACTGGGTCGGCGCCCAGTCGGCAATCAGCTCAGCCTTCGTCGGGGAGACCGTCGCGACGTGAAACAGGGCCATCGCCGCGCCACCGTAGGACGACCGACCCGGCGCGGGCGTGTCGGTTCACTCGGTCGCGATCGGGGGAACTGTGACCGCTCCGGGGTCACATCCCCGCGGAGCGGTCACAGTTCCCGCTCGATGGCACGGTCACCGCACCGCGTACGGGTTGAACACGGGGTTTCCCGCGTATCGCCGTTAGTTACCGGTCAGTAAGTTCGTCATTACATGAGCGCGGACACCGGACCCCGGGGAGTGAAGGACTCGAACACGCCGGCGGCGTCGTTCGCCTTCGTGATCGCCACCCTCAACGGCGCCTCCACCGTCGCCGGCACCGTGGCAGCGTGCGCCCGGCAAGCCGACACCTTCGTCGTCTCCGACGGATCCACCGACGACACCGTCGGCGTCGCCACCGCGGCGGGTGCCGCGGCCGCCGTGCAGCTCGAGTCGAACGTCGGCAAGCCGGCGGCGATCTATGAGCTCGTCCAGCGGCTCGGCCTGCTCGACCGCTACGAGCTGATCTGCATCGTGGATGACGACACGATCATCGATGACGACTTCGTCCGCGAGACCTCCGCGGCGTTCAAGCCCGGCGTCGCCGTCGTCTGCGCCAAGACGGCGTCGGACTGGACCCGAGCGCAGCGATGGAACCCGGTCGTCGCCGGCCGTGCGTTCGGCTACTGGAAGTACCAGGCGTTCATTCGGCGTGGGCAATCTGCACTCGGCGTGATGAACTGCATCTCCGGTTCGAACAGCGTCTACACGTCGACCTTCCTGCGCGAGGTCCTGCGCCCGGACACCCCCTACGTCGTCGACGACACGTACTGGGTGCTCGAAGCTCACCGCCGCAAGCTCGGCCGGGTCGTCTACTGCCCGACGACCGCGGCGCGGATCCAGGAGCCGACCACGATTCGGTCGTGGTACGGCCAGAACCTGCGCTGGCTGTGGGGCACGTTCCAGGGCGTCATCGGCCACAAGGTCGGCCGTCGGGCGACCCGCTTCGACGTCGCCTACGTCGGGCTGATGTTCGACTGGCTCCTGTACACGCTGATCTCCCCCGCCGTCCTCGCCTTCGTGATCGTGACCAACCTCGACGACCCGGCCCGGATCGGCCACATCGGTCTGCTCTACCTCGCCGGCTACGCGGCGTGGTCGGCGGTCGGAGCGATCGCCCTGCGTAAGTGGCGGCTCCTCGCTCTGGCCCCGGCGCTGCTCGTGCTGGACTGGGTCGCCCGCGTCAACTTCGTCCACGCCGCGGTGAAGGCGATCCGTCAGCCGACGTCCGAATGTCGCTGGGAATCACCGGCTCGCTACGCCGTCGCCGCCGCCTGAGCGATCAGCGCACCCCTTCATCAACCCGCCACCCCCCAAGGAGCATCCCGATGGCCACCAACTTGTCCCCTGGCGAGGGGATGCTGCCCGTCACCGGCTTCGGACCCGGCTCGGTTCTCGTCGCCGCCGTCGGCGGCGTACTCTCGCTGTTCGGCGCGATCAGGCGCCGTCTCGGCCGGCGAGCCACCGCGGTCACCCTTTGACAGCCGCTCGTCGTTGAATCGGTCGGCGCGGGGCGGCATGCTGCGGCCACCGATGGAGATCACCTTCAGCCGACTCGACGACCATGGGAGCGACCGGGCCGATCTGGTCGAGTTCCTGACTGCGCACGAGTTTCCGTTTCACTCGACTCGCCGGCCCGCTCGCGCCGAGGTCGAGCGTTGGATCGACGATGGTCGTTTCGGTGACGCTGACCATGCGTCCTACTGGATCCAGTCCGACACAGGGCCGATCGGTCTCGTCGTGCTGATCGACCTCACCGACGCCGCTCCCCTGTTCGACCTGCGCCTGGCCACGGTGCATCGCGGCAAGGGTTATGGCGCCGAAGTGCTGAAGGCGCTGACCACCCACGTGTTCACCACGATGCCCACGGTCGACCGCATCGAGGGACAGACCCGCGAAGACAACATCGCCATGCGCAAGACGTTCGTGCGGGCCGGGTTCGTGAAGGAGGCGCACTACCGCGACGGGTGGCCGGTCGAGAACGGTCGACCCCTGGCTTCGGTGGCGTACGGCATCCTGCGCCGTGATTGGGTCACCGGCCGAACGACGCCCGTTGTGTGGGACGACCTGCCACTGGCGTGACCCGCCCGTCGCTGTCCGGTCGCGCTGGGTCCTCGTCTGTCAATGTGGCGGTGTGGCTGAGCAGCAGCTCGACGGCGGGATCGCCAACGCCGGCCAGGTCGTGCGCGTCGGTCCCCATGTGCTGCGGCCGTCGAGTCCCCACTCAGCGTCGGTTCATGCGTTCCTGCGGGCGGTGAGACACGCCGGCTTCGAGGGTGCCCCGTCACCGGTCGGCATCGACGAGGACGGACGCGAACGCCTCGTGTACATCGAGGGCGAGGTCCCCGTGCCGCCCTATCCGGACTGGAGCCAGTCCGACACCGCGCTGGCGTCCATCGCCAGGCTGCTGCGCGGGCTGCACGACGCCGCCCGCAGCTTCGACCCTCGGGGTCTGACCTGGGACGACCGTCTGTCCGACCCGGCCGGCGGGACGCACGTGTGCCACAACGACGTCTGCCCCGAGAACGTCGTGTTCCGTGACGGCGTCGCCGTAGCGCTGCTCGACTTCGAGTTCGCCGCCCCAGGCCGGCCCGTCTACGACCTCGCCCACCTCGCCCGCCTCTGCGTACCGGTCGAGGACGAGTTCGACCAGGCCCGGCTCGGCTGGCGGCCCGCCGACCGGCCGGCCCGGCTCCGCGTCGTCGCCGACGCCTACGGACTCGACCAGGCCGGTCGGGCCGAGCTGCTCACCGCGATGAACGACGCCATCGACCGCCTCGAAGCAGCCGTGCGGCGCAGCGTCGCGGCAGGTGACCCGAACTCAGTCGCGCTGTGGAACCGGACCGGCGGCGGCGAGCGCTACGACCGCCGGCGCCGCTGGTGGACCGACCACCACGACGACTTCGCGGCCGCGATCCGCTGACCTCCGTGGTCGCCGGTTCAGCGGATGATGTTCCGGATCGCCGCCTCGATGTCGGCTTCGCTCACCAGGACGAGCTCCGCCGCGTCGCCGAGCGGGATGAAGCTGTCCTCGGCAGCGACCCGCACCAGCGGCCCGCGGCAGCCCGCGTCGACCAAGCCGGCGACGACCGCCTCGCCGACCCCGCCGGACCGCCGGGTCTCGTCGACCACCACGACCCGACCGACCTCGCCGGCGTGGCGGGCGACGTCAGCCTCGGGGAGCGGCGCCAGCCACCGGAGGTCGAGGACGCGACACGAGATCCCCTCCGCCGCGAGGCGCGCGGCGACGCGGAGCGACAGGTAGAGCCCGTTGGCCCACGTCACGACGAGGACGTCATCCCCGTCACGGGCCACCGCCGGCGACCCGATCGGCACATGGCCCTCGGCCCACGCGGCAGGTGGCTCGTACCGACCCAGCCACCCGCCGTCCCCGGCTTCGTACAGGTCGCGGGTGTGGTACAGGGCGATCGGCTCGAGGTACACGCACACGGTCCCGTCCGTGACCGCGGCGGCGACACACGTGCGCAGGATCGCCGCCGCGTCGGTCGGACGCGCCGGCGAGGCGACCACGATTCCGGGTATGTCGCGCAGCACGGCCACGGCGTTGTCGTTGTGGAAGTGGCCCCCGAACCCCTTCTGGTAGCCGTAGGCAGCGACCCGCACAACGAGCGGGTTCTCGTACTGCCCGGTCGAGAAGAAGCGCAGCGTGGCCGCCTCGCCCCGGATCTGGTCCTCGGCGTTGTGGAGGTATGCGAGGTACTGGATCTCGGGGATCGGCACGAGCCCCGACAGTCCGGCGCCGAGGGCGAGGCCGAGGATCGACTGCTCGTCGAGCAGGCTGTCGAAGACCCGACCGGAGCCCGCCTTGCGCTGCAGGCCCCGGGTCACCCCGTACACGCCGCCCTTGACCGCGACGTCCTCGCCGAACACGAGCACCCGGCGATCGGCGACGAGCAGGTCTCCGAGCGCCCGGTTGATCGACTCGGCGAGCGTGAGCGGGCCCTCCTCCTCCGGCGGCCGCCCGAAGAACGCCGCCCGCTCGTCCGCCGGCGCGGCGACCGCAGCGCGTGTGGCGACCGCGCCCGGGCGCCGCGGCGCGAGCGGTGCCATCACGTCCGCCGCCGACGCGAGGCGCGCCGCCTCCGGCGAGCCGGCGAGCTCGCGCGCCTTCGCCCGCACCGCGGCGCGGGTTTCGAGGTAGCGGCCGGCGAGATCCTCCGCCGTCGCCGCGCCGGCGTGGACCAGGGTGGCCGCCGTCGCCAGCAACGGGTCGAGCGCCTGCTCGGCCCGCAGGTTCGCCGCGGTGCGGTACGCCGCCTCGACGTCGGTGCCGGCGTGGCCGCCGTACCGGACGACCCGGAGGTGGAGCACGGCCGGACGGCCCGTGGCCCGCACGTGGTCGGCCAGCTCCTCGGCGGCGTCGAACACCCCGATCGGGTCGGTTCCCTCGACCCGCTCGTAGCGCAGCTCCTTCCGGCCCGACAGCGCGGACGCGACCCAGCCCGCCGGCGACGGGACGCTGATCCCCCACCCGTTGTCCTCGCACACGAACAGCAGTGGGAGGCGCATCCGCTGGTGGGCGGTGTAGGCGGCGGCGTTGAGGGTGCCCTGGGCCGTGGAGTGGTTCAGCGAGGCGTCCCCGAAGCTGCACACCGCGATCGCGTCGTGCGGCCACCGCGTGGCCAGCCCGAGGCGTCCTGACCGGGCGATGGCGAAGGCGACGCCGAGCGCCCGCGGCAGGTGCGAGGCGATCGTCGACGTCTGGGGGATGATCGCCAGGCGGGAGTGGCCGAAAACCTTGTGCCGGCCGCCGGCGATGGGCTCGGCGACGGCGGCGAGCAGCCCGAGCAGGACGTCACGCACGCCGTCGTGGTCGGGCACCTGCTGGGCTCGGGCGAGGTAGAACCCGCCCGAGCGGTAGTGCAGCAGGGCCGGGTCGGTGGGCCGCAGGGCGGCGGCGACGAGAGCGTTCGACTCATGCCCCGCCGAGCCGATCGTGTAGTAGCCGTGGCCCTGGGAGCGCAGCCACCGCGCGGCGTGGTCGAGGTGGCGGCTCGCCAGCTGGGCGTCGAACAGCCGGTCGAGGGCATCGGCCGTCAACGACGTGCTCGATGCGGCCGCCGAAGGCGCTGGAGCGCCCGGCGTGCCGAACCGGTTCTTCGATTCTGAACGACGCTGTTCGGCATCCGAGCCGAGCAACGCGATGTTCTCAAGCAGCGCGCGCTCGAGGTCGTCGAGGTCGGACGGCCACCCGGTCGACGAGAGCGTCACCCGTCCAGTCCAGGCGTCGCGCCGGTCACGGAACAAACGTTACAGTAGGGCGATCAATCGGAACGGAGGGTGCCAGCCGATGACGATCACCGACCAGACAGGACCGGGCCGCGCCGCGTCGGGCGCCGGTCCTGACGCGCCGCTGCTCGTCACCGAGCTGCCCGGGCCGCGCGCGACCGCTGTGATCGCCCGTGACGAGGCCGTGACCAGCCCCTCGCTGACCCGCGTGTACCCCCTCGTCGTGCAGCGCGGCCGCGGCTGCGTGATCGAGGACGTCGATGGCAACCGCTTCCTCGACTTCAACGCCGGGATCGCCGTCGTCGCCGCCGGCCACGCCCACCCCGCCGTCAACGCCGCCATCCACGCCCAGGTGGACGACGTCCTGCACTACTGCTCAAGCGACTTCTACCTCCCCGCCTACGCCGACGTCTGCGCCCGGCTGGCGGCGTCGGCACCGCTGGCTGACGCGCGGGTGTTCCTGTCCAACTCCGGCACCGAGGCCGTGGAAGCGGCGCTCAAGCTCGCCCGCCACCACACCGGCCGCCCGAACGTGATCGCCTTCCTTGGCGCCTTCCACGGACGCTCGCTCGGCAGCCTGTCGCTCACCGCCAGCAAGTCCCGCCAGCGGGCCGGCTTCGGGATCCTCACTCCGGGCTCGTTCCACGCCCCGTTCGCCGATCCCTACGGCGGCGACGGGCCCACCGGTGCCCGGTACATCGAGGAGGTGCTGTTCACCAAGCTGACCGCGCCGACCGACGTCGCCGCCGTGTTCGTCGAGCCGATCCAGGGCGAGGGCGGCTACATCGTCCCGCCCGCGGGCTGGCTGGCCGACCTGCGCCGCCTGTGCGACGAGCACGGGATCCTCCTCGTCGCCGACGAGGTGCAGTCGGGCGTCGGCCGCACGGGGCGGATGTGGGCGGTCGAGCACGACGGGATCTCGCCCGACATCATGTGCGTCGGCAAGGGGCTCGCCAGCGGGATGCCGCTCGCCGGAATCGTCGCCCGCGCCGACGTCATGGACTGGGAACCGGGCGGCCACGGGTCCACGTTCGGCGGCAACCCGGTCGCCTGCGCGGCCGCGCTGGCGACCCTCGACCTCGTCGAGCGCGAACTGGCGGCGAACGCCGCCGGCGTCGGCGAGCACCTCCTCGCCGAACTCGCCGCGTTGCAGGCCCGCCAGCCGCTGGTCGAGCAGGTGCGCGGTCGGGGGCTGATGATCGGGATCGACCTCCCGGACCACGACACCGCCGCCGCCCTCGAGCAGGCCTGCTTCCACCGCGGGCTGCTCGTGCTCACGTGCGGTGAACGGTCGATCCGCCTGGCGCCGCCGCTCGTCGTGACCCGTGGACAGGCGGACATCGCCCTGTCGATCCTGGACGACGCGCTGACCTCGATCGCAGGAGACTCCCGCTGATGCTGCCGACCACCACCGCCCTCGCCGAGCGGACCGAAGCGATCCTCGCCGCGTGTGGCGCCGACACCCCGGCGGGCGAGCTCGACGGCCGTACGCCCATCACCGGCGGCTCGCTCGGCGCCGCCGGCGCGGTCGCCGACGTCGACGCCGCCGTCACGCGAGCGACCGAGGCGTTCGCCGTCTGGCGGGCGACGCCGGCTCCCGTCCGGGGCAACCTCGTCCGCCGCCTCGGCGAGTTGCTGCGCGCGCACAAGACGGAGCTCGGCGAGCTGGTCTCGATCGAGGCCGGCAAGATCCGCTCCGAGGGCCTCGGCGAGGTCCAGGAGATGATCGACATCTGCGACTTCGCCGTCGGGCTCTCCCGGCAGCTGTACGGGCTGACGATCGCCAGCGAGCGCCCGGGACACCGGCTGATGGAGACGTGGCACCCGATGGGCCCGTGCGCGGTGATCACGGCGTTCAACTTCCCGGTCGCCGTCTGGTCGTGGAACGCCGCCCTGGCGCTGGTGTGCGGCGACCCCGTCCTCTGGAAGCCGTCCGACAAGACGCCGCTCACCGCCGTGGCGTGCGACGCGCTGCTCCGGCAGGCGGCCGCCGACGTGGACGCCCCGGCCGCGCTCAACCAAGTGCTCCTGGGCGGCGCGGAGGTCGGCGCGGCGCTGGCCGAGCACTCCGGTGTGGCCATCGTGTCCGCCACCGGCTCCACCCGCATGGGCCGGGCCGTCGGGCCCGTCGTCGCCGGGCGGTTCGGTCGGTTGATCCTCGAGCTCGGCGGCAACAACGCGGCCGTCGTCGCCCCGTCGGCCGACCTCGACCTGGCGGTGCGGGCGATCGCCTTCTCCGCCGTGGGGACCGCCGGGCAGCGTTGCACGAGCCTGCGCCGGCTGATCGTCCATCGCTCCATCCAGGACGAGCTCGTCGACCGGCTGGCCAAGGCGTACGCCACTGTGCCGATCGGGGACCCGCTCGCCGAGGGAACCCTCGTCGGGCCGCTGATCGACGGCTCGGCGTACGAACGCATCGGCAGCGCGATCGCGGTCGCCGTCGACGACGGAGGGGAGGCCGTCGTCGGCGGCGACCGTGTACTCACCACCGACGCCCCCGACGCCTTCTACGTCACGCCGGCGATCGTGGCGATGCCGGGCCAGACCGAGATCGTGCGCACGGAGACGTTCGGGCCGCTGCTCTATGTGCTCGCCTACGACGAGCTCGACGAGGCCATCGCCCTGCACAACGGGGTGCCGCAGGGATTGGCGTCGAGCATCTTCACCAACGACGTGCGCGAGGCCGAGCGGTTCGTGTCGTCCGAGGGGTCGGACTGCGGGATCGCCAACGTCAACATCGGCCCGTCGGGCGCCGAGATCGGCGGGGCGTTCGGCGGCGAGAAGGACACCGGCGGCGGCCGCGAGTCCGGCTCCGACGCCTGGAAGTCGTACATGCGCCGCGCCACCAACACGGTCAACTACTCGAGGTCACTGCCACTGGCGCAGGGGGTCCAGTTCGAGGTTTGAGCGAACTGTCGTTTGGCATCGGCCCGAACCGGCCGATTCCAAACGACAGAACGGGTGGTCTAGGGCGCGAGGAGGCGGTAGCCGAGGCCTCTCACCGTCACGATCAACCGGGGGTCGTCGGGCTGGTCCTCGATCTTCACCCGCAGCCGGCGGACGTGGGCGTCGACCAGGCGGGAGTCGCCGAGGTACTCGTACCCCCACACCCGCTCCAACAGCTGGTCCCGGGACAGCACCGCCCCGGCGTGGTCGGCGAACTCGCACAGCAGGCGGTACTCGGTCTTGGTGAGCGAGACCTCCCGTCCGGCCTTGAGCACGATCCCCTGCTCCCGGCGCAGCTCGACGTCGCCGACCACGGTCGACCTCGGTGCCGTGGACTCCTGCAGCTGCACCCGGCGCAACAGCGCCCTGATCCGGGCGGCGAGCTCCTTCGGCACCACCGGCTTGGTGATGTAGTCGTCCGCCCCCGCCTCGAGCCCGGCGACGAGGTCGTGGGTGTCGGTCTGGGCAGTGATGATGATGATCGGCACGATGCTGCGGGCCCGCAACGCCCGGCACACGTCGAACCCCGACATGTCCGGGAGGCGCAGGTCGAGGAGCACCAGGTCGGTGTCGTGCTCGGCGAACTCGGCGAGCCCGGCGGCCCCGTCAGCCGCCTCGCGCACCTTGTAGCCCTCGTCCTCGAGGGCCATGGTCAGCGCCAGGCGGATCTGGTCGTCGTCTTCGATGAACAGCAGCGTGTGCACAGCACCGCCATTGTGCCCGGCTCCTGCGTAAGGTGCATGCCGTGCGAGACGTCTACATCGCCGGCGTCGGCATGACCAGGTTCGCCAAGCAGCCCGAACGCGGTCTCAAGGACCTGGCCGAGGAGGCCGTGACCGGGGCGTTGAAGGACGCCGGACGCACCGCCGCCGACCTCGACGCCGCCTACGTCGGCAACGCCGTGGCGGCGACGATCACCGGTCAGGAGATGCTCGCCGGCCAGTTCAGCCTCCGGCCGGCGGGGATCGGCGAGATCCCGATCGTCAACGTCGAGAACGCTTGCGCCTCCGCGTCGAGCGCGATGCACCTGGCCTGGCAGGGCATCGCCGGCGGTCTGTACGACGCCGTGCTCGCCGTCGGCGTGGAGAAGATGACCCATCCCGACAAGGCGGTCTCCTTCGCCGCCATCGGCGGATCGGTCGACGTCGAGACGACGCCCACAGATCTCCCGGCCGGGCGCTCGTTCCTGATGGATCTCTACGCCGAGGTGTCGGCGGAGTACATGGCCCGCAGTGGCGCCACCACCGAGGACTTCGCCCGGGTCGTCGTCAAGAACCAGCGCCACGGCGCTCTCAACCCCCTCGCCCAGTACGGCGGCGACCTCACCGTCGAGGAGGTGCTCGCCGCCCGGGAGATCGTCTGGCCGTTCACCCTGCCGATGTGCTCCCCGATCTCCGATGGCGCCGCCGCCGCGCTCCTGGTCAGCGACCGGTTCTTGCCCGACGGCGCGCCGAAGGTGCTGGTGCGGGCGTCGGTGATGCGGTCGGCGCCGGTGACCGGGGAGAACAGCGTCACCACCCTGGCGTCGAGGGCGGCGTACGAGATCGCCGGCGTCGGCCCCGAGGACCTCGACTGCGTGGAGGTCCACGACGCCGCGGCGTCGGCCGAGCTCTGGATCTACGAGCAGCTCGGCCTGGCGGAGCCCGGCGGCGGGCCGGAGCTGATCCGTAGCGGACGGACCGACCTCGCCGGCGACCTGCCGGTCAACACCAGCGGCGGGCTGCTGTCCCGCGGGCACCCGATCGGGGCGACCGGGCTGGCCCAGACGGTCGAGGCCGTGCTCCAGCTGCGCGGCGAGGCCGGGGAGCGGCAGGTGCCGGGCGCCCGCATCGCCCTCACCCAGAACGCCGGGGGCTTCCACGGCCGGGACAACGTGGTCAGCGTCATCCACGTGCTGGAACGGCGGTAGGCCCGGGTGGCCGCCGGATTGTTTTGTTACAGAAATCGCGCAATCCCGTGGTCCGGCCGTCACACACCTCACGCAGGATGATCGGTGTTCACGCTGCCCCGGTGAGGTGCCTTCCTCCCCCTGGTGCCTCACCGGCAGCGGTGTTTGCGCGTCAGGTGGGAGGGGTCTCTTCAGTGCCACACTGACCCCGTGCTCCGCCGCCGTCCGATGCGCCTGCGCACCAAGGTCACCCTGTTCTTCGGGCTCATCGCCCTGGTCGCGACGATCACGCTCACGGTGGTCACGTACTTCTTCGCCCGGGAGCGGCTGCTCGACCAGCGGGCGCAGGTCGCCCGATTGCAGGCGGTGAGCAACGCCGGCCTCGTTCGCGATCGACTGCGCACGGGCACCGCCGGCTTTGGCGAGTGGTTCCCCACGATTCCGATCGAAGCGGACGGGTTGGCCTTCGTGCGCCTGGCCGACGGCACTCCGGTCTCCACGGACCTGACATTCACCGATGAGGCCTTCTCCGACCAGTTCGTCGAAGCGATCAATCAGGGACAGTCGGTGGTCCAGCGGTTCAGCTTCGACGACGGCAACTACGTCGGCGTCGGCATCCACATCGCCGAAGCCGACGCCGAGTACTACGAGGCGTTCCAGCTCGCCCCGACGGCCAGGACGTTGACGTCGATCCTCCTCGCCCTGACCATCGGATCGGCCGTGACCGTGCTGTTCGCCACCGCTCTCGGCTGGTGGACGAGCCGCCGCCTGCTCCGACCGCTGGCCCGGATCACCGACGCCGCCGGAGAGATCGCCGCCGGCGGGCTCGACACGCGCGTAGCTCGGGAGAGCGACCCCGACCTCGACCGCCTGGCGGACTCGTTCAACGACATGGCCGACGCCGTGCAGGCCCGCATCGAGCGGGAGGCCCGGTTCGCCAGCGACGTCAGCCACGAGCTGCGCTCGCCGATCACTGCCCTCGCCGCCGCGGCCGAGGTGATGCACAGCCGCCGGGGCGAACTGCCCGAGCGGACGCAGCAGGCGCTCGAGGTAGTCGTCGGCCAGGTACGGCGGTTCGACGCGATGGTGTTGGATCTGCTCGAGCTGTCACGCATCGACGCCGGCGCCACCGATCTGCACACCGAGGAGGTGGAGATCGAGGAGCTGTGCCGGCGGGTCGCCGCCCGCAACGGGTTCCCGCATCTCCCCGTCGAGGTCGGTTGGCGAGCACCACGGACGGCGGTCGTCGACAAGCTGCGCTTCGAGCGCATCCTCGCCAACCTCTTGGAGAACGCGGTGCACCACGGAGGTGGGCCGGTGCGAATCTCGATCGAACGCGGCAACGGCTCCCATCTGCTCGTCGCCGTCGAGGACTCCGGGCCAGGCGTGGCACGCGGCGAGCGGGTGCGCATCTTCGA
Organism: uncultured Acidimicrobiia bacterium; assembly: GCA_963833145.1. Classification (GTDB taxonomy): domain Bacteria; phylum Actinomycetota; class Acidimicrobiia; order Acidimicrobiales; family Ilumatobacteraceae; genus JALZMG01. The sequence continues at coordinate 45,961 of CAWHWT010000009.1, read as the reverse complement.
GCGCTTCGCCCGCGGCAGCGCCGCTCGCCATCGCGTCGGTACGGGACTCGGCCTCGCCCTCGTCGCCGAGCACGCCCACGCCCAGGGCGGCGAGGCCTGGGCGGAGGACCGCCCGGGAGGCGGGGCCCGGTTCGTCGTCCAGGTCCCCGCCGGGGCAAGCCGGTGAACCGTTTCCTCGCCCTCGCGAGCCTCGCGGGCGTGGCCGCCGCGTTCGCCGCCGGGTGTGGCGTCGGGGGAGACGGCGACCTCGCGCGCATCGGATCGGGCGACCTCGCCGGCCTCGACCAGACGACGACGTCGACGACGACCTCGACGACGACTCCCACCGCCACGACGGTCCCGCCGACCGCGAGTGCACCGGCCGGTTCGATGTCGACGGCGCCGACCACGACCACGATCCCGACCGAGCTGGTGGAGCTCTACTTCGTCGCCGGGGACGTGCTCGAGCCGGTGTCGCAGCAGCTGACCCAAGGAGCGGGCCCGAGCCGGGTCATCGAGGTCCTGGAGTCGGGTCCGCCGAGTGGCGACGCCGGCGTCGGTCTGACGACGGTCCTCCCGGCGGGCCTCACCCGGCTGGTGCTCGATCCGGGCACTGGCGTGGCGACCGTCGACCTCGTCGGTGAGCTGTTCGAGAGCATCGAGGCCGTCGACCAGCGCAAGGCGATCGCCCAGATCGTGCTCACGCTCACCCGCCTCCGCGGCATCGGCCAAGTGCGGTTCACCCTCGACGGCGAGGACCTCCCCGTCCCCAAGCTCGGCAACGTGCTCAGTGATCCCGGCGAGCCGGTGGCGCGGATCGACTACGAGTCGCTGCTCGAGCAGGGCGACGTGACCCCGACTGCCGTGACGACGTCGACGACACCGCCGACCAGCACGCCGCCGACGTAGCGGCTAGTACCCGAGGCGCTCGACCCGGTCCGCCCGGCGCTGCCAGTCCTTGTCGACCTTCACCCGCAGGTCGAGGAACGTGCCCTCCGGGAGCTGCCGCCTGGCCTGCTCCCCCACCCGCTTGAGCACGCTCCCCTTCTTACCGATCACCATCCCCTTCTGGCTCTCCCGCTCGACGACGATCTCGATGGTGATCCGGTTGCCCTCCCACTCACTGACGCGGGTGGCGATCGAGTACGGCAGCTCGTCGCGGGTGACGGCGAGGAGCTGCTCCCGGACGAGCTCGGCGACCCACTGCTCGTCGGGAACGTCGCGCACGGTTCCCTCCGGGTAGTAGGCCGGCCCCTCGGGCAGCCGCTCGACGAGATGGTCGACGAGCGCGTCGATGCCTTCGGACGTGCGCGCCGACACCGGGAAGTACGACTCGGCCTCGAGCTCGGCGGCCGCGCCGAGCTGGGACAGGACCTGGTCCCGGGTCGCCAGGTCGATCTTGTTGACGACGACGATCGTGGACGGCAGGTGGAGGTGCCCGGCCACCCAACGGTCACCCGCGCCGTACGGGCGCGGTGGCGTCGAGGACGAGGCACACGACGTCGACGCCGCTATCGCTCTCGGCGACGCTCTCCATCGCCGTGGCGTTGACCCGCCGGCCGAGCGCGGTCACGGGTTTGTGCAGGCCCGGCGTGTCGACGAACACCACTTGGGCGTCGGGGCGGGTGAGGATCCCGCGCACGCGGTGCCGGGTCGTCTGCGGCTTGTCCGAGACGATCGACACCTTGTCCCCGCAGATCGTGTTGATCAGCGACGACTTGCCGACGTTGGGCCGGCCGACCAGCGTCACGAACCCCGAGTGCACGCCGTCACTCTGCCCGATCCCCTCCCGTTCTTGCAGTCAGATGTTGCGCTCTGGCGCAACATCTGACTGCAAGAACGCGGAGGAGTGCAGGTCACACGTTGGCGGTGCGGTCCGCCCAGTACGGGGCGCGCAGCTCCCGCTTGAGCAGCTTCCCCGAGCCCGTCTTCGGCAGCTCGTCGGTCCACTCGATCGATCGCGGCACCTTGTACCCGGCGAGGCGATCGCGGGCGTGGGCGGCGAGCGTCTCCTCGGTGAGGTCCGACCCCGGTCGTCTGACGACGACGGCGTGCACCGCCTCACCCCAGTCGTCGGACGGGATCCCGAACACCGCCGCCTCGAACACGTCGGGATGGGCCTCGAGGGCGGCCTCGATCTCCGCGGGGTAGATGTTCATCCCGCCCGAGATGATCATGTCCTTCTTGCGGTCGCAGATGTAGAGGAACCCCTCGTCGTCGCGGTAGGCGATGTCGCCGACCGTCTGCCACCCGTCGCGGTTGTCCTCCTCGAACTTGTCGTGCTGTTTGTAGTAGTCGGCGAAAACGGACGGGCTGCGCACGTACAGCTCGCCGGTGGCCTCCGGCCCGGTGCCCTCGACGACCTTGCCGTCTTCGTCGTAGAGGCGGATCTCGACCAGCGGCGCCTCCTTGCCGCACGAACCGGGCTTGCGCAGCTGGTCCTCCGGCCGCAGGATCGTGTCGACACCGAGCTCCGTCGAGCCGTACACCTCCCACAGTGACTCCGGCCGGAAGTCGGCCACGTACTGCTGCTTGAGCGCGAAGCTCCACGGGGCGGCGTTGGCGATCATGATCCGCATCGACGAGCGGTCGTAGCGGTCCTTGACCTCGGCCGGCAGGTTGCACACCATCCGGATCGGCGTCGGCGCGGAGAACGTCGACGTGACGCGATAGGTGTCGACGAGCCGCAGCCAGTCCTCCGGGACGAACTTGCGCTGCAGCACGATCGTCTGACCGAGCACGATCGCCACTCCCATGAACCCCGACGGCCCGCTGTGGTAGAGCGGCCCGGTCGTCAGGTAGACGTCGTCCGGCGTGTACCCGATCATCTGCAGCATCGCCCCGATCTGCGCCGGGTCGGCGGCGTTGAGCCGCAGGGCCCCCTTGGGCCGGCCGGTCGTGCCCGACGTGTAGATCATCGTGGCCCCGGTGTCCTCGCCCTCCGGTGCGGTCGGAGCCGCCCCTGGCGCCGCGGCGATGAGCTCGTCGGCCGACTCCATCCCGTCCGGGACCGCGCCGTCGTAGACCAGGATCGTGCGGACCTTGGGGATCTGCTCGCGGATGCGGGCGAACTGCGGCGCCAGCTCGGCGTCGACGTACACGATCGCGGCGTCGCTGTGGTCGGTGACGAAGGTCGCCTCCTCGTCGGAGAACCGGTAGTTCACCGGGACCGCGATCGCGCCGACCTTGCGGGTGGCATGGATGAGGGTGACGACGCCCTCGGAGTTCTGTCCGCACCACGCCACCTTCACGCCCGGGCCGAGGCCGTGGTCGGCGAGCACGCGGGCGAGCCGGTTCGAGCGGTCCTCCATCTCGGCGAACGTGTGCGTGCGGACATCCGTCCCGGCGCGGTCGTCGATGAGGGCGACCTTGTCCGGCTGGAGCTCCGCGTACATGGAAAGGATGTCGGCCATACGCCGGCATTCGTAGCACGCGAACCAGGTTTGACATGCTGGCGAGATGGCTGCACGCACCATCAGCGTCGAGGAGCTGCCCTCGCTCGTCGGCGAACACCTCGGCTACAGCGACTGGGTCGAGATCACCCAGGACATGGTCAACCAGTTCGCCGACGCGACCGGCGACCACCAGTGGATCCACGTCGACGTCGAGCGGGCCAAAGCCGGGCCGTTCGGCGCCCCGATCGCCCACGGGTACCTGACGCTGTCCCTCGGCCCTCGTCTCGCTCCGGAGATCTACGCCGTCACCGGCGTGGCGATGGGGGTCAACTACGGCGCCGACCGGATCCGCTTCCCGGCTCCGGTCCCGGTGGGCTCCAAGCTCCGCCTCGGCGCCACGCTGCTCGAGGTCACCGACATCGCCGGCGGGACGCAGATGAAGATGGAGTTCTCCTTCGAGGTCGACGGGGCATCCAAGCCGTCCTGCGTCGCCGAGGTGCTGTTCCGCGTCTATTCATGATGCGGCCGCCGAAGGCGCTGGAGCGCCCGGCGTGCCGAACCGGGTGTTCACCTCTGAACGACGCGACCCGGGTCCGTATCCGGGTTCGCGTCGGCATCGTCAGCGGAACTGGGGGACCACCTCGCGGGCGAACAGCGTGAGCGTCTCGGTGTCCGGGTAGTCGGAGCACCAGGTGATGAACCCGCCGCACCCGAGATCGATGTAGGCCTGGATCTTCTCGCACACCTGCTCGGGCGTGCCGACGAGGTTGTTCGCCCGCCACGTCTCCGCCGGCTCGCCCCACAGGCTCCGAACGGCCGCAGTGACCTCGGCCTCGCTGCTGCGCACGAACACCTCGGGCGACCACGTCTTGCGGATCGTGGACTCGTCCCGCCCGAGGTCGGCGCAGTGGCTCTTCAGCACCTCGCGCTTGTGCGTCCACGTCTCGGCGTTGCCGCCGAAGTTCGAGCAGTCGGCGTAGCGGGCGACCACCCGGAGCGTGAGCTGCTCGCCACCGCCCCCGATCCAGATCGGAGGGTGCGGTGACTGCAGCGGCTTGGGGTCGCAGTTCGCCCGGACGAGCTCGTAGTACGTCCCGCGATAGGTCGTCTCCGGCTCGGTCCACATGCTCCTCACGATCTCGACCGTCTCGCGCAGCATCCCGATGCGATCCTTCGGCGCAGGGAAGGCGTAGCCGTAGCCGCGGTATTCGTTCTCGTACCAGCCGGCACCGATTCCCCAGTCGAGGCGCCCGCCGGAGATCACGTCGACGTTCGACGTGATCTTCGCCAGCAGGCCGGGATTGCGGTAGCTGTTGCAGCCGACCATCTGCCCGAGGCGGATGCGGCTCGTGCGCTGACTGATCGCGGCGGTCGTCGTCCAGCACTCGAAAACGGTCTCGTGAGCGGGGCGGGGAACGTTGTGGAAGTGGTCGTACAGCCAGATCGAGTCGTACCCGAGCTCCTCGGCGAGCACCGCGATCTCGACCGCCTTCGCCCACTTCTGCGCGGCCCCGTCGATGCCCGCGAGCTCCATCTTCCAGCCCTGGGGCATGAACACGCCGAACACGATCGACTCGTCAGTCATGATCGGCAACGTAGCGGCGGACCCACTTGGGTGCGGCATGGGCGGCTCCCTTAGCGTGCGGACATGGCGGAGCCCGACGTGTCCTCGGTCCTCGAGGCGATCGCCGCGGCGCGCCCGGACGCCGAGTGTCTGGTGTCGAGCTCCGGCCGGTGGACGTGGGCCGACCTGACCGACCGCACCCGCCGGCTCGCCAACCTCCTCGTCGGGCACGGCCTCGGCTGCCACACCGAGCGCGACCGCCTCGCCGGACACGAGAGCGGGCAGGACCATCTGGCCGTCTACCTGCACAACGGGAGCGAGTACCTCGAGTGCCTCGTCGGGGCGATCAAGGCTCGGGTCGCACCCGTCAACGTCAACTACCGGTACGTGGCCGGCGAGCTGCGCCACCTGCTGAGCGACTCCGGCGCCTCGGCGATCGTGGTCCACTCGGCCCTCGCCCCGACCCTCGCCGCCGTGCGCGGCGACCTCCCCGGCCTGCGCCTCGTGCTCCAGGTCCCGGACGACTCGGGGCACGACCTCCTCCCCGGGGCGGTGTGGTACGAGGACGCCCTCGCCGCCGCCCCCGCCGACCGCCCGGGGGTGCGGTGGAGCCCCGACGACCTGTACGTCCTCTACACCGGCGGGACGACCGGCCGGCCGAAAGGGGTGCTCTGGCGCAACGGCGACGCCATCGTCGAGTGCTTCGGCGGGTCGCGGGAGGCGACGGACGTGGCCGGGTTCGTCGGGGACGCCGACGTGGGCTTCCGCGGGCTGGTCACGCCGCCGCTCATGCACGGCGCCGCACAATGGGCGGCGCTGAGGATCCTGTTGAGCGGCGGCACGGTGTTCGTCGGATCCGGTCCGGACCGCCTCGACCCCGCCGACGTGTTCCTGACCGTCGAGCGGGAGCGCATCGACCTGCTGCTCATCGCGGGGGACGCCTTCGCCGCGCTCCTCCTCGACGAGCTCGACCGTCGCGGCTACGACACGTCGAGCCTCAACGTCGTGCTGTCGGGCGGGGCGCTGCTGTCGCCGCACCACAAGCGGGCGCTGCTCGCCCACCTCCCGACGACGATGATCGTCGACGGCCTCGGGTCGTCGGAGGCCGGCGGTCAGCTCACCGACGTCTCGACGGCCGGCAGTGTCGCGCCGGGCGGCTTCCCGCCCCGGGGCGGGAACCACGTGCTCTCGGCGAATCGCGATCGGGAGCTCGAGCCCGGCGACGACGAGGTCGGCTGGCTCGCCAAGAGCGGGCGCCTCGCCCTGGGGTACCTCGGCGACGCCGCCGCCACGGCGCGCACCTATCCGGTGATCGGTGGGCGGCGCTTCGCCGTTCCCGGTGACCGGGCCCGGCACGGGCCCGACGGGTCGATCGAGCTGTGCGGGCGGGACGCGGTCACGATCGTGTCCGGTGGCGAGAAGATCTTCGGCGAGGAGGTCGAGGCGGCGATGAAGACGCACCCGGCGGTGTACGACTGCGTGGTCACCGGCCGGCCGAGCCGCCGGTGGGGTGACGAGGTCGTCGCCGTCGTCCAGTGCCGCCCGGGACGCGACGTCAGTCCCACCGAGCTGCTCGACGCCGCCGCCGAGCGCCTCGCCCGCTACAAGCTCCCCAAGGCGGTGGTGTTCGTCGACCGCGTCGAGCGCTCGCCGTCCGGCAAGGCCGACTACCGGTGGGCGCGTGAGCTCGTGGCCCGCACGGCGCGGCCGTAACGTTGACCCCGATGGCGGCGCCGGCTGCGTGGGATCGCGACACCCTCCCCGAGGGCGACGACAAGCGCGAGGCGGTCCGGGAGATGTTCGACGCCATCGCCCCGCGCTACGACCTCGTGAACCGGGTGATGACGTTCCGCCTCGACGTCCGCTGGCGGCGGCGGGCGGTCGGCGAGCTCGCCCTGCCTCGTGAGAGCCTCGTGCTCGACCTGGCCAGCGGCACCGGTGACCTGTGCGTCGACCTCGCCGCCGCCGGCCACCGGCCGATCTCGGTCGACCTCAGCATGGGGATGCTCCGCGCCGATCACAGTGGCGCCCCGCGCGTCCAGGCCGACATCCTGGCCCTGCCGGTACCGGACGCCGCCGCCGACGGTGTCACCTGCGGATTCGCCCTGCGCAACGTCGTCGACCTCGACGCCTTCTTCGCCGAGGTCGGACGGGTCGTGCGCCCGGGTGGCCGGATCGCCCTGCTCGACGTCGGCGTCCCGCCGAACCGGATCGTGCGGTGGGGCCACGGCGTGTACTTCGGGCGGGTCGTGCCCCGGATCGGCGGCTGGCTGTCCGACCCCGCCGCCTATCGCTACCTGCCCCGCAGCGTCGCCTACCTGCCGCCGCCCGCGGAGCTGGTGGCGATGCTCGCCCGGCGCGGCTTCGGCGACGCCGCCCACCGGTTCCTGAGCGGGGGCATCACCCAGCTCCTCGTCGCCACGCGTGACCGCTGATGCGCGCCGTGACCCGTCCCGCCGATGCCGTCGCCCGCGGGCTCGACCTCGATGACGTCGCCCGGGCCGACGGCTTCCTGTTCGTCCGCAACGGGGTCGGGATCGCCGGGCGAGGCGTGGCGGCCCGCGTCGCGGTGGAGCACGGGATGGACTTCCTGGCATCGATCGAGCACGTCGACGAGAGCGACGGCGAGGTCAGCGGCGTGGGTGCCGGGCCGGTTGCCATCGGCTGGGTGCCGTTCATCCCTCGTGAGCCGGGTGAGCTCGTCGTCCCGGCGGTCGTGGTCGGCGCGAGCGCCGACGGTCGCCGGTGGGTGACGACGATCGACGGGGCGGAGGAGTCGCTGACGCCACCGCGGTCGCCGCGACCGACGGCGTCGGGCTACCGGATCGAGCCGGTGACCCCGGTCGAGCGGTACCTCGAGGCTGTTCGCGCGGCACGGGAGGCGGTCCGTGACGGGGTCCTCACCAAGGCCGTGATCGCCCGTGAGATCGCCGTGGAGGCCGACGACGCGATCGATCTCCACGGTGTGCTCCACCGGCTCAAGGCCTCGTTCGGATCGAGCTACCGGTACTCCGTCGACGGGTTCGTCGGCGCCTCGCCGGAGCTGCTCGTCGAGATCGACGGCGCCGACGTCCGGTCCCACCCGCTGGCCGGCACGGCCCCCCGGACGGGCGACGTGGAGCAGGACGCGGCGATCGCCGAGGCGCTCGTGGCGAGCACGAAGGACCAGGTCGAGCACCGGGTCGTGATCGACGTGGTCCACGACACCCTGCTGCCGTGGTGCAGCTACCTCGACTGGGAACCCGACCCGTCGATCATCGCCGTCGCCAACGTCCAGCACCTCGGGACGCGGATCGAGGGGCGGCTGTCGTCGCCGCCGCCGAACGTGCTCGAGCTCGTCCGGGCGCTGAGCCCGACGCCGGCGCTCGGCGGGCACCCCCGCGAGAAGGCGCTGGAACTGATCGCCGACATCGAGGGGGTCCAGCGGGACCGCTACGGCGGCGCCGTCGGGTGGGTCGACGCCGCCGGCAACGGCACGTGGGCGGTGGCGATCCGCTGCGCCGAGCTGTCCCCTGACCGCCACCGGGCCCGGCTCCACGCCGGCGGCGGCATCGTCGCCGACAGCGATCCCCTGGCCGAGCTCGCCGAGACCCAGGCCAAGTTCCAGGCGATGCTGTCGGCCCTCATCCGCCCCTAGTCAGCCGAGGGCGGCGACCACCGCAGCGTTCAGCGCGGCGTGAACTCGCACGTTGTCCTTCCGGTCGGTCGCGACGCGGGTGACCGACGGGCCCGGCGTCGTGATCCGCGCAGCGAGCTCGGCCGGCGACGTCACGGTGACGGCATCGAGCCCGTGGGCTGCGGCCAGCGCCACGACGTCGGTGCCGTGGGGCGTGCCGAAGAGCTGCTCGAAGCGTTCCCCGGCGAGGTCCGTCGCCTGCGGGAGGAAGGAGAAGATCCCCCCGCCGTCGTTGTCGACGACGACGATGCGCAGGTCGGCGTCGCGTGTCCGCAGGGCGGTGAGCGCACCGCCGTCGTGGACGAAGGCGATGTCGCCGACGAGCGCCACGGTGGGCGGGCCGGCGAGGGCGACTCCGAGTGCCGTCGACACGACCCCGTCGATCCCGTTGGCGCCCCGGTTGGCGTGCGCCCGCGCCGTCGGACCGCCGTACCACTCGAGATCCCGAACCGGCATCGACGAGGCCACGACCAGCTCGGCGCCGGGCGGCAGCGAGCGGGCGACGACCCGCGCCACGGCCGGTTCCGTCAGCGCCGGCTGACGGTCGAGCACCTCGTCGATCGCCGACCTCGGCCCGTTCGGCGGCGTGCCGCCACCGGGCGAGCCACGGCGTGCCCGTCGCCCCGCCCAGCTTGTCCGCCAGCGCCCGCAGCGCCGGCGGATCGAGGCGCGCGGCGACGCCGTGGTCGGGGTCGATCTCGCCCGGCCCGCCGACCTGCACCACCGGCGCCCGGGCGCGGGCGATCCACTCGGCGAGCACCTTCGACGCCGCCGGACGGCCGACGCGGACGACCACGTCCGGCGAGTGGTCGGCGGCGAACCCGGCGTGGCGGAGCAGGGCGTCGAACGACCCGACGGCGCCGGGGAGGCCCCGCCCGCCGGACGTCGGGTCGGCGAGCATCGGCCACTGTGTCGCCGCGGCGAGAGCGGCGACGTCGTCGGGATCGGCGCCGCTGCGCCCGCCGGCGAGGATCACGCCGCGCACCTGATCGAGCGCGGCGATGAGTTCGTCATCGAGGACGATCCGTGTTTCGTCATCAGCCGCGCCACCCGCGCCGAACCGCTCGGGGAGCGGCCCCGCCCGGCCGACGAGCGGATCGCGGAACGGCAGGTTGAGGTGCACGGGACCGGTCGCCGTCGCCGCCCACGCCCGCCGCGCCAGCGAGCGCCAGGTCCCGGCGAGGGCGGCGTCCGCCACGCCCGGATCGTGGAACCAGCGCACCGACCGTCCGTACAGGTGGGTCTGGTCGATCGTCTGGGGGGCGCCCACGTCGCGCAGCTCCGGCGGACGATCAGCCGTCACCACCAGCATCGGCACCGCCGACAGCCCGGCCTCGACCACCGCGGGGTGGAAGTTCACCGCGGCGGTGCCGCTCGTGCACACCACGACCGCCGGCACGCCCCCGAGGCCGAGGCCGAGGGCGACGAACGCCGCCGCCCGCTCGTCGTGGACCACATGGACAGCGAGCTCCCCGTGCTCGGCCAGGGCGAGCGCGATCGGCGTGTTGCGGCTCCCGGGCGCGACGACCGCGTGGCGCACGCCCCGCGCCACCCACTCGTCGACGAGCGTGGCGCAGAACGTCGCCTGGGCGGTCACGTCGCGCTCACTCATCTCGCCCGACGATACGGCCCGTAGTGTGGACGCCGTGCTCGTCGAGGTCTGGTCCGACGTCGTCTGCCCGTGGTGCTACATCGGCAAGCGCCGGTTCGAGGCAGCACGGGCCCAGCTCGCCGAGCACCCCGACTTCGACCGCCAGCTCGAGGTCGTCTACCGGCCGTTCCAGCTCGACCCGACCGTGCCGCCCGGCACGGCGATGCCGGCCGCCGAGGCCTACGCCCGCAAGTTCGGCGACCGTGCGCCGGCACTGATCGACAACGTCACCAGGATCGCCGCCGACGAGGGTCTCGAGTTCCACCTCGAGCAGGCCCAGCGGGCCAACACCCGCGACGCCCACCGCCTGCTCTCGTACGCCCTCGCCCACGGCGGCCCGGCCACGCAGGACGCGATGAAGGAGCGCCTGCTCGCCGCCTACTTCACCGAGGGCTTGAACGTGGCCGACCCCGACGTCCTGGCCGGCGAGGCGGCCAGGGTGGGGCTGGACGCCGAGGACGTCCAGCGGATGCTCGACACCGATGAGGGGATCGCCGAGCTCGACGCCGCGCTGGCGTTCGCCGCCGAGGCCGGAATCAGCGCCGTGCCGACGTACGTCATCGACGGGCGCTGGTCGATCCCCGGCGCCCAGGAGCCGGACGTCTTCGTCCAGGTCCTGCGCCGGGTCGCCCAACGCACCGAACGTGCCGGCTGACGCGCTCGCGTCCACCGGGCGCGGGCACGGCGAGCGGATCGTGCTCGTCCACGGATTCACCCAGACCGGTCACTCGTGGGACACCGTCGGCGGCCGGCTGATGGGGCGTCTCGAGGTCGTCACCGTCGACGCGCCGGGGCACGGCGGCTCGGGTGAGGTCCGGGCCACACTGCCGGACGGCGCCGCCCTGCTCGGGGCGACCGGCGGGCCGGCGACCTACCTGGGGTACTCGATGGGCGGCCGCCTCTGCCTCCACCTCGCCATCGCCCGCCCCGACCTCGTCCGCCGGCTGGTCCTCGTCAGCACGACGGCCGGGATCGAGGATCCCGGCGAGCGGGCCGCCCGCCGAGCGGCCGACGACGACCTGGCGTCGTCGATCGAACGCGACGGCGTCGACGCCTTCCTCGATCGCTGGCTCGCCCTGCCACTGTTCGCCACCTTGCCGCCGGAAGCCGCGGGCGCCGACGACCGTCGCCGCAACACCGCTCCCGGGCTGGCGTCGAGCCTCCGCCTCGCCGGCACGGGTACCCAGGAGCCGCTGTGGGACCAGCTCGGCGCCCTCGACATGCCGGTGCTCGTCGTCGCCGGCGCCCTCGACGCCAAGTACGTCGCCATCGCCGAACGGCTGGCGGACTCGATCCCCGACGCCACGCTCGAGGTCGTCGCCGGCGCCGGCCACTCGGTGCACCTCGAGCAGCCGGATGCGTTCCTCGATCGGCTCGAACGGTGGCTAGCCGCCGAGGGCCAGACCGAGCGCGGCCAGGGCGCCGAAGGCGATCTGTAGCTGCCCGGTTCGCCCCAGCACGGGGATCAGAGCCGGGCCCGTGGCGCCGGCGCGCACTGCCCGCACCGGTGGGACCGCCACGGCGACCGCGAGCAGGGCGAGCAGGACCTCGATCCGCCAAACGACCGCCGCGACGACGGCGAGGGCGAACGCCGCCACCACCAGCCCGATGTACAACCAGCGGGCGCGAGCATCGCCGAGCCGGACGGCCAGCGTGCGCTTGCCGGCCGCGGTGTCCGACGGGATGTCGCGCAGGTTGTTGACGGCGAGCAGGGCGCACGACAGGCAGCCCGCCGCGCACCCCATCACCACGGCGAGCCCGGTGATCCGCTCGATCGCGACGTACGTCGTCCCGACGGTCGCGACGAGCCCGAAGAACACGAAGACGAAGACCTCCCCCAGCCCTGCGTACCCGTACGGCCGCGGACCCCCGGTGTAGAACCACGCGGCGGCGATGCTCGCCGCGCCCACGACGAGCAGCCACCACGACGTGGTCGCCGCCAGCGCCAGCCCAGCGACGCCGGCGACCCCGAAGGCGACGAACGCCGCCCGCTTGACCTCGGCCGGCGTCGCCAGCTGCGACGCCACGAGCCGCACCGGCCCGACCCGGCCGGCGTCGGTGCCGCGCACGCCGTCGCTGTAGTCGTTGGCGTAGTTCACGCCGACCTGGAGGGCGAGGCCCACGACGAGCGCGACTGCGACTCTCCACCAGACGATCGACCCGGCACCGACGGCCGCGGCGGCGCCGATGACGACCGGCACCACCGCCGCCGGCAGCGTCCGGGGTCGCGCCCCGAGAATCCAACGCCGTCCGGCCCACGCCTTCTCGGTCGGGACCACGAGTGCGACATGATGGAGCGATGGGAGAGCTGTGGCAACTCGGCGCGCTGGAGATCGCCGCCGCCGTCCGTAACCGACAGACGACGAGCCGGGAGGTGCTCGACGCGCTCGTCGACCGGATCGACGCCGTGAACGGTGACCTCAACGCCGTCGTCGCCCTGCTCGGCGACGAGGCCGTGAAGGCCGCCGAGGCGGCCGACCGCGCCGTCACCGACGGTGAGCCGCTCGGTCCGCTGCACGGCGTGCCGATCACGGTGAAGGAGAACATCGACGTCGCCGGGTGGGCGACCACCCAGGGGGTACCGGCGCTGGCGGAGGCGATCGCACCGGTCGACGCGCCCGTCGTGGAGCGGATGCGGGCCGCCGGGGCGATCCCCTTCGCCCGCACAAACCTCCCCGACTTCGGACTCCGCGTCCACACCGACTCGTCGCTGCGAGGGCTCACCCGCAACCCGTGGAACCCCGACGTGACCGCCGGTGGATCGAGTGGTGGTGAAGCGAGCGCGCTCGCCGCCGGGATGACCCCCCTCGGCCTCGGCAACGATCTCGGCGGCTCGCTGCGCAACCCGGCCCACTGCTGTGGCATCGCCGCGATCAAGCCGTCGACCGGCGTCGTCCCCGACGCCTCGTCGCTCCCGCCCGAGGACTCGCCGCTCCTGTTCCAGCTGATGGCCGTGCAGGGCGTGATGGCGCGCCACGTGGCCGACGTGCGCGCCGGGCTGCTCGCCGTCGCCGGCGCCCACCCGCGTGACCCGCTCAGCCTGCCCGTCACGCTCACGCCGGCCGACCAGGACGCGCCGCTGCGCGTCGCCGTGCTCGCCGATCCGCCCGGCGGGACCACCGATGCCGGCGTCGCGGGCGCGATCCGGCGCACCGCCGACGCCCTCGCCGACGCCGGTCACGATGTGGCCGAGGCGTCGCCGTCCAGCTATCTCCGCAGCGTCGAGCTGTGGGCCCAGCTGCTGCTCCCCGACGTCCGGGCCGTGCGGCCGTTGTTCGACGAACTGATGAGCGACGACGCCCGCACCTTCCTCGACTACGCCAACGACTACCTCCCGTCCGTCGACACCGCCACGTGGGCGATGCTGTTCATCGAGCGCCACGCCGTGGCGCGTGAGTGGTCGGCATTCTTCGAGTCGTGGGACGTCCTGCTCACGCCCACGTGGACCCAGCCACCGTTCGCCCACGGTGCCGATGTCGCTTCGTTCGAGGACGCGCTGGGCACGCTGGAGCTGATGCGGCCCGTGCTCCCGGCGAACCTGCTCGGCCTGCCCGCCGCGGTCGTGCCGGCCGGTGTGGTCGACGGGCTCCCGGTCGGGGCGCAGCTCACCGGTACCCGGTTCGCCGACCTCGTCGTGCTCGCCGCCGCCCAGGCGGTCGAGGACGCCCTCGGCACGATCACCCCGATCGACCCGCGCTGACCGCGCAGCTCGTCGCCCTCGATCTCCCTGGCGGCCCGGCGTTCGTCGGCGCGCTGCAACGGGTCTGGGACCGCGGCGACGCCGCGTTCCCCGTCGACCAGCGATTGCCCGCACCCGCCAAGGCGGCCCTGCTGGCGGCGATGGCGCCGGCGAGCGTGATCGACACCGATGACGACGAGACGTGGCTCGGTGGCGGCCGTCCCGTCGAGCCGGGCGACGCCCTCGTCGTCGCGACGAGTGGCGCGTCGGGCACGCCCAAGGGGGTCGTCCTGACCCACGACGCCGTCGCCGCGTCCGCCCGGGCGACCAACGCCCGCCTTGGCGTGTCCGCCGAGGACCACTGGCTGGCCTGCCTGCCCCTGTCGCACGTCGGCGGCCTGTCCGTCGTGACCCGTGCCCTCGCCGCCCGTACCCGGCTGACCGTGCACGCCGGCTTCGACCCCGCGGCCGTCGAGGCTTCCGGTGCCACCCTCGTGTCCCTGGTGGCGACGGCGTTGCAGCGTGTCGACCCGACGGTGTTCCGCACCGTGGTCCTCGGCGGCGCCGCGCCGCCGCCCGACCTGCCGCCCAACGTCGTGACGACCTACGGCATGACCGAGACGGGCAGCGGCGTGGTCTACGACGGCCGGCCGCTCGAGGGCGTCGACGTCCGCGTCGACACCGGGGGCGAGATCCACGTCCGCGGGCCGATGCTCCTGCGCGCCTACCGCGACGGTTACGTCCCGCTCGTCGAGGGCTGGTTCGCCACCGGCGACGTGGGGCGCCGGGAAGCCGACGGCCGGCTCGTCGTCGAGGGGCGGCGCAGCGAGCTGATCATCTCCGGCGGTGAGAACGTGTGGCCCGAGCCGGTCGAGGCCGTGCTACGGCGGCACGCGAAGGTCGCCGACGTCGCCATCGCCGGGACCCCGGATCCCGAGTGGGGCCAGGCCGTGACGGCCTACGTCGTTCCCGCCGGCGACGCCCCGACCCTCGCCGAGCTCCGCGACGCGGTCAGGCAGGAGCTCGCGCCCCACTGCGCCCCGCGCCGCATCGTGATCGTCGACGCGATCCCCCGCACCGCCCTCGGCAAAGTTCGCCGCGCCGACCTCGGCTAGTGCCCTCGGATCTGGGCGCGGAGTGTCTCATCCACGCTTCTGGGCGCGGACCGTGCCGGAGTCCGGGACTCAGCGCGCCCAGATGGCTAGCGACGGAAGGCGACGCCGGCGCCGCCGTCGACGACGAACGTCTCGCCCGTGATCCAACTCGCCCTGTCGCTGGCGAGGAACACGGCGAGATGGGCGATGTCCTCGGGCTCGCCGAGCCGCTTCGTCGGCATCGACGCCACGAGGGCGGCGCCGAAGTTCTCGACCAGCAGCGAGGAGAAGTCGGTGTCGATGAGACCGGGAGCGATGCCGACGACCCGGGTCGGACCGAGCTCGGCGGCGAGCTGCTTGGTGAGGTGGATCAGCGCCGCCTTGGTCACGTTGTAGACGCCGAGGCCGTAGTCCACCCGCACTCCCCCGACCGAGGCGATGTTGATGATCACGCCCGGATGGTCCTTGAGCGAGCGCTCCCACGCCTGCTGCGACCAGAACAGCGGCCCCCGCACGTTGACCTCGAACGTCTTGTCGTAGCGCGGCGGGTCCACGCCGAGGGTGGGCCCGAAGTACGGATTGGTCCCGGCGTTGTTGACGAGGATGTCGAGCCCGCCGAAGCGCTCGACGGTGGCGTCGATGCACGCCGCCGCGGCCTCGATGTTGCCGGCGTTGGCGGCGAACACGGCGGTCTCGCCCTTGATCTCGGCGGCCGCCGCTTCGAGCTGCTCCTGCTTGCGACTGCTCAGCATCACCCGGGCGCCGGCCTCGGCCATCTCCGCAGCGATCGCCTTGCCGATGCCCTTCGACGCCCCGGTGACGAGCGCGACCTTTCCTTCGAGCGAGATCTCCATGGCGGGCGAAGGTAGCCGGACCGGCCTCGCTGGACCGCCTCCACCGATGCGAGCGAGTGAGCGCCAGCGAACGAGCGGCTACCGACGGCCTGCGTAGCCGGGGAACGCAATTAACGCCGGGCGTTGTCGGCCGGTTGGCCGTGCCGGTCCGTCTCCGCCGCGGGCTCGTCGTCTGCGGGCGGAAGCACACTCACCCGCACCAGCCGGATCCGCCGTCCTTCGACCTCCTCGGCGGCGAAGCGCCAGCTGTCGTGCTCGACCGCCTCACCCGGCTCGGGGACGTGCTCCAACGTGCCGAACAGGAATCCGCCCACGGTGTCCCACTCCTGGTCGGGGATGTGGGTGTCGAGCAGCTCGTTGAGCTCCTCGACCTGGACGCCACCGTCGACGAGGTAGTCCCCGTTCGGGAGCCGCTGCACGGCCAGCGCTTCGATGTCGTACTCGTCGACGATCTCGCCGACGAGCTCCTCCAGGCAGTCTTCGAGGGTGATCAGGCCGGCGATGCGCCCGTACTCGTCGGCGACGATGGCGAGGTGGAACTTGCCCGACTGCATCTCCCGCATCAGGCGGGCCACGGGCTTGTTCTCGGGGATGAAGCGAACCGGCCGGGCGAGGTCGATCGCCGTGCTCGCACCCTGCCCTTCCCGCTCGGCGCGGATGAGATCCTTGAGGTAGATCAGCCCGACGATGTCGTCGCCGTCCTCGGCGTGCACCGGCAGGCGGCTGAACCCGTGGGCGATGGCGAGGTCGAGCGCCGTGCTCACCGTCGAGTCGTGCTCGACGATGATCATGTCGGGGCGGGGCACCATCACCTCCCGGGCGACGGTGTCACCGAACTCGATGATGCTCTCGATGAGCTCACGTTCCTCGTGCTCGATGACCTCGTCCTCGGCCGCCGCCTCGACGATCCCGAGCAGCTCCTGCTCGCTGACGAACGGGCCTTCCTTCAGGCCGCGGCCGGGGATCAGCACGTTGGTGAGCCCGATCAGCGCCCGGCTGACGAGCCGCAGGGGCGGGAAGGAGACGAGTAGCTCCGTCGGGCGCGCCGTCAGCAGGGCGGCCCGCTCGGCGGACAGCACCGCCCACGTCTTGGGCATCGCCTCGGCCAGGACGAAGAACACGATGACGTTGAGGACGAAGCCGATGACGATCCCGGTCGGGCCGAAGAGCCGGTCGGCGAGCAGCGAGGTGAGGAACGCCTGGCCGGTCTGCAGGAACGTGACCGTCACGAGCAGCGGGTTGATGAACCGCTCGGGATGGGAGACGAGCCGGGACAGCGCCCGGGCGGACTTGGTTCCGAGTGTCTCCGCCAGCGCCTGCGCCTTCACCCGCGAGATCCGGTTGAGCGCCGTCTCGGCGACGGCCAGGAACGTCAGGATCAGCAGCAGGAAGATGATTCCCAGCAGCATCAGGACGTCGATCGAGTCCATCACTGCTCCCGGGGGCTGCGCCCCCAATTGCGGGCACCGCGTGCCGACCTGGCGGCCGTGTGCCCGTCCATCTGGGCGCGGACAGTCTCATTCACGTTTCTGGGCGCGAGCCGTCTCAGATCTGCGACCCAGCGCGCCCAGATCGCCTCATGAGACCCTGCGCGCCCAGATGGCCGCCCACACCCGGCCATGGACTCGCTCCGTCCCTCCATCAGTGCTCCTGCCGGAACCCGGTGGGCGCCGGGCCGTGCCAGTGGTGACGCTCGAGCAGCTCCCGCTCGCGCGCCCGCATCGCCGCGGTCTCCGCGGTCGTGGCGTGGTCGTGGCCGAGCACGTGGAGCACACCGTGGACGACGAGCAGGGCGAGCTCGTCGTCGAGCGTCCCCGCGTGCTGCGGCGCCTGCTCGGCGGCGACCACCGGGCAGACGACCACGTCGCCGAGGAGGACAGGCACGCCGACGGGAACGGCTGCGTCCGCCGCGTCGAGGGGGAACGACAGCACGTCGGTGGGTCCGTCGACGCCCATGTGCTCGCGGTTGAGCGTGTGCATCTCGTCGCGGTCGATGAACGTCAACGTCAGCTCGCCCCGCGCCCCCTCGTCGCCGATCACGGCGGCGGCGAGCTGCTGCCAGCGGTCGACGTCGACGGCCACATCGCCCTGCTCGTCGGCGACGACGACGCGGACGTCGAGCAACCCCGTACTTGGTGGCTCATCCACGGGAACGACGGTCTCCGCGCCCGGAGGAGCCGGTGTCATCGTTGCGTTCGTAGGCGGCGACGATGTCGGCGACAATGCGGTGGCGCACGACGTCCGACTTCGACAGGTGCACGAATGCGAGCCCGTCGATCCCGTTGAGTACGCGCTCGAGGCCGACGAGACCGCTCTTGCCGTCGGGCACGTCGACCTGGGTGACGTCGCCGGTGACGACCACCCGCGACCCGAAGCCGATGCGGGTGAGGAACATCTTCATCTGTTCCGGCGTGGTGTTCTGGGCCTCGTCGAGGATGATGAAGCTGCTGTTGAGCGTGCGCCCGCGCATGAACGCCAGCGGGGCGACCTCCACCGTCTGTCGCTCGAGCAGACGCTGGGCACCCTCCGGCTCGACCATGTCGTACAGGGCGTCGTAGAGGGGCCGCAGGTACGGGTCGATCTTCGCCAT
Source organism: uncultured Acidimicrobiia bacterium (assembly GCA_963833145.1). GTDB lineage: Bacteria > Actinomycetota > Acidimicrobiia > Acidimicrobiales > Ilumatobacteraceae > JALZMG01. Next base: position 27,479 of record CAWHWT010000009.1, on the reverse strand, counting down.
CAGGTCGCCGGGGAGGAAGCCGAGGCGTTCGCCGGCCTCGACGGCGGGGCGGGTGAGGATGATCCGCTGGACCTGCTTGGCCTGGAGCGCCTTCACCGCCATCGCCACCGCGAGCCACGACTTCCCGGTGCCCGCCGGCCCGATGCCGAACGTGATGACGTTGTTGGCGATCGCGTCGATGTAGCGCTTCTGACCCGCAGACTTGGGCCGGATGACTCGTCCCTTCGCCCCCCGCAGGACGTCGTGGGTGAGGATCTCGGTGGGCAGCTCGTCGTCGTCCACCATCCCGATCACCCGGCGCAGGCTGGCCTCGTCGAGGACGTGGCCGCGCTGGAGCAGCCCGACCAGCTCCTCGAAGAGGTGGCTGACCTGGTCCGCCTGCTCGCCCCGCACCGTCACCTCGTTGCCGCGGACTTGGATATCCGTGCGCGGGAAGGCCTCCTCGATCTGGCGGAGGTGCCGGTCTCGTGGGCCGACGAGCGCAGACATCAGATGCGTGCCGGGGACGACCACGGTGGTCGCGGTATCGGTTGCCGTCATGAAGCTGTCGAGCTGTCTGCGCTCATCCCAGAAATGGTAGCCAGGTTCCAGCGCTCAACGACCCTGTACTCGTGCTCCCAGCCGAGGATCGAGATCCCGCCCGGGTCGATCGTCAGGGCTCGCCCGGCCGACGGGGGCAGCCCGCACCAGCGCGCGCCGAGGATCCGCAACAGGTGGGCGTGGGCGAAGAGCAGCGCCGGCGAGTCGAGGGCGACGAGGCGCTCGACGACGGCATCGGCCCGGGCGGCGACGTCGGCCAGGTTCTCGCCCCCCTTGATCGGGTGCGTCCACACCGACCACCCGGGCTCCGACTCGCGGATCTCGGCGGTGCGCCGGCCCTCGTACATGCCGTAGTCCCACTCGGCGAGGTCGGGCCACACCTCGGCGCGGTCACCGAAGCCGGCGAGGGTGCACGTGTCCCGGGCGCGCTGCAGCGGGCTCGTGCGCACGATCGCTTCCTCGACCCCGGGCAGCTGCGCCAGCACCGGGCCGAGGGCGGCGGCGCGGGCGCGGCCGGTGGCGGAGAGGGGGACGTCGGTGCGCCCGGTGTGGCGACGGTCGACACTCCACGCCGTCTCGCCGTGCCGAACCAGCACCACCCGCGAGGTCACTCGAGCGTCCTGTACCAATGCGAGCGAGGGAGCGCCAGCGAGCGAGCGGCGGTCAACTGCGCAGGCAGCATGCGGTGTGGCCGGGGAACGCCATGACGGTCACTGGGGCGAGACGCTAACCCGACGGCGCCGCCCGTAGGGTCTCCTCCGCGGACACGCACATCCTGTTCCTCTGCACCGGGAACGCCACGCGCTCGGTGCTCGCCGGCGCCGCGCTGCGTGCCCACGCCCCTCAGCTCGAGGTGATGACGGCCGGCACGATGAGCATCGACGGGCTGCCGATGAGCTGGCGGACGAGGGCCGGGTTCGACGCCGTCGGGCTGACCCGGCCGTCCCATCGCAGCCGTCAGGTGACGGCGGCCGATCTGGATCGGGCCACCCTCGTGATCGGGCTCGCCCCCGAGCACGTCGAGTGGGTCCGCCGCGAGCACCCGCGGGCCGCCGACAGGACGGTGACGCTCAAGCGGCTCGTGCGCGACCTGCCCGCCGGCGGTTCCCCCCTCTCCGACCGGCTCGCCGGACTCGACCTGGCCGGTGTCGAGCTCGGCCACTGGGAAGAGGTCGTCGACCCCGGCGGGGGCGAGGTCGAGGCGTTCACCGCCTGCGCGCACGAGGTGACTGCGCTCATCGAGGCCCTCGCGCCGCGCGCTCTCCTAACTGTCGTTTGGAATCGACCGTTTCCGGCCGTTCCTGAACGACAGAACGGGAGAGGAGCTACTTCGAGCCGCCGCCGAGCAGGCCGCCGAGCACGTCGCCCAGACCGCCCAGTCCGCCGCCACCCTCACCGCCGCCGAGGAGCCCACCGAGCAGTCCACCCAGTCCTCCCCCGCCATCGTCACCGCTCGGTCTCATGCCCGACGAGGTGGACTCGTCCTTCTTGCCGAGCCGCTCGGCCTCGGCCTCGTCGACGCCGAGCTCGGCAGCGAGCTGGTCCATCGGGATCTGCGCCGGAAGGTCGTCGACACTCATGGAACGCTCCTTCCTCGATCGAGGGCGGACGGACCCTACTCCCGCCATCGACGGGGTTCGACGGGCGACGACGAGGGTCGTATGGTCGTCTCGATGAGTTCCGTCGAAGCGTTCTCCGGTCCGACCACCGAGCTGCTGCAGACGTTGATCCGCAACCAGTGCGTCAACGACGGGCGCCCCGAATCGGGCGAGGAGCTCCGCAACGCCGACGTCCTGCAGACGTACCTCGAGGGCGCCGGCCTCGACGTCCAACGGTTCGAGAGCCGGCCCGGCCGCACCTCGATCGTCGCCCGCATCGAGGGTCGCGACCCGGAAGCGCCGGCGCTGTGCCTGATGGGCCACACCGACGTCGTTCCGGTCAACCCCGACGGATGGTCGCACGACCCGTTCGGCGCCGAGCTCATCGACGGCGAGGTCTGGGGCCGCGGGGCGGTCGACATGCTCAACATCACCTCGTCGATGGCGGTCGCCTTCCGCCAGCTCGCCACGGAGGGCTTCCGGCCCGAGGGCTCGCTGATCTACTTCGGCGTCGCCGACGAGGAGGCCGGCGGCCGCTGGGGCGCCGAGTACATGGTCGACAACCACTGGGACGCCGTCGGGGCCAAGTACGTGCTGACCGAGTCCGGGGGATGGTCGCAGAGGCGGAGCGACGGCACCCACAGCATCACCGTGAACGTCGCCGAGAAGGGTCTCTCCTGGCGGCGGCTGCGGATCGCCGGCACGCCCGGGCACGGCTCGATGCCGTACGGAGCGGACAACGCGCTGATCACCGCCGCCGAGGTCGTGCGCCGGCTCGTCGCCTTCCGGACCCGGCCGAACCTCGACGATCTGTGGAACGCGCGCCTCGACGCCATCGACCTCCCCGACGACCTCCGTGCCGCGCTCTCCGACCCGGCGACCATCGACGACGCGATCGCCACGCTCCCGCCCCAATACGCCCGGGTCGCCCACGCCTGCTCGCACACGACGATCTCGCCCAACGTCATCCACGGCGGGCAGAAGACCAACACGATCCCCGACGTCATCGAGATGGACGTCGACATGCGCACCGTCCCCGGCGACACGAAGGAGGTCGTCGACGGCTACCTCGCCGAGGCGCTCGGCGACCTCGCCGCCCGGGTTGAGGTCTCGCCGCTGCAGGAAGCGGACTCGACGCGGTCGCCGATCGACAACCCGCTGTGGGATGCCGTGACCACGTGCACCAAGGCCGTGTACCCCGAGGCGCGGGTCATCCCGGGTCTGATCACCGGCGGAACCGACGCCCGCTTCTTCCGGCTCAAGGGCTCGGTCGCCTACGGCGCCGCGCTGTTCTCGCCCGAGGTGACGATCGAGGAGTTCAGCTCCCGGTTCCACGGCAACGACGAGCGCATCGACACCCACTCCCTCGGCCTCTCCGCAGACTTCTGGTACCACGTCACCAAGCAGCTCGTCGGCTGAGGTGAGCGAGGCGCTGAGCGGGCGGGCGCTGAACCGCGCCACGCTCGCCCGTCAGCTGCTCCTCGACCGGTCCGACCGGCCGGCCCTCGACACCGTCACCCATCTCGTCGGCCTGCAGGCGCAGGAGCCGCCGAACCCGTACCTCGCCCTCTGGTCGCGGCTCGCCCGCTTCGACCCTGACGAGCTCAGCGGGCTGCTCACGGCGCGCCAGGTGGTCCGCATCGTGGTGATGCGCGGCACGATCCACCTCGTCACTGCGAGCGACGCCCTCGTGCTCCGCCCATTGATGCAGCCCGTCCTCGACGCCGAGATCGCCCGCCACCGCGACTACGCGCCGGCGTTGCGCGGCGTCGACCTCGGGCCGGTGCTCGACGTGGCCCGCACCGTGCTCGCCGAGCACCCCCACAACGGACGGCAGCTGCGAGCGGCGCTGGCCGAACGCTTCCCGGACCACGACGCCGCCGCCCTCGCCTACGCCTGCCGGTGCCGCCTCGCCCTCGTCCAGGTTCCCCCGCGCGGACTGTGGCGGCGCTCGGCGCAGGTCGCCGTGACCACCGCCGAGGCCTGGCTCGGTGCCCCGCTCGCCGCGGACCCGTCGATCGACGACGTCGTGCTGCGTTACCTCGCCGCGTTCGGCCCCGCAAGCCCCGCCGATTTCGCCGCGTGGTCGCGGCTGACCGGTATCGCCGAGATCGTCGATCGGCTCCGTCCCCGCCTGCGCACGTTCCGCGACGAGAAGGGACGGGAGCTGTTCGACCTGCCCGACGCGCCCCGCCCGGAGCCCGACACCCCGGCGCTGCCCCGGTTCTTCCCCGAGTACGACAACGTGTTCCTGTCCCACTCCGACCGCTCTCGGTTCATGTCCGACGAGCACCGAGGATGGCTGTTCGACAGCGCCGCGCCGGTGCACGGTGCGATCAGCCACGACGGCTTCCTGGCCGGCACGTGGTCGATCGATCGCGCCGAGGGCTCGGCGGTGCTCGTCGTCCGCCCCGTGGTGAAGCTGTCGAAGCGGGCGGTGGCCGCCGTGGAGGCCGAGGGCCGCCGCATGCTCCGCTTCGTCGAGCCCGACGCCGCCGACCGTGAGGTCCGGGTCGCCGGCTCCTAGTCGGGCGTCCAGCCCGGGTCGCGACCGGTGAGCCCGATGAGGCGGTCCAGCTCCGATGCGTCCTCCGGAACCTCGACCACCGGTCCGAAGAGCCCACCCCGATCGGCTTCCGAGCGAGGGCCGGCGAACTGGGACACGAACTCGAGGGTGGCCTCGAGCGAGGCGGCGTCGCACTCGTACGGCTGCCCACTGGCGCGGGCGATGTCCCAGCCGTGGACGACGAGCTCGTCCAGCGCGACGAGCCCGCCGATCTCCCCTGGCAGATCGATCCCGCCCGCCCGCGTCATCCCGGACCATGCCGTCGGGTCCGTCCACGCCTCGGCGAGGGTCGCCAGTTCCTCCGGGATGCGGGTGCGCCAGTCGGCGCCGAGTCGGGCGGCGTCCGGCGCGGGAGGCATTCCGGCGTCGGCGGCGGTCGTCTTGTTCGCCGCGTCGGTGAACGCCCGGCTGAGCGCGCTGACGTGTTCGAGCAGATCGCCGACGCGGAACGCCGGGCACGGGGTCGGCGCATCCAGTTGCTCGTCACCGACCGCGACGACGACCGCGGCCACGCGCGCCGCAGCCGGGGTGAGATCCAGCATCGTCATTCCTCCGATCGCCCGCCGTTCAGTTCGCCCGCCGTTCGGCCGCCGACCGTACGAAGCCAGTCGACCAGCGCCTCCGATCCGTTCCGGGCGGCGGCGTCCAACGGGGTCGTGCCGTCCCAGCCGGCGACCCAGTTGACGTCGGCGCCCTGTTGCAGCAGGTACGCGGCGACCGGCTGCTGTCCGCCGTGGGCCGCGTACCAGAGGGCCTGGGTGAGGTCGCCCGGCGACGGCGGCGGGTCGACTGCGCAGTACCGCTCGACCCGGTCGAGCAGGCCCAGCGCGGCTGCCTCGCGCAGCGGCGTGTGGGCGCCCCGCTCGACGAGCCGCCGGGCCGCCGCCCACTGGGCGAACGCCACCGCGTCGGTGAGCGGGGTACCGCCCGCGATCACGGCCCCAGGCGCCTCGATGTCGGCACCGGCATCGAGCAGGACGTCGAGCACCTCGACGTCGTCGCTGCTCGCGGCCCAGTGGAGCGGCGTCTCCGAGTGCGGTCCGGTGAACCGGGCGCCGACGTCGGCGCCGGCGTCGATCAGCGCCGACACAGTCGCGGCGTTGTTCGGATGATGCCCGGGCCAGTCGGTCGCGGCGTGGAGCAGCGTGCGCGACATCCCGTCGGGATGATCGCCGATGTACGCGGTAGCCAGCTCGGGCCGCTCGTCGAGCAGGCGTCGCAACTCGTCGAGTTCGCCGCGCTGCACGGCGTCGGTGGCGGCGAGGGCGAGCGGGTCGTCGGCGGCGAGGATCAGCATCCGCTCACCCTCGCGCGGATCCGGGTCGGCCCGAGCGGCAACACTCAGGACATGTCCGAATCGGATCCCAAGCACGACCTCCACCGCTACCTCACCATCGCCCGCGATTCCATCGTCTGGAAGCTCGACGGTCTGTCGGAGTACGACATCCGCCGTCCTGTTGTGCCGACCGGCACCAACCTGCTCGGACTGGTGAAGCACGTCGGCAGCGTCGCCGTCGGCTACTTCGGGGACACCTTCGGCCGGCCCTTCGGCGAGCCGCTGCCGTGGCTCGACGACGACGCCGAGCCCAACGCCGACATGTGGGCGACGGCGGACGAGTCGCGCGACGACGTCCTCGGCTTCTACCGGCGGGCGTGGGCGCACGCCGACGCCACGATCGAGGCCCTCGATCTCGCCTCGGTCGGCCACGTGCCGTGGTGGCCCGAGCCCCGTGACGAGGTCACGCTGCACCAGATCCTGGTCCACATGCTCGCCGAGACCGACCGCCACGCCGGTCAGGCCGACCTCGTCCGCGAGCTCATCGACGGCTCCGCCGGCCTGCGGCCCGAAGCGCTCAACATGGTCGAGGGCGACGAGGCCTGGTGGGCGGACTATCGCGACCGGTTGGAGCGCACCGCCCGCGAGGCGCAGGACCGTCACGCCTGATCGGCGGCGCCCAGGAGCGCGGCGACGTCGAGCTTCTTCATCCCGAGCATCGCCTGCATCGCCCGCTGGGCGCGTGCCGTGTCCGGGTCGCTGAGCAGCTCGTACAACACGCTCGGCACGACCTGCCACGACAGCCCGTATCGGTCCTTGAGCCAGCCGCAGGGGCCCTCTTCCCCGCCGTCGGACAGGTTGGACCAGTAGTAGTCGACCTCGTCCTGGTCGGCGCAGTTGATCTGCAGGGAGACCGCCTCGCTGAACGTGAAGTCCGGGCCGCCGTTGAGCGCGGTGAGCGGCTGCCCGTCGAGCACGAACTCGACGGTCATGACCGTGCCGGCCTCCCGCGGACCCGCCTCGCCGTAGTGGCTGACGCCGGTGATCTTCGAGTTCGGGAACACCGAGGTGTAGAACTCGGCGGCCTCCAGACCCTGCGTGTCGAACCACAGGTTGGGGACGATCCGGGGTGATGGCATGAGTCGCTCCTTCTTCGCTCCGTCGCGTTCCTGATCTGACCGCGCCGGCACCTGCAACTCATCGCGGTGTCGCCGGCACCGGCGCTTGCGGACGCAAGGGTGTGACACCCCGTCTTCAGAATTGGGTTCATGATCGAACGCCCGCCCCGACGCGGTGGCTTGCTCGTGCGAGTCGAGCTCGGTCTCGCGGCGTTCGCCCCTGCGCTCGCCCTGCTCGCCTTCCGCGCGTGGGGCAGCCAGCTGGCGTGGCTGTTCGTGGTGCCCGCCGCGGCCGGCGTGGTCGTGCTCGCGTGGGGCGCGGTCCTCGTCGCCGGCGGCAACCGCGAGCCGTTCACGTTCGGTGCGATCGAGGACCAGAGCGGCGAGATCCTCGGCCACATCGGCGCCTACCTGCTCCCGATCCTCGTCAGCACCACCAGCTCCACCGAGGACGTCGCCGTGGTGGCGATCGTGATGGCGCTGATCGTGCTGATCCACGTCAGCACCGGACGGGTGCACGTCAATCCGCTCCTGTACGTGCTCGGCCGCCGCGTCTACTCGGCGCGGGCCGACGGCACCGCCTTCTTCCTCGTCGCCCAGTCCGACGTCAGCGGGTGGATCGGCGCTCAGCCGTGCGTGCAGCTGGGAGCCAACCTGCTCGTCGAGAAGCTCCCGGCGGGAGGTCGGCGGTGAGCGTGGCGATGCGCGCCGACCCGGTCGCCTCGATCAGCGCCCGGATCGCCGAGTCACTGAGCCTCGGCGTGGCCCGGATCGACGCCGACGGTCGGCTCGCCGGATCGAAGCTGGTTCTCGGCGACGACGCCGCCGAGGCGTTCCGCGAGCAGTGCCGGAACGTGCTCGACACGATGGCGGCGGGCACGGCGGTCCCCTACTCGGGCGGGGCCGAGCTGGCGGACGACCAGTTCTTCGTGATCGACGACCGCGAGACGCTCGAGGAGCTCGCCGCCGTGGCCGAACTGCGCGACTCGATCGAGACGCTGCCGTTGATCCGACCGGCCGACCTCGACGTCACCGTCCAGCTCTACGCCATCGCCGCCGGCGACGACGACCGGATCCTGTTCGTCCGGCGCGCCAACCCCCGGATCCCGTTCGGTTCGGGACGGTTCCTCGCCATCGGTCGCGAACGCCTGACCCGTGTCGGCCAGCCGGTGTTCAGCTTCTCGGCGCGGTTCGACTTCGTCATCGGCGATGGCTGGGTCGTCGTGCTCGACCAGTCGGCCTTCGAGCGCGTGCTCCGCCAGGTCGGTCTCGTCGAGAAGAACGTCTCCGGGTGGATCGAGGGGATCACCCGGCACCTGCCGATGCCCGCCGACGACGTCGATCAGCTGCGCAAGGTGGCGATGCAGGACTCGCGGACGTGGCGGCGCCTCCGCGAGATCGAGCACCGTGGCCACCTCGCCGGCGTGAGCCTCGACCAGGTGCGGGCTTACGCCGCGTTCGTCGGGCTCGACCCCGACGCCGTCGTCGCCGGCGACGGGCTCCGGTTCGACCCGGCGCAGCGCTTCTCGTTCCTCCACCTGCTCAACGAGGACCTCTACAAGGGACAGCTCACCGACAAGCTGTTCGAGGCCCAGCGCAAGATCTCGGCCAACGCCCGATGATCCGCGACGAAGTCAGCACGCGTTCGTGGCGAGGAAGCGGTCGACGGCGGCCCTGGCTGCCGGCTGGTCGGCGGGGTCCTTCCAGTGCTCGATCAGCGTCGCCTGCGGCGGCGACCGCGGCGAGGTGCTGCGACGCCTCCTTGGGGTGGTACACGTCATCGCCCTGCAGCACGAGCATCGGGGTCTCGATCGCCGGCAACCGTGAGTCGGGCACGCTCCACAACAGGTTGTCGCTACCGAACAGGTTGGCCCAGCAGCCTTCCCAGTCGCGGTCGGTCGCCTCCGGGTGATCGGCGCCGATGTCGCTCCGCCATTCCTCGAAGATGGCCCGGAACTCGTCGCGGTTGGCCACCTGCCCGATCGGCTGCATCAGCACCGCGGCCGTGACCCGCTCGGGCGCTTGCGTGATCAGCTCGAGGATGAACGCCCCGCCGATGCACATCCCGACGACGCCGAACTGATCGACGCCGAGGTCGTCCATGACGGCGAGCTGGTCGGCGGCGTAGCTCGCCCAGCCATCGTCGGCCGTGATCGGAGCGAACGACGTGCCGGTGTTGCGCTGATCCATCGCCACGACCAGGTGGCGCTCGGAGAGCGCTTCGATCGGGTCCCACGGCGCCCGCGCCCACGTCTCGGCGCGTGACGCCCGTAGCCCGCCGGGCGCGAGGAGGAGCAGCGGTGGCCCGTCGCCCGCCGTCTGGTAGTGCAGCGAGACCGGACCACTCTGGAGTGTTGGCACGGAGCCGGACGGTAGTGCCAACCCGGGCGCTCAGCGGTACGTGCCCAGGACGGCGAAGGCATCGTGATCGGCCACCGCCGATGCCGTTCGCTGCACGACGGGCCTGACCGCGTCGGCGGGCTGCATCGCGCCCAGCGCGAGCGTCACGACCATCGCCTCGAGCGGGTACACGAGGTTGGCGACGTACGCCCGCCACGCCTCGGCCAGGGCCGGCGGACGACCGCCGGTGGACACGAGCGTGTCCAGGTAGCTCTGGAGCAGACGCCGCTCGTGGGCCCGGCGTTCGTCGGTCGACAACGACGTCGCCAGGAGGTAGGCCACGTCGCTCGCCCACGGTCCCGCCCGCACGAGCTGCCAGTCGAACAGCACGACGCGTCCGTCCGGGAACTGCGCGAGGTTGCCCGGATGGCAGTCATGGTGGACCAGTGTCCGCGGTCCGCGGTCGAGGCGGCGCCGCGCCGGCGTCCGCCGGAGGGCGTAGCGGGCGAGCCCGGACCGGAGGTCGTCGGGGAACCATCGTTCGGCCCGACGACGGCCCAGTGCAGACAGCGCCGGGGCCACCAGCCAGCCGATGCTGGCTTCGGCGGCCGGCACGAACGAATGGCACCACGGCCACCCGTCCGACCCCAGCCGCTCGTCCTGCCAGAACGCGCCGTGCACCCGGGCCAGGGTCGCCAGCGTCTGCTCGACCGTGCCGATCGGCATCTCGTCGCCGAGGTGGCGGGTCGTCGCCCCGCTCGTGACGAGATCGTCGAGCACCAGGCTGAAGGTTCGGGCCGAGCCGCGGGCGTCGAGGCAACGCGGGGCCGCGAGCGGTACTTGGGGTGCCGCATCGCGGTAGAAGCCGACCTCGGCGCGCCCGAACCCGAGCGCGGTCACCACGCCGCGGCCGATCAGCGACGACGACGGGCGCTTGACGAACACCACGCGACGGCCACCGTCGCCGAGTCGTGCTTCGACCCGCGTTCGGAGGGTTGTGCCGGACGTCTCCTCGAGCACGACACACTCCCGAATGCCGGACCCGAGCGCGGCCGTGAGCGCCTCCTCACACGCCCGGCTCGTCGCGCCCGCCCGACCTGACCGCCGCGAGTGGTCTGGCCGCGGCACCTACGGGGCGGCGGGTGCGACTTCGAACGTGATGGTTCCGTTGAACGTCACGCTGGCCGTCGGTCCGCCGCTCCCCTCGTCACGGCTCGTGTTGAACGACGTCACGACGCAGTCCGTCACCGTGACGGTCACCCTCGCCGTCCGGAGAACGACCCGCTTGATCGAACGACCCTCCGCCCCGGCCTGGGCGAGCCGAGACAACGCGTCACCGCGGAGGAAGACTTGAATGTCGCCGACAGACGGAACGCCGCCGGTGCCTTGGTCCTGGCCGCGAGCGCTGAAGCCGAGCACCTCGAACACACCGATGCCATCCACCGTCGCCGTCGAACCTCCGGACGCCGGTGGCTCACTGTCGGCTCGGATTGCACCGTCGTCGTCCTGGCGCTGGAGCGCCACGTCGTCGAGCCAGCGGCCGGTCGCGCGATTGCCGGCTTGCCGTTGCAACCGAGGACGACGTCCGTCGGTGTCGTCGCCGGTCGACGGCGAGCGACGGTTGGCGTCGGCGTCGCCGTCGGCGTCGTTCGCCGCCGCGCGAGATGGTCGTCGAACACCTCCGGACAGTACCGGACGAGCAGTCACCGCCGACCGAGCGAGACTGGCGCGGTGAGTGCTGGCAACGTCGCTGAGCAGGCCGCACAGGAGTTGGCGACGCGGACGGGCATCGACCGCCACGAGCTCGCCCTCGTACTCGGCTCGGGTTGGGCCGGGAGCGTCGCGGCACTCGGACGGACGCTCGCCGACGTGGCGACCGCCGACCTGCCCGGCTTCGCCGCGCCCGGCGTCGCCGGTCACGCCGGCCGTGTTCGCTCGATGGAGGTCGACGGCTGCCGAGTGCTGACCTTCGTCGGCCGGACCCACCTGTACGAGGGCCGAGACCCTCGTGCCGTCGCCCACCCGGTGCGGGTCGCCGCCGCCTGTGGCTGCCGCGCCGTCATGTTGACCAACGCGTGCGGAGCGATTCGCGAGACCTTTCAGCCCGGCGACATCGTCATCATCGCGGACCACATCAACATGACCGGCCTGTCACCGCTGGAGGGCGCGAACTTCGTCGATCTGTCGGACCTCTACTCCAGCCGCTTGCGGGCGCGGTGCCGCGCCGTCGACCCGTCACTCGCCGAGGGCGTGTACGTCGGGTACTGGGGACCGAACTACGAGACCCCGGCCGAGATCCGCGCTTTCCGAACGCTCGGCGGCGACCTGGTCGGCATGTCGACCGTGCTCGAGGCGATCGCCGCCCGCGCGGCCGGCCTCGAAGTGGTCGCCCTGTCCTTGGTGACGAACATGGCCGCCGGCATCGCCGGCCCGCTGTCTCACCACGAGGTGCTCGAGCTCGGGCTTGCCAGCGAGCATCGAGCGGGCAAGCTCCTCGCCGCGTTGCTCCCGCAGCTCCTCGCCCCCTGACCCGTGCCGGGTCAGCCCCGTGCGGCCGTCGGATCTCCCCAGCTGACGGTGCGGCCGATGTAGGCGAGCTCGACGTCGTCCTCCGGGTCCGACGCGTGCACGATCGCGCCGGCGACACCGAGGTACATCGAGACGTGCCCGGGGTAGTAGACGAGGTCGCCCGCACGCGCCGTCACGCGCCGCCGAGGGGCGGCCGCGGAGATCTGCTCGCCGCTCGACCGGGGGATCGACAGCCCGGCCCGGCGCCAGGCCCACGACGTCAGTCCTGAGCAGTCGAAGCCGACATCCGGATCGGAGCTGTTGCGGCGGTACTGGACCCCGAGCTGGCTGAGCGCGGCGAGCACGGCGATCTGATGCCGGTGGCCGGCGGCCGCCCACCTGCGGCGCATCACCCTCGGGTCGAGGCGGAGCGCGATCGCCGTCGCCCGCGCCGCCTCGCGTCGGGCCCGGTTGTAGAGCTGCAGACTCGTCGGCGTCCGCAGGAGGACGTACTGCCGGTACTGGCGGATCGCCTCCGTCGCCTCCTTGACCACCGCCGGCGAGTGACGATCGACCTCCAGAGTCCCGGCCGCCAGGGCCGTCGGCGGCGATGCCAGCGGCGCCACGGCGACCGAGGGAACGGTCACGGCCAGGGCACCGGCAAAGAGCCGTACGGTCATCCTCCGTCGACGACGGTCAGGGTCCAGTCCGGTTCGATCTCGACGCATCGCAGCTCCCCGTGCTTTCGGGCCGAGGCGCGACGCTGAGCATCGGCGGCAGCAACAGCCGGTGACCGTATGTCATCGAACCGCAACATTTCAAGGGCGCCGAGCCGAAACTGGTGAAGAGTGGCAGCGGGTCTTCGACCTCGATCCGTAACGTGCCGCCGCTCTGCAGGCGGAGTCATCCGTCACACCGCACCCGAAGTGGTCGATCACTGACCAGTTTTGTCGCGATGATGATCGTCGGTCGGCGTCCGCCGCCCGCGGAGAGGAGTCACGATGAACTTCAAGCTCGAGTTGGTGTTCGTGCCGGTGTCGGATGTGGACCGGGCCAAGGCGTTCTACGCCGACCAGGTCGGCTTCGGCGTCGACCACGACCACACCGTGAGCGACGAGCTGCGCTTCGTGCAGCTCACCCCGCCGGGCTCGGCGTGCTCGATCGCCATCGGCACCGGGCTGGCCGACAGCGAACCCGGCTCGGTCAAGGGCTTGCAGGTCGTCGTCGACGACGCCGATGCGGCGCGCGCCTACCTCGTCGAACGGGGCGTGGACGCCCCCGAGGTCGAGGAGTTTCCCTGGGGGCGGTTCACCGGGTTCCGTGATCCCGACGGCAACGAGTGGGCGGTCCAGCAGATCACCACCCGCTCCTGAGCTCCGGCCCGCGCCGACGGCGGCGTAGTCGACGGTGCCACGTTCGTCCGGGAGGTGGCAACGTGGTGGCAACACCACGTCGTCAGGAGGACTCGTGCCCAGGGCCTACTGGATCAACACCTTCCGTGCCGTCCACGATCCGGCGAAGCTGGCCGCCTACGCCGAGCTCGCCGGTCCGGCGATGCAGCGCTTGGGCGGGCGGTTCCTGGCCCGAGGGCTTCCGGCGCGGGTCTTCGAGAGCGCCCCGATGGAGCGCACGACGCTCATCGAGTTCGATTCCGTCGAGCGCGCCATCGCGGCCTACGAGAGCCCGGAGTACCAGGCGGCCCTGGCCGCCCTCGATGACGGCGCCGAGCGCGACATCCGAATCATCGAAGCGATCGACTGAGCGCCGCTCCATGACCATCGACATCGAAGCCCTCGCCGCCATCGACGTCCACACCCACGTGCACGCGTCCGTGAACGCGCCGGCCGAGGCCGGCAAGGACCGGGAGGCGTTCTTCGCCTACTTCGGCTCTGACGTCGTGTCTCCCACGGTGCACGACCTCGCCGAGTACTACTCAGCCCGGAACATGGTGTGCGTCGCCTTCACCGTCGACGCGACCACCGCGACCGGCGAGCCGCCCGACGTCAGCAACGACGAGATCGTCGAGCTCGCCGCGCTGTACCCCGACGTGGTGGTGCCGTTCGCCTCGATCGACCCGCACCGCGGTCCGGCCGCCGTCCGCGAGGCCGAGCGGCTGGTCGAGGGAGGTGGGATCAGGGGGTTCAAGTTTCACCCCAACCTGCAGGCGTTCTTCCCCAACGAGCGCGACTTCTACCCGTTGTACGAGGTGATCGAGGCCAGCGGGCTGCCCGCCCTCTTCCACTCCGGACACACTGGCGTCGGCGCCGGACGCCCGGGGGGCGACGGCGTGCGCCTCAAGTACTCCAACCCGATGTTCCTCGACGACGTCGCCGTCGACTTCCCGGCGATGCCGATCATCCTCGCCCACCCGTCGTTCCCGTGGCAGGACGAGGCGATCTCGGTGGCGCTGCACAAGCCGTCGGTGTACATCGACCTCTCCGGCTGGTCGCCGAAGTACTTCGCACCGAACCTGGTGCAGTACGCCAACACGCTGCTGAAGCACAAGGTGATGTTCGGGTCGGACTACCCGGTCATCACCCCGGACCGCTGGCTCGCCGACTTCGAGAAGATCGACATCCGGTCCGAGGTGCGACCGCTGATCCTGAAGTGGAACGCCGCCCGGCTGCTCGGCCTCGCCCCGCCCGAGCCGGAGTGAGCGAGCGAAGCGAGCGAACCATCGAGCACGGTCTTCGGCTCATTGGTGCACCATTCCCGAGCCGAACCCGTCGCACATTGACAGGGTGCACCAATGAGCGGGCATCAGCAGCGGATCTGACCGTCGTCCATCCGGCAGTCATCGGCCCGGGTGCCGACGTAGCTGATGTGGGCCCGGAACGGGTTGCCCGTCGAGGCCGGCGCGGCCTCGAGGGCTGCGGCTCGGGGTGCCGGCTGGGTTCCGGCGTCGTCGGTGGCGATCGCGATGGCGCCGAGGGCACCGGCCGCGGCTGCGACGACGAGGCTGAGGATCGCCAGGCGCACGCCGGTCTGGTTGGTCTGGGGGGTGGTGGTAGCCATGCAAAACACGGCGTGAACCGACCCGTCACACCGTGATCACGTCGGTTACGCGCGTCGCCGCCGGGTTGCAGCCGATGGCTGCGAGCTAGCCGCGGAGCGATGCTTCGAGGGCGCGGAGCCCTGGGTTCAGGACATCGCGGCCGGCAGGGCCGTAGAGGGCGAGGTAGCCGCCGACGAGATCGGCGGGGAACAGCTCGAGCAGTTGGGTGCCTTCCAGCCACACGTTGACGACGTGGAAGGGGCCGTTATCGATGAGACCGCACGGCCAGCCCTCCCGTTCGGCGATCGCGAGTGCCTCGGCGACGGTGAGCGGCGTGGTGAAGCTGCCGTGGACGGGAGTGCGCTCGATGACGGCGCCGGCGACCATGTCGGTGCGGTTGCCGGGGCCGGGAACGTACTCGATGCCCGCCGGGACGATCTCGACCATCGTGCCGGCGTCGTCGAAGGCACACACGAACTTGGAGCCGGCGGGGAACGGCGGGGACGGACAGTCGACGACGCTCGCACCGAGGAGCTCGGCGACGACTCGCGACACCCGCTCGGTGTCACGGGCGGCGAAGGACAGGTGGAGCAGCATGGAATGGTTCCTCTCTTCGTTGGTTGAGTTCTAGGTGGTCGAGAAGCGGCGCAGCCCCTCGAGCATCGCGGTGAGGGCGAGCGAGGCGGTTGCGGCCGCGTGCTCGCCGTCCATGTCCCAGTAGTCCCGGAGGACCTCCCACGCCGCCGCCGAGAACAGCAGCTGGGCCGCTGCGGCGGCCTGCCGGCGCCGTCTGCGATCCAGGCCCGGCACCGCGTCGTCGACACATCGCTGGGCCATCGCTCGGCGCTCGTCGTTCTCGGTGAGGCGGGCGGCACGCCCGTGGCGGGTGTGCAGCATCGCCCTGATCAGCTCGGGGTGCTCGTCGAAGGCGCGGAAGGAGCGGTCGATCAGGGCGAGCAGTCCCGCTTCCGTCCCGATGGTCCAGTCCCGCGGGCCGAGAATGGAGTACTGCCAGTCCCAGAACGCCGCGGCGAGCTCCTCCCGTGTCGGGAAGTGGCGGTAGACCGTGCGCTCCTGGCAGCCCGCCTCCTGGGCGACGAGCGCGTACGTCGGCTCCTCGCCGCGCTCGAGCACGGCCCCGACGGCTTCGAGGATGCGATGGGAAGTCGCCGCCGCCTGCGCCTCGCGCAGTGGCGAGTGGTACGTCCCTGACTTCATGTCGGAGACACTGACATGAAGTTCCATCGCCTGTCAAGTCCCAAGGCTGCTCTCGAGATCGCGAGCGTCCTCCGCTGGAGGCGACGCCGGGAATCGAACCCGATCGAGCCTGTGCTGTCTGGTGTTGCCTGATGCTGTCTGGTGCCGATCTGTCCAGGTAGATGGGTGATTCCGTGCACTGAGTCGTCCGGTTCGTGAAGTTCCGTGACGGCCTGTGGTCACGCGTTTGTGACCACGATGTGACCACGGGCGTGCGGGCGTATGTGCAGTCCCGGTTCATAGTTGACGCCGTGGCTCCGGTCGGTAGGCGACAGTTCCACCGGTAGCTTGCACGCGTTGTCGGGACATCCACCGTGGTCGTGGCACGCACTCCAGCGGCACCCTCGAGATCGATCCGTCCGGACTTCTGCTGTCGCCCTCTCCCGTCACGCGTCCTCGGGACAGCCGGTTGCCCCGAACTGTCGGTAAGCGCCAGGGCGGCGTCCCGGCGCCGCAGGCACCGCTCGAAAATGGCCCGTCCAACGCTGCCACTGGTCGAACGTGGGTTATCCCTGTTCAATTCGCTGGTGCTCTCGGTCGACGAGTGAGTCACTGGGATTATGGCTGAGCGTAACTGGTCCGGTGTTGCCCGCATATCGACCGGTTATCGCGCTCGCTGGCCGCCGACGCGTCGTGGCTATGAACGTGCAGACTAGTTCCTGCGAACGTGTCTTCGGCGAGCTGCCGAGCCGGTGGATTGGAATCGTCAAACGACGCGATGGTTCTCGATCGCCTCATTGATCTTTGCTGCAAGATTCTGTACCCCACCTGGGGTCCCAAGCATCAGTATCGACCGCTCGTTCCAGAGATAAAGCGGATAGGTGCGTCCTTCGTGCTCCGTGATCACCACAACTCGCTGGGAGCGAAGCCCAAGAGTTCGCACCTCGACATGAGCCTCTTCAGCGCGATTCCACGGAACTACTACACGGCCGGCGAGACGCACGATCACGATCCCCTCGGGCGACTGGTAAACGCCGAGTTGCCGAATCTTCCACGCGGTCAAGACTGCAAGTACAAGGACGGGGATGCCGGCCACTAGCACCAGCGGCGCGGTCGACACTGTGCGCACCAACCCCACGCCTACGAGAACTCCGGCCGCCGCAGTAACGAGAGTGATTGCCCGTACCAACAGCAAGCCCCACCCCGGTCGAACGAGGTTTTCCTGCATCAACATTCCGTTCTCGGTAGGCAAGACGTCCCGCCTGTACCGAATACTCCTGAGCGACCTGTGTGGCCGTGGCCTTCGAAGCCGGGTAGGCCGTTTAAGCCAGCGCCGATCGATGGATAGAACGTCGTGACCGCTCGACCAGAGCAATCGCTACCACGCGTGACATCAAGCCCTGCGGCAAGACCCTCGCCCACGCTGACACCCGCGCCTGAGTACCGACCGCCGAGGTCACGAACATGACGCGCACTAGAGAACATCGGCCCGACGCTGGCGCTGACAGTTGGCGAGCTGACTCCGACGTCGCCCGATCCGCTCACGGCAACGTTCAGGTGGCGATCAACGGCGACGCAACCCTGGAGACTCACGTACGGACCGAAGCCGATGCTCTGGTTTACACAAACCCCGACGGTTCGCGTGTGATCATTCACGAACGAAGCGGCCTTGCCGCCCGTGGCGTCCCAAGCGTCGTCGGCGCAGTTCCAGGGGTCCGTCCATCCGCACAGCCCGGTCGGGTCGACGTAGTTGGTGGGGTTGTTGTGCCCATAGCTGTAGGGCTCGCGCGTAAAGGACACGATGGGGTCGCGGGTGAGGAATTGTCCGGTCGCGGGGTCGTAGTGGCGGGCGCGCAGGTACTGGAGTCCGGTGCTGTCGGTGTATTGGCCGGCGTAGCCGAGCGGCGTTGCTGCGCCGGTGGCGTCGGTTGCGTTGCCGTAAGGGTCGTAGGTGGCGGTTCCGATGACGGTGCCGTCGTTGTCGGTGAGGAGGCGAGTGCTGCCGAGTTGGTCGTGGTGGTGGTAGGTGGCGGCGCCAGTGTTCTTGTTGACGTGTTCAAGGGGGAGCCCGTCGGGCCCGTAGACGTAGGCGTTGGTGCCGTCGTCGAGGGCGACGGGGAGCGGGTCGGCGTGGGCCCACGTGAAGGTGTTCGTGCCGGAGTCGTTGGTGGTGGCGGTGCGGAGTCCGTCACCGCTGTAGG
This sequence comes from uncultured Acidimicrobiia bacterium, assembly GCA_963833145.1. Classification (GTDB taxonomy): domain Bacteria; phylum Actinomycetota; class Acidimicrobiia; order Acidimicrobiales; family Ilumatobacteraceae; genus JALZMG01. The sequence goes on along the minus strand of CAWHWT010000009.1, from coordinate 9,140 downwards.
TGTTGTTGGTGGTGACGGCGCCGCTGGTGGCGGTGAGCCGGTTGGCTTGGTCGTAGCTGTACGTGGTTGCCGGGCCGCTGGGGGGTGTCTTGCTGATCCTGTTGCCGCGGTTGTCGTGGGTGAAAACGGCCGCGTCGACAGGCGCTGTGGCGCAGCTATTGGCCGAGTTGGCGACGCTGGTCCAGCAGAGCTGGTTGGCGCCGTCGAATCGTTGGGTGGCCGCGGTTGGAGTGGCGATGAGGTTGTCGGCGGGGTCGTAGCTGTAGTTGACGCCGCCGACGGGCGGCGAGTCACAGCTGCCGCTTCCTGATGGGGCGTCGTAGCACAGCTGGTCCAAAGCGGTGTAGCCGTAGGTGTGATCGCCGCCGGGTAGCCCGCTCGGGCTGATCGAAGTGAGCTGGCCGTTGGGGTCGCGGCCGTAGCTGAGTGAGGCGAGGGTGGTGCCGCCCTGTTTGTACTGGCTGCTGGTCATCCGCCCGGCGTGGTCGTAGGTGAACGTGTCGCTGTTGCCGGAGCCGGCGGGGTACGCGATGGCGGTGATGTTGCCGTTGCGGTCGTGCGTGTAGTCGAACACTCGTCCCGCCCAGTCGGTGATGGTGTCGATGCGGCCGGCGTCGTCCCAACCTCTGGTGACGGCGCCGAGCCCGGGATAGTTGAGGGTCGTGAGCTGGTTGCGCAGGTCGTAGCCGTAGGTGACGGTGGCGCCGGCACCGTCGGTGGTGGAGGTCAGCCGGCCGAGCGAGTCGTAGTTGTGGATGGTGGTGCCGGTGCCGTCGATCATGCTGGCCCGTTGCCCGCTGGGCCAGTAGCTGTATTGGACGTTGGGGGTGGTGCCGTCGCTGTAGTTGACGGCGGTGAGTTGCCCGGCCGGGTCGTGGCTGTAGCGGGTGCATCCGGTGCCGGGGCCGGTTGGTGGGCAGTTCCCGCCGGGGTCGGCCTTGGAGGCGAGGTTGCCGGCTGCGTCGTAGGCGAAGGTGGTTGTTCGGTTGATCGCGTCGGTGACCGACATGAGCCGGCCTTGCGAGTCGTGGTCGTAGAGCGCGGTTCGCGTGCCGCTCGTGTCGTTCTGCGCCTTGAGCTGGCCGTCGGGCCAGTACTCGTTGACCAGCGGCGACTCGTCGGCACGGATCACTTGGGTGAGCTGGTCGGCGGCGTCGTAGACGTATTCGGTGCGATGGCCGTTGGCGTCGGTGACCGATTTGAGGTTGCCGTCGGCGTCGTAGCTGCGGGAGGCGGTGAAGATTGTCGTCGGGTCGAGATGCCCGGTGGTGTCCAGCACCTGTCCGCGGGCGTTGTAGGTGAACGTGGTGGTCCAGTCGGCGGGGTCGGCGCCGGGGGCGTGTCCGCTGGGGGCGACGATCGACGCGACGCGACCGATGCTGTCGTAGCGGTAGCTGGTGGTGTTGCCCAGCGGGTCAGCTTGGGTGAGCAGGTAGCCGGTGGGGCTGTCGTAGGCGAACGTCGAGGTCTTGCCGTCGGGGTTGATGATCGCGGTGACGTCGTCGGGGTGCGTGCTGTCGCCTCGGGTGAAAATTGTGGTCTGGGCGATCGCGCTGTTGGCGTCGGTGTACAGCGGGCGGGAGATCGAGGTCAGCCGTCCATCGTCGTCGTAGTCGTAGCTGGTGGTGACCGAGGCGGGCCCGATGTCCGATGGGTTGCAAAAATGCGATGGAACTCCACCGCGCGAACGACGCGCTTGTTATCGATGCGTCACAAATCGAGGAGAAACGCAAACTCATGAAAGTGCTCATGGAAAACGGTCTGCGAGCCTTCTTGGAACTGCGCGATGGCCCCTTTCGGCAAACAGAGTGAGGATTATAGTACGGGAGAGACGCCTCATCGGGGCGTCTCTACTAAAGAGGCGTTACCGAACTTGTCTGTCAAAAGCCATAGACTCTCAGGCGCACGTTGCTCATGGCCAATAAATCTGCGATATAGAGCCCGTGAATCTGTGGGAGAGATTGCGTCGAGAGTTTGCCCATGCCTTTGCGCTCACGCCAGCTGAAGGACGATACTCCGCTCAAGACGACGCGTTACTCCGCAAGATTGCCGGGCTTATCGTTAAGCGCGGAATGGCGGCTCCGGCGCTGCTGTTTCTGGAGTCTCTCGGACCGCTCAGTTTTTTCAGGGAGGACAGGTGATACACGGATTGAAACCGTTTCTTGATCTCGTGTGTAATCCGCTGGAACTCGACCGGCTCGCGGTGATGCTTGAGCGTCGCGATAGTGTAGATAGACTCATTGCGCTCATCCAAGAAGCGATGAACCCCTCAGCTTGATTTCCCCAATTCGAGAGCCCTTGCCCTTAACGATGAACGGTGCAAGTGAAGAGGATCAGCTATAGGGAAAACACACAAGATATGGATTTGACAAACAGACCTCTTGTTCGGGCGCCACTGGCGGCTTGTCCGCCAGTGCAACCACCCTCACGGGCTGCAAGCTGCCCGTGGCGCCCCCGCCCCCGATGGTGTGTTTCCTGCCAGCCCATATCTTGCTGTAGCGTTTCTATAGGAGGACAACATGGCCCGCAGGGCAAGCCATCCTGACCCCTTACCTCAACAAACTCGCAGCGCTCTTGCTGATTACATTGCGGAGTTGGAAAAAGTCTATCCTGAAGGGCAAAAAAAAATATCAGCTCGTTCCATGGCCGGAGTATGGTGAGGGCAGTTATTTGGTCAAAGTTCCTCTCCCTCACGACGAGGAACGGTGGATAGAGCTTTCAGAACATATGGCTGAGGTTGGGACTCGTATTCTCGTCAGAAAGCGACCAACTCTTTATTCTTGCGGAAGCATGAACCCTCAGGACCTCCGCGTCATTCTCGCTACCGACTGTGGCAGCACCACGACGAAAGCGATTCTCATTCAGCAACTAGGCGATGAGTATCGGCAAACTCATCGCGGAGAGGCCCCAACGACGGTCGAAGCTCCGTTTGAGGATGTCACCCGCGGTGTACTGAATGCTATTCAAGAGGTTGAAGAACTGTCCGGGCGCAAGATTCTTGACGGCGAACACATCATTACGCCCGCCAACGGCGACACAGGTGTGGATATCTATATCTCCACCAGTAGCGCAGGCGGTGGATTGCAAGTCATGGTTGCCGGTGTGGTGAAATCCATGAGCGTGGAAAGCGCGCAACGGTGCGCGCTCGGCGCTGGGGCGATCATCATGGACGCGCTCGCGTCAAACGATGGCCGTCCCAGCTATGAAAAGATCGAACGGATTCGCCACCTCCGGCCAGATATGATGCTGCTTGCCGGTGGCACGGACGGCGGCACGATTCCGCATGTGGTCGAGATTGCTGAGTACATCGCGGCTGCGGATCCGCGCCCTCGCCTCGGTTCTAGCTATCAACTTCCCATTATCTATGCGGGTAACAAAGACGCGCGTTCGCAGGTGCAAGGTATTCTTGGCGAGAAAACCGCGTTGTCGATGACCGACAATATCCGTCCGGTGCTTGAACAAGAGAATTTAGCTCCCGCCCGTCATAAGATTCACGATCTTTTTCTTGAACATGTCATGGCCCAGGCGCCAGGGTATAAAAAGCTGATGTCGTGGACTGGAGCGCCGATCATCCCCACACCGGCGGCGGTGGGCATGATCATCGAAACCGTTGCGCGCCGGGAAGGGATCAATGTCATTGGCGTGGACATCGGGGGGGCCACGACCGATGTGTTCTCGGTGTTTCAGGAAATTTTCAATCGCACGGTCAGTGCGAATTTGGGGATGAGCTACAGCGTCGCGAATGTCGTGGCTGAAGCCGGGCTCGACAACATTCGCCGCTGGTTGCCATTCGCCTTTGACGAACAGGCGCTACGGAATCAAATTAAAAATAAAATGATTCGCCCCACCACGATTCCCCAAACAGTGAACGATCTGCAAGTCGAGCAAGCGATTGCTCGTGAAGCGCTGCGTCTCGCTTTGCGCAGCACACGCAACTTGCCGTTGGCCTGAAAGGCGTTCAACAAGAACGGTCCGTCTCAGATGTCTTCAACCAAGCCGCCTCGGGACAAAGTCTCATCGACCTGTTCGCTCTCGACTTGATTATCGGCAGTGGCGGGATCCTCTCACACGCCCCTCGTCGGGTGCAGTCCATGCTGATGATGATCGACGCTTACGAACCTCTGGGCGTGACCCAGCTCGCGGTCGATAGCATTTTCATGATGCCGCACTTGGGAGTATTGTCCACCGTACACGAACAAGCCGCAACAGAAGTCTTTCTGAAAGACTGCCTTGTGCCGCTGGGGACCTGTGTTGCGCCCAAGGGAACTGGAAAAGATGGCGCCCCCTGCTTTTCTTACCGTTTGCTCCTCCCGGATGAACGAGTGCAAGAAGGTACGATTGCCGTCGGAGATCTCCTCCTTATCCCACTTGCCACTGACCAGGAAGCGGTAGCTGAGTGCACTCCTAGTAAGGGATTTGACCTCGGTGCGGGAATAGGGAAAAAAGTCACAGTGAAAGTGAAAGGCGGGGTTGTTGGCCTGCTACTCGATGCTCGCGGGCGGCCGATTACGATCGCTCAGGATGAGGCGTTGCGAGTGCGACAGTTGCAGGATTGGGCAAGGGCAGTGGAGTTGTATCCATTATGAGCACTCAGAATCGGAGAATCGGAGAATCGGGGAATCGGAGAGGGAAAAGCTCTTTCTCCGTTTCTCCGTTTCTCCGTTTCTCCGTTTCGGTTTGCCTATCATCAGTGGAGGAGGGCTAAAGACATGGCCCACGCCTATACTCCCGGCCTCCGAGTTGCCCCAGACACTGTCGTTCGCAAACAACGGATACTGCCCATTCCTGGCGAAGTGACCGTCACTATCGGCGCGCACGTTACCGCCGCGACCGAGGTGGCCCGCACTGCCCTGCCAGGAAAGGTCTATCCTGTCAATATTGCGAATAAACTCAGTATTCCTCCCGGTGAAATTGCTGCGTATCTGCTGAAGCACCAGGGCGAGCTCATCAACAAGGACGAACCCCTCGCTGAGAACAAGCCTTTTCTTAAGTGGTTCAAAACACAGGTGCGCGCGCCGATTCATGGTCAGGTTGAAAGTGTCTCGCAGATTACCGGCCAAGTGTTTCTCCGCGAACCGCCTGAACTCATCCGCCTGAGCGCCTATCTTACTGGAACTGTTGTCGAGATCACTCCTTGCCAAGGCGTTACCGTTGAGTCGCGTTTCGCCTTCCTCCAAGGTATTTTCGGCGTTGGAGGGGAAACGCACGGCGCCATCACGTTAGCGGTGAATGGTCCGGAGGAGGTCCTCACGGCGGATGCTCTGCGCCCCGAGCATAAAGACCACATCGTCATCGGCGGCTCTCTAATACAGAAGGATGTATTTCCTCGGGCGCGGGAACTCGGTATCCGCGCCCTCGTCGTGGGAGGAGTACACGACCATGACCTGAAGGAGCTCTTAGGGTACGATCTCGGGGTTGCTATTACCGGAACGGAGAAGATGGGGTTTACGTTAATTGTCACCGAAGGGTTTGTGCGCGAGGCGACGCAGCGGCGAGGCCGGGGTGAAGGTCATGCGACCGGCGCAGTCGCCAGAGTGCAGCGCCGGACAGCTGACACGAACGGACAGGAGCCCGTGGCTCGAGAAGAGCGCAGCGCTGACATCGTGGGACCGGGCGCAAGCACGGCGACGGCATCGCTGCCCCACGCGGTGACGTAGATGTTCCGCCCGTCCGCGCTCAGCGCCACGGAAGATGCGTCGGCGATGCCCGTCGCGAGCTGGCAGCGCTTCGTCACCTCGTCGTCGTAGTAGCCGGCATAGGTCAGACAACCGGCGACCGACAGCGTGCCCTTCGTCCGGTCGCGGTCGAAGACGGTCAGGCCGCTCTCCACGGACACGTACAGCCGATCGCCGGCCCGGTTCACGGCGATGCCCGTCGGGCTCGTCAGCGGGCCGCCGTGGCCACAGCCGTCGCTTTCGTCGTCTTCGAACACCTCGCTCTGGCAGCCGATCCAGCGCAGGTTGCCCGTGGCGGCGTCGCGCGCGAGAACCGCGATCGAGTCAGACGAGTACGACGCGGCGAAGAGCGTCCTGTCGTCCGGCGACAGCGTGAGCGCGATCGGGCCTCCCAGACCCTTGCCAGACGTGCACGACCCTCGTGGCGGGGCGTCCTGCAGGATGCAGCCTCGCTGCCTGAGCAGCCCCGTCTCGACGTCGCGGACGAACGTGAGCACCGCCCCACTCACGGCGGCGCCGACGTAGACGTGCCGCCCGTCGGCCGAGACGACGACGGCGGCTGCTCCTCGGAGTGCGTTGCCCGTGGAACAGAGCCGGTCGTGACCGTCGTCACTGATGCAGCCGAGCTGCTTCAGCAGCCCCGTGGTCACGTCGCGCTCGAACATGACGACGGCGTTCGAGTCATAGGCGGCGACATAGGCGTTCTGACCGTCCGGGCTGATGGCGACCGCCGACGCGCCGCTCAGGGCGCGTGCGCTGGTGCACGTCCTGACGGGACGCACGCAGCCGACCTGCCGCAGCGCGCCGGTCGTCTCGTTCCGCTCGAGGATGGCAACGCCTCCTGCGTCGTAGGAAGCCGCGTACACGAACTTCCCATCGGGGCTGATCTCGACGTCAGTGGCTCCGCTCAGCGCGTTGCCGTCGGCGCATGCCCCTTTGGTTCCGTCGACGCCGCTCGTCGCGTTCGCGGAGACGCAATTCCGCTGCGTGAGCCGTCCGGTCGCCTGGTCGCGCGCGAATGCCGCCACGGCGCTGCTCCCGGATCCGGTCACGTACGCGCTCTTGCCGTCGGGCGAGAGCGCGACCGAGGAGGGGTCGATCAAACCCCTGCCGCGTCCACAGCCGCTCACAGCCTCGGCGTCTTCGTCGGGCTGGGCGATACATCCCTGTCCGCCGGCGAGCTGGGCGAGTCCGAGCAGCCGGTTCGCCGCCGCTGGTCCTGCGAGCGTCAGCACCGCAACCCCTAGAAGAGTGATGGCGATCCGCCTCACGCCCCAAGCATCCCGCGAGCGATGTGGAGATTCAAGCCTCGATCACGAGACCCCTGATGATGGAGATGTAGGGCGGCGGAGCGAGTGCTCCGCCGCCCTGTTTTGCCTAGGCTGGCCCTTCGGCCGGCTTCGCCCCGACAGGATGCTCCGCGCCGCCGTCGTGCGGCGCCTCGATCGTGATGTTCGGCAGGATCCGGTCCAGCCAGCCCGGGATGTACCAGGTCTTTTCGCCCAGGAGCGTGAAGAAGGCGGGAACCAGGGTCATCCGAACGATCAGGGCATCGGTCAGGATCGCGACCGCAAGCAGCAGCCCGAACTCCTTCGGGATCCGGTCGGCGCTGAGGATGAAGGCCGCGAAGACCGTGCCCATGATCACGGCCGCGGCCACGATCACACGTCCGATCGCCGAGATTCCGTGCTCGACCGCGGCGCGCGTCTTCAGGCCGTGAACGTGCTCCTCCCGGATCCTGCTCATCAGGAAGACCATGTAGTCCATCGACAATCCGAACAGGATCGCAAAGGTGATCGGAGGGACGAACGTCTCGATCGGCCCGGTCCTGTCGAGGCCTGTCAGGCCGAGCAGGTGGCCTTCCTGGACGACCAGCGTCAGGACGCCGAAGCCGACGAAGGCGGACAGGATGGTCGTGACCGCCGCCGTCAGCGAGACGACGATCGACCTGAAGGCCATCGCGAGGACGAAGAACGTGACGCCGATCACGAACAGCAGAAACAGCGGCAGCCGCTCCATGATCCGGTCGCCGATGTCCTTGAACGCGGCGGTCTGGCCCGAGACATAGGCGACCGCGTCGCCGTCGGCGACGGCAGCCGGCACGACCTCGCCGCGGAGACGCTCGACGAGGTCGGCCGTCGCCTCGTCCTGCGGCGCGGAGGTCGGTGTGACGAAGACGATCGCGACGGTCTCCTCGTCGTTGAGGTTCGGCTCGCCGACGGACGCGACGCCGTCCAGGCCTTCGATGCCGTCGAAGATCCTTCCCGGCGCATCCGCGTCGCCGTTGACGTCGACGACGATCGGGATCGGCCCGTTGAAGCCCGGCCCGAACCCGTCCGCGAGCAAGTCGTAGGCCCTCCGGCTCGTCTGAGCGGTCGGCTGCGTCCCCTGGTCAGCGGCGCCGAGACGGACGAGCCCCGAGGTGGCCGCGACTGCGATCAGCCCGAGCAGAACGACGGGGAACACGATCTTCGCGTTCGCCGTCACGAAGCGACCCCAGCGTGCGACGAGCGTCTTGTCGCGGGCGGCCTCGGAGTCGTCGAGCGGCCGCAGGAACGGAACCTTGAGGCGGTCGATCTTGTGGCCGAGCAGTCGCAGGACGGCGATCAGGAGCGAGTTCGCGATCAAGACCGTCGTCAGGACGCCGAGCGAGCTGCCGATCCCGAGCTTGGTCACGAAGTCGAGCCCGAAGAAGGCAAGGCCGGCGACCGAGATCGCCACGGTCAGACCGGCGAACAGCACGGCCCGGCCGGCGGACGCGCCCGCCTCGGCGGCGGCGTCGGGCGGGGAGAGCCCCTCGTGGAGCAGCTGCCGGAAGCGCGTGACGATGAACAGCGAGTAGTCGATCCCGACGCCGAGCCCGATCATCGAGACGAGGATCGGCGTGATCGTGTTGATGTCGGTCAGCCCGGCGAGGATGAACAGGAGCAGGAATGCCGTCATCAGGGCGACGATCGCGAGCACGATCGGGATGAACATCGCCACGAACGTGCGGAAGACGACCAGCAGGACGAGGATCGCGGCGAGCAGGCCGAGCAGCTCGGACGTGCCCCTGCTCGACCGGCGGGAACTCGGCGTCGCCGTTGTACTCGACGGTGACGCCGGCCGGCTCGACCGCCTCGCGCACGGCGTCCTGGACGGCGACGACAGCTTCGCGGTCGGTGTCGAAGATGACCCGGTCGAACTGGGCTTCGGCATACGCGATCCGGCCGTCCTCCGAAAACGTGTTCTCGTCGAACGGGTCGCCCACCTCGGTGATCCCGGCCTCGTCGTCCGACGGCGCGAACTCGTCCGTCTTCAGCGTCGCGATGGCGTCCTCGATCGCGGCTTCGCGGTCGGGCGTGTCGAGCCGCTCGCCCTCGGGGGCCGCGAAGACGAGGTTGAGCACGCCGCCCTGCTCCTCGGCGAACTCGGACTCGATCAGGTCGGTCGCCTTCTGCGTGTCGGAACCCGGGATCTCGAACT
>CAWHWT010000008.1:0-108044 GCA_963833145.1 uncultured Acidimicrobiia bacterium | reverse complement strand
TCGCCGAACTCCTGCGCACGGCACGAGTCAGCGCCGGAGACCGGGAGGTGGCCTTGAGCGGGGTCGCCCACGCCTACAGCAGATTCGCCGCCGAGAACGCCGTGCTGTACGAGGCGATGTTCACGCGTGCCACACGACTGCGATTCGGCTCCGAGGACACCCCCATCCAGCTGAAGGCAGGGTTCGCTGAACTGCGCGAGGCAGTCGCCAACGTCGCCGGCGAGCGGGACGTCGACACCCTCACCGAGGTGCTATGGGCTGGGCTGCACGGATTGACCACGCTCGGGCGCAGCGACCGGCTGCGCCCGGGCCGCGACACCGAGCGCATCGAGCTCCTCGTCGCCCAGCTCCACAACGTCCGTCGCAAGAACCGCGAGCCGGGCGGCGGTCGGAGGCGCTAAAGCAACGATGACGGAAACAGCGCGAACGGAGGAGTTGTCTGCCACACTCTGGCTATGCCCGTCCGGGGGGTCTTCGTCAACGCGTCGGACCATCGCGACTTCGCCGTCGGTGACGAGATCTTCCGGGAGGGTGACATGGGCTCGGAGATGTTCGGTGTCGTGAGCGGCAAAGTCGAGCTGCGATACGGCGCCGAGGTCGTGGCCACCGTACCTCCGAGCGGCACGTTTGGTGAGATGGCGATCGTCTCGGACGCGCCTCGAAGTCTCACGGCAGTCGCCGTGGAACCGACGCGTGTCGCGGTGATCGATCGATCGACCTTCCTGTTCCTCGTCCACGAGACCCCGACGTTCGCCATCGAGGTGATGCGCTCACTCGCGGATCGGCTTCGCGTCCAGCACCGGCGGCGCTGACCATACACATCGCCGCTCGAATGCGCCGCCCTCGATCCGCGCCCAGATGGGTGGCGCTGGCCGTCACGTCGTCCGTCCTCGTCAGCAGTCACTCCGAGTGCCGACGCTCGGCCTCGTCATCGCATCAGATGTTGCCCTGCGCAGTGTCGAGGGGTACTGGTGTGGTGCTCAGACTGTCCGTCAGGAGGTACGTCGTGTTCGTATGGGTGCTCGAAGGCAAGGTTGCTGATCCCGGCGAGGCCGGTCGTCAACTTGCCCATTGGACCGGTGAGTTCGGTGACACGCCCGGCTACCTCGGTGCCACCGGGGGCGTCACTGACGACAGGCGGTTTCTGTTGTTGGTGCGATGGGAGTCGGAGGAGGCGGGTAACGAATTGCTGCTGCGACGCGAGCAGCAGGAGTGGTACGAGGCGTTCGAGGAGAGCTTCGACGGCGCGATCGAGTTCGCCGAAACCGGGGACGTGACCACGCACCTCGTTGGCGGGTCGGATGCCGCCGGGTTCGTGCAAGCGATGAAGGTCTCCGGCGTCGACCGCCAGCGCGTCGAGACAGCAGATCGCGAGTTCGAGAACCTCGCCGCGCAATTCCGTCCCGACTTGATCGGCGGTGTCCGCGTGTGGACTGCGCCGGACGGCTTCGTCGAGGTCAACTACTTCACGAGCGAGCAGGACGCCCGCGCCGGCGAGAAGCAAGCTCCACCTCCCGAGGTGGCGGAGCGCTTCGAGGACTTCATGGCGATGATGAAAGACGCCGAGTACTTCGACTTCACCGAACCATTCCTGCACACGGCCCCCGGTCGCTGACGGCTGGCGAGGAAGGGCCTACTGCCGGTTCAGGATGCGCATCGGATGCAGCGACTGGTCGTGGGAAGCGTTGCGACCCGCTCCAGGTCGATGGTGCGACCGCAGACCGAGCACACCACTACTTGAGTGGATTCCAACTGCCTGCGCGTGACGACGAGTGCGTCGAGGTCCTCGCGGGCTTGTCGCAGGAGTGCGATCGCTTGGGCCCGTTCGTACGCGATGGTCGCACCTTCCGGGTCATGCTCGTCATCTGTGGAGGTCAGTTCGGCTGCCTCGACGATGGACGCGACGACGCCCTCCAAGGTCTCGACTTGACGAGCCGTCCGCTGGTGCTCCGCGCACACCGTCTTCAGCACGTTCTGCGCGTCAGCCGGGCTCACCTGCTCAGGTTGGCCGGTCGATGATCGCACCGCAAGCCGTGCCGACTCTCCGACGACCGACCGATCTATTCGGGCTCGTCGCGCAGACGTCGACGGGGTGCTTCGGCTTGGTGTCTGAGTCGTTCGAGGCTCTGCTCCCAGTGAGGCGCGAATTGGTTCAGCCAGTCGCGTTGGATCAGACCGAGCGGCTCCGCGTCGAGCGTGTAGTGATTCTCGCGTCCGTGCTCGTGGGCGTGGACGAGGTTCGCCTCGCGCAGCACGCGCAGGTGCTTGGAGACTGCGGGGCGGCTGATCGTTGCGAAACGGGCCGCGATCTGGCCGGCGGTGAGGGTCGACTGCTCGCGGAGCAGGTCCAGGATCGCTCGACGTGTCGGGTCGGCGATCGCGCCGAAGACCTGATCAGGCGGCGATGAGCTCGTGGAGCGCTTCAAGTTGCCTCATCGTCCAACCGCCCTCGAAGCCGCGGTGGTTGTCGGCGGCGTCTGCGCCCAGCGCGTCGAAGCCGTGGTGAAACAGCTCGACGAGGGTGCCGTTGTCGAGCGGCGTGAGCCGGATCGTGATCAGTGGTGGCGCCGTCCAGCCATGACCAACCCAGTCCTGCTCGAAGGTCAGCTCGTGGGGCGGATCGACGACGAGGACCCGTCCCACAAAGCGCAGCGACTCTCCGTCGGACTCGCCGGCATCGGTCTCGACGATCACTCCGACCTTGGCCTCGTAGCGCACGAGTCTGTGGCCGGTTCCGAACCAGCGACGCATCCGGTCGAGGTCCTCGAACTCCTCCCACACCCGAGCCGGTGGCGCGTTGATCCAGATGCTCCGTCTCACCGCCAGAGGTCCGATCTCGGTTGCCATGGTTCCCTCCAACGCGTAACCCGATGGCGACATGTAACCACACGGTGACGTAACTGGCAAGCGACGACGCCCACGAGGCATCCGGTGTCGACGCGTCAACGGTGGCCGAGCAGACTGAGCCGATGGCCAGCTTTGCTGAGGTAGAGAACGTCGAACCTGACCTTGCCGACCGGGTCCGGGCAATCCTGACGTCAACAACCAATGCGGTGCTGGGGACCATCCGCCACGATGGCTCGCCGCGGTTGAGCGGTGTCGATCCGTACTTCCACAACGGCCAGCTCCGGATCTGGTCGATGCCGCGGGCGCGGAAAGGTCAGGACTTGCGCCGCGATTCACGGCTCGCGCTGCACAGCATCCCGTGGGACTCGCGGCAGCGGCGCGACGGCGCCGCCGACGTCGGCGCTGCTGACGCCAAGGTCAACGGAAGCGCCACTCTGACCACCGATCTCGGCGAGCTGTCAGCGTTTCGCGCCTGGTTGAAGTCCGAACGTGGCTTCGAGCCGCCCGAGGACTGGGACCTGTTCACGATCGACATCGACGCGCTCACGGTCATCTCGGCCGACAGCGGGCAACTCGTGATCGACCGGTGGTCGACGACCGACGGCCGCCAGACGACCCGTCGCTCCTAGGCGTGCCGTGGGGGCGGGCGTGATTATCCCGTCGCTTGACGGGCCGTTATACATGGTGTGAGACGGGGTTCGGTCCCGGATTATTGAGTGGCCGGGCCCCTTCGTGGGTGCCACTTTCGCTCCCCGCTGAGAGCAGGCGGAGCTTGAACGAACTTGCTCACTTCGCGCGTTCCATGGCGCGGCGATGCGGGAACTGGATATGTTCGAGACGCCCCATTGAGTCGGGGAGGACGATGGGGATGCAGCGGGGAACGCGCCGAGCGGGCTTTGCGGACTGCGCGCGCCCCGATGCGGTTCGACTCCCTCCCATTCATCCGATGAGGAGGACTTGACGTGAGCAACATGAGGCGCACGAAGCGGGTCTTTGCGTTCACTGCCGGTCTGTCGCTCGTAGCCGTCGCTGCCGCCTGCGGTGACGACGACGACAGCGGAGGGGCGGCGGACACAACGGCGCCAGCTACCGCCCCTGGCACAGAGCCAGCTACGACACCGCCGGCCAGCGAGCCGGGGACGACTCCGCCGGGCAGCGTTGCGCCGACGACAAGCGGCGAAACCGGTGGGACGCCGTCCGGCGAGGCGGCGATGACGATCACGATCGACATCAATCCCGATGCGGTGTGGGAGGACGGGTCGCCGATCACCTGGGAGGATTTCGAGTGCACGTGGCAAGCAGCGCTGAACACGCCCGGCTCGATCGTCACGGGCGGGCCGGACAAGATCATCTCGGTCGAGCCCGGCGAGAGCGACAAGCAGGTGGTCGTCAGCCTGAGCGAGGTCTACGCCCCCTACAAGCAGCTCTTCAGCGGGCCGGTCGGTTCGATCATCAAGAAGGCTGCGGTCGCCGACTGCAACGACATCTCCACCGAGTTCGGGACGGAGCTGTCGATCTCCGGCCGGCCGTACAAGATCGAGTCATGGGGTGATAGTCAGCTGATCCTTGTCGCCAACGAGAGCTACTGGGGCGACGACAAACCGCTTGCGGATGAGATCGTGATGTCGCCCTACGAGGACCAGGAGACCGAGATCGCCGCGCTGCTCTCGGGTGACGTGGACTTCATCTACCCGCAGTTCACCGACACCCTGGCGGCGTCGTTCGAGGGGGAGCAGAGCATCGAGCCTGGCATCGTGCTCGGTACGGACTTCGAGGGCTTCTACTTCCAGTCCCACGAAGGCCCGTTCGCCGATCCGATCTTCCGTCAGGCGTTCGCCATGTCGATCGACCGCGAGGCCGTCCTGCAGCAGATCTATGCGCCGATCTACGAGGCCGCGGGTGTCCCCCTGGAGCTGAACAACTGCGGGCCGATCGTGCCCGGTACGTACTGCTTCGACTCGTGGGCCGACAACGGGTACGACCCGGAGGGCGCGGCGACGCTGCTCGAGGGTGATGGCTGGACGAAGAACGGTCAGGGGATGTGGGAGAAGGACGGGCAGGTGCCTGAGCTTCGCTGGATGATCAACGCCGGCAATCTGCGCCGTGAGAACACCCAGGCGTTCCTCATCCCGCTGCTCGCCCAGGCTGGCTTCAATGTCGTGCCGGCCAACGGCTCGGCCGAAGAGGTCTTCCAGCAGCGGCTGCCCGGTCTCGACTACGACCTGGCGATGTACATCTCCACCGTCGCGCCGGACCCGCAGTTCCTCACCGCTGGCTTCACCTGCGCCCAGGTGCCCTCGGAAGAGCACGACTTCCAGGGCGGGAACATCACCGGGTGGTGCAATGAGGAGGCATCCGCTGCGTTCGAGGAAGCCGACGTGACGATCGACGAGGCGGCGCGAGCCGAGCTGATCCACGAAGGCCTCGACGTGATGTCCGACGACTGGGCGATGATGCCGCTCGTGCAGTACCCGCGGTCGGGCTTCTGGCGCACGCAGAACGTCGCCGGCCCGGTCGACACGGATCTGGCGAACTTCATGGCGTTCCAGAACGTCAACGAATGGGAGGACGTCGACGGTGACGGCCGGATCGTCATCGGTGCCGAGCAGTGGCCGGGCTGCCTCAACCCGATGACTGAGTGCGCCAGCTCGTCCTGGTACCTCTGGACGACGGAGTTCAAGGTGCTGCCGGCCGTGTGGGACACAACGTCGGAGGGAACCTTCGAGCCGACGAACCTCGTGGTGGGTGAGCCAGTCGTAACGACTCAGTGAAGGCGGGGCGACCAGGTCGCCCCGCTGCTGCTGTTTGAACGAATTTGCTCACTTGCCGAAACCGTTCTCCCTCGCCGGCGTGCCGCTGCGACCATACGGGGGATGCGGTGGCCCCCCGGGCTCGATCCGGATCACCTCCCCGGCCACGAGGTCGGAGTGGTGCTCTGGTCGTGTGACGGCTTGTGTGTCCACGCGTACCACGGGCAATACGAGCCGTTCCCGTGGTCGGCCCCTAGCCGCCCCACGAACGCGTGGGGGATCACGCTGGCCAAGCGCGGGGCATACGGCCGGCGGGCGAGCGACGTGGAGCAGGTCGTCGACGTCAACACCGGATTCTTCCGCCGCCCCGGCGAGGAGGTCGCCGTGTGCATGTTCCAGGAGGGGTCCGACGAGCTCACCATGATCGAGATCGATCCGGCCGCGCTCGACGTCGTCCCCGCGCTCGCCGAGGCGAGCGGGCCGCTGCGGGTGGCGCCGTCCGTCGACCTCGCCCACCGACTCTTGTTGCGGGCGATCGATGACGGCGAGGACGACCTCGCCGTGCAGTCGGCGATCGTCGAGCTGCTCCACGCAGGGGTGGCCGACGGCGGCCTCGCTGGGCGCGGGTACTCGCGCCGCTCGACCGAGGTCGCGCGCCGACGCCTCGTGCGCGAGACGTGCGAGCTGCTCCACACCGCGGACCACCGCATGCGCCTGGTTGAGCTGGCGCGCGCCGTCGGGTCATCGCCGTTCCACCTGTCCCGCGTGTTCCGCGAGATCACTGCGATGACCCTTCCGCACTACCGGTTGCGGCTGCGTATCCACCACGCCCTCGACCGGATCGCGGAAGGCGACGAGAACCTGGCGAGTGTCGCCGAGGCCGCCGGCTTCGCCGACCACAGCCACATGACCCGGACCGTGGTCACCCACTTCGGCCAGGCTCCGTCAGCGTTGCGCAAGCTCCTGCGCGACAGTTCGACGCGATCGGCGTGACGGCGGACGTACAGCAGCGAGGTGAGTGAAGATCGACGCATCGGATGTTCGGCGCGCGGTGGCTGCGGCCATGTCGACCGCTTCAGCGCTTGACCTGGCAGTCGGCGACGCCATCGTTCTTCACAACTCGAACAGACTTGCGGTGCGCCTGCTCCCGTGCGACGTCGTTGCCCGAGTCGCACATGCAGGGCGTGAAGTTGCACGGCTCGAAGTCGAGCTTGCTCAACAGCTCGCCGAAGTCGAGAGCCCGGTGGCTGCCCTCGAGCCTCGAGTGGCGCCGCGCGCCTACCAGCGTGACGGCTTCGTGATCACGCTGTGGACCTACTACGAATCCGCGACGTCTGGCGACGTCTCACCAGCCGACTACGCACGAGCGCTCGAGCGGTTGCACGCCGGCATGCGGACCCTCGATGTCGCGTGTCCGCACTTCACGGACCGTGTCGCGGCGGCTGAACAGCTGGTGGCGAGCTGCGACGATCCTTTGCTTGGCGACGTCAACCGGAAGCTCCTCAGTTCCATACTGCGAAACCTCAGAGGAGTGATCATCGATCGCGGCACCGTCGAGCAGCTGCTGCACGGGGAGCCGCATCCCGGCAATGTGCTGCGCACGAGCAACGGGCTGCGGTTCATCGACCTCGAGACGTGTTGCCGAGGACCGGTCGAGTTCGACCTCGCCCACGTGCCCGAACAGGTCAGCGAGCGCTACTCGAGCGCTGATCAACAACTGCTCCGTGAGTGCCGGGGCCTCGTTCTTGCCATGGTGGCAGCGTGGCGATTCGAGCCGGGCGACCAACTCCCGAACGGCGAACGAGCAGCGCGAGAGCTGCTCAGCGTTCTCCACGCAGGCCCGCCGTGGCCGGCGCTCGACGTTGTGATGCGCCGCGCCGGCGTTCCGTAGGCATCAGACATCACGCGTCGGGAACTCGCTGAATCGGCGCCGCCCCAGGAAGGCGTTCGACGTGAGAGCCGCTCAGATCGAGTGCGCCGCTCCGTCTGCATTGACATGAAGCTCACCGTTCAGACGTTCTTGACCCTCGACGGCGTGATGCAGGCCCCCGGCGGACCTGAAGAAGATCCCAGCGACTCCTTCACCCACGGCGGCTGGCAGGCCCCGTTCCCGGATCCGGCCGTCGGCGAGTTCGTCACCGAGCTCAACAGCCACGCCAGCGCCTTCCTGTTCGGTCGCCGAACGTTCGACATCTTCCGCGGCCACTGGCCCGATCAGACCGACCCTGCCAACAGCATCGCCACGGCGATCAACTCGCGGCCCAAGTACGTCGTGTCCACCTCGCTCAGCGAGGCCGAGGCCACGTGGCGCGGCGAGCACCCCGACACCGCGCGCCTCGTGACCGGCGACGTCGTCGCGGCGGTTCAGGCGCTGAAGGACGAACCGGGCGACGAGCTGCAGGTCTGGGGAAGCGGCAGGTTGCTCGAGACGCTGTTGTCGCACGAGCTCGTCGACCGCTTCCGCCTGATGACGTTCCCGCTGCTACTCGGCTCCGGTCGTCGCCTCTTCAACGACGGCATCCTCCCGGCGACGATGCGCCCCGTCGACCTCTCCGTTACCGATCTTGGGATCGTCCTCGGCACCTACGAACCAGCCGGTCCGGTTCGCCACGGTGAGATGTGAACCGTCAGACGTCAGGGACGGCCTCGATGCTGCCGTTGTCGATGGCGTGGAGCAGTTCGGCGTGGTCTCGTTCGTTCTGATCGGCGTAGACGTCGGCGAAGGCGACCATCGCCAGGTCGAAGCGGTCGGATGCACCGAGGTAGGCGGCGATCGCCACGGCGTCCCCGGAACGGGCATGGGCCCGGGCGAGTGTCCACGCACACATCCGCCCGTACATCTCGCACGCTCGGGACGACATGCGTAAGACGTCGGCCGAGCCCTTCTTGTCCCAGAGTTGACGGACGTAGTAGTCGCGTTCGGCACCGTCGAGCCCCTCACTGCGCTGCCATCCGAGCAGGACGTCGCTGGCGGCCTGCATGAGGCGTTGGCCCTCCACGACGCGGCGGCCGTGATGGTCGTAGGGGCTGGCTCCGACGAGCGGTTCGAGCACCGACTGCTCGGCTTCCTTGTACTGCAGGATCAGCGGGTCGCCGTGGTCGCGCCCGAGGAGCAGCGCGATCCAGCAGCGGGTTCCGACGCTGCCGACTCCGACGACCTTGCGGGCGACATCGACACATCGGAACCGGTCGACGAGGACGCGCCGCTCGGGCGACAAGGTCACGGTGTAGGACCCCAGCAATCGTCCGGCGTGGGTGACGAGGTGGTCTGCGGCGCGTGGGTCGACCAGGTCGTGGACCCGGATGAGGACCGGCGGGTCGTTGACGAACTGGATCCGTCCGTCGACGATCCGGGTCAACTTCGCGGTCGCCTTGAGGTGGTCCTTGGCGGTTGCTTTGTGCACCGTTCGGCGGAACAGCGCCCGCTCCTGAGGACCGGCTTCGGCGCTGAACTGACGCACGGCCTCCGCGATGTCGAGCCGGGCGTACCACACGTCCATGACGCTCATCCGGGCGAAGGTGTGCATCGCCTCCCGGTAGGTGCGGGCGACGGCGAGGACGATCGAGCGCTGTTCGACCGGGCCGAACGACCGCGCTCGCCCGGCGACGGCGAAGCTCGTCACGAGACGTTTGACGTCCAACTCGAACGGTCCGGGGATCGTCTCGTCGAAGTCGTTGATGCTGAACACGAGGCGCCGATCGGGCGCCGCGAACACTCCGAAGTTCAGGAGGTGGGCATCCCCGCACAGTTGCACCGTGAGACCGGTGGTGGGGTGGGCGTGGAGGTCGGCGGCCATGACCGCGGCCGCGCCGCGGAAGAAGGCGAACGGTGATGCCGCCATCCGCCCATAGCGGATCGGCACGAGTTCCCCGACGCGGGTCGCGTCCTGGCGCGCCAACACGGCGAGCGGCGACTCGCGTCCGGTGTCCGGTTCCCATCGACTGTGCGCGCGACGCGGCGAACGAGCCCGCGCCGCGCGCCCGTCCACGGCGCGTTCCGACGAGCTCAACTGACTGCTGGCGACGGATGCCGAGGCTATCCATCGCCTCCGTCCTCGAGAGGACGAGCGAACTGTGACCGCTCCGCGGGGAAACCGCCGCGCAGGCGTCAGAGTTCGGCTGTCACACGCGTTTGCCGACCACCTGGTCCGGGGCACATCGGACCGCCATGAGGAGGCCACGGCTGGCGACGGCCGAGGTTCGCTGGTTCGTGCCCGGCGACGTCGACGACGAGCTGCCGCCCCGCGGGCCGAGCCGGCGGCGCACCGATGTGTACCACCTGGCGTCATTGGCTCCGACGTCGTCGCTGAAGCGGCGCGACGCCACCGGACCGCTCGAGTGGAAGACCCGCATCGGCCGCCGTGAGGCATGCGAGATCGCCGGAGTGGCCGGCTGCGCCGAGAGCTGGATCAAACGTCGCCTCCGTTCGCGCGATGTCGATCATCCGCTGCTCGGCGACTGGATCGACGTGCACAAGCGACTGTGGCGGGTGTCCGGTGTCGAGATCTGCCGGCTCGAGATCGACGACGAGCAGTGGTGGACGGTCGCCCTCCCGACTGCTCGCCCGGGTAAGGCCATGCGCACTGCCTTCGAGCCGTGGGGTGCGGTGCTCCACGACAGCGGCGAGTCCGCCTCGTATCCCAGGTGGCTGCTGGCTCGCTGGGGTGATCGCTGACGGTGCCGGACGCCTGGTCTGGCGGTATGCGGGTCGTCGGGGTCGGGAACGTTGGAGGCGTCGATCGTCCACGGTCGAAAGGAGATCACCATGCCGCAGCGTGCGTGGAGCGACAAGCGGGAACGACAGTACGAACACATCAAGAAGGGTCTGCGCGAGCGGGGCGAGGACGAGGGCACCGCCGAGGAGATCGCGGCCCGCACGGTCAACAAGGAACGGGCGCGTGCTGGTGAGGCAGAAGAGTCGAGCCGCTCGTCGACCGACGACATCTCGTCGGGCCGTCGCGGCGGACTGCGGTCGCATCGTGGAGCCGGCGGCCGGACCTACGACCAGCTCTACAACGAGGCCCGGCACAGGAACATCAAGGGTCGGTCGAAGATGAACAAGGCCGAGCTGGCCCGGGCCGTGGGGCGGTAGCGATGGCGACCACGAAGCAGGTCCAGGCGGCCAAGCGCAACGTCCGCAAGGCCCAAGCAGGCGCCCGCAAGAAGCGCTCGATCGCGAACATGCCGGCCAGCACGCGCACCGCCCTCGGCAAACAGGGTGCGGCCGTCGCCAAGCGCAAGCGGTCCGGCGGCACCTCGCCGAAGACGCGCGCCGAGCTGTACGAAGAAGCCAAGCGCCGCAACATCGCCGGCCGCTCGAAGATGGGTCGCGACGAGCTGGCCCGGGCCCTCGGCGGCCGGTGAGCGCACGCTCGTTGATCTGACGTCGTCATCGGCGACCGAGGTCGACCGCCGACGGACCTTGACGCGCTCGCGGCGCCGGGTTACCGTCATGTCCGGGGGATTTGTATAGCTCCCTTACAAATAGCCGGAGGTGGTCGATGACACCCAGGAGACTGACGGCGAGTGCCGTCGCACTGGCCTTGACACTGATCGGAGCCGCGACCGAGGTGAGCGCCTCGCCCCGCCGCCACGACGACTTCGTCAAGGTTGGCTACTTCATCCAGTGGGGCATCTACGGACGCAACTTCGTCGTCCAGGACCTCGAGGACAACGGAACCGCGAGCCGGCTCACCCACATCAACTACGCCTTCGGAAAGGTGGAGCCGAACTCTGTCGGTGACGTGGTCTGCACCTCCGGCGATCCGTGGGCGGACTACCAGACGTCCTTCCCCGCCGACCAGGACGTCGACGGCGTCCAGGAGGTGGGCGCGCCACTGCAGGGCAACTTCAATCAACTCAAGGAGCTCAAGGCCAAGCACCGCGACCTCAAGGTGCTCATCTCGCTCGGCGGCTGGACGTGGTCGGCGTTCTTCTCCGATGCCGCCCTCACGGCCGAGTCGCGGGCGACGTTCGTCGAGTCCTGCATCGATCTCTTCATCAAGGGCAACCTGCCCGAGGCAGGGGACCAGGGCGGGCCGGGCACTGGCGCCGGCGTGTTCGACGGCATCGACCTCGACTGGGAGTGGCCAGGCTCGGAGGGCAACGTCGGGAACATCATCCGGCCCGAGGACAAGCAGAACTTCACCAAGCTCGTCGCCGAGTTCCGCGCTCAGCTCGACCGGTACGGCAAGCAGACGAGGAAGCACTACGAGCTGACCGCCTTTCTTCCCGCCGCGCCGGCCAAGATCGACGCCGGGTTCGAGGTGCGCAAGGTGTTCCGGTACTTCGACTTCGCGACCGTGCAGGGATACGACTTCCACGGGACGTGGGAGACCGCCACCAACCACCAAGCACAGCTGTTCTCGCCCCGTCGCGATCCCGACCCCGCCCGGTTCAGCCTCGACCTCGCCATCGACACCTACCGCGCCCGAGGCGCGCCGCCGTCGAAGCTGGTCGTCGGCGTGCCCTATTTCGGGCGGGGGTGGACCGGCGTGCAGGACGTGAACGCCGGCCTCTACCAGCCCGCTCCCGGGCCCGCCGAGGGGACCTGGGAAGCCGGCGTCGAGGACTACAAGGTGCTCGCGACGACGCCGGGCAAGCGCTACCACGACCTGATCAACGGCGCCCACTGGCTCTACGTCGATGAGCAGTGGTGGAGCTACGACGACCCGCTCACCGTCGCCCGCAAGATGGTCTATGTCAGGGTCAACCGCCTCGGCGGGGCGATGGTCTGGTCACTCGACGCCGACGACTCCCGAGGCGCGCTGACTGCGACGATCGACGTGATGCTTCGGTAGCAAATCGAACAGGATTTCGTCGAACGGGTGTTGCATGGGGTGGGGAACGTGTGTATGGTGTGGGGATGACGGTGGCGTTGGCTCCCGAACCGGTGGTGGAACCGGAGGCATCGGTGGAGGATCGGCTGCGGGCGGTGTGTGGTCATCTCAACGTGTTGCATGCCGAACTGGTCGGGTTGGCCGCGGAGGCGTTGGCAACGGGGTGTTGGGAAGGGTTCGGGATCCGTTCGCTGTCCCATTGGTTGATGTGGAAGGCCGGCCTGTCGCCGGCCAAAGCCGCGGAGATCGCCCGGCTGGCCGAGGCGAAGGTGTCGCATCCCAAGGTGATGACGTGCTTCGCCGAGGGGGTGGTGTCGTTGGATCAGGCGTCGGTGGCGACGAAGGCGCCGGCGTATCTGGATTCTGATTTCGCCCAGTTGGCCCAGGTGTGCACGATCCCCCAGCTGCGCCTGGCGGTGCGGGCGGCCCGGCCCGCCCCAGCGACCCCGCCTAGCGATAATGACGTTCCGGTGGTGGTGGACGGGGAGGAGAGGGTGCAGAGCTGGTTCGATGATGACGGCCGCTACCAGCTGCGCGCCGAGTTGGACGCCGATCATGGTCGCATCGTCGATGCCGCCCTGAGCGAAGCGAGAGACGCTTTGTTCCACCGCGGAGTCTCCGACGTGTCGTGGGCCGACGCCCTGGTGGAGGTGGCCGAACGCTCTGTCGATGCGACGTCGCCGGAGCGGCGGGAACGGTTCCGTGGCTACTGGTTCGTCGACCCCACCGACCCGATCCCGGCCCGCTGGGTCGACGGGCTCCCCATCCCCGTGTGGCTGCACGAGTTGTTGACCTGTGACGGCACCGTCGCCCCCGTCTACACGCAGAATGCGTTACCGGTGAGTGTCGGTCGCAGCATCCAAGCCTTGCCTGACCGCACCCGCCGGCTGGTGCAGTACCGCGACCGCAAGTGTCGGGTGCCGTGGTGCGGACAGCGACGCTGGTTGCAGGTCCACCACATCCACCACCGCGCTCACGGTGGCGGCCACGACACCGACAAGCTCGTGGCGTTGTGTCCGGGCTGTCACCGCGCCCACCACAAAGGCCAGTTGGGCATCTCCGGCAACGCCGACCAGCCCGACGGGCTCACCTTCACCGACGGCCACGGCAACCCGATCGACGTCGCCGCCCGACCGATCAAACCCACCGGCCCACCGCCCGCCCCCACCAAACCCTACGAACACCCCATCGGCGAACGCCTCTACAAACGCGAACTCCTCTTCGCCGACCCACCCGTGCCCTAGCTCTCGTCGTCCTCGTAGCTGACGCGGGTCTGTGACGAGGCGAAGGCGACCCAGCCGCCGACGGTCCCGGGCGACGGTTCGAACGGCACGCCTTCGGCGGCGAGGTGCGGGTTGGCGCCGAGTGAGGATCGGAGCACCGGTGGGCTGTGATCGAGCAGATCGTCGAGGGCGGCCTCGAGGTGGACGCCGGACAGCCGGAGCGCCCGACCGTCGCCGTCCGCGCGCGCTTCGGCGGCCTCCAGGACGGCGCGGCGGCAGAGCTCCTTCATGAACGACGCCGTCGTGCCCTCGGTGCGGTTGACGATGTCGTCGAGCTCGTCGTCGTGGTCGACGCCGTGGAGATAGAGCTCGAGGAGGCGGCGGCGACACTCGCTGTCGGGCAGCCGGATCTCCACCGCCTGGTCGATGCGCCCGGGGCGGGCAGCGAGCGCCGGTTCGAGCAGGTCGACCCGGTTGGTGGTGAGCACGAAGACGACATCGGCGTCCTCGGCCAGGCCATCCATCTCGTTGAGCAACTGGAACAGCAGCGGGTTCGTGCCGATGCCCGGCATCGACCGTTCGGCGGCGACCAGGTCGACGTCTTCGAGCACCACCATCGCCGGCTGCAGTGAACGGGCGATCGCCGCCGCCCGACCGAGCGCGCCGGCGCCCGGCCCGCTCAGCAGCAGCGTCGTCCGGCCGGGCATCTGCCCGCACAGGTACATCACCGACAGCGTCTTGCCGGTGCCCGGCGGCCCGTACAGGAGGAGACCCCGCTTGAGGTGGCGACCCGCCGCCCGCAAGATGTCGGCGTGCCGGCTCACCCCGATCGTGTGCCGTTCGATCGCCTCGAGGTCCTCGTCGGGCAGCACGATGTCGTCGCGACCGATCGCCGGCAGACGGTGGAACGAGATCCCGAAGTCGCCCCACTCGGTGAACGAGAAGCTGAGCACCTTCCCCCGGAACACGTTGTGCTGGTGCATCAGCTCGCGCAGCCGGGACACGAACCGCGCGGCATGGTCGGCCTCGGCGGCCGCGACTTCGAGGAACAGCCCCGGACGCGGACCGTGATCCTCGCTGAACCCGACCATCGCCACCAGCGGCACCTCGGAGAACTCGAAGAGGTAGACGCCGAGCCGCAGGCAGGGCAACGTCCGGTCGACGTCGACCGGTACGTTCACGAACTCCGGAGCGCACGGTTCGGTCGGCCCGTGGAACCGTCCGCCCATGAGGCTCGCCAACGAGAACTGCCCGTACTGGTGGAGCTCGGCGGGCAGGCCGAGCAACGTCCAGTTCGCGGTGTCGGCGAGCAGGGCGTCCAGGGCCAGCTGAAGATTGGCGTGTTCGCTCAGGTGGAATCGCTCGGTGTACGTCGGCAACTCGGAGGGGTCTGTCCCGAGGTGTTCGAGCACCAGTCGCCGCAGCGTGCTCTCCCGCGGCGGCAGCGCATCATTGAACCGATCGAGGAACGTCTGGAAGGCCCGGGCGAATCGGGCCGCTTCGAAGTCGTCGTCGGCCATGTCCACGAGCGTATGGCTCCGAGAGTGGAGGAGCCGCCAGCTCGTCAGTCGGTGACGAAGCCCCGAATGTTCACCCACCCGGTGCTGAAGGTGCACCGCAGTTGGGCCCCGCACCAGTGGTCGCTCGTCGTGCTCGGGTCGATGCGCACACTTCCGATGGTCCGGCCCGTCCTCCGGTTCACCCACGAGACCAGATACACCATGCGGTAGAAGCCGGTCGGCGTCTCCACGTTGAGATAGTTGAAGCCCGGCTGGCGGAACCTGATCCGCTTCTGCCCTCGTTTGATGACGGCGTGGTAGACCCGGCTCTGTTGGGTCTGCCAGCCCCCTGGCTCGACCCGCTGGAGGACGTAGGCGACGGACACCAGCTGTCGACCGCGTACCGGGGCCCGGCCCACCGTGAGCATCGCGTCCGTGTTCGGCCAGACGTACCAGCAACACCACCACTCCGTGCCCTGCCGGTGACCGATGAAGGTCGCAGTCGGCACCCACACGTTGCCGGGCCGACCTCGCCGAACGGCGTACGCCCACGCGTCGGCGGACTCCGGTTGAGCGGTCCCGCCCAATGTGATGCCGACGACCAACGTCAGCGCAAGCAGCAATCTCCGCACGTGTCCCTCCCGCTCCGAGGCGCAACGTACATCGGCACGGTTTGCTGCCTGCAACCAGACGCCCTTGACACCGTGCTCGGGTTTGTATCAATGTGTCGACACGATATGCCGTTGCTTCGCCAACCGTACCTGCCGTCACCAGAGCTGATGGACGAGATCCGTCGGCCTGTCCAGCGCCTACGGGTCGTGGTGGCGATGTTCGGTGTCGCCCTGGTCGGGCCGCTTGCCGGTCTCGCTCTCTCGGGCGACTGGCGGGATCGCGGACTGGCGGGCTTCCTGGCGTACGACGCGGCCATCGCCGTCATCGCCGCGGCGCTGGCGCTGCGCCGGCCGTCGCGTCGCGAGGTGGGGTGGTTCGTGACCCTCCATCGGGTCGCGTTGACGAAGCGGAACGGCCCCACGATCGTCGACTATCTCGCCCGGACCCGCCGGTGGAGGGCGTACGGAGTCGTCGGGAGCTTGGGTGTGGGGCAAGGGGTCATGTTCGCTTCGCCCGGCACGCAACTGAACGGTTACGTCCTCCTCTTCGCCGGCTGGTTCGTCGGAGGAATTCTCGCTGAGGTTCCGGTCGGACGTCGGCGCGTCGGCGGCGTACGGGTGGCGAGCCTTCAGCCGCGCACGTTGTCGATGTACCTCAGTCCGGGCGTCGCCGGCTGGCTCGTCGGTTGGGCCGTCGGAATCGTCGGGCTACTGGTGGTCTACGGCGCCACGGAGTCGCCGTTGGGCACCCGGCGCGTCGTCGCCGGTCTGGCCGGGGTCGCCGCGCTGACGCTGCTCAGTGTGTGGTCGATGCTCGTCATCGTCCGTCGCCCCCAACCGGCCGCACCGCCCGACGTCGTCGCCGCCGACGACGCCACCCGGCGGGCGGCGATCCGCCGCGTGGCCGCGGGCTGGGGCGTGGTGCAGTGCATGGTGTCCGTCGCCGTCGGTCAGTGGCTCAGCATCGGTGCCGACAGCAATCTGGTCGCCAACATCGGTGTGGCCGCCGTCTATCTCGGCGCCGTCGGTGTCCTCGTCACCTGGCTGGTCGTGCCGACGAGACTGTCCCCGCCGCAGACCGCCCCGGACCGGCTCGCCGTCCCATGATCGTCTCGATCGATCCGGAGTCGACGCTGCCGCCCTACGAGCAGCTGAGGGTGCAGATCGCTGGGCTCATCGGCGGCGGATCACTGCCACCGGGAGCCCGACTGCCAGCGGTACGGCAACTGGCCGCCGACCTCGGCGTGGCCCCGGGCACCGTCGCTCGGGCGTACCGTGAGCTCGAGGACGACGGGTGGATCGAGGGCCGCGGGCGCCACGGCACCGTGGTGCGCCCGAACCGGCCGACCAAGCCGCCCGAGCAGCGCCAGCGCCGGCTGCGCGCCGAGACCGAGATCCTCGTCTCCACCGCTCGATCGCTCGGCGCCTCCGACGCCGAAGTCCTCGAGGCTCTCCGCGCTGCGCTCGGCCGCTGACAGCTCCGCGATCTCCTCTTGCCGGGTGCGCTCTCGTGTGTGAACGTGGTCGGGGTGCGGGACGGGGTGGAGCTCCCACCGGTCGTCGGGCGGGAGGTGGAGCTGGCGGCGATCGAGACGCTCGTGTCGCGCGTCGAGCGAGGCACGGCGGGACTCGTGCTGTCGGGCCCGGCGGGAATCGGCAAGTCACGGCTGTGGACGGAAGCGCTGCGTTCGGCCCGAGCTTCCGACGTGCGAGTGCTGACCACACGGCCGGCCGAGACGGACGCCGCGGTCGGGTTCGCCGGACTTCGTGATCTGGTCGGCGAGTCGGCGATCGAGGCGCTCGACGAGCTCCCCGGTCCGCAGCGGGACGCGCTCGCTGTCGCCCTGCTGCTCGAGGCACCGGGTCCGACACCGCTCGACCCGCATGTCGTGTCGGCTTCGTTCGCCAACGCGCTCAGGGCGCTCGCCATGCGCCGGCCCCTCCTCGTCGCCGTCGACGACGTGCAGTGGCTCGACGCGTCCTCGCGCGCCTCGCTGGCGTTCGCGTTGCGGCGCTTCGACGACGGCGAGCGCGTCGGGCTGCTGGCGACGGCGCGGACAGGGGCCGGTGCCGATACGCGCGACATCGTCGACGCCGTGCCGAGGGACCTGCTCGAGCGCCGCGAGCTGCCGTTACTCTCCACCGCCGCGCTCCATCGGATCGTCCTCGAGCGGTTCGGGGTGGCGCTCGCCCGACCGACGCTGCTCCGGCTGCACGCGATGTCCGGCGGCAACCCGTTCTTCGCCCTCGAACTGGCCCGCGACCTGGGAGCTGGGGACGACCTGTCCGTGCCCCGGGAGTTGGCCGAATTGCTTCAGGCACGTCTGGCGACGCTGTCGCCCACGGCCGCCCAGGTCGTGTTGACAACGGCGTTGCTCGCCCGGCCGAGCCGCGAGCTCCTCACCCTTGTCGAGCGCGACGCCGACGATGGCATCGGCGAGGCCGTCGCGGCCGACATCCTGGAGGTATCCGGCGAACGAGTGCGGTTCACCCATCCCCTGCTGGGATCGGTGCACGTCGATTCGATGAGCATGGCGTCCAGGCGGGCGGCGCACGCCCGGATCGCCGCCGCCGTCGACGACCCCGAGGAGAAGGCGCGACACCTCGCCCAGGCGACCCGGGGGACCAGCCAGCGAGCAGCTCGCGCGCTCGACGCCGCGGTCGCGACGGCCCGGTCCAGGGGTGCGCTGGCAGCCGCCGCCGACCTCGCCGCGATGTCGGTGTCGGTGACTTCCGTCGGCGACCCGGACCGCCACTGCCGCGTGGTGCGGGCGGCGGAGCTGGCGTTCGCGACGGGCGACGCCGCTGTCGCCGAACGCGTGCTTGGCGATGCGCTGTCCACCGAGGCGGACGACCCCCGCCGGGCCGAACTGCTCTTGCTCCGCGGTCGCTTCGGTCACCAGGGTGACCACACCGTGGCCGCCGCCTGGCTGCGCGAGGCGTTGACGCTCACCGGCACCGACGAGCGGCTGCGGGTAAAGGTCCTCATCGAGCTCGCCAGCAACGAGTACAGCCGCACTGGTGACGGTCCTGGCGTTGTCGCCGCCGCCGGCGAGGCCGAGCGGCTCGCCGAAGCGTTGGGCGATCGGGCCCTGCTGGGCTGGGCGGTGGGAGCGCACGCCTTCTTCGAGTCCTCGTTGACCGGCGAGTTGCTCGCCGAGCGCTTCCGCCGGGCGGTCGCCCTCGAAGCGGCAACCGCGAGCGATTCGGACGAGTGGAGCTCCGCCACGGACCTCGGGCAGGTGTTGCTGGATGCCCAGGAGCTGGAGGAGGCGCGTGCCATCTTCGAGCGACTCGTGCGCCGCGGTCGCGCCGAGCAGCACTCCATCCTCGCCGAGCGGCTGGACGACCTCGCCTTCGTCGAGCTGCACGCCGGCAACCTCGATCTCTCCGCCGAGCTCGAACACGAGGCGATCGATCTCGCCGCTCAGATGGGCCGGGAGACCACTGAGCTGTATGCCCAGTTCCGGCTCGGTTGGATCGAGGGCCTGCGCGGCAACGTCGAGGCGGCCCGGACGGCGTGCGAGCGGTCGCTGCGGTTGGCGGCCCGCACGAACGGCTTCACTCGCGGCGCCCGGCTGTCGCTGGGCTACCTCGAGAGCTCCTTCGAGCACTACGAAGCCGCCTGGCGATGGCTCGACCCGTCCAACCCGGCCACCGGAGATGCGAACCCCAACCGGCCGGTGGTCCCGATGGCCGAGATCGTCGAGGTGCTCGCCGGCCTGGGTCGGACCGCCGAGGCCAGGCAACGGCTGGAGCCGTTCGCGGCCAGGGCGTCGGCGTTGTCGCGACGATGGGCGATCGCCCGTGCCGTCCACTGCGAGGGCCTCATCCTCGCCGCCGAAGGTGACCTCGAGGCCGCCGCTACGGCGAGCGCCGAGGCGGTCCGCCTCGCCGAAGGCGTCGGCTTCCCGGTGCCGCTCGGGCGGGCGTTGCTCGCCCTCGGCGCGGCCCAACGCCGGACCCAGCACAAGGCCCAGGCGAGGGCGACGCTGCAACGAGCGGTGGCCGCGTTCGAGTCCGCCGGCGCCCGGATCTGGTGTGATCGGGCCCAGCGCGAGCTCGCCCGGATCGGCGGGCGCAGCACGCCCGCCGGCGGCGAGCTGTCCGCCACCGAGTCCGCCATCGCCCATCTCGTCGCCGCCGGCTCCTCCAACAAAGAGGTCGCCACGGCCCTGCACCTCAGCGCCAAGACCGTCGAGTGGAACCTCTCGAAGATCTACCGCAAGCTCGGCGTCCGCTCGCGCACCGACCTCGCCCGCCTCGACCTCTGAGGCCGTCCGAGGGCGAGGTTCACGGCGCCCAGCCGACGGCGATCATGTGGGCCGAAGCCGCCATCAGCGGGCGTTCGGTCTCGACCGCTCGGGCGGCGTCACTCAGGCTCGCCATGTCGTCGACGTCCTCGACGATCCACCCCGGACCCTCGACGGCGAGCAGCGAGACCCGGGTCAGCCCTGCCGCCCGGGCCTCGGCCTCGAGCTCGTCGGGGAGATGGAAGTACGCCGTGGTGAACAGCATCGGCCGGCCGGCGGGATCCGGGTTGCGGTGCTGTCCGGTGCGAAGGTCCTCCTCGACGACACTCCGGAACACCGGATCGGACAGCATCCGACGCTTGAGCCCGTCGAGGAGCGACGCGAACCGGGAGATCCCGACCGCGATCACCACTCCTCCGGGGCGGGCGACCCTGACCGCCTCGGTCCACGCCTTCGCTCGCTCGTCTCGATCGACGAGGTGATAGAGCGGCCCGAGCATCAACACCGCGTCGTAGCTGCCGTCCGCCGCGTCGAGGTCCCTGGCATCCCCGACACGGGCGGTCAACGACGCCGACCGGCCCCGCTCGGCGGCGATCTGGCTGGCCCGCTCGACGTGGGCCGGAACAGGATCGATCAGATCGACCACATAGCCCCGCTCGCCCAGCACCGTCGAGTACACCCCTGTGCCTCCGCCGACATCGAGGACTCGCGCCGGCGGGGCGGGGAGTAACCGTTCGAGCAGCTCGAGGGTACGCACGTACTCCAGGCGCGGGCGACCGTCGGCGAACAGCCGGGCCTCCTCCGCACCCAGCCCGTAGTACTCGGCGATCGCCTGGTCCAGCACCAGCCCAGTCTCCTCCGTATGTCCCCGGGGCGCTGGTGCGCGTTTCGCCCACGGGGCAAAGTGGGTAGGCCGCGACGGGCGGCGACGAAGGGGAGGTCTTCGTGCTCTCGAGTCAACTCGGCCGGCGGGTCGCGGTAGGTGCTGCGGCCCTCCTGCTGACAACCGGCCCCGCGGCCGTTCCGGCCGACGCTCACCACGCCGGCCCCCAGCCCGGACCGATCAACGCCTCGAACACGTACGGCTGGTACCCGAAGAAGTGGCAGTACCACTGGAACGAGATCGAGGACTTCCAGCGGTGGCAAATCCGCTCCAGGGGCAGCGGTTGGGCCTACATGCGCTGGGGGATGATCGTGCTCGACAGCTCGCACGATCAGTACCTCTACCCGAGCCGCGGCTCGGTCCAGGCGACGCTCGGCCGTCGCGGGGAGCGGTACGGCCGGTGGGAGGTGCGGCTGCGCGCGCCGCGCTGGTACGCCGACGGGCGGAACTCCGAGATCTTCGCCGAGCTGGTCCCGTCGGACCCGAAGAAGCGCCACTGCGGCGCCAACAACATCGCCTTCGCCGCGTTCCCGGCCGGCGGCTCGCAGGTCAAGGTCTTCGCCCGCCACGGCGGGAAGCAGTGGACCTTCACCAAGCGGGGCATGACGCTCGACCGTTACAGCTGGCACACCTACGCCGTGGAGGTGACGCCCCGCCGCATCTCCTGGTTCATCGACGCCCACGTGGTGGCGACGCTGCGCAACCGGCAGGCGGTCTCGGACGTGCGGTTGACGCCCCGGCTCAGGCTCGGTGGTCCCGCCGGCGTCGACATGGACCGCGCTCGCATCGGCGTCGACTGGCTCCGCTTCTTCACCCTCGCCAGCCCCAACGACCTGCCGGTGCGAGCACCGGCGCCGCGGGCCACGGCCTACCGCGGCGGCTGCTGACGCCGCGGTAGGCGGTGGCGACCGGTCAGCCGGCGGCGAGCGCGTCGAGCACGTCGAGCCGGGCGGCCCGTCGCGCGGGGAGCACCGCGGCGAGCGCACCGGCGACTGCCGCGATGAGCGTGATGACGGCCAGGCTGCCGGTGGGCACCGTGAGGGTGTCGATGCCCTCGTCGGCCAGCGCCCCCACGATCGCCCAGCCGAACAGCACGCCGACGCCCAGCCCCAGGGTGGTGCCGAACACGGCGATGATGATCGACTCCCAGCGGACGGTGGAGCGCACTTGCGTGCGGCCCATCCCGACCGCCCGGAGCAGCCCGAGCTCGCGGGTCCGCTCGAAGATGGACAGCGCCAGGGTGTTGGCGATGCCGAGGAGGGCGATCACGACCGCCAGCAGCAGGAGGGCGTAGAACATCCCGAGCATGGTGTCGATCTCGCTGCTGACGACATCGAGGAACCCGTCCTTGTCGAGCACGTCGGCCGAGGCGTAGGCGGACGCGACGCTGGCGATCGCCGACTCATGACCGGCCACGTAGACGCGGTAGTCGAGGTCGTCGCCGCCGTTGGCCCGGAGGGCGGCGAGGTCGACGAACATCGGGCCGACCCAGTCGGTGCCGGTTGAGTAGATGGCCTCGACGGTGAACGTCGTGTCTCCCGCGGGGAACATCGCCGGCACGGGTGAGCCGATCGTCCAGCCTTGATCGGCGGCCTCCTCGGCCGAGACGGCGATGCCGTCGGCACCGAGCGACTGCAGGTCGCCCTCGACGGTGCCGAGCCGGAAGACCTCGTCGACGGTGGTGGCGTCGAAGGCGTAGAACGCTTCCGTCGTCGAGCCGTCGATGATGGCCGGGGTCAGGCGAGCCTGGGTGACGACGTCGACACCCGGCGTGGCGCGGAGCTCGTCGGCCAGGGCCGGGCTGAGCCCCGAAGAGTTGTCCCAGCCGCCGCCCTGGACGATGTGGGTGCCGGTGAACTCGGTGTCCAGCGAGCCGGCGAGCGAGCTCTTCGCCGAGGCGGCGAACACGGTCATGAAGCCGACCAGGGCGACGCCGATCATCAGCGAGGACGCCGTGCGGGCCGTGCGCCGCGGGTTCCGCGTCGCGTTGCGGGTGGCGAGCTCGCCGCTGAGCCCGCGCAGCCGCAACGGCACGCCGAACAGCCTGGCGATCGGGCGGGCGAGAACCGGAGCGAGCACGGTGACACCAGCGAAGGTCGCCACGGCACCCAGACCGACCAGCGCGAGCTCACCGCCGAGCCCCGCCAGCAGCGCCGCGATGCCGCCGGCGGTGACCACCGATCCGGCGACGGCCCGGCGCACCGAGCCGGCCGAACGGTCGACGCTCACTTCGCGCAACGCGGCGATGGGGGCGATCCTGGCCGCCCGCCGGGCGGGCAGCCACGCCGACAGCACGGTCACGATCACGCCGACGGCGAACGAGGCGATCAGCGCGCTCGGCTCGATGATCATCGGGCCGTCGGGCATGTCGAACCCGAACGCCGACATCAGCTGCCGGAGTCCGGCGGCCACACCGATGCCGGCGACGAGGCCGGCGCCCGCGGCAAGGACCCCGACCGCGAGGGCGTCGACGAGGACGGCGCGCTTCACCTGCCGGCCCGATGCGCCGAGCGCCCGGAGCAGGGCCATCTGCCGAGCGCGCTGGGCGACGGTGATGGAGAAGGTGTTGTTGATGATGAAGGCGCCGACGACCACGGCGATGACGCCGAAGATCCGGATGACCGTTCCCATCTCGGCGAGCAGTTCGGCCATCGACGCCTGGTCCTCGGCGATGAGGTCGGCGCCGGTGATCACCTCGACGTCACCGCCGACGGCGGCCCGGACGGCGGCGGCGAGGTCCGCTTGGCCCACTCCCGCGTCCGCGGTCGCGGCGATGGCGTCGGCCTGACCGGGTGCCGCCAGCAGCTCGGCTGCCGTGGTGTCGGTGAACAGGACGGCGGTCGCTCCCGCCGGCGAGTCGGCGGTGCCGAACGTGGCGATGCCGGCGATGGTGAACTGGCGCGGCTCCCGCTTGGTGAGCACGGTGGCGACGTCACCCGGCTGGTAGCCGGCGTTGTCGGCGCTCGCCTTGTCGATGACGATCTCGTCGTCGTCGGTAGGCGCGCGACCACTCGCCAACTGATACGGGTTCAGGTCGTCGACGGTCACCCAGTTGGTTCCGAAGGCGGGGTTGTTGGCGACGTCGCCGACCGGTTCGCCATCGGTCCCGACGAGCTGGGCGTAGCCGTTGATGCGCAGCGCCACTTCGTCGACGCCGTCGACCGCGGCGACCGTCCGGGCGAGCGAGGCGTCGAGCCGCGGGCCCGGTTCGCCGTAGCCGAGGTCGATCGCCGAGGGGGTGCGCACGTAGGCATCGACGCCCTTGTTGGCCTCGGCGAGCGCCGAGTCGTAGCTGGCGGCGACGGTGTCGGTGAAAACGAAGGTGCCGGCCATGAAGGCGACGCCGAGGAGCACCGCGAAGGCGGTGGTGAGCAGCCGCAACTTGTGGGCGGCGAGCTCTCTGAGCGTGAGCTTGAACATGGCGGTCAGCCTCCGAGGGTGCGGATGCGGTCGAGGACGGAGTCGGCGGTCGGGGCGTCGAGGTCGTCGACGATCCGGCCATCGGCCAGGAAGACGGCCCGGTCGGCGTACGCGGCGGCGACGGGGTCGTGAGTGACCATCACGATGGTCTGGCCGAGCTCGCGCACCGCGGTGCGCATGAACGAGAGGATCTCCGCGCCGGCGCGGGAGTCGAGGTTGCCGGTCGGCTCGTCGGCGAAGACGATCTCGGGCCGGCTGACCAGGGCGCGGGCGACGGCGACGCGTTGCTGCTGGCCGCCGGAGAGCTCCGCCGGACGGTGCTTCAGCCGCGACTGCAGCCCGACCGTCTCGACGACGTGGGTGAACCAGGCCCGGTCGGGCCGGCGCCCGGCGAGGCGGGCCGGGAGGGCGATGTTCTCCGCCGCGGTGAGCGTCGGGACGAGGTTGAACGCCTGGAAGACGAACCCGATGCGGTCCCGGCGCAGCGTGGTGAGCTTGCGGTCGTCGAGCTTGGTGATGTCCGTGTCGCCGATGAACGCGGTGCCGGAGGTGAGGTGGTCGAGCCCGGCGGCGGCGTGCAGCAGCGTCGACTTGCCCGATCCGGACGGACCCATGATCGCGGTGAAGCGACCGGTGGTGAACTCGACGGACACGCCGTCCAGGGCGCGCACGGCGTTGTCGCCGCGCCCGTACACCTTGACGGCGTCGTAGACGCGGGCAGCGGCCAGCGCGTTGGGTGGCAACACGCCGGTGGGGTAGTTGGGAGGGTTCAGGGTGGCGATGGTCATGTCGGTGGATCTCCTGTGAGCGGGGCGGGGGAACACCCCGAACGATCCGCCTTCGGGACCCCGCGTGTCGTCGGCTTGGGGGCGGTTCGTGACGAGCCCGCGGACGTACATCTCGAGACCGACGCGCGAGTCAGTCGCCAGACCGATGCGTAGGTGGGGGTGGTTTCGGTACGTTCGAGCGGTGGGCCGGTTCGAGCGTGTGATTGACCGAGTGCGATCGTTCAATCGGGTCGCCGTCGACTGCGTAATCGCCGTGCTGTTCACGGTCGTCGGTGTCGCGTTCGCCTACGACCAGGACATTCGCGAGGGGATGAGGGAGCCGAGCGCCCTGCTCGTCGTGGTCGCGATCGTGATCTGCGCGCCGATCGCGTTCCGGCGCCGAGCACCGCTGACCGCCCTGGTGATCTCGGCCGCAGGGATCCTCGTCCTTCTCGTCGTCGGCTGGCCGGAGGGCACGCTGCAGCTCGCTCCGCTGGTGCTCACCTACTCGGTGGGCGCATGGTGTCCGCTGCGCAAGGCCGTGGTCGGGCTGGTGGCGGTCACCCTCACGGTCGTCGTGATCGGGCTGAGCGACTCCCCTGGGCTCACCGACGCGGCGGGAGTTCTCGGCGTCATCGGCCAGTTCGCCGCCGTGTGGGCGATCGCCGTGGCCCTGCGCAACCGCCGGGCGGCCGGCGACGCGAGGGAGCGTGAGGCGGACGAACGGGCGGAGGCCGAGCGCCAGAGTGCGGCGCGGGCGCTGGCCGAGGAGCGACTGCGGATCGCCCAGGAGTTGCACGACGTCGTCGCCCACTCGATGTCGGTGATCGCCGTCCAGGCCGGCGTTGGTGCCCACGTGGTCGACGAGCACCCGGAGCAGGCGAAGGCGGCGCTGGAGGCGATCTCGGCCACGTCGCGCGGGACGCTGACCGAGCTGCGCCGGCTGCTCGGGGTGCTGCGCGACAGCGACGGCACCCGCTCATCCGCTCCCGCCCCGGGCCTCGTCGACCTGC
Organism: uncultured Acidimicrobiia bacterium; assembly: GCA_963833145.1. GTDB lineage: Bacteria > Actinomycetota > Acidimicrobiia > Acidimicrobiales > Ilumatobacteraceae > JALZMG01. The sequence goes on along the minus strand of CAWHWT010000008.1, from coordinate 81,939 downwards.
CCCGACTCGTCGACGAGGTGCGGGCGGCCGGGGTTCCCGTGAGCCTGCTGGTCGAGGGATCCCCCGACTGTGTCCACGCCGGCGTCGAGCTGTCCGCCTACCGCGTGGTGCAGGAGGCGCTGACCAACGTGATCAAGCACGCCGGCACGCCGACGCGCGTCGACGTGACCGTCCGTTACCTGCCCGGGTCGCTGGCCGTCGAGGTCGTCGACGACGGGCGGGGGTTGGCGGCGCGGCCGGCTGACAGCGACGCGCCCGCTGACGGGTCCGGGCACGGCCTCATCGGCATGCGCGAGCGCGTCGAGCTGTGGGGCGGCGAGCTCTCGGCCGGCCCGGCCAGTGGCGGCGGATTCCGGGTCAAGGCGCTGCTGCCGTACGGTGACGCCGAATGACGATCAGGGTGGTGGTCGCCGACGACCAGGTGCTGGTCCGCAGCGGGTTCACGATGCTGCTCGCCGGCGAGCCCGACATCGAGGTCGTCGGAGAGGCGAGCAACGGCGCCGAGGCCATCGCCCTCGCCGCCGCCGAGCACCCCGACGTGATGCTGATGGACATCCGCATGCCGGTGATGGACGGCCTGGAGGCGACCCGCCGGATCGCCGGCGACGAGTCGCTCGCGTCCACCCGCGTCGTGATCCTGACCACGTTCGACCTCGACGAGTACGTGCACGAGGCGTTGCGCGCCGGGGCCAGTGGGTTCCTGCTCAAGGACACGCTCCCCGTCGACCTCCTCGGGGCCGTGCGCGTGGTTGCCGCCGGCGACGCCCTCATCGCCCCGCGTATCACCCGCCGGCTGATCGAGGAGTTCGCCCGGCTTCCGCAGCCGGCCGGCACCGCCGCCTCGAACGCCGCGCTCGACCAGCTCACCGAGCGCGAGCGCGAAGTGCTCGGGCTCGTGGCCAAGGGACAGTCGAACGCCGAGATCGCCGCTGCCCTGTACGTCAGCCACGCCACGGTGAAGACCCACGTCAGCCGCCTGCTGATGAAGCTCGACGCACGGGACCGGGCCCAATTGGTGATGGTCGCGTACGAGAGCGGCGTCGTGATCCCCGGCGCCACCCAGTGAGATCCGTATTGGCATGTCACGGGTTCGCGATCATCGACCTCGATGGATGAGCTGGAGGGCCGCCTCGCCGAGTACTACGACCGGGAAGGACGGTCACGAGCGGCGATGCCGCTCGGTCGAGGTCGAATCGACGCACGCAGCGCGTTCGTCGAGCTACTCCACGGCGAGCGACGCCGGCGGCTGATCGATGTCGGTAGCGGCCCGGGCCGTGACGCCGTCTACTTCGCCGCCAATGGCTTCCCGACAACCGCCGTCGACCGCTCGATCGGCCACGCCCGGCTCGCCGCCGCCGCCGGCCTTGTCTCCGTTCAGGCCACGTTGCTGGCGCTTCCGTTCCCACCGGGCACCTTCGATGCAGGCTGGACGATGAGCACACTGGTCCACGTGCCCGACGACCGCTGGGACGCGGCGCTGATGTCGATCATCCACGCGCTGAAGCCTGCCGCACCACTGGCGATCGGATTGTGGGGTGGCGTGGACGAGGAGCGCTGGCATCCGCCCCGCAACGGCTTGCCGAGCCGGTTCTTCAGCCTGCGATCCCACGCTCGGGTCCGGCTGATGCTTCAACGACATGGCGACCTCCACTCGTTCGTGACCTGGCCGGATGATCGCAGTGAGTGGGAGTACCAGTTCGCCGTGCTCCGCGTCCGACGGTAGGTGCGCGCCCAGATCGACGGTTCGGTCGATGCCTAGTCGGCTGCCTCCGCGGCGCCGGGCGCGACGACTCCGGCCTCGTAGGCGATCATCACGAGCTGGGCGCGGTCCCGGGCCTGGAGCTTGGTGAGCAGCCGGCTGACGTGCGTCTTGGCAGTGGCGTGGGACATCGACAGCGACTCGGCGATCTCGGCGTTCGACAGGCCCCTGGCCACCGCCTCGAGCACATCGGTCTCGCGCCGGGTGAGGCGTTCCACGGTGGACGGCGACCGGCCGGTCGAGGCGGTGCGCCGCCGCAGGAACTCCTCGACCAGCCGCCGGGTCACCCGGGGGGCCAGCAGCGCCTCCCCACCGGCGACCACCCGTATCGCGGCCAGCAGGTCGTCGGGAAGGGTGTCCTTGAGCAGGAACCCACTGGCCCCGGCACGCAACGCCTCGTGCACGTACTCGTCGAGATCGAACGTGGTCAGGATCACGACACGTGTCGCCGCCAGCCGTTCGTCACTGGTGATCCGGCGGGTCGCCTCGACGCCGTCCATCTCGGGCATCCGCACGTCCATCAGGATCACGTCGGGCCGCTCCCGCACGGCGAGCTCCACCGCGGCGCGCCCGTCGGCGGCTTCGCCGACCACATCGATGTCGTCGACGCTGCGCAACAGCACGGCGAAACCGCCGCGGACCAGGGCCTGATCGTCGACGATGGCGACCCGGATCACGTCGACCGGGTGCGCCCCCCGCAGCGGAGGGAACTCGGGCTGGAGGCCGTCGCCGAGCAGCTGGAACAGCTCCACCGGCTCGTCGAAGTCCCGGACGCGGAACCGTCCGAGCGGTCGCAACGCAGCCTGGGTCGTCAGGTCCGCCGACGCCGGCGAGACGACCACCTGACCGCCATGACCGCACGCGGCGATCCGGGCTGCCTGGTTGACGGCCAGCCCGATGTAGTCGTCCGCGGCGGTCGGCGCGGCCGGCGCGGTGTGGATCCCCATGCGAACCCGCAGCGCCGCCTGCCCCGGCCACACCTCACGGGCAAGGCGCTGCTGTGCTTGCACGCACGCGGCCAGCGCGGCGTCGACGTCGGCGAACGCGACGAAGCACCCGTCGCCCTCCGTGTTCACCTCGACGCCGCCCCAGCGGGTCCACGCCGCTCGCAGGAGCTCGCGGTGGCGGTCGATCGTCGCCGCGAACGAGTCCTCGCCCAGGCGGGCGCTGAGCGCGGACGAGCCTTCGATGTCGGTGAAGCAGAACGTCACCACACCGCTCGGGAGCGCCCCCACGGGTCACCGACCCGTCAGTGCGCGGTCGCGTTTCTGCTCCGCCCGGTGACGGTGCAGGATCGGCTCGGTGTAGCCCGAGGGCTGCGTCGGTTCCCTGGAACACCAGCTCGGTGGCGGCGCGGAACGCGTGACCGTCGAAGTCCGGGGCCATCGGCACGTAGGCCGGATCGCCGGCGTTCTGCTCGTCGACCACGACGGCCATCCGCCGGAACGAGTCGCGCACCTGCTCGCTCGGTGACGACGCCGTGGAGCAGCCAGTTGGCGACGTGCTGCGAGGAGATGCGGCAGGTCGCCCGGTCCTCCATCAGCGCCGACGCCGTTGATGTCGGGCACCTTCGAGCACCCGACGCCCTGGTCGACCCAGCGCACGACGTAGCCGAGGATGCCCTGCACGTTGTTGTCGACCTCGGCGCGGCGCTCGTCGCCGGTCCAGGTCGACCGACGGGGCGACCGGGATCGTGAGCAGGTCGTCGAGCGATGCCCGCGACTGCCCCGCCAGCTCTCGTTGGCGCGCCTCGACGTCGACGCGGTGGTAGTGGGTCGCGTGCAGCGTCGCCGCCGTCGGTGACGGCACCCACGCGCAGTTGGCGCCGGCCCGCGGGTGGCCGATCTTCTGCTCGAGCATGTCGGCCATGCGGTCCGGCGCGGCCCACATCCCCTTGCCGATCTGGGCCCGGCCGCGCAGCCCGCACGCCAGCCCGACGTCGACGTTCCAGTCCTCGTACGCGCTGGATCCAACGCTGCGCTCGCATGTCGGCCTTGCGGACCATCGGCCCGGCGAGCATCGACGTGTGGATCTCGTCGCCGGTGCGGTCGAGGAAGCCGGTGTTGATGAAGACGACCCGTGACCTGGCGGCGCGGATGCACTCGGCGAGGTTCACCGTCGTGCGCCGCTCCTCGTCCATGATGCCGACCTTCACGGTGTTGGCAGGCAGCCCGAGCAGCCCGCTCGACGGCGGTGAACAGCTCGTCGGTGAGGGCCACCTCGGCGGGACCGTGCATCTTCGGCTTGACCACGTAGACCGATCCGGCCGGCGAGTTGCGCGCGGCCGTCGGGGCGGGCCAGATCGTGCATCGCGATCAGCACCGACACCATCGCGTCGACGATGCCCTCCGGCACCTGGTCGACCGTCGTCGTCGAGCACGGCCGGGGTCGTCATGAGGTGGCCGACGTTGCGGACCAGCAGCAGGGACTCGTCCGCGCTTGCGTGACGCGCGTCGCCGTCGCGGTCCCGTGTACGTGCGGTCGGCGGCGAGTCGGCGGACGAACGTGTGGCCGCCCTTGGTCACCGTCGTCGGTCAGGTCGCCCTTCATCAGCCCGAGCCAGTTGCGGTAGGCGTCGACCTTGTCGTCGCCGTCGACGGTGGCGACCGAGTCCTCGAGGTCGACGATCGTCGTGACCGCCGACTCGAGCATGACGTCGGCGACCCCCGCCGAGTCGGCGGCGCCGACCGGGTGGGACCGGTCGATGACGATCTCGATCGCCGAGGCCGTTGTGCTCGAGCAGCAGCGCCGACGGATCGGCCGGCGACCCGCGGTAGCCGACGAGCGCGTCGGGACGCCGGAGCTCCGGGCTCGATCCGTCCCGCGAGCTCGGCGACGACCGTCCCGCCGTCGACGCGGTAGCTGGATCACGTCGGCGTGCGAGCCGTGCTGCCAGCGGCACGACGTCGTCGAGGAAGCGCGCGCACCCAGGCGATCACCCGGGCGCCGCGGGCCGGGTCGTAGGGACCGAGGGCGGGCCGGTCGCCCAGCGCGTCGGTGCCGTACAGCGCGTCGTACAGCGAGCCCCACCGGGCGTTGGCGGCGTTGAGCGCGTAGCGTGCGTTCGGTCACCGGGACCACCAGCTGCGGCCCGGCGATGTCGGCGATCTCGGGATCGACGTCCGGCCGTGTCGATCTCGAACGGCTCGCCGGCCGGCACGATGTAGCCGATCGCCTCGAGGAACGCCCGGTACGCGGCGGGATCGTGCGCCGCGCCGTGCGGTCGCGGTGCCAGTCGTCGATCGTCTGCTGCAGCCGGTCGCGCTCGGCGAGCAGCTCGCGGTGGCGGGGCGCCAGAGCTCGCGACGATGTCGGCGAGCCCGGCCCAGAACTGCTCCGGTGTCGACGCCCGTGCCCGGCAGCGCCTCGTCGTCGACGAAGTCGCGCAGGACCGGCTCGACCTGCAGGCCGCCGAGCTCGACGTAGGCGGCCTCGGTCACGGTCCCTCCTTGCGCAGCCGCGAGTTGAGCAGCGAGACCAGCGAGTAGACCGTCTCGGTCGCCGGCATCGCCGTCTCCGTGAGCCGACCGAGCTCGACGAACGACCCGATCAGCGGGTCGATCTCCAGTGGGCGTCCCGCTTCGACGTCCTGCAGCATCGACGTCTTGTGGTCGCCCACCTTCTCCGCCCCGTCGATGCGCTGCTCGATCGAGATCCGGAGCCGGAGACCGAGCTTCTCGGCGATCTCGGCCGCCTCCTGCATCATCTGCGCGGCCAGCGCGCGAGTGGCCGGCCAGCGGCAGATCTCGACGAGCGTGGCGCCGGTGAGCGCGCTGATCGGGTTCATCGCCAGGTTGCCCACGCCTTGACCCACAGCTGCGAACGGATGTCGGTGACCACTCGCGATGTGAACCCGGCGGCCGTCAACGCTGCGACCGATGCGCCGTGACCCGTTCGGAGCGCGAACCGTCGAGCTCTCCGACCGGGAAGCGGTCGCCCTCGACGAGGCGGATGACGCCGGGCTTGTCCCGCTCGGCCGCCGGATAGGCGATGCAGCCGACGATCGCGATCCGCCGGGATGTGGCGCTCGATCGTCCCGTCCGGATCGAGCGTCTCGCAGGCGCCGGCCCTCGAACGGGCCGGCGAACTTCTGGAAGAACCACCACGGCACGCCGTTCTGGAGCGGCACGACGACCGTGTCGTCGTGGTACAAGCGCCGCCAGCCGGCCGGCGACGGCGGCGATCTGGTGTGCCTTCAGCGCCAGCACGACGACGTCGTGCGGGCCGAGGTCGGCGAGGTCGTCCGCCGCCTCGACGCCAGCGGCCACCGTGCTCCGAGCCGTCCGGTTCGATCAGCGACAGTCCGTTCGACCGGATCGCTGTCAGCGTTGTCGCCTCGTGCCAGCACGCTCACCGTCTCGCCGGCGACGGCGAGACGCACCGCCAGCAGCCCGCCGATCGCCCCGGCGCCGACGATGCACACGCGCACGTCGACCCAACTTCAGGGTCCGCGCTCGCGTGGACGGGCTCGATCTGGCCGACGTGCGGAGATGCTCGACGCATGCGATCGCACCCCCGAACAGCCGCCCGACACCGTGGCCGCCCTGCTCGATCCCGCAGCCACCGGCCCGGCTCTCGTCACCGTCACCGGCGAGACGCTCGACCACGCCGCGCTGCGGGCGACGTCGACCGCCTGGCCGAACGGCTGCGGCAGGCCGGCCTCGGACCGGGCGACCGCATCGCGATCGTGCTCCCGAACGGGCCGGAGATGGCGCTGGTGCTGCTCGCCGCGATGTCCGTCGGCTGCGCGGCGCCGCTGAACCCGAAGTACCGCGAGGACGAGTTCCGCTTCTACCTCGACGACCTGCGACGCCGCCGCGCTGGTGACGCGACGGCGGTGCGCCCGCCGCCCTGGCGGCCGCTCCGGGCGCGACACGATCGCGATCGACGTGCAGGGCGAGGCGCTGGCGATCGATCTCGCCGTCGCCGGCGGAGTCGCCGGGAGTGCGTCCGCCGAACCACCGGTGGCGGCCGACGAGGCGCTCGTGCTGCACACGTCGGGCACGACCTCGCGGCCCAAGATCGTGCCCCTGCGGCAGCGCAACCTCGCCTGGTCGGCGCGCAACATCGCCGCGTCGCTGTAGCTCGACCGCCGCCGACCGCTCGCTGACGGTGATGCCGCTGTTCCACATCCACGGCATCATGGCGGGGCTCCTGGCGCCGCTCTCGGCCGGCGGCGCGGTCGTCTGCACGCCCGGGTTCGACGCCTTCAAGTTCCACCGCTGGATCGACGAGCTCCGCCCGACCTACTACACGGCGGTGCCGACGATGCACCAGATGGTGCTGGCCCGCGCGCCGCAGCGCGCGACCGACGAGCTTGCGCTTCGTACGGTCGTCGTCGGCCTCCCTGCCGCGGCCGGTGATCGAAGGGCTGTCCGACCTGTTCGGCGTGCCCGTCGTCGAGGCCTACGGGATGACCGAGGCGTCGCACCAGATGACGTGCAACCCGCTGCCGCCTGGTGTGGTGAAGCCGGGGTCGGTCGGCGTCGCCAGCGGGATCGAGGTGACGATCCTCGACGAGGCCAGCAACGAGCTGCCGCCCGGACGGCGGGGCGAGGTGGCCATCAGCGGCGCCACCGTCGTCGACGGCTACGAGAACAACCCGGCCGCCAACGAGGCCGCCTTCACCGCCGGTTGGTTCCGCACCGGCGACGAGGGGATGCTCGACGACGACGGGTACCTCTTCCTCACCGGCCGGCTGAAGGAGCAGATCAACCGGGGCGGGGAGAAGATCTCGCCGCTCGAGGTCGACGAGGTCCTCCTCCGTCACCCGGCGGTCGCCGAGGCGGTGACGTTCGCGATCCCCCACGACAAGCTCGGTGAGGAGGTCGGCGCGGCCGTCGTGCTCGTCGCCGGCGAGAACGTGACCGAGGGCGAGCTGCAGCGGTACCTGCGGGCGCAACTCGCCGCCTTCAAGGTGCCCAAGCAGATCGTGTTCGTGGCCGAGATGCCGAAGGGCGCGACCGGCAAGCTCCAACGCATCGGCCTCGCCGAGCGCCTGCCCCTCTGACGCGCGCTCGGGGAACTGTGACCGCTCCGCGGGAGCGTGACCCCACAGGCGTCACAGTTCGTGATGGCGTCGCCGCGTCAGACCTGCGCCGGTTGGGCCAAAGCCCACTCGGCCGCGGCCGCGGCGAGGTGACCGACGGCCATCGTGCCCCAGACCTGGCTGGCGGCGTCGAGCTCATCCGGGTCGGCGCCCATGACGGTGAGCGTGAGGCGGGCGCCGTGGCCCGTGCCGTCGGCCAGCTCGACGCGTACCTGCTCGCCAGGTCCGCCCGTCGGCGTCACGTCGAACGCCAGCACCCGGTGCAGCTCGACCTCGGTCATCACGCCGACGACCACGTCCGGTGCCATGTACGGCGTGAGGGGTTCGCCGACCGTGGGCGCGGCCCGTTGCTCGCCCGTGTCACGGTCGCGACCGAACCACAGGTCCCATGCGACGTCGGCGGGACACGTCAGCTGCCGTTCGACGCGCACTGTCCAGCGACCCCCGGACTCGGTCACCTCCGGTCGGTCGAGACCGAACTCGTGGACCAGCTGCTCGTGCCGGGCGATGCCCCGATCCGGCGGCGGTGGCGGCTCGCCGGTAAGGACGCCGCGCAGACCGGTCAGGCAGTGGTCCCAGCCGGTGGCGTAGCTCGCCGCGCCGTAGTGGTCGTCGAACGCGTGAGTGAGCGTGAACACCGTGCCGTCGCCGTCGGGTACCAGCTCGAACGTCAGCCGGTCGGCGCCCCACGTGAACGTGAGTCGGCGAGGTGCGTCGACCGCCTCGACGCGGCCGGTCGCTCCCGGGTCTCCTTCGAACGCGCTGAAGCGCATGGCGCCTCCTGGGCGCAGATCGAGGTCGACCGGGCTGGGGAACCATTGGCCGAGCTGCTGGGAGGTCGTCACGGCGCGCCAGACCTTGTCGATGGGATGCGGGTAGCGGCGTTCGACCCGCACCGCGGGCCGCCCTCCGAGGTCGAGGAACTGGTCAGCGGGCATCGGTAACTCCTTCGTCGTCGGGCATCGAGTCGAGGTGAGTGCCGAGACGGTCGAGGTGCGACTCCCACATCCACCGGTACGGGGTCAGCCAGTCGTCGACGTCGGTGAGCGGCCCGGCGCGAAGGCCGTACCAGCGGCGAGGTCCGTCGACCCGCACGGTCACCAGTCCGGCGTCGCGGAGCACCCGCAGGTGCTTGGACGTCACGGGCTGGGTGAGCCCGAGGACCTCGGTGAGATCGCCGACGAGGTGCTCGCCCTCGCGGAGCTGGTCGAGGATCGACCGTCGGATCGGCTGGGCCAGCACCTCGAACGTGTCGAGCATGGTCGTATCATGCCACTCATGGAATATGCTTCGCAAGGCATATTAACGGACATGCCCGGCTACCCGTACGTGGTCGCGTGCGTCGGCGTGAGCGTCAGGACGACGCGGTCGTCCTTGTCGCCGGGGAAGCTGTCGAGGTCGGTGCCGTAGTTGGTGAGGAGGCGGCCCAGGAAGGTGACGTCGGCGTCGTCCTCCACGCTGACGGTCCCCCGCAGCTCGAGCGTGCGGTAGGGGTTGCTCGGGTCGGAGAAGAACATCGTGGCCTGTGGGTGGGCGAGCACGTTCTTGGTCTTCTGCCGGCTGCGCACCACCGACATCCGGACGACGTCGCCGTCGAGGAGGTACCACAGGGCGGTGACCTGCGGCGTGCCGTCGGCGCCGACGGTGCTCAGCGTGCCGACGCGCCCCGCCTCCGACACGAGGTCGTGATGACTCTCTGGGATCATGCTCGATACTCAACCAGACGCGTCGACGTCGCCGCTCACGCGGGCGACGACCGGAACGCCGGGCGGGCCGCCCCCGCGCCGGTGCGGGCCCGGTCCCAGAAGTCGTACGTCCCGTCGTCGAGCAGTTCTCGGCCGGCCTCGACGACGCCGCCGAGGGCGACGTAGAAGAACGCCCCGCCGACCGAGATCCGTCGCACGCCGGCGTCGGCGAGTCGGGCCACCGATGGGGCGCCCGGGAGGGCGAGCACGTTCACCGGCCGGTCCACCGCCGCCACGAGCGTCCGGATCTCGTCGAGGTCGACCAGTCCGGGCGCATAGAGAACATCGGCCCCGGCTTCCTGGTACGCCTGCAGGCGGGCGATCGTGTCGGCGAGATCCCGCCGCCCGTGGAGGTAGTTCTCGGCGCGGGCCGTCAGCACGATCCGCGCCGGACCAGTGTGGGCGGCGTCGGCGGCCGCGGCGACACGCTCGGCGGCGAAGGCCAACTCGTGGATCGGCTGCCCGTCGTCCCGCGTGAAGTCCTCGACCGAGCACCCGGCGAGGCCGATGGCGGCGGCGAGGGTGACGGTCTCGGCGACGCCGGCCGGATCGGGGGCGAAGCAGTCCTCGAGGTCGGCGGACACGGGCAGGTCGGTGGCGGCGACGATCGCGGCGGCGTGTTCCAGCGCCTCGTCCCGGGTCACCGTCCCGTCCAGCCGGCCGAACGTCCCGGCGTGGCCGCTGCTCGTCGTCGCCAGGGCCTGGAAGCCGAGCGCGGCGAGCAGCTTCGCCGACCCCTGGTCCCACGCGTTGGCGAGCAGCAGCGGGGCACCCTTGGCGTGCAGAGCGAGGAACCGGTCGGCCAGCTCACCCGGAGCACTCACAGGACGTTCGTCCATCGGTTCGGACCGTAGCCAAGCCATCGGCGGCGATCGACACGCATTCCGGCGCCCGAGGGCCCCCGCACGTGGTAGAAGGAACGCAGTGCGCGAGCCTCCGGAGGGAGTTCTCGAAGTCGACACCGCCGACGGTGTCGTCAGCGTCCGGGGAGAGATCGACCGGGTCACGATCGATCGGGTTGTGCGCGCCGTGGAACAGGTCGGCGACGTCGTCGTGCTCGAGCTCGGCCGGGTGACGTTTCTCGACTCGTCCGGCCTGCAGGGCATCCTCGTCGCCCAGCAAGCGGCGCGGGCACGGGGAGGTGACGTGATCCTGCGCCGGCCGTCGCACGTCGTCAGTCGAGTGCTCGAGATCACCGGTCTTCGTCAGGCGTTCGTGATCGAGGAGTGATCGCAGAGCCGCTCGAGCTGCACAGCGCGGACGGGCTGCGCCTCGCCGCCAGGGCGTGGCGGGCCGTCGATCCCGATCCGGAGGCCGCGGTCGTCTCGCCGGGTGAGTCGCCTACGACGGGCGGGGTCACGGCGGCTCGGACGGGGAGTGCACGCTCGGCACCGACGAGGTGCTCGACGTAGCCGCCGCCGTCACGTGGGCGCGCGCGGCGAGCCCACGGCCCCGCAGGACCTTGCCGCCCGAGTTTCCCGCCCGGCCGCGATCGTCCACGGCGCACGCGATCGCAGTGGGCGATCACCGCTCGCGCCGCCCGCCTCTAGCCTGACCCGCCGGGAGGTGCCCGTGGATCTCACGTCCGCACGACAAGCCAAGGGCGAGTGCGCCGCCGAGCTGGCGCTCGCCATCGTGGCGGCCGAGGAGGCCGGCGAGACGAGCCCGGCCGTGGCCGTGGGCGTCGGCGTCAGCCCCGACGGCGGCTTCGTCGTCGCGATCCGCTCGGAGTCCCCGGCCGGCCGGATCGGGCAGGTCGTCTCGGAGCTGGTCGACGGTCGTGCCTACGAGGTCGACGCCCGAGTCATCGGACCGGTGCGCAAGCTGGAGACCCCGCCGTTCCGCGGGCGCGTGCGTCCACTCGTCCCCGGCGCATCCATATCGCTCGAAGTCGGCGGCACCGGGACCATCGCGACCGTGGTCCGCCGGCCCGGATCGGAGACGCTGGAGTTGCTCTCGAACAACCACGTTCTCGCCGACGAGAACCGGGCCCCGGACGGCGCCCCCGTGCTCCAGCCGGGTCTCGTCGACGGTGGCACGGCGACCGTCGATCGCGTGGGCGCGCTCACGTCGTTCGTGCCGATCGACGTCGGGGGCGTCAACCTGGTCGACTGCGCCGTCGCCGCCATCGACGACGAAGTCGAGTGGTCGTTCGCAACCTTCGAGCCGTACGGCGGGCTGACCAGGGTGTTCGAGCTGACGGACGACTTCCCGGCCGTCGCCAAGTTCGGGCGGACGACGGGTCACACCGTGGGCACGGTCACCGCCTTCGAGCTCGACAACGTCCGCGTCCAGTACGACACGGGTGTCGTCCGGTTCGACGGTCAGATCGAGGTGGCCGGCACCGAGGAGGCGTCGTTCAGCGCGCCGGGCGACTCGGGCTCGCTCGTCGTCACCGCCCCCACCGACGAATCGGGTGCGGCGGCGGTCGGCCTGCTCTTCGCCGGGAGCCAGACCGGTGGCCCGAGCGGGCTCGGACTGACCTACGTCAACCCGATTCTCTCCGTGCTCTCGGCGCTCGACGTCGAGCTCGTGCTCGAGGCCGGGTGAGCATGGCGACCCTCGACGAGGCCCGCCGGGCCAAAGCCGCCGTGCTCAGCCTGCTCGAGCACCACGGCGCGGTGAACGGTGTCGGTGTCGCGCCGGTCGACGACGGGTTCGCGGTCAAGGTCAACCTGAGCGAGCCCGCCGACGACCTCGCCCTCCCCACGAGCATCGAGGGGGTTCCCGTCGTGTGGGAGGTCGTGGGCGAGATCGAGAAGCGGTAGCCAGCCGCGAGCAGCTCAGCCGGCGGCGGCCGGCTCCCACCGCCACGCCAGCCCCACCAGTCCGGGGCCGGTGTGGGCGACCATCACCGGGCTGAACTCGAGGGTCATTTCGGTGGCGGGCACCGCCGGGGCCAGCTCCTCCCGGACCCGCTTGCGCAGCACCTCGGCGTCGCCCTCCGCCGACGCGTGGAGCCCGACGAGGTGGAGCCGGTGATCGGACCCGACCTGGGCGCGGCTGCGCCGCCAGTGACCGACGATCCTTGTCAACGCCGCTTCGCGGCTCGTGGCCGGGCGGAGGCGCCGGGCGGCGCCGTGCCGGAACTCGAACAGTGGCTGGAGTCCGAGCATCCGCCCGGCCCAGCCGGCGACGCCCGGCACCCGCCCGCTGCGCACGAGGTGGTCCAGGCCGTCGACGACGGCGACGAGGCGCACGCCGTCGATCGCGTGCCGGGCGGCGGCCTCGACCCCTGCTGCGTTGGCGCCGGCCGCCGCGGCGGCGGCCGCGGCGAACACGACGAGTGCCTGCGCGCCGGCGGCGGTTTCGGTGTCCACGACCGACACCGGAACGACCGCGCTGTCCGCGGCGAGGCGGGCGGCGTTCCACACTCCGCTGACACGGGAGGACACGGTGAGGATGACCACCTCGTCGCCCCCGGATCGCTCGGCCGCGGCGAGGAACTCGCCGGGGCTCGGCGACGATGTCGTGACGCCGTTGTTGTCAGCGGGGGAGCCGACCATCAGGTGGAGCGGGACGACGACGACGCCACGCTCGGCGGCGACGTCCGGCGGGATCGATGCCGCGCTGTCGGTGACGATCGAGACCCTCACGCGGCCCGGCCCCAGCCGGTCATGCGACGCACGAGCCCGGGCGGGTCGCGGTCGAGCACGAGCCGGTGGGTGACCGTGTCCAGGTCCCACGCCGCGGGTGGCCGGTTGCCGGCGATGCGCTTCACGAGCAGCGGCACGAGCACCGCGACCGCCAGCCGCGATGCGCCGCTCCCGTGCACCCGTCGGGTCAGCGGGACGAGGACGATGTAGGCGAGGAAGCAGGCCAGGCCGGTGCGGCGGACGATCCGCCCGGCCGCCAGGCTGCCGAGGAGCAGTCCGGCGCCCGCCGGAGCGGGAAGGGCGAGCCCGCCGAGCGCCGGCGAGACGCCCCGGCCGCCGGCGCCGCGGAGGAAGACCGACCAGTTGTGCCCGGCGACGCCGGCCGCCGCCGCGGTCGCGGCGAGGGTCGGCCGGCGAGTGGTCGCGATCGCCGGCCCGAACGCGCCTTTGGCGACGTCGAGGCTCCCGGCGACGGCGAGCGGGACGAACCCGGCGACGCTGTACAGCCCGGTGCCCGAGACGGTGCCGTCATCGACCGAGCGGAGGTCGACGCCGCGGCGGCGGGCGAGAATCTGGGACCACGGCACCGCCCCGACCAGGTAGGACGCAGCGACCAGGGAGGCCCGGCCCCACAAACGGTCCCTGAGATCCACGCGCGGAGGCTACAGAATCGGGTCCGCATGACGACGGAGGAGAATGGGCCGAACGGCGGGGGCGAAGGCCCCGTTCGGCGTCACCGGCGCTGGTGGTTGGTGGGGGCGACCGTGCTCGTCGTGCTGGGCGTCGCTGCCGTCGTCGCCTACGCCTACTTCCGTGAGTCGACCACCCCCGTCGACGTCGCCGACGCCGTCGACGATTTCCGGCGGGAGGAATCGACGGTGCCCGCGCCCGAGACCACCGTCGGCGCCACCACGGTCGGTCCGGCGACGACGGCGGCCGCGACGAGCACGAGCGCGGCCCCGGCGACGACGGCGGCGTCCACGACGACGTCGGTGGTGCCGCCGCCCGGATCAGGGCTCCCGGACCCGGGCGTGTACACGTACGCCACGAGCGGAGGTGAGTCGATCGACGCCCTCGGCGGGCGCCGCCACGAGTACCCCGACGTCTCGACGATCACCGTGACGCACCGAGGGTGCGGGGCGCGTCTGCGCTGGCGGCCGCTCCGCGAGCGGTGGGACGACACCACCCTGTGCCCGTCGCCGCGTGGGATGGAGCTGCGCCGGGAGCGTAACCATCATGAGTTCTTCAACATCGCCGACGATCGCGACTTCGTCTGCGAGGCGGGTTCGCTGTTCTTCCCGGCGCCGGCCGAGCCCGGCGACACCTGGACCGCCACGTGCGGCACCGGCGAGATCACGGTCGTCCGCACGGGCACGATCGTCGGCACCCGCCAGGTCGACGTCGGCGGAACGTCGGTCAGCGTCCTCGAGTTCGAGGTCGACGACGCCATCTCCGGCGCGTCGATCGGAACGACGCAGCGCACCGTGACCGTGGTCCCCGAGACAGGCCTCATCGTCGAGCTCCACTTGACCACCGACGTGCGGAACGACAGCCCGATCGGCGACGTCCACTACCAGGAGAGTTACGAGCTGCGTCTGACGTCCCTCGAGCCACGCCGCTGACCTGAGCTGGCTACGCCCGCTCGGCCGGCACGCGCACGAACACGGCCGACGCGGCGACGAGCACGCCGGACACGAGGAGCACGGCGCGGGCCGGGGGGAGCGGCCCGAGCACGGGCCAGTGGAGGCGGCCGAGGAAGTCGCCGGCGAGCCCGGCGCCGAGGGCGGCGAGGGCGAGCCCGGCGCGGATCAGCACGTGGAACGCGGTGAAGGCGAGCACCCGGTCGCGCTCGCCCACCTGCTCCTGGAGGATGCTCATCGCCGCCGCCAGACCCGCTGCGGTCGCCGCACCGAACAGCACCGCCCCGGCGAACGCGGCCCAGATCGTCGGCACCTGGCTCATCCCGGCGACGACCCCGCCCTGGGCGGCGATGCAGAACCGGACCGTCGCGACGTCGGAGCGGCCCGACGCGTTGAGCACCCCGAGCCCGATCCCCGCGCCGACACCGAACAGGGCGACCAGCACGGCGAACTCGAGTGTCGAGGCACCGAGGACCTCACCGACGAACACGACGCCGAGGGAGAACAGCGCGCCGAGTCCGAGCGCCGTGACGAGCGCGGCCGGCCCGACCGAACGCACGATGGGCAGGCGGAGCGCGTCCCGGAAGCGGGGCTCCGCCTCGGGATCGACATCCACAGCGCGGTCGACGAGCGGGAGGCGGGCGATCAGTGCGTAGGAGACGAGGAACGTCCCGGCATCGAGGACGAACACGGCGGCCGGGACGCCGCCGCCCCCGGCCCACGACACGAGCCCGAACATCAGGGCGCCGAACGGGATCGTGCCGTACGACGAGGCGAGGATGACGCCGTTGGCGAGGGGCAGCGAGCCCGGGTGGGCGAGGTCCGGCACGGCGGCGTCGCGGGCGGGCAGGAAGATCAGCCCGGCCAGCTCGAGCAGGAAGGAGCAGACGTACACCCACCAGAGCGCGTCGATGACGGGGATGGCGAGGACGATGCCGGCGCGGACGGCATCCATCGCCAGCATCGTCGAGCGGCGGTCCCAGTGGCGGACGACCCGGGCGACGAGCGGGCCGGCGACGAGGGCGGGCAGCAGGCGCAGGATGAGCACGGCGCCGACGGCGGCCGATGACCCACTGAGCTCGAGCACGAGCACCATCAGGGCCACCGTCGCCATCCAGTCGCCGAGTGCGGAGACGGTCTGTCCGACCGCCAGCCGCCGGAACCCGGTCGCCCGGAACAGGGGACGCAGACCACCCGCGGGGTAGGCGGTCGCGTCCATCGCCATGTCACAATCCTGCCCAACCGGGGCGAGGAAGGACTGTTCGAATGTCACTCGACGTCTACACGTCCGCCGACGCCGACCCGACGACCCTCGCCGGCGCGACGATCGCCGTCGTCGGCTACGGCAACCTCGGCTCGTCGATGGCCCAGAACCTGCGCGCCGCCGGCCTCGAGGTTGTCGTCGGGAACCGTGACGACGAGTACCGGGCACGGGCCGAGGCGGACGGGTTCCCGGTCGCCGACGTGGGCGCGGCCGTCGCCGAGGCCGACGTGGTGTACGTGCTGATCTCGGACGAGGCGATCCCCGCCTGCTTCGACGCCGACATCGCGCCGGTGCTGCGGTCGGGGAGCGCGGTGTGCTTCGCGTCCGGGTACTGCCTCGCCTTCGACCTGGTGAAGCCGCCGACCGACGTCGACGTCCTGCTCCTCGCCCCGCGCATGGTGGGCTCGGCGGTTCACCGGGCCGCGGCCGGCGACAGTGGCTACGTCGCCTACGTGAACGTCGAGCACGACGCGTCCGGGTCGGCATCGGCCCGTTTACTCGCCCTGGCCCTCGCCGTCGGTGCCCTCGAGCGGGGGGCGTTCGTCGTGCCGGCCGCCGACGAGGCGGCGATCGACCTGCTCGTGGAGCAGACGGTCGGTCCGTACGTCGGCCTCGCCCTCCAGCTCGCGTTCGAGATCGGCGTCGAGGGTGGTCTCCCGCCCGAGGCGATGGTGCTCGAGCTGTACCAGTCGGGCGAGATGGCGGAGACCTTCCGCAGCTTCGCCGAGCGTGGCTTCTACCGCGCCGTCAGCGAACACGGCCTCACGGCCCAGTACGGGGGGTACCTCCGCACGCTCGAGGTCGACGCCGAGGCCATGCGCGACCAGTTCCAGGCGGTGTTCGAAGACATCCGTACCGGGGGGTTCGCCCGCCGGCTCCAGGCCGAGGGCGACGACGGCTATCCAGCGGTGGCACTGATCGAGGCGCTGACCGCCGGCGACGACCCGATGACCCGGGCCGAGGAGGCGGTGAACGCGGCGCTGGCGAAGGGTGCCTCGCCGCCGAGCTAGGTGGTCAGTCCCACGCGCCCGCGATCATCTGGTCCCAGCCTTGGCCGGTGCCGGTCCGGTACCGGGTCCGCCACCGGTAGTAGTGCCACTCGATCACGATGATCCGACCGGAACTCGGTGACCGCAGCAGCATGTCGTCGACCCGACCTTCCCCGTCGAGGTCGGCGGCGACGATCTGCCTGAACCTCGGCAGCCACCGGCCACCGCGCCCACGCCAGCGGTAGCGGAACCCGTTCCAGGAGGCCATCTTCCACTCGCCACTCGTCGGGTCGCGCACGAGCATGTCGTTGCGCTCGCCATCGCTGTCCCAGTCGCCGATCACGAACTGCTTGTAGCGGGCGGACCACGTTCCGGTCGCCCGGACCGTGGGCCGGTACCCGCTCCACGAGAGCATCTGCCACTGGCCGGTGTCGTTGTCGATGAGGAACATGTCGTCGACCCGGAAGTCCTCGTCGAAGTCGCCGGCGTAAGCGGCGTCGTAGCCGACCGGGAGCGCGTCGGAGGTGCGGAAGCTGGAACCGGTCTTGAAGTACGAGTACACCGCCCATTGGCCGGTGCCGCGGTTCCACAGGAACACGTCGTTGGTGCGCCCGGTGCCGTCCCAGTCGCCGCCGACGGCCTCGTCGTACCCGATGGCGAACGCGCCGTTGCGGATCGTTCGCCGTCGATGGCCCGCCCACGCCTGCAACGACCACCGCCCGGTGTCCCGGTCCCACACGAGCATGTCGTCGTCCACGCGGTCCTTGTCCCAGTCGCCGCGGATGATCCGGTCCCATTGCGGGACCCACCGGTTGGCGGCTCGGTTGCTGGCCCGGTAGTTGAACCACGACTGGGTCAGCCAGCCCCCCGTGTCGTTGTCCCACCACATCACCCCGTTCAGCTTGCGGGTGACCACCGGGGCCCCGCCCCAGTAGCTGGTCCGCCCGTTGGCGCCGCGGAGCGTGAGGTCGATGTGGACGTGGTCGAAGTGGCCGATGCCGCACTTGCGCATCTTCTTCACCGAGAGCACGCCGCGGTCGTCGTCGGTGTTCCAGCAGTGGTCGCGCCACAGGATCTGCATGACACCCAGGCGGCGGGCGTTGGCGCTGTAGTTGCCGGAGCTGTCGGGGGCGAGGAGCCAGTTGACGATGGCGTCCCCCCGGCCTCTGGTCGACATCACGTCGAAGGCCCGCCCGGCGGCGTGGTTGCTCCAGCAGGTGCTGTAGAAGTCGGCGCTGAGACGCGGGTTGACGAGGGTGCCGTTGCAGTCCGGCTCCTCGGCGGCGTTCCAGCGCTCCCGGCAGGCGTAGAGCGTGCCCGGAGAGCCACCGAAGCGTCGCTGCACCTCGGTGAACGCACGCGCCGTGCCCGGACGCAGGCGCCCGTAGCAGACGTCGCGGGCGTAGCCCTTGGTCAGCTGGGCGTCGTACCGGAAGTCGTCGATCCGGGTCGCGGCGAGCGTGCCCGGCGACAGGCTGCTGCCGACGGCGAGCTGGGCGGTGGCGTCGGCCGGCGGGACGGCGACGTCCTGGCCGCCACCGTCGCCGTCCGGGCGATCCGGGGCCGCGCCCGCGGTGACACCGTCGGCGAGGAGGAGAGCGATCAGGGTGAGGGAGATGACGGCCGCCCGACCGCCGCGTTGGCAGCGCATCGGAACGGGAACATTACGCTTTTGTGACGTGTCCGGTGTCCTCACGATCGAGGATCTCGCCGGTGACCCGCATCCCCACCTCGCTCGGTTGCGCCCGGTCGGCTGGGTCCCGGCGCTCGGCGGCTACGTCGTGACGGGGCGGGACGCCGCCTTGCAGGTGCTTCGCGACCCGACGACGTTCACCGTCGACGACCCGCGGTTCTCCACCGCTCAGGTCGTGGGCCCGAGCATGCTCTCGCTCGACGGCACCGAGCACGACCGCCATCGGGCGCCCTTCGCGCCGGCGTTCCGGCCGCGGGAGGTCGCCACCCGGTTCGGCGGCTTCGTTGTGGCCTGCGTCGAGCGCCTCGTCGACACGCTCGTCGACCGCGGTCCACGCCACGCCGACCTTCGCGCCGACTTCGCCGCGCCGCTCGCCGCGTCGGTCGTCGCCCACGCGCTCGGACTCGACGGTAACGACGACACGGTCGCCCGGCGGCTCGTCGGGTGGTACCGCGACATCGTCGCCTCGGTGTCCGGGATCACCGCCGGAGCCGCTCCCAGCGCGGCCGGCGCCGAGGCGATGGCGGCCCTCGGCGATGTGCTGCGGGCGCACCACGGCGCGTACGGAACGCTGACACCGGACGAGTTCGTCTCCAACGCCACCGTGATCATGTTCGGCGGGATCGAGACGACCGAAGGAACGATCGCCAATGCCGTGTGGCACCTGCTCAACCACCCGGCGGCGCTGGTCGAAGTGCGGGCGCAGCCCGAGCTGGCGGCGGCGGCGGTCGAGGAATCGTTGCGCCTCGAGCCGGCGGCGGCGCGGGTGGACCGTTACGCGACGCGTGCGGCAGACGTCGCCGGGACCACGGTCGGATCGGGGGACCTCGTCGTCGTGTCGCTCGCCGGCGCCAACCGCGACCCGGACGAGTTCCCCGACCCGGACCGGTTCGACCTCCACCGCCCCAACGTCCGTCGCCAGCTCGCCTTCGCCGCCGGGCCGCACGTGTGCATCGGGATGGACCTCGCCCGCCTCGAGGCGCGGGAAGCGCTCACCGCGTTGCTCCGGCGCCTCCCGGACCTGCGCCTCGCCGACGACGCCCCGCCGCCGACCGGCCTCGTGTTCAGGAAACCCGAACGCCTCCCCGTGCGCTGGGGTTGACCCGTACGATGGCGGCCGTGCCGAGCGAGACGATGCGCAGCCCGCTGACGTCCAAGCTGCAGGGCTTCGGGACGACGATCTTCGCCGAGATGTCCGCGCTCGCCGTCGCGACGGGAGCGATCAACCTCGGGCAGGGGTTCCCCGACACCGACGGCCCGTCCGAGGTGCTCGACGCCGCCGTGGAGGCGATCCGCACCGGCGTCAACCAGTACCCGCCGGGCATCGGCGCCCCGGTGCTGCGGGAGGCGATCGCCCGCCACCAAGAGCGGTTCTACGGGCTCGTCCATGACCCCGACGCCGAGATCCTCGTCACCGCGGGCGCCACCGAGGCGCTGGCGGGGGCGCTCCTGGGCATGCTCGACGACGGCGACGAGGTGGTCGTGTTCGAGCCGATGTACGACAGCTACCAGGCGTGCATCGCGCTGGCCGGGGCCCGGGCCGTCCCGGTCCTGCTCCGTCCGGGCGCCGACGGCCGCTACGCCTTCGATCCCGACGAGCTGCGCCGGGCGATGTCGCCCCGCACCCGGCTGATCCTGCTCAACAGCCCGCACAACCCGACCGGCAAGGTCTTCGACCGCGCCGAGCTGGAGACCGTCGCCGCCGTCGCCACCGAGCACGACGTCGTGGTCGTCACCGACGAGGTCTACGAGCACCTCGTGTTCCCAGGGGCCGTCCACGTGCCGATCGCCACGCTCCCCGGGATGGCCGAGCGCACGCTGACCATCTCGTCGGGCGGCAAGACGTTCTCCACGACCGGCTGGAAGGTCGGGTGGATGTGCGGTCCGGCGCCGCTGGTCGCCGCGGCCCGTACCGCCAAGCAGTTCCTCACCTACGTCAACGGGGCGCCCTTCCAGCCCGCCATCGCCGTCGGGCTCGACCTCGGCGACGAGTACTTCGCCGCCCTCGCCGCCGACCTCACGACCAAGCGCGACCACCTCGTGACCGCGCTGGAGACCGCCGGGTTCACCGTCTACCGACCCGAGGCGACGTACTTCACGACCGTCGACATCCGGCCGGTGCAGCCCGACGGGGACGGGATGGCGTTCTGCCGCGCCCTGCCCGGGCGGTGCGGCGTGGTGGCGGTCCCCAACGAGGTCTTCTACGCCCGTCCCGAGCACGGCCGGCACCTCGTCCGGTTCGCCTGCTGCAAGCGCCTCGACGTGCTCGACGCCGCCGCGGCGCGGCTCGCCGGACTGCGCGGAGACGTCAGCCGATGAGCACGTCGGTGCGCGTCGCCGCGGTGCAGCACGACATCGTGTGGACCGACCGCGAGGCCAACTTCGCCCATCTCGCCCCGATGATCGCGGCCGCCGCCGGTGCCGGTGCCGGCCTCGTCCTGCTGACCGAGACGTTCTCGACCGGTTTCGCCGTCGACGTCCCCGACCTCGGCGAGCCCGAGGGCGGGCCGTCGTCGCAGTTCCTCGTCGACCGGGCCGCCGAGCACGGGATCTGGGTCGGCGGCTCGTGCCCGGAGATCCCGCCCGACGCGCCGGCAGACGACCAGCGCCCGTACAACAGCTTCGTCCTCGCCGGACCCGACGGCTCCGTCCACCGCTACCGCAAGATCCACCCGTTCAGCTACGGCGGCGAGGAGAAGCACTTCCGGGCGGGGAGCGAGCTGATCACGGTCGACATCGCCGGCCTGCGGGTCAGCCCGTTGGTCTGCTACGACCTCCGCTTCGCCGACGAGTTCTGGCAGCTCGCCAGCGAGACCGACCTCTACCTCGTGCCCGCCAACTGGCCCGAGAAGCGACGGCTCCACTGGACCGCGCTGCTCCAGGCGCGGGCGATCGAGAATCAGGCGTACGTCGTCGGGGTGAACCGGGTCGGCGAAGGAGGCGGGCTGCGGTACAGCGGGGACAGCCGCATCGTCGACCCGACGGGGGAGCTCCTGGCCACCGCCGCCCAGACCGAGTCGATCCTCCTCGCCGACCTCTCCGCCGACCACGTGCGAGAGGTCCGCGACCACTTCCGCTTCCTGCAAGACCGCCGCTGAGACCCGACTTGTCGTTTGGAATCGGCCGAAAAGGGCCGATTCCAAACGACAGAACGGTGGGTAACGTCGCCCGCGGTGTCTCTCGTGTCCGCGCACAACCTGGTGAAACGCTTTGGCGACTTCACCGCGGTCGACGGGATCGACGTCGAGGTCCGCCGCGGGGAGGCGTTCGGCTTCCTCGGTCCCAACGGCGCCGGCAAGTCGTCGACGATGCGGATGATCGGCTGCACCTCCCCGCTCACCGAGGGCGAGCTGACCGTCTTCGGCCTCGATCCGGCCACCCACGG
Source organism: uncultured Acidimicrobiia bacterium (assembly GCA_963833145.1). Lineage (GTDB taxonomy): Bacteria > Actinomycetota > Acidimicrobiia > Acidimicrobiales > Ilumatobacteraceae > JALZMG01. Next base: position 59,819 of record CAWHWT010000008.1, on the reverse strand, counting down.
GCGCACGATCCGGGCCCGCCTCGGCGTCGTGCCCCAGGCCGACCAGCTCGACAACGAGCTCACCGTCGAGGAGAACCTCGTCATCTACGGCCGGTACTTCGACATCCCGCGGGCCGAGTGCCGGCGGCGGACGGCCGAGCTGCTCGAGTTCGTCCAGCTGAGCGAGCGGGCCACGAGCAAGGTCGACCCGCTCTCGGGCGGGATGAAGCGGCGGGTGACGATCGCCCGATCGCTGATCAACGAGCCCGAGCTGCTCCTGCTCGACGAGCCGACCACGGGACTGGACCCGCAGGCACGCCACGTCCTCTGGGACCGGTTGTACCGGCTCAAGCAGCAGGGCGTGACGCTCGTCCTCACCACCCACTACATGGACGAGGCCGAGCAGCTCTGCGACCGGCTCGTGGTGATGGACCGCGGCCGCATCGTCGCCGAGGGCTCGCCCCGTGATCTCATCGAGCAGCACTCGACCAAGGAAGTGCTCGAGCTGCGCTTCCCGGCCGGGACCAACGAGGCCCATGCTCCCGCCGTCGACGACGTCGGCGAGCGCATCGAGGTGCTCCCCGACCGCATCCTGATCTACGCCGACGACGGCGAGAAGGCGCTCGTGACCGTCCACGACCGCGGCGTCACCCCGGAGAGCGCGCTCGTGCGTCGCAGCAGCCTCGAGGACGTCTTCCTCCACCTGACCGGCCGCTCGCTCGTCGACTGAGCCATGAGCACACCAGCGGCCGTCCGGGTCTGGGAGAACAACTTCGCCGTCTACAAGCGGATCTGGAAGTCGAACCTGCTCTCCGCCTTCGTCCAGCCGTTGCTGTACCTGCTCGGGATCGGGGTCGGCGTGGGCTCCCTGGTGGACCAGACGTCATCGTCGACCGACCTGCTCGGCGGGGTCGACTACTTCGCCTTCCTCGCTCCGGCGCTGATCGCGACGACGGCGATGATGGTCGTCGCCCAGGAGGCGATGTGGCCGGTGATGGACGGGTTCATGTGGGGGAACGCCTACTGGGCGATGACGGCGACGCCGCTGCGCCCGACCGAGGTCGCCGCCGGTGTCGGGCTGTGGCATGCGACCCGTGGCGCCTTCGCGGCCGGTGGCGTCGCGGTGGTCCTGGTGCTGTTCCCGTCGACCCGGTCGTGGGGCCTCCTGGCGGCGGTGCCGTTCGCCGTCCTCACCGGGATGGCGATCGCCCTGCCGCTCTCGGCGTGGACGTCGACGCGGGAGCGCAGCGACCAGTCGTTCCCGGCGATCATGCGCTTCGGCATCGTGCCGATGTTCCTGTTCGCCGGCGCCTTCTACCCGGTCGAGCAGCTGCCGGACTGGCTACGACCGGTCGCCTACGCGACCCCGCTGTACCACGGGGTCGAGCTGTGCCGCGGCGCCGTCCTGGGCACGCTCGGTGCCGCCGAGGCGGCGCTCCACCTGGGATACCTCACCGCCGTCGCGCTCGCCGGCTTCCTCATCTGCCGGGCCACGTTCACGCGGAGGTTGCGGCGATGAGCGTGGCGGCCGGCGTGCTGCGCATCGTCCCGCCCGAGCTCGTCGCGGCCCGGCGACCGCATCGCATGCTCGAGCGGGCGGTGATGGTCAACCGGCGCACCTGGCTGATCATCTTCAGCGGGTTCTTCGAGCCGCTCTTCTACCTCTTCTCGATCCGCATCGGCTTCGGTGACCTCGTCGGCGACGTGACCGTCGGTGGCGTGAGCATCCCCTACGCCGAGTTCGTCGCCCCGGCGCTGATGGCCTCGTCGGCGATGAACGGCGCGGTCTACGACTCGACGATGAACGTCTACTTCAAGCTCAAGCACGCCCGGCTCTACGACGCCGTGCTGTCGACCCCGATGGGCCCGGCCGACGTGGCCCTCGGCGAGATCGGCTGGGCGGTGGTTCGCGGCTTCGTGTACTCGATCGCCTTCCTGCTGTCGATGTGGGCACTGGGGATGGTCGGCTCGCCGTGGGTGGTGCTGTCGCTGCCGATCTGCGTGCTCATCGGGTTCGCCTTCGCCGCCATCGGGATGGCGGCGACAACGTTCATGCGGTCGTGGGCCGACTTCGAGTACGTCACCGCCGTCACGCTGCCGTTGTTCCTGTTCTCGGCGACGTTCTACCCGGTGTCGAGCTACGGCGACTGGGCGTGGGTCGTCCAACTGAGCCCGCTCTACCACGGCGTCGCTCTCGTCCGGGCCGTCAACCTGGGCCACTTCGAGTGGGCGATGTTGGGCCACGTCGCCGTGCTCGCCGGATTGGCGCTGGCCGGGATCGTCGTCGCCAGCCGCCGCGTCGGCTCGCTGCTGCTCAAGTAGCGATAGTGTCGGCGGCGCGGGCGAGGCATCAGGAAGGAACGTCCCGATGAGCTTCATCGACAAGGCCAAGGACGCCGCTGTGGACGTGAAGGACAAGGCCGGGGACATCGTCGACAAGATCGGGGAGAAGATCCCGGACTCGGTGAAGGACACCGCCGGCGACTTCAAGGAGAAGGCCGGCGATCTCGTCGACAAGGTCAAGGACCGCCTCGGCTTCGGCGACGACAAGAGCGACGTCACCGACACGGTGTCGGACGCGGCCGACGCCGCCGAGCAGAGCGCCACCGGCGCCACCGACGAGGCGAAGGAGCGGGCCAGCGACGTGGCCGCCGCGGCCAAGGACGCGCTCGAGAACGACGAGTAGGCGTCCGTCAGTCCGGCGGGCGGGAGAACGCCCCCCAGCCGTGGTCGCGGATCTCCGTCCCGTCGGCATCCAGCCTCGGGCCGGCTGACCGGATGCGGCCCGGCGTCTCGCTGAGCCGGGCGATCAGCGACTGCATCGGCGTGCCGTCGACGTCGACGATCGCCTCCCGGGCCCGGAAGTGGGGATCGGCGGCGATGTCGGCCATGTCCATGACCGGCCCGGCCGCGGCGTGGGCGGCGGAGAAGGCGTCGAGCACCTCGTCGCTGGAGCGCGCCGCGCACCACTCCGCCATCGCCGCCTCGAGCTCGTCGCGGTGCTCGGCCCGGCCGGCGAACGTCGTGAACCGCTCGTCCGCGGCGAGGCCGAGCAGGTCGAGCACCCGCGCCGCGACCGAGTCACTGCTCGTCGAGACCCCGACCCATCGCCCGTCGGCGCAGCGGTACGTGCCACGCGGCACGGTGTAGGGGAGCCCGGCGCCGAGGCGCGGCTGCTGCTCGCCGGTCAGCCCGTACAACGTCGGGAGCGGGCCCATCAGGTGGAACATCGTTTCGAGCAGGTTGACGTCGATCACCTGACCGGTGCCGCTGTGCAGGGCCACCATCGTGGCGAAGGCGGCCGCCAAGCCGGTGACCTCGTCGGTGAGGGCGATCGGCGGGAGGAGCGGCTGGCCGTCGGGTTCTCCGTTGATCGCGGCGAACCCCGACATCGCCTCGGCGATCGTCGCGAACCCGGGCCGCGCCGCGTACGGCCCGGTCTGCCCGAATCCGGTGACCCGCGTGATGACCAGCCCCGGGTTGCGGGCGTGGAGCACGTCAGGGCCGAGCCCGAGTCGCTCGAGCGTGCCCGGCCGGAAGTTCTCCACCAGGACGTGGGCGTCGCCGATGAGCCCCAGCAGCACGTCGACGTCGCCGCGCTCCTTGAGATCGAGGACGACCGCCCGCTTGTTGCGGTTGGCGAGCTTCCACCAGATGCCCTCGCCGTCGCGCGCGTCGCGCCACGCCATCGACCGGAGGCTGTCCCCGCCCGGCCGCTCGACCTTGATCACGTCGGCCCCGAAGTCGGCGAGGTACCGGGCGCAGTTGGGGCCGGCGAGCACCGTCGAGACGTCGACCACCCGCACGTCGGCGAGCGGGAGCCGCGGCGCGCTCACGCCGGGATCTCGGACGGCGACCGGGTGAGCAGGCCGGCGCGGAGCTGGGCGGCGTAGCGGCCGTCCTTGGCGAGGAGCTCCTCGTGGGTGCCGAGCTCGACGATCCGCCCGCCGTCGAGCACGGCGATGCGGTCGGCGCCGCGGATCGTCGACAGCCGATGGGCGATGACGATCGCCGTGCGTCCGTACAAGGCGACGTCGAGCGCGGCCTGCACCTGCGCCTCGTTGTCGTTGTCGAGGTGGCTCGTCGCCTCGTCGAGGATCATCACGGCGGGATCCTTCAGCAGCAGGCGGGCGATCGCCAAGCGCTGCTTCTCCCCGCCCGACAGGCGGTAGCCACGCTCGCCGACGACGGTGGCGAAGCCGTCGGGGAGGTCGGTGATCGTGTCGAGGATGCGGGCCGCCCGGGCCGCGGCGACGAGCTCGTCGTCGGTGGCGTCGGGCTTGGCGTAGCGCAGGTTCTCGCCGATCGATTCGTGGAAGAGGTGGGGATCCTGGGCGACGACGCCGATCGCCGCCCGCAGCGAGTCGAGGGTGAGATCCCGGACGTCGTGGCCGTCGATCCGCACGGCGCCGTCGGTGACGTCGTACAGGCGGGGGATCAGCGAGACGAGCGTCGACTTGCCGGCGCCGGACGCGCCGACCAGGGCGACGGTCTCACCCGGCAGGACGTCGAGGGTCACCCCGTCGAGCACGTCGCGATCGGGATCGTGGTCGGGCTCCCGCTGCTCCAGCGACGGGATCGCCGTCTCGGCCGCCCCGGGGTACCGGAACCGGACGTGGTCGAGCGTCACCCGACCGGCGGGCGCGACGAGGTCCACGGCCCCCGGGCGTTCCCGGATCGCCTCCGGTGCGTCGAGGACCTCGAAGACCCGCTCGAAGCTGACCAGCGACGTCATCAGGTCGACGCGGGCGTTGGTGAGGCCGGTCAGCGGTTGGTAGACGCGGGTGACGAGGGCGGCGAGGGCGACCAGCGTCCCGGCCGTCAGGTTGCCCGAGACCACGAGGTGGCCGCCGACCCCGTAGATCGCCGCCGCGCCGAGCGCGCCGACGAGGCCGAGGGCGACGAAGAACACCCGGCCGTACATCGCCGAGCGGATGCCGGTGTCCCGGACGCCCCGTGCCCGCCACTCGAACGCGGCGTCCTCCCGGCGGTGGTCGCCGAACAGCTTGACCAGGATCGCGCCGGCGACGTTGAAGCGCTCCGTCATCTGGGTGTTCATCGCCGCGTTGTGCTGCATCTGCTCGCGGGAGATCTCCTGCAACCGGCGTCCGACCCGGCGGGCCGGGATGACGAACATGGGCAGGACGACCAGCGCCAGCAGGGTCAGTCGCCACTCCAGGGCCAGCATCGCAATGAGCGACGTGACCAGCACCACGACGTTGCTGACGACGCTGCCGAGCGTGCTCGTCACTGCCGTCTGGGCCCCGACGACGTCGTTGTTGAGCCGCGACGTGAGGGCGCCGGTGGGCGTGCGGGTGAAGAAAGCCACCGGCATCCGCTGGACCTTGGCGAACAGGGTCCGGCGCAGGTCGTAGATCAGTCCCTCGCCGACGCGGGAGCTGCACCACCGCTGCAGGATCTGGAGCCCGGCGTCGACCAGCGCGGCGAGCACGGCGACGACGGCGAGCCAGGTGATCATCGCCCGGTCGTTGTCGGGGATCGCGTCATCGAGGATCGCCCGGATGACGAACGGCGGCACCAGGGCGAGCAGCGCCGAGCCGAGGATGGCGACGAGGAACACCACGATCGTCCGCCGGTACGGCCGGGCGAACGTCCTGATCCTCCGCAGGGTGGCCCTGGTCACCCGGGCTCCGGCGACGGCGCTCGGATCCCGCGGTGGGTGGTACGGCGGTCCCATGCGCATGAGGAAAAGGCTAGGGCCGTGTGCCGGGTGAGAACTCGGTGAGATGGACCCGCTGGGCGGGGGACTAGGTCAGCGGTGCCGAATTGCCCCGTACGATGCGGTCATGCCGCGCCGGACCCCCTTTCGGCTGCTCCTCGCCGCGCTCGCCGTCGGCGCCGCCGGCTGTGCGGGCGACGTGGGAGTGGCGACCGAGCGCGCCGATCCGGTGGCCAACGACGCGGACCAGGCGTCACCGCAGACGACGGACGGCAGCGACACGACGTCGCCCGCCACCGAGGATTCGGTGGATCCATCGGGCGGGTTGCAGTGGGACGAGCTGAGCGAGGGCGTCGACACGGCCCTGCTCGAGGTTCCGATCGACTACGACGACCCCGACGGGCCCACCTTCGACCTGTTCGTCGCCCGGCACCGGGCCGCCGACCAGGAGAACAAGATCGGGTCGTTGCTCGTCAACCCGGGCGGGCCGGGCTTCGGGGGATCGGACTTCGCCATCTTCGCCGAGCAGGTGTACGAGCAGGAGCTGCTCGACCGCTTCGACATCATCGGCTGGGACCCGCGGGGCACCGGGCAGAGCGAGCCGGGGATCGACTGCATCGACGACTACGACCACTACTTCTCCGGGACCGACATCACCCCGGACGACGACGAGGAGAAGCAGCAGATCGTCGACCTCGCCGAGGAGTTCGCCAACAACTGCGTCGAGGGCAACGCCGACTACTTCGAGTACGTCGGCACCAACAACAGCGCCCGCGACATGGACTCGATCCGCCGGGCGCTCGGCGAGGACCAGATCAGCTACTTCGGCTTCAGCTACGGCAGCGAGCTGGGTGCCACGTGGGCCACGTTGTTCCCCGAGACGGTGCGGGCAGCGGTGCTCGACGGTGCGGCCGACCCCACCGCCACCCTCACCGAGGGTGGGGTGAAGCAGGCCGCCGGCTTCGAGCAGGCGATCGACACGTTCCTCGCTCAGTGCAGCGACGATCCCACGTGCGCGTTCCACAACGACGGCGGCGCCGAGGCGGCCTTCGACGCCCTCATGCAGGAGCTCGACGAGGAGCCGATCCCGTCGGAGCCCGGCCGGCCCGATGTCACCCGTGGCGTCGCTCTCCAAGCGGCGGCCCAGGCGATGTACTTGCAATCGCTCTGGGAGAGCCTGTCGGAGGCGCTCGCCGACGCCCAGGGCGGTGACGGGTCCGGGCTGCTCTCCCTCTACGACAGCTACTACCGGCGCGAGCCCGACGGGACGTGGGGCAACGAGCTGGAGGCGTTCCAGACGATCTCGTGCATGGATGACCCCGAACGCCTCACCGTCGAGGAGGACGATGCCACCTCGGCGCAGTACCGGGAGGTCGCTCCGCGGTTCGCGCCGAACACCACCGGCACCTACTTCTGCACGTTCTTCCCGCCCTCGATCGACCCCCGGGTCGACGTCACGGGCGCCGGCGCCGGCTCGATCGTCGTGATCGGCACGACCGGAGACCCGGCGACACCGCTCGCCAGCACGCGGGCGATGGCGGACACGCTCGAGGACGGACGGCTGGTCGTCGTCGACGCCGACCAGCACACCGGCTACCGGGTGAACGACTGCGTGAACGACGCCGTCCACCGCTACCTCATCGACCTCGAGGTCCCGCTCGACGAGACCGAGTGCTGACAGCGTCAGTGGCGAGGTGCTCCGGGGCCCGGCGTCAATAGGCGGTCGAGGACGCGCTCGGCGGCGCGGAGCTCGACGCCGGCGAGGAGCACCCGCTTCTCCCGGTTCGACGCGCCGGACGTGATCCGCACGTCGTCCTTCTTGAGGGCGAACTCCTTGGCGACCAGCTCGACGACGGCGTCGTTGGCCCGGCCGCCGGTCGGCGGGGCGGCGACCCGGATCTTCAGGGCGTCGCCGTGGCGTCCGACGACCTCGGTGCGCCCGGCGCCGGGCTGGACGTGGACGGCGAGCACCGTCCCGTCGCCGGACTCGCTGACCTCGGGGTGCTGCGACATCGCCCCAGTCTGCTACGCGGCTTGGCGAACGAGGTCCTCGAGCCGGTTGTAGGACACCTGCATGCCCGACTCCATCCCGCTCTCCAGCACCGCGTCGCGCTCCTCCTTCGACGTGTGGTGGGCGAGCAGCGACATCGTGGTGACGCCGTCGACCTCGTCGAGCGTGGCGGTGAGAACCGGGTAGAGCTCCGGGCCCGGGTCCGGCACGCCCTCGTACATCTCCGTCCACACCATGCGGTGCGGACCGTTGAGCTCGCGATACTCGCCGTGGAAGCCGACCTCCATCTCGCGCTCGCGGATGACGTAGCGCCACTGCCCACCGACCCGCAGGTCGATGTCGCAGACCAGCCACTCCGAGGTCTCGAACCCCCACCAGCGCTTCACCAGCTCCGGGGTCGTGAGCGCTTCGAACACCAGCTTGGCCGGCGCGTCGAAGGCGCGAGTGACGAGGTAGTCGGTGTCGGACGGCAGGGTGATGACGGCGGATCCGTGACGGTTGCTGGTGGCGTGGTTGCTGGTCATGAGTTGCCCTCCGGGGCTTGGAGCTCGGCGAGCAGATCGTCGAGCCGGTCGAGACGGGTGTTCCAGGTGCGCTCGAAGCGGCGTACCCAGTCGTGGATCGGCTGCAACTCCGGACCGTTCACCCGGTACCAGCGATGCCGTCCGTCCACACGGACGAGGACGAGACCGACGGCCCGCAGCACGCCGAGGTGCTTGGACACCTGCGGCTGGCTGAAGCCGACCCGGTCGACGAGCTCGCCCACGGTGACTTCCCCGGTGCCGATGGCGTCGAGGAGGTCGCGCCGGCTCGCTTCGGCGACGGCACTGAAGGCGTCGGTCGTCGTCGGGGTGCGAGCCACGGGCGCATCATATTCCGATATAGGAATATGTCAACGGTCGAACGCTGTGACACCTGTCGGGTCGGCCCGCTAGCCGCCGGAGCCGATCGGGCGGCCGTAGGTCACCGCGTCGCGGACCGGCTGCGGGACGGCGTCGCCGAGCTCCGGGTCGGGCCGGGCCCCGAGGGCGTCGTTGACCGTCGAGAAGGCGATGCGGATGGCAACGAACAGGGTGATCGCAAAGATCGTGTCGTCGTCATAGCCGGCCTCGCGCAGCGCGTCGACGTCCGCCGCGCTGGTGCCGTTCGGATCTCGGGCCACCTTGCGCGCCCATCGGGCCAGCGCCCGTTCCGCCGGCTCGAGTTCATCGTCGTCACCGCGCAGGACGCCCGCGGCCACGTCGGGCCCGGCCTCTCCGGCGAGCTTCTTGCCCCAGGCCAGCGAGCAGTACGAGTCGCCGAGCGCAGACGCGCAGGCGGCGACGAGGATGCCCCGCTGGCGGAACGTGAGCGAAGCGGCCCGGGCCGCTTGGCCGAGCAGGTCGAACAGGCCGGCGTGGGCCGCAGGCTGATGAGCCCACAGCTTCGACGCGTTCATCACGTAGCCGACGTCCTCGAGGTCCTCGGCGTAGAGCCGCTCGACCTCGGCGGACGGTCCCGGGACCTCGAGGAACCCGGCGCCTGGCGACGGGTCGCGGCGAGCAGTGGTCATCGGCTTGCGGGCGACGTAGCCGACGAGGGCGATCGGCGCCCGCAGGGGAAGCCCGTCACGAACTTGCTCGGCCGCCAGGGCGGTCGCGTACCGGACGAACTCGTCCTCCCCGACGGCCTGGATCGCCTCGTAGGCCGGTCCGGTCGAAGCGAGCGCACGGGCGTACGCCTCGGGGTCGGCGAACTCGAACACGAAGGGGATGTCGTGGCGCTCGATGTCGACGAACCCCGAGCCGGTGAGCAGGTCCTCGCCCGCCCCGGGGCGGCCGAGCGCCACCATGGCCGCCTGGTGCTCGACCTTCGGCTCGGTCGCCAGCCGGAACGGGGCGAACGCCCACGCGCCTGGCGAGATCTTGATGTGACCCCAGACCGTGATCCCGATGCGACCGCCCGGAGCGAGCACTCGGTAGACCTCGGCGACGGCCTCCGGCGTCGTCCCCCAGATGCCGCGGAAGCTGGTCACGACGTCGAACGTGGCGTCGGTCCACGGGAGGTCGCGCATGTCGCCAATCCGCACGTCGGCGTCCGGGCTGCGATCTCGCGCCACTGCGACCAGCCGGGGTGAGGCGTCGATGCCGGCACACGTCGCGCCCCGGACCGCGGCGAGCTCGAGGGCCAGTCCCGAACCACAGGCGACGTCGAGCAGCCGGTCGCCCCGGCTGATGGCGAGCCGCTCGTGCATCGCGACGTACTCGCGAGAGTTGGACGGCTCGGCCAGCGTGGCGAACTCGACCGCTCGCCGCCCCCACCCCTCATCGACCATCCGCCACTGCTCTGCCGTCATGGCCGGTCAGTCTCGTCGGCGGGCCGATGGGCGACGCGTCGATTTCGGGCCCGTCGGATGCCGGGCGGTACGTTGCGGCCGGGTTGCGTCGTCGAGAGGGGACCACGTGTTCGGGATCCAGGTGGCCAAGCACGGCGGGCCGGAGGTGCTCGAGTGGGTCGAGCTCGACGACCCCGAGCCGGGACCGAACGACCTGATCGTCGAGCTCGCCTCGGCCGGCCTCAACTACATCGACGTCTACCAGCGCACGGGGCTGTACCCGATGTCGCTGCCGTACACGCCGGGCGCGGAGGGGGCGGGGGTGGTGATCGCGACCGGGTCCGAGGTGACCCGATTCGCCGCCGGCGACCGGGTGGCGTGGGCGACGGGGTCGGCCTCCTACGTCGAGCGGGTGCGCGTGCCCGAGGCACTGGCGGTTGCCGTCCCCGACGGCGTCGGGCTCGACGTCGCCGCCGCCGTCGGGCTGCAGGGGATGACCGCCCACTACCTGGCCCTCGAAACGTTCCCGCTCAAGGCCGGTGACCGGTGCCTGGTCCACGCCGGCGCCGGCGGCGTCGGCCTGCTCCTGATCCAGATCGCCAAGCGCCTCGGCGCCGAGGTGTTCGCCACCGTCGGCTCCGCGGAGAAGGCGGAGACGGCCGCGGCCGCCGGCGCCGACCACGTGATCCTCTACAACGAGGTCGAGTTCGGGGCCGAGGTCGAGCGCATCGCGGGCACGCGTCCCCTCGACGTCGTCTACGACGGCGTCGGCCAATCGGTGTTCTCGCGGAGCCTCGAGCTGCTGCGCCGGCGGGGAATGATGGTCACCTTCGGCAACGCGTCCGGACCCGTCGAACCGCTGTCCCCGCTCGTGCTGTCCCGCGGCGGGTCGCTGTTCCTCACCCGGCCGACGCTCTTCGACTACGTCGCCACGCGTGAGGAGCTGCAGCGACGCGCCGACGACCTGTTCTCATGGATCGCGGCCGGGTCGCTGGACGTCCGGATCGGGGCACGCGTACCCCTCGCCGACGCCGCCGCGGCGCATCGGCTGATCGAGAGCCGCACGACCACCGGCAAGGTGCTGCTGGACGCGTAGCGCTCGCGGCGAGGTCGCGTCGGTCAGGCCGGGCGTTCGATGATCGTGCCGGTGCCGAGGCCGCCACCGCAGCACATCGACACCAGGCCGTAGCGGCCCCCGGTGCGCTCGAGCTCGGAGACCGCCTTGGTCATCAGGAACGCGCCCGTGGCGCCGAGGGGGTGACCGAGGGCGATCGCGCCGCCGTTGGGGTTCGTGCGGTCGAGGTCGGCGCCGACCTCCTTCGCCCATGCGAGGACGACCGAGGCGAACGCCTCGTTGATCTCGAACACGTCGATGTCGTCGATGCCGAGGCCGGTCCGGTCGAGCAGCCGGGCGGTCGCGTCGATCGGACCGGTGAGCATCAGCACCGGGTCCACGCCGACGAGGCAGGTGTCGACGATCCGTGCTCGCGGGGTGAGGCCGAGCCGACCCGCCTTCTCCTCGGTCATCAGCAGGACTGCCGCGGCGCCGTCGGAGATCTGCGACGAGTTGCCTGCCGTGTGCACGCCGTCCTCCCGGGCCACCGGCTTGAGCTGAGCGAGCCGTTCGAGCGACGTCTCCCGCAGCCCCTCGTCGCGTTCGACGGTGTGGGTGGTACCGGTCGGTTTGCCGTCCTCGTCGAGGTCGGGCGCTTCGATCGGGATCCACTGCCCGTCGAACCGGCCCTCGGCCCACGCCGCCGCCGCCCGTTCCTGGGAGGCGAGCCCGAACCCGTCGGCGTCGTCGCGCGTGATGCCCCACTTCTCGGCGATCCGCTCGGCACCCTCGAACTGCGACGTGAACTCGTAGTGGGCGAAGTAGCTCTTGGTGATCGGCACCCCGAGCCCGAGCTTCTTCGACGAGTTGGAGCCGATCGGGATCCGGCTCATCGTCTCGACCCCGCAGGCGACGGCGACGTCGACGACGCCCGAGGCGACGAGGGCGGTGGCGAGGTTCGTCGCCTGTTGACTCGACCCGCACTGGGTGTCCACGGTCGTTGCGGCCGTGGTGAGCGGTAGACCGGCGGAGAGCCAGGCCGTCCGGGTGACGTTGAAGCTCTGTTCGCCGACCTGGCTGACGCAGCCCCCGACGACCTGGTCGACCTCGGCGGGGTCGAGCCCGACCCGTTCGACGAGGTTCTGCTGGACCCGGGCGAGCAGTTCGACCGGGTGGACGGACGACAGCCCGCCACCGCGGCGGCCGATCGGAGTCCGCACGGCGTCGACGATCACGACCGACCGCGGGGAGGTGTCACTTGGCATGGTCTTCCTTACCTCACAGGCCGGCTCGCGCCGAAACCGGGCCCGCGACGACAACGATGGGTTTCGTGGCCCAGCTCATCGACCGCGTGATCGACCGTGTCGACCGTGTGCAACGAAACCACCGCGTGCTCGCCTTCCCGTTCGCCGTCGTCAAGCGCTACGGCGAGGACAACGGAGGATGGGTCGGCGCGCTGATCTCGTACTACGGGTTCTTCTCCTTGTTCCCGCTGCTGGTCGTCTTCGTCACCATCGCGACCTGGGCGCTCGGGAGCCGGCCGGAGCTCCTCCAGTCGATCCTCGAGGCGCTGTGGTCGAGGGTGCCGTTCGGCTCCGGCCTGGAGGCGAACGTCGAGGAGCAGGTCCGCCAGATCGGCACCAACGGCTGGGCGACGGTCATCTCGGTGCTCGTCCTGCTCTGGGGTGCGCTCGGCGTCGCCCGCGTCCTGCAGGACAGCGTCAACACGGTCTGGGGCGTGGCGCGCTTCCGCCGGCCCGGCTTCCTTCCCAAGATCCTCCGCAGCCTCGCCGTCATCTCCCTGCTCGGCCTCGGCCTCCTCGCCAGCGGTATCGCCGCCGGGCTCACGGTCACCGTCCAGTTCCCGGTGGCCGGGCTGGTGCTGACCGCGCTCGTGAACCTCGTGGTCGGCGCGGCAGTCACGCTCGCGGTGTACCGCCTCAGCATCGCCCAACCGGTCAGCCTGATGGAGCTCCTCCCGGGAGCCATCGTCATGGCGGTCGGCGGCTACGGCCTCACGCTCGTCGCGAGCGTGTACGTCAAGCACGTCGTCGCCCGGACGTCGGGGGCGTTCGGTCCGTTCGCCACCACCATCGGGCTCCTCGCCTACGTCAGCCTCACCGTGCAGGTCTTCGTCTACGCCACGGAGGTGAACGTCGTGCGGGCCAAGCGGCTGTGGCCGCGATCGCTCACCGGTCGGAACCTGGGCGATCCCGACGCCCGGGCGATCCAGCTGACGCTCCGGCGGGAACGGCTGCTGTCCCAGCAGCAGCTCACCGAACGTGGCCTCACCGCCGAGCAGGCTGCAGCGGCGCTGGCGGGCCGTCCCAACCGCCGGACGCGTCCCCGTGACCCGCCATGCGGCCAGGGGGTCGATCGGCCGGGAGTCAGGCGGCGATGCCGGCTGACACGACCGGGTCGATCCTCGACAGCGGCGCCTTCTTGGCGGTCGTCTGGCGTCGTTGGTTGCGCACGGCTGGTCGCTGGCTACGCGCCGGTCCTGTCAGCGCGGGCCCAGTGGCGGAGCGCGGCGCAGCGGTCGAGGAAATCGGCGGCCGACGTGCCGCCGTCGAGTGCCACGAAGCCGTCGTCGACGCGCTGCTCGTCGATCCCGACGGCACCGAAGACCGTGAGCGCCGCCGGCACGAAGCCGATGAACTTGCAGTGGGCGTAGGCATCGGAGACGAAGTCGCGTGCCGCCGGCAGTTCGGCCAGCTCGGCGGCTCCTGTGTCGGACGGGATGACGGCGACGGCGTCGTACAGCACGGACGGTCCGCCGTCGATCTTCTGCTGCGCCGTCAACCAGGTGCCATCGTCGAGCTCGACCCCGCCGATCGCCGGGGCGACGACCTCCAGCACCGCGCCGATCTTCCCGACCGCTTCCTCCAGCGCGGTCACGACCGCGGCCTCAGTGCCGTCGGTGACGAGGACACCGAGCTTCCGGCCGCCGAAGTCCGTTGGGCCGTTGCGCAGGATGCTCAGCGCCGGTGAGTCGGCGAGGTCGGTGATCACGGCTCGCGCCGGCTCGGTGGCGTCGGGCAGCTCTAGGCGGAGCCCCGTCGCGATCGCGGCGGCGAGGTCCTCGTGCACGTTGCGCAGGTTGGCGACCATCCTCCGCCTGATGGCCGGCGCCTCCACCTTGCTGAGCTCGAACACGTAGGCGTCGACGATGTGGCGTTGCTCGACCGGCGTCTGGCTGTTCCAGAACTGGCGGGCCTGGCTGTAGTGATCGGCGAACAGTTCGGGGCGGACCCGCCGCTTGGCGCCCGCCTCCTCCGACGGGAAGGACCGGAATCCGTGCTCGGGGTCCTCGCGTGGACCCTCGCCCCACGAGTTGGGCTCGTAGTTCACCCGGCCCACGGGATTGTGGACGGTCATGTGACCGTCCTGCTGGAACGTGGCGAACGGGCACTTCGGCGCGTTGATCGGCAGGTGGGTGAAGTTCGGACCGCCGAGTCGCTTGAGCTGGGTGTCGAGGTACGAGAAGTTGCGCCCCTGCAACAACGGATCGTTGGTGAAGTCGATGCCGGGGACGATGTTCTGCGTACAGAACGCGACCTGCTCCGTCTCGGCGAAGAAGTTGTCGACGACTCGGTCGAGCACCAAGCGGCCGATGAGGCGGACCGGCACGTCCTCCTCAGGGATGATCTTGGTCGCATCCAGGATGTCGAACGGGAACTGATCGGCGAACTCCTCGTCGAAGAGCTGTACGCCGAGCTCCCACTCCGGGAAGTCGCCGGCGCCGATGGCGTCCCACAGGTCTCGCCGGTGGAAGTCCGGATCGGCGCCGTTGATCTTCACCGCCTCGTTCCACAGCACCGATTGCATGCCCAGCTTCGGCTTCCAGTGGAACTTGACGAACGTCGAGCGTCCGGCCTCGTCGACGAAGCGGAAGGTGTGGACGCCGAAGCCCTCCATGAAGCGGAAGGACCGCGGGATCGCCCGGTCCGACATCACCCACAGCGTCATGTGCGTCGACTCCGGCATCAGCGAGATGAAGTCCCAGAAGTTGTCGTGGGCGGACTGCGCCTGCGGGAACCCGCGGTCCGGCTCCGGCTTGACCGAGTGGATCACGTCGGGGAACTTGATCGCGTCCTGGATGAAGAAGACCGGGATGTTGTTGCCGACGAGGTCCCAGTTGCCCTCCTGGGTGTACAGCTTCACGGCGAACCCGCGCACGTCGCGGGCGAGATCCGACGAGCCCTTGCTGCCGGCCACCGTCGAGAAGCGGACGAACGCCGGTGTGCGCTGGCCCGGCTCCTGGAAGAGGTCGGCCCGTGTGAGCTCACCGAGCGATTCGTAGTTCTCGAAGTACCCGTGCGCACCGAAGCCGCGGGCGTGAACGACGCGCTCGGGTATGCGCTCGTGATCGAAGTGGAAGATCTTCTCCCGGAAGTGGAAGTCCTCGAGCGCGGCGGGACCCCGCTCGCCGATCCGGAGGGTGTTCTGGTCGTCGGCGACCGGGACGCCCTGCTGGGTCGTCAGCCGCTCACCGTCGGGCTCGACGACCTGGTGGGTCTCACCACCAGCGCCGCGCTCGACGCTGACGTCATCGATGTCGACGGGGTGGAGTTCTCGTTCGTTCTCGGCCATGGCTTCGCTCCCATTCGTGGGCAGAACGCGCCGGTACTACCCGTGCCATCCCGGCCGCAGACGCGCGGCGCCTCCCTACGAGTGCCCGTCTGTCGGCTGCGCCGATCGGGTACCGAGGCAGCCGGGGCGCGACGCGCTCGAGGAGGTCAGAAGTCCATGCACTCACATCACACGACTGCGGTCACCGACCACAACGTCGAAGCAGTCGAGACGCGCGATGTCCAGGTGACCGAGACCGAGTCCCGGTTCTCCCCGGCTCAGGTCGTGCACGCCGCGATCGGTGTCTTCCTCGTGGTGCTCGGAATCATCTCGCTGGTCCGGGGTGGGCTGGAGGGCGACCTCACCGACCCGACGTTCGAAGTGATCGGCATCGCCCACAACGCCGCCATCGGGCTGGGCGAGCTGGTGCTGGGCGCCCTGCTCCTGCTCTCGGCGGCCAGCGCGTCCGGCCGCTTCCTCGGGCTCCTGGTCGGGCTGGCGATGGTCGTGTTCGGCGCGGTGATGGTCGCCGACGACGGGTTGGTGCAGGACCTCGCCACGGAACGAGCGCTCGGCTGGCTCGCGATCGGCCTCGGTGGCGCGGCGGTCCTGTTCGGTCTGATCCCGGCCCGCCACGTCCGTCGCCGGACCGTGGACCGGGCGACGATCGTCGACCAGTGAGGTCCTGAACCCGCTCACCCGTCGTTGGGTTCGCTCTGCGGCGTCATCTCGACAACGAGGAAGCGCTCGCCCGCCGACAGGCAGAGCCACTGCTGCCCGTCGAGGTCCCCGGCGACGATGGTGACCACGTCGGTGTGCGAGTGCCAGGTGGCGAGCGTGGCCTCCATGCGCTTCGCATCGGCCTCGCCGGGCGCCCCGATCTGCAGCGTGAAGGGCGTGTGGCGGGGGCAGCGGGAGGGGATCGTCGGGAACGGCTCGAGGGCGACGAAGTCCAGCGTCAGCACTGGTCCCGAGCACTCGGCGTACATCAACTGGCAGGTCCACGGACGGCTGTGCGGATGGGGCAGGTCCTCGATCCTCGACGACAGCAACCATCGCATGGTCACGAGTACCCAGCCAGCGATCGGCTCGATACCTGATGCGGCCACCGGGCGCTCACCGGTTGGTGAACGGCGGCACCATCGCTGCGCTGAGCCGCGGGAACTGTGACCGCTCCGCGCGGTTGTGACCCCGTTCCGGTCACAGTTGTGCGAGAGGTGACTGGCGAACTAGCGGTCCGCTGACGTCGCCGCCGGCATCGTGAGGCGGGCGGTGATCTCCTCGGGGCGTTCGACCACTTCGCCGGGCTGGACGATGCCGAGGCCGGCCAGGGCCGTGAGCGTGGGATGCCCGGCGGCGAGCAGGGCCGTGTCGCTCTCCGGGTCGAGATCCGCGTCGGTGTCCCGGAACTCGAACTGCATGCCACCGGTCACCGACTCGACCGCCGCCCGCACCGCGCCGAACTTGTCGAGCGTCGCCCACCGCAACGGTCCGAGCTGGTCCGGGGGGAGCGCGGGAACGTTCAGGTTCAGGGCCGTGCTGCGGGGTGCGTCGGCGAGCCAGCCGAGAACCTCGACGGCGAGCTGTGCCGCCGACTCGGTCCACCACCGGTCACCTTCGTCGACGCTGACGGCCAAGCCCGAGGCGCCGAAGTTCTGCGCCGTCAGGATCGCGCCCACCGTGCCGGAGTGGAGGATCGAGTGACCCGTGTTCGGTCCGAGGTTGACGCCCGACGCCACGACGTCCGGAGGGTCGCCGAACGCACCGAGCACGGCCGCCATCGCGATCAGGCCCGGCGGCGCGTCGATGGTGCAGGCCTCGATGGGGATCGAGTCCCACTCGAGCTCGACGCGGCGGACCTTGAATTGATGCTGCGGCACGATCCGGCCCAGCGACGCGCTCGCGCCGCTGCGGTCGTCCTCGGGCGCGACCAGGACGGTGTCGTGACCGGCCTGCTGGATCGCCGCCGCGAGCGCGGCGATGCCCGGTGACTCGATGCCGTCGTCGTTGGTCACGAGTACTCGCATGCCCGTGCCGTACCCCGCGCGCACTCACGTCATCCGGGGCGTCGGCCTCGCTGCGGCCACATCGCTGGGGAGACGTGGCGCTGCTAGGTGAAGACCGAGACGCCGCCCGGACCGACGAGCAGTCCGAGCACGATCAGCACGATCCCGACCAGCACGGCCCCGCGCACCAAGTTCACGATTCCCGCGATGACCAAGATCACCGCCAAGATCCACAGCAAGAACAGCATCCGCGTGTCCCCTCTCCTTCGCCGACCTGCGTACCCCTGCGGTGGGGCGGGCGATACACCGGGGCCACCGCGTCTGGTCACCCCTCAGAGGGTCGGGAGCCACACTCGCATCGTCGAGGGTCCGCGGTTCCCCCACCGGTGGTAGGGAGTCAGCGGTACCTCCACCGGACCCGACGCCGTCACCTCAGGCTCGTCGCCGTACGGCCACGCCCGCACCGGCGGGTCGATCAACATGGCCGAGACGACGACCGAGCCGTCGTCAGCGCGTGGCGGCACGGTGGGATCGACCTGTACGGCATCGACGTGGCGGTCGCCCGGAAGGTCGACCGACTCGGCGCAGAGCACGATCGGCCCGCGCTCGACGGCGACGCAGCCGCGGACGGCGTCGATCCGCGGGTCGGGCGCCGTCCACCGCGGCGTCATCGGCAGGGTGAGCCGGATCTCGTCGCCGACGGCGAAAGCGCGCTCGACGACCGCGGTCCCGAGCGCGACCGGTTGCGGCCCCTCGGGGCCGACGAGCTCAGCGCCGGCCGCCCACGACGGAATCCGGAGCGAAAGTGCCCACGGCCGGCCGTCGCTCTCGGTGATCCGCACCGTCACCGTGCCGCCGTCCGGGTAGTCGGTCGACGTCTCGAGTCCGACCGGGCGGCCACCGTCGAGCGTCGTGTGGATGCGGCTCGGGGCGTACTGGTGGATCTGGATCCCGTCGCCGTCGGCGGTTGCGAGGTAGGCGGCGAGGCTGGCGAACGTGCGGGCGACGTTGGTGGGACAGCACGAGACGAGGAACCACGGCTCGCGGAGGCTGGAGGACGCCCGCTTGCTCTCGACGTCCTCGGCGGGCACGGTCCCGGGCACCCGCTGGTGGAGCGGGTTGGCGTAGAAGAAGTGACGGCCGTCCGGTGCCGGTGAGGTCGCGATCACGTTGTGCAGCGTGCGCTCGATCAAGTCGGCGAAGCGGACCTCACCGGTCGCGAGCAACAGCCGCCATGCCAGCATCACCGAGGCGACTCCGGCACACGTCTCGGAGTAGGCCCGGTCCGGCGGGAGGACGAAGTCGTCGCCGAACGCCTCGCCGGTGTGGTGCGAGCCCATTCCGCCGGTGAGATAGGTCCGGCGGGCGATCGTGTTCTCCCACTGCTCGACCACGATCCCGAGCAGCTCGTCGTCGCCGGTCTCGATCGCGACGTCGACGGCGCCCGCGGCGAGGTAGAGCGCCCGCACGGCGTGGCCGCGGAACACCGTGGCGTCCCGTATCGGGACGTCGTCCTGGAAGTAGGCCTGGCCGAAGCCGATCTCGCCGAGGGTCCCTCGGCCGCGCCGCTCGACGAACCGCGCCGCCTGCTCGAGGTAGCGCTGTTCGCCGGTCACACGGGCCAGCTCGACAAGGCCGAGCTCGACCTCGGGATGCCCGCAGACCCGCTCGATGCCACCGTCGGCGAATGTGTCGCACACGTGGTCGGCGACGCGCCGCGCGATCTCGACGAACTCGTCGGCGCCAGTGGTGCGCGCCCGGGCGACGGCCGCCTGGAAGAGGTGGCCGTCGTTGTACAGCTCGTGGCCCCACTCCAGGTCGCTGTAGCGCGGCGGCTGCCCGTCCCGCCCGAACACCGTGTTGAGGTACCCGTCGGTCTCCTGGGCCGGGGCGATGATCGCGGTGAGGGCGCGGAAGCGCGCGTCGGCGTCGGTCGACCCCGATCTCCCCACCTCCCACGCCATCGCCTCCATCAGCTTGTAGACGTCGGAGTCGGCGAACATCATCCCCTGGTGGTGGCCGGCGATCGTCCCGTCCGCGGCGCGGGTGAAGTTGGCGAGCCAGCCGAGGCGCTCCATCCATCCCTGGCAGTGGGCGAGCGTGGCATCGGAGTTGACCTGCTGCCGCGTCGCCCACGCGCCGCCGGTGATCTGCACCTCGTCGAGGGTCAGCGGCCGCAGCCGGCCACGGCTCGGCACGACCGGCCGGCGGTCGGTGCTCACTTGACGGCTCCGCTGAGGAACCCGGCGATGAAATAGCGCTGCAGCAGGAGGTAGAAGATCACGCACGGAATGATCGAGATGGTCACGCCGGCCTGCAACATCCCCCAGTCCGTCCCTCCGAGGGAGGTCTTGGTGCGAGCGATGGCAATGGTCAGCGGCAGGGTGAACTTGGAGTCGGTGTTCATCAGCACGAGGGCGGCGAGGAACTCGTTCCACGACATGATGAAGGCGAACAGCGCGACGGTCACGATCGCCGGCACCGCCGCGGGGAGGAAGATCCGCCGCAGGATCTGCCCGGAGCCGGCGCCGTCGATCATCGCCGCCTCCTCCAGCTCGCGTGGCACGGCTTCGAAGCTGTTGCGCATGATGTAGAGGCTGAACGGCAGCTGGATCGCGGTGTGGACGATGGCGAGCCCGACCAGGGTGTTGGTGAGCCCGAGATCGGAGAACATCAGGAAGATCGGGGTGAGCAGCGCCTGATAGGGGATGATCAGGGCGAGCAACAGGAGGACGAAGAGCGGCTCCTTCATCGGGACCGGGAACCGGGCGAGGCCGTAGCCGGCGAGCGCGGTGAGGGCGATCGTGAACGCCACGGTGAGCAGGGCCGTGACGGAGCTGTTGATCAGGTAGGTGGGAAGCCCCGACTGGAAGTCCCACAGGCGGCGGTAGGCGTCGAGTGTGAACCCGTGGGGCACGAACGTCGGCGGGGTCTGCGCCGCCTCCGCCTCCGGCTTGACCGAGGCCAGCACCGACGCCAGCAGCGGGAGGAGCATGATCGTGCAGATCGCCACGCAGATCGCACCGACGAGGTAGCGGCGCCGCTTGCGCCCGCCTGAGCCTCGCCGTGTGACCGGGGTCGCGGGGGCGGCCGTTTCGGTGGCGAGCTCGAGTCCGGGCGCGACGACACTCATGAGTGACTCCGCCGGGTCAGGATCATCTGCGTCACGGTGAACAGGAGGATGAAGAAGGCGAGGATCAGGAAGAGCGCGGACCCGTAGCCGAGGTGGGTGTTGGGGAACGACTCCTGGTAGGCGTAGAAGACCGAGGTCGCGGTCTTGTTCAGGGGCTGACCGGCCGTCATGATGAAGAACTGGTCGAACGCCAGGAGCGAGCCGATCATGCTCACCAGCGTCACGAGCAGGATCGTGCGCATCGTCAGCGGAACCGTCACCCGGGTCGTGCGCTGCCATGCGTTGGCGCCGTCGACCCTCGCCGCCTCGGTGATCTCCTGGGGAATCGCCTGGATCGCGGCGACGAACAGGATCATGCCGAAGCCGAGCACCTTCCACGTGATCGAGATGATGATCGCCCAGGTCGACGTGTTCGGCTCGACGCCGAGCCACAGGATCGGCTCGTCGATGATGCCGAGCTCGATCAGCGCCTGGTTGATCAGTCCGTAGCGGGCGCTGAACAGCCAGTACCACAACAGGCTCGACGCGGCGAGCCCGATCACGACCGGAATGAACACGACGGCGCGGGTGAACCGGCGCAGCGGCGTGTTCACCGAGGTCAGCAGGGCGAGCAGATAGCCGCCCACGATGAGGATCGGGGTGATGAGGATCGTGTACTTCAGCGTGTAGCGGAACGATCGCCAGAACTCGCCGTCGTCCAAGGCCCGGCGGAAGTTGGCGGTCCCGACGTACTCCGGCGGGGTGAGGAGGTCCCAGTCGTTGAGCGAGATCCAGAACATCCGGATGAACGGATACAGGGTGAAGATGCCGACGAACAGCAGCGCCGGCAGCACGTAGAGGAACCCGGTCAGCTTGCGACGGCGGGTCACACGCACCGCGGCAACCGCCTACTACCGGTGCGGCCGTCGCCGAGATGGAGGGACCACGGCGCGGGGGAAGCGCCGCGGCCCTGTGGCCCCTGCGCCACTACTCGCAGGAGATCCGCTCCATCTCGGCCTTGGTGTCGGCGATGATCTCGGCGATGTCGTCGTCGGTGTAGTACACCCGCTGGAGCATCTGCAGCCAAGGGCTCTGCGGCGAGTTGATCTGCTCGAAGAACGTCAGCGTGAACGGTGTCTGGGCGATCGGGAGCGCCTGGGCGGTGTCGGCGACGTCCTCGTCCTGGTTGGAGAACTCGTTGTCGGCCATGTCCGATCGGGTGGTCATGTTGCCCAACTTGGCGTACTGGTTCACCTGGATGTCGTCGGACAGGATGAACCTCATGAAGTCGACGGCGTCCTCGACCCGCTCGGAGCCCTTCGGCACGGTGACGATGTCACCACCGGCGAACGATGACGACGTCCCGGACTCCAGACCGGGGAGGACCGTGACGCCCAGGTCGATGTCGGGGTTCTGTTCCTTGGCGAGGGCGACGTTGAAGTTGCCGGTGCCCATGATCCCGACCTTGCCCGACCCGAAGACCTCGGCGAACGTCTCGCCGGTCTCGGCCTGGGCAGCGGCGTCGATCTGCCCCTCCTGGTGCATCATCCGCGCCCACGCCAGCACCTCGGCGATGTTGTCACCGGTGAGGGCCTCGTCGCCGCACTCGGCGGCCTCGATCTTCCCGCCGGACGCCCAGATGAAGGGGGCGAAGGTGAAGATGTTGCAGCCGGAGCAGTTGCCCGGGAGGTAGTAGCCATAGTTGCCGTCGCCGAGGGCGGTGATCTGGGCCGCCATGTCGTGGATCTCTTGCAGGTTCGTCGGCGGTGTCTCCGGGTCGAGCCCGGCCTGACGGAACAGCTCCTTGTTCCAGAACAGCAACGACACGTCGGCGTACAGCGGAACGCCGTAGAGGCGGTCCTCCCACGTCGCCACGGCGCGGTGGCCCTCGGGGATGGTCTCGAGCAACGGGTCGTCGCCGATCAGGTCGGTGATGTCCTCGAGCTGCCCGGCCGAGGCGAACTGCGGCCCGTAGATCAGGTCGAGGCCCATCAGGTCGGGCACATCGCCGGAGGCGATGGCCTGGGCCAGCTTCGGGACCATCTGCTCGTGGGGGATGTAGGTCAGGTTGATCTGCCGATCCGGCTCGGCCTCGTTCCACGCCGCGACGAGCGCGTCGACCATCGGGGCGTTGCCGCCCGAACGCTCCCACATCTCGAGGTCGCCGCCACCGCCACCACCTGACGTCGCGACGGCGGTGTCGCCGCTCGTGCCGGCCGGCGCGGCCGTGGTGGCCGCACTCGGCTGAGTGCCAGCGGCATCGGTTGGGGCGGCCGCATCGTCGTCGTCGTCACCGCCGCACGACGCGATGACAAGCGCAGCCGCGGCGAGAACGGGCACCGCGCGGTGGATCTTCATGTCTCCCCCCTCGGACACTGGAAGTGGCTGAAATCCTATGCAGCCAATGGAATGCTGTCAAGCGTATGCGGAATTTGTTGTACTGTCGGACGTGATGTGTCGGCGGTCGGGGCGACCACCGACACAGCCCGAGAAGGACGAGGTAGCCAGCAGTGGCGTCAGGTGAGCACAACCTGCCGGAGCCCACCGCGTGGGATCCGGAGCGGACCGTGACGATGCAGGACATCGCCCTGGCGTCCGGGGTTTCGCAGTCCACGGTTTCGCGCGTCCTCAACGACTCCGTGACGACGGTCCCGATCGCCGTGGACACTCGGGAGCGCGTCCTCGAAACCGCCGCCCGCCTCGGCTACCGGCCGAACCCGCTCGCCCGTGGGTTGCGGGGGGCGAAGACGATGCTCCTCGGGGCCATCGTCCGCGAGATCTCCGACCCGTTCTTCGCTCCTGCCGTCGAGGCCGTCTCGGTCCGCGCCCGCGAGCTCAGCTACAGCGTCGTGCTCGGCAGTGCCCACAGCCGGGCGGACGAAGCAATCGAACTCCACGCGGTGCTCGAAACGAGGCACTGCGATGCGATCATCGTGCTCGGCGACATGCGCGATGAGCCGCGGCTGCTCGAGGACCTCGCCGCGTCGAAGGCGCCGGTGGTGGCGCTGTGGCACGGCAGCGCTCTGGCCGGGATCGACACCGTCAACGTCGACAATCGCCTCGGTGTGGAGGCCGCGATCGACCATCTCACCGCGCTCGGTCACCGGCGCTTCGGGTTCATCGGAGAGAGCCCGCACGGTGACGTCCGCGAGCGCCGGGCCGCCTTCGTCGAGCGGCTGACCGCGCTCGGGCTCGCGCCGGCAGCCGAGCAGATCGTGCCGGCGCACAACGATCCGGCCGGCGGAGTGGAGGGGTTCCGTCGGCTGATGGCCACGGCCGAACCGCCGACCGCGGTCATCACCGCCACCGACAACCTTGCGATCGGCGCGCTCCACGCCGCCCACGACCTCCGACTGGCGATCCCGGCGCAGGTGTCGCTCGTCGGTTTCGACGACATCCCGTTGGCGTCCTTCGCCGCCCCGCCCCTCACGACCGTGCACAACCCGATCACCGAGATGGCGAGCTTGGGGGTCGATCTCGCCATCACCCGCCCGGCCCGAGGAGCGCGAGACGCACAGAATCACGTCCTGGCACCAGGGTTCGTCGTGCGAGCGACCACCGGTCCGGCACCGCATCCGGGGGAATAGTGGACTGCACAACAAACTCGACGGCGCCGCCGGTGTCATGAAGAGTGGCGCGGGATCGCTGCGCGACCGGGATCCCCGGTTCGGGGGACCGTCGAGGGCCGGTACCTCGCCACGTCACGCCAACCGGGCCGCCGGCGCCGAGGAACTGCGGCGTCGCAACCTGAGTGCGATCCTGGCCCACGTCCATCTGTCCGGGCCGGCCAGCCGCAGCGAGCTCGCCCGGACGACCGGCCTGAATCGCTCGACGGTTGCCGATCTCGTCGGCGAGCTCGCCACCCGCCACCTCGTCTCGGAGCAGCGCACCTCGGCAACCGCGGGGCCGGGGCGGCCCTCCCCGGTCGTCACGGCGAGACCCGAGGGGGCGGTAGTGCTGGCAATCGAGATGGCCGTGGACTCGATCGCCGTCGCCACGGTGGGGCTCGGTGGTCACGTCTTCAACCGCGTCCGCATCGACCGCCCACGCGGGCGGTTCTCGCCCGACCAGACCGTGGAGGACGTGGTCACGGTCACCGGTCCGCTCCTCGCCGCCTTGCCCATGGGTCACCAGTTCGCCGGCGTCGGCGTCGGCGTCGTCGGGGTGGTCCGCACCTCCGACGGGTTCGTCCACCTCGCCCCCAACCTCGGCTGGCGGGAGGTCCCCTTGGGCGAGATGCTGGCCCAGCGCCTCGACGTCGGCCCGGTGTCGGTTGCCAACGAAGCCGACCTCGGGGCGCTGTGCGAGCATCGCCGCGGCGTTCAGCCGGCGGCTGCGGATCTTCTCTTCATCTCGGGCGAGGTCGGGATCGGCGTCGGAATCATCCTCGACGGCGAGCCCCGGCGGGGAGCGGCCGGGTACGCCGGCGAGGCAGGGCACACCCTCATCAATCCGGCGGGCACTCGCTGCGCGTGCGGTGCGACCGGGTGCTGGGAGACGGAGGCGGGCGAGATCGCACTGTTGCGCCATGCCGGCTTCGCGCCGGGTGGCGGCGGGAGCGCGGCGATCGATCGGGTGCTCACGCTGGCCACGG
Organism: uncultured Acidimicrobiia bacterium; assembly: GCA_963833145.1. Lineage (GTDB taxonomy): Bacteria > Actinomycetota > Acidimicrobiia > Acidimicrobiales > Ilumatobacteraceae > JALZMG01. The sequence goes on along the minus strand of CAWHWT010000008.1, from coordinate 34,497 downwards.
GTGGCGACGCCAAGGTCCGGGCGGCGATCTCGACCGTCGGGTGGTGGCTCGGGGTCGGGATCGGTGACCTCGTCAACCTGTTCAATCCGGTGATGGCGGTGCTCGGTGGGATGTACGCCCGGTTGTTTCCCCTGCTCGAGCCGTCGCTGCGGGAGGGGATGGCGACGCGCGTGCTCGACGCACCGGGAGCGATGGTCGAGGTCGTGTCGACGACCATCGGGATCGACGCCCCCCTGCTCGGCGCGGCGGAGCTCGCCCTGACCGACGTGATCGAGGATCCAAATCGAATCAGCACCACGAGGAGCCGCGCATGAGCACTCTCGAGCCTGGTCCGCAGAAGTTCGCGTTCGGACCGATCGCGGTCGGCCCCACCCGGCCGCCGGTCGAGCCTTCGGACCTCGTCTACCTGCTGGCTGACGCCGGTGCCTGGGGGGTGGGACTCCTCGACGACGATCTGGCCCCGCCGGCCGCCTCGCCGGCGGAGCGGCACGACGTCATGGACCGGCTCACGAAGGCGCTCGACTCGACCGCGCTCGCGGCGTCGGCGGTGACCACGAACTTCCACGGTCACCCGATGTTCAGCGAGGGAGCGTTCACCTCGGCCGACCGCGACGTGCGCCGCGCGGCGATCCAGAAGGTGATGCGGGCGCTCGACGTCGGCGCCGAGGTCGGAGCCCAGCTCCACATCCTGCGGGGCGGCTTCGAAGGGACCGGGTGCGCGGCGGCCAGATGTCCCTTGGACGCGATCGATCGCTACCGCGAGGCGGTGAACTTCTTGTCCGCCTACGTCAGCGAGCAGGGTTACTCGACGCGGCTCGCCCTCGGCGCCGGCCACTCGACCGGACGGGGCGACACGTTGCTTCCGACGACCGGGCACGCGCTGGCGTTCATCGGCACCCTGGCCGATCCTGCGTTGGTGGGTCTCAGCCCCCAGGTCGGCCACGGCCCGGCTGTCGCCGACGGCGGGCAGCACGACATCGCCCAGGTCATCGACGCCCGCAAGCTCTTCCGCACCGAGCTGAACGCACCGTCGTCAGCTGATCCCGATCAGGATCTGAGCGTCGGCTCGGCGAGCCTGCGGGAGGCGTTCCTCATCGTCAAGTTGCTCGAGGAGACCGGCTACGACGGCCCCCTCCACGTCGACATCAGTGCCGGGCGTGTCGAGGGCCCCCACGGCATCGAGGAGTTCGCCATCGGCTGCATGCGCACCTACCGCGCGCTGGCGGCGAAGGCGCGGCGCTTCGCCGACGACCCCGAGATCCGTGATGCGCTGGCGGAGTGCGGCGCGCTCGAGCTGACCGAGCCGAGCGTCGGACCGTTCTCCGCCGAGACGGCGGTGGCGCTGTCGGCCGAACGGTTCGATGCCGAGACGTTGGCCGAGCGGTGCTACGGCCGCGCCCACCTCGACCAGCTCGTCATCGATCTCGTGCTCGGGTTGCGCTGAACCCCGTCGCCAGAATCTGATCGATGACCGCCATGTTGCCGATGGCGTCGGCGGGCGGGATCGGCACCGGCGTTCCGTCCCGGACCGCGGCGGAGAAGGCATCACCCTGCACGGCGTACGGGTCGGCGGTGGGGATCTCGATGACCTCGATGTCGGGCTCGACCGGCGGGTTGCCGCCGGCGACGCGGAGGAGCCGGGTCGGCCGGTCGGGCGGGATGTTGAACGGGATCTCGACGACGAGGCGTCCGGCGGTGCCGACGAGGTGCACCCGCTGGTCGTCCTCGATCTGGGTCGAGCACGTGAGTGTCGCGTGGCGCCCGGAGAACTCGAGGATCGCCGACGTGAGCACGTCGGTACCGAACGTCGCATCGCGGCGAACGTGCGCACTCACGTGGTCAGGTTCGCCGGCGAAGAACCATCGGGCGACGTTGATCGGGTAGCACCCGATGTCCATCAGGGCGCCGCCGCCGTACGCCGCGATGTTCCGGATGTTCTCCGGGTCGACGTTGCGGTAGGAGAAGAACGCCTGGATCGTCTCCAGCTCGCCGATGGCACCGCTGGTCACGAGCTCGTGAGCACGTCGCCAGAGGGGATGGACCCGGTACATGAAGGCCTCCATCAACGCCACCCCGGCCTGCTCGCACGCCTCCACCATCCCGGCGGCCTCGGTCGCATCCATTCCGAGGGGCTTCTCGCACAGCACGTGCTTGCCGGCGTCGGCGGAGCGCCGCGTCCACTCGGCGTGGAGGTGATTGGGGAGTGGGATGTACACCGCCTCGACGTCCGCGTCGGCGAGGAGATCGGCGTAGCTGCCGTAGCTACGGGGAATGCCGAGCGTCCCGGCCGCCTCCGCGGCCCGCTCGGCCGACCGTGACGCGATCGCGATCACGTCGCAGTGCGCAGCTCGTTGCATCGCCGGGATCACCTTGTGGAGGGCGATGTCAGCGCATCCGAGCACCCCCCAGCGAACGCGACCGCCATTCATCAGAACTCCTCTCTGCGGTCGACAGCGACCGCCTCCCAATTCAGATCGACGAGCATCCGCATGCCCTTCTCCGCCGCCTCGGCGTCACCCGTGCGGATCGCCTCGACGACCGCGGCGCGCAACGCGCCCTGCTCCTCCTCGGACGGAATGGTCGTCGGGATGACGGCGGACTCCAAGCCCACGCGCACCATCGCGCTCGACGTGGGCCAGGAGCGAGTTGTGGGCGGCGTCGACGACGGCGGCGTGGAAGTCGAGCTCGGCGGCGCTCCGCGCGAGCGGCTCCGCGGCCGCGGCGACGATCCGGCGTTGATGGGCCTCGATCACCGCGAGCTGCTCGTCGGTGCGCCGCACCGCGGCGAGGCGGGCGGCGGCGGCGGCGATCGACGAGCGAACCTCGTACAGCTCGCGCAGGTCGTCGCTGCGCTCCATGTCGGTGAACTGCCAGGCGACGATGTCGGCGTCGAGTAGGTGCCAGGAACGGCGCGGTCGGACCCGCGTGCCGGTCTTCGGCCGGACCTCCACCAGCCCCTTGGCCTGCAGTGCCTTCACCGCTTCGCGTACGACGGTTCGGCTGACGCCGAGCTCGGCGGCGAGGTCGTCCTCGTTCGGGAGGTGGCTCCCGCTCTCCCACGCCCCGCTCACGATGCGCAGGCCGAGCTCGTTCACGACCCGGCCGTGCAACCCGCGGCGGGACGCACCGGGCCCGTTCAACGCGTCACCGAACCACGGCCTACCTCACGCCCGTCGGCGATAGTCGGACGCGACGAGCTCGGTCAGTTCGTTGACCGACGTCTCGCCCACTGCCCGGTCGTACGTGATCCGACCGTGCTGCAGCAGGTTCACCCGATCGCAGACGTCGACGATCTGGGCGTAGTTGTGGGCGATCATGATGATCGACACGTTGCCGCGCGACTTCAGCTCGCGGATCAGGTCGAGGATCACGAGGCTTTCCTTCGCGCCCATCGCCGCCAACGGTTCGTCGAGCAGGATCACCTTGGCATCCGAGAACACCGCCCGCGCTACGGCGATCGCCTGGCGCTGGCCGCCGGAGAGCAGGGCGACGTCGGCCTCGATCGACGGGATCCTGATCGCGATCTCCGAAAGTCGCGTGCGGGCGAGGTCGCGCATCGCCCGCTTGTCGAGGAACGGCGTCCACCGGTGGGTGGCCTCGCGCCGCAGGCTCATGTTGAGGTACACGGGCAGGTCGTTGATCAGTGCGAGGTCCTGGTACACGGTCTCGATGCCGCGCTGACGGGCGTCGTTCACCGACTTCAGGGTCACCGGCTCACCGTCCAGGTAGAGCTGTCCGGCGTCGGGTTGATGGAACCCGGTGAGGATCTTGACGAGCGTCGACTTGCCGGCCCCGTTGTCGCCGATCAGCCCTAGGATCTCCCCGCGGCCGAGCCGGATCGACACGTCGCGAAGGGCAACGACCGGCCCGAACTGCTTGCCGATCCCGTCGGCGCGGATGACGTCGTCACTCATTGGTCAACCATGTCGCCGATGCGAGCGAGTGAGCGCCAGCGAGCGAGCGGCCAGCAACGGCCTGCGTGGCCGGGGAACGCCATGACGTCGTTCATGCGTATCGCCTCATCCGGATGCGCAGGCGATTGGCCGCCGAGTTGAGGATCATCGAGGCGATGATGGCGATGCCGAGGACCATGCTGTACGTGAACGAGCTGATCCCCTTGATCACCAGCCCGTCGCGCAGCACCCCGAGGAACAGCGCGCCGAGGAACGCGCCGATCACGGTTCCCGACCCGCCGGCGAGCGCGGTGCCGCCGATGACGGCCGAGGCGACGGCGAGGAACGTGAAGTCCGGCCCTCCACCCTGGGGATCGAGCGAGTCGATCCGGATCGAGTCGCTGATGCCGGCGAACCCGGCGATGACTGCGGCGAACATGAACGTGCCGACCTTGATCCGTCGCGTCGGCACGCCTGCCTCGCGGGCGCCGATCGGGTTGCCCCCGGTCGCCACGGTGTGCACGCCCCAGCGCGTGCTCGCCAGGATCACGTGGGCGATCACGGTGATCACGACGGCCCAGACGAAGCCGGCGAAACGGGCGCCGCCGAGCACGTCGGTGATCCCGCCCTCGGGCGCCGGCTTCGGGAAGCCGTCGGAGATCGTGAGCGTGAACCCGTTGAGGAAGAACAGCATCCCCAGCGTCGTGATGAACGACGGTACGCCGGTGGTGACGGTGAGGATCCCGTTGATCGCTCCGACCACGGCGGCGCCGAGAAGCCCGAACACGACCGCGAGCGGCAGCGGGAACCCCCACTCGATGCCGAACCACATCACGAACGGCGTCATCCCGTAGATGTTCCCGAGCGACAGGTCGATCTCCCCGGAGATCAGCAGCATCGCCTCGCCGACGGCGAGGATCGCGACGGCGGCGGTGAACTGGGTGATCACGCGCAGGTTGTCCGTGCCGAGGAAGTCGTCCGTCGACACGCCGAAGTAGACGAAGAGCACGACGAGGACGAAGGCGATGCTCGCCTCCTTGCGCCGGGAGACCAGGTCCATCGTGCGGAAGGCGATGGATCGTACGGAGCGGGGCGGGGCGTCGAGCGGCGGCCCCGCCGTCAGATCACCGTCGCGTTCCTCGCTCTCGACCGTCTCGGTCATCTCGCCGTTCAGCCAGCCTCGACGATCTTCTGCGCCTCGTCGTCGCCCTCGAACCGGCTCGACGTGTCGAGGAAGAGCTTCGCCGTGTCGGAGTTGAGGAAGACCAGGCCCGTGTTCGTCTCCGGCGGGAGGACGACGCCGCCGGACAGCTTCGACAGGTAGAGGTAAAGCACCGGAAGAAAGCCTTGCAGGTACGGCTGCTGGTCGATGGTGAAGTCGAGTACGCCCGAGGACACCATCTCGACCGTCGCTGGAAGGAGGTCGTACCCTCCGGCGGCCTTGAGCGCTCCTGACCGCGCGTCCTGGGCCTGCACGACTTGCCCGACCCCTTGAGTGCTGCCCGCGTCGACTGCGAACATGCCCGCCACGTCCGGGTGGCCGAGGAAGTAGGCCTCGATGTTGTCGAGCTCCTCCGGGAGCTCGGCGCCGGTGGCGATGTCCTCGACCGTGATCGGCGCCCCGGACTCCTCGATTGCCGCGATCGCCCCGTCGATGCGGGGTTGGATGTTGAGCTGGCCGGGGGTGGCGATGAACAGCGCGACCGGGCCCTCGCCGACGAGCTCGACGATCCGGTTGCCCATCTCGAAGCCCGAGCCGTAGAGGTCCTGCCCGATGTAGGACATGCGTGCGTTCGCCGCATCGGCGTTGTACGAGACGACCGGGATGCCTGCCTCCAACGCCTGGTTGATCGGGTCGTTGAAGGCTTCGAGGTCGACGAGGGCGACGGCGATGCCGTCGGCGTTGCCGGCGATCGCCGCTTCGAAGGCGTCGACCATCTCGGGGATGTCCGACGTCTCGGAGCCGGTCCACTGGAACGAGGTGCCGAGCAGCGCCGAGGCGTCCTCGGCGCCGTACTGGGTCGGGACGAAGAACGGGTTCGTGGTCACGTGGTTGACGAAGACGAAGTTCCACTCCGGCGTCTCCGGGAAGTTGCCGTGGGCGCCCCCGCCGCCTCCCCCGCCTCCCCCGGTGCCGCCAGTGGTACCGCCGGTGCCTCCGCTCAGCGCACCGTCGTCATCGTCGTCGCCACAGCTGGCGAGCAGACCGGCCGCAGCCGTGATCCCCATCGCCCGCAGCATGTCGCGACGCGACCGTCCCAGTCCTGAACCTGCCATCGGTCCCCCTCTCCTTCGTCCTGGAACCAATCATGTGATGATTGGTGGAGGTGAGCATAACATCACATGATTCGGAGGCAAGGACCTCCGATCGCCCCGCAGTCTGGACAGCCTAATCATATGATGATAACGTATGCAGAACGGGAACTCCCAGGTAGAAGGGAGGTCCCCCGTACACTGGGAGGGGTCCCATGGCCACCACGCACGGAGTGCGCGCGCGACGCGGAGTCGTCGGTGTCCTGTTCGTCGTCGGGCTGGTGGCGCTGATGGCCGGCTCAGGCCTGACCGCCGCGTCCGGGCAGCATCGAGGCCGGCCGAGCATCACCAAGGCGCCGTTCGGCGTCGTCGATGCGGCCGATCCTGACCACCCGGAGAACGGAGAGGCGGTCGACCTCTACACCCTGCGCAACGGCGAGGGGATGGAGGTCAAGATCCTCACCTACGGCGGGATCCTCCAGTCGATCAAGGTGCCTGACCGGCGGGGCCGCACGGCCAACGTGACGCTCGGCTTCAACAACCTCGACCAGTACGTGAACCAGAACCCGTACTTCGGGTGCATCACCGGTCGCTACGCCAACCGCATCGCTTTGGGACAGTTCGAACTGAACGGTCAGACCTACCAGTTGGCGACCAACAATGACCCCAACCATTTGCACGGTGGCGACTTCGGGTTCGACAAGCGGATTTGGGACGCGGAGGAGATCCGCGACGGGCGCAACGTCGGGCTCCGCCTCACCTACACGAGCCCTGACGGCGAGGAGAACTATCCGGGCACCCTGGCCGTCGAGGTCGTCTATCTCATCACCCCGAAGAACGAGATCCGGATGGACTACCGCGCCGAGTTGCTCGACGACCCGGAAAACTTGTCGACGATCGTCAATTTGACCAACCACGCCTACTTCAACCTCGCCGGCGAGGGCAACGGTGACATCTACGACCACAAGTTGACGATCAACGCCGACGAGTACACGCCGGTCGACCCGACCCTGATCCCGACCGGGGCCATCGATCCGGTCCGCGGCACGCCGATGGACTTCAACCGGGCGACGGCGATCGGCGACCGCATCGACGACGGGACGTTCGAGCAACTCGTCATCGGCCGCGGCTACGACCACAACTGGGTGCTCGACCGCACCGTGGGTGACGGCAAGCTCGTGCTGGCGGCCCGCGCCGTCGATCCCGAGAGCGGCCGGAAGCTCGAGGTCATCACGACGGAGCCCGGCATCCAGTTCTACGCCGGAAACTTCCTCGACGGCACGCTCGTCGGGACCAGCGGCAAGATGTACCGGCAGAGTTACGGCTTCGCCCTCGAGACCCAGCACTACCCGGACTCGCCAAACCACCCGAACTTCCCGTCCACGGTGCTCCGCCCGGGCGAGGTGTACGAGACCACGACGATCTACAAGTTCGGCGTGGACCGCGGTCGGTAGCCAGCGCCGGGGCCGGCGGTCAGCCGAACGGCGCCCGTGAGTCGACGCACGTCGCGCCGTCGGCGGGCAGGACGCCGGCGTACATGTAGTCGAGCGTCGCCGCCCAGAGGCACGGATCGAACGACCGCAGCGCCGGGTGACCGTTCCCGCGGAACGTGAGCAGGCGCGCGTTGCCGAGGTCGTCCGTCAGTTCCTCCGCCCCGGCGTAGGGCGTGGCGGGGTCGTACGTGGCGGCGATGACGAGGATCGGCAGGGCGTCGGCGTCGTGCTCGACCTCGCCGTGCAGCGCGTCGCGATCCCGGGCGGGCCAGCGGGCGGCGGCGACGTCGGCGTACCCGGTGCCGAACCAGAAGTGATCGAACATCCGGTAGGCGTGGCGGCCGGCGTCGAGGTACGTCTCGATCGAGCGGGGCCAACGGGCGTCGGCGAACTGGATCAGCCCACCGGTGTCGCGGACGAGTGCGGGAGCCGAACGTCTCCCCGAAGGCGACGATGGGGAGCCGGATCACCAGATCCGGCGGCAGCGACGGCGGCGGCGAACGTCGGCCAGCTGGTCGGGTCGTACATCGCGCCGGTGGCGAGGTCGCGGACCTCGTCACCGGTGACGGGGAAGGGGTGGTCGGGGTCGCCCGCGTCGAGCGGGTCCCGATCGAGGCCGGCGAGGATCTCGTCGAATGTGGCTTCGGGGTCGTGTGATCCGAGCGGGCACGCCTCGCCGGCGCCGGCGCACGCGGTGAAGAAGCGGTCGAGGGCGTTCTCGAAGCCCGTCAGCTGTTCCCGGATCATCTCGATCGGCCGGTCGGTCCACTCCTCGACGTCGATCGGCGAGTCGAGCACGATGGCACCCGTCCGGCCGGGGAAGAGCGTGGCGTAGGCCGCCCCGATCATCGAGCCGTACGACACGCCGATGTAGTTGAGCCGCTCGTCGCCGACCGCTTGGCGGAGGAGGTCGAGGTCGCGTGCGGAGTTGGCGCTGCTGAGGTGAGCGAGGATCTCGCCCGAGCGGTCGACGCAGGAGTCGATGAACGCCTCGGCGTCGGCGACGAGCTGCTTCGGATCGACGGTGTCGGGGCGGTGGAACTCGACCGGCCCTTCGGCTGCGGTGCCGCAGTCGGCCGCAGGGACGCTGGCGCCGACGCCGCGCGGATCCCACGACACGATGTCGAACCCGGCCAGGGCGGTGAACGCCTGCTCGGGCGCCGTGCGCAGGAACTCGACGCCGGACCCACCAGGACCGCCCGGGTTGACGAACAACGTCCCGAGACGCTGGGCCGGATCCGGCGCCGGCCGGCGGATCACCGCCAGCTCGATGGTCTCTCGGCGCGGTCGATCGTGGTCGAGCGGGACCTCAGCCGTGGCGCATTCGAAGCCATCGCCGCAGTCGACCCATTCCAGAGTTGGGACCGGCGGCGGCCGTCGGTCGGGCGAGTTCAGGCTGAACGCGCCGGCCAGGGGTAGGAGCGCGACGACGAGGGCGGAGCGGAGGGGCATGCCGCACCAGTGAAGAGAACGCGCCCCGTCGGGTCATGAAGAACCCGTGCTGAAGCTGTGGAGAATTGCCGCCCGGGCGTCCGCCGTGACCGTGAAGCGACCGGCGCGAAGTTGTCAGCCAGGATGGTCCGACAGGCGATCCTGACTGCCAACCTCTGTCGGGGAGGCGATCAACGTCAGCGACCGCGTGGTCCTGGACTCAGAGCGGAAGGAGTGGGATTCGAACCCACGGAGGCCCGAAGGACCTCAACGGCTTTCGAGGCCGTCCCATTCGTCCGCTCTGGCATCCTTCCGGGGCGGCAGGTTAGCGGCGGGCGGCGAAGAACTCGACGAGCAGGCGGCCGGCCTCGTCGGCGCGAACACCGGCCGTGACGGGAACCCGGTGGTTGAGGCGCGGATCGGCGACGAGGTTCATCAGGCTGCCCACCGCGCCGGCCTTCGGGTCGGTGGCGCCGTAGACCAGGTGGCCGAGCCGGGCGTTGACCATCGCCCCGGCGCACATCGGGCACGGCTCGAGCGTGACGATCATCGTGCAGTCGTCGAGCCGCCACGTGCCGACAGCCGCGGCCGCGTCGCGCAGGGCGAGGATCTCCGCGTGGGCAGTGGGGTCGCCGGTCAGCTCGCGCTCGTTGTGTCGCGACGCGATCACCTCGCCGGCCCGGACGACGACGGCGCCGACCGGCACGTCGTCGTGCGCCAGCGACAGCCGGGCCTCGGCGATGGCGCGCTCCATCGCCTCGTCATCACTCATGGCGGAGGGAGTGGGATTCGAACCCACGGTGGGTTGCCCCACACACGCTTTCCAAGCGTGCCGATTCGGCCGCTCTCGCATCCCTCCTGGACCGGGCAGAGGGTACCGGCTGGACGGCGCGCTGACCCTGACCTCCTCGCCGCCCGTGGGCGGTGAGGCGATGGTCGGGTCCTGTGCAACGGGTGCCCGTGAACCAGGTCAGGACCGGGAGGTAGCAGCCTTCAGCGGCCCCACCCGTGTGCCGCAGACCGCCTGGCCGTCGCCTCACCGCCCATGAGCGGCGAACACCGTCGTAGGGTCAGGGCAATGCGCTTCGGGCTGAGCATCCCGCCGTTCACCGACGCCGCCGCCCTGGTCGACCTCGCCGTCGACGCCGAGGCCGCGGGCTGGGACGGCGTCTTCCTGTGGGACCACCTCCAGTTCCAGGTCGACTTCGGCCTGCCGATCCACGACCCGTGGGTCTTGCTCGGGGCGATCGCCCGCTCGACCGAACGAGTCGCCCTCGGCACGCTCGTCACCCCGCTGTCCCGGCGCCGGCCGCAGGTGGTCGCCAAGCACATCACCACGCTCGACCACCTGAGTGGCGGACGAGCCGTCCTCGGCGTCGGGCTGGGCGCCCCGCCGGACGCCGACTTCGCCGCCTTCGGCGACGAGTCCGACGACCGCAAGCGGGCCGCGATCCTCGACGACCGACTCGACGCGGTCGCGGCGATGCTCGCCGGAGGAGAAGTGACCCACCACGGCAAGCACACCCACGTGGAGGCCGACCTGCGCCCAGGGGCCGTGCAGCGGCCCCGCCCGCCGATCTGGGTCGCCGCCGTCGCCCCGCACCGCCGTCCGCTCGAGCGGGCCGCCCGGTGGGATGGCGTCGCGCCGATCGCCATGCCCGAAGGCATGATGCGCCCCGACGAGGTCGTCGCCTACCTCGACGGCATCACCCGCCCGGACCCGTGGGATGTCGTCGTCCCGTGGTGCCCGGGGGTCGCGCCGGCCGAGTACGAGGCCGTCGGCGTCACGTGGCTGATCGAGTCGACGTGGCCCGAGGACGACTGGGTGTCCGACTTCCGCACCCGCGTGCGCAACGGTCCGTAGTCAGCGACGTGACGCCGCCAGCTTGGCGGCCCGCCCGGCCAACTCCGGCGCGCCGAGCTCGGTGGCCCACCGGTCGAACTCGGGCGTCGCGCCCTGCCACTCCCACTCGTCGACCGTGCCGACGTCGACGCCCTCCTCGACGGTGGCGATGCGCCGGAACAGCAGGGCCAGCTCGAACTCGTTCCGCAGCGTCGTGGCGAGCGTTGCCCCGCCGCGCAGCCCAGGCACGTCCCACTCCCGGGCCGAGGCCGGGATGTCCTCCAGGTGTCCGTAGCGGGCGAGCACGGCGGCGGCGCTCTTCGCGCCCCAGCCCGGCAGCCCCGGGAAGCCGTCGGCGCTGTCGCCGACGAGCCCGAGGTAGTCGGGGATCGAGGCGGGCCGCACGCCGAACTTGGCGACCACGGCCTCCTCGTCGATGATCTCCCGCTTGCGCCGGTCGAACAGCACCACGCGGGTGTCGCGCACGCACTGGCCGAGGTCCTTGTCCGGAGTGACGATGAGGACCTGCTCGACACGGGGGTCGCCGGCGGCGATCGCCGCCGCCGCTCCGAGGGCGTCGTCGGCCTCGTACTCCACCATCGCCCACGTCGTGACGCCCATCGCCTCGAGGGCCTCCTCGACGACCGGGGTCTGGGCGAGCAGCTCCGGCGGCATCCCGGCGCTGGTCTTGTATCCCGGCCAGAGGTCGTTGCGGAAGCTCTCGATCACGTGGTCGCTCGCCGCGCCGACGTGGGTGGCGCCTCCGGCGAGCAGGTCGAGCGTCGAGGAGAGCACGCCAACGGCCGCGGCGTACGGCCCGCCGTCGGGTTGGCGGGCCGCCCGTCCGAAGTGCTGCCGGAACAGCTCGTAGGTCGCGTCGATCAGGTGGACCTTCACGACGGCACCGTGGAGGCTGGGGCGGCGGCACCGGTGAGGGACTCGTTGACGGCGTCGACGACGTCCCACACCGCGGGGTCCTCGTAGCCGAGGGCGAACAGCGCCGCCCCGCTGAAGCCGGCGTCGAGGGCGAGCTCGACGCGCTGCTGGATCCCGTCGGCGCCGACGTAGTTGACCTGCCGGGTCTGCGTGCACGACGTCGCCCCGTCGTCGATGACGAGGTCGTACCGGAACGACCACTCCCCGGTCTCCGGGTCGTGGACCGGCGTGGCGTTGCGCTGCTGCGCCAGCTCGTCCACGCCGCGGGCGGTGACCGTCCGGAACCCGGGCGCGCGTCCGTCCGGGCAGTCGCCGGACGTGGCGATCGGCCAGTTGTAGCCGTAGAGCGGGACGCCGAGGACGAGTTTGGACGGGTCGCCGGCGGCGGCCGTCGTGCCGGCCACGATGCGGCGCACCCAGTCGAGGGGGGCGATCGGTCCGGGGTCCGACGAGGCGTTCGAGTAGTCGTACGCCATCACCCGGATGCGGTCCACCACCGGCGCGATCGCGCCGTAGTCGTACACCCAGTAGCCGCTCCGGGCCGTGCGCCGGGCGTCGTAGACCGGCGGCACGCTGACGGTCAGCGTCCGCCCGTCGGCGTGCAGACGGTCGGCCAGCTCGGTCACGAACGCCACCCAGTTCGGCCGCGTCGCCCGCCACGAGTCCCGCCCGTCGGCGAAGGCGAACTGCTCATAGTCGAGATCGATGCCGGCGAACTCGCCGTCGGCGGCGAAGGCCACGATGGCGTCGACGTGACGGGCGCGCAGTTGGGGGTCGGCGAGGATCGCCGCCATCTCGCCGGACCCGGTGGCGTCGAGGATGGACGCGATGAGCGGGATGTTCTCGGCGGCGGCGAGCGCGACGAACCGGCCGGCGTCGTCGACCGGCGTGTTGGGGTTGCGCCCGATTTGCGTCGACGCCGGTGGCCTCGAACCAGAACGGGGACACCTCGCCGAGGAGATCGGGTCGCGTCTCGAGGCTCGCCACGGCGTCGTCGAGCGCCCAGTACGGCGCCCACGCGTGGAGGTCGAGGGGTCCGGGCGGTCGGGCCGGCTCGTTGACGGCGGCGCCGCCACCGGCGTCACCGCCCCCGCCGTCGTCCTCGTCGTCGTCGACAAGGGCCGCGGCGCCGAGCGCGACGACGGCAGCGAGTCCGAGTCCGGTCAACAACCACCGTCGGCGCCGGCCCGCCCGACGTGCCGTCGAGTCGTCGTCGTCCGACGCAGGCGACGCGGGCGGCGGGACCGGCGTGGTCCTCAGCAGCGTGCCGAGTTCGTCGACGTCGATGCCGACGAGCGACGGGACCACGACCCGCCCGGGTGCCTCGTCGATGGCGACGTGGTTGCGCACGGCGACGACGACACAGCCGGCCGCGCCGGCGGACGCGGCCCCGGTCGGCGAGTCCTCGATCGCCACGCAGTCGCCCGGGTCGACCCCGAGGGCCTCGGCGGCCTTGAGGTAGGGCTCGGGATGGGGCTTACCGCTCTGCACCGAGTCGCCGGTGACGATGGCCTGGAACGCGTCGGGCGGAAGACCCTCGAGCACGGCGTCGACGAGGCGGGTCCACGACATCGTCACCAGGGCGCACGGCACGCCCTGCTCGTTGAGCGCGCTGAGCAACTGCAGCGCGCCCGGCCGCCACGGCGCACGGACCCGGACCCGGGCGATCACGTCGTCGAGGAGACGTTCGACGATGGGCTCCGGCTCGAGGTCCACGCCGCCACGCGCACGCAACACGGCCGCAGTGTCGAGAAGGTCGAAGCCGATCACCGAGCGGGCGTCGTCGTCGGTCCACGTGCCGCCGAACTCGTCGACGAGCGCGTGCTCGGCCGCCATCCAGTACGGCTCGGTGTCGACCAGGGTGCCGTCCATGTCCCAGAGGACGGCGGCGGGGGGCGCGGCGACCGGAGTCACCGGTGGCGCACTCACTCCTGGACGAGCTCGATCAGCGTCCCGAAGCTGGCCTTGGGGTGGAAGAAGGCGACGGTGGTGCCCCGGCTCCCGGGGCGGGGCGCGGCGTCGATCGGTACTGCGCCGGCGGCCTTCATCGCCTCGTACGCGGTCGCGCAGTCGGCGACCCGGTAGCCGACGTGGTGCAGCCCGTCGCCGCGCTTCTCCAGGAACCGGGCGACCGGCGAGTCCGGTCGGGTCGGCGTGAGCAGCTGCACGTAGCTGTCGGCGACCTGGAGGAGGGCTTCCTCGACGCCGTCGGACTCGACCACCTCGCGGTGGGTCACCGTCGCTCCGAACGCCTTGGCGTAGAAGTCGACCGCCGCCTCGAGGTCGCCGACGGCGATGGCGACGTGGTCGATCTCGGTCAGAAGCATGCGGTCATCCTGGCACGGTCGACCGGAAAAACGGCCGCCGCCCGGCCGGGAAGGACTGCGAGCGAGCGAGCGCCAGCGAGCGAGCGGCCAGCCTCGGCCTGCGTGGCCGGGGAACGCAATTAACGGCGGAAGACCGGTGATCTTGTCCTCGCCGATGCGGGCCCGCTTCTCGGGGTCGTCGATGCCGAGGCCCTCGGTCGGGGCGAGGCACAGCACGCCGACCTTGCCCTCGGCGTCGTTGCGGTGGACGAGGCGGGCCGCCGCCCCGACGTCGACGAGCGGGTGGACGTCCGACAGCAGCGGCTGGATCCGGCCCTGGTCGATCAGGCGGTTGGCCGCGTACGCCTCGGCGTAGTTGGCGAAGTGGCTGGCGATCAGGCGCTTCAGCTTCATCCAGAAGTGGCGGTTGTCGAACTCGACCATGTACCCCGACGTCGCCGCGCACGTCACCACGGTCCCGCCCCGCTTGCAGACGAAGATCGACGCCCCCATCGTCTGGCGGCCCGGGTGCTCGAAGACGATGTCCGGGTCCTCGTCGACCAGCTCGCGGATGCGCTTCCCGAAGCGTCGCCACTCCGACTCGTCCTGGGTGGACTCGTCCGACCAGAAGCGGTAGCCCTCGGCGCCCCGGTCGATCACCGCTTCCACACCGAGGGAGTGCAGCAGCTCGGCCCGCTCCGGGGAGGAGACCACGCCGACCGGCGTACCCCCGCCGTTGAGCACGTACTGCACGGCGTAGCCGCCGATGCCACCGGTCGCGCCCCAGACCAGCACGACGTCGCCCTGCTTCATCCGCGCCCCGTTCCGGCTGACCAGCATGCGGTAGCTCGTCGAGTTGCACACGCGCGTTGACGGCCGCCTCCTCCCACGTGAGGTGGGTGGGCTTGGGCATCAGCTGGTTGGCCTTGACGACGGCGAGGTCAGCGAGCCCGCCGAAGTTGGTCTCGAACCCCCAGATGCGCTGGTTGGAGGCGAGCATCGAGTCGTCGTGCGACGAGGGGTCCTGGTCGTCGACGTGGTTGCAGTGCACGGTGACCCGGTCGCCCGGCTTCCACCAGCGGACCTCCGACCCGACGCGGAGCACGACGCCCGCGGCGTCCGAGCCGACCACGTGGTACGGCAGGGCGTGCCGGGCGGCCCACTCTGCTTCACGCGCCAGCCGGTCGAGGAAGCCGAAGGTGGGGAGGGGCTCGAAGATCGACGTCCAGACGGTGTTGAAGTTGATGCTCGAGGCCATCACCGCCACGTACGCCTCGTCGGGGGCCAGCTCCGGCGTGGCGACGTCCCCCACGTGGAGGCTCTTCGCCGGGTCCTTGTCGGCCGAGTCGAGCCCCGCGAACATCTCGGTGTCCTCGCGCCGGACGAACGCCGCCCGGTAGTGGTCGGGGATCGGCAACCCGGACAGCTCCTCGGCGCTCGCTCCGGCGGTGATCGCCTCCAGGATCTGCTCCATCCGCCGAGGTTACCGGCGGGTAGCACGGGCACCGAAACGCCGTAGCGTGGGGCCATGCCTGGATCCGTTGTTGTCGCCGGCGCCCGCACCCCGATCGGCAAGCTGGCCGGCGCGCTGCGCTTCCCGCTCCGCCGCCGAGCTCGGTGGCATCGCCATCGCCGCCGCCCTTGCCCGCGCCGGTGTCGAACCCGATGACGTCGACCAGGTGATCATGGGCCAGGTGCTCACCGCCGGTCAGGGCCAGGTCCCGGCCCGCCAGGCGGCGGCGTACGCGGGGATCCCGCTGCGGGTCCCGTCCGTCAACGTCAACAAGGTGTGCCTGTCCGGGCTCAACGCGATCTACCTGGCCGACCAGATGGTCGCCGCCGGTGACGCCGACGTGGTGGTGGCCGGCGGGATGGAGTCGATGACCAACGCCCCGTACCTCGCCGAGGGCGCCCGCACCGGATACCGGTACGGCAACGTCGAGCTCCGCGACTCCATCGTCGCCGACGGCCTGTGGTGCGCGTTCGATGCCTGCTTGATGGGGCTGGGCACGGAGCGCTACTCGGCCGGCGAGATCAGCCGGAGCGCCCAGGACGAGCTCGCCGCGGCGTCGCACGAGCGGGCCGTGGCCGCGATCAAGGCCGGGCGGATGGCCGAGGAGATCGTCCCGGTGACGATCGACAAGGGGAAGGGCGACCCGATCGTCGTCGACGAGGACGAGGGCGTGCGCCCAGGGACGACGGTCGAGACGCTCGCCCGCCTGCGGCCGGCGTTCGACCCCGCCGGCACGGTGACCGCCGGCAACTCCAGCCAGCTCAGCGACGGCGCGAGCGCCGTTGTGGTGATGTCGAAGGAGGAGGCGCAGCGTCGGGGCGTCGAGCCGCTCGGCGAAGTCGTGAGCTACGGCATGGTGGCCGGACCGGACTCGGCGTCGCTGCTCCACCAGCCGAGCGGGGCGATCCGGGCCGCCCTGGGGCGCGCCGGCCTGTCGACCGGCGACGTCGACCTGTTCGAGATCAACGAGGCCTTCGCCGCCGTCGGCCTGGCCTCGATCGCCGACCTCGGCATCTCTCCCGACGTCGTCAATGTCAACGGCGGGGCGATCGCCCTCGGCCATCCCATCGGCATGAGCGGCAACCGACTCGCCCTCACCCTGCTTCATGAGCTGCATCGACGGCGGCGGGATCGGCGCCGCCGCCCTCTGCGGTGGGGGTGGACAGGGGGACGCCCTCGTCCTCCGGGCCCAAAATCTGAACAAATCGTGAAGCAGATCGATGTTTGACGCGGCGCTCATCGGGGGTAAAACATGTGCAACGTCGATTGCTTGACGATGGCTCATGGCCGCCGTAACGTGATCGACACACAAACGGAATCGGAAGTCGGACTCCCTCCCGCAGCCGATTCCTTCGTTCTGGGGCATCATCGATCGAGTCGGCCCGTCCGCCCGCTACCGACTCGGCAGGTGGTGCCCCAGGCAGCTTCGGCTCAGGTGTCGGCAGGGACCTCGCGCCGGCCTTCCAGGGCCCGGCCGAGGGTGAGCTCGTCGGCGTACTCGAGGTCGCCGCCGACGGGGAGCCCGCTGGCCAGCCTCGTCACCCGCAGGCCGAGCGGCCGGAGCTGACGGGCGAGGTACATCGCCGTGACCTCCCCCTCGGTGTTGGGGTTGGTGCACAGGATCACCTCCTCGATGCCCTCGTGGCTCGATGCGGGTGAGCAGCTCCCGGATCTTGAGCTGCTCGGGTCCGATGCCTTCGAGCGGGCTCATAGCGCCCCCCGAGCAGGACGTGGTAGCGCCCGTTGAACTCGCCGGTGCGCTCGACGGCGACGATGTCGCGTGACTCCTCGACCACGCACACCACGCGGTGGGAAGATCGCGCCGGTCGTCGCGGCAGAAGACGCACAGCTCGTCGTCGGTGACGTTGAAGCAGCGGGCGCAGAACCGGACCTTGGCCTTGGCGTCGCTGATCGCGCTCGCCAGGCGGGCGACGTCGTCGGCCGGGATCTTCAACAGGTGGAAGGCGATCCGCTGCGCCGACTTGGTCCGATCCCGGGGAGTCGCCCCAACTCGTCGATCAGCGCCTGGACCGGCGGCGAGTAGGGACTCGCCACTACTCGCGTCCGCCCTCGACGAGCTGGGCGCCGGGGAAGGCCTGGGCCAGCCGCTCGGCCGCGGTCTGCGTCGACCCGGCGGGGGCGTCGACGAGCTCGCCGAGCTCGCTCAGGTTATGCGGTTCGTCGTCGCGGTCGGCCGGCATCGACGCGCTCGCCGGCGCGGACCCTTCCTCCCGAACGACGAGGCGGATCCGTGATCGGCCGTCCGCTGGCCGCCCGCCACGCCTGCTCGACTTCGTCGCGGTGCTCCTCACACTTGGCCTGGTGGGTCGCGTTGGGCACGGCGAGGGTGACCACGTCGGGCACGTCGTCGCTCGCCCCGACGAGGTCGACCGGGGTGTACAACGCCCGAGCCCGTCCCTTGAGCGTCGGCCGGAGGTTGCTCCACTGCTGTTCGAGGTCGCCCGACGCGAGCGGGCGGCGCACCCAGCGACGGGTGCTCGTCGGCAACCGCCGCCGCGGCGCCCGTGTCCCGCAACGGCGCCGGTTCGGTCGGGGCCGCCTCTCGCCGCGCCCGTCCGCCGAGCACGGCCCGTCCCGTGGACGGGTCGATCGGGCCCGAGCCCGGACCCGCCGCCGGGCCCGCGGCCACGGTCCGCCTCGAGCTCGGTAGTCGCGTGGCCAGGGCGCCGATGTCGTCGGCGCCCGCATCGGGCTCGGCGCTGAGCTGGACGAGGGCGACCTCGACGAGCACGCGCGGGTCGGGTGCGTGGCGCAGCTCGACGAGGATCTCGCCGAGTCGTTCGATGCCGCGCACGATGCGGGCCGGGCCGAGCCGGCGGGCCTGGTCGAACAGCGCGTCGAGCTGGTGTCGGGACAGCTGCACGAGGTCGGGCGCCATCAACGAGAGGAACCCGTTGCGGAGGTGGCGGATGAGGGCCTCGGCCACGGTGCGCGCCTCGTGGCCGGCGTTGACGGCCGACGCCATGGCGGTGAGGGCCCGTCCCGGGTCGTGGTCGATGAACGCCCTCGAGGAACTCGTCGAACGAGAGCGAGTCGCCGGCCGCCGACCCGGCGTTGGCGATCAGCTCCAGCGCCGACAGGGTGTCGGCGTGCCGAACCCGCCCCCTGGGCGCGCGCGGCGTCGATGTCGGCCTCGCTGACGTCGAGCCCGGCATCGGCGACGACCCAGCGCACGTGCTCGGCCAGTGTCTCGGCGGGGAGCAGGTGGAAGCGGAGGTGCTGAGTGCGGCTGCGGATCGTGTCGCTGACCCGTTGCGGGTCGGTGGTGGCGAGGACGAACACGACGTGCGGCGGCGGCTCCTCGAGCGTCTTCAGCAGCGCCGCCTCGGCCGCCTTGGACAGCATGTGGACTTCGTCGAGGATGTACACCTTGTGCCGGCCGGGCGAGCCCAGCGACGCCCGCTCGATGAGATCCCGCATCGCGTCGACGCCGTTGTTGCTCGCCGCGTCGAGCTCGTGGACGTCGTAGCTGGTCCCCCGCTCGACGGCCAGGCACGATGCGCACTCCGCAGCAGGGCTCGCCGTCGACGGGGCGCTCGCAGTTGAGCACCTTGGCGAGGATGCGCGCCGAGCTCGTCTTGCCGGTTCCGCGAGGTCCGGAGAACAGGTACGCCTGACCCTCGCGCCCGCCGGCGACCGCGTCGCGCAACGCCCGGACGACGTGGTCCTGACCCTTCAGCTCGGCGAACCGGCGCGGCCGGTAACGGCGGTAGAGCGACGAGGTTGCCATCACACTGTGGGGGCTGCGCCCCCACACCCCATCTCCCTTCGGCTCGCTGGCGCTCGCTCGAAGGGCATTCGCTCGCTTCGCTCAGTCATGCGCGCCGAGCCTAGCGAGAGGGTGTCAGCGTGCGGCCCGGGGGCCTCGGTGGGTGGCCGCGCCTCCCGCCGACAGTGCGGTCGCTGCACCGGTCGCCCAACTACCGTGGTCCGGTGGTGTCAGGCCGAACCGGTGTTCCCCGCCGCACGCTGCGGCTTTTCCTCGCCATGGTCGCGGCGGGACTGGGCCTGCTGCTGTTCGACCTCGCCGTCGGGTCGGCGCCGGCCGGTGCTCGCCCAGAACACGCTGGAGGAGTCCGATCCGGCCGACGGCGCCGTCCTCAACTCGTCGCCGTCACAGATCGCGGTCACGTTCACCGAGCCGATCGGCGATGCCAACCAGGTCTCCATCGCCTGCGGCGCCGGCGGCGACAACGACCCGTTCACCGGACGAGGCGACGAGGTCGTCGCCGAGAACGGCCGCGCCGTCACCGTCGAGATCCAGCAGCCGATCCCGGCCGGGAGATGCCAGGTGAGCTGGCAGGTGAGCGAGCCCGGCGGCGAACCGGGCATCGACGGCAGCTTCAGCTTCACCGTGCAGGAGCCGCCGCCGACGCTGCCGGGGGCGACCGGCACGCCCACGTCGACCGCCACGACGCCGGCCGGCGGTGCCGCCGACGACGGGGATTCGGTGGCTGACGCCTCAGAGGCCACTGACGCAACGACGTGGCTCGGGCGGGTGCTCTCGACGTTCGGCGTGGCCGTGTTGTTCGGCGCCCTGGTCCTCATCGTCGCCGCGTGGCCGGAGGGGCCGGAGTACATCGTCGCCGTGCGCTTCCTCCGGGCGATCTGGGTCATCGCCCTGGTCGGCACGCTGGTCTATGTCGTCGCCCTCACCGCGGCGGTGAAGGACGAGTCCTTCGGCCAGGGCCTCAACCCGTCGGGCTGGCTCGACCTGCTCGACGCCGGGTGGCCCGGTCGGGCGGCCATTGCCCGGCTCGTGCTCGTCGTCGCCTCCGGCTGGGTGGTGCTCCGGCCCGAGCGGGTCATCGACCCGACCACCCAGCTCCCCGCGATCGGCATCCCGGCGCTCGCCGCGGTCACGCTCGGCCTCTCCCGCACGGGCGGCGACTGGGCCGTCCTCGGGGTGATCGCCGGCGTCGCCCACGCCCTGGCGATGTCGATCTGGATTGGATCGGTCGTGCTCCTCGCCCGGGTCGTGCTCGCCGGTCCCGGCGAGGAGGACCTCGTCCATGCCGTGCGCGGCTTCGGCCGGATCTCCGGCACGGTGATCGTGGTGACCGTCGTCAGCGGGCTGATCCAGCTCTTCCGCCTCGACGGCGGGTCGCTGTTCAGCGAGAGCCACGGACAGGTGCTGCTGCTCAAGACCTTGCTCGTGGCGGCGATGGTGTTCGTCACCCTCACTGCCAACCAGCTGGTGCAGGCGAGGCTGACCCGCGCCAGCGAGCTGTCCGTGCCGATGGCCAACCGCCTGCGCCGCGCCTTCGGCACTCAGGCGGTGCTGGGAGTGGGGGTGCTCGCGCTGAGCGGCTGGCTGCTCGCTCTCGAGCCGGGCAAGCTCCCCGCCGAGGACGGCCCCGAATTCGCGATCACCGAGGAGATCGTCGACGAGGACGCCGGGATCGACCTCGTCGTCCAGCTCGACCCTGGCCGGGTCGGCCTCAACCGCCTCCACGTCGAAGTGCCGCGAGCCGGAGACCGGCCTCGACGGCCTCCAGGTCACGTTCATCCCGCCGGTGGGGTCGAACGCCGGCAGCGTCGTCCAGGCGATCCCGTTGACGGGCGCCGGGATCGCCGACTCGGGCCCGCCTCCGGGTGGCGTGCGGCTCGACGTGGCGGGGGCGTGGACCCTCCAGGTGAGCAGCGTCGACCCCGACGGGGAGCCTGACGGGCGCGGGGAGCAGCTTCGAGGTCCTGCAGCCCGATGGGTCCCTGCCGACGTCCGACATCGAGTCGGTCCCGACCGGAGCCCCGGTGACACCGGCACCGACGACGGTGCCGCCGTCGTCGACCAACGCCCCCTGAGATCGGACGATCGTCAGCGCCCGACGAGATCCTCGAACGGAACCTTGTCGGCGACATCGAGTTGGTCGTAGCGGCAGCTCAACGGCTCCCGGTCCGGGCGCCACCGGACGAACGACACGCCGTGGCGGAACCGGCCGTTCTCCAGCTGACCGAAGGTGACCTCGGCGACGCGCTCGGCCCGGATCGGCACCCACGACAGGTCCTTGCCGGCGTTCCACCGGCTGGTCGCCCCCGGCCGGCGGTCGACGATCCCCTCGCTCTCCTGCCACTCCGCCCATTCCCGCCACGGGTGCCCGTCGAGGGCGTCGTCGGTCAGCGGTTCCAGCTCCCCGAGCAGCTGGCGGCGGAAGGCGACGGTGAACGACGCCGCCACGCCGACGTGCTGGAGCCGGTCGTTGTCGTCGTACAGGCCGAGGAGGAGTGAGCCGACGCCCTGGCCGTCCTTGTGGATGCGGTACCCGGCGACGACGCACTCGGCGGTGCGCTCGTGCTTGACCTTGACCAGCGCCCGCTTGTCCGGCTGGTACGGATCGTCGAGCCGCTTGGCGACAACACCGTCGAGGCCGGCGCCCTCGAAGCGGGCGAACCAGTCGGCGGCGACGGCGCGATCGGTGGTCGCGGGCGTCAGGAACACCGGCGGGACGGTGTGGATCGCGGCAAGCAGGGCCTCACGCCGCTCGGCGAGGGGTCGGTCGAGCAGGTTCTCGTCGCCGTTGGCGAGCAGGTCGAAGGCGACGTAGGCGGCGGGCGTCTCGGCGGCGAGCCGGCGGACCCGGGACTCGGCCGGGTGGATGCGCTGGAGCAGGGCGTCGAAGTCGAGCCCGCGTCCCTCGCGGTCCGGGATGACGATCTCGCCGTCGACCACGCAGCGCTCGGGGATCGTCGCCCGCAAGGGGTCGAGCAGTTCCGGGAAGTACCGGGTGAACGGGCGCTCCTTGCGGCTGGCCAGTTCGAGCTCGTCGCCGTCGCGGAACACGATGCAGCGGAACCCGTCCCACTTCGGCTCGAACAGCCAGCCGTCGCCCTCGGGCAGGGTGCGGGCGAGCTTGGCGAGCATCGGCTTCAGTGGCGGCAGGAGCGGGAGCTTCACGACTCCATGTTGGTGGTTCCGGGAACCTTTCGGCGCGTCGTCACGTCAGACTGGCCATGAACTCACGCTGGAAGATCGCGGCGGCTTCCGTGCTGGCGGCCGGAGTCGCGGCGATCGCCACCATCACCTTGACCAACGGCGGCGACGACGTCGCCACCGCCACCCCTCCCCCCACCGATCCGACGGAGGACCAGATGGAGCGCTCGATCTCGGTCACCGGCCACGGGACCGTGAAGGTCACGCCGGACGTGGCCGACATCTGGCTGGGCGTGCAGTCGACCGCGACGAGCGGCGACGCGGTGATGACCACCGTCGAGGAGAAGTCGCAGGCCCTGATCGACGCGCTCAAGCGCGCCGGGATCGCCGACGAGGACATCCAGACGTCGGGCCTCAGCCTGTGGCCCAACTACAACGAGAACGGCAAGAAGATCACCGGCTACACGGGCTCCGTGGACGTCAGCGTCCGCGCCCGGCACCTCGATCGGATCGGTGAGCTCCTCGATGCCGTGCAGGGCCTCGTCGGCGACGAGCTGACGATCGGCGGGATCTCGTTCTCCTACGACGACCCCGAGGCCGTGATGGAGCAGGCCCGTGTGGCGGCGATCGAGAACGCCCGCACCCGGGCGGCGCAGTACGCCGCCGCCGCCGGCGTCGAGGTCGGCGAGATCGTCAAGGTCGTCGAGGTGTCGATGAGCGGCCCGATCCCGTACCTCGCCGAGGCTCGGGCCGAGCTCGCGGCCGACGGGTCGATGCCCATCCAGCCCGGAACACAGGAGCTGGCGGCGGACGTGACCGTGGTCTTCGCGATGGCGTGACCGTCGCGACCTGATCTGTCGTTCGGGACCGGCACGGCCTCGCCGGTTCCGAACGACAGAGGCGGGGCCGTAGCCTCGAACCGTGTCCGATTCCTACCTGATCGAGCCGGTCGATCGGCTGCCCTTCGGCAGTGACGAGAAGGCCCGCCGCTACCGGACCGACCTGTACCGGGGCGCGGTCGGGCGCAACTGGTACGAGTGCGACCCCACGTTGCAGTTCCTCATGCGCCGCCACCTCGGAGCCGACGGGCTGGCGTGGGCGACGCCCCACCTCACTGCGCTCGGCGCACTGATGGGTGGCCCGATCGCCGAGCGGGCCGAGGAGACCGACCGCAACCCGCCCCGGCTCGAGCGCTATGACCGGTGGGGACACGAGGTCAGCCGAGTCGTGATGCCGGAGACGTTCGAGGCGTCACGACGCGACCTGGTCGCGACCGCCTTCGGTTCGCCCGCCTTCCGGGAGCAGGCCCGAAGCGCCGGCGTCGACCCCGGCCCGCTCAACGCGGCGTGGAGCTACCTGCTCGACCAGGCCGAGATCGGCATGGCGTGCGCCCTCGGCACCGGTGGCGACATGGTCATGCGCCTCGCCGACCAGTTCGCCCCCGATGACGTCAAGGCGCGGGTCGCCGAGTTGTTCGCCGCCGGCGAGAACTCGGGCGAGGCCGCGCAGATGCTCACCGAGCGCACCGGCGGATCCGATCTCGCCGCGCTCGAGACAACCGCGACGCCGGACGGCGACGCATGGCGGCTCAACGGGTTCAAGTGGTTCGCGTCCAACGCCAACGGGTCGGTGTTCGTCGTGCTCGCCAAGCCCGAGGGCGCCGACGACGGGATCCGCGGCATCGCCCCGTTCCTCGTGCTCTGGGAGCGGCGCGACGGCGGCCGCAACGGCATCAAGATCCGCCGGCTGAAGGACAAGCTCGGCACCAAGGCGGTTGCGTCGGCCGAGATCGAGTTCGTCGACGCCGAGGCGTTCATGCTCGCGCCCGAGCGGGGCGGACGGCTCGTCGTCCGGCACGGCCGGCGACGGTCGTGGTCTGGCCCGGATGATGGAGCTCACCAACGGCGCCCGGCTCGGCATCGCGATGATGGGCCTCGGCTGTGCCCGGCGGGCGCTGGTCGAAGCGCTCTGCTACACCCACGCCCGGGAGGCGTTCGGCGCCGAGCTGGCCAAGCACCCGCTGATGCAGCGCAAGCTCGCCGAGCTGATCGTCGAGGTCGAGGCGGCCCAGGCGCTGACCTTCGACGGCTACCTCGGTCCCCGACTCCGCATCGGCGCCCCCCTCATCAAGCTGCGCGTGGCCCGGCTCGGCATCACTGCGGCGAGCGACGCGATCGAGATCCACGGTGGCAACGGCTACATCGAGCAGTGGCCGGTCGCCCGGCTGCTGCGCGACGCCCAGGTCAACACGATCTGGGAGGGTCCGGACAACATCCTCTGCCTCGACGTGCGGCGCGGGATCGAGCGGGAGGGCGCGGCCGAGCCGTTCCTCGACCGGCTGCGCGAGGCCGTCGGCCAGGCGCCAGACGGCGACCAGACGACGGTGGACGTCGTGACCCGGCGGGTCGACGAGGTGGCCCAGGCGATCGACGCCTGGCGGGCGCTCGACCGACCGACGGGCGAGGCCCGGCTGTTCCCGCTCGCCCAGTTCATGGTCGACGTGTATGCCGCGGCCCTGCTGCTCGAGCAGGCCGGGTGGGAGCGGACGACGCTCGGCACCGACCGCAAGGCGCTCGTCGCCCGCCTCTACACCCGCGCCCACCTCGCCGACCGGGGTCCCCTGCACGGGATCACCGACCCGCCCGAGGACCTCGAGCGGTTCAAGGACCTCGTCGACGGCGCCTTCGTCTTCTGACCGACCCGGTTCTTGCAGCTGATCGTTGCGCTATAGCGCAACACCTGACTGCAAGAACGTCAGTTGCCGAGCGGGTTGAGCAGGTTGGCCCGGCCCTCGAAGGCGAACAGGAGCAGGTCGACCATGCGGAACGTCGTCGGGTTCGGGCCGAGGGTGGGGCGCCAGGCGGGGTCGCGCACGATCGACTCGAAGCTGCCCTCCATCGCCCGATGGATCGTCTCGGCGACGAGCCGGCCGCCGACGCCGCGCAGCCGGCCGGGACCGAGCTCCGCCTCGCGCAGCGCGTAGAACCACAGCGGCGTCCGGCTGGCGAGCGTGTTCCGATCGGCCGCGGTGAGCCCGTCGAGGTTGGCGCCGCGGCGGCCGTTGAGGATCTCGTTGGTCGTCAGCGGGGTCACGGCAACCCCGCGCGACTGCAGAAGGGTGGCCATCTGCTGGCCGCTGGCGAGCCGGAGCATGTTGGCCCGGGTCAAGTTGCGGAAGGCGAGGTTGCGCTGGATCGGCGGCGTGTTCTGGTCGCCGCCGAAGGAGCCGTCGGGCAGGAACGACAGAACGTTGACGAGCCGGGTGTCGAGGCGCATCGCCCGGTTGAACTTCGCCGCCGGCACGACCAGGTCGGCTCGACCGGCCTCACCGAAGTCGTAGAGGCGACGGAAGTCGGCGATCCAGTTCGACGGCAGGCGCACGCCGGCGCCGAGGTCGCCGCTCGTGCCGGAGAAGATGAACAAGAAGTCGAGCGTGCCGGCGCCGTTGTCGAACACCCGGTTCCAGTTGTAGGCGTCGCGCACCATGCTGTGGCCGAGCCGGTAGGCGGCGACGGAGAACTCGATCGGCATCGTCGGCAGGCTCGTCGGCGGCGCCCCGACCTCGAACACCTTGCGCCCGTTGTTGAACACGTCGTTGACGATCGCCGGAGCGACGATGCGGGGGAGGAAGTCGGTCTTGATCATCCACTGGTAGTGGCGCACGACGAGCGCCCGGGCCTGCCGGAACAGCGCCGGCCCGGAAACGCCCTGGCTGGCGAGTCGGTCGACGACTCGATTGTGGAACCGGATCATCGCCAGATGGGTCTGGGCGACGGCGAGGTTCTCGTCATTGCGCTTGTCGGGGATCAGCGTGGGCGCGCCGATCGTGGTGACACGCGGGAGGTCGAACCCGACGAGGTCGCGGTTCTCGTTGCCCCGGCCGCCCGCCGCGGCCGTGGTGCCCACCTTCAGGTGGGCCCGGTCGGCGGCGTAGAACTTGCGCGAACCGGGGCGTCGCGGCCCGCGTCCGTACAGGGAATCGAGGTCGAGCGACGGCGAGCGGGCCTGGCGCAGCTCGGCGTCGCTGAGGTTCTCGCCGAGGGCGACGTCGGTGACGTCGAACGTGAGGTCGTGGTCGATGAACTGTCCGAGGTAGGTGAACCCGGCCGGGATCGTCCCGACCCCGCGGTTCCCCGTCGTCATCGCCAGCGCCAGCTTGCGGCGGACGCCCAAGCCGAGGGTCCGGCCACGCGGGCCGATGCGGGAGAACCGGAACGCGGGAGCGGCGGCGGCGGCGAGGCCCCCGGCAACGTTGAGCTGACCAGGGTCGGCGCCCACGACGCCCTCATCGACGATGAAGTAGCTGTCCCTCGCGTGGCGTTCCACGGCTGCCTCCCTCTCGGCGGGCTCGGCCCGTCAGTCTGTCAACACTCGGTCGCGGGTGCGCTCCGATTAGAACGTCGTCGCGGTGCGGAGCGCCGCCGCGGCCGTCGGGTCGCCGAACACCTCGAGTCCGTCGAGCGGCCAACGGCCCCACAGCCACAAGAGGAGATCGGCGGCGGGGGCGCGGACGGCAGCGTCGCCCTTGGCGTGACCGACCTCGACGATCAAATCACTGTCGGCGAACCGGATCAGCCACTCGCCCTCGGCGTCGGTGGCGTGGAGGTGGACGGTGCGTTCGTCGCCGGGTGACCGCCCGGCGCCGAGGGCGGTGACGAAGACCGAGAAGATCTCGTCGATCCCGTCGACGGCGACGCCTGGCTCGATCGGCCCAATGTTCCGGCCGGCGCCCTGCTCGGCGTCGACGCGGTGGATCGTCGTCTCGTGGCCCATCCGCCGCGGCCAGAAGCCGAGGTGTCGATGACCGGGGGAGAACGCGTACGCCGGCCGATCCGGGTCGTCGAGCGAGCGGATGGCGGCGACGAGACCGGCGAGCCCGTCGAGGTACCACTCGACCACACCGTCGACCGGAGGCGCGGCGAGCATCCCGTTCTCCACGGTCGGACGCTCCAGGGTGGCGGTCTCCAGCACCACCCGGGCGCGCGACTGCACCAGGCCGACGTGGCGGAGCAGCTCGGTCGCGTCCCAGCCCGTCGCGGCCGGGATCGGCGCCGCCAGGTCCCCCGCCGCCGCCTCGCCGAGGGCGGCGCCCTCGCGCTCGACGATGCCGGCCCAGTCGAAGCTCATGGCGTCGGCGCCGGGTCGATGAGGACGCCGGGGTTCATGATGCCGGTCGGGTCGAGCGCTTGCTTGGCCGCCCGCAGCGCCGTCGCGAACAGCTCGGGTCGCTGGCGGTCGTACTGCGGGCGGTGCATCCGGCCGACGGCGTGGTGGTGGGTGATCGTGCCGCCGGCGGCGAGCACCGCCTCGCTCGCCGCCTCCTTGATCTCGGCCCACTGGGTGAGCTCGGACCCCTGTGCGCCCATGCCGAACCAGGTGTAGTACGGGGCCGGCCCGTCGGGGTAGACGTGGGTGAAGCGGCACGACAGCTCGGCCGTCGGGCCGAAGACCTCGCGCGAGCGCGCTCTTCACCCGCGTCCTCACCTCGGCGTCGAACTCGGGCCAGCGATCCCACGTGATCGCCGTCTCGAACGTGTCGGCGACGAGGCCGAGGCTGGTGTCGAGGCCGGGGTCGACGCCGATGAACGAGTCCCGCCACGCCCCGACGCTGCCGCCGCGTCCGGTCGGCTCGCCCTTCCCGTCGTCGACCTTGACGTCCTCGTCGGCGACGATCCCACCGGCGCCGCGTGCGATGTCCACCGCCGCGCCGATGGCGTGGCCCTGGGACAGCTCGGCGGACTCGAACCCGACGATGACCAGTGACGCCGTGCCGTCGAGACCGGCCGCCCGCTCCGCCTCGACGGGATCGAGGATCCGGCAGTTCGCCGGCCACTGCTTCGCTTGCACGATCTGGCGCACGGCGCTGGTGCCCGCCTCCCAGGTCGGGAACACGATCCCGGCGGTGGCCCGGAACGTCGGCCGGCGCTGGATCCGCATCCAGGCCTCGGTGATCACACCGAGGATCCCCTCGCTGCCGATCACCATCCGGTCCGGGCTCGGCCCGGCGCCGGATCCGGGGAGGCGCCGGCTCTCCCACCATCCCTGCGGCGTGAGCATCCGCACCGATTCGACGAAGTCGTCGATGTGGGTGTGGTTGGTGGCGTAGTGCCCGCCGGAGCGGGTGGCGATCCAGCCGCCGAGGGTCGAGAAGCGGAAGCTCTGCGGAAAGTGACGGAGGGTGAACCCGTGCGGACGCAACTGGTCCTCCAGGGCGGGGCCGTACACGCCGGCTTCGATGCGGGCGGCCCGGGAGACGGGGTCGACCTCGAGGACGCGGTCGAAGCGGTCCATCGCCACGGTGACCACGGCGTCGGCCTCGGGCGGGTTCACGCCCCACACGACCGACGACCCGGCGCCGAACGGGACGACCTTGACGTCGTCGGTGGAGCACCAGTCGAGGACGGCCGCCAGCTCGGACTCGGTGCGGGGGTGGGCGACCGCGTCGGTCGGGTTCGGGAACCGGAGGCCGAACGCGTCGGTGCGGTCGGTCAGGTGGGCGCCGTGGGAGTGGAACGCCCGCTCCCAGGTCTCGGTCGTGCAGTAGTCGGCGAGCGCGTCGGGCACCACGACCCGGGGCGGTCGCAGCTCGGCATCGGCGAGCCGGGGCACCGGCGCCGGGGTGATCGAGACCCCGAAGCGCTTCGACAGCTGCTCGGCGCGGTGGGCCCGGTCGGCGTCGGTCG
The DNA here is from genome assembly GCA_963833145.1 of uncultured Acidimicrobiia bacterium. Classification (GTDB taxonomy): domain Bacteria; phylum Actinomycetota; class Acidimicrobiia; order Acidimicrobiales; family Ilumatobacteraceae; genus JALZMG01. The sequence continues at coordinate 5,254 of CAWHWT010000008.1, read as the reverse complement.
GCTCCTCCGACTCGAGGCACCAGGCCCAGAACGATCGGCGCGGTGACACGCCGCCGGACACTACGTGGCGGCGACGTCGCCGTAGCGCTCGGCGAGGAGCTGGCGGCAGTAGTCGCCGTTGGCGTCGATGCTCACGCGCACCGTGCGCGCCCGGTGGAGGTGGACGCGCACCCCGTCCCGATCGACGCCGGTCCCGTCGAGGCGGACGAGGAGGGGGTCGGCGTCGCCCGCTGTTATCCCCAGCTCGACGCGCCGGGCGCGGAGCCGGTCGAGCGCGGCCGACGCCGGCGCCTGGCCGAGCGACCACGTGGCCAGCTCGTCGGGCCGTACGCCGGCGGCGAGTAGCGGCCGGACGACACGGTCCTGGGCGGCAAGCATCGCCTTGCGCAGGAATTCGCGGCGCAGGTCGTCGAGCTCACCCGCGGCGAACCCGTCGAACGACGCGGCGAAGCCGGCACGGGCCGCCACGCCGGCGTTGATCTCACCGGCGGCGAAGTGGTCGTCGAGGGCGAGGTCGACGGCGCGCACGCCGTCTACGCGGGACACGGCGTCGTAGGCGTCGGCCACCATCAGGAAGGCGAAGTTCGGGGCGCAGAAGTACGTGGGGAGCCGCAACCGCACCCGCGCCGTCCTGTCACCATCGACCGAGCAGGTGCTGACGAAGCCGAGCTCGACGATCGAGGTGTCGAGCTCGGGATCGCGGACCGTGTCCAGCGCGGCCCACACCAGGTCGATCGCCCGGTGCTGATGCGAGCGAGTGAGCGCCAGCGAGCGAGCGGCCAGCAACTGCGCAGGCAGCATACGGTGTGGCCGGGGAACGCTCATTGCGGCGCCAGTGCCCCCGGCTCACCCTCGGGGATGCGCAGGTCGGCGGGGACGTCGAGGTCGTACAGCCGGGCGGCGTTGAGGCCGAAGATCTTCTTCTTCGCCCGCGTGGTCAGCGGTGAGTAGTCGGAGAACTCCTCGCCCTCGGGCATGTTCCACGCGGCGAACCCCTCGACCTGCCACCTCGGCTCCCAGATCGCGTAGTCGCTGGCGAAGACGAGACGGTCCTCGCCGAGCCAGAACATCAGCTCACCCATGACCTTGGCGAACATCCGCGGACGGGCGTGCATCAGCGGGATGACGACGGCCAGCCCGGCGTACACGTTGGGCTCCTGGGTCGCCATGAAGCAGAAGTCCTCGATGCGCGGCAGGCCGACGTGCTCGACGATGAAGTTGAGCGCCGGGAAGTTGGTCGCTGCGAAGTCCACGTCGGCGACGTCGAAGGCGTCCTTGTCGAGTGGCCAGATGGTCGGCCCCTTGTGGACGTGGACGTTCGTCACGCCGAGGCGTTCGCACGCCTCGAGGTAGCGGGCGGCCTCGTCGCTCTTCAGGCTCCACCCCCGGGAGTCACCTCGCCACTCCGCCGTGTAGAGCTTGACGCCCTTGAGGCCGTACCGCTCGACCTTGGCCTCGAACTCCTCGAGGCCGGCGTCGCCCGCCCGCGGGTCCCACGCCCCGTTGACGACGAACCGGTCGGGATGCTTCTCGGCGAGGATGGCGTTGCGCTCGGTCGTGTTGAAGCCCTCGATGTACCACTGCTTCAGGTACGTCGGCTGGAAGATCGCCAGATCGACGTGGCCCTCCTCGAACAGGTGCCGCATCATCAGCTCGGCGTCGTAGCGCTGGTACTGCTCGTAGGGCCAATGAGCCTCCTCCGGCCCGAGCCCGTGGTAGGCGTAGAAGCAGTCGATCCACCCCTTGGCGTACTTCTCCTGGCCCTCGACCCAGTTGTCCGGGGCGGCGTTCCAGTAGTGGACGTGGCCGTCGACGATGAAGTACCGCTCACCGTTGTGCTCGTACATCGTGTGACTCCTAGGGGACGAGGATGGCGCGGCCGCGGACGTTCCCGGCGTCGAGGTCGGCGAACGCGTCGAGCGCCGACGCCAAGGGGTACGTCTTGGTGTGCAACGTGACCTTGCCTGCCTGCGCCAGCACCATCAGCTCGGCGAGGTCGTTGTAGGTGCCGACGAGGTTGCCGACGACATTGATCTCGGTCGAGATGATGTCGATCGTCGGGATGCTGACGGTGCCGCCGTATCCGATCACGAAGTAGGACCCGGCGCGCCGCAGCATCCGCGGTCCGTCGATCTCGGCGCCCTGCTCGGCGACGAAGTCGATGACGACCTCGGCACCGGCACCGCCGGTCAGCTCGAGCACCCGGTCGACGTGACCGCCGTCGGCCACGATCGTCTCGTCGGCACCGAGCTTGCCGGCGAGGTCCAGGGCGGCCGGGTTGCGGTCGACGACGACGATCCGCGTCGACGACATCGCCGCCAGGCACTGGATACCGATGTGGCCCAGACCGCCGGCGCCGACGACCACGCAGGTCGTGCCCGGGTACAGCAGCGGGAGCGCCTTGCGGACGGCGTGGTGGGCGGTGAGCCCGGCGTCGGCGAGGGCGGCGACGTCGGCCGGTCGGGTCGACGGATCGAGCACGACGCACGCCCGGGCGCTGGTGAGCAGGTACTGCGCCATACCACCGTCGGTGCTGATGCCCGGGAACGTGCTGTTCGGGCAGTGCATGTCGTCGCCCGCCCGACACGCCCGGCAGAGCCCGCACGTCGGGGTCGGGTGGAGGATCACGGTGTCGCCGGGCGCGACGTTGGTGACCCCGGCGCCGATCTCTCGCACCCACCCGGCGTTCTCGTGGCCGAGCGTGTACGGCAGGGTCACGTTGCTCTTCTCGGCCCACTGACCCTCGATGATGTGCAGGTCGGTGCGGCACAGTCCCGCCCCGCCGACCTCGACGATCACGTCGAGCGGGCCGGCGATGGCCGGGTCCGGGACGTCATCGAGGACCGGTTGCTCGTGGTAGGCGTGGAGCCTGATGGCCTTCATCACTCACCCCCGGAGTGAGACGCGGCGAAGCCCGTCAGCTCAATATAGGACCAACCGGCCGCCCGCCGGAGCGGGCCGTCAGATGCCGACGCGCGACGGGTGCAGCTGGGAGTTGGCGAGACGCAGCCGGGCGCCGATCGCGGCGAGCATCCGGCGGGACACCGACGGCACCCGGGTGAGCAGCGAGGCGAACTCCTGCCGCGAGAGCACGAGCACGCGCATGTCCGACGACGCCGTCACGGTGGCGACCCGGGGGCCGCCGTCGAGGAGCGCCATCTCGCCGAAGAACCCGCCCGGCCCGATCGGGCCAAGGTGATCACCGCCGATCGTGACCTCCGCCTCGCCGTCGATGACGATGAAGCAGTCGGCGCCGGTCTCGCCTTCGCCGACAGAACACCGTTCCCGCCGGTGCATCCATCTCGGTGGTGATCCCGGCCAGCTCACGCAGTTCCGACTGCGTACAGCTGGCGAACAGGCTCACGGACGGCGAGTCGCTGCGACGCGCGCGTCGTGCTTCTTCAACATGGCTCTCCCTCCTTGGTCGCCCGAAGAGCGGCACGATACGCCATCGCACCGGTCAGCCGGTGGCCGAGCTCGGGTTCGGCTCAGCTCCAGCGGGTGAGGTCGGCCGCGGCGGCGACGATGTCGGCCGGCTGCGGCAGCACGACGTTCTCCAACGTCGGCTCGTAGGGGACGGGCGTGTCGAGCGCCGCCACCCGCCGGATCGGTGCCCGCAGGAGGTCGAACAGCTCGTCGGCCGCCCAGGCCGCGACCTCGGCGCCGAAGCCGGCCGTCAGCGTGTCCTCGTGGACGACCAGCAGCCGGCCGGTCCGGGCCACCGACTCGGCGATCAGCTCGCGGTCGTACGGGACGATCGTGCGCAGGTCGATGACCTCCAGCGACGCCCCCGCCCGCTCCAGTTCGGCGGCGGCGCGGAGCGAGCGCTCGACCGTCGCTCCCCACGTGGCGACAGTGACGTCCGTGCCGGCGCGGCGCACGACGCCGCGGCCGAAGGGCACGACGTGGTCCGGGCCCGGGTACGGGTCGGCCGCGTACGGCTGGCGGAGCAGGTGCTTGTGCTCGAAGAACATGACCGGGTCGTCGTGGCGGAAGGCGGCGTGGAGCAGGCCGGCGGCGTCGGCCGCTCGGGAGGGGAAGGCGACGAGCAGCCCGGGGATGTGGGCGAAGATCGACTCGCCGCACTGGCTGTGCCAGATCGCTCCTCCGGTGAGGTAGCCGCCGATCGGGACCCGGATCACCAGCGGCACGTGGAACGCCCCCGCCGAGCGCCAGCGGGTCGTCGCCGCCTCGCTGCGGATCTGGGTCATCGCCGGCCAGATGTAGTCGAAGAACTGGATCTCGGCGCACGGGCGCAGGCCCCGCAGCGCCTGCCCGATGCCGCGCCCGACGATCGTCGCCTCGGCGAGCGGGGTGTTGTAGCAGCGGTCGGAGCCGAAGCGGCGCTGCAGGCCCTTGGTCAGCCCGAAGACCCCGCCCTTGCCCTCGACCTCGTCGAGCAGCTCGGGGAGGGCGTCGGCAACATCCTCGCCGAAGACCCGTACCCGCTCGTCGGCCGCCATCACGTCGTTGAGCGCCCGGTTGATCGCCTCCACGAGCATCACCGGCTTGCCGTCGGTTGCCGGCTCCGTGGGCGTCAACGACGGGAGGGCGACGACGTGGTCGGCGACGGCGCGGATCCGGCCGCGGTGGCGGCGAGCGCCGCTCGGGCGGCGTCGGCGGCGAGCCGGGTGGCCCCGCCCTTGATCTCGTCGACCTCGTCCGGGGACAGCGCGCCGGTCCGCACGAGGGCGGCGGCGAACAGGTCGAGCGGGTCGTGGCGGGCCTCGTCGGCGAGGTCATCGACGGAGCGGTACTTGCTCTGCGTGTCGGCCGCCGAGTGGGAGAACGGGCGGGTCACCTTGGCGTGGACGAGCCCCACCCCGCGGCCGGAGCGGACCCAGTCCACGGCGGCGGCACCGGCCCGCCGTACGGCGAAGTAGTCGCAGCCGTCGACGCTGAACACCTCGAGCCCGGGGAAGCCCGACACAGCCGGCCGATCGGCGCCGGCGCCTGCTCGTGGCGGGGCACCGAGATCGCCCAGCCGTTGTCGGCCACGACGAACAGCAGCGGCGCCTGCAGCGTGCAGGCGCCGCTCAAGGCTTCCCAAAACTCGCCCTCCGAGCACGCCCCCTCGCCGAGGGAGACGTACGTGATCTCGTCCTTTCCCCCAGCGCAGCCGGGCAGCCCGTGGTGATCGCGGTGGTACCGTGTCGCCTCGGCGCAGCCGAGGGCCGGGAGCACCTGGGAGCCGGTGGGGCTCGACTGGGTCACGATGTGCAGCCGGGCGGCACCCCAGTGGGAGGGCATCTGC
>CAWHWT010000007.1:0-178243 GCA_963833145.1 uncultured Acidimicrobiia bacterium | reverse complement strand
TCCCGCCCGAGCGCGCCGCTTCAGCACCAGCCGGGCGACGAAACCCTGGGCGTGGGGCTCGATGTCCGCATCGACGAACACCAGCACCTCCCCCGTCGCCACCGAGGCGCCCTGCCAACACGCCCACGCCTTTCCCGTCCAGCCCGCCGGCGGCTCGGTCGCGAGCACCTTTGCTCCTGCCCGCCGGGCGATGTCGCCGCTGCCGTCCTGTGAGCCGTCGTCCACGACGACGACCTCCAGCTCCTGGCCATCGGGCCGTCCCGCGGTCAGCGCCCCGACCAGTCTCGTGATCCGATCGGCCTCGTCGCGGACCGGCACGACGACGGAGGCGCTGTGGTCCGAATCAGCCTGTGTCCAAAGCCGCCGGACGGGTCCGGAGACCAACCAACCAGCGACCCAGCCGGCGGCCACGATCGGTCCGATCATCGTGTTCGTGCCCCTGCTCGCTCCCACAGCAGCAGCACCACGGTGACCAGCGTGGCGCCGAAGAGGAAGTCCTCGATCGGAATGTCCCACGGAAACCGCACGCCGATGGTCTGTTCGTCGTCGTACACGACGATCGGCGCGGCTCGCCTTGGTCAGCCAGCCATCGACGATGATCTGACCGACCAGCATGATCGCCATGGTCACGAGGTAGGTCCGCCGACGCAGCAGCCCGGTGCGTAGCCACACCACCTCGAGGACCGTCACGGCGGCGACGGCCGCCACGGCGAGGATGGTGTACTCACCCACGGCGTGCCCCGAGAATGCGGTGCACCGCTTCATAGGTCAGCAGTCCCACCACGGGGATCACGATGAAGAACAGAAGCTCTTCGACAGGCACTCCGAATGGTACTTCTGCAGCCCGTCACGTACCGAGAGTCGAACCACCATGTGCCCCGGTCAATCGCCAGGATGTCCCAGAGGACGAAGGCCGCGACCGGCACCAGCATGGCGCGGACCAATCGCCGTGGTTGTAGTATACGCGCGCCGAGTACGAACTCCAGGGGGCAGCACCGAGATGAGGCACGCGGCGAGGATCAGGAGATACTGGAACCGGGCGATCTCGAGAATGAGCACTAAATACGGCTGGTTCGACGAAGTCGTCACTGTTCGTGACGAAACCACGGTCATCACCCCACGGGCGCCGGCCCCGTCACCGACGGTGGTCTTCGGCGTACTCGGCGGATGTCCGGGTTGAAGCCGCCGCCGCAGGTCATCAGCACGAGCGTCTCCGGACCGGTCGTGCGCCAGATCTCCTCGCGCGGCGGCAGGTCGAGCTTGCCGTATTCGGCGCGGGTGACGATCTGATAGCGGCGGCTCGACCCGTCGGCGAGTGCGAGGTCGACGAGGGCCCCGGGCTCGACTCGCCCAGCCGGAGAAACGGTCCGGCGCGGTCGTTCCAGGACACGTGAGCGGCGAGCACGGTGGCGCCGGGCTGGCCGGGTGCCGCCCCGAGCCGGTACCAGCCGACGTGCGTCTCGTCCGGCACCTCGAGCTGGCCGTCAGGCGCGATCCCGACGCTGCGCACCGGGGCATGCGCGCCGATCGCGTCGATTGTGATCGCCATGGGCGCCACGTCGACGAGCGGCGGCACCGGCTGGCCAGAGACCGCCTCGCCGACGAGTGAGCGGAGCGGCGAGAGAGCGAACGTGGTCGTCGTCGTGGTCGAGGGCGTCGGCCTCGCCGTCGGCGACGGCGGGTCCGTTGTCGCCGACTTCGTCGTCGCCGCGTCCGGGCCGATCGGCTCCGCGGTCCGGGCGGGCGCAGGAGGTGACGCCGGACCGGTGCGGAACGGGACGGTGGAGGAGGCGCCGCCAGCGACGCCGGCGGGATGAGCTCCTCGGGACCGGTCACCGCGGTGGATGAACCAGCCACGATGGCGGCCAAACCACACACCGCGGCCGCCGCCCCCGACCCGACAGCCGCCAGGCTGACGAGGCGGCGCCGCCGGCGGGACGGGACGGGCAGCAGCCATGGGACCGAAGGCCTTCAGCGGCTCCGTCGACGGGCGACGACCAGGCCGGCGCTGCCGAGCCCGAACACCGCGGCGGCCACTACGAGAGCGGGCACGGCGGTGGAGGAGCTGGTCTCCAGCTGGCTGTCCCCGGTGTTAACGGCCGTCGGCTCGCCACCGAGCCCGTCGATCGACTGGGTCTGGAACGCGAGCTGCCGTCCTCCAGCGACCCGACGGCATAGACGATGAGATTGGCGCCAGCGGGCAGATCGACGTCAGGCACCGCGCGAGCGCCTCACCACCGGTCGGGGCGATCTGGGCACCGCTGATCGGGCCGGCCGGCAGGTCGGCGGCGGCCTCGTTCGGGTTGGAGAGGTTCGTGAAGGGGCGGGACCCGTCGGCCAAGATGATGTCGACGGCTCGGAGCCGCCGCGTGGCGCACCGTCAGGCGGCCCTGACCGTCGTCGATCGAGGAGACGTCGTTCTGGAACGGCGTGAGCGTCGGCGTGCCATCGGCGCCGAGGTGGGCGACGACCGTCCAGTTCCCGGAGTCCGGCACCGGCAGCGACTCGATCGGACCGATGACCACGTCGTCCGAACCGGCGCCCCGCACCTCCACGTTGGAGAGGGTGTCGCCGGCGAAGGACGACAGGTCCTGCATTGTTCCCGGCTCGAAGCCGGGGATCACCACGGCGCCATCGACGACCACATCAACCGTGACGCCGGGGATGCCGTGCATCAGTGACACCGTCGCTGACTCTTGTGCGCCTGCTCCGCTCGGAACGGCGGCGATTGCGGCCGCCCCGGCGAGAGCGGTGGCGGTGAGGAACTTCTTCATGGGGGGTGTGCCTTTCGTGGGGAAGGGGCTGGTCGGCCTCCTTTCCGAACCCGGCATCGGATCGGATGCAGCACGGCACGATTTCTTCGCGCCGCAGTCCCTCACAACGGCAGCTCGCCCCGCAGCACGCTCTCGCCCGAGTGGGTCGGATCGCCGTCGACGGGCTCAACCGAGACGTCGACGATCGGGAACTCGGCCGGATCCACACCGTTCGGCACGTCGTACACGCCGTCGGGACGAAGCGGTCCGAGCGACACGAGCCGGGTGACGGACGGATCGATGAGCCACAGCTCGAGGTAGCCGTCGCCGGCGTCCAGCTCCGACGTATCGACTCGCAGCTGCAGGCTGCCGTCGTGGTCAATCAGCTCCGCTCGGCCGGAGCCGGAAGGGCCGAGACGTTCGAGCTCGACGGCCGACACGACCCGGGTGTCTTCGCCGTCGCGCCCGAGCGCCAGTGCGGCCGTGACCACGACGGCCACAACGGCGGCGGCCGCCGCCACGGCGAGCCACCACGACGGGCGCCGGTGGGTGATCGGCACGACGTTGGCCCCGGCGGCCGGCTCGTCTGCGGTGACCGGCGCGACGTCTGTGGCCGGCCCGGTCTCCAACGACGCGGCGATGCGGTCCCACAGTCCTTCCGGCGGCGGCTCCCATTCGATCTCTTCCGGGCTGGCCCGCCGGACCAGGTCGCCGAGCTCGGCCATGTCAGCGTCATCGAAACGCTCGTCGGGACGGTCAGTCATCGGACGCACCGCCTTCCAGCACGTTGCGCAGACGGGCCAGCGCCCGCCGCATGTCGCTCTTCACGGTGCCGAGCGGCAGGTGCATCCGCTCGGCGACCTCGGTCTGACTCAGGCCGCCATAGAACGCCAGCTCGAGCACCTGCCGCGGCCGCTCGCCGAGGGTGGCGAGGGCGTCGGCCAGCAACAATCGCTCGATGAGCGCGCTGGAGCCGTTCGCGTCCGGCGACGGCGAGGCGTCGTCGAGCTCGATCGCTCGCGGTTGCGGCGTGCGGGCCTGCACCCGGTACGAGTCGTGCACGCGGTGTCGGGCGATGCCCACGAGCCAGCCGGCGAGGCTGCCGCGGGAGGGATCGAAGCGATCTCTGGACCGCCAAGCGCTGACGAACGTCTCCTGTACGCAGTCCGCCGCCGCGTCTCGGTCGGACAGGGCCCGCACGCAGAAGGTGTGGATCAGCGCGCCGTAGCGCTCCCACGCGGCACGAACCGCTCCGTCCGTGCTATCGACCCAGGCTCGGGCGAGAGCGGCATCCTCGTCCTCGTCATCGCTGAGATCGCGAACGGCCACCCGGTCACGGTACCGAGCGCGCCGAACACGCGGCTGCGAGCCGCAAGCGGGTTCAGGACCGAGCGTGAGGGTGGACATGGCAGGCGTCAGTGGCAGGAGATGGATCGGTTCCGGGTGGTTCGTCGCCACCGCCGTCGTCAGATGCACCCCGATCACGAAAGCCGCTGCATCCGATCGCGGCCTCGCGAGCGAAAGGACCACCGACACTCCGTCCACCCCTAAAGGAGCTTCCGATGCGTTTGCGTCACTACACCCTCGCCCTGGTCGCCGTCGCGGCCCTCGCCGCGTGCGGCGATGACGGCGACGATACGGCCGTGGCGGACGAGTCACCGGCAACGCCGGCGATGTCGCAGCCGGCAGACACCATGGCCGCCGAACCAGCGAGCACGGCAGCCCCCGAGCCCGCGGACATCGTCGACACGGCCGTGGCCGCCGGCGACTTCGGCACGCTGGTCACCGCTGTGCAGGCGGCCGAGCTCGAGGAGACCCTCCGGGGCGAGGGCCCGTTCACCGTATTCGCGCCGACCGACGAGGCCTTCGCCGCCCTACCCGAGGGCACGCTGGACGAGCTGCTCGCTGATCCGACCGGCGATCTGGCCGGCATCCTCACCTACCACGTGGTCGCTGGCGAGTTGATGGCCGCCGACGTGGCCGAGCTGAACGGAAATGAGGTCACCACGGTCAACGGCGCCACCTTCACCGTCAAGGTGACCGAGGGCGGCGATGTCTCACTCTCCGACGCGGCCGGGAACGAGATCGGCGTCGTCGCCACCGACGTCGACGCCAGCAACGGCGTGATCCACGTCGTCGACGGAGTTCTGCTCCCGGGATGACTTGCGTGACGGGCGCCGGCCACCCCCCGGCCGGCGCCCGTCGTCGTGGCCCCGTTATGACGCCGCGGCGGACCGCCGAAGTTTCGTATGTCATCACCTGCGGGACATGCCGACGTCCGCTCACGGATCCGGCGAGTGCGACATCGGATCACACGTGCTCAGCGACGCCGAGCCCGCCTCGCCGATTTCGCAGACTGTTTAACGATTCCGTCGAATCCCACAACGTCCAAAGCCCTGGAGATTCCCCGAAATGGGCGTCTACCAGGGCTTTTATGTGGAGCGGACGACGGGACTCGAACCCGCGACCCTCACCTTGGCAAGGTGATGGTTTTCGTCCGCCCAAACCGCCCCTCTCCGTTGAGCAGGCTCTTGTCCGCCGATTAGTCCGCCCACTCCGTCGAGTCCGTCCCTCTACGGCCGACATAGTTTAACGCGTTAAACAATCTACGAAATCTGCGAACGACACCCGACCAGTCGAACTCGACGTCGAGGTGAGTCGTGCATTGGTGGCCGGACGTCGTCGCGCTCGTCGCTCACGATCGTTCATGACCCGTCCAACTGGAGTTTGTCACGAGGACCTCCCGAGACGCGGGCATGGCGAGCGTCGAGGCGCGGACGGTCGGGGCAAGGTCTTGGCATGCAACGTCCCGAACCCGACTCGAGGTATTGGCTTCCGAGTGCTGGCTGCTGCCGGGCTGAACTCGGGACGTCCCCGATGACCACCCGGGTGGGCTTCGATCGCTCTTCGACGCATGGGCGGGACTGACGCGTCCGGTACCGTCGGGTGGACGACCATGCGCGACCGAACGACATCTTGTGACGTTCGGCGGCGACGTTGGTTGGTCGAACGGCTCGGAGTGGACCAGGCTCGGTCACCATCCGCCTGGCTGTGCATACCCCGAGACCTCTCGAAACGGCGAGTTTGAACGCGACACGACGTTGCCGCAGGCGCGGCTGACCGCAGAACTGGCGCTCAGGCGCTTCGTTGTTCACTACGACCAGCTCGAACCCGGGGTGACTCTCCGCCTCAGCGACAAAGTCCTCCACGGGAGAGTCGTGCGTCGCCTTGAATTGCGCTCTCGTCTTGGTGGCGATGGCGACACTGCGCTTGAGAACGGGTCCAGCCTCGTCCGCAGAGACCTCCCGGGTCGCGTACTCTCGCGTGCCGCGTCCGTACCGCAGGCTCACTTGGCCTGCCGCTCGGGCATTGTCCACCCACGCGACCGCTCCGTAAGGAGCGACCAGCCAGCTCTTCCCGTCGTCGTCGACCGGGACCACGGGAATGCATGTGGCCGTCCGCTCTTAGAACCACGCGTAGTCACTAGATGGATAGGCCCAACACCCGCCCGTGCAAGCACGCTGACGAACGCGTGACCTGAGCGCCAACCACCTGCGGAACTCGGGCTCGGGCGGACCCGATGTGTTCAGGCGTGTCCTCGCCACGTCATCCCCACTCACGCAGGATGCCCGATCGGGAGTGGCCCGGATGTATCACGAGCGCCCCGACCACGAACGGCACGACGTCGCCCAACCTGAGGCTTCCGTCGCATTGGCCGCCGTCTGACCGCCGGTCTTGACGGCGACGGAAGCGGGCTCACGAGCGCACCGAACGTGCTCAGCACCGGTCCGAGGAAGGCGGGGATCATGCCGACCGTCGCGGCCTCGATCGCCGGGTGGATGGAGGTGACGTCTGGGCTTCCTCAGTTCGTGGAGCCGAGGAAGTCGATGGCGAAGCGGATCGGACCTCGGGGCTCGATGTGATGCTCGACATCGGGAGGGATGCCCTGCGCTTGATCGGCCTCGACGATCACGTCGGTGAGCGGATCGGTGCGGGCGACGAAACGCAGCGATCCGGCTTCGACGCGAAGGCGACCCCAGGTCCCGCTCGCCACTCGATGGACGCGACGGAGGGCGTCGGGCATCGTGCGCTCGTCCCACGTCGCGGTAGTCCGCACCACGACGAGGCCGTCGGGCAGCTCGCAACGGTCACAAAGCGGGCAGTTCAGCATCGTGCCGATACGTCGATCTCGCTCGGCTGCATCCCCGACCCAAGGTGCCGGCCGGAACGGCGGACGATGACGCACGTGCCGGCGGTGGTGGCACTCGAGCCGCGCGATCCAGTCGCCGACGTCGTCGGCAACGAAGCCGACGATCCTGCGTTGCACGCCGACGATCGTAGGAGGAGTGTCGGATGCGCCTCTCAGTGTCGGGCGAGGTGACTGGCCTTGCCGTCGAGGACGGCGAGCACGTGTCGGAAGGACTCGTGGAAGCTGGCGACGCCCTGGTTCTCGAGGGTCAGGCCGACGTCGTCCATGTCGACGCCGAGGGCGGCGAGGCGACGCATCGTGTCGTCCGCCTCGTCGACGTCGAGCGTCGATCGTGCGGGCCAGTGTCCCGTGGTCCTCGAAGTGGCTGATGGTGGCCTCGGGCAGGGTGTTGACGGTGTCGGGCCCGATGAGGCTGTCGACGTAGAGCGTGTCGGGGTAGGAGGGGTTCTTGGTCGACGTCGAAGCCCACAGCGGGCGCTGACGTGCGCGCCGAGGGCGGCCAGGCGCTCCCAGCGTTCGCCGGAGAACTGCTCGCGGAACAGCTGGTAGGCGAGCTTCGCCTGGGCGACGGCGGCGCGGCCGCGCAATCCGAGCGCCGTCACCTCCGCCGACCGCCTCGAGGCGACGGTCGACCTCGCGGTCGACTCGGCTGACGAAGAACGAGGCGACGCTGCGCACCGTCGACGGGTCCCCGCCGGCGTCGGTGAACGTCTCGAGCCCGGACAGGTAGGCGTCGATGACCTCGGCGTAGCGGGTCAGCGAGAAGATGAGGGTGATGTTGATGCTGCGTCCCTCGGCGATCATCGCCTCGATGGCGGGGACGCCCTCGGCGGTCGCGGGGATCTTCACGAACAGGTTGGGCTCGTCGATCCGCGTGTGGAGTTGGCGGGCGGCGGCGATCGTGGCCGCGGTGTCGTGGGCCAGTTCGGGGGCGACCTCGACCGACACGAACCCGTCGGTCCCGCCGCTGGCGTCGAACACCGGCCGCAGGACGGCGAGGGCGTCGATGATGTCGGTGACGACGAGCTCCCAGTAGGCGTCCTCCACCGAGCAGCCGGCGGCGATCAGCGACGCAGAACTGTTCGTCGTAGTCGGCGGAGCCGGCGATGGCCTTGGCGAAGATCGTCGGGTTGGCGGTCACGCCCGCGGATCCCGTCGTCCGACCATCCGGGCGAGGGTGCCGTCGCGCAGGTAGCCGCGGGTGAGGTTGTCGAGCCAGGGACTCTGGCCGTACTCGGCGTACAGACGCTGCAGCTTGGTCATCAGGACTCCTGTCGGCGGGCGCGGGCGGGCGATGTCAGGCGAGCTCGGCGAGGGCGACGGCGGGGTCGGCGAGACGGCCCGGTTCGAGCGCGCGCCCGCCGGCGACGATCGCCTTCAGGTCCTCGACGACGTCCCAGACGTTGACGTTCATGGCTGCGGTGACGATGCCGTCGCGGTGCCAGAAGGCGATGAACTCGCGGTCGGCGAGGCTCGCCGCGGACCATGACCGTGTCGCCGGGTTCGCTGTAGCCGACGTACTCCAGGCCGAGGTCGTACTGATCGGAGAAGAAGTAGGGCAGCCGCGTGTAGCGTCTCGGCGCCGCCGGCGGCGTTGACCCCGGCGGTGAGGCCCTGGTTGAGGGCGTTGGCCCAGTGCTCGACTCGCAGATGGCGGCCGTAGTGCGGGTGCCAGGCGGAGGCGACGTCGCCCGCCGCGTACACGCCGGGCGCGCTCGACTGCAGGTGCTCGTCGACGACGATGCCGTTGTCGACCTTCAAGCCGGCGGCGACGGCCAAGTTCGACCCGGGGGGTGACGCCGACGCCGATCGACGACGACGTCGGCGGCCTCGACGTCGCCGTCGCTCAGGACGACCTGCTCGACCGTGTCGCGTGCCGCGCAGCTCGGCGACACCGGTGCGCAGCCGCAGCTGCACGCCGTGGTCGGCGTGCAGGCGACGGAACACCTCGCCGATCTCGTCGCCGAGGACGCGGTGCAGGGGTGCCGGGGCGGGATCGATGAGGACGACGTCGGCGCCCATCTGTCGGGCCGACGCGGCGACCTCCGAGCCGATCCAACCGGCGCCGATCACCGCCACCCGGCTGGCGCCGCGGATGGCGTCGCCGAGCCGGCCGGCATCGCCGACGTCGCGGAGGTAGTGGACACCGGCGAGGTCGGATCCGGGGATGTCGAGCCGTCGGGGCGCGGCGCCGGTCGCCACGACCGCGGTGGTGAACGGCACGTGCTCGCCGCCGTCGAGGCGAACGTGGCGGGCGTCGGGGTCGAGGGCTTCGACGGTGCGGCCGGTCAGCAGCTCGATGTCGTGGGTGGCATAGAAGCCGTCGTCGTGGACGCGTGTCGTCTCGGGCGCGGCCTCGCCGCGCAGCACGGCCTTGGACAGCGGGGGTCGCTCGTACGGGGGCTCCTGCTCGTCGCCGACGAGGACGACTCGCCCGTCGAAGCCGGCGGTGCGGGCGCCTTCGGCCGCCTTGGCGCCGGCCAGGCTGGCGCCGACGATCACGAGGGTCCGGTCAGTTGTCATGGCAGTGTCTCCTGAAGCGTTGGTGTGCGGATTGCGTCCAGCACGGTGCCCAGCCGAGGGCGGCGGCGCCCAGCCGGCCGGGTCACCCGCCCGACAACACGTAGTCGGTCGTCATCGCCGACTTACGCCCGCCGGCGGGCGGGGAAGGCGGTGGCGAGGCGGGCGAGGGTCAGCGCGGCGAGCAGCAGCCCGAAGTCGCGCAGCGCGACGTCGTAGTAGTCGCGCGATCAGCAGGAGGTTGACGATGATGCCGGCCAACCAGGCGGCGACCAGGTAGCCGCCGAAGCGGGGGCGGACGGCGACGACGAGGCCGGCGACGATCTCGATGGCGCCGACGGCGTACATCGCTTGGTGGGCGTTGCCGGGGAACAGGTCGTTGAACTCGGGGGCGAGGTAGCGGTCCCAGTCGACGAGCCAGTCGAAGAACTTGTCGAGGCCGAACAGGATCGGGGCGACGACGAAGCCGATCCGCAACAGCCAGAACGCCTGGTACGCCGGGTCCTGGAAGCTGGCCGGCCGTGTCGCGACGTCGGAGCGGGGCACGTCGGTGGGTCGGGCGGTGGTGGGCGGTCATTGGTTTCTCCTTCTATCGACAACTGATCTTGACGTTACCGCCGTTTTCGCTGTATCGTCAAGTAGAAAGATAATTTAGAGAGGTGTTCGTGACCCGGCTGACGATCTACGGCGACTTCAACTGCCCGTTCTCGGCGCTGGCCAGCGTCCGGGCCGACGTGCTCCTCGCCGCCGACGCCTACGAGATCGATTGGCGTGCGATCCAGCACGACACGGCGATCCCCACGGCTGGTGAGCCCGTCGAGGGTGACACCGCTGCCGGGCTGGCGGACGAGGTCGCCACGATCGTCGACCTGAGCGATCACGACGTGCGTCTCCACCTCGTGGTCCCACCGGTCCGCTCGAACACCGCCGCTGCCTCCGCGGCGTTCGCGGCCGCGGGCGACGACGCGGACCGGCTTCGCCGACGGCTCTTCGCCGCCGTGTGGGCCGAAGGCCGCAACCTCGGCGATCCGGCCGAGCTCGACCGCCTCGGCGCCGTTGGCCGCGACGACGTCACCGCCCGTCGGTGGCAGGACGAGTTCGAGGCGCTCCCCCGGCCGATCACCCCGACCCTGGTGCTGCCGGACGGGTACATCTCCCGCGGGCTGGGCGCGCTCGCCCGCCTCGCCGAGCTCGTCGCGGCGACGCCGTCATCCTCGCCAACGGGGAGCAACGAATGAGCAAGACCGGCCAGCTCCCACCTGACGCCCGAAGGAGAGCTCTGACGATGGCCAGTGACGACTTCGAGGAACGCATCGCCGGCGTGGCGTCGCTGGCCGAACCGCAGCGACGCGCCCTGTACCGGTTCGTCGTCAACCGGGGCGACGCCGTCAGCAAGGACGAGGCCGCCGCGGCGATGGGCGTGGCCCGGTCGGTTGCCGCGTTCCACCTCGACCGGCTCGTCGCCGACGGGCTGCTCACCACCGAGTTCCGCCGGCTCACCGGCCGTCAGGGACCCGGCGCCGGGCGGCCGGCGAAGCTGTACCGGCGCGCCGAGGGCGAGCTGTCGGTGAGCCTCCCGGCCCGCCAGTACGACCTCGCCGCCGGGCTGCTCGCCGCCGCGGTCAACGAGGCAACCCGCACCGGCACCCCCGTCGCTGAGGCCCTGACCCGGGTCGCCACCGAGCGAGGGCGCGAGCTCGGCGACACGGGCGCGTGAGCAGGCGGGGAAGCGGCCGAGTCGGCGTGCCCTGCTCGACGCCGCCCTCGCCGTGCTCGACGAGCAGGGCTACGAACCCCGCGCCCACGGCAACGAGATCGTGCTCGCCAACTGCCCGTTCCACGCCCTCGTCGACGAACAGCGCGACCTGGTGTGCGGCATGAACCACGACCTGCTGTGCGGGATGGCCGAGGCCGTCGGCGACGACGTGCTGACCGCGCGGCTGGAGCCGTCGGAGGGCAACTGCTGCGTCCGTCTCGACGTCAGTCGGCGAGCCGCGAAGGACCGATAGTGGACTGGGCCGGCTGGGCCGTCTTCGGGCTGGTCGCCACCACCGGGCTGACCGCGGTGATGATCGCCGCCCAGCTGGCCGGCCGCACCCGGCTGGACCTGCCGCTCATGCTCGGCACGATCGACGACCGAGGACCCCGACCGCGCCCGGGTCGCCGGCTTCGCCATCCACCTCGCCATCGGCCAGGTGTTCGCCCTGTTCTACGCGGCCGGGTTCGCCGCGCTCGACCGCTCCGACTGGTGGCTCGGTGCCGTGTTCGGCCTCGCTCACGCCGCCGTCGCGCTCGACCGTGCTGGTCCCGCTGCTCCCGGGTGTGCACCCGCGCATGGCAAGCGAACGCGCCGGTCCCGACTCGACCGCCGTGCTCGAACCCCCTGGCCTGTTCGCCCTCAACTACGGCACGGCGACCCCGCTGGTCGCGGTCGGCGCCCACGTCGTCTACGGCGCCGTGCTCGGCCTCTTCCTCGGGAGCAGCTGATGGCTCGGCGCGTGCCGATCGGCGACTACGGCCTGATCGGTGACACCCGTTCGGCCGCGCTCGTGGCGCCCGACGGTTCGATCGACTGGTGGTGCGTGCCGCGCTTCGACGACCCGCCCCTGTTCGGCCGGCTCGTCGGCGGCGACGGAGCCGGCTGGTTCTCGATCGGTCCCGCCGAGGATGCCCGAGTGGCGGACCGCGCCTACCGGCCCGACACCGTGACCCTGACCACGACGTGGACGGTCGACGGCGGCGAGCTCGAGCTCGCCGACGGTCTCGTCGCCGAGGTCGAAGGCCGCTTCCTGCCCGGCACCGTGCTCGTCCGCCGGCTCACCGCCCGTGGGCGAGCGGTGCGCGCCCGGCTCCACCTCGCCCCTCGCTTCGGCTACGACCGCCAACCCGCCCGGCGCATCGCCCGCCGGGCCGGTGCGCTGGTGTGCGAACGCGGCGACCTCGCCATCGCCGTCACCTCCGACGGACCGACCGTCGAGGCCGACCGACCGGTCGACTTCGAGGTGCGCCCCGGCGAACCGGTGACGATCGCCCTCACCGCCGCCCGCCGCAGCCCGCTCATCGTCGTGCCGCCGGCCGTGGCCGCCGCCGAGTTGGCCCGCGACGAAGCCGGCTGGCGCACCTGGGCCGCCGGCATCGAGGTCACCAACCATCGCGACGCGGTGGTGCGCAGCCTGCTGACGCTGCAGCTGCTCACCTACTCGCCGTCCGGTGCGCCGGTCGCCGCCCCCACGACCTCCCTGCCGGAGCGGATCGGCGGCGACCGCAACTGGGACTACCGCTACGCCTGGCCACGCGACGCCTGCATCGGCATCGCCGCCTTCCTCGCCGCCGGCAAACCCCAGGAGGCCCGCGCCTTCCTCGCCTGGCTCCTCCACGCCAGCCGCCTGTCCCGACCCCGCCTCCCGGTGCTGTTCACCCTCGACGGACGGCCCGGACCGCCAGAGGCCGAGCTGCCCGGCTGGCCCGGCTACGCCGACAGTCGCCCCGTCCGGATCGGCAACGGCGCCGCCCGCCAGCACCAGCTCGACGGCTACGGCTGGGTGCTCGACGCCGCCTGGCTCCTCACCGACGCCGGCCACCGGCTCTACGGCGAGACCTGGCGGGTCGTCGCCGCCTTCGCCGACCAGGTCGCCGCCACCTGGACCGAACCCGACGCCGGGATCTGGGAGAAGCGGGCCGCGCCCGCCCACCACGTCCACTCCAAGCTGATGGCCTGGCTGGCCCTCGACCGCGCCATCCGCATCGCCGCCGCCCGCGGCGACCGACGCCGCCGTCGCCAGCAGCGGTGGACCGACGCCCGCGACGCCCTCGCCGACGACATCCGCACCCGCGGGTTCGACCCCGCCCAGCGCGCCTACACCGCCGCCTACGACTCCGCCGAGCTCGACGCCGCCGTGCTGATGCTGCCCGTGCTCGAGTTCGACCCGGCGGCGAGCCCACGCGTCGTCGGCACCGTCGACGCCATCCGCCGTCAGCTCAGCGCCGGCGGGCCACTGCTGTACCGCTACCCGCCCGGCACCGACGGCCTCGCCGGCGGCGAAGGCGCCTTCCTGCCCTGCTCGTTCTGGCTCGTCCAAGCCCTCGCCCGCACCGGCCGCCCCGACGAAGCCGAGGCGCTGCTCGACGAGCTGCTCCCCCTCGGCGGCCCGCTCGGCCTCTACGGCGAGGAGATGGACCCCGCGACCGGCGAGCACCTCGGCAACTACCCCCAAGCCCTCACCCACGCCGCCCTCGTCCAAGCCGCCCTGTCCCTGTCCAGCACGACGACCCATGGCGACCGAGCAGCTGACCCGGCCGTGCTGAGCGCTGCCGAGCCGGCCGGACCGCGTACCGCGGATCTCGTATCCGTTCCTCAGCTCGCCATCAACTCGACCAGATCAACGAGTCGGTTGGCGTAGCCCCATTCGTTGTCGTACCAGCCGAGAACATTGACCACGTGGCCGCTGGCCATGGTGTCGCGGGCCGAGAACACGCACGATCCGGGGTTGCTTTGCCACGGGCTTCGGTGAGGCCGTCGAGGGAGTCGACCCACTCCTGCATCTCACCGACGTCAGGGTCGGGTAGCTGGCGAAGGAACCGGTACGGGTTCATCCGTCGCCCGCCCCCGCGCTCTGGCCTCGATGACGATCCGACGTCGACGCTCGGCGCCCAGGTCGGGAGGCGCTGTCGGTGACGAGCTTGTGGAGGACCCGCGCACCGGAGTGCTCGACGTCGCGGGTGGCGGTGAGGAGCGTGATCGTGTGCGTGCGGGCGAGATCGATGAGATGCTCGACGGCGACCGAGGCTGGTGGCTGCCGCAGCTCGGCCCGGTAGCGGCGGGCGAACTCCTCGAACCGCGCCACGTCGTGGCCGTACCAGCGCCGGAGGTCGGTGCTCGGCGCGGCCTCCTTGAGCCACTCGTCCAACGCGGCGTCGGCCTTGGTGACCCCTCGTGGCCACAGCCGATCGACGAGCACGCGGTAGCCGGCGGGGACCTGGTCATTGTCGTCATAGACACGGCGAAGTTCGATCTCACGACGTGGCGGCATCCTGGGTGGGCTCTCTCACTACTCCCGCGTCACGGACGGACGACGGATGTCGGGCTCGGCTCTCGGCGAGAGCGAGCGGGTCACGAACGGGCGCGCCGACGCCACGCTTGTACTCCGATCTGTTCGAGGCCACGTCGCGACAGAACTGGGCATCGGGGATCGCCTCGAGCCGCTCGAACGGGATCGGCCCGTCGCAGCCCTGGCCGGTCCCATAGCCGCTGACATCGACGCGCACGAGGGCGGCGTCGATCTCCTCGATCGCCACGCGGGCGCCGTACATCCGCAATGCGGACATCGCACGATCAAAGCCCGTCGGATCCTTGGACGGGTCGGTGCTGAGCGCGGCGAGCCTCGTCGCCTCCTCTTCCAACTGGTGGACCCGCTCCCCCAGCTCCGCCAAGAGGAGAGTGCGAAGCGTGTCGGGCTGGAGGGCGGAGAGCAGCGGGTGGGCGACGTGGACAGCGCGGAGCGACACCTCAAACGGGGCTGTCATCACGACCCTCCAAAATTTCTAGTTCCAAGGAGAGGAACTTGGGGCCGCGTGGTCGACGGTGTGGGCGCGCCGGTCAACATGAGGGTGGCTCGGGCGGTGCTCATCTTCTCTCCTCGACGACAGTCGATGGCTCAAGTCTGCGCCTGCAACACCGCCGAAGCACTGGCCGAACCCGACATGGTACGCGGTGTTACGTGTCCGTTGGCCACACCTGAGAGCCGTGTCCGCCGGCGCCGCGAGCGACCTGTGAAGCAGGGTGCGCGCAGCCCCAAGCCTGCCGTGCCGAGAATAATCTTCCATATACTAGAATAAATCCGCACGTTGGCCGCTGGTTCGTGTATGGCACCAGCCCCGAGAAAGGGGAGCCGTGTTCAACTCCATCGTCGTTGCCGTCGATCTCGTGTCAAACGTCCACCGTGCCCTTCCAGTCGCTCGATCGCTCGCCGAGCTCGGGAACCTGCCGATCCAGCTGCTGACGGTGTCGACGCCGTCGATGGCCGAGGAGATCGACACCTACGCGCTCGAACGCCTCGCCGAGCATCACGGCATCTCCCCGCTGTCCTGCATCATCGACCACGATGACGACGCCGGGTGGGCGATCGCCCGACACGTCAACAACGGTGAAGGTTCATTGCTCGTGATGGCGACGACCGCCAAGGCTCCGGTACGCCGACACTTCCTCGGAACCGTGACCGAATCCGTATTGACCCGTGTGGACGGACCGGTCCTGTTGCTCGGACCGCAGGTGCCGACCACCTGCCGCCTCGACTCCCCCACCGTTGTCGCCTGTGTCGACGAGACCGACGCGGCGGCCGACGCCGCATTGCCGGTGATCGCCGGCTGGGTGCACACCTTCGGCGGGGGCCGGCCGTGCTGCGCCGAGGTGATCCCCACGGCCGCCGGCACCGCAGGACATGTCCGCGCCGCGTCCCGCCTCGGCGAATACGCCGCCCGGCTCGCCGCGTACGGCGTCGACGCATCGTGGAAGGTGCTCCACGGCGGCGACCCGACGGACTGGCTCGCGGACTTCGCCGAAACGGTGGAGGACGCCGTGCTGGTCGCCGCCAGCACACGTTGGACTGATTGGGTCACCCATCGGCACAGCGCAACCCGATGCCTGGTGCACACAACGGCACGACCCGTCCTCGTCGTGCCGGCCCGAACGGCGGCAAACCGCTCGAGCGACGCCGATCCAGCAGTCGTGGTCGGCGCGGCTCGATGAAGCAGCCGTCGCCGAACGCCGTCGCCCCGGCCGGCAGCACGGTGCTGTTCGAGGATCTGGCAGACGGCCACCCACAATTGAGTACGGCGCCGACCCGCTTCATGCTCGAGCCAGTCCCGCCGTTCCGCCTCGACCTGACTGCGTGGGCACTGCGCCGGCGGCCGGCGAACATCGTCGACCGTTGGGACGGGGGCGCCTACCGGCGGGCCGTGAAGCTCGACGGCACCATCGCCGAGGTCGAGGTCCGCCAGATCGGATCACCGGACGCGGCCCGGCTCCACGTGTCGGTGACGACGGGCATGACCGTCGACCGCGCACGGGTGCGGTCCGAGATCACGGCGACGCTGGGCCGGCTGCTCGGTCTCGACCTCGACCTCAGCGACTTCTACCGGCGAGCCCGACACGACCCCCACCTCGGCCCCCTCGCCCACCGGTACCGGGGGCTCAAGCCGCCCCGCTTCCCGACCATGTTCGAGTGCCTCGCCAACGCCATCGCATGCCAACAGCTGACCCTCACCGTCGGGATCGTGCTGCTCAACCGTCTCGCCGAAACCTACGGTCCGACCTGGCCCCGGCGGTCCCGAGCCGCCAGCCATGCGTTCCCCGACGCCGCCGACCTCACTTCCGCCACGCCCGCCGGCCTCCGGAGCTTGGGTCTGAGCACCCACAAGGCCGAGTACCTCCTCGAGCTTGCCCATGGCGTCGCCGACGACGAGCTGAATCTGGCGGTGTTGAGCACGGTCGACAACGACTCCGCTTCCGCGTCGTTGCAACATCTCCGCGGCGTCGGCCGCTGGTCGGCCGAGTATGCCCTGCTGCGAGGGCTGGGCCGGGTGGGGGTGTTCCCGGGTGACGACGTCGGCGCCCGTAACAACCTCAGGCGCCGGCTCGGCCTGGACACGCCCTTGGACTACGCGGGAGTCCGGCGAGCCGTCGCCCAGTGGGCGCCGTACGCCGGTCTCGCCTATTTCCACCTTCTCATGGAGCGCATCGACGAGGCCGGTTGGTTGGACGACGTCGACGGAGCGCGGACGGACGGGGTCACCATCCGATGATGCCGCGGCGATGGCGGCGCCGCCGCGGCCGTGCCGTTCTCATCGATCAGTGGGCCTCCTGATCTTCGATCCCGGTGGTCTCGACCGAGACGAGGACGACGGGAAGATGGCAGCGGTCGACCAGATGGGTTCCCGGGTGGTGCCGTCGCCCCACGTCGTCACCCAGTCCGATCACGATGGCGTCGGCATGTTGGTCCCTGGCGACCTGCGTCACTGACCCGGCGACGTTCGTCCCCTCCAGGACACGGGTCGTGAACCCGACCCCCCCGTTCCGTCCAGGGCCCTTCGAGCTCCCGACGGATCTTGCTCCACATACTGCTCCGGTCCGACCTCGGCACCCATTCGACGATCGGCTCGAAGATCGTCACAGCCACGATTTCGGCGCCGATGGCTTTGGCGACGGAAGCCGACCACGTGGCCGCGGCGTGGGCGCTGGCCGATCCGTCGAGCCCGAGGACCATGCGCCGGAGTGTGCGCCCGGCACCAGGACTGGGCACGACGGCCAAGGGAGTCCGGACGCGACGGGCGAGACGATCGCCCAGATGGTCTTGGTCGTGGGCCAGTCCAGTCCCGTGGGAGGCTCGGCCCACCACGAGGAGACGACCATCGACGCCGCCACCGGAGCGTGCCGCCTTGGCGAGCACGTGATCGGCTGGGCCTTCGGTGACCACCGTGCGGGCGTCGACGCCAGCGTCATTGGCGGGCCCGCACCAGCGGCGGACGTCGCGCAGCTCCTGCCTCGCGGCGCGGTCATAACCCCACGACAGCTCACCAAGCCCGGGCTGCCAGGCGTGAACGGCGACCAACTCGGCTCCAACGTAGACGCCAGCCGGGCCGCCCAGCCGAGTGCCTCACCCGCGGCGTAGGTGCCGTCGACGCCCACCACGATATCGGCCGGTGTCATGCCGCCTCGTCTGTCTGCGTGCGTCATGTTGCTCATGTCAACCCTCCTTGTGCGATCGCCCATCGACGAGCTTCTCGGCCGGTCGTGGGGTCGAGGTCGCGACGCGCCCCCGGTCTCGCGCAGCTCCTCACGTAGCCGATCGCGCCAGCGGAGGCTGGCCTGATCAGTCACGACGACACGCCGTTTGGTGTCTGCGCCGCGGACCATCCGCCGTAGCCGTGGGGAAGCACGGCGACCGGGCGGCTCGGGCGGTGTAGCAGGTGGTCGGCGACTGCACCGAGCAACAGGCCACCGAGGCTGTGATGCAGCTTCGCCGAGACGACGATGAGCGCAGCATCCAAGTCGGCGGCGACCTCTCGCAGAGTGGTCGCGAGATCGGAGCCGCGACGTTCGATCAGCTCGATGTTGGTGCGGCCACCTCCGACGCGTCGCTGCTTGACGGAAGCCGGCCCGCCAGGCGTGTTGTAGCCATTGGATTCGAACGTCTCGTGCGACGTGTGGACGCTGGACACGGCGACGACTCGACCGTCGATGGCGACCGCGAGGTGCGACGCCCACTGCAGCGCGAGCCCGCTTCCCGTCGAACCGTCGACGCCGACGACGACCGTGCCACCCGCGAGTGTCGCCCGGCGGTACGACGATCAGGGGGCAGCGCAGGTGATGGGCGACGCGATGGGCAATGCTCCCGAAACCGAACGACGTCGCCCCCTCCTCGTCCTCGGAACCGATGACCACAAGATCGGCGCCCCCGTCCCGGGCCGCCAACGTGAGCGCCTCCTCGGGAGGACGATGTGGATCATAACGACTCCCTTTCGACGACTGGACGCGACGCGCTCAGCTGGCAACGAACGCGGCCGGCCAGGGGTGCCACGGCGCCGGCATCACGCCATGGATGAGGACCTGTTAGGCAACCTGTCGGTGGAGTCTTCAGTCACCACCTCGGCCCAAGCTGTCGCTGGCCTGCGGCGATAGCCGAGACCACCGCCGTGCATGAAATCGAGAGCAACAACAACTGCTCCGGCGGGCAGGTCGACGGTTCCTCCGCAGTCACGGGAAGTGGAAGGATTCTGCTGCGTCGCGTCGTCTTGACCGGCTCCTCACGGAAGGGTGAACGCATCGTCGGATCCTCCGTGCGCTCGACGAGTGGACGTCGTGCTCGCAAGATTCCCGGCTCGCGTACGGTGCCCGCAGGGCGGTCGCCCACCTCGGATCCTCGACGGTCTTCCAACGGTGCGGTCATCGCAAGCCTCCTGACCGGTGTGTCACACATAGATCGCGCTACCGAGTGACTGCTTCTTCCCGACCCACCAGAACACTATATTTCTAGTATTCTCTAGATCATTTGGCTCTCCGCGCACCGTGCTGATTGTTGATTCAACTGCCTCATCGCTCTGAGCGCCGTCGTGGCACACGAGGAGCAGTCCGGTGGTGCGTAGGCCTGGTGCGGTCGAGGCACCACATCGGTGGATCTGTTCCCGCTTCGCAGATGTTCTAGCGTTTGCTAGATACCATTTGGCTGGACGTGCCCACGACGCTCAAGCCCGCACGGGGAGAGGCCCGAAGTATGACGACACTGCAGCAACAGGCGAGAGCGCTCGGTGACCCGACGCGGCACAGCATCTTCCGCTACATCGCCGACAGTGATCGGCCCACGGACGTCACCGAGATGACGGCCCATTTCAGGCTCAATCACAACGCCATCCGCCAACACCTGGCGAAGCTGGTCGATGCCGCTCTCATCGTCGAGTCCACCGCCAAGACCGGGGGGCGCGGCCGACCGAGGCTGGAGTACGTCGTCGATCCGACCGCCGACGGACGGTGGGGTCTGACCAGCTCCTACGAAAGGCTCAGCGTGTTGCTGACGGAGATGATTCACAATGGCGAGAGTCCGGTCGAGGCGGGCGCACGAGCGGGCCGCCACCACCAGGTCGAAGCATCGTCCGCCGAGCAGGCGCTCGGCGGGATCACCGCGGCCATGGCCCGGTACGGCTTCGATCCCGAGGTCCGTCAACGTCGCGACCGTACGGAGATCGTGTTGCGGAACTGCCCGTTCGAGTCCGCCGCCCTCACTGATCCCGACACGGTCTGCTCGCTGCACCTGGGCATCGCCCGCGGTCTTGCCGAGGGCACCCCGCTCGTGGTCGAAGACCTGATCCGCCGAGACCCCAGGCGCGCCAACTGCCTGCTGCGATTGGGCGTCGACGAGGACGCCAGTGTGCCATGACACCACCTCGACCGTCGCTTACTGAACCTACGGACGACGACGTCCCGCCGGCCGCTGTACGCCCGTTCGCTTGCGCGTCCAGGAGCAGGGATCATGTGTGACTTCTGCGGCTGTCGGCGTTCCGGACCCACGGCCGAACTCGCCGCCGAGCACGAACGCCTGCTCGCGCTCGGCGACGTGCTGCACATTGCCCTGCACGACGGAACCGACGCGGCCGACGTATTCGCTGAGTTCGCGCGGCTGCTGCAGATGCACGCGGCGAAGGAAGAGGTCGGCCTGTTCGTGCACGCCAAGGCGTCGACGCCACTCGCCGACCAGATCGACGCGCTGTGTCGTGAACACGACGACCTGCACCGGTGGCTTGCCGACGGCCTCACCGGTGCCCGAGTCCCTGAAGCGCTCCGCCTCCTCCAGACTCACATCGATGACGAGGAGTACGACCTGTTCCCGCACATCTTCCACGCCCTCGATCCCGAACAGTGGGAGGAGATCGAGCTCGCCCACCGTGCCGTCGAAGCCGTCTGGGACGGGCCTGCCAGCCCAGCCCAGCCGGGTCACACACGATCACACGAGCACCGTTGACAAGGCCTCGTCTGGTGGCAGCTCGGCTTCCTCGATACGAGAACCCGGATCAGGCCGGCAACGTCCACACACGATCGGCGGAGCACGACCGCTTGGTCGGGTTCTAACGCAACGCTCGCAGACGGGCGATGTCGTCGCTAATGGCCTCCGCCTGCGGGCAGCTCGGCGTCGCCAGCTTGGAACAGTCCGCTGGCGCCCTTGCCCACATTGGAGAACTTGTGGGTGACGATCGGGTAGAAGCCGGGCTCGGGCAGGCTGAACTCGACGAACCCGCCCTGGGCGGGCTGGAGCGCCAAGGCCTGGGAGCCACCATGCTCGGGACCCGGGCGGAGCTCGTAGCGGCCCTCGAAGTACACAGTGTCGAAGATCGTGCCGACGACGTGAAAGGAGGTGTTCTCCGATGGGCCAGCGTCGAGCACCCACGCGCGGATGCGCTCGCCGGGTTCGACCCGGATCGGGGCGTGCGAGTACTGGTTGTGGTAGCCGTTGAACACGACGGCGTCCCACTGATCCTGTTCCATCTTGGTGAGGTCCCCGGGCTCGCCGTCGGGTCCGAGGTAGAACTCGGATTGGACGAAGACGAACTCGTGGTCAACCGGGGCGAGGTCGACGGGATCGATGATGATCGCTCCGTACATCCCGTTGCCGATGTGGTGGAGGGTCGGCGCTGTGCCGCAGTGATACATGTAGATGCCCGCGTGCTCGGCCTTGAACTGGTACACCAGCGACTCACCGGGCTGGATGGTGCGCATCTCGTCAACCCAAGCCACTCGGCTGGCGTGGAAGTCGATCGAGTGGCCGAGCTTGCCGTCGTTGCGCAGCGTGACGGTGAACAGGTCGCCCACCTTGCCGCGGATGACCGGTGCGGGAACCTGGTTGTTGAACGTCCACAGCTCCTGGCTGACACCGGGTGCGACCTCCTTCACGACCTCGGTGGCCGACAGCTCGAAGTTGTGCTCGGTTCCGCCGGGGGCCGGCCGCAGGGTGGGATCAAACGGTTTCCAGTCGGCTGCCGGCTTCGCTTGCGGGTCGATGACGGCAGCCGCGGTGCCCTGGCCGTCGGGCGGGCTGGTTCCCGGTGGCGCCGTCGGGGATGCCGTGTCGTTGACGACGAAGGTCAGGACCATCCCGGCGGCCTTGTGGCCAGGCACAGTGCACCATGCCTGGGCGCCATCTTTCGCGGCGTCGAGCTCGACTTCCTGGGACTCGCCGGGCGCCAGCAACTCTGTGCCGGTCGCGCCGTCCAGCTTCAGGTCGTGTGACATCGCCGTGCTGGCGTTCGTGACGACCAGCACGACAGGCCGGCCGGCTTCCACCTCGAGCGTGTTGGGCTCCACGTACAAGTCGCCGAGCTCGACCGCGAAACGCTGAGCCCCTGCCGACGATGCATCGGCGGCAGCCGAATCCGTCCGGTCCGCTGTTGCGGGCAGGAACAGACCGACGAACGCGAGGATCAGCGCCATCGCTGCGACGCCGGTGGTCAGCGCCCACCACAGATCAGCCCAGCCCGGCGACTCTGCCGTTCGCCTCCCCTCGCTCGGCAGCGGTTCGGGTGCCACATCGGCGTGAGGATCGGCTACGACGGCCATCGCGGCGTACCTGTCGCGGAGCGCTCGTTCCCTCACCGTGCTGCCCGCCCGTGCGCGATGCTCCCGTGACACCCGTTCGACGTACCCGCACCGGCGAACACGAGCTCACCTCACCGCACAGACCACGCACGTGGTCGCGTGTGGAATCGCCTCGAGCCGCTCCAGCGGAATCGCTCCCCCACAGACCTCGCACGAGCCGTACGTTCCGGCGTCGAAGCGCGACAGCGCGTACTCGACGTCGTGCAGTGTCCCGCTCGCGACCGTCGCCGAGATCTCGGCATGCTCGTCGATGACGGCCGGGTCCTCATCAGTCGCCAACTGCTCTAGGCGTGCGGTTTCGTCGTCGCGGCGGGCAACCAGCAGCGCGTGAAGACGTCCCGCGGTGTCACGCGGCAACTCGACGGAGCGAGTGTCGGGGTCAGCTCTCGGAACGAACGAAATTGCAGTCATCTGAACTCCTCGGCGCGGTGGTCGTGCCTGAGCACTCCACGAACGATCGATGGCACCAGCGTGGATCGCCCACGACCAGGTCGCACTGGCCGAACCGGACAAGCTCGGCCAACGAAGCTGTCAAGACCTGACATCTTCTGTCCGGCGGTTCTCGCGGGGTCGATCCGTGGCGGAAGCCCGATCTCGGCACCACACCGGCAATTTCGGGAACGCGGCCCCACCGGCGACCGGAACCGCTGTGACAACGTCACATGCCGCACGCGGAGCCAACGTCGGATCTCGCCAGTGGCCGCGTTGTCCCGCGGCTCACACAATGCAGAGCAGATCTGCCCGCTGGTTCGTCTGAGTGGGTTGCCGAACGAGAAGGGAGTCGTCATGAAGGTATTCGTCGCCGGCGCCACGGGTGCGCTCGGCAAGCAGCTTGTTCCGATGCTGGTCGCCAATGGGCACGATGTGGTCGGGATGACCCGCACGGAGGCCAAGCGCGGCCAGCTACGCAGCGTCGGGGCTCAGCCCGTGGTGGTCGACGCTCTGGATGCCGACGCGGTGGGGCGGGCCGTGAGCGAGGCCGAGCCCGACGTGATCGTGCACGAACTCACCGCGATACCCCCAGCGATCCACATGCGCCACTTCAATCGCGAGTTCGCGCTCACCAACCGGCTGCGCACCGAGGGCACCGACCACCTACTGTCCGCGGGCAGGGCGGTGGGCGTCAAGCGGTTCGTCGCGCAGAGCAACGCCGCCGTGCCGTACGCTCGCACCGGTGGCCCGATCAAGCGGGAGGAAGATCCCCTCGATGACGAGCCGCCCCCGGCGATGCGTGAGGGGCTCGTCGCGATTCGTCACCTCGAGGCGGCGGTCGCGGGCGCCCACTGGACCGATGGCGTCGTGCTGCGCTACGGCTGGTTCTACGGCCCCGGCACCTCGGTCGCCCTCGACCCACTCGGCAGCCAGATCGAGCTGATACGCAAGCGCCAGTTCCCCATTGTCGGCGGGGGCACGGGTATCTGGTCGTTCGTCCACATCGAGGACGCCGCCGCGGCAACCCTCACCGCCGTCGAGGGCGGACCTGCCGGCGTCTACAACGTCGTCGACAACGAACCAGCACCCGTGTCCGAATGGCTGCCGGTGCTGGCCGCAGCCGTCGGGGCGAAGCGGCCGCTGCAGGTGCCGCGCTGGGTCGGTCGCCTCGCTGCCGGTGAGTGGGCCGTGACGGCCATGACCGAGGTCCGCGGCGCATCCAACGACAAGGCCAAGCGCGAGCTCGGCTGGCAGCTGCGCTACCCGAGCTGGCGGCAGGGGTTCGCCGAGGGGCTCGGCTGACGTGGAGTCGCTGGTCGACGAGCGTCCGGGTGCTTTCACGGCGGCACATAAGCTGCGCCTCGTGAGGCTGCAGATTCGATGACCTCACAGATGGACACCCCGTCGACCGACATGCGCGTGCAAACGGTGCTGGTGCCGCTCGACGGGTCGGAGCTCGCCCTGCGCGCGATGCCGACGGCACGCGTTCTCGCAGACCGCCTCTGCGCGCAGCTGCACACGATCAGCGTCTCCACTGCAGGCGACGAGGCGAGCCGCCTGCAGGCGCTGGCGGCGGCGGTGCTGGGCGTCGACATCGGAGACGATCGAGCGCGCGTGGTCCCGGGCGACGACCCGGCCGAGATGATCGCCGCCCACGCCGAGGAACTTGATGACTGCCTGTTGTGCATGTCGACGCACGGGCGCGGGCGTCTCAGCGGCGCGCTGCTGGGCTCGGTGGCGAGATCGGTCTTGCAGCGTTCCCGTGAGGCCATGGTTGTGCTCGGCCCGATCGCCGACAACCCCGGCTGGTCACCTCGTCCTGGGAACTGGCCAGAACCGCTGTCGGTGCCGCGGATCGTGGCCTGCGTCGACGGCTCCGAGACGTCCGAACAGGTGCTCCCGTTGGCGGCGGCCTGGGGACGAGCGCTGGGGATGGCGCTGTCGATCCTCACCGTCATCACGGATGCGCCGGAGCCCATCCGTCCGGAACGGCACCGCAGCCGGTACGGCCTTGGCGTCGACCCGCAGAGCTACATCGACGCCCTCGTGAAGCAGTTTCAGGGCCGCGTCGACGATATCGACGGCGTCGTCGTTCGAGATCCGATCAATCCAGCGGAGGGCATCAGGACCCACCTCGGCCAGCGGCCAGCCGGCCTCGTCGCGATGACGACGCACGCCCGCTCCGGGATGCGGCGGGCGCTGCTCGGCGCCGACGCCGCCCGCATCGTGTATGCATCGGACGTGCCTTGCCTTGTCGCGCCCGTAGAGGGATGACCGGGCGCGTGGCAGGCGGCACGCCCCCCCCCCCCCCCGAACTCGGTGCGGTCATGACCGGCTACTCGTCGTCGTAGACGCGCGTCGGATCGTCACTGGACTGGTGGTGGCACGACCACGACCGGGCAGGTCGCGTGGTGGACGATCTGATAGCTCACCGATCCGAGCATCAAGCCCTTGAAACCGCCGAGGCCTCTCGAGCCGACGACCACCAGGTCAGCACCTTCGGCGGCTTGGAGAACGCTTGCCGCGGCGCCACCGACCGTCAATGTACGGGTGACGGGTGCCGGCAATCCGCTCGTGTCCGCCGAGTCGACGGCCGTATCGAGCGTGCGGCGAGCGGCGTCTTCGACCGGGGCGGAGTCGAAGGTCATGGCGACATACGGACCCGCTGCGTATGGGAATGCCCACGTGTGGACGACCTCCACGGTCGCGCGGTGTGCCCGACCCTCTTCCAACGCCCACGCGAGCGCGCGCTCAGCAGTGTCCGATCCGTCGATCCCGACGACGATCCGAGCAATGCGATCATCGGGTTGCAGGTCGCCATCTCGCACGACGGCGACGGGGCACGTCGCGTGATGGAGGCATTGCTGGCTCACCGATCCGAGAAGGAGTCCCCGCAGGCGGCCGAGGCCCCGGGCCCCGACGACGAGCAGGTCCGCTCCGTCGGACGCGTCGATCAACGCGCGAGCCGCGAGGTCGTTGACGACCTTCTGCTCGACGGTGGGTGCACGCGTCGTCCCAACTGCTGCAGCGATGATCGAGTCCAGCGCGGCCCGGGCGTCAGCTTCACCGTAGGAAGGATCGAAGGGCTCCCCAACGATGACGTGGTGTTGGTCGAGGAACCCCCAGGCGAGAACCGCAGTCAACGACCAGCCCCGCACCTCGGCTTCGCGCACAGCCCAATGCAATGCAGCCGCGGCGCCAGCTGACTCGTCGACACCTACAACGACGCGACCCATCTTCGCCTCCTCGGGACTCGCGGCGCACGGTACATGCGAGGCTTCGCGGATGCACTGGCGAGTGCCGACTTGTTCGGTCTCCACTCTTGTGGCTTCCTCACACGGCCGCCTGACCGTCCGGCTAGGTACGGTCAGAGACGTGATGAGGATGATGGTCTCAGCGACCGTCACGGCGTGTGTAGGCGACGCTCCTGGAAGGTAGGCGTGGTGCAGTGAGTGACAGTTTCGGCGTGAGATCGGTGCTGCGCGTCGGTGACCGTGAGTACGAGATCTTCCGGCTGGATGGCCTGGAAGCCGACTTTGGTGTCTCCCGGCTCCCGTACTCGCTAAAGGTCCTTCTGGAGAACCTGCTTCGCCACGAGGGGTCGCCGCTCGTGGCGGCCGACGATGTCGCGGCGTTGGCAAGTTGGAGCGGCGGTGCCGAACGTGAGGTCGCCTTCCGTCCGGCGCGGGTGCTGATGCAGGACTTCACCGGTGTGCCCGCGGTGGTCGATCTGGCGGCGATGCGCGACGCCATGGCCGACCTCGGCGGCGACCGCATCGACCCGCTGCTGCCGGTCGATCTCGTGATCGACCACTCGGTGACCGTCGATGTGTTCGGTACCGCCGACGCGTTCGCGCGCAATGTCGAGATCGAGTACGGCCGCAACGACGAGCGGTACCGGATGCTGCGCTGGGCGCAGCAGGCGTTCAGCAACCTGCGGGTCGTGCCACCGGGTACCGGGATCTGCCACCAGGTCAACCTCGAGTATCTGGCGCAGGTCGTGCGGGTCGACGGTGAGGGGCGGGCCTATCCGGACACGCTCGTCGGGACCGACTCGCACACGCCGATGGTCAACGGTCTCGGCGTCGTCGGGTGGGGCGTCGGCGGCATCGAAGCGGAAGCCGCGCTGCTCGGCCAGCCCGTGTCGCTGCTCACACCCAAGGTGATCGGCGTCGAGCTCACCGGTGAGCTTCAGCCGGGCACCACCGCCACCGACCTCGTCCTCACCGTCACCGAGCTGCTGCGCCATCGCGGGGTCGTCGGCAAGTTCGTCGAGTTCTACGGGGCCGGCGTGGCGGAAGTGTCCCTCGAGAACCGGGCCACGCTCGGCAACATGTCACCGGAGTACGGCTCGACCGTGACCATCTTCCCGGTCGACGACGAGACGTTGCGCTACCTGCGTTTCACCGGCCGGCCGGCGGAGCTGGTCGATCTCGTCGAGGCGTACACGAAGGAGCAGGGGCTGTGGCACGAGCCCGATTCGCCCCCGACGTTCTCGGACACGCTGCAGCTCGACCTGTCGACGGTCGTGCCGTGCATCGCCGGGCCGTCCCGGCCGCAGGACCGGGTCCCGCTCGAGGACGGCAAAGCCGCCTTCCGCGCCGCGCTCCCGTCGTCGATCCCGCCCGCCGGCCGGCCCGCCGGGTTCGACCGGCTTCCGCTGCATGTCCGGTCGGCCAGCCCCGAAGCGGCCTCGGCCCAGTCGTTCCCGGCGAGTGACCCGCCGTCGGCCGGGGCCGGTGCCAGCGGTGTCGGCGCTCCCGACGCCCCGGCCGCAACGGCACCTCGGGGACAAGACAGCAGACCGGCCACGCGCCGTCGTGGCGGTCGAGCGTGCCGGCGAGACGTTCAGGCTCGACCACGGGCACGTCGTGATCGCGGCGATCACCAGCTGCACGAACACGTCCAACCCGACGGTCATGCTGGCCGCCGGTCTGCTCGCCCAGAAGGCCGTGGAGCGCGGCCTGGCGGTGCCACCCTGGGTCAAGACCTCGCTGGCGCCCGGCTCACAGGTCGTGATGGACTACTACGACGCCGCCGGCTTGGTCCCCGCGCTCGAACACCTCGGCTTCAACCTCGTCGGTTTCGGCTGCACGACCTGCATCGGCAACTCGGGCCCCTTGCCGCCCGACGTAGCGCAGCGCGGTCGCCGAGGGTGGCCTGGCCGTCGCCTCCGTCCTGTCCGGCAACCGCAACTTCGAAGGCCGTATCAACCCCGACGTCCGCATGAACTACCTGATGTCACCGCCTCTCGTCGTCGCCTACGCCCTCGCCGGAACGGTCGACATCGACCTCACCAACGAGCCGCTCGGCACGTCGACCGACGGCGCCGACGTGTACCTGCGCGACATCTGGCCGTCGCGTGAGGAGGTCGACGCGACGCTGGCGACGGCGGTGCGATCCGACATGTTCACCGAGACGTACGGTGCTGTGTTCGACGGGGACCGACGGTGGCGAGAGCTCGAAACTCCGTCGGGTGAGCGCTTCGAGTGGGATCCGGCGTCGACCTACGTGCGCCAGCCACCGTTCCTGACGGGGATCACCGCCGAGCCCCCGCGTCGTGACGCCGACATCATCGGGGCGCGGGTGCTTGCGCACCTCGGCGACAGCGTCACCACCGACCACATCTCGCCCGCCGGTTCGATCGCTCCCGACGAGCCCGGCAGGAAAGTGGCTGCTCGAACAGGGGGTGTCCGGTCGCGAGTTCAACTCCTACGGTTCCGCGCCGCGGCAATCATGAGGTGATGATCCGCGGGACGTTCGCCAACGGCCGGATCCGCAACCAGCTCGCCGGCGGCGCAGAAGGCGGGGTCACGGTGCATCTGCCCGACGGCGAGCAGATGTCGATCTACGACGCGGCGATGCGTTACCGCGGCGAGGGCGTCCCGCTCATCGTGCTCGCCGGCAAGGACTACGGCTCCGGCTCCTCACGTGACTGGGCCGCCAAAGGCACGGCGCTACTCGGCGTGCGAGCGGTGCTGGCCGAGAGCTTCGAGCGCATCCACCGCTCCAACCTCATCGGCATGGGCGTGCTGCCACTGCAGTACGTGGACGGCGAGTCGGCGGCAACGCTCGGCCTCACCGGCCGCGAGCAGTTCGACCTGATCGGCGCGGACGCTTCGCAGTTGTCGACCACGGTGACCGTGCGGGCCGACGGCCGCGAGTTCCCCGCCGAGGTGCGTATCGACACCGCGATGGAGCTCGACTACTACCGCCACGGCGGCATCCTGCCGTACGTGCTGCGATCCCGGGCGAGCTGATCGGGCCTGATCCACGGCTCCGGTCCCACGGGGCCGTCAACGCAGCAGCAGGCCGATCCGCCCAAGGTCGGCGAGCGCGTCGGATGCGACGAACTCGACGCTTCCGCCGGCGCGAACGACGTGCTCGACGAGCTCGTCCACGGGATCGTCCATCACCTCGGAGCCGGCGCTGACGCCGGCCGGGCGGAGTCCTCCGTTGACTTCTCTCGCCGGTTCGGCGCGGTAATCCTCCTCGACGACGAGTAGGCGGCCGCGGCCTTCCCGTCCGGACTGCCACACCTCGTCGATGCCGGTCACCGCCTTGCCGGCGTGGAAGGCTTCCCTGAGCTCGTCGACGACCTCGCGGCGGCGCGTCTTGAGGTGGTCCCGCAGGATCGGCCACGCCGCTTTGCCAAGGTCGTGCGCCTTGGCATGTTCGTGGGCGCCGTCGATGCGCCCGATGACGAGGTCAGCGTTGCGGCTGACGGCCTCGAACATGGCGGTCGAGCGCTTCACCCCGGCGAGAACGACTGGGAGCGGGTCGTCGCGACTCGCCGCGGTGAGCGCCTGGTCAACCTCCCGGTAGAAGCTGCGCCATTGTTCCTTGTCGTCGCGCCCCGTCGGGTCGCGCGCGAAACGCCCGGCGATGGCCCGCCGGTCTCGCGGGACGACGTCGGCAGCAAGCGGGAAACCATGCTCGACCACCTCGACAAGGTCGTCGCGAACCGCCTCGAACAGGCGGGTTGCTCGATCGGACACGACGAGCAGACGGTAGCGAGGGCTACGCCGCAGGCCCTGCACGAGGAAGCGTGTCGCCGGCGTGGACCCGAGCGCGACCGCCTCCCGCACCGGGAACGGCAGCAGATGCGCCACGCCCATGTCGGAGGTGGCCACGATGACGACGCCGTGTGCGCCGCCGCCCGGTTCGACGGTGGCGGCGGCCTCGTCGACCCGGCCGAGGATCGAGTGGGCGCGGCCGCGATCCCACCTCGCGAGCACCCTGGTCCTGGCGTCGGCCAGAAGGTTGCGGAGGCGGATGCGATCCTCGTCGTTGCCCGGCCGCCGACGGTCGAGCGGCGCCGTGATCGTCACCACGAGATCGGACTCGAGGTTCAGCAGCTTGTCGACGACGTTGTGCGTCATGGTCCTCCTTGGTGTTCGGCCGTCAGGAGCGTCTCGACGCCGAGGCGGTCTCGCCGCGAGCCAAGGCCCATCCGCTCACCGGAAGCGGTGACGACGGGCGGCCGGCGCCCTCCGGTTTCGATCTGATCCCACATCCGACGCCTCGGCTGCACCGACGACCCCATCTCGGACCGGCTCTGCGGCTCACCGGCAAGGATGCGAACGACGCCTCCCACCAGGTGCTGGACCTGATTCCAACCGTGCTCCTCTCGCCCTTGACAAGCGACACAGCGCCTCGCGTAGGGGACCGTCTCGAGCCGGGCGAACGGGATCGGACGCCCACACGTCTCACAGTCGCCATAGGTCCCATCGGCCAGCTTCACGAACGCGTCACGCACGGCGTCTCGGATGCCGATGTCGTAGGCGGCGACCTGCGTCGAGCCGACGGCGGCGACCCGTCCCAGCCGATCCACTTCGAGCGCGGCGAGGTCCTGCAGACTTCGGCGCAGCGCACCCCGTTGATCGACGCTGAGCGGGTCGCTGGCGCGACTGGCCGGATCTGCTCGTCTGGGGTCGTCGCTCCAACCGACCGATGGCGGCGCCGTAGTCGACCAGGGCGCCCATCGGCCCGGCGCCCGGTACGACGGTCGCGATCGTGCTCATCATCACTCCTTGCGGTCCTGCTGGACCACTTCCATTGTGGAGCGGAATCCGGCGCACAGCGTTGGCCGAACCGGACATGGTTGCGCCGCGCACGTGTCGATTCCAGACATCGCCAGGCGACGGCTCTCGCAACAGACTCCTCAGCGTTGCATCGTGCTGTGCCGTGAGGAGGCTTCGTGATCGCCACGCCGCAAGCGCGCTCATTCGTGGAAAACGTTGCGCGCAGACATCGCCGAACTCGTCGGGAAAGAATTCTTCGCGCGGATTCAGACCCCACCGCGGGGCGACGACCCGGCCGCGGAACGGCGACGCCGAGCCGAGGCGCTCGTCGCGGTTACTGATGGGCGACGAGAACCACTCGAACAGCTCCGTTCCCACTTCATCCGGCGCCTGCACCGTGCCAGCGACGACTTCGCGGCCACCGAAGGGCTGAGGGTGGTCGAGGCGGCGCTCTCATCGATCCCTCGTCCCTAGGGAGAGCCGAGCCGGCACGGCGGCCGACGTCTGCAGCTCCTGCGTCCCCGAAGTGGCGACTTCGTCGCGCGCGACCGGCGGAACGGGACAGAGTGATGGGATGTGGCGAAGCTTCGACGTCGGTGCGGTGGTCGAGTCTCTCCCGTTCAGCGACGCCCTCGTCGCAGCCGGCGCCGGCGGGATGGCGAGGCGAGTGCGCCGGGCTCGGCTGGCCGCGACACCCGAGCACCTGCGTCGAGTCGGCGCGAACGAGCTGGTCGTGACGACAGCAGAGACGCTCCTGGCCACCGGCGAGGATTGGGAGGACCTTCTCGCCCGCCTCGACGCCGCGCACGTCGCCGGGATCGCCGTCCGCCTCGACCCTTCGGACGGCAGCTCCCGGCGGAGATGCTCGCCGCGGCCGACCGGCTGTCGCTTCCGGTGATCACCTTTCCTGAAGGAGCCGCGCTGGCCGACGTCACGGCCGCCGTCCTCGACGCTCTCCTCGAAGCGCAGGGCCAGCGACTGCAACGTGTCCTCGACATTCACCAGCGGTTCACCCGCATCGTCCTCGCTGGGGGTGGCGCGCCGGAGATCGCGGCGACATTGCACGACGTTGTTGGGATGCCCGATCGCGGTGGTCGATGCCGGCGGACGGACAACGGTCGTCGTCCCCTCCGACGCCAGCGGAGCGACGTCGACATTGCGACCACGTCGGGTGTCCGACAGCCGATCGTCGCCGGCGACCACCACTACGGCGAGATCGTCGCCCTCACCGACGGCGCGCCCCTCGACGACGACCAGCTCCTGGCGCTCGAACGGGCGTCGATGGCCATTGCCGTTCGGCTCGCCCACGCGAGCGCGGTCGCCGAAGCGCAGGAACGGTTCGCCGCCATCTCGCTCGAGGAGCTGATCGCCGGCCACGCCGGCGAGCGCGGCCGACGTCGCCGAGCGAGCGACAGCCTTCGGCTGGGATCTCGGCCACCCACGAGCCGTACTCCTGGCGTCGATCGACCCGCCCACCGAAGCGCGCCACCCTGCCGACGGCGCTCGGCACGATCGCGGCGGCCGCCCGCGCCACCCTCGGACGTGACGCCATCGTCTGGACCCGCAGCGCCACGATCGCGGCGCTGGTCGCGCCAGACACCGACGAGCCAGCCGAGCGACGGCGAATCGCGGAGCGACTACGCCGCGAGCTCGACCAACGGCTGCGGGCCGTCAACGTGAGCATCGGCGTCGGACGTCGCGTCGACGACCCGACGGAGCTGCCGCGCAGCTATCTCGAGGCGAGCCGTGCCGTCGATGTCGGACGCTGGGCGAAGGGACGCCACGTCACCGAGGTGTTCGACGAGCTCGGGCTCGAACGACTCCTCGCGTCCACCCCGACCGACGACCTCGCCGAGTTCGTCCAGCACGCCATCGGGCCGCTCGTCGAGCACGACCGCGTCCAACCACACCGACCTCGTCGAAACGCTTGGGTGTCTGGCTCGAGACGCGCAACATGGCCGAGGCGGCCCGACGCATCCATGTCCACTACAACACCTTCAAGAACCGGCTCGAACGCATCGAGGCGATCCTCGGCCCCGTCGTGACCGACGCCGCCCGTTCCCTGGAATGCGAGGTCGCCATCTACGTCGCACGCCACTACGACGGCCCGTGGGCACGGGGCCTGGAGCTGTGACAACCAGACATCGCTGAGGCGACGAACAGTCCGTCATCGCCAGTGGCTCGCGCCCGGTACCCGGAGACAATGGTTACCGAACGCACCGATCCCCAAAGGAGACTCGATGACCGCCACCGCTCTGCAGACCGTCCCCGACACCGCCCGGCTCACCGCTGCATCGGCGCTGCAGAAGCTGCTTCCCGAACTCGTCGCGCTCACGCTCAACGCCAAGCAGGCCCACTGGAACGTGACCGGGCCGGCGTTCCTCCCATTGCATACGCTGACCGACGAGATCGCCGCCGACCTCCGCGCCTGGGTCGACCGGGTCGCCGAACGCGCCGTGGCGCTCGGCTTCACGGTGGACGCTCGGCCGGGAACGGTCGCCGCCGTGGGGGGCCAGTTCCCCGCCGGATGGGTCTCCGATCACGAAGCGATCGCCGAGCTCATCGAGCACATCGACGAGGTCATCGCCACGGCGCGTGGCGCAATCACCGACCTCGAGCGGGTTGACGTTGTCACCCATGACGTGACCGTCACAGTCCTCGAAGGGCTCGAGAAGTACCGCTGGATGCTCAGCGTCCAAGCCGACTGACACATGGAGCAACGCGTTCCCCGCTCTCGGGGCGATGCCCGGTGGGTATGGCAGTTTCAACTTGGACGATCCGGTCATGGAGGTGACCCAATGGACAACGATCAGCTCGTTCGGAAGATCGACGAACTCGAGCGAGCCCTGCGACGAGACGACCCTTCGCTGTCGAAGCGGCTCAACCAGCTGCAGCGAAGAGACAAGTGGAATGACGTCGCGGTCTTCTCACTGCTCACCCTCAGCGCGGTGCTCCTCGCAACGGCCTTGGCGACCCTGTCGCCCGCCGCCGGCGGCGCCGGCGTTGTCGCCTACCTCGCATCCTTCCTCGTGGACCAGCGTCACCAACGCCAGCTCACCGGACCGTCCCAGGATGGGAGAGCAGGGACCACCATGGCAGTGACACCGACAACGGGTGGCACGACGACGAGGCCGACCCGCCGAACGTCAAACGTCGCGACGCCCGAGCCCCAAGTCCGCAAGTTCTCGGCGGCCTCCTGATCGCATCGACCCAACGGGAGAAGCAATGCCGTCGCTCG
The DNA here is from genome assembly GCA_963833145.1 of uncultured Acidimicrobiia bacterium. Taxonomy (GTDB): domain Bacteria; phylum Actinomycetota; class Acidimicrobiia; order Acidimicrobiales; family Ilumatobacteraceae; genus JALZMG01. The sequence goes on along the minus strand of CAWHWT010000007.1, from coordinate 143,928 downwards.
CCGCCGTTCTGATCGTGAATCACTGCCGTGGCACGACCGAAACACATGCCGTCCCGCGGGTGTCCGTTGTGTGAACGGCCGAGGACGCTTCGGACCACGCGGGCCAGTCGCGTTCGAGCACTTCGAGCACGGCGGCGCGGGCCTTGTCGTTCGAGGACACTCGGTCGGCGCGTTCGCTGCGCCGTCGACACGCCAGGAAACTCGCCGCCGAGACTCGGTGTGGCGCCGCACACTTGTCCAGCGAGCACCGAGCGCGTCTGATCGTTCGGACGTATTTGGCTACCGCGCGGCCAGCTGTTCGTGCTGACTCCCGCTTGTGGTGAATTCGCTCTCGGATGCGTGGCAGTCCGCGGCTACTCCGCCGGGTCGGTGAGAGCGTTGTCGAGGCGGCGGAGGGCTTCGTCAGGGCTGAGGCCATGGTCCCCGGCGATGAGCGAGGCGAGTGAGCGTGCTTCCTCAAGGCACGCGGCGCACGCGTTGAAGTGGACCCGAAACGTCTCGTCGGGTGGCGTATCCGACGCGACGAGTTCTTCGATGACCGCGTCGTGGCCCTCGAAGCAGTCGTCGCATGACAACCATGGGTCGGTGTTGGTCAGGAGGTTGTCGATGGCCTGTTGAGTGAGTGGTGTGTGGGCGGTCATGGGGTGACCTCCTGGGTGGGTCCCAGCAGTCCTTGGGCGGCGAGGCGGGCCCTGAGGCGGCGGCGGGTGTCGTGCATGGAATGGACCTGGTCCACGGTTGTCGCGTTCGCGACCGACTCACCGGCACTGCCGGCGACCCTGGACCGGCTGCTCGCGAACCAGGCAGACATCGGCAACGCGGTCGCGCCTTCTACGGCGCCAAAGCTGGCGACCAGCTCACCGCACTGCTGACTACCCACATCAACCAGGCCGTCCCCGTCCTGCAGGCGGCGAGGGCCGGTGACCAAGCGGCCCTCGACGAGGCTCTCGACAACTGGTAGGCGAACGCCCGGGACATCGCCGACTTCCTCTCACGCGCCAACCCCCGCAACTGGCACCGCGACGCCATGCGGGAAATGATGACGACGCACATCACCCAGACCACCGCCTACGCCAGCGCCGTGCTCAGCGGCGACTACCAGGGCGCCATCGCCACCTACGACCAGGCGCAAGCCCACATGAGCGACATGGCCGACACGCTCAGCGCCGGCATCATCGCCCAGTTCCACAGGAAGTTCTGACCTCCACCCACACAACGAGGAACCCACCACCCGACGCCCCGGACCCGAACAAACACACACCATCGGGTCGCGGGCGTCCACCATGAACCGGGTCCGCACACGAACCGGTAACACCAGCCCGCAGAGTTTACCGAGCGCTCTGTGAATTCTTACCTGATCCGAGCGATGAAAAATGTGCTCTGACCAGGGACTTCTGGAGCGGACGACGGGATTCGAACCCGCGACCCTCACCTTGGCAAGGTGATGCTCTACCAGCTGAGCCACGTCCGCGTGGTCACAACAGAGTAGCAGGCCGGCTCCGTCGAACGGACGGGCCAGGCGTCAGTCAGCGCTCGGACGGAGATCAACTCGGAGCACCAACACGCCGTCCTCGATCGCCCCCTCGGCGTCGCCGATGATCGCGAAGTCCTGGTAATCGACCTGGGCCTGGGCGATGAACTGCTGTCGCTCCTCGCCGGCGACGGGCGGGAGCGGGCGGTGCTTGACGCCCGCCGCTCGCTCCCGGAAACGGGCAAGCATCGCTTCGACGTCGAATGTGGCCATCGCCGGCGACAGTACCCGGCGGCGCGGGCTCACTCCTTCGTGTTGGCCTCGATCGCCGCGTTCGATTCGGTGGGCTCCTCGGGCGAACTCTGACCGGAACGGCCGGGTTCGGCCGCGGAGGCGTCAGAGTTCGCGGGACCGTCACCGTCGGCGGCGGCGACAACATCCCCTTCGGCGGCATCGTCTTGATCTCCGTCACCGGGCTCGTCGGGCGAACTGTGACCGGGGCGGGCGGATTCCGGCACGGAGGCGTCACAGTCCGCGGAAGCATCCGGCTCAAGGTCAGGTTCGCCCGGCGAACTGTGAGCGGAAACAGCGGATTCCTGCATCGAGGGCTCACCGTTCCCGGCGCCTCCGGCCCAACCTCACCGCCAGCGACTACAGCACCGTCCCCGTCCTCGGCGGCCGGCTCGAAGGGGACGATCGGTGCGGGTGGCGGTGCTCCCGCCGGCCGAGCGGTGTCGAGCTTGGTCTGCCGGCGGTCGGCGTTGCCTCGGCGAAATCGCCGGGCGCCCATCACCTCGAGCGGGCCGAGCGCCGGCGGATCCGACCGCGTCGCCCGCACCAGCCACACGGCGACGCCGATCATCGCGAGTCCGAGCACCACCAGCGCCGCGACGAGCACGGTCACCGTGGTGCCGGTCGACGCGCTCATCGCCGCCCGATCATTGCAGGTCGCACCTCAGCGCTGGTGGGACGGGCACCACACCGTCGTCCGTCCTCCGATCCTCGCCCGGACCAGCTCGGTGCCGTCGCGCCGGCACGGGCCGGGACGAGACCGCACCTCGGGTGACAGCTCCCCCGTGTGGCTCCCGCCCCGCCGCATCATGATCGGCAACCGGCGGCGGATCGCATGGGCGAGCGTGCCCACTTCCCCGGCGGTCAGCGCACCGGCGGGCCGGCGGGGAGACAGCGCCGCCCACCACAGCACCTCATCTGCGAGAAGGTTGCCGAGCCCGGCGATCACCGACTGGTCGAGCAGGATCGCCTTCACCGGCGCCCGCCGCCCGGCGAGCGCGGCGGCGAGGTCGACTCGACGCAACGACAACACGTCCGGCCCGAGGCGGGACACGTCGGGATCGAGGCGGACCCGGCCGAGCCGGCGGGGGTCGTGGAGCCGAACGATCCGGCCGTCGTCGAGCCGCACCGTCCACCGGTCCCACACCGGATCCCGCGACACAGGGCTGTAGGCGAGGCGGTCGATCACGGCGTGTCCATCAACGAGCAGGCGCCCCGTCATCCCGAAGTGGACCCCGATGGTCGGCCCGTCCGTGCGCACGAGGAGGAGCTTGCCGTGCCGGTCGAAGCGCTCGATCCGGGCGCCTGGCACCTCGACGTCGACCCCTTCACCGACGGCCAAGGGGTCGGTGCGCTCGACAGCGACGATCGTCCGGCCCACCAGATGGGCGACGCCCCGCCGGGTCAGCTCGACCTCCAGCACCTCGGGCATCGCCGGAGTCTGGCGCGCCACGACAACCGCGGTAACACTGGCCGCGGTGACCGAGCTGGCGTGGTTCCTGGGCACCGTCGCCGCGTGCGCCGGGCTGCTCTACCTCGCCCACCGCATCGAGCCGCACTGGGTCGCCAAGGACCGCAGCCGCTTCCTCACCACCGCCCAGCCGATCGACCGGTCCGGCACGCCGGCCGGGCGGGCGCGGGAGGTGCGGGTGGTCGTGCTGTCCGACGGGACCCTGATGGTTTCGCGGCGAACCTTCTGGCGCACCCGCTCGGGGATCTGGCGGGTCCAGGCGAAGGCGCCCAACCCGCCACGGGGCCGTCAGCTGTACCTGCTGCGGCCCGTCCCCGACGACCCGATGGACGACTTCCTGACCCTGCGCGTCCCGTCGAAGAGCCCCGTCGTCGGCATCCTCGACGACCGCGTGCCCCTGCCCTCACCGAGGGATCCGAACGTCCCTACTCTGCCTTCTGATCGAGGAACTCGGCGATGGGGCCGGCGAGCTGATCGAGGTTGATCAAGAACGCGTCGTGGCCGTGGGGCGAGTCGATCTCGACGTACCGGCACGGCACCCCCTCGGATCGGAGGATCTGGTCGATCTGGTGCTGCTGGTAGTGGGGGTAGAGCAGGTCTGACGAGATCCCCATGACGAGCGCCGGCGCGGTGATCCGCGCCATCGCCCCGGCGAGGTGGCCGCGCCCGTGGGACACGTCGTGGAGGTCCATCGCCTTGCCGATGACGAGATAGCTGTTGGCGTCGAAGCGACGGACGAGCTTGGTGCCGTGGTGCTCGAGGTAGCGCTCGACGTCGAACTGCTGCCACAGGCCGAAGGTGTCGCCGAGCCGGGCGCGGTCGGCGAGGTTGCGCCCGAACCGGTCGGTGAAGATGTTGTCGCTGCGGAACGTCACCTGGGCGACCATGCGGGCGACGGCCAGCCCCTCGCCCGGACCGTCACCGGGCGGCGCGTCGTAGTAGTCGCCGCCGCGCCAGCGGGGATCGAGGGCGATCGCCCGGCGCCCGATCGCACCCCACGCGATCTGCTGCGCCGTCGCCTGCATGCACGTCGCGATGGGCACGATCGACCGGACGCGGTGGGGGTACATGATCGCCCACTCGAGCACCTGCATGCCTCCCAGCGAGCCTCCGACAACCGAGTGCCACGCGCCGATGCCGAGGTGGTCGGCGAGGCGGGCCTGCACCCGGACCATGTCGCGGATCGTGATGACCGGGAACCGTGACCCGTACGGCTTGCCGTCGTCCGGGTGGGGAGAGGCCGGACCGGTGCTCCCCTGGCAGCCGCCGAGCACGTTCGGGCACACGACGAACCAGCGGTCGGTGTCGATCGGACGGCCCGGCCCGACCATGCCCTCCCACCAGCCCGGCGTCGGGTGGCCGCGCCCGGCCGAGCCGGTGACGTGACTGTCGCCGGTCCACGCGTGGCAGAGCAGCACGGCATTGCCCCCGTCGGCGGCGAGGGTGCCCCACGTCTCGTACGCGACCGTCACGTCGGCCAGCGCGACCCCGCTCTCCAAGGCGAACCGACGGTCGGTGGCGAACGTGAAGAAGCGCCGCCGTCCCGCCGGATCACCCGGCCGCCACGCGCCGGTGACCGGAAGGGCCTCCGCTCTCATCCTCCTCCTCGTCGATGCGTCGTTGTCGTACCAGTCGCATCGCGAGCGCCCGAACGCCGGGGTTGCCGGATCGCTCCGGCCACATCCCGCCTGGCGGCGGAGGCACCTTGGGGGCGTTCACCCAGGTTGCCGGGCCCGGTCGCCCGGGCCGCTCGAAATGCTGCACCCCAGATTAGCAGGGCGGTCTACGCCGCCACGGTTGCGATCACCGGCTGGGCCAGGCGCAACCGGTGCTCGAACCCCGCCTCGTAGGGCAGGAACCCGTTGCGGTCGGGATAGATCAGCTGGACCGCCTCGAACGGCTGACCCCGGTACCAGGCCGCGGCGGTGGCGAACCACCCGCCCCAAGACGCGAGATCGATTGGGCTGAACCGGCAGCGCAGCTCGTTGTCGAGCAGCCCGACCAGCTCGACGTCGAGGGGGATCTCGGTACCGCCGAGGCGGGCGTCGGCGACGAGGCCGAGCAGGCCCCGGGCGGCGGCCGGCATCAAGCCGAACACGGCCACCTCGGGGAAGGCGACGTGGGCGGGAAACCCGATCGTGTAGGCGTACGCCGGACGGGGCGGGTCGGTCGTCGCGTCCGGGAGCACCGGCTCGACGGCGAACCCGTCGGTCTCCACCATCCACTCGATCTTCTCGGCGTGGGGCAGGTGGAAGTCGGGGAGGTCGCTCGCCACCGACCCGACGGTACCGTCGGCCACATTCGTTGCGTTCCCCGGCCACGCAGGCCGTTCGTTGCCGCTCGCTCGCTGGCGCTCACTCGCTCGCATTGGAGTGCGGGTATCCGGTGACTACGCGCTACGGCTTCCTGCTCCGGCCTCGCTGGATCGCGTTCCACCTGCTCGTCGCGGGCGCCATCGTGTTGATGATCAACCTCGGGTTCTGGCAGCTCCGCCGGCTCGACGAGCGCCAAGCGTTCAACGACGAGGTCGCCAGCCGGATCGACGTCCCGCCCCAACCGCTCGACTCGGTCCTCGGCCCGGACACCGATCCGGAGACCGTCGAGTGGCGCAGCGTGCTGGCGGAGGGGACGTACCTCCCGGACGAGGAGCTCGTGGTCGTCAACCGGTCGCAGGGAGGTGCGGCCGGTGAGCTCGTGGTGACGCCGTTCGCCCTCGCCGACGGGCGGATCCTGTTGGTCGAGCGCGGGTTCGTGCCGCTCGACACTGACCGGGCTGCCGCGCCCGCCGGGGACGTCGACGTCGTCGGCCGACTCCGGCCGTCGCAGGAGCGCCGCCGGGGCCAGCTCAGCGACCCCGCCGACGGGGACCTCACGGAGGTCCAGCGGGTCGACATCGACCGCCTGGCCGGCCAGCTCGCCGGGCCAGTGGTGCCGATGTACGTCGAGCTCACCGAATCGTCACCGGCCGAGCCCGGCCCCTACCCCACCCCGGTCGCGCTCCCGGAGCTGGGCGAGGGGCCGCACCTGTCGTACGCCGTGCAGTGGTTCATCTTTTCGCTGTGCGTGGCCGTCGGGTGGGTGCTTGCCGTGCGCCACTCGATCAAGTCCCGCGCGAGCTCCCCGGCCCCACCCGCGATCCGGGCCTGAGCGGCGCGCCTACAGTCGCCGCATCAAGCAGCTGTCGGGCATCGACGCCGGCTTCCTGCACATGGAGACGGCGGCCGTGTTCGGCCACGTCGCGTCGCTGACGATCTACGACCCCACCGGCGCCCCGGGCGGCGCGGGCGTGGAGGCGACGAAGCAGAAGATCCTCGAGCGCATCGACCAGCTCGCGCCGTTCCGGCGCCGGCTCGTCGAGGTGCCGTTCGGGCTCGACCTCCCCTACTGGGTCGAAGACCCGTCGTTCGACCTCGACTTCCACGTCCGCCACCACGCCGTGCCCCCGCCTGGCGACCCGCAGCAGCTCGCCGAAGTGGTGAGCCGGATCCACGCCCGGCAGCTCGACCGCAGCCGCCCGTTGTGGGAGCTCTACGTGATCGAGGGCGTCGACAATGGCACACGCATCGCCCAGGTCACCAAGGTCCACCACGCCGCGATCGACGGTGCCGCCGGGGCGCTGATGCTCGCCGCGATGCTCGACGTCGAACGCGACGCCCGCCCGGCCGGGGAGCCGGCCGAGTGGTCACCCGACCCGATCCCGGGCGATCTCGCCCTGCTCGGGCACACGATGACGCAGTACGCCCGGCGCCCGGAGAAGTTCATCCGCCTGTCGGTCAAGGCGCTGCGCGAGTTCGGCTGGCTGACCCGCAGCGCGGGGATGCTCGCCCTCGCCGACCTGGTCGCCCAGCCCGTCCCCGGGCCCATCGGCGACCTGCTGCGCCGGCGGCTCCGCGACGCGCCGAACGAGGTCGACCACCCGCCACCGCTCCCGCCGACGGCCGCACCGCGGACACCCTGGAACGCGAGCATCACGCCCCACCGCCGGTTCGCCTACACGACGATCCCGCTCGAGGAGGCGAAGAAGATCCGCCGGGCCGCCGGCTGCACGTTCAACGACGTCGTGCTGGCGCTGTGCTCCGGGGCCCTCCGCCGCTACCTCCTCGAGCACGACTGCCTGCCCGACGAGAACCTCATCGCGATGGTCCCGGTGAGCGTGCGCAGTGGGGCGGAGACCGACACCTACGAGAACCGGGTGTCGCTCGTGCTCGCCGACCTCGCGACGAGCGAGGCCGATCCGGTGGCCCGGCTGGAGCGGGTGCAGCAGAGCATGAGCGCCGCCAAGTCGCGGTTCGCCGCGATCCCCGCCGAGACGCTGCAGGACTTCGCCTCCTTCGCCCCGCCGGCGGTCGTCGCCCGGGCGATGCGGATGTACAGCCGGCTGCGGGTCGCCGACCGCACCGCCCCGCCGTTCAACCTGGTGATCTCCAACGTGCCGGGCCCGCCGATGCCGCTGTACTTCGCCGGTGCCGAGCTCGAGCACTTCTACCCGATCTCGGCGCTCACCGACGGCCAGGGGCTCAACATGACCGTGCAGAGCTACAACGGCAACCTCGACTTCGGGTTCGTCGCCTGCCGGGAGCTGGTCCCGGATCTCTGGCGGTTGACCGACATGCTGCACGAGTCGCTGGAGGAGTTGCTCGACGCTACGACGTAGCGACGAGCCGGGCCGCCAGTCGCTCGGCCAGCATGAGCGTCGGCAGGTACGGGTTGGTGGCTGGGATCTCCGGGAACACCGACGCGTCGACGACGTGCAACCCGTCGTAGCCGACGACCGCCCCGCCGTCATCGACCACCACACCGGCGGCGCACGTCGAGGTGGCGTGGAACACGCCTGCCGGCGGCTCGCCGACCGCCGCGTCGGCGACGATCCGGCGCAAGGCCGGGAGGGCGAGCAGCTCGTGGACCATGGCGACGCCGGCATCCAGCGCCGTCCGATCGTCGTCGCTCAGCCCGATCTCGACGACCGGCTCGGCCTCGCCAGCCTGCACCCGCCCCACCCCGGTCGGGGTCATCAGGACGACGAGGAGCATCGCCAGCCGACCCCGACCCGGGCCGAGGTGGTTGAGCGGCACGACCTGGATGTCCCCCCGGCGCAGCAGCGTCCCGGTCACGAGCCCGTCGAGGTCGACGTCGACGTCGTCGGCGAGGGTGAGGGTGACGGGCACGGCCGGGTGGTTGCGCAGCCCGTCGCCGAGGCCGGTGGCATCGACCCCGGAGCGGGCGAGGAGGGCCGGTGAGCCGACCGCGCCCGCGGCGACTGCGACCGCGGCGGCGTCGATCTCGTCGCCGCCGGCGAGCGTGACACCGACGGCTCGGCGCCCGTCGAGGGCGACCGAGGTCACCGACGCGTCGGTGACGACGCGCAGGTCGTGCGGCGGCGAGGCCAGATAGGCGTCGGCGGCGGTGACCCGCCGGCCCGCTCGCCGGGTGAGGGGGACCGGTGCCGCGTCGGGCGCCGCGGCGAGCAGCGCCAGGTCGAGCGGGCCGAGCTCGGCGGGGGCGGGCGCCTCCCGCGGCACCAGCACCCGGGCGAGCGCCTCGGGCGCGTCGTCCCAGCCCCATGACCGGTACTGGCGCATCTCGCCGGCCGTGGCGAGCATCCCGTTGACCGCCCCCGATCCGCCGAGGCCGCGCCCGCGGAGGAACGGGCCCGAGAACGTCCAGCCGGGCTCGGCCAGGGCGGCGAAGTGACTCGGCCCGCGCATCGTGTCCGGCAGCGAGGCGGCGCCGGCCTCGACCAGGGTCACCCGGTGGCCGGCGTCCGCGAGTCGGCGGGCGACCACGCACCCCGCCGCGCCCCCGCCGACGACCACCCAATCGGTCATGCCGCGCATTCTGTCGTTTGGAACCGGCCGGTTCGGGCCGATCCCAAACGACAGAACGGAGTCAACGGGTGAGATCCAGGGCCATCTCCCGGAACCAGTCGCCGGCGCCCGGGTCGATTCGGCCCCACTCCGGGTCGACCGTCTCGCCCGCCGGTCCGAGGCCGCGGGTGCACTCGCCGTCGGACTCGCCAGGGATCTTGATCCAGAGGTACGCATCGAGCAGCGGCTGGCGGGTGCGGAGCGTCGGCCTCAGCCCGATGTGCCGGCCGGGCGGGTTGCACCAGTCCTGCGGATCGGGGTACGGGGGCGTGGGCGGTTGCCACGGCCCCTCGCCGTTGCGGCTGGTGTCGATCACGAAGTGGGCCGTCGGCTCGACCGCGCCGAGCATGTTGGCGTAGCGCAGGTTGACCCCGGACGTGTTGAGCGCGGGATCGTCCGAGTCGTCGCTCCACTCGCCGTACCGGTTGAGCTCGACGCCGGTCCACTCGCCGAGGAGCACGGCGATCTTGGCGGGGAGCGGTCCGCCGTTCCAGTACTGGTTCGGGCAGTTGAAGAAGTCATTGAGCATCACCTCGGTGGCGTAGGCGATGCACGACGAGATCCACGTGCCGTACTGCGTGTTGTTGACCGTGAACTGGTAGTTCGAGGCGTTCAGGTAGAAGCCGTCGGTCTCCGCGACGCCGGCCTGGACCAGGCGGTGGGCGATGTCACCCGAGCCCAACCAGGCGCTGTGGGTGCCGTCGAGGTAGACGTCGACCCTGGGGAGGTCGGTGAGCACGTCGACAGCGTGGTTGAGCATGGCGAACCGGTCGGAGGCCGCCGTCGCCCGATCAGCCTCGGCCGGCTGGCACCACTCGAGGGCGGCGGACCCGTCGGCGCTGCCGTACGGGTCGTACCACGGGATGATGCCAAGGCCGTCCGGCTCGAGGATCACGATCGCCCGGCGCCGGCCGATCCCATCAGCGAACGCCTCGATCCAGGCGTTGTACTCCGCCGGCGTGGTCGCCCCGCCGGCCGAGAACTGGGCGCAGTCGCGGAACGGGATGTTGTACGCCACCAGCACGGGGATCGACCGCTTGGCCGCCGCCTTCTTCACCGTCTTGCGCACGGCCCGTTCCACCGACCGGGGGGTCCCGGCCGTGAACCAGACGGCCTGCGGCGTGTTGATCATCGCCTTGATCCGCCGGGCCGCGGCCTTCTGGTGGTGCTTGTTGAGCTTGGCGATCTGCTTCGTCGCCCCCGGGTTCGGCGGCGGGACATAGAGGTCGTCGCCGTGGCCGCCCTTGTGCTTCGCCGCGGCCGGGGTCGCCGAGACCGCCACCATCAGCGCCGCCGCCACCAAGCCGAAGATCCGACGTCGCGTCTTCATCCGCGCCCCCTTTGCGGTTGTGTCACCTGCCTGTCCGGCCCGTCGGGCACCTTCGCCGCCGGTCGCCCGAACTGTCAAGACCCCGCCGCATGGAAGTTCTTCCATCCGCAAGCTTGCAGCCGGCGCTGACATTTCGTTCAAAGACGTGACCCGGTCGCGGTGCGGTCCGTATGGTCGGGGCAGTGGCGTCCGGGCATCGACTGACACTCCAGTCGAAGGGCCCCGACCCCCGAGCCGCCGCCATCGAGGCCAGCGCCGCCGCCCTCGGCGTCCCGGTCGATGGCACCGTCCGCGTGGCCGACGTGATCTACATCGACGGCGACCTCGACCCCACGCACCTCGAGCGGCTCGCCGACTTCCTCGTCGACCCACTGCTGCAGACCGGGACGTGGGAGGTCCCGGCTGGTGACGGCGGCGACGTGGAGATCATCCTCCACCCCGGCGTCACCGACGGCGCCGCTGGGGCCGTGGTCCACGCCGGCGCGCGCCTCGGCGTCCCGGTCGACGCCGCGGCCACCGGGACGCGCATCGAGTTCCCGTCCACCGTCGACGAGGGGACCGCCGAGCTGCTGCTGCGCCGGGTGATCGCCAACCCGGTGATCGAACGGTGGTCCTCCGGCGCCGCCGAGCCGGTGTTCCGCCCGGCTGGGGAGCCGCCGGGTCCGGCCGAGGTCATTCCGGTCCGTGAGCTCGACGCCGGCGGGCTGGCCCGGCTCGGGATGGATCGGGCGTTGGCTCTCGACCCCGGCGAGCTGCAGGCGATCCGCGACCACTTCCGGGCCGAGGGGCGGGACCCGACCGACGTGGAGCTCGAGACCCTGGCCCAGACGTGGAGCGAGCACTGCGCCCACAAGACGTTCCGCGCCGCGATCACCGTCGACGGCGTGGAACTACCGTCGCTGCTCGACCGGATCCGGGCGGCGACCGACGCTGTCGCCGCCCCGTTCGTGCGCTCCGCGTTCGTCGGCAACGCCGGCGTGGTCTCGTTCGCCGAGGGCACGACGCTCGCCCTCAAGGCCGAGACCCACAACCACCCGTCGGCGGTCGAGCCGTTCGGCGGCGCCAACACCGGTGTCGGAGGCGTCATCCGTGACGTCCTGGGTGCCGCCCACCGCCCGGTCGCCGTCACCGACGTGCTCTGCTTCGGTCCGCCCGACCTGCCCGTGGCGGACCTCCCCGACGGCGCACTGCACCCGCGGCGGATCCGTGACGGCGTGGTCGCCGGCGTCGCCGACTATGGGAACAAGATCGGGCTCCCGACGGTCGCCGGGGCCGTGCTCTATAACCCTGGGTTCACCACCAACCCCCTCGTCTTCTGCGGCTGCATCGGCGTGGCGCCCGACGAGCCGCTCCCCCGCGGGCCAGACCCGGGCGACCGGGTCGTCGTGCTCGGTGGGCGCACGGGGCGGGACGGCATCAGGGGAGCGACGTTCTCCAGTGCGACGATGGACGCCACGACCGGCGAGGTGGCCGGGGCGAGCGTGCAGATCGGCGATCCGGTGACGGAGAAGCTGCTCATCGACGTCCTCGCCGGCCCCGACGGGCCGGGCGCCGCCGAGCGGACGTGGACGGCGATCACGGACTGCGGGGCGGGTGGGCTCTCGTCGGCGGTCGGCGAGATGGCCGACGGCGTCGGCGCCGACGTCGACCTCTCGCTCGTGCCGCTCAAGTACCCGGGACTGTCCCCCTGGGAGATCTGGCTGTCCGAGGCGCAGGAGCGGATGGTCGTCGCCGTGCCTCCGGACCGGCTCCCTGAGCTACGAGCACTCGCCCGCCGGCACGGCGTCGAGCTCACCGACCTCGGGCGGTTCACCGGCGACGGGCGGCTCGTCGTCCGCCACGCCGGAGCGGTCGTCGCCGACCTGCCGACCGGGCTCCTCCACCACGGGCAGCCCCGCCGGGAGCTGGTGGCCGAGCGCCCGGCGCCGGACCGGCGGCCCGGTCGCCGAGTGGTCCCGGACCCAGCCGCCACCCTGCTGGCGCTGCTCGCCCACCGCAACATCGCGTCCAAGGCGGCGACGATCCACCGCTACGACCACGAGATCGGCGGCGGGACGGTGGTGCGCCCGCTGGTCGGCGTCGCCGGCGACGCTCCCGCCGATGGTGTCGTCGTCGCCGACCCACGGGACACCCACGGCTTCGCCGTCGGGATCGGGGTCAACCCGTGGTACGGGCTCCACGACCCCGAGGCCATGGCCCACGCCGCCGTCGACGAGGCGATCCGCAACGTCGTCGCCGCCGGTGCCGACCCCGACCGGGTCGCCCTGCTCGACAACTTCTCGTGGGGGGACCCGCTCCGTGCCACCACCCTCGGCGAGCTCGTCGCCGCCGTCGAGGGCTGCCACGACGCCGCCGTCGCCCACCGGGCGCCGTACGTGTCGGGTAAGGACTCGCTGAACAACGAGTACACGGGGGCGGACGGACGGCGCCACGCCGTGCCGCCGACGCTGGTCGTCACCGCCGTCGCCCACGTGCCCGACGTCGGGCGCTGCGTCACGCCCGAGCTGGTCGAGCCGGGCGACGTCGTGCTCGTGCTCGGCGACAGCCGCCCCGAGTTCGCCGGCAGCCACCTCGACCTCGTCCACGGCGAACCGGAGTCGGGTGACGCCGGCACCGTTCCCCAGCCCGATCCCGCCGCCCCCGCCCGCTACCGCGGCCTGCACGAGGCCATCCGCGCCGGACTCGTCCGCGCATGTCACGACGTGAGCGAGGGCGGCCTCGCCGTGGCCCTGGCCGAGCTGTGCGTGGCCGGCCGCCTCGGGATCGCGGTCGAGGCGCTCCCCCATCCGGATCCGGCCACCGCCCTGTTCGCCGAGTCGACGGGCCGGTTCGTCGTCGAGGTCCGGCCGGACGACGTCGAGCGGGTGATTGAGCTCACCGGACCGGCCCACCGACTCGGCGTGGTGACGGCCGAGCCGGCGCTCCGCCTGCCCGGTGTCGCACCGATCCCCCTCGACGACCTCGTCGCGGCGTTCACCGGTGGCGACGGGTGAGTAGGCCGGCCGCACTCGTGGTCAGCGGCCCCGGGACCAATCGGGACACGGACGCCCTCTTGGCCCTCGACCTCGCCGGCGCCGAGCCGGCCGTCGTGCTGGCCGCCGAGCTCGCCGCGTGTCCGGAGCGGCTGGACGCCGCCCGCATCCTGGTGATCGCCGGCGGTTTCAGCTACGGCGACGCCCTCGGCGCCGGTCGCATGCTCGCCCTCGACCTCGTGACCGGCGACGGCGGGCGGCTCGGCGAGCTCCTGCGGGCGTTCGTCGCCGGCGGGCGTCCCGTCATCGGGATCTGCAACGGCTTCCAGGTCCTCACCCGCACCGGGCTCCTGCCGGGCGCTCTCGGCCACAACGCCGGCGGATACTTCGACTGTCGCTGGATCGCCCTCGCCCCCGAGCCGGGGAGCCGCTGCATCTGGACCAACCGCCTCGACGTCGAGGTGCACGCCCCGATCGCCCACGGCGAGGGCCGGTACGTTCACCCCGATCCTGACGCGCTCGCTGCCGCCGGACAGGTGGCCCTGCGCTACACCGGTCTCAACCCCAACGGGTCCGTGGCCGACATCGCCGGCGTCTGTGACGACACCGGCGTCGTCCTCGGGCTCATGCCCCACCCGGAGAACCACGTGATCCCCCGTCAACATCCCCGCCACCGCCACGACCCCGGAACCGTGCGGTTCCTCGGCCTGCGCCTGTTCGAGGCGGCGGTGCGCCATGTCAAGTGAGGTGGCCATGGACCCGTTCCGCGACATCGAGCTCCCGCTCCCCGACCGGCGGGCCGGCAAGGTCCGCGTTTCGTTCGCCCTCGGCGACCAGCACCGGCTGTTCGTCACGACCGACCGCTTGTCGGCGTTCGACCGCATCGTCGCCGGCGTGCCGTACAAGGGGCAGGTCCTCAACCAGCTCTCCGCCTGGTGGTTCGAGGAGACGGCCGACATCGTCGCCAATCACGTCGTCGCCGTACCCGATCCCAACCTGCTCGTCGCCCGGGCGGCGACGCCCCTCGCCGTCGAGGTCGTCGTCCGCGGCTACATCACCGGAGTGACGTCGACCTCGCTCTGGCGCCAGTACGACGAGGGGGCACGGACGCTCTACGGCTACCACTTCCCCGACGGCCTGGAGAAGAACTCGGCCCTGCCCGAGGCCCTCATCACCCCGACGACCAAGCCGCCGGCCGGCTCGACCGCCCACGACGAGCCGTTGACGTGCGCCGAAGTGGTGGAGCGCCGGCTGGTCGACGTCGAGCTCTGGGACCGGGTGATGGCCGCCGCCCTCGACGTGTTCGAGCGCGGTCAGCAGCTGGCGGGCAAGGCGGGCCTGATCCTGGCCGACACGAAGTACGAGTTCGGCCTCGGATTGGACGGAGACCTGCTGCTCATCGACGAGGTCCACACCCCGGACTCGTCGCGGTTCTGGGTGGCTGCGACCTACGAGGAGCGGCTGGAGAACGGCGAGGAGCCCGAGAGCCTGGACAAGGAGGTCGTCCGGCGGGCACTGGCCGACGCCGGTTACCGCGGCGACGGCGACCCGCCTGACCTGCCGGCGGCAGTGTGGGCGGAGACGACAGCTCGATACATCGACGCGTACGAGCGACTGACCAGCCTCCCGTTCGAGCCCGGCCGCTACCCGGTGGGCGAGCGCATCGCCGGCGAGCTCGATCACATCGTGGAGGTCTGGGGATGAAGCCGATCGAAGAGTGCGGGGTCCTGGCGATCTCCACGCCGCACGGCGAGGGCGTCGCCCAACTCGCCTTCTTCGGGCTCTACGCCCTCCAGCACCGCGGCCAGGAAGCGGCCGGGCTGGCGGTGAGCGACGGACACCGGGCCCGGGTGCACAAGCAGCCCGGACTCGTGACGAACGTCTTCACCCGGGAGGCGCTCGAGCCGCTCGCCGGCTACCACGCCATCGGCCACACCAGGTACTCGACGACAGGGGCGAGCTCGGAGCGCAACATCCAGCCGTTCATGGTCGAGACGATGCACGGCCCGCTCGCCCTCGCCCACAACGGCAACATCGTGAACACTCCGGCGCTGCGGGACGAGCTGCTGGCGAGAGGGTTCGGGCTGACGGCGACGAGCGACTCCGAGGTGATGACCCTGATGCTGGCGGCGGCGGGCGGCCGCACGTGGGAGGAGCGCATCGAGCGCACCCTGCCGGCGTGGAAGGGGGCGTTCTCACTGGTGCTCCTCGCCGCCGACCGGGTGCTCGCGGTCCGCGACCCGTGGGGCTTCCGGCCGCTGTCGGTCGGCCGCCTTCCCCGCGGCGGCCACGCCGTGGCCAGCGAGACGTGCGCGCTGGCGACGCTGGGGTGTGTCGAGATCACCGAGGTCCAGCCGGGCGAGATCGTGACCCTCCAGGGCGCAGAGGTGCAGCGGCGCCAAGCGCTGGCGCCGGCGGTCCAGCAGGCCCGGTGCACGTTCGAGTTCGTCTACTTCTCCCGCCCGGACTCCGACTGGGACGGCCGCAACGTGCACCACGTGCGGGAGTGCCTCGGCGCCGAGCTGGCGGCCGAGGCGCCGGCCGACGCCGACGTCGTGATCCCGGTGCCCGACTCCTCGATCCCGGCCGCCATCGGCTACTCGCGGGCCAGCGGGGTGCCGTTCAACGACGGATTGATCAAGAACCGCTACATCGGCCGCACGTTCATCGAGCCGACCCAGGAGATCCGCGAGCGAGGGGTGGCGCTGAAGTTCAACGCCCTTCCCGAGACGCTGGCCGGCAAGCGGGTCGTGATGATCGACGACTCCCTGGTCAGGGGGACGACCGCCGGTCCCCTCGTGAAGCTGATCCGCGACGCCGGGGCGACCGAGGTCCACGTGCGCATCACGTGCCCGCCGATCACCCACCCGTGCCACTTCGGCGTGGACATGGGCGGCGACGGCGACCTCATGGCCGCGCTGCTGACACTGGAGGAGATCCGCGAGCGGGTCGGCGCCGACAGCCTGGCGTTCCTGTCGCTGGAGGGGATGATGCGGGCCGTCGGGCGCGAGGACGGCTCCGGCACCGGCTACTGCAACGCCTGCTTCACCGGGCGCTATCCCCTCGAGGTGGGCGAGGCCCAGGCGAAGCTGACGTTCGAGGGCGTGCTCGCCTGATGCGGGTCCGCGTCGTCGGGTCGGGCGGGCGCGAGCAGGCGATCGCGTGGGCCTGCCGGCGCCACGGTCACGACGTGGAGTTGGTGACGGTCGAGTCGGCAATCGACGACAGTCCGGACCTCGTCATCCCGGGTCCCGAAGCGGCGCTGGTCGCCGGCGTGGCCGATCGATGCGCGGAAGCGGGGATCCCCTGCTTCGGCCCGCCGGCGGCGCTCGCCCGGCTCGAGTCGTCCAAGGGCTACGCCCGCGAGCTCGCCACGTCGCTCGGCATCCCCGGCCCGCAGTTCGCTTCCTTTGAGGCGGGTGACGTCGCCGGCGCGATCGGGTGGTGGCGGGCGCTCGGCCGGCCGGTCGTGGTCAAGCTCGACGGGCTCGCCGCTGGCA
Source organism: uncultured Acidimicrobiia bacterium (assembly GCA_963833145.1). GTDB lineage: Bacteria > Actinomycetota > Acidimicrobiia > Acidimicrobiales > Ilumatobacteraceae > JALZMG01. Next base: position 127,029 of record CAWHWT010000007.1, on the reverse strand, counting down.
AGGGCGTCACCGTGCCGGCCGACGACGCCGAGACCGAGGCCGCCATCGAGACGGCCGGCGGGGCGTTCGTGCTCGAGGAGCGGATGCACGGCCCGGAGTGCACCCTGCTCGCCCTGTGCGACGGCCGGGTCGCCCGGCCGATGCCGCTGTCCCAGGATCACAAGCGCATCGGCGAGGGCGACACCGGGCCGAACACCGGCGGGATGGGGCGTACGCGCCGGCACCGGTGCCGTACTCCGCCGACGAGTTGACGGCGACGTTCGTGCAGCCAGTGCTCGACCACTTCGCCGCCGCCGGTACGCCGTACGTGGGGGTGATCTACGCCGGGCTGATGCTCACGGCGGACGGACCGCGGCTCGTCGAGTACAACGTCCGGTTCGGCGACCCCGAGACCCAGGCCGTGCTCCCGCTCCTCGAACTCGGACCTCGCCGAGCTCGCTCTCGCCGCCACCCAGGGTCGCCTCGCCGACCTCGACGTCTCGATCTCCCCCGGGGCCGCGTGCACCGTCGTCGCCGCCAGCGCCGGCTACCCCGACGCCCCCGTCCTCGGAAAACCGGTTCTGACGAAGTCTGGGATCGCTGAGCGATCCTTCGACTACCAAGAATCGCGAGCACTCGTGTTCCCGGCGGGAATGGCCGACGGCGTCACGACCGGCGGGCGGGTCCTGGCGGTCACCGGGCTGGGGCCCGACCTCGCCGCCGCCCGCGCCGCCGCGTACGAGGCGATGGCGGAGGTGCAGTTCGAGGGGATGCAGGTCCGCCGGGACATCGGCTGGCGGGCGCCGGGGGCGACGCTGCACTCGTACGCCGCCGCCGGAGTCGACATCGACGAGGGGGCCCGGGCGGTCGACCGGATCACGGCGGCCGTCGGGCGCACCCACGGCGCCGACGTCCTCCACGGCGTCGGCGGCTTCGGCGGGGTGTTCTCAGCGAAGGCGATCACGGCGATGGATGACCCGGTGCTGGTCGCCTCGACCGACGGCGTGGGCACCAAGGTCGAGCTCGCCGTCCGGGCCGGCCGGGTGCGCGGCGTCGGCCACGACATCGTCAACCACTGCGTCAACGACGTCCTCGTCCAGGCCGCCCGCCCCCTGTTCTTCCTCGACTACCTCGCCGCCGGCAGCCTCGACGCCGAGCTCGTCGCCGACGTCGTCACCGGGATGGCCGAGGCGTGCGAGGCCGCCGGCTGCGCCCTGCTCGGCGGCGAGACCGCCGAGATGCCGGGCGTCTACGCGCCCGGGGCGTTCGACGTGGCCGGCACGCTCGTCGGCGTGGCCGAGCGGTCGGCGCTGCTCCCCCGCCCCGACGTCGCCGCCGGGGACGTGCTCGTCGGCCTGGCGTCGAGCGGCCCGCACACCAACGGGTACTCGCTGCTCCGGCGGCTGTTCGAGTGGATCCCGCTGGACGCCACGCCCGCCGGCCTCGACCGTCCACTCGGCGACGCCCTGCTCGAGCCGCACCGCAGCTACCTGCGGGTGCTCGAACCCGTTCTGGCCACGGGCTCGGTCAAGGCGCTCGCCCACATCACGGGCGGCGGCTTCGTGGAGAACCTCCCTCGTGTGCTGCCCGACGGCGTCGACGCCCGGATCGAGCTCGGGTCATGGCCGGTGCCACCGCTGTTCGAGCTGGTCCGGGAGGTCGCCAGCGGACTCGGTACCGCCGAGCTCCACCGCACCCTCAACATGGGCATCGGGATGGTCGTCGTGTGCGCCGCCGGCGACGCGGCCACCGTGCAGGCGGCGATCGCCGAGCCCACGTCGGTCATCGGTGAGCTGGTCCCGGGCGGCACGCCGGGGCGTCCGCCCACCGTCGGGCTCGCCTGACCGCGGTCAGTCGAGGGCGAAACGGATGCGCCGGTTGCGCTTGCCCTTGTTCTCGACCTTGGTGATGCGGAACGGGCCCGACTCACCGGTGTTCGAGAGGTGGGTCCCGCCGCACGCCTGCCGGTCGACGCCCTCGATGTCGATGACCCGCAGCGTGCCGTCGGGGGTCGGCGGCGGGGCGACGGAGAGGCTGCGCACGAGCCCGGCGACAACGCCGGCGTCGCCGGCGTCGACGTAGACGCTGCGGACCTCGACGCCGCGGCGGATGACGTCGTTGACCCCGACGTCGAGGCCGCGCAGCACCTCGTTGTCGACCGCCGACAGGTCGAAGTCCATCCGCCCGGTGCCGTCGGCGTTGATCTGGGCGCCGGTGACGAGCGTGCCGGGGAAGCGCTCGTAGACCAGGGCGTTGAGCACGTGCGAGTCGGTGTGCAGCTGGGCCACGCGGGAGCGGTGCTCGGCGTCGACCTTGACCACGACCCCGTCCGACACCTCGACGTCCTCGGCGAGGAGGTGCCAAACGTCCCCGTCGACGGACTCGATCCCGGTCACGGCGACCACGCCCCCGGCGTGCTCGAGCCACCCGACGTCGCTGACCTGGCCCCCGCCGCCGGGGTGGAACGCCGAGCGGTCCAGCCGCACCCGACCAGGCTGGGCGTCGACCACCGTCGCCTCGTGCTCGTACAGGTCGGGGAACTCGTGACACAGGTACACGGCCATCGCCGACGAACCTACCGACTCCCCTCGATCTGGGCGGGATCTGTACCAGCGGTCGAGACGATTCCCGCCCAGAGGTGCGGGTGAGACGATTCCCGCCCAGATGGGGGTGAGAGCGTTGAACATTCTGTACATGAGCCACCGGCGGCGGGACCGAACTGTCTAGCGTCTCCTCATGGCGACGCGAATCGCGGTGCTGGCGTCAGGAAACGGGTCGAACCTGCAGTCCATCCTCGACGCCTGCGCCGCCCGCACCATCCCGGCCGAGGTCGTCGCCGTCGTGTCCGACCGTCCCGACGCCGCCGCACTCGTCCGCGCCGCCACGGCGGGCGTCCCGGCGATCCCCCTCGCCCGCACCGACGGCGAGGCCCGCGCCGACTACGACACCCGGCTCGCCGAGGCCGTCGGCGCCCACGCCCCCGACCTCGTCGTCCTCGCCGGGTGGATGCGCATCCTCACGATGGCCTTCCTCGGCCGCTTTCCTGACCGTGTCGTCAATCTGCATCCGGCCCTGCCCGGCGAACTGCCCGGCACCCACGCCATCGACCGAGCGTGGCAGGAGGCCCTCGACGGCGACCGCACCCGCACCGGCGTGATGGTCCACCTCGTACCCGACGAGGGTGTCGACGCCGGCCCGGTCCTCGCCTCGGCCGACGTGCCGATCCTCGCCGACGACACCCTCGACACCCTCACCGCCCGCGTCCACGCCACCGAGCACCAACTGCTCGTCTCCACCCTCGCCGACCTCTGCCGTCTGGAGGCCCACCCGTGACCGTCATTGCGTTCCCCGGCCACACCGCATGCTGCCTGCGCAGCTGCTGGCCGCTCGCTCGCTGGCGCTCACTCGCTCGCATCATCAGGAAGGCCCACCCGTGACCACCTCCCCCAACGACGAACTGTTCGACCGCTTCGAAGCCCTCACCTTTGACGACGTCGTGATCGTCCCCGGCTACTCGGAGACCCTCCCCGACACCGTCGACACCTCGGCCACGTTCGCCGCCGGAATCACTCTGCCGGTGCCGCTCGTCTCGGCGGCGATGGACAAGGTGACCGAGGCACGCATGGCGATCGCGATGGCCCGCCACGGCGGCATCGGCGTGATCCACCGCAACCTCACCATCGACGACCAGGCCGCGGAGGTGCAGCGGGTCAAGCGCAGCCAGAGCGGCATGATCACCGACCCCGTGACCCTGCCCCCCACGGCGGCCCTCCACGAGGCCGAGGCGCTGATGCACCGGTTCAAGTTCTCCGGCGTCCCGATCACCGACGGCGCCGGCCGCATCGTCGGCATCCTGACCAACCGCGACATCCGTTTCTGCGAGGGATCCGACTTCGACCGGCCGATCACCGAGTTCATGACGTCGGAGGGCCTCGTCACCGCCCCCGCCGGCACGACCCTCGACGAGGCCAAGTCGATCCTCCAGCGCCACCGCATCGAGAAGCTCCCCCTCGTCGACGACGACGGGCGCCTCGTGGGGCTGATCACGGTGAAGGACATCCAGAAGCGCCAGGAGTTCCCCAACGCGACGCGCGACGACGCCGGTCGGTTGCGCTGCGCGGCGGCCGTCGGGGTCGGCGACGACGTCGAGGCACGGGTCGAGGCCCTGGTGGCGATGGGCATCGACGCCGTGGTGATCGACACCGCCCACGGCCACTCGGCCGGGGTGATCAAGGCGATCGAGCGGATCAAGGGCGGCTGGTCCGACCTGCCCGTCGTGGCCGGCAACGTCGTCACCGAGGAGGGCGTCGACGCGCTGGCGGACGCCGGCGCCGACGCGATCAAGGTCGGCGTCGGGGCGGGGTCGATCTGCACGACGCGGGTGATCAGCGGGGCGGGGATGCCCCAGCTCTCGGCGATCTGGCACACGACCCGGCGGGCCCGCCGGCGCGGCGTGCCGGTCATCGCCGACGGCGGCGTCACGTACTCGGGTGACATCGTCAAGGCGCTCGCCGCCGGCGCCGAGACGGTGATGCTCGGCTCGATCCTCGCCGGCACCGAGGAGAGCCCGGGCGAGCTCGAACTGTTCGAGGGCCGCCGCTACAAGAGCTACCGGGGCATGGGCTCGATGGGCGCGATGCAGGGCCTGGGCGCCGACCGCTACGCGACCGGCCAGTCGTCTGAGGCGTCCACGGCGATCGGCGCCGCCACCCGCAAGCTCGTCCCCGAGGGGATCGAGGGACGGGTGCCGTACGCGGGCCCGCTCGGCGAGGTGCTCTACCAGCTCGTCGGCGGGGTGCGCAGCGGCATGGGCTACGCCGGCGCGGCCACGCTCGAGTCCCTGCGCACCGGGTCCCGGTTCATGCGCGTGACGGCGGCCGGCCGCGAGGAGAGCCACCCCCACGACGTCCAGATCACGAACGAGGCGCCCAACTACCAGCGCGGCTGACGATCGGGTGCGGCAGGATCGCGATCATGCCCACCCGCATCGGTCTCCAGATCCCCAACTTCACCTATCCCGGCGTCGCGCCGGTCGATCTCTTCGAACGCGTCGCCGCCCAGGCCGTCGCGGCCGAGGCGTCCGGGTTCGACACCGTGTTCGTCATGGACCACTTCTTCCAGCTGCCGCTGCTCGGGCGGCCGGACCAGGAGATGTTCGAGGCCTACACCCTGCTGTCCGCGCTCGCCTCCCGGACCCAGCGCGTCCGCCTCGGCACGCTCGTCACGGGCGTGACCTACCGCCACCCGTCCCTGCTGGCCAAGGAGGTCACTGCCCTCGACGTGATCTCGCGCGGCCGGGCGCTGCTCGGAATCGGGGCGGCGTGGTTCGACGTCGAGCACGCCGCCCTCGGCTTCGAGTTCCCGCCGATCAAGGAGCGCTATGCCCGGCTCGTCGACGCCCTCGAGATCTGCCGCGGCATGTTCACCCAGCCGGCGACCACGTACACCGGCACGCACTACTCCGTGAAGGACGCGTTCAACTCCCCCGCCCCCGTCGCCGGTCGCATCCCGATCCTCATCGGCGGGTCGGGCGAACGACGGACGTTCCGCATCGCCGCCCAGTACGCCGATGAGCTCAACACGACGGCGGGCTTCGGCGAGCTGCCGCGCAAGCTCGACGCCCTGCAGGGGCACCTCGACGACCTCGGCCGGGCAAGGCAGGACATCACCGTGACCCCGCTCGGCACGCTCGTCCTCGCCGAGACCCACGACGCCGCCCACGCCAAGCTCAGCCGCCTGTTCACTTCCCGCGGCGTCGACCTGGACACCGTGCTCGCCGACGACGCCGCCCGCGCCCAACTGCTCGGCCGGATCGTGTGGGGGGATCCCGACGAGGTCGCGGCCCGGGTGCACGAACTCATCGGCCTCGGCCTCGACGGTGTCGTGTTCAACCTTCCCGCCGACGCCGACGACACCGAGGCGGTGGCCCTGGCCGGCGAAACGCTCACCAAGGCCCTCGGCTAGGGCTATCGCAGCGCGGTGTCGGCGCCCCGTCGGGAGAGGGCGACCGCCTCCCAGCAGTAGCGGGCGACGACGCTGCGGTAGGGCCGGAACCGGTCGCCCAGCGGCTGGAGCTCCCGCGCCGTCGGCGCCTGGTCGACGGACCAGATGAGTCCGTAGCCCTGGCGCACGCCGAGGTCGTCGACCGGCCACACGTCGAGGCGGCGCAGCTCGAACATGAGGAACATCTCGGCGGTCCAGCGACCGATCCCGCGCACCGTCACGAGCCGGGCGATGATCTCGTCGTCCGACCGGCGCGCCGAGGCGTCGAGGGTCACCGAGCCGTCGAGGACCTTGGTCGACAGGTCGCGCAGCGCAGCCAGCTTGGCGCCGGACAGCCCCGCGGCCCGGAGCGCGTCGTCGGGGACGGCGGCGAGCCGCTCCGGCGTCAGCGGCCCGTCGACCAGCGCCCGCACCCGGCCGTGGATGGCGACGGCGGCGCGCCCGGCGAGCTGCTGGAACGTGATCGCCCGGACGAGTGCACCGAAGGGACCGTCGGCATCCCGCGGTCGGTGGCGGATCGGGCCGACCGTCTCGACGAGCCGGGCGAGGTCGGGGTCGGCGTCGGCGACCGAGGCGATGGCGGTGGCGAGGGCGACGGGGGGCACGACCGGGCACGGTAGGTCCGCATCTGGGCGCGCCGCGTCTCGGATTCGAGACGGTCCGCGCCCAGAAGCGTCAGTGAGACCGTCCGCGCCCAGATGTCGTGGGGCGGATCTCGTAACAGCAGGCGTGGGCGCCGGCGATCATGTGGGTCACCCGTTCGATCTCGGCCTCGGGCAGGGCGGCGCGCAGGAACTCGAGCTCGGTCGAGCACGCCAACGGGTGCTCGCGGGCGACGGCGAAGATGGCGCAGTTGCGCTCGGCGATGCGGAACGACCCGTCGGGCAGCTCCTCGGGCGCGGCCAGATAGCCGTCCTCGTCGAGGATCTTGGCCAGCTCACGGACCTTGGCGGCGAAGGTGGGCTGTCGTTCGAGGCGGGTCCGCGCGGCCTCGATGCGGTCGTCCCGCCGGTGCTGGAAGGCCCGCGCCACGGCCGCCGAGGGGAGGTAGCCGAGGAGCTGGTTGGTGAGCTCGCCGTAGGCGCGTGGGAACAGCGCTTCGGCCGGGCCGGCCACCCGGTAGCAGCGCTCGGACCGGCCCTGCTGGCCAGGGGCGCGGGCGGCGTCCCCGACCTCGAGCAGCCCGGCCTCGGCGAGCGCGCTGAGGTGCTGGCGGGCGCCGCTCACGGTGATCCCGAGCATGTCGGCGACGTCGGCGACGGACGCCTCGCCCCGGCGGCGCACGGCGTAGAGCACGTTGCGCTGGGCGGCCGACACCGGTGGGGCGACACTCACGCCGGGCCTGGTCTCGGTCATCAGGCTCGCTCGGGCAGGATCAGGTGGACGTCACCGAACTCGTGCCAGCGGTACCCGGCCGCGAGAGCGGTCGTGTACGCCAGCTCGAGCGCCGGGCGGCCGGCGACGGCCTCGAGCAGCCGCAGGTGGCTCGCCTCCGGCTCGTGCCACCCGGTGAGCAACCCGTCGACGGCGCGCACGCCGCGCTCGGGCGTGATGACGAGCTCGGTCCAGCCTTCGCCGGGGTGCACGGCCCCATCGTCGTCGACCACCGTCTCGAGCGCACGCACCACGGTCGTCCCGACGGCGACGACGCGGTGCCCGGCCCGCCGCGCCTCGTTCACCAGCCGGGCCGTGGTCGGCGGGACCCGGTAGCGCTCGGGGTACGGCGTCTCGTGGGCCTCGAGCGACGCCACCCCGGTGTGGAGCACGATCGGCGCCACGACGATCCCGTGGGCGACGAGGTCAGTGATGACGTCGGGTGTCAGGGACCGTCCGGCCGACGGCATCTCGGCCGAGCCGGGCTCGGTCGCATAGGCGTTGGTGTAGGCGTGGAGCGGCCAGGCGTCGGGCACGTACCGGTAGCGGATCGGGCGGCCGTGCTGGCAGAGGTACATCGTCAGCGGAGCGGGAAGGTCGAGCGTCGCCACCCACAGGCGCACCGACCCTGGCATCCGGCCGAGGAGGTCGGCCCGGGCCCCGTCGGGCAGGGCGAGTACGGAGCCGGTGAAGTCGTCGAAGTCAGGCTCGGTGGTCCCGTCGGCCGCCGGGCGACGGACTTCCACCAGGTGCAGACCGGTGGGGAGCTCGGTCGAGACGTGGAGGACGACGGACCGGCCGTCTGAGGTCGTCGCATCGACCGCGGCCGGCATCGTCGCCGACGTGTTGACGACGACGACGTCACCCGCCTGCAGCCACGTGGCCAGGTCGCGGGCGGTGGTGTGCCTGGGCTCGTTCTCACCGATCGACACGAGCATGCGCACGGCGTCGCGGCGGCCGAGGGTGAGCTCGGGTGGCTGGGTGGCCTCCAGGGCCGCGGGGAGGACGAAGTCGTTGAGCGTCGAGGCGGTCACGGCGCCACCTCCGTCGCCCGGTAGCGGCCGCTGGGTCGGTCGCTCTCGATCAGGGCGAGGATGCCCGGCACGCTCTGCTCCGGCGGCGGTCGGTCGGAGATGTCCTCACTTGGGAACGCGTCCTGGTGCATCTGCGTGCGCATGTCGCCCGGGTCGACGGTGAGGACCCTGAGGTCGGGGCGCTCGACGGCGAGCACGCGGCCCACGTGGTCGAGGGCGGCTTTCGTGGCGCCGTAGCCACCCCAGCCCTCATACGCCTCGACCGAGGCGTCCGACGTGACGTCGACGATCACCGCACCGGGAGCCAGCTTCGGCAGGGCCGCCTGGATCAGGCCGAGCTGGGCGACGACGTTGACGGCGAAGAGGTCGGTGAGGTCGGTGAGGGGGTAGTCGGCGAGGGCGGGGAGCGGCGACGGGCCGAGACCACCGGCGTTGTTGACGAGCAGGTCGATCCGGTCGCCGGCGGCGGCGACCAGCTCGGCCCGGTGATCCGGATCAGAGACGTCGCCGGTAATGGCCGTCACGTCGAGGTCCGCCGTCGCCCGGCGCAGGGCGTCCCCATCCCGGGCATCGGTCACCACTCTCCAGCCGGCCCCCGCCAGCGTCCTGACCAGCGCCAGGCCCAGACCTCGGGAGCCACCGGTGACGACCGCAGTTCTGATGAGAGCGACCATAGCTCTAGAAACAGCAATCGCTGTGTTTTCTTCCTGGCATCCGAGTGTCTCCGGTCACCGGAGCGTTTGCTGCAGGGACGTACCCGCACGAAACACTCGGTTGGCGCGAGACACTCGGATGGAGAAGGCGCTAGGCGAGCTTCTCGACGAAGGCCTCGAGCTGGCGCAGGTTGCGGCACTCGTAAACCCCGTCGACGTGGGTCGCGTACTCCCCCACGATCGAGTCCCCGGTGTTCCAGTACGACCGCGGCTCGGGATTGAGCCAGTACACGTGGCGCGCCTTGTGGCGCATCTCCTTGACGATCCACGACTGGCTGGCGTGGTAGTTGTTGCGGGCGTCGCCGAGCAGGAGCACGGTCGTCTTCGGCCCGACGTCCTTGCCCCAGCGCTCCCAGAACACCTCGAAGGCGTGGCCGTAGTCGGAGTGCCCGTCGACCCACACGACGTCGGCCTCGGTGTTGACCCGGTGGACGGCCTCGGCGATGTCCTCGGTCGCCTTGAAGTAGTCGGTGACCTCGTCGATGCCGTCGATGAACACGAACGAGCGGACCTTGGAGAACTGGTTCTGGATCGCGTACACCAGCATCAACGTGAACCGGGCGAACGCCGCCACCGAACCGGAGATGTCGGCGACGACCATGAGCTCGGGCTTCGCCGGGCGCGGGTACCGGAACTTGGGCTCGGCCGGCACCCCGCCGTACGACAGCGAGTGGCGCACGGTGTTGCGGAAGTCGAGCGGGCCCTTGCGGCCGTGGCGCCGCTTGCGCGCCAGCCGCGCCGCCAGCTTGCGGGTCAACGGGTACAGCGCCTTGCGCAGCGACTGCATCTCGTCCCGGCTGGCGTGCATGAACTCGACGTCCTCGGGCAGCGGCTTGCGCAGCGTCTTGGCCATCGCCTCGGCGCCCCGGTCGGCCACCAGCCGGCGGCGGATCTCCGCCTCCACCTCGGCCTTGAACTTCTCGATGCGGTCCTCGTACTCCTCCCGCTCGAGTCGCTCCTCCAGCGACGTCAGCTCGCCGCCGACCTGCTGGCGGGTCGCCTCCATCAGCTTCTCGAGCATCGCCTCGAGGTCGAGGTTGCGCAGCGTCCGGTACAGGTAGTAGGTGCCGCCGACCGGCCGGCCGGGCTCCATCCCGGCGAAGCGCTGCACCGCCTGGCGGGCCATCGCCCGCATCATCGCCTGGTCCCCGTTGAGCAGCGCCTGCATCAGCAGGTGGGCGATCTCCTCCGGCGTCAGCGAGTCCATCGCCCCGCCGGCGGCGGCCCGGCTCTCGCCCTGACGCGACTGGTCCTGCATCTCGCGCCACATCTCGTCGAGCTCCGACCCGTCCCCCTCGGCGAGCCGGTACTCCGGGCCGCGCAGGCTGAAGTAGACCTCGAAGACGGTCTCGAACGCCCGCCAGTGGGCGTTGTTCTTCACCAGCGTCGCCCCGAGCGCGTACTTGAACGCCTCGCGGTCATCGACGGGGATGTGCTGCACCGCCTCCATCGCGTCGAGGTTCTCGGTGAGGCTCACCGGCAACCCGGCGTTACGCAGCTCGACGACGAAGCCGTTGAGCAGGTCGAGCATCGCAGTACCGGTGCCGTCAGACCCGCTCCCGTCAACCTCGGCGACGGTCATCGCGTCAACTTTCCACGGAGAGCTCTTTGGCCGCCTTGGCGATGTCGGTCTGGTACTTGAGCAGGATGTGCAGCGTCTCCTTCGCCGTCTGCTCGTCGATCGACTCGAGGTTCAGGAGGAGCAGCGTCCGCGCCCAGTCGAGGGTCTCCGAGACGCTCGGCGCCTTCTTCAGATCGAGCTGGCGGATCGAGCGCACGACGCGGGCGATCTGGTCGGCGAGGTTGGCGCTGACCCCGGGGACCTTGGCGAGCACGATCTCCTTCTCCCGCTCCAGCGACGGGTAGTCGACGTGGAGGTAGAGGCAGCGCCGCTTCAGCGCCTCGGACAGCTCGCGGGTGTTGTTCGACGTCAGGAACACGAGCGGGATCTGGTTGGCCTCGATCGTGCCCAGCTCCGGGATCGACACCTGGTAGTCGGACAGGATCTCCAGCAGCAGCGCCTCGGTCTCGACCTCGACGCGGTCGACCTCGTCGATCAACAGCACGACCGGCTCGGCGGCCCGGATCGCCTCGAGCAGCGGGCGAGTGAGCAGGAACTCCTCGGAGAAGATGTCGTCGTGGACCTCGTTCCACGAGTCGGCGTTGCGGTCGGCCTGGATGCGCAGCAGCTGTTTCTTGTAGTTCCACTCGTACAGCGCCTTGGACTCGTCGAGGCCCTCGTAGCACTGCAGCCGGATGAGCCGGGAGCCCGTCATCTCGGCCACCGACTTGGCGAGCTGGGTCTTGCCGGTGCCGGCGGGACCCTCGATCAGCACCGGCTTCCCCAGCCGGTCGGCGAGGAAGACGACGCCCGCGATCCCCTCGTCGGCGAGGTACGCCACGCTGCGCAGACCCTCGCGAACAGCGGGGACGCTCTCGAATCGTTCCGTCACCCCTGGGACGCTATCCAGTGGCGGCGCCGAGATAGCTGTTGAAAGCGTCGTCGGGCAGGCGCGTGGCGGCGTCGACGAACGCCTCGACGGCGACCTGGGCGGCGTACAGCTCGGGATCGATCAGCGCCATCGCCGGCCCGGTCTGCGACGCCATCGCGGCGAGCGCGGTGAGCTTGCGGTCGAGTTGCCACCCGGCGAGCCGCATGTGGACGGCGAGCTCGTCCGCGGGCACGCCGACGGGCCGTTCGCCGGTCATGTAGACACCCCACTCCTCGTACAGGTCCCGGAAGCGGGCGAGGTGCTCGACGGTTGGCGTCGCGTACAGCAGGCGCCCCCGGCAACCGCGCCGCCGCCACGCCTCGGTGACCCAGCGCGACACGGCGATGTGGTCCGGATGGAACGTGACCCCGTCGGGGCCGAAGGTGAGGATGGTGTCCGGGTCGACGTCCTCGAGCAACCGGCCGACGACAGCGAGACCCTGCTCGTCGTAGTCGGCCAGGGCCCCGTCGGGCAGCCCGAGGATGCAGTGCTCCGTCACGCCGAGCACGGCCATCGAAGCCGCCGCCTCCCAGTGCCGGCGGCGGCCGAGCCGGAGCGGGGGCCACGCCTCGGGATCGGACGTCCCGTGCTCACCCGCCGTCAACGACACGCAGACGACCCGGTCGCCCCGGTCGGCCGCGGCCGCCATGAGACCGCCGGCCAGGTAGGTCTCGTCGTCCGGATGGGCCCACACGGACAGGATCGTCCCGAGGCCCGCGGTCGCGTCGATCTGCATGGTCCCAGTGTCCACCTACCCGCCCCCACGCGACTCTCACCGGCTCCCACGTCCGTGAGAGCCGGCGGGAGCGCCGTGAGAGCGACGACGGTCATCGTCCCCCACATGACTGCCACCCTCGACACCCGCCCGCGACTCCGCGAGCTGCCGGTCGACATGCTGGAGCGGTTCCGCAGCCGCGCCGGCGAGCTGGACCGCACCAACAGCTACTTCACCGACGACCTCGACGAGCTGCGCGAGGCCGGCTACCTCGCCGCCGCCGTGCCGGAGCACCTCGGCGGCTGGGGCCTGAACCTGGCCGAGATGGCGGCCAGCCAGCGCCGCCTCGCCCGGTACGCCCCGGCGACGGCCCTCTCGATGACCATGCACACCTACTGGATCGGCGCCGCTGCCGAGCTCGAACGGGCCGGTGACTCGTCACAGCGGTGGATCCTGGAGGCGGCCGTCAACGGCGAGGTGATCGCCGCCGGCCACGCCGAGACCGGCAACGACATCCCCGTGCTCCTGTCAACGTGCCACGCGGAGCGGGTCGACGGCGGCTACCGCCTCACCGGCCGCAAGCAGTTCGGCTCCAACGGCCCGGCGTGGACCTGGCTCGGCGCCCACGCCATCGACCCCGACGCGCCGGGTGGGCCGCAGACCGTGCACACCTTCGTCGAGCGCACCAGTCCGGGCGTCACCGTCGTCGAGACGTGGGACACCCTCGGCATGCGGCCAACCCAGAGCCACGACACAGTTCTCGACGGCGTGTTCGTCCCCGACGCCCGCATCGGCCGGGTCGTCCCGGCGGGCGACGGCAGCGATCCGTACCTCGTCGCGATGACGATCTGGGCGTTGCCGCTCATCGCCAGCGTCTACCTCGGCATCGCCGAGCGGGCGCTGGAGCTGGCGGTCGGCTCCGCCCAGCGCAAGAAGTCGATCGCCATCGAGCGCGGCTCCTACGCCTACCACCCGATGGTCCAGCACCAGATCGCCGAGATGTACCTGGAGCTCGACGCGGCCACCGCGACGGTCGAGCGGCTCGTCGCCGACTGGGTCGCCGGCGCCGACCACGGCGAGGCGTGGGTCCCGAAGATCTACGCGTCGAAGTGGCGGGCCGTGGAGGCGACCAAGCGGGTCGTCGACATCGCCCTCGACGTCTCCGGTGGCGGCGGGATGTTCCGCGGCAACGAGCTCGAGCGGCTCTACCGCGACGCCCGCTGCGGCGGGTTCCACCCCGGCAACGACGCGATCACCCACGAGATGGTCGGCAAGGCGCTCCTCGGCGTCCTCGAAGACCAGCCGCGCTGGTGAGCCACCCCCCGGCTCGCCAGCCCACCCTCGCTCACAAGGCCCGGAGCGCCAGCTCGACGGCAGCGTCGCCGTCGAGCTCGGCGCCCTCGGCGAGCGCAGCCGCGTAGACCTCGTCGCCGAGCACTCCCCGGAGTCGCGACTCGAGCTCCTCGAGCGCGGCCTCGTCGGCGCCGAAGATGCGGTGGCCGGAGCGGGTCGCCCGCACCGCTCCGGCCAGCGCGGCCGCGTCGCGGTGTCGTCCGAGCCGGGCCAGCAGTCCGGCGACGGAGCGCAGCATCGTCCACTGCGTCGACCACATCCCGGCCCGCTGCCAGTGGTTGATCAGCCGGCGGTAGTCGGCGGCGGCGGCCTGCGGATCGCCCACGCGGGCGACGATCGACGCCCGAGACGCCCCGGCCACGCCGGCGACGAACGAGGCGTGCGTCGCCTCGGCGAGCTCGAGGGCGCGGTCGAAGCGGACGAGGGCCCGCTCGACGTCCACCGACAGATCGGCCTCTCCCGCGCAGTACCAGGCGTACGCGGCGTAGCCGCTGCGGGCCGCGCCGATGTCGTCGAGCAGCCCGGCGGCGACGTCGGCCGCCGTCGGGTCGCCGGCATAGGCGAGGGCGAGCAGCTCGTTGCACTGGGCGAGCAACTCTCCGGCCCGGTCGCCGGCGGCGGCGTCGCGCGCCCGGCGGTACCACGTGACGGCCTCGTCGAGGTGCCCCTGGAACAGCTGGTAGCTGCCACAGAGGTCGGCGACCTCCGGTGGCACCGGGCCGCCCGCCCGCTCGCACAAGCGGCGGGCGTGGTCGCCGCGCCGGCCGGCCTCCTCGACGTCGCCGGCCATCCAGGCCGCGTAGCCGCTGAGGGCCCACACGACCGCCGCGCACGGGCTCCGATCCTCCGGGTCGGCGGCGGTCACCCGCTCCGCCCACGCGAGGACGTCAGGCCGCAGGCGCAGGAAGGCGTAGTCGAGCAGCGGGCCGACGAGGCGCCCGGCGAGCTCGGACTGCTCGTGGTCGAGGAGCCAGCCCAGCGCCGTGCGCAGCTCCGGAAGCGCAGCGTCGATCTGGCCGAGGGCTTCGTTTCCATCCGGGTCGACGAGGTGGCGATCGGCGTCGTTGACCCAGTCGACGAAGTGGCGGGCGTGGCGTTCGCCGGCGATGTCGGCGCGTCCGTCGGCGACGAGTTGTTCGGCGCCGAAGGCGCGGAGCGTCTCGAGCAGGACGTACCGCCGGCGCGGCGCCCGCATGACGAGGGAGCGTTCGACGAGCTGGTCCAGTGCGGGCGCCGCGGTCGCGACGTCGACGCCGCCGACCGCGGCCGCGTCGGCCACGGTGAACGACCCGGCGAACACGGACAGGTCGGCGAATGTCCGCTGCAGGCGGGCGTCGAGCAGTTCGTACGACCAGGAGACGGCGGCGCCCAGCGACTCGTGACGCGGCGACGTGCGGTAGCCGGACGAGAGGAGCGCGAAGCGGCGGTCGAGACCGGCCGCCACCTCGGCGAGGTCGAGGGTGTGCAGCCGGGCTGCGGCCAACTCGATGGCGAGGGGGAGCCCGTCCAGCCGACCGACGATCTCGGCGATGACCGCTCGATCGGCGGGCTCGGCGGCGAATCCCGGCGCGGCGGCGCGTGCCCGCTCGACGAACAGTTGCACCGCGGCCGCATCCTGCGTCGGCGCCGACACCGTCGGCAGCGTCGGCACCGCGAACAGGCGCTCGCCGGGCGCCCGCAGCCGCTCCCGGCTCGTCGCCACCATCGACACTGCCGGGCACGCGCCGAGCAGTCGCTCGACGAGATGGGCCATCGGGTCGAGGACGTGCTCGCAGTTGTCGAGCAGCAGGACGATCTCGGTGTCGGCCAGCACGGCCGCCACCCGCTCGGCGAGGCCGACCCCGGGACGCCCGTCGATGCCGAGGGCGGCGGCGACGACATCCACCGCCGACTCCTCGCTCGCGGTGGCGAGCTCGCACATCACGACCGGGCGGTCGGGGCGGACGGCGCGCATCCGGTGGCCGATCTCGGTCAGCAGCCGCGTCTTGCCCACGCCGCCAGGGCCGATCAACGTGACGAGGCGGTCGGAGTCAGCCGCCGCCAGCAGGTCGGCGACGAGCGTGTCGCGCCCGACCAGCGAGGTGACCGGGGCCGGCAGCCGGGTCGCCGGCGTCCAGCCCGCTTCGTCCACGCCGCGGAGCAGGGCGGCGTGCTGGGCGGACAGCGCCGGCGACGGCTCGATGCCGAGCTCGTCGCCGAGGAGCCGGCGGAAGTCGTCGTAGACCCGCAGGGCCTCGACGGTGCGGCCCGCCTTCGCCAGGGCGGTCATCAACAGGGCGCGGGGTCGCTCCCGCAGGGGCTCCTCGTCGGCGAGCGCGGCGAGCTCGGCGGCCACGTCGCCCGGGCGCGCCGGCGGTCAGCCGGGCTTCGGCCCGCGTCTCGAGGGCGCGGACGCGGAGCTCGCCGAGTCGGATGGCCTCGGCCCGACCGTCGTCGACGTCGTCGAGCTCGGGGTAGGCCGGCCCTCGCCACCGGTCGAAGACCTCGTCGATGGCGGCCAACACCGCCGGGTCGGTCGGGTCGTGGGCGTTGAGCGCAGCGGCGAGCCGGTCGGCGTCGAGGTCGATCAGCTCCGGCGCCGCCCGGTAGCCGGTGCCGGCCGACTCGACCACACCCTCGGGCAGCTCGCGCCGCAACCGGAAGACGTGATTGTGCAGCGCGGCGACCGGGTCGCGTGGCCCGCGCGCGGGCCAGAGCACCTCGATCGCCTCGTCGACCGGCACGACCCGCCCGCGCCGGAGCACCAGCAGGGCGAGCAGCCGTCGCTGGAGCATGCCATCGGGCGTGACGTCCCGGCCCTCGGCGTCGCGCGCCCGGAGCGGGCCGAGCACGTCGACGCGCAGCCGGTCGCCGTTCACCTCGCGTCGGGCGACGCCGCCGCGACGAGCTCCACCTCGACGAGGTTGTCGCAGAACGTCGGGCCGTGGGCGAGGTCACCGAGCAGATCGCTGGTCAGGCTGTTGGCGCCCCCGCCGGTCCGATCCGAGCGCCACCGGCCGAAGGGGACGGCCACCGTTCCCGGCGGCACCGCCTCGGTCACCTTCGCCGTGCAGCTGATCCGGCCGAGTTCGTTGTAGACGTCGACCTCGTCGCCGTCGCCGATGCCCCGACGCGGCGGCGTCGTCGGGGTGGAGCTCGCAGACCTGGCGCCGGCTCGGCGTTGAGCATGCACCGGGAGACTGCCGTACGACGAGTTGATCGAGTAGTGCCGTTTGAGGGTGAGCAGCCGGAGCGGGTAAGGCGCGGATCGGCGAGGGCCGGTTCGCCGGCGGCCGGTACTCGGCGACGGGGTCCAATCCGGCCGCCGCCAGCGCGGCGCACGAGAAGGCGAAGGATGCGCCCGGCGGGACGCCGGTGCCGAGGGGCGGGCCGACCCGCACGACGCCGTCACCGCGCAGCCGCGTCGCGGTCGACTCCGGCCGCAGCCGGCGGCGAACCGGCCAGCGCCAGCTCCATCAGCTCGTCGTCGGTCGAGGGAGAAGATCTCGTCGGTGAACCCGAGCCGCGCCGGCGAGCAGCCGGGTCACCTCGGCGTTCGACTTCGACTCGCCGATCGGCGCGATCGCGGCCTCGTTCCACGAGAGATACGAGAAGCCCCACGAGCCGACGAGGTCGGCGTGCTCGATCATCGTCGGAGCCGGGAGGACCACGTCGGCGAAGCGGGCGGTGTCGGTGAGGAACTGGTCGTGAACCACGGTGAAGAGGTCGTCCCGGCGCAGGCCGCCCGAGCACCCGCTGCTGGTCGGCCGCGATCACGGCCGGGTTGCTGTTCCACACGTACAGGCTGCGGATCGGCGGGTCGAGGGCAGGATCGGTCAGCACACGACCGAGCTGGATCATGTTGACCTCCCGGGTGCCGGCCGGAGACAGGTCGGGTCGCGAGACGCTCGCCGAGGTCGAGCTGGCCGATCGAAACGGCCTGGCTGATCCCTCCAGCCGGCCACCGCCACTGACCCGTGACGGCGGTGAGGCACTGGATCGCCCGCAGCGCCGAGCCGGCGCCGGCGGCGCGCTGCATGCCGACACCGATGCGGAAGGCCGTGGGGCGGGCGGTGGCCACGAGATGGGCGAGCTCGACGATCGTCTCGGCGGCGACACCCGTTTCCGTCGCGGCGCGCTCGGGGGTCCACGGCTCCACCGCCGCCCGGTAGTCGTCGACGTCCGAGGTGCGGCTGGTTACGAACTCGTCGTCCTCCAGTCCGTCGCGCACGATCACGTGTCCGAGCGCCAGGGCGAGCGCCCCGTCGGTGCCCGCGTGCGGACGCACGTGGACGTCGGCGTAGGCGGCGGTGCGGCTGCGGTAGGGATCGACGACGACGAGGCGGGCGCCGTTGCGGCGGGCCTTCCGGATCAGCTCCCACGTGTGGATCGACGTCGCCACCGGATCCATCCCCCACACGACGACCGTCCGGGCGTCGGGGAGGTTCTCGGGATCGGACCACGGGTAGCGGGTGAGGCGCGGCGAGGGCGAAGCCCTGCGGCCCGCAGATCGACCGCTCGAGACGGGTCGCGCCCAGCCGGTTGAACAGCGCCTGCATCGTGCCGAAGGCGTCGAGCATGCCCATCGAGCCGAGGTACGAGTAGCCGAGGATCGCCTCGGCGCCGACCTCGGCCACGATGTCGCGTCCACCGCGAGGCGATCTCGTCCACCGCCTCGTCCCAGCCGATCGGACTCGAACTCGCCGTCACCCTTGGCGCCGGTGCGCCGCAGCGGCGTCATGCAACCGGTCCGGGCTGTACACCCGCTCGAGGTAGCGGTCGACCTTGACGCACAGGTGGCGTCCGGTGACGGGGTGCGACGTGTCGGCCCGAATGTCGACCGCTCGGCCATCCGGGTCGACGGTGACCAGCGCGCTGCACGCGTCAGGGCAGTCGTGAGTGCAGGTGACTCGCACCACCACATCAGTCATTGGAACTCCCTGTACCAGTGCCAGCGAGTGAGCGCCAGCGAGCGAGCGTCCAGCGACTGCGCAGGCAGCATGCGGTGTGGCCGGGGAACGCAATTTCAGTCATCCGACCACCCCCAGTCCGTCCATGGTCCCATCAACGTACCCGGCCGGTGCCGACCCACGACCCGTCGCTCTGGGCGCGATCGTTCTCACGCCCACTTCTGGGGTGAAAGACGTCGGGGGCGGCCGGGAGCGGGGAGAAGCCGCGCCCGCGATCTGGGCGCGATCCTTCTCATCGGAGGTTCTGGGCGCAGTTGGTCTCAAGCGTCGAGAAGAACTGCGCCCAGATCGAGGTTCGAGAACAACTGCGCCCGGGTCGGGGCCGCGGCACCGGAGTCCGTGCGAGTCACTCGTCGAGGCGCCCGCCGGTACCATCCCGCCGTGGCCGGGGCCCTCGCCAAGTACGTCGACGCCTTCGTCGACGGCGTGAGCGCCGACCTGTCCGAGCTGTCCGGGCGAGACCACCGGCGCGAGGTCGTCGTCGACGCCGGTGACCTGGTTGCGGCGGTGATCGACAGCGACAGCCGGCAATCGGTCGCCGAGTTGGAGGCCTGGCTCGACGACATCGGTCCGCGGCTCGAACCACCGGTCATCGTGGCGTCGGACCGCCTGCGCGAGTCGGCGATGCTCGAGGGCAGGCGCCGGTGGCTCGAACAGCCGAGCACGCTGGCCGACCTCGTGCTGCGCGCCGACGCCCGTGACGGCGGCCGGCGGGCGGCCCGCTACTACGACCTCGCCATCCGCCTCGCCCACGCCGCCGCGTCGGTGGATCTGGTGCCGTCTCCCGACGAGGTCGCGGCGATCGACCGGTACCGCGGCGTGCTGCTGGCCGCGTTCGACGCTGCCGGCGTCACCCGCCCGGGCCGCCCGGCGACGGCCACGCCGGCAGGCGACGGTCCGCGCCCCGCTGCGACGCCGCCGTCGGAGGCCCCGCCTCCGGAGCTCCCGCCCGAGCGCCCGATCGAGGAGCTGCTCGCCGAGCTCGACGACCTCGTCGGGCTGCACCAGGTCAAGGCCGACGTGCGCCGGTTGTCCAGCCTGCTGCGGATCCAGAAGCTCCGCGAGGAGCGGGGCCTGCCCACGCTCGAGACGAGCCACCACCTCGTGTTCACCGGGAACCCAGGAACCGGCAAGACGACCGTCGCCCGGCTGCTGAGCCAGATCCTGCGGGCGCTCGACGTCGTGTCCGAGGGGCACCTGGTCGAGACCGACCGGTCCCACCTCGTCGCCGGGTACGTCGGTCAGACGGCTGTGCGCACCCGCCAGGTGCTCGAGTCGGCGCTCGGCGGGACCCTGCTCATCGACGAGGCGTACGCGCTCGCGCGGGGCAGCGAGCAGGACTTCGGCCGGGAGGCGATCGACACCATCGTCAAGTTCATGGAGGATCACCGCGACGACCTCGCCGTCATCGCCGCCGGCTACCCGGAGGAGATGGTCGACCTGATCGACGCCAACCCGGGGCTGAAGAGCCGGTTCACCCGCACGATCCACTTCCCCGACTACACGACCGACGAGCTGGTCGAGATCTTCGAGCTGATGGGCGAGGACACCGACTACCACCTCGACGACGCCGGCCGCACCCGACTGGTCGAGGTCATCGAGGCGGAGCCGCGGACACGTGGCTTCGGCAACGCCCGCTTCGTCCGCAACGTCTTCGAGGCGTCGGTGGCCCACCAGGCCGAGCGGCTCGCCGCCGTCGAGGCGCCGACCGACGCCGAACTGACGATGCTCACCGCCGCCGACGTCGTGCCGCCCGACATCGGCGCGACCCAGGGTTAGCGTTTTCGGTGATGGGCCTGCGCGACCGGTTCTTCACGGCCACGACGGCAAAGGCCATCCTCTCGTGGCGGATTGTGCTCGGGGCCGCGGCCGGGGTGGTCGCGGTCGTCCTCGGAGTGCCATGGATCGGCGCCGCGCTGATCGGCGCCGTGGTCTACGTCGGCGCCGTCGCCCTCGCCATGCCCAAGCGGGCACCGCGCCCTCGACTCGACCCGTTCGCGCTCAGTGAGCCGTGGCGTCAGTTCGTCCAGGGCGCCCAGCGCGCGAGGCGACAGCTCACGGAGACCGTGAAGTCGAGGCCCGCCGGACCGCTGCGCGACCGCCTGCAGGGCATCGTCGACCGCCTCGACCAGGCCATCGCCGAGAGTTGGCAGATCGCCCGCCGCGGCGACGAGATCGACTCGGCGGTGCGCGGCCTCGATCCCACTCGCCTGCGGTCGCGCCTCGACACGCTCAAGACGCAGTCGGCGTCGGCACCGAGCGAGAACCTCGCCGCGGCGATCGCGTCGGTCGAGAGCCAGCTGGCGAGCGCCGACCGGCTGAAGGAGCTGTCGGCGAGCACCGCCGACCGTCTCCGCCTCACCCAGGCCCGGCTCGACGAGCTCGTGTCTCGGGCCGCCGAGGTGAGCATCGGTGCCGGTGACACGACCGAGTTCGCCCACGACGTCGACGACCTCGTGCTCGAGCTGGAGGGTCTGCGCCTGGCCGTGCAAGAAACGCCGCAGTGATGGGCCGACGGCTGGCGACGGTCGTCGTCGCCATCGCGCTGATCGTCGGGGCCTTCTTCCTCCGCCGCAACGTGATCGAGGGCGGGGACGACGAGCCGGACGCCACTGACGGACCAGATCCGGCGACGGAGCTGGTGTGCGTGACCGAGCTCGAGGCGGTGTGCGACGCCCTCGGCGCGGCCCATCCCGAGTTGGCGGTCGCCGTCGAGGACGCGCGGGTGACGCTCGACCGGGTGGCGGGCGGCGAGCCCGTACCGATGTGGCTGACGTTCGAGCCGTTCCCGGCGATGGCCGGCGCGCTGGTGGCCGGTGACGTCCTCGGCGCCGGCGAGCTGGCCATCGCGACGCCCCCCGGGCGCCAGGACGTGCTCGCCGCGAAGTGCACCGATCAACCCCTGTGGCGGTGCGTCGGCGACCTCGCCGGCGACCCGTGGGGTGAGGTCCCTGGGGTGATCGAACCGAGCGTCGGGGATGCGGGCACCACGGCCGCCGGGCTGGCGTCGTTCGCCGCGGCGGTCGCCGGGTACTTCGACACGACCCAGCTCAGCCGCACGATGTGGGAGAGCGAGCCAGAGTTCCTCCCGTGGGTCCGGCGGCTGGTCCGGGCGGTCCCGGTCGACGAACTCACCGCCGGCACGCCCCTGGCCACGATGCTCACCCGGCCGAGCGCGGTCAACGTCGCCGCGACGAACGACGCCGAGCTCGCCGCGCTGGGTGCACGCGGCGCGGAGGTGGAGCCGGGGTACCCTGAGCCGTCCATGTGGCTGCAGGCGGTGTTGGCGGCGCCGGCGGGGGCGGACATCCCGCAGGACCTGGCGACCGACGCCGCCGCCGCGCTGCTCGATGCTGGCTGGGTTCCGCCCGACCCGACGGCGCAGCCGTCCCTGCCGTCCGCGACGACGATGCTCGCCCTGCGGGGATTGTGGGAGGAGGTCCAGTGAGCCGCCGGCGCGTGGCGCGCGCACTCGCCGTGGGACTCGTGGTCCTGGCCGCGTGCGCCGGTGACGACGACGACACGGCCGGCGGCCCCGACACGAGCGACCTGAGCGGCGCCGATCCCGGCGACTGCGTGGTCGTCGACATGGCCGTGAGCAGCGAGAAGATCGCCCTCCTCACCGAGCTCGCCGACGAGTTCAACAACAGCGACCTCGCCGAGGTCGGCGACCGGTGCGTGTTCGTCCGGCCGCGCAGCGTGGCGTCGGGCGCCGCCGCCAACCTGATCGTCGACGGATGGCCCAACCCCGAGGCCAACGGCGAGCCGCCGGTGATCTGGTCCCCCGCCGCGTCGGGGTGGGCGGGCATCGTCAACCAGCGAGCCGGCCAGACGCTGGCCCCCGCCGGCACCCCGTTCATGCTGACCCCGCTGGTCATCGCCATGCCCCAGCCGATGGCCGAGTCCCTCGGCTGGCCGGACGAGCCGCTCGGCTTCGCCGACCTCGCCACCCTCGCCGAGAACCCCGACGGCTGGGCCGCGGTCGGCCATCCCGAGTGGGGCCCGTTCCGGCTCGGCAAGACCAACCCGAACTACTCGACCAGCGGGCTCAACTTCACCGTCGCCGAGTACTACGCCGCGACGGGCAAGCGGTCCGGCCTCACCACGGAGGACCTGGCCCGCCCCGCAGCGGTCGAGTTCGCCACCCAGATCGAGTCGGCGGTCGTCCACTACGGCGACATCACGATGACGTTCCTGAACAACTGGTTCGCCGCCGACCTGCGCGACACCGCGTTGACCTACGCCAGCGCGGTGGCGGTCGAGGAGAAGAGCGTCATCGACTACAACCTCGGCAACCCCGACGGCGTGCTCTCACCCGGTGAGGAGCCCCGTGTCCCCCGGGTCCCGCTGGTCGCGATCTACCCCGAGGAGGGGACGCTGTTCTCCGACAACCCGTTCATCGTCCTCGACACCGAGTGGGTCGACGCGGACGAGAAGGCGGCGGCGGCACTCTTCGAGGACTACGTCCAGCAGCCCGAGAACCAGGCCAAGGTCCTCGAGTTCGGGTTCCGGCCGAACAACCCGGCGGTTGCGCTCGCCGAGCCGATCGTCGCCGCCAACGGGGTCGACCCGGCCCAGCCGACGACCGAGCTCGAGGTGCCGGCGCCCGAGGTGCTCATCGGCATCCTCGACTCGTGGGCCGAGCTGCGCAAGGACGCCCGGGTGCTGCTCGTGCTCGACATCTCGGGTTCGATGGGTGACCTGGGCGGGGACGGAAGGACCAAGCTCGACCTCGCCAAGGAGGCTGCGGTCAGCTCCCTCGACCAGTTCAAGGACTCCGACGAGGTCGGGCTGTGGGTGTTCAGCACCGACCTCGGGGGCCCGGACCCAAACGTGCTCGAGCTCGTGCCCGTGGCCCCGATCGGCACTCAGCGGGACGTGCTCGCCCAGCAGATCGAGAACCAGCGACCGACCAACGGGACGCCGCTCTATGCCGTGACCGAGCAGGCGTACGAGACGATGCTGGAGGGCTACGACCCGACCAAGATCAACGCCATCGTCCTGCTCACGGACGGCCAGAACGACGACGGGGAGCCGGCCGACGACGAGGACCAGTTCGCCGAGCTGATCCAGTCGTTGCAGGCGGGCAGCGAGGGGTCGAGCGCCCAACCGGTCCGCCTGTTCACGATCTCCTACGGCGAGGAGGCCGACGTCGTCACCCTGCGGGCGGTCGCCCAGGCCACGCGGGCGGCGACGTACAACGCCAGCAACCCGGCCACGATCGAACAAGTCTTCACCGCGGTCATCAGTAACTTCTGACGATGGCGCGACCGTCGTTCCGCGACCGGTTCTTCACGCGACGGGTGGCCGAGGCGATCATGTCGCCACTCGGGATCCTCCTCGCCGGCGTCGGCACCGCGGCGGGCATCCTGGTCGGCCTGCCCGTCGTCGCCGCGGCCGGCATCGGCGTCGCCGCGTGGGGCGGCCGCGTGCTCGCCGCCGTGCCCGGTGGGCCCCCGTCGGCGCGGGTGGCACCGTCGACCCTCAGCGAGCCGTGGCGCTCCTACGGGCTGCAGGCGGAGGAGGCGAAACGACGCTTCGACCGCGTGGTCGCGTCGGTCGCGTCGGGGCCGTTGCGCGAGCGGCTGGAGCTGCTGTCGGGGCGGCTCGACCAGGGGGTCGACGAGTCGTGGCGGATCGCCCGCCGGGGCGACCAGATCGGCGCCGCGATCGCCAAGATCGACACCGTCTCAGCCGAGGCCGAGCTGGCCGACCTTCGCCGCCGCCTGGACGGGGCCGCGCCGTCGCCGGCCCAGGCGCAGACGATCGAGGCGTTGGAGGCGCAACTGGCGTCGGCTCAGCGGCTCACCGCGCTGGCCGACGGCGCCCGTGATCGCCTGCGCCTGCTCGACGCCCGCTTCGACGAGCTGCTCGCCCGCACGGTCGAGGTGAGCGTCGGCGCGGGCGACACCGACGTGCTCGGCGAGGACGTCGACGGCCTCGTCCAGGAGCTGGAGGCGCTGCGCATGGCGATGGACGAGGCCGAGCGGGCGGGTACCCCGCAGCTGGAACCTCCGGCGTGAGCGAGCCCGACCAACTGGGCGCGGAGCGTCTCACTCCGGCTTCTGGGCGCGGAGCGTCTCGGAATCCGCAACTCAGCGCGCCCAGATGGACCTCCGTGGTGACCGCGTGCCGTCACTGCTGAAGTCCAACCTGGTCGTCGCCTCCGGGACCGCGCTCTCGCGCCTGAGCGGTCTGGCGCGCATCATCGTGTTCGGCTACGTGATCGGCCAGACCGCGCTCGCCGACGCCTACCGCATCGGCAACGAGACGCCGAACATCGTCTACGAGCTGCTCCTCGGCGGCGTCCTCTCGGCGACACTGGTGCCGCTGTTCACGTCGTTCGACGAGCGCGACGACGAGGAGTCGACGAACGTCGTGATCACCGTCGGCATGGTCCTGCTGGCCGGGATCACCCTCGTCGCCGTGATCGCCGCCCCACTGATCTTCGGCCTCTACACGCTGGCGCCTGGCGGCGACGTGGACGTCGACCAGTTCCGCGAGGTCGGGACGCTGCTCACCCGCGTGTTCCTGATCCAGATCTTCTTCTACGGCGCCACCGCGCTCGCCAACGGCTGGCTCAACTCGCAGCGCCGGTTCTTCGCCGCCGCGTGGAGCCCGATCCTGCCGAACCTGATCATCATCATCTCGCTGCTCACGCTCCCGGACGCCGGCAGCCGGGAGTGGACGCTCGGCGACGTGATCGACGACGACCGGGTGCGCTGGACCCTCGGTCTCGGCGCCACGGCGGGGATCGCGGCGATGGCGCTCGTCTTGATCGTCGCGGTGCGGCGGAGCGGTCTCCGGTTCCGGCCCAAGCTCGAGTTCCGTCACCCGGCCGTACGCCGCTTGTTGACGCTTTCAGGATGGACACTCGGCTACGTCGTCGCCAACCAGGTGGTGGTCGTCGTGGTGCGCAACCTCGCCGATCCCGGGTCGGGGGACGCCGCCGCCTACTTCGACGCCTACACGTTCTTCGTCCTCCCGCACGGTCTGCTGGCGATGTCGATCGCGACGACGTTCGTGCCGGAGATGGCGCGCGCCGTCGTCCGGCGGGACCGGGACGAGTTCACCTCCCGGACGTCGCTCGGCGTGCGGTTGATCGCCCTGCTCGTGATCCCGGCCGGGATCGTCCTGTTCGTCCTCCGCCGGGCGATCGTCGGGGTGTTCCTCGAGCACGGCGAGTACACGCCGGCGGCGGCCGACAACACCGCGCGGGCGCTGGCAGGATTCGCCCTCGGCCTGATCGGGTTCTCGATCTACCTCTTCGCCCTGCGCGGCTTCTTCGCCCACCAGGACACGCGGACGCCGTTCGTCATCAACCTCGTCGAGTGCGCGTTGAACATCGTCCTCGCCTTCGCCCTCGCGCCCGCCTACGGGATCCTCGGGCTCGCGATTGCCTTCGCCATCGCCAACGTCGTCGGGGCGCTGTGGGCGCTGCAGGTGCTGGCGTACAAGGTGCCCGGCTTCCCGCTGCGGCAGGTGCTCACCAGCCTGTGGCCGATGGTGCTCGCCGGGGCGCTGGCCGCCGAGGTGATGTGGCTCGTCTCCCGCGGCGTCGGGGGCAAC
This sequence comes from uncultured Acidimicrobiia bacterium, assembly GCA_963833145.1. Classification (GTDB taxonomy): domain Bacteria; phylum Actinomycetota; class Acidimicrobiia; order Acidimicrobiales; family Ilumatobacteraceae; genus JALZMG01. The sequence goes on along the minus strand of CAWHWT010000007.1, from coordinate 100,848 downwards.
ACCGGTGGCGAGGCGCTGCTCCGGTTGACCGTGGGCGGGCTGGTCGGGCTCGGCGCGTACGTCGCGCTCCTCCTCGTCCTGCGGGTGCCGGAGGTCACGGCCGTGCTTGATCGATTGCGCCCGGGTCGGGCTTCGTCCGCGGCGACCTAGGCTGCCCCCATGTTCAAGCTCTTCAAGAAGTGGTGGAAGTACCTCACCGCGAAGCTGACGGGGTCGTTCGAGGAGCGGGCCGACCCGAAGGTCCAACTGGAACAGGCGATCGCCGAGGCGCAGGGGCAGCATCGCCGGCTGAAGGAGCAGGCTGCCAACGTCATCGCCAACCAGAAACAGAGCGAGCTGCGGCTCAACTCCAAGCTCGGCGAGCTGGAGAAGCTCAACGCCAACGCCCGCCAGGCGCTGATCATGGCGGCCGACGCCGAGAAGGCCGGGAACGCCGACAAGGCGCAGAGCTACTCGACGGCGGCGGAGACCATCGCCAACCAGTTGATCCAGGTCGAGAAGGACGTGGAGAGCCTGAAGACCCTCGTCCTCGAGTCGGCCCAGGCGTCGGACCAGGCGAAGGCCGCCGTCCAGCAGAACAGCCGCCTGCTGCAGCAGAAGATCTCCGAGAAGGCCAAGCTGATGAGCCAGCTGGACCAGGCGAAGATGCAGGAGGAGATGAACTCGGCGATGGCCCAGCTCCAGGAGAGCGTGGGCAGCGACGTGCCGTCGTTCTCCGAAGTCGAGCAGAAGATCCAGGCCCGTTACGCCAAGGCCAAGGCGTCGGCCGAGCTGGCCGAGACGTCGGTCGAGTCACGGGTCCTCGAGGTCGAGCAGGCGACGGCGAACGTCGAGGCGCAGAGCCGCCTCAGCGAGCTGCGCGCCGAACTGGGGCTGGAGAGCCCGGCCGCCGCCGCCGCACCAGCCCCGGCGGTGGAACAGCCGGCGGAGCAACCTCCGGCCTGACCCCATCCGAGTGTTTGCTGCCGACGGAGGGTTTCCTGCGGGGCATCCCCGGAGGAAACCCTCGGATGGCGCGAAACCCTCGGATGAATCAACCCGGGAGGAGCACGAGGTCGTCCCGGTGGATGACCTCGTGGACCATCCCCGGGGGGAGCTCGCTGGTGTGGCGGCCGGCAACCTTGCGCAGCTGCGCCGCCTCGACGAACACCATTCCGCGGGCGAACGGCACCCCATCCGTGCCGGCGACGTCGACCGTGTCGCCCTCGCCGAACCGGCCGGCGACGTCGACGACGCCGGCGGGCAGCAGGCTCGTCGGCCGCTCGACCAGCGCCCGCCGGGCACCGTCGTCGACCGTGACCGTGCCGGCCACCCGGGAGGCAAAGGCGATCCACAGCTTGCGCGCGCTGAGCTTGCGCCGGTGGGCCTCGAAGCTGGTCCCGACGGGCTCGTCGGCAACCGCGCCGGCGACGACCCCTGGGCGGGCGGCGTTGGCGATCACCGTGCGCACCCCTGACCACGAGGCGATCCGCGCCGCCTCGAGCTTGCCCGCCATCCCGCCGCTCCCCCGACCGCTGCCGCTGCGGCCGGCCCGGATCGCGAGCAACGGGTCGTCGGCGTCCACCCGCGACACGAGCGCGGCGTCCGGGTGGGTCCGGGGGTCGGCGGTGTAGAGACCGTCGAGGTCGGTGAGCAGCACGAGCACGGCGGCGCCGATGTTGTGCGAGATCAGCGCGGCCAGGCGATCGTTGTCGCCGTAGCGGAACTCGTCGCCGGCGATGGCGTCGTTCTCGTTGACGATCGGCACCGTCCCCAGCTCGAGCAGGCGGGTGAGCGTCCGGCGGGCGTGCAGGTACTGCCGGCGGTCGACGAAGTCGTGGGGCACGAGCAGGGCCTGCGCCGGCACGAGCCCGTGACGGGCCAGCGCGGCGTCCCAGCTGCGCATCAGCCGGGGCTGGCCGGCGGCGGCCACCGTGTGCAGCGTGGCCACGTCACCCGGGCGGGCGTCGAACCCCAGCGCCGCCACCCCCGCGGCCACCGCTCCGGAGGACACGACGACCACCTCGTCGCCCGCCGCCCGCACCTCGGCCACCTCGTCGCTGAGCTTGGCGATGGCGCCGTCGTCGACCCCACCCCGCTCGTCGGTGAGCGACGACGTCCCGATCTTGACGACGATCCGGTCGGTCACGGCTGGTACTCGAAGCTGAACTCGCCGATCCACACGACGTCGCCCTCGCTGGCCCCGGCCCGGGCAAGGGCCTTCATCACGCCGAGGCGGTCGAGGCGATGGCTGATGTAGGCCATCGCGTCGGGCGTGGTGATGTCGTTGAGGGCGACGACACGCTCGACGTCCCGGCCGCTCACACGGAACTCGCCGTCGCCCACCCGCTCGACGGCTGCCCCGGCCGGCACGGGCCGGATCAGCACGATCCCGTCGCGCTCGGGCGCCTCCCGCGACCTCGCCTCGTCGACGAGGCGGGCCATCGCCCCGACGACCCGGGACACCCCGTCACCGGTGACGGCCGAGATGACGAAGCGCGTCTCGTTGTCGGGCCTGAAGCCGAGGTCCTCCTGGCCGGCGGTCAGGTCGGCCTTGGTCCCGACGACCAGCCGGGGCCGCTCGAGCAGTTCGGGCTTGTACGCGCCGAGCTCGTGGAGCAGCACCCGTTCCTGCTCGGCCGGCGCCGTCCCGTCCAGTGCGGCGAGGTCGACGAGCAGGCACAACACCTGGGCCCGTTCGACGTGCCGGAGGAAGCGGTCACCGAGGCCGCGACCGGTGTGGGCGCCCTCGATGAGGCCGGGGACGTCGGCGACGACGAACTCGGTGGCGTCGTCCAGTCGCACCACGCCGAGGTGCGGCTCGAGGGTCGTGAAGGGGTAGTCGGCGATCTTCGGCTTGGCGGCCGAGATCACGCTGATCAGCGTGCTCTTGCCGACGTTCGGGAACCCGACCAGGGCCACGTCGGCCATCAGCCGCAGCTCGAGCCGGAGCCACCGCTCCTCGCCGTGCTCCCCCTGCTCGGCGAAGCTCGGCGCCCGGCGCCGGTTGCTGAGGAACCGGGCGTTGCCCCGCCCGCCCCGCCCACCCGCAGCGGCGAGCCAGCGGTCGCCGTGCTCGACGAGCTCGGCGAGCACCTCGCCCGCGTAGAGGTCGTACACCGTGGTGCCCTGCGGCACGGAGACCTCGAGGTCCTCTCCCCGACGGCCGTGGAGGTCCTTGCCCCGGCCGTGGGTGCCACTGGTCGCCCGGCGGTGCGGGTGATCCCGGAAGGCGAGCAGCGACGCCACGTTGTGGTCGGCGACGAGCCACACGTCGCCACCCTTGCCGCCGTCGCCGCCGTTGGGGCCGCCGTGGACGACCGGGCCCTCGCGCCGGAAACTCACCGCACCCGCGCCGCCGTCGCCGCCGCGCACGTTGAGCTGGCACTCGTCGACGAACTGGGACACCTCGTCCACGCTACCGAGGCGCTCTGACACCCCTTCTCTATGGTGGTACCTGTGAGTGAGGCGACGATGCCGGAGCGGGCCGAGCGATGGGCGTCGACGATGGCCGGCCACGACGCGTCCGGCACCCGGGTGCGCCTCGCCCACTCCGACTCGCACGCCCGCGCCGGCGAGCCGCCCGTCGACCGCGCCACCCGTGAGGAGGGGCAACAGGTCGCTCTCTCGGCGGGCGCCACCCGGGCCGTCGGGGCCGGCAACCGCGCCCGGCCGGAGGAGCCCGACGAGTGGCGCACGTGCTTCGAGCGGGACCGCGACCGCATCCTCCACGCCCCGGCGTTCCGCCGGCTGGCCGGCAAGACGCAGGTGTTCATCTTCCCCGACGACCACCAGCGCACCCGCCTGACCCACGCCCTCGAGGTAGCGCAAGTGGCCACGTCCGTGGCGAGAGCGCTCGGCCTCAACGTCGCCCTCACCGAGGCCATCGCCCTCGGTCACGACTGCGGCCACGGGCCCGGCGGCCACGCCAGCGAGGACGCCCTGTCGCCGTATGTCACTGGCGGATACGACCACGCCCAGTGGGGCGCCGACGTGACGCTGGCGTCGCTGAACCTGTGCGCCGAGACCCTCGACGGCATCCGCAACCACTCGTGGAGCCGGCCCGCGCCGACGACGCCGGAGGGCGAGGTGGTCTCGTGGGCCGATCGCATCGCCTACGTCTGCCACGACTTCGAGGACGCGGTGGCGGCCGGCATCGTGTCGGCCGAGATGCTCCCGGCGCTCGTCGCCGAGCGGTGCGGCCCGACGCGGTCGCGGCAGCTCGGGTCGTTCATCCGGGCGATGGTGACGGCGGCGGCAGACACCGGTCGCATCGGGATGCTCGAGCCGGCCGCCGACGCCCTGGCCGACTTCCGCCGCTTCAACTACGACCACGTGTACCTGCGCCCGGCGAGCCGGGCCCAGGCCGACGCCGTGGTCGCGCTGCTCCGCGCCCTCGTCGAGCACTACGCCGACCGGCCCCACCTGCTCCCCGACCCCCCGAACGCCGCCGGTGGCAGCGACGACGCCGTCCGGGCCGCGGTCACCTACGTCGCCGGGATGACCGACCGCTTCGCCTGCCGCCAGGCCATGGCCCTCCTCAGCTGGGACCCGGCCAAGCTCCCCGCCGGCGTCAGCTGACCCGGAAGCCGACGACGCCCTCGGGCGGCTCGGCGGTCACGTCGACGCCGGTGACGTCGGCCCGTGGAGGGCCGCTGCGGCACCAGGCAACGACCTCGGCGACGGCGGACTCACGCCCCTCGAACACGGCCTCGACGGACCCGTCGGCCCGGTTGCCCACCCAGCCGGCGACGCCACGCGCCTCGGCCTCGCGGCGGCACGACTCGCGGAACCACACCCCCTGCACGTAGCCCGACACGACCACCCGGTAACGGACGACCGGCGGTGCGCCGCTCAGGAGACCGGGAAGACGTCGACGACCTTGCGGCCCTTGCGCTCGCCGAACTTCACGCTGCCCTCGACGAGGGAGAACAGGGTGTCGTCGCCGCCGATGCCGACGTTCTTGCCGGGGTGGAACTTGGTCCCCCGCTGGCGCACGATGATCGTGCCGGCGGAGATCAGGGTGCCGTCGAACACCTTCACGCCCAGCCGCTGAGCGGTGGAGTCACGGCCGTTGCGGGTTGACCCGCCACCTTTGGTCTTCGACATGGTTGCGGCACTCCTACTTGGCGGAGATCTTGGTGATCTCGACGACGGTGTAGCGCTGACGGTGTCCGTACCGGCGGCGCTGGTTGGTCCGCCGCTTGTACGTGAACCCGTTGATCTTCGGCCCCTTGGCCACGCCGACCACGCGGCCGGTCACCGACACACCGGCGAGCTGCTCGGGCGTGGCGAGCACCTGGTCGCCGTCGACGAACAGCCGCGCGGGCAACGTCACCTCGTCGCCGTCGGCGGCGTCGAGAAGGTCGACCTGCACCTGTTCGCCCTCGGACACCTTCTGCTGGGTGGCGCCGGCATCGATCACTGCGTACATAGCGATCGGTCAGGCTATCCGGGCGGAACGGGGAAACCGCCGACGGCCTCTTCGAACGCTCCTGCGACGCGCAGGCAGGTGGCGTCGTCGAACTGCCGACCGATGATCATCATGCCGACCGGCAGCCCGTCGACGAGCCCGGCCGGCACGGACGTCGCCGGATGCCCCGTGACGTCGAACGGGGCGGTGTTGGGGATCATCTCCAGCGCCCGCATGAGGTACTCCTCCCGCGGCGAGTCAGGTCCGGGCAGGACGGGAGCGGTGATCGGCAGCGTCGGCATCACCAGTACGTCGCAGTTGGCGAGGGCGGCGTCGTAGGCCGCGCTGAGCTCGTAGGCGAGGTTCCGGGCCATCGCATAGTGGCGACCGAACTCGTGGTCGATCGCGTAGCGGCCGGCGAGCACGACGAGCTTCACGGTCTCGGAGAACCGCGCCGCCCGCTCCCGCCACTGGCGCCCGTAGAACTCGATCAGCTCCGGGTCGTAGCGACCCTTCCAGTTCATCCCGAAGGCATTGCCGTCGATCATCTGGGCGGCCGCGCCCTCGGTGGCGATCACGTTCCAGACGTGCATCGCGTCGCCATGCCACGGGATCGAGATCTCGTCGACCTTCAGTCCCGCGCTGCGCAACGTCTCGGTCGCCTCCCGGACCGTCTCGTCCACCCGTGGATCGGACAAGTCCGGCAGGGCGAACCCCTCGGCGACCACGCCGACCCGCAGACCACTGGCCCCCGACCCGAGGGCGGACACGTAGTCGACCGTGGGGACACCGGCGACCTGGCGGGCGTCGAAGCCGTCGGCGCCGGCGATCACCCCGAGTACCAGCGCGGCGTCAGCGACGGTCCGGGTGATCGGACCGAGGTGGTCGATGGTGAACTCGATCGGGAAGGCACCGGTGTACGGCACGAGGCCGTGGGTGGGCTTGTGCCCCACCGTGCCGCTGTAGGCGCTCGGAATGCGCACCGACCCACCCTGGTCGCCGCCGGTGGACACGTCCACCGCGCCGGCCGCGACCAACGCCGCGCTCCCGCTCGACGAACCGCCCGCCGAGCGCGCGGGGTCCCACGGGTTCCGCACCGGGCCCGTGCGTGAGGTGTGGCTCCCGCCGGAGAAGCACAGGTCCTCGCACACCGCTTTGCCCGTGATCGTCGCGCCGGCGGCGAGCAATCGGGACACGATCGTCGCGTCCCGGGTCGGCACGAAGCCCTCGAGCGTCTCCGAGCCGTTCATCATCGGGACGCCGGCGACCATCGTGTTGTCCTTGATCGCGACCGTGCGCCCGGCGAGCGGGCCGGTGTCGGCCTCGGTGATCTCGGTGCGGACGTACCACGCGCCCAGCGGATTGTCGGCGTTGTCCGGCCGGTGCCAGGAACGATCCGTCGGCGCCGTCGGCGCCGTGCGGTCGTAGAGCTCCTCGAGCGCGGTCCACGACCCCAACAGGCCGGTCACGAAGGGTGCGAACGCCTGGATGTCGGCGTCCGACAGGTCGAGCCCGTAGCGCCCGGCGATCCGGGCGAGCTCGGCGTTGGTGGGCGATGGCGCGGGCATCGCCCGACCGTACCCCTAATCCAGCAGGGCGTGGTCGACGACGACCCCGCGGCCCTCGCAGTTCGGGCAGACCTCGGAGAACTCAGTGAGCAGCCCCTCGCCGATCCGCTTCCGCGTCATCTCGACCAGCCCGAGGTCGGAGATGTCGAAGACCTGCGACCGCGTCTTGTCGCGTGACAGGGCGTTACGGAACGCCTCGACCACTTTGGCCCGGTTCTCCCGCACCTCCATGTCGATGAAGTCGATGACGATGATCCCGCCGATGTCGCGCAGCCGCAGCTGCTTGGCGATCTCCTCGGCCGCCTCCATGTTGTTGTGGAAGACGGTCTCCTCGAGGCTCGACGTGCCGACGTTCTTGCCCGTGTTGACGTCGATCACCGTCAACGCCTCGGTGTGCTCGATGATCAGCGAGCCGCCGGACGGCAGCCACACCTTGCGGTCGAGCGCCTTGTGGACCTGCTCGTGGACGTGGTGGTGCTCGAACAGGCTGAGCCCTTCGGCCTCGCGGTCGTAGTAGTCGACCCGGTCGGCGAGCTCGGGGTTGAACGCCCCGATGTACGACTTCACCTCGTCGTAGAGGCGGTGGTCATCGATCACGACTCCCCGGTAGTCGGCGTTGAACTCCTCCCGGATCACCCGTACCGCCAGCTCCGGCTCGCGGTAGAGCAGCGTCGGCTGCTTCGCCGACTCCGCCTGGGCGGCGATCTGCTCCCACTGCTCCAGGAGCAGGGTCATGTCGGCCCGCAGCTCGGCCTCGGTGGCGTGCTCGGCCGCGGTGCGCACGATCAGCCCGTGCTGGGCCGGCTTCACCCGGTCGAGGATCGTCCGCAGCCGCTTGCGCACATCGTCGGGCAGGCGCTTGGAGATGCCGTACGTCTTCGAGTTCGGGATCAGCACGACGAAACGCCCGGGCAGCGACACCTCCTGGGTCAGCCGGGCGCCCTTGGCGCCGATCGGGTTCTTCGTCACCTGGCACACGATCAGCTGACGGGGCCGCAGGATGTCCTCGATGCGGGCCGGCTCGCCGCGCTCTTCGATGTCCTCGGCGTCGTACTGCACGTCACCGCGGTAGAGCACGGCGTTCTTCGGCGTGGCGATGTCGACGAACGCCGCCTCCATCCCGGGCAGCACGTTCTGCACGCGACCGAGGTAGATGTTGCCGTGGATCTGGCTGATGTCGTCCGCCGGCCGGCTGACGTAGTGCTCGATCAGGTTGCGCCCCTCCAGGACGGCGACCTGGGCGACCTCGGGACGGACCTGGACGCACATGAGGTAACGCCCGACCGGCTTGCCGTTGCGCTCGCGGCCGGTGCGCCGGGACTCGGCCGCCGGCTCGGCGACCGCCGCGCCGCGCCCCTTTCCGCCGACCCTGCCGCCGCGGCGACGGCGGGACTCCTCCTGGCTCTTGGCCGCGGCACCTCCACCCTTGGCGGTGCCGCCGTCCTTGCCTCTCGTCCGCCGGCCCTCGGCCGGCTCGGACTTCGCCGGCGCCGGCCGGGTGTCACCGATCTGCGGCTTGCGCACCAGCGCCCGTTCGGCGGCCTCCGGCGAGATCCGCCCCTCGCGGGGCAGTTCGGGCAGTTCGAGCCCGTCGATGGCGGGCGACTCGTCGGTCACCCCGTTGTCGTCGACCGCCGGGTTGCCCGTCGGCTTGCGCTTGCGCTGCCCGCCGCGCGACCCGCGGCGCCGCTTGCGGCCGGCCGCCGCCCCCTCACCCGCAGAGGGGTCTGCCAGGCCGTCCGGCCCGGTCTCGGTCTCGTCCATGGTGATCTCGATCTTTCCTTCTCATGCGCTCGCCTCCGCGGCGGGCGCCAGCACGGCGGCCGGCAGCGCCAGCACCTCGCGCCGGTCTCCGTCGTGCTCGATCCATTGATGTGTCCGCAGAACCCGCACACCGACAGGGTCGGCGCCCGGAAAGGCCAGGGCGGCGAGCTCGGCCGGCCGGAGGCTTCGCCCCGCGGTCGCCAGCTCGGCGATCATCGTGGCGCCATCTGCGGAAGCGCTCAGCGACACGATGAGCGGACGGACATCGTCGACACGACGCTCGCCCTTGCGCTCCCGCTCCAGCGGGAGGGCCGTGGCCGAAAGCAGGCTATCGGCGGCCGTGGCGATGTCGGTCGCCACTGCCGGGGTGAGCTCCCAGGTCACCGACGACACGACCTCCTGCACCGACGCCGACCCGGGCGCCACCCGGTCCACGACGAGGACGGTGAAGCCGGCGGGCAGGACCCCGGTGAGCCGGTCCGGCAACCCGCCCAGATCGGCGTCGTCGATCGTCGACCCGTCGATCAGCTCGACGTCGAGGTACTCGGCGATCGACTCGGCCCCGGTCGGCAGGGCGAGCCCGAAGCTCACGCGAGGCCGGGGGGTGAAGCCCTGGCTCGTCGCAACGGGTAGCCCGGCCCGGCGCAGCGCCCGCTCCCAGATCCGCGCCGTGTCGCGATGGCTGGTGAACCGGAGCTTGCCCAGCTTGGCGTAGCGCACTCGGAGGGTCACTGGTGCACCCCGCTCACGCTGACCCGCACGAGATTGTCGAGCTCCTGCCCGGTGCCCTGACTGCCGCCGGCGGGTGGCAGCGTGGACGCGACGACGTGCTCGATGCCGTACCCGGTGCACACGCCGCAGTCGTAGCAGGGCGTCCACCGGCAGTCCTCGACCCCACTCCCGGCCAGCGCCGCCCGCCAGTCGTCCCACAGGAAGTCCTTGTGCAGCCCGGCGCTGAGGTGGTCCCACGGCAGCACCTCGTCCATGGTGCGGTGGCGGTGGACGTACCAGTCGAGAGAGAGGCCCTCGGCCTCCATCGCGGCGGTCCACCGGGCGAGGTCGAAGCACTCGCCCCATTCCTGGAACGTCCCGCCCGAGCGCCACACCCGCTCGATCACCCGCCCGATGCGCCGGTCGCCGCGGCTGGCGATGCCCTCGGCGACGGTGGCCGCCGGATCGTGCCACTTGAGCTGGACGTGGCGCGGCTTCTGCGTCCGCAGCAGCCCGATCTTGCGGCGCAGCTCGCCGACGGTGTTCTGGCCGAACCACTGGAACGGGGTGTGGGGCTTGGGCACGAACCCGCCGACGCTCGCCGTCACCGACGCCCGGGTGGTGTGGCGTCGGCCGATGGACACGCAGTTGGCCGCCAGCTCGGCGATGCCGAGGGTGTCCTCGTCGGTCTCCGTCGGTAGCCCGGTCATGAAATAGAACTTCATGCGCGTCCACCCGGCCGCGAACGCCGCATCGACGGCGCCGTACAGGTCGTCCTCGGTGATCAGCTTGTTGATCACCGACCGCAGCCGCCACGAGCCGGCCTCGGGCGCGAAGGTGAGCCCGCTGCGCCGCCCGCTGTTGACCTTGCCGGCCAGGCCGACGGTGAACGCATCGACGCGCAGTGACGGCAGGTTGATCGTCGTCGGGCATCCCGGCGACTGGCGGGCCCGGTCGTCGAGCACGCCGCCGACGACGGTCTCGATGTCGCTGAAGTCGGCGGTGGAGAGCGAGGTCAGGCTGACCTCGTCGTAGCCGGTGCGGGCGAGCCCCTCGGCGACCATCGTCCGGACCTGGTCGGCGGGCCGCTCGCGGACGGGGCGCGTGATCATCCCGGCCTGGCAGAAGCGGCAGCCGCGGGTGCAGCCACGGAACACCTCGACGCTGAGCCGGTCGTGGACGACCTCGGTCAGCGGGACCAGCTGACGCCTCGGGTAGGGCCACTCGCCGAGGTCGGCGACGGTGCGCTTGTCGACGGCGGCGGGCACGTCCGGGTAGCGCGGCGTGACGGCGGCGATGCACGGTCCGTCGTAGGTGACGTCGTACAGCGACGGCACGTACACACCGGGGAGCTGCGCCAGGTCGCGCAGGACGTGCTCGCGATCGGCCCGCCCGCCGCGGATCCACGCCCCGACGACGTCGGTGATCTCGCCGACGACCTCTTCGCCGTCGCCCAGCACGACGACGTCGACGAAGTCGGCGAGCGGCTCGGGGTTGAACGCGCAGTGCCCGCCGATCACGACGAGCGGGTGCTCCGGACGGCGGTCGGCGGCCCGTCACCGGTACGCCGGCCAGGTCGATCATCTCGAGCACGTTGGTGTAGACGAGCTCGGCCGAGAGGTTGAAGGCGAGCAGGTCGAACTCGCCGGCGGCGCGGTGGCTGTCGACGGAGAACAACGGGACGCGGTGCCGGCGGAGCAGGGCGTCGAGATCCCGCCACGGCGCATAGGTCCGCTCGGCGACCGCATCGGCCCGCTCGTTGAGGATCTCGTACAGGATCTGCAGCCCCTGGTTGGGCAGGCCGATCTCGTAGGTGTCGGGATAGGCGAGCAACCACGAAACGCGGCCGACCCCGTGGCGGGGGGTGATCGCACCGTCCTCGCAGCCGATGTAACGAGCCGGCTTCTGCACCTGTCCGAGGAGCGGTTCGATCCGCGTCCAGAGTTCGGTCATGAGCGGTTCACAGACTAGCTGACCGGCGTTTTCGCCGCGCGGTGCTCACCGCATGCGGCGCATGTGGACGCTCTGGACCAGCCCGAGCAGGGCGAACCACGTGATCAGACCGGAGCCGCCGTAGGAGATGAACGGCAGCGGCAGCCCGGTCACGGGCATGATCTTGATCGTCATCCCGACGTTCTGGAAGATCTGCCACAGCAGCATCGTGAAGACGCCGGCGCACAGGTAGGTCCCGAGCAGGTCGCGGGAGAGGTGGGCGATGCGCCAGATGCGCACGAGGACGACGACGAACAGCAGGAGCAGGACGCTGCACCCGACGAGGCCGAACTGCTCGCCGACGGCGGCGAACGGGAAGTCGGCCCAGATGAGCGGGATGTCGCGGCCGTTGGTCAGCGGTCCCTCCAGGTAGCCCTTGCCGAACAGGCCGCCCGTGCCGACGGCGCGGACGGCGTTGGTCACCTGGTACACCCGCTCCCGCAGCGCCGGGTTGTCCTCGTCGAAGAACACCCGGACCCGCTCGAGCTGGTAGCGGTTGACCAAGTTGCCGATGAACGCCGCCCCGACGGTGACCAGCGAGAGCAGGCTGATCGTGAGGATGTACCGCGCCTTGGCCCCGGCGACGAGGAGCACCCCCATCGCCATCGCGATGAGCACCGAGGCCGAACCGAGGTCGGGCTGGAGGATGAGCATCACCGCGGGGAGGCTGACGATCAGCAACCCGCCGAGGAACCGCGCGTAGCTGACCTCCGTGGTGCGCTCCTGCGACAGGTAGGCGCACAGGGCGAGGAGGACGGTGAACTTGGCCAGCTCGGCGGGCTGGATCTGGATCGGGCCGATGGAGAAGGCGAGGACGGTGTCGCCCGATGACTGCGAGACGACGATGACGGCGGCCAGGGCGGCGAGGGTGATCCCATACAGCCCCCGGGCATGGGTCTTCAGCCAGTCGTAGTCGATCGCCATCACGATGACCATCGCGACAGTGGCGGCGATGGCGAAGATGACCTGGCGGGTGACGAAGACGTAGGGATCGGCGGTGCGGGTGCGGGTGGCCGAGAACACCACGAAGCACCCGACGACCGTCAGTGCCGACTGGGCGAGCAGCAGCACCCAGTCGATGTTGCGACTGGGATCGCCGGGGCTCGAGCGGATGTTGCCGAGGCCCGAGTCCGGCTTGCGCTGCAGCGTCAGCATCTCAGTCCACCGGGCGGCCCGTCGGCCCGTTCGTGCTGTCCATGCAGCTGGTGTCGACCGGCCCGGCCGGCTCGGCCGGTCGGTCGCTGTCGAGGTCGAGCGGCTCGGACACGTTCACCGGGTCGAGCGGCGTGAGGCCGGACAGGGCGAGGTACATGCACTTCACCACCGGCGCCGCGCCCTGGGACCCGAAGCCGGACTTCTCGAGGTACGACACGACGGTGAACGGCCGCTGCGGGTCCATGCTCACGGCCGCGAACACCGACGAGTCGTTCCACGGGTAGCTCCGGAACCCCTGGGCGGTGCCGGTCTTCCCGCCGATCGGGATGGCCTCGGCCGGGTAGCCCACCCGGAACAGCTCCTCGGCGGTCGTACTCCGACCATTGGCTCCCGGGCCGGTGATGTTCCGGCGCAGCCCGGCCATGATCGGCTCGCGCATCCCTTCCCTCATCGGGATCTTCTGGCTCTTCGGCTTCACCGTCCGCAGGACTTCGCCCCGGCGGAGAGCGGCGTACCCGGACTGCCCGTCGGGCACCTGGGGCTCGTACACGGCCTGGACGACCCGGGGACGGAGGACGTGGCCGCCGTTGGCGATCGCCGCGTACCCCACCGCGACCTGCAACGGCGTCGCCGCCAGCAGCCCCTGCCCGACCGACATCTGAACCAGGTCGCCCGGCTGCAGGTTCGGGGTCTCGTTGGGGTCGAGCACGCCCGCCTCGAGCAGTTGCTTCTTCAGCTCGTTCGTCGGGATCCGGCCGTCGAACTCGTACGGCAGGTCGATCCGGGTGTCCGAGCCCAGACCGAAGCGGCGGACCATGTCCTGCAGCTGCGTGCCCGGAGCGAGGTAGAACTGCTCGCCAAGGTGGTAGAAGAAGGCGTCACTGGAGACGGCGAGGGCGAGCTCGGTGTTGATCGTGCCGTAGACGCACGGGCGGTTGTTGAACGAGCAAATCGCGTTGCGGTACTCGACCTTGGCGCCCCGCTCGCGCGCCTCGCGGCTGACCGACTGCTCGGTGAGCTCGTACACGCCGCTGTCGGTGAACGTCGTGCCGGGACCGAGCAGCCCGGTGGCCAGGGCGGCGTACGCGGTGAACGGCTTGAACGATGAACCGAGGTTGTACTGGCCCTGGATCGCCCGGTTGCTCAGGACGGCCGTGTCGGGGTCGACGTCCTCGCCCTGCGGGAACAGCTCCTCGAACTTGTCGCCCTCGACGTCGGCACTGAACCACCGGTTGTCGAACGTCGGGTAGCTGGCCATGGCGAGGATCTGGCCGGTGTGCTGATCCATCACCGTCACCGAGCCCGCCGGTGCCTTGTAGTGCCGACGCCCGCCGACCGGCAGGCTCGGGTCGAGCGGAACTCGTTCCTCGGTGCCGTCGGCGCGCACCCGGGTCACCGCCGGGTTGGCGGCCGAATCCTGGCGCCGCCGCTGGAGCTGGGCCTGGAGCAGCCGTTCGGCGTACTGCTGCAGGTCGAGGTCGATCGACAACTGGACGTCGCGGCCGTTCACCGGGGGCTGGTAGCTGATCGTGCGGACGATCCGGTTGCTCGCGTCGACCTCGACGACCTGCTGGCCCCACTGACCGTGGAGCGCCTGCTCCATGCTCAGCTCGACACCGGAGCGCCCGACCTCCTCGCCGCCGACGGACGTGTCGTAGCCCCGGTCCTTGTACTGCTGCTCGTCCTCCCCCGTGATCGCACCCATGTACCCGATGACGTGGCTGGCCAGCGGCGCGAACGGATAGGTGCGCCGCCATTCCGTGACGATCGACAGGCCGGGGAAGTCCTCCACCCGCTCCTCGAGAGCGATCGCGACCGGCTCCTCGACGTCCTCCTTCAGCGGCAGCGGCTTGTACCGGCTGTAGCGGTTGGAGTCGTAGCGAGTCTCCATCTCGTCGACCCTCACGTCGAGCCAACCCGACAACCGGGTGAAGATCTCGGCCCGGTCGGTGTCGTCGCGGAGTACCTCCCAGTCGACGGCGACGGTGAGTACGCGGCTGTTGTCGGCGAGGATCCGCCCGTCGGCGTCGAAGACCCGCCCCCGCTCGGGCAGGAGCCGGATGGTCTTGGTCTTGCGGGCGTCGACCGACCGCTGCAGCGACTCGGCCTGCACCGTCTGCAGGAACCACAGCCGGGCGCCGACCGCGCCGAACAGCATCGTCGCGACGACGGCGAGGACGCCGAGTCGGGCGGCGCGCTTGTCAGCAGCCACGGGTGCAGTCTTGCCTTCTCTGGGAACCCCGTTGGTGCACCGGCCGCATCACTCGGCCGGCGCCTTCCACTCGGGGCGTTTGATGCGGAGGCACCATCGTCCGACCGGCACGAGGGCCGGGCTGAGCACGAGGGCGGCGGCCGCGACGATGCCGACGATGAGTCCGAGGCGTGGGGTGAAGAGGTATTCCTCGCCGATGAACGCGCGTACGACCGGCACCGCCGCCTCGCCGATGGCGGCGCCCATGGCAGTGAACAGCGCGGCGAGCCACCACTGGGGGTCGATCGTGATCGACGTGACGTAGCCGGCGGCGTACCCGGCGAGCCCCATCGTGATCGACGACGACCCGAGCGGCGTCCCGGCGCCGAGGTCGTACATCAGGCCGAGGATGAACCCGGCGAACGCGCCCTTCTGCGGCCCGCCGGCGGCGCCGGCCGCGGCGGCGAGGGCGAGCACGATCTGCACCGAGACCCCCGCCGGTCGCAGGTCGGTGAACAGCGTGCGTTGGAGCGCAACGACGATCAGCCCGACCGAAGCCAGCCGCAGCAACGGCCCGTGGATCAACGACCCGAGCATCAGCCGCCCGCCTGGGTCCCGTCCGTCGCCGGCGCGACCTCCGACGCCGACTTGTAGAGGACGACGCGCACGAAGTTGAGCTCGCCCAGATCGGCGAACGGCTCGACCTCGAGCAGCGGTCCCTCGGCGGTCGAGCGGGGGACGACGTTGACGACGCGCCCGACCGGGATGTTCTGCGGCGCCAGGCTGAGGTTCCCGCCCGCCGTCAGGACGATGTCGCCCTTGACGATGCGGCCGATCACTGGCGTGTCGGAGAGCAGGTCGACCTGCGGCAGGTTGTTGTCACCCTGACCGCTGAGCTCCCCCGTCTCGCGCACCGCGTCGAGGTCGAGGGTCGTGGTCGTCGACGAGGTCGTGGTGGTCGTCGGCGGCACGGTCGTCCCCGGCGCGGTGTGTGGTCGTCGTCGTCGTGGTCGTCGTGGCGGGAGGCGTGGTCCCCGTTTCCCCCGTGCCGGGTGGCGCCGCCTGGCCGGCGACCGTCGTGGTCGTCGTGGTGCGCGGCGGGGCCGGCTTGCCGGGCACCACCTTGACCTGGGCGGCGTACTGGAGGTCCGTGATCAGCATCACGTAGGCCTTGTCCCGGAGCAGTGGCGTGGTGATCTTGCCGACCAGCCCGTCCGGGCTGACCACCGGCATCCCGACCTCGATCCCCTGGTCACTGCCCCGGTCGATTTCGATGCGCTGGTCGATGTTGGTCGGGCTCCCACCCACCACGGTCGCCACGACGGTCGGGTAGTCGCTCAACGAAGGAAGGTTGTTGAGCTGGAGCAGCTCCTCGTGCTCGCCGATCTGGGCGGTGGCGGCGACCTGAGCGGCGCGCTCGAGCAGCGACCTGCTCGCGGAGGCGCTGGTTCTCCTCCTCGATCTCGTCGTACTTCGTGATCCCCCGCCAGGCGTCCCGGATCGGACGGGTGACGACGTCGGCCGCCGACTCGAACGGTTCGAGCACCTTCTCGTACCCGGCCCGGATGGAGTCGATCACCGCGCTGCCGCGCAGGTCCAGCGTGAGGAGCAGGATCGAGCTCAGCAGCAGCAGAACGATCGCACGGCGGCGACCTGGCGTGTACAGGGGCATCTACTCACCAAGCGCGTGGCTCCGCCCGCGGCGCACTCATTACTCATCGCCACCGAGCGACATCAACCCCCGCATCGCATCGATGTTCTCCAACGCCCGACCCCCGCCGATGACGACGCTGTACAGCGGCTCGTCCGCGACGTGGATCGGCATACCGGTCTCGTGGGCCAGGCGCTCGTCGAGACCCCCCAACAGCGCGCCACCACCGGTGATCGTGATGCCGTCCTCCATGATGTCGGCAGCCAGCTCGGGTGGGGTCTTGTCGAGCGTGGTCTTGACGGCGTCGACGATCGCGGCGACTGGCTCGGCCAGCGCCTCGCGGACGTGTTCGGTGGTGAGCTGGATCGTGCGAGGCAGGCCGCTGATGAGATCGCGGCCACGGATGTCAGCCGTGAGCTCCTCCTCCATCGGCCACGCCGAGCCCATCTGGATCTTGATCTCCTCGGCCGTGCGGTCACCGATGGCCAGGGAGAACTCTTTCTTCACGTACTGCAGGACCGCATCGTCGAGCTCGTCGCCCGCGACGCGGACGGACTGGGCGGTGACGATGCCACCGAGCGAGATGACGGCGACCTCGGTCGTGCCGCCGCCGATGTCCACGACCATGTTCCCGGACGGCTCGTGGACGGGCAGGTCGGCGCCGATCGCCGCCGCCATCGGCTCCTCGATGATGTGCACCGGCTTGCGGGCGCCGGCGTACTCGGCGGCGTCCTGCACGGCCCGCTGCTCGACGCCGGTGATGCCGGACGGCACGCAGATGACCATGCGTGGCTTGTTCCACCGGCTCGCGTGCACCCGCTGGATGAAGTACCGCAGCATCTTCTCGCAGACCTCGAAGTCGGCGATCACGCCGTCCTTGAGCGGGCGAATCGCCTTGATGTGGTTCGGCGTGCGCCCCATCATCCGCTTGGCCTCGAGGCCGACCGCGACCGGGCGGCCGTCATTCACGTTGATCGCCACGACCGAGGGCTCGTCGAGGACGATGCCCTGGCCGCGGGTGTAGATCAGCGTGTTCGCCGTGCCGAGGTCGATGGCGAGATCCCGACCGAGGCTGAGCGGGTTGTTGCGGGCCATGCCGGCACTCCTTCATGGAGCCCGATGGCGCCGGACTCCCTGGTGCTCGTGTTCGTCGAATGTTACAGATGCGGGAAGAACAGTTTGATCTCACGCGCCGCCGACTCCGCGGAGTCGCTGCCGTGGACGAGGTTTTCGGTGACGAGGATGCCGAGATC
The DNA here is from genome assembly GCA_963833145.1 of uncultured Acidimicrobiia bacterium. GTDB lineage: Bacteria > Actinomycetota > Acidimicrobiia > Acidimicrobiales > Ilumatobacteraceae > JALZMG01. The sequence goes on along the minus strand of CAWHWT010000007.1, from coordinate 83,171 downwards.
GCCACGGATCGTCCCCGGGGCGGCCAGGCGCGGATTGGTGGCGCCCATCATGCCTCGCACGACCTCCCACGTGTTCTCGGGTCCCTCGACGACGAGGGCGACCACGGGGCCCCGGCTCATGAACGCGACCAGCTCGCCGTAGAACCCCTTGCCGACGTGCTCGGCGTAGTGCTCGGCGAGCAGCTCCTCGTCGAGGGTGCGCAGATCGAGGCCGACGATGGTGAGGTCCTTGGCCTCGAACCGGGCGAGGATCTGCCCGATCAGGCCGCGCTCGACGGCATCGGGCTTGAGCAGGACGAGGGTGCGATCGGGCGTGGACACGGCCGCCGAGGCTACCGGCCGGTAACTGTAATATCCGGCGCTCGCTGGTGCGGCTCCGCGACCGCAGCTCGCCTGCCGAGCTCGGCACTCGCTTCGCTCGGCGCTCGCCCGACCTCATAGCTCGGGCTCGCCGGTGCGGCTCCGCGACCGCGGCTCGCCTCCCGAGCTCGGCACTCGCTTCGCTCGGCGCTCGCCCGACCTCATAGCTCGGGCTCGCTGGTGCGGCTCCGCGACCGCAGCTCGCCTGCCGAGCTCGGCACTCGCTTCGCTCGGCGCTCGCCCGACCTCATAGCTCGGGCTCGCCGGTGCGGCTCCGACCGCGCTCGCCTCCCGAGCTCGGCACTCGCTTCGCTCGGCGCTCGCCCGACCTAGCGGTCGTGCTACGGCAGAAGCTCGATGAGGGCCCGGCGGGCGGCGCCGGCCACGTACAGCGAGCCGGTGGCGAGGACGGCGTCGTCGCCGTCGGTGTGGCGCACCGCCCAGGCGCAGGCCTCCTCGATCCTGTCGAAGGCGAGGACCTCGTCGCAGCCGAGGGCGCGGGCCGCCGCGGCCACCTGCTCGACGGGCACGCCTCGGGGCGAGGGGGCGGTGCAGGTGATCACGACGTCGAACTCGTCGGCGCGCAGCGCCTCGAGCATCGCCGTCGGCTCGCGCAGGGTGCCCACGACGAGCAGCCGCCGGCCCTCGGGATGGAAGTCCTCGAAGAACACCTGGGCGCAGGTGTCGGCCCCGGGCGGGTTGTGGGCCCCGTCCACGATCACGAGGGGCTGGTGCCGGAGGATCTCGAAGCGACCGGGGACGGTGACCGAGCTGAACCCCTCCTCGACCACGTCGGGGGCGAGGGGCGCGGCGAAGAACGCCTCCGCCGCGGCGAGCGCGATCGACGCGTTGTCGCCCTGGTGGGCGCCGTGCAGCGGCACGTAGACCTCGGGGTAGATCGTCGTCGGGGTGCGCAGGTCGACGAGCCGCCCACCGACGGCGAGCTGGTTGCCGGCGGTCTCGAAGTCGACGCCCCGGAGCAGCCGGGTCGCCGCCGGCGGCTCACTGAGCACGTGCACCAGTTCGGGGTCGAGCTCGCCGATCACGGCGGCCGAGCTCGGCTTGATGATCCCCGACTTCTCCCGGGCGATGTCGACGAGCGTCGGCCCGGCGAACTCGTTGTGGTCCATCCCGATGTTCGTGATGACCGCCACCTGGCCGGTGACGACGTTGGTCGCGTCCCACCGCCCGAGCAGGCCGACCTCGACGACGGCGACGTCCACCGCCGTGTCGGCGAACCACCGGAAGGCGGCGGCCGTGCACGCCTCGAAGTAGCTCGGGCGGACACCGGTCACCCCCTCGAGGTCGGCCACCGCGGCGATCTGCTCGGCGAACTCGTCGTCGGTGATCGGCTGGGCGTCCCGCGACAGGCGCTCGTTGACCCGTTCCAGGTGCGGGCTGGTGTACGTCCCCACCTGGAGGCCCTGGGCCATCAGCAGCCGGGTGACCATCTGCGCCGTCGAGCCCTTGCCGTTGGTGCCGGTGATGTGGATCACCGGGTAGGCGTGCTGCGGCTCCCCCATCGCGTGGACGAGCCGCGTGATGTGGTCGAGCGACGGCGAGGTGACCCGCCCGGTCTTGTCGTAGCTGGCGTGCTCGTCGAGGTAAGCGACGGCGGCGGCGTAATCCACCGGCGGCAGTCAATCACTTCTTTCGTTCTTGCAGCTGATCGTTGCGCTATCGCGCAACACCTGACTGCAAGAACGCGGTGGGGCGTCAGCTGGCGGCGCGGCGGGGGCGGGTCGACCGGGTGGCTTCCCGCGGCACCAGCGTCGGGTTCACCTTCTCTCGCACCGTCGGCTCGTCGATCAAGACCTTGCCGACGTCCGTGCGCCCGGGCAGGTCGTACATCGTGTTGAGGAGGACCTCCTCGAGGATCGCCCGCAGCCCCCGGGCTCCCGTGCCTCGCAGCAGCGCCTGGTCGGCGACGGCCTCCAGGCCGTCGGCGGTGAACTCGAGCTCGACGTCCTCGAACTCGAACACCTTCTGGTACTGCCGGACGAGAGCGTTCTTGGGCTCGGTGAGGATCCGCACCAGGGCGTCACGGTCGAGGCTGCGGACGGCCCCCATCGTCGGCAGGCGACCGATGAACTCGGGGATCATCCCGTACTTGACGAGGTCCTCCGGGAGCACCTGGGCGAACAGCTCGCCGGGATCGCGCTCGGTCTTCGACTTCACCGTGCCGTGGAACCCGACGCCCTTGTGGCCGATGCGGGCCTCGATGATCTGCTCGAGCCCGGCGAACGCGCCGCCGAGGACGAACAGCACGTCGGTGGTGTCGATCTGGATGAACTCCTGGTGCGGGTGCTTGCGCCCGCCCTGCGGCGGCACCGAGGCGGTGGTGCCCTCGAGGATCTTGAGCAGGGCCTGCTGCACCCCCTCGCCGGAGACGTCCCGGGTGATCGACGGGTTCTCGCTCTTGCGGGCGATCTTGTCGATCTCGTCGATGTAGATGATCCCCGTCTCGGCCCGCTTGACGTCGAAGTCGGCCGCCTGGATCAGCTTGAGCAGGATGTTCTCGACGTCCTCGCCGACGTAGCCGGCCTCGGTGAGCGCGGTGGCGTCGGCGACGGCGAACGGCACGTTGAGCAGCCGGGCGAGGGTCTGGGCGAGGTGGGTCTTGCCGCAGCCGGTGGGGCCGAGGAGGAGGATGTTCGACTTGGCCAGCTCGACCTCGTCGCGCCGCCCCACACCCGAGGACTGCTGGTACTGGATCCGCCGGTAGTGGTTGTAGACCGCGACGCTGAGGATCTTCTTGGCGCTGTCCTGGCCGACGACGTAGTCATCCAGGAAGGCCCGTATCTCCCGGGGGTTGGGGAGGTGGTCGAAGCTCAGCTCGGCGGTCTCGGCGAGCTCCTCCTCGATGATCTCGTTGCACAGGTCGATGCACTCGTCGCAGATGTAGACGCCGGGCCCGGCGATGAGCTTGCGTACCTGCTTCTGCGACTTCCCACAGAACGAGCACTTGAGCAGCTCCCCCGTGTCACCGAATTTCGCCACGGCTCTCGTCCCCTCGCCAGATCGTCCAGATGCTCGTGTCGCCCGTCAGCGGATCGGGCCCGTGCGGTCGGGTGTGTCGCGGGACTCGATCACTGCATCGATGATGCCATACGCGACGGCCTCGTCCGCTTCCATGATGAAGTCCCGATCGGTGTCGGCGTGCACGCGCTCCTCCGTCTGGCCGGTGTGCTTGACCAAGATTGCCTCCATCAGCTCGCGGAGGCGGAGGATTTCCTTCGCCGCCAGCTCGAGATCGGTGACCTGCCCGTAGCCCACCTGCCCGTACGGCTGGTGGAGAAGGATGCGGGAGTGCGGCAGAGCGAGCCGCTTGCCCTTGGTGCCGGCGGCGAGGAGCACGGCCGCCGCGGACGCCGCTTGGCCGAGGCAGATCGTGGCGATCTCGTTGCGGATGAACTGCATCGTGTCGTAGATCGCGAACAGCGAGGTGATGTCCCCGCCGGGGCTGTTGATGTAGAGGTTGATGTCCTTGTCGGGGTTCTCGCTCTCGAGGTGGATGAACTGGGCGCAGATCAGGCTGGCGATCTGGTCGTCGATCGGCGTCTGGAGGAAGATGATGTTCTCCTTCAGCAGCCGGCTGTAGAGGTCGTACGCCCGCTCGCCGCGGCTGGTCTGCTCGACGACGTTGGGGACGAGGTAGCTCACGGCATCCAGGTTCACGATTCGGTCTCCTGCGATTCGGGGGGTGATGGTTCGTCGTCGTCCTCGTCGTGGGTGTGACCGAGGACGAGGTCGCGGTCGAGCTCGTGGCCTTCGGGGTCGACCATCTCGACGTGGTGCAACAGCCAGTCCAGTGCCTTGGACTTGCGGATCTGGGCGACCAGGTCGGGCACGAGGTCGTTGCGCTCGTAGGCCTTGCGCACCTGATTCGGTTTCTGGTTGACCTGCGTCGCGAGGCGCTGGTACTCGGCGTCGAGGTCGCCTTCGTCGGCCTCGATGCCCTCCGCCGCGGCCACGGCGCGCAGGGCGAGGTCGACTTTCACCGCCTGCTCGGACTGAGGCTTCAGGCTCTCGATGAACTGGGTGCTGTCCTGGCCCGTTGCCGACAGCCACTGTTCGACGCTGATGCCCTGCGACTGGAGCTGGCGCACCATGCCCTCGACCCGCCGCTGCAGGTCGCCCTGCACGAGCGCCTCGGGCGGCTCGATCTCGGTGAGGCCGGTGAGCGCCTCGGTGACCCGGCCGATGAGCTGGTTACGCGCCTGGTTGAGCTTCCCGTCCGAGAGCCGTTCGTGGATGCTCTCCCGCCACGCCTCGACCGTGTCGGGATCTCCGATGGTGTCGGCGACCCACTCGTCCGTGAGCTCGGGCAGCCCGAGCTCCTGCACCCGGGTGACCTTCACGACGAAGTCGGCCGGCTCCTCCGTGCCCTTCGGGGTCGCCGAGAAGCGCCGCTCCACCCCCGGCAGCACGCCGGTGACCTGCTCGTCGAAGTCGTCGGCGATCCAGCCCTGGCCGACCTCGTAGGACCAGTCCTCGGTGTTGAGGCCGGCGACCTCCTCGCCGTCGCGGGTGGCGGCGATGTCGACGGTGATGTAGTCGCCGGCGGCGGACGGGCGTCCGGCGTCGACCAGCTGGCCGTGGCGGCGGAGCTCGGCGGCGACGGCCTCGTCGACCTCTTCGTCGGTGGCCTCGGTGGACGGCAGCTCGACGCGTAGGCCGCCGTAGCCGGGCACGGTGATCTCGGGGCGCACCTCGAGGGTGGCGTCGAAGGCGACCGGACCCGTCTCCTCACCCTCGGTGATCTCCACCTCCGGTGTGGCGATCAGGTCGACCTCGTGCTCGCGGACCGCCTGGGCGAGGTAGACGGGGATCGCGTCGCGGAGCGCCTGCTCGCGGGCCGGGGCGATCCCGATGCGGGCCTCGAGCACCCGGCGGGGGGCCTTGCCGTTGCGGAACCCGGGCAGCCGCACCTCACGGGCGATCTTGCGGAACGCCTGATCGATGTCGCGGTCGAACTCGGACTCTTCGATGTTGACCGAGATCTTGACCTTGTTGCCCTCGAGCGGTTCCACGGAGCTCTTCACAGAACCCCGAGGTTATCGGTGCGGTGCGCGCCCTCAGGCGGGGGTAGCCCGCGCCGTACTTGATGCGGCCGGCGAAGCAGCTGGAGCCGCCGCCGTGCCGAATCGGGTCTTCTCCTCTGACCGACGCGGCGGCCCAGCACGTGTCAACGCGGATCGGTGACGCGTACGGTGGGGCCGATGGCTCGGCGATCCTTGCGGCAGCGACTCGGCTCGTCCGTGGCCGAGCTCGAGCGGACCCGCCTCCAGAAGCGCTTCCACGGGCTCGACCTGACCCCGCTCGAGGACGTCGCCCTGCGCCGGCCGATCCGGGTCGGCGGGGAGATCTCCCGGGTCGTGATCGCCCCGCGCAGCGGCGTCCCGACGCTGGAGGTGATGGTGAGTGATGGGACCGGCAACATCACCGCCGTGTTCACCGGGCGCCGAACGATCGCCGGGCTCGAGCACGGGCGGGCGGTGATCCTCGAAGGCGTGGCGACCCGCGAGGCCGATCGGAACGTGATCTTCAACCCCGCCTACACCCTCGTCTCCTGACATCCGAGTGTTTGCCGTCGTCCGAGTGCTTCGCGCCGGGACGTACCCGCAGCAAACACTCGGATGACACGAGACACTCGGATGGGGTCAACTGCCGATGAGCAGGGCGCGGACGTCGTCCTCCGAGTCCGTCGTCACGAGGACGAGGACCTCGTCGCCCTTGCGCAGCATCGTGTCGCCACGGGGCACGATCAGCCGGTCGGAGCGCAGGACCGCGACCACGGTGGCGTCGCGGGGGAAGCCGAGCTCGACGATCGTGTGACCGTCGGCGGGAGAGCCGTCGGCCAGCGTGACCTCGGCCAGCTTCGCCCGCCCTCCCTCGAACGAGAGCAGGCGGATGAACGAGCCCACGCTGACCGCCTCCTCGACGAGCGCGGTCAGCAGGTGCGGGGTCGACACGCTCACGTCGACGCCCCACAGCTCGTTGAACATCCACTCGTTCTTCGGGTTGTTCACCCGGGCGACCACGCGGGGCACCCCGAACTCCTGCTTGGCGAGCAGCGAGATCACGAGGTTGTCCTCGTCGTCGCCGGTGACCGCGGCCATCACGTCCGCCTCGGCGACCTGGCACCGGTCGAGCAGCCCGACCTCGCAGGCGTCGCCCTCCTGCCACTCCACGCCGGCGGGCTCGCCCGACCGGCGCGCCTGGCGGACGACGGTCGGGTCGTTGTCGATGATCCGGACGTCGTGCCCCGCCCCGTGCAGCTGCTCGGCGATGAACTTGCCGACGCTGCCGCCCCCGGCGATCACCACGCGCACGTCAGTGCCTTCCGGCGGACTCGGCCGCCAGCGCTCCGTCGAGCGCCTCGACGTCGTCGGTGCGCACGGCGATGTAGAGGACGTCGCCCTGCTGGGCCACCGTCCCGGCGCTCGGTACGAGCGCCGCCCCAAGACGCCCGACCCCGACGACCCGGGCGCCGACCTCCTCCTCGAGCTCGCTGAGCGGCCGGCCCGCCCACGGGTCCGGGAGCACCCGCTCGACGAGGCACAGCTTCGCCGTCGGGTCCGTCCACTCGGGCGGGGTGCTCTGCGGCAAGAGGCGGCGCAGGACCCGGTCGGTCGTCCACGCCACGGTCGCCACGGTCGCCAGCCCGAGGCGTTGGTAGATCGTCGCCCGGCGTGGGTCGTAGATGCGGGCGACTACGCGCTCGAGGCCGAAGTTCTCCCGGGCGACCCGGGCGACGAGCACGTTCGAATTGTCGCCGCTCGTCACCGCGGCCAGCGCCGTCGCCTGTTCGATGCCGGCCTCGATCAGCCGGTCGCGATCGAAGCCGATGCCCTCGATCATCTGCCCGCCGAAATCGTCGCCCAGCCGGACGAACGCCTCGCGCCGCCGATCGATGATCGCGACGCTGTGGCCCATGTCGAGGAGGGCGACACTGAGCGCGGATCCCACCCGGCCGCACCCCACGACGATCACGTGCATCAGGGCGGAGCATAGACACGCAAGGTTCGAGGTCTCTTCTAGAGTGCCGCGCTTATGGTCTCGGTCGCCAAGCGGCTGCTGCTCGGCAAGCCGATCGCAACCTCCGAGGAACATCAGCAGAAGCTGTCCAAGCGCGTCGCGTTGCCGATCTTCGCGTCGGACGCGATCTCCTCAACGGCGTACGCGACCGACGAGATCGTGCTCGTCCTCACCCTCCAGGCCGGGATCGGTCTCGCCGCGTTCGACCAGCTCGTCCCGATTGCGATCGTCGTCTCCGTCTTGCTGACCATCGTCGTGCTGTCCTACCGCCAGACGATCTACGCCTATCCGTCCGGCGGCGGCGCGTACGTCGTCTCGCGGGAGAACCTCGGCGAAATGCCCTCGCTCGTCGCCGGCGCATCGCTCCTCACCGACTACATCCTCACCGTCGCCGTCTCGGTCGCCGGCGGCGTGCTCGCGATCCAGTCGGCGTTCGACTTCGACTCCAGCTGGCGGGTGCCCCTCGGCCTCCTGCTCATCGCGGTGATGACCGTCGCCAACCTCCGCGGGCTGAGGGAGTCCGGGTCGCTGTTCGCGCCCCCGACCTACCTCTACATCGTGATGCTGATGCTCCTCATCGGCGTCGGCCTCTACAAGGTGTTCGTCGACGACCTCGGCCCGATCCCGGTCGAAACGCTGTCCGAGGAGGCACAGGAGCTGGCCCGCGAGACCAGCGCCCTCAGTCTGCTGCTCCTCCTCCGGGCGTTTTCGTCGGGCGCGATCGCCCTGTCCGGCGTGGAGGCGGTCTCCAATGGCGTGCCCTCGTTCCGCAAGCCGTCGTCCCGCAACGCGGCGACGACGCTGGCGATGATGGCGGTGATCCTCGGGACCTGCTTCATCGGCATCTCGGTGCTCGCGTCCCACCTGCACCCGCTGCGCGGCGAGGACGACCCCACCGGCATCGCGCTGATGGCCGAGTGGGTCTACGGCGGCAAGGGGGTCCTCTTCTGGGTCACCCAGATCGCCACGTTCGCGATCCTCGTCCTCGCCGCCAACACGGCCTACCAGGGGTTCCCCGGGCTGTCGTCGATCATCGCCCGCGACGGCTACCTGCCCCGCCAGCTCGCCAACCGGGGCGACAAGCTGGTGTTCTCCAACGGGATCATCGGCCTCGCCGTGGCCGCGGGGATCCTCATCACCGTGTTCCAGGGCAACATCTCCGCCCTGATCCCGCTGTACGCGTTCGGGGTGTTCACCGGGTTCACGCTGAGCCAAGCGGGGATGGTCGTCCACCACCTGCGCCTCCGCGAGGCGCACTGGAAACCCTCACTGGCGATCAACGCGGTCGGATGCGTCGCCACCGGACTCGTCGCCCTCGTGGTCGTCGTCTCCAAGTTCACCGAGGGGGCGTGGATCCCGGCGGTCCTCATCCCGGCGATGGTGATCATGTTCGGGAGCATCAACCGCCACTACAAGCGGGTCGGTGCGGCCGTGACGATCGACGACACGTTCCGGCCCAAGCGGCGGACCCACCTCGTCGTGGTCCTCGTCGGGACCGTGAACCGGGGCGTGCTCGAGGCGGTGCAGTACGCCCGCGAGCTCGCCCCGGAGCGGCTCATCGCGGTCTCGGTCGTCACCGACCAGGACGAGCAGGAGCGGCTGGCGAAGGCCTGGGCCGACCACGACGTCCCGATCCCGTTGCACACGATCGCCTCGCCCTACCGCGAGCTGACCCAGCCGGTGCTCGAGTACCTCGACGAGCTCGACGCCGAGAGCCCCGACGACGTGATCACGGTGATCATCCCCGAGTTCGTCACGAAGTGGAAGACGCAGTGGCTGCACAACCAGTCGGCCTTCGCCCTCAAGGCCCGCTTGCTGTACCGGCCGAACACCGTCGTCACGTCGGTTCCGGTGCTCGTCGATTCACCGGAGGAGTGAACTCGCCGTACGATTCGGGCCGATGCAGATGTGGAAGCCCCACGCCCTCGCCCGACCCCACGAGGGCCAGCTCGACCTGCGCATCGGCGACCGGGTGAAGGCGACCGTCGACCTCCCCGGGGTCGCGGCCGGCACCCAGGGCAAGGTGATCCTCGCCAACGGCTTCAACTGGCAGCGCTACCGCGTCCTGTTCGCCAACGGCACCGAGCTCGGCGACCTCGACCATCGCAACCTCGAACCGACCGGCCGGGCCGCCCGACGGCTGGCACGCGCGGCGCGGCGGGCGGCCCGGGCGTCCGCCTGACTCGTCGCCGCCGGATCAGATGTAGTTGCGCCGCTCGAGCAGGCGGAAGCTGATCCAGCCGGGCAGGATCGGGAGCCAGTAGGTCACCAGCCGATAGCTGAGCACCGTGGCGACCGCGACGGCGCTGTCGACGCCGATCGCCGTGAATCCGGCGACCAGGGCGGCCTCGAGCGCACCGAGCCCGCCGGGCGTCGGTGCCGCCGCGGCGAGGAGCGACGATCCGAGGTACACGGCACCGATCTCGGCGACGCCGACGCCGGCATCGAATGCGTTGCAGACGCAGGCCAGGGCGGCGATGTAGGCGAGTGTGACGCCCAGCGACCCGCCGACGAGGGCGGAGAGCCGCCGCGGCGACCGCGCCACCCCGACGAGACTGGCGAACGCCTGCTTGATTGCGCTGAGCACCTTGGTGCGGAGCACGCGTCGACCGCGCCGGGTGGCCAGGGCAATGCCGAGCACGGCGAGGAGGACGGCGATGACGACGAGCAGCTTGCTGCTGCTGGGCAGGGCGAACCCGGTCCCACCGCGACCGGCCCAGGCGAAGAACACGACGAGCAGCACGAGGTGGACGATGCCGCCGGCGAGAACGTTGAGCCCGATACCCGTCACCGCCTCAGTCGGCGGGACGCCGGTCTTCTGCAGATACCGGACGTTGAGGGCCATCCCTCCGACGTTGGCCGGGGTCACGCGGTTGACGAAGGACGATGCGAGCTGCACCTGGAGCGTCGCGGCGGCTGGTAGCGGTTCCGACACGCTTGCGGCCATGGAGATCGCCGACCCGACATAGGTCAGGAAGGACATCACGATCGCGCCGGCGAGCCATCCCCAGTTCGCCGACCGGAGCGCCTGGACGCTGTCGTCGACGTTGGCCAGCTGCGGCAGCAGGAAGTAGAAGGCGCCGGTCAGAGTGGCGATCATGAGGAGCGTTCGGGGTCGTACCCTGACGAGCCGCTCCAGCGGCTCGGGTTCGCGCCCGCTGGCCGACGCCACTCCGTCACGGAGCTCCTTGAGGAGCGACTTCGATGCCCGTCGGCGGGTCGCCGCGGTGAGGGCGAGTGGCTGCAGGAACGGTGCCGCCGCGGCGAGGTCAGCCGGCGCCACGACGCGCGCGGCCGCCTCTGTCGCCGGCTGCGGTCCGGCCAACTCAGCGAGGGACACGAGCAGCTCGGCCCGATCGATGGCCTGGAGGCGTGGGTCGCCCCCTGCTTCGGCCGTGCCGAAGTCGACGATCACGAGCCCGTCGTCGGTGTGGATGATGTTGGCGGCGCGCAACGCTCGGTGGGCGAGGCCGGCGGCGTGCAGCGCGTTCGTCTCCCGCCACACCGCCTCGAGCAGCTCGGCGTCGAGCTCCTCGGGCGGGACCGTGTCGAGTTGCCGTCCACGGACGTCCTCCATCGCGATGACCATCGAGTCGTCGGACAGGGCCGTGAGCACGCGCAGCTCGGGGCAGCGCACACCACCTCGGCGGGCGAGCAGCAGGAGGAGACCTTCGTGCTCGACGTTGCGACCAAGGGTTGCCCCGGGCCACTCATCACCGGGATCTCGCAGCAAGAGGCTGCGATACCCGCGGTAGAGCAGATCCGCGTCGCGGCTGTCGCGGCCATAGACCTTGACGAACGCGGTCGTGCCGTCGGCGAAGCCCGCCCGGTACAGCTGGGCACGGCCGCCGACGGCTCGTTCGACGGTCAGGTCAGTCACGTCGAGACCCGCCCGGCGCAGCCCGTCGGCGACCATGCGTGGGCTGGGACGACGATTGGGAGCGCCGACGACGAGGAGCACGACCGCGCCGGCGAGGCAGCCGGTTGTCAGGGCGAGCAGCAACTCGGCGAGCCCGGAGCTGCCGGCGATGAGCAGTGCGAGCAGCAACAGCAGCAGTCCGCGGTCGGCGGCGCGGCGCCACACCCGGGCGAGCCACGGCTTGCCGACGACGGTCGACGCGGCTGCCGCGGCAAGGTAGGTCGGCGACGGGAAGCGGGTGGAGATCAACCACGAGTCGTCGTCGAGCGCCTCTGGCACCGGTCCGGCCACGCCCACGGCCCGCTCGACCAGTAGGTATACGCCCGCGCCGGCGATCGCGGCGGCGATGAGGACGACCGAACGTCGCCACCGCCGCTGAACGACCAACAGGGTGACGATGAGAACCGGGACGAGGAGCGCGGCGACCTGGGCGGCGACCAACAAGAGCTCGCGCACGGCGGTCGGCAGCAGCGCGACGACGTCGGCGAGGTCTTCGCGCAGGCCGTCGTTGGTCCCTTCGGCGAGCTCGATGAGCAGGACCAGCGCGATCGTGGCCAGACCCCACAGGACGATGCGCACGGCGTCGCCCGGATGGCGGTAGTAGCGCTCGCCCGGCGGGCGCTCGTCGAAGTGCGGCTCCTCGTCCGCAACAGTCCCGACAGTCAGTGGCGTCGTGGTGCTCATATGGTCCCATCCCTGGCGACGGCCGCGACAACCCGCAACACGAGCACGACACCGATCAACAGGCCGCCGTACCCGAAGACGTCGAACAACCCGGTTTCCCCGGAAACGCGCGGCCCGCCTTCGGGGGCGACCAGGAGCCATGTCGACGTGATGAGGAAGGACGTACCAGCGAGCGCGAGCAGGAGGCGGTTGGCGAGGGTGCGAACGATCCGTCGGTTGTCCTCGTCGACGACGCTGCGCACCCGCAGCTCGCCCCGGCCGGCCAGCGTCAGGATCCGGTCGACGCGCTCGGGCAGCCGGCGCAGGTGGGGAACCATGGCCCACAGCTCGTCCCGCGCGAGCTGCCCCGGATCGACGACGGCCTCGCCGGCGGGCCCTTCGACCATCGACGTCGCGGCCGCGATCAGCGACACCTCCGGGCACAGCGCGCGCAGCGTGCCATCGACGGTGACCAGGGCTCGCGACAGCAGGACGAGGTCCTTGGGCAGGCGCATGCCGAACCGCGACAGCGTGGACACGAGGTCCTGCATGATCGCCGGATCGACCGCACCGCCGGGTCGGACGTGGTCGGCCATCAGTCGGGCGAGCGCCCGCTCGAGCTCGTCGGGTGATCTGGCCTCGGCGAAGTCGGCGACCCGCTCGACGCCGTCGCGGAGCAGACTGACGTCCCGTCGCGCCATCGCCAGGATCATGTCGATGAGTGCCGACTGCTGGATCGGGTCGAGACGGCCAACGGCGCCGAAGTCGATCAGGCCGAGTGTCCCGTCCGGCAGCGCGAACACGTTGCCGGGATGGGGATCGGCGTGGAACAGCCCGATGCGCACGATCTGGTCGAGCGTGGCGCGCAGCAGCTGGTCGGCGAGGGCCCCACGGTCGACGGCGCCGTCATCCATGCCCCGGATGTCGCTGATGGTGACCCCGTCGAAGCGCTCCTGCACCAGCACCCGGCGCCCCGACACGTCGCGGTACACCTTCGGGACGCGAACGGTCGACCGGTCGCGCAACAGCGCCGCCATCTCGGTCATCGCGTCCGCTTCGAGGCGGAAGTCGAGCTCGGCGCGCAGGCCTTCGGCGAATTGGGCGAGCATCTCGCCCGAGCGGACCCCCTGGCCGAAGGGTGTACGGCGCTGGGCGAGCTCGGCGACCAGCGCCAGCGCGGCAAGGTCACGTTCCATCGTCGCCTCGATGTCCGGGCGCTGCACCTTCACGACCACCGGCTCGCCGGAGCGCAGTCGCGCCCGGTACGTCTGACCGATCGACGCGGCGGCCAGCGGCTCCCAGTCGAACTCGGCGAAGACCTGCTCGACAGGCGCGCCCAGCTCGGCCTCGAGGACCGGCGCGACGCGTTCCTTCGGTTCGGCGGCCACCCGGTTCTGCAGCTCGGCGAGCGCGTCGCAGACGTCGAGGGGCAGGAGATCGACGCGGGTGGCGGCGATCTGGCCGAGCTTCACGTACACCCCGCCGGCCCGCTCGAGGACGCGGCGGAGGCGAAGCCCCTGCGGGTCGGTGGATCGTTCGGCGCGATCGGTGGCCGAGAGGAACGGTCCGAACCCCTCCTCGCGGCACAGCCGCACGAGCTCCCGGTACCGTCGCAGGACGGAGATGCGGCGCCGGATGGCGCGGATCGGACGCGGCGCGACAACGAGACCGGCCCGCTCGCCGAGGGCCAGCGATCCCGGTCGGGCGAGAAGGTCCAGGATCACGGCGGCGGCCATCGTCGCCGGGATGCCGACGGCCAGAAGGTGGAGGAAGAGCCCGTCGACGTCCCAGTCCCAGCCGTTGACGCCGACGGCGATCACGGTTGCAGTGCCCCAGCCGATCAACGTCGCCAGCAACGCGGTCCCCCAACCACGGCGGGTGCCGAGCAACCGCAACGACAGCACCGAGGTGGCGAAGGCGATGGCGATCGCGGCGACGACGCGGATGAACGTGGTCACGGCTGGCCGCCGACGCAGGGTGGAACTCCCGCACCGCAGAGGCGCAGGCCGGTGCGGCCCTGCACTTCTGCGGCCAGCTCGGCGCGGGGCTGGAACGCCAGTGCGGCGTCCAGCTGGACGACCATCGAGGTGTCGGCCGAGTCGGCGAGGTCGAGCTCGTAGGTGACACACGCGCCCGGGGAGAGGTAGATCCGGGTGGTGCGGGCGCCGGGTGGCAGCTCGGCGGGCCGCTCGAACCGGCGCATGCCGAGCTCATCGCTCGGGATCTCGTCGGCGCCTTGCACGGCGCAGTCCTCCGGCGGTCGCAGCAGCACCTCGACGACGTTGTCCCCGCTCCGGAGGCGGAACCGCGCACGGTTGCGGACGATCGTGACGTCCCTCGTGTGCCATCCGGCGGGCACGGACGCCACGCACGGGACGGCCGTCGCCGTCGGCACCGATTGCGCCATGAGGATCATGACGTCGCTCGTGCCGCACGCCGGCTGGTCCCCGACGGGCAGCTCGGCAGGGGTGAACATCCCGTACACCCCGATGGCGCAGAGGAAGGCACCCAACGTGAGACCGGCGACGAGGAGGATCCGTCGAAGGCTCCAGCGCTGGAGCGAGATCGGCCGTCGCTCGGGCGCCAGGGAGCGGAACTGCGCCACCAGATTCCGGCCATCCCGCTTCATCATCGTCCGCAGCTGCGTCGGGCTGGCGATGCCGCGCGCGGCGGCGAAGGCCTCGGCGATCTCCTCCGGGGTGAAGAACGCGAGCGCCCGCTGGTACACGCGCGCGGCGTCGGTGCGCACGGCCAGGACGAGCATCATGTTGGCGAGGTCTACGGCCTCGCGCCACGGCGACGGGCGGACCTGGACGAAGGCGACGTCGATGACGTGGACGTGACCGTCCTTGACGAGGAGGTTGGCCGGCTTGATATCGCGGTGAGCGATGCCGCTGTCCCACAGGCGGCGAACGACGGCGAGCCCCTCATCGATGACCCGGTCGTCGACCTCGGCGTCACCGATCTCCTCGGCGCCGTCGAAGAACTCCGTGACGATGAGGTACTCGCGCTCCGGCGTCAGTTCGACGATCCCCATCGGCTGGGCCGTCGGAACCCCGGCGTCGCGGATCAGTCGCATCGCGTAGTCCTCGTGCTGGACGAGACGGCGCACGGACTGGTACGGGCGTTCGTCCTCCAGGCGGCCGTACAGGACCGTCCTGCCGAGCTTGTACCACCGGTCCGCGCGGACGTGGTTCATCGCGTAGAGCTTCCCGAAGAGGTAGGTGTCGGGCTCACCGGCGACGCGCAGGCGGAGCGGGGTCGACCCTCCGGAGCCCGCCAGGCCGACGGGTCGGATTTCTTCCACGGTGACGCCCAGCTGGTCCTTGACCGCCCGTCGGATGGCGTCGGCTCGGCGGCCCTCCACGTCGAGGTGGGCCGTCTTGCCGCGCCGATACGCGACCGGGAAGAACTCGTTGGGCGTGAAGTAGCGGAAGGCCAGCAGGGGGATCGCCACGCCGAGAGCGATCCCGGTGATGACGTCGAACGGGTGGTCCACACCCAGGTACATGCGCGCAAAGGCGACGCTGGCGATGACCACGGTGGCGACGGCCTTGGCGATGGTCCGCGGGCGGCCCGGCACCACGATGGAGTAGAGCACGCCGACGGCGGTGAAGCTGACGACGGCCAAGGTGGCGGATGGCAGCGCGTAGCCCTGCCACCGCCCGATCGTCGTGACGTCGTACGGGCGTGGTCGCGAGTACGCGGCGATGAGCAGGACGCCGAAGATCTCGAGCACGAGAACCGTCGCGAGGAACGTGAACAGATGGCGCCAGCGGCGGAAGGCCACCATTGCGACCAGCAGCAGCGCGGCCACGACGAACATCGTCCAACCGGTCGCCGCCCGGTCGATCCCGCGGAACAGCTCGCTCAGCCACTCGACACGGAGCCGGGCGATGGCGCGCAGGATGGCGGCGTCGACCTCGTCGGTCAGGCGGCGAGCCCGCGGCGACACGAGGGTCACCACGATCCACGCTGCCAGCACGATCAACACGATGAGCCAGCCCTTGCCGGTCGAGCCGATGCTCCGCGGCAGTGGTGGACGGGCGCCACTGGGGCGCCGGCGCCGGCGGGTGCGCCGCGCCGTGGCCGGGACGAAGGTGCCGGTGCCTGGGAGGTCGAGGTCGTCGACGACCTCAGCGTTCGGGCCCGTGGTCACGTGAGCTCCTCCGACTCCAGCCAGGCCGCGGCCACCGCGGCGACGTCGGCGTCGGCGGCGGACGCGTTCAACCTGCGCAGCGCCACCGTGTCGAGACGCGCGGACACGCCGTCGATGACGTCCACGACGGACGGGCCCCAGTGGTCGACCACCTCGCGGCGCACGAGCGGGGTGACGTTTTCCGCCGGCTGCAGCCGTCGGTCGTCGGCCAGCTCGATGAACTCGGCGAGCGCGGGATCGGTGGTGAACATCAGGGCGACGTCGACCCCGCCGGTGCGAAGGGCCGCGAGCGTGATCGGTCCGCTCGCGTCCAGTGTCGTGATCACGTCTCCGAACTGCAGCCCGTAGCGCTCCTGCAGACCGAGGAGGCACAGGGCGCGGGTCGGGCACTCCGGCGGTCCACCGAACTTCAGCTCACCGGCAATGGGCGCGAGGTCGCTGAGCCGTTGCAGGTCGTACTTGATCGCCGTGGCCGTCGTCACGACGAATGCGTTGGCGTTCTTGGCGGGCGCGGAGGCGAGGGCCGTGACGTCCGTACCCTCCAGGGCGCGCTCGAGGTCGCGGTGCGTCTCCGCCACATCGGCACTCGGCTCGGCGGTGCCCCGGCTGCGGAAGGTCAGCGCAGTCCCCGCGTATTCCGGGAGCAACTCGATGAGGCCGACGCTCAGTGCGGGGCCGGCGAATTCCCGCGGCCCGAGGCCGAGGGCCCGCTCGACACGGAAGCCACCCGCCTCCAGGGCCTGGCTGTAGATCTCGGCCAGCAGCACGCTCTCCGGGAAGGCGAAAGAGCCGACGGTGATGGCGTCATCACCGAGCGCCGTGTCTGTCGCCGGCCGTCCATCGTCCGTAGCACACGCGGCCAGCGCTGCCACCGCGATGCTGGCGCAGGCCAGCCAGCGCCGAGCGAGCTGCATTCCGCAACCCCCTCCCTTTGAGAGAACGAACACCTGCACTGTCGCGCATCTGGCGACCACCCGGAACCATCGCCGGGCTCATCGGCGTCTTGCCGCCTCCCCACGGCGTAGCGTCACGGCGTGCCGTGGCAACGTGCGATCACCGCGATCATCGTTTGTCTGGCCGTGCTCGCCCTCGGAGCCCTCATCGTGCGCGACGGCACGGTGCCGGGCTGGGAGGAGTCCGTGTTCCGCACGGTCAACGATCTGCCGGGCGCGCTCTATCCCGTGCTCTGGCCGTTCCAGCAGCTCGGCGTGCTCGTCATCGGCCCGATCGTCGCCATCGTCGCGCTCATCCTTCGGCGCTACCGCCTCGCTGTCGCGGCGCTGATCGTCACGGCCGCCAAGCTCGTGTCGGAGCGCATCGTCAAGGCGGCTGTCAGCAGGGAGCGCCCGTTCACGTCCATCGGGTCCGACATCCACGTGCGCGGTGACGTCAGCACCTCGGGTGAGAGCTTTGTGTCCGGGCACGCCATCCTCGTCGCCGCCCTGGCCACCGTCATCTGGCCGTACCTCCCCGCCCGGTGGCGACCGGTCCTGTGGGTCCTCGTGGCGCTCGTCATGATCGGGCGCGTGTACGTGGGTGCCCACAATCCACTCGATGTGGTCTGCGGAGCGGCGCTCGGCGTTGGGCTGGGGATCGCGGTCAACGTCCTGCTCGCAGCGCCCGATGGCCGTCGCCACCGGGCCGCGGCCACGGCTCACATGAGGCCGATCTCGGGGTAGCGGGAGTCGCCGGGGCGTTCGTGCTGGCTAACCGTCCAGTCGCCGCACGTGCTCGATCATCCGCTGGACGGCCGGATCGGTGTAGTCGTCTTGGGCCACGTAGTCGGCTGTGGTCGCCAATGCCAGGAAGGCAGCCACGGACTCGACCTGCTCATCAGGGAGGGTCGGTAATGCTCGACGAGGCGTGTAAATGGCCGTCATCGCTGCCTGTGCCGCGTCGATGTTGGTGGACGAGGAGCTGAGGATCCGGTAGGCGTGGTCGCGTGCGAGTGCGAGCGCACGATCCTCGAGGACCTCGCGTGCAGCGTCGGTCAGCGTCTCGTCGGCTGTCGAGCGGAGGACGTCTTCGACCGCGTCACGGTTCTCGATCCTGTCGAGGTCACCGGCTGGGACGGGGCAGCAGCGGCGCACGAAGTCTTCCGGCACCGCTCGCAGCAGTCCGCGCTGCTGCTCCCGCGTTTCGGCCCGCTCACGCATCGCGGTGGTGACGATCTCGGTCATCGCGGGGACGGTACGACGCCCGGATAAATCGCCGATGAGAGTCGATGTCGACACCTGCTGGGGTCACGGGCGGGAGAGGTTTGTCATCGCGAGACGGTGGGAATGCCTCGCTCTCGGCGACATCTGACCGTCCAACGCGCCGCCCCGGCTTCCCTCACCGCCCGCGAGGTCGAGCCGGGGCGGCCGCGCGTCCAGATGAGATCTCTCCCGCGCATCTCATCGCCGCTTAACCCGGCCGTCGTACCGTCGCCCAATCAACCCGGGTCGGCTCCGCCGCTTCAACTGGTCGACACGGGCACAGCAACTTGCCTCGACTCCCGGTCGTCGCCCTCCGTCGGCCGGTCTGAGCCGAGGCGAGTTGCGCGTGGGGGCACCGATTCTGTGTCACCGCACACGTCGAATTTCGACCTTTGCGGTGACACAGATCCCGGATCGTCGTCGGGGAGGGGGGATTTGAACCCCCGACCTCCTGCACCCAAAGCAGGAGCGCTACCAGGCTGCGCTACTCCCCGGTCGGGAATCGCAGTGTAGGGCCCGACGGTCGGGACGGTCGGGGTCCCCGCCCGGGCGGAGTTCCCTGTCGGCGTGCCGGTGGCGGCCATAGCCTTGGTCGCCGGTGCAGTCAGCCATCTCGGTGTCCGGACTGGTGAAGACGTTCGGGCCAACCCGGGCCCTCGACGGCCTCGACCTCGACGTCGCCAGCGGCGAGGTCCACGGGTTCCTCGGGCCCAACGGCGCCGGCAAGTCGACCACCATCCGCGTCCTCCTCGGCCTCCTCCGGGCGGACAGCGGCACCGCCACGCTCCTCGGCGGCGACCCGTGGGCCGACGCCGTCAGCCTCCATCGCCGGCTGGCGTACGTCCCCGGCGACGTCAACCTGTGGCCCAACCTCAGCGGCGGCGAGATCGTCGACCTGCTCAGCCGGCTGCGGGGCGGGCTCGACCCCAAGCGCAAGGCAGCGATGCTCGAGCGCTTCGACCTCGACCCGACCAAGAAGGCGCGCACCTACTCGAAGGGGAACCGGCAGAAGGTGGCGCTCGTCGCCGCCCTCGCCTCCGACGTCGAGCTGCTCCTGCTCGACGAGCCGACGTCCGGCCTCGACCCGCTCATGGAGGCGGTCTTCCAGGACACCATCCGCGAGATCACCGACGAGGGCCGGACGGTCCTCCTGTCGAGCCACATCCTCGCCCAGGTCGAGGAGCTGTGCGACCGGGTGACGATCATCCGCCTCGGCCGCACCGCCGAGACCGGGACGCTCGCCGACCTTCGCCACCTCACCCGGACGTCGATCTCCGTCGAGACCGTGCAGCCCGTCTCGGGCATCGTCGAGCTCGCCGGCGTCCACGACGCGGTGATCGACGGCACCCGCGCCCGCTTCGACGTCGACACCGTCCACCTCGACGAGGCCGTGCGCCAGCTCAGCACACTCGGCATCCGTACCCTGACCAGCACGCCACCGACGCTCGAGGAGCTGTTCCTCCGCCACTACGGCGACGAGATCGCCCGGCTCGGGATCGAGGACGAGGAGGAGGCACGGCGGCTGCGGGCTCGAGCGGCACGATGAGCACGCCGACCTCCACCGGCACCGCCGCGCTCGTCCGCCACATCCTGCGCCGCGACCGTGTCCGGCTGCCTGTCTGGGTGCTCGGGATCACCCTCCTCGTGCTGGTCACGGCTTCGAGCGTGAAGGGGATCTACCCGACGCAGGCCGACCTCGACCTGGCCGCCGAGACCGCCGAGGCGAACGCCGCCCTGATCGCCCTGCAGGGGCCGGCGTTCGGGCTGGACACCCTCGGCGGGCAGGTGGTGTTCAACTTCGGCGCCTTCGGGTTCGTCGTCGTCGCGTTGATGGGCGTCTTCCTCGTCGGCCGGCACACCCGCGCCGACGAGGAGGCCGGCCGCACCGAGCTGGTGCGGGCGGCCGTCGTCGGTCGGAACGCGCCCGTGACCGCGGTCCTGGCCGTCGCCGCGGCGGCGTTCGCCGTGCTCGGCGCCCTGTCCGCGCTGAGCCTGCTCAGTCAGGACCTCCCCGCCGCGGGGAGCGTGGCCTTCGGACTCGCCGTCGCCGGCTTCGGCTTCCTGTTCGCGTGTGTGACCGCCGTGCTCGCCCAGACGGTCGAGAGCGCCCGCACGACCTACGGCCTGGCCGCCGCGATGCTCGGCGTGTCGTACGTGCTGCGGGCGATCGGCGACGTCAGCGGCGGGCTCTCGTGGCTCTCGCCGATGGGCTGGGCCCAGGGGGTGCGGGCGTTCGCCGGGGAACAGTGGTGGGTGCTCCTGCTGTTGCTCGGGGCGTCCGTCCTCCTCGTCTGGACGACGTACACCCTCCTCGCCCACCGCGACCTCGGCGCCGGCCTGCTCCGCCCCCGCCTCGGGCCCGCCGACGCCGATCCCCGGCTGGCCAGCCCGTTCGGGCTCGCCGTCCGCCTCCAGCGATGGGTCGTCGTCAGCTGGGTCGTCGGGCTGGCCCTGACGGGCGTCTCGTACGGGTCGATCGTCACCGACGTCGGTGACCTCATCGGCGACAACGCGGCGCTGGAGGACATGATCGCCCAGGGCACGGGTGACCTGACGGAGACCTTCCTGGCCACGACGCTGCTCTCGATGGCGTTGATCGGGAGCGGCTTCGCCGTCTCGTCGACGCTGCGGCTGCGCAGCGAGGAGACCGCCGGCCACGGCGAGGTCCTCCTGGCGACGGCGACGTCGCGGCCGCGGTGGGGGGCGTCGCACCTCTGGTGGCCCTCGCCGGCTCCGCGCTGGTCGTCGGCGCGGCCGGCCTCGGTCTCGGCGTCACCTACGGCATCGCCATCGAGGATGCCGGTCAGGTGCCGCGGCTCACCGGCGCCGCCCTCGCCTACCTCCCCGCTCTCTGGGTGGTCGTGGCGATCGCCTTCGCGCTGTTCGGGCTCGTGCCCCGGGCAACACCGGTGGCATGGGGAGCACTCGCCGTGTTCCTCGTGATCGGCTTCCTCGGCCAGCTGCTGCGCCTGCCCGAGTGGGTGATGGACCTCTCACCGTTCCAGCACGTGCCGTCGATGCCGGCCGAGGGGTTCTCGGTCCTTCCGCTCGTCCTTCTGACCGCGGTCGCCGCCGGGCTCCTCGGCGCCGGGCATGTTCGGCCTCCGCCGCCGCGACGCCGGTTCCAGTAGTGCACTAGGTTTCGGCGCCGTGCAGGGCCCAGTGGGCCCACAGACCAAGACGGTCCTCACCCAACTCGGGCCACGGGTGCGCGAGCACCGTCTCACGCTGGTGTCCGCGGGCGTCGCCTTCTACGCCTTCCTCGCCTTCGTGCCCACGCTGATCGCGGTCGTGTCGATCTATGGCCTTGTCGCCAATCCGGACGACGTGCGCAGCCAGATCGACACCGTCGCCGGTGCCCTGCCCGAAGAACTCCGCGACTTCCTCGAGTTCCAGCTCTCGTCGATCATCAGAGGCCAACCGCGACCGGCGTCTCCCTTACGCTCGCCATCGCCGTCGCCGTCGCCCTCTGGAGTGCGTCGGGCGGGATGGCCGCGCTCGTGGCCGGGCTGCGCGTCACCCACGACGCCGAGGAGCCGAAGGGCTTCGTGGCCAAGCGTGGACTGGCCGTGGCGCTGACGATCGGGGCGATCGTCGTGCTCGTCGCGATGGTCTGGCTACTGGCGTTCCTCCCCGCCTTCGTCGAGAAGGTCGGGCTCGGAGACACCGGACGATCGGTCTTCGGCATCGTCCGCTGGCCCGTGCTCGCGGTCGTGATGGTCGTCGCCATCGGGCTGCTCTATCGCATCGCCGTCCCGGAGCGTCCGAGCGGCCGGTTGGTGACGACGGGAGCGATCGCCGGCATGGTCTTCTGGCTCATCGTGTCGTCACTGTTCGCGTTCTACACGGCGAACTTCGCCAGCTACAGCAAGACGTACGGCACGCTGGCCTCGATCGTGGTGGTTCTGCTCTGGCTGTACCTGAGTGTCCTGGCGGTGCTGCTCGGCGCCGAGGTCGACGCGATCCGCTCGACAGACTGAGCCGGTGCGCTTCTTCGACGGTCCCGAAACGGCCCGCCGAGCCCGCGAGGCCTTCGACGCCGCCGGCTACACCCTCGACGCGCTGACCGAGCGCCTCGGCCCGCACGTGTTCGCCCACCTGTCCGCCGGGGAGACGGCACCGCTCGTGCGGGCCACCCGGGCCGGTGACCGGCTCGACGTCCTCGCCCGGCTGTTCCTCGTCGGCGAGCCGGTGCGCGCCGACGACGCCCGGGTCGCGCTCGCCCCGCTCCCGCTCGAGGACTGGGTCGCCGGCGGTCTCGTGGACGTCGACGGCGACGACGCCGTCGGAACGCTGGCGATCCGCCCGATCGGCGAGGCCGGCGACCGGCTCGTCGCCCACGACCGGCCGAGCCCGTCGGGATCGCTGCCGGCCGACCACGTCCTCGGCATCAGCGCCTCGACGATGGCGCTGGCGGGGGCGACGATCCGCCGGCCGATCGGTAGCGCTTTCGACCTCGGCACCGGCTGCGGCGTCCAGGCGGTGTACGCGTCCGACCACAGCCGCAGGGTCGTTGCATCCGATGTCAATCCGCGTGCCGTGGCCTGCGCCACGCTGACGATGGAGCTCAACGACCTCTCCCACGTGAGCGTCCGCCCCGGCGACCTCTTCGAGCCGACCGGCGACGAGCGCTTCGATCTGATCGTCGCCAACCCCCCGTTCGTGATCTCGCCGTCACGCCGCTACGTGTTCCGCGACAGCGGCCGGCCGCTCGACAGCCTGTGCCAGCTGATCGTCCAGACGGCGCCGCGGCACCTCACCGACGGCGGGCACGGTCAGCTGCTCGCGTCGTGGGCGCACGTGGAGGGCGAGGACTGGCGCGACCGCGTCGCCGGCTGGTTCGCCGGCACGGGCTGCGACGCGCTCGTGCTCGAACGGGAGGCGCTCGACCCGGCCGCCCACGCGGCCAGCTGGCTACGGCAGACCGAGCAGCCGGCGCGATGGCGGGACGAGTTCGACGGCTGGGTCGCCTACGCCGAGGCGAACCGGGTCGAGGCCGTCGGGTTCGGGCTGATCACGATGCGCCGACGGGTCGACGGCACGCCCTGGTTCCGCGCCGAGACGGCCACGCAGGACATCGTGATGCCGTGCGGCGACCACCTGGGCGCGGTGTTCGAGCTCGCCGATTTCCTCGCCCGGCACGTCGACAGCGCCCTGCTCGACGTCGCCTTCGGCGTCGCACCGGACGTCGTGCTCGAGGAGCACGCCCGACCGGGCGCCGAGGGGTGGATGGTCGTCGGTCGAGAGCTGCGCCAGACGACCGGGCTGTGCCACCGCGGGGACGTCGACGTTGCGGTCGCCGCCATCGTCGGCGCGTGCGACGGCACGCGACCCCTCGCCGGGGTACTGGCCGCCGTCGCCGGCGACACCGGCGCCGAGCTCGGCGAGATCACCAGCGCCGCGCTGCCGATCGTCCGGCGCCTGGTCGAGCGGGCGATCCTGCTGCCGACCTCCGCGGACTGAGTCAGAGCTTCTTGTTGACCTTGAGGTCCCAGCCCGCCTTCACGGCGGGCCCCTTCGACCCGTCCGGAAGCTGAGGGAAATAGCTGATCTCGACCTTGGAGAACTTCAACGAGAACTGCTCGGCCGGCGCGATCCCCTCGGTGTCACCGAGCTGCACGCTCGACACCAGAACGTCGCCCAGCTTGAACTTGAGGAACTCGGCGCCCGCCTTCCCGGCGCGCACCCCCGTGAGGTACGCCTCCTTGATGTGGGAGCCGCTGGCGCAGGCGAGGAACAGGGCCGGCGTCGCCTTGCTCAGCTTGGTCACGAAGTGGAAGTCCTGGAACGACGCCTTGCCGGCACCGCCGCCACCGCCGGGCGACGTCGACGCGCTGTTGCTGACGCCCCACGTCCACGAGTCGACGTCGATCTCGCCCTTGTGCTTGACCTGCATCGACTCACCCGCAATCCCGTCGATCTTCAGGAACCAGCTCTCGGCCATCGCGAGCAAGCCTGGACCACCCGAACGGCGGCGGCAAGTCTTATCTCCGGATGCCAGCATCGCACCATGGCGACGACCGCAGAGGAGCTTCTGGTGCGGCGGTTCTACGACGAGGCGTGGAACGGCTGGGACGACGGCGCGGCCGACGAGCTCCTCACCGACGACTTCCGATTCCGCGGCTCGCTCGGTACCGAGCTCGCCGGCCGGGACGAGTGGCGGGCGTACCGGGACCGGATCCGCCGGGCCGTGCCCGACTTCCACAACGAGGTCGTCGACCTCGTCACCACGCCGGGTCGGGCCGCCGCCCGTCTGCACTACACCGGACACGTCCGAGGCACCTTGCTCGGCCGGCTCGGGTACGGGCGGGCGATCGTGTACGACGGGGCGGCGTTCTTCCAGTGCTCCGGGGATCGCCTCGCAGCAGGCTGGGTGCTCGGCGACCTCGACGCCCTCCACCGTCAGCTCGACCGCGAACCGCTACCCTGACCGGCCGCGCCGCGGGTGTAGCTCAATGGTAGAGCCCCAGCCTTCCAAGCTGGTGGTGCGGGTTCGATCCCCGTCACCCGCTCCGAAGGGGAAATCTCCGCCGACGTATCCACGCCACGAGGCAAGTCACGTTCGACATCTCGCGTCGTGGGTGGACACGAGTTCCATCGTTCGAGCGAATGGTCAGCGATCGCCCAGCTCGATCCAAGGGGTCACGAGTCGGACACCGGTGACATCCGTGGTGATGATCAGCCGGAGCGGCCTCCGATCGACCGCAGCGAGTTCGAACAGGCCAGCTTCGCTCGACTCACCTGCCACTCGACTCGACCCTTGCTGGAGCTCGACGCTGTACCTGCCGGCCGGGGTAACGGCGCCCCGAACCCTGATCGGTTGCTCTGCGGACAGCTCGATCTCGATCTCGACCGATGGGGAGGTGAACGTCAGGAGGCGGCTTTGCGACTCCGACGCACGCGTCGGTGCAAGCGGCTCGATCGCGGAGTCGTACAGGAGCTGCAACAACTCGGCGTCAACCGCCTGCCACGTGAACGCCTCGATCGCCGCTTCGACGGCGTCGACGGGCACCGGCTCATCCTCCTGGAGGACCACCGAGAGCGCAGCCAGCAGCTCACGATCCGAAGGAGCAACCGGTGTCATGGTGGGGTCGTCGTCCATCTCAGGCGTTCCCTTGTTGTTCGGACTCGCCGTACAACGCCAAGAGTGCCGCCGTTCGGCGGAGCTTCTCGAGGCATCGTCTGCGAGTCGGCCCGATCGAGCCTTGGGGCCGGGCTAGCACGGCCTCGATTTCGCGGTAGGTGAGAGGCGGATCGGCGACGAGAAGTCGGAGGAGCTGCTGACAGTCCGATCCGAGTTCTGCGAAGCCCTCCCGCACCGCCTCGACGAGTTCCGCCTTGATGAGATTCGAGCTGGGGTCGGAAGCGTCAGCCCGCCGCGTGTCGTTGGTCATGTCCACTGGCGTCACTCTCGTCCGATGTCGCAACACTGTGCTGCGCACCTCATTGGTGGCCACCTGCGCCAGCCAACCGGCGAATCGTTCGGGATCTCGCAACGTGTGGAGCTTCTCCAATGCCCGGAGCCAGGTGGCCTGGAACCCGTCCCAGCGGTCGGCATCGCTCAAGTTGAAGCCCCGGATGACCTTCCAGACGAGGTCTGAGAATCGCCTGACCAACTCGTCCCATGCGGCAGTCGCGTCGTCACCGGCGCGGAGTACTCGACCGATGAGGTCTTCCGTGGACGCGCGGGCCACGGGCGCAGTGTACGTGTGCGACATTTGGTGTTTCCGGAGTTCCATCTCCCGTTGCTGCGGCATGAACTCGCAGTCTTCCGTGTCTTGGATAGTCAGATGCACGCGTCCGTGCTTCGATACGTTGCGCCAGAAGAACGCCTCGTCAACCCGCCCCGAAGCAGACCAACGCGGCCGCGGCCAAGAGGTGCAGCCGGTCGCTCCGGTCCTCAGTTGCCGCAGCCTCGGCCAGCGCTGCGGCCGGCGCGGCGCCGACGGCGAGCCCGGCGTGGAGCCGCACCATGATGTCGACGATCTCGGCGTCGGGAAGCGGAACCACTGCAGCCAGTGCGACCCGCGTGCCGGCGGCCAACAACGCCGCCGCCAGACCTACGACGTCGTTGCTGGCCTGTAGCTGTCCGAGCGCCGAGTTGCATGATGCCAGCACGATCATCGATGGTGGTCGGGAGATGCGCTCGAGGTCGTGGACCACCGCTGGTCCGTCCGCCAGCTCGATTCCCGAGAAGAGCGGGTTGTCGCGGCGGTAGGTCCCGTGAGCGGCCAGGTGCGCGACACGAGCGCCATCGAGGGCGGCGCCCACCGCCTCGACGGTCGCCGCCGCGCCGACGAGCAAGCGCGCGCCCGGATGAAGCTGGGCGACACGGCGGGCCTCCGCCTCAGCCCCCGCCAGCCCGGGCCCGGCGACGACCGTGACGTGCCCTCCGGCGCGGAGGTCGGTCATCGCGGCCCGGTGCCAGAGCGATGCTGAGGGTGCGACGGACGTGGGCTGTCCTTCGCCGAGGATCCAGCTCCACGGCAGGTGGTGCACGGCGAGGTCGGGAACGACCACGAGCTCATGCCCATCAAGGCGCCCGCGTAGCGGCGCGCCCAACAGGCGTTGAAGCTGTTCGAGCTGCAGCCGGGCGGAGCGAACTGCGACGGCCGAGTGGCTCTCGTGACCGACGCGGGCCAGTCGCTCAAGGGCGAAGCGCAGCGCCTCCGCGCACTCGGCGACCGGTGCCAACGGGCCGAGCTCGTGGAATGTGGTGCGGCGGTCGGCGAGCACCAATGCCCCGACACGGCCTTCGCACTGGACCAGTTCGACCATGGCGCGGTCGCCGAGCAGCTCGTGGACTTCGTGCGGGCCGGCGCGACGCGCTGGTGAGAACACTGGCGCCGCGGTCCTGCGCCGCGATGCAACCTGCACGGCGCGCTCCAACTCCCCGACTCGACGACGCGCCTCACTGTCGCCCGTGCTCGGGTCGTCGTCGAGCATGGCCTCCCGCGATTCCACCGCGGCCGCCCGGAGCTCGGTCAACAACGTCGCCAGCCTGACGTCCGGCGGCGGTCGAACCGGCGCCAACCACAACCCAGCCGCACGCCACCGTTCGACCCAGTGGAACAGCGTTCGCGGCTCACCTCGCCGCCAGGCGATCTCGACACCGATCTGGGCCAGGTTGGTCCCGCGACCTGACGCCGAGACGCGCAGATCGGTCGCCGAGAGAGCCAACACGTGCTCCTCGATCAGTGTCAAGCCTCGGTGGCAGGCGCGCAACGTCGCCGTCTCGTTCCCGACAGCGCGCCAGAGACGGGCGCGCGCCTCGATGGCCGGGAGCTGCTCGGCCAAGGTCATCGCGCGACGCGTGCGTGACGCGCACTCCCAGCACTGCGTGGCCTCGCGGGAACGTCCGGATCGAGCGGCGAACCGCCCCGCTATGAGCCAGGCCTCTCGTTCTTGGACCACAAGGCCGGCTCGTTGCAGGGCGAGCGCCGCTTCGAACGCATCGCGGTAGGCCGCCACGCTGTGGTCACCCGTATCGAGTCGCGCCTGCATCTCCGTGAGATGGGCCAACGCCGCCCAACCCCAACGCCGGCTCTTGGCGAAGACGGTCCGGGCCGCGCGAGCTTCTTCCGCGGCCCCCTGGGCTCTGGCCAACACGAGTGCTTGGGCCACATAGAAACGGCCTTCGGCCGCGTCGGCGTGCATGCCCGCCGCCTCGAGCCGCGAGACCGCGCCCGGCACGATCAGCCTCACGTCTTCGAACAGCCGAGCAGCCAGAAGCACCTCGGCTCGGTAAACGATGTCCCGGTCGACGGGCACGTCGAGGGCGCGGAGCTCTCGCTCAGCGTCTTCGAGCTCCTCCAGCGCCCCGGCAACGTCTCCGAGCCGATCGAGCATCATGCCGAGGTTCGTCCTGACCTCCGCGGCGGCGAAGACCATCCCGACCGTCTGGTACACCGTTCGGGCCTTGGCCAAATCGGCCAAGCCTTCCTTGAAGCCGCCGACATATAGACGGAGGAGGCCGCGGTTGTTGAGTGCGCGAGCGGAGTCCGGGCTTCCGCGCGGCAGCAGACGGAGCGCCGAGTTCACGGCGTCGAAGGCCGCCCGGTGGTCACCCATCTTGTAGAGCACCAGCATCCGCTGCAGCCGGAGCCGGCCAAGGTCGCGGCCACGAAGCAAGGGCTCGGCCCGCTCGATCTCCCGCAACGCCTCTGCAAGCCGCCCGACGAAGGCGAGCGCGCGAACCAGGGCGGTCCGGCAACGGCCCTCGAGCTCGGCGTCGTCGGCGAGCGCCGCGAGTCGGACTGAGCGTCGGGCGTCAGCAAGTCCGCCCCGTGCATCGTCGAGATCGAGCGCGGCGAGCGCCGCCTGACGGTGCAGATCGGCACGAGCGGCGCGTTCTCGATTCGGCGTCTCCGCCAACCGCGCCCGCACGAAGGCCGCGACCGCTCGCGGCTCGAGCGTCACATCCGGTCGTGCGGCGACCGCACCGGCAACGGGCAGTTCTTGTATCACCGAGGATTCCCGTGCATCAGCCCTGTCGACCTGGCAGCCTAGGCGTCGGCGGGGGCCGGCACTTACTCGCTGTGAGCCGCTGCTGGGCGCAGGCCCGCAGAGTTGAGGGAGGTCACATGGCCGGATGGCACGACAAACGGCGGAAGCTGTTCTTCGATTCGCTGCACACAAACCTCTGGGTCGACCCAGACGCTGAGGATCAGGTCCTCATCTCGAAGGACGCAGTGAACCTGCGGGATGGAGCGGACCTCGCGAGCGTCGAGGGCGACTTGCGCAGCCTGCGTCCATACGAAAGGGATGCCCCCGGAAAGATCTTCTTTGAAGGGACGACTGGTGATGGGTTCCCCGCTCGGGCCGCGTTAGAAACCCTTCCCGACAAGCTCTCCCTGGACTACATCTTCATCGCCCAGCAACGGGTCCAGCCTGCGACCGACCCCGAGCACGGTGCGCCGGTGCCGCCCGCTCCGCAAGACAGCGATGTGGGCCGCGGTGTGAAGATCGCCGTGGTCGACACCGGGATCGCCGATCAGCCCGGCGCACGTGACGTGTGGACGGAGCATCCCGTACCGCGGGGCACCGACCAGTTCGACCCGCTGTTCGATCGGCGCACACGAAGTCCGAAACCGAAGCTGGCTTGGGCCGCCGGTCACGGGACGTTCATCGCCAGCCTCATCCGCCAGGTGGCGCCTGGTGCCGACATCAGGTCGATCAAGGCGTGCTCGCCAATGGGATTCGAGACCGAGTCCGAGGTCGCCCGCGGCATCGAGCAGGCCGCTCAGTGGGCTGACATCATCAACCTGTCGTGGTGCGCCTACACCCTCCCCGATGGGACGAACGAGCGCGGAGAACCGACCTACAGCGGGCCATACCGCTTGCGACAGGCTGTGAAGCGAGCACTGGCGAAGAAGGTCGTCGTCGTCGCCGCCGCTGGAAACAGCGCCAGCCCCGATCCGATGTATCCCGCGGCCTGGGAGGATGTGCTCGCCGTCGGAGCCCTCGACCGTGACGGGCGCCGGTGGGACCACAGCAACTACGGCAGCTGGGTGGACGCCTCCGCGATCGGCGAGAAGCTGCGCGGTGTGTACGTGCAGGGCGACGAGAACCCCGACAACGATCCGGACGGTCACGCCGAGGTCTGGGACGACGACGAGATCAACTACGCGACGTGGTCGGGCACGTCCTTCGCCGCTCCCCTGGTCGCCGCCCAGATCGCCGTGGTGGCGTCGGCTCTCGGCGTGCCCGTGCCCGATGCGAAGAAGAAACTCCTCGCGATGTCACGCGACGCGGTGGACGCCGGCTGCGGCAAGCGCATCATGGTCGACCTGCCCGATCAGACGTAGGCCCGCCGCCGTTCCCGCGGCAGGCGACGAGCGGGCTGTCCGCGAGGCTCCGAAGGAGGTGACGATGTACACGTTCGCGCCTCGTACGGAACTCCACTCACCCTGCTCTGTAGGGAGTGAGTGCGGACGACACAAACCTCCGACCAAACCACGTGCACAAGGGCGACAACGCGAGCACGAGGCGCATCTCCTCTCGACGAGTGACCGACGCGGAGTGGTTCTTCGCACTTCGACCTGTCCTGAACGGCCGAACGTCACCTCCCTCCGGAACCGTCGACGAACCGAAGCCCACCCATCACCAGAACTCCTCCTCGGCGGTGGGAGACTTGACTGAGACGGTCGAAGCCGGACACCCGCACGAGCCGGATCTCCCGAAGCCCCGGTTCGCCGATGCGCCCGATCGCAACAGCCCCACCTTCGGTGCCAGTGCTCGACTGGTCACCGTGGTGTTCGTCGATGTCGAACGGTCGACAGAGCTTCTGGTCGAGCGAGGAGACGCGGAAGGAACGGCCGTCATCGACGCGGTTCTTGATGCGGTCGGCGCCCAGGTCGAGCCGCACGGGGGACGATTGGTCAAGTCGCTGGGTGACGGGATGATGGTGGTCTTCCCGGCGCCACGTCAGGCCGTCTCGTTCGCGGTGGCGGTACAGCAAGCGCTTGCCGGCACACTCCCCCAGGTCCGAATCGGTGTGAACACCGGCGAGGTCGTCGACGAGCGGGACGACCCTGTGGGCGAAGCGGTACACGCAGCTGCGAGGATCGCAGCCAAGGCTGCTGGCGGCGAGACATTGGTGTCCGATGTGGTCCGTCAGCTCGTCGGTTCGATGCCCGGACTCCGATTCGTCGACCGCGGCCGGAAGCGACTGCGGGGGTTCCCCGAGCGCTGGCGCGTCTTCGAGCTTCGAGGCGAGCGACGCCACCGGTCCGTGTGGACAAGTTCGATCGGGGCGGCGAGATGGCGGACTTGAGCGCTTGAGCGTGGCCGCATCGAGCCGGTCGTGATGTCTCGTCGACCACGCCAGTCGGCGCCGGGATGGTGATGCGATGCGGACACAACGGCGTGTATCTGACGCGAGATCCGGTCCTCTATCCCGGTGGTGGAACCCCCGGAACTGCGCGCGAGGCGAGTGACGCTCTGGCGATGCCACGGCGAAGTCACACGGGCCCTACTGTGCCTCGGTGCAGTGACGATGTCGGTGGTCGCTGCGGCGTTCCTCCTGCAGGTTCCGTCCACGCCGGTCATGGGCGAGCACGGCCTTTCACGGATCGCCGTCCTCCTCGGTCTCGCCATCGCGGTCCTCGGTTTCGCGATCGCATCACTGGTCAAGTCCGAACATCGGCACATTGCTATTTTCGCCGCTGCGCTCGGTGGCGCGATGCTCGGGTTCCTCGCCACCGACTGGTGGTGGCTGCGATTGATCGTCGGCGTCGCACTGGTCGGGGCGATCGGCGTGGTCACGCTCTACTGGCTCGGAGCGACTGCCGTTGTTGCAGGGCTTGTGATCGGCGGCGTCCTGGCCATCCTGCTCGTCGAGATTCCTTGGTTGTACGAGCCTGACCACTTCCGAACGGCGATCATCGTCGTCGTTCTGTTGATGATCGGCACGCTCGTCGCTATCGCCCACGAGTTCAGCCGGACAGCACTTCGGCTCGCCGCGGTCGCGACTGCGGTGACGGTCGTGGCGCTCACGATGAAGCTCGGGCGATTCGAGGCGCTTCAGGATCTCGCCGTACAGGCGCGCGCCGACGCGACCACGCTGGATGTCGAGCTCGCCCAGTTGCATCAGCACTCCGACGCCACCGCCGCCGGAACGCGCAGCGCAGAAGTGCAGCAGCGGATCGACCGGTTCTGCAGCGTTGCAGACGGCGAGACCATCGAAGTATCCCGTCCGTTCACACCGGCGCCAGACCATCCGGCTCCTGACTCGACCAGGGCGACGATGCTCGAGCGCTGCATGGGCGCTGACGACACCACCGACGCCGATGCCCGGGCGATCGGCGTGCCGCGTCGATACCGCGAACTGCGAGAGCAGGCGGCGTGGGCGCTAGCGGAGCTACGTGACGACCTCGGTGAGGTCGAGCCTGCGGCACGAGCGAAGATCGAGCACGATGCGGTGCTGGCCTTCGGCGGCGCCGACGAGCACGGCACACCGGTCAATCTCCTTACGGGCGGAGGGGCCGCACTGGTCGGCGGGGTCCCCGGGCTCGGTGACGACTCGGTGCCGGCGGCTATCGACGTCGTCATCTGGGTGGCCCTCGCGGGCGTCGTCATCCTCGGTTATCGGTGGCTCGAGATCCTTCGCGGAAAGACCGAGGTCGGACCAGTGTCCGTCCGCGAGGCGGCCCCGGGGAACGGGGACCACGTCGACGAGAAGCGACTCAACCGGCTGGGCCAACTGCGTGGCTACATCATCCGAAACATCCCGGAACCCGGTGCAGTTCCCGGTGCTGAGTCCCTACAGCCGGTGACCGACTTGGCAGAGGCAGCGGGCGATCCGACCGGGAAGATACTCGCCGCGCTGCTCAAACTCGTCGGTGTGTTGTTCCCCAAGACCGGCTACACCGTCGAAGCACTCTTCTCCGACATCCCGACCGCCAAGCCGACAGGCGCCACCGCACTCGACGTGACTGTCATCATCAAGGACGCCCGCACCGGACGTGGTCAGCACACCATCAATGTGCTGAATCCGTCGGACTCGAGCGCTTTGAGAGAGGCGGGCTACCGGGTAGCGGCTTGGGTGATCAGTCAGGGTTCGCGTACGCCGGCATGGGCCCGATGGGACGAGGGCACTGCGGCGGCGATGTGCGAATACTCCGACGCCAAAGATCTCAGCCCAGAATCCACCGCCAAGCTCGAGAAAGCGGTGCGGACGGCGCCGGCGAGCGGCCTCCTTCTCGGGATGCTCGGGCATTCGTACGATCTCGAGCGGCGCCACGCCGAGGCGCTCTCGATGTATCTGCGGGCCGTGGCCCTCTTCCCGCGATATCCCGTTGCCCGCTACCGGAGCGCCATCTCGTTCAGCCTGTTGGCCGCCCGGAATGCCAAGTCGTGGATCGACGCGGAGCACCTCCGCGACGAGCTGGACGATGCGTTCAAGGCTGCCGTGTCCGAGATCGGTATGGACACGAGCCGTAGTTGCCACTTGCTCGATGGTCTGAAGACGTGCCCGCAGAACTCGACGGCCGTCACGCCCCTCGCGCTGACCGGCGACATGTTGTTGCGGAGCAACGCCGCCGCGCTCACCAAGCACAATCTCGTCCACCAGGCGTTCCGCCGCAGCGAACGGGGCTACTGGCTGCCACTTCTCTTGAAGTTCCGGTCACGCGCGACGGACACGGGCATTCGTCGCGACGTGCTCCACGCCGTGAACGAGTCGGCTCGGCCGGCCCTACTGGTGCGAGCGCGCGCTGGCTTGAAGAAGATGCCCCACGACGGCACGTGCACTCAGCAGTACATCGAAGAGGCCATCGGGCAAGTCGACAAGGCCATGACCTACCAGGCACGCGGTCTCAGTTGGCAGGTCGACTACAACCTCGGGTGCGCCAAGGCCATCGAGGGAGACGTGGCGGAAGCGTTCAACCTCCTGCGTGGACTCGTCCGTCGTCCGAATCTCGCGCAACTCACACGGGTCTGGGTCGACAACGACCCTGACCTCGACCGCCTTCGCTCAGCTCGCGAGCGGCCGCGACTGGAGACCATCGTCCGCCATCTGCAGTCCACGCCGCCGACGACGACGACTTGGACCTAGCCACTTCGGCGCCCTGCCGGAAACCATCGCGAGCGGTACGCCGGACTCGTCACGTCGGACCTGTCGAGCACCGACCAGTACGCCATCTTCGTTCGATCCGCCTCAACAGAAGGTGTTGTCGCACCTGCGAGAAACGGCCGGTACAGTCACCGTCTCCGGCCGAGCCGCCATGCGCAACAGTACGGCGCAACGGCGGCGATCGGAGTCACGAAGCTCTCGGCCAGCGGGTCACTATCCAGGTGGGTGGTGCGGCGGCGCGGTGGCCGATGCGAGCACGCGTCGCGTGAGCGCGAGGTGCGGCAGTTCCTCGATCGCCTCGTCACGGAGCGACGCGAGCGCCTCATCTCCGGCCGGATCGAGGACGGCCGCTTCGGCGAACAGCGCCCGTTCGATCTGCTCCCACGCCGGCCGTTCGACCACGGCGGTGTCGGTGAACCCTGCTGCGGCGAACCAGGCGGCGCAGTCGACTCGGCGGGCCCATTCCGGCAGGGCGTCGTCGTCTCGGTCCCGCGCCTCCCAATTGCTGACCACGGCACGGCCGCCCGGCCGGAGCACCCGGCGGAGCTCGGCGAACACGTCCGCCGGCTCGGCGACGATGTGGATGGCGTCGATGCACATCACGCCGTCGACGGACGCGGTGGGTAGACCGGTGACGGCGATGTCTGCGACGACGAAGCGAGCGTCGCGCCCCAGCGCGTCGGCCAATCGGCTGGCCTGACGGATCGCCTCGCCGGAGATGTCGATCCCGATGAGCGAGGCGCCGGTGCGGGCGGCCACTTCGAGCCCGTAGCCGCCCCGACCACAGGCCAAGTCGACGAGCGACGCGGACGCCGGCAGGCCCAGCAGCTCGACGACTTCGGCAATGCCTTCCCACGGCAGCAGGCTGCCGGAGAGCATCTCCGGGGGTAGCCCGAGGTGGCGCTGCACGATCGCGTCTCGGCGAGGTGACGTCGCCATCGCCGCGTACCAGTTGTCGAAGTGCTGCACCCGGTCGACGTCGGCGGCGGCGATGAACGAGTCTCCCACCACGTCACCCGTCCGGAGGGAACGTTCGCGCACGAGTGGCGACACCGACGTTGTCACCCTGACGCTGCGTCCCTATCTTCACGGCCGTGCGGGCACTCAGGACGGTTGGTGTTGGTCTCATCGGGGCGATGGTGGGCGGCGTGACCGTCGGCCTGATCGCCCGGATCCTGATGCGGGCGGTCACCGTGTCGGCCGATCACGCCGGCGAGTTCACGGTGAGTGGCAGCATCTTCATCCCGCTCATCTACGCCGTTGCGATGATCCCCGGGGCCATCGTGGCCGCCTTTACGACACGTTGGTGGCGATGGGTGCCAGTCGGCGCCGGTTCGGCCTTCCTGTGTCCGCCGGCTGTCGGCGTTGCCGGCGAGGAGATCGGCAACACCGACGGGCTGTCGTCGCTCAGGTGGGGACTGCTCGTGACCACCTCGACTCTGGTGTTCGCCGCCATCGCGCTCGTGGCTGTCGTCACGGTCCGCACCGTCGATCGACTGTGCGGCCGACGGCTGTCGACGACGACATCGTTGCGATCCGCCTGAGAGCACCGCACCGCCGATGCGAGCCCGGGGGCGCCACGGACAGTCTTCCTCTGAGGCCGGATCCCTCCGTTGCACCCGTCCGGTCGTCTAGGTTGACGTGCCGGCCGTCCAAGGGGGTGCACCGATGACGATGGAAAGCGTGCCCGCACCGCAGCAGGAGGAGCGGCGCCGGTTCGGCGCCGGCGCGATCGCAACCCTGGGCGGCGTGGGAGTGCTGGCGGTGTTCATGGCCCAGAACACCGACGACGTGACCGTGGAGTTCCTCGCCTGGGACTTCACGTGGCCGGTCTGGCTCCTCACGCTCGTCGCCGCGCTCGTGGGGGCGCTGGTGTGGTTCGGGCTCGGCGTGCTCCGGCGCCACCGGCGGCGCAAGGAACGCCGCGCCGACCGCCGGGACTGACCACCCGCCGTTGTGTGCGCGGCAGCACGCAACCGGCGTGTCCACGCGCACGGTGCCCACGGCGGGTCGCGCTCAGACTCGCTTCATGTACATCGAGCCGTTCGCCGACATCAGCCCCACCGGACCCGGCACCACGACGGGCGTGGCGCCGCAGTACATCGACCCGCTCGATCGGATGGTGCTGACCGCCGACGAGCCCGTCATGACCACCCTCTCGGCCTGCACCGGCGAGCCCATCGTCGCCCGGCGGGTGCGTCAGGCCGGTCCGGCGCGCCTCAGCACCCTGCTCGCCGCGGCGGGTACCTGGTGGCACGCCGACGAGGAGCTGCTCGGGCTCACGCCGCTGGAGCGGGTGATCGCCCGGCGGGTCGTCCAGTCCGGCGCCCGCAGCCGGATCCCCTACGTGCTCGCTGAGGCGCTGGTCGTCGCCGATCGCCTGCCGGGGATGATCGCCGATCGTCTCCTGCTCGCCGACGCGTCGCTCGACCGGCTGCTGGCGGCCGCCCGCGTCGACGCGCGTCGAGAGCTGATCGACGTCGTGGTCGTGCGAGCCGACGACGCCGGCGACCACCTCGACACCGCACGACGCGCGACGTTGGTCCGCCGCACCTCGGTGACCGTGATCCGGGATCGTACGGTCGCCGCGGTTACGGAGTGGCTCGTTCCCGGTCGCCTCGCCGCCACGCGGCTGGCGCGGGGCAGGGCCATCGCCGGCTAGCTACTCACAACCTGAGTCGAGGGGTGTCGTAGAAGGTCGCTGCTCCATCTGAGGTGAAGTCGACGCCGATGAATGTCGTGGGTCCGGTAGCGGAGTGGACGACTCGGACGGCGATGCCATCGGGGTCGACGAATTCGAGCCAGGTTGCGTCCATGTGGGTGCCGCTGGTGGACTGGATACCTCGAGCATGGGCGCGGTTTCGTAGGCGCTGGGCCGCGGCGCCGTCGGTGGCTTCGAGGATGACTGGGTGTTCGCCTCGCAGGTCGGCGTCGCCCGCCGTGGTGGAGCGGAGCCGCAACGCGATGAGGTAGCGGGCCTCCCAGTCGGCGAGGGCGCAGCCGGTCACCCCGTGGTCGCTGGTGAACTCGCGGACGTAGGTCAGGTCGAGAAGGTCGCGGTACCAGGCGGCGCTGCGGGCCAGGTCGGTGACCGGGATCGTGACCTGCACGACCCCGAGGAGTTCCCGGGTCGCGGCCGCGGCTGGTGATTGGTCTGTGGTGCTGGCGGTCACGGTCGGCGTTCCTCTTGAACAGATAGGTCCCGGTCATGGACAGGTAGCATGTCGTTATCGAAGGATAGACAGGAGGCCTGTCGATTGGCAAGGGAATTGAGGCGCCGAGCGGGCGAGACACCCAGCCAAGTTGCTCCCGACAGCAACACGGCGGTGCTGCTGCGTGACGCATACCTCGTCATCGAACGAGTGGTCCCGCTCCGCCTCGCCGAACGAGGACACGGCGTGATCCGGACGGCCCATGGCGCGGTCTTTCAACACCTCGACGAGGGCGGCACCACCGTGAGCGCCCTGGCCGAACGCGCCGGAATGACCAAGCAGGCAATGGCCGAACTCGTCCACTACCTCGAAGCACACGGCTACCTACGACGGGGGCCGAACCCCGAGGACCGACGCGCCAAACTGGTGGAGCTGACCGACCTCGGCAGAGAGGTGGTCGCGATCGTGTTGGGCCTGGTCCCAGAGATGGAAGACCGGATCATCGACGCACTCGGAACGTCGCGGTGGCGGGCGCTGCGGACCGACCTCCGGACGATCCAGGCCCTGTTCGAGCCGAGTTCGTCATCCGCCTCATGAAGACTCGATGCCCAAGTAGCGAGCCCGCGGACGGTGCGATCAGCGGGCG
This sequence comes from uncultured Acidimicrobiia bacterium, assembly GCA_963833145.1. Taxonomy (GTDB): domain Bacteria; phylum Actinomycetota; class Acidimicrobiia; order Acidimicrobiales; family Ilumatobacteraceae; genus JALZMG01. Next base: position 45,459 of record CAWHWT010000007.1, on the reverse strand, counting down.
CCGATCATCCGTTGCCAGAGCACGTTCATGGTCTCGACGAGCTCGCGCTCCTCGCGGCGAGAGTGCTGGCGCCGGAACAGCTTGTAGAACTCGTTCTCGAGCATCCAGAACCAAGCCGACGCGATGGCCCGAGCCGGTGGCGGCCCCGGCTCGGCCCGGCCGGCCGCCCGCTCGGCTTCGACGATCGCCGTGAGCGCGGTGACGTGTTGCTCGAGGCGCCGGCGCCACACGTCCTCGAAGGCCGGTGAGGCCATCGCGGTCTCGTGGAACGTCCGCAGGGCGTCGCTGTGGGCGCGCCAGTTGTCGGCCACCCGCTCGATCGCCTCGCTCATGGCCTCGGCGACGGGCACCCCTTCGACGGCGAGGGGGTCCATCGTCCTGACCATCTCGTCGTAGATGCGCCGGTGCAGGCCGGTGAGCACCTCCTCTTTGGAGGCGAAGTAGAAGTACAGCGCCGAGCGGGACAGTCCGGCCCGGCTGGCGATGTCGTCCATCGTGAGGTGGGAGAACGGCGTCGTGGCGAGCAGCTGCTCGGCGGCATCGAGAATCGCCTGCTGCCGTCGCTCACCCTTGCGCGGGCCGGCCGAGCGGCGCGGAGATCTCGAGGATGCTTCGGCGGCCACAGGGCGACGCTACCAGTAATCAACGTCACGTCGACAAAACTCGACAGAGCGTTGACAAATATCGACGCGATGTCCAAAGTGAGGTGCATGACCATGATCGCACCGTTCGTCTTCATCACCACCCATCGCATCAAGCCAGGCCGTCAGGCGCAGTTCGCCCAGATCCACACGGACTACCTCGGCTTCGTCGAGCGCAACGAGCCCCGGCTGCTCGGCCACTTCACGTACTCGAGCGAGGACGGCACCGAAGTGTCACTCGTCCAGGTCCACCCGGACGGCGAGTCGGCGGATCACCACCTCCAGGTGGTCGCTCCCCGCCTCGCCGAGGTCGCCGACGTCGTCGAGAACTCCGCCATCGAGGTCTATGGCGATCCCGGCCCCGGCGTGCGCGCCGCTCTCGACCGCAACCGCGAGGCCGGTGTGTCCGTGCGCGTCACCAACCGGGTGGTCGGGGGCTTCGCCCGGCGCTGACCCCGCGCCGTCAGGCGTCGGGGATCCAGTTGCCGTGGAACCCGAACGGGACGCGCTGGGGCAGGTGAACCGTCGCCACAGGCTCGCCGGCGAAGTCCTGGGCGTCGAGGATGACGAGGTCGCTGCGGTCGGAGGCGGCGTCGTAGACCATCGACATGACCCATCCGTCGTCCTCGGCGGCGGCCTCCGAGCGGGGCACGAACACCCCTTCACCCGCGGCACGACCGGCGCCGAAGTCATGGGCGGTCGTCGTCCCGCGGTCGAGGTCGTGCTTGACGAGCGGACCGTGGCTGAGCGGAGGTCCGGACTCGAACGTCGCGCAGTAGCCGTAGCGGTGGGGCTTGCCGACGAGCCGCTCGTCGATCCGCGGGAACTCCTGCCCGCGATCGTCGAGTCGTTCCTCGACGACCTTGCCGGCGGCGGCGTCGATCGTCCACCGGTCCAGCGTCGGGTCGCCCTCGTCGGGCCCGTTGAAGTCCGTGGCGAACATCTTCGGGTGGCGGGCGACGTCCACCACGATCCGCCCGTCGGGGAGGTCGTAGGCGTTCAGCGGGTGGTACACGTAGCACGGCTCGACGTCGGCCCACTGAACGTCGTCGGCGCCGCCCTCACGAGGGAGCACGCCGACGCGGGGTTCGTGGTCGGGATCCCAGCGGTACGGGAACCCGTAGCCCTCGCCGAGCGCCTCGAGCTGGAACGTCACCGGGAGGTCGAAGATCACGATGCTCGAGTCGGTGATGGCGACGTCGTGGACCATGATCTTGCCCGGCACCGGGATCTCCACGACCTTGCGGATCGAGCCGTCCGGGCGCACCACCACGTACTTCACGTGGTCCCACTCCCAGTAGTACCCGATCAGGTGCAGCTCGCCGGTGAGCGGATCGAGCTTCGGGTGGGCGGAGAACGAGCCCGGCCACGCCCCGTCGAAGTCGACGTAGCGGAGCGATTCCAGCTCGTCGTTCATCTCGACGGGGAGCCCGCCGGACTCGACGATCGCCCACGTCGTACCGGCGTGGCCGATCACGTTGGTGTTCGGGGCGGCGCCGCCGAACATCGGATGGCGCGGGCCCGGCAGCTTCGGGAGTCCCTGGACCTCGGCGACCTCGTCGCCGCGCACGTACCGGTTGCGGTACCACTCAGCCGTGCCGTCGCGGAGCCGGACGCCGTGGACCATGCCGGTGCCGAGGAACCAATGGTGGGTGCGCGGATCCACCGGGCCGATCGGGTTCGGGCCGTTGCGCAGGTAGCGCCCGGACAGCTCCGTGGGCACCGCGCCGGTGACCGCCAGGTCGAAGGCGGCGACCTCCTCCCGGACCGGGGCGAAGTTGCCCTCGAGGTAGGTGTTCTCGACCGTTTCGCTCATGGGAGACGCTCCGCTTCGACGTTGACTGAACGCTGTACATGAACATTGTTCAGTTAGTAAGCTGAGGTGTCAAGGGATTCGAACGATGAGCGACAGGACAGCCGTCACAGACGTCGGCACCGCCGCCCCGCCCAGGCGACGGCCGCGCAGCCCGCGTGGAGGTGGGGCGCGGCTGCGCGACGAGCTGGTCCAGGCCGCCACCGTGCTGCTCGACCGCACCGGCGATCCGGACGCGGTGACGCTCCGGGGCGTCGCGGCCGAGGTCGGCGTCGCCCCGACCGCGATCTACCTGCACTTCGCCGACCGGGACGAGCTGATGGTGACCATCGTCGAGGAGCGGTTCGCCGAGTTCCACCGGACCATCGAGGACGCCGATCCGGGCGGCGACCCGGTCGACGCCCTCGTGGCCCGCGGCGAGGCCTACGTGGGGTTCGCTCTCGCCCACCCCGGGCACTACCGGGTCCTGTTCGGCGGCCTCCCGCTGGCGCCCGATCGAGACGACCTCGTCGCCCGGTGCCAAGCGGCCGGAGCGCCGGCCTTCCAGGCGCTGATCGACGCCGTCCAGCGCTGCCTCGACGCCGGCCGTCTCCAGGGCACGGACGCCTACCCGCTGGCCGTGGCGTTCTGGTCGACGGTCCACGGGTACGCCGACCTCCACCGCACCTGCGCGCCGTTGCTGCCCGACGTGCACCAGGTGCTCGAGTCACTCGTCGGCGCCGTCTGATCCTGCCGGCTGCAGCCAGACTGCAGCCAGGGGTCGGCACACTCGCCAGCAAGGCGCGGGAGGGAACGCGAAAGGGGGTCGTCGATGACCGGCGAGGTGCGGGGACATCTCGGTCCGTCGGCGGCCCCTGGCCGCGCCGACGACGGGTGCAGCGGGCCGCGACGTGACCAGGACCGCGCGCCGCGGTGGCGATACGGTCCACAGGGTGCAGGTGGGCGTGCTCGGCCCGTTGGAGGTCCTCTCGGGAGCGCAGCGCGTCGCCCTTGGCGGACCCAAGCAGCGCCTCGTGCTGGGCCTGCTCGCCGCCTGGCGGGGCCGGGTCGTCACCGTCGACGAGCTGATCGACGGGCTCTGGCCGGAGGGGCCCCAGGACCGCCCGCGCAAGACCGTCCAGGTCTACATCACGCGTCTCCGGCGCGCCCTCGCCGCGAAAGGCGACGCGATCCGCAGCGAGGCTGCCGGGTACGTCCTCGACCACGGGTCGCTCACCGTGGACGCCGACCTCTTCGACCGTGCCGTGCGTGAGGCGTGGGCGCAGCGCGACGATGCGAGCGCGATCGCCGACCTACGCAGCGCGCTCGGTCTGTGGCGCGGCGACGCCTTCGCCGACCTCAGGGAGAGCCCCGCCATCGTGCCGAGCGCCGTTCACCTCGATGAGCTGCGGTTGAAGGCGCAGCACGAGCTGTTCGAGCGCGAAGTCCGTATCGATCCGCGACGCGTGATGCCCGAGCTCGAGCAGGCCGTCGAGGCCTATCCGTTCGACGAGGACTTCGCCGCCCAGCTGATGACCGCCCAGTACCGCGCCGGCCGGCAGGCGGACGCCCTGACCACCTACCAGGCGCTCCGGCGGCGACTCGCCGACGAGCTCGGGCTCGACCCCGGGCCGGCCATCCGTGACCTGGAGGGGAAGATCCTCCGCCACGAGCTCGAGGTCACCGCCCCTCCGGCGCCGCAGCACCCCGAGCGGCAGCGACGGATCGTCTCGGTCGTCGCCGCCGAGGTGAAGGTCCGGACCGGTGACGCTCCCCTGGACCCCGAGGAGGAGCTGACGATCACCGATCCGCTGCACCGGGCCGCCCGCGCCCGCCTCCGTGACGGCGGCGGGGTCGTGCTCGACCAGCACGGCGACACGATCTCGGCGTGCTTCGGCTACCCGTCGACGGAGCGCTCCGTCGAGCGCGCCGTGCTCGCCGCGCTCGGGGTGGGCCAGATCGCCCGCGCCGCCGGCGGGCGGGTCGAGGTCCGGATCGGCGTCGACACTGGCGTCGTTGTCGTGGAGAGCCCGGCGGACGTGGACGGCCGCGCCACGGAACTCATCCGCATCACGGGCGAACCGCTGCGCGCGGCCGAGCGACTGGCGCTCGCCGGGGAGCCCGGCGAGGTGCTCGTCGGCGCCGTTACTGCCGACGCCGTCGGTGACCGGTTCGAGCTCGGCGCGCCGCGCAGCGGGGTGAGGATCACCGGCGCGGCGAGCGTGATCGGGCTGGCGACCCCGTCCGGCGGCGCCCGCGAATTGATCGGTCGCGAGGCCGTGCAACGCGAGCTGGCGGACATCGCCGGCCGGACCGGTGAGCGTCTGTACTCGGTCGCCATCACCGGGCCGGCGGGCATCGGGAAGTCGGCGATCGTCGACGCCTTCGTCGCCGGCCTCGACAGCACGTGGGGCGTTGTGCGGCTGCACTGCGACCCGCGCCAGAGCGTGACGCCGCTCCACCCATTCCGCGCTGTGCTCCCCGATCGGTTCGACGCCGACGGCGAGCCGTCCACGCGAGCCGTCATCGACGGCCTGGCCGAACACTGGGCGACACCGTCCCTTCCGGTGCTCGTCGTCGAGGACGTGCATGCCGCCGACCCCTCGACGCTCGAGCTCCTCGGCGAGCTCCCGCAGCGGCTGCCCGCCGGGCTGGTCCTGCTCACGAGCCGGAGCCCGGACCCGCTCGAGCTCGGCGGTGAGCTGGTACCGCGCATCGCGCTCGGCCCGCTCGACCGGGCGTCGGCCCGGCGACTCGCCGCCGAGCTCGCCGGCCCCGGCCGCGTGCGCCTCGCCACCCTCAACGAGATCGCCGACCGGTCGGGCGGGATCCCGCTCTTCGTCCGGGCCCTCACCCGCGCCGTCGTGGACGGGTCGTCGCCGGCCGGTCCGGGTCCCGTGCCGACGACGCTGTACGACTCACTCATGTCGGGGCTCGACCAGCTCGGCCGGGCCCGACCGTTCGTCCAGCGGTGCGCGGTGCTCGGTGAGTCCTTCAGCGTCGACGACCTCTCCCTCGTCGACCCCGACCGCCCGGAGCGCGACGAGGACCTCGCTGAGGCCATCCGGGCCGGAGTCGTCGTCGACGAGGGCGCCGGGCAGTACCGCTTCACCCACGCCTTGATCGCCGACGCCGCCTACGAGTCGCTGCTCCACTCCGAACGCGCCGCACTGCACGGGCGCATCGCCGACGGGCTTCCGAGTGAGCTCACCCGCCGGGAACCGGAGCGGCTCGCCTATCACCTCGAAGCGGCCGGGCGCACGTTCGACGCCGCGGTCGAGTGGCGACGGGCCAGTGCGAACGCGATCCGCCGCGCCCGCCACCGCGAGGCTCAGCAGCACGCGCGGCGGGCACTGCGGCTGCTCGACGACCTCCCGGCCGACCGCGTGCCCGACGGCGGCGACACCCGCCGGCGGGCGCTCACCCATCTGGCCGTCGGGCTCCAGGCCACGGACCACGGCTCGGCGGAGCTGCTCGACGCCGTCAGCGCGGCCCGGGCGAGCGGCGCCGCCGGCGACGACATCGGTCGCCGGACCCTCCTCGACATGATCGACATCAGCAACCGTCAGGCGCTGGGCGACTTTGCCGGCGCGACCGACGTCGCCGTCGCCGCCGTCAGCTCCGTCGAGGAGGCCGGTGAGGAGCTCTGGAGCGCGTACGCCCGGCAGTTCCTCGGCGCCACGCTGGTGTGGCGAGGTGTGCTCGACGCCGGGGTCGACCGCCTGGAGCAGGCCGCGGAGTACTGGGACCGCGCCGACGAGCCCGGCCTGCTGGCCGCCCGCCCGGTGGGCGCGCTCTGGGCGGTGCTCGGGCTCGTGTCCTGCTTCGCCGATCGGAGGGCCGAGTCGGCCCGCTTCGTCGAGCGCGCCCGCGACTCGGTCCCGGACGAGGACGTCTACGGCCGCTGTCTCGTCACCATGACCACCGCGATCGTCGATCAGCTCGATGACCGCGCGGACGTGGTCCGCCGGACCGTCGAGCCGGCGTGGGCGCTGGCGATGGACCAGGCGAGCGACTTCTGGCTCGTCTGGGCCCAGGTGCTGCTCGGGTGGGCGATCGCCGCCGACGGCGAGCGGACCGGGCTGGCGATGATGGCCGAAGCGATCGACGGCGCCACGACACGCCAGACGGTCCCGTACTTCGCCTATCTGCTCGGCTCGCGGTCGTGCCAGCTGGGCGAGCAGGTCGACGGCCTCGCCCGGCTCGACCAGGGTCTGGCGACTGCCGCCGCCACCGGCGAGGAGCTGTGGGTCCCGCTGCTGCACCTCGAGCGGGCGCGGTGGCTGGGAGCCGCCGGCGAGCGCCGGGCCGCGGCGCAAGCCGCGGAAGCCGCCGCCGAGCGGGCCGCCGTCATGGGGGCGCGGATGGTGCAGCGGCGCGTCGAGGAGTGGCGGGCGACGGCCGGCTGACCGCTGCTGTGGGCGGCCAGCACGTGTTCACGCGACGGCAGGCGTCATCTGGGCGCGGAGCGTCTCAACGAGTCATCTGGGCGCGCTCAGTCCCGAATCCGAGACTGTCCGCGCCCAGAAACCCGATCGAGACCGTCCGCGCCCAGTTGCCGTCGGTCGTCAGAACCAGGTGTTGCACCACGGGGCGACGCGGCCGGCGAACATCGCGTCGGCCGTGGCGACCGCACCCGGCGTGTGCTCGTCGAGCCAGCCGGCGGCGTGGAGTGTCGCCAGCCGGGCTCCGCCGAGGTACGCCGCGCCGAGGGTGCGGACCGGCACAGTGAGGTCGGCCGGCTCGCCGGTGGGAGCACACACGGCACCTTCCGGTGAGCCGTCGAGGACGAACCGGCCGCCGGCCAGTCCCAGCGCGTCGACGACCTCGAGCACGACCCGGCCCGACGCCGCGTACGAGCGAGCGCTCAGGCTCGCCGCGACGTCGAGCAGGCGCACCCACAAGAAGTCGGTCCGCGCCATCGCTCGGGCCGCCCGGGCGTTGTCGAGCAGCCACGGCAGCCGATCGTCGACGGGCCGATCCCGGGCCTTGACGGTGGTGGTGAGGTCGATCTCGGCAAGGAACCTCCACAGCCGGGCCTCCGCCGCCGGCGTGGCGGCGCAGAGGTCGGCGACCTCGACGGTGGACCCCGGTCGCAGGTCGGTCCAGTCGTTGACGACGGTGTAGCTCGCCCACCCCTGGGCGACTCCGTCGTCATCCCGCGCCAGCAGCCGGAACCCCCGCCACGGCTTCTCCTCGGGCGGGCGGGAGAGGTCGGCCAGCTGATCCCAGACCAGTTCGCCGCGGGCGATCATCCCCGGACGGTGCTCGCGGACGCGCTCGAAGATGGCGGGCGCCTCCTTGCGGAACGTGTCGTTGTCGACGAACTCGACGGTTCCGGTGCCGGGGTGGACGAAGCCGGTCGCCGTGGTGTCGACCTCCCAGCGGACCGAGTCGGTGGCCGGGCCGTACCCGAAGCGGCCGTAGATCGGGTACTCCGAGGCGATCAGCACCTCGGCCGCCTCACCGCGCCTCGCGCTGTCGGTGAGATCGGCGGTGATCATCCGGGTGAGGAGCCCCTGCCGCCGGTGCGTGGCGTGGCACGTCACCGCCGTCAACGCCCCGGCGGGGATGCTGCCCCCGCCGGGGACAGTGAGATCGGTCGGGAACGACCGCAGCGTGGCGACCATCGCCTGCCCGTCGAACGCGGCGTAGGCCCGGTCGAGCGGGGCCAGACGCGTGCGCGCCCAGTCCTCGTCGTCCACCGTCTCCGGGTTGGAGAAACCGTGGCGCACCGCCCGGCGGAACGCCACGGCTTCGTCACCGGTCAGCGTGCGAATCTCGATCGACACGGACGCGGACCGTAACCACCCGCGGCCGCCGCGGCCGACCGCGAATCCTCAGAGGTCCCGCGGGACGACGAACGCCTCGAGTTCGGCGGCTGCCGGGGCCAGGCCGGCCCAGGACCCGATCACAACGAGGGTGGCGAGCGCGCCGGTCGGGAACTTCGCCGCCATCTTCTCGCGGTCGGCGTCGTCGCCGGTCCCGACGAGGACGTGGGCCAACTCCTCCAACCCGGGGTTGTGGCCGATCACCATCAGCCCGCCGACCTCGTCGGAGACATCGTGCAGCCGAGCCAGCAGCTGCGTCGCGGATGCCGTGTACAGCCCGTCCTCGATCCGGGTGTCCACACCGGCGGGCAGCGCGGCGGCGATCCCGGCGAGGGTCATCGTCGTGCGGCGCGCCGATGAGCAGAGCACCAGATCGGGCCCGTCGGCGAGCCCCGCCAGGTGCGTGCGGAGCCCCCGCACCGCCCGCTCGCCCCGGGGCGCGAGCGGCCGATCATGGTCGGCGAGGCGCGGGTCGTCCCAGCTCGACTTGGCGTGTCGGAGCAGGTAGAGCCGGTGCTCCGTCACGCGCGCCTCACTCCTCGAGCGTCACCCGGTGGCCGACGAAGCCCTCGATGGTCTCGGCGGCGGCGGCGAGCAACTGGTGGGAGAGGTCGGAGAGCGCCCTCGCGACGGCGAGCTCCTCCCCGACAACGGGGACGTTCGGGTCCCGCGGGTTACGCCGCGCCCGGCCGCCGGCCACGAAGTCGCGGTCGCGGACCCGGATCGTGGCGTGCGCCTCGGTGTGCTCCTCGTCCTCCTCCAACGTGATCTGGACGTTTGTGGTCTGCGCCATCTCGACCCCCCTTTGCCGAACCGGCGGATGGCGTCGACGTTACGGCACCTGGACCTTGTCGCCGCGACGGATCGTGCCGGCCGTGACCACCCGGGCGTTGATGCCTCGCAGGTTGAGCGCCCGTCCGGCGGGCGAGTTGACGACCCGCAGGGCGTCGACCCCGAAGCGGGCGGAGAACTTGGCGCAGCCGGTGTGGGGTGGGGCCGTCACCTCGATCACGGCGGTACCGCCGATGGCGAGTCTGGTACCAGGAGGGAGCTCGGCCCCGCCGAGATGGAGGTCGACATAGAGCTGGTCGCCGGCGAGCGGCCAGCGGTCCGCGTCGGCGGCGACGAGCGCGACCGCGCGGGCGTTCATCACCGTCAGCTGGCGGTCCGGATCCGCCCCGCCGTCCGGGCTGCGGGTGCTCCAGTTGTCACCGACGAGCCCCACCTCGAGGTCGAGCTCGGCGGTGTCGACGACCTCGCGCTGCTCGACTGCCGGGCGGCGCACGATCAACTCCAGCGTTCCCACCCCGACCGGCGAGCGGGAGACTTCGTCGAGCCCGGCGGTCAGCTCCTCGGCGCTGCGATGCGACATCGGGACATCGTGCCATCCGGTGGTCCGAGTGGCGAAGCTGATTGCCGGTCCGCGCTCGCCCTCAGGTGAGCGCGGCGTGGAGCAACCCGATCGCCAACCCGGCTCCGATCAGGTACGCCGAACCGACCGGCGTGCGGGCGACCAGGACCAGGGCGACGGCCGCGATCGCCACGGTGAGCACGTCGGTGAGCGCGGTGCCGGCGAGCTCCACGAGCACGGCCGCCATCAGACCGAGCGAGGCGGCGGTGACGCCGTCGAGGGCGGCCCGGGCGAGCGGGTGGCGCTGCACCCACGGAACGATCCGGGCGAGGAGGGCGACGAGGACGAACGAGGGCAGGAAGATGCCGACCGTGGCGACGGCGGCGCCCGCCGGACCGGCGAGCTGCCAGCCGACGAACGTCGCCGTCGAGAACAGCGGGCCAGGTGTCACCTGGCCGACGGCGACGGCGTCGAGGATCTGCTGCTCGGTGAGCCAGCCGAGCTCGTCGACGAAGTTCTGCTCGAGGAAGGCGAGCAGCACGTACCCGCTGCCGTACAGCAGGCTCCCGATCTCGAGGAACACCAGGAACACCCGCCACAGCGAGATGCCGTCCGGGCCGGCGGCGGCCTGCCACATCGGGGCGAGGAGCACGCCGAGCGAAGCCCGCCCGCCGCGCACCGACCACAGCGCGGTCACGGTCCCGCCGGCGACCAGCACGACGAGCTCGTGGACACCGGCGAGGAACGCTGCGAACGCCACCAGTCCGACGACCCACATGATCGTCGACGTCGAGCGCGGTGCGGCCGAGACCGAAGAGGGCGTTGGCGACGATCGCGATGACGACCGGCAGCACGCCGTAGCGCATGTCGACGACCACCGGATCGGTTCCGTACCGGTCGTACAGCCAGGCGATGACCGAGACGATCGCGACGGCCGGCCCGATGAAGCACAGACCGGCCACGACCAGCCCGCGGCCGCCACTGCGCTGGGCGCCGAGGTGCATCGCCAGCTCGGTCGAGTTGGGACCGGGGATGATGTTCGTCGCCCCCAGCAGGTCGAGGAACTCGCGGTCGTCGAGCCAGCCGCGGCGGGTGACGACCTCCTCGCGCATCAGGGCGACGTGGGCGGCGGGCCCACCGAAGCCCACCACACCGAGCTTCAGGAACAGCCGGGCGACCTCACCGAGCTCACCCTCGCCACGTGCCGCGGTCACCCCAGCATTGCTAGTGGATGCCCGTGAGTGCGGCGTCTCGTGCGAGCGAGTGAGCGCCAGCGAGCGAGCAGCCAGCCACTGCGCAGGCAGCATGCGGTGTGGCCGGGGAACGCTCAGAGCGTGTCGAGCTGCCGGCGCATCTGCTCGAAGCTGCGGCGCAGCAGCCGGGACACGTGCATCTGCGACATGCCCATGCGGTCGGCGATCTCGCCCTGGGTGAGCTCGTCGTAGAACCGCAGCCGGACGATCTCCCGCTCCCGTTCGGGGAGCCGGCCGATCAGGTCGCCGACGACGCTGCTGTCGGCGACGTGGCCGAACCCGGGATCGTCCGACCCGAGCTCGGACGCTGGGCCCTCGACCGTGATCGGGGCATCCAGGCTCGCGGTCGAGTACGCCGAGCCGGCGGCGATCCCCTCGATCACGACGTCGGTCTCCACACCCAGGCGCTCGGCGAGCTGCCGCACGGTCGGTGGGCGGCCGAGCTTCTGGGTGAGCTCGTCGGTCGCCCGCCGCAGCTGGAGGTGGATCTCCTTCGCCGAGCGGGGAACCGACACCGTCCAGGTGTTGTCGCGGAAGTGGCGCTTGATCTCGCCCTCGATCGTCCGCCCGGCGAAGGTGGAGAAGGCCACGTTGCGATCGGGCTCGAAGCGGTCGACGGCCTTGACGAGGGCGAGGAAGGCCACCTGCCGCAAGTCGTCGTCGCTCGGGCCGCGGCGACCGAAGCGGCGGGCGACGTGGGCGGCGAGGCCCATGTGCCGTTCGACGAGCTCGTTGCGCAGCCGGCGGCTGCGCGTGCGGACGAACTCGGCGAACAGAGTGTCCTCCTCCGACGCCACCGGAGGTTCGGCCGGCCGGGCCTGGTCGGTCACGCGGGGCCGGTCACGCAGTGGCGGAGGACTTGGTGAGCATGAAGGTCGTGCCGTCGAGCTCGTAGTGATCGGCGACGGCATCGAGGATGCGGCGGGTCAGCTCGTCCGGCTCGGCGACCTGCGCCGAGCCTTCGAGGGCGCCCCGAACGGTGACCGAGTTGTGCCCGGTGACGAACTCGATGCTGACCCGGGCGGCCGCGTCGGCCCCGTCCACCAGCGTCGACAGCAGTTCGTCGACGCCGAGCCGGAGATCGTCGAGATCGTCGACGTCGAGCCCGACCTCGGCGCCCATCGACGCGGCGACGACCCGGGCCGACGAGACGAACCGGGTCGATGCCGGCAGGTTCAGTCGGACCGACTGATCGGGATCAAGCGCAGACGTCACGGGTCAGATTCTGCCCCGTTCCCCGCCTGCTGCGGCCAAACGCGTCGACCACGCGTGGCGGTACCGAGACATGGCCGCCTCAGCGGGACACCTGCCGTGGGGTCAGCTGGTGCGTCGAGGCGGCCAACGCGGCCTGGGCCCGGTTGTGCACGCCCAGCTTGGCGTACAACCGCTTGACGTACGTCTTCACCGTCTCGACCGACAAGTACAGCTCCTCGGCGATCTCGCTGTTGGTGAGGCCGAGAGCGATCAGGGCGAGAACCTCGGACTCTCGGTCGGACAGCTCGACGTACCGGGTCGTCGGTCCGATCTCGTCGGTCGGGTCGAGCCCGATCTTCTCCCCCGACGCGATGCGCTCGAGCGACCCGACGAGCAGCTCGCCCGACCGTGTCTTCATCAGCACACCGGACGCACCGGCGTCCCTGGCGGCCCGCACGAAGTCGGGCGACGCGTCCCACGTGTACAGCACGACGTGCTCGGCGGCACCGGTGAGCACGGTCTCGGCGGCCCGGACGAGCGTGCGCCGGCGGCCGGCGAACGTATCGAACAGGGCGACGTCGGCGGAAACCTCGCGGTCGAGGTCGTGACCGACGACCCGTACCCGGTCGTCGAACGGGGCCAGCATCGACTCGACCTCACGAACCACGAGGTCGTAGTCGTTGATGACGGCTACGGAGATCCGGTCCACGCGCGTCGTCGAGGAGTTCGGGTGATCCGTGCCCGCGCTCGTCCCCATTGGTCATCGTGCTCCGCCGGAGTCGGGGAGCCGACGCCGGCAGACGACGACCGTGGTGTCGTCGATCTCGAGGACGGCCACGTCGTCGCACAGGCGACGGACGATGCCGAGACCGCGTCCGGAAGGTGCCAGTGGCGCCGCCGCCCGCCACTCCTCGATGGGAGGGATCGCCTGGGCCGGGCCGGTGTTGGAGACCGTCACGACGACCTCGCCCTCGGCGTCCACTTCCACGCCGATCGACCCGCGACGCCCGTGCACCATTGCGTTGGTGACGAGCTCGCTGGTCACCAGCTCCATGTCGTCGACGACGATCGACGACACCCCCCGGGCGCCCAGGTAGTCGGCGACGGCGTGGCGGGCCTGCGAGACGTCGGCCGGGCGGGCGCGCAGCCGCAGCACCAGGCGATCCGTCATCGGATCGCCGTCGAGCGCGGGATCTCCGCCGGCACGAGTCACGGCAGATTGCCTTCCCCCGCAGGGGCCCGCCCAAACGGAATCGGGACGGGCGCCGAGCCGCAACTGTGACCGCTCCGCGGGGATGTGACCCCGTAGGTGTCAGAGTTCGTCCGCGAGTCCACGGCCGGAATCCGGCGCGCCGGCGGGTCAGCCGGTGACGTCGAGGTGACCGGCCAGGCCGCTGATCTCGAGCAGGCGCTGGACGGCGGCGCTGGGTGAGCGCAAGGTGAGCGAGGCATCGGCGCCGGAACGGAGCTGGTGGGCCTCGACGAGGATGCGCAGGCCCGACGAGTCGATGAACGAGACGCCGGCCAGGTCGACGACGAGGTTCTCTGGCGCCCCGGAGAGCCGTTCGCCGAGCGTGGGGGCCGTATGGCTGTCGATCTCGCCGACGAGCACCAGCGTGCCGTCGACATCATCGCTCAGATCGAGCCTGGTGACCTCCGCAGACATGGAGCGCACACTACCGCCGGTGCCGCCGGTGTGACTCGGCGGGGCCGAGGTTCACGGGACGATCACGAACGAGTCACCCTCGGCGCGGACCGGAGGCGGCCACGTCCGGGCGCCGATGACGAGGCCGAATGCCCGATACGAGGCCGCCAGCGCCTCGGCGGGGTCGGACCCGGCGAGCAGGGCGATCACGTCGACGGTGGCGGCCCGGAATCGCTCGTCGTGCCCGTGATCGACCCCGGCCAGCACGTGGGCGAGCTCGTGCGCCAGGGTCGCCTCGTCGAGCTGCCCACCGGCCAGCCGGACCACCGCCCGGGCGGGATCGGTGCTCCTCGCGCTCGAGGCCTGGGCCGACGCCCGGGCCGCGACCACCTCGGTCGGCGGTCCCCCGGCCCGCTGCCACCAGACGCCCGTGACGACCGCCTCCGCCCGTAGCCGCAGCTCGAGGAACGGGCGCGGTTCGGCGAGCATCGTGCCGCCGAACGCCGCCTCCTCGGCGGCGTACACGGCCTCGCGGCCCCGGTCGTCCCGACAGCTCACTGGTGCACCATCACCTGGTGCGTACTTCCGTCGTTGCCCCGGGCAGTGCACCAGTGAGCGCTTCGCGCCGTGATGATGATTCGCTCGCTTCGCTCACTCATCGGCCCCGCCCGAGCGCGAGGCGCGGCGCCACTCGGGTGCGGCCGATGTCGACTCCGCCGGCCGCCCGGTGGCCGTGATCCCAGCCGGCCGCGGACGCCGGGCTCGGCGCGCCGGCGCTGACCACCCGCCCGAACGCCGACGCGGCGTACGTCCGCACCCGCTCGGCGCGGCCCGGCCGATCGGGCAGGCGGCTCCCGTCCGTCGCTCCCGCGGCCGTCTCCACCCGACGCCGCGTCGCCTCGAGCAGCTCGCCGATCCGGGAGGCGAACCCGAACAGGAAGGCCCGGCGCCACCGCTGCGTCGCCGCCGGGGTGCTCCGGCGGACGCCGGCCATCTGTGCCGCGGCCTGGAGGTGGAGCGACTCGTAGAGCACGACCACGGCGTCGAGATCGGAGGCGAACCCGGCGACCAGCGCGGTGGCACCGTCGGGGCCCGACTGCCAGACGAGCTCGGCGTCGTGGGCTTCGGCGACCGCCTGGAGCAGCGCCAGGCGCGCCCGGACGTAGGCGCCCCGCCCGACCAGGAGCCGGCGCACCGTCAGCTCGTCCGCCGACTGGTCGTCGGAGAGGCGGGCGGGGTCGATGCGGTGGGCCGCGATCAGGGTCGCCGCCTTGGCCGAGAACGCCTCGGCCTCGAGCGGGTTGTCGGTGGCCTCGGCCTTGGCGAGCAGCTTGCGGACCTTGCGCAGGACGTCGCGGCTCGTGTCGTGCTCGCTCACGGTGTACCCGGCGAGTGGAGGAGCGCGGCCACGGGCAGGTGGTCGGAGAGGACGGCGGCGTCGTCGAGCCGGGAGCCGTCGACGGCGATGGCGCAGCTCTCGACGTGCCAGCCAGGCGGGGCGAGGACGTAGTCGAGACGCTGGGTCGGGGGGCGGCCGCGGCGCTCCCCCGCCGTCCAGTTCGTCGCGCCGAGGTGCTCCCCCGCGTCGCCGTGGACGGCCCGCCACGCGTCGAGCCATCCCGCCGCGCCGAAGGTCTCGTACCCCGGCCCACCGGGGGGCTCGTTGAGGTCGCCGCAGATGATCGGTCGCGGTGCGTGGGTGGTGGCCCGCTCGACGACGATGTCGGCCTCACGCCGGCGCGCCTCGGCGTCGCCGCGGGCAGACAGATGGACACCGATGACGGCGAACCACTCACCGCCGCGCGACATCGTCGCCTCGACGGCGACGCGGCGGCGCCAGCTCCAGAACGGTGCCCGCCGCAGCACGAACGAGCTGGTCGCCACGAGGCGGTGCGGCGTGATCACCGCCCCGCCCTCGGGCGCGCCGGTGATCGCCCAGTGCTTGAAGATCCACCACCGGCCGTCCATGCCGAGCGTCGAGGCGAGGGCGCGGCACTGACGGCGGCCGACCTCCTGCAGGACGACGGCGTCGGCGCCCGACGCGAGGATGACCCCGGCGACGGCGGCGACGTCGAGCCCCTTCGAGCCCTGCAGGTTCCAGGTGAGCACGCGCACGTCCGTCATCCCGCACCAGCCTGGCAAATGGGTGCGCGAGTACGGTCCATCGGCGTGGATCCCGAGCTGCCCGCGTTCCTCCACCCGTTCGCCAGCCCGTCGAGGCCGAGCTTCATCTCGATCGCCCGCGGGGAGGGGGCGACGCTGTGGGATCGCGACGGCAACGAGTACCTCGATGCCATGGCCAGCCTCTGGTACTGCGCGGCCGGTCACGGCCGGACCGAGATCGCCGACGCCGTGCACCGGCAGCTCGTCACGCTCGAGGCCTACTCGTGCTTCGAGCCGTTCACCAACTCCCCCGCCGACGAGATCGCCGAGCGGGTACGGCAGCTGACGCCGATCGATTCGGCGCGCGTCTTCCTGTGCGAGTCGGGCTCGGAGGCGGTGGACACGGCGATGAAGCTGGCCCGGCTCACCCACGCCCTCGACGGACACCCGGAGCGCACGCTCATCATCAGCCGCGAGCGCGGCTACCACGGCGTGAACTTCGGCGGGACCAGCGCCCAGGGGATCCCGCCCAACCGCACCGGGTGGGGACCGCTCGTCCCCGATGTCGTGCAGGCGCCGAGCGAGGACGTCGAGGCGCTCTCGGTGATGATGGCCGAGCGCAGCGAGGAGATCGCCGCCGTCCTGGTCGAGCCGGTCCAGGGTGCCGGCGGGGTGTACCCCCCGCCGCCCGGCTACCTCGAGGATCTGCGCCGGTTGTGCGACCGCCACGGCGCGCTGTTGATCTTCGACGAGGTGATCACCGGGTTCGGCCGGCTCGGCACCTGGTTCGCCGCCGAGCACTACGGCGTGACTCCCGACCTGGCGACGTTCGCCAAGGCGATCACGTCGGGCTACCAGCCCCTCGGTGGGGTCGTGATCGGCGGGCGTGTCCGCGCCGCCCTCGAGTCCGACCCGAAGTACCTCCTCCGCCACGGGTACACGTACTCCGGTCATCCGGCCTCGTGCGCCGCCGCGCTGGCAAACCTGACGATCATGGAGCGGGACGGGCTGCTCGCCCAGGCGGTCACGCTCGGCGCTCGGCTCGGCGACGGGCTACACGCGCTCGCCGCCGACGGGGTCATCGACCACGCCCGCGGGGACGTCGCCGTGTGGGCCGCCGGCCTGCGGCCCGACCAGGACGCGATGGCGGCGCGCGACGCGATGCTCGCCCGGGGCGTGATCACGCGGGCGATCGGCACCGACACGCTGACGTTCTGTCCGCCGCTCGTGACCACGGACGCTCAGGTCGACCGCATCGTCGACACGTTGTCGGCTTCGCTGCGCTGATCGCCGGACTCCTCGCCGGCCGCCGGCATCCAGCGGCGCACCGCCGCGGCGACCGCGAGGGTCGGGAGGCCGAGCACCGCCACGAGCACACTGACGGAGGCCCACGCCGAGCCGACGCCGACGGTGGCGTAGAGCGCCAGGGCGGCGACCTCGACGGTCACGCCGGACACCGACATCACGGTGGCCCGGGCGGGGCCCTCGATGACGTCCTGCAGCCGGGCTTCGCCAACGATCATGGCGTTGTTGATCAAGCCGTAGCCGACCGCGATCGCGGCGAACCCGACGACGTGGCCGGCGAGCGAGCCCACCGAGAGCAGGACGGCCGACACCGCGACGACTGCGCCCAGCGTCGCCGGCGTCATCCGCGCCGTCCGGCCGGCGAGCGCCGTGCCGACGAGCTGACCGAACGTGGCGAGACCGACGAGCAGCGGGACGTGCGCCGTCGCCGAGCCGTGCTCGTGGGCGATGACCGGGAAGTATTCGTCGTACGCGGTGAGCCCGACGAGAACCGATGACAGCAGCAGCACGCGCCGAACTGTGCGATGGCGGGTCGCCTCGACCACGCCGGCGCGCAGCATCGTGCGGTAGCGCCGCACGGAGTCGCCCGACCGCTCGACCGCCGGCGCGCGTGGCAGGGACCAGGCCAGCCCGCCGTGGACGACCGCCACGGCGACGCTGGTCCACCCCACCAGCTCGTACCCCCCGGCCGCGTACAGCGGCGCGGCGATCACGATCCCGACGAGGGCGGCGGCCATCGCCGCCGAGTCCGACCACCCGACGAGGCGGGCGTACGAGGACGTCGCCGAGCGGGCGGCGAGCTCGTCGTAGAGGAACGCCTCGAAGGTGCCCGACATCAGGGCCCCGCTGATCCCCCACAGCACGAAGCCGGCGGCGAATCCGGCGTACGACGGGAACACGACCCACGTGGCGAAGCCGGCGGCGAGCACCACCGCGCTGAGCACGAGCAGACGCCGGCGGTCGACGGTGTCCGCCCAGGCACCCGAGGGCACCTCGAACACGAACGAGGTGACGGACCAGATGACGAACAGGGTCGAGATCTGACCGGCCGACAGGCCGTGGTCACCGAAGAGCAGCGCGTAGACGCCGTAGAGCGGGATCAGGTCGCGCGTCGCGTAATAGCCGAGGACGCGCAGCAGGAGGCTGCGCGTCAGGGGTCAAGGCTGGGCGGCCGGGTATCTCATCGCCCTCGACTGTACGGCGCGCCGCGCCTGGCCGCGGTCGGAGTTTGGCGGGAACGGTGTGTTTACATCGGGCGATGAAGTTCGGCGTCTTCTACGAGCACCAGATGGGTCGCCCCTGGGAGGACGGGACGGAGCACCGCCTGCTCCAGGACGCCCTCGACCAGGTCGAGCTGGCCGATGCGGTCGGGTTCGACTACGTGTGGGAGGTCGAGCACCACTTCCTCGAGGAGTACAGCCACTCCTCGGCGCCGGAGGTGTTCCTGGCCGCGTGCAGCCAGCGCACGTCGCGCATCCGCCTCGGACACGGCGTCGTGCTCACCGCCCCGCAGTTCAACCACCCGGCCCGCGTCGCCGAGCGCATCGCCACCCTCGACCTGCTGTCGGGCGGGCGGGTCGACTTCGGCAGCGGCGAGTCGTCGAGCGAGGCCGAACTGGCCGGCTTCCAGATCGACCCCGCACGCAAGCGCGACGCCTGGTTGGAGGGGCTCGAGACGTCGCTGCGCTGCATGGTGGAAGTGCCGTTCACCGGCGTCGACGGCGAGTTCGTGCAGATGCCGCCGCGCAACGTGGTGCCCAAGCCGCACCAGCGGCCACATCCGCCGGTGTGGGTGGCATGCAGCCGGCGGGACACGATCCTGCTCGCCGCGAGCAAGGGCATCGGCGCCCTCACGTTCGCCTTCATCGACCCCGAGGAGGCCGTCACGTGGGTGTCGGAGTACGAGCGGGTGCTCGCCGCCGACTGTGTCCCCGTCGGCTTCGCGGTCAACCCGCAGGTCGCCTGCGTGACGCCGATGATGCTCCACGAGGACGAGGAGGAGGCGATCCGTCGCGGCGTCGAGGGGGCCAACTTCTTCGGCTACAGCCTCGGCCACTACTACGTGTTCGGCAGCCACCGCCCCGGCCGTACCGACGTCTGGGCCGAGTACACCGAGCGGCGGGCGGCCCAGGGGTTCGACCCGGAGGCCGTAATACGCGCCCGGCAAGCCGGCGAGGCATCTGACAGTGGTGAAGACCCGGTTCGGCACGGCGGGCGCTCCAGCGCCTTCGCCGGCCGCAACGAGAACGTGCGGGAGCAACGGTTGGGCGCGAAGGTCGCCAACGGCGACACGACCGGGCTGCGCGGGTGCATCGGCACGCCCGAGCAGGCCCGGCAGTACCTCCGGCGCTACGAGGAGGCCGGCGTCGACCAGGTGATCTTCGTGCTGCAGGCGGGACGCAACCGCCACGAGCACATCATGGAGTCACTGGAGCTGTTCGGCCGCGAGGTGCTCCCCGAGTTCGCCGAGCGCGACCCGGGCCTGTCGGCGGCGAAGGCGGAGCGGCTGGCTCCGATCGTCGCAGCCGCCCTCGCCCGGAAGCCCGACACGGAGCGCGACCTCGGCGACTACACGTTCCCGGCGATCCCGCGCCAGTGGGCCGACGCCAGCGGGTCCGCCGAGATGCGCGAGTGGCTCGAGAAGTTCGCCGATGATCAGGCGGCCGGCCGGCGGGACACGGACACCGGCATCGGCGCCCCGCTGCTCCAGGCGTCTACCGGCGTCGCGCCGGGTCCTTAGGCGGCTTGAGCACGCCCTTGGCGAGCGCTTCGTCGAGGTAAGCCTCGGCGTCCTCGGCGGACACCTTGAGCGCCGGGGAGATCTCGCTGACGAGGTTGACCCGCGCCCGCTCGTACATCGTCCGCTCGGCCGCCGACAGCGAGGCGTCGCGGTTGCGGGCGGCGAGGTTCCGCACGACCTCGGCCACCTGGTACACGTCCCCGCTCTTCAGCTTCTCCTGGTGGTTCTTGAAGCGGCGGCTCCAGTTGGACGGGACCCGAGGATCGGGCTTGGACAGCACCGCCACGAGGTCCTCGAGCTCGTCGGCCGATACGGGCGGGCGCACCCCGACCTCCTCGGCCTTGTCGACGGGCACCTTCAGGGTCATCTCGTTGATGACCGTCTGCAGGATCAGGTACTCCCGCTTCTCGCCGAAGGCTTCCATCTTCTTCGTACCGAGCACGATGCACGCACCGTGCTGGGGATAGATGATGGTCTCGCCCTTCTTGAAATTCACGCGGGAACCTCTCGCATCACGCTTCGCGACCCGTCCGAGACACCGTTGTGGGGGGAAGGACGGCGACCTTCCAGGGTAGGGCCAAAACCCCCGAAATCCGACGTGCTCCTGGTCCGCGGCGCGAGCGCCCCCGGCAGGATTCGAACCTGCGCGCTGCGGATTAGAAGGCCGCTGCTCTGTCCTGACTGAGCTACGGGGGCTCGGGCGGTCAGCCTAGGAGGCGAGCCCTTCGGCGCGGAGGTGCAACTGGCGGCGCAACAGGTCGAGAGCACTGATCACGGAGTACTGACGGATCTGCTCGCGCTGACCGGGCAGGTGCAGCTCGCGGGTGATCGTCGTCGTTCCCCCCATCGCCAGGCCGACGAACACCGTGCCCACGGGGACGTCGTCCTGCTCGGCGGGACCGGCGACCCCGGTGAGCGACAGGCCGACGCTCGCCCCGAAGACCCGCATCGCCCCCTCGGCCATCTCGGCGGCGGCCGGTTCGTTGACGACCGGCCCCGGCGTGACCTCGAGGAGCCCGAACTTCACGTCGCTGGCGTAGGACACGAGCGAGCCGCGGAGGACGTCGCTCGCGCCGGGGATCTCGGTGAGCCGGGCGGCCACGAGCCCGCCGGTGACCGACTCGGCGAGCCCGAGCGTCAACGCCTGGGCGCGCAGCTGGTCGAGGACGACCGCTTCCATCGACTCGGCACCGACCCCGTACACCAGCGACCCCAAGCGGGCCCGGATCTCCGCCTCCCACTCGTCGAGCAACACCGCCGCAGCCGCGTCGTCGGGCTTGCGGGTGGTCAGCCGGATCTCGAGCCCGTTCCACCCGCGGGCGAGGAACGCCAGCGTGGGGTCGCCGACGACGTCGAGACGGCTGATGACGTCGTCGAGCCGGGCGTTGAGCCCGCTCTCGCTCTCCCCCCACGTGTGCAGCACGCGGCTGGCGATCACCCCCGGCTGGGGGTCGCGGGCCCGGAGGTCGGGCAGCACGGCCCGTTCGAGCATCTCCTGCATCTCGTGGGGCACGCCGGGGACGGCGTAGACGACCTTGTCCCCGACCGGGCAGATCAGCCCGGGTGCGGTTCCACGCACCTGCGGGATCACTGTCGCGCCGACCGGCACGTCGGCCTGGCGCAGGTTGTTCGCCGGCATCGAGCGTCCCCTGGCTGCGAAGAGCTCACGGATCACATCGGCGACAGCGGGGTCGGGGCGCAGCTCGACGCCCATCACGGCGGCGATCGCTTCGCGGGTGACGTCGTCGTGGGTCGGACCCAGCCCACCCGTGACGATCACCGCGTCCGCGTCGGCGAGCAGGCGGCGCAGGACGGCCTCGATCCGGCCGACGTTGTCGCCGACCTTCACCTGCGCCAGCGAGGCGATGCCGTTGGCGGCGAGCTGGTCGCCGATCCACGCCGAGTTGGAGTCGACGATCTGACCGAGGAGCAGCTCGGTGCCGACAGCGACGACGTCACATCGCATGGACCGTCTCCGGCTGGACCGACCTGGCGAACAGGTACTGGGCCCCGCTGACGACGGCGAGGACCACGGCGAGCCAGAGGAATCCGTTCCACAGCCACTTGGCGTCGACCGCCGTGAGCGGGAGGAGGGCGAACCCGACGGCGAGCTGTTGGGTCAGTGTCTTGTGCTTGGCCATCCGGCTCGCCGGGAGACTGATCCCCTTCGAACCGACGACGGTCCGGTAGATGCTGATCACGAACTCGCGCACGGCGATGATCGCCACGGGCACGATCCAGAAGACGTCGTTGCTGACGAGCGTGAACATCGCCCCCAGGACGAGCACCTTGTCGGCGAGCGGGTCGAGGAACGCCCCGGATCTGGTGGCGCCGTGGCGCCGGGCGATGATGCCGTCGACGGCGTCGCTGGCGCACAGCACGAACCACAGCGCGAAGGCGACCCAGCTGCCGGTGGGGTCGTCGGGGATGACCAGGAACATCACCGGCGACAGCAGCAGCCGGGCGACGGTGACCGCGTTCGCCCACGTGGCCAGCGCGCTCGGGTCGACCGGCATCAGGATCGGCCTCCGTCGTCGAGTACCGCGACCGCCCCGGCGGCCACGAGGTCAGGTCCGAGGGCGTCGACGATGTCGACCGTGGCGAGCTCCCCGACGGGGAGTTCGTCGGCCACGTGGACGATCCCGTCGATCTCCGGGGCCTCGCGGTGGCTGCGTCCGACGCCGGCGGCATCGATGAGCACTTCGACCCGCCGGCCGATCAGCTCGTCCCGCCGGCGGGCGGTGATCCCGTCCTGCAGTTCGGTCAGCTCGGCGAGCCGTTCGGCCACGAGCGGCTCGGGCACCTGGCCGTCGAGCCCGGCGGCGTACGTGCCGTCCTCCCTGCTGAAGGCGAAGAATCCGCACCAGTCGAGCTCGGCACGCTCGACGAAGCGCAGCAGCGCGTCGTGGTCGGCTTCGGTCTCTCCCGGGTAGCCGACGATGAAGTTGCTGCGGAACGCCGCGTCCGGCTCCCGCTCGCGGATGCCCTCGATCCGGTGGAGGAAGCGGTCCCCGTCGCCCCACCGCCGCATCCGGCGCAGGAGCGGCTTGCTGACATGCTGCAGGGACAGGTCGAAGTACGGCACGCCGGTGGCGCAGATGGCGTCGACGAGGGCGTCGCTGAGGTCGCTCGGGTAGAGGTAGAGGAGGCGCACCCGGTCGACGCGCGCGGCGACCGCGCCGACGAGGGGCACGATCGAGCCGGCGCCGAGGGTCGCCGGGGCGTCCTTGCCGTACGAGGCGAGGTCCTGGGCGACGAGCACGACCTCGCGGGCGGCGAGGGCGTCGACCTCGGCCAGGATCGCGTCGGTCGGCCGGCTGCGCTGCGGGCCGCGGAACGACGGGATCGCGCAGAACCCGCAGCGGCGGTCGCAGCCCTCGGCGATCTTGACGTACGCCCACGGGCTGGCCGCCCGCGGGCGGGGCAGGTTGAGCAGGTCGAGCCGCGGGACGGGCGCCTCGCTGACCGGGATCAGCTTGCGGTGGCCGAGCGGCACGCCGAAGCCACTGACCTCGTCGGCCTCGGGGAGGGCGACGGCCAGCTCGTCGCCGTAGCGCTCGGCCATGCACCCGGTCACGACGAGGCGGGCGCCGTCGCGCCGGCGGTCGGCGAGGGCGAGCACGGTGTCGATGCTCTCCCGGCGGGCGGCCTCGATGAAGGCGCACGTGTTGACGACGATCAGGTCGGCGGCGCCAGGCTCGTCGGTTGCCTCCATGCCGTCGGCCAGCAGGGTGCCCGCGAGCTTGTCCGAGTCGACCTGATTCTTCGGGCACCCCAACGTCTCGACGTAGAAGCGCGCGGGCACGGCCTGCCAGGCTACCGGTGCGACCACCCCTGTTCTTGCAGCTAAGTGTTGCGCCAGAGCCCAACGATCAGCTGCAAGAACGCGGTCACTCGCGCTCGGCCTGCTCGAGCAGCTCGAACTCCTCGACCGTCATCAGCACGGCGCGGGCCTTGGAGCCCTCGCTCGGGCCGACGACACCGCGCTGCTCGAGGAGGTCCATCAGCCGGCCGGCGCGGGCGAAGCCGACTTTCAGCTTGCGCTGGAGCATCGACGTCGAGCCGAGCTGACTGCGCACGACCAGCTCCATCGCCTGGCGCAGCATCGTCGCATCGTCGTCGTCACCGCCGGCGGAGAAGGCGTTGGCGCTCGACGTGACGGCGTCTCCGTCGTCACCTTCGACCCCGCTCACGTAGGTGACCTCGGGCGCCTGTCGGCGCCAGTGGGCGACGACGTTGCGCACTTCCTCCTCGGCGACGAACGCGCCCTGGACGCGCTGGGCGACGGACGAGTTCCCAGGGAGCAGGAGCATGTCGCCCCGCCCGACGAGCTTCTCGGCGCCGGGCTGGTCGAGGATGACCCGGGAATCGGTGAGGCTGGACACGGCGAAGGCGATGCGGGCCGGGATGTTGGCCTTGATCACCCCGGTGATCACGTTCACGCTCGGCCGCTGGGTGGCGACGATGAGGTGGATGCCAACCGCGCGGGCCTTCTGGGCGATGCGGGTGATCGAGTCCTCGACGTCACGGGCGGCGATCATCATCAGGTCGTTCAGCTCGTCGACGACGACGACGATGAACGGCAGCCGCTCGAGCGCGCGGTCGCGGCCAGCGCCGCTCCCGTTCTCACCGGCGAGCTCTCCACGGTCGAAGGCGGCGTTGTAGCCGCTGATGTCGCGGAACCCGAACTCGTAGAGCAGGTCGTACCGCCGTTCCATCTCCTTGACCGCCCAGCCCAACGCGTTGGCGGCCTTCTTCGGGTTCGTCACCGGCTGGGTGAGCAGGTGCGGCAGCCGGTTGTACTGACCCATCTCGACCTGCTTCGGGTCGACGAGGATGAGGCGCACCTGGTCGGGCGTGCTCCGCATGAGGATCGACGTGATGATGCAGTTGAGGGCGCTCGACTTCCCCGCCCCGGTGGCGCCGGCGATGAGGAGGTGCGGCGTGGTGGCGAGCTCGAGGAACACCGCCTTGCCGGCGATGTCCTTCCCGAGCGCGACATCGAGCGGGTGTATGGCGGCCGCCGCCTCCTTGGAGACCAGGAGATCGCCGAGGGCGACGAGCTGGCGGGCGTGGTTGGGCACCTCGACGCCGATCGCCGAGCGGCCGGGGATGGGGGCGAGGATCCGCACGTCGGTGGCGGCCATGGCGTACGCGATGTCGCGCTGGAGCGCCGTCACCCGCGCCACCTTGACCCCGGCGCCGAGCTCGAGCTCGTAGCGGGTGACGGTCGGACCGACCGTCATGCCGACCAGTGACGTCTCCACGCCGTGCTGAGCGAGCGACTCCTGGAGCACGTGACCCCGCGCCTCGATCTCGCCGCGGTTGACGGTGAGCGCGCCGGTGCGGTGGAGCAGCGAGACCGGCGGCATCGTCCACTTGCCCGGCACCGGCGGAGCACCGTCGGGCGGGGCGGCACCGTTGGCGTTGCGGGCCCGCTTGGGGCGGCCCGCGGCATCCCTGGGCGGTTCGGCGAAGTCGGCCGCGGCGTCATAGGGCGGCGGCGGCAGGCCGGGGCGGGCGTCGCCGGTCGCCATGACCGTCGTCGCGTCCTCGTCGTCATCACCGTCGCTGCTCAACGACGACAGGTCGCGGAGCGCCTGGCGGGCCCGTCGGCCCAACGGCACGGCGACCGCACCCACGCCCCGCCCGGTGTGCTGCGCCATCGTGCGCAGCGACGTCCGGGTGACGATGAGCACGCCGCCGAGACCGATGGCGACGAACACGACGATCGCGCCCGCCGTGGCGAGCAGCGCCTGGAGCGGTTCGGCCACGATGGCGCCGAGGATCCCCCCGCCGTCGCTCACCTCGTCGAGGTCGGAGAGCCCGTTGGGGCCGCCGACGAGGTGGAGCAGACCGAGCACGGCGGCGGCGATCAGGGCCCATCCGATGATCAGCCGCATCGGGCTCACCGACTTGCCCCGCCCGACCAGGGCGACACCGACCGCGACGAGCGCGGCGGGGACGAAGAAGCGGGCGATGCCGGCCAGCCAGCCGAACAGGGTCTCGATCCCGCGGCCGAGCGGACCGGCGACGTTGAAGTAGATGGCGAGGGCGAGGAGGACGCCGAGGGCGATCAGCCCGATCCCGATGTACTCGTGTTCGCGGCCCTCGACGGCCTCGTGGAGCTCGGCGCTGGTCTGCGCCCGCCGCCCGCCGGACTTGGGAGCCGCGGCCGAGCCGGTGCCGGTACTGGGGGTGCTCGTGGTCCGAGCCGGGGTGCGGCCCGTTGACCTGGCGCGCGGCGGGGGTGCCGACAGACGGCGCGACTTGCGCTTCGACGGTCCCCAGGTGCTCACGTGCTCACGGTACCAATGGGGTGTTGCCACACCCCGGCATCCGCGACGTCAGGCCTCCATGACAACGGGCACGATCATCGGGCGCCGGCGGGTGCGCTCCGAGACGAACTTCCCGGCCGCCCGGCGCACGTCGCGTTCGAGCGCCTCGACGTCGCGGATCCCCTCGGCCAGGGCGGCCTCGACGGCGGCGGCGATCCTGTCGCACGCCTCGTCGAGCAAGTCCTCGGCCTCCGGCGCGTAGACCCAGCCACGGGTGATGATCTCGGGCCCGACGAGCACCTTGCCGGTCTGGGTGTCGACGGTGACGACGACCACGACGACGCCCTCCGACGCCAGCATGCGGCGGTCGCGCAGCACCCCGGTGCCGACATCTCCGACGATCCCGTCGACGTACAGGTACCCCGCCGGTACCCGCCCGGCCATCTCGACGCCCCGGTCGGTCACGGCCAGCGCGTCGCCGTCCTCGCACACCAGCACCTGCTCCCGGGGGATGCCCATGACCTCGCCGAGGCGGGCGTTGGCGACGAGGTGGCGGAACTCGCCGTGCACCGGCACGTACCACTCGGGCTGGGCGATGGACAGGTACGTCTTGATCTCGTCGGCCTGGGCATGGCCGGTGGCGTGGACGTCCTGGATCCCCGAGTGGACGACCTCCGCCCCGGCCCGCAGCAGCCCGTCCATGACCCGGTTGACGTTGCTCTCGTTGCCGGGGATGGCGTGGCTGGAGAGGATCACCGTGTCGTGCTCGCAGAGCTTGACGTACTTGTTCTCGCCTCGGGCGAGCAGGGCGAGGGCCGACATCGGCTCGCCCTGGGATCCGGTCGAGATCACACAGACCTCGCCGGGCGGACGGCCGTCGATGTCCTCGATGTCGATCAACGAGCTCGCCGGGATGCGCAGCACGCCGAGGTCGATCCCCAGCTGGACGTTCTTGCGCATGCTCATCCCGAGCGTGGCGACCTTGCGCCCGCTCTCGATGGCGGCGTCGGCGATCTGCTGGATGCGGTGGAGGTGGCTGGCGAAGCTGGCCGTGATGATCCTGCGGTCACGGTGCTCGGCGAACAGCGTGCGCAGGACCCGACCGACGCTGCGTTCGCTCGGCGCGTGCCCGGCCTCCTCGGCGTTGGTCGAGTCGGCGAGCAGCACCCGGATCCCGACCGTGCGGGCGAGCTCGCCGATGCGGGCGAGGTCGGTGCGCCGGTCGTCGACCGGGGTGAGGTCGAGCTTGAAGTCCCCGGAGTGCAGGATCACGCCCTGGCTGCTGTGCACGGCGATGGCGTGGGAGTGGGGAACGCTGTGGGTCACGGGGATGAACTCGACGTCGAAGCTGCCGATGCGCCGCCGCTCGCCGTCGGCGACGACGTGGAGCTGAGTCCGCCCGAGCAGTCCCCCCTCGTCGATGCGGTTGCGCGCGAGGCCGAGGGTGACGGCCGACCCGTAGATCGGGAAGCTGACCTCGCGCAGCAGGAACGGGATCCCGCCGACGTGGTCCTCGTGGCCGTGGGTGGCGACCAGCGCCTCGATGCGGTCGGCGTTCTCCCGCAGGTAGGTGAAGTCGGGCAGGACGAGGTCGATCCCATGGAGGTCGGGGCCGGGGAACATCAGCCCGCAGTCGACGAGCAGGAGCCGGCGGCCGTCGCCGACCCCCTGCTCGACGGCCATGCAGTTGCGGCCGATCTCCCCCAGTCCCCCGAGGAAGACGAGGCGGACCGGCTCAGCCACGGGAGGAGGTCATCGCGTCATCCGCGAGCCGCGACGAGGTCGGCGTAGACCTCGGCGGCGCGGCCATCGAGCCAGTCGGGATCGGCGCCCATGGGTGGACGGCAGTGGCCAGCGGGCTGGCCGAGGTGGCGCAGCATCGCCTTCGCCGGCCCGGGGTTCGGGGCCTCGTCCCCGGTCTCGAAGGCGAAGCTGTCCAGCAGCCGGGCGTTGACACTGCGGGCGCGGGTGGTGTCGCCGGCCCCCCAGGCGTCGAACAGCTCGACGGCGTCGGGGGCGCACCAGTGGGTGGCGACGCCGATCAGCCCGACCGCGCCGACCGCCAACAGGGGCAGGGTCAGCGCGTCGTCGCCGCTGTAGACCTCGTAGTCGGCCGGGGCGACGGCGACCAGCCGGGCGGTCTCGGCCGGGTTCCCCGCGGCGTCCTTGACCCCGACGATGTTGTCGACCTCGTGGGCGAGGCGGGCGAGGAGGGCGGTCGAGATCTTGCGTCCGGTCCGGACCGGGATGTCGTAGATCACGATCGGCAGGTCGGTGGCCTCGGCGACGGCGCGCAGGTGTCCCTCGATCCCGGCCTGCGACGGCCGGTTGTAGTACGGGCACAGGGCGAGGACGCCGGCGACACCGAGCTTCGACGCTTCGGCGGTGAGGTGGACGGAGTGGGCGGTGTCGTTGGTCGTCGAGCCGGCGACCACCGGGATCGTGACCGCCTCGGCGACGCACTCCCACATGGTCAGCTTCTCGGCGTCGGAGAGGGTGGGCGACTCCCCGGTCGTGCCGGCGATCACCAATCCCTCGTTGCCCTGCTCCTGGAGCCACCTGGCCAGGGCGGCCGCCCCCTCGACGTCGAGCGATCCGTCGTCGGTGAACGGCGTGACCATCGCCGTCAGAACGCGTCCGAAGTGTGCCATGGGTCCAGCGTAATTCGTGGACCGGACTACGGCTTGGACGCCCAGAACAAGATCCGCTTCATCGGGTAGAAGTACGGCGCCCGCTCGCCGATGGCGACCAGCAGCCGGCGGCGGTATTCGTCGACGAACGGTTCGTGGAGCTCGGCGGGGAGGGCGTTGAAGATGCGGGTCAGCGACGTGCCCTTCATCCACTCCACGACCTCGGCCGACGAGGCGAGGACGTGCGGGTACACCTGCAGCCGGACGTGCTGGCGGTCGGCTCCGAGGTGGTCGAGCAGGATCGCGTACTGCTCGGGGACGAGGACGTTGGCGGCTACCGGGTCGGGCGGCGGGGTCCCGCCGAACGCGCTGCGGTACGGCTCGCTGGCGGCGACCTCGCGGGCGATGCGGTGGGAAGGGTGGTCGGCGTTGGCCGGCATCTGCACGGCGAGCTGGCCGCCGGGTGCGAGTGACGCCCACCAACGGGCCAGCACGGCGGTGTGGTCGGGAACCCAGTGCAGACTCGCGTTCGCCAGGACGAGATCCATCGGGTCGTGATCGCCGCCCGCCGACCACGACCCGATGTCGCCGCCCGTGAACCGAAGTCCCGGGCGAGTTCGTCTCGCCGCCCGCTCCAGCATCGACGGCGAGGAGTCGATGCCGACCATGTCCTCGACGGCCAACCGCGTGGCGGCCGCCTCCGTGAGCTCTCCCGTCCCGCACCCTAGATCGACGGCCCGGCGGATGGGACCTCGCACGACGAGGTCGAGCAGATCCCAGAACGGCTGGGCCCGCTCGGCGGCGAACTTGTCGTACTGGTCCGGCCGCCAGGCGTCACCGGTCATCGAGCGCCGATTCTCTGGAGTCCTGGGATCACTGAGTGATCCCCACCTTCGTCAGAACCGTCACGTGGTGGGCGCCGGCACCTCCTCTCCCAACTCGAACTTGATGTATTCCTCTCCCGTGTCCTCGGCGTGCTCGAACTGGATCACGCCCATCTCCTCGAACCGGTGGCGGAGCCACGAGTCGTTGCGGTCGAGGAGACCGAGCTTCTTGCAGTTGGGCACGATCTTGGTGAACAGCAGCTGCTGGAACATGTCGCGGGTCGGGTCGCTGAGAACCAGCGGCACGACGTCGCGCGGGTTGACCCCGTGGCGCTCCCACACTTCCTGGGACAGGAAGCGGTCGCGCATCCGCACGGCTGCTTCGTAGGCGAACTCCTGGCGCTCCTTCATCTCGGCGTCGGTCATCTCGCCGTAGATCTCGCGCAGGGACAGCACCCCGAAGGCGACGTGGCGGGCCTCGTCGCTCATCACGTAGCGCAGGAGCTGCTTGAGCAGGGGCTCCTCGGTGAGCTGGTGCATGAAGCCGAATGCCGCCAGGGCGAGCCCCTCGACCATCACCTGCATCCCCAGGTAGGTCATGTCCCAGCGGCTGTCCTGGATGATGTCGTCGAGCAGCATCCGCAGGTGGGCGTTGATCTGGAAGCTGCCCCCGAGCTTCTCCTCGACGTACCGGGAGAACACCTCGACGTGGCGGGCCTCGTCCATCACCTGGGTGGACGCGTAGAGCTTGGCGTCGTACCACGGCACGCTCTCGGTGATCTTGGCCGTGCACAGCAGGGCGCCCTGCTCCCCGTGGAGGAACTGCGACAGCGTCCAGCGGCGCTGGTCGATGCCGAACTCGAGCCACTCCTTGTCGCCCCACTTCTCGACGACGGTGCCGGCGTAGTGGTCCGGGCTGAGGCCGGCCATGATCGCCGCCTGGTCCTTCGACACCACGGCCTCGAGGTCGACCTGGGTGTCCCACGGCAGGTCGGTGGTCGCGTTCCACTGCCCGGTCTTGGCCTTCTCGTAGAGCTTGCGCAGCTGCGGACGGGCGAGCGAGTAGTCCCACGTGAACATCGCCTCGGCGTTGTCCTTGACGGCGTGCTCGACGGCGTCGAGGTCCTGGTTGCTGATCGACAGGATCGCTTCGATGTCGTCGAGCTCGCTGCGCCCGATGATCTCGTCGTTGTCGCGGTGGGTGACCGTCATCGAAAAGGCTCCTTGGGTGAGATGGGGGGTGAGGAACGGACGGAGGAAGATGCGCGCCGACTCCTCGTCGCCGAGGTCGAGGGTGTCGCTGGGGGCGAGGAAGTAGGAGATCGTCAGCCGGGCGAGCACGTCGATGATGGCCCGCGCCTGCTCGCGGCCGAGGTACGGCTCGGCGAGCGGGGCGAGGAAGGCGTTGGCGAAGCGGATGATCCGCGGCAGGCCGTCGACGGTGAGCTGGCTCAGGGTCGTGCCCGGCTCGGAGGCCAGGGCGAGAGCGAGGTGCTCGTCGGCGCGCAGCTCCTGCGTCGCCGCGACGACGGCGCGGACGAGCAGGTCCTCGAGGTCGGTCGCCCCCTCGACCCGCTGCAGCAGGAGGGCGAAGAACTCCTCCAGCTCGCGCACCCGCAGGGCCTCGAACAGGATGTCCTTGCCGCCGGGGAACATCCGGTAGATCGTCGCCCGCGACACCCGCGAGGCCGAGGCGATGTCGTCGATGGTGACCTTCTCGTAGCCCCAGCGCTCGCAGCACGCCTTCGCCGCGTCCAGGACGCGGGACTCGAGCGGACTCATGGTGAGACAGTAAGACGGAAACTGTCTCACCGTCAACCGACATTCCCCGGTCGGCGGTCACCCGGGAAGTACCCTCGCGTGCTACCCCCGCTGCGAACCGGGCCGAGCTCCGGGAGAGGAAGGTCTGATGCGTCGAACGGCACTCGCCCTGATGGCTGTGACCGGCCTGCTGCTCGTCGCCTGCGGCGACGACGACGATGACGACGCCGGCGGCGCCACCGGGAACGGTGCGGGCGGCGACCCGGCCGAGTGCGCCGAGGGCAACACGCTCACCGAGGGCGAGCTCACGGTGGCCACCGGCGAGCCGGCCTTTCCGCCGTACGTGATCGACGACGCGCCGGAGTCCGGGGAGGGCTTCGAGGCCGCGCTGGCCTTCGCCGTCGCCGACCAGATGGGCTTCGGCGAGGACCAGGTCACCTGGGTGCGCACCACGTTCGAGGGGGCGATCCAGCCCGGGCCCAAGGACTTCGACTTCAACATCCAGCAGTACTCGATCACCCCCGAGCGGGAAGAGGTCGTCAGCTTCAGCGAGCCGTACTACGAGGCCAACCAGGCGATCCTGGGGTACGACGACTCCCCCGCCGCCGACGCCGCCACGGCCGCCGCGATCCGCGATCTCCGGATCGGGGTCGCCGCCGGCACGACCAGCCTGACGTTCGTCACCGACGTGCTCCAGCCGACCGCCGACCCGTTCGTCTACAACGACAACGCCGCCGCCAAGCAGGCCCTCGACACCCAGCAGATCGACGCCATCGTCGCCGACCTGCCGACGGCGCTGTTCGTCTCGGCCGTCGAGATGGAGGGCACCACGGTGTTCGGGCAGTTCCCGCCGTCGGAGGGCACCCAGGGCGAGCCGTGGGGGATGCTGTTCGCCCAGGACAACCCGCTCGTCGAGTGCGTCAACCTCGCCCTCGCGTCGCTTCGTGCGTCCGGGGCGCTGGAGGAGATCACGACGGAGTGGATGTCGGGGAGCGTCAACGTGCCGGAGATCCCGCTCGATTGACCGCGCCCACGCCGGAGCTGGCCGGGCCCGCGTCCACCCGGACCCGTCGCGACCGCTACGAACGCCGCCAGCGCACGCGGGGCATCACCGCCGCCGACGACCAGCACCGTCGTCGTCGTCGGGCTGCTCGTCTGGCTGATCCCCAAGACCTCGGGATGGGAGAACGTCCAGCAGTCGTTCTTCAGCCCGACGGTCTTCCGGGACGTCTTCCCCGAGCTCCTCGGACCGTTCTGGTACGACGTGCAGATCTTCCTGTGGTGCGCGCCGTGCATCGTCGTCGTCGCTCTCCTCATCGCCATGGCGCGGAACATCCGGGCGCCGGCGCTGTACCCGATCAGGCTGTTCGCGATCGTCTACACCGATGTCGTGCGCGGCGTCCCGGTGCTGCTCTGGATCCTCCTCCTCGGCTTCGGCGTGCCGGGGATCCTGCAGACCCGCGAGTGGTACGGCGAGTTCATCATCTGGGGATCGGTCGCCCTCATCGTGTCGTACTCGGCGTACGTCGCCGAGGTGTTCCGCGCCGGCATCGAGGGCGTGCACGAGTCACAGCGGGCGGCGGCCAGGTCGCTCGGCCTCACCGCCGGGCAGACGATGCGGGCCGTCGTCCTCCCCCAGGCGGTGCGCCGGGTCGTACCGCCGCTGATGAACGACTTCGTCAGCCTGCAGAAGGACGTCGCCCTGATCGGCGTGCTCGGTCCGGTCGAGGTGTTGCGCCGGGCCCAGATCGAGGTCGCCCGGACGTTCAACTTCACGCCCTACGTCGCCGCCGCCCTCCTGTTCCTGTGCGTGTCGATCCCGTTGACCCGGCTGACCGACCACCTGCTGCAGCGCGAGCGCAGCGTGATGTCGGCGACCGCTGTGCGATGAAGCTGCAGCTGCAAGCGGTGGTCAAGGACTTCGGGGACCACCGGGTGCTCGACGCCGTCGACCTCGACGTCGGCGACGGCGAGGTGGTCACGCTCATCGGCGCGTCCGGTTCGGGCAAGAGCACGCTCCTGCGCTGCGTCAACCTGCTCGAGCCGATCGACGACGGGCGCATCCTCCTCGACGGCGACGACATCAGCGAGCCCGGCCGCGACGCCGACCCGATCCGCCGCCGCATCGGCATCGTGTTCCAGAGCTTCAACCTGTTCCCCCACCTCACCGTGGCGGAGAACGTCGCCCTCGCCCCGCGCAAGGTCCGCGGCCGGAGCCGGCGCGAAGCGGAGGCCGAGGCGGTGGAGCTGCTGGCCCGCCTGGGGCTGGCCGGGAAGGCCGGCGAGTACCCGGACCGGCTCTCCGGTGGCCAGCAGCAACGGGTCGCCATCGCCCGCTCGCTGGCGATGGACCCTGAGGTCATGCTCCTCGACGAGATCACCTCGGCGCTCGACCCCGAGCTCGTCGGTGAGGTGCTCGACGTCGTGCGGGGCCTGCGCGAGGCCGGGATGACGATGCTGTTCGCCACCCACGAGATGTCCTTCGCCCGCGAGATCAGCGACCGCGTCTGCTTCCTCGACGGCGGCCGCATCGTCGAGTCCGGCCCGCCCGACTCGATCTTCGGCCACCCGACCGAGGAGCGCACGCGCCAGTTCCTCCAACGCGTGCTGGAGGCGGGCCGGATGTAGCGAGCGGGTTTGTGTCGGAGAACCCCCCACTCGGCGGAATGCTTCGGCCGCTCGAGCATCAGGCTCGTCGAAGAGCTCTTGAAGCGGACGGCGGCCGCCGCCAACGGGACCGCCGTTTCCCGCATCTGGGCGGGATCTGTCTCACATCGCCATCTGGGCGGGAATCGTCGCAGCATGTGACACGATTCCCGCCCAGTCGGCCGGATGGAATGACTCCCGCCCAGATGAGGGCTCGCCCACCGGATCGCGTCGTCGCCTGCCACAGCCTTCCCTTCCAGAGCCCTTTGGGTCACCGTTTCCGCCGGTTGCCGGCGAGGTCGGTGACACAGATTCGGGGGGTCCCGCCCGTAGCGTGTCGGGCCGTGCATGGCGAGGTGCAACGGAAGCCGTTCCCGATCGTCGGGTTCCTGCAGCGGCGGCCCCGCTGGCAGTGGATCGTCGCCGGCGTGGTCGTCGGGCTGTACCTCCTGTACCGGTTGGCTCAGTTCTTCGCCCAGCTCGAGCTCGACCGGTGGTGGTACGACTCGATCACTGACGCATCGGTGTGGTCGAAGATGGCCGGCGCCAAGCTGTTCCTCGCCGCCGTCGCCGGCGTGGTCACGCTGCTCCTCCTCGGCGGAACGACGGCGCTCGCCCTGCGCTTCGGGCCGATCGAGCGCTCCGAGCTCGGCGCGCTCGTCCGTCGCTACCGGGACAAGATGGGCCCGGCGCACCGCTGGCTGCTGATCGCGACTGTCCTCGTCCTGACCGTCACGATGGCGAGCGCGGCCACCGGCCAGTGGCAGGACTGGCTCCTGTTCCGGTACGGCCCGGAGCTCGACCAGCGGGTCCCCGAGCTCGGCGGCGACCTCGGCTACTACCTGTTCGACCTCCCGTTCCTCACGACGGTGAGCAGCTGGATCCGCCAGCTCCTGCTCGTCGCCCTCGCCCTCACCGCGTTCACCTACGCCATGTCCGGCGCCCTGCGGCTGCCGATCGGTGGGCGGCGCTCGGCCCGGCCCGCGCTCGCCCACCTCGGCCTCCTCGCCGCCGCCTTCGCCACCGCCCAGGCCCTCGACTACGTCTTCGTCCGCCGCCCGGCGCTGGGGATGAGCACGAGCGGGTCGTTCGTCGGTGCCGGCTACACCGAGCTCAACGTCCGCGTGCCGGCGATGTGGGTGCTCGGTGTGGTCGCTCTGGTCACCGCCTTCCTGCTCGTCGACGGTGCCCGTCGCGGCCGCTGGCGCCCGGCCGTCGTCGCCCTCGTCGTTTGGGCGGTGCTGCAGGTAGTGATCGGCGTCGTCGCCCCCCTCGCCGTCCAGCGCTACGTCGTCGCCCCGGCCGAGGCCGCCCGCGAGCTCCCCTACCTCGAACACAACCTCGAGGCCACCCGGGCCGCGTTCCGGCTCGACACCGTCGACCAGTTCGCCGCGCCGGTGACGGACGGGCTGGGCGGCGACGCCACCGCCGCCGCCGCCCTCGCGGCCGACGTCTCCCGCATCCCGCTGTTCGACACCGAGCAACTCCCCACGCCGCTCCAGGTGCTGGAGGGGACGACGGCGACCCGGATCACCGACGTCGACATCGACCGCTACGAGATCGAGGGGGAAAACCGGCCGGTGTTCGTCGCCCCCCGCAACGCCAGCCGCAACGACCTCCCCGAGCAGGGCTGGGTCCAGTCCCACCTCGTCTACACCCACGGCAACGGAGTCGTCGCCGTGCCCGCCGACCGCCCTGACCCCGACGGCCGGCCCGACGTCGACGCGCTGGCGACGACCCTGGTGCCCGACCGCTCCGAGCTGTACTTCGGCGAGCGCCTCGCCGGCTGGTACGCGATCGTGGGAACCAAACGGACCGAACAGGGCGGGGCGTCGTTCGACGCCGACACGGGGATCCCGCTGTCCTCGCTGTGGCGGCGGGCGGTGCTGTCGCTCAGCACCGGCGAGATCGAGCCGCTGCTGTCGGCCGAGCTGACGGCCGACTCCCAGCTCTTGTACCGCCGCGACACGGTGGAGCGGCTGCAGGCCCTGGCCCCGTTCCTCACGTTCGGCAACGACCCGTATCCCGTGGTCCTCGGCGACCGGGTGGTCTGGATCGTCGATGGCTACACGACGTCGTCCTCCTTCCCGTACTCGCAGTACGTCGGCTTCGGCGGCGACTCGGTGAACTACGTGCACGCCTCGGTGAAGGCGACCGTGGACGCCTACGACGGCACTGTGCACCTGTACCGCACGGCCGACGCCGGGTCCGACGACCCGGTGCTCGACGCCTGGGACCGGATCTTCCCGGGGCTGCTCGAACCGGCCAGCGCCCTGCCCGACGAGCTCGCCGCCCACATCCGCTACCCCGCCGAGCTGATCGACGTGCAGACCGTGCTGCTCGGCCGGTACCACGTCGACGACGCCGAGACCTTGTTCAACGGCACCGCCCGGTGGAGCCCGTCGGCGGCGGCGAGCACCGGAGTCGGGCAGGCCGGGACCGGGCCAGCTCCCGCGGTCTCGATGTTCATGCCGATCGGCGACCCGGTCGTCGGCGGCCACTGGGTCGCCACGGTTCCCTTCAGCCCGGGCTCGGCGCCGAGCGCGAGCTCGGCCCGCGACGAGCTGGCGGCGATGGCGATCGCCGATCACGACGACCCCGAGGTGATGCACCTGCTCGACGTCGAGCACGCCCCGGGCCAGACCGTGGCCACTCCGTCGGTTGCCCAGAGCGCGATCGACGCCGACCCCGAGGTCGCCCGGCTGCTCACCCTGCTCAACGCCAACGGGTCGACCGTGCAGTTCGGGCCGATGACGCCCGTACTGTCCGACGGCGCCCTCGTCTGGATCCGGTCGATCATCGTCGCGGGGACCACCAACCGGGCGGTCCCGCGCCTCTACGGCGTGGTCGCGGTGTCCGACGGGCTGGTCGGGCTCGGTGACGACGCCCCGGCGGCGCTCGAGGCCGCCGTCGCCCAGGGTTCCGGCGCGTAGCCGCGGCGGCTAGGGCGTGTACGCGTTGTACTGACCGACGACGTCGTCGACGTCGCCGTCGGCTCGCAACACGCCCTTCTCGATCCATAGCGCCCGGTTGCACTGGCGACTGATCTCGGACAGCGCGTGGCTGACCAGCATCAACGTGCCGGCGTTCTCGAGGAGTTCCTCGATCCGCTCCGTCGACTTCTTGCGGAACATCCGGTCACCGACGGCGAGCGCCTCGTCGATGAGGAGGATGCGCGGGCTCACCGACGTCGCGATCGCGAAGTGGAGGCGGGCGCGCATACCCGACGAGTACGTCCGCAACGGGCGGTCGATCGCCTCACCAAGCTCCGTGAAGTCGACGATCTCGTCGATCTGATCGTCGACCTCGTGCGCCGACATGCCCAGCGCCAGGCATCCGAGACGGATGTTGCGCAGCCCCGAGGCCGTGGGCAGGAGCGTGGCGCCGACCCCGAGCAGCTTGGGCTCCTCGGCCACCAGCACCTCGCCACCGGACGGCGTCAACAGCCCGGCGATCGTGGAGAGCAGCGTCGACTTGCCCGAGCCGTTGGTGCCGATCACCCCGATCGCGTCGCCCTCGTAGGCGTCGAAGGAAACGCCGCGGAGGGCCCGCACCAGGCTGCGCCCGGACCCTTTGCCGGTGACGAGTCGTTCGCGGAGCGCGGCCCGGCGCTGCTCGAAGACCTCGTAGTCGACGCGCAGGTCACGCACCCGGATGGTCAGCTTGCGGTCCGCCATCGTCACCCACGCCCATACCGCATCTCGGCGCCACGGAAGTACCAGAACCCGAACAACAGCAGGGCGAAGGAGAAGGCGATCGCGTAGACCACGTGGTCGAGCGCGACCGGGGTGCCCATGAACACCCACCGGTACATGTCGATCAGCGGCACCAGCGGGTTGAGTCGTACGAGCTGCACGATGAACGACGGAGCTTCGGCGCCACCCAGGCGGCCCTGGATCGGGAACATCACCCCGGACACGTAGATCAGCAGCCGGAAGACGAACGGGATGATCTGCTCGACGTCACGGAAGGCATCGTTCAAGCGGGCGGCGACGAATGCGCCGCCGGTGTTGAACGCCGTGTGCACGAGCAGGACCAGTGGCAGGATCACCAAGCGCCGTGGTGAGAGTCCCTCCCCGGTCAGCACGGCGACACCGCCGATCACGATGAGTTGGAAGCCGAACGACATCAGCAGGCTGATGACGACCGAAATCGGGAGCAGGGCACGAGGGAACCGGATCGCCCGCATCAGGCCGGCGTTGTTCGAGATCGCGCGGGCCCCACGGGTGACGCTCGAGCTCGTGAGGCCGAAGGTGAACACCCCGACGGTCAGCCAGAGGATGAAGTTGTTCACGCCCCGGTCGGCGCCGAGCAGCACCCCGAAGACCAGGTAATACACCGCCGTCGAGAGCAGCGGGTTGCCGAGGTGCCAGATGTTGCCGAGCAGCGTGTCCTGATGGGCGGCGCGCAACTGCTCCCTCGGCATGGCGATGACGAAGTCGCGCCGCGCCCACATGTCGGCGAGGTATTCGCCGGTCGGCAGCTGAGCGGTCAGCGGTCGGAGTTCGGCGGCAGGATCGGAAGTCGTGGTCACAGCGGCGCCGTCAAAGAGGCTGAGCCACGATACCGGCCCGCCCGTCCGGCGTACCGGGACCCGCGGTCAGCCGGTCGGTGCCGGCTCGGGCGCCGCGGAACCGGCCAGCTCGGACGAGAAGTACTCCAGCGCGGTTCGGGTCTTGGTCTGCTGGTGGTCGGCCGACACCTCGATCCCCCGGTCGTGGAGGAACGCGCGCGTCTCCGCCGTTACCTGGAAGGCCTCGCTGGGCGAGCACTTCGTCGACAGCTCGAGGATCCGCTCGCCGTCGGGGTAGAACCACAGCTCGGCCACCATGCGCCGCGCGAGCCCAGTCGGGGCGAACTTGACCTTGAGCACGGTGATCGGCCCGAGCGCGCTCAACCCGTCGAGCTCGAGCCCGTCCGGGGCGTGGGTGGCGAAGAACCCCCGCTGCTGCTTGTTGAACAGTTTGCGCACCGGCCGATCGCCGCCGAGCACCTGCCGGACGTCGGCCGACACCGGCGCGCCCTTGAACGAGCCCGAGCAGACGAACCCACCGGGCATCGCGTCGACCTCGACGACGAAGCTGGTGTTGCTGCGCAGGTCCTCCGAGATCTTCTCCGGCACCACCGGGCGCAGCTTGACGGTTGAATCGTCGCCCTTGCCCTGGCTCCGGCGGGCGCGCACCACAACCCCGTGCTTGTCGAGCGTGAGGTCGGGCGTGTCGAAGAACACGACCTGGCGCATCTGGGCGTCGAGCGGGTCGATCTCCAGCGCGTTGATGGTCGCCCGCTGCTCGGCGTGCGGGATCGTCAACTTGAGCTCCACACTGTCGGCCTTGCCCGTGAGCTTCAGGAGCTCTGAGACCTGCTCGTCCGTCAAGCGGTAGTCGGTGTTCGCCATCATGTCCTCCCTCGGGGGTGTCGGAGCCGATGGTAGAAGACCGGGCTGGTCAACCCGGCATGCCGCCGGCGAAGCGCTCCCGCAGGGTCTTCTTGGAGAACTTGCCGACACTGGTCTTGGGCACCTCGTCGATGAACACGACGTGGTCGGGGAGCTGCCACTTGGCCACCTTCGGAGCGAGGAACTCGAGGACCTGGCTCTCGGTGAGCTCGACACCCTCCTCGAGGACGACACACGCCAAGGGTCGCTCCGACCACTTCTCGTCGGGGATTCCGATGACCGCCGCCTCGCGGACCTGCGGGTGGCCCATCAGCTCGTTCTCCAACTCGACCGACGAGATCCACTCACCGCCCGACTTGATCAGGTCCTTGGTCCGGTCGACCAGCTTGATCCGGCCCCGCCCGTCCATCGTCGCGACGTCGCCGGTCCGCAGCCAGCCGTCGTCGGTGAAGCTCGCCGTCCCTTGGGGGTCGTTGTAGTAGCTCGCCGCCACCCACGGCCCACGGCACTGCAGCTCCCCGCTCGTTGTTCCGTCGCGCGGCACCGGGTTCGTCGTGTCGGGCTCGACCACCCGGCACTCGACGCCGAACACGATGCGCCCGACCGTCGTCCGCAGATCGGCCTGGACGTCGTCCGGGAGCGTCGCCTCGTCGGCGTCGAGCCGGCACACGGCGGCGACCGGGCTGGTCTCGGTCATGCCCCACGCGTGGAGGATCGGCAGGCCGAGCTGCTCGCGGTAGGCCTCGGAGAGCGCCCTCGGGACGGCCGAGCCACCGCACGGGATGGCTCGCAGGCTCGACGTGTCGCGCCCCTTCAGCTCGGGCAGCACCTGCATCCAGATCGTCGGGACCCCGGCGGCGACGGTGACCTTCTCGTCCACGATGAGGTTGGCGAGCGCCGGACCGGACAGGTCGGGGCCGGGCATCACGAGGTCGGCGCCGGCGGCCACGCCGGCGTGGGCGAGCCCCCACGCGTTGGCGTGGAACATCGGCACGACGGGCAGGATCCGGTCGGACTCGCGGGCGCCGAGCGAGTCAGCGGTCATCGCGCCCATCGTGTGCAGGAACGTGCTGCGGTGGCTGTACACGACGCCCTTGGGGTTGCCGGTCGTGCCGCTCGTGTAACACATGCTCGCCGCCTGGTTCTCGTCCTCGACGTGGAAGTCGACGGGCGCCGCCTGGGCGAGGAGCTCCTCGTAGTCGAGCAGCTCGTGCCCGTTGAGCTCGGTGGGGATCTCCCCCTTTCCGTCGTCCATCAACACGAGGTGCTCGAGCCGTTCGAACGTCTTGAGCAAGGGGGCGAGGAGGGCCAGCAACGAGCGGTCGACGAAGATCACCTCGTCGTCGGCATGGTTGACGATGTAGGTCAGCTGCTCCGGGAACAGGCGGATGTTGAGGGTGTGGAGCACCCGCCCGGTGCACGGCGCGGCGAAGTACAGCTCGAGGTGACGGGCGGTGTTCCAGGCGAACGTGGCCACCCGCGCGTCCGGCCCGATTCCGAGCGTGTCGAGAACCCCGCCGAGGCGACGGGTGCGCTCCGCCCACTCGCCGTAGGTCCGCCGTTCCCGGTCGGTCGCGGTCGCCGTCACCACGCCCTTGTGCCCGAAGTACTGCTCGGCCCGCTCGAAGATCGAGGGGATCGTCAGCGGGACGTTCTGCATCAAGCCCTTCATCCGCGCCGACGTTACGCCACCCGGTTTCTGCAGCTGATCCGGTCGCCAGGGCAGCCGTTTCAGCTGCAGAAACGAGCCCTCCGAGCGGTCGACTAGCGTCGCTCAGCCAATGACCGAGGTGCAACGAGGCGACGTCGACACCGCGCTGCAGCAGCCGTTCACGCCGGGCATGGCCGGCGCGGGCGACTGGGACGGTTTCACGGACGAGGTCGCCGTCGACCCACCGACCGTCGCCGGCCACGACCAGCGCACCAGCGAGTTCCTCGCCGAGTGGCGCAACGCCTCGTACAACTGCTTCTCGTCGGGGCACAAGTTCTGCCGCGAGGTCTGCCCGGTCGTCCAGGTGACCCGTAACGAGTCGTGGAGCCCGACCGCGTTCCACGCCAACGTCGTGGCGATGGAGCGCGGCCACCTCGACG
Source organism: uncultured Acidimicrobiia bacterium (assembly GCA_963833145.1). Classification (GTDB taxonomy): domain Bacteria; phylum Actinomycetota; class Acidimicrobiia; order Acidimicrobiales; family Ilumatobacteraceae; genus JALZMG01. Next base: position 3,976 of record CAWHWT010000007.1, on the reverse strand, counting down.
TCGAGGACATGGCCGCCGACTACGTCAACTGCACGCAGTGCGGGGCGTGCGAGCTGCGCTGCCCGAACACGCTGTTCACCGGCGACTTCTATCGCTTCCGCACCCGCACCGTCGACGTCGTCAAGGCGGTCCGCGCCCTCGCCGTCGACAGCGGCGTCCACCAGCCTGGGTGGCAGCGGTGGAACGAGCTGACCGACGAGCGGTCGCACGAGCCGGTCCTCGGCGAGACGCCGGTCAGCCAGGAGCACGTCCGCGACTGGGCCGAGGGGCTCGACCTCCCGATCGGAGGAGAGTCGATCCTGTTCGTCGACTGCGAGGCGGCGTTCTACCGGACGTCCGTGCCGCGGGCGGTGGCCCAGATCCTCCGGCTCGCCGGGTACGAGTTCGGCCTGATGGCCGAGCAGTGGTGCTGCGGCGGCCCGGCGGCTGAGATGGGCTACGTCGACCAGGCCCGCCGCTTCGCCGAGCACAACCTCGCCGACTGGCGGGCGGCCGGCGCCGAGCGGGTCCTCGTGCTCGACCCGCACGACTACATCAGCTTCACCGAGGACTACCCGCGGTACTTCGGCGACGACTTCGACATCGAGATCGTGCTCGTCGTCGAGCTGTTCGCCGAGATGATCCGCGACGGCCGCCTCGTGCCGAGCGTCCCGATCGAGCGCTCCGTCACGTACCACGACCCGTGCCGGCTGAACAAGCGCAAGGGGATCTGGCAGGAGCCGCGGGAGATCCTGCGGGCGATCCCCGGGCTGTCGTTCACCGACGTCGACCGGGTGACGCAGTGGTCGTACTGCTCCGGTGCCGGCGGCGGTCTGCCGATCGAGAAGCCCGAGCTGACCGCCCAGATCAGCGCCCGGCGGGTGGAGCTGGCCGCAGGGCTCGACGTCGACACCCTCGTCAGTGCCTGCCCGTGGTCGGAGCGACCGCTGAGCGCGGCCGGCGAGCAACAGGACATCGATGTCGTCGACCTCCACGAGCTGCTCGCCGAGTCGCTCGGCATCGACGTCGGCGGACAACGGGGAGCGACGTGACGCTCATTGCGTTCCCCGGCCACGCAGGCCGCTCGCTGGCCGCTCGCTCGCTGGCGCTCGCTCGCTCGCATCGACGCGAGGGTGCTCCAGTGACGCTCGCGCCCGACCGCCTCGACGAGCTGGTCGTCCGGGCTGCACCGCGTCCTCCGTCCCGACCAGGTGCTGACGTCGAAGACCGACCGCTTCAACCGGGCCCGGGTACCGGCGCCGTTCCCGGTCCACCGCTGGGCCGAGCGAGTCCCCGACGTCGTCACCCTGCCCGAGACCACCGAGGACGTCGCCGCCATCGTCCGGCTCGCCAACGAGCTGCGCGTCCCGATCGTGCCCCGCGACGGCGGCACCGGCCTGACCGACGGGGCCGTGCCGTTGCACCACGGGATCGTCGTCGACGTCAAGCGGATGAACCAGATCCACGAGATCGACCTCGACAACCGCACGTGCACCGTCGGCACCGGCATCAACATGCTCAAGCTCAACGAGGTGCTCGGCCGACACGGGCTGATCTATCCGGACAACCCGGCGTCCTACCCGTGCTCGCTCGTCGGCGGGCGCATCGGCACGAGCGGTTGGTCGTTGATCGGGTCGCGCTACGGCCACACCCGCGACCTCGTGCTCAGCTTCGACTTCGTGCTGCCGACCGGCGACGTGATGCACGTCGGCGACGGCATCGGCCACAAGATCTCCAAGAGCTCCAGCGGCTACCAGCTCAAGCACCTGTTCATGGGCCACCAGGGCACGCTCGGCATCGCCACTCGGGCGACGCTCAAGCTGTTCCCGAAGCCGGAGGCCGAGCTCTCGCCGTTCTTCGCCTTCGCCGACTACGACAGCGCCTACCGCTGCGTCGGCGCGCTGGCTCGGGCCGGGGTGGCGACGTTCGCCGGGGCGGTGCTGTTCGACGAGTGGAAGGTCGCCTACCTCCGGCGCGACGACGAGGCGTACATCCCCCAGCCGACCGACGTGAAGGCCCTGGTCTGCGCCGTGCTCTACGGCTGGGAGGACGAGGTGCGCGTCGGCGGCAAGCGATTGATGCGGATCGCCCGCGACCACGGCGCCCGGTACCTCGGCGACGAGATCTCCGAGGGTGACTGGGCCGCCCGCCACGACCGCTACGCCACACCGCTGCACGGCCGCACCAAGGCCGGGCAGGTCGTGCCGATGAGCTGGCACTGCGAGGACGCCTCGATCAACTACACCGATCTGCCCGCGGTGACCCGCGAGTGGCACGCCATCGTCGCCGAGCTGCGCCGCCAGACCGACGTGTTCGACGACTGGGGCATGTTCGCCTACACCAACACCTCGACCGGGGTCGACTACCTCACCGAGATCGACGTCGGGATCTGGGAGCAGCAGCTCGGCGACGAGGCGTGGGAGCTGTGGGTGCAGGCCAAGCGCGACATCGCCGCCGTCGCCCTGACCTACAACGGCTCGATCAGCGCCTGCCACGGCTCGTGCCGCGAGGGCGAGGTCGACCTCGTGCCGCAGGAGCTCGGTCGGGGGTACGACGTGATGCTCGACGTCAAGCGGGTGCTCGATCCGAACAACATCATGAACCCGGGCAAGTACGGGCTCGACCGGGCCTACGGGGAGGACGCGTGATGGCCGGCGACGAGCACGACGGGATCGGCTTCCGCCACGCCGAGCAGATGATCGCCGCCGCCGCCCGAGCAGGCGAGCGAGGTCGCGATCACCCGCTTCGAGCACGTCTTCGAGGTCGACCCCCGGCTGATGGAGCGGTGGGTGCTGCAGCAGACGTTCCCGAACTGGGACACGCTGCGGATCATGCACAGCCGCCACGACCACCTCGACTGGATGCACCGTCACTTCGCCGAGCGGGTCGTGCCCGGCTCGGAGATCCTCGCCGAACTCGACGATGAACCACCCCGAAGGGAGACGTCACCGTGAAATACAGCTACGTCATGTTGCCCGACTACCCGCTCGAGGAGTCGCTGGCGTCGATCAAGCTGGCCGACCAGCTCGGGTTCTACGGCTGCTACGCCGCCGACGAGACCTGGCACAAGGACCTCTGGCTGCTGTTCGCCGCCGCGGCGGCGCGAGACGAGCAACATCCGGTTCGGGCCGAGCCTGTCGTCGGTGGTCCTCCGCGAGCCGACCCTGATCGCCCAGTCCGCTGGCGACGCTCGACGAGCTGACCGGCGGCCGGGCCGAGGTCGTGCTGTCGTGCGGCAACTTCGGGCTGCTCGCCCAGTACAACATCGACTGGACGCACGACCAAGCCGCTGTCGCGGGTGAAGGAGGCGCACCACGTCGTGCGCACGCTGCTCGACGACGGCGCGATCACGTTCGACGGCGAGTTCTTCAAGTACAGCGGCCTGTTCACGTTCGCCCGGCCGGTGCAGGAGCACGTGCCGGTGCTGATCGGCGCGATGCGCGGCCCGAAGTCGTTCCAGGCGGCCGGCGAGCTGTCCGACGGCTGCCACCACGCGCTCAGCTACACCCGCGAGGCGTACGACTTCATGGTCGAGAACATGCGCATCGGTGCCGAGCGGGCCGGCAAGGACGTCGACTCGCTCGACATCGGGGCCTGGGTCGTGTTCGCCACCGGCGCGGACTCGGCGAAGGCCAAGGACGCGGCGCGGGCGATGGTCGGGATCTACGCCTCGTCGATGCCGGCCGAGCAGCTCGAGCGCAACGGGGTCGATCCCGACGGAGCTCAAGCCGATCATCGACGCCATCGGCGGCGGCGACCTCGCCAAGGGGATCGAGCTGACGTCGCCGGAGCTGGCCGACCGACTGTCGGTGTCGGGCTCGCCGGCCGAGTGCGCGGCCAAGATCCGCGACGAGATCGCGCCGTCCGGCGTCAACCACATGATCCTGGCGATCACCGACCGCAGCCTCGTCAAGGCCTTCACCGGCATGGACATCGAAGGCGTCGCCGACGTCAACACCCAGCTCCAGCTGATCCACGACGAGGTGATCCCCGCCGT
>CAWHWT010000006.1:0-188268 GCA_963833145.1 uncultured Acidimicrobiia bacterium | reverse complement strand
TCAGCCAGCTTGGCATCGCCGTCGTCGACGAGTACCACGACCAGTGGGCGGGCCTTCACCTGCCGGATGAACGGGTCGCGTGCGGCCAGCCACTGGGATCGAGAGCGCACCGTCGCCTGCACGGGCAGCCCGATGATCCGCTCTGCACGTTCGGCCGCCTCGTCGACGGCGTCCCGGTCCGGCGATCCGATCACCAACACGTCGACGTCGTTGGGTGATCGCCCTGGCTCGCCCCGAAAGCGGGCGGCCCACGACCCGAACAGCACGACGGCGAGCGCCGACTCGATCCGCTCGAACTCGGCAGCGATCACCGCCGGCGGGCCGTAGGTGGCCAAGATCAGCTTGCTCACCGCGGCGTGGAGAGGATGGTCGACATTGGCGTGCACGACCCGAGTCGGGCCGACCTTGGAGGTCGTCACGATCCCTGCCCGCTCCGCCCGGTCGATCTCACGCTGAACTGTCGGCATGCTCGAGCCGGCTAACCGCACCAGATCGGACAGGCTGTAGCCGCGGCTCGGATCGATCAGGACGCGAGCGAGGACGCGACCCGAGTATCAGAGCGCAGAATGGGTGCGAGCGACGGAACCGGTGGTTTCATAAACCGTACAGAACTATACGGTTATTGAAAGCGCGCTGCAATCGATCGGCAGCGCTGCGCTACACCGACGGAGAAGCTGTTCGTGTGTGGTTGTCCAAGCCGCGTGAACTGGAGCGCCCCCGGCACGAGGTCGCCGCCAGGCGTCAAGGCCAGCGGGGGCTACCGTCTCGTCGCCCAGGCCTCGATGTCGGCGCGGAGCCACAACAGGCAGCGGCCCGAACCCATGTCGACGCTCGGCGCCGGGAAGTCCGCGTAGCGGCGCCGGTAGACACTGACGGTTCCGGTGTTGGTCAGCCCGAGCACCTCGGCGACACCGGACGAGTCGATCAGATCGATGTCGCCGTGGCAGTGGGGGCACTCCACGTCGAGCGACGGTAGTTGACACCCTCCATCACCCCATGGTTTGATGGGGGTTCCCAACACAAGGGTGACCCCGGCATCGGCGCACCGACCCGGGGTCCGGCCGAGACACGTAGGAGGTGTCCCGACAATGGCAAACGTATCCGCGCGCGCCGTCGCAGTCGCGCTGCTCGCCGGGTCGATGCTCGTAGGGAACGTCGACCCAATCTCAACGTCAGCCGCGACGCCGGGCGGTGTCGTCAGCTCGCCACCGGTCACCGGCAACGTTCCGGTCCCAAGAGTGGCGACCGGTTGCAATCACCTCGTCCTCCACACCCGACGGGAGCGGCTGTGGACGAACCGAGTTCACCGCCTCACCGACCTCACTTGCCGCCAGGCGCGCCGCGTGCTATCGGCGCGCCCCATTGTGGCGCGACGAACTGCCCACTGTCGTCCGCCGCGCCGCTGGTGACCGGCGAATCCCCAACCCCGCCGTCGTCGGACTCGACGAGCCCGACGGCGCCACGGCCGCCACCCTGTACTGCTGGGTGTGGACCCGGGAGAGCTACCGGGCGCCGACGATCCCGTTCGGCCATCACACCCTGTGGAGCGTCACGGTCGGTCAGACCTTCGCCTACGACGGTCACAACGTGGTCGCGATCAGCGCGCCGACCGTGCGACCCGACACCACCGGTAACGGCTTCCGCTGGTTCGCCGACGGCGCCCCCTGGGGCTTCGACTCGTGGCAGCCGTTCTGGGCCCGCCGGCAACACACCTCCGAGCGCTGGCAGAAGATGGGCACCTGGTCGATCCCGTGGGTCGGCCCCACCCACAGCACCGCCCACCTGCGCATCACCGTGCGCGGCGACGGCGCCTGGATCACCGAAGACGGCGGACCCGGCCACTGCGGTGACCGCCAGTGAACGGCCCGACAACTCCGCCGCCTGAGGGTGCGTGGCACTGGTGCACCACCCACCGCCAGCCTCACCACAGCGACCAACCCGGCCAGCGTGGCTGCACACTGGCCGGACCATTCGCGTCCAGGACCGAGGCCGAGACGTTCGGCCGGCGCACCGATCCCGAAGCGTTCGCCACCTGAACACCGCCCGCCCCGGCACCCGGTTCACCGCCCCGCCCGGCACCGATTCATCGGGGCGGACCCGCGAACGTCAGTCGGCACGAGATCGTCGGTCGGCGAGTAAGGAGCTGCAGGCTCGGACTGGTCGCCGACCCGTAGGCGATGTCCTGGTCGAGCATCTATGCGAGGTCGTGTACAGCGGTCTGATCGTCCGTTGTGAGCGGCCACTGGAACCCGCCCACCAGCGGTCAGATGCCACTGCCCGTCGGCGGACACGGCGTGGTTAAGGAATCGCTCGTGGAGATGGGCACCTGGCGAGCGACGCCACCGACACCTCGTGTGCGCACCCTTGGGGTCGGAGCCGCGGGCTATCCCGCGCGTTACCTGACGCCAAGCGGTCCGGTCCAGGTAACGCATGATTGTGCAGAGCACCGCGACTGCGGGTCTCCGCCGGAACTTTTTGGCCTTTCGCCGAGGTGGTGGCTGGTCTGAGACCCTGATCACGAAGTCGCGTGGGCGGCCAGAAGCAAGGCGCCAAACTGCCCCGCCATCGCTGACAGGGCAGGGCCGTCGGGGTCGATGACAGCCTCCGCGACGAGGCCGTTCGCCACGGCGAGTAGCAGGGACGACATCGCGTCAGGGCGGACCCAGCCTGCCAGCTCACCGCTTTCTTGCAGTTGGCTGATGTGAGTCGCCAGCAGTTGCCGCAGCTCGTCCCATAGGTCCGTGAGCCCGGCTCGTAGAGGCGCCATTCGCGGGGCCTGCACCAGCGCCTCGAGGTAGACCGGAGCTTCATCACGATGCTGATCGAACGCCTCAGTGAGGGTCTGGATCGCTACCAGCGTTCGTGCCGACGGGTCGCCACCGCCCGCGAGCACTTGCAACGCCGGCACCAGCCACTCGCGGAGAGCTTCGAGCAACGCCTCGGCGACAAGCTGATCCTTTGACGTGAAGTGATACGTGATCGCAGCCAAGTTGGCCTTCGCCGCGGCGGTGATATCCCGCGACGTCGTTGCGGCGAGACCTTTCCTGGCGATGCAACGGCGGGTCGCGGCAAGGAGCTGCCTGCGGGTATCACTCATACGTATGTATCATACGACCAATGATCGAACACCCAGCGGAGCTGACCAGAGGAGTTGGCTCCAGTTCGGTCATCGCCGCCATCGGCGGGATGATCGTGGCAGTCGGCGCGGGGATTGGCACCGTGCGGTACATCGATGTCGACAGCAGCGAGGCTGCTGCGAGGGCGATGGAAGGGATCTGGGGCGGACTGGCGCTGGGGATGGTGGTCGCGGCGCCCGGCGTGCTGGCGCTTCTCGCCCTCCATCAGCGGCCCGTACTGCTGTTGTCGTCGGGGATCGTCCTCTTCCCGCTCAGCTTCATATCGTTCGTCTTGGTGCCGCTACTTCTAACGGCTGGTCTGCTCATTGCGGCATACGGAGCGCGATCGGCATCCAATCGGCTGTCGCCCGCGAGAACTGCGCTGATCACGATGTCGGTAGCTGCATTGCTGGTTGCAGCCGTCATTTCGCTCTTCGTCCACGAAGATCCGCGGCAGCTACTCGACGCCAGCGGGGGGAGGTTCGACCAGTGACGTCATCACACCGCTCGAGACACTGATCTCCGCCGCGTGGGTCTCAACAGCACTCGCCACCGGGTGGCTCGCGAGTGCTCCGAAGCCATCCGGCTGAGTCGCACGTCTGCGATCGCGGATGTGGGTACGCAACGGTACGCCCCTCGGTGGCGGCGGATTCGTGAACGCACGAACGTACATAAGCCTGGTCCCACGTGTTCGCCACAAACTAGCGTTTGTAGCATGCAGCGCCTCCACGAGTTCGCAAAGCGGTGATTCTCGTAGGCTATTCCTCAGGTTGAGTCAGCCCGCTGACAGCCACACGCGCTCAGCGCGCTCAGCGCCGCGTCTGAAATGCCTGCGTCGCTCACCACCTCGACGATCATCACGACCCCGCTATTGGAACAAATCATCGTAGCTATATGCTGTGGCCGGCTGCCGACCGTCACAGTTGCCGCCCATCCAACGTAATCACACTCGTCAATGTCGAGGACAAGCGGTTTGATATCGGCGGCGACAGCGATCTCACCGGCCCCAGGCAGGTAGTCATCCACACGGCACCCGGGACTGAGTCGAGCTCGAATCTGATCGATCGCTTCCCGGGTTGACGAACCGCTTGCGGCCATCAGCTGCACCACCGAAGTCTGACCCTCACTGTCCAGAAAACTTCGCCCGACGGCGCTCTCGGCGGCAACTTGCTCTATCGCGCCACCGCAGGGAGCTTCATAGGCGGCACCCAAGTACTCCGTGACGGTGCCGCGATCGAGATCCGAGGCGTCAACATTCTCGAATTCAGCTATGCTATGGATCGCCTCGCCTGTTACAAGCAGGTCGGGCCGCGGCTCCTGAGCAGCATCACGTCCTTCGCACGCGACACAGGCGAATCCGACCAACATCGTGAGCAATACACGCCCGAGTGTAGGGCGAGCAGTGGACGGCCTGTGCCTGGTTGTCCAGTGACTTCTCAGAACGAGCCGAATCGTTTCTCAAACGACAGAAGGCTCCTGCAGCCACCCCACTTGCGTACGCTCCAGAAACCCACATAGGAACCGTCAGCCTTCCCACGGATCGCAATTTGCAGATATTCGTTTCCGGTGGCCGGTTGAAGGAGAGCCCACGCGAGGCCCAAGGGCGGAGGAAGCCAGGCAAGAATAGCTTGGCAGAACACCGGATTTCGAAACTTGCCATAGACGTCCGTCTGCCTATGTGATGAGCACCCGCTAGGGATGAATGCGCGCACCCAATGGCCTTTCCTCACCCATCCTGACGCCCCGAACCAGCCGAAGCCACCCTCATGGTTCCAGCTGCTCGTCACACAGCTTCCGGTATACGTCCACGAAAGTTTCGCTCGTACCCGCGTCACGTCAATGTTCGGTGGGTCCTCGTAACGTCCTTCGAACCATCGGCTCCGGCTCGTCCCGGCTGCAAGGCTCGTCGCACCCGCAGCGCTCGGCGCCGTTTCGGTGTCGGTAGTTGGATTATGATCCGCCGGGACCAGGCTGTCGATCGTTAAGTTATATACGAACGCCTCGCTCGCGGTGAGGCTGGCAGCCTCCGTTTGCAGGACGCAATCATCGAGGCCGAAGCCCACTTCTCTCTCGATTCGGACATATCCGTCTGGAAGGTCGACCGTGTCCTGCCCGGAGAACTGACAGCCTGGTGTCCCGTCCTCCATCGTGACGGCTTGACCTTGATACTCGTTCAAACTGGCATTAGGAAGTGGCACGTGATACTCACGTAGGATCCAGCCGGCCTCCTGTGTGACAGTCACAATCTCGTTGTCGACCAAGACACCGTCGTCGAGATCTTCTCCGGGATCTTCCGCGCTCGCACTCAAGGTGGGAGCCGACGACGCGAGCAGCACGAGCGGCACCACAATCCGGACTAGCTTTGAAACTCGCACTCGCGGGACCCCCTCCCACCATCAACCCAATGGAGTCGGGGCGGGATGCTACTTTGGCGTCGGAAGCCCGTCAAGCCGGCCCGCGCCTTTGCATCGATTCCGATCCCGTCTGCTTACCCAGGGACGCGCTGAACGAGCCGGCGTCCAGAGCGCCGCTGTTCGACGCCGTCGCTGCGTGGCCCGCTCGACCGACTGAAGCGCTCGGCTTACGCCGTCACCTCGAAGGCTGCACCCAGCGTCGGACAGACCCTGGTGGCTTGAGTGGATGGCTGCCGACCAACCAATGCGCACCCGGTGATCGTGCTTCTGGCTGCCGCGGATCGCGCGAGCTGGCGGGTCTTATGGTTGATGGGAGTGCCACGACGTGTTTCGCCTGAGCGTGATGCGTTCGAGGTGTTCGTCGAGCGTGTGAGGCCGGGACTGCTCGAAGCGCTGATCGCGACGTACGGGCCCGTCGATGGGCGGGAAGCGGCGGTCGACGCGTTGAGCTGGGCGTGGGAGCACTGGGATCGCCTCGCCGATGTGAAGCATCCGGTGCGCTACCTGTACCGGGTGGGTCAATCGGCGACCCGCCGCTTCATCACCAAGCCGCCCCCGCGGCTGAGCGAGATCCTCGAGACCCGATTCCCTGACGTCGAACCAGGGCTTCTGCCGGCGTTGGCACGGCTGTCCGAGCAGCAGCGCACAGTCGTGCTGCTCGTGCACGGCTACGGCTGGCGCCAGGCCGAGGTCGCCCGGTTGCTCGGGATCAACTCATCGACCGTGCGTGACTACTTGAACCGGGCGATTGTCCGGTTGCGTCAGGAGCTGGAGGCAAGCGATGTCAGTCGACGTGATTGAGCAAGTCCGACGCCTCGTCGAGTCGTTCGAGGAGTTCGTCGACGATCTGAGCACCGAGGAAATCGGCCGACCGCTCGGCGGAACGTCCGACTCCGACGGCGCCACGCATCCGACGCCCCCGCCACCAAACCTCGAGGACCAGTCTGGGCGGCGACGATTCGGTCTGGCGGCAGCCGCGGCCGTGCTGGTGGCCGGCTTGGTGGGCGCGTTGCTGTTGGTGAACGCCGACCGGTCCACTCCACCGGCCACGGTCCCGAGCAGCTTCAGCACGGCAGACGTCGACGGGACTTGGATCGTCACACGACAAGAGCGCCAGGTCGACGACGCCGGCTCGAAGGGCTTCGTCCCGCTCGCATCTCCGTTGCCGACCTACACTTTCGACAACGACGGAACCCTGTCAGCGTTCGACGGCTGCAACTCGATCGTCGCGTCGTGGTCGTTCACCGACGGCGAATTCGCCGTGACGGACGTGACGACCGCCGCCGCTCCGACTAGCTGTGAAGATTCCGACGGGACCGCAGCGCCGATCGTCGAGCCACCGCCCACACGCCTTGAGTCGATCCACGGAACGACGAACATGGTGTTCATCGACCAGGACCGCATCACGGCCCACGCCCAGCGCCTCTCGGATCTCCCGACCCCTCAGCGACTCGCCGGGTCGAGCTGGATCCTCGCCGTCGACGGCCCAGACGTCAGCGTCCAGTTCGGGCGCGACGGCACGATCGAGTTCCGCGAAGACACCATGACCTGTGCTACCGGCCTATACACGTACGACGCCGGTGTCCTCGTGCTCCACTTGGATCCGGCCATCGACGAGTGCTCGGACGCGCCGCTTGACGAACTCAGCGCAAGCCCTCTCATCGTCGCGTACTTCTCCGACGCTTACGTAGCCGACACGATTCTCCTCGTGCCCGAAACCGGTGGTGCAGTCCGACTCTTCCCCGCGTCTGGCTTCTCGAGAGACACAGCCACGGCCAGCACCGTGGTAACGGTTGCTGACAGCTGACGTGAACCAACCTGCCGTCGCGCGTAGATAGCCAACGCGGCCGGGAGACGTGTGCCGCGGGAGGTGGGCGCATAACCGCGGCCTCAATCAAATAACCACTCGATCGACAACTGCCGACCCACGCGACGCCGCCCGATCGCGCGGCTTGAAGCCTGGATAATCCCCGGACGAGAGCACAGGAGGCGGGTGTCAGGGATCACCAGCGTGAGGCTCATGGTGCTGGCCAATTCGATCGCTCGCAGCGATTGCCGGCGGTGGCCGCCAAATGGCCGCCGCCGGGCAGATCCCGCTGGCCGCTGACAGTCCGTAGAGGGCGCGCACGAGCGCTTGGCGCCGAGGTCCGGTTCGGGGCTTGCTCGACGATTCGGTCTCAACCGCCGCGGACTAGGTGTACAACGAGGTTCTCGGGGAGGCGTCAGAGGAGGCGCCGATGCTGTCCGCGTTGTTCGGCGGTCGACTCGGCCATACCAAGTACGCTCCTTGGGGCGGGGAGCCTCACTGGAGGCCAATTCACGACCTGCTCCCCGCACCACCGTCGTCGCAGCGGAGGAGGCTCTCCCGACGTGGAAGATCAGCCGTCCGGTTTCGATCCGGCGAGCGTCACCGGCGATCCTGAGGTGCTGCAGCGCGCCACCGAACAGAGGGCGACGACGCCACCGCGAGTTGCGCCGTGGGGCGCGAGCGACGACCGCACAATGACCGCCGACGAGCGCGCTTTCGATCTTACGAGCCGCGAGGGTCTGCGCCACCTCGTGGCTATCGAGGGCGTGGGGCCGAAGCGGTGAGCGTGAAGAAGGATCCCGGGCGGGGCACGTGGTTCTTCGTCGTCGACGTCGCCGGTCTCGGCGGGCGACGGCAGCAGTTCAAGCGGCGGGGGTTCGCCACGAAGAAGGCGGCCGAGGCGGCGGAGGCCGCGGTGGTGGCCGAGGAGGCCCGGGGGACGTTCGTGCGTCCGTCGAAGGTGACGGTCGGGGCGTTCCTGGTCGACGAGTGGCTGCCGGCGAGGCGGGCGGGGTTGAAGCCGTCCACGGCGGCGTCGTACGAGCAGATGATCACCGCCTACGTCGTGCCGACGCTGGGCCCGGTGGCGCTGGGCAAGGTCGACGGGGCGATGCTGAACGCGCTGTACGCGCGACCTGCTGGCCGAGGGCCGCACCGGGGGCGCCGTCGACCCGATACTCCGCCACCGTCGAGGCGCGGTCTGTCACCGAAGTCGGTGCGGAACGTGCACGGGATGCTGCATCGGGCGTTCCGTGATGCGATCCGGTGGCGACGGCTACCGGTGAACCCGTGCGACGCCGCCGATCCGCCGCGCCGGGCGACGCCGGAGATGCACGTGTGGAGCTCGGCCGAGCTCGGCCGGTTCCTCGAGGCGACCGCCGGTGAGCGTGCGGGCGCCGTGTGGATGCTGCTCGCGACGACGGGGATGCGCCGGGGCGAGCTGCTCGGGTTGCGCTGGTCGGACGTCGACGTCGATGCGAAGACGGTCGACGGTCCGTCAGACGCTCACGATGGTCGGTGACAGGCCCGAGGTCGGGACGCCGAAGTCGAAGGCCGGAAGCCGACGGATCTCGATCGACGCCGGCACGGTCACGGCGCTGAAGGCGTGGAAGCGCGCTCACACGCAGGAGCGGCTCCTGACGGGTTCCGGCTGGCGAGGCGGTCACGGCCTAGTCGTCACGGAGCCGGACGGGTCGGCCGTGCATCCGCAGGTGCTCAGCCGCCGGTTCGCCGCGATCGTCAAGCGCGCCGGACTGCCGGCGATCCGGTTGCACGACGTGCGGCACAGCTACGCCACGGCCGCGCTGGCCGCCGGAGTGCCGGTCAAGGTGCTGTCGCAGCGCCTCGGGCACGCTGACATCGCGGTGACGTTGCGGGTGTACGCGCACGTCCTGCCGGGCGACGACGCCGCGGCGGCCGAGCTGGTCGCGGCGGCGTTGACCAGAAATCTGTGACCATTCTGTGACCACGGCCGTCCTGCCACGCCGCTGACCAGGGGAAATAGGGAGGCGACGCCGGGAATCGAACCCGGGTACGGGGCTTTGCAGGCCCCTGCCTAAGCCACTCGGCCACGTCGCCCGTGTCGGCGGCGGCGGGCGCCGTCACCGGACATCGCACGATAGCGGCCGTCCCGACGAGCACGATCTGGGCGGGAATCGTGCCGACAGGTGGAACAGATCCCGCCCAGATCGGCGGATGACACGAATCCCGCCCAGTTGGGGGTCGGTGCCAGAATCGTCGGATGGCGTACAACTCGACGGGGTTGGTGGTCCACGACGCCGACGCCCACATCATGGAGCCGCCGGAATGGCTGCGCGAGCACGCCGACCCGGGCATCCGGGAGCGCATCGCGCCGCTGCGCTACCCGGGCGGCAACGAGCTGCGCCAGACCGGCGATCCGGGTGACCAGCTCCGCGACCTCGTCGCCGCCTTCGACCGGCTCGAGGAGCGTCACTCCTCGGCCGAGTACCGCGCCACCGAGGCGGCGGACATCATGAACCGCAAGAACTTCGCCGCGACCGGCTCGTTCGTCGCCGCCGACCGCCCCCGGGCGCTCGACCTCCTCGGCTTCTCCAGCCAGCTCCTGTTCAACACGTTCCACAACCGGCGGTTGCGCGACTGGGAGCACTCCGGCGACCTCGAGCTCGCAATCGGCGCGGCGCGGGCGCACAACCGCGGGATGGTCGAGTTCTGCTCCGTCGACCCCCGCCTGCTGCCGTCGTGCTACGTGCCGCTCGCCAACCTCGACCTGGCCGGGCGGCTGGCCACCGAGGCCATCGAGATGGGGGCGGCGGCGCTGCTCGTCGCCTCGGGCTGCCCGCCGCAGCACTCCCCCAGCCACGTCGACCTCGACCCGGTGTGGGCGGCGGCCAGTGAGGCCCGGGTCCCGGTCGTGTTCCACGTCGGCGGCACCGGCGACCTCATCGACCCGAACTACTTCCGCAACGGGCTGCCTGTCCCGCCCGACTTCCACGGCGGCGAGGAGAACTTCCGCTCGGTCGACTACATGGCGATACCCGGCCCGCCCGCGCAGACCCTGGCGACGATGATCTTCGACGGCGTGCTCGAGCGCTTCCCCGACCTCCGCATCGGCGTGATCGAGCAGGGCGCGGTCTGGGTGCCGTCGTGGATGCGCCAGATGGAGTCGGCCATGGACGCCTTCGGCCGTCACGAGGAACGGCTCCAGGCGCTGTCGCTGCGCCCGAGCGACTACGTCCGCCGGCAGGTCCGCTTCACCCCGTACCCGACCGAGGACGTCGGGTGGATCATCGCCCAGGCCGGCCCCGAGGTTTGCCTGTTCTCGTCGGACTACCCGCACGTCGAGGGCGGCCGCCGCCCGATCGAGCGCTTCGAGAAGTCGCTCGCCGGCGTCGGCGAGGATGCCCGCCGCGCCTTCTACCACGACAACTTCGTCGACCTCATGGGTTCGTCGGTGCCAGCCGTGCCGACGGCGTCAGCACGCTGAACCGCAGGGCCGTTACGCGGTCGGCGTCGGCAGCATCCCATAGGCCCGTTCGGGATGGATGCGCAGGACGAGCCGGCCGTCGGCGACCATCACCCGGCGGTAGTCGTCCCAGTCCGGGTGCTCGCCGGCGGCCGCCCGGTAGTACTGGATCAGCTCCTCGACCGTCGCGTCGTGCGGGTCGCTGGCGACCGGGGTGACCTCGGCCCGACCCTCGATCACGGCGTATGCGTAGAAGTCGTCGCGAGTTACGTGCAGTGCCACCCGCTGGTCCCGGCGGGCGTTCGCCGTCTTGGCGCGGGACGCGGTGACCGAGACGCGGAAGACCCCGTCGTCACCGACGGAGTACGTGACGTTGGAGAGCTGCGGGCGCCCGTCCCGCTTGATTGTCACCAGCACACCGTGTTGATGGCTGCGGGCGAACTCGATGGCATCGGTCAGGTCCATGCGCGGTCGAACCCCGCCCGAGGCGGGGTCATTCCCCGATCCGGTCGAGCGAACGCACTGCCAGGGCCACTCCGGACCGAGCCGCCACGTCGCCGGGCGCCCCTTCGAGCATGGCGACGACGAAACCGGCGGCGAATGCGTCCCCCGCTCCCGTCGTGTCGGCGACGGGTCCGACGGCGGGGACGTCGACCTCGACGGTTCGACCATCGGGATGGGTGACGACGACAGGCCGGGGTCCGTCCTTCACCACGAGCAGTCCCGGTGGCCGCCCGGCCAGCGTCCCGACCTCGACCGCGTTGGCGAACACGACGTCGGGCGCGAGGTGGTCGAGCAGCTCGGAGAACCGGGAGCGGCCGAACGCCTCGACGACGGCCACCGAGGAGACGTCGACGCTGATCCGACCCCCGGCACCGCGCACCCGGCGGGCGGCGTCCAGCGCCGTCGTCCCGGTCGGCTCGCCGCACAGCGAGTACGCGGTCAGATGGAGCCAGACGAGGTCGGTGAGCCACGCGGGATCGATCGCCTCGAGCTCGGCCGCCGCGCCCCGGTCGGGAAGCATCGTGCGCTCTCCGCCCGGTTCGACGAGCACGGCGACGGTGCCGGTGCGCCCGCCCCGCTGCACCCGCACGTCGACCCCGTCGGCGGCCAGCGCCGCGACCAGCAGCTCGCCGAGCGCGTCCGCCCCGACCCGACCGATGAACCGGACGGCGCCACCGACTCGCGCCGCGGCGGCGGCGACGTTGGCCGCGCTCCCCCGCGCCGCCGGTCGATCCGCGCCGAGGTGTCGGTGCCACGGGCCGGCGTCGCGGCGACATGGATCACGACGTCCTCGAGCAGGTCGCCGACGACGCCGAGAACCCGTGCTGGCACGGAGTGTTCGTATCACGCGCCGCGCTACCGTCTCATGAACAGGCAGCGGGAATCACCGCAGGGCAATAGGGGGCTCTGCGGCTTACGGGGATCGGTGCCGGCGGGGCACCGATCCCCGAGCACGCTCACCCGACCCGAGATGTGGCGGCTTCAATGGTGTCCGTGGCAGTCGACGAGGCCGCAACGAGCACCGCGGCCGCGCTGGCCGAGCACCTGCTCATCGACGCCGAGCGCGACAGCACGCGCGGCGAGCGCCGGCGGGCCCGGCGCCTGGGCCGGCTGCTCGCCGACGATGCCGGTCGGGAGTTCCTCTTCGCCCTCACCGACCAGGTGCTGCGCACGCCCGACGCCCGCCGGGCGATGCGCCAGCTGCGCGACCTCGTCGACCGTGGCCTGCCCGACGCGCTCTCCTCGCTCGACCGGACCGGACTGCGCCTCGCCGTCGCCGGATCGCGGGTGGCCGCCGGACCCGTCGCCGCGGTCACCCGGCGCCGTCTCCGCCACGAGACGCGAGGGGTGATCGTCCCGGCCGGGGATCCGGCCTTTCGCCGCCACGTCGCCCGCCGGCGCAGGGAGGGCTTCGACGTCAACGTCAACATCCTGGGTGAGGCGATCATCGGCGACGACGAGGCCGCGGCCCGGCTCGAGGCGCTCTGCGCTCGGATGCGCCGGCCCGACGTCGGCTACGTCTCGGTGAAGATCTCGGCCCTCTGCGCCAACCTCGACGTGCTCCCTTTCGACGACGAGGTCGAGCGCATCTCCGACCGCCTGCGCACCGTCTACGCCACCGCCGTCGAGCGCACGCCGCCGGTCTTCGTCAACCTCGACATGGAGGAGTACCGGGACCTCCCGCTCACCGTGGAGGCGTTCTGCCGCGTGCTCGACGAACCCGCCTACACCGGCTTGCCGGCCGGGATCGTGCTGCAGGCGTACCTCCCGGACTCCCACGACGTGCTCGAGCGGCTCGCCGGATGGACGGCGGCGCGCCGGCGCCGGGGCGGCGCCCCGATCAAGCTGCGGTTGGTGAAGGGGGCCAACCTGGCAATGGAGCTCGTCGACGCTGAGCTGGGGGGCTGGACGCCGGCGCCGTACGGCACGAAGGCGGAGGTCGACGCCGGCTTCAAGGCGCTCCTCGACCGCGCCCTCGACGCCGCCGCCGCCGGCGACCTCCTCGTCGGCGTGGGCAGCCACAACCTCTTCGACGTCGGGTGGGCCCTCGCCCAGCGCCGCCACCGCCATCTCGAGGAGACCGTCGGGATCGAGATGCTCGAGGGCATGGCGCCGCCGCAGGCCAGGGCGACGCGCCGCGCCGCCGGACGCCTCGTCCTCTACACCCCGGTGGTCGCCGAGGAGGACTTCGCCGCCAGCATCGCCTACCTCTCGCGGCGACTCGACGAGAACTCGGGCCCGGAGAACTTCCTCCGCTCGCTGCTCACGGTGACACCCGGCTCGGCGACGTGGCGGGAGGAGGCGCGGCGCTTCGAGGCCGCCGTCGCCGACCGGCGGACCGTCTCGAGGGCGTCCCGGCGGGACCAGGACCGGCGGGTCGAGGTCCGCCGCTTCGAGCCCGACGAGCCGTTCGCCAACGAGCCGGACACCGACTTCACCCGGGCGGCCAACCGGGAGTGGATCGCCGAACACTTGGCCAAGGACCAACCGGTCGAGCTGCCCCCGCTCGTCGCGACGCCCGAGGGCATCGACGAGATCGTCGCCCGGGCCCGTGCCGGCGCCGCCGGATGGCGGGCCGCCAGCTCGGCAGAACGGCGGCAGGCCCTGGCCCGCGTCGCCGAGGTCATGGCGGCCAATCGCGGCCGCACGCTCGCCGTGATGGCCCACGAGACGGGGAAGACCGTGCGCGAGGGTGATCCCGAGGTGTCGGAGGCGGTCGACTTCGCCCGGTGGGCGGCCGCCGGGACGCACACGCTCGACGAGCTCGCCGCCGCCGGGGTCGCCGCCCACCCGCTGGGTGTCGTGCTCGTCGCCGGACCCTGGAACTTCCCGCTCGCCATCCCGACCAACGGGGTCGTCGCCGCCCTCGCCGGCGGGAACGCGGTGCTGCTCAAGCCGGCGCCGGAAGCGATCGCCACGGCGATAGAGCTGGTGCGCCACGTCCACGAAGCGGGTGTACCGCCCGACGTGGTCCAGCTCGTCCGCTGTCCCGACGACGACGTCGGCCGGCATCTCGTGACCCACCCCGGCGTCGACGCCGTCGCCCTGACCGGCGCCTACGAGACGGCCCGGATGTTCCTCGACTGGCAACCGTCGCTGCGCCTCACCGCCGAGACCAGCGGCAAGAACGCGATGGTGATCAGCCAGACCGCCGACCTCGACCTCGCCCTGCACGACCTCGTCCGCTCGGCATTCGGCCACGCCGGCCAGAAGTGCTCGGCGGCCAGCCTGGCGATCGTCGACGGGCCGCTGTTCGACGACGTGACATTCCGGCGTCGGCTCGCCGACGCCGTGCGCAGCCTGCGCGTCGGGCCGGCGACCGACCTCGCGTCGATGGTCGGCCCGGTGATCCAGCGCCCGACCGGCAAGCTCGAGCGCGGGCTCACCGAACTCGACGACGGCGAGTCGTGGCTCGTCCGGCCCGAGCCGCTCGACGGCGACCGGCTGTGGCGTCCGGGCGTCCGGATCGGCGTGCCGCCGGGGTCGTGGTTCCACCAGACCGAGTGCTTCGGACCAGTGCTCGGGGTGATGCGGGCGGATGACCTCGACCACGCGATCGAGCTACAGAACGCGGTGCCCTACGGCCTGACCGGCGGGATCCACACCCTTGACGACGGCGAAGTCGAGCACTGGCTCGAGCGGGTCGAGGTCGGCAACGCCTACGTCAACCGCCACACGACGGGCGCCGTCGTGCGCCGGCAACCGTTCGGCGGGTGGAAGCGGTCGTCGGTCGGACGATCAGCGAAGACCGGCGGCCCCGACGACGTCCTCCGCTTCACGACGTTCCGACGGACGGGGCCGGCGACGCCCGACGCGGTCGCGACGTCGTATCGCCACTGGTGGGGTGAGCTGTTCGGCCGAGCGATCGACCGCAGCGGGTTGCGGGCCGAGTCGAACGTCCTCCGCTACCACCCGGTCGCCGGCGTGATCGTCCGCGTCGGGTCGGGCACCGGCTCGGCCGACGTCGCGTCGGTACGGGCCGCGGCGGGTGTCGCCGGCGTCCGGATCGAGGTGTCCGGGCCACCTGACAGCGATGCCGTGGACGTCGTCGAGAGCGACGAGGTGCTCGCCCGCCGCATCGGCGACACCGGCGTCGAGCGGCTACGTCTGCTGGCGCAGGCGCCGACACCCTCCGGAGCGCCTGCCACGACGCAGGCGTGGCCGTCGACGAGACGCCAGTGACCCACCACGGACGCGTCGAGCTCCCGTGCTGGCTCCGCGAGCAGGCGGTGTCGCGGACACTGCACCGCCACGGCCGTATCCCTTCGTGACGCGGCCGATCAGAACGCCAGGAGCAGCCCGGCCAGGTCGAGCAGGACGAGGGAACCCAGCATGACGGCGCCGCCGAACCGGGCCGGCGCCACGACCCCCCGGCGCTGCGCGAGCACAGCGGTCCGCTCCCGCAGGGCGGCGAGGAAGCCGAGCAGGGCAACCGCGGCCGCCGTAGCGACCAGCCAGCGCTCCGTCCCCGGGTCGGCCTGGCGCACCATGAACAGCCCGACGGCGAGCGCGGCGAGCACCGTCCGCAGCCAGGCGAGCGACGTGCGCTCGTGCTGGCGACCGCCGGCTTCGTCGTCGCCCGGCGGTCCCGTCTCACTCACCCGAACGCCACCACGAAGAACGCCACGATCGCGATCACGGCGATCGCCGCCGCCACGACGGGGATGAGGCGCGCCGGCGGGAGGGGCTCACCTCGCCGCACCGCCCGCTGCACGCTGACCCAGCGGGCGTACGCCCCGACGACGAGGACGACGCTGGCGGCGATCCCGAGCAGGGCGAGGAGGGTGCGCCCACCCTCGATGCCGAAGGGCTCGACGAGCTGGCGCACGGCCACGCCGGCGGCGAGCAGGCCGAGCGCGGTACGCACCCACGCGAGGAACGTGCGCTCGTTGGCCAGGGTGAACCGGTAGTCGGGCTCGCTCCCCTCGGACGGATCGTCCCGCCACCACCGCGCCACGGGTCTCCTCTCGATCGCTCAGCCGGAACGGAACGTAGCCCGGGCAGACTTGAGCGCATGGCCATGGCGGAACTCGGGAAACTCGAGATGTGGCGCCACGCCGCGGCGGGCGCAGCGGTGCTCGCGTGCAGCGGGCTCGCCCTCTTCGGCGTGATCGGCGAGGAGAAGCAGACCGAGGAGCGGTTCGAGGCCAAGCAGGTCACGGTGACGCCGACCGGGGACGACGGGGTGACGATCCGCGAGGTGGTCGACCAGGACTTCGGCAGCTGCGACGACTGCCACGGCCACGAGCGGATCATCCCCAACGACTTCGGCGTGCCGGTCGACATCACGGCGAGCTCGCCCGACGCTCCGGCTGACGTCGCCGTCGCGCAGGTCGACGAAGGCACGCGCATCCGCGTCGGCGATCCCAACACCACCGTGTCGGGCCAGCACCGCTACGTCCTCACCTACACGCTGCCGGACGCCCGGCTGTTGTCGGGCGAGCTGGCCCTCGACATCATCGGCACCCGGGAGACGATCCCGACCGACCACTTCGAGGTCGTCGTCACCGGCCTGCAACTCTCCGACCCCCTCTGCAACGTGGGCGCGCTCGGCGCCACCGGCGGGTGCACGCTCGAGCCCGAAGACGGCGTCTACCGCGCCGTGATCAGCCCGCTCGAGCCCCGCCAGGGCGTCACGATCGGCGGCACCATCACCCGGCGCACCGCTCCCGTCGCCGTGGCCGAGCCCGATCTCCCGCCGCGCCGCGACTCCGACCGGGTGCCGCTGGCGATCGCTCTGCTGCCCATCGGCGGAGTCGCCGTCGCCGCCGTGTACCTCCTCGCCCGCCGGCGCGGCCGCAACGAGGTGTTCGCCGGCGGGGCCGCCGACGCCGCTTTCGGCACCGCACCCCCGCCAGGCGCGCCGCTGCCCCCGCCCGGGAGCCCGGCGCTGCCGCTCGCCTCAACGTCGGCGCCATCGGGGGTCCGCTTCGTCGCCGACGAGCGCCTGGACGACCTGGCCACGACCGAGTTCGCCCCGCCGGACGGGATCGAGCCGTGGCAGGCAACGGTGCTCCTGCGCGAGCGGATCGACAACGAGTCGATCAGCGTGTGGTTCTCCGGGCTCGCCGCCCGCGACGTCATCACACTGACCCGCGGTGAGAGCGATGGCGTGACGATGGCCACCGGTCCGCGTTACGACACCGCCGACCCCACCGACCGCGAGGTACTGACGTCGATGTTCGACGGCCGCAAGGAGATCGCCCTCGGCGCCTACGACAAGGGGTTCGCGTCGGCGTGGCGCAACGTTCGGGACGAGCAGGACGAGAAGATCGCCAATTCGGGCTGGTGGAAGCGACACACGCCTCAGGCGAGCAACCGGCTCAACGTCCCGTGGCCGCTCTTCGTCGTCGCCGCAGTGTGGGGGCTGGTCGTGTTCGGGTCGGTCGGCGCCGCCTCGCTGGGCTGGATCTCGACCCCACCCGGCGCGATCGCGTTCGGGATCGTCGTCCCGGCCCTCGCCGCGTTCGCCGTGTACCGCACGCTGCTGCCGGTGCGCAGCGCGGCGGGGTCGGCGTTCGCCCTGCGCGCCGAGTCGTTCCGCCGCTTCCTCAAGGCGAGCGAGGGGCGGCACGTCGAATGGGCCTGGAAGAACGGGCTCCTCCGCGAGTACTCGGCGTGGGCCGTCGCCCTCGGCGCGGCCGACGCGTGGGAGCGGGCGATGGAGGCGTCGAGCGTCTCGCCGGTCGAGCTGTCCACCGGCCCGATCCTCGTGTACAGCATGGGCCCGTCGTGGAGCCGGTCGATCGTCCCGCCGACGAGCTCCGGCGGCGGCTTCAGCGGCGGCGGTGGCGGCTTCGGCGGTGGCGGCTTCGGCGGCGGGTTCTCCGGCGGCAGCGTCGGCGGCGGAGGCGGCGGAGGCAGCTCCGGCTCCTGGTAACCGCATCCGAGGGTTTGCTGCTAACCGAGGGTTTGCTGCGGGGCTCTCCCGCGCCAAACCCTCCGATGGCACGAAACCCTCGGATGAGCCCTGACAGGATCTGGGGTCGTGGCCGGGGTATCGACACGAAACGACGACGGCCGGTCCGGCCCGCTGCTGATCGCTCCACTCCGAAACTTCCTCCGGACCGAGTCGGCCGGCGGCGTCGTCCTCGTCGTCGCCGCGCTCGTCGCCCTCGTGTGGGCGAACTCCCCGTGGAAGGCCTCCTACGACGACCTGTGGAACACCCAGCTCGCGATCAACCTCGGCGAGCGCTCGCTCGACCTCGACCTCCGCGAGTGGGTCAACGACGGCCTCATGGCGATCTTCTTCTTCGTCGTCGGCCTCGAGATCAAGCGCGAGTTGGTCGAAGGCGAGCTACGCGGCGCCCGCCGGGCGGCGCTCCCGGCGGTCGGCGCACTCGGCGGGATGGTCGTCCCGGCCCTGATCTACGCCGCGATCAACGCCGGCGGTGACGGTGCCGAGGGATGGGGGATTCCGATGGCCACCGACATCGCGATGGCGGTGGGCATCGTCGCCCTGTTGGGCAGCCGGGTCGCGCCGTCGCTCAAGCTCTTCCTCCTCGCCTTGGCGATCGTCGACGACATCGGCGCGATCGCCGTGATCGCGGTGTTCTACACGGACGACGTCGACGTCAACAGCCTGCTGATCGCGATCGGGCTCGTCGGGGTGCTCGTCGTGATCAGGATCACCGGCGTGCGGACGACACTCCTCCCGCTGGCGGTCGGGGTTGCGCTGTGGCTGGCGCTGCACGAGTCAGGCGTACACGCCACGATCGCCGGCGTCATCCTCGCCCTCCTGGCCCCGACGCAAGCGAAGATCCAGCGTGAGCTGGTCGACGAGGATGCGCTCACGGATCTCTCGTCGGCGCGGGCGGCTCGGGAGACCGCCAACATCGCCCGCGAGAGCGTGTCGGTCGTCGAATGGCTCGAACACGTCCTTCACCCGTGGTCCAGCTTCGTGATCGTGCCGTTGTTCGCGCTGGCGAACGCCGGCATCGCGATCAGCCGCGACGCCGTTTCCGACGCCGTCACGTCGCGGATCGCGCTCGGTGTGCTGCTCGGGCTCGTCGTCGGCAAGCTCGTCGGCATCTCCGCCTTCACGTGGATCGCCGTACGGTTGCGGATCGGCGAGCTGCCCCAGGGGGCGACGTGGCGCGGGATCGTCGGCGTCGCCGGCGTCGCGGGGATCGGGTTCACGGTCTCGATCTTCATCACCGACCTCGCCTTCGACGACCCCGCGCTGCAGTACGAGGCCAAAATCGCGATCCTCGCCGCCGCCGTGGCCGCCGGCGCGATCGGTGCGTGGGTGTTGTCCCGCTGCCCACCGTCGAGTGCGGCCGGAGCCGAGCCCCAGTCTGACGAGGTGACGACTGTTGACTGAAGCTCACCTCGACACCGACGACCGGGCCGCGATCGAGCGCTGGTTCATCCGGCGCGGGCTCCCCCACTTCATCGACGGGTACTCGGCCGGCACCGACATCTGGACCCGCTCGCTCCCGGTGCTCGGCATCGCCTACGTGGCCGGCGGCCTCAACGCCCTCGACCTGTACGACTGGTCGGTCGCCCGCAACCTCGCCGCCGCCGCCCTGGTGCTGTTCGTGCTCGTCGCCGGACTGGTCGTAGCCAACCTCGCCCGCCGGCGGCCCGCGTTCTCGGTGCCGCGAACGATCGGCCCCGCCGAACTGAGCCTCTTCGTCATCGGCCCGTCGCTGCCCGCCCTGCTGCTCGGCCAGCCCGGCGACGCCCTCCAGTCGATCTTGACCGGACTCGGCGTGCTCCTCGTGATCTACATCGTCACCAGCTACGGCCTGGTGCCGATGACCAAGTGGTCGCTCACCCAGCTGTGGGAGCAGCTCGCCGACCTCGGCCACCTCGTCGTCAAGGCCCTCCCGCTGCTCCTGCTGTTCATCACCTTCCTCTTCGTCAACACCGAGGTCTGGCAGGTCGCCGGCAACCTCGACGGCGTCGTCTACTGGCTCGTGCTGGCGCTGTTCTTCGTGATCGGCGCGTCGTTCGTGCTGTCCCGCGTTCCGGCCGAGGTCGCCGAGATCAACCGCTTCGACGACTGGGACGACGCCGCCGGCCTCGCCCGTGACGCCGGCGCGCCGGTGATGACCGTCGTGCGGGCTCGCGCCCCCGATGGTGAGGTCGCGCCGCCGCTCAGCCGGCGGGCGTGGGCGAACATCGTCCTGGTGATGCTGGTCACGCAGGGGATCCAGATCATGCTCGTCGCAGTCACGATGGGTGGCTTCCTCGTCACGTTCGGCTTCCTCGCGATCGACCGCTCGGTCGTCGAGTCGTGGACCGGAGCCCCCGCGAACGTGCTCTGGGAGCCTTCGCTCGGCGGTCGACCGGTGCTGCTCAGCGAGCAGTTGTTGCGGGTGAGTGGATTCCTGGCCGCCTTCACCGCGCTGTACTTCACCGTCTACCTCGTGACGGACCGGACCTACCGCGAGCAGTTCCGCGACGAGGTCGTCACCGACGTCCGGGGGGCGCTGGCTGCCCGCGCCTGCTACGTCAACGCGCTGCGTGACGCGAGCGACTGAGTCCGCTCACGTCTCGCACGCCTCGAGCATGGTCGCCACGAACGCCGACCTCGTGTCCGACCCGTCGCCCGCCCGCCACACGACGCGGAACTCGTCGAAGAGAGCCACCGGGCGCAGCGGACGCACGGCGACGTCGATGCGCCGGGCGGCCGGTTCCGCCTGCCACGAGTTGAGCCAGCCGATCCCGGTCCCCAACGCCACCTGGTCGAGCACGCGCTCGACCTGGATCGCGGCGTGGGGGATCCACCGCGGCCGGGCGCCGACGGCGGCGACGTAGGCCTCGATCTCGTCGTGGGCCGTCGGTGCGTCGGCGCGGTCGACGACGAGCACCGGCTCACCATCGAGGTCGGCAGCCTGCACGACGTCGGCCCCGGCCAGCGGGTGGCCCGGCGGTACGGCGACGTGGTCGACCGGCACCCGGGCCAGCGGTGCCGAGGCGACGCGGTCCGGGTCGGCAACCGGCCCGCGCACGATCCCGGCAGCGAGCCCACCCCGGCGCACGCCATCGAGGATGCGGAGCGAGGTCAGCCCGTCGGCGCGCACGACCACGTCGGGATGGTCCGCCCGGAACGCCCGGATCGTGCGCATCATCCCGCCCTCGCTGCCGTGGCAGTACCCGACCGCCCACGTCGGCGGCGCCGACACGAGGCGGGCCGCCTCGGCGCTGGCCGTGAAGCGGTCGACGGCGCGCAGCACCTCCCTCGCGTCACCGAGGAGCTGCTCGCCGGCGGGAGTCAGCGCGACGTGGCGGCTGGTGCGCTCGAACAGCTCGACGCCGAGGGTCTGCTCGAGCTCCCGGATCCGCTGCGACAGCGGCGGCGTGGTCACGTGGAGGCGGGCCGCCGCCCGGCCGAAGTGGCCCTCCTCGGCGACGGCGACGAAGTAGCGCAGCCGGCGAAGGTCCACGGTCACCGCGCCGAACGTTATCGGATCGGACATGATCCGTGTCGGAGACGGTCGTGGACACTCCGCCCTGGTCACGGCCAACGTTGTCGGCAGTGAAGCTGCTCTGGTTCCACCTGATGCCCTATCCGGAACTGCCGGACGACTTCAACAAGAAGCACCGCAGCGTCTGGGTCGACATCGATCCCGCCCTCTTCGACCCCGAAGTGATGGCCGACTGCTACGAGCGCTACACGGATCAGCTCGTCCATGCGGAGGCGTGCGGGTTCGACGGGATCTGCGTCAACGAACACCACGGCAACGGCTACGGGCTGATGCCATCGCCCAACGTGATGGGCTCGGTGCTCGCCACCCGGACGTCACGGGTCGCGATCACCGTGCTCGGCAACTCGGTCGCCTTGTACAACCCCCCAGTCCGGGTCGCCGAGGAGATGGCGATGCTCGACCTGCTCTCCCGCGGCCGGTTGATCAGCGGCTTCCCGGTGGGCACGTCGATGGACACCGCCTACGCCTACAGCATGAACCCGGGCACTCTGCGGGCGCGTTACCACGAGGCGATCGAGCTGATCATGAAGGCGTGGTCGGCGACCGAGGCGTTCCCGTTCAACGGCCGCTTCACCCAGATGCGCTACGTCAACGTGCTCCCGCGGCCGTTGCAGAAGCCGCACCCGCCGATCTGGATCCCGGGCGGCGGCTCGGTCGAGACCTGGGACTTCTGCTCGAAGAACGACTTCGTCTACGCCGCTCTCTCCTACTACGGCCACCTGATGGCCAAGGAGACCGTCGGCGGGTACTGGCGCCGGGTGGAGGCCAACGGCAAGGACCCCAACCCGTACCGGTTGGCGTTCCTCCAGTTCATCGGCGTCGGCGACACGGACGAGGAGGCGTACCGGCTGTACAAGGAGCCGGCGGAGTACTTCTTCAACCGCTCGCTCCACGTGTACCCGGGCTACGCCGATCCGCCCGGCTACGTCACCGAGGCCTCGGCGCGGGCCCGGTACCGGTCACAGGTGCGGACCGTCGCCCGGTCCAAGCAGGCCAAGCACGACCTCACGTGGGACGAGATGGTCGAGAAGGGCTACGTCGTCATCGGCAGCCCCGACACCGTGCGGGAGACGCTCACCGAGGTGGCCCGGACGTTCAACTGCGGGCACCTGCTCACGATGCTCCAGTTCGGCAACATGAGCGACGAGCTGACCCGTTACAACACCGAACTGTTCGGCGACAAGGTGGCGCCAGGCCTTCGCGGCCTGTTCGCCGACGCCGAGGATCACTGGTGGCCGGTCAATGCGAGGGCGGCGTAATGGCCGGCCACCAGCAATTCGTGTACCTGTGCGGGATCGCCGGCCATCCTGCGCCGTCGCCCGCTCTGGAGATGCTCGCCACCTCCGGCTGGGAGGTCGTCGTTCCGGATCTGCCCGGCTTCGACGGCCGGGCCGGGTTCCAGCCGCCCGACGACTACCTCGGCTGGCTGACTGTCGTGTGGGACGCCCTCGACGCCACGGGCGCGCTCCCCTGTCCGGTCGTCGGCGCCTCGGTCGGGGGCATGCTCGCCGCCGACCTGGCCGCACTCCGGCCCGAGGCCGTGACCGCGCTCGCCCTGCTCGCCCCGTTCGGGATCTTCGACGAGGCCAATCCGGGCCTCGACCTCTACGCCCTCCCGGCGAGCGAGCGGATGGCCCATCTGTTCGCCAAGGACGTCCCCGAGCCGTTCGTCGACCGGTTCGACCACCTCGGCCCGGACGAGGGCCCGGTGGCCAGGTACATCTCCGACGTCGCCGCCGCCAGCCTGGTCTGGCCGCTCGGCGACCGCGGCAACGCCCGCCGGCTCCACCGCCTGCGCGGCCCCGCGCTGGTGCTCTGGGGCGACCAGGACGAGCTCCTGCCGGTGGCCGCGTCCGCCCGCTGGACCGAGGCCGCTGGCGTGCCGGTGGAGATCGTCGCCGGCGCCGGCCATCTGCTCGAATGGGACGCGCCGGAGGAGGTCGCCACCCGGCTCGGCGAGTTCCTCGCCGGCGACTGAGGTCCGATCCCGTCCAGCCCGGGGGTGTGCGATGAGCGAGCGAAGCGAGCGAATCATCATTGCGGCGCGCAGCGCTCACTGGTGCACCGCCCGTCACCACGACCGGACCACGCATGAGGTCATGGTGCACCAGTGAGCGTTGTCGACGAAGCGGAGTTCCATTTCTTCCACTTCTTCCCGTACACCCACCTGCCCCCCGACCACGCCGAGTACGACTCGCTCTGGGTCGATTTCCCCAACTCCAACTTCGACCCCCCGACGGGCCACGCCCTGTTCACCCGCTATCTGGCGGAGATGGTGCTCGCTGACCGCCTCGGCTACGACGGGCTCGTGCTCAACGAGCACCACAACACGCAGTACTCGATGAACCCGGCGCCGAACCTGACCGCGGCGGCCCTGATCCCGCAGACGAAGGGCTGGATCAGCGTGTTCGGCACCCCGCCCAACCTCGGCTACCCCAACCGGCTCGCCGAGGAGTACGCCATGCTCGACGTCATGTCGGGCGGACGCCTGCGCGTGGCCTTCCCGCTCGGCACCGGGATGGAGTACTGGGCCAACACGGTCAACCCGGCCACCGCCCGAGCCCGCTTCCGGGAGTCGCTCGACGTGATCCTGCGTTGCTGGACCGAGGACGGCCCGCAGGGCTACGTCGGTGACTTCTACACCTACCGCTACCTCAACCCGTGGCCGAAGCCGATCCAGAAGCCGCACCCGGAGTGCTACATCGTCGGCACCGGGTCGGCGGAGACGATCGAGCTCGCCGCCACACTCGGCTTCGGGTACTCGGTCGTGTTCATCCCGACCAAGGCGCAGCTGCAGGTGTTCGACCACTACCGGGAGCGTCTCGCCCACCACGGCCACGAGCCCACGCCCGACAAGGTGACGATCGGGATCTTCGCCTACGTCGCCGAGACCGACGCCAAGGCCGAGGAGGAGTTCATCCCCCACGTCACGTACTTCTTCGAGAACAACCTGCGCACGACGCCGCGGTACCTCAACCCGCCCGGCTACGTCACCGTGCCGGAGTTCCGCAAGCGGATCCAGGCGCCCGATGTCCACGGCACGTCGAACTGGGACGACCTGGTCGCGATCAACCGCATCGTCGCCGGCACCCCGGAGAAGGTCGCCGACGCCGTCGGCACCTGGCTCGAGGAGGCGGGAAGCAGCCGGGTCAACCTCAACCTGACGCTCGGCGACATGCCCCACTGGAAGGTGGTCAAGAACACCACGTTGTTCGCCGAAGAGGTCCTGCCGCGACTGCGTTCCCGCAACACGGTCCCAGCGTGAACCTCGAACGCCTCGCCTACGACGTCAACGGCACCTCGACCGTCGTCCTCGCCGCCGGTGACGCCGCGGCACCGCCGCTCGTGTTCTTCCACGGCGCCGGCACGTGGCACGGCTGGGGCTTCGCCGAGCCGTGGACAGCGACGCACCGGGTGCTGATCCCGTACCACCCCGGCTACGGGCTCTCCGACGACCTCGAGGACCTCCACGAGGTGCACGACCTCGTGCTCCACTACGTCGAACTGTTCGACCAGCTCGGCCTCACCGCGGACGTCAACCTCGTCGGGCTCTCGCTCGGCGGGCTGCTCGCGGCGCGATTCGCGATCGAGCAGAAGCACCGTCTGCGCCGGCTCGTGCTCGTCTGCCCGGCCGGGTTGCGCGCGCTCGGGATCGAGGTCGACGACCTGTTCCGCATCCCGCCCGAGGAGATCCCCGGCCGGCTCGCCCACCGCATGGAGACGCTGCTGCCGCACCTGCCGGAGGATCCGAACGACGTCGACTTCGCCGTCGACCGCTACCGCGAAGTGCGCACCACCGCGTTGATGCTGTGGGACCACCCGTTCGACCGGGTCCTGCCCCGCTGGCTGCGCCGTGTGGACGTCCCGACCCTCGTGGTCTGGGGCGACGACGACCGGCTGCTCCCAGCCGAGCTGGCGCCGGCATGGGCCGCGCTGCTGCCAGACGCGACCGTGAAGACGTTCCCCAGTGCCGGCCACCTCGTGCTGGACGAGTCCGCCGAGGCGGCCGCTGCGGTCGGCGAGTTCTGTGCCCGCTGACCCGCCGCGCGCCCTGCTGCTCGATGTCGGCAAGGTGATCCTCGACATCACCGCTCCCGCCGTCGACGCCTTCGCCGCGACCAGCGACAAGACCGCCCGCGATTTCGCGGACGAGTTCGCCTTCTTCCGGGCTGTCGCTGACGTCGCTGTGGACCTGATGATCGACCAGGACGCGGTCGCCCTCATGCGCGACACCCGCGCCGCCGGCCGGCGCGTCGGCGTGCTGTCCAACGACGCCTACTCGATCATGGGCCGGGAGTTCTTCGCCGGCCGACCCGAGTTCGCCGGGCTCGACGCGTTCGTCGACGCCCTCGAGATCGGGGTGCGCAAGCCGGACCTGGCGGCCTACCAACGGGCCGCCGACGCCCTCGGCGTCCCGCCCGAGCAGATCGTGTTCCTCGACGACACACCGGAGTGCGTCGAAGGGGGCCGCGCCGCCGGAATGCACGCGATCCAGGTCGACCCGGCCGACCGCCGAACCGCCTTCGCCGCCGCGCGCCAGGCGCTCGGTGTTCCCGAGTGATACACCGCGTCGTCATCACGGGAGCCAACCGTGGGCTGGGCCTGGAGCTCGCCCGGGTGCACGCGACGCGCGGTGACGAGGTGTGGGCGGGTTGCCGGCGTCCGGAGGAGGCCGGCGAGTTGGGCGAGCTCACCGACCACGTGCTCGCCCTCGACGTCGGGTCGGAGACCTCGATCGAGCAGTTCGCCGCCGCCGTCGGCGACCCGCCGCTCGACGTGCTGTACAACAACGCCGGCATCGACGCCCGGGTTCTCGGCGTCCCGGACGACGAGCGTGACGTGCTCGAGCTCGGCGCCGAGGAGTTCCTCGGCGAGATCCGGGTCAACGCCCTCGGACCGATGTTGCTCACCCGGGCGCTGCTCGCGCCCCTCCGCAAGGCGGACCGGCCGCGGATCGTCAACGTGTCGTCGATGGTCGGTTCGATGGAGGTCGCCGCCACCGTCGGGCGCGACGTCGGCTACGTGACGTCGAAGGCGGCGCTCAACATGATCACGGTGAAGCTTGCCGGCCGACTGCGTGACGACGGCGTGATCGCGATCGCCCTCCATCCGGGGATCCTGCGCACCGCGCTCGCCACACCGCGGGGCCCGCACGAGGAACCAGGCCCGGCCGCCGCGGAGATCGTCACCCTCGTCGACTCACTGACGCTCGAGCAGTCGGGCTCGTTCCTCCACCGCGACGGTTCCGTCCACGCCTGGTAGCTACGTCCCGACCTTCCCTCCTCGAATCTTGCGGATCGCGACCGTCGCCGAGCGAGGCCGTCCCGCCGGGTCGAAGTCGGGCCAGTTGCTCACCGCGCGCGGGTTCGCCGCGGTCGGCGTCCCCCAGAAGGTCGTGAGCTCGCCCGGGTGCTGCACGTTGACGAAGATGGTCTCCTGGTCGGGCGTCGTCACCGCACCAGTGAGCTCGCACCCTCGGGGACCGACAGCGAAGCGCCGGATCTCGCCCGTACGCGGGTCACAGGCGAGCATGGCGTTGTTGCCGATGCGGTCGTAGCCGCGATCGGGGCGGTTCTGCGACGAGTTCGAGATGTCGGTCTCGATCCACAGCGTGCCGTCACGGTCGAAGTGGAGGCCGTCCGGCGAGCCGAAGATGTCCTCGACGGCGAGCTTCACCCTCGGGTCGTACTTCGGGTCGCCGGCGAGGATGAACACGTCCCACTCGAACCGGGTGCCCGTCTTGTCGCCGTGGCGCTCGCGCCACTTGACGATGTGCCCATAGGTGTTCGGGAACCGCGGGTTCGGCGCGTTCGAACCACACGTGCCGTTGGTGAGGGTGACGAAGACCTCACCGTTGCGCGGGTTCTCGGCGATCCACTCCGGACGGTCCAGCTTGGTCGCCCCGACGATGTCGGCCGCCATTCGCGTGCGCAGCAGGATGTCGGCCTGGTCGACGAACCCGTTGCCCGTGGTGATGTTCCCGCGGCCGTGGACCAGCGGGACCCAGTCCCCGGTACCGTCGTCATTGAAGCGGGCGACGTACAGCGTGCCCTCGTCGAGCGGGCTCTTCCCCTGGACACGCAGCTGCTTCCACGGGGCGTTGCCGACGAACTTGTAGACGTAGTCCTTGTCCTGGTCGTCGCCGGTGTAGACGACGATGCGGCCACGCGACTCGGTCACCAGCGCGCCTTCGTGCTTGATCCGCCCGAGCGCCGTGCGTTTGACCGGCGTCGAGTCGGGCTCGAAGGGGTCGATCTCGACGACCCAGCCCCAGCGGTAAGGCCCGTTGCGGTTCGCCGTCAGGTCCCAATGGGGGTCGACGGAGTGCCAGTTGTAACCGAATCCGACCGCGTCGAGCCCGTATCGAGCCTCGACTGCGGTCGGCGTGAACGGGGCCGTGCTGCCGTAGTAGCCGTTCCAGTTCTCCTCGCACGCCAGGTACGTGCCCCACGGGGTGACGCCGTGGCTGCAGTTGTTGATCGTGCCGAACGGCTGGCCCATCGATTGGAGCAGCGGGTGGTTGGGTCCGACCGGACCGGAGTACGTCACCGGTGTCGCGAGCGGCGTGACCCGCCGGTTGTACGGCGAGCTGTCCACGTGCCGCCACTTGCCGCCGACGAGCTCGACCTCGATGACCGTCACGCCGTGCCCGGCGAGCCCCTTGTTGACCTTCTCCTGCGTCATCGGCGTGGGCCCGTCGGCGTAGTGGATCGTCTGGTCGATGTACTCGTGGTTGAGCACGAGCAGTCCACGACGGTTCTTGCGCCGGCCCTTGCCACCGTCGTCGAGGGGGAAGAAGTGCATCCCGTCGTGGTGGGCACCGACCTGGACCACCTGCTCGGCCGCCGTGTTCGAGCCGTCCGGGCGCCACGCCGGGCCACCAGTGTGGATCGGCGTGCCCCAGGGGATGATCACGTCGGCGACGTAGCCCGCGGGGACGACGAAGGCGTCCGCCGAACTGGTCGGGATGGCGGTGAAGGAGAACGCGGGTCGGGCCGGTCGCCCCGTCGCCGGCGCCGCGGCCGCGTCGGCCCGACCGGCGGTCCCGCCCAGGAAGCCGATCGCCGCCGCGCCGAGGCCGCCACCGAGGACCCCTCGGCGGGTCAAGCGGGCGGCGAGGATGTCGGCGAGCTCAGGGTTGTCCGACGGGTTGGAGCTGAAGGCATCCGGGTCGATCGACATGGCGATCCTCTCTCTCGGCCGAGCAGCGGCCGGGTCCCCTACCCGGCGTGCAGCGCACCTCAGGCAAGCCGCGCCGGCTGGCGATGTCAAGGTCCTTCGCGGGCGTCGAACTACGGGCGCCGGCGGCGGAGCGAGAACTCGCCCTTCTCGATCGACTCGCTGAGCCGGCGGGCGCCGGCCTGGAGCACGCTGACGTGGTGCGCCTCGTGGTCGCCGATCAGTCGGGTCGTCGGGCCGATCATCGAGATCGCCGCCACGACCGGTCCGTCGAGCGGCACGTGCACGGGCACGGCGAGCGAGGACATCCCGATCTCGGTCTCGTCGACGCTGCGGGCGTAGCCGCGCTCGCGGACACGCGCCAGCTCGTCGCGCAGCACCTCCGGGACGACGATCGTGTACCCGGTGTTCGGTGAGAGGCCGGCCCGCACCCGGGCCTCGACCATCGCCGGGTTGTACGCGGCGAGCGCCTTGCCGGCGCTGGATCGGTGGATCGGCGAGCGGCGGGCGTTGGTCGAGTAGCGCAACGCCCGCCGACCCTCGACGCGCTCGATGTAGACGACGTCGCCACCCGCGGGCACTCCGATCTGGACCGTTTCGCCGAGGGCGTTGCGCAGCTCCACGAGCAGCGGCAACGCACGGTCTCGGACCGCGGTTCGCACCGTCGCCAGGCTGCCGTACTCGACCAGCCGCAGCCCGAGCCGGTAGCGCCCCTCGGCGGTCCGGTCGAGCACGCCCCGGGCGGCGAGCACCGAGCAGGTCCGGTGGGCCGTGCTCTTGGCGATGCCGAGCCGGCGGGACAGCTCGCTGACGCCGAGCTCGGTCTCCTCCGCCAGCGCGTCCACGACATCGAGGGCGATTCCCACCGATCGCAGACCATCTGCGGGCTTAGCCGCCGGCATCGGGTCAGCCGACCTTCGGACGGCGCCCGGCCCACGGCGCCGCGCGTTCCAGCTGCGCACCGAGCCGGACGAGCAGATCCTCCCGCCCGTGGGCGGCGACGAACTGGACGCCGCGGGGCAGACCGTCGTCCGGCCAGCCGAGGGGCAGTGACAGCGCCGGCTGGCCGGTGGCGTTGAGGGCGCGGGTGAAGGCGCTCGCCCGTCCCGGCGCGTAGCCCTGCTTGTAGGCCCCGAGCGGCGGAGCCGGCTCCGCCGTCGTGGGGGTGAGCAGGATGTCGTGACCATCCGGGCCGCCCCACCAGGTGGCGGCCTGGCGCGCCAGCTCGTGCTGGCGGTCGAGGAGGGCGAGCACCTCGGCGCCCGTCGCCGTGCGCCCCTCACCCACCATGCGCCACGTCAGCGGCTCGACGTCCTCCTCGCCCAGGCTCCGGCCGAGCCGGGCCGACCACTCGTCGAGTTGCGCGGCGGCGTTGGCGGCGAGCAGGGCGCGTGCGCCGGCGAGCAGATCGGGCTCGAAGAGCGCCGGCGGAGCGTCCTCGTCGACGTCGTGGCCGAGCTCCTCGAGCAGCTTCGCCGCGCCCGCGGCGGCCGCCGCGCAACCGGCGTCGACGTCGGCATCGTTGAACGCCCGGACGCACAGCCCGATGCGCAACCGGCCGGGCGGCCGGCCGACCTCGGCCGCTAGCGGCCCGGGGAGCGCGGGCGCCGGCCACGGCCCGCCCGGCGCCTGGTCGACGAGGGCGTCGAGCAGCGCGGCCGTGTCCCGAACGGTGCGGGTGAGGACACCCTCGGTGTTCATCCCGACGGCCGGATCACTCCGATGACCGGGGACGACGCGGCCACGCCCGGGTTTCAGCCCGACCAGACCGCACTGGGCGGCCGGGATGCGGATCGACCCGGCGATGTCGTTGGCGTGGGCGGCCGGGACGAGCCCGGCCGCGACGGCGGCCGCCGAGCCGCCCGACGATCCGCCGGGCGAGTGCCCGAGGTCCCACGGGTTGCGGGTGGCGCCGTAGGCGTCCGGCTCGGTCGTGCCCATGAGGGCGAGCTCCGGGATGTTGGTGCGCCCGAGCGGGATCAGCCCGGCGGCGCGGAAGGCCAGCGCGAGCTCGCTGTCGGCCTGGGCCCGCCATCCGGCGTCACGCAGCGCCCGCATGCCCTGGTGGTGCGGCTCCCCCGCCTCCTCGCCGCCGAAGTCCTTGAACAGGAACGGCACCCCGGCGAACGGGGCGTCAGTCTCAACCCACTCGGTCGCGTCGGCGCGGGCCCGCTCGAACTGGCGGTGGATGACTGCGTTGACCTGGGGGTCGAGCGCCTCGATGCGGGCGATCGCGGCGTCGACGAGCTCGACCGGACTGACGTCGCCGCGGCGCACGAGCTCGGCGAGAGCCGTGGCGTCGAGTTCGCCGAGGGCGTCGTCCATCGCCGGGCACGGTACCCCTGACGCCCGGCGATCCTCTTTCACGCTTCTGGGCGCGGACGGTCTCGGAATCGGGACTCAGCGCGCCCAGATTGGCTTGCCGAGACCATCCGCGCCCAGATGAAGCCGGGGGCTCTGGCAGAGTCGGCGGATGGTCGACTGCGCCAACTGCCGCCACATCGTCGAGGCCGAGGAAGGCCGGCAGCCCTGGGCCGTCGCGCGGTGCGCGGCGGGTACGTGTTGCTGAACTCCTGTCAGTACTACCCCGGGTCCGTCTTCTTCGTCGCCCGCCGATGCGTCGCTGAGCTGCACGAACTCTCAACGGACGAACGTCAAGTACACCTGATGGAGATGGCGGAGGTGGCGGCCGCGGTCGAGCATGAGTTCGGGGCCCGCAAGATGAACTACGAGGCGCTCGGGAACCTGGTCCCCCACCTGCACTGGTGGCTGACGCCTCGGCCACACGACGACCCGCGACCACTCGGGCCGATCTGGGAAGACCCGGACTTCCTCCGCAGCATGGCGGACGGGACCGCGCAGCCCGCACCGGACGAAGCCCGCGCTCTCCGCCGCCGCGTGTTGGACGCGCTCGTGCGGCGCAACGTCGAGGTCGAAACGGCGTTGGTGACCTGAAGTAACAAAGTGACATGAGCGCAGCGAGCGATACGCCGCGGCTCCGGCCGCCCTGGTGGCTGGCCGTCGTCCTCGGCCTGGCGGGCGCCGCCGTCGGGGTCGTGCTGATCTTTCGCCCGTTCACGTCGCTGTCGGTGCTGATCCTCCTCGTGGCGGCGGGGCTCATCGCCACCGGCATCGCCACGCTTGCCGCGGCAAGACGGTCCGCGTCGCGACTGCTGCCGACGCTCGCCGGCGTGGCGTGGATCGCCGTGGGCGTCCTCGTCCTCGCCTGGCCCGACATCACGACACGTGGGCTCGCCGTCGTCGTCGGCATCGCCCTCATCGTGGGCGGTCTGCTCGACGTCGTCGCCGGGCTGCGCGGCACCACCGACGAGCGGCTGGCGGCGGTAGTCAGCGGCCTCGCCTCGACGGTCTTCGGGGTACTAGCGCTGACCTGGCCGGACGTGACAGTGCTCGTCGTGGCGATCGTGTTCGGCGCCAGGCTCGTGCTGTTCGGGCTGCGGTTGGCGTGGACGGCGTTCCGCGACCGAGACGTCGTCGCGACCCCGGTCGCCGATCGACCGCCGGGCCGGCTGCGCCGCGTCGGACACGTGCTCGTGGCGGTGCTGGCCCTCGTCGTCGCCCTCGCCCTGGCCGGTGTCAGTTGGCGGATCAACGAGGCCGAGCCGGTGGTCGACGCCTTCTACGACACCCCCGACGACGTGCCCGCCGAGCCGGGAGCGCTCCTGCGCAGCGAGCCGTTCACCCGGGAGATCCCCGACGGCGCCCGGGCGTGGCGGATCCTCTACACCACCACCGTGGCGGACGGCGTACCGGCCGTCGCCAGCGGCATCGTCGTCGTCCCCGACCCGGCGCCGAGCGAGCCGCCGCCAGTGATCGCCTGGGCCCACGGCACGACCGGGGTCGCCCGCCGGTGCGCGCCGTCGGTACTCCCCAATCCATGGACGGCGGGTGCGTTCTTCTCGCTCGACCGCGTCGTCGACGAGGGCTGGGCATTGGTCGCCACCGACTACGTCGGGCTGGGCAGCGAGGCCGTGCATCCCTACCTCGTCGGCGAGCCGGCCGGTCGCTCGGTGCTCGACGCCGTGCGCGCCGCCCGCCAGCTCGACGGTGTCGAGTTGTCCCACCAGACCGTCGTCTGGGGCCACTCCCAGGGCGGCGGGGCGGCGTTGTGGACCGGGGTGCTCGCCCCGAGTTACGCGCCGGACGCCAACGTGATCGGGGTGGCCGCGCTGGCGCCGGCGAGCGATCTGGTCACGCTGATGGACAGCCTCCCCGACGTGACCGGCGGCAGCATCTTCGCCGCCTACGCCGTGCGCGGCTACGCAGCCTTTTACGACGACGTCGCGGTCGGCGACTACGTGAGACCGACGGCGCGCACGACGTTCGAGGAGACCGCCGGCCGGTGCCTCAACGCGGCCGCGATCGTGTCGGTGCTGTCGGCGGTCACCGTCGGCATGGACATCTTCACCGGCAACGTGACGTCGGGACCGCTCGCCCGGCGACTCGAGGAGAACGTCCCGCGAGCCGCGATCGAGGCGCCGCTCCTCCTCGGTCAGGGCGAGGCCGACAGCCTGGTGGCGCCCGAGATGCAGGACGCCTACGTCGCCGCCCGCTGCGCCGACGGGTTCGTCGTCGACTACCGCACGTACGCCGGGCTGAACCACGTGCCACTCGTCGAGCCGGACTCACCGTTGATCCCCGAGCTGATCGAGTGGACGCACCAACGCCTGGACGGCGCCGAGCCGTTGTCCACGTGCCCCTGAGCGACTCAGTGCGGGACGCGGCCGCCGTTGACGACGATGAGCTGACCCGAGACGAACGCCGAGTCGTCCGACAGCAGGTAGCAGAACGTGCCCAGCAGGTCGTCCGGGCGCATCACCCGGCCGAGTGGCGTGCGGGTCGGGTCGTACGGGCCGAGCATCTCCGACCCGGGCGTCGGGGTGTAGCCCGGCGCGACGCAGTTCACCCGGATCCCTCGCCGTCCGACCTCGTTGGCGAGGGCGCGGGTCATCGAGATCACGGCGCCCTTCGACGCGACGTAGTGGACGAAGCCGTGCGAGCCGGTGAGCGCCGTCTCCGACGCAACGTTGACGATGCTGCCGCCACGGTCCCCCATCACCCGGGCGGCGGCGCGGGCGCACAGGAACGACCCGCGCACGTTGACGGCGAACATCCGGTCCCACTCGTCGAGGTCGAGCTCGTCGTAGGAGCAGCGGTCGACGAGCAGGGCGGCGCAGTTGACCAGTCCGTCGACCTCACCCGCACCGTCGAACAGGGCGTCGACCTGCCCGGCGTCACTGACGTCGCACTCTACGTCGGCGCCCGGCCGCAGATCGGCGGTCACCACGTCGGCCTTGCGCTGGCGCAGCTCGGCGGCGAGCTCGGCGCCGATCCCCCGCCCGCCGCCGGTGACGACGATCCGTTTGCCCTCGACGGTCATCTTGAAGTGCTCCCGATCTGTCGGACGAGCGCGGCCAGCTCGTCGTGGATGCGCCCGTTGCTGGCGATCACGTTCGCCAGCCCGGGCCCGAGGTTGAGCGCTCCGCCGTCGAGATCCTCGATGCGCCCGCCCGCCTCCGCGATCATCAGCGCGCCCGCGCCGACGTCCCACGCGTACGTGGAGTCGGCCTCCAAGAACGCGTCGATGCGGCCAGCGGCGATGTAGGCGAGGCACAGCGCCGGCGAGCCGAGGCCGCGCACGGCCCGGCAGTGCGACACCAGGTTGACGATGCGCCGCCCGAAGTCCTCCACCGCGTCGGCATTGTCGGACTGCACGCCGGTGCACACCAGGGCCTCGTCGAGCGACGCGCTCGTCGACACGGCGAGACGCTCGCCGCCGAGCCACGCTCCGCCGCCCCGCACGGCGGTGAACAACTCCTCGCGGAACGGCTCGAAGATCGCCGCCGCCGCGAGCCCGTCGGCATCCTTGGCCGCCACCGACGTGCAGGCCAGCGGAACGCCGTGGGCGTAGTTGGAGGTGCCGTCGAGTGGGTCGACGAGCCAGGTCACCTCGCTGACGTCGGGACCGGTCGTGCCCTCCTCACCGAGGATCGAGTGCTGCGGGAAGTGACCGGTGATCACCCGTTCGACCTCCGCCTGGGCGGCGAGGTCGACGGACGTGACGAGCGACGTCCGTTCGTTCTTCCGCCCGACCTCCACCGGCCGGCCGAGTGCCTCCACGAGCACGGTCCCCGCGGCCCGGACGGCCGCCGCCGCCACCGCCTGGAGCTCTTCCGGAGAGGTCCCCACGCCTGGCGTCAATGGGTCACGCGGGTGGAGACCCGACCCTCGATCGCCACGGGCTGCGTGTCGTCCTCACCGAAGCGCTGGTAGTCCGTGCGGTCGTCGAGGTCGTCGATGTCGAGCGACTCGAAGTAGTTCAGCGCGGCGTCGACGTCGGGCCCCCACACCTCCTCGGGGAGGTTGTAGAGCACCTCGATGCCGTACCCGTCGGGATCGGCGATGTAGGCGGAGTGGCTCATCCCGTGGTTGCCGCGGACGAGGAACTCCACCCCGAGCGACTTCATGTGGCGGAGTTGGGCGAGCCACGACTCGCGGTCGGGGTAGCCGATGGCGAAGTGGTTCACACCGATGCGCACCGGATCCATCGTCCACGGCGGCACCGGACCGGCCTGCTCCGGTTCCGTCACCTCGACGAGAGCGAGGTCGTGGTGCCGGGTCGGATCGCTGCGGTAGAAGCGCATCGTCATCGTGTGGGTCAGGTCACCGCACTGCTGGAAGCCCAGCACCTCGGTGTAGAACCGGTGCGACACCTCGATGTCGCGAACGTTGAGGACGAGGTGCTCGAGGCGGGCACCGGTCGACGCCCCGGACGTTGTCGTCATCGCATGGCCCCCTTCCGTCGTAACGGCCGATACCCGGAGCCTACCCGCCGGCGGAGTATCAGGAACCCGGAGACTGATCAGGGTCCGGAGAGCGCGCGCCAGATCCGCTCCGGTGTCAGCGGCGTCTCGAGGTGGCGGACGCCGAGGTGGGCGAGGGCGTCGATCACGGCGTTGTACACCGCCGGGATCGACCCGATCGTCCCCGACTCGCCGACGCCCTTGGCCCCCAGCTCGTTGGCGAACGTGGGCGTCTCCATGGGGGCGAGCTCGAACGACGGCAGCTCGGCCGCCGAGATCACCGGGTAGTCGGCGAAGTTGGTCGTCTTCGGCTGGCCGTCGTCGTCGTAGTGCACGGCCTCGAGGAGCGCCTGGGCCACACCCTGACCGATCCCACCGTGCACCTGACCCTCGGCGAGCAACGGGTTGATCAGCGTGCCGGCGTCGTCGACGGCGATGTGCCGCCGCAGCCGGGTGTGCCCGGTGTCGGTGTCGACCTCGACCACGGCGACGTGGGTGCCGAACGGGTACGTCGGCATCTGCGGCTCGAAGAAGTGCTCGGCACTGAGCGGGGCGCCCTCGCCCGAGTCGACGAGCTCGGCCCACCCGATGCTGCGCGCCGGCGTGCCGGCGACGTGGAACTGGCCACTGTCGGTGTCGAGCACGACGTCGGCGACGTGGGCCTCGAAGCGGGTGGCCGCCCGTTCCCGCGCCGCCGCGACGAGCTCACCGGTCGCCGCGGCGACGGCGGCACCCGCGAGCTGGACCGACCGCGAGCCGACGGTGAGACCACCGGACCGGACGAGGTCGGTGTCGCCGTGCACGACGTCGATCCGCTCCATCGGGACACCCGTGGCGTCGGCGACGATCATCGCCCACGTCGTGTCGTGACCCTGCCCGTAGGGCGTCGCTCCGCTTACGACGCGGAGCCCGCCGTCGGGGCGGACCTCGACCGAGGCGAACTCCGGGCTCTGCACGCCGGCGGTGATCTCGACGTAGGTCGCCACGCCGATGCCCATCGCGACCGGGTCGCCGGCATTCCGGCGGCGCGCCTGCTCGGCGCGCAGCTCGTCGTAGCCGGCGGCGTCGAGGGCGCGGGCGAGCGACTCGGGGTAGTCGCCGACGTCGTACACGTTCCCGATTCCGGTGGTGTACGGCTCGGTGAACCGGGGGACGTAGTTGCGTCGCCGCACCTCGGCGGGATCCATCCCGATCTCGGCGGCGAAGCGGTCGACCATGCGCTCGATCGCCACCGCGGCCTCGGGGCGCCCGGCGCCGCGGTACGCCGTCGTCGACACCGCGTTGGTCACCACCGACACGCCGGTGAAGCCGACGTTGTCGATCTCGTACACGCCGGTGGTCATCCGTTGGGTCATCGCCGGGAGGTAGGCACCGATGAGCGGGAAGGCGCCGGCGTCCTGCACCACGTCGAGCTGGTAGGCGGTGATCCGCCCGTCGCGCGTGCCACCGAGCTTGGCCCGCTGGATCTGGCCCCGGCCGTTGGGCATCGCGAGGATGTTCTCGGTGCGC
The DNA here is from genome assembly GCA_963833145.1 of uncultured Acidimicrobiia bacterium. GTDB lineage: Bacteria > Actinomycetota > Acidimicrobiia > Acidimicrobiales > Ilumatobacteraceae > JALZMG01. The sequence goes on along the minus strand of CAWHWT010000006.1, from coordinate 151,034 downwards.
GTCTCGGTCCATCGCACCGGCCGTCCGACCTCGCGGGCGTAGTGGCCGAGGGCAAGCTCCTCGGGATAGGTCCGCGACTTGGCGCCGAAGCCCCCGCCGACGTCCGGCACGACGACCCGAACCCGCGACGGGTCGAGTCCGTAGAGCTCGGCCAGCAGGGCCTTGGTCGGGTGGGCGCCCTGACAGGCGGAGTAGTGGACGAGGCGTCCGTCGTCGGTCCAGTAGGCGGCGCCGGAGCGCGGCTCGATCGGCGCCGCCGTGAGCCGCTGGTTGACGATCCGCTCCTCGACGACGACCTCACAGGCGCCGAAGTCGGCCGCTCGCTCCGAGGCGAAGCGCATCACGACGTTGGTGCCGTGCTCCGGGAACAGCAGCACCTCGTCCACGAGTGACTTCTCGGGATCGACGACGGCGGGCAGCGGGTCGTAGTCGACGACGACGAGGTCGGCCGCGTCGGCCGCCTGCATCCGCTCCTCGGCGATCACCGCCACGACCGGCTGACCGACGTAGCGCACGGTCCCGACGGCGACGTACGGACGCCGCATCGCGGTGGGATACGCCGGGTTGGTGTGGGGCGCGAGGCCGAGGTCGGCGAGGTCGTCGCCGGTGAAGATGGCGAGCACCCCAGGCGCGACCTTGGCGTCGGACGCGTCGATGCCGGTGATCCGGGCGTGCGCCTCGGGCGACCGGACGTAGTTGAGCCACGCCGCGCCGGGCAGCTCGAGGTCTTCGACGTAGGTCCCGCCGGTGGTCAGCAATCGTGGGTCCTCGACCCGCCGCACCCGGTTGCCGAGAATGCTGCCCATCGAACGGCCGACCCTACTGCGACGGGTCACTGAAGCACCTCGCGATCATGCCAGCGAGCGAGCGGCCAGCGGCTGCGCAGGCAGCATGCGGTGTGGCCGGGGAACGCAGTCACAGCCGTGGCCGCTCGGTGTGCGTGTGCTTGACTACGACGGTCATGGCCGGGGAGTTGACCGAGCAGGTGCGCGCGCAGTTGAACCACGTATCGACGCCGACGCTGACGTCCCAACTCCAGCGGCGGGGCATCCGCAGCACCTTCCTGAGCGGCCTGCGGCCGATCAAGGAGGGCCAGCGGATGCTTGGCTACGCCCACACCTTGCGCTACGTGCCGCTGCGCGAGGACCTCCAGGCGCAGCTGGGCGGACGGCAGAACGCCCAACGGCGGGCGGTGGAGAGCCTCACCACTGACGAGGTGTTGGTGATCGAAGCCCGCGGCGAACCCGACGCCGGCACGATCGGCGACATCTACGTGTCGCGCGCGATCGCCCTCGGGGCGACGGGCATCATCACCGACGGGGCACTGCGCGACACGCCGGCGATCAAGGAGCTGGGCATCGCCGTGTACCACGGCGCCTCGCACGCGGCGACGTTCGGGCGGCTGCACATGGCGCTCGAGCACCAGATCCCGATCGCGTGCGCCGGCGTCACGGTGATGCCGGGGGACATCGTCGTCGGCGACGGCGAGGGGGCGGTGGTCGTGCCGGCCGCGCTCGTCGAGGAGGTCGCCGCCGACGCCTACCAGCAGGAGCTGGAGGAGGAGTGGGCGCTCGGGCGCGTCGCCGCCGGCGACAGCACCGTCGACGTGTTCCCGATCGCGGCCGAACGACGCGCCGAGTTCGAGGCCTGGCTCGCGGACAAAGGAACATCGCTCTGATGAGGTGGGGTACCCGGTCGCGTCGTTCAGTGGGGAAGACCCGGTTCGGCACGGCGGCGGCGCCAGCCGCTTTGCCGGCCGCAACGAGAGGAGCTGTAGATGAGCCGACGCTCGATCGAGATCGAGGGCTTCCATCACGTCAACCCGATCCCGGGCGCATCCCGGGTCGGGCCGTTACTGGCGTCGAGCGTGATCGCCGCCCGCGACCCCGGCAGCGATCGGATTCCGGAGGACGCTGAGGCGCAGATCGCCAACCTCTTCATCCACGTCGGCGAGATGCTGCGCACGGCCGGCGCCGACTGGCGCCACGTCGTGAAGATGAACTTCTACGTGCCCGACATCAAGATGCGGTCGGCGATCAACGCCCCCTGGGCCGAGCGCTTCCCCGACCCCGACTCCCGCCCCGCCCGCCACACCCAGGCCGATCCCACCCGCTCCGACGCGGCGTGCGACTTCCTCGCCTACATCGAGGACTGACGAATGGACAACGCACTCAAGCAACTCTGGCGCGACGGCGGCACAGCCCTCGGGGCGTGGATCTCGCTCCGCGACCCGTTCCTCGCCGAGGTCGCCGCCGCCTCCGGCTACGACTACGTCAACGTCGACATGCAGCACGGGCTGTCCGACTACACCCACGTCACGGCGCACCTCCAGGCGATCGCCAAGACCGGTGCCGTGCCGACTGTTCGGGTGCCGTGGAACGAGTTCGGCATCATCGGGCGGGTCCTCGACGCCGGGGCGCTCGGTGTCATCATCCCGATGGTCAATTCGCCGGAGGAGGCGGAGCGGGCCGTCGCCGCCTGCCGGTACGCGCCCGTCGGCGCCCGGAGCTTCGGCCCGCTCGTGGCGGGGAGCCGCTACGGCGCCGACTACTTCGCCACCGCCAACGACGCCGTCGCCTGCATCCCGATGATCGAGACCCGCCAGGCGGTCGAAGCGATCGACGACATCCTCGCCGTGCCGGGCATCGATGCCGTGTACGTCGGCCCCGCCGACCTCTCGATCACCTACGGCCTGCGACCGGCGGTCGACCAGGAGGGCGATCCCTTCGACAGCGCCCTGGCCACGATCGTCGACGCGTGCAAGCGCCACGACGTGATCGCCGGCATCCACGCCAACGCCGGGCTCGCCGCCAAGCGCCACGCCGCCGGGTTCCGGATGATCACCGTCGGGATGGACGCCGCGCCGGCGACGACAGCGCTGCGCGCCGATGCCGCGTCGGCGCGGGCCGCGATCGGCGAAGGATCAGCGCAAGGGGCCGACGGCGCCGAGCCAGCGGAGGGCAGCGGCAAGGTGTACTGACGGGCTCTCGAAGCCACCGCCGGCGGTGATCACGCGCAGGTGGGTGGCGCCGAGGTCGCGGAACGCCATCGCCCGGCTGACCCACCGCTCGGGGTCGTCGTCCTTGCGGATCGCGAGGTTGCACTCGATCCCGAGGGAGCCTGGGTCGCGGCCGGCCTCGGCGGCGTAGCCGCGCAGCCGGTCGACCGCGGCGGCGAGCTCATCGCCCGGCGGGAACTGCGGGAACCAGCCGTCGGCGAGGCGACCCACCCGACGGAGCACCCGCTCGACCAACTGGCCCCGGAAGGAACCCATCCAGAGCGGGATCGGTCGCTGCACCGGCATCGGGTTGACTCCGACGCGGTCGAGGTGGTGCCAGCGGCCGTCGTACGTCACCAGCTCCTCGGTCCACAGCCGGCGGAGCACCTCCACCTGCTCCTCGATCCGCTCGCCGCGGTTGGTGAAGTCCTCGTTGAGCGCCTCGTACTCCATCCAGTTGCGGCCGACACCGACCCCGAGCCGGAGGCGCCCGCCGGTCAGCAGGTCCAGCTCGGCCGCCTGTTTGGCGACGAGCACGGTCTGACGCTGAGGCAGGATGAGGATGCTCGTGACCAGCTCGAGCCGGCTGGTGACGGCGCCGAGGACGCCGAGCAGCACGAACGGCTCGTGGTACGGGACGTCGTAGGTGTGCACCTGCTCGCCGCCGGCCCGGTCCGGGTGCCCGCCGATGACGTGCTCGGCGACGAGCAGATGGTCGAAGCCGGCTTCCTCGACCGCCTGGGCGAACTCCTTCAGGAAGCCCGGGTCGTCGCCCAGGTCCGGGGCGCTGAACGTGACGCCGAGTCTCACTCGGAGATGAAGGTGACCTCGCCGAGCCGGTCGAACAGCGCCACGACGGTGTCGCCCGGCTCGAACGGGATCGCCTTGATGAACGAGCCCGACAGGATCACGTGACCCGGCTCGGGCGCGACGCCGAACTCGTGGAGCTTGTTCGCTAGCCACGCGACGGCGTTGATCGGGTTGCCCATCACTGCCGAGGCCACACCACTCTGCTCGACGACGCCGTTGATCGACAGGCTCGCCCCGATGCGGCGAATGTCGATGTCCGTGAGTCGGGCCGGACAGCCGCCGAGCACCACGCGGCCGCAGGCGGCGGCGTCGGAGATGCTGTCGACGAGCATGTTCGGTCCCCGGCTGCTCTGGCGGACGTCGACGACCTCGATGCACGGCAGCACGAAGTCGGTCGCCCGGATCACGTCGACGGCGTTGACCCCCGGCCCGACGAGCCGGTCGCTCAGCACGAACGCCAGCTCGGCCTCGACGAGTGGCCGGTTCATCGTGCTGCGTGGGACCACGCCGCCCTCGAGCACGAACCAGTCGTCGAACATCGTGCCGTAGTCCGGCTCGCTCGCGCCGGTCAGCTCGCGGATCGCCTTCGACGTCAGCCCGATCTTGTGCCCCTTGACGATCCGGCCGGCCTTGACCTTGAGATCGGTGACGGCGGTCGAGATCCGGTAGGCGTCGTCGACGTCGGCGTCCGGGTAGGTCTGCGAGATCGGCGGGATCGGCTCGTTGTCGATCTCGGCCTGGTAGAGCGAGGCGGCCGCCTCTGCGACCTGCTCGTCGGTCAACACCCGGGCGACGGTACACCGCCGTATCGTCGGGCGTCATGGTCTTCCGCCGACGACCGCCGCCTGGCCCTCTCGCCGCCGTCGATCCCGAGTCCTTGCCGCCCGCCTTCCGCGCCCCCGTCGTCGACGCCCAACGCGCTCACGCCCAGTTCGCCGGCCTCGTCGCCGGACTGCCCGATGGTCCGCTGCGGACGCGACTGGGCGAGCTCGGCGAACGCGTCGACGCCGGGGTACTGGCGATCTGGCGCACCGCGTCGCAGGCGGCGGCGATCGAACGGGTCACCGCGTCGCTCGACCCGGACCGGGTCACCGCCGAGTTCAAGGAGGCCCGGCGCAGCGGGGCCGATCCGTCAGTGACCGACGCCCTGCAGCAGCGCTTCGCCTCGATCCAGCGGCTGCTCAACGCGCGCGACGAGATGAGTGAGCAGCTCCCCGTCCTCGAGGCCCGCCTCGCCACGGCTGTCGCCCGCACGGCGGAGCTGACACTGGCGACCCCGCAGGTCGCCGATCGCGAGCTGGCCCGGGTGAGCGACGAGTTCGACTCGCTGGTCGGCGAGCTCGATGCGCTGCACGCGGCGACCGCCGAGCTGGCCTAGTCGAAGTCGAAGATGTCGTCGAGGAAGCTGCGCTTCTTGCGTTTGCGGTCGCGGCGGTCGTCGTACGACTGCTCGTAGTCGCCGCTGCGGTAGTCGGGCGGCGGCCGGTCGTCACGCCGGTTGTCCGGGGCGGCGTACGCAGGGGCCGCGCCGGCCAGGGCGTTGGCGGCGCGGTCGATGATCTTGTCCAGCTCGCCGCGATCGAGCCACACCCCGCGGCACTGCGGACAGAAGTCGATCTCCACCCCTTCGCGTGAGGACACCGACAGCGGAGAGTCGTCGACCGGGCACTTCATGCAGGCGGAGGGTATCGGCGGGTTGGATCAGAGGGTGCGCAGGTACCGCTCGAGCTCGAACGGCGTGATCTGTGACTTGTACCCCAGCCACTCCCGCCGCTTGTTGCGCAGGAACCACTCGAAGATGTGCTCTCCGAGCGTCTCGGCGACGAGCTCGGACTGCTCCATCGCGGTGAGCGCGTCGGCGAGCGACTGGGGCAGCGGCTCGAGGCGCTCGGCGGCGCGCTCCTCGTCGGTGAGCTCGAAGATGTTGGTCGCCGCCTCCGACGGCAGCTCGTAGCCCTCCTCGATGCCCTTCATCCCGGCGGCGAGGATCACGGCGAAGGCGAGGTACGGGTTGCACGCCGGGTCCGGCGCCCGGTACTCGATGCGCGTCGACTGGGCCTTGCGCTTGGCGACCGGCACCCGCACGAGCGCCGAGCGGTTGTTGCGCGCCCAGCTCACGTACGCCGGGGCCTCGAAGCCGGGGACGAGCCGCTTGTACGAGTTCACCGTCTGATTGGTGACCGCCGTGATCTCGCTGGCGTGGCGGAGGAGGCCGGCGATGAACCCCTTGGCCACCTTCGACAGCTGGTAGGGGTCGCCGGGGTCGTGGAAGGCGTTCTCGTCGCCCTCGAACAGACTGAGATGGGTGTGCATCCCCGATCCCTGCACCCCCTCGAGCGGCTTGGGCATGAACGTGGCGAACACTCCCTCCGACGCTGCTGCCTCCCGGACGACGAGCCGGAACGTCATCACGCTGTCGGCCATCGACAGCGCGTCGGTGTGGCGGAGGTCGATCTCGTGCTGGCTCGGCGAGTCCTCGTGGAACGAGTACTCCACCGGGATGCCCATCGACTCCAGCGTCTGGATCGTCCGCTTGCGCAGCGACCCGGCCACGTCGGCGGTCGTGAGATCGAAGTACGAGCCGGTGTCGAGCGGGATCGGCTCGCCGGTGCCGTCACCAGGGGTGAAGTAGAAGAACTCCATCTCCGGCGCGACGTAGAACGTGAAGCCGCGCGCCCGTGCCCGCTCCAGGTTGCGCCGCAGCACCTGCCGGGGGTCACCCTCGAATGGAGTACCGTCGAGGTTGTAGATGTCGCAGAAGATCCGCGCCTCCGGGGCCCCGGGATCCGCCCACGGCAGCACCTCGAAACTGTTGGCGTCGGGCCGGGCGAGGACGTCGCTCTCCTGCACACGGGAGAACCCGTCGATCGCCGACCCGTCGAACGTCATGCCCTCCTCGAGGGCGTTCTCCAGCTCGGCTGGGCTGATGGCGAAGCTCTTCAACTGCCCGAGCACGTCGGTGAACCACAGCCGAACGAGGCGCACGCCGCGCTCCTCGACCGAGCGAAGGACGTAATCCCGCTGTCGCTCCATGGCCGCCAGTCTCGCACCGTCCCGGCATCGACCCACGATGCCGGGCAACGCGCCGCCAGTTCATGCGGCGTTAACAGTCGGGCAACAGCAGAGACACGGCCTGCCGCCATCGTGACGGCGGCGCCAGCGGCGTCGCCTCTGCACCGCCGCGCACACCGATGACAATGGAGGAATTGTGACCGAACGGACCCCGGCTGAAGTACTGGGCATCGTCGAGGAGGAGGGAGTCGAGATCGTCGACTTCCGCTTCTGCGACCTGCCGGGCCTGATGCAGCACTTCTCGGTGCCGGCGCACCAGCTCACCGAGGACGCGTTCGAGGACGGCTACGGCTTCGACGGCTCATCGATCCGCGGCTTCCAGGAGATCCAGGAGTCGGACATGATCCTCATGCCCGACCCCAACACCGCGGTGATCGACCCCTTCCTCCAGCACAAGACGCTGATCCTCAACTGCTTCGTACGCGACCCGGTCACCGGCGAGTCGTACAGCCGCGATCCCCGCTACATCGCCCAGAAGGCCGAGGACTACCTGCGCTCGACCGGCATCGCCGACACGGCCTACTTCGGGCCCGAGGCCGAGTTCTACATCTTCGACGACGTGCGGTACTCGCAGGACCAGCGCTCGGCGTTCTACCAGGTCGACTCGGTCGAGGGATCGTGGAACACCGCCCGCGACGAGGGCCCCAACCTCGGCTACAAGCCGCGGTACAAGGAGGGCTACTTCCCCGTCCCGCCGATGGACCACTACCAGGACCTGCGCTCCGAGATGGTGCTCACGCTGGAGAGCGTCGGCGTCCCCATCGAGGTCCAACACCACGAGGTCGGTACCGCCGGTCAGGCCGAGATCGACATGCGCTTCGACACGCTGCTGTCGATGGCCGACAAGCTGATGCTCTACAAGTACGTCGTCAAGAACGTGGCGCGGAAGCACGGCCTGTCGGCGACGTTCATGCCCAAGCCGATCTTCCAGGACAACGGTTCGGGGATGCACGTCCACCAGTCGCTGTGGCAGGGCGACGAGCCGCTGTTCTTCGACGAGGTCGGCTACGCCAGCCTGTCCGACCTCGCCCGGTGGTACATCGGCGGGCTGCTCACCCATGCCCCGGCGATCCTCGCCTTCGCCGCCCCGACGACGAACAGCTACAAGCGGCTGGTCCCGGGCTATGAGGCGCCGGTCAACCTCGTCTACAGCCAGCGCAACCGCTCGGCGGCGGTGCGCATCCCGCTCTACTCGACGAGCCCGAAGGCCAAGCGGCTCGAGTTCCGCTGCCCCGATCCGGCGTGCAACCCATACCTGGCGTTCCCGGCGATGCTGATGGCCGGCATCGACGGCATCACGAACAAGATCGAGCCACCGGACCCGATGGACAAGGACCTCTACGACCTCCCGCCCGAGGAGCTCAAGAAGGTGCCGCAGGTGCCGGGGTCGCTCGAGGAGTCCCTCGCCGCGCTCGAGGCCGACAACGACTTCCTGAAGGCCGGCGGGGTGTTCACCGACGACCTCGTCGAGACGTGGATCGACTACAAGCGGGCCAACGAGATCGACGCCATCCGCCTCCGCCCCCACCCGTGGGAGTTCCACCTCTACTACGACATCTAGGTCCGGTTCTTGCAGTCAGATCGGGTGCCAGGGCACCCGATCTGACTGCAGAAACCCGGGATCACGTCTCGTAGAACAGCCGCTCCATGACCCGGCGCGCCCGCCGGGTCACCCGGCGGTAGTTCTCGCGGAGCTGGGCCGGCGTGGTCTCGAGCGAGCGGGCGAGCCAGCGCAGCAGCGTCGACTGCTGCGGCGGCAGCGACTCCAGGGGGCCGCTGTTGACGAGGTACAGCCGGTTCCGGGTGGCCTCGCAGAACCGGTAGGCGGTGGCCAGCACGTCGGCATCCGCCCGGTCGAGCACGCCGTGGTCGACGAGGGCGTCGAGGGCCGCCATCGTCGACGGCGACCGCACCCCCCAGCGGAGCTGGAGGAGCTGCGCCGTCCACTCGACGTCGGACAGCGAGCCGCGGCCGAGCTTGAGGTGGAACGCCGGGTCCTCGCTCGGCGGGATCCGCTCGCGCTCGATCCGCGCCTTCATCCGCCGGATCTCCCGGACGTCGTCGACCGACAGACCCGGCTCCCACACGAACGGCTCGAGCAAGGCCATGAAGCGCTCCCCCACGTCCGGGTCGCCGGCGACGGGCCGGGCGCGCAGCATCGCCTGGCGCTCCCACACGTGCGCCCACCGGTGGAAGTACTGGGCGTAGGCGTCCAGCGAGCGGGCGACGGGACCCTGCTTGCCCTCCGGGCGGAGGTCGAGGTCGACGTCCCAGATCTGCTCCGTCGGAGTGGCGCCGCCGACGAAGCGGCGCAGCTCCATCGCCAGGCGGGTCGCCTCCTGGAAGTCCTCGCCCGTCGACCCGTCGTACACGAACACGACGTCGAGGTCGCTGGCGTAGGACAGCTCCGCCCCGGCGAACCGGCCGAGCGCGATCACGGCGAACGGCAACCCCTCGAACGAGTCCAGCGCGGCGTCGAGGCTCGTCTCGGCGAGCGCGGTGATGCCCCGGCCGACGTCGCCGACGGCCGCCCCGTGAAGCACATCGCGGGCGAACACCCCGAGGACGTGACGATCTTTCCACCGGCGCAGCGCCCGCTGGCGCTCGGCGAGCTCGGGCCGCCACTCCACGGCCAGCCGGGCCGACTCGACCAGCTGCGACTGCTCGCGGGTGGCGAGGCGGGCCGGGTCCGGGAGCCGGGCGACCAGGTCGGGATTGCGCTGGAGCGTGTCGGAGGCGAGGCGGGTCGTGCCGACGAGGTGGCAGAGCAGGCGGGCGGCCTCCGGCGACTCGCGGAACGCCCGCGTCAGCTCGGCCGACCGGTCCTGGAACAGGTTGCGCACGTTGAGCAGGCCGAGGTCGGGGTCCGGGCTCTCCGACAGCCAGCCGAGGATCAGCGGCAGAATCTGCTGCATCAACCGGGACGCCCGGGTGAAGCCCCTGGTCAGGTCGCGGATCGCCGCCCGCGTGCGCAGGCCGTCAGAGAAGCCGAACGCGGTCAGCCGCACCTCGAGCGCGCCCGGGCGGCGGAGCAGGTCCTCGTCCTCGGTCGCGAAGGCCTCGAGGAGGGGGCGGAAGTAGAGCCGCTCGTGGATCGCCCGCACCGTGCCCTGGTGGCGGGCGAGGGTGCCGTCGAGCTGCTCCACCGCGTCGGCCTCGGCGGCGTCACGCAGGCCGAGGGCGCGGGCGACCCGTCGCCGCTCGGCCTCCGCCGCCGGCATCGCGTACACCTGCGTGCCCTCGCGCAGCTGGAGCCGGTGCTCGAGGCGACGCAGGAAGCGATAGGCGTCGGCGAGCCCGCCGGCGTCGTCCTCGTCGACGTAGCCGGCCGACCCCAGCTCCGCCAGCGCGACGAGCGTCGTCGGCGACCGCAGGTCGGGGTCGAGCCGGCCGTGGACGAGCTGCAGCAGCTGCACGGCGAACTCGATGTCGCGGATCCCGCCGCGGCCCCGCTTCACCTCCCGGTCGCTGATCCCTCGCCGGGCGAGCTGCTCCTCGCTGCGGGCCTTGAGCCGGCGCAACGCCCACAGATCGTCGGCGCTGAACGTCCGCGACCACAGCCACCGGCCGGCCTCGGCGTCGAACTCGGCGCCGAGCGCGGCGTCGCCCGCCACCGCCCGCGCCTTGAGCAGAGCCTGGAATTCCCACGGCTCCGCCCACCGCTCCCAGTACGCGGCGAACGAGGCGAGCGAGCGGACGAGCGGACCGGACCGGCCCTCGGGTCGGAGGGCGGCGTCGACCCGGTAGCACTGGCGGGCGAGCTCGATCACCCGGCGGGCCGCCTTCTCCAGCACGGGCGGGTCGCCGTCGCCGGCGAACATCACGTCGATGTCGCTGGCGTAGTTGAGCTCGTCGCCGCCGAGCTTGCCCATGCCGATCACCGCCAGCCTCGGTCCGTCCGGCGCGGCGAGACGGTGGGCGGCGGCAAGCACGTCACGGGCGAGGGCGGAGATCGCAGCCACGGTGTCCTCGAGCGGGTCGAGGTCGAGGAGGTCGCGGGCGGCGATCCGAAGCTCCTCACGACGCTTGCACCGGGCGACCTCGTCGATCGAGTCGCCGCCGACCGTTACCCGCTCGTCGAGGGCAGCGAGCACTCCCAGCGCCTCGGGGTCGGTCTCCACGACCCGGGCCAGCGCCCGGCTCACCCCCGTGACGGCGACGGTCGCGGCGACCAGATCGGGGTCGTCAGCGAGCAGCTTGGCGGCGTCGGGACGGGCGGCGGCGAGCCGCTCGATCGCGCGCCGGCTCTCCGCCGGCGCCGCCGAGCGCTCGACCGCCTCGTCCAGGCTCAGCACGGATCAAGTGTGGCGCGGGTCAGTCGAGGCGCCAGACCGTCATGTTGTTGGGAAACCCGGACATGGCCCACGCGTACACCGTGGTCGGCCGGAGGATCCAGAACCCGTTGAAGGTGGGTTCCTCGCCGCCGTAGGCCTCCGGGTGCTTGGCCTGCGTCGCCGCCTGCGCGGGCTTGACGATCGGGTGCTCCGAATCGTCGACCCGCTCCACCTCCCCCTCGAGGATCACCACCTCGTCGTCGCCGGCGAGGTTCACCGAGATCCGGGGGTTCTCGCAGAGGTTGCGGACCCAACGGGTCCCGGCCGAGCCGCCGAAGCACAAGGCACCGTCGACCCACACGGCGTTGATCGGCCGGGCGTGAGGTGTGCTCTTCGGCCCGACCGTCGTGATCCAGTAGGTGCGCGCCGTCCGCAGGCGGTCCGTCGACGAACTCCCAGGCAAGGAGCCCGTCGGGATCCTCGGGGACGCCGTAGTCCGCGGGGAGGTGAGGGCGTGTTGCGGGCATGTCAGCGACGCTACTGGCGCCGTCTGCTACATCGTTTGGAGTGGAGATCGACCAGGGGATCGTGTTCGCCGAGCGGGAGGGGTTTCGTGCCCTCGAGGTGGACGTGTACCGGCCGGACGGCGCGGCGCGGAGTCCGCACCCGCTGCTCGTGTACGTCCACGGCGGCGGCTGGCGGCAGAGCCACCGGGGGCGGCCGCCGCGTGAGACCCGCGAGTGGACGCCCGGGTTCTTCGAGCGGCTGACCGCCGCCGGCTTCGTCGTCGCCGCGCCGTCGTACCGCTTCAGCGGCGAAGCCATCTTCCCGGCCCAGCTCGACGACGTCGTCGACGCTCTCCGGTGGCTGCACGCGGGCTCGCTCGGCGCCGACGTGGAGACCGGCCGTACCGTCGTGTGGGGACTCTCGGCCGGCGGACTCCTCGCCGCCCTCCTCGCGCTGCACCCCGACGGGCCGCCAATCGCCGGCGTGGTGTGCTCCTACTCGATCACCGATCTCCTCGCCCTCGACCGCGACCGCGCCGACACCTTCGAGGCCCACCTCGTCGGTGGACCGATCGGGGACCATCTCGACCTCGCCAGGGCTGCCAGCCCGGTGACCCACGTCCACGCCGGCGCCCCGCCGTTCCTGCTCCAGCACGGCGACGCCGACACGTGGGTTCCGTGTGACCAGAGCCAGCGCCTCGCCGACCGGCTGCGCGCCGTCGGTGTGCCGGTCGAGCTCGAGATCGTCCCGGGCGCCGACCACTTCTTCGCCGGCGCGGCGGACATCGAGGCGATCTACGACCGGGCGATCGACTTCCTGTTCGCGCTCAGCCGTCGCCTAACCCGAACTCGTCCAGGTCGACACCGCACACGACCTCGCCGTCGAAGTGCGGGCGCACCCGGGCCTCCCACTCCTCCTCGGTCGGCTCGAGGTCGCCGGGCACGAGATGGGAGAGCACCAGCGTCCGCACCCCGGCCCGCTTGGCGATCGCCCCGACCTCCTCCGGTGCCGAGTGGGAGCTGGCCAGGTGGTTGCGGATCGACTCCCGGTTGGGCTGGCGGGACACCCGCTCCATCAACAGTTCGATCTCGATCACCTCGTGGACGAGGACGTCGGCGCCGTGGGCGAGGCGGACGACGTTCTCGCACGGGCCGGTGTCGCCGGAGAACACCACCGAGCCGTCGGGCGTGTCGAACCGGAACCCGAACGCCGGGAAGACCGGGGCGTGCTGGACGAGGATCGCGCTGACCTGCACGCCGTGGTCGTCCTCGGGGTAGATCACGACCGGATCCATCGGCGGAGCGGCCGCCGCCGGCGTGCTGCCGTCGGCGACGACGCCGAGGTCGATGTCGGGCGAGTAGCCGTCGCGGACCACGCCGATCTCGTGGACGCGGGCGGAGTCGGCCACGTTGATCCGCCCTTCGTCGGCGATGCGGAGGTTGATGTTGTAGGCGAACCCCCGCATGAAGTGGTCGAGCGTGGCCCGCAGCCCCGGCGTCGGTTCGTCGACGTACGCCAGCGGTCGGCCGGCGCCGGGCGGGAACTCGGGGATCGGCAGCCCGGCCGGACCGGGCCCGTACACGTCGATCGTGGGCGCCGGCCAGCTCCCCTGGAACAGGTTGGCCAGGTCGACGATGTGGTCGGCGTGGAGGTGGGTGACGAACACCGCCCGGACGAGCGGGCGGCCGGGGCCGTAGGTGGCGTTGACGGTCAGCCCGGCCCGCCACAGCTGGCGGTGGACCCCCTCGCCGCAGTCCACGACGTAGACGGCATCGCCCACGACCACGGCGTTGGCGAAGCCGCACCGGCGGACCTTCGGGTTCCCCCCGCCGCCGGTCCCCAGAAGGACCAGGCGCGTCGGGGCGTCCGAGCGCCGGGGTTCGCGGCGAGGGCTCACGCTCGGCGAAGCTAACCGGGTCTCAGGCAGCCTGACGGGTCGCTCGGAATTCGTTAGTGTGCGGACGGGCGCCCGCCAGGCGGGCACGGGAGCAGACAGGGGACCAACACCGTGACCAGCACGACGGACGAAGTCGTCTTTCCTTCGCCGGACGAGATCGACGGCTTCTGGAACCTCGACAAGATGCACGCCCCGCGGCCGGTGACGCCGTTGTCCTTCGATCTCGTCGTCGAGACCCTGACCAAGGGTTTCACCAAGGCCCAGGAGGAGTACGACTGCCCGATCATGGTGTCGTACCGGGAGATCAACCACTTCTTCTACGTGGCCTTCCACCCGATCCCGGACGAGGCCGAGATCGCCCGCCGGATGGTGCACTATCACGAGAAGCTGGCCGAGAAGGTGCCCTCGGTCGGCAAGACGTGGGAGGAGGAGTGGAAGCCGGCGGTCAGCGCCAAGAACCTCGCCCTCAAAACCGAGGACTGGTCGAAGCTCAGCGACGACGAGCTCGTCGCCAAGCTCGACGAGCTCACCGAGTACATGATCTACCAGTGGTGGATCCACGGGCACGTCAACTTCGTGCTCCTCTCGAGCAGCGCCTTCTGCGACCTCTACGACAAGGTGATGGAGCCGGAGGAGCCCACCGAGTCGTACCGGATGCTGCAGGGCTACCCCACCACGTCGGTGGACGCGGCGAAGGGGCTGTGGCGGCTGAGCCGCGTCGCCCTGGCCAGCCCCGCCCTCAAGGAGCTCTTCGAGACCAAGCAGGGCCAGGAGCTGCTCGACGCGCTGGATGCCAGCGACGAGGGCCGCGATTTCCGCCGCCAGCTCGACGAGTTCCTGTTCGACTACGGGTGGCGCCACGACGCCGTGTACGACCTGGCCGACGTGCCGTGGCACGAGGACCCGGCGATCCCGCTCGGCAACATCCGCACGATGATGGCCCAGCCCGACAGCGACGACCCCGAGCTGCAGTACCAGGCCAACGTCGCCGCCCGCGAGAAGCTCTGGGACAAGCTGCGCGAGCGGTTGGCCGACGACCCCGACACGCTGGCCAAGCTCGAAGAGCTTTACGAGGCGGCGCGGTACAGCTTCCCGCTCACCGAGGACCACGCCTTCTACATCGACCAGATGTACATCAGCGTGTTCCGCCGCTTCGCGTTGGCGATCGGCGATCGTCTCGTGGAGGAGGGCGTCATCGACCAACGCGATGACGTGTTCTTCCTCTACCGCGACGAGGTCGTCGACGCCCTCACCAACGGCGGCGACCGCCGACCACTCGTCGCCAAGCGCCGGGCCAGCTTCGACCGGGCGAGCCAGGTCAGTGCGCCGAGCCCGCTCGGCACGCTGCCCCCGCCACCCGAGGTTCCCGACCCGTTCATGGACGCGCTCGTGTTCCGGCTGCTCGGGATGGTCCCACCGGAGGAGAACACCGATCCCAACGTGCTCAAGGCCGTCGCCGGCTCACCCGGCCAGTTCACCGGCCGGGCACGGGTGTGCCGGTCGCTCGCCCAGGCCAGCGACGAGCTGGAAGAGGGCGAGATCATGGTCGTCGAGATGACCCTGCCGCCGTGGGTGCCGCTGTTCCCGCTCGCCGGCGCGGTCGTCTCCGACGTCGGCGGCGTGCTGTCGCACAGCGCGATCGTCGCCCGGGAATGTGGCGTGCCCGCCGTTGTCGGCACCAACATCGGCACGACCGTCATCAAGAACGGCCAGGTGATCACCGTCGACGGCAACAAGGGCGTCGTCTACCTCGACGGCCGCGAGCCCTGATCAGCGCGTTCTTGCAGCTGATCGTTGCGCTATAGCGCAACACCTGACTGCAAGAACGGGGTTGTCAGCCCCAGAGCTGCTTGGTGGCCAGCGCGGCGCCGTCGGCGAGGGCGCGGAACTTCGGCCAGACGACGGTCGGGTGGACCTCCGGGGCGTAGCTCGCCCGCGATGAGAAGCCGCAGTCGGCGCTGGCGATCACGTTCTCCTTGCCGACGATCCCGGCGTACTTGACGATGTAGTCGGCGATGAACTCCGGGTGCTCCACGTAGTTGGTGGCGTGGCCGATCAGGCCCGGGAGCAGGATCCGGCCCTCCGGCACGTCGACGTCCTCCCAGATCTGCCACTCGTGGTAGTGCCGCGGGTTGGCGACCTCGAAGCTGTTCGCCCCGGCGTTGATCGCGAGCATGTAGGGCACCGCCTTGATCAGCGGGATGTCGTGGATCCGCGGGCCGTGGTTGAGGCCGTAGCACGTGTGGTGGCGGATCGACTCGGCCGGGATCCCGCGCAGCGCGTGGTTGATCGCCTCGACGTGGACCCACGCCGCCTTCTCCCGCTCCCCCTCCTCGCGCGACGGGTCGCTGAGAAGGTCGATCAGGAGCGGGTCGTCGACCTGGAGCACGAAGCCGGCCTCGACGATCGCGAGGTACTCCTCCCGCAACGCCTCGGCGACAGCGTGGAGGTACTCCTCGTGGCTCGCGTAGTACTCGTTGCGCCCGAACCCGCTCGGGCCCGTCGACGGCATGAACACGTCAGCGACGTCGTACGCGGCGGTCGCCGCCTTGAGGTTGTCGATATCCGTCTGCAGCAGCTCCTGGCCGACGTACGTGACCGGTCCCCGGCAGATGATCCGGCGCAGCGGGGCGATCGCCGACGAGTACTTCTTGAAGTAGTCGGCGTAGTACTCCGGGAAGTCGTCGACCTCCTGCTGCCACGACGGGGCCATCCGCGTCTCGCCGGAGTCGGCGTCGAATCCGCCCAGGCGGTCCTTGATGTAACCGAGGAAGCTGACCTTGCTCATCTCGCCGTCGGTGACGATGTCGATGCCGGACTCGACCTGCAGGCTCACCCGGTCGGCGACGGCATCGGTGATCTGGCGCGCGAGCAGGTCGGCGTCGTAGGGCCGGTCGTTCTCCTTCTCTTTCAGCGTGTCGAGGAGCTCGTGGGGGCGGGCCAGGCTGCCGACGTGGGTCGTCAGGATGCGATCGGTGCTGCGCTTCATTGGTTACCTTCCTAGCCGCTCGCTCAGCCGTTGACGCAGGTGATGTACGTCCAGCAGGCCTGGAACGTCGGGCGGCCGTGGAACAGGACGTCCATCGCGTGCCGGATCAGCTTGAGCCGGTCGGCCACGGCTTGGTCCGTGGGCGGTGCGCCGTCGATCTTCTCGGTGCCGCCGATCCAGCCGAGGACGGCGTCGCTGTACGTCGTCAGCAGCTCGTACCACTCCTGGACCCGCGCCTCGATGCTCGCCTCACGCACGGACTCCACCTTCAGCCCGGCGAGCTCGAGCGTCTCGAGGTAGAAGTCGAGCGGCCGCGGGTGGATGAACACCTTGTCGCGGAACGAGGCGTGGGCGGCCATCCGCTCGGTGTTGTCGAGCTCGGGCCGGTAGGCGGCGTACGCCGGATCGGTTCGGACGAGGCCCTCGGCCAGGTCGCCCACCACCCACACGGTCTCGTCGAGGATCCACTCCCTGCTCCGGGCCCGCGGGTTCCGGACGTTCCCGGAGTTGATCAGCACGTGCCCGCCCGGCCGCAGCACCCGCACCCACGACGCCACCGTGTCGGGGAGGTCGGTGTACAGGTGGACGGCGTTGGTCGACGCGATCACGTCGACGCCCCGCTCGAGGAGCTCGGCGCCGATGACTTCGTCGAGCCGCTGGAGCCGCTTCTCCTCCTTCAGGTAGCGGAGGAGGCGCACGCCGACCCGCGGATCGTGACGGAACTTCTCCACCGCGACGCGCAGGAACTTCGGCGAGCTGTCGACGATGACCGCTCCGGCCTGGGTGCCGAACATGCGCAGCTTGAGCCGGTCGACGAGGATGCCGGTGCCGCCCGAGTAGTCGACGAGGATCTCGCCGTCGGCCAGGAGGTGGGCGAGCTCGTCGACGGTCGGGTCGAGGTTGCTGTACCAGCTGTGCTCGGCGACGTTGTCGTACGAGGCGCCGAAGGCGTCGACCGGTTCGGTGGTCCAGTCCTCGTCCGGGACGCGATCCCACCCCGCCGGCCACGCGAACGCCGTGCCCTCGTGGGCGCCAGGTTCGATGGGGGTCGAGGTCGCCAGGTGGAGGTCGACGAGCGGCTCGACCTCCTGGGGGCCGTGACGGCTCCACCCGCAGTCGGTCGCTACGCCGAAGTCGTGGACGAACCGTTGGGCGGCGACCAGCCGGGCCTTGGCGCCGGCCAGACCGTCGGCCGGATGGAGCAGACCGAGGTACAGCCTCGTCTCGGGCCGCAGGGTGAGCTGGGCGAGGGTCTCGAAGAACGGGAGGTCGACCCGCCCACCCTGGACCGGGAGGTGGACCCAGTCGAGCGACCGGCCGAGTCCGAAGGACAGGGCGTTGGCGATGTCGACCAGAGCCTGGGCGTCGTACGGGCGCTCGCGGTGGTGCGCCTCGTGCCCGTGGCAGAAGTGGTAGCCGAGCTGCACGTCGGCCGGGATCGAGCGACCGAGGCGCACCAGCCGCTCGACGATGCTCGACCGAGGATCGGCGAACCACGTCGGCATCACCCCGTCGAGCATGGCGAACTCGAAGTTGGTGTCCCACTGGATCGCCAGCTGGTCGTGCGGGATCGCCTCGAAGATCGTCTCCAGCTCGTGCATGATGCGGGCCTCGTAGAGCGGCTCGATCTCGGCCTGGTTCTCGGGCGCGATGAACGCGGCGATCGGCGCCAGCGGCGTCGGCAGCGACACCTGGAACCGGGTGTGCCCGGGGATCAGTCCGTCGCGCTTGCGCCGGGCGAACACGGCGAACGACGAGAGGGCGGCCTGGGCGTAGCCGAGATCGTCGAAGCGGAGGGTGGCGAGCGACTCGCCGTCGCGGATGCGCAGCCGCGGCAGCTTGCGGTGGGAAGTCTCGTTCGGCGGACAGACCTCGAACTCCGGGCGTGAGCTCAGCACCGGGTACTGCCACACGATCCAGTCCGCGCGGGGCCCGGTCTCACCATCGGGAAGTTGGAGCACCCGGTCCCCGAGCTGCCCCGCCATCACTTGGAACACTTCTTCGGCGCTGCGCAGCGGGACGCTGCCGACGAGCAGCACACCCCCGGACGCGACGCCTTCATCTGTGTCGCTCACTGGCGCACCATGGCCTCATGCGCGATTCGGTCGTGGCGACGGGCAATGCGCCAGTGAGCGCTTCGCGCCGTGATGAGGGTTCGCTCGCTTCGCTCGCTCACGGCATGATCCCCTTCTCGTCTTCCGACACCTGCCCACCCAGTGTCCGGCGGTGCCCACTACGACGCCAAGCGCACCGTTCGTCAGGAGCGAACGCGAGCCAGCGAGTGTTCAGCATCCGAACATCTCAGGCATCTTGATACCTTGCCCAACCGGGCGGCGCCGGTGTACGTTGCCCCGAACACGTCGCCCCGGGGGGAGGCGTGGGGGTACTGACCTCAAGGGGAGGGGGACATGATGCGTTCGAGAAGGCGCTCACTACTGGGTCTGGCGGCAGCGGGGATCCTCGTGCTGGCGGCATGCGGTGACGACGATGACGACAGCGGCGGCGCCGCGACGACGGCCGGTGGCACCGAACCCGCCGCCGAGACCACGGCACCGAGCGCCGACACGACGGCACCGGCGGCGGACACCACCGCCCCCGGCGCCGACACGACCGCGCCGAGTGACACGGGCGGCGCGACCACGGCGCCGGACGGCGGCGGGACGTCGGGCAACATCCAGGCGGCCGGCGAGTGCGGACTCGGCACCGGCGAGCCGGCCGACGGCGAGCCGATCAAGATCGGCGCGATGGCCACCAACGCGCCGGTCGCCGACTTCACCTGGATCACGAGCCTGACGGCGGCGTACTTCGAGTGCGTCAATGACAACGGCGGCATCCATGGTCGCCCGATCGAGTACATCGCCGAGGAGGAGCAGGTCGATCCACAGCAGATCGCTTCCCTGGCGGTCAAGCTGATCGAGCAGGACCAGGTCCTCGGCATCGTCGGCAGCACCAGCCTCATCGAGTGCAGCGTCAACCGCGACTACTACGCCGAGCAGGAGTACTACCTGATCATCGCCGGTGTCGCCCAGGACTGCTTTACCAGTCCGAACTTCTCCGCAGTGAACATGGGCCCGTACTACTCGAGCCTGGGCGGGGCGCAGGCCGCTGTGCGGGCTGGGGCCGAGGGCACCATCGTCGTCGCCTCGCCGAACCAGCCCGGCTTCGACCTCATCAACAGCGGTGTCGTCGAATACGCCGAGCAGGAGGGGCTCGAGGGCGTGAGCATCCTCGAGGACGCCCCGTTTGCCGACCCGGCCGGCTTCGCCCAGCGCCTCGTCCAGGAAGCCGGCGACGGCGGCGGTGTCGTGCTCGACTACACCGGCCCGAACGTCGTGCCGCTGCTCCAGGCGATCGAGCAGCAGGGCCTCGTCGACTCGGTCATCTGGGCCAGCTCGACGCCGCCCAACGACCCATCCGTCGCCCAGGCCCTCGGCCCGGACTGGAACGGCAAGTTCCTCATCAACGCCGAGTTCAACGTGCTCGACTCCGGCGAGCCGGACCAGAACCACATGAACGAGGTCCGCGAGCAGTACGCACCCGACGTGAACAACTCGAGCTTCGCCCAGATGGGCTACCTCGCCGGGCGCATCGCCACGGACGCCCTCCTCGGGATCGAGGGCGACATCACCAAGGAGAGCGTCAACGAGGCGTTCCGGAGCATCACCAACTTCACCAGTGACATCTTCTGCAAGCCGTGGTACTTCGACAGCACCGTCGGCAGCAACGTCTCGAACAACGTCGACATCACGGTCACCCCGATGGACGGGAACATGGTCCAGACCGAGGACTGTTTCGAGATCGCCGAGCTGCCCGGCAACCCGCTCGCCGAGATCCGGGCCGCCGAGCAGGAGCTCGGGCTCAACGCCGGTTAATTTCGGCACCCGTGGGGAACGAGTTCGTGCTTGGGGTCGTCCATGCCTAGCTTCGACGACCTCAAGCCGTTCCTCGTCCTGGGCCTGGCGCTCGGCGGTGTCTTCGCCATGTCCGGCGTCGGGCTGGTGGTCCTGTACCGGGCAACGGGGGTGCTCAACCTCGCCTACGGGGCCATCGGCGCCACGGGCGCCCTGATCTCGTGGTCGCTGCTCGGCGGCGTCAACCGGTGGATCGCCTACGCCGTGGCGATCGCGTTCTGCGGCGCGGTGTCATTGCTCTACGGGACCGTCTTCGGGCCCCCGTTCGCCGCTCGTGACCCACTCGTCAAGGCGACCGCCTCGATCGGGCTGCTGCTGATCCTGCTCGGCGTGATGCTGTGGGTGTGGCCGCCGTCGACGACGCGCAACTACACGCTGCCGACACGGTTGTGGGCCTACGACCTCGGCGACGTCCGGGTGAACTGGACGCAGATCCTCGGAGTGGCGTTCCCGATCGTCGTCACCGCCGGCGCGGCGGTGTTCCTGCGGGTGACCAAGGTCGGCACGGCGATGCGGGCCCTGGCGAACGACCGCGAGATCACCGCCATGCTCGGGGTCCCGGTGCGGCGGGTCGAGTCGGCGGCATGGCTGGGTTCGGGGATCGTGTGCGGGATCTCCGGCGTGCTGCTCGGCGACTTGGTCGGACTCGACCCCGTCGGCGTGACGTTCCTCGTGATCCCCGCGCTCGCCGCAGCACTGATCGGCCAGCTCGAGTCGCTGTGGATCACGCTCGCCGCCGGGTTCGTCATCGGGATCGTGCAGTCGTCCCTCAACGCGTTCACCGACGTCCACATCGGCGACCAGACCCTCGCCGAGTTCCGCAACATCACCCCCTTCGTGCTGGCGATCATCGCCCTGCTGTGGTACGCCCGCCGGCGCCCGCTCGTACGGACCTGATGGACGTCATGGCGTTCCCCGGCCACACCGCATACTGCCTGCGCAGTTTCTGGCCGCTCGCTCGCTGGCGCTCGCTCGCTCGCATGATCGCGAGGGTGCACTAGTGGCCACCGACGTCCGAACCTTCGAGCCGGACGAGGTCGTCGCGCCGCGGTCGGCCGTCCGCCAGCGCGACTTCCTTCGCAACCCGGTGCAGACGCTCGTGGTCGTCGCACTGATTGCCTTCGTCCTCGTGGGGCTGCCCGAGCTGCTCGACAGCTACTGGATGCTCCAGATGACGGCAGCAGCGATCTACAGCATTGTCACGCTCGGCCTCGGTCTGCTGATCGGCCGCGTCGGAATGGTCTCGCTGTGCCAGTTCGTCCTCGCCGCCGTCGGGGCCTGGGTGGCGTTGCGGTTGAGCTATGCGACGTCGATGCCGTTCCCGTTGTTGCTCCTCATCGCCGGCGTGATCACCGGGCTGCTCGGGATTCTGATCGGCCTCCCCGCCCTCCGCCTGTCCGGGCTCTACCTGGCCCTGATCACGCTGATGGCCGCGGGCGCGATCACGATCGTGCTGCAGACGACCCAGTTCCCCAACGGTGGGGGCGGGTTCTTCGGCAACTCCGCCGCCGGCGGGGCGTCGTCCACGCTGCCCCGCCCGTCGATCGCCGAGAGCAACACGGCCTACTACCGCTACTGCGTTGTCGTCGCAGCGATCATGTTCGTGCTCGCCATGGTGCACGTGCGGAGCAAGCCCGGGCGGGCGTGGGCGGCGATCCGCCAGAGCCAGGCGACGGCCGTCGCCGCCGGGGTCAACACCGTCGTGTACAAGCTCTGGGCCTTCGCTCTCGCCTCGTTCATGGCCGGCGTGGCCGGCGCCCTCCTCGCCGCATCGGCCGGTGGAGTCACGGTTCAACAGTTCCCCGTTTACCAGTCCGTGCTGCTCCTGGCAGTGGTGCTCATGGGCGGCGTGTACAGCATCTGGGGCGCAGTCGTGGCGGCGCTTCTGCTGCGCCTGCTGCCGCGACTGCTCGAAGAGTGGGGGCTCGCCACAGAGCTGCTCACGATCCTCTTCGGGGTCGGCGTCCTGCAGGTCCTGATGACCGCGCCTGGGGGACTCGTCGACCAGTTCCCCAAGGACATGGCCAAGCTCGGTCGGCTCATCGGCGGGCTCTTCCGTCGCAAGGGGCCCGAGTCGTGATCGAGGTCGCCGAGCTGACCGTCCGGTTCGGCGGGGTCGTGCCTGTGGATCGGATGACGGTCGCCTTCGATGCCGGCACGTGCGGGCTGATCGGGCCCAACGGAGCCGGCAAGACGACGTTCTTCAACGTGCTGAGCGGCTTCGTCAGGCCCGTGGCCGGCACCGTGCACGCATTCGGCGAGGACCTGCTGGCCATCCCCGACTTCAAGCGGCCGCGTTGGGGACTGCGGCGCACGTTCCAGACCGAGCAGGCGATCGCCAGCCTCTCGGTCTACGAGAACGTGCTTCTCGTCCACGAGCACACTCGCGGCAACCGCTCGTCCCGGCGCGACGACGTGATGAACGCGGTGGCGTTCGTCGGGCTGGACGGCGAGGCCCGCCGGCTCGTCGGCGGGCTCGGCGCCGGCCACCGCCGCCTCGTCGAGGTCGCTCGGGCCGTCGTCGGATCGCCCCGGCTGGTCCTGCTCGACGAGCCCGCCGCCGGGCTCCCCGAGGAGGAAACGGCCCACCTCGGCGAGCTGATCCGCCGGATCCCCGCCGAGACCGGTGCTCTCGTGATCCTCGTCGATCACGACATGAGCCTCGTGTCGGCGTGCTGTTCGACCACCGCCGTGCTCGACTTCGGCCGGCTGATCGCTTCCGGCGCGACCGCCGGCGTGCTCCGCGAGGAGCAGGTTGTCCGGGCATACCTCGGGACCGAGGAGGTCGCGTGAGCGGCGACTCCTCCGTTCTTGCATCTGAATCGGTGCTATCGCAACGGATCCAGTAGATGCAAGAACGACGGAGACACTGCGCATCGAGGGGTTGCACGTCCCTCGGGGCGGGCGGCCGGTGCTCCACGACGTGTCGCTCGAGGTGCCCCCGGCCGAGGTGACCACGCTGCTCGGGCCCAACGGCGCGGGCAAATCGACGCTCGTCCTCGCCGTCGCCGGGTCGATCCGGGCCACCGCCGGCACCGTCACGCTGGGCGATCGGGACCTCACCAAGAGCCGGCCCGAGCGGGTGCGTCAGGCCGGGGTGGCGGTCGTTCCCGAGGGGCGGCGCCTCCTGCCCGAGCTCACGGTCGCCGACAACCTGCGCGTGGCGACGTACGCGCTCGACAACGAGCAGGCGGAACACGGCACCGAGTACGCCCTCGAGATGTTCCCGGAGCTGAAGCAGCGGTGGCGGACGAGCGCCCGGTCACTGTCGGGTGGCGAGCAGCAGATGGTCGTGCTCGCCCAGGCACTGGTGTCGCGGCCGTCGGTGATCCTCGTCGACGAGCTCTCGCTCGGGCTTGCCCCGCTGGTCGTCAAGCGCCTCGTGCCGATCCTCGCCTCCGTCGCCGAGTCGGGACTCGGCGTGCTGCTGATCGAGCAGTTCGCCCACGTCGCGCTGGGGCTCGCCAAGGGCGCCTACATCCTCCAGGGCGGCCGCATCCGGTACAGCGGCACCGCACGCGAGCTGCAGGAGGACCCCGAGCTCCTCCACTCGGCCTACCTGCTCCGCGTGTAGTGGACGTCCTGCCGGGTCAGGTCGCGGTCATCACGGGCGGGGCGTCGGGCATCGGACTGGCCATGGCCCATCGGTTCGCCGCCGAGGGGATGCGGATCGTGCTCGCCGACATCGAGCGGCCGGTGCTCGAACGCGCCGGCGAGGAGTTGACGCGCGCCGGCGCCGACGTGCTCACCGTGCCGACCGACGTGAGCCTCGCCGAGGAGGTCGAGGCCCTCGCCGCGACGACGATCGACCACTTCGGCGACGTCCACCTCATCTGCAACAACGCGGGGGTCGGCAGCCGGGGCCTCACCGTCGCCGACCTGCCACTCGACGACTTCGCGTGGGTGATCGGGGTCAACCTGTTCGGCGTGGTCCACGGCATCAACGCCTTCCTCCCCCGCCTGCGGGCCAACGGCGTCGGTCACATCGTCAACACGGCGTCGATCTCCGGCTTCTACCACCTCCCCCGGATGGCCCCGTACAACGCGTCCAAGGCGGCGGTCATCGCGCTCAGCGAGACGCTGCGCTTCGAGCTCGTCGCCGAGGGCAGCGGCGTCGGCGTCTCGGTGCTGTGCCCGAGCTGGGTGCGGACGAACATCTCGACGTCCGACCGCAACCGGCCCGAGCGCTTCGCCTACACCATCGAGAGCGCCCAGATGGAGGAGGCCGCCCAGTACAAGGCCCGTCGCCGGACGCAGCTCGCCACCCTCGCTGTCGACCCGCCGGCGATCGCCGACCAGGTCTGCGACGCGGTGAAGAACGACCGGTTCTACGTGCTCACGCACCCCGAGTCGATCCCCGCACTCGAGGAACGGTTCGGGCGGATCGTCGCCGGCGAGAACCCGGTGGAGCCGCCCCAATGAGGCACGGCGCGGCCTGCGAGCGAGCGAGCGCCAGCGAGCGAGCGTCCACGGGCGGCCTGCGTGGCCGGGGAACGCTGCGACTCGGCGTCATTTTCTCGCAGGCCGACAGCGGCACCGACCCCGACGCCATCCGGGCCTGGGCGCAGCGGGCCGAGGCGGCCGGCTTCGACCACCTGATGGCCTACGACCACGTGCTCGGCGCGTCCGCCGAGCGCCTCGGGCCGGGACCGTTCGGGCCGTTCCCCGCTGCGCCCTACACCGCGGACCACACGTTCCACGAGATCCTCACCCTCTTCAGCCACCTCGCCGCGGTCACCACGACGATCGAGTTCGTGACGAGCGTGCTCGTCCTGCCCGAACGACAGACCGCGCTCGTCGCCAAGCAGGTCGCGACCGTCGACCGGTTGAGCGGCGGACGGCTGCGGCTCGCCGTCGGCGCCGGCTGGAACTTCGCCGAGTACGAGGGGCTGGGCGCCGAGTTCGACACGCGGCGCGACCGTCTCGAGGAGCAGGTCGAGGTGCTGCGGCGACTGTGGAGCGAGCCGCTCGTGACGTTCGACGGGAAGTTCCACCACCTGGACGACGTCGGGATCAACCCGCTGCCCGAGCGCTCGATCCCGATCTACCTCGGGAGCGGCGCGGCCGACCCCGTGCTCCGGCGGGTGGTGCGCGCCGGCGACGGCTGGATGCCGCTGCTGATCCCCGGTCTCGATCGGATCAGCCTGGCCTACGGGGTGCGCCGCCTCCGCGAGCTGTGCGAGGAGGAGGGTCGGGACCCGGCGACGTTGCCGATCCACGGACGCGTCTACCTCGGCGACGGGTGGGAGGCGGGCGTCGAGGAGGCGGTCGAGCTGGGGTTCGCCGACCTCTCCATCGGGTTCAACCGCCTCGCCCACCCGGGCCGTCCGCACGACGAGCACCTCGATGCGATCATCGCGGTGAAAGCGGACGTCGAGTCGATCGTGAACGGGTAGAACGGACACCAAGAAGGGAAGGACCGATGAGCACCAACGCCCACGCCGAGCTCCTGGCCGACGTCATGTCGCGCTTCGAGAACTCGACCAACCCGAGGCTCCGTGAGATCAACGAGGCCGCCGTGCGCCACCTCCACGCCTTTGTCGAGGAGGTCGGCCTGCAGCGGGACGAGTGGTTCGCCGGGATCCAGTTCCTCACCGCCGTCGGCCAGAAGTGCGACGAGACCCGCCAGGAGTTCATCCTCCTGTCCGACACGCTGGGCGTGTCCACGCTGGTCGAGTTCGTCACCCACGGCGGCACCGAGGGCAGCACGGAGAACACCGTGCTCGGACCGTTCCACGTGCCCGGCGCCCCCCAGCGGGACCGCGGCCAGACCATGCTCGTCGACCCCGACGCCGGGGACCGCGTCGTCATCCGCGGCACCGTGACCGACAACGAGGGCAACCCGATCGCCGGGGCGACGCTGGACTGCTGGCAGAACGCGACGGCCGGCTTCTACGCCGTCCAGCAGCCCGGGATCCAGTCACCCGACAACCTGCGCGGGATCTACACGACCGACACCGACGGCACCTATGAGATCCGCACCGTCCGACCGGTCCCCTATCCGGTCCCGTACGACGGGCCGGTCGGCGAGCTCCTCCGGGCCCAGGGCCGGGGGTGGATGCGTCCCGGTCACACCCACATGTGGGTCAGGGCCGAGGGGTTCAAGGACCTGATCACGCACGTGTTCGATGCCGAGTCCGACTATCTGGACGGCGACGCGGTGTTCGGCGTGCGACCGAGCCTGGTGCGCAAGTTCACCCCGGACGACAACGGCGAGCTTGCCACCACGTTCGACGTCATCCTCGACCGGGCGTAGCCGGTCCGCGCGACATCTCAGACAACCTGATACTCTGACGCGTGCCCGCCGGCGCCTGGGGGAAGGCGATGACAGCACGAGCGTTGCAGGACGAGCTACACGCCGACGCCGCGCCCGAGGAGGGGGGAGTGGCCACGCTGCTCTACCTCGTCGGACGCATGGACCGTGTGGTGCGCAAGCACATCAACGACGTGGTGAAGGCGCGCGGGCTCTCCGTCAACCAGTACACGACGTTGAGCGTCCTCGCCCGCCGCAGCGGGCTCTCGAATGCCCAGCTCGCCCGCCGGGCCCTCGTGTCGCCGCAGTCGATGAACGAGGTGCTCCTCGCCCTCGAGCGTCGAGGATTGGTCCGCCGCCGCGCCCACCCCGAGCACGGGCGCATCCTCCAGTCCCAGCTGACGGCGAAGGGACGGCGCCTGCTCGCCGCCTGCGACGCCGGCGTGCGTGAGGTCGAGGACCTCATGGTCGGCGACCTCACCCCGACGGAGCAGGCGACCCTCCGCCACGGCCTGGTGAGCGGCGTCCGCGCCCTCCGCGGCGGCCTCGATCACGACTGACGGTCGGCGGTCTCCCAATACGGATCTCGGAGCTGGCGCTTCTGGATCTTGCCCGGTCCGGATTTGGGCAGCGGGTCGGTCCGCAGCTCGATCTGCTTGGGGACCTTGAACCCGGCGATCGACGCCCGGCAGTGCGCCCGCAGCTCCTCGACCAGCCCCTCGGACGCCTGGTCGGGGGCGACGACGACGAGGGCGTTGACGGCCTCGACCCAGCGCTCGTCGGGGACGCCGAACACGGCACACTCGAGCACGGCGGGGTGGCGGGCGAGGACCTCCTCGACCTCGATCGAGTACACGTTCTCGCCCCCGGTGACGATCATGTCCTTGGCCCGGTCGAGGAGCCACAGGTACCGCTGGTCGTCGAGGTAGCCGACGTCCCCCATGCGGTACCACCCGTCGACGAACGCGACCTTCGTCGCCTCGTCGTTGTTCCAGTACCCCACCATCACGTTGGGGCCGCGGGCGACGACCTCGCCGACCTCGCCGATCGCGCACGGCCGCCCCTCGTCGTCGACGATCCCGACGGCGACGCCGACGACCGCCTGGCCGACCGACCCGAGCGGACCGCCGTCGAGCAGCAGTTCCTCGTGGGACATGCACGTCACGATCGACGAGGTCTCGGTCGCGCCGTAGTACTGGTCGAGCTGGGCGTCGGGGAACACCGCATGGGCATCGCGGATCACGGCGGTCGTGATCGGTGACCCGGCATGGCCGAGGAGTCGCAACGACGAGACGTCACGCGGCCGGGCCTTCTGCTCCGCCGCCAGCGCGGAAAGCATCGTCGGCACCGGCATGTACACGGTGACGAGGTGCCGCTCGATCACGTCGAGACATCCGGCGGCGTCGAACCCAGGGAGGACGACGAGCGAGCCACCGAGCCACAGGATCGACAGCACCGGCGCCGTGCCGGCCACGTGGAAGAACGGGCCCGAAGCGAGGAACACATCCGTCGACCGCAGCCCGCAGGCGATCGTCTTGTGGAAGCTGTTGGCGACGAGGTTGCGGTGGGTGAGCATGACCCCCTTGGGCCGGCCCGTCGTGCCGCCGGTGAAGTACAGGACGGCGAGGTCGTCCTCGGCGACGCCGGTGCCGAGCTCGGCTCGCCGCGACGCCTCGACAGTGGCGTCCCACTCGTCGAAGGTGACGACCTGCTCGACGTCATCGGCGAGTGCGCCTGGGTCGCGGTCGGTTATCAGCAACCGCGGGCGGGCGTCGGCGACGATGCTGCGCAGCTCGGCCGTGGCGAGGCGGATGTTGAGCGGGAGCAGCACGAGCCCGGCGCCGGGCACGCCGAAGTAGAGCTCGACGTAGCGGTGGCAGTTGGCGGCGAGGACGGCGACCCGGTCGCCCCGCTCGAGCCCGAGGCCGGCCAGCGCGCCCACGACCCGCTCGCACCGTTCGGCCAGCGTGGCGTGATCGAGCACGTAGTCGCCGCAGACGACGGCCCGGCGGTCGGAAGCGGTCTGGCGCGACCGGCCCAGGGCGTCGGTCAGCGTGAGCATCGGGCTCAAGGTATCAGGCGACCTGAGACCAGAGATCGGGCGGACGGCCGCGATAGTCTGCCCGGCCAGGCGTGGCTCACCAGTGAAGGGGAAGGGTGACCTTGGATCAGTTGCTGCAGGCGGTGTGCATCAAAGGGCGGGCGAAGCCCGAGGCACTCGAGGCGGCCGTCGAGGCCGACGTCGGCACCGCAATCGAGAAGTGCGAGCAGGAAGGTCTGATCGAGAACACCAAGCTCGGCTACCGCATCACCGACCTCGGCCGGCAGCGCGTCGACGAGCTGTACGCCCAGGAGCGGGAGCACGCGACGGTCGTGATCGAGGAGGTCTACACGACGTTCCTCCCGATCAACGACGAGGTCAAGCAGATCGTCACCGACTGGCAGATGCGGGAGGTGGGCGGGCAACTGGTCATCAACGACCATCAGGACCCGGCGCACGACAAGAACGTCATCGCCCGCCTCGGCGACATCGACGCCAAGATCTCGGCCGCCCTGGCCTCGCTGTGCGCGGTGCTCCCCCGCTTCGACTGCTACTCACGCCGCCTGCGGCGGGCCCTCGACCTCATCGACCAGGGTGACCACACGATGGTCGCGGCGCCGATCAAAGACAGCTACCACACCGTGTGGTTCGAGCTCCACGAGGAGCTGATCATCCTCTCCGGCCACGAACGCACCGAATAGCGGTTCTGAGCCGCCGCAGGATCACCCGGTGATCCCAACTCACCGCGGAACGTCGCGCTCGACCGGATTCGCCGCCACTTGACGGCCTACGTTGAGGGAAACCCACGACCGCCGAGGGGGTGGCAGTGAAGTCGATCTTCTTCCATCTGATGCCGTACCGGGACCTGCCGGACGACTTCGAGGAGCGCTACGAGAGCGTGTGGGTGACCCCGCCCAACACCGAGCTCTGCGATCCGGTCAAGGTCGCCCAGTACTACAAGTGGAACCTCGACGAGCTCGAGCTGGCCGACCGCCTCGGGTTCGACGGCATCGGCGTCAACGAGCACCACCAGAACGCCTACGGCTTCATGGCCTCACCGAACCTGATGGCCGCCGCCCTCGCCCGGCGGACGCCGAACAACAGCGCCATCCTCGTGCTCGGCAACACCCTCGCTCTCTACCAGCCGGCGCTCCGGGTGGCGGAGGAGTTCGCCATGCTCGACTGCCTGACCGACGGCCGGCTCGCCGCCGGCTTCCCGGTCGGCACGTCGATGGACGTCAACCGCTGCTACGGCATCACGCCGACGGAGACCCGCCCCCGCTTCTACGAGGCCCACGACCTGATCATGAAGTCGTGGACCCAGCCGGGCCCGTTCGCCTACAACGGGCGCTTCAACAAGCTGCGCTACGTCAACCCGTGGCCCCAGCCGCTGCAGAAGCCCCACCCGCCGGTGTGGCTGGCCGGCGGCGGCTCGGTCGAGACCTACGAGATGGCGGTCAACTACGACTACACGTACAGCTTCCTCAGCTTCTTCGGCTACCAGTACGCCAAGAAGGTGATGGACACGTTCTGGGACACCGTCGACCGCCTCGGTGCCGACACCAATCCCTATCGCGCCGGCTTCGCCCAGCAGATCTGCATCTCGGAGACCGATGAGAAGGCGGAGGAGGACTACCTCGAGCACGTCACCTACTTCTTCAAGAAGTGCCTTCACATCCCGCCGTACTACTTCGAGACTCCGGGCTACCGGACGAGGCGGAGCACCGAGTTCGCCCTCAAGTCCAACCAGCCGGGCGACATCGCCGCCGCGCTCACCGCCGAGAAGGACTGGAAGAGCCTCGTCGACAAGGGGTTCATCATCGCCGGCAGCCCCGACACCGTCGCCGACCGCCTGATCGAGGCGTGCCGCGGGCTGCGCGTCGGCAACCTCGTCGCCCTCCTCCAGATCGGCTCGATGCCTCACGGCCTGACCGAGCAGAACCTGCACCTCTACGCCGAAGGGGTGCTGCCGAAGCTGCGCAAGCTCTGGGCGGACGAAGGCTGGGAGCACAAGTGGTGGCCGCAGGGGGCCCGTCAGGACGAGCCCGTCGGCGCCCCGGTCGGGGGCGAGTGATGCCGACCCCCACCGAGTCCTTCCTCGAACTGCGCGACGGCCGGTTCAAGATCCGCCTGCTCGACGCCGGCGAGGGTGATCCGGTCCTGTTCCTCCACGGCGCCGGCGGCCTGTTCTGGGACCCGCTGCTCGATGCCATCGCCACCGACCACCGGGTCGTCGCCCCCGAACATCCGGGCGCCGGCGACTCCCAGGGCCTCGAGCACGTCGAGGACCTCTGGGACCTCGTCCTCTTCTACAACGAGCTCCTCGACCACCTCGAGCTGCCCCGGGTCTCGATCCTCGGGCACTCCTTCGGCGGGATGGTCGCCGCCGAGATCGCCGCCAACAACCCGGAGCGG
The DNA here is from genome assembly GCA_963833145.1 of uncultured Acidimicrobiia bacterium. GTDB lineage: Bacteria > Actinomycetota > Acidimicrobiia > Acidimicrobiales > Ilumatobacteraceae > JALZMG01. Next base: position 119,867 of record CAWHWT010000006.1, on the reverse strand, counting down.
GTGGACAAGCTGGCGCTGATCGCACCGATCGGTCTGTGGCTCGACGACTACCCGGTCCCCGACATCTCGGGCGTCCCGCCGGAGCGGATCCCCGAGCTCGTGCTCGCCGACCCCCAGGGTCCCATCGCCGCACTGATGCCCGCCCCGGACCCGTCGAACCCGGAGTCGCTGTTCAAGGCGGCGATGACCTTGGCCAGCATCCTCCAGTTCATCTGGCCGCTCCCGGACAAGGGCCTGAGCAAGCGCCTCTACCGCGTGAAGGCACCCACGCTCCTCGTCTGGGGCGCCCAGGACAAGCTGGTGGACCCGGCGTACGGGCCGGCGTTCGCCGCCGCCATCGCCGGCGCCCGGCTCGAGGTGATCGACGGCGCCGGCCACCTCCCCAACCTCGAACAGCCCGAGCAGACGATCAGGGTGCTGACCGAGTTCCTGGCCGGCCCCTGACCGGCGTCAGCGGTACGATCGCGAGCGATGCCGCTCTACGAGTACCGCTGCCGGGCCTGCGACGAGCGGTTCGAACTGCGCCGCTCGATGCACGACACCGCCGCGGCCGCACCGTGCCCCAACGGCCACGACGACACGATCCGGTTGCTCTCGATGTTCGCCACCACCGGCGCGGCGTCCGGCCGCCAGCCGGCCCCCGTCGGTGCACCGAGTGGCGGTGGCTGCTGCGGGGGTGCCTGCGGCTGCGGTCACTGACCGGCCGGCCCGCCCAGGCGGCGGCCGGTCACGAGCTGCGGGACGAGCCTGACGAACACCGCGTCGACCTGACCGGGCCACGTCGGGAGCCCGAGCTCACCGGCCCGGTCGATCGTCGGGCGGTCCCCGATCACGGCCAGGCGTCCGATCATCATCACGCTCCACGCCGCGGTCCAGTCGGCGTTCGCCGAGTCGACCTCGAAGCAGCACACGGCGCCCTGCGCCGCCGCCCGCTCGACCGCCCCCGAGCCGACCTTGAAGACAGGCGTCCGGTCGAGCAGCGAGAACGCCACCGGCATGATGATCGGCAGGGCGTCGCGGGTGATCCCGAGCCGGCCGATCGGCTCGGTCCCGGCGAGCGTGAAGCAGGCGTCCCAGTCGAGCACGTCGAGCCCGCAACGATCGAGAATCACAGAAGCAGGATGTCGTCCTCATTGGTCGACGACCAGGGACCTTCGTCCGCCCGCCCGCCGACCGATGACCCCCGTCTACCTCCAGGGGACGCCGGGGGACGAGTCGTCACCGTGCGCCGCGTGCAGCCGCCTCCCCGTCACCTCCCGCGGGGTGATGGCGAACCACCGCGTCCGGTCTCCGGGCGCCCACGAGTCGCCGAGCTTCTGGCGCAGGAACCGGGCGGTCTGGTCGTCGTCATCGGTGATCTCCCGGCCCACGCCGTGGATGCTCACGCTCCACCCGCTGCGAGCCTGTAAGTCGACACCGTCGATCTCGAAGGCCACCCGCTCCAGATCGACCCTGGCGAGCACGGTGTCTGGACCGGTGCGGAAGACGACGTCCCCGCCTGTGTCGGCGGCGTAGGTGACGGGCACGATGTGCGGCTGTCCGTCGATCGTGACCGCGACGCGGCCGACCTGATGCCGCAGCAACAGCTGGACGCACTCGTTGCGGTCGAGCTCGGTGAGTTGGTGCTCAGTCATCGTGGACCGGGGTCATCGTACGGCACGTCGCGCGACCCCTCCCGTATCATCAGCGCCGTGGCCTGGAGCAGGATCGCCGGGCGGGCCGGGCTGAGCCAGCTGGTCGACGCCGTGATGGCGGTGGGGTCCGATCTCGACCTCGCCGCGACCCTGCAGCGGATCGTCCACGCCGCCCGCGAGCTGGTCGATGCCACGTACGGCGCCCTCGCCGTCCTCGACCACTCGGGAGAGTCGCTCGCCCAGTTCATCGTGTCGGGGATCGACGACGCCACCTACCGGGCGATCGGCGACCCGCCGAAGGGTCACGGGGTCCTCGGGCTGCTGATCACCGACCCCCGCCCGCTGCGCCTCCCCGACCTCAGCGCGCACCCGGCCAGCTTCGGCTTCCCGCCCAACCACCCGCCGATGCGCTCGTTCCTCGGGGTGCCCATCCTCGTGCGAGGCGAGGTGTTCGGGGACCTGTACCTGACGGACAAGCAGAGGAGCGACGTGTTCACCGACGTCGACGAGGAGCTCACGGTCGCCCTCGCGGCGGCCGCCGGAGCGGCGATCGACAACGCCCGCCTCCACGCCCGGGTGCAGGAGCTCGCCGTCGTCGAGGATCGTGACCGAATCGCGATGGACCTCCACGACACCGTCATCCAGCAGCTCTTCGCCATCGGCCTGTCCCTGCAGGGAACGGCCCGGAGGCTCGACGACGCCGAGGCGGCCCAGCGCCTGCAGGCCGCCGTCGACGACCTCGACCTGACGATCAAGCAGATCCGATCGACGATCTTCGCCCTCAGCACCGGGGTCCGCGGCCCCACCACTGGGATCCGCGACGAGGTCCTCGCGGTGGTCTCGGAGGTGTCCCGCTGGCTCGACAGGCAGCCCAGAGTCCACTTCGACGGTCCGCTGACCACCGCCCTGTCCGACGAGCAGACGGGCGAGATGCTCGCCGCCCTCCGCGAGATGCTGACCAACGTCAGCCGCCACGCCGGCGCTACGGCCGTCAGCGTGCGGATCGTCGCCGACGACGACGCCGTCACCTTGACCGTGGAGGACGACGGCGTCGGCCCGCCCGCCGAGGGCACCGCGACCGGCGGCCGCGGGCTCGTCAACCTCGCCACGCGAGCCGGCCGCCTCGGTGGGACGTTCGCGCTGCGCCGTCGGGAACCGGCCGGCTCCGTCGCCGAATGGCGGATCCCCCGGGCCTGAGCCGCGGGCCGGCAGGGTTCGGTGGACTACTCGGCCGCGTCCGCCGAGCGCACGACCACGACCGGACACGAGGGGTGGTGCAGGCACTGCTGGCTGACCGAGCCGAGCAGCAGCCCCTTCACGCCGCCTCGTCCCCGCGATCCGACGACGAGCAGGTCGGCGCCGATCGCCGCGTCGAGCAGCGCCCGGGCCGGGCCGGTGTGGGCCGGGATCAGCTGGACCGACCGCGGTCGGACCGCGGCCGCTCCGACGGCCGGCCCGACCATCTCCTCCAGGAGCGCGCGACTCGCCTTCTCGAGGAGCTCGCGGCGATGCCCGGGGCGATGCCCATCGGCATCACGACCTGCACGTAGTCGTAGGCGTTGACGACCTCCAGCTCGGCGTGGCGCCCGGCCGCCGTCGTGATCGCCCGGTGGGATCACCGCGACGGGGCAGGGTGCGTGATGGACGCAGTTCTGGCTCACCGAGCCGAGCAGCAGCCCGGAGAACCCGCCCCGGCCGCGCGAGCGAGGCCAGGGCATGCTCGAGCACCTCCGCGCCGCGGGCCTCGAAGGGCGCCGGATCGGTGAAGTAGTCGGGAGGGTTGAGCGGGTACGGCGTCATCCAGGCGTGCACCACGTCGAGCGCCGCCCCGCGCCGTCCGGCCTCCGCCGCGGCCCACCGGAGGGCGTGATGTGACGCGGGCGAACCGTCGATGCCGACCACGACGCGGGAGCCAACGGAGTTGTCCTTCACGCCGTCATCGTGGGCCGTGGCCCGGTGATCCAGAACGGCCGTCCGGCACCAGGAAGGGGCCAAAGGTCACTCGTGTTCCGACCGTCCGCCGCGGATGCTGCAGTCGATGACCGATCAAGCCGACACCATCACCAGCTTCCCCTCCGCAGGTGGCGCCGCGCCGGTGAGCATGTTCGCCTCCGACGCCGTCATCGCCTTGCCGGCGGGGACGACGCTGCAGGCAGTGGCCGACGAGCTGGCCGGCGATCAGATCGGCCTCGTCGTGCTCGGCTCGCTCGGCGACGTCGAGGCGGTGATCTCCGAGCGCGACGTCGTGCGGGCGGTCGCCGAAGGGCTCGATCCGCTCGACACCCCCGCCGAGGCCGTGGCGAGCACGAACCTCGTCTGGTGCGACGAGGCGGCGTCGGTCGGTGAGGTTGCCGAGGTGATGATGGCGGAGTACGTCCGCCACGTCCTACTCGAGGCGGACGGGCAGCTGGTCGGGATCGTCTCGGCCCGTGACCTGCTCGGCGCTTACGCGATCGCCGAAGGCTGAGCCCGCTGGCCGCCGCCGAGGCGAACTGTGACCGCTCCGCGGCCGAATCCCGGCGCTGGCGTCACAGTTCGTCGAGAACGCAGGTTCACGCGCTGAGCCGGGCCCGTACCTGGTCGGCGATCTCCACGTCCTCGCGGGCGGTGACGACCACAGTCCGCGCCGTGGCGCCCGGCGCCGTGATGTCGACGTCACCCCCCGTGGCGGCGTTGCTCGCCGGGTCGGCCGCCAACCCGAGAAACGCCAGTCCGGCGAGCGCTTCGGCGCGCACGTCCGGCGAGTGCTCGCCGATCCCACCGGTGAAGGCGACGAGATCGACGCCGCCGAGGGCGGCGACCATCGCCGCGACCTCGCGCCGCAGCCGGTGGATGAAGACGTCGAACGCCTCGGCTGCGGCGCCGTCGCCGCGGGCGCGAGCGGCCAGTACGTCGCGCATGTCACCCGACGTCCCCGACAGGCCGGCCAGCCCGCCCCGGTGTTCGAGGCCGTCGGACACCTCGTCCGCACCCAGCCCGCCGTGCTCGATCAACCACAGCACGAGCCCGGGGTCAACGGTGCCCGAGCGGGTCGCCATCACCAGCCCCTCGAGCGGCGTGAACCCCATCGACGTGTCGACCGAGCGTCCGTCGAGCGCGGCGCACACGGATGCGCCGGCGCCGAGGTGGCAGGAGACGATGTGGCGCGCCGCCGCTGGCTCGACACCGGCGACCACCGGCGCCCGGCGGACCGCCCAGGCGTGGGACAGCCCGTGGAAGCCGAACCGACGCAACGGCCACCGCTCCCGCCACGGACCCGGGAGCGCGTAGGTGGCCGCGGCGGCGGGCATCGTGGCGTGGAAGGCGGTGTCGAAGCACGCCACGTGGGGGGCGTCGGGGACCAGCCGCCGGAAGGCGCGCAGACCCACGAGCGCGCGCGGCTGGTGGAGCGGAGCCAGCGACCCCAGGGCCACGATCTGCTCCTCGACGTCGGCGGTCACCACGGCCGCCTCGGTGAGCGCCGTGCCCCCGTGTACGACCCGATGGCCGACGGCGTCGAGACGGCCCGCCTCCGCGACGACCGGTTCGAGTTGCTCGAGGTCGTCCCCGTCCCAGCGGTCGAGATCGGCCGTCGCCTCGACCTCCCACCCTGCCGAGGCCGACTCGCCGGCGAGCACGCTCAGCTTGAGGCTGCTCGACCCGGTGTTGACGACGAGGACGCGCACGCGCCTCAGCCCGAGGGGGCCGACGCGGGCCAGGTCCAGTCGCGCACCTCGGCGAGGTCCTCGCCGTGCTCGCGCACCCACAGACGGTGCCGCGTCCGCTGGTCGATCATCTCCTGGCGGAGCCGGCCGGCCCGGGACCCGAGGGCGGGCACCCGGTCGATCACGTCCATCACGAGGTGGTAGCGGTCGAGGTCGTTCATCACGACCATGTCGAACGGCGTCGTCGTCGTCCCCTCCTCCTTGTACCCGCGCACGTGGAGGTTGTCGTGGCCGGTGCGGCGATAGGTCAGCCGGTGGATCAGCCACGGGTACCCGTGGTAGGCGAACACGATCGGGCGGTCGGTCGTGAACAGGGTGTCGAACTCGCGGTCGGGCAGTCCGTGCGGGTGCTCGCTCTCGGGCTGCAGGCGCATCAGGTCGACGACGTTGATCACCCGGACCCGCAGGTCGGGTAGGTGCCGGCGCAGCAGGTCGGTGGCGGCGAGCGTCTCCAGCGTCGGGATGTCGCCGGCGCACGCGAGCACCACGTCGGGCTCCCCATCGTCGTCGCTGCTCGCCCACGGCCAGATGCCGATGCCCCGCGTGCAGTGGAGCACCGCCTCGTCCATGCTCAGCCACGTCGGCTGCGGCTGCTTGCCGGCCACGATCACGTTGACGTAGTCACGGCTGCGCAGGCAGTGGTCGGCGACCGACAGCAGGCAGTTGGTGTCCGGCGGCAGGTAGACCCGGATGATGTCGGCCTTCTTGTTGACGACGTGGTCGATGAACCCCGGGTCCTGGTGGGAGAAGCCGTTGTGGTCCTGCCGCCAGACGTGAGAGGTCAGCAGGTAGTTGAGCGAGGCGATCGACGCCCGCCATTCCAGGTTGCGCGTCACCTTGAGCCACTTGGCGTGCTGGTTGAACATCGAGTCGATGATGTGGATGAACGCCTCGTAGCACGAGAACAGGCCGTGGCGGCCGGTGAGCAGGTACCCCTCGAGCCAGCCCTGGCAGGTGTGCTCGGACAGCACCTCCATCACCCGTCCCTCGACACCGAGGTGCTCGTCGACGTCGAGGATCTCGCCCTGCCAGACCTTGTCGGTGACCTCGAGCACGGCGTCGAGCCGGTTGGAGGCGGTCTCGTCGGGTCCGAACAGACGGAAGTTGCGCCGCCCGGCGTTGAGGCGCACCACGTCGCGCAGCCAGCGGCCGAGCACCCGGGTCGGCTCGGACGCGGGGGTTCCCGGGGCGGTCGCCTCCACCTCGACCGCGTAGTCACGGAAGTCGGGCAGCTCCAGGTCGACCCGCAGCCGGCCGCCGTTCGCGTGCGGGTTCGCACCCATCCGCCGCGCCCCTCGGGGAGCCAATCGACGATGTCTGGCTGCGGCCGGCCCTGCTCGTCGAACAGCTCCTCGGGGCGGTAGGTGCGCATCCACGCCTCGAGCTCCACGCGGTGGGCGTCGTTGGTGCGCACGCCGTCCAGCGGCACCTGGTGGGCGCGCCACGTGCCCTCGACCGGCAGCCCGTCGACCACGGCCGGTCCGGTCCAGCCCTTCGGCGTGCGCAGCACGATGAGCGGCCAGCGCGGCCGGCTGCGGTCGCCGTCGACGCGGGCGCGGCGCTGGATCGCCGCGATCTCGTCGAGCACGGCGTCGAGCGTCGCCGCCAGCGCGTGGTGGACCGTGGCCGGGTCGTCGCCCTCGACGAGGTACGGCGCCCAGCCGCAGCCCTCGAGCAGCGCGCCCAGCTCGTCGTCGCCGATGCGGGCGAGCACGGTCGGGTTGGCGATCTTGTAGCCGTTGAGGTGGAGGACCGGCAGGACGGCGCCGTCGCCGACCGCGTCGAGGAACTTGGTGCCGTGCCACGACGTCGCCAGCGCTCCGGTCTCGGCCTCGCCGTCGCCGACGACGCACGCCACGATCAGGTCCGGGTTGTCGAAGGCGGCGCCGAAGGCGTGGGCCAGCGAGTAGCCCAGCTCGCCGCCCTCGTTGATCGAGCCCGGGGTCTCCGGGGCGACGTGGCTGGGGATCCCGCCGGGGAACGAGAACTGCTTGAACAGGCGGGCCATGCCGGCGGCGTCCCGGCCGATCGTCGGGTACACCTCCGAGTAGCTCCCCTCGAGCCAGGTGTTGGCGACGAGGCCGGGCCCGCCGTGACCGGGCCCGGTCACGTAGATCACGTCGAGGTCGCGCGCCACGATGACCCGGTTGAGGTGGCTGTAGAGGATGTTCAATCCCGGCGTCGTCCCCCAGTGACCGAGCAGGCGGGGCTTGATGTGCTCGACGGCGAGCGGCTCGGTGAGCAGCGGGTTGGCCAGGAGGTAGATCTGGCCCACGGAGAGGTAGTTGGCGGCGCGCCAGTGCCGGTCGATGCGCTCGAGCTCGGCGTCGGACAGTGGGGTCGCGGCCTCGTCGACGATCTTCATGTCCGAAGCATCGCTCATCCGGACAGCGCTCGCATGCAGAGCGGCGTCCCAGCGCCCGGCCGGCGGGTTGAACCACACTGGTGCGGTGGAGGGTGGTACGCCGGCCGTCGTGGTCGGCCTCGATGTCGGAGGGAACAAGACCAACGCGACGGTGCTCGACGAGCACGGTCGATTCCTTGTCGACCACATGGTCGAGGTGGCGAGCCGCGTCGGCGAGGGGCCGGCGGCCGCGGTCGCGGCGAGCGAGGCGGCGATGGAGCTCGCTCTCGCCGTCACAGGGACACCGCGGGGCGCGGTCCGGGCGGTCGGGCTCGACACCCCGGGACCGGCCGGCGCGACCGGCGTGATCTCGGCCCGCGGCGCGACCAACTTCGACGCCCGCGAGTGGTGGCGGTTCGACTTCCGCGCCGCGGTCGAGAAGCAGCTCGGCCTGCCCGTGCTGTACAACAACGACGGGAATGCGGCGGCGCTCTACGCCCACGAGCTGCACTTCGGCACCGACGCCGTGCACCGCTCGTCGGTGGCGGCGATCGTCGGCACGGGGCTCGGCGGCGGGGTGATCGAGTCCGGCCGCGTCGTCAGCGGTGCGGCCGGGATGGCCGGCGAGCTGGGCCACATCCAGATCCCGATGGAGGGACTGCTCGCGCCCGGGCAGCCGCTCCCCCGCTGCAACTGCGGCCTGACCGGTGACCTGGAGAGCGTCGCTTCGCTGAGCGGGATCCTCAACAACCTCCTGCCGTTCTGGCTGACCCGCTACCCCGGCCACCCCCTGGCGTCGCTCCCCCTGGCGCAGGCGGCGCGGGCGGTGCGCACCTACGGCGAGCAGGGGGACGAGCTGGCCCGGCACATCTTCGATCAGCAGGCGGTGGCGATCGGGCGGATGTTCACGATTGCCGCCAACTTCACCGACCCCCACGCCTACTTCGTCGGCGGTGGAGTCACCGACTCCGCGGTGCAGTTCCGCACGTGGTTCCTCGATCGCGTGCGCGAGGCCACCTCACTCCGCGTCGAGCAGGTCGAGGTGGCCGAGTTCGCCCTCGTGCCCGACCTCGACATGGCCGGCGCCCGCGGGTCGGCCCTCGCCGCCCTCCGCGCCATCCGGCCCTAGGACGATCCCCATCCGGGTGTTGGAGCGCACCGGGGTGTTGGGTGCGCCCCAGCCGGTCATCGAACACCCGGGTGGCTACACGTGGTGGAGGATCAGCACGGGGACCGAGGCCCGGTGGGCCAGGTCGAAGGCGGTCGATCCCTCCAGCACGCGGGCGCTCCCGGCGAGGCCACGCGTCGCCAGCGCGACCATCCCGACGTTGGCCTGGGCGCCGACGTACTCGGCGATGTCCCGCGCCGGGTGCCCACCGTGGAGCACGTCGTAGTCGGCGTGGCGGCGGTCGAGCGACGGCAGCCCGTCGGCCACGCGGGCGAGGTAGCCGGTTTCGACGGCGTCGGACGGGAGGTCCGCAGCGCCTTCGTCGGCGACCTGGAGCAGACGCAGCGTCATCCCGAGGGCGACGGCCAGATCGGCCGCCGGCGCGAGGATGTCCTCGCTCTGCTCGCTCCCGTCGAGGGCGACGGCGAGGACCTGTCCGCTCGGCGTCTCGACCACATGCGGCCCGACGAGGATCACCGGGACATGGGCGTCCCGGACGAGGTCCTCGCTCACGCTCTGGAAGAGCAGCTCGCTCCACGCCCCGCGGGCGTGCGAGCCCACGCACCACACGGCCTTCTCGTCCCGGTGCAGCTGTGTCAGCAGCGCCGCCTCCGGCGGGCCACCGGACTCGATGACGCGCCACTCGGTCCCATCGGCGGTCCGTTCGGCGAGTTCGGCGAGACGCTCCTCGACCCGGGTCCGCACGATCGGCTCGGCCACCGTGACGAGCTCGACGTGCGCTCCGGCCCACCTCGCCAGCAACGGCGCGACGAGCAACGCCCGATCGCTCTCGGTGGTGAAGTCGACCGGTACGACGACTCGTTCGATCATCGCTTCCTCCTCGTTCACGATCTCTGATCACATCGTGTCCCGCCGAGCGGCAGGTCCGGAGGGCCGAAGGTCCCGACTTCGCCCGTCCTCGCCCACCCGCTGCGCGGGCGGATCCAACCGCAACCTTCCATACTCGCGGGCGTGACGCGCACGACGATGCACGCGTGGGCCGTGGACACTCCGGGGCCGATGGAGTCCGGGCCACTCGTCGCGGTGGAGCGCCCGCGGCCGGAGCCCGCCGCTGGCGAGGTCCGCGTCCGCGTGTCGGCGTGCGGGGTGTGCCGGACCGACCTTCACCTCGCCGAGGGCGATCTCGCGCCACACCACCCACTGACCGTGCCGGGTCACGAGATCGTCGGCGTCGTCGACGCCGTCGGCCCCGGCTCCAGCCGCTTCGAGATCGGCCAGCGCATCGGGATCGCCTGGCTGCGGGGCACCTGCGGCCGCTGCTGCTGGTGCCGGGCGGGGAGCGAGAACCTGTGCGTCGCCCCCCGCTTCACCGGGTGGGACGCCGACGGCGGGTACGCCGAGTTCGCCGTCGTCGACGAGGCGTACGCCTACGAGCTGCCCGACCACTTCGACGACGAGCACGCCGCTCCCCTGCTCTGCGCCGGGATCATCGGCTACCGCGCCCTCCGGCGCGCCGCCGTCCCGCCCGGCGGCCGGCTCGGGATCTACGGCTTCGGCGCCTCGGCCCACCTCACCGCCCAGGTCGCCCTGGCGCAGGGCGCCACGGTGCACGTGCTCACCCGGTCGGAGGAAGCCCGCCGGCTCGCCCTCGAGCTCGGCGCCCACTCGGCCGGCAGGGCCGACGCCGCCCCGCCCGAACCGCTCGACGCGGCGATCCTGTTCGCCCCGGCCGGCGAGCTCGTCCCCGTCGCCCTCGAGGCGCTCGACCGCGGCGGCACGCTCGCCCTCGCCGGCATCCACGTCACCGAGATCCCGGCCCTCGACTACCAGCGCCACCTGTTCCAGGAGCGCCAGGTGCGCAGCGTCACCGCGAATACCCGCCGGGACGGCGAGGAGTTTCTGACCCTCGCCGCCAACCTCGGCCTGGTCGTGGAGACCACGCCGTACCCGCTCAATGCGGCGGACCGGGCACTGGCCGACCTCGCCGCGGACCGGGTGCGCGGCGCCGCCGTCCTGCTGCCGGGCTAACCCCCGCTCGCGGGTACGACGAGGACCGGACACGGCGACCGGAACGCCAGTTTGCGGCTCGTGCTCCGCCAGTGCGTGCCCGCGCCAGGCCACGGCTCGGCGGTGACGACGAGCACCGGGTCGGCGACACCGCCCGCCGCTTCGATCAACCCGGCCACCGGGTCACCACCGTGGACGACGGCACCGCCGGCGGCGACGCCGAGCTCCCCGAGCCGGTCGGCGTAGCGCCGCACGTGCGCCGTCTCCAGGGCCGGCCCGGCCTGCTCGGCGATGGCAGGGACCAACGGGATCACCTGGGCCGCGGTCACCGGCCCGCCGCCGAACGTGCGCACCCACGACACGATGATCGGGAGCGCCGCGGCGGCGAGGTCGGAGGCGTCGAGAGCGACCACGAGCGACGGCGCCGAGCGCGGGCGGTCGACGTCGACGCGGGGCCCGACCAGCAGCACGGGCTGGCCGGCGGCCGAGAGCACGTGCTCGCTGACGCTCCCACCGTGGGTCTCGTCCAAAGCCGACTTGGCCGTCGTCGCCATCACGAGCAGCGCTCCATCGCGCCCCCGCACGTGCTCGACGATCGCCCCGCTGGGGTCGTCATCCTCGACGACGAGGGTGCGGTGCGGCCCGAGGCCCAGCGGACGCACGCGCTCGTCGACCTCCGCCTGCCGGACCCCGGACGCCCCGGGGGATACGACGGTCAGCAACTCGATCGGCAGCCCACCGAGCCGGGCGAGGCCGCCGGCGACCGGGAGGGCGCGATCGGCGGCCGTGCTGAGGTCGACCGCGACGATGACGGAACTGAACACGGTGACTCCTGGTTCCCGGCTCCATCCTCGCCGCCGCACCCGGCGCGCGCCAGGGCCGGAGGTCCGAGCGGGCACTGAGGACGTTGGTCCCTAGTGGGCCATCGCGACGGCTCCGAGACTGGCTTCGAAGCGACTCGAGCGCAGGGAGGAAGAGATGAGTGAACGTGAGGGCACGCTCCAGGCGTCCGCGATCACGTGGCTCGCCGATCTCGGCCGGGCCGACGCGGCGCGCGTGGGGGCGAAGGCGGCGAACCTCGGCGAGCTCATCCGCGCCGGCCTCGCCGGCCCGCCCGGGTTCGTCGTCAGCGCCGATGCCTACCTCGACGCGATGGACGAGGGCGGTGTCCGCGACGAGCTGCGCTCGCTCCATGCCACCGCCTTGCAGCAGGTCGACCAGCCGGCGGCGTTCGCCCGGTCGGCCGAGCGGCTCCGCGCGCTCGTCCGCGCGGCCGGCGTTCCGGTCCCGCTCCGGACCGAGGTCGTCGACGCTCACCATCGGCTCGGCGAAACGGTGCCGGTGGCCGTGCGCTCGTCGGCGCTCGGCGAGGACGGCGCGGCGGCCTCGTTCGCCGGGATGTACGACACCTACACCAACGTCGTCGGTGCCGACGCCCTGCTCGAACGGCTCGTCGACTGCTGGGTCGCCCTGTTCGGCGAGCGGGTGATCGCCTACCGGGCGACCTGCGCTCCCGAGGGCGAGCCGGCGATCGCCGTCGTCGTCCAGCAGCTCGTCGACGCCGACTGCGCCGGGGTGATGTTCACCGCCGACCCGGCGACCGGGGACACGGACCGGGTGGTCATCGAGGCCGCCTACGGGCTCGGTGAGGTCGTCATGGGCGGGGAGCTCGAGCCGGACCTGTACGTCGTGTCGAAGCAGTGGCCGCGCCTGCTCCACGTCAGGATCGGCAACAAGACCCACCGGGCAGTCGCGTTGGCGGACGGGACCGTGGCCCGCGTCGACGTCCCGGTCGCCAACGTCCGCCGGCAGGCCGTCAGCGACACTCAGATCATCGCCCTCACCCGGCTCGCCGCCGAGGTCGAACGGACCTGCGGCGGGACCCCGCAGGACATCGAGTGGGCGATCGCCGACGGTTGCAGTTACGTGCTGCAGGCACGTCCGATCACGGCTGTGGCGTCGCCTCGCCCCGCCCGGCCGGCCGGGAACGGCTGCGAGACGCTGCTGCGCGGGCTCGCCGCCGCACCCGGGGTGGCGACCGGACCCGTCCGGATCCTGATGTCGCCCGAGCACTGGCGGTGGGTCGAGCCGGGAGAAGTGCTCGTCGCCCCGATGGCGAACCCCGACTGGGCACCGGCCGTCCGCCGCGCGGCGGCCCTGGTCACAGACGGCGGCGGGGTCACGTGCCACGGCGCGATCGTGGCGCGGGAGCTCCGTGTGCCGTGCGTCGTCGCCACCAGGATCGCGACGAGCCGGCTCGACCAGGGGTCGATCGTCACGGTCGACGGCTACCAAGGTGTCGTGTTCGATGGTGCTGCTGCAGCAGAATGATGTGGTGAGTGAAGCCGGCGCCAAGCCGATCACCGTCTTCCTCCTCGACGACCACGAGATCGTGCGTCGCGGCCTGCGCGACCTGCTCGAGGCCGAGCAGGACATCACGGTCGTCGGCGAGGCGAGCACGCAGGAGCAGGCGGTCGGCCGTGTCCATGCCCTCGACCCTGACGTCGCCGTCCTCGACGTCCGGCTGCAGGAGGGCAACGGGGTCGAGGCGTGCCGCGAGATCCGGTCGCTCCACCCTCGCACCGCCTGCCTGATCCTCACCTCCTTCGCCGACGACCAGGCACTGTTCGAGGCGATCATGGCGGGTGCCGCCGGCTACGTGCTCAAGCAGATCCGGGCCAACGACCTCGTCGACGCCGTGCGCCGGGTGGCGGCGGGGCAGAACCTGCTCGACCCGGCGGTGACCGCACGCGTGCTCGAGCGGCTGCGCCGCGGCCCCGAGGAGGACGAGCTGATCGGCCGGCTCAGTCCCCAGGAACGCCAGGTGCTGCTGCTCCTCGCCGAGGGGTTGACCAACCGCCAGATCGCCGAGCGGCTGTACCTGGCCGAGAAGACGATCAAGAACTACGTCACGTCGGTGCTGTCGAAGATGGGGCTCACCCGGCGGACCGAGGCGGCGGTGTACGCCGCCAGGCACCTCAAGACGACCGAGCAGTAGCCGACCGCGGGACCTTCGCCCCGGTCGGGTCGGGGCCATCGCCCGCAGCCACTGGCGGCGGGGCCGGTGACGCTGATCCCATGGGATCGATCGTCGTCGGAATCGACGAGTCGGCCGGCGCGGCCGAAGCCCTGCGCTGGGCGGCCCGGGAAGGTGAGCTGCGGGGCTGGGCGGTGACCGCGGTGCTGTGCTGGGGCTACTTGGACCAGCACCACGGCACGAAGCCGCACGCGTTCGAGGCGGGCTACACCACCGCCGACGCCCAGGCCGCCGCCCGCATGATCGTGATGCGGGTCCTGGGCGAGAGCGCCGCCGCCGTCCAGCGGCGCACGGTGAACGACGTCCCGGCCCGCGGGCTGCTCGAGGCGTCGGCCAGCGCCGACCTGCTCGTGCTCGGGGCGCGCGGGCTCGGCCCGTTCCGGGCGCTGCTCCTCGGCTCGGTCAGCCAGCATTGTCTGCACCAGGCCACCGTCCCGGTGGCGATCGTTCGGGCGGCCGCGGAGCGGCCTGCCGGACGGCCGCGGGTCGTCGTCGGGATCGACGGATCGGCGACCGCGCAACGGGCGTTGGAGTGGGCGGTCGAGGAGGCCCGCCTGCGCCAGGCCGTGCTCGAGGTGGTCCACGCGTGGACTCCGCCGGCACTGGCCGTGCCCCCGATGGCCCTCGACCACGGCACCTTCGACGAGGCCGCGCACGCGATCGTCGCCGAGGCGCTGGACCAGGTCGACACGTCCGGGCTGCCGGGACCGGTTCATCGCCTGGTCAAGGTCGGAACCGGTGGCCGCGTGCTGGTGGAGCAGGCCGACGGTGCCGACCTCGTCGTCGTCGGCTCACGCGGCTTGGGCGGGTTCCACGGACTCCTCCTCGGTTCGGTCAGCCACCAGGTCGCCCACCACGCCGCCTGCCCGGTCGTCGTGCTGCCCCACGAGACGGCCGACCGCCGAACGACGGACGCGAGGGGGACCTTCGCCCCTGGTCCGTCCGGTGACCACGGAGGATGCTGAGGGCATGACGCCGATGCCCGATGACCGATCCGGGGTCGAGGAGCTCGACAGCACCGCATGCTGGCAGCTGCTGCGGACGAACGAGGTCGGCCGGCTCGCCGTGTCGATCACCGACCACCCCGACATCTTCCCCGTCAACTACGTCGCGGATCGGGGGACGGTCGTCTTCCGCACCGCCGAGGGCACCAAGCTCGCCGCCGCCGTCCTCGGTCGCGCCGTCGCCTTCGAGATCGACGGGTACGACGCCGAGCGCGGCGAGGCGTGGAGCGTCGTGATCAAGGGCCGGGCGACGGAGATCGAACGGATGCAGGACGTCTTCGACGCTCTCGACCTCCCCCTGTTCCCGTGGCACGCGTCCCCCAAGCACCGCTTCGTCCGGGTCGAGCCGTTCGACATCAGCGGGCGGCGCTTCCACGTGGCCGGCCGGCCGCAGCCCGACGACCTCGGCACCGGCGCCCGGGCCCGCGACGAATGATTCCTCCGACAACCCAGAAACGAGGTTCACCGTGACCGAGACCCAGACCGGTCTGCAGCCGACCGAGACGCTGCAACCCAACGGCACCAAGGCCGTCGTTGCACCCGCTTCCGCGGTCCCCAAGCAGGACGACACGATCGTCGTCCACCGTCGCACGATCGACTCTCTGCTGATCGCCGCCGGCGTCGTCGTCACCGCCGTGCTGGTCGTGGCGGGCGCCCTGCTGACGTGGGGGAACAACTTCGCCGAGGACTACGTCAGCGACGAGCTCACCGCCCAGCAGATCTTCTTCGCCGACGACATCGGCGAGGAGCGGCCCGATCTGGCCGACTTCGCCGGTCAGCAGGTGACCACCGGTCCGCAGGCGGAGGCCTACGCCAGCTACATCGACGGGCACCTCGCCGAGACCGCCGACGGCCTCACCTATTCGCAGCTGGGCGGCCCGGCGCGCGAAGCCCAGGCCGCCGTGACCGAGGCCCAGGAGTCCGGTGCGGACGAGGCCACGATCGCCGACCTGCAGGCCACCGCTGACGAGCTCCAGAGCCAGCGCGACACCCTGTTCAAGGGCGAGACGCTGCGCGGCCTGCTGCTGTCGACCTTCGCCTGGTCGACGATCGGCCGGATCGCCGGGATCGCCGCCGTCGTGGCGTTCATCGCCGCCGGCGTGATGTTCCTGCTCGTGATGGCCGGTGTCGTCCACCGCTGGCGGGTCGCCAAGACGGTCAAGACCGCCTGAGCTCGACGCTCCGCACCCGATCTGGGCGCGGATCTTCTCGGAAGCGAGAAGGTCCGCGCCCGGTTCGCGCGTCCGGGATCGGTTGACACGCGCCGAGTGGAAGTGCTTTCATGAAAGCACTTACAGTCACCGCAAGGAGCGCCGATGCCAAAGGGGGGCAACGGGCGCCGGCGACCGAGCGTCTACCAGGTCGCCGAGCGGGCGGGAGTGTCGATTGCGACCGTGTCGCGCGTCCTTCGCGGCAGCGCACCGGTCGCCGCGGAGACCCGCCGCCGCGTCCTCGCCGCCGCCGAGGAGTTGCACTGGCGGCCGAGCCAGCTGGCCCGGGCGTTCGTCGAGCAGGCCCATGGCGCCGTCGGCATCGTCTTCCCCGACCTGTCCGGGCCGTACTACTCACGGGTGATCGCCGGGTTCGAGCACGAGGCGGTCGAGCGCAAGTCGGCGGCGTTGATCCTCGCGACCCACGACCGGCCCAACGCCGAGGATCTCGTCCTCCGGCTCGCCGACCGGGTCGACGGCATGGTGCTGATGGGACGCACGGTCTCGGACGAGTTCGTCGTCCGGCTCGATCGGCCGGGCACGCCGGTGGTCCTTCTCGCTCGCAGGCCCGTCGGGGACGTGCCGTCGGTGCGCTCGGCCAGCACCACTTCGGCCGAGGCCCTGACGAAGCACCTGCTCGAGCACGGCCGCCGGCGCCTCGTCTTCGTCGGCGATCCCGACCTGTCCCCGGACGTGAGCGAACGCTGGCGCGGCGTCAAGCGGGCGCTGCGCCGCGCCGGCGTCGACCACACCGACACCCTCGTGCCGGGCGGGGGGTTCGACGTGGAGCAGGGCTACAAGGCCGGGCTCCAACTGTTCGCGACGCGACCCGGAAGTGGACGCCGTGATGTGCGCCAACGACGAGGTCGCCTCGGGGATCTACCGGGCGGCCGCGGCCAGCGGCCGCCGGGTGCCCGGGGATGTCGCCGTCACCGGCTGGGACGACACGACGATGGCGTCGCGCCTGCACCCGCCGCTGACCACGGTCAACCAGCCGATGCGTGAGCTCGGGGCGCGCGCCGCAACGCTCCTCTTCGATCGCATCGAAGGTGGGCGCGCCACGTCGGTCGTGCTCCGCACCCACGTCGTCGTCAGGGCGAGCTGCGGCTGCCGCGGCTCGAGCGGGGGAACGGATGAGAACCAGTACCTGACAAGGGGGTAGCCCGATGAACCGCACCCGCCGCGCGCTCGCCATGGCGGCCGCACTGACCCTGGTCGTCGCCGCCTGTGGCCGCGACGACGATGATGGCGGCGGCGGCGCCGAGGGCACCCAGCCCGAGGCGCCCGACGGGCCGGTCGAGGGCGTCGCTCACCGTGTGGGCGATGGGCACCGAGGGCGAGAACCTCGGCGTCCTCGCCGACGACTTCATGGCCGAGTTCCCCGACGTCGACGTCGAGGTCACGGCCGTGCCGTGGGACGCCGCTAACGAACGCATCGTCAGCGCGATCGCCGGCGGGGACGTTCCCGACGTCAGCCTCGTCGGCACGACGTGGATGGGCCAGTTCGCCGAGCTCGGCGGGCTCGACCCGACTCCGACGAGCATCGATCCCGGACAGTTCTTCGAGGGGGCGTGGGACACGACCGTGGTCGACGGGGTCAGTTACGGGGTCCCGTGGTACGTGGAGACGAGGCTGGTGTACTACCGCACCGATCTCGCCGAGGCGGGCGGGTTCAACCAGGCCCCGGAGGACTGGGACCAGCTCACCGAGCTGGCCCAGGCGCAGGTCGAGGGTGGGGCTCAGTACGGGATCACGCTGCAGAATCCGTGCTGCATCGGCGCGTGGCAGACGTTCATGCCGTTCTTCTGGCAGGCCGGAGGCGAGATCATGGACGACGAAGGTGGCGCGTTCACCCTCGACTCCGACGCCTGCGTCGAGGCGTTGACGTTCTACGACTCGTTCTTCGAGAACGGGCTGGCCCAGGCCGAGACGTCCGACGTTCCCACCGAGGCGCAGTTCACCAACGGCGACGTCGGTGCGTTCATCAGCGGCCCCTGGATGATCGGCGTGGTCACCAACGCCGGCGCCGACCCGGCGACGTGGACCGTCGCTCATCAGCCGACCGAAGAGGCCGGGACGTCGTTCGTCGGCGGCGGCAACATGGCCGTGCTCGCCGACTCCGACAACAAGCCGGCGGCGTGGGCGTTCGTCGAGTACATCAGCCGGCCCGAGGTACAGGTGAAGTGGTACGAGACGGTCAGCGACCTGCCGGCGGTGCAGGCGGCCTGGGACGACGAGACACTCGCTGATGACGAGCTGCTCGCCGCATTCGGCGAACAGCTCGAGGACGCCAAGGCCCCACCGGCGATCCCCACCTGGGAGGAAGTCGCGACGGCGATCGACGGGCAGATCGAGCAGGTCACCGTCGGCGACGCGACACCAGAAGACGCCTGTGAGGCGATGCAGCAGGAGGCGACGTCGATCGGCACCGGGCTGTCGTGATGCCGTCGCCACGCGAGCCCGCCACATCTGGGCGCGTACCGTCTCATCGAAGGATCTGGGCGCGCTCCGTATCGGTTTCCGAGACTCCACGCGCCCAGATGCCGGCCGCGCGGGTCGTCACATGACAGCGGTCGTGGCACGCGGGGTGTCCCCCTCCCCGCGTGCCCGCCGCAAGCGCCGACGTCACACGTTGGTCGGGTGGAGCTTCGCCCTGCCGTTCGTCCTGCTGTTCGTTCTCTTCCTGGCCGGACCGATCCTGGTCTCGTTCGTCACGAGCTTCACCGACCTCCGCGTCACCGACATCCGCAGCCCCTTCGGCGTGAACTTCGTCGGCCTCGACAACTACGCCGACGTCTTCGGCGACCCGACGTTTCGCAAGGCGGCCCGCAACACGGCGATCTACGTCGTCGTCGCGGTGCCGCTGACGATGGGCCTCGGGTTGCTGATCGCCGTCGGCCTCAACTCGGCGCTCGTGCGCTTCCGCAGCCTGTTCCGGCTCGGCTTCTACCTCCCCCAGGTGACGAGCATCGTCGCCATCGCCGTCGTCTGGCGCCTCCTTCTCGGCACCGAGAACGGACTGATCAACGGCCTGCTCGACCAGATCGGCATCGAGGGGCCCGGCTGGCTCACCGACACCCGCTACGCCCTGGGCTCGATCGTGGCGATGACGGCGTGGCGGGGGCTCGGGCTCCAGATGATCATCTTCCTCGCCGGCCTGCAGGCGATCCCGGCCGAGCTTTACGAGGCCGCCGCCGTGGACGGGGCCGGGCCGTGGCAGCGGTTCTGGCGGATCACCGTCCCGATGCTGCGCCCGACGATGTTGTTCTCCGCCGTGATCGCCAGCATCGGTCTGCTCCAGTTCTTCGAGGAGCCGTTCGTGATGACCCAGGGCGGGCCGCTCGACTCGACCCTGTCCGTCGCCTTCCACGCCTACAACCAGTTCAGCTTCGGCAACTACGGCTACACCGCCGCGATCAGCTACGTGCTGTTCGTCGCGACCGGTCTGCTCGCCCTGCTGCAGTTCCGGATCTTCCGGCCGAATCAGTAGGTGGAGCCCCGATGACGATCACGCTGACGCCATCCGCCCAACCGGCCACGGAGCCGGTCGAGCCGTCCCGCACCACCTTCGGACGGCGCCGACCCCGTGGGGTCTGGCTCCACGTGGCGCTGGCCGCCGGGCTGGTGCTGATGATCGGACCCTTTCTCTGGATGCTGCTGGGCTCGTTCAAGACCACCGCTGAGCTGCGCCAGGTACCGCCGACGTGGATCCCGCAGGACGCCACGACGAGCAACTACCGCGACCTGTTCGACCGGCTCGACTTCCCCCGCTACTTCTTCAACTCGGCGGTCGTCGCCGTCGCCGTCACGCTCGGCACGCTCGTCGTCTGCTCGATGCTCGGGTACGCCCTCGCCAAGCTCGACTTCCCCGGGAAGCGGGTGCTGTTCGCGCTGATGCTCGCCACGTTGATGATCCCGGCGTTCGTCACGTTCATGCCGCTGTTCGTGCTGGTGTCGAACATCGGTCTGGTCAACACTCATCTCGGGGTGATCCTGCCGACGCTCGCCCTGGCCCTCCCGCTCGGCTCGTTCCTCATGCGGCAGTACGTCAGCGGCATCCCCGACGAGCTGCTCGACGCCGCCCGCGTCGACGGCGCCGGCGAGTACGGCATCTTCTTCCGGGTCGTGCTGCCGCTGTGCGGCCCGGCGCTGGCGACGGTGGGTGTCCTGACCTTCCTCGCCACGTGGAACGCCTTCCTCTGGCCGCTGGTCGTGGCGACCACCGAGGACATGTACACGCTGCCGGTCGCGCTGGCGCTGTTCTCTGTCGGGCAGCAGGAGTCGAATATCGGGCTGCTGCTCGCCGGCTCGCTCGTCGTCGTGCTGCCCGTCGTCATCCTCTTCCTCGCGATGCAGCGCTACGTCATCCGCGGCATCGCAACGAGCGGGCTCAAGTGATCCAGAAAGGAACAGTGAGATGCGACGATTCGGCCTGCTCGCCGCCACGGTCGCGATGACCCTGACGGTGACCCCGGCAGTCACCGACGCCCACCGACACCCGAAGCCCGACCGCACGCTCGAGCGCTACGCCGAGGCGACGTGGCACTCGTTCGTCAAGCTGGTCGAGCCGCGCACCGGCCTGCCGTCCGACAACATCGGCGGCGCGCTGCGGCCCGAGACCCGCTCCGAGTACACGTCGCCGACGAACATCGGGATGTACCTGTGGGCGACGCTCGCCGCCCGCGACCTCGACCTCATCGGCCGCCGGGAGGCGACCGAGCGCATCGCCAAGACCCTGCGCAGCGTCGAACGGCTCGAGCGCCATGAGCCGTCGGGCCAGTTCTACAACTGGTACGACCCGGCCACGCTGCAGAAGCTCACGAGGTGGCCGGAACCGCCGAACAACCCGGTGAACCCGTTCCTGTCCAGCGTCGACAACGGCTGGCTGGCGTCGGCGCTGATCATGGTGGCCAACGCCGTGCCGCCGCTGCGCCACCGAGCCTGGACGCTGGCGAGGAGCATGGACTTCGGGTGCTACTACGACCCCGCCGCCAAGGGATCCGACCAGCCGGGCCTCATCCGCGGCGGCTTCTGGCGAGTGGGCGAGGAGCCGGACGGGTCGGAGAACTTCCCCCGCGCCGACTACTGCGGGATGGGCGAGAACGTCGTCTACACCGGCCACCACTACGGCAGCTTCAACACCGAGCCGCGGATCGCGTCGTACATCGGGATCGCCCTCGGCCAGATCCCGCCCGAGCACTACTACGCCGGGTGGCGCACGTTCCCCGACACGTGTGACTGGTCGTGGCCGGAGCAGAAGCCGGTCGGTGAGTGGCGCACCTACCGGGGCGTCGACGTGTTCGAGGGGGCGTACCGCTACGACGACCAGCTCGTCGTCCCGACATGGGGCGGCAGCATGTTCGAGGCGCTGATGCCGCCGCTCGTGGTGCCCGAAGAGGACTGGGGCCCGATGAGCTGGGCGGTGACCCACCCGCTGTACGTCGAGTCGCAGATCGAGTTCGGCCTCGACGAGGCCGGCTACGGCTACTGGGGCTTCTCGCCGGCCAGCAACCCGGCCGGTGGCTACGACGTGTACGGCGTCGACGCGATCGGGATGGAGACCAACGGCTACCCGTCCGACGCGCAGCGGGGCACGCTCGTCGATCCCGGCTGGGACGACCCCGCCTGCTCCGCCCGCCGAAGCCGATCAGCGCCTACGGCGACGGCGTGGTCACCCCGCACGCCGCCTTCCTCGCCCTCGACTTCGCGCCCGAGGCGGCGCTCGCCAACCTCGCCGCACTGAAGGCCGACTTCCCCGGGCTGTACGGGAAGGGCGGGTTCAAGGACACGGTCAACACGGGCACGGGCCAGGTGGCCGACCGCTACCTCGCCCTCGACCAGGGGATGGTGATCGCGGCGATCGCCAACGAGCTCCTCGACGACCGGCTCCAGGACTACCTGGCCCGCACCCTCCGGCCGTCGCTCCGGCCGCTGATGGCGGTGGAGCAGTTCGGGGCCGGCCGTGTGAGCTCGTGATGACCGGGCGGCGCGCGATCTGGGCGCGATCCTTCTCATCCGGCCATCTGGGCGCAGTTGTTCTCAACCCCTGCGAAGAACTGCGCCCAGATGAAGAACTGCGCCCAGATTCGGCCGGTCGCCCGGGCGCGCCGAGGGCCCGGTCGTGAGCGACTGGGCCGAGGTCACCAGCCGGCGGGACACGGACGCGTCGGCGGCGTGGCCCCTGCTGTCCCCGCCGCACGGCGTCCACGCCCGGCCGGGGCGGGGGCAGGTGACGCTCGAGTGGGATCCGGTGGCGGGTGCCGCCGGCTACCTCGTCCGCCGGGCGGCGTCGGTCGACGGCGCCTACGCGCCGTTGGAGATCGGTGAGCCGTGGGTGCGGCCCGTCCCCCACCCGCCGCTCACCGACACCACCGGCCCGCCCGGCGGCGTTGCCTGGTACACGGTGGCGGCGGTGGCGGCGGTGAACGACCATGGTCAGGCCACCAGCGAACCGATCGAAGCCGTGTCCGGTGTCGACGGCGACGCCAGGTGCCGCGTCCACGTCGACGCCGGCCGCCTGCTCGGGCCGCTGCCGCGGCCGTGGCGTCCGATGATCGGCGCCGAGCACCTGTCCCAGCTGGAGTACGGGGACGGACCCGGCGGCCGCAACATCGGCGACGAGTTCGCCGAGGCGCTGCGGCTGGCTCACGACGAGCTCGGCGTCGAGGGCGTCCGGGCTCATGCCATCCTGCACGACGAGCTCGGCACGTACCGCGAGGTCGACGGTCGCGCGATCCACGACTTCACCGGGATCGACCGCATCTACGACCGCGTGGTCGGGCTCGGGCTGCGCCCGATCGTCGAGGTCAGCTTCATGCCGCGCGACCTCGCGCGCGACCCCGACGCGACCGTGTTCGCCTACGAGGCAATCGTCTCCCCACCGAAGGACTGGGAACGATGGGCGTCGCTCGTCGCCGATCTCACCGCCCACCTCGTCGAGCGCTACGGACGGGACGAGGTCCGGGGATGGGGCTTCGAGATCTGGAACGAGGCCAACCTCGACGTGTTCTGGTCGGGCACGCGAGCCGAGTACCTCCAGCTCTACGACGTCAGCGCCCGCGCCGTGAAGTCCGTCGACGTGACCATGCCGGTCGGCGGTCCGGCGTCGGCCGCGGCGGCGTGGATCGACGAGCTCCTCGACGCCGTGGCCGACACGGGTGCGCCGATCGACTTCCTGTCCACCCACACGTACGGCAACGCGCCCCTGGACCTGCGGCCGATCGCCGCTCGCCACGGCCGCCCCGACCTGGCGTTGTGGTGGACCGAGTGGGGCGCCCACGCGTCCCACTTCGACGGTGTCCACGACTCGGTCTGGAGCGGTGCCTACCTCGTGCGCGGCATGGTGAGCGCGATGGGGCGCACCGACGCCGTCGCCTACTGGACGGTCTCGGACCACTTCGAGGAGCTCGGCCGGCCGTCCGCCTTGTTCCATGGCGGCTTCGGCCTGCTGAGCCTCGGCAACCTGCGCAAGCCGCGGTGGTGGGCGTTGTGGATGCTCGAACAACTGCTTCCCCAGCGGGTCGCGCTCACCGTCGACGGCGACGGCGCAGGTGACATGATCAATTCCATCGCCAGCACGGACGGCGACGGCCGAGTGGCGATCGTGGTCTGGAACGCGACCGTCGACGTGACCAAGGCGGGCGGTGATCCCCTCCTCGACCGCGACGTCGACCTCGTCGTCGGGGAGCTCCCCGCCGGGCGGTACCGGCTCCGCCACCGCCGCCTCGACGAGGGTCACTCCAACCTGAACGCGAGGTGGGCGGACATCGCCGACGGCCGGGCGTGGCCGAACGGGGCCGAGTGGCGGACGCTACAGCAGCAGGACGACCTCGACGACTTCGAACCGGCCCGGGCGGTCGAGCCGCAGGACGGCATCGTCGAGCTTCGGTTCCGCCTGCCGATGCCGGGCGTGTCGCTCATCGAGCTCGAGCCGCAGTAGTCGACGAATCCGCACGGCCGCCCCGGCCGGTACTAAGGAGCGTGCAACAACACGTTCGGGTGCCGGCGGCCGATTCGTCGTCTCGCCTCCAGCCGGCGCGACGACGCTGGGGCTGGCTCCTGGGGCGAGGCCTCGGAGCCGTCGCCCTCGTGGTCTCCGGCGTCGTCCACCTCCAGCAGTACTTCGGCCCCTACCAGGCGATCCCGACGATCGGCGTGCTGTTCCTCCTCGACTTCGCCGCCGCGATCGCCATCGGGATCGCTTTGCTCGCACCGATCGAGCACCTCACCGGCCGCTGGGCCGGCGCGACCGTGGCGATCGTGACCGCGGCCGGCATCGCCCTCGCCGCCGGCTCGCTCGTGATGCTGACGATCAGCGAGCACACCCCGCTGTTCGGGTTCCAGGAGCCCGGATACGACCCCGCCGCGATCGCGTCTGACCCGGCGGTCCGAGATCGCCGCCGTGGTGCTGCTGAGCGCCTCGCTCGTTGCCCGCTTCGCCGGCAAGACACCGAAACACCGGTGGTGAAAGGAGAACCCCCCATGAAACTCGGACTCAAATCCGTGTCGGTCGCCGCCGTCGCGGCCGCCCTCGCCCTCGCCGCGTGCGGTGGCTCCGACGACGACGGCGCGAGCAATACGACCACCGCCGGCACCGCCGGCGCGAGCAACGACACCGTGTCCGTCGCCGACGTCGAGGGCGTCGGCGAGATCCTCGTCGACGCGTCCGGCCGTGCCCTCTACTTCGCCGACGAGGAGGCCGACGGTCAGGTCCGGTGCGTCGACGGCTGCACCTCCTTCTGGCAGCCGCTCGAGCCCGGGTCGGACGCGCCGACCGCCGCGCCCGGCGTCCCCGAGCTCGGCGTGGTCGACCGTCCCGACGGTACCGAGCAGGTCACCGCCGGCGGCCGGCTGCTTTACACCTTCTCCGAGGACTCGCCGGGCGACGTCAGCGGCGACGGCTTCGAGGACGACTTCGGCAGCCAACATCTGACGTGGCACGCCCTCCGGGTCGACGGCGGCACGACCCCTGCTGCCGGCAGCTCGACCGACGGTGGGTACCCCGGCTACGGCGGCTGATCCGGACCAGGGCGCGTAGTCTGCCGGGACCGTGTCGCCCCGAACCGTGACGTCCACGATCCCGACCGAGCTCGAGGTCCACGACGAACGGTTCCGCGGGTGCCGAGGCGATCGTCGCGTCGAACGGTTCGAGCTCGGCTGTCGCTGGGCCGAGGGTCCGGTGTACGTGGCGGCGGGCCGCTACCTGCTGGTCAGCGACATCCCCAACGACCGCATCCTCCGGTGGGACGAGACGACCGGCGACACGGGCGTGTTCCGTTGCCCGTCCGGCTACGCCAACGGCAACACCCTCGACGCCCAGGGCCGGCTGATCACCTGCGAGCACGGGTCGCGTCGCGTGACGCGGACCGAGCACGACGGCTCGGTCACCGTGCTCGCCGATCGCCACGACGGCCGGCGGCTGAACAGCCCCAACGACGCCGTCGTCCGGTCCGACGGGTCGGTCTGGTTCACCGATCCGGCCTACGGGATCGACAGCGACTACGAGGGCCACCGGTCGGAGAGCGAGATCGGCGGGTGCCACGTGTACCGGGTCGACCCGGAGACCGGGAGCTGCACGGTGGTGGCCGACGACTTCGAGCGCCCCAACGGCCTCGCCTTCTCCCGGGACGAGACGAAGCTGTACATCGTCGACAGCCAGGTCAACCACATCCGGGTGTTCGACGTCGACGACGGCGGGACGCTCACCGGCGGGACCGTGTTCGCCGACGGCGGCCAGTTCGACGGCATCCGGTTCGACGACCAGGGTCGGGTCTGGGCCGCCACCGCCGAGGGCGTGCGCTGCTACGACCCCGACGGCACGCTCATCGGCACCCTCCGCCTGCCCGAGCGGGCATCCAATCTCGTGTTCGGCGGCCCGAAGCGGAACCGGCTGTTCGTCAGCGCCACGACCTCGGTCTACTCGATCATGCTGACGGTCACCGGGGCGCCGCCGGTGTGGAGTCGCCGCTGACCGACCGATGCTCAGAGCGGTGGTCGAACCGCTCGTAGTGCTGGCGCAGGAGGTCGGCGCCGTAGTCGCCGCCGTGCGGCGTGCGCACGACCGTGTGCACGTGGTTGCGCGTCGGTACCTCGTTGTCGAAGGCGACCCCGGGGTGATGGTCGAACTCGATGAGGATCACCGGGCTGTGGACCCGGTAGTAGAAGGGCGAGTCGTCCCCGGTCCCGCCGTACCACGAGAACCAGGTCTCGTCGAGGTGGGAAACGACCTCGGCCGACCTCACCTCCGCGTGGCCGTCCCCCATCCAGCCGACGTACGTGCCGGCGAGGGCGAGGAGGACGCGTCGCTGGGCGTCGGTCATGTCGCTCCCGGCGACCCCCTGGTACGGGCGCGACGAGGTTGTCGTGGAAGGCGCCGGCCTGCATCCGGCCGTCGAACGGGTTCTGCAGGTGGACGGGGATCTCGTCCGGGTGGATCGACGGGTAGCGGACCGCCCGCTCGCGCTGGGCGGCGTCGAACGACCGGATGAGGTCGAGGCCGAGGCGCTCCTCGGGGTCGAAGAGCGAGATCGGGGCGTACGGCCCGTGCTGCACGCGCCGGGGCTCGGCACCCAGGAACGTCGGCGTCATCACCACCCGCCCGTCGAACACGACGGCGTTGATGCAGACGTGGTGCCCGTCGATCTGCCAGCCCCACGGCTCCCCCGCGCCCGGGTTCGCCGAAGATCGACACGAAGTACGGCCACTCGCCGAACGCCTCGTGGTCGCCGGTCAGCTCGGCGATCAACTCGTTGAGCCGCATGATCGACCGTGCGTAGTGGAAGCCCCGGGCCGACAACGTCGCCCGCAGGATGTCGAGGGCGAGCTCGCGCACCGGCCGGGGCGAGGTCCTCGAGCATCACGCCGTGACGGAAGTGGTTCATGTGGACGTTGATCCACGTCCGCCACTCGGTGGCATCCATCGCGAACGCACGCCCGTCGTCGCTGCTCAGGGGTGAGCGCCTGCAGGAAGGCGAGTGCGGCATCGAGGATCGGCTCGGTGCTGACGAACGGACCGTCGAGCGACCGCAACCCGGTGCGCACGACGCCGTCCGTGGTCACGCCGACGAAGGGGCGCTCCAGCTCGGCGGCCCGCTCCTCCACGATCTCGAATACGAACGGCGGCGGGTTCTCGACGAGCACCCGGGCCGACATCGACGGCATCGACCGGATCCCGAAGCCCCGCCACTCGTCGATCGCCTGCTCCTCCTCGGTCCCGATCGGCGAGGTCACCGTCTTCGCCAGCCGCGGGGCGTCGGGCTCCGCCGGACGGAACGCGGCCAGCTCGGCGAGCACGTCGTCGACGAGGGCGCCGTTGGTGAACACGGCCGTCGTGGTGTCGAGTCGCGTACCACCCCAGGCATCACGGAACACGCCGCCGGCCTCGGTGACGAGCAGGCTGGTCGCGGCGAAGTCCCACACTCCACCGAAGGTCAGAATCGCTACGTCGAGCTCGCCTGCGGCCACCATCGCGGCGTCGATGGCGAGGCACTGGCTGCGCGGTGAGGCCGGCCGAGGGAAGCGGTGGGCGAGTTCGTCGCGCCAACCGATCAACGCGCTCTCGTGCGGGATGACGATCACCGACGCGTCGCCGAGCACGCTCGCCGACCCGCACCGCATCGGCGTTGCCTCGTCGCGGTCGAGGGTGCCGTCGGCCCGGTACGGCGCCGACCACGCACCGCCGCCGCGCGTCGCCCACCAGCGCCGACCGAACCGCGGCGACGGAGACAACCCCGACCGTGATCTCGCCGCCGACCTCGAGGGCGATGCTCGTGCCCCACCCGGGCCGTCCGGCGGCGTACTTGTGGGTTCCGTCGATCCCGTCGACGATCCACCGGCGATCGGAGGAGCCAGGGTGCGGGCCCACCTCCTCCCCCACGACGGCGTCGCCGGGGCGCTCGGTGTGCACCAGGTCGAGCACCGTCCGCTCGACCTCGAAGTCGACCGCCGACACCGGCGTGCCGTCGCCCTTGGTCGTCGTGCGCAGTTCCTCCGACAGGTAGTGCGAGGTCGAGACCCGATCGGCCGCGTCGGCCATGGAGTGGACGAGCTCGAGGTCCCCCGAAGTCACGTCGCCAGTCTGGCCGCGGCGGCACCCACCCGGTGAGTCCGGCTAGGGCTGCCGGCGCTTCTTCGGTGCGCCGGACACGACCAGGTCCCACGACAGCGTGAGGTCCGTGCCCGGCGGGCACGCCCGCCAATCGGCCTGCACGCGCTCGAACGCAGCGGCGCACGGCGTCGGCCGCCCCTGCCGCCAGGCGTCCCAGTGCTCGTGGACGACGCGCTCGGCACGGTCGAGTGCCGGGCGGTTGCGGGCGATCGCCGCCTTGCCGTCGCGGTGGCGCTTCTTCGCCATCGAGCGGAACGTGCCGCCGGCGGCGACGGTGCCGAAGAACCCGTCGGTCATCCCGAGCTCGCGCTCGACCACGAACGTGACGAGGTCGTGCGGCAGGTCGTCCCCGACGGCGGAGCCGAGGATCGACCCGTGGACGCGCATCTTCCCGACCTGCGCCACCCACGGGCGCCGGTCCTTAGCGTCGACCGAGCGATGGAACGTCACGTCCACGACGTCCACGGTACGCCCCGGAGAAGCCGTGCCACCCTGGTCTTCGGCTGGTACTTCGCTCTCGTGCTCGGCGTGGTCGCCGGCTCGCCGGAGCGCGAGATCGCCCACACCGCCGCCTACGACGAACGGGACCGCCTCGTCGACCTGCGCAGCGAGCGAATCGGCGGCTACGTCCTCGCTGTCGGCGTGTTCGCACCCGGGCGGTCACTGAGCCCATCTACGCGCACCATCGCCGGTGCGATCCGCACCGGCGACGGCGGCACAACGGACTCCCTCCGCAATTCCCGTTCTGGGTGTGGTCCACTCTGCGTCAAGATCGCCGGACGCTCAGCGTCATCTGGCGCAGACGTGGACGAGTGATTCCGGCACGATGGTGACAAGACGCCGAGCGGGGTCGTCGCCAGCGGGGGTGGGCGACGACCTCGCCGCGTCGTCCTCGGTCACGAGTCACCGACGATCTGGGCGCGGAGCGTCTCCAACGACGATCTGGGCGCGCTGCGTCTCGGATCCGAGACGGTCCGCGCCCAGAAACCTCGATGAGACCATCCGCGCCCAGATCTGCCGAGGCCGCGTCGGCCCACTAGCGCCGCCAGGCGTCGGGCTGGGTGCCGTCGAGATCGGTGAAGCCGTACTCGCGGGCCAGCTCGCCGGCAGTCACCGAGCTCTGGTTCCAGCGGGCGCGGTCCCCGTCCGCCGCCAGCGCGGCGATCGCGCGACCGACGAAGCGAGGGGTCTCGGACTCGGCGAAGCCGGGCGGGGCGCCCGGCCGGTCGCTGCCCGGCGGGCGGTCGAGCGCGTCCCGCCAGTTGTCCTCGGTGACACCGAAGGCCTCGAGCATCATTTCCGAGCGCAGCCAGCCCGGCGTGACCGCCACCGCGGTCCCGCCGTGGGGGGCGAGCTCGTGACCCTGCGAGAAGGCCAGCCGGTTGACGGCGACCTTGGCCAGGTCGTAGTAGACGCTGATCCGGTACTCCGAGGCGTTGTACTCGCTCGTCCCGTCGGTGACCTCGACGAGCAGGCCTCCGTGGCGCTCGATGAGCAGCGGTAGCAAGTGGTGCGACGTGATCAGGTGGGTGTCGAGGGCGAGCCGCAGGATCCGTAGTCCGGCGTCGACGTCGTGCTCCCAGATAGGCGTGTTCCAGTCGGCGGGGCCGCCCTTGAGCACCTCCGCCCCCCAGATGTCGTTGACGAGCACGTCGATGCGGCCGTAGTCGCGCCGCAGCCGTTCGGCGAGCGCGCCGACCTCATCGGCAGCGAGGTGGTCGACGGGGACGGCGACGCCCGTACCGCCGAGCGCGCTCACCAGTTCGGCGGTCTCGTCGATGGTCTCGGGGCGGTCGTAGTCGGATCGGACCGAGCCGTCGGCCCGCGTGGTCCGACCGGTGCAGATGACCGTGGCCCCGGCTTCGCCGAGGCCGCAGGCGATTCCTCGTCCGGCGCCGCGTGTGGCCCCGGCGACCACGGCGATCTTTCCGCGAAGGGCGTCAGGATCCGGCGACCAAGGCATCGTCGGGCCATCGTTGCACGTGGCGGCGGTCGGCCGCCGGTGTCAGGACGGCTGCTCGGATCCTGGGGTGACGACCATCCACGGCGTGCCGAACCGGTCGACGCACATGCCGAACGCCTCGGAGAAGAACGTCGGCACCAGCTCCTGGGTGACGCTGCCACCCTCGGCGAGGGCGTCGAAGACCCGCTTGGCGTCGCCAGCGTCGGCAGCGTCGTAGCTCACCATCATCCCCTGCACCGGACCGAAGTCGTCGCTCATCGGGTCGTCGGATGCCATCAACAGCTCCGGCCCGATGGTCAGGGCGGCGTGGATGATCAGGTCGGCCTTGTCGGCCGGCGGCGCGTCCTCACCCGGAACGTCCTTCATCGTCAGCAGCGTCAGTTCGCCCCCGAAGATCTCCTGGTAGCGGGTGAAGGCGGCGCGGCAGTTGCCACCGAAGAACAGGTACGGACGAAAGGCCATCGGATTCTCCATCTCTCACGGGCTCGGTCAGAACATTTGACCGGTCGGGTCGCTCGAACTCATCGGCCGCGCGCGTCAGCGCCGACGGACGGGGTGGAGCGTGACCGACGAGCTGTCACGGGTCACCTCGTAGAGGGCCACCTCGTTGGCGCCCGGACGGTAGAAGTCGGCCACGTACCCCGCGAATGCCCATCCGTCGCCCTCGGGCTTGTAGCCGCCCACCACCCCGGCGAGCGTCCCGTTGACGGCGGCGAGGAGCTCAGGAGGCTCGACCTTCGACCCGTCGCCGGCGGTGGCGGTGCCGACGAGCACGTACGGCATCGTTCCTCGCGGAGTCGGCAGATCGCGCAGGATGTTCTGCTGACGGAGGGTCGCGTGGAACCGGCTCGGCCCGCCGACGCGGAGCTCGTCCACCCGCCGGCCGACGAGATCCCCGTTGTCCCCCACCGCGGCGAGTGCGAGCCAGTCGTCGCCGTACGGGAAGTCCTCGGCCCGTCGCTGGACGAGCTCCACCAAGTCGTCGACGCCGGTCGACACCTGGGGCTCGGTGCGGGCCGTGCTGCCGTCGTACAACGAGTGCCCGTCGAACTCCCAGTCGACCTCGATGTCCAGGAGGTCGACGATCGACGGCAGGAGGTCGATCGTCTGGGCGCTGTCGTCGCGCACCTCGCCGTCGAGCTGGCCCGGCGCCTTGATGAACAGCGGGATGCGCAGGACCTCGTCGCGGTTGGCGTCGGTGACCTTCATCCGGCCGATGTTGGGGAGGGTGAAGTTGGTGCCGTGGTCGGAGGTCACCACGAGCAGAGTGTCCTCCCACGTCGGAAGGGCGCGAAGCTGATCGAGCAGATCGCCGATCAGAACGTCGACGGCACCGACCTGCATGCTGTGCCGCTGGTAGTCGAATCGGGCCATGAACTCGGCTCCCGGCTGCGCCGGGTCGGTGATCGAGGTCGGGTGAACGGACGCTTGCTTGCCCGAACGCGACAGCAGGTAGGGGCGGTGCGGCAGGACGAGGTGGAGGAAGTGCACCGCTGGTGACGCGTCGATGGCCGCGATCTCGTCCGCCATGATCGCGGCTTGCCGCTGGGGGGTGATCTCGCCCTCCCGTTTGAGTCGGCGGTACTTGCGATACGCCTGGTCGATGAACGACTCGTCAGCCGCGCCCTCGCCACTGCTGCCCGACGAGTCGTCGAGGTCGGGGACCTCGTCGCGTACGGACGTCGGCAGGACGTGGGAGCAGTACACGGGCGAGGCATCTCCGATCGCGCACACCGCTGGTGGGCACAGGTCGGTGACCGGCTCGTAGCGGCGTACCGGAGGGTCGCCCACCGGGAGCGTGAACAGGGTCCGGGGATAGGCCTCGTACGTCGGCAGGAAGTCGCCTTTGCCGATCACGCCGCTGAGCAGCTGGGGAACGGCGCGATAGGTCAGGTTGTAGTGGCTCGAGGCATTGCGGAACCACGTGCTGACCGACGCCAGCTCGGCGAAGCCCGGGTACCGGTCCGAGTTCAGTGAGCCGTCGGCGCGCATGATCGTCGCCGCCGGGAACTCGTCGAGCACGACCACCACCACCGGGCCCTCGATCGGAGCGATCTCCGTGGGAGCGCGCTCGCGCGTCGGAGCGAGCTCGCCCGGCGCGGCGCCGGCGAGGAGATCGGACGTCGGGCTGACGAAGACGAAGAGGCCGACGAACAGCAAGTTGGCGGCGGCGAGGTAGGAAGTGAAGAGCCACCCGGCCCGGGTCCGCAGGATCAGCACGGTCGCGCCGACGCCACCGGCGAGAGCGACAGTGAAGGCGAGCACGGCCGAGTCGACGTCGAGCGTGCGCAGCAGAGCGAGCACGAACGCCGCCGCCAGCGCCGCCGTCACGACCCAGAACACGACCGTGCCCGCCCGTCGATCGACCAGAGTGGCCACGGCCATGAGGGCGATCCCGATCACTGGCGGGACCAGCGCGATCAGCGCGGCGAAGGCGATGATCTGCACTCGGCTGTAGTCCTCGCCGACGAAGAAGTCCGGGTTCCTCCCGAACAGGTCGAGCAGCGGCTGGGCCACCGCGAGCCCACTCAGTCCGAGGATCACCAACGAGCGCGTCACCAGTCGTTCTTCTCGACTTCGCGTCCCGGCCACCGGCACGTAACGTACAACCACCCTCCTGTCACCTCAGTTCGGGTTCAGGGGAACGGGGCGCCGCGCTGCCGCCTCGATCTGGGCGCGGATCGTTCCGTCGAGTGAAATCTCGCCGCCGACAGTGGGACGCTGACACAGAATCTGCGTCGGCGGGTCCGGCCGCGCGACGGAAAGGAGAGCGCATGACGAGCGCCGACCAGTCAGTGCCCGAAGAGACGCTCGACGCGTTCAACGAGTTCGAGAAGGCCGGCTGGGAGCACCGGGCCCCGACCTACGGCCAGTTCTTCGGGCCGATCACGGGTCGACTGGTCGGTCCGCTGCTGGACGCAGCTGCCGTGGGCCCGGGTTCGCGGGTCCTCGACCTCGCGACCGGACCTGGCTACGTCGCCGCGGGAGCGAGCGAGCGGGGCGCCTCGGTGATCGGTGTGGACGTCGCACCGGCGATGGTCCAGCTCGCTCGACAACTTCACCCCGACATCGACTTCCGCGAGGCCGACGCCGAGGCACTGCCTTTCGACGACCGCTCGTTCGATGCCGTCGTGAGCAACTTCGTCGTCCCTCACCTGGGACGCCCGGAGCGCGCCGTCGGCGAGCTCGTCCGGGTGCTCCAGGACGGCGGGCGGCTCGCCCTCACTACCTGGGATCTCCCCGACCGGATGCGCCTCCTCGGCGTGCTCCTCGACGCCTTCAACGAAGCCGGGGCGACGCCTCCCGAAGACCTTCCGATCGGTCCACCCTTCTTCCGGTTCGCGATCGACGAGGAGTTCGCCGCCCTGCTCACAGCGGGCGGACTGAGCGGCGTCGAGGTGCGGACCGTCGCGTTCGACCACAGCCTCAGCAACGCCGACGATCTCTGGAGCGGGATGCTCACCGCCACCGTGCGTACGTCGGCGCTGTTCCTGGGGCAACCGGAACCCACCCGCCAGCGCATCCGGGAGGCGTTCGACCGGCGGGTGCTCGAGTACCGGCACGGCGACCGGTTCGAGCTGCCGGTCTCAGTCAAGCTCGCCGTTGGGCACAAACCGGGACGAGCGGCCAGCGACCACTGATCAACCCGCCGGGCCGTCCCCCGCCGAGCCGGCCGGCACCAGCGAGACGTCGAGCTCGAGGTCGACGTCGTCCGCCAAGGCGACGCCACCGCCGGGGACGGTGGAGTTCCACTTGATGTCCCAGACGGCCCGTTGCACCTTCGCCGTCGCTCGCAAGCCGATCCGGGGGTTGCCCAGCACGTCCGGGGCGCGCCCGAACACGTCCACGACCAGCCGGACCGGCTGGGTGATGCCGCGGATCGTGAGGTCGCCGCGCACGGTGTAGCGCCCAGCCGCCAGGACCGTCACCCCCTGGGAGTGGAACGAGATCGTCGGGTGGCGCTCGACGTCGAAGAACTCATCGCCTCGCAGGTGGCCGTCGCGCACCCCCATCGCCGTGTCCACGGAGGCCGCGTCGATTTCGACGTCGACCGCGGTCGCTTCGGGGTGCAGTGGATCGAGCACGACGGTGCCGGAGAACGACGTGAAGCGGCCGCGCACGAGCGTGAACACCGCGTACCGGGCGACGAACTCGAGCGCCGAGTGCGTCGGATCGACGTCCCACGTTCCGGCCAGCGGGGTCAGGTCATCCCCGGCGTGAACGTCGATGAGCGCATGGTCATCGGACATGCCCGACCTCCCGTTCGTGAGCGCGGGCCGGATCCTTCCACATCTCCGCCGATCTCGGCAGACCACGCCCTCCCACCGAGGCACGGGCCATGTCACAGGTGTTGAGCGGATTGTGCTAGCACCGGCCACCATGCCCACCTACCTGGTTGTCAACTCGACCATCGACAATCCCGAATTGCTCAGCGAGTACGTGCAGGCGGCCGGTCCGACGCTCGGCGTCGTGCCGGTCAAGGTGCTCGCCGTGGACACCGAGTGCAAGACCATCGAAGGAGAGCCGCCGGGGCCTCGCACCGTGATCCTCGAGTTCGAGAACGAAGAGGACTTCCACATCTGGTACGAGTCGCCGGAGTATCAGGCGATCCTCGGCATGCGTCAAGCGTCAACCACCGGCTTCGGCGTCTTGGTCCAGGGTCTCTAACGGGTTCGAAACGCGGAAACGGGCCAGGAGGCCGGCGGTAGGCAGCCGTACGGTCAGGGCGTCTGACGACGACGACTTGGAACATGCCCGCCGGCAGCGGCGATCGGTGGCCCGACGACTATGAACGCGGGCGTCCGGGCTGGCCCCGTGGCGTGCTCGCGGACCTTCCGCCGGCGGCGACGGTGCTCGACCTCGGTGCGGGCACGGGCTCGCCGACGAGGAGCGACTCCCCGCTGCTCGACCAGGTGCGGTCGCTCCTCACCTCGAGCGAGTACCGACGCCAGTGGACGACCCACGTCTACCGGACTCACCTGCGGCCGGCGGACTGAGCGAGCGTGGGCCGGATCTTCCCGACCGCACCATGGACTCGGCCCACCGCGGCCGGGTACTGTCGAACCCGAGCGTCGGGGACGAGTCCCGGAGGGAAGCGATGTTCGATCGTGCGAAGGTGGCCGAGCAGCGGCCCGAAGCGGCGTCACGGCGCCGCGAGCGGCCCGAACCGTTGACGGCGAAGCCGGTGCTGCAGAAGAAGCTGCTCGTCGGCGCCGCGAACGACCCGGCCGAGCGGTCCGCCGACCGCTTCGCCGACCAGGTCCTGGGAGCGCTCCGATCGCCGCCGGACACCGACCCCGCTGCGTCGCTGTTCGCGACCGAGTCCACGCGCAT
Organism: uncultured Acidimicrobiia bacterium; assembly: GCA_963833145.1. Taxonomy (GTDB): domain Bacteria; phylum Actinomycetota; class Acidimicrobiia; order Acidimicrobiales; family Ilumatobacteraceae; genus JALZMG01. Next base: position 84,394 of record CAWHWT010000006.1, on the reverse strand, counting down.
CGTCCGCTCCGCCGCCCCGACCGCGGTCGGGTTGGATGGCGGCGACGTGTCCGACGATGTCGCCCGCCGCATCCGGGCGAGCACAGGTGCGCCGCTCGACCCGACGACACGGGCGACGATGGAGTCGGCCACGGGCGTCGACCTGGCTGCGGTACGCGTCCACCCCGACAGCGACGTCCCGTCGAGGATCCAGGCCTCGGCGTTCACCCTCGGCACGGACATCCACTTCGCTCCGGGCCAGTACCGCCCGGCGACCCGCGGCGGGCAGTGGCTGCTCGGCCACGAGCTGGCCCACGTCGTGCAGCAGGGCGGCGCCGAGCGGGCTCGGCGCGTCGTGCGTCGCTACAAGGTCCGTACCGACACCGACGGCGACACGTGGCGGGTGTCCGAGAGCGGGAAGACGGCGTTGTGCGTGACCCAGAAAGAAGGCGGTCAGACGCTGTTCGCCCCGCCTGACCTCATCAAACAAGCCAACAAGGGACTGAAGCAGGCCGGCACCAACGGCTCCTTCGTGCGGCTGGCGATCGACGACACGAAGACGCTCAAGGGTGGCCTCCTGAAGGGCGTGGCGAACAACGTCAGCCCCGTCACCCCCCGGCTCGTCACGGTCGGCCCTGACCCCGGCGACGAGAAGCTGAAGCGGATCAACAAGGGCAAGCTCAAGGACGACGACGGCACCAAGGCCGCCGAGTTCGCCCTCTGGGCCGACTGCGGCCGCTCGTCGCGGGCGGTGATGGGAACCGCCATCGGCCCCCGCGCCCACGCCAGGATCGGCACCACGGACGTCAAGTCGGGTTCGTCGACCAATCCGGAGGACTTCACCAGCCTCTACAAGCAGGCGATACCCCAGTTCATGGCCGTGAAGGCGAACGGGAAGCACCTCAAGAAGGGCATCCACTACACCGGCGGCGGACTCTTCGGCAAGCGCCAGCTGATCACCGCCGCGACCGACGACGAGGCCAAGCGGCAGTACTGGGAGCTGGGCAAGGCGGGCCGCAAGGCCTTCGACGCGTTCACCGGCATCAACCTCGCCGCCAACCCGGAGATCGGCGGGGCCTACACGCTCGTCACCGAGGAGAACATGCCCGGCTTCACGAGCTCGGGGAGCACCTGGAACTTCCACTGGGCGGGCGTCGTCATGAAGGACGGCCCGAACAACATCACCCTGGAGAACTACGCCGTCAGCTACGGCAGCGACCCCGACCCGGTGATCAACAAGCAGCTCCAACAGCAGGCCTACGACGAGGTCAACCGCAAGTACGTCTACCAGATGTACGGCACCGAGAAGAAGGACCAGACGTTCCACGAGGAGCACCTCGCCAGCGGGACCCACGGCACCCGGGGCTCGACGTTCGGAGTCAAGGCGTGAGGAAGCGCCGCTCCTCCGACGCGGAAGAGGTGCCGGTGCGCGACGGCGTGCTCAGTTCCTCGCAGGAGGTCGCCGAACACGTCGACGAGGACGTCACGGTGCAGGGCACGTACACCGTCCAGGACCTCGGCGGCCACACCATGAAGGTCCCCGACGGGGACGGCGGGTGGCGCTCGGTGAAACAGATCGCCCACGTCCGGCTCACCGACGGCGGCTTCGTCGAGCTCGGCGCGCGCCCCGACGACGAGTTGGCGGACCTCGAGGGCAAGGTCGTCGAAGCTTCCGGTCACCTCTACGTGCCGGGGGCGACGGAGGACACGGCGATGGCGGCGCGCTCCCCGCTTCCGACGCTCACCGACATCAGCACCGTCGAAGCGGTCAACGGCTGACGGCGTCCGACACTCACGTCGGATCGGGGTTCATCTCCCAACGCTCGGGGGACCGCCACAGGGCACTGGCGGTGAGCGAGCGGATCCAGTGCATCTCGTTGGGCAGCCGCGTGTGCAGCTTCATGAACAGCTCCTCGACCTCGAGCAGCTCGGCATCCCAGTCGCTGCGGTCGATCGACATGCAGTCGCGGAACTCGCTCTCGGAGAAGTCCTCCAGACCCTTCCAGTTGAGGTCCTGGTACCGAGGCATCCAACCGAGCGGACTCTCGAGCCCGAAGGCCCGGCCGTGTGACCGTTCGACGATCCACTGCAGGACCCGCATGTTCTCGCCGAAGCCCGGCCAGGCGAACTTGCCGTCGCTGTCGCGGCGGAACCAGTTGACCTGGAAGATCCGCGGAGGGTTGGGGATGTTGCGACCGAACGACAGCCAGTGGTTGATGTAGCTCGCCATGTGGTAGCCGGCGAACGGGAGCATGGCGAAGGGGTCGCGGCGAACGACTCCCTGCTCGCCGAACGCCGCGGCCGTGGTCTCCGAGCCCATCGTGGCCGCCATGTACACGCCGTAGGCCCAGTTGAAGCTCTGGCCGACGAGGGGGATCGTGCCGGAGCGGCGACCGCCGAAGATGAAGGCGTTGATCGGCACGCCTTGGGGGTCGTCCCAATCCGGGTCGAGCGCCGGGTTCTGGCTCGCCGGGGCGGTGAACCTGGCGTTGGGATGCGACGCCTTGGTGCCGGAGTCGGGCGTCCAGTCGTGGCCCTGCCAGTCGATCGCGTGCGCCGGTGGGTCGCCGTCCATGCCCTCCCACCAGACGTCGCCGTCGTCGGTGAGGGCGACGTTGGTGAAGATGGTGTTGGCTCGGATCGACTCCATCGCCGACGGGTTCGTCGAGTACGACGTGCCCGGCGCGACGCCGAAGTACCCGGCCTCGGGGTTGATCGCAAAGAGCCTTCCGTCGGTCCCCGGCTTGATCCAGGCGATGTCGTCGCCGACCGTCGTGACCCGCCAACCCTCGTCGGCAAACGCAGGCGGCGGCACGAGCATGGCGAAGTTCGTCTTGCCGCAGGCACTCGGGAACGCCGCCGCCACGTACGTCTTCTCGCCCTGCGGGTCGGTGACGCCCATGATCAGCATGTGCTCGGCGAGCCATCCCTCGTCTCGTGCCATCACGGACGCGATGCGCAGGGCCAGGCACTTCTTGCCGAGCAGGGCGTTGCCGCCGTAGCCGCTCCCGTAGCTCCAGATCGACCGCTCCTCGGGGAAGTGCACGATGTACTTGACGTCGGGGTTGCAGGGCCACGGCACATCGGCCGCGCCGTTGGGCAGCGGCGCGCCCACGGTGTGCATGCACGGGACGAACGGCTGGTCCGCGCCGAGGACCTCGACTGCGTCGCGACCCATACGCGTCATGATCTTCATGTTCACGGCGACGTAGGCCGAGTCGGTGATCTCGACGCCGAGCTGGGCGATCGGCGAGCCGAGCGGGCCCATGCTGAACGGGACCACGTACATCGTGCGCCCGGCCATGCACTCGTCGAAGAGGCCGGCCAGGGTCGCCTTCATCTCCGCCGGGTCCATCCAGTTGTTGGTCGGTCCGGCGTCGTCCCGGTTCTTCGAGCAGATGAACGTGCGATCCTCGACCCGTGCCACGTCGCTCGGGTCGGACCGGGCGAGGAAGCTGCTCGGGCGGCGCTGCTCGTTCAACCGGATGAACGTCCCGGCGTCGACGAGCTCCTGGCAGAGCCGGTCGTACTCCTCGTCGGACCCGTCGCACCAGTGCACGGCGGCGGGATTGCACAGGTCGACCATCTCGGCGACCCACCGCTTCAATCCCTCGTGGCGTACATATTCGGGAACGTCCATGACGCGTATCCTGGCGCACCCCACGCCCCCCGTCCACGGCCCTCAGAGCTCGCTTTGGTCACGAAAATGGTTGACCGTCCAACCAGAATCGTGACCAAGGCGGTGGGGCTCAGGGCGCGGGCGGGATGTTCTTGTTGTGGTGGAACACGTTCTCGGGGTCGTACCTGGCCTTCACCGCGGCGAGCCGCGAGTAGGTGGCGGCGCCGTAGGCCTCGCGGACGCGGCTCGGGTCGTCGTCGCCGTCGAGGAAGTTCACGTAGACGCCGGCACGGTGGGGTTCGAGCGCGCCGTGGAACGCTCGTGCCCACGCCGTCTCTGCTCCGCGGACGAGGTCAGCCTGCTCCGGGAGCCATGCCGCGTCGATGACGACGTTGTGCTCGACGTCGCGGCCCGGGTAGGCGGTGGCGTCCCGCGGGACCCGGGCGACGGCGCCACCCATGTGGAAGATCGCCGCGTACGACCTCGGTGACGTGGCGTCGTAGGCGTGCTCGGCGACGACGTCGACGACCTCGTCGGTGAGGCGGGTGAGGCTCGTGCCCTTCCAGTAGTAGTGCCAGCCGTGAGGCACGGTGTCGTCGATGCTGCCCTGGTGGTCGACGTACCGGGTGGGTCCGACGAGGTCGACCAGCGGCGAACCGAACTCGCGAAGTGGACGGACGGCGCGCTCACCGTCTCCGACAGGCCCGGCATAGCAGCTCGCCACCGCGATCGCCGGCCGGAAGTGCAGCTCGTCGCGGACCACAGCCATCGGTGGGATCGTGCCCAGCCGAACGATGGTGCCGAGCTCGTCCGGCGCGTCGGTGACGAACTCGCGGTAGAAGCGCAGGACGTCGGCGGTGTCCTCGGCCGCCCAGAACACCGGACCGGCCAGGACGGTGGGTCCGACGGGATGCAGCCTGAACCGGAAGGAGGTGACCACGCCGAAGTTGCCGCCCCCGCCCCGCAACGCCCAGAACAGGTCGGGATGATCGTCGGTCGATGCCCGGATGACGTCGCCCTCGGCGGTGACCACCTCGGCTTCCACCAGGTTGTCGACGACGAGCCCGTGCTTGCGCATCAGCCAGCCGATGCCGCCGCCCAGGCTGACGCCACCGACACCGGTGTGGCTGACGATGCCACCCGTGGTGGCCAGACCGAGTCGCTGGGTCGCGTGGTCGACGTCGCCCCACAGCGCACCGCCCTGGACGCGGGCCGTGCGCGCCGCCGGATCGACGGTGACGGCGCGCATCGCCGAGAGGTCGATCACGATGCCGTCGTCACAGACCGCGGTGCCGGCGACGTTGTGACCTCCCCCTCGTACGGCGATCTCGAGATCGCGAGTTCGGGCGAAGCGCACCGCGGCGGCCACGTCCGCAGCGCGGCGGCACCGGGCGATCAGTCGAGGCCGCCGATCGACGGTGCCGTTCCACACGAGGCGCGCGTCGTCGTAACCATCGTGGTCGGGAGCAATCAGGTCACCGCGGAACCCGGCGAGCCGCATCGTGGTTGGTGCTGTCATCGTTCCTCCCGTGGTCGATGGGGTCATCGCAACAGCGGATGGCACCGAGGTGAAGTCAGCCTGCTGGACTTCGAAGTAAGGAATCTGGACTTCACCGCGGTCGACGGGAGCGCGACACTTCCTACACGAGGACCTACGGCCAGTACTGCCCGATCGCCCGGGGAGCGGAGATCTTCGCGGAGCGTTGGACGCCGGTGATCATCCGCAACGTGCACCTCGGCTGTGCGACGTTCGGCGAGATCCTCGAGGGTGCACCCGGACTCTCCCGCACCCTCCTCACGCAACGGCTCAAGCAGCTCGAACGCTTCGGCATCATCGAATCGGCCCCGAAGGCTCACGGGCGCGGACACCGCTACCGGCTCACGAGCTCGGGCAACGACCTGTTCAAGGTCTGCGAGACGCTCGGCGAGTGGGGAGCGCGGTGGCTCGAGATCGCTCCGGAGGACCTCGATCCCTTCGTCGCCCTGTGGTCGATGTGCAACGCGCTCCGCCGGGACCGACTCCCGGAACGGCGCGTGGTCGTCCGGCTGGACTTCACCGGGTTCCGGCCCCACGAGCGGTACTGGCTGCTCCTCGAGCACGGCGAGGTCGAGCTGTGCAAGACCTATGCCGGACTGGACGAGGACCTCTTCGTCACCGCCGACGCCGAAGCGTTCGTGAAGTGGCACGCCGGCCAGCTGAGCTGGGCGGACGCAACCCGCGACTCCCGGATCCGGCTCGACGGGCCGACCTGGCTCGTGCGGGCGTTCCCAACGTGGAACGGCCGCAGCACGTTCGCCCACATCAAGCCCGACGTCCGCGCCGTCACCGTCAGCTGACGCACCGACGCGGCACTACGATCCCGTCGCGTTGGCGAGAAGGGCGGGCCCGTCTCGTGCAGGATCGACGTCGTGAGAGGGAGACGAACGATGACCTTCGTGTTCACCAGTCCGGTGCCTTCGGTGAGCGTTCCGACGTCGCCGTTGACGCCCTACATCCTCGACCGTGCCGCCCGGTGGGTCGACAAGGCGGCGTTCGTCGATGGGGCGACCGGCGGGACGATGACGTACGGCGAGTTCGAAGCGGCCGTGCGACGTCAAGCGGGTGGCTGGCTCGAGGCCGGGCTGACGAAGGGTCAAGTCGTCGCGGTGATGGCACCCAACTGCCCCGACTACGGCGTCGTCTTCCACGCCGTAGCACTGGCCGGTGGCGTCGTCACCACGGTCAATCCGACGTACACCGCGGGCGAGGTCCATCACCAACTCGTCGACTCGGGCGCGACCCGTCTGGTGACGATCCCGATGTTCCTCGAGACGGCGACAGCCGCCATCGCCGACTCGGGCGTCAAGGAGGTGTACGTCATCGGTGAGGCCGAGGGCCACGCCTCGATCGCCTCGCTGGCCGGCGCACCACTCGCCGAGCAGGTGCCGGTCGATCTCGACGACGTGGTCGTGCTGCCGTACTCGTCGGGCACGACCGGCCTGGCGAAGGGCGTCATGCTCACCCACCGCAACCTCGTCTCGAACATCGAGCAAGCCCTCGCCACGGTCGGGGTGTCCGGCGACGACGCCTTCGTGGCGGTGCTGCCGTTCTTCCACATCTACGGGATGCAGGTGCTGATGAACCTGGGCCTGCGGGCCGGGGCCACGATCGTCACGATGCCGCGCTTCGACCTCGAACAGTTCCTGTCGTTGCATCAGGAGCATCGCCTCACGCGCGCCTTCGTCGCCCCACCGATGGTCGTCGCGCTGGCGAAGCATCCGGTCGTCGACAACTACGACCTGTCGGCGTTGCAGTGGATCCTCTCCGGCGCGGCGCCGCTCTCGGCCGACCTCGCCATCGAGTGCGGGCGGCGGCTGGGATGCGAGGTCGTGCAGGGCTACGGCATGACCGAACTGTCACCGGTGAGCCACGCCACGCCGTCGGGTGGGTTCAAGCCCGGGTCGGTCGGCGTGACGGTCCCCAACACCGAGGTCCAGATCGTCGATCCCGCGACGGGGTCGTCGCTCGGGGTCGATGCCGACGGTGAGGTGTGGGTGCGCGGCCCGCAGGTGATGAAGGGCTACCTCAACAACGAGGCCGCCACGAAGGACACGATCGATGACGATGGCTGGTTGCACACCGGCGACATCGGCCACATCGACACCGACGGGCACCTCTTCATCGTCGACAGGCTCAAGGAGCTGATCAAGTACAAGGGCTTCCAGGTCCCGCCCGCCGAGCTCGAGGCGCTGCTACTCACGCATCCGGACATCACGGACGCCGCCGTGATCGGCCTCCCCGACGAGGAGGCGGGTGAGATCCCCGCCGCGTACGTCGTGCTCAAGCACGGGCTCGACACCGCCGCCGCCGACATCCAACGGTTCGTGGCGGACAACGTCGCGAACTACAAGCAGATCCGGAAGCTGACCTTCGTCGACGCGATCCCGAAGTCGCCCTCGGGCAAGATCCTGCGTCGCGTTCTGCGCGACCAACCCACGCAGTAGCGCTCCACCCTGGCGCGCTCGGCTTCGTTGGACCGCTTCGCGGGCCGGACGCGCCGCCTGTGTCGGTGGCGGTCGCTCGGTCACTCCGCCAGGGCGTAGAGGTGCCAGGAGTCCGGGACTCCCTTGAGGTTGTGGACACCCCGATCGGCGAACGTGAGCGCGGAGCCGACGACGAGATCCTTGACGGTGGACGAGACGAGGACCTCGCCGGCGCCGGCCAGCGCGGTGATGCGCGATCCGATCGTGACGGCGAGCCCGGTGAGCTCGTCCCCGTGCGGCTCGACCTCGCCCGTGTGCAGCCCCGCCCGAAGCTCGACTCCCTGGCGGCCCATCGCCTCGCAAATCGCCTGCGCGCAGCGCACCGCCCGGGCCGGTCCGTCGAATACGGCGAGGTAGCCGTCGCCCAGGCTCTGGATCTCGCGCCCCCGGAACCTGGCCAGCTGCGCACGGGTCACGCGGTCGTGCTGTGTCCTCAGGTCGCGCCACCGATGGTCGCCCATCGCCGCGGCCTGGGCGGTGGAGTCGACGATGTCCGTGAACAAGATCGTCGCCAGGACGCGATCGAACGTCTCCTGTTCGTCGCGGACGACGATGCCGACGAACCGCTCCACCTCCTTGACCAACGCACTCTGGTCTCCTGCCCACGGGAAGTGGTCAGCGCCCGCCAACTCGACGTACTCGGCACCGGTGATCACCCTGGCCAGGTAGCGGCCGGCGCCCACCGGTTCGATGACGTCCTCGGCCCGATGCAGGACGAGCGTGGGAACGCCGATCGCCGGGAGCAGCTGACGAATGTCCATCTCGCGGAAGACCTGTTCCTGGGCGTAGATCGCGCTCGGACTCGCCGACAGCCGCTGGAACCGCTCCCACCACGCGAGCATGTCCTCGTCGCCGGCCAGACTCGGATTGACGAAGGCGAGTGACGCCTCGGCGTACTCCCGAGTCCCCCATCCGGCGCGGACCGCGCTCAGGTAGTCCTGCCACTCCCCTTCCGACCACTGCCAGGGATAGTCGGGTGCCTGGCGGCCGCGGGCAGCCGTCGCGTACAGGATGAGACCCGACGTGCGCTCCGGATGGGTCGCCGCGAACATCGCGCACAGGGCCCCGGCATCGGAGAACCCGAGCAACACGGCGCGCTCCGAGCCGACCTTGTCGAGCACCGCGACGAGGTCGTCGACGAGATCCTCGAGCGGGGGCAGGTCACGCGGCGAGTAGCGGTCGGAGACCCCAGTCCCCCGCCGGTCGATCACGATCAGTCGAGCGAAGGACGACAACCGCCGGAGGAACCGCTCGTACAGCGGGTTCTCCCAGGCGATGTCCAGGTTGTTGTAGGTCGACAGGAACACGAGGTCGTCGGTGCCCGATCCCACCACCGCGTACCCGATCGCGACGTCACCGTTCCGGGCGTAGCGGACTTCGGGTCGCACCGACCGGGATGTTACGCGTCGTCCGTGGGCCAGGCGGGGCGTTGCACCGGGCGCCGGGGATGGGTCGCGACGAGCGGCGCCGGCCGTGGCGGGACACTACGATTTCGCCCAGCCTCAGCGACCACGAGGACGGCTGTTTGTCCGCGACCGCAGGGAGCAGCAGCGGGTCCGCCGCACGACACGACGAACGGACGGGCGCGGCTGCGGACGGCGTGGCCGGTCAGCCGACCCCGCGTCGGGGACTGCCACCGCCGGCGTCGTCGCTGATCGGCCGGGACGCCGACATCGTCGAGTTGATCGACGTGTTCAGCCGCGCCCGCCTCGTGACCGTGGTCGGCCCCGGCGGTGTCGGCAAGACGCGGCTGGCGCTCGAGGTCGCTCGGCGGATGGCCCCGTCGTTCACCCACGGGGCGGCGTTCGTCGACCTCGCCGACTTGGACGATTCGCTGCTGGTGGCGACGGAGATCGCCCGCAGCCTCGACCTCGTCGACGTCTCGGGACCCGACCCCGCAGAAGCGCTGCGGGCCGCTCTCCGCAGCCTGCGCATGCTGCTCGTCATCGACAACTTCGAGCAACTTGCCATGGCGGCACCCCTCCTTGCCTCACTCACCGCCGAGTGCCCGGAGATCACGCTGCTGGTGACGAGCCGGCGACGACTGGGCGTCACCGCCGAGCGCCTCTTCCAGCTCGCGCCGCTACCGGTACCGGCGACGAGGAGCCAGTCACATCCCAACGAAGCCGCCTCGGTCGCGTTGTTCTGTGATCGGGCCTCGGCAGTGAACTCGCAGTTCCACCCCGACCTCGCCGCACTGGAGGCGGTCGAAGAGTTGTGCCGCCTCGTCGATGGTTTGCCGTTGGCGATCGAGTTGGTCGCGTCGCACGTACGGTGGCTGCGACCCGAGGCCCTGCTGGCGCGCATGCACGACACCGAGCACGGCTTGCGGCTGCTGCGAGGAGGGGCCGTCGACGCCCATGCCCGCCATCGCGACCTCCGCGACACCATCGGGTGGAGCGTCGATCTGCTCAGCGCCGCGCCGGCGCGCCTGCTACCCCGTCTCTCGGTATTCCGCGAGGGTTGGACGCTGGACGCGATGGAGGACCTCTGCTGCCGGGACATCGCCAACGGAGAGGCCTTCGAGGCGCTCATCGAGCTCGTGGATCTCCACCTGGTCGAGCCGGTCAACGAGCCCGGGGACGATCCGCGGTTCCGTCTCCTCGAGACCATCCGCCGCTTCGCCGCCGAAGCGCTTGCTGGCTCCGGCGAGGCTGACGCGTTGCTGCTCGACCACGCCAACTACTACGTGTCGTTCGCCCTTCGCGCTGGCGCTGCGCTCCAGAGCACGGACGACCACCGGTGGGCCGTACGGGTCGACCGAGAACTGCCCAACGTGCGGGCCGCGCTGCAGCACTTGGCGGCGAGCGGACGGATGACCAAGGGACTGGAGGCCTCCGCCGCCCTCGGTCCCTACTGGCTCGACCGGGGCTCGATGCAGGAAGGTCGGGACTGGCTCGACCGCTTCCTGCCGTCGGCCAGCGGACCGCCACACGTGCGCGCCGTCGGCGAGGGCTGGAGCGCGAGGCTGACCCTCGAGCAGCACGGCGTCGGAGCGATGCCTGCCGGTGAGGACCGGGACGAGCAGCTGTGGCACGCACGCGAAATGCTCGCCCACACCGGCGACGGCTCCGACTGGCTGCGCCTCACCGACCATTTGAGCAATTCGCTTCACCTCCAGGGACGGTTCGCGGAGGCGGACGAGCTGCTTGCCGAGGCCGTTCGGCGATGTCGATCCCCCGAGACCGCGTGGCTCCGCGCCGAGCTCACGCTCTCCCGGGCCGTGAACGCGCAGGACAGCGGGGAGTTCACCCGCGAGCGCGTTGTCGCGCTGTTCGAAGAGGCGATCGAGGCCGCCCAGCTCGCCGGCCACGACCGGGCCCGCGCCCAGGCGATCGGCCGGATGCGCATCACCCTCCCCCGTCAAACCGCGGTCGCGACGGAGGCGAGGACCGAGATCGAGCAAGCATTCCTCCTCAGTCAGGAAGTCGGCGACCGGCGCAACGCAGCGAGGAGCGCCGTCGTCGCTGCCGTGGTCGCCCTCGCCGACCAAGATCGGGCGGGCGCTGCCGGCTGGTTCGTGCGCAGCCTCGACATCAGCGTGGCGATCGGATACTGGCACGGCCTCGCCTGGTCGGTGATGGGTGTCGCCGGGATGGCCGCGCACGCTGGCCGCCTCGTCGACGGCGCCCGCCTCCACGGCGCGATCGGTCCCAGCCTCGATCAGATCAGCAAGGAGACGCCGGAGGTCCAGCTCACCGCGTACCACCGATTGATCGACGTTCTCCGCGAGGGACTCGGCGAGACCTTCGAGAACGAGTGCCGCACGGGCAACGAGCGCGCCTGGACCGTGACCATCGACGAGGCCCGTCGGATTGCAGTCGAACTGGCCGGCGACACAAGGCACGCGACGCACCCGTCGCACGGCCGGCCTCGCCATCGGCGCAGCCTCGAGCTCACCGAACGCGAGCTCGCGGTTCTCCGCCAGCTCGTCGCCGGGCGCACCAACGAGGAGATCGCTGCTGCGCTCGCGATCAGCCAGACGACCGTCATCCACCACACCATCAGCGTGTACCGCAAGCTCGCCGTGCGGGGCCGCGCCGAAGCCGTGGCCCACGCCCTGCGGACCGGTCTCGTCGGCGGTTAGGCCACCACGCCCCCAGGGCCGCTTGTCTATCCAGGAGCGATCAGGTGAAGCGTGGGGAAGTAGGTCCGGTACCGGGTGGCGTCACGGGTGAGGAGGACGATCTCCTCGACAGCCGCGTGGGCACCGACGAAGAAGTCGGGCAGGGTGGACGTACGCCTCCCGCCGCGTCGGCGGTAACGGAGGAACGCCTTGTCCGCCAGGAACGCGGCCTCCCAGGGCAGCGGCAGCCGTCGATAGACCTGACGAGGCAAGACCTCGTCGAGCTCCTCGATCAGCGAGAAGCGCACCGAAACCTCGGCGTAGATGATCGGATTGATGAACAGCGGGCCGGCGTCAGCCGCGGCGGCGAGCGCTGCCGTCGACCACTCGCGCCATGTCTCGTCGTCGGTGAGGATGTCGAGCAATACGTTGCTGTCGACGAGCGTGCCGTGGGCCACCCTCACTGCCCTCGGGTGAGCGCCATGATCTCGTCCGTCGTCATCCTGACGTCACCGTGACCGCGCAGCCGCTCGGCGAGCCGGCGACCGCGGGAATGTCCGCCGTTCACCTTGCGCACGATGATCGCATCGTCGTTTCGCTCGAACTCGACCTCCGTTCCGGCCCCGATCCCGAGCGCGTCACGCAGGGGTTTGGGAATCGTGACCTGGCCCTTCTCCGTCACCCTCATGTTGGAATCCTACCAGTAATACTTCTACCCACGCTCGGTGCGGCCCCGCAACCGGACCGACTAGCGTGTGTCGTCCGGTGGATCCAGGACGCTTTCGGGTCGGACTGCGCGTCGCCGATGTGGCCGCCGCTGCCGAGTTCTACCGCGGCTTCGGGTTCTCCGACGTCGGGACCGTCCCGGCCACCGACGGTTCACCGCTGATGACGATCCTGGAGCGCGACGGTGCGCTTCTCATCCTCGATGCGCTCGAGGGCATGCCGTTTGCCGACGACGAGCGCGAGGCTCGGACGCGGGCGGGCCCGCGGGGACTCGGCGTCGCCATCGGCATCGGGGTCGACGACCTCGACGCCAGCTACGAGTACTGCCGGACCAACGGCTGCGCGATCCGTTCCGAGCCCACCGAGGAGCCGTGGGGCGATCGGGTCTTCGAGTGCCTGGACCCGTTCGGCTACCTGCTCGAGATCTCCCAGCCCGTGGGCGACGTTCCCGTCGACGACGCCCTCTCGGCCACCGCGGAGCACTGGCGCGACGCTTCGCCCTGACGATCAGTCGTTGCTGACGTCCAACCTCGACGCCGATCGCCGACGGCGTGCGCCGGCGAGGTCCTTCTCGAACCAGTGGTGGGCATAGGGCTCGTCGTTGAAGGCCTCGACTTCGCGGTAGCCCGCGGATCGATACATCGCGACCGCCTCGACCAGCGACCGGTTGGTCTCCAGCCGGACGGTGCGGGTGCCGTGTTCGACGGCGTGCCGCTCGAGCTCGGTGAGCAGTCGCCGCCCGACACCGAGCCCGCGGCTGTTCGGTGCTACCCACATCCGCTTCAGCTCGGTCGGTTGGCGACCGTGGAACTTGAGGGCGCCGCAGCCGATCGGTTCACCGCGCAGCGTGGCGAGCAGGAACAATCCCGCTGGGAGGCGCATCTCGTCGGGATCGGCGGGCATGCTGGCGGTCGGGTCGAACCCGGTGTCGAAACGGCCGTCGAGCTCGGCGAAGTACTGACTCAAGCAGAACTGCGCCATTGGGTGGTCGGGGTCGGCGACCGCCACGTCGATCAGGGCGGCGGTCAGGAGGTGCTCCACCTCGGCCATTGCGGCGACCAGCCGGGTGCGTTGGGCGTCGGTGATCGGCGTCAGCATCGAGCGGGCGAGGTCGTCGCTGCGACGATCGAGCAGGTCCCGCTCGGCGCGACCCTTGGCGGTGAGCCGGGCGGCGCGGACCCGTCCGTCGCGTTCCGCGGCCGAGACCGTCACGAGCCCGGACGCCCCGAGCGAGCGCAGCAGTCGGCTCAGGTACCCGGAGTCGAGTCCCAACCGGGCCCGCAGCTCACGCAGCTCGCACCCGTCCTCGCCGATCTCCCACAGCAGCCGCGCCTCACCGAGTGAGCGGTCACGGCCCAGGTAGTGATCGCTGAGGGCGCCCACTCGTTCGGTCACGGTCCGGTTGAACGACCGCACGATCGGGACCATCTGGTCCATGTCTCTGACTCTAGTCAGAGAATTTCGTCGATGTCGTGTCGTTGCCGCGGACCACCATTTGCGGCAACCTGGCCAGACGCGCGATGTTAGGGCAACCTAATACAAGGAGTTGTGCGCATGACGATGATCGACGAAGAGCTCGATGTCGCTCCGGTCGACGCTCCCACTCCCAGCCCGGCCCCTTCATCCCGCCGCACGCGGCTGATCCGTCGCTGCTTCATGCGACCCCGCCGGATGGTGGTCAAGGTCCACCGCTGGACGTCCATCGCGCTGCTCGCCTGGCTGGTGATCGTCTCCCTCACCGGCGCCTGGCTCGTCTTCCACAACGTCTTCGAGTCGTGGCTCAACCCTGGCCGCTACGACACCACGCCCGGCGACGTCGGGCCACAGGCCGCGGTCGACACTGCGGTCGCGGTCGCCGGCGCGGACGCCGAGATGACCTTCCTCACGCTGCCGAACAACGGACGCGGCGTCTATCAGGTCTACGTCGAAGTCCCGATCGCCGGCGCCCCCGCGCCGGCGGAGGGCGAGGAGGCGCCCCATGAGCACTTCGTCTACTTCGTCGACCCCGGCAGTGGAACGATCACGGACCGGGCGAGCGAGACCGAGGGTGTCAGCTGGTGGCTCTATCGCGGTCACCTGTACCTGTGGCAGGACTGGGGGCCCTTCGGTGGCTTCGACCCCGAGACCGGCTGGTGCACGGCCGACGCCGACGGAGTCGAGCCCGGGGGCCTGCAGGGTGCCGTGTGCGACGTGCTCCCCGACGGCATGGACATGGTCGGCTGGCTCGGCGTCCTGTTCATCGTCGTGCTGCTCAGCGGCTTCTACGTGTGGTACTGGCCCGGCGTGCGGCGCTGGGCGACGGCGTTCGTGATCAAGCGCGGTCGGGGCCCGTTCGCGTTCAACCTGTCGCTGCACAAGGTGATCGGGTTCGTCGTGTGGGTGCCGTTGCTGATCGTCGCGTTCACCGGGATCGCGTTTGCCTTCCCCAACCTGAACTCGTGGTTCGAGAACGCCACGCCGGCACGGCGCGACTTCTTCCTGTGGACCCAGCCGGAAGAAGCAATATCGCAACCGGCGCCCGACACGGAGCGCCTCGACCTCGACGAGGTGCTGGCGACGATCGAGGCGCGCTACCCGGACCGCACCGTCCGGTCACTCATGCCCCCCTGGGACGAGGAGACCGCGACCTATTCGGCGTGGGTCACGCGCGGCTTCGATCCGTGGACCCGGGAAGCAGGCGCCGGCAACGCGTTCGTGGCCCTCGATCAGTTCACCGGCGAGGTCGTGTACGACGGCACGCCGGAGGAAGGCAACACGTTCGACCAGTTGTGGGACGACTGGTCATACCCATTGCACACCGGCGACTTCGGCAGCACGTCGACGCGGACCGTCTGGACGGTGCTGGCCCTGACCCCGCTCGCGCTCGGCACGACCGGCCTGGTCATGTACCTCATCCGCCGGCGCAAGCGCGCCCGGCGGCGACCGCCGGTCTCGGTCCCGAACTGAGCGCCGAGCCGTCACCGCGGCACGGCGCTGGCGTCGAGGCGCTGCAGCAGGGCGATCGCGCCGAGGCGCCGGGCCGTCGCGATGGCCGGCTCGGCGACATCCGCCGCTTCCTCCTCCCTCCCGTCGGCCGACAGCCAGTCGCGCAGATCGAGGCGGGCGTGCCCGGCAGGAACCGGCCGGGGGATCTGTTCCAGCCGATCGATCGCCTCGCTCAGCAGGCCCTCGACGTCCGCAGGTTGCCCGCGCGCCACGGCCAGACGGGCTTGCGCCCGGAGCAACTCGGCGGTGAGGTGCGGCGGTCGACGCGCCGGCGCCTGCCGCGCGAGGCGCTCGACGAGCTCGTGGGCAACGCCGAGCTCACCGGTCCTCAGCGCGGCGTCGACGCCGATCGACCAGAGGAACGAGATCGTGTCGAAGCGCCATCCCTGCTCGCCGATGTCACGTACGAGCAGGTCGCGTGCGCGCCCCGCCAGACCGTCGTGCGTGCCGGCAGCGTGGCGCAGGATCACGTCCTGACACTCGGCGACAGATCGATCCTGCGGATCGTCTGTCGGCGGCGACTCGTCGAACAGCCGGCGAGCGCGGGTGTGGTCGCCTCGCCACGCGGCCAGGACCGCGAGCCACCGGCGGGGTTCGCCGCTGAAGGCCGCCAGTTCGAGCGTGCCGGCCGTGGCGCCGATCGCCTCGGCGCCGTCCCAGTCACCCCGGAGGATCAGAAACCGCATGCGGTTGCCGATCGTGAGGGCGATGGAGGAAGTGCGGCCGAGGCGAAGGGCGATCGTCATCGACTCGGCGACCGCTTCATCGGCCGCGTCGTCGTCGTTGTCCACCAGCACTTGGCTGTAGTTCGCGACGGCGGTCATGAGGAGATGGAGGTCGCCGAGCGGGCGGGCCAGTTCGACCGCGGCGGCCAGCTGCGCCCGGGCGCTGATCGGGTTGTCGAGGAGCAAGTGGCGCAGACCTTCGATGTTGAACGCCCGGGCCAGTTGATACCGGTCGCCGAGGCCCTCGGCGATGGCGATCGATCGGTCGATGAGGCGTCGCGTGTCCTCGCCGCTCCGCCCGCCGAGCACATCCGCGCTGGCGAGGGCGAGGATCAACGCGCCCGTGCCGCGATCAGCCGCGTCATCGGTGCTCGCGATCGCCGACTCCAACAGGGCCCGCTGTTCGCTCATTCGACCGGCGTCGGAGAGCGCATACGCCAGCTCGGAGGTCGCCGAGCGGGCCTCTTCGTGACGGCCGGCCGCGCCGAGCTCGGCGATCGCCCGCTCGAGGAGCGGCACGGCCACCTCGAACTGTCCGGCGTACCCCGCCGCCACCCCGGCCCGGCGGCACAGCTCGGTCCGTGTGGTCGGGTCGTCGGCGAGATCGATCGCAGTCCCGTAGGTCTTGGCTGCGACGGACGCCGCGCCGAGTCCGGCTGCTCGGTCGCCCGCGCGGCGGTACGCGGCCGAGGCCTCGGCCCGCAGCACGGTGACCTCGTCGTCGTCCGTCGCCGCGTCCAGCGCCTGGCGGTAGTGGTCGGCGATCACTTCGGCGACCTCCGCCCCTTCGTCGGCGAAGGCTCGGCGCAGGTGCCCGGCAACAGCGAGGTGGCGGGCCTTGCGCTCGCGACGGGTCAGGTTGTCGTAGACGACGGCGCGCATGAGTCCGTGGGTGAACTGCAGGTGCCCGCGCTCTGGCGACAGGGGATCGGCAACGACGGACAGGATCTCTCGGCGCAGCAGACTCGACAGCATCACCTCGAGCGGCGTCGCCGTCGGCGTGGCGACGGCGGCGACCGCCGGCCGCGGGAAGCTCGTCCCGAGCACCGCCATGTCGCGTACGAGCGAGCGCTCGTCAGGCGGCAGGGCGTCGAGCCGCGCCGCCAGCAGCGCGGTGAGCGAGGCGGGCACCACGATGTCGTCGAGGTCGCCCCCGTCGAGCACCGAGCGGGCAATCTCGACGGCGAAGAGCGGGATGCCCTCAGCCTGCGCCACCACCCGGTCGACCGACGCCGGCGGGAGATCGACGAGGTCGTCGAGCAGCCGGCGCATCAACGGCGGGTCCAACGGCTCCAGCGCGATGGTGGTGGCGTGGCGGCCGTGGCCCCAGCCAGGCCGCTGCTCGAGCAGCTCGGGCCGGCTCAACGTGACGATGAGGATCGGGTGCTGCGCCGACCACGCCAGCAGGCTGTCGAGGAAGTCGAGAAGACCGTCGTCGGCCCAGTGCAGGTCCTCGACGATGAGAACCACCGGCGCCTCGGCGGCGAGCCGCTCGAAGAAGGCGCGCCAAGCACCGAACAGCTCGTCGCGTGACGCATTGCCCTCGCCGACCCCCAACAGCAGGGCGAGGCGCGGCTCGACGAAGTCCCGGTCGGCCGGCTCCCATCCGGCGAGGCCGTCACGGAGGCGCTGGCGGACGACGTCGGACGGCTCCTGCTCGCCGATGGCGAGACGCTGGCGGACCATCTGGGCCAGCGCCCAGAAGGCCACCCCGTCGCCGTAGGACAGGCACCGACCCTGGTGCCACATCGTCGGCGCCACGAGGCCGTCGACGTACTTGTCGAACTCCCACAACAGGCGCGACTTCCCGACCCCGGCCGCGCCCACGATCGACACGAGCCGGGCCGTCCCCCGGTCGACGCTCTCGTGGAACAGGTCCTTGAGCAGGCGCAGTTCGCGGTCCCGCCCGACCATCTCCGACTCGAGTCCCGATCCGCGGTTGATTCCCTGGGCGCCGGCGATGGCCCGCTCGGCGCACCACACCTGGACCGGTTCGACCTTGCCCTTCAGAGCGTGCAGACCACCGTCGCGGTAGGCGATCACCGACGTGGTCGCGTCTTTCGTCGTGTCGTCCACCAGCACCGCGCCGGGCTCGGCGATCGACTGGATCCGTGCCGCTGTGTTGACCCGATCACCGACCACGATTCCCTCGTCGACCGACGCCATCGCCGCCGCCCGGCCGGTGACGATGCCGACGCGGGCGGCCAACCCGTCGGTGTGATGCCGTTCGCCGTAGGCCGCCACGGCGTCGACGAGCTCGAGCCCCGCCCGGACCGCTCGCTCGGCGTCGTCTTCATGGGCGGCCGGCATCCCCCACACCGCCATCACGGCGTCCCCGACGAACTTCTCGATCGTGCCGCCATGTCGGGCGATGACGTCACGGGCGACGTCGAAATAGCCCGACAGCAGCTCCCGCACCTCGTCCGCGTCCAGCCGCTCCGACCGTGGGGTGTACCCGACGAGGTCGCAGAAGAGGACCGACACGATTCGCAACTCGGCGGTGTCGTCGAGGGGCGACGGCGTCGTCGACGGCGAGGCCTCGCCGAGCACGCGACCGCACTCCACACAGAAGCGCTGACCGGGTGCCGCCGACGCCCCGCAGGCGGGACACGCCGACGTGAGTGCCGAACCGCACTCGCCACAGAACTTCTGGCGCGACGCCACCGACGCACCACACGACCCGCACCCGCTCACCCGCTGTCTCCCTCCCGTACGCCCCCGAGCGTAGGGCGGATCACGCACATCGACACACCGGGGACGTACGCCTACGGGTTTTCCCTACATCGGGCGCATATCGCGACCCGATCGGCACCGACGCGCCGTAACGGCAGTGGTGCTGGATTGCGATCTCGGCATCCCCCGCCGGAACGACCGGCGGATCCGACCGAAGGGACCACCCGACATGCCGACCACGACCTCCCCGGGCCGTCGAGTTCGCCGCCGACGCGCACTGGTGCTCACCTCACTCGTCGCCGTCGTCGCGGCCACGACCGCCGTCGACGCCCAGCCCGCCGCGGCCGTGCCGTTGCCCGTGAACATCGAGGGCTTCCAGGACGGTTTGTACGTGCCGATCGACGACGTGGTCCTCGGTGAGTCCGGCGATGCCAGCGTGGTCGCCAACGGCAACCTCGCGGTCACGTGGGCGGGCACCGACCTCAGGCCGACCCTCGAGGACGACGCGCTGACGGAGTTCGATTCCGATCTCGGGCTGCGCGGTGCGCTGACCCTCGAGTTGGCGGCCGAGACGTCAGGCGACCTCGACGGCATCCTCGAGGTGCTCAGCGTGCCGGTGGGCGAGTTCCCCGCCGGGCCCGTGACCGTCATCCCGTACCTCGGCATTGACGTGCAGTTCTCCGGTCACGCCGAGGCCGGCGCCCAGCTCAGTCTGGTCGCTCCGTTCAACGTCAGCGCCGCCATCGCCAAGCTCGGCGGACGGCCCACGGCGACCGCCGAGCAGCGACCAAGCTTCCGGCCCGAGATCGGGCTCCCCGACGCCGCCAACGCGCTGGCGTTCAACGCCGAGGTCGAGCTGAACATCTCGGTGACGTTCATGATGCTGCTGAACGGTGTCCCGATCGGCGGTCCGGCACTGATCGCCGCGCTCGGCGCCGCGCTCGACGTCGACCTCACCGCCGATCCGTGGTGGTCCCTCGACGGCACGGCCGGCCTGAAGTACGCGTGGGCCACACCCGATCCCGCCGGCCTCCCGCGGCTGCCCCGCCGGCCACCGTCATTGTTCCCGGCGGCCCACTTCCCCATCGCGCACGCCCCCGACGACGGCCCCGTGGCGGACGTCTCCACCCGCTGGTCACGGGCCTTCGACATCTTCAACAGCGACGTCGCCGGCGCCGTGCTCCCGATCGGCGACCGGCTGGTCGTGGTCGAGGACGCCGCCAACCCGTGGATGGCGACACTCGACGGAAACGGCAACCCGGATCTGGCAGCACACGAACTCGCAGTCGTCCGGGAGCCAGGCCGTCGGCCGCACCGGCACCGGCAACCTGGTGACCGCCGCGGTCAGCGGCAGCGGCCGGTTGCGCACCGGCAGTTTCGACCCCGAGTCCGGCTCGCAGGACTGGTCCAAGCAAGTCGTCGTCGACGGCGCCACCTCCGCGGTCTGGTCAGCTGTCATGCCGACGACCGGCGGGGCGATCGTCGCCGGCAGCGTCCGGCGCGGGACCGCCGCGGTGGAACGGCCGACCCTCGTCGCGGTCGACGATGACGGCGACATCTCGGTCACCGAGATCGATCCCGGTCCGGGCGCGGGTGACGCCACCATCGTCGACCTGGTCGAGGCGCCCGACGGCAACCTGGTGGCCGTCGGCAACGTCGCCTATGCGCTCCCTGACCGCTCCATCGATCAGGGCAACGTGCTGATCATGCGACTCCGGCCTGACGGCACGCCCTTCACGGCACAGGTCCTCGGTGGCCCCTTCTCCGATGTCGCAACCGGGATCGCCATCCAGCCCGACGGAACCTACGCGATCAGCGGACACACGATCGACACCGCATGCAACTGCGCCCAACCGTGGATCACCGCGTTCGACGAACACGACAGCCTCCTGTGGTCGTCGCTCTACGCCGACCGACCCGACGCCCCCTCCTCCCGCGCAACCGACATCACCACCGTCGCCGGCGACGACTACGTCCTGTCCGGCACCACCGGCAATTCCGACGAGGACGCCTGGATGATCCGCATCGACAAGACCGGAATGCCACTGTGGTCGAAGAGCTACGTCGGTGCGGACGAGGACGAACTCACCGGAGTGGTCACGGTCGGTTCCGGCCTGGCCGCCATCGGCCACACCGAGACGACCAACCCCGCCGGCAACGGCTTCAACGACCTCTGGCTGGTGCGAACCAACCGGGACGGCATGCTGCACTTCGACCCGGCCAGCGGCTTCGACACCGTCAACGACGCCGTGCAATGGCGCCACACCACCAACCACTCCATCGTCGCCCTCGTGCCGACGTCGACCACGCCACCCGTGACGGTCACCGACATCGCCATCGCCACGACGCCTGCCACCGCAAGCAACCTGCCCCTGACCTGATCGCCGACCGCACCGCGATCGGCGAGCTGAATCGCGGCCAACGCCGTCGCTTCACGAGTCCGGCTGACGAGCGCGACGTCGATCAGCCGCCGACGATGGCGAGCAGCTCCTGGCGGTTCGGCCCCAGCGGCGGGGTGTCGTCTCGCCCTCCGAGTGCGATCGCCTTGTCGGCGATGCCCGGTCGGGCCATCACGTCCACGCCGCGCTCGTGCAGTGACGCGATATCGGCAAAGGCGCGCAAGAGGTCCGGGTCCTTGCCGGACGCCCGCGCGAGGGCCTGACCGAGCAGCCATCCCGGGTCCTGGGTTTCGTACGGGATGCCGGCGATCTGGGCGTCGATCTCGGCGAGCCGGTGGCGGTCGAAGGCGAGTGTGTCGCGGTAGAACGGCTCGACGACTTCGGCGGTGACCTCGTCCCACCGCGTGGCGAACGCAGCGTCGCCCGGCGGGATCTCGCGCAGCAGGTCGCGAAGGCACACCGCATGGAGCAGGCCGATCGACGCCCCTCGACCGACCGATGGGTTGGTGCAGGCCCACGAGTCGGCCACCGCCACGACGCCGGTGGCGACGGGACCATCGGCGTCGGAGTAGCGGCGGTAGCGATCCTCGATCTTTGCCATCACGGCGACGTCGGAGATCGGCTCGCCATCGAGCCAGTGCGCCGCCAGCGGATAGCTCGACACGATCCGCGTCCAGACATCGAGGTGACGCGCCGCGCGCATCGGCGCGTCGGCCGCGCTCGCGACGACACCGACGCCCCACGTCCCGTTGTCCGCCGGCAGGAGCAACAGCGAGATCGATTCGTAGTGCTGCAGCGGAGGACCCAACGCGGCCGGGACCGAGCCGTCGTCCGAGCGAAAGTGGCGTCCGTAGTAGACGAAGCCGCAGTCGTCGAGCTCCTCGTAGGCGGCACGGGCACCGAGCGCCGCCAGCCAGGCCGGCAGCTGCGACCGGCGGCCGCTTGCGTCCACCACGAGATCCGCCCGCAGCTCCTCGCCGGCGTCGGTGACGACCCCGGCGACATGAGGCACACCGTTCGATCCCTCGGCGAGCAGGCCGCGCACGGCGGCGCCGCGCGTGACCTCGACGTTCGGTTCGGCGGCCGCCATTCCGGCGATGACGGCCTCGACGAACGGTCGACGCCCGGTCAACACCGTGAACCGCTCGTCGCCCGGCCGAGGCCCGCCGGTGAGCTCGTCCGGGGCGGCGTTCACGAAGTTGAGGCGTAAGGCACCGTTCGCTTCCAACGTTCTCGCCACGTCGGGGAGCTCCGTCTCCACCATCTCTCGGAACCGAGGCAGGAAGTAGTGGAGCATGTTGAACTGGTTGACGCCGCGGCGCCGCCAAGCGTCCCACGCCCCTTCGGGTGTCGTCGGCGACTCCGGATCGCGTTCGAGCAGGCGGACTTGATGACCGTCACGGGCGAGCAGCATCGAGCCGCATAGTCCGGCGATCCCGCCCCCGACCACGATCACGTTGGCCATCTGTGCCTCCCGCCGAGTCGTCCCGTCGTCCCTTTCTAGCCGGTGCGGCCGTGCTGGGAGGCCCCCGCGCCTACGGGTTTTCCCGAAACCTCGACGTTCTGCAACCCGATGCCAGTGGTCGGTCCGTATTGGCAGCGTCGCCCGGGCATCACCTGGACGACCCCGCCAGAAGCGCCGGCGGGATCCACTCGAAGGGAACGCGACATGAACCACGACAGGTTGGAGATCGACGAGGTCCACGGCGACCCGGGGATGCCGCTGGTCCTGTGTCGGAGCAGGGGCGGTCCGTTCGACGACGACGCCTTCGAGAGTGGTTGGCGCCTGGGGGCGATCGGCGCCACCCTCGCCGGGCCTGGGATCGGTGCACTCGCCGAGTCGATCCGTCCCGGCGAGCGCCTCCAGGCCGATCTCCTGGCCATGGCGTGCGGCTACGCGATGACCGTCGAGTCGAGCGCTGATCCCGACTGGCTGTCGGTGACGTTCACCCGCGTCGAGGACGACGGCTGATGAGCCGACCTTGCTGGAGCGCAGTCAGATGAAGATCCTCTTGCTCTGTTCGGCATTCAACGGGCTCACCCAACGCGCCTGGCTGGAGTTGCGCGCCGCTGGTCACGACGTGACCGTCGAGCTCGCCGTCAGCGCGGACGTCGTCATCTCCGCAACCGACCGGTTCGGCCCCGATCTCATCATCTGCCCGTTCCTCAGGGAGCGCGTCCCGGCGGAGGTGTGGACGCGCTACCGGACGATCATCGTCCACCCGGGACCCAAAGGGGACCGCGGACCGTCCTCGTTGGACTGGGCGATCACCACCGGTGAGTCCCGATGGGGTGTCACCGCTCTCCAGGCCGTCGAGGAGATGGACGCCGGGCCGATCTGGGGATCACGGACGTTCCCGCTCGAGCCCGGCGAGCTGCGCAAGAGCGCGGTCTACAACGGTCCGATCGCCGACGCCGCGATCGACCTGATCAGCGAAGTCGTCGCCAAAGCCGCCGATCCTTCGTTCACCCCGGAACCGTTGGACTACACGAATCCCGACGTGATCGGCCGGCTCCGCCCGGCGATGCGCGCGTCAGACCGTCAGTTCTCGTGGTCCGACCCCACCAATGAGATCCTGCGCCGGATCCGTGCTGCCGACGGATCACCCGGCGCCCCGACCACGATCTGCAACGTGCCGATGTCGGTGTTCGACGCCCACCGGGGACCGACGCTGCCGGGCCTGCCCGGCACGATCCTGCTGCGACACCATGGCGCCGTGCTCGTCCGAACCGGCGACGGCGGCGTGTGGATCGGCCAGGTCCGAACCAAAGGGGCGATCAAACTGCCCGCGACGCTCGCCCTCGCTCCCTTCCTCAAGGGTGTGCCAGACGCGTTGCATCCGCTCGACGAGCCGGATGACTCGGGCGGCCGCCGGGAGATCCGGTACGACCGACGAGGCGAGGTCGGAGTGCTGAGCTTCGCCTTCTACAACGGTGCGATGTCGACCGAGCAATGCCGGCGACTGGACGCCGCACTCCGTCACGCCACCACCCAGCCGACCAAAGTACTGGTGATCCGCGGCGGAGACGTCTTCTCCAACGGCATCCACCTCAACCTCATCGACGCCGCGCCCTCGCCGGCGTTCGAGGCGTGGCGCAACATCAACGCCATCGACGACGTGTGCCGCCAGATCATCACATGCACCGGCCAGCTCGTCGTGACGTCCGTGAGCGGCAACGCCGGAGCGGGAGGCGTGATGCTCGCCCTCGGCGCCGACCGGGTGATCGTCCGTGACGGTGTCGTCCTCAACCCCCACTACAAGACGATGGGCTTGTACGGCTCGGAGTACTGGACGTACGTGTTGCCCCGTCGGGTCGGTGACATCGAGGCGGCGAGACTCACCCAACAGTGCCTGCCGATCAGCGCGTCGCACGCCGGGCGGATCGGCCTCGTCGACAAGGTGCGACCGGGCTCGCCCGTCGACTTCGAGGAGTGGGTGCTCGACCACGCCGCCCACCTCGCCGGTCGCGACCAGTACGAGCGACTGCTCGAGCAGAAGCGTGCGGCCCGTGCGGCCGCCGAGCGCCGGAAGCCCCTCGAGGCATACCGCGTCGAAGAACTCGCCGAGATGAGTCGGGACATCTTCGACGATCGCAACGGCTTCGCCGACGCCCGCCGCGCCTTCGTCACCAAGGCACAGCTCACGTCCACCCCCGCCCGCCTCGCCCTCCATCGGCCGCCCACGCCAGTGACGGTCGACCGCGGTGAGACGGCCCGGTACGCGAGCTGACGGTGAACTGAGACCGCTCGGTACCGACATCCGCCCGCTCCGGTCACAGTTTCGTCGACGGCGGATGGGTGGGTCTCTTCGCCGACGCCGGCGCGCCGCGCGGAGGCGCTGACTGATCAGGTAGGTTGACGAGCGCCTCGCGTCGTGACATCGGCGCGATGACGCCGGCTCCAGACCCTGGTCGGGCGTTCGTCCCGCCGGGACGCGCAGATCTGTCGCGAAGGAGCCATGATGTCGCTGGACCAGATCTCTTCAGCCTCATCGACGCCGCCTCCGGTCGAGGAGGACGAGGGGCGACCGGACGGCAAGGCGCGCACGATCACCCTCCTGATCGTTGGGATTCCGTTCGTCGCCCTCGTGCTCGGCGTGATCCGCTTCTGGGGCGACGGGCTCGAGCTTCGTGACGTGCTGTTGGCGGTGGTCCTGTACGGGCTCGTCGGTCACGGCGTGACGATCGGCTTCCATCGCCTTCTCGCCCACAAGGCGTTCAAAGCCTGCCGGCCGCTGAAATTCGCCCTCGTCGCGCTGGGGTCGATGGCCTTCGAGGGAGGGCCGATCAGTTGGGTGGCCAATCACCGTCAGCACCATGTCTTCGCCGACTCGGCCGCGGATCCGCACTCTCCGCAGCACCACGGCGGGGGCCCGGGCGGTCAGCTGAAGGGTCTGTGGCACGCCCACGTGGGCTGGATGTTCACCGCCCGCGGCGCCTCGTTGCGTCGTCACGCCGCGGACCTGCTGGCTGATCGTGACATCGTGGTGGTCAACGCGACGTTCCCGATGTGGTGCGTGCTGTCCCTCGCCCTCCCCTTCGGAGTCGGCTGGTTGCTCGGTGGAAGTGTGGGCGCTGCGATCAGCGCGCTGCTGTGGGCCGGTCTCGTCCGGGTCTTCGTGCTGCATCACGCGACGTGGAGCGTCAACTCGCTCTGCCACATGTTCGGTCGACGCCCGTTTGCGTCGAAGGACCGCAGCAGCAACATCGGTGCCCTCGCGATCGTCACCATGGGCGAGTCATGGCACAACGGACACCACGCCTTCCCGCGCTCCGCTCGCCACGGCCTGTTGCGCGGCCAGTGGGACACCTCGGCCCGGCTCATCGCCGTCTTCGAACGACTGTCGTGGGCGACTGACGTCCACTCACCGACGCCGGAGGCGATCAGGCGTCGCCTGGTCACGCACCCGACGACGCCCTAGGGGCGCCCCGCGTCGGTGCGAGTTGGAGGATCATCTCGGCCACCTGGGCGCTGCGCTCGATCGGCACCATGTGGCCGGCGCCACTGAACACCTCCAGCCGAGCGTCGGGCAGCGAGTCGACGATCCGTTCTGACTCGCTCGCCGGGACCACGCGGTCGTTGGCACCCGCCACGACGAGGACCGGGACGCGCACCTCCCCGAGGCGGTCACTGAAGTCGATGCCGAGCAGGCGGCGGGTGAGTCCTTGTCGACGTGCCGCCGGGCTGGCGAGCCCGATCGCCCGCGCGGCCTCGACATCTCTGCGTCGGGCGTCGACGCCGAAGTTCGCGCGGGTCAGCACGAGTCCGTGGCGTCCATGGCGCCCGACCCGCTCCGTGAGGCTCCAGTCCAGCGCCGCGGCCTTTGCTCGAGGTAGCGGACGGTCGGCCGGACCCCGTGCCGAACTGTTGATCAACACCACCGCCCCGACGCGCCGGGCGACGAGTTCCGGGCGCTCGACGGCGAGCCCGAGTGCCACGGCGCCGCCCATCGAGTGTCCGACGACGACGGCGTCCCGAAGGTCGAGCACTTCCAGGAGGGTGGCGAGGTCATCGACCAGTCCGTGGAACCCGAACGACGGCGGCACCGCCGACGAGAGCCCGAATCCACGGTGGTCCACGGCGACGACGTGCCGCCCGCCGGCGGCCAACCGGGTCGCCAACGGGGCGAAGATCCGGAGGTTGGCACCGTGACCGTGCAGGAGGACGACCGGCCGCCCAGATCCGCACTCCTCGACGTGGAGGTGGCCGCCATCAGCCATGACGACGGCATGCACGTGCTGGGCCGGGAACGCGAAGTCGTCGTCGACCTCCGGATCCGCCGTGCCGTCGAGCTGTGACAGGACGTGTCGTTCGTAGATCGCGACCGCAACGGCAGTTCCTGTGAGCACCGCCGGCAGGACGAGCCGCCGTGTCTTCAGAGGACGCCTCTCGGACGGCCGCCGCCGTGGCTTGTTGCCCATCGGGCTGACCGGTCCTTCCTCACGGGCGGGCTGGGCACTGTACCGACTGGAGCGACGTGGTCGTCGCCCGCTCGCCGGCGAGTGCCCGGTACCGCAGTGTCAGGTCAACTCAGAGCCGGTGACTGATGGAAGCCCGCGGCGCCGTCGAGGCCCGTGAGCGAGAGCACCCGCCGCACGATCGGACCGGGATCACGTAACAGGACGCGGCCATGACGCCCGATGGACCGCCGTGCCCTCACGAACACTCCAAGGCCGGCCGCGTCCATGAACCGGAGACCAGTGACGTCGAAGGTGACGTCCCTGCCGGACTCGATCTCACCCTCGAGCGCCGACTCCAACAGCGGCGCGGTTGCGAGGTCCAATTCCCCCGACACCGATAGTGAGCGTCGTCCATCGGTGATCTTCCACACCGCCAGAAAATCACTGGCAGCCTCGGCCGGATCGTTCTGCACGGGTGCCTCCC
Source organism: uncultured Acidimicrobiia bacterium (assembly GCA_963833145.1). GTDB lineage: Bacteria > Actinomycetota > Acidimicrobiia > Acidimicrobiales > Ilumatobacteraceae > JALZMG01. The sequence goes on along the minus strand of CAWHWT010000006.1, from coordinate 56,814 downwards.
TGGTCGCCCGACGGTGTGTCACCAAGGACTGGAGCAACGGCAGTACAACGGCATGATCACCCTACCGCTCGCGTGCACTCCCGCGACGACTGATCGCCAGGATCACCTCGATCGAGCAGGTCAGAACAGGCGTCGGGCAGAGTGGGATGTCACGGCAGTCGAGCCCGGCCCGGAGGAGCCGACGGGCCGACGAGACGGATCCGGCAGCTCCTCCAGGGCGATCGGCTCAGACGGCCCGGACGTTCTTGGCTTCCTCGCTCTTGCGACCGGGGCCGACCTCGAACTCAACCGTCTGACCCTCCGCCAGCGAGGCGCCGGCGGACTGGAGATTGGACACGTGCACGAACACGTCCTCGCCGTCCTCCCGGGAGATGAAACCGAATCCACGGTTCTGATCGAAGAACTTCACTTTGCCTTGCACAAGGAACCAACTTTGTCTTTCTCGGCAGATCGAACTGATCTGCCGCACCAGACGGTACGACCATCGCGCCCGTGATCCTCGCTGCGCTTCACTTGGGTGTTCCGCATCATCGCGACCAATGTGATGGTTCTCAGTTCACCCGAGCGCGGTTGGAGGCAACGTGCCATTGACGATCGCGACTCGCGGGTCGCGGTTCGGATCGCTGCCGCTCTCCAGAGACTCACGGAACAGGCTGATCGCGCGATACGTGGCATCACTGTCGAGCCCAGCCGTCATGATCCGCTCGATCGAAGGCAGGAGGTCTGGACGCCCCGCCATGATGTCGAACGCGATCCGATCGGTTGGGTTGAGGTCGTCCGGTGAGGCCGTCGTCCGATACGGGTCCGGCGTCACCTTCCGTGGCTTTTTCTTCATCATCGTCGCTTGCTCCTCGGATCAACTGGACGCGGATATCGGACTGGTGGTCAAGGACGAACGCATCGCAGCATGGGTCACGCGAGCGAAGCGACCCGCCATACCTCCCGGCGTGGCCGGTTGCGACATGCGCGCCGCACGGTGCACGATCGACTCGGCGAGATGCGGATCGATCATGAGGCGCAGAACGGCGTCGGCGAGCGCACTGGGATCCTGCGGCGGAACGAGCACCACGGCGTCAGCGGGCAGACCCGCCGACACCACTGCATCCTCGGTGGCCACGATGGGGACCTCCGCCGCAACGAGTTCCTCGAGCAGGCCGTCCATGTAGTTCACGGCGGTGTCCTGTGGCATGACCACAGCGACAGCGCTGCGCAACGTCTCCCCCATCGCTGTCTGGTCGGCGTCGTCCCCGAGCGAGACGTACGCGGGGACGCGGTGACTCCAGCATCGCCGGACGAGCGTGTCGCGGTAGCTCTCAGCTTCGTCGTCAGCCATGTCGTCCGGTGACGGACCCGCGACCACGTATCGAACGTCGAGGGCCGACAAGTGCTCCATCGCATCGATCATCCACTCGATGCCGCTACCCGGACCGACGACCCCCCACGTGACCACGACTGCTCGTCGCGATTCCGGCGAGACGCCTTGACGTTGTCGCGTATTGCATCGAATCAGCCACAGCGCGGTCGGGTCGACGTCGTAGACGCTGGTCAACCTGATACCGGCCGGCGCGGTGGTGACGACGACAGCGTCGGCCGACCGACCCGCGTGAGCGAGCATGCTGCGTTGATCGTCGGTCGGGTCGGCCGGCACGTGGTGGAGCACGACGATCGTGGGAACGTGCACGAGGTCGATGACTTCGATCAGGCGGGAGCTGAGGACTGTCGCACCGTCACCGCTCGAGAGCTCGTCGATGCCGTGGTGGATGATCGCGAGGTCGCACCCGTTCAACTCGCTCGCCATCGTTGCGAGGGAACGGGGCGACGCCATCGAGAGGCTCGGATGCGCATCGAGCGGTGCGGGCGTCGAGGACGCGATTCGCGCGATGTCGTTCCGGCCGCCCAGCGAATCGGCAAGGGCGGTGGCGAAGCGCGCCGGGGCCGTGTCTTCGGCCTGCCATGCGCTGACGATGCCGTAGCGCAACCGGCGGCGGCCCGTCATCGCCAGGTGTCGACTAGCTCGTTGTGCACAAGCAGGCGAGGAGACGGGATCCTTCCGCACTGCAGCCGCCCTCGATCGATCCCGACAAAAAGTCGGAACCAAGGAATAGGCATCCGGCCTCCTCGACCTGGCGGCTCGGAAGAGGCGTCGAGCCTGCACGGGGCGACAGCAACTTCGGCCGTCCTGCCCAAGCGAGGCGACTCGTCCAAGAGTGTTCAAGCACTCTACCGGCGATGTCGGCCGTCGGTGGCGGTGAGGAGGCGGCGGCCTTGCACGGTCAACTCGATCTCCTCGAAGACCGGCGCGGGCGCGCCGCCAACGCGGATGCCCCAGATGAGCAGGCTGCTCTTGGCGGTACCGAGCACTGCCGCCGTCCGGGCGGCTGTCCAGCCGAGGCGCCGCGCGAGTGCCGCGCTGTCGAGCTGGCCGGCAGCGGAGTCGCCGTCACCGATCGTGCGCAACATCACGAGCTGGTCATCGGCCTCGGAATCGACGACCGTTCGATCGCCCGTCACAACACCCCTCGCTTCTTGGCCTGCTTCGCCTTCTTCTCCCCCCGCTTTTCCTTCAGGCTCTTGCCCGACTTCTTCGACTGGTGCTGGCGTGGCGACTTGTCGGCCATCTGCTGCTCCTCATCCGATCGGTAAACCTTGTGTCGAGAGGAAACGAGCGATTCGCGTCGCGGCGCGCCGACGGTCCCATCGCCGCGGCCGAGGTCAGGCCCGTTGGGCGACGTACGCGCGTAAGGAGCCGTTCGGTTCGATCGCTGTCGCGAGTCCTTCGGAGCGAGCGGTGCGAACCGAGTCCGACACCGTGAGGATGACTCCGGTACAGGTGATGGCCCAAGCGGCGACCGTCGCCGTGCCGACGAACACGGCCGTCGGCACCGTCAAGAGGAGCGTCAGGCTGACTGCCGCGGCAGTTGCGTTGACCCCGGCCCACAGATAGGTGAGCCGCCGAAAGAGACGCTCGATCGCCGGCCTCTCCCGAACGTCGGCGGTGAGCGGGCAGAAGTCGCTGGCGAACCGGGCGATGAGCGGCCGCCCGATCACGACCGAGATGCCGAACGTCGCCGCAGTGGCGAGCGTGCGCAGGATCGGTTGCGCGAAGTACACGAACGCGTTCCCGCTCAACAAATAGATGACCGTCCGCACGGTGATTCCGAGACAACCCAGCACCAACAGACCGGGGATCGGCCGGCGGCCGATGAGCCGACGAGCCAGGGCGGCGTAGCACCACCCCAGCGCGGCGACGATCCCCCACCACAAGTCCAAGGTGATCAAGAAGCCGTAGAACAGCAGGGTGGGGATGAGTGTCGCCTCGATCAAGTAGGGCACGAGACGCCTCGTCACCGCGCCCACCACGGACAGCTTCGAAGGAGAAAGCCGCCACGACGGGTCGGCGGATCCCTCGGTGATGATCGCTGTCGACATGAGTCTCCTGGTCGCCCGGCCGTCAATGACGCGCTACCAGGGTCTCGAGCAACGCTCAGCGAAGCTGCCTCGAGCGGCAGTTCCCGGACACGACGGGCGTCGCCGTGTCGGGCGTCACACTACACCGTCCATCGTTCCTCGCACCCCGATCGACGGAATCATCGACGAGCAGGGCCAGAGCGTCACCCATGATGCGCTCCCGGACGATCGACTCGGTGTACCGACCTGACCCCCGCCTGCGCGCCCGCTGGGCGCGCGCCCGCTGGTCGGGTGGTCAGTGGGGTGGAAGGTCGAGGGTGTCGGGGTCGATGGTGCTGTCGACGATGCGGCGGGCGACGTCGGCGAGGCGCAGGTTGTTGCGGCGGGCGTGGTGGCGGAGCACGGTGAAGGCCTCGTCCATGGGCAGGTGGCGTCGTTCGCCGACCATTCCTTTGGCTTGTTCGATGACGATGCGGCTGGTGAGCGCCTCGGTGAGCTGTTGGTTGAGGACTTGGGCGTCGATCGCGGCGCGGTGTTGGACGATCGCGATGGTGGCGATGTCGGCGAGCGCTTGGGCGGCGGTGACGTCGTCGTCGTTGAGGGAGCCGGTGGTGGAGCGGAACAGATTGAGGGCGCCGATGGTGGTGGTGCGCAGCCGCATCGGGAGCGCGTCGGCGGCGCGGAATCCTTCGCTGACCGCGACGGCGGCGAAGCGGGGCCAGCGCAGGTCGTCGCTGGTGAGGTCCCGGTTGACGACCGGTCGGCCGGTGCGGAAACAGTCCTGGCAGGGTCCCTGCCGGGATTGCAGTTCGAACAGCTCGACGAGCCGCATCGTCTCGCTCGAGGAGGCCATCAGGTGGAGTTCACCGTTGGGTCCCACGAGCATGATGCCGGCGGCATCGACGTCGAGCACCTCGACGCAGCGATCGGCCAGCGTGGTGAGCAGTTCGACGACGTCGAAGTCGTCGACCAGGTTGTCGGCGAGCTCGACCATCGTGCGGGCTAAGACCGTCTCTCGTGTCATGTTCGACCTCCCGTCGCCGGCCGCCCCGTGCCCCGTGGTCGCTGGTGGCGCCGACACTCCGATCTAACCACGGGACCGACCGTGGCGGGAAGCGTGCCCGTTACGAGCTGGTGGGCTCGCCGTCGGACGGGTCGAGCCACAGCCGGCGGGCGACGACGTCCCGGCCCACGTCGGCGACGAGGCGATCGGTGCTGAAGGCGTGAGCGCGGAGCGGCAGCGCCGAGAGACACACCTACGAGCCGGTCTCCCGGACGCAGCCGACAGCACGAACGCGCGCACCTCAGGGCCCGCCGCGCCAGTGGTCGATGCGGTGGTAGTCCGGCTGAAAGCCGTGCTTGATGCCCCACAGAATGGCGTGGGGTCGCGTCGTCACGCCGATCTTGTGGTACGCCGAGCGGATGTAGGACTTGATGGTGTTGACGCTGAGGTACATCACCGCTGCGATCTCGACGTTGGTCTTGCCTTGGGTGATGAGGGCGAGGACCTCGGCTTCGCGGTCGGTGAGGCCCTCGCTGCGTCCCGGCCAGTCGAGTCCGGCCGGCGATCGGGAGCGTCTGGGCGCGTCGCTGAGGATGACCTCACCGTCTGCGATCGACTCGATCGCCGTCACGAGGTCGCGGGCGGGGAGTGTCTTGGACAGGTATCCGCTGGCGCCCTTGGCGAGGGCGCTCTCGATGAGCGCCGGGTGGAAGTTCCACGTGTAGACGACGACGTGACGGGCGTGGGGGTTGTCGACGAGGACCGCGAGGTCGTCGTGATCAGCCTCGGGCTGGGCGAAGGAGTCGTACAGGACGACATCGACCTCGTCGACGACGGGCCGGTTGGTGTCGAGCTCGGCGATGACGATGCGGTCCCGGTACGGATCGAACAGGTGCGCCAGACCGATGACGACGACGTCGTAGTCGTCGACGAGCGCCACGCGAATCGGCCGGGCTGCGGCGTTCACATGGCCGACGGTAGTCACCCTTAGGGGGGTACACAACCGCCCGGAGAGGTGGCTACCTGGAACGAGGTCGCAACGGTGCGATCGGTGACTTCAGGAGGCCTCGTGGCCACGCTGCTTTGGATTCTCGCCATCTCTCTCGTCATCGCCGCGGCGATCTCGGTGGCACGTTCTCGATGGAATCGTCCTCATCGTCGGCGTCCGTGTCGGTACCGGCGGGTGCAGCGTCTTCACATCACCTGCCCTGCGCCTGGTCCGAGCCGGGGATGCGCCGCCGCCGCGCCAGTGACGAGTGACGCTGTGCGCCAGACCGCTACACGCCTCCCACGTAAGAAGCAGCGCTACCGAGCCAAGGCCGACGTCGTCGCTTGTGGGGGCATGATCCGCCGGCACCGGACGCCGTCGACGGCACGAGCCGTACGCGTTTGGTCCGACGATCAGCCGTCGGGTACCTCCCGGGCCGGCGAGAGCGTCGGTCGCGGCGGCGCACAATCCCTCGTTCGCCTCACCGGCCTGAGTGCCCGACGGCACGGACGGAGGCGGGCGTGACGACGCGCACGCGGGTGTTGGTGACCGGAGCCGGCGGGTTCATCGGTCACCACCTCGTCAGCTACCTCAAGCGAAATGGCTACTGGGTGCGCGGAGTCGACGTCCACCCACCGGAGTTCACCGAATCTGATTCGGACGAGTTCGAGCTGCGTGACCTCCGCAGCCGCGACGAGTGCCTCCGGGCGACGGCTGGCATTGACGAGGTGTACGCGCTGGCCGCCGACATGGGAGGCATGGGGTTCATCTCCGGGCACCACGGCACGATCCTGCGGAACAATGCGCTAATCGACATCAACACGCTCGAGGCGGCCCGTGGCAACGGAGTGCGGCGGTACCTCTATAGCTCCTCGGCGTGCGTCTACCCCGAGCACTTGCAGTCCGAGGCGGGCGACATCGCGTTGGCCGAGGAGGATGCCTATCCCGCCAACCCGCAGGACGCCTACGGGTGGGAGAAGCTGATGGGCGAGCGCCTCTGCCTGTATTACACGGCCGAGTTTGGTTTGCCGACTCGTATCGTCCGCTTCCACAACATCTACGGCCCGCGTGGCACGTACGACGGCGGTCGGGAGAAGGTGCCGGCTGCGCTGTGCCGCAAGGTGGCGGCGGTGGAGCCGGGTGGCGAAATCGAGATTTGGGGCGACGGCGAGCAAACGAGATCGTTCTGCTACGTGGACGACTGCGTGGAGGGGATCCACCGGCTGATGCGATCCGACCACCAGGAACCGCTGAACCTCGGCACCGAGGAGGTCATGACGATCAACGAGCTCGCCCGAGCGGTCATCGAGGTGTCCGGCAAGCCGGGCATCACGCTCCGCCATGTCAACGGCCCGCAAGGCGTACGCGGCCGCAACTCGGACAACCGGAGGCTGCGCGCCGTGCTCGGCTGGGAGCCGTCGACCACGATCCGTCAGGGACTGCAACCCACGTACCGGTGGATCGCCGACCGTGTGTGCCATGCCCGCCGGCTCGGCGGGTCAGTCCCCTCGCCAATGCTCACCGGACCGGTGTCAGAGGAGTTCGTCTCATGAGGAGCCGCGGTAGGCGGCCCGTCCCCGCAGCCGGACGTTGAGACCTGCGCCGGGCCGTCTGCACGTCATCTCCGAGCGAGACGTCGGGCTCTTCTCGCTGCTCCAGCAGGTGATCGCCAACATCCCGTGGGCGCTGGCCGAAGGGCGCGTACCGGTCGTCGATTTCCGCTCGCGAACCTGCTACTGGACGCCTAACGGGCATCGCGGCCGGAGCACGGTGTGGGAGTACTACTTCGAGCCCCTGATCCCTACGCATCCCGCCGACCGAGTTCCTGCGGAACTGCGGGCACGGATCGCGGTGGAGCCGCCCTCCGCGTTCGAGCTCGGATATGCGACGCGAGGCGGTTCGTTCGTCTCGTGTCACTTCGGCGATCACGCCGAGCTGAGCGGAGCCGCACTCGCGATCCCGTACGAGTGGGACGATCCCGACGAACTCGTCCGCAGACAAGCGAAGCAGGTGCTCGACCGATACGTCCGTCCTCGACCGCACATCAAGCGCGAGGTGCTGCGGTTCGGCGCCAAGTACATGGCCGGCCATCACGTCATCGGCGTCCACGTCCGGGGGACCGATGCTGTCTCGAGTCATGAGGTGCGGCCGCACCGGCAGAACTCACTTCTTCTCGACCGGTACGTGGTCGAGATTCAGCGGCGGCTCGACGTGACCCCGACCGCCAAGGTCTTCGTGGCGTCCGACGACGAATCCTCCGTGGCATTCCTTCGCGGCGAGTTCCCCGGACGTGTGATCGCCTACGACAGCGTGCGCCACCGGGGCGGCGACGCGGCTGGGCACGGCCCCACCGGTTGGCTGATGCCTGCATACATTGCCGGCGATCGCGATCTGGCCGCCCGCAACGGCGAGGAGGCCGTCCTCGAGTACCTCCTACTCAGCCGATGCGACGATCTTGTCCACAACGGCTCGAGCCTCGCCCGGACCGTACTGCTGAACGCTCCCGATCTTCCCCATGTCAACACCCATGGACGCCTCACCTGAGCCCGTCGAACCCGAGGTGGTCGAGCGGGTCCGGGCAGCCAAGGCGGCGCGTCGAGCATCGGGCTTCGTCTACCAAGAACGACCGAGGCTGGCCTTCATCGTCCACTCGTTCAACCGGGTCTCCAACATCGATCAGATCGTCGACGGTCTGCGAGCCGCCGGCGCGCACGAGCTCATCGTGTGCGACGACGGGTCCGTCGACGGCTCCCGCGACCGGTGGTTGGGACACCTCGACCGACCGAACGACTTCCTCATCCACTCAAACGACCTCCATGAGATTCGAGTCACCGACCGAGCGATCAGCTGGGCCCGCTCCGAGATCGTGTGCCTTGTGCAGGATGACGACGTCATCCCCGACGAGCCCACCTGGGTCCAGACCGCCCTCGACCACTTCTCGGCCGATCCCGCGCTGGCGATCATCGGTGGATTCATGGGGTTCGAGAGTTTCGACCCCGATCCGGCGGTGGCCGTGCCGTTCTGGGGTCGGAGCGAATTTCGCTACGTGCACCATGTGAACATCGGGCCCTATTTCGTCCGTCGCACCAGTTATCAAGAGCTGGGCGGCTGGGACCACAGCTTCTCAGCCCCCGGTGATCCCGGCATCTGCTTCGAGAGCGAACTGTGCCTGCGCGCGTGGACCAAGGGGTACCGGGTGGGCTACAGCTTCGTGCCGCTCAAAGGCGCAGCGGGGCACTACGCCATGGACGGCGGAACGATGATCTTCGCCCCCCACGTACGAGAGCGCAACCGTGTCGCTAACAGCAGGCGCATCTTCGAGCGGTACGCCAGCCGAACGGCAGAGATCGACGCCCTCGTCGAGCACGCCAATCTCCAACGGCAGGGAGGCCCGAAGGTCTCATCGTGAACCCGTTCGGCCCGCAGCCGCGGGACGACTGACCAGAGCAGCCGGCTCCTGCGCGGACGCGCCTCGGTCAACGGCGTCGAGTGACCGGCCGGGGCGGTTCCAAGAGTCGGTCGGCGATGAGTCCCACGCCGTCTTCCCCAGCGTCCGCGACGCGGTGTGTGAGGGATTGGCGGGCGGCGGCGCCGTTGATGGCCACTCCGATCCCTTGGCTGTCGGGTTGGGTGGCCATCTCACGATCCTCGGCGCCGCGATCGGTGTTTCGGACCGCGTCGGTGAGAAGTCGGAGTTGTTCGGCGAGCACCGGTCGTCGCTCCGCCGGTGCGATCTCGAGGAGGTCGTCAAGTGCTGCGATCAGTCGGCGGCTGACCTGGGGGGAGCTGCCCCCGGCGAGGCGGATCTCATCGAAGGCGAGGTGGACGTAGGCGTCCCAGCTCATCGCTGGAACTGTCACCCGCAGGCGGCCGTCGGCATCATGCAGGCGGCCGTCGGGGAGGCGGCGTCCAGCCAACTGTCGTAGCCCGTCGTGGAGCCGGTCGATGCACTGCACGGCGGTCGTCGGGTCGAGGAAGGCGGACTCGGACAGGGAGCGCTCGCCCATGTCGACGAGCATCCTGAACCCGTAGGCCACGTCCTCGTCGAGTGTGCGTTCCAGACCCGACTGCAGCGCCGCTGTCGCGCCGTCCCGATCCAGGTCATGCGGGTCGCCCTCGACTCGGATCAGCGCCGCCCCGGCCGGCACGAAGCCACCGACGGCCGGCACCACGTGCAGGACGCAATCCGCCGCCGTCGCGATGTCGACGAGACGCTGCCGGTCGACTGAGATCAACACGCCCGAGCGGGGCGCGACGATCTCGTGCTGGTCAGGCTCTCGAGCGGCCAGGATGTCGGGGTAGACCTCGTCGAGCAGGCGGCGGGTGTCGTTCCCGACCAACTCGATCAATGCCGAAACTCGCAGCGACCGGCCGATGTGATGGACGTACATCACCAACATGGCGATGCTGGTCAAGACGAGCACATACCCGACGGCGATGGCGATCCCCGGAACCTGGCCCTCCCCGTCGAACTGCACCTCCCGCATCGCCAACATGGCATGCGCGAACGTCGCCACGAACAGCCCGATCGCCAACTGGCTGGGCTTGTCCCGCAGGAACGTCTGCACGATCCGCGGGGAGAACTGGCCCATCGCCAACTGCACCACGACCATCGTGATGGTCAGCACCAACGTGGCCAACGACACCATCGACACCGCGATGGTCGTCAGGATGCCCATCGCCGCATCCGGTCCTCCGGTCAACCAGCGCGGAATGAGCTCGAATCCCGCGGCCCGATCCACCGCGATCGTGCCAATCGACACGAGCACGCCGGCCAGCACACACAACACCGGAATGAACCACAGGCTCGAACGAACGCTGGACAAGCTCGCTGAGCTACCCATGCGACTCGCCTTGCTCCCCGACCGCGCTCACCTGAGGCGCCCACTCGGGGCGCCTCGGCGTCCCGGCCACGCCCGTCCTCAACCGCCGCTGCCGTTTCGCTCAGGAGGTGTGCTGGTCGCGGTCACTCGTGCCCTCGGCAGCGGACGGTCTCGGTCCCGTCGCGCGCCGCGTCGCGGGTCGAGTCGGCGGCGCCCTTGGCGGTGTCGGTGACGGCCTGCTGGCCCTCCGTCGCCGCCTGTTTGACACTCTCGACGGCTTCTCGCGCCGGTTCCTTCAGCTGCTCGGCAATCTCTTGGCCGGTCTGCTTCAGGTCGTCCGCCAACGGCTGCGCCTTCTCCTTCAGTTGGTCGGCGACCTCTTGCTCCTTGGCGCTCGGCGGAAAGACGGAGGCCACCAGGACCCCGACACCGAACGCGAGCGCCCCGGCGACGAGCGGACTGCCCTGGGTCTGCTTCATCACCGCGTCCGGCGTCCCTTTGAGCGTGTCGACCGCGCCAGTTGCGGTGTCCCCGACGGCGTGGCCAGTGTCTGACGCCGTGCCCATGACCCGATCGCGAACGCTCGTCAACCCGTTCATCACCCGGTTCTTGCGTCGCTCCACGATCCGGCCCGGGCTGACCCGGTCCCCGATGGCGTCGAGCGTCTGCCCGAGATCTCCGCGGGTGTCTTCGATCTCCCGCCTCAGCTCTTCTGCGCTTTGGCCCATTCCACGTCCTCCTTGAGGGTGTCTCTCGTCGTCGGTAGTCCCCGCACCCGGCCAAGCGCCGCCCGGCCCGTGCGCTGAAGGACGAAGGCCGCCACCCCCCACACCACGCCGACAATGGCCAAGGCCAAGGCGATGTGCATCACCTCGTCGAGCAACCAGGCCAGCGCGAGGGACAACAGCAACAGCGCCAACCAGCCGGCGACCGCCGCGCCGCCGAGCATCCCGCCGGCCTTGCCGGCCTGTTTGAGCTCCTCGTGGGCCTCGGTCTTGGCGAGATCGATCTCCTTGCGGAACAGGGTGCTGAGGTCCGAGGTCATCTCCGCCACCAGCTCGCCGAGCGACGCCTCCGGCCGCCTCGGCTCCGTTGCCGGGTCGTAGCCACTCCCGGCGTTCATCCGGTCGGACGTTGGGGTGCTGCTCATCGCGCCGCCCCGGCGGAGCCCACCGGCGGTGGCAAGCTCGACTCCTCGAACGCCGGGCCGTTCGGCGGAGTCGGCAGCGCCTCGCCGGTCGACGGGTCGTTCTCCCGCTGGTTCGCCACACCTGCCCGCACCAGCCGGCCGACGAGAAAGCCGACGCCGGCCGCGCCGACGAGAAACGCACCCGGGCGGCGCCGGGCGAACCGGGTGACGTCGTCCATCACGCCCTGCGCTCCACCCTGCTCCACCCGGGACGCGAGCCGGCGGAGCTGGCCCTGCAGATCGCTCGCGTACCCCACCAGCGGCCCCGCCTCCTCGGGCCGGCCCGCGACGAGGGCACTGACCTGCTCAGACAGCGTGCGGAGCTGTCCCGCCGCTTGCGAGCTGCGCTGCTCGGCCTGCTCGCGGACCTCGTCGCGTCCCTGGCTGATCAGCCGGTCGAGCTGCTGCTTGGCCTCACCCGCCACCGCCTTGGCCTGCGCACCAGCCTCACTCGCCACATCGCGGGCTCCCCCGGTGGCGGTCGAGGCCACGTTCGACACTTCGCTCATCGCCGTCTCGGCCACCCGGCCGGCAGTGGATTGATCGGACGCACCCCGGGTCGCACCGCTGTGGTCGTGTTGAACAGTCATGCGACCTCCTTCAACCGCTGTCATGACTTGCCCCCCCGTACCCTCTACCCGACGGCGTCAACCACGGCTCGACCACGGCCGCGCCGGGCGTGCAAGCGGTGGGAAGAGGAAGTCACCGGCGCCACGAGCAACGGCTGCCACGCGCTCGTCGAGTGCCTCTCGTCGGGGTTCCCGCCCCGACCCGATTGGGTACGTGATGCGCCGTGTCCAGACGTCGTCCGCCGACCCCGGGCTGTGGCGGCGCGCGATGAGGATCGCCGTCACGGGGGCGACCGGGTTCATCGGTGCCGCCGTCGCCGAGGCGCTGCGGGATGACGGCCACGAGGTGACGGCGCTGACGCGCCATCCCGACGACTACAGCGGCGCCGGACGAGCGGTGCACGCCGACATCGGCGATGCGCAGAGCTTGCGCCAGGCGCTGGACGGCCAGGAGGCTGCCTACTACCTCGTGCACTCCCTGGCTGTCGAAGACTTCGCGGTCAGGGACCGGGAGGGTGCGAGCGCCTTTGCCGCCGCGGCGACCGGTGCCGGGCTGAGCCAGGTGGTCTACCTCGGCGGTCTCGGTGACGATCGCGATGACCTCTCCGAGCACCTGCAGAGCCGGCGCGAGGTGGAATCGATCCTCCGCGACGGAGCCCCGACGACCGCCTTGCGAGCCGGCATCGTCATCGGTGACGGGAGCATCAGCTGGGAGATCCTGCGCCAACTCGTCGAGCGGCTCCCAGTCATGATCACGCCGCGCTGGGTCCAGACCAAGACACAGCCGATCGCCCTCGCCGACGCCGTGATCGACCTCGTGGGCGTCCTCGGGCGACCGGACGCGATCGGCGAGGTCTACGACATCGGCGGACCTGAGGCCCTCACCTACCGCGACATGATGGTGATCACCAGCCGGGTCATGGACCGCCACCGTGTCATCGCTCCCGTGCCGCTGCTGACGCCCAGACTGTCGTCGCACTGGTTGCGGCTCATCACCGACGTCGACCTGACCACGGCCCGGGCTCTGGTCGACTCGATGACGAACGAGGTCGTGGTGCGCGACCGCCGGCTCGACGAGTTGCTGGGCCACACGCCGATGACGTTCGCCGAAGCCGCGGCCAAGGCCTTGGCGGCAAGAGTGGAGCGTCGGGCGGCCGCCGAGGTCCGTGCGCATCCCTGACCTCCTGGTCCCCGCCACCGAACCACCGACCTTCGACGCGCCGGCAGCGCGCCGACGACGCCGCGTTGTCACCGGGGTCGCGATCGTGGTCGGGACGGCACTACTGGCAGCCACCTTGCGCGTGCCCGACGGCTCGGCGTGGTTCACCGTCTTCGGCCTGCTGGTCGCGGCCACGTGGACAGTCGGATCGTTCGCCTCCGGACCGATCCCGTTCCAACCCAACCACCGCATCGCGTGGCGCACGTTCGTCGGACCCGTCATGGCCGGCGGAGCAGCATTCGGAGCGTTCCTCGCCGCGTACCTGGTCGCCCGCCATCTGCCCGTCGTCGGCCCCGCCCTCGACGGCGTGCTGTCCACCGCCGATGCCGGACCAACCGCCCTCGTGCTGTTCGTCGCGCTCGTCAACGGCGCGGGCGAGGAACTGTTCTTTCGCGGCGCGCTCCATGCCACCCTCGAGCGGCACCGTCCCGCCGTCGCCACGACCATCCTGTACGCCGTCGTCACCGCAGCCACCGGCAACGTCGCTCTCGTCATCGCCGCCGCCGTGATCGGCGCCCTGTTCAGCCTCGAACGCTTGGCGACCCGCGGAGTCTTCGCCCCCATGGTGACCCACCTGACGTGGTCGACGCTGATGATCCTCGCCCTACCCCGCTGACGACCAGACCCGCCGCGGAGCCCGACCGATCCAACCACGGGACCGACCGTGGCGGGAAGCGTGCCCGTTACGAGTTGGCGGGTTCGCCGTCGGAGGGGTCGAACCGCAGCCGGCGGGCGACGACGTCCCGGGCCACGTCGGCGACGAGGCGATCGGTGCTGAAGGCGTGAGCGCGGAGTCGCAGTGTCGCCTCGGCGACGTCGATACCGAGTTGAACGGCGACCATCCCGGCCGCTTGGTGGACAACGAACTGGAAGTTCGTGCCCACCTCCAGTGCGGCGCCCAGGACGCCAGGCTCGGCGTCGGCTTGCATCTCGACGATCGCCCGGGCCGCGATGCCGGCGATCAAGACCGCGTCGGCGTGCTGGTCGTCGGTGAGCGGGCCCGGACGGTCGCGATACAAGTTCAGGGCGCCCACCCGCACCTCTCCGACCGAAACTGGGAATCCGAACACCGCTCGTGCCCCCGACGCCAGCACCGGCGGCGTGAACGAACCCCAGCGGCCGACGTCGGGGTTGGCCAGATCGGGCTCGACCACAGGACGTTGCTCGCGGTGGGCGTCCACACACGGGCCCTCCCCGAGCGTGAACTGCAGGTCCTCGATCAACGTGCTCACCGCGTCGGTCGTGCAGATCGAGCCACGGGGCCCGTCACCAACCATCAACATGATCCCCGCCCCGGTCATCTCCGTGACCGCCGCACACGCCACGCACAGCCGGGTCGTACCGGCCGGATGACCGTCATCAGCCGACAAACGGGCCAGCAGACGCAACAGCCGGCGATCAGGCATGACCCGAAGCGCGCGACCGGACGGCTCGGTCTGAGTGAAGGGCACTCCGCATGGTCACCTCCGAACGTCGGGGAAGGCGCTCAGCAGGGACCAGGTCAAACGCATGCCCGGGACAACCAGTATGCCCCAACCCGCAGTCCGGCACACCCGGCCCGCCCAATGTCGGACGCCAGTGCGACAAACCACGGACGCCGACCGTCGACGAAGGCGTCGATCCGCTAGCAAAGTGGCGGGGAATGCCGCGATCGCGGCCGAGTCAGCTAAGTCGCGCGTCGCCCTCTCGGCGCCCCTATCCGCTGCAGGGTCATGGGTGTATGGTGACAATGACAGGGCAAGCGCCCTGACGTGTTGAGCCGGCGACCCGCCGGCTCGGGAGCGATGCTCGAGACCCCGGTACCGCGCAATTCGAAGCGACTGGTGCCGGGAGGGTGCGCTTGGCTCTGACCGAATACTCGTCGGGCGACGTCTCTCGTGTAGTTCCCGCGGCGTTCGCGGGCCGCGGCGCCGATCGAGTCGTTCTGCTCCGTGGCGAGCACGACGCCTCCACGGTCACCGCCCTGTCGGAGCAAATGGCGCGCGCAATCGCGCTCGATGACGCCGACCTCGTCGTCGACCTGAGCGCGGTGGAGTTCATGGACGCGGCGACAGTCCGTCTGTTCATCCGGGCGCGCGAATTCCTCGCCCTGCGATCGCGGACGTTGACGCTGCGATCGCCCTCGAGGCGCGCTCGCCACCTCCTCGACGTATGTGGCCTCGACGATCACTTCGATCGCCACCCCCGTTGGCGCGGCGCGGGTGACGAGCGGCGTTCGACGCTCGCGCTCGCAGACGACTCGACGTTGGTGCCGTCCGGCAACCGAGCAACTGATTGAGCAAGGAGGAGGAACGGATGAGACGTTCAAAGTCCGCAGCGCTGGTGACCGTGATCCTGTTGATCGCCGCTTCGTGCGGCGACGACGATGACGAAGGTGGTGGTGGAACTACCGCGACCGGTACTGGTGGTACTGCACCCGGTACTGGTGGTAGCACCGCGCCCGGTACCGGTGACGATGGTGGTGGCGGTGAGGCCGAGGGTGCGTTGGGCGCCCGCGGGTCGATCGACGTCTGGTTGTCGAACAACACCGAGGAGAAGGCGTGGGGTGAGGCGATGGTGGACGCCTGGAACGCCGACAACCCCGACGAGCAGATCTCCGCCCAGGAGATCCCGGCCGGCGAGACCAGCGAAGCGGTGATCGCCGCGTCGATCACTGCCGGGAATGCGCCGTGCCTGATCTTCAACACCGCCCCAGCGGCGGTGCCGCAGTTCCAGAAGGCGGGCGGGCTAGTGGCGTTGGACGGCTTCGAGGACAGCGCCGCTTACGTGACGGACCGGTCCGGCGAGGGGGCCGAGCAGTACCGCTCGCCCGACGGGAACCTCTACCAGATGCCCTGGAAGGCCAACCCGGTGATGATCTTCTACAACAAGGAGATGTTCACAGAGGCCGGACTCGACCCCGAGAACCCGCCGCTGAGCACCTATGACGAGTTCCTCGCCACGTCCCGGACGCTGGTGTCCGACGGCGGCGCCCAAGCGGCGATCTGGCCCGCGCCGACGAGCCAGTTCTTCCAGAACTGGTTCGACTTCTATCCCATGTACATCGCGGCCAGCGGGAAGCAGCTGGTGGAGGATGGTGAGGCCACCTTCACCACCGAGGAGGGCTTCGGCGTCGCCAACCTCTGGCGGACGATCTACGACGAAGGGCTCGCGCCCCGAGAGGAGCACACGGGGGACGCCTTCGCCGACGGCTTGTCGGCGATGGCCACGGTGGGGCCGTGGGCGGTCGCCGTGTACGGGGACAAGGTCGACTGGGGCGTCGTCCCCGTACCCACCCCCACAGGCACGCCGCCCGAAGAGATCCAGACGTTCAGCGACGAGAAGTCGATCGGCATGTTCACCGCGTGTGACAACCAGGCCACGGCGTGGGACGTGATGAAGTTCGCCACCAGCGAGGCCCAGGACGGGGCCCTGCTCGAGGCCACCGGTCAGATGCCGATGCGCACCAACCTTGTGGACACCTACGCCGACTACTTCACGGCCAACCCCAACTACGTGGCGTTCGCCGAGCAGGCGGACCGGACCGTCGAAGTGCCGAACGTGGCGAACTCGATCGAGATCTGGCAGACCCTTCGCGACGCCTGGTCGGAGTCGGTGATCTTCGGCGAAGGCGATCCTGAGGAGGCGCTGACCGCAGCCGCCGAGGAGATCAACACGCTCGCCGCCGAGAGCTGAGCGCAGAGCAGATGGCCGTCACTGCGAACATCCCCAGGCCGGACGCTGGCGTCGTCGAGGCGACGCCGGCGCCGACCGGTGGCCGCAACCCGCGGCGCCGCCAACTCACCGGGTACCTGTTCGTGTCGCCGTGGGCGCTCTTCTTCGTGGGGATCTACGCGTTCCCGCTGTGCTTCGCCGTCTGGATGTCGTTCTACGAGTACTTCTTCGCCGCACCGGGTGCCGACGTCGACCGGCCGTTCGTCGGGTTCGACAACTACACGGCCGCGCTGACCGACGATCAAGTGATCGAGTCCTTCGGCAACGTCATCGTGTTCCTTGTCATCAACGTGCCGCTCACCGTGGTCGTGGCGATCGGTCTGGCGGTCGCGCTCAACGCCGCGATCCCGTTCCGCACGTTCTTCCGCACGGCCTACTTCGTGCCCTACGTCACCGCGAGCGTGGCGACCATCGCGGTATGGCTGTGGCTGTTCAGCAGCAACGGCCTGGTGAACAGGGTCCTCGGCCCGCTGGCCCCCGACCCGGCGTTCCTCATCAACGAGAGGTTGGCGATGCCGACCATCGCGGTGTACGTCGCCTGGAAGCAGCTCGGGTTCTACGTGCTGCTCTACCTCGCCGCGCTGCAGAACGTCCCCAAAGAGCTCTACGAGGCGGCCGGCATCGATGGGGCCGGCCGCTGGGGCAAGTTCCGCAACGTGACCTGGCCCGGCGTCCGCCCGGCGACCACGCTGATCGTCATCATCTCCGTCATCACCGGATCCAACTTGTTCACCGAGCCCTACCTGCTCACCGGTGGCGGAGGACCCAACGGTGCGTCCGCGACACCGGTGTTCGTGCTGTACCAACGAGGCATCGAACAGGGCGACGCCGGGTTCGCGGCAGCGGTCGGCGTGCTCCTCGTGATCTTCGTGGCCATCGTCAGTCTCCTGGCCAAGTGGGTGACTGAGAGGGGGACGAAGTGACAGACACCATCGACGCTGTGGTGGTGGACCCGGCCGCCACAGCCAGACCAGCACCACGACAGCCTCGCCACCAACGTTCGGTCGTGCGGCTGGTGGCGCTCACGATCGGCGCCTTCGTTTTCCTCTTCCCGTTCTATTACATGCTCGTCGGGTCGCTCCAGGAGGAGCCCGACACCAGCGTGGGCGGCGCCTTCCCGGACCCGGCCAACCTCACCACCAAGAACTACAGCGACATCAACGGAAGCATCGGTCTGCTCCAATCGTTGGTCAACTCGGGGATCTTCACCGCCGCGGTCGTCTTCAGCACCCTGTTCTTCGGGCTGCTGGCCGGGTACTCGCTGGCCGTCCTGCACTACCGGGGCCGCGGCGTCGCGTTCGCCACCGTGCTGCTCGTGCAGACCATCCCGTTCCAGCTGTTGATCATCCCGCTGTACGTGCTGCTGGTCCGGGACTACGGGCTCGGTGACACCTACTTGGGGATGATCCTGCCGTTCGCCATCAGCGCGGTCGCAGTGTTCATCTTCCGCCAGTTCTTCCTCCAGTTGCCCGTCGAGCTGTTCGAGGCGGCCCGCATCGACGGCGCCGGCGAGTTCGCCATCCTCCGGCGCATCGCCATCCCACTGGCCCGCCCGGTGATCCTCACGGTCACCCTGGTCACCTTCATCGGCCCCTGGAACGAGTTCCTGTGGCCGTTCCTCGTCACCAAGGACGCCGACATGCAGCCGCTCGCCGTCTCGCTGGCCAACTACATCTCCAACCTCGCATCCCGGGCGGCCAACCCGTTCGGAGCCATCCTCGCCGGGGCGTGTGTGTTGGCGGCACCGGTGATCGTGCTGTTCGTCGTCTTCCAGCGCCATTTCAGGACGAGCGACATCGGCTCCGCCGTCAAGGGTTGACGAGTGACGGACGACGGCGACATCCCGTACCGCTTGACGCGCGTCGGCACCGTCATGTCTCCCGAGCCCGGCGAGCCGTGGGAGGTCGAGGGGGTCCTCAATCCCGCGACCGGGCACACGCCTGACGGCCGGCTGCACCTCTTGCCCCGGCTGGTCGCCGCCGGCAATGTGTCCCGGATCGGCCTGGCCGAGGTCGTGACCGACGACGGCGTCCCGACCCGGGTCCATCGCCGTGGTGTCGTGTTGGCGCCCGACGAAGGATGGGAACGCGGCGCCAATCATGGCGGGGTCGAAGACCCCCGAGTGACCTTCGTCGAGCGGCTCGACGCTCACCTGATGACGTATGTCGCGTTCGGCCCCCTCGGTCCACGCATCGCGCTGGCGGTCTCTCGCGATCTCGAGGCGTGGGAGCGACTCGGCCCCGTGCTGTTCGCCTACCAGCCCGGGATGGACATCGACCTCAACCTGTACCCCAACAAAGATGCCGTGATCTTCCCGGAGCCGATCCCCGGCCCCGACGGCGTACCGAGCTACGCCATGTTGCACCGCCCGATGTGGGACCAGACCATGTCAGGACTCGAGCCGGCCGCGACGCGGCTGCCCGCCGGTCTCACCGACGACCGGCCCGGCATCTGGATCTCGTACGTCCCGGCCGAACACGTCGAGGCCGACATCCGCGCGCTGACGCTCGTCCACGCCCACCGCTGCGTCGCCCTGCCCGAGCGCCCGTACGAGAGCGCCAAGATCGGCGCCGGTCCGCCACCCGTGCGGGTCCCAGAAGGCTGGCTCCTCATCCACCACGGAGTCGAAGGCGAGGTCGTGCCCGGCTTCGACCCGTCGCAGCAGGGCTCGCTCGTCTACCGCGCCGGGGCGATGTTGCTCGACGCGGGCGATCCGTCCCGCGTCATCGCCCGCACCGCGGAGCCGCTCCTCGAACCCGCGACCGTCGACGAACGGGTCGGCACGGTGCCCAACGTCGTCTTCCCGACCGCCATGGCGACGATCGACGGCCGCGACTTCGTGTTCTACGGCATGGCCGACAGCAGCATCGGGGCGGCGCTCCTCGAGCGGACGCGCACGTGAGCACGGGCCGCACATTGCACTCGATCCGGACACTGATACCTGCAGACAGGGGGATCCCATGATCCGCACCTCAGCACCTCGGCGGCTCAGGCGGTTCACCGTTGGCGCCGTCGCCGCCCTCATCGCCTCGTCCGGTCTGGTGGCACCGGCCACCGGGCTGACGACCCGCCGAGACCAGACCGCCCAAGCGGTCCGGCTGACCAACCTTGCCCACCTCGACTGGCTGGGCGCTGAGGTCTCCCCTCCTCCCCAGGTCGGTCACACCACCTACCGGCTGGGCTCGGAGCCCGAGATCGGCGTGCTGTGGACGTACGCCGACCGCCAGGCCGACGGAAGCTATCGACGGATCGGCGGCGGGGTCTACGACCCGGCCACCGACACCTGGGGACAAGGCGCCTTCAACGCCGATGACATCTCGCGAGCGGCCGTGGTCTACGTGCGCCACTGGCGAGCGACAGGTGCAGAGTCCAGCCGGCAGTTGGCCTACCAGTTGCTGCGGGGGCTGACCTACCTGCAGACCATCAGTGGGCCCAACGCCGGCAACGTGGTGTTGTGGATGCAGCCCGACGGCAGTCTGAACCCGAGCGCCGATCCGGTCGAGCTGCCCGACCCATCCGACAGCGGACCGTCGTACTGGCTGGCGCGGACGATCTGGGCGCTCGGCGAGGCCTACCCAGCCTTTCGCCACCGCGACCCGGCGTTCGCCCGCTTCCTCCGTGACCGCCTCGATCTCGCGCTCGGGGCGGTCGAACGTCAGGTCCTCGTTCGCTATCGCGAGTGGCTCGACATCGACGGTGTCGCCGTACCGGCGTGGCTCATCGTGGACGGCGCCGACGCTACGGGTGAGGCGCTCCTCGGACTGGCCCCGTACGTGGCGGCCACCGACGATCGTCGGGCGCAGCGCGTGCTGCAGAAGCTCGGTGCCGGGGTGGCGGCGATGCGATCCGGCGACGCACGCGACTGGCCGTTCGGTGCTGTGCTCCCGTGGGGACTCTCCCAAGCGGTCTGGCACGCATGGGGCGGTCTCGCGCCGGCCGGATTGGCCCAGGCGTACGAGGTCACCGGAGACAGCGCCATGCGCCGCGCTGCCCTGTCGGACGCCGCCGCCTTCACCACGCATCTGCTCATCGCGGCCGGGCCCGAGAACGGGTGGCTGCCCTCTCCAACCGACCGCGTCCAGATCGCCTACGGCGCCCACTCCCGTGTGGAGTCGCTGCTGGCGGCGGCCGAGGCCGGCAATCGACCGGGCCTCCGCCACGTCGCCGGCATCGCCGCGGCCTGGTTCTTCGGCAACAACCCGGCCGGAGAGGCGATGTACGACCCTGCCACCGGCCGGACGTACGACGGCGTCGCCGGGGACGGCGTGGTGAACCGCAACTCCGGTGCCGAGTCGACGATCCACGGGCTGCTCGCCATGCTCATCCTCGACGGCAACCGCGACATCGCCGATCTCGCCCAGGTCGCCGACGTCAGAGATCGTCGGACCTGGACGCTGGTGGAAGCCGAGTCGGGCGAGTTCGGGCCAGACGGAGCCGACGTCTACGATCCCGAGGATTGGACCGGCGAGAGCCTGTGGAGTGGTGGTGCCGGTGTCCTCCTTTCGCCGGGTGGCAAGTTGACGATCGACGTCGGTGGCCTCGCGGCCGGACGGAACCTGCTGATGCCGGTCGTGCTACTCGACCCGTCCGCGGGAACGACGACGTGGACGACACCCCGCCGGTTGGCGGGCGTCCTCAGGCACTCACGTGTCGGGCGGCAGGGCGACTCACCGGCGCCCGGTCTGCTGGCGGTCGAGACGCTCCCGAAGTCGGTCAACGACGTGAAAACGGTGGTCGTCCGGGGAAGCCGACGCGACAGCGTCGTCGATGCGCTGCTCGTGCAGCCCGAGATCGAACACGTCGTGCTCGTCAACGACTCGAACGCCACCGCCCTGCTCCGCAGCTTCGCCCGCCACACCGAGCGGGTCGAGATGAGTCTGCCGGTGGGCTCGACTGCCCACGTGGAGACCTACGACGAGACGGGCCGCCTGGTGCGTCGCACTTCGGCGCCTGCCGAGGACGTGGTCGTCAGGGTCCCCGCGGGTGGGTTCGCCGTCGTGCGCAGCTCCTGACGCCGCCGGGCCGTGACCTCGGCGGCGAGTCGGCGGGGTCCGATCTCAGCTGTCGGCGGCGGTGAGAAGGCGGCGACCCTGCACGGTGAGTTCGATCTCCTCGAAGCAGGGCGCGGGCGTGCCTCCGACGCGGATGCCCCAGATCAGCAGGCGGCCCTTGGCGGCACCGAGCGCGGCCGCGGTCCTCGCGGCCGGCCAACCGAGCCGCCGGGCGAGCGTCGCGCTGTCAAGCTGCCCGCCGATGGGGTCGCCGGCGCCGATCGTACGCAGCATCGCCACCAGCTGGTCATCGGCTTCAGGCTCGTCGACCGACGGCTGCACGGTCATGACCCCGCTCGCTTGCTGGCCTGCTTCGCCTTCTTCTCTCCTCGCTTCTCCTTCAAGGACTTGCCTGACTTCTTCGATTGGTGTTGGCGTGGCGACTTATCGGCCATCTGCTGCTCCTCTCGTCGGGGACGTGTGTCTAAGGGTGGGCGGCGGCTCCGCGGTTGGTCATCGCGGCGAGGACGTCGGCGGTGGTGATGGTGGCGAACCCGATCCGGGCGTCGGCGATGCCGAAGGGGATGAGGATCGTGTCGTCGTGGCGGAGCGCGCCACAGCTGTAGACGACGTTGGGTACGTAGCCGTCCCGTTCGTTCGGCAGCGGAGCGATCAGTGGCTGCTCGGTCTGGCCGATGACGACGGTCGGGTCATCGAGGTCGAGGAGCAGCGCACCGATCGAGTACGTGCGCATCGGGCCGACGCCATGGGTGAGGACGAGCCAGCCCTCGTCGAGCTCGATGGGCGAGCCACAGTTGCCGGCCTGGACCGAGCTCCACATGGTGCCGGCCACGGCGAGGGGCACCGCCTCCGGCCAGTGCCACACGTCGTTCGACCTGGCGACGGCGTTCCTCGCGCCGTCGTGACGGGACAGTGCGTAGAGATCGCCTCCGATGCGACGCGGGAACAGCGCGAGGCCCTTGTTGGCGGCCGCGGCGCCCACCATGGGTGAGGACGTGAAGGTCTCGAAGTCCGTCGTGGTCAGCAGCTGCTGGGCGATCGCCGATCCGTCGTACGCGGTGTAGGTCGCGTAGTAGGTGATCGTTGCGTCGTCGTCGACGAAGCGCACGAACCGGGCGTCCTCGAGGCCATTCGACTCGGCGGCGGCGGACGGGGTGAGGACGCGCTCGTCGACCTGGGACGACTCCGGGAAGCTGACGGCGTAACACCGTGACGCCCGCTCGACGAACCTGGACACGGTCTGGGGGACATCGCGACGAGTGTCCTGCTGCGCCTCGAGCTGATGCAGGCGCTCGAGGAGTCGGCCTGATGTGAAGTGCGAACCGAGGTGGTCGAGGACCCAGCGGACGGAGTCCGCGTCGACGTCAGTCGTCAGATCTCGGAACAGCTCGGCGTCGAGCGTGACGTCCTCGATCGTGCCCGCGGTCGAGAACGGTGTTCGGTCCTCGATCGACAAACCGCCGGCCGGCCCGATCACGCCCTGGCGAAAACCGATCGACGAGGTGTGGCCCTCGCCGATCTGACGAACACTCAGCACGAAGCGCAGCTCCCCCGGTTCGAGACCACTCTGGTCGATGGCCGCGACCGCGCTCGGATTGCACACAGACGTCGCTTCGACCGCGTACTCCTGGGTGAACGTGGCGCCGAGCAGCAGCAGCCGCTGCTCCGAGAGCTCGACGTTCGGGGCAACCCGGTTGGCGAGGCGGCGGGCATGACGTTCGAACATCCCGGCCAGACCTCGATGGCGATCTTCGAAGCGCTCGCAGATGTCCTCGAGCGCTGTCGTCACATCGGTGTCGTTGAGCGCGAGCACCGTGGCCACGACGCTCGATGCCCGTCCCTCGTGTTCGCCGGCAAGGGCGTGTCCGGGAACGAACAGCTGGCCGACGACGCGAGTGGCATCCGGGTGCAAACCGACCGGGCTGCGGGCGACGCGCCGGAGCCGGGCAGGTCGGTCACCAATTCACCGCCATCGCGCTGGCGTGCTGCAGCGTCGTGATCAGCGCGAGCGTCGACTCGGTGCCCTGGTTGAGGTTGACACCGCTGGGCTCGAGTCCGTCGTAGCCGGCGCCGTGGTCGAGATCGCCCACCGGCACACCCACGTCGTTGGCCCCGAGGAACCACCCGATCGCCAGTTCAACCCCGTCGTGCCAGGCCGGATCGCCCGTCGCCGCGTAGGCGCGCGCGCAGGCATCGGCCATCGTGGCCGCCTCGATCGGCTGTTGATCGAACATCGGCGCCAGATCGCCCGGTCCGGCGCCACCAGTGCCGGTCGGTGACAGGTGGCCGTCAACCGTCTCCCGAGCCAACAACCAGCGCAACGCGATGAGGCCGTCGTCGAGCACGTCGGAGCGATCGAGCAGTGAACCGGCGGCCACGAGCCCTTCGGCCAGGGCGGCGTTGGCGTACGTGAGCCGTGCCTCGGGCCACGCCCATGCCCGGTCGTCGGATGGCCGGCCGACGACGTCGACGCAGTCCGCCAGCAGTCGCGACGCGCCGGGTGGCGCGGTTGGTCGGCGAGGACCTCGGCCGCGCCCAGCGCCGCAAACGACATCGCACGTGGCGACGGCGACCGCTGCTGCAGCCCACGATCGAACGAGGAACGGGCGCGCTGGCGCATCCAGTTCTCCGGCGCGCGGTGCATCGCCGTGCCGAACGCCCACATGGCGCGGCCCCAGCAGTCCTCGACGACGTGCTGACCACGCCACCGCCCGCCGGCGGCGCGCCGGTTGCGGACCTTGCCGTCAACGCCCTGGGCTCCGGTCAGGAAGCGGTACGCCATCCGAGCGAGACCTTCGACGACTGCGTCGGGCCGCGGCTCCCGGCAGGCGGCGATGAGCACCCTGGCCATGTCGTCGGTGCAGTACCCCTCGCCCACTCGCGGCAGCGGAGTGATCGGCGTGTTCGAACGTTCCGATGCCGTCGCTCATCGCCACGATGTGCTCGAAGGACGGCTCGGGCACGTTCACGCGCGCGCCCGCTCGCGGACCAGCAACGAGGTGGCGAGCTCCTCGTAGCGGCGAGCGACCACCGGCCACGACAGCTCCGGGGCCAGCCGTCGGCACTCGGCGGCCATGGAGGCGAGAAGCTCGGGATGATCCACGACGCTGCGGATGACATCGGCCAAAGCCGACGCATCCCGCTGCGGCACGACGACTCCGGCGCCACCACTGAGCAGCTCGATGGCATGCGGGAACGCGGTGGCGACGACCGGCCGGCCGCAGGCGACGGCGTCGACGAGCACGCCCGACGTGACCTGTTCCTCCGAGTCGTAGGGCAACACCACCAGGTCCGCGCCGGAGATCAGGCGGGTGAGTGCCGGTAGGTCACGGTACGAGTCGTCGAACGACACCGACGGGCTCGCGCCGGATCGCCAACACCGCTTCATCAGCATCTCCCGATACGCCTCGCCGTCGTGGGCCAGCACCTTCGGGTGGGTGGCGCCGGCGACGAGGTAGGACGGGCTCGGCCGCACGTCGGCGAGCAACGCCAGTGCGTCGATCGCCCACTCGATGCCCTTGCCAGGGCCGAGGAGCCCCCACGTCAAGAGACGCAACCTGCCGCCGGGAACTCGCTCGACCGGTCCGCCTGCATCGCTCGGCGGCGTCGTCGCACCATGCGGGATGACCGAGATTCGGCTCGCGTCGAGATCGAAGTCCGCGATGAGACGCCTCCGTGCGTGGTCCGTCATCACGACGACGGCGTCGGCTGCGTCGCAGACCGCCTCCATGACAAACCGTTGGTGCGCCGTCGGCCGGCGTACAACGGTGTGGGCGACGACGATCGTCGGCACCGACAGGGCGTCCAGCACGCTTCAGCACGTCATCACCGTCACGACCGCCATAGATCCCGAACTCGTGCTGCACGATGGCCACGTCGGCGTCGTTCAAGGCGTCTGCTGCGACCAGCGATCGGGACGACCCTCCGTCTCCCATCGCGGCGACGACGAGCGGATCCTCGAGCTCCTCGTCCGTCGCCGCAGCGCACGACATCGACCGCCGCGCCATGGCCCAGCAGCCCAGCGGCCAGCGCCGCGGAGAAGCTCGCGATGCCGCAGGACGTGGGCGGGAACGTCGACAGGATCCCGAACGAGCGATCGCCGACCTCGACACACGGGTCCACTGAGGGACGACCAACCACGACGAGCTCCTGACGTCAGCTCGGTCGAGGCGTCGAGCCTGCGAAGGGCGACGAAGCTGCGATCGTCCAGCCCAAGCGAGGCGACTCTTCCAAGGGATTCAACGGCAATCCTAGCGCCGGAGGGCGCTCCGCCCCGCCGCACTCCGCGCCATCTGGGCGCGCCGTGTCCCGGAATCCGAGACTGTCCGCGCCCAGAAGCGTGAATGCGACGGTGCGCGCCCAGATCTGCGAGCGTGGCCACCAGGGCTTGGCCCGAGGACCGTGAGGTGAAGGTCAGTGATCTTCACGTATCGTTACGTCCAACAAGGATGTGGCTGCGCTGCCGCCGGACGTATGGAACCGTCAATACCGGGGCACTAGCAGAGGTACTCCCGTCGCTCCAGCCCTCGGCGACGCTTCTCGAAGAAATGCGTCCCGAAGGTGGTGGCCCGTGCTAGCGAGCACGTCAGTTCAATCAGGTCAAAAGAGCGAGCGTACGGCGTGACGTCACGGGTGCCCCAGCACCGGTGGGTCCGGTCCGACACAGTTGTGCGACCGCAGGTGCAGGGACCAGCATCCTCGGTAGCGTCGATCTGGCGTTCCGTGATGCCCACACTCGGCGAGGTGCGTCGGGCGCGGCATCGCCTGCACGCTAAAGCGCTGCTGATCGTGGGCATGCTCGCGTCGGGCTACTGGTGCCTGGTGCTGTCGGGCCTGTCGGTGCCCTTCCGGGTCGGGGCCGCCGGGGTGCTCGTCTTCGCCTTGGTCGCCGTCGCTACGTGCATCATGCACGACGCCAACCACGACTCCTTCTCAAGCCATCGATGGCTCAATCGCATCCTGGCTTACACATCCGACGCGCTCGGCGCGAGCTCATGGCTGTGGCGGTTCCAGCACAACACACTGCATCACGGCAACACCAACATCATCGGCTTCGACGCCGACATCGCCCTCTCGCCGTTCGCCCGGCTCGCACCGTCTCAGCGGTGGCACCGCTGGTACCGGGCTCAGCATTGGTACATCTGGCCGCTGTACGGCTTCCTGGCCCTCAAGAACCTGCTCGTCAGCGACACCGTGGCACTCCTCACCGGCCGTGTCGACCAGCAGAAGATCCGCCAACCGGTGCGGCCCAGAATTGTCGCCCAGATCATCGCCGGCAAGTTCGCCCACCTCGCCTGGGCGGTGGCGGTTCCGTTGATGTTCAACCCGTGGTGGGCCGTGCTCGCGTTTTATCTGGCCTGTTCGTGGTCGGTCGGATTCCTGCTCGCGATAACTTTTCAGCTCGCCCACTGCGTCGACGTCACCACGATGCACGACTCGAGCGCGGCACGACGAGGCGACGACTACGCCGCCCACCAGCTCCGCACCACAGCCGACATCGCCGCCCCGATGCCCGTCATCGGACATCTCTTTCGGTTCATGGTCGGTGGACTCGATCATCAGATCGAGCACCACCTCGCCCCCCGGCTGCCCCACACCATCTATCCGCGACTGGCTAAACGCTTCAGGCAGGCCTGCGACGAGAACGGAGTCCTCTACCGTCTGCACCCAGACATATGGTCAGCGCTGCGCTCACACACCCGCTGGCTGCGCTCGATGAGCACCCCCACGCCCGGCCCGGCGCGGTTGTAAGAGGCATCAGGGAGTTATGGGCAGCGAGGAAACGGGGAACTGCTGCTTTCGGTACGCCAGGCGGCCGTGCCTCTGCTTGAAACCACTGGCAGTGTGACCACAAGACCGCGCCAGACGTATCGGGCAGGACCGTTCCCATGTAGCCGATTGTGGTCTCCGCTCGTTCAACCTAAGGAGACCCAATGACCATTCAGCCCGCGGCACGTTCACCGAGACCGGGAACGGGCTCGCCCAAGAACGGAGTCGTGAGAATCACGATCGATGCGTTGACCCTCTTGAAGGCTGACCATGAGGCAGTAGAAACGAAGTTTGCAAAGTTCGAGGCACTCGGGCCGCGAGCGCTGAAATCGAAGGCCGCCGTTGTCGCCGACGTCATCGAAGCGCTATCCGTGCACGCTGCGATCGAGGAGCAGGTGCTGTATCCGGCCGTCCGGGACAGGTTGGTCGACGAGGAGGGCCAGGTCTTGGAGGCCCTCGAGGCGCACCACGTCGTCAAATGGACGTTGTCGGAGCTGGACGGAATGAATCCTGATCATGAGCGATTCGACGCCAAGTTCAGCGTTCTGATCGAGAACGTTCGTCACCACGTCAAGGAGGAGGAGAGCGAGCTCTTCCCCCAGATTCGCGAGGCGTTCACCCGAGCCGAACTCACCGATCTCGGCGATGCGCTGATGGAGGCCAAGGAGACCGCACCGACCAAGCCGCGTCCGCTCTCGCCGGACGAGCCACCGATGAACAAGGTGGCCGCGGCGGGGACCAATCCGTTCGACGCTCTCTGGAACGCCGGCGAATCCATGCGCAGGGCCCTCGGCATGGTTCTTCTCAACTGTTCGGTCGCGTCCCGTTCACGGGCGACCTCGTCCTCGACCAACTGACCGGAGCGGAACAGTGGGACGACGCCCGCGCCGTCCAAGCTGGGCGGCGCGCGCGGGCTGGAACCGAATGGACCCGAGGACGCGGGCTGTGGCGTCCCGGGTTCGTTCACCCTCCTCGACCGGCAGGGGTGCGAGGTGTTGTTCCGACCACTCGTCCCAGCAGATCGCCCTACCGTGACGAGGTGTTCCCGGCGTTGTCAGCGCTGACGCGATTCCGCCGGTTCAACAGCCTGTACGCCAACCTGACCGACAGACAGCTGACCTCGCTGTTCGATCTCGACTATCGCGATCGGTTCGCTTGGGCGGTCGAGGTCGCATGCGACGGAGTGAGTGCGCCGGTGGCACTGGGACGGTACGCCCGGTACGCCGGCAGTCGCCGCGTCGACGTCGCCATGACCATCCGCGACGGCTGGCACGGTCGTGGTTTGGGCGGGTTCCTCCTCGACACGCTGATCCTCACCGCCGATCACTACGGCTTCGTCGCCTTCGAAACCGTCGTCACCGCCGACAACGGGGCCATGCTGCATCTGCTGCGGCAACGCGGCGCTGAGCTATCGATCCCTACCTCGAGCGAAGTCGACGTCGTGCTGCCTCTGTCCGGCATCATCGGACGGCTCACCGACCACCCCCTCGCCCGCATGCTGACCACCGCCTCCACCGGCCCAGCCCATCACAAGCGCCCGGTGACGGTGCAGCCCTGGGACACCGGTCAGCGACGACGATCTCGCCGACCGGCCTCGGCCTCGATCGCAGCTGACGGGCGGGCTGGAGCTCGTCGGGCCGGGTGACAGGAGACCTGGCAGAGCTATCGTGCGAGGTGATCGAGGTTGGCTCGATCGTTGCCCTGAACGCCGTCCGCGACTCGGTGCGCACGTTGCTCGCCAGTCCGACCTACCGGCGTTCCGCCGAACGGATCCAGACCGACATCCACGAGATGCCGGAGGCTCGCGACGCGATCAGACGAATCGAGGCGCTCACCCCAGGTTGAACGACTCGAACTCGATGTCGTCGTCGTACCGACGATCCGCAGCCCGCTCCACGTCGCCGGCGACAACGCTCGCACCACGACGCGACCGGTGCGCCCTGATTACCCCGGCGCCCGGCGAGCTTGCGGGCGAGGCGTCGACTCGACGAGAACGTCGAGCATCTCGCCGATCATGCGTTCCTGGGTGATCGCTTCCCGTAGCGGGAGATGGGACCGGATCTAGTAGCGGTTGCGGCATATTCAAGCTCCGTTTTTCTAGAACTGTGTTGCTAGTTTGCCACTACAGGCATACGATGGATCGCGAGCTCACGAAGCCTGCCGGTCGTCGACCGTCAGCTGCTCGGGGGCGACCGAAAGGACTTGACATGTTGATCCGATCCGAGCCGTACCGAGAGTTCGACCGGCTCACCGAGGCGATGGTCAGCGAACGCTGGGCGCGCCAAATCCCTGTCGACGCATACCGTCGGAACAACGAGTTCACGGTTCACTTCGACCTCCCCGGCGTAGATGCCCGCTTCATCGACATGACCGTCGAAAAGGATCTGCTCACCGTGCGGGCCACGCGCGGCTGGGTCCGGGCCGAGGGCGATCAGATCCAGATCGCGGAACGGGCCCAGGGCGAGTTCAGCCGCCAGCTGTTCCTCGGAGAAGGCCTCGACCGTGACCACATCAACGCCACCTACGAAAGTGGTGTGCTCACGGTCACCATTCCCGTCGCCGAGGAGGCCAAGCCCCGCAAGGTCGAGATCACCAACGCAGGAGACGTCACTCAGGCCGTAACGGCAGGGTCCATCGCCGAGTAAGGACGACAAGATCCAACGGCACGGTTCCGTCGCGAGCCGTGTCGTTGCAGGGTTGACGGCTGAGCGGCACGACGCCCGGACCTGGCACAGTGTCAGCGCTCCGAAGTCGTGTCTCGCCTCCATGTGATCGTCACCACGAAGTGGCCTTCAGCTGCTGTCTTCGCGACAACCACGCCTGTCGCGGCGTTGAGCTTGATTCCGAACTGGACGACATGCTCCTCCTGGACAAGCTCGCGCATCGTTTCCAATACTGCGCGAATAGCCGGTTGTGCGCCCTGAAGAGCTTCGTCCAGGCGCGTCTCCGCCTGGAGCACCCCTACCCCGTCGCGCGAGATGCGCTCCGTGCCAACGGTGTCATTAGCGACCTCAACGAACACTGGGCCGTGCCGGGTTTCGAACTGAACGATCTCGGTCACATGAATCGCCTCGGAAATCTCGACCAGAGTCAGCAGCGCTCTGGGTACGGAACCGCACGAATGGGCGACCTTTGAGCCTAGCTCGGCGACGGCCGTCGAACCGCCTCAGCTCGTTGGCGAGCCAGCAATGTCGACGACGACGGTGGCGTAGCGGCCGACGCCGATCAACGCGTCAGCGGGCATCGAGTGATCGCTGATCTTGAGGCCGGTGATCTGTCCGCCGCGTCGAGAGCGCGCCATGCGACCGCAACTCGCGCGCGCTGTGTTGACGCAACTGGCACGTGGAGCTGTAGTCGTCATCGGTGCGCCAGTGGATGAGCAAGGCTGGACCGATGGCGCGAGGAGCCCCAGCATGCGGGTGACAGAGCGGCTTGACGGGTACCAGCGCCGTCATGGTTGGGCGGGGTTCCCTCTTGCGGTGATCTACAAGTTCTTCGAAGACCAGGGTCCCTTCCTGGCCGCGCTGATCACGTTTTATGGCTTCTTGTCGTTCTTCCCACTGCTCCTGCTGTTGGCGTCGGTGCTCGGGTTCCTGCTCGAGGACAACAGCGAACTCAAGGACCGAGTCCTCGACTCGGCGTTGAGCCAATTCCCGATCATCGGCGACCAGCTGAGCAACCCCCAGGGTCTCCAGGGCAGCGGAGCCGCCCTGGTCATCGGTGGCCTGATCGCGCTCTACGGAGCCCTCGGTGTCGCTCAGGCGCTGCAAAACGCGATGAACGTCGCCTGGTCAGTGCCGCGCAACCGGCGACCCAACCCGGTGAAGGCACGACTGCGCAGCCTGTTGCTCATCGGGACCGCCGGTATCGCCGTCCTTGCCACGACGATCCTGTCGGTGCTCGGCGGCAGCGCCGTGGCCGGCGGCGCCCTGTTCACTGGGTGGGTCCCGCTGCTCGTGACGGCCGCCGCCGTGGTGCTCAACGCAGCCGTCTTCATCGTCGCCTTCCGCCTCTCCACGGCCATCAGGCTCGGCGTGCGTGAGACCGCGCCCGGTGCCATCGTCGCCGCCGTCATCTGGCAGGTGCTGCAACTGTTCGGCACCGCGTACGTGGCGAACGTCGTCAAGAACTCGAGCATCACCTACGGCGCATTCGCCGTAGTGCTCGGTCTGCTCGCGTGGATCTTCCTGGCCGCCCTCGGCGTCGTGGTGAGCGTCGAGATCAACGTCGTGCGCACCAAGCACCTGTTTCCACGGGCCCTGCTCACCCCGTTCACCGACAACGTCGATCTCACCCGCGCCGATCGACGCGCCTACACCGACGCCGCGACCGCTCAGCGGCACAAAGGCTTCGAAACCGTCGACGTCACCTTCGCCCACGACGGGCAGGAGGCGTCGGCGCGGAAGCGGGCCGACAGCGAGGTCGTTACGAACAGCCGCGAAATCGTCGCCGACGAGGACATCTGAGACACCGACTCCGGCCTGATCAATTGAGCTCTATCTGGTGTCGGCGCAGGAGCTTGAGCTAGCGAGCGCGATCCCCGGGGCTATCCGAGGGGAGCGGAGGTTTGACGGGGCACCACCAGTCGTTGGTGGTGCCCCGTTGGATCGGCGAGCTCGTTAGAGCCGTAGGACCGCGTTGATGGCGGCGAGCAGCTCGGTCACCACGGACAGGAACCGGGTGAGGATGAACCCCCCATCGAGGATGCCGGTGAGGGCGCAGAGCAGGTTGCCGAGCAGATTGCCGGCGCCGGTCTGCCCGACGATGTTCAGGACCACCCTGTTGAGGTCGATCACCAGGCCGAGGACGTCGAGGTGCAGCGGTCCCAGGACGAGGCTCAGAATGGCGCAGCTCGGGGCTTGTTGGAGGCCGTGCACGCCGGTGATGTCACGGACACCGATCACACGCTTGTGGAACGGGATGTGGACGCCGGGGTTGCTGCGGGGCGTGATGGTGCCGAGCGCGACGACACGGTTGGCGCGCTGTTCCAGACGTCGGACCTTGATGACGCACCTCGTGACCTGTCCGCGGAACACGCACGGCCTGATGGTGCGCAGACCCACCCGACCGACACGCAGCGCGGCGGACGATCCCGACCGTTCCGCGACGCCGGCCTGGCCGACGGTGGACAGCTGACCGGCGGTGGACACCGACCGTGACCCGGACGGTGCCAATTCGACGGCCCGGCGGGGAACGGTCCCCGCCTGGCTCGACGTGTTGTCCGCCGCCGTGACGCTCGCTCCACCCAAGAGGCCCAGAGTCACGGTCGCGGCAACGACCTGAGTTTTCCACTTCATTGTTTGCTGTTCCCTTTTCTCGTGACGGAGCCTCGGCCCCGTGAGCACGCCCCCCAATTGGAGCGCACAGCTATGCGCCTATGTCCGCTGGCCCGGAGTGGTTCCCGTACTTCTCGCGTATCGAGCCCACAACCGACGCGGCCGTCGGACAGATCACCCGGACGAGTGATGTCAACCGCCTCGCGGACGCGCGATGTGACGACCGAACGGCCACCCGCCCGAGGAGCGGGATCACGGCCAGCAGCCACAGCACGACTGCCAATCCGGTCCTGTCTCCTCATCGGTTCGTCCTCCTTGACGTCGTTCGGTCGCGACGGTGCGGGCGTGCACCGTCACTCGCGACAACGCCTTCGACCGCCCGCCATCACGTCACGTGGCTTGCCGTCGTCCCGGGCGGGTACTGGCTGGAGGTTGGGTGGAGACGATGAGCCGTTGGCCAACCTCGAGGCCGTGGTCCGGCGGACCCTGGCCGCACGCACTCGTGACCAGCACCTCGTCGAGGACCTGACCCAGGAGACCCTGGCCAGGCTGACCGAGACGGGGCACCGCTTCTCACCAGACGCCGAGCGGGCGTACGCCGTCGTCACCGCCCGCAACCTGCTGGTCTCGCACTTCCGGCGGCAGTCCGTGCGCGGTCGGCACCTGCATCGACTGCTCGACGACCTGGGATCAGATGACCCCGCCCAGGCGACGCTGGACAGGGAAGAGAGCGACGCGATGACCTCGGCGCTCAGCCAGCTGGATCCCGCCGAGCGGGACCTCCTCATGCGTCACGAGGTCAGCGGCACCGACCTGACCACCCTGGCAGGCGAGGCCAACGTCACCAGCGGGGCCATTGCCATGCGGCTGGCCAGAGCGCGGGCCAACCTCCGCCTCGAGTTCCTGCTCGCCTTCCGCCGGGTGAAGTTGCCCACCAATCACTGCCGCCCCGTTCTGCTCGCGTTCGCCGTCGGTGATCGACGCCGCCAGGCCCAGCTCGACGCAGACGAACACGTGCGCACCTGCCCAGCCTGTGCCGAGCTGGTCGGGCCGATGACCCAGCGCGACCGGCGCATCGCTGGCTGGCTACTGATCCCGATCGCCGAGGGCCTGCGCCGAGGGTGGCGGGCGCTGCGCAGCCATCCGGTGCACGCGGCGTCGGCGGCGTTGATCCTCGGTGGCACAGGCGCCCTCGTCTTCGCCACCCGCTCACCGGACGAAGAGGCAGCCCCGGCCACAGTGGTGACCGCAGCCGCCACGCCGACCGCCGCACCGGTCGCGAGCACGACCGTGGCCCCAACACTGTCCACCGCTCCCGCCTCGGCCGCGCCCTCCGTTGCTCGCACACCCGCCCCCGCGCCAGCGCCAGCGCAAACGGCGCCCGCACCAGCACCCGCGCCGCCAACGGCACCCGCCCCCGCGCCCGCGCCGCCAACGGCGCCGGCGCCATCAGCGCCCGCGACCGAGCCGCCATGTCCCGCACCGACACCGCTCGATGAGATGAACCTGGCCGACGCCCTCGGCTGCCCGTTCGCCGAGTCGGCCGTGACGGTGACGGCCGTGTCGGGGGACGACTTCCAGGCGATGACGACCGCGCAACTGCCGGTGTCGGTCGACGTCAGCGGAGGGCTCGGCCTGCCGGTCACCCTCGTGCCCGGGCTGCGGCTCGCCATCACCGGGACAGTCACGTCCGAGTCAGCCGTCGTGGCCACCGACCTGCGCCTGGCGGGTTGACGACAGGGAGGACCATGAAGACACTCCCATGGCCGGGCGGGCTCGAGCCCGAGGAAGCCGCTCAGGAACTCGGCGGCTCGGTGTCGGCGGCGGTCGGGTGACGGCTCGCTTGCTCAACTCCCCGCCGCTGCTGATCCCGATCTGTCGGACATCTACCTGGTTCCTCGACCACTGGACACCAGGCGGTGTGGACGCGATCAGGAGCCCACCGGTAGATTTCAGTTCTGTAACGGACGGTGTTGCTCCGGACCTCGGTAACCCCGCATACACGTGAAGCGAGGACGCCACATGTCGAGCAACGGCGACCGTCCGGGTGGCGGATCCACCCCCTCCTCCATCCTCGTCGATGAGCCAGCTCGTCGCTTCCTGGCGGGCAACCGCGCTCGACCAGCCGTCGACGGCGGCCACGAGGGCCTCAGCGCCGATCTCGCCCATGCCATCGCGGCGATGAGGCAGGTTCAGCAGGAGTTCGACGAGCTGTGGCACGCGGCCGTCGTCGCGGATGACGGCGCGTTGGCGGAGCAATTGGTGGATGTCAGCCACGCGCTGAGACGGGCGGCCGGCCTGGTGGAGAAGAAGTCCGCCATCGGGTAGGCAACCGATGGCAGGCAGCCACACGGCCGTGGAGTCCGCCCGCCAACCCGCTGGTGGCGACGGACCTGTCCAGTAGCCGAGCCGTCAGCCTTGCGACTCGAAGGTTTACAGGGCTTCCATCGTCAGCGACCCGGCTTGCGACGAACCGAGATCCCGACCGGCGTCGGTGCAGCGCCAGCAGGCGTCGCCATCATCGATGGGATCGAAGTGGACGGCGAACCTGCCGGGGCGAACGGGACGGGCCGCTCGCGTTCCGGTCGTGTACCGGATGGCCACGTCTTGACCGGATCGTCGAGTGTCGACAAGAGCAACGGCTCCGGCGCGAAGCGCGAATTTGGGGTCGTCGTCGTCGTGGACGAGCACGTGGTCGCCTCGTCGCAGCGCGTTCCATTGGAACTTCAGCATCACGCCGCCCGAAGCTCGGCGCCGAGCAAGACGTGGTCGCACGGGTTACAGAGCCACCATTCCGGCGTTGGGGTCGGTTCCCGAGTCGGATCACCCGGGAACATCTGGAGGCAGCGCCAGCACCGCCGCTCGGGCACACCGATCAAGGGCCCCTCGGGGCCAACCGGGATCTCAGAGGGGACCGGCTGTCCATCGTCGTGACCGTCCTGGCGACGCTCTAGTCCTTCCGCGACCAGCCGGTCTCGATGTTGGTTCGGTGACTCGTTCGGCATGGTGCCTCTTTCGTGGGGTAGCGCCGCGTGCGCCGACCGTGGATCTGGCGACGCGCGGCGGTTCGTCGCCCTCTGTGAGCGGTCGAGCTCCCGGAACAGCTCCGCTCGCGACGACATGTCGAATCCTTTCGAACGCCCGCGGGCAGCCGGCGAATGCGCCGGACGGGCGGGCTGGCCCTCTCCATCGTACGCCCGTTTGGGTAAAACTGGCAATGCATTTCTGGAAACCGGAAGCTACACTGCGCGGTTGGGATGACGGAGTGGAGCTTTCTCACCAACCATGCGCGGGTTCTCGTCTGCATTGCCCACGACCCTGGTGTGCGCTTGCGCGACATTGCCGCCACCGTGGGGATCACCGAGCGCAGCGCGCACAGCATCGTCACTGACCTCACCGCTGCCGGCTACGTGGTGAAGAACAAGGACGGCCGTCGCAACCGCTACCAGGTTCAGTCTCATCTCCCGTTACGAGAAGCCAACACCCGAGAACGCACCATCGGTGACGTCCTTGATGTCTTGGTCGGATCGGAGCTCCCCATCGGAGAACACGCATCGCCGAGGTGACCGGCCGCTTCAGTTCACGCTGTCCTCGGCCGTACCTAGCCACTCTGATCGGTTCCGCGCCATCCGGGCGCGCCGTGTCCCGGAATCCGAGACTGTCCGCGCCCAGATGAACGAATGGGACGGTGCGCGCCCAGATCCGCGAACCGGCGCCGGCCGGTAGCTGACCACCAGCCAGTCAAGGGACCCTGGCGATGAGGAGCCAGTCGGTGGCACCGCCGTGGTTACGGCCGGGAGTCGCGAGTTGGAAGCGGGCGGTCGTGCGACGGCGGATGACCGGTCGGGCCGCGCCGTTCGTCGGGTCGTACCAGGTGAAGCTGGCGGTGGCGCCGGCGAGTTGGCGGAGGTCGACGGAGATCGTTCGGGTTGTCGGGACGTAGGCCACGAACAGACGCCGGTTGCAGCTCACGGCGGCGACGGCGCGTTGCTGCCCGCTCTGCTCCCCCGCGACGAGCCAGCGGTCGTCGAGGTCGGGTCGGAGGTTCCACCAGGGGGTCGAGCGCAGCAGGCGTCCGGCGACCGCCATGCCGCGTGAGCCGGGTCCGCCGAGCGCGGTCTGCCAGGTGACCCCAGGAGGCGGCGTGAACAGTCCGCCGCTGGAGAAGTGCCAGATCGGGTTGTTGCCGAACACGTGCCCGGTGGAACCGGCCAGCATCGCGTGGTACGCCTGCGTGCGCAGCTGTCGGGTGGAAACGTCGTGTTCGTTCTCGTAGGTGCTCTCGAGCAGGAAGAACGGTCTCGTCGAGCGCCGGTACTCCTCGATCGCCGCGGCGTACGTCTCGCCGTACGTGTAGACGTTGTTCACCCGCAACCAAGTGCGGGTCGGCCAGTACTCCATCGGATCGGTCTCCGGTGCCGTGTGCACCGTCTGCAACGCGCCAGGGTCCGTTTCCGCGATGCCCTCAGCGAGGGCGTCGAACAGGCCCCGTCGGGGCGGATCGAAGTCGCCGGCCTGGACCCAGATGACGTTCGACAGGTTGCGGTAGCGGTGCCCGAGGAACCGACCGTAGTTGCGCATCTTGGCCGTCCCGTTGTCTTCTACCTCCCGCCACCAGCCCTCGTCGTCGCCGTCAAACCCGGCGTACGCCGGGGTCAGCAACACGACGAAGCCCAACTGCTGGGCCCTCCTCAGTACCCAGTCGACATGTTCGAAATAGGCCGGGTTGGGGGTCGAGAAGTCTCCTGGGGTGGTGAACGGACCGTCGCCGTAGGCGTTGTTCGGTGGATCACTCGAGAAGTGGTGTTCGATCAACGACACGAGCAAAGTGTTGAACCCTCGGCGCGCCCGATCCTGCAGATAGGTCTCCACCTCCTGTCGCGACAACTCGGCCATCAACGACCACGCCGCGTCACCCTGCATCAGGAACGGCACGCCATTGGCGCCGACCAGGTGACGGCGGCCTGACGCCACCCGCAACGGCAACGACGCCCGCGCACCAATCGGCGCGGCCACGCCACACGCGCGCCGGAGGACGCGGAAGCCGGTGTGGTGGCGGTGGGTTGGCCCGCGGCGGGCGGTGCGGCGGGCGGTCACGTGGACGGAGTGGGCACCGAGAGGCTCGCGTCGCGGGACCCGC
Organism: uncultured Acidimicrobiia bacterium; assembly: GCA_963833145.1. Lineage (GTDB taxonomy): Bacteria > Actinomycetota > Acidimicrobiia > Acidimicrobiales > Ilumatobacteraceae > JALZMG01. The sequence goes on along the minus strand of CAWHWT010000006.1, from coordinate 18,704 downwards.
CAGGTCGCGCTGAACCGTCGAGCGACGCCGGCCTGGAACTGTGTCCCCACCCAGACGCGGGACATGACCCGCCGGCCGGCCGGGTCGCGGACAAGGATCACGACGCGTCCGGATCGCGTGGTCCTCGACCTGATCGTCGCCGTCACGGTGATCCGGCCGCCCCGCTTCACCGTCGAGGCGCTGGTCACGGCATTGGTCGTCCAGCCGTAGCCGCTGGTGCTGGCCGCCGCCTGTTCACGGGGCGGGATCAGGATTACGCACGGCACGACGGCGATCAGCACCAGCAGCTTGAGACCGATCGAGCGGGCCCACGGCCGACCCGAACGCGAGTCGGCACAGGACTGCGCAGAGCGGGTCGTCACGGCAGAACAGCCTCCCTCAAACCGCAGAGCGACGGCGTCAGGAGATCGTATCGCTGGCGCCGGGAGCGTGGCGCGGGAACTCCGCGCTCACGGTGGATCTCCACCTGATCTCCGGCCGTTCTCCAAGCATCACGACCCGGCCTCGACGATGCTCGGACGACATGGCAGTGATCGATCGACCAGGCGCGCTCGGGGGCCTGACCCGCGACCAGGCGAAGGAGCTCTGCATCCGCTCGATGCAGCTCATGGCCAACGGCACCAGGGCCCAGTTCGACGAGGTCATTCATCCCGACGCGGTGAACCGCGAGGCCAAGGACGAGCCGCCGGAGTCCCGCGGCCGCGGTCCGAGCGCCTTCTACGCCACCGCCCTGTGGCTGCGCGAGTGGTTCGACGATCTCGCTTTCGAGGTCCACGACGTCGTCGTCGAGGGCGACCTCGTGGTCATCCACAACACGATGTCCGGGCGGCAGACGGGCACGGCGACGATCTACGGCGAGGATGGGAGTGTCCTCCAGGCGCTGCCGGCGACGGGCAAGCACTTCGCGACGACGCAGACCCATTGGTGCCGCTTGCGGGACGGTCTGCTCGTCGAGCACTGGGCCAACCGCGACGACCAGGGAACGGCGATGCAGCTCGGGTGGGTACCGCCCACGCCGTGGTTCCTGCTGCGCATGTTCCTCGCCACCCGACGCGCCCGGCGCCGCGAGGCGACTCGCCCGCGATACGAATGAGCGGGCATGCGGTCGGGACGCCAACTTCGCGGTACGTGATCCGTGGCGGTGAGGTCGGTCGGGATCGCCTGCGGGTGCTGTCGGGCGTGCTCGGGGTATCGACGGCCGCACTGCTCGACCGGGTAGGTATTCCCCGGGACGCCATGTGCCTCGACATCGGCTGCGGCGGTGGCGACGTCACGGCCATGCTGGCGGCCCGCGCCTCGTCTGGTCGGGTCGTCGGCACGGACCGCGATGCGGTCAAGATCGACCTCGCCCGGATCGACTCCGCTCCCAATGTCGAGTTCCGCGTCGAGGAGATCGCCGACACCATCGCGTCCGGCACCCGCTATGACGTTGTCTATGCCCGGTTCCTGCTGTCGCACCTGCCCGACGCCGCCGGGTGGGTCGGCGCGCTCGCCGAGCTCGTCGCCGCCGGCGGCGCCCTCGTCGTCGAGGACGTGCGGATCAGCGGGGCGTTCTGCTCACCCCCGTTGGCGGCTTTCGAGCGGTCCCTCGACATCTTCATCCAGACCGTTCGGGCCAATGGCGGCGATCCCGAGCTCGGCCCCCACCTTCCTCGTTACCTGCGGGCGGCCGGGCTCGACGGCATCGGCATCGAAGTCGTGCAGCCCGCCGGGCTGACCGGCGACGCCAAGCGCATCCAAGTGCTGACCTTGAGCACCGTCCGTGACGCCGCCGTCGCCGCCGGCGTGGCCGACGCGGACGAGATCAACCGGCTCGTCGCCGAACTCGACGCCTTCGCCCGGCGCGACGACACGGTCGTCTCGACGGCCCAGATCGTCCAGACGTGGGGATATCGACGCGGCTGACGGTCGTGTCCCAGCGTGACGATCAGCGGCCGCTGAAGGAGGGGGCCCGCTTCTCGACGAACGCCTTGGCCGCCTCCTTGTGGTCATCGGTCTGCCCGGTCCGGATGTGATGAGCCGCCTCCATGTCGAGACACTCGCCGAGCTCTCCGTGGACGGCCCGGTTGAGGTTCTCCTTCATGTACCGGTACGCCACCGTCGGACCGGCGGCGAGACGGCGGGCCCGCTCGGCGACCTCGTCATCGAAGGTCTCGTCCGGAAAGATCGCGTTGACGATGCCGAGACGCTCGGCCTCGCCCGCGCTCAGCCGGTCGGAGAAGTAGTACAGCTCGCGGGCCTTGCCGCTTCCGACGAGGCGGGTGAGGAACCAGGTGCCGCCGTAGTCGCCGGCGAAGCCGATCTTGGCGAAGGCCGTGGTCAACACGGCACCCGACGTCGCGTAGCGCAGGTCGCAGGCCAGTGCGAGCGACAGGCCGGCGCCCGCCGCGGCTCCGGGGAGGGCGGCGATCGTCGGTTTGGGCATCTCGTACAGCCGTTGGCTGATCGCCCGCTGGTTGAGCCGCTGGCGATGCACGCGTGCGTCATACGGCATCGGCGGTCCGGCGCCGGTGTCGCCACCGCTCGCCATCCCCTTCACGTCGCCACCAGCACAGAACGCCCCGCCCGCTCCGGTGAGCACGACGCACCCGATGTCGTCGGCCACCTCGACCTCGGCCAGCGTCTGCGCCAGCGCCTCGTTCATCGCCGCCGACATCGCGTTGCGCCGTTCGGGTCGGTTCATCGTCAGCGTGGCCACGCCGTCTTCGACCACGGCGAGCAGATCCTCGGTCCCGGTATCGATCGTCCTCATGGCAGCGACAGTACGGCGCGGCCGTCGGTCACGCGGCGTAGATGTGCAGCTCGGTCGCGACGCGGTCGGCGAGCTCGTACGTGGTCGCCAGGTCGGGGTGGCGCACGACGACGATCCCGTCGGAGAGCACCGTGGCCCTCCAGTCCCGGCGGGGCTGGCCGACGGCGACGAGGTCGATGTTGACGATGTGCTCCCCCATCGTCGCCATCAGGTGCGCCAACCCGTCGACGTGGGTGATCCGCCCTTGACCCTGGGCCCGCTTGATCACCATCGCCGCGTTGTACCGGCGCGCCACGGGCTGACTGAAGCGGCCGTAGCAGACGGCCTCTGCCCACCCCGCGAAGAGATCGATGTCGCAGCTGTAGTTCATCAGATCGGTGAGCCGCGCTCCGGGGGCGCGGGCGCCGATCTCCCCGAACACCACCTCGCCGCCAGCGGTCAGGTACCACTCCATGTGGGTGAACCCGCTGCCGAAGCCCATCGCCGCGATCACCGCCTCGCCCATCGCCTTGCCGCCGGCGAGCGACGGGTCGTCGGGATCCCGATGGGCGATCACCTGCTGACTGATCCACTCGACCTGCTTGCCGACGAGCGGCCGGGGACGGTACTCAGCAATGTTGTAGAAGCTGATCGTGCCCGCGCTGCAGACGGTGTCGTAGGTGAACTCCTCGCCGTCGATGAACTCCTCGACGCTGACCTCGTCGACGTGCCGGAGGCGCGGGAGCGCTGCCTCGAGATCGGCGTCATCCTCGACCCGGTAGGTGTCGAGGGAGCCCGCGCCCGCGATCGGCTTGATGATCGCCGGGAAGCCGATCCGTTCGGCAGCTTCCCGGCAGCCGGCCGCCGTGGTGGCGCGCGCCGACCGCGGTGTGCGTATGCCCGCCGCGTCGAGGACCTCCTTCATCCGTCCCTTGTCCCGGAACGGCACGGTCTGCTCGACAGTCAGGCCCGGCGCGCCGATCGCCTCGCGCAACCGCGCCGCCAACAACACGGTCGGCTCCCACAGTGTCTCGACCAGATCGACGTTGCGGCCGCGCACCGCACCGAGCACGGTGGTGACGACGGCGTCCTCGTCGGCCCACGACGTGATCTGCACGTAGTCGCTCAGCGCCCGCTTGGCCGTCTCGGGCATCGCGCCGACCGGCTGGTCGCCCACGCCGATGACCCGGGCCCCCGCCTCGGCGAGCCCGCGTGTGAACAACGGCATCTCACCGGGGTAGGCGGGGGCGAGGAAGACGACGTCCATCAGGCGCACTCCAGGCGGATCGTCGTGATCAACTCCTCCAGGGCCGCCTCCACGGCCGCGGTGCTCTGGTCGCGAACGATGATGTGGCCGTCGCCCTCATAGCCGCCGCTCGGCGGCGCGCCGGCGCGGGGCAACCGCACCTCGACCACACGCGACGCGGTCGCCTCGCTGACCTGGTCGAGACCGTGGGCGGCGACGATCGACCGCCCCTGCCCCTGCGCCCGTAGATAGGCGGCACCGACCGCATAGCGGCGCGGAGGCGGGTCGAACTCGTCGGTCACGGCGAGTCGCGCCCACGCCGCATACATGTCGAGCTCGTGGGCGAACGACATCAGCGTCATGAACTGCGCGCCGGGTGGGCGCGCCCCGACCTCGGAGATGGCGATCGAGCCGTCGGGCCGCCGGAACCACTCCATGTGCGAGAGACCGGTCTCGAGTCCGAGCGTGGTGACGGCACGATGAGCCGTCTCGACGAGGTCGGCGTACTCACCGCCGTCGATGTCCCGTGGCAGGAGTACACACCATTGGATCCACGGATGCTCGAGCACGTCGAGCGGGCTGGGGAGGTAGCGGCCGATCGAGTGCCAGACGAGCCGACCGTCGACGACGACGCTGTCGAACGAGTGCTCCTCGCCGCGCACGAACTCCTCCAGCACCATCGGCTCGTCGTGGCGCGGTGGCGCGGTATCGAGCCACTGGCTGAGCTGGGCGGGATCGTCGACCCGGAACGTGTTGCGGGCACCCGCGCCGGCGAGCGGCTTGGCGACGAACGGAAAGCCGACGCGGGCGGCGAAGTCGGCGGCCTGCTCCGCCGAATCGGCCCGTCCGCTCGTCGCGCACGGAACGCCGGCGCGCTCGAACTCGGTCTTCATCCGGGCCTTGTCCCGGAAGTTCTCGGCGGTGGCCGCCGACATCCCCGTGATCCCGAGGCGGTCGCGCACCTCGCCGAGCGGCACCTGCAGGTTCTCGAGGATCGCGACCAGCCGGTCCACGGAGCCAAGGTGACCGGCGAGGGCGGAGACCGCTGCCGTCAGCTGGTCGGGGTCGAGGCAGTCGTCCGTCTGCCAGTGACCGGCGATCGCCAGGCGCACGGCCGACGGGAAGCGCTCGACAGGGTCGCTGCTCACCAACCCGACGCGCGTGTCAGGGATCTCGGTCACGGCGCTGAGGAACCGCGTCGTCGCGTCGAGCGCGTACGGCGCAACGAACACCACGTTCGCCATCACGCGGGACCGTATCGCGCGACGCCGCCGTATCATCCGCCCCGCATGGATGCCATGAACGTCGTGTTCCTGGAGCCGAGCTTCCCCGACAACCAGAAGCAGTTCGTCCGCGGCCTGCACGAGGTCGGCGGCGACCGTGATCGGCATCGGTGAGCGCCCGAAGGACTGGCTGGATGGCGATGTCGCCGGTTGGCTCGCCCACTACGAGCAGGTCGGGTCGGTCGTCGACGAGGGCCGCGTGCACGAGATCGTCAGCGGGCTGCAGCAGCACCTCGAGATCCATCGCCTCGAGGCGGTGGTCGAGGCGCACGTGATGGCCGCCGCCCACGTACGGGAGGCCTGCGGCATCCCGGGGATCTCCACGCGCACCGCGTTCCTGTGCCGCGACAAGCCGGCGATGAAGGAGGTCCTGCGCGCGGCTGGCATCCGCTGCGCGGCCTCGACCGCCGCCCGCTCGGGCCACGACGTCCGGGAATTCGCGGGCGAAGTCGGCTACCCGCTCGTGCTCAAGCCGGCCGCCGGCGCCGGGGCGTCCGGCGCCGAACGGGTCAACGCCCCCGACGAACTGGACGCGGCGATCGCCCGCAGCGGCGTCGACCATGGCGTCGAGATCGCCGTCGAGGAGTTCGTCGAGGGCCACGAGGGCTTCTACGACACGATCACCGTCGACGGTGACGTGGCGATGGACTTCGCCACGCACTACTACCCCAACGTGCTGGAGGCGATGCGCACGCGTTGGATCTCCCCCCAGTTCATCGCCACCAACCGGGTCGACGGGGCCGCCGGCTACGACGAGGTGAGGGAGATGGGCAGGGCGGTCATCGCCGCCCTCGGCATCGGGACGTCGGCGACGCACATGGAGTGGTTCGCCGGACCGAAGGGTCTGTACTTCTCGGAGATCGGTTGTCGCCCTCCCGGGGTGCGCTGCTGGGATCTTTACGCGGCGGGCAACGACATCGACATCTACCGCGAGTGGGCGATGGCGATCGTGCATGGGCACGTCGCCAATCCGCCGTCGCGGCGGTACGCGGCGGGGATCGTCGCGCTGCGTCCCGACCGGGACGGCACGATCAGCGGCTACGAGGGGCTCGATGAGATCCAGCACAGACACGGAGAGTGGATCATCGATGCGCACCTCCCGCCGTCCGGCACACCGACCCAGCCGGTCGAGGCCGGGTACATGGCGAACGCCTGGGTGCGCATGCGGCATCCGGACTACGACGTGCTGCGGGGGATGCTCGACGACGTCGGGCGCTCGGTGAAGGTCCACGCGTGACCGTCATTGCGTTCCCCGGCCACGCAGGCCGTTGCTGGCCGCTCGCTCGCTGGCGCTCGCTCGCTCGCATGATCGCGAGGGTGCACAAGTGACCGGTTTGACGATCGAGCGGGTAGCACCCGACCCGGGGCTCACCTCGGACGCCCTCGAGGAACGCCGCCAGCATGGCGAGGCGTTCCCGATCGTGACGACGGGCCGGTGCACGTTCGCGTACCACGGCCCGGTCATCACGGTGCGCCTCGTCCACTTCGGCATCGGGTTCCCGGGCGACCTGTGCTTCGAGCAAGTCGGCGACAGCGAGTGGTGGCTCCTCGCTCTCGCGGTGCCGGAGGGATCGCGCCTGGAGTACAAGCTCGAGGTCGTCGACAGCTTCGGCAGCCGGCTCGTCGAGGATCCCCTCAACCACCTCGTCGCATCCCACCCGTTCGGGGTCAACTCGGTGTGCGAGGCCGCGGGCTACGTCATCCCCGACTGGGCCGTGCCCGACCCGGGCGTCGCAAGCGGCCAGCTCGTCGAGTTCGAGCTCGACAGCACGGCGCTGCAACGGCGGACAGCGGCATCGATCTACCTTCCGGCCGGATTCTCCGACGGTGGGACGCCGCGTCATCCGCTGCTCGTGGTCCACGACGGCAGCGACTACCTGCGGTACGCAGGGGCGACCACCGTGCTCGACAACCTGATCGGCCACGGCGACCTGCCGCCCGTCGTGGTGGCCTTCATCCATCCCGGCGAGCGACTTCTCGAGTACGCCGACGACCCACGGCACGCCGCGTTCATCACCTCCGAGTTGGTGCCCGCGTTGGAGGCGGCCTTCCCGCTCGTCGATGATCCCGGCGGACGCTGCCTGATGGGAGCCAGCTTCGGGGCGGTCGCGTCGCTCTCGACGGCGTGGCGCGCCCCGGGGCAGTTCGGCCGCCTGCTGTTCCAGTCCGGCTCGTTCGCGGGTGCCGGCGAGGGCTGCCAGCGTCGCCCCGAGCCGCTCTGGCAACCGGTGCGGCGCTTCGTACGTGCCTTCCTCGATGAGCCGATCGCGGTCGCTGACCGGGTGTTCGTGAGCTGCGGGACGTACGAGTCGCTGATCTGTGAGAACCGGGGCATCGTGCCCGTGATCGAGCAGACCGGGACGAGCGTGCGCTTCGTCGAGAGCCGCGACGGCCACAACTGGGCGAGCTGGCGCGACAGTCTCGGCCTCGGCCTGCCCTGGCTGTTCGAGTGACCCGTTCTGTCGTTTGACAACGACCGGATCGCGCCGATCCTGAACGACAGAAGCCGAGGCGCGATTACGTTTCCGGACGTGGCCGAGATCCACCGCCGTATCGGGCTCTCGCTCGGGGCCGATCTGTGCTGGCCCATCTGCTACGAGGAGGTGCTCCGCCGACTCGACCTGGCCCTCCAGATCGACGGCGACACGGTGCGCTTCGACGTCGACCGGGTGACCATCGAACCGTTCGACCTGCGTCAGCCGTCGTCCTACGACCTCGTCGTCGACCGCCTCACCCACTGGTACACGACCAGCCGCGAGTGGATCAAGAAGGCCGTGCTGATGGATGGCCTCTACGTGTTCAACAACCCGTGGGCGATCCAGTCGATGGAGAAGCACACGTCGTACTGCGCCATGATGCGCCTCGGCATGCCGATCCCCGACACGTGGATCGTGCCGCCCAAGGACTACGAGTTCAAGCAACTACCGGACCTGGCGATCACACTTTCCCGCTACGCCAAGCTCTTCGACCTCGACGAGATCGGCCAGTCCGTCGGCTACCCGCTGTTCGCCAAGCCGTTCGACGGCGGTGGCTGGGCCGGGGTCAGCCGAGTGGAATCCGGCGAGGACCTCCACCGCGCCTACGACGCGAGCGGCACGTACCTGTTGCACCTACAGCGAGCAGTCGAGCCGCACGACCTGTTCGTCCGCTGCATCGGCTTCGGCCCCCAGACCCGGCTGGTGCGCTACGACCCATCCGCCCCGCTGCACGATCGCTACACCATGGACGACGGCCACGTGCCCGACGACCAGCGCCGCACGATCATCGACACGACGCTGACGATCAACTCGTTCTTCGGGTGGGAGTTCAACTCGTGCGAGGCGCTGCGCCAGGGCGATACGTGGCACCCCATCGACTTCGCCAACGCCTGCCCCGACTCGCAGGTGACGTCGCTCCACTACCACTTCCCGTGGCTCGTCGCCGCCAACCTGCGCTGGTCGATCTTCTGCGCCGCGACCAAGCGGCCGATGCGGGTGACGCTTGACTGGGCGCCGTACTTCGAGATCGCCGACACGGAAGCCTCGTATCCCGAGAAGCTCGCCGCGTACGCGGCGATCGCCAGGGAGCGATTCCAGAGCGAGGAGTTCGAGTCGTTCTGTGCCACTCACCTGCCCCACCTCGACCAGGTCGTGTGGGAGTTCTTCGCGTCGGACATCGCCCATGACGCGGTGCAGCAGAAGGTCGCCGCGCTCTTCCCCGCCCACGAGATCGACGAGTTCACCGAGCTCTTCTGGGGGCGCATCCAGCGCTGGCGCGCCGAAACGGCGCCGACGCGAGCGCGGGCCGGCTGAGATCGTGACCTCCAAGCTGTCGTCGCGGTGGTACTCCGAACGGGTCGAGCAGGAGGTCGACGTCGTGCGCTGGGGGACGTTCGGCACGCCCGTGCTCGTCTTCCCCACCGCCGGCGGCGACGCCGAGGAGATCGAGCGCTTCCATCTCGTGAGCGCCTGCGCCGAGCTCATCGACGCCGGACGCGTGAAGCTGTACTCCGTGGCGAGCCTCAACGGCCGGATCCTGCTGACGGGAGAGGGCGGCAGTGGCCGCCAGGCGTGGATCCACCATCAGTACTTCGAGCTCCTGCGCTACGAGGTCGTGCCGGCGATCAGGAGTGACTGTGGGTCCGACGAGATCGAGATCGTCGCCGCCGGGCCCTCGATCGGCGCGTTCAACGCCCTCACCTGTGTCTGCTGGTTCCCCGACGTGTTCAAGGCGGCCGTGTGCATGAGCGGTACCTACGACCTGCGTCGCTTCTTCGGTGGCCCGGTCCCCGACGACTTCACCCTGGCGTCGGCGCAGGCCTTCGTCGCCGAGCTCGACGGTGAGGCTCTCGACGACCTCCGGCGCCGCTTCGTCGTGCTGGCGAGTGGCGAGGGCGCCAACGAGGACATCGGGGAGTCGTGGGCGGTCGCCCATGCCCTCGGCTCCAAGGGCATCCCCAACCGGGTCGATCCGTGGGGTCCGCAGTGGGAGCACGACTGGCCTCTGTGGCGGGCGATGTTGCCCCAGTACCTCGAGGAACTGGCCTGACCGCGATGGGCACGCAGACTGCGCAGGGCACAACCGATCGGCAGACGGCGATCCGCTGGATGCTGCGCGATCTCCAGGCGCTCGAGCACATGCTCGCTGAAGGCATGTTCGAGACCGGCATCACGCGCATCGGGGCAGAGCAGGAGATGTTCCTCGTCGACGGATCGTGGCAGCCGGCCCCCGACGCCGTGGCCGTGCTGGCCGCGATCGCCGACGGGCACTTCACTACCGAGGTCGGGGCGTTCAACCTCGAGCTCAACCTCGATCCCCAGGTCTTCACCGGCGACTGCCTGCGCCGGGTGGAGACCCAGCTCGACCAACTCCTCACGGTCGCACGGGCGTGCGCCGGCTCGGTCGGGCTCGGCGTCGTGCTCGCCGGGATCCTGCCGACGATCCGCAAGGGTGACCTCACCATCGAGAACATGGTCCAGAACCCGCGCTATCTCGCCCTCAACACGGCGCTGATGAGCCTGCGCGGCGAGGCCTACGAACTGCACATCAAGGGCACGGACGAGCTGCGTGTGCGCCAGGGGTCGGTGATGGCCGAGGCGTGCAACGCCAGCTTCCAGGTCCACCTCCAGGTGACACCCGACTCCTTCGTCAACCTGTACAACGTCGCTCAAGTGCTCGCCGGGCCGGTCCTCGCCTGCGCCACGAACTCGCCGGTGCTGTTCGGCAAGCGCCTGTGGGCCGAGACGCGGATCGCCCTGTTCGAGCAGTCGGTCGACACCCGCCGACCCGGCCACCACCTGCGCGAGCGCAGCGCGCGGGTCACGTTCGGGACCGACTGGGTGAGCTCGTCGGTGATCGAGCTGTACAAGGAGGACATCACCAGGTTCCGACCGGTGCTCGCCCCCGACGACGACGTGGATCCGTTCGCCGAAATGGCCGCCGGCCGCGTTCCGACGCTGGACGCGCTGCGGCTGCACACCGGCACGGTGTGGCGCTGGAACCGCGCCTGCTACGGCGCCACCGACGGCGTTCCGCACTTGCGGATCGAGAACCGTGTGCTGCCGTCGGGCCCGAGCGTCGTCGACGAGGTCGCCAATGCCGCCTTCTGGCTCGGGCTCATGCGGTCGCTCGGCGAGACGCACCCCGAGATCAGCCGCATCCTGCCGTTCGAGGTCGCGCGGACGAACTTCGTCGCCGCCGCCCGCCAGGGACTGGCCGCCAAGCTGACGTGGCTCGACGGCACCGAGTTGGCCGCGGACGCGCTCGCTCTCGACGTCCTGTTGCCGCTCGCCGCCGAGGGTCTCGAGGCCGTCGGTGTCGACAGCACTGACCGTGAGCGCTACCTGGGCGTCGTCGAGCGACGGGTCCGGTCCGGGCACACCGGCTCGCGGTGGGTGTTGACCTCGCTCAACGCGATGCGCAACCAGGGAACCGCGGGGCAGCGGCTGAACAGCCTGACCGCGGCGATGGTCGCCCGCCAGCGGGCCGGCACACCGGTCGCCGAATGGGCCGCGGCGAACCTCGACGAGGGTGGCCAATGGCGGCACAACTTCGTCTCGATCGAGCAGCTGATGACCACGGACCTCGTGACGGTGGCCGAGGACGACCCGGTCGAGCTGGCCGCGAACCTGATGGACTGGCACCGCATCCGCCAAGTGCTCGTCGAGGACGACGGGCACACGCTGATCGGTCTGGTGTCGTATCGGGCCATCCTTCGGCTCCTGGCCCGCGGGTCGACGCTCGGCTCCGTGGTCGTGGGTGACGTGATGAAGCGCGATCCCGTGTGCGTCCCGCCGGACATGGCGCCGCTCCAGGCGCTCCAGCTGATGCGCTCGTTCGGCATCGGCGCCCTGCCCGTGGTCGTCGACCAGCATCTCGTGGGCATCGTCACCGAGCACGACTTCATGAATGTGGCCGGGCTGCTCTTGCTCGAGCAGCTCGACGGCGTCGAACGCACGGACTCGTAGCTTTCGTACGCAGCGGATCGCAGCTGCATGGGGCATCCTGCTGGTATGCGGATTCGGTATTGGGGCACGCGGGGTTCGATCGCGACACCCGGACCATCGACCGTGCGGTACGGAGGCAACACCTCGTGCGTCGAGCTCCAATCCGATCGCGGGACGCTGATCGTGTTCGATTGCGGTACGGGTGCTCGAGTCCTTGGTCGAGCGCTCCTCGAGAAGTCACGACCCGCCGGCGAGGCGGTGTCCGGATCGATCGTCCTCGGCCACACCCACTGGGATCACATCCAGGGTCTGCCGTTCTTCGAACCGCTCTTCGGCGGTGGCCACTGGGACGTGTACGGGCCAAGAGGGCTGGGCGCGTCGCTCGATCAGACGCTTTCCGGCCAGATGAACTACGAGTACTTCCCCGTCGCGCTCGACCAGCTCGGCACCGCCGTCGAGTTCCACGAGTTGGTCGAGGGCACGTTCGAGGTCGGCGATCTCGTGGTGCGGACGCAGTACCTGAACCACCCCGCACTGACTCTGGGGTATCGCGTCGAGTGCGATGGCGCCGTCGTGTGCTACGTCACCGACCACGAGCCGTTCGACCCGGCGCTCGGCTCGGGCGGCAATGTGCTGGCGAACCGGGACGACGCCCGGCACGTCGAGTTCCTCGAGGGTGCCGACGTGATCATCCACGACGCGCAGTACGTCGCCTCGGAGTACCCCGACCGAATCGGTTGGGGACACAGCACCGTGGAGTACGTCGTCGATGTCGCGTGCGCGGCCGGCGTGCACCGCACCGTGCTGTTCCATCACGACCCGTCCCACGACGATGACACCATCGACGCGCTCGTCGAACAGGCCAACCTCCAGGCCAAGGGCAGGACGAAGGTTGTCGCCGCCGCCGAAGCCGACGTGCTGCAGGTGTCCTCAACGGCCCCACCGCGGTCTCCGCAAGCGGCACGCTCAGCGTCGGCGACGCCCGCCCTCGAGGACCTGGCCGTTTCGATCGTGATCATCAGTGGCGATCAGGAGCTGCGACGCGTGGTCGAGGAGGCCGCCCGAGCCGAGCAGCTGCCGATCGTCGACGCTGCTCAGCTCGGTGCCACGGTCGATGACCTAGGCCGCGTCGTTGTCGTCGCGGACGTCGACGAGGATGCAGACGGACTCGACCGCCTGCGTGCTGGCATCACTCCGTCCGCCTGGGCTCGCCTATCCATCGTTGCCGTCACTCGGGCGCTGAGCGCCGCGCCTCCCGCGCTTGCCGGTATGTGCGATTGGCTCGTCTGGCCGGCGACCACCGCGCACCTGCGGACGAAGCTGCACGCAGCGGTGCTCCGGCGGGCCTGCCGGTGGCTCGCCGCGCCGCTGCCCCCCGACGAGGAGACCCGCCTCAACGCGCTCAACGCACTCGACCTGCTCGACACCGACGCCGAGGACCGCTTCGACCGCTTCACCGACCAGGCCTGCGAACGGTTCGGCGTGCCGATTGCTCTCATCACCTTGGTCGACCGCGACCGCCAGTGGTTCAAGTCCCGGCGGGGCCTCTCCCAGGCTCAATCGCCGCGGGACCAATCGTTCTGCGCGCACACCATCCTCGGACCCGACGTGATGCAAGTGTCCGACGTCCTCAACGACCCACGCTTCGCCGACAGCCCCGCCGCTACCGGTCCCGAACGCGTCCGGTTCTACGCGGGCGCGCCGCTCACCCTCGAGAACGGAAGTCGAGTCGGGACATTGTGCATCGCCGACCACCGACCGCGTCTCCTCGACGACACCGAGCTCGACGCGCTGCGCCACCTGGCCGACCAAGTCGTCACGGCCTTGAGCCCCCGATGACGCACGACCGTTGATGCCCGCGCGGAGGTCGCCGTCCGTTCGAACCCGATCGACCTCGCCGCAACGAACGCCAGCCCCGCGGGTGAAGCTGCTCACCAGCCGGCGCCGAAGGACGTGAAACCGGCGGCTAAGGCGGCCTGTCGCGGCCCGAAGTCCGCCGCTTGCTGCCGGACCGAGAGCAACGCTCGGGCGGCGGTCGTGCCATCGGTGAGGTTCGCTCGCCCGGTCGGAAGTGATGAAGGCGGCGACGTTCGCCACCCACTGGGGCGACCGATTGGGCCGCTCGCCCGCGCCGCGACCTGCAATGACCTTTGGCGCTTGTAACCGCCCCGACTCCAAGCTCGACGCCGACAACGTCGACCCCATGGTCGCCCGTCTCGACCCCAACGGCACCCTGATCGACACCTTCGGCGACGGCGGACACGTCCTCGTCGACCTCGGCGGCCCCGGCGACGGATTCTTCGGGATCAGCGTCGCCGACGACGAGGCGTCCGCCACCGTCGCCGGGATCAAAGGAGCCGACCCCGATGCCGACGATGACCACGACGACGACGCCCTCGCACGCATCACCCTCTGACCCACACACCTGGACCCGGCCCGTCTCCACGTCGATGGCATTCCGGCGGCCGTCGGTGAAGGTCGTACTTGGTGGGCCCACGGGCGACGTCCTGGAAGTCAGGACGGTGGGTTGAGCTCCAGTCGCCCGTCCGAGCGTTCGTCGAGGGCCCGCGCCAGCTCGGCCCGGGAGACGAAGCCGATCACTTCCCCGGCTTGCGCGGTCACGTCCTCGAGCACCTCCGGCGCGGCGTTGCGCGAGCTGAGTTGCACGGTCGCGCAGCCGCCGGGGAACACCTCGTACCAGGTGAGGATGGTGTCGGTGCCGTCGTCGGGGCGGCGCTCGAAGCGTCGGGCACCGGGGACGTCGGCGGCGACCTCGGTGGCGCCGGTGACGTCGCACGAGTCGGCGAAGCGCAGGTCGATCGCCTCCGAGCCGGCGCGGTCATGATTGACGGTGATCGTCGACAGCCCGTTGTTGACGGTCAGCAGCCCGAACGACCAACCCACGGGCAACGACGCGACGCACGGGACGAGCTCGGCGGTGGGCACCGCTTGCGCCTGCAGCCACATCGGCTCCATCTCCTCGCACAACGCGTCGACGTGCACCGGGGTGTGGACGTTGTCGTCGTTTCCGAACAGCCAGGCTGTGTTGCGCACGAGCAGGAAGACGAGGACGGCGGCGGCGAGCGCGACTGCGAGGCGTCGAAACGTCCACCGCTGAACCTTGATGGGCCGCGGCCGCTCGGGCAGCAGGCGGAGGAACTCGCCGTGGATGTCGCGTCCTTCAGAGCGCAGCGCCCGGCGCAGCTGCGACGGCAGCGCCAGGCCGCGGGCCGCGGCGAACGCTTCTGAGATCTCTTCGACCGTGAACTGCCGGAGGGCCCGGTCGTAGACCTGTCGTGCGCTCGAGCGCAGCGCGAGGCAGAGCATCATGTTGGCCAGGTCGACCGCCTGGCGCCACGGCGTCGGCCGAAGCTCGGCGAACGCAACGTCGATGAGCAGGATGCGACCGTCGCGCACCATCAGGTTGGCCGGCTTGATGTCTCGATGGGCGAGGCCGGCGTCCCACAGGATCCGGACGAGATGGAGCGCCTCGTCGATGAGCGCCTCGTCGACCACCGCGTCGCCGAGCTCGACCGCGTCCTCGAGGAACTCGGTCACCAACATGTACTCCCGCTCGGGCGTGAGCTCGACGAAGCCGTACGACTTGGCGCCCGGCGCGCCGGCCTCGCGGACGACCCGCAGCGCGTAGTCCTCCTGTTGGACCAGCCGACGCACGGTGTTGAACGGCTTCTCGTCCTCCAACCGTCCGTACATCAGCTCCCGGCCGAGCTTGTACCAGCGGTCCGAGCGCAGGTGGGTGCGCGAGTAGAGCTTGCCGAACAGGTACGGCGACGACGCACCCTCCACCCGGAGACGCAGCGGCGTCGAGCCGGCCGACCCGCTCAGCCCCACCGGGCCGAACCTCGGACACGGTCAGGCCGAGCTGGTCCGCGACCGCCTTGCGGATGGCCTCACCGCGCGCGCCACCGACGTCGAGATGCGCGGCCCGTCCCCGGCGGTACGTCACCGGGAAGACCTCGCTCGGCGCGAAGAAGCGGAAGGCGGTCAAGACGAAGCCGACGCCGATGAGGACGCCGATCACAACCCCGCTCACCGAGTCGACGCCGAGATGGAGGCGGGCCAGCGCGACGAGCGTGACGACGACCGCGACCACCCACTTCAGTCGATTGCGCAGCCGCCCCTCGGGCACCAGCGTGTACAGAGCAATGACCGACAGCCCAGCGAGCGACAGCATCTGGATCGAGGGCAGCGACCAGCCGCCCCAGCTCCCTCGCAGCGGGACGCCGAAGGGACGGGGCTGGGTGGTCAGGTCGTACAGGAGATCGTGCACGAGCTGCACGACCTGTGACACCACCAGGTAGATCACCAGGTGACGCCATCGCCGGAAGACGATCAGCGCCACGACCAGCAGCCAGACCGTGAACTCGATGACCCACCACGACGCCGCATAGCTCACGCCCCGGGCGATGCCGTGGATGCCCGGCAGATCGATGCCGCTCATCCACCGCACGACAGTGTCGTCGACGTCGATGACGGTGATCGCTGCGCCCGAGACACCGTTGCGGAAGACCAGCACGGTGACGACGATGGCGACGACCGCGGCGATGAGCCAGCCCGCCCCGGTCGTGCGCAGATGACGGGGCAGCGGCGGCGGTGCGCCCGACGGGCGTCGCCTCGGTGCCCGTCGCCCGAAGCGGCCGGGTGCCACGCTCCTCGACGGTCGCCCCCGACGCGTCGGGCATCGACTGGCCGCGACCGGGCATCGACCACCTCGCTCACCACAGCACCGCCCCGGGCACGCCGCTCTGCTCGAACGAGAACTCCGGAGTGTGGACCCCGATCACGATCAACCCGGCGTCCCGGAAAGCCTGCGTCCAGGCACGCGCCGTACGGCTCCTGCCGCAACCAGTTGATGCAGGTGAACGTCCAGAAGTTGACGAGGACAACGTGGCCTAACGGGCCGGCGGGGCCGAGTGGCTCGGAGTCGAGGCACTCGGTCGCGCCGGCGAACGAGGGCATGTGCACACGTTCGAACAGGGTGATGGCTAGCGCAGCGACCGGAACCCGTCGCGGAGCTCGTAGGCGTACAGCTCCGGCTGCTCCCAGGCGGCGAAGTGCCCGCCCCTGTCGACCTCGTTGTAGTGGACGAGGTTGGGGTACGCCTGCTCCGTCCAGCTCCGCGGAGCGTAGACGACGTCGTCGGGGAAGACGCTCACGGCCACTGGAACGGTCACGTTCCTGACGGCGGCCCAGCTGGCCCTGTGTTCCCAGTAGATGCGAGACGCAGAGACCCCGGTGTTCGTCAGCCAGAACATGGTGGTGTTGTCGAGGATGTCGTCACGCGTCAGGCCTCCTTCGCGCCCGTCGACGAAGGCGGGGGCGACCAATGTCTTGTAGCTGATCGGGTCGTGGTCGATCGGCCGGGCCGCCAGGGCGACGGGTGAGTCAGCCAGTCCGAACAGCGTCTGCGGGTGCCACGCCATCTCGGCCTGGCCCGCGTACCCGTAGGCGCTCGCCAGCGAATCGACCGCGCGTCGCTCGTCGGCTGAGAGGTCGGACGGCAGCTCGCCATGGGTCTGGATCGCCTTTTCGATGGCGTCCGGAAACACGCCCGGGGAAGGTGCTGTGGATCCCGATCAGCTCCGCGGGGGCGTCGGGGCCAGCGGCCATCACGTCGACGACGATCCCGCCCAGTCGCCGCCGGCCGCCACGAACTGCGTGTAGCCGAGGCGCTTCATCAGCTCGACCCAGGCGCGCCCGATGCGGGCCGCATCCCAGCCGGTTTCGGTCGGCTTGCCCGAGAACCCGTAGCCCGGCATGTTCGGGATGACCACGTGGAAGGCGTCCGATCGCTCCCGCCATGCGCCGTCGGGTCGGTGAGCAGGTCGACGATCTTCATCTGCTCGATCACCGAGCCGGGCCATCCGTGGCAGACGACGACCGGCAGCGCAGTCCTCGTGCTTGGAGCGAGCGTGGACGAAGTGGATGTCCAGCCCGTCGATCTCGGTGATGAAGTTGGGCACCGCGTTGAGCTTGGCCTCGCACTGCGCCAGTCGTACTCGGTCAGCCAGTAGCGCGCGAGCGCCTGCATCGTCGCCAGCTGCACGCCCTGCAACGCATCCTCGACGGTTTCCTTCTCGGGCCAGCGCGTGGCCGCGATGCGGGCGCGCAGGTCCTCGAGCTCCTCCTCGTGAACCTCGATCGTGAATGGACGGATCGCGGAGTTGCCCCCGGTCCGTACCGGTGTGTCTGTCATGTGAGTGTTCCTCGGTTGGGGAGATGGTTCGTGACGAACGAGGCGACGTCGTCTGAAGCTGTGGAATCCTTGCCCGTGCTGGACCCAGGTCTGTGGCAACCCGTCACGCTCGGCCTCGAGCGGGCTTACCCCCAGGGAATTCTCGACCGTGCTCGAGACAATCGGCAGCTCGGTCTCGATCGAGACGAGTTCGCAATGATGGCCCCGCCTGGACGATCCGATCCGGCTCCCGCACCCGTCTCTACGTCGATTGCATCCCGGCGGCCGTAGGAGAAGGTCGTAGTTGGTGGGCGACACGAGCGGAGCCCCGGAGGTCAGGGCGGTTGGTTGAGCTCCAGCCGCCCGTCCGAGCGTTCGTCGAGGGCCTGCGCCAGCGAGGTCGGCCCGGAGAAGACGAAGCCGATGCGCTTCCCCGGCTTGCGCGGTCCCGTCCTCGAGCACCTCCGGCGCGGCGTTCCGCGAGCTGACGTCGCACCCCGTCGCGGCAGCCGCCCGGGAACACCTCGTACCAGGTGAGGATGGTGTCGGTGCCCTCGTCGGGAGGGCGCTCGAAGTGTTTGGCACCGTGGACGTCGGCGCCGACCAGGGTGGCGCCGGTGACGTCGCACGAGTCGGCCAGCGGCTCCACGAAGACGGGAGCCGAGACGGAGCTGCCGCAAGTTCGAGTCGAGTGATCAGGCCGACCCGAAGCCGTCCGATCGTGCTACTCCCGCGGCGACGCGCCGTCTCGTGCCGAACGCCTCGCGGTGACACCGAGATGGTCGCTCGGGCGTGACGCCATCTCCGGCTACCCGGAGGTGAA
>CAWHWT010000005.1:0-566238 GCA_963833145.1 uncultured Acidimicrobiia bacterium | reverse complement strand
TCCGCGTACGGTCGCAGCGATGACCTACGAGACGGTGTTGTACGACGTCAGCGACGGGGTGGCGACGGTGACGCTCAACCGACCGGAGCGGATGAACGCCTGGAACACGCTCCTGGGCGCCGAGCTCGGCGACGCGATGGCCACGGCCGACGAAGACGATGATGTCCGGGCCGTCGTCGTGACCGGCGCCGGCCGCGCGTTCTGCGCCGGCGCCGATCTGTCGGGCGGCGAGTTCGGTGGCGGCAGCGCCCCGAAGCTTCGAGTGTGCTGGCCGTATCAGGTGCGCAAGCCGGTGATCGCCGCCATCAACGGCCACGCCATCGGCGTCGGGCTGACGTATCCGATGACATGCGACATCCGCTATGTCGCCGACGACGCCAAGCTGGCCTTCGCGTTCGTTCGCCGCGGCGCGATGCCCGAGCTCGCCTCACACGTCATCGTGCCCCGAGTTACCGGGTTCTCCGTCGCCGCCGAGTTGCTCCTCTCAGGCCGCACCTTCGTCGGCGCGGAGGCGGCGGAGCTCGGGCTCGCGACGAAGGCGTTGCCGAGCGCCGACGTCGTGCC
Organism: uncultured Acidimicrobiia bacterium; assembly: GCA_963833145.1. GTDB lineage: Bacteria > Actinomycetota > Acidimicrobiia > Acidimicrobiales > Ilumatobacteraceae > JALZMG01. Next base: position 565,674 of record CAWHWT010000005.1, on the reverse strand, counting down.
CGCCGCGCTCGCGCTGGCGTCCGACATCGCCGCCAACACCGCGCCGGTGTCGGTCGCGATCGCCAAGCGGTTGCTCTGGGACGGAATGAACAAGTCGGTCGCCGAGATGTCCGCCATCGAGAACCGGGTCTTTGCCAAGGTCGTCTCATTGCCAGACGCGAGCGAGGGCATCGCCGCGTTCATGGAGAAGCGCACTCCCGTCTGGAGCGGCAAGATCAGCGCCGACACTCCAGAGTGACTGGTTCGGACGGCCGATTTCAGCGAGCGCCCTCGGCAGGATTCGAACCTGCGCACCCGGCTCCGGAGGCCGATGCTCTATCCCCTGAGCTACGAGGGCGGGGAAGGGAGCAGGCTACCGCGCCACAATGTCTGTTCTCATGAGTGACCCGATGGAGCTCCTGGCCGCCCGGCTGCGGCCGGCGTTCGAGGCGGTCGCCGGCCGGACCGGCGTCGACCCCGTCGTGCGCCCCTCGGAGCACGCCGACGCCCAGGCGAACGGAGCCCTCGGACTCGCCAAGGAGCTCGGCCGCCCGCCCCGCGAGGTGGCCCAGGCCGTGCTCGACGCCGTCGACCTCGACGGGGTGGCCGCGAGCGTCGAGATCGCCGGTCCCGGCTTCGTCAACGTCACGTTCGACCCGGTTCTGATCGCATCCCTCACCGCCACCGTGGCCGCCGACGAGCGCCTCGGTGTGGCACCGGCGACGAACCCGGAGCGGGTCGTCGTCGACTACTCGGCGCCGAACGTGGCCAAGGAGATGCACATCGGGCATCTCCGCTCGACGATCATCGGCGACGCGCTGGCCCGCGTGCTCGAATTCCTCGGCCACGACGTCGTCCGGGAGAACCACATCGGCGACTGGGGGCGCCCGTTCGGGATGCTCATCGAGCAACTCGTCGACATTGGCGTCGAGCGGGCCGATCAGCTCGGGCTCGGCGACCTGGACGCCTTTTACAGGGAGGCGACCGCCAAGTTCGCCGACGACGACGACTTCCGGGAGCGGGCCCGGCGGCGGGTGGTGCTGCTCCAGAGCGGTGACGAAGAGACGCTGCGGCTATGGCGGCTGCTCGTCGCCCAGAGTGCGAGCCACTGGAACGACGTGTACCTCAAGCTCGGTGTGCTCCTGACCGACGACGACATCGCAGGGGAGAGCCGGTACGAGGCCCTGATGCCCGAGGTCCTCGACCGGCTCGCGACGGCCGGGCTCCTGGAGGAGTCCGACGGCGCCGAGGTCGTCTTCCCGCCCGGGTTCACCAACCGCGACGGCGAGCCGCTGCCGCTGATCGTGCGCAGCCGGGCCGGCGCGTTCACCTACGCCACGAGTGACCTGGCGTGCGTGATCGACCGGGTCGAGCGGGTCAAAGCCACCCGGCTGCTGTATGTCGTCGGGCCGGAACAGTCGCAGCACCTGGCCATGGTCTTCGCCGTCGCCGCCCTGGCCGGGTGGCTCGTCCCCCCGGCCCGGGCCGAGCACGCGGTGTTCGGGCTCGTGCTCGGAACGGACAGGAAACGCCTGCGCAGCCGCAGCGGCGAGGCCGTGAAGCTGATCGACGTCGTCGACGAGGCGATCGCCCGTGGTCAGGCGGCGGTGGCGGAGAAGAACCCCGACCTGCCGGCCGAGCAGCGGGCGTCGGTCGGCCACGCGGTAGGCGTCGGGGCGCTGAAGTACGCCGACCTGTCGAGCGACCGCCTCAAGGACTACGTCTTCGACTGGGACCGGATGCTGTCCTTCGACGGCAACACCGCTCCCTACCTCCAGTACGCCCACGCTCGCATTTGTTCGATCTTCCGGCGGGCCGGTGTCGAACGGGCCGAGGGCCGTGACGTCGGGCCGAGCCTGGGTCAGCCGCAGGAGAGGGCACTGGCGATGCGGGTCCTCGGCTTCGGCACCGCCGTCCACGAGACGGCGGAACGAGCCAGTCCGCACCGGCTGTGCACGTACCTCTACGAGTTGGCGTCGGACTTCACCGACTTCTACGAGCACTGTCCGGTGCTGAACGCACCGGATGCCGGCACCCGGGCGGGTCGCCTGGCGTTGAGCGACGTGACCGCCCGGGTGCTGGCCCAGGGTCTGCATCTGCTCGGGATCGTGGCTCCCGAGCGGATGTAGGTAACGAGATCACCGTGTGATCAGCTGCGGCGGCGATTCCGGGCGCGCCGTCGGTCGCGTCGCAGTCGGGAGTTCCCGACAACGCGCTCGAGTTCGCGGCGTCGCTCGTTCACCACCGCCTCGAGCAGGTGAGGGTGGTACGAGTACATCGTTCTGTCCTTCCAATGAGGTCTTGAGTTCGTAATGCCCATTGGGCGGGCGAGCTGTGGGGCTCGCCAGGCTCTGCTGGGCGAGATGCATGCTGTGGGATCGCTCGGCCCCGAGCGCCAGCTCACGCCGGAGCTCGACGACCAGGCCATGGATCATCAGTGCGTGTAGCTGTTGCACGGGAGGGTCCTTTCGGGACAGGAGTCGCGAGAGCGGCCACGCGGGATCGCGTGGCGGGTGGGAAGTTGACCGGGCCGGCGAGGGCTCAGGCGGTCGAGCAGGTGCCGACCACGAAGGAACCGAGGGCGCCGTCGAAGCGGTCAATGAGCAACGGGTTGGTCATGAGCATTCGGGCACCTCCTTCGGTCTTCTCGTCTGGTACGGCGTTGACATGATGGCGCACCCGCCGCGCTGATACCAAAGGGTTTACGAATTTTCGCCGATCCGGGCGGGATCCGTCGCGACCCCCGCGACGATTCCCGCCCAGAAGGCGAACTGACACGAATCCCGCCCAGATGGGGGAGCGCGGGCGGACGTATCGTCAGGCGTTCATGACTCCCGCGGGCCCGCTCCCGACGCACCTGTTGCCGGACACGGCGACGGTCGCCGAGGACGGCTCCCTCCTCGTCGGCGGGTGCTCGGTCGTCGAGCTCGCCGATCAGTACGGCACGCCGCTGTTCATCTACGACGAGGCGCACATGCGCACCCGCTGCCGGCAGGCGGTCGCCGCGTTCGGAGAGCGGAGGGTGATCTACGCGACGAAGGCGTTCCTGTGCCGGGCGATGGCCCGCCTCGCCCACGAAGAGGGGTTGCTGCTCGACGTCGCCAGCGGGGGCGAGCTGCACGTCGCGCTGGCCGCCGGCGTGCCGCCGTCGTCGTGCACGTTCCACGGCAACAACAAGAGCCTCGACGAGCTGCGCACGGCCGTCTCGCTCGGCGTGCGCACCATCGTGGTCGACAGCTTCGACGAGCTCGACCGGCTCGATCGGTTGCATGGCGAGGGCTCGGCCGCGCCGGACGTGCTGTTGCGCGTCACGCCGGGCGTGCACGCCCACACCCACCACTACATCGCCACCGGCCAGGACGACTCCAAGTTCGGGTTCAACCTCGCCAACGGTGACGCCGCCCGCGCGGTGGAGCGGGCCCGCCGGTCGCCGTCGGTGAACCTCGTCGGGCTGCACTGCCACATCGGCTCGAACGTGTTCGCCGCCGGCTTCTTCGCCCGGGCCGCCGAAGTCATGGCCGGCTTCGCCGTCCCCCTCGACCTCCCCGAGCTCGTGCTCGGCGGCGGCCTCGGGATCGCCTACGTCGAGGGGGAGGAGGCGCCCACGATCACTGAGTGGGCCGCGGCCGTGCTCGACGCCTGCCGGGCGGCCGGCGTGCGGTCCGCGGTGAGCGTCGAGCCCGGGCGGGCCATCGTCGCCGCCGCCGCGGTGACCTTGTACTCGGTCGGGACGGTCAAGCCGATCCCCGGCGTCCGCACGTACGTCGCCGTCGACGGGGGGATGAGCGACAACCCGCGCCCGGTGCTGTACGGGAGCGGGTACGAGGCATTCCTCCCCCGTGCCGTCCGGGCCGACCGGCCGTGGCGGGTGCGCGTGGTCGGCAAGCACTGCGAGTCGGGTGACGTGTTGCTGTTCGACGCCGGGGTTCCAGACGATCTCACCGTGGGCGACCTGCTCGCCGTTCCGGTGACCGGCGCGTACGGCCACTCGATGGGCTCGAACTACAACAAGGTGACGCGTCCGCCGGTGGTCTTCGTCGCCGACGGGCAGGCCCGCCTCGTCGTCCGCCGGGAGACGTACGACGACCTCCTGGCGACCGACATGGGTTGAGTCTCCTAAGTTTGCCCGATGCCCAGTTGGCTGGACGACCTCCTCGAACCGCTGCGCCGCCTGACGGTCAAGGTCCGGCAGGCCGAGCGGGGCACGGGGCGCGCGACCCGCCAGCGCGAGCCGAGCACCCGTCCGGTCGACCCCGGTGTCCGCATCGAGTACACGCCCCAGGTCGACGGCGACCCGGATCCCGGTGAGGTCGTCTGGACGTGGGTGCCGTTCGAGGACGACCCGACGCTGGGCAAGGACCGACCCGTCGTCATCGTCGGTCGCCACGGGCCCGCGCTCTCGGGCGTGGCCCTGACCAGCAAGCCGAAGCACCGCACCGACTACGTCGACGTCGGCACGGGTTCGTGGGACTCCCACGGCCGGCCGAGCTACGCCAAGGTCGACCGGCTGCTCGACATCGACCCCGACGGCGTGCGCCGTGAGGGCGCCGTCCTCAGCCGCCGCCGGTTCGACGCCGTGGTCGAAGCGGTCGACCGCATCCACGACGTCGCCCGCTGAGCTCGCCGGTTAGCGTCGACCGGGTGGCTGACACCGTCCGCGCCGTTCGCATCGGGCTCCTCGGTTGCGGCAACGTCGGCGGGGCGTTCGTCGGGCTCGTCGCCGAGCAGGCGAAGGAGGTCGAGGCCCGGACCGGCGTGCGCCTCGAGGTGGCGCGGATCGCCGTGCGCAACCTGTCGAAGGACCGTGACGTCGAGGTCGCTCCTGCGGTGCTCACCCACGATGCCCACGGGGTGGTCGCCGACCCGGACATCGACCTCGTCGTCGAGGTCATCGGGGGCATCGAACCGGCACGCGAGCTGATCACCGAGGCGCTCCTCGCGGGCAAGCCGGTGGTGACGGCGAACAAGGAGCTGCTCGCCAACGTCGGCGTCGAGCTGTTCCGCACCGCCGACGACGCCGCGGTCGACCTCCTCTTCGAGGCCGCCGTCGCCGGCGCGATCCCGCTCGTGCGCAGCCTGCGGGAGAGTCTGCGCGGCGAGCCGATCCACCGCGTGCTCGGGATCGTCAACGGCACGACCAACTACATCCTCACCAAGATGACCGAGGAGGGGGCGGCCTACGCCGACGCCCTGTCCGAGGCCCAGCGGCTCGGCTTCGCCGAGCGGGACCCGACGGCGGACGTCGAGGGGTTCGACGCCGGGGCCAAGGCGGCGATCATCGCTTCGATCGCGTTCGGCGCGCGCGTCGTCGCCGGCGACGTCTACCACGAGGGGATCAGCCACATCACCCCGGCCGACATCGAGGTCGCCCGCCGCCTCGGCTACGTGGTCAAGCTGCTCGCCATCGCCGAGCTCGACGCGAGCGGCGAGATCGCCGTCCGCGTGCACCCGACGATGCTCCCGGTCCACCACCCGCTGGCCAGCGTCCGGGAGAGTTTCAACGCCGTCTTCGTGGAAGGCGGTGCGGTGGGATCGCTGATGTTCTACGGCCGCGGCGCCGGCGGGCTGCCCACGGCCAGCGCCGTGCTCGGCGACGTCATCGACGCCGCCGTCAACCTGACCAAGGGGACCCACGGCACCCTCGGGTCCTTCGCCAAGGCCCGCATCCGCCCGATCGACGAGACGTCCGCCGAGTACTTGCTCGGGTTGGAGGTCGTCGACCGGCCCGGCGTGCTCCACGCCGTCACCGGCGTGTTCGCCACCCACGGCGTGAGCATCCGGGCCGCCGAGCAGGAGGGCATCGGGGAGGACGCCCGGCTGGTGTTCCTCACCCACGAGGCCAAGGAGTCGGCGGTGCAGGCGACCGTCCACGGCTTGCGCGAGCTCGACGTCGTCAAGCACGTCGGCGGCCTGCTGCGCGTCATCGGCGGATAGCGGGCGGCATGCGGTACGTCTCGACGAGAGGTCGGGCGCCGGACCTCGGGTTCACCGACGTGCTGCTCGCCGGGCTCGCCGTCGACGGCGGGCTGTATGTCCCCGCGGAGTGGCCGCAGCTCCCACCGCCGGACGAGCTCGATGCCGCGGCGGACTACTCCGACGCCGCCCGCCGGATCATCGCCCCGTTCGTCGGCGAGGAGGTCGCGCCGGCCGATCTCGCCCGCCTGTGCTCCAATGCATACGCCACGTTCGGTCACCCGGCCGTCGTGCCCTTGGTGCAGATCGACGCCCGCCAGTGGGTGGCCGAGCTGTTCCACGGGCCGACGCTGTCGTTCAAGGACGTCGCCCTCCAGCTCGTCGGCCGGCTCTTCGACCACGTGCTCGGCGGGCGCGGCGAGCGGGTGACGATCGTCGGCGCCACGAGCGGCGACACCGGGTCGGCGGCCATCGAGGCGGTGCGCGGCTGCCGCCACGTCGACGTCGTGATCCTGTACCCGTACGGCGCGGTGAGCGAGGTCCAACGCCGGCAGATGACCACCGTCGCCGACCCCAACGTCCTCGCTGTGGCCGTCGAGGGCACGTTCGACGACTGCCAGGACCTCGTCAAGGCGATGTTCAACGACGCCCCGTTCCGCGAGCGGATGCGCCTCGCCGCGGTCAACTCGATCAACTGGGCGCGGGTGATGGCCCAGACCGTGTACTACGTCACGACGGCGCGGTCGCTCGCCGCGCCCGTCACCGCATGCGTGCCGACGGGCAACTTCGGCAACATCTTCGCCGGCTGGGTCGCCAGGCGGATGGGAAGCCCGATCGCCGACTTCGTCATCGCCTCCAACCGCAACGACATCCTCACCCGCTTCGTCGAGTCCGGCGACCTGTCGATGGCCGAGGTGGTGCCGTCGCTCAGCCCGGCGATGGACATCCAGGTGTCGTCCAACTTCGAGCGGATGCTGTGGGTGATGAACGACGGCAACGGCGCCCGCACTGCAGAGCAGATGCAGCGCTTCCGGCAGACCGGACGTCTCGACATCGAGGACGAGGTGCGCGACCGGTGGATCCGGGGTGCGTTCCGCGCCGCCCGCTCGACCGACGACGAGACGCTCGCCGAGATCCGCCGGGTGCACGCGGCGACCGGGATGCTGATCGACCCCCACACGGCGACCGGCACCCGGGCCGCGCGCCTCCTGGCGGAGAGCCATCCGGTGATCACGATGGCCACCGCCCATCCGGCCAAGTTCCCCGACGCCGTCGAGCGGGCCACCGGGGTCCGCCCGGCCCTTCCGGACCACCTCGCCGACCTCCTCGACCGCCCCGAACGCACCGAGGTGGTGGCCAACGACCTCGCCGTCGTCGAGGACCTCGTCGCCCACGCCGTGACGTGAATGTTTGCGAGTGGGGCTTCTCGTCGGTATCGTTGTAGCTACCTGGACTGCAGGTAGCACCCCGTTCCACGTTCCCCCCGAGCGTGCTGCACGGGTGCGAGTCATGTCACCGTGGGGTCATCAGCGCCGGTCCGTGAGCGGGTGAACGGAACCAACTGACCAAGTTCCCAAGACCAGCGGATCGTCGCCTGAGAACCACGGGATCGCATCGGGAGAGAGGTACCCGTGGCCGCAGAGGCACTCGAACAGTCCGTCCTCGAATCCAAGGACAAGGACCAACTCTTGGCGATTGCCAAGGCGCTCGGCTTGAAGGCGAGCGCGCGGACCAAGAAGTCCGACATCATCGATCAGATCCTGGAGACGACGGGGTCGCCGCGCGCCAACGGAGGCGCACCCGGCGCCCCGACGTTGGACACGTCGACCGGAAACGGCGACGCGGCACCACCGGCGACGGACGTCGTCGAGGCCCCCGCGGTCGCGGAGATCTCCGAGGCGCCCACGGGCGACGGCCGGGACGGGTCGACGGGCGAGGTACCCGCCGCAGGGCCCACGACCGGCGGTGCCGAGCCACTCGCCGAGTGGGAACTCGCCCTTGGGGTCGACGGCGACGCCAATCCGGCGAGCGCCGGCGAGACGGACACCGACGACGCGACTGCCGCCGCCAACGAAGGCCTGGTCAGCCGGCCGGCGGGCGCACGGGCCAACGGTGGCGAAGGCGGCCGCCAGGCGTCGGCGGGCGGCCAGCAGGCCACCCGGACGGGCGGCGGCCAGCCGTCCCAGGCCGGTGACGAAGGCGAGGGTCGCAACCGGCGCCGCCGCCGCCGCCGCAAGGGCGGTCGCGGGACCGACGGCCCCCAGGGCGACGACGTCGTCGTGCTCGAGCGCGAGGTGGACACGATCTCCAACGAACCGGTCGAGGTGTCCGGCTACCTCGACATGCGCGACGAGGGCTACGGCTTCCTCCGCGTGAAGGGCTACCTGCCCACCCGCGACGACGCCTACATCCCCGTCAAGCTGGCCCGGCAGTACGGCCTGCGCAAGGGCGACGAGGTCACCGGCCTGAGCCGTCCGGCGGGGCGCAACGAGAAGAACCCGGCGCTGCTGGAGATCCACACCGTCAACGGCGGCGACCCGGAGGCCGCCAAGCGGCGGCCCCGGTTCGAGGACCTGACGGCGTTGTTCCCGGACGAGAAGCTACGCCTCGAGGACCCGTCGGACCCCACCAACATGACGGCCCGGATCATCGACCTCATCTCGCCGATCGGCAAGGGCCAGCGCGGCCTGATCGTGTCGCCGCCCAAGGCCGGCAAGACGTTCGTGGTGAAGACCATCGCCAAGTCGATCGAGCTCAACAACCCCGAGGTCAAGCTGATCATCCTGCTCGTCGACGAGCGGCCCGAAGAGGTCACCGACATGAGGCGCAACGTGCGCGGTGAGGTGATCTCGTCGACGTTCGACCGGCCGAGCGACGAGCACACCCACGTGGCCGAGCTCGCCATCGAGAAGGCCAAGCGCCTCGTCGAGCAGGGCGAGGACGTCGTCGTGGTCCTCGACGGCATCACCCGGCTGTCGCGGGCCTACAACCTGGCCGCGCCGGCCAGTGGCCGGATCCTGTCCGGCGGTATCGACGCCGGCGCCCTGTACCCGCCGAAGAAGTTCTTCGGCGCCGCCCGCAACGTGGAGGAAGGCGGCTCGCTCACGATCCTGGCCACCGCGCTGGTCGAGACGAACAGCCGCATGGACGAGGCGATCTTCGAGGAGTTCAAGGGCACCGGCAACATGGAGCTGCGCCTCGACCGCAAGCTCGCCGAGCGCCGGATCTACCCGGCCATCGACGTCGACGCGTCGAGCACCCGCCACGAGGAGCTGCTGTTCGACCGCAAGCAGCTGCAGATGGTGTGGAAGCTGCGCCGGGTGCTGTCCGGCCTCGCCGCCGACGGCAACGCCGCCCCCGGCCTCGAGCTGCTCATCGACCGGCTGAAGACGTTCCGCACCAACGACGAGTTCCTCAACGAGATCGCCAAGCAACCCTCGATGTGACCCCCCGGTAGACTGGACAATCCCCATGCAGACTGACATCCATCCCACGTACGCCGAGACCGTCGTGCGGTGCTCGTGCGGCAACACCTTCACCACCCGCTCGACCAAGGGCGGAGAGCTCCACATCGAGTTGTGCAACGAGTGCCACCCGTTCTTCACGGGGAAGCAGAAGCTCGTCGACTCCGGCGGCCGCGTCGAGCGCTTCAACAAGCGCTACGGCACGCGGAAGGCGGCGAAGAAGTAGCCACGCTCGAGGGCGAAGCCGACCGGCTCAGCCGGCTGCGCGCCCTCAAGCTGCGCACCCTCGTACGCGACCACCTCGGACGCGACGTCGACGGTGCGGCGGCGGCGTTCGCGCCGGGCGCAGCGCTGGTCGAGGGCGACGTCGTGTGGGTGCTCGTCGAGGACGATCCCGCTCGCGGCGTCGGACCGGCGCTCGCCTGGGCCCACCGGCGCGGGGCATCCCACCTCCATCTCCTCGCCGAACGTGACACCGGGCTGCTCGCCCGCCGCGCCGAGGCGTTCTCCGTCCCGATCACGGTGTGGCACGTCGACGGCCGGACCCTCGGGCCGGCCGTCGTCGAGCCGCTGCCGCCGCCGCCGGCGGCGTCGCCCGCCCATCTGGCCCTGGTTCCGGCGATCGAGGCCGGCGGCGCCAGTCCGGTCGTGGAGCACGGCGTCGTTACCGGCGAGGTCTACGGGCTCGAGGTGTGCCGGGTCGTCGACGACCGGGTCGACGGTCACGTGCGGCTCGAGGTCGGCGTCGGGGCCCACGACCGCGAGGCCTTCACGCTCGTCCACGGCGACGTCCCCACGGTCGAGGCGCTCACCGGGGTCGTCCAGGCCGTCGCCACCCACCGGGGCGCGTCGTCGGACCATCCGCTGCAGCGGCTGGCGCCCGAACGGCTCCTGCGGTGGCGGCTGGAGCAGGAGCCGGGGACCGTCGGGCTGACCTCGCTGCAGCCGAGCGAACCGCCGGTGCCCCGCCCGGACATCAAGCTGCGCGCCCCCTGCACGGCCCGCGGGCACCGCGCCGACGGGTCGCCAGTCATCGTGGTGTGCTCGACGGGCGTCGACCTCGACCTGATCCCGTACGCGACCGACGCCCGGCGGATGGGGGAGGAAACGCCGGGCGTCGAGGTCGGGTTGGGGACCATCGTCGAGACGATGGTCGTGTTGCCGCCCCGCGACCTCGTGCCGATCACGGCCGAGCTCGCCGGGCTGCTGGATCAGGCGGTGGCGCTGGTGTCCTGGCCGCCCTCGTCGGGCTGACCGGGCTCACCGGCCTCGATGGCCGGCGCCGGCGCCGTCGTGATCTCGATCTGGCGAGGCTGCACGGCCGGGACCGGATTGACGGCGACCGTCAGGCGCCCGTCGGCGTACTGGGCCGACACCTGCTCGGGGTCGAGTCCGGCGCCGACGCTGAGGGTGCGCTGCCAGCTGAGGGTGTCGGTCTTCACGCTGATCGTGAGGGACCGGCCGGTGACGGAGACGTCGACGGCGTCCTGCGGGACACCGGGCAGGTCGACGGTGAGCTTGAGGGCCCCGTCCTCCCACTTCGAGGCGACGGCGGGGGCGGCGGGAGCGAACCGGCCGGGGCTGAAGAAGGAATCGACGAAGTCGTCGAGCGTGCGGTCAACGGTCCACTCGAACGGCCGCAGCCGTGCGGTGAAGGGGCGGGTACGAACGAGCATCGGTGACCTCCAGTGATCGTGATGCACGAGTGGGTGCTGGGTGACACGTTCAGGTTACAGAAAACTTGAGCCGTCACAACTGAAGTTTTGTGATCGAGTGCTCGCGTCGGAGGTTCCTGGCTGCTCACCTGCCATGCCGGTAGCCTCGCCCTGCCGTGTCCGTCATTGCGTTCCCCGGCCACGCAGGCCGCACCTGGCCGCTCGCTCGCTGGCGCTCGCTCGCTCGCATCAACGCGAGAGTGCTTCAGTGACCGATCCTGGTACCAGCGCACGGAACGCCTCGTTCCGGGAGACGCCCGCCGTCGTGGAGCGGCTCACCGCGCTGGAGCACGAGCACGCCGAGCTCGAGGCCCGGCTCGCCGACCCGGCCGTGGTGTCCGACCTCGACGAGCTGCGGCGGGTCTCGACCCGATATCACCAGCTCGGCCCGCTGGCCGACGCCGCGCGGCGGCGGCGAGAGATCCTCGCCGACCGCGAGGCGGCGGCGGAACTGCTGGCCATCGCCACCGACGAGGAGCGGTCCGGGCTCGAAGCGGAGCTGGCGGGGTCGGCGGCGGCGCTGGACGCCGTCGAGAACGAGCTGCGGGCGTTGCTCGTGCCGCCGGATCCGCACGCCGGCCGCAACGTGATCGTCGAGATCCGCGGGGCCGAGGGCGGCGAGGAGGCCAACCTGTTCGCCCGCGACCTCTACGAGATGTACCAGGCCTACGCCGCTCGGCACGGGCTCAAGGTCGAGACGCTCGCGCTCGACCCGAGCGAGCGCGGTGGGCTCAACGAGGTCACCTTCGTCGTACGTGGCAAGGACGCGTGGCCGCGCTTCAAGTACGAGGGCGGGCCCCACCGCGTGCAGCGGGTGCCGGTGACCGAGAGCCAGGGGCGGATCCACACGTCGTCGGCGACGGTCCTGGTGCTGCCCGAGGCGGACGAGGTGGAGGTCCAGATCGACGACAAGGACCTGCAGGTCGACGTGTTCCGGTCGAGCGGACCGGGCGGTCAGAGCGTCAACACGACCGACTCCGCTGTGCGGATCACCCACCTGCCTACGGGGATTGTCGTGTCGATGCAGGACGAGCGCAGTCAGCTGCAGAACCGGGCGCGGGCGCTCCAGGTGCTCCGGGCTCGGCTGCTCGAGGCGGCCGAGCGGGAGCGGGAGACCGAGCGCTCCGCCGAGCGCCGCGCCCAGGTCGGCGGCGGCGGCCGGAGCGAGAAGATCCGCACCTACAACTTCAAGGAGAACCGGTTCACCGACCACCGCATCGGCTTCACCGTGTACCGGCTCGCCGACGTGCTGGCTGGTGATCTCGACGAGGTCGTGGCGGCGCTGGCGGCCGACGAGCGGGCCCGCCAGCTCGCCGATGCGCAGTGACGGGAGCGAACGGAGCGACCGTGACATGGCGGGCGTTGCTCGCCGAGACAGCCGACCGGGTCGGGGAGCGACCGGCGGCGCGGTGGCTGTGCGAGGTGGCGAGTGGCGCCGACCGCCTCGAGGAGGTGCTCGAGGAGCCGGCGACCCAGCGCATGGTGGCCCACCTCGACGCGATGATCGCCCGCCACGCCGCCGGGGAGCCGCTCGCCTACGTCCTCGGCCGGTGGTCGTTCCGCCACCTCGACCTCGCCGTCGACCCACGGGTCCTCATCCCCCGGCCCGAGACCGAGGTCGTGGCCGGCATCGCCATCGAGCTGGCCCGCTCGATGACCCGACCGATCACGGTCGTGGACCTCGGGACCGGCTGCGGGGCGATCGGGCTGGCGCTCGCCGACGAGCTCCCCGTGACCGGGGTGACGGTGTGGCTCGTCGACGACGACCCCGACGCCCTCGACGTCGCCCGGGCCAACCTCGCCGGGATCGGCCGGCGGGCCGCCAACGTGCGTATCGCTGAGGGCTCGTGGTTCGACGCCCTGCCGGCCGGCACCGTCGTCGATGTCGCTGTCGCGAACCCGCCGTACGTCGCCACCTCGTCGACCGAGGTCGACCGGGCGGTTCAGGACTGGGAGCCGGCGCACGCCCTGTTCGCCGGCGCCGACGGCCTCGACGCGATCCGCGACGTGGTCGCCGGTGCCGCCTCGGCGGTCCGGCCCGGCGGGTGGCTGGTACTCGAGATCGGGGCCGACCAGGGTTCGGCGGTCGAGCGGCTGCTGGGCCGCGCCGGCTTCGCCGGTGTCGAGATCCGGCCCGATCTCGCCGGCCGCGATCGCGTCGCCCTCGGCCGCCACCCGTGATCTGGGCGGGATCCGTCGCAACAGCTGAGACGATTCCCGCCCAGAAGCGGGATTGAGACGATTCCCGCCCAGATGGGGGAACGTCAGCCGAAGCGGACCGCGACGTCCCGGAGCAGGGCCTCTTCCTCCGCGGTGGGGTCGTCGCCGGCGAGCTGGCGTACCGCCGAGAACAGGGCGCCGCGGAGGATCCGGCTGGTGATGCGGGCGTCGATGTCGTCGAGCAGCTCGGTGACCGTGCCGTGGGCGAACGCCGCCCGCGCCTTGGCGACGGCCGGGCCGAGGTACTGCTCGAAGGAGAAGGCGTCGCCCCGCCAGTCCTCGGTCAGCTCGCGCAGGACGCCGAGCTCGTCGTCGCTGAGGTGCGAGTCGGCGAGCATCACGAGGGCGAGCAGCTCGAGCGCGGCCATGTGCTCCCGGTCGGCGGTGGCGTGCACCGCCACGCCCTCGTAGAGCTCGCTGAGCCGCTTCTCCACCATCACGACCGTAGTCCGCTCGTCAGTCGGCGCCGCTGGGATAGATGTGCAGGGCCCGGCGGAGGAAGTCGAGCTGGTGGAGGAGCAGGTTCTCGGCCACGACCTCCTGCGGGGTCATGTGGGTGACCCCGGCCAGCGGCAGCACCTCGTGCGGGCGGCCCGCAGCGAGCAGCTCCGACGACAGGCGCAACGTGTGGGCGGCGACGACGTTGTCGTCGGCCAGGCCGTGGATGAGGAGCAGCGGACGGGTCAGCTCGCCGGCCTGCGGGAGCAGGGAACTGCCGTCGTAGACGCCGGCCTGCTCCGCCGGGTCGCCGAGGTAGCGCTCGGTGTAGTGGGTGTCGTAGAGCCGCCACTCCGACACCGGTGCGCCGGCGACGGCGGCGTGAAAGACGTCGGGCCGCCGCAGCACGGCGAGGGCGGCGAGGTAGCCGCCGAAGCTCCAGCCGCGGATCGCCACGCGGGAGAGGTCGAGGACCTCGTGCTCCTCGGCGGCGCGGTTGAGCGCCTCGACCTGGTCCTCGAGCACCGTGGTGGCGAGGTCGAGGTGGACGGCCCGCTCCCACTCCGACCCGCGGCCCGGCGTCCCCCGGCCGTCGGCGACGACCACGGCGAACCCCTGGTCGGCGAACCACTGCGCGCCGACGTGGGCGTTGTGGGCGCGCACGACCCGGCCCGCGTGCGGCCCGCCGTAGGGGTCGAGCAGCACCGGCAGCGGGGCGCCGTCGTGCTCGGCGGGCAGGAGCACGGCCGTGGCGATGCGCCGCTCCCCGACGAACGACAGGTGGACGCGGGCCTGCACGACCGGCGTGGCCGCGGACGAGGCCAGCTCGACGCCGTCGAGCGTCTCCCACTGGGCCGCCGGCTCGTCCAAGGTGGTCGTGCGCACGACGAGGGTGCCGCCACCGGCGGCCACGGCGTGGACACCGGGCTCGTCGGTCAGGGCCTCCAACTCGCCGTCCGGTGTCCGCCGCCACACGTGCAGCACGGTGGCGTCGTCGATCGGGTTGGCGAGGAACACGATGCCCGGCCCGTCGACGCTCTCCACGGCCCGCACCTGCAGGTCGGGCGGCGTCACCGGCTCGCCGTCGACGAGCAGGCGCCGGGCGCCGTCCCGGTCGGCGCAGGAGATCAGCGCCCCGTCGGGGCCGAGGCGCGGCACACCGGGCACGAGCTCGACCCACCGGTCGTCCATGTCCGCCCACCGGAGCTCCGTCGACCCGGTCGACGGGTCGACCTCGAGCACCTCGACCACCCGCTGGTCGCGCCGTTGGGTCGTGATGATCACGCCGTGGTCGGTCCAGGTCACGTCGACGAGGTACGGAAAGTTTTCGCGGTCCCACTCGACGTCGACGACGGCGCCGTCGAGGCCGACGAGGTGCAGCGTGACGTCGGCGTTGGCCGTCCCCGCGGCGGGGTACGCGAGCTCGACCGGCGCCGATCCCGGTTGGGCCGGGTCGCCGACGTACCAGCGCCCGACCGGTGCGGTGTCCACCCGGGCGACGGCGAGCGTGCTGCCGTCGGGGCTCCACCAGTAGCCGCGGAAGCGGTCCATCTCCTCGGCGGCGATGAAGTCGGCGCTGCCCCACGAGACGCTCTCCGGCTCGTCGGGATCGTCGCCGGCCAGGACCCGCCAGTGCCCGTCGAGCTCGCCGATGCAGAGCAGGCGGCCGCTGACGTAGGCGACCCGTCGCGCCAGTGGATCGGGGCGGGGATCGAAGACGGGACCGGCGACCGGCAGCTCACGGGCCTGGGCGCTGATCAAGCCGGCGACGAACAGCCGCCCGGCGATGGCGAACGCGGCCACCGTGACCTGGGCGTCGGTGGCGAAGGCGGTGATCCCGCCGGCGGCCTCCCGGGCCCGCTCCCGCCGCGCCCGCTCCTCCGGCGGGCAGCGTGGCGTCGTCGTGACCCTGCAGCAGGACCTCGGGGTCGGCGACCAGCCGCTCCTCCCCGGTGCCGGCGTCGACCACCCAGAGGCAGTTCACCGGGTCGACGGGGCCCCGGCTGCGCAGGAACACGATCCGCTGGCCGTCCGGCGACACGACCACGTCCCGTGGCGCACCGAGCGTGAAGCGCTGGGTCCGCGCCGACTGCCGCGGGTACGACTCGATGTCTTCGGTCAGTTGTTCGGTCACGGCTGCACGAGGATCTTGGCGTGGACGTCGGGGTGACCGAGGTCCTCGAACGCCTGCGGGACGCCGTCGATGGCGACGGTGCCGGTGATCAGCGGACGCAGGTCGACCTCACCCTCGGCGATCGAGCGCAGCGACTGGGCGAACTCGTCGGGCTGGTAGCCGAGGGCGAACTGGATGTTGAGCTCCCGCCCGATGCCGACCAGTGGGTGCACCTGGTCGGGCTGCATGCACACTCCGACGACGAGGATCCGTGAGTCCTTGGGGGCCATCCGCATCGCCGCGTCGAGCATCCCGGGGACCCCGACCGCCTCGAACACGACGAGCGGGCGGGTGCCGGCGACATCGCGCCAGGCGACGATCGCCGGCCGCTCGGCCGGGTCGACGACGACGTCGCACCCAAGATGCTCGGCCAGCGCCCTCCGCCGGGCCGAGAAGTCAGCTCCGACGACCGGGCCGATGCCGAGCCGCTTGAGCTCGGCGATGCACGCCAGCCCGACCGGGCCGAGGCCGAGCACGATCGCTGCGTCCCCGGTCGCGATGCCGCTCCTCGCCACGGCGTGCACCCCGACGGCCAGCGGCTCGGTCAGCGCGGCGAGGTCCGGCGGGAGACCGGCCGGCACGTCGAGGGCGAGCATCTCGTTGAGCACCATCAACTCGGCGTAGCCACCGGGGTAGCGGTTGGAGAACCCGATCGCGTGGACGCCGTCGGCGTCGAACACCCCCGGCATGCTGACCACGACGTCGCCCGGCGTGAGCCGCTGGACGCCCGGGCCGGTGTCGACGACCTCGCAGCAGAACTCGTGGCCCATCACCATCGGCGCGTCCGGCTCGAACATGATCGGGCGCAGCGGGTCGGGTGGCTCGTCGGCGGCCAGCTCCTCGGTGAGCCGGCGGGCCTCCTCGCCGTGGCGGAGCAGGTGGAGGTCGCTGCCGCAGATCCCGCAGGCGAGCACCTTCGTCAGGACCTGACCGGGGCCGGGCTCGGGATCGGGGACCTCATCGAGTCGCAGCTTCCAGTCCTGCATGACGGCGGCGCGCATGGGGGCGACTGTATGCCGGCACCTCCCCAGAAGTCGTAGGCGATCGCGTCGTTCAGAGGTGAGGACCCGGTTCGGCACGCCGGGCGCTCCAGCGCCTTCGGCGGCCGCATCAGAAAGTCGCGATCGCCTCGAGGATCACGGCGAAGGCGGCGTCGTCGTCGATCCCGGTGAGCACGTCGCAGTTGGGCGACGGGCGCTCGACGAGCGTGCGCTGGTCGATCACGGTCATCCCCCGGGTGAGCGGGCCGGCGGTTTCCACGGCGACGTGGCGTGGCGTCCTCGTCAGCAAGTCTGGGTGGGTCAGCGCGAGCACCGCGCACGGGTCGTGGACCGGCGCCCCCGCGAGCGCGCCGGCGTGACGGGTGCGGTAGGTCCCGGAGAAGAACGTGAGCAGGTCGGCGAGCGTGGCGGCGAGCCGCCCGGACAGCCGGCGGACGTGCTCGATGCGTTCGGCGGTGGCGATGAGCTGGTGGGTGACGTCGAGCCCGGCCATGACGAGGGGTCCCCCGTAGCCGAACACGGCGGCGGCGGCCTCCGGGTCGGCCCAGATGTTGAACTCGGCGACCGCCGACCGGTTGCCGAACGTCCCCCCGCCCATCACCGAGATGCCGGCCACCCGTTCGGCCAGGTCGGGGGCGGTGCGCAGGGCGAGGGCGATGTTGGTCAGCGGACCGACGGCGACGATCCACACGCCCTCGCGCCCCCGGCAGGTCTCGACGATGAACTCGACGGCGTCGCGCCCGTCGAGCGGCCGGCTCGGAGCGGGCAACTCGGCCCCGTCGAGGCCGCTCTCGCCGTGGACGAACGCGGCCGGCCGCGGCTCGGCGATCAGCGGTCGTTCGGCACCGGAGTGCACCGGCACGTCGATGCCGAGCAGCTCGCGGATCACGAGGGCGTTGTGCGTCGTGCGGTCGAGCGGGGCGTTGCCGGCGACGCTCGTGATGCCGAGGAGCTCGGCGTGGCGGGCCGCGACGACGATGGCGATGGCGTCGTCGTGGCCGGGGTCGCAGTCGAGGATCATCGGCACCACGGCCCCTGACTCTGGCACGGAGGGGATTCCGCGAAACAACGCGAGACACGACGGTGCCCCAGGGTGCAAACTGGATGGGAACGTGCAGCGTCCCGAGGGGGTGGCTCATGAGAACCGGCAATGCAGGCGTACCCGATCTGGTACCGATCCTGTCGCGGGGCAAGCACCGCAACCCCCGCAAGGGGGCGTGTTTCATGGAGCTGGCGTCGTACCTCGCCGGCGAGCGGTGGACCGACCACCCCCGGTGCACGCACCCGCTGCTGGCGTCGGTGTGCCGGCTGGTCAACGACCTCACGTCCGACGACCGGCGCTCGCGGCTCGCCGCGCTGATCCCCGGCGTCATCGGGCTGACCGGTGACGACCCTCGGATCGACGCCCGCATCGCCCTGCGCTGCGCCCGGGCCGCCCTGCCGATCGCCGCGGCCGAGGACCAGAACGTGATGGCGGTGGCGGTGCTCGCCGCCGAGCGGGCACTGGCCGAGCTGGAGGAGCGCCCGGCGGGGAGCCTCGAGGACGCCAGCCGCGCGGCGCTGTCGTCGGCGCCGCTGGCCGCCCACTGGGCCCGGTCGTTCGGCGGCGGGGGCGGAGATGTCTCGGTCGAGCAGTTCCGCCGCTTCGCCGCGCCGAACATCGTCCGCTTCGCCGTGCCGGCGGTGGCCAAGGCGTGCGTGTCCGATCCTGACGACCGGTTGTACGAGTTGCTCGTCGGCGCGATCGACGACTGCGCCGTGTTGTGCGGCCAGACGCCGGCTTCGGCGTCGGTGCAGCCGGAACTACTCGACCAGTAGCGCCCCTCCGGCATCGAGCCGCGCCGGGCGGCCGACCCACTCACCGTCACTGAGCGCGCCCATCACCGTCGGGTCCGCCGACAACCCCCAGGCGCGCCGGCCGTCGGCGAGCAGTCCCGTCGCGATCGCCTGTTCCGGCGTGCCGTCACGGGCGTGCATCACCGTGTACGCCTCGATCGTGACCGGCCCGGCGGCGTCGCCGGGCTCGGCCAGCGGGCGCGACGGCAGGGCGTCGATCTCGGCCTGCGGCTCGTCGTGGCGGAAGCCGACGGCCGGTGGGGTGGTGGCGTAGACGCCGAAGGCGTGCTTGGTCGCGTAGCCGCCGTTGGCCCAGATCAACGCCGAGGCGTCGCGCTGCTCGCGCAGCTCGGCGACGACGGTGGCGATGGCGTGCATGACGTAGTTGTTCCAGGGTCCGCCGGCGAAGCACAGCCCACCGGTGCGGGTGAGCGGCCGGGCGGCGTCGGCGAGGGGGAGCCCGAGCGAACGGGCCCCGAGCTGGACCGCCGACGGGAAGCACGAGTACAGGTCGACCAGGGCGATGTCGTCGAGACCGAGCCCGGCGAGCTCGAGTACCCGCCGCCCCCCGATCTCGACGGCCGGGGTGCGGGCGAACGTGTCCCGGTTGGAGACGTACGGGTGCTCGTGGCAGTCGGTGCCGGCGTGGGGGAAGATCCAGCGGTCCTCGGCGACGCCGAGCCGCCGGGCGGCGTCGGCGGTGCACATGATCAGCGCCGCCGCCATGTCGACGTCGTTGTTCGAGTTCATGTACTTGCGGTAGGGCAGTCCGACGAGCCGGTTGGCGGGTGAGATCGTGCGGATCTCCTCGGCCGACTTGACGTCCCGGAGCCAGGCGTACGGGTTCTTCGCCGCCACCTCGCTGAAGGCGGCCCACAGTTCGCTGATGGCGAGGAGGTGCTCGTCGGGGGCGCGCCCGGCGGCGGCCCGGATCGCGGCCTCGAACATCGGGTAGATCTGCACCGGCAGGTACACGCCCCGCTCGGCCTCGACCGGATGGGTCATGTCGAGGTCGCCGCCGATCATGACGGGTGCCTCGTCGTCGGGTGCCGTCGACCACTCCAGCGCGATGCCGTCGCGGCGGGCCCGCGTGCGCGTCCGCCAGGCCTCTCCGCCGACGAGGATGACCGCATCGAGGCGGCCGGCGGCGAGGTCGAGGGCGGTCTTGTTGACCAGCGATTGGGGCGTGTTGCCGCCGGCCGACGTGTAGGCGAGCTCGACCGGAGCGAGGCCGAGGCGGTCGGCGAGCACCCACGCCGGGTTGCCGTAGCGCCACGAGAACAGGCTGACGACGCGGATCGAGTCGGCGGCCGGCGGGCCGGCCAGACCGGCGTCGGTGGCGGCGGCCAGGATCGCCTGCTCCATCAGTGCGGTGGGCTCGAGCGCGTTTTCGACGCCGTCGGCGCGGCGGAGGAACTGGCCGGCACCGATGATGACGGGCGTACGGGGATCGAGCGTCACCGAATCACCCTAGGAGGGCACCGCTGCGCCCTTAGGATCGTGATCGATGTCTCGGATCGCGATCGGGTCGGACCACGCCGGGTTCGAACTGAAGAGCCATCTTGTCAAGCTGCTGCGCGAGCGGGGGCACGAGGTGCTCGACCACGGAACCGACTCCACCGAGCCGGTGGACTACCCGCCGATCTGCGCCGCGGTCGGGCGGACAGTGCGGGACCGGGACGCCGAGCTCGGGATCGTCGTCGGCGGGAGCGGGCAGGGCGAGCAGATGGCCGCCAACAAGGTGCGCGGTGTGCGGGCGGCGCTCTGCAACGACCTCTACACGGCGAAGATGGCCCGGGCCCACAACGACGCCAACGTCCTCGCGATCGGGGAGCGTGTTGTCGGTGTCGGCCTCGCCGAGGACATCCTCGACATGTTCCTCACCACACCGTTCGAAGGTGGCCGGCACGCCCGCCGCGTCGCCCAGCTGTCCGATCTCGAAGCCGAGTTCTGATCCCAGGAGCCGCCATGCCCTTCCCCACTGACACCGAGCCCGACACCGAGATCGAAGCGCTGCTCCGCCGTGAGTTCGAGCGTCAAACGACCGGGCTGCAGCTGATCGCGAGCGAGAACTTCACCTCGCCGGCCGTGCTGCACGCCGTCGGATCGGTGCTGACGAACAAGTACTCCGAGGGTTACCCGGGGCGGCGCTACTACGGCGGCAACGCCGTGATCGACGACGTCGAAGCGCTGGCGATCGAGCGGGCCAAGTCGCTGTTCGGGGCCGAGCACGCCAACGTCCAGCCGCACTCCGGGGCGAACGCCAACATGTGCGTGTACCAGGCGCTGCTCGAGCCGGGCGACACCGTGCTCGGGCTCAGCCTCGACCACGGTGGGCACCTCACCCACGGGTCACCGGTGAACGCGAGCGGGCTGCTGTATCACTTCGTCGCCTACCGGGTCACGCCGGGCGACGAGCGCATCGACTTCGACCAGGTCCGCGACCTCGCCCTCGAGCACCGGCCGAAGATGATCGTCGCCGGGACGACGAGCTACCCGCGGCGGCTCGACGCCGAGCCGTTCCGGGCGATCGCCGACGAGGTCGGCGCGGTGTTCATGTACGACGCCGCCCACCTCGCCGGGCTCATCGCCGGGGGAGCCCACCCCGACCCGGTGCCGGCGGCGGACATCGTGACGTTGACCACGCACAAGACCCTGCGCGGGCCGCGGGGCGGGTGCATCCTGGCCAAGGAGGAGTACGCCAAGGCCGTCGACAAGGCGGTCTTCCCGGGGTGGCAGGGCGGCCCGCTGGAGCACGTCATCGCCGGCAAGGCGGTGGCGTTCCGCGAGGCGGCGCATCCCTCGTTCAAGGAGTACGCCCACCAGATCGTGGCCAATGCCTCGGCGCTCGCCTCGGCGCTCGCGGGCGAGGGGTTCCGGCTCGTGTCCGGCGGCACGGACAACCACCTGATGGTCGTCGACCTCCGCCCGTTCGACGAGGAGCTCACCGGCAAGGTGGCGCAGACGGCGTGCGACGCCGCCGGGATCACGCTGAACAAGAACACCATCCCCGACGACCCGCGCAGCCCGTTCGTCACCAGCGGCCTGCGCATCGGCACGCCCTCCGTCACCACCCAGGGCATGCAGGAGCCGGAGATGGCCCGCATCGCCGAGTTCATCGCCCGCGCCCTCCGGGAGCGCGACAACCCCGACGCGCTCGCCGCCATCAAGGGCGAAGTCGCCGCCCTCTGCGCCGAGTTCCCCGCCTACCCAACCGGCCCCTGACCCGCCGTCTGTGTCACCGTTCTCGCCGCCTTCGGCGGCGTCGGTGACACAAACGCCTTCGGCGGCGAGATCGCGCACCCCTTTGCTTGGCTGTCAGCCATGCCTGGAGAATTCCGCCGGTTGGCGGACACCGCGACAGGTCAGCACGGGGCGGTCACGGCGCGCCAGATCGGCGAAGCCGGGATCAGCCCGAGTGGTCTTCGACGCCGAATCCAGAGCGGCGTCCTCGAACGAATCGGCGCGCACACCTATCGGAGCCCGTTCGTGTCGCCGTCGGCGCTGGACGATCTCGCGGGCCTCGTCCTCGACTGCGGCGCTGGCACGTTCGTGTCGGGACCGACGGCCGCGGCCCTTCTCGGCTTCGACGGCTTCCGCCTCAGAGCCCCGTACCACGTCACCGTCGTGCGCGGGCGCAACGTGCAGCGAGCCCATCACCACATCCACACGACGACCGAACTGCCGCTCATCGATCGGGCGACGGTGCACGAGCTTCCGGTCATGTCGGCGACGCGCACGCTCATCGACCTGGCCCGGTTCGTCACCTCCGTCGAGCTGACGGCAGCGCTCGACTCCGCACTTCGTGACGGGCTGACCGCTGAGGAGCCGCTGCACCGTCGAGTCGTCGCCCTGCGGTCGAGCGGCCGGTACGGAATCCCGAAGCTCCTCGCCGTGATCGAGGGCGCCGAGATGAGCCGGGGCGGACACAGCTGGCTCGAGCGGCGCTACCTCGAGCTGTGTGCTCGAGCCGGCCTGCCCCGACCCGTGACGCAACAGGTGCTGTCCCGCGCCCGCGATCACGTGGTTCGTGTGGACTGCCGGTTCCCGGGAACCCGCGTCGTCGTCGAGCTGCTCGGCTACCGATGGCACCGCACGGTCGACCAGTTGGCCCGCGACGCCACCCGCATGAACGCGCTCGTCCTCGACGGGTTCGCGCCGATGCAGTTCACGTACCAGCACGTCACCGCCGAACCGGCGTGGGTCGTCGATCAGACCCGCGAGGCACTCGGAATCACGTGACTCCTGGGTTTGTGTCACCGTTCTCGCCGCATGCGGCGGCATCGGTGACACAGACGAGGAGATGGGGTCGCCCTAGGCTGGGCGATCGTGCCGGCGACTGGGGACTACCTGATCGTCGGGGCGGTGGCAGCGGTGGTGACGTTCGCCGTGACGCCGCTCGTCGGGCGGCTGGCGCGGTGGCGGCGGTGGCTGTACGAGCCCAACGACCGCACCGTGCACACCCGGCCGATCCCGGCGATCGGCGGGCTGGCGATGTTCGTCGGCTTCCTCGTCGCCTTCGCCGTCGCCCGGCTGATGGACTCGTTCGACCCGATCTTCGCCCGCAACTCCGAGCCGCGAGGGATCGTGCTCGCCGCGGTGATCATCATCGTCGTCGGCCTCTACGACGACGTCAAAGGGCTGTCGGCCCCCGCCAAGGTCACCGGCACCGTCTTCGCCGGCCTCGCCCTCGTCTGGTTCGGCGTGACGATGTACTACTTCCGCATCCCGTTCCTGGACGTCTACTTCCTCTCCGACGACTGGATCCCGCTGATCACCGTGCTGTGGCTGCTCGGGCTCACCCAGGCGATCAACCTCATCGACGGCCTCGACGGCCTCGCCGCCGGGATCGTCGCCATCGGTGCGGGCACGTTCTTCCTCTACGCCCAGCGCCTCGCCGACCTCGACCTGCTGACCCAACCCAACCTCGGCCCGATGATGGCGATCATCGCGGTCGGGCTCTGCATCGGGTTCCTGCCCCACAACTTCAACCCGGCCCGGATCTTCATGGGCGACAGCGGCGCCCTCCTGCTCGGCCTCCTGATGGCCGTGTCGACGAGCGTCGTCGGCGGACGGGCGGACCCGGCCAACCAGGCGTTCATCGGTCAGACCTTCTTCTTCCTCGCCCCGCTCGTGATCCCACTGCTGATCCTCGGCGTGCCGATGCTCGACCTCGCGTTCGCGGTCGTGCGCCGGGCCACCCACCGCAAGGCGCTCGACGTCGCCGACAAGGGCCACCTCCACCATCGCCTGATGAACCTCGGCCACGGCCACCGACGCAGCGTGCTCATCCTCTGGGTCTGGACCGCCCTGCTCTGCGCGTTCGTGCTCTACCCGGTCCTCACCGACGAGAACCCGACGTACCTCCCGTTCGGCATGCTGGCGATCGGGATCCTGCTCTTCACCGTGCTCCACCCGATCGTCCGCCGCCGCCGGGCCAACGGCCTCGAGCGGCGGGCGCCGACCGAGGCGGAAGTATTACCTCCGGGGGAATTGCAGCAGGCGCCACCGGCGCGGTAGCTTGTTCTCGCGTTCACAAGCTCCGACCGCTCCCCGTGAACGATCATCAACGCCGATGAAGCGCCTCTCCCCTCCACGCGTCACGCCCAACGACACCATGGGCCAAGGAATCGACAACGCCCTCGCCGTGGCGTTGCTGTTCGGCATCGGGTTCGGGCTCGACCGCTGGCTCGGAACGAGCCCCTGGCTGATGATCGTGCTCAGCCTGGTCGGGGCGATCGGCGTGTTCGCCAAGATGAAGTACCGCTACGACGCCGACATGGCCGAACACGAGGCCGCCCGTCTGCACCGACTCGAAGAAGTCCGTTCCCAACAGAAGCAGCCGCAGTCATGAGCGAGCCGATGACCAACGTCCCCGAGGTCCAGATCTCCCGCGACCTCATCCGGCGGGGCCTCATCGTCGCCCCGGCGATCATCGCCGTCTGCGGCCTGATCTGGGGCGTCGACGGCGCGTTGTCGGCCGCCTACGGCATCGCGATCGTCCTCGTCAACTTCGCCCTCTCGGCCGCGCTCATCGCCAGATCGGTCCGGATCTCGCTGCACTGGCTGATGGGTGCGACGCTGTTCGGCTACATCTTCCGGCTCGCGCTGATCTTCCTGGCCGTGTGGGTCGTCAGAGATGCCAGCTGGATTTCGCTCCCGGCCCTCGGAGCGACGATCATCGTGACGCACCTCGGCCTGCTGGTCTGGGAGCTCAAGTACGTCGCCATCTCACTGGCCTACCCGACCTTCAAGCCGACCGCCGGTCGGACGACCGACATCCACGCGAGGAACTGAGGTATCGCGTCAATGCTGGCCCTGGAATTTCCCCCGATCAACGAGGTCATCCGCTGGCAGGACGTGTTCCCCTCGTTCAACAAGGTGGCGATCATCGCCTGCCTCGCCGTGGTGATCGGCAGCACGATCTACATCGTCGCCGCCCGGCGCGACCCGATGGTGGCGCCGACCGGCGTGCGCAACCTCGCCGAGGCGGGCGTCGACTTCATCGAGGACCAGATCGTGATGCAGACGATCGGGCGGGACGGGCTCGGCTGGACGCCGTTCCTGCTCACCCTGTTCATCTTCGTCTACCTCTGCAACCTGCCGGGCGTGATCCCGATCCTCCAGTTCCCGGCCACCGCCCGCATGGCGATCCCGTTCTTCCTCGCCGTAGTCGTCTGGCTCGTCTACAACACCGTCGGCTTCAAGCACAACGGGCTGAGCTACCTGGGCGGGATGTTGTGGCCGCGCAACGTGCCGGTCGCCATGCGCCCGCTGGTCGGCCTGATCGAGTTCCTCTCCAACATCATCCTCCGCCCCTTCTCCCTGGCCGTCCGACTCTTCGCCAACATGCTCGCCGGCCACATGCTGCTCGTCACCTTCGCCCTTCTCGCGGACGCCCTGCTGTTCGCCGAGACCAAACAGCTGCTGCTCAAGCCCCTCACGATCCTGCCCCTGTTCATGCTCCTGTTCCTGACGGCCTTCGAGATCCTCGTCGGCCTGCTGCAGGCCTACATCTTCACGATCCTCACCGGCGTGTACATCGGCCTCGCCAGGCACCCGGAACACTGATCCCACCAAAGCCAGAGGAGAAAGACACCATCATGGAAGCGCTCGCCGGACTCATCGGTCAGGCCGGAGCCGACGCCAAAGAGGTCCAGGCCGCGATCGGCGCTGGCTTCGCGTACGGCCTCGCGGCCATCGGCCCGGGCATCGGCATCGGATACGTCGTCGGCAAGGCCATCGAGGCGATGGCCCGTCAGCCGGAGGCGGCCGGCATGGTCCGCACCACGATGTTCCTCGGCATCGCCTTCACCGAGGCGCTCGCCCTGATCGGCTTCGTGGTCTTCATCCTCCTCGGCCTGTAAGGAGACCAGCACCGTGAACGCCGTGACCGTCACCTTCGAGGGTGGGGGTGCGTTGCGCGTCCTCGTCGACGGCGTCGACGTCGCGTCCCGCCAGGTCGGCCAGGCCGGCGAGGAGGAGCCGGTGGAGGGACCGAGCCCGATCGCGATCGAGGGCAAGGAGCTGCTCTGGGGCGGGGGCGCGTTCCTCGTCTTCCTCGCCCTGATGCGGCTGTTCCTCGTCCCTCGCGTGAAGCAGGGAATGGACGCCCGCTACCAGCGGATCCGCTCCGAGCTCGAGGAGGCCGACGACACACGCGCCCAGGCTCAACGCGAGGTCGCCGAGTACCAGGCCGAGCTGGCCACGGTGCGAGGCGAGGCGACCGAGCGCATCGACGCCGCCCGCCACCAGCTCGAGACGGAGCGGTCCGAGCGCATCACCGAAGTCAACGCCCGGATCTCCGCCCAGCGCGCCGAGGCCACCGCCGCTGCCGAGCAGACGAAGGCCGCGGCCCGGGAGACGATCGACCAGGCGGTCGCGAGCGTCGCCAGCCGGGCCGTCGAGCTGTCGATCGGCAAGCGGCCCGACCCGGACGACGTGAGCCGGGCCGTCGCCGACGTGGCCGGCGTGGGGGTCGAGCGATGAACCTGCTCGGCGTGCTCATCGCCGTCGCCGAGGAAGAGGAGCACATCGACCGGACCCACTCGTGGATCTGGCCCGAGGGCTACGAGCTCTACTTCGGCGGCGCCGCCGCGATCACGATCTTCGGTCTCCTGTTCTGGAAGGTCGGTCCGTTTGCCAAGAAGGCGCTCCGCGACCGCACCGCCCGCATCCAGGCTCAGCTCGACGAGGCTGCGGAGGCGAAGGCGAGCGCGGACCGCGAAGCGGCCGAGATCCGTCAGGCCAAGGGGGACATCGGGGCCGAGCGCGAGCGCCTGCTCGCCGAGGCCGACGAGCAGGCGTCAGCCCTCCTGACCGAGGGCCGGGCCCGTCTCGACCAGGAGGCCGCCGACCTCGAGGCGAAGGCCACCGCGGACATCTCCGCCTCGGCGTCGCGCGACGTCGACGAGCTGCGCGCCGAGATCGCGCGGAGCGCCGCGGCGGTGGCCGACCGGGTCGTCGTCGAGACACTCGACGACGAGACCCACCAGCGGCTGATCGAGGAGTTCATCCAGCGAGTGGGAGCGACGACAGCATGAGTTCCGAGAGGATCGAGGGCTACGCGACGGCGCTGTTCGAGGTCGCCCGCGCCGAAGGAACCCTCGACGACGTCGAGGACGAGCTGTTCCGCTTCGCCCGCTCCTACGAGTCGAGCGACGAGTTGCGCAACAGCCTCACCGACGAGCTGATCCCGGCCGCCCGCCGCCAGGCGATCGTCGAGGACCTGCTCGGCGACAGGGCCACCCCGACGACCGTGCAGCTGATCTCGATGGTCGTCGGGTCGGGCCGGGCCCGCGACCTGCCGGCGATCGTCGACCGGCTCGTCGAGCGGGCGGCCCAGGCCAAGCGGCTCGCCGTCGCCGAGGTGCGTGTCGCCGTCCCCCTCACGGACGACCAGCAGGACCGACTCAAGGCGGCGATCGCCAACGCCACCGACAAGGACGTCACGCTCAAGGTCGTCGTCGACCCGTCCGTCATCGGCGGACTCGTCGCCACCGTCGGCGACGTCGTGATCGACGGCACCGTCCGCACCCGTCTCGACCAGTTGAAGAGCCGTCTGTAAAGGACCCCGCGCCCATGGCTGAACTGACCCTCTCCGCCGCCGACATCGCGACGGCCCTGACGAAGAACCTCGACGGCTTCGAGCCGTCGCTCGAGGCCCGCACGGTCGGCCGGGTGTCCGAGGTGGGCGACGGCATCGCCCGCGTGGCCGGACTCCCCGACGCCGCCGTGAACGAGCTGCTCGAGTTCGAGGACGGCACCCTGGGCCTCGCCCTCAACCTCGACGAGGAGTCGATCGGCGCCGTCGTGCTCGGCGACTCCGACGCGATCGAGGAAGGGCAGACGGTGAAGTCCACCGGACGGATCCTCTCCGTGCCCGTCGGCGACGGCGTGCTCGGCCGGGTCGTCAACGCCCTCGGCGAGCCCATCGACGGCAAGGGCGAGCTCGTCGGCACCGAGCTGCGCCGGATGGAGATCCAGGCTCCGAGCATCATGGGTCGCCAGCCGGTGCACCAGCCGCTGCAGACCGGCATCAAGTCGATCGACTCGATGACGCCGATCGGTCGCGGCCAGCGCGAGTTGATCATCGGCGACCGCAAGACGGGCAAGACGACGATCGCCGTCGACACGATCCTGAACCAGAAGGGCCAGGACGTGAAGTGCATCTACGTGGCGATCGGCCAGAAGGGGTCCACGGTCGCGCAGACCGTCGAGACGCTGCGGCAGAACGGGGCGATGGACTACACGGTGGTCGTCAACGCCCCTGCCGCCGACCCGGCGCCGTTCAAGTACCTCGCCCCGTACGCCGGGTGCGCGATGGGCCAGCACTGGATGGAGAACGGCGAGCACGCCCTCGTCGTCTACGACGACCTGTCCAAGCAGGCCGAGGCGTACCGCCAGATCTCCCTGCTGCTGCGCCGGCCGCCAGGCCGCGAGGCCTACCCGGGCGACGTGTTCTACCTCCACAGCCGGCTGCTCGAGCGGGCCGCCAAGCTGTCGGACGAGAACGGCGGCGGCTCGCTGACCGCGCTGCCGCTCATCGAGACCAAGGCCGGCGACATCTCGGCGTACATCCCGACCAACGTGATCTCGATCACCGACGGACAGATCTTCGTCCAGGACAACCTGTTCAAGTCCGGCGTGCGCCCAGCGGTCGACGTCGGGCTGTCGGTGTCGCGGGTCGGTGGCGCGGCGCAGATCAAGTCGATGCGCGCCGTGGCCGGCACCCTCAAGCTCGACCTCGCCCAGTTCCGTGAGCTCGAGGCGTTCGCCACGTTCGGGTCCGAGCTCGACGCGGTGTCGAAGGCTCAGCTCGAGCGGGGGTACCGGCTCGTCGAATTCCTCAAGCAGCCGCTGAACAGCCCGATGTCGGTCGAGGAGCAGGTTGTCGTGATCTACGCCGGGACCAACGGCTACGCCGACGACGTCCCGGTCGGCGACGTGCAGCGGTTCGAGGGCGAGCTGCTCGAGTTCATGCGCACCCGCCACGGCTCGCTGCTCGAGGAGATCAAGGCCGGCACGTTGCCGGACGACCTGAAGGGCGCCGTCGAGGCGTTCAAGGAGCAGTTCCTCGCCGCCGAGGCCGAGCGGCGGGCCGTGGATCCGACCGCCGTCGACGCCGACGAGCTCGGCGAGGCCGCGAGCCAGAAGACGCTGGCGACGGAGTAAGTGATGAGCCTCAGCGAGCGAAGCGAGCGTCCCGGCGATCGAGCGGGTAGGCGACCGGAGCGCCAGCGGAGGGAGCCGGCGCGCCGGCCTGCGTGGCCGGGGAACGCTGACTAATGGCTGGTGGGCAAGAGAGGATCCTGCGAGGACGCATCCGCAGTGTCCAGGCGATCAAGAAGATCACCCGGGCGATGGAGCTGATCGCCACCTCGCGGATCGTCAAGGCCCAGCAGCGCGTCCAGGCCGCGGTGCCGTACTCGGAGAAGATCACCGAGGTCGTACGCGACCTCGCCGCCGCCGGTGCGGCGCAGGACTCGCCGCTGCTCGCCGGTCGCGAGGAGATTCGCACCACCGCGTACGTGGTGATCAGCGCCGACCGCGGCCTCTGCGGCGGCTACAACGCCGGCGTCCAGCGGGCGGCCGAGGGCGAGATCAAGGCCGACGTTGTCGCCGGGCGGCAGTACCAGGTGATCCCGGTCGGGCGGAAGGCAGAGGGCTACTTCCGGTTCCGCGGCTACAACCTCGGTGAGCGCTTCTCCGGGTTCAGCGACAACCCGACGATCGCCGCCGCCAAGCAGATCGGCGAGCACGTCGTCGAGCTGTTCACCAGTGGCGCCGTCGACAAGGTCGAGCTCGTGTACACCCGCTTCATCAGTCCCGGCAACCAGGAGGTCGTGCTCCGCCCGCTGGTGCCGCTGACCACCGAGACGGTCGCCGGCGGCGACGGCCGGCCGGCCGCCGAGGCGGGACCGACCGGCGACTACGAGTTCGAGCCCGACCCGAGCACCATCCTCGAGCGGCTGCTGCCGAGCTACGTCGAGGCCCGCGTCTACGCCGCCCTGCTGAACGCGGCGGCGTCCGAGCACGCCTTCCGCCAGCGGGCGATGAAGGCGGCCACCGACAACGCCGAGGAGCTGATCAAGAACCTCAGCCGGGTCATGAACCGCGCCCGCCAGGACGCCATCACGACCGAGATCATGGAGATCGTCGGCGGGGCCGAGGCCCTCGGCGCCGACCATGACTCCTCCACCGGCATCCGCCTCCTCGACCGAGTCGAGGCCGAGGCCTTCGCCAGCATCACCCCCACAGGAGAACGAAGCTGATGACCGCAACTGCGTTCCCCGGCCACGCCACACACTGCCTGCGCAGTTGCTGGCCGCTCGCTCGCTGGCGCTCGCTCGCTTGCGTTATCGAAAGGTGCACTAGTGACCGCCACTGAAACCCCCACCCGGACCACCGACGGCCGGGTCGTCGGCATCGCCGGCCCGGTGATCGACGTCGAGTTTCCTCGCGGCGCGCTGCCCGAGCTGAACACGGCGCTCGAGTTCGACGTCAAGGTCGGCGACGACACGATTCAGGTGCTGGCCGAGGTCGCCCAGCAGCTCGGCGAGGGCCGGGTGCGGGCGATCTGCATGAAGCCCACCGACGGCCTCACTCGTGGCACGACGGTGCGTAACACCGGCACGGGCATCACCGTCCCCGTGGGCGAGCGGGTGCTCGGTCACATCTGGAACGTGTGGGGTGCCCCGCTCGACGCCGACCCCGAGGAGTTCGCCGACATGGAGCGGTGGGAGATCCACCGCGATGCGCCGCCCTTCGACGAGCTCGAACCGTCGGCGCGCATGTTCGAGACCGGCATCAAGGTCATCGACCTGCTCACCCCGTATGTGGCCGGTGGAAAGATCGGCCTGTTCGGCGGGGCCGGCGTCGGCAAGACCGTGCTGATCACCGAGATGATCAACCGGGTCGCGACGCAGCACGGTGGCGTGTCGGTGTTCGCCGGCGTGGGCGAGCGGACCCGCGAGGGCACGGACCTCCGGATCGAGATGATGGAGTCGGGCGTGTTCGAGAAGGCCGCTCTCGTGTTCGGCCAGATGGACGAACCGCCCGGCGTGCGCCTGCGGGTGGGGCTGTCGGCGCTGACGATGGCGGAGTACTTCCGCGACGTGCAGAACCAGGACGTGCTGCTGTTCGTCGACAACATCTTCCGCTTCGTGCAGGCGGGTTCGGAGGTGTCGACGCTGCTCGGCCGGATGCCGTCGGCGGTGGGCTACCAGCCGACGCTGGCCGACGAGATGGGCCAGCTGCAGGAGCGCATCACGTCGACCCGCGGCCGGTCGATCACGTCGCTGCAGGCCGTGTACGTGCCGGCCGACGACTACACCGACCCGGCGCCGTTCACGACGTTCACCCACCTCGACGCGACCACCGAGCTGTCCCGGCAGGTCGCCGCGCTCGGCATCTACCCGGCGGTGGACCCGCTGGCGTCGACGTCGACGATCCTGGCTCCGGAGGTGGTCGGAGAGCGTCACTACCAGGTCGCCCGACGGGTGCAGGAGACGCTGCAGCGCTACAAGGAGCTGCAGGACATCATCGCCATCCTCGGCCTCGACGAGCTCTCGGAGGAGGACCGGCTCACCGTGAACCGGGCCCGCAAGGTGCAGCGGTTCCTGTCCCAGCCGTTCTTCGTCACCAAGGTGTTCACCGGGCTCGACGGCGAGTTCGTGTCGGTCGACGAGACCGTGGAGAGCTTCGAGGCGCTCGTCAACGGCGAACTGGACGAGCTGCCGGAGCAGGCGTTCCTCAACGTCGGCGGCGTCGAGCAGGTGCACGCCAAGGCGAAGCAGCTGCAGGAGAGTGCAGCCGCGTGAACGTTGCGCTGGTATCGCCTGAGGATGTGCTGTTCGAGGGTGAGGCGACCCAGCTCGTCACCCGTACGACTGACGGAGAGATCGCCTTCCTCGCCGGGCACGCCCCGTTCCTCGGCACGCTGGTCGAGTGCGAGACGCGTGTGTACCTGCCGGACGGCAGCGTGCGCCAGTTCGACATCCCCGGTGGGTTCGTCGAGGTGAGCCACGACACGGTTTCCGTGCTCGTCGGCTGAAATGCAGCGTTCTGTCGTTTGAAAACGGCCGGATTCGGCGCATGCCGAACGACAGAACGGGTTACGAGTAGTCGATCTCGCTGTACTCCTGCAGCTTGGCGATCTGGTGGTGGGCGTCGATGCGGCGCACCGTGCCGCTCCGTGAGCGCATGACGAGACTCTGTGTGCTCACGCCACGGACCTCGAACCTGACGCCGGAGAGCAACGGGCCGTCGGTGACGCCGGTGGCGGCGAAGAAGCAGTTGTCGCTACGCACCAGCTCGTCGAGCGTGAGCACCGCCCCCGGGTCGAGTCCGGCGTCGACGATCGCCGCCCGCTCGGCGTCGTCACGCGGCCACAGGCGACCCTGCATCTCCCCGCCCATGCACTTCATCGCCGCCGCCGAGATCACCCCTTCCGGCGTGCCGCCGACGCCCATCAGCACGTCGATGCCACTGTCGTCGGACGCCGCGGCGATGGCCCCGTAGACGTCGCCGTCGCTGATCAGGGCGATCCGCGCCCCGCTGGCCCTGACCTCGTCGATCAGCTCGGCATGGCGGGGCCGATCGAGGATGACGACGGTGAGGTCGCGGACGGTCTCCCGCTTTGACTTGGCGATCCAGCGCAGGTTCTGCGTGGGACTCGCCGTGATGTCGATCGCGCCGGCGGCATCGGGCCCGACGGCGATCTTCTCCATGTAGTACGAGGGCCCGGGGTCGAACATCGACTCCCGGTCGCTGACGGCGATGACCGAGAGGGCGTTGGTGCGCCCCATCGCCGTCAGCGTCGTGCCGTCGATGGGGTCGACGGCGACGTCGACCAGCGGGAGCGTGCCGTCGCCCACCTTCTCGCCGTTGTAGAGCATCGGCGCGTGGTCCTTCTCGCCCTCGCCGATGACGACCACGCCGTCCATCGACACCGTCGAGAGCACCGCGCGCATCGCCGCCACGGCGGCGCCGTCGGCGCCGTTCTTGTCGCCCCGCCCGACCCATCGGGAGGCGGCGAGGGCGGCGGCCTCGGTCACCCGGACCAGCTCCATCCCGAGGTTGCGGTCGGGTCTCGTCGTCATGACGGCAACCGTACCTACTCGCCGATGTCCTCATCCCAGACCTCGGGGTGCTCGGCGATGAAGCTGGCGAGCATCTCGACGCACTCCGCGTTGTCGAACAGGACCACCTCGACACCGTGCTCGGCGAGCCAGTCGTGGCCGCCGACGAAGTTCCGGGCCTCGCCGATCACCACTCGGCTGATCCCGAACTGGCGGATCAGGCCGCTGCAGTACCAGCACGGCGACAGCGTCGTCGCCATCGTCGTCCCCCGGTACGACCGCTGCCGGCCGGCGTTGCGGAAGGCGTCGGTCTCCCCGTGGATCGATGGGTCGCCGAGTTGCACGCGGCGGTTGTGCCCGCGGCCGAGCACGGTGCCGTCGGCGGCGACGAGCGCCCCGCCGATCGGGATCCCGCCCTCGGCGAGGCCGATGCGGGCCTCCTCGATGGCGACGTCGAGCATCTCCTCGTCGGTCATTGCACGATGTCAGCAGATGCGAGCGAGCGAGCGCCAGCGAGCGAGCAGCCAGCTACGGCCTGCGTGGCCGGGGAACGCCATGATGGCTAGCGTCGCGCTGTGCTCGACTGGAACCCGAATGATCCGGACACCGTCAAGGTCCACTACGACGTGTCGACCTGGACGATCGATCAGCGGGCGGAGCTCACCGAGGCGCTCGCCGAGGCCGAGATCGCCCACGTGTGGGAGGGCGACGAGGTCGTCGTGCCCGAGGAGCTCGAGGCCTCGGTCGACGAACTGTTCGAGCGGCTCGACGAGCTGCTCGGCCCGTTCCCCGTCGCGCTCGACGAGGAGGACCGCGGGGTCGAGTACGAGCTCGACGAGTGGCCCCCGGCCGACCGGCAGGCGCTGACCCAGGCGCTCATCGAGGGCGAGATTCCGCACCGGTGGGAGGGGAGCAAGGTCGTCGTCGCCACCGACGCCGAGCCGACGGTCGACGAGCTGCTCGACGCGATCGAACAGGGCACCCTCGTGCTGACGGGCTCCGATGTGGACGGCCCGGCGGAGGGGACGCTGTCGACGCTGTTCACGTCCGCCGACCGGCTGGCCCGCAACCCGGACGACGGGACGGGCAGCGGCGACCTCCGCGCCCTCGTGCCCCAGCTCGACCCGGCCCGGCCGCCGTACGGCGTGTCGGTGAACACGTGGGCCAAGATCGTCGATTCCGCAAGCACCCTGGTGGAGCTGGTCGACGAGCCCGAGCTCCCGTCGTCCGACATCATCGGCACCGCCCAGGAGTTGCGCAGCCTCGTCCGCCAGTACGTCTAGGCATTCCTCGGCTGAGCTGACCGTTACCCTCCACACCCATGCTGCTGGCCGAGCTCGAGGTCTGGCACACCCGGCCGCTCGCGCCGACGCGCCGGCTCGCCCTCGGCAACCTCGTGCTGCCGGTCGAACCGGCGCCCGGGTTCGGCGGGCTCCTGCTCGGCGCCGTCGTCACGGCCCACATCGGCGACGTTCCGAACGAGCTGATCCCCGACGTGCACCGGCTGATCGACCAGGTCGACCGCGACCAGCGCGTCGTCCAGCCCCGCCTGCGCCACCGCTTCCAGGTCGACCGCCACGGCCTCGCCCGGTCGACCCATCGCCTGATCGGCGACCGCAACGAGATCACCTTCGACTTCCAAGCCACCGGCACCGGCGCGGCGCAAGTGCTCGGGGCGATCTACGCCGTCGAGCGGCTCGATCCGGTGAGCCGTCACCTCATCACCCCGGTGCTGCACCGGGCGATGCGGTGGCGCGGGCCGGTCGGCCCGAGGCTCATCGCCCATCTCGCCGGCACCAACAGCGACGCCCTCTCCAACCTGGTCGACCCTCGCGCCTGGGCGCTCGACATCCTCGGCTTCGCCGATGGAACCCCGACGCCGACGCGCAAGCAGGTCACCGCCCAGTTCCGCGCCAAGATGCGCGCGGTCCATCCGGACCACGGCGGTGACCACACCGTCGCCAGCACCGCGGTGTTCGAGCTCGCCGAGGCGCGCCGCATCCTGATCGAGGCCGCGCCCCGCTGATGGCGACGCGGTCGAAGGGGACGGTGCTCCTCTTCCCGGGGGCCGGCTCGGGCCGCGATCAGTCCACGCTCGTCGCCGTCGAACGGGCGGTCGCCCCGTCGTGGTCGACGGTGCGCGCCGACTTCGCCTATCGCCGCGAGGGAAGGCGGGCGCCCGACCGGACCCCCAAGCTGCTCGCCACCGTGCGCGAGGAGCTCGCCGCGATCAGCGCCGCGCTGATCGTCGTCGGCGGGCGGTCGATGGGCGGGCGGATGTGTTCGATGGTGGCGGCCGGTGCGGACGGCGAACCGCCGCCGGCGGCGCTCAGCGGCGTCGTCACGATCTCCTACCCGCTGCACCCGCCGGGCCGGCCCGACAACCTCCGCGTGGAGCACCTGTCGCAGATCCGGGTGCCGTGCCTCTTCGTCCACGGAACCCGCGACCCGTTCGGCTCGCCCGAGGAGCTCGAGCGGTGGACGGCCACGATCCCTGGTCCGGTGACGCACCATTGGGTCGACGGCGGGCGCCACGACCTCAAGGGCGCCGACGCCGAGGTGGCCGGCGCCGTCGTGGACTGGCTGGCCACCGCCGTCAGCGGGCGGCGACCGAGACGTCCGGGCGGATGAGCGTCGTCGCCGGCAGGCGAGTGGCGACGACGATCGCGATGTCGTCGGCTGTCGGGCGGCCGACGAGGCGGCGGACGACCTTGGCCGCGTCGAGCCCGATCCCGTCGCCGAGGGCGACGGCCATCCGCTTGAGCCCGACCTCCAACGACTCGCCCCGCCGCTCGCACAACCCGTCGGTGTAGCCGACGATCGAGGCGTCGTTCTCGACGTGGTGGACCGAGGACTTCCGGGAGCCGGGGAGCCCGGTCCCGAGCAGCAACCCGGGCGAATCGTCGAGGAACCGCCGGCCGTCAGGACCGAGCACGAGGGGTGGCACGTGCCCCGCGGAGGCGAACCGGAGCTGGCCCGTGACCGGGTCGAGCAGCCCAACCCAGGCCGTCGCCAGCTGGTGCACCGTCGAGCCGCGAAGCAGGTCGTCGGTGTGCTCGAGGATCGATGCCGGGTCCGGATCGGACAGGGCGAGGGCGCGCACGGCCGCCCGCACCAGCCCCATCACGCCGGCGGCGACAGGGCCGCGCCCGGTGACGTCGCCGACCGAGAGGAGGATCGTGCCCTGCGGCAGCACGGCGACGTCGTACCAGTCACCGCCCACCGAGGAGCCCGCCTCGCCGGCGAGGGTGATGCCCGTGAAGCGCCAACCATCGACCTGGGGCAGCCGCTCCGGCTGCAGCGACGCCTGCAAGGTGTCGGCCACCCGCTGCTCCTGCTCGAACCGCCGGGCGCGCGTCAACGCGTCGGCGCCGAGGCGCGTGACCGTCGACATCAATGCCCGCTCCCGGCTGTCGAGCCGGCGGGGATGGTCGAAGGTGAGTGTCATCGCCCCGAGCACCGGATCGTTCCCCAGCATGAACGGCGCCGCCACGGCGGCGACGATGCCGGAGGCCACGGCAGTGTCCGCCCAGTCCGGGAACCGGGCGCGCAGGTCGTCGGCGTCGGAAGCGGCCACCAGGTCACCCGTGCGGATCGCCTCGGCCTGCGGATGGGCCGCGTGGATCGGGAGCTCGGTGACAATGTCGGGCCGGCGGCGGGCCACGTCGCGGTCGACGATACGGAGGACGTGGCGCTCCACGTCGTGCACCGATGCCCTGACGGTGCACACGTCGTCGACCACCGCGCCGTGGTCGAGGATCGCGGCGATGACCTCGCCCGTCGTGGTGGCGCGTGCGAGCGCGCTCCCGAGGATGGCGAGGTGCTCGACCTCGGCGCCGCTGCG
This sequence comes from uncultured Acidimicrobiia bacterium, assembly GCA_963833145.1. GTDB lineage: Bacteria > Actinomycetota > Acidimicrobiia > Acidimicrobiales > Ilumatobacteraceae > JALZMG01. Next base: position 528,509 of record CAWHWT010000005.1, on the reverse strand, counting down.
GGCCCGTTCGAGGGCCAGCGTGGTCTGCTCGGTCATCGTCGCGATCAACGACTGGCGGTGGAGGTCGGCCGTGTCGTCCGCGTCGGCCATGACGAGCGACTCGCCCGGCGGTGTCCCGCCCCACCGATCCGGCACGGGTTCGATCGGGATCGCCACCTCGACGTCCGGGGTGCCGAGCACCGCCGGGCCGTGCACACTGACGGCCTCGGCCACCGCCGCCGGCGAGTCGGCGGCGGCGAGGGCGGCGGTGAACTTCTCCAGCGCCGCCATCTCGCCGACGTGGCCGACCTCCTTGCGGTGCAGGCGATCGATGCGGCGGGCGCCCCACCACACCCCGGCGATGGCGAGCAGTCCGAGGATGCCGAGAAGCACGACCTCCCGCACGAACGCATCCCTGGCCGTGGCCCCGATGTCCGACTCCGGTCGGGTCAGGACGATCTGCCACCGCGCGTTGCGGACAGGCGCCGGGGCGACGACCACGTTCTGTTGCCCGCCGAGGCCGGGCGCGGCGCGCGCCTCTCCCGCGGGGACGGCGAGGGCGGCGACGCTCGCCGGTTCGACCGGTTCGGCGAGCGGCACACCGTCGTAGATCAGCTTGTCCTCGCCGTCGAGGATCTGCAGCTGTTCGCCGGCTTGGAGCGTGAGGATCTCCGTGGCCCGCTCGAGGTGGATGGTGGCGACGAGGATCCCGGTCGGCTCGCCATCGTCACCGGGCACGGGCACGGCCAGGATGATGATCGGCTCGCCCGTCAGCCGGCCGACGAGCCCTTCACTGATGAACGGGGAGCCGTCGTCGAGCACTGCCTGCACGTAGCTGCGGTCGCTGAAGTCCTGCCCCGCGGTGGCGTCCGGGTTGCTCGAGGCGGCGAGCCGGCCGTTCATGTCGATGAAGCTGAGGTTGTCGAAGCCGAGGTCGGACGACGCGAACCGGCGCAGTTCGGCGCTGATCGTGTCGACGTCGTCGGACTGGACGGGCGGCGAGGAGGCGACCGAGCCGAGCACGGAGAGTCGTTCGTTGAAGAACCGTCGGGCGGCCACCGCGGCCGTCTCGGCGCGTCCGCCGAGATCGTCGAGGGCGTCGTCCCGGCGGCTGTTGTATCCCCGCCAGGCGAGGAGCACCCCGCCGAGCACCATGACGACGACGATCGTCACGGTGAGCGCGAACATCCGGAGGCCGGGGCGGGTGGTCTTCTGACCGGGGCTCGGCGATTGGTCGGGCGCCCCCGCCCCTTCCGACTCGCTGGGACTCACCCTGCTAGCTCGAGTCGGTCGGATCGTCGCCGCGCCCGAGATGGCCGAGCAGCGCGGTCATCTCCAGCACACGGCGGACCGCCGGGTTCACCGTCCCCAGGCGCAGCCGCGGCCCCGCCAACTCGCGGGCGTGGACCAGGGCGTGGAGGCCCGAGGAGTCGAGGAACGACACGTTGCCGAGGTTGACCACGATGGGCCCGCTCCCGGACTCGGCGGCGTCGAGCAGTTCGTCCGAGAACGCCCCACTCGAGGCGGCGTCGATCTCGCCGTCGATGTCGACGTGCACGCCGGACCCCCGGTGGTGCCGCTCGATGCGCAGCAAGGAGGCGCCAGTTCCGACCGCTCCCTCGCTGTGCTCCCTCCCCATCGCCCGAATCCTCCCGATCGTCATGCCGTACGGGAATTCCCCGCCGCAAAACTTATCGCGCTGGGCGACCCGGCGTCGCGGTCGACGGCACCGCCGCCGCTCAGCCATCGGAGACCACCTCGGCTTCGGCCTCGGTCTCGCGGACGGCGCGGCGGGCGCGGTAGAGCTCGATCGCGATCGGTGTCACCGACACGGCGACGACGGCGAGGATCGCCAGCTCGATGTTCTCGCGGACGAACTCGATCTCGCCAAGGAAGTGCCCGAGCGACGTCACGCCGACCGCCCACAAGAGCCCACCGAGCACGTTGTACGTGACGAACGTGCGGTAGCGCATGTCGCCGATGCCGGCGACGATCGGGGTGAACGTCCGGACGATCGGGACGAAGCGGGCGAGAACGATCGACTTGGGGCCGTGCTTCTCGAAGAAGCCGTGCGCCTTGGCCACGTTCTCCTGCTTGAACAGGCGCGAGTTGGGCCGGGTGAACAGCGCGGGCCCGACCTTGCGCCCGAAGATGTACCCGACCTGGTCGCCGATGATCGCGGCGAGGGTCAGGCAGACGAGCACGATCGGCAGGGCCGGGAGATGGGCGGCGAACTCGTTGAACGGCGCCTCGCTCTCCGCCGCCGACGACGTCAGGAAGCCGGTGAAGAACAGCAGCGAGTCGCCGGGCAGGAAGAACCCGAAGAGCAGACCGGACTCGGCGAAGATGATCGCCGAGACGACCGGCAGCGCGGCGGGGCCGGCCTTCTCGAACCACCACTCCGGTTTGAGGATGTCAGTGATGCCCGCCAGCATCAGGACGACATCCTCAGCTACTGCCGGAGACGGCGCCGACCGCTGCGGTCGTCGGTGTGGGCGAGCCCGCCAGGCTCTCGACCTTGCGTGACGACCACGCGATCGCGCCGATCAGGACGACGAGGGCGACCCCGGCGACGGCGAAGCGGGCGTCGTTGTCGTCGCTCTCCAGGGTGATCATCGCCGGCAGGACGAGCAGCGCCACCAGGTTCATCACCTTGATCAGCGGGTTGAGCGCCGGTCCGGCGGTGTCCTTGAACGGGTCGCCGACCGTGTCGCCGATGACCGCGGCCTTGTGGGCGTCGGAGCCCTTGCCGCCGTGGTGACCGTCCTCGATGAACTTCTTGGCGTTGTCCCACGCCCCGCCGGCGTTGGACAGGTACACGGCCATCAGCTGGCCGGTGAGGATCACCGCGGCGAGGAACCCGCCGAGCGCCTGCCAGCCGATCCCGAAGCCGACGATGACAGGCGTGAGCACGGCCAGCAGCGCCGGTGTGGCGAGCTCACGCAGCGAAGCGGCGGTGCAGATGTCGATGACCGCGCCGGAGTCGGGTTCCTTCGTGCCCGCCATGATCTGGCCGTCGGCGAACTGGTTGCGGACCTCGCGCACGACCACGCCGGCGGTCCGGCCGACGGCGCGGATGGCGAGCGCCGAGAACAGGAACGGGACGGCGCCCCCGATGAGGAGCCCGATGAAGATCTTCGGGTCGGCGACGTTGATCTGCAGTTGGATCTCGTCGAAGATGCCCCGGCCGGTCTCGAGCAGCCGGTCGATGACGGAGGCGTCGAGCAGCTCGTTCCCCGCCGTCTCGATGAAGCTGGCGAACAGGGCCACGGCGGCGATCACCGCCGAGCCGATCGCGAACCCCTTGGTCACGGCCTTGGTCGTGTTGCCGACGGCGTCGAGGCTCACCATGATCCGCTCGGGCTCGCCGTGGAACTCCCCCGACATCTCGGCGATGCCGGCGGCGTTGTCGCTGACCGGGCCGAACGTGTCCTCGCTCACGATGACCCCCGTCGTGGCGAGCATGCCCATGCCGGTGAGGGCGACGAGGTACAGCGAGAACTGGAGGTTGCCGTCGCCGAGGGCGAGGGCGACGCCGATCGCGATGGCGATCGCGATCACGGCGTACACCGAGCTCTCCAGGCCGCTCGACGTGCCGGCGAGCACGACCGTGGCCGGTCCGGTCTCGGCCGACTCGGCGACCTCCTTGACCGGGGCGTGGTGGGTGCCCGTGTAGTACTCGGTGAGCCGGCTGATCAGCTGGGCGAGGACGAGGCCGATGGCGACGGCGCCGAAGCACTTCCATCCGGCGTTCTCGTTGTCGTTGCCGACGTAGAAGAGCGCGACGAGCAGGGTGCCGATCACGGTGAGCGACCCGGCGGTGAAGAAGCCCCGGTTGATCGGCTTCATCGCGTTGGTCTCGCCTTCGCGAGCCCTCACGGCGAACACACCGGCGATCGAGGCGACCACACCGATGGCCCGGGCGGCGAGCGGGAACACGAGTCCCAGCGCCGGATTGGCGCCGATCGCGTTGAACCCGGCGACGCCGAGGATGATCGACGCGACCAGGGTGACCTCGTAGCTCTCGAACAGGTCGGCGGCCATCCCGGCGCAGTCGCCCACATTGTCGCCGACGTTGTCGGCGATCGTCGCCGGGTTGCGCGGGTCGTCCTCGGGGATCCCGGCCTCGACCTTGCCGACGAGGTCGGCGCCGACGTCGGCGGCCTTGGTGAAGATCCCACCGCCGACGCGCATGAACAGCGCGAGGAGAGAACCGCCGAAGCCGAACCCGACCAGGATCGCCGAGCTGGTGTTCTGGAAGAGCATGATGATCACGGTCGCCCCGAGGAGCCCGAGACCGACGGTGAACATGCCCGCCACGCCGCCCGTGCGGAACGCCACCGTCAGCGCGTCGGCGAGGCTGCCCGTACGGGCCGCCGCCGCCGTGCGAACGTTGCCTCGGGTGGCGAGGGTCATCCCGATGTACCCGGCGAGCGCAGACGCCACGCCGCCGAGGATGAAGGCGATCGTGCGGAACGTGCCGGACTGGACGAAGCTGAGCGCCTCGGATCCGTCGCTCTTGTCGATCGCCGTCGAGGTGAGGAACACGATCGCCGCGACGGGGACGATGATGATGCCGATCGTGCGGAACTGCCGCTTGAGGTACGCCAAGGCGCCCTCCTGGATGGCGGCGGCGATCTGGCGCATCTTCGGCGTCCCCTGGTCGGCGGCGAGGACCAGGCGGGCGAGGTAGAAGCCGACAGCGATGGCCAGCAACGCGGCCGCCGCGGAGAGGACGAGCACGGTCCACTCTCCGCCCTTGAGTACGAAGTCCTGGTAGCCGCCCTCGGCTCCGAACAGCGATGGTTGCACGTTGTCTCCAGGGTGAGGCGCGGCGGCGCTGCCGCGCGCACGGTGTCGAACCCGTGGCAACAGCCCGGGGCGTACGGCGATCCGCCGCAGGCGGCGACGAGACTACCGCCCGGTAGCCACCGGGCGACAATCCTCGTCCACCCGGATTTCTGCCGTCAGATCGGCCCCCACGAGGGCCGATCCGACGGCAAGAGCACGGTCAGGGGACCCGGTCCATCGGGTTGAGCTCCTCCAGCTCCCGGTGGGCGGTCTCGGGGTACCAGCGCAGGACGATCACGATGACGAGGACCTGGGCCGAGGCGAGCAGCGCCATCACCCGGCCGTGGGTCCAGCCGTGGTCGAGCAGCGTGCCCATCGCCAGCAGGCCGCCGACCCCGCCGACGAGCGCGGCCGCCGTGATCAGGCCGGCGGCACGGCTGCGGTTGCCGGTGGGGAACAGCTCGGTGCGGTAGACGGCGAGCGCCGGATAGGTGATCCCGCCGAGCATCCCGGCGCCGAACACGGCGAGCCACATCACCGGCCCGCCGACGGAGTACGACAGCACGCCGAGGGCGGTGGCGAGGGGCAGCACGACGGCGACGAGCATCCGCCGGCCGCGGATGTCGGCGATCCGGCCGCCGATGATCAGCCCGATCCCCGCCGGCGTGGCCGTGGTCACCGTGAAGATCGCGATCGTCGTCGCCGAGAAGCCCCTGATGTCCTCCAGGTACCCGTTCTGGAACAGGCTCGCGGGGGCGACGAACAGGTTGGCGAGCAGGGCGACGAGGGCGAGCACGACGAACCGGCCCCGGTCGAGCCGCGGGGCGGTGACGTGCGGGCGCTCGAAACGGCGGGTCTCCGGGAGCCGCCGTGCGATGTCGACGGCCACGACCAGCCAGACCAGGGCAACGAGGTAGACGAAGCGCCACGAGCCTTCCGAGATGTCGGCCAGCGGCAGCGCCAGCACCGCCACGCCCGCACCGAGTCCGCTCGCCATCGCCAGGACGCTGACCGCGTAGGCCCGACTGTTGCGGGGCATCTCCTCGGCGGCGACGACGGCGATCAGGAAGTCGAGAGCGAGGCCGAGCGGACGCCCGATGGTCTGGGTGGCGACGAGGAACGGGAAGGTGGGCGCCACCGCGCCGAGCGCGCTGACCAGGGGGGCGGCCACGGCCATCGCGGTGACGACCCGGCGCCGTCCGACGTGATCGGCGAGCACGGCGAACGGGAGGGCGAGCACGATGCCGACCCGGACGAACGAACCGCCGACCCCGACCGCGGTGTCGCCGACGCCGAAGTCGTCGGCGGCGAAGGCGACGGTCTGGGTGAACAGGGTGTTGACGAACGCCGACGACATCGACGCCGCGGCGAGGAGGCCGAGCACGGTGAGGCGGCGCGGGTCGAGCCGGTCGGGCGGCGCCCACCACGGCGTCGGGACGCCGCCGACGTGGGCCTCGTGGGTCGGTGCGGCGCCCCGGCGGGCGATCGCCCAGCGCACCGGCAGGGCGAACAGCCAGGCGAACCACGGCAACGACCAGCCGTAGCGGGTCGTCTCCCGCCAGCGTGGCTCGTCGCCGTCGGCCACGTGGGTCAGCTGGCGGTGGTAGCTGGTGAACGGGCCCTCGACCTGCTCGAAGGATCCGTCCCCGACCCTCCGTTCGAGCACGAGATCGTCACGCGGGCGACCGAGGTGGTCGCCGACTGCGCCCCGGTCGGGCCATTCGCGAACGACGACGTGGCCCGGCACGGCGGGAGCATACGAGTCGCGCCCAGGGGTGCCGCGGCGGCACGTCCGGCCTCCCGTATGGTGGGCGCGCCATGACCGCCCCGCCGGACCAGATCGTCGTTCGCCGCGTCGGCGAGCTCAAGGGTGTGGTCGACGTGCCGGGGGCGAAGAACTCGGTGCTCAAGCTGATGGCGGCGACGATCCTCGCCGACGGCGTGTACGAGCTGTCGAACGTGCCGGCCATCGTCGACGTCACCAGCATGGGCGACCTCCTCGCCGCGATCGGCATCCGGTCGGAGTCGACCGAGCCGGGCCGGCTCACGCTGACCAACGTCGGGGACCTCGAGCCGGTCGCGCCGTACGACCTGGTCGAGCGGATTCGGGCGTCGGTCAACGTGCTCGGGCCGCTGCTGTCGCGCTGCGGCCGGGTCCGCCTGTCGATGCCCGGCGGTGACGACTTCGGCGCCCGGCCGATCGACATGCACGTGGACGGCCTGGAGAAGATGGGGGCGGAGTTCAAGTTCAGCCACGGCGAGCTCGAGGCCACGGCCGAGCGGCTGCACGGGGCGGACATCGTGTTCGACTTCCCGAGCATCGGGGCCACCGAGAACATCCTGACCGCGGCGGTGTACGCCGACGGCGTGACGACGATCGAGAATGCCGCCCGTGAGCCCGAGGTCGTCGACCTGTGCGAGATGCTCCGCGCCATGGGCGCCGACATCACCGGGATCGGGACGTCACGGCTCGTCGTGGGCGGCGTCGAGCGGGGGTCGCTGCGCCCGGTGCGGCACCGCACCGTGCCCGACCGCATCCAGGCCGCGACGTACGTCGCTGCGGTGGCCGTCGCCGGCGGCGAGCTCACCATCCGTGACGCCCGGGCCGAGCACATGGAGAACCTGCTCGGCCGCTTCGCCGAGATGGGGCTCGAGCTGTCGGCCGAGCCGGGCGTGCTCCACGTCGTCGCCCAAGGCCGGCTGCGCTCGATCGACGTCCAGACGCTCCCGTACCCCGGCATCGCCACCGACTACAAGCCGCTCGTGATCACGATGCTGACCGTGGCGGACGACGTGGGCATCGTCACCGAGAACCTCTACCCGGGCCGGTTCCGGTACGTCGAGGAGCTGCTCCGTCTCGGCGCCGACGTCCGCACCACCGGGCACCACGCCGTCGTCCGGGGCGTGCCGCGGCTGTCGGGCGCGCCGGTGCGGGCCCACGACATCCGCGCCGGCGCGGCGATGGTCGTCGCCGGGCTCGCCGCCGAGGGGGAGACGGTGATCAGCGGCGTCGCCCACATCGACCGGGGCTACGACGACCTGGTCGGCCGGCTCGCTTCGGTCGGCGCCGACATCGTCAGGATGTGAGTTGCAGTCCTAGGTTGTCGCCATGGCCGACGTCGACTTCTTCTTCGATCCGATCTGCCCGTGGGCGTGGATCACCAGCCGGTTCACGGTGGAGGTCGCCCGCCAGCGCGACCTCGCCGTCGACTGGAAGTTCATCTGCCTCTCGATGGTGAACGAGGAGCGGAACTACGAACGCGAGTTCCCGCCCGGCTACGTCAACGCCCACCAGGCCGGCCGGCAGATGCTCCGCATCGCGGCCGCCGCCCGCCAGGACGGCGGGAACGACGCGGTGGCCGCGCTCTACACCGCGTTCGGCGAGCAGCTCCACACCGGTGGCCGCTCGGCGGAGATCCGCGAGGGTGACACGTCGGTGCTCGCAGAGAGCGTCGAGATCGCCGGCCTGCCGCCGGCGCTGACCGCCGCCGGCGCGGACGAGGCGCTCGACGCCGTCGTCCGCGAGGAGACCGACCTCGCCCTGTCACGCACCGGGAAAGACGTGGGCACGCCGATCATCACGTTCGCTCCCGACACCGACGCGGAGGAGAGCTTCTTCGGACCCGTCGTCGCCCGCATCCCCCGGGGTGAGGAGGCGTTGCGGATCTGGGACGCCGTCGAGCTGCTCGCTCGCACGCCGGGGTTCGCCGAGCTCAAGCGCTCGGCGAGAGATCGTCCGACGTTCGGTTAGGCGGCGACTTCTCCTCGGCCGGCGCGGCGGCCCGCTCGGCCCGGACGAGCCGGCGCTTGGCCAGCCACAGCAGTCCGGCGACGACGACCATTGGGCCGACGACGAGGAGGATCTCGTCCCATCCGCCCTGGTGGGCCACGACGGCGGCGGGAATGCCGGCGGCGACGAGGGCGTTGCGCATGACACGTCATGGTACGGACCCTTTGCCCGCCTGCCTGATTGAATGACGGTGCGATGCGTGACCAGGTCGAGAAGACGATCGAGGTGATCCGGCCTGCCCTGCAGGCCGACGGCGGCGACATCATTCTGCGCGACGTCGATGAGGTCACTGGCGTTGTCTCGATCACGCTCACCGGGGCGTGCGTGGGGTGCCCGGCCTCGACGCAGACGCTGAAGGCCGGCATCGAGCGGATCATGCGCGACCGGGTCGACGGCGTCACCGAGGTGGTCGACGTCGCGTGAGTCGCGCCCCTCAACGGGCGGACGAGCTGTTCGCCGCCGCTGGCGAGGGCGACCGTTCGGCCACCGCCCGGCTGCTGTCGCTGATCGAGCGCGGCGGCGACGGAGCCCGCGAGGTCGGCCGGCTCGCCGCCCCCCGGGCCGGTGCGGCCTACACCATCGGGATCACCGGGGCCCCGGGGTCGGGCAAGAGCACGCTCACCAGCGCGACGATCGGTCACCTGCGCCGCCTCGGCGAGGAGGTGGCGGTGCTCGCCGTCGACCCCTCGTCGCCGTTCACCGGCGGGGCGATCCTCGGCGACCGCGTGCGGATGCAGGACCACGCCACCGATCCGGGTGTGTTCATCCGTTCGATGGCCACGCGTGGTCACCTCGGTGGCCTCGCCCTGGCGACCCCCGAAGCGATCCGCCTGCTCGACGCCCTCGGGCACCGGTGGATCCTCGTCGAGACCGTCGGCGTCGGGCAGGTCGAGGTGGAGGTGGCGGGCAAGGCCGACACGACCGTCGTCGTGGTCAACCCGGGTTGGGGGGACGCGGTGCAGGCCAACAAGGCCGGGCTGATGGAGGTCGCCGACGTCTTCGTGATCAACAAGGCCGATCGCGCCGGCGTGCAGGAGACGCGGCGGGACCTCCAGCAGATGCTCGAGCTGTCGAGCGAGACTGCGGAACGATCCGACGACGGGTGGCAGGTGCCGATCGTGGCGACGGTCGCGACGAGCGGCGACGCGGTGGAGGAGCTCTGGGACGCCGTGTGCCGTCACCGCGAGCACGCCGCCGGGTCGGGCGAGCTGGAGCGCCGGCGACGCTTCCGCCGCGGCGAGGAGCTGCGCGAGATCCTCGCCCGCCGCCTGGAGCAACGCGCCAGAGAGGTGGCCGGCGGCACGCAGTGGGCATCGCTCACCGAGGAGGTAGGCGCCGGCGCCGTAGACCCGTGGACCGCGGCGGACGAAATGCTCAAAGGCGCCGGCGCCTAACGTTCTGTCGTTTGGAATCGACCGGATCCGGCCGATCCCAGACGACAAGTCGGGTCCCGGGAGCGCAGCAGGTAGAGGACTTCGGAGATCACCCGGTCGGGGTTTCGCAGGTCGCTCCACCAGACGTCGACGATCTCCCAGCCGAGCTGGCGCAGCGTCCCTTTGCGGCGGGCGTCCCGATGCTGGGCAATGGGATTGGCGTGCCACTGCCAGCTCTGACACTCGACGCCGATCTTGCGGACAGGCTCGGCCAGATCGAGCTCGGCGAGCAGGATGCCGCGGCGGTCACGCACCGGATACTCGTCGACAAGTCGGATCCCCGCCGTGGCAAGGACGCGCGCCGCCAACCGCTGAAACCAACTTCGGGGCAGGCGGTTGTCGACGCGTTCGCCGAGCAGCATCAGCAGCGCCGGTGGCCCCCGCCGTCCCCGCCGGCGCCATGTCAGGGCGACGGTGCGCAGCTCGTCGGCGGAGACCCCCATGCGCAGGGCGCTGTCGAGCGCCCGGGCCGTCGGCCCGATGCCCACTCCCGGCGCGAGGAGGGCGAGGGTGCTGGCGACCGACATCACCGGGATCTGGTCCACGGCGACGACGTGGTCGAGGATCGGCCCGCGGGTGTAGTGGATGACGGTTCCCGGAGCCGGATGCGGGTTGGCGCCCTGGCCGCCGATCACGTCGACCCGGTCGTAGCGGTCGAAGCCGTCGAGGCCGTGCAGGCGGGCGGCGGCGCCGTGGGACACCGCGGTGACGCCCGGGGAGAGCACCGCCGCCATCGCCCGCCCCTCGAACGACACCGGCGCCCCGCCGGCGGCGAGCACGTCACGGGCCGGGGATTGCAGCGACCCGGACGCCAGCATCCGCACCTCGACGCGCCGTGTCAGACCGAGAGCCCGGGCCTGACTGGTCGTGGCGACACCGTGTTGCGCTTGCATCAACGAAAACAGTTCCTTCATGCCAACCGTGGGCGCGCGACCACAGTGAAAACGGAAATCAAACTCTCTGTCGTTCGGGATCGACCGATCCCGGCCGATTCCAAACGACAGAACGGCTCAGTCTCGGATGGCGCTGCCGGTCTCGAGGTCGAAGAAGTACAACCGGCTGGTGTCGACGCCGACCTCGATGGTGTCCCCCGGCTTGACCGTGCTGCGGGGGCTGAAGCTGGCGACGAACTTGGTCCCGGAGACCTCCAGCGACTGCGCGATGTCACTCAGCCCGATGTCCTCCTTGAGCTCCTTGGCGTCCTCGGTCTGGACGGCCGCCGCCGGCACGTCGAAGTGGACGACGATCTCGGAGCCGAGGGCCTCGGTGAGCAGCGCCGTGGAGCGCAACCGCCGGTCGGGCGGGACGTCGTTGCGCGGGCCCGGCTCGCTCAGGTCCTCCGACCGCACGCCGACCGCCACGGTCCGGCCCGCGAAGCCGGCCAGCGCCGGGCGGGCCGCGAGCGCCTCGGGGTCGATCGTCAGCTCCTGCTCACCGAGCGTGACGGCGAGCCCGTCACCCCGCTCGACGATGGCACCTTCGGCCATGTTCATCGGCGGTGATCCGATGAACCCGCCGACGAACAGGTTGACCGGCTCGTCGTACAGCGTCTGCGGCGCGTCGACCTGCTGGAGGACGCCCTTGCGCATCACCGCGACCCGATCGCCCATCGTCATCGCCTCGATCTGGTCGTGGGTGACGTAGATCGTCGTGACCGCCAGCTCGCGCTGCAGGGCGGCGATGTCCGAGCGCATCTGCACCCGCAGCTTGGCGTCGAGGTTGGACAGCGGCTCGTCCATCAGGAACACCTCCGGGTTGCGCACGATCGCCCGCCCCATCGCGACCCGCTGCCGCTGGCCGCCGGACAACATCCGCGGCCGCCGATCGAGCAGCTCCTCGAGCCCGAGCGTGGCGGCCGACCGCCCGACGCGTTTGGCGATCTCGTCCTTCGGCATCTTGCGCAGCTTGAGCCCGAACGAGATGTTGTCCTGCACACTCATGTGCGGGTACAGGGCGTAGCTCTGGAACACCATGGCGATGTTCCGGTCCCGGCTCGGGACCTCGTTGACCCGGCGACCGCCGATGCGGATCTCGCCCTTGGTGATCTCCTCGAGGCCGGCGACCATCCGCAGGGCAGTGGTCTTGCCGCAGCCGGACGGGCCGACGAGCACGAGGAACTCACCGTCGGCAACGTCGAGGCTGAGGTTCGAGACGGCCTCGAACCCGTTCTCGTAGATCTTCGTGATCTCGTCGAGCACGACGTCAGCCATGAACCGCATCTCCCTTCACGAGCTGACCTCCCAGACGTGGACGGCCGGACCGCCGGTGGGCAGCTCGACCGAGCCCCTACCTCTTGTGACGTCGCCCGGCCCGAACAGGCGCTCACCGACCTCGCCGCCGAGGGCCATGGCGTCGAGCGCGATCGGGGCGTGGTCGGCGCGCGACACCTGCACGAGCACACGCTCGTCACGTGCCTCGCGCAGGTAGACGAGCACGTCGTCGCCGGCGTGCACCCAGCGCAGGCCGCCGTGCCGGAGCGCCCGTGACGAGCGGCGCAGCGCGCCGAGGCGTCGGTAGGCGGCGAGGATCTCCGCCCGCTCGCCGTCCCACGGCGCGTCCCACGGCATCGGCTGGCGGGCGCCGTCGCCTTCGAGCCCGGTGAGGCCGAGCTCGTCGCCGGCGAACACCATCGGCACCCCGGGGAACGTGAACATCAGCCCGGCGCCGGCGACGTACCGCTCGGCCGTCCCGGCGATGCTGCGGAAGCGCGAGACGTCGTGCGAATCGAGGAGGTTGAACCCGGAAACGCTCGAACGCCACGGCTGCACGGCCAGAAGCTCGGTGAACGACTCGGCCGTCGCCCGGCCGCCAAGGGAGGGGACCGGCAACGGGTCGCCGAGGAACTTGAGATCATCGGCGTCGCCGCGCAACCAGCACCACGCCGGCCGGGTGAAGGCGAGGTACTTCATCACGCCGTGCCAGCCGTCGCCGTCGAGGTCGCGGGTCGCGTCGTAACCGTGCTCGGCGACGAGGAACGCGTCCGGCTCCGCCTCCGCCATCGTCGCCCGCATCGCCACCGCGGCTTGGTGGTTGACGTCGATCTCGCCGAGGCGCCCGGCCATGTTGGCGACGTCGACCCGCCACCCGTCGAGGTCGAAGGGCGGCCGCAACCACCGGGCGGTCACCGAGTCGGGACCGGCGAGGAGTCGGCGCCGCAACTCCTCGTTGCGGAGGTCGAGCTTGGGCAGGCTCTTGAAGCCGAACCAGCTCTCGTAGTCGTCCGGGTGGTGGTGGAAGAAGAAGAACCCGGCCTCGACGCTCGACGGGTCGGCAAGGGCCGCACGGAACCAGTCGTGGCGGGCGCCGACGTGGTTGATCGTCAGGTCGCCGATCACCCGGATGCCCCGGTTGTGGCAGGCCTTGACGAGTCGGGCAAGGGCGTCGTCGCCGCCGAGCAGCGGGTCGACGTGCTCGAACGTGTCGGCGTCATAGCGGTGGCTCGACGGGGCGGGGAAGAACGGCGTCAGGTAGAGGCCGCCCACCCCGAGCGACTCGATGTGGTCGAGGCGGGCCTCGACACCGGCGAGATCGCCGCCGTACAGCTGGTAGACGGCGCTCCTGCCGTCGGTGTCCACCGCGTCGTCCCACGACGAGGCCCGTGCCCACGACGGCCACTCCCGCGGTGCGCCCGAGGGCGAGAAGCGGTCGGGGAAGATCTCGTAGAACGTCGTGTCGGCGAGCCACGCCGGCGGCGGCGGGTGAGCCGACAGCCGGAAGTCGACGACGTCGGACACCGTGCGGGCATGGACGCCGGTGCCGTTGACGAAGCGGTAGCCCGACGGCCCACCGTCGAGCAGGAACCGGTAGTTGGTGACCGGGTTGCGCACGACGATGTCGGCGCGCCACCACGTCTCGCTCGCCGTCGTCCGGTCGACCACGCCGGCGGCGTAGTGCGGCTCGCCGTCCGGCATCGTGCGGACCCAGACCCGGTCGGCCGGGTCGCTGTTCGGCACCCGCAGCCACACCGTCACGGTTTCGCCGAGCGCCGGCTCGAGCGTCGAGACGTGGTACTCCGAACCGTCGTGGTGGGGGACTGAGAGCGACATCGTCATCCCTTCACCGCCCCGGCGGTGATCCCGCTGACGATGTAGCGCTGGAGGAACTGGAACAGCAGCACGACCGGGATGGCGAGGATCAGCGCCCCCATCGCGAACGGGCCCCACCGGAGGTCGTAACGGTCGCCTGACAGCAGGCCATTGCAGCCCGACGGCGGCGGTCACGTCAGGCGACGAGATGTCCTTGCCGAACATCATCACCTGAGCGACGAGGAACTCGCTCTGCGAGGAGATGAACGAGAGCAGGAAGATGATCGCCAGCACCGGTGCGGCCAGCGGAAGGATGATGCGGAAGAACGTCTGGTTGTGGGTGGCCCCGTCGAGCTGGGCGCTCTCGTCGAGGTCGCGCGGGACGGTGTCGAAGAAGCCCTTGATCAGCCAGGTGTTGGCCCCGAGCGCGGCGCCGAGATAGAAGAGCATGAGCGCGCCGATCGAGTCCCGGCTCCGATCGCCGGGTACGTGTCGGCGAGCTGGTCGACCATCAGGTAGACGGCGACGAACGCCAGCGACGCCGGGAACATCTGGATCAGCAGCAGCGCCAGCACGCCCGGTCGCCGGCCGCGGAAGCGCAGGCGGGAGAAGGCGTACGACGCCAGCGCCGCCAGCAGCACGGTGCCGAAGGCGACGACGAGGCTGACGGCGAGCGAGTTGAAGAACCAGTTCCAGTACGGGTAGTTGTCGACGAGCGTCCGGTACTGCTTCAACGTCACTGTCTCGGGCAGCAGCGACTGGCTGCTGAGCGTGGAGTCCTCGGAGAACGCGGCGATGACGACGAACCACACCGGGAACAGAGCGAAGACCAGCATCGCGATCCCGACCCCGTGGCGCCATCCGGTCGCGATGAACCAGCGCCGACCGCGGCCAGGGATCTTGGCCTTGACAGTCACCGCGGTCATCGAATCTCCTCGTAGGTCTTGGTGTACTTGAACCCGATCGCCGACAGCGCGGCCACGATGATGAACATCAGCACCGAGAGGGCCGCGGCGAGGCCTTGCCGCTTGGGCTCGCCGTCGAGGGCGATGCGGTACGTCCACGTGATCAACAGGTCCGTGGCCCCGGCGCTCTCGCCACTGGACCGCGGGCCGCCGCTGCGTCAGCAGGTAGACGACGGCGAAGTTGTTGAAGTTGAAGGCGAAGCTGGCGATCAAGCAGTGGGCTCACCGCGGTGAGCAGCAGCGGGAAGGTCACCTTGCGGAACGTCGTCCACCCGGTGGCGCCGTCGACGTAGGCGGCCTCCTTGAGGTCGGTCGGGATGCTCTGCAGGGCACCCGTCGACACGAGGAACATGTACGGGTAGCCGAGCCAGAGGTTGAGCAGGACCAGCGAGAACATCGCCAGTGCGGGCGTCTCCAGCCAGCCGACGTCGATGCCCAACCACTTGTTGATGCCGAACGTACGGTTGTACAGGCCGCGGAAGACGAGGGCCATCATGAATCCCGGCAGTGCGTACGGGATGATCAGCAGCGAGCGATAGATCTTGCGGCCGCGCATGCGCCGTTCGTTGAACACCATCGCCAGCCCCAGGCCGAGAGCGAACGTGGTCGAGCACCGAGAGCAGGGCGAAGGCGATGGTCCACGACAGGACGCGTGGGAAGTCGCCGCGGAACTCGCTGCCGGTCAGCACCTCCCGGTAGTTGTCGAACCCGACGCCGGCCGTGAAGCCGGGAAACAGTCCGTCGCCGTCGGCGGAGACGAACTGCCCTTCCTGCTCCGTGTAGACGGTGCCGGTCTCGGTGTCGGTGATCGTGCCGGCGTCCGGGTCGTAGACCCGCGTCGAGCGGCTCTCGAACGCCTGCCCGCCGGAGATCCCGATGAACGTGTCCTCGCTCTCGCCGGGGATCACGTATGCCTCGGGGTCGGCGGGGTAGCCCGGCAGGGTGTCGAGGTCGCCGGGACGCACACCGGCGAGGTCGCCGACCCGGACGACGAACGTGCGCCCGGTCGTGGTCAGCACCTGCAGCTCGGCCGGCTCGTCGAGCGGCTCCAGGCCGTCGGTCGTGCCGAGGAACAGCTCCTCGGTCTCCGGGTCGAACAACCCGTAGCCGGCGAACGTGCCGTCCGGTGCGGCGAGCGGCGTGACGTCGTAGGCGACGGCGCCTTCGACCCGCCCGATCGACTGGCTCTGGATCTGGTCGATCGCCTGGGACCGGGAGAGCACGAACCCGGTGCCGTAGTTCGTCGTCGACGCGTAGGCGGTGTAGAGCACCGGGTAGATGCCGAACACGGCGAGGAAGAACAGCCCCGGCAGGAGGAACTTCATCGGCACGTAGCGCCGGGGCAGGTACACCACGTTGAGGGCGACGAGCGTCACCGCGAGCACGCCGACGTATCCCCACGCCTCCTGCTCCCAGGCGATGAGGAGCCCGGTGACGGCGAGGGCGTCGACGAGGCCGAGGAGGACGATCTTGGTGATCCAGCCCGACGCGGTCCCAGGATCACGGCGGCGAGACGCCGGAGCCCGACGGGTGTCGAGCTCCGGCGTTCTCGTCGTCGTCATGTCGGGGCCGTGTCGCTAGCCACCGATCTCGCCGCGGATCGCCTCCGCCGCGGCGGTGAACTCCTGCTGCCGGATCGGCGCCGCGGAGGACGTTGACCTCGGCGAGTCCGAGCGACGTCCAGACGTTGCTCATCTCGGGGATCGCGGGCAGCGGGATGCCGGCTGCTCCCGACTCGCCGAACCCGGCGACGTCGGGATCGCTCGTCACCTGGTCGTAGGCGGAGATGAGTGCCGGTGGCCGTCCTCCAGCCTCGAACAGGGCGAGCTGGGTGGACTCCTGGCTCATGAAGTCGAGGACGAAGCTCGTGGCGAGGTCCTTCTGCTCGGAGAACGACGAGATCATGAACCCCTGCGCGCCGACGAACACCTGCGGTGCCTCGCCGCCCTCGCGAGCGGGGATCGGGCTGACGGCGTACGGGACACCGGTGGCCTGGAAGCCGGTGTCCGCCTGAGTCAGGGCCCACGGACCGGTGATCGCGAAGGCGGCCTTGCCGTTGGCGAAGCTGTCGATCATCACGTCGTACGTGGTGTCGGCGCTGAGCAGGCCGGCCTGAGCCTCGTCGGACAGGAACGTCGCCGCCTCGATCGCGCCGGGGGAGTCGAGTCCGAGATCGTCGGGGTTGAACGTGCCGTCCTCGTTCTGGGCGAAGATGTACCCACCGAAGGCCGACAGGATCGGCTGGTAGTGGTAACCGTCGCCTTCCGGTCCGACCTGGAGGGCGAGCCCCTGGTACGTCGGGTCGTCGGCGTGCTCG
Source organism: uncultured Acidimicrobiia bacterium (assembly GCA_963833145.1). Taxonomy (GTDB): domain Bacteria; phylum Actinomycetota; class Acidimicrobiia; order Acidimicrobiales; family Ilumatobacteraceae; genus JALZMG01. The sequence continues at coordinate 511,209 of CAWHWT010000005.1, read as the reverse complement.
GCCTTGAAGTCGGTGGCGATCTGGACCATCTCCTCGAACGTCGCCGGCGCGTCAGGAACGAGGTCGGTGTTCCGGACGAGGGCGACGTTCTCCACCGCGTACGGCAGCCCGTAGGTCTGGCCCTCGTAGGTGAAGGCGTCGACGGCGACCTGCTGGAACTGGTCGGCGATCCCGCTGATGTCGAGCGGCTCGAGCACGCCGTTGGTCACCAGCTCACCGAGCCAGTCGTGGGCACCGATGACGATGTCGGGGCCGTCGCCACCGGGAGCGGCGAGGCTGAGCTGCTCGCGGATCTGCCCGAACTCGAGCTCCTGGACGGCGATCTCGATCCCTTGCTCCTCGGCGAACGTGGTGGCGATCTCCTCGATCACCGGCTGCCGGGTGTCGTCGGTCCAGATCACCAGGTCGGCGGTCCCGCGGGGCGGCGCGGTCGGCGGTGCGGACGAGCCCGGAGCCGGTGCCGCCGTCGTCCCCGGTGCCGCGGTGGTCCCGGGCGCGGCGGTCGTCCCTGGGGCGGCGGTCGTCCCCGGTGCCGCTGCTGTGGTCTCGGTCGGCGCGCCGGTGGTGTCCGCCGCGCCGCTGTCGTCATCGTCGTCGCCGCCGCACGCCGCGATCACGAGCACGCCACTCGCGATCAACGGCAGCGCCTTGGCACGGAACGTGCGGGTGCGCATGGTCCCCCCTTGGGTTGTGGCGATGGCCCAACCGCCCCCGTGCCGGTCGCCGGATATGTCGCTGCAAACGTAGCAAGTCTCTTTCATTTCTTGCAAGACGTGCAGCAAGTATGGTTCGATCGGCCCGTGAGGGTCCGATGGCGCGACGTGGCCCACGTCGCTGGCGTCAGCGAAGCCACGGTGAGCAGGGTGATGAACGGCCGCCCCGGCGTGAGCGCGCGGACGCGTGACGTGGTGCTGCGGGCCGTCGACCAGCTCGGCGCGGCGGCCCTCGTCCGACCGCGCCAGCTCGAGGCCGGGCTCGTCGGCCTGATCGTGCCCGAGCTGGACAACCCGATCTTCCCGGCCATCGCCCAGCTCGTCGAGGCCCGGCTCGCCAGCGCCGGCTACACCTCCGTGCTCGGCTGCACGACGCAGGACGTCGACGAGCTGGAGTACTTCGGGATGCTCGTCGAGCGCGGAGTCGCCGGGATCGTGATGGTGTCCGGCCTCCACGCCGATTCGACGGCCGACCACGCCCCCTACGTCGAGCTGCTCGCCCGCGGGGTGCCGGTGGTGTTCATCAACGGGTACGCACCGGACGTGCCGGCGCCGTTCGTCTCGTGCGACGACCGCTACGCCGCCGGCCTCGCCGTGCGGCACCTGGCGAGTCTCGGCCATCGGCGCATCGGCTTCGTCAGCGGGACGTCGCGGCTGCGTGGTCGTGCGCCGCAAGCTCGACGGTTACCGCAGTGCGCTCGCCGAGGCGGGTCTGGACATCGACGACGAGCTCATCGTCGACACCGTGTTCTCGGTGGAGGGCGGTCGGGCGTCGACGGACCACCTCGTCGCGCACGGGGCGACGGCCGTCGTGGCGGCGAGCGACCTGCTCGCCCTGGGGACGATCCTCGGCGCCCGCGAGCACGGTCTGTCCGTGCCCGCCCAGTGGTCGGCCGTCGGGTTCGACGACACCGCGCTGATGGCCTACACCGACCCCCCGCTGACCACGGTGCGCCAGCCGATCCAGGCGATGTGCGACCACGCCACCCGGCTGCTCCTCGACCAGCTCGGTGGTGGGACTGTCGTCGGCCGCGAGTTCCTGTTCCGGCCCGAGCTCGTCGTCCGAGCATCGACCGCGCCGGCGCCTCGCGCCGTCCTAGTCGATGACGCGCTGGATCAGCGCGCGTAGCGTCTCGCGTTGGTCCGGTTCGAGGACGGCGAGCACGGTCTCGTCGACCGCCCGGGCGACGCCGGCGAAGCGCTCGATCGCCTGGCCGCCGGCCGGCGTGAGCTCGAGGGCGTAGCGGCGGCGGTCGCGCTCGTCGCGCCGGCGGCGGAGGTAGCCGGCGGTCTCGAGCCGGTCGACGAGGTCGACGACGTCGCTGGGGTCGATCCCCATCTTCTCGGCCACGTCGCGCTGCGACACCGGACCGGCGGACCGCTCGACGATCCGGAGCACGCCGAAGCAGCCGGGACGGAGGTTGGCGTCGCGGGCCCACTGCTCGTCGACCATGCGGCTGGCGAACTCTCGGCGCACGGTGGCGGCGAGGCGGAACGCCAGCGCCACGACGTCGGTCCGCTCGACGGTGGGTTGACTGGACATCGAACCGAGCATATCATGGGAACTATCAACGATTCAAGAGTCCAACGAAATCGGGACCTCGACGCACCACCTGCCGTGTCAGTCGACCGGCTGGTGAAGCGCTACGGCGAGCTCACTGCCGTCGATGAGATCTCGTTCGAGGTCGAGCCGGGCGAGATCTTCGGCTTCCTCGGCCCCAACGGCGCCGGCAAGACGACCACGATCAAGATGCTGTGCACGCTCGCCGTGCCGACCTCCGGCTCGGCGCTCGTCGCCGGCCACGACATCGTCCGCGAGCGAACCGATGTGCGGCGCAACATCGGCCTGGTGTTCCAGGACCCGACGCTCGACGCCTACCTGACCGCCGAGCAGAACCTGCGCTTCCACGCCGAGCTGTACGGGATGCCCAAGGCGTGGGTCCCGGATCGGATGCGGGAGGTCCTCGAGATGGTCGGGCTGTGGGAGCGCCGCGCCGGACGGGTGCAGACGTTCTCCGGCGGGATGCGCCGGCGGCTCGAGATCGCGAGAGGGCTCCTGCACTCGCCTCGGGTCCTGTTCCTCGACGAGCCGACCGTGGGCCTCGACCCGCAGACCCGGGCGAGCATCTGGACGTACATCCACGAGCTGCGCCAGCGGGAGGAGATCACGATCTTCCTGACCACGCACTACATGGACGAGGCCGAGCACTGCGATCGCATCGCGATCATGGACGCCGGCAAGGTCGTCGTCCTCGACACCCCGGACCGGCTCAAGGCGAGCATCGGCACCGACCGGGTGCAGATCACGACCGATGACGACGAGGCCGCGATCGCCGAGCTTGATCGCCGGTTGGGCATCACCGCCCAGATGCACGACGGCATGGTCACCTTCGGGGTGTCGGACGGTCAGAAGTTCGTGCCCCGGCTGTTCGCCGAGCTCGGCCAGCCGATCCGGTCGGTGCAGGTGGCGCGGCCGTCGCTCGACGACGTCTTCATGTCCTACACCGGGCGCACGATCCGCGACGCCGAGGCCAACCCCACCGACCACAACCGGGCCTTCGTCGCCGCGATGAGGAGATGAGCGAGATGGCGACGACCTCCACACCACCCATCACCACGGCGCCACCGGCGACGGACCAACGATCGGTGCGCGTCGTCGAGGCCGGCCTGCGCCAGGACCTCCGAGGGGTCAAGGTCGTGTGGTACCGCGAGCTGCTCCGCTTTGGTCAGGACCGCGTGCGCATCGTCGCCTTCCTCGTCCAGCCGCTGCTGTTCCTGTTCGTCCTCGGTACCGGCCTGTCGTCGTTGACCGACGCCTCGACCGGCGGGGTCGACCTGCGCACGTTCATGTTCCCCGGTGTGCTCGCCACGTCGGTGCTGTTCACGGCGATGTTCTCGGCGATGTCGGTGGTCTGGGACCGCGAGTTCGGGTTCCTGCGGGAGATGCTGGTCGCCCCCGTCCGACGGGGTTCGATCATCCTCGGCAAGGCACTGGGCGGAGCCACCGTGGCGACCCTTCAGAGCCTGATCATCCTCGCCCTCGCCGGGTTCGTCGACGTTCCCTACAACCCGGTCATGATCATCAAGCTCATCGGCGAGCTGTTCCTGCTCGCCTTCGCCCTGTGCGCGATCGGCCTCTTGCTCGCCGCTCGGGTGCAGCAGATGCAAACGATGATGGGTCTGATGCAGATGCTCGTGCTACCGCTGTCGTTCCTGTCCGGCGCGCTGTACCCGATCTCCAACCTGCCGACCTGGCTCGAGACGCTCACCTTGATCAACCCGGTGACGTACGCGGTGCACGCCGTGCGCACGACCGTCTTCGACTACCTCGACGCCCCGGCCGCCGCGCTGCAGGAGCTCAACCCACCGATCGAGTGGTTCGGCTGGACGGTGCCGATGGCGGTGCAACTGGCGATCCCGGTGGTCATCGGTGTCGTCATGCTCGCGATCGCGACGGCGGAGTTCAACCGCGTCGAGTAGGCCGGGTCAGGCGTAGACGACGCGACCGAGTTCGAAGCGGTTGGCCAGGTCGGCGTGCACCGGGATCACGCGGGCGGTGACCCCGTAGCTGCCGGCGACGCCGATGACGATCTCTCCGGTGTAGGCGCCGTCGCCGGCCGGCTGGAGCTCGACGGTCGACACGTCGCGGAGCTCGCCGTCGTGGCCCAGCGGGCCGTGGACGATCTCGACGGCGACGTCGGCGGGGGAGAGCCCGCCAAGCTCGACGCCGACGCGCACCGGCCTGCTGGCACCGGCCGAGGCGTCGTCGACTTCGACGTCCACCGACGTCACGGCGACGTCGCTCCACGCCGCGGCGACGCGCTGGCGCCAGCTGGACAGCTCCTGCGCCGGCTTACCGGCGTTGGCGGCGAGGTGAGCCGACGAGGCGGCGGCCGGCTCGTACAGCGCCGTCGTGTAGTCGCGCACCATCCGGGCTGCGGTGACCTGGGGCCCGAGTGACGCCCACGCGTGGAGCACCATCGTCACCCAGTCCCGCGGGACGCCCTCGCCATTGCGGTCGTAAAAGCCCCGGACGACCTGGTTCTCGAGGATCGAGAACAGGCTCGACACCTCCCGCAGATCCCGCCGCTCGTTGTCGGGGTCGTTCTCGGCCGACTCGATGGCCCACCCGTTCGATCCGTCGAAGCACTCGGCCCACCAGCCGTCGAGGATGCTGCAGTTCAGCGCGCCGTTGAGGGCGGCCTTCATCCCGCTCGTGCCGCACGCCTCGTACGGCCGGCGCGGTGTGTTCAGCCACACGTCGCAGCCGTGGTACATCGCCCTGGCGATCGAGATGTCGTAGTCGGCCAGGAAGACGAAGCGGCTGCGCACGTCGGCCTGGCGGGCGAACTGCTCGATCTCCTGGATCAGCTGCTTGCCCGGTGTGTCGGCGGGGTGAGCCTTGCCGGCGAACACGAACTGGACCGGGCGCTCGGCGTCCTGCAGGAGGGCGCGCAGCCGGTCCGGGTGGGAGAGCAACAGGGTCGCCCGCTTGTACGTGGCGAACCGGCGGGCGAACCCGATCGTGAGCGTGCGGGGGTCGAGCACGTCGGCGCCGAGGCGCTGGCGGGCGAGGCGGACGAGCTCGTCGCGGCCGTCGTTCAGCGTGGCCCACGCCTCCGTGGGGTCGATCTCCTCGACCCGGGCCCACCGCTCGGCGTCGGCGCCACCCCAGTCGTCGCCGACAACGCGGGTGAGGAGGGCGTCGACCCGGGCCGACGCCCAGGTGCGGCCATGGACGCCGTTGGTGATCGAGCCGATCGGGACCTCGTCGTCGGTGAGGTCCGGCCACAGGCGGCTGAACATCCGCCGGCTCGTCGCCCCGTGGAGCTCGGAGACGCCGTTGGACCGGGCCGCCAGGCGTAGCCCCATCACGGCCATGTTGAACTCCGGCTTGTAGTCCTCCTCGCCGGGCGGCCGGGGAAGCCCGATCGGGGTGTCCTGGCCGAGGGCGAAGAGCTCGTCGAACGTGACCCCGCACTGGGCGGCGAACTCGGTGAAGTACGGCTCCATCAGCGCCCGCGGGAACCGGTCGATGCCGGCGGCGACGGGGGTGTGGGTGGTGAAGATGCCGCCGCCCCGGGTGGCCTCGACAGCCGCGGCGAAGGGGAGGCCGGCAGCGACGTGCTCGCGCACCCGCTCGAGGCCGAGGAACCCGGCGTGGCCCTCGTTGGTGTGGAACACGTCCGGCGCGATGTCGAGCGCCCGTAGGGCGCGCACGCCACCGATCCCGAGGATGATCTCTTGGCGCAACCGGTGGTGCTCGTCGCCGCCGTAGAGGCGGTCGGTGATGGCCACGCCGTCCGGCGAGTTGCCCTCGACGTCGGTGTCGAGGAGGTACAGGGGCACCCGGCCGACGTCGGCCCGCCAGACGTGCACCTGCACCGGGTCGCCGGCGAGATCGATGGTGAACTCGACCCCGGTGTCGACGAGGCCGAGCGACTGCGGGGTGAAGTCGGCGACGCTCTCCTGCTGCCAGCCCTCGGCGTCGAGACGCTGGCGGAAGTAGCCCTCGGTGTAGAGCAGCCCGACGCCGACGAGTGGCACGCCGAGGTCGGAGGCCGCCTTGAGGTGGTCGCCGGCGAGCACGCCGAGGCCGCCCGAGTACTGCGGCACGGCCTCGGTGATGCCGAACTCGGGTGAGAAGTAGGCGACCGAGCGAAGCGGTGAGCCGGTGCGCAGCTTGAACCACGACGTGCCCTTGAGTGCCGTCTGCAAGCGTCCGTACACCGTGCCGAGGTCGTCGACGATGCCGGGCTCGGTGGCGAGCTCGGCGAGCCGCTCGGACTTGGTGGTGCGGACCATCTCGGCCGGATGGGTGGCGCCGGCGGTCCAGCCCGGCCACAGCCGGCCGAACAGCCGGGTCGCCTCGGGGTCCCAGGTCCAGTGCAGGTTGGTGGCCACCTCCGGGAGCGCGGCAAGCGCGTCGGGGATCGCGAGGTGGACCTCGAACCGTCGAACCGGACGCATAGGTGCCGCAGGCTAGTGACGAAATCCCGGCTGCCGCCCGCCGACGGATCTGGGCGCAGTTGTTCTCATCCGGCCTTCTGGGTGCAGTTCTTCTCAGCTGTCGCGAAGAATCGCGCCCAGATCACGAGCTAGGGGTGTGCCCGGCGTACACCGCGGCGGTCGCACCGGCGATGGCGTCCCACGAGTAGCGGTCGGCGAGCAGCGCCGACCCGCAGGTGCGCATGTCGTCGGCCAGCGCCCGGTCGGTCAGGACGAGCTCGATGCAGGTCGCCAGCTCGTCGGCGTTGCCGGGCTCGAAGAGCAACCCGGCGCCGGTGCCGTCGATCAGCTCGGCGAGCCCGCCGGTGCGAGCGACGACGAGCGGCGCCCCGCCGGCGAGCGCCTCGAGGGCGACGATCCCGAACGGCTCGTAGAGCGACGGCACGGCGACGCACCCGGCCCGGTGGACCGTGTCCCGCAGGCGGTCGTCGGGGAGGAAGCCCGGGAGGTGGATGAGGTCGCTCACCCCCTCGATGTCGATCTGTGACTGGAGCTCGGGCAGGTAGCTGCCCCGACCGCCGATGATGCACTCGATGCCCGGCACCCGCGACCGGAGCAGGCTCATCGCCCGGGCGAGCACCTGGAACCCCTTCTCGTACTGGACCCGGCCCCACGTGAACACGAGCGGCGGCCGCGGTCCATCCTGCTGGCCGTCGGACCACCACGTCGGGTCGATGCCGTTCGGGATGAGGTGGCTGCGCTCGACGGGCAGCTCGAACCCGCCGACGACCTCGCTGACCATGAACTTGGAGCTGGCGACCACGGCGGCGGCGTCGTGGGCGAGCCACGACTCGACGGCGTGGATCGTGCTCGCCTCGCCGGGTGGGAGTGAGCCGCCATGCCGGCCGCGCTCGCTGGCGTGGAACGTCGCCACGAGCCGCGCCGAGTACAGCGCCGACAGGGTGTCGGCCGCCCAGGCGACCTGCCAGTCGTGGGCGTGGACGATGTCCGGGACCCAACCCTCGAGTCGCGTCGAGAGCTTGACGAGGTGGTGGTTGGCCGACGCCACCCGGGTGACCAGGTCGTCGTCGGGGAGCCAGGGGAGCTCGGCGCTGGCCCGCAGCACGCGGATCCCTCCGGCGACCGCGTCGGCGGGTGCGCCGGGATGGGCGAGCGTCAGCAGCACGACGTCGTGACCCGCTTGGGCGAGTCCCTGACTGAGCCCGTCGACGTGCGCGGCGATCCCGCCCACGGCGCGGGGCGGGAAGTCCCAGACCAGCATCAGGACCCGCATCGATGCGACGCTACCCGGGCCCGGGTCGCGGCCATTCCGGCCCCGATCCGCCCGTCCGTGATGACTGTGACACCCCGTTGTCATGATGCAAGTCATGAGCGCCATCGTGTTGAAGCTTCCGATCCGGCCGGGACCGAGCGTGAATGCGATCCCTGCTCGTCCCGAGTCAGCTCGGATCATCGACCTCGCGACGTACCGGCGGGCGCGCTCGCCCCGTTTCCGGCCGCGCCGCCCCGACATCAACCGCGGCGATGACGACGAGGAGGAGTACGAGTGGGAAGTCCGCGCCCACGGGGTGATCGACGCCGCCGAAGCGTTGCTCGCCGCCGGCGATCGCGACGACGTCCTCGAGTTCTGCGTCCGGGCCACGGCCTGCCTCGGGCGCAATGCCGCCGAGCTCGGCGATCCACTCGCGGTGGTCGGCCTCACGAGCCGGATCGGTGCACTGCGCGCCCGGGCGGGTGGCGGGTGACCGGATAGGGGGTGGAATCGACACCTGGCTCGGCGAACGTGAAGCGGTAGACACGACGCGGTGCAGCGGCGCACCGTCGATCGGGAGGTCATCGTCGCCGGGCTCTCGCTCGGCGCGGCCGTCGGCGTCTTCGGCGTCGCCTTCGGGGTCGGCGCGGTCGCCGCCGGCGGGTCGGTCGCCCAGGCGTGCGTGATGTCCCTGCTCGTCTTCACCGGGGCGTCCCAGTTCAGCGCCGTGAGTGTGGCGGCCGCCGGGGGGACGACGGGGGCTGCCCTGGGTGGGGCGATGCTGCTCGCCGCGCGCAACGGCGTGTACGGACTCGCGGTGTCGCGCATCATCCGCGGTTCGCTGGCCGAACGGCTGCTGGCCGCCCACTGGACGATCGACGAGACCACCGCGATGGCGACGGCCCAGAGCGACCCACGCGACCGCCGACACGCGTTCTGGATCACCGGCGTCGCCGTGTACTCGTTCTGGAACGTCGGCACGTTGATCGGCGCGCTCGCCGGCTCGGCCATCGATCCACTCACGTACGGCCTCGACGCCGCCTTCCCCGCCGGCTTCGTGGCGATGGTCGCCCCTCAGCTGCGCCGGCCGCCCGGCCTTCTTGCCGGGGCGCTCGGGGCGTTGATCTGCCTCGTGCTGATCCCGTTCACGCCCGTGGGAGTGCCGATCCTGTGTAGCGCCGCCGCGATCCTGGTCGGCATCCCGGCCCGGGACATGCGCGTCGAGACCGTTCCCGGCACGGCGGGCGTTCCATGACCTGGACGCTCGTCCTGACGCTCGCCGCGGGCGCCTACGCCTGCAAGGTCGCCGGGCTCGTCGTGATCGGAGCCCGCCGCCTCCCACCGGCGCTCGAGCGCTGCCTCGCGCTCGTGCCGGCGGCGCTGATCTCGGCGCTCATCGTGATGAACACGTTCTCGACCGGCACCGAGCTCGTCCTCGACGCCCGGGCCGCGGGCGTCGGCGTGGCCGCCGTCGCGGCATGGCGGCGGGCCCCGTTGATCGTCGTGATCGTCCTCGGCGCCGCCGTCACGGCACTCGTTCGACAACTCGCTTGAGTCGGGCGAGGTTGCCCCGCCACACCCGCCGGAGGACGGCCGCCCCACCGAGGCGGGCGCCGATCGGGCCACCCAGCCACCACGGGAAGCGCAGCTCCTCCCGCCACGTGAACCGCGTCCGCCGCCCGTCGTCGACCGGCACGAGCTCGAAGCGTCCCTCGCCCGTCACGAGCCCTTCGTGGCGCACGCCCATCGCCCGGTCGGGCTCCCACTCGGTGACCTCCATCTGATCCTCGACGTGCAACGGCCCGATCCTCGTCACGCACGTGAAGCGCGTGCCCACGCCCTGTCGTTGACTGGTGGTGAACCGGATCGCCTCCGCGTCGGCCATCCAGTCGACGTGGCGGTCGATGTGTTCGAGCTGGGCCCAGACCTCGCTCGGCGGGGCGTCGATCTCGGACTCGACGACGATCGGGGTCGACCGGTCAGGCAGGTGCCCGTACCGCCCGAAGCGTCTCGGCGGCGATCTCCGGCGGCATCACGTTGATCAGCACCCCGGTGCCGCGTTCGAAGCCGGCCTGGGTGACGAGGTTCGGCCACAGGTGGACGTGCCAGTGGTACTCGCCGGAGTGCTCGTGGGGTGCGGTGTGGAACCCGAGGTTGTAGGCGACGCTGCCGAGGGCGGCCTCGAGGTGGGCGACGGCGTCGCGGATCGCCCGACCCATCCCCTCCAGGCTCGCCGCGTCGGCGTCCTGCAGGTGCAGCTCATGGCGCCGCGGCATCAGCAGCAGCTCGTACGGCGCCCCGCTCCAGAACGGCGTGATGCACACGATGTCGTCGTCGGCGAACACGACCCGCTCGCCATCGGCGAGCTCGGCCTCGATCGTGGTGCAGATGACGCACCCGCCGGCGAAGCGGGCGAACGCCCGCTCCTCGTCGAGGACCTCGCCGGGCACGAACGGCAGGCCGAGGATCTGGGCGTGGGGGTGCGCCAGTGATGCGCCGGCCACCCGACCGTGGTTGATGATCACCTGCGTGTAGCGCACGCCGGTGGCGGCGGCGTGCTCGCTCAGCCGCCGCTTCAGCGCCCGCATGAACTCGGCCGCGTCCTCGTCGTCGAGCTGGTCGATCCCCCCGAAGTGGTCCGGGGTGTACACGAACACCTCGTGGATCCCGCTGGCATCGGCCGTCACGTGGACCGGACCGAGGTGGTGGACGACGAAGCCCGAGTTGCCGTCGAACGCCGGGTACAGGTTCGGAACAACCCGCATCTTCCAGCTCCCACCCTCGTCGACGGTTTCCAGCGCGGGCGGCGTCGACTCCTCACTCCCCGGACAGAACGGACACGGGCGATCGGCGTAGCTCTCGACCTCCGACGCCAGCGGCACGAAGTCCGTCGGCCGGCGCGCGCGTTCGGAGACGATCGTGACCCACCGCCCGGTGAGGGGATTCAATCTCATCTGGCTCACAGTGAGGACCAGGATACGACGCCGCCGACGACCGCGACGATCATCGACTGACCGGGCCCGCCGGGGTGTAGACGCTGACGTGCCGGTCGCTGTCCTCGGTGAACGGTTGGCGGTGGAAGTTGGCCCAGCGTTCGGCGAGGATCAAGCCCGCCGCGGCCGCCATCGAGTCGAGCTCGCCCGGCGGGGCGTACCGGATCGACCAGGGCCGCAACCGCACGGGTGCGCCGTCGGCGAGGTGGACGAAGTGGCCCTCGGCCCGCTGGTGGAACGCGTCGTGAGTCGACACCGAGAGCACGACCTCCGAGGCCGTCATCGACCGCACGTCGATCTCGGCCCCGTCACGCGGAGGGACCTCGGGCACGAAGGCCTCGATCACGAACGCTCCGCCCGGTCGCAGGCGGCGGGCGACGGCGGCGAAGCAGGCGGCCTGGCGCTCGGCCGAGTCGAGGTTGAACAGCGTGTTGTAGGCGACGACCACGACGTCGAACGGCCCGTCCGGCTGGTCGTCGACCATGTCACCCGTCCTCACGGTGACCCGCCCGTCCGGGTCACCCCCCCGCAGCCGCTCGAGCATCGCCGTGCTGGCGTCGACACCGTGGACGTCGAGGCCGCGGCCGGCCATCGGGATCGCCAGCCGCCCGGTGCCGACCCCGAGCTCGAGGACGCGGGGTGGACGGTCCCCGCCGGCGGACCGGCGGGCGAGGTCGTCGACGACGTCCGCGGCGACCTCGGTCTCGTCGAGGCCCGCGTACCACTCGTCGTACACGTCGGCGAAGCCGTCCCCGTATGACGTCGGCCCGTAGCCCTGCATCGCGCCCTAGCGTGTCGTGCGTGGAGCCCGTCGTCTACCTCGATCACGCCGCGACCACACCGATGCGACCGGAGGCCGTCGCCGCGATGGTCCCGTTCCTGACCGAGCGCTTCGGCAATCCGAGCGGCTCGCACGGCGTCGCCCGCGACGCGCGCCAGGCGATCGACGAGGCCCGCGATCGGGTGGCCGAGGTGATCGGCTGCGGCCCGGGCGAGGTGGTGTTCACGGGCGGCGGCACCGAGAGTGATAACGCCTCGATCAGCGGCGCGCCCGGCGGACGGCGAACCGTGTGTCCGGCGGCCGAGCACCACGCCGTGCTGCACACGGTGGAGCGGGCGGGCGGCACCGTCGTCGCCGTCGACGGCCTGGCTCGGGTCGATCTCGACGCGCTCGGAGTAGCGCTCGGCCCCGACGTCGCCGTGGTCAGCGTGATGGCGGTCAACAACGAGGTGGGCTGCGTCAACGACCTCGCCGCCGTGGCGTCGGTCGTCCGCGACCGCGCCCCCGGTGCGCTGCTCCACACCGACGCCGTCCAGGCCGCGTGCTGGCTCGACCTGCGCGAGCTCTGGCCCCACGTCGACCTGCTGTCGCTGAGCGCGCACAAGTTCGGCGGGCCCAAGGGGGTCGGGGTGCTGGCCGTGCGCGAGGCAGCGACGCTCGAGGCCATCCTCGTCGGCGGCGGCCAGGAACGCGAGCGGCGCAGCGGCACCCACAACGTCCCCGGCATCGTCGCCCTCGGCGAGGCCCTCGCGCTGACCGACGAGCAGCGGGCGGAGGAGAACGTCCGCATCGGCGCGCTCCGCGACCGGCTCGTCGACGGCCTGACCGGCAACCTGCCCGGCGTGCGCGAGACCGTGCCGCGGGCGGCCAAGGTCGCCGGATCGGCGCACGTCATGTTCGAGGGCGTCGAGGGCGAGGCGCTGCTCTTCCTGCTCGATCGGGCGGGGGTGTGCGCCTCGGCGGCGTCGTCCTGCGCCAGCGGGGCGATGGACCCGTCGCACGTCCTGGCGGCGATGGGGGTCGACCCGTCGTGGGCGGGCGGGGCCGTCCGGATGAGCCTCGGCCGGACGACCAGCGACGCCGATGTCGATCGCGCCCTCGACGTCTTCGCCGACGTCGTGCCGACCCTGCGCAGCCGCATGCGCGCGCACGTCGCGCGATGAAGATCCTGGCGGCGATGAGCGGCGGCGTCGACTCGTCGGTCGCCGCGGCCCTGCTGGCGCGCGCCGGGCACGACGTCGTCGGCGTGACGATGCGGCTATGGGGCGGCGAGAGCGACACCGGGTGTTGCAGCGTGGCCGACGTCGACGACGCCCGCCGCGTCGCCCAGCAACTCGGCATCGACCACGTCGTGTTCAACTTCACCGACGACTTCGCCGCCCACGTCGTCGAGCCCTATGTCGACGCTCATGCCAACGGGACCACGCCCAATCCGTGCGTCGAATGCAACCGACGGATCAAGTTCGCCCGGCTGACCGAGCGCGCCGCGCTGCTCGGGTTCGACGCCGTGGCCACCGGCCACCACGCCCGCGTCGGCCGGTGGGACGGTCGCCGGACACTCGAGCGGGGTGCCGACCGGGCGAAGGACCAGAGCTACGTCGTCCACATGCTCGGTCAGGACGAGCTCGCCACGACGCTGTTCCCGGTCGGCGAGTACGCCGACAAGGACGACGTGCGCCGGCTCGCCGCATCGCTCGGGCTGCGCACGGCGACCAAGCCGGACAGCCAGGACGTGTGCTTCATCACGTCGACCGGCGGACGGCCGGCCTTCCTCGGTCGGCGGCTGCCGCTGCACCCGGCCCGCGTGGTCGACAGCGCCGGACGCCGGCTCGGCGCGGTGCCGGCCGTCGAGCTGATCACCGTCGGCCAGCGCAAGGGCCTCGGGCTGCCCGGTGGCGGGCCCAAGCGCTACGTGCTCGACGTCGACCGGCGGTCGGGCACCGTGATCGTCGGCTCGGACGCCGAGCTGCGCCGCGGCGCGCTCCGGGTCGAGGACCCGACGTGGGTCGACGGCACGGTCGACGGGCCGGCGCTGGTCCAGTGCAGCGCCCACGGTGCGGCCGAGCCGGCCCGGCTGACTCTGGTCGACGGGGCGGTCGAAGTCGAGTGGGACGAGCCGCTGCGACGCGTGGCCCCCGGTCAGGCGGTCGTGTTCTACGACCCCACCGACCGCTACGTGCTCGGTGGCGGCGTCTGCGCCGCGTAGCCGCGGTGGCGGGCCTCGGCGAGGGCGGCACCTGGTCGGGTCGGGGCAACGAGGAGGGCCCGCACCGCGACCGTGCGCCGCTGGGTGTCACCCGGGTGGGGTGCCAGCACCGCCGTGGCCGGTGAGCCGAGGCGGATCTCGACGGCGACACCGGGTGTCGGCCCGGTCAGATCGGTGGCGTCGGTCGCCTCGAGCTCGGCCAGCCCGACCGACGTGACCTGCGGGCGGGGGAGCATCAGCGTGTCCCCGAACACGACCGGGTCGTGGACGACGAGGCCGGCCGGCACGGCGACCAGCCACCGCCGGCTGAGCTGGTGCCAGCGGCGGGGGAGCAGCCACAGGCCGGCGGCGGCGACCACCGTCGCGAGGACGGCCGGTACCCACGCTTCGGCCGCCCAGGAGAGCGGGGCGACGAGCATCGCCGACACCCAGATCAGCCACGACCCGATGCTCGCCGCGAGGTAGCCGAGCGGCGGCCGCAGCAACAGCCGCCGCTCGTCCCCGTACGCCGAAGCCTGCACGAACGCGGCGCCCGTCTCGGCGGCTCCGACGAGCACGGCGGCGAGCACCGCCGGGACGCCGAGGGCGAGCACCGAGCCGGCGCCGGCACCGAACACCGCGGCACGCGACCGTGACGGCGAGGGCGCCGGGCACGACGACGCGCACCGCCGTCAACGTGGCGACGGCGGGAACGGCGAGGGCGATCGCGCCCGCTGCCCAGCCGGCCCAGGCCCCGATCGTCGCGACGATCTGCACCGGATCGCTGCGCCCGGCGGCGGCATCGCCGATCGCCCGGCCGCCGATCACGGCGACGGCGAGCCACGCCAGGCGGGCGCCCCAGGTCGTCACACGCGACCACCGGCCCGCCGAGACCAGGTGCGCAGGCGGCGCCGTCGAGCTCACGGGAGCAGAGACTTGTCCACGCGCGGGGCCGGTGACCAACGTGTCGGCGAATGCGACACGGCCGCGGCGCCTCCGGTGCAGTAGAACGGGCGGGGAGGTACGCCCACGATCGCGGCGAGGAAGGAGGACGAGCCGACATGAGTGTAGATGCGTCGGCCGTGACGCCGTCCGCCGCGCTCGTGGTGCCACCGCTCGGCGACAGCCTCCGAGCCGGCGCGACGACCGGGGTCGGGAGCCTTCCCCACCGCTCGGTTCACGACGCGGCGGCGTTCGCCCTCCGCGAGTACGACGTGCCGGCGATCCCGAGCCTGCCCCGGCGCTCCCCGGCCGAGGCGATGATCGCCCAGGCCGTCGTCGGGCTGACCGGCGTCACCCTCGGGCAGTACGGCAGCATCGCCGTCGACGCCCATGCCCTCGATCCGTGTGCGCCGGTTGCCACCGACCTCGGCAACGACGCTTTCGCCGGGATGCGGACGTTTCTCGCCGTGGCCGCCGCCCGTGGGCTCCGCGGCCCGGTGAAGTGGCAGTTCGTCGGCCCGGTCACGCTCGGCGTGGCGCTCGCCCGTGCCGGCGTCGACGCCGCCACGGCGTTCGCCGTCGCCGGGCGGGCCGTGCGCGCCCACATCGCCGCGATCGCCCGGGCGGTCGCCGCGGCGCTGCCCGACTCGCCCCAGATCGTGCTGCTGGACGAGCCGTGGTTCGGCAGCCTGCTGAGCGAGGGCTTCCCCATCGCTCCCGATCCCGCCATCGATCTGCTGTCCGGTGCGATGGCCGCGGTGGAGCCGGTCGCCACGGTCGGCGTGCACTGCTGCGCCGAGGTCGACATCGCCTCGCTGCTCGCGGCCGGGCCGGCGGTGCTCTCGGTTCCGGTGCGGGAGGAGCTCGCCGGCGTGGCCGGCTACCTCGTCCGCTTCCTCGAAGGCGGGGGCCGCATCGCGTGGGGTGCGGTGGGCACCGACGGACCGATCCCGACGAGCAACGAGCGCCCGTGGCGCCAGCTCAGCGACGTCTGGTGCTCGCTCGTCGAGCGCGGCTGCGACCCGGTCCTGCTGCGCCAGCGCAGCCTCGTCACGCCGCAGTGCGGGCTCGGCCTGCACACCCCGGCCGTCGCCGACCGAGTGTGCCGCATCGCCCGCGAGATCGGTCGCCGGGTCAACGAGCAGGCCGTCGCCAGTCGCTTCGCGCTGGGAGCATGAGCGACAAGACCGCACCGGCGGACCAGGCGGACGAGAAGGTCGCCGCCCGCATCGCCGAGCTGAGCGAGCTCGTGGCGTACCACAACCGCCGCTACCACGTGCTCGACGACCCTGAGATCTCCGACGGCGACTTCGACCTGCTCGTCCGCGAGCTGCGCGACCTGGAGGCCGTCCACCCGGAGCTCGCCTCCGCGTCGTCACCCGCCCAGGCGGTGGGCGGCGCGCCGAGTGCGCTGTTCGCGCCGGTCGTCCACGCCGTGCCGATGATGAGCCTCGACAACGCGATGGCCCAGGGCGAGCTGGTGGCGTGGGGCCAGCGGGTCTCGCGCGCCCTTCCCGGCGAGACGGTCCACTACGTGTGCGAGCTGAAGATCGACGGCGTCGCGATGAGCGTCCGCTTCGAGAACGGCCGCTACGTGCAGGCTGCCACGCGCGGCGACGGACGCGTCGGCGAGGACGTCACCGCCAACGTGGCGACGATCGCAGCCGTGCCCCGCGACTTGCGGGCGCCGAAGGGGACGACAGTGCCCGAGGTGCTGGAGGTCCGGGGCGAGGTGTACCTGCCCGTCGCCAGTTTCGAGCGGATGAACGAGGTCGCCGCGGCCAACGACGGGCGCCTCTTCGTCAACCCCCGCAACGCCGCCGCCGGGAGCCTGCGCCAGAAGGACCCGGCGATCACCGCATCGCGCGACCTGTCGTTCTGGGTGTACCAGCTCGGCGAGGTGGTCGGTGGCCCCCCGCTGGACCGGCACACGGCCGCCCTCGAGTTCCTGGCGACGCTCGGGTTCCCGGTCAACCCCGAGACCAAGTCCTTCGACAACCTCGAGGACGTCTACCAGCACTGCGGGCACTGGGAGGCCCACCGCCACGACCTCGGCTACGAGATCGACGGGGTCGTGGTCAAGGTCGACGACGTCGGCCAGCGCGAGCGGCTGGGGTCGACCTCCCGGGCCCCGCGGTGGGCGATCGCGTACAAGTTCCCGCCCGAGGAGCGCACGACGCTGCTGCGCGACATCCAGGTGTCGATCGGCCGCACCGGCCGGGCGACGCCGTTCGCCGTGCTCGACCCGGTCTTCGTCGGCGGCTCGACCGTGGGTGTGGCCACGCTGCACAACGAGGACCAGGTCCGGAACAAGGACGTCCGGCCGGGCGACACCGTGATCGTGCGCAAGGCGGGCGACGTGATCCCCGAGGTGGTCGGCCCGGTGCTCGGCCTGCGGCCGGCGGACGCGACGCCGTGGACGTTCCCGACGACGTGCACGTGCCCGCTCGCCAGCACGCTCGTCCGCCTCGAGGGCGAGGCCGACACCCGCTGCGTCGAGCCGGCCTGCCCGTACCAGCGCGACCAGCGGGTCATCTACTTCGCCTCGCGCGGGGCGATGGACATCGAGGGGCTCGGCGAACGCACGGTGTTCCAGCTCACCGAGAGCGGCATGGTCGCCGACGCCGCCGATGTCTACGCGCTGACCGTCGAGCAGTTGCTCACGCTCGAGGGGTTCGCCCAGGTGAGCGCCCAGAAGCTGGTCGACGCGATCGACACATCGCGGCACCGGCCGCTGCCCCGGCTGCTCACCGCCCTCGGGATCAAGCACCTCGGCCCGGCGGCGGCGCAGATCCTGGCCGCCCGGTTCGGCACGCTGGACGGGGTGATGAGCGCCTCGGCGGAGCAGCTGGCCGAGATCTCCGGGATCGGACCGAAGATCGCCGAATCCATCGCCACCTGGTTCTCGCTCGAGCCGAACCGGGCGTTCATCGAGAAGCTGCGCCGGGCGGGTGTCGACTTCGGCGTCGCGCCGGCCGCCGAGCCGGAAGCCCCTCCGGTGCTCGCCGGCAAGGCGGTGGTGGTCAGCGGCACCCTGGATGGGTACACGCGGGACGAGGCGACGGCGGCGATCACATCCCGGGGTGGGACGAGCCCGGGCAGCGTGAGCGCCAAGACTTACGCGCTGGTCGTCGGGGACAGCCCCGGGGCGAGCAAGGTCACCAAGGCCGAGCAGGCCGGAGTGCCGATCCTCGACGAGGCCGCCTTCGAGCGCCTCCTCGAGACCGGCGAGCGCTGATCGCGCCCGCCCATCAGACGGCGGCGAAGGACCAGGTGTACGACCGGGCCCGCTCGGGGCCCTCGACCGCCCGCCAGTAGACCACCGTCGCGGTGTGGTCGCCCGGGGCGAAGCGCTCGATCTCCGCGCCCTCGCCCGGCGTGAACGTCAAGGTGGCGTTGCCGGGCTCGAAGATCGCCCCGGGCGGCACGTCGATCTGCTCGCCCGGTTGGACGTCGATCGAGCCGAGCTCGTCCAGCCGCACGGTGGCCAGGGCGACGTCGTCGACGATCAGGCGTCCCTCGAACCCGGCCTCGAGGTCGACCACGACCTGGGATTGCTGGGGGACCTGGATCGCCGACGGGACGGGGGTGACCGACTCGATCGCCTCGGGGAGGTCGGCTGCCTCGTCCCCGCTGACCGAACGGACGAGCGCGTAGCCGACCAGGACGACGCCGACGGCGATGGCGAAGCTCGCCACGAGCAGCCGGGGGTCGATCCGTCTCCGGACGCGCCGACCTGTCGCGGCGGGGGATGCAGCCACCCGGACAGCATGGCGGCGCCCGGACCCGATCGCACTCGTGTGCAGGGCCGTCGACCCCTTGCCGCCAACGCGCGGACCGACGGGGGTAGCGTCCTCGGGCGCGATGACGACGTTGGGAACCCCGGGACGACGAACGAGGACATGAGCGCGGACCCGCAGCGGACCGAAACCCGCCGTGGCCTCGTCGGACGCATGCTTGCCGGCCGCTACCGGGTCACGCGCATGGTGTCCGCCGGCGCCAACTCGCTCGTCGTCGACGCCGACGACACCGAGTTGGAGCGGCAGGTCACCGTCAAGTTGGTGCGCCCGGAGTGGGCCGAGTCGCCCGACTTCCGCCGCAAGTTCGCCGCCGCGATGGGCTCGGCATCGAAGCTGTCGCACCCCAACGTGGCGGCGGTGTACGACTGGGGCGAGGAGGTCATCGGCAAGCGCACGACGGTGTACGTGGTGTCGGAGTACCTCGCCGGCGGCAGCCTCCGCGACCTCTTCGACCGGGGGCGCCACCTCAGCCCGTCGCAGGCGCTGATGGTCGGCCTGGAAGCGTGCCGCGGGCTCGACTACGCCCACCACCGGGGCCTGGTGCACACCGAGGTGACCCCATCCAAGCTGGTGTTCGGCGACGACCGCCGGCTGCGCGTCGTCGACTTCGGGCTGGCCCGGCTGCTCGGCGAGCCGTACTGGTCGGAGCCGGCGACCGTGCCGACCCACGTCGCCCGGTACTGCTCACCCGAACAGGCGCTGGCGCAGCCGGTCGACGGGAAGAGCGACGTGTACGCGCTGGCGCTGGTGCTGGTCGAGGCGGTCACCGGTGCGGTGCCGTTCGCCGCCCGCTCGACGGTGGCGACGGTGTCGGCCCGCATCGGCAAGCTGATGCCGGTGTCGGCGGACCTCGGTTCGCTGGCCGCGGTGCTGGAGAAGGCCGGCCGGCCGGACCCCGAGGACCGCTCGACGGCGGCGGAGTTCGGCCGGGGACTGGTCAGGGCGGCGGAGAACCTGCCCCGACCGGCGCCGATCCCGATCCTCGCCACCGCGCTGGTCACCGAGGATCCGGCGACGATGCGTCGCCCCAACGACCCGACCGGCGGGATCGCGCGGCCGCCGGCAGAGCCGCCGGCTGGGCCCGCGGAGCCCGTCGCGCCCCTGCCCCCGCCGACGGTCGACACGGCGGGCGAGGTGGAGCCTCCGGCGCCGGTCGTGCCGGCGGCGCCCGAAGACCCGACGGCGCCCCTCGCCGCGACCGCGGCGGCGGCCGCGGCCGAGACCACGGCGGCGTCGCCGACCGCGACTCCGCGCGTCTACGACGGCGACGCCGATCGGACCGTCGACGAGCTCGCCGGACTGGCGGCCGCACCGGGGGCTCCCGCCGGCGAGGTCCCGGCGACTGCCGCCGGCCCGCCGCCTCCGACGGCGCCCAAGGCCCCGCGCAAGCGGCGGCGTTGGCTGGCGTGGGTCGGCGCGGTCCTCGTGCTCGCCGCCCTCGGCGCGCTGGGCTACCTCGCCTACGTCCTGTTCCGCACGCCGACGCACGAGGTGCCCGATCTCGTCGGCCAGACCGAGGCCGACGCGCGGGCCGAGACGACCGACTTCGACTGGGAGATCGACATCCAGCGCGAGCGCAGCGACGAGGAGCCGGATCCCGGCGACATCATCCGCACCGCGCCGGCGGCGGGCGAACGCCTCGCCGAGGGCGAGCCGTTCCTCGTCATCGTCAGCGAGGGGCCGGAGTTCCGCACCATGCCCGACGTCACCGGCGCCACGCTGGCCGACGCCGAGACCACGCTCGCCGAGCTCGACCTGACGGCGCTGCCGCCGACCGAGGCCAACGACGAGGAGGTACCCGTCGGCACGGTGATCTCGTGGTCGGTGCCCGCGCAACCCGAGCTCGCCGCCGGCGCCGACGTGCTCCCCGACACCGAGGTCGCCCTCGTCGTGTCGTCGGGCCCCGCGCCCAGGACCGTGCCGGACCTCGCCAACATGACCCGCGACCAGGCTCTGGCCGCGCTCACCGAACTGCGACTCACCCCCCAGGAGGGAATTCCCGCCTTCAGCGACACGGTGCCGGCGGGCGCCGTGATCGAACAGAACCCGGCCGCGGGGACGCAGGTGCCGAGGGACGCGACCGTGGGCATCCGGCTCTCCCGGGGACCCGACCTGCGCCGCGTCCCCCGGCTGGAAGGGGCCACCCTGCCGCAGGCGCGGCAGCGGCTGCGGGCGAGAGGGCTGCGCGTCGGCCGGCTGCTCGGCTCGCGCCAGGGCGTCGTCGTCGAGGCGACCGTCAACGGCGACCCGGTCGCCCGTGGCGATCAACTCCCTCGCCGCACGCCGGTCGATCTCGTCCTGTTCTAGGCCGTCGGCGGTCGATCGCGCCTTCGTCCCCCGCTCCGGGTGCCAGCTACGGTGCCCCGTCCATGGGAGCACTCGAAGGACGCGTGGCGATCATCACGGGAGCGGGCCGAGGACTGGGCCGCGCCCACGCCCTGCTCTTCGCCGCTGAGGGGGCGAAGGTCGTGGTCAACGACCGGGGCGGGGCCAACGACGGCGCGGGTGTCGATACCGGCCCCGCCGCCGAGGTCGTCGCGGAGATCCGGGCGCAGGGCGGCGAGGCGGTGGCGAACGCCGACGACGTCGCCGACTGGGAGGGTGCACAGGCGCTGGTCAACAGCGCGATCGACAACTTCGGCGGGCTCGACGTCCTCGTCAACAACGCCGGGATCCTGCGTGACCGGGTGCTGATCAACATGTCGGAGGCCGAGTGGGACGACGTCGTGCGGGTCCACCTCCGCGGGCACTTCGCCCCGACGCGGTGGGCGGCGGCGTACTGGCGCGAGGAGGCCAAGAGCGGCCGGGCCAAGCCACGGAACCTGGTCCACACGTCGAGCACCTCCGGGTTGTTCGCCAACCCGGGCCAGACCAACTACGGGGCCGCCAAGTCGGCGATCGCGACCTTCAGTCAGATCGTCGCCAAGGAGCTCGCCCGCTACGAGGTGCGCAGCAACTGCATCGCCCCCGCCGCCCGCACCCGACTCACCCTGGCGACACCGGGGCTCGAGGAGATCATGACGGCGCCGGACAGCGGTTTCGACGTCTGGGACCCGGCGAACGTCTCCCCGCTGGTGGCCTATCTGAGCACGGCCGACTGCCCGTTCACGGGCGAGACGTTCTTCGTCCAGGGCGGCGTCGTCAAGCGGGTCGAGACGTGGACGATGGCGGACACGTTCGAGCGCCACGAGATCTGGACCGTCGACGCCCTGCGCGACGCCCTCGCCCCGCTCGCCGCTGGCACCTGAGCCGTTCTTGCAGTCAGATCGGGTGCTCTGGCACCCGATCTGACTGCAGAAACCGGAGCGATCAGGCGGTGATGCCCTTGATCTCCTCGGCGATCTGTTGGGAGACGGGGTCGTTGGGCATCGCCGCCTGCAGCGCCATCAACTTCATCATGTCGCCCTGCACGGTGATCTTGCCGGACATGAACGCCTGCATCCCCGCCGCCTGGTCCTGGTCGACGAAGATCGCCTTCGCCGTCGCGTAGTCGGTCGTCACGGTGACGTCGGCTTCGTCGAGCTTGCCGAGCTCCATCACCACGTCGCCCGAGGACGTGTCGAGGTAGCTCTCCACCGTGCCGTCGCCGAACGGCACGCCGGTGACGACCTGGTTGATCCGGAACGAGCCTTTGACCTTGTCGGTCTTCCCGGCGTGGCGCTCCCGGATCGCGTTGGCCTCGGCCATCCACTCGTCGGACAAGAAGGGGTGTGGCATGAACGGTGAAGCTAGTCGTCGGACAGGTTCGTGACCTTGGTCGTGACGGAGTCGAGGAACTCGCCGTCGATCTCGAAGCCGAACCCGGGGCCGCGCGGCACGGCGACGTGACCGTCGACGACGTCGATCGGATCACGGACGATGTCGCGCCCCCAGAACCGGCGCGACGCCGAGATGTCGCCCGTGAGCGTGAACCCGTCGAGAGCGGCGAGGGCGGCGTTGGCGGCGCGGCCGACCCCCGTCTCGAGCATCCCCCCGCACCAGACCGGGACGCCCCGTTCGAGGCAGAGGTCGTGGATCGAGCGGGCGGCGAGGTAGCCGCCGACGCGCCCCGGCTTGAGGTTGACGACCTCGCACGCCCCGAGGTCGATGGCGTCCTCGGCCACGGTCACCGACGTGATCGACTCGTCGAGGCAGACCGGAGTGGCCGCCGCGCCGGCGAGCATGGCGTGGCCGAGCAGGTCGTCCTCGGCGAGGGGCTGCTCGATGAGGAGGAGGCCGAACTCGTCCAGACGGCAGAGGTGGTCGATGTCGGCGCGGGTGTAGGCGGCGTTGGCGTCGACCTGCAGCGGGACGTCCGGCCCGATCAGGTTGCGGACGGCCGCCACCGGCTCGAGGTCCCAGCCGGGTTCGATCTTGAGCTTGATGCGGACGTACCCGTCGGCCAGATATCCGCCGACGGCGTCCAGCAGCTCCCCGATCGAGCCGTGGATGCCGACGCTCACCCCGCTCGGGACCCGCGACCGGGTGACGCCGAGGAACTCGGCGAAGGACCGGTGGGCGGCGCGCAGCTCGGCGTCGAGGACGGCCATCTCGACGGCGGCCTTGGCCATCGGGTGGCCTCTGATCCCGGCCAGCTCACCGGCGACGGCCTCGGCGGCGACCGGTTGCCGCAGGCGGGGGACGATCTGGGTCGTGATGGTGAGGGCGGCGGCGTCGACGTACTCGGCCGAGTACGTCGGCTCGTCGCCGGCAACGCACTCGCCCCAGCCCTCGAACGTCGTGCCGTCGTGCTCCGCCTCGGCCTGCACGAGCAGGATGCGCCGGCTCGACTGGGTCCCGAAGCTGGTCTGGAACGGTGCCACGAGCGGCAGGGCGATCTCGCGCAGCTCGCGGAGGCGCACCCCGGTCATGTAAGGACCCTCGCGACGATGCGAGTGAGCGAGCGCCAGCGAGCGAGCGGCCAGCGACTGCGCAGGCAGTATGTGGCGTGGCCGGGGAACGCAATGACAGTCACAGCCGCACCTCGTACTCGCCGGTCGCGGTGAACCCGACGACCCGTGCCCCGGTCGCGAGGCGCCCGGCCAGCTCGGTGCGCAGTCGCTGCCGCCACTCGGCCGCCGCGGCAGGGTCGCGCCGGCGCAAGGCCACGATGTCCTCGGGTGTCGGCACGGCGATCTGGTGCGGCTCGCGCGCCCGCGGCTGCTCGTCGGGCACGGCCCAGGCGACGAGGAGCCGGTCGGTCTCGTCACCGGCGTTGACGGCGTCCTCGATGGGGCCGTAGAAGTCGACCAGGTACTCGTCGACCCGGGCGCCGAGCACGGCGAGGTTGAACCAGGCGTTGCGCCGGACGAGCGGATCGAAGGTCCAGACGATCGACGCCAGGCCCCGGTCGGCCGCCCACGCCCGCTGGTGCAACTTCACGGCGCGGCCGAGCCCGGTGTGACGCACCTGCGGGAGCAGCCCGGTGATGTGGCTGTGCAGCGCCGGCGCGCCGCGGTGGCGGCCGAGGAAGCCGAACGAGCCGCCGACCACGCGGCCGGCCTCCTCGGCGAGGGCGAGATAGCCGTCGGCGTGGTGCACGGCGCGCAGCAGCTCGACCCGAACGACAGGACAAGTGGTGCCCCAGATCTCGTCGAACACGGCGGCCAGGCGTTGCAGGTCGGCCACACCGTCGGGAGCGCGGATCACGGCGCCGACGGTAGCCCTCGGATCTCGTGGCGGATTGGGCGGATCGTCCGGTAAGCATGGGGGTCGATGAGCGAGCGCAGCGAGCGCATGCTGGACGAGCGAGCGCCAGCTACATACTGCCTGCGCAGTCCAGCGATGGGGTGTGGGGGCGCAGCCCCCACGATGTGATGGCCCGCGTCCTGGTCACCGAGGAGCTCGCCGAAGCCGGCCTCGAGCGGTTGCGCGCCGCCGGTCACGACGTCGACGTCCGCCTCGAGCTCACCGCCGACGAGCTGATCACCGCGATCGGCGGCGCCGAGGCCCTGATCATCCGCTCCGCCACCCGCGTCACCGAAGACGTCCTCACCGCCGGCGCCGAGCTCGTCGTCGTCGGTCGGGCCGGCATCGGCCTCGACAACGTCGACGTCGACGCGGCGACCCGGCGAGGGGTGATGGTCGTCAACGCGCCGCAGTCGAACATCGTCTCCGCGGCCGAGCACACGATGGCCCTGCTGCTCGCCCAGGCTCGCAACGTCCCGCAGGCGCACTCGGCGCTCGTCGCCGGCCGCTGGGAGCGCGGCCGGTGGGAAGGCGTGGAGCTGGCCGACAAGACGCTCGGCATCGTCGGGCTCGGCCGCATCGGCAAGCTCGTCGCCGACCGCGCTCGCGCCTTCGGGATGCGCCTCGTCGCTTTCGACCCGTTCGTGTCGGCCGACCGCGCCCGCCAACTCGGGGTCGAGCTGCTGCCGCTCGACCAGGTCGTCGCCGACTCCGACTTCCTGACGATCCACCTCCCCAAGACGGCCGAGACGGCGGGCATGATCGGGCGCGACCTGCTCGTCAAGGCCAAGCCGACGCTGCGCGTGATCAACGTGGCGCGCGGTGGCATCGTCGACGAGGCCGCCCTCGCCGACTGCATCCGCGAGAACGTCATCGCCGGCGCCGCCCTCGACGTCTTCGACACCGAGCCGACGACCGAGTCGCCGCTGTTCGGGCTCCCGACGGTGGTGGTCACGCCACACCTCGGGGCCAGCACCCGGGAGGCGCAGGACAAGGCCGGCGAGACCATCGCCGACATGGTGCAGCTGGCGCTGGCGGGGGAGTTCGTCCCGTTCGCCGTGAACCTGGCCGCCGCCGAGGCGCACGAGAACCTGCGACCGTTCCTGCCGCTGGCCGAGCGCCTGGGCCGGCTGTTCGGCTCCCTGGTCACGGAGCTGCCGCCGCGGGTCGAGATCAGCGTCGAGGGCGACATCGGCGCCTACGACACGCGCATCGTCGGGCTGGCCGTGTTGAAGGGCCTGTTCGGGCGGGTCAGCGACGAGCCGGTCACGTTCGTCAACGCGCCGGATCGGGCGCGGGCGTCAGGCATCGAAGTGCGCGAGGTGAGCTCGACCCACTCCGCCGACTACGTCAACCTGATCAGCGTGTCCGGTGGCGGGCACGCTCTGAGCGGCACGCTCACCGGCCGGCGGGGCGAACAGCGGATCGTGCTCATCGACGGCCACACCTTCGACGTGCCGCCTGCCGACCACATGCTGATGGTGACCAACGACGACCGCCCGGGCGTGATCGGCACCGTCGGCACGATCCTCGGCGACGCCGGCGTGAACATCGCCGACATGGACGTCGGCCGGGCCGAGCAGACGGGCACCGCGGTCATGCTCATCGCCCCGACGTCGATCGTGGCGCCGGCGGTGGTCGCGTCCCTCCGCGCCGCGCCCGGCATCATCAGCGTGGCGACGCTGACGGCCTGACGCGCGTACGAAATCTGGGCGGCCGATCTGACGGAGTCGTCCGGCGGTTCAGCGGGCGGCGCGGATGGCGGCCCGGGTGGCGCTGGCCACGGTCCGGGCCGCCTCGGCGAAGTCCTCGTCGGGTGAGGCGTACAGGACGGCGCGCGACGAGCTGACGATGAGACCCGTGCCGTCGCCCGTGGAGCCCACCTTGACCGACGCCTCGAGCTCACCGCGCTGTTCGCCGACGCCCGGGACGAGGATCGGGAGCTCCCCGACGATCGCCCGGACCTCGCCGAGCTGGGCGGGGAAGGTGGCGCCGACGACCAGGCCGCACTCGCCGATGGCCGACCATTGCTCGGCCACGAGCCGGGCGACGCGCTGGTACAGCGGTTCGCCGCCGTCGACGGGGAGGTCCTGCAGATCGCCGCTGCCGGGGTTGCTCGTCCGGCACACGGCGAGCACGCCGCCGCGCTCGAGGAACGGCGCCGCCGCGTCGGTGCCGAGGTAGGGGTTCACCGTGACGGCGTCGGCGCCGTAACGATCGAACGCCTCGCGCGCGTAGTACTCGGATGTCGAGCCGATGTCGCCCCGCTTGGCGTCGAGGATGAGCACCACGTCCGGGTGGTGCTCGCGGATGTGGGCGCAGACGGCCTCGAGCTGCGGCTCCGCCCGCTGCGCGGCGAAGTGGGCGATCTGCGGCTTGAAGGCGCAGACGAGGTCGGCGGTGGCGTCGACGATGGCGGTGCAGAAGTCGGTGACGCCGTCAGGGGCGCCAACGAAGGACGCCGGCATACGGGCCGGGTCCGGATCGAGGCCGACGCACAACATCGAGGCCGACGCCGCCCACGCCGCGTCGAGCTTCTGGTGCCAGGAGCGACTCAATCGTCGACGGTGATCGCGCCGGTGGGGCAGAGCTCCTCGGCCTGGTGCACCTTGTCGCGGAGTTCCTCGGGCGGCTCGTCCTGGAGCACGTACAAGTAGCCGTCGCTGCGCACCTCGAAGACCTCGGGGCAGACCTGCATGCAACTGCCCGTCGAGGCGCAGACGTCGTAATCCACGGTGACTTTCATGCCGTACTCCTCGCGGCCGCGGTCTTGGCCGCACGGTAGCCGTCGGCCTCGGCCGCGGCGGCGTCGACGTAGCAGCGGTCTGGCCGCGTGCGGGCGTAGACCGAGCTGCCCGGCAGATGGTAGATGCCCGATCCCTCCTTCGCCTTCACGGGATGGGACGCGGGGCATGATCCGTCGACCGCCTCGACCCAGTTCGGGGTCGACGGTGACGGGCCCGCGATCGACCGTTGGCCCCGCCTCGACAGGACCCGCCACACGACGACGCCGGCTCCGATCAGGGCGATGCCGAAGAGAGCGATGATGCGGCGCGTTCGCATGCGGGAACACGCTACGAGTCGATGTCGCGTGGCGGGTGGACCCTTTCTCGCCGAACTGTGACGGCTCCGCGGGGATGTGACCCCGGAGCGGTCACAGTTCCTCAGCGCTGCTGGCGTTCGAGGGCGCCGAGCACGGCTTTGAGGCCGGCGGTGGTGATGTCGGGGTCGAGGCCGATGCCCCACCGCGGCTCACCCCGATCCTCGCCGTCGCCGTCGCCGCAGATCGACTCGACGTACGCCGCCGCCGTGGCTTCGGCGCCCCGGCCGATGGCGTGCTCGGCGTAGTCGACGACGTCGAAGGCGGTGCCGAACTCGGCGTTGAGACCGCGCACGAACGCCGAGATCGGTCCGCTGCCCTCACCGGTGACCGTGTGGTGCTCGCTGTCCACGCGGAGCTGAGCGGTGATCGTCGCCTTGCCCCCCGACGTGTGCAGCTCGTGGCCGACCAGTGCGTACCGCGGCGCGGCCGGGAGGTATTCGGACTCGAACGCCTCCCACATCACGGCCGGGGTGATCTCGGTGCCCGAGTCCTCGGTGATGTTCTGGATCGTCTTGGAGAACTCGATCTGCATCCGGCGGGGGAGGTCGAACCCGTGCTCGGTCTTCATCACGAAGGCGACGCCGCCCTTCCCGGACTGGCTGTTCACCCGGATCACGGCTTCGTACGTGCGCCCGACGTGCTTGGGGTCGATCGGCAGGTACGGCACGCCCCAGCGCTCGTAGTCGGGATCGAGGGCTTCGAACCCCTTCTTGATCGCGTCCTGGTGGCTGCCGGAGAACGAGGTGTACACGAGGTCACCGACGTACGGGTGCCGGGCGGGTACCGGCAGCCGGTTGCAGTACTCGGCGACCCGGCGCAGGGCGTCGATGTCGGTGATGTCGAGCTCCGGGTCGACGCCGTTGGCGAACAGGTTCATCGCCAGGTTGACGATGTCGACGTTCCCCGTGCGCTCCCCGTTGCCGAAGAGCGTGCCCTCGACCCGGTCGGCGCCGGCCATCACCCCGAACTCGGCGGCGGCCACCGCGCAGCCGCGGTCGTTGTGCGGGTGCAGTGACAGGACGACGTGCTCGCGCCGGCTGATCGTGCGACCGAACCACTCGATCACGTCGCCGTAGACGTTGGGGGAGTAGCACTCGACGGTGGCCGGCAGGTTGAGGATGATCGGCCGCTCGGCGGTCGGTTCGACGACGTCCATCACCCGCTCGCACACCTCGACGGCGAAGTCCGGCTCGGTGAGCGTGAAGCTCTCCGGCGAGTACTCGTAGCGGATCGCCGAGTCCGGGTGCTGCTGCTCCAGCTTGCGGCAGAGCCTGGCGGCGTTGACGGCGATGTCGACGACGCCGGCCTGATCGGTACCGAACACGACCTCGCGTTGGAGTGGGTTGGTCGAGTTGTAGAAGTGCACGATCACCCGGCGGGCGCCCTCGATGCACTCGTAGGTGCGCTCGATGAGCTCCTGACGGCACTGGACGAGGACCTGGATCGTGACGTCGTCGGGGATGAGATCGTCCTCGATCAGCTGGCGGATGAAGTCGAAGTCGGGCTGGCTCGCCGACGGGAACCCGACCTCGATCTCCTTGAACCCCATTTGGACGAGGGCGTCGAACATCCGCCGCTTCCGCACCGGGTCCATCGGGTCGATCAGCGCCTGGTTCCCGTCACGCAGGTCGACCGAGCACCACAACGGCGCTTTGTCGATGACCATGTTGGGCCACGTCCGGTCGCGGAGGACGAGGGGGACGAACGGCTGGTACTTGTCGAACGGCATCGGACGGGGACTGGTCGGTGGCGGTGCCATGTCTGCTTCCTGGTGGTCGGTACTACTGCGGGCGGGCGTCGGACCGGGGACGAAAAATGAAGAACCCCCCGGTCGGGAGGAGCGGGGGGCGGGCGAACGCGATGCTTCGGCGCTCGCCCTACGTAAGCAGGAGGAGGCCGGTGCGGTTCATCACCCGGCGACGCTACTCCGATCGCGCAACCGGATCAACGCGGATGTCCCGGGCGGTCCGCCCGGGGAGGCGACCCGCCCGGGTTCCCGCCCGCTCTGTGCCGCCGCCTGAGCGCCGACGAACTCGGACCGTCATCCCGTAACCACCCATGACAAGTCGCCGGCGGACGGGATATGACGCCGGTTGAGAAAATCTCTCAACCGCCGATCGGCGGCAGCGTGATCGCGGGCAGCGTGATGGGCGGCACCGTGATCGCGGGCACGGTGATCGGGGGCACGGTGATGGTCACGGGCGGGAGCGACACCGACGGCACCGTCACCGACGGCACGGTGATCAGCGGCAGGCTGACCGGCGGCAGACTCACCGCCGGCGTCGTGACGCCGGGCAGCTCGACCGGGGGGAGGGAGATCGGCGGGATGTTGACCGGCGGCAACGTCACCGGGGGGAGGGAGATCGACGGGACCGTGGTCGACGGTCCCGAGGGGGCCGGCGGCGCCGGCGCCTCCGCCGGGTCGCGTCCGTTGGGCGGAGCGGTGACCGTGACCGCCGTGGGGGCGGTGGTCGCGGGCGCCGTGCGTGGCGGCGGTGTTGCCCCCGGTCCTTCGCGCACTGGCCGGTCGTCGGGACGCGTCCGCGTCACGGTGGTCGCGGTCGTCGGTACGGGGTCGGCGCCTGTTCCGACGGTGGCCGCGGTCGTCGTGATGGTGACCTCGGCCGCCGGCTCGGTCGCGCCGGCGACGCGGTCAGTGGGATCGCCGCGCCGCGTGACGGCGAGCGGAACGACGGTGCTCACGACGACGAAACCGGTCGCCGCGACCGCCGGCACGCTCGACGCCGCCAGCCACGCCACGAAGCGGGCCTTCAGGCCGACGTCGACGAGCACCGCGCCGCCGGCCAGGGGGAGGCCGGGGGCCGTGCGGAGGTGCCTGTTGACCCGCTCGAGCTCCGCTCGGGCGTCGCGACACGATGGGCACGTGGCGAGGTGGGATTCCAGGCGACGGCGCCAGCGGGCACCGAGCGAGCCGCGCACGAGGTCGGCGAGGCGGCTGCGGGTGTCACGGCACGCGCGGGGGACCGGATCGTCCGCCGGTGCGTGGACGAGGTGCCCCTGCAGATAGGCGCCGCCGAGGGCGCGGCGGGCCCGCATCGCGTGGGCCGCCACCGCCTGGGGGGTCGAGCCGGTCTGCTCGGCGATCTCCTGGTGCGACTGGCCCTCGACCTCCGTGCGCCACAGCACCTCGCGCGCGCTCGGCGGCAGCGACTGCAGTGCCTGCTGGAGCGCGTCCGCTTCGTCGCGCCGGGCGAAGGGATCGACCCCGAGGGCGCGCGCGCCGGTCTCGGCCGGCGCGTCCCCGCTCGTCGACACGTGGGTCCGGTGGCGCCGGCGGCGGGCCCGGTGACACTCGTGCCGGATGGATGCCATCAGGTACGCGGCGAAGCCGTCGCGCGGCCCCTTGCCCCGTTGGATCACGGCGAGGACCGACGCGAACACCTCCGAGACGACGTCGTCGGCGTCGGCGTGGTTGCGCAGCAGCGAGCGGGCGAGCCGGCGGGCGGCACCGACGTGACGTTCGTAGAGCACGACATAGGCCAAGCGGTCACCGCGCCGGACGAGGGCGAGCACATCGGAGTCGGACCGCGCTGAATTGGCCGCAGTCCTCTCCACGTCGCCCAGACTAGACATGACCTGGGGCGACACGCATCCCGGTACCCTTAGCTCATCATGAGTGAAGCCATACCCCGGCGGGGAGCGCCCCGCCGACGGCGACGGAGTCGTCGCCCCGCCGCTGCGGATTCGGGCTTCTCAGCCAACCGCAGCACCACCCTTACCACCGTCGCCACGCTCCCGCCGGTGCAGCCGCCGACCGGGTTCGCCCCCCTCGGCGTGCCGCCGCGCATCGACGACGGACTCGCCGCCGCCGGGTTCGCCCAGCCCTTTCGGATCCAGACCGCCGCGATCCCGGTGGCACTGGAAGGACGTGACGTCTGCGGCCGGGCGCGCACCGGGTCGGGCAAGACGCTCGCCTTCGGCGTCCCGATGCTCGCCCGCATCCTCGACAGCGCCGAGCCGGCCCGGCCTTTGGGCCTCGTGCTGGTGCCCACGCGGGAGCTGGCGATCCAGGTCGCCGAGGTGCTCGAACCGGTCGCCGCTCACGCCGATCAGCAGATGCTCGCCGTCTACGGCGGCGCCAGCCGTCATCACCAGATCGATGTGCTTGCCGGCGGCGTCGAGGTGGTCGTGGCCACTCCGCTGCGGTTGATCGACCTGATGAAGTCGGACGAGATCGACCTGTCGGCCGTCGACATCGTCGTGCTCGACGAGGCCGACCGGATGGCCGACGACGGGTTCACCCCGCAGGTCGAGTGGATCCTGCGCCACTGCCGCGCTCGCACGCAGACGATGCTGTTCTCGGCCACGCTCGACGGCGACGTCGCGCACCTGATCCGGCACTACCTGCGCGACCCGGTGGAGGTCGCCGTCGACGCCGCCACGGACACCGTGGGCACGATGCACCACCTGTTCCTCGCCGTCCACCACATGGACAAGGACCGCGTCGTCGGCGCGATCAGCCAGGGGATCGGCAAGGTCGCCGTGTTCTGCCAGACCAAGCGGCTGTGCGACAGGGTCGCCCGCTCACTGACCGACCTCGGCGTCGACGCCGCGGCGATCCACGGCGACCTTCCCCAACCCGTGCGGGAGCGGGCGCTACGCCGGTTCGCCGAGGGCCGCCTGGCCGTGCTCGTCGCCACCGACGTCGCCGCCCGCGGGCTCGACATCGACGACATCGGCGCGGTGATCCACTACGAGCCGGCGAAGGACGCCAAGGACTACCTCCACCGTTCCGGGCGCACCGCCCGGGCCGGGCGCGACGGCTGGGCGGTGACGCTGGTCGAATACAACCAGCACACCCAGATGCGCATCCTCCAGCGCACCCTCCGCCTCCCGCTGAACCCACCGATCGAAGTCTTCAGCAACGACCCGCGTCTGCACGACTTCGCCGCCTTCAACGGCGACTGACTGTCAGGACGTCAGCCAGGCGGGGCGGTCGGCCTCGTAGGAGTCGATGTCGGTCTCGTGGGAGAGGGTGATGCCGACGTCGTCGAGGCCGTTGAGGAAGCGCTGCTGGGTCGACGCGTCCATCGGGAACGGCGCCGCGATCCCGGCTGACGGCACCTCGACGAGCAGTCGCTCGACGTCGATCACGAGCTCGGTCGCCGGGTCGTCGTCGATCGCCGCCCAGATCGCCTCGACGGTCTCCAGCGGCAGCTCGACCGGCACGAGCCCGTTCTTCGTGCAGTTGGTGCGAAAGATGTCCGAGAAGCTGGGTGCGATCACGGCGTCGAACCCGTACTGCTGGATCGCCCACACGGCGTGCTCGCGGGACGAGCCGATCCCGAACGCCGGCCCGGCGACGATCACCCGGGCGCCGGTGTAGCGCTCGTCGTTGAGCACGAAGTCGCGGTCGTCGCGCCAGGTCGAGAACAGGCCCTTCTCGAACCCCGTCCGCTCGACCCGCTTGAGCCAGTCGGCGGGGATGATCTGGTCGGTGTCGACGTCCGAGCGCTTCAGCGGCAGCCCCCGCCCCGAGATCACGTGCACTGCCTTCACAGGACGCTCCTCACAGGTCCTCCGGGGTGGTGAAGTGCCCCGCCACCGCAGTCGCGGCAGCGACGGCGGGGGAGACGAGATGGGTGCGCCCGCCGCGGCCTTGGCGGCCCTCGAAGTTGCGGTTGCTCGTGCTCGCCGACCGTTCGCCCGGAGCGAGCTTGTCCGGGTTCATCGCCAGGCACATCGAGCACCCCGGCTCGCGCCAGTCGGCCCCGGCGGCGGTGAACACCTGGTCGAGCCCCTCGGCCTCGGCCTGCGCCTTCACGGCGTGGCTGCCCGGCACGATCATCACCCGCTTGGCGGCGACGTGGCGCCCGTCGAGCACCGCGGCGGCGGCCCGCAGATCCTCGATCCGGCTGTTCGTGCACGACCCGATGAACACCGTGTCGACGGCGATGTCGCGCACCGGTGTGCCCGGCGTGAGTGCCATGTACTCGAGCGCGCGGGTGACCGACTCCCGCGTCGCCGGGTCGGCGTAGTCGTCGGGTGACGGGACCCGGCCGTCGATCGACGTGACCTGCCCGGGGTTCGTGCCCCATGAGACCTGCGGCCGGATGCCGGGTGCGTCGATGCGCACCACCCGGTCCCACGCCGCGTCGTCGTCGCTGCGCAACGTCCGCCAGTACGCCACCGCGTCGTCCCACGCCGCCCCGCTCGGCGCGTGGGTCCGGCCCTCGAGGTAGGCGAACGTCGTGTCGTCGGGAGCCACCATCCCGGCCCGGGCGCCGGCCTCGATCGACATGTTGCACACCGTCATCCGGCCCTCCATCGAGAGCGCCCGAACGGCCGAGCCGCGGTACTCGATCACGTGACCGATCCCGCCGCCGGTGCCGATCTCACCGATGATGGCGAGGATCAGGTCCTTCGCCGTCACCCCGGCGGCGAGGTCGCCGTCGACCTCGATCGCCATCCAGCGCGGGCGGGCCTGGGGGAGCGTCTGGGTGGCGAGCACGTGCTCGACCTCGCTCGTGCCGATCCCGAACGCCAGCGCCCCGAACGCCCCGTGGGTGGACGTGTGGCTGTCGCCGCACACGATCGTCATGCCGGGCAGCGTCCGGCCCTGCTCGGGCCCGATGATGTGGACGATCCCCTGGCCGGCGTCGCCCATCGGGTAGAGCGTGATCCCGAACTCGGCGGCGTTGGTGCGCAACGCCTCGACCTGGCGCGCCGAGATCGGGTCGGCGATCGGCTGGTCGATGGCGGCGGTGGGAACGTTGTGGTCCTCGGTGGCCACGGTCAGCTCCGGCCGGCGCACCCGCCGGCCGGCGAGGCGCAGCCCGTCGAACGCCTGCGGGCTGGTGACCTCGTGGACGAGGTGGAGGTCGATGTACAGCAGATCGGGCTCACCGGGTGCCGCTCGCACCACGTGGCGGTCCCACACCTTTTCGGCCAACGTCTGGGGCGACATGCGCACTCTCACATATTGGGATAAAGTTCCTGAGTAATGGACACCCTATCCGGCGTCGGCGTCGTCGACAAGTCCGTTGCCGTGCTCCGCTCCCTCGAGCACGATGGCCCCGCCGCGCTCGCCGACGTGCAGGACCGCACCGGCCTGCCCAGGGCGACCGCCCACCGCCTCCTCGCCGCGCTCGAGCACCACGGCCTCGTGCGCCGCGACGGCGAGGGCCGCTACGTCCTCGGCCTCGGCCTGGTTCGCGCTGGGCCGGGCCGCCGCCGACGCCTTCCCCCTCGCCGACCTCGCCCGCCCGGTGCTCGTCGACCTGCGCGACCGCACCGGGGAGAGCGTCCAGCTGTTCGTCCGCGAGGGCGCCGGTCGCCGCTGCCTCGTGTCGCTCCAGTCGGCCCACGGGCTGCGCTGGATCGTGCCCGAGGGGGTCGTGCTGCCGCTGCACGTCGGGTCGGCGGGACGCCTGCTCAGCGGCGAAGCCGGACCCGACGGCTGGGTCGCCAGTGTCGAGGAGCGGGAGTCGGGCGTGGCGTCGGTGAGCGCGCCGGTGGTCGACGACCAAGGCGACATCGTCGCCGCGGTGAGCGTGAGCGGCCCGCTCGGCCGGATGACCCGTCAGCCCGGCCGGCGCTTCGGAGCCGAGGTCGCCGCCGCAGCCGAGCAGGTCAGCGCCGCGATCACGCCGCGTTCTGGCGGCGCAGCGGCTCAGCCCCGGCCAGCCGCCGCTGGTCGATGACCTCGTCGACGAGCCCGTAGGCGACCGCCTGCTCGCCGCGAAGGATGAAGTCGCGGTCGATGTCGGCGACGATCCGCTGCTCGCTCTGGCCGGTCACGGCGACGAGGATGTCGACCATCCGCCGGCGCATCTCGACGACTTCGGCGACCTGCAACTCGAGATCGGTCGACTGCCCCTGGGCGCCGCCGTGGGGCTGGTGGATGAGGACGCGGGCGTTGGGCAGGGTGTAGCGCTTGCCCGGGGTGCCGGCGGCGAGCAGCACGGCGGCCGCCGAGCACGCCTGGCCGACGCAGATCGTGGCGACGTCGGGGGCGACGTAGCGCATCGTGTCGTGGATCGCGAAGAGCGCGGTCATGTCCCCGCCGGGGGAGTTGATGTACAGCGCGATGTCGCGGGAGGGATCCTCGGATTCGAGGTGGACGAACTGGGCGATGATCAGGTTGGCCACCGCGTCGTCGATGGCGGAGCCGAGGAAGACGATCCGGTTGGCGAGGAGGCGGGAGTAGATGTCGTACGCCCGCTCGCCGCGGTTGGTGGACTCGATCACGGTGGGGATGAGCATCTCGGCGGTCTCCTTGTGCAACCAACGGGTTGCAGATCAACGTACCCGAGAATGTGCGTGATGTGCAACCGGTGAGTTGCGATATCGTGCCGGCATGGACGAACCGTTGATCGTGCGGCGCGACATCGACCTCGACCTCCCGGCCGACGACCTGTGGACCCTCGTCGCTGGCGGATGGGAGGAGTGGCTCGTCGACGCCGCCGACCTGACCGTCGAGCCGGGCGGTGGTGGCGTCGTCCGTGACGACGACGAGGACCGCGAGGTGCGGATCGACGAGGTCGTCGACGGCGAACGCGTCTCGTTCGAGTGGTGGCCCGCATCGCGGCCGCAGGACCGCTCGGGCGTCGAACTGGTCGTGCTCCCGTCCCCGGTCGGTGCGGTCCTCCGCATCACCGAGTCCTTCCCGCCGCAGGCGCGGGCGCAGGCAACGGCGTCGGCGATCAGGTGGGAGGTGCGGGCGGTCGCCGCGTGGGCGAGCGCGGCCGTGTCCACCTCTGCATGAGCCAGGGCTGGCAGCCGCTCGACGAGCTGTTCGCCGCGGTGGCCGATCCCACCCGCCGGCAGATCCTCCAGCACCTCGTTCACGACGGCCCGGCGTCGGCGACCCGGCTCGCCGAGCGGTTCCCGCTGTCGCGGCAGGCGGTGGTCAAGCACCTCCAGACGCTGGCGAGCGCGGGCCTCGTCGCCGCCGATCGGGAGGGCCGGGAAGTGCGCTACCGGGCGACCACCGAGCGGCTGGCGGACGCGGTGTCGTGGTTGCTCGAGACCAGCGCCCAGTGGGACCGCCGCGCCGAACGGCTGCGCCGCCGGTCGGCGCCGGCGCCGTAAGGTCCGTCCCAGCTTCGACTGCAAGGAGGTCAAGATGCCGACTCGTCGCGCCCACACCCTCTGGACCGGAACGCTCGAGCAAGGTTCGGGCCAAGTCGAGTTGACCAGCTCGGGGGTCGGGACCTATGAGGTCTCGTTTCCCAAGCGGGCGGCGGACGACGCCGGTGGGACGACCAGCCCGGAGGAGCTGATCGCCGCCGCTCACTCGTCATGCTTCGCGATGCAGCTCTCGGCGCTGGTCGCGCGGGCGGGCGGGACCCCGAAGACGTTGGACGTGACCGCCGACGTCGGCCTCGGGGCCGATCCGGCGGGCGGATTCCGCCTGACCGGGATCACCCTCACGGTGTCGGGCGACGTGGACGGGCTCGACGCGGCCGGCTTCAAGTCGGCGGCCGAGGACGCCAAGGCCAACTGCCCGGTGAGCAAGGCGCTCTCCGGCGTCGACATCACCCTCGTCGTCCAGTAGCGAGCTCCGCCACGTAGGCGTCGAGGCGGCGCGCCAACTCGGTCGGGCGGGCGAGGGCGGGCAAGTGACCGCCGTCCATCTCGTCCGGCGTGATGCCGAGACGCTCGCCCACCACCCGGCGCTGGAAGTCGGCGGGGAAGAAGCGGTCGTCGCGGCAGAGCAGGAACCGCGTCGGCACGTCCGGCCACGCGTCGAGCAGCCACGGCTTCTCGAACGGCGCCCCGGATTGGTCGCGCACGTGGTGGACCGACTCGGCGACCACGGCGGGCGGCACGTCGTGGAGGAACTCGGCGACGGGGTCGAAGTCACCGTCCGCCCGCCGGCCGTCCCGCTCGGCCTTCCGCCGATGGGCCTCCTCCCAGCCGGTGTTCGCCCACCAGTCGCCAGGTGACTCGCCTGGCGCCGGAACCATCGCCGCGACGAGGATCATCATCCGCACCGGCACCCGCTCGCAGACGAGCGGGGCGGTGAAACCGCCGAGCGACTGGGCGACCAGGACGAGGTCATCGTGGGCGGCCCGGGTGCCGATCGCGTCCACGACCGTGTCGGCGTACTCGACCAGACCGGCCGAGTCGTCGTCGCACGGCAGGTCAGGCGCGACGACGTCGTGGCCCATCGCCCGCAGTTCGGGGCTGACGAGGTGCCAGTACCAGGAGTCGGAGCCGGCCCCGTGGATGAGGACGTACGTGGCCATCGCGGTTGAGACGCTGCGAGCAGCCTCAACTCATCGGCGTCAGAGCACGGCGAAGAGGTCGGCGATCACGACGACGTCGGTCTCCGCCGGCACTCCGAGCTGGTCCAGGGACCCTTCGGGGAACGTCGAGAACGGGATCGTCACCGCCCGCCGGCCGCCGACCTGCATTCCCGGGAGCCCCTCGACGAGCCCGTCGAGGAGTTGCCCGCTCGCGACCACGACCGGCTGCGGCTGACCGCTGGTCCACGTGCTCTCGACGACCTCGCCGGTGTCGCCGCGGGCGGCGATCAGATGGACGACCGCGGTGTCGCCCTCGGCCAGCTCGGCGCCGTCGCCGGGCGTGAGGTCCTCGACGGTCAGCTCCGTCACTGGCTCGGACGCCGTGGGGACGTCGTCCGCGGTCGGGGCGGTGGCGGCGTCGACCGCGGGCACGACGGCCAGCACGTCGATGACGAAGGAGAGGGCGTCGCCCGGCTGGATGATCTCACCCTGTGGGCTGTCGCCGTACGCCAGGTCAGGCGGGATGTCGAGCTGCAGCCGGCTGCCCGCCTGCGCGCCCTGCAACCCCTGCTCCCACCCGTTGATCACGCCGCCCGAGCCGAGTACGACCGGGAACGGGCTGGCGCCGTAGTTGCTGTCGAACTCGGTGCCATCCTCGCTGCGCACGCCGACGTAGTTGACGAAGACCGAGTCGCCGTCGGCCGCTTCGGCGCCGGTACCTGGCGTGATCACGGTGACGGCCAGCTCGGTGGGCGTCTCGGTGGGCAACTCGACGTCCGGCACCGAGGCCGGGGGAGCCGTCGTCGCCGGCACCAGCGTGCCGTCGACGACCGTCTCCTCGACAGCGGTGCCCTCAGGGGTGGTGGTCCCAGGGCCGGTGTCCTCGGCCGTCGTGCCGTCGGGCGTCGACGTCGCCGACGGGACCGTGCTCGCCGCGGTCGCCGATCCGCCGTCGTCGTCGTCGGAGCCGCCACATGCGGTGACCACGGCGAGAAGAGCAAGGGCGGCAACGGCGGCGGGGGGACGCATCTCGGCGACGCTACCGGCGGGCAAGGCGTCAGTGAGCGCGCTCGACCACCGAGCTCGTCGCCCTGGTCACCTCGCGGACGAACCGAGCGGGGTGGGCGACGGCGGCGTCGTGGCCGCCGTCGAGGCGGAACGCCTCGGCGGCGGGGATCGCCTCGCACAGTGCGACCTGGCGAGCGAACGGCACGACCTCGTCCTGCATCGTCAGCACCACCGCCGTCGGCACGTCGATCTCGCCCAGCCAGGGGTCGGCGCGGAAGCGACCGAGGGCCCGGCCGGCCTCGGCGACCATCCGCCAGCTGTGGGCCGCGGCCTGCTGTGCTGCCCAGGCGTCCCATGAGTCCGTCTTGCGCTGGAGGTAGAGCTGGCTGGTCACCCAGCGGTGCACCTGCTCCGGCGTCAGCCGGGCGGCGGCGGCCAGGCCGGTGAGCCCGAAGCGGTTGGCGCGCCGGAGGTTGAAGTGGGCCGCAGTGGCGACGAGCACGAGACCGGCGACCCGCTCGCGGTGGCGGCGCCAGAGGAGCTGGGCGACGGCGCCGCCCATGGAGTAACCGAGGGCGACGAACCGGTCGACCCCGATGGCGTCGGCCATCGCCACGACGTCGTCGGCGCAGTCCTCGAGCCGGAACGGCGTCCGGGTCCTGATGCCCGAGCCGTGGCCGCGGTGGTCGAACGCGAGCACCCGGAAGTGCTCGGCGAGGTCACCGTAGACCCGGAAGAAATTGAGATCGGCCGTCGCCGTCCAGCCGTGGAGCATCACCAGCGCCGGGGCCCCGGGCGGGCCGGGGAACTCGCGCAGCAGGACCGTGCCGGCGGGCAGTTCGACGGGCCGCGTCGGCGGGAGCGCCGGCGGCCCGGAGACTTCCGCGCTCAGGCTGCCTCGACCTCCAGGACCCGTACGCGCAGCTCGCCCGTCGGCGCCTCGAACGACACGATGTCGCCGGGCCGGGCGCCGATCAACGCCGCGCCCAGTGGCGCCGTCGGGCTGATCACGTCGAGATCGCCGGAGCGCTCCTCGATGTGGCCGACCAGGTAGCGCTCGGCGGCGTCGTCGGTGTCGCCCTCGTACACGAGCGTGACGATGGAGCCGGGCCCGACCACGCCCTCCGGCGGCGCCTCGATGATCTCGGCCCGCTCGAGGAGGGACTCGAGCTGGCGGATGCGCCCCTCGAGGTGGCCCTGCTCGTCCTTGGCCGCGTGGTAGTCGCCGTTCTCGGCCAGATCGCCCAGCTCACGAGCGCGCTCGATCTTCGTCGCGACCTCGAGGCGCCCCCGCGTGACGAGGTCGTCGAGCTCGGCCCGTAGCCGGTCATACGCGGCTTGGGACAGCTGGTGCGATTCCATGGTCCATCGAGACTATCGGCGCCGCGATGGCCCGATCGGCACCTTTGCCGACCAAGATTCCGCTCATGGGTCATCGAATCGCGGTCATCGGAGGCGACGGCATCGGGCCCGAAGTGACCGCCGAGGCGTTGAAAGTCCTGCGGGCGACGGGTGTCACCTTCGACGTCACCGAGTTCGATCTCGGCGGTCAGCGTTACCTGCGTGACGGGGAAGTGCTGTCCGACGAGACGCTGGACCAGCTCCGTGGGTTCGATGCCATCCTGCTCGGCGCGGTCGGGACGCCGGAGGTTCCGCCGGGCCTGATCGAGCGGGGGCTGCTGCTCAAGATGCGCTTCGAGCTCGATCTGTACGTGAACCAGCGGCCCTTCCTCACCCCGACCCACGACTTCGTCGTCATCCGCGAGAACACCGAGGGGCCCTACGTCGGCGAGGGCGGGGTGCTGCGCAAGGGGACGCCGCACGAGGTCGCTACCCAGGGCAGCGTCAACACTCGCCACGGCGTCGAGCGGTGCGTCCGCTACGCCTTCGAGCTCGCCTCGACCCGTTCCCGCCGGCACGTCACGCTCGTCCACAAGACCAACGTGCTGACCTTCTCCGGCGACCTGTGGCAGCGGACCTTCGACGAGGTCGCCACGGGATTCCCGTCGATCGGCACCGCCTACCACCACGTCGACGCGGCGACGATCTACTTCGTCCAGGATCCCCAGCGCTACGACGTGATCGTCACCGACAACCTCTTCGGCGACATCCTCACTGACCTCGGCGGCGCCGTGTCGGGGGGCGTCGGCCTGGCCAGCTCGGCGAACCTCAACCCGGCGCGGA
This sequence comes from uncultured Acidimicrobiia bacterium, assembly GCA_963833145.1. Taxonomy (GTDB): domain Bacteria; phylum Actinomycetota; class Acidimicrobiia; order Acidimicrobiales; family Ilumatobacteraceae; genus JALZMG01. The sequence continues at coordinate 470,397 of CAWHWT010000005.1, read as the reverse complement.
CCGGCCCGAGCCTGTTCGAGCCGGTGCACGGCTCGGCGCCGGACATCGCCGGCACGGGGACCGCCAACCCGACGGCGGCGATCCTGTCCGCCGCGCTGATGCTCGACTTCCTCGGCGAGGGCACCACGGCCGACCGCATCAGGGCCGCGTGCGCCGAGCCCGTCAGCGGGAGCACCACGTTCGTGGGTGACGAGATCGCGGCCCGGGTGCGAGAATGACCGCATGCCGATCACGCCGACGCAGAAGATCTGGATGAACGGGGAGCTGGTCGACTGGGACCAGGCCCGCATCCACGTTCTGACCCACACCCTGCACTACGGCATGGGCGTGTTCGAGGGCATCCGCGCGTACGAGACGGCCCAGGGCCCGGCCGTGTTCCGGCTCACCGACCACATCGTGCGACTGCACAACTCGGCGAAGATCGTCGGCATGGAGCTGCCGTACACGGTCGAGGAGCTCATTGACGCCTGCAAGGCCACCGTCGCATCGACCGGGCTCGGGTCGTGCTACGTGCGCCCGATCGCCTACTTCGGCTACGGCGAGATGGGCCTCAACACGCTGCCCTGCTCCGTCGACGTGGCGATCGCCTGCTGGCCGTGGGGCGCCTACCTGGGTGACGACGCGGTGACCAAGGGCGTGCGGATGAAGATCTCCTCGTGGACCCGCCACGAGCACAACACCATGCCGCCGGCGTCGAAGACCACCGGCAACTACGTCAACTCGTCGCTCGCCAAGGTCGAGGCCCTCAGAGCCGGCTACGACGAGGCGATCATGCTCAGCCCCAACGGACTCGTCGCCGAGTGCACCGGGGAGAACATCTTCGTGTCCCGCCAGGGCAAGCTGCTCACGCCACCGCTGTCGGCCGGCGCGCTGGAAGGGATCACCCAGAGCTCGGTGATGACCATCGCCCGCGACCTCGGCTTCGAGTGCCGGATCGACAACATCGCCCGCAGCGACCTCTACATCGCCGATGAGATCTTCGTCTGCGGGACCGCGGCCGAGGTGTCGTCGGTGAACTCCGTCGACGACCGCGAGATCCCGTGCCCCGGCCCGATCACGCTGGCGATCGCCGAGGTCTACGCCCGCGCCGTCCGCGGCGAGGAGCCGCAGTACAAGGAGTGGTGCGAACTGGCCGGCTGAACGAAGTTCAGACGGCCGCACGTTCTGTCGTTTGGAATCGACCGTTTCGGGCCGATCCCAAACGACACCTCACGAAACGGCCTGGTGGAGCATCTCCAAGAACCGCGACCCATCGGCCTCGGTGATCACGGTGGCGTTCGGGTCCTTACCCGTTAGCCCGAGCACGTCCATGACCACCATGCCGCGAGTGAGCGGGCTCTCCGTCTCGACGGCGCAGTAGACGCGTCGCGTGTCCGTCGCCACGGTGGGGTCGATGGCGTAGGCCATCGCGATCGGGTCGGGCAGGTCGAAGCCCGCCAGCTTGGTCTCGGCCAGGGCGAACTGGGTGAGGACCTGCTGGACGTCCACGCACATCTCGGCGAGGGGTGTGCCGATCGCCCGGAGCGCGGCGGCGTCGTCGGGGTCGAGCACGGCGTACTGCCGCGAGATGTCCCAGCCGACGAGCTCGAGCGGCAGGCCGGCCTCCAGCACCACGGCCACGGCGTGGGGATCGGCCCACATGTTGTATTCGGCGACGGGACTGAGGTTGCCGATGTGATCGGCGACGGCGCCCATCGCGACGCAGCGTCCGATGCGACCGGCCAGCGTCGGGTCGCGGCGGACGGCGATGGCGATGTTGGTCAACGGTCCGAGCGTGACGAGGGTGAGCTCACCGGAGTAGCGGCGGGACGCGGCGACGAGGGCGTCGACGGCGTGACCGGGGGTGGGGGAGCGGCCGGCGAGCGGGAGCCCGATGTCGCCCATCCCGTCGACGCCGTGGACGAACTGGGCGGTCTCCAGGGGCACGACGAGCGGCCGGTCGGCGCCGGCGTGGATGGGCACGTCCGCGCCGCACAGCTCGGCGACGTAGAGGGCGTTCTGCACGGCTTGGTCGAGCGGCACGTTGCCGGCCACGACGCCGATGCCGACGACGTCGACGTCGGGATGCCGCAGCGCCATGACCAAGGCGACGGCGTCGTCGCTCGCCGTGTCGGTGTCGATGAAGAACGGTCGAGGCACAAGCCCATCAGATCACGCTGTAGGTCGGGCGACCGGCGAAGCCGCGAGCTCGGCAGGCGAGCGACGCGAGCCCGGGCAAAAACGTGAGCGCCCCGGGACCGAAGCCCCGGGGCAGCTCTACGTGGGACGAACCATCCACCATTGGTCGACCTGCTGGCGTTAGCCTCTCGCTCGACCTCACATCGCCCGTCGTGCCCGAAGGCATGGCGGGCGATGCCGCGTTATCGGCCCGGTGGCCGGTTACCCGACTCCGTTCCCGTCACGACGCCCTCACGCTGCCCCGGACAAGTCCGGGCCACCGATCGGACCCCGTGAGGACCATGAACCCCGACGAGCCAGTTGGGGTGGCTCCCCGGGAGACTTGGCCCTGCCACCCCGAGTACCCGACCGGCGAACCGGTCGGCCACCCGACATGGCGGTTGGTGGCGTTCGTCCCGTGCACCGAACCCGCTGACGCCTCGTAGACCGGCCCGTTTTCCGCCGGACTCACCCGAAGGCGAACCCGACAGACTCGGATACCGATCCCGGTTGGCGTTGCGCTTTCCGGTACGGGGCACACATTCGCGAACCCATCACCCCAGGTCAAGAGCTAATTTTGAATTCACAGGGTTCTCCCCAAAGTTTGTCCGTTACCCCCAGGAAACCCTCGTTCATCCACCGTTCATGCACAGGGTTACTCACAAATGACCGCCGCCCGGACGGTTGACGCCGGCCCGGTCGAACCGGTTGAATGGGCCCGTGATCTCGACGACCGTCGCCACGGAGCGCCAGCTCGCCGCGATCATCATCATTCTGTAGTGCACGTGGACCCATCCACGTGCACGTTGCGAAGCCGCCCCCCGGGCGGCTTCTTCCGTGTGGAGGGTCCGGACAGGAGCAGGAAATGACGAACGGATCCGTCGAGGTGTTCGACACCACGCTGCGCGACGGGCTCCAGGTCGAGGGCGTGTCGGCGACCGTGGAGGACAAGCTGCGCATCGCCGAGCAGCTCGACCTCCTCGGCGTGCAGTACGTCGAGGGTGGCTGGCCGGGGGCGAACCCGAAGGACATCGAGTTCTTCGCCCGGGCCGCCCGTGAGCTGGACCTCACGACGAGCACGCTCGTCGCCTTCGGCTCCACCCGCCGCCCGCGGGGCAAGGTCGACGACGACGCCACGCTGCGCAACCTCGTCGAGGCGGGGACCACCGCCGTGTGCATCGTCGCCAAGAGTTCCGAGTACCACGTGACCCAGGCGCTGCAGACGACGCTCGACGAGGGCGTGGCGATGATCGCCGACTCGGTGCGGTTCCTCGCCGGCGAGGGACGGCAGGTGCTCGTCGACATGGAGCACTTCTTCGACGGCTTCAAGGCCAACCCGGAGTTCTCCCTGCGGGCGCTGGAGGCCGCGGTGGTCGACGGTGCCAGCCACGTCGTGCTGTGCGACACCAACGGGGGCTCGCTGCCCCACGAGGTCGAGGAGATCGTCGGCGCCGTGCACGGTCACGTCGGCGGCGACGTCACGATCGGCATCCACTGCCACGACGACACCGGGTGCGCGGTCGCCAACTCGATGGCGGCGGTGCGGGCGGGCGCCCGCCACGTGCAGGGCACGCTCAACGGCCTCGGTGAGCGGACGGGGAACGCCAACCTCACCACGATCATCCCCAACCTCCAGCTCAAGCTGGGCTACCAGTGCCTGCCCGAGGGTCGGGTCGAGCGGCTGACCGCGGTCAGCCACCATGTCGCCGAGCTGCTCAACCGGGCCGTCAATCCGCAGGCGCCGTACGTCGGCTCGTCCGCGTTTGCCCACAAGGCGGGCCTGCACACGAGCGCGATCGCCCGGGTCAAGGACGCCTACGAACACGTCGATCCGGGGCTGGTGGGCAACGGCACACGGTTCGTGGTCAGCGAGATGGCCGGGCGGGCGACGATCACGATGAAGGCCACCGAGCTTGGGCTGGAGATGGACGGGCCGGCGGTCAACGGCGTGATCGACGACCTCAAGCGGCTCGAGCACGAGGGCTACCACTTCGAGGCGGCCGACGCCTCGCTCGAGCTCTTGATGCGGCGGGCGACCGGCTGGCAGCACGAGTTCTTCCGGGTTGAGAGCATGCGCGTGATCACCGACGAGCTGCCGAACGGGGATTTCACGACGGAGGCCACGGTGAAGGTGTGGGTCGGTAACGACCGCCGGGTGTTCACCGCCGAGGGCAACGGGCCGGTGAACGCGATCGACATCGCCCTCCGCAACGCCCTCAACGGCGCCTACCCGCAGCTCGAGCGGGTGCACCTCACCGACTTCAAGGTGCGCATCCTCGATGGCGCCGGCGCGACCGGGGCCGTGACCCGCGTGCTCATCGACGCCACCGACGGCGACCGCGACTGGACGACGATCGGAGTCAGCACCAACATCATCGAGGCCTCGTGGCGGGCGCTCGAGGAGAGCATCGTCTTCGGTTTGCTCCACGCCACCTGACCCGGTCGACGTACTGCAGCGGCCGGCCCGGGCGACTAGAACATCGCTCGATGGCTGCACCAAAGTTCTCGCCGGTCGCCCCGCTCGACGAGGCACGCGGCTACGAGTCGCCGGCGCACATCCCGGAGTCGTGGACCAACGACCGGCCGGGGGACCTCCGCGGCCGCCAGCCGCAGGGGCCGGCGCTGGGCTACCAGGGACCCGACCAGGGCTACGCCCTGACCCTCGCCGCCCGGTTCGAGGACCAACTACAGCTGCAACAGGGCGAGCACGGCGAGGATGCCCTCGCGGGGGCCACGGCGATCGGGCTGCGCCGGGCGTCGCTGTTCGGCCGGGCACCGGTGATCCACGACCTCCGCATCGCCCTCACCATCTGGGGCTTCCTCGACACCGAGCCGCCGCCGGAGCTGGTCCAGCTCCGCCGAGCGCGGTACGAGGGACTGGCCAACGTCGCCCACCACTACGGCGAACTGCGGGCGCTGGTGGACTCGGTGCCCGAGCCCACGCTACGGATGACCCCGGACAAGGTCGCCGAGGCCTATCCAGGGCAGTGGCGGGAGCTCCTCGGGCTCGCCTGAAAGGTCAGGTGACCGCGTACGCCTTGAGGTCGTCGAGGTCGACGTACTCGAGGGCCGACATGTGGGTGCTCTCCAGGACCACCGGGCAGGCGACGCCGGCCTCGAGCGCCTCCGCCCAGCGGGCGGCGCACACGCACCACTGGTCGCCGGGCTGCAGGCCCGGGAACCCGTACTGCGGCATCGGGGTGACGAGGTCGTTGCCGCGGCTGACGGAGAACTCGAGGAACTCGGCCGTCACCTGGCAGCACACGACGTGCATGCCGGGATCGTCGCCGTGGTTCTCGCAGCACCCGGTGCGGTAGTAGCCGGTCAGCGGGTCGAGCGAGCACGGCGCCAGCTCGCTCCCGAGCACGTTGCGTTGCTGCATCGCTCCCATCACAGCACAACGCGGCCGCCGCTCGCCTACGTTGTCCCCATGCCTGGGAAACTCGAACCCGCCATCCGCGACCTCGCCACCGGGAAGAACTTCGGCGTGCTCAGCTTCCAGCTGCCAGGCGGCCAGCTGGCGAGCCACGTCATGTGGGTGGACGCGACCGACGACCACGTGCTCATCAACACGGAAGTCCACCGGGCCAAGTACAAGGCGATGCAGCGCCATCCCGACGTCACCGTCACGGTCTGGGACCTGGAGAACCCGTACCGGTACGCCGAGGTCCGCGGGCGGGTCGTCGGCGAGGTGCGCGGCGACGAGGCGCGCGACCACATCGACCAGCTGTCCCAGCGCTATCTCAGCCAGGACTACCAGGCGACGATCCAGAGCGAGCGGGTGATCGTGCGCATCGAGCCCATCCGCCAGCTGGCGCGAGGGCTGTGACCGTGACCGAGCCGCTCGTCGGGGTGTTGATGGGCTCGGCCAGCGACTGGCCGACAATGGAGGCGGCCGTCGCCGTCCTCGAGCGCTTCGGCGTCGCCCACGAAGCGAAGGTGATCAGCGCCCACCGGATGCCGGAGGAGACGTTCGCCTACGCCGAGTCGGCCGGCGGCCGCGGCCTGCGGGCGATCATCGCCGGCGCCGGCGGGGCGGCGGCGCTGCCGGGGGTACTGGCGGCGAAGACCACCGTGCCCGTGCTCGGCGTGCCGGTCCCGTCCGGGCACCTCAACGGGCAGGACGCCCTCCTGTCGATGGTCCAGATGCCCCCGGGCATTCCGGTGGCGACGTTCGCCATCGGCGCGGGGGGTGCGACCAACGCCGCCCTGTTCGCGGTCGCCCTCCTCGCCGCCTGCGATGCCGGCTTGGCGGCCGCCCTCGGCGAGTACCGCGCCGAGCGTCGAGCCGCCGCGGCCTCGTCGACCCTGCCGCCGACCTGAGCCCGCGTTTCTGCAGCTGAAACGGCTGCTATAGCGACCGAATCAGCTGCAGAAACGCGTCTAGGAGACGTTGATGCCGACGAGCTGGCCGATCGCGTAGGTGACCCCGCAGGCGCCGAGCACGATCAGGGTCTGACGGGCGATCGAGGTCACCATCGGCCGCTCGGCGAAGCCGGCGATCAGGGCCCCGACGACGCCGGCGATGATCACTGCGATGCCGATCGACACCAGTGTCGGCGCCGTACCGGTCGACGACCCGAGCCACGGCACCACCGGCGCCAGGGCGCCGAGCGTGAAGCACAGGAACGACAACACCGCGGTCTTCACCGGCGACGCCAGCCCCTCGGGGTCGATGCCCAATTCCTCCCGGGCGTGGACGATGAGGGCCTCGTCCGGTTGCCGCATCACGTCCGCGGCCGCCAGCCGGGCCTGCTCCGGTGCCATGCCATGGGACTCGTACATCCCGGCCAGCTCGGCGGTCTCGGCCATCGGGTGCCGCTCCAGCTCGCCGCGCTCGACCTCCAGCTCCCGGCGGATCAGGTCGTTCTGGGCCGAGATGCTGACCCACTCGCCGGCGGCCATGCTGATCGCGCCGGCGACGGCGCCGGCGATCCCGGCCAGGCGCACGACCGACGACCCGGCGCCGCCACCGGCGAAGCCGAGGATCAGCGAGACGTTGGAGACGAGCCCGTCGTTGACCCCGAACACGGCCGCCCGCGGCAGTCCGCCGGCCACCGACCGGTGCATGTGGTGCGGATCGCGGGTCGCCACGAGTTCAGGTTAGGAACATCGGGGTACCCACCGGGCGTTACCGGTCCGGCGCTATCGTCCAGGCCCGGACCGTGTGCTCGACAACGGCGTCGGGACGGGGAGGTTGACGACATGCACGTGCATCCAGAGGTGGCCGAAGCCCTCGGCCGCCTCCGAGAGCTCGCCGGTCTGCGCCAGCCCGAGGATCCCCTGCTCGCCGACTTCCTCCCGCTCTACTACTCCGAGCTGCCCGAGGGCGACGTCGACGACCGCAAGCTCGACGACATCTACGCCGTGGCCGTCGCCCACCTCGCGCTCGGCCGCCGCCGGGCGCCGGGGGAGACCATCGCCCGACTCGTCTCGCCCGACCGCGAGCGGGACGGATGGCAGTCTCCGCACTCCGTGCTGTTGGTGGTCACCGACGACATGCCGTTCCTCGTCGACACCTTGCGCATGGTGCTCGAGCGGCACGGCCTCGGCGTGCACCTGCTCGTCCATCCGATGCTCGCCGTCGAACGCGATGCCGACGACGACCTCGCCGCCGTCGAGCCGACCGGTGCGCAGATCGAGGCCTGGACCCAGATCGAGCTCGACCGCGTCGACGCGGCGACCGCCGCCGTGGTGCAGGCCGACGTGGTCGGCGCGATCGAGGACGTCCGCCGCGTTGTCGACGACTTCGCCGCCATGCGGGCGGAGATGGAGGAGCTCGGCGAACTGGACCCGATCCTGCCCTGGCTCGCCGACGGGCAGTTCGTGTTCCTCGGCGCGGCCGACTTCGACCGGGCCCCCGACGGTGCGCTCACCGTGCGCGAGGGGGGGAGTGGGCTCGGCCTGTTGCGCGAGCACGTCCGGATCGACCCCCCGCCGGTGCCCGGCGACCGGTCCGTCGTCATCGCCCGCAGCGACGCCACCGCGACGGTGTTCCGGGCCGAGCGTCAGACCGTGGTGATCGTCCGCCCCGACGACGCGACGGAGCGGCGCTTCGTCGGGCTCCTGGCGACCAACGCCTACCGGGTGAGTGTGCTCGACATCCCCCGCATCGGCGCCGACGCCCGCCGCGTGCTCGACCTCACCGAGGCTCGCATGCACGCCCACGCCGGTCGGGCGACCAGGACCGTGCTCGAGAACCTGCCCCGCGACCTGGTGCTCGAGCTCGAGCCGGAGCTGCTCGAGCAACTCGTCACCGAGATCGTCGGGCTGCAGGAGCGCCAGCTGGTGCGGGTGTTCGAAGTGCCCGACCCGGTCGGCCCGTGGGTGACCGTGCTGGTGTACCTCCCGCGCAAGCGTTTCACGGCCGAGCTCCCCGAACGCGTCGCCGATGCGGTCGCCCACGCCTACGGCGCCGAGGGCGCCGACCAGCGCACGTTCGAGTCGTTCGTCGGCGCCAGCTCGCTCGCCCGGATCGCCGTCAGCGTCCGCCGGCCGGCCACCGCGGTCGACGTCGATCTCGACAGCCTCGAGCGGGCCGTCAACGAACTGTCGACGTCGTGGCCCGATCGCCTGAAGTGGGCGCTGGTCGGCGACCTCGGGGAGACGGCCGGGACCGACCTGTTCGACCGGGTCGGGCTGCACGCCCCGCCCGCGTACCGCGCCGCGGTCGTGCCCGAGCGGGCCATCGGCGACGTGCGCCGCATCGCCAGCTTGCTCGACAGCGACGAGGAGCTCACCACCTCGCTCGGCCGCGACATCGACGCACCGTCGGGCGAGTGGCGGTTCCGCGTCTATCGCCAGGGGGCGTCGGCGGCGTTGTCCGACCTGCTGCCGCTCCTCGACCACCTCGGTTTCGACGCCCTCGACGAGCAGCCCTACACGTTCCGGGTCGGGGACCAGCGGGTCTTCCTCTACGACATCGGGGTGCGGGCGCCGTCCGCGGTCGAGCTGGACGACCACCGGCTCGCCGAGCTCCAGGCCGCGTTCTGTGCCCTACTCGCCGGCGAGGTCGAGAGCGACGACTTCAACCGCCTCGTCCTCGGGGCCGGGCTCTCCGCCCGTGAGGTCACGATCGTGCGGACGTACGCCAAGTACCTCCGCCAGATCGGGTTCCCGTTCAGCCAGCAGTACGTCGAGCGCACGCTCAACTCCCACCCTCGCCTCGTCGCCGACCTCGTCGGTCTGTTCCACGCCCGCTTCGACCCGGCCCGCGCCGACGACGGCGGGGCCGCGGAGGAGGAGCTCACTGAACGTCTCGACGCAGCGCTCGACGCGATCCCGAGCCTCGACGACGACCGAATCTGCCGGGCGTTCAAAACGCTCATCGAAGCGACGGTCCGCACCAACTACTACCGCGACCGCCGAGCCGTGGCGATCAAGCTCGATCCGTCCCTGATCCCCGACCTGCCCCTGCCCCGGCCGCGCCACGAGGTGTGGGTCTGCGGGCCGCGCGTCGAGGGAGTCCACCTGCGCGGCGGGCCGATCGCCCGCGGCGGGCTGCGGTGGAGCGACCGGCGCGAGGACTTCCGCACCGAGGTCCTCGGGCTGATGAAGGCACAGATGGTGAAGAACGCGGTCATCGTGCCGACCGGTGCGAAGGGCGGGTTCGTCGTCAAGATGCCGCCGGGGGATCCCGAGGCGATGCGCGCCGAGGTGGTCGAGTGCTACCGCGCCTTCATCCGCGCCCTGCTCGACCTCACCGACAACCTGGTGCCGGGACCGGATGGGTCGACCGTCGTCCACCCGCCCGACACCGTGGTGCGCGACGCCGACGACCCGTACCTCGTCGTCGCCGCCGACAAGGGGACGGCGACGTTCAGCGACGTCGCCAACGCGATCTCGATCGAGTGCGGCTACTGGCTCGGCGACGCCTTCGCCTCCGGCGGCAGCACCGGGTACGACCACAAGGCGATGGGGATCACGGCGCGGGGGGCGTGGGAGAGTGTGCGCCGCCACGCCAGCGTGCTCGGGAAGCGGGCCGACATCGATCCGCTCACGGCCGTCGGCATCGGGGACATGTCCGGCGACGTGTTCGGCAACGGGATGCTGCGGTCGCGGGCGCTCCGCCTCGTCGCCGCGTTCGACCATCGCCACGTGTTCATCGACCCCGACCCCGACCCGGGCCTGGCGTACGCCGAGCGGCGCCGGCTGTTCGAGCTGCCCCGTTCGAGCTGGGGGGATTACGACCAGGCGCTGATCTCGCCGGGCGGCGGCGTCTACCCGCGCACCCAGAAGTCGATCGAGCTGAGCCCGCGGGCGCGGGCCGTCCTCGGCGCGCCCGAGGGGCGCCTCACCCCCAACGAGCTGGTCTCGGCGGTGCTCCGGGCGCCCGTCGACCTGCTGTGGAACGGGGGCATCGGCACGTACGTGAAGGCGAGCGTCGAGTCCAATGCCGACGTGGGTGACCGCGCCAACGACGGAGTGAGGGTCAACGGCAACGAGCTGCGCTCCAGCATGGTGGTCGAGGGCGGCAACCTCGGTCTGACCCAGCTCGGGCGGATCGAGTACGCCCTCGGCGGCGGGCTCGTGCACACGGACGCGATCGACAACTCGGCCGGCGTCGACTGCAGCGACCACGAGGTCAACATCAAGATCCTGCTCGACGACCTGGTGCGGACCGGCGAGCTCACCGGCAAGCAGCGCAACGAGCTGCTCCAGTCGATGACCGACGACGTCGCCCAGCTCGTGCTGGCCAACAACCGGGCGCAGACCCTCGCCCTGCTGATCGCCCGCCGGCAAGCGCTGCCGATGGTCAACGTCCACGCCCGGTACATCGACGTGCTCGAGACCGAGGGGTGGTTGGACCGAGGGCTGGAGTTCCTGCCGAGCGACAAGCAGATCGCCGAGCGGCAGGCGCTCGGCAACGGCCTGCAGACGCCGGAGTTCGCCGTCCTCATCGCCTACACCAAGAACGCCAACGTGGCCGAGATGGTGAGGTCGAACCTGCCCGACGAGCCGTTGCTGGAACGGGACCTGCTCGCCTACTTCCCGGCCGCGCTGGGCGAGCGCTACGAGGCCGAGATCCGAGCCCACCCGCTGCGCCGGGAGATCATCGCCACCGCCGTCGGCAACCAGATGGTCAACCTGTCGGGGATCTCGTTCGACAACCGGATGACCGAGGACACCGGCGCCGAGGTCGTCGACGTGACGCGGGCGTGGATCGTGGCCCGCGAGGTCTTCCGCCTCCCCGAGCTGTGGGCCGAGATCGACGAGCTCACCGGCGACGTCGCCCTCGACACCCAGCTCGACCTGTTCCTCGACTGCCGCCGGATGGTCGAGCGGGGCGCCCTCTGGCTGCTCCGCCACCGGCGTCCGCCGATCGCCATCACCGCCGCGATCGACGACTTCAAGCCGGGCATGGCCAGGCTTGCCGTCGCCCTCGAGCCGGCGCTGACTGGCCGGATGGCCGACGTCGTCCGGTCACGGGAGGCGTCGCGGCTGGCGGCGGGCGTGCCCGAGCGGCTCGCCGAGCGGGCCGGGGCGTGGCCGCTGCTGCACACCGGCTTCGACCTCATCGAGCTCGCCGCGACGTACGGGCGCGACGTCGCCGAACTGGCGCGGGTCGACTGGCAGATCTTCGACCGTCTCGAGCTCCTGTGGCTGTGGGACGGCATCGGCGCCCTGCCCCGTTCCGACCGGTGGCAGACGCAGGGGCGGTCGGCGCTGCGCGACGACCTGCTCACCGCCCTCGGCGAGCTCACCCGCACGGTGATCGAGTCCGGCGGCGGTTCGGTCGACGCCTGGCTGGAGGCCAACGAGCGCGCGGTCGCCCGGGCGATGGCGATGTTCACCGAGATCCGGCGGGCCGAGAGCTACGACCTCACCGCACTCTCGGTCGCCCTGCGTCAGCTGCGCAACCTCGCCCTCACGACGGTCACCGGCTGAGGGGCCGTCGGTAGCCTCGACGCGCGTATGTCGCCCCGCTTTCGCATCGCCCCGTCACCCACCGGGTTCTTCCACGTCGGGGGGGCGCGGACGGCGCTGTTCAACTGGGCGCTCGCCCGGCGCCTGGGCGGCCGGTTCGTGCTGCGGATCGAGGACACCGACGCGGCCCGCGACCGGCCGGAGTGGACCCAGGGGATCATCGACGCTCTGGCGTGGCTCGGCATCAGCGCCGACGATCCGACGTTCGAGGGGCCGTACTTGCAGAGCGCCAACGCCGACGTGCACGTCGCCGCGGCGCAGCGACTGTTCGCCGAGGGCCACGCGTACTACTGCGATCTCACGCCCGAGCAGGTCCAGGAGCGGGCCAAGGCGGCCGGGCGGACCAGCTACGACGGGTACTCGCGTGACCGCGGCCTCGGTCCCGGTCCGGGTCGGGTGCTCCGCTTCCGGGTGCCCGAGGGGACGAGCGTCGTTCACGACGTCGTACGCGGCGACGTGTCGTTCGAGCACGAGAGCATCGAGGACTTCGTGCTGCTGCGCAGCAACGGCCGGCCGCTGTTCGTCCTCGCCAACGTCGTCGACGACATCGAGATGGAGATCACCCACGTGGTGCGGGGCGAGGAGCACCTGCCCAACACCCCGAAGCAGCAGTTGCTGTGGGCGGCCCTCGGACACGAGCCGCCGGTGTGGGCCCACGTGCCGGTGCTCGTCAACGAGGCCCGCCAGAAGCTGTCCAAGCGGCGGGACAAGGTGGCGCTGGAGGACTACCGCAACGACGGCTACCTGGCCGATGCGATGGTGAACTACCTCATGACCCTCGGGTGGGCGCCGAAGGGAGACACCGAGATCGTGCCGTGGGAGCAGATCGAGGCCGAGTTCCGCCTCGAGGACGTCACCAAGGCACCGGCGTTCTTCGACGTGCGCAAGCTGACCGCGTTCAACAAGGAGTACCTCAAGGCGATGGCGCCGGAGGCCTTCGTCGCCGCGTGCGAGCCGTGGCTGCCGGACTCGTACGACCGGGCGACGTTCGCCCGCATCGCCCCGTTGCTGCAGACGCGGGTCGACACGCTGGCCCAGGCGCCGGCCCAGGTCGCCTTCCTGTACGAGGAGCCGTCGTTCGACGAGGCGGCGTGGGCGAAGGCGATGCGCCACGACTGGTCGGCGGAGCTGCTCGACGAGGTCATCAAGGCCTACCAGTCGGTGCCGTGGGACGCCGATGCGCTGATGGCCGAGTGGCGCCGAGTCGTCGACGGGCTCGGGGTGAAGCCGAAGCTGGCCGACGGGCCGGTCCGGGTCGCCGTCACCGGCCGGACGGTCGGGCCCCCGCTCTTCGATGCGCTCGAGCTGCTCGGGCGCGACACGACCTTGCGCCGGTTGCAGGGGGCGCGGCAGCGTCTCGGCGGGTAGGGGTCACCTGTGTCGATCAGCTCGCCCGGTGTCCCGACCGACCCGGATCCCACACCGGTCGCGCTGATCGAGCCGATCGCGGTCGAAGGCGGGCGGGACCGTGACTACCGGCGCCGGCGGCCGCTGCGGTGGGTGCTGCTCGGCGTCGGGCTGGTGTTCGTCCTCCTCGCCGGGTACTACCTCGTCAGCCTGTACCAGGTGTGGTCGACCGGACGCAGCGACCAGGCCCGCGCCGTCGACGCGATCGTGGTGCTGGGGGCGGCGCAGTACGACGGTGAGCCGTCACCGCAGCTGGCGGCGCGCCTCGACCACGTCGTCGGGTTGTGGCCGCAGGGGAACGCGCCGCTGGTCGTGGTCACCGGCGGGAACCAGCCCGGCGACCGCTTCACCGAGGCCGAGGCGTCGGCCAACTACCTCGTCGAGCGGGGAGTCCCGGCCGATGCGATCGTCCAGGAAGGCGCCGGCCACAGCACCTACGAGTCGATGCGCTCGGTGGCCGACCTGCTCGAGGCCCGCGGGCTGTCGAACGTCCTCATCGTCACCGACCCGTACCACGCCCTGCGCAGCCGGCTGATCGCGGAGGACGTCGGGCTCACCGCGTACGTGTCGCCGACGCCGACGAGCGTGGTCACCGGCGGGGATTCATTCGGCCGCCACCTCCAGGAGGCCGCCGGCGTGGCCGCCGGCCGCCTCATCGGCTTCGACCGGCTCTAGCGGCGCGAGGGCTTCGTTTTCGTCACCTCGATCGGCCCGATCGGGCCGTCTCGGGTGACCCAAACGACATCCTCGATCCGCCCTCGCCATGGTGCCCGGTAGAGTCGTGACGCTCCGTGGGGAGTGGTGTAATAGGTAACACAGCAGATTCTGGTTCTGTTATTCAGGGTTCGAGTCCTTGCTCCCCAGCTCACCGCCGGGCTGCCAGCCGCCGCTGGTAGCGTGGTGCAGCTTGGCCCGTTCGTCTAGAGGCCTAGGACACCACCCTCTCAAGGTGGCGGCACGGGTTCGAATCCCGTACGGGCTGCCAAGTAACCCCAGGTCAAAGGCCATTTTTCGGTGCGATCGTGATCGCATCAGGGAGTGTCGTGCTACTGGGTTGCTACAGACCGGCGCTCGGCGAGCGCTCTCGAAGGACCGTCTTACTGATCGTGCGCCGCAGGCACAGCGCCGTGAGCTGGGGTTATCAGCGGCAGCCGGGCTGCTGATGACAGTCACGAACTCGAACGGCGGGTGACACCACATTCTGCGTCGTGACCCTTTCGCACCCGTAGGGGCGTGGGTGGACACACGCCCGGCTTCCTGCAGATCGGGGTTCACGCTCACTAGCCCTGCTGTTCGCCGTCGTGAATCAGCCTTCGCAGCAACCGCGATGGCTGATCCGCCGTGGATCGCTGTCGCACTCTGCGGCTTGGCACCGAACCGGACCTGCTACCGGGACGCCACGTCCAACGTGGATGAGCTGTTGCCCTGCTCACGAGCAGGGCCTGGCGCGGCAGCGGTGGTCACGTGCTCGCGCTCGGGCGCGGCAACCGGTAGACGCGCCTGGCTGTGTGGGCGAGCACCGCCTGACGGGCGGCAGGTTCGAGGCCCATGAGACATCCCAGCAGGTCATTCGCGATTTGCGTGTATGACTCTGCGGCCAACAAGGCGAAGGGCCAGTCGCTCCCGTACATCGTGCGGTTCGGGCCGAACCGTTCGAGCGCGTGGTCGACATATGGCTGATAGTCGCGCGACGAGGCGCCAGCGGCAGCGGCCGTGTTGAGTCCGGAGAGCTTGACGACGACGTTGGGGGCATCGGCGACGGCGCCTAGCAGTCGCGCCCAGGGGTCCCATCCCTGGCGTGCGATCGGTGGCTTGGCGAGATGATCGACGACGAGCGTGAGTGTGGGGTGGCGTTCGGCCAGGCCTGGCACCAAGATCAGTAGGTGTTCGGTTTCGGCGCACACGTCGAAGCTCATGCCTCGTTCCGAGAGGAGCTGAAGGACGTCATCGATTCGTCGGTCCGCGAGCAGGTTCTGGTCGGTGTCGCGGTGGATCAGGTGGCGGGCACCGACGATCGGTTCGCCCTCCCACCGCTCCAGGATCGATTCGGCACGACCGACATCGAGCAGAGGAACCCATGCGACCACGCCGGCAACCTGTCGGAATCGACGGGCGACCTTGAGCATGTGTTCTGTGTCGTCAACGCTGTCGGCGGCCTGGACCAATACGAGTTGGCGCACGCCGAAGGACTGTTGCTCGGCCTCGACGTCGCTCAGGTCGTATCGTCGGGCGAGTCGCGGCGCGTCGGCGAGCCACGGATAGTGCACGCGGTCTGCATCCCAGACATGAACGTGGCTGTCGACGGTGTCGTCCGCTGCCGACGTCGCGTGGTGCGCTGGCGACTGCGACATCCTGCCGATCAGGCCGGCCGAGAAATTCTGCCGGAGCCGAATACGTCGTCGATTCGCTTGATCGCGGTGTGGAGGTGGTCTCGCATCGCCGCTTCAGCGGTGTCGGGGTCTTGTGCGGCGATGGCGTCGGCGATCCGGCCGTGTTCGACACTGGTCGCCGCGCCCATCCGGGCGTGGTGGTACAGGCGGTACATGTGGAGGTGGCTGCGCAGACGGGCGAGTGCTTCCCGCAACCAGTGGTTGCCGGCCAGCGCAGCAACGGTGTCGTGAAACGTGGCGTCGTAGATCATGCCGCGACGATTGATCGCGGGATCCTCGCTGTCGTCGGTGCCGCCGCTGTGGGCGAACGCTTGTAGGGCGCTGGCTTGTTCCGGTGTCGCGAGTCGTGCTGCCGCGGCGGCTGCTGCCGGCTCGACGAGGAGACGAAAGTCGATCAGGGAGTGCAGGTCGGCGAGGCTGATCAGGGGAGCGACGAGATAGCCGCGCCGTGGTTCCTTGACGATCAATCCCTCCGCTTCCAGACGAGCCAGTGCCTCACGCACCGGCGTTGGCGACACCCCGAGCGTCTTCGCGACCGCATCGATGTTGAGCCGGCTGCCCGGCTCCACGGTGTGCGTCATCAGCATGTCGGCGAGCACGTCGTGCACGTCGTCGGTGAGTGGTTGACGCTCGGTGAGCCGCCGTCCTGCGGCCGTCGTCCGCAATCCGTCGATGTCGATCGCTTCCACGGTCCTCCTGGGCGGCGCACACCAGCTCCAGCCGGCAGGTTAACACCGCCAACACTTCGAAGGAAATATATGAAGTTGGATATTGTCTATCTGCTCGCCGTTGACTACGGTCGCGGCGAGGGGGAATGGTGACGACGCGACCTGTGGACTCGGAACGAGCGATGATGCATGAGCCAGTCCAGGCGGGCCGGGCCGGTACGCGCCGCATGCTTGGCTCGGCGGGCGCACGTGGCCTCACCGTCGCCCTGATGGCGCTGCGCGTCGGGCCGGTCGTGATCCTGGTGCTGTTGGTGGCGGCGATGGGCGTGGCCTCCGATGTGTTCTTGTCGATCGAGAACATCGGCAACGTGCTCAAGCAGTCGGCGGTGGTGTCGGTGCTGGCGCTTGGTCAACTGCTGGTGGTTCTCACACGCGGCATCGACCTGTCGGTCGGTTCGAACCTGTCGCTGAGCGCCGTCGTCGGCGCCATCGTGTGGCGCGACCATGGCTCGGCGTTGCTGTCGGTACTGGCGGCGCTCGGCACCGCAACCCTCGTCGGGCTGATCAACGGCGTGCTCTACGTGAAGGGGCGGCTGCCGCACCCGTTCATACCGACGCTGGCGATGCTCACCGCTGCCAGCGGATTGGCGCTGTACCTCGCCGACAGCAAGACAATTCAAGGGGTGCCGCCGTTCGTCAATGAGATCGGGTCGGGCCGCATCGGCGTGATTCCTGGGGGCGGGCCGGCCGGTTGGTTCCCGACCGCCACGATCGTGGTGGCGCTGATGGCGGCGATCGTGTGGATGGTCACACGGAAGCTGGTGTGGGGCCGCTGGATCTACGCCGTCGGCGGGAGCCCCGAAGCGGCATTGCGCAATGGGATCCCGGTCCCTGGCGTGCTGATCTCGGTGTACACGACCTGCGGACTGCTGGCCGGTGTCGCGGCGTTGCTCACGATGGGCAAGGGCAATGCGGGATCGCCGACCGCGGGCGGTCTCGCCGAACTCGACGCGATTGCGGCGGTGATCATCGGCGGTGCCAGTTTCCTCGGCGGACGCGGCACCGTACTCAACGCGATCACGGGGGCGTTGATCATCGCCGTGATGCGAAACGGGTTCAACCTGCTTGGCATCGATCCCAACTGGCAGTACATGGCCACCGGTGTGGTCATTGTCGTCGCGGTGGAGTTGGACGTCATCCGCGGTCGGCTCGAATCGCGGTTCCGAAGCATGCAAGCGGCGCGGGTGGAGTGACCATGCCAGTCGCCCCGGTACTCGAAGTAGTCGACGCCACCAAGCGGTTCGGTGCCGTCACCGCCCTCGACGGCGTGTCGTTGCAATGCGCAGCGGGCGAGGTGCTGGCCCTACTCGGCGACAACGGCGCCGGCAAGTCGACCCTGATCAAGGCGATCAGCGGCGTTCACCGACTCGATTCCGGGCAGATCGCGTTCGAAGGCGCCGACATCACTCACAGCAGCGCCACAGCCGCCCGGGCGCGTGGAATCGAGACGGTGTACCAGGACCTCGCGCTCTTCGACAATCTCGCTCCCGCCGCCAACTTCTTCGCCGGACGCGAGCTCGCCGGCCCGGCCTGGCTCCCACGTGCCTGCCGCGTGCTGCGGGCGCGGGCGATGGCTGACCGCACCCGTGAGCTCGTCGATCGGCTCCAGATCACCCTCCCCGACTTCGACGCGCCAGTCAGCCTGATGTCGGGGGGCCAGCGCCAGGCCGTTGCCGTGGCACGTGCCGTCGGCTTCTCGTCCAAACTCGTGATCCTCGACGAACCCACCGCCGCGCTCGGACTACGCGAGTCAGGTCGTGTGCTGGATCTGATCGGGCGACTCAAGCACGACGGCGTCGCCGTGATCCTCATCTCCCACAGCATGGATCACGTCCTGGCGGTGGCCGATCGGGCGGTGGTCCTCAGGCGCGGCCAAACCGTGGGCGAGTTGGTGCCGACCGCCGACAACGTCGAACAACTCGTCGCATGGATCGTCGGCGCCGCGGACAGATACCGGAACTGGCAAGCAACACCACTCACTGGAGGAGAGACATGAGACCACGAACCCTGATGGTGCTCGCGGCGGTGCTGGCACTGACTACGGCTGGCTGCGGCGACGACGACGACGACGAAGCATCGCCGCCCGCAGCCACCGAGACCGCGACAGCAACCGACGCACCGGCCACCGAACCACCAGCCACACCACCAGCGGCAACCGAACCGCCGGCGACCGAGTCGCCGGCGACGGACGCGCCAGCCGGCGACACGCCGGTGAAGGTTGCCTTCGTCACCAAGTTCCCGGTCGAGTTCTTCACGGCGATGGACGACGCTGCCAAGGCGTACGCCGACGCCAACGAGGGCATTGACATCGAGTACTTCTCGTGTGCCTCGCCGGCTGACGTCGACTGTCAGATCGCCCAGATCGAAGACGCCGTGGTGCAGGACTTCGACGCGATGGTGATCACCCCGATGGGTAACGACGTGATTCCCGCCCTCGATGCCGCCGCCGACGAAGGTCTGGTGATCGTGCTGGCCGACAATGACCTCGCCGACTTCACCAAGAAGACCGCCGTGGCCGCGACTGACAACGTGGTTGGCGGCCAACTCGCCGGCGAGTACCTCAAGTCGATCCTCAAGGAGGGCGACACGATCGGCCTGATGGAGGGCGTGCGCGGCGTTCCCGCACTCGACGCACGCATACAGGGCGTCCAGGACGCCCTCGAGGGCACCGGCGTGGAGATCATCCTGGGCGGCGCCGAATCCAAGTGCGACTCGGCGCAGGGTGCCACCGTGGCCGAAGACCTCCTCACCCGCGAGCCGAACCTGACGGCGATCTACTCCGCATGTGACGACCCGGCAATCGCTGCCGCCAAAGTCGCCAAGGATCAGGGCAAGGATGTCGTCGTGGTCGGCTACGACGGTCTGCCGACGGCGGCCCAGGCGATCATCGACGGCGACATGACGGCGACGATCGCCCAATTCCCCGGCCAGATGGCTGAGCTCGGGGTCGAGGCCGCGGTCAACGCCGTGCGCGGCGATCCGGTCGAGGCGTTCATCGACACCGGCACCGAGCTCGTGACGGTCGACAACGCCGACCAGTTCCTGCAGTTCCAATAGGACCCAGTGGAGTGATCTGGTCACGGCCTGGCTTCGATGCCGTGACCAGCCGCTCCCGTCGCGCCGTAGTACCGGCGCGCTCAACTGTTCGTGCCCGACGCAGATGCGCGGGCATCTCGATCGTGCTCCGAGCCGGCCAGGAGGACCCGTGCAAACACCCCTCGACGTGAACGGCATCGGCCAGCGTTGCCGCGACGTGGCCATCGCCAACGCTGCTCGCGCGCAACCGGCCACCTGCGGAGGTGCCGCTCCATGGGTGTGATCACGGCCATTGAGGTCGTTGACGTGAGGTTTCCCACGTCGCGGGAGCTGGACGGCTCGGATGCCATGAACCCTGACCCGGACTACTCGGCCGCATACCTCACGCTGCGCACCGATGACGGGGGGCCCGACGGGTCAGGCGACGGCTATGGGCTGGTGTTCACGATTGGTCGTGGCAACGAGGTGGCGGTGGCAGCCGTGCACGCGCTCGCCGAGCATGTGGTCGGCCGGCCAGTCCCCGACACCCCGGAACTACTGGCCGATCTGTCCCGCCGGCTCACCCGCGACTCTCAGCTGCGGTGGCTCGGCCCCGAGAAGGGCGTCATGCACATGGCGATCGGTGCGGTCGTCAACGCCGCCTGGGACCTCGCCAGCCGCCGAGCCGGGATGCCACTGTGGCAATACCTCGGCTCGCTGTCACCGGAGGAGCTAGTCGCCCAGGTCGACTTCCGCCACATCACCGACGCGCTCACATCCAACGACGCGCTAGCGATCCTGCGTCAATCACACGGTGGTCGCAGCGAGCGCATGGCGTACCTCCTGGAGCACGGGTACCCCGCCTACACCACCTCAGCGGGCTGGCTGGGATACGACGTCAACAAGGTCGTGCGACTGGCGCGCGAGGCAGTTGCAGACAGGTTCTCGCTGATCAAGCTCAAGGTCGGTCGCGATCTCCACGACGATGATCGTCGCCTGCGGCTGGTGCGGGAGGCCGTCGGTCCGGACATCGAGCTCGCCATCGACGCCAACCAACGCTGGGACGTGGACGAGGCGATCGAGTGCGTGCGGCAACTCGCGCCACATGGCTTGCGCTGGATCGAAGAACCGACCTCGCCCGACGACGTGCTCGGGATGGCGAGAATCGCGGTGGAGGTGGCGCCGATTGCGGTTGCGACGGGCGAGCACGTGGCAAACCGTGTGATCTTCAAGCAACTGCTCCAGGCCAACGCGATCTCGGTGCTGCAGCTCGACGCCTGTCGCGTTGCCGGTGTCAACGAGAACTTGGCGATCCTCCTGCTCGCCGCCAAGTTCGGGGTGCCCGTGTGCCCCCATGCCGGCGGTGTCGGGCTCTGCGAACTGGTGCAACACCTTGCGATGGCCGACTATGTGGCGATCAGCGGCGAGATCGAACAGCGAGTGATCGAGTTTGTGGACCACCTCCATGAACACTTCGTCGATCCGGTGACCGTCAAAGGCGGGCGCTACATCGCCCCGACGAGCCCCGGTTTCGGTGTCCGCATGCACGCTGCCAGCGTGTCGCGATTCGAGTTCCCGCACGGCCCGGAATGGGTGGCATGACCGCCGGCAACAACGAGTTCGGTGGTCTTGTTGCAGCCGTCACCGGCGGGTCGTCGGGGATCGGGCTGGCTACCGGCCAACTGCTGGCTGAACGAGGCGCCCAAGTCGCACTCCTGGACATCGTTGCTCCGGGCGAACCGGTTGCGGACAACATTCGCCATCTCATTTGCGACGTCACCGACGACACCTCGGTACGGACGGCGATTGATGCCGTCGTCGACCTGCACGGCCGCCTCGACATCCTTGTCGCCAACGCCGGGATCGGCGCGCAGGGCACGGTCGAGGAAAGCCCCGACGACGAGTGGCATCGAGTACTCGATCTCAATGTGGTCGGCGTGGCCCGAACGGTACGTGCCGCCCTCTCGTCGCTCCGCCGCTCGGCCGCTCCCGCCGTCGTCGTGACCTGTTCCATCGCCTCATGGGCAGGGTTGCGGCACCGCGCCGTATACAGTGCCAGCAAAGGCGCGCTCTACGCTCTGACGCTGGCGATGGCGGCGGACCACATCACCGACGGGATCCGTGTCAACGCCGTCGCGCCAGGTACCGCCGACACCCCGTGGATCAGTCGTTTGCTCGCGGCCGTCGCCGACCCGGTCGCCGCGCGGGCGGCACTCGAAGCGCGCCAACCGATCGGCCGCCTGGTCACAGCCCCCGAGGTCGCCCACGCGATCGCCTACCTCGCGTCGCCTCGTTCGGCATCCACCACGGGCACCGTGCTGGCCGTGGACGGTGGGATGTACGGGCTCCGAGTTCCGTCGCAGGCCAGCATCGGACGGCACTGAGAAGCGGATCGCCAATCTCGATGGGATCGCCGTACTCGTCGTGGCCGAGCACAGCGACCGTGCCCCATCTCGGTAGGGACCACTGTCACGTCCCGGCGTGTTCGCGATCGGCTGTTCGCGATCGGGCTCCCATGCGCCGCGCACGCCGCCGAGTCGGAACAGCCGGTCGAGCTACGGTCGTCGGCCACCTCGCCGGGGGGAGACGTCGGGCGAGCTGTTGCGCACCGATCTCGACGGGTTCGCGGGCGTTGCGCTTGCTACTGACTTTGCTACAGAACTCGCGGCGAACGCGTTGCCACAGGTTCGCACGGATTGGACGAATCTGTACTGTTTGCCCTGCTCACGCATCAACTGAAGGCCACTGACTGCAACGGGTTGGACGGTTCGGACCACCCTCTCAAGGTGGCGGCACGGGTTCGAATCCCGTACGGGCTGCCAAGAAATCCCAGGTAGAAGCGCCTTTTCGGTGCGACCAAGATCGCTTGGCCACCTATCCGGTGGGGCTCAGACCGCGATGGCCATGAGGCCGCCGTCGGCGCGCCGGCTTCGGGCGGTCTCGGCGAGTGCGGTGGCGATGAGTCCGAAGGCGCGCAGCCGAGCCACCTCCGGCTCAGTGGGGTCGGCGAGAAGATCAACCAGCGTGGGCGACACCCCGACGGCTTGGGCGGCACGAACCACGCGGCGCACCGCAAGCTCTCGGCCCTCGATCCCGCCGTCCGCGAGGTCGTGAGCGAGCGCACGGAGTTGGGTGATGTCCCCGACCTCGAAGTGGTCCGGATTGGTCATTCGGCTCGGGCCCGCGGTTTCGGCCGCGGTGACCGGCGGTGGTGTGGCGATCGTCGTGTTCATGGCTCCCTCGATCTGGCGGTTGTGACGTGGACACCTGGGGCGCTTCGTCGGTGTTGGGCCCCAGGAGCGCCGAGTCGAGGGTGCGCCGTCCGCGGGCGCAGCACAGTGATCGATGACACACAAGGTGCGTGTCGGCGGGCACACAACTGCCGGCGCACGTCGCGAGCAATTGTCACGCTGCGTGGCAGACGCGTGAGAGCCACTCGAGACGAGCCGTTCGCCAGCACCACGGTCGACGGGCTCCTCGGGCTGTGGGTGCACCACGGGAGCGTGACGGGGCCGACGATCGCTCGCCGATGAGGCTCAATCGCCGGTCGGGCTGCGCTCTTGGAGCGTGACGGTGACGGTGTGGTCCTGCCCGCTGCGGCGGTACGGCCCGCGTCGGCCCGGCCGGCGAGCCGCTGCGCCAGGTCGAACCCGCTCTCTTCGCCGAGGACGATGTCCACCAAGGCGACATCGGGCAGGAGCTCGTTGGCGTATCGCACCGCGTCGGCGCTCGTCGAAGCGACGCCCACCACCGTCAGTCCCTCGCGTTCGAGGAGATCGCGGGCGGCACTGAGGAAGCGATGGTTGTCGTCGACGATGAGGAGGCGGAGCGCCATGGCGGTTTCTCAGGATGTCAGCCAATGGCGCCGGTCACATTGCAGCTAGCAGGAATCTCGGCTGCCAAGACCCAGGTCAAGTCGTGACCGTCACGGGGAGCGAGGACGTCATCCGGTGAAGTTCAGGGTTGCGGTCTCTGCGCAGCCCCCGCCGACCTCTGGTCGTGAGGACTGGGCGCGGTACCAGTCGACGGTGCTGGCGACGATGTCGTCCCAGGGCGTCGTGTGGCCGCCGAACGCTCGGCGGAAGGCCGAGTCGTCGACAACGAACGGCGCGTTGAACTGGTAGTAGGTGTGGAGGAGTTCGCGGACGTTGCGGTTGAACAGGCCGATCGTCCAGAGCATTGGTCGCTTGAGGGCGGTGACGTCGGTGCGGCGCTTCCCGGCCGCGGCGTACACGTCGATGATGATGTGCCGGGTGGTGCGGGTCTCGGGGTTCGGCAGGTGCCAGGCTCGGCCGTAGGCGTCGTCGCGCGAGCCGAGGAGCACGAGGTTGCGGCCGACATCGGGGACGTAGCTGTACGTGTGCCGGGTGTCGGGTCGTCCCATGGTCTGGGCTCGCTTGCCGGCGAGCGCGGCTTGGAACACCAACTCGCCGAGGGCCGAATCGCGCACGTCGGGGCCGACGAAGTCCGAGGCGCGACCGATGACAGCTCGGATCTCGCCGCGGTGATGAGCGTCGAGGAGTTCGGCGGACATCGTGGCTCGGGTCCGGCTCTTGGCGCTGGTCGGGTTGGCCGGCGTGGTCTCATGAAGCGGCCCAGATCTCGGGCCGTACATGTACAGGTTCTCGAGGACCACGAGCTTGGCGTCCGCGGCCTTGGCGGCGGCGAGCACGGCGCGCTGGAGGGGCGGGAACTCGTCGCCCCAGCGGTCGTAGTGGGGTGCGTTGAGGCAGAAGTAGAGCGTGTCGGCGCCGGCCGCCACCTCACGGGTGAAGGCGGGGTCGGTGGCGTCACCGCCGATGGTTTCGACCCCGGCGATCATCGCAGTGCCGCTGCGGTTGACCATGCGAACTCTGACGCCCCGGTCGACGAGGGCGTCGGTGACGGCGCGACCGGCAGGGCCGGTACCGAACACGACGTGGGTCCCGGCGATCATGACTGCACCGCCTTGGCCGGAATGAACCAGCCGATGATGATGCTCTGCAGGAACGTGGAGGCGATGGCGCCGTAGGCGCCGAACACGACGAACTGCTCATCGACGCTGATACCGCCGGCGGTGGTGGTGGCCCAGCCGAGGGCCCACAGGGCGGCGGTGGCAACGCTCCAACCGAGCATGCGCTTGGTGGTGCCGAGTATGGCGCCCTGGGCGATGCCGACGCCGAGCCCGGACACTGCACCCATGACCACCAGCGATGTGATGTCGGTGCGATACGAGACAA
The DNA here is from genome assembly GCA_963833145.1 of uncultured Acidimicrobiia bacterium. Lineage (GTDB taxonomy): Bacteria > Actinomycetota > Acidimicrobiia > Acidimicrobiales > Ilumatobacteraceae > JALZMG01. The sequence goes on along the minus strand of CAWHWT010000005.1, from coordinate 445,554 downwards.
GTGCGGCTCCGGCGGCCAGTCCCACCGCGAGCCCGACGGCGGTCGCCGGGATCCAGCGAGCATCGATGCCGCGGCGGCGCAGCAACGCCCATTGGGCGGCGCCGACGCCTGCGCCGGTCACGACTCCGCCAATGACAGCGGCCGACACCGAGTCGACGCGTCCGGCGACGACATGACCGATCAGACCGGCGACCGGGAAGGCGAGGGCGACGAGCAGCCACCGCCACCACGGTCGGAGCGACCGGCGTGTTGGCTGCTGGTGAACCGGTGACTGGAGGCTGGTGGTGGTGGTGGTGTGGCTCATGACTTGTCCTTTCGGGTTGGTGTTCGTGAGTGGCTGTTGGCGCTGATCCAGGCGACCAGGACACTGGCGGGATGGTCGACGAGGTGGTCGCGAGCGAGGGCGTCGACTCGATTGGCGTCGCCGGCGACGTGGGCGACGGCGATGGCGACGACCTGGCGGTCGCGCGTCGTCCTCGCCGCCGCGGCGGCCCGATCGAGCAGCTCGCCCGGAGCGGCCGCGAACAGTGCGGCGGCGACGATGGTCGTCACGTCGTCACTGGTGTGGGCCCGCCCGATGATCTCGGCGATGGAGGCGTCGCCGCCCACCACCAGCTGATGGATCACGTCGTCGGGTTCGGCGGGCACGAGAGCAGCGTGGAGGGAACCCCTGACACGGCGCTGTCACGAAGGCCCGGGCAATACCCTGAGGTGGTGATCGCGGTGTCAGTGCTCGATGTCGTCGAGCTGCACCGCGACGGTGAGCGCATCCCGGTGCGCGCCGGCAAGACGACCGAAGTGCTGGTACGTCTCGCCCTGGAGGCCGGTGTGATGGTGCGCACCGAGCGGTTGATCGAGGATCTCTGGGCCGACCAGGCCGTCAGCACGGCACGCAACGTGCTGCAGACGAAGGTGTCTCGGTTGCGCCGGGCGCTGGGCGACTCTGCCCTGGTAACGGGGACGAGTGCCGGCTACACGCTGGAGGTCGATCCGAGCGAAGTCGACGCCCTCGAGGTGCTCCGTCTGGCCGAGCAGGCGTCGGCACTGCGAAGCGCTGGCGACCCGTCCGCGGCGCTGGAGACGTGCACGACGGCGCTGGCCATGTTCCAGGGAGAGATCCTCGCCGCCGCCGGTGATGGCGACTGGGTCATCCCCTACCGTGCCCGCCTCGAGGAAGTCCGTCTCGCGCTCATCGAGGATCAGCTCGCGGCGCGGCTCGCTCTCGGTGCCTCGGGCGAGGTGATCGGCGAGCTCGAAGGGCTCGTCAGCAGGCATCCGCTACGCGAAGGCCTGTGGGCGCTGCTGATGGTGGCCTTGTACCGGAACGGTCGTCAGGCCGATGCGCTGGCGGCGTACCAGCGGGCCAGGAACCGGTTGGCCGACGAGCTCGGCCTCGACCCTGGACGGCAACTGCAGCAACTCGAGCACCAGATCCTGGTCCACGACCCGTCACTCGGCCTCCCCTCCTCCGCGGCGCGAGGGCTCGGGCCAGACCGGCCGGCCGGCAACCTGCCGTCGATCCTGGCCGACCTTGTGGGTCGCGACACCGAGGTAGCGAAGGTCGCCGATCTGGTCACCGGCGGGCGTCTCGTCGAGATCGTCGGGCCGGGCGGCGTCGGGAAGACGGCAGTGGCGATCGCGACCGGCCGCCAGCTGAGCTCGTCGGACGGTATCGCGCCCGATGGCGTCTGGTTGGCCAGACTCGAGACCGCGGCAACCACGGACGATGTGGTCGACACACTCGTCGCCGCGTTGAACGTCGGCGGCGAGGCGGCGCTGTTCGAGCGCCTCAAGGGCGTCACCGCGTTGCTCATCCTCGACAACTGTGAACACGTCATCGACGCGGCCGCGGCGCTCGTTGTTCGCCTGCTCGATGCAGCCCCCGGAGTACGGGTCCTGTGTACCAGCCAGGTCCCACTCGACGTCGATGGTGAGGTCGTGTTCGAACTCGCGCCGCTTGGCCCGGCTGACGCCGTCGCGCTGTTCAGCCGTCGAGCCAGTGCGCGCCGGATGCATCGCGGTTCGAGCGAGGCGGTGGAGGATCTCTGCCGATCGCTCGATGGTCTTCCCCTGGCGATCGAGCTCGCCGCGGCACGAACCAAGACCTTGTCGATCGAAGAGATCACTCGCCGCCTCGACGATCGGTTCAACGTGTTGAGTGACCCGACCAGCCGCCGACCGGAACGTCGCCGAGCACTCAAGTCGACGATCCGGTGGAGCTACGACCTGTTGTTCCCCGACGATCAGCTGGGCCTGTGGGCCTTGGCCACCTTCGCCGGCGGCGCCCCCCTCCCCGCTGTCGAGTCGGTCGTCGAAGCGCTCGACGTGCCCTCAGCCGCCTCGATCGACGTGGTCGGGCGGCTCGCCAGCCGTTCGTTGGTCATCGTCGACGACGACGGGGCTCCGGCCACAGTCCGCTACCGGCTGCTCGACAGCATCCGCGCTTTCGCGCGTGAAGCGATGACCGAAGCCGGACTGGCCGAGTGCGCCTTCGCCGCTCACGCCGCATGGTTTGCGGAGGAGGCCGGAACCTCCACGCAAGGCGTGCGCAGCAGCCGCCAAGCGGAGCATCTCGCCTTCGCAAGAGTCGAGCGCGCCAACATCGACGCCGCGTTGACGTGGAGCATCGTTCACGATCCTCTGCTCGCGGTCCGCCTGGTCACCGGGTTCGGCTGGGCGTGGGTCGTTCTCGGCGACAGCCGGGGTGGCCAACGAATCCTGGCTGCGCTCGGTGCGGCCGGCGACACAACCCCTGTCGGCGACCGGGCCAACGCGCTGCTCCTCGCCGGATGGATCGAAGCGTCGACTGGGCGCCTCGAACTTGCCCGCAACCACATCGCCGCAGCCAGCGAGTTGGCCGACACGATCAACGATGTCGACCTGCAAGCGCGCTGTTGTTACTACCTTGCCTACGTCGTGTCACATGACGGCGAGTTCCGTCACGCGATCGAACTGACCGATCGCAGCGACGCCCTCTACGCAGGACTGGACCGACCGTGGGACCAGGCCGCCAACTGGCTCTTCGCCGCCCGAGCCGCAATCTCGGCCAACGACCACGAGCGCAGCGTCGACGCTGTCGATCACGTCCAGCACTGGCTGCGCACGGTCGATGACCCGTGGTTGCACGTTCGCCGCGATGCGGTCCTCGGCGAGCTGGCCCGCATCCAGCACCGGTTCGACGACGCCGTCGCCCACCTCGGTCGCGCCGCCGACACCTCGCGACGCCTCGGCTTCCGGCAAACCGAGGCTTACCAACTGTCCAGTCTCGGACGAGCGCAGTGCCAGGCCGGGGACCACGACGCCGGTGCCGCCACCCTGGCACGGGCGATCGACAAGGCCGAAGCCACCGGTGATGTACGGCTGGCGGCGCTCGCCCGGGTTCACCTCGGGCGCATCCTGAGGGCGCTCGGAGAGGTCTCGGCCGCGCGCACGGCGCTCGAAGCGGCGACGGCGTGGCATCGCACCGCGGAAGGTGGCGAACAGGCCGCCCTCGGCACATGCCTCCTCGCCGCGATGGACGCGGCGGACCGGGTACCCGGCGCCGGGGAACGTCTCCTCACCATCCTCGACGCCGCCCGGCGCGACGACCACGCCCACGTCGAGGTCTTCGCCCTCGACGCGCTGGCCCGCACCGCCGCCGAGACGGGCGACATCACGACGGCGCGGGACCTCTGTCAGTCCGCTGACCGGCGCATGGAGGTCGCGTCCCACTTCATCACCGAGCACGACCGAACCGACGCCCACGCCGTCAGGCGAATTGCCTGACGCCCGCCTCAACGGGTCTCGAGCGTGACGCGGAGGGAGACACCGAACAGGGGCACGCCGCCGACGACGAGGTCGGGGTTGTTCAGGCCGAGCAGCCTCTGCGTCTGAGTGCCGCGGGCGGTCGAGTGGCGTCCGGTGCCTCCGACGATCGCCCGCTCGACGGCCACGCCAACGTCGGCCAACTCGAAGCCGCTGCTCACCACCGTCTGCGCGCCGGCGGTCGGACCGAGGTCGAACACCTGCGTGGTCACGACGACGGGCCCGGTTCTGGTCGTGCCCGCGTCCTCGGTATGGGTGCCGTAGCACGTCCACGTCCCGATCACCGCTGCGGGGAACTCGGGCGACGGGTTGCCCGCCGCGTCGTAGAGCACGCCGTCGCAGACGCCATCATCACAGGTAAGCGTGCCCCGGCGGTAGACGTACCCCTCGGTGACGAAGTAGTTGCCCCGGGTCGGAACGCCGTCGGCGTCGACGAAGTGCTCGTCGGGCGCGAACCGGCTGCCCGTCTCGGCGACCTCGACGCGAGTGGTCCATCGGCTCCTCGACCCGTCCTCCGGTGTCGCGGCGAGGCTCGCCGGCGAGAGCCCGGACAGACCGTGCTCGGTCGCGTATCGGGCGACATCGGCGGGCGTGACATCCGTTCCGACAGGCGGCGGCGCGACCGCGTCGTCATCTCGGGCGCACGCCGGCACGACCAGGAGCGCGATGAACACACCGACCATCGGCCTGATTCGAGAGCGCCTACTCATCTCCGTCTCCTCCCGTCTGCCGACGGACGTCAGCGAGGGCTTCAACCATGCGCCGGTGCCATCTGCGGTTCCGCAGCAAACGCTCCATCGGGCGTGCGTCATTTGCCTCACCCGACGATTGACACGTCGCCGAGCGCGTCCCTGGATCCTCAGGCGCGGCGCGGCGCGAGCAGCAGATAGGCCTGGAGAGCCAGCATCACCGCCATCGCGGCGGCGCGGTCGATGCCGATCGGGGCGCGTTCCTCCACCCGCTGCAGGAAGACGACACCGACCTGAAGCATCACGATCCAGCCGAACGTGACCGTCGCCAGGTCGGCGTAGGCAAGGCTCGACCCGTACGCCACGAAGAGCAGGCTGAACACGAGGATCCCACCGGCGAGGCTGAGCAGCGAACGGTGATCGGACCAGTGCTTGGCCAGCATCGCCCCGGCGAGGTCGAGCGCGGCCAGCACGATCATCGCACCGATGGCGACGAGCGGCTGCGACGCTGGGGCCGCGCTGGCGCTGACCGACTCGCCGATCGTCCGCATCAGGTCAACCCCACCGCAGGTCAGTCCGGCCAACCAGGATCACGTTCTCGAGATCCTCGAATTCGAGCACGTTGACGACGAAGCACAGCGAGGTCTCAAGCATGCGCGTCGACCGCGCGTTCCACCGCCGCAAACGCCGCATCCCGCATGCGCCATTTGCCGCAGCGCAGCGTTGACACCTCGGCGGTCGGCGTCCACAGTGGGGCGCCATGGTCGTCCTGCCCACGCAGGATCTTGTCGCGCCAGACCGGTACGACCCCGCCGCCGCTCCGACCCCGATCGCTCGGCGCCGGATCACCGCCGGCGATGCCGCCGCTCCGACCCCGATCGCTCGGCGCCGGATCACCGCCGGCGATGCCGCCGCTCCGGGCTGCGATGGCAAATAGCCCGCCAACGACGTCCCCCGGTGCGTTTCTCTCGACCCTCGACGCCGCAGATCGCATCGTCCTGATGAGTCTCGGGCACCGGCGCGGATACCGGCGAGGTGCGCCGCTGGTCATTCAAGGCGACCACAATGACGTTGCCTTTCTGCTCGTGCGGGGCCGAGTGAAGGTCACCGTTGGCACGGTCGATGGCGAGGAGATCGTGCTGTCCGTGCTCGGTCCGGGAGACCTCGTCGGCGAATTCGAGGCCCTCGATAACGACGGCCGCCCGCGTACAGCCAGCGCGATCGCCCTCGATCCTGTCGAGTGCCGGATTCTCACCGGCAACGAGTTCCGCGTCTTCCTCGAGACCCGTCCGGGCGCCGTGCGAGCACTCCTGCGGGTGATCATCGACCGGCTGCGCGCTGCTGACCGGAGACGAGTCGACTCGGGATCACTCGACACGGCGCACCGCCTGAGCCGTCTCTTCGTCGAGATCGTCGAGCGCAAGGACCCGGACGGGCGCCACCCGGTCGATCTCGACATACCGCTGACCCAGCACGAGCTCGCCACGATGATCGCCACGTCGCGCGAGTCGGTCGTCCGCGCCCTCGGGACGATGCGAGCGCGGGGGCTCATCTCGACCGCCCCGCGCAAGATCACGATCTGCGATCTCGAGGGTCTGCGTCGCTACGCCGGCTGACCGCGGGCGATGCCAACGACCCCTTCTGAACGAGGACGACGTCCCCGGCAGGCACATCGAGTCGTTCGACTACTGTCGCTCGGAGTCCAATCACTCGTGCGGCCGAGAAGCACGCGCTAGGGCCCGAGTCCTCGGGGGAGGTCACGAGTCATGAAGGTGAGCCTGTTCCAGCAGGTGCCGTATCGGTTCCTGCCAGAAGGGTTCGAGAATCAGGGCATCTCGTCAGTGGTGTCGACGCCGTACGCCGACCTCGTCGAGCCCGAGCGGATGTTCGACTCCTACCGCTGGTTCATGGACGAGGTACTCGCCGCGATGCGCGCCGGTTTCGACGGGGTCTCGGTCACGGAGCACGGACAGACGTCGTACGACATGATGCCGAATCCCAACCTGCCGGCCGCAGTGTTGGCGAACGCGATCCGGACCGAACGCCCAACGACAGCGTTGATCGTGCTGGGTCGCTCACTCGGCAAGACCCGTGAGCCGCTGCGCATCGCCGAGGAGTACGCGATGCTCGACTGCTTGAGCGGGGGCCGGCTCGTGGCGGGCTTACCGGTTGGCCTGAGCTACGACGCCAACCTCAACAACGGGATTCCGACGGTCGACACGCGCGAGCGCTACGAGGAAGCAGTCGAGCTGATGTTCCGCTCGTGGACGGCGGAGGAGCCGTTCACGTGGAACGGCCGCTTCTCCCAGTACTCGCTGGTCAACTCCTGGCCACGTCCGCTGCAGAAGCCCCACCCACCAGTTTGGGTCCCGGGTTCGGGATCGCCGGGGACGATGCAATGGACGATCGACGAGGGCTACGCGTTCGTCTACCTGGGTTGGTTCGGACCGACGCTGAGGCCCGGTCCGTCATCGCCGGAAGTCCGGCCACGGTGCGCGAGCAGATCTTGCAGTTCGCTCAGGAGTTCCGCATCGGGAACCTGCTGGTCATGCTCCAGATGGGCGGCATGCCGCACGACCTCACGATGAAGAACATCCACCTCTTCGCTGAGCAGGTGCTCCCGCACCTCCAGCGCCTGTGGACCGACGAGGACTGGGAGAACCGATGGTGGCCAGCCGGACTACCGGACCCGGTCGAGACGGGAGAACGCAGCCGTTGACATGAACATCACGGAACGAGTGGTCCCGGTGTGGGGTTCGCGGCTCGACATGACCGTGCAGATCGCCGGGAAGGGTCCACCCTTGGTGTACCTGCACGCCGTGGGCGGGATGATCTGGGACCCCTTCCTGGAGCGACTCTCCGCCGACTTCACCATCTACGCGCCACTCGTGCCGGGCACCGTGCCCCACATGAACGAGGCGATCCGTGAAGTCGCCGATTTGTGGGATCTCGTCCTGGTCTACGAGGAGACGATCAGCGCGCTGAACCTCGATCGCCCGCCCGTCGTCGGTCAATCGTTCGGTGGCATGCTCGCCTGCGAGCTGGCCGCCCACTCCCCATCGCTGCTCAGCCGGCTAGTACTTCTCGATCCGATCGGTCTGTGGCTCGACGAGCACCCCGTCGCCAACTGGGTCGCCGCTGCGCCCGACCAGCTCCCGGCACTGCTCTTCCACGACCCTGACTGCGACGCGGCGCGGGCCATCTTCACGCCACCCGAGGATCCCGATGCCGCCATCGCCGTGGTCGTCGGGCTGACGTGGGCGACGGGTTGCACGGCGAAGTTCGTCTGGCCGATTCCCGACAAGGGCCTCGCCAAGCGCATCCACAGGATCGTCGCACCGACGCTCGTCGTGTGGGGGAAGCAGGATGCACTGGCCCCGGTGGTTTACGCATCCGAGTTCGCAAGATTGATCGAGGACAGCCGAGTGGAGATCCTTGATGAGTGCGGGCACATACCGCAGCTCGAACAGCCAGAACAGACGCTGTCGTTGGTGAGCGAGTTCCTGGCGTCACCGAGCCGCTCCTGAGTGCTAGGAGGATCCCGGACCCGGACGCTCGACCGGTGGAGCTAGCGTCGAGTCCGACCTCTTCTGGGTGTGGGCGTGACTGTGGATCGGGACCATCTCGTGCGGGCAATCGCGGCGCAGGAGCAGCTGCGCGGGACCGTGCCGGACGACATCGTGGACGCGGCGGTGGCTGCGTTGCGCGCCCAACTGGATGCGTCGGCGGAGGTGCAATCCGTCCGGCCGGGACCGGTGGCACGGCGCCGCTTGGTGTCGGTGCTGTTCGCCGACGTGGCGGGCTTCACGGCGATGTCGGAGCAACTGGATGCCGAGGTCGTGGCCTCCCTGATGAACGACTTGTGGGAGCAAGTGGACGGCGCCATCCGCCGCCACAGCGGCCGCGTCGACAAGCACATCGGCGACGCCGTGATGGGCGTGTGGGGGGTCGACGCGGCACGGGAGGACGACGCGGAGCGCGCGGTGAGAGCGGCACTGGACGTTCGCGAGGCGTTCGCCGCGTTCCGAGCCTCCCGCGGGTTCGAGCTCGACGGGCGCATCGGTGTCAACACCGGCCCGGTGGTGTTCGGACGGGTCGGCACCTCCGGAGAGCTCAGCGTGACCGGCGATGCGGTCAACGTGGCGAGTCGGATCGAGCACGTCGCTCCGGAGGGCGGCGTGTTGATCTCCCACGACACCTATCGCCACGTGCGTGGTCTGTTCGACGTGCAGCCGATGAAGTCGATCACCGTGAAGGGGAAGTCGGCGCCGCTGCGGACCTACCTGGTGAAACGAGCCAAGCCTCGGGCGTTTCGGATGGCGTCGCGGGGCGTCGAGGGTGTCGACACCCGCATGGTTGGGCGCGGCGCAGAAGTGGCCGCGCTGGAGCGCGAGTACCTCGAGATGCTCGCCACCGGGCGCTCCCGCATCGTCACGGTGATCGGGGAAGCGGGCGCCGGGAAGTCTCGATTGCTCGACGAGTTCGCCAACTGGCTGGAGCTTCGCCCTGAATCCGTCTACTACCTGAAGGGACGATCGGTCCCTGACCTGCAGGCGGTGCCGCGCAGCTTGATGCGCGAGGTGTTCGCCGACCGGTTCGAGATCTACATCGACGACGAGCCGGGGGAGGTCGCGGCCAAGCTACGTTCTGGTCTGCAGCCACTGACCTGGCGGGAGGCGGACGTCGCCGGGCACTGGCTCGGATTCGACCTTGTTGACAGCGAGGCGGTGCGGGATCTGGCCGGCAGTTCCGAGTTCAGCAGCACGGCCCAAGCGCATCTCGTTCGGCACCTCACCTGGCTCGTCGATCGATCCCCGGTGGTGATGCTGCTCGAAGACGTGCACTGGGCGGACGCCGACTCACTCGACACCGTGACCCATCTCGTCGAGACCTTGGACGAGTCGCCCACGATGGTCGTGTGCGCGACGCGGCCCGACTTCCTCGGGCGACGACCGGAGTGGGGCTCGGGTCCCGGCCGTTCCATCTCCGTGACGTTGCAGCCGCTCGCCGCTGAGGAGGGGCGCGCGCTCGTGGGCGAGATCCTGCAGCTCGTCCCGGAGGTCCCCGAGCAGCTCGTCGATCTGATCGTCGAGCGGGCGAGCGGCAACCCGTTCCACGCCGAAGAGCTGGTCAAGATGCTCATCGATGATGCGGTGATCGTGATCGTGGACGATGCATCGTGGCGGGTGGACCTCGAGCGCCTGGATCGAGTCTCCGTGCCTTCCACGCTTGCCGGGGTGATGCAGGCTCGACTCGACGGACTCGAGACCGATGAGCGGATGGCGTTGCAGCACGCGTCGGTCATCGGGCGCACGTTCTGGGACGACGCCGTTGCGACGCTGCTCAGCTTCACCGGCTCGACGAAGATCGATCGCGCCCGGGTGACGCCGACGCTGCAGACCGTGCGCGGTCGTGATCTGGTGACGCACCACGACCGCTCCGTGTTCATCGGGTGCGACGAGTACTCGTTCAGACATGCCCTCATCCGCGACGCCACCTACGAGACCGTTCTCCTGCGTGACCGCGAGCGACTGCACGGCACGGCGGCCACGTGGCTCGAAGGCCGCGCCGGGAAGCGGCTCAGCGAGCATGCCGGGCTCATCGCGGAACACTTGTCACGCGCCGGCGAGCTCGACCGGGCGGCGGAGCTGTTCGACCGCGCGGCCAACAACGCGACGTCGACCGGCGCCCTCGACGCGGCGGCGCGCGCGTACGAACGGTCGCTCGATCTGCGCGAGTCCCGAGGGAACGGGCGCGGCCCTGAAGCCACGACGACTCGCATCGAGCTCGGCCACGCGTACTCCGTGCTCGGGCGCTACGACGACGCCAGCGTCGCGTTCGCCACTGCTGAAGCCGACGGACGTTCGCTCGGCGACGAGACGCTCGTCGCCCAGGCTCTGATCGGCGACCTCTACTGGTCGGCGATTCGGGGAGCGTGGGCCCGGGCTTACGGATTGCTCGAACGCGCTCGGCCGCTCGCCGAGACGCATGGCGAGCGAATCCTGGGGCTCTTCCTCTCGGCGGAAGCGATCCTCCTCCGCGACGGTCCAGCGGCCGATCACGAGCGGGGACTCGAGGTTTCTGTTCGGGCGTTGCGGACCTGGCGAAGCCTCGACGACCCGAGTGGCGAGCTGAGAGCGATCAACAACATGGGTGTCTACTGTCATCTCACCGGTCGTCTGGGCGAGGCCGAGCGATGGTTCAGCGACGGACTCGCGCTGGCGCGTCGCATCGGCGACACCACGAATGAGGTGCGGTTCCTCGACAACGAGGCCGTGCAAGCGCATCTTCGGGCCCGTCGGGACGGCGACTACGAGATCGTCCTCGAGCGCTATCGGACATGCCGAGATCGTCGGCGGACGATCGGCCTCTCGTACGGTTCCTCTCTGGCCAACCTCGCTCAGGCCGAGACCGAGGCCGGTCAGATCGCCGAGGCGACGAGGAGCATCCACGAAGCACTGCGGATCGCGTGGCGGCAACGTGCTCCCGCCGATTGGGCCTTCGCACTCATCGTGCTCGCTCAACTCGCGATCGCCGAGGGGAGCCAGCATCAAGGGCTCGCCCTGCTCGGCGCGGTGCTCGCTGCGGAGGGCACGCCGCCGCTTCATGACGAGGTCGACGGCATTCTGGCGCTGTATCAGGTCAGCCCGGCTGCGGCCGAACAGGGCCTGGCGGCAGGACTGCGCGTCGACCTCGTACAGCTCGTCGAGACACTGGTCGCCGGTGGCTCGGAATCACAGCTCGCCACGCTGAGGGAGAACACGGGACGACCTGAACCTCGTTGACGTCGGCAGCGACCGGACTGAAGCGTTTCAGCACCGGCCGCTCGGTGCGTCGGCGGACTCCCTGCCAACCGCCCCTTGACCGCGCCGCCTGGACTCGGTACGGTCGCTGAAACGATTCAACTCTCGGCACGAGCCGGGGGCGAACGGGGGGAAGGTGCCGGACCGGGAAGACGCGCCAGTCATGACGCCTGCTGCGCGCCCCGTCTTGTCCGTCGTCGACGTCGCCAAGAGCTTCGGCCCGACCCTCGCCCTGCACGGCGTCTCGCTCGACCTGGTCCCCGGTGAGATCCATGCCCTGGTGGGGGAGAACGGCGCCGGCAAGTCGACGCTGATCAAGCTGATGGCCGGGCTCTACCGGCCGGACGCCGGCCACCTGGCCGCCGACGGCGAGCCGGTCGATCTGCGCAGCCCGGCCGACGCTCAGGCGCTCGGGATCGCCTGCATCTACCAGGAGCCGCTCGTGTTCCCGGACCTGACCGTCTCGGAGAACATCTTCATGGGCCAGGCGGACGGGGGCCGGCTCGTGCACTGGCGGGACATGCACGCTCGAGCCCGGGACATCCTCGGCCAGCTCGAGGTCGACGTCGATCCTCGGACTGTCGCGTCGCAGCTGACCGTTGCCGGCCAGCAGGCGGTCGAGATCGCCAAAGCGATGTCCCGCCGGGTTCGCGTCCTCATCATGGACGAGCCCACCGCCGCCCTGTCGGCGCACGAGGTGGACCGGCTGTTCCGCCAGGTGCGCCGGCTGGCGGCGTCGGGTGTGGCGATCCTGTTCGTCAGCCACCGGCTCGACGAGGTGTTCGAGCTCAGCAGCCGCATCACCGTGCTCCGCGACGGCCGGCACATCTCGACCAAGCCGGTCACCGAGGTGACCGAGGTCTCCCTCATCAGGGACATGGTCGGACGGGAGCTGTCCGACTTCTTCCGTCGCGTCGCCCATGAACCCGGCGAGGTCGCGCTCAGCGTCGAGTCGCTCAGCAGGGAGGCTGCGTTCGAGGGGATCAGCTTCGAGGTCCGGTCCGGTGAGGTGCTCGGGTTCGCCGGGCTCGTCGGCTCCGGTCGGACCGAGGTGGCCGAGGCGCTGTTCGGTGTGCGACCCGCCGACACCGGGATCATCCGCCGCGACGGTCAGGCGGTCGACATCCGCACCCCTCGCGACGCGATGGCGCGCGGCATCGCCTACGTGTCCGAGGATCGTCGCCGGCTCGGGCTCTCGCTGCCACAGTCGGTGACGGCGAACATCACCCTCCCGGGCCTGCGCAAGTTCGTCTCCCGCTGGCGCCTCGTCGATCGCACCGCCGAACGCCGAGCCGCCGACGTGTATCGGCAGCGGCTGCGGATCGCGAGCCCCTCGCTGCTCACGCCCGTCGGCAACCTCTCCGGCGGCAACCAGCAGAAGGTGATGCTCGCCAAGTGGCTCGAAACGAAGCCGAGCGTGATGATCTTCGACGAGCCCACCCGGGGCATCGACGTCGGCACCAAAGCTGACGTCCACGAGCTCATCGGCGAGCTCGCCGGGGCGGGCGTGGCGGTGATCCTGATCTCGTCCGATCTCCCCGAGGTCCTCGCCATGAGCGACCGGGTGCTCGTGATGCGAGAGGGCCGGCAGATGGGGATCTTCGCCGGGACCGAGCTCGAGCAGGAGCGCATCATGACCGCCGCGGTGGGGATCACGTGATCGTCGAGGAAGAGGTCGTCGTCCTCGCCGGCGAGCGACCGGTTCGCCGATCGCGCCTCCAGCCGGAGCGACTGAAGGGGCTCACCCTGCTCGGCGTCCTGGTGCTCGCCGTCCTGCTGTTCAGCGTCGTCGTGGACGACTACCTCAGTTCGCGGTTCGTGGGACGCCTGCTCATCGCGGTGTCGATCACCGCCGTCCTCGCCGCCGGCGAGACCCTCGTGATCGTCACCCGCAACATCGACCTGTCCGTCGGCTCGACCGTCGGGGTCGCCGCATTCCTGACCGCCGAGCTGCTCGCCGACCACAACGGCATGCCTGCACTCGTCGCGATCGCGTTCGCCGTCGGTGTCGGTGCGCTCCTCGGGCTGATCAACGGCGTGCTCGTCGCCGTCGCCAGGGTCCCGTCGATCATCGTCACGCTCGGGACCTTGTCGATCTACCGCAGCGTGCTGACCGGGCACGCCGGCGGCGAGACGATCCCCACCGGCGACCTCCCGACGTGGATCGTCGATCTACCCCGCAGCACGCTGTTCACGATCGGCCAGTACCAGGTGCGGACGATGTTCGGGCTGGCCCTGATGATCGCCGTCGTCCTCCACCTCGTGCTGCAGTACGTGCGCGCCGGCCGCCATCTCTACGCCCTCGGATCGAACCCGGAGGCGGCCCGTCAGGCCGGCCTCCGCGACCGGCGCATCCAGATCGCCGCGTTCGTCGCGTGCGGTGCCCTCGCCGGGTTCGCCGGATTCCTCTACGTCGGTCGGTTCGGGACGATCAACGTCACCGCGGGCGCCGGCCTCGAGCTGGCCGCGATCGCCGCCGCCGTCGTCGGCGGCGTGAGCACGCTCGGCGGTTCGGGAACGGTGATGGGTGCGTTCCTCGGGGCGGTGCTGATCGGGCTGCTCGACCAGAGCCTCGCCCGGGTGCCGCAGATCAGTGAGTTCTGGCGCGACGCCATCCTCGGTGCGCTGCTGCTGTTCGCGGTGCTGCTGGACGTGAGTCTCGGGCGCCGGCTCCGCGGCCGGGCGGGCCGCCACGGGGTCGACGCGGTCGGAGGGACCGAGCATGGCTAGCTGGGCGCGCCGCTACACCTGGGAGCTGGTCCTCGGCGTGATCCTGCTGGCGACCATCGTCTTCAACCTGACCCAGTCGACCGGCTACCTCGGGGTCGACAACTTCGTCAACCTCTTCCAGCTCCACATCGAGAAGGTCATCGTCGTGATCGCGATGACGTTCGTGATCGTCGGCGGGGAGATCGATCTCTCGGTCGCCTCGGTGATGGCGTGGTCGGCGAGCGTGGCAGCGACGGTGCACGAGCACGGGGCGCCGATGGTCGTCGCCATCGTCGCCGCGCTCGCCGCGGCCGCCGTGGCGGGGCTGGTCAACGGGTGGTGCGTGGCCAAGCTGGGCCTGCCGTCGCTCGTCGTGACCCTCGCCGGGTTGATCGGCTGGCGGGGAGCGGCACGGGTGCTCGTGGAGGACCGCTCGATCGGCGACTTCCCGCGCTGGTTCGACCGCCTGGGCCAGGAGGATCTGATCGGTCCGCTGCCGGTCGCGGTGGTGCTGTTCTTCGTGCTCTTCGCCATCGGATGGGTGATCCTGCAGCGATCGGCCGCCGGTCGCGTGCTGTACGTCATCGGCGACAACGCCGAGGTCGCCCGCTACTCGGGCGTCGACGTCGTCCGCACCCGGCTCGCCCTGTTCATCGCCTCCTCGCTCGTCGCCGGTGTCGCCGGGATCCTCTTCGCCGCCCGCCTGGGCACGGTCCGCGGCGACATGGCGAGCGGGTACGAGCTGGAGATCATCACCATCGTCCTGCTCGGCGGGGTGAGCATCTTCGGCGGGTCCGGACGGATGAGCGGCGTGCTGCTCGCCGTGCTGATCGTGCTCAACCTGCGCAACGGGTTCGGCCTGGCGAACGTCGGCGGCAACACCCAGACCGGCGTGATCGGGGCGATCCTCATCGGCTCGGTCATCGCTCAGAACGTCATCGACCGGATCACCAGCCGGAGCCGGGCGCCGGGAGCTCCGACCGTCGTCGGCGTGCCGACGAGGCCACAGCCGACAGGAGCAGCCGGCGGATGAACGGATCGACCAACAACCTGACCACCACCACGGGGAGGAGACCCATGAAGCTCAGCAAGTCCATTGCGCTGGTCGCGGCGTTCGGATTGCTCGCCGCCGCCTGCGGTGACGACGACGACGACGGCACCGCCGATACCGGCACCGAGGCTCCCGCGGGTACCGAGGCGCCGGCGGCGACGTCGGCACCGGCGGGTACCGAGGCGCCGGGCACGTCGGCACCAGCCGGCACGGAAGCGCCCGCCGACACGGGCGGCACGGCCGCACCCGGCGGCGGTGACTTCACCAGCGTGCTGCTGCCCAAGTGCACCGGGAACGTCGTGTTCGACCAGGCGAACGAAGGGGCGCAGGAGGCGGCGGCCGAGCTCGGCGTCGCCAACCCCGAGTTCGTCGGCCCGGCGTCGTGTGGCGACACGACTGGTCAGATCGAGTTCATGACCAATGCGACGACCCAGGGCGTCGACGCGATCATGGTCTCGAACAATGCGGGCGATCAGCTCGACCCCGCCGTCCAGGCGGCGGCCGACGACGGAATCACCGTCGTCGCGTGGGACTCGCCGATCCCGTCCGGGGCCGGCGAGAGCCTGTTCGTCGCCCAGGTCGACTTCGACGAGACCGGTCAGGTGATGGCCGACATGGCGGTGAACATCCTCGGCGACGAGGGCGGTCAGCTGGCGATCCTCTCGGCCACGCCGGAGGCGGCCAACCAGAACGCCTGGATCGCCGCCTTCGAGGAGGTGCTCGCCGGGCCTGAGTACGCGTCGATCGAGCTCGTCGACACCGTCTACGGAAACGACGAGTCCGACGAGTCGTACAACCAGGCGCTCGCCCTCATCGACGAGCACCCCGACCTCGGGCTGATCATGGCGCCGACCACGGTCGGGATCGCCGCCGCCGCCAAGGCGATGCAGGACGAAGGCCTGTGCGAGGACGTCAAGGTCTCCGGCCTCGGCCTGCCGAGCGAGATGCAGTCCTACACGGAGAACGGATGCGCGCCGGAGTTCGCCCTGTGGAGCTTCGTCGACCTGGGCTACCTCGCCTTCCAGGCCACCTACGGCATCGCGACCGGAGCGTTCGAGCCCGAGGAGGGGGCGACGTTCACCGCCGGCCGGATGGGTGACTACACGATCGAGAAGGACCCCACCCGGGAGAACGGCTTGCGGATCGTGATGGGCCCGTTCAGCGTGTACGACGAGAGCAACGTCGCCGAAGGATGACGACGCCCGCCTTTCATCTGGGCGCGGAGCGTCTCATTGCTGCTTCTGGGCGCGCACGGTCTCGGATCCCGGGACTCTGCGCGCCCAGATGGGACAGACCGTGAACCGGGTCGCCTTCCGCCTCCAGGTCCGCCCCGAGCTGATCGACGAGTACCGCGCCCACCACGCCGCGGTCTGGCCCGAGATGCGCGAGGCGCTGCAGCGGTGCGGTTGGCACAACTACTCACTGTTCCTCGACGGCGACGGCGTGCTGTTCGGCTACTTCGAGACGCCGGGCACGCTCGCCACCGCCGTCGCGGCGATGCAGGATGAGCCCGTCAACGACCGGTGGCAGGCACTGATGGCGCCCTACTTCGCGACCGGCGACGCGCCGGCCGACCAGCAGATGCGTCCACTAGAGGAGGTGTTTCATCTCCGATGAATCGAGAAGGCGATCGCGCCATTCACTGGCGAAGACCCGGTTCGGCACGGCGGCGCCAGCCGCTTCGCCGTCCGCATCGATGAGAGAGGTTTTCATCTCCCGTGAACAGGAAAGGAATGAGATGACGAGCGAACAGCGGGTCGCCGAGGGCCTCAACGACCTCAACATCGAGCTGCCGTCGTGGGCGTTCGGGAACTCCGGCACCCGGTTCAAGGTCTTCTCCCAGCAAGGGGTGCCGCGTGACCCCTTCGAGAAGGTGGCCGACGCGGCCCAGGTGCACGCCTTCACCGGCAGCGCGCCGAGCGTGGCCCTGCACATCCCGTGGGATCGCGTCGACGACTACGACCGGCTGGCGAAGCATGCCGCCGACCTCGGCGTGCGGATCGGCACGATCAACGCCAACGTCTTCCAGGACGACGACTACATGTTGGGCTCGGTCTGCAATCCGGACGCCCGGGTGCGCCGAAAGGCGACTGATCACCTGCTCGAGTGCGTCGACATCATGGACGTCACCGGGTCACGCGACCTGAAACTGTGGTTCGCCGACGGGACGAACTATCCGGGCCAGGACGACATCGCCGCCCGGCAGGAGCGGCTGGCCGAGGCGCTGGCCGAGGTGTATGCCCGACTGGGCGACGATCAGCGGATGCTGCTCGAGTACAAGTTGTTCGAGCCGTCCTTCTACACGATGGACGTTCCCGACTGGGGCACCTCGTACGCCCACTGCGTCGAGCTCGGGCCGAAGGCGAAGGTGGTGCTCGACACCGGCCACCACGCGCCCGGAACCAACATCGAGTTCATCGTGGCGATGCTGCTGCGGCTCGGGAAGCTCGGCGGCTTCGACTTCAACTCCCGGTTCTACGCCGACGATGACCTCATGGTCGGAGCCGCCGACCCGTTCCAGCTCTACCGGATCATGTGGGAGGTGCGGCGCGGCCACGGCCTGGATCCGGCGACCGGCGTGGCGTTCATGCTCGACCAGTGCCACAACATCGAGCCCAAGATCGCCGGCCAGATCCGATCAGTGATGAACGTCCAGGAGGCCACGGCGAAGGCGTTGCTCCTCGATGCCGAGAAGCTGGGGCAGGCGCAGGCCGCCGGTGACGTGCTGGGCGCCAACGCCGTGTTCATGGACGCCTACAACACCGACGTCCGGCCGTTGCTCGCCGAACTCCGCGCCGAGCACGGCCTCGATCCCGACCCGCTCGCCGCCTACCACCGGTCCGGCTACTACGCGCGTGTGTGCGCCGAGCGCGTCGGCGGCGCCCAAGCTGGTTGGGGCGCCTGAGCGCGAACGATTCAAGAGGCGTTCACTGGCGGATGACGGCCCGTTGACAGGTTCTGAATCAGCGGATTACGGTTATTGCTTGAAACGTTTCACAGCGATGGAACGTGGAAATGGGGGTTCGGGGACATGAGGAAGTTCAGGCTCAGGCATGCGGTCGCGGTGGTCGGCAGCCTGGCGCTACTGCTCGCCGCGTGCGGCGGCGATGACGATGATGACGCTGCCGCTCCGACCGGAACGGGCGCCGGTACCGAGCCGGATGACGGCGCCGACGACGGCGCTGACGACGGCGAGGAAGTGACGCTGTCGCTGCTGGTCGACGACACCGAAACCACCGCGCTCTTGACCGCTGGGCTCACGGAGGCGTTCACCGCGCTGCACCCGAACATTACGTTCGACATCGAGACTCGCCCCGGTGGCGCCGACGGCGACAACATCGTCAAGACGCGCCTCTCCACGGGTGAGATGAGCGACGTGTTCATCTACAACTCGGGGTCGCTGATGCAGGCGCTCAATCCCGAGGAGTCGATGGTCGAGATCACGGGTGATCCGATGCTCGACGACGTGGTCGACGCGTTCATCCCGACCGTGACCCAGAACGGGAAGGTCTTCGGCGTGCCGTTCGGCACCGGCATCGGCGGCGGCATCCTCTACAACCGCGCGATCTTCGAGGAGCAGGGACTTGAGGTTCCGCTCACGTGGGAGGAGTTCGCGGCCAACAACGATGCGCTCAAGGAGGCCGGCATCACGCCGGTCGGCGCCTCGTTCGGCGACACGTGGACCTCACAGCTGTTCGTCCTCGCCGACTACCACAACGTCGCCCAGGCCGAGCCCAACTTCGCCGAGGAGTACACCGCCAACCAGGCGAAGTACGCCACGACCCCGGCCGCGCTCACCAGCTTCGAACGCCTGCAGGAGGCCTCCGACAAGGGCTGGTGGAACGAGGACTACGGGTCGGCGACGTTCGAGGACGCCCAGGCGATGCTGCTCGACCGCGAAGTCGCGCAGTACCCGATGCTCACGTTCGCCCTGCCCGCCCTGGCGGCGCTCGATGCCGAGAAGGCGCAGGACATCGGCTTCTTTGCCCAGCCAGGCCCCGATGCCGAGACCAACGGGATGACGCTGTGGATGCCCGGCGGGGTGTACATCGCGGCAACCACTGACCACCCCGAAGAGGCGAAGGAGTT
This sequence comes from uncultured Acidimicrobiia bacterium, assembly GCA_963833145.1. Classification (GTDB taxonomy): domain Bacteria; phylum Actinomycetota; class Acidimicrobiia; order Acidimicrobiales; family Ilumatobacteraceae; genus JALZMG01. The sequence continues at coordinate 426,409 of CAWHWT010000005.1, read as the reverse complement.
CCTCGCCTTCGTCGCATCGGTGGAAGGCACCGAGGCTCAGACCGCGGCCGCGGCTCCGGCCGGCCCATACCTCATCGAGGGAGCCACCCTCCCGGATGACGTCCTCCCCGCGGTGAAGGACGTCGAGGCCTACATCGAGTCCGGCAAGGTCACTCCCGCCCTCGAGTTCCTGTCGCCGATCAAGGGCCCCAATCTCGAGCACCTCACCGTCGAGGTCGGCTCCGGCCTGCGCGACGCCGCTGATGCCGCCGCGCTCTACGACGAAGACGTCGAGAAGCAGGCGCAGCAACTCGGTCTCGAAGGCTGGTGAGCTGAGCAGTGACCGTCGCTGTCAGGACCTCTGACGGCGCACTCGGGGGTGGGTCGGGTCCAGCGGATCCGACCCACCCGACGCCTGCGAAGGTGCCACGCGTGCGCGGCGGTGCCGTGCGCCACCGGTCGATGTACCCGTACTGGTTCTATCTGCCGGTGGGGATCGTGTTCCTGTTCGTCTTCATCGTCCCGACGGGGATGGCGTTCTTCTACTCGTTCACGCGGTGGACACTGTTCGACTGGGAGTTCGTCGGACTCGACAACTTCCGCCAGTTCTTCCGTGAACCGGCGCTCACCAACGGTCTTCGCAACACCCTGATCTACGCCGTCGTCACCAGCGGCGCGAAGGTGGTGCTCGGGATGGCCCTCGGCGTACTGGTGACGTCGCGCATCAGGTTGAAGGGAACCCTGCGTTCGATCGTGTTCTTCCCCGTGCTCGTCAGCACGGTGGCGGTCGGCATCACGTTCCAAGTGCTGATGCACCCCACCGACGGCCTGATCAACAAGACGATCGAGGTCATCGGCGTCGCCGGACCGAAGTGGCTGACCGACCCGCAGATCGCCCTGATGTCGGTCGCCTTCGTCGACGTCTGGCAGGGGGTCGGTCTGGCGATGGTGATCTTCATCGCCGGGATCCTCTCGATCCCACCCGAGCTCAACGAGTCCGTGGCAGTCGACGGTGGCGGCGCGTGGGCCCGGTTCCGGTACGTCACCCTGCCGTTGAGCAAGCCGGCGACGTTCACCGTGATCCTGCTCTCGTTGATCGGCGGCTTGCGGAGGTTCGAGCTGATCTGGACGATGACCGGCGGCGGTCCGGGGTTCACCACGGATGTCCTCACGTCGACGATCTTCAAGCAGTACCAGGCCGGCTTCTACGGCCTGTCCACCGCCGGCAACGTGATCCTCTTCATCCTCGTCACACTGCTCGTGTTCCCGCTCAACTGGTTCCTCCGGCGCCGGGAGCTGAAGTCATGAGGATCGTGCGCCGCTACTGGGTGGACGCGGTCGCGCTCATCGTCGCGGTCGTCATCTTCGTCGTCCCGTTCGCCTTCATCATCATCACCGCGGTCAAGGACCGCGCCGAGGCGGCCCGACTCGACTTCTCGTGGCCGACCTCGTGGCACGTCTGGGGGAACATCGCCGACGTCGTGTCCGCCCGCAACTACCTCTTCGTCACGGCGATGAAGAACAGCTTCATCCTGACCGCCGCGTCCGTGGCGCTCCTCGTCGTGTTCTGCTCGATGGCCGGCTTCGTGCTCGAACGGCGCCGCGACCGGATGGCCACCTTCGTCAACGCGATGGTGCTTGTCGGACTGATCATCCCGCTGGCCGTGGTCCCGACGATCTACGTGCTGCAGGAAGCGCACCTCTACGACACGCTCTGGGGAATGGTGCTGGTGGAGGTCGCCCTCTTCGCCCCGCTCAGCATCATCCTGTTCCGCGCCTTCGTCGCCACGATTCCGCGCCAACTCGACGAGGCGGCGATGATCGACGGCTGCTCGAGTCTCGGACTGTTCTTCCGCGTCATCTTCCCGTTGCTCCGGCCGGTCATCATCACCGTCGTCGTGATCGGGTCGGTCTTGATCTACAACGACTTCGTCAACCCCCTGTACTTCCTCCCGGGATCCGAGAACGCGACCGTTCAGCTGACACTCTTCAACTTCCAGAGTCAGTTCATCAGCCGGTGGCACCTGCTGTTCATGGACGTGCTGTTGATCACCATCCCGCCCCTGATCATGTTCATGCTGTTCAACCGCAAGATCGTCGCCGGGCTCGCGGGCGGCGCGGTGAAGGGGTAGACGACCAACATGGTGATCACGGTCAGCGACTTGCGAGCGGAGTACGACGTTCGGACGCTCGGGATCGGCACGGGAGCTCCGCGGTTGTCATGGATCGTCCGGACCGACCACCCGCAGTTCGAGCAGGCGTCATATTCGGTCGCCGCAGTCGATCCGTTCGGGGCCGACAAGGAGCTCCTCGTGACGATCGGGTCGGCCGACTCCGTGCTCGTGCCCTGGCCATTCGATCCCCTCCGTTCACGGGTCGCGCGGGAGATCCGCGTGCGAGTTTCGGGCTCGGCCGGCGAGGAGTCCGATTGGAGCGAATCCGTGACGCTCGAGACCGGTCTCCTCGAGCCGTCGGACTGGCTGGCCGTGCCGGTGACGGCCACCTTCGCCGGCGAGCCACCCGAACGACCCGTTCGCTTCCGCCGTCGGTTCACGGTCGGCTCTGGCCTCGTTCGAGCTCGGCTCTACGCGTCGGCCCTCGGCGTGTACACCGCCGAGACCAACGGCGAGCTGATCGGCGACGATGTCCTCGCCCCTGGCTGGACGAGCTACGGCCATCGACTTCGGTACCAGACCTTCGAGCTGACCGATGCGCTCCACGAGGGGGACAACGTCCTCGGCCTCACGGCGGCCGAGGGGTGGTACCGCGGACGGCTCGGGTTCCGCGGTGGGCGCCGTGAGGTCTACGGCTCCGCCATCGGCCCGATCGCTCAGCTCGAGTTGCAGTACCAGGACGGCTCGATCGAAACGGTGGCGACCGACCGCCGGTGGAGGGCTGCGCTCGGCCCACACGTGACGGCCAGTCTCTACGACGGCGAGACCTACGACGCGCGCCTGGAGGAGTCAGGCTGGGCGACCCCCGACTTCGACGACGACTCGTGGATCGATGTCAGCGAGCTGCCGTCGGCGGCGAACCTGATGGTGGCGCCGGCCGGGCCGCCGGTCCGACGCATCGAGGCGCTCCGCCCGGTGGGGATCGAGACGTCGCCGGGCGGTGCCACGATCGTGGACTTCGGGCAGAACATCGCCGGCCGGACTCGGATCACGGTGCGCGGGCCGGCCGGACAAGCGGTGACGCTCCGCCACGCCGAGGTGCTCGAGCACGGCGAGTTGGCGACCCGGCCGCTGCGCCAGGCGGCTGCGACCGACCGGTACGTCCTCGCCGGTGGAGACGCCGAGACGTACGAGCCGACGTTCACGATCCACGGGTTCCGCTACGTGGAGGTCGACGGCTGGCCGGGTGAACTGACCATGGACGCGATCGAAGCGGTCGTCTGCCACAGCGACATGGCGCCGACCGGTACCTTCGACTGCTCCCACGACGGGCTCAACCAGCTCCACGAGAACATCCGCTGGAGCATGCGCGGCAACTTCGTCGATGTCCCGACCGATTGCCCGCAACGCGACGAGCGCCTGGGGTGGACCGGAGACATCCAGGTGTTCGCCCCGGCGGCGTCGTTCCTGTACGACTGCCGCGGGTTCCTCGCCTCGTGGTTGGAGGATCTCGCCGCCGAGCAGCGCGCGCTGGGCACGGTGCCTGCGTACGTTCCGTGGGTCGAGCTGCTCTTTCCGGTCCTGCCGGCGGCGGCATGGGGTGACGCCGCGGTCGTCGTGCCGTGGGTGCTGTACGAGCGCTTCGGGGACCTCGACGTGCTCCGGCGGCAGTACGACAGCATGCGCGCCTGGGTCGACCAGATCGCCGAGCTGGCCGGCGACGACCATCTGTGGGACGAGGGCTTCCAGTTCGGAGACTGGCTCGACCCGGCGGCGCCAGCAGACGACCCGGCCGCGGCGCGGACCGACGCCGCGTTGGTCGCCACCGCCTACCACGCTCACACCGCGCGGCTGATGGCACGCGCCGCCGACGTCCTCGGCTACGACAAGGACCGCGCCCGCTATGCGGAACTCGCCGACCAGGTGGTCGGGGCCTTCAACCGCGAGTTCGTGACCCCCTCCGGCCGCCTGGCGAGCGACGCCCAGACTGCGTATGCGCTGGCGCTGCGCTTCGACCTGCTGGCGACGTTGGCGCAGCGCCTGCGGGCCGCCGACCGCCTCGTCGAGCTGGTGCGCCAGGAGGGCTACTGCATCGGCACCGGCTTCGTCGGCACGCCACTCGTCTGCGACGCCCTGGTCGATGGGGCCTACGTCGACGACGCCTACCACCTTCTGCTGCAGACGCGCTGCCCGTCCTGGTTGTATCCGGTCTCGATGGGTGCGACCACCGTGTGGGAGCGCTGGGACAGCATGATGCCGGACGGATCGATCAACGTCGGTGAGATGACCTCGTTCAACCACTACGCCCTCGGAGCCGTCGCCGACTTCCTGCAACGGGTCGTCGCCGGGCTCGCCCCTGCCGAGCCGGGTTGTCGCACGATGCTCGTCCGTCCGCGTCCTGGCGGCGGACTCACCCACGCGAGCGCCTCTCTGCGCACCCCGTACGGCGACGCGAGTGTCCACTGGCAGCGGACCGCCGACCGCCTTGTGGTCGACGTCGTCGTCCCGCCCGGCAGCCGCGCCCGGGTGGAGCTGCCGGACCGTGAACCCAACGACGTCGGCGCCGGTGAGCACCGGTTCGAGTGCCCGTTCCGTCCGGCCGAGCGCGACCCTGTACGGCCGCCTGCCCACGCCCCCCTCCTGGCGGACGAGGGCCCATGACGTCCGCCACGTCCTCGGACAGTCTCCCCATTCGCTCAGATCGCCACTGGCAGACGAGCGCTCGTCGGCAGTGGGCGCACTAACGCGACTGATGCTCCCTCAGGTCTCCGCCAGCCGCGCTGGAAAGCCTCCCGTGGCGATCGGACCCCAGGACTCGATGGTCAACCGCAACAAGCACTTGCCCTGATCGACCATCGCAGTGCGATAGTCGTCCCAGTCCGGGTGTTCACCAGCAATCGACCGGTAATAGTCCACGAGTGGTTCCAGCGCGCCCGGTACGTCGAGCACTTCGAACTGGCCCGAGACCTGCACCCATGGCCCGTTCCACTCGTCGGACACGAACAGCGCGGATCCGAGTGGGTTGCGCCGAGCGTTCACGACTTTGGCGCGCTCCGGATAGCTCGCAACGACCACGCGCCCCTCTGTGTCGACCCCTGCCGTCACCGGGGACAGCTGTGTCGAGTCATCGGTCCGGGTCGTCGCCAGCACCACGCGGTGACGCGACCGGATGAACTCGAGAAGCTCCTCACGGTCAACCGTCGTGTTCGTAGCGATGGCTCGCGGCATGCGCACTCCGTTCAGGATTGATGCAGTTCAACGTGAGTCATCCGGGCCAGTTCGTCGAGCAATCGTCGCTGGAACGCAGGATCTTCGACGGCCGGTGCGGGACGCTCGGTTCGCTGATGATGCCAGTACTCACCGGAGACCGCCGCGTCACCGTCCTCGCTCACGGCAAGCCAGACCTGGGTCACGTGCCCCAAGGTGAGGTCATCGGGAGCGTTCGGCCCGCCCATCCTCGTCGGCACCCAACCCGGATCGACCGCATTCGCCCGCACATCGGACCACCTGTGCGCGATCGCCGCCGACAGCGCCGTGACGAACAACTTGCTGTCGCAATACGCCTGCACGCCGTCCCAGCGCCGCTCCAGCCAGTCGATGTCCCGCAGGCTGGAGTCGCCGTCCCGATGCATGCCACTAGTCAGATAGATCAGCCGGCTGGGGCGCTCGATCAGGCCGGTGAGCATGTACGGCGCCAGCACGTTCACCGCCAGAACACGGGCGTGACCATCAGCCGTCGCGGTTCGAGCGGCATCGACATAGATGCCAGCGTTGTGAATCACCGCGTCGAACGGACCTGCCGCGTTCGCCTGCTCGGCGACCGCGCGAATCCCGGCCAGCTCGGCCAAGTCGCCGATCACGACCTCCGCGGACATCCCTGCCAGTGCGCCCAGAGCCTCGGCTCTCTGCGCCGAACGCGCATGGACCACTACCTCATGGCCCGCGGCCAGCGCTGCCTCAGCCGCCGCCCGGCCCAAGCCGGTTGTCGAACCGGTGACCAACAAACGTCGTGTCATCGCACGCAGCCAACCAGGCTGGAGGCTGGGCGACGAGATCGGTTCGAAGGGGCGCTGCCCTTCTCAATTGATGATCGGCAGACCGGCGTTGGCGAACTTGTAGACGCCGGAGCCGACCGCGTAGACCGCGTACCCAGCCTCGTTCCGGAGGAACTGCGCCCGCTCAGGCGTCGCCACGGCGTCCCGGAACACGCGTGGCACCCACACCTCGGCGGACGAGTTGGCCGGGACCTCGACGGTCAGGTCGAAGCGGCCGCGCCTCAGCCGCCACTCCGACCTGATGAGACCCTGTGGACTCGTGTAGCTGCCTTTGACGTTCGTGAGGTCACCGACGAGGCGTGGTTTGATGACGAGCTCGCGGTATTGCAGCGAGCCCTCCGCCTCGCGAATGCCGGCGAGGCCCTCGTGGAACCACTCCTCGATCTGGGCCAGGATCATGTGGTTCCGCGAGGAACCGCGGTTCCACTGCTCCCCGATCGTCGTGAACCCGCCGGGGTTCGTGGCGGTTGGCTCCAGGAAGAATCCGTAGCTCGGCTGCGCGTCCTGCTGGAGCACGTCCCACAGGACATCGTCACGGCCACCTTCGGTGAGCGCCCGGACCGTGGGGGCGAGACCGATCGTGCCTCCTGACAGGTGGGGTCCGCCGTCGCCCGATGGGTTGAAGGCGTAGATGTTCTCGACGAGATAGTCCAGCACCGCCCGGCGATCGGCCTCCGGCACGAGGTCGGCGTCGAGCGCGAGCGCCTGGGCGACCTGGGTGGCACCCGTGGTGCCGCCGCTACCGCCGTCGGTCGCGTACCGCTTTTCCGTCGCGTTGTAGAACTGCGCGTTGAATGCCGCCTTGATGTCCTCCGCCAGCGCGGCGTACCGAGCGGCGTCCTCGCCGTGACCGGTCAGCTCGGCCATCATCGCCAGCTTCTCCGTCATGACGAAGTAGCCCCACGTGCCGGAGATCTGTCCGGACGTCTGCTGGGCCGAGACCCAGTCGCTGAGCGCGGCGTTCACGACGTGGTCGGGAAGGGCGCCGGCGCCCGCCTTCTCGCGGACGATGTAGTCGTGGAACAGGACCATCTCGTCGTAGTACTCCGCCATCGTGTCGGTGTCGCCGTACAGCTCGTAGAGGAACGCCGGCACGAGGATGATCCCGTTGCCCCAGTTGATCTCGTCGCCGAACTGCCCGGCGAAGCCGACGTCGTGGACCGGCACCTTCAGGGCGACGTTGCCGCGCATGAAGGTGTCGGCCATCGACTGGCCCTCGGCGAAGTGACGCATGTGGCCACGCAGATAGGACGCCAGCTCGTGGTTTCGCTCGATGGCGCCCATGACCATCGTGTAATCGGCCGGATATGACTGCTTCTCGCGACCCGGGCAGTCAGTGAAGATCGACAGCGTGTTGCTGGCGAACGAGTAGCGGGCCATTCGGTGGATCCGGTTGACGCGCTCGTTCGACGTCGTTACGGAGCCGGCGACCGGGGTGTCGCCCATCAACCTCAATCCGGTGATGAGGTTCGTGGTTACGGGGTAGCCGTCGGGCAGTCCGGTGACCTGGAGGAACTGCATCCCGAAGTACTGGAAGTCGGGACGCCACGTCTCGCGCCCCCCACCGGCGGCCGTGTAGGTGTTGAACATGTCGGTACCCCGGCCGCCCGGGCCGAGCGAGCCCTGGTTGATGAGGCCCGATCCGTTGGCCTGCAGTCCCTCGGCCGGTGACATCCGGATCACGGTGCCGGCCGGAACCGGAGTGGTCAGGTTGAGTTGTGGCCAGCCGGCGAAGTTCTGCCCGAAGTCGAAGACGTACGTTCCCGGTGCCGGGTTCGTAACGCTCTGCGGGACGAACTGCTCGACGATCCGCACGGGTGGCGCGTCGCGGGCCACGAGCTTCGTCGCCAGGTTGGGCGGAGGAGCGAGGCCGGCGTCGACCCAGTCGACCGCGGAGCCGTCTCGGCGCGGCGCCGTTGGCGAGAGGTCGGAGTGAGGCTCGTCCCAGCCGATCGGTTCGCGCCGGGCGTCGTAGTCCGAGCCGGCGTACCAGGCGTCGGTCACGTAGGCACCGAATGCCGTCCGCCACGAGCGGTCCGAGACGATCACGTCGCTGGAGCCGTTGGTGTAGGTGATCTCCAGCCGAGCGATCATGCGCGGCGTGACGGCGGCACCGGCGGTGGGGTCGGAGGCGGCGATGTTGTTGCCCGATCCGGTGACGAGTGCGCCCGCTGCGTGAGGCCCGGAGAGACCCGGCGTGAAGCTGATGCCCGTGTCGGGGTTGGTGAGGTTGACAACCGGCGCGCCGATGGCGTGGATGATCGTCAGCGGCGTGGTGAGCGTGAAGCCCGACCCATTTGCGCCAGCGGTGCCCACGGCCGCGATGACCTTCTCCTCCTGGTTCGCACCCGTGTCGATCCGAATCGAGTCGCCGACCGAGAATCCCTGGACACTCGCGACGCGCAGCACGGTGGGTCCGGGCGGAGTCTGGATGTTCTGGTTCCACGGCGCGATGCCATAGGGCCCAGTGACCGTGGCGGCCACCCATGCCGAGTCGTCGAAGCCCGGCGTGTTCCAGCCAGCGGGCGGGCTGTCCGTGATGCCGGGAAGGGTCTTCCACGTCCCGTCCGTCACGATGCGCGTACCGTCGAGTTCGGCGACGGCGATGAGGCTTCCCGCGTTCCCGCCGTTGAACGGGGCCATCGCGATCACGTTGGTGCCGGCGACGAGCAACGACTTGATGTCGGAGATCTGCGACGTTTGCCAGGCGTTGTTGCCGCCGGTGGACGCCGAGACCTGGGTGCCGTTGACGTAGGTGGTGTGGCCGTCGTCGGCGTTCACGCGCAGGACCGCGGTTGTCAACGCCGCCGGATCCGCCACCTCGAAGGTCTTGCGGAGAACGATCGGACCGGCGGGGGTGCTGGTGTTCGCGCCAGCGACGTTCCAGACCCAGTTCGCGCCGGTCAGGATCGGCGCGGGCGTGCCGGTGATCACGTTCGGGGCGGCGACCGTCGTCGGAGCGGTGCCGATGTTGGTGATGACGCGCGACTCGAGGCGGTCGCCCCCGTCGCCGGTGTCGACGTTGACCGTGCCGCCGAGGTGGTAGTTGGCCACCGAGCTGACCTTCACGTTGCTCGCTCCGGCTGCGGCGTCCTCGGTGAGCACGCCGGAGCCCTTGAGCTGGCTCTGCCACCACGAGTACGGCGAGTTCCTACCGACTGACGGGTTGGTGACGCTACGCCGGACGTACGCGGTGCCATTGCCCAGCTGAACACCGACAGTGTTCGACCCGCCGACGAGGGCGTCGGTGACGTCGTAGGCGCGGTACTCCGCCGAGAGCTGGAAGTTCGAGTAGCCGGGCGCGAGAGCCTCGTCGGTCAACTCCTCGCCGTTAACTGTCGCCTTGTGCAGCCCGAGGCCGGACACGTACAGGCGGGCCTTGGCGACTTTGCCGTCGACATCGAACTGGCGAGCGAAGATCGGCATCGGCTGGTTCTCGGTGCGGCCCGGATAGTCGATCCAGCGAGCGCTGCCCCAGTTGCTCTGGTCCAGCAGCCCCATCTCCCACTCGTGGGCGTTGCTCCAGTTGGAGGGCGCGCCGTCGGCGTCCCAGACGCGGACCCGCCACGCAACCGGCTCCCGAGAGCGGAGCGCGGGGCCCGCGTACGTCACGGAGTGGCCGGCGCCGGCCACTTTGCCGGAGTCCCAGAAGAAGGATCCACGATTCAGCAGTCGGGTGCTGTTCGCCATCTGGACCTGGTAGGCCGTCTGCTCGTCGGCCGGGCAGGGCACTTCCGGACCTGAGTGCTTGCAGACATGCGAGTTGGACGAGGCCGTCGCCTCCATCCGCCAGGCGAGGACCGGGGTCGGATCGCCGAGCCCGAGCATCGGGTCGTCGTCGAGCCCGTTGACCCGCAGGTCGACGACCCGGACGTTCGGCGTGGCGGCCGACACCGGAGCCGACGCGGGTGCGACCGGCGCGACGAGTGCCGACGCCCCGATCGCGAGCGCGGTCGAGACGAGGATCGAGGGACGACGCTGACGAACGGCGGCACGACGCATCCGGAATCAACCTCCTTGCGCCACCGGCGGCAAGAACCCCCAAGCCCCGTTGACCAGTGGCGATGTTCAGTTCTGTGATTTCTAACACGAAGACTCAAGAAGCGCCAGAGGTCACGGGCGAAATTCAGCATCGATGGCCGAACACCCCTGTGATGTGCAACACGCACCGTGCCAGTCAACGGCCAGGAGCGCTGCGATCGCGGTACTATCGCGACGTCTGACCGGGAGGACGCGTGGCGCAGCGCAACAACAGCAATCCGCAGGATCGCCTGAGGATCGTCCAGCGCACGATCGCTGAACGGGGAACCGTTCGCATCGGTGAGCTGGCGGACGAGCTCTGCGTCAGTGAGATGACGATTCGGCGCGATCTCGAGGAGCTCGAGGCGCTGGGCGTCGCTCGCCGAGTTCGTGGGGGAGCGAGTGCACTCGGCCCGGAGCCTTTCCTGCAACGGCAGAGTCACTGCGCCAAGGCCAAGGGCCGGATCGCGGAGAAGCTCGTGGAGGAGATCCCGGCCACCGGAACGATCGCACTTGACGCCTCGACAACAATTCACCGGCTGGCGGCCACCATCACTGGCGCCCGCGATCTCGTCGTCGTGACCAACGGGCTCGACTGCTTCCAGGCCCTCTCCGGCAGGGCCGGGGTCACCACGACGCTGACCGGCGGGTTCCAGGAGCCGCGCACGGGCAGTCTCGTTGGGCCCGCCGCGATCCAGTGCGCGACCAGCTTTCTCTACGACGTTCTCGTGTGCTCAGGTGCGGCCCTCGACCCGGCGCTGGGCACCTCTGAAGCCAGCTTCGACGAAGCCGCGGTCAAGCGGGCCTTCGCCTCGACGAGTGGCCGCATCGTGCTCGCCGTCGATCACAGCAAACTCGAGACGCGCGCGCGGGCGCGGATGTTCTCGCTCGACGAAGTCGACCTGCTCGTCACGGATCTCGCCCCCTCGGATCGGCGGCTCGATCCCTACCGCGATGTCGTCGAGCTGAGATGAGTGACCGGTCGAGATGACTGTGCCGGACCACCTCCCTTCCGTTGTCGCCCAGTTGATCGGGCGATCGCACCGGCTCGGCGCCGACCGTCGCAACACCAACTACGCCGGCGGGAACGCCTCGGCGAAGGGCGAGGACCTCGACCCGGTAACCGGTCAGCCGGTGGAGCTGCTGTGGGTGAAGGGCTCCGGCGGCGACCTCGGCACACTGACGCCCGCCGGGCTCGCCGCGCTGCGGCTTGAACGGCTGCGCGCCCTGGTCGACGTGTATCCCGGCGTCGAGCGCGAGGACGAGATGGTCGCCGCCTTCGACTTCTGCGCCCACGGCAAGGGCGGGGCGGCCCCGTCGATCGACACCGCGATGCACGGGCTCGTCGAGGCGCCGCACGTCGACCACCTCCACCCCGACGCCGGCATCGCCCTCGCCACCGCCGTCGACGGCGAGGCGCTCACCAAGGAGTGCTTCGGCGATCGGGTCGTGTGGGTGCCGTGGCGCCGGCCCGGCTTCCAGCTCGGGCTCGACATCGCCGAGATCGCTCGCACCCATCCCCAGGCGATCGGGGTGATCTTGGGCGGACACGGCATCACCGCGTGGGGATCGACGAGCGACGAGTGCGAGGCGAACTCGCTCGAGATCATCCGGACCGCCCAGTCGTTCATCGATGCCCGCGGTGTCGCCGAGCCGTTCGGTCCGGTCGTGCCGGGAAACGAGCCGCTGCCACAGGTCGAGCGGCGGGCCCGTGCCGCTGCGCTCGCGCCGCTCATCCGGGGATTGGCGTCGGCGGACCGGGCGCAGGTCGGCCACTTCACCGACAGCGACGACGTGCTCGACTTCCTCAGCCGCGAGAAGCTGATGCGGCTGGCTGCGCTCGGCACCTCGTGCCCCGACCACTTCCTGCGCACGAAGGTGCGCCCGCTGGTCGTCGACCTCCCTGCCACCGCCGCGCTGGATGACGTGCGCGTCCGCCTGCGTGAGCTCCACGCGGCGTACCGCAACGACTACCGCGCCTACTACGCGCGCCACGCTCAGCCCGACTCCCCGCCGCTGCGTGGCGCCGACCCGGCCATCGTGCTCGTGCCCGGCGTCGGCATGTTCTCCTTCGGGGCCGACAAGCAGACGGCCAGGGTGGCGGGGGAGTTCTACGTCAACGCGATCAACGTGATGCGCGGCGCCGAGGCGGTGTCGACGTACGCACCGATCCCCGAGTCGGAGAAGTTCCGCATCGAGTACTGGGCGCTCGAGGAGGCCAAGCTGCAACGGCTCCCGAAGCCCCGGCCACTGGCCACTCGGGTCGCCTTCGTGACCGGAGCGGGATCGGGAATCGGTCGCGCCGTCGCCCGCCGGCTCGCCGCCGAGGGGTCGTGTGTCGTCGTCGCTGACGTCGACACAGAGTCGGCACGGACCGTCGCCGCCGACATCGGCAGCACCGACGTCGCCCTGCCGGTCACCGTCGACGTGACCGACGCCGAACAGATCCGCGCCGGCTTCACCGCGGCGGTCCTCGCCTTCGGCGGCGTCGACCTCGTCGTCAACAACGCCGGCCTGTCGATCTCCAAGCCGCTGCTCGAGACGACCGAAGACGATTGGGACATCCAGCACGACGTGATGGCGAAGGGCTCGTTCCTCGTCGCCCGCGAGGCGGCGCGGATCATGATCGAGCAGGGGATGGGTGGCGACATCGTCTACGTGTGCAGCAAGAACGCCTTCTTCGCCGGGCCGAACAACCTCGCCTACGGCGCCGCCAAGGCCGACCAGGCCCACCAGGTACGGCTGCTTGCCGCCGAGCTCGGCGAGCACGGCATCCGCGTGAACGGGATCAACCCCGACGCCGTCGTGCGCGGGTCGGGCATCTTCGCCAACGGGTGGGGCGCCCAGCGGGCGGCCGTGTACGGCGTCCCGGAGAACGAGCTCGGGGCGTTCTACGCCCAGCGCACCCTGCTCAAGCGCGAGGTCCTGCCCGAGCACGTCGCGGCGGCCGTCTTCGCGCTCACCGGCGGCGACCTCGCCCTCACGACCGGGCTCCACATTCCGGTCGACGCCGGGGTGGCGGCGGCGTTCCTCCGCTGACCTGTGCCTACGTTCGTCGCCGTCGACCTGGGAGCGACGAGCGGTCGCGTCGTCAACGTCCAGGTCGAGGACGGCGCCATCGCCCTCGACGCCGTGCGACGGTTCCCGACGACCACGATCGCCGGGCCGGGCGGCGCGCTGGCGTGGGACTTCGCCGCGGTGCTGGCGGAGGTCCGGGCCGGGCTCGTCGAGGCGGCCCGGCGCGGGCCGGTCGAGTCGGTGGCCGTCGACGCCTGGGGTGTCGACTACGGGCTGCTGGACGCATCCGGGAACCACGTCGGCCCCGTCCACGCCTACCGCTCGTCCCGAACCGACGGGGTGATGGAGGCGGTGACGGCGCGGGTCGGGCGGGAACGCATCTATGGGGTCACGGGCGTGCAGTTCCTGCCCCTCAACACCGTGTACCAACTCGTCGCCGCGCGCGACACGCCGGAGTACGCCGCCGCATCCGTGCTGTTGATGATCCCCGACCTCGTCAACCACGACCTCTGCGGCAGCACGACGAACGACGTCACCGACGCCAGCACGACCCAGCTGCTCGACGTGTCGACGCGGAACTGGAGTGACGAGCTCGTCGAGTTGCTCGACCTCCGCCGGGACGTGCTGCCCGACCTGCACGAACCCGGAACCCCGCTCGGCGCGGTGGCCGGCGTGGACCGGAGGGTGGACGGGCTACCAGTCGTGGCCGCAGCGAGCCACGACACCGCCAGCGCGGTGGCGGGCACCCCGCTGCGGGAGGGCGGGTCCGACGTCTACATCTCGTGCGGCACGTGGGCCCTCGTCGGCTGCGAGCGCTCGGCACCGGTGACGACGGCCGACGCGCTCGCCGCCAACGTGACCAACGAGCTCGGCGTCGACGGCTCGATCCGGTTGCTCAAGAACGTGACCGGTCTGTGGCTGCTCGAGGAGTGCCGCCGGTGGTGGGACGCCCACGGTCACACGTCGAGCGCCGGCGAACTGGTCGTCGCCGCGGAGCACGTGCCTGGCGGCCGGAGCGTCGTCGACCCGGACGATCCCCGGTTCGGCCCGCCGGGGGATCTGCCGGCCCGCATCGCCGCGGTGTGTGCCGAGTCGGGCCAGCCCGTGCCCGCCTCACCCGCCGAGACGACCCGTGTGATCCTCGATTCGCTGGCCCTCGCGTGGCGGCGGACGGTGGCGACGATCGAGCGAGTGAGTGGTCGGTCGGCGGAACGGATCCACCTCGTCGGCGGAGGCTCGGCGATCCCGCTGTTGCGCCGGCTGTGCGCCAGCGCGTGCGAGCGTCCCGTTCTCGCCGGGCCGGCCGAGGCGACCGTCGTCGGCAACGCCATCGTCCAGGCCACCGCGACGGGTGTCCTCGCCGACGTGGCCGCGGGCCGCCGATTGGTCGAGCGAGCGCTCGCCGTCGATCAGGTCACGCCTGAGCCGACGCTCGCTTGGGACGCGCTGGCCGCGCGCTCTGCCCGCGCCGTGACGGCGGGCTCGATCGACGACGCCCGCACCACCAGCTCGGGGTGGAACAGCACCTGCTGGTGCACGTGGGCCTCGTCCGAGTCGCTTTCGGCGAACAGGAGCTCGGCGGCGGTCCGGCCGAGCAGCTGGCGGGGCTGACGCACCGAGCTGAGCGGCACGGCGGCAGCGCCGGCGAACTCGATGTCGTCGTAGCCGACGATGGCCAGCTCGCCGGGGACGTCGACGCCCATGCGGGTCATCTGCTGGAGCAGCCCCAGGGCGAGCAGGTCGTTGGCGCAGAACGCGGCCGTCGGCCGGCGCGCCCGGGGGAGTCCGACCAGGCGCTCACCCGCCCGGCGCCCCTCGGCGACGTTGAGGGCGACGGTCTCGAACACGACGAGGGCCTCGTCGGGGCGGCCGTTCGCCTGCAGCGCGTTGCGGGCCCCCTGCACCCTGTCGACGACCTGCACGGTGGTCATCGGCCCACCGACGAAGGCGACCCGCTGGTGGCCCTGCTCGCACAGGTGGGTGACCGCAAGGGCGCCACCCTCGACGTCGTCGACCCCCACGCTGCACCAGTCCGAGCCCGCGCCCCGGTCGACGAGGACGACGGGGAGGTTCTGGCGCAGGAGCACGTCGAGCGCCGACGTGTCCTGGTCGACCGGCGTCACCAGCACGCCACGAACGCGCTGCTGCAGGAGCAGCTCGAGGTAGTCGGCCTCGCGGGTCGCGTCGCTGTCGCTGTTGCAGATCAACACGGCCACGCCGTTGGCGCGGGCGACCTCCTCGATCCCCTTGGCCACGTCGGTGAAGAACGGGTT
This sequence comes from uncultured Acidimicrobiia bacterium, assembly GCA_963833145.1. Taxonomy (GTDB): domain Bacteria; phylum Actinomycetota; class Acidimicrobiia; order Acidimicrobiales; family Ilumatobacteraceae; genus JALZMG01. Next base: position 410,950 of record CAWHWT010000005.1, on the reverse strand, counting down.
GGCGGCGTCGAGCATCACATAGGCGATCGACCGGCTGCGCCCGACCCGCAGCTGGCGGCCCGACTCGTTGCGGACGAAGCCGAGCTCGTCGATCGCCTGCAGCACGCGCAGCCGGGTCGCGGCGGCGACCAGCTCCGGTCGGTTCAGGACGTTCGACACCGTCCCGACCGAGACGCCGGCACGGGCGGCGACGTCCTTGACCCCGGTCGAGCTGCGCCTCATTGAAAGGATTCAACCACGGCTGCGGTCGGGAATTGTGACATCTCCGCGCCGATATCGAGCGCGGAGCGGTCACAGTTCCAGTGGATCCACCCGTCACCCCTTGCCGAGGATCACCTCGGTCGCCTTGATCACGACGACGACGGTGTCGCCGCTGGCCAAGCCGAGCGCCTCGGCCCCTTCCTTGGTGATCGCCGCCGTGATCGTCTGACCATCCGAGAGGGCGACCCGGACGGTTGACATCACCTCGCCATGGGTGACGCTGTCGACGGTCGCGTCGAGCTGGTTGCGGGCGCTGAGCTGCATGTGGTTCCTCTCTATCGCTTCTGTTCGGCGGCGGACACGTCCTTGGCGACGATCACCTCGGTCGATTTGATGACCAGGACGATCGGGTCGCCGGGAGCGAGGTCCAGGGTGGTGGCGGCGTCCTTGGTGATCGCCGCGGTGAGTGGCTGACCGTCGCCGAGCACGGCGTTGATCGTGGACATGACCTCGCCGTGGTGCACCCCGGTGATCACGCTGCGGAGCTGGTTGCGGGCGCTGAGGCTGAGCTCCGGTCGGAGGTGGGGTACGGAAGCCGGCTGGAGCGCCCGGTCGAGGAAGCGGCGGACGGCCCGAGCGCTCTCCCGACGCCAGAGGTCGACGAGGTCGTCATCGTCGTGGCTCGACGTCAGCACGTCGATCGTCGAGGCGAAGACGTGTTGCTGGGCAGCGAGGAGCGACTCGATGTCGAGTCCCGACCGCTCACGGAGGAGCAGCTTGACGAGCAGCTCGGTGCGGACGTCGCGCAGGTGCTCGGCCGGTTCGTCGAGCCACCGGCGGGCGAGCCGGCGACCGGCGGGGGAGGGGGCGAGGACGACGCGGTCGCGGCCACGGCCGGCAACACGGCCGCGGCGGGCGATGAGGCGACGATCGACGAGGCCGTCGATGGCGCGATAGGTGAGGGGGCGGCTGAGCGTCCAGATCCGCCCGACCTCACCGTCGGGGCCGAGCATCGTGCCGAGCGCCCAGCCGTGCGACACGTCCTGGGTGATGAGGGTGAGGCAGACCAGCTCGGCGAACGACGGACGTCCCTCGGTGGGCGCCGGCGTGCGGTCGTGGCGGCGGGCCAGGGTTGCGGTCATCGCATCGAGAGTACTCAGTTTCTTAGGTCTAATACTTATCTTCTGACTACAGTGCCGCGTCATGAGAATGTCCCGCCTGTACCTCGTGCCGGTCGCCGCGCTGGCCGTAGTCGCCGCCGCCTGCGGAGATGACGACGACGATGGTGGGACCGCGGCAACAACGGCCGCTCCGGCAGACACGTCCGGGACGACAGGCGGTTCGGGTGCTGGTGTAGCCGGAGACATCACGGTCTTTGCCGCCGCCTCGTTGACGGACGCGTTCACCGACGTCGGCGCGGCGTTCAGCGAGGCGAATCCGGACGCGACGGCGACCTTCAGCTTCGACGCCTCGTCCGCGCTGGTGACTCAGATCACGGAGGGAGCGCCCGCCGACGTGTTTGCCTCCGCCGACACGGCGAACATGGACAAGCTGACCGACGAGGGGCTCAACGGCACCGACCCGGTCATCTTCGCCACCAACCTGCTGGCGATCATCGTCCCGGCCGGGAACCCGGCCGGGGTCACCAGCGTCGAGGACCTCGCCAGCCCGGACGTGACGGTCGTGCTGTGCGCCGAGGAGGTGCCGTGCGGCAACTACGCCAACCAGATCCTCGACGCTGCCGGCGTCGACGTGACACCGGCCAGCTTCGAGGAGAACGTGCGCGGCGTGGTCACCAAGGTCACCGCCGGTGAGGCCGATGCCGGGATCGTCTACGTCACCGACGTGACCGCGGCGGGTGACGCCGCCGAGCTGGTCGAGATACCGGAGGACGTCAACGTGCTCGCCCAGTACCCGATCGCCACGGTCGGCGCCTCGGAGGATCAGGAGGTCGGCGAGGCGTTCATCGACTTCCTGTCCGGCTCCGACGGACAGGCGATCCTCGCCGAGTACGGGTTCGGGCCGCCGTCATGACGGCGGCGGCGACCGCCGCGGCACCCGGCGTCCGCCATCGCCGCGTCGGGCGGGAACGGCTCCCCGGCGCCGCGCTCGTCCTCGCCGGCATCGCCGTCGTCTTCTTCGCCCTCCCGTTCCTCGGACTGCTGTGGAGGGCGCCGTGGGGCGATGCGTGGTCGATCCTGACCTCGGACAGCGCACTCACCGCGCTGCGGCTGTCCCTCTGGTGCTCGCTGTGGGCAACCGCGGCGGCGATCGTGTTCGGCGTCCCGCTGGCGTGGCTCTTGGCACGGGTGGAGTTTCCCGGCCGCGGCCTCGTGCGAGCGCTGTGCACCCTGTCGATGGTCCTGCCGCCGGTCGTCGCCGGTGTGGCGCTGTTCTATTCGCTCGGCCGGCGCGGGCTCGTGGGCCAGTACTTCGACCGCTGGTTCGGGTTCACCTTGCCGTTCACGACCGTCGGGGTGGTGGTGGCGCAGACGTTCGTGGCGATGCCGTTCCTGGTGCTGACCGTCGAGTCGGCGTTCCGCCAGATGGACACGCGCTACGAGGAGGCGGCCCGCACCCTGGGCGCTTCCCAGTGGTACGTGTTCCGCCGCGTCACCCTGCCCGCCATCCGGCCCGGACTCATCGCCGGCGCCGTGCTGGCGTGGGCCCGGGCCCTCGGTGAGTTCGGTGCCACGATTACGTTCGCCGGGAACTTCCCCGGTCGCACCCAGACCATGCCGCTCGCCATCTACATCGCCAACGAGATCAACCCCGAGGAGGCGGTCGTGCTGAGCCTCGTGCTCATCGCCGTCTCGTTCGCCGTCCTCGTCACGCTCCGCGATCGATTCCTCAACAGCGGCAGCCCGCCGACGGCATGACGCTCGACGCGAGTGTCCAGCGGCGGCTGGGATCGTTCCGGCTCGAAGTCGACATCACGACGAAGACCGGGGAGACCGTCGCAGTGCTCGGTCCCAACGGGTCGGGCAAGACCACGCTCTTCCGCTGTCTCGCCGGGCTCCTCCCCATCGACGAAGGACGCATCGAGCTCGACGGCCAGCTGCTCGACGATCCGGTGGCCGAGGTGTTCGTCGTGCCCGAGCGACGACCGGTGGCCGTCGTGTTCCAGGACTACCTCCTGTTCCCCAACCTCACCGCGCTGGAGAACGTGGCCTTCGGCCTACGGGCACGCGGCGTCGACAAGGGCACCGCCCGCGCCGAAGCCCGCGCCTGGCTGGAGCGGGTCGGGCTCGCCGATCACGCCGGCCACCGACCCCGCGCTCTGTCGGGCGGGCAGGCGCAACGCGTCGCCCTCGCCCGGGCACTGGCCACCCAGCCCCGGCTCCTGCTGCTCGACGAGCCCCTCGCCGCCCTCGATGCCGGTGCCCGCGGCGACGTCCGCCGCGACCTGCGTCGCCACCTTGCCACCTTCGACGGCGTCCGCCTGCTCGTGACCCACGACCCCGTCGACGCCTACGCGCTGGCCGACCGGGTCGTGATCCTCGAGCAGGGCGAGGTCGTGCAGACCGGCACGCTGGAGGACGTGACGGCGCGGCCCCGCTCCCGCTACATCGCCGACCTCGTCGGCGTCAACCTGCTCCGGGGCAACGGCTCCGACGGCGCGATCACCACCTCCACCGGCGGTCGCATCGTCCCCGCCGACCCCGTCCACGGCGACGCGTTCGCGGTGATTCAACCCCACGCCGTCGCGCTCTACCAGAATCCGCCCGAGGGCAGCCCCCGCAACGTTTGGGCCGCCTCCGTCGTCGACGTCGATCAGCAGACCGACCGCGTCCGGGTGCGGCTCGCCGGCGAGCTTCCACTCGTGGCCGAGATCACCCCCGCCGCCCTCGCTGACCTCGCCCTTCAGCCCGGCGACCGGATCTGGGCTTCCGTCAAGGCGACCGAGATCGCCACCTACCCCGCCTGACGACGGATCTGCCGGGCGCGTACCGGCGTCCCTACTCGATCGACGCGGGCGCGAGGCGGGCGACGAGCGCGTCGGCCTCGCCGGCTTCCACCGGCGCGCCGCGCGTGCCTGACTCGCGGCGGAGCTCGCCGGCGACGGCGAACCCGACCGCCCCCCACGACGCCCCCTTCAACTCGACGGTGAACGAGCGCACGTGCCGGCGCAGGATCGACCGTTTCCAGTCGGGGTGGACCGCGGCGATCTCGTCGAGATCGAACGACAGCACGAGCGCGGCGGCGTCGCCCAGCAGCTCGCCGGTCGTCAGCGCGCAGGCGGCCGTCTGGTCGGTGACGAGCAGCACGCCCGCGCCCTTGCCGAGGTCGACGACGTGGGTGTCCTCGCCGTGGGCCGGACGGCCGGCGTCGTCGGTGGCCACGCCCGCCATCGCCGTCACCGTCCACCACTGCGGATCGGTCTCCTCGGGTCGGGGCTCCGGGCAGCCATCGGTGACTCCGCGACCCAAGGCCGCGGCGAGGGTGTCGTCCGTCGGGTCGTCGAGCAGGGCGAAGGACGGGCAGTAAGAGCCGCCGTCGGCGGAGAGACCGAGATCCACGCCACCTGGCTACCAGCTGATCGGCGCCGTTCCTGTCCACGCCCCCGGCGAGTCCGACCATGGCGGAGGAGACGCCGCCATGGTCGGACTCTGATCCATGCCACCGACTGTGTGCTCGGCCGGGGCGGGCTCACCGTCGCCGCCGGCACGCGCGTTGTGTGCCGGTGCGCACACACCGGCGGTGCGGATGTCAGGTGATGATCGCGCCGCAGGTGATGTTGATCGCCGAGGCGGTGATAGTGCGGGCGTGGTCGGAGGCCGCGAACGCGGCGACGTTGCCGACGTCGTCGAGCATCGCGCCTCGGCCGAGCAGCGTTGGGGCCACCAGCGACTCGACCAGCGCGTCGCGGCCGTCGAAGTCGGCCGGGATCGAGTCGATCACCCCGCCGGTCAGCAGCGAGACGACGCGGATGCCGTGACGTCCCAGCTCGCTGGCCAACTGCTTGCGCAGCGCTTCCACCGCCGTCAGCGCGATCTGGAAGCCGCCGATGTTGTAGTCACGGATCGGGTCCCCCTCGCCGCCGAACATCAGGATCACGCCTGACCCCTGACGGATCATGTGCCGGGCGGCGGCGCGCGATGTCAGGTAGTTCGTGCGCATTGCGTTGTGGATCGGCTGCTCGAAGTCCGCCGTCGCCATTTCGACCAGCGGCGTGCCCTGCACGTCGCCGACCGAGATCAGGTTGATCGTGACGTCGAGCGAGCCGTGCTCGGCCACGAGCGCATCGGCGTGGGCGTCGACCGCCTGCTCGTCGAGGGCGTCGACTTCGGCGATCGATACCGCGCCGCCGCCGTCGCGGATCTGGTCGGCGACGGCGTCCAGTCGAGCACGGGTCCGGCCGGCGAGGTGCACGATGGCGCCCTCACGGCTGAACGCCCTGGCGATGGCACCGCCGATGTTCCCTCCACCGCCGTAGATCACGGCGTTCTTGTCCTCGAGCAACATTCCAATCCTCCTCGTGGAGCGCGGGGCTCCTGCGATCGTCAGCCGCCGGTGATCTCGATCGAGGCTCCCGGCGGGACCTCGTTGCGGACCGTGGCGACGGCGTCGGCCACGGCGTCGAACGTCCCATCGACGGTGAGGTTCAGTTCGACCGTCTGGTGGTCGAGAGTGACGGGCTGATCCGACGAGACGAGCTCGACCCCCTCGGCGTCGGCGAGTGAAGTGGCGACGCGGAGAGCGAGCGAGGCGGGACCCTCGAATCTGACGCGGTGGTTGCTCACCTCCCCAGCGTCGCAGGTCCGCCCGGCGACGTCGGCGCCCGGACTCACGACAGGTTCTGCGTCGCCTCCTCGTACGAGCCCGTCGGCGGATCGGGGTCCGGCCCGTACACGAGGTACACCACGCCGGTCGCGAACGGTTGCGCCGAGATCAGCTTGAGCGGCCGGGCTGGCCCGCCGTCCTCGAACAGCTTGAGTCCCGAACCGGCCGTTGCCGGATGGACGAACAGGTGCAGCTCGTCGAGCAGGCCGGCGTCGATCAGCTGGCGCACGACCGAGACCGAGCCGCTCAACGCGATCCGGTCGACCCCGGGATCGTTCTTCAGCGCCGTGACGGCCTCGACCAGATCGCCGTCGAGCTGCTCGGAGTTGCGCCACGAGAGCTCCAGCGGGCTCCGGGAGGCGACGATCTTGCGCACGTCGCCCAGCCGCTTGGCGAACTCGGCGTCCTCGCCGCCGGCCGCCTCCCGTTCCGGCCAGGCGCCGGCGAAGCTGTCGTAGGTGATGCGGCCGAAGAGCATGACGTCGGCATCGTGCGTTCCCGTGACGGCCTCTCCCATCTCCTCGTTGAAGTACGGGAAGTGCCAATTGCCGACGCCGGGGTCGACAACGCCGTCGAGCGCTGAGAAGAGGCTGGCTCTGATCGTCGCCATGGGTACTCCTGTCCAATATTTCGTGCGGTCGGATGCTGTGCCTTTCGACGGCGCCGGCACCGAGAACTCATCGCGCCGGCGCTAGGCCACGACCGACGCGGGGTCGGCGTTGCTGCCGCAGATCGCGACGGCGACGCGCTCGGTCGGTCCCGGCCGGTAGGCGCCGCTGCGGATCGCGGCGTAGGCAGCGGCGCCGCCCGGCTCGCTGATCAGGCGCAGGTCCTGCCAGATCGTGCGTTGCGCCGCACGGATGTCATCGTCGTCGACGACGACCGCATCCTCGACGTAGCGCCGCACGACCTCCCACGGCACCGATCCCAGACGGCGGGCGCCGAGCGAGTCGGCCGCCACGCCGGCGACCTCGACGTCGACCGGCTCGCCGGCGGCGAGTGCGGCGCGCAGGCACTGCGTGCGCTCGGGCTCGACGCTGACGACCCGCACGCGGTCGCCGAACCACGCCGCCTGCCCGGCTGTGAACCCGCCGCCGCCGGACGCCACGACGAGCGTGTCGATGCCACCGAGCTGCTCCTCGATCTCCCGCCCCATCGTCCCCTGACCGGCCACCGTGGCCGGGTGGTCGAACGGGTGCAACATCAGCGCGCCGGTCTCCCGCTGACGGGCCTCGGCGAACGCCTGGGCGTCGTCGTAGTACCCGTCGACCACGGTCACCCGGGCGCCGTGGCGCTCGATCAGCTGCCGCTTCAACGCTGGTGACGTCGACGGGATCACGACCTCCGCGGTGACGCCGAGCTGGGCGGCGGCGTACGCGACGGCGGCCCCGTGGTTCCCGCCGCTGGCTGCGATCACCCCCGCCGGGGGGACCGACTCGGACAGCAAGCGGTTGAACGCGCCACGGGGCTTGAACGACCCGGCGTGCTGGAGCAGCTCGAGCTTGAACCACATCCCGTCGTGCTCGATCACGGGCGTGCGCCGGACGTAGCCCTCGATGCGGTGAGCCGCCTCCTCCACGTCGTCGGAGGTCACGGGCACGGCGGCGTCACTTCGGGTCGACGTCATCGCGGCCCACGATGCCACGCCAGCCGTTCCCGTTCGCCCTCAGTTGACGGCGAACGGAAGGGCGAACGTCAGCAGCTCGAAGTCGCCGTAGCGGGCGTCGATCGTCAGCGTCCAGTCGCCGGCGTACGGGATGTCGACCCGGTCGCTCATCGCCATCCCGGGCATCAAGTAGCTCGGGACGTCGATCACGGCGACCTGACCGTCGGCGGGCACCAGTTGCATCGAGACCTCGTCCGGCGAGCGGCCCTCGGGATCGCTGATCGTGACGTGGATCGCGTTGGGCCCGACGGCCGCCGGCGTGATCGTGGCCGAGGCGGTGGCCATGCCGGTCGTGTCGGCGGCTGTGACCGTCACGGGTCCGCTGGGCTCGGCGGACGCGATCGGTGAGGCGCCGGCCAGCCATCCGGTCACGCCGATCACGGCCACGGCGAGGACCAGCTCGGTGCCGACCATGCGGCGGAGCCGGGCGGTCGCGACTGTTGCTGTCGCCGGCTCGGCCGACCGGCGCACGGCGCGCCGGCTGAGCCAGGCGACGGTCAGCAGGACGGCGACGACGGCGAGCTTGACGAGCAGTGCTTGTCCGAAGTCGGACCCCGTCAGGGCGGCCCAGCCGTCGAGCTGGCGAATCCCCTGGACCGCGCCGGTTGCGGCCAGCACCGCGACCAGCCCGAGGGCGAGTCCGGAGAAGCGCGCCGCGACTCCCCAGGCCGTCGGGCGGTCGACGGCGACCAGGCAGCGCACGAGGGCGACGAGCCCGCCGACCCACACGCTTGCCGCGGCCACGTGGATGACGGTGAGCACGGTGCCCCCGAACGCGGCGCGCCCGCTCGCCCCGTGCCCGGCATAGGCGATCGCCACGCCGACGGCGGTCGCCCCGGCCACCCAGATCCCGGCGAGCGGGCCCGGCCGCAGCCGGCTGCGGAGCAGGGGATCGACCCCGAGGGCGAGCGCGGCCAGGACGACGAGGGCGAGCCAGGCGCGGCCGCTGCGGAGGTCGAGCAGATCGCCGAGCGAGACGTCGAGGACCGACGCCTCCGTCACCGCTCGCAGCGCCGTCGCCACGAGCGCGACCGCGGCGCCGAGGGTGATGACGAGCAGCACCACCCGGTCGCCGCGACCGTCGGGCCAGCACGTCAGCACGAACGCCCACGCGCCGAGGACGACGGCGAACCCGGCGTAGGTCAGGGCCCGCCAGACAGCGAGGCTCGCCGACCCGGACGCGCTCGTGCCGTCCGACCCTCCGATGCTCGCCGGGTCGATCGGCGTGGCGTCGCCGACCGTGAACGTGAAGGCCCCGGTCACGGGGTGCCCGTCGGAAGACACCACCTGCCAGTCGACGACGTACGCCGCGTCGGCGAGGTCGGGTAGTTCCACGGCCACGAGGGTGCCGTCGGTGACCGGCTCGCCGAGCTCGACCTGGTTCCCGTCTCCGTCGAGTAGGACGATCGGGTCGTCGAGCAGCTCGACCGGCTCGGAGAAGCGCAGGGTGAGCTCGGTGGGCGGCTCGAGGAGGTGCGCCCCCGAGGCGGGGGAGCTCTCGACCAGCTCGGCGTGCGCCGACGCCGCGCCAGAAGGCGCCATGACCGCGGCCAGGACCGCCAACCCGCCGACGACGGCGAGGCGCCGCCACGCCCGACTCACACCGCGCACATCACATCAAACACCCCGCCGGCGGGCCATCACCAGCCCGGCCAGCGCGGCGATCAGCCCGAGCCCGCCCACGACGAGCGCGATGACTGCCAGCGTGGTGCCGTCGCCGCTGTCATCGCCACCGGTGTTGTCCGGCGCCGACGCCTCGTCCGACGGGGCGGTCAGGGCGAGAACCGGTGCCGGGTGCTCGGGCTCCTCCCCGCTGGCCGGGGTGGGCTCGATCCAGCGCACCTCCTCACCGCTGGCGTACGTCTGAACCGCCGGGAACTCGACCGCGTCCACGTCCTCCGGCAGGCGGCCGACGGAGATCCAGAACTGGTCGAACTGGTCGGGGGCGATCTCGGTGCCGTCGGTCGCCGTCCACGTGATCGTGTCGACGACCTCCTCGCCCTCGACGGTCCGCGTCGTGGTCTCGATCTCCCATCCCGGCTTCGGCTGTGTCCTGACGGACGTGAACGGATGGTCGGGTGGCATCTGCACGGCGAGCGCCACCGTTCCCGAGTCGTCACGCTCGTTGGGGACGTTGATCCCGATCGTGGCGAACCCGCCTGCCTCGACGGGACCGTACGTGATGATGCTGACGTGCGCGCTCGCCGTCGTCCACGGCAGGCCGACCAGCGCCGCCACCGCCCCCGCTCCGACCGCGGCCCGCCTGAGCGCTCGCCTCATCTCGATCCCTTCCTGCTCAGGGCGACACGGAACCGCCGCCGTGAGATTGGTCGCCCGGAACGCCCCGATGGTTCCCCGGATCACGCCGATTCGGATCGCCGCACTGCCGCGGCCAACTCGGCTCGCGCCCGGGCGACGCGGGACCGGATCGTCCCGACCGGGCACTCGCACACCCCGGCCGCCTCCTCGTACGACAGCCCGACCAGCTGGGTCAGGACGAACGCCTCCCGGCGGGCCGGGTCGAGCGAGGTCAGCAGGTCGAAGAGGGCGTCCTCGCAGGGCGGCTCGTCGCGGGCGCCTCGGTGCCTCGACCACTGTTCGAGCAGCCGCCGCCGGCGCACGTGGTGGCGAACCAGATCGGCGCACGTGCGACGGGTGATCGAGAGCATCCACGGGAGCACCGGCGAATCGAAGCGAAAGGCCGGCAGGGCGACCACGACCCGCAGGTATGCCTCCTGGACGACGTCGTCGACGTCGCCGGCGTCGGCCAGCACCCGGCACAGGCTGGTGACGGCGTGCTGGGTGCGCCTGACCAGCTCGGCCAGCGCGGCATCGTCGCCGTCGACGGCGCCGCGCGCCAGTACCGTCAGGTCGTCCACGGCGGCAGTCTGTCAAGTGGATGGGCTGACGGAGGTTCGGGGGAACCAGCGGATCGGCCGCGACGACCTGCACTGCGTGAACTGCAACGAGTGGAATGCGGCGATCGCCGCCGTCGCCGCCGGCACGGCGACGCCCTTCGGCCCCGACCAGCTCCGCGAGCACACCGACGGCTGCGCCACTTGTCGCCGTCGCCGCGACGCCATCGTCCGCGGATCGGCGTTCGAGCCCAGTGGGGCCGACCTGCCCGCGCGCGTCGTCAACGAGGCCCGGCGCCTCGACCGGGCCGCCGTTGCGCCACTTCTGCGGGGGACGCTCGTCGCGATCGCCGTGACGATGCTCGCCCTCCACCTCCCGGAGCTCGTGCGCGGCAGCGGCCACCACGGTGGCGAGCACGTCGCCCGCCACGCCGCCGCCTGCCCCGTCGCCTTCGCCATTGCGCTGCTCGTCGTCGCCATGCGACCGAGCCGGGCTCGCGGGCTGCTCCCGGTCACGGCCTCGCTCGCCGCCGCCCTGCTCCTCACCGGCGCCATCGACATCGCCCGAGGCGTCACTCCGATCGTCGCCGAGACCGACCATCTCATCGAGATCGTCGGCGCCGTGGTCGTCTGGCTGACCGCCCGCAGCGTCAGCCGCCCGACGCCGCGGACGCCCACCCCTCGCCACCTGCACGTCGCCTCCACCTGATCGGCGCGACTACACCGTGGTCATGGCCGCTGCTCGTCCCGCGCCCCGCTGGTCCTTCGTCGACGTGGCCGCCGAGCTCGGCGACGTGCTCCGGGCCGCCAGCGGGCGCATCGAGGAGGCGCGCACCCTCCCGCCCGACCTCGTGCAGACGATGACCGAGCGAGGGCTGTTCCGGTTCTGGGTTCCCGAGGTCTACGGCGGGCCCGAGATCACTGTCCAGGAGGGACTCGACACGTTCATCGAGCTGGCCCGGCACGAGGCCAGCGCAGCGTGGTGCTCGTTCATCGCCAACACGACGGCCCTGACGGCCGCCAACCTCAGCCCCGAGTGGGCCGAGCGGATCTACGGCCGGGCCGATGCGATCACCGGCGGGTTCCTCCAACCGGTGGGCCGCGCCGTGCCCGTCGACGGGGGCCTCGTCGTGAGCGGTCGCTGGCCATGGGGATCGGGGACGCGGCACTGCACGATGGTCGGTGGAGGCTGCATCGTCGACGAGGCGGTCGGGCCGCGGGCCGACGGTCTGCGGGTCGCCTTCGTGTTCTTCGACCCGAGCGACGTCACGTTCGTCGACAACTGGCACTCCCTCGGGCTGCGGGGCTCGGGTTCCGGGGACTTCACGGTGAGCGAGGCGTTCGTTCCCGAGGGGCGGTGGATCGACATCGGGTCGCCGGAGGCGATCGCCCGTCGCCACGTCGACACCCCGCTGTACCGGTTCTCGTTCTGGGGGCTGCTCGCCGCCGGGGTCGGCTGCACCGCGATTGGGATCGCCGAGCGGGCGATCGAGGAGTTCCGCCGCCTCGCCGCGGTCAAGACGCCGCAGAACTCGACCCGGGTGCTGGCCGAGCGGGCCACCGCCCAGGCGGACGTCGCCAGGGCGGAAGCGACCGTGCGGAGCGCCCGGGCGTTCGTCGGCGACACCGTCGGCGCGGCCTGGGGCTGCGCCGCGCGTGGCGATCCCGTCACCGTCGAGCACAAGCGGCTGCTCCGGCTCGCCTTCACCGACGCCACCCAGCGGTCTGCCGAGACGGTCGCCCGGCTGTTCCGGACCGCCGGCGGGGAGGCCGTGTACGAACGATCGCCCTTCGAGAAGCTGCTGCGCGACGTCAACACGGCGAGCCAGCACGCAATCACCGCGGAGCGGGTGTACGAGCTCGTCGGCCGGTTGGCGCTCGGGCTGAACACCGATACCGGGATGCTCTAGCCAGCGCTCCCGCTGACGGCGGGAACCAGAAGGGCGCCCGCGACATCGAACAGTCAAATCGGTTGCGCGATCCGTACCAGGGTGCACACTCGCGCTTGCACCGGAGGCGGACCGCAGGAGGGAAATCATGCGGACTCGGGGATCATCGAAGTTCGGGCGGCGGGCTCGCCGCGTGTCGGTCGTCGCGCTCGCCGCGGCGACCGTCGCCACCAACAGCGTGCCGGCCGAGGGGGTGAGCGCGTCGGCACCGTCCGGGGTTCGCCCCACGCAGGCGGACCCGTTCTCGTGCCCGCCGCCGATTCCGGTTGAAGAGCTCCAGGTGGGAGAAGCCCTCCATGGGCTGACCGTCGACCAGGGGACGACCCCGGAGCCGTTCAACGCGACCGTGGTCGGCGTGATCGACGACGCGCTTGCACCGGGCGTTCCCCTGCTCATCGCCGAGGCCTCGGGCAACGCAACGATCGACAAGGCCGGGATCTGGGCCGGTATGTCGGGCTCGCCGGTGTACATCGACACGCCTGCTGGTCCCCGGCTCGTCGGTGCGGTGGCGTACGGCTTCGGCGGGGCGTCACCGATCGCCGGCATCACGCCGGCCACCGAGATGCTGAACCTCCTGCGCGGCGCCGGGCCGGCGGCCGCCGCCCCGCAGGTACAGCTCACCGATGCCCTCGAACGGAGGATCGTCGCGGCCGGCGCAGCCACCGCCCAGGAAGCGGCGGCCGGACTGAGCCGGCTGCCGGTCCCGATCTCCGTCTCCGGCACCAGCTCGGCGCGGATGCGCCGCGTGCGCCGCATGATCCGGCGCACCGTCGACGGAGTGCGGGTCTACCCGGCGGGCCGCGCCGGGGCCGCCGCAGCGACGGGGCTCGTCGCCGGTGGGAACGTGGCCGCGGCGCTGTCGTTCGGCGACGTCACCGCGGCTGGGGTCGGGACGGTCACCGCGGTCTGCGGTGACGAGGCGCTGTTGTTCGGCCACCCCTTCAACTGGTCCGGGGCGACGAGGCTCAGCGCGCACGAGGCCTCCGCCGTGTTCGTCCAGGCGGATCCCGTCTTCGGCGGTTTCAAGGTCGCCAACATCGGTGAGCCCGTCGGAACCATCGATCAGGACCGGCTGGCGGGCCTGCACACCGAGCTCGGCCCGATCCCGGCGACCACCCCCATACGGTCGTCGTTCACCGCCACCGACTCCGGAGCGTCCCGGGCCTCGACCACCCAGGCCGTGCTCCCCGAGTTCATCTCGACCGCGGCGGCGTTCCATGTCTTTGCCAACCTGGACCGCGTTCTCGACCGCATCGGCCCCGGTGTCGTCACGCTGCAATGGGGGGCGAGGGGAAGACGGGCGGACGGTCGGCCGTGGAACTTCCGCCGTCGGGAGAAGATGGCCGACATCTTCGACGTGACGGGCGCGGCGGGGAGCAAGGTCTTCGTCGACCTGGAAACGCTGTTCAGCAACCCCTTCGAGCCGATCACGATCGACCGGGTGACCGTGTCGGGCGCCGTCGACACGGCGTACGCCGAGGCCCGGCTGGTGCGGCTGGAGCGTCGAGTCAGGGGCCAGTGGCGGACCGTCGACCGCAGGACGCCGCTCCAGTTGGTCGCCGGACGCGAGGTCTTCCTCCGTGCGGTCGTGCGGAAGGTGCGCTCGGCGCAGCTCACCCGGGTGCGGTTGTCGTTCGTCGCGCCGCGGTGGGGAGGCAGCGCCGGCTCGCTGACGATCTCCGCCGGCGCGCCCCTGTCCGATGAGTTCGAGGAGCCGACCGGCCCGACGGCGAGGAGCTTCGACCAGCTGCTGACGCAGATCGACCGGGCGCCAACGGGCGACACCGTCAGGGCCGAACTCCGGCTCGCCCGCCGCGTGCCCGGGGTCGGGCGGCAGCGCCTGACGCGCGAGACTCGGGCGACGGCGCCGACGGCGGTCTTCGGCGAGCTCGGCTTCGAAGTGGAGATCCTCCCCAGCCGCAGGTGACGCGTCGACGCTGGTGGGCCGGCGTTTCACATGATCACGTGAACATTGCGATCTGATTACGTCGTCTGACGACGGGCGTGTCACGCGCATGTTCCCAACAGGTGAACTCTTCGGTGGGTGCCTGGCATCGGCATTTCCGTTCCGTTACGGTCGCCGTCGTCGGCGGACTGCCCCCGGTCCGTCGGCCCCACTTCGGCCATCGCCATCGTCCCCCCGAGGAGGCCACCGGATGTCGCTCGACATCGTGATTCCCGCCCACAACGAGGAGCGCCGCATCGAACGGACGTTGCGCGCCTATCGGGCCGGGTTCCCCCAGGCCGACGTGCGCTTCCACGTCGCCCTCGACGGATGCGACGACCGCACCGCCGAGCTCGTCCGCCGCCACGTCCGCGACGACCGGCGGGTCGTCCTGCACGAGTACCCCAAGCTCGGGAAGGGCGGGGTCCTGATGGAGACGTTCCGCCGGTGCGACGCCGAGCTGGTCGGGTTCGTCGACGCCGACGGTGCCACGCCGCCGGCCGAGCTCGCCCGCATGACGACCACCGCCGGCGACGTCGACGGCGTCATCGCCAGCCGGCGCCTCGCCGCCTCCTTCGCGCCCCGCCCCCGCCCGGCGCGCCGGTCCCTGGCGTCGGCGGGATTCGCCTGGGGCGTGCGGCGCCTGTTCGACCTGCCCTACGCCGACACCCAGTGCGGCGCCAAGGTGATCCACCGGCACGTCGCCGACCGGGTGGTGCCGCTGATGTCGTCGCGTGACTTCTTGTTCGACGTCGACCTGCTGCTCGTCGCCCGCCGGCTCGGATTCGACGTCGTCGAGACCCCGACGGTGTGGCTCGACCAGCACGACTCGAAGCTGAGCGCCGGCCGGGACTCCTGGCGGATGTTCCTCAGCACCCTCCGGCTCTGGATCCACCACCGGGTCCTGCCGGTCGACGGCTCCGCGCCACGCACGGCTCGGACGACACCGGCCGCGATCTCCCGTTCGGCGGGCGAAGCGGCACGACCGTCTCGAGACGACTCGGCCGATGTCGCCGCGGCTTGACGTCCGCGCTCATCGCTCCCTATCCGCCCCGAGGCGTGCGTCACGGCGGCCACAGCGGCGTCGCGTCGTACACGGCGAACCTCGCCCACGGCCTCGTCGAGCAGGGCGTCCGCGTCACCGTCATCGCGCCGGAGCTCACCGGCGATCCGGCGGAGTACTCCGACGGGGCGGTCGAGGTCCGGCGGGCCTTCCCGCTCGGCGGTCGGGCGATGTCGAACGCGCTCGCCGCGGCCCGGGCGACGGACGCCGGGCTGGTGCACCTGCAGTGGGAGCTGTTCCTGTACGGCCGGGCCGGTCCGTTGGGGCTGCTGCCGGCGCTCGGCCGATCCCGTGTCGGGCGTTCGGCCGCGCCGGTCGTGACGACCCTGCACCAGGTGGTCGATCCGACCACGGTCGACCGCCGCTACACCCGGCTGCACCGACTGGCGGTCCCATCACCCGTTGCCCGCCTCGGGATCGCCGGGCTGCAGGCCGCGATCACGACGACCGCCACGGCGACCATCGTCCACGAGGAGCCGTTCCGGCGCGTGGTTCCGCGTTCCACGGTGATCCCCCATGGCATCGAGAAGGTCGCGCCGGTGGACCGGCTCGCCGCGGCGGGCCCGCCTCGGCCTCGGCGGCAACCGGCTCGTCGTCGTCTGCTTCGGCTTCGTGGCCCCGTACAAGGGACTCGAGCTGGTCCTCGAGGCGGCCGGGTCGACAGGTCCCGACGTCGAAGTGGTGGTCGCCGGCGGTGAGCACCCGCGCATGGGTGGCGAGCGCGGCTTCGCCGCCGAGCTGCAGCCGCGTTACGGCGACGTCGCCCGGTTCACCGGGTGGGTGCCCGACGACGAGGTGTCGTCGTGGTTCGGCGCCGCCGACCTGGCCCTGTTCCCGTACCCCAAGCCGTTCTCGGCGAGCGGGGCGCTCGCCCTCGCCCTCGCCCACGGCACGCCGGTGCTGCTGTCACCCGCGCTCGCCCGGTGTGCCGGGGCGCCGAGCGTGCTCGCCGCCCCGATGGAGGCGCGCCCGCTGGCCCGGCGCCTCGACGAGCTGGCGGCCGACCGTGTCGCCCTCGACGAGCTGCGCCAGTGGACGGCGCTGCTCGCCGCCGGGCGGCAGTGGCCGGCGGTCGCCCGGCGTCACATCCGCCTGTACGAGGAGATCTTGAAGTGAGCTCGAAGGTCCTCCTCGTCGGTGCCTTCGGCCAGGCGAACCCGGGAGACGACGCGCTGTGCGACGTGTTCTGCACCGCCCTCGCCGACCACGAGATCGTCGTCGCCAGCGACGATCCGGCGGCGAGTGCGTCGCGGCACGGCACACGGACGATCGCGGCGTCGGCGCTGCCCGCGGCACGGGCAGTTCGGGAGGTCGACGCCGTGGTCGTCGGCGGGGTGTGGTGCTCGCCACCGAGCGGGTGATCAACGCCGAGGACACGTCGGCCCGCCTCGGGAGCGAGCTCGCCGACCTCGAGCTAGGACCGCACGGTCGTCGACCGGTTCGACCGCCCCAACGTCCGAGGTGTGGGAGCTGCGGTGAGCACGGACCCGCGGCTCGAAACGCTGGCGCTGGGACGCCGCCGACCCCGGGCGGACGGTGCGGGTGAAGGCGACGGCGATCGCAGCTGGCGAGCACGGTGGCCCTCCTCCTCTACTTCTCCTGGCTGCTGCGGCCGGAGCGGATCGGGAACCCGGTGCTGTTCTCGGTGCTCGTCGTGGCCGAGCTGTTCAACGTCCTCCAGGCGCTCGGGTTCTGGTGGACGTGCCTCACCCGCGGGCCCCGCCGACGGGTCCCCGTGGGCGGGAGGGAGGGCGCGATCGGCGAGCCTCACTGTCGACGTCTTCATCCCGACGTACAACGAGCCGGTCGAAGTGGTCGAGGCGACCGTGGCGGCGGCCGTCGCGATGCACGGGGCAAAGGTGCGCGTGGCCCTGCTCGACGACGGGAACCGCGACGAGATGGAGCGCCTCGCCGCCCGCCACGGCGCGCGCTACGTCCGGCGCACCCTCCACCAGGGCGCCAAGGCCGGGAACATCAACCATGCCCTCGGGCGCACGAGCGGGCGCTACGTCCTCGTCCTCGACTGCGACCACGTGCCACGCCCCGACTTCCTGGTGAAAACGCTGCCCGAATTCGGCGACCCGGCTGTCGCCTTCGTCCAGACGCCGCAGTACTACGCCAACGCGGCCGCGAGCCGTGTCGCCGGCGCGGCGTGGAGCCAGCAGGCGCTGTTCTTCGGCCCGATCGCCCGCGGCAAGGACGGACACGGGGCGATGATCTGCTGCGGCACCAACGTGGTGTTCCGCCGGACCGCCCTCGAGGCGGTCGGCGGGTTCCCGGAGGGGTCGGTGACGGAGGACTTCGAGCTGTCCGTCGAACTGCACGAGCGGGGCTGGAGGTCGGTGTACGTGCCCGAGGTGCTCGCCAGCGGCCTCGGACCCGAGGACCTCGGTTCCTACGTCAGCCAGCAGCACCGCTGGGCACGGGGATGCATCGGGGCGATCCCGCGGGTGGTGCGGTCGGTGCTCCCGTGGCGGCTGAAGGCGCAGTACGTGCTGTCGGCGGGCTACTTCCTCACCGGCTGGACAGTGCTGGTGTACCTGTCGCTGCCAGTCGTGCGGATCCTGACCGGCGCTCAGCCGCTCGCCGGCGCGGCCGCCGACAGCTTCCTCGCCGCGTTCGCGCCCTACTTCGTCCTCTCGCTCGCCACGGTGGCCAGCGTCGGCAACGGCACGTACACGTTCGGCGCCTACTCGCTCGCCGCGTCCACGTTCTGGATCCACCTCCACGCGACCGTCGCGGCAGTCCGCGGTCGCCCCGGCCGCTTCGTCGTCACCCCCAAGCACGGGTCGGCGGTCCGCCAGTGGCGTCCGGCGGCGCCGACGCTGCTGGTCGTCGCCGGCCTTGCCGCAGTGGCGTGGTACGGGCTGACCCGCGATCGCGAGGCGGCGACGCTCAACAACGTCGCCTTCGCCGCCCTGCACATCTCGGTGCTCTCCCATGGTGTCGCCGGCGCCATCGTCCCTGCGCTGGCCACGACCGAGGCGGTCGCGAGCGCGGAGCGGGAGGAGGCGGCGGCCTAGTGCTCCGCCGGGCGCCCCGTCGCTGGCGCCGTGTATCGGCGTGGGCCACCGTCGCCGGCTCGTTCGCCGCCGCCACTGGCGTCGCCGTCACGGCGAGCCGGTGGGATGCGCCGCCGTCGCCGCCGGCGCAGGCGGCCGCCGCGGCCGACGACTTCCTCGACCGTTACCTGCTCGGCGACGGCCGGGTGGCCCGGGCCGACCAGAGCGGCGACACCGTGAGCGAGGGCCAGGCGTACGCCATGCTCCTGGCGGCGGCCACCGGGGACGAGGAACGATTCCGGCTGGCGTGGTCGTGGACGGAGACCAACCTGCGTCGCGACGACGGCCTGTTCGCCTGGCGTTGGGCCGACGGCGCGGTCGTCGACGAGGGGGCCGCCGCCGACGCCGACCTCCTCGTCGCCGGCGCCCTGGCCATCGCCGGGCAGCGATTCGACGACGCCGGCCTGGTCAATGCGGCGCGGCGCACGAGCGCGGCGGTCCTGGCGGCGGAGACGTTCACCGCCGGCGACGCCCGCGTCCTGGCCGCCGGTCCGTGGGCGGTGCCGAGTCGCACGGTGAACCCGAGCTACCTCGTCGTCGGCATGATGTCGCGCCTGTGGTGGACGGCGGATGAGTCGCGGGCGTGGGGCCCGGTCGCGGCGACGTCGCGGGACCTGATCGACGAGCTGACCGCCACCGCCCCGCACCTGCCGCCGGACTGGGCGACGGTCGGGTCGGACGGCACCGACGCTGAGGCGGCGGACGCGCCGTCCGGCGAGAGCCCGCGGTACGGGTACGACGCCCTTCGGGTCCTCGTCCAACTGGCGGTCGACTGCGACCGGACCGGTCAGTCGATCGCCGCCCGGCCCTGGCCGTTCCTCCGCGGCGAGGTCGGCGACGGGCTCGCCGTGGCGTACGACCTCGAGGGCGCTCCCGTCGATCCGACCACCCACCCTGCCGCCCTCGTGGCCGCGGCGGCCTCGGCGGCAGCCGCCGGCGAAGCCGACGCTGCGACGCTGCTCCTCGACGTCGCCGCCGACGTCGACGCTCGTCACCCGACGTACTACGGCGCCGCCTGGATCGCCCTCGGCCGGGTCTGGCTGGACACTGACCTGCTCGGCGGCTGCCGGCCCGGTCACCCCCGATCCCAGTGAGAGAACACGCCCGTTGATGCGAGCGAGGGAGCGCCAGCGAGCGAGCGGCCAGCAACTGCGCAGGCAGTATGCGGTGTGGCCGGGGAACGCCATTACGGCTCAGGTTTCCAGGGGGAGGAGGGCGTCGGCGGCCTCGTCGAGGTGGGCAGCCCAGGCCTCGGTCCCGTCCGGCTCGACGATCGGTACGACGACGAACTTCGTCGTCCCGACGTCGACGAAGCGCTTGACCTGGTCGGCGAGGGCGTCCCATCCGACGGCGACGACCGTGCTCGGGTCGTCGAGATCAGGGCGGCGGCGGGCGAGTTGGGCGAAGAGCTGCTCGGGCACTGCGCCGAGCGTGTAGGGGATCAGCACGCCGAAGTGGTCGTCGTCGATCCGGCGTCCGTGCTCGGCGGCGACGGCCTCGATCACCGCCCGGCCGTCGGCGGCGTCGGCGGGGGTGACAAAGGACGGCAGCCACCCGTCGGCGAGCCGACCGACGCGGCGGAGCTCCGACGGGGCGATCCCGCCGAGCCACACGTCGAGCCGCTCCGGCTGGGGGCGGACGCGCAGCCCGTGGAGGTGGAACCGCTCGCCGTCGTGGTCCACGACCTCGTCGTCCCAGCACGAGCGGATCACCGTGAGCGCTTCGTCGAACCAGCGCGCCCGTTCCTCACGGGCGACGCCGAATGCCTGGTGCTCGGCGGGGTCGGCGACGCCGAGCCCGAAGGCGGGGAGCAGCCGGCCGCCGGACATCACGGCGAGCGTCGCCAGTTCCTTGGCGAGGACGACCGGATTGCGCCCCGGGAGGACGAGCACGCTCATCCCGAACTTGAGCCGGATGGTGCGACCGGCGGCATACGCCAGCGCCACGACGGGGTCGGGGGCCGCGGTGCCGATGCGTTCGGACAGCCACAGGCTGTCGAACCGCAATCGCTCGACGAGGTCGACCACGTCGCCGAACTCCGGGCCGTTGAGGGTGGTGCGGGTGCCGAGACCGATCCCGATGCGTACCTTCACCCGCCCATCATGCGCGGGTCCGTCAGGAGCGCGTGAACTCGTCCCGCCAGGTGACGTGCCAGCTCAGGACGAAGGCGACGACCATCACCGTGACCACCAGGGCCGGCTCGGAGACGTCGGTGAGCGTACGCAGCACGACGGCGACCAACGCTGCGACCACGCTGACGACCGCCGCGAGACGGATGGTCGCGTCGCCCACCGGGGCGGGGGCTGGTGGTACGTGTCGTTGCACCCTCGTGTCCATATCCCTTTGATGTCGCCAACAGTCGTTCTGATCCTTCTTTCGGCAGAAATTCGCCAAACCGCAACGAAAAGTTCGTCACCAGGCACGGCGCCCGCGATCTGGGAAGGTCAGCCGAGGTCGGGGTGGCGGTCGGCCCAGGGCTGGGCCGCCTCGAGCTGGGCGGCCACCCGGATCAGCACGTCCTCGCGGCCGTAGGCGGCGACGAGCTGGACGCCAACGGGCAGGCCGTCGGCGGTCCAGTGCAAGGGCAGGCTGATCGCCGGCTGGCCGCTCATGTTGAACGCCGGCGTGAACGGGACGAACCGCCCGGCCCGGTCGGACTGCGCCATCGGGTCGGCGGGATCCGGCTCGAACTCGCGGAGGAGCGGCGCCGGCTCGGCCACCGTCGGCGTCACCAGCAGGTCCCAGCCGTCGGCCCACCACTGCTGGACCCGGCGGCGGAAGGCGTACATCGACGACTGGGCGGTGGCGAGGTCGACGGCGCTGAACTGCTGCGCCAGGTCGACCATCGCCCGGTTCACCGGCTCGACCTCGTCGGCCGTGAGGTCCCGGCCGAGGGTGGCGGCGAACTGGGCGACGCCCATCGCCATCTGCGTCGCCCACAGCGCCCCGAAGTGGCTCATCAGCTCACGGTCGGCGAGCGCCGTGGGCCAGGCGGTGTCGACCGTGTGACCCAGATCCGCCAGCAGCTGCCCTGCCGACCGGGCCGCCGAGACGCAGTCGTCGTGGATGACGCCACCGGCGGGGCGGACGTCGAGCAGCCCGACGCGCAGTCGACCGGGATCCGCGCCCACCTCGTCGGCGTAGGGGCGGCTCGGCGCCGGGGCGATCACGGCGTCGCCGACCCCCGGGCCGCGTACGGCGTCGAGCACGAGCGCGGTGTCACGCACCGTCCGGCTGACGCACAGCTCCACGCCGAGGCCGGACTCGGCCCGGAGCGGCCCGACGCTCGCCCGTCCCTGGCTCGGCTTGAGGCCGACGAGCCCGCAGCACGAGGCGGGGATGCGGATGCTGCCACCGCCGTCGCTGGCGCTGGCGACGGGCACCATGCCGGCGGCCACGGCGGCCGCGGACCCGCCGCTCGAGCCGCCCGGCGTGCGGTCGCCGTCCCACGGGTTGCGCGTCGGTCCCCACGCCGCGGGCTGGGTGGTCGGGAGGCTTCCCAGTTCCGGGCTGTTCGTCCGCCCGGCCGTCACGAACCCGGCCGCCTTGAACCGGGCGACGAGGGTGGTGTCGAACGTGTCGACCTTCGCCGCGTCCCGCAGGGCGACGTTGCCGTTCGACAGCGTCTGACCCGTGTAGCTCGTGTACAGGTCCTTCAGGAGGAACGGCACCCCGCGGAAGGGACCGTCGGGCAGATCGCCGGACGCGACCTCGCGGGCATGGTCGTACCAACGCATCACCACCGCGTTCAGCGCGGGGTCGAACTGCTCGATGCGCTCGATCGCCGCGTCGACGAGCTCGAGCGCTGTCACGTCGCCCTTGGCGACGAGCGCCGCCTGGTCGACGGCGTCCATCCAGCGGGTCTCCGCGGCCAGTCCTTCCATCGCGTGCTCGGTGTAGCACGCCGGTACGGTCGCCACGCAGTGGAGCCGCCGGACACCGCCCCGCCGCTCATGCCGACGGGCCGCGAGCTCCTCGACGATCGATCGGTGCGGCGGTTCCTCTTCGCGTCCTCTGCGTCGTCGTTCGGGATGTTCTTGCAGGCGGCCGCGCTTGGCAAGCAGCTCTTCGACATCACCGACAGCGAGCTCGCCCTCGGCCTGCTCGGGCTGGTCGAGTTCCTGCCCGCCCTGATCCTGCTCCCGCTGACCGGGTCGGCGGCCGACCGGTTCGATCGCCGGAAGGTCGCCGCTGTCGGGTTCACCGTCGAGGCCGCCACTGCCATCGCCTTCTGCGTCTATGCCGCCAGCGATCCGACGTCGGGCGCCCCGTTGTTTGTCATCGCAGGTCTCTTCGGTGTCAGTCGGGCGTTCGTGGCCCCGTCGGTGCGTTCGCTCCCGCCCCTCCTGGCCCCGCCAGGTGGCCTGCCCCGGATGATCGCCTTCTACACGGCGACGTGGCAGTTCGGGATGATCGTGGGCCCGGCGAGCAGCGGCTTCCTGTACGACGTCGACCCCGCCGTGCCGTACATCGCCGCGGCGGGCTGCTTCATCGTCGCCGCCGTGACGGTGACGACCCTGACGCCCCGGCGGGCCCAGCAGCGCACGCCCGCCGAGGAGCGGGCCACGCTGCACCACGCGATGGAGGGGCTGCGGTTCATCCGCCGCCAGCCGGTGCTCCTCGGCGCGATCTCGCTCGATCTGTTCGCCGTGCTGTTCGGCGGGGCCGTGGCCCTCCTGCCGGCCATCGCCGAGGAGCGCCTCGGAGTCGGCAACGTCGGCTACGGATGGCTCCGCGCCGCGCCGGGGATCGGCGCCGTCCTGCTGACTGCGGTTCTGGCCGCGCGCCCGGTTCGCCGCCACGTCGGCGCCACCCTCTTCGTGTCGGTCGGGTTGTTCGGCGCGGCGACGGTCGTGTTCGGTCTCACCACCAGCTACGTCGTCGCCTTCGTCGCCCTGGTCGTGCTGGCCGGCGCCGACGCCGTGAGCGTGTTCATCCGCTCCACGCTCGTCCCGCTGGTCACGGCCGACCGGATGCGCGGCCGTGTCGCCGCGGTCGAGAACGTCTTCATCGGGGCGTCCAACGAGCTCGGCGCCTTCGAGTCGGGTGTCGCCGCGACCCTGATCGGCGTCGGCCCCGCCGTCGTCCTCGGCGGCGTCCTCACCTTGGTGGTCGTCGCCGTCTGGCCGTGGGCGTTCCCCGCCCTGCGCTCGATCGACCGCTTCGAGGATGTGGCCGTGCGTGAACCGGCTCCCGCGACCGTGTAAGGTTGCGCGAACAACAAACCGGGAGGCAGAGCGTGCGCGACCTGTGGAAGGAATTCGTCGACTTCATCAAGAAGGGCAACGTCTTGATGATCGCCGTCGGCTTGGTGATGGCCCTGTACTTCCAGCAGATCGTCAACGCCGTGCTCGACGGGATCATCAACCCGCTCATCGCCGCGATCTTCGGGGAGAACAACTTCACCGACATCGGCTTCAACATCGGTGATCCGCCCCCTCCGGGTGAGGGCGCCGGCGGTGGGAACAAGGACATCTCGATCGGTCTCCTCATCGACGCCCTCATCAGCTTCGTCGTCGTCGCTCTCTTCCTGTTCCTGGTCGTCAAGGCCTACAACCGCTACATGGCCAAGAAGGACGCGGAAGAGACCCCGGTCACCGAGGTCGGGCTGCTGACCGAGATCCGGGACCTCCTCGCCCAGCGCCAGCCGTGACGAGGCGCGGCGGGGGCCAGCCGCTTGAATGGGGCGGATGCGTCGGCGTGGCCGCAGTCCCCTCCTCGTCCTCGCCGCCGTCACCGCCCTCGCCGCCTGCGGGTCGGGCGAGGCGGCGTCGCCCTCTGAGGCACCCTCGACCGTCGGCAACGTCGGCCGGCTCCCGGACGAACTGCCGGGGCGCGCCACGCCGCCCTCGCCGCCCACGACGAGCGACGAGGGGTTCGGGCCCTACGTCACCACCGAGGACGACAACCCCGACGGGAACTCCCGCGCCGAGCTGACGTGGCGGCCCGGCCGGGCGGGCGAGCTCGCCGACGGCAACCGCCTGCTCGTGCTGGGCGACTCGATCCTCGAGTCGACGACCACGAGGTACGGCGGCGAGATGTGCGACCGCCTCAACCCGCACGGGTGGGCGGTCGAGATCGACGCCGAGAACGGGCGCGATGCCGGCGTCGGTCTCGACGTGCTCGAGAACCGGCTGGAGACCGGCGAGGACTGGGACGCCGCCGTCGTGATGCTCGGGAACAACTACCGCGACGACCCCGAGGAGCTCGATCAGCAACTCGGGGAGATCCTCGACCTGCTGGCGCCGGCGCCGGTGCTGCTCCTGACGGTGACCGAGTTCGAGTCCGAGCAGGCCGTGGTCAACTTCGTCATCCGCAACGTGGCGGCCGAACGGGAGAACGTGCAGGTCCTCGAGTGGTCCGAGCGCACCCGCCACGACGGATCGCTCACCGGCCCGGATGGGCTGCACCTGTCGGAGGACGGGAAGGTCGCACTCGTGGCGATGATCCGCCTCGCCCTCGGCGAAGCCCCGCCGGGCGGCTTCGGCCAGTGCCTCGACGCCTGAGCGAGCGAAGCGAGCCCAGCATCACGGTGGCTAGCGGCCGGTGTAGACGGGCGGGCGCTTCTCGAGGAACGCGGCGACGCCCTCGCGGTGGTCGGCGGTCTGGAACAGTCGGCCCAGCTCCGTCGACACCCAGCTGCCGAGCTCGGCCCAGTCCGGGTCGAGCGCCCGGCGCAGCCCATTCTTCAGCGCCTGCACGGCGAGTGGCGGATTGGCGGCGATGCGCCCGGCGAGGCCTGTCGCCGTGGCCATCAGCTCGTCGTGGCTCACCACCCGCGACACCAGCCCGATCTGCAGGGCCGTGGCGGCGTCGATGATCTCGCCGGTGAAGAGCAGCTCGGCGGCCCGTTCCCGCCCGACGAGTCGCGCTAGTCGTCCCAACCCCGGCGCGTCGGAGACCAGGCCTCGCAGCACGAAGAGCTCGCCGAAGCGGGCGCGCTCCGAGGCCACGCGGATGTCGGCCATCAGCGCCAGCTCCATCCCCCAGCCGACGGCGGCGCCGTTCACGGCCGCGACGACGGGGACGTCGGTGTGGAGCAACGCGTCCGCCGCGGGAGTGAGGCGGGGTGGGATCGGCCGCTGTTCGGTGGGTCGCTCCGGCCCGGCCATGATCAGGCGGACGTCGTCGCCGGAGCAGAACGCCGGGTCCTCGCCGGTGATGACGAGGCAGCGGACGCCGGCGGCATCGAGCCCGCGCACGGCGTCTTCCAGCTCGCGGTAGGTCTGGCGGCGGAGGGCGTTGCGGACGTCGGGGCGGGCGAGCGTCAACACCCCCACGTGCTCGGTGACTTCGAACCTCAGATCGTCGGGCATGCCGAGGATGCTCGCGCTCGGGAAGGGATCAAACTGCAGTTGGAAGCGAGTGACGCGGCTGCCAGCCTGGATCGGTGCTGCAGGCCCAGGGACTCGCGGTGGAGGTGGGTGGCCGGCTCGTCGTCGAGTCGGCCAGCTTCACCGTCATGCCCCGCGACAAGGTAGGCCTCGTCGGGCGCAACGGCGCCGGCAAGACGAGCCTGTTCCGGGTGCTTGGTGGGGAAGCGGAACCGGCCGCCGGGCGGGTCGTGCGCACGGGTGGGTTCGGCTACCTGCCCCAGGACCCACGGATCGCCGGAGTGCTGGACGGGCGCACCGCGGTCACCCACGTCCTGTCCGGCCGGGGCATCGACGCCGAGCTCGAGCGCATCGAGAAGCTGCGGATCGCGATGGAGGAGCTCCCTGACGAGCGCAACGTCGCCCGCTACACCCGGGCCGAGGAGGCGTTCCGCACCAACGGCGGCTACGCCGCCGACAGCGAGGCCCGGTCGATCGCGGCCGGGCTCGGCCTCGACCCGACGCGGGTGAACGCGCCGATCGGTGTGCTGTCCGGCGGTGAGCGGCGCCGCGTCGAGCTGGCTCGGATCCTGTTCGCGGGCAGCGACGTGCTGTGCCTCGACGAGCCCACGAACCACCTCGACATCGACGCCAAGGACTGGCTGATGGGGTTCCTCCGCTCGTACCGGGGCGCGCTGCTCGTGATCAGCCACGACCTCGTCCTGCTCGATGAGGCGATCACGCGGGTGCTCCACCTCGATCGGCCGCGGGAGGACGCCGTCGGCCACCTCGTCGAGTACCGCGGCACGTACTCGCAGTACGTCGCGGCGCGGGCCGCCGACGAGGAGCGCCAGGCGAAGCTCTCGGCTCGCCAGGCCAAGGAACGGGCGCGGATGCAGGCCGTCGTCGACCGCTTCGGCGCCAAGGCGACGAAGGCGGCGATGGCGCACAACATGGAGAAGCGCATCGCCCGCCTCGATGCTGAGCGGGTGGAGGTGCGGCGGGGCGACAAGGTGCTGCGGGTGCGCTTTCCGATGCCGCCCACGCCGGGCCGCACCGTCGTCACCGGCTCCGGGCTGACCAAGAGCTACGCCGGGCCGCCGGTGTTCGAGGACGTCGCGTTCGACCTCGGACGCGGCGAGCGGCTGCTCGTCCTCGGCCTCAACGGGGCGGGCAAGACGAGCCTGCTGCGCATCCTCGCCGGCGAGACCGAGGCCGATCGGGGCTCGGTCGAGTTCGGCCACAACGTCACGGTCGGCTACTACGCCCAGGAGCACGACAACCTGCGCGTCGACGAGACGCTGCTCGACAACATCCGGCGGGAGGTCCCGACCGGTGTGCAGCTCAGCGAGACCGAGCTGCGCGGGCTGCTCGGCATGTTCGGGCTGTCCGGCGAGAAGGTGTTCCAGGAGGCGGGGACGCTGTCGGGCGGGGAGAAGACCAAGCTCGCGCTGGCGATGCTGATGGTCGGCCGGAACAACGTCCTCCTGCTCGACGAGCCGACGAACAACCTGGATCCGGGGAGCCGGCGGGCGGTCACCGACGCGCTGCTCGACTGGCCGGGCGCGATCATCCTCGTCAGCCACGACACCGAGTTCGTCGAGCACCTGGCCCCGACCAAGGTCCTCGTGATGCCAGACGGAGAGCTCGACTACTTCACCACCGGGTGGCTCGACCTCGTCGCGCTGGCGTAGCTCGGATGGGAGTACCGTCGCCCGACATGCGACTGGGGTTGTTCGGGAGCCGGGTCAACGACGGGACCGTCGATGACGTGGTCGAGGAGGCCCGCCAGGCGGCGGCCGACGGGTTCGCCACCTACTGGGCGTCGCAGATCTTCGGCCACGACGCCCTCACCGCGCTCGCGATCGTCGGCCGGGAGGTGCCCCGGATCGAGCTCGGCACGAGCGTCGTCCCGACGTACCCCCGCCACCCGATGGTGCTCGCCCAGCAGGCGCTGACCGTGAACGCGGCCGCCGGCGGCCGGTTCTGCCTCGGCGTCGGCCTCAGCCACCAGATCGTGATCGAGTCGATGATGGGGATGAGCTTCGCCAAGCCCGTCCGCCACTTGCGCGAGTACCTGACCGTCGTCGGCGCGCTGTCGCGCGGCGAGGCCGTCTCCTTCGAGGGCGAGGACTACCGCGTCCACGCCACGCTCGACGTCCCCGGCGCGGCGCCCTTCCCGATCGTCGTCGCCGCCCTCGGCACGCAGACGTTGAAGGTGACCGCCGAGCTGGCCGACGGCACGCTCACGTGGTGCACCGGCCCGGCGACCCTCTCCGGACACACGATCCCGACGATCACCGCCGCCGCCGAGGCGGCCGGACGTCCGGCCCCGCGTGTCATCGCCGCCCTGCCCGTGTGCGTCACCGACGACGCCAGCGGAGCCCGTGAGCGGGCGGCGAAGGTGTTCAGCGTCTACGGCCAGCTGCCGAGCTACCGCGCGATGCTCGACCGCGAGGGCGCCGAGGGGCCGGCCGACATCGCCATCGTCGGCTCGGCCGGCGAGGTCACCGACCGCATCGGGGCGCTCGCCGGGATCGGGGTCACCGACTTCGCCGCCGTCGAGTTCGGCGCGAGTGAGGACGAGCGGGCCGCCACCCGGGCGGCCGTCCTCGCCGTCGCCGGCTGACCCGTCAGCCGATCGTCAGCGGGGTCGCCGCCGCTTCCCGCCGGACGTCCTCGAAGAAGTCGTTCCCCTTGTCGTCGACGACGATGAACGCCGGGAAATCGACGACCTCGATCCGCCAGACCGCTTCCATCCCCAGCTCGGGGTACTCGAGTACGTCGACCTTGGTGATGTTGTCCAGCGCCAGCCGGGCGGCCGGACCACCGATCGAGCCGAGGTAGAACCCGCCGTGGCGGGCGCACGCCTCGGTGACCTGCCGCGACCGGTTGCCCTTGGCCAGCATCACGAACGAGCCGCCGGCGGCCTGGAACTGCTCGACGTAGCTGTCCATCCGCCCGGCCGTGGTCGGCCCGAACGACCCCGATACGTAACCCTCGGGGGTCTTGGCGGGACCGGCGTAGTACACGCAGTGGTCGCGGCAGGTAGGCGGGCATCGGCTCGCCGGCGTCGAGGCGCTCCTTGATCTTGGCGTGGGCGATGTCTCGGGCGACGACCATCGGACCCGTGAGCATCACCCGGGTGCGGACCGGGTGCCGCGACAGCTCGGCGCGGATCTCGTCCATCGGCCGGGTCAGGTCGATGCGGACGACCGGCGTGTCGTCGTCGTCGAGCTGGTCGGTCACGTCGGGCAGGAAGCGGGCGGGGTCGGTCTCCAGCTCCTCGAGGAACACGCCATCGCGGGTGATCTTGCCCTTCGCCTGACGGTCGGCCGAGCACGACACCGCCAGCGCGACCGGGCAGCTGGCGCCGTGGCGGGGCAGGCGGATGATCCGCACGTCGTGGCAGAAGTACTTGCCGCCGAACTGGGCGCCGATGCCCGTGCGCTGGGCGAGGGCGAGCACCTTGGCCTCCAGCTCGACGTCGCGGAACCCGTGCCCGGCCGGCGAACCGGCGGTCGGCAGGGTGTCGAGGTAGTGGGTCGAGGCGAGCTTGGCGGTCTCGACGGCGAACTCGGCCGACGTCCCGCCGATCACTACGGCGAGGTGGTACGGCGGGCAGGCGGCGGTGCCGAGCGTCTGCAGCTTGTCGAACAGCCAGGGGAGCAGGGTTGCCTCGTTGAGCAGCGCCTTGGTCTCCTGGAACAGGTACGACTTGTTGGCGCTGCCCCCGCCCTTGGCGATGAACAGGAACGAGTACGTGTCGCCGTCGACGGCGGCGATCTTGATCTCGGCCGGAAGGTTGCTCCCGGTGTTGACCTCCTCGTACATCGAGAGCGCGGCGAGCTGGCTGTAACGGAGGTTGTCGGTGCGGTAGGTCTGCTGCACGCCCCGGGCGATGGCGGCCTCGTCACCGCCGCCCGTGAAGACGAACTGGCCCTTCTTCGCCTTGACGATGGCGGTGCCGGTGTCCTGGCACATCGGGAGCACGCCGCCGGCGGCGATCGAGGCGTTCTTGAGCAGGTCGAGGGCGACGAAGCGGTCGTTGTCGCTCGCCTCCGGGTCGTCGAGCACCCGGCGCAGCTGGGCCAGGTGGGCGGGGCGGAGGTAGTGGGCGATGTCGTGCATCGCCGTGGCGGTGAGACGGGTGATCGCCTCCGGCTCGACGCGCAGGAAGGTGCCGGCGGGCGTCTCGAGCGTGGACACGCCCTCGGTGGTGAGCAGCCGGTACGGGGTGTCGTCCGGCCCGAGGGGGAGCAGCTCGGTGTACTCCATACCCCTTCATCCAAGCGCCGGAGAGCCCCGGAACGGTCCGGGGTCGCCGACGATCGGGATGTCGGGGGACTGCCACGCGGTCGCGTCGGCGACGGCGTCGGCGACCGCCCGCCACTCGTCCGCCCGCCAGCCCTCGGCGGCCGCCTGCACCGTGCCGTCGACACGGATGAACACGAACGCCGGCAGCTCGGTGAGCCCCAGCGCCTTGACGGCGATGCGGTCGGGATCGACGAAGACGAGGAAGCGGTCGACGAGCGGGCCCATGAACGTGCGGGTGTCCTCGGCATCGGCCGTGACGAGGAAGTTCACCCGGGCGTCGGACCCTCGGAGGCCCTCGAGGACCCTCGTCGCGGTCTCCAGGATCCACGAGCTCTCGTTGGTGTACGGGTCGACGGCGACGGTCGCGAGGTGGAACGTGGTGAGCCACTCCTGGAGAGCGCGGCCCTCGCCGCCCAGTGGGGTCAGCACCAGGTCCGGCGGAGGGTTCGTCGCCACGGGGTGCGACGGTAGCAAGCAGTGGCCGATCGGAACCCAACCACGGGCCGGACGTCGGTACCCTGCCGGACGGTGCATCCGATCGAGCGGCTCCGGTACGTCGCCCGGGCCCGGGGGGCGGACGCCGAGTCGCTCGTCCGGGAGACGGCGGGGGCGCTGCGCGGGCTCGGGATCGATCCCTCGGGATTGGTCGTGGCGTGCCGTCGTATCGTCCAGCGCCATCCGACCTGTGGGCCGCTGTGGTGGCTGTGCGCCCGCCTGCTGACGAGCGCCGACCCGATGGCGGCGGCTCGGGCGGCGGTCGCCGAGATCGAGGCCGACCGCACCTCCGACATCCTCGCCGGCGAGCTGCCGGACGGCGCCACCGTCGCCACCGTCGGGTGGCCGGGTGTCGCCGGGCGGGCGCTCGGTCGCCGCGGCGACCTGCGTGTGCTCGCCGTCGACGCCGGCGGCCACGGGTCGGGGTTCGTCCACCACCTCGAGCGGTGCGAGATCGAGTGCGAGCTGGTTCCGGCCGAAGCGGCGGCGGTCGCGGCGGCGGCCGCGGACGTCGTGCTCATCGAGGCGGAGGCCATCGATGCGTCGCGGGTCGTGGGGACCCTCGGCACGGCCGTGCTCGCCGCGGTGGCGGGTGTCGTCGACACGCCGGTGTGGGCGGTCGCCGGTGTCGGCCGGCGGCTACCGGCCCGGATCGTCGACGCCATCGTCGCCCGCATCGACGCCGACGACGACTTCTGGGGCGCGAGGCCGAGTGGCTCCCGCTGCGCCTCGTCGCCCAGGTCGTCGGCCCCGGGGGCCGGTCACTGGCGTCGGTCCCGTCGGCGGTGCGGGCGGAGTGCGAGATGGCGCCCGAACTGCTGCGCTCCAGCCCGATGTGACGTCGTCGCTAGCGTCCCGGCATGCCCAGCCGACGCCAGCAGATCGTCATGACCGACGACGAGGTCGCCGCCTACCTCGACGAGCAGCGGGTGCTCAACGTCGCCACCATCGGCCCGACCGGGCACCCGCATCTGGTCGCGATGTGGTTCGCCCTGCGTGACGGGCGGCCGGTGTTCTGGACGTTCGGCAGGAGCCAGAAGGTGGTCAACCTGCGCCGCGACCCGCGGATCACCGGGCTCGTCGAGAGCGGGGACACGTACTCCGAGCTGCGCGGGGTCGAGCTGGTCGGCACGGGCCGGATCATCGAGGACTACGACGAGATCGTCGCCATCGGCCGCACCGTGGCCGTGAAGTACCAGGGCTCGGTGGCCACCTTGCCGGAGGGGCAGGCATTCATCGAGGCCCAGGCCCGCAAGCGCGTCGGCGTCGTCATCGACGTCGACCACGTCGTGAGCTGGGACCACACCAAGCTCGCCGGCGCCTACTGACCCCGGATTTCTGCAGCTGAAACGGTCGCTATAGCAACCGAATCAGCTGCAGAAACCGGGAGTGGGTCAGCGGTGGTGGGTGGCGTGGGGCGGGCGGCCGGCGGCGGCGGCGAGGTGGTCGGCGACGGCGGTGAGGTGGTCGTCGGGGATGAGGCCGACGGTGACCCGGAGGTGGTCGGTGTCGCGGCGCACGAGGAACGGCTCGCCGGGGGCGACGCCGATGCCGCGGGCGGCCAGGGCGACCGTGGCCGACCGCTCGTCGGCGACCTCCATCCACAGGTTGATCCCGTCGTGCCCGGACACGGGGATGCCGTGCTCGGTGAGCACGCCCGACACCACCGCCCGCCGGCGGGCGTAGGTCTCGGCGGCCGTCCGCATCACCGCGCCGGTACCAGGATCGCGCAGCAATCCGAGCAGCAACGCCTGGAGGATCCGGCTCGACCACCCCGGCCCGAGCCGGCGGCGGTTGGCCACCGCCATCACGAGGTCGCCGGCGCCGCCCACCGCGGCGAGCCGCAGGTCGGGGCCGTGGCTCTTCGAGTAGCTGCGGATGTGCACGGTGCGCTCGGGGAGCCAGCGGCCGAGGCTGACGAGCGGGGCGCACGAGATCTCGTAGGCGTGGTCGTCCTCGACCACCAGTGTGTCGGTCTCCGCCAACACCCCGGCGAGCGCCTTCGCCCGCCGCATCGTCATCGCCGACCCGGCCGGGTTCTGCGCTCGCGGCTGGAGGAACAGCGCCCGCGCCCCGCCCGCCACGGCGGCGCGCAACCCGTCGACGTCGAGTCCGCTGTCACCGGTGTCGACGCCGACGACCTCGCACCCCATCTGCTCGAGCAGGTCGAGCAGCGGGGGGAACGACGGGTGCTCGACGACCACCCGGTCGCCGAGCCGGAGCACCACCGCGGCGACCCGGTCGAGGGCATCCATCGCCCCGTCGACGACGGTGAGCGCCTCGGGCGGGAACGGCCACGACGCCAGCAGGTCCTCCTCCAGCTCGGGCAGCACGGGATGGTCGAGGTAGCTCGACGTCAGCGACTGCCGGCTGACCCGGGCGACGATCGGCGCGAGGTCGGGCAGCAGCGCCGGGTCCGGCGTGCCCGACGACAGGTCGAGGGCGAAGTGCCCCGGCCCTTCGGTGACCCGGCGGTAGCGACGCGGCCCGCCCGGCCCGGTCGGCGGCCGCACGTACGTCCCGTTGCGGCCGCGGGCCTCGATCGCGCCGACGTCGGCGAGGCTGCGCCACGCCTCGCTGACCGTCGTCGGCGACACGCCGAGCCGCCGCGACAGCTCGCGCACGGTCGGCAACCGGGTGCCGACGGGCAGCGACCCCGCCGTGATCATCCGCCCGATCACCGAGGCGATCCGACGGGCGCTTCGCCCGTCGCCGTCGCTCGACGCGGCGCGGGAGATCTCGGTGGCGATGTCGTTCAACAACGGTCGATGAAGCCTCCGTGAACGGAATGTACGGTAACAATCACTCTATTGTCCAGGTACGGGTGTCACATTACGATCCGGCCATGACGAACATCGTCCGAGCCGCACTGCTGCAGACCGATTGGGCCGGCACCAAGGAAGCGATGATCGACAAGCACGAGGAGGCCGCCCGCGAGGCCGCCTCTGACGGCGCCCAGGTCATGTGCTTCCAGGAGCTCTTCTACGGGCCCTACTTCTGCCAGGTGCAGGAGACCCAGTACTACGACTACACCGAACCGATCCCCGACGGCCCGACCACCCAGCGGTTCCAGGCCATCGCCAAGGAGCTCGGGATGGTGATCGTGCTGCCGATGTACGAGGTCGAACAGGCCGGCCTGTACTACAACACCGCCGCCGTCATCGACGCCGACGGCACGTACCTCGGGAAGTTCCGCAAGCAGCACATCCCGCAGGTCAAGGGGTTCTGGGAGAAGTTCTACTTCCGTCCCGGAAACGGCGGCTACCCGGTGTTCGAGACCGCCGTCGGCAAGGTCGGCGTGTACATCTGCTACGACCGCCACTTCCCGGAGGGCTGGCGGATCCTCGGCCTCCACGGCGCCGAGATCGTGTTCAACCCGTCGGCCACCCACCGCGGCCTCAGCGAGTACATCTGGCGGGTCGAGCAGCCCGCCGCCGCCGTGGCCAACATGTACTACGTCGGCGCGATCAACCGGGTCGGCATCGAGGCCGAGATCGGCGACAACGACTTCTACGGGCAGAGCTACTTCGTCGACCCCGAGGGCCAGTTCGTCGGCGACGTGGGCGACGCCTACAAGCCAGAGCTGATCGTGCGCGACCTCGACCTCGACAAGATCAAGCTTGTCCGGGACCGCTGGGCCTTCTACCGCGACCGGCGGCCGGACGCCTACGGAGACCTCGCGGAGGCCTGACATGCCGGACATGCCGTTCACGGCGTTCCCCGGCCACGCAGGCCGGTGCTGGCCGCTCGCTCGCTGGCGCTCACTCGCTCGCATCGGAGGTCTCGACCAATGACCAGCACGTTGATCTCGGGCGGGACGATCCTCAGCGCCACCGGCCGGAGCGCGGGCGACGTCCTGATCGACGGCGAGACCATCGCCGCCGTCCTCGCCCCGGGCCAGGCCGAGGCTCTCGGCGTCAGCCCGGACCGCACGATCGACGCCACCGGGAGGTACGTCGTCCCGGGCGGCGTCGACGTCCACACCCACATGGAGCTCCCCTTCGGCGGCACCGCCGCGTCGGACACGTTCGAGACCGGCACGACGGCGGCGGCGTGGGGCGGCGTCACCACGATCGTCGACTTCGCCGTCCAGCGCACCGGCGAGCGGGTCCAGGACGGCCTCGCCGACTGGCACGCCAAGGCCGACGGCAACTGCGCCATCGACTACGGGTTCCACATGATCATCGGCGGCGTCGACGACGACTCCCTGAAGGCGATGACCTACCTCGTCGACAACGAGGGCATCACCAGCTTCAAGCTGTTCATGGCGTACCCGGGCGTGTTCTACGCCGACGACGGCCAGATCCTGCGGGCGATGCAGAACGCCTCTGACTCGGGGGCGATGATGATGATGCACGCCGAGAACGGCATCGCCATCGACGTGCTCGTCGCCCAGGCCATCGCCCGCGGCGAGACCGACCCGAAGTACCACGCCTTCACCCGCCCCGCCGAGCTCGAGGGCGAGGCGACGAACCGGGCGATCCAGCTCGCCCGAGTGGCGGGCAACGTCCCCCTGTACATCGTCCACATGTCGGCGTCGGAGGCGCTGGAGGAGGTCGCCGAGGCCCGGCACCGCGGGCAGAACGTGTTCGCCGAGACCTGCCCGCAGTACCTCTACCTGTCGATCGAGGACCAGCTCGCCCAGCCCGGCTTCGAGGGCGCCAAGTGGGTCTGCTCCACGCCGCTGCGCTCCAAGCACGAACACCACCAGGCCGACCTTTGGAAGGGCCTGCGGATGAACGAGCTCGCCGTCGTGTCCACCGACCACTGCCCGTTCTGCTTCAAGGAGCAGAAGGAGCTCGGCCTCGGCGACTTCTCCAAGATCCCCAACGGCATCGGCGGCGTCGAGCACCGCATGGAGCTGATCTACCAGGGCGTGGTCACCGGGCAGCTGTCACTCGAGCGATGGGTCGAGACCTGCTCCACGACGCCGGCGCGGATGTTCGGGCTGTACCCGCAGAAGGGCGTCATCGCCCCCGGCGCCGACGCCGACATCCTCGTCTGGGACCCCAACGGGCGGACCACGATCGGCATCAACGACAAGCACCACATGAACATGGACCACTCGGCGTACGAGGGCTTCGAGGTCGACGGCAAGGTCGACACCGTGCTCAGCCGGGGGACCGTGGTGATCGAGAACGACACGTTCACCGGGACCAAGGGCCACGGCCGCTTCGTCAAGCGCGACCTGCCTCAGTATCTGGTCTGACCAATCCCTGGTGTGAGAGGAAACGAACGATGAACAGGATCTCCCACTGGATCGACGGGGCGGTCGTCGAAAGCACCTCCGGCCGCTCCGGCAAGGTGTTCAACCCGGCAACGGGGGAGCAAGCGGCGAGTGTCGACTTCGCCAACGACGCCGAAGTCGACGCCGCCGTCGCTGTCGCCAAGGCGGCGTTCCCCGCGTGGCGGGCCACGTCGCTCGGCCGCCGGGCCGAGGTGATGTTCCACATGCGCGAGCTGGTCGACGCCAACCGCAAGGAGATCGCCTCGCTGCTCACCGCCGAGCACGGCAAGGTGATGTCCGACGCCCTCGGCGAGGTCGCCCGCGGCCTCGAGAACATCGAGTTCGCCTGCGGCATCCCGCACCTGCTGAAGGGGGACTTCAGCGAGCAGGCGGCCACCGGCGTCGACGTGTACTCGATCCGCCAGCCGCTCGGCGTGTGCGCGGGGATCACCCCGTTCAACTTCCCGGCGATGGTGCCGATGTGGATGTTCGCCAACGCCCTCGCCTGCGGCAACACGTTCGTACTGAAGCCGAGCGAGAAGGACCCGTCGGCGTCGCTGCTGATGGCCGAGCTGCTCGCCCAGGCGGGGCTGCCGCCGGGCTGCTTCAACGTCGTGCAGGGCGACAAGGTGGCCGTCGACCGGTTGCTCACCCACCCCGACATCGCCGCGATCAGCTTCGTCGGGTCGACGCCGATCGCCAGGTACATCTACGAGACCGGCACGGCCAACGGGAAGCGGGTGCAGGCGCTCGGTGGGGCCAAGAACCACATGCTGGTCCTGCCCGACGCCGACCTCGACATGGCCGCCGACGCCGCCGTGTCGGCCGGCTACGGCTCGGCGGGGGAGCGGTGCATGGCGATCAGCGTGCTCCTCGCCGTGGACACAATCGCCGACGACCTCGTCGGCAAGATCGCCGAACGGATCCCAGCGGTCAAGGTCGGGCCCGGCACCGAGCCTGACAACGAGATGGGCCCGCTGATCACCGGAGAGCACCGCGACCGGGTGCGGGGATACGTGGAAGGAGCCGAAGCGGAGGGGGCGACTGTCGTGGTTGACGGGCGCGACGGTGCCTCCTCGGACGGCTTCTTCCTCAACCCGAGCCTGCTCGATCACGTCCGCCCGGGAACGAAGGCGTACGACGACGAGATCTTCGGTCCGGTGCTCTCGGTGGTCCGGGTCCACTCGTATGACGAGGGCGTGGAGATGATCAACGCCAACCCGTACGGAAACGGCGTGGCCCTGTTCACGCGCGACGGTGGTGTGGCGCGTCAGTTCCAGTACGACGTCAACGTGGGGATGGTCGGGGTCAACGTGCCGATCCCGGTGCCGGTGAGCTACTACAGCTTCGGCGGCTGGAAGGCGAGCCTGTTCGGCGACACCCACATGTACGGACCGGAGGGCGTCAACTTCTACACGCGGGCGAAGGTGGTCACCGAGCGCTGGCCGGACCCGCACACGTCCAAGGTCGATCTCGGGTTCCCGCAGAACCGCTGACATGACGTCCGGACTTCAGCGAGCGGCAGCGAGCGTCCTGGCGATCGAGCTAGTAGGCGCCCGGAGCGCCAGCGGAGGGCGCCGGCGCGTCGGCCTGCGTGGCCGGGGAACGCAGTAATGGATCTCGGGCTCGTACTGCAGACGACACCGCCATCGGCGCGCGTCATCGATCTGGCCCGGCGGGCGGAGGCGTACGGCTTCAGCCACGTGTGGACGTTCGACAGCCACATCCTCTGGCAGGAGCCGTACGTCATCTACAGCCAGATCCTCGCCGCCACCCGCAACGTCGTCGTCGGCCCGATGGTCACCAACCCCGCCACCCGTGACTGGACCGTCACGGCGAGCACGTTTGCCACGCTCAACGAGATGTTCGGCAACCGCACGGTGTGCGGGATCGGCCGCGGCGACTCGGCAGTGCGGGTCACCAACGGCAAGCCGACCACGATCGAGACCTTGCGCCAGTCGATCCACGTGATCCGCGAGCTCGCCAACGGCCGCTCCGTCGACTACAACGGCTCGACGATCACCTTCCCGTGGGCGGGGAGGAGCCGTCTCGAGCTGTGGGTCGCCGGGTACGGGCCGCGGGCACTGGCGCTCGCCGGCGAGGTCGGCGACGGGTTCATCCTCCAGCTCGCCGACCCGCAGATCGCGGCGTGGACGATCGACGCCGTGCGCAAGGCGGCCGCCGACGCCGGCCGCGACCCCGCCACCGTCACCATCTGCGTCGCCGCCCCCGCCTACGTCGGCGACGATCTCGCCCACCAGCGCGACCAGTGCCGCTGGTTCGGCGGGATGGTCGGCAACCACGTCGCCGACATCGTCGGCCGCTACGGCGACTCGTCCGACGTCCCTGCCGCCCTCACCGACTACATCAAGGGGCGGGAGGGATACGACTACAACGAGCACGGGCAGGCGGGCAACGTCCACACGTCGTTCGTGCCCGACGACGTCGTCGACCGCTTCTGCATCCTCGGCCCGGTCGACGAGCACCTCCGCCGGCTGGCCGAGCTGCGCCAGCTCGGCGTCGACCAGTTCGCGATCTACCTCCAGCACGACGGTAAGGACGAGACCCTGCAGGCGTACGGCGAGCACATCATCCCGGCGCTCGCCGAGCACTTGCGGGCGAAAACTTGACGTGCCCCCATTGCTCCGGAAGTTCTTGTTGTTCGTCCTCGCGCTGGTGCTGGTCGCCGGGGCGTGGGAGCTGTACAAGGCTGTCGGCCCGGCCGACGGCGGGGCGATCCTCGGGTGGCGGATCCTGCCCCGGGCGAACGACACGGCGATGCCCCACGTGTGGGACATGGGCGAGCGTCTCTTCGACGACGAGAGCCGGACGTCGGACCGGCCGGTGTGGAGAGTCGTGCTGGCGGGGGCGTGGTACTCGTTCCGGCTCGCTCTCGCCGGTTTTCTGATCGGCGCGTCGGTCGGCGTCGGGCTGGCGGCGGTGATGGCGCGGTTCAACGTCGTCAAGCGCGGGCTGCTGCCGTACCTCGTCGTGTCGCAGACCGTGCCGCTGATCGCCCTCGCCCCACTCGTCGTGAGCTGGGGCGGTCGCCTCCAGATCGGCGGGTGGGAGTGGCCGCGGTGGCTGTCGGTCGCCGTGCTCGGCGCGTTCCTCGCCTTCTTCCCGGTGGCGGTGGGAACGCTGCGCGGGCTGGACTCGGCGTCGGCGACGTCGCTGGAACTCATGCGCAGCTTCGCCGCCTCGGGATCCCAGACGATGCGCAAGTTGCGCTTCCCGGCCGCGGTTCCGTTCATGTCGCCGGCGCTGAAGCTGGCCGCGACGGCGTCGGTCATCGGCGTGGTTGTCGCCGAGATCTCCACCGGGCTGCGCGGTGGCGTGGGCCGGCTGATCATCGAGTACGCCCGCCAGGCGTCCGGCGACCCGGCGAAGATGTACACCGCCCTGGTCGGGGCCGCGTTGCTCGGCCTGGCGATGTTCGGGCTGGTGTCCACGTTCGATGCCGTGCTGATGCGCGGCCGGCGCGCCGGTGGAGGAGCCGGCGTGAGCGCAGTGGACGTTGTGGGCGCGAGCAAGGTCTTCAACCGCGGCACGCCGCGCCAGGTCGACGCGCTCCTCGGTGTCGACCTGGTGGTCGAGGCGGGTGAGTTCGTCAGCCTCATCGGTCCGTCCGGGTGCGGCAAGTCGACGCTGCTCCGCCTGATCGCCAACCTCACCGAGCCGTCCGCCGGCACCGTGACCGTCAACGGCAAGCCCGCCCACCAGGCGCGCCTCGACCAGGACTACGGGATGGCGTTCCAGCAGGCCGGGCTCTTCGATTGGCGCACGGTGGTCAAGAACGTCGAGTTGCCGCTCGAGTTGAAGGGCTGGGACAAGGGCCGCCGGCAGCAACGGGCGATGGAGATGCTGGAGCTGGTCAAGCTGCACGACTTCGCCGAGCACCGGCCGTGGCAGCTCTCCGGCGGGATGCAGCAGCGAGTCGCGATCGCCCGGGCCCTCGCCGCCCACCCGCAGCTGCTGCTGATGGACGAGCCGTTCGGCGCCCTCGACGAGATGACCCGCGAGCACATGCAGGCGGAGCTGCTACGGATCTGCGGGGAGACCGGGTCGAGCGTTGTGTTCGTCACCCACTCCATCCCGGAGGCGGTCTACCTCTCCGACCGGGTCGTAGTGATGTCGCCGCGGCCGGGCCGGATCACCCACCTGATCGACGTCGAGCTGGGTGATCACCGCGACGTCGAGACCCGTGAGGACGCCGCATTCTTCAAGAAGATCACCGAGGTGCGCGAGGCGCTGCGGGGGCACGACGTGGACGCGGCCGTGCTCGACGAGCTGGAGCGGGAGATCGAAACCTCGTGAGGGCGACGCGGGCGTGGCAGGTGTTCGGGGCCGTGTGGCCGCCGCTGCTGTTCGGCGTCGCGTTCCTCGCCCTGTGGGAGGCCGCCGTCAACGTCTTCGACTGGAAGCCGTACTTCCTCCCCAAGCCGTCGGTCATCTGGGACGCCTTCACCGACAACCTGACGTCGATCCGCGAGGCTGCGGCCGTCTCCGGTGGCAATGCCCTCATCGGGCTGCTCTTCGGCACCCTGCTGGGTGTGGCGATGAGCTTCCTACTGATGCGCTTCCGCTTGCTCAACGACATGCTCACGCCGCTGGCGATCGGCCTCAACGCGATCCCGATCTTCGTCCTCGTGTCGGTGTTCAACAACATGTTCTCGACCACGTCCGAGATCCCCCGCCGACTCATGGTGACCCTCGTCGTCTACTTCATCGTGCTGATCAACGTGGCCAAAGGGCTGCGCCAGGTGGAGGGGACGCACCTGGAGCTGATGCGCTCGTACGCCGCCACGCCGCGCCAGGTGCTGCTCAAGACCCGCATCCCCAACGCCGTGCCGTACCTGTTCACGGCGCTGAAGATCGCCGCCCCGAACGCCGTGATCGTGGCGTTCGTCGCCGAGTACTTCGGCGGCTCGCAGAACGGCCTGGGCAGCCGCATCACCTCGAACATGACGGCCAACACCGCGGCTGCCTGGGCCTACGTGCTCGGCGCCTGCCTGCTCGGCCTCGCGTTCTACCTGATCTCCATCCTGATGGAGAGCCTCATCACACGTCAGTGGGGCGCGAGCCCCGGGGGAGGAGCAACATGAGACCGAGACTGCGAACGCTTGCCGTCGGTATGGCGGCATTGTCGCTGATTGTGGCGGCCTGCGGCGACGATGACGACGACGGAGGTGCGGCCGATACCGAGGCACCGGGCACCACCGGCGCCGCGCCCGGGACGACGGCGGCACCCGGCACGACGGCGGCGGCGCCCGGCACGACGGCGCGGCTCCGCACGACGGCCGGCTCGCCGGGAACCTCGGCCGCGCCCGCCGAGTGCGACACGCCCGACGATGTGTCGTTGCAGCTGCAATGGTTCATCCAGTCGCAGTTCGCCGGCTACCTCGCCGCGATCGACCAAGGCTTCTACGAGAACCGTTGCCTGAACGTCGAGATCCTCGAGGGCGGCGTCGACATCGTTCCCCAGCAGGTGCTCGCCGACGGCCAGGCCGACTTCGCCATCGCCTGGGTGCCCAAGGCGTTGCAGACCAGGGAGCAGGGTGCCGACATCACCAACATCGCCCAGGTCTTCCAGCGCTCCGGCACACTGCAGGTGGCGTTCGCCGACGCCGGCATCACGTCGCCCGCCGACTTCGCCGGCAAGAACATCGGCAACTGGGGCTTCGGCAACGAGTACGAGATCTTCGCCGCGCTGGCCGAGGA
Source organism: uncultured Acidimicrobiia bacterium (assembly GCA_963833145.1). GTDB lineage: Bacteria > Actinomycetota > Acidimicrobiia > Acidimicrobiales > Ilumatobacteraceae > JALZMG01. Next base: position 369,352 of record CAWHWT010000005.1, on the reverse strand, counting down.
GGGGCTCGACCCGGCGAACGACGTGACGCTCGTGCAGCAGCAGTTCGACATGTCCGCGCTGCTCGCGGGGGACGTCGACGCCGCCGAGGCGATGACGTACAACGAGTACGCCCAGGTGCTCGAGGCCGAGAACCCGGACACCGGTGAGCTGTACACGCCCGAGGACCTCAGCGTGATCTCCTACGAGGAGGTCGGCGTGGGCATGCTGCAGGACGCGATCTGGGCCGATGCCGCTCGGCTCGAGTCCGACGAGGCGTACCGGGACATCGCCGTGCGGTTCCTCGCCGCCTCGTTCGAGGGATGGGCCTACTGCCGCGACAACCCGGAGTCGTGCAAAGACATCGTCGTCGCCGCCGGCTCGCAGCTCGGCGACAGCCACCAGCTGTGGCAGATGAACGAGATCAACAAGCTCATCTGGCCGGCCGCGAACGGCATCGGCATCACCGACCAGGCCGCGTGGGACCGCACCGTCGAGATCGCCCAGAACACGCCGAACCTGGAAGGGCAGACCGTGCTGACGGCGCCGCCGACCGACGGTGCGTTCACCAACGAGATCGTCGAGGAAGCCCACGCCCTGCTCGGTGACAGCGTCGACCTCGTCGGCGACGGCTTCGAGGAGATCGAGGTGACGCTCAACCCCGGCGGGTCGTGACCTGAGATCCGTGTTCTTGCAGCTGATCGTTGCGCTATAGCGCAACAGTTAGCTGCAAGAACGGACTCGTTCGGCGGGGTGCTGGCGGTAGTAGGCCGCCAGCACCTCGTAGAGGTCGGGCGCGGCCGCCTCGACGAGGAGCGGCCGGGCGAAGAACGTCTCGCTGGCGACGGCGAAGAACTCGCCGGGGTTGGTGCCGGCGTAGGGACGGAGCACGCTCGGCTCGCCCCGGCGCAGCGCGTCGTACTGCGCCGTGCAGACCTCGACCCACCGGTGCCGCAACGTGTCGTCGGCGATCGGCGGAGTACCGTCGATGGTCCCGTCGCGCATGTCGAGCTTGTGGGCGAACTCGTGGAGCACGACGTCCCGCCCCAGCTGCGGGTTGGCCGCCTCGCGGCGGGCGGCGTTCCAGGCGATCATGACCGGGCCGTCGCCGTGGTGGGCCTCGCCGTCGACCGGCCACGGCGAGCCGTCGACGATCCCGCCGACCCGCCCCCACTGCGGGACCGGCTCGCGCCGGCGCATCGATCCGGCCCGGACGACGATCGTGCCCACGCCGTCGTACTGTTCGACGCCGAGCTCGTGCTCGAGCACGAGCAGGGCGGCGTGGGCGGACACCAACGTCCGGACCTCGTCGGTGATCTCGAACCCGCGTGCGGCCTCCCAGCGCTTGCCGGCGAGGAGTTCGTCGGCGAGCTCACCGACGCGGGTCCGCTCGGCCTCGTCGAGGAGTGACCACTGCGCCGAGCGGGCGGTCAGGATCTCGCGCCAGGCGGCGGGCAGGCCGTCGCGACGGCGACGGGAGAGGAGCATCGAGAAGGATTCAAGCAGCGGTGTGGGCGTCGGCCACCGTGAGCGCCTCGTCGATGATGGCGAGACCCTCCCGCATCTCGTCGTCCGTGATGACGAGCGGCGGGACCACGTGCATCCGGTTGAAGTGGACGAACGGCCACAGCCCGCGCTCCTTGCACGCCGCCGTGAGCTCGGCCATCGGCTGGTTGTCGGGACCGGAGGCGTTGTACGGGACGAGCGGCTCTCGAGTCGCCCGGTCGCGGACGAGCTCGATGGCCCAGAACACGCCGAGGCCGCGCACTTCGCCGACGCTCGGGTGGCGGGTGGCGATCTCGGCGAGGGCCGGCCCGACGACGTCCTCGCCGAGGTGACGGGCGTGCTCGACGATGCCCTCCTCCTTGAAGATGTTGATGCTGGCAACGGCGGAGGCGCACGCCAGCGGGTGGCCGGAGTACGTCAGACCGCCCTGGTACGGGCGCTCGGCGTACGTGGCGGCGATGCGGCGGCTGATGACCACGCCGCCGAGGGGGATGTAGCCGGAGTTGACGCCCTTGGCGAAGCAGATGAGATCGGGGGCGACGTCCCAGTGGTCGACGGCGAACCACTCGCCGCAGCGGCCGAAGCCGGCCATCACCTCGTCGGCGATCATCACGATCCCGTGGCGGTCGCACAGCTCCCGCACGCCGGCGAGGTAGCCGTCGGGCGGGACGAGGATGCCGTTGGTGCCGACGACGGTCTCGAGCACGATCGCGGCGATGTTGTGGGCCCCTTCGACCATGATCACGTCGGTGAGGTGGGCGAGGGCGCGGTCGCACTCCTCGGCGTCGTCGCGGGAGTGGAACGCCGAGCGGTATGTGTACGGCCCCCAGAACTTGACGATCCCGGGGAGTCCGGGCTCGCTGGCCCAGCGGCGGGGGTCGCCGGTCATCGTGATCGCCCCGCCGGTCGAGCCGTGGTAGCTGCGGTAGGTGGTGAGGACCTTGTGGCGGCCGGTGTGGCCGCGGGCCATGCGGATGGCGTTCTCCGTCGCCTCGGCGCCACCGTTGGTGAAGAACACCATGTCGAGGTCGCCGGGAGCGAGCTCGGCGATCAGGCGGGCGGCCTCGCTGCGGGCGTCGTTGGCGAAGATCGGGGCGACCGTGCAGAGCTTGTCGGCCTGATCCTTGATCGCCGCGATCAGCTTGGGGTGCTGGTGGCCGATGTTGAGATTGACCAGCTGGCTGGAGAAGTCGAGGTAGCTCTTGCCGTCCTCGTCCCAGAAGCGGGCACCCTCGCCGCCGGTGACGACGACGGGGTTGAGAAGCGCCTGCGCCGACCACGAGTGGAACACGTGGGCGCGATCGTCGGTGAAGGCGCGGGAACGTTCGGTGTCGACGGCGACCATGACGGCAGGCTATTCGACACTGGTAGGCCCGTACAGACCGCCGATTGTCACCGTACAAACCCCGCGAGTGGGAGATCCCGGTCGGTGTGTCTACCGTGGCCGGCATGGGTGAGATGGTGACGTTCCCGAGCAACGGGGCGAGGTGCGACGGGTACCTGGCCGCCGGCGGCGGCCCCGGGGTCGTCGTGATCCAGGAGTGGTGGGGCCTCGTCCCGCACATCGTCGACGTCACCGACCGCTTCGGCGACGCCGGGTTCACGGCCCTCGCCCCCGACCTCTACCGCGGCCGGACGGCGAGCGAGCCCGACGGCGCCGGCAAGCTGATGATGGCGCTCAACCTCGAGCAGGCGGCCAAGGACATGTCGGGCGCCGTCGACCTCCTCGTCGAGCGCACCGAGAACCCCACGGTCGGAGTCGTCGGCTACTGCATGGGCGGCGGGCTGGCTCTCGTCCTGGCGACCCACCGTCCCGACGCGGTCAAAGCAGTGGCGCCGTACTACGGCGTGATCCCGTGGGAGTCGGCGCAACCCGACTGGTCGCGGCTCGATGCCAAAGTGGTCGGGGAGTACGCGGGCGACGACGACTTCTTCACCCCCGCCAAGGTGGGCGAGCTCGAGTCGACGCTCCGCGGCCTCGGCAAGGACGTCACCCTGCACATCCACGAGAACTGCGACCACGCCTTCTTCAACGACTCGCGGCCGGAGGTGTACTCGGCCGAGCACTCCCTCGAGGCGTGGGATCGGACGCTCGAGCTGTTTCGCGAGACCCTGCGCTGACCCCTCGGCTGTACGGTGGCGGCTTCGTGAACACGGACAAGGAGCCCTCGTGAAGCGATTCCTCGCCACCATCGCCATCCCGGTCGCCGCGCTCGGCGCCCTCGGACTCGTCGCCTGTGGCGACGATGACGACGACGAGCCGGACGGGACGACGGCCGAGTCGGTCGAAGACACCGAGCCCACTGATGGCACCGCGGGGACCGATGAAACGACCGGGGACATCACGTTGCCGGACATCTCGCTGCCCGACATCACCGTCCCGGGGGGCACCCTGCCCGGTGGGATCACGATCCCAGACCTCTCCCTCCCGGACATCTCGATCCCCGACATCTCGGTCCCCGACATGAGCGAGATCCTCACCCAGATCTTCCCCAACCTCACCGAGGAGCAGGTGAGCTGCCTGTCCGACGCGCTCGGGGACGTCGGCACCGACATCGACCCGAACCAGGTCATGGACCTGTTCGACGACTGCAACATCGACCCGTCCGACATTCTCGGCGGCGACTGATCGACAGGTGACATCCCGGTTCGCCGCCGTCTGGCTCGACGCCGGCGGCGTGCTGGTGCTGCCCGACCCGACCGTCCTCGGCCCGCTGCTCGCCTATTACGGCGGCACCACCGACGTCGACAGCCATCGCCGCGCCCACTACGCGGCGATGGCGGTCAAGTCCGCCCAGGGCGCCGAGGAGCGGGACTGGCGCGAGTACGACCGGGCATACGTCCGGTCGGTCGGCATTGACGACGGTGACATCGACGAGGCGGCCAGCGTGCTCGGCCATGCCCGCACGGCGGCGCTCTGGCGCTGGCCGATACCCGACAGCATCGGAGCGCTCGCCGCCCTCGCCGCCGCCGGGGTCCCGCTCGGCGTCGTCTCCAACGCGTCGGGGCAGATCGAGGCCATGCTGCGGCGGTCCCGCGTGTGCCAGGTCGGGCCGGGCGACGGGGTGGACGTGCGCTGCGTGATCGACAGCGCGGTCGTCGGTGTCGCCAAGCCCAACCCCGGGATCTTCGACTTCGCCGCGGCGCACTTCGACGGCGTCGATCGGGCCCGGATCTGTTACGTCGGTGACTCGGTGACGATGGACATCGCCGGCGCGCTGACCGCCGGCCTGCACCCGATCCTCCTCGACCCGTTCGACGATCACCCCGACGCCGGGTTCGAGCGGATCACCTCGCTGAGCGAACTGGTCAGCCCGTCAAGCGGCGGGCGATCACCTTGAGGCACAGGGTCTCGTCGGCGCCCTCGAAGATCGACAGGACGCGGGCGTCGACGAAGAGCCGGCTCACCGAGTACTCCTCGGCGTAGCCGTAGCCGCCGTGGATCTGCATCGCCTCGCGGGTGACCCACTCGGCGGCCTTGCACACGTACGCCTTGACCATGCTCGCCTCGGTGGCGCCCTGCCCGGCGGCCATCGACCGGGCCACCTGGTAGGCGAACTGCCGGCCGGCCTGGATCAGCACCGCCATCCGGCCGAGCTTGGCCCGGGTGAGCTGGTAGTCGAGGATCGATGACCCGAACACGGAGCGGTGGCGGGCGTACTCGAGCGCCTGCTCGTACGCCGCTTGCATCACCCCGACGGCGCGGGCCGCGGTCTGCAGGCGGCCGTTCTCGAACCCCTCCATCTGGTAGTAGAAGCCCCGCCCCTGCCCTTCGGCCTCTCCGATGAGGTGGTCGGCGGGCACCCACCAGTCCTCGAGGGCGATCTCGTAGCTGTGCATCCCGCGGTAGCCGATCGTGTCGATCGGCCGTCCGGTCATCCGGCCCGACGCCCCCGCCGCCCCGGATTCCTGAGCGAACTCGAACCCGTGGGAGTCGCCGCGGGGCTTGGGCACCACGAACAGGCTGAGTCCCCGGTGGGCCTTGCTCCGGTCGGGATCGGTCCTCGCCAGCAGCATCAGGGCGTCCGCCCGGGCCCCGAACGTGCACCACGTCTTGACCCCGTTGAGCACCCACCCCGACGTGCCGTCGCCGCCGTCCGCCGGCCCCGCGGTCAGCTTCAGGCCGGCGACGTCGCTGCCGAAGTCGGGCTCGGTCACGGCGACCGCCGCCATGACCTCGCCCGTCGCCAGCAGCGGGAGCCAGTGCTTCTTCTGCGCCTCCGTCCCGCCCCGCACGAGCGCCCGGGTGAGGATCTCCGGGCGGGTGATCAGCGACCCGCCGATCCCGAGACTGGCCCGGCTGAGCTCCTCGGTGGCGACCACCATCGCCAGGTACTCGGCCTCGCCGCCCTCGCTGTAGCCGCCGTACTCGGCTGGCACCGAGAGCCCGAACGCGCCCAGCTCGCCGAGCCCGGAGATGACGGCCTCGGGCACGTCGCCGTTGGTGCGGTGGACGTGCTCGGCGTGGGGGGCGACGACGTTGTCGGCGAACGACCGGAACGTGTCCTGCACCATCTCCAGGTCGTCGTCGAGGTGGCGCGGCCCGGGCGACTCGGCGAGGGCGGCCAGGAACTCGGGGTCGCGGTACGCCGCCAGCACCGGGTGGGCGTCCCGGACCGGCGCGATCTCCGTCCCCCAGACGTGCTCCCGGCCGGCGATGCGGGTGATCAGGTCGTGCACCGTCTCGGCGGCGAAGGCGCAGGCGATGCGGGCCTCGACGTCGCCGTGGGCCCCGTACTCGAGGACGGCCCGGGCCGTGGCGGCCGCCGACGCGGCGTGGGCCACGTCGTAGGCGAGCACCTGGTTGGCGTCGGGTCCGCCGGTCTCGGCGAGGCGGCGCACGCCGGTGCCGATCACCGCATCGGCGATGTCGACCGCGGCGGCCGCCGCGGCGAGGTCCGGAACCGCTTGCTCGTCCATGCCCGGCCGACGATACAAACGCCTACCCGCTGGCTCCGAATGCCGCCGAGGTGCCACTGTGGGCCGGTGGGCGAGCGCATTGCCGTGTTCTGCGGATCCAACGTCGGCGCCGACCCGCAGTACGTCGAGCACGCCGCCCTCCTCGGCGCCACGCTCGCCGAACGGGGCCTCGGGCTCGTCTACGGCGGCAGCCAGGTCGGCCTCATGGGGATCGTCGCCGACGCCGTCCTCGCCAACGGGGGCGAGGCCGTCGGGGTGCTCACCGCCTCGCTCGTCGCCGCTGAGATCGCCCACGACGACCTGACCGAACTGGAGATCGTCGGCTCGATGCACGAGCGCAAGGCCCGCATGGCCGACCTGGCGAGCGGGTTCGTCGCCCTCCCTGGGGGCTTCGGCACGCTCGACGAGACGATCGAGCTGCTCACGTGGAACCAGCTCGGCCTGATCGCCAAGCCCGTCGTGTTCCTCGACGTCAACGGGTTCTTCGACCCCCTGTTCGCCTTCTTCGCCGCCGCCGTCGAGGCCGGCTTCGTCCGCCCGGCCCATCTCGCCCTGGCCCAGCGGGCGGGAAGCGTCGACGAGGCGATCGAGCTGGCGACCGCTCCCGTCCCCGACAGCCCGCACAAGTGGATCGACCGTGACCGGACCTGACCCGCTCGACCGGGAGGTCGACGCCCTGTTCGGCCGGCCCGCCGACGAAGGGATCACGCTCGCCTTCGTCGTCGTGCACCACGGCGAGATCGTCGTCGAGCGCTACGGGGTGCAGCCCGGCAACCTGTTCCAGCCCGACGACGTCGCGGTCGGCGCCGACACGCCGCTGATCTCGTGGAGCACCGCCAAATCGATGGTCCACGCCGCCGTCGGGATGCTGGTCGGCGACGGCCGGCTCGACCCGAGCGAGCCGGCGCCCGTGCCGGGTTGGACCGGCACCCCGAAGAGCGCGATCACGGTCCTCGACCTCCTGGAGATGCGGCCGGGGCTGCGATTCGTCGAGAGCTACGTCGAGGGCGAGCCGTCGCACTGCCTCGACATGCTGTTCGGCGAAGGGTCCGGGGACCACGCCGGGTACGCCGCCGCCCTCCCGCTCGACCATCCCCCCGGCACGGTCTGGAACTACTCCTCGGGCACGACCAACATCATCTGCCGGATCCTCGGTGACCTCGTGGGCGGGGGCGAGCTGGGGATGCGCGCCTTCCTCGATCAGCGCCTGTTCGGCCCGGCCGGGATGCCCGACGCCGACGCCACCTTCGACGCCGCCGGCACGTGGGCCGGTTCGTCCTACGTCCACGCTCCGGCGCGGCAGTTCGCCCGCTTCGGCGAGCTGTACCTCAACGACGGCGTGAGCGGGGGGACCCGCATCCTGCCCGAGGGCTGGGTCGACCACGCCCGCACGGTCGTCGCCCACGACCCCGAGACCGGCTTCGGCTACGGCCGCCACTGGTGGATCTGGCCCGATCAGCCCGGCTCGCTGGCCGCCCACGGCTACGAGGGCCAGTACGTGATCGTGCTCCCCGAGCGGGACGCCGTGGTCGTCCACCTCGGCAAGACCGAATCGGCTGTGCGTGATCGGCTCGTCGCACGACTGCGTGGGATCATCGCGTTGCTGTAGATGGCATCGGAGGTTTGGCGGCATCGGAGGGTTTCCTGACCAGGTGGGGCGCACCAAACCCTCGGATGCCCCGACCGGATCGGCTAGCAAGGTGAGGGTGCCGGACCCGCGCACCGTGGTCGAGACGGGGGAGCTGCCCCCGATCACCAGGGATCCGACGCGCCCGCTTCCGCAGCGTCGGTTCAAGCCGGTGCGGATGACGTTCAAGGTCCTCCTCTTCGCCGCCGTCGTCTACTTCGTGGTGCTCCCGCTCATCCCGGGGTTCCGCAGCGCCGCCGACGAGCTCACCAAGGTCCAGCCGGCGTTCCTCATCGCAGGCGTCGTGCTGCAGATGAGCGCCTGGTTCACCTATTCACTCATGACGCGGTCGGCGCTGGGGCCCGCCGGGCGCTCGATCTCGCGGCTGCGCATGTTCCGGATCCAGATGAGCAGCAAGGCGTTGTCGAACATCGTCCCCGGCGGTAGCGCGGCCTCGTCGGCGCTCGGCTACCGCCTGCTCACCCTCTCCGGGATCAGCGGGCCTGACGCCGGCTTCGCCCTCGCCACCGCCGGTCTCGGGTCGGCGGTCATGCTCAACCTCATCTTCTGGACCGCCCTGCTGGTGTCGATCCCGCTGCACCGAGGCGCCAACCCGCTGTTCGTCACCGCCGCGCTCGCCGGCGTGCTGATCATGCTCCTCGTGGCGTTCCTCATCGTCGGCCTCATCCACGGGCAGGGGCAGGCCGAGCGCGTCCTGCGGTGGTTCGCCAAGAAACTCCGGGTCGACTCCGACACGGCCGCCGACGCATTGCGCAAGGTCGGTGAGCGGGTCGAGGACCTCGTCGAGGACCGGGCCGTGCTGTGGCGAGTGGTGCTCGGGGCAACGGCGGCGTGGCTCCTCGACGCCACGTCCCTCTGGGTGTTCATCAGGGCGTTCGGCGGCACGCTCGATCCGCTCGGCCTCCTGATCGCGTTCGGTCTCGCCAACATCGTGGCGGTGATCCCGATCACGCCGGGAGGTCTCGGGATCGTCGAGGGTGTGTACATCCCCACGCTGGTCGGGTTCGGCCTGACCCGGCGGGTGGCGACGCTCGGCGTGGCGTCCTACCGGCTCGCCCAGTTCTGGTTCCCCATCCTCCTCGGCGGCATTTTGTACGCGTCGCTGCGGGTCGGCCCGTGGTCGATCGAGCGCCGCGACCGCCTCGACCGCCTGCGCGACATCGCCCACCGCGAGACCGACGAGAGCGAGCGGCGGATCGAGTTCGCCCTGCGCGAGTGGGAGCGGGAGCGGGCCGCCGCGAAGGAACGGGGCGACCCGACCCCCGCCGCGCCGCCCGAGCTGCGCAACCGCCAGCCACCGCCCTCCGCCGGACCGCCGGCCTCCAACGGCCCGCCGCCGTGACGAGACCGGCTCTGTCCGCCGGGCCGGTCCTGGCGTGGGCGGTGCCCCGACTGCGCGACCTCCCGTGGCGGGCCACGCGCGACCCGTGGCGGGTGCTCGTCGCCGAGGTGATGCTCCAGCAGACCCAGACCGGGCGGGTCGTACCGGCGTGGCACGAGTTCTGCGCCGCCTACCCGACGCCCGCCGCCTGCGCCGGCGCCCCGCTCGGCGACGTGCTGCGGATGTGGCGGGGCCTCGGCTATCCCCGCCGCGCGAGACCTGCATGGTGCCGCCGGCCGGATCGTCGCCGTGCACGGCGGCGAGGTCCCCGACGATCTCGAGGCGTTGCTCGCCCTGCCCGGCGTCGGGCCGTACACGACACGCGCCGTGCTGGCCTTCGCGTTCGAGCGCGACGTCGCCGTGGTCGAGACGAACATCGCTCGGCTGCTGGCCCGCGTCGCGGGGGAGCGGCTCACCACGCGGCGGGTGCAGGCCATGGCGGACTCGCTCGTCCCGGCCGGGGACGGTTGGGTGTGGAACCAGGCGTTGATGGACCTCGGGGCGACGGTGTGCCGCCCGGCGCCGCGCTGCGACGAGTGCCCCGTGCGCGGGTCGTGCCGGTGGCACCTTGCCGGGCGCCCCGATCCCGATCCTGCCGCCGGCTCGGCCGGCGTCAGCGTCCGCCAGGCACCGTACGAGGGCAGCGACCGCCAGGCCCGCGGCCGGGTGCTCCACCGCCTCGCCGCCGGCTCGGCCCCCGCCGACGAGTTCCCGGCCCGCATCGTCGCCGGACTCGTGGACGACCGCCTCGTGGTCCGCACCGGCGCCGAACTCTCGCTGCCCTGAGCTCCAACTGGGCGCGGAGCGTCTCATCGGACGTTCTGGGCGCGGAGCGTCGCAGATTCGAGACGGTGCGCGCCCAGAAACCGGATTGAGACCATCCGCGCCCAGATGGGTGGGGCGGGCGGAGCTGTCTACGCTGCCGGGCGTGCGACCGCCGAAGGACTTCTTCCGCCCGCTCGCCGTGGGCGCCCCCGAGCCGGTGCGCGAGATTCCCGTGCGCCCGTCCCGCGTGATCCACTTCCTGCCCCCGTCCAACCCGAAGATGGTCGCCAAGGTGCCGGACATCGCTCCGACCGTCGACGTGCTGCTGGCCAACCTCGAGGACGGGGTGCCGGCGTCCGACAAGGAGGCGGCGCGAGCCGGGCTGATCGAGATCGGCAAGGCGTGGGCGCACCCCGACACCCAGTTCTGGACCCGGGTCAACGCCCTCGACTCGCCCTGGGCCCTCGACGACGTCGTCGCCGCCGTCACCGAGGTCGGCGACCGGCTCGACGTGATCATGATCCCCAAGGTCGAGGGCCCGGAGGACCTCCACTACGTCGATCGCCTCGTCGCCCAGCTCGAGGCGCGGGCCGGCCTCGACCGGCCGATCCTCCTCCACGCCATCCTCGAGACGGCCCGCGGCGTCGCCAACGTCGAGGCGATCTGCGCCGCCACCCCGCGCCTGCAGGGTCTCTCTCTCGGTCCTGCCGACCTCGCCGCCAACCGGCGGATGAAGACCACCAGGGTCGGCGGCGGCCACCCGGGTTACGTCGTGCGCGGCGACCCCGACCCCGACGCGCCGGACGCGCCGCGGCCGACGTACCAGCAGGACCTGTGGCACTACACGCTCGCCCGGATGGTCGACGCCTGCGTCACCTACGGCGTGTTCCCCTACTACGGCCCGTTCGGCGACATCGCCGACACGGTCGGGTGCGAGGACCAGTTCCGCGGCGCCTACCTGCTCGGGTGCGTCGGCGCGTGGAGCCTTCACCCGAGCCAGATCGCGATCGCCAAGCGCGTGTTCAGCCCGGACCCGGCCGAGGTCACCCACGCCCAGCGGGTGATCGAGGCGATGGGCGACGGGACCGGTGCGGTGATGCTCGACGGCCGGATGGAGGACGACGCATCGGTGCGGCAGTGCCGCGTCGTCGTCGAGCTCGCCCGCCAGCTCGCCGCTCGCGACCCGGAGCTCGCCGCCGCCTACGGGCAGGAGTCATGACGGACGAGTACCGGCCGCGCCGGTCCGTCCTCTACATGCCGGCGGCCAACGAGCGGGCGTTGGAGAAGGCGAAGTCGATCCCGTGCGACGCGATCATCTTCGACCTCGAGGATGCCGTGGCCCCCGACGCCAAGCCGGCGGCGCGCGACCGTGCCGCCGCCGCGGTGCGCACGGGCGAGTACGGCCGCCGGGAGCTCACGATCCGCTGCAACGGGCTGACGACTCCGTGGGGCGAGGACGACCTGGCCGCCGCGGCGGCGGCCGGCCCGGCCGCGGTCGTCGTGCCCAAGGTCGACTCGGTGGACTACGTCGACGAGGTCGTCACCCGGCTCGACCGAGGCAGCGCCTCCGTCCGGATCCCGATCTGGGCGATGATCGAGACGCCGACCGCGATCCTCGACGTGCGGGCGATTGCCGCCCACCCCCGCGTCGAGGCGCTCGTGCTCGGAACCAACGACCTCGCCCGCGAGCTCCGCGCGCCGCTGGTGCCGGGACGCGCCAATCTCGTCCCCTATCTGGCGAACGCTCTGCTCGCCGCCCGGGAGGCGGGGACCGCCGCGCTCGACGGCGTGTACAACGACGTGACCGACCTCGCCGGCTTCGAGGCCGAGTGCAGGCACGGTGTCGAGCTCGGCTTCGACGGCAAGACGCTGATCCACCCCAGCCAGGTGGAGCCGGCCAACCGGGCGTGGTCGCCGTCCGCCGACGAGGTCGAACTGGCCCGGCGCATCATCGACGCGTTCACCGCGGCGGAGGCCGACGGGCGCGGCGTGGTCACCGTGGACGGCCGGATGATCGAGAACCTCCACGTCGCCAACGCTCGCCGAACGCTCGCCGTCGCCGACGCGATCGCGGAATCAACGACGCCTGAGTGACGCGACGATGGTCGGCGACGACGACGCCGGCAACCAGACCGGTGTCGCCCCCCGAGCCCGCTGGATCGCGGCCAAGGGTTGCGAAGGAAGGGTCTGCTCCGAGTTCGCCCTGCTCTCCTCGGCCCAGTGGATCCTCGCCCCGACCGACCTCGAGGGCCACAACGCCGACCCCGCGAGGCGGCCCCACCTCGTCAACAACTCGTGGGGCGGCGGTGGCGGCTCGCGCTGGTACGAGGACAGCGTCGACGCATGGGTCGCTGCCGGGATCTTCCCCATCTTCTCCAACGGCAATGCCGGACCATCGTGCGGCAGCGCCGGGTCGCCCGGTGACTACCCGCAGAGCTACGCGGTGGGCGCCTTCGACAGCGCCGGCAACATCGCCCCGTTCTCCAGCCGTGGCCGCTCGGCGATCGACGGCGGGGTCAAGCCGAACATCGCCGCGCCCGGCGTGGACATTCGCAGCAGCGTCCCCGGCAACGGCTACGCGGTTCGGGCACATCGATTACGCGATCGGCGGCGACGCCAGCGGCGGCACGTTGATCGACGCCACCGCGACGGTGCACCGGCTCGCTCTCGGTGATTGGCCCAACGGGGCGTGGGCCGATCTGGGTGACCCTCTGCCGCCCCCCGGATCGCCCAGCGAGCCGGGTTCTGCACCACCGCCCGCAGCGGCGGAGAGATCTGGGCCGTCGGCGGGGTCGACGACGGACTCGACTACCACGACGACAACCTGTACCGCGCGTCCGGCGACGGCTGCGGCGGCAACCGAGGCGTTCCGTGGCTCGACGCCGACCCGTCGTCGGGCACGGTCGCGCCCGACGGCAGCGCCGTCGTGACGGTCACGGGCGACGCCTCGGTCGCCGAGGTCGACCAGCCCGGTGCCTATCAGGCCGAGCTGGTCGTCGGCGGTCGACGGGCGCCGGCGGCCACGATCCCGGTGACGATGAACGTCACCCCGCCCGCCACGTGGGGAAGGTGACCGGCACCGTGGACGGCCTCGCCCGGCCATCTGGGCGCGCTGAGTCCCGGATCTGCGACGGTCCGAGCCCAGAAGTGTGGATGAGACGTTGCGCGCCCAGATGCCGGGTCGCGGAGGTCAACTCGTGACCGCGGCGACGATCTCGTCGTAGGCCGCTTCGGCGTAGGCGCGCATCTCGTCGTCGGTGCGGTCCTGGATCGGGTGCGGCGTGAACACCCGGGCCACGGCGGAGAACCCGAGCGAAGCGGCCTGGGCCGCGGCGGCCTCGACGAACTCGGCCGAGGCGACGAACACCGAGGGGACGCCCCGGACCTCGAGATCGCTGATGTCGTGCACACTGCACGACGTGCAGCTCCCTCAATCGGCGAGCGCCTCGATCACGACGTCGCACTGGGTGGCGATCTCGTGGCGCAGGTCCACCGGCGCCGGCTTGGTGAACGTCGGTTTGCGATAGCGGTTCACCCGCGCCCCGGCCTCCGTGAGCAGTGCCTCGAGCCGGTCGAGGAACACGTCGCCCCGCGGCTTGGAGATGTCGAGCAGTCCGACCCGCAGCCCGGCGAGCGCGGCCGGGCGATCGAGCCGTTGGCGTTGGGCGACGTGGCGCTCGCCGGTCGGGTCGAGGACGTACCGTGTATTGGTCACTGGCGAACCTCCCTCGTGACGGGCTGGCTGCCGATCTCCCCGTTGGCCCAGCCGCCGATGATCTCCGAGAAGAGCCCGGCGCCGCCGCCGGCGCACGCGAGCAGGATGCCAGCGGGCCGGAACTTGGGCAGGGTGTGGTCGGCGAACGTGGCGGGGATGCCTTCGTCGATCCCGCCGGCGCCGCGGACGAGCTCGGTGCCGGGGATCTGCAGCCGGGCGTCGAGCTCGGCGAGCACCCGGGCCCGGTCCCAGCCGGCGTCGGCGAACACCCGGGCGTGCTCGGGGCCGAGCACGAGGATGGCGTCGAAGCCGAGCACGAGCTTGGGCGAGTGGAGCGTGCGCAGACAGGCGGCGAGGCTCTGGGCGAGGCTCTCCGGGCGGCGGGAGATCTGGTCGACGACGCACCGCGGCCCCTCGCCGGCGAAGACGGTGATGGCGTTGGCTCCCGGCGCCGCACCCCGGCTCTCGGCGAGCGTGGTGAACGGCGAGTCCGGTCGCTCGGCGAAGCAGAACGACAGCTTGCCCGGGTTGCCGTGGGTCGCCCGGTCGACGCCGCCCGGCCGGCCGCCGCCGACGTTGCGGACGACGAGCTGCAGGGCCCGGCCGATCGTGAGGTTGGCCCGGTTGCCCTGGCCGAGCGCGTTCACTCCCGAGTTCATCCCGATCGCCCGGGTGCCCGGGCCGCTCGCCACGATGACCGGGCCGACCGGCATCGTCGTGGCGAGCACGCCGTGGATGTTGAACTCGTCGTTGCACACCGCTTCGACGGCGGTGAGCACCCAGGGGAGGTACTCGGGGAGGCAGCCGGCCATCACCGCGGCGATGGCCACCTTCTCGACGGACACGTCGACGAGGTCCGGCGGGACCGTGGCGACCACGTCGGCCGGGTCGCGGGCCGTGCCCTCGAGCATCCGCAGGACTCGTTCCTCGGTCGGCGGGACGACGGGCAGACCGTCGCTCCAGTCGCGGGCGTACATCGCCTCGATGTCGTCCTCGCGCTCGGCGAGCTCCACGCGTCGGGACCGCAGCCGCCCGCCGGCGAACCGGACGCGGAGCTCGTCGACGCGGTCGGGGTCGACGCTCAGCGATCCGCAGCCGGGCCGGAACGGCGGCAGCTCGGCGCCGAGTCCAGCGACCCCGGTGAGCCGCTGCCAGTCGTCGCGGGACCACCCGACGGTGCGCTCGACCTCGCGGCCGTCGACCACCCGCATGATCGTCGGCACCGTCTCGATGTCGTGGTGCCAGCTGACGCCGAGGTCGCCATCGTGGACCGCCTGTACCCCGAACGGGAACGCCGGGTCGTCCTGGGTGTACACGGTCAGGTCGCCGCCCCCGGCGAGCTCGGCGAGCAACGGGGCGACCATCCGGCACGTCTCGCATTCCGCCTTCACGATGGCCACGAGCCCGTCGGGCAGGGGCGACGACGGCTCGACGGTGGCGGTGGCGATGGCCTCACGCCGGCCGGTCCCCGTAGCGGCGGAATTCACGAAAACCGACACTATTAGCATGTAACGAACGTCACCGTCTCGTACGTTTACATAACGCCTCTCGCGGACGTACCGTTTGCCGGGTCGCGGAAATCGGTCCCCAGGGGGTTATCAGGCGCATGTTGATCAGGTTCCATGGTGTGCGGGGCTCGACTCCCTGCCATGGTGACGACATCGCCCGGTACGGCGGCAACACGTCCTGTGTGTCGGTCACCGCTCCCGGCGAGGATCCCTTGCTGTTCGACCTCGGCACCGGCGTGCGCTACTACGGGCTCGCCTGCGCCAACGGCGAGCCGTTTCGCGGCTCGTGTCTGCTGAGCCACCTCCACTGGGATCACGTCCAGGGGTTGCCGTTCTTCACCCCGCTGCTCGACGAGGAGGCCGAGCTCGTCGTCTACGCCCCGGGCCAGAACGGCGGCAAGGCCGCCGCCGACGTGCTCGCCGAGACGATCTGCCCCCCGTTGTTCCCCATCGGGCTCGAGGGGTTCCCGGGCCGGCTCGACATCCGTGACGCCGTGCCCGAGCTCCAGCTCGGCGGCTTCGAGGTGGCGAGCGTGCCGATCCCGCACGTCGGCGAGACGTGCGGATACCGGGTGACCCACGGCGGGCGCAGCGTCGCCTACGTGAGCGACCACCAGCAGCCGGCCGGCGGAGCTCAGATCGACGACAGCGTGCGGCGCCTGTGCGAAGGCGTCGACCTGTTGATCCACGACGCCCAGTACACGCCGGCGGAGTTCGCCCGCAAGCGGGACTGGGGCCACTGCACGATCGAGTACGCAGTGTGGCTGGCCGGTGAGGTGGGTGCCCGCCGGTTGGCGCTGTTCCACCACGACCCGACCCACGACGACGAGATGATCGACCAGCTGGCTGCCGGCGCCGCGGCGTGCGGCAAGCAGATGGGGGTCGACGTCTTCGCCGCCTACGAAGGGTTGGCCGTGGACCTCAACTCCGACTAGCCCGCGTGGACGTCGTCGGCGCGATCGCCGCCGTCGCCCTCGGCGCCGTGTTCGTGATCGCCGGGGCGGCGAAGGTCGCCCTCGGCGCGGCGTGGCCGGCGCAGGCGAGGGCGATGGGGGCCCCGATGCCGGTGGCGACGGTCGTGCCGGGCATCGAGCTGATCGTCGGGGCGGCGCTGATCACCCGCCTCGCCATGCCCGTGCCGGCGCTCGCCGCGATCGCCCTCCTCATCGCCTTCAGCGTGCTCATCGCCCGCCAGCTCGTCGACGGCCGTCACCCGCCGTGCGCCTGCTTCGGGGCGTGGTCTCACCGCCCGCTCAGCGGTGGCCATCTCGTCAGGAACGCGGTTCTGCTCGTCGTCGCCGTGCTGGCGCTCTGGGGCTAGGCACCATCGGCGGCGCCCCATCACCTTGATCGAGAACTGGGCGCCGGTCGAGGCGCTGCCGGTGCGCCCGCGGCGGAACCGCTGGGCCGTCGAGCACGGTCTCGACCGCCGGCCGGTGCTGCTGTACGCCGGGACGCTCGCCAAGAAGCACCGGGCCGAGCTCCTGCTGACACTGGCGCAACGAGTGCGATCTCGCGGCGCCGCTGTGGTGGTGGTCAGCGAGGGCGAGGGGGCCGACCTGCTCGCCGCACAGCAGGCTGCATCGTCGGACATCGACAACCTCGTGGTGATGCCGTACCAGCCCTTCGAGCGGCTCCCCGACGTCCTCGCCACCGCGGACGTCCTGCTCGTGGTGCTGCAGCGGAACGCCAGCCGGTTCAGCGTGCCGTCGAAGACGCTCAGCTACCTGTGCGCCGGTCGCCCGATCCTCGCGTCCATGCCCGCGGACAACCCCGCCGCCCGGATCATCGCCGAGCGGGCGGCCGCCGGCATCGTGGTGGAGCCAGACGACGACGAGGGCTTCTGCGTCGCGGCGGAGAAGATGCTCTCCGAGCCGGAGGTGTGGGCACGCGCCGGCGACAGCGGCCGCGAGTACGCCGAGCGGCACTTCGCACGTGATCTGGTTGCCGACCGCTTCGAGAGCGTGGTCAGGCTCGCCGCGCCCTGAGCCGTCGTTGTTACACCAATCATGAGGGGGCCTTGCGGCCCCTCGCCCGAGGGGATGTAGTTGGGGCGCGGTCCCGGGTACGTCGGCAGGGGCTGGTTCTGCGAGCCCGGGTTACACCATGACGGAGGAGCGTGCAGGTGTCCGAGATTGTTGCTCTGAGCACGTATGACACCCTCTTTGAACTCTCGCTCCAGCCGGGTCCGTGAACGGTGATGGAACGGCTGGGAGGTGAGTTGTGGATGTGCTGGTGGATCGGTGCGCGGGCCTGGATGTGCACAAGGATCAGGTGACGGCGTGTGTGCGTCGGTGGGCGGCGACGGGTCGTCGCCGGGAGAGCGAGACTCGGACGTTCTCCACGACGTTGGCGTCGCTGCGGATCCTGCGTGCCTGGCTGGTCGCTGAGGGCGTGACCGAGGTGGGGATGGAGGCCACCGGGGTGTATTGGAAGCCGATCTGGTACGAGCTCGAGGATGCCTGCCGGTTCGAGCTGAAACTGTTGAACCCGCACCACGTCAAGGCGGTGTCGGGCCGCAAGACCGACGTCCGTGACGCCCAGTGGTTGGCCAAGCTGGTCGAATGCGGTCTGGTCGAGGGGAGCTTCGTGCCGCCACGAGCGGTCCGCGAGTTGCGTGACGTGACCCGTTATCGGCGACGCATCGTTGAGGAGGCGTCCCGGGAATGGCAGCGGGTGCAGAAACTGTTGGAGGACGCCCAGGTGAAGCTGGACTCGGTGGTGTCAGACATCACCGGGGTGTCGTCACGGCTGATCCTCAACGCGTTGTGCGATGGCGAGCGTGACCCCGAGGTGCTTGCCGATCTGGCGAAGAAGAAGCTGCGGGCCAAGATCCCGCAACTGCGCGAGGCGGTGCCGGGACGGTTCAACGAGCATCACGCCGTGTTGTTGCGCGAGCTGCTCGCCCACATCGATTACCTCGCCGGTGTCGAGGCGCGCCTGGATGCCCGGGTCGATGAGCTGATCGGCCCTTTCGTCGCCGCCCGGGACCTGTTGGTGACGATCCCGGGAGTGCAGCAGCGAACCGCTGAGATCATCATCGCCGAGATCGGCATCGACATGGAGCGCTTCCCGTCCCCGGCCCATCTCGCGTCGTGGGCGGGGATGTGCCCGGGGAACAACGAATCGGCGGGCAAGCGTCGCTCCGGCAAGACCCGCAAGGGTGATCCCTGGCTGCAGTCCGCGCTCGTCGAGGCCGGCTGGTCGGCGTCGCGGACCAGGCACACCTCGATGCAAGCCAGGTTCTGGCGGATCGCCAAGCGCCGCGGTGTCGAGAAGGCCACCTACGCCGTCGGCCACCACCTCCTCGTTCTGATCTGGTGGATGCTCCACGAACACGTCACCTACAACGAGATGGGCCACGACTACCTCACCCGACGTGTCGACCCCCAACGACGGCAACGACAACTCGTCCACCAACTCGAACAGCTCGGACTCAAGGTCACCGTCGAACCCGCGGCCGCCTAACCGCGCGGCCCACCCCGCTGACCTGGGACGACGCGACCCAGGAACTACATGACACCCCCTTGCCATGATGGCGGCATGGGAACTGACGTTCTATCGGTGACTCCGGTGATCGATGCGGCAATGGACGCCGCCGCCGGCGCGGCGAGCCTGCTCGCGGATGAGGTCCGCTCGTTGGCCGGACCGCAGCTGGCTGTCATGGTTCCCGCACTTGCCAAGCTGATCGCCCGCTTCGAGTCGGTTCGGCTGGACGCCGTGCGTGCCGCCGACCGGGCCAACGTAGCTGCCGGGTCGGGGATGAGGTCGACCGCGGAGTGGATGGCGGCGGTGACAGGAGAGAAGCGGGGCCGGGCTCGTGGCGACGTCGAGCTGGCGGACAAGCTCGGCGGCCTCGGCGAGGTTGCCGTGGCGCTGGCCAACGGCGAGGTTTCCAAGACCCAGGCCAGCGCTCTTTCCGCGGCGACGGGCGCGACCGCCGACGAGCAGCAGGCGTTGCTCGACGACGCCAAGAGGATGTCGGTGACCGAGCTTGAGCGGAGGGTCGAGCGGTTCAACCGGGAGCACCAGACGCCACCGCCGGACGTCGTCTCGACGGTGATCATGACGCCGGGCCGCGGCGGGACCGTCAAAGCCGAAGTCACCCTCGATGCACTCGGCGGGGAATTCCTCGCCACGGCCATCGACGCCGCGCATTCACGGATGAGCTTCGAGAAGGGGACGCCGCTCGTCGAGCGACGCGCCGCCGGGCTCGTCGGGGTCTGCCGCTACTTCCTCGAGAACCACAAGAAGCTGCGTCACCGGCTCGGGCGGCCGCACGTGATCGTGGCCACACCGGTGGCGACGCTGCGCGACTCGTCCGGCACGGCGACGGCCACGCTGGGCTCGGGCGCGATCATCGACGGTGCGACCGCACGACAGGTGGCTTGCGACGCCTCGGTGTCCCGGTTGATCACCGGCCCGGCGAGCGAGCCGCTCGACGTGGGTCGGGCGACCCGGTCGATTCCGACCGCCATCGCCCGCCAGTTGATCGCCGAGGACGTCCACTGCCGCTGGCCAGGCTGCGAATCACCCGCGTGGACGTGCGAGGGCCACCACGTGCGGTTCTGGGAGGCCCCGCACTACGGCGAGACCAAGCTCACCAACCTGACCCTCATGTGCTGGTATCACCACCACCTGTTACACAAGGACAACGGCTGGCGGCTGGTCCTCGACCCTGCCAGCCGATGCCTCGAGGTCCGCTACCACGACCGGCTGGTCGGCGTGACCCATCCGCCCGGGCGGCGCCGAACCGGGCCGGACCTCGCGCCGGCCCGCCCGCTACGACCACAACCAGCGCTGGACGACGTCTGCTCGCAACCCGAGCTGTTCGTCGCCGCGGGCCCGTGAGCAGCCACGTGGGCCCGGTGGCCGGCGCCAGGGCGACGTCAGAGGGTGGCCAGCAGGAAGGTGAGGATCCGGGCCTCGTCCCGCCAGGCGTCGTAGCGGCCGCTGGGGCCGCCGTGGCCGGCACCCATCTCGGTGCGCAGCACGAGCGGGTGGTCGACGCCGGCGCCGACGGAGCGCAGTCGGGCCACCCACTTCGCCGGCTCGTGATAGGCGACTCGAGGATCGTTGAGCCCGGCGGTCACGAAGAGCGCCGGGTAGTCGGCAGGGCCGGTGTTGTCATAGGGCGAGTAGTCGCGCATGTAGCTGGCGAAGGGCTCGTCCCGCGGGTCGCCCCACTCGTCCCACTCGGTGATCGTCAACGGCAGCGACGGATCGCTCATCGTCGTCACGACGTCGACGAACGGGACCTCGGCGACGGCGCTGGCGTAGAGGGCCGGCCGCATCGTCACGCACGCCCCGACCATCAGCCCGCCGGCGCTCCCGCCCCGCACCGCCACCCGGTCCGGGTGCCCCCAACCCTCGGCGACGACGTGCTCGGTGGCGGCGATGACGTCCTCGAACGTGTGCCGCTTGTTGAGCAGCTTGCCGTCGAGGTACCAGCGGCGCCCCAGCTCGCCGCCGCCGCGCGGGTGGACGAGGACCCAGCTCGCTCCGCGGTCGAGCAACGACAGCCGGGCCACCGAGAACCACGGTGGCAGCGACGCCTCGTACGAGCCGTAGGCGTACACCACGCACGGGGCCGAGCCGTCGACGGGGGTGTCGACGTGGCGGACGACGTCGACGGGCACCTCCGTGCCGTCGCCCGACCGCGCCCAGGTCCGCGTCGAGACGTACTTCGCCAGGTCGACGTTGGGAGTCGGTGTCTGCTTCCGCAGCACCCGCTCGCCGGTCACGACGTCGTGGTCGTACACCGACGCCGGCGTGGTCAGCGACTGGTAGCTCACCCGCAGCGAGGACGTCTGCCACTCCGGATTGGCGCCGAGCTCGACGTCGTGGGGCTCGTCGCCGAGCTCGAGGATCTGCTCGCGGCCGTCACGGAAGACGACCCGGACCCTCGGCTGGGCCTCGGACCACTCGTGGAGGACGAGGTGATCGGCGAACGGCTCCGCCGACGTCACCCGTCGCCCGGGCACGTGGGGGAGCAGCTCCTTCCAGTCGCCCGGCCGGTCGAGCGGCGCCGTCATCACCTTGAAGTCGGGGGCGTCGAGGTTGGTGAGGACGATGAAGCGGTCGCCCCAGTGGTCGAGCGAGTACTCGAGGTCGGGGGTGCGCGCCCGGACAGATCGGGGCGGCGCAGTCGGGTCGTCGGCCGGGATCAGCCACACCTCGCCGCTGG
Organism: uncultured Acidimicrobiia bacterium; assembly: GCA_963833145.1. Taxonomy (GTDB): domain Bacteria; phylum Actinomycetota; class Acidimicrobiia; order Acidimicrobiales; family Ilumatobacteraceae; genus JALZMG01. The sequence goes on along the minus strand of CAWHWT010000005.1, from coordinate 347,745 downwards.
TCTTGCTCGCCGCGGTGATGACGACCCACTGCTCGCTGCGGGTCGCCGACACGTCGAGGTAGAAGCGCTCGTCGTCCTCGGTGAGCACGAGCTGGTCGTCCGCCGGTGGCGAGCCGAGCCGGTGGCGCCAGATCTGGTACGGGCGCATCTGGTCGTCGGGGCGGGCATAGAACAGGCACTGGCCGTCGCTCGACCAGGCGAGACCGCCCCACGACGAGGTGCCGGTGAGCTCGTCGGGCAGGTCGGCGCCGGTGCTGAGGTCGCGCACACGGAGCGTGTACCGCTCACCGCCGTCGAGGTCGCTGGACCAGGCGAGCAGGCGGTGGTCCGGCGAGACCTCCACGGCGTGGACGTCGAAGAAGTCGTGTCCCTCGGCCTCGGCGTTGCAGTCGAGCATGACGGTGTCGGCGGCGGTCTCCATCGACTCGCCCCGGCAGTACACGGGGTACGACAGCCCCTCGACGGTGCGGGTGACATACCACCACGGCCCGTGGCGCACCGGCACCGAGAGGTCGGTCTCCTGCACCCGCGAGCGGATCTCACCGAAGATCGTCTCGACGAGATCGTCGTGGTCGGCGAACCACGCCTTGGTGTAGGCGTTCTCGGCCTCGAGGTAGGCGATCGTGTCTGGGTCCTCGCGGTTGGCGAGCCAGGCCCACGGATCCTCGACGGGCCCGGTCGGGCGGGTCCACGTGTGCGGCTTGGTCGGGGCTGTGGGCGGTGTGGTGTCGGCCATCGCGGGCCGCAGTGTAGGGGCGCGGCTGTCACGCTGTGGGGGCTGCGCCCCCACACCCCATTGGCCGACGGCTCGCTGGCGCTCGCGCGTCGGCGCGGCTACGCCGCAACGCCGCTACCTTTCGGTTCCTCCATGCGTGTCTGGATCGACCAGGACCTCTGTACGGGCGACGGGCTGTGCGTCGACCACTGTCCCGACGTCTTCACCCAGCTCGAGGACGGGATCGCCTACGTCACCGAGGCCGGCGCCACGCTCAACGACCCCGGCGGCTCCGGTTCCCTCGCCCAGGTTCCCGTTCGCCACGTCCAGTCCGCCATCCACGCCGCCGAGGCCTGCCCCGGCGAGTGCATCTTCATCGAGCTCGACCCCGTCCCCGACGCCCGCCTCGACGTTTCCGTCGACGGGCGTATCGCTGCTCGGGTCGAGGTCCGTCGCGACGTCGCCTGAGCCACCGTCGCTGTCACCGCGACCGCCACTCCCGCGGTGGCGCCGGCGGTGACGCGCCGCCAGCGCGAGCAGTCCGGCCAGCACCAGGCCCGCCGTGGCCACCACCGCGACCAGGCCGAGCCGGTTCGTGGCGGAATCGGCGAGTGCAGCCGCCCGCCGCTGGCCGAGCGGCTCGGCGACGGCGAGTGCCGACCGCACTTCGGCGACGAGCTCCTCGGCGCCGGCGGGGTCGCCCGCGCTGATCGCCTCTCTCGCTCCGGCCAGGTCAGTGGCGAAGTCGTCGTGGCCGAGGCCGAGTTGGGCGAGCGTGCTGCGTTCGACCTGCGCCTCCTGTTCGGTGGCCAGCACGACCCCCAGCGTTTCCTCGAGCTCGGCGATCTCCTCACCGACGAGGTCGACGGCGTCGGGCGACCTGGCCTCCTCGAAGCGGGTCTGCAGCCCGGCAGGGAGCTCGACGCCAGTCCCGGCCGCGGCTTCGGTGAAGTCGTCGCGGGCGGAGAGGGCGCGGCCGGCGGCGTCCATGAGCGCGACGGCGTCGGCGAACTCCCACTGCTCCATCGCGCCGCCGACACCCGCCGGCGGCGCCCACCCAGTGTTCTCTGCGAGGAACGCCTCGTACTGCCGGCGGCCCTCGGCCCGGGGGTCGAGCTCGCCGGCCTCGGCGGGGAGCAGGACGAAGCGCCGGAAAAGCTGCGTGGCCTGCTCCGAGCCGCCGACCTCCTCGAGCAGGTCGAGGAGGCGCCGCCAGCCGACCGGCCCGCGCCGGGACGGCTCGGCGTCGGCGTACACCGCGGAGGCCTCGTCGACCGCGTCGAGGACCGCCGCCATCCGCTCGATCCCGATCTCGTCGAGCAGGGCATCGATCACGAAGTACGACGCCGCGTAGCCGTACGTCTCGGTGTCCTGGTTCTGCCGCGAGAAGTCGAAGTCCTCCCACTCGTTGAGCGGCTGCCGGCCCGGCGTGTTGGGTCGGGGGCGCTCCGGTTCCCGCGGGGTCCCGCCGTTGCGCTCGATCACGACGTTGGCGTACGCCTCGGCGAGCCCTTCGGTGATCCAGCGGTGGAAGCTGGTGTCGTCGTTGAACCAGCCGTGGGCGAGCTCGTGGAGAGTGACCGCCGGGTCGAGCTGCTCACCGACTTCGATCACGCCGGATTCGTAGTCGTACCAGCCGGAGTAGCCCTCGAGGCCGGGCCGAGCGCTCTCGCGGACGTAGATCGACTGCTGGTCTCGGGCCGGCCGCCCGACGAGCTCAGCGAGGGCCGGCAGGCCCATCCGCACCTGCCGAGTGACGAATCGGCTCCACCGGCGGTCGTCCGGCCAGGCCTGGATCACGACGTCCTGGCCGGCGACGCTCACCTCGCGCTGCAACAGCTTGCTGTCGTCGGCGGCGGCGACGAACAGCCCGAACTGCTCCGGCTGGGGGATGCCGCGGAAGGTATGGACGGTCGACTTCCCGCGGGTCACGACCTGTGGACGGGAGTACGCGCCCGTGCCGTCGTCCAGGCTGGGCATCGCCACGTCGGCGGCGGTCGGAGCGACGATCCGGACTGTCGCCCGGCCCGGGTCGCCGATGCCCCAGGCGACGAACGACACGAACGCCCGGTTCGCCCGGCCGGGCGCTGCGGTTCGTGGCGCGTAGCCCGGCAGGTCGAAGGTGACGGCCAGGTCGAGCCGCTGCAGGAACTCGAGGCTGGTCCCGAAGTTGATCGTCGCCAACAGGAATTGGTCGACCGGGGCGACGTCGATCGTGACCGGACCGGCGGCCGAGGTCGCCGCCACGTTGGTGGCGTCACCCGGGAGTGCGAACTGGTAGCCGGTGAAGGCCGTCTCCTCGACTTCCTCTGTGGCCGGGTCGTCGACGAAGGAGTTGACGAACGCGAACTCGATCCGGCCCCGCACGAGTCCGGCGGCGAAGTCGACGGTGTACGTCGTCGTCGCGGTGGTGTCGAGCCCGCCGATGGCGTGGGCGGGGGAGGCCGGGCCGGCCACGATGCCGACGAGCGCGACCGGGGCGACACCACAGCCGACCAGCGCCGCCCTCCAAATCCTGCGCACGCCGTCGTTCTACCTGATCGCGGCCGTGGCGTCGGAGCACGGAATTGTTACTATGGCGGTAGTGGAAATTCGGTCGATCGAACGTGAGGTTCGCTGATGACGACCTTTGACCTTGACCTCACCAAGTACCAGCTCGGCTGGTCCGACGAGGTCGAGTACGCCTTCGCCCCCGAGAAGGGGCTCAACCAGCGCGTCGTCGAGCAGATCTCGTGGTGGAAGGGCGAGCCCCGGTGGATGTCCCAGATGCGGCTGCGGTCGCTGCGCACCTTCGATCGCAAGCCGATGGCCGAGTGGTTCGCGGTGAACATGCCGGACATCGACTTCCAGGACATCTACTACTACCTGAAGCCGGCGACGGCCCAGGTCGACGAGTGGGATCAGCTGCCCGCGCAGATGCAGGCGACGTACGAGAAGCTCGGCATCCCCGAGGCCGAGCGGCAGTACTTGGCCGGGGTGACGGCGCAGTACGAAAGTGAAGTCGTCTTCCACCGCAACCGGGAGGAGCTCGCCGCGCAGGGGATCCTGTTCTGCGACATGGACACCGCCCTGCGGGAGTACCCCGACATCGTCAAGCGGTACTTCGGCACGGTCATCCCCCCGGGCGACAACAAGTTCGCCGCGCTGAACACCTCGGTGTGGAGTGGCGGGTCGTTCATCTACGTGCCGCCCGGCGTGTCGGTCGAGATGCCGCTGCAGGCGTACTTCCGGATCAACTCGGAGAACGCCGGCCAGTTCGAGCGCACGCTGATCATCGCCGACGAGGGTGCCCAGGTGCACTACATCGAGGGCTGCTCGGCGCCGGTGTACACGAGCGACTCGCTGCACTCGGCGGTCGTCGAGATCATCGTCAAGCCGAGTGCCCGGGTGACGTACACGACGATCCAGAACTGGAGCCCGAACGTCTACAACCTCGTGACCAAGCGGGCGCGGGTCGAGGCCGAGGGCCACATGGAGTGGATCGACGGCAACATCGGGTCCAAGCTCACGATGAAGTACCCGAGCGTGTACATGGTCGGTCCGAAGGCGACGGGCGAAGTGCTGTCGGTCGCGTACGCGGGTGCCGGCCAGCACCAGGACGCCGGGGCCAAGATGATCCACGCCGCGCCGGAGACGACGTCGAAGATCGTGTCCAAGTCGATCAGCAAGGACGGTGGCATCACCACGTACCGGGGCCTCGTGCGGGTCGACGAAGGGGCGACCGGCTGCAAGTCGCACGTGCAGTGCGACGCGCTGATCCTCGACGAGGACTCGGAGAGCCGCACGCTGCCGTACATGGAGGTCGGTGAGCGCGACGCCCAGATCGGCCACGAGGCCACGGTGTCCAAGGTCGCCGACGAGCAGCTCTTCTATCTGATGAGCCGCGGGCTCTCCGAGGAGCAGGCGATGAGCATGGTCGTCAACGGCTTCATCGAGCCGATCACCCGCACCCTGCCGATGGAGTACGCCGTCGAGTGGAGCCGGCTGATCGAGCTGCAGATGGAGGGCAGCGTCGGCTGACGCTGACGCTCAGGTCGCCGGTTCCAGCGCCCGGGCCCCGAGGCCGGCGAGCACCACGTCGAGGCACTTGGAGACGTAGGCGGCGTCGACCGGCCGGCGCTGGAGCACCTTGCGGAACGCGATCGGCCCGACCACCGTCCCGATGATGACGTCGCGGTCGAGCTCGGGCGGGAGCTCCCCGCGTTCCTGGGCCCGGGCGACGATCGTCATCACCGGCTGCTGCCGCTCCAGCGAGTAGCGATCCATCAGCATGTCGATCTCGGGATCACGCGTGGCGGCGTCGATCAGGCACGGGATCAGCTTGCCCGCGTTGCCGCTCAGGTCGGCGCGGATCATCGAGTCGAAGTAGGCCTCGAGGTCGCCGCGCAGACTCCCGGTGTCCGGCGTGACGACGTGGGCGAACGTCGCCCTGGCGGTGTCGACGATCAGCGACGCCCGCTCCGGCCAGTGGCGGTAGATGGTCGTCTTGGCGACACCCGACCGGGCCGCGACCTCCTCGATGCTGAGGTTGGTCGCGCCCCGCTCGATGATGATGTCGGTCGCCGCGGCGAGCACCTTGCGCCTCGCTTCCTCACTCCTCGGGCGTGCCATCAGTCACTTCACTTCGGGTTGGCTGATCAGTTCTGCACTACGGTATCGTAGCGAAACGAGATTGTCACAGCGCGTGAACCAGGACGAGGCATCGTGGACAGCACCCCCAAGAACCGAGACGCCGGCGTAGCGACCACGATCGACAACCTCGACGGCATCGACCCGCATGTCTACCACCGCCGTTGGAAGACCCTGGCCGTGCTGTGCGGGTCGCTGCTGATCGTGATCATCGGGAACACCGTGCTCAACGTCGCCCTGCCGACGATGTCGCGGCCCGACCAGCTGGGCGCCTCGAACACCGAGCTGCAGTGGTTCGTGGACGCGTACGCCCTCGTCTTTGCCGGCCTGCTGTTCACCGCCGGCGCGCTCGGCGATCGATTCGGGCGCAAGGGCGCGCTCCAGATCGGCCTCGTCATCTTCGGGCTCGGCTCGCTCTTCGGCGCCATGGCCGACAGCTCGGCGCAGGTGATCGTCGCCCGGGCGATCATGGGCGTCGGGGCGGCGTTCATCATGCCGTCGACGCTGTCGATCCTCACCAACGTCTTCCCGACCCGGGAGCGGGCCAAGGCGATCGCCATCTGGGCCGGCATCTCCGGCGCCGGCGCGGCCATCGGCCCGCTCGCCTCCGGCCTGCTGCTCGAGCACTACTGGTGGGGTTCGGTCTTCTTGATCAACATCCCGATCATCGCCGCGGCGTTCATCGCCGGTGTCGTGCTCGTACCGAAGTCGAAGGACCGTATGGCGACCCCCCTCGATCCGCTGGGTGCCGTGCTGTCGATCATCGGGATGAGCACGCTCGTCTACGCCATCATCGAAGGGCCCAACCACGGATGGGTGAGCCAGACGAGCCTGCTGTGGTTCGGCGCTGCCGTGCTCGCCCTCGGCCTGTTCGTGTTGTGGGAGTCACACACTCCACACCCGATGCTCGACCTCAAGCTGTTCAAGGACCGCCGCTTCGCCGTGGCGTCGGGCGGGATCAGCCTCGTGTTCTTCGCCATGTTCGGCACCTTCTACATGATGACCCAGTACCTGCAGTTCGTGCTGGACTACACGCCCCTCCAGGCGGCGGTGCGGTTGCTGCCGCTGTCGGCGGTGCTGATGGCGGTCGCCCCGCAGACCCCGAAGCTGGTCGGCCGGTTCGGCGCCGACCGGGTCGCCGCGAGCGGGCTGGGACTGGTGGCGCTCGCCCTCGCCCTCGTGTCGACGCTCGGTCAGAGCACGCCGTACTGGTACCTCCTCATCACGGTGATGATCCTCGCCGCCGGCATGGCGATGACGATGACGCCGATGACGACCCAGCTGATGACCTCGGTGCCTCGCGACCGGGCTGGGATGGGCTCGGCGATGAACGACACCACGCGGGAGCTCGGCGGCGCGCTCGGCGTCGCCGTGCTGGGTTCGCTGGTGACCAGCCAGTACACCTCTGGGGTGTCCGGCGTCGCGTCCCTGCTTCCCGAGCAGGCCCGCGAGGTCGCCGAGGCGAGCATCGGCGGGGTGCACGGCCTGATCGACGCGGGCGTGCTGCCGGCCCAGGCGGCCGAGATCCTCCTCACGACGGCCAAGCAGGCCTTCGTCGACGGCCTGGGTCTCGCCGCCACCGCGGCCGCTGTGATCGTCGGCATCACCGCCTTCGCGGTGCTGAAGCTGCTGCCCTCGGATCGCCGCAACCCGGCGATCACCGGCGAGGCGGAGCCGGTGACGATCACGCCCGACTACGCCGAGTCGTAAGGACTCGGTGAGTCGCGGCGTCGGGCCGCCGCGGTCGCCGTACGCTGGTGCTCGATGCCGATGCGCCAGGAGTGCAAGCACTTCGAGAGCCGGACGTACGCCAACGGCGAGACCGTGCGGAAGTGCGACCTCGATCTCGCGCCGGACGCGCCGTGGCGGTGTCCGGACAACTGCCCGAAGTACGAGCGGCGGCTGGCCGACGTGTCGTGGACCCACGGCACGCTCGTGACCCCGCCGACGCCGGCCGAGCCGGCGTCGGTGGCCGACGGCACGGCGGCCGCCCTGCTCGACGAGGCCGAGGACTACCTGAACTCGGTCGGCGCCCGCGTCCGTGCCGAGGTCGACGCCGAGCGGGCGGCCGCCCGCCGCCGCGGCTGGCGCCGGTTCTTCGGCAAGGGCTGAGGGTCCCCGCTGAATTTGCACTACGCGGGTAGTAGAATTCCCAGTCCGATGCACGCGTTCACCCCCGACGCCGCGCGCGCGTTCCCGCAGCTCCGCGCCACCGATCGCGTGGCCGCCGCCGAGCGTGCCGCCGCCGCCGAGCTGCCCACCACGGCCGAGGAGATCTGGCGCTACAGCCGCATCGAGCAGCTCGACCTCGACCGGTTCACCCCGCGGCCCTCGCTGACCACGGTCGACGGGGCCGAGGGCCTCGTGATCGGAGACGACGAGTGGCCCGACGTGATCGGCGGCGACGCACCCGACGTCTTCGCCGAGCTCAACGCGGCGTTCATGTCCCCCCTGGTCCTGCGCGTGCCCGCCGGCCGAGTCGTCCCCGAGCCGGTCGTCATCGAGCACGTCGTCAACGGCGAGGGCACGGCGACGTTCCCTCGGGTCATCATCGACGCCGGCCCCGAGAGCGAGATCACCGTGGTCGAGCGGGTGACGTCGTCGGCCGGCGAGCGGGTGCTGGCCGTGCCGCTGGTCCAGGTGCGGGCCGGCGCCGCCGCGCGGGTCCGCTACGTCGGCATCAACGAGCTCGACGCGGCGGCGTGGCAGATCGGCCACCAGCAGGCGGTCGGCGACCGTGACTCGACGATCACGCTGGCCACCGTCGCCCTCGGCGGCCACTACGCCCGGGTGCGCACCGAGGCTCGGGTGGCCGGCCCGGGGGCGAGCACCCGCCAGATCGCGCTCTACTTCGCCGGCGGTGAGCAGATGCACGACTTCCGCACGATCCAGGACCACGACGCACCCCACACCACGAGCGACCTCCTGTTCAAGGGGGCCGTGCAGGACTCGGCGCGCAGCGTCTACACCGGGCTGATCCGAGTCCGCCCGCACGCCCGGGGGACGGCGGCGTTCCAGACCAACCGCAATCTCACCCTCAGCGAGGGTGCGTGGGCCGAGAGCGTCCCGAACCTGGAGATCGAGACCAACGACGTGCGCTGCAGCCACGCCTCGACGGTCGGGCCGATCGACGCCGACCAGCGCTTCTACCTGGAGAGCCGGGGCATCCCGACGCCCATCGCGGCGCGGCTGATCGTGCTCGGCTTCTTCGACGAGGTGCTCGACCAGCTGCCGGCCGCCGCCCTCGCCGGCGACCTCCGTCGCCAGGTGGCCGCCAAGCTCGCCCTCGACCGGGCCCTGGTGGCGGCATGACGGCGAGCACGTCGTTCCCGCTCGACGAGCTCGCCCCCGGAACCGCCCGGCGGGTGGACGTCGGCGGCGTCGCCGTCGCGGTGGTCCGCATCGACGACGACGTGTACGCGATCTCCGACGTGTGCAGCCACGCCAACGTCTCGCTGTCGGAGGGCGAGGTCTGGATCGACGAGCGCGAGCTCGAGTGCCCGAAGCACGGCAGCACGTTCGACCTCAAGACCGGCGAGCCGGTCACCCTGCCGGCGACCCAGCCGGTGCCCGTTTACGGCGTCGACGTGGCCGACGGAACCGTCACGGTGACCGTGGAGGGGAGCGGCCAGTGAGCACTGTGCTCGAGATCAGCAACCTGCGCGCCGCCGTCGGAGGCAAGGAGATCCTCCACGGCATCGACCTCACCGTGGCGAGCGGCGAGGTGCACGCGGTCATGGGCCCCAACGGCGCCGGCAAGACCACGCTGTCGGCCGTCGTGATGGGCCGGCCGGGGTACGAGGTCCTCGAGGGCTCGGTCACCCTCGACGGTGTCGATGTCCTGTCGATGGCGCCGTGGGAGCGGGCCGCGGCCGGCCTGTTCCTCGTGCTGCAGTACCCGATCGAGGTGCCGGGCGTGGCGCTCGACGGCATGCTGCGCGAGGCGCTGGCGGCGCGGGGCCAGACGGTGGCCGACGACGAGCTCGAGGCCCTCCTCCGGGCGGAGGCGGCCCGGATCGGGCTCGAGGAGCGGCTGCTCCACCGGCCCCTCAACGTCGACCTGTCGGGCGGGGAGAAGAAGCGCAACGAGACCCTGCAGCTCGCCGTCCTGCGCCCCCGCATCGCGATCCTCGACGAGCTCGACTCCGGACTCGACATCGACGCCCTGCGCGCCTGCGCCCAGCGGATCGAGGCCGAGACCCAGCCGACCGACGACCGCCCGGGGATCGGCGTCCTGGCGATCACCCACTACAACCGACTGCTGTCGGTGCTCCACCCCGATCGGGTGCACATCCTGGTGCGCGGCAGCATCGTCGAGTCCGGTGGCCCCGAGCTGGCCGACCGGCTGGAGGCCGAGGGCTACGCCGCCTTCGTCGACGAGCCGGAGGCGCTCGAACGGGCCCAGATCCGCCCCGGATCGCTCGACGAGCTGTTCGCCTCGGGCTGAGCGCTCGACCGCCGCTATCGGCGCTCGACGAACGGGGCCGCCGGCAGCGTGCGCACCGACTCGACGTCGGCCACCACCCGGTCGACGGTGAGGTCCTCGAGGCACCCGATGAGCTGGCGTCCGTCGTGCTTGCCCAGCGCCGGGTGCAGCACGGCCCGGTAGCGCCCGCCGCCGAGGGGTTCGAGGCCCTGTTCGCCGGCCATGTCCGAGCTGGTCTGCGCGTAGCACACCGACCAGAGCGCACCGGCGGCAGCATCGCGGCCTCCGCCGAAACGATCCTCGTTGACGGACATGACCAGCTCGCTGACGGTGTTGCTGTCGAGGTCGTCGGGCCGGGTCTGGGTGAGGTCACCGAGCAAGTCGACGGACAGCGCGATCACGGCGATCAGTGCGGCCACGACGGCGAAGCGCTTCATCGCCCCTCACCGAGGCCGGAACGGGTCGGGGCGGTCCCCGCCGAGCATCCCGCCGGGTGGCGGCTGCATCGTGTGCAGCTTGCGGACCAGGCCCCGCTCCATCGACGGGACCGCGGTGAGCCGGGCGACGCGGTCGACGATCCAGGCGAGCCCCGACATCACGACCCCGGCGCCGAGGAGCACGGGGACGAACACGTTCATCTGCGAAAGCTGCTCACGGTCGAGCCAGGCGAACGGCCTCGCCGGCTCCGGAGCGTGCTCGCGGAGCCGGCGCAGCGCGCGCTCGTCGGCACGCGCTAAATCGATGTCCTCGACCCGCCGGGAGAGCTTCGCCAGCCGGTCGAGGACCAGGGCGGCGAGGAGCCCGACTTCGGCGGCGAGGAAGATGAGGCCGGACACCAGCGCCCGGTTCCACTCCCAGCGGTAGAGGTAGACGAAGACGTACCACCCCGCCGCCGCCATCACGACGATCAGAGCGGCGAGCCCGATGCGCCGGGCGTTCATGCCGCACCCCATTCGCCGGCCTCGAGCTCGGACACCTCGCCCGTCGTCCCGTCGACGACGACCCAAGTGCCAGGAGTCAGCTGCTCGGTCGCCCCCGGAAGGGCGACGACGGTCGGCACGCCGTACTCGCGGGCGAGGATCGCCAGGTGCGACAGCACGCTGCCGGTCTCGGCGACGAGGCCGCCCAGGCCCGGGAGCAGCGAGGCCAGCGCCGGATCGAGCGTTCGGACGACGAGCACGTCGCCGGGAGACGGTGGTTCGTCCGTGCCCACGTGGACCGGGCCGGCGCCGCGGCCACCGCCGGCGCCGCGCCCGCCCTCGTCCGTGCGTCCGACCGGGACGACCACGCCGTCGGCGGTGAGCCGGAACGACGCCGGGAGCGGCGGTCCGGGGTCGACGGGGCGCCGCAGGTCGAGGGCCAGCGAGCCGCCGGACTCGACCAGACTGACGAGCTCGTCGAGGCGGAGGTTGGCCACGTCGGTGGCGTGGGCGAGCACACCTCGATCGACGAGCGCCCGACCCAGTGCGAGCGCGGCGCGGCCGGTCAGCTCCTGCACCCAACGCGCCCGCAGGCGCAGCGACTCCCGGACGCTCTCCCGCGCCTCCGCCTCGCCGCCGGCCGGGGAGGGAGGTGCCGGCAGCGAGGCGGGGGGCGGGGGGAGAAGCATCTCGCCGCCGATCGTCGGCGGCAGCAGGCTGAGCAGGACGGGGTGACGGCCGATGAGGTCGACGTCATCGCCGTCGACGTCGGCGGCGCCACCGCCGCGGGCGTCGGCGAGCACGCGCAGCGCGGCCGAGACAGCCGTGGGCTGCGCGGCGTCGTCCTCGAGCAAGAGCCCGGCGAGCACCTCGTGGCCGTGCAGAGCCGTCAGGGTCTGGTGCGACCGGCGGAGCAGCCGCACGAGGTCGCGCGGGGCGAGCGCGTCGAGCGCGCCGATCGTGCGCAGGTCGCCGTCGACATCGTCGACGAGGTCGCCGGCCAGGGCGGGGAGGGCGACCTTGAGCCGTCCGACGCGCCACGCCGCCTTGAGCCGGCGGGCCGGGGGACGGGGGTCGAGCTTGGCCCACACCGACCGCCGCTTCTCGGTGACCCCGAGGAGCTCGAGGTCGGCCGCCACCCGCCCGCCCACGGTGACGACGATCGGGGACTGGCGCAGTTTCTTGGTGGGCGTCGCGCCGGTGAACGTCAACGCCTCGCGGATGCCGTCGCGCAGCGGAGCGGCCCACAGGTCCTCCTCGAGCGGGCGGAGCGGGAGCCCGAACGTCTCGGCGACCGGGCCGGGACCGAGGACCGGGCCGACAGCGCGGGTCTCGTCGCCGATCGCCGTGATCGGCCGGCTCTGCAGGAGGATCACCTGGCCGTCGTCGTCGAGCGCCCACTCGACGTCCTGCGGTCCGCCGAACACCGACGCGACCTGGCGGGCGAGATGCACGAGGCGGCGCCGGACGTGACGGGTGCGCAGCGGTTCCGGAACGTGCTCGCCGCCCTCGCGGAGCCGGCCGTGCGGGGAGAGGGAGAACTGGATGCCGTCGACCTGGCCGCTGACGAGGCGATCCGGGCCGCCGGGCACGGCGGCGACGACGAGCCGATCGGTGCGTCCCGTCACCGGATCGGCGCCGAAGAGCACCCCGCCCCACGCCGGCTGCAGGAACGGCTGCACGAGCGCGGCGATCGGCGCCTCGCCACCTGACCGCACGACCTCGTCGACGGCGAGGATGAAGGCCTCCCAGCCGCGGACGTCGAGGACGGACGTGAACATGCCGGCCATCGACTGCGACCCGCCGTCCTCGATCGTCGATGACGACCGCACGACGACGGAGCGCCGGCCCGAGTCGGACAGCCCCTCCCAGGCCGCGTGCAGGGCCACGGCGTGGGCCCGATCCGCCGTGCCGGCGGCGACAGCCCGGGTCCCGGCCGTCGTGAGGGCGAACCCCGGCAACACGGAGAGCCCGCGGGCGCGGGCCCGAGCGAGCGCGGCCGCTTTGGCACCCGCTAGCGCCGGCTCGCGCGCGGGCGGCTCGTCCAGGTCGACGACCGGGGGGAGTGGCTCGCGGTGGAGGTCGGGGGAGGCACGAAGCCCAACATCAGTCATTTCGGTTCCACCGTACGAATTGAAGGGCGGTTGGGTTCAAGGAAATAAGGGTGAAATGGGTGAGCCATCCGTCACGCCCGGGAACCGGCGTGCGCAGGGACGTCTCTTGCATCTCTCCTCCTCCTGAGGACCTATGCCCGGTTGACGTTTAGAACGCCGCGCGGACCCGGATCTCATCCCAAGAATGGTGTTTCGTTCGTCACACCCGCCCGTCTTGACTCAAGACGCCCGGAGGCTCCGTGTCCATCGGGGATACCCCCGATCCACCGGGCGGGTAGCCCCCGCTGTCCGGGGGTCCCCCGACCTAGCATCGGGCCGATGGCCGATGATCTGTCCGGCTGGGAGGAGCGCGACGGCGCGTTGCGTCGCCGCTTCGAGTTCGCCGACTTCTCCGCCGCCTTCGCCTTCATGACCCGGGTCGCCCTGCTCGCCGAGAAGCAGGGGCACCATCCCGACTGGACCAACTCGTGGAACAAGGTCGACATCGCGCTGTCGACCCACTCCGCCGGCTCGGTCGTCACCGACAACGATCGCCGCCTCGCTGCGGCCATCGACGCCTTGGTCGACTAAACCGCGACGTGTGACCGTCACCGCGGGTCGGCGTTCCCGCGCCGATCACTTCCCGGGCCCGCGGGTCGTCGCCGGCTGCTTCATCGTCCTGACGGTCACTTCTGGGCTCGGCTTCTACGGGCTCGCCGTGTACCTCAACGCGTTCAGCCGGGAGCGGGGCTGGCCGGTGGCGTCGATCTCGCTCGCGACGACCGTGTTCTTCATCGTCGGCGGCGTCGTCGGGGTCGCGGTCGCCCGGATCATCGCCCGTCGCGACGTGCGGACGGTGATGGTCGCCGGCGGGGTGCTCGGCGGCGCGTCGCTCGCCGTGCTCGGCCGAGTCGACGAGAAGTGGCAGTTGTACCTGGTGTACTCGGTCCTCGCCGTCGGGTTCGCCTCCGCCGGGCTGGTCCCGGCGACCACGGTGGTCACCCGCTGGTACCACCGGCGGCGCTCGGTCGCCCTGTCCGTCGCCTCGACGGGGCTCTCGGTCGGCGGCATCGTCATCACGCCTTTCGCCAAGTGGTTGATCGACCGGGAGGGGCTCGAGTCGGCGACGCCCATCCTCGGCGCGGTGTGGGTCGTCGGGATCATCCCGCTCGCCCTGTGGCTGGTGCGACCCGATCCCGCCCGGCTCGGATGGTTGCCCGACGGCGACCGGGTCCGCCCGGAGGTGCTCGCGCCGGCGCCGTCCGGGGTGCGGTACGGGGAGGCCGTGCGGACCCGCTTCTACGTTGGGGTCACGGTCGGCTACCTGCTCGTGCTCGGGTCCCAGGTCGGCGCGATCCAGCAGCTCATCAAGCTCGTCGAGGAGCGCACCGACCCCGACACGGCGGCGGTGGCGACGATCGCCCTTGCCGGCATGTCGGTGGCGGCACGGCTGGCCGGCGGGCGGATCGTGCCCCGCCTCCCGATGACCGGGTTCACTAGCGCCCTCGCCGTGACCCAGGGCGCGGCGATGGTCGGCATCGCCTTCGCCAACCGCACCGTCGCCCTGTTCGTGGCGATCTTGCTGTTCGGCGCCACGATCGGCAACATCCTGATGCTGCAGCCGCTGCTGATCGCCGAGCGCTTCGGCGTGATCGACTACCCGCGGATCTTCAGCCGCTCGCAGTTCTTCACCACGTTCGGCGTGGCCGGCGGGCCGCTCCTGCTCGGCTGGCTGTACGACCACGCCGGCGGGTACCGCACGTCGTACCTCGTCGCCGCGAGCTGCTCGATCGTCGGTGCGGCGGTGCTGGCGTGGAGCGGCCCCGCTACCGTCCGCCAATCGTGATGCACCGAAACACGCTCCGTGTCGTCGAGGCCGCCGCCGAGCACGGGTTGACGATCTCGCCGCGGCAGTTCCCGGACGGGACCAAGACGGCCGCCGACGCTGCCGCGGCGATCGGCGTCGAGGTCGGCCAGATCGTGAAGAGCCTGATCTTCGCCGTCGACGGTGAGGTCGTGCTGGCGTACGTGAGCGGCGCCAACCAGCTCGACGAGGCCCGGCTGGCCGCCGCCGCGGGCGGGGCGAAGTGCTCCCGGGTCGACGCCGACACCGTGCGCCAGGTGACCGGGTTCCCGATCGGCGGGGTCCCCCCGTTCGGGCACGACACCCCGCTGCGGGCGTTCGTCGATCCCGACCTGCTCGGTTACGACGAGGTGTGGGCCGCCGCCGGCACATGGCACGACGTGTTCCCTCTCTCCCCTACAGACTTGGTACGCGTAAGCGGTGGAGTGGTCGTCGAGCTGAAACGTTGAGAACTGTCGTTTGGAAACGGCCGGATGCGGTCGGTTCCAAACGACAGAACGGGTCAGCCTTCGTCGGGTGGGGCGGGTCGTTCGGCGCTGAAGTGGATCCGCGGGTCGACGGCGATGAACAGGGCGGTCGACCGGACGAGCACCTCGTCCGTCTCGACGTCGACCAGCTCGCCCTCCATCGAGATCTTGCGCCCCTCCCGGCCGACCGCCCGGACCCGGCACGACAGCAGTCGGTGCAGCGGCGTGCCCTTGACGTAGCGGATCTCGAGGCGGCCGGTGAACGCCGGCTGGCCCAGGATCCCGAGCACGAACCCGAACACGTCGTCGAACAGCGCGGCGACGACCCCGCCGTGCGACCGTCCCGGCGCTCCCTCGTGGGCGGCGCCCAGCGTCACCCGGGCTTCGATCTCGTCCCCGTGGCGGTGGACGTCGAGATCGAGCCCCCACGGGCTCGCCGGGCCGGAGATGGGCCGGTCCCCGTACGCCCGGGGCAGCTCACCCTGGGGGAGCGGCCGGTCCCACGACTCGTCGAAGGGCTCGACGGAGCGGGACCGGGTCGGTTGCCCGCCGAGCCGGGTCGACAGTCCGTCGAGCGTCTCGGTCAGCTCGACGAGCAGCTCAGGCGGCGCCTCGTGCCCGACGAAGGCATGCCCCAGATCCCGGATCGCCCGCCCGGCGCGGACCCGCAGGTCTCCTTCGTCGGGGAGCACCGGCTCAGGCGGCCGGCTTGTCGAGCGCTTCGAGGAGGGTGTTCCACGCCAGCGTGGCGCACTTGATGCGCACCGGGAACTTCACCACGCCCTGGAGCGCCTCGAGGTCGCCGAGCTTGACGTCGTCGGCAGCGGTGTCGTCGATGTCGTCGTCACCGTCGCCGTCGGCGGCATCCTCGATCGACATCATCCCCTTGAACCGGCGGACGAGCGCCCGGACGTCGGCCACCGAGTGTCCCTTGATCGCCTGGCTCATCATCGACGCCGAGCTCTGCGAGATCGAGCAGCCCTGCCCGCCGACCCGGATGTCGCTGACGACGTCGTCGTCCACCTGCAGGTAGACGGTGATCTCGTCCCCGCACAGCGGGTTGTGTCCCTGGGCCACGACGGCAGGTGGCGCCGGCAGCTCGCCCCGGTTCCGGGGCGTGCGGTAGTGGTCGAGGATGATCTCGCGGTACAGATCTTCGAGACCAGGCATAGCCATTCGATCCTAGAAGCCGAAGATGTCGGTCGCTCCGTCGAGGGCGTCGGCGAGGGCGTCGACGTCGTCGCGGTCGTTGTACAGGTAGACGCTCGCCCGGGCGGTGGCGGCGACACCGAGGACGCGCATCAGCGGCTTGGCGCAGTGGTGCCCGGCCCGGATGCACACGTTGTGCTGGTCGAGCACCTGGCTGATGTCGTGGGGGTGGATGTCGCGGAAGGCGAAGCTGATCACGCCGCCGCGGACAGCGACGTCCCGCGGGCCGTGGATCGTGATGTGGTCGCCGAACCGGGCGGTGAGCGTGTCGAGGGTGTACTCGGTCAGCTCCCGCTCGTGCCGGCGCACGGCGTCCATGCCGAGGGACTGGAGGAAGTCGACCGCGGCGCCGAATCCGATCGCCTCGGTGATCGGCATCGTGCCGGCCTCGAACTTGGCCGGCACCGGCGCCGGCGTGAACCCGTCGAGACGGACGTCGGCGATCATGTTCCCGCCCCCGAGGAACGGCGGGGTGGCGTCGAGCAGCTCGGCCCGGCCCCAGAGGGCGCCGATGCCCGATGGCCCGCACATCTTGTGGCTCGAGAAGGCGGCGAAGTCCACGCCCCACGCCTGCACGTCGGTGACGTTGTGGGGGACGTACTGGCAGGCGTCGACGACGGCGAGGGCGCCGGCGGCGTGGGCGGCGGCGGACAGCTCGGCGACCGGGTTGAGCGTGCCGAGCACGTTGCTCATCGCCGAGAACGAAACCACCTTGGCCCCGTCGACGAGCTGCTCGAGGTCCTGGAGGTCGAGGCGGCCGTCCTCGGTGAGCGGGATCCAGCGCAGCTCGATCCCGCGCTCGCCGGCGAGGACGTGCCACGGGACGATGTTGGCGTGATGCTCCATGTGGGTGAGCACGACGACGTCACCGGTGGCGAGGTTGGACCGGCCCCACGCCTGGGCGACCACGTTGAGCGCCTCGGTGGCGTTCTTGGTGAACACGATCTCGTCGGGCGATGGAGCGTTGACGAACCGGGCCACCTTGGCGCGGGCCCCCTCGTAGGCCTCCGTCGCCTCAGCGGCGAGGCGGTAGGCGCTGCGGTTGATCGGCGCGTACGCGGTCTCGGTGAACTCCGTCATCGCGTCGATGACGACGTGCGGCTTCTGCGACGAGTTGGCCGAGTCGAGGTAGTGGATCGGGGCGCCGTCGATGGTGCGGGTGAGCACCGGGAACTGCTTGCGCAGCGTCGTCGCGTCGAGCGTGGGCGCGGTCTCGGTGGCACTCACGCGGCCTCCCGGAAGCTCTCGTAACCGTCGCGCTCGAGCCGCTCGGCGATCTCCATCCCGCCCGACTCGACGATTCGCCCGTCGATCAGGACGTGGATGTGATCGGGCTTCAGCTCGTCGAGCAGGCGCTGGTAGTGCGTGATCAACACCACTCCCATCCCCGGGCGCTCGGCGCGCACCTCGTGGATCCCCTTGGCGACGATGCGGAGGGCGTCGATGTCGAGCCCGGAGTCGGTCTCGTCGAGGATCGCCAGCTGGGGCTCGAGGATCGCCATCTGCATGATCTCGTTGCGCTTCTTCTCCCCACCCGAGAAGCCCTCGTTGAGGTAGCGATCGACGAACGACGAGTCCATCCCGAGTCGCTGCATCCACTCCATCGCCGCGACCCGCAGCTCGAGCACGGAGAGGTCGATGCCCTTGCGGGCGGACAGCGCCTGGCGGAGGAACTGGATCACCGAGACGCCCGGGATCTCCTGCGGGTACTGGAAGGCGAGGAACATCCCGGCCTTGGCCCGCTCGTCCGTCGGCCAGTCCGTGACGTCGTCGCCGGCGAACGTGACGGTGCCGGCGGTGACCTCGTACTCCGGGGACGCCATCAGGGCGGAGGCGAGGGTGCTCTTGCCCGAGCCGTTCGGGCCCATGATCGCGTGCACCTCGCCGGCGCCGACCGCCAGGTCGAGCCCCCGCACGATCGGTTCGGCGACCTCACGGCCGGGGAGGCTGGTGTCGACCACGGGCCGCACCCACAGCCCGTCGACCAGGAACAGCGGCTCCAACGTCATCGAGTTAATCCTACGCGCGTGTTGCAAATTCCGGTTCTGAGCCGCCGCAGGATCACGGGGTGAACCTCCGGCGGCTCAGAACCTCACCAACCCCGCTCGATCCACTCGTCGAGGTGGGGGCGCTCGGCCCCGATGGTGGTGTCGACGCCGTGACCAGGCAGGACGATCGTCGTGTCGGGGAACGTGAACAGCCGGGACTCGATCGAGCGGATGATCGTGTCGAAGTCGGCGTCGTCGAAGCTGGTGTTGCCCGGGCCACCGGGGAACAGGGTGTCGCCGCTGAACAGCAGCGGAGTGCCCCGCACGTGGAACGAGATCGACCCCGGGGTGTGGCCGGGGTTGTGGATCGCGTCGAGGCGGAGCTTGCCGACCTCGATCACCTCGGCGTCGTCGAGGAACACGTCGTAACCGACGTCGGCCAGCTTGGGGGCGTCGAGCTTGGTGACCGCGACCTCGTAGCCGGCCTCGCGGATCGCCGGCACGGCCTGGATGTGATCCCAGTGCCCGTGGGTCTCGAGCACCCGGCGGACGTTGAGCTTCTGGCACAGGTCGAGGAGCTGTTCGTGCTCGTTGGCGGCGTCGATCAACGCGGCGTCGCCGGTCTGCCGGCAGCGGACGACGAAGACGTTGTTGTCGTACGGTCCGACGACGACCCGGTGGACCTCGACATCGGGATTGACCCAGTGCAGCGTGGTGGCAGTCACCTCGCCAGTCTGCCAGCGAACCCGCTGCGTACGCTCTGCGCATGCCCGTGATGCCCTACGGCTCGTGGCCCACGCCGATCACGTCCGAGCTCGTCGTGCGGGCGGCGGCCGGCCTCGGGGGTGTGGCGGTGGACGGGGAGAACGTGTGGTGGTCCGAGCTGCGGCCGGAAGAGGGCGGGCGCACCCAGATCGTCCACCGCCGCGGCGACGCACCGGCGGTGGACCTGTTGCCGGACGAGTTCAACGCCCGGACCGCGGCGCACGAGTACGGCGGCGGGGCGTGGTGGGTCACCGGCCCGACGCTGTGGTTCGCCAACTGGGCGGATCAGCGGCTCTACCGGCTCACCGCCCGGGCGATGCCGGTCCCGGTCACGCCCGAGCCCGAGGTGGCCAGGGGGGACCGCTGGGCTGACGGGGACGTCGACCTCTCCGGTCGCTGGATCACGATGGTGCGCGAGCGTCACACCCCCGCCGGGGACGTGACGAACGAGATCGTGATGGTCGCGGCGTCGGACGACCTCGAGCCATGGCCCGTGGTCAAGGGCCACGACTTCGTGTCCGACCCGCGGTTCTCGCCCGACGGCGCCCGGTTGTGCTGGCTGCAGTGGAATCACCCGGACATGCCGTGGGACGGCACCGAGCTCTGTGTGGCCGAGGTCAAGCCCGGCTACCTCGGCCCGCGCGTCGGCGCGGGAACGGTGGTGGCCGGCCGGCCGCACAACGCACCCGGTGGAACGGGCGACGGCGAGTCGGTGTTCCAGCCCCGCTGGCACCCGGACGGGTCGCTGTGGTTCGTCTCCGAC
Organism: uncultured Acidimicrobiia bacterium; assembly: GCA_963833145.1. Classification (GTDB taxonomy): domain Bacteria; phylum Actinomycetota; class Acidimicrobiia; order Acidimicrobiales; family Ilumatobacteraceae; genus JALZMG01. The sequence continues at coordinate 327,906 of CAWHWT010000005.1, read as the reverse complement.
CGCACCGGCTGGTGGAACCTCTACCGCTGGACGCCCAAGCGCGGGGTCGAACCGCGGGTCCTCATCGAGGCCGAGATCGGCGTGCCGCAGTGGGCGTTCGGCCAGTCCCGCTACGCCTTCCTCGAGGACGGCCGGCCGATCTTCGCTTACCAGCGGGACGGGCGCGACCACCTCGCCGTCAGTGAGGCCGACGGCTCCGTGGTCGACCTCGACGTCCCGTACACGTCGATCGCCGGGGTCGAGGCGACCGTCGGCGAGGTGGTGTTCATCGGCGCCTCGGCGACCGCCGAGCCGGCCGTCGTCCGGCTCGATGTCGCCACGGGCGAAACGGAGGTCCTCCGCTCGCCCCGCGACCTCGGGCTCGACGCGGCGTGGTTCTCCGTGCCAGAGCCGATCTCGTTCCCGAGCTCGGGCGGGCGCACCGCTCATGCGCTGTACTACCCGCCGGCCAATCCTGACGTCACCGCGCCGGCGGAGGAGCGACCGCCGTTGCTCGTGATGATCCACGGTGGCCCGACCGGGGCGGCTCGGCCGATGCTGCAGCTCGGCACCCAGTACTGGACCAGCCGCGGCTTCGCCGTCGTCGACGTCAACTACGGCGGCTCGACGGGGTATGGCCGCGAGTATCGCCGCCAGCTCGACGGCGCCTGGGGCGTGGTGGATCTCGACGACTGCGTCGCGGCCGCCGACTGGCTGGCTGCCCAGGGCCGGGTCGACGGCACCCGTCTGTGCATCCGCGGGGGATCGGCGGGCGGGTACACGACGCTCGCCGCCCTCGCCTTCCGGGACACCTTCGCCGCCGGCGCCAGCCACTACGGAGTCGCCGACCTCGAGGCGCTGGCGATCGAGACGCACAAGTTCGAGAGCCGCTACCTCGACGGCCTCGTCGGGCCGTACCCGGAGGCGCGGGACGTGTACGTCGAACGTTCGCCGATCCACCACGTCGACGGCTTCGACCGTCCGCTGATCGTGCTCCAGGGGCTCGAGGACGAGGTGGTCCCCCCGAACCAGTCGGAGATGATCGTCGAGGCCCTGCGCGCCAAGGGGGTGCCGGTCGCCTACGTCACCTTCGAGGGCGAGCAGCACGGCTTCCGCCAGGCGCCCAACATCCGCCGCGCCCTCGATAGCGAGCTGTCGTTCTACGCCCAGGTCTTCCGGTTCGAGGTCCCGGCCACCGAGGGGATCGAGCCGGTGCCGATCGAGAACCTCCACTAGCGGCGGGCGCGGGCGCGGCGGGCGGTCGGGCGGAGTGACTCGAGAGCGGCGGCGACGGTCGGCAACAAGTCCTCGGGCTGAGCGTGTCTTCCGGCGGCGAGCAGCGCGACGCGGGTGGCGGCGACGACGACGGCGATGGTGATCCGACGGGTGAGTGGGTCGTCGTCGGTCGCGACGTCAGCGAGCGTCTCGTCGAGCGCTTGCTCCCAGACCAGCATCAACTGAGCGACACGCTGGTGGACCCGGGGCTCGCGTCCAGCGAGGCGGGCGGACCGCCAGGCGAGACGGGTGGCGTCGGGGGTGGCAGTCGTGACCGCGGCGAGGGCGGCGAGGGTGACGTCGATCACCGCGTCGGCGAACGTCTTCGATCGCCGCGATGCGGTCGCCGCCTCCGAGAGCAGGCGGCCGCCCCGCTCGAGCGGGAGCAGCGCGGCGTCCTCCTTGGTGGGGAAGTGGTGGAAGAAGCTGCGCCGGCTGACGCCGGCCGCGGCAGCGATCTCGTCGACGGTGACTCGGTCGACTCCCCGCTGCTCGAACAAATCCAGTGCCGCCGCGCGGATCCGCTCCCGGTTCCGGACCGCGCGCAGTTCACGACCATCGAGATTTTCTCTTGCCAATTCTTGCATCGAGTGCAACTATATCTGTGCACTCAGTGCAAATAGTGTCATCACGAACGAGGGAGCGAGACATGACCGCCGCCAAGATCCAGCGCGCCCGCCATCGGGGCGCCATCCTCATCACCGGAGCGCTCGCCGCCGGACTGCTGGCCGGCAGCGCCGGCCTGGCCGGCGCGGAGGGTGCCGACGAACCCCCGGTCATCGAGGGCTGCTACGAGTCGAGGCTCCCGAGCCTCGGCTACCTCCGCGTGCTGCCGGAGGGCGGGTCGTGCCGGCGGGACGAGAAGCCGATCAACTGGAACCAGGCCGGTCCGCCCGGCCCGGCCGGCGCCGCGGGTCCCGCCGGTGCGGTCGGCCCCGCCGGCCCGCAGGGTCCCGAAGGGCCACAGGGCCCCGCCGGTCCGTCACGGTTGCCCACGACCGTCTCGGACCCGGATCCCAACGCCTGCACGACCGAGACCCAGGGCGACACCCTTGTGCGCACCGACGACGTCCTCATCGGGATGTACGTGTGCGCCGGCAGCGGGTGGGCCGGCATCGTCCTGCCGCGGATCCAGGTCGCCTGGGACGACCCCTCGCCGCACGCGCCGGTGAGGTGGTTCCAGACCGAACTCAACGGCTTCCCTGCGAACACCGAACTCGGCCTCCGCGTTCGCTTCTTCTGGCCGGACGGCGAGCCGGCGGGAGGGGGCTTCAAGGTCAGGACGACGGACGCCGCCGGGCGCCTCCCCGCCGAGTCGATGGGTTTCGGCCATTGTGGCGCCCACGTAACGATCACCGTCATGAGCAATCCCCACGAGCTGGGGCCGGCGATCGCATCACGGTCGGCGAACGTGCCCGCTTGCTGAGCCACTGCGGCTGCGGGAGAGGGCGCCGGCGCCCCTGGTCGTGCGGGCGACCAGGGGCGCCGGCGCGTCCAGGTACAGCTAGGTCGACACCACGTCGAAGCCGAGCCCGAGAGCGACGGCGATCTGGGCCGGGTCGAACGTCACGAAGTGAACGGGCTCCGGCATGCGCTCCGCGGCCGCCAGGTGGATCGCCCGGGCGACGCTGACCGGTTGGTCGCGGGCGAGCACCGCGGCCCGGTCGATGCACCGCTGGTCGACGGGCACGACGTGGACGTGGTCCCACGCCAGGCGCACGGCGTCCTCGAGGTCGGCCCGCAGCACCGCCTCGTCGGTGAGCCGGTCGATGGCCGGGAGCGCCTCACCCATGGCGAGCGCCGACGCGCTCCACACGGCGTCGGCGTCGAGGGCGGCGAGCACGACTCCTCGCTGGGCTCCGTCGACGGCGAGGGCGAGGAGTGCGCTGGTGTCCAACGAGACGGTCATCGACTAGCCCCGGACGTCTCGCAGCGCCTGATCGACGCGCACACCCGGCCACAACGGGACCGGTGCCGGCGGCCGCCACGGGGCGGTGCGCCGAGGTGGAAGGACCGCGCCGCCGGCGACGAGGCGTTGGAGGTCGGGAGCGCTGTCGTCGAGCGGGCCGAGCTGCGCCGTCGGTCGCCCACCGACGGTGACGACGATGCGCTCACCGAGCGCCGCGCGCCGAACGGCGGTGGCGAGGTCGGCCCGCAGCGCTCGCACCGATTCCGTGGACACACGTGTACACAAGCAGAGTTGCTGGCCCCGCGGCAAGCCCGATCTACTCGGACCCATGAACTTCGCCTTCACCGACGAGCAGGAAGAGCTGCGCAAGACCGTCCGGGCGTTCCTCGACGCCAAGAGCCCGGAGTCCGCGGTGCGCGAGCAGATGGAGACGGAGGCCGGCTACGACGAAGCGGTCTGGCGGCAGATGGCCGAGCAGATGGGTCTGCAGGGCCTCTCGATCCCTGAGGAGTTCGGCGGTTCGGGCTTCTCCTTCGTCGAGCTCGGCATCGTGCTCGAGGAGATGGGCCGCTCGCTCCTGTGCGCCCCGTTCTTCTCGACCGTCGTGCTCGCCGCCAACACCCTGCAGCACAGCGGCGACGACGCGGCGAAGAAGGACTACCTGCCCGGGATCGCCAGCGGTGAGACCATCGCCACCGTCGCCTTCACCGAGCCGTCCGGCAAGTGGGACGAGGCGGGCATCGAGATGCAGGCGACCGCCGCCGGCGACGGCTGGACGCTGTCCGGCACGAAGATGTTCGTGCTCGACGGCCACACGGCGAACCTGATCATCGTGGCCGCCCGAACGCCGGCCGGGGTCAGCCTGTTCGCCGTCGACGGTGACGCGTCCGGCCTCACCCGCTCGGCGCTGTCGACGATGGATCAGACCCGCAAGCAGGCCAAGCTGGAGTTCGAGGACACGCCAGCCAAGCTGGTCGGTACCGACGGCGACGGCTGGAACGTGCTCAACAAGGTGCTCGACCTGGTCGCCGTCGGCCTCGCCGCCGAGCAGGTCGGCGGGGCGCAGAAGGTCCTCGACATGGCCGTCGAGTACGCCAAGGTGCGGGTGCAGTTCGGCCGGCCGATCGGCTCGTTCCAGGCGATCAAGCACAAGTGCGCCGACATGCTGCTCGAGGTCGAGTCGGCGAAGTCGGCCGCCTACTACGGGATGTGGTGCGCCAGCGAGCTCAACGACGAGCTGCCGTCGGTCGCGTCACTGGCCAAGGCCTACTGCTCCGAGGCGTACTTCCACGCCACCGCCGAGAACATCCAGATCCACGGCGGGATCGGGTTCACGTGGGAGCACCCGGCGCACCTCTACTTCAAGCGGGCGAAGAGCTCCGAGCTGCTGTTCGGCGATCCGACGTACCACCGGGAGCTGCTCGCCCAGCGCATCGGCATCTGACCCCTCCCCACACCGTTCTGTCGTTTGCAATCGACCGATTCCGGCCGGTTCCAAACGACAGTTCGTAGGGTGCGGGGGCGATGGAGCCGGTCACGATCGTCTTCGCGGTGCTCGCCGGCGTGGCTGTGTTCGTCATCGCCGCCGTCGTCGTCGGGCGGGAAGCCCACCGCCTCGACGCCGTCGCCCCACGGGTCGTGTACCTACTCGACGAGGCGGTCGAGTACGTCGCCGACCACCTGCCGCCGGCCAGCCAGGCGCGGCTGACTCCGGGCGAGGTCGAGCAGCTGCTCGTCTTCCACCTGCGGTGGCTGCACGCCAAGGGCCTGCAGCCGGTGGACGTCGTCGACCGCCGGCAGGACATCGCCACGCCGACGGTCATCACTGAGGACACGCTCACCGGATACCTCCTCGGCGAGGCCGATCGCGAGGGCGTCGACCTGCTCGACGACGTCGACGCCGTGGCGGTCGTCGAGGCGCACCTCGACTACCTCACCGCGATCGGCGCCGTCGGTCCGCCCGCCGACGACCCCGACGTCCCCGGGTGATCCGGCCGCCCGCCGGAACGCGCCACCATTAGGGCATGGCAACCAGCGTGCCCAAGGATCCCATCGTCGCGGCCCTCACCGAGGAGTGGGCCCGCCTCGAGGATCTCCTCACCGGGCTCGACGAGACCTCCTGGTCGGCCCCGACGGCGCTGCCCGGCTGGGACGTCAAGGCGGTCGTCGCCCACGTCATCGGCACCGAGTCGATGCTCCTCGGCGAGCCGACGCCGGACGTCACCATCGACCCCGCCGAGTACGAGCACGTCCGCAACGACATGGGCCGGGTGAACGAGGCATGGGTCGCCTCGATGGCCGACCGTGCCCCGATCGAGATGCTCACCCGGTTCCGGGATACGACCGGCCGCCGGTTGGAGGCGCTGCACTCGTGCGGCCGGGAGCAGTGGGACGCCGAGGGGGTCACTCCCGTGGGCAAGGACACCTACGGCCGCTTCATGCGCGTCCGCACATTCGACTGCTGGATCCACGAGCAGGACATCCGGGACGCGGTGAGCATTCCCGGCGGGGAGGGCGGCGCGGCGGCCGAGCTGGCCCTCGACGAGATGGAGGCTGCGCTCGGGTACGTCGTCGGCAAGAAGGCGGGGGCGCCGGTGGAGTCACGGGTGACGTTCGAGCTCACCGGGCCCGCGGCGCGGACCCTCCACGTCGAGGTCGGGGAGCGGGCGAACGTCGTCCCCGCCCTCTCCGGTCCACCCCTGGTGACGCTGACGATGTCCGCCGGCGTGTTCGCCCGGCTGGCCGCCGGCCGGGGCGACCCGGAGGCGCTCCGCCAGGAGGTCAGCATCGACGGCGACGGCGCCCTCGGCGACCGGATCGTCGCCAACTTCGCCTACACGATGTGACGAGGTCCACGCCCCAATCGTGCGGCGCGAACTCCTCCTTGTGTGATTGACTGGTGCCACCAGAGGAAGGAGGTGGTCCAGCACATGCACGATTGTCATCACGGGACCCTGGAGGTGGTTGGCCGCTAGGCCGGCAGGCTGGACCGCCTGGCGAATCCACGCCAACTTCCGCTGACGGGCTGCCGGCCCTGGTCCCACCGGCATCTCGAGCCCGCTCAGAGTCCAGTTTCGTCAAGAGGGGAGCGCGTCAGCGCTCCCCTCTTGCGCGCCCGCTACCCTGCCGCCAGATGCAGCGTCCGTCCCGTTTCGAGCACTTCCGCTACGTCGGCGACAAGCGCACCCAGCTCGTCTACGACCTCGACGAGTGGGAGGACGCGGCGACGATCGACGAGCTCGTCGACGCGGGGGTCGGCATCGGATTCGGCCCGGACACGCTGGCCGAGGCACGCAACCGCGGGTACCGGCTCGCCCGCCCCGGCCAGCGCCGCCGCCGGCGCGCCCCGCTCCTGAGACGGGGCGGGCGGTGAACGGCACGTTCACGTCCGGCGGCTACACGCTCGCCCGCCACCTCGTCGTTCCGACCGGCTCGACCGAGCCCCGCCCCGGCGTGATCCTGTGCCACGGCTTCCCGATCGGGCCGCTCGACGCCCGCCGGTCGGCGGGCACCTTTCCGCAGCTGGTCGAGCGCATCGCCCACGACCTCGGGTACGTCGGGATGACGTTCAACTTCCGCGGGGCGGGGACCAGCGGTGGCGACTTCTCGCTGCAGGGGTGGGTGGACGACCTGCGCGGGGCGATCGATTACCTGATCGAGCAGACCTCACCGACGGAGGTCGTGCTGATGGGCACCAACACCGGCGGCTCGATCGCCATCTGCGTCGCCGCCGACGACCCGCGCGTCCGGGCCGCCGCCCTCCTGAGTCCCCGCGCCGACTTCGACGACTGGGCCGACCACCCGCGGCGGTTCCTCGAGCACGCCCGCGAGATCGGAGCCATCCGCACCCCCGGCTTCCCGCTTTCGGTGGACGAGTGGAGCCGGGCGTTCCGCCGCTTCCGGCCGACGGACGCGGCCCGCCGGTTCGCCCCGCGGCCGCTGCTCGTGATGCACGGTGACGACGACGAGAGCGTGCCGACGAGCGACGCCCGCCAGCTCGCCGAGGCCCACGGGTCGGCCGAGTTGAGCCTGCTCGCCGGCGCCGGCCACCGCCTGCGCCACGACCCCCGCGCCGTCGCCCTGCTGTTCGGCTGGCTCGACCGCGTCCGCAACGTCCCCAGCACGCTCTGACAAACCGGCGCTGATCAGCCGGCTTGGGCGGCGTGCCAGCGGTAGGCGGTCACGACGATCTCCTGCAGGCCGTACCGCGCCCGCCACCCGAGCAGCTTCTCGCCCTGGGTCGGGTCGGCGAACACCGCGATCGGGTCCCCGCCGCGCCGCGGAGTGAGCTCCCGGGGCACCGGCTTGCCGGATACCGCCTCGGCCGCCGTGATCACCTCGAGCACCGACGAACCGACACCGCTGCCGAGGTTGACCGCGGTGTTCGCCCCGCCGTCGGCGAGGTAGGCGAGGGCGGCGACGTGGGCGTCGGCGAGGTCGACGACGTGGATGTAGTCGCGGATGCCGGTTCCGTCGGGGGTCGGGTAGTCGGTGCCGAACACCCGCACCGGCTCTCCGAGCAGCACCGCCTTCATCACCAGCGGGATCAGGTTGATCGAGAACGTCCAGTCCTCGCCGATCCGGCCGTCGAAGCTCGCCCCGGCGGCGTTGAAGTAGCGCAGCGAGACGTAGCGCAGCCCGCCCGTCACGCCGTACCAGTGCAGGATCCGCTCGACCGTCGCCTTGGACTCGGCGTACACGCTCTCGGGGGCGATCGGGGCCGACTCGACCACGGGCACCTCGGCCGGCGTCCCGTACACCGAGCACGACGACGAGAACACCACGTCGCGCACGCCCTGCCGCATCGCCGCGTCGACGAGGGCGACGGTGCCGGCGACGTTGTTGGTCCAGTACCGCGTCGGGTTCTGCATCGACTCGCCCACCGACTTGTAGGCCGCGAAGTGGATCAGCGACGTCACGCCGTGGTCGGCGCAGACCTGCTCGACGAGGGCGCCGTCATGGATGTCGCCGACGACGAGCGGGGCATCGATCACGGCGTCCTCGCGCCCGTACTCCATCGAGTCGAGCACGACGACGGGCCGGCCGGCTTCGCGCAGCGCCCGCACGGTGTGCGAGCCGATGTACCCGGCCCCGCCGGTGACGAGCACGCTCATGAAGTCGATCTCCTCTCCGCTCCGCCGCGGACGGAGCAGCCTACCGCCGTCGTTCCGCGCGTGAGCCGGGGTTCAGCCGCCGGTGAGCCGGGCGACGGCGGGACGGAGCCGCTTCAGTCCCAGCCGCTCTCCGGCGGCCGAGTAGGCGAGGATGCAGAACACCGCGTGCAGGCCGTCGCGCCAGCCGATCTTCTTGCCCTCGGCGTAAGTGCGGCCGTGGTAGCTGATCCCGACCTCGTAAACGCGGCAGTGCAACCGGGCGACCTTGGCAGTGATCTCGGGCTCGACCCCGAAGCGGGACTCCTCGAGCTCGACGCGTTGCAGCACGTCGAGCCGGAACGCCTTGTAGCCGGTCTCCATGTCGGTGAGGTTGAGGTTGGTGCAGGCGTTCGACAGCAAGGTCAGGAACTTGTTCCCGAGGCTGTGCCAGAAGAACAGCACGCGGTGCTCGGCGGCGCCCTGGAAGCGCGAGCCGAACACGACGTCGGCCTTGCCGGCGAGGAGCGGCCCGATCAGCCGCGGGTAGTCGGCCGGGTTGTACTCGAGATCGGCGTCCTGCACGACGACGAACGGCAGTCGGGCCTCGGCGAACCCGCGGCGCAACGACGCGCCCTTGCCCCGGTTGACCTCGTTGGTGAGGACGCGGACCCGCGGATCGTCGAGCGCCAGCTCGGCCAGGATCTTGGCGCTCCCGTCCGTCGAGCCGTCGTCGACGACGATCACCTCGCCGACGACCTCCGAGGTGAGCACGGCGTCGACGATCTCGCTGATCGTGTCCTGCTCGTTGAAGCACGGCACGACCACCGACAGCACACCGCGCTGGTCCTCGGCCGGCGACATCCCGGCGACTGTAGTAGTGAGCTCTACCGGCCGAATGGCCAGGGCTCGGTGTACACCTGCGGCCGGTACATCGACACGTCGTGAACGGCCTCGGACCACTTGCGGGCGTTCTGCGACATCACGATGATGAGGTCGCCGGCCGAGTCCCGGTAGGGAAGGATGATCGGCTGGTAGTTGGTCATCACGTCGAAGCCGCGGGTCGGAGCGACATCGCGCTGCGACACGATCGTCCACGGACCCCACGGCTCGTCGGCGACCTCGACGATCGTCTCGGTGCCCCAGAACCCGTCGACCTTCGTGACCGCCAGCCAGCGCCCGTCGAGGAAGACCGGCTGCATCCCGTTGTCGGTCCAGAACCGTTCGGAGAACGGACGGGCGTCCTCCGGGTCATCCGACCAGCCGTCCGCCGTGCGGTACTCCGGTGGGGCGGCGAGCTCCCCGCGGGGCACCCGGGCGAGGTACATCTTCGTGGCCGAGTGAGGCCCCGCGTAGAAGCCACCCTCGAACGACAGGTCGAGCAGGTTGGAGTTGCCGAAGAGGTACGTGTGGGTGTCGTCGGCGGCGACCGCGTACCCGTACTGGGGGAACACACCGTCGTTCGGCGCCGGGCGGAACTCCAGCCGTTCGAGGGTCTTCGCGTCGTACGTCGCGAGCCACGTCCGGAGCGGGTGCCGGTTGAGGCCGTCGCCGGGCTTCGCCTGGTCCTTGTTGCTGAGCATCTCGGCCCAGAACACCTCGATGCGTCCGCCCACCGCCTGGCCTCCGAGGGGCCAGAAGTAGCGCGGATACTTCTCGCCCGTGCCCTGTTCGAACGAGCGGGGCTCCGTCTTCGTCCCCCTTCGCACGAGGCGGAAGCAGTCGTGCTCCTGCAGCACGGCAGCGTTCGGGAGATAGGTCGCATCGAGCAGCGACGCGGCGCGGGTCGTGTAGTCGACCCACGTGTCGTTGAACAGCCAGAGATAGCGCTGTCCACCGAGGTCGATCACGTGCGGGTTGTCGAGGCCGAGCACCGGTCGGATGCGTTTGGCGAACATCTGGTGCAGGGCGCGGGCGGAGTCGGCCCGGACGCATCCCAGGTCCGTGACGACGTATCCCGCCGCCACTTGGGATGGGAAGTAGTCCCAGCGGCCGACGAGGTCGGCACCCTGGCCGCCGGCCGCGGTGTAGCTGAGGGCCGGGACGCAGACGGACGTGAGGACGACGGCCGAGAGCAGGGCGCCACGCCCCCACGTGCTCCGTGGCGAGGTCACCGCGCGCCAGCCTGTGTGCAGTCGCTGCCCGATCCGCTTCAAGTCGCTCTCCCCGTGCCTCGCCACGCGCGAGGCGCCCTATGTTCTACCCGATCTTGTTACCGATCGGTAGCAGTCCGGCCGGCGAGGAAGCCACTCCCCAGGACCCTTGTCATGGTGAGCTCTACCGGCCGAATGGCCACGGTTCGGAGTAGACCTGCGGCCGGTACATCGAGGGATCCTGCATCGCGTCGGGCCAGTGGCGCGCGTTCTGCGACATCATGATGATCAAGTCGCCGGACGGATCTCGGTAGGGGAGGACGATCGGGTGGTAGTTGTTCATCTCGTCGTACCCCCGGAAGGGCCTGATCGTCCGCCTCGACGCGACCCTCCACTCACCCCACGGCCGGTCAGCGACCTCGAAGATCGTCCTGGATCCCCAGAACCCGTCCCGCTTGGTCACCGCGATCCAGCGCCCGCGCACATAGCGCGGCTGCATGCCGTTCTCGGTCCAGAACCGCACTGAGAATGGTCGGGCGTCGGCCGAGTCCGATGACCACCCGCGCGCCGTGCGGTACCTGGGTTCGGCGCCGAGGCGACCCCGCGGCACCCGCGCCAGGAACATCCGAGTCGCCGAATGCGGGCCGGAGTAGAAGCCACCCTGCATCTCGAGGTTGAGCAGATTTGGGTTGCCGAAGAGGTACGTGTGGCGTTTGTCGGACGCGACGGCATAGCCGTACTGCGGTCGCACGCCGTCGTTCGGCGCCGGGCGCATCCGGATCCGAGCGAGCGTCGCACGGTCGTAGGTGGCGAGCCACGTACGAACCGGGTGGCGATAGATCCCATCGCCCGGCGGCGGCAGCGGGTTTCTCTTCATCTCGGCCCAGAAGACGAAGATCCGATCGCCGTGCGCCTCGCCGCCGAGCGGCCAGAAGACGTTGCTGTCCGGCATCCCGGCGACGCGGGGTTGGAACTCCTGCGCACGGACGTCGGAGCCGCTCCGCACCAGCCGGAAGCAGCGGCCCGTCTGGATCACCGCGACGTTGGCCATCATCCTGGCCTCGGGCAGGGTGGCTGCGGAGTTGGTGTCATCGATGAACGCGTCGGTGAACAGCCACAGCGTCCGCCTGCGTCCCAGTCTGATCGCGTGCGGGTTGTCCGCGCCGATGAGCGGCCCCATGCGCCCGGCAAAGGCGCGCCCGAGCGCTCCTGCGGTGAGCCTCCGCACGCACCCCAGGTTGCTCACCAGATACCCGGACGGCTCGATCCTCGTCGAGAATTGACGCCATTGCCCGATCATGACGGCAGCGTCTCCCGCGGCGCCGACGTAGCTCGCTGCCGGGACAATGACGGACACGCCGACGGCGCCCACGAGGAGGGCGCGGCGGCACCGCTTGTCGCGCGGCGATGTCGCCGCGCGACAGGCCGTCCGTAGACATCGTGGGATCCGCGTCACGTCACTCCCCAGACCTCACCACGCGCGAGGCGCCCAATGTTCTACCCGATGGTGTTACCGATCGGTAGCAATTCGGCCGGCGAGGAAGCCAATCCCCCAGGAAAGGTGCATCGTCGGGAAGATCAGCGTCAGGCGGCTCGCTTCGCGCGCGTTCGTTCCGGTCGCGACGGCCGCGGCGGCGACCGACGCCAGGTACGCCGCCGGCACGATCAGACCGGGGCGGCGGAAGACCGCCACGGCGACGCTGCCGGCGAGCGCGGCGACGAGGGCGGGCGGGGCGGCCTGACGCCAGCGCATCGACCGAGGGTGTCGCCGCACGACCTCCCGCTTCCAGCGCCCGTAGTCGAAGTACTGGCGGGCGAGCGCGCCGAGCGATCCCCGCGGCCGGTAGCGCACCCAGAGCGCGGGATCGAACCACACCGTGCCGCCGGCTTGGCGGAGACGGATGTTGAGTTCGTAGTCCTGGTTGCGCTCGAGGGTCTCGTCGAAGCCGCCGACGTCCTCGACGGCCCGTCGGTCGAACACCCCGAGGTACACGGTGTCGGTCGGGCCTTCCTCGCCGCCGTAGTGGAACGCCGCATCGCCGGTGCCGAAGCGCGACGTCATCGCCGCCGCGACCGCCCGCTCGAACGGCGTCGCCCCCTCGGCGCGTTGAATCCCGCCGACGTTCACGGCGCCGGTGCGGCGCATCGTCTCGACGGCCCGGCGGATGTACCCGGGTGACAGCTCGGCGTGACCGTCGACCCGGACGATCACCTCGCCGTCGGTCGCACCGATGGCGGCGTTCAGACCGGCGGGCGTGGTGCCCCGCCGGTTGTCGACGACGGCGACGCGGTCTCCCGCGGCGGCGAGACGGCGAGCGCGCTGCTCGGTCCCGTCGGTCGAGGGAGCCACGGCGAGGCAGATGTCAATCGGCCCCGGGTAATCCTGGGCATGTACCGCCGCCAGCGTCGCTTCCAAGTGCTCGGCGGCGTCGCGGACCGGCATCACCACCGACACCGCTGGCCAGCGCGTGGGGGAGGGTGCGGCGTCAGCCACGCCGCGACAGCACCACCCACACCGTCTTGACGAGGATCTGGACGTCGAGGATCGGCGTCCAGTTGACCAGGTACTGCAGGTCGTAACCGAGCTTGTACTCGGGGTCGGTCGTGTAGTGGCCCTGGATCTGGGCCAGCCCGGTGAGCCCCGGCGGGAGCTCGTAGCGGCGCACGTAGCCGGGGACGCGTTCGGCGATGTCGCGGGCCAGCTCGGGCCGTTCCGGGCGCGGCCCGACGAGCGACATCTGGCCGCGCAGGACGTTGAGCAGCTGCGGCAGCTCGTCGGCGCGGGTCGACCTCAGCCAGCCGAGACCGCGCACGATCCGCGGATCGTTCTTGCCGGCGAGCTGCGCGCCCCGGAGCTCGGCGTCGCGGACCATCGTGCGCAGCTTGACGACGCGGAAGATGACGCCGTCGCGTCCGACCCGTTGCTGCCGGTACAGCACGGGGCGGCCGGCCCGCGCCAGCACGTACAGCGAGAGGACGGCGAGGGCGAGCAGCCACAGCGGCGCCGTGACCACGAGGAGGACGAGGTCGAACAGCCGCTTGAAGGCCAACTTGTACGACGGGACGGTGTGCACGCGCAAGCGCACGAACGGCATCCCGGCGACCTCTCGCACGCTCTGCAGGCCGAGCAGGGTCTCGCGGGCGCTCACCCGTTGCAGGAACCCGATGCCCTGGTGCTCCAGCGTCGAGAGGGGCTCGGGAAAGATCGAGCCGAAGGCGTCGACGTCGAGGATCAGGACGTCGGTGGCGTCGTTGGTGATGATCGCGTCGACCAGACCCGCCGGCGAGGGCACGTCGCCGACGACGACGGCGTCCTTGTCGCTCTCGGCGAGATGGCTGCTGGCCATCGTCACGTCCTCCGGCGTGCCGACGAGCACGACCCGGGGCGGGCCCTGGCGGCGCACGGCGAGGCGGCGGCTCAACCAGCGGTTGCCGGCGAGGACGACGCTCGCCACGACGGTGAACACGGCCAGGTTCCACCGCGGCATCAGGTAGCGGTCGAGCACGACGAAGGCGACGGCCTGCACGCCGACGCCGATCGCGGTGGCGAACAGGGTGCGCGGCAGCCACGGGCGCAGACCGAGCCGAGGCTCCCGCTCGTAGAGGCCGAAGAAGTAGTTGATGACGAGGTGGATGCCGGTGGCGATCGAGAAGCCGATCAGGTAGTGAGACAGCGGGTACGTCGGCCAGCCGTCGCCCTCGATGAGGTCGAAGCGAACGACGTTGATGAGGACCATCACGCCGTAGAGGGCGACGGCGTCGAGCACGAACAGGAACCGGAACCCGCGCGCCCAGAGCGCTTCCAGTGGCCGGTGCATCCGCTGGACCAGCCACTCGGTGCCGGGTACGACGGGAGTGGCCGGCTGGGTCGGCTCACCCTCCTCGTCCTGCTCGGGTGCTGAGAGGACCTGGGCCATCGTCTCGCAAGCGTAACGATCAGGGCGGTTGTCCGGAGTTCAAGTCGCGCTGAGCGCGTGTCGTGCGGCCCCGAACTGGAAGGGAGGCCGCGCTACGGTCGAACGTCGTGCGGATGGTCCGGCCGGTGCCCTGGGCGACGGTGGTCGCCGCCGTCGCCTCGCTGGTCGTGCTGACCACGGGACCGCTGGCCCGAGTGCGCACGTGGTGGGACTACGAGGACCCGCTCGCCACCGACGCCACGGTCTCAGTCATCAACGCCGCCGTCGGGCTCGTCGCCTTCGCCTGGCTGGTCAGCCAGGAACGCTTCCGCTGGCTCGACCAGCGGGCGCTGGCCGTGGGGGCCGGACTGGTCGCGTGGCTGCTCCTGGGATCGTTGTGGTCGGTCGACCGGCTGGAGACCTTTCGCCAGGCGCTGCAGATCGCCTCGGCGCTGACGATCGGGGCGGCGATCGCCGCCGCCCTCGGCGGGGTCTGGTTCCGGTGGGCGCTGTGGGCGGCGCTGCACGTCGGGCTCGGCTGGAGCGTGATCGCGATCTACCTCGACCACCCCGGCACGATCGACAACAACGGCGACTGGGCGGGGATCTTCTTCAACCGCAACAGCCTCGCGCTGTACGCCGCGCTCGCCCTCCTCGTCGCGCTGTTCCTCGCCGCCGACGCCCGCACGGTCGCGTCGATGCCGAAGCGGTGGTCGATCGTCGTGGTGCTCGCCGCGTTCGGGGTCGTCGACGTCCGGCTGATCGCCGGCTCCGACGCGCTCGACTCCGGTGGTCGCCCTGATCGTCGCCCTCGGCGCCGTCGTCCTCTGCTGGGCCGGTAACCGGCTCGTGCGCCGCGATGTCGACGCCAACCGCCTCGCCGCGCTCGTCGGCGGGCTGGCCCTCGCCGTCGCCGCGGTCGCGTGGGCGACCCGGCGAACCTGGCTCGACGACCTCGGCCGGCGGTCCGACCTCACCGGCCGGCTCGACCTCTGGAACGTCGCCCTCGACTGGGGCTGGCGCCGGCCCTTGCACGGCTACGGCTACATGGCTCCGTGGGACGACCCGGTCTTCCAGTCCGAGGTGGAGGCGGCCCGCGGCACGCTGCTCGGCAGCGCGCACAACTCGTTCGTCGACATCTTCCTCGGCGCCGGGTTGATCGGACTCGCCCTGGCCCTCGGCTTCGTCGCCGCGTTGTACTGGCGGACGGTTCCCGACGCCTTGCGCCGCGTGACCGTGGCGACGCTGTTCCCCGTCGCCCTGCTCATCTTCGTCGTGGTCGAGAACCTGACCGAGACCTTGTTGGTGGGCAACCAACTGGTCGTGGCGCTGCTCGGCTCACTGTTGTGGCCGCGTGCTGAACCCGTGTCGGAGATCGCGCCGGCCGAGGAGGCGGTGGTACCGGGCGGTGAGCGAGGCGGCGTGCTCGGCGGGACGCCGGAGCTCTGGCGGATGAGCGCGCGCGGCTTCACGCATCCGCTCGAGCAGCGCCCGGTCGCCGATCAGCCGGTCCATCGCCCCGGCGAGCCCGGCGTCGTCGGCAAGCGGCACGATCAGCCCGTTCACACCGTCCTCGACCGCTTCGGTCGGACCGAGGCAGTCGCTCGTGATCACGGCCAGCCCGGCGGCGAGCGCCTCCCGGGCGGCGAGTGAGAAGCTCTCCCTCGCGACCGACGGGATGACCAGCACGTCGGCGGCGCCGAGGACGGCGGCCGTCTCCGTGGGGGCGTACGGGGGCTCGAAGCGCACGCGCCGCCAGCGCCACCGTCTCGCCGGCCGCGACGTTCCGTACATCGTGAGCCGCCAGCCGCGGTGCCGGCGCAGTCGCCGCGCCGCACCGCGCATCACGTCGCGACCCTTGAGCGGGTGGTCGCCACCGACGTAGACGAAGTTCACGTCGTGCGGCGAGGACGCGGGCGGCGGCTTCTTCACTGAGGCGATGTCGACGTCGACGTCGACGTCGTTCTCGTCGACGTCGACGCGCTCGGCGGGGAGCCCGTTGGCGACCAAGACGTCGCGGAACACCGCCGACGGCGCGAGGACCTGATCGACGGCGGCCAGTTCGGCCGTCAGCCGCGCGGCCCGGTCCCGACGCCAAGCCGCCGAGCGTGCGCACGCACAGTCACTGTCGGTGGTGACGAGCGGACACGGCTGCAGGTCCTGGTCGACCAGGAACAGACGTGCACACCACCACCAGAAGTCGTGCATCGTGAGGACGGTCGCGATCCCGCGGCGGGCGGCGGCGGCCAGCGGACCGGCCCCTAGAGTCTGCAGCACATGGGCATGGACCACGTCGGGCCGCCAGCGGTCCATCACCGCTTCCGCGTACGCCGTCGCGTCCGGGTTCAACCAGTTGCGGTCGTCGCGGTCGTCGATCCGGTCGGCGGTGCCGATCCAGTGGACGGTCACCCCGTCGACGATCTCGGTGCGCGTCTCCCCGTCGGCCAGCCCGCGTGCGATCGCACCCGACAGAACCGCCACCTCGTGGCCCGCCGCGGCGACGTGCTGGGCGATGCGGCGGAGCTGCAACGTCGCCCCGCTGGTGAAGTCCGGCGGGTAGTGGGCGGTGACGTACAGGATGCGCATCGAATCGGCGGCCCGACAGTACTGCTACTGGGCTCGCGGTGACCGGGGCCGATGACGTCGAGGTGCTGCGGCGCGAGCGGGACGACGCGATCGCCCACGCCCGGGTGCTGGAGCACGAGCTCGGCGCGCTCCGCGGGAAGGTCAAGCGCCTCGAGCTGATGATGTGGCGGCGGACGGCCCGGCGCCAGCGACTCGCCGAGTGGGCCAAGCGCCTGCGGCGTGCCCTGCCCGGTCAGGGGTGAGCGCGCGATGGCGGCGCCGCGGTTCTCGATCATCACCCCGGTTCACGACCCGCCGCTCGGGCTCCTGCGGGCCTGCCTCGCGTCGATCGACGGCCAGACGTTCCGCCACTGGGAGCTGTGCCTCGTCGACGACGGGTCGAAGTCGGCCGAGGTGCGTGCCGAGCTGCGGCGACTGGCCGCCAACGATCCGCGGGTGAAGCTCGAGGAACGCCCCGTGGCCGGCGGGATCGTCGCCGCGTCGAACGACGCCCTGGCGATGGCCACGGGCGAGTTCGTCGTGCTCGTCGACCACGACGATCTGCTCGAAGCCCACGCCCTCGAGCTCATCGACACCGCCCTTCGCCGCGAGGGCGAGATCGACTACGTGTACACCGACGAGGACAAGCTCGATGTCGACGGCACCGTCCGCGACACCTTCTACAAGCCCGACTGGTCGCCGGAGCGGTTGCGAGCCCAGAACTACTGCACGCACCTGTCGGTGCTGCGCCGCCGGATCGTCGAGGAGGTCGGCCGGTTCCGTGAGGGCTTCGACGGCTCGCAGGACCACGATCTGATCCTGCGGGTGAGCGAGCGCGCCCGACGGGTGCACCACGTGCCGGAGGTGCTGTACCACTGGTGCGTCACGCCCGGCTCGGCCGCCGGGGACTCCGCCGATGCCCCGGCCGCCAAGCCCTACGCCCAGGAGGCCGGCCGGCGGGCCGTCGCCGCGCAGCTGGACCGTCTCGGCATCCCGGCGACGGTCGAGCTCCTCGCCACGCGTGGCCACTACCGCGGCCGCCGGGTGCGACCGGAGCCCGCCCCGCCGGTGAGCGTGATCGTGGCAACGAGGGGGACGGCCCGTCCGGTGTGGGGCGTCGAGCGCCCGTTGGTGCTCGGCGCGGTGCGGTCCCTGCTCGCCGTCACCGACTATCCGCGCCTCGAGGTCGTCGTCGTGATCGACGGCGTCACTCCGCCGCCTGTAGTGGACGCACTGGAGGCGCTCGACGACGTCCGGGTCGTCGCGGCGGAGGGGAACCGGCCGGGGCGGTGGAACGCGGGTGTGCGGGCGTCGGCGGGGGAGTACGTGGTGTTGCTCGACGACGACACGCTCGTCGAGCAACCGGACTGGCTCGACGCGATGCTCGGGTTCTTCGGCGAGCCCGACGTCGGCGCCGCGGGCGCGCGGCTGCTCGCTGCGGACGGGACGCTGCAGCACGGCGGGATCCTGCTCAACTCGGAGCCGCTGCCGATCTTCGAGGGCTTCGCCGGTGACGACCCGGGGGCCTTCGGCCTGCTCGAGATCGACCGTGAGGTCAGCGCCGTGAGTGGGGCGTGCCTCGTCACGCGGCGCGACCTGTACGACGAGCTCGGTGGGTTCGGGGAGGAGTTCGCCGATCGCTACGCGGACGTGGACTACTGCCTGCGGGTGCGCCGTACCGGCCGCCGCATCATCTGGACGCCCCACGCGACGCTGTACCACTTCGCACCCGAGACCCGGCCCGCCGAGCGGAGCGACCTCGCCCGGCTGCGCGAGCGGTGGGGCGACGAGCTCGACCACGACCCGTACGGGAGCCCGAACCTCGCTCCCGGTCAGGCCGTCTGGCTGCCCGCCGAGCGGGCCAACCTCGTGGCGGCGCTGCACGCCACCTGGCGGCGCTGGCGCTTCGTCGGGCGCACGTGATGCTGCACGTGGCGATGGATCCCGTGCCGCTGATCGGCGACCGCACGGGCGTCGGGCGCTACGCCCACGAACTGCTCGGCGCGCTGCTCGCCCGCCCCGACCCGCCGGCGGTCACGCTCACCACGCTGTCGGCCCGGCGCCCGGCCCGTCCCGACCTGCCCGGGCCGGCCCGCTGGCGGCACCATCACGTGCCGAGCCGGCTCGTGGAGCGTCTGTGGGATCTCGATGTGTTTCCCGCCGAGCTGCTCGTCGGTCGGGCCGACGTCTTCCACGCCACCAACTTCGTCGCTCCGCCGCTGCGCCGGACCCCCGTCGTGGCGACGATCCACGACCTGTCGTACGAGCGGTTCCCTGACACCGTCGATGCCAGGGTGGCGCGATATCGGGAGCGGGTGCCCGAGACGCTGCGACGCGGGGCGGACGTCATCACCCCCTCCCGGACAGTCGCCGACGAGGTCATCGCGCGCTACCAATTGGAACCCGAGCGGGTGACGGCCATCGCACTCGGAGTCGATGCGGCGTGGGCGGCCGGGCGTCCCCCCGACGAGGCGTGGCGCGAGCGCTACGCGGTCCCGCCGAGCTACGTCCTGTTCGTGGGCAGCACGGGCCGGCGCAAGAACCCGCACCTGCTCGTCGAGGCCCACCGGCGGGCAGGTGAGCTCGACGCCGATGTCCCACCGCTTGTCCTCGCCGGCCCGCCCCCCGCCGCCGGCCTCGCTGCCGCGGTCTCGGCGCGCGGAGGCACGGTCCTCGGCTACCTGGACGATCGGGACCTGCACGGGCTCGTCGCCGGCGCCGCGTGCGTCGTGCTGCCGTCGATCTACGAGGGCTTCGGGCTGCCCGTGCTGGAGGCGATGGCAGCCGGCACGCCGGTCGTTGCCAGCGACATCCCCGCCCACCGCGAGGTGAGCGGCGGGCTGGTCACCCTCGTCCCGCTCGCCGGCACGGCGACCGGTCTCGGGGGCGACGATGCCGTCGACGACGCGACCGCCGACGCCTTCGCCTCGGCCATCGTGGCCGCCGTGCGACAAGGAGGAGACGGCGGCGACGACCGGCGGCGCTGGGCGGCGCAGTTCACGTGGGAGCGCACGGCGGCCGAGACCGTCGCCGCCTACGCCCGCGCCGTCGACTCCCGGTGACCGCTGAGCCGGGTGATGCGCCGGCGGGCGACGAGCTCCTTCGGGAGGCGAGCGACGACGGCGGCGAGGACGCGGAGACGCAGGCCGGCCTCCTCGCTCGGTTGCGCGGGACGGCGGCCCCGGAGGCGGAGCCGGAGGAAGCCGGCGACGCTCCTCGTGAAGCGCCACAGCTCGCGGCGGGCGACCCCGGCCGGGGCGCAGCGCAGGATCATGAGGAGGCGGTTGCGCTCGTTGAAGTAATGGAACCGGGCGGACCGCTGGTCCGACGACGCCGAGTGGCGGTGGGTGATGCGCGCCGCGGGCACGTACCGGATCCGCCAGCCGGCGCGGCGGAGACGCAACGACGTGTCGGTGTCCTCGTAGTAGAGGAAGAAGTGGGCCGGGAACCCGCCCACCCCGCGGACGGCCGCCGTGCGCAGGACCGCGCCGGCGCCGCAGAACGCCTCGACGTCGTCGGCGGTGTCCCACCGTCCGTCGTCCGGGTCACCGAGTCCCCGGTCGAAGCCGTAGAGATCGGGGAGCAGCGCACCGCCGGCGTTGTTGATCCGGCCGTCGGGCAGGACCAGCTTCGCCGTCGTGGCCCCGAGGGAGTCGCCGTCGGGTGCGGCGAACGGGGCGAGGAGGGTCTCGAGCCAGCCCGGTTGGGGCTCGGCGTCGTCGTTGACGAGCGCGAGGAACGGCGTCGTCACGCGCTCCAGCGCGGCGGCGATCCCGCCGGCGAAGCCGCGGTTCCGGTCGAGGCGGAGCACGTCGACGTCGTCCCGCGCCGCCAGCCGGGCGGCGGTGCCGTCGGTCGAGGCGTTGTCGACGACCAGGATCCGGCCGGGTGCCGCCGTGGCGACGGCGTCGAGGCAGGCGTCGATGAACGCCGCCGACCGCCACGCGACGACGACGGCCGTGACCGCACCCGGCCCGGATCGCTCGCTCACTCGACGGTGACGTCGAAGGCGACGGTGCCGTCGGCCTTGCCGTCGTCGGCGACCTCGAACGTCGCCGCCCCTTCCCGCCAGTCGATCACCTCGCCGGAGGCCCGGTCGGACAGCTTGAGCGAGATCGGGAACTCGCCGTCGAGCAGCCAGATCCCGCGGATGCCGATCCTCACCGTGCGGGCGGCCGTGAGCGGGGCGAGGGGTTGCCCGAGGCTGTCGGTGTCGACGTGGTAGATGACCTGGCCCTGCCGGTCGCCGATCTCGATGTCGAGCACCGGTTCGCTGATCGGAGCCGGCGCACGGAGGTCGATCTCGACCGTGAGCGCCTCGCCCGGCAGGAGGTGGCGACGGGTCTTCTCGTGGGCGTGGTGGACACGGACGGCGTTGATCGCGCCGGCGCCGAACTCCGGCACGAGCACCCCTTTCAGGTCGAGCTGGCCGTGGAGGTGCTCGCGGAAGACACGGATCGCCTTGCCCGGCTCGCCGTCGAGGACGAGTCGGCCGTGGTCGAGGACGATCGCCCGGTCGCACACCTGGCGCACGGTCTCGGCGGCGTGGGTGACGAACACGATCGTGCGCCCCTCCGCCTGGAACTGTTTGATCCGGCTCAGACACTTGACCTGGAACGCCTCGTCGCCGACCGCGAGTACCTCGTCGACGAGCAGCACGTCGGGGTCGAGGTTGACCGCCACGGCGAAGCCGAGGCGCACGTACATGCCCGACGAGTAGTGCTTCACCGGCTCGTCGATGAACTGGGTGAGCTCGGCGAACTCGACGACATCGTCGAGGATCCGGTCGATCTCCCTGCGCCCCATGCCGTAGAAGGCGGCGTTGATGTAGACGTTCTGCCGGCCGGTGAGGTCGGGGTGGAAGCCGGCCCCGAGCTCGAGCAGCGACGCCAGGCGGCCACGGACCCGGATCTCGCCGGTCGTCGGGGTGAGGATGCCGGCGATGCACTTGAGCAGCGTCGACTTTCCCGAGCCGTTGTGGCCGAGGATGCCGACGGTCTGGCCCTGCTCGACGGTGACGTCGATGTCGTGGAGTGCGTTGAACTCCTCGTAGTTGCCCCGGCGGAGGCGAACGATCCGCTCCTTGAGCGAGTTCGCCGGCTCGGTCGAGATGCGGAACGACTTCGACACCCCGTCGACGATGATGGCTTCCACGGCGGGCCCTACAGCGTCTCGGCGAGGTGGACGTCGGCGCGGTCGAAGACCCGGAGGGCCAGGGCGAAGATGGCGGCCCACACGACGGCGGTGATGGCGAGCACGCCGAGGTACCAGAGCGGGCCTTCGTCGGGCAGGAGCGGGAGATCGGCGGCGGGCGTCGGTCCCGGGATCGTCGCCGTTCCGTAGATCGCCCGCTGGACGGTGATCACGATCGGTGTCGCCGGGTTGCCGAGCAGGATCCACTCGCCGAGCCCGTGCCGATCGAACCAGTTCGCCGCCCGCTCGTACTGGTACAGGATCGGTGTGACCCAGAACCAGCCGAGCACGAGCAGCTCGAGCAGGTGCGTCGTGTCGCGGGCGTAGACGTTGAGCGGGGCGAGCAGCACGGCGAGCGCGGCGCACACGATGAGGCCCGTGGCGATCGCGATCGGGACCAGCCACACGTAGCCCCAGTCGATCGGGTGCGTGACGACGAGGAGGACGACGGCGAAGGCGATCGCCTGCAGGCAGAAGTGGACCAACGCCGCCCCGACGCTGGAGAGCGGGAGCACGGCGCGGGGGAACTTGACCTTGCCGACGAGCGAGGCGTTGGACGTGATCGACTGGGTGGCCGCGAGCAGGCTCGTGCTGACGAGGCTCCACACGAGCAGCCCGCAGAGCACCCAGATGCCGAAGCGGGCGAAGCCGGCGCCGAGGATGGCGAACACGATGCTGTACACGACGAGCAGGAAGACCGGCTGGATCATCGACCACGTGAACCCGAGGGCCGAGTTCTGGTAGCGGACGGCGAGCTCCTTGCGGGTGAGCATCACGATCAGCTCGCGGTACCGGGAGATCTCCCGCAGGTGCGCCGGGACGGAACGCCGCGCCGACATCAAGCGCAGTTCTGGCTCGGCCCTGGGAGCGCTGGTCACGTCCCTCATAAACGTCGAATCAGGCTATCTACGGGGTTCGCCGACCTGGTGGGACCGGTTCTGACGAAGCTGGGGATCACCCAGTGATCCCCAGTCTCCAGAGAATCGCGAAGAGGCCCTCAGCTCGTTGTGACCGGCCGGTCCTGCTTGTCCCGCTTGGCCGCCTTCTGGGCCTTCTTCCACTCCCGGACCTGGGCCAAGCTCGCCGGGTCGCGGACGTCGGCCACCGAGCGCGGGTTGTCGTCGCCGAACTTGCCGGCCGCCTGCTGCCAGCCGTCGGGGGCGACGCCCTGGCTCTTGGCGAGGATGGCGACGAAGATCTTCGACTTCTCGTCCCCGTAGCCCGGCAGCGCTCGCAGTCGCTTGTACAGCTCGGCGCCGGACCTCACGCCGGCCCACACGTTGGCGCCGTCCCCGTCGTACTCGTCGTCGATCGCCGTGCACAGCTCGTGGATCCGCCGGCCCATCGCGGCCGGGAAGCGGTGGATCGCCGGCTTCGCCGCACACACGCCGACGAACTCCTCGACGTCCATCGCCGCGATCTTCGAGGCGTCGAGATGGCCGAGCCGGTCGCGGAGGGTGGCCGGGCCGGCGAAGGCCCACTCCATCGGGACCTGCTGGTCGAGCTGCATGCCGATCAAGAGGGCGGTGCCACTGGTGTTGAGCAGGCCGTCCGTGGCCTCGTCGCCGGTGATGTAGAGGGTGCCGGGCATGGCGTCACGGTATCCGTCGTTGCCGTCAGACCAGGTATGGGTCGATTGCGTCGGGGTCGATGTCGTAGCGGGCGATGGCGTCGGCGACGACCTCGGGCTTGACGTCGCCCTGGTTGGCCAAGGCGGTGAGCGTGGCGACCACGACGTGGGCGGCGTCGACCTCGAAGAACCGGCGCAGCGCCTCGCGCGTGTCGGACCGGCCCATGCCGTCAGTGCCGAGCGGGGTGAACGAGCGGCCGGGCACGAAGCGGGCGATCTGATCGGGGACCAGCGCCATGAAATCGGTGACGGCCACGATCGGCCCGTTGGACTCGCCGAGCAGGTCGGCGACGCGTGACGTCCGCGGCGCCTCGCCGGGGTGCAGGCGGTTCCACCGCTCCACCGCGAGGGCGTCCTCGCGCAGCCGCTTGTAACTCGTCGCCGACCACAGCTCGGCGGC
Organism: uncultured Acidimicrobiia bacterium; assembly: GCA_963833145.1. Taxonomy (GTDB): domain Bacteria; phylum Actinomycetota; class Acidimicrobiia; order Acidimicrobiales; family Ilumatobacteraceae; genus JALZMG01. The sequence continues at coordinate 303,876 of CAWHWT010000005.1, read as the reverse complement.
GACGTCGAAGTGCTCGGCGAGCTCGCTCGCCGCCTCACGCGCCGCCTTCTGGGCGCTGCCCGAGAACAGCAAGGTCGCCCGGTGGCTCGGTCCCTCCGGGGCGTCGGCCCACTTGTAGAGGCCCTCGACGATCCCGGCGGCGATGGCGTCCCGGTCGCCCTCGGGCATCGGCGGCATCTGGTAGTTCTCGTTGTAGAGCGTCAGGTAGTAGAAGACGTCGCGCTCACTGTCCGGCGTGTCCGGCCCGTACATCCGCTGCAGCCCGGCCTGGACGATCGTCGCCACCTCGTAGGCGAACGCCGGGTCGTACGCCTGGCACGGCGGGACGGTCGTGGCGAGGACGAGGCTGTGCCCGTCGTCGTGCTGCAGCCCTTCCCCGAGCAGCGTCGTGCGCCCGGCCGTGGCGCCGAGGAGGAAGCCGCGGGTGCGGGCGTCGGCAGCCTGCCAGATCAGGTCGCCGACCCGCTGGAAGCCGAACATCGAGTAGAAGGTGTAGAAGGGCACGACCGGCACGCCGCGGTGGGCGTAGCTGGTGCCGGCGGCGATGAAGCTGGCCATCGACCCGGCCTCGGTGATGCCCTCCTCGAGGATCTGGCCGCTGGCGGCCTCGGTGTAGCTGAGCAGGAGGTCGTGGTCGACGGGCTCGTACTTCTGGCCGAGGGCGGCGTAGATCTTGAGCTCGCGGAACAACGCGTCCATGCCGAACGTGCGGGCCTCGTCGGGGATGATCGGCACGATCCGCGGGCCGATGTGCTCGTCGCGGGCGAGGCTCCGCAGCAACCTGGTGAAGCCCATCGTCGTGCTGACTTCCTGCTTGCCGGAGCCGGCGCGCAGCTCGGCGAACGGCTTGTCCTCGGGCAGGGTCAGCGGGCGACGGGCCCGGGTCGTGCGGCGGGGGAGTGACCCGCCGAGCCCCCGGCGCCGTTCCATCATGTACTGGAACTCGATCGAGTCCTCCGGCGGCCTGTAGTACGGCGGATCGTCGGCCTGGATCGAGTCCTCCGGGATCTCGTCGTGGAGGTACAGCCGGTCGCGCAGGGCGACGAGCTGGTCCTTGGTCATCTTCTTGATCTGGTGGGTGGCATTACGGCCCTCGAACCCCTCGCCGAGGGTCCACCCCTTGATCGTCTTGCACAGGATCACCGTGGGCGCCCCGCTGCCGAGGTTCTCGGTGGCGGCCTTGTAGGCGGCGTAGAGCTTGCGGTAGTCGTGCCCGCCGCGCGGCAGGTTGCGCAGCTCGTCGTCGGTGAGGTGGGCGACCATCTGACGCAGGCGCGGGTCGGGGCCGAAGAAGTGGTCGCGGATGTACTCGCCGCTCTCGACCGAGTAGCGCTGGAACTGGCCGTCGACCGTGGTGTTCATCTGGTTGACGAGGACGCCGTCCTTGTCCTGGGCGAGCAGCTCGTCCCACTTCGAGCCCCAGATCACCTTGGTCACGTTCCAGCCGGCGCCGCGGAACACCGCTTCGAGCTCCTGGATGATCTTGCCGTTGCCGCGCACCGGCCCGTCGAGGCGCTGGAGGTTGCAGTTGACGACGAAGATCAGGTTGTCGAGCTGCTCCCGGGACGCCATCGAGATCGCCCCGAGCGTCTCGGGCTCGTCGACCTCGCCGTCGCCGACGAAGCACCACACCCGGCTCTGGCTGGTGTCGTCGAGCTGGCGGTTCATGAGGTAGCGGTTGAAGCGGGCGTGGTACAGCGCCGAGATCGGCCCGAGGCCCATGCTCACCGTCGGGAACTCCCAGAACTCGGGCATCAGGCGAGGGTGCGGGTAGCTCGACAGGCCGCGGCCGCCACGGCCGATCTCCTGGCGGAAGTGGTCGAGATCGTCGGAGTCGAGGCGGCCCTCGATGAAGGCCCGGGCGTAGATGCCGGGGGCGGCGTGGCCCTGGATGTAGACGTGGTCCCCGGGGTTGCCGTCGTCCTTGCCGCGGAAGAAGTGGTTGAACCCGATCTCGTAGAGGGTCGCCGAGCTGGCGAACGTCGAGAGGTGGCCGCCGATGCCGTCGGCGTGCTTGTTCGCCTTGACGACCATCATCGCCGCGTTCCAGCGGATGAACGCCCGGATCCGCCGCTCGAGGTGCTCGTCGCCCGGGAACCACGGCTCCTGGTCGACGGGAATCGTGTTCACGTAGGGCGTGCTGACCGTCGCCGGGAAGCTGACCTGGGTCTCCTGGGCCCGCTCGAGCAGCTTGGTGAGGAGGTAACGGGCGCGCGTCTTGCCGTGGACGTCGACCACGGCGTCGAGGGAGTCGAGCCACTCCCTCGTCTCGCCCGGATCGGTGTCCGGGAGCTGGTTGACGTAGCCGTCGAAGATCATGCGACCAGTCTCGCAGCACTACCCGCCGGTACACACCGGATCGGAAGACTCTGCGGACCGGGCGTCAGTGGTGCGGCTGCTGCGTCCGCGCCCGCAGCCCGTCGACGGAGAAGTCGGCTGAGCGGCAGAAGTCGATGATCACCCGCTCGTGCTCCTCGACCCGGCGCGTCGCCGCGGCGAGCTCGGTGGCGATCTCCGGTGGGATCGACAGCACGCCGTGCTGGTCGCCGTGGAGGAGGTCGCCCGGCCGCACTTCGAGGCCGCCGACGTTGATCGGCTCGCCGACGCTCACGAGGTGGACGTAGGCGTGGGAGACGGCGACGCAGCCGGCGAAGGCCTGCAGCCCCATGGCCCGCATCTCGGTCAGGTCGCGCACGGCCCCGTTCGTCACCACGGCGACGCAGCCGAGGGCGGTGAAGATCGATCCGTTGACCTCACCCCAGTAGGAGCCCACGCCGGGTGGGTCGTCGAGGTCCTGGACCACGACCACCCGCGGCTCGGGCGTCGCCAGGACGTGATCCCACAGGTCCGACGGGGAGAGACGGTCGCCCTCGGCGGCAGCCCGGATCGTGGCCGTCGCGGCGTAGCCGACCCGGGCACCGAGCTCGGGGAACATGCAGCGCACGGTGGGGTCGGCGAAGCCCTCGTCGCGCGGGCGGATGTCGAACGTCTCGATCCCGTTCGACAACGACGGCGAGTTGTAGGCCTGCAGCTCCTCGAGGACGGTTCGGTCGAGCGGCTCCACGCCGCGAAGGTACCCGCGAGCCGGTCGCACCGCCGGGTACCGTGCCGCCGTGTCCGACCTGACCACGCCGAGGCTCTTCGAGCCGACTTCCGGGCAGGAGCCGATCGTCGTGTACACGGACGGTGCCTGCTCGCGAAACCCCGGCCCCGGCGGCTGGGCGTGGGCCGTGGCACCCGACGGCGAACCGCGTGCGTCCGGCGGCGACCCGGTCACGACGAACCAGCGGATGGAGATCACCGCCGCCCTCGAGGCGGTGCGGGCGATGGCGCCGGAGCTCGCCGCCGGCCGGGCCGTCGAGGTCGTGGCCGACTCGACGTACGTCGTCAACTGCTTCCGCGACAAGTGGTACGTCCGGTGGCAGGCCAACGGCTGGCGCAACGCCCGCAAGGCGCCAGTCGCCAACGCCGATCTGTGGAAGCCGCTCGTCGAGCTGGTCCAGGCCGGCAACGTCACGTTCCGCTGGGTGAAGGGCCATAGCGGCGACCGGCTGAACGACCTCGTCGACCGGCTGGCCGTCGCCGCGATCCCGACCTGATCGCCTCAGGTCACTTCGTCAGCTGCTTCTGGGCGGCGCGGTCCTCGAAGTGCATGAAGTCCTTCTCGTCGTCGTGCTTGTAGTCCACCATCCACGACCAGCCGCTGTTGGTGAGTGCCTTGACGATCGCCGGGTGCAGGCTGATCATGCCGACCAGCTCGCCCTCGCTCTTCAGCGTCTTGTCCTTCTTCTGCTCCTTGTCGAAGGCGTCCCGCAGCATCCAGACGGTTTCCGTCTTCTTGTTCTTCACGCGGCTGCCCTTCACGTAGCCGCGGACCCACGCCCGTACCTCGAACCAGACAGCGGCGATCTCTCCCAGCGACGTGGCGACGTCGGTCTTCTTGGCCTTGGTCGCCTTCTTCGCCAGCGCCTCGAGCTGGGCCTTGGTGAGGGTCATGACCGAGTCGACCGTCGGCGGCGGCGACTGCGCGGGGTCCGCCTCGAGCGCCAGCCGTTGCAAGTACTGCGGGAAGAAGGCGTTGAACCGCTCCGACGCCTCGAGCAGCCGGTCGCGGTCCCGCTCCTTCCAGACGTCGAACCCCTTGAACGGTGAGAGGTCGGGGGCGCCCGGGTACACCATGCGGGCGAAGGCGGTGACCATCTGATCGAGCAGCGACGGCTGCGACACCACGGTGTTGAAGACCTTCATCGCCTTGGCGTGGTGCTTGTCGTCCTTCTTGACGTGCCAGTTCTGGAGCGACTCGTTGCTCGGGTTGATGTCGACGGCTACTCCCGTCGAGTGGTTGCTGTAGGTGCCGCGGGACTGCGTCCGTTTGACCCGGCCGGCCATCGACAGGATCGACGCCTGCGCGGCCGTCTTCTCGGCCGCCGTCACGTTCTTGTCGAACCAGTCGTTGGCGTCCTTGACCTTCGTCTCGGTGAGCTTGTTGAGACCCCCGGAGACGGGCTTCCCGAACAGCGTGGCCGACGTGACGTTGTTGGCCTTGGCCACGTCGATCCCTTCGACCTCCCACGTCCGTTCGGTGAAGCGGATGTTGTCGCGGTTGTACGGGAGCGTCACCGTGGCCTCGACCGTCTTGTCCGCCTCGACGTCGACCTTCGTGCTCGCGGGCAGGAAGTAGTCATCGGGCTTGGTGGCCTTGGGCACGACCGTGAACGTGCGCTTCGCCGGAGTCGGCGACACCTCGAACGTCGCCGTGGTGTCCGCCGTGGCGACGACCTTCTTTCCCTCGCTCACGTCGGCGTTGAGGTCGGCGGGGTGCTTGTCCAGGACCGGCTGGAGCTGCGTCTTGTTCTTCAGCTCGCCGTCCCAGGTGAGCTTCACCTTGGCGACCTTCTTCGCCCCCGGGGTATCGCGCTGCACGGTCCGGGACACCATCCGGGATACGAACGTGCCCCGTTCCTTGAGCGCGTGCTCCAGTGGCCCCGCCTCGACGCCGGTGCCCCCCGTCCCGCCGACGATCTGGTCGTGCGAGGTGGCGACGTTGGTGATGACGAACTTTTTCTTCACCGCGCCGACGTACGCCGCCGGGATCGCCGCTGTCACCGTCCGGTCGATGAGCCCTTGCAGGTCCTTGTACGTGGCGGAGTAGTCCTTCTCCCAGTACCCCCGGACGCCGGGAAGCGCATCGATCGCCTCGCTCTTCTTGTCCGCCGGAATGGTCGCGTCCTTGAGGGTCACCGCCAGCGCGTCGCAGTTGGCCCTGATCCAGTTGAGCACCGCGTCCCGCTGCCCCGACACGAACTTCTTCTTGCCGTCGACCTCGACCACCTTCCCGTGCAGCGCGTCGAACAGGATCAGTCCTCCCACCCGGTTGGTCCGCTTGCCGGTGAGGACACTTGTGACCGTTCCGGCGCCGCCGCTGTGAGCCGACAGCATGATCGTGTACTTGTCGGGCACCTTCCCGAAGATCTTCTCCGTCTCCAGGCGCGTCATGACGTCCCGGACGAGCGCGTCCGGGTCGAAGTCCTTCCCGAACATCGCCGCCCCGCCGAGCCCGGTGCCCTGGGGGAGGATGGCCATGACCTGGGGATCGTTGATCCCCTCGACCTGCTGGCCGATGCGGTCCCGCTCGATGTCGCGGACCTTTCCGGCGAGCGGGTTGTAGAACGTCCGCCGCGCCTTCTTCGCCGCTTGCCGGGCCGGATCCACCTCGGACGCCTTGGGGTCGCTGTGGGTCTCGCGCCACCCGGGGAACGGGTCGACCTCGCGGAACGTGAGGCCGTGGAGGTGGAGCAGGATCTGCACGGGCAGGTTGAGCTTGAGGTTGGGGTGGATCCAGACGATCGCCCGGGCGCCCTCCGGCCCGCCGGCGACCTCTTTGGTCTTGTCGGTGTTGAGCGCGGGGTTGCGGTTGCCTTGGGCGAGACCGGCGAGCGGGACCCGGACCATCTGGTGCCCGGCGATCTTGACGGTCGTCTTGTTCACTCCCGTCGCCTCGGGCCAGCCGACGTCCCGTTGCACGCCCGGGGGCCGGATCAGCGACCCGACCGCCCGGTTGCCGTAGCGCCGCTGCAGCCCGAGCATCGACATCGTGACGTCCGAGCGCGCCACGGCCACGGGCGGCCGCCGTACGGCCGGCGCCTGGGTTTGTCGTTTGACGGTTCTCATCGGTCTTGCTCGCCGGCGCACTCCGAGTATGCGGACGCGGAGTCGGGCGGCGAGGGCGCATCCGGCGCGCTTCGGGGCAGACCTCGTTGCCCGAACGGGCAGCGATGGCCCTCGACGGTCACTGTGAAGCGGCCGTCAAGCGGCCGTAAAGCGCTGCATGTCACCCTCGCCGCCATTGGTGAGGAGAGGGGACCGATGAACGTCCGCACGTCAGTGTTCGTGTACGCCGAGGACCCGGTGAGCCAGGCCGGGCTCGAGCAGCTGCTGCGCCTGCGGTCGGAGATCTACGTCGTCGCCTCGGGCCAGATCGACGACGCCACCGTCGCCGTCGTCGGCTGCGAGCAGGTCGACGACGGCGCCGTGCGCACGATCGCCGGGATCCAGCGGGATGGCTGCCCCCGAGTGCTGCTCGTCGCGACCTGCCTCGACGAGCACGGGATCCTCGCCGCAAGTGAAGCGGGCACGCTCGGCATGCTGCGCCGCGCCGAGGCGACGCCAGAGCGCCTCGCCTCGGTGGTCGCCCACGTCGCCGCCGGTCAGGCGTGCATTCCGACCGACCTGATGACGCCCCTGCTGGTCGCGGTCCGCCGGTTGCAGCGGGGCACGTCGCTCGACGCATTCCCGCCGCCGGCCAACCTGTCCGACCGCGAGCGGGAGGTCCTCCGCCTGCTCGCCGAGGGCCGCGACACGGTCGAGATCGCCTCGATCCTCTGCTACTCGGAGCGCACCGTGAAGGGGGTGATCCACGGGATCACCAGCCGCCTGCAGCTGCGCAACCGCTCGCACGCGGTCGCCTACGCCCTGCGCAACGCGCTGATCTGAGGGTAGGTCCCTGGTGCTCCACGAGCTCGACAACGCCCTGCGGGCCCTGCTCGAACGCGAGGTCGGCGGTGACGCCGAGGTCGAGGTGGAGTTCGACGCGCCGACGAAGGACTGGGCGACCCGCCGCAACCGGCCGACGATCGACATCTACCTCTACGACATCCGGCAGGAGGTGAGCCGCTCGCAGTTCGGCCAGGTGTCCGTCCGGGACGAGGACGGGAACATCTCCCAACGCCGGCCCATCCCCAAGTTCTTCCGCCTCGCCTACCTCGTCACGGCGTGGACCCAGCGGCCCGAGGACGAGCACCGCTTGCTGTCGGCCCTGCTGGCCACCTTCCTCCGCCACGAGACCGTGCCGGCCGAACTGCTCAACGGCTCCCTCTCCGAGCTCGGGATCAGCATCCCGATGGCGGTCGCCCTGCCCACCCCGCAGGACCGCTCGCTGTCCGATGTGTGGACGGCGCTCGGCGGGGAGCTCAAGCCGTCGCTCGACCTCAGCATCATCGCTCCGCTCCTGCCCGAGCGGTTCGAGGACGCCGGACCGCCGGTGACCGACGAGCCGGTGCTGGTGATGGAACGGGCCCGGGACGCGGAGGTCCTCGAGCGCGTCGGCGGGCGGCCGGTACCTCCGGAACGGAGAGCCGCGCCCGTGGACCTACGCCCCCCGCCCCCCCATCCGCCCGATCGCCGTCGCCGCCGGAGGTGACGGATGGGTGAGGCCGGGGACCCGTCCATCGCCCACCTGCTCGGCCGGCTGGACGTCGTCCGGCTGCGGGTGGCGGCGGTTGTCGGTGCTCGCCGCGCCGTCGACGGCTCGGCGGAGGACCCGTTCCTCGGCCTCTACCTGAGCGACGAGAAGATCGACGCCCTGCTCCGCGACGAGCGGGTGTGGGTGCCCGAGGACATCGCCCGCGAGCGGCGGATCGACGTGGAAGCGGCGGCCGATGCCGCCGAGGCGGGCGGCGCCCGGCTCCGCCTGCGCCAGCTCGCCGAGCGCTTCGAGCTCGATGACCTCGACGTCGAGCTGCTCCTGACGGCGATGGCGCCCGACGTCGACGACCGCTTCGAGCGCTACTACGGCTACCTCAACGACGACGTCACCCGCCGCCGGGTGAGCGTCGGGCTCGCTCTCGGGCTGGCCGGCGTCCTCGCCGCCGACCGGGACGGCCGCGACCGGCTGGATCAGCGGGGCCCCCTGCGGGCGGGCGGACTGGTCGAGCTCGAGGAGCTCGACCGCCCGTTCCTGACCAGGCCGTTGCGGGTGCCCGACCGGGTGACGACCCACCTGCTCGGCTCGGACCAGCCCGATCCGGCCGTCGCCTACGCGCTCCTCGACGTGGCCCCGACGGGCGAGCCGCCCGACGAGCGTCTCGTGCAGGCGCTGCGGCAGCGGGACGCGTTCGTCTACGTCCACGACGCCACCCACGGCGCGACCGAGCCGATCGTCGACGCCGCCGGGGCGGCCGGCGTGCCCGCGCTCGTCGTCGACCTCGAGCGGCTCGGATCGGCGGTCGAGGCCGACGCACTCGCCATCGCCGCGGTGCGCGAGGCCCGGCTGCGCGGGGGCGTGCTCGTCGCCGGCCCGATCGACGTCGTCACGTCACCGGACGCCGGCTTCCTCCACCGACTCACATCTCACCCGGTGCCATTGGTGCTGACCGGGCAGTGCGGATGGGACCCGGCGTGGGCCCCGCGCCCGCCGCTCGTGCTCGAGCCGCCACGCCTGTCGGGCCCGGCACGCGCCCGGCTGTGGACGAACGCGCTCGCCGGCGAGGACAACGACGGGTTCGACCCGGCCGAGATCACCGCCCACTACCGCCTCGGGGCCGGCCAGATCCGCCGCGCCGCGGCGGCCGCCGCCGCTCACCGCCCGGGTGAGCGGCCGGGCGGTCCGCGCCGACGACGTCCGGCTCGGCGCCCGGCAGCAGAACGCGGCGCGGCTCGAGCGGCTCGCCCGGCGCATCGAGCCGGCGGTGTCCTGGGACGACCTCGTGCTCCCGGCCACGGTGAACGACGGACTCCACAACCTCGCCCAGCGCGCCCGCCACCGCGAGGTGGTGCTGGGCGAGTGGGGCATGCGCCCGGGCGGTGGTCGGGGCGTCGGGATCACGGCCCTGTTCGCCGGCGATCCCGGCACCGGCAAGACGATGAGCGCCGAGGTCGTCGCCCACGAGCTCGGGCTCGACCTCTACGTGGTGAACCTCGCCACCGTCGTCGACAAGTACATCGGCGAGACCGAGAAGAACCTCGACCGCATCTTCGCCGAGTCCGACGGGGTCAACGGGGTGCTCCTGTTCGACGAGGCCGACGCCCTCTTCGGGCAGCGGTCCGAGGTCCGCGACAGCCACGACCGGTACGCCAACATCGAGGTCGCCTACCTGCTCCAGCGGATGGAGACGTTCGACGGCCTGGCCGTGCTCGCCACCAACCTGCGCTCCAACGTCGACGACGCCTTCACCCGGCGGCTCGATGTGGTCGTCGACTTCCCGACGCCCGACCGGGGTCTGCGCGGGCAGCTGTGGCGACACTGCCTCGGGCCGCTGTCGCTCGACGGAGAGGTCGATCTCGACTTCTGCGCCGAGGCGTTCGAGCTCTCCGGCGGCGACATCCGTGCGATCGCGGTGACGATCGGCTATCGCGTCGCGGCAGGCTCCCGGGACGTGACGATGACCGACGTAATCGCCGCCGTAGGCGAGGAGTACCGCAAGCTCGGCCGCCTGTGCCTCGAGGCCGAGTTCGGCCCGTACTACCCGCTCCTCCGCGCGTAGTCCCTCGAGTTTCTGCAGCTGATCCGGTCGCCAGAGCAGCCGTTTCAGCTGCAGAAACCGGAACTGTCTTCCCGTTCGGGCAGTCGGACTGCCCCAAGGTCGGAACGCTCGTCCATTGGCGGCGGGCGGGCGCCGTCGGAGACTGGTCGCACCCACCTGTCCCCGAGCGGGAGGAAACGATGCCGACCTATTTGTCACCGGGCGTTTACGTCGAGGAGATCCCCAGCGGATCCAAGCCGATCGAAGGGGTCGGCACCGCCATTGCCGCGTTCGTCGGAATGGCGCCCAAGGGCCCGGTCAACGAGCCGACCCTGGTCACCAACTGGAGGCAGTACGTCGAGAAGTTCGGCGACATCACCGCCGGTGCCTACCTCGGCCACGCCGTCTACGGCTACCTCCTCAACGGGGGCGGCAACTGCTTCGTGGTCCGGATCGGCAGCGACAGCTCGAACTCCGAGCAGGTCGATCAGTCGTCCGCGCGCGCCCGGGTCGGCGACCTGGAGGTGCGCGCGCTGGAGCCGGGTCCGGACGGCAACAACACGACCGTCGAGGTCGGTGAGCCGCCCGAGGGCTCCCCGGAAGGCACCGTGCGCATCGTCGTCCGCAAGGGCGACGTCGTCGAGGAGCACGATGCGGTGCCGCTGGCCGGGCGGGGCAACGTCGTGAACACCCTCAACCGGTCGCGGCTCGTCCGGGTGGAGCTGGACCCGGCGGTGAGCCAGCTCGAGAACCTCCCGTTGGGGTCGACGACGCTCTCCGGCGGCGAGCTCGTCCACGTCGACGTCACCCAGGCCCGGCTGAGCCCCGAGGACTACCTCGGCGACTCCGCCGACCGCACCGGGTTCGCCGGCCTGGAGGCGATCCCCGAGATCACGATGGTCGCCGTCCCCGACGCCATGGCCGCCTACCAGAAGGGCGTGATCGACCTCGACGGGCTCAAGGCGATCCAGCTCGGGATGCTCGCCCACTGCGAGCTGATGGGCAACCGCATGGCGATCCTCGACGCCCCGCCGTCGATGAACGCCCAGCAGATCAAGGACTGGCGCAACGACCAGGCGGGCTACGACTCGAAGTTCGCCGCCCTCTACTACCCGTGGCTCAAGGTCTTCGACCCGTCGTCCGGCGAGAACACCTACGTGCCGCCGAGCGGCCACGTCGCCGGGATCTGGGGTCGCAACGACGACACCCGCGGCGTCCACAAGGCACCGGCGAACGAGGTCGTGCGCGGCGCCCTCGACCTCGAGGTCAACATCACCAAGGGCGAGCACGACCTGCTCAACCCGGACGGCGTCAACTGCATCCGGTCGTTCCCCGGCCAGGGGATCCGGATCTGGGGGGCAAGGACGCTCTCCAGCGATCCCGAGTGGCGGTACGTCAACGTCCGCCGCCTGTTCAACTACCTCGAAGACTCGATCCTCAGCGGCACCCAGTGGGCGGTGTTCGAGCCCAACGACAACGCGCTGTGGGCGAAGCTGCGGCGCAGCATCTCCGCCTTCCTCGTGATGGAGTGGCGCAAGGGGGCGCTGTTCGGCCTGACCCCGGCCGAGGCCTTCTACGTCAAGTGCGACAGCGAGACGAATCCGGCCGAGGCCATCGACCTCGGCCAGGTCACCTGCCAGATCGGCGTCGCCCCGGTGAAGCCGGCGGAGTTCGTCGTCTTCCAGCTTTCCCAGTTCTCCGGCGGCACGAGCCTGGTCGCCGAGTGACCACCCCATTTGAGAGGAGCTGACTCATGGCACTTCCGGATCTCGACACCTCGGTCGGGCACTCCTTCGGCCTCGAGTTCGACGGCATCGTGATCACGGCGATCCAAGAGGTCTCCGGCCTCAAGATGGAGCAGGACGTGATCGAGCTGAAGCAGAACACGCCCGACGGCAAGTTCATGATCAAGAAGCTGCCCGGCCGGCCCAAGGCGGGTGAGGTCACGCTGACGCGAGGGCTCACCTCGGACACCAGCTTCGAGGACTGGGTGAACACGTCGCAGTTCGGCCAGATGGCCAACGCCCGCAAGGGTGGGGCGATCATCGTGTTCGACTACGAAGGTGCGCCGATCAAGCGCTACAAGCTGACCAACGCCTGGCCGAAGAGCCTGGAGATCGGTTCGCTCAAGGCCGGTGACACCAACGTGCTCACCGAGAAGCTGACGGTCACCTACGAGGCGATGGAGCCGGAGGGCGGCTGATGCGCCGATCGTTCGGAGCGGCCGACACGCTCGAACGCGCCGAGGCGACCGCCGACCCCGACCTGCTGCGGACGACGTTCGAGTTCGAGCTGCCCCGCGGCTACGTCGATTCGAGCGGGACGGCGCACCGCCGGGGCACGATGCGGCTCGCCACGGCGCGCGACGAGCTCGTCCCGCTCGCCGACGACCGGGTCCGAGACAACCCGGCGTACCTCACCGTCGTCCTGCTCGGCCGGGTGGTCGAGCGGATAGGGACCATCGAGGACGTCCACGCCGGCATCATCGAGAACCTGTTCGCCTCGGACCTCGCCTTCCTCCAGGACCTCTACCGCCGGGTGAACCAGGAGGGGCACGCCCGGGCCGCGGTCACCTGCCCGTCCTGCCACGGGGAGTTCACGGTCGACCTGACCGGTGGTCGCCTGGGGGAATCGTGACCTACGACGAGGACGCCCTCTACCACGAGCTCGCCTTCGTCGCCGCCCACTGCCATTGGTCGTTGGGCGAGCTGCTCGACATGGAGCACGGAACCCGGGCGCGGTTCATCCGCGCCATCAACGAGCTCAGCGGGTAGCGCCGTGTGGCCCTTCCGCCGGCGAGCACGCGGCGCCGACGAGGTGCCGCCGAGTGATGCGGGGCCGGTGCTCCGCGCGCCGCGCCAGGACTGGAGGGGACTGGCGCCGATGCCGATGGTCCAGACCCGACCGCTGGCCACCCTCGACACCGGGTTCGAGCAGCGACTGACGACCCGCCAGGCGCCGACGTTCCTCGGTCCCCTCGGCCACCACGTTGCGCCGGAGGCGCCCCACGGGCGAGTCGCGGCCGCGTCGACATCGCGGCAGCCGGTCACGTTCCCGGCGGCGCCACCCCTTCAGCGCCAGGTGATGACCTACGCCCGCCCGCCGGAGACCCCGTCGCCACCGACCGTCGCGGCGACGACCGCGCCTCTGGAACCGACCGTCCCGGTCACCCCGGCCGACGTCGAGGCGGCACCTGTGCCCGCCGCGGCGCCGCGGGTGCCTGACGGGCCGGCGATCGTTCGCGCCGCGCCGGTGGTCGCCCGACTCGTGACGGCCCGGCCGCCGGCGGACCTGCCCGCCGCCACGTTCCCCGTCGTCGCCCGCCTGCCTGCTGCCGACGCCCCGCCGGTTGGCGACGCCCCGCCGGCCGGCGACGCCGGCGAGTCCTCGAGTGACGCCGGCGAGTCCTCGAGTGACGCCGGCGAGTCCTCGAGTGAGGACAGCGCCGAGGCCCCGGTGGTGGTCGCCGAGACGCCGCCACCTTCCGGCGCTGCCGACGCCACCGTCGCCTCGCTGGTCGGCGACAAGCCGCCGATGACGTCGCTCCCCGAGCCCGACGGCCCGGCGCCCTCGGTCGCGTCCAGCCCGGAGGCGTCACCGGCTCAGCCCGGGCGCACGGTTCAGCGCCAGTCCTCTCCGGCCGGCGCGCACCCACCGGCGGGCACCACCGCCAGCTCCGGTTCTCCCTCCCACGCCGAAGCCTCCGCCAAACCCGGTACGGGGGCGCCGCCGTTGGCGAAGGGCTCGAAGAGCCCAGTGGCGTCCCAGCCCCCGACGGTGGCCCGGACGCTCGATCCGACCGGCGCCCCCCGCCCGCGTGTCAAGCCACGCATCGGTCCACCGATCCAGCGCACGGCGGACGACGCCTTGTCGTCGGCACCGGGCGACGGCGGGACGCCACGGCCGGTGCCCGACCTGGGAACGTCCAGCCCACCGAGCACGGCGGAGCCGTCCGATGCGCCCGTCGCCGCGGAGGTGCAGGCCGCGGCGGTGCACGCCGCGGAAGCCCCGCCCGAGCCGCCGATCCAGTCCGTGCCGCTCGTCGGCGACCGCGGGTTGAGCGGCGCGCCGACCTTCGCCACGGTCCCCGCCTCGCCTGGTCCGACCGTTGCGCGATCGCACCTGCCGGGAGGAGCGGCGGCGGCGACGTCGCCGCCCGCCGGTCCTGCGGTCACGGCCCAGCGGGCCGTGACGTGGCGGCCGCGCGTCGGGGAACCGCTCGCTGCGGCGCAGGTCGGCTCGACGCCGTCGGCGGTACCGCCGTCCGTGGCTGGCCGGCCCACGGTGAGCCGCCACGCCGACGGGGGATCCGGGCACCACCATCCCGCCGACGAGTGGCCGGAGGTGAGCACGCTCGCCGTCAGCCGGCTGGCCGAGGGTCCGTCGACGCGCGTTCTTGCATCTCGTTCCGTTGCCAGGGCCCCGCAATCAGATGCAAGAACAGCGACGCACCAGGAAACGACCGTCGCCGGCATTCGCTGGTCGGACCGGCCGGCGCCGGTTGCGCAGTCGTGGACGGCCGCCGCTGTGCAGCGGGCGACGACCGGGCCGTCCGGCCCGCCGCCCCGGACACCTTCCGGGGCGCCGTCATCACGGACGCCGACCACGTCGATTCCACAACTCTTGATGCAGAACGAAAGATCCGTTCGCTCGCCATCAAGAGTCGAGGAACAGGTGTGGTGGGAGCTGCCGGGCGCTCCGGAGATGGACGTGATCCAGCGGCAGGCCGACGACGCACCGGAGGCCGCCGCCGAGTCGGCACCGGCACCGACGCCGACGACGGTCACGGCGACGGCAGAGACGGGGCCGGCCGCGCCGGCCGGCGGTGCGTCCGGCGGCCGGAAGGCGCCGACCGAAGCCGAGGCCGACGAGTGGGCCCGCGCGCTGTACCCGGCGCTGCGCCGCCGCATCTGCCGCGACCTGATGCTCGACCGTGAGCGGTCGGGCTACAGCACGGACATCAGGTACTGAAAATGAAGCCAAGAAGGCGAGGCATCTGACAGTGGTGAAGACCCGGTTCGGCACGGCGGGCGCTCCAGCGCCTTCGCCGGCCGCATAAGAAAATGGCGACCGTCGACCCGGCCATGGCCGCGGTCTCCGTCTACTTCGAGGTCCACGTCGACGGCCACGACCTCGGCGCGTTCACCGGCTGCGACGGCCTCGGCGTCGAGGTCGTGATCGAGCAGCGCGAGGAGGGCGGGATGAACGGGTTCGTGCACCAACTCCCGGGCCGGATCAAGTACACGAACGTCAAGCTGACCCGACCGGTCAACTCGGACACCGTCAAGATCGCGTCCTGGTTCGCCTCGATGAACGGCGCCGTCAAGCGGACCCAGGCGGAGATCATCGCCAAGAACCACGACGCCAACCCGGTGTTCACGTGGACACTGTCGGGGGTCATCCCCGTGCGGTGGACGGGACCGTCACTCTCGGTGGACTCGCCGAAGGTGGCGACCGAGACGCTCGAGCTCGCCCATCACGGGTTCCTGGAGTAACGCCGTGCCCCCGTCGACCACCAAGTTCGCCAAGGCGAAGCTCGATCTGCGCGAGCCGGTCGCCAAGCCGAAGAAGCACTTCGAAGCCGGGTCGAGCATCAAGACGCTCGAGTTCGCCTTCAACCCCAAGGACTACAGCATGTCCCTGCAGGGGGGATGGAACTTCAAGCCACAGAAGAACTCGCTCGAACCGCCGGAGTTCACCGGCACCCAGCCGCGGTCGCTCGATCTGGAGATGTTCCTCGACGCCACCGACAAGGCCGACGGCGACGTGTCACAGTCGGTGGACGTCCTCCTCTCGGCGGTGCGGCCGACCGACAAGTCGAAGAGCTCGGGCACGCCGTTCCCGCCGATCGTCGTCTTCTCGTGGGGGTCGGCGGCCCCGTTCGTCGGAGTCGTCAAGCAGGTCAGCGCCACGTTCACGCTGTTCCGTCCGTCCGGTCAGCCGGTGCGGGCGACGTGCAAGATCTCGATGCAGGAGTACGAGCCGAACCCGCCCCGGCAGAACCCGACGTCGGGTGCGTTGCGGGCGACGCGGTCCCACGCCATCCAGCTCGGTGACTCCCTGGCGTCGATCGCCGATCGCGAGTACGGCGCGCCCGAGCTGTGGCGGGCGATCGCCCTGGCCAACGAGCTCGAAGATCCGTTCAACCTCCGCGTCGGCCGGGAACTGCTGATCCCCGCCCCCGCCGACGCCACCGGGATGGCCTGATCGCCCATGCCGGTCCAGCGCTCCTCCAACGTCTTCTCGATCGAGGTCGACGGCAGCCCGCTGAGCCAGGACCTCATCGGCGCGCTCCTCGAGGCGTTCGTGGAGGACGAGATCAACCTGCCCGACGCCTTCGAGCTCGTGTTCCGCGATCCGATGCGGACGGTGATCCAAACGGGCGGCTTCGCCATCGGCAAGCCGGTGAAGGTCAAGGTCGTCTCGGAGGCGTCGCCCGAGGGTTTGGTGATCCTCGATGGCGAGATCACCGCGCTGGAGGCATCGATCGAGCGGGACCGCACGCTGACGATCGTCCGGGGGTACGACCAGGGGCACCGCCTCCAGCGGGGAACGGTCACCGAGACCCACCTCGACATGACCTACGGCGACATCGCCGCCAAGGTCGCCGAGCGGCGGGGGATCGGCAAGGGCGACACCGGCTCCAACACCGTCGTCCACGAGGCAGTCGTGCAGTGGAACCAGACCGACTGGGAGTTCCTCTCCAAGTTGGCGGCCGAGATCGGCCACGAGGTCGTCGTTCTCGAGGGCAAGCTGCACCTCCGTGAGCCGACCGACTCGGCGGACGCTCCGGAGGGTGGCGACCTCAACTCGGAGGAAGCCCGCCAGCTCGTGGCCGGCCGCAACCTGCTCCACCTGCGGGCCGTGGTCAGCGGGGCCGAGCAGGTCGAGGAGGTGCAGGTCCGCGGGCTGGGACTTCAAGGCCAAGGAGGCGATCGAGGGCTCGGCGAAGGCGGCCGACAGCGCCCGTAGCGCAGCGGCCGGCCAGGGTGCGGCGGACCTCGCCAAGAAGCTCGGCGGCGGGACGCTCGTGCGGCCCGATCTCTCGGTGGCGAGCGAGGAGGTGGCCCGGAACGGCGCCGAGTCGCTCGTCGAGCAGCTCGGCAGCGCCGCCGCCGAGCTGGAGGGCGTCGTCTTCGGCAACCCGGCGCTGCGGGCCGGCGTGTCGATCAGCGTCTCCAACGTCGGCGAGCCGTTCGACGGCAAGTACGTGCTCACGTCGTGCCGTCACACGTACGAACCGGAGAACGGGTACCTCACGTCGTTCCGGGTGAGCGGTCGCCAGACCCGCACCATGCTCGGACTCGTCAAGGGCAAGCACGAGGGCACCGCCGGCCGCGTCGGCGGTGTCGTGCCGGCCCTCGTCAGCAACGTCGACGACCCCGAGACCATGGGACGGGTGAAGGTCAGCTTCCCGTGGCTCGCCGACAAGGCCGAGTCCTTCTGGGCGCGCGTCGCCCTGCCCGGCGCCGGCCCCGAACGGGGCTTCACCGTGCTCCCGGAGGTGGGGGACGAGGTCCTCGTCGGGTTCGACCACGGCGACACCAGGACGCCGTACATCATCGGCGGGCTGTGGAACGGCAAGGACAAGCTGCCCGTCGACCCCCGTCGAGAACGGGGAGATCGTGACCCGGGCGTGGGTCTCCCGCAAGGGACACAAGGTCGAGCTGCACGACAAGGACGACGCGATCACGATCGCCACCGGTGACGGCAAGCACCGCATCGTGCTCGATCAGAAGAACTCGAAGATCCTGATCGAGACGTCCGGAGACGTCGAGGTCACGGCGGACAAGACGATGGCGGTGAAGGCGCCCAACGGGATCACGATGGAGTCGTCGAGCGGCGAGGTCGTCCTGAAGGGCAACGGCGTGACGATCGACGCCGGGGCCGGTTCGTTCAGCGCCAAGGGCGTGTCGTCGAAGGTCGAGGGGTCGGGCAGCGCCGAGCTGTCGAGCAGCGGTCAGACGACCGTGCGCGGGTCGATGGTGATGGTGAATTGATGAGGAGTCATCCCGTTCTGTCGTTTGGAAACGACCGTTTTCGGCCGGTTCCAAACGACAACTCGGGCAGAGATGGGAAGGAAAGGGAGTAGCGCATGCCGATGGCGGCGAGGGTCGGTGATCCGACCGGGCACCCGGGCGTGGTGACCGGGCCGGGCGTGGCCACGGTGCTGGTCGGCGGGATGCCCGCCGCCGTCGCCGGGGACCTGCACACGTGCAGCTTCCCCGGAACGCCGCCGCACCCACCGACGCCGTTCCCGATGGGCAGCACGACGGTGATGGTCGGCGGTCGACCGGCGCTCCGGATGGGCGACATGGCCGGCTGCGGGGCACCGATCGTGATGGGTGCCCCGACCGTGATGATCGGATGATGAGTGAGCGAGCTCTTCGGCGATGAGTGAGTTGTTCGTCGGACGGGGGATCACCTACCCGATGCGGGTGGGCATCACCGGCGGGATCGCGCTCACGTCGCGCGAGGACGAGATCGTCGAGAGCATGCGCCTCATCCTCGGGACGTCACCCGGCGAGCGGCCGATGCGCCCGGACTTCGGCTGCCCGATCCACGAGCACATCTTCGCTCCGGCCGACGCGTCGACGACCGGGCTCATCGCGTTCGACGTGCGCAACGCGCTCGACCGGTGGGAGCCGCGGATCGACGTGCTCGAAGTCACCGTGCGCCGCGACGACGACCAGCCGACGCTCCTCTACATCGACATCACCTACGCGATCCGCGAGCACCAACGACCCGCGCAACCTCGTGTTCCCGTTCTACGTGATCCCCGAAGAGGAGTGATCCACGATGCCCCTCCCCGCCCCGAACCTCGACGACCGCCGCTTCCAGGACCTCGTCGACGACGCCAAGCGGCTCGTCCAGCGGCGCTGCCCGGAGTGGACCGACCACAACGTGTCCGATCCCGGCGTCACGCTTGATCGAGACCTTCGCCTACGTCGTCGACCAGGTCCTCTACCGGCTCAACCGGGTCCCCGAGCGCAGCTACATCACCTTCCTCGAGCTGATGGGCGTCGAGCTGTTCCCGCCGTCGGCGGCGCGTGTCGACGTCACCCTGTGGCTCACCGCGGAGCTCGAGGAGGACCTCGTCGTCGAGTCCGGCACCGAGGTGGCCACCCGGCGCCGGCGGACGAGCGAGGCGGTCGTGTTCCGCACGATCGAGGACCTGCACATCCTCCGCTGCCAGCGGGTGTACGTGATGACCGCCGGGCGCGACACGCAGCCGTTCGACCAGTCCGGCGAGCTCGCCAACGAGCGCCCCATCGCCGCCTTCTCGCCCACGCCCCAGATCGACGACGCCCTGCTCATCGGCCTCGACCGGGCGGTTCCGAACTGCGCCGTCGCCCTCCACGTCGAGTGCGAGGCCGAGGGCCACGGCATCGACCCGACCGACCCGCCGTGGATCTGGGAGGCGCTCGGGCCCGAAGGTTGGGTGCGCTGCGACATCGATGACCACACCGGTGGGTTCAACAGTCCTGGCGACATCGTCGTCCACGTCCCGGCCGTGCACACCGAGACCGTGCTCGAGGAGCGCTCGGCCGGGTGGCTCCGCTGCCGCCTGACGCCACCCCGCAACGAGGACCAGCCGCTGTACACCGACACCCCGCTGATCGCCCGGCTCACCGCGGCGACGATCGGCGGCACCGCCACCGCCGTCCACGGCGCCGACGTGTTCGACGAGCTGATCGGCGTGTCCGAGGGCGTGCCCGGACAGCGCTTCGATCTGCTCCGCAAGCCCGTCGTGGCGTCGGAGCGGCCCGTCCTGGTCGAGGTCGCCGGGCCCGAGGGCTGGGAGCCGTGGGAGCAGGTGCAGGGGTTCGGGGAGAGCGCCGAGGACGACCTCCACTGGCGGCTCAGCGCCAACGAGGGTGCGATCGTCTTCGGCCCTGCCGTCCGGCTCGCCGACGGCTCGCTCCGCCAGTACGGCGCGATCCCGCCGGCCGGCGCCCACGTCCGCGTCCGCCGCTACCGGACCGGTGGCGGCCGGCTCGGCAACGTCGCCGCCCACGAGATCGTCACGCTCAAGTCGGCGATCCCGTTCATCGGCCGGGTCGACAACCGCCGGCCGGCCACCGGCGGTGTGGACGGCGAGACGCTGTCGGCGGCCAAGACGCGAGGTCCGCTCGTGCTCGGCACCCGCAACCGGGCCGTGACCGCCCGCGACTACGAGCAGCTGGCCCGCGAGGCGACGCCCGAGGTGGCCCGGGTGCGCTGCCTGCCCGTCGACGACGGCGGCCGACCGACGTCCGACGACGGGCGGCACGGCCGGCGGCGTGCGGGTGCTCCTCGTCCCGACCGTCGCGCCCGACGAGCACGGCCGGATCACGTTCGACCAGCTCGTCCCGCCGGAGTCGATGATGGCGACGG
The DNA here is from genome assembly GCA_963833145.1 of uncultured Acidimicrobiia bacterium. Lineage (GTDB taxonomy): Bacteria > Actinomycetota > Acidimicrobiia > Acidimicrobiales > Ilumatobacteraceae > JALZMG01. Next base: position 283,759 of record CAWHWT010000005.1, on the reverse strand, counting down.
TGCGCGACTACCTCGACGAGCGCCGGATGATCGGCGCCCGGGTCGTGATCACCCCGCCCCGGTACCTCGGGGTCACCGCCGTCATCCGGCTGCGCGCCCGGATGCGGGCCGACCCCGAGCAGGTGCGGCAGGAGACGCTCGACGCCCTGTACCGCTACTTCGACCCGCTGCGCGGCGGTCCGGAGGGCGACGGGTGGGCGTTCGGCCGCCCGATCCTGCTCGGCGAGGTGTTCGGCGTCGCCCAGCGGGTCGAGGGTGTCGACCTCATCGAGGACGCCCGCATGTTCCCCGCCGACCCGATCACCGGCCAGCGCGGCGATGCGATCACCCGGATCGACCTCGATCCCGACTCGCTGGTGTTCTCCTACGGCCACCAGGTCCAGGTGGTGACGACATGAGTCGCGGGGTGATGCCGGACCTCGTCGTCGACGCGGCCGATCGCGTCGTTCCTGCCGGCGATGCTGCAGGCCGACGAGTTCTGCGTGCGGTTCACCCAGGGCCTCGATCCGGTGCTGGCGCCGGTGCTGTCGACGATCGACAACCTCGACGCCTACGTCGACCCGTGGCTCACCCCGCCCGACTTCCTCGACTGGCTCGCCGGCTGGTTCGGGCTCGAGCTCGACGCGACGTGGCCGGAGGAGCGGCGGCGGGCGCTGGTCGCCAATGCGCTCGAGCTCGCCCGCTGGCGGGGCACGGTCGTCGGGCTGGCCCTGCTCGTCGAGCTGTACACGGGCGCGCCGGCCGAGATCGACGACGGTGGCGCGACGATCGCGTCGGACGACCCCGACGAGCCGCTGCCCGGTGAGGCGCGGCGGGGCGTCGTCGTGCGCTACCGGCCGGGTGACGGGGTCGACGCCGAACGGCTCGCCCGCCTCGTCCGGGACGCGGTCCCGGCCCACCTGCCGGCGCGGTGTGAGGGGTCGTGAAGGACGAGATGACGCTCATGGAAGGATGGTGAGGTGATGCACACCCACGACGAAGAAGCGGTGTCGAGGCAGAAGCTGGTCGAGCGGCCGGCGGAGCACGACGTCGTCGCCGCTCAGGCCGCGGCCCAGGTGGCGGCGTCCGGCCAGCTCCACGGGCACGAGCCGCGAGCCGCCGTGCTCCGGCTCCAGCGGCTCGCCGGCAACAGCAGCGTCGGGTCGCTGGTCGGTCACGACTCCGAGGAGACGTCCGAGGCGGGCGAGGAGCGCTCGCCGGTGCTCGACGTGGTCGGCAAGGGCGGTGGCTCGCCGCTCCCCGCCGACCTTCAGACGGACATGGAGACCCACCTCGGAGCCGACCTCAGCTCGGTCCGTGTGCACGACGGCGCCCAGGCGGCCGAGTCGGCGAAGGCCGTGCAGGCGCGGGCCTACACGGTGGGCAACGACGTGGTGTTCAACACCGGGGCGTACTCGCCGGGGACCGACGAGGGACGCCGGACGCTGGCCCACGAGTTGACCCACGTCGTCCAGCAGCGCTCCGGCCCCGTGGAGGCGACGCCCGCAGCCGGCGGCATCGCGGTGAGCGATCCGAGCGACCGCTTCGAGCTGGAGGCCGAGGCCGCGGCGACGGCGTTCGCCGGCAGCGCCGGCCCGGCGGCGGCCGAGGCCGCGGCGGCGCCGGTCCAGCGCCAGGCGGGGCCCGAGGAGGAAGAGGAAGAGGTCCAGATGATGGCGCTCCAGCGCGAAGATGCGATGGAGGAGGAAGAGGAGGAGATGCCCGGCTGACGTCGGGGCGGGCGCTCAATCCTCCACGTCGCATCGAGCGCGAGCGGTAGCGTTTTCGCATGGCGCAGCTCGACGCCGAGGAGATCTACGCCTACGCGCGCGCGGCGGGTTTCTCGCCCGACCAGTCGGTCACGATGACCGCCATCGCGCTCGCCGAGTCGGGCGGCGAGACCGGCGCCCACAACCCCCACGGCGAGGACTCGCGCGGCCTGTGGCAGATCAACCTGAAGGCGCACGCCGGGGCGGAGTGGGCGCAAGGGTTGGACATGTACAACCCGCGGGACAACGCCATCGCCGCGTGGCACGTGTCCCAGCAGGGCGGCGACATTCGGCCGTGGACCGTCACCCACGACGACCGCGGGTCGCGCGTACGCGAGGTTCGCCGACGACGCTCGGGCCGCCGCGGCCGCCAACGGCGAGCCGGCCAACGGCAACTTCGACGGGCCGGCCAACTACCACGCCGACCCGGTGTCGGCGGGCGCCGAGGGTGGCGACGCGTTCGCCGGCCCGGTGCCGGACGTCGGCGGCGGCGACGACGGCGGGGGCCTGCCCGACATGCCGGATGCGGAGGGTTCGGTCCAGCGGTTCCTCGAGGCGGCGCTCGCCCAGGAGGGCGACACCTACGTCTTCGACGCCCAGACCGACCACGGCGACGTCGACCCGGAGAAGTTCGACTGCTCGGAGCTGGTCGAGTGGGCCGCCGCCCAGGCGGGTGTCGACAACGTGGCCGAGGCCTCGTTCCTCCAATACCTCCAGTTCAAGGAGGCGGGGACGCTGATCCCGGTGGAGGAGGCGATCAACACGCCGGGTGCGCTGCTGTTCCGGTTCCCGCGCGAGCCGGTCCCGGGCGAGGGCCGGCAGGACGGCTCACACGTCGCCATCAGCCTCGGTGACGGCCGGACGTTCGAGGCGATGAGCCCGTCGGCGGGCATCGGGTACAACACCGCGGCCGACCGCGGCTTCAACTTCGCCGCCCTGATCCCCGGGCTCGACTACGAGGGCGGCGGTGTCACCACCCTGGAGCCGCCGGCGCCGGCGCCGGCACCCCCGAACCCGCTCGACGTCGCGGCGTGGCACTCGGGCTCCGTCGACGTCGACCGTGACGGCCTGCCCGACTTCTTCGAGACCCAGTACGGGCTCAACCCCGAGGTCCCCGACACCGACGGCGACGGAATCACCGACGGCTACGAGCTGGTGGTCATCGGCGCCAAGGCCGACCGCGCCGACACCGACTTCGACCAGATGAACGACGGACTGGAGATCGCGCTCGGGTACAACCCCCTGGTCGCCGACAACCCCGACGCCGACGTGCCCCTGCTGGTCCCCGACGAGATGCACGTCGACACCGACGGCGACGGGCTCACCGACTGGCTCGAGGAGCTCGCCGGCACCAACGCGAACGACCCCGACAGCGACGACGACGGCGTGCTCGACGGCGACCAGTACATGCTCCCCAGCAACGGCGCCGACGACCCCCTCGAGGCCGGGCCCACCGACCCCCTCCTCGACGACGACACCCTCGACGACGGCTGACGCCCGTTCGTTCTCCGGTTCCAATCCGGTTCTTGCATCTGATCCTGGGGTCAGGGCAACGGAAGTAGATGCAAGAACGGGCGGTGTGACACCCCCTCGCGATCATCCGTCGGCATGAACGCCGATGATGAGCTCAACGAGTTGTCCGCCGCCCAGCACGGGTTCATCACCCGGCTCGATGCCAGGGCCGCCGGCCTCAGCGACGAGGCGCTCCGGCACCGGATCAGACGGGGAGAGTGGGTGCCCCATGGGCGGCGCGTGCTCCATCGCACTGGCGCCCCGTGGACCCGAGCGAGCCCGCTGATGCGGGCCGTCCTCGACGCGGGCCCGGGCGCGGTGATCTCCCACAGCACGGCGGCGGCCTGGTGGGGCCTTCCGGGGTTCGACCTGCTCCGCATCCACGTCACGCGTCCCCGTGGTACGACATCGGCGCCGGCGACCTTTGCCGCGCACGTGCACGAGGTGCTCAGGCTGACCACGGCGCAGGTGACGGTGCTCGACGGCGTCCCGGTGGTGCGCCCCGAGCGGGCGATCTTCGAGCTGTGCGCCACTTCCCATCCGCTGCGGGCCGAGCGGGCGCTCGACACGGGGTGGTCGAAGTCGCTGTATTCCGGCTCCTCGCTGCGCCGCCTCCACGATGAGCTCGCCAAGCGCGGCCGCGGCGGCACGGTCCTCCTGCGCGAGCTGCTCGCGGCGCGACCGCCGAACTGGGTGCCACCCGCGTCGAACCTCGAGGCGCGCTTCGCGACGATCGCACGAGAGGCTCAGCTCGGGGAGTGGCGGAGGCAGGTCAACCTCGGTGACGACGCGCGATGGTGCGGCCGCGTCGACTTCGTCTCCACCACGTGGCCCCTCGTCGTGGAGGTGCAGAGCGAGCGCTACCACTCGGCGCTCAGCGACCAGGTTCACGACAAGGCGCGAAGGCGGGGACTCGAGGACGCGGGCCTTGTCGTGGTCGAGGTGTGGGACAGTCAGATCTGGTACCGCAAGCACGAGGTCGTCACCGCGGTGCGTGACGGGATCGCCCGGATCCCGACCCGCACGCCGGCCGCCTGACCCGGTTCTTGCATCTGATCCTGGGGTCAGGGCAACGGAAGTAGATGCAAGAACGAGGGGGTTGGCTACGCCAACTCGCGGCTGACGCCGAGCTCGGCGAGGACGGCGTCGTAACGGCTGGCGGCGAGGGCGTAGCCGGCGTGGTCCTCGTTGGTCTGGAGGGCCTGGAGGAGCACCCGCCACAGCGGGTCGGCGTAGTGGTCGATCTCGAGGCCGCGCCGGCCGATCTCGATCGCCGCGCCCGCATCGCGGCGATCGAGCAGCAGCGTTCCCAGGCTCCGGGCGACGTCGACGGCGGCGGCCTGGAGCTGGATGCGCTCGCCCACGACCCAGTCGGTCGCCCCCTCGTCGGTGAGCAGGTCGCCCCCATACAGCTCGAGGGCGTTCCGGAGCGCCGGCTCGACGTCGTTGCCCTCCCCGTGGGCGAGCGCGGCGCGAGCGTCGACGACGGCCGAGGTGAACCGGTGCACGTCGCACGTGACCAGAACGTCGTCGCGCAGCGTGTAGACGTCGCCGACCCGGCGGACGAGATCGTTCACGCCCGCCTCCTCGAGCACCCTCCGGATCGACGAGATCGCCACCTGCAGCTTCTTCGCCGCGCTCGCATCGTCGTCGGCGGGCCAGAGCTCGTCGCCGAGGACATCGCGGTGCACCCCGTGACCGAACCGCACGGCGAGCATGCGCAGGACGGCCCGCGCCCGCGGGCGCAGGGCACTGAGATCGACCGGCTCGTCGTCGACGAGCACGCTGAACCGGCCGAAGCACCGGATCTCCACGCGGCGGGCGACGGATGCGGCGACGGGAGCCGTGTCGCCTCCGGCCACCGACGCGGCGACGATCGGGAACGACAGCCCGTGGTCGTTGCGCAGCTCCGCGGCAAGAGCGGCGACGCGCTCCGGCTCTGCCGTCGCCGCGACGCGCGCGACGTGGGCGAGGCGCTCCAGCGGCCGCAGCCCGCGCCGCTTGGCGGCCACCTCAGCGACGCTCGCCGGACCTTCCTCACCCGCGCCGGCGGACCGGAGGGCGACGGCGGTCTGCACCCACACCTCGGCGTTGAGCAGGCCGAGACGCTCACAGCGTCCGAGCGCGTCGAGACCGGCGACGTCGTCGGGCCAGCCGCCCCACACCCCGGCCAGCTCGCCGAGCACCGCTGCTCCCGCCGCCCCGGTGCTGTCGCCGACCCGGTCGCACTCGGCGACGACGGCGGTGATGTCATCCACGGTGCCGGTGACCATCGCCGCCGCCGCCCGGCACAACCGGGCGAGGAACGGGACGTCGAGCGCCACCGCGGTCCGCTCGAGGTCAGCAGCCTCGTCCACCGACGCCGATCCGTCGAGCACCGCGGCGACGAGGTCGCCGAGGCCGGCGGCGATCGCCACCACCGCCGACACGTCCGGGCGGTCGCGCACCTGGTGCAGGAACGCGCGGGCCGTGCTGACCTCGCCCTTGAGCAAGTTCGCCAGCCCGGCGGCGAGCAGCTCGTACGTCGACCGGGAGCTGAGCAACTCGGTGTCGGCGAGCGGCCCACCGCGCACGGCGTCGCGCACGACACCGACCCAGCCGAGGGACGGCGGGCTCGACCGGTCGAGCAGTGAGGCGAGGAGGAGGCGCTCACGGCGGGCGATGGTCACCGGCACCGCGCTCAACGCGCTCCGCTCGACCCGTTGGTAGGTCGCGATGGCGTCGGCCACCCGCCCGTCGGCGCGCTGGTTGCGGGCGACGGCGAGGAGCAGCCACGGGTCGCTGGCGATGAGCGTCGGCGGGACACTGGCGAGCCAGGAGCCCGGCTTGTCGGCCACCTCGGCGCCGCGGGACCCGAGCAACCGGCTCGCGCTCGCCCAGTCGTCACCGCGGCAGTAGGTGCTGAGGGCGTCGGCGAACAGCCCGTGGCGTTCGAGCGTGTCGGCGGCCCGGCGGTAGCGCGAGCGCACGGCGTCGGTTCCCTCCCACTCCAGCAGCAGACCCTCGAGGTGCGACCGCAGCACCTCGTGGGTGCGGTACACACCGGGCGCCTCCGGCGACGGCGTGAGGAGCTGCAGCCGCTCGAGCTCGGCGAGGATGCGGACGCTCCCGCCGGTTCCGAGCAGGTCGTCGCACAGCTCGGCGCTGAGGCGGGGCAGCGGGCTGGTTTCGAGCAGGAAGAGCTGCAGCTCATCGGTGAGCGACGCCAGCACGTTCTCGGCGAGGAAGTCCCAGTCGGGGCCGGCCCGCCGCCCGACCTGGGCGAGCACGGCCCGCCGCTCACCGGCGGCGAGTCCCGACGTCGCCATGTTGAACAGCTGCAGCGCGGCGACCCAGCCGCCCGTCCGCCGCTCCAGCTCGGCCACCTCGTCCGGCGGCAGCGGGCGCTGGTACAGCTCCCGGAACAGCCGGTCGACCTCCCACGAGCGGAAGCGCAGATCGTCGGGGCCGATCTCGCAGACGCCGTCGGCGAGTCGTAGCCGGGCCGTGCCGAACGACGGCCGGTGGCGGGAAAGTGTTACGAGGTGGATCGTCGGGGCGAGGTCGGCGAGCAACACGTCGAACGCCCGCTCGCTGGCCGTGCCGATGATGGCGTCGAACTCGTCGACGACGATGCGGCGGGGGAGGTGCGGCCGCTGCTCGATGTCGACGAGCACGTCGGCCAGGCGGCCCCAATCGCCCCGCTCGCCCGTCGCGTGCGCCATCGCCTGGGCGAGGTGCTCGCACAGCACCGACTCGTCGGCGTCAACGGGGTGGGCGCGGTACCACAGCACCGGCTGGGGGCTGCGGGCGGCCAGGTGGCTCACCGCCGTCGTCTTGCCCGCGCCGGCGGGGCCGACGACGAGGGTGAGGGGGACGGCCCAGGCGCGGTCGAGCCGGCGGTCCACCCGCTCTCGAACGATCGCACGCACAGAAGGCGGTTCGAGACGGGCCTTGGGCAGCGTGTGAGGTCCCATCGAGCCGGAGTGCAACGTATTGCAGGCGACCGGACCGCGCCATCGCTTAAGCGGCGGGCGGGGCCAGCGGGTCAGTTGTCGAGGACGCTGAGGTCGAGCCGGCTGAGGCGCTCGCGGTCGGCGAGGATGTCGAGGGCGACGATCTTGCCGCCCTGCACAGTGAACGCGCCGACGGCGAACGGCTCGTCGCCGAGCATCGAGACCGCTCCGAGCACGCCGTTGACCAGGGCCACCTGGATGTGCAGGTCGCGACGTGAGTAGGCGAGCGCCCCTCTGGCGACCGCGGCGGCACCCTGGAGCACCCGCGAGCGACCCCCACCGAAGTCGGCTCGCAGGACGACGTCGGGGTCGAGCACCTCGATCAGGGCCTCGAAGTCGCCCCCGCGCGGCGGCGATGAAGGCGTCGACGACCTCGCGCTGGGCGCTGGGGTCGGCGTCGGGGATCGGGTTCCCGCCCTGGACCCGACGGCGGGCGCGGCTGGCGAGCTGCCGGGTCGCCTCCGGGGAGCGGTCGACCATCGGCGCGATCTCGTCGAATGGCACGGCGAACATGTCGTGGAGCACGAAGGCGAGCCGTTCCGCCGGCGTGAGCGTCTCCAAGACGACCAGGAGCGCCAAGCCCACCGAGTCGGCCAGCAGCGCCTCGTGCTCGGGATCGACTCCGTCCTCGCGGTCGATGACCGGTTCGGGCAGGTGCACGCTGGGAGGCTCCTCGCCGCGCCGGCGTCGCGAGCGCAGCATGTTCAGCGAGATCCGCCCGACAACGGTGGTCAGCCAGGCGCCGAGGTTGTCGATGTCGTTCGCATCCGAGCGGTTGAGCCGGATCCACGCTTCCTGGACGGCGTCGTCGGCCTCGCTCAGTGAGCCGAGCATCCGGTACGCCACCGCCCGCAACCGGGTCCGGTGCTCGTCGAACTGGTTCGCCAGCCACTCGCGCTCGTCCATTGTCACGTTCCTTCGTTCCGCGGGGTCATACCACTAGACACCCCCACACCCCCCAGATGTGACATGGAACCGGGTCGCGTCGTTCAAAGGGGAGACCCGGTTCGGCACGGCGGCGGCGCCAGCCGCTTCGCCGGCCGCATCAAGAATGGAGAACGTCATGCGAGTCTTCGTCGTCGGGGCGAGCGGTGCGATCGGCACCCCCCTCGTCTCCCAACTGATCGACCGAGGTCACGAGGTCGTCGGCACATCGACCTCGCCGGAACGCGCCGAGCTGGTGCGGGCCCTCGGAGCCAAGGCGATCACGCTCGACCTGCTCGATCCAGAGGCTGTGCGCACCGCCGTCCTGGAGAGCGAGCCCGACGCGATCGCCCACGAGGCGACCGCGCTGGCGAACCTGCGCTTCTCCCGGCGCCTCGACCGCAGCTTCGCCCGGACCAACCGACTGCGGACGGAGGGCACGGACAACCTGCTGGCCGCGGCCCGCGAGGCCGGCGTGCGCCAGTTCGTCGCCCAGAGCTTCGCCAGCTTCCGGTACGCCCGCGAAGGCGGGCCGGCGAAGTCCGAGGACGATCCCCTCGCCCCGATCCCGCTGCCCTCGATGGCCGAGAGCGACGCGGCGATGCGGTACCTCGACGCCGTCGTCCAGGAGGCGGGCGGCATCGCCCTGCGCTACGGCGGCTTCTACGGCGCGGCCAACGACGGCTGGGCCGAGATCGTGCGCAAGCGGCAGTTCCCGATCGTCGGCGACGGCGGCGGCGTGTTCTCGTTCATCCACGTCGACGACGCTGCGGCCGCCACCGTGCTCGCCCTCGAGCACGAGGGACCCGGCCTCTACAACATCGTCGACGACGAGCCCGCCCCCGTGCGCGACTGGCTGCCCGTGCTCGCCGACCTCCTCGGTGCCAAGCCGCCCCGCCACGTCCCCCGCTGGCTCGTCCGGCTCGTCGCCGGCGACGTCGCCCTGATGATGGGGACCGACGCCCGCGGCGCGTCCAACGCCAAGGCCAAGCGCGAGCTCGGGTGGACGCTGCGCTACCCGAGCTGGCGGACGGGCTTCGCCGCGGTCTACGGGTCGGCCGCCGCCCCAGCGCCGCGGACCGATCTGGGTGCCGTCGCGCTCGACAGCTGAGCGGATCGGCCGGAACGCGGGCGGGTAGGCGCAAAGGGCCCGTCCGGATGGCGGCGGGTCTTTACACTCCGTTCCGGCGTGGATCCGGTCGTCATCCTGAGCTCCGACACCGTGGCGGTCGGGCCTGGCCAAGAGGCCCGGCTGCCGGTGCGCGTGCGCAACCAGGGCCGGCGCGTCGAGTCCTACCGGGTCGAGGTGGTGGGCGCGCCGTCCGCGTTCGCCCGGGTCGACCCGTCGACCGTTTCGGTGCTGCCGGGGCGCGAGGCCGAGGTCGACGTGTGGTTCAACCCGCCCGCCGGTGCATCGACGCCGACCGGCGCCCTTCCGTTCGCGGTCCGGGCGACGTCGGAGGTCGAGGCGTCGTCGTCCGCCGCGGCCGAGGGCCACATCGAGCTCTCCGGGGTCGCCGGGCTCCAGGCGTGGTGCGCCAACACGTCGCGCAAGGCGCGGTGGAAAGCGAACTTCCCGCTGGAGTTCGCCAACCACGGCAACGCCGCCGTGCGGCTGGCGGTCGTCGCCCACGACCCGAGCGGCGAGGTGCGGATCACCGTCTCCGACGAGGTCGTCGACCTCCAGCCGGGTGGGCGGGCCACATCGAACGTCACGGCCAAGGTGCGCCAGCCGTTCCTCCGCGGCAATGCGGTCAACCGGATCATCCAGGCCCGCTGCCAGAGCCTGCCGTTCGGGGCCGAACGGCCGGAGCCGGGCGCGGCACCACCCCCGGACGACCCGAACAGCCGCACGTTCCAGCTGACGATGGTCCAGCGGCCGATCCTGTCCAAGGTCGTGGTGCTCGCCGCCGTATTGCTGATCGGGCTGCTCGCCGCGCTCGTCGTGCTCCAGCTCCGCGGCGGCGACGAGGTCGCCCTCGGGCTCGCCGCCCCCGAGGCGCCGCCCGAGTTCACCGCCGAACCGCAGGGCTCGTCGGTGATCTTCCTGCAGTGGACGAAGGTGCCCAACGCCGTCGGCTACGAGGTGCGGGAGACGACCGAAGAAGGCGAGGCGACGGGTGCGGCGATCGGCGAGCTCGATGCCGCCACACTCAACTTTCCCGTGGAAGACCTCGAGCCGGGCTCGCAGCACTGTTACGCCGTCGTCGCCGTCGGGCCGGAGGGCGCGGGCAACTCCCGGCCGAGCACCCACGAGTGCGCAACCACCGGTGCCGCCTCCCAGCTGCCACAGCCGACTGAGCTCCAGGTCACCCCGCTCGGTGGCGGCACGTTCGAGCTGACCTGGGAGTACCCGCCGACCGAGGACGTCCAGTTCCGGGTGCTCGTCGGCAACGCCGAACAGCCCACGCCGATCACCGGGTCGCCGACCACGGTCGTGCTCCTCCAGCGGGACGCGCCGTACCCGGAGCGAGTCTCCGTCCTGGCCGTGCGCGGCGAGGAGCGCTCTGACCCCGCCGAGGCCGTGGTCGTGGAGGTCGAGGCGTTGCCGCCGCCGAGCGTTCCCGCGACGGTGAACGCCACGCCGGTTCCGGTGACCACGTTCCCGCTGCCGCCCGGCCAGACGACGCTGCCGCTGCCGCCCGGCCAGACGACGCTTCCACCCACCGCTACGACCGTCACCACGACCCCGACCACCACTCCCACTCCGACGACGACCGGCGCGCCCGGCCCCGCCCAGGAGGTGATCGCCGACCTCACGGGCACGTGGGCGGCGATCTTCGATCCAGCCGTGCTCCCACCTCCGGCGGGGTTCGGGGTCGAGGCCGCGACCGCCAACCTCGCCGCCAGGCTCGCCGTCGACCCGGCCGAGATCGAGTCGTTCTCCAACCGCGACACGATCGCCACCGACCAGAACGGGCAGCCGTCGTTCGGCGAGACCAACGTCACCCCCGACACCAACTGGCTGTACCGGCCGGCAGCGAACCGGCGCGGGGCGAACCAGATGTGCTCGGCGGTCACGGAGAACACGTGCCGGGCGCGGTTCGTCGAGGGCGCTGCGGCAGCGGCGGCGCGCACCGGGGCGACGGTCGTCGTACTGGGCACCTTCCCCGGCACCACATCGATCGCCGAGCTGGATGCCGCCATCGAGACGCGGCGGGACGCCCTCGGCAGGGCGACGATCCACGTCCTCGACGGTGCCGATTACGAGGGGTTCGCGCCGGGTGAGGTGGTCATGTACGTGTCGACGACCCCGAGCGAGGTCGGCGCGATCTGCGCGGCGATCGCCCCGGAGCCCTGCCCGCCGCCGGTCGTGCTCGTTCCCCGCAGCGGGTAGGGCTTCTCAGCGGCGCCGCTCGAAGACGATCTCGGAGATCTCGACCGTCGATTCGGACTCGCCGTCGGCGTAGACGCCGAGAACGCGCAGTTCGATGTCTTCGACGTCGTCGTGCCCGAACTCGTGGGTCTCCAGCTCGCCGTCGTCGGTGAGCGTCAGGTAGCTGCACGTGTCCCCTTCGTTCACCCGCAGCTCGACCAGCCGGGGCCGAAGGTACGCGGTGCGCGTCTCGTCGGCGGCCGGTCGCCCGCCGAGGATGCGGAGCCGGGCCAGGTCGGTGGGCTCGGCGAACTCGACGCGCAGGAACGAGTCGGTGCGGGCCGGGCTGGGGCAGTCCGATCCGGCCTCCGGGGCCGCCTCCAGTCCCGGGTCCGTGATGTCGAGCCAATGGGTGGCCCAGGCCGTGTTGGCGTACCCGTCGACGAGCCGGTCGACGTCCTGGAGGGGGAACGTCAGCGGCGCCACGCTCGGGTCGCTGATCACGACCGTGAAGTTCTCGGCCTCGACGTCGACGACCGTGTACCGGCTGGCGCCGACGCGATCCCGGCTCCACCTGAGCACCGTGCCGCGCCACGGCCCGAGGAAGGCGAGCAGGCCGAGGAGGATGACGGTGATGCCGCCGGCGCGGAAGGCCATTGCCCGCCCCGAGAGGCCGGGGAGGCGGCCGCTCTGGAGACCGTGGGCCATGCTCGACAGGCGCCGCGGGTCGGTCGTCTCGGCCTTCCCCCGCGCCCGCCCGAACGCCCGTCGCCACCATGAGGGCTTCGCCCCGCCGGTCGTGACGGCGGCCGCGGCGCCACCGGTCGCCGACAGCGGGAGGCCGCAGTGCTGGCAGAACTGACGCTCGGGCGCGTTGGGAGTGCCGCACCCGGCGCAGACGAGGTCGCCCGCCCGTCCCGTCGGAGCGACGAACGCCGGTTCGGTGGTCCGCCGGGTCTCCGGCGCATCCGGAAGCCTGGCGCTCACCGACGTCGTGTCAGCCGGGGAGTCCTCGCTCACGGGGTCGGCCCAGTTGCCCGAGCCGGGCAGCCCGGACCACGCCGCCGGCTCTTGGGGCGTCGCCGGCGTGTCCCGCACGGGCGCCGGGCGTGCGGTCGCCGCCGCATCGGGGGGCGGCGGGGCGCCCGCCGTCGTCGGCGCGGCCGGCTCGGCCGGGGTGACCGGCGCGGTCGAGACCGGGTCGGCGATCCGCTCGCCGTCGAACTCCAGGAACGCCCCGCACGCGCAGAAGTCAGTGCCGTCCGGGTGGCGGCGGGAGCACTTGCGGCAGACGATCACGGCGTCAGCACCGCCCCGGCGACCGCCAGCGCTTCGGCGCTGCGGACGACCCCTTCGGCCACGTCCCGAGCCTCCTTGACCATCATGGGATCGTCGGCCGCCGCCCGCCAGTACGCGATCGCGGCGACGGCGGCGGTGCGAATCTCCTCGGGCGAGGCGCCCGACGGCAGGCCGAGCCGCGTGTGGGGCTCGGGCCCGGCGTCGCCGAGCAGCCGGCGGGCGACGAGCTCGTCGTCGCCGAGGCCGACCCCACTCGCCCGCAGCTGGGTGAGCAGCCGGATCTCCACCAACTCGTGGGCGCCGTGCTCGATGTCCCGGATCCGCTCGCGTATCGGCTTGGCTTCCGGCCCCCCGTGCGCGTCGGCGAGGGCGAGCACGCTCGCCAGGGTCGACCGCGCCTTGAGCACGGCGGCGCGGGCGGCGAACTGCCCGGTGAGGAGCCGGCGCAGCTCGCCGATGCCGCTCCGCGCCTCGAGCGTGCGGGAGAGGTCGCCGGCGGTCGTCACCCGCCCGGCGATGAGCAGCTCGACGGAGAGCCGCACGCCGAAGAGGCCGAGGCGGTCGAGCAGGCGCTGGCGCAGGGCGACGTCGACACCGCTCGCCCCGCCGGGGACGACGAACCGGTCGACGGAACGGAGCAGGTCGGTGGACACACTGCGATCGAGCCCGCCGATCGTGCGCAGCGCCGCGGTCTCGTCCTCCCGCAGCGTCGCCGCCGCCTCGGCGATGAGGCCGGCCACGGGGACCACCGCCTGGCAGTGGCGCTGGATCCGGGGGTCGTGCCGGTAGCGCTCGGCTGCCCGCTCGGCGACGGCGAGCGCGTTGGTCCGGCAGGCGCCGATCTCGTCGGCGCGCGACAGCACGGCGATCGCATTGACCGACGCCCCACGGGTTGCGATGCGGTCCTTGAACGCCTCGAGGAACGACAGGTCCATGGGGTGGAGGTGCCGCATCAGGTAGATCACCGCGTCGGCCTCGCCCGGCCCCTCCTCGTCGGTCGACAGGTAGCGCTCGGTGCGCGCCGAGACCTCCGTCGAGAGCGAGGCGAGGCCGGGGGTGTCGATCAGGACCAGGTCCTTCAATCGCGACGACGGCCACTCGACGTCGAGGTATTGCAGCTCGTCGGCCGACCGGTCGCCGAGGAGGATCTCGAAGTCGTGCTCGGTGCGGTGGTAGGCGAGCTCGGCGGGCTCCCCGAGGTAGGGGACGGCGGTCACGCGGTAGTTGTGGCTGTCCCGGTACCACGTGACGATGCGGGTGCACTCGCCAGCGTCGGTGGGGGCGACCTTCTCACCGACCAGGGCATTGAGGAGGGTGGACTTGCCGGCCTTGACCTTGCCGGCGATGGCGACCCGCAGCGGACCGGCCAGCCGCTCGCGCAGCTCGGCGATCCGCCCGGGCGGGTTGCGCAGCACCGGCTCGGCCAGGTCGAGCAGGCGGTGCACGGACCCGATGAGGCCGTCGGATCGCTGTTTGTCCCCCATCACGTGCCCGGGGCCACAGCGACGAGCCGATCGGCCGCGCGGCGGACCTGTTGGACGACCCCCGCCGACTGCTCGATGGCCTGGACGTTGCCGCCCGTCCCTTCCTGGCCGGCCTGCTCGCCGGCCCGGGCCTTCTCCGCCGCGGCGAGCGCCTGCTGCAGCGTCTGCTCGAGCTGCTCCGCCCGCTGCGCGTAGTGATCGCGGATCTGGCGGTGCAGGCGGCGCAGCGTGTCGCGCGAGTCCTTGTGGACGACGAAGCCCACCTCGTCGAGGTAACGGTTGGCGAGGCGCTTGAGCTCCTGCCGGCGGGCCATCTTCCGCCGGGCGCGGTCGTCGATGAACGCCTTGCGGGCCATGAAGCCGGCGATCGGAAGCGTGATCACCGGCAGCCAGATGAAGGCCGGGGCGAGCAGTCCGAGCACCGACGAACCGACGATCATCCCGCTGCTGTAGCCCTGGCCGGTGGTGACGACGCGCCGGATGATGCCGTCCTTGACGAGGCTCTGCTCCCGGTTGATGTGGACCTCGGCGAGCAACTCGATCGGCGCCGCCGACTCGACGCGGTACGCGGCGTGCTGGTCGAACGTGGCGAACTGCTCGGCAACCCCGTCGGCGAGCCGCGACGCCCGGCTCACGATCGACTCGTAGTGCTCGACGACCTGCTCCATCGTCACCTTGTGGAGCCACGTCTCGAACGTCAGGTCGTCGCCGCTGTCGTCGGAGTCGATGCGACCCTCGGCGAGGCGGCTGAGCTGACGCATCCGGGTGCGCAGGTCGTGGTCGAGATCGGTCGTGACGTCCTGCATGCCGTCGGCGAGGCGCTGCTGCCAGCGGGCACTGCTGGAGCGGAAGCGGACGACCCGGCTTCGGATCTCGCCGAGGCGATCGATCACCCGCTCGGCGGCGGCGGCCGACCCGAGTGCCTCCCGCTCGGCCTCGATCGGGATGGCGAGGTGGTCGGCGACCTCGGCGATCTGGCGCCCGGCCTCGGCGAGCCCCTCGCGGCGGGCCGGCTCCCAGATCCGCTGGTGGAGGGCCTCGAACAGCGCGGCGAAGCCGGACTCGGCCTCGAGGTTTGTGTCGTTCTGGGCCAGGGCGAGCAGGTGGAGCACCGAGGACACCGGGAAGAGGCCGACGTCGTCGAGGCCGGCGGTGGCGAGATGGGCGCGGTTGCGCTCGACGATCGCACGGGCATGCGGGTAGAGGTCGGACTTGGTCATCACGCAGAGCACGTGGGGGCAGCGCTGGCGGGCCGCCTTCAGGTACTCCATCTCGGGGGCGGTGAACTCCTGGCCGCAGTCGGTCGTGAAGAGCACCCCGCTGGCCGCCTCGAGGGTGGCGAGGGTGACCGATCCGACCGCCGAGTCGAGGCCGCCGACGCCCGGCGTGTCGACGAAGCAGAGCCCGGTCGCGAGAACTCGCCGGGGCACGGTGATCTCGACCCCGGTCACGCCGAGATGGTTGCCCTCGTTGCCCTCCTCGCTGGCGAGGGTGGCGACGTCGCCGAGATCGGCGGGGACCGACTCCTGCCCGCGCCGGCGGCTGACGCTGACGGCGAGCTCCGGCCCGTGACGCACGGCGATCGGGGTGACGGTGGCGAACACCGGGTCGGAGGGGCAGACCTCGGCGTTGACGAGGGCGTTGACGAGGCTCGACTTGCCCTTCTTGAACTCGCCGACGATGGCCACGGTCACGCCGGTGAAGCGGAGCTGCTGCTCGCTGTCCTTGAGCTTGCTGGCGAGGTCGGTCCGCCCGCTGCGCTCGGCGATCTTGATGATCGACGTCAGAGGTGGTGGGCCCGCCTCGCCGGCCGGAGCGGCGGGCGCGCCGCGGGCGGCGGGCGTGGGAGCGGCGCGGGCGGCCGGTGCCGGGGCCACCACCGGTTCGGCCGGGGTCGACGGCGACGGGATCGCCGCACTCTTGGCGATCAGCCGGCGGACCCGCTCGGATGGCGCCGGGTCCGGTGGCGCCGGCTCGGCGGGCGGAGCGGCCGGGGATGGGGCCGGTGCAGCGGCAGCGCTGGGCTTCGAGACCCGCGGCGGCGGCTTGGCCCCCAGCGGCGCCGCCGCGGCCGGCGGCGTCACGGGTGGCGCGGATGGTGCGGCGGGCTCGGGCGGCGCGGTGGTCGCCGGCGGCGTGGGCACGACCGAGCTCTTGGCGACGAGTCGGCGGATCCGTTCTGACTGCGCCGGGTCCGGTGGCGCCGGCTCTGGAGGTGGGGTGGGCGCGGCAGGCTCGGGTGGGGCAGCAGCGGGCGGTGGGGCAGCAGCGGGCGGTGGTGGCGGAGCGGCCGCGGGCGGTGGTGGCGGAGTGGCCGCGGGGGGTCGGGGAGGGGCGGCGGTCGGAGGCGGTGGTGGGGGCGTGGGCGGTGGTTCGGGCGCCGCAGCTGGCGGTTCGGGCTCGACCACTGCTGGCGGCGGCGCCTCGGCGATCGGCGGGTCGGGCTCGGGCGCAGGCGGCGGAGGCGCGGGCTCCGGCTCAGGCTCAGGCTCCGGCGACGCGGCGACCGGTTCGGGCGGCGGGGGAGGGCTGGCACGCGGCCCGGCGGTGAACTGCGAGGACTTCACCGGGCGGTCGGAGACGATCGGGCCGGACGAGCTCTCCCAGTCGAGGAACTCCCCGCACGACGCGCAGAACGGAGAGGTGTCCTCGTTCTCGGTGCCGCATGCCGGGCAGGCTCTCATCGACCCTTACCTCGATTCCGTCCCGGGGAGATTATCCCTGCATGCCCGGGACGGACGGGGTCAATCGGCCCGACGAGCCCCCGCATCTGGGCGCGGACAGTCTCATCCACGCGTCTGGGCGCGCACCGTCTCGGATATCGCGACTGAGCGCGCCCAGATCGCCCGACGAGACGCGGCGACCACCCGGCTACACCGCGGGCATCGACTCCTCGAGCCAGGCCTCGAACGAGGTGGTGGCGAGCTGGGCATCGCCTTCGGGCACCAGCGAGCGCTCCTCGAGAGGCGCGCCGAAGTACTGGGCGTCGGGCTCGGTCACGACGCGCCGCGGGTCGTGACGGGCGGCGAGAGCGGTCCGGACGAGCTCGTCGAAACGGAACTGCTCGGGCCCGGCGACCTCGACGACGCCGTTGAGCGGCGCGTCGACGGCGACCCGGGCCACGGCCGAGGCTACGTCGTCGGCCGCCATGGGCTGGAACCGCACCGGTGGCAGGCGGACGGTGTCGCCGTCGGTGGCCCCGTCCGCGATGCGCACGGCGGCTTCCTCGACCGACGGCGAGTTCGACACGTCGACGACCACCGTCGCACCCTCGAGTGCCTCGGCCACGCCTTCGCCGGTGAGGGTGTTGACGCCCGAGGCGGGCGAGGCCGCGATCGCCTCGTGCCCGTCCGCGCGCAGCTCGTGACGAGCTTGGAGCCGATCAGGCCGCTGCCGCCGATGACGACGATCTTCATTCGGAACCGGTTCAGGCGGGGACGGACGCGCCCAGGAACTGCCGCAAGGCGTCCGCGATCTCGCCTCGCGTGTCGGCGCCCGACAGCACCACGTCGACCATCGTGAGTGACGTGTGGATGTGGCCGCGGGCGGTCAGCTGGCGGGCGGGCACTCCGGCCGCTGACAGCGCATCGGCGTAGGCGATGCCCTCGTCGCGCAACGGGTCGAACTCGCACGTGACGACGAGCGCCGGTGGCAGCCCGGACAGATCGGCGGCCCGCAGCGGCGAGGCCTTGGGATCGGTGCGTTCGGCCGGATCGGCGTAGTGGTTCCAGAACCACTCCATCAGGGGGGCGGTGAGCACGTAGCCGTCGGCGTTCTCGGCGTACGAGCCGCGGGCCAGGTCGCAGTCCGTGACCGGGGTGATCAGGACCTGGCCGGCGATCTCGGGCCCCCCGGCGTCGCGGACGAGCTGGCAGACGACCGCGGCGATGTTGCCGCCGGCGCTCCATCCGCCGACGGCGAGCTGACCGGGGATGCCGCCGAGCTCGACGGCGTGGGCGGCTACCCACTGCACGGCGGCGAACCCGTCGTCCACGGGTGCGGGGAAGCAGTGCTCGGGGGCATGGCGATAGTTCACCGAGACGATGAGGGCATCGGAGCGGGCGCACAGGTCGCGGCACAGCGGATCGTCGGAGTCGTGGGCGCCGAGCACCCACCCGCCGCCGTGGAAGTACACGAGGACCGGGTGCGGGCCCGGGCTGGCCGGCCGGTACAGCCGGTAGTCGAGGTCGCCGGCGGGGCCGGGGAGCACACCGTCGACGATCTCGCCGACGTCCGGGCCGGGCGGCCGGGCTTCGTTGAGGGTGGTCACGAACTGCCGGGCCTCGTCGGCCGCCATCGTCTCGATCGGCGGCAGGTCGAGGCCCGCCATCATCTGCAGCACGAGTGAGACATCGGGCTGCAGGCGGCAGACCACCCCGTCGTTGCACTGCGTTCCGCCCGGCCCGGTCAGGGTGAACCCGAGCAGGTCCTGCGCCACCACCTCGTCGCAGGCGGCCCGGTAGGCGTCGACCCCGCCGACGTAGGGGAGGAACGTGCGCGGCTTGCCCGGCACGTTGGCGCCCATGTACCACGAGTTGGCGAGCGGGTACAGGGTGATGTCGCCGCAGTCCCGGACGTGCTGATCCCATCCCGCTTCCGCCGTCGCGGTGGGTTCGATGGTGTTGAAACCCTCCTCGCGGAGGTACACGAGCCGGTCGGTCACCCACTCGACGTGCTGCTCGATCGACACCGTCATGTTCGACAGCACCGAGGGGCTGCCGGGCCCGGTGACCGTGAACAGGTTCGGGAAACCGGTCGTCGTCAACCCGAGGTAGGTGCTCGGCCCGTCGGCCCACTTGTCCCTCAGCGTGACGCCATCCCTGCCGGTGATGTCGACCGACACGATCGCCCCGGTCATCGCGTCGAACCCGGTGGCGAAGACGATGGAGTCGAACTCGAAGGACTCCCCGGTCGTGTCGATGCCCGTCTCGGTGATCGTGGTGATCGGCTGCCGGCGCAGGTCCACCAGCCGCACGTGGGGCTGGTTGAATGTCGCGTAGTACTCGGTGTCGAGACACGGACGCTTGGTGCCGTAGGGATGGTCCTGCGGGCACAACGCCTCGGCCGTCTCCGGGTCATCGACGATCGAGCGGATCCGCTCGCGGATCATCTCGCTGATGACCTCATTGGCCTCACGGTTCACCAGGACCTCGGGGAACTTGCTGAACAGCGACAGCAGATGGCCAGCCTCGACGGCCGTGTCGAAGCGCGCCCGCCGCTCCTCCTCCGACAGCTGGTCGAGGGTGTCGGTGGCCATCTCCATCGGCACGCCGGCCCGCGACCAGCGCGCCTCCTCCCGGTAGGCGGCGCGGTCGGTGGCCAGACGGGCCAACCGATCGGGCTCTGCCGGGCCGTTGTGGGCCGGCGTCGAGAAGTTGGGGGTGCGTTGGAAGACCACGAGATCGGCGGCCTGCTCGGCGATCAGCGGGATCGACTGGATGCCCGACGAGCCGGTGCCGATGACCGCCACCCGCCGGCCGGAGAAGTCGACGCCCTCGTGGGGCCAGCTGCTCGTGAAGTACACCTCACCGCGGAAGCGGCCGGTGCCCTCGATGTCGACGGTCTTGGGAACCGACAAACAGCCCGAGGCCATCACCAGGTGGCGGCACGAGAGCTCGCCGCCCGGGTCGGTCGTAACCCGCCACGAGCTGGCGGCGTCGTCCCACGTCGCCGCGACGACCCGGGTCGCGAAGCGGATGTCTCGGCGCAGGTCGTATCGCTCGGCGACGTGCTGGAGGTAGCCCAGGATCTCGGGTTGCGTCGCGTACTTCTCCGACCACGTCCACTCGGCCTCCAGTTCGGGGTCGAAGGAGTAGGCGTAGTCGGTGGTCGGGATGTCGCACCGCGCGCCCGGGTAGCGGTTCCAGTACCAGGTCCCGCCGACGTCGTCGGCCGTCTCGATCCCGATCGCCGAGAAGCCCAGCCGGCGTAGCCGGTGCAGCATGTACAGCCCGGCGAAGCCGGCACCGACGACGACGACGTCCACCCCCGGCACCTCCCCGTCGGTGACCGGCGACCCGTTCCCTGAACCCATCGGGCAAACCCCCGTTCGAACGCCCGCGACGCATCGGCCGTCGCGGTCCTGCCTCCACAGTCTCGCTCGTCCGCGGGAGCGGATCCTCATGGAGCGCCTGGCGCGTCGAGGTCACTGGGCGTCGGGGCCACAGCTCGTCGCGTGAGCGGGCCCACGACGCCCAGGACGCCGCCCTGCCCGCCTATGTCACCGGTTTCCGCCGAAGTGAGCGGTTCTCGCTGACACAGGCGGGCGCCTGGCGCCTGCCCGACCCCGTCAGCCGAGCAGAGCCGCCCAGGTCTTGGGGCCGACCCGCCCGTCGACCTTCAGACCGTGGTCCTTCTGGAACTTGCGGATGATCTTCTGCATCCTGCGCCCGTAGAACTGGTCGCGGTTGGCGACGGTGTCCTTGATCAGCCGGCGGCGGATCAGGACCTCCTGCAGCTCACTGACGACCGGGCCGCGCATCCCCGGCACGATCTCGAGCCTGGCGCCGCCACCGCCACCGCCACCGCCACCGTTGCCGTTCGGCGAGGGCGTCCCGGCGTGGCCGTTGCCCTTCCACGGCGATCCGGCCTGCTCGTACTGGGAGCGGCTGTTCGGCAGCTCGAACGGCTGCACGTGCCACGGCTCGTCGTTCACGAAGGCGAAGTGCTTGAGCGCGAACCGTGAACTGTTCGCCACCACCCAGGCGTGGTCGCCGGCGAGGTCGACGGCGAGGCCGAGCTCGTGCATCGAGCGGCCCGGCGGGGCGGCGTCGGCGTCACTGGCCCGCTTCTTGCGCCAGCGCTTGCCGTCGTGCTGCACCGGGCCGTGGGGGTCGACGACATACCGGCTGAGGAACAGCTGGCGTTGCTCGTCCTCGGAACGGAACCCGACGCCGAGCCCGACGGCGCCCTTGGACGCCTGGATGAGCTCGATCACGCGGTCCTGCATCGTCGGGTGCAACCGCTTGAAGCTGGAGTCGGATCGGATCTGGTCGATCGTCTTGGGCGATCCCCAAGACGGGTACATGACGGACATCTGCCCTCCCGTTTCGTCACTGTCGTGGCGAGCCTGAAGGAGGCAGGCGAACGGGATCGGGTCGTCCGGCGTCGCCCGAGATGGCCATTTGGCCGGGTCGGACCCGGCTACGGGGCGAAGCGGCGGAGGCCCTCGAGGTCGCGGATGACGATCGACCGGCGACCGGTCGAGACGAGCCCGCGGCTGCGCAGCACGGCCAGCGAGCGGCTGACCGACTTCGGCGACGCGGCGACGAGCCCGGCGAGGTCCTCCTGGCTGAGCCCCGTGCCGACGAGCGTCCCGGCCTCGACGTCGCGGCCGTTGCGCTCGGCCTCGTCGACGAGTGCCCGGGCGAGGCGGTGGAGGACGTCGTAGCCGCCGGCGTCGGCATGACGGGTCGTCGCCTCCCGCAGCCGGGCGGCCAGCTGGCGGAGCAAGGCGAAGCTCACGCTCGCGTTCTGCGAGAGGAACCGCAGGAACTCGGCGACGGGGATCGACTGCACGACGACGTCGTCGAGGGCGACCACCGAGGCGGCGCGGGGGGCGTCGGATCCGGCGAGCGCGTTCAGCTCGCCCACTAGGTCGCCGGGGCCGCGCACGGCGACGAGCGTCTGCCGGCCGTCGGCGGCGGTGCGCACGATCTTCAGCCGGCCGGAACGCAGCATCAGAACGTGGTCGCTGCGGTCGCCCTCGAGGATGAGGTACGCGCCCTTCTGGTGGCGACGCACGACGCCGAGCCGGTGGAACTCCGGCGGCACGTCGGACAGGAAGGCCGCCACCGGGCTGTCGGACACGCGTCAACGGTACCGCCCGGCTCGTTGTCGGTCAGATGACCGGTTCGCCGTCGGCCCCGTGGCCGGAACGGCCTGCGGCCGATCCCGCACGATGCTCACCCATGGGCATCGTGAGCGCATCACCCCGCACGCACCGGCGCCAGCTGGCCCGCTATCTGGCGCCGCACACCATCTCGCTCACCCCGAGCGGCGGGAGTAGAGGCGCGTCCCAGCGCGTGCTCGAGCTCGAGAACCGCGTCGCCGATGCGATCGTCACCCGCGAGCTCGCCACGATCGTCGATCGAGACCGAGAGCTCGCCCGTCGGATCGAGCAGCTGCGGGCGGCGACCGATGAGGCCGGCCGGAAGGCGGCGATCGCCGCGATCGAAACCCGGCTGGAACGAGCCTTGCGCTACCGCCCCGAGCTCGTCGTCGTGCTGTGGCCGCTGCTGGCCCCGGCCGACGGGGCCCCGTGCCCGAACGCCGACGCCGACGGCGCTCGCCGGCCCCGCCGCGTCCTCCCAGCCATCGGACGGGTGGCCACGTTCGCGCTGCTCGCCGGGTCGATCGCCGCGGTGCTGCTCGTCGCGCTCTGGGCGGGCGACCGCCGGGTCGGGTCGCTCGGCGTCGCCGAGCTGGCGGTGATCGCGATCCTCTCGTTCCTGCCCGGATGGCTGTACATCCGGTTCATCGGCCAGCGCGCCGGCGCGATCTGGGACGAGTACGTCCTCAACCTGCACCGGCTGGGGCTGGACCATCCTCAGTACCTTCCCCGGCCGCCGGCCAACTCCGAGTACTTCCGCCCCTGGTTCGAGGGCGGTGGCGCCATGCTCTCCGGGCACCGCAACATCTACCGCCAGAAGTTCGAGGCCCACTTCGGACGGTCCGCGGCCGAGGTCGGACCGGGCTCGAGGATCCGCACCGAGACGCTCTTCCCCATCGTGCTCGGGACCGTGATCTTCGCCATCGGCTGGACGGCACTGCTGTGGAACGGTGCGTTCACCGAACCGCCGGCCGGCACGCTCGACATCCTCGCCTTCGGCTTCCTCGGCGCCTACCTGTTCGACATCCAGATGCTGGCCCGCCGGTTCTTCCAGAGCGACCTGAAGCCGAGCGCCTACGCCAGCGCCGTGTTGCGCGTCATCGTCGTGCTGATCATCGTGTTCGTGATGCACCAGCTGGCGGAGTTCGCCGGCGGCGACCGGGCGCAGGAAGAGGCCGTGGTCGCCTTCGTCGTCGGCCTGTTCCCGCTCGTCGGGTTACGGGCCCTCAACCGTGTCGTCGCCAAGCTGCTGCGTGGCACCGTGCCCACCCTGGACAGCAGGTACCCGTTGAGCGACCTCGACGGGCTGAACGTGTGGTACGAGGCCCGGCTGCTCGAGGAGGGGATCGAGGACGTGCAGAACCTCGTCACCGCCAGCATGGTCGAGGTCCTCCTCCACACCCGCGTGTCGGTTGCCCGGCTCGTCGACTGGCACGACCAGGCACAGCTCTTCCTCCACCTGCGACCGCGGCGCGACGACGACGAGCCCGGCAAGCACCCCCGAGATGCGCTGGCGTCGATCGGCGTGCGGAGCGCGACCAAGTTCCTCGAGACGTTCCCGGTCGCCGCCGTGAACGACCGGGGAGAGTGGGCGAACCCGCGTGCCCAGCACGCGCTCAATGCGCTCGGCCGGGTGACGGAAGAGCTGGCGGCGGACGAGGTGATGACGATCGCCCACGTGCTCGACGCCGAGCCGGGCCTCGACCCGGTGCGGAGCTGGCGGGCGTGGATGAACCCGGCCGTCGGGGAGCGCGCGACCGAGCCGCTGCCGGTCCGGCTCCACGCCGCCTAGGCACCCCGGGGGCACGGCGTCGCGGCTGGCCACGGTTGCATCGTCGGGCAGGATGCGATGCCCCGACAGGCAGACCGTGACCGGGAAGGTTGACCCGGCGAACGGGGCCAAAGACAATCGACCCATGGGCGCCACACCTGGGCGCACGGTGGCGGAGCGGCAGTCCGCCCCGGACGCGGGGGAGCGGACGACGTCGTTCCCAGCCGCGGTGTCCCACCATCACGGTGCCGTCTTGCGCCTGCAGCGTCTGGCCGGCAACCGGGCGGTCGCGGCGACGGTGAGCCGGCAGGCGCCGGCCGACGCCGGATCCGATCGGCTCGACGCCGCGGCCGAAGAGCTCAACGAGGCGATGGAGGGGTGGGGCACTGACGAGGACGCGGTCTACTCCGCGCTCGGCCAGTTCCCCGGATCGGTCGCGCTGAGGACCAAGTACCAGGCGCTCGCCGGTAGTTCCCTCGAGGCCGACCTGCGCGACGAGTTGTCGGGATCCGAGCTGGACCGCGCGCTCCGTCTCTACTTCGGGCACTCCGCCGCAGTGTGGGACACCGCGATCCGGCTGCGCGACGCGATGGAGGGGGCGGGCACCGACGAGGACGCCGTGCTGGAGATCCTCCGGGCCCAGACGTCCGCCGGCGCCCGCGCCACCCTCCAGTCGGTGTACCGGGACGCGACCGGACGCACCGTCGAGGCCGACATCAATGACGACTTCAGCGGTGACGAGCTGAACGAGGCCCTGATCGCGTTGCGCGAGGGGCCGCTCACCCCCGACCTCGCCGATGCCGTCCGGCTCCGCGACGCGATGAGCGGCCTCGGCACCGACGAAGCCGCGGTGTACCGGGTGCTCGGGCTGCGCACGAACCCGGCCGACATCGAGCTCGTCAAGGCCGCCTACCTCAAGCTCACCGGCCGCACGCTGGAGGCCGACATCCGTGACGACTTCAGCGGCAGCGAACTCGACCGCGCCCTCGGGCTGATCGGGATCGGCACGTTCACCAACGAGATCGAGCAGGACATGTTCGAGGGCACGGTGACCGTGGTGCGAGGCCGGTTCGACTGGCGCTTCGAAGCCGGCCAGATGAAGATCAACGTCAATGCCAACTTCGAGCCGGACGAGGGGGTCACCGTGCCCCTGGGAACGTGGCAGTCGCAGATCGACGGGGTGTGGAACCAGTACGCCCTCATCGAGCCGGGCGGGCTGAAGATCCCGATCGTGATGTCCCTGACCAACACGGGCGACGGCAAGACGATCAAGGTCGTCGAGAACTCGAACCCCGGCACGTACGCGCCGCCGGACCGGGCCAACGCCGGCAAGTGGTACCCGGTGATGCCCGCCGACACCGCCCCCCATGAGTACGGCCACCTGATCGGCCTCCCGGACGAGTATCAGCGCAAGCACCCCGACTTCGTCGCGATCACGGGCGGTGCGCCGACCGGGCCGACCAACACGTCGGGAAAGTCCAACGCCGACATCGCCGCCGAGCTCAACACCGCCCTCACGGGAGCGGACGAGACCAAGCGCGCCGCCGACGCGACGACCGTACTGACCAACGTCGGGCTGATCGCCGGCGGGATGCCGCAGCAGGGCGACTTCGCCCAAGCCGTGATGACCGCCTACGACGCGGCGTACTCGACGTCGCTGCAGGACACCTTGGAGGGGCTGCCTCGTGCCGGGCGCTGGACGCTGCAGTCGGTGTTCTCCTACGCCAGCGGCACGATCATGGGGAATCCCGGCGTGGTGCCCCACGAGCACCCGGTGGCCGACCGGCACCTCCGCGAGTTCGTCAACATCGCGGCGACCCGCTTCCCGACGTACAGCTGGTCGACGGGGCCCAAGTGAGCCTGGTCACGTTCAGCCGGCTGTCGGACTGGTTCCCTCCGGAACGCGAGCTGCTCACCGTCGAGGACGGCGGGTCGTTCACGATGTGGCGCTCGTTCGGCGCCGCCCTGGTCGGTCGCTTCGGCGGGGTCGTGCCGGAGTTCGACGCGCTCGCCCGCCTCGTTGCCGCCGCGGCGGCGGTCGAAGCCCCTTCGGGTGGCGAGGTCGAGCCGGACGCGTCGATCGAGAGCACGGAGACCGCGGGCGCCACGTTCGAGGCCGAAGCCGGGATCCGCGTCGCCGGTCCGTGGGGCGACCTCGTGGTGCGGTGCCGGGAGCTGTTGGACGCGCTGCTCGACCAGCCGGTCGCGGCGGTGCGCGGCAGCCTGCGTGACGACGGGACGTTCCGGCTGTCCCATGAGGGCGCCGACGTGCTGCCGATTGAGCTCGGCGCGCTGGACGTCCGGGTCGTGCGGTGGGCCGACGGTCTCGAGCAGGCGACGGCGCAGGGCCGGCCGACCGGGTTGGATCACGTCGACGCCGGACCCGGATGGGAGCTCGATGTTCCGTTCGACCGGTCGGTGTTCGGCACCGGCAAGGTGGTCGGAACTGCGACCTTCGTGGCCTCCGACAGTGGCGTCTACGCACCGGTGGTCGTCACCGACCACGCCCGGTAGCGACGACGCCTCACCCGCCGGCGCCATGGCAGGCGAAGGCGCCCCCGACGATCGGCTCGACCTCCCGAGCGCGGCGCAGCGCCTCGGCCGGACCGGCCCCGGCGGCCAGCGCCTGGTGGAGCCGGGTCATCAGCGCCACTGTCGACGCCGAGTCGGGAACCGGGACCGTCGCCCCGATCACGGCACGGGGACCGGTCGCGAGCAGCGCCGCCGTCAGTCCGAGGATCTCGTTGCCGGCGGGGCTGGCGTGGCTGCCCACCGAGCACGCCGACAACACCACCACCTGGGGTGGCGGATCGAGGCGCTCGAGGTCGTAGACGAACATCGGACCGTCGGCCAGCCGGAGCGCCGAGAACATCGGGTTGGCGGCGGCGAAGCTCCCGTGGCAGACGAGGTGGGCGACGTCGACGCCACCCCCCATCGCGTCGGCGACGGCGGCGACCGTGGCGTCCCCTCCGGCGATCACGGTGGCGTCGGAGTAGCAGGCGGCGACGGCGCCGGCCTCCGCCTCGGCACCCGGGAGGCCGGGGCCGGTCGCGATCAGCGCCGTGGCCGGCCCGGAGGCGGCCCGGTCGCGGCACCGGCGCCACAGGGCGAGCGACGGGGCGACGGCGAACGGCCGGTCCTGCAACGCCGGGAGCAGGCCCCATGGCACCTGGTGCAGACCGGAGCACGGGCTCAGCACGACCGCGCCGTCGGGCAGTTCGAGCGGATCGAGCAGCCACCGGCTGGCGTCGACCGCGGCCTCCCGCACGACGTCCGGATCGCGGAACCGGCCCCGACCGGTCGCGCCGAGGTGGAGCGCAAGCGTGGTCATCAGCGCCCCGGCCTCCCGCCGGGCGGCGGCGATCGAGCCGAGCCGGATGACCGAGGCCCGGTCGGGTGTCACGCGCACGGCGGCGAGGACACCGTCGATCTCGATGTACGACACCCACGCCGAGACCCCGGCGGCGTCGATCTCCGGCAGTCCCTCGGCGGCGAGCACGTGCCCGGCGGCGCCGGCGACGTGCCGTGTCCTCCGCCGGACGCGATCGCGAAGCTCGGCGCAACGGTGGGCGAGCGCGGGGTCGTTGACGCCGGCGCGGGCCTTGCCGTCGAGCTCGGTGACCGCGGTTCGGAGGTGGTCGAGCTCCCGGGCCAGTTCGGCGTCGGCGGGCGGGCGCACGGGGGCGGCGGCGAGGGCGGACGCCCGGTGCCGCTCCGACCAGGCGAAGACCTGCTCGGGGTCTCCGCGTGCGGCGGCGAGGGAGGTGGCGAAGTCGACGACGGCGGCGACATGGGTGGCGATGTGGGCCCGCAATTCTGTCCCACCGAGGGCCGACGCCAGGACGGCGAACTCGTCGGCGGTCGCGGTGCACCGGGCGAGTGCGTCGTCGGGCCGGCCCACCCGGGCGAGTACTCGCGCCGACACGAGGTCGCGCCGGCAGCGGGCGGCGAGGCCGATGGCCCGGGCCGTGGCGGCGAGATGGCGCTCGGCCGTGTCCACGTCTCCCGCCGCCGCGGCGAGCTCAGCGGCGAGCACCCGCGCCTCGGTCGACGCCCCGGAGAGCCCGGCCGCGTCGCTGGCGGCGATCACGGCGTCGATGACGGCGACGTCGGACTCGTCGGCGCGGCCGGCCCGGTGGCGCGCCTCCACCCGGAGCGAGGCGGCGGCAGCCCACCAGCCGGCGCGGCCCTGGGCCTCGAAGAGCGCGGTCGCCTCGCCGGCCGCGGCCGCGGCCCGGTCGACGTCGCCCGCCAGCAGGGCGGCCCGGGCGACGAGCATCAGCGCCTCGGCGCCGTCGACGTCGTCGCCGCCGACCTGGAGTCGCCGGGCCGAGCTCTCGGCGAGCTCGAGCGCCTCGCCGAACAGGCCGGCGGCGAGCAGCGCCTCGGCGCGGTCGGGGAGCACCGCAGTGCGGACGCCGAGCTCGTCGTAGACCTGTTCGACGGCGTCGAACCGGCGGAACGACTCGATGAGGTCGCCGCGCCGGGCCGCCAGCCAAGCGAGATGGCGCCGAGCATCGGTCGCCCGCTTGATCCAGCCGTGGGACTCGAAGATGACGAGCGCGCGCCGCACGTCCGCCTCGGCGGCGTCGACCTGATCGGCCCGGCCGAGGAGGACGCCCCGGTTGGTGTAGAGGTCGCCGAGGAGCTCGTCGTCGGCGCCCCGAGCGGCGGCCTCGAGGGCGACGTTGATGGCGCGCAGTGCCTCCGGGTTGCGCCCGGCCCGCTGGAGCAGGCCGGCCCGCTGGGCGAGGGCGGTGGTGCGCTCCCTGCCGTCGAGCAGGGCGACGGCCTGGGTCGCCAGCTCCAACGAACGGTCGAAGTCCCCGGTGTAGGACAGGCTCGCGGCGAGCGACATCTGGGCCAGCCCGGCCAGGTCGCGGTCGCCGAGCTCGGTCGCCGCGTCGACCGCGGCGGCGAGGTGCTCCACCGAGTCGTCGACCTGACGGAGCTCGCGACAGGCGTCGCCCATCACCCGCAGCAACGTGACCCGTTCGGCCCCGATCGCCGCCGGTAGCAGTGCGGTGGCTCGCTCGAGCGCCGTCGCCGGGTCGGTGAACGCCCGCCGGAGCAGGTCGTCGACGGTCTCGCCCTGGACGGTCACGATCAGCCGCTAGACCACGTCGACGATCAGCTCGTTCGAGCGCAGGTCGCCGGGCTCCCACACGATGACGTAGCGCCCGGGTTCGGCGAACCGGTAGCTCGTGATCTCCCAGTTGAAGTCGACGCCCGGACCGTCGAGAACCGGTCCGTCGTAGGTCGCCGGCTCGAGCGGGTCGACACCGGGAAGCGGCGCGGCCGTGCGGAGCTCGCCGTCGACGGACTCGCCGATCACTTCCTTGGGGCCCACGACGAAGAGGGCAACGTCGGGCTCCAGCGCCTCCATCACGTGGATCACCCGCACCTCGTCGTCGACCGCGTACGTCGACCCGGCGGTCATCACCGTGACCCGGCGTCCGGCGACGGCCGATCCCTTGGGCTGCCAGTCGGCGTAGCCCGCGGCGACGGCCTGGTCCTCCTCCGGCGCCTCGACCACCCGGTCGCCCTCGCGCACGAACAGCTGCGGGCGCCGCCCGTCCATCAGACGGCCTGGTTCCGGCGGATGACCCCTCCGGGGGTATCGCCGGGCCCGGACGGGACACCGTTGGCGGTCGTCGCCTGACCGGACTTGGTGATGATGAACCGCAGTGCCCCGCCGACGCGCACGACCAGGCGGTCGAGCAGGTACCCCGAGTTGCGCATCGGGATGTCGTTGGCCCCGCTGCGGTGGTCGCGGAACTTGCAGGTCTGCTGGGCGATCCGGCGCCCGGGCCCGGTGAGCACGGCGACGGCGGTGCTGTGGGTGTCCGTGGTGAGGCTGTCCCCGGGGAGGTAGCCGGACACGCCGCCGACGACGCCGGCGAAGCAGCCGGTCGCGGTCGTCGTCTCGACCTCTTCGGAGATCTCGGTCTGGTCGAGGTCGGCGAACGTGCCGCTGTCGGACTCCCACCCGTCCTGCACGACGAACCCTCGCCGGGCGCCGGTGAGCTCGCTGACGAACACGTCCGTGTAGCGCTGCGGGATCGCCGACACGGAGAACCCGCTGCTGCGGTTGAGCTCGGTCGGCCCCTGGCTGGCGACGAGTTGGAGGTTGCCGCCGCTGCCGGCATCGGTCTGGGTCGTGCCGCGCAGGTGCACCGTCTCGTTGCCGAAGATCTCGTGGGTCGGGGACCCGTTGATCGTGACCTCGCCGTTGGTGCCGCCGGCGCCGGCGACCGAGAGCGTCACCGGCAGCATCGGCGCGTGGATGCCCTCGACGTTCACCTGGACGTCGGTGTCGACCCGCGGCGGGATGCGATCCTCGGCCATCACGCCGGGTGTCGACGGCGCCCGGATGTGGGTCGGCATCCCGATCGTCACGCCGAGCCCGAGCGGCGCCGCCGGCGCGCCCACCGCCGAGCCCGGCCCGGGGAACTGACCGCCACGGGTGTCGAGTGCGGTCATCGTGTCGGGGCCGATGACCCCGTCCAGCTCCGGCCCGGAGATCCCCGAGTCGGCCTGGAAGCTCTGCACCGCCGCCTTGGTCTCGGCCCCGAACTCGCCGTCGACACCGAACCGGGGCAGCCGGAAGCCGAAGTCGACCAGCGCCTGCTGGACCTTGCGCACGGCGGCACCGGACGAGCCGACCTTGAGCACCCGCTCGTTGTCGAAACAGCCCTCGAGCACGAGGTCGCCTCGGAACCGGGACGACGCGAGGTCGTGCCCGTCGCCGATCCGGCGCTGCACGGCCGGCTCACCGCCGACCGATGCGGGCGACTTCCGATCGAGCTCGGCGTCGCCGTCCGGCTCGACGGACGGACCCTTCTTGTCCGCCGCGAGCAGCCCGCTCACGGCCCGGTTGCCGGCGGTGCGCTGCAGCGCCAGCGCCGACCGGGCGTCCAGCGACGCCAGCGTGGGGCTCGCCGCGAACGAGTGGTGTCGCGCGGTGACCGGGAGGTGGGACGGTCGCAGCTCCCGCCGACCGCTCCGCCGGGCGGCCACCCGTGCGCGCATGGCCGGGAGCTTAGGCAACGGTCGACCTCCGACCTCCCCGTTTCTGCAGTCAGATCGGTCGCTAGAGCGACCGATCTAGATGCAAGAACGCGGTCGCGTCACTGGTACCCGAGGCGACGGTTCGCCTGGCGCACTGCCGGGTGGTCGCCCAGAACCCGGTGCACGTTGATGCCGTACGCGTTGAGGAGGTCGATCCGGGCGTCGAGCCCGCCCGCGGCAAGCTCGTCCGAGGCGATCTCGAAGACCGATCGGCTGCCTGCCGGCGTGCCGTCGACGATCGGCGAGCCCTCGACGCGTCGACAACCCCCGATCGAGCTCACGACCCGCCGGGACTCATCGTCGACGACGGGATCGGTGATCACCGTCACGACCATCGCGTCCGCCCCGACCTTCGTTCCAGCCGCCATCCGCGGTCCTCCCCGCTCGCCTCACCGTGACCTCTCCCAACTCCCAACCGTTACGATCATATGACAGTCGCGCGTCTGGCGCGACGGAACCCAACGGTGAGGAGGTCGTCGTGGGCAGGTGGATCCTTCGGCTCGTCGGTGGCCTCGTGATCGGACTCGCCGCGCTCTTCGGGCTGTTCATCGTCGGGATGCGGACGAAGAATCCGGCCGTGCAGGATCGCGTTCGCCGCCTCGCCCGGGACGTCGGCAACCCGCGAGTGCTCCGCCGCGCGGGCACGCCCGGTGCCGGGGCGTCCGTGATCCGCCACACCGGGCGGGTGTCCGGCCGCACCTACGAGACTCCCGTGGTGCCCCACGCCGTCGAAGGCGACTACCTGATCGCCCTGCCGTACGGACCGGGCGCCGACTGGGTACGCAACGTCCTGGCACGCGGCTCCGCCACCCTCGTCCACGAGGGCAGGACCGTGACGATCCACACCCCGACGCTCGTCTCGACCACGCAGGTCGCGAGCTACCTTCCATCGTCGGAGCAGCGCACACTGCGCCTCTTCGCCGTGGACGAGTGCCTACGGGTCACGGCGGAAGTGGCTGGTGCCCCGACGGCACCAGCTACCCCGGCAACGTCAGGGTGACCTCAGGCGCGCCGAGCAGCCGTCGCGCCTCACGGAGACCGGAGCTGAGGGCCCCGTCGACGTACCCGTGACGGTCGGGGGAGGTCGCCTCGCCGGCGAACAGCACCCGGTTGTGAGCCGGTTGACCGAGCGCCTCGAGGTCGGCCCGGCTCGAGCGCGGCGTGAGGAACGAGTAGGCGCCGCGCGAGTGCGGGTCGCCGGCCCAGTCGGACGCGATCGACGCCGGCTCGACGACGTCGATCGCCGTGCTCAAGCGAGCGATCGCCCGGTTGCCGCGCACGTCGGGGGCGTCGGTGAGCACGGCGTGCCCGCTGCCGCCGCCGTTGATCGACATCACGATCGGCGCGCCGGCGGTCTCGGTGAGCCCGACCCACGAGCCGTAGGCGCGGGGCTGGCTCCCGAGGGCGAGGAGTGGGCCGTGTTCCGTCCACGTGTCACGGGCGGCCCGCACGAGCACCTTCTCGAACACCCCGTATCCGACCCGCTCCACGGCCGACGCGTGGCCGTCGGGGAGCGGCGGGTCGAACCGGATCACCCCCGCCTTGAGGACACCGAGCGGGACGGTGACCACCACATGACTGCCGGCGTGCGCCCCTCCAGTGGTGTCGTGCACGACCACGCCTCCCGCGTCGACCTCGATCGCTGCCACGACGACGGCGGTCTGCACGGCGACGCCGGTCGCGAGCGGGTCGATGAGCGCCGCCATGCCGCCGATGGGGACGTCATCGCCGTCCGGCGGCGCCCCGGCGACCTCTTCGAGGGAGATCTGCTCGAGCCGTCCCGCCGATCCCTCGAGCGAGGTGGTGAGCAGCCGGCGCGCCCAGGCCACGTCGGCAGGCGCGGCGTCGACCGAGGCGAGGTAGTCGTCGATCAGCGTGGCCAGCGGGGTCGTGAGCGCCGTGTCGGGACCGAGGTCCTGGCCGAAACCGCCCAGGAGCTCGAGGACCCGATCGCGCGCCCGCGGGCCGAGCCACTCCGTGCCGTCGTGCATGGCGACACCCGCCAACAGCGCTTGCGTCGGGAGCGGGCGTCGACGCACGCCGAGCCGGCGGGCGAGCTCGGTCAACGGGTTACCGGCGGGATGGTGGATCCACGACGCCCCGAGGTCGACCGGCGTGCCCCCCAACGTGCTCGTGTGGACCCGGCCTCCGACGCGGTCTCGCCCCTCGAGGACGACGACATCGACGCCTGCGGTCGCCAGCGCATTGGCGGCGGCGAGCCCGGCGGCCCCGGCTCCGATCACGACGACCCGGCCGACGTCCCCGGCGATCCCGCTGCGGTCGGGAACCTCGCCCTCGACGGCCCAGGTCTGTGTCCGCTTCTGGCGTGGGACGGTGGAACGAGGCGTCGCGGGCGACGTCGTCTCGGCCGAGCAACTGACGGCGGCCGCGGCGAGCGTGCCCACGAGGAACCGACGGCGGGAGAAGAGGTCCGTACTCATCGAAGGCGAGGCTAGTTCTTGAAATACGGATTAGCGAATTAATTCTCTGTTTCTCCGAACTATTCTGCTAGCGTGGCGTCATGGACCTCGAAGAACTGTCCGCCCACTACTCGTCGCTCGCCGCACGGGTCGAGCGACTCGAAGGTGGTCGATCGGGTGAGCAGCCGGCTCCGCTCTCGATCCCGGGGGAAGGGCAGGACGACACGGTCGGCTACACCGGGCGGGGCACCGTCGCCGCCGGTCCGATCGAGTGGCGCATGGCCCGCAGCTGGGAGGCGACGCTCGCCGCGACCGAGCACGACGACCTCGCCGCCGTGTTCGCCGCTCTCGGCAATCCGGTGCGCCTGCGGGTCGTGGCCGCGCTGTCGAAGGACGATCTCACTACGTCCGCGCTGGCGGAGCTGCTCGGTCAGCCGTCGACCGGCCAGCTCTTCCACCACTTGAAGGAGCTCCTCGCGGCGGGCATCGTCCACCAGCCCCAACGCGGCACGTACGCCCTGCGCTTCACCCACGTGATCCCGCTGCTGACGATGATGTGCGCCGCCTGCGACGTCTCGCCCGCTCTCGGTGCCGCCGAACCGCACTGAGCCGCGGATCGCTGAGGGCCGCAGCACGTCGGGGTTACGGTGGAACGATGCGGGAATGGCCGCCCTCGGGAGCCGCGTGAGCGCGCGACCCCGCCTGCTCGTCTTCATCCTGACCTATGAAGCGGCGAAGCACATCTCGAGCGTGATCGGCCGGTTGCCGCTCGACCTCGACGGCGAGTTCGACACCCACGTGCTCGTCATCGACGACGGCTCGACCGACGGCACGGCGGAAGTCGCCCGCGACGTCCTGGAGCGTTCCGGCGTGCCGTACGGCTGGACCGTGCTGGCCAACCCGCACAACCAGGGCTACGGGGGGAACCAGAAGCTCGGCTACCAGTGGGCGATCGACCACAAGTTCGACGTGGTCGTCATGGTCCACGGCGACGGGCAGTACCCACCGGAGCAGATCGGCCCGCTCGCCGCGCTCGCCCACCTCCACGGCGCGGCGTTCGGCAGCCGCATGTCGACGCCGGGCGGGGCTCGCCGCGGCGGGATGCCGGCGTACAAGTACGCCGGCAACCGGATCCTGACGACGATCCAGAACAAGCTGCTGCGGTCGGACCTCACCGAGTTCCACTCCGGGTTCCGCGCCTACCGCACGGACGTCCTGGCGTCGATCCCGTTCGCGTTGAACTCGACCGACTTCCAGTTCGACACCGAGATCTTCATCCAGTGCCTCCGGGCGGGCGTGAAGATCGCCGAGATGCCGATCCCGACCCGGTACGCCGACGAGGTGTGCCGGGTGGACGGGTTGCGCTATGCCGCCGACGTCGTTGGGCAGTCGCTCCGCGCCAGCCTCCACGACAAGGGGCTGTTCTACGAGCGCAAGTACGAGCTCGCTCGCGATGAGCCGCGGTACGAGAGCAAGCTCGGGTTCGCCAGCCCGGCTCAGTCGGCGCTCGAGCGCATCGCGGCCGGTTCCGTCGTGCTCGACCTCGGCAGCTCCGACGGTCACCTCGCCGGGGCCTTGCGGGCCAAGGGCTGCACCGTCATCGGGGTCGACCTCGCCGAACCGGAGCGCACCGACCGGTTCGACGAGTTCATCCAGTGGAACCTCGACCACGGCCCGCCGCCGATCGACCGCCCGATCGACGTCGTGGTGATGGCCGACGTCATCGAGCACCTCCGCTCGCCGGAGGACTTCGCCGAGAAGCTCGCCGAATTCTGCCGGGTCCACGAAGTGCGCCAGGTCCTCGTGTCCACCGGCAACGTCGCCTTCCTCGTCCAGCGGGTCATGCTCGTGCTCGGCCAGTTCAACTACGGGCCCCGCGGGATCCTCGACATGACCCACACCCGCCTGTTCACCGTGCGAACCATCCGGCGGCTGTTCCGTCAGGCGGGCTTTACCGCCCGCGAGACGTTCGGCATCCCGGCGCCGTTCCCGCTGGCGACCGGCAACCGACGCCTGGCCGGCGCGCTGCTACGGGCCAACCAGGCGGCGATCCGGGTCTCGACGTCGCTGTTCAGCTACCAGATCTTCCTGGTCCTCGATCCACCGCCGGACCTGGCCCGGCTGATCGCCGACTCCAGCGTGGTCGCCGGCGGCCCGCGGCACAGCCCCTGAACATTTCGTACATGTGTTTGCTCGTCGCGCACCTGTTCGATAGAGTGTCGCGCATGGGGAACGTGGTCCTGGAGGCGCTGGACAGAGCGATCGACGGCCTGCTCGCGCTCGATCCCGACACGTTGACCGACACCGAGCTTCACGAGGTCGTGATCGGGTTGCAGTCTCAGTCTCACCGCCTCGCTGCTGCCCGGGCCAAGCTCACGGCGCCATGGGACAGTCGCCAGATCTGGGCCGACGACGGGTCGCGGTCGCCCGCCCACCGCCTGTCGCGACAGGCGACGATGTCCGCCACGTCGGCGAAGACGGAGGTACGTCGGGCGCGGGCGTTGCGCACGATGCCGGCCACGGCCGCGGCGCTGGCTTCCGGAGACCTGTCGCCGGATCACGTCGACCTGCTGGCCCGGGCCAACGACGGCCCCCGTGCGGCGCGGTTCGCGGACCACGAGCCGGTGTTGGTCGAGCAGTGCAAGAGCTTGCGATTCGCCGACGCCGCGAAGGTGGTGGAGTACTGGCGGAACCGTGCCGATGCCGAGAGTTGTGAGGACGAGGCCCAGCGGCGTGACGACGGCCGGTCTGCATCGGTTGCGAAGACCATCGACGGGATGGTCGACGTGCGGGCATGGCTCGACCCCGTCGGCGGGGCGGCCTTCAAGTCCGAGCTCGACCGGCTCGAACGCCGGCTGTACTTGGACGACCAGAAGTCCGGTCGGGTCCGCACGCTGGGCCAACGCCGCGCTGACGCGCTCGTCGAGATGGCCAGCCGGTCCCGGACGGCCGCGCCGGGCGGGTTACGCCCTCGGCCGCTGATCAGTGTGCTGTGCGGTGAGACCAGCTTCTCCCGGATGTGCGAGTTGGCGAACGGCACCGTGATCACGCCCGGCCAGATCGTTCCGCTGCTCGCCGATGCCGACATCGAAACGATCCTGTTCGACGGTCCCGACCGGGTCATCTCGGTGTCACGGCGACGTCGTTTCACCGGCGCGCTCCGGCGGGCGATCGAAGTGCGCGACCGGCACTGCCAACACCCCTCCGGTTGCGACGAACCCGCCGACCGCTGCGACGTCGACCACATCCAGCCCTTCGCCGCCGGCGGGGTCACGAGCCAGGAGAACGGCAAGCTCGAGTGCTGGCCCCACAACCGCAAGAAGGACAAACACGACCACGGCGGCGTCCCCCGCCCCGCCCGGCCGATCACCCCGCTCGACGAGTCTACGCGCTCGTCTCCGTTCCCGCATCCTTCTCCAGAACGCTGACCAGGACGACGACTCTGACACCTGAGCCGTCGTGGTCACCTTCGACGACGGGAGCTGACCCACCGCGTCACGACGGGCGGAGACAGGTCTTCCGCGATGCGGCGCATCTTCCGGCGTACGGAGCGACCGGTCGTCGTGGCGGAGCGATCAACTGCCCGGGCGCGGACGGTGACGCGCCGTCCGGTCGCATAGTCGTGCACACCCGTGGCGCTCGGGTTCCCGTCGAGCAGATGAGCCCAGTCGGTCATCCGCTCGACCTCGAAGTCGTAGGCCGACAGCAGCTTCTCGATGGCTGCCGTCGACGGCTCTCCCGACAGCACATGGCCCCGCCACGAATAGGCATCGGCGATCGCGTTGCGCTGCTCGACGACGGGCTCGGAACGCACCCTGACCACCGGTTCCTCGTGATCGAGAACACCGCTGTCGATGATCACGTGGCGCGGTTCCATCCGCCGGATGTGGAACATCAGCTCGTTGTAGCGCAGGGTGTGGTACAGGAACCCGAGACACAAGACGACGTCGAACCGCCAGTCGACGCGGGCGATCTCCTTGAAGATGTCGCCGGCGACGAACCGGTACCGGCGGCGGTCGATCTGGTAGTGCTCGAAGCTGGCCGTGGCGTTGGCCACCAGCTCGCGGCGGCCTTCGATGCCGACGACATGGTCGGCGCCCGTCTTCAATGCGGCCAGCGACCAACGGCCGTCGTGGCTGGCGAGGTCCAAGACGTTGGCCCCGTCGAACACGTCGCGGTTCTCGGCGAAGATGGCCTCGTAGCGCAGGTTCAGGCGATCGCGGATCGCAGCCGTCTGGCTCGTCTCGAAGAAGCGGGGGTAATCGTCGAAGAAGCCCGAGGTTGTCGCGGCATCGTTCGGCCGGGCCACGGCAGAGTCGTCCAGGGCCATGGGCGTGCACGCTACCGACTGGGCTGACGGGGACTACCGGGCGGAGCCCGCGGCCGCCAACTGTCAGTCGCTGGTCCCCATCTCCAATGCGTATGCGGCGAAAGTCGTGGGCCTGGGCTCTCCCTCTGTGTCCCCGAACTGACTGTCATCGACCACGATCAGTGATCTCCGGCCGTCCGGGAGGTCCGGGCCGAGCGCCATGCTCTCGAAGTTGGCCCGGAGATCGTCGTCGATGATCCTGAGCAACCGCTTGGTGACCGTTGCCGATGGGCGTTCGGCGCGCGGTGTCGCGTCGACCGACGGGTCGATGGTCACCTCCTGCAGTCGCCAGGTGTGTGGGTTCTCGATGAGTGAGCGCTCGAGGGCGATGAGCGTGCGCCCGTCGTCAAGGACGGCGAGCTCGAGCAGCCCACTCGGAAACGAATCGGTCCCGAAGACCTCCGCGGCGTCGAACGACGTCGGGTCCAGTGGGTATGCGTACTCGGCGATCGGTTCTCGGGTCGCGGCGTCGTAAGCGAGGATGCGCGCCACCTTCTCCTCGCCCTGGAGTTCCGTCGTCTCCTCGTCCTGGTACAGCGTGTACTCGGCCGCGGTGAGCACTTCACCGCTCGTCGCCGCGAGCGCGTCGAGACCGCCCTCGGGGCGGATCCCGCTGGCCCCCTCTGGGTCCGGCTCGTACCAGGGAGGAATCGGCCACTCGCGGAGAAGCTGTCCGTTGCGGTCGAACTCATGCAAGGAGGAACTGAACGTCTGTGGTTCGAAGTCATCGGCGTTGTTGCCCTCGGACACGACGAGGATCGTGTCGTCGCCGGTGACCGCGATTCCTTCTCCGTCCAACTCCTCCCCGTAGGCCTCGCCGTCGGCATTGCGCAGTGGGATCGCCGACTGGACGGTGACATCGCCGTTGTCGAGCCGTCCGTCGGAAAGATCGAGCTGCACATCGAAGACCGCGGCCTCGGCTGGCCCAAGTCGCGTGTCCGAGAGGGCGAGCAGGTCGCCGGTGCTCGGATCGCTCGTCAGGCCAGTGATCGCGCCGAAGGGATGGCCGTCGACCGTGGTCGCGCCCGCGATCTCGACCTGCCCGATCGGCTCGACACTGACGACCGTCGCGCGCGGCGGAAGCGACGTCGGTGCCGCGCTGCTGGTGGGCGCCGCCGACGTCGCCGGAGCCGAGTCCGTGGTCGGAGACGTGGATGCATTGGTCACCGGAACGGCCGTGGTCTCCGAAGCGCCCGAGCCGTCGTCGCCGCCGGACGCCAGGATGAACGCTCCGGTTCCGACCGCGGCGGCGGCGACCACACCGGCGGCGACCAGTATCCCGCGGCGCCGGGAGCTCGACCGGCGGCCAGGAGCCGCGACGGCGGCGGCCCGGCCCGGCGTCAGCGTCCCGGCCCAGCGCGCCGCGCCGCGGGCGACGACCAGCTTGGGATGGGCGTCGACCCGCACCGGAGCACCCAGTTGCTCGCGCACCAGGTCGGACACGACCGGGATCCGCGACGAACCGCCGACCAGAAGCACCGCGGCGAGGTCGTCGGCGGTGACCCCCGCCCGCGTGGTGACCTGCCGGACGAGCTCGACCGTCTGGTTGAGCATCGGGCGGATCATGTCCTCGAACTCGGCGCGGGTCAGGCGGACCGTCGACGTTGCGCCGGGCAGCACGACAGGGACGTCGACGGCGACCTCGCTCGAGAGGCTCTCCTTGGCTTCGATGCACGTCCGGCGGAGCTGAGCGAGCGCCATGCGTCCCGCCTGATCGCGGCGGGCCTCCGTGACGACTTCCTCCGGCACGTTGGCGATGACGTGCTGGAACACCGCCTCGTCGAAGTCGATCCCGCCGAGCCGCTCGATCCCCGCCGGCTCGCCGACGTGGGCGAACCCCACCTGTTCCCGGCGGAGCAAGGCCACGTCGAACGTTCCGCCGCCGAGGTCGTAGACGATGACGAGCTGCCCAGGCTCGAGATGGGCGGCGGCGCCGAAGTCGGTCGCCGCCGCCTGCGGCTCGGTCAGCAGGACGGCCCCGCCGAGGTCGACCTGGTCGAGCGCGGTCCGCAGGAGGTGGAGCTGGAACTCGGTCCAATTGGCGGGGTGGGTGACGACGATGCGATCCGGGGCTTCGCCGATCTGCTCGCTCACCGTCCACACGACCCACTGGGCGAACAGCGCCACGAGCCGATCGGCGGCGTAGGGCGCGCCGGACAGCAGGATCGGGACCGAGTCACCCATCCGGCGCTTGAACTCCCGGGCCACGCCCGCCGGTTGGGTGGCCGCTCGGTTGACGGCGGCGGTGCCGAACACCAAGTCGTCGCCACCGGCGAAGACCACCGAAGGAACAGCGACCCGATGAGACTCGAGGGAGACGACTTCGACCCGTTCGTCACGCCAGATCGCGGCGGCCGTGAAGGTCGTGCCTACGTCGATACCGAGTGCAAATCCCATGACCGCAAGCGCTCCAAGGACCCTCGATGCACAGGGTCGATCCGACCGCAGGCTCAATCTACTCGTCGAGCGGTCGGCGGACAGGCATGCGGCTTGGGTACCGTGGCCTGCATGCGTGTGCTGATGCGCCAGCGTGGCGCGGTCGACGTCGACGGGTACTGGAAGAAGGGCTACACCATCGTCCGAGGCGTGTACTCACCCTCCGAGGTCGAAGCGTTCCGGGCCGCGGCCAAACAGTCGAAGGGGCCCAAGGGGGACCTGCTGGCGAACCCGCTCTTGCAGTCCTTCCTCGTCGACGGTCGGCTCGTGGAGATCGCCCGCCAGATCCTCGGCCGCGAGGACATCCTCTACGGGGGCGACAGCACCTTCACGATCAACTCCAATTCGCACAACTACCACAAGGACAACACCGATCGGAAGGATCCGAACGGTCCCGATTGGCGCGGCCGCTACACCGTGCTCCGGATCGGCCTCTACCTCCAGGACCACCGGCGGCACTCCGGCGGCCTGAACCTCCGCGAGGGGTCACACAACACGACCGACGAGTCCGAGGGCCGGAACGTGTATGTCCGCACCGGGGTGGGCGATGTCGCCGTGTGGAGCTTGCGCACGAGTCATGCCGGATACGGCACGCTGCTGCGCTTTCCGTGGTGGATCGATCCTCACCCGTCCGACGATGGCAAGTATCCGAAATGGTGGCGCCCGTACAAGATGGCGACCGACGACCGGATGGCGCTGTTCGCCGCGCTCGGCCTCGACGACGATCATCACGCCCGCTACGTCGAGTACCTCAAGACCCGCACCTACATCGTCGGGATGTGGAGGAACTCGGTGTACGACGACGAGACCCTGGCGAAGGCGGCCGATGTCGGCCTGCGCGTGCGTGACGTTCGTCGTGAGATCGAAGGTGACGCGACGGTCGGCCAGAACCAGTGGTGGGCACCGATTCCGTACTGATCGGTGATGAGATGAGCGGAGCTGATCGGGGAAGTGGAGGGCGCGTCGTTGCCGTCGTGCAGGCCCGGATGGGTTCGACGCGGCTGCCGGGGAAGGTGCTGGCCGACATCGCCGGCCGCCCGATGCTCGAGTGGGTGGTGACGCGCGTCGGGCGGGCAACGGCGGTCGACGAGGTCGTCGTAGCGACGACGACGCTCGGTCAGGATGACGTGCTCGTCGAGCGAGCACGTGACCTCGGGGTGCGCGCGGTGCGCGGCGATGCCGACGACGTCCTGAGTCGATACGTCGCGGCGACGCGGGAGACCGAGGCGGACATCGTCGTGCGGGTCACGTCGGACTGTCCATTCATCGATCCCGATCTGACGTCGAGGGTGGTCGCCAGGTTGCGGGACGCCGATCCGGGGGTCGACTACGTGTCGGATGCCCTTCCGCCCCGCACGTTCCCTCGTGGTCTCGACGTCGAGGCCGTAACGATCCGGGCGCTGTTGGAAGCGGATCGCCTCGACTCGGACCCCGGCACCCGTGAGCACGTGACACCGTTCATCGCCGAGTCGGGCCGGTTCCGTGTCGCCGCGGTCTCCAACGACGAAGACCTCTCTGACGTGCGCTGGACGGTTGACACGGAGGCCGACCTGGAGGTCGCCCGGCGCATCGCCGAGCACTTCGGTGGCCGTGACACGATGTCCTGGCGCGAGCTGCTCGAGGTCTGGCGAGCTCACCCCGACTGGCAGGCGCTCAACGCTGAGGTGCGACAGAAGGAGATCCGCCGGACGCCGTGACACGGGCGAGACCGCGGCGGGTACGGTCTCAGGTACCAAGGGGTCTGGAGGGAGCATGGAGCACGGGTCGGAGACCTACTTCGTCGTCGGCGAGGGCCTGCTCGGCGAGTCCATGGGTGGACGAGACACCGGAGCAGCGGCCAGCGCGAGAGCGGCGCCCCCCTTCCGCTTCTCGCGCCTGGGACCGAGCGGCGTCAACCGCCAGCTGAACGAGGCGACGCGGAGGAAGCTGGCCCAGGCGATGACCGCCGGCGCCGGCGGGAACACGAACATCCCCGCCGGCTTCGTGTTCCTCGGCCAGTTCGTCGACCACGACCTGACGTTCGACGCCACGACCGTGATGCTCGGCGAAGACGTGACGCCGGCCGAGCTCCTGCAGGGGCGTTCACCGCGGCTCGACCTCGACTCGCTGTACGGCGCCGGTCCGAGCAGCCCGGCGTCGGCCAAGTTCTACGAGGCGGATGGCCTCCACCTGAAGTTGGGCACCACGGTCGCGGCCGGGGGGATCCCGGCGAAGAACGGCTACGACCTTCCTCGCGGGGCCGGATCGACGGTGGCCCAGAAGCGCCGGCCGGTCATCCCGGACGTCCGCAACGACGAGAACCTCGTCGTCGCCCACGTCCACGCGGCGATGATCCGGTTCCACAACCGCGTCGTCGACACCCTGCCGGCCTCGGTCCCGCCGGCGAGAACGGTTCAGCGCCGCCCGCCGGCAGGTCGTCCTGCACTACCAGTGGATGGTACGGACCGACTTCCTGCCCCGCATCTGCGCCGCGGCCGTGCTGAACGACGTGTTCACCAAGGGACGTAAGGCGTTCGAGGTGGGGTTACCGCCGACCTCCGTCCCGACGATGCCGATCGAGTTCTCCATCGGCGCGTACCGGCTGGGGCACTCGATGGTCCGCGGTGAGTACAGCTGGAACACCGTCGCGGCCAACGAGTCGGCCACGCTCGACGAGCTGTTCCGGTTCGCCGGTGGGGGCGGGGACCTCGGCGGAAACCCTCGGCTGCCGAGCACCTGGATCGGCGATCTGCGGCGATGGTTCGACTTCCGGGAAGCGGACCGGCCGGACCTTGCCGTACCGGCGGCGAAGTTCAATCGGGCTCGCCGCGTCGACACGGTGCTCGCCAAACCGCTCGCCACGCTGCCGAACCTCTCCGGGTTCGAGGCCAACCTCGCCTTCCGCAACCTGACCAGGGCGAAGATGGTCAAGCTGGCGACGGGGCAGCAGATGGCCACGTTCCTCAAGAGCAAGGGCGTGAACCTGACCAAGCTGACGAACGCGCAGATCCGGAACGGGCAGAACGGCGCCGTGCTCGACGGGTTGACCGCGGCTCAGCGCAACGCGGTGGTGCAGAACACGCCGCTCTGGTTCTACGTCCTGCGCGAGGCCGAGCTCAACGGTGGGCGGATGACTGGCGTCGGCGCGCGCATCGTTGCGGAGACGATCCATCGAGCGATCGAAGGGAGCAAGAACTCGATCGTCCGCAATCCGGCGTGGCGTCCGAAGTTCGGCCCCGACAACCAGACCTTCCGCATGGTCGACCTGCTGTTGTTCGCCCACAAGGGCAAGAAGGCGCTGCTCAGCCCGCTCGGCGACTGAGGTGAGGGGACGGACCCGCTGATCATGTAGCCGGGTGGAGGGTGACCGACGAACCGTCGCGGACGACCTCGTAGAGCTCCACCTCGTTGGCACCGTCGCGATAGAAGTCGGCGACATAGCCGACGAATGCCCATCGCCCGCCGTCCGCTCGGTAGCCACCAACGACACCAGCGACCGTTCCGTTGACGGCGGCGAGGAGCTCGGGTGGCTCGTCCTTCGGCCCGTCGCTCGCGGCCACCGAGCCGACCAGCACGTACGGCACCAGCCCGTTGGCCGTCGGCAGGTCGGCGAAGATGCTCTGGTCGCTCAGGGTCGCTCGATAGCGGCTCGGCTCACCGACAGCGAGCTCGTCGACGCGCCGGCCGACCAGATCACCGTTGTCGCCGACCGCGGCCAGTGCGGTCCAGTCGTCGCCGTACGGAAAGTCCTCGGCGTGTCGTCGAGCGATCGCGATCGCGCCGTCGACGTCCGGGGAGACCTGCGGTTCGGTGTGGGCCGTACTGCCGTCGTACAGCGAGTGCCCATCGAACGTCCACTGCGTGTCGATGTCGAGTAGGTCGACGATCGACGGCAGCACGTCGATCGTCTGAGCGCTGT
Organism: uncultured Acidimicrobiia bacterium; assembly: GCA_963833145.1. GTDB lineage: Bacteria > Actinomycetota > Acidimicrobiia > Acidimicrobiales > Ilumatobacteraceae > JALZMG01. The sequence goes on along the minus strand of CAWHWT010000005.1, from coordinate 239,685 downwards.
CGTCGCGTATGTCGCCGCGCAGCTGACCTGGCGCCTTGATGAACAGCGGCACCCGATACACCTCATCGCGATTCGCGTCGGTCACCGTGAAGCGGCCGACATCCGGCGGGGTGAGGCTCAGTCCGTGGTCAGAAGTGACCACCAGCAGCGTGTCCTCCCACGTCGGCAGCGAGCGGAGGTGGTCGAGCAGCTCCCCGATCAGGGTGTCGGTGGCGCCCAGCTGCATGCTGTGGCGCTGGTAGTCGAATCGGATCCGGAAGGCGAAGCCCGGAGCGTCCGGGTCGTCCTCGTTCCGCGTCTCACGGGACGCGAGCATCCCCGTCCGCGAGAGCATCCAGGGCACGTGCGGCAGGAGGGCGTGCACGAAGTGCAGACCGGGTGACCCGTCGATCGCCGTGGTTTCCTCAGCCATGACGGCGGCCTGGCCGCGAACGCTGCCCTCGTCCGTCTCTCTGAGGTGCCGGAACTTGGTCAGTGCCCGCTCGAACGGATGGACATCGGACGCGCCGTCGAACATCGAGATGCTCGGATCGGACTCGTCCTCGACCTCGCTGACCACGCGGGTGCCAGCCTCGTTCTCGTTCGCCCCGAAGTCGCCCCACGAGGTGTCGATGGCCGGGAGGTCGGCGCGAATCGAGGTCGGCAACACGCGGTGGCCATAGACGACGGACGCGTCCTCGATGGCCTGAGTGAGGGGCTGGTGCGCAGCCGGCTCGCACACCGATGGTGGGCACATCGCGGTGACCGGCTCGTAACGGCGCACCGGGATGTCATCGCCGAGGAGGGTGAACAGGTTGCGGGGATTGGTCTGGTACGTCGGCATGTCGTCCTCGTCCCCGACGGTGCCGGTGAGGATCATCGGGACGGCGTGATGAGTGCGGTTGTACGGGCTGGAGGCATTCCGGAACCACGTGCTCACCCTGGCGAGCTCGGCGAACCCGGGGTAACGGTCCGAGTTCAGCGAACCGTCGGCACGCATGATGGTCGCGGCCGGGAACTCATCCAGGACGAGCAGCACCACCGGACCCTCGACTGGTGGGACCTCGATCACCCCCAGCTCGTCGCTCGTCTCGCCCCCTCCGGCGAGGAGGTCAGATGTCGGGCTGAAGAACAGGAACGATCCCACGAACAGCAGGTTCGCCACAGCGAGGTATGAGACCAACAGGCGCACGCCGCGCGCCCGAGCGATCAACACTGCGATTCCGACCCCACCGGCGAGGGCGAGTGTGAACACGAGCGCGACCGAGTCGACCTCGAGCGTGCGGAGCAACGCGAGCAGGAACGCGGCCCCCAGCAGAGCCGTCACGATGGCGAACACGACGGTGCCCGCGCGTCGGTTCAGCACCGTGGCCACGGACGTCAGGCAGATGCCCACCAGCGCTGGAACGAGTGCGATCAGTACGGCGAAGAGGATGATCTGGGCCCGGCTGTAGTTCCCCGCGATGAAGAACTGGGGATTCCTCCCGAACAGGTCGAGCAACGGCTGCGTCACCGCAAGTCCGCTCAACCCGAGGATCACGAACGACCGCGAGACGCACAGTTCACCCGTTGTTCGCTCGTAGGCCACCGGCACGTAACCTACATTTGTCGTCCTCCGCGAGGGCGTTTCGTCAGTGACTCGATCGCGGCGGCCACCCGATTCGCGCCGTTGCGGTCGAACAGGCCGCGGCCGGCGCTCGACATCGCCCGCCGCCGTTCGACGTCGGACGTCATGTGCTTGCACCGTTCGAGGAGCGCGGCAACGGCGAGATCTCGACGCCCGTCGATGGCCTCGACCAGTCCGTGCTCCGCGGCGGCACGGCCACCTGCCCACTGGTTGTCGGCGACGATCACGGCCAGCGCCGGCAGACCGAGGTAGCCGGTCTCCCACATCGTGGTGCCGGCGCCGATGACGGCGACGTCCGCCCACCGGTAGCTGTCGACGAGGTCCCCTGCGTCGACCCGAACCCGTCCGTGGTGGCGGGACGCCAGCGAGCGCAGTTCGTCGCGCCGAGGGTTGGCCGATCCGACGGCTATGGCGACCTCGAACGCCGGCTGGTCCACCAGCCCGGCCGCGAGCGGACCGGTGAGTCCGATCGGGTCCGCTCCGCCGAGGGCCACGAGCACTCGGTTCGCCACCGCTCGCGGTGGTCGGCGGCGGACCCGGGCCACGTCCGGTCGGAGCAGTACGTATCGGGATCCCAGGAGCAGCTGCTGATCGGGGCGCACGTCTGGGTACAGGGCGGTGGTCGCGTGCAGGTTCTGGTTGAGTACGAGGGCGGCGCCGCCGATCGGCAACTCGTGGTTGTCGTCGATCACGGCGTGGCTGATCGCCCGGGCTTCCAGCTCACCGAGCAGCGGCGCAAGGTGATAGCCGTCCACGACGACCAGGGACGGCTCCAGGTCGGTGATCCGATCCATGACGGACGGCTCGTCCGTGAGCTCGACGGTGATCCCTGCCGCGGTCGCCCGCGCCGCCAGCGGGTCCGGGATGGCCACGGACACGAGCCGAACGTCGAACCGCCGGGCGGCGAGCGCCGCACCGAGCGTGATCGACCGCATCGCATGACCGACGCCGATGGTGGCGTCAGCATCGACCCGCAGGACGACCCGCGGTGAGGTCACTGAAGGTCCCGGCGATCAGTCGTCGGCGGCGAGCATGTCCCACGTCACCGGCGAGCCCGGCGTCAGAGCGCGACTCGCCGTGCGCCCGACGATGTCCGCGAGGTGGCGAGGGTGCAGCCCCGTCGCCGGACGGACCGAGCGCACGTCCTGCGGCCCGATGACGGCGCCGGCCTCGACGGGCCGGGCGACGAACAGCGACCGGCGGTACTTCCGGTTGCCCTCGTCCGCCTCGGTGACCCCGTAGTGCACCCCTGCCACGGCCTGTTCGGTGGTGCGCACCGATCGGACCATCTCGGCGAACTCCTCCGGCTCCAGCGAAAACGCGCTGTCGACCCCACCGTCGGCCCGGCGCAGCGTGAAGTGCTTCTCGATCACCTTCGCCCCGAGCGCGGTGGCGGCGATCGGCACCTCGTTGCCGATCGTGTGGTCCGAGATCCCGGCGACGACCCCGAAGGTGTCCGCCAGGTGCGGGACCTTCTGCAGATGGGCGGCGCTGGCCGGGGCCGGGTAGGCGCTGGTGCATGCGAGCAGAGCGATCTCGCCCGACCCTTCGGCGCGGGCGACCGACACCGCTTCCTCGATCTCGGCCAGCGTGCCCATCCCGGTCGAGATGATCAGCGGCTTGCCCGTCCGCGCCGCCGCGGCGATCAGGCCGACGTCGACGAGCTCGAAGGAGGCGATCTTGTAGGCGGCGACGCCGATCGACTCGAGGAAGTCGACGGCCGTCTCGTCGAACACCGAGCTGAAGAACTGCACGCCGCGGTCGGCGGCCGCCTTGGCCAGGTCGATCTGCCACTCCCAGGGCATCGACGCCTCGGCGTAGAGGTCGTGCAGGGTGCGCCCGGCCCACAGGCCGGTCGCCTGGAAGTCCGGCGCGTCGCTGTCGAGGGTGATCGTGTCGGCGGTGTACGTCTGGACCTTGATCGCGTCGGCGCCGGAGTCAGCGGCCGCGTGCAGCATCTCGAGCGCCCGTTCGCGGCTGCCGTTGTGGTTTCCGGAGAGCTCGGCGATGCAGAACACCGGCGCGTCGCCGCCGACGCGGCGCTCGCCGAACAAGAAGCCTGACTGGGTGACGCTCGCGATATCGGTCGACATACGAGGTGTCTAGGGTACACACGGGGGCGTTTCGATCGGTCGCCGCGGTTAGCTTCGGCCGGATGCAAGAGCCCTGGCGCACCATCCTCGCCAGCACGCTGGAAGATCTCGACGCCGCGGACCCCCTCTACAAGCCGACGAGCTTCTGGCAGCCGGGGCTGGAGGCGTTGCTCGGCGACATGGAGCGGCTGGGGTTGGAGCGCTTCAAGACCTGGCCCTCAGCCAGCTTCTTCTTCTACCCCCGCTACGGCGCCGGCTTCAGCTACGCGATGCTCGACAAGGTCGTCCCGCTGATCCGAGAGGTGAACCCCCACGCATCGGAGACGTGGCTCCGGAGCCATCTCGTCGGAGCGACCGAGAACCACCACGACGTCGACATCGTGCTCGCCATGCTCGACGCGGACGCGCTGCCGATCGACGTGACCGCGCACGGGGAGAGCGACGTCGGTCAGCTCCCTCAGCGCTACCAGCCCTTCGGTCCCGACGGGCCGTCGTTCGGCAAGCCCTACCTGAACTACCTCAAGATCCTCGCCGGCCTCTCCCGCCATCTCGATCACGAGCTCCACTCCGTACTCGAGATCGGTGGCGGGTTCGGAGTGCTCGGCGAGATCCTGCTCGCCAATGATCCGAGCATCCAGTACGTGAACGTCGACATCCCACCGCTCTCGGTGGTGACGCACTACTACCTGTCGGAGTGCTTCCCGCAGCGAACCATCCGATCGCACCGGGACCTCGCGCGCGACGGCGGCTTCGAGCTCGGAGAAGGGCGCGACTCGGGATCGTTCTCGTCGTGGCAGCTACCGCTGATCGGCGGCGCCCCTGACCTGTGCATCAACGCCTTCTCGTTCCAGGAGATGGAACCCCACGTCGTCGCCAACTACGCCGACCAGATCGCCAGGCTCGGCACGCGCACGGTGGTGTCGCTCAACTCACGGGCGGGTAAGCCGCTCAAGGCCAACTCGGCCATCGGCGTCGAGCAACAGGTCATCTCCGCCTTCATCAGCGACACGTTCGCCGAGCGTGGTTACGAGACCGTCGCCAGGCTCGGCCGGCCCGCAGCCCCGCCGCAGGCGGAGCTGCTCGTCATGCGCCGTATCTGACTCGATAGCTTCTCCGAGCGGTGAGGAGACGATTGCGCCCAGGCTGGGCACGACGAGGTGGATGGACCTGATGGCGGATGTTCGAGACGTCATCGTCGGCCTGATCCAGGAGCTCCTGGAAGAAGACGACCTGCCCGTGCCGTCGCTGACCGATGAGAGCGTTCTGCTCGAGACCGGTCTCGACAGTCTCGGGTTCGCCGTGCTCGTCACCCGCCTCGAGGACTCGCTCGGCTACGACCCGTTCACGCTGATGACGGAGCCGGTGTACCCGGTCACGCTGGCGGAGTTCGTCGACGTGTACCGGCAACATGCTCCGGCCGCGGCACAGGAGCCATGACGACGTCCGGCCCGTCGGAGGGGGAGTCAGGATCGATCGCGATCGTCTCGGGGTCCGGGACGTGGAGCTACGACGATCTCGCGCGAGACGCGTTCGGGCTGCGTCGCGTGGCCGAGGCCGGGACGGCCGTCGCGCTCCAGACGAGTGACGCGGGGGTCGTCGCGGCCGCGCTCGTGGCGCTCGAGGGATGGTGCACCGAGGTACACCTGTTGCCGCTGCGAATGGCGGCCGGCGCGCTCCCGGATCGTGTGCGTCTCATCGACGCCTCGCCCTCGGCGGAGACCGAGACGACGCCGACCGCGCCTGAGCCGATCGGACTCGAGACCCGCTGGTTCGTCTACACGTCAGGAACGACCGGTGTCCCGAAGCCGATCGCCCACACGAGAGCCTCGTTGACGAGGACGGTCGTCCGGACACCGGCCGCTGCCCGGTTGACCTGGGGGCTGCTCTACGACGCCAACCGGATGGCGGGGCTGCAGGTGCTCCATCAGGCGCTCGCCACTCGAACGACCGTCGTCGCTCCCGATCTGACGGCGACGATCGCCGTGCGCGTCGAGGCGCTCGTGCGCAACGGAGTCGACGCTCTGTCCGCGACCCCGACGGTCTGGCGGCTGATCCTGCAGCTCCCGGGAGCTCGGCACTGGTCGCTCCGCCAGATCACACTCGGCGGGGAGATCGCCGATCAACAGGTTCTCGACGCCCTTGCCCACCGGTATCCCGACGCACGGATCAGCCACGTGTTCGCGGCGACCGAGACCGGGGCCGCGTTCTCCGTGTCCGACGGGCGCGCCGGCTTCCCGCTCGCCTACCTGACCGAGCCGCCACGCGGCATCCGGCTCGACATCCGCGACGGGATCCTCCACGTCCACAGTCCGGCCGCGGGTGGGGCCGGTGGCGACGGGTTCGTGTCGACGGACGACATCGTCGAGGTCGTCGGAGACCGCGTGATGTTCAAGGGTCGCGTGACCGGCGTCGTCAACGTCGGCGGGGTGAACGTCTGGCCCGAGGAGGTCGAGCGGCTACTCCGCAGTCATCCTGACGTCGCCGATGCCGCGGTGGCGTCGAAGCCGAATCCCTTCAGCGGCCAGATCCTGACGGCCCGGGTCGTGCCGGCCGACGGGAGCGTCGCGGGCGATCTCCCCAAGCGTCTCCGAACCTGGATGAGATCGACTGCTCCCCGCGCCTACGTTCCCGCGACGATCGAGACCGTGGCGGCACTGGACCTCTCGGAGACGGGGAAGGCGATCCGGACGTGAGCGAGCGAAGCGAGCGAACTGACGTGGTCGTGATCACGGGTACCTCGGGGGGCCTCGGCTCGGCGTGCGCCGCCCGCCTCGGCCTCGCCGGCTACCACGTCGTCGGCATCGCCCGTCGCCCCGTGGCTCCGGGCGATCTCGGCGTTGCCGACGAGTGCTACTCCCACGTTGTCTTCGACCTCGGTGACGTGGCGGCCATCGCCGACCTCGTAGCCGACGTCGTGCACCAGTTCGGCAAGCCGTATGCCCTCGTCAACAACGCCGCCATCGGAACCGACGGCTTGCTACCGACGATGCACAACGCCGAGATCGAGGAGCTCGTTCGGGTCAACGTGACGTCTCCGATCGTGCTCACGAAGTACGTCGTCCGGCACATGATCAATGAACGGAGAGGGCGCATCGTCAACGTCTCCTCGATCGTCGCCCGGACCGGATTCCGAGGGCTCGCCGCGTACGGCGCGACGAAGGCGGCGATGGAGGGCTTCACCCGCTCGCTGGCTCGGGACGTCGGCCCGCGGAACGTCACCGTCAACGCGGTGGCGCCGGGATTCGTCGAGACCGGCATGAACGCGTCGCTGGGTGCCGAGCACCTCGACCGGATCAAGAAGCGCTCGGCACTGGGTCGTTTCGTCGACCCTCCGGAGGTCGCCGCCGCCGTCGAGTACCTGCTCAGTCCGGCCGGCGCAGCCGTGACCGGTACGGTCCTGACCGTCGACGCCGGTTCGACCGCATGAGCTCGCCACTCCGGCTGCGTCCGCTCGTCGAGGAGGACCGTTGGCGGCTGCATGCGTGGCGCAACGGCGACCGGATCAGAAGGGTGTCGGTGAGTGACGAACTGATCCCCGAGGACCGCCACTCAGCCTGGTTCGACCGCGCCGTCGGCGAGCGCAGCGAGCAGTTCCGTGTCGTCGAGTGGAGTGACCGGCCCGTCGGGCTCGTTCAGATCGAACAGCTCGACCTCGCGCAGGGCGTCAGTTCGTGGGGCTGCTACTTGGGCGAGGTCGAGGTACCACCAGGGGTGGGGGCGTCGCTACCGCTGCTCGGTCTCGGCTACGGGTTCCGCCAGCTCGGACTGCGCAGAATGACGGCCGGCGTGCTGAGCATCAACGCCAACATGCTGGCGATCCACCGCCGCCTCAAGATCCCGGTGGAGGGCGTACTGCGGAGGCACGTGCGCCGGGCGGACGGGCAGGAGCTCGACCTCCACCTCTATGGCCTGCATCGGGACGACTGGCCGGAGCTCCGTGACGACGCCCTCCGCCTTCTGCCTTCGCACGTACGACCGGCGATCGCGACGTGGACGCTGTGACAGACTCTCGGTTCACGCGGTACGTGCGTAGGTTGGGGCGTGGCAGTCGGACGCGGGACGTCGCGTGGACGCTCGTCGAAGTGGCGGCTGGTGCCGGTTCTCGACTTCCTGTCTCGGGGCGGTAGCGCAACGTATGCATGTTCCGCGACTGAGCATCGTCGTGCCGTTCTACAACGTGCAGGCCTACGTCGGCGATTGTCTCGAATCCATCGCCCGGCAGACGTTCGAGGACTTCGAGGTCGTGCTCGTCGATGACGGATCAACCGACGACAGCGCCACGATCGTCCGGCAGTACGTGAAACGCGACCCTCGCTTCCGCATCGTGACTCAGCACAATCAGGGACTCGGCCCGGCGAGGAACACCGGCATCCTGCACAGTGTCGGCGAGTTCATCACCTTCGTCGACAGCGACGACCTGGTTGCGCGGCACGCCTACGAGCTCATGGTCCGGACCCTGGATCGGACGGGCTCGTCGTTCGCGGCCGGCAATGCCCGGCGGTTCAACAGTTCCGGCGTGAGGGAGTCATGGGTCCACCGAATTCCCTTTGCCACCGACCGTCTGGCGACCCACGTACTGGAGTTTCCCGAACTCGCCCTCGATCGGATGGTCTGGAACAAGGTCTATCGCCGTTCGTTCTGGGATGAGCACGACTACCAATTTCCCGCGATGCTGTACGAGGACTACCCCGTCACCTTGCGCGCCCACCTGGACGCGATCACTGTTGACTGCCTGTCGGCCCCCGTGTACTTGTGGCGGGAACGGGAGTCGGGGGAGTCGATCACTCAGCAGGTGTACGAGTATTCGAACCTCGTGGACCGAGTGACCTCGGCCGAGATGGTGCTCGATTTCCTCGGCGACCGAACTCCGCTCATTCGACGGCGGGTGCAGCGGCACTTCGCCAACGTCGACTTGGTGGCGCTGCTGCAGGCGTTCCGGACGGTCCCGCCGCAGGAGGAGCAGTTGCTCGTCGAGCTCGGCCGGCGGCTGAGTCGTCGCCTGCTTCCGGGCGTGGTGAACGACAGGTCGCGGTTCGATCGAATTCAGCTGCATGCGCTCGAGGCCGGTGACGTCGAGTTCCTTCGATCTCTCGCCTCGTTTCGCCATGAGGGAGGGCTTGCCGGAGGTGCGCGCGCACGGGCCCGCTGGTTCGGCCGCTGGTGTTACGAGAACGAATATCCCGGCCTGGACGAACGCCCTCGGCGCGCGCCCCGGAGTCTCTACCGCGTGGCCGATCAGGACTTCGCCCTGCATGCCAGAGCCACCGAGATTCGATGGTCCGGCTCGGCGCTCGTCGTTCGCGGCACGGCGGAGATACGGCATCGTCGCACCAACGGCCGCTCGCGACTCACGGTCAGCCTTGTCGGCGACGGCGGTGAAAGAGACTGTGACGTGGTGCGCTTCAAGACCGTCGACTCTCACGGCGATGAGGGCTTGGTTGGTTTCGAGGTGCGCATCGACGAGACCGTGCTTCGCGACCTCGCACCCGAAGGGCCCCGCCTGCGCCTCGAAGTCGCGCTCCAGAACGGTCGAGTTCGACGAACCGGACTGCTGCCGCGCATCTCGCGCTGGTAGCTCCAGATACCCGGTCGGGCGCTGGGTCAGTGCAGATACGTGGCTGCAGCCCTCGCAGGACGGGGGTGGGGCGGTCGTTCTGAACCGTGTCGAGCACCCAGTACATCTGCTCTCGGCCGCACTGGTCGACGGTGAGCTGCGAGTGACCGGTTGCCACCCAGCCGCGCTGCGTGAAGCGCAGCTGGTGCTCGATCGGCCGTGGTCCGGTGAACGGCTTCGCGTCACCACCGAGCTGCAGGAGCGTGGCGACTCCACGACGTTCACGGGACGCCTGCCGGTCAAGCAGATCGTCGATCCCACCGGGCGCGACGACGCCCTCGCCGCAACGTTCGACGTCGGTGTTGCGATTGGTCGCCGGCGATGAGGAGGATCACGTCGTGATGACCGGACTCGACCAGTCCGTCAGCGCGAGGTATGAGTCCCGGCTGGTGACCGTGACGAGATCACCCGGGAACCTGGTCGTCGTTCACGAGTCCCCGCTCCGCGCGGTCGCCGACCAGGTCGACCTCACCCAGGCCCGGTCGTCTCGCCGACTCGTGGTCGCTGGCCCGCTGTGGTGGCTCGATGGCCCGCAGGCGATCGTTTGGAGGCGCTTCGTCGCCGGCTCGGATGATCACGTCGATGTCGGCTGTGAACGGCACATCGGCGAGGGTCGTTGGGGTGCGGAGACCGATCTCCGGCGACTGCAGGCAGTCGTGCCTGATGAATCGGGCACCACGACGTGGAAGCTCTTTCACGTCTTCGAAGACGGGTCAGCCACCGCAGTTCGGGTCGACGAGTTCCTCGCCTGTGAGCTTCCGATCGAGGCGGGTGAGATTCGTGGTCAGTGCTCCGTCGAGGCGGAGGACGAGGTGCTGGCCGTCCGGCTGCGCGTGCCGGGTTGACCGCCTTCCGCTACGTGGTGCGCCGAGGACGCCCCCGTAGGTGCTCCAGCCGGCGCTTCACGACGCGGGCGAAGTGCCTCGGCCGGAGGACGCGAACAAGCCTCCGCACCTTGGTGGCGATCCTGACCTCGAGTGAGTTGCGTAGACGGTCCAGGTCGGACCTGGTCCGTTGGTGGGCACCGCGTTCCTTGCGCAGCTGGTGACGGAGGGCCACGATCCGCTGGCCGCGGTAGCGCAACTGATCGTCACGGCGATGAACCATCAGCTCGAGATCGGCCGGGCTGTGGCTCACCTCGCGAGCCGCGTGAGTGGCGCCGGTGTGCTTGAGGCGGAGCACTTGGTGGCCGAGGACCTGGTGCTCCTCGAGCACGCAATGCTCGTTCGATGCCGCCCACTCCCTGATGGCCAGGGCGACGGGTCCGGGCTCGTCGAACACCCCGTAGAACTTCTGCGCACTGAGCGCGACGGGAATGAGCCCAGTGGTCGCCACCGCTTCCCACACGGCGGCGGCGACACCGGGGGCGTGCTCGGTACGGAAGTCGTCGATGACAGCGATCCCGCCAGGGCGGAGCATGCGCTTGGCCGATTCGATGTCGGACTTGACGTTCGTGTAGAGGTGGGACGCGTCGACGTGGACGAAGCGCGCTGAGCCGACGTCGACATAGCCGTTGACCTCGGAGCTGCGCCCCTCGATGACCTCCGGGAGTGGGGTCTCGATGGCGAGGTAGTTCTCCTCGAACTTCCGTCGGGTGAGCGCGCTGTAGAACGTTTGGTGCTCGAGTCGATTGGCCGCATCCACACCGTCGCGATCGAGAAGATCCGTGTTCTCGAACAGGTCGACAACCACGAATCGCTCGCTCGCTCGCCGGTACCGGCCGATGACCACCGCGCTCTTGCCCAGGTAGGTGCCGAGCTCGACGAGTGTCCCGAGCGGGCCGGCTGCCTGTTCACCGAGGACGACTGCGAACAGGTGTTGGTCGAGCGTCGGGAACCACCCTGGGATGTCATCGACCGTCATTGGTCTGGGCGCAACGGACATCACGGCGGAAGCTCGCCCGGAGCGTCGCGATCGAGTTGGGGAGCCGCTCGTGGCCTCCGGCGCGAGCTGGAGAACCTGGCGCGAAGTGACCGCATCGGCCTGGTGATGGCCCGGCCGACCCGAAGGGATGTGGACGATCGGATCGTGGCGAGCTCGCCCTCGAGACGGTTGATGTGCGACCGCTGCTCAGCCTGAACACCATCGCTCGTGACGCGCCGAAGGCGGGCGACCTCGGCGTCACGGTCCGTGAGCGCGCGCTCGAACCAGCGGATCTTCGACCGGAGAGCAAGGTCCACACCCGTGCGCAGCGCGAGGGCGTCATGGGCATACGCGGGCGCGGGCTCACGGCGTCGGGCCCGCGCCGACTCGACCATCAGTCGGCGCTGTCGGTGTTGAACGGCCGTCGCGCGATCCGCCGTGATGCCGGCCATCGCAGACATCAGGAGACCCACCTCGGTCGAGTCGGCGGCAGCCGGCCACGGGTGGCGCCAACCAAGGCCGAAGAGTCGCTCCGCGAACTCGTCGAAGAGCTGAACAGCGATGCCGTCCGCCGAGACCGGCAGGGTGTAGCTCCACGTCGCGTCGAGGGCTGCCAACGATCCGTCGCTGCGCACGAGCACGGTGTCGACAGTCGCCGCGGCGATTACACCCAGCTCCGCCGGCGTCATCGCGCGCAGCGATTCGGCGGTACGAACGATGAGCTCGCGAAGCGCGCCATGGTCCCGTCGGCCGCACGCCTCGAGGAGCACGGTTTCGAGTACCTCTTCGTCGCCGAGGCGCACCTGTGCCGCGGACGGGTCGATCGCCCAGCCCTCGGGGGCTGTGACCACTGGTCCGGACGCGACCAGCCGACGCTCGAACCCGTCCTCCGACCGAATCACCTCAGACACGCCGTGTGCCATGTCCGCCACCAAGCCCAGCACGGGCGCTGTGGCCGGCACACCGCGGGTCACCAACCAGCCTCCGGCGAGCTGGTCCGCGACCCCAGCGACGAGCGCCTCGCGCAGGACGACTTGCGGATCGACCTTCAGCCCCGACGAGGCACTGTGGGCCACGAGGAGGGCCCCCGGGATCGGTCCCGGATGGGCGAGGAGCGACGGCCGTCGAGGGGAGGGATGCAGCGTCCAGATCATCGAGTCGCGCGTCTGGACGAGATCCTCGAGCTCGCGGAACGATCGTGGTCGCGTGCCGTCGCGCAACTCGAACGGCCGCCACGCCGAGTCGTCGTCGGTCGCGCCACGGTTCGGCGTCGCCCCGAGCTCCAGGATCGAGAGCGGGTTGTCGACAGAGAGGGCCAGCCTGGCCGACGGTGCGAGGACGTCGCCGAGTCGTGCGTAGACGCTCAGCCACGTCGGACTGTCGATCTCGAGTGAGATCGTCCGCTCCAGCCCATCGACGGCGATGAGGACGTCGGCGCTCGTGTCGAGGACGAGCCCCGAAACGTCGCCGCAGATGACGCTGACCGGGGTCTCTTGGTAGCGCTGTGCAGCGGCGTGGGCGTCGATGCCGCCACGGAGCAGGATGGTGGTCCGGTCGGCGTGAGCAACCACGACGTCCACGAGCTCCCACTCATGCACGCCGACGACGAGCGTGTGTTCCGCACCCGCGGTGACCTGTCCGACCAGATAGCGGAGGGCGGGTCCACCGGTCGGTGGGATCGATCGACCGAAGTCGGACCATCCCTCCATCGCCCCGCTGGCCACGTGCACCAGCCGTCGTTCCGACTGCTGGGTCACCCCGACCCCCATCCGAGGACCATCCGCAGCTCTTCGGGTGAGGCGAGCCGGTCGAGTCCGAGCTCCCGTCGCGCATGAGCGCGCGCGGCGTCGGCGTCGGTCTGTGTCCCGTGCAGCTCGGGGAACGTCCGTCGCACGGCTTCATTCCAGTCCGTTACTTGACCGATCCCCGGCTTCACTTCGACGTACGTCATCGGATCCCCGTACACGGCGGTCTCGCATCCGACCGAAGCCCCGTAGAAGATCGCCGTTGTCAGTCGGTTCGACGCCACCCGCCGATGCGTTGTCAGCTCGGCGTACTGGCGGTGGAGGAACTGTGGATCGGTTCCTCGGCGGTACAGACCGCGTCGACCATGGCAGATGACGCGGAATCCGACCTCTTCGTAGGCGAGGCGGATCGCGGCCATGTCGTACTCGAGGAAATAGAGGCAGATGGTCACGGGGCCGGGTTCCGTGGCCTGGATCTCCCGGATGAGCTGGCCGTGGTCGCCCTCGACGGTCGAGCTGTCCCACCGATGGAACGGGTAGAAGATCGTCCCTTCGCGCTCGCTCGCCGGCGGCGGCTCTGGATACTGGGTGAGCAGGTAGGCCCAGGGGGCACCGATCACGTAGTAGTCGCGCCAGCCGATCGCGTGGCCACGACGAACGCAAACGTCCGACCAGACGAACTTCGGGAAGCCGTAGGGGGGGTCGTGACCAGGGCCGAGCCCGTGCATCACGTTCCATCCGTGCTGGACGACGCCCCAGATCGTGGGCGGGCTCTCGTCGTTCAAGCCACAGTAGCGAGCGAGGATGTGCGCGTGCCCGTACCAATGGTTGCTGGTGTCCATCGAGACCGTACTCTCGGGGAACGGGCGTCAGGTTGACGCGACGAGCTGACTACTGACGACCGGACTCTACAGCGGCGTGGTCGGGGCTTCCCCTCGGGCCCCACGGGGCAGTCGCGACATCAATACCCGTGTCGGTACGACCCTCGCGTCCCGTACGCGTTCAGTAGGTTGCTTCCATGGCCGTATTGCCGTCCGCCAGCAAGAATCTCGCGCGGAGTGCGAGAGACCGTGCGCATGCGCTCCTGCGCCGGGTCATGAGGCCAACCACGGGTCGGGATTCGGCGATGGCGCCGCCCGAGGAGCTACGCGCTTTCTGGCGGCAACCTGTCCCTCCGGGTCAAGACCCCGCCGTCGCGATCAAGCGCTCCGCACGAAGTCGAGCATTGATCCGTCTCATCCCGAGGTCGGTCGGCACCAACGCCCGAATATTGGAGCTCGGGAGCGGTGTGGGGCGGGATCTCGCGTTCCTCACGGATCACGGTTTCACCAACGTCGAAGGCGTCGAGATCAACGCCCATGCCGTGGACCTCCTGCGAAAGACGTATCCCCAGCTGGAACAGGCGACCATCCACGTCGGCGCCGCCAACGAGGTATTGCCTCGGCTCGGCACGGACGAGTACGAGCTGCTGTTCACGGTGGGCACGCTGCGGCACCTCCACCCCGACGAACCTGAGGTCTTCGATCAGATGGCTCGGGTCGCCCGCCAGTTGCTCCTCATCGAACCTCCGGCTCGGGCGAATCGATACGAGTACCCGCACGATGTCGAGGAGGTCTTCAAGGCGCGTGGAATGTCGACCATCGCCACGAGCTCGCTGGCGGAGCACGGCGTCACGGGCCCGCTACGCGATTGGACTGTGTTCCACCTTCGGCGGATGGACACGCTGACCACGTTGCATGACTTCTGGCGCCAAGCCGAGCCGGAGGGGAACGTCCCGGCCAGCTACATCGGGCCGGTCGGACGGAGCGCGGCGCTGCTCGAGCTGATCTCCGATCTCCCGCACGACGCCCGCATCCTCGAGGTGGGCTGCAACGTCGGTCGGAACCTCGCCTACCTCTACGACCATGGCTACACGCAGGTGGAGGGGGTGGAGATCAGCCCGCACGCGGTCGACCTCCTCCGACGTACCTATCCGCAGCTCGCGTCGGTTGTCGTGCACGTCGGCGCGGCGGGCGAGGTGTTGCCACGTCTGGCCGCCGGCAGCTTCGACCTGGTCTTCACGATGGCCGTGATCGAGCACATCCATCCGGACGAGTCGCACGTGTTCGACGAGATGGTCCGCGTCGCCGATGAGGTACTCGCCATCGAACCGCGGAATCGATTCTCCCACCGGCAGTTCCCCCACGACGTCCCCGAGATCTTCGGGTCCCGAGGGATGCAACTGGTATCGAGCCGGCCGATGTCGGACTTCCCGAGCAACGCGAGCGACAGTGCGATGAAGTTCTTCACTGCGATGCGCTTCAGTCGGCGGCCTCAGACGAGCAATGTCTCGACGACATAGTCCTGCCGGCGCTGATCGACACGCCGGTCGGTCGACGAGGCCTCAGGTCAGCCCCTGACCGGCGGACGAGGCTGGAACGCGTAGTCCCCGAGGGTGCCGTAGCCGCCCGCGATCAGCCACTGAGGGTGCGGCTTGGGACGGCGCTCGAGAACAATCATCGAGTCATAGATGTGGATCCCATGAGTCGAGCGACCGAAGGCGTCGTTCCTGTCCAGTTCCTTGATGTAGACGAAGTTGATCCGATCCAGTAGGTCCTTCGCGTACTCAATGAACGTACCTTCACGTCTGTATCCACCTTCGTGGGATGCGTTGTAACACGCATGGAGATCCTCGACGACGTAGACACCGTCCGGCGCCATGCGCGGATATAGATACTCAAACGACCCGATGATGTGCCGGCTGATGTGGCTCCCATCGTCCACGACGATGTCGAGCGGACCGTGCTCGTCGAGGATGCGCTGGAGGACGGCTGGGTCAGTCTGATCGCCTTGGTAGAACGTCGAAACCTGGGGGTCGACACGAGCTGAGAGATCCTCGATGTCCAAGCAAAGAATGTGGGCGTCTGGACCGAAATATTCCCGCCACAGCTCCTGGCTGCCTCCGCGTCCGACCCCAATCTCCAGGAATCGGACGTCGGTGTTCCGATAACGATGGAAGTGCTCCTCGTAGATATCGAGATAATGAGGCCACTTGTGAATCAGCTTGCCGCTGTGGTTGACGTAGGACCGGTGCAGAAAGCCATCTGTCGACATGCGGGCGGACCTTAGCGGCAGCGAGTCCGGGAGCGTCCAAGAACGCGTCGTGCTCAGACGAGCCGCTTCAGTGTTTCGACCACGTAGTCCTGGTCGGCATCCGTGAGCGTGGGATAGACGGGCAGGCTGAGGATCCGTTCGTAGACCTGGTCGCACGCCGGCATGTCGCCCGGCTTGAGCCCGATGTCGACGCTGATCGGGTGGTGGTGGATCGGGACGTAGTGGACCTGGGTCGCGATGCCGGCGGCGCGCAGGCCGTCGAAGACCTCGCGCCGTCGCTCCACGAGCACCGGGAACAGGTGGTAGCTGTGGGTGAAGCCGTCGGGTGCGGCCGGAGGCAGGCCAACGGGGAGGTCGGCGAGCAGCGCCCGGTAGCGGGAGGCGATCTCGTTGCGCCGCTCGACGAATCGAGCCAGCTTGCCCAGTTGCGAGAGCCCGAGCGCGGCCTGGATGTCGGTGATCCGGTAGTTGAAGGCCAGCTCGGCGATCTCGTAGTACCAGCCCCCACGCTCGGGTACCCGCACGATGTCGTGAGTGCGGAACCGGCGCAGCCGCTCGGCGAGCTCGTCGTCGTTGGTCGTGACGACACCGCCTTCGGCGGTCGTGATCGGCTTTACCGGGTGCAGCGAGAAGCAGCACATGTCGCTGCGGGCGCAGTTGCCGACAGGGCCGTCGGGCGTCGTCGCCCCGAGGGAATGGGCGGCGTCTTCGATGACGATGCGCCGGCCGGGACGCAGCTGAGCCAGGTCGACCGGCAGCCCCGCGAAGTCGACCGGGACGACGGCCGCGACGTCGGGGTCGACCGCGGCGACGTCGAGGTTCCACGTGGCCGGGTCGATGTCGACGAGCGCCGGCGAGGCACCGACGTAGCGGGCGCAGTTGGCGCTGGCCATGAACGTGAGCGGTGAGGTCACCACCACGTCGCCCGGACCGAGACCGGCCGCGGCCGTGGCGCCGTGCAGCGCGGCCGTGCCGGAGGTGAAGGCGACAGCGTGGCGCGCGTCGACCACCTCGGCGAGTGCCTCCTCGAACCGCTGGATGGTCGGCCCTTGGGTCAGCCAGTCACCTCGGAGTACCTCGACGACGGCGGCCACGTCGTCGTCGCCGACCGTCTGCCGGCCGTAGGGGATCACACTCGTGTGGGCGCGGTCACGCCAGCTCGGTCGCGATCAGGTGGCGCAGCTCTTCGACGGTGAGGAAGTGCCGGTTCGTTGCGCTGTCGTAGCTGAAGTCGGGTTGACACCGCTTGCCCGGTTCGGGCCCACTGCTCTCGCGGAACTCGTCCGTGTTCCACACCGGTGCCGACGGCAGGATCACGTAGTAGTCGTCGAACTCGACGGTGTTGAACGAGTCGGTGCTCGTGATCATCTGTTCGTGCAGCTTCTCGCCGGGTCTGATGCCGACCAGCTTGACCTCGGCGTCGGGCGCCACCGCCTGGGCCACGTCGAGGATCCGGTAGGAAGGGATCTTCGGGACGAAGATCTCACCACCCCACATCCGGTCCAGGCAGGCGAGCACGAAGTCGACCCCTTCCTGCAGCGTGATGTTGAACCGGGTCATCCGCTCGTCGGTGATCGGCATCACGCCGGTTGGGGCTCGGCTGAGGAAGAACGGGATCACCGATCCTCGCGACCCCAGGACGTTGCCGTAGCGCACCACCGAGAACCGGATGTCGTGCTTCCCGCGGAAGTTGTTCGCCGCGGCGAAGAGCTTGTCCGACACCAGCTTCGTCGCGCCGTAGAGGTTGATCGGTGCGGCGGCCTTGTCCGTGCTCAGCGCGACGACCCGGGACACCCCAGTATCGATCGACGCGCTGATCACGTTCTCGGCGCCCATCACGTTCGTCTTCACGGCCTCGAGCGGGTTGTACTCGGCGGCCGGCACCTGCTTCAGCGCGGCCGCGTGGATGACGACGTCGACGCCCTCCATGGCCCGGCGCAGGCGCGCCTCGTCGCGCACGTCGCCGATGAACCAGCGCATCACGTCGTGACGCTCGGCGAACGGCGGCCGATTCTGCATCTCGAACTGCTTGAGCTCGTCGCGGCTGTAGATGATCACCTTCTGCGGCGAGCAGCGTTCGAGGACGGTCGTGGCGAAGCGCTGGCCGAAGGAGCCGGTACCACCGGTGATCAGTACGGTCTTGTCGTCCAGGGGGAAGGAATGCGTCATAAGTGTGTTCTCAGGCCGGGGGGACCGCGAAAGGCTAGCGGAGGTGCTCTCACGTGGGGCCGATGAGCTCTCGGCGCAGGTGGTCCCGGGCCCGTTTCGAGGAACGCCTCGCGCTCGCTGTGCGGGCTCGGCGACCACCACCAGCATCGACCGGTGCCAGAAGTCCTGGCCGCCCCCGTCGATCGCCCGCCATGCGCCCAGTTGCGTCGGTTGGAGGAGCACGGTTCTCGTGCCGACGGCGCCGCTCAGCTCGATCATCGTCGTGCCGACCCCGACGACGAGGTCGAAGGTCGCGAGGAAGGCTGCCGTCGTCTCGAAGTCGTTGCGCAGGTCGATGTCGTCGACGAACTCGATGTCTCGCACGCCGAGCCGTGTGAGTTGGTCCCGCTCCTCCGTGGTCGCGTCGTGCTGGAGGCAGACCACCGAGTCGTCGGGCCCGAACAGGCTCGCCACATCGGCCGCTGAGACATACTCAGCGATCCGGTGTGGTCCGCGGAGCTCGCTCCGCCACACGACCCCTATTCGCCGACGGCCGTCCGGCCATCGCCGCGCGCACGCCTCGACGAGGTCGGCTCGGGGCTGGAGGTACGCCGCGTACGGGGCGCCGCCGTCAGCATCGAGGGTCAGCGGATAGAGCGACCGTTCGAGCACCACCCGGTCGCACCGCCGGGCACGCTCCGTGGCCTGGGCGGTCATCCACTCGTAGAGCACGTCGCCGGAGCGCGGTGGCGACCCCGGTCCGCAGCCACCCGGCCGGCGGGTGGTGAAGCGCTCGACCGGCACGAACTCGACGTCGGGAAAGGACCGCTCGAGCAGCGTCACCAGGCGCGGATCGCACGTGACGACCAGTTCGTCGGATCGCCGCCGCAGCGTCGGGTACGTGGCGGCGAACCGGACCCCGTCCCCCGGTCCGCCCTGCGCGATCACGAAGCGGGACCCGACGGAGGGGAGATCGGTGCCGTCGACCTCGGCACGGTCGCTGTAGGCGGCGACGAACGGCTTCCACTCCTTCGGATTCGGGACGAGCTTGAAGGCCTCGGCGTAACGGCGCAGCTTCATCAGCGCCGAGAAGCTCACCTCGTCCATGAAACCGTACGGACGCGGGCACGCGCTGCTGGTCGCGAGGGCACCGGTGACGTCGCCCGTCTCGAGCTCGATGCGCGCCCGCAGCTTCTGCGCTTCGGTCTGTTGCGGCGAGCTCATCAGGCTGTCGAGCAGCACCACCGCGCGGTCGAACTCTCCGATCGCACCGTGGTATCGCGCCAGGAGCAGCCTCGTGTCCGGCGCGAGCCCGGCACCGTTCGCGTCGTTTGACCCGGCCTCGAGGTCGTGCGCGAGGCGGTCGGCGTCGGTCATCAGATCGAGCTCGTAGAACCGGCCGAGCACCGTGGCGAGCTCCTCCGGCGTGGTCGCCTGACGCTCCAGCTCGCGGAGTCTCCCGGCGAGTCCGGACTCGCCGTCGTCGGTGAGGCCCCAATCTCGCATCCTGGCGAGGACACGCCCGTCCTGGACGTCCCTCGCGGCGAGCTGGATGACGAGCGCCGCGGCCTCGTCGGCACGGCCCAACCAGCGGAGGGCGTCGGCCTCGTGCAGGGTCGAGGTCGTCGGATCGAGCTCGTGGTCGCCCGAGCGGACGAAGGTGAGCACGTCCTCGAAGCGTCCCACCGCCTCCAGCGCTTGCAGGTAGAGGCGGCTGTCGAGCGGGTCCAAGGGCCGCGGCAGCTCGGCGAGCAGCCGGAGCGCCGACGGGAGGTCGAAGGTGGCGAGACTGCGCTGCACGGCGAAGCGCGTGCGCAGTCGGTCAGTCATCCACGGCTGTGCGTCGGCGAGCGAGGCGGCCGCCTCCGCCGCATCGACGTCTCCGCACCGCAACGCCGTCGCGTGAGCGAGGCGGGCGTAGCGGCCGTCGACCGACTCCGCGAGTTCGAAGCTGATGTCGATGGCCCGCTGCAGGTCACCCCTGCCGACGACTCGGCTCAGCGTCTCCTCCGCGATCGCCGAGCTCTGGTCGAACCTCGCGATCTCGGTGAGCTGGCGAAGTCGATCGACCACGGACTCCGTGGGTGCACCGGCGTCGACGAGGTCACCGAGTGAGGCAACAAGTTCGTCGACCTGGGATCGTGGCCTCAGCCGCTGGACCAGATGGCGTCGGGCGCGCCGGAGGCGCTCCTTGACGACGTTGGTCATGTGATGCCCGAGGCCCTCGCGGCGACGTCGATGTACGGGGCCCAGAAGCGGAACGCCTGGACGTCCGATCTGGCGTCCTCGGGCACCGTGAGCATGTCGTCGAGGTCCTCGAAGTACCCCTCGCGCAGCCCACTCAGTTTGCCGAGCCGGGCGTTGATCGGCGTGGCGTAGGTGTGCAGGCGACGTCGTGCACGGGGGCTCAGGACGAAGACGTCGAACCGGCGCGGGAGGTGCGGGTCCTCGGCCATCCGCTCGAGCAGCTGATGAAGTTCGTGGTTCGGCTCGCGGGGACGGAAGAGCGCCCACAGCCGGGCGTACTCGACGAAGTTGTTGTCGATGCGGGGATTCCCACGCACCGGCGGGACGGCGGCGGCGTCGATCGACGGGAGGCCGACCGCGGCGCTGAAGTCGTCGAGGATGTTGCCGTTGCGCAGGTCGTCGTAGTCGCGCACGATGAGCTCGTCGCAGCCGACCTGGCTCGCCCAGTACTCGATCATGCGATCGACGTCGGTGTGCTCGTTGCAGTAGTAGCGGTGCCCGGGCTCGGGTTCGGCCATCATCGTCGGCGACAGCCGGCCGATCGGGATCGCCATCTTGACGAGCTGGTTGTACCACGACTCGATGTACCGGTCCGGACGCCGGACGTAGCAGATGATCGTGAGGTGATCGAACGGGAGGGCGCGGAGCATGTCCTTCGTCTGCTCGGCCGGAACGCCCTGGTCGCTGCCGTAGCGGATGAACTCCTCCGAGCTGACGACGACCGTGTCGGCGGCCGACACCGCGATCTCGGCGGCGAGCGCGTCTCGGGCCGACTCCGCCTGGCCCGACTTGAACGCGGCGAACTCGGGGCTGGTCCGGTACCAGAAGGGCAGATGGGACCGGGCTCGGTGCAACTCCTGGAACGAGAGCCCGCTGTGGCTCGAGTTGCCCTGGGTGGGCCGGCCGGAAGACGGGTACAGCACCCCGCGGTGGGCGAGGTCGGCATGCAGGACGGACAGCTGATCCTGGAGGGCGGTCGTGCCGGTCTTGTAGTGGCCGATGTGAAGCACCAGGCGACGGGGCATCGGGTCGAGTGTACGCTCGGCCATCTCGTTCTCGGATGGCGCCCGGACCGCGTAACGACTCGATGGCGCCGAAGTGACGGCGATGTGGTGCCGAGTGCTGCGGGCGGTGAAGAACTCGCGGGAGGCGGCGACTTCACGCGTTCGAAACCGACCCGTCGATCAGCTTCCGTAGGGTCGATCGAGGGTGTCGAGCCGGCCGGCGAGCATTTCCCCCGATGGTCGAGGGCCGGCTCCACCCGCTCGGCACCAACGTCCTGTCAGTCGGACCCGGTGGTCGCGGTTTCCCCAGGTCGTCGACCGGTAGGGTCAGCCGGCGTGTCGGTACGCAGCGCAGTCCGGTCCGCCCTCGAGCCGCTCCTCGGTGAGGAACGAGTCCTTCGCCTCGGCGAGGCCGAGCGCGACGCCCGGCGGCGGCTCGCCGAGATGCTCGCCCCGCCGTCGCAGCAGCTACCGCCAGGCTCGACCGCCCCCTCGTCGTGGCGCTCGGCGTCCGGTCCGGCCGACCACCGGCCGGTGGGCTCGTTCCCCGAACCGACCGCCACCCTCCACAAGTTCCTCGGCGGTCTGCACCAGTCCCTCGCGCCTCGCACGTACCTCGAGATCGGGGTACGCAAGGGCGTCAGCCTGGCCCTCTCGTCGGCCCGCAGCATCGGTATCGATCCCGCCTACCAGATCACCGCGCCCATCCGGGGTGCCGTCGAGCTCGTCCGGAGCACCAGCGACGACTTCTTCGCCGGTCCCGATCCGATCGGGTTCTTCGAGGGCCTGCCCGTGGACCTCGCGCTCATCGACGGGCTTCACCTCGCCGAGTTCGCCTTCCGCGACTTCGCCAACGCCGAACGGCTGTGCGGGCCGGCGAGTGTGATCGTGCTGGACGACATGCTCCCTCGGACGACCGCCGAGGCGGGCCGCACGCGGTGCCCGGGACCGTGGGCCGGAGACGTGTACAAGGTCGCCACGATCCTGCGCCAACGCCGGCCGGACCTGACGGTGATCCCGGTGAACACCCGTCCGACGGGCGTCGTGGTCGTCGTCGGCCTGGACCCGGACTCCACCGTCCTCCTCGACAGCTACCCCGAGCTACGGCCGGAGCTGGAGTCGCCCGATCCCCAACGTGTGCCGGCCACGGTGTTCGACCGGACTGGCGCCGCGGATCCCGTGGAGCTGCTGGCATCCCCTCTCTGGCCACGACTGGGGGAGTTGCGGAGCGGCGACGCTGACCGCACCGCGGTGGCCGAGGCCGTCCGCTCGGTGGTCCGTGCCTGAGGTCGGGCGCCCGTCCTAGCGTGGGAACCGTGCGCAAGTCCGTGTTTGTGCACGTCGGCGCCCCCGCGGCGCGGACGACGTTCCTGCAACGCCAACTCGCCGCGAACGAGGTCGCGCTCGACGGGGCCGGCATCGGCTTCGTCGGCCCGGATCACCGTGACGACCGATCACCGGAGCGCCTGGCCGCCCGCGTCCTCGCGATCGACCACCCGACCATCGTCGTGAGCGACGACCGACTCGCCGCGACCGACGACGTCTCCCGGCTGCTCGACGCGCTGGCCGGCCATCACGTCCAGGTGATCTACGGGGTACCGGATCTCGGGACCGCGATCGTCGCCGAGTGGCAACGGCACGTCCTGTCGACGCACCGGCCCGAGTCGCTCGACGCGTGGGTCGACGGGCTCGTGGCCGGTGAGCACCCGACGTTCTGGCGGACGTACGGGTTGAGCGATGTCTTCACCCGGTGGACGTTGCCGTCCGGCGACGTCCACGTGATCGTGGCGCCGACCGGCCCGGACTCGGCCGGTGAGCTCTGGACCCGGTTTGCCGCGATCGTGGGTGCGCCCGCGCACGCCGCGGAGGGGGTTGCGCCGGGCGAGGATGTCGTCGGCCTCGAGGTCCTCGAACTGCTCTGCCGGGTCGACGCCACGTTGCCCGAGGTCACGGGGCGCGATGCCCACGACATCGTGCGGGACGTCGTCGCCAGCCGCGCGGCTGCCGGATCGCGCTCCACGCACCCGGTCGTGCCCGCGCGCCACAAAGCCTGGGTCGATCGTCAGTCGTCGCTGCAGCGGAAGTTCCTCGAAGGGTCGGGCTTCGAGGTCGTCGGAGATCCGGCCGACCTGGAAGTCGACGACGATCAGTTCGGGGACGGTGAGGTGGTGCCTGACGACGAGGCGGTGCTCGCCGCCGGGATCGAGACGGGAGCGGTGCTCGTCGAGCGGCTGATCGCGGCGCGGGAGCAGCGCCGGGTCGTCGTCCGGCGGATCGTCCGCCAGGCGCCGCCCGCGCCGGCGACGACCCTCGGTATCGCCCAGCGGGCTCGCGGCAAGGCGTCGCGCGTGGGCGCGTCGACGAAGGTGCGGCTTCGCCGGGCCGGGCTCCGGGTCGCCCACCGCGACCGCCGCACGTACTACCTGCACATCGGAGCGCCGAAGTGCGGCTCGACGTACCTGCAGTCGTTGCTCTGGCGCAACCGGGACGCGCTGATGCAGAACGGCGTGTACGTGCCCGGCCGCGCCCAGTCCGACCACTTCTATGCGGGGACGGACTTCCGGGGGAGTCCGTACGAGACGCAATCCCCTGACGATTCGTGGCGAGGCGGGTGGGACCGCCTGGTCGACGACGCCGAGCGGACGGCATACCGCAAGATCGTCATCTCCAGCGAGTTCCTCGCCACGGCGGCTCCGGAGGCGATCGCGCGCAGGCTCGAACGGCTCGCCGATGCGGACGTCCAGGTGGTGTACGCGGTCCGCGACTTCGCCGGTCTCCTCGCGTCCGTCTGGCAGCAGCACGTCAAGACCGCGCCCGTCCGCCCGTGGACGGAGTGGCTGGACGCGCTCGCCGAGCGCGGCGGCGCGGAGTGGTTGTGGACCCAGCACAACGTCGGGCAGATCGTCGAGCGGTGGACCGGAAACGGGATCGATCAGCTCCACCTGCTCGTGCTGCCGCCCGCCGGAAGCCCGCAGGATGAGCTCTGGCGGCGGTTCCGTTCGATCGTCGGCTGGCAGGTCCGCACGTCGTCCGCCGATCCGCGCGGGAACGAGTCGCTCGGTTACGCCCAAGCCGAGGTGCTGCGACGTCTCCAGCAGCTGCTGGCCGAGGTCGAGCCGCGCAGCCACCGAGCCCGAATCACGAAGAACCTGATCGGCGATCTCACGCTCGCGCCGATGGAGCGCGTCGACCGGCTCCTCATTCCCGACCGGCTGCGGCCGTGGGTCGACGACCAGTCGGCCGAGCGCCGGGCCCAGATCGCGAGCTCGTCCGCTCACGTGGTCGGGGATCTCGATGATCTGCGGGTCGCCGACTCGAGGTTCTCCCGGGATCCCGCCGGGCCGAATCCCGCGGCCATGCTCGACGCCGCGGTCGCTGTCGTCTCGGCGGTCGCCGTGACGATGGCGCGGGAAGCCGCCGCCGCGGCGGCACCGTCAGGCGAGGCGCCGTAAGCCGGCCACGAGACGGCCGCGCCGTGCCGGCCGCGCCCCTGCCCGCAACCCCGCCAGTTCCTCGACGAGCCGGGCGCTGAGCGGCACGGCGGCGTCGAGCACGGCGGTGTCGTCCGGCCGGGATGCGGCCGCGGCGAACGCTGCGGCGGACGGCTCGAGGTCGGCGACGTCGCCGACGACGTCGTTCCGGCGATCCGCGGCCGCGGAACGTCGGCGCTCGGTGTTCGCCTCGATCCACGGGCGCGACGACTCGGGGAAGGTGATGCAGTCGGACGGATCGAGGGTCGCCAGGACCTCGGCGACGTGATGCAGCCGACGAGCATCGAGTTGGTCCTGCAGCCGCCGGAGCAGCTCCACCTGGGAGTGGCCCGGATGGTCGGATCGATCCGACAGGGCCACGGGTGTCGAGGCCGGCCATCCGACGACGGTCCGCATGCGTTCCCACAGCGCGGCGTCGACGTCCGCAGCCCTGGGATGGACGAGCAGGTCGAAGTTCTCGACGCCACCCTGGCGCCACCGCGCGAGGACCTGGTCGACGTCGTGCGCCGGCCACCCAGGGACGGCAGCCGGATCCTCCATCAACGCGCCCAGCCAGTCGTTCCACGGCGGCGTCGGTCGTGATCGCACCTGCTCCAGCCAGACGGCGGGCAACAGGGTCGTCACGTCACGAAGCACGTAGACGACGCGCACGTCGGCGCCGTCGAGGAGCTCGAGCAGCTCGGCGACCTCGTCCGCGCCCGTCGTGGCCAGTCCACCGTCGGCGACCACGACCGTGCGTCGACCGGAGCGTTCGGCGTCGCGGACCAGCCCTCTCCACGGCCTTGCGGCATCGGCGAGAAACACGCCCGCGGCCGTGAGGCCGGCCCGGTTGCGCCAGAGCAGACGGCGCAGGCGGTGGGCGCCGGTGGCCGGCGGACTGACGATGAGGCAGAAGGTGCGCCCGGCACCGTCGGTGCCAGAATCCCGGCGCAGCCCGCGACCGGTCGACCACGCTGCGCGCGCCGAGGTCCGGAGGGCGGCGGCCGCCTGGCGCACCGGTCCGGCGACCCCCGTCGCGAAGGCATTGCCGTTGCCGGCCGGCTCGGAGGGCAATCCCACTCGAAGCTTGCCGCGGCGATCGATCCGCCTGGTGACGACGTCGATCACGTCCACCGCCGCGTCGAGCACGCGTGCGCTCTCGGGTTGTTCGATCGCGGCACTGAAGCGGGAGCGGTCGATGTCCAGTTCGTCCACGTCGCCGACGATCCGGCACCCGCTCGAGGCCACGACCGCCTTGCGCTGCTCGGCCTGCTCCTCGATCCACGGAAGGCACGAGTCGGGCAGCCGGATCGATCGGGCACCGTCGCGCGGCGACAGGATCTGGCGGCTGACAACGCCGCGCATGACGGACTGGATGGGCCCGGGCGGAGGCGGTCCGGCGAATTGCTCGTAGAGGCGACGGACCAGCTCCGTCTCGTCGAGTCCCATCGACGCGTTGGAGCGGGACGCCGCCGTCGGCAGCTCGGCGGGGGCGCCGACGATCGAAGCGAACCGTCGCCACAGCTCGTTCCGGTCAGCGCCCGCCTGGGGCACGATGAGCACGTTCACGTGCTCCCGGGGCACGCTCCAGCGCCGGAGCACATCGCCGACGTCGTGCGTCCGCCAGAACTGCCGAAGGCCACCGGCCACGAGACGATCGAGCCACTCCTCGAGTCGTGCGGTCCCGCCCATCTTCACGACCTGCTGCCACTCGGAGGCCACCAGCCCGCCGTACTCGCGTACCGCCAGGATCACCCGGACGTCGTGGGCTCCCAGCGAATCGACCGCTCGTCGGACGGGCGCGGCCCTCGTCCGGGTGAGGCGCTCGTCGGAGATGATCGCCGCCCGGGCGTCGGCCGCATCGATCCGGTCGACCAGCCATTGCCACGCCTCTGGCCGCCGCGAGCCGCCGTCCCGGACGGGGTCGCCCTGGAGGTCCGAACCGGCCTGGTAGTGGTCGACCGGCCCCCGGCCGGGGAGGAGGATCCCGTGCCGGCGGAGGAAGGACTGGTTCGCCCACATCAGAGCCTGCAGGTAGCTGGAACCTGACTTCGGCTCGCCGATGTGGAGAAACACGGTCCGTCGCACCGGCGGAAGCGTACGTCCGCCGTTCGCTCACCGACCGTTCGCGAGCAGTCGGTTCTTGCATCTATCGGTGCCCATGGGAGGGCACGGAGAGATGCAAGAAGGCGGAGGTGACCTAGGTGGCTCGGGGTCGAGGTCAGCCGCCTGGTCGTCCCTTCGCTTCCTCTGCCGTTGCCTCGAGCGCGTCGAGCGTGTCGGCCTTGACGAACTGGTAGCCGGTGAGCCGACGCAGTACGTCGTTCACCTGCTTCTTCACCCGGAATCCGAGCGGCTTTCCCGATGCCACGGCGAGAACGTAGCAGTCCGGCTCAGCGCTCGAACTGCCGGGACCACCAGCCCAGCCAGGGGATGCCCGCGGACCGGTCGACGGCCTCGTCGCCGAACTTGAACTTCAGCTTGCGGACCAGGCGCTCGAACTCGACCAGCTGCCGGCGCTCGAGCTTCGGGTCGCGCTCGAACTCCCACAGCGACCGGTCGTACTCCTCGATGACGCGGTAGCGGTCGAAAACGAGCGGCCGCCACGCGATGAGCTGGTCGCGGCCGCCCTTCACCACCTGCGGCCGGTCGCGACGACACGGGAAGGACGATCCGGGCGAGGCGCAGGATCGGGATCAACCACAGCGAGGCGAGTCGGCGGTAGCTGCCGAACCGCCGCGACGTCGGCCGGGGGAGGCCCTCGACGCGCTTCGGGCCGATCGTCTTCTGCTGCTCGAGGCATCGGAGCAGCGCCCGGTTCGACGTGTCGAAAACGCCCTCCGGACCTTTCAGGTAGTCGCGTAGGGCGTCGATCGCGAACTGACACGCGTTGTACCGCGAGAGCATCGCTTCGACATGGAATCGACGGCGGATCTTGCTGATCACCGCTTTCAGGTCACCGTTGCGGTGCAACGACACCATCGCCAGCCGGTTGCGGACCTCGAAGTAGTAGTGCCAGCTGCCGAGCTTCAGGTAGAAGGGCTCGTGCCACACGGCGATGCCCGGAACCGGGATCGTCCTGCGACCTTCACGCGCCAACCGGGCGCCGTACTCCATGTCGTCGCCCCGGATGAAGCACGGGGTGGGGAGACCGACGTCCTTGATCACCGACGTGGCGACCATGAAGAACCACCAGCCGTTGTAGTCCACCGTTCGGACGTGGAGGAACATCTCCAGCGAGTCGGGGTCGGCCAGCAACTCGCCCTGACCGTGGGGTTGGGGAATCAGGGTCGCGGGATCGAAGTCGGCGCCGGCCTCGTAGAGCTCGCGGGGCTTGGCGAGGTCGAGCATGTGGCCACCGAGCACGACGTCGTCGTGGGCGTAGCCCATGAAGCGGATCGCGCGGAACAGCGACTCGGGATGCAGCCGGACGTCGTCGTCGAGCAGCAGGACGTGGGTCAACGAGCCGTCGCGGAGCGTCTCGTACATCCCGCGGGTGAACCCGCCGCACCCGCCGAGGTTCTCCTGCTCGATCACCTCGATCCGGTCGACGAAGTCCTCACTGGCGTCGCTCACCAGATCGGTCAGTCCGAACGGCTCCCCCTGGTTGACGATGTAGAACCGGGAGATCTCCTCGTACACGTCCTTGCGATCGGCCAGGGCCCGCATGATCCGGCCGAGGTACTCGACGCGGTTGAAGGTGCACACGACGACGCTCGGGCGCACCCGGCGCGAAGGAGGGTCGGGAGTGACCCACTCGCCTCCGTAGAGCGTGGAGTCGTCGAACGTCTCCACGTTGAACCAGACGCGACCCGACGTGCAGGCGACACCGTCCATGTCGCGCAACGGGATCGTGACGGTCGTCGCGGTATCGCTGTTGAAGCGGAACCGGCCGAGCAGCGCCACCGAGGTGTCCGGCGTCTGCCAGAAGACCTTGATCGCGCCGCGTCCCGCCAGCCGCAGCCGCAACTCGACCCTGGACACGTCGGTGCACTGACCCCAGTAGCTCGAGTAGAAGCTGTTGAAGTAGGTGCCGAACGAGAGCAGCATCCCGGCGTCGATGCGCAGGGACCGATCGGCGCTCGAGAGCAGCGCCAGCTTGCGGCTGTCGGCCCAGTCGTACCGGAAGTAGAGATCCTGGGTGGCCGGGTGACCCTCGAGGTCGACGTGCTGGAGCACGGTGGTCTCGGGCTCGGACATCACGTCGACCATATCGCCACCGGTGGACACGCGACCCGGATCCCCTGGCGCGGCACGAGCTAGTGGGCGATCCCGCGCACGTGGTTCGCCCAGAGCCGCATGACCGGACGCACCGCCGCCATGCGGATCCGCGGATAGCTCCGCGCCTTGCGGAACACGGCGACGGTGTCGCCCCAGTACTCGGCGGGATCGATGGCCGAGTAGTCGAGCTGTGCCGTTCGACCGCGTGCCGCGGGGGAAGTCGGTCGACGTCTCGCGCAGCTCGAGGCCCGACCACGCCGCCAGCGCCCGCATGCCGTCGGGGTAGAACCGCCAGCAGTCCTGCCCGCCGTGGACGTGGCCGCGGGACGGGGCGGTGACGAAGGCGTGCCCGCCCGGACGCAACACCCGGGCGATCTCGATCATCGACACCCAGACGAAGGGGACGTGCTCGAACGTCTGGCCGGACACGACCACGTCGACGCTGTTGGCCGACAGGGGCAGCCGGTACGGCTTCCGCATCACCTTGTCGACGTTGCGCCCGCGCGCGAGGTCGACCCCCACGTACTCGCAGCCGTCCCGCTCGAAGAGCTGGCGGTGGGTGCGCACGTTCTCGGCGTCGCGCGCGCTCTTCGGGATACGCGACCCGATGTCGACGACCTTCAGCGGGCCGTTCGGCGGGACGTACTTCTCGACGCACCGCGCCATGTGATCGAACGCTGACTTGTGCACGAGCCTCGAACCTACTGGCAGCTCGCCGTCGGCCGTCCGAGGACGTCCGGTAGATTCACCGGCCATCCAGCCACGGCTTCGACGGTCCCTCTTGCGCGTCACCCCGCCGTCGGTGCAGCGCGTGCTGCGCGATGTCGCCGTACGGGCCCGACGGGTAGCTCCGCGCATCCCGGGCGCCAGGGCACCCGGTCGCCCGGCGCGGGCGAGGTCGGGCGCACCGCCATGGTCCCGCCGAGTTCGCCCGCGCGCTGCGAGCTGCTCGCCGCGGCGGCCGCGGACCCGGCGCAGCGATCGGGCGCGCAGCGCGACCGCATCGTCGCCCTCGGCGTGGCGGCGCCCGTCGCCGACGCCGTCATCCAGGGTCAGCCGCTCGAGCGGGCCGTCACGAGGCACGTCCGCACCCGCCTCGCCAAACGAGCTCCCGGGAGCGTCGAGCCCCTCTGCGCTGCGCTGCTGGGCAATCCGCGCACGGCGGTCGCCGGTGACCTGGGGAAGGCGCTCCTGGGGAAGTTCCGGGACGCTCCGCGGAAGGCGTGGTTCCACTTCGGCCGGGTGCCCTACGAGCACTGGCGCCGATGGGCGCCGGCGGAGTACGTGGAGATCGCGCGTGGAGATCGGCAGCGAGGAGGTCGTCGCCGCGGCCAAACGTCTGCTCGAAGACCGTCCGGCCGACGTGCCCCCGCTCGGCTGGATCGCGCTGGCCGAGTGCACGTTCGGCGTCCGCCGCTACGACCTCGCCCGTCAGGCCCACGCCTTGGCCGCCGCGGCCGTCGATCGCACTCCGGCCGCTCCTGAGCCGGTTCGGGCGCGCGTCGAGTGGCTCGACGGCTGGCTCGCACGCGTCGAGGCCGACCAACGGCCGGCGGACCTATCAGGTGGGGTCGCCTTCGGCGTGCTCGACCACCGTCAGCCGGAGCGCGCCCGGACGTCGGCCCGGCTCGACGACTACCTCCAGTCCCTCGCCGTCCTCGGGCACGTCGTCCGCCATCGCGACGTCGAGCTCGCCGGACCTGCGGACCTCGTCGATCTCGCCGGTGCGCTTCGCAACCGCGTCGTGCCGGCTCGGGCGATCGACGGCGCCCAGTTACCGGTGACCCTCGTCCCGGTCCATCGCGAGGCGAGCAGCCTCGACGCGCTGCCCGACCCGACGTGGCTCGTCGCCGCGGGCGACTACATCGCGCCGTGGTTCGGCAACGTCGACCTGCCGTTCAGTCCCCGGATCCGTCCGCTCCTCATCTCGTTCCACTGCACGAGTTCGACGAAGCTGACGGCCGAGTCGATCGCCTACCTCCGACGGTACGGGCCGGTCGGCTGCCGTGACTGGACGACCGTCTACGTCCTGCACGCAGCCGGGGTGCCGGCGTTCTTCTCCGGATGCCTGTCCTCCACGCTCGACATCTTCGGTCCGGACGGGCGCCGATCACGGGGAACCGGGTCTCACCGGCCCTTCTACATCGGCACCCCGGTCCGTTGGCCGGGCTATGGCGTGCACGTCGCCAACATCCGGAGGTCCCTGAAGACGGCGCCCCTGGCGGCGAACCTGGCCGACGGGCTCGCCCTCCTCGACGACGTCCGCAGCGCCCATTCGCGGGTCGTCACCAGCAGCCTGCCGTGGTACCTCTCGGCGCGGCGGAGTCGGCACGGCGGCCCGGTTCGAACCGGACAACCCCGCCGGCCTCAGGTTCAACGGGTACATCCCGCTGACCGACGGGTCGTTCGAGACGATGCGGGCAGGGATCGACGACAAGCTCGCGTCGACGCTGTCGCTCGTCCTGTCGGGCGCGGGCGAGGACGACGTGTACGCCCACTGGCGCTCGATCTGCGCGCCCGACGTCGACGCGGCCCGGGCGCGGATCGCCGACGTCGTCCCGTTGCCGCCGCCATCGATCGACGTCGCTGCCACGTGCCGGCGGATCCGGTCGCAACGGGTCGACCGTGGGCCCGACCCGGACGCCCGGGCGATCGACGTGACGGTCGCCCTCGACGGGAACCTCAAGGGCCCGCTCGGCGTCGTGCTCGAGGCGCTGACCACCAACTGCACCCGGCCGCTCCATCTGTGGGTCCAGTGCCGCGACCACGGACCGGACGACTTCGATCGGATGGCGCGCGCCTTCCCCGCCGTGACGTTCACGTGGCTGCCGTGCGACAGCGTCGACTACGGCGACGTTCGTGACATGCGGTCGATGCTGCAGCACATCACGGCGGCGACGCTCGACCGCCTGCTGCTGCCGGAGCTGCTCGTCGACCTCGACCGGGTCGTGTACCTCGACCTCGACATCCTGCCGTTGGGCGACGGGGCCGAGCTCTACGACTGGGACCTCGCCGGTGCCCCCCTCGCCGCGTGCACGACCCCGTTCATGAAGTCGGGCTACGCCAACATCCTCAAGCTCGCCGCCCACGAGCCCGACGCCGGCGACTGGCTGTTGCGGTGGATGGCGTCGACGCATCCGTACGACTTCGACCGGTTCAACGCCGGCGTCCTCGTTCTCGATCTCGCCCGCATGCGACGCGACGAGTTCTCCCGGAGGTTCATCCCCTTCGTCGACGTGCACGGCTTCAACGACCAGATCGTGCTCAACCTCTACACCGGCTCCGAGCACGCCTCGCTTCCCAGCGCGTGGAACCACCGACCTCAGTTCGAGTGGCTCGACTCGCCCAAGCTGATCCACTGGGCTGGCCCGATGAAGCCGTGGAACCAGCCGATGGTGCCGCTCGCCGAGTTGTGGCGGAAGTACGACGTGGCGTACCGAGCGCGCGTCGCCGCGGCGTCCCCGCCCCGATGACATCCCGGGGCCGGCTGGCCGCGCCTGCGCTGGTCGCGCCGCGCTGGTCGATCGTGATCCCGTCGTACAACTGCGCCCGGTACCTTCCGGCGGCCCTCGCCGGCGTGCTCGCCCAGCGTCCCGCCCGACTCGCCGAGCTCGAGGTGGTCGACGACCGGTCGACGGACGGCACCGCGGCCGTGCTCGAGGACTACACGGGCGCCGGCGTGCGCGTCCACGTCAACGCCGCGAACCAGGGCCCCGTCGGCAACTTCAACACGTGCGTGCGTCGGGCGACCGGCGATCTCGTCCACCTGCTGCACGCCGACGACGAGGTCCTCCCGGGCTTCTACGCGCGGATGGAGGCGGGGTTCGCGCACGATGGTGTCGTCGCCGCCGTCTGCCGCGCCGAGTACGTCGACGAGGAGAGCACGCCACTGGGCAGCACCCGGTCGGAACAGGAGCAGTCGGGGATCTGGCGCCGGGCCCAGGACGTGCTGACAGTTTCGAACCGGGTACGGCCGGCGGCGATCGTCGTGCGGCGCGAGGCGTACGAGGCGCTGGGCGGGTTCCGGACCGACCTGCCCCACGCCGCCGACTGGGAGATGTGGACGCGCCTCGCGTACCACGGCGACGTCTGGTTCGAGAACGAGGTGCTGGCCCGGCACCGGGTCCACGCCGCGTCGGACACCGCCGGCCGGGTCGCCGACGCCGCCAACATCGCCGAGCGGGCGGAGACGATCAGGCTGATCGCCGCCTCGTACCCCAGCGCGCACACGCGCCGGCTGGCCCGTCAGGCAATGGCGTACACGGCCGTGTTCGCCGGACGGACAGCGGTCCGCCTCGCCCGCCAGGGAGCGTGGGGCCCGGCGCGGGCGCAGGCCGCGGCGGCGTTGCGCCACGGAGCGGCCGGCGTCGTGCGGCTCGGCCGGCCGCGACTGCCGATCGAACCGCCGGCCGACTCGCAGCTCACACGATCGGCGGGCGACCCAGGCGGGTGAGCCTCCACACGGTGTGCCAGCGCAGCGGTCGCCGGGGACCGGAGCGCGTCCGCCAACCGTCGCCCACGCCCCGCACGTAGTCGCGCATCGACGCGGACCGCCGTGCGAGTGTGATCAGCAGCCAGTTGGTCAGGTAGACGGGCGCCAGCGGCAACGGCAACAGGCGGTAGGCGAGCCACGCGCGGTTCCGTGCCGTCCGCCACGCCGCCCTCGGATGGCGGCTCGGCTGGGTGCGCGGATGGAGGACTGGGTGCTCGGGGGCGTACCGGATCGTCCACCCGGCATCGATCAGCCGCCAGGCGAGGTCGGTCTCCTCCATCGCGTAGAAGTACTCGCCGTAATACCCGCCCACGCCGTTGAACGCCGTCGCCCGGACACAGCTGGCCCCGCCGGGGAACGTGGTGACCTCGCCCGACCGTTCCGCCCCGCCTCGTCCGAGACGGGGGACGTGGCGCCGCGACGTCTCGCCGTGCTCGTCGACGAGGCGCATGCCGAGCGCACCGAGTCGGGGGTCGTCGGCGAACGCCCGCACGACCGCCGCCAGGCTCCGGTCGTCGAGCAGGCGGGCGTCGTCGTCGAGGAACAGCAGCACCGGCGCGGCGGTCGCCGCGGCGCCCCGGTTGCGGCCCTCGGGGATGCCGGCGTTTTCCGCCAGCACGACCTCCCGGTCGACGAGGCCGTCCGGCAGCGTCACCGCGGGGCAGCCGTTCCACACGACGATGCGCTCGGCGAGGACGCCGCGCTGGGCGGCGACGGAGGCCAGGGCGTCGGTCAGCGCCGGCATCCGCTGTCCCTGCGTGAGCAGGATCGCGGCGATGTCGGGTCGTGGGTCCACGGGGCGCCCGACTCTACTGTGTCGCACATCTGCTACACTTGTCGCATGGCCGAAGTCGCTTCCCGGGAGCTCCGTAACCGCACCCGGAGCCTGCTCGATCGGGTCGCCGCCGGTGAGTCGGTGACGATCACGGTCGACGGGCGTCCCGCCGCGGTGCTGCAGCCGGTCGGACGGCGGCGGCAATGGATCGGCCGCGACGATTTCGTCCGGCGCATCGTCGGGCGCCAGGCCGACCCGGCACTGGTCCGTGAGCTGCACGGGCTGGCTCCGGACACGACCGACGATCTTCCGTTGTCGTGACCAGGGGCCTCGCCGACACGACGGTCTTCATCGCTCGCGAGTCGGGGCGGCCGGTCGACATCGGCGCGTTGCCCGACGAGCTCGCCGTCTCGGTGATCACGATCGGGGAACTGCGTGCCGGGGTGCTCGCCGCCGACACGGTGGAGGTACGCGACCGGCGGCTGCGCACGCTGACTGAAGCCTCGGCCGTGGAGCCGGTTCCGGTGGACGAGACCGTTGCCGAGGCATGGGCGAAGCTGCGCGTGCTCCTGCGCGACAGCGGTCAGCGCATGCCGGTCAACGACTCCTGGATTGCGGCGACGGCGATGGCGTTGGACATCCCGGTGGTCACCCAGGACGACGACTACGTCGAGGTCGACGGGCTCGACGTGGTCCACGTGTGACCGCCCGCCGGGGGTCGGTCAGGTCGGGATCGCTCTCGAGAGGTCGGTGATCACGTCGTCGGCGTCCTCGAGGCCGATCGAGATCCGGACCAGTCCCGGCGTGACGCCGATCGCCGCCTGCTCGGCGGGGGAGAGGCTCACGTGGGTGCTCGTCGCCGGGTGGCAGACGAGCGTCTCGGGCCCGCCGAGCGAGGTCGCCGACCGCCCCACCCGGAGGCTCTCGAGCATCGTGCGGCGCGGCGTCGACGCCGCCGGCGAGGTCCGCCGCGAGCACGGTCGGGAGCACGCTGAGCTGCTTGCGGGCCAGCTCGTGTTGGGGATGGTCGGGGAGTCCGGGGTAGTAGACGGCCGCCACGCCGGGGTGATCGGCGAGGGTCTCGGCGACCTGCAGGGCGACGGCGGCCTGGTGGCGCTGGCGCACGGCCAGCGTGCGGATCCCGCGGAGTCCGTTGAGCGCGTCGTACGGCGAGGCGCTGGCGCCGTGGAGCACGGAGTAGGACCAGATCGCGTCGAGCAGCTCGGCCGAACCGGCGACCACGCCGAGCGTGGCGTCGTTGTGGCCGGAGATGCCCTTGGTCGCCGAGTGCAGGACCAGGTCGATGCCGTGCTCGAGGGGCTGCTGGCCGATCGGGGTGGCGAAGGTGGAGTCGACGAGGGTGAAGGGACCAGTGATCGCGCCGAGCTCGTCGAGATCGACGAGGTCGAGGCGGGGGTTCGACGGCGTCTCGCTGATCACGAGCATCGTGCGGCCCGGCCGCACGGCGGCGGTGATCGCGCCGGGCTCGGTGCCGTCGACGAGCGTGACCTCGATCCCGAGCCGGGCGCACGGCCCCTGGAGGAACAGGGAGGTGCCGGCGTACAGCTGGCGCGACGCGACGACGTGGTCGCCCGCCGAGCAGAGGGCGAACACGGTGGAGGCGATCGC
Organism: uncultured Acidimicrobiia bacterium; assembly: GCA_963833145.1. Lineage (GTDB taxonomy): Bacteria > Actinomycetota > Acidimicrobiia > Acidimicrobiales > Ilumatobacteraceae > JALZMG01. The sequence continues at coordinate 203,685 of CAWHWT010000005.1, read as the reverse complement.
TCCCATCCCCGAGCCGAAGGCGAGGGCGTCCTCGGCCCCTTCGAGCTCGGCCACCGCTTCCTCGAAGGCGCGCACGGTCGGGTTGGCGTAGCGGCTGTAGAACTCGCCCGGCCGCATCGCCGTGGCCCGCTTGCGGGTGTCGTCGAGGCCGTCGGTCTCCCAGGTGCTCGTCCCCCAGAGCGGAACCGTCAGACCGTGCCCCTGCTGCTTGCGCCCCGCGGTCACGGCACGCGTCGGCTGGGCCTCGTCCATGAACGGATGAGGTTAGTGCCGTGCTGTCGTTCGGCATCGGCCCGTTCGCGCCGGTTGGGACGGACAGAACGGAGCTGCCTATCGTCCGCGAGATGGACATCGATGGAGCGGCGGCGATCATTACGGGGGGTGCATCGGGGATCGGAGCGGCGTCCGCCCGGCTGCTGGCCGAGCGGGGCGCCAAGGTCGTCATCGCCGACCTGCAGGAGGACAAGGGGAACGCGCTGGCGGACGAGCTCGGCGGTGCGTTCGCCCGGGTCGACGTCACCAACACCGAGGACATCGTCGACGCCGTCGAGCTGGCGAAGTCGGTCGGTCCGGTCCGGGTGCTCGTCAACTCGGCCGGGATCGGCTGGGCCCAGCGCACGGTCGGCAAGGACGGGACGTACGACTCGGCGGCCAACCTCGACGCGTTCAAGCGGGTGATCGCGATCAACCTGATCGGGACGTTCGACTTCATCCGCATCGCCGGGACGGCGATGAGCACAACCGAGCCGCTGGAGCACGGGGAGCGGGGCGCGATCGTCAACATCGCCTCGGTGGCCGCCTTCGACGGCCAGATCGGGCAGGCGAGCTACTCGGCGTCCAAGGGTGGGATCGTCGGGATGACCCTGCCGGTCGCCCGCGACCTCGCCGCCATCGGGGTGCGGGTCAACACGGTCGCCCCCGGACTGATCGACACGCCGATCTACGGCGAGGGCGAGGCCAGCGAGGCGTTCAAGACCAACCTGCAGCGGGGTGTGTTGTTCCCCCAGCGCCTCGGTTCGCCCGAGGAGCTGGCCTCCGTGGTGGTCGAGTGCGTCACCAACAGCTACCTCAACGCCGAGACGATCCGCGTCGACGGCGGCATCCGCATGCCCCCCAAGTAGCGCGACCTCCTACATCTGGGCGCGGAGCGTCTCACCCGGCCATCTGGGCGCGGACAGTCGCAGATTCGAGACCGTCCGCGCCCAGATCACGGTGTTTCCCCTTCCGGGAAGTTGCCGCGCCCATGAGGGGCATGGAGATTGGACCGATCGCCCAGTTCGCTCGGGACCATCACGGACTCGTCACGCAGCAAGCTGCGGTCGTCCGGGGGATGAGTCGAGCAACCTGGTTCCGAGCTGCCGGCGACGGCCGCCTCGAGCTGCTCCATCCGGGCGTCGCTCGCATGCCCGGTGCGGCCCCGACCCGGGAGCAGGCGATCTGCGCCGCCGTGCTCGCGACGTCGCCTGGCTCGCTGGCGTCCCATCGCTCGGCCGCCTATCTCTGGGGCATCCCTCGGCCGGACGATGACCCCGTCGAGGTCGTGGTGACGAGCCGCACCCGCACACCCGAGCTCGCCGGGGTGATCGTGCACCGGCCGCGTGATCGCAAGGACCTCAAGCCGGTTCGTCGTCAGAACATCCGCACCACCAACGTGCTTCGGCTGCTCTGTGATCTCGGCGCGGTCGATCCGTCAGCCGTCTCGGCTGCCGTCGGCCACGTCGTCACGACCCGGCTCGCTTCGCCGGCCGCCCTGCGGGCGGCGATCGATCGTCACTCGCGACGGGGTCGACACGGGGTGCCGGCATTCCGCGCCGCGCTGGAGGAGTGGGTCATCGACGGCAAGCCGGTCGACAGTCTGCTCGAGAAGACGATGGACCGCCTGCTCCGCGAACACCGACTTCCCCAGGCGGAGTTCCACGCCAGGATTGCCGGCTACGAGGTCGACTTCTGGATCGTCGGCACCCCGGTCGTGCTGGAGTGCGATGGCTGGGAGTTCCACGCCAAGGCCCGTTGGCAACAGGAGCAGGACGCGGCGCGAGACGCCGACCTGGCCGCGCACGGCTACATCACGATTCGCTTCGCGTTCCGCCCGATCATGAGGCGTCCGGCTGGGCTCGCCCGTCGCATCCGCGACGTGCTCCGGCAATGGGCTCCGCACCTCGATCTGGGCGCGGACGGTCGCAGATCCGAGACGCTCCGCGCCCAGAAGCCGAGCTGAGACGCTCCGCGCCCAGATGAACGGGGCCGCGCGAGTAGCAAGGAGTCGCGACCCCCGCCCCGGGGTGGGCGGGGGTCGCGTTCCCCCTCGCGGGTCGACGGCTGGTCAGTCGTTGATCTGCGCGCGGATCTCCCCGCCCGGGCGGCCGACGCTGTGGACGTTGACGTACGTCGCTCCCGAGCGCAGAGCGCGGACGAACTCGTCGAAGTTGCCCGCCTCGAGCCCCTGGGCGGCGCCGCCGCCGCCGATCTCGGCGGCCGTGATCGTGCCCCGGATGGTCCCGCCGTCGGCCGGGCACGCCTGCGTGCCGGCCGGAGCGTTCGCCGAGGTTGGAGCACAGGAAGACGACGATCGGGCCGTTGTTCGTCGCGTTCTCGAAGTGGATGTGCGCCTGCGTAACGGCGCTCTCGAGGTTGTCGAACGACAGCCGCCAGTCGATCTCCCCATCGCGACGATCGACGTGGGCCCGGAACGTGCCGAAGCCCGACGATGAGAGGGCGGGTACCTCCTGGAACCCGCTCAGTCGCTCGGAGAACCCGCGCTTGTTGCCGTGAGCGGTCGCAGCCGCTCCCACCCCGAGTACGGCCACCGCCGCGATTCCGGCGGTGAGGCGCACGTACCTTCGAACACCCATCAATGTCTCCTTCCCCTGGCTAGACGTCCCCCTCTTCGTCCTCTACGCACGGATCGGACCAGCGGTTCGCGAAAATCTCGGCGTCCAGGAGGAAATTCCTGATGGCACCGAATGGCCCCAGGCGCTCAGGTCGTGTAGTCGGCGTTGATCCGGACGTAGCCGGCCGTCAGGTCGCAGCCCCAGACCGTGCAGTCGCCGCCGCCAATGCCGAGGGAGACGTGGATCCGCACCTCGGGCCGGTGCAGGTACTCCGACAGCTCGGCGAGCTCGGCGTCGTCGAGCGGGGCCGGATACACCTCGCGGTCGCCGAACCGGATCACCACCTGCTCCTGGACGATATCGGTGTCGTCCTGGCACTTGCCGACCGCCATCGCCACCCGGCCCCAGTTCGGGTCGGCGCCGTGTACCGCCGTCTTGACGAGCGGCGAGTTGACGATCGCCTTGGCGACCCGTTTCGCCTGGTCCCGATCGCGGGCGCCGTCGACGACGACCTCGATGACCTTCTCGGCGCCCTCGCCGTCAGCGGCAATCTGCCGGCTCAGCGACTCGGCGACCTCCCCGAGCGCGGCCTCCAGCTCGTCGGCGTCGGCCGGGCCGGCGGCGCCGCTCGCCAGCACGACCGCAGTGTCGCTGGTCGACGTGTCGGTATCGACGCTGACGCAGTTGAACGTCCGGTCCACGACGCGGCGGAAGCGACGGTCGAGGTCGGCGGGATCGGCGGCGGCGTCGGTGAGCAGCACGGCGATCATCGTCGCCATGTCCGGCTCGATCATCCCGACCCCCTTGGCGAACCCGACGACGCGGGCCGGTCCCTCGCCGACGGAGGCCTCGGCGACCTTGGGGACGGTGTCCGTCGTCATGATCGCCCGGGCGGCGGCGGTGACGTCCGATCCCGCCGGGCGCTCGGGGACCCGTGCGACGCCGGCGAGGACGCGCTCGAGGGGGTAGCGCCGGCCGATCACGCCGGTCGAGGCGATGAGCACGTCAGCAGGCGCGCAGCCGAGGCGGGCGGCGACGGCGGCGACCACCGTCTCGGCGTCGGCCCAGCCGGCCGTGCCGTTGGCCACGTTGGCGTTCTTGGCGATCACGACGACCGCCTGCGCGCGGCCGTCGAGCAGGTGCTCCCGGCTGATCGTCACGCTCGGTCCGACGAAGCGGCTGCGGGTGAACACGCCGGCGGCCGGTACGGGTGCCGATGCGGTGACCACGACGAAGTCGTCGCCGTCGTCGCGGAGGCCGACGTTCGCGACGTGGGAGGCGAAGCCGGCGGGAAACGCGGTCACCAGAGCGCCCTGCACCGATGCGAGCGAGCGAGCGCCAGCGAGCGAGCGGCTACAAACGGCCTGCGTGGCCGGGGAACGCAATGAACGGTCACTGAGCCGCCTCGGCGGCGTGGAGACCGTCGTGGATCGCCGTGAACACGCGCTCGACGGCGGCGATGTCGCGCCGGTCGATCTGGTCGAAGATCCGGGCCCGCACGCTCTCGACGTGGGTCGGGGCGGCCTCGTTCATCGCCGCGATGCCCTTGGCCGTGAGCACGGCGAGCATCACGCGGCGGTCGGTCTCCGAGGGACGCCGCTCCACGAGCCCGCCGCGGACGAGGCCGTCGAGCCGGCGGGTGAGACCGCTCGGCGACAGCTGCAGCCGGACGGCGAGGTCGCACATCCGCATCGCCCGCTCCTCGGCCTCGGACAGGAACACCAGCACCTGGTAGTCACCGAGGGTCAGCCCGTGGCCGGCCAGATCAGCCTCGAGGGCGGTGTTGAGCTCGACGACCGTCTCGACATACGCCCGCCAGGCCCGCATCTCGTCGTCGTCGAGCCACTTCGTGTCCAAAGTCGGGGAGCCCACCCGAGTCACCACGAGCCCAGGATACCGACTCGCTCGCAAAGGTTGCGATGCGAACGAATCACGACTCGGGGGCGGCGGCACCGCGGATCGCGGCGAGGATCGCCGGATACGCCGACGGGTCGACGCTGACGTCGAGGAGGGACGGGCCGTCGCGCCCGAACGCCGCATCGAGCGCCCGCCGGTAAGCGTCGGCACCGGCGACGCGTTCGGAGCGGATCCCGAAGCCGGCGGCGACGGCGGCGAAGTCGGTCGGCCCGTACGTCACCGCGGCCGGTCCGCCCTGGCCCTGCGGCTGCTGCTTGATCGCGATCAGGCTCAGGGCCGCGTCGTTGAAGACCACGACGATCACCTTGAGGGCGAGGCGGGCCAGCGTCTCCAGTTCGCCGAGGGCCATGCCGAGACCGCCGTCGCCCGTGAAGCAGACGACGGGTCGCGACGGCTCGACGAGCGCGGCGGCCACCGCCGCGGGGAGGGCGAACCCCATCGTGGAGAGGCCGTTGGAGATGAGGACCTGGCCGGGCTCGTCGACCTCCCAGAGCGGGACGGCGGCGAGCATGTGGGCCCCGGCGTCGATCGTGGCGATGGTCCCGGCCGGGGCGACCGATCGCGCGATCGTCACGACCTCCTGGGGCGTCAGCCCGGCGGGGTCGGCGGGGACGGCGTCCCGGATCGCGTCGATGGCGCGGCTGCGAAAGCGCTGCGCGTCGCTGGTGGACCACGTCGACCGGATGCGGCCGGCGAGGTCCTCGACCAACTCGGGCAGGTCGCCGACGACCTGGCCCGCCAGCCGGTCGCCGAAGTAGGTGCTGTCGTCGATCGTCCACGATCCGAGCAGCACGACCGGCGCCAGGTACGGCCACGGCGCAGGGATCAGCTCGACCGGATCGAGTCCGATCCCGATGACCAGGTCGGCGGCAGCCAGCACCGGGGCCTCGGCGGTCGCGCCGGTCATGATCCCGGCCGCCTGTGGGCCGCGGTCCGACACGACGCCGCGCCCCTTGTAGGTCGTCAGAACCGGGATGGGTGCCGCGAACAGCCCGTCGATTGCCGGGGCACCGAGCCCGGCGACGATGACCGGTCGGCGGGCCGACCCGATCACGGCCGCGACCTCGTCGAGGCACCCGGCGCGACCGTCCTCCGCCGGTGGCACCGGGTCGGAGGCCGACGCCGTCGGGTCGAAGTCGAGGTGGACGGGGCCGGGGCGACCCTGGCAGGCGAGCTCGATCGCCCGGGCCGGAACGTCAAGATCGTGCGGGCCGTAGGCGAGGGACGCCTTCGTGACGGTCGCCATCAGGGCCCGCTGGTCGAGCCGCTGGTGCGAGACCCGTTCCCGGCTGGCCTCCTCGACGCAGTCGCTGACCACGAGGACCGGCTGGCGGTCGAGCAGCGCCTGGGCGACGCCGTTCGCCGCGCTCGGCGACCCCGGGCCCTCGGGTGACGAGGCACGCGGACGGAGCGCCGGTGAGCTCGGCGGCGACGCCGGCCATCACCGCCGCGGCCGTCTCGCCGTGGGTGAGCACGAAGAGCAGCCCGCCCCGCTCGGCGGCCCCGACGACGTCCAGGTTGGAGCCGCCCCCTGGGAAGCCGAAGATCACGGTCGTCCCGGCCGACGCCAAGGCGGCGACGAGCTCGGTCGCCATCCGCTCGCCGGCGTCACGGTTCACGGGCGCCGACACTACGGCCGTAGGATCGGGCCACTGCTGGTCAAGCCGCACGGGGGTGGTGCATGTCGATCCGGGTAGCCAAGTTCCTCGATGTCTCCGCGGGCCTGCAACCGGGCCAGTTCAGCGTCGGCGGGCACGAGGAGATCGAGTCGTTGACCGAGCTCGATCCGACCTACCGCCAGTTGCTGGACCGGCCGGTCGTCGCGATCCTCGGCCTGATCGGCAACGACGGGCGAGTGAACCAGACACCGATGTGGTTCGACTACGACGAGCGGCACGTCCTCATCAACGTGGCGACGCACCGCAAGAAGGTCGAGTGGATCCGGAAGAACGAACGCCTCTCGCTGCTCCTCGTCAACCCGGAGAACTCGTACCACTGGGTGAGCATCAAGTGCACGATCGCCCGGGAGGTCCTCGAGGACGACCCGGTCGAGGGCAAGCGGGTCACCGAGCAGCTCGACAGGATCTGGACGAAGTACACGGGGGGCGAGCCGCCGTACGGCATCCGTGACCCCTCGATCGACGAGCGGCGGGTGCTGTTCGAGTGCACCGTCGACCGGGTGGCGACGTTCGGCCAGCCGTGACCCGCCCTCGCGGATGAACGAGGGCCGGGTCGTCGTCGCCGGGGGCTCCCTCGGCGGCCTGACGGCCGGGCTGGTGCTCGGCGACCTCGGCCTCGACGTCACGATCCACGAACGATCGCCCGCCGAGCTCGAGCAGCGCGGGGCGGGGATCGGCTTCCTCCCCGACAGCTACCGCTATCTCGTCGAGCGGGCCGGGGTCGATCTCGACGCGATCAGCGTCACGACGAGCCGGATCCGGTACCTCGACCGAGCCGGCGACGTGATCCACGACCAGCACCACGTGTACCGGTTCAGCTCGTGGAACACCGTCTACCGGCAGCTGCTGGCCCGCGTCGATCGGAGCCGGTACTTCCTCGGCTGTGAGATGACCGGGTTCGAGAGCGTCGGCGAGCACGTGCGGGTCGAGTTCGCCGGTGGGGCTTCGGTGGCCGCCGACTTGCTCGTGTGCGCCGACGGAGTGGGCTCCGCGGCCCGCCGCCGCCTGCTTCCCGAGGTCCAGCCGTCGTACGCGGGCTACGTCGCGTGGCGGGGCATGACGCCGGAGGCCGGCCTCGACGACAGCGCCCGGGCGATCCTGGGCGACGCGATCACGTACTTCGTGTCGGCGAACAGCCACATCCTCGTCTACCCGATCCCGGCGCTGGACGGCTCGGTGCGCCCCGGCGAGCGGCTGATCAACTTCGTGTGGTACCGCAACTACGTCGCCGGCGGCGACCTGCGCGACCTACTCACGGACGCCGGTGGGACCACCCACGACGTGTCGGTGCCGCCCGGTGCCATCCGCGGTGTCCACGTCGCCGAGATGCGCGCCGCGGCGACGGCCCGGCTGCCCGAGGTGATCGCCGGCGTGGTGGGCTCGGTCGAGCGCCCGTTCCTCCAGGTGATCTACGACGTCGAGGTGCCGCGGATGGCGTTCGGACGCGTGTGCCTGGTCGGGGACGCGGCGTGGGTCGCCCGGCCCCACGCCGCCGCCGGTACGGCGAAGGCGGCGGCCGACGGGTGGGCGCTCGCCCGGGCGATCGAGGCCCACGACGACGTCCCCAGCGCGCTCGCAGCGTGGGAGATCGAGCAGCTCGCCCTCGGTCGCCAGCTCCTCGACCGCACCCGGCGCATCGGTGCCCGATCGCAGTTCCAGGGCACGTGGACGCCCGGCGACCCCGAGCTCATCTTCGGCCTCCGCGCCCCGGGTCACTGACAGAACGGAATACGGTCGGACGCGATGAGCCCGGGGAGCGAGGTCGCCGAGCGGATGGCCGAGGCGGCCGCCGTATTCCTGGACTCGCTCGACGAGCAGCAGCGCACCGTCGCGGCGTGGCCGTTCCCGTCCGACGACGAGCGGCCGCGCTGGTTCTACACGCCCACCGACCACGGTGGGCTCCCGCTGTCAGCCATGCGACCGGCTCAGCAGCGCCTGGCCATGCGACTCGTCGCGGCCGGGCTGTCCCATCCCGCCTACGTCACGGTGTCGACGATCATCGGGCTGGAGAACGTGCTCGACGCGGTCGAGGGGTGGACGGCGACGTTCGACCGCGAGCGTGGGCGCGACCCCGGCCTCTACTACCTCCGCGTGTTCGGCGACCCCGCCGGACCCGAGCCGTGGTCGTGGCGCTTCGGCGGTCACCACGTGTCGATCAGCCACCTCGTCGTCGACGGCGAGGTCGCCGCGTCGACGCCGCTGTTCCTCGGCGCCGACCCGGCGACGTCGCCGCTGCTCGGCCCGCACCCGCTGCGTCCGCTCGCCGGAGCCGAGGACCTCGCCCGCGAGCTGGTCCACGCCCTCGACCCGGCTCAACGCGCGGCCGCCGTGCTGTCACCCGCACCGCCGGTGGACATCGTTGCGGCCAACCGGCCGAGGATCAGCGACGGCGACCGGCCCCGGGACCTGATCGACATCTGGCGGCGGCCGTTCGAGGGCGAGCTCGGTGAGCGCTTCCGGACCACCCAGGCCCGGGCCGAGCGCACCGTCGGACTACGAAGTGAGCACCTCGACGCGGTGAGCTACACGACCACGCCGAAGGGGGTGCCCGCCGGCGCCCTCGCCGACGCCCAACGGGAGGTGCTGCGCGCCCTGCTCGACGTGTACGTGCGCCGGGTACCTGACGCCCTCGGCGACGCCGAGGCGGCGAAGTACGCCGGCCCGAACCTCGACGCCGTCCACTTCGCCTGGGCGGGAGGCATCGAGCCCGGCGAGCCGCACTACTACCGCATCCAGGGCCCGCGCCTGCTCGTCGAGTACGACAACACCCAGCGCGACGTCAACCACGCCCACTCGGTCTGGCGCGACCCCGAGGGCGACTTCGGCTTCGACGTCCTCGCCCGGCACTACCAGGAGGCGCACTCCGGTCACGGTCACGACTGACGCGTGTGCCAGCATCGGCCGCCATGTCCGAGCTCACCGAGGTCACGTCCGGTCTGAAGTTCCCCGAGGGCCCGATCGCGATGGCCGACGGCACGGTGATCGTCGTCGAGCTGTTCGGGCCCCGGCTCACGCGCGTCCACACGGACGGGACGAAGGAGACGATCGCCGAGATCCCCGGCGGGCCCAACGGTGCCGCCATCGGTCCGGACGGCGCGGTCTACCTCTGCAACAACGGCGGGCGTTACGTGCCGCTCGACATCAACGGAATCTGCGTCCCGGGTCCGCCCGACATGGACCGGTACCTCGGCGGGCGGATCCAGCGGGTCGATCTCGAGTCGGGTGAGGTGACCGACCTCTACACCGAGGTCGACGGCAACCCGCTGTGGGCGCCCAACGACCTCGTGTTCGACGCCCACGGCGGCTTCTACTTCACCGATCACGGTCTGTCGCACGGTCGTGACGCCCACCTCACCGGCATCTGCTACGGGAAGGCCGACGGTTCCGGAGTGCGGGAGATCGTGTTCCCGGTTCCCGAGCCCAACGGGATCGGGCTGTCGCCGCCGGGGGACAAGCTGTACTGGGCCGAGACCTGGACGGGGCGGATCATGCAGCGCGACATCACCGGTCCGGGCGAGCTGGCGCCGGTCGCCCCGGTCGACGTGTCCGTGTGCCTCCACGGCTTCCCGGGACTGCAGCTCCTCGACTCGCTCGCCGTCGACGGCGACGGCAACGTCTGCGTGGCCACGCTGGTCAACGGCGGGGTGTCGGTGGTGTCACCGAAGGGCGAGCTCATCGACTTCATCTCCACCGGCGACCCGCTGACGACGAACATGTGCTTCGGCGGCCCCGACCTCCGGACGGCGTACATCACGCTGTCCGGGACGGGCCGCCTGGTGAAGACGGAGTGGGCCCGTCCCGGCGCCGCGCTCAACTACCTCAACGACTGATCGTCAGCGACCGAGCACGGCGCGCAGCGCCGTCTCGAGGTCGGGGTGGGCGAAGTTGTAGCCGTCGGCGAGCAGGACCCGCGGGAGCACCCGCCGGCCGGCGTAGAGCAGGGCCTCGGCGGCTTCGCCGCCGGCGACGAGGCTCGGTCCGAACTTCGGGACCGGGATCACGGCTGGACGGTGGAGCACCCGCCCGAGGGTCCGGGCGAGCTCGGCATTGGTGACCGGCTCCGGCGCGGTCAGGTTGGCGGGACCGTGGACCTCGGACGTCAGGAGGTGCTCGATGGCCCCGAGCTCGTCGTCGATGGAGATCCAGCTCACCCACTGGCGACCGTTCCCGAACCGCCCTCCGATGCCGAGCTTGAACAGGGGGAGCAGCTTGCGCAGCGCCCCGCCCGCCGCCGACAGCACCACGCCACTGCGCAGGTGGACCACCCGCGTCCCGGCCGACTCGGCCGGTCCGGTCGCGTCCTCCCAGTCGCGGCAGAGCCGGGCGAGGAACGTCGTACCCGCCGGCGACGACTCGTCGAGGTCCTCCGCCTCGTGGTCGCCGTAGTAGTCGATCCCCGACGCCGAGAGCAGGACACTCGGCCCGCCACCCGGCGTTGCCGCGATGGCCTGGGCGATCAGGGCCGTGGCCTGGACCCGGCTGTCGCGGATCTCGCGCTTGTAGTCGTCCGTCCACCGGTGGTCGCCGATGCCGGGACCGGCCAGGTTCACCACGGCGTCGATGCCAGCCAGGGCGCCCGGGTCGATCCGGCCGGCGCGCGGGTCCCACTCGATGTCGCCGGGGGCCGGTTCCGACCGTACGAGCCGCACGACGTCGTGGCCGGCCCGCGTGAGGCGATCGCAGAGGGCCGATCCGATCAATCCGTGGGAACCAGTTACCGCCACTCGCACGTCTCGTAAGGGTACGACAAGACCACGCACGGGGAGTCGTCCCCGGGGTCGGCGCGGCCGACCCATCGGTAGGCTGCGGCCCTCGTGCACAGGACGTGAGGAGCGAATCGTGAGCCACGGCGGAACCTGGCAACCCCCCGACCCGGCCGGTGGGCCGTTGCCGATGGTGGACCTCGAAGACGCGGCTCCACCCCCGCCGGCGCGGCGCAGGTCCCCGGGCGTCGTGATCGCGGCAACGGTCGGCGGAGTGGCCGTCGCCGCGGCGGCGGTCTTCGGCGTCAGCCGTGTGCTCGGCGGCGGGGACGCCGGCGGGGCGGCGACGCCCGAGCAGGCCGGCCTCGACCTGCTCACGGCGATCGAGAACGAGGACGTGCTGGGGGCGATCGACGTACTGCTGCCCGGCGAGCGGGAGACGCTTCGGGAGCCGGTCACCGACCTGATCGACGAGCTGACGCGGCTCGAAGTGCTCAGCTCGGCGGCCGACCCGTCCTCGGTTCCCGGCGTCGACATCGTCTTCGAGGACGAGCGGGTGGAGGTCGCCGAGACGAACGTCGACGACATCGCCAACCTCGACATCTTCGCCACCGCGTCGGCGACGGTCGACGGTGAGCAGCTGCCGATCGGCGACCTCGTGCTCGACAACATCGCGGCCTCACCGTCGGACCTCGACACGGAGGCGCCGCCCGAGTCGAGCGACGATTCGCCGTTGCGGCTCACCGCCGTCGAGGAGGGCGGCCGCTGGTACCTCAGCCTGTTCCACTCGATCGCCGAGTCGATGCGCCTGCAGCAGGTCGACCCGCCCGACGTCCCGGAGGAGGGCCTGACGCCGGAGGGCGGCGACGGTCCCGAGGACGCCGTCGATGCCTTCCTCGGCGCCGTGCGAGACCTCGATGTCGCGGCGATGATCGCCGCCCTGAACCCTGACGAGTTCCAGGCGTTGCAGCGCTACGCGCCGATCTTCGTCGAGTCGGCACAGGACTCCCTCGACCAGAGCATCGACGAGTCGGGGCTCACGATCGACATCGCCGACCCCGAATACACGGTGTCGGGGAGCGGTGACACCCGCTCGCTGACGATCGACTACCTGCGGGTCGACATGAGTGCCGACGGGGAGACGGTGTCAGCCGAGCTCGAGGACGGCTGCTGGACGATCGTCGCGCCGGACGAGGAGATCAACAGCTGCGACCTCCCCAACGACCTGTCCACGCTCGAAGAGGTGTTCGAGAACCCGGAGCCGGTCCAGGACCTGCTGACGACGTTCGAGGAGGTCTTCGAGGGCTACGAGAATCCCGGCTTCATCGTCAAGCAGGTCGACGGGCAGTGGTACCTCAGCCCGTTCGGCACGCTTTCCGAACAGCTGCTGGCGGTCATGCGGGCCGTCGACCGCGATGAGGTCGAGCAGGTGATCGAGGAGGTCGGCGACGCCGTCGACGCCGGGCTCGGCGACGTGGTCTTCGGGCGCACGATCGTCGAGGAGGAGGGCGAGGCCACCGGCGGCCCGATCCCGCCCGACGACACGCTGGCGCCCGACGACTCGGTGCCCACGACCGTCGACGACCCGTCGAGCGTCTGCTACGTGGAGTCCACCGGGGAAGCGGCGAGCGTGTGCTTCCAGGAGCTCATCGACGCCGGTGAGATCGATCCGTCGTCGGTCCCGATCTACGTCCGCTTCCCCGAGTGCGGCCTGGCCGACGTGTTCTGGAGCGGCGACTACACGTCGCTGCCTGACGCCGAGTTCACCGCCATCCTCGAGGAGACCGCGCCGTGCTTCCAGGAGCTCGTCACGACGGGGGAGCTGAGCGAGGACGACCTCCCGCTCGAGCTCAGTCACCCGGAGTGCCTCGAGGGTCGCAACTGGTTCACGGCCATCGAGGACGAGGTGTACTCCGACGCCGTGTTCGACTGCGCCTTCGGCTGAGCGCATTCGAGCCGGAGGAGCGAATCGTGAGCGACGGCGGACACTGGCAACCACCGGAACCGGGGACGGTGGCCCCGGACCCCTCACCGACCGTGGAGCTGGGCGAAGCATCGCCGCCGCCGACGAAGCCGCGTGGCATGGCCATCGCCGCTGTGGTCGGTGGCGCGGCGGTGATCGCGGCGGCCGTGTTCGGGATCACCCGAGTCACGGGAGGCGACGACGACGGCGGCGCGTCGACGCCCGAGGAAGCCGGCTTGGCCCTGCTCGACGCCCTGGAGAACGAGGACGCGCTGGGCGCGATCGACGTGCTCCTGCCGGGTGAGCGCGAGTCGCTCCGCGAGCCGCTCACTGCTCTCAACGACGAGTTGACCAGGGTCGAGGTGCTCAGTGAGGACGTGCTCACGGGTGTCTCGGGCGTCGACTTCGTGGTCGAGGACGAGTCCGTGTCAGCGACAGAAACGAACGTGCCCGACATCGTCAACCTCGAGATCACGGCCACCGTGACGGGATCAGTGGATGGCGAGCAGCTGCCGATCGGCGACCTGCTCCTCGACAACATCGACGTCGACCGGTCGGAGCTCGATGAGGAGCCGAGCGAGCCGACCGAGGACACGTTCCCGGTGACCGCGGTGGAGCAGGATGGGCGGTGGTACCTGAGCGTGTTCCACACCCTCGCCGAACAGGTCCGCACCTCGTCCGACGAGTCGAATGACATCCCCGCCAAGGGTGTCGTGGCCACAGGTGGCGACAGCCCCGAGGACGCCGTGGACAGGTTCCTCGCTGCCGTCGAGAACCTCGATCTGGAGGCGATGATCGCCGCCCTCAACCCCGAGGAGTTCCAGGCGCTGCAGCGCTACGCGCCGATCTTCCTCGAGGAGGCCCAGGCCGACCTGGATGAAGCGGTGGCCGAGAACGGGACGGCGGTGTCGATCGAGGACGCGGACTACACCGTGTCCGGAAGCGGTGACACCCGTTCGCTGAGCATCGACCACCTCAGCGCCGACTTCACGGAGCAGGGGGAGACGGGCAGCTTCGAGTTCGAGGACGGCTGTTTCAAGATCACCCCTCCGGACCCGGGGCAGTCGATCAACAGCTGCGAGCTCACCGAGGACACCGCGACGCTGGTGGAGGTGTTCGGCAGCGACGTCGAACCGGTTCAGGACGTGCTGGCCACGCTGGAGGGAGCGTTGGCCGACTACGAGAACCCGGGCTTCATCGTCAAGCAGGTCGACGGGCAGTGGTACCTCAGCCCGCTCGCAACGGTGTCGGAGCAACTCCTGGCCGTGGCCGGCGCCTTCGACCGCGAGGAGATCGAGCAACTGACGGACGACGTGTCCGCGGCCGTCGACGCGGTCGAGGGCTCGGACATCGACATCGGCAGCGTGTTCGGGCCCGACGACGGCGACTTCCAATCGGACGCGGAGACCTTCATCGAGGAAGACGACGGCGACGTCGAGGCTCAGCTCGGAGTTGCCCTCGACGAGGCGACCTGCGAGGACCCGGGATCGTCGGACGTGGGCACGGTGTTCTCCTGCACGGCCGTCGGCGACGACGGGCAGACCTACGAGTTCACCGTCGAGATCACGGGCGAGAACAGGTACGAGGTCGGCGGCGGCACGGTTTCGGACTGACCCGAGCGGCTAGGGGTCGCCGGCGGCGCCGGCGTCTTCGCCGCCCGTATCCTGCGCCGGTGCGCACCCGCACGCTGCTGCTGCTTGCCGTCGCGTGCGGCCTGGTGATCCTCGTCGCCGGTGTGATCCAGCTGCTCCGGATCGCCGGGCAGGACGAGGCGACTCCTGCGGCGGCCATCGGCGAGGCGGTCGAGGTCGGTGACCTCACCGTGACCGTCGACGGGTTCACCGAGCAGGCGGGCCGCGGCGTCGTGGAGCTCGAGCTCGGCGGGGTCGACGATCCCGAGGGCACGGACGACTTCCGCCTCGTCGTCCCGGGCGCCTCGCTGCGGGCGGTCGACGACGGATGCGCGGGCACGACCGTCGACCCGCGCGTCTGCTCGTTGACGTTCGACCTGTCCGGCACCGAGGGCAGCAGCCGGGTCCTGCTCTACCGCCGCGGGGACGAGCGGGCGCGCTGGGAGCTGGTCGCCCCGTCAGAGTGAGCGAACCGGCCCGGACCGGGCCTGTTCCCTCACTCTGAACCCTGGGAACGCCGCTACCGTGTCCAGCGGCGTTCGCGACCGACACCGAGAAAGGGTGATCCCGACGGCCGAACAGTTCGATCTCGTCTTCATCGGAGCGGGTCCCGGCGGCTACTCCGGTGCCCTCTACGCCGCTTCCGCCGGCGTCAACGTCGCCCTCGTCGAGATGGACGCGCTGGGCGGCACCTGTCTGAACCGGGGCTGCATCCCCGCCAAGGCGTTCCTCGAGACCGCCTCCGTGCACCGCCACGTCCAGCACGCCGCCGACTTCGGCATCGAGGCCAGCCAGCCGTCGGTGAACTTCGCCGTCACCCAGGCGCGCAAACAGAAGATCGTGGCCGGCCTCGTCGGTGGCATCGCCTCGATGTGCAAGGCCCGCAAGGTCACCGTCTTCAACGGGGTCGGCCGCCTCGGCGCCGACCACCTCGTCACCGTCACCGCGCCCGACGGGACGACCACCGAGATCACCGGCACCAACGTCGTGCTGTCGGCGGGTTCTGTGCCCCGTCTGATCCCCAACTTCGAGCGCGGCGGCCCGATCATGACCAGCGACGAGGTGCTCGACCTCGACTACGTGCCCGACCGGGTCGTGGTCGTCGGCGGCGGTGCGATCGGCTGCGAGTTCGCCTCGACGTTCGCCGACCTCGGGTCCAAGGTGACCATTCTCGAGGCGCTGCCCAAGATCCTCCCCGGCCTCGACGCCGACGTCGCCGACGTGGTGGTGCGCAGCTTCAAGAAGAAGCAGATCGACATCCGCACCGGCGTGATGGTCAACGGGCACACACCCAACGGGGCGGGCGGTACCACCGTCCACTTCGGGGACGGCGAGAACGTCGAGGCCGACGCCGTCGTCATCTCCGTCGGCCGCCGGCCGTACGCCGACTTGCTCGGGCTCGACGGCACCGGGGTGAAGGTCGACGAGCGGGGCTTCGTCGTCGTCGACGAGTTCTGCCGCACCGGCGAGGACGGCGTCTATGCCGTCGGGGATCTGATCGACACGCCGCAGCTCGCCCACGTCGGGTACGCCGAGGCGATCCTCGTCGTCAAGCAGACGCTGGGCGAGGAGGCGCTGCCGGTGCAGTACGACCGCGTGCCGTGGGCGATCTACTGCCATCCCGAGGTCGCGTGGGCCGGTCCCGGCGAGGAGGAGGCCAAGGCCGCCGGCCACGACGTCGTGGTGGCCAAGCACCCGTTCAAGTTCAACTCCCGCGCCATGATCCTCGGTGAGCTCGACGGGCTGGCCAAGGTCATCGCCGAGAAGCGTCCCGACGGCCGGGCGGGCCGGATCCTCGGCGTGCACATGGTCGGACCGTGGGTCACCGAGCAGCTCAGCGGCGGGTACCTGGCGGTGAACTGGGAGGCGACCGTCGACGAGGTCGCCGAGTTCATCCAGCCCCACCCCAGCCTCACCGAACTGTTCGGCGAGACCGTCATGACGCTGACCGGGCGCAACTTCAACGGCTGAGAGGTACCGCGAATGGCCGACGTGACCCTTCCCCAGCTCGGTGAGACCGTCACCGAGGGCACGATCACGCAGTGGTTCAAACAGGTGGGCGACTCCGTCGCCGAGGACGAGCCGCTGTTCGAGGTGTCGACGGACAAGGTCGACACCGAAGTCCCGTCCCCGGCGGCCGGGACGGTCACCGAGATCCGTGCCCAGGAGGGCGAGACGGTTGCCGTCGGAACCGTGATCGCGGTGATCGGGGACGGCGCGGCCCCGCCGGCGGAAGCACCGGCGGAGCCCGAACCCGCGGCCGAGGAGGCGCCGGCCGAGCCTGAGCAGGCCGCCGAGGAGGCGCCGGCCGAGCCTGAGGAGGCGCCGGCCGAGCCCGAGGAGGCGCCGGCCGAGCCCGAGGAGGCGGCCGAGCCCGAGCCGGCCACCGCCGAGGCCGAGCCGGCACCGGAACCCGAGCCCGAGCCCGCGCCTGCGGCCGCCCGGGCTCCGGCCGAAGAGGCGGCGTCGAGCGCCCGCCTGCTGTCACCCGTGGTGCGCCGGCTGGTGAACGAGCACGGGCTCGACCCGGCCTCGATCTCCGGGACCGGCCCCGGCGGCCGGATCACCCGCGACGACGTGCTCGACCACATCGACCGCATCGGCGCCCAACCGGCCCCGGCGGCCAAGGAAGCACCCGCCAAGGAGGCGCCGGCCAAGGAGGCACCCGCCGAGGAAGCGCCGGCGGCCCCGGCCCCGGCGGCCCCGGCCCCAGCGCCCAAGGAAGCGCCCGCGCCGGCTGCTGCTCCCGCCGCGGCGACCCCGGCCGCAGCCGCCCCCGAAGTCGTCTCGGGCGAACGGGACACGACGATCAGCCTCTCCCGGATCCGCAAGCTCACCGGCTCGCACATGGTGATGAGCAAGGGCGTCAGTCCCCACGCCTACAGCGTCGTCGAGGTCGACTACGCCAACGTCGACCGCGCCCGCAGCGCGGTCAAGGCGGACTGGAAGGAGAGCGAGGGGTTCAGCCTCACCTATCTGCCGTTCATCAGCCGCGCCGTCATCGACGCCTTGGCGGAGTTCCCGCACCTCAACGCCAGTGTCGGGGCGGAGGACCTCGTCGTCCACCGCTACGTCGATCTCGGGATCGCCGTGGACCTCGACTACGAGGGCCTGATCGCGCCGGTGATCCGTGACGCCGACAGCAAGCGACTGCGGGCGATCGCCCGCGAGATCCACGACCTCGCCGCCCGCGCCCGCACCCGGAAACTGATGCCCGACGAGATCAGCGGGGGCACGTTCACGATCACCAACAACGGTTCGGCGGGATCGGTGCTGACGTTGCCGATCATCAACCAGCCCCAGGTGGCGATCCTGTCGACCGACCTGATCGTGCGCAAGCCGGTCGTCGCCGAGCTGCCGGGCGGTGGTGAGGCGATCGTGATCCACCCCGTCGGCCGCCTGGCCATGGCGTGGGACCATCGGGCGTTCGACGGCGCCTACGCCGCCGGCTTCCTGAAGCGGACCAAGGAGCTCCTCGAGACCAGGGACTGGTCCGCCGAGTTGTGACGCGGAACAGCCCTCTGCGCATCCGCTGGCTCGGTACCGTCCCGTACCGGGAGGCGCTGGCGCTCCAGCAGGCGCTGTTCGACCACGGCCGGGAGCAGCACCTGCTGCTGCTCGAGCACCCGCACGTGTTCACCTACGGGCCGCGGGCCGACCTCGAGCACAACCTCCGCGTCGACCCGGCGATGGTCGGCGCCGACCTCGTCGGCATCCGCCGCGGCGGCGACGTCACCTACCATGGGCCCGGCCAGCTCGTCGGCTACCCGATCGTCGACGTGCGCAACCGGCTGGGCGCCGCCGAGCACGTGCGCAACGTCGAGCAGCTGCTCATCGACGCCCTGGCCACGTTCGGGGTGGTGGCCGGCCGGCTGCCCGACCACCCCGGAGTGTGGGTCGACGCCGAGGGACCGGACCCGCGCAAGATCGCCGCCATCGGTGTCCGGCTGCGCAACGGGCGGACGATGCACGGCTTCGCCCTCAACGTGACGACGGACATGACGTACCTGCGCGAGCACATCATCGCCTGCGGCATCGCCGACCGGCCGGTGACCTCGCTCGCCGAGGAGGGGGTCCACCCCTCGATGCGCGACGTCGTCGATGCGGTCGCCCGGTTGGCGACCGAGCGTTGGGGCGGCGGGGACGGCGAGCGCCAGGACGTCGTCTGGCGGCACCGTCCCGAGGACCTCTCGGCGTTCTCCAGCGGCGCCGGTCCGGGTGAGCCGGTGCGTCCGGTGTCGCGGGCGGCCGCCCGCCTGTCCGGCGCCGGGGTGACGTCCGCGCTGTCGATCAACAGCCGCAAGCCGCAATGGCTGCGGCCGAAGGTCCACCACGGCCCGGAGGTCCTCGCCCTCCGGCGCACGGTGCGCGAGCTCGGCCTGGTGACCGTGTGCGAGGACGCCGGCTGTCCCAATCTGTCGGAGTGCTGGGCCGACGGCACGGCGACGTTCATGGTCCTCGGCGACCGCTGCACCCGGGCGTGCGGGTTCTGCCTCGTCGACACACGGCGCCCCGAGGCGCCGCGAGCCGACGAGCCGCAGCGGGTGGCCGAGGCGATCAACCGGTTGGGCCTGGAGCACGCCGTGCTGACGATGGTCGCCCGCGACGACCTGGCCGACGGGGGTATGGCCCACGTCGCCGCGTGCGTGCGGGCGGTGCGTGAACGCTGCCCGGGCACGCGCGTCGAGACCCTGATCTCCGACGCCCGTGGCTCCGACGACGCCCTCGACGTGCTGTTCGGCGAGCGGCCCGACGTGCTCAACCACAACGTCGAGACCGTCGCCCGGCTGCAGCGGGCGGTGCGGCCGTCGGCGGGCTACGCCCGCAGTCTGTCCGTGCTCGCCCGGGCCAAGGAGGAGCGGCTGACGACCAAGTCGGGGCTCATGGTCGGCCTCGGCGAGACCGACGATGAGGTCGTCGGGTGCCTCGCCGACCTCGCCGGCGTCGGCGTCGACATCGTCACCATCGGCCAGTACCTGCGGCCGACGTCGCACCACCTGCCGGTGGTGCGCTGGGTCGAGCCGGCCCGGTTCGCCGACTACGCGACGGCCGGCAGGGACCTCGGTTTGCGTCACGTCGAGGCCAGCCCCCTCACCCGCTCCAGCTACCACGCCCGCGCCGCCGCCGACCACGTCACCCCGACCGCAACCCCCGTCGAGATCAGGTTCTGAGCCGCCGGAGGATCACCCAGTGATCCGAACTCACCTGAGAATCCGTTCGCGGGCACACTGGTGGGTATGACGACAACGCCGGCCGTGTACCTCGACCGTCTCGACCGCGTGCGCAAGGCGATGGCCGAGCAGGGGGTCGACGTGCTGCTGCTGTCCCTGGGCCACGACCTGCCCTACCTGACCGGCTACCACGCCATGCCGCTCGAACGGCTGACCATGCTCGTCCTGCCGCGGGACGGCGAGGCCACCGTGCTCGTACCCAGGCTCGAGGCGCCGCGGGTCGTCGAGCAGCCGGGTGTGTTCACGCTCCGGGCCTGGGAGGAGACCGAGAACCCGACCGCGATCGCCGCCGAACTCGCCTGGCCGGCAGAGCACGTCGCCGTCGGCGACCAGATGTGGGCCCGGTTCCTCGTCGAGCTGCTCCCGCTGCTACCCGGCGCCTCGTTCCGTCGCGCCGTCGAGGTCATTGGCCCGCTGCGGATGGTCAAGGACGCCGACGAGATCGAGGCGCTGCGGGCGGCCGGTGCCGCCGCCGACCGTGTCGCCCGACAGCTGCAGGGAGGCGAGATCCCACTGGTGGGGCGCACCGAGGCCGAGGTGTCGGCCGACCTCTCGGCCCGGCTGCTCGCCGAAGGTCACGACAAGGTCAACTTCGCCATCGTCGGCTCCGGTCCGAACGCGGCCAGCCCGCATCACCACGCCGGCGACCGGGTGATCACCGGCGGCGAGATCGTGCTGTGTGACTTCGGCGGCACGATGGACGGCTACTGCAGCGACATCACCCGCTGCGTGTTCACCGGCGAGCCGCCGGCCGAGATCACCGAGGCGTACGCGGTGCTCCACGAGGCCCAGCAGGCGGGTGTCGCCGCCGCCACCGTCGGCACGCCGTGCGAGGAGGTCGACCGGGTCGGCCGGGGGATCATCGCCGCCGCCGGCTACGGCGACAACTTCATCCACCGCATCGGCCACGGCATCGGGCTGGAGGAGCACGAGGACCCGTACATGGTCGAGGGCAACTCCCGCCCGCTCGCCGCCGGCCACGCCTTCAGCGTCGAACCCGGCATCTACCTCGCGGGCCGGTGGGGGATGCGGCTGGAGGACATCGTCGTCGCCACCGCCGACGGCCCCGAGGTCCTCAACACCGCCGACCACGCCCTCGTGTCCGTCTAACGACGCCACCCTCGACTCCGCGGCGAGTTCGGATCACTGGGTGATCCTGCGGCGGCTCAGAACCGTCGCTCGCTCAGCTCTCGCGGGCGAACTGGGACGCGTCGGCGGTGGGGGAGTAGGAGGTGAGGTCGATCTTGAGGTCGGCGGCGTCAAGTCGGGCGAGCGGGCCGGTGTCGAGCGCGCAGTAGGTCGACTCGCCGCCGGTCACCGGCACGACGACACACGTCGCCGGTTGGCCGGCGATCGTCTCGGTGCTCGGCCGAGTCTCCCCGGCCCGTAGCCGAGTGTCCCGACGGAGGCGGGCCGCCGCACTCGCCGCGTAGAAGTCCGTCGTGAGCTGCAGGTCGCTGATCCGTTGCACGTCGATGGTGTCCGTGCACTCGCCGCCGTCGAGGTCGCACGTCGACGTGCCGGCCTCGTCCACGATGAACCGGATCGAGCCGATCGTGACCGCCCGGCGGGCCCGACCCTCTTGGGCCACGGTCGCCGGGGTCGTGATGCCGCCGAACCTCGTCAGGATCTCGTACTCGCCCGTGAAGGTGGCGTCGCCGGCGGTGTCGAGCAGGGCGAGCACGGCGTCGGCGGCGGGGTCACCGGTCTCCGTCGCTTCCTCCGCCAACGTCGGCCGCTCGCCGGTGAAGCACGCCGACAGCGCCAGCGCGATCACGGCGGGGAGTGCCGGTACGGCCAGACGCCAGGTGGACTTCGGGGCGGGGGCGCGCATGCCGGCGACACTGTAGGGGCCGACACCCCCGGATACCCTCCGCGGCCGTGATCCGCCTCGACGCCGCGACGGTGCTGCTGCAGTGGGCCGCCGGCGGGATGGCGTTCTGCTGGTTCACGACCCGGCGGCGGGAGGTCGGGTTGGGCTATGGCTGGCTGCTGCGAGGGATCTACCTGGTCCTGGCCGTGGCGGCGTTCGCCATCGGCGTCGCCCTCGAGGTCGTGCCGATGCGCGAGGCGGCGTCGCTCGGCGTCGCCGCGGCGTGCCTGCTCGCCCTCGTCGTGTCCATCGCCCGGCGCCGGGCCGGCGTACGCGGCCAGGTGGCCGAGCACGCCCGCCGCTCCGCCCGCGTCGCGGCGATGACCGGGATCGAGCGCCGGCCCATCGCGGCCACGGCCCCGGCCGACGCGGTCGAATTCCCGCCCGCGCTCGACCTCGTGCCGGCCGCCATCGGGGTCGTCGGCCTCGTCGCCGCCGGCCTCGACGCCGGGGGCAACGAGGCGGTGGCCGTCCTCCGCACCCTGGCCGGTGCGGCGTTCCTCGGCTCGATCACCGACGCGATGCTGCTCGGGCACTGGTACCTCGTGCAGCCGGGACTCCCGCGGCGCCTGCTCAACGAGATCGTCGACGCTGTCGTCTGGATCTGGCCGGTCGAGGTCCTCGCTCTCCTCCTACCGACCGGGATGATCAGCGTCTGGACGGGAGCCGTCGACGACGGGTGGGGCGGCATGCTCGGCTGGATCTGGGCCGCCTGCGCCGTGGCGACGCTCGTGCTGATCCTCGTCACGAAGGCCGCCCTGCGCGAGCGCCAGTACTCGGCTGTGATGGCGGCGACGGGTCTGCTCTACCTGGCCATCCTCACGGCCTTCGGGACCGACCTCATCGCCCGCGCCGTTCTGGCCGGCTGACGCCTCGAGCGCCTCGGCGCGGCGGGTGATGCGCTCTTCGGTCGACGCCCACCGCCACACCGCGATGACGAGGAGCGGCAGCGTCGTGGCCATGCCGGTCACCCACATCAGGGCGGCGGCGGCCCGCTGGTCGGCGAGCGCTTCGGTCGCGCCGAGCCGGTCCACGTAGGTCGGGATGAGCGCCTCGCGAGCCGACAGGAGCGCCATCCCCAGCACAGCGCCGCCGACGCCGATGCCGAACACCGCCCCGACGCGGGCCACCGAGCCCGTCCGCCGCCCGACGACGACGGCGGCCCACGCCAGCACGGCGCCGAGTAGGTAGGCGAGGTGCTCGACCTCGTGGACCAGCCGGTCGTGCAGCGCGTCGTCGTACACCGAGGTCAGGTGGGTGACGAACAGGACGGCGATGAACGCGAGCGGCCCGACGACCGGCCCCGCTTGCCGCCACGCCGCGCCCGCTCGCCGACCGATCGCCGTCGGGCGGATCCAGCCGGCGTTGACCAGGGTCTGGAGCGGACGGGCGAGCACCAGCAGCGGCGCGGCCACAGCGATCAGCAGGACGTGCTGGACCATGTGGCCGGTGAAGCTCCGCTCGGCGGCGCGCTCCAGCCACGGCATCGTGGCGAGCACGATCGCACCGATGCCGCCGATCCACGCCGCCAGCCGCCACCCCGCCGGATCGCGCTGGCGGAGCCACGCCGCGCCGTAGAGCCCGACCACCGCGGCCGCCGCCACGCTGACGGCGACGTGGTCGATTCCCGTGTGGCCGACGATCACCGCGCTCACTGATCGGCGTCCCGAGTGAGAAGGGCGACCTGGGAGGCGATGATGGCGATGCCCGCGATCGCCATCCACGAGCCCAGCGGCACGCCCAGCACCGCTGCCGTCATCCCGGCGGCGAGGGCCAGCGGCCGGAGGCTGGCCGTGGGATAGACGCCGACCACACCGGTGGCGTCGGCCGCGTCGGCGTCGTGGACGTCCTCGGGTCGGGGCTGGTGATGGCGCCGGCGCCACGACCACGTCCACCCGGCGACGAGCCCGCCGAGTCCGGCGGCGATGATCAATAGGGCGGCGCCGGCCGGGTCGTCGCCGATGAAGGCGTAGAGCACGCCGATCCAGGCGAAGTGGAGCGTGACCCCCGCCCACAGCACGAGCTCGATCCTCACGGCGTCGGCTCCTTGCTTCTGTCGCCGTCCGGCTCCGTGCCGTTGTCGCCGTCCGGCTCCGTGCCGCTGTCGCCGTCCGGCTCCGTACCATTGCCGCTCGGCGGTGGCGGCCCGCCCCTGGCCGCCCAGGCTTGGCTCATCCCCGGAGCGGTGTACTCGGGATGGTGGCTCCAGCGCAGGTCGAACACCGGGCGCTCGGACCGGATCGGCGGCAGCCACGTGAAGTTGTGCGACGGCGGAGGCGACGACGTCGCCCACTCGAGGGAGTTGGCGTGCCACGGGTCGGCGCCGGCCGTCGGTGGCGAGCGCAGCGACTTCACCACGGCCATGAAGAACGGGATGAACGACACCGTGAGCACGAGCGCCCCGATCGACGCGATCAGGTTCCACCGCTCGAAGTTGTCGGCCGGCTCGTAGTCGGCGACCCGGCGAGGCATGCCGTCCCGCCCGAGCAGGTGCATGAAGAAGAACGTGAGGTTGAAGCCGATGAAGAGCAGCCAGAAGTGGATGTGGCCGAGCCGCCGCGACAGCATCCGGCCGGTGACCTTGGGCCACCAGAAGTAGATCGCCGCGAACAGGGCGAAGACCACCGTGCCGCCCATCACGTAGTGGAAGTGGGCGACGACGAAGTACGTGTCGGAGAGGTTGAAGTCGAGCGTGGGAGAGGCGAGCATCACCCCGGTCACCCCTCCGACGACGAACGTGATGAGGAACCCGAGCGAGAACAGCAGCGGCGGCTCGATGCGCAGCGAGCCGCCCCACATCGTCCCGATCCACGTGAACACCTTGACCCCGGTCGGCACGGCGATGAGCATCGACGTGGCGGCGAAGAAGGGCAGGACCACCTGCCCGGTGACGAACATGTGGTGCGCCCAGACCGACGTGGACAGGGCCGAGATCGCAAGGGTGGCGAGGACGAGGCCCTTGTAGCCGAACACCGGTTGGCGGGAGAAGACCGGGAAGATCTCGGTGACCACGCCGAAGAACGGCAGGGCGACGATGTACACCTCCGGGTGGCCGAAGAACCAGAAGAGGTGCTGGAACAGCAGCGGCGAACCACCGGCGACGGGGTCGAAGAAGTGGGCCCCGAAGCGACGGTCGGCCTCGAGCATGATCAGCGCGCCGGTGAGCACCGGGAACGCGACCAGGATCATGAAGCTGGTGAGGAACAGGTTCCAGGTGAGGATCGGCATCCGGAACAACGTCATGCCGGGGGCGCGGAGCATGGTCACGGTGGTGATCACGTTCACCGCGCCGAGCGTCCCCGACGTGCCGGTGAGGATGATCGACACGATCCACAGGTCGGCGCCGAGGCCGGGCGATCCCCTCGGGCCGGAGAGCGGCGGGTAGGCGAACCACCCGAAGTCGGCGGCGCCGCCTTCGGCGAGGAAGCCGAGCAGCATGATCGAGCCGCCGAACAGGTAGAGCCAGTACGACAGGGCGTTGAGGCGGGGGAAGGCGAGGTCGGGCGCCCCGATCTGGAGCGGGATGAGGTAGTTGGCGAGGGCGAAGCCGAACGGGACCGCGAACAGGTACACCATCACGCTGCCGTGAATGGTGAACAGGCTGTTGTAGGTCGACTCGTCGACGATCTGCATCCCGGGCCGGGCGAGCTCGGTCCGCATGATGTCGGCGAGCACGCCGCCGATGGCGAAGAAGACCAGCGACGTCACGGCGTAGGCGATCCCGATCGCCTTGTGGTCGGTGGTCGTGAGCCAGCCGGAGAGCGTCCGCGGTAGACCGCTGCGGGTCGTGCCGGGCGGGCCGATGACGTCGTCGACCGAGATCAGCCGGAGGTTGCGGGCGTCGTCGAGCGCGGTCATGACGGCGCCCTCTCGGCCAACCAGGCGTCGAACTCGTCCGGGGTGACGATGCGCACGGAGAAGCGCATCTTGTGGTGGTCGAGCCCGCAGAACTCGGCGCAGACCCCGGTGTTCTCGAAGAACCCGGTGCGTTCGGCGACGTCGACCTGGAACGAGGTCGTCTGCTCCGGGAACACGTCACGCTTGAAGCGGAAGCCGGGGATCCAGAACGAGTGGATGACGTCGAGCGACGTCATGTCGAAGCGCACGGACGTGCCGGCGGGGAGCACCAGCTCGGGCACGATCCGGTCGGTCCCGACGACCTCCACGCCCGCCTCCGGGTAGTCGAACTGCCACTGCCACTGGAAGCCGACGACCTCGACGACGAGGTCGACGTCCTCGTCCACTTCGTCGACCGCCTGGGTCGAGTACACGGTGACGGCGAAGAGTCCACCGACGACGAGCAGGGGCACGGCCGTGTAGAGGACCTCCATCGGGAAGTTCTCGTGGCGCTGCCGGGGCAGGGCCGCCGAGCCCCGCCGGCGGAAGCGGATCACGACGATGGCCATCAGCACGGCCACGAGGGCGGCGACACCGACGGCGATGAACAGGAAGAGGTTCCACACCCGGTCGATGTCGTCGGCCTGCTCGGTGAGCGGCGGCGGTGTGAGCGGGACGAGGATCACTCCGCCGACCCCACCGTGACCTCGTCGCCGGGTGCGCCCGCGGGCGTGGTCGGGTCGGCGACGCCGTGGTAGCCGCCGGCCGCGTCCCGGGCGACGGCGCCGGCCCGTTCGGTGCGCTCGGGGCCGGGCCGACGGCGCAGCGCCCGGCAGAGGTGCCACGTGACGAACCAGGCGATCGGTGGCCCGACGATGGCGGCGATCTGCAGGATCGTCGTCACGTTGCCGATCGAGATGTTGAACGTGCCGGCGATGACGTCCTGCGACCCGCCGAGGAACAGCACCGTGACGAACGTGATCGCCGCCGCGCCGGCGGCGGTCCGTCCCGGCGCGTCACGGGGCCGGTCGAGCAGGTGGTGCTCCCGGCGGTCACCCGTGAGGCGGGCCTCGATCCACGGCACGACGAACAGGGCGCCGAAGATCACCCCGGGGATGAGCACGCCGGAGTAGACGAGGTTGTTGATCATGTAGCTGCCGATCCGCGTCTCCCACGGCGGGAACAGTCGCAGCGAGCCCTCGAGGAACCCGATGTACCAATCGGGCTGCGAGAACGACGTGGCCGCGGCGGTGTCGTAGGGGCCGTACAGCCACACCGCGTTGACGTGGAACAGCGCGCCGAGGGTCGTGGCCACGCCGGCGACGAGGAAGAACAGGCCCGTCGACTTCATCGCGAACGACGGCCAGACCCGCTCGCCCACCACGTTGTGCTCCGTGCGCCCGGGTCCCCGGAACTGGGTGTGCTTCTGCCGCCAGACGAGGCCGAGGTGCAGCCCGATCAGGGCGCCGATCAGCACCGGGATGATCAGGATGTGCACCGGGTAGAGCCGGCCGATGATGTCGGTGCCCGGCCACTCGCCGCCGAAGATCAGGTACACGAGGCGCTCACCGACGAACGGGATGGCGAGGATCACTGAGTAGATGATCCGCAGCCCGTGCCGGACAGCAGGTCGTCCGGCAGCGAGTAGCCGGTCAAGCCCGCCGCCAGACCGAGGACGAGGAGGGTCACGCCGACGACCCAGTTGAGCTCGCGCGGCCGGCGGAAGGCACCGGTGAAGAAAACGCGCGCCATGTGGATGGCGAGGGCACCGACGAAGATCAGTGCCGCCCAGTGATGCATCTGGCGGATCAGCAGGCCGCCCTTGACGTCGAACGAGATCCGCATCACCGAGTCGAAGGCGGCGGAGACCTCGACGCCCTGCAGTGGCCGGTACGAGCCCTCGTAGACCGTGCGCTCCTGCGAGCCCTCGAAGAAGAACGTGAGGTAGATCCCGGTGATGACGATGACGACGAAGCTGTACAGCGCCACCTCGCCCCACAGGAACGAGAAGTGGTTGGGGAAGACCTTGTGCAGCACCTTGCTGACGAGCGACCCGCCGCCGACCCGGTCGGTGACCGACGTGACGTAGCGCTCGACCAGACCGCCCTTCCGGTCGAGCTCGTGTCCGGTCTCGTCCCCGCTCATGCTTCGTTCCACGCGACGGGTCCGACGACGCGGTCGAAGTCGCCGGCGGCGACGAGGTAACCCTGGGCGTCGACGGCGAGGCGGAGTTGGGGCAGCGACCTGGTCGCCGGGCCGCCCACCGGACGGGCGCCGTCGACCGGATCGAAGATCGACTGGTGGCACGGGCAGACCAACTGGCGGATCGTGTCCGGCTCGCGGTTGTCGATCCCGAACAGCCCGACCGAGCAGCCGGCGTGGGTGCAGATCTTCGAGTAGGCGACCCAACCATCGACCGCGCCACCGTCCACGGTTCGGGCGGTCAACGCCTCCGGCGACATGCGCAGCAGGACGACCTGCGAGTCGTCGACCCCGATGTGGCCCTCCGGGAACACGGTGACGAGTTGGTCCTCGCTGGCGCGGTTGACCTCGATCGGAGCGCCGTCCGACGTCACCAGCCGGAGCCCGGCTCGCCACGACGTACGGGCCCGCTCGCCCCGCGGCTTCGGGCCCAGCGACCCGATCGGGCCGACGAAGCCGATCACCGTGCTGAGGAACGCGCCGCCGAGCAGCCCGATCAACAACGGCCGCCGGCCGACCGTCTCCTTGCTCGCCGCGATCTCGTCGCGGAGCTCCTGCCGCTCGCCTGCGGAAATGGTCAGAGGCTCGCGTTCCTGCACCACGTGCTCGTCGAGATCGAGGTACTTCGCCCACGCCACGAGGCCGAAGCCGATGCCGGTCAGCGCGGCGGCGAGACCGAGGCCGAGCAGGTCGCCGGTCTCGTCGGTCCAGTAGCCGACGGCGGCGGTGATCCCGCCGGCGGCGGCGATCGTGAACGAGACGACCGCGGCGCGGTAGGCCCGCCGGTTCATCGGGCGGCCGGTCGGCTCGCTCATTGGTGCACCCTGTCGATGTGCGACGGGTTCGGTTCGGGAATGGTGCACCAATGAGCCGAAGACCGTGCTTGATGGTTCGCTCGCTCGAAGACTCGCTCGCTCTCCTCCTCCACCGGAGCGTCGCGACCCTCATGGGGGGTGCCGATCCAGCGGGTGAAGGCGATCAACGGCAACAGTCCGAGCAACCACGCCGCAAGGCCTTCGGCCACCGGGCCGGCGCCGCCGAAGTCGTCGGGCGCGGTCGTCTTCTGCTCCTGGAGGTCGAGGATGTACGCCGCGGTGTCGTTGATGTCCTCGGGGGAGAAGGTCCCGAACACCGGCATCGCCCCGGGCCCGATGAGGATGGCCTCGCCGATCTCGGTCGGCGTCGACGACATCAGCGACGGCGCCTCCCGCCCGCCGCCGATCGCCGCGCCGGAGCCCGACGCGACGTGGCAGGCGGCGCAGTTGAGCCGGTAGAGCACGCCGCCCTGGGCGACGTCGCCGGCGTCCGCGTCGACGTCGGGGATGTCCGGCCCGTCGCCGAACGCCCCGGCGTAGTCGACCAGGGCGACGATCTCCTCCTCCGAGTACCGCACCGGGCCGCGGCCGGGCTCGATGTTCGGGTTGGCGAGCGGCATCCGGCCCGTGCGGAGCACGAAGTTGACCGCCGCCCGCCCCTCCGTCAGCAGCGTCGGACCGCGATCCTCGACGCCCTGGCCGTCGACACCGTGGCAGGTCGCGCACTGGGTGGCGTACAGCTGGGCGCCGAGATCGTCCGGCTGCTGCGCCGCCCGGGGGGCGGACCCGCCGAACGAGGTGAGGCCGGCGACCGCCGCCGCCACCGCCGGGATCGCCAGCACGACCTTCACTGCAGGATCCAGATCGTGGCGAAGACGAAGATCCAGATCACGTCGACGAGGTGCCAGAACAGCGACACGCCGTTCGACCAGGACGCGATCGCGGCCGGACCACGGCCGCGCACGGTGCGCACGTACAGCAGGCCGAGGGCGCACACCCCGGCGGTCACGTGGGCGGCGTGGAGCCCGGTGAGACCCCAATACGCCGAGCCGTAGGGGTGGGAGTCGGCGCCGAAGCCGAGCGTGACGTACTCGGTGATCTGGTTGATGAGGAAGAGCGCGCCGAGGAAGATCGTGACCAGCAGCCAGCGCCGCCCCGATCTGGCGCCGCCCGGCCGCTCAGCGGCGTGCTCGGAGGCGATCAGGGTGAACGACGACGCGACCAGCGCGGCGGTGCCGAGCGCGGCGCGCCAGACGTTGAGCTCGACGTCCGGTGGTGGCCAGGGGTCGTTGGTCGATCGGAGGAGGAAGTAGGCGGCGAAGAACGGGGCGAAGAGCATGACGTCCGACGCCAGGAACACGATGACACCGAACGGGGCGGTGCCCCGAGCCGTCGCGAGCGTCGACTGGCCAGGCTCCCAGTCGGCGGACGACGCGAGGTCCGACACCGAATCTGTTTAGCGCGCCGGACGGAGCCCCGCGCGCACGTCGCGCCTCGTTTCTGTCGTTTGGAATCGGCCGAGAGGGGTCGGTTGCGAACGACAGATCGGTCACACCCGGTCGACCATACGTTTCACATGCGCACGACGTAGGGCATGATGTCCCCATGCCTAGGCCAGTGTGGAGCGGCACGATCAGCTTCGGGTTGGTCGCCATCCCGATGAAGCTGTACAACGCGGTCAACCGCAAGAGCGTCTCGTTCAATCAGCTCGACGAGCGCACGATGAGCCGGATTCGCTACCGCAAGGTTTCCGACGAGACCGGCGAGGAAGTCCCCGACGAGAACATCGTCAAGGGTTTCGAGGTGTCCAAGGGTCGCTACGTCATCGTCGACCCCGACGAGCTCGAGCCGTTCATCCCGGCCGCCACCCGGTCGGTGGAGCTCGAGGAGTTCGTCGATCTCAGCGACATCGACCCGGTGTACTTCGACAACTCCTACTACGTCGCGCCGGACGGCAGTCCGAAGCCGTACGTCCTGCTCGCCCGGGCCATGGAGGAGGCGGGCAAGGTCGCCATCGGCCGCTTCGTGATGCGCAACAAGCAGTACACCGCCGCGATCAGGGCGGTCGACGGCCACCTGATGATGTCGACGCTGGCGTACGGCGACGAGGTCGTCAGGCCGGAGTCGATCGACGAGCTCAACGGGATCGAGGACGTCGACGTCTCCGACCGTGAGGTCAAGATGGCCGAGGCACTGGTCGCCTCGCTGGCCGACGACTTCCACCCCGAGAAGTTCCACGACGACTACCGCGAGCAGGTGCTCGACCTGATCGCCAAGAAGGCGGCGGGGGAGGAGTTCGAGGTTCCCGAGCCGGCGACCGAGAAGCCGAAGATCGTCGACCTCATGGCGGCGCTCGAGGCCAGCGTGGAAGCGGCCAAGTCGTCCCGCAAGCGCCACCCCACCGGCCGCAAGACGGCGGCGAAGGCGAAGAAGACCGCGTAACCGGTGCCGGCGCGGAGCCAGAGCATCACGACCGAGGTCGAGGGCCGGCAACTCTCGCTGAGCAACCTCGACAAGGTGCTCTACGCGTCGGGGTTCACCAAGGGCGAGGTCATCAACTACCACCTCCGCATCGCTCCGGTGGCGGTGCCGCACCTGCGCGGGCGGTGCCTGACGTTCAAGCGCTTCCCCAACGGGACGGACGGCCAAGGCTTCTTCGAGAAGCGCTGCCCCCAGCATCGACCCGACTGGCTGCCGGTCGCGCTCGGGCCCGGAGACCGCCGCGGCGGCGTCGAGTACTGCCGCATCGAGGAGACCGCGGCGATGGTGTGGGCGGGCAACATGGCCGCGATCGAGCTGCACGCGCCGATGGCGCTGGCCGAGGACCTCGACACGCCGCGCGGGTGGTGTTCGACTTCGACCCCGGGCCGCGCACCGACATCAGCGACTGCTGCGAGATCGCCGTCGAGGTGAGGGAGATCCTCGCCGCCGTCGACCTCGAGGGCTGGTGCAAGACGTCGGGCTCCAAGGGCCTCCAGCTGTACGTGCCGCTGAACACGCCCGGCGCGACCCACGAGCGGGCCGCCGAGTTCGCCCTCGCCGTCGGCCAGGTGCTCGAGCGCCAGCTCCCCAAGCGGGTGACGACGACGATGGCCAAGGCGGCGCGACCAGGGAAGATCTTCGTCGACTGGAGCCAGAACGCGTTCCACAAGACGACGATCGCGCCGTACTCGCTGCGCGCCCGTCCGGAGCCGACGGTCTCGACGCCCGTCGGCTGGGACGAGGTCGAGGCGTGCGCCGACGGCGACGTCGACCTGCGCTTCGAGGCCGACGACGTCCTCGACCGGGTGGAGGAACACGGCGATCTGTTCGAGCCGGTGCTGACCCTGGAGCAGCAGCTGCCGGACCACACGATCTGACGTCCAAGGTGGGGATGCCCGTGAACTCGGGGTCGCGGACGGCATCATGGATGGGTGCAACGGAGCTCCGGGCGGACGGTAGCCGCACTCCTGACCGCCGTCGCCTCACTGGCGGCGGCGTCGTGCGCGGCCGAGCGCGCGGCTCCCGTGCTCACCCCGCCGACCCCGCCGCCGACCACCGCGGTCGCGACGACGGAGCCGGCACCGTCGACGGCGCCGCCGACCACGACACCGCGCTCGACGACGACCGCCCCGTCGACCACCACGACCACACCGCTGGCGGTCCGGCCGGCGGCGTGGAAGGCGTTCGACGAGGCGCTCGCGTCGAGGCTGATCGGCAGCGGTGACTTCGCCATCTCGGTGGCGGTGGCCGTCGACGGGACGCTGGTCCACCAGGGCGCGTTCGGCTACCGCGTCCCGCCGCCGTTGCCGCCCGAGCTCACCGGCGGCACCGACGAGGGTCAGCCGGAGGGTGCGCCGACGACGACGACACCTCGCCAGCGCCCGGACGACGTCGAGACCAAGGACCGCTTCCGGATCGCCAGCATCTCCAAGGTCCTGACCGCGACCGTCGTGCTGCAACTGGTCGAGGAGGGCGAGCTCGAGCTCGACCAGTCTGTCGGCCGGCTCCTCGGCGAGCACGTCGGCGTGGCGGTCGCCGACCCCGGCGTCGCCGCCGTGACCGTGCGCCAGCTGCTCTCCCACACGTCCGGCCTGTCGGGCTACCGGAACCTGTTCTTCGGGGGCGGGGCCGACTCGTGCGAGTCGGCGGCGCGGGTCGGGCTGGCCGGCGGGCTCGCCGTCCCGCCGGGGAGCACGTACATGTACTCCAACTTCGGCTACTGCCTCCTCGGGCTGCTCATCGAACAGACGACGGGACAGCCGTACGAGACCGCGGTGCGCGAGCGGTTGCTCGAACCGCTGGGGGTGAGCGGCATGCGGCTGGCGGGCACGATCGACCCGTTCCCCAATGAGGTCCAGCACCCGTCGGTGCCCACCCGCAACTACATGGAGGTGCTGGGCGGGGCCGGAGGGTGGGTCGCGACCCCCGCCGACGTGGTCAAGATCGTCGACTCGCTCGATCCGGCGAAGCCGGGGTGGCACCCGCTCTCGCAGCGCACGCTCAAGCTGATGCGACGGCCCGTGCGGAAGGTGAACTACCCGCGGCCGTACGAGCACTGGTACGGGCTCGGGCTGATCGTCTCCACCGATGGGTCGTTCGGGCACACCGGCACGGTCGAGAACGCCCACGCGATGGTGCTGGCCCGGCCCGACGGCGTCACGTGGTCGTTGCTCGTCAGTGGCCAGTACCCCTGGGACAGCGACGACCTGCGCCGGATCTTCGACGACGCGGTCGCGACCGCCGGCATCCGCTTCGACTGACCCTTGGCGAATCAGTCGGTCAGTGGACCTGTCTGGAGTGGCCTTCCCAGAACGGCTCGCGCAGCTTGAACTTCTGCAACTTGCCGGTGGCCGTGCGGGCGAGCTCGTCCCGGAACTCCACCCGCTTCGGGCACTTGAATCCGGCGAGGCGCTGCCGGGTCCACGCGATCACGTCGTCGGTCGACAGCTCGCTACCGGGTGCCTTCACGACCAGCGCGGTGACGAGCTCTCCCCACTTCTCGTCGGGGATGCCGATCACGGCCACCTCGGTCACGTCGGGGTGCTGGAAGATCGCGTCCTCGACCTCGATCGACGACACGTTCTCCCCGCCTGAGATGATCACGTCCTTCTTGCGGTCGGAGATCGTGACGTAGTTGAACTCGTCGATCGAGCCGCCGTCACCGGTGTGGAACCAGCCGTCGACGATGGCCGCGTCGGTGGCCTCGGGCTGCTGCCAGTAGCCGTCCATCACGACGTTGCTCCGGGCGAGGACCTCGCCCTGGTCGTCGACCTCGATCTCGCAGCCGAGGGCCGGTCCGCCGGCCCGGTTGAGCCGGACCGCCCGCTCGGCCGATGAGAGGTCGTCGTACTCGGCCCGCGCGCGGTTCAGCGTCAGGAGAGGAGACGTCTCGGTGAGCCCGTAGATCTGGATGAACTCCCACCCCAGTTCGGTCTCGGTGCGTTCGATCGTCCGCGTCGGCGGCGGGGCGCCGGCGACGACCATGCGAACTTGGCCGCGTCCGGGAACGTCGCCGTCCCACTCGGCCGCGGCGTCGAGGATCATGTTGAGCACCGCCGGCGCGCCACAGAGCAGGGTGACGCCGTGGCGTTCGACGCGGCGGAGGATCTCGGCGCCGTCGACCTTGCGCAGCACGATGTGCGACCCGCCCATGCCGGTGACCGCGTACAGCATCCCCCACCCGTTGCAGTGGAACTGCGGCAGGGTGTGAAGGTAGACGTCACGGTCGCTCACCCCGATGTGCCAGCCGAACGTGGTCGCGTTGATCCAGATGTTGCGGTGGGTGATCTGGACCCCTTTGGGTCGTGCCGTGGTGCCCGACGTGTAGTTGATCGTCGCCGTGGCGTCCTCGTCGCCGGCCCACGGTGCCGGCTCGACGCCGTAGCGGAGGAGCGCGGCGTCGGACTCGGCCCCGATCACGTAGCGCTGCTCGCACTTCACGTCGGCCATCGCGTCCTCGAGCTCGGGGTCGACGAGGAGCACCCGGGCGCCCGAGTGTTCGACGATGTAGCGCACCTCCTCGGCCACCAGCCGGAAGTTGATCGGGACGAGGATCCGGCCCGAGCCGGACACGCCGAACAGCGCCGTGATCAGGCGGGCCGAGTTGTGGCTGACCATGGCGATCCGCTCGCCCTGCTCGATCCCCATCTCGTCGAGCCCGGCCGCGATCGCCCGCGCCCGCTCGGCGACCTCCCGGTACGTGAGCGACCCCCACGACTCGGCCGGTTGGTTCGGCTCGTCGACGATGCCCACGCGGTCGGGGTAGAGCAGCTCGGCGCGGCGCAGGAAGTCGTTGACGGTGAGCGGGACTTTCATGGGACCTCCCTCAGAGCGAGGGCGCGATGAGTGGCCAGGGACGGTTGCGTTCGACGAGGTGAGCGAGCTCGAGCAGCAGCGGCTCGGTGTAGTGCCGCCCGATGACCTGCAGGCCGACCGGCAAGCCATCGAGGTCGCCCGCCGGGATCGAGATCGCCGGGTTGCCGTGGAGGTTGGCCGGGAACGTCAGCTTGCCGTTGTTCCCCACCCCGGCGTCGATCCCGCCGAACGATCCGGGCAGGGGACCGTCGGCGGCGAAGGCGACGTCGGGGTTGCTCGCCGTGATCACCAGGTCGACGCCATCGGCAGGGTCGAAGATGCTGGCCATCGCCTCGTTGATCT
Organism: uncultured Acidimicrobiia bacterium; assembly: GCA_963833145.1. Classification (GTDB taxonomy): domain Bacteria; phylum Actinomycetota; class Acidimicrobiia; order Acidimicrobiales; family Ilumatobacteraceae; genus JALZMG01. The sequence goes on along the minus strand of CAWHWT010000005.1, from coordinate 168,364 downwards.
CCATCCGCCGCTGCTCCATGCGGGTGCGGGCCTCAGCCGAGTACCTACCGGCGCTGGCGGCGAGTCCGTCGCGGACCTCGGGGGTGAGGTCGTCGGCGCAGTCGGGCCAGGCGTCACCGAGCCTGGCGACGATGGCGATCGCGGTGCCGAGCGCCCAGGCGACCCCCATCCTGGGGAGCCCGGTGTCGAGGTCGTCGACCCGCTGCAGCCGGGCGTCGGCGATCAGCGCGTCGGCCGCCGCGGCCAGCAACTCCCACATCGCCGGCGAGACGACCGAGTTGCCCCAATCGGGGACGACGGCCACCCGCAGCCCGGCGAGCTCATCGGTCAGCGTGCCGAGATCGCGTTCCCACCCGTCGACCCGCGGCAGGCTGAGCGGGTCGCGACCGTCGTGGCCGTTGGTCACGTCGAACCAGCGGGCAGTGTCCCGCACCGATCGGGACAGGCACCCGACGACCGACGTGAGGCCGCCGTACTTCAACTCCGGCGAGCGGGGGATCCGCCCGTACGTGGCCTTCAATCCGACGAGTCCGCAGAACCCGGCCGGGATGCGGATCGAGCCGCCGCCGTCCCCTGCCGTGGCGATCGTCAGCAGGCCGCCGGCGACCGCGGCGGCCGAGCCGCCCGATGACCCGCCCGGTGTGCGGTCGAGCTGCCAGGGGTTGGAGGTCGTGCCATGGAGGAGGGAGGTCGTCATGTTGACGAAGCCGAACTCCGGCGACGTCGTCTGGCCGGCGAGCACCGCCCCGCCGAGGTCGCGGATCCGCTGCACCATCACCGACGTCGAGGTCGCGATCTCGTCGGCGAGCGGTACGGACGCCTCGCTGTACGGCCAGCCGGCGACCCGGTCGAGCTCCTTGACGCCGATCGGCACGCCGCCGAAGGGCAACGACACATCGGCGACACCGGCAGCGATCGTGGCGTGCTCGCGGTCGAGGTGGCTGAACGCGTTGAACGGGCTGTCGTCGATCGCGGCGTACGTGGCCTCGAGTTCCTCCGCCGGCGATCGCTCGCCGCGCCGGAAGGCCTCGACGAGCGAGCAAGCGTCACCTGACCAGGGTCGATCCCCCATAGGCGGCGAACGTAGTCGGCCCGTCCGGTCTCGCCCGCACCGACACGGTCCGCTAGACACCGAACCATGAGTATCCCGGTACGTCCCGGCATGACGGTGCCGTTGCCCGGCCACCTGCACACCCACCGTGACGGCCTGGCCGAGCTCGCCGATCTCGGCTACACCGACATCTGGTCGGCGGAGGCCGACGGCGCCGACGGCTTCACCCCGCTGGCGCTCGCTGCGGCGTGGGAGCCGAGGTTGCGCCTCGGAACGGCGATCGTCCCCGCCTACACCCGATCGCCCGCCTGCTTGGCCCAGTGCGTCGCCGCGCTCGCCGACGCCGCGCCGGGACGGTTCGCCATCGGCATCGGCTCGTCGAGCAACATCATCGTCGAGCGCTGGAACGGCGTGCCGTTCGTCGAGCCGTACAAGAAAGTCCGCGACGTGGTGCGCTTTCTACGGGACGCGTTCGGCGGGGAGAAGGTTGCCCGGAGCTACGACACGTTCGAGATCCAGGGCTTCCGCCTCGGGATCCGCCCCGAGCAGGCGCCCCCGATTCTCGTCGCCGCCCTGCGCGAGGGGATGCTGCGGCTGGCCGGCCGGGAGGCCGACGGTGCGATCATCAACTGGCTCGCGCCCACCGACGTGCCGACCGTCGTCGGCGTGGTGCGCGAGGCCGCCGGAGGGGCGGAACGGGAGATCGTCGCCCGGATCTTCGTCTGCCCGAGTGAGAACGCCGCCGCGGTCCGCGCCGCGGCGAAGTTCGCCATCGCCGCCTACCTCAACGTGCCGGTGTACGCCGAGTTCCACCGCTGGCTCGGCCGCACCGAACAACTGGGCGAGATGTGGGACGCCTGGTCGGCCGGCGACCGCAAGGCCGCCGTGGCGGCAATCCCCGACGAGGTCGTCGACGATCTCGTCGTGCACGGCGCGCCGGCGGCGTGCCGTCAGCGCATCGCGCAGTACTTCGACAACGGGGTCACCACGAGCAGCCTGGCGATCATGCCGCTCGACCCGGAGGTGTCGTTCTGGGAGGCCGCCCGGGCGCTGGCCCCGACCGCCGCCTGAGCGGTCGGGCTCAGGCGGCCCGTTCCGGCCGTCCGCCCGGCGGGGCCGACGCCCGGGTGGCCGAGCGAGCCCGGTCCAGACGGGCTCGGATCTCGGCGATGTGGCGCAGGCCCCGCCGGCGGGTGGCGGCGTCGAGACGGAACCGGATCGGCACGTCGGCGGCGTCCGGCAGCAGCGTGAGCTGGTCGGGGAATGAGTCGGAGTTCGTGTTCGTCATGCCCCCCATCATGAACAAGGGGTGTCACACTCAACGGGGGCTCGGCGGCGGGAGGTCGAACCGGGTCCTGATCTCGGCCTGGATCTCGGCGACCTTCCGGGTGGCGTCGAACGAGGCCACGAACTCCTTGCGCTGGAACAGCTCGATGACCGGCTTGGTCTTCTCGTGGTACTCGCGCAGGCGGACGGCCAGCGCCTCCGGATTGTCGTCCTCCCGCACCTCGAGCGGGGCGCCGCACACGTCGCACACGTCCTGGACCTCCGGGCGGTGGGCGATGAGGTTGTAGTCGAGCCCGCAGCCCGAGCACAGCCGGCGGGCGAGCACCCGGCGCTCGACCTCGGAGTCGGGGAGCTCGAGGTTGATCACGCCGTCGATGTCGTAGCTCTCGAGGAAGAACTCGGCCTGCCGCCCGTTGCGGGGGAAGCCGTCGACGACGAACCCGTAGTTCCAGTCGTGCGTCGTGAGGCGCTCCCGGATCACGGACTCGACCAGCTCGTCGTCGACGAGGTGTCCGGCGGCCACGATCCGGCGCACCTGGGCGCCGAGCTTGGTGTGGTTCTGCACGTTCCACCGGAAGATGTCGCCGACGCTCATGTGCACCAGGTCGAGGTCCTCGGCGAGCAGCTTGGCCTGGGTCCCCTTGCCGCTGCCCTGGATCCCCATGATCACGTACTTGCGCACCACGCGAGCCTGCCAGATCGCCATCGCCCCGAGATCTGGGCGCAGTTGTTGGCACGGGTCGAGAAGAAGTGCGCCCAGATGCGGTCGGGGGAAGAACTGCGCCCAGATTCCGGCCGGCGCCTAGTCCCGACCCTTGCGCTCGCGGCCGAGGGCGCGGTCGATCTCCCGCTGGGAGTCCCGCTCGGCCATCGCCTGGCGCTTGTCGGCCTTGTGCCGCCCCCTGGCGAGGCCCAGCTCGACCTTGGCCCGTCCGTCCCGGAAGTAGAGGCGAAGGGGGACGAGCGCCAAGCGTTCCAGGGCGATCTGCGACTGCAGGCGGTCGATCTCGTCGCGGTGCAGGAGCAGCTTGCGCCGCCGCTCCGGGTCGTGGGCGCCGACCCCGTTGGCGAACGCGTACGGGGCGATGTGGACGCCCTCCAGCCACAGCTCGCCGTCGCTCCACCGGGCAAAGGCGTCGGCGATCTGGACGTGCCCGAGGCGCAGGCTCTTGACCTCGCTGCCCTGCAGCACCAGCCCGGCCTCGACCGTGTCCAGCACGAAGTAGTCGCGGCGCGCCCGCCGGTTGCTGGCGATCGGGGTCACAGTCGCGGTCACTGGAGCACCCTCGCGTTGATGCGAGCGAGCGAGCGCCAGCGAGCGAGCGGCCAGCAACGGCCTGCGTGGCCGGGGAACGCACTGACGGTCATGGGACGTTCGAGGTTAACCATCGGTCGACGCGCTGCCACCGGTACCGTTCGCCGCTGTGCTCGAACTGCCCCGGGCGGTGTACGACGACGTGGTCGCGTTCGCCGTCGACACCTACCCCTACGAGGCGTGCGGCCTGATCGCCGGGGCGCCGGACGCCCCCGGCGTCGTCAGTCACTTCTACCGCTGCCGCAACGCCGCCGGGTCGGCGCGCGTGTACACCGTGGACCCCACGGACCACCTCCACGCCGAGCGCGACGCCGAGTCCCGAGGGTGGGAGATCATCGGTGTGATCCACAGCCACACCCACACGCCGGCGTACCCCAGCCCGACCGACGTCGCCCAGGCCCCCGACCCGGCGTGGCACTACGCGATCGTGAGCCTCCAGCACGAAGAGCCGTCGCTGCGGAGCTTCCGCATCGCCGGTGACACGGTGACCGAGGAGCCGGTCTCGCTCACGTGACGCCTGCCCCCCACTGGCGGATCGCCGGCTATCGGGGGTAGATTGTCGACTAACCCCATCGGGATTGTCGCGATAAGGCAGGCCGTAGCCACATGCTCACCATCAGCCGGGTCAACCAGAGCATTCTCGAGTTGATCGGCAACACGCCGCTCGTCGACGTCTCCGAGCTCTCGCCGAACCCGGACGTGCGCATCCACGCCAAGCTGGAGAGCCAGAACCCGTTCGGCTCGGTGAAGGACCGCATCGCCAGGCTGATGATCGAGGACGCCGAGCGGCAGGGGCGGCTGAGCCCCGGGCAGACGATCGTCGAGCCGTCGTCCGGCAACACCGGGATCGCCCTCGCCGCGATCGCCCGGATCAAGGGGTACCCGATCAGGATCCTCCTGCCCGACAACGTCTCGATCGAGCGCCGGCAGATGCTCGAGCTGTTCGGGGCCGAGATCATCCTCACGCCCGGCGGCGAGGGCTCCAACGGCGCCGTGCGCCGGGCGGAGCAACTCGCCGTGGAGCACCCCGAGTGGTGCCTGCTCTACCAGTACGGGAACGAGGCCAACCCCCGCGCTCATTACGAGGGCACCGGCCCCGAGATCTGGCGGGACTGCCCCGAGATCACCCACTTCGTCGCCGGCCTCGGCACGAGCGGCACGCTCATGGGCACCGGGCGCTACCTGAAGGAGCGCAACCCGGAGATCCAGATCGTGGCCATCGAGCCGCCCCAGGGCGAGCGGGTCGAGGGGCTGCGCAACCTCGACGACGGTTACATCCCGCCGATCTTCGAGCGGTGGGGCGGCGCCGACCTGCTCGACCGCAAGCGCGTCGTGCGCCCGCGCGAGTCGATCGTGTGCGCTCGCCGGCTCGTGGAGATCGGGGTGTTCGCCGGGCTCTCTGCCGGCGCCGCCCTCGCCGGTGCGATCAAGGTCGCCGGCGAAGTCGAGCCCGGCCGGACGGCGACGATCGTGTTCCTCGTTGCCGACGGCGGGTGGAAGTACCTTTCTACGGGTGCCTACACCGACGATCTCGACCGCGCCGAGGCCGCCGCAGAACGAACCATCTACTTCTGACTTCTTGATGCGGCCGCGTTGACGGGCCTGGGGTCCGTCGGATGAGCGACCAGGGCGGTCGCGACCCGGAGCCGACCGAGTTCTTCCCACCGTTTCCCACCGAGCGCGAGGACACGACGGGGACGGAGCTGCCGCCGATCGGGACCGAGCGCGATCCCGATCCGACCCGGGTGCTGCCACCGCCCGGTCCGGACGCCGGGCCCACCGAGGCGCTCCCGCCGGTCGGGGGTCCGTACGACCCCGGACCCCCGTACGACGGTGGCGGCGGTGGTGGCGGCGGTGGAGGAGGCGGCGGTGACGACTTCAGCTACGAACCCGAGCCCGAGCCCTGGTGGCGCCAGCCCGGACCGCTCGCCGCGCTGATCGCCGGCGTCGCCGCGCTCATCCTCGGCGTGGTCGCCCTCATCGTCTGGGCCGGTGACGGCGACGACGACAGCAGCGACGACACGCTGCCGATCCTGCCGACCAGCTCGACGGTGCTCCCGTCGACCGCGGTCTCGACCTCCTCGACCGTGCCGGAGACGACGGCGACCACGTCGACGACGGTCCCGGCGACCACGACGTCGACCACCACGACCACGACGACGCCGCCGACGACCACCACCACGACGACCACGACGACGACGGCCCCGCCGACGACCACGACGACGACCATCCCGGTCGTCACGGTTCCCGACCCTGGTGGGACCACGACCTGGGACGTGATCGCCAACAGCCCCGACCTGTCGGAGATGCGCAGTGCGATCCAGCAGGCAGGGGTGGAGGACCTGTACCGCAGTGACAACATCACCGCCCTGGCCTCGAGCAACACCGCCTTCCAGAACCTGCGCGCCACGCCCGCCGGCGAGGAGCTGCTCGACGATCCCGACCGCCTCGCCGCCGTGCTCCGCCGCCAGGTCGTCGTAGCGCCGGTGAGTGCCGCCGAGTTCCCCAACTTCGGCGAGCTGGAGTCGGCCGCGACCCCGGAGGACTGCGAGCTGCTCGGTGCCGACGAGGACTGCGGCGTGCTCGAGGGCGGCGGCGACGCCGAGAACCCGACCGTGGACGGAGCGTCCTTCCTCGTCCGCGACGTCGACGCCGCCAACGGCCTCCTCGACGTGATCGACCGCGTCCTCGTCCCGTAGCTGTTCGATGATGCGAGCGAGCGAGCGCCAGCGAGCGAGCGGCCAGCAACGGCCTGCGTGGCCGGGGAACGCAATGAACGTTCACCGGGTGATCCGAACTCACCGCGGAATTCTCTCGTAGCCTGGCCGCCCGTGGATCGGCCGATCGGGATGTTCGACTCCGGGTTCGGAGGGCTCACCGTCGCGCGGGCCGTGATCGACCTCCTGCCCGCCGAGGACCTCGTCTACATCGGCGACACCGGCCGCTACCCGTACGGTCCCAAGCCACTGGCCGAGGTGCGGACGTACGCCCGGGAGCTCGCCTGGAGCCTGGTCAAGGACCACGACGTCAAGGCCCTGGTCGTCGCCTGCAACACCGCTGCCGCGGCCGGGCTCGACGACCTCCGGGCCGAGCTCCCGGTCCCGGTGCTCGACGTGATCGGCCCGGGCGCGGCGGCCCTCGTCGAGACCACGACGACCGGCCGGGTCGCCGTCATCGGTACGGTCGGCACGATCGCCTCCGGGGCCTACGGCGCCGCCGTCGCCGACGCGGCCGGGACGACCGGACACCGGGTCGAGCTGACGGCCGCGGCGTGTCCCGGCTTCGTCGAGTTCGTCGAGCGCGGCCAGACGTCCGGCGACGAGGTGACGGTCCTCGCCGAGCGGCTGCTCGCCCCAGTCCGGGCGGCCGACGTCGACGCCCTCCTGCTCGGATGCACCCACTATCCGTTCCTCGCCCGGGTCATCGGCGACGTCATGGGCCACGAGGTCACCCTCGTCAGCTCGGCCGACGAGACCGCCTTCGCCGCCCGGGCCGTCCTCGGCCAACTCGGCCTGCTGCGATCGCCGACGGCCACCGCTCCGGGCACGCACCGGTTCCTGTCGAGTGGCGACATCGCCGTGTTCCGCGACCTCGGCTCGAGGCTCCTCGGGCCCGAGCTGAACCACACGGAGGCATGGGTGCCTCCGGCGGTCTGATGGCTCGGCCGGACGGGCGGGCGCCCGACGAGCTCCGGCCGTGCTCGTTCGAGCGCGACTTCACCGAGATGGCCGCCGGCTCCTGTCTCGTCTCGTTCGGGCGCACCCGTGTCCTGTGCACGGCGAGCATCGACGAGGACGTGCCGCGGTGGATGCGCGGGAGCGGCAAGGGGTGGGTGACCGCCGAGTACTCGATGCTCCCCGGCTCGTCGCCCGAGCGCATCGACCGGGAGGCCGCCAGGGGCAAGCAGAGCGGGCGTACAGTCGAGATCCAGCGACTGATCGGCCGCAGTCTGCGGGCGGCGTGCGACATGGTGACCCTGGGCGAGCGCCAGGTCGTCGTCGACTGCGACGTGCTGCAGGCCGACGGCGGGACCCGGACGGCCAGCGTCTGCGGCGGGTACGTGGCCCTCCACGACGCCCTCGCCCGCCTGGTCGGCAGCGGCCGGCTCTCGGCGCACCCGCTCCACTCGTACTGCGCCGCGATCAGCGTCGGGATCGTCAACGGGACGCCCGTGCTCGACCTGCCCTACGTCGAGGACAGCACGGCCGAGGTCGACATGAACGTGGTGATGCTCCGTCCGGTCGCGGGCGGCGAGGCGCGCTTCGTCGAGGTCCAGGGGACGGCGGAGGGGATGGCCTTCACCCGCACTGAGCTCGACCAGCTGCTCGCCCTCGCCGAGGTCGGGCTGAGCGAGATCGTCGACCTCCAGGCGGAGATGGTGTCCGTCCCGCCGTCGGCCCGCCGCTGATGCTCACCCTCGTCTGCGCCAGCGCCAACCCGGACAAGGTCCTCGAGATCGAGGCGATCCTGGGCGACGAGGTGCGGCTCGAGCCGCGGCCGGCCGCCGTGCCGGACGTCGTCGAGGACGCCGACACGCTCGAAGGCAACGCCCGTTTGAAGGCCACCGCCGTCGCCGCGGCCACCGGCCGGCCGGCGATCGCCGACGACACCGGACTCGAGGTCGTCGCCCTCGACGGTGCCCCGGGCGTCTTCGCCGCCCGCTTCGCCGGCGAGGACGCGAGCTACGCGGACAATCGGGCGAAGCTGCTGGCCGCGCTCGACGGCGCGGAGGACCGCCGGGCCCGCTTCCGCACCGTGGTCATGATCGCCTGGCCCGACGGGACGGAGACCGTCGCCGAAGGCGCGTGTGACGGGGTGATCGCCGAGGGCGAGCGGGGGGAGCGGGGCTTCGGCTACGACCCGGTCTTCGTCCCGGTCGAGGGCGACGGGCGCACGTTCGCCGAGATGTCCGACGAGGAGAAGAACGCCCTGTCCCACCGGGCGCGCGCGCTGCGAAACCTGCTCAGCCGGCTGGCACCACGCTGACGTCGACGAGTAGGCCCCGGTGGTCGCTGCCGGGGATGTCGACGTCCCTGACCCGCTCGACGATCACGCCGTCGTTGACGAGCGCATGGTCGAGACGGATGAACGGCGGCAGGAGCGCCCGGTCGACCGGCCACGACGACGAGAGACCTCGTCCGGCGACCTGATGGACGTCGCGCCAGCCGGTGGCCAGGACGGCCCGGAACTCGGGGTGCGACCAGCCGGCGTTGAAGTCGCCGGTCATCACCGCCGGACGATCGGGCACCACCGTCGCCAGAACGGCGAGGTCGTCGGACCACTGGCGGTGGTGGACCACCGGGCTCTGCGTGTGTACGACGATCACGCGCAGGGTGCCGTCGGGGCCTTCGACGTCGCCGACGACGGTGTGGTGACGGGTGGCCGGCGGGTGGTCGGCGGTGACCGGGTGGCGGCTCCACAACGCGGTGCCCGAGGCGAGCGCAGCCGCCTGCTCGATGCGGTGCGGATACGCCGCGATGAGTGCTGAGGCCCGCAGCAGCGCGGGCGTGGTGCGGGGTGTACTCGCTGAACGTGAGCACGTCGGCGCCCACCTGCTCGAGCGTAAGGGCGACGTCGTGCATGCGGATGTTGTCGAAGAGCAGGTTGGCGTGCAGGATCGACAGCGGTCGGGCCGGCGCGGCGGGGCGCGGCTGGCGGCGCCGGACCACGAGCGGCACGCTCGTCACCACGCCGGCGGCGGCGACGGCACCGGCGGCGACGGCCGCAGCCCGGCGGCCGGATCTGGCGGCGAGGAAGGCGACCGGCACGGCCGGGATCGTCGCCCATGGCATCAACGACCGGACGACGGTGACCACACGACCGCGCAGCGGCCGGATCCAGGGCAGGGCGGCGACGACGGCCATCGCCGCGGTGGTGACCCAGGCGAGCGCGTGACGGGCCCGGCTCCGCCGCCGGCCGGTCACCCCCAACCCCGCAGGTCGATCGACCAGCGATCGACCACGGTGCCGTCTTGGACGAGCCAGGCGACCTCGTGCATCGCCATCGTCGGGTCGACATGGGCGGGGACGACCCGGATGCGATCGCCGACGGCGGGCCGTTCGGCGTGGGCGGCGAACGTGACGTGCTCGTCGCTGCAGAACCACACCGTTGCCCCGTCGATCGACGGGTTGCCGTGGTCCATGCCGACGGCCTTCAACCCGACGTCGGCGACGGCGTGTTCGGGTCGCACCGAGATCACCGTGCCGACGATGTACAGCGCCTGGGCGAAGGGCAGGCCGAGCGTCGCGTAGTACGTGTCCATCAGCGCGTAGCTGCCGGCCTGGATCTCGGTCACGCCCGTCGATCCGTGGAGGTCGTACGTGCCGGTGCCGCCGGCCGACACGATGTCGCCGCCGACGTCGGCGTGGGCGGCGCGCAGCCGTTCCATCGCCGCGGTCACCTCGTCCTGCTGGCGCTCTCGGTCGTCGAGGACCATCAGGTGGCCCTCGTAGCCCATCACGCCGCGCACGTCGAGGCCCCGTCGGCGGGCGAGGTCGGCGAGGCGACCGGCGTCGCCGGGGTCGCAGCCGCAGCGGGGGAGCCCGACGTCGACGTCGATCAGGCAGGCGCGCACGCCGGCGAGGGCGGCGGCGTCGATCGTCGCTTCGCTGTCGACGGCGACGGTGACCTGGGCGTCCTCGTCGAGCGCGGCGAGGGCGGCGAGGCGGCGCGGGTCGACGACCTCGTTGGCGACGAGGATGTCGGCGCCCAGCCCGGCGGCGGCCAGGCCGACGGCCTCGCGGGGCGTGGCGCAGGTGAACGCGGTGTGACCGAGTGCCCGCTGGCGGGCGGCCAGCGCGGTGCACTTGTGGGCCTTGACGTGGGGGCGGAGCGAGGTGCCGGGGTGCGCCGCCGCCATCGTCGCCAGGTTCGTCTCGAGGGCATCGGCCTCGATCACCAGCGCCGGCGTGGGCAGGTCGTGCACCTCCATCGGCCGCTGAGTGTGTCACGTAGCCTGATGTTCGGTCCCGCCGGTGTAGCCCAATTTGGTAGGAGGCAAATCGTTTAGGTCGATTTCAGTGAGGGTTCGAATCCCTCCACCGGCACTCGCCTCCGGGATCTGTGTCACCGCATAGGTCGAATCTCGACGTATGCGGTGACACAGAGCGTCAGCGGGACTTCGCCGCCGCCTTGCCGCCCTTGCGTCCGGCGGCCTTGTGCTGCGCCGTCGTCCCGCCTTGCCGGGAGTCGCCGCCCTTGCCCGACTGCTTGCCGCCGCGCTTGGACGCCCCGGGCGAGTTGGCGATCTTGGCCGCTCGCTCCTTCGACATGCCCTTGTCCTTGAGGGCTTCGTACTGCTTCTTGTTCTTCACGTTCGCCGACTTGGTTGGCATGACCGCTCCTTCAGTTGGTCACCGGTCGGCCCGTGTGGGCTCGGCCGTTTGCCCTGTCCCGATCGGCGTTCGAATACCCACTGCGTCACGCCGATAGCCCGCGTCTGGCTCCCGCCAGCAGGGGGTACGTGGCCGCGGACACGCCGAGGAGGCCGCCGATGCCCGCTGATGTTCTCTCGATGCTCGAACGCGATCACCGCCACGTCGAGCAGGCGCTCGACGCGCTGGCGCACGCCCAGGATGACAGCGAGCGCGAACGACTGGCCCGTGAGGTCTCCAAAGCGCTCTCGGCGCACATGCAGTTCGAAGAGGAGCACGTCTACCCGCTCCTGCAGCAGGTCGACGACGAGCTCTCCGAGGAGGCGGAGGTGGAACACCAACTCGCTCGCGACGGCTTGGCGAAGATGACCGACTTCCTCTCGGAACCGGGCTTCGGGGCGGTCGTCGACATGCTGGCGGCCGGGATCAACCATCACGTCGAGGAGGAGGAGAGCGAGGTCTTCCCCCAGCTGCGGAAGCAAATCGAGGCCGAACGGCTGGCCTCGCTCGGTCGCACCCTGCTCGAGCACAAGCGGGTGACCGGGACGCTGGTGCCGCCGGATGCGTCGAAGGAGGAGCTGCTCGAGCTCGCACGTGATCAGGGGCTCGAAGGCCGGTCGGAGATGTCCAAGGACGAGCTGCGCGTGGCGCTCGAGACCCGCTGACGCAGACCGTCAGGCGACGGGGACCCAGGCCAGGACGAGCTGGGTGACCTTGACGTCGCTGCGCTCGAGCGTGATCGCGGTCGACGAGACGTTCTTCGCCAGGCCCATCCAGCGGGCATCGATCTCGGTGATCTCCTTCGCCAGCTCGGCCTCGACCTCCTCGAGCTCCTCCTGCAGCCGCCCGACCTTGTTCTGCGCCGCGTCGACGCGCGAGGTGCCGGCGCCGGTGCGGGACGTTCGGCCCGCCGCGCGTCCGAGCTGACCGAGCAGCCCGCCCCGCGACCGCCGGCCGCCGAGCAGCCCGCCGAGAATCGAGCCGGCCGACGACAGCAGGTTGTCCTGCTCCCGCGCCCGCTGCTGGTCGACGGCCACCTCGGCCGCGTCGGTCGCGGCTTCGATCCGGTCGCGCAGCGTGGCCGCCTTCTTCTCGTACTTGTCGCGGAGCTTGGCGATCTCGGCGTCGGCGCGCTCGTCGGCCACCTGGAGACATCGGGCGGTGAAGGCCTCGGCATCCTCGCCCGGCCGGCCGTACAGCTTGAGCTCGGCATTCACTGGGATCTCCATCGTGAGGCTTCGCGAGAGGTGGTCGAGCAGGCTGCGCTCGACGTTCTTGAAGAACGTCGACTGGTCGAGGGGCGCGTCGCCGAGCCGGTATGCCCACCCCTCCGGTGCGGCTTCTCGTAGGTCGCGCTCGTCGTAGTCGGTGGCGACGGCGCGGGACACGTCGACCTGGGCCGTGAGCGGGAACAGCGCCGCCTCGTACTCCTCGTCGTGGACGAGGTCGGCCTTGGTCTCGTCGTAACGGAGGGCGACGCGGGCGACGATGCCGGGCTCGACGATCGCCCCGGTGGGCGCCCCGCCGACATCGGCCAGCCACGGCGCGGCCGGGTCGACCCACCGCACGGCGACTCCTGCGGCCACCTTGGGCATGACCGGTGTGACGTCGGCGGGCAGTGCGGCCTCGGCCGCTACGGCTGCGGGCGGGACTGCTGCGGGCGCAGCTTCAGCGGCGGGCTCCGACGGCGCGGGCTCGGCCTCCGCCTCGCCGGCGCCGGTGAGCTGCTTGATCTGGTCCCGGGTCAGCGGGCCGCGCAGATAGCTCATCGCCCACCTCGACGTGAACACCTCGGGCTGGTCCTTGCCCGCCCGGCGGAGGACGAACTCGCGCTTGGCGAGCCCGCTGATCGTGTCACCGACGGCGTTGACATCGACCCCGCCCGCGGCCGCGCTCATCCCGTCCAGCAGGCGCTGCTTGTCCCGGTCGGTCTGCAACCGGCCGACCATCCACGTGCCGGCGTTGGAGAGGGCCTTGTAGTCCACGTCGACCGGGTTCTGCGTGGCGAGCACGACGCCGATGCCGAACGCCCGGGCCTGCTTCATCAACAGCATGATCGGCTTCTTCGTCGGCGGGTTGGCGGTCGGAGGCAGGTAGCCGGCGACCTCGTCCATGTACAGCAGCGCCCGCAGGTCGGTGGTGCCGCTCAGTCGGCGCATCCACGTCACGACCTTTGAGAGCAGCAGCGAGGTCACGAACTGCCGCTCCTCGTCGGAGAGGTGGGCGGTGGTGACGATCGCGCACCTCGGCCGGTTGTCTGGCGTGTACAGCAGGGACTGGATGTCGAGCGGCTGGCCGGCGGCCCACGCGGCGAACGCCGGCGAGGCGAGCAGGCCGTTGAGCTTCATCGCCAGCTTGGTGCGCTCGTCGGGCGGGAAGAACTGGTCGAGCTCGAACACGCCGAGCTTGCGCAGCGGTGGCAGCTGCACCATGCCGACGAGGGTCGGCAGGTCGAGGGACGTGCCGTTCGACCACGAGTACTGGATCAGGTTGGCCAGCAGGATGTGCTCGCGACTCGACAGCGGGTCGGCCTCGATCCCGACCAGCCCGAGCAGACCGGACACGAACCCCTCGATCTCGTCGCCCACGATCTCGGCGTCGTCGGTGCCGGGCACCTGGAGCGAGCCGACCAGGTTCATCGGCGTGCCGGACTGCGAGCCCGGTGTGTAGATCGTGAAGTCGCAGGTCGATCGCAACGCGGTGATCTGGTCCGGGCCGTAGCCCCAGCCCGCCAGCCCGTCCTTCCACGTCGTCGCCTGCTGGGCGGCGAAGTCGTCGGGCGTGACACCGGCCGCGGCCGCCTGCGACTCGTCGATCCACGGCCGGAACTCCGCCGCCGACAGCCCGGGGAACGTGAGGCAGAGGTTGGTCAGGTCGGCCTTGGGGTCGATGAGGAGCGCCGGCATGCCGGCGGCGAGCACCTCCTCGATCAGCACGACGCCGAGCCCGGTCTTGCCCGACCCGGTCATGCCGACGATCACCCCGTGGGTGGTGAAATCCTCCGACTTGAGCCGGACGTCGTCGTCGGTCCTCTCGTGCGCGGCCGGATCGACGAGCCCGCCGACGAACAGCTCTGCCATGGAGGGCAAACCTACGCGAGCGTTACCGTGGGCCCGTGACGTTCCGGGGCTTCCCCGCCGAGGCGATCGACTTCTACGAGCGCCTGCAAGCCGACAACACCAAGACGTTCTGGCAGGCGAACAAGGACACCTTCGAGGCGGCGGTGAAGCGGCCGATGGACGAGCTCTGCGCGGAGCTCGCCGATTACGGGCAGTTCCACGTGTTCCGGCCCTACAACGATCTGCGCTTCGCCAAGAACCGCCCGCCGTACAAGACGGCCCAGGCCGCCGCCACCCAGGGTGAGGGCGGCACCGGCTACTACGTGCAGATCTCGGCCGAGGGGCTGATGGCCGGGGCCGGCTACTACATGATGGCCAAGGATCAGCTCGAGCGATATCGCGCCGCGGTCGACGACGAGAGCAGTGGCACCCGAGCGGCCGAGCTCGTCGACGCCCTCGCACGCGCGGGATACGTGATCGGTGCCCACGACGTGCTCAAGACGGCACCGCGCGGCGTCCCCAAGGACCATCCGCGGATCGTCCTCCTGCGGCACAAAGGGCTGATGGGGTGGCGTTCGTGGCCGCCCGCAAAGTGGATGCACACCAGGAAGGCGGCCGACCGGGTCCGCTCGGCGTGGGAGGACCTGGGCGAGCTGTGCAAGTGGATCGACGTCCACGTCGGGCCGAGCACGCTGCCCCCCGACGACGTTCCGACGATCTGATTCGTGAGCACCGTCGCCGAATCCGTGCTCGAGGCGAAACTCGGACTCGCCGACCGCATCGTCGACGAGAGCGCCCTGGCCAACAGCGTCACCCGCTTCCGGGAGCGGGGCATCACCCTGCCGACGTTCGCCGAGCTCGCCGACCCGGCGACGTTCGATGCGGGACGGGTCGGCGACGCCGACCCGCAGGCGCCCGACCCGCGCAACCTCTGGCGGGTCCACTGGTACAACGACCTCGGCGGTGAGCGAGTGGACGTGCCCGAACACGTGGTGCTGCCACCGTCGCTGACCGGCGTGGAGAGCCCGATCGTGGTCGCTCTCGGCGACCGCTTCCCGATGATCACCGCCCACAAGGTGCTCGCCGCGTACGCCTGCCTCGCTCCGCGGATCGTGACCGGCCAGTTCGACCCGGTCCATCAGCGGGCGATCTGGCCGTCGACCGGCAACTACGCACGGGGCGGGATCGCGATCAGCCGGATCATGGCCAGCCGGGGCGTGGCCGTGCTCCCCGAGGGGATGAGCCAGGAGCGCTTCGACTGGCTCGACCGGTGGTGCGAGAACCCGACGGAGGACGTCATCCGCACACCGGGTACCGAGTCCAACGTCAAGGAGATCTACGACACCTGCAACGAGCTCGCCCGCGACCCGGCGAACGTCGTGCTCAACCAGTTCTGCGAGTTCGGCAACCACCTCGCCCACTACGAGGTGACCGGGCGGGCGTTGGAACAGCTCTTCGACCACCTTTCGGGCGCCCGACCGATGCGGCTGGCGGCCTTCGTCTCGGCCACCGGATCGGCGGGCACGATCGGCGCCGGCGACCGGCTCAAGGACCTCTTCGGCACCCGCATCGTCGCCGCCGAGGCGCTGGAGTGCCCGACGATGCTGGAGAACGGGTTCGGCGAGCACAACATCCAGGGGATCGGCGACAAGCACATCCCGCTGATCCACAACGTGATGAACACCGACGTCGTCGTCGCCGTGTCGGACGCTGCCACCGACGAGCTCGATCTGCTGTTCAACTCCGACGCCGGCCGGTCCCTCCTCGCCCACCGCAAGGGTGTGCCGGCGGGCGTGGTCGGCGCCCTCGCCCACTTCGGGCTCTCGTCGATCTGCAACGTGCTCGCCGCGATCAAGTCCGCCCGCCTCCTCGACCTCGGCCCCGACGACGTAGTCGTCACGGTGGCCACCGACGGTGCGGCGATGTACCCGAGCGAGCGGGCGTCGCTGCTGGCCGAGCGGTTCCGTGGCGAGTTCGGCGACCTCGACGCCGCGGAGGTCTTCGGCCGCCACCTCGGAGACGTGGACACCGACCACATGATCGAGTGCACCGCCCAGGACCGGACCCGCATCTTCAACCTCGGCTACTACACCTGGGTCGAGCAGCAGGGCACGCCGCTCGAGCTGTTCGAGTCGCGGCGGCGCCAGGAGTTCTGGCGCGAGCTGCGCCGCTACCTCGGGGTGTGGGACGAGATGATCACCGAGTTCAACGCCCGGGTCCTCGCTTGACGTTCATTGCGTTCCCCGGCCACGCCACATACTGCCTGCGCAGTCGCTGGCCGCTCGCTCGCTGGCGCTCGCTCGCTCGCATCAGCGCGAGGGTCCTCGCTTGACCCTTGCCCTCCGGTGCGCCGTCTGCGGGGCCACGGTCGACATCGCCACGCCGTACCCGTTCGCCTGCCCGAACGCGACCGCCGCCGACCGTCACCACGTCCTCCACCCGCTGACCGCCGGGGCCCAGCCGCCGCCGGGCGACGACCCCAATCCTTTCGTCGCCTACGGACCACGTCTCGCCTGGTGGGCGTTCGCCCGCGCCAACGGGATGACCGAGCAGGCGTGCGTCGCCCTGACCCGCGAGGTCGCCGGCGGGTTCCGCGTCACGCCGTTCACCCGCTCCGCCCCGCTGTCCGACGACTTCGGCGCCGACGTCTGGGTCAAGGACGAGACCGGCAACGTCGGGGGGAGCCACAAGGGCCGGCACCTCGCCGGCGCGCTGCTCCACCTGCGCGCCGCCGAGGCGCTCGGACTCGGCGCGCCGTCCCGTCCGCCGCTCGCCATCGCCTCGTGCGGCAACGCGGCGATCGCCGCGGCCACGCTGGCGCAGGGCTCGGGTTGGCCACTCGAGGTGTTCGTCCCCGACTGGGCCGACGAGCGCGTGGTCGAACTGCTGGCGTCGCTCGGGGCGGCGGTCACCCGCTGCCCCCGCATCGCCTCCGACCCACCGGGGGATCCGTCCGTGGTGCGGTTCCGGGAGGCCGTGCGGGAAGGGGCGATCCCGTTCGGGGTGCAGGGACCGGACAACGCACTGTGCCTCGACGGCGGCCGCACGATCGGCTGGGAGCTGGGCGACGCCGGCGTCGACGCCGGCCGGGTGGTCGTGCAGGTCGGTGGGGGAGCGTTCGCCGCGTGCACGGGCTGGGGGCTCGGCTCCAGCGTCCGTCTCGACACTGTTCAGGCCGAGGGGTGCGCCCCCCTCGAGCGGGCGTGGCGCCGAGCCGCCGACGGCGCCGTCGCACCGGACGACCTCGGCGCTCGCTGGGCGGAGCTGATGACCCCTTGGGACCACCCGCGGTCCGAGGCTGACGGCATCCTCGACGACGAGACGTACGACTGGCTGGGGGTCTTCGAGGTCATGCGGCGCTCGGGTGGGCGCCCGCTCGTCGTGCCCGAGCCCGCCGTCGCCGAGGCCCACGACCTCGCCCGTCGGACCGGGATCCCGGTCAGCGCCACCGGCAGCGCCGGGCTCGCCGGTCTGCTCACCGACGCCGGCCGACCAGAGCCGGGGGAGCGGGTGGTCGTGGTCTTCAGCGGCGTGGAGCGGTAGACCAACCTCGGTTCTTGCAGTCAGATCGGTCGCTCTGGCGACCGATCTGACTGCAGAAACCCGGGGGTAGCCTGCCCGGCATGAGCGAGAGCCTGCCGACCATCACCCCGCAGATGCTCGAGTCCCCCTTCGACCCGCGCTCCGACGTCTTCAACCGACTCCTTCGCGACCGTGTGATCCTCCTCGGCGCGGCGGTCGACGACGACATCGCCAACCAGGTCTGCGCCCAGCTCCTGTATCTCGAGGGCGAGGACATGAACCGCGACATCTGGCTGTACATCAACAGCCCGGGTGGCTCGGTCACGGCGGGGATGGCGATCTACGACACGATGCAGTTCGTCGCGTGCGACGTGGCCACGGTGTGCCTCGGGTTCGCCGCCTCGATGGGCCAGTTCCTGCTCACCGCCGGCGCGGCCGGGAAGCGCTACTCGCTGCCGAACGCCCGGATCATGATGCACCAGCCGCTCGCCGGCCTGCGCGGCCAGGCCGCCGACATCGCCATCCAGGCAGAGGCGTTCACCTACACCAAGCAGCGGATGGCCGAGCTCATCGCCCAGCACTCCGGCAAGTCCGTCGACCAGATCAAGACCGACTTCGAGCGGGACCGCTGGTTCACCGCCGAACAGGCCAAGGATTACGGGCTCTGCGACCACGTCATCGTGCGCCGCGGCGACATCAACTGACGGGATCTACGTATCCGCCGGCAGCGTCGTGGCCGGCGCGCGCCTCGCCTGTTGGTCGTGGGGCACGAGGGTCGCCACCGGCCCGATGTCGACGGCGCAGTTCGTCAGCAGCCAGTCGTGCACGGCGACCGCTGACTGTTCGGTCGCATACGCCCGGGCGGCGACCCGCTGCACCGACTCCGGGTCGGTCGGCTCGACCGTGCTCGCCGTCTCGTAGTTGAGGATCAGCGCCTCCCAGTCGGCGTCGATGGCAAGCGGAGCGAGGTCGCCGAGGTCGCGATACAGCGCCAGCAGCGTGTCGACGTCCTCAGCGGTCCTGATCCGCGGCTTGACGATGGCCGGCGTGTTGGCCTTGACCTCACCGCAGAACCGCTCGGCGTCGCCGGCGCTGCTCCCGGAGCCGCACGCCGTCAGCAGCGCCGCAGTCGCGACGGCGAGCGACGCGACGAGCTCGCGGATCGGTCGGCACACAGCACCGAGTCTCCCACGACGAGGTGCCGCGATCGGGGCAACGGTCATTGGACGTCCCTGTGCCAATGCGAGCGAGTGAGCGCCAGCGAGCGAGCGGCCACCAACTGCGCAGGCAGTATGTAGCGTGGCCGGGGAACGTCAGTAGACGTGGATCCCGTCGCGCAACAGCTCCAGGGCGCGCTCGTCGCCGGCCGCCTGCACCCCGACGTCGGACCACGAGGCCCGACGGGTCGTCCACCAGACCAGGGCCGGGGTGAAGCAACTGATCGACGCGACCGTGTCCGTGCGGGCGTCGTCGCCGGTGACGAAGCCGCCGCCTGCCTGGAGCACGAAGTGGCCGCCGGCCGGGCCGGTCAGTACGAACTCCACCGCGCCGGGAAGGGCGGCGACGCTGGCGGCACACTGCTGGGGGAGGGCGGCGAGGATCCACGCGATCGTCGGGCCCATGCGCAGCTCGTCGGAGGGCGGTGGGGCCGCGTCCAGCGGACCGTGCGGCACGAGAAGGTCGGCGCGGAGGTGGGTGTAGAGGTCGAAGGCGTAGCCGCTGGCGAGCATCGACGCTGGGTAGGTGCCGAGGTCGCCGAGCGGGACCAGCGTGTCGACGTCCTGGAGCTGCTCGAGGATCGGCAGCGCCCGCGCCGCCGCCTCGACGTAGTCGTCGAGTACCCGGGCCGAGTCCCACCTGGCACGCGAGGCGACGTCCCGGTCCGCGCCGACCTCCATCGGGAGCCCGCGGGTGTCGGCCAGCCGCGACGGATCCGCGGTCCGCCAGAACATCGTCCCGAGGTGGGCGACGAGGTCCTTGACGGTCCAACCGGGGCAGCCGCTCGGCGCCGCCCAGGTGTCGGGGGAGCAGTCCTGGAGCAGCGCGAGCAAGGCGGCGTGGTCGGCCCGGACTGAGGCGAGGGCATCGGCGGGGCTTGCCGACACCTCGGGCGTCGGCATAGTATCGCTATGCAACATAGTGACACTATGGCCAGGGTTCGACAGCGACGTCAACCGGGTTCTCGGACGCACTACAAATCGAGAGGACTTATGGCCTCGCCGCCATCGCCACTGTCTCGTCGAGACGCCCGTGTCGCCGAGACCCGACAGGCTCTCCTGAGCGCCGGGCGGGCGCTGTTCGGCGGCCTCGGCTTCGCTGCCACGTCCGTCGACGACCTCGCTCGCCACGCCGGCGTGACAACCGGAGCCCTGTACCACCACTTCACGACGAAGGCCGACCTCTTCGAGACCGTGTTCGAACAGCTCGAGGCCGAGCTGAGCGACCGCTGCAACGCCGTTGCCCGCAACGCCCGTTCGCCGCTCGAAGGGCTCAGGCTCGGCTTCGACGCCTTCCTCGACGCGTCGCTGGAGCCCGACGTCCAGCGCATCGTCCTCGTCGACGCCCCCGCCGTCCTCGGGATCGACCGCTATCACGCGATCGACGAGAAGTACGCCCACGCACCGATCCTCGCCGCCCTCCGCGCCTCCGAGAAGGAGGGGACGATCGACGCCACCGACCTCGACGTCCTCGCCCGGCTGCTGCTCGGCGCGCTGATGCAGGGCGGCATGCTGATCGCCCAAGCGCCGGACCAGCGCCGGACCCGGGCGGCGGTGGGCAAGTCCCTGCGCCGCATGCTCGAGGGGCTGGGCGCTCGCTGATCCTCAGCTAATCCGGGCGAACGCCGGCTCGGGCTCGGGCAGCCGGCGGTCGTCGGGGAGCTGGGCGAGCAGCCGGGCGGCGAGCGCGGGGACGATCGGGCGGGCGGCCCGGGCGATGCACAGGGCGGTGGCGACGTGGCGGGCGAGCAGCAGGTCAAGGGGCGACGCGTCGGCGCGCCCAGTGAGCGTCCACGGCCTGGTGGCCTCGAGGTCGCGGTTGAGCGCGGTCACCGCGGCGACGATCGTGCGCGTCGCGCCGGTCAGGTCGAACCGGTCCAGCCGATCGGCGACGTCGCCCTCGAGACCGGCCACCACGGCGAGGGGCCCGACGTCCACGGCCGGGACGCAGCCGTCGCGGAGCCGCCGGACCAACGTCACGATCCGCTTGGTCACGTTGCCCAGCCCGTTGGCGAGGTCCTGGTTCGCCCGCGCCACGAGGCGCTCGACGGTGAAGTCGGTGTCGGTGACCGGGGAGACGTCGCGCGCGAACCACCATCGCAGGGCGTCCGTGCCGACGTCGTCGACGAGCCGGTGGGGATCGACGGTGATCCCTGCTGACTTGGAGAGCTTGGCCCCGTCGACGCTGAGGTACGGGTGGACCTGGATCCGGGTCGGCGGCGGCTCACCGGCGGAGGCGAGGAAGGCGGGCCAGTACACGGCGTGGAAGCGGAGGATGCCCTTGCCGACGACGTGCACCCGCTCGTCCGACTCCAACCACCACCGCTGGTGGTCGGTGCTGCCGGGCTCACCGAAACGCAGCGCGCTCGAGGTAGTACGCCAGCGCGTCGAACCACACGTAGATCACCTGCGTCGGGTCGCCAGGCACGCCGAGGCCCCAGCCCCGCGCCCGGCTCACCGACCGGGAGACGCTGAGGTCCTTCAGCCCCCGGCGCACGAACGCGAGCACTTCGGTCCGAAACGGCGCGGGGTGGACGGCCAGCGCGCCGGAGGAGATCAGACGGTCGAGGTGGTCCTGGTAGGCGGAGAGGCGGAAGAACCAGTTCGCCTCGCTGACCCGCTCGAGCTCGGTGCCGTGCTCGGGGCAGCGGCCGCCAAGCGCCTCGGCGGGCTCGTAGAACTGCTCGCAGCCGACGCAGTAGTCACCCTCGTAGTCGCGCTTGTAGAGGTCACCGTTGGCGGCGCAGGCGCGCCACAGCCGTTCGACCGCCGGTCGGTGGCGGGCGTCGGCGCTGGTACGGAAGAAGTCGTCGAACGAGAGGTCGAGGGGCGCGGCGAGTTGCTCGAACCGGGCCGCATGGGCGTCGACGAAGGTCTTCGTGGGCACGCCGGCGGCCTCGGCGGCGAGCACGTTCTTGAGCGAGTAGTCGTCGGTGCCGCCCAGGAAGCGGACGTCGTCGCCGGCGAGCCTGCGGGCGCGGGCGTAGACGTCCCCTTGGACGAGCTCATACGCGTAGCCGATGTGGGGGGCGGCGTTGACGTAGGGGATGGCGACGGTGACGTAGGTGCTCATTGGTGACTCCTCCTGAGGAAAGACCCTGGAGGAGCACCCGATCGATCACCACGTCGACCCCGAGGGTGGCACCTCCGGGGTCGGAACGGGATCGCTACAGGACGCGCGACGCCGGCCCCGCGAGGGGCCGCGTCATGACGAGCGTGTAGTGGTCCTGCACGTCGTCAACCGTACCGGCGTGGGGGCGCGCTCCCGAAGTGAGTTCCGGCGCTCCAATCCATCGGACGCGTGGAGACGAACGAGGGCCGTGCGGCACGGACAGAACCGGCCGCCGGACCACCAAACAAAGGAGACGGTCGTGCGAAATCTGACACGACGAGACGTCCTGCGCGCGTCTGCCGGTGCCGCTGCCGCGGCGCCGCTCGTCGCGCTCGGCGTCGATGCCGCGGAGGCGGCGCCGGATCTGGACTCGGATCTCGAGCAGCAGGCGATCCTCGACAGGGTCGGGCGAGGCCCCGTGGTCTTCGCCATCCACAACCCGCGGCGGGGCGAGATGTCGATCCTCCGCGGGACCAAAGAGGTGCGGATCCGCAACCGCCGGCTCGTCGCCCGGATCCTGCGGGCCGCCAAGACCAACAAGCGACTGAGTCGCCGTCGCCGCGGCCGCGCCGCTCTCTACAGCTGAAGGAGGAGGAGCAATGTCATCCCACCGCGAAGCGCCGGAGTGCTCGAAGGACCCGGTCGCCGACAACACCGACACCTACTGCTTCGTGAGTCCTGACCGTCCCGACACGGTCACGATGATCACGAACTACATCCCGCTCGAGGCCCCGTTCGGGGGTCCGAACTTCTTCGAGTTCGGCGACGACGTGCTGTACCGCATCAACGTCGACAACACGGGCGACGGCAAGCCGGACATCATCTACGAGTTCCGGTTCAGCACCGACATCGTCAACCCGGACACGTTCCTGTACAACACCGGGCCGATCGATCGGCTCACCAGCCCGAACTTCAACCGTCCCCAGCGCTACTCGGTCACCGAGATCCGCGGCGGCCGGCGTCGGGCGCTCGCCAGGGGCCTGCTGTGCCCGCCGTGCAACGTGGGGCCCCGCTCCACGCCGAACTACGCCCGGCTGGCCAACTCGGCGGTCTTCACCATCGACGATGGCATCAAGGTGTTCTGCGGGCAGCGGCTCGAAGGGTTCTACGTCGACCTCGGCGCGGTCTTCGACCTCGCCGTGCTGCGCCCGTTCCAGAACCTGCACCTCATCCCGACGCCGGCCACCGACGGCCGCGACGCGTTGAAGGCGTTCAACGTGCACACGATCGCGATCCAGGTGCCGATCCGCCGGCTCACTCGCAATGGTCGCCGTCCGACGGACCCGATGCGCCCCGAGTCGGTCATCGGCGTGTGGGGCTCCGCGCACCGGCAGAAGAACAGCTTCCGCGACCTCAGCCACGACTGGGAGGCCGGGCCGTGGTCGCAGGTTTCCCGGTTGGGGATGCCGCTGTTCAACGAGGTCATCGTGCCGATGAGCCGCAAGGACCGCTGGAACGCGTTGGGTCCCGACCAGGACTTCCGGTTCGCCAAGTACGTGGCCCGGCCCGAGCTGGCCCGGTTGCTGCCGGTGCTGTACCCGGGCGTGTTCCCGAACCTGAAGGCCTACAACAAGGAGCGGGCCGACCTGCTGGCGATCCTGCTCACCGGCATCCCCGCCGGCGTCGTCCCTGGGTTCCAGAACTTCACCGGCGCGACGCAGGCGGACGAGCAGCGGCTCAACGTCGCCATTCGCCCGAGCAACAACCCCAACATCATGGGGATCCTCGGCGGCGACCTGGCCGGGTTCCCCAACGGCCGGCGGGTGTTCGACAACGTCGTCACGGTCGAGCTGCAGGCAGTGGCCGGCGCGACGATCCCGCTCGTCGACAAGTCGTTCACCCCTGACGGGGCGGCGACCCTGGTCACCGACGGCGTGACGCCTCCCGGCAACGTCAGCTACCTCGACGTCTTCCCGTACCTCGACCACCCGGTCAGCGGCTACGACGTCAAGCCACTGGCGGTCTGATCCACGATGGGCGAGAGCTCGGCGGCCCACCCCCACGGGCACTCCCACGACCATCACGGTCACGACCACGACCACTCCCACGACCACGGGCACCCGCACGCGCACGAGTCCTACGACCACGTGCGCGGCGGGCCGCCCGTGCTCGACATCGGTGGGGACATCGGAGCGATGGTCGCCACGATGAACCCCGAAACCGTCGGCGTCGAGGTGTACCTGCGGTCGGAGAACGACCCCCCGGTCTCCGTCCACACTGCGGTCTGGGACCGCCACCTCGGCGACCGCACGCTCACCGCGGCGGTCTTCTGCGAGCTCGTCGAGGGCGCCTACTGGGTCCTCGACCGGGACGGCACCCCTGTCCACCGCGTCGAAATCACCGGCGGCGAGCTCGCCACCGTCGACCTCCGCGAATTCAGGTTCTGAGCCGCCGCAGGATCATCGGGTGATCCGAACTCACCGCGGAGTCAGGAGTTCGCGGTATAGGCGAGCGGATCGGCGGCGAAGGCGCGCAGGCAGCCCGACCCGCAGAAGTAGTGGCGCCGGCCGTCGTGGTCGAGGTGCAGCGACGACTCCGTCGCTGCCACGGTCATCCCGCACACCGGATCGGCGGCGGTCCCTGAACCTGCTTCGCTCCCCCCGGGCGAAGCTGATTGCCCCCCAGTCGTTCGGTTCAGGGACTCGCCACCGACCGGTCGCGCGGACGGGCGGGGGCGACGGGCGACGATGTCGGCGAGGATCGACATCGCCACTTCCTCGGGTGTGCGGGCGCCGATGTCGAGCCCGGCGGGCGTGATCACCCGCTGCCGCAGGGCGTCCTCGACGTCGAGCGCAGCGACGACGGCCGCGCCCCGCTTCGGGCTGGCCACGAGGCCGACGTACTCCACGCCGGCTCGCAGCGCCACCGCCAAGTGCTCGGTCTCGTCCCGGCCGTGGGTCGCAACGACCACGGCGCTGACCCCGTCCGAGATCCCGCCGGAGTCGGTCACGGTCACCATCTCGTAGCCGAGCGCTCCGCCGACCCGGGCCAGGGCGTTGGCGATCGGGCTGTCGCCGACCACGGCCACGAGCGGCGCCGGCCGCCGCGGCTCGAGGAAGATCTCGAGCGTGCCGCCGGACAGGCACGGGTTGTGCGCCATCAGCTTGCCCGGCACGGGATCTTCCTCGGTCGGGCTGATCCGTAGGACCACGCTCTCTCCCGAGTCGAGCACGGCGAGCGCCTGCGCCCGCACGGTGGCCTCGGCGCAGTCGCCGCCGACGAACCCCTCCATCGTCCCGTCGGGGAGCACGAGCGCCTCGTCGCCGGGGTGGGCGCTCGTCGGTTTTTCGGCGAGCACGACCCGGGCATGGACGTACGGCACGCGCTGGAGCCGGAGCTCCTCGGCCCGGGCCGCGACGTCGCTTTGGCTCACGTGAACGCCAGGTCGGTCCTCGCCGGCCGGCCCTGGATGGCCAGCCACACCTGGGCGGGGGTGAACGGCATGTCGGCCGACTTCACCCCGAGCGGCTTCAGCGCATCGAGCACGGCGTTGACGACGGCGGGCGGTGAGCCGACCGTGGCCGACTCGCCGACGCCCTTGACCCCGAGCGGGTGGTAGGGCGACGGCGTGCTCTGCTCGCCGAGCTCGAAGTTGGGCACCTCCATCGACGTCGGCAGCAAGTAGTCCATGAACGAGCCGCCGAGGCAGTTGCCGTCGTCGTCGAAGGCGATCGCCTGCATCAGCGCCATCCCGATCCCGTCCGCCAGCCCGCCGTGCACCTGGCCCTCGACGATCATCGGGTTGATGCGCGGGCCGCAGTCGTCGACGGCGATGAACCGCCGCACCTTCACCTCACCGGTACCGGCGTCGACGTCGACCACGCAGATGTAGGCGCCGAACGGGTACGTCAGGCTCGGCGGGTTGTACACGGCCTGGGCGTCGAGGTGCCCCTCCACCCCCTCGGGGAGCTCGAGGTTGGAGTGGGCGAGCAGGGCGATCTCGGCGATCGTCTTGGCGTGGCCC
Source organism: uncultured Acidimicrobiia bacterium (assembly GCA_963833145.1). Lineage (GTDB taxonomy): Bacteria > Actinomycetota > Acidimicrobiia > Acidimicrobiales > Ilumatobacteraceae > JALZMG01. The sequence goes on along the minus strand of CAWHWT010000005.1, from coordinate 142,464 downwards.
GGGTCGCCGCGCACCTGCCAGCTGTTGCCGGTCCACTCGAGGTCCTCGGGATCACACTCCATCGCCGTGGCGGCGATGATCTTCGCCTTCTCGCGTACCCGCTGGCTCACCACCGCCGCCGCTCCGCCGGACACTGGCGTCGACCGTGACGCGTACGTGCCGAGCCCGAACGGGGTGTTGTCCGTGTCGCCGTGGATCACCTCGATGTCCTCCGGCGGGAGGCCGAGCTCGTGCGACACGATCTGGGCGAACGTCGTCTCGTGGCCCTGCCCCTGCGTCTGCACGGAGAGGCGGAGCTGGGCCTTTCCCGTCGGGTGGAGCCGGAGGTCGCACCCGTCGGCCATGCCGAGCCCGAGGATGTCCATGTGCTTGCGCGGCCCGGCACCGACGCCCTCGGTGAAGAACGAGAGCCCGATCCCCATGTACGTCTGCGATTCCGGGTTGCCGCTCGCCGCGGCCGTGGCCCGGCGCTCCGCCTGCTCGCGGCGCAGCTCGTCGTACCCGGCGAGCTCGAGCGCCTTGGTGAGCGCGCCGGGGTAGTCACCGGAGTCGTACTCCCAGCCCGTCGGCGTGGTGTACGGGAACTGCTCCGGCTTGAGCAGGTTCTTCATCCGCAGCTCGGCCGGATCGATCCCGAGCTTGTCAGCGAGGCAATCGACGATCCGCTCGATCAGGTACACCGCCTCGGTGATGCGGAACGAGCAGGCGTAGGCGACGCCGCCGGGGGCTTTGTTGGTGTAGACGCCGGTGACCTTGCAGTGGGCGGCGCCGTAGTCGTACGAGCCGGTGAAGATGTGGAAGAACCCGGCCGGGTACTTCGTCGGCTGGGCGGTCGCGTTGAACGCCCCGTGGTCGGCGATGACGTCCACCCGGACGCCGAGGATCTTGCCCTCACTCGTCGCCGCGATCTCGCCGCGCATGTGGTAGTCGCGGCCGAACCCGGTCGTCATCAGGTTGGAGCTGCGGTCCTCCATCCACTTCACCGGGCGCTTGGTGACGATCGAGCCGACGACGGCGAGCACGTACCCGGGGTAGATCGGGACCTTGTTGCCGAAGCCGCCGCCGATGTCGGGGGAGATGACCTGGATCTTGTGTTCCGGGATACCGGCGACCAGCGCGTACACCGTGCGGTGGGCGTGGGGCGCCTGGCTCGTGATGTACGCCGTCAGCTTTCCCGTCACCGGGTCCATGTAGGCGAGCGAGCCGCACGTCTCCATCGGCGCCGGGTGCGACCGCGGGTACAACGTGTCGAGGGCGACGGTCACGTCGGCGGCGTCGAACGCGGCGTCGGTGGCCCCTTTGTCGCCGGCCTCCCAGTCGAAGATGTGGTTGTCGGTCTTGCCCTCGATCTCGTCGCGCACGAGCGGGGCGTCGGCGTCGAGCGCCTTGCGGGCGTCGATCATCGGCGGCAGCGGTTCGTACTCGACGTCGATCAGCTCCAGTGCGTCGCGGGCCGAGTAGCGGTCCTCGGCGATCACGAAGGCGACTTCCTGGCCCTGATAGCGCACCTTGTCGGTGGCGAGCACGGCCTGCACGTCGGCGGACAGGGTCGGCATCCAGGCGAGCTTGAGTCCGTCGAGCATCTGGCCGGTGATGACCGCCTTGACCTTCGGATGGGCCTCGGCCGCCGAGGTGTCGATCGACACGATGCGGGCGTGGGCGTACGGGCTGGCGAGGATCGCCCCGTGGAGCATCCCCGGCATCGTGACGTCGTCGAGGTAGTTGCCCCGACCGCGCAGGAAGCGGGCGTCCTCCTTGCGCAGCATCCGGCCGAAGCCGATCGGGTTGCCGGCGTCGGAGACTGGTGGTTCTTCCGTCGTTGTCACAGGGGCATCCTCTCGATGATGCGAGCGAGCGAGCGCCAGCGAGCGAGCGGCCAGCGACGGCCTGCGTGGCCGGGGAACGCAATGAGCGTCACAGCACTGGCTCCTTGGCATGGTCGGCGGCCCAGCGGATCGACTTGACGATGTTGTGGTAGCCGGTGCAGCGGCACAGGTTGCCGCTGATCGCCTCCCGGATGGTCTCTTCGCTGGGGTCGGGGTCGCGATCGAGGAGCCAGCGGGCGGTGAGCATCACGCCGGGGGTGCAGAAGCCGCACTGGAGGCCGTGGCACTCCATGAAGCCCTGCTGGACGGGATCGAGCCCGTCGGGGCCCTCCATCCCCTCGACCGTGTCGACGCGGTGGCCGTCGGCCATCACGCCCAGCACGGTGCAGCTCTTCACCGGAGTCCCGTCGAGCAGGACCACGCAGGCCCCGCAGTTCGACGTGTCACACCCCCAGTGCGTGCCCGTGAGACGGAGGTCGTCGCGGAGCACGTGGACGAGGAGCACCCGGGGCTCCACGTCGGCGGTGCGGCTCTCGCCGTTGACGGTGATCGTGATGTTCATCGAGGTCACTCCTCCCCCCGGGCCCGGGCGACCGCGAGGCGGAGCGCCCGCTTGGTCAGTTCGCCGGCCAGGTGCCGCTTGTAGTCGGCCGGCCCCCGCTGGTCGGTGGCCGGACTGCTGTGCGCCGCGGCGGCCTCGCCCGCCGCCTCGATCGCGTCGTCGGCGACCGGCTGGCCGCGCAGGACGTCCTCCGCCGGCGGGGCACAGAACTGCTCGGCGCCGACGGCGGTGAGCCCGATCCCGACGTCCGCGAAGGTGTCGCCGTCGAGCTGCACGATCGCGCCGGCGGCGGCGACCGCCCAGTCGCCGGCCCGCCGCTCGACCTTCTGGTACGCGCTCCCGGCGCCGTGACGGATCGGCACGCGGAGCTCCGTGATCATCTCGGCGTCGCCGACGGCGGTCTCGTACGGGCCGAGGAAGAACTCCCTCGCCGGGACGGGGCGGGAGCCGCCGGACCCGTGGATGACGACGGTGGCCCGCAGCGCCGAGAACACCGCCGACAGGTCCTCGCTCGGGTCGGCCTGGCCGATCGAGCCGCCGACCGTGCCCCGGTTGCGCACGATCGGGTCGGCGATCACCCGCTCGGCATCGTGGAAGATCCGGAAGTGCTCGCCGGCGACCGCGGACGCGAGCAGCTCGGCGTGCCGTGTCATCGCCCCGATGGCGAGCTCGTCACCCTCGATCCTGATGTACGACAGGTCGTCAGCGAGGCCGTTGATGTCGATCAGGTGCTCCGGGCGGGCGAGTCGGAGCTTCATCATCGGGAGCAGCGAGTGGCCCCCCGCCACGAGCCGGGCCTCCGGGCCGAGCTCCTCGAGCAGGCTGACCGCGTGGTCGACGCTGGTCGCCCGCTCGTACCCGAACGGTGCAGGTGTCTGCATGCTGGTCGGTCCTCCATCCCCACGTGTTGCGCCGCCCGCGCGTGATGCGGGCGGACCCCTCCCCGGCGGCCATCATCGACGGCGCGGCGGGGCGGGGTCAACCGGGCGATAAGGATTCGCTTAAGACATCCGCCGATGCGTACGTTCCGGCCGGTGGAGGCCGACGCGCCCCCGACGCTTTACGAGTGGGCCGGTGGCCGCACCGCCCTCGAGCGCCTCATCGACGCGTTCTATGACCGCGTCGAAGCGGACGAGCTCATCTCGCCGCTCTTCCCAGGCGGAGTGAGCGCCGAGCACCGCGAGCACGTCACGACGTGGTGGAGCGAGGTCTTCGGCGGCCCCGCGGCGTACACCGCACGGCTCGGCGGCTACGACCACATGCTCGCCAAGCACCGCAACTTGGGGATCACCTCGGCGCAGCGGTTCCGGTTCGCGTCGTTGATGAGCCTCGCCGCCGACGACGCCGAGCTGCCGAGCGATCCTGAGTTCCGGTCGGCGCTCGTCGCCTACCTCGAATGGGGCACGCGGCTCGCCCTCGCCAACTCCCAGCCCGGCGCCACCGTGAGCGAGCACGCTCCCGTGCCCCGCTGGGGTTGGGGCGAGGCGCCGCCCTATCAGCCCTGACGGCGGTACGGCCGCAGGCCGTCGGCGGGGACCGTGCCCAGGCGCCCCGCCTGGTAGTCCTCGAACGCCTGCGCCAGCTCGGCCCGCGTGTTCATCACGAACGGGCCGTAGGCGGCGACCGGCTCGCGGATCGGCTCGCCACCGAGCAGGAGCACGTCGAGGGGCTCACCGGCGACGGCGTCGACGGTGATCGAGTCGCCGGGGCCGAACACGGCGAGCTGGCCGACGGTAACCGGACGCTTCTCCACGCCGACGGTCCCCGACCCGGCGAGCGCATAGGCCAGGGCGTTGAAGTCCTTGCGCCACGGCACGGTCACGCGGGCGCCCGGGGACACCGTCACGTGGGCGACGGTGATCGGCGTGTGCGTGCTGCCCGGCCCACGGTGGCCGGCGACGTCGCCGGCGATGAGCCGCAGCAGGGCGCCGCCGTCGGGCGAGGACAGCAGGGTGACCTGATCGCCCTCCAGGTTCTGGTACCGCGGGGGCGCCAGCTTGTTCCCGGACGGGAGGTTGACCCAGAGCTGGATGCCATGGAAGGTGCCACCGCTGACGACGAGCGCCTCGGGCGGGGTCTCGATGTGGAGGATTCCCGAGCCGGCCGTCATCCACTGCGTGGCGCCATTGGTGATGAGGCCGCCGCCGCCGTGGGAGTCCTGGTGCTGGAAAGCGCCGTCGATGATGTAGGTGACCGTCTCGAAGCCACGATGGGGGTGCCAGTCGGTGCCCTTGGGCTCGTACGGGGCGTACTCGACCTCTCCCATCTGGTCCATGTGGATGAACGGGTCGAGGTCGCGCAGGTCGACGCCGGCGAACGCCCGGCGCACGGGGAAGCCCTCGCCCTCGAAGCCCTTCGGGGCCGTCGTCAGCGACACGACCGGGCGATCACGGTCGTCCACCGACTGCTCGGGGAGCTTCGGAAGGGTCAGCGGATCAGCGGTGACAGCCGGCATGCGGGCCTCCTACGAGATTGTTGCGAACACAAGTATAAGCAGGTTCGGGGGCCGAATATTCCCGGACCCGAGGCGCACCTACGATCCCGCCGTGACCCTCAACCAGCTCAAGGTCTTCGTGCTGGTGGTGCGGCTGGGGTCGTTCCGGGCGGCGGCCAACGCGCTCGGGGTCTCCGAATCGGCGGTCTCTCAGGCGCTTGCGGCCCTTCGGCAGGCGCTCGGTGACCCCCTGGTCGAGCGGGTCGGTTCGACGCTCACGCTGACCCCGGCCGGGCAACGGGTCGTCGGGTTGGCGTCGCAGATGGTCAACCTCGCCGTCGCCGCCGAGGACGCCGTGCGGGCGGCCAACGGGCACGCCGACCTTCTCCGGGTGGTGGCATCGGCGAACGTCGGCGACACCGTTGCACCGGCGCTGCTGCAGGCGTTCGCCCGGCGGGCGGCCAACGTCGAGGCGACGCTCGGGATCGCCACGAGCAGCGAGATGCGGGCGCTGCTGTCCGAACGGCTCACCGATGTGGCGCTCGGGCCGGCCCTGGCCGGGCCGGCCGCGCCCGGGGTGGTGAGCGAGCCACTGCTGCGGTACCGGCTGCTCGTGGTGGCGCGGCATGGTCACTGGGCCCACCACGACGGCGTGCGCTCACTCGAGGCGTTGCGGCACGAGGAGTGGATGGTCGACCCGACCGCCACGGATTCAGGATCCGACCTGGGCCGGGTCCTCACCGCCATCGGGGTGCCCGAGTCGAACGTGCTCGTGTTCCCGACCCAGGCGGCGGCATGGGCGGCGGCGGCCACGAGCAACGGGGTGGCGCCGGCGATCGAGCAGCTGTGGGTGCGCGACCGGCACCCGGATCTCGGCCCGCTGCCGGTCCCCGGGACGCCGATCGAGCTGATGTGGCACGTGAGCATGCTCCACGGCGACGGCCGCACCGCGGTCGCCCGTCGACTGCACCGTTTCCTGTCGACGCCGGACGCCACCCAGGCGATGTACCGCGCCGACGGCGGGGTGCCGGCGTCGCGCTTCCGCCCGCCCGTGTACGTCACGCTCTGGAGCTGAGCAATACGCGAACTGTGAGCTGAAACAGCGGACTTCTGCTGGCGCAGCTCACAGTTCGCGAGAAGGTGTCGAATCGTGACACCCACTTCCTAAACTGTCGCTAAGGCCGTCGTGGGGTCGGTTCCGCCCCTTCCGAATGTGATCAACGTTTGGTTGGAGGAGCCGTGCTCGCATCGATCCCGTCGGCGACCGTTCTCGGGGCCAGTGGCTACGAGGTCACGGTCGAGGTCCACGTCGGTCCGGGCCTGCCGGGGTACCACATGGTCGGGATGCCCGATCGCACGTGCCGCGAGTCGCGCGACCGCGTGCGGGCGGCGGTCCTGAGCTCGGGGCTCGAATGGCCGAATCACTCGATCACGATCAACCTCGCCCCGGCGGGCCGCCGCAAGTCCGGAGCTGGGCTCGACCTCGCGGTCGCCATCGGCGTGCTCGTGGCGTCCGGTCAGCTGCCGCCGGAAGCCGTTGCCGGCCACGGGTTCGTCGGTGAGCTCGGCCTCGACGGTTCGCTCCGGCGGGTGCCTGGCGTGGCTCCGATGGTGGCAGTGCTCGACGGGGTCGACGCGGTGGTGCCGGTGGGCTCGAGCGCCGAAGCGCACGTGGCGGCACGCGGCGAGGTGCGGGTCGCGGCCAGCCTCCCCGAGGTGCTCGCCGCGCTCACCGGGGCCGAGCCGTGGCCGCCCGACCCTGGCCCGGACTCCGGCACCGACGAACCGCCGCCGCCGGATCTCGCCGACGTACGCGGCCAGCCGGTGGCGCGCCGGGCGTTGGAGATCGCCGCCGCCGGTGGTCACCACCTCCTGCTCGTCGGCCCGCCGGGGTCCGGCAAGACGATGCTCGCCCAGCGCCTCACCGGGCTCCTCCCGCCACTCGACCGAGCGCAGGCGCTGGAGGCGACGATGGTCCACTCGGCGGCCGGCGTCGGCATGCCCAACGGTGGGCTGGTGAAGGTCCCGCCGTTCCGAGCGCCCCACCACACGAGCTCGGTGATCGCTCTCGTCGGCGGTGGGTCGCACACCCTGCGCCCGGGCGAGATCTCCATCGCCCACGGGGGAGTGCTCTTCCTGGATGAACTCGCCGAATTCGCGCCGACCGTTCTCGACGGCCTTCGGGAGCCGTTGGAGGAAGGCGTCATCCGCATCTCCCGTGCGTCGAACCACGCCGTGCTGCCGGCCCGCTTCCAGCTCGTCGCCGCCACCAACCCCTGCCCGTGCGGCGGGGGCGCGCCGGGCGCCTGCGAGTGCGACGAGGTCGCCCGCATGCGGTACCTCCGCCGGCTGTCCGGCCCACTCCTCGACCGTTTCGACCTCCGCGTCGCCGTGCAGCGGCCCGGCGTCGACGACCTACTCGATCCCGGGGGCGGCGAGCCCAGCGCCATCGTCGCCCAACGGGTGGTCACGGCCCGGGCGCTGGCCGTCGATCGATCCGGACGCCTCAACGCCGACCTGCACGGACAGCTCCTCGACCAGGTCGCACCGCTGACCCCTCGGGCACGCGACCTGATGCGCTCGGAGATCGAACGCGGACGGCTCACCGGGCGCGGCTACCACCGCATCCGCCGCGTCGCCCGCACGATCGCCGACCTCGCCGCGACGCCCTCTCCGGTCGAGGTCGTCGACGAGGGCCACGTCGAGGTCGCCCTCTCCCTCCGGACTCGGCTGCGCACCGCCGCGCCCGGACTGGTGGCGTAGCGCCATGGACGGCCACGTCGCGGCCCTCGCCGGGTTCGACCTCATGACGGTGGCGCGTCTGCGCCTCGTGCTCGCCCACCACGATCCGGTGGAGGCGTACTCCGTGGCCGCGGGCGATGCCCCGCCGTCACCGCCCGTCGCCCGGCTCCTGACCCCGGAGGTCCGGGCGGCGTGGCGGGCATCGGCGCAGCGGCGGCGGCCCGCCGACTGGGCCGACCGTTGTGCCGCGGCCGGGATCCACGTCGTCACGATCCGCGATCCGGACTTCCCGGCGCCGCTTCGTCACGACCCCCAGCCGCCCGCCGCCCTGTTCGTGCGCGGCGACCTCGCCGCGCTGGACGCCCGCCGCGTCGGCGTCGTCGGTACCCGCAATGCCACCGGCACCGGACGCCAGATCGCTGAACGGCTCGGTCGCGAGCTCGCCGAGGCCGGAGTGGCCGTGGTCTCCGGCCTGGCGAAGGGGATCGACGGCGCCGCCCATCGCGGCGCTCTCGCTGCGGGTAGCGGCCGCCCGATCGCGGTCGTCGGCAACGGCCCGGATACGCCGTACCCCCGCCAGCACGCCGCCCTGTGGGCCGAGGTGTGCACCAGCGGCGTCCTGATCTCCGAGTGGCCGCCCGGCACGGCTCCCGAGGCGTTCCGCTTCCCCCTGCGCAACCGGATCCTGGCCGCTCTGAGCGAAGTGCTCGTCGTCGTCGAGAGCCGCGAGCGCGGCGGGTCGCTGATCACCGCCCAGGCGGCGCTCGAGCGCTCGGTCGACGTGATGGCCGTGCCCGGCTCGATCCGCAACCGGGCCGCGACCGGGACCAACCAACTCCTACGCGACGGGGCGGCGCCCGTCACCTGCGCCGACGACGTGCTCCTCGCCCTCGGGCTCGACACCCGGCGGGCGACTCGCGTGGCCTACGACCCGCGGCCGCGGCCACGTGGGGTCGACGCCGAGGTGCTCGAACGGTGCCGCCGCGATCCCTGCACGCTCGACGAGGTCGTTGTCGATGTCGGCCTGTCGATCGGGGACGCGGCGATGGCGCTGGCGCGCCTCGAACGCGCCGGCTGGCTGCGCGAAGCGGGCGGCTGGTTCGAGCCGGTGCTGTTCTGGAGCGACCGAGATGACCGGGTGGCGCCATGATCAGCGAATACCCTCGATTTGATGTCCGTCTCGCGGGACCCCCCGGCCCCGGACGCTTCCGGCGAATACTCGGCGGCCTGGTGCGTCGAGCCCTTCGCGCGCTCGCTCACGTCGCTGTCGGCGCGGACGGTCGACGCCTACGCGGCGGATGTGCGGGGCTTCGCCGAGTGGGCGGCCCGTGGTGGGATCGCCGACCCGACGACGGTCAAGCGGACCACGGTGCGGCGTTACCTGGCCTACCTGTCGACGCGCCAGTACGCGCGCCGCAGCATCGCCCGCAAGGCGGCAGCGCTGCGCCGCTACTTCCGCTGGCTCGCCCGCACCGGGCGGATACCGGGGGACCCGACGCTGGGGCTACAGGCACAGGGCGGCGACGGGCGTCTGCCCCGAGTGCTCGACCGCCGCGACCTCGACCAGCTGCTCGAAGGCCCGCTGCCCGAGGACGAGCCGGAGTGGCGGCGGCGTCGCGACGACGCCGTGCTCGAGCTGCTCTACGGGTCCGGCCTCCGTGTCAGCGAGCTCTGCGGGCTGGACCACGGCTCGGTGGACTTCGCCCGTGGCGCGGTCACCGTGTGGGGCAAGGGGAGCAAGGAGCGGAGGGTGCCACTGTCCGAACCGGCGGCGGACGCGCTGCGGCGGTGGATGCCGATGCGCGCCGACGTGCTCGTCGCGGAGACCGGCGATCCCGGCGGGGCGCCGAGTCCGGCGATGTTCGGGAACGAGCGCGGACGCCGCCTCACCCCGCGCGACGTCCGGCGGATCGTCGATCGCCGTTCGCCGACGCCGACCCATCCCCACGCGTTGCGCCACAGCTTCGCCACTCACCTCCTCGACGGGGGAGCGGACCTCCGCGCCGTCCAGGAGCTGCTCGGCCACTCCGACGTGGCGACGACGCAGCGCTACACCCACGTCAGCCGAGAGCGCCTCCGCGCGGCGTACCGGAGCGCCCACCCGCGCGCATGAGCATCGTCGACGTCGATCCCTACCTCGCCCAGCAGTGGGACCGCTGGCTGAAGCGGCGGAGCTCGGCGGCACGTGATCACCTCATCGTCTCCTACGCCCCGCTCGTCAAGTTCGTGGCCGGGCGGGTCGGGGCCGGCCTGCCGGCGAACGTCGACCCGGGCGACCTCGTCAGCTCTGGGGTGCTCGGGCTGATCGACGCGATCGAGCGCTTCGATCCCCAGCGGGGGGTCAAGTTCGAGACCTTCGCCACCCCGCGCATCCGGGGTGCGATCTACGACGGGCTCCGTGAGCTCGACTGGGTCCCGCGGTCGGTCCGGTCACGGGCCCGCGAGGTCGAGCGGGCGATCAACGAGCTGGAGGCGCTGCACGGTCGGGCGCCGACCGACGACGAGCTGGCCGAGCACCTCCACCTCGACCGCGAAGAGCTGAATCGGTGGTTGTCGTCGATCTCGACCACCACCGTCGGACCGTTGGAACGGGCGCTCGACAGCGGCGCCGAGCCGCGAGGGCTGAGCGGCGAGGTGCCGGCGGTGCCGTCGGCGGTCGTCGAGGACCGCGAGGTCCGCGAGGTGATGCGCGACGCGATCGAGAAGCTGCCCGATCGCGAGAAGCTCGTCCTGTCGCTCTACTACGACGAGGGCCTCACCCTCGCGGAGATCAGCCGGGTCCTCGGGGTCAGCGAGAGCCGGGTTCCCCAGATCCACAGCAAATCGGTGCTCTACCTCCGGGCCCGCATGACGGCTGCCGGCGTCGCCTGACCGATCGAACCGCTCCGCGGTTCCCCGATACGTCCAGTCGAAGGAGCCTCGATGTCATTCCTCGCGTCCCTCCTGCTCTCGTCGTGCCTGCTGCCGCCCGTCGTGGCGCCGGTGGCCGATCCGTTCCGCGAGCCGGCGTGTCCCTTCTGCCCCGGCAACCGGGGGATCGAGTACGCCGTTCCCGCTGGCACCCCGATACGCGCGGCTGCGGCCGGCACGGTGACCTTCAGCGGCGCGGTGGCCGGCACGTTCTACCTCGTCGTCGAGCACGCCGACGGGGTGCGCGCCACCTACGGCAAACTCACGGGCAGCCACCTCGGCGTGGGCGCCACTGTCGTCGCCGGGGCGATCGTCGGCCGCTCTGCCGGTGGCCTGCACTTCGGACTGCGGGTCGGTGACCACTACGTCGACCCGGCCCCGTGGCTCGGCCGCCTCGTCGAACAGGCCCGTCTTGTGCCCACCGACGGCTCAGCACCGCGACGGGCGCCGCCGCCCCGCCTGGCCTGTCCGGCCCGCGCGCCGGTGTTGCGCCCGGTCCCGGTGACGAGGACGACGGCGATGCTGGTCCGGTAGACTCGCCGATCGGCCCACCACCCGGTGGACCGTCCGACTACCTGCCCGCTCACCACCTGCGGTCGCTCCGGCGCCGGTGCGCGGGCCGACCAACCGCAACGAGGAGATTTCCATGGCTGTGATCACCATGCGCCAGATGCTGGAAGCGGGCGTCCACTTCGGCCACCAGACCCGGCGTTGGAACCCGAAGATGAAGCGGTTCATCTTCGGCGAGCGCAACGGCATCTACATCATCGATCTCGAGCAGACCCTCGGCCGGGTCGAGCGCGCCTATGCCTTCGTGCGCGACCTCGTAGCCGGCGGCGGCGTGATCCTTTTCGTCGGCACGAAGAAGCAGGCCCAGGACCCCGTTCGCAGCTACGCCGAGAAGTGCGGCATGCCGTACGTCAACGAGCGGTGGCTGGGCGGGATGCTGACCAACTTCGACACGATCTCGAAGCGGGTCAACAAGATGCTCGAGTACGAGCGCATGCGCGACTCGGGCGAGTTCGACGCGATGCCGAAGAAGGAGGCGCTCCAGCACACCCGGGAGATGGAGAAGCTGCAGCGCAACCTCGGTGGTATCCGCGGACTGACCCGGCGACCCGACGCGATCTTCGTGCTCGACACCAAGAAGGAGCACATCGCCGTCACCGAGGCGAACAAGCTGGGCATCCCGGTGGTCGCGGTCGTCGACACCAACGTCGACCCCGAGCTCGTCCAGTACCCGATCCCGGGGAACGACGACGCCATCCGGGCCAACTCGCTCCTCGCCCGAGTGATCAGCGACGCCGTCGAGGAGGGCCGCTACATCGCCGGCAAGCGGGAGCCCGGCGCGCCGCCGCCGTCGCGCACTCCGGAGCAGGAGGCCGCGTTCGCCGCCGAGCAGGCCCAGGCGCGGCGCCAGGCCGCAGCGGCCCAGGCGGAGCGGGACGCTCGCCTGGCCGAGCCGCGAGTTGCGACCCCGGTCGAGGAGTCCGCCGCCCCGGCTGCCGAGGAGCCGGCAGCCCCGGTCGAGGAGTCCGCCGCCCCGGCTGCCGAGGAGCCGGCAGCCCCGGTCGAGGAGACCCCCGCCCCGGCTGCCGAGGAGCCGGCGACCCAGGTCGAGGAGACCCCCGCCCCGGCTGCCGAGGTGCCGGCGACCCCGGTCGAGGAGACCCCCGCCCCGGCTGCCGAGGAGCCGGCGGTCGAGCCCGCCGAGGCCGCACCGGTGGTCGAGCAGATCGCTCCCGCCGCCGACGAGTCCGCAGGCGACGAGCAGGTTGCCGCCGTCCCGGACACCGAGGTCGCTCCGGCCGCGGACGCCGAAACCGCCGAGCGGGGCGTGTGATGGCGTTCACGGCCAAGGACGTGCAGGCGCTGCGTCACGCGACCGGCGCGGGCATGATGGATGCGAAGAAGGCGCTCGAGGCGACCGACGGCGACATCGAGGCGGCCAAGCAGTGGCTCCGTGAGCAGGGTCTCGCCGCCAGCGCCAAGCGCAGCGAGCGGGAGAACGTGCAGGGCGTTGTCGCCCTGGTCGTCGACGGCTCCGTCGGGGCCCTGATCGAGCTCAAGTGCGAGACCGACTTCGTCGCCACGAGCGAGCACTTCAAGCTCGAGGCCCAGGATCTCGCCCGGGTCGTGGCCGCCAGGGGCCAGGACGCCATTGCCGAGCGGCAGGCCCGGCTCGACGACCTCAAGATCACGCTGAAGGAGAACATCGAGATCGGGCAGGTCGTCCGGCTCGAGGCCACCGACGGCCAGGTCGTCGACAGCTACCTCCACATCCAGGGCGGACGCGGCGTCAACGGGGTGCTCGTGGTCCTCGATGGTGGGACCAAGGAGCTCGCCCACGACGTCGCCGTCCACGTCGCCTTCGCCCGGCCGAAGTACCTGTCGCGTGACGACGTGCCGGCCGACGTGGTCGACGCCGAGCGGGCCACGCTCGAGACGATCACCCGCAACGAAGGCAAGCCCGAGCAGGCGATTCCCAAGATCGTCGAGGGCCGCCTCGGCGGGTTCTTCAAGACCGTCGCCCTCCTCGATCAGCCCTATGCCAAGGACGACAAGCAGTCGGTGAGCCAGCTCCTCGGCAACGCCCGGGTGGTCGAGTTCGCCCAGGTCGAGATCGGCTGAGTCGCGATGGGATCCGACGGTAAGGCGCCGCGGTGGCGGCGAATCGTCTTCAAGCCGTCGGGTGAGGCGCTGGCCGGGCCGACCGGGATGGGGCTCGACGGAGCGACGCTCGAGAAGTCTGCAGCCGACATCATCGAGCTCCGCCAGGGACTCGATGTCGATGTCGCCGTCGTAGTCGGCGGGGGCAACTTCTGGCGCGGCCGCACCGGCGAGCTGGCCGGGATGGACGCGACGCAGTCCGACCACATCGGCATGCTCGGCACGGTGATGAACGCGCTCGCGCTCCAGGACGCGCTCGAGCGCCTCGGTCAGCCGACGCGGGTGCAGTCGGCGATCGAGATGCCGCGGATCGCCGAGCCCTACATCCGCCGCCGGGCCGTGCGCCACCTCGAGAAGGGACGAGTCGTGATCTTCGCCGCCGGCACGGGCAACCCCTTCTTCACCACCGACACCGCCGCGGCCCTCCGGGCCGCGGAGATCGATGCCGAGGCCCTGCTGAAGGGCACTCACTCGGGTGTCGATGGGGTCTACGACGCCGACCCGCGCACCGACCGCTCGGCGACCCGGTTCGACGAGATCAGCTACATGGATGTGATGAATCGGGACCTCAAGGTCATGGACGCCACCGCGATCGCGTTCTGCCGTGACAACAAGATCCCGATCGTCGTCTTCGACATGTCCGAGCCGGGGTCGCTGCGAGCGATCCTCGAGGGTGGCAAGGTCGGCACGATGATCACGTGAACTGCCTGTTCAGGCGACGCGGGCGTGGGCCGGGCGGGCGGGGTACGCCAGGCGAGATCAGTCGGAGGGTTACGCTGGTCCAGTGATCGAAGAGACGCTCCTCGAAGCCATCGACAAGATGGACAAGGCCGTCGCCCACGTCCAGTCGCAGTTCCAGACGGTGCGCACCGGGCGTGCCGCGCCGGCGCTGATCGAGAAGCTCAACGTCGAGTACTACGGGGCGCCGGTGCCGCTCCAGCAGCTGGCCGGGATCCAGGTTCCGGAGGCCCGGCAGCTCCTGGTCAAGCCACACGACCGTAGCTCGCTGGCGGCGATCGAGAAGGCAATCGTCGATTCCAACCTGGGCGTCGCGCCGAGCAACGACGGAACTGTGATCCGCCTGTCGTTCCCCCAGCTGACCGAGGAGCGGCGCAAGGAGTACGTCAAAGTGGTCAAGCACATGGCCGAAGACGGCAGGGTTGCCGTGCGCAACCTCCGGCGGGACGCCCGCAAGCACCTCGAAGGATCCGAGCGCGCCGGCGAGTTCTCCGCCGACGACCTGGAACGGGCGGAGAAGGAGCTGGAGAAGATCACCCACGACCACGTCGAGGCGATCGACGCGGCCCTGGGCCGCAAGGAGGCCGAGCTGCTCGAGGTCTGACCTCGGCACGTCGTGGCGCAGATGAGGAAGGTGCATCAGTGAGTGACGAGATGTGGCGGCGCGAACGGGGCGGGGACGCGTCGGACACCGGGGAGTTCGGTGGCCCGCTGTTCCCCGACGACGAGAGCACCGACCCTCCCGCCGGCGCCGACGACACCGGCGAGCGTCGCTTGCGCTTCGGGCCCAGCGACACCGGCCCGCTCCCGCACTGGACCGATCCGCCGACAGGCGAGATCCCGCGCGTGTCCCCGCAGGCGTCGGGCAAGGACCCCGGCGACGACGAGGACGTCGACGTGTGGTCGCAGTTCACGACCGAGAACCCGGTGTGGCGCGACGACGTCCCCGAGACCGGTGCGACGCGCGACGAGAGCGGAGGCACCGGCCGCGACCCCAGCGGCGAGACCCGCGCCGACCCGTCCTCGGACTCGGCATCACGCTCGGGCGAGATCCCGCTCGCCCCGCCGCCCCCACGGCGCGAACCAGGGCGGATCACCATCGGCACCGACCCGTCGGGAGTTCCTCGCCGGCCGCCGGCGACCGGCTCCCGCCGCCGCGGCGGCGCGCAGCAGCGCTCCGGCCGGCCGGCCGGTCCGGCCCGGACCGCTACGGGCGGACCGAGCTCGTCGCGTGACATGCCGGCGGCGATCATCGCCGGGGTCGCCCTCGCCGTGCTGTTCATCCTGGCCACGCTGTGGCGCCCCGTGGGCGTGCTGATCCTCATCGTCGTCGTCCTCGCCATCGCCGCCTTCGAGTACTTCGGCAAGGTCACCGAGAAGGGCTACCGTCCGGCGGTCGCACCCGGCCTGGCCGCCTGCGTCGCCGCACCGCTCGCGGCGTACTGGGTCGGCGCCAGCTCGCTGCCGCTCGTCGTCGCGTTCGCCTTCATCGCCGGGTCCGTCGGGTTCGTCGGCGCCGCTGGCGTCGAGTCCGGACCGCTGCCGAACATGGCGATCACCACCTTGGGGGTCGTGTGGATCGGGCTGCTCGGCTCCTACGCAGCGCTGATCGTGCGGCTGTCGAACGAGCTCGGCGGCAACAACATCGGCACGGACACCCTGTTCCTCGTCGTGCTCGGTGTCGTCGCCAATGACATCGGGGCCCTGCTCGTCGGCTCGGCGGTCGGCAAGACGCCGCTGCGCGCCTGGGTCAGCCCGGCGAAGACCGTCGAGGGGGTGATCGGCGGCACGCTGATGACGATCATCGTCCTGTTCGTCGTCGCCCTGAGCGATCGCAGTGACACGTGGGACTCCGTCGGCGACCTGCTCCTCCTCGCCATCGTCATCGCCGTGATGGCGCCGCTCGGCGACCTGGCCGAGAGCATGTTCAAGCGCAACCTCGACGTGAAGGACTTCGGCAGCATCATCGCCGGCCATGGTGGGGTCCTTGATCGCTTCGACGCCTTCTTGTTCGTGCTCCCGGCGGCGTACTACCTCACGCTGGTGCTCGAGCCGTGGACGTAGGAGCACCGTCGAGCGCCGTCGCGCCGTGACGGTACGCGTCGCCGTCGCCGGCTCGTCCGGCTCGATCGGGACGCAGACCCTCGACGTCGTACGCGCCGAGGCCCCGCACTACGAGGTCGTCGCGCTCGGTGTGGGGAGCTCGGTCGACCAGCTCATCGAGCAGGCCAAGGAGTTTCGGCCCGCGGTCGTCGCGGTCGAGAACCGCGAGCGGCGCGCCGAGGCCGCCGCCGCGCTGCCGTTCGCCACCGTGGTCGAGGACTTCGCCGACCTCGTCGAGCCGGCTGACGTCGTCGTCAACGCCGTGGTCGGGTTCGCCGGACTGCCGGTGACGATCGCGGCGTTGACGCAGGGGAAGCGACTGGCCCTCGCCAACAAGGAGAGCCTGATTGCCGCCGGGCCGGTGGTCCAGCCGCTGCGGGCGACGCCCGGGGCCGAGCTGGTCCCCGTCGACAGCGAACACTGCGCCATCCATCAGAGCCTGCGCTCCTCCGTCGCGCCTGAGCGGGAGCTCGCCCGGATCCTGCTCACCGCCAGCGGCGGTCCGTTCCGCGGCCGTTCCGCCGCCGACCTCGCCGGCGTCACCGTCGAGCAGGCCCTCGCCCATCCCACCTGGGCGATGGGCCCGAAGATCACCATCGACTCCAGCACGTTGATGAACAAGGGGTTGGAGGTGATCGAGGCTCACGAGCTGTTCGGCGTCCCGTACGACCAGATCGACGTCGTCGTGCACCCCCAGTCCGTGGTCCACTCCATGGTCGAGTTCACCGACGGCTCGACGATCGCCCAGCTCAGCCTGCCCGACATGCGCCTGCCGATCGGCTACGCCCTCGGCTACCCGGAACGGATCGGCACGCCCTTCGGCCGCATCGACTGGGCCACGCTCGGCTCCCTGGAGTTCGAGGCGCCGGATCGCACCACGTTCCGCTGTCTCGACCTCTGCTACCAGGCCGGACGCGCCGGCGGGACCGCACCGGCCTGGCTCAGCGCGGCGAACGAAGTCGCCGTGGACGCCTTCTTGGCCGGCGAGATCCGTTGGGATCAGATAGCTGACGTGTGCATTGCGGCGTTGGACCGGCATGATGCAGGGACGCCAACGACCGTCGAGGACGTCG
This sequence comes from uncultured Acidimicrobiia bacterium, assembly GCA_963833145.1. Lineage (GTDB taxonomy): Bacteria > Actinomycetota > Acidimicrobiia > Acidimicrobiales > Ilumatobacteraceae > JALZMG01. The sequence goes on along the minus strand of CAWHWT010000005.1, from coordinate 125,406 downwards.
TGGCGGCCGATCGAGCGGCGAGGAGCGCCGCTCGCCAACACCTGCAGGAACGACGCGCACGATGACGACGACCGAGGACCGCGGCCGGTACGACCGCTTCCGTAACGAGGTCATGGCCGGTGGGTCCGTGGCCGAACGGCCGCCCGAGCCCGAGGGGGGCGGCGTCGCGGGCGTGCTCGCCGGGCTGGTGATCATCGGCCTGCTCGTCTGGCTGGCCTTCGTCAACCTGTGGATGTTCGTCTTCGTGATGGGGATCCTCATCTCCGTGGCCCTCCACGAGTTCGGTCACTTCGCCACGGCGCGGGCGACCGGGATGAAGGCGACGCAGTTCTTCATCGGGTTCGGTCCGCGGATCTGGAGCTTCCAGCGGGGTGAGACCGAGTACGGCGTGCGGGCGCTGCCCTTCGGCGCCTTCGTGCGGATCATCGGGATGAACAACATGGACGAGGTCCCGCCCGCCGACGAGGCCCGCACTTACCGCCAGAAGAGCTATCCGCGGCGGATGCTGGTGATCTCCGCCGGCTCGTTGATGCACCTGCTGATCGCGATCGTGCTGCTGTTCGCCGTCTTCGCCACGCGGGGTGAGCTCGTCGAGGGCACCGGGGCCGAGGTCGGTGCCGTCCAGTCGGGCGGGCCGGCGGCCGCGGCCGGGATCGAGTCCGGCGACGTGCTCGTGTCGATCGGCGGTTCGGCGATCGAGGATCCCGACGACCTCGGCGAGACGGTGCGGACGCACGAGCCGGGAGACGTCGTCGACATCGTGCTCCAGCGCGATGGCGAGGAGCTCAGCGTCTCGGCGCGGCTCGGTGAGAACACCGACGAGGACAGCCCCCAGTTCGGCGCGGCCCTGCTCGGGGTCAGCAGCCGCATCCCGACCGAGTGGGACGAGATGTCGGTCGGCTCGGCCGCCGTGAACAGCGTCACCGACCTCGGCCCGGTCACGTGGCAGTCCACCAAGGGCGTGGTCGAGGTGCTCAATCCTGTCAACATCATCGACCACCTGAGCGGGGAGAGCGACGACCTGTCCACCCGTCCCACCACAGTGGTGGGCATCACCCAGGTGAGCGGCAGCGTCGGCGAGACGCAGGGGTTCGTTGGCGTGCTGTACCTGCTCGCCGTGCTCAACGTGTTCGTCGGTGTGTTCAACATGTTCCCGCTGCTGCCACTGGACGGAGGGCACGCCGCGGTGGCGACGTACGAGCGGCTCCGCGAGCGGGACGGGCGGCGGTACTTCGCCGACGTGTCGAAGCTGATGCCGTTCGCGATGGGCGTGATCATGGTCCTGCTGATCCTGTTCGTCTCGGGCCTCTACCTCGACGTCACGCAGCCGCTCAGATGAGGCCGGGGTCGCTCGCTGAGCGTCGACCGACGCGGCAGATCCACGTCGGGTCGGTGCCCGTCGGCGGCGGGGCGCCGATCAGCGTGCAGTCGATGACGATCACCAAGACGGCCGACGTCGAGGGGACGCTGCAGCAGATCTACGGGCTCGCCGCGGCCGGCTGCGACATCGTCCGTTGCACCTGCAACGAGGCCGAGGCGGCGGAGGGTCTGGCCCAGATCGTGCCCCGCTCGCCGGTGCCGATCATCGCCGACATCCACCACCAGTACAAGATGGCGCTCGCCGCGCTTGAGGCCGGGGTCCAGGGACTGCGGCTCAACCCCGGCAACATCCGGCGTCCCGAGCAGATCAAAGCGGTGGCGTCGGAGGCCCGCGACCGCGGGGTGCCGATCCGCATCGGCGTCAACGGCGGCTCCCTCGACTCGGCGCTGTACGAGCGCTTCGGCGGCGTCACGCCCGAGGCGATGGTGGCCTCGGCGATGCAGGAGCTGGCCTACTTCGAGGAGGTCGACTTCGACCTCGTCAAGATCTCGGTCAAGGCGTCGAGCGTGCCGTTGATGGTCGAGGCCTACCGCCAGCTCTCGGCCGCGACCGACCATCCGCTGCACCTCGGCGTCACTGAGGCCGGGCCGCCACCCGGTGGACTGGTGAAGGGAACGGCGGGGATCGGCGCGCTGCTGCTCGAGGGGATCGGCGACACGATCCGCTACTCGCTCACCGCCGACCCGGTCGAGGAGGCCCGGGCCGGGCGCCAGCTGCTCGAGTCGCTCGGGTTGCGGGAGCGCAAGAACGTCGATCTGATCGCCTGCCCGTCGTGCGGGCGGGCCGAGATCGACGTCATCGACGTGGCCAAGCGGGCCAACGAGGCGTTCGGCGAGCGGGAGCTGGCCCTTCAGGTGGCCGTGATGGGATGCGTGGTGAATGGGCCGGGGGAAGCCCGGGAGGCCGATCTCGGGATCGCCGCCGGGAACAAGCGGGGGCACCTGTTCGTCAAGGGGCGCAACATCGCCGTCGTGCCCGAGGACGAGATGGTCGACGCGCTGGTCGAGTGGGCCGAGTTCATCAACGAGCACGGGGTCGAGGCGGCGATCGCGAGGGCCGACACGGCACGTGCTGAACGGGAGGCCGCCCGCGACCGGTCGGCGCTGCTCGACACCCAGGGGGCCGACGTCAACCGGGCCGCCGAGAAGATCGTCGAGATCCGCAAGACCGTCGGCGGCTGACCCGTCAGCCGCGGGCGATGTAGGCGGTCACCCCCGGCTCGACGTCGAGGCGCTCACCCGGGTTCAGGTGACCCGTCTCACCCCGGGACGTGATCAGCAACTCGTGCCCGTCGGAGTCATGGGTGGTGGGACCCTCGAGCCGCAGCAGCTCGATCGACGTGCTGTCGAGGGAGTAGCGGGATGCGACCGGCACGACCGGGTCGGCGAGGGGATTGGGGTCGAGGACGGCGAGCAGGTCGTCCACGTCGACCGGCTTCACGGTGAGTCCGCCGCGGACGACGTTGTCGCTGGCCCCCATCAGCTCGACGCCCGCGCCGCCGAGGTACGCGTGGAGCGTCCCGGCCCCGAGGTGGATCGCCTCGCCCGGGCGCAACGTCACCAGGTTGAGCAGGAGCGTCGCGGCGACGCTCGGGTCGCCCGGGTAGCGCTCGTCGAGTCGCGTGACCCACCGCGCCTCGGGCCGGTCACTCGCCCGGCAGCCGTCGACGATCGGGCCGGCGTGCACGGCACCGTGGTACAGCGCGGCGAGCGCGTTGCCGGGCCCGAGGCGACGCACGGCCCTCGCCAGGTCGTCCGCGCCCAGCTCGGCCAGGAGGGGGAGCGTGTGCTCGACGGGACGGATCCCGCAGAACGCCTCGAACTGGGTGAGCGCGCACAACAGCTCCGGTTTCGGTTCGGGGTCCGGGTAGCGACCGGCGGCGAAGCCGGCGCGGGCCTGGTCGGCGGACGGGTGGGCCTGCAGGGACAGCGGCTCGGCGGCGGCGAGCACCTTGAGCAGGAAGGGGAGCGGTCCGGTGACGTCCGCCAGCGGCCGGCCGTCGGCGAGTTGCGCCGGCCCGTTGGCATGGGTGCCGAGCCACAGCTCGGCCCACGGCCGCCCGTCGGGCTCGGTGTGGAGGAAGCGGGGGATGAACTCGCGGTCGCCCCACGCGTAGTGCTGCACGGCGCCGCGGATCGGCTGCACCGGGCGGAGCCTACGGTTCTTCGGGCTCGCTCGGCGGCCACGGGAACCAATCGAACGGGACGGACGTCCAACGGGTCATGCGTTCCCCCTCGCGTCCTCACCTGCTCCTCGCCGCCGCCGCGGGCGTGCTCGCCCTCGCCGCTTGTGGTGAGGCGTCGCCGTCCGCCGACACCACCGACGGTACGGTCGCCCCCACGACCGTTCCGCCGACGACCGCGCCTCCGACGACCGCGGCGCCCACGGGCTACGACCACCCGACCGGCGCCGACGAAGTCGTGATCCAGGTCGGCTACGAGGGTGGCTTCGTCCCGGTGGAGCTGGCATTCACCCAGCCGCCGACGCTGCTCATCTCAGGGGACGGGCGGGCCATCACCCAGGGCGCGGTGCCGGCGATCTATCCCGGCCCGCTGCTGCCCGCGCTCGTCGAGCGGACGATCAGCGAGGACGGCATCCAGACCCTCCTCGCCAAGGCGGACGAGCTCGGACTGCTCGCCGACGTCGAGTACGGCGACCCGCCCACGCTGGTCACCGACGTGCCCGACACCGTTGTCACGATCACGGTCGACGGGACGACCTATCGCCACGTGGCGTACGCCCTCGGCATCGACGACGAGCCGGAGGAGGCGCGGGCCAACCTCTTCGAGTTCGTGACCGCGGCGACCGATCTCACCACGACGGTCGGCGCGAGCGAGCTCGGTCCCGAGGCGCCGATGGTGGGCGACAGCTACCTCATCCGGGCGATGCCGGTCGACCTGGCCACGGTGACCACCGAGCTTCCGCCGACCTACGTCGACTGGCCGGCCGATGCGTCGGTGCGCCTCGCCGACGCCACCGAGTGTGCCGAGCTGCCGGCCGCCGAGGGCGACCCGCTGTTCGCCGACGCCACCCAGCTGACCTACTTCAACGAGGCCGGCGTGACCTACTCGATCGCCGCCACGCTGCGGGTCCCCGGGCGGACCTGCTGACTCAGAGCACGACGACCGAGCGGAGGACCTCGCCGCGCTCCATCCGGTGGAACGCCTCCTCGACGGCTTCGAGCCCGATCTCCTCGCTGACGAAGCGGTCGAGGGGGAGGCGTCCCTGCCGGTAGAGGTCGATCAGCATCGGGAAGTCCCGGGACGGCAGGCAGTCGCCGTACCAGCTCGACTTCAGCGCCCCGCCGCGGCCGAAGACCTCGATGAACGGCAGCTCGAGCACGTCCTCGGGCCGGGGCACGCCGACGAGCACGACGGTGCCGGCGAGGTCCCGTGCTTCGAACGCCTGCTTGTACACGGCGGGGATGCCGATCGCCTCGATGCAAACGTCGGCGCCGAACCCGCCCGTGACGGAGCGGACGAATTCGACGGGATCCTCGCGGCTCGAGTTGCACGTGTGGGTGGCGCCGAACTCCGTGGCCCACTCGAGCTTGCGGTCGTCGATGTCGATGCCGACGATCGTCGAGGCGCCGGCGAGCCGCGCGCCGGCGATCGCCGCGTCGCCCACGCCCCCGCACCCGAACACGGCCACGGTCTTGCCCCGCGTCACGCCGCCGGTGTTGATCGCCGCCCCGAGGCCGGCCATCACCCCGCACCCGAGCAGCCCGGCGACCGTTGCCGGCGCCTCCGGGTCGACCTTGGTGCACTGACCGGCGGCCACGAGCGTCTTGTCGGCGAACGCCCCGATGCCGAGCGCGGGTGACAGGACGGTCCCGTCGGCGAGGGTCATCTTCTGCGACGCGTTGTGGGTGGCGAAGCAGTACCACGGCTCACCCCGGTTGCACGCCCGGCAGTTCCCGCAGACCGCCCGCCAGTTGAGGATCACGTAGTCGCCGGGCGTCACGTCGGTGACGCCGTCGCCGACGGTCTCGACGACGCCGGCGGCCTCGTGCCCGAGCAGGAACGGGAACTCGTCGTTGATCCCGCCCTCCCGGTAGTGCAGGTCGGTGTGGCACACGCCGCACGCCTGGATCCTCACGACCGCCTCGCCCGGGCCCGGGTCGGGCACGACGATCGTCTCGATCGACACCGGCTCACCCTTGGCGGAGGCGATGACACCCCTGACTTCTTGTGGCATGGGGCGCGAACCTATTCGCCGCTGCCCCGCCGCCGAGAACTCGCTCGGACAGGGAGCACCCTGTACAAATGCGAGCGAGCGAGCGCCAGCGAGCGAACGGTTAACAACGGCCTGCGTGGCCGGGGAACGCTTAGAACAGTCTCAACTCGTCTGGAGCCATGCCGCGCAACGTGTCGTAGTCGACCTCCACCCAGCGGAAGCCGCGGGCCTCGGCGAGCACCCGCGCCTGGGGCTTGACGACCTGGGCGACGAGCACCCCGCGCACCAGCCCGAGCGTGGAGTCGAGGTGGAGCCGCTCGACGTAGCGGGTGAGCTGTTCGACCCCGTCGATCTCGCCCCGGCGCTTGACCTCGACGGCGACGACGTTGCCCTCGCGGTCGCGGCAGACGAGGTCGACCGGGCCGATCGCCGTCGGGTACTCGCGGCGGACGAGGCGCAACCCGGCCTCGATCGTTCCCGGATTGGCGGCCAGGAGCTCCTGCAGGTGCGACTCGACGCCGTCCTTGCGTAGCCCGGGATCGGTGCCGAGCTCGTGGGCGTGGTCGGTCAGCACCTCGTGGAGCGTGATCGTGAGCCGCTCGCCCTTGGGGTTCGTGACGACCCACTGGTCGGCGCCGGCGACGAGCGTGTTCGGGGCGTTCATCCAGTTCAGCGGCTTGTACGCCCCGCCGTCGGCGTGGACGGCGACGCACCCGTCGGCCTTCACCATGATCAGCCGCACCGCCTCGGGCAGGTGGGCGCTCAACCGTCCCTCGTAGTCGACCGAGCACCGGGCGATGACGAGCCGCACGCGGGCCGACGCTACCCGTCGCCCCTCTAACTCGTCGGAGTGTCTTCGTGCTTTCGAGTGCCTTGTGAGGGAGGGTCCCGCGTCGGACACTCCGAAGCGGGAAACACTCGGATGGATCACTACGGTCGCCGCGGTGACGTTGACCTCCGCGGCGCCACCCAATGTCGTCGAACCGGTGCGGATGTTCGGGCGCGAGGTCGCCTACAAGTACGTCGTCGCGGCGGTCTTCGTGTCGGCGCTGTTCATCGACATCCTCGACACGACCATCGTCAACGTCGCCCTGCGCACGATCGGAACCGAGTTGCAGACGGAGGCGCTCGAGTGGATCGTCCTCGGCTACACCCTCTCGCTGGCCGTGTGGATCCCGGCCAGCGGCTGGCTGGGTGACCGGTTCGGCACCAAGCGGGTGTTCCTGGCTGCGCTCGTCTTCTTCGTCGCCGGGTCGGCGCTCTGCGGCGCGGCGCAGTCGATCGGGCAGCTGATCGCGTTCCGCGTGCTGCAGGGTGTCGGCGGGGGGATGCTCACGCCGATCGGGGTGGCGATGCTGTTCCGGGCGTTCCCGCCGATCGAGCGGGCCCGCGCGGCGACGATCGTGATGGTGCCGACGCTCGTCGCGCCCACGCTGGGGCCGGTCCTCGGTGGCCTGATCACCGACACCATCGGCTGGCGGTGGATCTTCTACGTCAACGTCCCGATCGGGCTGCTCGCCCTGGCCTTCGGCTTCCGCTACCTGCGCGAGCACGTCGAGCCCGGCGCCGGCCGCTTCGACCTCCCTGGCTTCGTGCTGTCCGGGTACGCGCTGGCGGCGATCTTCTACGCCCTGAGCGAAGGCCCGCGGGTCGGTTGGGGCAGCCCGGCCGTGGTCACCCTGGGTGTCACCGGCGTCGTCGCCTTCGTCGTGCTGGTGTACGTGGAGACCCACAAGCCCGAGCCGATGCTCGCCCTGCGCCTGCTGCGCGACCGGCTGTTCGCCACCACCAACCTCGTCATGGCCTTCGCCATGGCGAGCTTCGTGGGCCTGCTCTTCGTCCTGCCCCTGTACCTGCAGGGACTGCGCGGCCTCGACCCGCTCGAGACCGGGCTGGTGACGTTCCCCCAGGCCATCGGCATCCTCGTCACGTCGCAGGTCGCCGGACGGATCTACGCGCGGGTCGGACCGCGCCTGCTCGTCGTCGGAGGCATGGCGTGGGTGGCGATCACCAACGCCGGGTTCATCCTGCTCGGCCTCGACACCGATTACTGGGTCGTGCGCGTCCTCGTCTTCGCCCGCGGCCTCGGGATGGGGTTCACGTTCGTGGCGGTGCAGGCCGCGGGCTACGCCCGCATCGCGCCGGCCGACAATGGCCGGGCGTCGGCGATCTTCACCACCCAGCGTCAGGTGTCGGTCTCCGTCGGGGTCGCGCTGTCGGCCACCGTGCTCACGGCGTTCACCTCGCTCACCGCCGCGCCGTCCGACCCGCAGCGGGCGCTCGAGGGCTACCGCTGGGCGTTCGTCGTCTCAACCGCCCTCGCCGCCGTCGCTGCCATCGTGGCGACCCGCATCAGCGACGAGGATGCGGCGGCGACGATGGCGCCGCGGGATCGATCGCGTTCCTGACGACCCGGTCGAGCGCGGCGACGTGGGCCTCGGCCGTCAGGCCGCGGACGTCACGGTGGGCACGGGTGCCGAGCTCTTCGGCCCGGACTGGGTCACGGAGCAGCGAGCCGATCGCCTCGCCCCAGGCGGCGACGTCGGCCGGCTCGACGAGCAACCCGTTGCGGCCGTCGACGATCCACGTGTCGAGGCCACCGATGTCCGACGCCACCACCGCCGCCCCGGCCGACATCGCCTCGAGCGCCACCGCACCGAGCGGCTCGGGCCACTGCGACGGAATGGCGACCACGTCGGAGAGCCGGAGCAGCTCGTCGGTCGCCGGGTAGTCGAGGTGACCGAGCCAGCGCACGCGCAGCCTCGGGTTGCGCCCGACGGCGCCGTGCAGCAGGTCCCGGCAGTCGTCCCAGTAGTCGGCGTGCTCGACGATCCCGGCGATGCGTAGTTCGATCGGCCCCTCGACGGTGACCGTCGCCAGGGCGTCGATGAGCTGGGCGAGGCCCTTCTCCTGAGTGATCCGGCCGGCGAACGTGACCACGGCGGGGTCCGTCGCCACACGGCGCTGGCGGGGCCGGCGAGGGCCGAACGGCCGGATCGGGCGGGGGAGCCAGTGGATCCGCTCGGCGGCGTCCGGTCGGGCCTCAGTGAGCAGCGACTGCATGTACGGGCTGACGACGATGGCGGCATCCACGTCGCCGAGGGTGTGGCTGAGTGCGACTCGGGTGCTCAGCTCGGCGGGACCGAGGGGCCGCTCGGGGAAGCGCAGCACGCAGTGCCCGGCCCCCGCGGCGGTGAGGCAGCCGGCGCCGAGACGCTCGCGGCACGCCCCGTGGTGGTCCCGCCGCCAGCGCAGCTCGCTGAGGCAGGTGAGGTAGTGGTCGTGGACGTACCACACGATCGGCCCGCGGCCCGGCATCGCAGCCAGGCTCGAGACGACCGCGGGGTCGAACAGGTTGTGCAGGTAGATGACGTCGGGCTCGAGGCGGGTGATCACGTCGACGACCTCGGCCGCGGTGTGGGTGCTGACCTTCCGCGAGCCGAGTCCGTTCACGACCTCGACCGATTCGAGCTCCGGTGGCACGGCGCCGGCGAGGAAGCCGCAGACGAGGTGCGACGTGACGCCGCGCGTGGCCAACTCGGAGGTGACGAGGTCCAGGTACTCCTCGGTGCCGCCGAACGGGCCCCCCTTCTCGTTGACGTGGACGATCGAGCGGAAGGCCAATTCGTCCATCGAGCGATCCTAGAGAAGTCGGGACGGGCCGTGCCCCGGAGTCACGAGCCGTGGGCGTGGTCGCACCAGCGATCCTCGCCCGGCTTGATCGCCCCGGCGCCGACGCCTTCGAGGGCGGCGAACGGGCCGCAGGCGTGCGGCGTGATCCACACGTGGATCATCGGCGCCTGGGGCCGCGCCACGAGCGGGGGCTGACAGGCGCCGTCCGGCATCCGGAGCCCGGCGACCTGCGGCGCCACCGGGTCGTCGGTGAAGCACAGGTCGTTGTGGACGTGCCACTGCATCAGCTGGCCGCCCCAGTCGGGGACCTCGTCGAGGGTGGTGTCGTCGCGGAGCATGTACATCGCGCTCACCAACCTCTTCGAGCCGTCCGGTTGCGGCTCGTACACGAGGCTCTCCGGTGCGTCCGGGTCGAGGTAGACGTCGTCGTTGATCCAGTCCCACTGGATGTAGTGCTCGTGACCGGTCGCCGCGTCGCCGATCGAGTGGAATCCCGCCGCCTCGGCGACCGCCGGGTCGGACCACTGCGGCAGGCGCACCAGGGTGGTGGCGACGAGGTTCTCGGCGAACGCCTGTTGCTCGGGGGTCACGCCGTCGATCCCGCCCAGATCGATCGGCTGGGTCGGATCGTACGGCCGTGTCTCACTGGCGGCTTGGCCGTGCGCGGCGTCACCGTGACCGTGGTCGGCGGCGCACTGGTCGACGCGCACGCCCGAGGCGGGGTCGGCTTGGCCGGCGCCGTGGCCCTCGAGGGCGGCGAACGGCCCGCACTCGTGCGGTGCCACCCAGACGTGGACCATCGGGTTCTCCCCGCCCGCGTTGAACGTGCCTGCTGGGCACGTTCCGCCGTGCTCGTCGGTCAGGGCGACCACCGTGGGTACGCCCTCTTCGTTGATCGACCAGCACAGGTTGAGGTGCACGTGCCACTGCATCAACGGCCCGCCCCAGCCGACGAGCTCAGGATCGTCGAGCGGGGTCTCCTCTGCGATGTACATCGCCGACACCAACGTGCGCTCGTCGCCGTCGGCGCGGTAGACGAGCGACTCGGGGTAGTTGGGGTCGAGGAAGTGATCGTCGACGATGTAGCCGACGTTGATGTAGTGCTCGTATCCGGTGGAGGCGTCGCCGATCGAGCGGAAGCCGAGCGAGGGCAGCGCGGTGACGTCCGAGTACTTCTTGGGCAGGACTCTCAGGGTGCGGGCGGTGAGCCGCTCGGCGCGCCGTTGCTGCTGGGCGCTGACGCCGGGCACACCGGAGAAGTCGATCGGCTGGGCCGGATCCCATGAACGCGGCCACACCGCGGCGGCCGGCTCTGAGGCCGCCGTCCCACCCTCGTCGTGGCTGTGGGCGACGCTGTCGGTGGTGGTCTCGTCGTCGTGGCTGTGGGCGACGCTGTCACTGGTGGCGTCCTCGTCGTGGCTGTGGGCGGCGTCCTCCGCAGCCGCGTCCTCGCCGTGACTGTGGGCGGCACCGGCGGCGCTGTCGTCGTGACCGTCGGCGTGGCTGTGGACGTGGGTGGCGCCGTACATCATCGCCGCCACCGTGAAGATCCCAAGTGCCGCCGCCGGCAGGCCGAGACGGGCGCCGGCCGGTCGGGTGCGGCCGCTCCACAGCGCCACCACCGCCGCGACCACCGCCAGGGCGCCGAGGGCGGCGCACGCGGTGTCGGTGAACTGCGGTGACTCGGCCTCCTCGAGGCCTTCGATCCACGAGATGCCCGTCGTGCGGGTGAGCACCCAGCCGACGACCGCGGCGGCGTTGACGAGCGCGGTCGTGGCGGCGGCGACGCGCCCGCCGCGCACCAGGACGGCCACACCGACGGCCAGCTGGGCGGCGGCGACGGCGACGAACAGGCGGGACAGGGTCGTGTGCTCGGCGTGGATCCCGATCGCGGCGGCGTGGATCGCGCCGGCCCCGAGCGAAGCGAGCCCGGCGATCTGAGTGGCGCTGATCCACCCGCTGGTGGACGTCCCTGCGGCTGGCCGGTCGGGGTCGTCGTTCAGGTCGCTCGTCATCCGCCTTCCTCCGACTGTGCGCGTCCGTCAACCCTACGCCGGGTACCCGGTCGGGGTCCGGTCGGGGTCAACCCCACAGCGCCGACAGCACCGGCTCGGCCCACTCCTGGCGGCAAACCAGGAAGTCGGGGAGCCACGGGTCGCGTCGGTTGTAGACGAGCGGCGAGCCGTCGATGCGGCTGACGTGGAGACCGGCCGCCTGGGCGACCGCGGCGGGTGCCGCCGAGTCCCACTGGTACATCCCACCGTCGTGGACGTAGATGTCGGTGTCGCCGCGCACGACCGACATTGCCTTGGCGCCGGCCGACCCGAGGCGCACCGCCTCGGCGTCGAGCGCGGTGGCGACGACCGCGGCAGCGTAGGGCGCCCGGGTGCGGGAGGTAACCAGACGGGGCCGGTCACGGCGGACCTCCGGGAGGATCGGTGCGGGATCGGTCGACAGCGTCATCCCGAGCGCGGGCAGGCTCACCGCGCCGGCGAGGAATCCGCCCGACGACCACAAGGCGACGTGCACGGCCCAGTCCGACCGGCCGGGCTCGCCGAACTCCCGCGTGCCGTCGAGCGGGTCGATGATCCACACCCGGTCACCGCCGAACCGGCGGGGGTCCTCGAGTCCCTCCTCGGACAGAACGGCGTCGTCGGGACGCACCCGGCCGAGCTCGTCGGCGAGGAAGCGCTGGCTCGACGTGTCGCCACCGTCCATCACCTGCCACGCGTGGGCACCCCGCTCGACCAGGTACTCCCGCACGGCGAGCAGCCCCCGGCCGGCCTCGTCGGCGAGGCGGGTGGCGAGCTGGGTGTCGGACTCCGCCTCCGGCGGAGCAACGGGGGGTTCGGCGGTCACGGCGGCTCGGAGGCTACTGGCCGCCACTTTCATCCGAGGGTTTGGTGAGGGGATGCCCCGCCCGAAACCCTCGGTTGGCACGAAACCCTCGGATGGATCCGCCGTCAGCCGGCCAGGCGCTTGTACTTGATCCGGTGGGGCTGGTCGGCGGCGGTGCCGAGCTCCTTGTGGCGCCATTCCTCGTAGTCGGAGAAGTTGCCCTCGAACCAGCGCACCTGGCTGTCGCCCTCGAACGCCAGCACGTGGGTGGCGATGCGGTCGAGGAACCAGCGGTCGTGGCTGATCACCACGGCGCAGCCGGGGAACGACTCCAGCCCGGCCTCCAGCGCCCGCAGGGTGTCGACGTCGAGGTCGTTGGTGGGCTCGTCGAGGAGCAGCACGTTCCCGCCGCTCTTCAGCAGCTTGGCCAGGTGGACCCGGTTGCGCTCGCCGCCGGACAGGTCGCCCACCACCTTCTGCTGGTCGGATCCCTTGAAGTTGAAGCTGGCCACGTACGCCCGCCCGTGGACCTCCCGGTTGCCGACCTTGAGGTGGTCGATCCCGCCGGTGATCTCCTCGTACACGGTGTTGTCGGCGACCAGCGAGTCGCGGCTCTGGTCGACGTAGCTGAGCTGCACGGTGTCGCCGATCGTGATCGTCCCGGCGTCGGCCGGTTCGTCAGCGGTGAGCATCCGGAACAACGTGGTCTTACCGGCGCCGTTGGGCCCGATGATCCCGACGATCCCGGCCCGCGGCAACGAGAACGAGAGGTCCTCGATCAGCAGCCGGTCGCCGAACCCCTTGCGCAGGCCGTCGACCTCGATCACGGTGTCGCCGAGGCGCGGGCCGGGCGGGATGCTGATCTCCAGCCGAGCGTCCTCGCCCCGCGCCGCCTCGGCCTCGGACTGCAGCTTCTCGTAGGCGCTGAGGCGGGCCTTGCCCTTCGCCTGGCGGGCCTTGGGAGCCATCCGCACCCACTCCAGCTCCCGCTCCAATGAGCGCCGGCGGGCCTCGTTCGACCGCTCTTGGCGAGCCAGTCGTTCCTGCTTCTGCTCCAGCCACGACGAGTAGTTGCCCTCGAACGGGATGCCGCGCCCATGGTCGAGTTCGAGGATCCACCGCGCCACGTTGTCGAGGAAGTAGCGGTCGTGGGTGATCGCGACGACGGTGCCGTGGTAGCCCTGCAGGAACTGCTCGAGCCAGTCGACGCTCTCGGCGTCGAGGTGGTTGGTCGGCTCGTCGAGGAGCAGCAGGTCGGGCCGGCTGAGCAGCAGCCGGCACAGGGCGACCCGGCGCCGCTCGCCGCCGGAGAGCGTGCTCACGTCGGCGTCGTCGGGTGGGCAGCGCAGCGCATCCATCGCGATCTCGACGTTGCGGTCGAGGCTCCACGCGTCGGTGGCGGCGATCTTGTCCTCGAGCTCGGCCTGGAGGGCGCCGATCTTGTCGTAGTCGGCGTCGGGCTCCGCCCACATCGCCATGACCTCGTTGTACCGGTCGATGACCGACTGGACCGCGGCCACGCCGTCCATCACGTTGCCCCGGACGTCCTTGCCCGGGTCGAGCTGGGGCTCCTGCGAGAGGTGGCCGACGGTGAAGCCGGGTGTCAGCCGCGCCTCGCCGCTGTAGCCGTCGTCGAGGCCGGCCATGATCCGCAGCAGGCTCGACTTCCCCGACCCGTTGGGCCCGATCACGCCGATCTTGGCGCCGGGGTAGAACGACAGCGAGATGTTCTCCAGCACCGTGCGGTCGGGCGGGTAGAAGCGGCCGAGCTTGTAACAGGTGTAGATGAACTCGTGCGCCATGGTGGTCCTTTGATCCGGCATTCGAGGCTACCGATGGACCTTCGCGGTACGGTGCCCGGCTCGTGCGCCAGTGGACACTGCACCACGCCGGCGGGGACGCCCCGATCGAGGTCGACGGCGTGCCGGCGACCGTGCCCGGGTGCGTCCACACCGACCTCCTCGCCGCCGGGCTGATCGCCGACCCGTTCGTTGACGCCAACGAGCTCGCCGTCGCCTGGGTGGCCGATGCCGACTGGGAGTACCGCACGCTCCTGGACCTCGACTCCGTTGCCGAACACGAGCGCGCCGAGCTCGTGTTCCACGGCCTCGACACCCTCGCCACCGTCACGCTCGACGGTGAGGTCGTCGCCGAGACGGAGAACATGCACCGCACCTCTCGCGTCGACGTCACCGGCCGGCGCGGCCCCGCCGACCTGGCCGTGCGCTTCCGGTCGGCCACCCGCGAGGCCGACGCCCGGCGGGCACGCGAGGGCGACTGGCCCTCGTCCGCGTTCGGGCGGCCGTTCAACTACGTGCGCAAGATGGCGTGCAGCTGGGGCTGGGACTGGGGCCCGTGGCTGACCACGGCCGGGATCTGGCGACCCGTCGAGCTGGTCGGGTGGGACGTCGCCCGGCTGGCCTCGGTCCGGCCGGTCGTGACCATTGAGCCTGACGACACCGGGTCGGTCGCTGTGCACGTGCGCCTCGACCGCACAAGCGCGGAGCGTGTCACCGTGCACGCCGCCCTCGCCGGCCCCGACGGCGCAGAGGTCGTGACGACCTCGACGGAAGCCGTCGGCGAGTCCGTGTTGACCCTCACCCCGGACCGCGTCGAGCGCTGGTGGCCGCACGGTCACGGCGACCAGCCGCGGTACCGGCTGGCGGTCACGGTGATGGACGAGGGCGGCGCGACCCTCGACCGCTGGGAGCGGACGATCGGCTTCCGCACCGTCGTCCTCGACACCTCGCCCGATCGCACCGGCTCGGCGTTCACGTTCGTCGTCAACGGGTGCCCAATCTTCGCCCGCGGCGTCAACTGGATCCCCGACGACCCCTTCCCCTCCCGGGTCACGCCGGCCCGCTACCGCGAGCGTCTCGAACGGGCCGTCGCTGCCGGCGCCGATGTCGTGCGGGTCTGGGGCGGCGGGATCTACGAGGACGACGCGTTCTACGACGCGTGCGACGAGCTCGGCCTGCTCGTGTGGCAGGACTTCACGTTCGCCTGCGCGGCCTACCCCGAAGCCCTGCTCGCGGCCGAGGTCGAGGCCGAGGCGCGGGACAACGTCGAACGGCTGATGGTCCACCCGAGCCTGGCGCTCTGGAATGGGAACAACGAGAACATCTGGGGCTGGTTCGACTGGGAGTGGCAGGACCGCCTCGGCGGTCGCCCCTGGGGCGCCGGCTTCTACCTGGAGACGCTGCCGTCGATTGTCGCTGAGCTCGACCCCGGCCGCCCGTACTGGCCCGGCAGCCCGTACAGCGGCTCGATGACGGTCGCCCCCAACGCCGACGCCCACGGCTGCGTCCACGTCTGGGACGTGTGGAACCGGCTCGACCACACCCGCTACCGCGACCGCACGCCGCGGTTCGTCGCCGAGTTCGGCTGGCAGGCGCCGCCGACGTGGTCCACGCTGCGGGCGGCGATCAGCGACGACCCGCTGGCGCCCGACTCGGCCGGGATGGTCCACCACCAGAAGGCGCAAGACGGCAACGCCAAGCTCGCCCGAGGCCTCGCCCACCACTTCGCAGTGCCCGCCGACTTCGACGACTGGCTGTGGGCGACGCAGCTCAACCAGGCCCGGGCCGTGCGCACCGGGATCGAGCACTTCCGCTCCCTGCGCGGGACGTGCATGGGCACGATCTGGTGGCAGCTCAACGACTGCTGGCCGGTGACCAGCTGGGCCGTGGTCGACTCGGCGGGCCGGCCCAAGCCGGCGTGGTACGCGTTGCGCGACGCCTACGCGTCGCGGCTGCTCACGCTCCAGCCACGCGGTTCGGAGCTCGCGCTGGTCGCGGTGAACGACACGGCCGAGCCGTGGCCCGTCAGCGGCGATGCTCGCCGGCTGGACGTCGACGGGCAGATCCTCGCGGCTGCCGGCGTCGACGTGGTCGTCGAGGCCTGGTCGAGCGAGCAGCTGGTGTTGCCCCGCGCCGTTTCCGAACCGGGGTCACCCGAGCGCGAGTTCGTCCTCGCCGAAGCGGGCGGGTCCCGCGCCTGGTGGTGGTTCGTCGCCGACAAGGACTTCGCCTACTCCGCCCCGGCCGTCGACGCCCAAGTCGAGGCCCTCGCACCGGGACGCCACCGGGTCACGCTCGTCGGCGACACCGTCGTCCGCGACCTGGCGCTGTTCGTCGACCGCCTCTCGCCGACCGCCGAGGTCGACCACCAGCTCGTCACCGCCCTCCCCGGCGAACCGATCGAACTGATCATCACCGGGCTCGACGACCTCGACCCGACCGTCCTCACCCGCGGCCCGATCGGCCGCACTGCCAACGACTTGGTGTTCTTGCGGTCAGATTGGGTGCCAGAGCACCCGATCTGACTGCAGGAACGCGCCGCTACGCGATGACGCCGGTGCGGGCGACGTCGGCGTACCAGAGGGCGCTGGCCTTGGGGATCCGCTCCAGCGTCGCCGGGTCGACCTCGACGATGCCGAAGCGGTGGCCGTACCCGTAGGCCCACTCGAAGTTGTCGAGCAACGACCACACCATGTACCCCTCGATGGGCATGCCGTCGGCGATCGCCGCGGCGACCTCGGCGAGGTGGGAGCGGAGGTAGTCGATCCGGTCGCCGTCGTCGATCCGGCCGTCGACGCGGCGGTGGTCGCGCATCGCCGCGCCGTTCTCGGTGATCACGTAGCGGGGGAACCCGTACCGCGAGTGGATCGAGCGCAGCAGCGCGCCGAACGACTCGGGGTGGATCTCCCAGCCCATCGCGGTCGTCGGACCCGGTGGCTCGTGCCCGGTGCCGTCGGCCCGGACGATCTGTCGCGTGTAGTAGTTGATCCCGAGCACGTCGATCGGCTGGGCGATCAAGTCGACGTCGCCGGCGACGATCTCGTCCCCGCGCCAGCCGTAGCGCTCGACCACACGCGGCGGGTACGCACGCCCGGCGAGGGCCTCGATGAACCAGCGGTTCTCGAGGTCGTCGCGGAGCTCGGCGAGGTCGACGTCGGCAGGGTCGTCGCTCGCGGGGACCGTCGGCGTGAAGTTGAGGACGATCCCGGCGCGGGCCGAGGGGGCCAGCTGCCGGATCCGCTCGACGGCGAGCCCGTGGGCGACGAGGAGGTGATGGCAGGCGGCGAGGCCGGCCTCGACCTCGGTGCGTCCCGGCGCGTGCTCGCCGGAGATGTAGCCGAGGTACGCCGGGACGTACGGCTCGTTGATCGTCATCCAGGTCCCGACCCGGTCTCCCAGCCGCTCGACCACCACCGCCGCGTAGTCGGCGAAGGCGTCGGCCGTGGCCCGCACCGGCCAGCCGCCCTCGTCCTCGAGCGGCTGAGGCAGGTCCCAGTGGTACAGCGTCGGCAGCGGAGTGATCCCGGCGGCGAGCAGCCCGTCGACGAGCCGTTCGTAGAAGTCGAGACCGGCCGGGTTGATCGCGCCGCGGCCGGCCGGTACGACCCGCGGCCAGGCGACCGAGAAGCGATAGGCGCCGAGGCCGAGCTCGCTCATCAGGCCGACGTCGCGCTCCCAGCGGTGGTAGTGGTCGCACGCCGTGTCACCGGTGGACCCGTCTCCGATCGCGCCGGTCTGCCGGGTGAAGCGATCCCAGATGCTCTCGCCCCGACCGTCGGCCGTCGTTGCCCCTTCGACCTGGTAGGCGGACGTCGCCGCGCCCCAGACGAAGCCGTCGGGCAGCCGGGCTCCGGCGGCGACCTTGGAAGCGATTGCGATTTCACCGGTCATGCTGCAGATCGTTCCCCGTGCTCGGCGCCCTCACCCGACATCGCCCCAGGTGACAGGCGCTCTCGTCCTGTGTTTGACAAGCGGTCGGGTAGCGGTTTAACATGGAAGCGCTTCCAGCACAAGGGGATTGCTGATGCCGCTCCGGTCGCCGGGAGCACTTTGGGGAGAGCCATTCGAGTTGGCACAGGGGGAAATGGGCTGACGTGACGGGGCGGAATGGTCCGGTGACGCTGGACGACGTTGCGCGGGTGAGCGGTGTCTCGCAGGCGGCGGCGTCGAGAGCGCTGAACGGCCGCAAGGGCGTGCGCCCCGACGTGCGGGATCGCGTCGAGCGGGTCGCCCAGTCGCTCGGCTATCGCCCCAACCGGGCTGCGCGCAACCTCGCCAGTGGGCGTTCGGCGGTGATCGGACTGGTGATCCCGAGCGTCGACCTGCGCCTCGACCCGTACGGCGCCGCGGTCACCCACGCCGTCGCCCGTGCCGCCACCGAGCTCGATCAGGGGCTGATGCTCGTGCTCGACACGGGGGAGCCGGGGCGCTCGGTCCAGCACATCCTCCGCGACGGCCTCATCGACGGAGTCCTCGTCAGCGCGGTCGCGGCCGGCGAGGCCTGGGTCGAGCAGCTCCTCAGCGCCGACCTTCCTGCAGTGCTGATCGGCAGTCACCCGACGCGCACCGACGTCGACGTGGTCGACGTCGAGAACCGGGAGTCGAGCGCCCGCATCGTCGAGCACCTGATCGAGACGGGCTGCCGGCGCATCGCCACGATCACCGGCCCGCTCGAGCGCGTCGACGCGACCCAACGTCTCGACGGGTTCCGGCTCGCCCACGTGCGCCACGGGCTCGCCGTGGACGAGGAGCTCGTCGCCCACGGCGACTTCAGCCGGGCATCCGGCGCGAAGGCGGCCGAGGATCTGGTCACACTGCGTCCCGACGGCCTGTTCGCCGCCAACGACGAGATGGCGCTCGGCGCGATGCGCGTGTTCCAGGCGGCCGGGCTCCGGATTCCCGAGGACGTTGCCGTCGCCGGCTTCGACGGGACGTCCGCCGAGGAACAGATCGAGCCGTCGCTGACCACGGCCCACCAACCGTTCGCCGAGATGGCGCGGGCGGCGGTGGGTGAGCTGCTCGCCCGGATCGACGGCGAGCCGCCGACCGGATTGCGCCTGATCGATCCCGACCTGACGATCGGCGGGTCGTCGCAGCGTCTGGAGGAGGTGAGCCGCCCGCCGCCGTGACGAGCGGCGGACCGGGGGAGCAGCCACTCCCCCGTCCCGCCCTGCCCCCTACGTCGTGAACCTCACGTGAACCCGCACAAGCCCACAACCAAGGAGACGATCCAATGCTAGGAAACCGCAGGCGGCATCGCCGAGCGACATTCGTCTCGGTGCTCGCCGTTCTCGGCCTCGTCGCCGCCTCGTGCGGCGACGACGACGACGCCGGGAGTGCTGACACCGAAGCCCCAACCGGCACCGAAGCCCCCGACGGAACCGAAGCCCCGGCCGGCACCGAGGCTCCCGGGACCACGGCCGCGCCGGCCGGGACCGCCCCCGGCACGACGCTGCCACCACCGCCGACGATCGCACCCGGCGGCACCACGCCCGACGGGGCGACCGTGGTGCGCTGGTTCGTCGGCCTCGGCACCGGCTCCCAGGTCGCCCAGATCGACCGTCAGCAGGAGCTGGTCGCCCAGTTCAACGACGAGCACGACGACATCGAGTTGGTCGTCGAGTTCGTCAACAACAACGTCGCCAAGGACACCCTGGCCACGCAGATCGCCGGCGGCAACCCGCCGGACATCATCGGCCCGGTCGGCCGCGAGGGCTCCAACGCCTTCGCCGGTCAGTACCTCGACCTCGAACCGCTGGTCGACTCGGCCGGGTACGACCTCAGCGTCTATCCGGAGGGGATGGTCGACGCGCTGCGGGAGGAGGACGGCACGATGACCTCGCTGCCGTTCGCCTCGTACCCGTCGGCCCTCTTCTACAACACCGCCCTGTTCGACGAGGCCGGCCTACCGTACCCGCCGACGGAGTTCGGGGGGACGTACGGCGAGGGCACCGAGTGGGAGGGCCCGTGGGACTTCGACAAGCTCGAGGAGATCGCCACGTTCCTCACGGTTGACGCCAACGGCGTCGACGCCACCGACCCGGCGTTCGATCGCTCCGTGGTCGAGCAGTGGGGCTTCGTCCACCAGTGGGTGGCACCGCCGAAGGCCCAGGGAACGTTGTGGGGCGCGGCCAACATCATGAACGCCGAGGGCAGCGCCGAGGTGCCGGAGAACTGGCTCGACGAGTGGAAGTGGTATCACCGCATGATCCACGAGGTCGGGGCGTCACCGAACCAGACCGAGCTGGACAGTGACATCCTCGCCGGCAACGCGTTCAACAGCGGCCGGGTGGCGATGGCCAACACCCACCTCTGGTACACGTGCTGCCTCTTCGACGGTGACGGCAACGCCCGCACGGACTGGAACGTCGCCGCGCTGCCCGCCTACAACGACACGATCACGGCGAAGATGCACGCCGACACGTTCAAGATCCACAAGGACACGCAGAGCCCGGACGCCGCGTTCGAAGTCCTCGCCTGGATCAACGGTGAGGCGGCACTCGACTTCCTGACCGTCTACGGGGCGATGCCGGCCAACCCGGATCTCGTCGACTCCTACTTCGAGCGGCTCGACGAGTCGTTCACCCAGGGTGTCGACTGGCAGGTGTTCCTCGACGCCTTCGAGTACGTCGACGACCCGAGCCACGAGCTCAACATGCCGAGCTTCATCGAGTCCGACGAGCGGATCAAGGAGCTCGAGCCGCAGATCAACGGCGAGCCGGACCTCGACCTCGACGCCGCCGCGGCGGAGTTGGAGGCCGATCTCGACGCCATCTGGGCGGCGGCCGGCGGCTGACGTGGCCCATCTCGCCATCCCTGACGCGGGGGCCTGATGGCGGTCGCGGTATTCACCGGTCGGGAGGACCGCGCGCAGGCGCGGTCCTCCCACCGCGACCGCGGCAAGCTCCCCCGCAAGGAGCGACGGTGGGGGTTGCTGTTCGTCTCGCCGTGGCTCATCGGCTTGACGCTCTTCTACATCTTCCCGCTCGTCGCCTCGCTCGTGATGAGCTTCACCAACTACCGGCTCGTCGGAGGCGAGCGCACCGAGTTCGTCGGGTTGAAGAACTGGCAGCGCCTGTTCAGTGACCCCGAGGTCCGCCACAGCGCATGGATCACGTTCAAGTTCTTCCTCGTGTTCCTGCCGCTGGCGATCTTCGTCCCGCTGTTCTTCGCCTACCTGCTGACGGCGAGGCGGCTCTGGGGACGGAACTTCTTCCGGCTCCTCTTCTACCTGCCGGTGATGATTCCGTTCGTCGCCGCAGCGATCGTCTGGCGGTTCTACCTCAACGGCAACACCGGCTGGGTGGCCCGGTTCCTCGGCTGGTTCGGGATCGACTCACCGGACTTCCTCAACGACCCGCAATGGGTGATGCCGAGCCTGTGGCTGATCGCCCTCTGGGGCGTCGGGAACGCGATGATCATCTACATCGCCTCGCTCAACGGCGTGCAGCGGGACCTGTACGAGGCGGCGACGATCGACGGCGCGGGCTCATGGCAGCTGTTCCGTCACGTGACGTGGCCGATGATCAGTCCGATCACCTTCTACAACCTCGTGATCGCCCTGGTGGCGCTCGGCCACTACTTCGTCACGCCGTTCGTGCTCACTGAGGGCACGGGCGACCCAGGTGGGGCGGCGAAGTTCTACACGATGTACTTCTACCGCCAGACGTTCACGTTCTTCGAGGCCGGCTACGGCACCGCGCTCGGCGTGGGCGATGTTCATCGTCATCGCCGTCCTGACGTACGTCCTGTTCTGGTCGGCCAAGTTCTGGGTCCACTACGAGTACCAGGAACGCAAAACCTGATGGCTGTCGTCGAGGCTCCGGTCGAGCGCGCTCGACGCGAAGCCAAAGAAGCTCAACCTCGGCCGCGAGCCGAAGACCCGCTTCGCCGACCTCGACCGGCGGACGAAGCGCTTCCTCGGGCGGGCCACGGTCACCCTCCTCGTCGCCATCCTCGTCCTCGGCTTCCTGATGCCGCTCGTCTACATGATCGTGACGTCGCTGAAGAGCGAGGACCAGCTCGCCAACGGGCGGCTGCTGCCCGAATCGCCCGCGACGGTCGAGATCGACGGCGAGCAGTTCGACGTCTACACCGTGCCGTTCGACGACGGCACCCGGAGCCTGGCCCTCGTCCAACCGGGTCGGCAGGTCAGCACGTTCGTCGACCCCGACGAGCCCGGCGTCGAGATCGAGTGGGAGGGCAACTGGCGCACGCTGCCCCAGGACTTCGAGATCGACCCGCAGTTCGACAACTTCGGCGACGCCTGGGACGCGCTCGACTACCCGCTGCTGCTGCGCAACACGGCGATCATCGCCGGGTTCGGCATGGCCGGGACGGTGATCGCGTCGACGTTCGTCGCCTACGGGCTGGCGAGGTTCCGGATGCCTGGGAAGCGCCTGATCATCGCCTCGCTGCTGGCGACGATCATCCTGCCCCGGTTCGTGACCCTCGTCCCGCAGTACGCGGTGTTCAACTGGCTCGGCTGGATCGGCACGTTCCTGCCGCTGATCGTCCCGCACTTCTTCGCCAACGCCTACAACGTGTTCCTGCTCCGCCAGTTCTTCCTCACCATCCCCCGTGAGCTCGACGAGGCGGCGTCGATCGACGGGGCCGGGCCGGTGCGCACGCTGATCCTGGTGATCCTGCCTCAGGCGAAGGGGGCGATCCTCGCCGTCGCCCTGTTCCACTTCTTCTTCGCCTGGAACGACTTCCTCGAGCCGCTCGTCTACCTCTCCGTCGACCGGGGTCGCATCCCGATCTCGGTGGGGCTGTACGAGTTCATCGGGCTCTACGACACCGACATCCCGTTGATGCAGGCCGGGGCGCTGATCGCGATGCTCGTGCCGATCCTGGTGTTCCTCGGCCTCCAGCGGATCTTCCTCCGCGGCATCGACCTCAGCGGAGCGATCAAGTAGCCCGCGGCCAGCGTTTCTGCAGCTGATTCGGTCGCTCTGGCAGCCGATCCAGCTGCAGAAATCTCAGTGACCGCTGCCGTTGCCGGCGACCGACTGCTTGACCTTGTCGGTGAGGTGTGCGGGCAGCAGTTCGTAGTGGTCGTGGGCGGCGACGAACGTACCCCGGCCGCCGGTCATCGAGCGGAGGTCGACGGCGTATCGCTGGACCTCGGCGGCGGGGACGAGGGCGACGATCTCGTGGTGCCCGTCGGGGAGCACCGACGTGCCACTGACCCGGCCGCGGCGGGCGTTGAGATCGCCGAGGACGTCGCCCTGGTAGCCCTCGGGCACGTTGACGGTGAGCAGCGACACCGGCTCGAGCACGGACGCCCCCGCCTTCTGGAGCGCCTCGCGCAGCCCGTGGGCGGCGGCGGTGCGGAACGCCATGTCCGACGAGTCGACGGAATGGAACTTGCCGTCGTAGCACTCGACGCGCACGTCGACGACGGGGAAGCCGTGCACCCCGCCGGCCGCCATCGCCTCCTCCACGCCTCGCTGCACGGCTGGGATGTAGTTCTTGGGGATCGCCCCGCCGACGATCGAGTTGACGAACTCGGCGCCCTCGCCGCGACCGTGCGGGCTGACCCGCAGGTTGGCGACGGCGAACTGCCCGTGGCCGCCGGACTGCTTCTTGACCTTCCCCTCGGCCTCCGCCGACCCGGTGATCGTCTCGCGGTACGGAACCCGCACGTCCTCGGTCTCGACGTTGACGCCGAACTTGCGCGCCAGCCGTTCGAGCGCCACGGCGAGATGCGTGTCGCCGGCGCCGCGCAGGACGGTCTGTGCGGTCTCCTCGTTACGGTCGACGAGAAGCGCCGGGTCCTCGGCGATCAGGCGTTGCAGGGCACCGGACAGCTTGTCGTCGTCGGACTGGGTCACCGGCTTGAGGGCGAGGCCGAACGACGGTGGCGGCGACGTCAGCGCGGCGACCCGGACCGGTGAGTCCTTCGGGGCGAGCGTCGACCCGGTCGGCGTCGAGGTGAGCTTGGCGACCGCCGCCAGGTCACCGGCGACCACTTTGTTCGTCGGGAGGTGCTCGCGGCCCCGGATGTGGAACACCCCGTGCAGGCGCTCCTCGGTACCGGTCGCGGTGTTGACGAGGCGGTCGTCGACGGCCACGGTGCCGGAGAGCACCTTGAACAGCGACACCTGCCCGACGAACTGGTCGGCGACGGTCTTGAAGACGTAGGCGAGCGGCTTCCCGGACGGGTCGACGGCCACCTCGACGTCGGTCGCCGCCGGTCCGCTGCCGGCCGTCACCGTCGTCGGTCGCAGGTCGGGGGAGGGACCGAGCTCGCAGATGAAGTCGGCCAGCCGGTCGATCCCCACCCCGGTGGTCGCCGACCCCACCAGCACCGGGAACTCCGCGCACTCGAGGACCTCGTGAGCGAGCGTGCGCTCCAACTCCACCGAGGTGGGCACGTCGCCGCCGAGGTATCGCTCGAGCTGCTCGTCGTCGCCGGCGACGATCTCCTCGACGATCTCCTCGTGCAGCCGCTGCTCCTCGTCGGCGACGTCGGCCGGGATCGGCTCGGCGTGGTGGCTCCCGTCGGGCTCGTACTCGAACCCCTGGTCGGTGAGGACGTCGGCGATGCCGTGGAACTTCTCCTCCTCGCCGAGGGGGAGCTCGAGCGTCACGAATCCCGAACCGAACGACGCCTTCAGGTTGTCGAGCACCTTGTGGAAGTCGGCCCGGGGCTTGTCCTCCTTGTTCACGAACACGAGCCGGGGAATGCCGCGCTCGGCGCACTTCTTCCACGCCAGCTCGGTGCCGACCTCGACGCCGTCGACCGCGCTCACGACCAGGACCGCCAGGTCGGCCACGGCGAGGGAGGCATCGACGTCGGCGGCGAAGTCGGTGTAGCCCGGGGTGTCGATGAGGTTGACCTTGTAGGTCTCGCCGTCGGAGGCCTTCCAGTCGAAGGGGGCGATGGCCAGGGACAGGGACATCCCCCGCTTGGCCTCCTCGGGCTCGGTGTCGCACACCGTCGTCCCGTCCTCGACCCGCCCCGCCCTGGCGAGGATCCCGGCCCGCATCAGCAGAGCTTCGGCGAGCGTCGTCTTGCCACATCCGCTGTGGCCGACGATGGCGACGTTGCGGATCTTGTCGGTCGGCGGATAGTTCAAACCAGACTCCCGATTGCTTGCGGCTGCCCCTGCGCCGGACTCTATCGACCTGGCCCGGGTGCCCGAAAGGCCGGGCCCCGGCGTTACTGGAGCACCTGTACGCATGCGAACGAGCGAGCGCCAGCGAGCGAGTGGCCACCCACGGCCTGCGTGGCCGGGGAACGCTGGAACGCGTCGCTAGCGTGGGTGCCGGTGAGCACCACCGAGCACGAGGTGCGCTGGATCGTCCAGGACCCGGTGGTCGAGCGGTTGGCGCTCGACGAGTCGTCCTGGGTCGACCTCGTACGCGGGCTGCTCCCGGCCGCCACCGCCGACGCCGTCCACGATGAGCTCGCCGCCGCGGTGGCGTGGGAGCAAGGGCGGGTGTTCCGCTACGAGCGGTGGGTCGACATGCCCCGCCTGGACGGCTACCAGTCGGGATCGGGCCGCCACCCCGCGCTCGTCGAGGTCGAGCACTGGATCAGCCGCCGCTACCGGGTCCGGTTCGACGGCGTGGCCCTCGCCCAGTACCGCGACGAGCGGGACAGCGTCGGCTTCCACCGTGACCGTGAGCTGCGGTGGCTGGAGGACACCGTGGTGGGCGCGTTGACGCTCGGTGCCCGACGGCCGTGGCTGATGAAGCCGCTCGACGGGGTCCGGCAACGCACGGAGGACGACCTCGTCGGCGCCATCGACCTGTCGCCGGCGGGCGGCGACCTGATCGTGATGGGCGGCCGCTGCCAGGCGGCTTGGCTGCACGCCGTCCCGAAGGTCCGGCACCGGGTCCGCAGCCGTATCTCCGGGCAGTGGCGGTGGACGTCGCGCCGCGGCGAGCGCGATCGCAACCCGTCGTTCTACGCCCCGCGTCTCTACACGCGCTGACCAGGCGATCTGCGGTTCGCATCCGCCGGTACTCTTGACCCCGATGTCTGTCCCCGCGTCGACGGATCCCGGCTTCGGGTCCAACTCCTGGCTCGTCGAGGAGATGTACGAGAAGTTCCGGGAGGATCCGGACTCGGTGGGGGAGGCGTGGCGCGAGTTCTTCGCCGACTACAAGTCCGAGGCCCCGACACCCGCAGCGGAACCGGCGCCAGCCGCCCCGACCCCGCCCCAACCGGCCGTGGCCGCGACCCCGGCTGCCGCGACGGCGCCGGCGCCGGCGCCGGCGACCTCCGGCGACCCGGGCGAAGCGATCCGCGGCGTGGCGGCGGCGATCGCCACCAACATGGAGCGCAGCCTCGCCGTGCCCACGGCGACGAGCTTCCGCGACGTGCCGGCCCGGCTGCTCGAGGTCAACCGCAAGGTGATCAACGGCTACCGCGGGCGCAGCGGGATGGGCAAGGTCAGCTTCACCCACCTGATCGGCTTCGCCGTGGTCCGGGCCATCGCCGACGCCGTGCCGGTGATGCGCAACGCCTACGCCGAGGGCGCCGACGGCAAGCCCCGCCTGATCCGCAACGACACCGTCAACCTCGGCATCGCCGTCGACGTCGACAAGGGCGACGGCACCCGCAGCCTCGTCGTCCCGGTGATCAAGGGCGCCGACCGCCTCGACTTCGCCGGCTTCCTCGCCGCCTACGAGGAACTGATCCGCAAGGTGCGGGCGAACAAGCTCGCCATCGAGGACTTCCAGGGCGCCAACGTCTCGTTGACCAACCCCGGCACGATCGGCACCGTCCAGAGCGTGCCCCGGCTGATGCCTGGCCAGGGCGTCATCGTCGGCGTCGGACGCATCGACTACCCGGCCGCCTTCGAGGGCGCCGACCGGGCCAACCTCAGCTCGCTCGGGATCAGCAAAGTCGTCACGATCACCAGCACGTACGACCACCGCATCATCCAGGGGGCCGAGAGCGGGCTGTTCCTCCAGCGCGTGCACGAGCTCCTGCTCGGCGAGCACGGGTTCTACGACGACGTGTTCGCATCGCTCGACATGCCCTACGAGGCGGTCAAGTGGCGGCCCGACATCAACCCGATCGACCGCGAGGACGCGGTGCTGCAGAAGCAGATGCAGGTCGCCACCCTCATCCGCGTGTATCGCGTGCGGGGCCACCTCATCGCCGACCTCGACCCGCTGCGGTGGAAGGAGCCGGTCATGCCGACCGAGCTCGACCCGCTGACGTACGGGCTGACGATCTGGGACCTCGACCGCGAGTTCCTGACCGGCCGGATCGCCGGGCGGGAGAAGATGCCGCTCGGCGAGCTGCTCGGTGTGCTGCGCGACGCGTACTGCCGCACGATCGGCATCGAGTACATGCACATCCAGGACACCGAGGAGCAGCGCTGGATCCAGTCCAAGGTCGAAGGCGTGCACGTCACCGTGGACAAGGAGCGCAAGCACCGGATCCTCGAACGGCTCAACGCCGCCGAGGCCTTCGAGAAGTTCCTCGCCACCAAGTACGTCGGCACCAAGCGCTACGGCCTCGAGGGCGCCGAGTCGGCGATCCCGATCCTCGACGAGGTGATCTCATCGGCAGCCGATGCCGGGCTCGACTCGTGCGTCATCGGCATGGCCCACCGGGGCCGGCTCAACGTGCTGTCGAACATCATCGGCAAGAGCTACGACGCCATCTTCCGCGAGTTCGAGGGGCAGATCGACCCCGACTCGGTGCAGGGCAGCGGCGACGTCAAGTACCACCTCGGCGCCACCGGCAAGTACGTCAGCCCGTCCGGCTCCGACATCCGGCTCGAGCTGGCGGCCAACCCGAGCCACCTCGAGGCCGTCGACCCGGTCGTCGCCGGGATGGTGCGGGCCGCCCAGGACCAGATCGACCCGCCGGGGTCGTACCCGGTGCTGCCGATCCTGCTCCACGGCGACGCCGCGTTCGCCGGGCAGGGCGTCGTCGCCGAGACGCTGGCGATGAGTGACATCACCGGCTACCGGGTCGGGGGCACGATCCACCTGATCATCAACAACCAGATCGGCTACACGACGGCGCCGGAGTTCGCCCGCTCCTCGCTCTACTGCAGCGATGTGGCGCGGACGGTGCAGGCGCCGATCTTCCACGTCAACGGCGACGACCCCGAGGCGTGCGTGCGGGTGGCCCGGCTGGCGTTCGAGTACCGCCAGCGGTTCCACAAGGACGTCGTGATCGACATGTGGTGCTACCGGCGCCACGGGCACAACGAGGGCGACGACCCCAGCTACACGCAGCCGCTGATGTACAAGGCGATCGCCGAGCGGCGCAGCGTGCGCAAGCTGTACGTCGAGGCGCTCGTCAAGCGCGGGGACATCACGCTCGACGAGGCCGAGCAGGTGCTGGCCGACTTCCAGGACAAGCTCCAGGTCGCCCTCGACGAGACGAGGGCGCAGTCGCGGGGCGTTGTCCGGGCGGCCAAGCCGCCCCAGCCGGCCGGCGTGCTGCCGCACGTCACCACCGGTGTCGAGCGAGCGGTGCTGGACAAGATCTTCGCCCGGCTCACCGACTACCCCGACGGGTTCACGATCCATCCGAAGCTCGCCCGCCAGTTCGACGCCCGGGCGAAGATGTACGCCGGGGGAGAGGTCGACTGGGCCACGGCCGAGTCGCTCGCCATCGGGTCGCTCCTGCTCGAGGGCCACGACGTGCGACTCGCCGGCGAGGACTCCCGGCGGGGCACGTTCAGCCAGCGCCACGCCGCGCTGATCGACTACGACACCGGCAAGCCCTGGATCCCGCTCGAGCAGCTCGACGGGGCGGAAGGCAAGTTCTGGGTGTACGACTCGCTGCTGTCGGAGTACGCCGCCGTCGGGTTCGAGTACGGGTACGCCCAGACCAACCCGGACGCCCTCGTGATCTGGGAAGCCCAGTTCGGCGACTTCGTCAACGGCGCCCAGGTGATCCTCGACCAGTACGTCGTCGCCGCCGAGGACAAGTGGGGTCAGCACAACGGCCTCGTCCTGCTCCTGCCCCACGGCTACGAAGGGCAGGGCCCCGAGCACTCGTCGGCGCGCATCGAGCGCTTCCTCACGTCGGCCGCCGAGGACAACATCCAGGTGTGCAACGCGACGACGGCGGCGCAGTACTTCCACCTGCTCCGCCGGCAGGTCCACACCGAGCGGCACACGCCGCTGATCATCTTCGCCCCCAAGGTCGGGCTGCGCATGCGCCAGACCCGCTCGCCGATCGACGACCTCACGACCGGCTCGTTCGAAGAGGTCATCGACGATCCGTCCGTCGCCGACCGGGACGCCGTGCGGCGGATCATCTTCTGCAGCGGCAAGGTGGCCTGGGACGCCTTCGCCGAGCGCGACGCCCGCCACGCGCCGGCGGCGATCGTGCGGCTCGAGCAGCTCTACCCGCTGGCGACCGAGCAGCTCCTGGGCGTCCTCGACGGGTACCCCAACGCCCGGGACCTGATGTGGCTGCAGGAGGAGCCCGAGAACATGGGCCCGTGGCACTTCCTCGAGCACAACGTCTGGCGGATCAAGGAGCGCGGCTACCAGCTCCGCTACGCCGCGCGGGTCGAGTCGGGCAGCCCCGCCACCGGCTCCAAGACCATCCACGACCAGGAACACGCCGACCTGATGGACGAGGCGTTCGCCGACCTCTGACCATCCGAGTGTTTGGCGCGACCACGTCTCCTCACGAAACACTCCGATGACGTGAAACACTCGGATGACGTATGAGTCATTCCGAACGTACCTGGGGGTTCCGGACCCGGGCGATCCACGCCGGGGCGCGGCCGGATCCGGTGACGGGAGCCCGCGCCGTGCCGATCGTGCAGAGCACGAGCTTCGTGTTCGAGGACGCCGCCGACGCCGCTGACCTCTTCGCCTTGCAGAAGTACGGTCCGATCTACTCGCGCATCTCCAACCCGACGGTGAACGTCTTCGAGGAGCGCATCGCCAGCCTCGAGGGTGGCCTCGGGGCGGTGGCCACGGCCACCGGGCAGTCGGCCGAGTTCCTCGTCGCCGCCGCCCTCTGCCACTCGGGCGACCACCTCGTGTCGTCGGCCCAGCTCTACGGCGGGACCCGCACCCTCTTCGAGGTCACCCTCCGCCGCTTCGGCGTCGAGACGACCTTTCTCGCATCCAGCGACGCCGACGCCTACGCCGCGGCGATCCGGCCGAACACGAGGGCGATCCACGCCGAGATGGTCGCCAACCCGTCCGGCGCCGTCCCCGACCTCGAAGGGCTGAGCGCGGTCGCCCACGACGCCGGGATCCCCCTCGTCGTCGACTCGACGTGCGCGACGCCCTACCTGTGCCGCCCGATGGAGTGGGGTGCGGACATCGTCGTCCATTCCGCGACGAAATTCCTCGGTGGCCACGGCACGTCGCTCGGCGGCGTGGTCGTCGAGTCCGGGCGGTTCCCGTGGGACAACGGGAAGTTCCCGTGGATGACCGAGCCGGTCGCCTCCTACGGCGGGCTGTCGTGGTGGGGCAACTTCGCCGAGTACGGGTTCCTCACTCGCGTGCGCGCCGAGCAGCTCCGCGACCTCGGGCCGTCGATGTCGCCGTTCAACGCCTTCCTGCTCCTGCAGGGTGTCGAGACACTGCCCCAGCGGATGGACGCCCACCTCGCCAACACCCGCGCCGTCGTCGACTTCCTGGTCGACCACCCGGCTGTGTCATGGGTGTGCTGGGCCGGGCTGCCCGACCACCCGGACTTCGAGCGCGCCCAGCGCTACCTCCCCGACGGTGCCGGCGCGGTGGTCTCGTTCGGCGTCGTCGGCGGGCGGGACGCCGGACGCCGGTTCGTCGAGTCGGTCGAGCTGTGCAGCCACCTCGCCAACATCGGCGACGTCCGCACGCTCGTCATCCACCCGGCGTCGACCACCCACCAACAGCTCGACGACGAGGCCCTGACCGCTGCCGGCGTCGGGCCCGATCTGATCCGGATCTCGGTCGGCCTGGAAGACCCCGACGACATCCTGTGGGACCTCGACCAGGCCCTCGCCGTGGCCGTGAAGGCGGACTAAGCCAGTGACGCTCATTGCGTTCCCCGGCCACACCGCATACTGCCTGCGCAGTAGCTGGCCGCTCGCTCGCTGGCGCTCACTCGCTCGCATTCTCGCGTTGGTACTGACGTGACGCTCACCTCGACCTGGACCCCGCCGACCGCCCAGGAGCGGCTGGCCATCCTCCGCCGCACCCGGACCGTGGCGATCATGGGCATGTCGGCCGATCCGAGCCGGGCCAGCCACTTCGTCGCGACGTACCTCGTGTCGTCGAGCTGCTCGTTCGACGCGGTGTGGTTCGTCAACCCGAAGGGCGGCGAGGTGCTCGGCCGCCCGGTGTACCCCAGCATCGCCGACCTTCCCGCCCGTCCCGACCTCGTCGACGTCTTCCGCCGCAACGACCAGCTCCCCGCGGTCGCCCAAGAAGTCGTCGACCTCGGGGGCGTGCGCACCCTGTGGTGCCAGCTCGGACTCTGGAACGAGGAGGCCGCCGACATCGGCCACCGGGCCGGGCTCGACGTGGTGATGAACCGCTGCCTCAAGATCGAGCACGCCCGCTTCCACGGGGGGCTGCACCTCGCCGGCTTCGACACCGGCGTCGTGTCGTCGCGGCGCAAGACCCCACTCTGACCCGGGCATGACCGCCATTGCGTTCCCCGGCCACGCCGCATACTGCCTGCGCAGTTGCCGGCCGCTCGCTCGCTGGCGCTCGCTCGCTCGCATCGTCGCGACGCGGTATCAGTGACGCCGCGGCAGGTCATCCGCGCGTACCTGGCCATCTCGGGGCTGTTCACCCTCGCTGCGTCGGTCATCTGGGGTGTCAACACGCTGTTCCTGCTCGACGCCGGGCTCGACATCTTCCAGGTCTTCGTCGTCAACGCGGCGTACACCGCGGGGATGGTGATCTTCGAGATCCCGACCGGCGTCGTCGCCGACTCCGGGGGTCGCAGGCGGTCGTTCCTGCTCGCCACCGCGGTGCTGGCGGTCGGGACGCTCGGATACGTCGCCATCGCCGCGCTCGACGGCGGGCTCCTCGCCTTCGTGATCGCCTCGCTCGTGCTCGGGCTCGGCTTCTCCTTCTACTCGGGTGCGGTCGAGGCCTGGCTCGTCGACGCCCTCGCCGCGACCGGGTACGACGGCCAGCTCGACCGGGTCTTCGCCTCGGGGTCGATCGTCTCCGGGGCGGCGATGCTCGTCGGCTCCGTCGGCGGTGGAATTCTCGGCACCATCGACATCGCCTGGCCGTTCGTGCTGCGGGCCGTCCTGCTCGTCATCGTGTTCGTCGTCGGGTTCACCACGATGCACGACGTCGG
This sequence comes from uncultured Acidimicrobiia bacterium, assembly GCA_963833145.1. Classification (GTDB taxonomy): domain Bacteria; phylum Actinomycetota; class Acidimicrobiia; order Acidimicrobiales; family Ilumatobacteraceae; genus JALZMG01. The sequence goes on along the minus strand of CAWHWT010000005.1, from coordinate 93,323 downwards.
GTTCGTACCACGCGCGACCCAGCTCGCCGGCTTGCCGGCGGCGATGCAGCGGGTCCTCCAGAACAGCCTCACCTACGGCTGGCGGACCCGGTCGATCCGGCTCCTGATGATCGTGTCGCTGGTCCAGGGCGTGTTCCTCACGTGGGGCTTCTACGCCTGGCCGCCGTACTTCCTCGACCTGCTGGGCCGGGACGCCGCGTGGGTCGCCGGCGTGGTGTCGGCCCTCATCGCCCTCGCCACGATGGCCGGGAACGGGCTGGTTCAGTACTTCGCCCGCTTCTGCGGTCATCGCACGACGCTGTTGCTGTGGTCGTCGACGGTGTGCGCCGCCGCCACGGTCGGCGTCGGAGTCGCCGGGTCGTTCTGGCTCGCGGTCGCGCTGCTGCTCGTGGCGATGGCGGCCACCGGTGTCGGCGCGCCGGTGCAGCAGGCCTACCTCCACGCCGTGGTGCCATCCAGCGAACGGGCGACGGTGGTCTCGTTCTCGTCGCTCGTCGGCAGCGCCGGGGGGATCGGTGGGCAGCTCGGGTTGGGCTACCTCTCCCGCGCCCAGTCGGTGGCTGCCGGTTACACCGTCGGCGGCCTGGTCCTGTTCCTCACCCTCCCGCCCCTCGCCGCCCTGCGCCGGATCCGTGAGCGGGCCGACGTCATCGTCGGGCGCCAGGCCGGGACGGCGGCGCCGTGTGCCGGCCAGGGACTTCCGCCCGCCACGACGATCGACGCCATCGCCCGGCAGCCCGAGCCGGTCGGCTGAGCGAAGCGCCTATTTGACCTGGACGAAGCGGCCCTCCGACGGCACCCGGTTCTGATTGACCACGAACAGCAGGTAGTAGCCAGGTGGGGCGATTGCTCGGGTCGGCGGCGCCCCCACACGGAGCCGGTGTGGGCCCGACCGCTCGAAGGAACAGGCGACGTAGCGCTGGTCGGAGTTGAAACTGTGGGTCACCGACCCGGTGCGAATCAGGGCGACGCGGCGAATGGACTTCGTCTGCGTCGTCTCCACGGTGAAGGGCCTGGCGTGCGTGATCGTCGCGGGCGCGTCCTGGATCTTGGGTCGCGACTGGGCGACGTAACCCGGTTCGTAGATCTCGATCCGCAGCTCGCGGGTGTCCACGTTCGGCATCGGGAAGCTCTCCGCGCCGTTCTTGTTCGAACCCGCCGTCCACACCCGCCCGTCCGGCATCAGCAGTGCGACCGAGTGATAGTTGCGGACCGCCGTGGCCGGCTGCAGCGTCAGCCAGCGGTCCGTGGCTGGTCGATACAGCTCGGCCCGCTTCACGCCTGTTCGGTCCGAGTTGTCGCCGGTGGCCCTGACGCCTCCACACACGAACACGTCACCCGTTGGCAGGAGGACAGCATTTCCGTGGATGCGGCGCGGTGCTCCCGCAAGCGTCCGCGGGGCGGTCGGTTTCCACTTTGGTGCCGGCGCGCTGAGGTCGACAACGAGGGGCTGGCGGCCTCCGGTCAAGAGAACGCGCGGCCGGTGGTTCCGTGAGGGGAGCAGGGGGAGGAGTACTGACGCGCACCGGAAGCCCCGGTAGATGACGTCCGACGGCCGTAGGCAGACGTCGGCCCAACTCGCCGTCGTGACGTTCAGCCGTCGGTTCCCGGCGCCCTTCGTCGGCGTCGCCGAGAAGACCCGGCCGTCGGGAAGGACGTGCAGCCGTGGGTAGTTGGGAAGCTCGTTCGACTCGTCGTCGGGCCCGATGAGCCGCCATCGGCCCTTCGGTCGGGGATTCGGCCGGAACACCTCCGGGGCGTTGTTGATCATGCGCGAGTCGACCTGCATCGGGATTCCGCCCACCGCCAGCACACGCCCGATGGGCAGGGTCACCAGGGTCGGATACCACCGCCCTCCGCCGGTGGCTGTGCCGGGCTCACGGGACATCTCATCGGCCCGCGCCCACGTCTCCGTTCCCGGTCTGAAGATCCACGTGTCGCGCAGACCGGTGAAGCCGTGGTGGATCGTCTCCATCTCGTGAGGAAACGACTCCGTCCCGCCGGCGACCAGGAGCCTGCCGTCGGGGAGCAGCGCCTGCCCGGCGCAGAACACGTCGCTCGTCGGAGACGGTGCCGGCTCGACCTGCAGTGTCTCGCAATCGAAGAGGCGGGTGTGGTCGAGTTGGTGCGACACGTGTTGCTGCCGGTCGTGCTCGTCGCCGCTGAAGTACAGGATCTTTCCCGTGTGCAGCAGCGCCGCGTGGACCGCTAGCACCTCCGCATCGCCGGCCAGCACCGTCCAACCCGTGGGCATCTGACACCTCCCGCATCCGGGCCAGACACCGCGCTCGTGCCGGGCCGGACCGGTGCAATTCTGGCCGATCGGCCGACGGAGTCAGGACAGGTCGAGGCCGAGCACCGCCCCGAGCTCGGCGATGGCGACGGCGGGATCCTCGACCTTGATCGTCGTCATCCCCATCGCCCGCGCCGGCTTGAGGTTGACCCCGAGGTCGTCGAGGAACGCGCAGTCCGCCGGCGCCACGCCCAGGCGCTCGCACGCGAGCGTGTAGAAGGCCGGCTCGGGCTTGCGCACACCGAGCCGGCTCGACTCCAGCACGACGTCGAAGCGCGCCATCACCGCCGCCACCTCCGGGCGGCCGTCGTAGGTGCCGGTGCCGTCGGCGGCGATGTTGTTGGTCAGACAGGCGGTCGCCAGCCCGGCGGCCTTTACCCGATCAAGCGCGGTGACCATCTCGGCGCGGACCTCACCGGCGAGCAGGCCGAGCAGGTCGGCGCCGCGCACCTCGTGGCCCATTGCCGCCGACTCCAGGGCAAAGGCGTCGTCGAACTCGGCTGCCGTGATCTCCGACCGCTCGAGGCGGGCCCACGCGTTGGCATGCGGGTCAGCCGCGTTGACGCTGCGAATGAAGCCGGGCGGCAGCCCGCGCGCGTCCTCGTAGTGGCGAAAGGCCTCGAACGGGCTCGACAGGATCACCCCGCCGAAGTCCCACAGCACCGCTGTGATCATCGGCGGCGACTCTACGATGACGGGACTTCCATGAGCCCAAGCAAACAAAAGGTCACCAACGTCGTCGTCGTCGACGGTTCCAACATCGCCACCGAAGGCCGGTCGACACCGAGCCTGCGCCAGCTCGACGAGGCGGTGCGGGCCTTCCGCGACGAGTACCCCGACACGGTCGCCACGGTCGTCGTCGACGCCACCTTCGGTCACCGCATCGACAAGAAGGAGGTCGCCGAGTTCGACGAGGCGGTCGCCAACAACGAGGTCGTCGCCCCGCCGGCCGGAGCGATCGGACGCGGCGACGCGTTCGTCCTCAGCATCGCCAACAAGGTCGGAGCTCGCGTCCTCAGCAACGACTCGTTCCAGGAGTTCCACGGCGACTACCCGTGGTTGTTCGACGAGGGTCGCCTCATCGGCGGCAAGCCGGTCCCGAACATCGGGTGGATCTTCGTCGAACGGCTCCCGGTGAAGGGTCCGACGAGCCGCAAGGCCCAGCGCGCCGCCCGCCGCCCGAGCAGGGAGGCGTTCCAGCCGATGCCCGTGCCGACGGCGCCGCCCCCCGGCGGCGGCCGGCGCGCGGCCAAGGCCGCGGCCGCGGCCGCGGCGGCGGCTGCGCCTCCCCCCGCGCCAGCCCCTGCGGCACCGGAAGCGTCGAGCACCCCACCCCCGGCGCCCGGTCACACGGTGAACGACGTGATCCCGTTCCTCGACTTCGTCGAGCACCATCCCGTCGGCAGCAGCGTCAACGGGGTGGTGGAGTCGTACTCCTCCCACGGCGCGTACGTCACGGTCGGCACCGTGCGCGGCTACGTCCCGTTGCGGCTGATGGCGCAGCCGCCACCGCGCAGCGCCCGCGAGGTGATGCACATCGGGGACGCAGTCACGCTCGTCGTGACCAGCTTCGCCCCCGGCCGTCGCAGTGTCGACCTGGCGATGCCGGACATGGCGCCCGCCACGGTGCTCGTTCCGGCGCCGGAACTGGAGGCCCTTGCCGAGTCGGTCACGGCCACCATGCAGCCGACCGAGCCGGCGGCGAAGAAGGCGGCGGCAAGGAAGACGCCGGCCAAGAAGGCGGCGACCAAGAAGGCGGCCGCGGCGGAGCCGGCGGCGAGAAAGGCGGCGGCGGAGAAGCCGGCCAGGAAGGCCGCCACCAAGAAGGCCGCGGCCCCGGCGAAGGAAGCGCCGGCCAAGAAGGCCGCGCCGGCCAAGAAGGCGGCGGCGAAGGCGGCCGCACCGGCCAAGAAGGCGGCGCCGGCGAAGAAGACGTCGGCCAAGAAGGCGGCGGCGAGGAAGACGGCCCCGAGCGGAGCGGGGGAGTGATCGGATGACCAGGTTCGCGACGTGGAACGTCAACTCGCTCAAGGTGCGGCAGGAGCGCGTCGAGCAGTGGCTCGACGACGTCGACCCCGACATCGTCTGCTTCCAGGAGACCAAGCTGGCCGACGACGCGTTCCCGCAGCTCGCCTTCGAGGCGCGCGGGTTCACCGCCGTCCACCACGGCGAGGGTCGTTGGAACGGTGTGGCGATGCTGTCCCGAGCACCACTCGAGGACGTGTCGTTCGGGTTCGCCGACGGCGTCGAGCCGGACTCCGAGGCGCGGCTGATGACGGCCAAGACCGACGGACTCACCATCGTCACCGTGTACGTGCCGAACGGCCGCGTCGTGGGCAGCGAGCACTACGCCTACAAGCTGAGCTGGCTCGAGCGGCTGGGCAACCACCTCGACGCCGTGACCTCGCCGGGCGACGGCGTCATCGTCGCCGGCGACTTCAACGTCGCCCCGGCCGACGCCGACGTGTACGACCCCGACGCCTTCGTCGGTGAGACGCACGTGACGGACGCTGAGCGGGAGTGCCTCGCCGCACTGGTCGACCGCGGGCTCGTCGACGTGTTCCGTCTCCAGCACCCCGACGCGCCCAGGGTCTTCTCCTGGTGGGACTACCGACGCGGCGACTTCCACGAGGGCCGCGGGATGCGCATCGACCTGGTGCTCGCCTCGTCGCCGGTCGCCGACCGGGTGGAGTGGTGCGTCATCGACCGCAACGCCCGCAAGGGCAAGATGCCGAGTGACCACGCCCCGGTGATCGTCGACCTCGCCGATTGACCCTCAGGTGCGAGCGAGCGAGCGCCAGCGAGCGAGCGGCTAGCAACTGCGCAGGCAGTGTGCGGCGTGGCCGGGGAACGCAATGACGGATCGCTCAGCGATCCGAACTCTCCAGAGAATCGGTACCGAGGCCGGCCGCGCCGTCGAGGGCGGCCCGGATGGGCGCGAACAGGCGGGCTGCGGTGAGCGGACCGAACGCCGTCACTGCGGCGAGCTCCTCGGCCGACCGCGGCGAGAGGTCGGCGATCGTCGCCAGGTCGTGGTCCGAGCACAGCTCGTCGGGGAGCATCGCCGCCGCCCTGGCGGCCTGGTGCCGCCACGCGGCGAGCCGGCTCAGCGAGGCGTCCGTCGGCGGGCGCGCGCCGAGCAGGTCCTCCGGAGGAGGCCGCGGCACCGCTTCGTCCGGCTGCTCCGCCTCGAGCCCGGCGAGCAACGGGCTCGGCCGGCGGGCGTAGCCGCCGCGCCGTCCTGCCCACGTGACGATCAGGCGATCTTCGGCCCTGGTGAGGGCGACGTGCAGGAGCCGGGCCTCCTCGGCACGGGCGGCCGCGCTGGTGGCCGACCGATGGGGGACAAGGCCGGTCTCGACCCCGGTCACGATCACCGTGTGCCACTCCCGGCCCTTGGCGCCGTGGAACGTCAGCAGCTCGACGCCGACCGTGTCGCCCGCGGTGGCGAACGGGTCCGTCCCTGCGATCCACGCCCGCAGCGCGGCGCCGTCGCCGAGCGGCTGCTCGCGGAGGAAGTCGAGCACCGCACCGGCGAGCCGACGCTCGGCGGTCTCGATCGGATCCGACGGATCGGGCTCGACGTCGAGGACGTCGTGCGCCCACCCGCGCAACCGCGTGGCGGAGGGGAGGGCGGTGACCGCCCGGACGGCGTTGGCGAGGGGGGTGCCCGGCTCGAGCGTGGCGCGGCGCAGTGGCAGTCCCGCTTCGCCGCACGACTGCCTGAGCCGGCCGAGTTGAGCGTTGGTGCGGGCGAGGACGGCGACGTGGCCGAGGCGCACGAGGTCCGGGTCGAGGCCGCGTACGAGGCGAGCGACCTCCCGAGCCTCGTGCTCGGCATCGTCGGTCGCGACGACGCTGACGACCGCACCGTCGGGCCGGGTGGAGCCGGCCTCCGCCTCCTGGCGCGATGCGGCGAGCACGACCGCGCCGGCGGCCACGATCTGCGGTGTGCTCCGGTGGTTGGTCGGGAGCCGGATGACCTCGATGCCGGGGAGCCGGTCGGCGATCTCGGTCAGCAGCGCCGGGTCCGAGCCGTTGAACCCGTAGATCGCCTGCGCCGGGTCGCCGACCAGGTACAGGTCGTCGCGGCCGCCGACGACGAGCTCGAGCAGCCGGTACTGGGCCGGGTTCAGGTCCTGGGCCTCGTCGACGAGCACGTGGCGGAAGCGCCACCGCACCGCCTCCGCCCAGCGCGGGTCGCGCTCCAGCTCGCCGATCGTGATCGCCAGGAGGTCGTCGAGGTCGACGACACCGCGGCGGCGCTTCAGCGTGGCGTACGCCGACAAGCACGCGGCGACGCGGTCCGGCGCGACGGCCACGCGCCGCCCGGCTGCCCGCACGGCGGCGGCGTAGTCGGCCGCCGCGACCCCCCGGGCGCCCGCCCACTCCGCCTCGGCGACGAGGGTCGGGAGGGCGACGCCGGCGGCGACCTCGGCGAGGAGGCGGTCGCGGTCGCCGATGACCGTCGGTGCCCGCTGGTCGAGCTCGAGCCAGCGCTGGCGCAGCAGCCCGAGCGCGACGGCGTGGAACGTCCCCGCCTCGATGTGGTCGCGCAGGCCGGCCCGGCGCAGCCGACGGCGGAGCTCGCCCGCGGCCTCCCGGGTGAACGTCAGCGCCAGCGTGTGACGGGCGTCGGCCGTCTCGATCGCCACGCGGTAGGCGATGCGGCGGGTGAGGACCCGGGTCTTGCCGGACCCGGCGCCGGCGATGACGGCGACCAGCGTCGACGGGGTGGACACGGCGGCGGCCTGATCCTGGTCGAGATCGGCCAGCAGCTCGTGCATCAGATTCACCCTACGCGGCACGGGATTACTGTGATCTCATGCCCTATCCGCGGAAGCTGCTCAACGACTACGAGACGGTCGCGCTCGATGTCCACCCGCACTGGTGGTACTTCGCCGAAGCAGCATTCGCCCTGATCGGCGCGCTCATCCTGGGCATCGTCGTGCTCGCCATGGACGCCGAGTCGTGGCTCAAGTGGACCGCCCTCATCCTCATCGTCGCCAGCGCAGTCTGGTTGCTCGTCCGTTACCTCCGCTGGGGGACGACCAGCTTCGTGATCACGAGTGACCGCGTCATCTTCCGGCACGGGCTGATCGCCAAGAGCGGCATCAACATCCCCCTCGAGAACGTCAACAGCGTGCACTTCCACCAGGGGATCTTCGAGCGGATGATCGGGGCCGGAGACCTCCTGATCGAGTCGGCCGCCGAATCGGGCCAGCAGCGGTTCACCGATGTCAAGCATCCGGACCGGATCCAGAACCTGATCTACTCGCAGATGGAGCTCAACACGGACCGCATGTACGGCCGGGTGAACCGGGACGGCACGCCGGCCGACGCGCCGGCGGGTCCGGCGAACGCTGCCCAGCTCGACGTTCCGTCGCAGCTGGAGAAGCTGGAGGCGATGCGGGACCGCGGCACGCTCACCCCGGAGGAGTTCGAGGCGCAGAAGCGCCGGCTGCTCGAGAGCTGACCGCGTCACCCCCGGCCCCGTGTGGTCGCCGGGCCACGCGTTCGCGAGACTGCTCGCGATGCCACGCACGACGATCGCCACGACCAACCCCGAGTCGATCGACATCGAGTACGAGACGTTCGGGTCCCCCGACGACCCGGCCCTGCTACTGGTGAACGGGTTCACCGCCCAGCTCATCGACTGGGACCAGGAGCTGTGCGAGCTGCTCGCCGCCCGCGGCCGTTACGTGATCCGCTTCGACAACCGCGACTGCGGCCTGTCCACGCACCTCGACGGGGTGGGTGCCGACCCGATGGCGATCCAGCGGGCGAGGTCCGAGGGTCGCGAGCCTCCGTCGGCGCCGTACACGCTCTACGACATGGCCAACGACGCCATCGGTCTCCTCGACGCCCTCGGCATCGACGCCGCCCACGTCCTCGGCGCGTCGATGGGCGGGATGATCGTGCAGACGATCGCGATCGAGCATCCGGACCGCTGCCTCAGCGTCACCTCGGTGATGAGCACGCCGAGCTTTCGCTCCGGCCCGCCCGCGCCCGAGGCCCTCCAGATCCTGCTCAGCCCGCCGCCGACCGAACGGGCGTCGTTCATCGAGCAGTCCGCCCGATCGGCGGTCTGGCGGTCGAAGCGCTACTTCGACCTCGACGTCGTCCGGGAGCGGGCCGCCGCCGCCTTCGACCGGGCGTTCTACCCGGAGGGCGCGCCGCGCCAGCTCGCCGCGATGTACGCCAGCGACGACCGGATCGAAGCCCTCACCAAGGTCGAGGTTCCATTCCTCGTCATCCACGGCCGCGACGACACGCTCATCTCCCCGCCCGGCGGGCAGGCGACCGTCGACGCGGTTCCCGGGGCGAGCCTGCTCCTCCTCGCCGACATGGGTCACGATCTGCCCGCGCCGCTGTGGCCGGTGATCGTCGACGCCGTAGTCAGCCACACCGAGCACGCCGGCCGCGCCGCCGCCTGAGACCAGGGAGGCCATTGAATGTCCGGACCACTCGACGGATACCGCGTCATCGAGATCGCCGGCATCGGGCCGGGGCCCTTCGCCGCGATGATGCTCGCCGACATGGGCGCCGAGGTGCTGCGCGTCGAGCGGGCCCAGTCGGTGCACCCGTCCGGCGGGTCCAACCGGGACCTGCTCCAGCGGGGCCGGCGCAACGTCGCCATCGACCTCAAGCACCCCGACGGCGTGGCCACGCTCCTCGACCTGGTCGAACGCGCCGACGCCCTGATCGAGGGGTTCCGGCCCGGGGTGATGGAGCGGCTCGGCGCCGGCCCGGACGAGTGCCTCGCCCGCAACCCCAAGCTGGTCTACGGCCGGATGACGGGATGGGGCCAGGAGGGCCCGTACGCCCGCGCCGCCGGCCACGACATCAACTACATCGCCCTCGCCGGCGCCCTTGCCCACTTCGGGCGGGCCGGGCAGGCGCCGGTGCCGCCGCTCAACCTGATCGGCGACTTCGGCGGCGGCGGGATGTTCCTCGCCTACGGCGTGGTGTGCGCGCTCCTCGAGGCCCAGCGCAGCGGCTCGGGCCAGGTTGTCGACGCGGCGATGGTCGACGGCGCCGCCGTGCTGATGACGATGTTCTGGTCGTTCGTCGAGTCCGGCTTCTTCGATGAGAACGAGCGGGGAACCAATCTGCTCGACACCGGCGCCCATTTCTACGACGTCTATCGCTGCGCCGACGGTGAGTACGTGTCGATCGGTTCGATCGAGCCGCAGTTCTACGCCGAGTTACTGCGTCTCAGCGGGCTCGAAGGTGACGAGCGCTTCGCCGTGCAGATGGACCGCGCCCGGTGGCCGGAGCAGAAGGAGCTGATCGCTGAAGTGTTCGCCGCCAAGAGCCGGGACGAGTGGTGCGCGCTGATGGAGCACACCGACGTGTGCTTCGCGCCGGTACTGCGGATGAGCGAGGCGGCCAAGCACCCGCACAACGTCGAGCGGGGGACGTTCGTCGAGGTGCACGGGTCGATGCAACCAGCGCCGGCGCCGCGGTTCAGCCGCAGCACGCCGAAGGTCGCCCGTCCCCCCGCCCGCCCCGGCGAGCACACCCGCGACGCGCTCGTCGACTGGGGGGTCCCTGCCGACCGGGTCGAGAACCTGCTCGCCTCCGGCGCGGTCGCCTCGTCAGGCTGACCCTCTGTGGCGACGATCGCCTTCGTCCACGCCCATCCCGACGACGAGACCATCAGCACCGGCGGCTCGATGGCCCGGGCGGCCGCCGACGGTCACCGGGTCGTCCTCGTCGTGTGCACGAATGGCGAGCACGGCGAGGTCCCCGACGACCTCGCCGAGGGCGAGACGCTCGTCGACCGCCGGCGGGCGGAGACCGAGCGGTCGGCCGATCAGCTCGGCGTCGCCCGGATCGTCTGGCTCGGTTACCACGACTCCGGGATGACGGGGTGGGAGCAGAACCAGGATCCGCGGTCGTTCCTCCAGGCCGACCTCGACGAGGCGGCTGACCGGCTGGCGGGCGTGCTCAGGGAGGAGGGGGCGGACATCGCCGTGGTCTACGACTGGCACGGGAACTACGGGCATCCCGACCACGTCCAGGTCCACCGGGTCGGGCACCCGGCCGCCGACCGGGCGGGCACGCCGAAGCGGTTCGAGGTCACGGTCAACCGCGAGCTGGCGACGAGGGGGATCGAGGCGATGATCGCGGCCGGCACGCCAGGGTTCGAGGACTTCGACCCGACCGGCCCCGCCGACGACGGGAACCCCATCGGGACTCCGGAGGCTGAGATCCACCTGGCCGTGGACGTCAGTTCCTACGTGGCGGCGAAGCGGGCCGCGATCGCATGTCACGCCAGCCAGGTCACCGACACCAGCATGTTCCTGTCCATGCCCGAGGAGGTGTTCGCCGCGGCCTTCGGGACCGAGTGGTACATCGAACCCGGCGCCCCGCCTGGCCTGCGCCACGGCTGGCTGCTCGACGGATTCCCGCGATGACGTTGGTACATCTCGTACGGCACGGTCGGGCCGCCGCCGGTTGGGACCGCGATCCCGATCCGCCGCTCGATGCCATCGGTGAGGCTCAGGCGCGGCGCGTTGCCGAGCGGCTGGCCCCGCTCGGTGCGCTGGCGATCGTGACCAGCCCGCTGCGCCGCTGCCGCGAGACGGCGGCGCCGCTCGCCGGCCGCTGGGGCGCGACGCTGCGCGTCGAGACCGCGGTCGCCGAAATCCCGTCGCCGCTCGGGGTCGCGATGGCGGAGCGGGTCGACTGGCTCCGCCTGGCCATGGCCGGCGCGTGGGGGGACCTCGACGAGCGCTACACCGAGTTCCGCGACGGGGTCGTCGAGTACGTCGCCGGCCTCGCGGACGACACCGTCGTGTTCTCGCACTTCATCGCCATCAACGCCGTCATCGGAGCCTGCCTCGGCAACGATCGCGTGGTGGTCCGTCGCCTCGACAACACGTCGGTCACTGTCGTCGAGACCGACGGCGGGACGATGCGGCTGATCGAGGCCGGCCACGAGGCCGACACGCTGATCCGCTGAGGCCGTGATCGTCGGCACCACCCTCGAGTGGCACGACGTCGGCGCGTGGGTGCTCATCGCCGCCAACGCCGGCGCCGGGCTGTGGGCGCTCGCCGCTCACCGATGGACGGCGTTGCGGGGCCGGGCGCTGTGGGCGGCGATCATCGTCGCCCAGCTCACGGCGTTCTTCCAGGCGATCACCGGCACGATCCTCATCGCCGGCGAGGACCGGGAGGCGCCGCAGCTGCACGCGTTGTACGGGTTCTCCGCCGTCGTCGCCGTCGGGATCCTGTACAGCTACCGCACGAGCCCGTTCATGCGCGGCAAGGAGTACCTGCTCTACGGCCTCGGCTGCCTGTTCATCATGGGCCTCGGACTCCGCGAGCTGATCTCGCTCAGCTGAGACCGCTCAGCTCGCGCCTCTCAACGGCGCGTCGATCGCGTCGTTCAGAGGTGAAGACCCGGTTCGGCACGGCGGCGGCGCCAGCCGCTTCGCCGGCCGCATCAAGAATGGATCAGGACGCCGCGGAGGTTCTTGCCGGCGTGCATGTCGGCGTAGCCCTCGTTGACCGTGTCGAGGGTGTACGTGTTGGTCACCAGCTCGTCGAGGCGGACCTTGCCGGCGCGGTACAGCTCGAGCATCGACAGGATGTCGCGAGACGGGCTCGACGCGCCGAACAGCGCCCCCTGCACGCGCTTCTGGAACAGGGTCAACTCGGCCGGCGAGATCGGGATGCCGACCTCGGTCATGTCCCCGAGACCGGTGACGACGACCGTGCCCGCTTTGCGGATGGATGAGAAGGCCTGGCCGATGTGTTCGCCCGTGGTGACACCGACGGTGACGATCGCCGAGTCGGCGCCCTGCCCGTTGGTGACGGATTGGGCGAACTCGGTGGCCTCCTGCATGTTCTCGAAGGCGTGGGTGGCCCCGAGCTCGAGCGCCTTCTCCCGCTTGAACTCGACCGGGTCGACGGCGATGACGTGCATCGCGCCGGCGTGGGCGGCGCCCTGCACGGCGTTGATGCCGATGCCGCCGATCCCCATGATGATGACGGTCTGGCCCGGATGGACCTCGGCCGAGTTGACCGCCGACCCCCACCCGGTGCCGACCCCGCACCCGACGAGGCACGCCTTCTCCAGCGGGAGATCGTCGGCCACCTTCACCGCCGACGCCACGTCGACGAGGGTGTGTTCCGAGAACGTCGAGATACCGCACATCTGCCCGACCGGCTGGCCGTCGAGCGACATGCGGTACGACCCATCGGGCCGGCATCCGGCGAGGAGGTTGGCGCCGAGGTCGCAAAGGTTCTGCATCCCGCTGGCACACCACCGGCAGCGCCCGCACCCGGGGAGGAACGACAGCACGACGTGGTCGCCGACCTCCCACCCGGGCGTGTTCGGGCCGATCTGCTCGACGATGCCGGCGCCCTCGTGGCCGCCGGCGAACGGGTAGACGCCTACCGGGATGTCCCCCGTGGCCACGTGGTCGTCGGAGTGGCACAGCCCGGAAGCGACCATCTTGAGGAGCAGTTCACCCTGGCGCGGCTCCTCGACGTCGACTTCGACGACCTCCCACTTGCCGGGAGGGGCGGTGATGACAGCAGTCCTGGTTTTCACAGCCCGGAGTCTCGCGCACCACCGAGACGTCGTTTGCACCCGGCCCAACCGGGCGGACTCCAAGCGACAGAGAGCCTGGCGGTCAGGTGAGGCGGGACTCCAAGGTGTCCAAGGCAAGCGTGAGCGACGCAGGGACGGCTTCTCCGAACCGGGCATAGTGCTCGCGCACCTGCGGGAGCGAGTCCCGCCAGCCGTCGGCGTCGACGCGCAGCAGCTCGGCGAGGTCGTCGTCGTCGATGTCGAGCCCGTCGGTGTCCAGCGCCTCCGGCGTCGGCAGCAGCCCGATCGCGGTCTCGACGGCGTCGGCCTGGCCGTTCACCCGCTCGAACACCCACTTGAGAACGCGGCTGTTCTCGCCGAACCCGGGCCAGAGGAAGCGGCCGTTCCCGTCGCGCCGGAACCAGTTGACGAAGAACACCTTGGGCAGCTTCTCGGCATCGGTCGCCTTGCCGATCGTCAGCCAGTGGGCCCAGTAGTCGGCCATGTTGTACCCGCAGAACGGGAGCATCGCCATCGGGTCGAAGCGCAGCCGGCCGAGCTCGCCCTGGGCCGCCGCCGTCGTCTCCGACGCCATGATCGAGCCGAGGAACACGCCGTGCTCCCAGTCGTAGGCCTGGGTGACGAGCGGGACCGTCGATCGGCGGCGGCCGCCGAACAGGATCGCCGAGATCGGGACCCCGGCGGGGTCCTCCCACTCGGGCGCGATCGACGGGCACTGGCGGGCCGGCACGGTGAACCGGGCGTTGGGGTGGGCGGCCGGCGTCTCGACCTCCGGGTTCCACGGGTTGCCCTTCCAGTCGATGGCGCGGGCGGGCGGCTCGGACAAGCCCTCCCACCAGACGTCGCCGTCGACCAGCGCGGTGTTGGTGAAGATGCAGTTCCCCGCCAGGGTCGCGATCGCGTTGGGGTTGGTCTTCTCGCTCGTCCCTGGCGCGACCCCGAAGAACCCGGCTTCGGGGTTGATCGCGTACAGCCGGCCGTCGGCGCCGAACTTCATCCAGCAGATGTCGTCGCCGACCGTCTCGGCCGTCCAGCCGGGGATCGTCGGCACCAGCATCGCCAGGTTGGTCTTGCCGCACGCCGACGGGAACGCGCCGGCGACGTACTTGACCTCGCCCTGCGGGTTGGTGAGCTTGAGGATCAGCATGTGCTCGGCCATCCAGCCGTCGTCGCGGGCCATCACCGACGCGATGCGCAGGGCGAAGCACTTCTTGCCGAGCAGGGCGTTGCCGCCGTAGCCGGAGCCGTACGACCAGATCTCCCGGGTCTCCGGGAACTGGACGATGTACTTGCTGTCGGGATTGCACGGCCACGGCACGTCGGCCTCGCCGTCGGCCAGCGGGGCGCCGACGGAGTGCACGCACGGCACGAACTCCCCGGCGTCGCCGAGCACGTCGAGCGCGCCCTGGCCCATGCGGGTCATGATCCGCATGCTCACCGCGACGTAGGCCGAGTCGGTGAGCTGGACGCCGATGTGGGCGATCGGCGAGCCGAGCGGCCCCATCGAGAACGGCACGACGTACAGCGTCCGCCCCCGCATCGCGCCGGTGTACAGCCCGGTCAGCTCCTCGCGCATCTCGGTCGGGTCACGCCAGTTGTTCGTCGGGCCGGCGTCGTGCTCGTTCGCCGAGCAGATGAACGTGCGGTCCTCGACCCGGGCCACATCTCCGGGATCGGAGTGGGCCCAGTAGCTGTTCGGCCGCTTGGCCTCGTCGAGCGACGTGAACGTGCCCGACGCGACGAGCTCGGCGCACAGCCGGTCGTACTCAGCGGCGCTGCCGTCACACCAGTACACCTCGGCCGGCTGGAGAATCGACGCCCACTGCTCGACCCACTTCACCAGTTCGCGATTCCCGGTGTGGCCACTCATCGCTCGACTGCTCCAATCGCTCGGGGGATACCGCCAGGGTACGGCGCGACTGCTACTGGCCGGGAGTCTGCATGTCGATCTCCGAGCCGAGCCGGAGCCGGGTGGCCCGACCGTCGCCGTCGAGATCGAAGATCACCCGCTGTCCCTGGCGGACCATCCGCAGCACCGACCCGGCGAGGGCGTCGGCGGCGAGGTCATAGTCGGCGAGGTCGGTGTCGCACATAACGATGCCGTCGCGGGTGACGGGGTCGTAGGCCTTGATGACCCCCTGCATCCGAGATCCTCAGCCGGAGACGGGAGCCGACGTCCGCGCCGCCTTGACGACCTTGCCGGACTTGAGGCAGCCGGTGCAGACGTAGATGCGCTTCGGGGAACCGTCCACCATCGCGCGCACGCGCTGGATGTTCGGGTTCCAGCGGCGCTTGGTGCGCCGGTGCGAGTGCGACACCGACATGCCCCAGGAGGGCTTCTTGCCGCATACTTGACAGACAGAGGCCATAACTCGAAGCAGGCTATCGACTTGTCGAATCCGCAGCTACCCGTGCTCGGGGTCGTTCGGTGCCGGCGACTCGCGCTTCTACGATGTCCGCGTGTCCACGGTCGCGCCTCCACTCGAGGTGTTCGGCGTCGACGCCCTGCGTGACACGATCACGGCGTTCCGCGACACGCTGGCGGTCCACGCCGAGCGGATCAACCGGCTCAACGTGTACCCGGTGCCCGACGGCGACACGGGCACCAACATGTCGCGGACCCTCGACGCCGTCGTCGCCGAGATGGAGGCTGCGCCCGAGGAGCTCGTCCCGACGTGCAACGCGATCAGCCACGGCTCGCTCATGGGCGCGCGCGGCAACAGCGGCGTGATCCTCTCGCAGATCATGCGGGGGATCGCCTCCACCCTCAGGGAGTCCGCGAAGGCGGACGGGGCCACCGTTGCCGAGGCATTGAAGGTCGCCACGGACGCCGCCTACCAGGCGGTGCTCACTCCGGTCGAGGGCACGATCCTCACCGTCGTCCGGCTCAGCGCCGAGGCCGCCGGGGCGGCGGCCACCGCTGGGGCTTCGCTCCCCGGCGTCGTGCGCGCCGCCCGCGACGCCGGTCGGATCGCGCTGGAGAGCACGCCCGAGTTGCTGCCGGTCCTCAAGGACGCCGGGGTGGTCGACGCCGGGGGCGCCGGCTACCTCCTGCTCCTCGACGCGCTCCTCCACGTGGTCGACGGGGAACCGCTCCCCGAGGCGCCCGCCATCACCGTCGTCGCCGCCCCCGTCGCCCCGGTCGACGAACACGCCGTCGGCGACACGCGGTACGAGGTGATGTTCTTCTGCGATCTGCCGGACGGCCGGATCGAGGAGCTCAAACAGGGCTGGGGAGCGATCGGGGACTCGATCGTCGTCGTCGGCGGCGACGGCCTCTGGAACTGCCACGTCCACACCAACGACATCGGCGCCGCCATCGAGACCGCCCTCGACCTCGACGGCCGGCCGCGGCAGATCCGGGTGACGGATCTGTTCGAGGAGGTCGCCGCCGAGCACGCCCACCGGGAGGCCGCGCTCGTCGCCGGTGGGGCGGCGACGGCCGAGCCGATGACCGGCGAGCTGCCCGCCGTCACCTGCGCGGTGGTCGCCGTCAGCAGCGGCGACGGGATCAGTGAGCTGTTCCGCGAGCTCGGGGTGCAGGGGATCGTCCGCGGAGGGCAGACGATGAACCCGTCGACGGCCGAGCTGCTCGATGCCGTCGAGCATGTCAACGCCGCCCACGTCGTCGTCCTCCCCGGGAACAAGAACATCATTCCGGTGGCCGAGCAGCTCGACGCCCTGACGGCGAAGACGGTCCGGGTGGTACCCACCCGCTCGATGCCCGAGGGGTTGGCCGCGCTGATGGCCTACGACCCCGAGGCCGACGCCCCGGCGAACACCACCGTGATGCGGCAGGCGTCGGCGGAGATCGCGTCGGGGGAGGTCACCCAGTCCGTCCGGGCCAGCCAGACCGACGCCGGTCCGGTGGAGGAGGGCGACTGGATCGGGATCGCCAGGGGCGGCGGGATCGTCGCCGTGGCCGGCAACCTGCTCGAGGCGGCGACGACGTTGCTCGGCCACCTGATCACCGACGACAGCGAGTTGGTGACGGTGCTCACCGGTGCCGGCGCCGGCGAGCCGGACACGGCGGCGATCGAGGCGTGGATCGCCGAGCACCGCCCCGGCGTCGAGGTCGAGGTCCACGACGGCGGACAGCCGCTGTACCCGTACCTGTTCGGCGTCGAGTGACCGCGACCGAGTCCGGGCCGATCACGCTCCGCGAGCTGGCGACCATCGACGTCTCCCGCCTGCGCGGGGTGAGCGACCGCAAACGAGCCGCCCTTGCCGCGTTCGGGGTGGAATCGGTCCTCGACCTCCTGACGACCTACCCCCGCCGCTGGGTCGACCGCACCCGGGAGGCTCGGCTGGCCGATCTCGTCCCGGGCACCGAGGCGCTCCTGCTCGTCGAGGTCCGGTCCGTCCACAAGCGGCTCGCCCGCACCCGGCGGGCGATCGTCGAGGTGGTCGTGGGCGACGGCAGCGGCCGGCTCAAGGTCGTCTTCTTCAACCAGCCGTGGCGGGAGCGCCAGCTCCAGCCGGGCCTGCAGGTCGCCTTGTTCGGCAAGGCCGACGTCTTCCGCGGCGGCCTGCAGATGACGAATCCCGTCGTCGACCTCATCGGCGACCGCACCGGGCGGATCGTGCCGATCTACCCGCAGAGCGAGAAGGCTCAGATCACGACGTGGGAGCTGGCCGGATGGGTCGAGAGCGCACTGGTCCGCTCCGCCGACCGGGGCATCGCCGACCCGGTGCCGGACGCCGTACAGCGTCGGCTCGGACTCATCGACCGGGAGACCGCGCTGCGCAGCATCCACCTCCCCGACTCGATCGCCGAGAAGGACCGGGCGCGGCGCCGGCTCGCCTTCGACGAGCTGCTGCGGGTCCAGCTCGTCCTCGTCATGCGGAAGCGGGCGATGGAGCGGGACGCGGTCGGGATCCGCCATGCCGTCGGCGGCGAGCTGGTGCGCCGGTTCCACGACCGCCTCCCGTTCCCGCTCACCGCAGCGCAGCGGCGGGCGATCGGCGAGATCGACGGCGACCTCGCCGCGCCGCATCCGATGCACCGCCTGCTCCAAGGTGACGTCGGGGCGGGGAAGACGGTCGTCGCCGTGACCGCCCTCCTCGCCGCCGTCGAGGGAGGGCACCAGGGCGCGTTGATGGCGCCGACCGAGGTGCTCGCCGAGCAGCACTTCGCCGGGGTGCGCGAGCTGCTCGCCGGTCTCGAGGTGCCGACCCGGGGTGAGTCGCTCTTCACCGACCGTCCGCTGCGAGTCGAGCTGCTCACCAACCGGGTGGGTGGAGCCGAGCGGCGCCGGGTCCTCGGTGGGCTGGCCGACGGCACCGTGGATCTGGTCATCGGCACCCACGCCCTGATCCAGGAGGGCGTCGACTTCCGCAGCCTCGGTGTCGTCGTCGTCGACGAGCAGCACCGCTTCGGCGTCGAGCAACGGGCGGCGCTGCGGGAGAAGGCCGGGGCGACGGTGCCCGACGTCCTCGTCATGACCGCCACGCCGATCCCCCGGACGGCGGCGATGACCGTGTACGGCGACCTCGACGTGAGCGTGCTCGACGAGCTGCCGCCCGGTCGCACGCCGATCGTGACCCGCTGGGTCGGCGGACCGTTGCTCGAGGGCGAGGCGTGGGCGGCAGTGACAGAGGAGG
The DNA here is from genome assembly GCA_963833145.1 of uncultured Acidimicrobiia bacterium. Classification (GTDB taxonomy): domain Bacteria; phylum Actinomycetota; class Acidimicrobiia; order Acidimicrobiales; family Ilumatobacteraceae; genus JALZMG01. The sequence goes on along the minus strand of CAWHWT010000005.1, from coordinate 74,859 downwards.
TCGGCGCCGGCCGGCAGGCGTACGTCGTGTGCCCGCTGATCGAGGAGTCGGAGAAGCTCGAGGTGGCGTCGGCCGAGGAGACCTACGCCCGACTCAGCGCCGGTGAGCTGAAGGGGCTGCGCCTGGGGTTGCTCCACGGGCGCCTCACGCCGGCCGACAAGGACATGACGATGGAGCTGTTCCGATCCGGCGGGCTCGACGTGCTGGTGGCGACGACGGTCATCGAGGTCGGCGTCGACGTCCCCAACGCCACCGTGATGGTGATCCTCGACGCTGACCGGTTCGGGATCGCCCAACTGCACCAGCTCCGCGGGCGGGTCGGGCGGGGCGCCCACCAGTCGCAGTGCTGGCTGGTCACGGCGGACATCGAGACGACGCCGCGGGTGGAGGCCGTCGTGGCCTCCACCGACGGGTTCGCCCTGGCCGAGGTCGACCTCGAGCTTCGCGGCGAGGGGACGCTGATGAGCACGGCGCAGAAGGGGCGCAGCGACCTGAAGCTGGCCTCGTTGCGGCGGGACCGCGAGCTCGTCTACCTCGCCCGGGAGGCGGCGTTCGAGATCGTCGACGCCGACGTCAGCCTCGACGGCCACCCGCTCCTGCTGGACGAGCTCCACCTGTTGCTCACCGAGGACGAGACGGAGTTCCTCACCCGCAGCTGAGGGGGATGCTCAGTCGTCGTCGACGGCGTCGTCCTCGAGGACGATGTCCCAGCGGTCGTGGCAGTCCTCGCAGCGGTACGTCGCGATGTCGCCCGGCTGCCACGTTTCGGCGCCCGCCGCCTCGGGGTCGCCGCCCGGCGGCGTGAGCAGGTGGGCTCGCCCACCGCAGTCGACGCACGTGATCACGGCGTCGGGCGGGGTCACCTCAGTCTCCGTCGGTGTCGATGGCACCCGGGCACTCAGAGAACACCGAGAGCAGCTCGCTCGTGAGCTCCTCGTTGTCGTCGAGCGCGTCGTCGCCGGCGACCAACGACGTGACCATGATCCGGCGCAGGAAGTCGTCGGAGAAGGCGTCGCTGAGGCACGCCGCGTCCTCCTCGGAGAGCTCCTGGTCAGCCGTCAACGACCGGATGAACTCCGCCTTGAGATCGATGTCGCAGTCGCCGAAGGCGTCGTACAGCTCTCCGCCCTCGTCCTCGGAGAGGCCGAGCGACGAGAGATCGGGGTCGCCGTCGGTGGCGAAGTCGTCCGGTTCGAGGCCGGCGTCCTGCAGCCGATCGACGCCGATCGTCTCAACCCAGCGGGGGGCTAAGCACTCGGCCTGTTCCTGATCGAGTTGCAGGTCTTCGTCGTCGTCCGTGGAGACCATGCCCTCCACCATCGCGTCAACATACGGCTGGGCCTCGTCGGAGACCTCCACGTCATCACCGCCAGCGTCGTCGTCGTCGCCGCATCCGGCGGCGAACACCAGCGCGGCTGCGCCAACCACCAAGGCGAGCCTTCGTGTCATCGGCCCACCGTAGCCGTGCCTGATGCGGCCGCCGGAGGCGCTGGAGCGCCCGGCGTGCCGAACCGGGTCTTCAATTCCATCGGACGCGATCGGCCATCCACCGACGTTGAACCCGCCCGTAGCCGTGTCTGATGCGGCCGCCGGAGGCGCTGGAGCGCCCGGCGTGCCGAACCGGGTCTTCAATTCCATCGGACGCGATCGGCCATCCCACCTTCGTCGCACCCACCCGTAACCTGCTCGAGATGCGCATCGTGGCCGGTGAGCTGCGCGGCCGGAGGCTGGCGGCGCCCGTCGACGGATCGATCCGCCCGACGACCGACAAGGTCCGGGAGGCGATCTTCAACGCCCTGGCCAGCCTCGACGTGATCGTCGATGCGCGCGTTGCCGACCTGTACGCCGGGACGGGTGCGCTGGGGATCGAGGCGCTGTCTCGCGGCGCCGCCCACTGCACGTTCGTCGAGCGGGCACGCGGCGCGCTGGGCGTGATCAACGACAACATCGCCTCGCTCGGCCTGGGGGAGCGGGCGCGGGTCGTGGCCGGCGACCCGCCCGTCGTCGTATCCCACCTCGACGTCGACCTCGTGTTCGCCGACCCGCCCTACGGCTTCGACGCCTGGTCCCGGCTGCTCGACGCCATCGGGCCCGAGCGCGTGCGCGTCGTCGTCACCGAGGCGTCCGATCCCGTGGTCGCCCCGCCGGGCTGGGAGCAGGGGCGGGTGAAGCGCTATGGACGGACGTGGGTGACGTTCCTGCATTCGGCGCCCACGTGACGCGACGGCGTACGGTTGCTCCGCGCTCATGCCAAGAGTTCTTATCCCCGGCAGCTTCGACCCGGTCCACCTGGGCCACGTCGACATCTTCGAGCAGGCGGCCGAGCTGTTCGGCACCGTCGTCGTCGCCGTGATGCACAACCACGAGAAGCCCTCGGGGCTGCTCGCGGTCGACGAACGGGTGGCACTCATCCACGCCAGCGCCGGCGAGGCCGGCATCGGCGACCACGTCGAGGTGATCGTGCACGCCGGGCTGGCGGTACAGGCCGCCGCCGTCGCCGGCGCCGACTTCATCGTCAAGGGCCTCCGCACGGCCGCCGACTTCGAGATCGAGCAGCAGATGGCGCTCACCAACCACTCGGTGACCGGCGTGCGCACCGTTTACCTGCCGTGCCGGGCCGACCGCGGATTCATCAGCAGCCGCTTTGTGCGGGAGATCGCCCGGTACGGTGGAGACGTCTCCCACCTGGTGCCGGGCCCGGTGGCCGACGCGCTGACGCGCATGTTCCCGCCCGGCGAGGCACCATCGACGAGCACACCATGACCTACGACGACACCTACCAGGACGACGACAAAGACGACGCGTACGCCGAGATCGACGACGAGTACCCCGAGCCGGGGCAAGGGTACGTCGGCGACGCCGAGACGTTGCTCCGCCGCTCGATCGACATCATCGCCACCGCGCCGACCATGCCGCTGTCGTCGTCGCCCCGGATCGACCGCGACGAGATCATCGAGCTGCTCGAAGAGGCGCTGCAGCGGCTCCCAGACGAGCTGCGCCAGGCCCGCTGGATGCTGAAGGAGCGCCAGGACTTTGTCGCCAAGACCCGGCGCGAGGCCGACGAGCTGCTCGAGGCGGCGCGGGTGCGTGCCGAACGGATGGTGCAGCGCACCGAGGTCGTACGCGCCGCCGAGCAGCGGGCGCGCCAGGTGATGGAGACGGCCGAGGCCGACGCCCGCCGGCTGCGCCACGAGACCGAGGACTTCCTCGACCAGCGCCTGGGCAGCTTCGAGATCCTGCTCGACAAGCTGCAGAAGACCGTGGGCGCCGGGCGCCAGCGGCTCTCGATCGGCGCTGCCCCCGTGCCCGCCGCCGGCGACGAGGAGGAAGAGGACCCCACCGGGTTCTTCGACCAGGATCGGTAGGCGATGACGGCGCGAAAGAACCCCCTCGTCGTCAACGCCGCAGAGCTGCTCCGCCAGCCGGGGAGCCATCGCCGCGTCGACGTCGACGTTTCGCGGGACGAGGTCGGCCTCACCGACCCCCGCCTCACCGGCGACGTCACGGTCGCCGTCGACGTCGAGTCCACGCTCGACGACGTCGTCGTCACCGGCCGGCTGAGCACGTCGTGGCGGGACCAGTGCTCGCGGTGCCTGCGACCGCTCTCCGGTGTGCTCGAGGTGAGCGTCGACGAGCGTTGGGCCGAGCCCGGCAGCGAGGACGACGGAGCGTTCCCGATCGTCAACGGTCAGATCGACCTCGGCCCGATGGTGCGCGAAGAGGTGCTGCTGGCGATGCCCGACGCCCCGCTGTGCCGGCCCGACTGTCCGGGGCTGTGCCCGGTCTGCGGCGCCGACCTCGCCCGGGGTCCGTGCGGGTGCGACACCTCGGTGCGGGACGAGCGCTGGGCGGTGCTCGACCAGCTCCGCGACGAGCTCCCGTCGTCAGGGCCGTCGTAGGCGTCGGCGCCACCCCCCGCTAGCCTGGGGCGGCCGAGTTTCCGTCCCGCAGAGATCGAGACCCCGATGGCTGTCCCCAAGAAGAAGAAGTCGAAGTCGAAGTCGCGCAGCCGTCGCGCCTCCGCGTGGAAGCTCGACGCGCCGGCGCGCAGCGTGTGCCCGCGGTGCGGCAACGCCAAGCTCCCGCACACGGTGTGCCCGAGCTGCGGCTGGTACAAGAACCGCACCGCGATCGACGTCGCCTAGTTTCCGGTCTGTGTCACCGCCTACGTCGCCGACGGCAGCTTCGGTGACCCAGAGCGCGCTGCCGATCGCCGTCGATGCGATGGGCGGAGACCGGGCGCCCGACGAGATCGTGGCCGGCGCCCTCGAGGCTGCCGCCGAGGGAATCCCCGTCGTGCTGGTCGGCCCGTCCGACCTCGCCGGCCGCGGCGACCTGCCGCTGATCCCGGCCGAGGAGGTCGTCGCGATGGACGAGGACCCGGCCCAGGCGATCCGCCGGAAGAAGGACTCGACGCTCGTCCGGGCCGCCGAGGCGGTACGCGACGGCAAGGCGGCGGCGATGATTTCGGCCGGCAACACCGGCGCCACGATGGCCGCCGCGCTCCTGCGCATGGGGAGGATCAAGGGCGTCAGCCGGCCGGCGATCGCCACGCCGATCCCGGTCCCCGGCTCGACCCCGACCGTGCTGCTCGACGCCGGCGCCAACGCCGAGGTCCAGCCGGAGTGGCTGGTCCAGTTCGCCCAGATGGGATCGGTGTACGCCAAGCACCGCTTCGCCCTCGACGCACCCCGGGTCGGGCTGTTGTCGATCGGCGAGGAGCCGGGCAAGGGCGACCTTCTCCGCAAGGAGGCCTTCGGGCTGTTCGAGGCGGCGTCGGGGATCGTGTTCATCGGCAACGTCGAAGGTCGCGACGTGATGAGCGACGACGTCGACGTCGTGGTCACCGACGGGTTCACCGGCAACGTCGTCCTCAAGACGCTCGAAGGTGGCGTGAAGGCGGTGGTCAAGGCGTTGCTCGCCGCGTTCTCGGCCGATCCGGAGACCAAGGCCCACGCCGACGCACTCCTACCGGCGCTGCTTCCGCTGTACGAGACGCTCGACCCCGACACCTACGGCGGGGCGATCCTGCTCGGCGTCGACGGCGTGTGCACGATCTCCCACGGCTCGGCCGGCGCCAAGGCGCTGGCCAACGGCATCCGTGTGGCCCAGGAGATGGTCGAGCACCGCATCGTCGACGAGATCCGGGCCGCAGTGGCGGCTGGGTAGCATCGCGTCGCGATGCCTGCGGAGACCCACGTCGAACAAGGGCCGCTCGGACGCGAGGAGATCTTCGAGATCGTGCGCGACCGGCTGGCCGACATCCTGGAGATCGACCCGTCGACGATCACGGAGGGCCAGTCGTTCGTCGACGATCTCGACGCCGACTCGCTCGCCCTGATCGAGCTCGTCGAGGCGCTCGAGGAGGAGCTCAGCGAGCGCACCGTCGGGTTCCGCATCGACGACGAGGACCTGGCGGATCTCAAGACCGTGCGCGACGCCGTGGACTACGTCTTTGCCCGCTCCGGGGAGGGCGGCTGAGCCCCGACGTCCTCACTGCGCGCATCGGGTACACGTTCTCCGATCCGTCGCTCATCACTCGCGCGATGTCGCACCGGTCGTGGTGCGCCGAGCACCCGGGGACGGACAGCAACGAGCGGTTGGAGTTCCTCGGCGACGCCGTACTCGGCTGGGTGGTCGCCGACCTCGCCTACCACCGCTACGACGAGCTCCCCGAAGGGGCGCTGACCGGGCTGCGCAAGGGCGTCGTCAACGCCCTCGCCCTCGCCGACGTGGCCGCCTCGCTCGGCCTCGGCGACCACCTCCTGCTCGGCCGGGGGGAGGACGCCGCCGGCGGGCGGGAGAAGCCGTCGATCCTGTCCGACGCGCTGGAGGCTCTGTTCGGCGCGGTCTACGTCGACGGTGGCCCACCCGCCGCCCATGCCGTGATCGACCGCCTCATCGGCCCCCGCCTCGAGGGCACCGTGGAACGGCTGGAGTTCCTCGACTTCAAGTCGAGGCTGCAGGAGCTCGCCGTGCGCCACGACGCCGGCGTACCCGAGTACCACACCCGCGCGGAGGGCCCCGATCACGCCAAGCGGTTCTTCGCCACCGTCATCATCGACGGGCGGGTCGCGGGCGAGGGAACCGGCCGGTCGAAGAAGGCCGCCGAGCAGGGCGCGGCCGAGGCGGCCGCCGACGACCTCGAGTCGATGGGCTGAACGCCGGTGCCCGAGCTGCCGGAGGTCGAGACCGTCCGCCGCGGGCTCGAGCAACGGGTCGTGGGCCGGACGGTCCTAGGGGTCGAGGTCGGCCGGGAGCGGACGGTCCGGCGCACATCCGCCCGGCAGCTGATCGACGGGCTGACCGGGGCGACCGTCCTGGCCGCCGGCCGCCGGGGGAAGTACCTGCTCTGCCCGCTCGACACCGGCGACACCCTGCTCGTCCACCTGCGCATGACGGGCAAGCTCCTGCTCGTGCCGGTGGGGGCGCCACCGCTGCCCCACACACATGTGGTGATGACGCTGTCGGGCACGCCGGCCGAGCAGCTGTGGTTCGTCGACCCGCGGACCTTCGGCGAGGTGGTGGTGTTCGATCCCGACCATGCCGACGTGGAGGTGCCCGAGCTCGCCCACCTCGGCGTCGATCCGCTCGCCGACGGGCTCGGCGTGGACGACCTGCGGCGACTGCTGGTGACCAAGCGCGGCCGGCTCAAGCCGTTGCTCCTCGACCAGCACGTGATCGCCGGCATCGGCAACATCTACGCCGACGAGATCCTCCACGCCTCCCGCCTCCACCCGGACCGCCCGGCGAACACCCTGCACCGGCGCGACGTCGTGCGCCTGCACGACGCGATGCACGACGTCCTCGCCGCCGCGGTCGGTGCCGGCGGGTCGACGCTCGGCGACTCCCAGTACATGGACCTCATGGGCAACGGCGGCTCCTACCAGGACGACCATCGGGCCTACGGGCGGGCGGGGGAGCGCTGCACCACGTGCGGCCGGGGGATCATCCGCCGGGCCATCGTCAACGCCCGGTCCACCTACTGGTGCCCGTACTGCCAACGCGCCCCCCGTTGACTGTGTTCTTGCAGTCAACTGTTGCGCTATAGCGCAACGATCAGCTGCAAGAACGGGGTCCAGGACCATCCCCCCGCGCCTGGAGGGGCGGCAGATAACGTCGCCGACGCCGTGTTCCTGAAGAGCCTCACTCTGAAGGGCTTCAAGTCGTTCGCCGAGGGCACGACGATGGAGCTCGAACCGGGCGTCTCGGTCGTCGTCGGGCCCAATGGCTCGGGGAAGTCGAACGTCGTCGACGCCATCGCATGGGTGCTCGGCGCGCAGGCGCCCAGCGCCGTACGCAGCCAGAAGATGGACGACGTGATCTTCGCCGGCACGGCGTCCCGCCCGCCGCTCGGCCGGGCCGAAGTGACCCTCACGATCGACAACTCCGCCGGCCTGCTGGCGATCGAGTTCAACGAGATCACGATCCGCCGCACCCTCTTCCGCAGTGGCGACAGCGAGTACGCGATCAACGACGTCCCCTGCCGCCTGCTCGACGTCCAGGAGCTGCTGTCCGACGCCGGCGTCGGGCGCCAGCAGCACGTCATCGTCAGCCAGGGCCAGATCGACGCCGTGCTCAACGCCCGCCCGGAGGACCGCCGGCTGATCATCGAGGAGGCCGCCGGCGTCCTCAAGTACCGCAAGCGCAAGGAGAAGGCCGAGCGCCGCCTCGACGCCACCGAAGCCAGCTTGGTGCGGGTCCAGGACCTCCTTCGCGAGGTGCGCCGCCAGCTCCGCCCGCTCGAGCGTCAGGCCGAGGCCGCCCGCCGGCACGGCGAGCTGATCGGCGAGCTCACCGCGCTCCGCGTCCACCTCGCCGGCCGCGAGATCGCCTCCCTGCGGGCCAAGCTCACCGCGCTCGCCGCGGCCAAGGTCGAGGGCGAAACGGTGGAGGCGGGGCTGAAGGCCGACCTCGCCCGCCTCGACACTGAGGTGCTGGAGGTCGAAGCCGAGCTCACCGCCCGCGGCGCCGACGACCTGAGCGACCGTCTCGTCCGGGTCGAGCAACTGCGCGAGCGGGCGCGCGGGCTGGCGGCGGTGATCGTCGAGCGACGCCGGGGCGTCGAGCGCGACCGCGGCCAGCTCCTCGACGCCGACGTCGTGGCCAGCCTCGAAAGTGACGCCGCCGGGTACCGGCAGGACCTCACCGCCGTCGAGGGCGAGCTGTCGTCGCTGCGTCCGGCCCTCGATCTCGTCGGTGTCGAGGAGGCCGCGCTCCAGGCCGAACGCCAGGGCATCCTCGACGCGCCCGACCCGACGCCCGCGGCGTCGGCGGCGACGACGATCGCCGAGGTGCGCGGCGAGCTCCGCTCGCGTCGGGCCGCGGCCGAGCGGGCCGAGGCCGACGTCAGCCGGTCCGACGCCCGGACCGACGAGCTCACCCGCCGGCTCGACGATCTGGCGCGCCAGGCCGCCGACGCCCGCCACGAGTGCAACGCCGTCGAGCTGCTCGAGATCCCACTCGTCGAGGAGATCGAGCGGGCGCGGACCCGCCGTGAGGCGCTCGAGGGCGAGGTCGAGGCGGCCGGCACGGCCCACCGGCAGGCATGTGAGCTGGCGTCCTCGTGGGCGGCCCGCGTCGACGCGCTGCAGCTCGCCCTCGACGCCGCCCACGCCCGCGCCGGCGCGGAGCACCTGGCCGGCACGGCGGGGATCCTCGGCACGCTGCTCGACTTGATCCGGATCGACCCGGGCTGGGAGCCGGCCGTCGAGGCCGCGCTCGGTGAGGCGCTCGACGCCGTCGTGGCGTCCGACCCGGCGGCCGCCACCCGCGCCCTCGATGCGCTGCGCCGCGCCGACACGACCGGCGCCGTGCTCGCGCTCGGCCTGCCCGCCCCGGTGGCGGCCGATGTCCCTGCCGGAGCCCAACCGGTGCGACGCCACGTCTCGGCCGACCGCGTCGCGGTGTCGGCGCTCCTCGACCGTCTCCTGGCCACGGCAGTCGGCGTCGACGACCTCGATGCCGCCGTCGCCCTCGTCCAGCAGCACCCGGCGACGATCGTGGTGACGGCAGCCGGCGACCGCCTCGGCGCCCACGGGTGGCGGCTCGGAGCGGCGCGCTCGGGCGGCGTCACCGCCGCCGCGCTCGCCGAGGCGACCACGCGCGCCGAGCAGCTCACCGGAGACGTCGCGCGGTGCCAGGCCGAGCTCGAGCGCGCCGAGTCGGCGCGGTCGGGCGCCCGCCGCCACCTCGACGACCTCGAGCAGCGGCTGGAGGCGAACGACGCCAGGATGACCGTGGCCTCCGAGGCACTGGCTCGCCTGCACGGCGAGCGGCGGGAGGTCGAGGTCGAGCTCGGCGCGCTGGCCGCCCGCGCCGACGAGCAGCGCGGGCACGTCGCCGTCGAACGCGATCGGATCGCCGAGCTCGAGCGGCTCGTGCCCGACCTCGAGGTCGGCGAGCGAGCCGAGGCCGACGCAGTCCGAACGCGCGAGGCGAGCCGGACCGACCTCGAAGCGCGGGGCGCCGTACTGTCCGGCCGGCGGCGTGACCTCGAGGTGCGCGCGGCCGGGCTCGGCGAGCGGGCCCAGCTGCTGCGGACGAGGCTGGAGGAGACCGAGCGACGCCTCGCCGCCGATGCCGGCGCCCGGGAGGCCGCGACGCAGCGGCGCACCGAGGTCGAGCGCACGCTCGGCGCGCTCGACCGGCTGGCCGCGCTCGTCGACGCCCACCGCAGCGTCGTCGACGCCCACCACGGCGAGTTGGTCGAGCGCCGGCGCCGGCAGAGCCAGCGCGTACTCGACCTGTCGGCTCGACTCGACGAGCTGCGTGCCGCCCGGAGCGCCGCCGAGCGCGGCCTGGACGAGACCCGCGAGCGGAGCCGACGGACGGAGATCGACGAGGCCGAGGCCAGGTTGCGGCTGGAGTCCGCGGTCGAGATGCTGCGCCACGACTTCGACGTCGAGCCCGAGGCGGCCGAGGCCGCGGAGGCACCACTCCTCGCGGAGGGCGTTTCCGCACCGGCCCGGGCACGCGAGCTCGAGCGCGAGCTGCGCCTGCTCGGCCCGATCAACCCGCTCGCGCTGGAGGAGTTCACCGAGCTGCAGCAGCGGCACGCGTTCCTCGAGGAGCAGCTCGAGGACGTCAAGACGACCCGGCGGGAGCTGAACCGCGTGATCCGGGCGGTTGATCACGAGATCCAGACCGTCTTTGCCGGCGCCTACGCCGACGTCAGCACCAACTTCTCGTCTCTGTTCGCGACGCTGTTCCCGGACGGCACCGGACGGCTGCTGCTCACCGAGCCGGACGACCTGTTGAACACGGGGATCGAGGTCGAGGCCAGGCCCGGTGGCAAGAACGTGAAGAAGCTCTCGCTGCTGTCCGGTGGCGAGCGCAGCCTGACCGCGCTCGCCTTCCTGTTCGCCGTGTTCCGCAGCCGCCCCTCGCCGTTCTACGTGATGGACGAGGTCGAGGCGGCGCTCGACGACGTCAATCTCCATCGGTTCCTCGGTCTCGTGGCCGAGTTCCGCCGCGAGGCTCAGCTGATCATCGTCAGCCACCAGAAGCGGACGATGGAGGCGGGCGACTGCCTGCTCGGTGTGACGATGCAGCCCGGCGGGTCGTCGAAGGTTCTCACCGAGCGCGTGACGACGTCGTTATAGGCGTTCCCCGGCCACGCCGCATACTGCCTGCGCAGTTGATGGCCGCTCGCTCGCTGGCGCTCGCTCGCTCGCATCATCGAGAGGAAGGCACCAGTGACCCACGGTGACCGACGGCACGGCGCTGCCGGGCAGTTGTGTCGTCCAGGTGACGGAGCGCGGGGGCGATCGGGCAGATCCTTCTAGTGAGCGCCGCACCGTGCGGCCTCGGAGTGAGGGAGAGATCCAATGATCCGTCGATCACTGACCGTTGCCGCCGCGGGTGTTGCGGGCCTCCTGGGCCTGGCCGCGTGCGGCTCTGATGGCGCCGAGCCGGTCGTGAGGGCCGCCGCTCCTGCGCCGCAAGCAATCACGCCGTTCGACGTGTACTACGACCTGACCCATCCCGACGTCGTGCAGGCGGCCGGCCCTGCGGCTGTCTCGCCGTTCGACGTGTACTACGACCTGACCCATCCTGACGTCGTCCAGATCCGGACCCGGGCGCCGGAGTCGGTCAACCAGCTCGAGCACCGGGCCAAGATGGCCCAGCAGCAGCGGGCGCCGGAGTCGGTGAACCAGCTCGACCACCGGGCCGAGGTGGCGCAGCGCCAGCGGGTGCCCGAGTCGGTGAACCAGCTCGACCAGCGGGCCAAGGTGGCCTGGGAGAACAAGGTCCTCTCGCAGCTCGCCGACCTCGCCGAGGAGGAGGGCCTGACCGGGCTCTCGCCGGCGTTCCTTCAGCCGATCCCCCAGCCGATCAAGCGATAACTCGCAGGTGGCGGACCCTTCGCCGTCGCGATTGGCGGATCCGCGACGGTAGGAGCCGACCGCGGCCGGGGCCACCACCCCGGCCGCGGTCCGCGGTGCCGACGAGAGAGCGAGCCGCCACGAGCGGCTCCGAGGAGAACGACGATGCATCCGTACATCAACAAGCAGCTCATTGACGACCGCCACCAGCGATTCCTGGATGAGGCGGACGCCCACCGGCTGGTGAAGCCCAGCCGCCCCCGCCGTCGCTGGTTCCGCCGCTCCCGCGGGCTTGCTGTCGTGCCACCGGAGATCGAGGCGACGACCCCACCCGCGCCCGTCATCGCCGACGACCCGAGCCGTCCGGCCGCCTGACCGGAATTGGAACCTGCGTCGTGCCCGACGACATACGGTGACGGTTGTGCGGGTCGTGCTCGTCACGGGCAAGGGGGGCACCGGGAAGACGACGGTGGCGGCGGCGACGGCCGTCCGCGCTGCCGACCTCGGTAACCGGACGCTGTTGGTCTCGAGTGACGCCGCCCACTCGCTCAGCGACGTCCTCGGTCAGCCCATCGGCGCCCGGCCGACACCGGTCGCGGGACTGCTCAGCGCCGAGGAGCTCGACGCCCAGTGGTTGCTCGACGAGTCGTGGTCGACGATCCGCGGCTACCTCCAGGAGCTCCTCGAGTGGGCCGGAGCGGACGAGGTCCGGGCCGGCGAGCTCGCCGTCGTCCCCGGGCTCGAGGAGCTGCTCGCCCTGCGCGCGATTGCCGGCCACCTGGACGAGTCGTGGGACGCGGTGGTCGTCGATTGCGCTCCGACCGCCGAGACCGTGCGCCTGCTCGCCCTCCCGGAGACCATCCGGACGTACATGGAACGGGTGCTTCCGACGCACCGACGCCTGGCGCGGTCCGTCGCCCCCGTGCTGCGCCGCCGGGCGTCGTTGCCGCCCGCGCCGACAGGCGTGCTCGACGCCGTTCTGCGCCTGGCCGACGACGTCCAGGCGCTGCACGAGAGGATCGCCGATCCCAGGACCACCGAGATCCGCCTCGTGACGACACCCGAATCGATGGTGATCGCGGAGACGCGCCGGCTCCGGGCGTACCTGGAACTCTTCGGCTACGCCGTGGGCTCCCTCGTCGTCAACCGGGTGGCGCCGGCGGGGACCACCGACCCCTGGCTCGAGGAGGTCCAGCGGGCGCAGGAACCGCGCCGGCAGGAACTGATCCGGTCCTTCCCCGACCTGAGTTCGATCGAGGCGCCTGTTCGACCTTCCGAGATCACCGGTCTCGACGGGCTGCAGTCGTTCGCCCGGGAGATCTACGGAGCCGCCGACCCGCTGTCGCTGCGATCGCGCCGGACCCCGGCGGCGGATGCTGTTTCGACCACGGACACGATGCGGATCCGCCTGCCCGGCGTGACCCGCGACGAGGTCCAGCTCGCCCGCTCCGGCACCTCGATGCTGGTCACCGTGGGCTCGTTCCGGCGATCGCTCGACCTTCCTCACCATCTCCGGGGCCGGGCGGCCACGGCGGCCCGCATCGTCGACGGTCATCTCGAAGTCGAGTTCGGGCCGGCATGACGGACCAACCACGCGCCGCCGACCACCCGCTCGTCGAGCTCGCCCACGACCTGCTCTCCGAGTTCAACCGGGCCGGCGCCGACACACTGCGCCGCTCACCGGTTGTTCGCCGCCGGGTGCGGGAGGTGCTGCGTTCGGCGCGGGTGCTGATCGCCGCCCTCGAGGACCTCGTCGACGAGCTCGACCGCGCGGCGCCATCGGACGCGAAGCGAAGAACCACGACTGCCGACGACGACGGCTATCAGACGATCACCCTCGACTGAGGGGAGCGGAGGGAGGAACCATGGGAGACACCGACGTGGCGCACCTCCCCGGCGCCGACGAGGCCGGGGAGTACGTCGTGATGGCCCGCGACGACCCCGGCAACGCGAACAAGAGCATCCGCGACAGCTACTACGCCTGCTCACAGCTGCTCGGACGGGCGCTGCACGCCGACGGCGATCCGGAGAACGCCACCTTCCCCACGTTCGCCTCGTGGTCGGCTCAGAGCCTCCGCGTCGATGTCACCGCAGGCGTCAGCCCGGTGCCGGGTACACCCCCCGACCGGCTGCCGCCCCGCCGACTGGGGCGGTGGCTGTACGACAAGGTCAGTCACCTGACGTTGAACGACAACCTCGCCATCGCCCGCAACATCGCCACCGGCCAGGCGTTGATCTTCGAGGAGGTCGGGCCCACCCTCGAGTCGCTGTTGGTGGCGGTAGACGCGCCACTCGAGGAGACGAGTCCGAACTGGGGCGACGTCTGGACGACGTACACCAGCCGGCTCGAGGGAGCGTCGAAGAAGCTGTGCCGGGCCAGGGAGGCCCGCCCGGAGGACCAGAACCTGGTCGAGGGCGTGAACGTGGGTCTCCTCACCCGGGCGGTGGAGCCGTACTTCGCCGTGATCCGCGACCCGGCCCTCCGCAACGGGGCCACCGTCGAGGATCGGAAACGTCGCGCCGAGCTCATCCTGGTCGCCAACATGCGCCTCGGCGCCTACGAGCAGAAGCGGCTCCAGCCGGTGCTCGTGCGCAACCTCCAGTTCCTGCCCGATGCCATTCGGCTCCGGATCGGGACGCGGTGGCTGGGGCGCGAAACGTGGGTCACCCGCGCGGCGATGGAGCTGTACGCACGGGCGCAGCCCGGTGAGGTGCTGCTCGACGAAGCGTTCCAGATCGCCGCGACCCGTCACGTGTACTCGATGATCATCGGCAACGAGATCCTCCGGTTCGGTGTCGATCTCCCGCTACCTCCTCCCGCCCACCCGCTGCTCCGCGACTCTCAACCGCAACGGGACAGGGAGCGCCACGCAGAGGGCGACTTCTTCCCGTACCACCTGCAGGTCATCGAGCGGCCCGACCTCTGGGCCGAATGGGAGCAGTTCGACCGCTCGGCCGGCCAGGGGGTGCGCACCGGCGTCGACAACTGGCTGCGCCTCCCGGAGCGCCTCAACTACATCGTCAACCTGTTCCGTTCGCGGCAGCAACTGGCCGACCTGTACGACTCGCCGTCATCCACCCCGACGCCGGTTGCCCCGCCCCCGCCAGTGCTCGGGCCAGTGCTGACGCTGCCGGACGTCACCAGGAGCCGCCTCACAGAGACGTACATGCCAGGACTCGGAGACCCGGGGGACGACGGGTGATGGGCCCTGAACTGGTCACCCCCGCTCTGCTCCAGCAGGTCCCGAAGCTCTCCGGGGTTGCCGACGAGCCGGCGGCGACGGTCGTCGCCGAGCTCGTCGACAAGCACTTCAAAGCCCGGGCGAAGCCGCGGGCCCTGAGCGGCCTGCTGCCCGAGATGATGCGGGTGATCGCCGACAGCCGCAAGCCCGAGCCGCTCGTCGAGACCTTCGTCAACGCCGGGGAAGAGCTCGACCCGATCATCGACGCGCACAAGGCGCGCATCCAGCACGCTCAGGAGTTCTTCGACGACAACGGCGTCGCGATCATCGCCGCTCTCTTCCACGCCTCGCTCCCCGAGGCCTACCTCGGGAAGCGGGGCGTGCAGGCCCTCGACATCACCGGCGAGCTGTCCCGCAACTGGACGCGGCGGGTGCAGGAGACCGGGATGTTCCTCGTCAACGTGCTCAGCCCGACGCCCGACATCTGGCAGCAGAGAGACCGGACGAGCCTGTCATCCGGCGAGTTCGGCGCCCGCGCCGCCCGCCGGGTGCGGCTCATCCACGCCGCGATCCGCTGGATGCTCGGCGACGAGGAGCCGCCGGGAGCCAGCCTCGTCGGCGACCTCCGCGCCGGGACGACGACGGTGTGGCAGGGACGGATGATCGACATCGGGCTCGAGGACCAGCCGTGCGCCCCCCTCAACCAGGAGGACCTGCTCGGCACGCTCGGCACGTTCACGACCGTCGTGTTGAACGCGATCGAGCGGCTCGGGGTGCCGTTCACGGAGAAGGACCGTGACGACTACTACTTCCTCTGGAACGTCGTCGGTTGGCACCTCGGCATCGGCAATTCCGCCACGCTCGACCCGTCGGGCGTCAAGTCACCGGAAGCGGCCTGGCCGGACAACGCGCTGCTGCCGCTCAGTGCGGATCAGATGGACGCCGTCTACGGCGACATCGCCAAGCGGCTCCAGCACGAGTCCGAACAGGGCCGACGGATGACCAAGGCCCTCCTCCAGGAGCTCGCCTATCCGTTGCCACGTGCGATGCAGGGCTTCCCGGGGTTCCTGACCCGCTACCTCATCCTCGACGAGAAGGCCGACAAGCTGGGCATCGAGGCCGGCGGGTACGTCGAGCTCATGCTCGGCCGCGCCGGCCTGCTCGATCGCCTGGCGCGCGACGCCCGCGGCCGGCCGGCGCGCCGACTGACGATCCAACTCGTCACGGAGCTGGTCACCCGCTACGCCCTGCGGGCGTTCATCGCTCAGGCCCGGTGGAGCGAGCGCGGACTGAAGATCGACAAGCGGATCGCCGCCAAGTGGGGGGTCCAGATCCCTCCCGAACCCGCGTCATCCGGCACCGCCTCGAGCTGATCCCGAGCCGGGGGGCGGGAACGGTCGCCGTGCGCGCCCGCCCGATGGGCGATGATGGTTGTCGTCAGCGCGCACAGGGAGCGGACGGGATGGTCAGCACGCTCACCGATGATCGGAGCTTCGTCTTCACCGACATCGAACTGAGCTCCGCGCACTGGCACCGCGACGAGTCGGCGATGAGCCGGGTGATGCCGCTGCACAACAAGCTCGTCGCGGCCGCCTTCTCGGCGTGGGACGGCGACATCCTCCGCGGGGAAGGGGACTCGTGCGCGGCGCTGTTCGCTTCTCCACTCGAAGCGTTGGAAGCCAGCGGCGAGGTCCAACGCCAGCTCCTCGCGGCCACGTGGGAGGTGGAGCTGCGGGTGCGCATCGGCATCCACTCGGGCCGCGTCTACCACCTCGAGGGCGCCGAGTACGGCGGGACCCCGCTCAACTACCTCGGTCGCCTGCACAAAGCGGGTCATGGTGGCCAGATCCTGCTCTCCGACCTCACGGCCTCCCTCCTCCGCCCCCAGCTCCCCGCCGGGTGGGAACTGATCGATCTCGGAGAGTTCGTGCTCAAGGACTTCCCGCGGCGGCGGATCTTCCAGGCCGCTCACCCCGACCTGCTGCGCGACTTCCCGCCGCTGAACGCCCTGCGTCCGATCTACGGACGAAGGATGCCCGACAGCGTCTTCGTCGGCCGCACGCGCGAACTGGCGGGGATCCGGACCCTGCTCAGGTCGGGGTGCACGACGATCACCGGTCCGGGCGGGATCGGCAAGACCCGGCTCGCCCTCGAGGTTGCCCAGCACGTGCGCGATGAGTACCGCGATGGTGTGTGCATCGCCGAGCTCGCGGGAGTGGAGACCGACGCCCAGGTCGCCGCCGCCGTGGCCAACGCACTGCACGTCGATCCCCAGCTCGAGCCGGCCGTCGACCAGAGCATCGTCCGAGCGCTGAGCAGCCTCTCGATGCTGGTCATCCTCGACAACTGCGAGCACGTGATCGCGGCCGCCGGGCCGCTCGCCGCGAGCCTCTCCTCGCTCCCCGACATCGACGTGCTCACGACCAGCCGGACGCCCCTCGGCGCGCCGGACGAGCACGTCTTTCCGCTGCGGCCCCTCGACCATCCAACCGATGCGACCGGGTCGGTGCGAGCGGCCGGGTCCGATGCGGTCCGGCTGTTCGTCGATCGGATGCAGGTGGTCCGGCCGGAGTTCCGGCTCGATCGGGCCTCGGCGCAAAAGATCAGCGAGATCTGCCGATCCCTGGCCGGGATCCCGCTCAGCATCGAGCTCGCCGCCGCGGCGACGCGGACGATGCCGCTCGACCTCCTCGCCGCCGAGCTGCGCGCCGGTGGCGTCGTCCCACCCACGATCGCCGAAGGGGCCCGCGCCCGGGCAGCCATCGACTGGTCGATCGACTCGCTGAGCGGTGACGAGCGCGAGGTCCTCCGGACACTCGCCGTGTTCCCGGGGGGCGCACCGGCCGAGCTGGTGAGCGCGGTGCTGCCCGGCGAGGAGTGGAGTCGCCGGCGGTTGCTGGGGGCGCTCGACGCGCTGGTGCTGCGATCCCTGGTGCAGCTGGAGGACTCGGCGACCGGCGGTCACTTCGCGCTGCTCGAACCGATGCGGTTGACGGCGCTGGACCGGATCGGTCCGGACGAGCGGGCCGAGCTCGAGGCGGGCCACGCCGACATCATCAGCACGCTCGCGATCGACGCCGAGTCGCGGCTCCAGTCGGACGACGAGCCGGACGCCGTGGACGAGTTGGATCGACTCTTCGCCAGCCTCCGCAGCGCGATCCAGCGGGACATCGAGCGGGACCCGGACCGCGCCGCCCGGGTGTTGTTCGCGACCCAGGAGTTCTGCTTCCTTCGCATGCGATACGAGATGTACGCGTGGACCGAGACGTTGCTCAAGCGGCCCGACCTGGCGCCGGCGACGGCCGCGACGCTCTTCGCCTTGTCGGGCCTGGCGTCGTTCAACCGCGGTGAGCTCGACGGCGCCCGCCGCAGCTGCGCGCGGAGCATCGATCTGGCCCGGAGAGCGGCGGAGGAGCCGCACGTCTACGCCATGTTCGGGCTGATCGCGTCGCACGGGCTCGACGGCGACTTCGAACGCGCGCAGGCGTACTTCACCGACGCGCTGTCGTGGTGCTCGTCGCCCGGACGCGACTACTTCCTCGTCAACACGCTGGTACTCGGCGCGATGAGCATGACCATCCAGGGCGATGCCCTCACCGGGCGGAAGCTCGCCATGAGCGCTTTGGAAGTGGCGGAGCGGATCGCCAACCCGTCATCGATCGCATGGGCGCTGTGCGCGGCGTCCGACGCCGAGCGGCTGCTGTCGCCGGGCGCCGCCCACGTCCACATCGAAGAAGCACTCGGACTGGCCCGGTCGGTGAAGAGCCGGTGGGTCGAGGGTCAGGCGCTGTTGAACCTGGCGAAGCTGTGCTGGCAGTCGTCGGAGATCGAAGAGGGTGCCGTCGCGCTGATGGATGCGCTCGTCACCGCGGAGCACACCGGCAACCCGATCCAGGGGCGGCAGGCACTGCGGGTCGCGGCGTTGCTCCTCGGCCGGCTCGGCCGCGTCGAGGAAGCAGCCCTGCTCCTCGATCCGACCCGTCGCAACGCCGCCGTGCTGCCGCTGGCACCGGACCTGGCGGACGGCATCGACGACCTGCGCGCCACCTGTGTGGCCGCGCTCGGTGAGGACGTTTTCGACGCGTACGCCGGCAGGGGCCGGCGGATGCCCGACCGCGACCTGCTGCCGCTCGCCCGCCGTGCGCTGACGGAGGCCGTGGAGGCCTGATCAACCTCGGGTGACCGACGTCACCCGTCGAGCTGAAGCTTGTGTCGTCAAGACGACGGACCGCGACGGCCGTCGGGAGGATCCTCGTGGCGAGGGCCGCAGCGGGCGGCCTCCGAACGAGGAGTGATCGAACGATGAGCCATCAATTTGCGGACGAACGGCATGCGGTCGTCGCTCCGCGGGACCTCGCGGTCAACGACCGCCGGCGGTCCCGGTGGCACGTCGTCCTCGGTCTCATGATCGGCCGGCCGGCGATGCCGTACTGCGTGTTCGTTCCGGCGACCCTCACGCGAACTGCGCGTCGAGGGTCCTGACACCCGCCGAACCCTTCTCATCTCCACCGGCTCGGCGCCGGCGTCCTGCGCCGCTGCGCCGAGGGTGATCTCTTCGGCCGCTGACCGCTGAACCGGCGCGCTCGCGCGCCCGCGGCACGGCCATGCCACCACGTCTCGACCTCGGGAGGTCGAATCATGCCTGCCGTCCGGCGCGTGCTCGCGCGCGCCCTCTTACTCAACATCGCCGTACTTGCCGCTCCGGTGAGCCCGGCCGCCGACAACGTCGCCGCGGCGCCGACCGCGTGCGCGGCCGGAACGTCGGCCACGCATCTCAACGCCCTGTTCGCGAAGGGCGTCGGCCCGATGGTCGGCGCCGACTACCAGCGCCGGTTCAAGCTCCCTGACGGGCGCCGCCTCTGGGTGTTCCAGGACGCGTTCCTCCGCACGCCAGGCGGCGCGACCCGCCTGGTGCACAACGTCGGCATGATCCAGTCCGGACGCTGCTTCACCGTGCTGCACTCGGGCACCGCATCCGACCCGCGACCCTGGATCGGCGGGTCGGAGACGACGCCGCTGCACCACTGGTTCTGGCCGCTCGGCGGGACCATCGCTGCGGACGGCACATTCCGGTTGTTCGTCGCCGAGATGGTAGAGCGCGGGCCGCGGTACCTCAGCCACACCGAACCGGTCGCGACGTGGTTGGCGACGATCACCGTCCCCGAGCTCCGGGTCGCGGCCCTCAGACCGGCTCCGAACTCGAGCCGGCAGCTGTACGGATGGGGCGTCGTCGATCATGGCCAGTTCACCTACCTGTACGGGCACTGTTACCGGCAGTTCGGATGGGGCTTCCTCGGCCACGACGCGTGCGCCGCCGACGTCACGGTCGCTCGCGTGCCGCGCGGCCGGCTGGGCCAGGAGCCGACCTACTGGGACGGCTCGAGGTGGTCGCCGCGGCGCGGCCGCGCGGTGAACGTGGCACCGCCGCGGGGACGCGACGGCGCGGTCCGCTCGGTGAACCCGATGCAGGTCGCCCGTGTCAACGGGTGCTGGATCGCGGTCACCAAGGTCGGTGACTGGTTCGGCCAGACGATCCACCTCGACCGGGCGCCGACGCCTCGGGGACCGTGGAAGAACGTGGCGGTCATCCCCGCACCGACGCTCGGGCCGACGTCGACGCACAACACGTACTTCGCCAGCTTCATCGGCGGCACGCGTGCGGCGTACATCGTCGGGCTCAGCAACAACCGGTGGGACGGCGTGCTGTCGAGCGCCTACCGCCCGACATTCCGGACGCTCCCGCTGTCGGCCTGGGGATCGTGCGCCACATGAGCTGGGCCAACGCTGCAAACGGTGTGCGAAGATGTCGTGGCGAGACGGGAGGGGACGGACAGCGATGCACCGGCAACGGTCACCTCGCAACGGGACAGGGTGAGCACCGATGATCGTGGGCTCACTCCTCGACGCGCTGGCGCCCGAGTCGCGCCAGTTCGTCCTCCAGCGGTCGACGGTCCGGCAGGCGCGCGCCGGCGACCAGCTGTTCCACGACGGGGACGAGGCCGACTGCATGTATGTCGTCGAGCGCGGCCGGCTCGCCGTCGAGACGACGACGACCGACGGCGACACCGCGATCGTGAGGGTGATCGGTCCCGGCCAGGTGGTCGGAGAGCTGGCGTTGCTCGTCGAGGGGCTCCGGCGCACCGGCACGGTAGTCGTGCTGGAGCCGTCGACGCTGCGCGTGATCGGCCGATCGGTGTTCTCGGACGTCCGCGCCCGCGACCCTCGGATCGACCGGCTGCTCGTCTCCGACCTCGCTGCGCGCCTCGTTGCGCTGTCCGGTCAGTTCGTGCTCAACCAGTACGGCACGCTCGAACAGCGCGTCTTCGAGCGGCTGCTCATGCTCGACGAGGTGTACCGCAACGGGTGGATCGAGGCCACCCAGGAAACGCTGGCGGCGATGAGCGGCGCGTCGCGCCAGGCCGTGAACCGCGTGCTCGTCGACGCCGCCGGTGAGGGACTGATCGCGTTGCGCCGCGGCGCGGTGCGGGTGCTCGACCGCGACGCCATCGCCGCGCGCCAGAGCTGAGCAACGCGCGCGGGCGTCGTCCGACCCGCGACCGAGGTGTGTCGGATGTCGCTCCGCCGCGCCGGCGTTCTGATGCAGGTGACGCTGAGGGCACGACGAGTCTCGTGGACAGTGATGCTCAGAGGGAGAGGCGAAGGAGTGACGACGATGCATCCATTCATCTGCTACCTGGCTGTGAAGCAGCGGCAGGACGAAGCTCGAGAGATCGACGAGACCGTCCGGGGGCGGGGCTGGCGCGCGACAGTGCTGGGCACGCGGCGTGCGAGGAGGGAGCGCAGTCTCGCCGCGGCCGCCGCATACAGGGCGCGCGCCGCCGCCCCCGGTTACGGCTTGTAGGCGGCCACGCGGGCCGGCTTGGCCACGTGTGCCGCGCCGTCCCCGATTACCGTCTACGGCGGTGACCGCCCAAGCGGGGTCGTTCCTCGCCGCCCTCGATGACGACGAGCGGCGCCGCCTCGCCGAGCTGGGTCGGGTGCGGCGCTACGAGAGCGGCGACTACCTGTTCTACGAGGGCGACCCGGGCAGCACCGTGCTGCTGATCCAGCGCGGCTGGGTCAAGCTGGCGACCACGAGCGCCGAGGGGCACGAGCACGTCCTCTCGATCAGCGGCCCGACCGACGTCGTCGGTGAAGTGGCGTGCCTCGACCTCCACGAGTCGGGGCGCTCGGCGACCGCGACGGCGTTGGGCGACGTCGTCGTCCAGGTGATCTCGCGCGACACGTTCCTGGACTTCCTCGAACGTCATCCGAGGGCGCTGCTCGCGATCACCCGCACGCTGATCGGCCGGCTCCGCGGTGCCGACCGTCGGCGGCTGGAGTTCGGCGCCTACGACACGCTCGGTCGCGTGGCCCGCGTGCTCCACGAGCTGGCCGACGCCCACGGTCGGGCGGAGGGGGACCGACTGGTGCTCGACCCGCCGCTCACCCAGCACGAGCTCGCCGGCCTGGTCGGCGCGTCACGCGAGTCCGTCGTCCGGGCGCTGGGGGAGCTTCGTCGGCGTGGGCTCGTCGAAACGGGCCGGCGCCGGCTCGTCATCCACAACCCGGAGGCGTTGGCCGCGCTGGCACGGGGCGGCTGAACCAGTTGGTGTGATCGGTAGCGTCGGCGGCGATGGAGTGGATCTACCTCGTCCTGATCGCGCTGGTGCTCGTCTTCGGGATCGCCGTGCTCGTCGTCAACCGCCGGCGGGCCGAGCGGTCGATC
Organism: uncultured Acidimicrobiia bacterium; assembly: GCA_963833145.1. Lineage (GTDB taxonomy): Bacteria > Actinomycetota > Acidimicrobiia > Acidimicrobiales > Ilumatobacteraceae > JALZMG01. The sequence goes on along the minus strand of CAWHWT010000005.1, from coordinate 52,621 downwards.
GAGGTCCCGCCGGCGCCCCCCGGCCCTCCGCCGACCGCGCCACCACAATCGGGGACGGCGGTCCTCGAACCAGAGGTTCTCGAACCGGAGGTCGTCGCCCCGCCGGCCCGGCTCCGCGACCGCATGGCGCGCGCCCGGTCGGCGCTCACCGGCGCCTTCGCCGGCGTCCGCGGCCGCCGCGGCATCACCGACGAGACGTGGGAGGACTTGGAGGAGGCGCTGCTGCGTGCCGACGTCGGCGTCGGGGTGACGAGCGAGCTGCTCGACGGGCTGCGCGCCGAGGTCAAGAGCAAGGAGATCACCGATCCCGACGACCTGCTCGCCGCGTTGCGCGCCGAGATGCAGTCGCGCCTCGCCGGCGCCGACCGGCGCCTCCACTTCGAGCCGGGCGAGCCCGGTAGCCCCAACGTCTGGCTGTTCGTCGGTGTGAACGGGGTGGGCAAGACGACCAGCATCGGCAAGGTGGCGAGCCAGCAGCGCGCCGAGGGGCGAACGGTGCTCGTCGCCGCCGGCGACACGTTCCGCGCCGCCGCGGCCGAGCAGCTGACGACCTGGGCCGAGCGGGCCGGCGCCGAACTGGTGCGGGGCTCCGAGGGCGGCGACCCCGAGCGCGGTCGTGTTCGACGCGGTCGAGGCGGCGTCGGCGCGGGGAATCGACCTCGTGATCGCCGACACGGCGGGGCGCCTGCACACCAAGACGAACCTGATGGAGGAGCTGAGCAAGGTCCGGCGGGTCGCCGACCGAGGCGCCGGGCGGGTGACCGAGGTCCTCCTCGTCATCGACGCCACGACGGGCCAGAACGGTCTGGCCCAGGCCCGTCAGTTCGGCGAGGCGACCCACGTGACCGGCGTGGTGCTGACCAAGCTCGACGGCTCGGCCAAGGGCGGCATCGTGTTCGCCGTGGAGACCGAGCTCGGGATCCCGGTGAAGCTGGTCGGGATCGGCGAGACGATCGGCGACCTCGTCTCCTTCGACCCGGCCGAGTTCGTCGACGCCCTGTTCGACTGACCCGTGAGCTCGCACAGCGGGAATCCGCTGTCTCAGCTCACAGTTCCCGTTGTCCGATGTGGCCCACGCCGGCGAACAGGACCCGCGGGCTGAGGTCGACGTGCTGCACACGGGCGAACGCCGCCGCCGCCGCGGCCGTCCCGGCGACTGTGAGCAGGCCACCGCCGATCAGCGTCCAGCGGGCGCCGTACTGCTCGGCGACCCACCCCAATGCCGGGGCGCCGGCGGGCGTGCCGCCCATGAAGATCGCCATGTACAGCGCCATCACCCGTCCCCGCATCTGCGGCGCCGTCGACATCTGCACGAACGCGTTGGCGGCGGTGATCAGCGTGAGCGCGGTGAACCCGCACACCGGCAGGACGACGGCGAAGGTCAGATAGGTCGGCATCGTCCCGGCCAGGATCACGGCGAGGCCGAACGCGAGCGCCGATCCGACGACGAGCCGCTGGCGGGACTGCGCCCGGCGGGCGGCGAGGAGCGAACCACCCAGCGACCCGATCGCGAGGACCGACCCGAGCACGCCGTACTCGCCGGCACCCTTGCCGTAGACCTCGGTTGCCATCAGTACCGTGGTCATCTGGAAGTTGAGGCCGAACGTGCCGGCGCAGAACACGACGGCCATCACGAGCATGATGTCCGGGCGCGCCCGCACGTAGCGCAGGCCGTCCCGGAGCTGACCCCGTGCCCGGGGCAGGGGGACAGCCGGGGAGAGCTCATCACCGCGCATCCGGGTCAGCGAGGCGATCACGGCGAGGTAGCTCGCCGCGTTGACGAGGATGACCCAGCCGGTCGCGACGACACCCGAGCCGAGCCAGGCGATCAGGCCACCGGCCACGGCGGGGCCGATCACCCGCCCGAGGTTGAACGACGCCGAGTTCAGACCGACGGCGTTGGCCAGCTGATCAGGGCCGACCATCTCGTTGACGAACGCCTGCCGGGCCGGCATGTCGAAGGCCGCGGCGGCACCGAAGACGAAGGCGAGGACGTAGATGTGCCACACCGCGACGAGGCCGGTGACGGCGAGCACCCCGAGGGTGCCGGCGGTGACGGCGAGGACGATTTGGGTGACGACGAGGACCTGGCGCTTGGAGTACCTGTCGGCGACGATGCCGGCGATGGGGGACAACAGGAGGAGGGGGAGGAACTGCAGGCCGGTCGTGATCCCGAGCGCGCCGGCGCTGCCGGTGAGGGTCAGGACCAGCCAGTCCTGGGCGACGCGCTGCATCCAGGTGCCGACGTTGGACACCAGCGACCCACCGGCGAAGAGCCGGTAGTTGCGTACAGCGAGGGCGGCGAACGTCGCCCTCACGTACTCGCCAACCCGTCGAGCAGGGGCGCGACGTCGCGAAGGAGGGCGCGCTCGTCGGCAGTCAGGTCGGCGAGGCGCCTGGCCAGCCACGCATCCCGGCGCCGGCGGTCCTCTTCGAGGACTCGGCTGGCCGCCGGGGTGAGGCCCACGACGACCTGCCGGCCGTCCGTGGGGTGGGAGCGGCGGGTCACCAGCCCTGCCTCGGCGAGGCTGTTGACAGTCCGGGTCATCGAGGGTGGCTTGACCTTCTCGATGCCGGCGAGCTCGCCGACGGTGAGCTCGCCGCAGCGATGGAGGGTCCCCAGCGCGGCGAGCTGGTTCATGCTCAGGTCGTCGCTGCTCTTCTCCAGCCGCAGCCGGCGGGCGAGGCGCATGACGCTGATGCGCAGCGAGCTGGCGAGGTCGGCATCGGCACGCTGCGGCGTCATATCTTTAGCTTAGGTCATTAGCTACGCTAAGCAAACTGGGTTCGGGTCACAAACGCCCAGCGTCCGTGGGGCGGTAGCGTGCCAGGGAGCATGTTCGAGAACCTATCCACCCGGCTCGAAGGCATCGTCAAGCGGATCCGCGGCAAGGGGCGGCTGACCGAGGCCGACGTCGACGAGATCCTCGGCGAGATCCGCACCGCCCTGCTCGAGGCCGACGTCAACGTGGGTGTCACCCGCGAGGTCATCGACCGCATCCGGGTCGAGGCGATCGGGGCGACCAGGTCGCAGGCACTCGATCCGACCCAGCAGGTCGTCAAGATCGTCAACGCCGAGCTCACCCGCATCCTCGGTGGCGAGACGCTGAAGGTCACCTACGCCGGCCGCCCGCCGACGGTCGTGCTGATGGCCGGGCTCCAGGGCTCCGGCAAGACGACGGCGTCGGCCAAGCTCGCCCGGTGGTTCAAGACCCAGGGTCGCCAGCCGCTCCTCGTCGGTGCCGACCTCCAGCGCCCGGCCGCGGTCGAGCAGCTGCGCACCCTCGGCCGCCAGATCGACGTCCCCGTCTTCTCCGAGCCGGGTGACCCGGTGCTGACGGCCGCCCGTGGCCTCGCCGAGGCCCGCCGGCTGGGGAAGGACGTGCTCATCGTCGACACCGCCGGCCGGCTGGCGATCGACGCTGAGATGATGGAGCAGGTCCGGCTGATCTCCGGCGCCGTCGCCCCCCACTACACGTTCCTCGTCGTCGACGCGATGACCGGTCAGGACGCGGTCACCGTCGCCGAGGCGTTCCACCACACCCTCGCCATCGACGGCGTGATCCTGTCCAAGCTCGACGGCGACGCCCGCGGCGGCGCCGCGCTCAGCGTCAAGGAGGTCATCGGCCGGCCGATCGCCTTCGCCAGCACAGGGGAGAAGCTCGACGCCTTCGAGCAGTTCCACCCCGACCGCATGGCCGGGCGGATCCTGGGCATGGGCGACGTGCTCACCCTCATCGAGCAGGCCGAGCAGGCCTTCGAGAAGGAACAGGCCGAGGAGGCGGCGAGCAAGCTCCTGGAGGGCGCGTTCACCCTCGACGACTTCCTCGAGCAGATGCAGCAGCTGAAGAAGATGGGTCCGCTCGGCAACCTGCTCGGGATGATGCCCGGGATGCCGAAGGAGCTCAAGAAGGCCGAGATCGAGGACGACGACCTGAAGCCGGTGGAGGCGATCATCAGGTCGATGACGCCCGAGGAACGGGCGACGCCGCAGCTGATCAACGGGTCCCGCCGCAGCCGCATCGCCACCGGCTCAGGCACGACGCCGTCCGACGTCAACCGGCTGGTCAAGCAGTTCTCCGAGATGCAGAAGATGATGAAGCGCTTCGGCATGGCCGGGATGGGCAAGGGCAAGAAGGGCAAGCGCCGTGGCGGGTTCCCCGGCCTGCCGCCCGGCGAGGGCTTCCCCGACCTCGCCGAGCTCACCCAGGGCCTGACACCCCCTCGGTAACCTCCTCCCATGCGCACCGTCGTGCTCGGGGAACGCCCGGCCGAACTGGAAGCGCTGATCGCCCGGCGCCGCGCCCTGGGCCAGGACCGCCTCGATGAGGTCTGGGACGGGGAATACCACATGGCCGCCGCGCCAACCTTCTTTCACAGCATCGTCGCCGGTGATCTCCTCACGCTGCTCCGCCAACGTGCGGCGGCGCGTGGTCTCTGGTGGGAACCGAGTTCAACCTCGGCCGCGGTGAGCACAACTTCCGTGTTCCCGACCTCGGAGTTCATCGTGAGCTCGTCGACAGGGACTGGGTGCCGACCGCGGCGATGGTCGTCGAGGTCGTCTCACCCGACGACGAGTCGTGGCTCAAGTTCGACCACTACGCCGCCCACGGCGTCGACGAAGTCCTCATCGCCGACCCCCGCGAGCGCACGCTCGACCTGTTCGTCCTCGCCGGTGATCACTACGCGCGAGCCGAGCGCAGCGCGCTGCTCGACGTCTCGGTGGCCGAGCTGCACGAGGCCGTCGCCTGGCCAGGGTCCCAATAGGGTGGCGCGCCGCTAACCTTTCCCGGTTCGTTCTCCCACCTCGAAGGACTCTCCATGGCCGTGAAGCTGCGCCTGACTCGCGTCGGCAAGACCAAGCAGCCCCAGTACCGCATCGTCGCCGCTGACTCCCGCTCGCCCCGCGATGGCCGCTTCATCGAGATCCTCGGCCACTACAACCCGCGCACCGACCCGTCGACGCTCACCGTCGACAACGAAAAGGCGGTGAAGTGGCTGCGCCAGGGCGCTCAGCCGACCGACCGGGTGCGCAAGCTGCTGGAGATCTCCGGCGCGTTCGAGCAGTTCAGCACCGGCAAGGCCGCCACCAGTGAGTGACGTTGCCGACTCGGGCGTCGATGGATCGGAACCGCCCGAAGAGCAGGACAACCGGGCGGCCGCACCGACGGCCACCGCCGTGCTCCGGCACATCGTCACGTCGATCGTCGACGATCCCGACGCGGTGCATGTCGACGCCGTCGAGAGCCGGGGCCGGGTGCGCCTCGACGTCCGGGTGGGGCCCGGCGACTTGGGGCGCGTGATCGGACGCCGTGGGCGCACCGCCCAGAGCATCCGCGCCGTCGTCCGTGCCGCCGGCACCCGTGACGACGCCGACGTCGACGTCGAGTTCGTCGACGATTGACGGACCGTCTGCCTGACGGCTTGCTCGAGATCGGGCAGATCCGCCGGGCCCACGGCGTGCGGGGTCAGGTCGCCGTCGAGCTGGTGACCGACCGGGTCGAGCGTCTCGCTCCCGGCACCCGCTGGTACGCACGGGGCGGCTGGCTGACGGTCGCCGACGCGTCGCCGCACCACGCCCGATGGCTCGTCCAGTTCGAGGAGGTCGCCGACCGGACGACCGCCCAGCGCTACACCAACGTCCCGGTGTACGCCGAGCCGCTCGACGATCCCGAGGAACTGTGGGTCCACGAGCTCATCGGATCCGACGTCGTCGAGACCGACGGCACCCGTCGGGGCACCTGCGTCGCCGTCGTCGCCAACCCGGCGTCCGACCTGCTCGAGCTGGACTCCGGTGCGCTGGTGCCGGTCGTCTTCGTCGTCGACCGCGCCCCGGGCCGGATCGTGATCGATCCGCCGGCGGGGCTGTTCGAGGTCGCGGGGGAGCCGGCGTCGTGAGGATCGACGTGTTCAGCATCTTCCCCGACGTCGTCGACTCGTTCTGCTGCGCCAGCCTGCTCGGCAAGGCACGCGAGGCCGGGCTGCTCGACCTCCGGACCCACGACCTCCGGGAGCACACGACCGACGTGCACCGCACCGTCGACGACAGCCCGTTCGGCGGCGGGGCCGGGATGCTGATGCGTCCAGAGCCGGTGTTCGCCTCGGTCGAGCAGAACGACCCGCCCCGGCCGCTGCTCCTGCTCGGTCCCGGCGGGCGGCGCTTCGATCAGCAGTGGGCGCAGGAGCTCGCGGCGACGGACGGCTTCAGCCTGTTGTGCGGGCGCTACGAGGGGGTCGACCACCGCATCCGCCAGCACCTCGTCGACAGCGAACTGAGCGTCGGCGACGTCGTGCTCGCCGGCGGCGAGGTGGCGGCGTGCCTGGTGATCGAGGCGGTCACCCGCCTCGTCCCGGGCGTGATGGGCAACGAGGTCAGCCCGGTCACGGAGAGCTTCGGGCGGCGCGGCCTGCTGGAGGAGCCCCAGTTCACCCGCCCGGCGGAGTTCCGGGGTTGGGCGGTGCCCGAGGTGCTGCGCGGCGGCGACCACGGGCGTATCGCGAGGTGGTGCCACGCCCAGGCGGTGTACCGCACGCTGCTGTTCCGGCCGGACCTGATCGAAGCTCGGGGCGGGCTCAGCGACGAGGAGATCGCGCTGTTGGAAGAGTTCCCGCCGGTCCCGTATCCTTCCTGAGCCCTTGGCTCCGAAGGACCTGCGATGAAAGCCACTGACCTGATCGACAACGAGTCCCTGCGCGACGACGTGCCCGACTTCGCCCCCGGCGACGAGGTCAAGGTCCACGTGCGGGTGGTCGAGGGCAACAAGGAGCGGGTCCAGATCTTCCAGGGCAACGTGATCGGCCGCCAGGGCAGTGGGCTGCAGGAGACCTACACCGTGCGCAAACTGAGCTACGGCGTCGGGGTCGAGCGCACGTTCCCGCTGCACACCCCGACGGTCACCAAGATCGAGGTCGTCAGGCGAGGCGACGTCCGCCGGGCGAAGCTGTACTACCTCCGTGGCCGCACCGGCAAGGCGGCCAAGATCCGCGAGAAGCGCGACTTCTAGGACCTCAACGCCAGATCGAGCGCCGCGCGCGCTCCCCGTTCCCACGACGGACGAGGGGAGCAGTCATGCCGTCGGCCCATCTGGAACGTGGCCATCAGGGTGAGGAACTGGCCGCAGCGTGGTACCGCGACCACGGCTTCGAGCTCGTCGCGCGCAACTGGCGGTGTCCGAGCGGCGAAGTCGACCTGGTCGCCCGCCGCGGCCGCCTGCTCGTCATCTGTGAGGTGAAGTCCCGCCGCAACGACGCCTACGGGGGCCCGGCCGCAGCCGTCGGGCGGGTCAAGCAGCAGCGGCTCCGCCGGCTCGCCGCCGAGTGGCTGGCGACGACCGGCGTGCACGGCGTCGACGTCCGCTTCGACGTCGTCGCCGTCACCGGCATCGAGATCGAGGTCATCGAGGCGGCGTTCTGAACGCTCAGTCGCCGAACTCACGCTCGAGGTAGAAGAGGATCGTTTCGAGCATGTAGGCGAGCGAGAAGCCCTTGGTGCTGGCGGCGAGCAGCTTGAACCGGGCCTTCATCCGGTCCTGCTCCTCGGCGGTCATCTCCAACAGCTGGCTGAGCTGGGCCTCGATCGCGACGAGGCGGGCATCCGTAGCTCGCACTTCGTCGGCGAGGGCGCTGACCGAGACGGCAGTCGACATCGCCGTCGAGCCTGCTCCGACGCGTCCGGCGAGTCATGGAGAGGCCGTGACGATGTGATGGAGAGACCTCACCTCGATCGGCGCTCCCAGCAGCCGCGGTGCCAGTGCCGGCGCAGCTCCGGGGCGAGCTCCGGAACCGCCACGTAGTGGCCGACTCCGGCCGGGATCACGTTGTGGCAGCCGGGGCAGCGGTAGTCCTTGCGCGCCTCGTACGGTTGGACCCTTCGCACGGTGACCTCGCCGTAGCCGCCGTCCCACAGGCCCGGGTGGTGACGTTGCCGTGGCACGGCCATCAGTATGTGTTGACGGGGTGCGGGCACCACCGCGCCTTAGCCTGTGCGGGTGCCCCGCCGGCCAGTGACGATCGCCGCTCTCGCGTCCGTCGGCTGGCTCGCGCTGCTCGGGCCCGCGCCGGCCCAGGCCCAGGACGACCCACCCGCCCCAGCCGGTGACTCGACCCGACAGTGGCCGGTCCCCGTCCCGGCCGGCTGCACGGCCCCCGTGCTGCCTGACGTCGTGTTCCTCGGGACGCTGCAGGCGACCGACTTCAGGACCGGCCGCTTCCAGGTCGACCAGGTCCGCGCTGGCGACATGGGGCGGTACTCCTATGCCGGGGTGGTCGACGTCCGCTTCGGGATCGACACGAAGTACCTGGAGCCCGGCACGCAGTACCTGGTCGGGGCGAGCCTGGATCCGGCGACGGCCGTCCTCACGTCGAAGGTGCGCGCCGCCGAGCCGTTGTTCGGGGGCGACGAGGTCATCGGCGCAGCGGAGCGGGACGTCGAGTGCCCGGTGCTCGAGGACCCCATCCGCACCCTGCTCCCCGACGGGTCGTCGGTCGAGTCCGGCGTGTTGACGCCGCTGACCGATGCGAACCGTCGTCTGCTCCGTGCGATCCTCCTCCCGCTCGGTGTCGCGTTGGCCGCCGTGTTCGCCCTCGTGGCGCTGCGTTGGCTGCTCACCGGGATCGGTTGGGGGATCGGTTCGCTCACCCGCACGATGACCGAGCCCCGCGAAGTCCGGGCCGTGCTACGGAGCGGTCCCCGCGCCCGCCAGCCCGAATGACCGCCGCAGGGCGGTGAGGGCGCCCGCCCAGTCGGCGACCGGGATCTCCTCGGCCGGGCCGTCGGGGCGGCAGTGGACGAGGATCCCACCGACGATCGGCTCGTCGAGCAGGCGCTCGAGCGCCAGGCCGTAGGCGGCGAGCTGGCGCCGGTAGCGGGCCAGCCGCTCGTCGCGGTCGACGCCCGTTCGCCATTGATCGGTCTTGTAGTCGACGATGACCAGCCCGCGGTCGGTGCGGACGAGCAGGTCGACGTAGCCCTCCAGGACCGTTGCCCCGACCTCGGCCACGACGAGCAGCTCGCGCCAGTGCGGCGCGCCGTCGGCGGCCTGGCGGACGACGGAGGCGGCCAGCGCCGAGCGGCTGAGCGCGGCCACCTGTGACTCGAAGCCGAAGATGCCCTCCGCCGCGCACTGGGCGACGGCCAGGCGTTCGATGTCGTCGCCGGTCGCAAGGTGGGCGTCCTGGAGGACGGCGTGCACGGCGCGACCGATGGCAGTGCCGTAGCGGCCCCGCTGCCACGGCGGGAGGTCGAGGTCGACCGGATCCTTGGCCAGCCCGGCGTCGTCGACCGGTGCGGCGAGCGCTACCCCCGTGGCGCTGATGGTCGAGCGGATCGACGCCTGGGCGATCGCCCGGGTCCGCTCTTGGGCCCACAGATCGGCGTCCGCCCACGGGAGCTCGGGTGCGGCCGACGTCGGCCGAGCGAGGGGGAGGGGCGGCGAGGTCGGGCGCCGAGCGCCGTGTCCGGTCGCGCCCGCTTCGGTCAGCACGGTCGCGCTGGTCGACTTGGCGGTGCCGTCGTCGGTCTTCTCCGGCTTGCGGTGCAGCGACACCACGAGGTGGTCGACCGCTCTGGTACAGGCGACGTAGAGCAGCCGGCGGCGTTCGGCGTCGCCCATCTGCTCGTCGAGCGGCTGGTACTGCTCGAACAGCTCGCTCTTGCGATCGACGAGGGCCCAGCCGGTCGACGGCGCGGTGTCCTCGCCCCGGGCCCCGGGGGGCCGGAGCCAGACCACCGACATCGTCGTCCGCGCGTGCTGCTGCGTCGTCATCCCGGCGAGGACCGTGATCGGGAACTCCAGCCCCTTGGCCGCGTGAACCGTCATGATGCGCACGGCGTCGTGGTCGCGCTCGGGCAGGACCGTGTCGCTCGCCCGCCCCTCACCGGCCTGGAACGACGCCCACCGCAGGTAGCGGCGCACGCCCCTGCCGCCGGCGTCGGTCCACGCCCGCGCTTGGTCGACCACGTACCGGACCCGGCGCCACACGTCGCGGGCGTCGGCACCGGCCAGCGCGGTTTCGATCACCCGCCGCTCCTCGACGATCGCGTCGAGCAGTTCGGCCGGGGCGGCCCGGCCCACCCGCCGGGCGATCGACGCCACGTGGGCGATCGCCTCGGCAACCGGCCCGCCGGTGAGATCGTCGGGCGGGTCGGCGAACAGGTTCCACCGACCGCCGGCGGTCTTCCAGTCGTAGAGCTCGACGTCGCTGCACCCGTACAGCGGTGTGCGCAGGGCGGCGACGAGCGCGAGCTCGTCGGTCGAGTCGGCGGCGGCGCGCAGGGTGAGCAGGAGATGGCGGATCTCCGGCGCGACGTAGACGACGGAGGAGTTCTCGGCGCGGAACGGGACGCCGAGGTCGGTGAGCGCGGCCTCGAGCATCGGTAGCGAGGTGCGGGCGGGGAGCAGGACGGCGATGTCGTCGGCCCGGCAGGCGCGGAGCCCACCGTCGCCGTCGGCCACGGGCCACTGCTCGGCGAGAGCCGCCGCCACGGTCCGGGCCACGTCCGTTGCCTCGCGTTCGCGCAACACCTGGGCCGAGACGTCCCCGGCCGAGTTGTCGTGCGGCTCGGCGCCGAGCACGGTGACGGTGCCGTGGGCCCGCGGCCCCTCGCGGCAGGTGTCGAGCGGGACAAACGCCGGCTGCACGTCGGGCTGGGCCGTGATCACGTCGGCGAACACGCCGTTGACCCACTCGATGACGGCGGCGCTGGACCGGAAGTTGGCCGTGAGGACGGCGCGGGCGGCGCCGATCCGGTCGCCGGCGCGGAGGTACATCGCGATGTCGGCCCGGCGGAAGCGGTAGATCGACTGCTTGGGATCGCCGACCACGAACAACCGGCCGGGCAGCGGCCTGAGCTCCGTCGCCGGGTCGGCGTCGGGCGACGACGTGAGCAGGATCGCCAGGTCGAGCTGGATCGGGTCGGTGTCCTGGAACTCGTCGAGCAGAACCCGCTGGTAGCGGTGGTGGAGGGCGCGACGGGCCGCGGGGTCGTCGGTGAGCAGGCGACGGGCGAGCACGAGCAGGTCGTGGAACTCGAGCGTGCCGGCGACGGAGCGATGGCGGGCGCCGTCGAGCACGAACCGGGCCGCGACGGCGCCGACGACGAGCCGGCGGTACTCGCGCCAGTCGGCGAGGCGGTCGTCGATCTCCTCGCGGAGCGCAGCCTGGTCGGCGCGGAGCCGATCGAGGGCCTCGCCGCCGAGGACGCGCCAGTTCTGCCGGTTGCCCGCCGTCGGGGCGAGGGCTGCTCGCAGCTTCTCCAGTCCCTCCAACGTGCTCCCCACGTCGTCCGCCGGAGCCAGGTCGGCGGCGGCGCGCCGCACCGCCTCGAGCACGGTGGCCTGCCGGTCGTCGGGCGGAACCGCGGTGCCGGCGATCACCCGGGCCCGCTCGGCGAGATCGGGGGCACCGATCTCCGGGAGACGAGGCGCGACGGGGTCGACCAGCTTCTCGACGAGGTCCCAGTTCGCCTGGAAGTCCTGAACGACGCGGAACAGACCGCGGACCACGGTGAACTTCTCCCACTGGCAGAGCTGGACGAACCCGGCCGCATCCAGGCCGGGACCGATCTCCCGGCGGGGGTCGTCGAGGAGCTCGTCGAGCAGGTCCTCCCACCGTTCGCCGAGGGCGAGCTGGCTCTCCAGCTCGTCGAGCACGGTGAACCCGGGAGGCAGCCCGGCCTCCACCGGGAACTCGAACAGGAGCCGGCGAGCGAAGGCGTGGAGCGTGCCGATGGCGGCCCCGTCGAGCCCGTCGAGGGCCGCCTGCCGGGCGCCCGCGTCCAGGTCGGCAGCGAGCGCCTCCCGGATGCGGTGGCGCAGCTCGCCGGCGGCCTTCTCGGTGAAGGTGATCGCGGCGATGGCCTCGATCGGCACGCCCTCGTCCACGAGCGTGAGGACCCGCTCGACCAGCGCCCGGGTCTTGCCCGCGCCGGCGCCGGCCTCGACGAACAACGTGGACCCGGTGTCGATGCGGATGCGGTCGCGTTCGGCCTGATCCGGCGGCGGCGCTGCGGTTCTTGCATCTCTCTCCGCCCCTCTGGGGGCGCGATCAGATGCAGGAACGAGGTCGAGCTCGAGCTGGGTCACGACGCCGGCTCCACCGCGAACCAGCGGGCGAGCCGTTCGTCGTGGCGCTTGCGCTCCCACTCCGGCCAGCGCTCCCCGGTGCCGAGGTGGTCGGGCTGGCAGTACTCGCAGGAGATGAAGTGCTGGTACCCGGGCAGGTCGGGCCGGGCCGGGAACACGCCGCCCTCGATGCCGTCGAGCACTCGCGCCAGGTCGGCATCGACCCGGGGCCACGTGCGCTCGTCGATCGTGATCCCGTGCCGCTGGAAGTTCCCCTTGGCGAAGAAGCCGTACTCGGCGCGCACCGGGGTGTGCGGCTCGCCGAGCAGGGCGCGGGTGGCGGCGGCATACACCGGGAGCTGGAACCGGGTGCCGCCGACGGTCGGGTCGTCGTCGGTGAACCCGCGGTAGCTGGTGGCGCTACCGGTCTTGTGATCGATCACCACGAGCGTGCCGTCGGGCAGCCGGTCGACCCGGTCGAGCTGGCCCTGGAAGGAGACGCGGCGGCCGTCGGCGAGCATGACCTCCACGGGAGTGGTCTCGTCGCGGCCGAAGCTGGCCTCCGAGAGGACGAGCGAGCGCCCGGCCCACTGGGCCCGGTCCTCGACGATCCACCGGGCCAGCTCACGGAGCATCGCCGGCCGCTCGACCGACCAGAACGCCCGGCGGCCGGTGCGTCCGGCGGCCTCGAGCTCGTCGGCGACCTCGTTGCCGAACCGGTCGAGCTCGTCGGCGTGCTCGACCGTCCACCCGGAGGGTCCGGGCGGTGAGACGGCACCGGTGAGCACGGCCAGATGGAGCCGGTGGACGGCCTCGTGGAGGGCCGTGCCCCGGTCGAGCGGGGTGACCGAGACGATGTCGTCGGGCTCGTCGACCGGGCGCACCCCGAGCACATAGCGGACGAAGTAGGCGTGCGGGCACGCCGCCCACGCCTCGATCCGGGTCGGCGCGATCGGACCCACGATCGCCGCCGGCGGCCGGCTCGACAGGTCGCCGTCGTACTCGGTGAAGGCGTCGCCGGCGCGGGCGTCGCGCAGCCTCACGGCCCGGGCGAAGACGCGGTCGGCGGCGAACAGGGCATGGTGGCGGATGTCGTCGCCGCCGCGGACGCGCGTCCACAGCTCCCGGACCCGATGCTCGGTCGGGGTGACCGGGAACTCAGACGAGGCCACGCCGTGGACGTGGGAGTCGATCGACCGCTCCGTGATCCGTCGGACCCGAGCGGCGTCGAGCCAGCGGGTCGGCCGGTACACCGCGCCGGTGCGCAGGTCCCCCCGCGGCACCGTGACGACCACACTGGGCGTCGTCGCGACGGCGGCGATGAAACGCCGGTGGGCGACGGCGGCCCGCTCCACCGAGCCGGCCAGACCGGCCGCCTCGCGGTCATCGTCACCGAGCAGTGGGTCGGCCGCCGGCAGCGGCGGCAGGAGTCCCTCGACGGCGCCGAGCACGACGACGAGGTCGACGTCGAGTCCGCCGGCACCGGTGAGGGCGCCGACGTGCACGCCGTCGCCGACGGTGCCGCGCCGGGCCGGGGTGAGGTCGAGCTCGGCGACGAACGTCGCCCGGAACTCCGCCCGGTCGACGGGCGGGCCGATCGAGTCGAGGTGGCGAAGGCGGTCGAGCACCTTCTGTGTCCTCTGGTACGCCTCGTGCTCGTCGTCGAGTCCGTCGGCGTGACCGAAGCCCGCCAGCGTGCGCGCACCGATCCACCGCTCGAGCTGCTCGTACGACCAGTCGACCCACGCGCTCCACGTGCGCACGGCGCCGCGGTCGCCGAGCGACGTCCGCAGGTCGCCGACGAAGGCGAGCAGCTCCTCGGCCCGCTCGGCCATGCTCCCCGACCCGGTCTCGGCGATGAACGCCGGGAGCCGGATGTCCCAGTCCTCGTCGCGCACGACGCCGGCGCGACGTCCGATCTGCTCCCACCGGGCCGTCGGTGCGCGGCCGCCGCCGGGCACGCGGGCGGGCACGTCGCCGAGCAACGCCATCAGCTCGGCCCGGCGCAGGCCGCGGCGATCGAGGTCGAGCAGTTCGGCGAGGAGCCGGGGGACGACCCGCTCGCCGGTCTCGGTGCCCGGACGGCCGTTCCACGGGATCTCCGCCGCCGTCAGGTGGTGCTGCACGATCCGGGCGTAGGGCCGGTCGACCGGCCACAGGACGGCCATGCGATCGAACGGCGTCCCCGCCCGGGCCGCGTCGAGGATCGTGCGCACGGCGACGCGGACCTCGTCGTCGGCGTCGGTGGTCGACACGACGTCGACCGGCCCGGACACGGCGACGGCCGGCGGCGGCGCGGAGGCGTCGTCGGCGTCGTCGGCGTCGGTGAGGGCGTGCACGGTTGCGACCGCCGCCGCGTCGGCATCGGGGTCGCCGGTGAGGGCGGTGACGAGCTCGACCGACCCTGCATCGCCGAGGGCGCGCAGCAGCTCGACGTCGAGCGGGCGCAGCCGCTCGGGGAGCTGGACGACCACTCGGGAGAGCCGGGCCGGAAGGCCGGCGTGAGCGCGAGCCGTGGCGCGCACCATCAGATCGCCTTCGTCGTACCAGGCGGGCGACAGGAGGCCCTCGACGTCGGCCAGGATGCGCCCCGGCTCGCGGCCGCGACCGGAGCGACCGAGAGCGGCGAGCGCGGCCGGCCCGGCCACCCGCACCTCGCGGTACAGGTCGCGCAGGGCGACGACCGTGGACGGATGGTCGGCCACCCGACGGAAGCGGCCGGGGGACGTGCGCAGGACCTGCTTGACGGCGAGGTCGACGACGGGCGTCGACACCGGCTTGCGATCCTCGTCGAGGAGCGACGGCGAGCCGAGCAGCTCGGCCAGGCGATACAGCGTGAGCACGTCGAGGGCGGCGGCCCCGCCGCGGCGGCCGAGCGCCCGCCGGGCCATCACGCCGGCCGTGTTGGTCGGCACGATCACCGTCACGGGCGCCAGCGGGTCGCCACCCTTGGCGGCGCGCACGGCGACCGCCAGCGCGTCGAGGGCGGCGGCCCCGTAGGCGACCGGCGTGGCGTGGATCGGCACCTCCCCGATCGTACGGAGGGGGTGTCAGCATGACGGCGCCTCGGGGCGACCCCTGACCCAGTTTGGGGAGTTACCCCGATGGGCGGCTCACCACCGGATCTGTCATGCTTGCCGCCGGTGGATCCACTGGATGACGGTCCCCTTCTGCGCGTCGACCACCTGACGAAGCGGTATCCGGCTGTGACGGCGCTCGACGATCTCAGCGTCGAGGTGCCGCGCGGCCGCATCGGGCTCGTCGGGGCCAACGGGGCCGGGAAGACCACCACGTTCCGGCTGCTGCTCGGGCTTGCCCACCCGACCCAGGGGAGCGTCGAGGTCTGCGGCATCGACGTCGCCGCCGACCCGATCGGCGTGCGCTCCCGTCTCGGATACATGCCCGAGCACGACTGCCTGCCGCTCGACCAGACCGCCGCCGACGTGGTGTCGACCTTCGGCGAGCTGAGCGGGTTGCCAGCGCGGGCAGCGCGCCAGCGGGCGTCGGACATCCTCGACCTCGTCGGGCTCGACGAGGCCCGGTTCCGGCCGATCAGCGGGTTCTCCACCGGCATGCGGCAGCGCACCAAGCTCGCCCAGGCGCTCGTCGGCGACCCCGAGCTGGTGCTGCTCGACGAGCCCACGGCCGGGCTCGACCCGCTCGGGCGGGAGGAGATGCTCGCCCTCGTCGGCCGGCTGGGCACGTTCGGGATCTCGGTGCTGATGGCGACCCACCTGCTCGACGACGTCCAGCAGGTGTGTGACCACGTGGTGATGATCGACGCCGGCCGGCTGGTCGTGTCCGGGCCGACCGACTCGCTCCTCGAGCGCACGGGGGTGGTCACCGTGGACGTCGGCACCGAGGGCGACAAGCTCGTCCGTGGCCTCGCCGACGCCGCCCTGACCGCGACCACCACCGATGGCGTGGTCGATGTCACGGTCAGCGGCGACCACGATCTCGACCTGCTGCGGGACACGATCGCCGACCTCGGCCTGCCGCTGTACCGGCTGACGTCCCGGCTGACGTCGCTCGACGAGGTGTTCCTCCGTCACGCCGGGGAGCAGAGGTGAGCTCCGGCCTCGGGGCGGTCTACGACCGCGGCTACCGCCCCTACGAGGGGGCGCGGGGCGGGCGGGAAGCGGCGACCTTCGCCCTGTACAAGGCGTCGATCCGCCGCGCTCTCGGCCTCCGCCGGTCGTGGCGCCAGAAGGTGGCGCCGTTCGTCCTGCTCGGCATCGCCACGATCCCGGCGATCGTCAACGTCGGCGTCGGCTACGTCACCCGCAACGAGGCCATCGACCGGGTCGAGATCATCACCTACCACGAGTACGTCGGGGTCTCGTCGACGCTGCTCCTCTTCGTCGCGCTGGTCGCGCCGGACGTCCTGTGCCCGGACCGGCGCCAGCACGTCCTACCCCTGATGTTCGCCCGCCCGCTGACCGGGATCGACTACGTGCTCGCCAAGGTGGGGGCGATCTTCACCATCCTGTTCGCCTTCTCGTTCCTGCCCCAGGTGGTGCTGTTCGTGGGCAACATGCTGGTCAGCGACAGCGCCCTCGACTACGTGCAAGACAACCTGGACGTGCTCTGGAAGGTGCCGGTCGCCGTCGCCCTGCTCGCGCTGTTCTACACCGTCGTCGGCCTCGCCGTCGCCTCGCTGACCGAGCGGCGCATCGTGGCCGGAGCGGCGATCATCGGGCTGCTCCTCGTCACGTCGATCACGTCGGGGGTGCTCGTCGGCGACGACGGCGGGTTCGACGACGAGGGCTCACCGGCGGCCCTGATCAACGTGCTCGCCCTGCCGCTGTACCTGCGCGACATCATCTTCCTCGGCGAGCCCGAGTCCGGGTCGCCGCTCAGCGGAGTCGAGTACGGCGGTCTGCTCGCCGCGCTCGCCTACACGGCCGTCGTCGTCGTCGCCGGGGTGGTCCTGGTCAGCCGGTACCGGTGGGTCGAGAAATGAGCAGCGCGCCCTGGCCTCCGCCCGCGCCGGCCGCGTCGGACCCCGCCTTCGTCTCCGACGCGACCGTCGAGGTCACCGACGTCTCGATCTGGTTCGGACCCAAGGTCGCACTGTCCGAGTTGAGCTGCTCGTTCGGCCCCGGTGTCACCGGCCTGCTCGGGCCCAATGGGGCCGGCAAGACCACCCTGATGCGGTCGATGACCGGCCTGCTCGGCGTCAACCAGGGAGCGGTGTCGATCGAAGGGATGGACCCCCGGAGGGACCGCCGGGTGCACGGCCGGGTGGCGCTGGTGCCCGAGGACGAGGCCGTGCCGGCGGCGCTCACCGCCCGCCAGTTCGTGCGCTACGTCGCGGACCTCCACGGGGTCGTCGACCGCGAGGCGCCCGACCGCGCGCTGGGCATCGTCGAGATGCTCGACGCCGCCGACCGGCGCGTCGACGGGTTCAGCAAGGGCATGCGGCAGCGCACGAAGGTGGCCTCGGCGCTCGTCACCGACCCGCCGGTGCTGGTGCTCGACGAGCCGCTCAACGGGGCCGACCCGGTGCAGCGGCTCCACCTGATCGCCCTGTTCAAGCGACTCGGCGCCGAAGGGCGCACCGTGATCGTCAGCTCGCACGTGCTCAACGAGGTCGAGCGGATGTCCGAGCGGGTGATCGTGCTGATCCACGGTCGCCTCGCCGCCGCCGGCGACCACCGGGCGATCCGCGACGCCATGGACGACCGTCCTCGCCACGTGCTCGTCCGGGCCGACGACGGGCGCCGGCTGGCCGGCTCGCTGGTCGGGCTGGGGTCGGTGGCCGGCGTGACGTTCGACCGGGCTCGCGACGGGCTCGTCATCCAGACCGACCAGGCTCGCGAGCTGGCCACCGCCCTGCCGCGCGTCGCCCGCGACGTCGAGGTGCGGCTCACCGAGGTGCGGGCGCTCGACGACTCCCTCGAGAGTCTGTTCCGGGAGTTGGTGCGATGACCGTCGATGGCGTTCCCCGGCCACACCGCATGCTGCCCGCGCAGTTGCTGGCCGCTCGCTCGCTGGCGCTCACTCGCTCGCATTGGTACAGGGTGCTCCGATGACCGCGCCGGCGAACCTGGCCCGGCCCCGCTCGCGGTTCGGCGCGATCGTCGGCTACACGCTGCGCTCGTGCTTCCCGCCCAAGCGGTGGGCGACGATCCTCCTGCCGTGCGCCGGGGCGCTCCTGTTCGGGCTGCTCACGCACGCCGTCGACGAGCCCGCCGAGCGGGCGTTCGCCAACGTCGCCGCCGAGGGGATCTTCAGCCTGGTGATGCCGATCGCCGCTCTGGTCATCGGCGACGCCGTGCTCGGCGCCGAGGTGCGGGCGGGGACATTCCACTTCACGTGGCTGTCGCCCGTGCCGATCTGGCAGATCGTGCTCGGGCGGTGGGTCGGCGGCTCCATCATCGCGTTGCTCACGATCGCACCGGCGTGCGCGCTCGCCGCCGTCGTCGCCGGCGTTCCTGCCGACGCCGCCCCCGCGTTCGTCGCCGCCGCGGTCGGCTGCGTGACCTACGTGGCGATCTTCATCGCCATCGGCTGCATCACCCGCCGGACCGCGGTGTGGTCGCTGGCGTTCGTCTTCCTCATCGAGCGGTTGCTCGGCGCCGTGCTCACCGGGATCGCCCAGCTGTCGCCGATGTGGGAGTCGCGGGCGATCTTCGTGGCGTGGATCGACGACGCGCCCAGCCGTCTCGAGCGCAGCGGCATCCCGAGCGGTGGCGGGGCGGTCGTGCGGCTGGTGATCGTCACCGCCGTCGCCCTCGCCATCGCCAACTGGCGGATGTCGCGGATGCGGTTGTCCGGCGCGGCCGACTGACCGCGCCGGCTCTGGCAACGTGGGGAGATGCCCTCACCTCCCTCGCCGCGCGCCCTGCGCGTGGAACGCACCGCCCTGGGCCGGTTCACCGCGGTGAACGAGCGGGGCGGACGGCTCCCGTTCGCTACCGGCGCCGACGACTACGACCTGTTCACCCCCATCGAGCTGCTTCTCGCCGCGATCGGCGGGTGCACGGCGCTCGACGTGGACGCCCTGACCTCCCGCCGCGCCGAGCCGGAGTCGTTCGTCGTCGACGTGCACGCCAACAAGGTTCGCGACGAGCATGGCAACGGGCTCACCGACATCGAGGTGACGTTCCACGTCGCCTTCCCCGACGGACCCGACGGCGACACCGCCCGGGAGGTGCTGCCGGGTGCGGTGAAGGTGTCCCACGACCGTCTGTGCACCGTCAGCCGCACGGTCGAGGTCGGCACGGCCATCGTCACAAGCGTCGCGGCCGACTGAGGGTTCGTCCGGGTTTGGATCGGCGGCAGCGTTTGCTCTAGCGTGCCGCCGCATGCGGCGGGCGAATTGGCTTCTTCTGGTTTTGGCGACCCCATTTTTCTGTCTCGGCGGAGCGGTGGCGTCGGGCGCGCCGCCGGGTTCCGGCGAGGGCGACGCGCCGAGGCTCGACAGAGACGGCAACGCCATCCTCGGCTCGTCCGATGCGGTCACGGTCGCGGCGACGCACGGACTCGAGCGGTACGTCGTGCAGGTCGACGACGGCGATGTGCTGGCCGACGTGGTGGATGAGGTGTCGGCGGACGGCGCAATCGTCACCGACACGTGGGATGGTGCAGTAGTCGGGTTCTCCGCCGCACTCGACGCGGCGTCGGCCGAGTCCTTGCGGGAGCGGGACGGGGTGGTGGCGGTCGAGCCCGACCAGCAGATCACGCTGTCGGGAATGCAGGATGACGCGCCCTGGAACCTGGACCGGATCGATCAGCGCAACCTGCCGCTCAACACGAAGTACTCGTACCGGGACACCGGAGCCGGCGTCACCGTCTACGTGATCGACACGGGGATCCGTCCCACCCATGTCGACTTC
Organism: uncultured Acidimicrobiia bacterium; assembly: GCA_963833145.1. Classification (GTDB taxonomy): domain Bacteria; phylum Actinomycetota; class Acidimicrobiia; order Acidimicrobiales; family Ilumatobacteraceae; genus JALZMG01. The sequence continues at coordinate 32,718 of CAWHWT010000005.1, read as the reverse complement.
GGCGGGCGCATCACTCGAGGCGCCTATTGGGATTTCGGAGACGGCACCCAGTACCTCGACTGTCAGGGGCACGGCACGCACGTCTCGGGAACCGTCGGCGGGGCGACGTGGGGAGTTGCCAAGTCGGCGACGATCGTCCCGGTGAAGGTGTTCGCCTGCTCGGGGAGCACCGCGACCTCGATCATCATCGCGGGGATCAACTGGGTGGTCGCCGACCATGCGGTCGGTCAGCCCGCCGTGGTCAACATGAGCCTGGGTGGCAGTCCGTCGGCAGTGTTCGATGCGGCGGTGACCGCGCTGATCAACGACGGCATCACCGTCGTCGTCTCCGCCGGCAACGATGCCGCGCCGTCGTGCAATCAGAGCCCGGCCCGGGTTCCGGCCGCGATCACGGTGGCGGCGTCGACGAGCGCCGACGACAACGCCAGCTTCTCCAACTACGGGGCGTGCAACGACCTCTTCGCCCCCGGCGTCAACATCACGTCGGCGAGCTACCAGTCCGACACGGGCACCGCCGCGAAGTCCGGGACGTCGATGGCGGCACCGGCCGTCGCCGGCGCTGCCGCCCTCATTCTCCAGCGGAGCCCGACCGCGACGCCGGCGCAGGTGTGGGCGGCGATGGATGGCGACACCACCAAAGGCATGTTGTCGGAGTGCTGTGGTGACCCGGACAAGCTGCTTCACGTCACACCACTGGTTGCCGCGCCCACGGCCGCGACAGGACTGAGGCGCACGGTGGCGCCAGCAGCCGCCGTGCGCTCGGGACAGGTTCGGCTGTCGTGGAGCGCGCCGGGATCCACTGGTGGTTCACCGATCACCGACTACGCGATCCAACGGTCCCGCAACGGAACGACCTGGACCACGATCGGCGATGGGGTCTCGACGGCCCGGGCCTTCAAGGTGACCAGGCTCGCCAACGGAACCCCATATCGGTTCCGGGTCGCGGCCAGGAACGCCCTCGGGCTCGGTCCCTGGAGCGCGACCGTCGCAGCGACACCGAGGTGGAAGCCGACCGCACCGATCCGACTGACGGCCGCCACGTCGCCGGCGCGAGGCGTTGGCTCCCGACAGGTCAAGCTGACCTGGAACGCCCCCCGATCGAACCGCGGGGCACGGATCACCGACTACGTCATCCAACGATCGGTCAACGGGAGGAAGTGGACGACCGTCAGGGACGGCGTCTCGACGAGGCGGAGCGTGGTCGTCTCTCGACTGGCCAACGGCACCCAGTACCGGTTCCGACTCGCCGCCAAGAACGTCGTCGGTGCCGGACCGTGGAGCCGCATCGTTCGCGCGACTCCTCACGCTCCGTGATCGACGCTTGACCGTTCTGGGACGCTGGAGGCGAACGTGCCGCAGCGGTTCCAACGATCTCGTCGCAAGGGAGCCCGCCTTCCGGCGGGCGTGGTCGTGGTGACGCGGCCGACGAAGTGGGGCAACCCGCATCCCTTGGGGCTCGGGCGGCCGGAGGCGGTTCGTCGGTACCGCGACGACCTTGTCGCCGGACGGCTGGCGGTCACGGTCGAGGACGTCAGGAATGAGCTCCGCGGACGGGACCTCGCCTGCTACTGCCCCCTCGACGAACCGTGCCACGCCGACGTCCTCCTCGCCGTTGCCAATGAGTGAACCGCCGTCCCAACGACGGATGTATTTGCGGTAGGGGCGTCAACGAACAGGCGCGTCTGAGCAAGCGGGGTTGCGTCGGGTGCGGTTGTCGGGCGCGCCGGTGCGGGGACCGGCTCGGGTGGTCGATGTCGGCCCGGAGGGTAGGTGGTGCCGATCTGACGGTCGTGGTAGTGGACGGTGAGCCGGCGGGTGTCGGGGTCCAAACGGAGTTGCCAGCCGCAGTCCTTGTGCAGGAGGTGATGGTGGTGCCAACACAACAGGATCAGGTTCGACAACTTCGTTTCGCCGCAGTACGGGCTCTGCCACCACTTGACGTGGTGGCCTTCGCACGACCAGGCGGGTGATTGGCAGCCGGGCCAGCGGCAGTGGTGGTCCTCGGTGATCAGCTGGCGGGCCATCGGCACCGGAATGCTGCGGGTAGCGCGGCCGATGTCGAGGGGTTCGCTGTTCGGCCCGGTGATGAGCCGGGACACGGAAGCGTCGCAGGCGAGTTGGCGGGCGGTGGCGGCGTCGATCACCGCGCCCGACCCGAGCACCGCATTGCCACTGGCGTTCTCGTCGCGCAGGAGGCTCCAGGGGACGGCGGCGACGAGGTGGGGGCGGCCGAGGCGGTGGGTGAGCTCGGCGTGGTGGTCCAAGAAGTAGCGGCACACCGCGACCAGCCCGGCGGCGCGCCGTCGGCTCGACGGGGTGCCCGGTTCGAAGGTGAGTCTCTGGGTGGCGGCGTCGACGGCGGTGGTGAAGAACTCGCCGTCGACCGCGTCGAGCACCACCTCGGCCTTGACCCCGGTCGTGGTGGGCGTGATCGTCACCGACGTTGCCACCGGCTCCGGCGCCTGTTGCCGGTCCAGGTTGAACCGGGCGACGTGCCGCTCCAGCTCGTTCACCGACAGCCCGGCGGTGTCGTCCAACAACTCGTGCTGTTCGAACGCGGTCGGACTGACTGCGTCGGCCAGCGCGGCGGCCTGGGCCTTGGACACCGTGCCGGACGCCAGCGCTTCGGCGAACACCGGGCGGGCGGCGAGCCGGCCGGCCAGTTCACAATCTCCTCGGGCGACGCCGCGCTTGTCGCCGCTGACCGCGGCGGCCCAGTCGGCGGTGGAGCGCATCCCCCGGCGCAGGGCGACCTGAGCCCGTTCGGCGGCCCGCAATGCCTGCAGCCGGACGGCTTCGAACCGCGAGATCGTCTGCGCCAGCGCCGGCACCAAGAGTTCGAGCTGGGGAGCGCCGAGCGAGTCGATCTCGGCGGCAATGTCCCCGACCGCGTAGCCGGTGGCCATCAACGCCGAGTCGATCCCCGGCGTGATCTGCGAACGGACATCTGTTCCCACGACGACCATTCAACACAAGGGGTGTTACACCGAACCCACGTTCCGGCTTCCAGCGAACCGGTCGAACGTGCGATCTCTGTCAACCCCGCTGCACATGCTGCCGTCATGCGGACGGATTCCTTGGTCCGGCTCCACCGGACCCTTCATCTGGTCGATGCCGACAACCTGCTCGGCGATCCGACCACGGTCGACCGGCGGTACATCGCCGCGACGTTCGACGAGTACCGGCGGGTAGCCGCCGCCTCCGATCACGTCGGCGCCGAGCGGGAGGTGTTGGCCGTCGCCGAGCAGGACGGACGGCGGGTCAGGTTCCCAGCGGGTCTCGGCGGGCCACACCACGGGCACGGGCGAGTCGTCGCCGCCGAGCAGCAGGCAGTCCCGATCCAACGTGAGCGTTCCCGAGATCAAGGCGTCCATCGCGTCCCCGTCGTCGAACGGCGATCGGAGCAGCGGCCCGTCGATCGCCGCCGCGCCGTCGCCCGGCGCGCTCGTCGGCGGCGCGGGCGGACTAGACGTGGGTGGCGGCGAGGCAACGACGATTGGGGCTGTCGACGGGGTCGGCAGACGTGTCGACGGTGGTGGCGAGCTGCTCGATGTGCTCGGTGGTGTCGATGTCGTAGGTGGTGTCGGTGTCCCCGTGTCCGCGGACCGGCTGGGCCACACGTACCCGGTGTCCAACACGATGCCGGCGTCGTCAGTCCACAGCTCGCCGCCGAACACGAACAGGTCCGTCCCGGCCGTGACGATGGTCCGGTTGAACGGGTTCGTCTCGAACCGGCCGGTGTCGTCGGGCAGGCGAGGGATCGAGACCCACCGTCCGGTCACCAGATCGAGTACCACGCCGTGGTCGTCGAAGAACGAGGCCTGCGTGCGTCCGATGACTCCGGAGCCGCCGACGTCCACCCCGGGCGGCGGGTTCGGTAGTGGCCGCCACGCATCGGTGGTCGAGTCGTACATGCCTCCGGCCGGGTAGGTCCGGCCCCAGTTGTTCACCTCCCCACCGTCGGCCCGGTCGAGTCGGGGGTTGACCAACACCCCGTCCTCGACGAACCACGGCGCCGAGCCGAGGATCTCCGAGTCGGCACGCGGCTCCCACTGCTCGGTGGTCAGGTCCAGTCGGGCGGTGCGAGTCAGCGACGGCCGCTCGGACCCAGGGTTCTCGACCAGATCGTGGGCGAACAGGTACACGTCGTCGCCGACGCCCACCATGGTGCGATCGAACGAGGGTGCCAGCGGATCGGCGGGCAGCCGCCGCCATGTATCGGACGCCGGGTCGAACACCATGTCAGGAAAGTCGCCCGCCTCGGCCGAGCCCGGGTAGGCGACGAGCCGCCCGCCGGCGCTCGCCAACTGGTACCACGACGTGTCCGCGGCCGGGGCGGGGAGCTCCTCCCAGCGGTCGTCTGCCGGCACGTACCTGAGGAACCCGCCGGCACCTCCCGGCCGGTAGGAGGCATCGCGGACCAGGACGTACACGGCGTCGCCGACCGCGACCGCCGACGCGTTGGACGAGAACGTCAACGGAGCGTCGGCGATCCGTCGCCAGCTCCGGCTGACCGGGTCGTACGCGGCTCCGTCGGCGAGCGGGGCGAACTCCGGAGGAGTGCAGTCGGCCGTCGCCGGACACCAGGCCTCCGGCTCCCCACCGATCACCAGCACCTCGGAGCCGGTCCACACGCCGACCGCGCCGGCCCGAGGGCTCAGCGGGCCCTGCGGCAGTTCGGTCCAGGTTGGCGCCGGTCCCGTCGTCGCCGGCGAGCCGACGTCACGGGTCGTGTCGCCCGATCCGCACGCGGTCAGTCCGGAGACGAGCGCGACGACGACGACCGTGACTCTGGCCACCTCCATCAGACGATCGTCGCACCGGCCCGGTTCCCTGTCAGTGCAATCGTGGTCCCGACAGGCGGCACGACTCGGCCTCGTCGTGTCCGGCACGGTCGGTCTACGGTCGGCGCCGGTCGGCGACGTTCCCGGGGGTGCGCATGGTTGGAGACGAGCTGTCCGTCGTCCTCGACGGGATGTCGTTCCTGGAGGGGCCGCGCTGGCACGACGGAGCGCTCTACGTCTCGGACTTCTACACCCACCGGGTCCTTCGGGTGGTGCTGGGCAGCGAGCCCGAGGAGGTCGCTGCCGTGCCGAATCAGCCGTCTGGCCTCGGCTGGCTGCCCGACGGCCGGATGTTGGTCGTCTCGATGATCGATCGCAAGGTGTTGCGCCAGGAGGCGTCCGGCGAGCTCGTGCAGCACGCCGACCTCGGCACGGTCGCCACCGGTCACGTCAACGACATGGTCGTCGCCGAGGACGGCACGGCGTACGTCGGCAACTTCGGGTTCGACCTGATGCGGGGGGCCACGGTACGACCGGCGCCGCTCTCCAAGGTCGACCCCGACGGCACCGTGTCGGTCGCCAGCGAGCCGCTGTGGTTCCCCAACGGCTCGGCGATCACCCCGGACGGATCGACGCTCGTCGTCGCCGAGTCGTTCGGCAACCGGTTGAGCGCGTTCTCCATCCACGCCGACGGCACCCTGGGCGACCGCCGTGACTGGGCGGCCCTCGGTTCGCCGCCGGCGAGCGACGACGGGTCGGCTCGGGTCGGCGCGCTCGCCTTCGCTCCCGACGGGATGTGCCTCGACGCCGACGGTGCGGCCTGGGTCGCCGACGCCATCGCCAACCGGGCCGTCCGGCTCGCCGAGGGCGGCGAGCAGCTGGACGAGATCCGACTCGACGTCGGGTGCTTCGCCTGCATGCTCGGCGGCGACGACGGCCGCACCCTGTTCCTCTGCACCGCCCCCAACTTCGCCGAGCACGAGCGCAGAACCACCCGCGAAGCCCGTCTGCTCGCCGCCCGTGTCGACGTGCCCCACGCCGGCAGGCCCTGACGATCAGGCTGATCCGAGCACGACCTCGTCGAGGATCTGCTGCTGGTCGAGGGTGAGCTGCCGGGAGTTCTGCATCGCCTCGGCCAACCACTCACCGTCGCGCCTGATGACGACGAACAGCTGCATCGACTCGCGTCCCGCCACGGGCGGGTCGGCACCGGGAAGGGTGGCGTAGCGCGCCCAGGCGTGGATGACCGCCAGGTCGGCCGTGAGCAACCGGACGAAGCGCACGCCCCCTTCCAGTTTCGTCCCGCGGACGGCGGCGGCGAACAGCTCGCGGTGGAACGCGTGGATCTCGGCCCGTCCGTGCAGGTGTGTCCCCTCGAAGGCGATGAAGTCGGCGGTGTCGCTGAACGGCGCGGCGAAGGCCTCGTCGTCGCCGCGGTTCCACGCCGCGATCATCCGCAGTGGGATCTCGCGGAGCTCGGCCTCGTCGCGATCACGGTCCGCTGTCTCGTCCATCCCCCCACGATGATCTGCCGCTCGAGCGGTCTGCACTCCCTCAAGTGAGGGGGATTTCGGACACGGCGTGGCCGTGGGCAAGGTGCACCGGTTCGTAGTGGTCGGCGAACAGCTTGGCGACGAGCTCGCCGCGGCTCGACACCCGGACCTTCTGGAAGATCGTCTTGAGGTGGTCGCGAACGGTGTGCGCGGAGAGGAACAGCCCGGCGGCGATGTCGGCGGTCCCGAGGCCGCGGGCCACGAGACGGGTGATCTCTTCCTCCCGCCGCGACAGGTCGTAGGCGGCGACGATGAGCGGGGCGATCTCCGCCGGCGCGGCCGGATGGACCGCAACGACGATGCTCGTGACATCGCCTTCGTCATCGCGCAGGCACGAGGCGTGGCAGATGAGCCACCGGCCCCGGTCGAGACGGGCCCGAGCTCGCGCGGTCCCGTCACCCGCCCCGTGGGTGACCGCGCCGGCCCGGATCACCAGGACGCGCATCCAGATCGGGATGTCGATCCCGTCGTCGGACTCTCGGGCCTGCTCGGACGGAAGCTCGGCGAGCCACCGGCCGGCCTGATCGTCGGCCGAGATGAGGTTGCCGGCGAGGTCGAACGTCATCAGCCCCGGCGGGTCGTGGCGGACGAGACCGGCGACGTCGTCGGGCGGTCGGGCACCGAACCGGAGCGCCTCGCCGATCGGTGCGGAGAGGCTCGCGACGAGGTCGGTCTCCGCCGGGGTGAAGGCCGGCTGATCTTCCCGGCGCCAGAGCGTGAGCGTCCCCCACGGAGCTCCCCCGGCCACGAACACCGCCCGCAGCTCGTCCTCGAAGCCGAACTGGCGCACGCCACGGCGGTACCGCGCGCCGTGTTCGCTGTCGCCGACGGTCGCCTGCAGGGCGGCCGCCGGGAGCGGCGCCCGGGCGAGGTCGCGGAACCGGTTGACGTCGTCGACGACGAACTCCCGCCGCCAGTACTCCGAGCACTCCGTCGCAGTGATCGAGAGCCCGTCGGCCACCGTCGGCGCCGTCGGCAGACCGGTGGCCGGGTCGGTGGCCGCCCAGGCGGCAGCGTCGAAGGGCACGAGGCGACGAAGCCGCCGTGACGCCTCCGTGAAGATCTCGGCCGCGCCGCCCGCGCGGCCGACGTGGCGAACGAGGTCGTCCCGCTGCCGGCGCCGCGTAGCCGCGGCCGACGCATCCATCAGCTCCAGTCCTATCGGCTAGGAGCGGGCGAAGCGGTCGGTCGCGGCGACGATGGCCTCGAACGTCGACGTTGATCCGCCGTGACCTTCGTCACGGACGACCACCAGCTCGGTCCCGGGGATCGCCTGGGCGAGCGACCACGCCGTGTCGAGGGGACTGCTGATGTCGAGCTGGCCGTTGACCATGACGATCGGGATGCCGGCCAGCCGACCGGCGTCGCGCAGCAGCGCGCCCTCCTCGAGGAAGGCGGCGTTGCTCCAGTAGTGGGTGACCAGGCGGGCGAAGCACAGGCGGAACCGGGGATCCTCGTAGCGGGGGTCGGGCTCGTAGCCGGGAACGGTGGCGACGTGGGTGTCCTCCCACGCGCACCACGCGGCGGCCGCCGGCTCGTGGATGGCCGGGTCCGGGCTCTGCAGGAGACGGGCGTAGGCGGCGGCGAGATCCCCATCGCGATCGGCGGCCGGGACGGCGTCGCGGAATCGCTTCCACTGCTCGGGGAACACGCGGCCCATCGCCCGGGTGATCCAGTCCACGTCAGTGCGTGACGTGCCGCCGACGCTCGCCAGCACCATCTCGCTGACCCGGTCGGGATGGGTCTCGGCGTAGGCGAGGGCCAGTGTCGTCCCCCACGACCCGCCCCACACCAGCCACCGGTCGACGCCGACGTGCCGGCGCAGCCGCTCGATATCGGATATCAGGTGGGCGGTGGTGTTCGTCGACAGGTCGACAGCAAGCTCGGCGGCGTGGGGCAGGCTGCGCCCGCACTGCCGCTGGTCGAACTGGACGATCAGGTAGCGGTCCGGGTCGAACAGTCGCCGTCCCCGCGAGGACATCGCGGAGCCCGGTCCACCGTGCAGGATCACCGCCGGCTTCCCGTCCGGGTTCCCCGCCGCCTCCCAGTGGACGAGGTGGCCGTCGCCGACGTCGAGCAGACCGCCGTCCCAGGCATCGGTCACCGGATAGAGCTCCACCGGCTCATGCTCGCAGCTGCGGCTGTTGCCCGAACGGGCAAACTTCGCCGTTCCACCCGATCCGAGCCCTCCTCACGGGATAGGTTCCGGACGATGGCGGCGAGTGCTGTCCGGCGTCAGGCCGGTCGCCACCCGGCCCGGGCGCATCGCAGGGGATCCCGATCATCGTGGCGCGGCGGCGGTGACGAGGCGCTGCGGATCCAGCGTGGGTTGGCGGCGCGGGCCCGCGGTCGTGCAGTGCCCCAACTCGTGACCGGCGGCGCGGGCAAGACGGGCATGGAGTTGCAGCGCCTCGCCGGGAACGCGGCGGTTGCCGGGCTGATCGATGGCTGGCGGGGGAGCCAGGAGACCACGACCGCGACGCCGGCGGTCCAGCGCGCCTGCTGTTCGTCGTGTGCCTCCGGCGGGTCGTGCGAGAGCGAAGAGCAGGAGCCGGCAGGTCCTCCGGTTCAGCGCTACGCCAGCTGCGTCACGGCGCGGGTCTCGACCCAGGACTGTCCGTCCCGGATGAAAGGGGAGAAGGAGACGGCGCGCAGCGGGCCGATGGTGTTCCTTCCCCAGCTGACGATCCCCGGCGAGGGCAAAGGCGTCCTCATCGCCAACTTCGCCATCGGTCGCTCCTCCATCAAGCCCAACCTCCACTCGACGATCTACTGGCAGCAATTCCTGACCGGACTCCAGGGTGACCAGACGAGGTGGCGCATCGTCGGGTTCTCCGACTGCGCCGGCAAGGCCGCGCTGAACACGGCGCTGCGTGCAGATCGGGCCAACGCGGTGCTCTCGGTGTTGCCGGGGGAGCTCAAGCGCCGGATCGATTCGGCGGAGGGCGCGGCGATGCACAACTGCATCACGGAGAACGACACGCCCGGCGACCGGACAATGAACCGGAGTGTGGCGCTGCTGCTCACCGAGTCGACGTACGACATGCCCGAGGAGAAGATCGAGGGGACGATCGAGAAGCCGGACGGCCCGTCGTACGACGACTGCGAGCCGGGCGATCGGGACCTGATCAAGAAGTGGGACGCGATCGGCACGGTGATGGCGGGCAAGGCGCTCGCCGGGCTGGAGCAGTACCGCTCGGACGACGCCGACAACCGCGGCTCGCAGCTGGTCACCGACCTCCTGATCGACACCTTCGGGTTCCAGGGCAGTGGTCCCCACCTACGGGCGGTCATCGAGGGGTTCACACGAACCTACGACACCTTCAAGAGCGACGACTACCAGTACGAGTGCGAGGACGACTGCGACGGCGACCACGCCTACGTGTACGACGTTTGGAGCGACGTCCACATGTGCATGGACGCGCTGCGGACGAGGGGGGACCTCTACGGCGCCGGCGTAGCGGTGCACGAGATGACCCACTACTCCACCGGCACGGACGACCTCGAGTACTTCTACTACGGCAGCCCGGCGACGACGTCGCTCCACCCGGACGACGCGATCGGCAACGCCGACAGCTACATGGCGTTCGCCAGCGAGTACTACAAGCGCGGCTAGTGGTGCACAGGTGATCGAGGCCGTGCTCAAGCGGTTCGAGCAACCGGACGAGGTGCGCGAGTTCACCAAGGGGAAGCTCGAGCTCGTGCACATCGGCGGGTTGACGATCGGCCGGGCCACGTACGAGCCGGGGTGGAGGTGGTCCGAGCACGTCGGGCCATTGACGGGGGCGTCCCGCTGCACGGTCGAGCACGTCGGTCTGGTGGTGTCGGGCACGGCGACCGCGGCGTTCGAGGACGGGAACGTCGTCGAACTGCGGGCCGGCAACCTGTTCCACATCCCGGCCGAGCCACACGACAGCTGGGTCGTCGGCGACGAGCCGTACGTCTCGCTGCACTTCCTCGGCGCCGAGACCTACGCCCGGTAGGGGTCAGCGCTCGACCGGCGCGTCCCAGCGCGCGATCCGGCGCATCCCGGCGGTCGTGCCCGGCCAGTGATAGGCCCACGTCGCGGTCGCCCCGGTGGTCGTCACCACGACGCGTCGGAGAAGGTCGGTGACCACTCCCTCGATCCGGTCGAGCAGGTCGAGCGCGTCCTCGAGCCGGTCGGGGTCGAGGTCGACGAGCACGCCGGGCACGGCGCTGGTCGGGTCGCCGTCGAACACTGCCACCGGCCAGCCGTTGCCGCTGTCGTAGAGGACGCCGGGCACGGACGCCGGGGTGCTGTCGAGGACGAACGGTTCGAGGAGCGGCCAGCGCAGGCGGCCCGGTTGGAGGGTGCCGTAGACGAACAGCCGCGGGGGATCGACCGCCCCCGTCACGTCGAGGCGGGCGGGCCGAACGCCTCCGTGGCGAGCCGGCGCAGCTCGGTGACGGCGTGCTCGAGCCCGTCGGGGTCGCCGAACAGCGCGCTGCCGGCGACGAGCACGTTGGCGCCGGCCCGGGCGGCGCTCGCCACGGTGTCCGGCGCGATGCCACCGTCGACCTCGACGTCGATGTGGTCCGCCCGGCCGGCGGCTTCGATCATCTCCCGCACGGCGGTGATCTTGGGCTCCATCGAGGGCAGGTAGCGCTGGCCACCGAAGCCGGGGTTGACCGTCATGACGAGGACGAGGTCGACGAGGTCGAGCACGTGGGCGATCTCGACCGGCGGCGTGGCCGGGTTGAGGGCCACCCCGGCGCTGACGCCGAGGTCGGCGATGTGGGTCAGCGCGGTGTGGAGGTGCCGGGTCGCCTCGGCGTGGACGATCAGCCGGCGGCAGCCCGCCTCGACGTACCGGGCGGCCATCGCCTCCGGCGTGAGCACCATCAGGTGGGCCTCGAACGGCACGGTGGCGTGCTCGCGGGCGGCGGCGATGACGTCGGGGCCGAACGTCAGGTTCGGGACGAACTGCCCGTCCATCACGTCCCACTGGATGAGGTCGACGCCGGCCTTCTCCAGCGCGGCGACCTCCTCGCCGAGGCGAGCGAAGTCCGCCGGGAGCACCGACGGGGCGATCTGGATCGGCCGCGCCATCCCGGTCGACGGTAGCGGAGCGGCACCCCCCGTAGCATCCGGGCCGTGGGACCCGGGTCGCGTCGTTCAGAGGTGAAGACCAGATTCGGCACGCCGGCGCCTCCAGGCGCTTCGGCGGCCGCAGCAAACACGTCGCTCTTGACGGTCCGGCCGGACCGCTTCGTGGCCGGCGGCGACGCGCTGGCGCGGGATGACGACGGGCGGGTCGTGTTCGTCCGGGGCGCATTGCCGGGCGAAACCGTCGCTGTCGAGGTGACGGCGGCGAAGAAGGACTGGGCGCGCGCCGACGTGGTCGAGGTCCTGGAGCCGTCGCCCGACCGGGTCGTCCCGCCGTGTCCGTCCCGCCGGGCCGGCTGCGGCGGGTGCGGATGGCAGCACTTGTCGGTCGGCGCCCAGCGGGCGGCCCGCCTGGCGATCGTGTCCGACGCACTGCGCCGTATCGGCGGGGTCGGCGAGGCGGAGGTCCTCGACGGCGGCGGCGTCGACCCGGAGGGCTACCGGACGACCGTGCGCGTCGCCGCCGGCCCCGACGGCCGCGCCGGCTTCCGGGCCGAGCGGTCACACGAGGTCGTACCGGCGCCGGCGTGCCTCGTCGCCCACCCGCGGTTGGCCGAGCTGCTGCCGCGGCTGCGTCTCGATCCCGAGATCGAGGTGACGCTGCGGACGTCGGTGGCGACCGGGGAGCTCAACGCGCGGTGGGGCGGGGGAGACGGCGGGGGGCCCGGGGTCGACGGGCTCCCCGAGGGGACGCCGTCGGGTGCGGCGGCGGCGATCCGCGAGGAGGTCTCCGACCAGCGGCTGCGGGTGTCGATCGGGTCCTTCTTCCAGTCCGGTCCGCGCGCGGCCGAGCTGCTCGTGGACGTCGTCCGGAGGAACGCCCCCGAGCTGGTTGGCGCGCGGCTGGTGGTCGACGCCTACGCCGGCGTCGGCGTGCTCGCCGTCTGTGCAACGGACCCGGGAACGCGAGTCATCGCCATCGAGACCTCCCGGTCGGCGGTCGCCGACGCCCAGCACAACCTCGCCGACCGTGAGGCCGAGATCGTGCGGGGCGAAGTCGGGGGGTGGCGGCTGGCGGCCGATGGGGCGGTCGACGTGGTGATCGCCGACCCCGCCCGCAGTGGTCTCGGCAAGCCGGGTGTGGGTGCCCTGACGAGGACCGGCGTGCCCGTGGTCGTGCTGGTGAGCTGCGACCCGGCCTCACTGGGGCGCGACGCCAAGCTGCTCGCCGCCGCCGGGTATCGCCACGAACGGACCGAGGTCGTCGACACGTTTCCGCACACGACCCACGTCGAGGCGGTCAGCCGGTTCGTTCGCAGTTGACGGCCCGCCAGACTGCGACGGTGCTGATACCCGATCTCTCGCCGGCCGTCGCCGAGGCGCTCGCGTCCGGCCGTCCCGTCGTCGCGCTGGAGTCGACGATCTTCTCCAACCTCGGGCTGCCGTCGCCGGCCAACGCCGAGGCCCTCGACCGCTGCGTGAAGGCGATCGAGGCCGCCGGAGCGGTGCCGGCGATCACGGCGGTGCTCGACGGCCGGGCGCGGATCGGGCTGGACCCGACCGAGCACGAGCGGGTCCTGGGGGCCGCCCGCAAGGCCGCCGAGCGCGACCTCGCCGTGGCCCTCGCCCAGGGCTGGGAGTTCGGCGCCACGACGGTCTCGGCGTCGGTGGCCCTCGCCGCCGCCGGTGGGATCGAGGTCTTCGCCACCGGCGGCATCGGCGGGGTCCACCGCGGCGTCGACATCACGGGCGACATCTCGTCCGACCTCGACGCCATCGCCTCCCACTCGGTCGTCACGGTGTGCGCCGGTGCCAAGGCGTTCCTCGACCTGCCCCGCACGCTCGAGCACCTCGAGACGGCCGGCGTGCCCGTGCTCGGCTGGCGCCACGACTGGTTCCCGGCGTTCTACTCGCGGTCGTCGGGGCTCCCCGTTCCCGCACCGCGTCGAGTCGGCGGCGGAGGTGGCGGCGGTGCTCGCCAACCGCAGCCGGTCGTCGACCGGTGTGCTGCTCACGGTCCCCATCCCCGAGGCCGAAGCGCTCGCCGAGGAGGACCTCGCCGACGCGCTCGACGGGGCCCTCGCCGATGCCGCCGCCGACGGGATCACCGGCGCCGGCGTGACCCCGTTCGTGCTGGCCCGGATCGCCGAGGCGACCGGCGGCCGCAGCGTCCCCGCGAACCTCGCCCTCGCCGAGAACAACGCCGCCGTCGCCGCCGAGGTCGCTGTCGCCGTCGCCGCCGCCCAGCCCTGACCGTCCGAGTGTTTCGCGCTGCCCGAGTGTTTGCTGCGGGGACGTCCCCGCCGGAAACACTCGGATGACGTCAAACACTCGGATGAGGTGCGGTCAGCGGGAGAGCTTGCGCCCGACGCGGTCGAGGAACGCACGGCGCTGCTGGTCGGTCGACGTGTCGACGCCGTACATCGCCAGCCAGGTGGTCCGGGCGAGGGGATGGCACACGGCGCGCAACGTTCGGGTGACCATCCGCTTGCCCGCCTCGCCCTCGACGGCGTTGATGAACTTCGACGACCCGTGCGTCGTGATCGCCACCAACCGGCGCACGTTGTGCAGCCGGGCGTGCATCCGGTTCGAGTGCGGCGGCATGTCGAACGCCACGTCGCGCACCCACACCCGCTCGATCCAGCCCTTCAGCATCGCCGGCTGTCCGCTCCACCAGGTCGGGTAGACGAGCACCAGGCGCTGGCACCACTGCAGGTCCGCGGCGTAGTCGGCTACGGCGGGATCCGCCCCGGGGTCGAGGTGCCGTCGGCGCTCGGCGGCGGTGAACAGCGGGTCGAAGCCCTCCTGGTAGAGGTCGGTGACCCGAGTTTCGTCACCCCGACCCTGAATCGCCGCGACGACACGCTCGGCGATGGCGGCGGTGAACGACGCCGGGTCCGGATGGCAGGTCACGACCAGCGTCTTCATTGGTGCACCAGTCGGGCGGTCGCGTGCTCGACGCGGTCGACGAACGCGGCCCGATCGGCGGCGCCGGCGGTGTCGAACGAGTACAGGCCGAGCCACGTCGTGGGCGTGCGGAGGCCGCAGCTCATCCGCAGCGCCCGAGTGATCATCCGTCGGCCGCCGTCGTGGAGCACCTTGACGTAGGCCCACGGAGCCCCGTACGTGCTCACCCCGACGATGTGGCGGACGTGGGTCAGCGCCGGCCGGACCTTGCCCCGTGCGTCGAACTGGAACGCCACGCCGGTGACGAGGACGCGCTCGAGCCAGCCCTTGAGGATCGCCGGGGGCGCGCTCCACCACGTCGGGTACACGAAGGCGAGCACGTCGGCGCCACGGACGAGGTCGGCGTGCTCTGTCGTCAGCGGGTCGAGGAGGGGCTGTTCGCTGTGGTACGCCGCGCGCTCGGCCGCGGTCATCGCCGGCGCGAACCCCAGCGCGTACAGGTCGAGCATGGTCACGTGGTGCCCGGCGCGTTCGAACCCACGGACCGCCGCACCGGCGACGGAGTGGGTGAAGCTCCCCTGCACGGGATGGGCGCACACGAGCAGCACCTCCATCGCCGCACGGTAGGCGACCGCACCCAGTGTTGGCGGTCACCCGAGTGCCGGATGATCCACAGGGGCGCACCCAACACTCGGCCGCTCCACTCGGATGGGTTCAGCGCGAGCGAGCATCCCGGTCAGTCGCTCGCGGACCTCGGGCCAGTCGGTCTCGGTGATGGAGAACAGGGCCGAGTCGCGCGGTCGGCCCGCCTCGGTGCGCACGTGCGACGCGCGGTGGCTGCGCAGCACGCCTTCGTGCCGGGCCCCGAGGCGCTCGATGGCCTCCCAGCTGCGCCGATTGCGCGGCGTCGGTGCACAGGGCGACCCGCCACACGTCCCACGCCTCGAAGGCGTGGGTCAGCAGGAGCAGCTTGGCCTCGGTGTTGACGGCGTGCGCTGGGCGTCGGCCGCCAGCCACGTCCCGCCGATCTCGACCTCGTCGGGCTGCGGTCGCCCCCGCCAATAGCGCAGCTCGAGGTAGCGGGTGCACCCGACGAGGCGACCGTCGGCCAGGCGCCGCTGGGCGAACGGGACCACCTCCCCGCGGTCACGGAGCACGAGCAGCCGGGTGATGTACGTCTCCATCGCCTCGGCGCTGTCCGGCACATCGGTGAACTCGTACGTCGATCGGCTGCCCGCGGCGGCCTCGGCGAGCTCGGTGGCGTCGGCGACGTCGAGGGGGATCAGCTCGACGTGCTCGCCACGCAACGTGAAGGGTTCGAGCGCCACGGCGGCGACCGTATCCCGGCTCGACAGCGACCGGGCCGGCCGGTTACGACAGGAGGGTGACCACGTTCGCGACCGACTCGATCCTGCCCCCCGACCCCGACGGGCTCGAAGTCCTCCACGACCGGGAGTACCGGGTCCGTGCCTACCGGGCCTCCGACGACCGCCTGCTCATCCGTGGGGCGGTGCGCGACCAGAAGCCGCCGGGGATGTACTTCGACGAGGACCCCGACCCGCTCACCGTCCACCACATGCAGGTCGAGATCGAGGTCGCCTTCCCGTCGCTCGAGATCACCCGCGCCGAGGCGACGCTGGAGGTCCACCCCAACGAGGCCTGCCCGCTGATCGAGGACCACTACCACGAGCTGGTCGGGCTGTCGATCGCCCGCGGCTTCACCAACCGGGTCCGCGAGCTGTTCGGTGGCCCTCGCGGGTGCACCCACACCACCGCCCTCATCCAGGCCATGGCGCCGGTGGCCGTGCAGTGCTTCTTCTCCATGCGGGCGTCGACGCGGCGTCGCGGGGTGGACGTCCCGTTCCAGCCGCCGGACGCCGAGCACCGTCACGTCGCCTGGCAGCTCAACATCGGCAGCTGCCACGTGTGGGCCGAGGACGGCGAGCAGGTCACAAACCTCCGCGACGGCGGCGAGATGGAGGTTCCCGTCTGGATGAAGGACCGTCTGCGCGCCCTCGACCGCGACCCGGACGAGTGGATGCGAGAGAACTTCGACCGGACCTGATCGCGATCCGATCACTCGCGGACGGCGACCTCCAGGCCCAGGCTGGCTCCGCCGGCGAGCGGCAGGTGGTCGCCACTCCAGAACCGGCCCGGGTCGTACCAGTTCGACGGACGCCGGGTGTCGAGGAGTCCCATGCGACCGAACGTCACGGCGAGCAGCTGGGCGCAGAACACCGCCTGGCCGGTCGCCTGATGGCGGAACCGGCCGCCGATCCAGCGGCCCGCCAGGCCGAGCGACGTCGGGAACGGGCGGCCGTTGTACTCGGCGATGACCCGGAGCAGCTCGTCCTCCATCGGGCGGGTGATCTCGCCGTCGAACTCGCGCATGTACGCCAACTGCCCGTACCGGCCGGTCCACGTCCGAAAGGCCTCCTCGAGCCGATTGAGCTGGGCGCCGCGGTGGTGGCCGCCGGTCCAGACGTCCTCCATCGACTGGCCGAGCTCGGTGTGCCAGAGCAGCGGCGGCAGGTCGTCGATCGCGACAACCATCGCCACGTGGTTTACCGGCGCGTTGGTGGCGACGCGGACGGCGCGGTCGGCGAGCTTCGTCCCGCGGAAGAGCCACACGTCCGCCGTCTGCGCCGTGGCGATCGCCTCGTCCGGGGTGATCGTCGAGTCCCGGGGCACGGGCCCGTACTGTACGAGGATGCGGTGGTGGAAGATCCTGGGGCTCGCCGCGGTCGGCGGCGTAGTCGCCGCGGGCGTGGTCGATCGGCGCCGCCGGCGCGCCTTCCGCAGCTACGACAGCGACGGGCTGCGCGCCCGCCTGCACCAGCGCCTCGAGGCGGCTGGGCCCGCCGGCGCCCCCTTGCCCGCCGGCGAGGCCGACGCTACGTTCAATTCCTGAGAGGATGGGTAAGGATTCCAGGGAGGCAGGGATGTCGGTCACTGATGAGCTGTTGAAGAACAACGAGGCGTACGCGGCCTCGTTCGACAAGGGCAGCTTGCCCCTGCCGCCCGGCCAGAAGGTCGCGGTGGTGGCCTGCATGGACGCTCGCCTGAGCCCGTACGGCATCCTCGGGCTCCAGGAGGGGGACGCCCACGTGATTCGCAACGCCGGTGGCGTCGTGACCGATGACGAGATCCGCTCGCTGGCCATCTCCCAGCGGCTCCTGGGCACCGAGGAGATCATCCTCATCCACCACACCGACTGCGGCATGCTGACGTTCACCGACGACGAGTTCAAGCGCTCGATCCAGGACGACGTCGGCATCAAGCCGGAGTGGGCGGCGGAGGCGTTCAGCGACCTCGACGAGGACGTGCGCCAGTCGATCGCCCGGATCAAGGCGAGTCCGTTCATCCCCCGCAAGGAGAGCGTCCGCGGCTTCGTCTACGACGTCACCAGCGGCAAGCTACGCGAAGTCGTCTGACCCGGCGTCAGCTGAACGGCGTCGTCGGCCGCCCCTGCAGCTCGCCCTCGATGAACAGGTCGGTGCGCTCGGAGTAGAAGCACACGAGGCCGGCGATGCGCTCGCTCTCGGGGAGCGGCGTTCGATACGACCAGGCGATGTCGTCGACGCGCCGGCCGTTCACGTCGGCGCTCCAGTACTCGGCCGTGCCCTTGTACGGGCACCGCGAGACGGTCGCCGCCGGCTCGAGCAGTTCGAGGCGCACGTCGACCTTGGGCACGTACCAGCGGGGCGGCAGTCCGGTCTCGAACAGCACGCGGGCATGGGTCGACTCGGCCAGCACCACGCCGTCCAACTCGACCCGGACCGCTCGTGACGACGGGAGGATGTCGACTCGCGAGTACGGGTCGCGGGCGTGGACGTAGACCTCCTCGTCCTCCTCGAACCAGGCGTCCATCGCGTCCCAGTCGAGCCGAACGGCGTCGCGTAACTCCTCGATCGGCGAGTCGGCGTAACGGACCGCCGCCTTCGGTGCCTCCGCCGCCCCTGACGTGACGGTGTACACCTGCCCGTCGCCTCGGCTCGGCGAGTGGTCGATGTCGCCCGTCGGGACGAGCACACCCGACTGCACGTCGGTGATCGGCACGTAGTACGTCGGGTAGTAGGGGTTCTCCCACACGTACAGCGGCCCGACGGTGTCGACGATCGGGCCGCCGCCGAAGTAGACGCGCACCCGCTTCTGTCCCTGCTCGACGCGAACCCGGCCACGGACCTCTGGAGCCATACCACGCGCAACGTCCGCCGGCGCCGATGGATTCCCGCGCTGGACGTCGGTCACACCGTCTCCGCCGGCGGGTCTCGGGCAGGGACAGATACCCGGAGCAGGTCCTCGGCCAGGACGACGTCGTCGAACTCCTCGGCCGCCTCGTCGGCGAGGACGCGGGCGTCGGGATACCGGTTGGAGAAGTGACTGAGCACGAGCCGACGGGCGCCGGCCTCCGCCGCCAAGCGACCGGCCTGGCGGGCGGTCAGGTGGCCGTACTGCCCGGCGAGCTGCTGGTCGGCCGAGAGGAACGTCGCTTCGCACACGAGGAGGTCGACGCCCGCGGCCAGCTCGAGGGCGGCGTCACACCACCTCGTGTCCATCACGAAGGCGAACGACTGGCCGCGCCGCAACTCGCTGACCTCCTCGACCGTGACCGTCCGGCCGCCGACCTCGATCCGTCCGGTCTCGCGCAGCCGGCCGACGTCCGGCCCGGCGATCCCGAGCGCGTCGAGCCGGTGGGGGAGCATGCGCCGCCCGTCGGGCTCGTCGAGCCGCCATCCGAACGACTCGATGCGGTGCTCGAGCCGGGCACAGCGCAGGCTGAACGTACCGTCGGCGTGGACGACGCCGGGTCCGAGCACCGGGCGGGCGTCGACGTCGACCCACTCCTGGCCGGCGGTCGCGTAGCGCAGTCGCTGGAAGTACTCCTCACCGCTCGCCGGGTAGTGCACGGGCACCGCCCGCTGGTGATCGAGCGCCAGGCGCAGGATCACCCCCGGCAACCCGAGGCAGTGGTCTCCGTGGAAGTGGGTGATGCACACCCGGGTGATCGCGGCGGGCGACACGCCCGCCAGCGTGAACTGCCGCTGGGTCCCCTCACCCGGGTCGAACAGGATGCCTTCGCCGTCCCAGCGGAGCAGGTAACCGTTGTGGTTGCGATAGCGGGTCGGCGTCTGGCTGGCCGTACCGAGGACGACCAGCTCGCGCAGCGACACGTCCCCTGTCTACCGGCCGCGCAGGTGACGGACGAGCCAGTCGCGGGCGAGCTCGGCGGCAGCCCCGAGCGTGCCGGGTTCCTCGAACAGGTGGGTGGCCCCCGGCACGACGGCGAGGTGGCGCTCGCCGCCGAGCCTGGTCAGGGCCTCTCGGTTGAGGCCGAGGACGACTTCGTCGTCGCTGCCGACGATGAGCAGCGTCGGCGCGGTGACCGCTTCGAGCCGCGGTCCGGCGAGGTCCGGGCGGCCGCCGCGGGACACCACGGCGGCCACGTTCGGGTCGCCGGCCGCGGCCCAGAGCGCGGCCGCGGCGCCGGTGCTCGCACCGAAGTAGCCGAGCGCGAGATCGGCACGCCCGGGCTCGTCGCGGACCCAGCGGGTGGCGTCGCCGAGCCGGCCGGCGAGCAGCGCGATGTCGAAGACGTTCGCCCGGTCGGACTCCTCGTCGGGAGTGAGGAGGTCGAACAGCAGCGTGGCGAGCCCGGCGTCGTTGAGCACCTCGGCGACGAACCGATTGCGCGAGCTGTGGCGGCTGCTCCCGCTGCCGTGGACGAACACCACGATCCCGCTGGGCGTCGGGGGAACGGTGACGTGGCCGTCGAGGAGTAAGCCGCCGGCGGGGATCGTCACGTCCTCGTCCCGGCGCATGACTACAGCATGTGCGACCAGCCGCCCGCTGGATAGGCCCGTTCAGGTGCGCAGGAGACGGAGCACGGCACGCTCGACGCGCTCCAGGCGATCGGGGCTCTTCGAGGGCAGCCGGCGGAGCGCGGCGGCGATGGTCTCGCCGGCTTCGTAGTGGTCGACGACGCGAGGGTCCACGTACGACTTCCGGGACACGGTCGCCGTGTTACCGAGGTAGCCGGCCACCTCGTCGATGGCCCGCCGTACGGCCTTGGCGCGGCCGGCGCGTGAGTGGGCCGAGGTCGCGTCCCCGCCGGCGAGTGCCACTGCGGCGAGGACCGTGCCGTGCCAGGTCCGGAAGTCCTTCGCCGACACCTCGCACCCGACCAGTTCCTTGAGGTAGTCGTTGATGTCGGCGGAGGACACGTCGTGCCACCGGCGGCTGTTGCGGTAGGCGAGGAGCTCCGCCCCACCGCCGCGACGACGGCGCAGTTCGGCGACGACCTCACAGACGACGGGATCGGCGACGGCGATCAACCGCTCCTGGCCGGACTTGGCGGGGTACTCGAAGACGATCGTGTCGCCCTTGATCTGCACGTGGCGCTTCTCGATCGTCGCCAGGCCGTAGCTGCCGTTCGCCTCGGCGTACTCTTCACCGCCGACCCGGAAGAACCCGAGCTCGAGCAGCCGGAACGCCGTGGCGAGGGCCCGCTCTCGGGGCATCCCCGGAAGAGCAAGATGGCGGGCCGCGGCCTTCCGCGCTGCGGGCAGCCGCGCCGCCACCTCGAGCACTCGGTCGTGCTTGGCCTTGTCCCGGCGCTCCCGCCAGGTCGGGTGGTAGAGGTACTGGCGACGCCCGGCCGCATCGGTCCCGACCGCCTGGAGGTGGCCGTTGGCCGCGGGGCAGATCCACACGTCGCGCCACGCCGGCGGGATCGCCAGCGCCTTGCACCGTGCCACATCGTCGGGCTGGAGCGGACGACCGCTCTCGTCGAGGTACTGGAAACCCCGACCCGCTCGCCGTCTCGTCCACCCCGCTGAATCGGGAGAGACCCGTCGCAGCCGTACCACGGATGCCCCGCTTGGCTTTCGTCTACGCCGGGAGGGCTAGATCAGCCCGTCGCCACTGCGCCACTACTGATGAATGGCGCGTTAAGCGCGGGAATGGAAGAGGCTGTATCCACCGGGGCCGACGAGGCAGCCGGCAACAATCAGCACGATTCCCAGAATGATCTGACCCTGAAACAGTTGGACGATCCCGACGATCACAAGGATCGCCGCGATAACCCACAGGATGACGCTCGCCATCGTGTTCTCCTTCTTGCACGGTCCCCGTCGTGGTGGCCGTGCTCCCCTCCGTACCCCGTGCCCGCGTGCGGCAGACAGAGCTTCCGGACTTTCAACCGCGTCGTCGCCCGACGATTAATCCCGCCCGGCGACTTGCATTGTTGTTCGTCGATCAGCGGCTTCCGGCGCCACCGAGCGATGCCTCTAGCACGGCGGCCTTGTTCGGCGGGAGCTCGCCGGGAAGGTGCATCAGATCCTCGACCCGCTCCACCCCGGCCTGACTCGCCAACGCGTTGCGGATGACCTGTGCATCCGCCGAGCTGGCGACTTCGCCGCGGACGCGCACGACGCCGTCAGTCACCTCCGTGGTCAAGTGGTCGGTCGCGACGGGCTGCCGGCGGAGCGTTCCGCGCAGCTGCTCGCCGAGTTGCCGGTCGTCGGCCGTACCGGACGTGCCGAACCCGACTGAACGCAGCACTCGCCCCTTCATCCGGCCGGTGGAGTAGCGCGTCTTGCGGCCCGCCCACCGTGCCGTCCGCCTCGTGGCCGCAAGCGCCTGATCGCGCAGGCGGGCCTGTCGAGCACGGCCGTGGTCGGGGTCGAGCACATAGGCGGCAGCCGCCCCGACCGCGGCGCCCTTGGCGAACTTGATCGTCGAACGCAGCATCGAGATCACTCCTCTGAGATGACGTACCGCCGTTAGGTACCCGCTCGCCGCCGGGTTGAGCCAACTGCGGTAGAGCTCATCGTCGGGGCGTCCCGCTCGAGCTCCTCCTGCTCCTCGGCGACCTCGTCGGCCGTCTTGCCGCGATCGACGTTCTTGAACTCTCCGCCGCCGACCTGGCTCCCCGGGCCGGTGTTCTGCTGGCAGACCACGACCTCTTCGCCGGACTCGGTCTCGACCGGTTCGCTGCACACAGCACGTTCTCGGTTGGTTGCCATGCCGACCGCGTACCCGTGCGACGGCGATCGCATCCCGAGACGGGATACGGACGGGCCTCGACGGGTACCGGGCTCTCCATGGCACGCCCGGTCTGGTCCGGCACGATCAGCTTCGGCCTGGTGAACGTGCCCGTGAAGGCGTACACCGCGGTGCGCGATCACGACGTGCACTTTCACCAGCTGGACAAGCAGACGGGGTCGCGGATCCGCTACGAGAAGGTCGCCGAGAAGTCCGGGAAGGAAGTCGAGAGCGACGACATCGAGATGGGGTTCGAGATCCGCAAGGGGCGCTACGTCACGTTCGACAAGAAGGAGCTGCAGGAGCTGCGCCCCGAATCGACGCGAGCCGTCGACGTGACCGACTTCGTCACCCTCGAGGAGATCGACCCGATCTACTACGAGCGCACGTACTGGCTGGCGCCGGCCGACGAGCCGGCGAAACGGGCGTACCACCTGCTCCTCTCGGTGATGGAGGACGGCCAGCGGGTGGGCATCGGCACGGTCGTGATGCGCAACAAGCAGTACCTCGCCGCGATCCGGCCCCTGGACGGCGTCTTGGCGATGTCGACGATGCGCTTCGCCGACGAGGTGGTGCCCCGGTCGGAGATCGATGAGCTGCCCCGGCGGCGGACGAAGCCGGAGGCGAAGAGCCTGCGCATGGCCACCCAGCTGCTCGATTCAATGAGCTCGGACTGGGATCCGCGCCGCTACCACGACACGTTCACCGAGGAGCTGCGGGCCCGCATCGAGGCCAAGGACAAGGGCAAGGACATCGTCGAGGAGGCCGAGCCGGCCGAGGATCGGGGCAAGGTCGTCGACCTGATGGCGGCGCTCCAGGAGAGCGTGGAGGCGTCGAAGGCCGGCCGCTCGCGGTCCCGGAACTCGCGATCACGGTCCGCTGGATCGCGATCCAGCGGGCGCCGCCGCCGCCGGACGGCCTAGGTACCCCCCGGCGGCCGCCGTCGGCGGCCCGCCGGTTCTCCATCCCATCTTCAGCGGTTCTCCATGCAGCCGCGGCGGGACCCGTGTTCGATCGCGTGGTGCCTGGTAGGGCGACGTCAACTCTCGTCGCCCGCGACCGCGAGCTCGACACCGCGATGGCGGAGCTGACCGCGGGCCGCGGGGTGGTCGTGGTCGGGTCCCGGGGTTCGGGCCGCACCGCCTTCGCGGCCGCGGTCGCCGACGCGGCCGAGGAGCGAGGTGACGCTCCGCTGTGGATCGTGGCGACCCCGTCACTGTCTGCGGTGCCCTTCGGCGCCCTGGGCTGGATGCTCGGCGACGGGAACGTGCCGGCCGAGCCGGCGGCGAAGTTCGGTCGGATCGTGTCGGCCCTTCGGCGCCACGGCGGGTCGGCGCTCACCGCGCTCGTCATCGACGATGCCCACCTCCTCGACGAGCGGTCCGCGGACGCCGTCGTCCAAGCCGTCGCCGGCCGTGCCGTCTCAGTCGTCGCGACGACCGACCGGGACCCGCTGCCGCCGTGGCTGGCCCGTCTCGCCGGTGACGGCTTCGCCCGCACGATCCGACTCTCGCCGCTCGGCCGGGCCGACGTGGCCGCAGTCGCCGAGCGGCTGCTCGGCGGTGCCGTTGCCCCCACCACGTCCGAGCTCGTGCGGCTGTGGTCCGGCGGCATGCCCGGCATCGTTCACGCTCTCGTCGACCGGGGCCGGGCCGCCGGACGGTTCCGGGCGACCGCCGGGCGCTGGTGGTGGACGGGTCCCGCGCTCGTCCCCGCCGAGGTCGCCGGGTTCGTCGACCGGATGCTCGCCGGTGCCGACCCGACGGTCAGTGACGCGCTCGACATCGTCGCGCTGGGCGAACCGGTCGACCTGGACGTCGCCGAGCGGCTCGTCGGCGAGGCAGCCCTCCTCGAGCTCGATCGCCGAGGCCTCGTCACGACCCACTCGAGTGCGGGGAGGACGTTCGTCCACGTCCGCAGTCCACTCGTCGCGACGCAGCGACTGGCGGCGATGACGCCCATCCGTCGGCGCCGTGCCGCGCGCGAGTTGCTCGGCGCAGTCCCGTTGCCGCACACCGCCGTCGATCACGTTCGGCGGGCGGTGTGGCATCTCGACGGCGACGTCCCGGCGCCACCTGAAGTCCTGCTCGCGGCCAGCGCGATGCTGTGCCTCACCGACCCGGCGCTGGCCCGCCGGCTGACCGACGCCAACCGGACGTGGAATTCCGGAGTCCGCGCCCTGGTCGCGGCCGTCGACGTTCACGTCGAAGCGGGCGAACCCGGCGACGCCCGACGGGTCCTCGATCAGGCGACGCAGACGGCGGCGGCGGCCGACGAGGTCGCCCTCGTCGAGGCGGCGGAGATCACGACCCGGCTGTTCGCCGACCGGCGTCCGGCCGCGGCCCGCCACGCGGTGGCGGCCGCCCGCGCCCGACGGGGCGGGGACGATCCGGAGCTGCGCTCGCTCGACGCGCTCATCTCGCTGTTGGAAGCCTGTCCCAACGCCGCCGCGGACCACGCCCGCCTGGTGCTCGACAGGCCGGACGCGACGGGCGCCGATCGGCTGCGCGCCGGACTCGTCGCGGCGACGTCGCTCGTCCTGAGCGGACGGACGACCGACGGCGAGGCGACGGCGGAACGGCTGCTGCGGGACGCCGCCGCCCATCCCGCTGTTTCGCCGACGAACATGGGGATGCTCCGCGCCGTGGTCGCCTTCGGCTGGCTCTGGCGGGCCGGGCCGCCGGCGATCCCGCCCGCCGATCCCGCCACCGCACGGCACCCGGCGCCCCCGTACCTGCCGTCGTTCACCCCCCCGGCGTCCGGCGCGGCGCCGTTCGAGTGGCCGTTGATGCGCGGGATCGTGGCCCATCTGCGCGGCGACCACGACGTCGCCGTCGCCGAACTGCGCGACGCGGCCGTGCTCCAGCGCGGCGGCAAGGGGCTGTTCCATGCCGAAGCTGCGGCGTGGCTGGTGGTGGCTCTGTGCGATGCGGGCAACCTCACCGAGGCCACGGCGGCGATGGCGCAGTTTCCCACCAACCACCTCGCCGTGATCCCGGGACTCGAGGCGTGGGCGCGGGGGGTGCTCGCCTGCGCGCGGGGCGACACGGACGACGGTGCCGGCCTGCTGCGGGCCGCCGCGGCCGAGGCGAGAGGGGTCGGCGCCGAGCTCATCGAGGCTCGGTACCTGGTCGAGCTCGCCGACCGCAACCCCGACGAGCGCGGGCTCATCGGGCGGCTCGACGACCTCGCCCGCGCGCTCGACGCGCCCGTGCCGCAATGCCTGTGCGACCTCGCCGTGGCCCGCCTGAACGGCGACCCTGGTGGGATCGTCGACGGCGCCGAGCGCCTCGCCGCGTTCGGATTCCAGCCCCGGGCCATGGCGGCCGCGACCGAGGCGCGCCGGCTCGCCCGGCGAACTCGCGACGGCGAGTCAGGGCGACGGGCGGCCACCGTGATCCGGCGCCTCCACGGCGACCCGCCGGCCCGGGCCACCGGCGCCAACGGCGGCCCGGCGTTGACCCGGCGCGAGACCGAGGTGGCCGAGCTCGCCGCGGGCGGACTCGCCGACCGGGAGATCGCCGCCCGGCTGTTCGTCTCGGTGCGCACGGTCGAGAGCCACCTGGCGAGCGCCTACCGCAAGCTCGGTGTCGAGTCGCGCAACCAGCTCGACGACGTCCTCGTCCCGCTCGAGATCGCCGGTTAGGGGGTGGTCAGGCGCGGCGGCTCCAGCCGCCGATGACCGTCGGCAGGATCTGCACGCCGCGGCGACCGACGAGCTCCTCCCGCAGACGATCCTCGAGGGTGTCGACGTCGGCTTCGGTGGCATCGACATTGCCGAGCTGCTCCAGGAAGGCGAGCAGGCTGCGCATCGAGCCGGCGACGAAGGCGTACCCCGGCCACGCGGGACCGCCCCCGATCGGCGCCTCGTGGCAGAGCTGGGGGGCGGGCAGCCCGGCATCGAGAAAGGTGCGGTAGAGCCGCAGGCCCATGTCCCGGATCGGGCCCGGCCCGTCGGCGGGGACGGACGTCCAGCGGCAGATGCGCTCGTGCAGCGGCGTCGGGGGGTAGGCCCGCACGGGTGCCGTGAGGTCGGCGCTCTCCTGGCAGGCCACGATCCCACCCGGCCGGACGTGACGCTGGACCCGGCGGAGCAGCTCGGCCGGATCGGCGGCGTACATCAGGACCCACCGGCCGACAACCGCGTCGAAGTCGTCGCCCAGCGGGAGGTCGCCCACGTCGCCGTGGACGAACTCGACGTTGGTCCAGCCCACGGCGCGCGTCCGGCTGCGGGCCGTCTCGAGGATCTCGGCGTTCAGGTCGACGCCGACGACGTGACCCTCGGGTCCGACGAGATCGGCGAGCAGCAGGGCGACGTCGCCGGCGCCGCTGCCGAGGTCGAGCACCTTCATCCCCCGGGTGATCCCCGCGGCGACCAGGAAGCGACGGGTGATCGGGCCGTAGATCTGGTGCTGGAGGATGAGCCGGCGAGTCTCGGCGTCGGACCGGCCGAGCGGGTAGGAGTCGAGCTCCGACGGACACAGGTCCAGCCGGTACGCGAGCACGGCGGGTCCACCGCGGTCGTCGACGCCCAGGACCTCAGCGGGTCGGATGTCCAGGTCGGGGGCCCGGCCGAACCCGAGCCGCTCGTAGAGCCCGATCGCGCTCCCCATGAGGTCGGCGGTGTGGAGCCCGATTGCCGGGGCGCCGCTTGCGGTTGCCCGCTCGATGCACGCGCTGACGAGCAGCTGACCGACGCCGCGACCCCGGTGCGTCGGGTCGACGGCGAGGGCGCGGAGCGCCGCCCAGCCGGTCGGCCACCCGAACCCGGTCGCCGCGCCGGCGTCGGGGTAGAACGTCACCGCCCCGACGACCTCGCCATCGAGGTCGGCCACGAGCTGCACCGAGCTGGCCGCGCGGCCGTCGAGATCGAGCAGGTTGGAGAGGTAGGCCGTGAACAGCCCGGGCGCGAGCGACACCTCGAACTCGGCGTAGGCCGCCGCGATCACCCGGCGCACCGCCTCCGTGTCGGCGTCCGTGGCGACGCGGATCGTCGTCACCTCGCGTGGTACGACGGTGAGCCGTCCGGCCGTCATCGGGCACCTCCGGCTCGCTCGGGTCGGAGGGTGTAGTCACCGAGCGCCGACACCAGTGACGTCCCGTCCGCCGACAGGACCGCGGCGATGCGCCCGCGTCCGTGGATTCCCTCGAACGGGCCGAGACCTCCGGTGATCCGGAAACGGCCGGAGAAGACGAAACCGCCGCTGCCGTCGGGGCACAGCCTGCCGTCGGACACGTGGCCGATCGAGCGGTCGGGGCCGTCGCCGAACAACCCGGCGTAGCGGGCGGGCACACACGTCCGGTCGTTGGCCGCGCCGTCGTCCTGGATCACGCTGAAGAACGTCTCGTCGGCCGGCAGCCCGTCGAGGGCGCCCTTGAGCACGAACCCACAGCGGCCGTCGCGATCGAGGCACGGATCCGGTGTTGTCGTCCCGGTGCCCACCTCGACCAGCGGGGAGCGGTCGCGCCGGGCGGGCGAACCGGCGGCGACGTCGCCGGACCAGGCCGTGGCGCAACTGGCGGCGGCGATCACGGCGGCGGCGACGGCGGCCAACGGGTGGCGACGGCGGCTGGTTCCGGCGGTGGTCATCGTGGGGCTCCTCCGAGATCGAGTGGCGCGGTCGAGCAACGACCGGGACTTCGACCGTACGGATGCTCGGCGGTCGTGGCATCCGTGGAGCGGTACGGATGTCGCCTCGACGGGGCGTCCCGCGGCAGGTTCCGGCGAGCCATCTGGGCGCGGCTCGAGTCTCCGACCCCGAGACGGTCCGCGCCCAGAAGTGTGAATGAGACGCTGCGCGCCCAGATCTGGGGTGCTCTTCGGCGGAACGGGCGTCCGGTGCCCCCCCAGGGACTCGAACCCTGAACCAATGGATTAAGAGTCCACTGCTCTGCCAGTTGAGCTAGAGGGGCATGGGCACCGGCAGTGTACGGGTGGTCGAACACCGCGTACACGGCCGGCGCGTCGGGTGAGCGAGGGGACTTGAACCCCCGACCTCCAGGGCCACAACCTGGCGCTCTAACCGAGCTGAGCTACGCCCACCATTGGGACGGACCAGTCTGCCACGCCGGCCGGAATTCGGCACATCTGTTGCAGGCGTCACGCTCGGCGTTCTTGACATCGAGAGAGTACGGCGCGAAGTTCTGTATCGATCGCTAGAGAAGTCGGAGAGAACCGCATGCCCGCCGCCACCACCACCCACGTGGTCCACGACCGCCTCAGGGGACGCGCTCTCGCCGTCCTGCTCGTGCTGTGCGGGACGATCTTCCTCGAGGGCCTCGACGTGTCGATGATGGGCGTCGCCCTCCCGTCGATGCGCGCCGACCTGGGCCTGTCCACGTCCTCGCTGCAGTGGGTGGTCAGTGCGTACGTGCTCGGCTACGGCGGGTTCGTGCTCCTCGGCGGGCGGGCCGCCGACCTGTTCGGGCGACGGCGCATGTTCCTCCTCTGGCTCGCCGTGTTCATCGGCTTCTCCGGCCTCGGCGGCCTCGCCACGGACGGGTGGATGCTGATCGTCGCCCGCTTCGTGACCGGTGTGAGCGCCGGCTTCCTCACCCCGGCGAGCCTGTCGATCATCACGACGTCGTTCGCCGCGGGAGAGGTCCGCAACCGGGCCCTACTGATCTACGGCGGCGTCGGCGCCGGCGGGTTCACGATGGGCATGGTCGCCGGCGGCCTGCTCACGACGGCCGGGTGGCGGTGGGTGTTCTTCGGCCCGGTGCTGATTGCGTCCGCACTCCTCGCCGCTGCCCATCGCGTGCTGACGAAGGAGACCGCCACCGTCGCCACTCGCCCGCCGGGCGGCTTCGACGTCGCCGGCGCGCTGACGATGACGGGCGGGATGCTCACCCTGGTCCTCGGCGTCGTGCGGGCGCCCGACGTGCCCGGCGCGGTGACGGCCGGGACGCTGGCCATCAGCCTCGCCCTGCTCGCCGCGTTCGTTGGCATCGAACGCCGCGCCACCGCCCCGTTGGTGCGCCTCGAGCTCCTCCGCTCGGCGCCCCTCGTGCGGGCCAATGTCGGGGCGTTGCTGTTCGTGGGCGCGTTCATCGCCTTCCAGTTCATCGTCGTGCTCTACCTCCAGGAGCTCCGCGAGTGGTCAGCGCTGGAGACGGGACTGGCCCTGCTCATCGCCGGTCTCGACACGATCCTCGCTCCGACGATCACGCCGTGGTTCGTCCGCAAGTTCGGGACGGCGCGGTTGATCCTCGCCGGGATGCTCCTCGGCGTTGTGGCCTACGCGACGTTCCTCCGCCTCGGTACCGACTGGCCCTACGTGATGCTGCTGCCCGGCCTCATCCTCATCGGCCTGGGGTTCACGTTCGCCTACGGGCCGCTGACGATCGCCGCCACCGAGGGCGTGCCCGAAGCCCACCAGGGTCTCGCCAGTGGCCTCCTGAACGCGTCGGTCCAGTTCGGTGGGGCGCTGATGCTCGCCGTCGTCACCGCCGTCAACGTCGTCGTGACCGGCGACGATCCGGCGCCGGCCGACCTGCTCGAGGGCTACCGGGCGGCGCTGGTCGTGCCGTTGCTCGCGGTCCTGGCCGGAGCCGCGCTGACCGCAACGGGGATCCGGCGGTCCGATCGGGCCCGGCCGGTTGCAGTCGACTTCGACCGCGCTGGCTTGCCGTCGGTCGTGCCGGCCGGAGAGGAGGTGGCCTGAGGGGCGGGCGCGCGGGCGCTGGTAGCGTGCGTCGACCGGTTGCACGCACAAGGATGTGATACCTGATGACCGCCGCGCAGTCTTCTCCCCGCGTGGCCGCCGACCCCGGCCTCGTGGCGAGCGCCAGGGCGATCACCGAACGTGAGCTCGCCAGCTACTCGGCCCGCACCGTCGCTTCCCAGGCGGCGACCGAGCGGGCCCGCAAGGTGTTACCCCTCGGCGTGCCGTCGAGCTTCCAGGCCTACGACCCGCACCCGATCGTCGTGCGTCACGCGGCCGGCGCGCGGATGGTCGACGTCGATGGCAACGAGTACATCGACTACGACATGGGCTTCGGAGCCCTGTTCGCTGGCCACATGAACCCTGCGGTCGCCGCCGCCGTGCGGGCCCAGCTCGACGACGGGACGCTGTACGTCACGCCGTGCGAGCTGGATGCCGAGGTCGCCGAGTTGCTCCGCGACCGGTACGGGCTCCCGCTGTGGCGCTTCACCAACTCCGGCACCGAGGCCACGATGGACGCCGTCCGGGTCGCCCGGGGGGCGACAGGGCGGGACAAGATCGTCAAGGTCGAGGGCGGCTACCACGGCCACCACGACGAGCTGATGATCTCGATGAAGCCGCCGCTCGAGGAGGCTGGGCCGGCCGATGCGCCGATCTCGGTCCCCGCCACGGCCGGGATCGCATCCGGCGTCGTGGCCGACACGATCGTCGTGCCGTACAACGATCCTGACGCCCTCGAGCGGGTTCTGGCCCGTGGTGACGTCGCCTGCTTCATCGTCGAGCCGGTGATGGAGAACATCGGAATCTGCCTGCCCCAGCCCGGCTACCTCGAGGCGGTGCGCGACCTCACCACGCGCCACGGCACACTGCTCATCTTCGACGAGGTGAAGACCGGCATCACGGCCGGCTACGGCGGGGCGACCGGGCACTTCGGCATCGAGCCAGACCTGGTCACGCTGGCCAAGTCGATCGGCGGCGGCTTCCCCGTCGGCGCGTTCGGCGGGCGGCAGGAGTACATGGA
The DNA here is from genome assembly GCA_963833145.1 of uncultured Acidimicrobiia bacterium. Classification (GTDB taxonomy): domain Bacteria; phylum Actinomycetota; class Acidimicrobiia; order Acidimicrobiales; family Ilumatobacteraceae; genus JALZMG01. The sequence goes on along the minus strand of CAWHWT010000005.1, from coordinate 1,675 downwards.
CCTCATCACCGCCGGCAAGGTGCTGCACCTCGGGACGTACAACGGGAACCCGCTGGTGATGGCGGCGGCGAAGGCCACGCTGGCCGAGGCGTGCACGCCGGAGCAGACCGACAGCGCGATCGCCCGCAACGACCGGCTGGTCGCGGCGTGCCAGGACGTCATCGACCGCGCCGAGCTCCCCGCCCACACGGTCCAGTTCGGGGCCAAGGGCTGCGTGACGTGGTCGCTCGAGCGGGTGCGCAACTACCGCGACTACAAGGCGACCGACTTCGACCTCGCCTTCGCCCAGTGGATCCACGGCATCAACCGGGGCGTGCTGCTGCCGCCCGGCCTCGACGAGCAATGGCTGATCTCGGTGATGCACACCGACGACGACGCCACCCACTACGCCGACGTCTTCGCCGAGTTCGCCGCTGAGCTCACCGCCTGACCCCCCATCTGGGCGGGAATCGTGTCACCCGCCGTTCTGGGCGGGATTCGTGTCAACCGTTGGAAGGATTCCCGCCCAGATCCTCCGCCAGCGCCCGCTCGAGCGCAGCCAGCGCGCGGTGCTGGAGCGCCTTCACTGCCCCGATCCGCCGGCGCGTGATTCGCGCCACGTCGTGGAGCGACAGGTCCGCGACGAACCGGAGCAGCACGACAGCTCGCTGGTCGTCCGTCAGGGTGTCGATCGCTGCCTGGAGCCGGGGGTCGGCGACGTCGACGTCGTCGACCACCGCCTGCTCGGGGAGTGGCTCGTCGGCGGTGATCGGTCGGGCGGCCCGTCGACGCCACGAGTCGACGAGCCGGTGGTGGGCGATCGTGAAGACCCAACGTCGTCTGGCCTCGGCATCGCCGCGGCACCGGTTGATGTTGCGCGCGACGTGGAGAAAGACCTCGCCGAGGAGGTCCTCGGGTTCGGGGACCCGCTGCGAACGCAGATAGCCGAGGACGGCGGGCGCGAGCTCCCGATAGAGGCCGGCCGCGGCGTCCTCCTCGGTCACACTGCTCCGAGCGCGTCCCGCGACGATCTGCCCGGGCGAAGTGAGCGTCAAGTCGGCGGTGATGTCAGCCACCGCCTTGGTTCCCACGGGGACGATCGGCCGGTGGGCCGCCGGGGACGCCGTCGGGCGGTCCGCCGGGGACGCCGTCGGGCGGTCCGCCTGGCACGCCCTCTGGGGGTCCGCCGGGGGCGCTGTCGGGTGGGCCCGCAGGAACGTCGGGTGGTGGGCCGGCAGGGACGCTGTCGGGTGGTCCGGCAGGGACGTCGGGTGGTGGGCCGGCCGGGACGCTGTCGGGTGGTCCGGCCGGGACGCTGTCGGGTGGACCCGCGGGACGGTCGGGCGGTGGCCCGGCAGGGACGCTGCTGGGTGGCCCGGCCGGGACACTGGCGGGGGTCGCCGAAGCCGACGGGCTCGTCGTCGTCGTGGTGGTGGTGGTACTGCTGTGGCACGCCACGCGAACTCGAGCGAACTCGGTCGCCTCGGCGGCGCGCGTCCGACCGTCGGTCGGTTCGACCCCGGCGAATGGTGGGGGTCCGACGCACGGATCCGTGGAGCCCGCTGGCCCCTCGCCACGCTCACACTGCGTCCGACGGAACTCGGACAACGCCGCGGCGTCGGCAGCACGCCCCGCCTCGCTCTCCGGTACCTCGCCGGCGAACGGTGGTGGCCCGGTGCACGAGACCGACTCGTCA
>CAWHWT010000004.1:0-255740 GCA_963833145.1 uncultured Acidimicrobiia bacterium | reverse complement strand
CTCGCCGAAGCGCCCAACGTTGAGCTGCCGGATGAGCGACATCCCTCACCGTCACCGTCGAACACGGCACAGGATCACCGACGAACACCGCGCATGACGCCAGTCCCTCTAGGCCGTCAGCCGGTCCCTTGAAACGGCGATCCCCGCCGGGCCTGACGTCGTCACCCGGGGCGACGATCCCCGTCCCGAGAGCGCGTGGCGCACCAACAGGACTCGTGATGGCGCGAGAGCGCGCGATAGCCGAACCCACCGAGAGTCGTCACGGCCGGGATGCCCCGCAATGAGCTCTTGGACATCGCCCAACGGATCAGCGACTCACGGGTTCGGGGCAGCGCGCGGGGTCGGGTTGGAGGGGTGGTCCGTCGACCGCGCAATGGAGACGTCGCACCGTACGACGAGCACGCGCGTGAGGGTCGAGGCCGACGAAGCACACCGGTGACGCCGCAGCCGCGATGAGCGCAGCGATCACGAGGGAGGTGCGGAAGGCGTCGGTGACAGCGGTCGGCCCCGTCGCGGTCGTCAGTCCAGCGATCACCGGGATCACTGAGAGTGCGGCCAAGCTCGCGGTGCGGGCGATGGCGTTGTTCACTCCCGATGCGGTGCTCACCTGGTCCGAGCTCACCGATCCCATAACGGTTGCGGTGAGCGGGGCGACGATCGTCACCAGTCCAAGGCCCAGCACGATCGCCCCGGGTAGCACGTCGGTCATCCAGGACGTATCGGGACCGATGCGAGCGAGGAGAAGCAGTCCCCCAGCCACCAGCAGTGGACCAGCGGTGAGCTGCAGCCGTGGGCCGATCCGTTGCGCGATCGCGCCCGACCGGGCCGAGAACACGAGCATCAGAATCGTGGTCGGCACAAGCGCCAAGCCGGCACCCAACGCCGACCAGCCGGCGCCGACTTGCAGTTCGTAAGCGACCAGGAAAAACGTCACCCCGATCGCCGCGTACAACAGGACGGTCGCAAGGTTCGTCACAGTGAACTCACGGCTACGAAACAGCGTGGGCGGCACCAGCGGATCGGGCGTGTGCCGCATCCGGTAGACGAACGCCACCATCGCCACGATCGAAACCGCCCCGGCCGCGAGCACCGAATCGTCGGTCCAGCCGCGGGGACCGGCCTCGGTGAGTGCCCACGTCGCCGTGCCGAGGGCTACCACCGCGAGACCAGCTCCGATCAGGTCGAGGCCGCGGCCGGCGTGCAAATCGCGCGTCTCGGGCACGGCGACGCGCGCACAGACGACGGCGAGCGCGGCCACCGGCACGTTGATGAGGAACGCCCACCGCCACCCGGGACCGTCGACGAGCCAACCGCCGACGAGAGGTCCGACCGCGCCGGCCACGCCACCCAGCCCGGACCAGGCGCCGACTGCCCTGGCGCGGTCGTCCCGCCGGAAGCTGGCCTGCAGGATCGCCAAGCTGCCAGGGGTGAGCAGCGCTGCGCCGACCCCTTGCAGCACACGAGCGCCCACCAGGACCTCGACGTTCGGCGCAGCGCCGCAGGCCAAGGACGCGCCGGCGAACCAGATCGTGCCAATCTCGAAGATCTTGCGCCGTCCGTAGTGATCGCCGAGCGCACCGCCGAGCAGGATGAACGACGCCAGTGCGAGGAGATATCCGGTGAGCACCCACTGCAGGGCGCTCACGGACGCATCAAGGTCGTCCGCGATGTGGGGCACGGCGACGTTGACGACCGTGGCATCCAGCGACGCCATCCCGCTCGCGGCGACCGTGGCCACAAGCGCGATACGACCACGGGTCGAATCGAGCGTGAGGCCGTCGCCGAGTCGGACGATCGAGATGACCGGCGAGCTTAGAGACGATCCGGGTTGCCACTGCGACGTACGTACACGCCACTAGCCCAAGGGGACCATCGGCATTGTCGCGCTGGGCTCACGCGATGAGCACACTGTGAGGCACCGATGAGAGCCGACGTGTACCGCTCCGTCTCTCGAACTCGGGGGATCTGACACGAGGGTTCGCAGCGGGGGCGACGGCGGATCAGGATCGGTCGATCGCTGCCACGCCCCCGTTACCGCCCGGGCGCGCGCCCGCAGGCGCTCAGTTCCGCTGTGACCCGGCGTCGGACCGCGTCCGATCCGAAGCGTTACGGTCGACATCGATCAAGTGGTGTCCCAGGGCGATCGCCCACCCGGTCCCGTCGACGGCGATCGGCCAGGCCCAGCCATCCCGCCGCTCGACGAAGGTGATCGTGTGGACATGGCCGTCCCACTCGAAGGCGTCGCCCGGTCGAAGCTCATCAGTGTGGATCATCATCGTGCTCACTCCGTCCTCATCGTCACGATCCGTCCGCTGGGTGACCCGGGCATGAACTCGCGATGAGAACTCGCTCACCTCTGAGCTGGGCGCCGGCGAACAACGTCGGCATGTACCACCGGCCCGTTCAGCGGCGCGCACCACGCCAGCATCAGCTGGCTGCCGGCGATGGCCGGGCAAGCGACTCTTGAGCTGGCGTTCCGAACATCCCCTGACTCTTAACGAAATCGGGAGTTCGTTGAGAGTGCTCGCTACCCTTGAAGCCGGACAACCTCCTGAGGCTCGCCGACGCCGAGGCGGCGTTGGGGCGTCTGGGCGGGAGCTGGTCGCCTGCTTCCCCATCCGCAGCTGTTGGTTCGGCCCTATCTGCGTCGTGAGGCGGTGGCCTCCACCCGTATCGGGGACTCAGGCCTCACTGCTCGAGGTGTTCGACGCCGAGGCCAGCGACCAACCACTGACCGCGGACGTCGAGGAGGTCGTCAACTACGTCCAAGCGATGGAGCTTGGCCTCCAGCGACTGAGCACACTGCCGCTGAGCACCCGCCTGATCCGGGAGATGCACGCCGCGATCCTCGCCGGTGTACGGGGTGGGGATCGTCAGCCCGGCGAGCTCCGCTCAGTGCGTACGGACTCGGGGAGCGCGTGAGCCGATAGCTCAGATCAGCCAGCGCGCTCGGAGGGAGTCGAACCCCCAACCTTCTGATCCGTAGTCAGATGCTCTATCCATTGAGCTACGAGCGCGGTTGGTGCGGACCGCGAGTCTAGGTGGCCGGTGGAGGGATCGGCACCGCCGTTGCCTCGGCGCTCCACGCCTCGGCCAGCAGCGCGGCGAGCTCGGCCAGGTCAGTCACGGCGACGTCTCCGGCGAGCCCGCGCAACCCCGCCGTGAGGGCGCCGGCGCGGCGACCCGCTTCCACGCCGGGCGCGGTGTCCTCGACCACGAGCGAACGGTCGACCGGGACTCCGAGCCGGTCGGCGGCCAGCCGGTAGCCGGCGGGATCGGGCTTCCCGACGGCGACGTCCTCGACCGTGATCACCACCGGCGCGGCGATGCCCGCCGCCTCCAGGCGAGCGGACGCCGAGGCGGCGGTCGGCGCTGGTGACCACGGCCCACCGGACGCCGTGGTCGCCGAGCAGGGCGAGCAGTTCGGCGGCACCGAGCGCCGCGACGACGTCGTCGAGGTCGCCGTACTGCAACTCGAGCTGGCGGGCGGCCGACTCGGCGACCTCCTCATGAGACGCCTCGGGTCGCACTCGGCGCGCCGTCTGGTCGGCCGGCACCCCGTGGGCGATCGCCAGCACGGCGGCGGCGTCGATCCCGTACTCCGCGCACCACGACGTCCACGCCCGCTCCACCGCCGCGTCGGAGTCGACCAACGTGCCATCCATGTCGAGCAGCAGCGCCCGCACGGCGGCGAGCCGCTCGATCAGCCGGGATCGGTGCTCGCCCACGGACCCCAGCCCGACCGCTGGTACATCGCGTAGGCGACCCTCACGTTCGTCCGGGCGTCGAAGAGCTGCTCGGCCGCGGTGACGCCCAAGCCGGAGAGGAAGCTGCGGTTGGCGTCGAAGTAGATCTGGAACAGCCCGTAGCAGCACCAGCCGTTGTAGGCGTCCGGCTGCAGGCTGCTCTCCCGTTCGGCGATGACGAGGGCGCGGTCCTCGAGCTCGTCGGGCCAGATCTGGCGGATGATCGCCTCCACGTCGCCAGGAGCAACCGGGGCCGGCACCGTGGTGGCCGGGGACGGCGGCTCGGTGGTGGGGGGCTGGGTGGTCGGCGGGTCAGTGGGCGGTGGCGGCGCCGGGGTGGTCGGCGGGTCGGTCGGGGCAGCCGTCGGTGGAGCGGTCGTCGCCGGCGCGTCGGTCGTCGTCGGCGCGTCGGTCGTCGCTGGCGGGGCAGCCGGCGCGCTCGCCCCGGCGGGAATGCACAGTTCGTCGCCGGCGAACAGGGGCGTGTCGACGGTGGCGCCGTTGGCGCTCAGCCAGGCGTCGAGATCGGCACCAGACGATTCGACGAAGCGAAGCCAGTAGTCGCCGTCGACCACCGAGTACACACCGGCGCACTCAGGCTCCGCCGGTGCAGCCGCGGCCGGGACGATCTCACGCTTCGCCGGCTTGCTGCCGGCGGCGCCGGCCGTCGCCGCGGGAGCGGGATCCTCGGACGGCTGCTGTTCCGTCGCCGGTGCCGTCGCCACCGTGGTCGTGGCCAGGTTCCGCTCGGCGACGGCGGGCCCGGATGCTCCCGGAGCAGACGTCCGCATCTCGGCGGCGCCACCGTCGCCGCTCCGCACGGCCAGTGCGATCGGCACCATCAGGACGACGGCGACCGACACCGCACCGAGGCGCAGCAGCCGCGGGTCGACACTGACGCCGCCACCACGTCCCCGCCGCCGCGGCGCCGACTCCATGGGCTCGACCCAGACGTCGACGTCGATCGCGCGCTCCAAGGGCGGCAGCGGTCGGCGGCGATCAACGACGTGATGAGTGCCGCGTCCGCCGCCCTCGCCGTGACCGTGAGGTCGCAGTGGGTCGCTCCCAGTCCGGAGAGTCCCAAAACGATGAGTCGTCGGTGTGGTCGGTCATGGCGGTCCCGCATGCCGCCGGCCGGCGGCACGAGGGCCCCTGGTCTAACACCGATCGTCATCGAACCGCAACGTCGCGGTCACGGGACCGACACGATCGGTCCCGGAGGGCGGCCGCCGAATCGTGGCGGAGAGGGTGGGATTTGAACCCACGGACCACCTTGCGGCGGTCAACGCCTTAGCAGGGCGCCCCGTTCGGCCACTCCGGCACCTCTCCTCGGAAGGCTGGGAGTCTAGCGGTGGGCAGGTTGGGCGATCCGAGCCGCGCGGCCCATCGATAGCCTCGCGCCCGGAACGGTGGCAGAGCGGACAATTGCACCCGCCTTGAAAGCGGGAGGCCCGAAAGGCCCGGGGGTTCGAATCCCTCCCGTTCCGCGTAGCGATCTACCAGCACAAACGGGTGCAGATCGATTCGAACCCACCTGGACAGACCTCGGGTTGAGGCCTCTGAACACGACCATTGCGCTCGCCGTGCTGCCTGGACTGTGTTGACTTGAGTGCGTTACTCCCGGGGTTGCTCCCGACTCCGAGACGTGCCGGACGGCAGCACGCCGGCGGGCGTGGCGGGCGCCACGCGCTCGGTCTGACGAGATGCCATGCACGAGGCGGTGGCAGGTCACCGGTGCGGACGGTTCCGCGTCGTTGACAACTGTTGATAGCACTGGCAGCATGGAGCTGTGAGCCGGAACACGATGAGCTTCGCCCTCCCGGAGTCGTTGCGTGACTACATCGACGCCCGTGTCCGCTCGGGCGAGTACGGCAACACCAGCGAGTACCTGCGCGATCTGATCCGCCGCGACCAGCAGGAACAGGCGGCACGACGACTGCGGGAACTGATCACCGAAGGTCTCGAGTCCGGCCCCGCCGCACCGCTCACGAAGCGCAGGATCGCCGAACTGCGCGAGCAGGCCCTCCGCGCTGAGTCGTGACACCGGCCTGGCTGCGCCCGTTGGCGCAAGCCGACTTGGTCGAGCGCTCCCGTTACTACGCACTGCATGCCGGCGAGGATGTTGCCGGCCGGTTCTTCGACTCGTCGATTGCCGCGCTTCAGGCCATCGAGCGGATGCCGGGCACCGGCTCCCTCCGGGTCGGCGAACTGTGCGGCATCCCGGGGCTTCGAGTCCGCCGGATCGAAGGGTTCCCGTGCGGATGGTTCTACTTCGTTCGGGCCGAGCACCTCGACGTCGTCAGACTCCTCGCCGACGCCCAGGACCTCACCGCCGTCCTGGCCGAGTTCAGCAACGAGTAGCACCACCAGAGAGCGCCCGGCGGTTCCGGGACGCGCCGGTCCCGGCTTGATTCCGTGGTTCCCGGATACCGGCAGACGCTCTCCGACCTCGTGCTGCCCTCCAGCCCACGCGCCACGTACCGGCGTTCCCGGATAGGAAGGTGGGTGTTATCCGGCGGCTTATTCGGACACTCCGTCTTTAGCTGTGGTCGTGGTGGGCTGGTGGGTACCGGCGCTTTCGCCGGGTTCGACGACGACGAACTGGCCAATCATCCCGTTGTCCTCGTGGCGGAGGATGTGGCAGTGGAACATGTAGGGCATGTTTTGTTCGGGTCGGTGTGGGTGCCGAAAAGTCGTGGGTCCGCCCGCCACCCTCCACCTCCCAGACCTCGGTCATTCCGGCGGTGCCGACGGCGCCGATGCCGTCCATCGCAATCTCCTGCCCGTTGATCCGTGACCCGCTCAACCGGAAGGTGCGGGTCGAGACGGCGCCGGTCGGGTCGAGCGGTTCGATGTCGGCGAGCCGGGCGGGCACAGCCGGTGACGGCGTGAGCTGGTCGGAGGAGCGGAGTTGGAGCACGTCGAAGGTGTCGTCGAACCCGCCGAAGCGCTCGATGGGCTCGGCGTGCATGAACGGCATGAGCACGCCCTCGACGCTCCGGTGCTTCGGCGCACCCTCTCGTGATGACACCACCACGCGTCGTCGGACGACAACAGCGAGTGCAGGCGTAGCGCTCGCCGCTGCGGTCTTGACAGTCGAGCCGGTTGATCTCAAGATCGTTTGTGGTCGTTTGCACCATGGAGGGGAGTGGTTACATGTCCGATGACAGCGTTGAGGACGATGGAACTGCGGCTCGAGCGCATCGAGAAGGCCATCGAGACGATCGCCAAGCCCCGGCGCGGCGAGGTCGAGCTCTCTGAAGCTGATGTGGAGGCGTACCACCGCGTGCGCAGTGCCCTCTGGGAGGAGGGGAGCTGCGGCATCAACGAGACGAGCCCCTGCGTGATCTCCTGTGTCATCGTCGACAAAATCTGTAGGGTTGTGCCGATCCCGCTCCCCAAGCCCTGCGATGTCGAGTGCACATGTGGGCCGTGCAACATTTTCACCGATCTCGCACGGGTCTACGCCGGGCTGGCTCGCTTCGGGACTCTCGGCCGCTGACGGCATCACTTCTGCGGCACGACGATCGGTCGGCATCGCCGGTGCCGGCCGCGTGTACGTGATGCGCTCGTGACCCAGGAGCGTTGCTTCCGGATGGCGCCGGGAGTCGAGCTGGTCCAGGTCGCGACCGATCGCTACACGTTGCGGTCGGAGTTCGACGCCTTCGAGCTCAGCGGAGAGGCGGCGTCGGTGTTCGCGCGAGGTCTTGGCCGAGCTGCACCGGCCATTGGCCCTGGACGACATCCTCGCCCGGGTGCCTGCTTACTCCCCGGACAGCGTGACGGGACAGCTCGAGTTGCTGGTGGGCCGCGGTCTCGTCGTCGAGGTCGCCACGGCGGATGCTCCACCGCTCCTGCCGTTCACGGCGTTCCTCGACGTCATGGGGCGAGACGCCGACGAGGTCGGGCGGCGCCTCTCACAGCTGACCGTCGCCGTGTTCGGCCTGGAGGCGCACGGCGCTCACCTCGCCCACATGCTCGCGCAGATCGGAGCCGGGAAGATCCGTCTCGTCGACCCTTATCCCGTCGAACTCGGTCACCTCGCGCTCACGCCGCTGACCGATCCGGCAGTAGTCGGGCGGAGCCTGCAATCTGCGATCGCCGGCGTCCTCTCATCGTTGGACGTGCAGGTCGAGTGCTCGAGCGGTGCGGCCGAACTCGATGCCACTCGGGTGCGCAGAATCGTGACCGGCTGTGACATCGCCTTCGGATGCTGGGATCATGGCTTTGGGGCTGCGTCTCACTGGCTGAACCGGGCAGCGATCGACACCGGGGTGCCCGTGCTGTTCGGTGAGCTCCGCGCGACGACCGCTGTGACCGGGCCGCTCGTCCTCCCACACCGCAGCGCCTGCTGGATGTGCTACCGCATGCGCTCGATCGCATGCGCTCCCGACTTCGAGCAAGCGATGGCGTTCGAGGAGCACCTCGACCGCGCCCGTCGGCCGAGCCTGGCGAGCCGCGCGTCGTTGCCTGTCCTCCCCGAATTGCTCGCCTCGTCGATGGCGATGGAGGCGCTCCGGCTGCTCCTGGGCATGCACCCGCCGATCCACGTCGACAGCGTCTCGGAGTACGATGCGCTGTCCGGAGCCGTGAAGCCCCACCCGGTCCTTGTCGTGCCGGCTTGTCCGGTCTGCTCAAAAAGAGCTCCCCGGGAGCAGCCGCCCCTCGATGAGCTGATCGAGCGGGCGCCGCAGCCGGTGAACCTGCTCGACGTCTCGCATCGGCTCGTGGATCCGAAGACCGGCGTCGTCACACTGCTCGCGGCGGTCCCGAGGGACGTCACCGAGGTGCCGGTCCCCGTCGTGTGGCGGGCACGAGTCGCCAACCACCGGTTCTTCGCGGAGTATGACGAAGAGCGGGCGACCTGCTCCGGGAAGGGCATGGTCAAGGCGCAGGCGTGGGTTTCTTGCCTCGGCGAGGCGGTCGAGCGGTACTCGGCGGCGTCCTGGAACGCCGACGAACTCGTAGTCGCGCGGCGCGCCGAGCTCGACGGCCGATCACTCGATCCGAATGAGCTCGTGCTTTACGCGCACGATCAGTACGACGAACTGCCGTACTCCCCATACCACGACGACGCCGAGCTGGCTTGGATCCGCACGCGCTCGCTGGTCCACGGTGATGAGGTCTGGTCGCCGGCGCTCGCAGTGCTGATGGACTACCCGATCCAGACGGCGGACGAGTTCCTCTTCCCGATCACGTCGAACGGGCTTGCCGCCGGTCCGACACCCCACGACGCGGTGCTCGGCGCGCTCACCGAGGTGCTCGAGCGCGACGCGGCCCTGATCAGCTGGTACAACACCCTCGCGGGCCATCCGCACGATCCTCACCAGCACCCCGACGACGATGTGCGCCGCCTCGCCTCGCTGTACCGCCGCCGAGGGGTCGAACTTGCGCTAATCCAGCTGCCCACCGACCACCCCGTCGCGGTCTTCATGGGGATCGCGCGGCAGGGTGAGGGTATGGACGGGCCGTCCGCCGTCGTCGGCCTCGGTGCCGACTTCGATCCGATCACGGCCGCTCGGAAAGCGGCACTGGAGGTTGGCCAGGTGCGACCGGCGATCCGCCGCCGCGCGCGGGGCGAAGGCGCCGCGAGAGTCGCGGAGCTCGTAGCCAACCCGAGCGCAGTCGAGTCGATGGAGGATCACGCCCTCCTCTACACCCACGCGTCGACCGCGAGCGCGCTGCGATTCCTCTACGGCGAGCCACGGGCCTGGAGCCCTCGAGCCGGTATAAGCCGCGCGACCGCCCTCCGGCATATTGTCGATCACCTCGCCGGCGCGGGACACGATGTCGTGTACGCCGATCTAACTCCCGTTGACATGGCCACGCTCGGCGTGTTCACCGCCCGCGCCATTGTCACCGACTTCCAACCAATCGGCTTCGGGCGAGGCGAGCGTCGCCTCGGAGGGCGCCGGCTGTACGAGTTCGCCCACCGGCAGGGTCTGCGCCCGGCGGTCACGACCCCGGCTGACCTCAACCCGATGCCGCACCCGATTGCGTGAGGACACCATGTTCCGAGACGATCACCCGACGGCCTGGTCGTACCACGAGCACACGACGCGTGCGCCTCACAACATGCACGGCCTCACCCCGCCGACGTATGAGACCGCGCCGTTCAAGGAGACCGCCGACGCGGAAACGATGGATCTCCCACCACCCCACCTGCCGGCGGTGCCGTTCGATGAGCTCGTCAGCGCCCGTCATAGCTGCCGACGTTTCGAGGCCCGACCGCTGACGCTGTCCGAGCTGTCGACCATCCTCTACGCCGGGTACGGCATCTTGGCGATACAGGAACTGGACGGCGAGTTCCTCGAGCGCCCGGTCCCGTCGGGCGGGGGGCTCTATCCCCTGGAGCTGTACCTGCTCGTGCAACGTGTCGATGGGCTCGCCGAAGGCTCATGGCACTACGTGCCGCTCGGCCATCGCCTCGAGGGGATGCACGAGCACCCGCTGCCGCCGCTATTCACCTCCGAGATGTTCCTCGGGCAGTCGTACCTGTCCGAATGCGCGGCGATCATCGTAATCACCTCCGTCGTCGAGCGCTCAATGTGGAAATACGAAGACCGTGGCTACCGCTACATCCTCCTCGAGGCCGGGCACGTGGCGCAGAACGTGAACCTGTGCGCGGGCGCCCTCAGGATCGGAAGCCTCAACCTCGGCGGCTTCTTCGATCGCGATCTGCTCGGAGTGGTCCACGCCGATCGCGACACCGAGATCGCCCTCTACGGAGTTGCGCTGGGGCGTCCCGACACCGACGAGCGGATGACTGCGCGCTGGCCACCTGAGGACGTCGCAGTATTCCGGCGCTACTGATCGCTCACCGCTCGGCACCGGCCGCCGCACACACGCATCACCGCCCAAACCTCGTGAGCGGCCTCGGCCTCGCCCTACCACTGACATCTGCAGACCAAGTGATCAACACGCTTCGCCGAGTGACGCCCACCTGGTGGTGGGCGAATGCCGATTCTCGAGCTCGCCATCGTGGTGATGTCCGTTGCTCACCACCGGCATCCACGGCCTTTCGCAGTAGGAACTCCAGCCTTCTGAGCAGGGCTTTTCCGGTGGGGTTAGTTTGAATCGACGCAACGACCTCATCCTTATCGGGCCATGGCGGTGTGTCCGCGGCCACGGCGATCTGCCCGATGGCGGCTAGCGGCTTCGCGTCGGCGGCCATCGCCCGTAGTGATGAGTGTCCGGCCGACGATGACCACCGATCCGGCGGTTGCGGACGCCGCATGTCGTTGTTATCCGCGCTGGTATCGGACGGACGGTCCGCTGCGGGCAGGGTGCGGCGCCTTGATGTTCACGACCGAGGGTGACACGCACCCCGGTTGCATTCGCTGGTGCAGGTCGATGCCAACGACGGCGACGTCCCGTACCACGCGACACGCCTCGTCAGCCATGGGAACCCCGTTCGTAAACCGGTGGCGCGCAGGTGTACTCGTCGGTACCGTTCGGCGCACTTCGGCTGACGGGGGAGCACGTGTCCGACCTCACCACCTATCTCACGTCCGCGGCCGCCGGCCTGGCGCCGCTCGAGGTACTTCACTCGCCACCGACAGTGCTGGTCGGTGTGTCGCCCGAGGCGGTGACCGCGCTGGTCAAGCTTGAGATCGGCAGTGTCTTCGAGCTGGCTACGTCGAAGGTGTTCGCCAACGCGCAGACACTGGTCGACGCGGCGATGGACCCTCGCCACGCGCTGGCGCGTTTCGGGGCCATCCCGGACGACATCGTCGAGGCCGTCCCACCGGGCCTCGCCGTCTCGGAGCTGCAGAGCCAGCCCATCGAGATCCTCGCCGGCATTGGTGCTGCGCTCGCCCCCGAGGTGTCGGCCGCGCTCGATGTGAAGACCGTTCGCGATCTCGCGCTCTGGCCTCAGCGGCTGTCTGCGCTTGCCATCCTTCGCGTCGCGTTCTTTCCCGACACGATCGAAGGAGCCGACCTCGACGCCCCAGCCGACCTCCTCCCAAAGGCGGGTGAGTATCCCACGGAGCGAGTCTTCTACTCGACGCTCGTGCTCGATTCCGTCGAGGACGACCGTGGCCAGAAGCCGCTTGAACACGCCGGCCAGGTCGACATCACGCCGGTGGCCGGCGCCGACTTCGGTTTTAAGCGCCCGGCGGTCGGCGCGCTGCTCACGTTCTCCCAGTCCTGGTACGCCCAAGGCGTCACGCTCGGGCAGCTGCTCCACAGCGTCGCGCTGGCGCCGGGGAGAACACCCGCGTTGCGATGATCGACTGGTCTCGCCGCACCTCGGGCCGCCAGCAGGAGGACCTCGCCGAGACCGAGTCGTTGAGCAACGTGACAGACCACAGTCGCGCGCTCGGCGAGGTGACCTCGGCCGTGGCGTCCGAGGCACAGTCAGGGTTCTCGGAGAGCAGCGTCGACGCGTCCTCCAGGGAGAGCGGTGGCGGCGCCGGGTTCAGCCTCGGCCCGATCACGCTGGGCAGTAGCGACGCGGGGGCATCCTCGAGGAGCAAGGCCATGAGCTTCTCCAGCTCGCAGGGTCGCCGCGACCTCTCTGCTTCCATGACGCAGAACGTTGTCGACCGCACCCAACAGCACGCCAACGCGGCGCGGAACCGCCGCGCGACTGTCGTGAAGGAAGTCTCCCAGAACGAGCACGAACAGATCAGCACGCGCGTCGTCGCCAACTACAACCACATGCACGCTCTGTCGGTGCAGTACTACGAGGTCGTCCAGATCTACCGCGTCGCCGTCGCGCTGTCGAGGGCCGAGAAGTGCTTCTACGTTCCGATGCAGCTGATCGACTTCTCCAAGCCCGATCTCGTGCGGCGGTTCCGCGCCGCGTTGGCAGCCGCGCCGATCGACGAGAACGCCCGCACGCTGCTCACCACGAACTTCGAGACGGTCGACTTCACCACGACTGGTGCGGCAAAGCTCAACCTGAAGAGCGCATCCGGCGTCGAAGCGCGCACGAAGCAGAGCGGCACCGTGCTCGAGCTGCCCAACGAGGCGCTGCTGAAACAGATCACGGTGTTCACCGCGGGAATGGGACTCCCGCAGTTGACGACGGTGACGGCCGTCTTCCGCGATGGCACTACGGTGACGTTCGCGGAGGCGCCGACCAGCGACTCGGGCCGCGCCGAGATGAAGCCGGTCGACCTGCTGCGCATCAACGAGGTCGCATCGATCCAGATGACGCGCCCGGCGCCACCGGCGGCCGGTCCCGAGCCGGGCGAGTACTACGTGGAGTTCATCTTCACCGTGCGGGGCGCCGGGGTGTCGGCCGAGGCGTCGATAAAGGTTGATCCAGGGTCGCCGCAGACGTCCGCCACGTTCAAGGGCGGCGGCGTGCGCGATCTGCTGATCCAGCACCTGCAGGCCAACCGGCTGCATTACAGCCAAGTCGCGTTCCGGTCACTCCAGTCGTCCGATGTGGCGCTGCTCCTCTCGCCGTACTCCTACGGCGGCCGTCCGCTGGTGGGCCAGATCGATCCGTCGCCGGTCACCGTCGCCGGCAACTATCTCGTGTTCAAGATGCACGTCACCCCTGACCCGGACTCGCAGCTCGCGCATGAGCGGGAGTGGGCGCAATGGCTGCGTGACCATGGCGTGTCGTTCACGCACGTCAAGGAGGACCTGGTCCCGCTCCCGAGCGGGGGCGTGTTCGCCGAGGCGGTGCTCGGCCGCTACAACAGCGCGGAGAAGCTCGACGTGACCCGGTTCTGGAACTGGCAGGACTCGCCGATCCCGCTCCAAGCGCCCGATATCGCTGATCTGCAGGCGGGCTCGCGCGAAATCCGAGGAGGATCTCAAGCCGGGGCAGTTTTCGTCACCGATGGTCAACATCGTCAGCCCGACGACCCTGCCTGACCCAACCGGCATGGCAGGGATCTTGGCGGCGATCGCCAACGGCAACATGTTCCGCGACATGAGCGGGCTGGCGGCCACCGTGGCCCTTGCGCGCAGCGGACTGGAGACCACCAGCGACGCCGCCGGCCGAGCCGGGGCGCAGGCCGGTGCCAACCTCGTGACTGCCGCCCAGAAGGAGGTCGAGATGGCCAAGACCGCCGTCGCTGCTATGCAGACGATGATGGGCAATTCCAACGCCCAGTCCGGCTCGGGCGCAAACATCTCGCAGCAGGGCGCGATGATCAACCACGGTCGCACCATGGATGCGCGCGGCGTCCCGGCTGGCGGCGGGGCCGGAGGAGGTGCCGGCGGCATGCCTGCGATCGGTGGCGGTGGCACGCCGGCCAGTGCTGGCGGCACTCCAGCCGGCGGCGACGCCAGACCCGGTGCCGGCGGCACGACCTCTTCACCGCGCTCGCACGAGGCCGACGCCACCCGCGCCATGGTCTGGCCCCAGCTCGGGGAGGCGCCGGCCGACTTCTTCCAGAACGCCGTCGACCGCGCCGGGGACGGCGCGACGCCGACGGGGCCTGGCCGGGTGCGCAATCCTCGCTACGTGACGATCCACGGGCTCGTGACCACGGGCAACAGCTTCTTCGGTGGCACGGCGCTCGGCGTCAACCCTGGCGGCGCCTTCAACAATGCCGTCGACATCGCAGCGCTCAATACCGACGGGCTCTTCGCGATGGACGACCATCAACCCACGCACGCCGCCTACCGATGGCGCCAGACGGCCTCGCAAAAGAGCTTCGAGAAGGTCGCAGGAACCTGGCGCCAGGTGTTCCGCACGATCGGTTCCGAGCCCGACGACCCAGATCCCCTGCTGCAGGCGCAGAACCGCCCGCACTGGCTCCGGACGTTCGACAGCCCCGGCTGGCCCGTCCTCGTCGGTCCGACGACGGCGCGTCTTGCGCTCGGAGGCGGCAAGACCAGCGACGCAAACGCCACCGAGGTGGTCGTGAAGATGTTCCTCCAGACCTGGATCGAAGGTCGCCTCGCCGACGGCACCTGGGAGGACGTGACCGCGCAGGTCCTTGAATGGTGCAGCACGCAGTGGCTCAAGCGCGCCGCCCCGGCTGCGAACTGGGCACCCACCGCGGGGAGTTCTCTGGTGGAAGGCGCCAAGGCGCTCGCCGAGTATGGCAAGAACCCGGACGACGTGAACCTCTGAGGCAGGTGTTCGCAGCCATCGAGCCCTCCCAGTCCGCTGGAGGCCGGGGGCGCCCTCTGCGCAAGCAGTTGCAGGACTACAGGTCGGACGTCCGTGATACTGACTGTTACCACGGCGCTGTTGCTCCATCGAACGGTTGTTGTGCCGATGGGTCCGTGCGATCTGGCCGCAGGGACCCGGTGTCGCGGCGCCACAACCGCTCCCGATGGGCGGTGCGCCGAAGCGAGAGCCCACAACTCCACGCGTGTTGCGATTCTCGGCCGCGTCCGGTCGCACGTGTCCTCGAACGCTCACCCGGAGCACGCAGGACGCATCGCATAAGCGCCGTTCCCTGGCTGATCCCGACGATCTCGCCGAGCATCCGCTAACGCGCGTCCTGGAACGCTCAGCAGACGGCCGGCGAGGGTGTCCCCGAAGTGCCTGATTAGCCCGCAGCGGTGCTCGCGATCGCCACGGCCGGTGGTGGAACGTCCGCCCATATCGACGGCTAGGGGCCTCGACACTGAGCCCTTCCGCCCCGCGACGGGCGCCGCCGCGCCGAGGTCGGGTTCGGACGTCGAGCTCGCACAGAACCACGAGGCGAAGTATCCGGAAACGACGCCGATAACGCCCCGGCCCGTCCGGTGTCGCCGGTTCCAGGGTCACGGTCGGGTCGCGTCGTCAGCCGGCCGCGACCGGCGTTCGATCGAACACCGGCCGCGGTGCCCGAATTGAGCGGGGGGCCGAAGCGCCCTGCTCGAGGTCCCTTGCCGGATACCAGGGCCCGGCCACCGGCCTTCCGCTTGCTCCTGCAAGCGGGCCCCTGTTCGGCCCGGGGCGCCGACGTCGCGACCGAAGACGCCACCGACAGTTCGGTACCGCAGCTCCTGACGACAAAGGCCGACGAAACCCGCTCACTTCGGCGGAGCGCTTCGACTTACCGGGGTCGAGCTCGCACTGCGGGGTGAAACACGTCGAGACGCGTTAGGCCCGACCCTCGAAGGCGGCCGAGAACGAATGCCATCCATGGCCGACCGGTCTCGGCCCGGTCCAGGCGAACGTTCCGTCGTGACGTCCGTCATGTCGGTACCACTGCAACTTCCCGCGCTGGTCGACCGCATACACCACGCCTCCAGCCCCGGCGAACACCGAACGGAAAGTGTGCCACTTTCGGCCGACGGACCTGGGCCCGGTCCAGGCGGGGGTGCCGTCGCGATAGCCCTCGTGCCGGTACCACATGAGCGTGCCGTCGGGCTTGATCGCATAGATCACGTTGCCCTCGCCGGCGAAGACGTATCGATACTGGTCCCAGTGGTTGTCGACCGTGGTCGGTCCGTTCCAGGCGAAGCTGCCGTCCCCGTGCCCCTCGTGTCCGTACCAACGAAGATCGCCATTCGAGGCGACGCCATACAGTGCGTTGCCGGCGCCAGCGAACGTCGCCGCGTAGCGGTTCCAGTTCCCGGAAACGGTTGTCGGACCTGACCACGCGAACACGCCTTTGGACCAGCCGTCATGCCGATACCAGACCAGGTCTCCGTTCTGTTTGACGGCGTAGATCACTCCGCCCGGACTCGGGAAGACATGCGTGAACTGGTCCCAGCCGTACCCGACTGGCCTTGCTCGGACCCAGGAGTCGCGGGCGTAGTCACGGCCATTGTGCAGGTACCACTGGAGGGTGCCGTCCAAATCGACCGCGTACACCGGGACGTGGTCCCTCGGCAGGAACGCTGGAACGTACGCCGCGTGCGGGTTCTCCTTGATGCGCACAATGCCGCGTCGGTTGTCATCGCTGATCGTGACGATCTCGACCTCGAAGCCGGGCCCGACGAAGGTGCCACCCACCGGCTTGTGTATCTCTCCGAGGTACGAAGCCGAATGAGTGCCTGGGTGGGTGTCGTCGGCCAGGCTGCCGATGACGGCGTTGATGACGACCATCGGACACAGGACTCCGGCGTCATACGGGTCCGACGGCGACCGCAACTCGATCGAGTACGTCTCGGTTGGCGAGACCTTCACCGAGATCGCGTTGTATCGCTGGCCCGCACCCGGTGAACCCAGGCTCTCGATGGCAAGGGCGACGTCGACGCCGGGCTCGAGATCCAGCTCGACGGGGTCCGCCCAACCCCTCCCCACCCTTGACCCGCTGTTCAGCCCTGGTCCCTTGTTGACGAGCTCGCGGTCCATGCTGCCGACGACGACAGTGTCGAACACTGGCTGCGCGCCGCCGTAGCTCGTCGCGCTCATGATGCACCGGAAGTGTTGGTACTCGCCCGGGTAGGCGGTGCCCTGTAGCTGTGGGAAGCCAAAGGAATGATCCAATCCGAGAACATGTCCTAGTTCGTGAGCAGCGAACTGGAAGTCGCAGCCGGCGGCCAACAACGCGGCGGTTCCGGAGATCGAGGCGCCGTTGGTGAGCGGGACCGAGATGGGAGTAGCGCCCGCGTCCAGGGTCATTCCCGCCGGCGCGACGACATCAGCGATCACTACGTACCCGTCGCGGCCGATAAGGCTCGCACCGTCCCGCTGAGCTTGACCGATGGCCAGGGTGGCGAGCTTGGTGCGGTCAAGTTTTGTCTTCCACTTGTCGTGCCGGAGCTCGTCCGTGGTCGCCTGCAGATCGAGCCAGTCGACCACGTCGCCGGTGAATAGGAGTTGGCCCTGGCTCTGCTGACGCCAGTAGTCCGCGATCCCTGGTTTGGTCGGATCGCAGAAGAAGTTGTGGTACCAGCCCGGGGCATGCGGACTTGGGGCGGACTGTTCCCACCGCATCAAGACAACGCCGAGGTTGAACGAAGACATGATCGATGCGTCCTGCCCGTTTATGTGATCGTCGCTCGCGCATGTGGAGAACACCGCGGCATCGAGCGTCTCACATTCCCGAGAGTCGCGAGGACGAGGTCCGTTGGGTTCGTATGGGGCGTCCAATCAGGCCGTGCGGAGACGGTGACCTGGAAGTGGAATTCGGCGACGTCGACGGGGTGCCGCATTCCAACGTTCACGGTCCAGCCATCGCCTGACTTGAAGTCCTCGACGTAGTGGAGGTAGCCAGCGCCGACCTGCGGATTGACGCAGCCCCGCAACGTCTGGCCGAGGATGCAGACCTCATGGGTGTCGGTGGCCTGCCCTGGGACCAGGAGGTCCCAGCCCGGCGTTGGCGAGGTGATCGGCTGCCAGTAGCTGACGTAGTTGTACCCGAGCGCGACGAACTGGATGTTGTGGTGGACGGAGACGACATGCACGCAGGCGTCGGCGAACTCCAGGCGACAGTCCCCGTCGACGTGAAGGATCTCGAAGCGAGCGATGACCGAGCCGTTTGCTTCGTCGTCGCTACTCAGGAGCGACCCGACGACGCTAATCGCGCCTGGCAGGTACTGCTCGTACTCCACGCGCGCCTGCGCGAGGGCCGAGCAGGTGGATTGGTCAATGATCACAGGAAGCCTTTCTCGAAACGGTTCGAGCGCGTCCGTTGCCGCGATCGAAAGGGCCCCTCGGCCACTGAAGTCGTCCTGGGGAATGGTCGGGGACCGGTGTACACGTCGGCTGTCTCGGAGCCTGGTGTTGACGCCGTTGCATGGTCGCGCCGGTCGGGGGTGACCACACCAGTAGCCGATTACTCGATTTCATCGAGACGTGGCTGGACTCGCGGCGACACCCCGGGTGCGGCGTCGTTCCCCGTCGATCAGACGGGTACCTCAGTACTCGCGAGGTCGATGGCGGCAGCTGGCAAGCTCGCAGCGTGGTCCCGCCGGTGGAGCATCGCGCTGCGGCGCTGCGTCAACTCTCGGTCGCCCATGCGCTGGCGATCCGATTGCGGGACGCCGGGGTGTCCGACGAGTTGATCGCAGACTGCCTGGCCATCGAGCGTGTCGCGGTCGGTCCGCTTCTCATAGTGGCCGACGCGAAGCTGAAAGCGATCCTCGACCGCGGCACGTTCGAGTGACGAATCGGCGCGGGTACTGTTCGATCAATGGCGGTCTGGCCCTTGACCGGTCGTTCCGAAGAGCTCGCGTTCATCCTCACGGCATCGGAGCCCGCGGCGGGGCCTCGTGGCGTCGTGTTGGCCGGCGCGGCCGGCGTGGGCAAGACACGGCTGGCACGTGAGACGTTGGAGCTAGCCGCAACACGGGGGGCTACGACGCGCTGGATCGCGGCGACGGAATCGGCGCGCACCATCCCCTTGGGGGCCTTCGCGTCGCTGCTGAGACCCGCCGTCACGGACAGCGTTGGGGTCGTCGGCCACGTTGCCGAACAGCTCGTGGCCGAACGCGGCCGATTCGGCGTGATCGTCGGCGTGGATGACGCTCACCTCCTCGATGCGTTGTCGGCGCTGGTGGTCCAGCGGTTGGTGCTGCAGCGGGTGGCGACGGTGATCGTCACGGTGCGCAGCGGTGAGCCGGCGCCCGACACGATTACAGCACTGTGGAAGGACGAGCACCTCGACCGACTCGAGCTGCAGCCACTCTCAGAGGTCGAGACGGCCGAGCTTGTTGCGGCCGTGTTGGGCGGCCCGCTCGAGAGCCTCAGCCTGCGACCGATCTGGGATCTCACCAGGGGCAACGTTCTTTTCCTTCGCCTGCTGGTCGATGCGGAACTGCAGGCAGGTCGCCTTCACTCGGAGAACGGGGTGTGGCGATGGTCGGGCGATCCCGTGATCTCGCCTGCGTTGACCGAGTTGATCGCCGCTCGGATGGGCCGGCTGAGTGACGCGGCGAGCGACGTGGTCGACCTACTCGCTCTCGGTGAGCCTCTCGGCGTCACGCTGCTCGGCCAGCTGACCGACCCGGCGGCGGTGGAAACGGCCGAGGCGCACGGCTTGCTGAGCGTCGAACATGACGGTCAGGAGCTGCAGGCGAGGCTCGCTCATCCGCTCTACGGCGAGGTGCGCCGAGCTCACGTCGGGCAGCTGCGCGCTCGCCGACTGCGCGGTCAGCTCGCGACGGCACTGGCCGAACCGCTCCCGCACGAGGCCTATCTGCTGCGTCGGGCGACACTCACCTTGGACTCCGATCTCGACCCCGACCCTCAACTGCTGACCGTGGCCGCGCGATCAGCGTCGCAGCTGGTCGATTTGGATCTCACGGCGCGGCTCGCACGCGCTGCGATCGACGCCGGTGGCGCGTTCGAGCCCCGCCTAACGTTGGCCCGAACACTGAGCTTTCAGAACAGGGCCGACGAGGCGGAGGCCACGCTGGTCACTCTCAACAAACTCGCCGCATCTGATGTTGAGCGAACGTTGGTGGCCTTCGTTCGGGCGGCCAACTTGTTGTGGACCGGCCGACGACCTCTCGAGGCTGCAGCGGTGCTCGATGACGCCGAGGCGGTGGTCACCGATGATGGTTGCAGGCTGTTCCTCGCTGGCTTGCGCGCCGCCACGCACGCCTGTGAGGGACGGCCCGGCCAGGCGGTGTCGCTCGCCACGGAGACGCTGGCCGCCGACGACCTTCCTGCGCTGGCCGTAATGGGTGCGACCTACGGCCTCGTCGCCGGCTTGGGCGTGCTCGGTCGCGCGGACGAACTCGCCTCGGCGGCTGCTCGCGGGTACGCCGAAGCAGACCGGTCAGCGGACGTTGCCTTTCTTCGCTTCGGCCTCGCCTACATGCACGTCGGCGGGCTTCGCCTGGCTGGCTACATCCCCAACGCGGAAGCAGTCGTCCTCGACTGTCGCCAACAGTGCGCCAGCATGCCCGGTGCAGCCCAGCTGTACGGCGTGGCGATCGCCGGCCTAGCTGCGCTCGCCAGGGGCCATCTGCAGACGGCGCTGCGGTGGCTCCGCGAGGCCCAAGCCGGTCTCGAGGCATCCGACACCCAGGGCTTCGGATTCGTCACCCTCCTTCACCTGACAGAGGCGCTTGCCCTCGCCGGCGAACCCCTAACTGCCCGCCTGATGTGCGATCGGCTCGAAGCCGACCGGCACCCCGCGTTCGCCTACCTCGAACCGGAGCTCCTGCTGACATGCGCGTGGGTGGCTGCCGCAGAGGGCGGCATCCGACGAGCAGTCGGCGTCTCGCATGATGCTGCAGCCGAGGCGGTCCGTCTCGGTCAGCCTGCCCACGAGGTCGTCGCCCTGCACACAGCCGCACGGCTCGGTGATCGAACGGTTGCCGCTCGGCTGGCGACGCTCGCGCAGATGGTCGACGGCCCCCGTGTGTCCACCGCCGCCGCCCACGCTGCCGCCTTGGCGTCCGATGACGGGGCCGGGCTCAACACAGTGTCAAATCAGCTGGAGGACATGGGCGACCTGCTCGCGGCAGCGGACGCCGCCGCCCAGGCGGCCGCGGCATTCCTCGACTGCGGGCGAAGTAGCAGCGCGACCGCAGCCGCGGCCCGAGCCCGGCGACTTGCCGACGACTGCCAGGGCGCACGAACGCCGGCCTTGGTCGCGGCCGCCCGTCCATTGCCCCTCACCGGGCGGGAACGCGAGGTGGTCACGCTCGCCGCGCAGGGATTGTCGAGTCGGCAGATCGCGGACAAGTTGTTCTTGTCCGTGCGCACCATCGAGGGTCACCTCTACAACGCCTCGGCGAAGCTCGGAACGACGAGCCGGGCCGAATTCGCGGCGCTCCTCTCTGGGCGCTGACCGGCGCAGTCAGGTCTGACGGGAAATCGAGTAGTCGGCTACTGGCGCCGTCAGCGCCGAGCAGCGCGACCATCGCCGACGAGCCCGCCGATGTCTCCGCACCCTGCGGCAAGCCATGCCGTCGGCGCAAGGAGCAACAATGCGAGAGATCACGCTGTCCACGACGGCACTGGCCAATCTGATCGACCTCTTCCCGAACCCCGACGACCCCGAGCCCACCGGACCTGGCGGCCCGGTCATCCGCTGGCTGGAGTGGGTCGGGCTCAACCCACAACCACTCCCACCGCGCTGGCATGAGCTGCTTCAGGCGGTTCTCATGAACCCGGTGCCGTGGCGGAGGGGTCCAAGCCCGGAACCGTGGGGACCGCATCCTGAGCCCTGGCTGTGGGCGGCCGTGACGCGCGCAACGATTAGCACACACTTGAATCGCCTCGAGGCGGCCGGCATCATCATCGTCAGCGGCGATCTCGAGCACGCCATCCGCTCCACTGGCGAATCACTCGTGGCATTCGTCGACGACATCTGTGGAACACCGCCACGACCGCGCCCCTTTCCGCCACCGTGGGGACCGGTCCTCGACCCGGAGACCCTTCACCCGCTCAACCTCATCGTTGCCGGCGCGCAATTCCAGAAGGCAGCCGACGCTCTCGGCGATCACCCGCTGCACGACACGTTCGAAGAATCCGCAGAACGCCTCCTCTCGACCGGCATCGCCCGCCTCTCCGAGTCATGACGTGTGCGTCCGGCCATCTCGTCGATGGGAAGTTGCCGATGCCGGTCAACGACTCACTGCGCCAGACCGGCCGTCCGGGAGTCGCGTAGCGTCGTGCCCGACGACCGCGCAATACGCGGCGCCGCCGAGGAGTCCCGTCGCTGGTCGTAACGGGCGGAGGTCGGGTGGACAGGCGGACGGCATCGCGCCTTGAAAATTGGGGGACGGCCGTGGAACGCGCCGTCGCCACGGCTCGACCGCCAAGCGGGCGGACGGGTGACCGGGGCCAGGGCGGCGGGGTTCGGTCAATAGCGCACGACGGCTGTCACTCAATGAGCGTGGGCTCGCCAGCTCACCGCTCGAGCCGAGGTGAGACACCGACACCCGGCGTTCTACCGCAACATGCGTGTGGGTCCAGGTGAACCGTTGCGCCACTGCTCCCCAGTGGCGCTTTGGCGTCGTCGGGACGGGCTGTCGCCGTCGGCAGTGAGATCCCGAGCAGGTAGCCGAACGGGTCCCGGCGCTTGAAGACCCGCTCGCCCCCACGGCTCATCCGTCGGCGCCGAGCGGATCCAGCGTCCGTGCAACGTGCATGGGGCGGTGCGGCGGTCGAAGCGTCCGTCCGTGGTCGGGACCGGCGACTCGGAGCGTCGTTCCGGGGATCAGGCCCATCGTTCTGCCGCGCGGGAGCTGATTGTCGCCTATCACCAGCGCCAGCTGCGAGCACTGCTCGAGCACGTCCGCGCCGGGTTCGCCCAGCTCGATGCCGCCGAGATCGATGGGTTCGACCTGGACGACCTGATTCATCCGCCCGGCGGCGTGGCGGTCCAGCCGCGGCAGCGGCATCGATAAAGATCGGTCCGTCGAGCCGTTCACCAACGGCGAGATCGATGGCCCTGGCCACCCGCGGCGCCAGTGGCATCGTGACCAGCTTGCCGCCCTTGCGCAACACGGTCAGGGTGCGGTGCCCGCGTTCTTGGCCCAGCGCTTCGATGTTGGCGCCGATCGCTTCGGACACCCGCAGCCCGTTCAACGCGAGCAGAAACACCAACGCGTGATCGCGTGGAGACGACAAACCAGCGGAGACCAAGATCGCCCCGAGCTCGTTGCGGTCGAAGCGGGAGACATGGGACTCGTAGTCGATGCGCGGTCGGCGGATGTGCACCGCCGGGGAGTGGGCGATGACGCCTTCTTCTTCGGCGTAGCGGTAGAACCCGACGATCGTGCACAACCGGCGGGCCACGGTGGCCCGAGCCTTGCCGCGCTCTTCGAGATCGCGAGCGAAGCATTCGATGTCGACCCGGCGGACGTCGAACAGACGGTGATCGTGTTGCCAGCACCACGCAGTGAGCTGGCGCAGAATTCGAGGCGTAAGCGTCACGAGTGAAGCCGCGGTAGGCAGCCAAGAACCCGAGCAACGTCATCCGCTCGACGTCAGACAGCACCGGTTGGTACCGCGCGACAGCAGTCGAAGTAGTGGACATGGGTAGGAGCCTCCTTGCGTTCGTGGCCGGAGCCCCGACCACGAACGCAGCAAGCTCCCCGGCCGGCGAAGCCACGACGCTACGTACCATCCGAACCCTGCCGACGTGCCTGATTGAGTCGTCGTAGGCGTCGCGAGGGGTTCTCGTAGCGTCGTGAGGCTCCGGCAGGGTCGCTCTCGAATGTGCCTGCCGATCGTTGGTCTGGCTTTCGAACGAGGTGTCGGCCTGTCGGGGTCTCGCCGTGGTGTGGCTCATGAGAGGACCGTGTCGGTCCTTCGAATCAGGGGTGCTCGCCGCGGTCCCAACCGATGACAGGAGGACCCAGAAGATGGAAGTGATGATTGGGGTCGACCCGCACAAGCGGTCGCACACCGCGACGATGCTCGACCGAGCTGAACGTGAGCTGACGCGGATCACGGTGCGGGCCGGACGCCGCCAGGTCGAGCAGCTGCTCGAGTGGGCTGACGGGTACAGGGCGCGGACCTGGGCGGTGGAAGCTGTCGGTGGGATGGGCTACTTGCTCTCCCAGCAGCTCGTCGCCGTCGGCGAGACGGTGCTGGACGTGCCGGCGACGTTGGCCTCACGGGTACGGGTGTTGGGCACCGGCCAGTCGACCAAGAGCGATCCCAACGACGCCCGGTCGGTCGCCGTCGCCGCGTTGCACGCCCCGTCGTTGGCGGTGGTGCGAGCGGCGGACCATGTCACGGTGTGCCGGTTGCTGGCCAAGCATCACACCGACGTCGCCCGCTGGCGGACCAAGCTGTGCTGCCGGCTGCACGCGTTAGTCGGCGAGCTCGTCGCCGGCGGGATCGACAAAGAAGTGGTCATCACCCAGGCACGATCAAGGCTCGACGACGTCGTCTGTGGTGATGTGGCGGCGGTCGAGCGGCACCGCCAGGCGGTCGAGCTGGTCGACGAGATTGAACACCTCGACGTCGTCTTGAAGGACTCGAGGGCCCGGATCACCACGGCGGTGGCAGCGTCGGGGACCACGTTGACAGAGATCTTCGGGGTCGGGCCGATCGTCGCCTGCATGCTCATCGGCTACAGCGGTGACCCGACCCGGTTCACCACCGCGTCGCGCTACGCCGCCTACACCGGCACCGCCCCGATCGAGTTCTCCTCCGGCGGCCGGATCACCCACCGGCTGAGCCGGCGGGGCAACCGCCGGTTGAACCACGCCCTGCACTGCGCGGCGATCACCCAGATCCGGCACCGCCACAGCCCAGGGCGCAGCTACTACGACCGCAAGCTCGCCGAAGGCAAGACCCCGCGCGAAGCGATCCGCGCCCTCAAACGGCGGCTCAGCGATGTCGTCTGGCGGCACCTTGTCGCCGACGTCCGACGCGTCGCCGCCCAGTGACGGGCGGGTCTGGGCAGGACACTTCAGGAACGTCTCTGTCGCCTGCGTGACCGGCTCTCACCTGAACCACCGGCTCTTCGGCGAAGTCACCACCCAGACCCAGAACTGAACCCTACGACCACCGGCCAGACAACCCGACCGGTGACAGACGCGCGCGCCCCGACAGCCGCCGAAATTGCCTGTTGACAACAGAGAGGTTTTCGTTCGGGCGCGACGACGACGTCGATGGAGTCGGCATTCGGTGGTGTCATTCGGTGGTGCAGTTCGGTGCGGCGATCACCCGCGCCCGCGACCGCTTAGTCCGTGGGCGAGTCTGGGTGGGGCGACCCACGCCGCGAGCACCTACCGCCGAATACGGGCGGCGCGGTCGAGCGAGAGACAGCGGGGCCTCCGTGGAACCCTGGGGTTCACTGCTCCCGGGCGGGCAATCGGAGCGCGAACAACCGCGATCTCGGGTTCGGTCCGGCGATGCTGGAGCGTCTGACCGTGGGCTGCGTGCGCCAACACTACGCTCGACCGTGAGGTGCCGATCGGGTTAGCCGCCGTGCAGCACGCGACAGGGGAGGCGAACATGAGCGACTGGAACGCGAACGTCATCGAGGAGTTCCGCGCCAACGGCGGCAAAGTTGGGGGCAATTTCGAAGGAGCACCGTTGCTGCTGCTTCACACGACCGGCGCCAAGTCCGGCCTGGAGCGTGTGAATCCGGTGATGTACCAGGACCTCGGTGACGGTCGGATCGCCGTGTTCGCCTCGTACGCGGGCCTAGACGTCAACCCCGCCTGGTACCACAACCTCGCCGCCACTCCCGACGTTACGGCCGAGATCGGCACCGAGACGCGCAGCTTCCGTTCCCGTACCGCGACAACGGCGGAACGTGAGCCGATTTGGAGCAAGCAGAAGCACGACTTCCCGGGATTCGCCGACTACGAGAGCAAGACCAGACGGGAGATCCCGGTCGTCATCCTCGAACCAGCGTGACCGGACGACTCCGGGCATGAGCGAGTCACAGACCGAGCCGAACTGTCGATCGGCCGTGTGTTGGTCGGAGCGGACACTCACCGAACCGCCTTGGCCGTCCGTTTGAGGTCCGGTTGCCGGTGATCCCGGTCGCGGTGGTCCGTGTTATCCGGCGGATTATTCGGACACGGCCGACTCCGGAGCCGCTACTCCGTGTCGACGAGGCTGATACTTCTACTTCGGCAACCGCAGGCTCGAGGACGTGCCACCGGCGTGGCGGTGCCCGAACTTCGTCGCCGCCGGCCCTCAGTGGGTGACCGGCCGCCATTCTTGTGTTTCATCAACCTTGAGGATGGGTTCGCGGGGTCGGTCGGCGATCCTGTCGTCAGTCGCCCCCCACCTACGAAGAGGCAGCACCATGAGGAAGAAGCTGATCGCCGCCGTCGCGGCCGCAGCGCTGGTTCCCGGCGTCGCCGGCCACGCCAACGCTCTCACCGCCTGGCAGAACTTCGGCTACGCCGAGGGCAAGGGCGTGGGAATCATCGAACGCACGCCCCAGGGCGTCTACGTCGACCGCGTGGTCGTGTACACCGAGTCCACCACCCAGGCCGATCCGGCCCGGCTGCGGTTCACGGTGAGGGGCAGGGGACGGGCGGCGATCCTGTACTACGCTTCATGCTGGAACTCTGGCACCGACCAGGCCAGGGTCGCGTCGTTCGAGGATCCCAAGACCATCGTTCGGGCGCTGCCGTTCACGCTCGACCTCTCCGAACGGATGGGCGGCGTGCGGAGTTGGAAGCGCTGCTCCCTCGGCGTCGGCGCGGTGAGCTTCCGCGAGGGTTGGCTGCGGATCAAGCTGCAGGCCAAGTACTGACACAAGATTGTGGCGCCGGAGGGAGCGCGGGACACGGTCGCCAACGAGTCGCGAGCACCAGACTGCCGGCGGTACAGGGCGCGTGCGTTCGGCTTATTCGGCGTTGCTTCCGGATTGTGCCGTGTCGCGTTGGCTGGGCAGTTGCATGTGGCCGTGATCGGCAACGCTGCCCGGGCTGAGTCGGTCAGGGCACCCGCGCCAGGAGTACTGAGGCGACGACTCTTAGCCGCGCGGGGCTGCCGGTCGACGGCTACAGGTGCTGAACGATGTTGACGATCTTGCCGTTGGGGTCTTGGACGAAGAACCGGCGCACGCCCCACTACTCGTCCCGCAAGCGGTGGACGATCTGAACGCCGGCGGTGACCATCTTTTCGTGAGCCGCGTCGACGTCATCAACGCCGATGCTGATGTCGGGTTGGACCAGAGCTGACTTATCTCGCCCCATCAGGAGGAGCTGGACGTCAGGTCTCCCTGACGGCCCGAGGATCCCCACCCACCCGAGATCCATCCGCTCCTCGAGGCCCAGCAGGCGATAAAATTCCCTGCTCCGAGGGATGTCATTGGAGGTGATGTCGGGAACGATTCGGGTCACGGCCATGTCGGCCAACCTAGCGACAGACCTCCGTCACGCGACCTGGAGCCTCGTCAACGCCGCGCCAGCAAGGCACGGTGTGTCTCCCGACGCCACAGCCAACCGCACGCACCACACTCTCTGAGACGAAGGGCGCGCTTCTGGGAACCAGTATGCGTCGGACTGTCGGATCGTGCCCGCCATC
The DNA here is from genome assembly GCA_963833145.1 of uncultured Acidimicrobiia bacterium. GTDB lineage: Bacteria > Actinomycetota > Acidimicrobiia > Acidimicrobiales > Ilumatobacteraceae > JALZMG01. The sequence continues at coordinate 228,224 of CAWHWT010000004.1, read as the reverse complement.
GACCCGGCGGTAGCGGACGCGGCGTCTCGGAATGTTCGGCGTTGTTATCCCCGCCGACAGAGGGAACCGGCGGCGGCCCGGGGGACGACCAGGATCGCCGGATGGGCTTCTGCTCGCCGACGATCACCGGGTCGACGACGGCGATGCCGTTCGGCCCGGGGATGACCGAGATCTTGTGCAGAGCGCGACGGTGGGAGGATTGCCCTGTGGACGACTCGCGGCCGTCGGGGGTGCGGCTCACGGAGCTTCTCGCGGCGCTGTCGCTGGGCACCGATTTGGGGATGGGTCATCCGATGGAGCACGTGTTGCGGCAGAGCTTCCTTGCGTTGCGTCTGGCCGAGCGGCTCGGCCTTGATGCTTCCGATCGTGAGGTCGTCTACTACTCGTCGCTGATGGCGTGGGTCGGCTGCCACGTCGACGCGTACGAGCAGGCGAAATGGTTCGGCGACGACCGGGCGTTGAAGCACGAGATCCGCTGGATCGACGAGGGCAAGGCCACAGAGGCAGCGGCGTTCGTGGTGCGTCACCTCGGCGCCGGGAAGCCATGGGTGGAGCAGGCCCGGTTGGCGGCCGGGTTCGTGGGCGACGGTCGCCGGGTGCTGGAGGAGATCATCGAGAACCATTGGCGCACCGCCGACGCGCTGATGGAGCGACTCGATCTCGGCCCGATTGTCCGGTCGAGTGTGTCGCAGACGTTTGAACGGTGGGATGGCAAGGGAGGGCCTGAGGGTGTCGCCGGAGAGCAGATCGAGCTGCCGTCCCGGTTGGTCAATCTGGCCGACGTTGTCGAGGTGTTCCATCAAGCGGGTGGCGTCGAGGCGGCGGTGGCGGTGGCGGGGCAGCGGCGGGGCACACAGTTCGACCCGGCGCTCGTCGATCTGTTCTGCGACCACGCCGAAGAGTTGTTTGCCGAGCTGGAGTCGGTGACGAGCTGGGAGGCGTTGCTGGCGGCGGAGCCTCGGCTCGATCGCTAGCTTGATGAACCGGAGCTTGACTCTGCGCTCGAGGCGGTCGCCGACTTCGTCGACTTGAAGTCGCCGTTCACGATCGGCCACTCGCGCGGCGTCGCCGATCTGGCTGGTGAGGCGGCGCACCATCTGGGCCTGTCGGCCGAGGGAGTGACCGCGGTTCGCCGGTCCGGGCTGGTGCACGACGTTGGTCGCCTCGGCGTGTCGAACGCCGTCTGGGACAAGCAGGCTCCGCTGACGCGCGCTGAGGTGGAGCGGGTGCGCCTGCATCCGTACTTGACGGAGCGGATGCTGGCGTCGACGCCGGTGCTGGCGTCACTGGCGGATCTGGCCGTACAGCATCACGAGCGGCTCGACGGCTCCGGGTATCCACGGGGCCTCAAGGGTGATGCGATCACGACGGGCGGCCGGCTCCTTGCCGCGGCCGACATGTACCGGGCGCAGCTCGAGCCGCGCCCGCACCGGCCGGCGGTGCGACCCGCTGAGGCGGCGGCCATGCTGCGGGACGAGGCGCGGGCCGGGCGTCTCGACGGTGAGGCTGTGGAGGGGGTGCTGCGCGCTGCCGGCCACCGCGCCCGACGCGCTCAAGGGTGGCCGGCGGGGCTGACCAGCCGCGAGGTCCAAGTGCTGCGGCTGGTCGCTCGGGGTTTGTCCCATCGGCAGATCGCCGAGCAGCTCGTGATCTCACGGAAGACAGCGAGCAACCACGCCGAGCACATCTACACGAAGATCGGCGCTTCGAACCGGGCCATGGCAGCGCTGTTCGCTATGAGGCACGGGCTGATGAACGACGACGCCTTGGAGGCGGAGGCGGCCGATCGATAGGACGCCAAGGATGGGGTGCACGCCCCATGACTTGCTGCGGATGCTTCCCGCACGATTGTCGTCATGACGACGACATCGGAACCGAGCACGATCGATGACCAGGCGGTCGAGGAGTTCGCCGGCCGCCTGTTCGAACTGTTCACTGGGGCCGCGTTGAGCTGTCTCATCGACATCGGGCACCGCACCGGCCTGTTCGAGGCGGCCGCCGAGGGTCCGGCCACGAGTGCCGAGTTGGCGACCCGGGCTGACCTGGGTGAGCGGTACGTGCGGGAGTGGCTCGCCGCGATGGTCACCGCCCACATCTTCGAGTACGAGCCGTCGGTAACGTCCTCCTGGCTGCCCCGCGAGCACGCCGTCTGCCTGACCCGCAACCGGGTCGAGAACCTCGCGCCGGTGGCGCGGTTCAGCACCATGCTGGCCGGCCACGTCGACGGTGTCACCGACGCCTTCCGTCGCGGCGGTGGCGTTCCCTACGACGCATTCGTCCCGGAGATCCACGACGTGATGGAGGCGCTGTGGGGCCCGATGCATCGGGATTTGCTGGTGTCGGCCATCGTGCCGCTCGCACCAGGGCTGGCGGAGCTGCTGGCCGCCGGGGCCAGGGTGGCCGACGTGGCCTGCGGAATGGGTGACGCCCTCCTCACCCTCGCCGCCAGCTATCCGGCGTCGACGTTCGTCGGCTATGACCTCGATGCCAACGCGATCGTCCACGCCTGTCGCAAGGCTGCGGCCGGCGGTCTCGCCAACGTCAGGTTCGAGCAGTGCGACGCCGCCGAGTTGACCGTCGTCGAGCCCTTCGACGCCGTGTTCGTGTTCAACGCACTCCACGACCAGGCTGCTCCCGACCGGGGGCGCATCGACCGGGCGTTCGCCCGCCGCTACTTCAAGAGGGCCAGCCGCATCGTCAACGTTGCCTGGTCGACCGCCGTGGGCAGCGACTTCGCCTACGACGAGACCACCGGACCCAAGCCGCCAGGCACCGACCTCATCAACCGGTACATGGACCGCGTCATCACCGCCACCCAACACAACGACGCGATCGCGCTCCGCTTCAACGAAGTGGTCGCCATGATCCGCCGACCCAAGACGCTCCTCACCCCGGCATTCGCTCTCCGCGTCCTCCACTACTCGCGGCAGACCCAGAAGCAGGACGCTGTCGAGGCGAGGTCGACCGCTGCCGGACGAGACTGAGCAACTGGCCCGGCGACTCAGAGATGCGATCAGCGCGCATCTGCCGGCCGTGGTGGACGTACACGGCGGGGATCATCGGGCCAGTTGTGCCGCTGACCAGGAGAAAGTCAGCCCGCTGTCCGGCGAGGGACGAATCCCTCCCGTTCCGCTCGTCTGCCCTGCCGTCGGTCCACGACGTGGACTGATGTCTCAGCCGACCGGCGACCGGGCACCAACACGTCACCCGAGCGCCGGAGGAGGCAGGGATGCGAGCAGCGGTGTGGCACGGCAAGCGAGACGTCCGCGTGGAGACGGTGCCGGACCCGTCGCTCAAGGAACCGACCGACGCCATCGTCGAGATCACGACCACCGGCCTGTGCGGCTCCGATCTGCACCTCTACACGATCCTCGGAGCGTTCATGACCGAGGGTGACATCCTCGGCCACGAGGGCATGGGCGTCGTCCTGGAGGTCGGGAGCGACGTGACCAACATCGCGCCCGGGGACCGGGTCGTCGTGCCGTTCCAGATCGCCTGCGGCAACTGTTTCATGTGCACGAGCGGTTTGCAGACCCAGTGCGAGACCACTCAGGTGCGCGAACACGGCACGGGCGCGGCGTTGTTCGGTTACTCGAAGCTGTACGGCGCGGTGGCTGGTGCCCAGGCGGAGTACCTCCGGGTCCCTCACGCCGACTACGGACCGATCAAGGTTCCGGACGGCCCGGTCGACGACCGCTTCGTCTACCTCTCCGACGTCCTGCCGACGGCCTGGCAGGCGGTCGAATACGCGGCGATCCCACCCGGCGGCAGCGTCGCCGTGCTCGGGCTGGGCCCCATCGGGGACATGGCGTGCCGGCTCGCCCTGCACCGCGGTGCGGAGCGGGTGATCGGCATCGATCTCGTCCCCGAACGGCTCGAACGGGCGCGGCAGCGCGTGGACGTCGTCGACGCCGGCTCGGGCGGTGACGTCATCTCGGAGGTCCGCGAGCTCACGGCCGGCCGCGGCCCCGATGCGGTGATCGACGCCGTCGGAATGGAAGCCCACGGGTCGCCGGTCGCGCACGCAGCGCACCGGATGGTGTCGATCCTCCCGGACGCGTTGGCCGAACGGCTGATGACGAGAGCCGGCGTCGACCGGTTGGCGGCCCTCTACACGGCGATCGAGCTCGTCCGCCGGGGCGGGACCGTGTCGATCGTGGGTGTCTACGGGGGAATGACCGACCCCCTGCCGATGATGACCCTGTTCGACAAGCAGATCCAGCTGCGGATGGGCCAGGCGAACGTGAGGCGGTGGGTCGACGACCTGATGCCCTTGGTGTCCGATGACCCGCTCGGCCTCGAGGACTTCGCCACCCACCGGCTCTCCCTCGAGGAAGCCCCCCGCGCCTACGCCGACTTCCAGGCCAAACGGGACGGAACCGTGAAGGTGCTGTTCCAGCCGGGGCAGCACGCCGCCTGACGCGGGGGACGAGGATGGCCGTGGCCGTGAACGGGTACGGACATATCGGTGCGCCAGGACAACGTCGACGTGGCCGCGTGAGCGGCGCTGATAGCGGGATGCACACGGCACGCCGCACGGAGGCCGAGGACCTGAAGCGAATGGACGAGGTGCGGCCGCTCGCGATCATCGACATCGACGGGGTCGTCGCCGATGTCCGCCACCGCCTGCACTACCTCCAGAGCCGGCCGAAGAACTGGGACGGCTTCTTCGCCGCGGCTCCGTCGGACTCCGCCCACCCGGAGGGTCTGCAACTCGTGACGAGCCTGGCGCCGGATCACGAGATCGTTTTCCTCACCGGGAGGCCGGAACGCCTACGCGGACAGACCGCCGAGTGGCTCGAGGAAAACGGCATCGGCGGCCATCGGCTGGTGATGCGCCCCGACGGGGACCACCGACCGGCGGCCCAGGTCAAACGAGATCTGCTCCTCACCGTGGCCGGCGGGCGGACGGTCGGCGTCGTGGTCGACGACGACGAGATCGTGCTCGCCGCGCTCGCCGACGCGGGCTACCGGACGTTGGCCGCGCGATGGGAGCAGCGCCTACCCGAAGATTCCCGCGCGCTGCTCGACGCCGAGGAGGTCGACGGCGAGACGTGACGGGCGACGCGCTCACGCCGGCGCATCGTCCTCCAGGTCTTCCGGGAGCTCCGTCGCCTGCTCGACGGCATCGGCTTCGGGGACATCGATGGCCCGCGACACCGGCCCGCGGCGTTCGCCCCGCACGACCTCGCGGCTCTGGTCGAGGGCGTCCGCTTCGGGCACCTCCGGATCCGACGCGACCAGCTCGTCGTCCAGCATCTCGTCGCCCCGAGTCTGCGGATCCTCCTCGCCGGATGTCATGAGGATGACCCGTACCCCGCCGGCGATGGGTCGCATACAGGGAGTCCGAGCTCAGTGAGCAATGGCCCCGGGTCGCTGCAGCTCGTCGAGGGGCATTCGGCCTTCGGCGACGTCGAGGGCGACGGTCCGCAGCTTGCGGTTGAGGTGCTGCGACGTGGTGCGGAGGATCGCGAATGCCTCGTCCGCCGACACCCCGCAGGCGTGCATGATGATCCCCTTCGCCCGTTCGATGACCCCGCGATGCTCCAGCGCCCGCTCGAGGTTGGCCCCCCGCTCGACGACCTCGCGATAGAGCGACCGGTTGGCGAAGGCGATGGCGAGATGCTCGGCGACGACGGACAGGAAGGGTCCGATCGGCTCGGTGGGAGAGACGTTCTCGATGCGCCACGCGGTGACCGTGCCGACAGGCTCTCCATCCACGATGATCGGCACCGAACACACGGCATGGGCCTGGAGATCGAGGGCGCGTTGTCCCAGGCCCGGCCAGCGCCCGCTCAGCTCGACGCCGGTCAGCTCGATGACCGCCAGCGTCGCCATCACGTCGAGACCGGGTCCTTCGCCCAGCTCCGACTCGGCGGCGGCGAGGGTCCCGCCGAGCTCGGCGGAGGTGGCAACCGCCGTCTCGTGCTCGAGGCGGATCACGAGGACGTGGCCGGGCAGCACCAGCGCCGAGCCGGTGATGATGCGGTGGGTCAGTGATGCCAGCGGATCGTGGTCGCCGACCAGCCGCTGGAGACCCGTCAGCTGGCCGAGCTCGTGGATGGTCGCGCCGAGCCGATCGAGGTAGCTCAGGTCGCGGAGCGCGCACAGGACAGTCGGCCCGCCGCGCCCGGCGCGGTGGGCGAACGACGCTGCCACGAGCCGCTCGACACCGTCCCGGTCGACGATCCGGAGCAACGACTCACCAGCTGGTCCCAGCCCCTCCCGGAGTAGGCGGCCGACGAGGTCGCGGTCCTCGGCGCGGACGAAGCTGGCGATGAACGTGACGCCGACCGAGCGCACCGGCACGCCGAGCAACCGGACGGCGGCCGCGTTCGCCTCGAGGATCCCACCGTGGGCGTCGGTCTCGATCACCGCATCGGGCAGCATCTCGAACAGTTCGGCGTAGCGCTCGCGTTCGGCATCGACCGCGTCCTGCGGTGCCGAGAGCTCATGTCCTCGCGCCCGATCGCCGGGCCCGACGAACGCCTGGTCGGCCGGGACCACGAGGTCAGCGTACGCCCGACGGCTCCGGTGTGGGAGCGGCAGATCGTCGACGAGCTCAGGGCAGCCGGCGGAAGACGAGGAGCGCGGTGTCGTCGTGGACAGCCTCGTGTCCGACGAGCTCGGCCATGATCGCGGTGCACACATCCTCCGCCGGCTCCGGCTGGAGGGCCCGCCGCAACCGCTCGAGTCCCCGGTCGATCGGCTCGGCGCGCCGTTCGACGAGCCCGTCCGTGTAGCACGCGACCGTAGCCCCGGGCGGCAGCTCGCACACGACGTCGACGTGGGAGCGACCGTGCGGCCCGCCGATCGGAGGGGCCGGCCGGCACTCCACCAGCACCGCGTCGTGCCCGGGCACGGCCATGGCCGGGGGGAGATGGCCGAGCGAGGCCAGCGTGAAGCTCTCCAGATCGGCCGCGATCGTGAGGTAGAGCACGGTGGCCATCTCCTCGGGCTCGAAGTGGGCGAACTTACGGGCCAACCGTGCGAGCGCTTCGGCGGGGCTGGCCGACTCGATCGCGTAGGCCCGGAGCGCACTCCGGAGCCGGCCCATCACGATCGCCGCACCGAGTCCCGACCCGGCGACGTCACCGATCACGAGACCAATCCGGTCGTCGGGCAACCGGAAGGCGTCGTACCAGTCGCCTCCGACGCCGATCTCTTCTGCGGCGACGAACCGGCTCGCCATCTCGAGTCCGTCGACGTCCGGTAGACGGGTCGGCAAGAGGCTCTGCTGCAGCGTCCGCGCCGCGGTCTGGTCGGCGATGATTCGCTCCGAGTAGACGACCGTCGCGATGCGGTCGGCGGCGAGTTGGAGGACGCTTGTGTCGGCGGCGGCGAAGTGGTTCCGCTCGCGGCTCCCGGCGTGGAGGACCCCGACGAGGCGCCCGCCCGCGATGAGGGGAACCCCGAGCAGCGAACGAATCCCATGTTGCCGCAACAGTGGGTTGAACACGTCGTCGGGCCCGACGTCGGACAACATCTGCGGCGCGCAGGTCAGCGCGATCCGCCCGGCGAAGCCGCGTCCCACGGGCATCCGGAACCCATGGCTCACCTCGTCCTCGAGGCCGAGCGCCGCCCGAGCGACGAGCTGCGCGCCGCCCCGATCGAGCAGCAGGAGCACCACGGTGTCGGCCGCCAGCACCTGTTGACTCCGTCTCAGAAGCTCGCCGACCAGGGCGTCGGCGGAGAGCAGGGCAAGGTCCGGTGCAGCGAGTGCGTCGAGATGACCGGGCCGGCCCGGATCCTCGCCCTGCGTTCCGCCCGTGATGGTCGCCGCCGTCATGTCAAGGGAAGCATTCCCGGCAGGGCTTCGAGCGAATCGTCGAGCGACGGCAGGAGCCGGCCGAGGCCGACCAGCTCGAGTACGGCCCGACACTGCAGACTCGGCGCCGAGATGCTGAACACGCACCCACGATCGACGGCGTGCTGACGACTGGCCGTCAGCACGCTCGCCCCGACCGTGTCGAGGAACGTGACATCCTCGAGGTGGAGGTCGAGGTGTTGACCGACGTGGAGATCGAGTCCCACGACGGCGTCGTACAGCCGGTGCGCATGGGTCGCGTCGAGGTCGCCGGCGGCCTCCACGATCACGCGGCCGTCCTGCCGCCACTGGGTCGCCAACTCCAACAGTTGCGAACCGGACACGTCACCTCCACCGCACGGTCACCGCTACGCCCAACCCAGCTCGAAGAGCCGACCCTCACTGTTGAAGACGGCGGCGCATCGTACCTGCACATAGCGGCAAGATCAACGGAACGCGCATCACCGAACCGTTGCTGGAACCACGGGATCCCGGGTAGTCTTCGATCGCCTTCAACGAGCAGGGCGCGAACCGTTTCTGATTTCCTGCTGGAGCTGCGATGGACACGCCTTCAACGTCACCCTTTCAGGTTCGCGTGAGCGCCGACGGTGATGACGTGACGTTGCACCTGGTGGGGGACTTCGACCTGACCGCCGCCGAGTGCTTCCAAACCTGGGTCGAGGGAGCGGTCGACGGCACTGGCGGCACCGTCGTGGTCGATCTCGGCGACTTGGCGTTCATCGACTCGACCGGGATCTCCGCGCTGCTCGTGATGCGCCGGCGCTTGGAGGGCCAGGGGCGTGAGCTTCGGGTCGCCAACGTGGGCGCTGGGGCCGCCCGGGTCTTCGAACTGACCGGCCTGACGGGCATCTTCACCAACGGCGACGTCGACACTGACCCGACCTGATCGTTCCCACCTGAGGTTCAGCGGGAGACGTGGGCCCGAACGACCGTCGCCCCCGGCTCGGATCGGATCTCGAGCAGGTCACACACCTGGTTGGCGATCCACAGTCCGCGCCCGCCCTCCTGGTCGGGCGTCGGCCGCCGACGTCCGGCGAGCGGGTCGGTGATCGTCCCCCGGTCCGACACCTCCCCCACGACGGTGTCGCCGTCACGCCACAGACGGAGCCCTCCCCCGCCGCCGCCGTGGCGCACGCTGTTGCCGACCAGCTCATTCATGGCGAGGACGAAGTCAGCCGTCCGGGCCGCTGACAGCCCCACCGCCAATGCGTGATCCTCGACTGCGGAGCGGACGTCGCCGAGCGACCGTGGACCGAAGTCCACCTGCTGATTCGACGCCGGTGGATCCGTCAGGGGCTCGTCGCGACCGAGCCAGCCAGGCGCGCCCGGTTCGTACGCCGAGTTCGGCTGCGACCCGTCACCGTCCACCACGTACTCGTGGGTCGCCCGCGCGTCCGCGATCACGCACTCGGGCAGCGTGCTCTCATCGAACGAGCACAGGAGGCTCCACGCCGCGCCCTCGCCGAAGGCGACGTCGACCAACGCCTCGTGATTGCGGCACTCGACGAGCGCCGCTGCGCTGCGGCTCGGCCAGGCCGGTTCGCAGAGTCCGCGGCATGGCCGCCCGGAGCTACGCGCCACGAAGTCGCTCCACAGGGGGATGATCGCCGCCGGGTTGCGACCGACGACCGTGACGTCGGCGAAGCTGACGTCGTCGGCGTTCCGGCCGAGCCCGGCCCGGAGCGAGTCGATCTGGTCCCGATCGACCGCGACCATCACGTTCTCGTCCGCCTCCAGCCCGGTGCGGAGGTACGGGAGCGCGCCGTCGAGGAACGCCGACGCGCCGTCGTAGAAGAACAGCTCGTGACGGAACGAGCCGGAGCCATCGTGAGCGCGCGCTGACGCAGCCGCCCTAGCTTCCATCTCGGGCCCAGTTACCCGCTCGTCTGCCGGGGCAAACCGCCGGCGCGCCGCGTCTGCCGGGCCGCGATTAGGGGAACGTGCTCGGCACGTCTGCGAACACCAGAACCCTGACCGCGCTCGCCAGCCAGTGGGCCCCCCACCTGCGCGTCGTGAGCGTGTCGAACCCGGAGCCGCACCTCGAACGCCTCAACGTGGTGGCGACGACATCGGATCCGGAGGTCGCACGCGCCGCCGTGCTGGAGCTCGAGGCCGAGGAGATCGACGACGCCCGGATCGGTCTGGTCGTGCTCGGTCCCCCGACCGGCGAGACGGAGCCCGACGGGATCGACCCCGAAGGCGTCGGCCGCACGATCCTCCCGCGGATTTTGATCGGCGGCGCACTCGGGGCCGTCGTGGGCGCAGGAGCAGGCGCGATCATCGCCGCCGTGGCCGGCGCCCGGCCCGCGTTCGTCGTCGCCGCCGCGCTGGCCGGGGCGGCCCTCGTCGGCGTGCTCGGCGCCTTCTGGGCCACGTTCCCGCGCCTCGGCGCCAGCGACGCCTATCGGCAGACGTTCGTGGACGACGATCTCGACGAGCTCAACATCGTGTCGCTGCACACCGATGACCCATCGGAGGCGGAACGGGCGCTGACGCGACTGTCGAGCCACCCCGAGCTGGCCGTCCGTCTCCTCGACGCCGACGGCGCCACCGTCGGGCGGTAGTGCGCGATCCGGGAGCCGGGCTGGTGCCGACCGATCCTCACGTCGTCGTCTTTGGTCCGGGACCGTTCGTCTCGATCACCCTCGAGGCGGCGGTCACGGGGGCGGATGACGACGAGATCCACATCCACGCCGCCGGGCAGGGTGTGTGGGTCGCGCGCGCCGCGGCCCGGCTCGGCGCCCGGGTGACGCTGGTGACCACCTGCGGCGGCGAGCACGGCACGGTGCTCGGCCCGCTGCTCACTCAGGAGCCGTTCGACGTAGCCATCGCGGAGGTGTCCGGTGAGGGCGCCTGCTACGTCGACGACCGGCGGACCCGCGACCGGACCCGAATCGCCACGCGCCACGCCGATCTGCTGTCGCGTCACGAGCTCGACGACCTCTACGGCGCCGCGCTCAGCACCGGGCTCGGTGCCGACGTCGCCGTGCTGTGCGGCACGGGGGAGGCGGAGCGCCTGCCCGCCGACCTGTACCGCCGGCTGGCGACCGATCTGCGGGCGAACGGGACCCCCGTGGTGGCCGACCTGTCCGGGACCTTCGTCGACGCCGCGCTGCGCGGTGGACTCGACATCCTGAAGATCAGTCAGAGCGAGGCGCTCGAGGTCGACGACGGGAGCTCCACCGAGCTCGCCGATCTGGTCGGCACCGCCCGCCGACTGATCGAGCGGGGGGCCGAGCGGGTCGTGCTGTCCCGGGCGGACGACCCCGCCATCGCCGTCGACGACGACCAGGTCTTCGAGTTGACTGCGCCCACGCTCGAGACCGCCGATCACCGTGGGGCCGGCGACTCGATGACGGCCGCACTGGCGGTCGGCGTCGGCGCCGGCGAGGAGTGGACGTCGGTGCTCACCCGCGCGACTGCCGCTGGATCGGCCAACGTGACTCGCCACGGACTGGGCACGTCGTGGATGTCCGAGGTCGATGCGCTGCAGCCGCGCGTGAGGGTCACGCCACTACCCGACGCGTGACTCAGGCCCGGAACAACGGGGTACGGGCGGGACAAGACTTCGGAAAATTGGAGGCCGAGATGGCGACCCTCGTGCGTGACGTGATGACCACCGATCCCCGGACGCTGGACGGCGATGCATCAGCGACGGAGGCGGCCCGTCTGATGCAGCAGTACGACATCGGCGACGTGATCGTGCTCGACGGGTCGAGCATTCGCGGCATCGTCACCGACCGCGACATCGTCGTGCGGGCCGTCGCTCAGGGCCGGGAGCCTGCGCTCGTGCGCTTGGCCTCGATCTGTAGTGACGACATCACGTCGGTGGAGCCGAACGACTCGATCGACACCGCTGTCGCGCTGATGCGCGAGCGGGCGCTCCGGCGGATCCCGGTGGTCGAGGACGGCCACCCGGTGGGGATCGTGACGATGGGCGACCTCGCCCTCCACCGAGACCCCAAGTCGGTGCTGGCGGACGTCAGCGCGGCGCCGCCGAACCGATAGAGGTTCAATCCGGCTGAAGGTCGCCGTCGGCGTCCGGGGCGTCCAGGTCGGCCCGCAGTTCCTCGAGGGAGCGGCGGAGCAGACGGGACACGTGGACCTGGCTCAGGCCGAGCCGTTCGCCGATCTCCTGTTGGGTGAGCGAGCCGAAGAAGTGGAGATAGACGATCGTCCGCTCCCGGGGGGCGAGTGACTCCAGGAGCCGCCGAACCGCCATGCGGTCGTCGGCGCGGTCGAGTTCCACGTCGGCCTCGCCCAGCGCCGCGGGTTCGCGCTCGTCATCGTCGTCGTTCCGGTCGATGGGGGACGAGCGGTAGGCCGCGCCGGCCTCGAAGGCGTCGAGCACGTCGTCGGGCGTGACCCGCAACTCCTCCGCCAGCTCGTCGACGGTGGGCTGACGGCCGAGCGTATGACGAAGGTGCTCGGCGGCACGGCCCAGCGAGACGTGCAGCTCCTTCAGGCGGCGTGGGACCCGCATCGCCCAGGTGTGGTCGCGGAAGTGACGCCGCAGCTCGCCCATCACGGTCGGGACAGCGAACGAGGGAAACGCGGCGCCGTGGCCGGGGTCGAATCGCTCGACCGCCTTGAGCACCCCGAGCTGGGCGACCTGGAGCAGATCGTCCAACGGCTCGCCTCGCGCGATGAACCGCCGGGCGCAGCGCACGGCGATCCAGCGGTGCTCGTCGACGAGGCGGTTGCGGATCGACCGGTCTCCGGTCGCGCGATAGGCGCGGAACTGCTCGGCGACGACCTCGTCGTCGAGCGGTTCGTCAGCCGAGTTTTTGGAGCGTGAAGTGGGCGATGCCATCGTCAACATCGAGACTGAACCCGTCGCAGGCGACCTTGAGGATCTGCTCGGACAGGGCGAAACGTTCCGCATCAACCCTCGCCGCCGGAGCGGTATGAGTCCGTCCTTCGACCTCGACGCCGCCGTCGCTCAGCCTGAATGCGAGCTCCACCGGGTGCCCGTCGCTGACTTCGAACATCGCCGCGCAGAGCTCCTCGACGGAGATGCGCAAGTCGTCAACTGCTTCAATGTCGAATCCCGCGGTACTCCCAACGCCGCGCGCGACGAGCCGGACGATGCGGACGTACCGCGTTTCGACCGGAATCTCGAGTCGCACGGCGCCGGGCTCCGCGCCCACCTCAGGCCGTTCGGTCGAGCGGCGTGGTAGGGGTAGGGACGGGCTTGCGGCCCGTGGATCCCTGGAACTGGTCCCACAACTCAGCCGCCCGGCCACTTCCGACCAGCCAACCCAGCGCGAACCCGAATATTGCTCCGAGTTTCATCTTCAACACCTCACACCTCCGATCTCGAGATACAGGTACCCGCTCACCATCGACTCGCAAACGGCGGATCGATACGCCGCTCGATCAGCGCTCGATGACAAAGGTCTCCCACATGTCGGTGACGTCGAGCACCCGGCTCACCGCTGGCGACGGACGGCGCAGAACCAGCTCGTCGCCTCGTCCGTGAGCCTCCTCGCGGGCCCGGAGCAGGCTCTGCAGACCCGTCGAGTCGAGAAACGTCACTCCGCCGACGTCCAGGACCACCGTTCCATGGAGGTTCGCCAGCGATCCGATGACGTCATCGACCGTGTCCATATCGACGTCACCCAGCAGGGTGATGATGTTCTCCTCAATCTCGATGTTGAGGACGCCCTCGGCAGGATCGCGCACGGCTTCGTTCTACCATCCCGGACCAGGGGTCAAACCCACCCCGCCCGCGACCGGGGCACCACAACCCTGGGGTGCCCCGGTCGTGAGCCCCGGGAGTCATGTGAACACACTGGAGCCGTCGGGTACCCGACGAGGTCCCGGCGCATACGCTTCTTCGCCCCGCAATCCGGGTACTCAGCGACCATGACCCGCTCGCCGTCTGCCGCCGGCTCGGCCGCTCCGTTCGTCCCGCGCACGCGGAGCGTCGCCAAGCTCGCCGAGGCCGCGGCGTCCTGCACCGGGTGCCCGCTGTACCGGGACGCGATCCAGACCGTCTTCGGCAAGGGGTCGAAGCGGGCGGCGATTCTCCTCGTCGGCGAACAGCCTGGCGACGTCGAGGACAAGCGCGGCATGCCGTTCGTCGGCCCCGCCGGCGCGGTGCTCTGGTCATGCCTCGAAGAGGCCGGCGTCGACCGCGGCGACCTGTTCGCGACGAACGCGGTGAAGCACTTCAAGCACGAGGTGCGGGGCAAGCGCCGGTTGCACAAGCGACCGGTCACGGCGGAGATCGAGGCGTGCCACCCGTGGCTGCAGGCGGAGATCGCGGCGGTGCGCCCTGACGTGATCGTGGCCCTCGGCGCGGTCGCCGCCAGGTCGCTGCTCGGCCGCACCGTCCCGATCGCGGCGAGCCGCGAGCGGGCCTTCGAGGTCGAGGGGATCCCCGTCCACGTGACGTATCACCCGTCGGCGGTGCTGCGGGCCGACGAGCGGGCCGCCGAGATCCGTGCTGCGCTCGTGGCCGACCTCGGATCGGCCCGTCGGGCCGCCGCGGGCGGCGGGACCGCAGGCGGGGGCGGGAACCGGTAGCGTCCGCCGAAACGGGCGGCTCCGATCCGGAAGGGCTTCGCCGTGGCCGATCAAGGGAGTTCCAGCGGCGACGTTTTCGCCGACGAGTACGAGGCGACGCTACGCGCCTATGTGTCGCGGCCGTCGGCGGAAGGCCTCGCCGCGGCAAACGCGCTGGGTCAACGCGCGTTGCATGCCGGCTACTCGATGCTGGAGCTCGTCGCCGTCCACCTCGAGCACCGCCGCAAACTCGTCGAGGACAGGGGCGCCGGTCAGCTCCGGGACATGGACGACTTCCTCACCGAGGCGCTGTCGTCGTTCGAGGTGACCCAGCGAGGGTTCATCGAGTCGCAGAAGGACGCCGCAGCCGCGCGGGATCGCGCTGAGTCGCTGGGCCTACTGACCGACATGTACCTGGCGATCGCCTCGCATGCCACGCTCGAGGCGCGTCTCGAAGAGGTCCGCGAGCAAGCGAAGCGCTTCCTCGCCGCCGACGACACCCGCGTCGACTTCGGCCACCGCGCGGAAGGCGGGACCGCGGGCCGGGACTCGATCACCGTCCGGCTCCGCGGCGGAGGTCGGGTGACCGTGATCGCTCCGGCCGGACGATCCTGGTCCGATCCCGACCGGATGGCGTTGAAGCAGTTCGCCGTCCTCGTCAGCGCCCCCGTCGACGACGCCCGGCGCCTGCAGTTCTCCCAGCGCATCGGACGTCTGGGGAGGTTGCTCGGAGGCCCACTCGACCCCGACGAGGTGATCGCCAAGGTCGTCGAGGGGAGCGCCGACGTGATCGGCGCGAGCTGGACCAAGGTCTCGCCCGAGGGGAGCGACGAGGAGGATTCGAGCGACGCCCGCTTCCACTCGGAGTCCACGGACGACCACACCCCCACCTGGGCCGCGCTCCCGCTGGCCGGGGCCGACGAGCACTTCGGCATCCTGGTCGTCGGGTACGACGACGCCCAGCCGTTCGACGAGGTCCAGCGCTCCTTCCTCCACGACGTCGCCCGGCGCGTCACCGCGGCCCTCGAACGCAGCACCGCCTTCGCGCGCGAGCGGGCCAGCCGGCACGAGGCCGAGTTGGCGTCGGCCCGTCTCCGACACCTCCAAGAGCTGGCGACGGGACTGGGCCGTGCGCTCACCCAACGGCGCGCCGCCGAGCTGCTGCTCGCACAGGTGCTGACGTCCACGTCGGCCTGTGGCGCCCTGGTGGTCGTGGCCCGACCACGCCCGGGTTCCACCGAGATCCTCGCCGCCGGTGGGCCATTCAGCGAGGGCGACGACGAGTTGCTCTCCGCCCTCGGCCCGGTACTGCAGTTCTTTGGTGGAGATACCGGCAGCGAGCCGGCCCGGTTCACCCTCGCCGACTTCCCGCCGCAGACGCGTCGGCATCTCGAGTCGCTCGGCGTGCGGGCGATCAACCGCTACCCGATGGTCGCCCGCCCCCTCGAGTCCACCGTGCTCCTGGTGGCGTCGTCCGGCTCGGCCGGCGCCGCCCCCGCCGACGATGAGCTGGTCAGGGCGCAGGTCGGGATTGCCGGACCCAACCTGATGCGGGCCGAGCGCTACGACGAGGAACACGACATCGCCGACACCCTGCAGCGCAGCATGCTCGCCGTCCCGCCCCTGTCGATGCCGGGACTGCGCTGGGCGGTGTACTACCGGGCCGGCAGCGCCCGGCTGGCGGGCGGCGACTGGTACGACCTCGTGGCGATCGACAACCAGCGCATCGGCATCGCGGTGGGCGACATCGTCGGTCGGGGCATCGAGGCGTCGGCATCGATGGGTCAGCTGCGCAGTGCCACGCGGGCGCTCGCCAGCCGCGTGACGGATCCGGCCGAGCTGCTCTCCGAGCTCGACAACTTCGCGTCGACCACGGGTCACGGGCGAGACTCGTCGGTGGCCTACGCAGTGGTCGACACGGGCCGCAGGCTGATCAACGTCTCCCTTGCCGGCCACCCGCCGCCGGTGATCCGCTCGCCGGACCGCGGGACGACGCTGTTCGAGGGCGGACGCGGACCGTTGCTCGGATGGGGGAACCGACGGGAGAGCGGAGTGCGCCGGATCGAGCCGGGCACGCAGGCCGTTTTCTACACCGACGGGCTCGTCGAGCGCCGCGACGAGACCCTCGACGTTGGGCTCCGGCGTCTCGTCGAGAACGTGGCCGCGCTGGACGAAACGCTGCCACCGGCCGGCGTGTGTGAAGCGCTCATCGATCGGATGGCGCTCGGGGGTGACGAGACGCAGCGGGACGACATCGCGGTCGTCGCCGTCGAGTTCCGCGGGCCCTGAGCGCCGTCACGCGACGTGACCGTCCACGTCCCTGTGGAGCCGCACTGAGGTGGAGCCGGGACGGGAGCGGATCTGGACGAGATCGCACGTGTGGTTGGCGATCCACAGGCCGCGCCCGCCGAACTGGTCGGACGTCGGCCGGCGACGCCCGGCGAACGGATCGCTGATGGTGCCGCGGTCGGACACCTCGCACAGGAACGTGTCGCCCTCGCGCCACAGACACAGCACGCCTTCCCCACCGCCGTACCGGATGCTGTTGGCGACGATCTCGTTGACGGCGAGGATCAGGTCGGCGGCGCGGTCCGGGCGGGCGCCCTCCTGCCCGGCGAACGCGGCGACGAACTCGCGGACCTCGCGCAAGGACCCTCTGCCGAACGGCAACTCGTCCGCCGGCGAGGCGGGAGGTGGCAGCGGGTCGTCGTAACCCGGCCACCCGCCCGAGGCATCGTCGTACGCGGGATTCACCCGTTGTTCGCCGTGCTCGAGCAGGTGCGGGTGGGTCTCCCGCGCATCCGTGAGCGCCCGGTCGCCGAGTCGCCCCGCGTCGTAGGGGCACAACAGCTCCCACCTCGGGCCACCCTGGAAGCTCAGGTTGAGGAGGGCCTCGTGGTTCCTGCACTCCACCAGGGCCGCGTCGCTCCGTTCCGGCCAGACCGGCTCGCCGACCCCGCGGCACCCTCGACCGGCGGCCACGTTCCGCTCGACGAAGTCCGTCCACAACGGAAGGATCGTCGCCGGATTACGGCCTGCCTCGGTGATGTCGAGGAAGGCGATCTGCTCACCGGTCTCGCGACCGTCACCGAGCGCCGACCGCAGCACGGGGATCTGCGCCGGTGGCACGACGACGAGGACGGCGTCACCGGCGGCCAGCCCGTCGCGGATGAACCGGGTGACCTCCGCCACGAACTCAGCCTCGCCGCGGTACAACAGCGCCTGGTGACTGAACGGGCGCTGAACCACGAGCGCACCTTGGTCCCCGCGATCACATTCGCGCAAGCCGCGACGGCCGGCCGCTGGCTTCACGACCGCCGTCGTGGTTCGCTGGGAACACACCGAGGGAGCTGGAGGAGTCGATGGCCGAAGGAGCAGAGGCGCGCCGGCTGGCGGACGCTCGCGACGGAGTGCCCTGGAAACGGTGGGGGCCGTACCTGAGCGAGCGGCAGTGGGGAACGGTCCGCGAGGACTACAGCGACAACGGCGACGCGTGGAGCTACTTCACCCACGACCAGGCGCGGTCCCGCGCCTACAAGTGGGGCGAGGACGGCATCGCCGGCCTCTGCGACGACCACCAGCGGCTGTGCTTCGCGATCGCCGTGTGGAACGGCGTGGACCCGATCCTGAAGGAGCGGATGTTCGGGCTCACCAACGCCGAAGGGAACCACGGGGAGGACGTCAAGGAGTACTACTTCCACCTCGACGCCACGCCGACGAGTTCGTACCTGAAGTACCGCTACCGGTATCCGCTCGCGGAGTTCCCGTACAACGACCTGGTGAGCACGAACGCGGTGAGGAGCCGCGCCGAGATGGAGTACGAGCTGCTCGACACGGGCGTCTTCGACGACGACCGGTACGTCGACGTCGACGTCGAGTACGCCAAGGAAGCACCCGACGACGTCCACGTCCGCATCACCCTGACCAATCACAGCGCCGATGCGGCCCGGGTGCACCTCCTGCCCACGCTGTGGTTCCGCAACACGTGGTGGCTGGGCGGCCCCAAGGGCACGCTCCGTGCCGGCAGCGGATCGGTCGTCGCCGCGGCTCATCCCGATCTCGGCGAGCTCGAGCTGCGATGCGACGGCGAGCCCACCTTGCTCTTCACCGAGAACGAGAGCAACGACGAACGGCTGTGGGGCACCCCGAACCCGACGCCGTACGTGAAGGACGCGTTCCACCGGTACCTGGTGGAGGGCCGGGCTGACGCCGTCAACCCGGCGCGGACCGGTACGAAGGCCGCGGCCCACCACGTGGCGACGCTGGACGCGGGTGGGACGGCGGTCGTCCGACTCCGGCTGTGCCCGCCCGACGTCGCCCCTCGCGACGCAGGCGCGGTCGACGCGGTCTTCGCCGAGCGGATCGCCGACGCCGACGAGTTCTACGGCTCGATCACTCCCGAGGCGACTCCCGTCGACGCGGCGGTCGTGATGCGGCGGGCGCTCGCCGGGATGCTCTGGGGCAAGCAGCACTACTTCTTCGACCTCGACCGCTGGCTCGGCGAGCACAACGTCCATCCGCTGCGCAGCACCGACGGGGACTGTCGCAACCGCAACTGGTTCCACATGGTCAACGACGACGTGATCTCGATGCCCGACACGTGGGAGTACCCGTGGTACGCGTCGTGGGACCTCGCGTTCCACACGGCGGCCCTGGCCATGGTCGACATCGACGACGCCAAGGACCAACTGGGCCTGATGCTCCGCGAGCTGTACCTCCACCCGAACGGGCAGCTTCCCGCCTACGAGTGGAACTTCAGCGACGTCAACCCGCCGGTGCACGCTTGGGCCACCCTCCTCGTCTACGAGACCGAGCTCGAGCAGCGCGGCACGGGCGACGTCGCGTGGCTGAAGAGCGCGTTCCAGAAGCTGCTCGTCAACTTCACGTGGTGGATCAACCGCAAGGACCCGTCCGGGCGCAACGTCTTCGAGGGCGGCTTCCTCGGCCTCGACAACATCGGCGTGTTCGACCGCAGCGCGCCGTTGCCCACCGGTGGACGGCTCGAGCAGTCCGACGGCACCGCCTGGATGGCGTTCTACGCCCAGTGCATGCTCGCCATCGCCTTCGAGCTCTCTCGCCACGACCCGCTGTACGAGGACATGGTGTTCAAGTTCACCGAGCACTTCGCCTTCATCGCCGCGGCGATGGACCGCATCGGCGACAACCAGGACGAGCTGTGGGACGAGGAGGACGGCTTCTTCTACGACGTGCTCCGCCTACCCGACGGGAGCGCCCGCCGGCTCAAGGTGCGCTCGATGGTCGGGCTCCTGCCGCTGTGCGCGACGACCGTCCTGCCGGGTGGTGGCGACGAGTTCAGCGACGACCTGATCCTCCGCCTCCGGCGGCGGATCGAAGCGATGCCGGAGCTGCTGGCGACGATCCACGACGCCCGCGTGCTCGGGGCGAACGGGCGACGCCTCTTCGCCGTGGTCGACGAGGGCAAGCTGCGCCGGATCCTGACCCGCATGCTCGACGAGGACGAGTTCCTCGGCCCGTACGGGCTGCGCGCCCTGTCCCGGCACCACGCCGACGACCCGTTCCGCCTCGAGGTGCACGGTCAGACCTACGAGGTCGCCTACCTCCCGGCCGAGTCGGACAGCGGCCTGTTCGGCGGCAACTCGAACTGGCGCGGCCCGGTGTGGTTCCCGGTCAACTTCCTCGTGCTGCGCGGGCTGCTCCACCTGTACGCCTACTACGGCGACGACTTCCGGGTCGAGTGCCCGACCGGCTCGGGGCGCCACTGCACGCTGTTCGAGGTGGCCCAAGAGATCGGCCGGCGGCTGGTGTCGATCTACCTGCCCGACGGCGACGGTCGCCGGCCCGTGTACGGCGGAACGGAGAAGTTCCAGCGCGACCCGCAGTGGAAGGACCTGCTGCTGTTCCACGAGTACTTCCACGGTGACAACGGCGCCGGCCTCGGTGCCAGCCACCAGACCGGCTGGACCGGCCTGGTGGCCCGGATCATCCAGCTGCTCGGCTACCTGCGGCCGGAGGACGTGCTGTCCGGCGACCTCAGCGGCCACCTGGTGTATCGCCCGCCCGCACGGTGAGCCGGCGGACCCGGCATGCTGGTTGCGATGGCCGACACTCACTACCGCGAGCCGGGGTGGTTCACCCGCAACGTCTTCAACCGCTTCGTCGCCTTCCTGACCCGCCACGGCGTGAGCGTTCTCGGCTCACGCGTGCTCGCCGTCAAGGGCCGCAGCAGCGGGGAGTGGCGCACGGTTCCCGTCAACCTGCTCGAGCTCGACGGGCGGCGCTACCTGGTCGCGCCTCGTGGCGAGACCCAATGGGTCCGCAACATCCGGGCCGCCGGCGGGGGCGAGCTGCGGGTCGGCAAGAAGGTCGAAGCATTCCGCACCCGGGAGCTGGCGCACGACGAGAGCGTCGCCGTGCTGCGGGCATACCTGAAGCGGTGGAAGTTCGAGGTCGGCGTGTTCTTCGAGGGGGTCGGGCCCGACTCGACCGACGACGAGCTCCGGGCCATCGCGCCCCGCCACCCGGCCTTCGAAGTGCTCCCTGACCGCGGCGGCGACACGTAGGTGCGCCTGCAAGACTGCGAGTGATGGCCGAGCGCGGTGGCGACCTGCCGGTGGTCATCGCCGGCGGCGGTCTCGTCGGACTGTCGACGGCGATGTTCCTCGCCCGACACGGCGTCGCCTCCCTCGTCATCGAGCGCCTGCGCGGGGGCTCACTGCTCCCCCGGGCCGCCCACTTCCACGTCCGCACGATCGAGCTGTTCCGCGCCGCCGGGATCGAGGAGGCCGTCAAGATCCAGTCGGAGAAAGAGTTCCTCCCCGAGGGCGCGATCGTCGCGATGGACAGCCTCGCCGGCCGCAAGCTCGCCGACATCATCCCCAGCCTCAACGTCGGCGTCGACGACGAGCTGACCCCGTGCCGGCGGCTGTTCGTCAGCCAGCCCGGGCTCGAGCCGATCCTGCGCAACCAGACCTTGGCGGCCGGCGCCCAGTTGCTCGAGGGTCACGAAGTCGTCGGCGTCACCCAGGACCCAACCGGCGTCACGGTCACGATGCGCGATGTCGACACGGGCGCCGAGCAGACGCGTCGGGGCCAGTTCCTCGTCGCCGCCGACGGTGCCCACAGCCCGGTGCGCGAGGCGCTCGGGATCCCGTTCACCGGTCGCGGCACCTTCTCCAACAGCATCACGATCTATTTCACCGCCGACCTCTGGCCGCAGATGGGCGGCAAGCCACTGAGCGTCGTGTACATCAACAACCCCGTCTTCGGCGGCTTCTTCCGGCTCGACAAGGACTGTCAGTCCGGGTTCCTCGTCGTCAACACGGTCGGCGACCCGACGAGCCCGGATGCAGCCGATGCCGCCGCCGACACCAGCGAAGCCAGACTCGTCGAGCTCGTGCGGGCCGGGGCGGGAGTGCCCGACCTGCCGGTGCGGATCGACGGCGTGGCCCGCTGGCGCTCGTGCACCGACCGCGCCGCCCGCTTCCAGGACGGCCGCATCTTCCTCGCCGGTGACGCCGCCCACGTGATGCCGCCCAACGGCGGGTTCGGCGGCAACACCGGCATCCACGACGCCTATGACCTGGCGTGGAAGCTGGCTCTCGCCGTCAAGGGCGTCGCCGGTGCCGGGCTGCTCGACACGTATGACGACGAGCGCCGCCCGGTGTGCGCGCTGACCGTCGAGCAGGCGTACACGCGCTACGTGACCCGCACGGCGACGTACCTCGGCGCCACGGATTACGAGCCGCTGGTCGCCGACCTCGACATCGAGCTCGGCTACGTCTACCGGTCGCCGGCGATCCAGGCGACGGGTGATGACGGGCCGAGGCACGTCGATCCGCGGCAGTCGGCCGGACGGCCGGGGTCACGCGCGCCGCACCTGTGGATCGAGCGTGCCGGGGCGCGCGTTTCGATGCTCGACCTCTTCGGGCAGGACTTCGTGCTCGTCGCCGGGCGCGACGGAGCCGAGTGGTGCGACGCGGCCCGCGACGCGGCGGCGGAGGTCGGGCTGGACGTCGCCGCCTACCGCGTCGGTGGCCCCGAGCTCCCCGTGCTCTCGGGGTCGTTCACCGACCGCTACGGCGTCACCGAGTCGGGAGCGCTCCTCGTCCGACCCGACGGCTTCGTCGCCTGGTGCGAGCCGGGACGCTCGCCGGCGGCCCGGCAGGTGCTGGCCGAGGCGCTGCCGCGCCGCCCTCGTGCTGGGCTGACGCTGATGGCCGGCCACGACCACAGTCCCGCCGCCCTCAGCGCCAGTGCCCGGCACCGTCGTCCGCTGACCATCGCCTTCGCCCTCATCGTCGGCTTCCTCGTCGTCCAGGTCGTCGCCGGACTGGTGACCGGTTCGCTGGCGTTGCTCTCCGACGCCGGTCACATGGCCACCGACGCGGTCGGGCTCGGCATGGCGCTGGCGGCGATCCAGGCCGCATCCGCGGCCCGCACCGACGGCACCCGCACGTTCGGCCTCTACCGCCTCGAGATCCTCGCCGCCCTCGCCAACGCCGTGCTGCTGTTCGCCGTCGCCGGGTACGTGCTCGTCGAGGCGTTCATCCGCTTCGGCGACCCGCCCGACATCGAGGCGATACCCGTGTTCGTGGTCGGCATCCTCGGGCTCGCCGTCAACATCGTCGCCTTCCTGCTGCTGCGCACGGGGGCGAAGGAGAGCCTCAACGTCGAAGGCGCCTATCTCGAAGTCCTGTCGGACACCCTCGGCTCGCTCGGCGTGGTCGTCGGTGCGATCGTCATGGGCGCCACCGGGTGGGGGTGGGTCGACGCGGTCGTCGGCGCGGCGATCGGAGTGTTCATCCTCCCCCGCGCGTGGCGGCTCGGCCGGGAGGCGCTGCGGGTGCTCGTCCAGGCCGCGCCGCCGGGTGTCGACCTCGCCGGAGTGCGCGCCGATCTCGCCGCGATCCCCGGCGTCGTCGACGTCCACGACCTGCACGTGTGGACGCTCACCAGCGACATGGAGGTCGCGTCGGCGCACGTGATGGTCCGGGCCGGCACCGACACCCACGCGGTCCTCGACCAGGCCCGCCAGGTGCTTGCCGACCGTCACCGGCTCCAGCACGCCACGTTGCAGGTCGAGCCGGACGACCATCGCGGTTGCGACGAGCTCGCCTGGTAGGAACAGCGGCGCTACGAGCTCGGCGCGATGTCGAGGCTGAAGAGGTCCCGGAAGCGGCGGTAGTACTCGGCGTCGTCGGCGACGGCACCGAGGGCGACCCAGTCGGTGTCGTCGAGCCGCGCCCGCCCCTCGATCAGCTCGCGGCCACCCCAACTCACGGGGTAGCGAAGCTGCGGCTCGGGCGTGGTGATGGCGTGGTGGACGACGGCGGCAACCTCGAACGGGTCGGTCGCCTGGGCGATCCCGGCGGCGTAGAACTGGAACATCCGCCGATAATGGGCGTCGTAGGCACCGGTCGAGTTCGGGGCGTCGATGTTCTTGGCGAAGATGGCCGACTTGGTCACGCCGGGCTCGACGATCACCACCCGGATGCCGAACGGCGCGAGCTCCTGGGCCAGCCCTTCGCTGAACCCCTCGAGGGCGAACTTGGACGTGAAGTACGGCGACTGGGCGATCGCGGCGACCCGACCGGTGACCGACGTGACGTTGACGATCGATCCGCTCCCCCGGTCACGCATCTGCGGGAGCACGGCCTGCACACAGCGGGCGGCCCCGACGACGTTGACGTTGAACACGTCGAGGTACAGCGAGGGCGGGCACTCCTCGGTCACGGCGTTCCCGCCGATGCCGGCGTTGTTGACGAGGTGGTCGACCCGCCCGGCGGCGTCGAGGATGCGCTCGAACCCGGACCGCACCGACTCGTCGTCGGCGATGTCGAGCTCGACGAGGTTGACCTCGACCCCGGCGGCGTCGGCCATCGCCCGAACCTTGTCCGTCTTCGCCGTCGCCCGCACGGTCCCGAAGACGTCGTGGCCCTGGCCGGCCAAGTGGATCGCGATCGCCCGGCCGATCCCCGAGTTGGCGCCGGTGACGACGGTGACAGGTGTTGCGGACATGGCGACGGAGCGTAGGCGCCGTCAGGTGGCGATCCGGCCGCGGAGGGCGGTCACCCAGTCGTCGGCCTGGCGCCACCGGGCGTCGGCGTGCTCCCGGGCGCTGTGGGCGTGCGCTCCCGCCGCCGGGTACGACCCGAGGAACTTCACCGAGCCCTGCTTGGCGTGCAGGTCGCGCAGGGCGTCGGCCATCACCTCGTCGGCGATGTGGGCCTCGGCGTAGATGACGAAGCAGTAGTCGCCGAGCCCGCCGTCCTTGGTCGGGCGGCTGATCAGGTTGGACAGGTTGATCCGGCGGGCCGCGAACTCTTGCAGGATCGAGATCAGGCTGCCCGGCTCGTCGGCCCGCTGGAAGACGACCATCGCCGTGCGGTCGTGACCGGTCGGCGCCGGGATCCCGTCGGGCGCGACGACGACGAACCGCGTCTGGTTGCCCGGGTGGTCGGCGACGTCCGCGGCGAGGACGTCGAGTCCGTACCGCTCGGCGGCGACCCGCGGTGCGATCGCGGCGATGCCGGCGACCGTCTCCCCGGCGACCAGGCGGGCCGCCTCGGCGGTGCTGTTGGCGGCCCGCACCTCAGCTGACCGCAGCCGTTCGCGCAGGAACCGGTGGCACTGCGCCGTCGCCACCGGGAGCGACAGGACGACCTTGACGTCCTCGAGGGTGTCCCCGGGTCGGGCGACGAGGCAGAGCTCGATGTCGAGCACGATCTCCCGCTGGATGAGGAGGTCGTAGTCGAAGGCCAGGGCGTCCTGGGTGAAGTTGACGACCCCCTCGATCGAGTTCTCGATCGGGACCACGCCGCAGGCGACCTCCCCAGACGCGACGGCGTCGAGCACGTCGGGCACGGTGGGGTAGTCGAACAACTCCCCGGCGGCGAGGTCCGGCTGGGTGCGCAGGGCCTGCTCGGTGAACGTGCCGAAGGGCCCGAAGAAGCCGACGCGCGGCGTCGCGGTCACTGGAGCACCCGCAACCGATGCGAGCGAGTGAGCGCCAGCGAGCGAGCGGCTATCAACGGCCTGCGTGGCCGGGGAACGCAATGAACGGCCATGTGGGGAGAGGCTATTGGTCTGGGAGAATGGGTGGCGTGGACGAATCGGCGCTGCGGGCACTGCTCGACGACGTGGTCGCGGGGCGGCTCCGACCGGACGACGCCGTCAACCGCCTGCGCCGGCTCCCGTTCGCCGATCTCGGCGACGCCCACGTCGACCATCACCGGGCGCTGCGCCAGGGATTGCCGGAGGCGGTGTACGGCCCGGGCAAGACGCCGGAGCAGTGCGTCCGCATCGTTGGCGAGCTGCTCGCCAACGGGACCGGGCCGGTGCTCCTGACCCGGGCGACCGAGGAGCAGGTGAAGGCGGTCGCCGCCGTGCACGGACCCGGGCAGGAACAGGGTGGCTCGGTGCTGTACCGGCCGCCCGAACGGGCCCGGCCGGGACGGGTGCTTGTCATCACGGCCGGGACGGCTGACGGACCGGTGGCCGACGAGTGCACGCTGACGCTCATCGCCCACGGTTTCGACCCCGTCCGGCTCGACGACGTCGGCGTCGCCGGGCTGCACCGCCTGCTCGCCCACCTCGACACGGTGACGGCGGCCGACGCCGTCGTGGTGCTCGCCGGGATGGAGGGGGCGCTGGCGAGCGTGGTCGGTGGCCTCACAGGCGCACCGGTGGTGGCGGTGCCGACCAGCGTCGGCTACGGAGCGTCGCTCGAGGGGGTGACCGCGCTGCTGGCGATGCACGCGTCCTGCGCCAGCGGGGTGACCGTGGTCGGGATCGACAACGGCTACGGCGCCGCCTGCGCGGTCGCGCGGATGCTGTGATGTGCGTTCCCCGGCCACGCCGCATACTGCCTGCGCAGTTGCTGGCCGCTCGCTCGCTGGCGCTCACTCGCTCGCATCGGCAGAGGGTTGTCCAGTGAGGGAGGGCCGCGTCGCCTACTTCAACTGCTCCGCCGGGGTGGCCGGCGACATGCTCCTCGGCGCGCTCGTCGACGCCGGCGCCGATTCGTCGGTCGTCGAGGACACCGTCTCCGGTCTCGGCGTCGCCGGCTGGACCCTGACCTTCGAGCGCACCCAGCGAGGCGGGATCGCCGCGACCCACGCCGTCGTCAAGGCCGAGGGCGGGGAGCACCCGCACCGGCCGGTGAGCGAGATCCGCGGGCTGCTCGACGCCGCCGACCTCACCGCCCGGGTGCGCGATCGCGCCCGGCGCGTGTTCGACACCCTCGCCGCCGTCGAAGCGGCGACCCACGGCGTCCCGGCCGACGAGGTCGTGTTCCACGAGGTCGGCGCGATCGACGCCATCGTCGACGTCCTGGGAGTGTGCGCCGCCCTCGACGCCCTCGGCATCGACCGCGTCGTGTCGTCACCGGTCGCGGTCGGGCACGGGACCGTGCGCACCTCGCACGGTGACCTGCCCAACCCGCCGCCGGCCGTCGCCCGCCTGTTCGCCACACGGGACGTTCCGATCGTCGGTGTCGACACGACCATGGAGATCTCGACCCCGACCGGCGTGGCGCTCCTCGTCGCCCTGGCCGACTCCTTCGGCGCCCTCCCGGCGATCGCGGTCGAGTCCGTCGGGTGGGGTGCCGGCACGGCCGACCCAGTGGGGCGGCCCAACGTTGTCCAGGTGCTCATCGGGACGCCGGCAGCAGCGGCGACCGCTCCCCGCCCCGGCCGGACGGCCGTCGTGCTGGAGGTCAACGTGGACGACGTGACCGGTGAGGTGCTTGCCCACACGGTCGCCGGCCTCCTCGCCGCCGGCGCCCACGACGCGTGGGCGGCGCCGATCGTGATGAAGAAGGGCCGGCCGGCGCACACCGTCGCCGCGCTCGTCGATCCGGCCGACGTCGACCGCCTGGCCACCGTGCTGTTGGCCGAGACCGGCAGCCTGGGGTTACGGGCGACCTCAGTGGAGCGGTGGCCGCAGCGCCGCGCCGAGGCGACCATCGACGTCGGCGGCCACGCCGTCCGGGTCAAGGTCGCCGACGGCCGGGCCAAGCCGGAGCACGACGACGCCGTCGCCGCCGCCCACGCCCTCGGGCGTCCGCTGCGCGACGTCCTCCGGGAGGCAGAAACGAGGGCCCTCGACGGCGACGCCGTTTCGTAGCGTCTCCGGCTCGTGGGCGCGATTCAAGTCAGCCACGTGGGGTGGCGGCTTCCCGGTGGCCGGGACCTCCTGAAGGACGTCAGCTTCTCCGTCGGCGACGGCGAGCGGGCCGCCCTCGTCGGCGCCAACGGCGTGGGCAAGTCGACGCTGCTCCGGCTGGTCGCCCGCGAGCTGAGCCCGACGTCCGGCACGCTCACCGTCGACGGGCGGATCGGCGTGATGCGGCAGCTCGTCGGCCGGAGCGGCGGCGTGGACGGCGCGCCGACGACCGTGCGGGAGCTGCTCGTGTCGCTGGCCGCGCCGGACGTGCGGGCCGCCGCGGCCCGACTCGCTGCCGCCGAGCGGCGGGCGATGGCCGACCCCATCCGCTACGCCACGGCGCTCGCGGACTGGGGGGATCACGGCGGCTACCACGCCGAGCAGCTGTGGGACGAGTGCGTCACCAGGGCCGTCGGTCTCGGTCTGGACGACGTGGCCGACCGGCCGCTCGCCACGTTCTCGGGCGGCGAGCAGAAGCGGATCGCCCTGGAAGTGCTGCTGCGCGGCGACGACGACGTCCTGCTCCTGGACGAGCCCGACAACTTCCTCGACGTCGACGCCAAGCGGTGGCTGGAGGGCGAGCTCCGGGCGACGGCCAAGACCGTCCTGTACGTCAGCCACGATCGGGAGCTGCTCGCGGCCACGGCGACCAGGGTCATCACCGTGGAGGCCGAGGGCGCGTGGACCCACGGCGGCGGCTTTGCCGGCTACACCGAGGCGCGGCGGCGCCACCTGGACAAGCTCGCCCACGACCACACCCTCTACGACAACGAACGCCGGCGGCTCGAGGCTCTCGTCGCCGAGATGCGGCGGCGGGCGAAGATCTCGGACACCTTCGCCCCGAAGCTCAAGGCCGCCGAGAGCAAGTTGCGCCAGTTCGTCGAGCGCACCGAACAGCCGGTGAAGGTGCGCGAGCAGCGGGTCGACGTGCGCCTCGGCGGGGCGCGGACGGGCAAGCGCGCCGTGATCATCGAGCAACTCGAGCTCGACGGCCTCACCGACCACTTCGACCTCGAGGTGTGGTTCGGCGAGCGGGTGGCGGTGCTCGGCCCCAACGGCGTCGGCAAGAGCCACTTCCTCCGCCTGCTGGCGGGCGACGGGTCGGTCGGCCACTCCGGCGTGGCGCGGCTCGGGGCGGGCGTGGTCCCCGGCCTGTTCCACCAGACCCACGACCACCCGGAGTGGACCGGTCGCACGCTGCTCGAGATCCTGCACGACCACGACGTCGTCCGCGGGCCGGCGATGGGGATGCTCCGCCGCTACGAGCTCGACGGCTGCGCCGAGCAGCCGTTCGACACGCTGTCGGGCGGCCAGCAGGCGCGTTTCCAGATCCTCCTCCTCGAGCGGTCCGGCGCCACGCTGCTCCTCCTCGACGAGCCGACCGACAACCTCGACCTCGTCTCGGCCGAGGCGCTGGAGGCCGGTCTGTCCCAGTTCACCGGCACCGTCGTCGCCACGACCCACGACCGGTGGTTCTTGCACGGGTTCGACCGCTTCGTCGTGTTCGGCGCCGACTGCTCGGTCGTCGACCACCTCGAGGTGCCGGCCGGCTGGCGCTGACCGTCCTCGATTCCGTAGCGCGATTCCGCGCGAATACGGATGCCTGCCGCGGCCCAGCACTTCACGATCGTCACCCTCCCCCCGACACAGAGAGGAAGAGCGCAATGCGACTCAAGCGTGCTCTGGCCGCGACTGCCGCCGCGGCCACGATGGTCACTCTGACCGCCAACCCGGCCGAGGCCAGACTCAACGACAACTTCAAGGCGTCCACGACTCAGGGCGGCTGTGGCGTGCTGAACTTCAAGGACTACGGCCGCGGAGCGCCCGGCAACGGCAACAACGACGACTATCTGGTGATCCACGACTACTGCCGCGACGGGCACGGCGTCAAGGCGTGGGCGTTCGTGAAGCTGACTGGGACGAGCAGATTCATGCCCCTCGGCAGCAAGTACAACGGGAACGGCCGCGCCGGGGCGCCGGTGTACTGGGACCCGTTCGACGCCCTCCGGATCGGCAACCTGCAGCAGGGCGACGTCGTCGCGATCCGGGTCTGCCTGGTCGACGGCAAGAGCGATCGAACCCCGTTCAAGTGCAGCACTTACAAAGGAAAGAAGCAGCCGACCTACCACGTCATGAGGGACGGCTGACCTGACATCGGTCGACTCAGCCGGCGGCCGCGGCGCTCCCGCTCAGGCGACGACGGCGTCGACGAGGGCTTGCAGCGCCTCGATCGGGTACTCGCCCGAGCCGCGGGCGGCCACGTTGCCGTCGGTGTCGACGATCGTGAAGAACGGGAAGCCGGTCACGCCGTAGGCGTTGGCGGCGGTGAGCTCGGCGTCGTCGGCGAGGACGGGCCAGTCCCACCCCTTCTCGGCGAGCCACTCGCCCGGCGGGTAGTTGGGGCGCTCCTCGCTGACCGCCGTGCTCACCCCGAACACCTGGAGGTCGTCCGGGATCTGACCGCGGTCGCGCCACTCCAGCAGCACCGGGATCTCGTCGTTGCAGTGGGGACACCAGTGGGCGAGGAAGACGACCATCATCGGTCCGCCGGTTCCCGGGACGATGTCCACCGCGTTGCCCTGGTAGTCGGTCCCGCGCAGCGCCGGCGCCGGCGACCCAACGGCTGCATCGTCGGCCGGATCCTCGAGCGGGGGGAGGGCGGCCCCCTCGACGGTCACCGTGGTCGCGCCGTCACCCGGGACCGACCCGGTGCCCGCGGCGGGCGGGGGGACCGTGGACGCCGAATCCTCGTCATCACCGCCCCGGGTGGCCAGGACGGCGGCGATCGCGACCCCGGCCGCGACGACGAGGACGATGGCGATGACGAGCGGGGTTCGGGACCTTGTCACGGTGACTCCTGTGTGATCACGAGAATTCTCTCTACTAGTGCGAGCGAGCGAGCGCCAGCGAGCGAGCGGCCATCACCGGCCTGCGTGGCCGGGGAACGCAATGCGGGGCGGAACGACGAGAGCGAGGATGGTGAGGAAGCCGGCGAGGGCCATGAAGGCGAGCGTGACGAAGCCGAGCTCGCGGAACCAGATGTCGGCGCACGACGGGCCGAACCCGCACGCCCCGCCCTCGCTGAACACCTCCCACTCGATGAGGTAGTGGTACGTCGAGATCAGGGCGCCGGCGGCCGCCAGCGGTCCGACGTACCACCGCACGGAGCGGTCGCCCCGGATCGCGGCGATGAGCAGGATCGGTGCCAGCGGATACATCGCGATGCGCTGGTACCAGCAGAGTTGACAGGGCACGAAGTCGGCGACCTCGGAGAAGTACAGGCTCCCGGCAGTTGCGGTGGCGGCGACGAGGAAGGCGATCCACAGCACGGCACCGTCGACAGCGGACGCGATCTCCCTCGCCGGCCCGGAGCGCCGCCCGCATGACGCGCACGGCGATCCAGAGGACTGCACCGCCCAACGCGACCAGTGACAGCAGGGAGAAGAACAGCTGGAACGCCTCAACGTCCACGGCCGAGAGTATGGGCGCCCCGACGCGTCGTTTGACATCGGCCGGATTCGGTCGATTCCGAACGACAGAACGGGAGTCTGGTTAGGGTTAGCCGCCATGTACGAGTTCGACTCAGTCAGCGTCTCGAGCTACGAGGCCACGTCGCTCGCCGCCAAGCTCACCGAGAAGTCCGGCGACGGGTGGGACGTCGTCACGATCGTGCCCGCCGGCAGCGAGATCACCGCCTACCTGCGGCGGGAGAAGTCGGGGGCGCCGGCCGAGACCACCGCCGAGCCCGCCGCCGGGTTCGCCGCGTCCGCGACCTCGAGCTGGGAGACCACGTCGAGCGCGCCCGCCGAGACGCCGACGAGTGCGGCCAGCGAGCCGGCCGGGTGGGGGTCCACCCCGGAGTCGACGACGACGACGCCGGCGGCGACCACGCCGACGCAGCCCGCCTCGACCACCCCGACGGCGACGCAGCCGGAGACCCCGGCCGTGCCGGCGGGCTGGTACAGCGACCCGGCGCGCCGCTACGACCTGCGCTACTGGGACGGCACGGCGTGGACCGAGCACGTGTCGCGCGCCGGGCAGCAGTACACCGACCCTCCCGTCGCCTGACGGGAACCCCGGCCGACGCCGGGCGTGGCGGTAGCTTCAGCATGCGATGATGCGTGCGACGTCGATCGGCCACGCCGGCATCCTGATCGAATCCGATCACGGCTCGATCGTGTGCGACCCGTGGTTCGTCCCCGCCTTCATCGGGTCGTGGTTCCCGTTCCCGCGCAATGACCAGCTGTCACCCGACCTCATCGCGCGCATCGAGGGTGCCGACTACCTGTACGTGTCCCACATCCACGGCGACCACCTGGACGAGCCGTGGCTGCGCGAGCACCTGCCCCGCGACATCACGGTGCTGCTCCCCGGCTACCCGACCCGCGAGCTGGAGCGACGGATGCGGGCGCTCGGCTTCACCGAGCTGGTCCGCACCGCCGACGGCCAGGAGCTGGACCTTGGCGGGCTGAGCGTCGCGATCCACGTGGAGACGAGCATCACCGACGGCCCCGGGGGTGACTCGGCCCTCGTCGTCAGCGACGGCGAGGTGCGCATCGTCGACCAGAACGACTGCCGCACCACCGATCTCGACGCCCTGCGCGCCCACGGTCCCGTCGATC
This sequence comes from uncultured Acidimicrobiia bacterium, assembly GCA_963833145.1. Lineage (GTDB taxonomy): Bacteria > Actinomycetota > Acidimicrobiia > Acidimicrobiales > Ilumatobacteraceae > JALZMG01. The sequence continues at coordinate 196,118 of CAWHWT010000004.1, read as the reverse complement.
TGCACTGGCTGCAGTACAGCGGCGCGATCTGGTACCCGATGGTCTACGAGCTGCCGCCCGACGAGATGCGCGCCCTCGTCGACGCCAAGATCGACAGCCAGTTCGCCAGGGCGATGCGCTACGTCGAGGCGGTCGGGGCGCGGGCGATCGTGCCCAGCGCCGGGCCGCCCTGCTTCCTCGATCCCGACCTGTTCCACCTCAACGTCATCGACGGCGACGAACCGAGCATCTTCTGCGACCAGCGCACCTTCCTCGCCCGCCTCGAGCGGTCCGGGCATCGCGGGCTCCTCGCCATCCCCGGGACGGCGATCGAGGTGACACCCGGTGCGATCGACGTCCGTCATCCGCGGCCCGACGAGCAGGTCGACGCGATCTTCACCAGCAAGGGCGGGTACTTGCGCAGCTACCAGTCCGACTGGACGCCGTGGCTCGACAAGCTGAAGGCCGAGTGGCCGAGTGAGCACACCGACCTCGTCGCCACGTTGAAGGCCTGGTGGGAGCCACTCCTGGCGATGGCGCCGACCGTCCGCGAGGCGGTCGGTGCGGCCTGCCTGCTCCGCGCCGGCGACACCGACGTGCTGATCGACTTCCTCGCCGGTGAGGTGCGGGCCCACGCCGGCGAGCCGTACCGGTTCCGCTTCGAGATCCCGCGGCCGCTCGTCGAGGAGGTCGCCGCCGAACGAGCCGTCGACTGGAGCAACTCCCTGCTCCTGTCGTGCCGGTTCCGGGCGTGGCGCGACGGCGAGTTCAACGAGTGGGTCTACAACTTCTTCAAGTCGCTGTCCGTCGAGCGGATGCGCCGCACCGAGGCCGAGGCCATCCGCCGGCTCCACCCCCCGACCGACCCGGAGCCGGACGTCGAGCTCGGCGATTGGATCGTCCAACGCCGCTGCCCGCACCGCAACGCCGACCTGTCAGTGTTCGCCGAGATCGACCTGGCGACCTCGACGCTGACGTGCACCCTCCACGGCTGGTGCTTCGACCTCGAGACCGGTCAGTGCCTCACGTCCCCCGGCCACCCGCTGCGGGTCCGGCGCCGAAACAGCGATTCCTGCAGCTGAAACGGTCGCTAGAGCGACCGATCTGACTGCAGAAACCCGAGAGGAGTCAGGGGGTGGGCTTCTCGTGGACCCAGACGGGCAGGCCGAGGGGCATGATCCCGCTGTCCCAGATGAAGTCCATCGCCTGTGTCGTGACCCGGACGCAGCCGTGGGAGGCGGGGTAGTTGGGGACGCTGTTCGAGCCGTGCACGGCCACGCCACCGACGACGTACTTCGGTCGGTAGATCTGCCCGAGGTCGCCCTCCCACCAGCCCTCGGCCCGCTCGCGATAGAAGGCGTGGAGACCGTCGGGGGTCAGCGACACCCCTTCGACCATCTCGCCGGGCGAGTTCTGGTCCTCCTCGGTGTAGCGCTCGCCGTTGCCGGTCGACGTGTTGAACGTCCACAGCACCTTGCCGTCGACGACGACGAACAGCAGCTGCCGGTGCTTGTCGATCTCGACGAGCGTCCCGGCGTCGGCCCAGCCGCGGGCCCGCCGGTCGATGTTCGACAGGTACGTCGCCGTGGCCTCGTCGACCTCGCCGGTCGCCGGCAGCTCGAGGTACTTCTGGAACGCCATCACCGCTTGGCGGGTGGTGAGGCCGTACGAACCGTCGACGCCGCTGAGCCAGAACCCGAGGTCGAGCAGCCGCTGCTGCACCCGCGCCGTCTCGGAGCCGCCGCTCGATCCGACCGCCGCGAGCGGGGCGTCGAGCGGGGCGATCGGCACGATGTTCGCCGGCCGCGGTGGCTTGCGCGGACGCTGACGCTGCTGGCGCGCCTGAGCACGGCCGGCGGCCGCTTTGGGCGGCGCCTCGGTCGTCGTCGGGGCGGCGGTCGTCGTGGGGGCTGCAGTCGTGGTCGGGGCCGCCGTTGTCGTCGGCGCCGCCGTCGTCGGGACGGCGACCGTGGTCGGCGCCGCCGTCACCCCCGTGCCGGCGGCGTCGGCGTCATCTCCCGTCGACGACGAGCACGCCGACATCGCGAGCAGTGCGGCCATCCCCGCCAGGCCGGTCACCAGGGTAGGGAGTCCGGCGCGACCGGACGTCGCTCGCGCCACCACCATGGGGGCGAGGCTACCAGCGGCCTCTCGAAGCGCCGCGTCACCACCTCACGGGTGGTCGAGATGGAGGCCCGAGAGCGGCAGCTCGAACCAGATCGTCAACCCGTGGCGGACACCCTCGACGAGGGGGGTGGTCTCGTGGGGATGGGTGACGAGCGACGGCCAGGCGAGCAGCGCCCCGACCGGGACGGCCCGGTTGTCGACCCCCTGTCGCGGGAAGCGGAGGTCGGAGCCGACGTACCCCCCGTCGAGCTTGACCGCCGCCGACACCTGGGCGACGTCGTGGTGGCGCCGGAGCTCCTCCTGCTCGCCGAGGGCGTAGCGGATGACGAACGCGTCGCGCAGCCCGTGGTACTCGACGAGCGGCCAGACCTCGCCGAGCTGGGGCCAGATGCGGGTGCCGAGGTCGTCCTGCACCGCCTCGTACAGGCGGGGACTGATCGCGGCCAGCGACACCTCGTGCCCGGGCACCGGGTCGTCCGGATCCGGGGCGAACCCGACCAGCCCGGCGGCTCGCACGACCGCGGCGCAGAACCGGGGCGTCCAGAACGGCACGACGACGAGGTCCGGGCCGAGCTCGCTGATCCCGGTCCGCTCGTCGACGGCGCCCCGGTAGCCGAGCACGCGGTCGAGGTCATCGACGTCCTCGAGCTCGTCAAGGTCGTCGTCGGCCACTTGCAGGATCGTTGCAGGTCCAGCGGCTGCGGGCGGTCCCTCCGCGGCGGACCGCCCCCGTAAGCTCAAGGGATGCAGTGCCCCACGTGCGGAAGCGAGGTCCGTACCGGACAGAAGTTCTGCATGGAGTGCGGCCAGTCGCTCCGCGGCGTCGCCGACGTCACCGGCGAGGTACCGGCGGTGGCCGTCGCGCGGACCGGGTCGACCACGGCCCGGATCCCCGCCCCTCCGGGCGCGACCGACACGACCCGTCCGCTGACAACCGTGCCCCCACCGCCACCCGCGCCCGCCTGGGCGGTCGAGGCCGCTCCCGCCGACGACCCCGGCGCGACCGGTGTGCTGACCACCATTCCCCCACCGCCTCGAGCCACGGTGACCGGCGAGCTCCCCCGACGGGACGAGCCGGAGCGACACGAGGTCAAGCCCGAACGGCCGGGCTTCCGGCTGCGCCCGCTGCTCGTGATCGCCGTGCTGGCCGGCGTGGCCGCCGCCGTCGGAGTGATCTCCACGCTGGTCGAGATCACCACGACCGTCGCCGGCGCCCCGTTCGACACCGGCGCCTGGAAGGTCAACGACTTCGGCACCAACAACACGATCGCCGCGCTGATCGCAGTGGCGGCGATGCTCATCGGCGCCCTCGCCTGGTGCTTCGGTTACCGGTGGGGGGCCGGGCTCGCCGGGGGCGGCGGTGCCGCGCTCGCCGGGTGGGTCGCCTTGTTGATCGGGCTGGCCGAAGTACCGATCAACCGCGCCGAGACGGCCGCCACGCTGGCGCCGGCCGTCGTCACGCGCGACATCGGCTACTGGGCGCTGGCCATCGCCGGTGTGCTGGGTGCGCTGGCGCTGCTGGTCTCTCTCATCCGGGCCGGGAGCGACGGACGCTCCGGACTCGACCCGTGGGTCGCCGCGCTCGCCGCGGTGGCTGCCCTGGTCGCCGCGATCGGGCCGACGATCCCCGAGGGATCCGCCGAGTGGTCCGGCAACTACAGCTCGGCGAGCCTGGGTGTCGACCTCCCCGCGGCGTTCTTCGCCGGACGCCTGGTCCAACTCGGCCTGCTCGCCTTCTGCGGGGTCGTCGGCTTCCTCCTCGTGCGACGGTACGGGCTCGGGCTCGCCGTCGGCGGCGCCATCACGGCCGGGTGGATGGTGGTCACCGCCGCCACTGGTCGCACCAACACTCCGATCGGCCCGGCGTACGAGAACCCGGGCTCGATCGACCTCAAGCCGCACGCCGTCACCGTCGTCGGCATGGCCGTCCTCGGCTTCTTCGCCCTCGTCGCGATCGTGATGGCGCTCCTGGACGCCGACCGCTGAGCACGACGGGTATGGCGGTCGTCGTCGTCGGCAGCGGCGGATACGCCGTGTCCTGCACCGACGTGCTCGAAGGCCAGCGGCCTGGCCGTGACCGCCTGCCTCGATCCGGACGACGATCTCGCCGCGACGATCACCGCCGGGACCGAAGTCTTCGTCGCCGTGATGGACAACCGGGCCCGCCAAGCACTCAGCGCCGAGATCCGGTCGCACGGCGCAGTCGTCGTCAGCGCGGTGAGCCCGCGGGCCGTCGTCTCACCGTCGGTGCAGTTCGGCGCCGGGGTGCTGGTCATGCCGGGCGCGGTGGTCAACGCCAACACCTCGATCGGCGACGGTGCGGTCATCAACACCAACGCCGCCGTCGACTACGAGGTGGCGGTCGGAAGCTTCGCCCACGTCGCCGTCGGCGCGTCGCTCGCCGGCGGCGTGTCCGTCGGTGACGGAGCGCTCATCGGCGTCGGTGCGAGCGTCACGCCCGGGCGCACGATCGGGGCGTGGTCGACCGTGGGCGCCGGCTCGGCGGTCGTGCGCGACGTACCGCCCGGTGCCACCGTGGCCGGCGTGCCGGCCAAGACGACCTACGGGAGCGCGGCGCGACACTGAGCCCGGGTTGGCGTCACGGTGAACGCGGCCGTGCCAGACTGGCTGCTTCACCAACGGAAGGGGTCCGCTGATGGGATTCATGGACAAGCTCAAGAGTTGGTTCGGGGGCAACAAGCAGCAGGTCGACCAGGGCATCGACAAGACCGCCGACGTTGTGAAGGACAAGGTCCCCGACCAGCACGACGAGAAGGTCGACCAGGTCGCCGACAAGGCCAAGGACGCCGTCGACAAGCTCGCCGGCGACTCCGGCGGTGACGCCGGCCCCAGCACACCCGCGACCGGCCCCAGCACACCCGCGACCGGCCCGAGCACACCCGCGACCGGCCCGAGCACACCCGCGACCGGCCCGAGCACACCCGCGGCGGGGTCGACGACGGGCGAGCCGGCGTAGCGCTAGTCGATCAGGAGCCCGTAGAAGACGAACTCCGTCCGCCGGTTGAGGGCGAGGGCGGCGTCGTCGTTGTTCAGGGTGAGCAGGTCGGCCTCACCAACCGCCCGAGATGACAGGCGGTTCGGGGCGACGCCCTTGCCGGCCAGGTAGTTGATCACCGCTTCGGCGCGCGCGGCCGACAGCTCGTAGTTGCCGACGTCGTCGCCGCGCTGGTCGGAGTGCCCGATCACCAGCGCGGTGATGTTCGGCAGCGCCGACATGATGCTGACGACGCGGTCGATCTCGGCGGCCTGCGCCCGTCTGATGTCGGCGCTCCCCGTCGGGAACCGGGCCGACGTGAGCTCGACGACGCGCACGCCGAGGCTGCGCGGCACGTCCCGGTTGATCGTGAGGAAGTTGACGATGTCGCCCTGGCCCGGCTTGGCGTTGGCCAGCGCGAGCGCCTGGAGGCGGTCCTTGGCGTCCTGATCGGGCACGGCGCCGGTCAGCGTGATCTGGTTCACGTCGAAGATCGCGACCACCGGGCGCTGGCGTCCCGTCGGGCAGCGTGTCGTAGGTCACGGGGCTCGTCCGTTGCCGTTGCCGTTGGCGTTGCCGCCGGGCCCGTTCGGTGGTGGTCGTCGCCTTCTCGGTCGTGGTCGTTGCCTGCTCGGTCGTCGTGGTCGCCGCGGCCGTGGTCGTCGCGGCGGCTGTGGTGGTGACGTCTTCAGTTGATGTCGTGGCGGCCAGCAGGCTCGCCTCCGGTGCGGTGGACTCCGGCGATGCCGACGCCCCGAGCGAGGATTCCGACTCCACCGCCGACGAGGCCGGTGAGTCGAGCGGGATCACGGCGGCATCGTCGTCGCCGCCTCCCGAGCGGCTCTTGACCACGAACCACCCGCCGGCGATCAACGCAACGGCGACGAGGGCTCCGACGACGATGCGACCGATCGACCGTCCGCCACCCTCGTCGTCGCCTGCGTACTCGTACATGCTCACAAGCTTCGAGAGCCAACAGGTGGCGCTGCAGATACATCGGCCGATTTGTGCGCTAGTGGTCGTCGTCGGTGACGACTCCGGTCTCGAACGTGCGGTCGTCGAAGGCCCGTTCAGCGAACGTTCGATCGATGAACATGCGCTCGTACAGGATGTGTTCGCGGGCCGGTTGTTCGGGCGGATCCTCGTCGGCCACCGCCGCGCTCACCGCGCGCCTCGCCGCGCCAGCACCACACCGAACGTCTTGGCGACGATGCGCACGTCGTGGGCGAGCGACCAGTTGTCGACGTAGAAGAGGTCGAGCCGCTTGTACTCGTCGAACGTCGTGTCGGAGCGACCCGAGACCTGCCACATGCCGGTGATCCCCGGCAGCACCCGGAGACGGTCGTGGACGTCGTCGGACCACTGGTCGACCTCGTCCGGCAGCGCCGGCCGCGGACCGACCACGCTCATCTCGCCGCGGATGACGTTGACGAACTGCGGGATCTCGTCGATCGACAGCTTGCGCAGGATCGCACCGACCTTGGTGATGCGCGGGTCGGCCGCGATCTTGAACATCGGCCCGTCGGCCTCGTTGAGGTCGGCGAGCTCGGCCTTGCGGGCGTCGGCGTCAGCGACCATGGTGCGCAGCTTCACGATCCGGAAGCGCTTGCCGTCGCGTCCCACCCGCTCCTGGCCGAAGAGCACCGGCCCCTTCGACTCGAGCTTGATCGCGATGGCGGCGACCAGCAGGATCGGGGACAACAGCACGAGGCCCACCACGGCCACGACGACGTCGAACCCCCGCTTGGCGATCGCCCGCCAGCCGTCGCGCATCGTCTGCTCGACGTAGATCAGCGTGTGGCCACCGACGTCCTGGGCCCGGAACCGCACGATGTCGATGTCGCGCAGCCCTGACGACAGGGCGACGTGATAGCCGGAGTCAGTGAGCCGGCGGGTGAGCCGGTTGACGACGTCGGGCTCGACCGACACCAACGAGATCATCACACCCCCGGCACCGGTGGACTGGAGCACCGCCTCGGTGTCCTCGACGCCGCCGAGCACTCGGCAACCTCCGCGCGGGCCGATGTCGTCGGGACCGACGAAGCCGACCACCTGGTAGCCGAGTTCAGGGTTCCGCAGCGTGGCGTGCATCAAACCGATCGCCTCGGAGTCGGTCCCCACGACGAGCACCCGGCGGAGGATCCGTCCCTCCCGCCGCAGCCGGGCGAAGATCTGCCGGGCCGCCGTCCGTTCGAGGATCAGGCACAGCGGAACGAAGGTCATCACCGACAGCACCCAGAGGCGCGACAGCGCGTGGAACCGCATGACGAAGGCGGCTCCGACGATGAACCCGACGCCCATCAACGAGGCGTAGAGGATCCGGCGCATCTCCTCGGTCTGCCGCTCCACGGCTCGGGCGAGGTAGAGCTTGTTGAGGCCGAGGCAGATCGGCCAGATCGGGAACGAGAGGATGGCCAGGATCATGTGCGTTCGCATGACGCCGAGCTCGTCCTCCGACTTGACCAGCTGTCGCCAGCAGAACGCCAGCACAATGCCGATCAAGACCGCCATGAGGTCCGCGGCGATGAGCCGCTGTTTCAGATCCTGGGGCGCGGTCAACGGAGCAACCGTCACCGCTTCGCCCGCCGGCCGGACGTCATCGACGTCCGGCGAGGCGCGACCGCGCTCCCTCAGCGTGTTCGCATCCAATTGTCCGCCCGCTTTCCTTAAGACCAGGAAATGTACCGACGGCTCGGCTGACCTGCAATTCATTTTCTGCGGGCACTTCGCCGGCCCCGGTAGCCTGGCGGGGCCATGGGCTGGAGGGGAGAAATCGTGTTCGCGTGGACGCGAGCCGACTGCGGCGACCTCGCCCACCGCCGTTAGAGCGCGGCGATGTCGGCGGCCTCGCCACCACGGGTGGCCTTCGTCCTCGAGCAGACGCTCGGTCACATCACCCACGCCGCCAACCTGCAGTCGCTGATCACGCCGAACCCGCGCATCCGCGCCTCGTTCGCGCCGATCGACTTCGAAGTGACCGGGCTTCCCGCCCGCGTGCCGGGCTTCGGGAACTGGACTGTCCGCGCGGGAATTCGGTCCCGCAAGGCGATCCATGGGCTGCTGCGCGACGGCCCGCTCGACGCGATGTTCATCCACACCCAGGTGCCGGCGGTCCTCGCCGGCGACTACCTGCGGCGGATCCCCACGATCGTCTCGCTCGACGCGACGCCGATCCAGTACGACCAGCTCGGCAGCCACTACGGCCACGCCACGGGATCGCCGCGGATCGAGCGGCTGAAGTGGCGGCTGAACCGGGAGTGCTTCCGCCGGGCGGCCATCGTGGTCACGTGGGCGGAGTGGACGAAGGCCGGACTCGTCGACGACTACGAGGTGCCGGCGGACAAGATCGTCGTCATCCCGCCAGGCGTGGACTACGCCCGTTGGTCGGAGGTGGCGCGCGAACCGACCCAGGACGGACCGTTGCGGGTCCTGTTCGTCGGCGGCGACCTCGAACGCAAGGGTGGCAACGTGCTCGTGACGGCGGCCCGCCGGCTACGCGACGGCGGCACCGACGTGCACGTCGACCTCGTCACCCGCGACGATCTCGCTCCTGAGCCGGGCATCACCGTCCACCACGGCCTGACGCCGAACAGTCCCGAGCTGATCGAGCTGTACCACCGGGCGGACGTCTTCTGTCTGCCCACCCTCGGGGACTGCCTGCCGATGGTGCTGTCCGAGGCCGGCGCGGTCGGCCTGCCGCTGGTCGCCACCGACGTCGGGGCGATCGGCGAGATCGTGCGCCCCGACGACACCGGACTGCTGGTGCCCGTCGGTGACGCGGAGGCGCTGGCCGGCGCCCTCGGCCGCCTCGCCGGTGACGCGTCGCTGCGCCGGCGGCTCGGCGACCGCGCCCGCGAGGTCGTCGAGAAGGACTACAACGCGGCGACCAACGCCGACCGTCTCGTCGAGCTCCTGGTCGCGCTCGCCGCAGAGAGGCCGGCGGCGTGACGGCGACCGGTCGTCCCGTCCTGCTGACCGTCTCGGGAACCGTCGACCCGAACGTCCGGGCCGAGATCCAGGACGGACGGCGACCGGAGGCCGACTACGTGGCGATGGCACGCGCCTTCGACGCCGACATCGTCGACCACGCCGCCGCGGAGCGCGAGAGCGGCCTGGCCGGCCGGCTGATCGGACGGTTGGCGGGGCGCAACGCCCAGCTGGCGTGGGTCTGCCGGCGGCGGGCGCGCTGCGTACCGCGCCGTGTTCACCGACGGCGAGCAGGTCGGCCTCCCGTACGCGGCGCTGTCCTGGCTCGGATGGCGGCGACCCCGCCACGTGATGATCGGACACCTCCTCTCCCCGCGTAAGAAGGTGTACCTGCACCGCGCGCTGCAGCTCCGCCGCCGGATCGATCAGGTCGTCGTGTACTCCTCGCGGCAGCGGCAGGTGGCCATCGAGGAGCTCGGCTACCGGCCCGAGGACGTGCTGCTGACCTCGTTCATGGTCGACACGTCCTTCTGGGATCCGCAAGCCGTGCCACCCCGGCCGCGGCCGAAGCCGATGATCTGCGCCGTCGGTCAGGAGCTGCGTGACTACCCGACGCTCGTCGCCGCCATCGAGGGACTCGACATCGACCTCGTCCTCGCCGCGGCGAGCCCGTGGTCCAAGCGCGAGGACACCAGCGCCGGGTTGGCGATCCCATCGAACGTGGAGGTGCGGGGGTTCAACCAGTACGACCTCCGCCAGCTCTACGCCGACTGCGCCTTCGTCGTGGTCCCGCTCCAGGAGACGGACTTCCAGGCCGGGATCACGACGATCCTCGAGGCGATGGCGATGGAACGAGCGGTCGTCTGCTCCCGCACGGAAGGGCAGACCGACACCATCGTCGACGGCGAGACCGGGCTGTACGTGCCACCCGGCGACAGCGCCGCGCTGCGCCGGGCGATCCAACGCCTGCTCGACGACCCCGACGAGGCTCACCTCCTCGGTGCAGCCGGACGGCGGTGGGCGGTCGAGCACGCCGACATCCGGCGCTACGCCGAACGGCTGGCGGCGACGACGACTCCGGCCGGCGCTACAGCTCGCGGATGACCCGGGCGGGGACGCCGGCCACGAACGTGCGCGGCGGCACGTCGGCGGTGACGACGCTGCCGGCGCCGATGCAACTGTCGCGGCCCACCGTGACACCGGACATCACGATCACGCGGGCCCCGATCCACACGTTCTCCTCGACGATGATCGGCTTCGACGGCGGGCGCTCCAGCCGCCGTTCCGGCTCGATCCGGTGGAAGTCGTTGTCGAGCATCATCACGTAAGGACCGATCAGGCAGCGGGGACCGATACGGACCAGCTCGGACGCGACGATGGACCCGCCGAAGTTGACGAGCGAGCGTTCGCCGATCTCGAGCAGCCCGCCGTCGGTCGCCACCAGTTCGAGCGTCGCCATGGTCGACACGAGCTGGACCCGGTCGTGGATCTCGATGCGGCCCCCGTTGGACACGGCCGGACGCCCGCGGACGCGCACGCGCGTGCCGACATGGTCGGCGTGGCGGAGCGACCAGCGAGCGTTGGCGACCGCCTTGCCGTTGCGCCAGACGTGGCCGGGATCGAACCTCATCGTCCGGAGTCTCTCAGCCCGACCCCAGGTCGAGCTCGAGGACCGTGATCGAATACGGCGCGAGTGAGATCGAGCCAGTGGCATCGACCTCGTCGGCGACGATCTCGTCGCGGTGCGATCCGTCGTAGGTCCAGCGCCGGGCCGTGTCGAGCACGGGCCGGCCGGCGACGGCGAGCCGGACGTCACGCGGCTCCTCGGGATCCTCGTTGAGCAGCATCACCCGCAGCAGCCCGTTGTCCTCGTCGAGGGCGCTGTACGTCGACAGCAGGTCGTCGTCGTCCTCGGTCGGCACGACCGCTCCTTCGAACGCCGAGCCCCGACCGTCATAGTTTCCGTGCATCGTGAAGGCGAAGTAGCCCGGGCTCCCAACCTCCGGACTGCGCCAGTAGGCGGCGGCGTACACGCCCTCCCGACCGTAGATCCCGAGGACGTCGGCGATGGCGAGCGCTCCGTTCATCGTGCTGTCGGCGCCGAAGTTCCATTCCGTGATGGCCAGCGGCGTGTCCGGGTACGACCTCCCGATGATCGCCCGCAGGCGCGGAACCAGCGCGATCGGCTCGTTGATCCAGGACTCGTCGACGTAGCTCGGGTCCCACAGCGCACGCGTGCCGCGCAGGCGGCGGGCGTTGGTCTCGTCATCGGTCTCGTCGTTGAAGACTTCCGACTGCGGATAGAAGTGCACGTCGACGACGTCGAGAGTCCGCCGGCCGGTGGCCTCGTCGTGCTCGCGCACCTTGGTGAGGAACCACGTCAGGAAGTCGGCGTCGGACCCGTCCTCGGGCCCGGGTGCGATGCGCCAGTAGTCGAACCAGCAGCACATCGCCGGGCCCATCAGCTCCACCTCCGGCGCGACGTCGCGGATCGCGTCGGCGTAGCGCAGGTAGGTGTCGAGGATCTCCTCGTAGGTCGGGCACGTCGGATGGATGTCGTAGTGGGTGTGACCCCACAGCTCGGGCTCGTTGTCCATCGCGATGAAGCGGGGGGCGAGCCCCTCAGCCCCCAGCCCGGCGATCCAGTCGGCCACCATCTCGGGCGTGCTGGGCACGCTGGTGACATTCGGGTCGGCGATCGGGCCCGGGTTTTCGCAGTCGTGGCCCTCGCCGCCGGTGCACCCGCCGTCGTCGTCGGGGAACGAGCAGATGCCGCTGTCATCGTTCTTGGCGATCCACCCGAGCGTGGGCACGGCCAGCCGGACGGCGAAGTCCCGGTTGGCCTCGGCGAAGGCGTGGAAGACGTCGCCGTCGTTCTCGTAGTTGGTGTTCCGGAACTCCCAGTCCGAGCCGGCGTTCCAGGCGTGTCCGAGCTGGTAGTTGTACCGGGACGACGGGTTTCCGCCCCAACTGTCCAGCTCGATGCCGGCTCGTCGCTTCTCCACGGCGCTCAGATCTCCGGACACGCCGCGGATCAGCGGGCTGATCGTCGTGCCGGCCGCCGCCGCGTCGATCGAGACCACGACGGCGTCGTCGTCCACGTCGTCGGGTCGGGTCGAGGCCGTGGTCGCGTCGGTGTCACCGGCGGGCGGGTCGAAGCTGACCGGCTCGTCGCTCGAGCACGACACCAGCACGAGCACCGCCAGGCCGATGCCCACCGCCCGCCGCCGTTCTTGCACTCAGGCCGGCTCCAGCTCGTGGCGGCGTGGTTCGAGGGCCCGCTGCGCCCAGGACTGCCCTGGCGAGCTCCGCGCCGACTCGAAGTCGGCGCACAGAGCGAGGCTGACGGCGAGGAACACCGTCGTGCGGACGTCGAAGGCGATGTCCACGAAGGCGTAGATGAGGAACATCGCGATGTACAGCACGCCGACGGTCACTGTCGCCGTGGCGTCGGCCGGTGAGACCCGGAGGGCGGTACGCGTGCCGAGCTGGATCGCGCGGGCCAGCAGGTACATCAGCGCGACGAGACCGAGGAAGCCGACCTTCAACCAGATCCACAGCACCGCGTTGTGCGGCAGGTACTGCCAGAACTCGAAGAACCCGATGTCCGGGAGGTTGACCGGGACGTAGAACTTCTGGCCGAATCCCACGCCGGTGAGTGGGTTCTTCTTGATCGTGTACCAGAGGTCGAACGCCTCGATCTGGCGGTAGAGGTCGGAACGCTGGTCCTTCTCGCTCAACTGACCAGGGGCGATGACCGACTTCACCGCGGTCGACGCGAGCCCGAGCCCACCCTGGGCGTTCCACGTGGCGGCGACGAACATCCCGCTGAAAACGAGCGCCGTCGGGGTGAACCACCAGAACGCCCGGCGCCGCCGGTGGTACACGATCACGGTGAGCAGGGCGATCCCCAGGAACAGCGCGATCATCGCCGACCGCCGCTGCGACAGCATGTACGCCCAGACCACGGTCGGCGTGAGCACGAACACCGTTGCCAGCACCCAGCGCCGCCCGCGCAGGAGCCAGAGGCCGAAGAGGAACACGAACATCGCGTTCATGTGAATCGTGGCCGAGTGCTCGGAGAGGCTCTCCAACGCCTCGCGCTCGGGACCGGTGAGCCGCTGGTAGTAGGAGAGGGCGAAGATGCTCTGCACCGAGACCGCGACGAACGCGATCAACACCAGCCGCTGGTACTGAACTCTGGTCTCGAACAGATTGGTGACGAGCACGTAGATCAGCGGCAGGTACAGAAGGGGGCGGACCTCGAAGACCGCCGCCCGTGTGTCGCCACCCGTCACGAATACGCCGTAGAAGAGTCCGGCGAAGACGAATGCGGTGAAGACGGCGACCGGCGTGAAGAGGTTGCCCCGCTTGAACCGCCAGGTCGGATCGCCGAGCCTCCGAACGAAGAACGACCCGAGCGTGGTGACCAGGACGACTTCGAACGGGCTGATCGACAACGAGTCGGCGATGAAGAAGGCGGACTCGCGGCTCGACATGTTCTTCGTGAACGGCCACCACGGCGTCGTGACGATGTCTCCGACGAGCGTCAGGAAGACCAGCGAGTACAGGCCGACCACCGGTCGGATGAACGACGCCACGCAGACGACCACGAGCACGGCGAAGACGATCGAGAACAGCTCCGGGGCTGATGACACGGCCATCAACGCGACGACGACGGCGAAGAAGGCGACGGCGCCATAGACCACCCACCGACGCCGTCGCTCCTGCTCGACCTCGTACCGGGCATCCGGATACGGCACGAGGGCGCGCGCGCCGAGCGCCTGGGTCATGGCTGGACGACGCGGAGGCTGAGGAACGTCAGGCAGAGGAGGGTCGCGCCCACCGCGATCGGCCACCGGCGCAACGGCTTGCCCTTTCGCTGTCCACCGAACCGCCAAGAAGAACACCACGACGATGAACGTGACGAGGACGTTCACAGGAGGGCTCCCGCTGCCGCGCCCACGGGCCTAGGCCCCGATGAGCTGGCGAATCCGCTTCGGGATCCGGCTGTGGAACCGGTTGAGGACCACGCCGAGGATCGCACAGCCCCGCATCTCGTCGAGGGCGGCGTGGACCTGCGCCTCCGACGTGACCCCCTGGAGGACGACGAGCACGAACGCGTCGGCGAGCTGGGCGATGCTCATCGCCTCACTCGAGGCCAGCACCGGCGGCAGATCGAGCAGAACGTGGTCGAACTGGTCGGCCAGCTCGTCGAGCTTGTCGGCGAGGGCGACGCTCCCGGTGAGGGCATGGCGCCGGGACACGGGGGCACTGCCGGCCGTAACCAGGGAGAGCCGCGGGTTCGCCGTGCGGGTGATCACCGCTTCGACCGACAGGTCCTGGTCGACGGCTTCGGCGAGGCCCGGGTGCTGTTCCGCCTCCGGGTCATCGGTCGGTTCGGTCCAGTTCATGTCCACGACCACGACCGATCGGTCAGTGTCGTAGGCCAGTACGGCGGCGAGCGACCGAGTCACGTACGTGACCCCTTCCCGCTTCAGGGCCGACGACAGCGCGACCCGATGGGGGAGGCCCCCCTCGTGCAGGTCGACCCGCGCGAGCAGGTAGCGCAGCGACTTGGCGACGGCCGACGGCGTCATGTGCAGGACCGTGCCATCCTCGTCGAGGATGCCGATGCCGCCGGCCGGATCGGCGCCGAGCTCGTCGAGCGCGACGGTCCGGCGCTTGCGCCGACTGAGGAGACCACCCTTTGGTGCCATCGGACCGTGGACTAACGCGAGGTCTCGGGAACGACCGCGAGCACGTCGAGACCGAACTTCGCCTCGACGTCGTTCGGGACCCTGATCGTGCGGTCGAGGGCGGCGACGAGCACGACCAGCGCCGTCGAGATGATGAGCCCGAGGACGATGAACACGGCGAACGTCATGACGGCCTTGCGCAGCCGGGGTTCTGGGGCCAACGGGAAGGTGGGCTCATCGACGAGCCGGAGCCGCGACTCGACGACGGTCCTCGTCTGGGCCGTGGTCAGCTTCGCTTCGTCCAAGCGATCGACCTGGGCGACGTAGTGATCCTCGGCCCGCTGCGCCGCGTTCGACAGCCGGTCGATCTGGAGCTGCTGGGCGAGGGGACGCTCGCCCTCCGGACCGACCTGGTTCTCGACGAAGTACGTGTCGAGCGCGTTCTGGGCGGCGTTCAGCCGCTCCTCGGCGGCGGCGACTTGACTCTCGAGGATCCGCTCGGCGGTCGTGCTCTCCCCCACGTCACGGTCGATCTGCCACTGGATGAAGGCGGCGATCGCGGCGGTGGCGAACTTCTCGGACAACTGCGGGTCGCCGGTGGTGGACTGTACGCGGACCAGGTTGTCGCCGTCGTCGTAGGCCGATGTCGACCGGTAGATGTCGCCGAGGTCGAAGAACCCGCCGTCGAGCGCTTCGGTGAGGTCGGCCCGGTCGGCGACCTCCCGCTGGAACTCCTCGGTGCGCAGGAGCTGGTTGAGGTTGCTGGCGGTGACGCTCGCCGGGGTGCTGAACCCGAACCCGGGCTGGTTCGCGCTTTGCGTCAGCTCGGAGAAGAGACTGCCGCTCGTGGCGTTCATCGTGCCGACCGAGCTGAACTGCTCGGTCGTGCTCATGGCGGTGCTCGCCCCGAGGATGCTGAACAGCAGCAGGGGGAGCAGGTAGAGCCACGGGCGACGGAAGAACGCCTCGAGGATGTTGAGGATCACGCGTCGGGTGATGCCCTCCGAGCCGGCACCGGACATCGGTGCGGCACGGCCGAGCGGCGGCCCGACGTCGGTCGGGCGCGGACGCCCGATCGACGCTGTCAGGTCAGATGGGCGGGCACGACCGATCGCCGGGCTCGCGCCCGCCACCGCGCCCGGATACCTACTCGCCGCCACGAGCGGGCATGCTATCGGCGTCGGGACCCGATGCGACCGAGATTCGGGCGCGCCACAACCTCTCGGTACATTGCACAGGGTGACCGAGACGGTGTCGGAGCTTGCCACATCAGACTCCGCGTGGCGAACTGCGCGGCGGCGCTTCCTCGAGGACGCGGCCCGCTGGATCGTTCCCGAGGAGGTGGGTGACCCCGGAACGATCACGCCGAGGACGATCGTGCGGTTGCTCCACCGCCACCTCCCGCTGCGGGCGATGGCGTGGTTCCGCCTGTCGTGGTGGGCAAAGAAGGCGGGGATCCCGGGTCTGCCCGGCATCATCCAGCGCCGCCTGCTCCGGGTCTACGGGCTGGAGCTGGCCTCGAGCGCCGACATTGGCGGCGGTTTGTACATCGCCCACCCTGTCGGCTGCACGCTGATGGCCGAGCGGATCGGCCGGAACGTGACGGTGATCGCGGCCGTCACGATCGGGTACCGGGACGTCGCCCGGTGGCCGAGGATCGACGACGACGTCTACATCGGCACGGGCGCCCGCGTGCTCGGTGACATCGACGTCGGTGCCGGAGCGCAGATCGGGGCGAACGCGGTCGTCATCCGCGACGTGCCGGCCGGTGCGACCGCGGTCGGCATACCGGCTACGACGCGCCCGCGTCCTTGACCGGAGCGCTCTCCGGCGCCGGCGCCTCGATGTCCCTGGTCATCGTGCGCAGGAGCCGGCGGGGATGGCGCAGGATCCGGAGCCCGAACACGACCCCGGGGAGCGGATCACGCGCGTCGAACATCGCCCCGACGTGGGGCTGCACCGCACGCGTCGACGGCGAGGCGCGACCTGGCGAGGCGGTCGGGCCCGGTCGCGACACGTACGGCCGTCTCGATATGGGTGGGGAGGGCGTGCTGCCAGTAGCGGGGGGCGCGCCGCCGCGCCCGTGACCGCGGCGACTCGCCGCCGGTCACCGAGTCGTACCACACGACCGGGAGGTCGTTGCCGAGGGCGATGTCGAGGGAGATCTGCCCGAACGCGCGCGGGTTGAGATCGATCGCCCAGTACGCACCCGTGTCCGGCTCGACCAGCACCTCCAGCTCGAACAGGCCACTCCCGAGCACCGCGCGCACCGCCGCCAGCGCCTCGGATGTGAACGCCGCAGGGGGCGCCGGCTCGAACATCGTCCCCACGCCGAGTCGCCTCGGCCACTGGCCGAGCTTGCGGCAGTGGCTCAACGCCAGCACGCGACCCTCGGGGTCGAGGCATCCGCTGAGGCTCACGACGTCGACCGAGCCGGGCACGAAGTAGCGCTGGAGCATCGGCAGGGCGAGCGCCGGGTCACGGGCAACGGCCAGCGAGCGGTCGGTGTCGACGGGGTACGGGCGGAACAGCTCGCCGAGCGCCTCGGGGGTTGTCGCGACACGGCCCCGCGCCGTGCCGATACCGGCGTGTGACCGGGGCTTGAGCAACACCGGGTAGCCCAGACGCTCGGCGTCGACGAGCGCCTCGGCGGCGGTCGCCGGTGCCGCCCAGTCCGGCACCGGGAAGCCGATGTCGGCCATCGCCGCGGCGAACCGGTCCTTGAACAGACAGGTGCGGACCCGCTCGGACGCGGTGCCGACGCCCACGAAGCCTGGGCGGCGGTCGCTCACCTCGGCACAGGCGAAGCTGACGAAGTCCGACGTCGGCGCGACCAGCTCGAACGCGCCGTGCTCGTGCTGGTCCTCGAGCCAGTCGACGAACTCGTCGACCTTCTCGATCGGCGGGCAGTGGACCACGCGGCCCACGTAGCGGGAGAACCCGCCCGCCGGGCGCTTGTGCGCGCTGCCGGCGACGATCGGGATCCCGGCGCGGGCGAGCGATCGGGCGAACGCGACTCCCGTCGGGAGCTCGAGATCGAACACCGCCACGGGCGAAACGGACCCCTGGGGCGAGGCCGTTCGGCCTGAACGCGGCATGACTTCACCTTCTGTCGGACTCGATGACCGCCCGCTCACCGGTCATTCGGCCTCCCGGCCCGGTGGATGCGGGTCGCGCCGCACGGTACCGGGCGACGTGACCGCCCTACTGCCGAAGCTGAGTTGCGCCGCGTCGGATCGCGGCGTCGGGCGCCGAACCGCGGCCGCGGTAGCGTCGCACGAGTGGCGGATTCGTACGGATCAGAGCGCGGTCGGTGCTCGGCGCGTCCTGCCACCGCCCGCTCGGCATGAGCGCGCGCAGGGGCGCCTGTGAGTGACCCGACGGACGACTCCGACGCTGGCCCAGCGGACGGAGCGGATCCCGCGGACCCGGCGGGCGTCGACCAGCCGCAGCCCGCCGAGGACGCCGGAGTCGGCGACGACCGTCCCCCCGTCCGGCGATCGGTCCTGCGCAACGTCGGCTCGCTCGCCGGCGCCCAGGTCATCACGTGGACGTTGTCGACCATCGTGCTCGTCATCGTGCCTCGACGGGTCGGCCCGGAGGCGATCGGCGGCTACCGCATCGCCGGCTCGCTCTGGGCCGTCGCGGCGACCTTCATCTCACTCGGCACGGGGACGCTGATCACCCTCGAGGTCGCGCCGGGCTCAGCGCAGCGGCGTCGTCCGCCTGGGCCCGGCGTTGGTCGCCCGGACGGTGGTGTACGCGATCAGCTGGATCCCGCTCATCGCCTTCGCGTTGGCCGTCGGCTACTCGACCGAGGTCATGGTCCTGATCGCCATCGTCGGCGCGGCCACGATCTTCAACTCGTACGGCGACCTGGCCGGGGCCGGGCTCACGGGGCTGGAACGGCTCGATCTGGTCGCCGCCGCCGACATCGTCTCGAAGGTCGTGCTGGCCGCCCTCACCGTGCTGGTCGTCATCGTCACGGACGACATCCGGATCATCGCCGCGGTCACGATCGTGACGGCGTTGACGTACGCGGCGTACTCGCTGGGCGCGCTCCGCCGCCTCACCCGGATCGACTACGACCGCTCGCTCCGATCTGCAGTCGACACCGCACGGCGATCGTCCCCCTACCTCCTGATCGGGATCACGCGCGTCGTCTACAACCAGATCGACATCGTCGTGATGTCGTTGGTAGTGACGGAGCTCGAGGTCGGCTGGTACGGAACGGCCGACTCGGTGTTCGGCACGCTGCTGTTCGTACCGACGATCCTGCTGACGTCGCTGTTCCCGGTCTTCGCACGGACCCACGAGGAGGACCCTGCCGCCGCCGTCGGACTACTGCAGCGCAGCTTCAACGGGTTGCTGCTCGTCGCCGTGCCCGTCGGCCTCGGGATCGTCGTCGTCGCCGACCAGGTGGCCGTGCTGCTGTTCGGCGAGGCATTCGACGGAACGGGACCGGTGCTCGCCGTGTTCGGCGTCGTCCTGATCTTCACGTTCCTCAGCACGTTGTTCGGGAGCCACGCGATCGCGATCGGGCGGCAGCGCTTCTGGAACCTGGTGATGCTCGTCGCCATCCCGATGACGGTCGCCCTCGACCTCGTCCTGATCCCCTGGACACGCGACGCGTTCGACAACGGTGCGATCGGCGGCGCACTGGCCTACGTGGTGACGGAGTCGATGATGGTCGTGCTCGGGATCTGGAAGCTCGCCCCGCAGGTGGCGTCGCGACACACGCTCGTGCGGGTGGCAAAGTGCTTGACCGCCGGAGCCGTCATGATGGCCGTGTGCTGGCCGCTCCGGGACGTCTTCGTCGGGATCACGATCGCCGCCGGGGCGGTCGTGTACGTCGTCGTGTTGGCGCTGCTGCGCCCGCTGGCCGACGACGAGAAGGAGATGCTCCAACGGGCGCTCTCGAGGTTCCGCCGGGCGTGACCCTGGTTGCGCCGCTCGGCAACGGTCGAACGGTACAGTGCCAGCCCGTCCCGACGGGCCTTCCCCGTCGTCCAGGAGCAGGACTGATTCGTGACTCTTCCATCGTGCGACGTCGTCATCGCGACGCGAAACCGTCGCGAGGCGCTGGCCCGCTGCCTGCGCGGGCTGCGCGATCAGACGCACCGCGCCTTCCGCGTCATCGTCGTCGACGACGCGGGTGACGTCGAGCTGAGCCCGGTCGTCGAGGACCCGCAGTTCGCCGACCTCGACATCACGCTGATCCGACGCGAACAGCAGGCGGGTCCGGCTGCCGCCCGCAATGCCGGGGTCGAAGCGGCGACGGCGGAGTACATCATCTTCCTGGACGACGACGTCCTGCCCGACCGGCACTTCGTCCAGGTGCACCTCGAGGCGGTGACGCAGCCCCATCCGCCCGACGCACCGATCGTCAGCATGGGCCCGTTCGTCCAGCCCGCCGACTGGGAGCCGACGCCGTGGAACCTCTGGGAGGCGAAGCAGGCCAAGAAGGAGGCCGACGCGATGCTGCGGGGCGACTACGAGCCCACCTGGCGCCAGTTCCACACCGGCAACAACTGCCTGCCGACCGCCGCCTTCCGTGCCGTCAGAGGATTCGACGAGACGTTCAAACGGGCCGAGGACGACGAGCTGGCCATCCGCCTGCGCGATCTGGGGTGCGTCTTCGTCTTCGAGCCGTCGGCCATCGCGTGGCACTACTCCAACCGCTCACGGGACGCGTGGTTGGCGATCCCCAAGGCGTACGCCCACTTCGACGTGATGATCGACCGCCTCCATCCGCACGCCCGTTTCCTCCCGCTGAAGAAGTGGGGCCTGTCCGTACGGCGTAAGCCGCTGCGGGCGGTGCGACGCGTGTTCAGCGGTCGGCGCACCACCCTCGGCGTGGCGCTGTCGCTCCGCACCGGCGAGGCGCTCTACAAGGCCGGCCTCGTGGACGCCTCCATGGGAGCGCTCAGCATGGCCTACGACCTGAGCTACGTCGAGTCGCTCCGTCAGGCCGAAGCGAGCATGCCGGAGCCGGTCGGCGGTTGATCGACCCATGCTGATCGAAGGTCATCTGGTCCCCAACGGCGGCACGTTGCGCGCCGAGGTGGCGATCATCGGAGCCGGTCCGGCCGGGATCACCATCGCCCAACTGCTCGCCGACGCCGGCGTCAGCGTGCTGCTCCTCGAGGGCGGCGGGCGAAGTCACACGCGGCGCGACGACGACGCCCTGCGCGGTATCGGCACCGGGACGCCGTTCCCACTCGTCGGATCGCGCCGCCGTGGTTTCGGCGGGACCTCGCTCCACTGGACGCCGGCCACCGGGCTACGCCTCCGTCCGCTCGACACGGTCGACTTCGTCGAGCGCTCGTTCCGCCCCGGCGCCGCCTGGCCGTTCGGTGAGTCCGAACTCGAGCCGTACTACGACCGCGCCCACGCCACCCTCGGGCTGGACAACGGGTACGAGCCCGCCCGCTACTCGCTCGACGGCGACACGACGCCGCTCAGCTGGGAAGGCGGTCCGGAGCTGGCGGTCTTCCGGTTCGCTCCGCATGACACCTTCGTGCGTCGCTACGACGAGCTGATCGAGAACCGCAACGTCGACGTGGCGCTGCACTCGACGGTGAAGGAGATCGTGCAGTCCGACGACGGGGCGGTGTCATCACTGTCGGTCGTCGCGCCGGACGGGAACGAGTTCAACGTGCAGCCGACGATCGTTGTCCTCGCCGCCGGGGGCATCGACAACGCCCGGGTGCTGCTGGCCTCGCCGGGCCGGCACGGCAACGGCGTGGGCAACGAGCACGACAACGTCGGCCGCTACTTCATGGATCACCTGAGCGTCGACTCCGGCGTCATCGTGCCCGCGGCCGGTCGGACGATCGACGTCAGCGTGTTCGGCGAGCATCGCCACGGCATCGACCACTACCAACCGATGCTGTGGCTCGGCCCCGAGGTCATCGAGCGGGAAGGTCTGCCCAACGCCGCGTTCTGGGTGAACGAGCTCGACGCGGCGTACCTGTCGGCCGGGGTCGGCGCGGCGCGATCGCTGCGCGCCGCCTTCCGGCTCGCGCCGCGCGCGGGTGTCGGGCGCTACGCCGCGGCGACCCTCCGCGGGACGCCCGGGTTGGCGCAGTGGGCGTGGCGCCGCGCGGCGGGACGATCCCCGCGCACCGTGCTCGCGCTGCGGACGATGACCGAGCAGGCTCCCGACCGCAACTCGCGCATCACCTTGTCGAGCGAGCGGGACCACCTCGGGCTCGCGCGCGTCGAGCTCGACTGGCGGGTCTCCCGGAGCGATCTCGCGGTCGTGCGCCAGCACCAGGACGTGCTGGCGCGGATGCTCGAGGATCACGGGATCGGTACGGTCGCGGAGCGGTTCGAACCGGGGTCGCACCCCTCACCGGTGATGTCGAACTACCACCACATCGGCGCCACCCGGATGAGCGCCGATCCGGGCACGGGAGTCGTGGACGCCGACTCGCGGGTGCACACCGTCAGCAACCTGTTCGTCGCCGGCTGTTCCGTCTTCCCCACCGGCGGCTACCTCAACCCGACGCTGACGCTCATCGCCCTGGCCTGCCGGCTCGCCGAGCGCATCGAGCGCGACCTTCGGCCGTTCACGGTGCAGTCGATCACCGCCTGACGCGGGCCCACGCCTCGCCGACCACCTCGGCCTCGAACGCGGTCAGCAGCCCGCCGACCGCGTCGACCGCGACCCAGCGGACCTCGCCGAGCTCAGGTGACACGCTCGCCGGCTCGAAGGCGGCTTCGTCGCGCAGTCGGCACCGGAAGCCGATCGTCAGCGCCGAGTACCTGAGGGGGTGCAGCTGCGAACCCTGACGCTCGCACGCCACGACGTCCAGCGCCTCCACCTCGAGGCCGGTCTCCTCGCGAACCTCGCGTTCGATCGCCCGATAAGGGTCCTCGTGAGCGTGCACCCACCCCCCGAGCAACGCGACCGATCCACCCCGGAAGGTGTGCTCGGCGACGAGCACACGATCGCCGGCGATCACCGCACCGACCGCGGCGACCCAGTGCCGGCCGGCTCGCCGGCGGGCGGCGGAACGGAGCAGCCCGTGGATCCGCGGTCGCCGCGCCGCGGCCCGCACCATCCGCTCAAGGGATCGACCTCCGATCGAGCGATCCTCGCACGCCGGTGGGCAAATGCGGGAACGGGGATTGCCCCGACGCGTGGTGATGTCCCCCAGATACGCTCGATCTTCCGGAGCTCGAGCGGCGTGAGCGAGACCGGCAAAGCGAGGGATGGTTTGGATCATGTCGGGCGAGATCGGTTCACTGGTGGGCGACTGATGATCGCGGCCCGGAGGAGCGGTTGGATCGTGACCTGTACCGCGGTGATGCTCGGCCTGGCAGCGTGCGGCGAACCGTCCACGTCCGAACCCCAGGCGGCACCGGCGTCGGTGTGCGCGACCGGTCCGTCGACCTCCACGCCCGAGGATGCGCCGCCGTCCACCTCGACGGACGGCGCGGGCGGCCCCGCGTTTCCCCTCCACGTCGACGCCAGCGGCCGCTTCCTCCGCGACGCCGACGAGCAGCCGTTTCTCCTCCACGGCGACACCGCATGGTCGCTCATCGCCCAGCTGCGGCGCGAGGACGTCGACCGCTACCTCGCCGATCGCCGCGAGCGCGGGTTCAACACGATCCTCGTCAACCTTCTCGAGCACGAGTTCGCCAGCAACGCCCCGGCGAACATCTACGGCGACCCGCCGTTCGAGGCCGACGGGGACTTCTCGCGACCCAACGAGGCGTACTTCGCCCACGCCGAGTGGGTGCTCCAGCGGGCCCAGGAGGAGGGGTTCCTCGTCCTGCTCACGCCGGCGTACGTCGGCTACCGCGACTCCGGCGAGGGCTTTTACCAGGAGATGGAGGACGCCGGGTCGGAGGTGCTCGAAGGGTACGGCCGGTACGTCGCCGAGCGCTTCGCCGGGCTCGACAACATCGTGTGGGTGCAGGCCGGCGACGACAACCCGCCGGACGCCTCGCTCGTCGACGCCATCGCCGAGGGGATCGAGGCGGTGGACCCATCCGCGCTGCAGACCGCCCACGGCGCGCCGGAGACCGCAGCTTTCGACGTCGTGGGCGAGCGTCCGTGGCTCGACGTCAACAACATCTACACCTACAAAGACGTGTACCCCGTGGCGATCGACCAGTTCTCGGCCGGCCGGGTGCCGTTCTTCCTGCTCGAGAGCACGTACGAGAACGAGCACGACGCAACCCCCGAGCTCATCCGCACCCAGGCGTACTACGCCCTGCTCGCCGGCGCGATGGGCCAGGTGTTCGGCAACAACCCGATGTGGCACTTCGATGCGCCTGGCCTCTTCGACGTCGACGTCACCTGGCAGGACGCACTGGGGGGCCCGGGCTCACAGAGCATGACCCACTTGCGCGCACTGCTCGACCCGTTGGAGTGGTGGAAGCTCGATCCCGACGTCGACCGCCGTTTCCTCACCGACGACGGCGAGAGCAACGGCACCGCCGGCTCGATCGCGTGCGACGGCTCGTTCGGGCTGGTCTACGTGCCCGCCGTCGAGGCGGTGTCGGTCGACCTGAGTGCGATCGAGGGCGACTGCATCACCCTGCGCTGGTACGACCCGTCGGCGGGGACGTACACCAGCGCCGGCAAGGGGACTACCACCGACGAGCCGACGTCCGTCACGCCGCCCGGTCCGAACGCCGAAGGGGGCACCGACTGGGTCCTCCTCGTCCAGGGGCGGTGACCGTGAGCGTTCGAAAGCAGCGACGCTCGATCGCCTTCTTCGGCCTGTTCGGGGTCAGCAACCTGGGCAACGAAGCGTCGCTGCGAGCGGCGATCCAGGTCGTCCGTCGGCTCGATCCCGATGCCGAGCTCAGCTGCATCTGCCACTATCCCGAGGCCGTCGAGCGGGAGCACGGGATCGCGGCGTACTCGTTCCACATGTCCGGCCGGCTCGACCGCTGGCACGAGGGACCGCGGTGGCGCTGGATGCTCGCCCGGCCGCTCGTCGAGCTCAACCGTTGGGTGGCCGCCTTTCGCTTCCTCCGCTCCGTTGATCTGGTCATCATCCCCGGCACCGGGATCCTCGACGATTTCGGGGTGCGGCCGTGGCAGATGCCGTACGTCCTCTACCGGTGGTCCCTGCTCACCCGGCTGACCCGAACCAAACTCGCTTTCGTCGCTGTCGGCGCCGGGCCGATCCACGAGCGGGCCAATCGCTGGCTGATGCGAGCCGCCGTCGGCCACGCCGACGAGTGCTCGTACCGCGACGAGGGGTCGCGCGAGTTCATGGCCTCGATCGGGCGCGACACCGGCGGCGACCGCGTGGTCCCAGACATCGCGTTCGCGCTGACCCCGCCGGCCGGCGAGACCGCTCCGGACCGCCCGACGACCGTGGGCCTCGGCGTGATGGCGTATTACGGCTGGGACAACTCGGCCACGCGCGGCGCGGATGTCTACCGCCGCTACGTCGAGACGGTCGCCGAGATCGCTCGCCGGCTGCTCGACACCGGCCACTCGATCCGACTGCTGGTCGGCGAGGGGACCGACCAGGAGGCGGTCGACGACCTCACGCCCCTCCTCACGACCGGCCCCTCCGCGGATCGGGCCCACGTCGAGACCGGGCACATCGACACGATGGACGAGCTCTTCCACGAGATCGCCCTCACCGACATCGTCGTCGCGACCCGCTACCACAACGTCGTCGCCGCGCTGATCATGGGACGGCCGATCGTCTCGGCGGGGTATGCGGAGAAGAATCGCTGGCTGCTCGCCCACGTCGGCCTCGACGGCCACAGCCAGTCGGTCGACACGATGGACCCGGAGCGCATCGTCGCCAGCGTGTCCGCCCTGCTCGCCGACCGCGACGAACACGTCGAGCGGATCCGGAAGCAAACCACCTCGTGGCGGAACGAGGTCGAGGCCGAGCTCGCCCGAGTGGTCGGCTCCGTCTCGACCCGAACCGCCGCGCGAGAGACGCAATGACCGAACAACCCCCGCGACTGAGCGTCGGACTGGCCGTCTACAACGGCGAGCAGTATCTGACCCTCGCGATCGACTCGATCCTGGCCCAGACCTTCACCGACTTCGAGCTGATCATCTCCGACAACGCGTCGACCGATCGGACCGCCGACATCTGCCAGGAGTTCGCCGCCCGCGACCCGCGGATCAGGTACATCCGCAACCCGACGAACATCGGCGGGGCGAACAACGAGAACGCAACGTTCCTGCTCTCGCGCGGCGAGTACTTCCGATGGGCCGCCCACGACGACATCTGCGAACCGGAGCTGTTCGAGCGCTGCATCGAGGTGCTCGACCAGCACGACGACGTCGCCCTCTGCTACACGCGCATCGTCGAGATCGACGGCGAAGGCCGTGAGATCAATCAGTCGTTCCAGCAGAAGGGAACGGCGCCGCGACCGTCGGAGCGCTTCCGGGAGCTGGCGGCCCGCGACCACGCGTGCGAGGCGACGTACGGAGTCATCCGCTCGTCAGCCCTGCGCTCAGCGGGTCTCCAGCGCAACTACACGGACTCCGATCGTGTCCTCCTGGCGGCCCTGGGCACCCGCGGGCGGTTCGTGCAACTCGACGAGCCGCTCTTCCGCAAGCGCTATCACGAGAAAAACATCTACGTCGACTGGCGGGCGCGGATGAGCTGGTTCCGCCCCGGCACGTCACGTCGTCTCCGCATGCCGAACTGGCTCCAGGCGGGCTTCCTCATCGTCGAGGCGGTGCGCGCCCCGGTGAGCCTGGGCGAGCGCGCCCGCTGCGCCGGATGGGCGGTGCTCTGGGCCATCCGCCACGCCCGGTCGCTCGTTGCCGACGTCGTGTACTCGATCCGCTCGATCGTTCGACTCCCGGAAGGACGATGGCGGTACAACTGGGAGTGAGCGGGGAAACGGCGCCGCGGATGTTCGGCGTCCACGTCGCCCACGGGTTCTCGTCGGAGGTCGCCGTCTTCGCCCGTCTGCTCGGAGCCCGAGGGGACGCCTACGCGGCGACCGTGCTGTTCCACGAGACGGGCGGCGCGGGCGCCGATTCCCGGCGCTTCGCCGAGCTCGCCCGGTGCGAGATCGTCCCGTTCGACACCGGGTGGAGAGCGAACCCCGGGTCGTCGAGGCTGACCCCCGGCCGCTACGCCGTGGTCGCCAACTATCTGCTTCGCACTCCACTGGTCATGAACGTCGCCCGCCGCCACCGACCGACGATCGTCTACTCCT
The DNA here is from genome assembly GCA_963833145.1 of uncultured Acidimicrobiia bacterium. Taxonomy (GTDB): domain Bacteria; phylum Actinomycetota; class Acidimicrobiia; order Acidimicrobiales; family Ilumatobacteraceae; genus JALZMG01. The sequence goes on along the minus strand of CAWHWT010000004.1, from coordinate 169,220 downwards.
CCCAGCAGCACTACGACTGCCGCGCCACGACACTGATCGCGAGGTCCCTCCGGGTGCCCCAGATCGTCCACCTCCACTACAACATCGGGCCATGGTTGCAGCGACCCGTGCTCGAACGGCTGAAGACGTGTGCCCACGTCGTCGTCATCAGCGACTTCATTCGGGACCAGGCCGTGCGCCACGGCGTCCGCAGCGATCGGATCACGACGATCCGCAACGCCATCGAGGTCGACTCGCCTCCGCCAGCTGACACCGGCGCCGCGGTTCGGCACGAGCTCGGCGTGCCAGACGACGCCTACCTGATTGGGATGATCGGCAGGCTCGATCCCGAGAAGGGCCAGATCGACGCGATCGACGCGTTCGCGGCCCTCGCCGCCAAGCGCGACGACGTTTGGTTCCTCATCGCCGGTCGCGGCCACGACGAAGCGCGCATCCGCGAGCACGCGGCCCGCTCGAGCGCGGCTGACCGCATCATCGTCGCCGGGTTCCGGTCGGACGTGCCCGCGCTCCTGGCCTCGTTCGACTGCTTCCTCCACCCGTCGCGGCGCGAGCCGTTCGGCCTGGCGATCCTCGAGGCTATGGCAGCCGGCCTACCCGTCGTCGCCTACGACGAAGGTGGGGTGCCCGAGATCATCACGTCGGGTCACGACGGAATCCTGGCACCCGCCGGCGATGTCGGGGCACTGGCCGACTCGTTGTCGCACCTCTACGACGACCGGAGCTGGGCCCGGTCGATGGGTGAGCACGCGCGCGCGACCGTCGCCACCTCGTTCCGACCGGAGGACGCCGGAGCGAGCTTCGGCGAGGTCGTGCGCCAGGTTTCGGGCTAAAGTCGCCACCGGACCGGCGGGCCCGGTCCGAAGCAGGTTGCGGGAGGAGCGGGCTCGGCACCGGGACTCGAGACTCACCGCCCATGCCGACCATCTCCGTCATCACGCCCTGCTACAACGCGGCTGCTTTCATCGAGGAGACGATCGCGAGCGTGCGCGCTCAAAAGGACGTCGACTGGGAGCACATCGTGGTCGACGACGGCTCGACCGACGACTCGGCCGCCCGCATCGCGGCGGTGGCCGCCGGGGACCCGCGCGTCGTGCTCGTCGAACAGGTGAACAGCGGCGTTCACGTCGCCCGCAGCGCCGGCGCCGAGCGGGCCGACCCGTCGAGCCGCTACCTCATGTTCCTCGACGCCGACGACTACCTGGCCCCGACGTTCCTGTCGACCCTCGTCGGCCACCTCGAAGGGAATCCCGAAGTCGGGCTGGTCTACTGCGCATGGACGCTCGTGGAGCAGGACGGGAGCCCCGTGGACGACCACCCCGGTCTCCCCCCGCGGTACGTCCGCGACGGCCTGCGGATCCGTGAGCTCGCCCCCGACGATCCGGAAACACCGCTCGACGCGCTGATGAGCCGGCACGAGGCAATCCCCTCGACTGCGGTGCTGCGCCGATCAGTGTTCGATCGCACGAGAGGCTGGCGGAAGTTCGGCGTCGTCGAGGACAAGGACATGGTGCTCCAGATGGCGCTGCTCGCGCCTGTCCACTTCGTTCGCGCCCGTCTGTCGTACTACCGCCGGGCGGAGACCAGCCGCTCGCAGGAGCAGTTCTACGAGAGCATGGAGCAGCTCCACTCGGCGTGGTGGGACGACGACACGCTCCGCCCGGTGCAGCGGCGGGCGGTCCGGAAGGCGATCGTGTTCGACCGTCGCGTGGCGGCGACGCATGCCGGCCAGGAGGCGGTGCGGCAACTGCGGCACCGGCACGTCCGCGACGCCGTCGAACTCGGTGCTCGGGCCCTCAAACGGTTCGCCGAAGCCGCCGTGCTGAGGGCGAAGGCGGCGAGATGACATTTACTACGATTGTGTTTCGATCCGAGGAGGTCCCGGGTAAGCCGAGGTCCGGAATCGAGGGTTGGGCACGCTGTCCCCCCAACGGGGGTCAGGGGACCGTGCACCGCAGGGAGGAAACGAGATGTTGATGGACGATGCGTCGCGACGAGCTCACCGAACGTCGCGCCGACGTCTCGCCGCCGCTACGGGCGCGGTGGTGCTCGCCCTGATCCCCCTGAGCTCCGGCGCCCCTCGGTCGGCGGTCGCCGCCCGCTGCACCATCGTCGGCACCGCGCGGGCCGACGTGCTGAACGGCACCGCACGCGCCGACGTCATCTGCGGTGGCGGCGGCAACGACGTCATCAACGGGCGGGGCGGCAACGACACGATCTATGGCGGTCGAGGTGCCGACCAGATCCGGGGTGGCGCCGGCCGGGATCGGCTCGTGGGTGGCGCCCGTGCCGACCGGATCAGCGGCGGTCCGGGCAACGACGTGATCCGCGGCGGGGCGGGGCGTGACGTCCTCAGCGGGAGCGGCGGCGCGGACACGATCTACGGCGACGCCGGTTCCGACTCGCTGTACGGCAGCCGCGGCAACGACCGCGTCTTCGGCGGCGCTGGGAACGACCGCCTGTGGGGTGGACCGGGGAACGATCGCTTGGCGGGCGAGGACGGCAACGACTGGTACTCGGGCGGCACGGGCAGCAACATCATCGTCCGTGACCCCGCGGACGGCGCGGCCTACGTGCTCGACTTCACCAGCCCGTCAGACGTGGGCCAGCTCCAGCTCCTGGTTCACCACCGGAACCTGATCGTCTACCCCAAGGGCCACGACAGCCATGGCACGTGGTCGGGTGACCACGACATGAACTGCGGCCCGCCCGACACGCAGCGTGTCGTTCACGCCGTTCCGCAGCACGAGGCGTTCTGGCACTGTCGGGAGCACTTCATGACCGGCATGGGCGACATCGATGGGTACTCCATCGTCGGCTTCGCCCCCAAGCGGTCGTTCGCCAACGCCACGCGGGTGTGCTGGGACGTGAACCTCACCGATCTCCTGCGGCGCAAGTGGGTGAGCGTGCACCTCATCCCGACGAGCGCCTGGACGGGTAACTTCGCCTATCTCGAGCCGACGCTCGGCGACGTCGACGACACGACCGTGCAGTTCCCCAACGGGTCGTTGAACTGGTCCAACTTCAACGACGAGTCGACGTTCTTCGTCGGTCGCAGCCAGGTCTGGGACGGTCTGCAGTTCAACGCAGGCGACGACAAGGCGACACGGTTCGAGCACTGTCTGACGGACAACCGCAACGGCACCGTCACGTTCCGTCAGGAGCGGCCGAACAGCCGGTACGTCCAGGCGACGTTCCGTGCGTCCTTCCCCCAGCAATTCCGGCTGGCGTTCCTCGACCACAACTACACGCCCACCAAGGACGGGACGCCGATCGGCTTCACCTGGCACTGGGACACGCTCGTCGTGCGCTGACCCGGCCGATCGGGCGGGCCGACTCAGCCGATGACGGAGTCGGCCGGGACCCGCGAACGGACGGCGACGGCGACCTTCGAGACGATCTCTTCGACGCCGGTCCTCACGAGGGAGCTGTTCTCGCGGCAGTGCTCGGAGTGGCAGTAGCTCTCGCCGAATCGGCAGTGCGGGTTCGGCGGGTCCGCGGTCTCCGGGTCCCAGTGCTGGATCAGGGCCGTCCGGTCCAGCTCGGAACCCAACGGTGCGGTCATGACGAGTGGCTCGACACCGAAGATGAGCACCGTCGGGATCCCTTGGGCGATCGCGACCTGGCCGAGCGCGCTGTCGGTCATCACCGCGAGCGACGCCCCCCGGACGACCTCGAACGCTTCCGGCAGCGTCGTCTTCCCGAGCAGCGAGGTCGGAGCATTGGACGTCAACTCGCGGATCGCGTCGAACTTCGACACCTCGAATGAATCGCCCGACCCCAGGACGACGGGCTGGAGACCGTGCGTTCGATGCACGGCATCCATGACGCCGGCCCACTTGTCACTGCGCAACTCGTTGCACCCCCAGTTGCACGAGACCTGATACACCGCGTAGCCGATCTCGCCCGGGGTGATGCCCGAGCGGCGCAGCAGACGGTCCACCGACTCGACGACTTCGGGCCCGATCCACGAGAGCGGTTCGTACTCGGGCCGTCCCTCGATCCCCAGGGAACGCAGGGGGATCAGGTTGACTTCGCGATTCGGGAGGTCCTCGGGCTGAGGACCCAGGTTGTGGGTGAGCAGGCGCCCCCAGATGCGCGGCTGATCGAAGCCAACGCGGATCCGCGCCCCCGAGATGAGCGCGAGCCCGGCGGCACGCGGTGGAGCCGAGCGCTCGCAGATGACGATGTCGAAGCGGACGATGATCGAAGCGATGAGGCGAACGAGCTCGGTAACCCGCTGCCACCTCGTCCTCCGCTCGTAGGTAAATCCGTAGATCACCCGGTCGACATACGGGCAGTCGTCGAGCACGCCCCGCGTGTACTCGTTGACCATGGCGGTGACGTGGCTCTGCGGGTACCGGTCGCGCAGCGCGCGGAGCGCGGGCATGGTCTCGAGGAGATCGGCGATGTGACCGCGGACGATTACCAGGATTCGTGGGCGGTCGGCGCGCGCGGCCGCGCGACGTCTCGAGAATGGAGCTCGCACCACCCTGCGGAGCCTACCGGTGGCGAATCTCGGGCCTCCCGGCGCTGACCACGAACGCCGTTGCGCCGACGATGCGGATAGCGTTCGGCCGATGTCGGGCGGTAGCCGGTCTCTCCCTGCCAGGTCGGCTCGTCGCGACGCTTCATGAAGGCACCCTCGTGATCAGAGCCGCCAGAGCCCGTACGCAGACGTTCCTGCGTGACCACATCGGACCGCGCCTCGCCGCGCGCCGGCCGCAGCGGGTGGACCTCCCGTACGAACGGTGGGGTCTCTCGATCGGCGCCAACGGCCGCTTGTGGAGCGGGGGTGTCGATCTCGAGGAACTGGCCCGGGCCGAGGGGACGCCGGTGCACGTCGTGCTCGGTGATGTGCTCGACCGCAACGTCGAAGCGTCGTTGGAGCCGCACCGCCGCGGCCATGGAGCCGACATCTTCTACTCGTACAAGACCAACCCCGTGCCGGCGGCGCTCGAGCGAATGCACCGCAATGGAGTCGGCGCCGAGGTCATCTCGCCGTACGAGTTGTGGCTCGCCTTCAAGCTGGGTGTGGAGCCTGATCGGGTCATCTACAACGGTCCGGCCAAGTCACCGGCGTCGCTCCGCGAGGCGGTCCGCCGCCGGATCCTCGTCATCAACGCCAACTCGGTACACGAGGCGACCCTGGTCGCCGAGATCGCCACTGATGAGCACGTGGTGGCCAACTTGGGATTGCGGGTGTCCCTCGCCCAGACCTGGGGCGGTCAGTTCGGCATCGCCGGCAGTTCGGATGCCCTGGTCGACGCGATCGAGCACGCTCGGACGCACGCCTGGATCAACCTGTGCGGACTTCACTTCCACCGCGGCCGGACCGTTCGCGATGCGGCGACATGGGAGCACTATGTGGGCGCGGTGCTGGCCTTCTGCGCCGAGCTGCACGAGCGAACCGGGTGGCACCCAGCGATCCTCGACATCGGTGGAAGTCTGGCGTGCCCGACAGTGGCCAGCCCGCCGACGGTCGAGTTCCGCCTCAACCGCGCCTACGGATCGGACCTCCTGCCGCCTGATCCGGACACCTGTGTGAGCATCGGCGACGCGTCCGAGATCGCCGCCACCCTCCTCGACCGTCATGTCGCATCGACCGGTGTCGAACGGCCGCTGCTCGTCCAGGAACCCGGGCGAGCGATGACCAGCGACACCCAGCTCCTCCTGACGACCGTGCTCGACGTGAAGCGGGACTCGACCCTGCCGTTCGCGATCCTCGACGCCGGCATCAACGTGGCCGAGCCGGTGCGAGGTGAGTACCACCAGTTGTTCAGCGTGTCGGACCCATCGGGACCCGCCGAGCAGTCGTATCGGCTCGCCGGACCGATCTGCACCCCGGCGGACGTGCTGTACAACAACTGGCGCCTGCCCGAGCTGCAACCCGGCCACGTCCTGGCCATCATGGATTCGGGCGCGTACTTCGTGCCGTTCTCGACGACGTTCTCGTTCCCGGCAGCGGCCGTCGTGCTGCAGGATCCGAGCGGTGTGGTCCCGGCGCGCCGACGGAAGTCGTTCGACGACCTCGTCAGCGACGACACCTTGACGCGGTAGCGAGCGCCAGCGCGCGGACGCTCAGCGACACGCTGGCGTCCGCGCCGGTTATGGCTTCGGAACCGGTTGCGGCGTGCAGTTGTCGAGCGAGATGGCGAAGTGGGTCGGCGTGTCCGGCGTCTCGATCAACGCTCCGTCCTGGGATCCCGTGAGCGTGATCGTGTGGGTGTCGCCGGGGCCGAGGCGCCTCGAGTCCCACGTGTCGCTTCCTCGCTGCCATTCGACGACCAATACCTCACCCTCGATGACGGTGAGCTCACACCCCGAGGCCCACGAGCCCATGTAGGGATAGAGGACCTCACCATCGAGGGAGTACACCGTGCGGGACACGTCGCCCGAGCGATTGTTGCTCTCGTACGCCGACCACGACGGCCATGTGATCACGCCGCCTTCCCAATCCGCTCCGTTGCACGAAGGGACGTTGCACCGCCAGAGCGCGTTGATCGAATCGACTGGATCGCAGGCCGTTGGGTCGGTGCAGTCGTCGGTCGGCGGTGGTTCCGAGGACTCGGTCAGGTGGTACGTGAAGGAATCGACGTCCTGGACGCTCACGACTTCTGAGGTGCCGACACCCGAAATCACGTAGGACTCGCCGGCGCCCACCACCGCCAGACGTCGATGAGACGAAGCGTTCGGCGTGCCCGCGTACACCGACGCTGCGCCCGACACCATCGACACTCTCACTCCGTTGGCCGCCGACCCCGGCAGGTAGATCCCAGCCGACACCGTGTAACCAAGCCGCAGGTTCGAGGCGCCCCACCCGGCCGGCCAGACGACGGCGTGCCCGTCGGCCGACGATCCCCAGGGACACGGGCTGCCGGTGCACGTCCACGTGCACGAGTTGCGCCGGCCCCGAACCCGAACCTGGCGGCAGCGTCGTCGACGGCGGCTGTGTCGTCGATGGCGGCTAGTCGTCGATGGTGGCAGCGTCGTGGTGGTGGTGGTGGTGGGCGGCGCGGTCGTCGTGGTGGTCGTGGTTGTCGGCACGGAGTCGCCCGCCAACGTGTAGACGAAGCCGGTGTCGTCCTGGACGCTCACGACCTCGCCCGTGGCCACACCCGAGATCAGGTGCGACTTGCCGGCCTTGACCAGCGCCAGTCGGCGGTGCGACGAGGCGCCGGGTGTTCCGGCGTAGATCGACGCCTCACCCGACGTCACCGTGACCGTCAACCCGTTGGCCGCTGAGCCGGGCAGATAGATGCCGGCCGAGACGGTGTAGCCGAGCCGTTGGCTCGATGGGCTCCACCCGGCCGGCCACACGACGGCTTGCCCGTCGGTCGACGGACCCCACGGGCACGGGCTGCCGGTGCACGTCCACTCGACGAACTGCGACGCCGTCGGACCGGACGGCGGCGGCTGCGTCGTGTCGTCGGCGGCTGCGTCGTCGTCGTCGGCGGCTGCGTCGTCGTCGTCGGCGGCTGCGTCGTCGTCGTCGTCGTCGTGGTGGTCGGCGCCTGCGTCGTCGTGGTCGGCGGCAGCGTCGTCGTCGTCGTGGTGGTCGGCGCCTGCGTCGTCGTGGTCGGCGGCAGCGTCGTCGTAGTGGTCGTCGTCGTCGGCGGCTGCGTCGTGGTGGTGGTCGGCGGCTGCGTCGTCGTCGTGGTCGGCGGCAGCGTCGTCGTCGTGGTCGGCGGTGTGCTGGCGAGGGTGTAGGTGAACCCCGTGTCGTCCTGCACGCTCACGACCTCGCCGGCCGCGACGCCCGAGATCAGGTGGGACTTGTTGGCCTTGAGCAGGGCCAGCCGGCGGTGAGATGACGCGCCCGGCGTTCCGGCGTAGATCGACGCCTCACCGGACACCACCGAGACGGTGACGCCATTGGCGGCTGCACCGGGCAGGTAGATCCCCGCCGACGCCGTGTAACCCAGGCGCTGGTTCGTTGCTCCTGAACCGGCCGGCCACACGACCGCATGACCGTCGGTCGTCGTGCCCCACGGGCAGGGACTGCCGGTGCACGTCCACGTCACGAACTGCGACGCCGTCGGCCCGCCCGTGTTGATCCCGTCGGCGGCGACCGTGGTCCCGCCGGCGAACGCAATGAGCGACAGCGCGACAACAAGCGCACGTCGATACCTAGCCCGCCCGACCTCCACAGCCCGTCCCTTCCGTATGCTGCCCAGGGCGCGACTCCCCGGTGCACTCGTCCGCTGACCGGAGAAGCTAACAGGAAGCGGCCGGTTTCGCTATTTATTCCGGTGAGTCACGACTGCTCGGGCGTGGGGTCGGCGACGTACACCAAGTCGCCACGGTCCTCGGTGCCGTCGTCGAACAACGAGACGACGTCGTCCGGCATCGGGGTCCAGTCCGAGGAGCGGATGAAGTCTCGGATCGACGACCCCGTGCACTCGGCGGCGTCGACGTTCGGCGCGCTGATCCCGTTGATGATGTCGCCGACATGGACCGTGCGGAAGTCGATCGAGATCCTGGTACGCCCGGACGTGTTCGGGACGCTCGAGTGAAGATGCTGCCCGGAGAACTCGATCAGCCCACCGACGGGAGGGAGCAGGATCACTGGGTTCGAGATGTCCACATCACCGCTCGGTGCTGGAAGCGGGCGCGTTTCGCGCTCCACGTTCGTCGACGCCGCCGCGCGGTGCTTCGCGTTCCACTCGTAGTAGTTGTACCCGGCCGAGGTGTTGGGCACGGCGACATCGAAGTACGCCGGATGGAAGGCCATCGCATTCTGTGTGCCGACCGGGTAGACGGGCATCCAGAAGTTGACTTGGCACATCGGTGCGGCGTACCAGGTGTCGCGGTGGGGATGCCACGCATAGGCGATGCCGGATGTGAGGTAGCCGTCGCTGGTGGACGTGCGTAGGCGCGGCACGTCGAAATACGTCTGCTCGAGGTCGTAGCCGAGCTCGTCGAGGATGGCGCGGATGAACTCCTTCGAGCGGGGATCGTGGATGAAACGGGGCTTCAGGCTCGACAAGATCTCGGAGTACTGTTCCACCGGCAGGTGGTACTGGGCGTGTTCAGGATCGAGATCGCCGAATGCGTCCTTGGCGAGAGCCCGAGCGAACTCACAGAACGCGATCGTCGTCGGTGATGGCGAGCTGACCAGGATCTCACCAGTGAAGATCGACTTGCGCCGCGCGTCGTCCGCGACAAAAGAGTCGTGGTGTATCGAAGTCATCGCCCGAGCCCTCCATTGATCGCCCCGTGGGCGATCCCGTCCGCCAAAAGTGTGCCGCATGTTACCGGCGGGTAATCGACCTCCCAACTCCTGACCGCGCCGCCTTCGATGCCGCCGAAACGGTCAGCCGGGGCCTACCCGTACCCCGATTTCCGGATGCGTTCCGACGCCGGCGCCTAGAGAATGCTCACATGACCTCGACGAGTCGAGCCGCCGTTGGCGCACCCTCCGCTGATGAGTTCACGGCCTTGGTTCAGGCGCTCTATCCACTGTGCCGCAGCATCACGGGTGACGGCGTGAGAGGAACCCTCGAGATCCTCGGCAAGGTCGCGCCGATCGAGGTGCACGAGGTGGCGAGCGGCACCCCGGTGCTGGACTGGGTGGTCCCGCCGGAGTGGAACATCCGGGAGGCGTGGATCGCCGACCCGTCCGGCGCCCGGGTCGTCGACTTCGCCGCGAGCAACCTCCACGTCGTCAGCTACAGCGTCCCGTTCCGTGGCCGCATGTCGCTCGACGACCTGCGGCCGCACCTCTTCACCCTCCCCGACCAGCCGGACCTGATCCCGTACCGGACCTCGTACTACCAGCGCACGTGGGGGTTCTGCCTGAGCCAGCGGGTCCTCGACTCGCTGGAGCCGGGCGAGTACGAGGTCTGCGTCGACTCGACGCTCGAACCCGGTTCGCTCACGTACGGCGAGCTTGTCGTCCCGGGCACGACCGACCGCGAGTTCCTCATCTCGGCGCACGTCTGTCATCCGTCCCTGTGCGACGACAACCTCACGGGTCTCGCTGTCTCCGTCCACCTCGCCCGAGCACTGCTCGCCGGCCCGAAGCCGAGGTACACCTACCGGTTCCTGTACGCGCCGGGCACGATCGGGGCGATCACGTGGCTCGACCGCCACCGCGACGACGTCGACCGGATCGCCCACGGGCTCACCGTGACGTGCCTCGGCGACGACTACCCGTTCACCTACAAGCGCACCGTCGGGGCCGACGCGGTGATCGACCGCGCCGCCGCCCAGGTCCTCCGCGACCGCGGGGAGGACGACCAGCTGATCGACTTCTTCCCCTACGGCTACGACGAACGGCAGTACAACTCGCCGGGATTCCGGTTACCGGTCGGCTCGCTCATGCGGGGGCGGCACGGCCAGTTCCCCGAGTACCACACCTCGGCCGACAACCTCGCGTTCGTGTCCGGCGAGCGGATGGTCGAGTCGTATGCCGTGCTCAACTCCATCGTCGACACCGTCGAACGCGAACGGCGGTACCGCAACCTCGCCCCGTTCGGTGAGCCGCAGCTCGGCAGTCGCGGCCTCTACTCGGCGATCGGCGGCACGAACGTGGCCGATCTCCAGCTCGCCATGCTCTGGGTGCTCAACCTCTCCGATGGGACCAACGGCCTGCTCGACATCGCCGAGCGGGCGAACATGGCCTTCGACGTGATCGCGACGGCCGCCGAGCTGCTCGACGAGCACGACCTCCTCGAGGACGTCGACGCCGCCCGCTGAACCCGCCGGCAGTCAGCCGAATTCGCGGTCGAACACGTGGCGGGACGGCGGTCCGACGAGGAATCCGTCGGTGCTCCCGGCCTCGATCGCCTGGGCGTAGACGCCGAGGGCGCCGTCGATCGCCTCAATCGTCCGATCGACATCGGCGTCGGAGTGCGAGTAGCTGACGACGAGCGACGGCATGAGCACGCCGCGGGCGATCGTCTCCTGCAGGAACAGGGTGCGGTACAGCTGCGAGGGCTGCCCGTCGGGGTCGTTCGTCGAGAACACCAGGTTGCAGCCGAACCCGACGGGCGCGACGAACTGCTCGACGCCGTGCCGGCCGGCGGCCTCGCTCAGCCCCGCGGCCAGGCGGTCGCCCTGACGATAGAGGTGCTCGATGACCGGCTCGGCCAGGTAGACGTTCATCGTCGCGATCGCCGCGGCGAGCGAGCAGACCTCGGCTCCGTGAGTCGTCGAGAGCAGGAAGACGTCATCGCCCTCCCGCTCCCGGCTGCCGAGCATCATCAACTCGCGGCGGCCGCACAGCGCCGACACCGAGAACCCGTTGGCGAGCGCCTTGCCCCATGTCGACAGGTCCGGCGTGATCTCGTAGAGCGACTGGCCGCCGCCAAGCGCGTACCGGAACCCGGTGATCATCTCGTCGAGCACCAGGACCACGCCGGCCTGGTCACAGCGCTCACGCAAGCGCTCGAGGAAGCCGGCTACCGGGGCCTCGGTCCGAACCGGTTCGAGGAAGACCGCGGCGAGCTGGTCGCCGTATTCGTCGAAGAGGCGGTCCACGCTGGCGATGTCGTTGTAGTGGAAGATCCGCACCCGCGCTCGTTCCGATGGCGGAATACCGGCGGCGCTGGTCGTCGTCGAGATGAACCAGTCGTCGTAGGAGAAGAACGGATGGTCGGCGCAGATCCCCACGACCTCGCGACCAGTGGCCGCCCGGGCGATGCGGAGCGCCGCGGTCGTCGCCGACGACCCGTCCTTGGTGAACTTGACCATCTCGGCGTTGGGAACGACCGACGTGAACAGCTCGGCGCACTCCACTTCGATCATGGCCGGCCGGGTGAAGTTGGTGCCGAGCGGCAGCGCGGCGCGGACGGCTTCGATGACCGGCTCGTAGGCGTGACCGAGCGCCACCGCCCGCAGCCCCATCCCGTACTCGATGAACTCGTTGCCGTCGGCGTCCCAGACGTGGGAGCCGTGGCCCCGGGCGAGCACACCGGGCGACCGCTCGGGATACTGATCGGTGCCCTTGGCGTACGTGTGACCCCCGCCGGGGACCAGCAGCTCGAGCCGCTTCTGAAGTTCACGCGTCTGTGAGAAGTCCACGCTGCACACCTCGCCTTCGGTCAGCAGAGCCTAGGGGGCGAGGGCCTGATCGCGCTCGCGGAATCAGGATGGGGCGCCGGTCGGACCGGATAGCCTCCGCGCTGGCGAGGGCGGCGGTCCGCCGGAAGGGATTCGATCGTGAAGGTTGTGCTGTTTTGTGGCGGCATGGGGATGCGCTTGCGCGACTTCTCCGAGGTCATCCCCAAGCCGCTCGTCCCCGTCGGGCCCCGGCCGATCCTCTGGCACCTGATGCGCTACTACGCCCACTACGGCCACAAGGACTTCATCCTCTGCCTCGGCCACGGCGCGGACAAGATCAAGCAGTACTTCCTCCAGTACAACGAGTGCGACCACAACGACTTCGTCATGACCCACGGCGGCCGGGAGATCGAGCTCCTCAGCACCGACATCGACGACTGGCGGATCACGTTCGTCGACACCGGCATGCAGTCGAACGTCGGCGAGCGGCTGCGGCGCATCCGTCCGCACATCGGCGACGACGCCGCCTTCCTGGCCAACTACGCCGACGGCCTGTCCGACCTGCCGCTGGACACGTACGTCGAGGACTTCGAGCAGCGCGACGTCGTCGCCTCGTTCCTCTCCGTGCCCGCTCCCCACACGTTCCACATCGTCCACACCGACGACGACCAGTACGTGACCGGGCTCGAGCCCGTCGGCCACTCGACGGTGCGCGTGAACGCCGGGTTCTTCGTCCTCAAGCAGGAGGTCTTCGACGTCATGCAGCCCGGCGAGGAGCTGGTGATCGAGCCCTTCCGGCGCCTGATGAAGGACCGCCAGCTGGTCGCCGTGCCCTACGACGGCTTCTGGCGGAACATGGACACGTTCAAGGACAAGATGGAGCTCGACGAGATCCACCGCGCCGGCTCCGCCCCGTGGGAGCGCTGGCGCAACGGGGAGGCCGTGCTCCCCTGACCTGACGCAACGGCCGTCAGGGAGTGTGGAAGCGGAGCTCGGTGTCGATCCGCCCCTCGTCCTGCAGATGGCGGATCGTCGGCAGCCGGTAGTAGCGCCAGTCGGTCCAGTCCTCCTCGTCGAGCCCGGCGCCGGTGTAGGCCTGGTACAGCTCCTCGACGCCGCGCCGCACCGTCCACTCGGGCTGGAACTCGGGCACGTGCCGGCGGATCTTGCGAGAAGTCGACCCGGTAGTTCCGGGTGTCCGGCGAGGCGCCGGCGGCGAAGGCGATCTCGCAGTCGGGGACGACCTCCTTGACGATCTCGGCGACCTCGCGGATGCGGTAGTTCTCGCCGTTCCATGCCGACGTTGAACGCCTCGTTGTGGATCGCCTCCCGCGGCGCGGCGAGGCAGGCGACGAAGGCGGCGATGATGTCGCGGATGTGGACCAGCGGGCGCCACGGCGAGCCGTCGCTCTGCATCAGCACCTTGCCCGTCGTGACGGCGTGGCCGACGAGGTTGTTGACGACGATGTCGGCCCGGAGCCGGCGCGACACGCCGTACGCCGTGGCGTTGCGCAGGTACACCGGCGAGAACGACGTCGTCGGCGAGCTTGCTGACCTCCTGCTCGACCCGAACCTTCGACTCGCCGTACGGGGTCACCGGGTTGAACTCGGCCGTCTCGTCGAGCAGGCCGTCGCCGCCGGCGCCGTAGAGGCTGCACGACGAGGCGAAGAGGTAGCGGCTCGACGCCCGGCCTCCTTGGCGGCCTCGGCGAGGCGCACGGAGGCGTGCAGGTTGATGTCGTAGGTCAGCTCGGCGTTGAGATCGCCGAGCGGATCGTTCGACAGCGCGCCGAGGTGGACGACGGCGTCGACGCCGTCGAGGTGCGCCGGCGTCACGTCGCGCAGGTCGACGTCGAGCGTCGTCGACCTCGTCGGGCGGCGCGGACGAAGTCGCACTCGTCGTAGAGCCCGGTGTCGAGCCCGACGACCTCGTGGCCGGCCGCGCGCAGCGCCGGCACCATCTCCACGCCGATGTATCCGCGGTGTCCCGTGACGAGCACCCTCATTCTCGAACCCTTCCGCCCTGCCCTCCGACAACGGCATTCGATCCTGCCTGGGTACGGTCAGAGAACCAGCTTGCGGGCGTGGAAGGCCTCCGCGTTCCGCGTCCCCGACTCGACCCCACGAAGCGCCATCAGGGCGGCGAAGGTCTCCGGCCGGAACCAGGCCTTGTCCCGCTGGGAGCCGAAGTGCTCCACGAGCAGCGCGATCTTGCGCTCGGCGATCGGCGTCGCTCAGCGGCGACGAAGAAGTTGGGATGGCCCGAGATCGCCCTCGTACTTGGGGATCTCGTACTCCAGCGACGAGGTGGTTGCGGAACGTGTTCCACACGAGCTGGGCGACGGTGCGGTGGTCCTGGTGCTCGTCGAAGCGGTGGTGGCAGAGCACGACGTCGGGGTCGACGCGGCGCCGGAGGTCGTTGAAGAAGTCCTTGATCTCGGCGGCGACGTACGGGAAGTAGCTCTCGCGGAAGCGCTCGCACCTCGACCGTCGACGAGCCGGCGTCGGCGAGGAAGGCGGCCGCGCTGGCGCGCGCCTCCTGCTCGCGCGCGTCGTTCGCCGACAGCACCACCCAGTGGACGTGGGCGCCGGGGTGCTCGGCGAGCAGGCGCAGCACCGTTCCGCCGCACCCGATCTCGATGTCGTCGCTGTGCGCGCCGATGCACAGCACCTGCAGCGGTCGGGACTCGTCGGCTCCGAGGGCGAGCCCGAGCACGTCAGAGCACCGTCGGCTCGGGGATCGGCACGATGAACTTGGCGCCCCACTCCCTGGCGTAGGCGAGCTGCGCGAGGATCTCGTCCTTGAAGTTCCAGGGGAGGATCAAGATGTAGTCGGGCCGCGCTTCGTCGAGCCGCTCCGGGGCGTGGATCGGGATGTGCGTGCCGGGCAGGAACCGGCCCTGCTTGTAGGGGTTGCGGTCGACGGTGAAGTCGACGAAGTCGGTGCGGATGCCGCAGTAGTTGAGCAGCGTGTTGCCCTTGCCCGGGGCGCCGTAGCCGACGATCGTCTTGCCGTCCCGCTTGATCCCGGTCAGGAGCTCGAGCAGGCGCCCGCTTGGTCTCCCGAACCTGCTCCTCGAACCGCTCGTAAGTCGTCGACGTCGCCGGAAGCCCGCCGCCTCCTCCCGGGCGCGCAGCTCGAGCAGCCGCTCGGTGAGCGGACGGTCGTCGCCGCTGGCGTGGCGGGCGTAGATGCGCAGCGAGCCGCCGTGGGTCCAGATCTCCTCGACGTCGAAGATCGTCATGCCGTGCCCGGCGAAGATCGCCTCGGCGCTGATGCAGGGAGAAGTAGCAGAAGTGCTCGTGGTAGATGGTGTCGAACTGGTTCTCGTCGAGCATCCGCATGACGTGGGGGAACTCGATCGTCACCGTGCCCGCCGGGCTTGAGGATCAGCGGGATCCCGGCGACGAAGTCGTTGAGGTCCGGGCACCTGGGCGAGCACGTTGTTCCCGAGCACGAGGTCGGCGAGTCTGGCCGGCGGCGCGCATCTTCGCCGCCGTGCTCCCGGCCGAAGAACGACGACCTCGGTCGGCACGCCCTTCTCGATCGCGACCTTGGCCACGTTCGCCGCCGGCTCGATGCCGAGGCACGGGATCCCGCGCTCGACGAAGTACTGCAGCAGGTAGCCGTCGTTGCTCGCCAGCTCGATCGACGAAGCTGTTCTCGTCGAGGCCCGAACCGCTCGGTGATCATCTCGACGTACTGCTTGGCGTGCTCGAGCCAGGAGGTGGAGTACGACGAGAAGTAGGCGTACTCGGTGAAGATCTCTTCCGCCGCTGACGTACTCGTTGAGCTGCACGAGGAAGCACTTGTGGCACACCCAGACGTGCAGCGGGTAGAAGGGCTCCATCTGGTCGAGCTTGTCCTCGGGAAGGTAGCTCTCGCAGAGCGGCGACATCCCGAGGTCGACGACCCGGTGCTCGAGGACCGTGCCGCAGAAACGGCAGGCGAAGGACTTCATCCGGGCAACGCTACCGTCGTCACCGAAGGCGATCGGCGGGTGACCGAGGCCCCGGCCGGCCCATGGTCGCCGCCTCGCTGCTCCGTTAGCGTTGACCGCCGTGCGGTTCGAACGGGCACCCCTGGACGGCGCGTGGATCATCGACCTCGAGCCCAACCGCGACGATCGGGGTTCGTTCTCCCGCTCGTTCTGCGAGCGCGAGTTCGCCGCCCACGGCCTGCCGATCCGGTTCCCGCAGTCGAACATCTCCGCCAACATCCAGGCCGGCACCCTGCGCGGGATGCACTTCAACGAACCCGGCTTCGAGGAGTCCAAGGTGGTGCGCTGCACCCGCGGCGCGGTCTATGACGTGATCATCGATCTCCGTCGGGACTCGCCGACGTACCGGCGCTGGTTCGGGGTCGAGCTCGATGCTGACGGGGGTCGGGCGGTGTTCGTGCCCGAGGGCTTCGCCCACGGGTTCGTCACACTCGCCGACAACACCGACGTCTCGTACCAGATGGGCGCGTTCTACGAGCCCCAGGCCGCCCTGGGCGTGCGCTGGGACGATCCCGCCTTCGACATCCAGTGGCCGCGCCGGCCGGAGGTCATCTCCCCGCGGGACGCGACCTATCCCGATTTCGAGCCGACGCTGATCGAGCGCTGACCCGACCGCTCAGCCGCCGTCGGCGTCGAGGAGGTGCGCGGCACCGAGGCGGCCGGCAGCGGCCTCGAGCGCCGGGGTGACACCAACGACCTCGAGCCGCTCGTCGCGGCGACGCGCCTGGCGGCCGATGCCCACGATCGCGGCCAACGTGACGTTGTCGATGGTGTCGAGAGCGCCCAGATCGAGCCGCACCACATCGCCGTCGTGGCTTGGGCGCGGCGGCGCCTCGGGCGTTCGCGCGCGGCCCCGCCAGGCCTGGCGCAGGATGCCCGGCCCGAAGACGACGAGGTCCTTGGCATAGCGGCCGGCGAGGCGACGGGGCTCGCTGAGGGCGCGGTGGATCCACTCGAGGCCCCAGCGCTGCATCCAGTCGGGGGCGCGCCGGGTGACGCCGGTGAGGAAGTCGAGCGACCCGCCGATGCCGATGCACACCGGCGCGCCGAGCGCCTTCCCGTGGCGGGCGATCCACCGCTCCTGCTTCGGGTTGCCGAGCGCGACCGCCACGACGTCGGGATCCAGGTCGCGGATGAGTTCCAGCGCGGCGGCGTCCATGGTTCCGTCGGCCGCGACCGATGGCGCCGGCAGACCGACGACGTCGGCACCGGGATAGCGCTCGGCCAGCGACTGCGCCGCCCGCTCGGCGACACCGGGCGCGGCGCCGAACAGGCAGATCCGCCAGTCCTCGACGCTGGCCCGTTCGGCGAGCGCCGGCACCAGATCGACGCCGGACGTGCGCTCCCGAAGCGGCACGCCGATCAGGCGGGCGCCCCAGAGGATCCCCATGCCGTCCGGGATCGCCAGGTCGGTCCGCCCCATGATGTGCAGGAGCGTGGGGTCCTTCGTCGCGTTGACGACGAAGTCGACGTTGATCGTCGCGATCTGGTGCACCCGCCCCGTCGCCCGACCGGTCGCGATCATGTCCGCGATCCGCCCGACAGCCTCCGTCATCGTGACGTCGTCGATCGGCGTGCCCAGCAGAACCACCGATCGTTCGGTCGTGATCACGCGTCGGGCACAGTACCGACTCGGGGTCGTGCGGACGGCCACGTCCGTGTCGCCGGCCCGACGACATCGGCGCCGTGCGCGCTTCGGGGCGGGGCACGGCAAAATGGACCGGATCAACATGACTGAGACGAACACCTCGCCACGGCTGTCGGTGACCGTGACGAACTACAACTACGCGGACTACCTGGCGCGCAACATCGAGAGCGTCCTCTCCCAGTCGTACGAAGACCTCGAGCTGATCGTCATCGACAACGCGTCGACCGACAACTCCGTCGAGGTCGTGGAGAAGTACGCCGCCGGCGACCCACGGATCCGGCTGATCGCCCATGACGTCAACCAGGGCCCGCTGGCCAGCTTCCGGGAGTCGTGCGACGTGAGTCGCGGCCGCTACCGCGTCCAGGTGGACGCCGACGACTGGGTGCGGATGCCCGACGCGTTCGAGCGCCAGGTGCGCCTCCTCGACGAGAACCCGCAGATGACGTTCGCCTTCTCGGCACTGACGATGGAGGGGGACGACGGGCACGAGCCGTCGATCTACCGCCCCTTCCACGGCGACCAGGTCCTGCACGGCGAGGACGCGCTGGACGGCATCCTCGGCTTCACCCTGGGGCACAGCGGATTGATGCTGCGCCTCGATGCGTACCACGCGTGCGGCGGCTATCCCGACGGCTTCAAGTACTACGACGACATGCTCCTGGCCGTCCGGCTGGCCGAGCTCGGCGACGTGGGGTACATCGACGACGGGCTCTACGCCGGCCGCCAGCACAGCGGGAACGAGCATCTGAACCCCCAGCTCAAGGTCGTCGAACAGGAGCTCCTACCGATCATCGACATCGCCTTCAGCGGGCCGCTCGGGCAACGGCTGCCAGATGCTGCGGCGGCGCGCCGCCGGCTCGAGAAGCGGGCGTTGGTGCACCACGCCACGTTCCACATCTTCAGCGGGCGGCCGCGCCAGGGCTGGCGGCTCTACTGGGAGAGCGCCAAGACCCGCCCGGTCGAGACGATCTTCCAGCTGCGCACGATCAACCTCGTGGCGCGGACGGTGCTGGGTGGGAAGGCGTACGCCAAGCTCACCGGCGCGGTGAAGCGCGCCGTGCGGCGGGGATAGCGACCCGCGGTTCAGCCGCTCGGCTCGCCGCCGACCCGGGCCGTCCGAACCCAGTCGACGTCGTCCCGCCGGAGCAGCATGCGCGCCCACAGGCGCACCTTCCAGACGACCATCCCGGGGGCGTGGACGAACGAGCCGTAGACGGACCGCGGTACCCGCGCCAGCACGAGACCCGAGACCACGTGGCCGGCGAGCAGGGCGACGAGGCCCCAACCCCGGCGGGACCGCCCGGTGGACGAGATCGCCCGCAGCGCCGTGCCGGCGACGGCGACGGCGCCGGACGCCGCGACGAGCACCGAGAGCGGCGGGACCAGGTGGTCGAGAACGGCGTCGGCGGCCGCGATCCGGGGCACCTGCGGGGCGCGCGGCGTCGCTCCTGACCGCCCGATGGCGGCGCGCGCCAGTCGGGGGACGTAGCGGCGGGCGAGATCGAGCCGGCCGCGCTCCCAGCGCTCGTTCTGCGTCTGGGCGCCCGAGAGCGTCGCCGGCATCTCGGCCTCGACGACCGCCGTGGGCGCGTACTCGACGAGGATCCCGTCGAGCAGCAGCTCCATCTGGAACTCGACGTCCTCGGTGAGGTGACCGCTCCAGTCCCGCCGGCGCAGGACGTCGGCGGTGAACGCCATCCCGTTCCCGTACAGGCCGCTCGACGCACCGAGCGTTGTCCGGCCGAGGGGGCGGAGGTGGTGGCGCAGGGCGAGCGCCGCGGCGCGCAGACCGGCCGCCGGCGAGGAGCCCGGGTCGCGCACCCGGTACTGGCCCTGCACGGCGCGGGCGCCGGCGGTGATCGCCTCGTCGATGACGGTCAACAGGCGGGGGTCGACGACCGTGTCGGCGTCGACGACGACGAAGACGTCGGGCGGCTCCTCGCCGTCCAGCAGCCGGGCGATCGCCCACTGCAGGGCCGGGCCCTTGCCCCTGGCCGCGCCGTCGTGCTCGTGCACCTCGACGCCCGCCGTGGTCGCGATCGCGACCGTCCCGTCCGTGCAGTGGTCGGCGACGACGTGGACGCGGTGCCGGTCGGCGGCGTACTCGAGCGCCGCCATCGCCCGCAACGTCTCGCCGATCACCTGCTCCTCGTTGTGGGCCGGGATCAGTACCGCGATCCGGTGCCCGGCGCCCGCCGTGTTCCGTCGCGGACGACCGGTCAGGGTGGCGAACCAGGCCGCTCCGGTGAGGACCGCGAGGTAGGTCACCGGCACGGCGAGCATCGTCCGCCCGGCCGCGACGGGCACCGAGAGCGCCCTCACCACCAGGCGAGTGGGCGACGACATGAACCGATCGCCCGGCCGCTACGCGATGACCGCGCGGGCCTCTTCTCCGGGGAGGAGGGCCCACGTCTTCTCGGGGGTGCCGTCGACGAGGAAGTCACTCAACTCGACTCCCATCATCACCGAGTGGTCGGTGTTGCCGATCTCGTAGCGCCACGCACCGAAGCGGCCGCGGGAGAAGATGTCGTGATCGGTCAGCCACGGCTGGATCACGGACAGCGCCCGATCTCGGCCGAGTGTGGGGACCGGGTACGAGTACGGCACCTGGATCAGCTGCTTGCTGACGAGCTTGTGCTCGACCTGCTCCGGCGACAGCAGCTCGCACGCCAACATGCCCTCGATCGTCCGCTCGACGACCGTGTCCGGATCCTCGGGCTTGTACTCCGACGAGGAGATCTCGGCGAGCAGCGAGAAGTGGTCCGGGCCTGGCGTGACCTGCGGGGAGTAGTTCGACAGGTAGGTGACCCGGTAGAAGGGTGAGTCCGAGCCGGGGAAGTACATCCAGCACTTGGTGCTCGGACACGGGTCGGCGACACCGATCCCGACGAACAGTCCCGACGTGTGCTTCAAATCGCCCGCCGCGTCGAGCAGCTCGGGCGGGCAGTCGACGATGACCTTCACCAGTTCGGTGAGCGGCATCGTCGTGACCAGCTTGTCGTAGGCGGTCGAGGTCCCGTCGGAGAACGTCACCACCTTGGCGGCCGTGTCGATCGACGCGGCATCCTTCATGAACTGCACCGGCTGGGGCAGCGCGTCGGCGATGCGCTCGTACAGCATCCCGGTCCCGAGCAGCGGGAACTTGAACATGTTGTTCGGGCCCCAGCTCACGTCGTCCCGGTCGTTGACCTGGTTCTCGAGGATGCGCCGGATGTCCACCGTCGGGACGCGGTCCCCCTGCCACGTCGTGCCGATCATGTCGAGGGGATGGGCCCAGACCTTGAAGTTGTAGGGCCGCATGAAGTGCTCGGCGATCCCCTCGCCGAATACCGAGGTGATCCAGTTGCCGAAGTTGTCGCGCTTGTCGTTGTCGCGCGACTCGATGATCCCCATCACGCAGTCGATGAAGACGTCCGGCGGCAGCCGGTGGATGTTGTTCTGGAACGGGTACGGCACGAAGCGGCCGTAGATCCAGACCCACGCCTCGCGCATGTGCTCGTCGTAGTCGCCGTGGAGCATCTTCTCGACGAGGTCGTCGAAGTAGTGGTAGTGGCTGAACATCACGTGGCCGCCGTGGTCCCAGATGAATCCGTGGTCGTCCGTGACGCTCGATGCCAGCCCGCCGACGTGATCGGTGCGCTCGTAGATGTCCCAGTCGCCGTGGTTCAGCTCGGCGAGCCGGTAGCCGGCACCGAGTCCGGTCGGGCCGGCACCGAGGATGACGACGCGACCGGTCATGGCGTGTCGAGACTACCGAGGGGGCGGGAGCCGACAACGGCACACCGGGAGGCGAACGGGGCTTGGTAGCGTTGCCGTGCTACTCGGGCGAGTGGCGGAATGGCAGACGCGCTGGCTTCAGGTGCCAGTGAGGATTTCCTCGTGGGGGTTCAAGTCCCCCCTCGCCCACGGTCGACGATGCTGGCGTGATGACAGCCCGCCCGGCGCTTGAGGCGTTCGACGCCGAGTGCTCCACGCTTGTCGCAGTCGTTCGCGGCTTGACGCCGATCCAGCTCTCGAGCCCGACCAACTGCCCGCCGTGGACGCTGCACGAGTTGGTAGTCCACATCGCCGACAGCATCGAGACACCCGAGGCAGAGATCGGCGCGCCCCTGCCGAGAGCGGATCGCCACACCGCCGCCGACTACTACCGGCGACCCGAGCGGGCAACGGTCGACTACCGCACTCGCAACGTCGAGCACGCCCGCCAGCTCGCCGCGGCGGTGCGCCCGGACGACGACGCCGAGCTCCTCGACGCGGCCTGGCAGCAGACGTCGGTGACGATGGCGCGCCATGAGCCTGACCAGCTCCTCCGAACTGCGGGGCTCACCCTCGCTCTCGACGACTACCTGCTCACCCGGGTGATGTCGGTTGCCGCCCACGGCATCGACGTCGCCATCACGCTGGATCGTCCGCCGTTCACATCGCCGCCGGCCCTTCGGGCGCTGCGACCCGTCCTGCTCGAGCTGCTCGGAGGCGAGGCGCCGAAGCACTGGACGGATCAGGATCTGCTCGCCTTCGGCACCGGTCGCCGACCGCTGACAGCCGCTGACCAGGCCGCGCTCGGGCCGCTGTCATCACGGTTCCCGCTGCTCTCATAGGCGCGGTCACGGGCCGAGACCCGGGAACTGTGAGCTGAGCCAGCGGTACTCCGCTGTTTGAACTCACAGTTCCCGCCGATGCGCGGCGCGGGCTCGTCGCCGAGCTCGAGGACCTGCTCGCCCGGCGCACCAGTCAGGCCACGGCACGATGGCGACTCGCCGGGCCTGACGGACCGCTTCCCGACATCGTCGCCTGGCACGACTTCCTGACTCCGGGCTTCCAGCGGCACCTGGCGGCGTGGCTCGATCCCGAACAATGCGCGCAATCAAAGGTTGCGTGTTCGGCGACGATCCGTTACGGTGACACGCAACCAATCGTTGCGCATAGGAGCACCGCCATGGAGTACGGAAGCATCGAACGTGAGGTCCACATCGAGGCCTCGCCCGAGATCGTGTTCGACGTCATCAGCCGCCCGGAGCACATCCGCGACTGGTGGAGCGCCGAGACCGACCTCGAGCCGGTCGTCGGGTCCACCAGCGAGCTGACCTGGCGCGACGAGGCGTCGGACCGGGTCGACGTGGTGCCGATCACCGTGATCGACGTCCAGCCGCCCCGCCGCTTCGCGTTCCGCTGGACCCAAGGGCAGGGTGAGACCCCCACGCCGTCCAACTCGTTGCTCGTGACGTTCGAGCTGTCGCCGTCCGGCGAGGGCACGGTCCTGCGCCTCACCGAGACAGGTTTCCGTGAACGGGGCTGGGACATCGCCGTGCTCGAGGAGGCCTACCGGGAGCACGTCACCGGCTGGGACTTCTACCTGCCTCGCATCGCAGCCTCTGCCGCCCGGCAGGTCGCCGCGCCGTGATGATCGTCATCGACGACGACCTGTGGTCCGCGGTTGGTGACCCGACTCGGCGCCGCATGGTCGATCAGCTGCTCCTCGACGGCGGCGGAACCGCCACGAGCCTGAGCGAACACCTGCCGGTGAGCCGCCAGGCGGTCTCGAAGCACCTCGACGTGCTCACCCGCGCCGGACTCGTCCATGCGACCCCCATCGGCCGGGAGCGGCGCTACCGGGTCGACGACGCCCAACTGTCGCGAGCCGTCGCCCAACTCTCCTCGGTCGGCGCGACCTGGGACGCCCGGCTGCGGCGGATCAAGAAGATCGCCGAGGCGATCCAGAACGCACAACCCCCCACAACAGAAGGAAGCGACCATGCCTGACATCCTGCATCGCATCGGGGCGACCGCGGCCCCGGACCAGGTGTACGACGCCCTCACCACGCTCGACGGCCTCGCCGCCTGGTGGACCACCGACACGAAGGGCGACTCCGCTCCGGGCGGCACGATCCAGTTCCGTTTCGGGAACACCGGCGGCTTCGACATGAAGGTGCTCGAGCAGCGTCCCAACGAGTTCGTCCAGTGGGAAGTGACCGACGGGCCAGAAGAGTGGATCGGCACCCACGTCGGCTTCGACCTGAAGCGGGAGGACGACTACACGATCGTGCTGTTCAAGCACGAGGGCTGGCGGGAACCGGTCGAGTTCATGTCCCACTGCAGCACGAAGTGGGCCACGTTCCTCATGAGCCTCAAGCAGCTCGTCGAGACCGGCACCGGCGCCCCGCACCCGCAGGACGTCCGCATCAGCAACTGGCATTGAAACCGGCGTTCACGCAAGTGGCGCCTCGGTAGCCCGCCGCCGAGGGCACGGTGACAACATCGGGAGTGACCGGAGGAGGCCGCTCATGACCCAGCGCGACGTGACGATCCCGACCACCGACGGGACGATGGACGCCAGCTTGCACACTCCCGACGGCGGAGGCCCCTGGCCGGCCGTGATCATGTTCCCGGACGCCGGTGGTGTGCGCCCCACGTTCCACGAGATGGCGCAGCGCCTCGCCGACCTCGGCTACGCCGTCCTGCTGCCGAACCCCTTCTACCGTCACGGACCGTTCGAGCCGTTCGACATGAAGACGGCCTTCGCCGACCCGGACGAGCGGGCGCGGCTGATGGCACTGGTCGGCAGCGTCACGAAGGAGAATGCCACCCGCGACACCGAGGCGATGCTGGACTTCCTCGCCCAGCAGCCGGAGGTCGCCGACACCAAGGTCGGGACGACGGGCTACTGCATGGGCGGCGGCCTGGCGCTCAACGCGGCGGGGCGCTTCCCGGACCGGGTCGGCGCGGCGGCCTCGTTCCACGGCGGCCACATCGCCTCGACCGCCGCGGACAGCCCACATCTGCTCGCGGATGCGATGAGCGCCAAGGTGTACGTCGCCGGCGCGGAGAACGACGCGTCGTTCGACGACGAGCAGTTCCAGCGTCTCGCCGCGGCACTCAGTGAGGCGGGCGTCGATCACGAGCTGGTCACGTACCCGGCGCTGCACGGCTTCGCCGTCCCGGACAACCCGACCCATGACGAGGCCGCCGCGACGCGCCACTGGGAGGCCCTCGAGTCGCTGTACGGCTCAGCCCTCACGCCGCCATAGACGCGCGCTGCTCAGGAGTCCCAGATCGGGCCGAACGCCGGGATGCCGCGGCGCTCGAGTTGGTGGACGAGGCGCACCGTGGTCGGTTTGTTGCTGACGATGATCACCGCTTCGGCGTCGAAGTCGGCGCAGGCGTCGACGGCGAGCTGGACGAGGTCGGGCTTGCCCCGACTCGTCGTGTCCCAGATCACGGCGTCGGGTTGCGTTCGCTCGACCTCGTCGATGAGGGCGTCGCCGTACGTGCTCCGCGGCTCGCGCGTCGACCAGACCAGGCGAGCCGGGACGCGGTCGGCGAGCAGTGCGCCGAGACAGGGACCGATCCCGCTGCCTGTGACCACGTAGACGACCCGCCGATAGAGCCCGGCGATCTTCGCCAGCGGAGCGACGACCGGGACGCCGCGCACCCACACGTGGGTCGGGGGATCGTCGATGAACCGGCCGGTCCAGTCGCCCGCCCGCGAGATGACCAACCGGTAGCCGGACCGTCCGGGTGTGGAGATCGTGGCGAAGGCGTGCCACTCGTGCAGCGGTCGGCGGCTGATCCCGACCCCCGACGAGTACACCGGTGTCACGCCGTAGTCGAGGTGGACGATCGCGACGTGTGATGACGGCCGCTCCACGGTGATCGGGACTCGGCGCAGCCGCACCCACGGCCAGGCCACGCTGAGGGTGATCACGGCGAGCACCCACACGTGCCAGTCCGAGGCCAGCGCCCCGAGCGCGCCGCCCGCGCCGCCGCGGTCGATCGCGAGGTGGATCATGAGCACCCAGAACAGCAACAGCGCCGTCCAGCCGCCCCAGCGGTGCGTCTGCTCGAACACGTTGTGGGCGCGCATCCGCACCGGCGAACTGGCGCACACGGTCACGACGACCAGGAGCGTCGACAGCGCCACCGAGAGCACGAACGTCGTGGACGTGACCACGCCGGGGTGCCGGAACCGGGTGACGATGGTGACGGCGCTGAACGCGCCCAGCCACGCCGTCCCGGCGATCGCCGCGCCGGCGTGGATCCCGCCGACGTGATGCACCTTCGAGATGCTCCAACGGATCCACGTGGGCCACTCCGGCGACCCGCGGCCGGCCAGTCCGTGGAGCACGTTGAGGACCGTTTGGTGCCGGATGAGCACCGCCGCGGCGAGGTTGACAAGGGTCAGGTCCGACAATCTCGCGAGGGCGCTGCCGTCGGCGAGGTGCAGGTGACCGCGACGAAGCTGCACAACGAGCAGCGTGACGTTGGTCGCCAGCACGGCGACCATCAGACGTCGGTAGACCATCACCCGCGGGTGCTTGGCGGCGGCGCGGATGCGTCCGGTGGTGGGTACCCGGTCGGGACTCCTCACGTACGCCGGGGCGCGACCGTCCAATCGATACGTCGTGTCCACGAGCAATCTCCCTCACGTCGCCGCAGACCCAGCCGGGGGACGCAACGTCCACGGTACGGACGGTCGCCGCTCAGGACTGTGTCAGCCGACGCACAACCGCGGTGACGGGCATCACGCCCGCGACGGCTACCAGAGAGCTTCGCTCGCCCGGCGCGCCCCCTCGGTCAGGGAGTCGAGCTTGGCCCACGCCAGCTGCGGGTGGAGGCGGAGCCCGAGACCGCAGTCGGTGCCGGGGATCACGTTCTCCCGGCCGACCAGCTTGGCGAACCGCTGGATCCGGTCGGCCACGAGCTGCGGGTGCTCGACCAGCGGCGTGGAGTGGGAGACGACGCCCGGCGCGAGCATCTTGCCGTCGGGCAGCTCGACGTCCTCCCACAGCTGGGCCTCGTGCTCGTGGCGCACGTTGGCGGCCTCGATGAGGTACAGCTGGGCCTTGATCCCGAGCATCACGTCGACGATGTCGGGGAGCGGCAGGTCGGCCGAGTGCGGCCCGTGCCAGCTGCCCCAGCACAGGTGGTAGCGGATCTGCTCCTCGGGGATGTTGCGCAGTGCGTGGTTGAGCGCCTCGCAGCGCATCTGGCAGTACTTGCGGTATCCCTCGATCCCCATCGGGATGCCGATCCGGTCCCACAGCGCGCCCATCCACGCGTCGTCGACCTGCAGCTGGAAGCCGGCGGCGGCGATCGCCTCGTACTCCTCCCGCATCGCCTCGGCGATCGCGTAGACGTGCTCCTCGTCGGTCGCGTAGATGCCCTTCAGGCGGCCGGGCTCGATGCTGAGCGGCGCGGTGCTGGTGAGGAACGCGTCCTCGACGGGCGCATCGCCGAGCGACTCCTTCATCACCGCGATCTCACGCTCGAGGAGGGCCTTGCCCTTGTAGTGGATCGGCGAGGTCGCGACCCAGTCGTCGACGGACTGGGCGGTCTCCTCGGCTCCCTCGGGGACGTGTTGGGTGGCGCCGGACATCTCGAAGAGGGTGCCGTTCTGCAGCACGGCGAGGTAGAAGTCCCGGAAGTCGACCCAGTCCTTGCTCGACATCAGCAGCTCGCCGTAGGCGCCGCCGGTCTCCGATGGTTCGTACCCGCCGAGCCTCGTCGGGACGTACTCGACCCAGTGGCCGCCCTTGGTCAGCTCGCCCTCGTTGATGAAGTCGACGCCGGCGCGCCGTTGCGCGTCGACGACCTCGGCGACGGCTTCGCGCAGTCGGTCCTCACCGACGTCGGGCCGCGCCCAGACGTCGAGCGGGGCCGGCAACGCCCCCGCGTGGGTGGTCAGGATCCGATCGGTACTGCCCCTCATGCGACCTGCTCCTTGCTGTCCGTGGCTGAGCGAGGTTACGACGCGGTTGCGGCTCCCAGTGAGCGATGTCGACCGTTTCGGGCGGTTTCGCTCACTGTGACGGACGATGGCGGCGGGCCATGATGGGCCCTTCCGCCCTGCTGCCCGGAGGACGATGGCATGGAGCTGCCGCTGTCGACAGTGATGCTGATCCCTGCCGCGGCGGTGCTCGCCGTGCTGCTCACCACGGCGGTGGGACGGTTCGTGAAGATCCCGCTCGTCGTGTTCGAGATCGTGCTCGGCCTCGTGATCGGACCGGCTGCGCTCGGCTGGGTCGAGCGCAATTCATTCACGTCTGCGCTCGCCGACCTGGGCCTCGCCATGCTGTTCTTCCTCGCCGGCCAGGAGATCGACTTCGCCGCGATCAACGGCCGCCCGTTGCGCCGGGCCGCGGCCGGCTGGGTGATCTCGATCGCCGTCGGGGTCGCGCTCGGTGTCCTGCTCGCGCCCTCCGCCGCCGCCGGCGTCTTCGTCGGCGTCGCCGTGTCGTCCACCGCGCTCGGAACGATCATGCCGATGCTGCGCGATGCCGGGGAGCTGGCCACACCCTTCGGGCGCGCCGCGACTGCGGTCGGGGCGGCCGGCGAGTTCGGGCCCCTGCTGGCGATTTCGCTGTTCCTGAGCGGCCGGCAGTTCGGCACGGCGACGGCCGTCTTGGTCGGCTTCGCCGTCGCCGCTGGAATGGCGATCTGGCTCGCATCCCGCGGGACCCACCCGCACATGCACGGGCTGATCCACGCCACGATGCACTCGAGCGGTCAGTTCGCCGTTCGCCTCGTCGTGCTGCTGCTGGCCGCGCTCGCCGGGCTCAGCATCTGGCTCGGGATCGACATGCTGCTCGGTGCGTTCGCCGCCGGGATCATCTTCCGGATCCTGGCGAGCAGCGCCGAGGAGCCGGCGCGCGCCGAGATCGAGTCCAAGCTGGAAGCCGTCGGGTTCGGCTTCCTCGTCCCGATCTTCTTCATCAACACCGGCATCACGTTCGATCTCGACGCCCTGCTCGACGACTCCACCGCACTGTTGCTGCTCCCCGTGTTCCTCCTTCTCCTCCTCGTCGTGCGGGGGGTGCCGAGCACCCTCGCCTCCCCTCCCGGTGCGTCGGCCCGCGACCGCCGGGCGCTCGCTCTGTTCGGCGCGACCGGGCCTGCCGGTCATCGTCGCCGTCACCGCCATCGGCGTCGACCGCGGCGACCTCGAGTCGGCGACCGCGGCGTCGCTCGTCGGCGCCGGCATGATCTCGGTGCTGGTCTTCCCGTTGCTCGCCTTCGCCCACCGTGGCAGTCGAACCGCGGAGGCCCGAACCGTCGCTGCCCAGAGCCGCCGCGCACCCCCCAGGTAGCATCGTCGGCCACCATGGGACTGCAGTCACTGGAGCGACAGCTGGAGCGTATGGTCGAGGGCGTGTTCCGTGGCTCCCGCAGCGCGATCCGGCCCATCGAGCTCGGCCGCCGCCTGGTTCGCGAGATGGACGACCAGCGCTCGGTGGACGTGAAGGGGCGGCGGGTCGTCCCCAATGACTTCGTCATCAACCTGAGCCAGCGCGACTATGACGGCTTCGCCGACATCCGCGACGTCCTGCGCACCGAGCTCGTCGAGGCGGCGCGGGAGTACGCACGCGAGGAGGGCTACCACTTCATGGGGCCCGTGCGGGTGGAGCTGGAGGCCGACCCGGCCCTCAAGTCCGGGCGCTTCGGCGTGATCGCCACGTTGCGCCAGGCGGCGGGTGGTGTCGGCGCCGGCTCGCTCGTGCTCCCCTCCGGTCAGCGCGTCCCGCTCGGTGACCGGCCCGTCACCGTCGGCCGGCTTCCGGACTGCACCGTGCCGCTGAACGACCAGAACGTCAGCCGCCGCCATGCCCAGATCAGCCCGGGTCAGGGCGCGTACGTTGTCGTCGATCTCGGATCGACGAACGGCACGATGGTGAACGGAACCCGCATCAACGGCGAGCAGCGCCTCGCCGACGGCGACATCCTGAGCTTCGGCTCCACGTACGTACGATTCGAGGCGTCGTAGTGCTGCGGGCCG
Source organism: uncultured Acidimicrobiia bacterium (assembly GCA_963833145.1). GTDB lineage: Bacteria > Actinomycetota > Acidimicrobiia > Acidimicrobiales > Ilumatobacteraceae > JALZMG01. Next base: position 139,798 of record CAWHWT010000004.1, on the reverse strand, counting down.
GAACCCCGGGCGCCTTCCGAGATGACCGACCAGGCACTTGACGTTCTCAAAATCGTCCTATTGGCGCTGCTCTACCTCTTCTTCGCGCGCGTGCTGTGGGCGGTGTGGAGCGAGGTGCGCCGGGACCGGCGGGCCGTCGCCCCGGCGCCCGTCGACGATCAGGCGGCCACCGTCGCGGCACCCGCTCCCCGGGGGCGGAAGCCACCCAAGGGCCGGGGAGGGCGGGTGGCCCGGCTCGTGGTCCTCGAGCCGAAGTCGAGGCGCGGCGTGACCTATCCGCTCGGTGGCGAGATCATGATCGGTCGGGACCCCGCATCCACCGTGGCCATCGATGACGACACGTTCGTCTCCCACCACCACGCCAAGGTGTACGACGTCGACGGCCAGGCGATGGTCGAGGACCTCGGGTCGACGAACGGGTCGTTCCACAACGGCAACCGGCTGGTCGGCGCCCGGCTGCTCCATCCGGGCGACCGGATCCAGGTCGGCTACACGGTCCTGGAGGCGCAGTAGTGACCACGCTGCGATGGGGCACGGCAACCGATCCCGGCCGGATCCGACCCGACAACGAGGACAACCTGCTCGCCGCGCCCCGGGTGTTCGCCGTCGCCGACGGTATGGGCGGCCACCGGGCGGGCGAGGTGGCCAGCGCCCTCGCCATCGACCTCCTGCGGTCGCGGCTGAGCGAGCCGGGAGCGGACCTCGACGACGTCGTCGCGGCGATCGCCGAGGCCAACGCCGACATCTATCGCGCCGCCCTCGAGAACCCGGCCCAGCAGGGCATGGGCACGACGATCACCGCGCTGATCGTCATCGGTGACGGCAGCGGCGACGGGCCGGAGGGTGAGCCCGCCGCCGCCGAATCCGCCGCGGAGGACTCGCCCGCGGCCGCTTCGCACGAGCTGTTCGCCCTCATCAACGTCGGCGACTCGCGCACGTATCTGCTGCGCCACGAGCGCCTGCGCCGGGTCACCGTCGACCACAGCTACGTCCAGGAGCTCGTCACCACCGGTCACATCACCGACGACGAGGCGCGCACCCATCCGCGGCGCAACATCGTCACGCGGGCGCTCGGCATCGACCCGTCGGTGCGCGTCGACGCGTGGACGGTGCCCATCGTGCGCGGCGACCGGTTCCTCCTCTGCAGCGACGGGCTCGTCGACGAGGTCCACGACGACGCCATCGCCGACGTGCTCACCACCATCGCCGACGCCCAGGCCGCGGCCGACGAGCTGGTCGCCCTCGCCAACCGTGAAGGCGGACGGGACAACGTCACCGTCCTCGTCGTCGACGTGCTCGACGGTGCCGAGCCGCCCGACCCCGAGACCGAGCTCGACCTCGAGCCGGTGTGGGAGGCCGGAGCGACCACCGGCACGTGGGCCGTCGACGACCCCGAGACCCAGGCCACCGAGTTCGAGGACCTCGCCGAGCTCGTCACCGAGCCCGCTCCGAGCGACGCCGCGACGACCGAGCCGGCCGTCACTGATCAGGTGCCGGCGACGGGCGCGGCTCCGCCGCGGCGCAAGCGCCGGGCGGTCGGCTTCTTCGGCGGGCTGGGCATGCTGGCCGTGCTGATGCTCGCCTTTGTGATCATCGCCGCGTACGCCCGTCGGACGTACTTCGTCGACTTCAACGCCACCGGTGATGTGGTCATCTACCAGGGCCGACCCGACGGCTTCCTGTGGTTCGAGCCGACCGAAGAGGCCCGCGGCGTGTACACCAGGGATCAGCTCGACGACGACTCGATCGCTCGTGTCGAACGCCGGCCGGAGTTCAACTCGCGCAGCAACGCGGACCAGTTCGTCGCCGAGCAGCTGCAGACGACGACGACGACGTCGACGACCACCACGACCACGACGACGGTGCCGGCGACCACGACCACCACGCCGCCGACGACGGCGCCGTAGCGGTTCGCTGACCGATGGCCACGGCCTCCCCCATCGCCAGCGCACGTCGCTCGACCGAGCTCTCCCTCGTCGTCATGGCGGCGTTGATCACCGCCGGCGCGTACACGCTCGCGTCGCTCGGGTCGTTCTCCCGCATCCCGACGCGCATCGTGCCGTTCCTGGCCGTGCTCCTCGCGGTGCTCGTCTTCGCCCACCTCGCCGTGCGCTGGTTCGCCCGCGGCGCCGACGCCACGATGCTCCCGCTGGCCGCTCTGCTCCACGGGATCGGCTACGTGATGATCACCCGTCTCGACGAGCGGCTCGCCGGGCTCCAGGCGACGTGGAGCATCGTCGCCGTCGTCGTATTCGTGGCGACGCTGCTCGTCGTCCAACGCGCCCCCGACCTCGCCCGCTACCGCTGGACGTTCCTCTTCATCGGCATCGGGCTGCTCCTCCTGCCGATGGTGCCCGGCCTCGGATACAGCTCGGGCGGCGCCCGCATCTGGGTCAACCTCGGGCCGGTCAACTTCCAGCCCGGCGAGTTCGCCAAGCTGGCCCTGGCGATCTTCTTCGCCGGTTACCTCGCCGACACCCGCGAGCTGATCGCTGCCGGGACGTGGAAGGTCGGTCCGTTCCGCCTCCCCGAGCCGCGCCACCTGCTGCCGATCGTGTTCGCCTGGGGCTTCGCCGTGCTGGTCATGGTCGGCCAGCGGGACCTGGGCTCGTCGCTGCTGTTCTTCGCCCTGTTCGTCGTGATGATGTGGGTAGCCACTGAGCGGGCGACCTACCTCGTGCTCGGGCTCGTCCTGTTCGGATCGGCGGCGTACGTCGCCTGGCGGCTGTTCGGGCACGTCCAGACGCGCGTCGACATCTGGCTCGACCCGTGGTCACGGTCGCTCGACGAGGGTTACCAGATCGTGCAGGCGCTGTACGGGCTCACCGACGGCGGGATCGCCGGCACCGGCCTCGGGTTGGGGAGCCCGAACCAGGTACCCGAAGCCCAGAACGACTTCATCTTCACCGCCATCGGCGAGGAGCTCGGGCTGTTCGGCGCCGCCGCCGTGCTGATGGCGTATCTGTTGCTGATCGGCGCCGGGTTGCGCACCGCGATGCGCACCGAGAACACATTTGAGAAGCTGCTCGCCGTCGGCCTGACGACGATCATCGGAGCGCAGGCGTTCATCATCATCGGCGGCGTGATCAAGGTCGTGCCGTTGACCGGCATCACCCTGCCCTTCGTCAGCTACGGCGGCTCCTCGCTGGTGTCCAACTACATCCTCCTGGCGTTGCTGATCCGGCTCAGTGACTCGGGCGCCCGCCGGCTGCACGAGCTCCCCGACGACCCGACCCCGGCCGAGCGATGGGCGGCCCGCCGCCTCCGCCGCCGGACGGGCGGGATGGCCGCGTGAACCGCCAGATCCGCCAGCTCGCCGGCGGTCTGATGATCTGCTACGTCGTGCTGTTCACCGCGCTCAACTACTGGCAAGTGGGCCGGGAGGAGGAGCTCAACGCTCGGTTCGACAACACCCGCGCCACCCGCCGCGAGTTCGACCAGCCACGCGGGCCGATCGAGACGGTCGACCGGGTGATCGCCGCCGAGTCGGTCGCGAACCCGGCGGGCAGCCAGTTCAAGTTCCAGCGCCAGTACCCGACGGGCGATCTGTACGCCCATGTCACCGGCTACTACACGTTCGCCTTCGGATCGACGGGCCTCGAGCGCACGCAGAACGCCGTGCTCACCGGCAGCACCGGCGAGCAACGGCTGCGCAACATCCCGGGCATCTTCACCGGCGAGGACCCCTCCGGTTCAGTGCGGATGACCCTGCGCGACGACCTCCAACGCGCCGCCCGCGACGCCCTCGGCGAGCGGCCGGGCTCGGTCGTCGTGCTCGAGCCGGCGACCGGAGCGGTCAAGGCGATGTGGAGCTACCCGAGCTACGACCCCAACCTCGTCACCAACCCGGACTTCGACCGGGCACGCGACGTGTTGACGTTCCTCGACGCTTCGCCCGGCGACCCACTGCTGGGCAACGCCTACCAACAGCGCTACATGCCGGGCTCGACGTTCAAGATCCTGACGACGAGCATCGGCCTGCAGAACGGCGCCCTCGACCTCCAGACGACCTTCCCGGACGAGAGCTCCTGGGTTCCGCCGCAGACCGACGACCCGATCGAGAACTTCCAGGGCACGACGTGCGGCGGCGACCTGACCGAGGTGTTCACCCGGAGCTGCAACATCCCGTTCGCCAAGACGGCCGTCGCCATCGGGCCGGACGCGATGATCGAGGGCGTCCAGCAGTGGGGCGTCGGCGAGACGATCCCGATCGACCTGCCCCGACCGGCGGCGAGCACGTTCGGGAACACCCGCGACCTCGACCAGAACCTCCCCCTCCTGGCGATGCGCGGGTTCGGCGGCAACGAGGTGCAGATGGTCCCGCTGCACATGGCGATGGTCGCCGCCGCGGTGGCCAACGGCGGGGAGATGATGAAGCCCTACGTGGTCGATTCGACGTACGACCACGACGGCCGCCTCCTCGACCAGACCCAACCCGAGGTGTGGAAGACGCCGATCTCGGCGGAGATCGCGGGCACGCTCAACACCCTGATGCAGAGCGTCGCCACCAACGGCACGGCGAGCTGCTGCATCGCCCTCGCCGGCGGCGTCCCGGTGGCGGCGAAGACGGGGACCGCCCAGCTCAACGGGCCCGGCGAGCCCGAACAGTCGCACGCCTGGATCGTCGCCTTCGCCCCCGCCGACAACCCGCAGTACGCGGTGGCCGTGACGATCCTCGGCACCAACGCCGAGATCTCGGCCAGCACCGGTGGCCGCCTGGCGGGTCCGGTCGCCAAGACCGTGCTCGACGCCGCCCTGGCAGGTGGAGGTTGATCGTGCCTCGCCCGAACTGTCGTTTGGGATCGGCCGGATCCGGCCGTTTTCAAACGACAGGCCCGCAGCCTGCTCCGACGCGACCGTGTGTAGCCTCCGCGAGCGTTCTGGCCCGGGCGGGCCTCCGAAGTAGGCATCAGTGACCACCAGTGACCGAAACGCGATCATCAACGATCGCTACGAGTTGAGCAGGCGCATCGGGCGCGGCGGCATGGCCGACGTGTTCCTCGGCCGGGACCGGCTGCTGGACCGCCAGGTGGCGATCAAGGTGCTGTTCCCGGAGTTCGCCAAGGACCCCAACTTCGTCGAGCGCTTCCGCCGCGAGGCGCAGGCGGCGGCGAACCTGAGCCACCCGAACATCGTCAACGTCTACGACTGGGGTCGCCACTCCGGCACCTACTACATCTGCATGGAGTACGTCGAGGGGCGGACGTTGGCGGAGATCCTCCGCTCCAACGGCCACGTCACGTCGAAGCAGGCGGCCGAGATCGCCAGCGAGGTCGCCGCCGCCCTCGGGTTCGCCCACGAGGCCGGGCTCGTCCACCGCGACGTCAAGCCGGCGAACATCCTCATCGGCTCCAACGGGCAGGTGAAGGTGGCCGACTTCGGCATCGCCCGGGCGATGAACGCGCCCACCGAGTCGAACCTCACCCAGGCCGGGGCGGTGATGGGCACGGCGACGTACTTCTCGCCGGAGCAGGCGCAGGGCGGCCAGCCCGACCCGCGCAGCGACCTGTACTCGCTCGGCGTGGTGATGTACGAGATGGTGTCGGGGCGGCCGCCGTTCACGGGCGACAATCCGGTGAGCATCGCCTACAAGCAGGTCCACGACAATCCGCAGCCGCTCAACCAGCTCGTCGTCGACATCCCCCGGTCGTACGAGGCGATCGTCGCCAAGCTGCTCGCCAAGGATCCCAAGATCCGCTACACCAGCGCGACCGCGCTGCGCGACGACCTGCGCCGGTTCCGCAACGGGGAGCAGGTGCTGGCCCTCGCGGCCGCGGCGAGCGCGGCGCGGGGCGCGACCGGCGCCACGGGCGCCGTGCCGCCGACGGTCGCGCTCGGCGACGCGTCACCCACCGTCGCCCAGCAGGCCACGACCGGGACCAACCGCGCTCTGCCGACCGGCGCATCGCCCGACGCGCGCTACTACGAGCCGCCGCCGTCGCGCACCGGGTGGTACGCGCTCGCCGCCTTCTTCGCCCTCATCGCCCTCGGCATCGGCGCGATCCTCCTCTTCCAGGCGTTGTCCGGCGACGACGAGGCGTCGAGCTTCGCCCTCGAGGACTACGTCGGGCGCCCGCTCGCCGAGGTGACCCGGGAGCTCGACGAGCTCAACCTCAACTACGAGCCGATCGCCGAGGAGAACTCCACGGTGCCGGTGCTGACCGTCCATCGCACCGAGCCGGTCGCCGGCACGGTGGTCGTCGAGAACTCGGTCATCACGCTCTACTACAACCCCAACCCGGAGCTCCAGGAGGTGCCCAACGTCGAGGGCCGGCCGCTCGACGAGGCCCGCCGGATCCTCGCCGCGTCGGGCTTCCGGGTCGGGACCGAGACGATAGAGCCCAGCGACGACGTCGCCGAGGGCTCGGTGATCCGCACGGACCCCGCCGCCGGGCAGCCCGTCGCGCAGGACACGTTGATCGACATCGTCGTGTCGGGCGGGCGGGAGCAGGTCGCCGTGCCGTCGATCGTGATCGGGCGGCCCGAGGCGGAGGCCCGCCAACTCCTCGAGAACGATCCGTACGGGTTCACTGTCACGTCCGTGCTGGAGCCGAGCGACTCCGTGCAGGCGGGGCTGGTGATCCGCACCAACCCGGCCGCCGGTGAGCTCGTCGACCGGGGAGGGCCGGTCGAGCTGGTCGTGTCGGACGGACCGCCCGGGGTCGAGGTGCCCAACGTCGTCGGGGCGAGCGAGGCCAGCGCGCGCGATCAGCTCGCCCAGTTCAACGTCAACGTGAGCTTCCAGGATCTGCCGGCCGGCGACGCCAACAACGGGCTCGTGATCAGCCAGAGCCTCGCCCCCGGGTCGGTGGCGCCGGCCGGGTCGGACATCGAGCTGGTCGTCGGGCGGGCGCCGGCGCCGACCACCACCGCGGCGCCGACCACGACCGCGGCGCCGACCACGACCGCCGCGCCGACCACCACTCGGCCGCCGACCACGACCGCCGCGCCGACGACCGCGCCCTAGGCGCGTCCGCAGGCGGCGAGGAAGTTGGCCAGCAGGTCGTGGCCGGCCATCGTGAGCACGCTCTCGGGATGGAACTGCACGCCCTCGACCGGGTGGTCGCGGTGGCGGACACCCATGATCGTGTCGCCGGCGGTCGCGGTGACCTCGAGGCAGTCAGGGACCGAGTCGGGGTCGAGCGTCAACGAGTGGTAGCGGGTGGCGGTCAGCGGCGACGGCAGCCCGGTGAACACGCCGCGGCCGTCGTGGTCGATCGTCGACGTCTTGCCGTGCATCAGCTCGGACGCGCCGACGACGCTCGCCCCGTAGGCGTGGCCGATGGCCTGATGGCCGAGACACACGCCGAGGACGGGTACGTCGCGCGCGGCGAACGCAGCCACGGCGGCGCACGCGATGCCGGCGTCCTCGGGCCGCCCCGGCCCCGGCGAGAGCAGCACCCCGTCGGGCTCGACGGCGAGGGCGGCGGCGAGGTCGATCTCGTCGTTGCGCCGCACGACCGGGTCGGCGCCGAGCTCACCGAGGTACTGGACGAGGTTGTAGACGAAGCTGTCGTAGCTGTCGATCACCAGCACGCGCGCCGCCATCAACGGGAACCTATCCATGTCACCGCCCCGGTCTTCGAACGCGTATCTGGTGACACAAACCGTAAGATCGCGCGCCGTGGCACCTCCGAAGCGCAAGACGGGCGGGCGAGTGACGCCGGCGGGCACCCGGCCCGGCTCGGCACCCGCGACGGCCCGGGCGGGCGACGCCGAGCGGTCGGCCGGGGTGGGCGCGTCATCGCGCTACACGCCACCGGTCCCGCAGTCGGCGAAGGAGAGCCCGCCGTGGGTCCCGGTGTTGATGCTGACCCTGTTCGTCGTCGGGGCGGTGGCGATCATGCTCCGCTACCTCGTCTTCGACGACAGCAACATCCCGATGATCGTCGGTCTGGTCTGCCTCCTCGGCGGGCTCTACGTGGCGACCAAGTGGCGTTAGTGGCGGCGTGACGGGAATCACAGGTATGTCGTTTGTCCCAAGGGTTTTCCACAGCTGTGGAAAACTGGGGATTCCGGCCCCTACTCGGTGATCGGGGCGACGACCGTCATCTCCTCCTGGCAATGCCGCGGGGGTGGCGGGTCCTCGTCGGGGGCGAGCGTCAACCTCACCTCCACCCCACAGACGCTGCAGCGATAGCGCAGGTTCACCTTGCGCATCTCCCCTGGCGGGGGCGGTGGCGGAAGGGGTCGGGTCAGTGAACGGAGCATGGCGATACCGGTTTTCCACACCACGTACCCCAGCAACAGCCCTCCGGCGACCCACAGCACCGTCGAAAGGCTCGGCACCAGGCCAAACTACCCGGAGATATACACAGGCTCCCCGCCGCTACAGACGCTCGATGGCGAGGGCGTTGGCCATCCCGCCTCCTTCGCACATCGTCTGCAGGCCGTAGCGGCCGCCGGTCCGCTCGAGCTCGTGGAGCAGGGTGGTGAGCAACCGGGCGCCCGAGCAGCCGAGCGGGTGACCGATGGCGATCGCCCCGCCGTTGACGTTGACCCGGGCCATGTCCGGGTGCAGCTCCTTCTCCCACGCCAGCACGACCGAGGCGAAGGCCTCGTTGATCTCGACGAGGTCGAAGTCTTCGATCGTCAGCTTGGTCCGCTCGAGCAGCTTGTGCGTCGCCGGGATCGGCGCGGTCAGCATCAGCCGGGGGTCGGCGGCGGCGAGGGCGAAGTCGACGAACCGGGCCCGCGGGGTCACCCCGAGCGCGGCGGCACGCTCCTCGCTCATGATCAGCACCGCCGCCGCCCCGTCGGTGATCTGCGACGAGTTCCCGGCGGTGACCCGGCCGCCCTCCTCCTCGGGCCGGAACGACGGCTTGAGCTTGCCGAGCGACTCCACCGTCGTCTCGCGCAGCCCTTCGTCGGTGGCGACGATCTCGCCGGCGGCACCGAGCACGGGGAGGATCTCGCGCTCGAAGCGCCCCTCGGCCGTGGCGGTCGCGGCGAGCTGCTGACTGCGGGCGCCGAAGCCGTCCATGTCGTCGCGGGAGATGCCCCACTTGTCGGCGATCAACTCGGCCGAGATCCCCTGCGGCACGAGTCCGCCCTGCTCGATGTAGCGCGCCCCGACCTTGGGACCGAACGGGTAGCCGAACTTGCCGTCGGCCATCGACGCCCCCATCGGCACCCGCGTCATCACCTCGACCCCGGCGGCGACGACGACGTCGTAGGCGCCGGCGATCACCCCCTGGGCGGCGAAGTGGGCGGCCTGCTGGCTCGACCCGCACTGGCGGTCGATCGTGGTGCCGGGCACGCTCTCCGGCCACCCCGCGGCGAGGACGGCGTTGCGGGCGATGTTGATGCCCTGCTCACCGACCTGCATGACGCAGCCCATCACCACGTCGTCGACCGCGCCCGGGTCGACGCCGGCCCGCTCGACCACGGCGTTCAGCGTCTCGGCGGCGAGGTCGACCGGGTGCCAGTCCTTGAGCATGCCGTTGCGCTTGCCCAGCGGGGTTCGGACGGCTTCGACGATCACGGCACTACTCATGCGGCGAGTCTGCCGGGATCGGCGGCGCGCACTCAAACCGGGCGCCGCGACGAGGCCGGTCACTCCGGCGCGATCGCGGCCAGAATCCGGCGCAGCTCACCCACGTCGTCGTCAGCGAGCAGGGACGACACGTGGGTCTGTACGGCCCGGCGGTAGGTGACGTTCATCTCCCGCCACAACGTCCGCCCCCGGCGGGTGAGCACGACGACGACCGCCCGCAGGTCGTCCGAGCCGGCCGGGTGGTGGCGGGCGACCCAGCCTTCCTCCTCCAGGCGGTCGAGGCGCCGGCTGAGGCTCGAGCGGACGAGGCGGAGCTCGACGGCGAGGTCGCTCGGGCGGGCCTGGCCGCCCATCCGCTGCAGGCCGGCGAGCACATCGAACCAGCCCAGGGGGACGTCCCACTCGGCACTCACGTCCTCGTCGATGAGCCGCTCCAGCTCGGCGGTGACCGACTGAAGCTCACGCCATGCCGACACCCGGCTGGCGTCGAGCCGAGGCATGTCTCCGCCGGACTCCGGAGCAGATGCCGGTCAGGCCGTCGCCTTGACGGCCCCGGCGAAGGCCTGCAGGGCCTCGTCGATCTCGGCCGCGGTGACCACGAGGGGCGGCATCCATCGCAACACGGTGCCGTCGGTCCCGGCGCTCATCAGGATGAGGTGACCGTCGTGCAGGCAGTGCTGCATCAGCGCGGCGACGCGAGCCGGGTCGTCGAACACCGTCGCCACCATCAGACCGACCCCGCGCACCTGGCGGAAGCCGGGGTCCGCGAGCTGCAGATCGGTGAGCCCATCCGTCAGCTGCCGGCCGCGGGCCACGACGTTGTCGAGGAACCCGGGCTCGGTCATCACCTCGATCGTCGCCAGCGCCGCCGCGCACCCGATCGGGTTGCCGCCGTACGTGCCGCCGTGACTGCCCCGTGGCCACTGGTCGTCGAGCTCGCGACGGGTGCCGAGAGCGGCGAACGGGAAGCCGGAGGCGATCCCCTTGGCCATGCAGATCACGTCGGGCTCGACGCCGAGGTGGTCGACGGCGAACATCCGCCCGGTGCGCCCGAACCCGCTCTGCACCTCGTCGGCGACGAACAGGATCCCGTGCTGCCGGCAGCGCTCGACGAGTCCCTCGACGAACGCTTTCGGCGCCGGGGAATAGCCACCCTCGCCGAGGACCGGCTCGAGGATCATCGCCGCCGTCTCGCCCGGCGCGGTCATCGTGGCGAGCACCCGGTCCACGCCGGCGAGCGCCCGATCCACCTCGGTGGACTCGTCGGCGGCGAGCGGGTCGGGGAACGGGGCGACGAAGACGCCCGACGGGAGCGGGGCGTGGCCGGCCCGGTAGACGGTCTTGGAGGTGGTCATCGCCATCGCCAAGTGGGTCCGCCCGTGGAACGAGCCGTCGAACACGATGATGTTCGGGCGGCCGGTCACCTGCTTGGCGAGCTTGACCGCAGCCTCGGTGATCTCGGCGCCGGAGTTGGCGAAGAAGAAGGTGTCGATCGCTCCCGGCGCGAGCTCGGCCAGCTGGGCGGCGAGCGGCTCGAGCAGGTCGTGGGTGAACACGTTGACCTGGGCGTGGATGAACCGGCCGGCCTGCCGGGCGATCGCGTCGACGACGTGAGGGTGGCTGTGCCCGGTGCTGTTGACGGCGATGCCGGCGGCGAAGTCGAGATACTCCTCGCCGTCAGCGGTCGTGACCCGGCAGCCCCGCCCGCTCACCACCTCGAGGTCGGTGACCTTGAACCAAACGTTGGACAGATGGCTCATGGCAGGAGCCTAGTGATCCGAACTTGCAGCTGATCGTTGCGCTATGGCGCAACACTTGACTGCAAGAACGGTTCAGTCAGATGCCGCAGGAGGGGGCGCTCCAGAACCGGGACGAGCGGTGGTCGATGTGGGTGTGGTCGTTGTGGCCGGGATAGCCGGGGCCGAGGATGCCGCGGAAGCCGTGGTTGCGAGCCTGGCGGGCGAGGGTGCACAGCGAGTAGTAGCTCGACACGAGGTCGGCGGCGTCGCCGTACAGGTGGCGGCTGTTGCTCGCCCCGCCGACCGCGGCATTGCACGAGCGGCTGCGGAACGCGCTGGTCACGCGCAGCGGGCGGTCGCCGAGCGCATGGCGCATCGCCTCGAGCTTCCACATCGTCCGCAGGGCGTTCGAACGGGCCGTCGCCTCGGACACCGCGCCGCCGTCGAACCCGCTGCCGCCGCAGCCGTCGTCCAGCTCGGCGTAGCTGAAGTGGGCGGGCGTGCAGTCGTTGTCCTGCAACGCGTAGAGCTTGGAGTACGTCTGCGGGCCGGCGATCCCGTCGACGCCGAGGCCGTACGCCGACTGGAAGCGACGCAGGGCGGCTTCGGTTCCCGGCCCGAACGCCCCGTCGATCGCCAGCACGCCGCCCGATCCGGGGTAGCCGGCGATGCGGATCTGCAGTTGGGTGACGTCGCTGCCGGACATGCCGCGGCGCAGCGTCCGGCCCCACGTGTAGCAGGCGTCGGCGTGGGCGACCGACGCCGGGCCGGCCACGCCCACACTGATCACCCCCGTGCAGGCGAGCGCGGCGGCGACGGCGAGACGACGGATGCGACGGGTCATGTCGCGAGGATCGACCCAGCCGAACCGGCTGTCACCGGGGACGGCTCCCCGGTGAGCTACGCGGCGAAGGCGGCGGCGAGCACGTCGCCGTACGTGTTGGCGAGATGGAACGTCATCTCGTTGCGCACGGCCTCGGGGACGTCCTCGAGATCGGCGGCGTTGCGCTTCGGCAGCACCACCTCGCGCAGGCCGGCCCGGTGGGCGGCGAGCACCTTCTGCTTGACCCCGCCGATTGGCAGGACCGCGCCCTGCAGCGTGATCTCGCCGGTCATCCCGACGGTGTCCTTCACCGGCTGGTCGCGCAGCAGGCTGACCAGCGCGGTCGTCATCGTGACGCCCGCCGACGGGCCGTCCTTGGGCACCGCCCCGGCCGGCACGTGGACGTGGAAGCGGCGCTGGACGCTGCCGGGCTCGATGCCGAGCTCGGCCGCGTGTGACCGCACGTAGTTCAAGGCGATCTGCGCCGACTCCTTCATCACGTCGCCGAGCTGGCCGGTGAGGGTCAGCCCGGGTTCACCTTCGGCACTCGTCGGGAACGCGGTCGTCTCGATGAACAGCACGTCGCCGCCGTGGCCGGTCACGGCGAGGCCGGTGGCGACACCGGGCAGCTCGGTGCGCTCGGGCACGTCGTCGACGATCTTCACCCGGCCGAGCCACTCGGCGATGTGGCCACGGTCGAGGGCCGGCAGCCGCGCGCCGGACGCGACCTTGGCCGCCGCCTTGTTGGCGAGCCGGCCGAGCTCGCGCTCGAGCGACCGCACGCCGGCCTCCCGCGTGTAGCCGCGGATGATGGCGACGATCGTGTCGTCGTCGACGTTCAGCTCGTCGTCACGGAGCCCGGCCCGCTGGAGCTGCCGGGGAAGCAGGTAGCGACGGGCGATGAAGACCTTCTCGTCGTCGGTGTAGCCGTCGAGGCGGACGACGTCCATCCGGTCGAGCAGCGGCGCCGGCACGGTGTCAAGCAGGTTCGCGGTCGCGATGAACACGACCTCGGACAGGTCGAGGTCGAGCTCGAGGTAGTGGTCGCGGAACGTGTGGTTCTGGGCCGGGTCGAGCACCTCGAGCAGCGCCGCGGTCGGGTCACCCGACCACGCGCCCATGCCGAGCTTGTCGACCTCGTCGAGCAGGACGACCGGGTTCATCGTGCCGGCCTCGGTGATCGCCTTGACGATGCGACCGGGCTGCGACCCGACGTACGTCCGGCGGTGGCCGCGGATCTCGGCCTCGTCGCGGATGCCGCCGAGGGCGACGCGGACGAACTTGCGCCCCATCGCCCGGGCGATCGACTCGCCAAGGGATGTCTTGCCGACGCCGGGCGGGCCGACGAGCGTGACGATCACACCCGCGCCACGCCTCGTCGCCTCCCGCTCGGCGTCCTCGTCGATCTCCCGTTCACCGCGCAGCTTGCGCACGGCGAGGAACTCGACGATCCGCGACTTCACATCGGCGAGGCCGTAGTGGTCGGCGTCGAGGATCTCCTGCGCCGCGGCGAGGTCGATGGTGTCGTCGCTGCGGACGCCCCACGGCAGCTCGAACACGCGGTCCAGCCACGTGCGGATCCAGCTCTGCTCGGGCGACTGTGCGCTCGTCCGCTCGAGCCGGTCGATCTCCTTGGCGAGCGCGTTCTTGACCACCTCGGGCGCGTCGAGCCCGTCGAGGCGGGTGCGGTACTCGCCGACGACGTCACCGTCGTCCTCGCCGAGCTCCTTGCGGATCGCGGCGAGCTGCTGCCGCAGCAGGTACTCCCGCTGCTGGCGGTCGACGCCCTCGGTCACGTCGTTGCGGATCGACTCGGCGACCTGCAGCTCGGCGAGGTGGTCGCGGGCCCAGGCGAGGACGACCTCGACCCGGTCGGCCACGGCGATCGCGGCGAGCGCGTCCCGGCGACGGTCCTCGTCGAGGTCGGCCCACGTGACCACCCCGTCCGCCAGCGCGCCGGGCTCCGCCGTCGAGCGCAGCAGTTCCGGCAGCCGGCGGGAACGGCGCAGCTCGGCGATCGACTCGAGGACGACGCGCAGCTCACGGCCCAGCGCCTCGACCCGCGGTGTCGGCCGAGGGTCGCGGACGAGCTCGACGTCGGCGTACGTCGCCCCACGCTCGGAGGCGTGGACGGCGAGGATGCGGGCCCGGGTCTCGACGCTCACGATCGCCACCGGCTCACCGGTGGGGAGGGCGCCGATGTCGGGAACCTGGGCGACGACGCCCAACGGGCTGTCGCCGGCCCGCAGGACGACCCGGCCGTCGCTGGAGGCCCGCGCCGTCTCGATCGCCCGGCGCAGCGGGTCGGTGGCGAGGCCGAGCGTGATGACCGCGCCCGGCATCACGGTGGCGGGCAGTTCGGCGAGCGGCAGGCGGACGGCGTGGTCCATGGTCCCGGTGGTGCCCGGGGCCGAGTCGGGGGCGTGATCAGTCATTGGCCCGCCCTCGTGATGCTGCGAGCGAGCGAGCGCCAGCGAGTGAGCGGCCACCAACGGCCTGCGTGGCCGGGGAACGCAGTGAGAGTCATGCATCGAAGGATATCGATCGTGGGGAAAGTTGATGCAGGGCGACTCAGGATTGCTGGGCGTGTCGTTGTTCACGTGCCAGTTCGAGCGCGTCGGCCCAGGTTGCCCGCTCGTGGAGCAGCGTGCGGTACGGCATCACCAGGCGCGGAGCGTTGACCCCCAGGGCCCCCCGCAGCCGCCCCTGGCGTCCGAACAGGGCCAGGAAGCGGCCGTCCTCGGGCGCCCCGACCACCACTTCGGCGTCATCGTCGTCGCCGCCGCGGCCGAGGAACTGGATCCGGTGGGGCGCCTGGTCGCTCCAGAAGAACGGGACCGGCGCGTACGGGGTCGCCTCGCCCCCGGCGGCGGTGGCGAGCAGGTTGTGGGCTGCGGCCGCCCCCTGCTCGGCGGCATTGGTCCAGTGCTCGACCCGCATCTCCTCGCCGTACAGCTCGTTCGGCCAGCGGGCCACGTCCCCCGCGACGTATACGCCGGGCGGGCCGGCACACAACGTCGGGTCGCAGACGACCCCGTCGCGCACCTCGAGACCGCTGCCGGCCAGCCAGTCGGTCGCCGGCGCCACGCCGATGCCGACGACGATCACATCGGCCGGTACCCACTCGCCTCCCGCCAGCCCGACACCGTCGGCGCCGAGGGCGTCCACGGCCACACCGCACCGGATCTCGATCCCGTCGTGGATCGAAGCCGTGGCTCGGCCCATCTCGGCCCCGAGTCCGCGCACCAGTGGCGCTTCGGCCGCCTCGAGCACCGTGACCGGGCAGCCGAGGGCGTGGGCGGTGGCGGCGACTTCCAGACCGATGAACCCGGCTCCCACGACGAGGACCCGCGCCGCGCCGCCGGCGATCCGCTCGCGGAGGGCGAGTGAGTCCTCCAGCGTCCGCAACTCGTGGATCTCGGGCACCGCGTCCTGGCCCGGGAGGCGGCGGGTCCGCGAGCCGGTGGCGAGGACGATGCCGTCGAACGGCACCGCCGAGCCGTCGTCGAGGGCGACGGCGCGGCCGTCCACGTCGAGTGCGGTCGCCCGGCAGCCGAGGCGGAGGTCGAGGCCGAGCTCGTCGATCGCCTCCGGCTTGCGGAGGACGATGCGGTCGGCCTCCCACTCCCCGGCGAGCAGCTTCTTCGACAGCGGCGGCCGGTCGTAGGGCAGGTGCACCTCGTCGCCGACGAGGGTGATCGTGCCGCCGAAGCCCTCCGTGCGCAGCGTCTCGCACGCCCGCAAGCCGGCGAGCGAGGCCCCCACCACGACCACCCGCTCGAGCGGCCGGGATCCGTCGGGCTGGGGCACGGCGGTCACGTTGCCATACCGTCCGCCCCATGCCGGAGCCGGTCATGTCCTGCCCCAGTCCCGCCGACGTCAACGCGATGCTGCGGGAGGGATTCCCGGGCAGCCCCAACCTGTGCACCGAGCTGGGCGACGGCTACGCCGTGGCGTCGCGCGTCGTCGACCCGGCTGAGCTGCGACCGGGCGGGTTCATCTCCGGGCCGACGCAGTTCGGGCTGGCCGACGCCGCGCTGTGGTTCCTCGTCTTCGCCGCGATCGGGCGGGTCGAGCCGATGGCGCTGACGTCGGAGCTCTCGATCCGGTACCTCCGGCCGGCGGTCGGCGACGTGCTGTGGGCGAAGGCGACGCTCGACGCCGCGGGCCGGCGCAACGTCGTCGGGACCGTCCGGGTCTGGGTCGACGACCGCGAGGACAAGCCGACCGCGGTGGCCCAGGGCACCTACGTACTCCCGGCCTCCGGCTGACCGGTCATTGGACGCAGGCGAGCTCGCTCTCGTTGGAGGTCTGCCCGTCGGGGGAGATCGCGATCACGACGTAGCACGGGCGTTGGTCGGCGGGGACGCTGTCGATCGTGACCGAGAGCTCGGCGGTGTTGACGGCCTGCCCACTCGGGTTCTCCTGGCGTACCTGGTACGTGAACCCGGTGCCCGGCTCGCCGACCGCCTGCCAGGCGACCACGACGCTCTCGCCCTCGGCGCTGCGCCGCACTGAGACCCCCTGTGGTGTGGGCGGCGGGAACCCGACGCGCTGGGTCGTCGTCGGTCCGACGACCGTCGTGCCGCCCCCGCCGTCGTCGCCGCCGCGGCCGAACACGATCAGGGACACCGCCACGGCCAGGAGGCACACCACGCCGGCCACCGTGCCGATGACGACACGCCGGGTGCTCGCCTCGCTCGACACGGTGCGGGTGTCGTGCTCTTCGGGTGGCACGACCGACCGGCCGACGGTGACGGTGTGCCCGTCGGCGTCGCCGTCCGCCTCGTCGCCGACGGCGCGGATCTCCACGGGCGGCGGAGGTGGGACTGGATCGACCTCGCCCGCGGCGGGAGCGGGCGGCGGTGGGGGAGGAACGTCCGCGGCCGGCCGGGCGCGGCCCTCACCCTGCTCACTCGCCGCCGGCGGGGACGGCGCTGGGGGCGGCGGCGCGGCGAGGGGCAGGGCCGTCACCGGCAGGCCGAGCTCGCCCTGGATCCGCTGCAGCTCCTGGCCGAACCGGGCGGCCGAGAGCGGCCGCTCGTCCGGGGACTTGCTCATCGTGCGCGCCAGCAGCTCGCCCAGGGCCCGCGGCGCGTCCGTCCGCCGCACCTGCGGCGGCGCCTCGAGCATGATCCGGCGGGCCAGCTCGGCAACCGACTGGCGCGACCCGCCGCGCGGCGCGAACGGCCGGGCCCCCTCGAGCAGCGTGTACAGGGTGGCGGCGAACGAGTAGATGTCGGAGATCGCCGTCGCCGGCGCCCCCTCGAGCACCTCCGGCGGGGCGTAGTGCACGGTCAGCCCCCCGCCCCCGGAGATCGAGCGCTCGTCATCGAGCGTCGAGATGCCGAAGTCACCGAGCGCCGGCTCACCGAACTCGGAGATGAACAGGTTCTGCGGCTTGATGTCCCGGTGCAGCAGCCCGCGGTCGTGGGCGGTCTGCAGCGCGCCGGCGATCTTGACCCCCGTCTCGAGGACCACCGCCACAGGGAGGCGGCCCTCTCTCTTTTGCCGTTCACCCATCGTGCCGCCGCTGTACAGCTCCATCACGATCACCGGCTGCTTGGTCGTCGTGAACGCGGCGTTGAAGACCGTGACGATGTGCGGATGCTGGGACACCAGCCCCATCGCCCGGCACTCCCGCTCGAAGCTGCGCCGCTCCCGTTCGTCAGCGAGCCCGAACGTGAGCACCTTCAGCGCGACCCGCCGGTTGAAGTCCTTCTGGTGGGCGCTGAACACATAGCTGAACCCGCCCTTGCCGATGAGCTCGAGCTCGTCGTAGCCGTCGATCTGGACGGCGGGCACGGTGGGATCGGGGCGACGTGGCACGGTGCGGAGCAACAGGGTGGCGGGGCGGGACGCGAGGGCCTCGGCGGGGAGTTATCCCCGTTTCGGTCCCCCCGCGCGGACCGTTAGCCTACGGACGTTCTTGCTCCCCGGACAGCGTGGGGGAGCCGCAATCAACGGGCGGATGCTTCATCAGCAGCTGACTCGTACGCGCTCTATGACCACCATTGCGTTCCCCGGCCACGCAGGCCGTCGCTGGCCGCTCGCTCGCTGGCGCTCGCTCGCTCGCATTGTCGCGAGATTCCTCCCATGACACACCCCGCCTCCGTCCAGCCGGTTGGAACCGGCCTGCCCCTCCCTGCGTCGAACTGCTCGATGGGAAGGCGCCGGTGACCAGACGGACGCGGCGCGGCGTGGCGGGGAGCGTGCTCGTCGTCCTCGGCCTCGTCATCGGGGCGGTCGTCGTCACCGCCCTGCAGGCGGAGGGACGTGAGCGGTCGCGGGCCAACACCAACGACGGCGGCGCTTGGCTGCTCAAGCGCGAAGTCGGCTACGTCGGTCACGTCAACCGCGCCGTCGGCGAGGTCACGACCGCCTTGAGCACGTCCGACCCCGGGTCCGACTACGACGTCGACCAGGCCCGCGGGGTGATCGTCGTCCTCGATCGCACGGCCGGCAGCGTCGGCCTCATCGACGACCGGACCCGGCGCGTGGCCAACGAGATCCAGGTAGGTCCCGACACCCGCGTCCACGCGATCGACGACGGGGCGCTCGTCGTCGACCGGGCCTCGGCGGCGGTGTGGAAGCTCGACCGCGACGGACTCGCCTCGCTGGAGACCCTCGACGGGACCGAGCCGATCCTCCGCGGCCAGGGTCCGGCCGTCTCGGCGGCGACGCCCGACGGCCACGCCGTGATCGTCGACCAGGGCGCCGACCGGGTCATCTTCCTGCGCCCCGACGGGGAGACCGCGACCAGCCCGGCCCTCAATCTCACCGACGACGCCGTCACGCTCACCTCGCTCGGCGACGACACCGCCGTGCTCGCCGACGCCGACGGCGACGTCCTCGTCGCCACCCCCGACAGCGTCACGCCGATCGACGCCGGCATCACCGGCGAGGACGGGCGACCGATCGCGCTGGTCCTCCAGCAGCCGGCGGGAGACGCGGACCACGTCGTCGCCGCGGCCGCCGATGGGCGGCTGTACTCGATCCCGCTCGGCGGCGACGGCGAACGCACCGAGAGCGCCCCGATCGCCGAGCTCGCGGGTGCCGCGCCGGTCGCGCCGATCGTGTTCGGGGGCTGC
Organism: uncultured Acidimicrobiia bacterium; assembly: GCA_963833145.1. GTDB lineage: Bacteria > Actinomycetota > Acidimicrobiia > Acidimicrobiales > Ilumatobacteraceae > JALZMG01. The sequence continues at coordinate 120,649 of CAWHWT010000004.1, read as the reverse complement.
CTCTTCGCCGTGTCGACCGAGCCGGCCACGTTCGCCCAGTGGTGCGGTGACGAGCAGGTCCAGGCCACCCCGCTGGAGGGCGCCGGCGCCGAGCTCCGGCTCCGGCTGGTCAACGGCTGGGTATGGGTCAACGACGTCGACAGCGGCGCGGCGTGGGTCACGAGCCCGCAGAAGCGGCTCGACCGCGTCGAGGATTGGGGTGCGATCCTCTCGGACTCCGCCGACGACTCCGACGACAACAACACCGAGGAGGAGGGCGGCGAGGTCCTCGAGGAGATCGACCCCGACGACCCGAACGCCGAGATCGTCGAGTCGGACGAGATCGACGAGGAGGGTCCCAACCGGCCGCCGGTCGCCCGTGACGACCAGACCCAGACCCGCGTCGACCGACCGATCGACGTCGACGTCCTCGCCAACGACACCGACCCCAACGGCGACGTGCTCCTCGTGAGCGCGGTCGACCCGACCGGCGGAGAGGCGGTGATCACGATCAACCCGGACGGGCGCGGTGTTCAGGTCGCGCCGGCCGCCGGCTTCGCCGGGGTCGTCACGTTCGACTACACGATCACCGACGGGCGGGGTGAGAGCGCCTCCGCCGTGGTCACGGTCGAGGTGACGGAGTCCACCGGTGCGGAGAACCGCCCCCCGGAGGCCCACAACGACATCGCCTCGACCCGGAAAGGGCGGCCGACGACGTTCGACGTCCTCGCCAACGACGAGGACGCCGACGGCGACGCCCTCGTGCTCGAGTCGATCGCGCTGGCCGACCCGTCCACCTCCGCCGGCACGATCGTGGCCGACCCGTCCGGGCGGGTGGTCTTCACACCGGACGTGAACAGCACGTCCGAGCGCATCGAGCTGTCGTACGTGGTGAGCGACGACTTCGGCGCCACCGACGAAGGCCGGGTCGTGGTGATGGTGCGGCTCGAGGACGCCAACAACGAACCCGACGCGCGCAACGACGCCGGCGTGACCGTCGTCGGCAAGCCGGTGCGTCTCGACGTCCTCCACAACGACACCGACCCGGACAACGACCCGCTCTTCATCGCCCAGCTCCCCACGCTCGTGCGTCCCGAGGACCAGTCCGCGGAACAGCTCGACCTGTCGCTGACCCCCGACGGCGAACTGTTCTTCAACCCGACCGCAGCCGGAACGTTCGTGTTCAACTACGCCGCGACCGACGGGGCGGAATCCGACGTCGCCCAGATCCGGGTCGAGGTCACCGAGCCGCCCGAGAACCGCCCGCCCACGGCCGTCCGTGACGACGTGGTGATCCCTGCCGGCGGATCCCGGCTCGTCTACGTCCTCGCCAACGACGGGGACCCCGACGGCGACATCGTCGCCCTCGTCGGGCACACCGAAGCCCAGGGGCTGACGGTGAAGGAGGTCGACGGCGTCGGCTTCCTCGTCACCGTGGCGGCGGATGCCCCGAGCCGCCCGACGTTCCGCTACCAGGTCTCCGACGGCCGGTCGGACCCCGTCAGCGCGGTCGTCGTCGTCGCCGTCACCGACGCCGAACTGGTCGACCAGCCGCCCGTCGCCCGGACCGACGTGGTCGAGATCCGCGCCGGCGGCAGGGCAGCGGTACCAGTCCTCGTCAACGACTACGACCCCGAGGGCGGGGCCCTCGAGGTCGCCTCGGTCACGGACAACCCCTCCGCCGAGAGCGAGCCCGGGCTCAACGGCCAGACCGTCGACATCGAGGTCGGGCCCGAGGTCGTCTCCAGCTTCACCCTCGGCTACACCGTCGCCGACGTGGGGGGCAACCAGGCGAGCGCGTTCATCGAGGTGCGCATCGTCCCCGCCGACGAGGTCAACCGCCCGCCGATCGCCCGCACCGACCTCGCCCGCACCCGCAGCGGGGTGCCGATCGGGATCGAGGTGATCGCCAACGACAGCGACCCGGACGGCGACATCATCGCCGTGCAGAACGTGCGCACCCAGCCGAGCGGGGGCACGGCTCGCGTCGACAGCGGCGCGATCGTCTACACCCCGAGCGACACCTTCGCCGGCACCGACCGCTTCTCCTATGCGCTCGTCGACGCCAACGGCGAGATCGCCATCGGCGAGGTGCTCGTCGGGGTGATGCCGCTGGCCGCCCAGAACCGCGCCCCCGAGGCGTTCGACGACCGGATCGAGGTCGTCGCCGGGAGCGCGCCGCTGGTCCTCGACGTCCTCGCCAACGACTCCGACCCCGACGGCGACCGGATCCTCGTCACCCAGGTCAGCACGCCGTCCCGCGGCGCGACCGCGGTCGTCGACGGCGGCGGAGCGGTGGAGTTCACCCCGCCGGCACGGTCGACGCAGGCCCCGGGCGCCGGCAGCCAGCCCGACGAGCTCGCTTTCACCTACTCGATCGACGACGGACGGGGCGGAACGGCGTCGGCGACGGTCGAGGTCGTCGTCATCCCGTCGACCGACCCGGTCGCCCCGATCGCCGTCGATGACCAGGTCGGACCGGTCAGCCCGGGGGACACCGTGCAGATCGACCTGCTCACCAACGACCTCGACCCCGACGGCAACCCGGCCGAGCTGACCGTGTCGTCGACCGACCCCGCGCTCCAGCTCGACGGGGGGACTCTGACGCTCACGGCCGGTCCCCGCTCGAGCCGCCACCGGTACACCGTCACCGACCCGGCCGGGCTCACCGACAGCGCCGAGCTGGCTGTGCTCGTGGTCGACAACCGTGCCCCCACCGTCGATCCGCTTACGGTCGAGACACCGGCGAACGAGCCGATCACGCTCGACCTCGGTGCCCAGGCCTCCGACCCTGACGGCGACACGTTGTACTTCGTCTGCTGCGACGGCCAGCGCGGCGGCGCCGCCCGGACGAGCACCAACGGCCCTGGCGAGCTGCAAGTGAGCTTCGACCCCGACGACCAGTTCGCCGGCCGGGCGACGTTCTCCTACACGGCCGACGACCAGGAGGGCCACGTCGTCGCCGGGGCGGTCACGGTGAACGTGCTCCCGCCGAGCAACCGCCCGCCGACGGCGACGGGGACGGAGATCGAGGTGCACGCCGGCCGGGCGACCAACATCGACCTGTCCGCCCTCGTCACCGATCCCGACCCCGGCGACACGCTCCAGTTCGCGACCACATCGGCGGCGGGCGGCGTGGTGCGGCTGCGCGCCGACGGGGCGACGGTCACCGCCACCGCCCGGCTCGACCAGGCGGGACAGACCGACTCGTTCGACTACACCGTCACCGACTCGGCCGGAGAGTCGGCGGGCGCCACCGTCACCCTCACGGTCGCCGCCCCCGACGCGCCGCCGCCGCAGGCCCGGCCGGACACCGCGACGACGAACCAGGCGACGCCGGTGACGATCCCCGTCCTCACCAACGACATCGACCCGCTGGCCCAGGGGCTCACCGTCACCTCGACCGGGGCGGCCAACGGCGGCACGGCGAGCACCAACGGACGGCAGGTGACGTTCACCCCGAACAGCGACTTCTTCGGGACGACCACGTTCCAGTACCGGGTCGGCGACGCGTCGAACCTCCCCGAGCGGGAGTCCGAGGCCCAGGTGACGGTCAACGTGATCGGCCGGCCCTCGGCACCGGGGTCGCCGACGGCCGTCGCCGGGAACGCCACCGCTACGGTCTCCTGGGCCGCCCCGGCGGCCAACGGCGCCCCGATCGACGACTACGAGATCCGCATCGGCGACGGCGGAGGCCAGTCGATCGGCAACACGACCGGCTTCACGTGGAGCGGACTCCCCAACGGCCAGGCGGTCCAGTTCAGCGTGCGGGCGCACAACAGCGCCGGGTGGAGCGACTGGAGCGGACCGTCGCCAGTGGTCACGCCCGACATCGAGCCCGGCCGTCCGGCCGCGCCGACGGTGCAGTTCGCCGACGGCGCGCTGATCGTGTCGTGGAACCCGCCGGCGAACGAGGGCAGCGCGATCACCAACTACGACCTCCAGATCGGCGGCGGCACGTCGAACGTCCAGCGGCTCGGCAACGGCACGAGCTACACCTGGCCGGGGCTGGCGAACGGGACCGAGTACACGTTCCTGGTCCGCGCCGTGAACGCCAAGGGCGAGGGCCAGTGGAGCTCAGCGTCGGCGCCGGAGCACCCGCTGCGCGCCCCGTCGACCCCGTCGGGGCCGGTCGGGCAGCGGGGCGACAAGACGATCCTGGTGTCGTGGGTTCCACCGGACAACGGCGGCGACTCGATCATCGAGTACGAGGTGCGCATCCAGAGCACCGGCGCCTCGAACACCACCACCGGGACGTCGCTGCAGTGGTCCAACCTGCCCAACGGCGAGCCGCAGAGCTTCACCGTGCGGGCGCGCAACCGCGGCGGCTGGGGCCCGCAGTCGGCCGCCTCCACGCCGGTCGTCCCCTGCGGTGTCCCCGACCAGGTTCCGGGCGTGTCGGCCGTCCGGGGCGACCAGTCGGCCGCCGTGACGTGGACTGCACCCAATCCGCAGGGGTGCGCGATCACCGGCTACACGATCACCAACAGCCAGGGCGCATCGATGAGCGTGGGCGGCAACGCGACCTCGGCGACCTTCGCCGGCCTGACCAACGGCACGCAGTACAACTTCACCGTCACGGCGACCAACGAGGTGGGCAACAGCCAGGCGAGCGCACCGTCGAACACCGTGATCCCAGCCGGGCCGCCGTTCCCGACGACCGTCACCCGGGCCGTGCCCGACATCGGACGGGTGTACCTCGAGTGGAACCGGCCGAACGACAACGGCAGCCAGATCGCCCACTACGAGCTGTCGGTGAACGGCGGCGCGTGGGAGAACGTCGGCAACACCAACTTCACGACCCGCAGCGGGCTCGCCAACAGCACGACGTACTCGTTCCAGGTCCGCGCCGTGAACGACGTCGGCGCCGGGACGGCGGCGAACTCGGTGAGCGCGACCACGCCCGGCCCGCCGAGCCAGGTCGGGGGGCTCGGCCTGAACGCCGGCGACGCCCGCATCTCCGCCTCGTGGTCCGCGCCCGCCGAGAACGGCAAGCCGATCACCCACTACCACCTCGACATCGATCCCGGCGGCGACCCGACGACGAGCGGACGCTCCTACGTGTTCGACGGCCTCACCAACAACCAGCGCTACGGCGTCCGTGTGCAGGCCTGCAACGACGTCGGCTGCGGCCCGTACAGCGGCTGGGAGTACGCCGAGCCCGATCGCCCGGCCAGCGTGAACTGGAGCAAGGGCCGGTCGGCCCAGGGTGAACAAGGCTGCAGCTCGCAGTACTGCCGCTGGATCAACGTCACCGCCACCGGGCTCACCCCGGGGCAGCAGTACGCCATCACGTGCTGGGACAACGTCAACGGCCGCGCCGACCAGTTCACCAGCTATGCGACCGCCCACGGCAACAACGGGGACCTGAGCGCGGGCGACGTCTGCTACTTCGGCTACCCCGACCGGACCTTCTGGGTCCGCCTCGAACCCGGCGGCCACGAGGGCCCGCACCGCCAGTTCGGTTCCTGACCCCATCGATTCCCGCGAGAAAGCAGCACCCGATGCAACCCGCAACCGACCAACAGGCCGAGTGGTTCAGCCACTGGTTCAACGCCCTGCTCGAGAACGTCGAGCGGGTCATCAAGGGCAAGCGCGACCAGATCGCCCTCGGCCTGGTGTGCCTCTTCAGCGAAGGCCACCTGCTGGTCGACGACGTCCCCGGTACCGGCAAGACGTCGCTCGCCAAGGCCATCGCCCACTCCGTGAAGGGCACGTGGAGCCGGATCCAGTTCACGCCCGACCTGCTCCCCTCCGACGTCACCGGCGGGCTCGTGTACAACCAGTCCCAGGGGAGCTTCGACTTCCGCCGCGGCGCGGTGTTCGCCAACGTCGTGCTCGCCGACGAGATCAACCGGGCGTCGCCGAAGACGCAGGCGGCGCTGCTCGAGGTGATGGAGGAGCGCCACGTCACCGTCGACGGCGTCGGCTACGACGTGCCCCGACCGTTCGTGGTGCTCGCCACGCAGAACCCGGTCGAGCAGGAGGGCACGTACCGGCTCCCCGAGGCCCAACTCGACCGCTTCCTGATGCGCACGACCCTCGGTTATCCGGACCACGACCACGAGGTCGAGGTGCTGCGCATGCTCGCCGAGGGCCTCCGCCCCGAGGGTCTCACCCCGGTCATGTCGACGTCCGACGTGCGCAACATGGTCGAGGTCGCCGAGCACGTCCATGTCGAGGACTCGATCCGCAGCTACGTCGTGCGCCTGTGCGCGGCCACCCGCAACCTCCCCGAGCTGCGGCTCGGCGTGTCGACGCGTGGCGCGGTCGGGCTGGTCCGCACCGCCCGGGCGCTCGCCGCCGCCCAGGCCCGCCCGTTCGTGACCGCCGACGACGTGCGCGTGGTCGCCCCGGCCGTCATGGGCCACCGGATGCTGCTCACCCCGGAGGCCGAGCTGGCCCGCGTCGACGCCGCCGAGCTGGTCGAGCAGATCATCGACCGCGTCGAGCTGCCGGCCGCGATGAGGGCGAGCTGACGGGTTCGCGATGAGCTTGCTGCGACGGCTCCCGCTCACCGCCAGTGGGTGGACGGTCCTGCTCCTCGGCGCCGCCGCCTACGTCGGCGGGTGGCTGCTGGGGTGGGTCGAGCTGATGGTCGTCGCCGCCGGCTGCCTGATCGTGCTCCTCGCCGCGATCCCCTTCGTCGTCGGCCGGCTCACCCTCGACGTCGAACGCTCGCTGGACCCGGACCGGGTGACCGTCGGCGACCGGGCCATCGCCGTCGTCCGGGTCACCAACCCCCGCCGCACGCCGGTGGCGTCGCGCACCATCGAGGAGCACGTCGCCGGGCGCCCGTTGCGCCTCGACATCCCGCCGCTCGGTGCGGGGCGGGCCACCGAGGCGGTCTACCCGCTGCCCACCACCCGGCGCGGCGTCGTCACCGTCGGCCCGGCGCTCATCGTCAAGAGCGACCTCGTCAACCTGATGCGGCGGGAGATCGTGCAGACCGGAACGCAGACGCTGTGGGTGCATCCCCGCACCGTCGCCCTGCGCCCGCTGCCCGTCGGGTACGCCAAGGACCTCGAGGGCCCGACGTCGGACGCCTCGCCGGCCGGCGACGTCGCCTTCCACGCCCTGCGCGAGTACGAGCTCGGCGACGACCACCGCCACATCCACTGGATGTCGTCGGCCCGCACGGGCACGTTGATGGTGCGTCACTACGTCGACAACCGCCGCCCCAACGTGACCGCGGTCGTCGACACCAACATCGAGTCGTACGTCGACGCCGCCGGCTTCGACACCGCGATCGAGATCGCCGCCTCCCTCGGCGTGTCGTCGCTCATGGCCGACCAACCGGTGGCCGTGTGGCTCGACCGCGAGGCGGTGATGGGGCAGAACCGGCCGGCCGGGCGCAACGACCTGCTCGACCGGCTCACCCTCGCCGTCGAGGTCGCCGGCACCGACGTCACGGACTCGGCGCTGCACGCCCTGCGCGGTGAGCAGGCCACGTCGGCGCTCGTGGTGATCACGGGCAATGTCCCGACGGACCGCTTCGTGCTGACGGCGACGATCGCCCGCCGGTCGGCGCGGGTGATCCTGGTCCGGGTCTGGCCGAAGGGCGACCGCATCCCCGGTCACCTCCCCGGGGCGAAGGTGATCGACGTCGACTCGCTGGAGCAGTTCCAGGCGGCGTGGGCGCAGGTGGTGCGATGAACGAGCGGCCCCGCCGCATCATCGGCGCGTACGTCGCCATCGCGGTGGCGATCGTCGCGGCGATGTCGATGGTGGCGGCGCTCGGCTTCCGCAGCACGCTGTCGGGCTGGAGCTTCGTCAGCGCCGCCGCCATCGGCACCCTCGGCGCGTCGGCGGTCGTGCTGTTCGCCCGTCAGCGGCGGCTGCTGATCGGTGAGAGCGTCGCTCTCTCGGCGGTCGCGTTCATGGTCCTCGGCGGCGTGGCCGTCGGCGGGGTCCCCACGCCAGGCGCCTACGCCGACTTCGCCCGGGGGCTGGTCGACGGGTGGGCCGACCTGCTCTCGGCGGCGCCACCGGCCGACATCACGGGCGAACTGCGGGCGCTGCCGTTCACCGTCGCGTGGCTGGCGGCGGCGATCGGGGGTGAGGTCGCCCGCCACACCCGGCGGCCGGGCCTGCCGGCGATCGGCCCGATCCTGGCGCTCGCCCTGAGTCTGCTGTTCACGATCGAGGAGCGCTGGCTCGCCCTGGCCCAGGGGGCGGGCATCCTCGCCGGCACGCTCGCCCTGATCACGGTCTCTCAACGGCTGGGCCGGCGGGCGACGGTCAGCGCCACGGACGACGAGTTCGACGCCGCCGCGGTGTCGACGAACCGCCGCCGGCTGGTGCTCGGCGCCGTGCTGGTCGTCGGCGCCGTCGTGGCGGCGCCCGTGGTCGGGCCCCGGCTGCCGCTCGCCGAGGCGCACGACCGCTTCGACCTGCGGCGCTACCAAGTGCCGCCGTTCGACCCGCTCGCCGTGCCGAGTCCGCTGGTGCAGCTCAAGGCCTCACTGAAGGACGACCGCCGCGAAGACGTCGTGTTCACTGTCACCGGCGAGGAGGTCGACCGCTGGCCCGTCGCCGTCCTCACCGACTACGACGGCGTGGTCTGGACCGTCGCCGATCCCGACCGCCACGCCGCCGCGGCGGAGTTCGTGCCGGTGGACACCCAGCTCCCCGAGCTCGATCGCGACGTGCCGGAGGGGGTTCGGACCGTCGAGCACACCGTCGAGGTCCGCGACCTCGGCGGGTTCTTCCTGCCCACGGCGGGGACCCCGCTGCGGCTGTCGTTCACCGGCGATCCCGACCCGCGGATGAACCTCGGCACGGGCACCGTCGCCCTGCCTGGGGGCCTGGCCAACGACTTCACCTACGAGGTCACGTCGGCGGTGGCCCCGGCGCTCACTGAGGCCGAGCTCGAGGCGGGCCGGATCACGCCGGTCGACCGGAGCGAGGAGCTCGAGCTGCTGCCGCCGCCCGTCCTCTACCTCGCCGCCGACCTCGTCGAGGGGAAGCAGACCGGCTGGGAGCAGATGGCCGCGATCCGCGACCAGTTGGTCGAACAGGGCTTCTACGACGTGACCCCGGAGACCCCGCCCGGCCACTCCTACGCCCGGATCGCCGAGATGCTCAGTGACCCGACCCGGATCGTCGGCTACGAGGAGCAGTACGCCGCTGCCGCCGCCGTCATCGCCCGGGTCGCCGAGCTGCCGACGCGAGTGGTCGTCGGCTACCGGGTGCCGGCCGAGCGGTGGCGCAACGGCCATGCCGAGGTCATGGCCGGCGACGTCGCGGCATGGGTCGAGCTCGATGCCGGCGAGCTCGGGTGGGTGCCCGTCGACGTGACGCCGGACCGCTCGCGCACCCCGGACCCCGAGACCCAGGGCAAGACGACCGAACAGATCGCCGTGCCCAACCCGCCCCCGCCGCCACCGCCGCCGCCGGAGGTGCCGCCGCCCCGCCAGGAGGACGACGAGGTCGAGAACGAGGAGTCGTTCGAGCCGATCGCCCACGAGTTCGACCGTTCGAGCGGCATCGGCGTCGCTACGTGGGTGGCGATCGGCGCGGCCGGGGTCCCGCTCCTCCTGCTCGTCCTGTTCGCCGGGGTGGTGGTGACGTGGAAGCTGCTGCGGCGGCGCCGGCGCCGGCTCCACGGGTCGACCACGGCGCGGGTCGCCGGGGCGTGGGCCGAGGCGGTCGATCGGTGCACCGAGACCGGGCTGGCGAAACCGCAGCGGAGGACTCCTCAGGAGGCCGTCGGCACCTACGCCACCGCCGGTGACCTCGCCGAACTGGAGTCCGACATGCGCCGCCTCGCCGACGAGGTCGACCGGGCCGCCTACGCCTCCGAGCCCCCCGGGCCGGCCCACGTCGAGCGGGCGTGGACGTGCAGCGACCGGGTGACCACCGAGTTGCGCCAGCGCCGCAGCGCGGCCCAGCGGCTGCGCATGCGCCTCGACCCCCGTCCGCTGCTCCGCGACGAGGTCAAGAGCGGTTCCCGCCCGTGAATCTGGGCGCGATCCTTCGCACCGGCCGATCTGGGCGCAGTTCTTCTCAACAGTCGAGAACAACTGCACCCGAATCCGTGACGGTCGAGGCGTCGGCGTGACCAACGACGACGAGGACGACGTCACCGTCCCCGGCGACGAGGAGTTGCTCCGCGAGCTCCACTGGGACACGGCGGCGGACGACGACGTCACGGTCCAGGCGGACGACGACGTGATCGCCGCGATCCGCGCCGCCACGGGCTCGGCGCCGGCGGCCGACGAGCCCCCGCCGCCCCCACCGGCGTCGTCCCCGTCTCCACCACCCCCGCCGCCGGTCGTCGCCCCCCTGCCCCCGCCCACCACCACTCCGAGCCCGCCCGCGGCGACTCCGCCGGGACGGTGGCAGCCCCCCGGCCGCCTCCCCACGTCCCGGCGGCCAGAGGGCGTCGCGCCGTCCGGCGCCCGCCGCTCCCGCCTTCCGCTCGTCATCGTCGGCGCCGGTGTCATCATCGGGCTGGTCGCCGCAGGCGCGGTTGCCGTCTTCGGGGGCGGCGACGGTGACGACGATCCGGGCCCGACGACAGCCGGCGGCGGTGCTCCCGTGGCTGTCGACTCCTCTGCTCCCGACACGCCACCGACCTCGATCCCGGCGACCACCGCCGTTCCGTCCACGACCACCCTCCCATCGACGACCACCACCGTCCCCACGACGACCACCACGGTGGCTCCGACGACCACGGCCGCCCCGACAACGACCGAGCGGCGACGACGGCGGAATCGAGAGCCCGACACCACCGAGCGCCGACGCCGCCGCCGGGCGACCACGACTACGGCCGCGCCATGACGTGCCAGCTCGACGACGACGACACCACGCCCACCGGCAACGCCGAGGTGATCGCCGAGCTCACCGCCGCGCTGGCGGAATCCGCGCTCGCGGTGGCGGACTGGGGCGCCGCCACTTCCCCCGGCGTCCGCCGCCAGGTCAACGAGGATGCGTGGGGCCGGCGCGCCGACACGTTCGTCGTCGCCGACGGGATGGGCGGCCGTGGCGGTGGTGCGCTGGCGGCACGGACCGCGATCGACCGCTTCCTCGCCCGGCTGGAGTCGGCCGGCGAGCATCCTGACTGGCGCCGAACCGTCGCGTCGGTCAACGCCGACGTGGTCAGGATCGGGCAAGAGCGCGGGGTCGAGCGCCTGGGGACGACCCTACTCGCCGCGATCGTCGGCGGCCCGGTGGCCACGGTCGTCCACGTCGGCGACTCCCGCGCCTATCGCCTCACCTCCCCGGACGCCCGCAGCCGCCTCGACGTCCTCACCAACGACCACAACGTGCGCTCGGAACTCCTGGCGGCCGGCCTGGACATCCGGGAGTACCGTGAGCGCGGCGTGGCCTTGCACGGGCTCACCTCCTTCATCGGCCTCGAGCACGAGGCGCTCCGGGTCGACGTGCTGGCGGTTCCCGTTCGTACCGGCGACCGGCTCCTGCTGTGCACCGACGGGGTCCACCGCCAGCTCGACGACGACCAACTGCGGGCCGCGCTCTCCTTACCGGAGTGCCGGCTCGCCGCCGAGCACCTGGTTTCCCAAGCCGACGAGGCGGGCGGCCGCGACAACGCCACCGCCGTGGTCGTCGGGATCGGGGCGCCCTGAGATGCGCGTCACGGTCCGCCTCGCGCCCGGCAGCGGCATCGTGGCCCGTCGGGGCGACGCGCTGCTCTACCTGCCGGAGCGCGACGAACGCCTCGTCGAGGCGTTCACCAACGGACCCGAGGGCGGCGAACTGCAGGCGCTGGCATCGGCGACCGTCGCCGCCGGCTTCGAGGTCGCGCCGTACGCCGCCGTGGGCTGGGGACCGACGGTGCGGGTCATGGCCTTCGGTTCGGTGGCCGTCGAGACCGACCAGCCGAGCCTGCCGATGCTCACCGGCGCCGGGTCGCGCACGTGGGTCGAGCACTCACTGACCGTCGACACCACGGCGGTGATCACCGTCGGTGAGGGCGAGGTCACGGTCGACCCGGCCACCGATCTCACCGCCGGCGTGGCGCTGGCGGGAGCGTTCCGCCTCGAGCTGGTCGCCGCCACCGCCCCCGTGGTGCCGGCAGTGGACACGACGACCGCCGCAGTGGAGATCGAACCGGCCGAACGCGAATCGACCGAGGACGAGCCGGCGGCGGAACCGGAAGCGGACCCGACGACCAGCGTGAGCCGGCCACCGACGCCCCCGCCGGCGCCGGAGATCGCCGGCGACGACCCGGCCGCCGCGCTCGCCGCGATCCAAGCCGCGGCGATGGGGGCCGACGGCCGACCGGTCCACGAACAATCCGTCGATGTCGAGGCGCCGACACCGCCGTCGGCGACGGCATCCGACGACGACGACTATGACGACGAACCGGAATCGCTGGACGACGACATCACGCTGCCCCCGCCAGCACCCGGGGAGTTGCTCGACGAGGTCATACGCACCGGCGACACCGCCGCCGAGCGGTCGCCCGAGCGGGGGTCGCTCGTCGACGCCAAGCTGTGCCCCGACGGCCACCCGAACCCGCCCGTCGTCGCCTCGTGCGCGGTGTGCGGGCAGTTCCTCTCCCCGGGGACGTCGGCCGTCGTCCACGTCCCGCGCCCGAGCCTGGGCCACCTCGAGTTCGACGACGGCTCGATCGCCGAGCTCGACCACGAGCTGCTCGTCGGCCGCAACCCCGACCGGGACAGCCACCCGGAACGGGCCGGGTTGCGCCCGGTCAAGGTCCTCGGCGACAAGGTGTCCCGCAGCCACGTCGAGATCCGCTTCCAGGGGTGGGACGTGCTGGTCGCCGACTGCGGCTCCACCAACGGCACGTTCGTCGTCCCCCACCCCGGCGGGCAGGTGACCGCCCTCCAGGCCGGCCGGGCCCAGCTGCTCGAACCCGGGGCGACGGTGTACTTCGGGTCCCGCTCGTTCACCGTCGTCGGCCGCGACGGGTCATGAAGAGCGACCTCCGCCTCCACGTCGACTACTGCGGCGAGGTGACCTCGGTCGAGACGAGCGACGAGCTCACCTTCGGCCGGGCCGGCGACCTGCGCATCGACGACAACCCCCACCTCCACCGGGTGCTCGGACGGCTGTGGGCACGCGGGGAACAGTGGTGGTTGAGCAACGAGGGCGGGGCGATCTCGATGCAGATCGCAGACGCCGACTCGCGGTCCAACGTCGTGCTCGCGCCGGGGAGTGAGATCGCATTGTCGTTCCCGAACTCGATCGTCCGCTTCCGCGCCGGCATCACCGACTACGAGATCGGCCTCCGCGTCCCCGACCGCGAGGACGAGGAGGAGGATGACGACGACGAGGATGGCGAGGCCGCGTGGGACGACGAGTTCACCGACACCATCGGCCTCAGCGACGTGCCGCTCACGGACGAACAACGGCTGCTGCTCCTCGCCCTCGCCGAGTCGACGCTGCGCGACCCGCACAGCAAGGAGGAGCTGCCCGCCAACCGCGCCGTCGCCCGCCGGCTGGGCTGGTCGATCACCAAGTTCAACCGCAAGCTCGACAACCTCTGCAACCGGTTCACCAAGCTCGGCGTCGGCGGGCTGCGCGGTTCGATCGACCAGCTCGCCACGGACCGGCGCCGCCGGCTCGTCGAGCACGCCATCGAGTCAGGACTGATCTCCGCCGGCCAGCTCGGCCGGCTCCCGCCGGAACCGGACTGACGCCGGCGACGGGTCAGCGGAACAGGCCGCCGACGAGCGGCAGGTCGTCGGCCACGTCACGGGCGCCGCCGGCGACATCACTGGCCACCCCGGCGGCGTCGGAGGCCAAGCCGCTCGGCGAGAACCCGAACCCCAGGTTGGCGTCGAAGCCGAGCCCGAGCGCGGCTCCGACGTCGACCTCGGCGCCGACGCGGTCGATGCCGAAGTCGGCTGACCCCGACACGCCCGCCGACACCCCCGTGCGCACGCCGACGCCACCCGACGTGGTCACGTTGCCTCCGAAGATGCTGGTCTCGGCGTCGATGCCCGCCCGCGCGCCGGCTCCGACGTCGAAGCCGCCCCCGGCGCCGAACTGGCCCGGACCGACTTCGACCCGTGCGTCGCCCTCGGCCCATGCGCCGGCCTCGGCGTACGCCTCGGAGTTCATCCCGGCGAAGTCGCCGAACAGCGACGTGCTCGACTCGTAGTCCGCCCGGGCACCGGCGAAGGCGCGCCCTTCCGCCTCCGCTCCGATCCCGTCCAAGCCGGCGTGGAAGGAGCCACTCCCTTCCGCCTCGGCCCCCACCAGGCCCCCGAGCGTGCTCTCGCTCTGCACGGCGCCGCCGAACAACGAGGTGTGCTGGCCAACCTCGCCCCGAAGGCCGGCGAACGCCGAGCCCTCGGCCTCGCCGGCGACCCGCCCGTCTCCGGCCGTGAAGTCGGCCGAGCCCTCGGCACCGGCACCGGCCTGGCCCTCGGCCCAGCCGCGGGTCGAGAACACGTCGCCGTAGCCGGCGGTGTACTCACCCCGCCACTCGGCGCCGGCGAACGCCTCGCCGCCTCCGGCCCGGGCGCCGGTGAAGCTCTCGCTCCCGGCACCGAACGACCAGGGACCGCCGGCCCCGGCTCCACCACCGCCCCATGAGCCGCCGCCTCCCCCGCCGCCGCCGACTCCGCCGCCGACACCTCCGCCGGTCGAGCTCGCCTGCCGCTGCTGGGACGCCTGCTGGCTGAGCTGGCGGGCCTCGGCGTGCAGGGCCCGGGCGATGGCCGCGAGCTGGGGGGACATCGACTGGTTGAACTGCCCCCGGAACTGCCCGGCGTCGGGACCCATCCACGTCACGCCGGTGACGAGCGACCGCAGCGTCGACGCCGACCGGTCGATCCGCGTCGCTTCGGTCTCGAACGTGCGAGCCAGGCGGTCGAGCTGCTCGACGTCTGCGCCGAGTCGAGCCATCGTCAGCTCCTGTTCGGGTCGAGGGCCAGGCGCAGCGAGCCGACGATGCGGTCCATGCGCGGTCCGAGCTCGGCGGCCGCCGAGGCGGGGAACGTCCCGACGACGGTCACGATGCTGGCGACGTGCTCCGTGGTCGGCACGTACACCAGGAGGTGACGGGCGAGGAGCAGCTGCCCCTGCGGACCGCGGAAGCGGACGAGCAGCCATCGGGCCGGCGTGTCGAGGTCGGCGCGCACCTCCTGGTCGACGATCTCCAGGCCCGAGCCGTCGGCGGGCTGGTGCAGCGCCGAGTGGAGGAGCTCGTCGGTGACGGCCTCGAGGGCGGCGACGCGGCGGACCCGGACGACGACGTTGGGGTGGAAGCCGTCCACGGCATCGGGATCACGCAGCGCCATCTCGGCCTCCGGAACCGGGACCGCCTGCCACTGCGCAGGGACGGCCACCTGGAACGCAGGAGGCGCGGGGAAGTGCGGTGACGGGAAGCGCACGACCACGTTGGCTGGGGCCGGCTCGTCGCCGAGCAGCTCCTCGATGTTCATCGGGCCGACGGCGGGGCTGGACTTGTCGCTCATGATGACCTCATCTCGGGGTGGGAGGGCTCTTCGGGCAAGGGGCGCTGGAGGGTGATCCGCGTCGCGCCTTCGCGGCCGTCGACGGCGGCGACATCCAGCCAGGCGGGGCCGGCGGGGGCGTCCGCCGTGATCTCCCCGCGCAGCCGGTGGCCCTCACGCACCGGGATGCCGGGACGGAACGTGCCTCCCGCGAGCAGCGCGGCGACGTCGGCCGCCAGGAGGTCGTCGGCGGATCGAGGTTCGGGCCGGAACACCGTCAACGTCTCTCCGGTGCCGGCCACCCACTGCCGCGCGATTCCCGCGGCCTGCTCGGGCCCGGGCTGCCAGTCGACCCCGGCGAGCTCGACGTCGTCGAAGTACATGAGGCAGACCAGCGCGGGGTCGAACGCCATCATCGGTTGCCTCCCCGGTAGTCGTAGTCGACGGACTGATGCTCGACCCGCAGGTCGGCCGAACCCTCGATCAGTCCGGGGATCCCCGAGACGCCGACACCGGCTCCGTAGTCCTCGCCACCCACCGCCAAGTCGGCCTCGGTGTACTCGACGTTGTCCGCCCACGACCCGACGTCGATCTGGGCGACCCGATTCAGGTTGTCGGCCGACGGGTGCGTGATCGCGTCGCGGATCGCGATCGCGTCGTCCTGGAGTTGCCCGCTGTCGATGTCGATCGTCGCCGTCTGCAGGGTCTGGTTGTCCCCCGTGCCGTACCGCTGCTCGATCATCAGCTGTGAGGGACGGCCCTCGTCGTCGAAGATGAACTCGACGGTCTGGCTGCCTTCGAGGCTCCCACTCGGGTGGTCGAAGAGCCCGGGGAGCTCGACGAGCGGGGTGTCGATCTCGCCGCTGACCGAGCCGGACTGCGAGTAACGGACACCGATGTCGCCGTCGGACTCGCGGAAGGCTCCGACCTCGATGTCGAGCTCCGCTTCGGCGCGGCCCGAACCGACCACGCCACTCGGGCCGAGGCCGAGCTCGGCGTAGGCACTCCCGGAGAGCGTCAGGTCGACTCCCTCACGGGTGGGCGCGGGCATGTCGTAGTTGACGTAGCGGTCGACGAACCGGTTGATCTCGTCGAACGGCAGGTTTCCGCCGACGCCGATGTCGGTGAACGGCACGCTCACGTTGAAGTCGTCCGGAGTGAGCACGTCGACGAGGTCCGTCCCCCCGTCCGCGCCCTCGCGGACCAGATCGGGGACGCCGAACCGCTCCATGCCGATCCCGACGAGCAGCTGGTCGAGCTCGTCGGGCGGGATCTCCCACGTGCGACCCTGCTGCAAGCCGGCGAGTGCCGCCGCACCGGCCATCGCGCCGCCGCGGTACTCCGTCGAACCGAGATCGAGGTCGGCTCGGGCGCCGGGGCTGTCGGCGCCGACGCCGCCCTGCGCGCCGAGGATCTCGGTGACCCTGATGTCGCCGTTGGCGAGATACTCGATCAGGTAGCTGCCGTACACCCGGGCCTGGACCGGGCCGACACCGAGCTGTCCGTCGACCTGAATGAACTCCGAGCGGGTGACCCGGTCATCCGGCAGGCTCGGTGCGCCCACACCCGGACCGGGCGAACCCGGTGCACCGGGAGCACATGCGACATCGGCGCCATCGCTGGCCTGGCGCTGTTGGCGCGCCTGGTCGGTGAGCGCCTGCCCCTGGTCGCGCAGGACCTCGGCGATGCTGCTCAGGCGCGGGCGAAGGGTGCCGGACCAGTCGGCGCGGAAGCGATCAGCGTCCGGCCCGATCCAGCCGACCCCTCTCACCAGCGCGGTGATCGTGGCGGCGGCACCGTCGAGACGCCCGGCCTCGCTGCCGAAGCGGCGCGACAGAGCGTCCAACTGGTCGACATCTGCTCCGAGCTTGGCCATGTCTCAAGGCGTCCTAGGGTCGAGCGGGTTGATCATCGAGGTACGACGCGCCGGTCGTCCGGTGCCGATGCACCGGACGACCGCACGGGGGGTTCAGACGCACGCGTGGTTGCGTCAGGACGGGGTCAGGCGCTGGACGTCTGACGCTGCTGGGCGGCCTGCCGGCGGACGGTCTGGCCGACCTCCCGGAGGGCCTCGGCGATCCGGCGGAGCTGAGCGGCGTACTGGCTGTTCCACTCACTCTTGAAGCGGTCCGAGTCAGGGCCCTCCCACCAGGTGCTCTGCACCTGGCTCGAGATCTGCTGGGTCGCCTGCGAGATCTGCTGTGCTTCTTGTTCGAACTTGCGGGAAAGCTGATCCAGCTGTTCAGGGTCAGCGCCGAGCCGAGCCATGTTGGTTCTCCTTCATTTCGAGATTGATCACGCAACCACTGCGCATCAGAGGGTGACCTCAGGAGGTCGAGGTCCAACGTACGGACGGAGCCGGTGCGGCGAAATGGGGAGGACTCCCCCGAGATCCCCTGCTGACGCCGGCTGGTGCGGGTCGCGTCACCGACCGAGGAGCTGATGGCGACGGGCGATCGCGGCGGCCTCGATCCGGTTGGACGCCCCGAGCTTGCGCAGGATGTTGGACACGTGGACGCTGGCCGTCTTGGTGCTGATGAACAGCTGGGTTCCGATCTCGCCGTTCGACCGGCCGTCGTTGACGAGACGGAGCACGTCGAGCTCTCGGTCGGTGAGGCCGAACGGTGACGACGCGGTCGGCGCCGGCGGGGTCTCGGGGGACTCGTCGCCGAGGCGCAGCCGAGCCCGGCGGGTGAGGTCCGCGACGTCGCGGCAGAGGGGCTCGGCGCCGAGCTCGGCGGCGGTCCGTCCGGCCGCGGCCAGGAGGCGGGTCGCCTCGGCCCGGTCGCCCGCCAGCCTTCCGCCGCCCGCGCGGAGCAGGGCGTCGGCCTGCCGGTATCGGGCCCCGGCGGCGAAGAACCGGCAGCCGAGCTCGTCCCAGACCGACACGAGGCCGGCCCAGCGCTCAGGGACGAGGTCGCCGGTGGCCTCGGCCACCTCGGCCCGGGCCTGGTCGAGCCAGGCGGTGAGCACTGGAGGCACCTGGACGTACTCGTCCGTGGTCCGCTGGACGCGGTCGATCCAACGGCGGACCGTGTCGATCATCGGGCCGTGCTCGGCGCGCTCGGCGGTGGGACGAGGTGACGGGCGGCCGTGGCCACCAACCGGGCTCCGAACGAGGCCGCGTCGGGTTGCAGGTCGTCGAGCCACCCATCGACGGTTGTCGGCTCGACGGGGTCCACCGCCCCGACGGCGGCGAGCTCGATCAGACCGGTGCCCGCGGAAAGCTGGTCATCGCCGTAGTAGCCGGTCTGCGACATCTCGAGAGCTCGCCGGTAGCTCGACGCCACCTCGGCGTAGTGGCCTCGATAGATCTGGATCTGGGTCCACCCGAAGAACGCCGACGCCCAGCGATGCATGGTCTCGGGACTGAGCCGTCGCCCGATGTTGTGCATCACCGCGCCGGCCGCCTCCCACCGTCCCAGCGCCTCCAGGGCGATGAGCACGTTGCCCTCGAACACGATGCCGCGGGTGTCGGCGACACCGTGGCGCTCGGCGAACGCCACCCCCTCGTCGTACAGCTCGGCTGCCTCCCGGAACCGACCCAGGTGGATGAGGATGTTGGAGAGGTTGATGAAGATCAAGACGCCGGCCGAGCCGTCGTCGATCGACCGCGCCACGCGGAGCCCGGCGGAGAGGTTGCCAAGGGCCGGCTCGTCTCCGAGGATGGCTCGCGCGGTAACCGACGTGGGCCCGGGCGGTGGTCTCGACCCCTCGCTCGCCCAGCTCGGCGGCCCCCTCCGCGGCAGCCTCCAACGCGCGATCGGCCGCCGCCTGCTCGCCGGCGAACGCCTGGCGCATCGCCGACCGGACCTCCAGCAGGATCCGCTCCACGGTCAGCGGTTCCCGGGGGAGCACCGCCATCGCTCGCTCGATGGCCTCGGTCATGCCGGGCGCGCTGGCATCCCACAGGTAGCGGGAGAGTTCGAACAGAGCGCCCCCCTCCTCGAACGGATCGCCAACCGCGACCGCCTCGTCGATCGCCCGCCTGGCCAGCTCGACGGCGACATCGAAGTCGCGGGCGAGGTCGGCCGCCTCGGCCGCGCTGCGCAGCAGCCGCAGGTGCGAGATGCCGGTTCGATCGGTGGGGTCGTCGACCCGGTCCCACAGGTCGATGGCCCGACCGTAGTGCTCGCTGGCCTCGGCCGAGGCGCCGATGGCGCTGGCCGCGGCGGCGGCTTGGACCGAGGCGTGCAGGGCCTCCGGGAGCTGGGCCGCGTTGAGGTGGAGACGGGCGATCTCGCCGAGTCGCTCCGGACGGTGGTATTCCAGGGCCTGCGCGGCGCGGGCGAACAGTGATGCCCGCTCGCCCGGGAGCAGCCCGTCGAGGAAGACCTCCCGCACCAGCTCGTGGCGGAAGCGGAAGCCACCCTCGTCCTCGATCAGGAACCGCTCCCGGCACAGGGTGTCGACGGCGGGTCGGTACCGATCGGTCTCCAGCCCGGCCGTGGCCTCGAGCACGGTCGGGTCGATCGGCAGGGCCAGGACGGAGGCCGCCTGAAGGCTAGCCAGGGCATCGGGTTCGAGGCCCCGGCTACGGGCCAGGATGACGTGGTGGACCCCGGCGGGGACCCGCTCGGCGTCGTCGACCGCCAGCAGCTCCTCGGCGTAGAACGGGTTGCCGCCGCTCCGCCTGGCGAGCTCTCGTCCCTGCTCTTCGCTGATCGACTGGTCGAGGATGGCCGCGGCCAACTCGACCACGTCGCTCTCGCCCAGAGGTTCGAGGTCGATCCGCTCCGGACGGGCGGCGTGTTCGAGGTCGGCCAGCAGGGGCAGAAGCGGATGGCGACGGTGAAGCTCGTCGCTGCGGTAGGTGCCGATGAGGAGGACGCGGCCGAGGCCACGGGCACGGGCCAACTCGGTCAGCAGGCCGCGCGTGGTCCGATCCGACCAGTGGAGGTCCTCGACCGCCACGACGACGGGGCCGTGCGTCGACGCCGCGCGCAACGACGTCCGGGCTTGGTCGAAGAGACGGGCCAGCGCCTCGGCCGGCGTGACGATCGAGGCGTCGCTCTCCTCCACCGCGCCCAACTCGGCCAGGATGTCGGCCACCGCGGTGAGCGGTCGGATCTCACCGCCATGCTCGACACAGCGGCCGCACACGGTCACGGCGCCGGCGTCGCCGGCCCTGCGGAGCAGCTCGTCGAGCAGGCGTGTTTTCCCGATCCCGGCCTCGCCCGCGATCAGAAGAACCTGCGCCGACCCATCGGAACCCCCGTCGAGCAACCGCCGGAGAGTGGCGTCGCCCACCGCCAGCTCGTCGGCCCGGCCGACGATCTCAACGCTGGACACACGTCGGGACACGGTGTCCATCGTCGCACTCACGCGGCTGAGGTACCACGAACTACTCGATGAGGTAGCCGGCACCGCGGAACGAGGCACGATCCCGATGCTTCGCCTGCGCCGAGCGCTCAGGATCGATCCATGGGCGAGGAACCGGACCACGACGAGCGGATCGAGCGCGCCCTCACCCGGCTGGAGGATGCCGTCGGGCACAAGCCAGGCTTCGGACACTCGACCTCGAAGTCGACGACGACACTCGAGGACGGCCTGCGTTGCGTGACCCGCGAAGGCGACCATCGGATCGAGACCGACCTGACGGCCGCGCTCGGGGGTGAAGGGAGCGGACCGACGCCGAGCGCGCTCCTCCGCGCCGCGCTCGGGAGCTGCCTGGCGATGGGGTACCGACTGCGCGCCGCGCGCCACGGCGTCCCCATCGCCGCGATCCGGGTCGAGGTGGAGACCGACTCCGCGATCGGCGGCATGATCGATCCGGGCTCGGCCTTCCCACCGGGCTTCCTCGACGTCCGCTACTGCGTCGAGATCGACAGCCCCGCACCCGCGGGACAGGTCGAGCGGCTGATCGACGAGGGCGACCGGCTGAGCCCCCTGCTCGACGCGCTGACCCGCCCCAACCAGGTGACCCGTCTGGCGGCGAGCCCGTCGCCCGGAGGGCCGGGCTGATGGAGGCCCGGCGCCAACGGCTCATCCAGCGCCGAGGGTGGGACACGGCCGTCGCCCACTACGAGCGCTACTGGGCCCGCCAGCTCGACCCGGCGCAGGACCGGCTGTTACGCCGGGCCGGGCTGGTCGCCGGCGAGGACGTCCTCGACGTCGCCTGTGGCACCGGCCTGGTGACCCTGCCCGCGGCGACGGCGGTCGCCGGCGATGGCGTTGCCGACGGTCGCCCCGGTCGCGTCACCGCCGCCGACCTGTCGTCGGCGATGGTGTCCGAGGTCGAGACCCGGGCTCGGCTCGCCGGCCTGACCAACGTCGAGGCGGTGAGGTGCGGCGCGGAGGATCTGACGGTCGGCGGCGCCTACGACGTGGCCCTCTGCTCGCTGGGGCTGATGTACGTGCCCGATCCGACCGATGCCCTCGCCGAGATGCACCGGGTCCTGCGGCCTGGCGGCCGGGTCGTGGTCTCGGTGTGGGGCGAGCGGCGCCGCTGCGGCTGGGCCGGCGTGTTCGGGATCGTCGACGCCCGCGTCTCCAGCGACGTGTGCCCGTTGTTCTTCGCGCTGGGCGCCCCGGGGGCGATGGCCGCGCTCCTGGCGCGGGCCGGCTTCGTCGACGTCGGCGACGAACGGCTCTCCGTCGACCTCATCTATACCGACGCGTGCGACGCCCTCGGCGCCGCCTTTCTCGGCGGGCCGGTGGCGCTCGCCTACGCCCACTTCGACGACGGCACGAAGGCCGAAGCCGAACGGGAGTACCTGGGCTCGATCGACGAGTTCCGAACCGGCTCCGGCGGCTACCGGGTGCCGGGCGAGTTCGTCGTCGCCTGGGCCCGCCGACCCTGATCACCACCACCACCCAGAACCACCAAGAAGGAGCAATCCCATGACCATGACCAACACCCCCGTCGACAACGGCGTCAACACCGAAGCGCTGCTGCAGGCTCGGGACGCGCTCACCGCCGCTCCGGAAGCGGCGGCGTTCACGTGGCGAGCCGCCTCCCGGTGGGTCCACGGCACCCACAGCACGTCGACGATCGACGGCTTCGCCGGCCTCGGAACCGAGCACCAGCACCAGAAGACGTTCAAGTTCGAGGCCGACCACCCGGAGTGCTTCGCCTCCCAGGACCTCGGCGCCACCCCGGTCGAGATCGTCCTGGCCGGGCTGGGCAGCTGCCTCACCGCGGGCGTCGCCGCCGTCGCCCAGCACCGCGGGATCCAGCTCCGGTCGGTCACCGCCACGCTCGAGGGGGACATGAACGTGCTCGGCATCCTCGGCGCCGATCCCGACGTCCGCAACGGTTTCAGCGGTATCCGGGTCCGGTTCGACATCGACGCCGACGCCACGCCCGCCGAGATCCAGGCCCTCGTGGCCCAGTCCCAGAAGCGTTCGGCGGTCTTCGACGTCCTCACCAATCCGACCGTCGTCGCCGTCGAGGTGGGCTGACTCGACGGCTCGAGGGCCCGAGCTGTCGCCCGCTGACCAGGCGTGATTGGTGTCACGCAATAGGATCCCCGCGGCGCAGGTTGAATGTGTCGACGGGTCCGATGGGCCCGACGAGGAGTTGGAGGCTCACAGTGAGCGTGATGGCGGTGGCACATTCGATCGGCCTGATCGGCGAAGACGGCGGTGTCGTGTCCGGCACGATCGACGAGGACGTGGTCCTCGCCGCCCTCTCGGACCTCGCCACCGAGTGCCCCGGCAACGATGACCTGTTCGACGACCTCGCCGCGCGTGTCCGACTCGCCCGCTCCGCCGGTGTCGTTCAGCCTGACGCGAAGAGCCTCGTCCCTCACGCGCGTGGCGGTCGGACGCTGCAGCTCCGCTACCGCTCCGAGATGGGCGAGCTCTTCGCCGACCTCGCCATCGACGTCGGCCTCCGCGACGCGGAACGACTCGTCGACTCACCCATGTGAAGCCCGACGAGCACGCCGACCGGGCGATGCGGGACTGGGAGGAGTGGTACCACGCGTACGCCGAGCCCGACTCTCCCCTGTCCCGCCGGCTGGCCGTCGTCCGGACCCGTATCGGCGAGTGCCTCGACGCCCCCGCCGGCTCCGCCCCGATGCGCATCCTGAGCCTGTGCGCCGGCGAGGGCCGTGACCTGCTTCCCGAGCTGGCCGCGCGCCCGGCACTGCGCACCACGACCATCCTGGTCGAGCTCCACCCCCGGCTCGCCGCCACCGCGCGTCAGGCGGCCACGACCCTCACCGGCGTCGAGGTCCGGCAGGGCGACGCGGGAGACCCGGCCATGTTCGAGGACGTCCTCCCGGTCGACCTGCTCCTGCTGTGCGGCATTTTCGGCAACATCTCGACCGCCGACATCCAGGCGACGGTCAGCGCGGTCCCGTCGATGCTGACCGCGGGCGCCAGCGTGATCTGGACCCGCGGGCGGTTCGACGACGAGGACCTGCGGCCGGTGATCCGTCGGTGGTTCAGCGAGGAAGGACTCGACGAGGTCGCGTTCGACGGGGAGCCGGAGCGCTTCGGTGTCGGTGTCGCCCGGGCACCAGCGGATCTCCCCGACGTCCCGTTCACCGCCACGCGGTTGTTCACCTTCACCCCCTGAGCCCACCTCCTCACCAGGGGTCGGGCAGCGCGACGTGGACCAGCTCCGCGTTGCCGCGCTCGGCGAGGTAGCCCCGACCTTCGGGCCAGGCACTGCGGGTGCGGCGGGGAAGGGTGACGCCGACGAGATCGCCGTCGGAGTCCGTATCGGGCTGGAGCAGCAGGGCGATGCCGTCCTTGCGCATCTCGGGGATCGTGCCGCTGTACTGGCGGCGGGCGGCGGTGTTGTCCACCGCGCCGATCACGGTCAGCGGATGCTCCCGCGCCACCCGCAGCAGCTCGGTCAGCGCGATGTCGGCCTCGGTGTCGGCGAGATCGGCGAGGTCGTCGACGATGACCAGCGTGCGCCGGCCGAGCCGGCTGACGACCTCGGTCAGCTTGGTGACCAGCTCGGCGCCGTCCGCCGGTCCGTGGGCGACCTGGCCCCAGAACGGGGCCTTGGCGAGCGCGCTGTGGCGGACGTGGACGTGGAACAGCGGGATGCCCATCGACGCCGCCGCCTGGGCGATCGTGGCGAGGGCCGTCGTCCGCCCGCTGCGGGGCGGCCCGGTGACGAGCACCGAGCCCTGACCGAGCGGGATGCCCCGGGGCAGCAGGTCGCGGTCGCCGAAGGCGACGATGAGCCGCTCGGGCGTCGACGGTACGTCGAGCGACGACCGCCGGAACTCGTCGGGGAGTACGCCGATCGTCCGGGCCGCCGCCACCCCGGCGGTCGAGAGCCGGGCGGCGAGCCCACTGATCTCGGCGGCCTGGCGCTCGCCGTTGGACGTGCCGCCGAGGACGGCGACCTGGACCTCGGTGTCGTCCATGATCGCCCGTCCCGGCGGGCTCTTCGGCGACAGGATCCCGACCGGCTCGCCCGCGTTGAGGTACTCGTCGTCGTTGGCGAGACGGAGCACGATCCGGCGCGGCACGGCGCTGACGATCGTCATCGGGATCGACGACCGGCGATCGGCCGTGATCACGAAGTGGATCCCGACCTGGCGCCCGTCGGCGACGAGCCGAGCGAACAGGTCGAGCCAACGGCCGCCATCGATGCGCTCGTACATGGCTTGGAAGCCGGGATAACTGTCGAGGAGCACGAGCACCCGCGGCACGGCGGCGGCGCCGGGGGCGTTGCGGCGGTACTCAGGCAGCGATGACGCCCGCACGGCGGCGAAGTCGATCGCCCGCTGGTCGATCTGCTCACGCAGCGTGCGCAGCAGGCGGGTGACCCGCTCGGTGTCGTCGCCGGCGATCACCGAGCCCACGTGGGGCAGCTCCTCGAGCAGCTCGAGCCCGCGTCCGGCGAAGTCGAGGGCGTGGACCTCGTACGGCTGGCCGGACGCCTCGGCGGCGAGCCCGGCGCTGACGGCCACGGTACGCAGGGCGACGGTCTTGCCGGACCCGCCGGTGCCGAGGACGAGCAGGCCGCCGTCGGTGTCGGGGTGGAAGTAGGCGAGCGACTGCACTTGGCGGGCGGGCTGGTCGACCACTCCGAGCACGAGCGCGGCCTCGTCCGGCGGCCGGGGCAGCCGGCCGAGCTCGTAGCTCGGGGCGAGCGACGGCAGCCACGGCCGGCGCGGCGCCGGCGCGCCGAGCAGCCCGAACGCCCGCCGGTGGGTCACCAGTAGGCGCTGGAGGTCGCTCGGGTGGTCGGGAGGGACGGACACCTTGCGCGCCGGGTCGACCTCGGTGTCGTGGTCGAAGCCGAAGAGGCGCACGCTCACCGTCGGCGCCTGCACCTCCGCCATCGTGTGGCCGCCGACGTAGGCGCTCTGGAACGGCACCAGCTCCTGCGGTCCGATGCGGGCGACGGCCCGCCCCGGCAGCCGCCGCTCGATCGCCCCCGCCACGGGTGAGCCGACGACGTCGTCGGACTCGTCGTCGGACGACATGCGCAGGGCGACGCGGAGGTTGGTGTTGGCGCGGATCTGGCCGGTGATCACGCCGGCCGGGCGCTGTGTGGCGAGCACAAGGTGGAGGCCCAGGCTGCGGCCGCGGAGGGCGACGTCGACCACCCCGTCGACGAACTCGGGGACCTCCTTGGCGAGCGCGGCGAACTCATCGACGACGATGAGCAGGCTCGGCGGCGTGTCGGGGTGGCCCTTGCGCTCCATCTCCAGCAGATCCTTGGCGTCGGCCCGCTGGAGCAGCAGCTCGCGGTGGTGGAGCTCGGCGTTCAGCGAGATCAGCGCTCGGCGCACCTCGTTGCGGTCGAGGTCGGTGACCAGCCCCACCGTGTGCGGCAGCTCGACGCACTCCTTGAACGCCGCCCCGCCCTTGTAGTCGACGAGCAGGAACGTGACCCGCTCCGGGCTGTGCATCGTCGCCAGGCCGACGACGAGGGACTGCAGGAACTCGCTCTTGCCGGCGCCGGTCGTACCGGCGATCAGCGCGTGGGGCCCGTCCTGGCGGACGTCGAGCACGAACGGCGCTCCGGCCTGCTCCCCGACGACGACGCGGAGGCCGTGGCGCTCGCCCCCGCCCTCGCGCAGCTGCCACAGCTCGAGGATCGACGCCGGATCGTCGAGGATGTGCACCCCGCCGTAGAGGTCGGCGAAGGACACCGAGCTGGGGATGTCGCTGTCGTCGTTCACCCGGCCGGTGACGTCGATGACCGGCGTGAGGTTCCGGGCCACCGCCTCGGCGTCGTCGAGGGACATGCCTTCCCACCGGCTCGGGTCGACGGTGCCGCCGCTGCCGGTGAAGCCGGTGCGGGCGGTGACGTGGTCGGCGTCGATCTCGACCACTGCCCCGCAGGCCTTGGGGAGCCGGTGGCGGGCCGAGCTGACCCAGATGAAGAAGATCCCCGTCCCCGGCGACGCCTCGAGCAACGGCATCAGCCGGCGCCGCTCGACCGGGCACGTCTCGTCGACGAGGACGAGCACGGCCGGGAGCGGGATCGACGCTCGCTCGCGTCCGCTCTGCGCCGCACCCGCCCGGGACTGCAGGAGGGCGTTGACCAGGCCCAGCGCGTGGTGTGACGTCGAGGCGAGCTGGGCCCCGCCGAGCGAGCGGGCGTGGGGGAGCCACTTGAGGAACTCCCAGTCGGCGAGCCCCGACTCGCCGACGAGGCTGACCACGGCGAGGTCGGTCGGGCTGTGCATCGTGACGGCCTGCATGACCAGGGAGCGGGCGAGGGCCCGAGTGGCGGTGAGCGGTCCCGCCACCCCGACCCCCTGCAACTCCTTCAGGTCGAGCGGCAGCGGGACGTCGTCGAGGAGGCGGAACCGGCCGGGGATCTCCTCGAGCTCTCGACGGAGGTCGCGGGCGCCGCCCTGGGCGACCCGCACCCGGGTGCGCGAAGTCAACTGCGCCGTTCCCGCCCGCAGCCGCAGGAAGTCGGCGTCGTCGGGCGCCCGCTCCCACAACCGGTCGGACAGGTTGCGCACGAGGCCGCCCAGCTCGGCGGGCGCCGGCAGCTCGCGGAACCGCCCGCGGATCTCCTCGAGGCGCTGGATCTCGAGGTATTGCACCTGTTCGTCGACGACCTCCCGGTGCTCGGCGAGGGCGTCCTTGAACTCGTGCTGCCCCGTGCGCTTGGCCTCGATCGCACTGCCGATCAGCAGCACCGGCGTCAGCAGCATGAAGATCGCGCCGAGCGGCCCGATCAGGAAGTACATGACGACGCCCAGCAGCAGGGGGAGGACGGCCGAGATCATCGGCAGGCGCTGGCGGCGGGGGCGTTCGGGCGGGGCGGGGATCTCGACCTCGACACCGGCGTAGGCGCGATCGACGCGAGGCGGACGGTTGAAGTCGACCCGGTTGTGCGACGCCACCGCCTCGACGGCCCGCAGGTGGTTGCGGATCGACAACGTGAGGTCGCCGAGCAGGGCGACGGTGCCGGGGCGCAGGATCGTCGGGGTGACGATCGCGGTGTCGTCGACCGCGATGCCGTTCTTCGAGCCGAGGTCGGCGATCGTGATCACGTCGGTCACGGTGACGCGGGCGTGGTGGCGGGACGCCTGCTGGTCCTTGATCACGACGTCGTTGTCCGGGTCGCGCCCGATCGAGTTGTCGCCGTACCTGAGCGGGTACTCGGTCTCGGCGCCGTTGGGGGCGGTGACGACCAGGGTGGCGCCGAACGCCTCGGGCGTGATGGAGAAGACGGCGTTGACGGAGTCGACGAGCGTGAGCCGGTCGCCCGAGCGGACATCGACGTCGGCCACCCGGTCGTCGCGGCGGGGGGTCTGCCCGGTCCGCGCGATCTGCAGGGTCCCGCCGTTGGGGATCGCCCGCAGGAACTCGAGCGCGTCGGCGACATCGCCGAACGTCGCGGCCGGCTCGACGTCGAGGACGGCGTCGGTGGAGGACTCCGCGCCGTGGGCGACCTCCACGTACAGCTCCATCAGAGTCAACGTAACGACGCGCCCGTGGGCGCGCCTCGGGGACGACTCCCCGTGCTCAGCCGGTGTTGCGCAGTCCGGCGGCGATCCCGTTCACGGTGAGGAGGAGGGCCCGCTCGAGCTCGTCGCCGAGATCGCCCTCGCGCCGACGGGCCAGCAACTCGATCTGCAGCTGGTGGAGCGGGGCGAGGTACAGGTCGCGCACAGCAAGGGTGCGCTGGAGCAGCGGGTTGGCGTCGAGCAGCCGCTGCTCGCCGGTCAGTCGCAGCACCTCCGACATTGTCAGTCGGTGCTCGGTCTCGATGATCCCGAACAGCCGCCCGTGATCGGAGGCCAACCGGTCGACGTACCGCCGGGCGATGTCGAGGTCGGACTTGACCAGCGTCATCTCGACGTTCGACACGAACGTGGCGAAGAAGTGCCATTGCGGATGCATCTCGTCGAGCACGTCGCCGAGCCCCGCCTCGCGGGCCGCCGCCAGCCCGGTGCCGACGCCGTACCACCCCGGCACGATCTGGCGCGACTGGGTCCACCCGAACACCCACGGGATCGCCCGCAGGCCGGCGATGCCCGAGCCGCTGTTCGGGCGCCGCACCGGCCGCGAGCCGATGTTGAGCGAGGCGAGCAGCTCGGTGGGCGTCGTCGCCCAGAAGTAGGCGGCGAGGTCCGGGTCGTCGACGAGCCGCCGGTACGCGCCGGCCGCCGCCGCGCTGACGACGTCCATCGCCGCACTCCACCGGTCGAGGTCGCGGTCCGACTGGCGCGGCGACGTGTGGAGCAGGGTCGCCTCCAGCACCGCCGCCAACGTGAGCTCGAGGTTCTCCCGGGCCAGCACGGGCAGCAGGTACTTGTCGCTGATCACCTCGCCCTGCTCGGTGACCTTGATCGTGCCGTCGAGGGTGCCCCACGGCTGGGCGAGGATGGCGTCGTGGGTCGGCCCGCCGCCGCGGCCCACGGTGCCGCCACGCCCGTGGAACAGGCGCAGCCGAACGCCGTGGCCGGCGGCGACGTCGCGCAGCGCCCGCTGGGCCCGGTGGATCTCCCACTGGCTGGAGGTGATCCCGGCCTCCTTGTTCGAGTCGGAGTACCCCAGCATCAGCTCCTGGACGCCGCCCGTGGCATCGACCAGCGCTCGGTACTCCGGCACGGAGAGCAGCTCGTCGAGCAGGTCCCCGGCCCGGCGGAGCTCGGCGAGCTGCTCGAGCAGGGGGACGAAGCCGATGCGGGCCACGCCGCCGTGGACGTCGACGAGACCCGCCTCCCGAGCCAGGACGACGGCCGCCAGGACGTCGTCGACGCCGCCCGTCATCGAGATCACGTACGACTCGATGGCGCCGGGGCCGAACCGGTCGAGCACCTGCCCGATGGTGGCGAACACGTCCAGCACGTTCCGCGCCCGGCCGGCGAGCTGCCGGAACGGGCCGGCGAGCGGACGGCGCCGGGCCAGCTCGCCCGCCAACCACGCCGTGCGGGCGGCCCGGTCGAGCTCGCCGTAGGGCCGGTCGGTCTCCCCGAGCGGATCGAGGAGTGCGCCGATGGCGACGTGATGGGCGTCGGCCGCCTCGCGAACGTCCATCGTCGCCAGCCCGATGCCCATCGCCGCGGTCACCCGGACGAGGTCGGCCACCCGGCCCGCGGCGACGAGCCCGCCGTGGTGCTCTACGAGCGAGCGCCGCAGGAGGTCGAGGTCGGCGACCAGGTCGCCCGATCCGAGGTAGTCGCGGCCCGGGTCGTGGCGGCCGGCGTCGCCCGCGGCGAGGCGAGCCCGGGTGCGGGCGAGCTTGGCTCGGATGCAAGAGATCTTGAGGCGGTACGGCTCCTCGGCGTTGATCCGCCGGAAGCGCGACTCCACCTCAGGGAGCCGTTCGAGGTCGCCGGCAAGCGACGCGATCAGCTCGTCGGACACGCCGGCGAGGCGGGACGAGACGCTGAGGTCCTCGACCAGTGACGCCAGCGCCCGGTCGAGCACCCGGATCCCCACGTCGTGCTGCAACGCCAGCACCTGCATCGTGGCGGCGGGGGTGACGTTGGGGTTGCCGTCCCGGTCGCCTCCGGTCCAGGTGCCGAAGCGCACCGGCGTCGCCGTCACCGGGAGGGTGACGCCGAAGCGGTCGAGCACGCCGTCGAGCTCGTCGAGCACGGCCGGCAGCGCCGACCGGGCCACCTGCTCGAGGTAGAACGTCGCGTTGCGGGCCTCGTCGACCGGGTCCGGACGTTCCAGGCGCAGCTCGTCGGTCAGCCATAGCAGATCGATCACCTCGGCGAGGCGACGGTCGGTGCGCGGGGTCAGGTCGGGGCCCGGCACGAGGGCGGCGTCGGCCTCCTCGGCATCGAGCAGCTCGGCGACGGCTTCGAGCTTGGTCAGCGTCGAGCGCCGGGCCGCCTCTGTGGGATGGGCGGTGAACACCGGGCGCACCTCGAGCCGGGAGACGATCCGGGCGAGGTCGTCCGACGACACGCTGGCCGCAGCGATCCGGGCGGCGGTTCGCCCGAGCCACCCCCCGTCGACGGCGCGGCGCCGGCGCAGCTCGCGACCGCGGTGGACCTGCTCGACGACGTTGGCGAGGTGGAAGTAGGCGTTGAACGCGCGCACGAGGCGGACCGCATCGCGCTCGTCGACCGCCCGCAGCAGGGCCTCCGCCGCCGGCGGGTCGCTGCGGGCCGACGTGCGCACCTCCTCGACGAGGTCGAGCAGCCGCTGGCCCTCCTGGCGGACGAGCGACCCGCCCAGCAGCGTCGTGACCCGGCGGACGTCGGCACGGAGGGACCGGTCGGCCGAGTCGTCCGTCGTGACGTCCACGCTCAACGGGCGCCGTGACGGAAGGTGATCGAGATGCGGGGCTCCGCCGCGCGCACTTTGGGCACGGTGTGCTCCCAGTCGTGCTGGCACGCCCCACCCATCACGAACAGGTCGCCGCGGCCGAGCTCGAACGTCCTGGATCGCCCACCGCCGCGGGGGCGGAGCCGGAACGGACGGCGGGCGCCGACGCTGAGGATCACCACGACGGGATCGTCGACCGTGTGGCGGTGGCGGTCGCCGTGCCAGGCGACCGAGTCGGCGCCGTCCCGGTAGCAGTTGAACCCGATCGAGTCGAATGTCTCCCCGTACCGGGCGCTGAGCAGGCTGCGGATCTCGGCGAGCACGGGGTGCGGTTCGGGGCCTTCCGCCGGCGTCCACCACGACGTCAGGCGGGGCTCGGGCAGCTGGCGGTCGTACATCGTCACGGTCCGGTGGTTCCAGCCGAGCTCGTGGTGGAGGTGGTCGAACAGGACGTCTTCGCCGGCGAGCCAGCCCGGCAGGTGGTCGAGCCAGCAGGAGTCGTCGAGCGCGATCCGGCGGATCCCGGCGAAGGCCGGGTCGACCGTCGGCTCACCGAGCCCGAGCAACGAACCCTGCAAGTACATGTGTTCGAAGTCTGCCGCGGCCGGGGGGCCGCTGCAACCGCGTTGGGCGCGAGACTGCGGCCGTGGTCCGCGGGCCGGTGACGATCGAGGAGCCGGCGGATCCCCGGCTGGCCGACTACGTCGAACTCGCCGATCCGGCCGCCCGCCGCCGGCGGGAGCGGGAGAAGCTCTTCGTCGTCGAAGGGATCACCGCGATCGGCCGGCTGCTCGACTCCGGCCACCGCATCCGCTCGATGCTGGTCACTCCGCAGGCGTACGCGCGCCTCGCCGACCGGCTCGACGGCGTGACCGCACCCGTCTACGTGGCGTCGCCGGCGGTCCTCGCCGCCACGGTCGGCTTCGACCTGCACCGGGGCGCGGTCGCCGCCGCCGACCGCCGTCCGCTCCCGACGGTGGGCGCCGTGCTCGAAGGCGCCCGGTTGGTGGCCGTGCTCGAAGGCCTGAACGACGCCGAGAACCTCGGCGCCGTCGCCCGCTCGGCGCGCGCGCTCGGCGTCGACGCGATGATCCTCGACCCGACCTGCATCGACCCGTACTACCGGCGCATCGTGCGGGTCTCGATGGGCGAGGTGCTGCTCCTGCCGGTCGCCCGGGCCCACCGGTGGCCGGACGACCTCGACACGTTGCGGGCGGCGGGGTTCGCGCTCTGGGCACTCACGCCCGACCGGGACGCCGAGGCGCTCTGGGACCTCGACGTGCCGCCGAAGGTCGCCCTCCTGCTCGGCGCCGAGGGACCGGGGCTGTCCGCCCAGGCACTCGCCGCGTCCGATCGCCGGGTCCGCATCCCGATCGATCCCATGGTCGACTCACTGAACGTCGGACACGCCGCGGCGATCGCCTTCGCCGCCCTCCGTCGCTTTGGTCCGGAAATTGGTTGACCGTCCAACCACAATCCGGACCAAAGCGCTCCCGACCGGCGTGGGTATCGTGGGAATCCCTCCGGGGACGTGGCGCAATTGGTAGCGCATCACCTTTGCAAGGTGGGGGTTGCGGGTTCGAGTCCCGTCGTCTCCACGAGCCGGAAGCTCCCGGTCACCGCGCAACTGGGCGAGCCACGTCTGCGCCCCGGCGCCGGGAGGGTACGCGTCGCCCATGACGGACGGTGCCCACGCCGTCGTCGAGAAGTACGCGAGGAGGATCTTCCGTGATACCCGCACCAGTGAGCGAGATCAGCGAGGCCGTGGGAGACGCCTGGACCGCAGGCGCCCGCACGGTCCACGACCTGCGCCAGTCGACCGCCGATCGCGCCAGCGACCTGGCGTCGGCCGCAGCCAAGGGGGCACCGAGCATCTCGCGTGCCGCCGACCGATTGGTGCCGTCCCGGCGAGCGCGCGCGGCGAGGCGGGTCCGGATCCGGAACATCGGGTTCGTGGTCGGAGTGGTGATGCTCGTAGCCACGATCGTGGTCCTGCGACTCCGCCGCGCACGGAACGTGACCGGCGACCAGTCGTCCACGGACGTGCGCCGCGATCGATTCGAGCGCCGCACGGCGGTCGCTGGATCGTGACCGCACCATGAGCGTGACACCGCCGGGACCATCACCGGAACCGCCCCCGCCGCTGCGCCCACTGCCGGATCCGGTCCCCGGCCCCGGGACCCCCCAGCCTCAACCGGCGCCTCCGCAGCCGGGCCCGCCGGACCCGTCGCCCGTGGACTGACGGGCGACTCGTCCGGCACGAGACGCTCCAGATCAGCGGGCTACGTTGAGCACTTCAGCGAGGAAGGGGTCACGGATGTTCAAGGTTTCGGTGCTGTACCCGAAGGGCGAGGACAGCACGTTCGACATGGACTACTACCGCGAGAAGCACATGGCGATCGTGAACCGGGTCATGAAGCCCGAGCGGGTCGAGATCGACGACGGCGTCGACGGACCGTTCATCGCCGTCGGGCACCTCTACTTCGCCGACAAGGACGCGCTCGACGCCGGCATGGGCGGGCCCGACGTGGGCGAGGCGCTCGCCGACGTCCCGAACTACACCAACGTCCAGCCGCAGATCCAGGTCAGCGAGATCGTCGGCTGATCACGTCGAGCGCCGTTCAGCGCCAGTCGTAGTCGTCGGGGTCGACCGCGCGCGTCCGCTTCCAGTACTCGAGCAACGGGAACGGCCAGTTCTGGGTGACCCGACCGCTGGCGTTCTTGTACCAGCTGTTGACGGTGGACACGCCCCACGCCATGCGCAGGTTCTCGGCGTCGATCTCGGTGTTGTACCGATCGTGGACGTCGCGCTTGACGTCGAGGGAGCGGTGCCCGCCGGCGAGCAACGTGCGGAGACTGTCCATCACGTAGCGCACCTCGCACTCGGAGAACCAGATGATGCTGCCGTTGACCACGATGTTCGTGTTCGGGCCGTAGAGCATGAAGAAGTTGGGGAACCCGGGCACCGACACGCCGAGGTAGGCGCGGGCCTCGCCGTCCCAGGCGCCGTGCAGGTCGACGCCGCCGGGGCCGACGACCTTCATCGGCGTGAGGAACCGTGACGGTTGGAACCCGGTGCCGTAGATGATCACGTCGACGTCGTGGAGCACCCCGTCGGTTGTCACGACCCCCTCCGGGACGATGCGATCGATCCGGTCCGTCGTGAGGGTGACGTTGTCGCGATGCAGCGCCGCGGCCCACGACCCGTTGTCGACGATGATCCGCTTGGCGGCCGGCGGGTACTGCGGGATGACCTTCGGGAGCAGGTCCGGACGCTCGGTGTACTGCGCCTCCAGCGCCTCGGTGAGCATCACCCGCAGGGCGTCGTTGAGCTCGCTGACCGAGCGGCCCTGGTCGGGCCACGCCGGGTCGACCTCGGCCATCGGCCGGAGCAGCTCGGCGCCCCGCCAGAAGAGCCAGAACCGGTACCACTGCCGGTAGTAGGGGACGTGACGGAGCAGCCATTGCATCCCGTCCGGCACCTCGAGGTGGTACTGCGGCATCGGGAACTGCCAGTTGGGCGTGCGCTGGAAGACCTCGAGCTCGGCGACCTGCTCGGCGATGATCGGCACGAACTGGGCCGCGCTGCACCCGGTCCCGATCACGGCGACCCGCTTGCCGGCGACGTCGACGGTGTGGTCCCACCGGGCGGAGTGGAACGACGGCCCGGCGAAGCTCTCCCGACCCTCGATGTTCGGCAGTTGGGGGCGGTTGAGCTGACCGACGGCGCTGATCACGGCGTCGGCCTCGAGCGTCTCTTCGACCCCGTCCGGTCCGACGAGGCACAGCGTCCATCGGGCGGACTGATCGTCGTACTCGATCGACGACACCTCGGTGCCGAAGCGGATGTTGGGCCGGATGCCGAACTCGTCGACGCACTGACGGAAGTAGCGGGACAGCTCGGACCGCGGTGAGTAGAAGTACGGCCAGTCGTCGCGCTGGGCGAACGAGTAGCTGTAGTAGTGGTTCGGGATGTCGACCCGACACCCGGGATAGGTGTTCTCGAACCACGTGCCGCCGGCGTCCTCGTTCTTGTCGATCACGACGTAGGGCACGCCCGCCTCGGCCAGGCGGTAGGCGGCGATGATGCCCGACATCCCCGCCCCGACGACGGCGACGAGGAAGGGCCGGTCGGGCGCCACCTCGTCCTTGTGCCAGTGGGGCGCCCGGGGATCGGCGGTGATGGCGAGCTCCTCGCGCATCATCGGGAGGTACTCGTCGATCGGCAGTCCACCCGCCATGTACTCGAGGATGCGGCGCAGATCGTCGCCGGTCGGCTGCGGAGCGCACACGCTGCCGGCGTCGCGGAAGCGGATCAACGCCTCGAGGGCCGCTGCCCGGGCCCCGGCGATCTGCTCCTCGCTGAGCCCGCCCTGCTCCTCGATCATCCGCGCCGGATCGATGCGCAGTTCGTCGCGGAGCAGCGACAGATCGCCCGTGATGTGAGCGAGCGCCGGCAAAAGGGCGGGTACGTCGGAGTCCTGGAGGGCGTTCCGGATGGTGTCGTCGTCGACGTCGATCGGCTCGACGGGCCGGGCGAGTGCCATTCCTGCTCGTACCTCCAACTCGTTAGGGCTGACCTACTATCGTACATTCCGAGTAAGTCGACGGTCCGTTCGATCGGCCGTGACGGGGGCAGTCCAGTTGAAGGGGACGATCACGATGAAGATGAACGCGGCGATCCTCTGGGAGCCGAAGACCGATTGGAGCGTCGAGGAGGTCGAGCTCGACTCGCCCAAGCGGGGTGAGGTGCTGGTGAAGCTGGTCGGATCTGGCCTCTGCCACTCCGACGAGCACCTGCTCACCGGGGATCTCGTCCTGCCGGACGAGACTCAGAAAGAGCTCGGGATCCAGCAACTCCCGGTGATCGGCGGCCACGAGGGCGCCGGGGAGATCGTCGAGGTCGGTCCCGAGGTCTCGGGGTTGGCGGTCGGCGACCACGTCGTCTTCGGGTTCATTCCCTCGTGCGGGCGGTGCCCCAGCTGCGCCACCGGGCACCAGAACCTCTGCGACCTCGGCCAGTACCTGTTCGGTGGCCGGCAGGTCACCGACATGACATCCCGTCACCACGCCCGCGGCCAGGACCTCGGACTGATGTGCTGCATCGGGACGTTCGGCGAGTACACGGTGGCCAACGAGGCCAGCTGCATCAAGATCGAGGACGACGTCCCGCTCGACAAGGCGGCCCTCGTCGGCTGCGGCGTCACGACGGGATGGGGCTCCGCCGTCTATGCCGCCCAGGTGCAGCCGGGCGAGTCGGTCGTCGTGATCGGCTGCGGCGGGGTCGGGATGAACGCGGTCCAGGGCGCGGCGATGGCCGGTGCCCGTCATGTCGTCGCCGTCGACCCGGTGGAGTTCAAGCGCGAGCAGGCCCAGGTCTTCGGGGCGACCCACTCGGCGCCGAGCATCGAGGAGGCGAGCGCGCTCGTCAGCGACCTCACATGGGGGGCGATGGCGAACAAGGTCATCGTGACGGTGGGCGTCGCCGCCGGCGAACTGATCCAGCCCGCCCTCGGACTCGCCGCCAAGGGCGGGCGGGTCGTCCACACCGCGGTCGCCCCGTTCTCGGTCGACAACGTCAGCCTCAACCTGTTCGAGCTGACGATGTGGGAGAAGCAGCTCGTCGGTGCGATCTTCGGGTCGGCCAACCCCCGCAGGGACATCCCGCGGCTGCTCCGGCTGTACCAGGAGGGCAAGCTCAAGCTCGACGAGCTGGTGACGCGCACCTACCCGCTGAAGGAAATCAACCAGGGGTACCAGGACATGCGCGACGGCAAGAACGTCCGCGGCATGGTGCTGTACTGACTGCGCGCCGCGTGATCGCGCGCCGGTCGCGTCGTTCAGAAGTGAAGACCCGGTTCGGCACGGCGGGCGCTCCAGCGCCTTCGCCGGCCGCATCATGAAGGGTCAGGTGAGGTCGAAGCCCTCGTAGCCCTTGGCCGCGACGTCGTCGCAGATCTGGCGGTAGGCGCCGACGCCGCCGATGTAGGGCATGAACACGCGCGGCTTTCCGGGGACGTTCGAGCCCATGTACCAGGAGTTGGCCGTCGGGTAGAGGGTCGTGTTGCCGACCTCGTTGACGTGTTCGACCCAGTAGTCCTCTGACTCCGCCGTCGCCTCGATGGCCTGCTTGCCGTGCTCGCGCACGTAGCTCGCGCAGTCGCTGATCCACTCGACGTGCTGCTCGATCGACACCATCATGTTGCTCAGCACCGACGGGCTGCCGGGCCCGGTGATGATGAACATGTTCGGGAAGCCGGCCGTGCCGATCCCGAGATAGCTGCGCGGCCCCGCCGCCCACTTGTCGCGGAGCAGCGTGCCGTCGCGGCCGGCGATGTCGAAGGCGAGGAGCGCACCCGTCATCGCGTCGAAGCCGGTGGCGAACACGATGCTGTCGAACTCGTAGTCCTGCTCGGACGTGCGCAACCCCTTCTCGGTGATCTCCACCAACGGGGTCGTGCGGAGGTTGACGAGGGAGACGTTCGGGCGGTTGTACGTCGCGTAGTAGTTGGTGTCGAGACACGGGCGCTTGGTCGCGATCGGGTGGTCGGTCGGGCACAGCGCCTCGGCGACCTCGGGGTCGGCGACGGTCTCCCGGATGCGGTGCCGCACGTACTCGGCCGCCGTGTCGTTGGCCTCCTTGCTCGTGAGCAGGTCGTTGTACGCGAGCATCATCCCGACGAGGTTCCCGCGCTCGAAACCCTGGCGGTACGTCTCCCACCGCTCCTCGGGATCAGCCTCCAGCGCTGACTGCTCGGGGAGCGGTACGGGGATGCCGAACCCCGACTCCCTGGCCTCTTGGCGGTGGGCCGGGTAGTCGGCCTTGAGCTCGCGGACGTAGTCCGGATCGAGCGGGGCGTTCTGCGCCGGCATGGTGTAGTTCGGCGTGCGCTGGAACACCGTGAGCTGCGCGGCCTGCTCGGCGATGAGCGGGATCGACTGGATGCCGGAGGAGCCGGTGCCGATCACGCCGACCCGCTGACCGGAGAAGTCGACGCCCTCGTGGGGCCAGTGGCCGGTGTGGTACCAGCTCCCCTCGTACCGTTCGAGCCCGGGGATCTCCGGCTTCTTCGACGCCGACAGGCAGCCGACGGCGAGCACGAGGAACTGGGCCGAGACCTCCTCGCCGCGGTCCGTGGTGATCGTCCACCGCTGGGCGTCCTCGTCGTAGACGGCACCGGTGACCCGCGTCTCGAACTGGATGTGGGGACGGAGGTCGTAGCGGTCGGCGACGTGGTTGACGTAGCCGAGGATCTCGGGCTGGGTGGCGTAGCGCTCGGTCCAGTCCCACTCCTGTTCGAGCTCCTTGTCGAACGAGTACGAGTACTCCATGCTCTCCACGTCGCATCGGCAGCCGGGATAGCGGTTCCAGTACCACGTCCCGCCGACGTCGGCGGCCGCCTCGTACACCTGGACGGTGAAGCCGAGCTCGCGGAGTCGGTGCAGCTGGTACAGGCCGGAGAACCCGGCCCCGACCACGACGGCGTCGACGGTCCTGGTGCCGTCCGCCGTTGCGGCGCTCGACCTCTCGCTCTCACTGGTGACGGTCACGTTCGCATCTCCCTTCAGCTGGTGGTGGGGCCGGAGTCGACGTCGACGAGCCCGGCGGCGGCGAGGCCGAGGTTCTTCGCCCGCTGCATGTCGTAGTACTTGCGCGAGACGATGCGCTGGGCGAACAGCCCGCCGCCGGACTGCAGGTTGGTCACGAGGTGCCATCCCCCGAACGAGTCGGCGGTGAGGTCCCGGATCGCGTGGAACAACCGCATCCGGTGCTCGGCCGGTGCGCCGATCGCGCCGCGCATGTACTTGTCGACGTACTTGCCGGTGTCCGGGTTCTCGAGGTCGCCCAACGTGGGTGAGGTCAGCACGGCGCCGCCGGCGATGTCGTGCAGGTGGCGGACCATCAGGTGGAACTGCGACGCGCCCTGGTACTTGGCCACGTTGGTGTACAGCTCGTCCGGGTAGTAGTAGCCCTCCGGCGTGACGTGGGCGTTGGCGAGGGCGGCCTCCAGACCGGCTCGCAACAACGTCGCGTGGATGAGCATCTCGTCGATCTTGTCCCGGATGTGCGGCACCCGGGCGAGGCCGTTGGCCTCGGCGATCAGCTGGGCCAACCCCACCAGCTGGTCCGCCTGGTTCACCATCGCGGTGACCCCGCCGAGGCGCTCCCACAGCCCCAGGGCGTGGGCGAAGACGGCCGCGTTCGGTGTCTCACCGTCGAGGAAGACCCGCTCCTCGGGGACGAACACGTCGTCGAACACGACGAACCCGTCGGGCATGCTGTGCTCGCTGCTGACCGGGAAGTGGCGGACGTCGTCGCTCCGGGGATGGAACGTCGTGTTGATCACGTGCACGCCGGGCGAGTTGACCGGCACCGCACAGGCGATCGAGTAGTCCTCCTCCCCCGGCTTCATCGACTTCGTCGGCATGACCATCAGGTCGTGCACGAGCGACGCCGCGCTCGATGTGCAGCTTGGCGCCCCGGATCACGACCCCGTCGGACCGCCGCTCGACGACCCGCACGTACGCGTCGGGATCGTCCTGCTGCGCCGGCGGGAGAGTCCGGTCGCCCTTGGCGTCGGTGATGCACTCGGCGATACGGATGTCCCGCCGGGTCGCGTCGTGGACGTACCCCTCGATCCGCTCCTTGTAGATCGGATCGGTGCCGCTCATGCGCGGTGCGGCGGTCAACAGCGTCATCAACGAGCCGTAGGTGACGGCGAGGGCGAGGTCGATCGTGTGCACGACCTCGGCCCGCTGGCGCAGCTCGTCGATCGACCGCGGGGCGACGACCAACGGGTTGGTGGCGCCGGGCTCGGGCGAGTAGTGGCGGTCGTAGCCGGCCGCGATCGCGCGGACGGGCGTGGCGAACGCTGGGTCGCCGAGCAGGTCCGGTACCTGGTGGCCCTCGAAGTAGGTCAGCCGGCCGTCGTCGAGCGATTCGATGTATTGCGCTCCGGTGAGCATCCCGGCGCCCCCACCTCCACTTACTTTGGTACCCCTATATTAGACATATGCAAGTACCCGGCGCCACCGGCTCGTCCGACCCGGGTCGCTAGCCCGACAGGTCCGACCGCTCGGCCGTCGCGGCGGCGAGGTAGCGATCTTCGATCTCACCGATCTGGCCGAGGAGCTCGCCGGATGTACCACTCAACTCGATGCGGCCCCGGCGCATGACGTAGGCGCGATCGGAGTACTCCAGGGCCTTGCGGGCGTGCTGCTCGACGAGCAGGATCGCCGTGCCCTGCTGCTTGGCCGCGTCGACGACCGCCTCGAGCAAGCGCTTGACCACGATCGGGGCGAGTCCC
Organism: uncultured Acidimicrobiia bacterium; assembly: GCA_963833145.1. Taxonomy (GTDB): domain Bacteria; phylum Actinomycetota; class Acidimicrobiia; order Acidimicrobiales; family Ilumatobacteraceae; genus JALZMG01. Next base: position 80,292 of record CAWHWT010000004.1, on the reverse strand, counting down.
ATGGACAGCTCGTCGGCCAGCAGCACTCGCGGCCGGCGGGTGAGCGCTCGAGCCAGCGTGAGCATCTGCTGCTCACCGCCCGAGAGCAACCCGGCCCGCACGTTGATCCGCTTGGTGAGCTCGGGGAACAGATCGAGGGCCTCCTCGACGTCGACATCGGCGACGCGCAAGTTGTCGCGGGTCGACAGGCCCATGAACACCGACTTCTCCTCGGTGACGAAGGTGAGGCCCTGGCGGGCCCGGCGGAACAGCGGCGCCGACGTCGGCGTGCCGTCGAGCAGCACCTCGCCGTGGAGCAGTGGGAGCTCGCCCGCCAACGTGAGCAACGTCGTCGTCTTCCCCGCCCCGTTGGCGCCGAGCAACCCCACCACCTCGCCCGGGCACACCAGGAGGTCCACCTCGTGGATCACCGGCTGCGGGCCGTAGCCCGCCGACACACCGCGGGCTTCGAGCACCGGCTCACTCACGCGTCGGCTCCAACCGTCGCGTCGGCTGCGACGGCCGCGTCGGCTCCAACGGCTTCGGCCACCGCGGCGAGCTCCTTGTCGTCCTCGCCCAGGTACGCCGCGATCACCGTCGGGTCGCGCCGGACCTCGGCCGGCGAGCCCTCGGCGATCTGGACGCCGAAGTCGAGGACCACGATGTGGTCGCAGACGCTCATCACGAAGGTCATGTCGTGCTCGACGAGCAGCACGGCCATGCCCCAGTCGTCGGCCAGGCGCCGCACGAGGCGGGCGAGCTCAGCGGCCTCGACGTCACCGAGCCCGGCCGCCGGCTCGTCGAGCAGCAGGACGCTCGGCCGCGTCGCGACGGCGCGGGCGATCGCCAACAGGCGCCGTTGCCCGTAGGAGAGGTCCTGCACCTGGCGCAGCAGATCGTTCTCCAGGTGGAACTCACGGATGGCCGCGACCACCTCGCCCGGCAGCGGCGGGGCCACGGGGTGGACGAGATCGCGCGCGAAGGAGATCCGGTCGCGCGGGTCGGACGCGGCGCGCAGGTTGTCGAGCACCGTCAGGTCCTCGAACAGCTCGAGCGACTGGAACGACCGGCTCACCCCGGCCCGCGCCCGCTTGGTGGCACTCATCCCGAGCAGCTCCTCACCGTCGAGGTCCACCGTGCCTCCGACGACCCGCGTGAAGCCGGTGACGGCGTCGATCACCGACGTTTTGCCGGCGCCGTTCGGGCCGATGAGGCCGACGATGCGCCCCGGGGTGACGCTGAACGTGACGTCCTGCACCGCCACCACGCCGCCGTAACGAACGCGCAGTCCCCGCACGTCGAGGGTCCTCGGCGTGGCCCGCTCGCGACGCTCCTCGGGCAGCACGAACGCCTCCGGCGGGCGCTGGGGAAGCCTCGGCATCTTGGCCTTCAGCTTCTGGCCGAGCCACGCGATCTGGTTGACCGACTCCCTGGCGATCCCGTCCTGGTTCTGCAACACGAGCAGGATCAGGAGCCCGCCGCCGATGAGCTGGATGTACCTCGTGAGGCTGTCGAAGATCTCGTTGGTCAACTGCGCCCCGAGTGACCCCGGCGCGAGCGTCGACCCGAAGATCGGGCCGACGAGGAAGCCGATGCCGCCGATGAACGCCCAGGCCACGGCGAGGATCGACGTGAAGTTGGTGAACTCCGAGCCGTAGAGGATGACGTCCTTGCGGAACGCCAGCAGGGTGCCGCCGATCGCGGCGATGCCGGCGGACACGGCAAAGGCGTAGACCTTCGCTCCGGGCACACTGATGCCGAGCGCGGCCGCAGCCCGTTCGTTGGTGCGCACCGCGAGCAGGCGGCGCCCGGACCGGCCCCGCCGCATGCTGGCGACCATCAGCGCGGCGATCACGAAGCAGACCATGCACACGATGGCGTAGCGGCCAGGGTGGGTGATCGCGTTGATGTCCCACCCGAAGATGCTCGGCTTGCCGATGTCCGTGCCGGCGAAGCCGCCGACGAGGTCGCCGTTGTTGAAGATCATCAGCTCGATCGCCGACCCGAGCCCGAGGGTGAGGATGGCGAGGTTGATGCCCCGGGCGCGCACGGCCGGGAGCGCGAACAGCACGCCGACGGGGATCGTGAGGACACCGCCGGCGAGCAGCGCCGGGAGGAACGGCCAGCCGGCGGCGTCGACGAGGCGGCCGGCGACCCACGCCCCGAACCCGGCGAGCGCGAACTGCCCCAGCGAGAGCTGCCCGGCGTAGCCCGTGATCACCACCAGCGACAGCAGCACGAGACCGATGGCGAACGTCGTGACGAAGGCGTCCTGCCACTGCAGCGGCACCCACAGGATGACGAGGATCGTGACGACAACCGCGACCGCGAGCGCCAGGGGGTGGGCGCGGCCCGTTCCCACCGCCGGCAGCCGCTGCAAGAAGTAGTCGCGCAGCGGCAGGGCTTGACCCCGCAGGACCATCCACAGCACGATGACGGCGAACGGCAGCGAGGTGGCGATGCCCGGCGTGGACACGTAGCGGGTGAGCTCGGTCTGGCCGATCCCGATCACCATGCCGGCGGCGAAGGCGATGGGGAACGATCGGAAGCCGGCCACGAGCGCCGTCGCCAACGCGGCGAGCACGAGGTTGGTCATCGTGGCCACCTGCAGCTGCACGATGGGCGCGATCAGGATCGCGGCCACACCGGCCAGCGCCGAGCCGAGGGCCCAGTTGATCGTGGCGAGGAAGTCGGGGGAGAGGCCGACCGACGAGGCCGCGCGCTGGTTCTCGGCGATGGCGGTGGTGGCGAGCCCGAACTTGGTGTACCGGTAGAACGCCCACAGCCCGGCGCTGAGCACGGCGGCGATCCCGAGCAGGATGAACCGGTCGACCGAGATCGTGATGTCCCAGAACGTCAACAGGTTGGTCGGTAGCTCAGAGTCGACGAAGGTGATCGTGGCGCCGTACCGCAACACGGCGATGGCCTGCACCACGATGAGCACTCCGAGCGTCGCCACGATGCGGGCCAGCGGCGATGCCCGGCGGAGGTGGCGCATCACGAGCAGGTGCACCAGTGCGCCGATAAAGGCACACGTGAGCAGGCCAGCAGCCCAGGCCACGGCGACCGGCTGGCTGTACTCGACCCTCACCTCCCACTCGACGTAGGCCCCGATCATGCCGATCGCGCCGTGGGCGAAGTTGAGCACGCCCGAGCCGCGGTAGATGACGATCAGCCCTTGGGAGGCGAGGGAGTACAGCGAACCGAGTCCCAGGCCCAAGAGGGCGAATCGCACGAACTCCTGCACGAGCTGCGGTACCTCCGATTGACAGAACCGGTCAACGTGACGGCGGGCGCCGCCGCCGGTGCGCCCCCCGACGCACCGGCGGCGAACCGGAGGTCACTCCGACATCGGTTGACCGTCGATGGGTCCGGTCATGTCGTAGGCCTGGTCGTCCATGGCCGTCAGCTGCCCGTCGCTGATGACGTCGAAGAACACCGTGCGGTTGAAGATCCGCGGAAGACCGCCACCGAAGCCCTCGTACGGCGTGGTGAGGTCGAGTTCGCCGATCATCCCGTCGGTGTTGAGCGCCGTGGTCCCGTTGATCGCCTCGAGGAACGTCTCGTTGGTGATCTCGCCGCTCATCCCTTCGACGACGTTCTTGAACGCGGTGTACGCCGTCCAGGTGCCCAGGCCGGCGAGGCTGTTCCAGTCGAGGTCGGGAGCGTCGTACTCCTCGAGCGACGCCCGATAGTCCTCCCACATCGGACCCTCGATGTTGGGGTACGAGTTCGAGACGACCCCACCCTCGGTGAGCTCGGGGAACTCCTCGGCGATCTTGCTGTTCAGGTTGCCCTGCAACCCGTACAGCCGCACTTCTGCGCCCGACGCCGCCAACGCCGGCAGGAACGCCGCCCAGTTCGAGTCCGCGATGCCGCCGGCGATGCAGTCGGTACCGTCAGCGACGGCTTCGGCCACCTGGGCGCTGTAGTCGCCGGGGACCTGGGGGATCTTCACCATGCGCCAGGCGTCCGGAGCGCCTCCGCCCACTTCGTAGGCGTTCACCACGGCCGGATACGCCACGTCGCCGGCCGGGATGTCGATCACCACGTTGACCGGGTTCTCGCACCCGTCCTGAGCCATCTTCCACCCGAGGCCTGCACCCTGGCCCGGAAGCAGCGAGCCGAGGGGGAACGAGATCGGGCTGGCGAACTCCTGCTCGACGAGCGGGCAACAGGCGCCGAACCACGGGATGCTGTTCTCCTCGAGGACGGGGATGATGCGGCTGGCGTCGAACACGAACGACCCCACGACCGCGATCGCCCCTTCGTCGACGGCCTCCCGAGCGCAGGTGGCGCCGACGTTCGGGTCACCCTGGTCGTCGCACGTGATCACCTCGAGCGGACGGCCGGCGATGCCGCCCCGGTCGTTGATGTACTGCATGTAGATCTCGGCGGCAGCGGGGATGTTCGGATACGGCGGCAGGTTGGTGTTCACCGGTGCGATGGTCATCACCTTGAGCGGCTCGCCCGACGCGGGCTCGCCGGACGTGGTGTCCGACCCACCAGCGGCCGTCGTCGCCGGCGCCTCACCGCCCGCGGTCGTCTCGGGCGCGCCCGCGGCGGTCGTGTCGGACGGCGCGCCCGCGGCCGTCGTCTCCGCCGCAGGGGTCGTCCCACCGGTGTCGCCGCTCGCGTCATCGTCGTCGTCCCCGCATGCGGCGAACGCGATCAATGGTACGAAGGCGACGGTCAAGGCGAGCCGTCTCTTCGTCCTGCTTCTCCCTATGGCCATGCACGACGCGCGCATGTCACCACCCCCTTTGTTGTTCGTCGTGTCCCCTTGAACACGAAACTGAGATCGAGCCTCACAAGTGCGAGTCGAGCGCTGCGGTGAGCTGACCGATCGCCTCGTCGTGGCCGGGCAGCATGAGCAGGGTGAAGAACCCGTGCATCTGGCCGGGATGGACGTGCACGTCGACGGGTACCCCGGCCTCGCGCAGCCGGTCGGCGTACGCCTGCCCCTCGTCGCGCAGCACGTCGTACTCGGCCAGGATCACGACCGCCGGCGGCAGCCCGGCGAGGGATTCGGCCTGCAACGGGCAGGCGTCGCACTCCTTGCGCTGGACCTCGTCAGGTGCGTAATGGTTCCAGAACCAGATCATCCCGTCCCTGGTCAGCATCAGCTGGTTCTCGTCACTGCGATACGACGCGTTGTCGACATCGGCGTCGGTCACCGGATACACGAGGCCTTGGAACGCGATCGCCGGCCCACCCCGGTCCCGGGCCCGCTGGGCGATGACTGCGGACAGGTTGCCCCCCGCCGAATCTCCCGCCACCACGATCGGAACGTCCGCCCCGGCGATCTCTTCGACGTGCTCGGCCACCCACTCCAACGTGGCGTAGGCATCGTCCACCGCCGTCGGGTAGCAGTACTCGGGAGCGAGGCGATAGTCCGGCAGGACCACCGCGCACCCCGTCCGCGCCGCCAGCTTGCGGGCCAACGTGTCGAACTCGTCGATCGCCCCGATCACCCAGCCGCCGCCGTGGTAGTAGATCAACACCGCACGCGGCGTGCCCTCCGGGACGAACACACGCACCGAAAACGACCCTCCGTCGACCCCCGCCAGCGTGTGCTCCTCGACCCTCGCCATGTCCGGGCCCACCCCGTACAAGTCCTTCAACCCCGCCGTCAACTCCCGCACTTCTTCCGGAGTGCTCTGTTCGATCGGCTTCGCCCCGGACGCCGCCATCTCCGTCAAGAAGGCAGTGATCTCGTCCTTCAACGGCATGGAGTCCCCTTTCCATCGATCAGCCCGTGGTGTTCGTCATCGAGGTCATCCGGAGAGCGACGGGCCCCACGTGACCCGACCGGCTCAGTCCCCCGTGCCTTCCTCTCCCCATTGCTTTGGCGACCCTATATTAGACATATCCAAGTACCCGGGACGATCTGGCCGCCGCGCGAACCGGTACGATCCGGCGCGGTGTCGAGCGACCCAGTCGTCGTCGCCGACGTCCACTGGCGGGCTCACGGTTGGGACAGCGGTCCGTACTTCCGCGCCGCCCTGTCGATCTACCGCACCAACGAGCTGATCCGGCAGTCGAACGAAGCGGCCCTCGCTCCCCACGGGCTCACCCACTCCCGCCACGAGGCCCTCGCCGTCCTCTACTTCTCCCGTCACGGCGAGATGCCGCTCGGCCGGCTGAGCGCCCGCCTGCTGGTCCACCCCACCAGCGTCACGAGCACCGTCGACACGCTCGAACGGCTCGGTCACGTGCAGCGGGTCGCCCACCCGACGGACCGCCGGACCACGCTCGCCCGGATCACGCCCACGGGGCGACAGGCGATGGAGGAGTCGTGCCGGATGATGGCTGACGGCAGTGGCGGGCTGTGGGCGCTCACCCAACACCAGGCGGGTCGGCTGTTCACGATCCTCAAGCGGGTCCGGGCCGAGGCCGGTGACCTGGAGCGGGATGGCGACGGGCGGGCCGCCGACCCGGTCGTCGGCGCCGATCGCAACTGGAAGTCCCGCGGGTGGGATACGGGGAACCACTTCCGGGCGTCGCTGTCGATCTACCGCACCGACGAGCTGATCCGGCAGTCGAACGAAGCGGCCCTCGACCCGCACGGGCTGACCCGGTCCCGCCACGAGGCGCTCGCCATGCTCTACTTCTCCCGTCACGGCGAGATGCCGCTCGGCCGGCTCGGAGCCCGCCTGCTCGTGCATCCCACCAGTGTCACGACCATTGTCGACACGCTCGAACGGCTCGGCCACGTGCAACGGGTCGCCCATCCCACCGACCGGCGGGCGACCCTCGCCCGGATCACGCCCAAGGGGCGGCGGGCGGTCGAGGAGTCGAACCACGACATGGTGGACGCGCGTTTCGGGCTCGGGGCGCTCGACGAGGCGCGCGCCGAGGCCGTGTTCAACATCCTGAGCAAGGTCCGGCGCGAGGGCCTCGAGCCGGCGACGTCCGCCGCCACGGCTCGCTCCGCTCGCTCCACCGGCGCATAGGGTCACGCCCATGCCTGAGTCGCGTCTCCGTTTCGGCACGTTCCTCGCCCCCCACCACCCTGTAGGTGAGCACCCGACGTTGATGTTCCGTCGGGACCTCGAGCTTGCCGCCCAGCTCGACCGGCTCGGCTACGACGAGTTCTGGTGCGGGGAGCACCACTCGTCGGGCTGGGAGGTGATCGCCTCGCCGGAGATGTTCCTCGCTGCCGCCGGCCAGGTGACCCACACGATCAAGCTCGGCACCGGGGTGGTCAGCCTCCCCTATCACCACCCGTTCAACGTGGCTCAGCGGATCGTCCAGCTCGACCACATGACGGGCGGGCGGGCGATGTTCGGCTCCGGCCCGGGCGCCTTGCCGTCCGACGCCCGGGTCCACGGCATCGACCCGATGCTCCTGCGCGACCGCCAGGACGAGGCGCTCGGCGTCATCATCAGGCTGCTCCGCGGCGAGGAGCGGTTCACCCACGTCGCCGACTGGTTCGAGCTCCACGACGCCCGGCTGCAGCTGCTGCCGGTGCAGGAGGACCTGCCGATGACGACGGCGTCGATGTTCTCGCCGTCGGGGATGCAGATCGCCGGCAAGTACGGGATCGGCGTGCTGTCGATCGGTTCGAGCTCGGCCGAAGGGCTGCAGGCCCTGCCGACGCAGTGGGGGTTCGCCGAGGAGTCCGCCGTCGAGCACGGCACGACGGTGGACCGCCGCGACTGGCGGGTGTTGATGGCTTGGCACATCGCCGAGAGCCGCGAGCAGGCGCGGGCCGAGGCCGTTCACGGTCTGCACCGCTGGCACAACGAGTACAACGTGTGGACGCTCGGCCGGCCCGGCGCGGTCCACGTCGACGACCCGTGGGTGCTGCTCGACCGGACCGCCGCCGGCGGTGCCGAGGGCGCCGGGTTCGCTGTCGTCGGGACGCCGGACGACCTCGTCGCTGCGATCCGCGACCTGCAGGAGATCAGCGGAGGGTTCGGTGTCGTGTTGGGCTTCGCCCACGACTGGGCCAATCATGAGGCGACCCGGCGCTCGTGGGAGCTGGTCGCGAGGTACGTGATCCCGGAGATCAACGGCTACACGGCCGGGCTGCGCGAGTCCCAGCGCTACCTCCACGAGAACCAGGGCGACCTGATCGGCGGGGCCAGCCGGGCCGTGATGAGCAAGATCATGGCCCACGACGGCGCCGCCCAGGCCCTGGCGACGACGATGGAGCAGATGGCCCGCCGCGCCGGCGAGGAAGCCACCGAGGAAGCGACCACCTGATCCTCTTCTTGCAGTCAGATGTTGCGCTATAGCGCAACACTTGACTGCAAGTTCGAGGAGGAGGCGGGTGTGATGAGGACCTCGGAGGCGACCGGGACGAAGCCGCAGGCGAGGAACGCCCGCAGCGAGGCGGCGTTGCCGGGGGCGACCTGGGCCCAGCAGTGCTCGCCGGGCTCGACTCGGGCCAGGCCGGCCCGGATCAGCCGGCGTCCGTGGCCCCGACCCCCGGCGGTCGGGTCGATGAGCTCCACCGACAGCTCCTTCCGGCCGACGAGGCCGTGGCCGAGCACGACGAGGCCCGCATCGTCCCCGTACACCTCGACGTCGGTGCGGTAGCCGACCGCCCGCCGGACGCGCGGATGGTCGTCGAGGTCCGTCCGCCGGGCGACCGACGGGCCCGGCGTCCCGGCCGCGACCAGCACCACGTCGAGGCTGCCGATCCGGCCATCGGAGCCGGCCAGCCAGACCAACACGTCGGCGCGCGTCGCGCCGCCGTAGCCGTCGGCGCCGCGCGCCGCCAGCTCGCCCGGGTCGACCTCGGCGAGGACGTACGCGTGGCCGGTGAACGCCGTGACGGCGCGCACCCCGCCGCGATCAGCCGGCAGCACGTCGACGGCGCCGTCGGCGGGTGGGAAGCGTCCTTCCGCGGCCGCGTCGAGGATCGGCGCCAGCGGATGCACCCTCACCCGACGACGCGGTCGAGGTACGGGTTGGCGAAGGTCCGGTCGGGATCGAGCCGGTCGCGGGCGGTCGCGAACTCGTCCCACTGCGGGTACCGCGGGGCGAGCGTGCCGGCTCGCTGACCGTGCAGCTTCCCCCAGTGCGGACGGCCCTCGTAGTCGTCCATGATCCGCTCGACCCCGGCGAAGTACTCCTCGTACGGTGCGCCGCGGTATTGGTGCACGGCGATCCACCCCGACGTGCGCCCGAACCCCGTCGACAGCGGGATGTCGTCGGCCGCCGAGACCCGCACCTCGATCGGGAACAGCACCGGCGTCGGCAGGCCGACCGTCAGGTCGCGCACCCGGCGCACCGCCTCGGGTACGTGCTCCACGGGGATGCCGTACTCCATCTCGACGAAGCGCACGCGCCGCGGGCTGCAGAACACCCGGTCGCTGCGGTCGACGAGGTCCCGCTCGGCCGCGGCGGAGCCGACGAGCCGGGAGATCCGGGGGGTCAGCGTCGGGAACCGGCGGCCGACCCGACACACCATCCCGAAGCCGACGTTCTCCCCCAGCCACTTGTCGCGGACGTACGCCCAGCGGGGCTGGGGCGCCCGGGCCCCTTCGGTCCGCGAGTTGCGCTTGACCTGGCAGCGACGCGTGCCGGGCATCCAGTAGAACTCGAAGTGGTCGACCGCGGCGGCCTGCTCGGAGAACTCGTCGAGCACGTCGTCGAGCGCCTCCACCGTTTCGTGGGCGTGGAGGTCGAACGCCGGGACGCACTGCAGGGTGACCTCGGTGACGACTCCGAGCGCGCCGACCCCGACCCGGGCGACGCGCAGCAGGTCGGGATCGAGGTCGCCGCTGCACCGCACGATCTCGCCGGTTCCGGTGACCAGCTGCATCCCGACGACGGTGGTGGCCAGGTTGCCCAGGCCGAGCCCGGTGCCGTGGGTCGCCGTCGCGATCGCACCGGCGAACGACTGGCGGTCGATGTCGCCGAGGTTGGGCAGGGCCAGGCCGGCCGCGGCGAGGACGTCGTTGAGGCGGTGGAGGCGGATCCCGGCGCCGACGGTGACCTGCTGCCCGGCGTCGTCGATGGCGACGACCTGGTCGAGGCGGTCGAGGCTGACCTGCACGCCGTCGGTGGCGGCGGTGCCGGTGAACGAGTGGCCGGCGCCGATCGCCTTGACCCGCCGCCCGGCGCGATGGGCTGCCGTCACGACCTGGGCCACCTCGAACACCGACCTCGGGTTGCTCCGCTCGGCGGGCATCCATCGCTGGTTGCCCGCCCAGTTCGACGTCGCCGAGAACACGTCGGCAATGTACGGCCCCGACCTCCTAGCCTCACGATCCATGGCGAGCCTGGTCCACGGAACGTGCCACCACGACTGTCCCGACTCGTGCGGTTGGGAGGTCACCGTCGAGGACGGGCGGGCCGTCAAGATGCGCGGGCGCGCCGACCATCCCTTCAGCCAGGGCGAGCTGTGCCCGAAGGTCAACCGCTTCGTCGACCGGGTGTACAGCCCGGACCGGATCCTCCACCCGCTGCGGCGCGTCGGGCCGAAGGGCCACGGGGCGTTCGAGCGAATCTCGTGGGACGACGCGCTCGGTGAGATCGCGGCGCGGCTCCACACCGTGATCGCCGAGCACGGGCCCGAGGCCGTCCTGCCGTTCAGCGACGCCGGCAACCAGAGCCTGCTGTCGGTGATGGGCCTCGACGGGAGGTTCTTCCACCACCTCGGCGCGAGCCGGCTGATCCGGGCGATCTGCGGGCCGACGGTCGGCCACGGCGTGCGGATGACCAACGGCAGCGGGCTCGGACTCGACCCCCTCGAGCTGCGCCACAGCCGGCTGATCCTGCTGTGGGGCACCAACACCAAGCTCACCAACCGCCACCTCTGGCCGACGATCGAAGCGGCTCGGGCCGCCGGCGCCAAGGTCGTCGCGATCGACCCGATCCGGACGATCACCGCCGACGCCGCCGACGAGTTCATCCAGCCCCTGCCCGGGACCGACATCGCCCTGATGCTGGCGATGATGCACGTCCTGATCCGCGACGAGCTGGTCGACACCGAGTGGGTCGACGCCCACACGGTCGGGTTCGACGAGCTCGCCGCCCACGTCGCCGACTGGACGCCGGCGCGGGCGGGGAGCGTCTGCGGTCTCGAGCCGGACGTCGTCGAGCGGCTCGCCCGGGACTACGGCACGATCCGGCCGGCGGCGATCCGCACCCTCATCGGCGCCGAGCACCACGAGAACGGGGCGATGTTCTATCGCACGCTGGCCGTGCTTCCGGCCCTCGTCGGGGCGTGGGCCGACCGGGGCGGCGGGCTCTCCCGCAGCGTCGGCTCGTACCAGGACGCCGTCATCGACGAGGGCGCGCTGAGCCGGCCCGACCTCCTCGCCGGCCGCTCGCCGCGCACGATCAACATGAGCCGGCTCGGCGAGGCGCTGACCGACCCCGCGCTCGACCCGCCGGTCGCGGCGATGATCGTGTGGAACTCCAACCCGCTGGTCGTCGTGCCCAACGCCGAGCTGACCCGCCGGGGGCTCGCCCGCGACGACCTGTTCACCGTCGTCCACGAGCAGTTCCTCACCGACACCGCCCGCTATGCCGACATCGTCCTGCCCGCGACGACGCAGATCGAGACCACCGACGTCGTGCCGGCGTGGGGGCACCTGTGGCTCGGGTGGAACGAGGCGGCGATCGAGCCGGTCGGCGAGTCGTGCAGCAACACCGAGCTGTTCCGCCGCCTCGCCGGGGCGATGGGGCTGACCGAGCCGGCGCTGTTCGACGACGACGAGACCCTGCTCGCCCAGGCGCTGGGCGCCAAGGTCGACCTCGACGAGCTGCGCCGCGTCGGCTGGCTCCGGGTGCCGTACCCCGAGGACGGCCGGCCGTGGGGCGCCGGCGTGTTCCCCACCCCGTCGGGCAAGGTCGAGCTGGTCAGCGAGAAGCTGGCGGCGATGGGCCAGCCGGCGCTGCCGACGTTCGTGCCGCCGCGCGAGGGTCCCCACGGCGATGCGGACCTGGCGGCCCGCTATCCGCTGCAGCTGCTCACGCCCAAGCACCACAGCCGGTTCCTGAACTCGAGCTACTCCCCGCTCCCCAAGCACGGTCCGGCCGAGGGCGCACCGTTCGTCGAGCTCGACGCCGGCGACGCCGAGCGTCGCGGGCTCGCCGACGGCGACCGGGCCCGGGTGTGGAACGACCGGGCGAGCCTCGAGCTGCCAGTGAAGGTCAGCGGCCGTCTGCGGCCGGGCGTGGTCGCCGTCCCGTTCGGCTGGTGGGGGACGCAGCACGCCGATGGCCGGACGGCGAACTCGCTCACCAACGACACCCTCACCGAGTGGGGTGGCGGGGTGGCCTACAGCGACACGTTGGTGGAGGTCGCCCCGGCCGACTGAGCATCCCAGCGTCCAGGCCCCTGAACAGGGCCGGGGGTAGCCTGCCTACATGGCTGGTGAGCTGATCTACGCCTTCCGCGTGATGCGCCTGCCATTGCTCGACGCGGGTGGCGCGCCGATCGGCCGGATCCACGACCTCGTCGCCGTCCCGGGCCGCCCGGGCCAGCCGCCCCGGATCGTCGGCTTCGTCGCCGCGAGCCAGCGCCGCCGGATCTTCGTCAACGCCAACCGGATCGCCGAGCTCGGTAGCGACGGCGCCCGGCTGCGCAGCTGGGACCTCGACCTCAGTCCGTTCAAGCCCCGGGCGAGCGAGGTCCTCATCGGAGACGTGATCGACCGCAAGGTCGGCGACGAGACCGTCAGCGACGTCGGCCTGCGCTCGGTCGACGACGGGCGCAGCCGCCGGTGGGAGATCGTCAAGGTGCGCCTCGCCCGCCGCAACCTGTTGCGTCGCCGGACCAGCTACCGGCTCGTCGACGTCGACGAGGTTCCCGGGCTGTTCGCCCCGGTCAGCGAGATCGCCGCCGAGGCGGCCCGGCTGAGCGACATGCACCCGGCGGAGGTCGCCGCGGTCGTGCGCGCACTGCCGCTCGCCCAGCGCCGCCAGCTCGCCGAGGCGATGGACGACGAGCGGTTCGCCGACCTCCTCGAGGAGCTGCCCGAGGCCGAGCAGGTCCGCCTCGTCGAGGGGCTCGACCTCGACCGCCTGGTCGGCGTGCTCGACGAGATGGAGTTCGACGACCTCGCCGACCTCCTCGGCGAGATGCCCGGCGAGCAGCGTCTGCGGATCCTCGACGCGATGGACCACGACGACGCCGACGTCGTGCGCCGCCTCCTGTCGTACGAGAAGTCGACAGCAGGCGGGATGATGACGCCCGAGGTGATCATCCTCGGCCCGACGGCCAACGTCGCTGACGCGCTGGCCCAGATCCGCCAGCCCGACCGGGTGGTCAGTGTCGCCACCCAGGTGTTCGTGTGCCAGCCGCCGTTCAAGCCGCCCACGGGCCGCTTCCTCGGCACGGCCCACGTGCAGCGCCTGCTGCGGGAAACGCCGAGCCTCGAGCTACGGCATTGCGTCAGCGACGACCCGGTCGTCTCGCCGGACGCCACGGACCGGGCCGTGGCCGAGCTGCTCGCCAGCTACGACATGCTCGCCGTCGCCGTGTGCGACGAGACGGCCCACCTGCTCGGTGCGGTCACGGTCGACGATGTCCTCGACCATCTGCTTGGGGTGGGATGGCGCCAGCGGGGGGTGACCTTCCGGACGAGGACGGCGTGACGCCATGGTGAAGCGTCGCGGAGACCTCAGCGCGCCGCGGCAGTCCCGGCGGATCGGCGTCCAGTACGACTCCGACGCCTTCGGCCGGTTCAGCGAGTCGATCGCCCGGTTCATCGGCACGGGCCGGTTCCTCGTGTTCCAGACGGCGGTGATCTTCGTCTGGATCGTCTACAACCTCATCGCGCCGCGGGTCATCCGCTTCGACCCGTGGGGCCGCGGACTCGTGTTGCTGACGCTGGCCTTGTCGGTGCAGGCCGCGTACGCGGCGCCGCTGATCCTGCTCGCGCAGAACCGCCAGGAGCGCCGCGACCGCACCCAGTCCGAGCTCGACCGCGAGGTCGCCGAACGGACTCAGGCCGACACCGAGTTCCTGGCCCGCGAGCTCGCCGGCGTGCGGTTGATGCTCGCCGATGTCGTCACCGGCGAGGACCTGCGCGAGCAACTGGACGGCCTCGTCGCGGCCGTCGACCGCCTGACCAAACGCCTCGACGAGCTCGATCGGGACCAAGCGTCCGCCGGCCCGACCGTCGAGGTCGGCTGACCGTCCCGCCTGCTCGCGCTGGGCCGAGGCTCAGCCGGTGTGGGGGATCCCGGTGAACGACTGCAGGCGGACCCCGCCCCGCGCCACCGCGCCGAGCAGCGTCAACGTCGGCAGGTCGGCGTCGGACGACGTCACGACACCCGCCGGCACGGTGCCGGAAGCGAGGTGGTCGACGAACGCCGCCGCCACGGCCGCCGCCGCCGTGCCGATGAGCTCGGCGATCCCGGTGACCAGGGTGACCCGGGCGCCCTCGTCGTCGTGGCCCCGCGCCTCGACCCGGAGGGCGCCGATGCCCCCTTCCCGGTGGGGTGGGCTGAGCATCGGGAGACGGGCGGTGAACCGGTCGCGCCGCGTCGCCGACACCCGGGCGCTGATCCGGTCGACCTCGGGGAAGCTGCGATGGAGGAGCAACGGGTCGGACAGCTCGCCCCGGTAGCAGTCGCGGGCGCCGACCGGCTCGGGGAACCAGCAGAGCTCGCGCCCGCTGCCGGCGGGACGCTCGATCCACCCGCCGTCCTGCCACCCCATCGCCCAGCCGCGGAGGGCCCGGTGGTGCTCCCGGGCGCAGGCGGGGCCGGCGGTGCCGTGGCGGGAGACGTGGAGCTCGTCGCACCCGGCGAGCCGGCCGACGAGCTCGCGGACGAGGAGCCCGCTCAGCCCCGGGGACACGGCAGCACCCACCACGAGGGTGGCGCCGGCGGCGCGGGCGGTGTCGTCGAGGTCGAGCAGCTCCCGTACGTCGTCGACCGCGCCGCTGGTGGACACCACGTGCACGCCGGCCCGCAGGAGGTCGGCGGCGGTGGCGGCGTGCGGGCCGGCCATCGCCAGCACGACGACGGCGGCTCCGAGATCCCGGCCGACGAGCTGGTGGCGGCTCGCCGTCACCCGGCGCAGCCGGTCGGCGACGACCCCGCCGCCAACCACAGTGACGGCCGAGGCGGCGGAAACGCTCACGGATCGACCCTCCCGATGATGCGAGCGAGCGAGCGCCAGCGAGCGAGCGGCCAGCAACGGCCTGCGTGGCCGGGGAACGCAATGATCGTCACGACTCGGGGAACTCGACCGGCTGCCAGCCTCCGTGCTGCGGCGGCGTGCCTCCCCGTCCCCGTACGCGCAGCGCGGCGGCGATGGCACCCGCGAGGGACAGCGCGACGAGCGCCCGACGGAGCAGCTTCACGCTGCGACTGTAACGGCGTTCGATCAGCTCGGGATTGGCCCGCGGGCCTTGCCAGCGCACCGGCCGCGTCAGCGGTCCGCTCCCTCGTGCGTCGGCGAAGGCCCGCGGACGATCTCACGTGCCGCGACGCTGCTGCCGACTCCGATCACCGCCGCTGATCGGCGGCACCGGCTATTTCACCCGCGCCAGACGCTCACCAACCGGTCGTCGAGCGCGATTGCCCAGCCGTCGCCGTCGATGGCGATCGACCACGCCCAGCCGGGCCGCCGGCTCACGCCGGCGATCCGGTGCCGGTGGCCCTTGTACCTGATCACGTCGCCCGGTCGGATCTCGTCGGCATGAACCTGGAGCCTCATCGTCACCCCTCCGTCCTCGACGCATCGGGACTGTGGAGCACCTGTTCCACGAAGCCCTGCAGCTCGGACCACGTTTCGAACCGGGCGGTCACCCCGCTGACCAGGTGCTCGACCCGGCCGCGCGATGCCCCATCGGCGGCCAGGGCCGGCTCCCCGCCGAACTGAACGACGAACGTCCGCGCAGCCGGAAGTGTCGGCTCAGTCCGTGTCGGGACTCCCTCCATGGGAGCCATTGAACATTGGAAGCGGTTCCATGTCCTTAAGGAGTTCGAAGATTTCTCTACTGATCGATGTGTCAGTAAGGAGGGCCCGCGCGATGCTGGTGCCGTGCCCGCTGGGCATGCCCCCTCCCTCGCCGGGACGGTCTTCTTTCCTGGCTTTCGCTTCGAGATGGAAAGTGGGCGCCTCTGGCGCGACGACGACCGGGAGGTTCAGCTGCGCCCGAAGACGGCGGCCGTGCTGGGCTACCTGGTCAGCCACGCCGGCGACGTCGTCAGCAAGCAGCAGCTGATCGAGGCCGTGTGGCCCGACGCGTTCGTCGGTGACGCCGTGATCACGGTCTCGATCAACGAGCTGCGCCACGCGCTGGCTGACGACTCGCGACAGCCCGCCTACATCGCCACCTCCCACCGGCGCGGCTATCGATTCGTCGCCTCCGTGTCGTCGACCCCCCGGCCCGACGGCGCGGCCGGCCCGCCGGGACGTGCCGTTCGTGGGCCGGGACGCCGAGCTCGCCGCCCTCGACGAGTGGTGGCGCCGGGCGAGGCGGGGCGAGCGTCAGCTGGTATTCGTGACCGCCCAGGCGGGGGTCGGCAAGACGGCCCTGGTCGACGCGTTCGTCGACAACTGCCGCGACGGCGTGCTGGTCGGGCGGGGCCAATGCGTCGAGCAGTTCGGCGAGGGCGAGGCCTACCTGCCCCTGCTCGACGCGCTGTCCGGCCTCGGCCGCGGGGTCGACGGACACGTCGTCCGCGATGTCCTGCGCTCGACCGCGCCGATGTGGCTGCTGCAGTTGCCCCGGCTCGTCGAGCCCGACGAGCTCGAGTCGTTGCGCCTCCGAACGGTGGGCGCGTCGTCGCCGCGGATGCTGCGCGAGCTGGGCGACGCCTTGGAGGCGGTCACCGCGGAGCGCCCGCTCGTCCTGGTGTGCGAGGACCTGCACCGCAGCGACCGTTCGACCACCGAGGTGCTGGCGTACCTGGCGCGCCGCCGTGACGCGGCGCGCCTGATGATCGTGTGCACCTACCGTCCCGCCGAGGTCTTCGCCCGCTCGCACCCGTTGCGTCAGGTGGTGCGCGACCTCCGGGCCCACGGGCTCTGCGGGTTCCTGCCCTTGGAGCTGCTCACCCGCCCCGCCGTCACCGCCTACCTCGCCGAGCGGCTGGCCCCCAGGGAGCCGTCGGAGGCCCTGATCGCCGACGTCCACCAGCGCACCGACGGCAACGCGCTGTTCGTGACGACCGTCGTCGACTACCTCCTCGAGCGGGGCCTGCTGACCGACGGCGACGCCGACATCGGCACCAAGGAGCCGCTCGATCAGCTCGGGATCCCCGACAGCGTCGGGCAGTTCATCGAGCGTCAGCTCGACGAGCTCTCGGACGAGGATCGGCAACTGCTCGGGATCGCCGCCGTTGCGGGCGTGGAGTTCTCGGCGGAGACGGTGTACGCCGCGGCGCGGGACGACCTGACCGGGATGCGGCCGACGGACATCGCCGATCGGTTCTCCTCGCTGGCCCGGGAGATGGGGTTATTGGTCGAGGGTGAGCTCGGTGAGTGGCCCGACGGCACCATCACGGCGCAATTCCGATTCCGGCACACCCTGTACCAGGAGGTTCTGTACGGGGACCTCTCGCCGGCGAGGCGGGTGGCGACGCATCGCCGCGTCGGCGAGCGGATCGCGACCGGGTTCGCCGCGGCCGGTGACGAGGTCGCCGCCGAGCTGGCGATGCACTTCGAGCTCGGCCACGACTTCGCGCGGGCGATCCCCTTCCTCGCCCAAGCGGCGGAGACGTCGCTGCGGCGGGCCGCCCACCACGAGACGCTCGAGTACGCGACGCGTGGACTCCGCCTGCTCGAGCGTTCGACCGGCGATCGCTCGGCCGTCGAGCTCCGGCTGCGGATGATGCAGACGGTCGCGCTTGTCTCGCTGCAGGGAGCGGGCGCGCCCGAGGTCGAGCAGGCGTACCGGCAGGCCCGCGCGGCGTGCGCCGAGATCGACGACCCGGCGGTGCTCGGGCCGGTCCTGTACGGACTGTGGAGCTTCGCCTTCAACCGAGGGCGGACGAGCGACGCCGTCGAGCTCAGCGACGAGCTGCGCCGGCTCGGCGAACGGCACCACGACCCGGTCCTCGAGATGCAGTCGCACGGCACGGCCGGGTACAACCACGTCCTGGGCGGCCGGCCGGCGACCGCCCTGGCCCATCTCGAGCGCGGCCTGGAGCTGTACGACCCGGTCTCCCACCGGAACCTGGCGCTGGTCTACGGCGAGGACCCCGGGGTGGGGTGCAACGAGTGGGCCTCGTACGCGAGCTGGCTGCTCGGATACCCGGACCGGGCGCGCCGGCACGCCGGCGAGGCCCGCCGGCTGGCGCTTGACCTCGGCTACCCCAACGACCTCGCGCAGGCGACGTGGTTCGCCACGGCCGTCGAGGTCATGTGCCGTGACGTCGACCGGGTCGCCGAGTTCAGCGCGGCCCTCCTCGAGGTGTCCCGGCCCTACGACCTGACCCGCTGGTCGGCCTTGGGGAAGGTCGTCCAGGGATGGGTGGTCGCCCAGCGCGGCGATCCGGGGAGTGCGGTCGCCGTCATGCGCGAGGGCTTGACCGAGTACGCCGGCGCCTCCGGCTACCCGTACTTCTCGTCGTCGCTGCTGGCCGAGACCCTCGCCGCGGTCGGCGACATGGAGGCAGCGCTCGAGATGGCGACCGGTGCCCTCGAGACGGCGCGGCGCAACGGCGAGCAGTGGTACGAGGCGGAGCTGGTCCGGCTCCGTGGCGACCTGCTTCTTCGCGACGGCGACGCCGACGGAGCCGAACGGGCTTTCCTCGAGGCGCATGAGATCGCCACGCGACAGCAGGCCAGGTCGCACGAACTGCGCGCCGCGACGAGCCTCGCCCGGCTCTGGAAGTCACGGGGCCGGGCGACCGAGGGCCGGGACCTGCTGGCCGGGGTGTACGGCCGGTTCGGCGAGGGTCACGACACCCACGACCTGCGGGCCGCGGCGGCGTTGCTCGAAGAGCTCGACTGAGGAGCCGCCCGCTCAGGCCGGCGGCGCCAACAGCATCGGTCCCGGGTTGCCCTCGCAGATGAACGCACCCCAGTAGAACGGGTTCGGCCGGCGCTCCCTGATCGCCAGCTGGGCGGCGCGCAGCGCCGCAGCCCGCTCCTCGCCGGCGATCACCTGCCGGTAGAAGAGCTCCATCAGCTCACAGCTCTCGAGATCGGGCACTTTCCACAGGCTCATCACCAGGGTCTCCGCGCCGGCGAGGATGACGGAGCGGCGGAGCCCGAACACGCCCTCGCCGACGGACACGCGGCCGAGGCCCGTCTCGCACGCCGAGAGGACGACGAGCCGGGTGCCGAGGAGATCGAGCCCGGCCAGGTCCTCGGCGGTGAGGATCCCGTCCTCGGCTTCGGGTGGCGGCGTCCGACCCGCCGACGCGGTGTTGGCCCCCGCCAGGGCGAGGCCGGCCCGCACGAAGGTGTCCCCCGCCGACTCCCGACGGTCCGCTGGGTCGGGCTCGAAGAACCCGTGGGTGGCGATGTGCAGCACCGACGGCCCGACGCAAGCCTTGATCGTCGCCTCGACGGCATCGGCGCCGAGGAGCGGTTGCACGCCGAGCATCGTCGCCACGCTGCGGCCCTCCTGCCTCGTGCCGACGAGCCTCGTGAAGCGCATCCTGCCGCCCCGCGCGGGATCGGCCGCGGTCGACGCCGTTGCCTGCAGGTCGTAGTCGGGGTCGGCCACCACGACCGGTGCGCCACGCGGCACGCCGCGGGGCTGAGCGACGCGGAGCACGTCGCGACCGGCGCCGAGGTAGCTCACGGTGTAGTCGTCGATGACCCGGCGATCGTCGCCCAGGGGGAGCACCTCCAGCGGCAGGCGGGTGAGCTCGCCGTCCGGTGCCACGAAGAGGCGGCGGCGACCGTCGAGGTGGGCAGCGAGCGGCTCGAACAGGCGCTGGGCCAACGCCAGGCCCGAGGCTTCGCCGTTGGCGGCCGCCGGGGCCGGCGCGCCGAGTCCCACGTCCCGGGCGGCGCCCTCCTCGCGGCGACCGGTGATCGCCGCACGGAAGTCGATGACCAACTCGTCGAGCTCATCGGCGGCGCCGAGATCGACGAAGTGCACGCCGTCCGGTTCACCCGCGGGGATGACGAAGGCGGCATACCACGCGCCGGCGTCGGAGGCCGGCACCCGGGCGAACGGGTCGCCCGACGTCACCCGGACCAGCTCGACGAGGGCGGAGCCAGGGACCAGCGCGGCCGCCACGGCGGCGGTGTCGGCGGCCCGCAGGCGGCGGGTCGTGTCCAGCTCCGGGACCTGCCCGGCGAGCGCCACTTCCAGCTGCTGTCGTCGTCGCTCCAGCTCGGTGATGTCGGCGATGGCAGCCGGATCGGCCGAGGACCCACCGAGCGCGCGCTGGGCGATCTGCGCCCGCACCTCGTCGAGCTCCCGGAGCTCGTCGCGGAGCGACGGGTAGCGGCCGCCCAGGACGGCCGCCCGTTGGTCGGCGATCCCTTCGGTGACCACCCCCTTGCGGCGCAGCACCAGATCGCACGCCAGGCGCACCGCCTCCGGTCGATCCGCCATCCGCGCCCGCAGGACGGTGAGGAACAGGGCCAGTTCCGCTCGGACCGGCGCGAGGTAGCCGAGACGCTCCCGTTCGCTCGCCAGGCCGGCGACCCGTGCGATCAGGCGGTCGCGCACGTCGGCCCCCTCCCGATACAACGCGAGGGCACGGTCCGCTTGATCGAGCAGGACGTAGGCGACGGCGAGGTTGGTGAGGTTGTCGGCGAGGATCGGTCCGTCGTTGGTGGCGCGGCGGATGCGCACCGCGTCCTCGAGCAGCGCCGCCGCGCGCTCCCCGTCGCCGCACACGAAGGAGAGGTTGTTCGACGTCTCGGCGACATCGGGGTGGTCCGGCCCGAGCAGCCGCCTGCGGATCTCGAGGGCCCGCTCGAGGAGTCCTCGGGCGCGTACCGGATCGACGACCCCGATGGCGGCGGCCACGTTGTTCAGGCTCTGGGCGACGTCGAGGTTGTCGTCGCCGAGGACCGTGTGCCTCAGCGCGAGTGCCCGTTCGAGCAGCGCCACCGCGTCGTCGCGACCGCCCCTCGACCGGAGGATGCCGAGGTTGTTGGCCACGGTGGCCGTGGCGAGGTCGTCGTCGCCGGCCTCCCGGATCGCCAGCGCCTGGGTGAGCAGCCGTTCGGCCTCGGCATCGCGGCCGACCTCCATGAGGAGCTGGCCGTAGTTGTTGAGGACGGTCGCCACCTCCGGGTGGTCCGGACCGAGGTGCCGGGTGAGCACGTCCACCGCCCGGCGGAACATCCGGTCGGCGCCGGCGACGTCACCGCGGGCGTGAAGCACGCCGGCGAGGTTGTCGAGCGTGTAGGCGAGGCGGGGATCGTCCGGTCGCATCGCAGCCTGCTGCAGGGTGAGCGCGAAGCGGAGCAGCGACTCGGCGTCGGCGTAGCGCCCGAGCCGGCGATGGAGGTGACCCAGCGCGTTGAGCGCGACGGCGACGTCCGGGTGGTGGTCGCCGCGCGTCCGGCGCAACGTGCCCAGCGCCTCCTCCAGCGCGGGCCGAGCGGCGTCGAGATCGCCGCGCTGGAGGAGCCGGATGCCACGGTTGAGCAGTGCCGTCGCGTACGCCGCGGACTCAGGTCCGTGCACCTCACGGCGGACGTCGAGCGACTCGGCGAGGGCGGCGTCGGCAGCGGCGTGTTCTCCCAGCGCGTCGAGCGACTGGGACAGGTTGTTGAGGGCGAACGCGAGGCCTTCGGACGGCTCGTCGGGTGCACGGAAGACGGCCAATGCCTCGTCGAACGCGACCCGGGCTCGACGGTGGTCGCCGAGCGCGGCGTAGGCGAGGCCGAGGTTGTTCTTCAGCATGCCCACGGTCTGGTCGTCGGGCGTGGCCGAGTCACGGATCAGGTCCAACGCCTCGAGGAGCAGTGGCACCCCTGCCGCCGGGGAACCGGCGCCACGGTGCAGCTCGGCGAGATCGTTCAGGGCCAGAGCGACCGCGCGCTGGTCGCCGTCCGGTGCGGCCCGGATCAGCTCGACGACGCGCTGGGCGGCGGGGACGGCGTCGGCCGGTCGGCCCTCGAAATGATGGAGGGTGATCGCCTCCCGATAGCGCGGGAGGGCGTCGTCGACCCGATCAGCGGACGCGTACACGTCAGCGAGCGCGCCGAGTGCGGCCGCCAGGGCTCGACTCGTCGGCTCCTCGCTCGTACGCAAGAGCGCGACGACTTCCTCCCGTTCCGCCGTCGTCGCGTCGACGTCACCGAGCGCGGCGTCGAGGTCGGCCAGCCGGCCGAGAGCGCCCGCCACCGCACCGGCGCTCGCCCCCGCACCGCGGAGCGCAGCCACCACCTCGGCCGCCCGCCGCCGGGCCCCGGCCAGATCGCCGCGCTCCTCCTCCAACCGGGACAGGTCGTCCAGCACGAGCGTGGCGCGGAGATCCTCGCCGAGGCGCCCCAGGTCGGTCTCCAGCAGCGTGCGCGCCCGCTCGGGTTGACCCGTCGACCGGAGGAGGCGAGCGAGGTCGCGGCGGTACCCGAAGGCGGTCGGGTGGTCCACGCCGAACACGGCCTCCGCGCCGGCGACCGCCTGCTCGAGCAGCGAGACGGCGTCGGCGCCGTGACCGGCTCGCTCGAGGGCGTGAGCCAGACGCACACTGGTGTCCAGGGTCGCCGGGTGATGCTCTCCGAGCGTGGTGCGCCGCAGCTCCAGCGCTTCGCCGAACGCCGCCTCGCACGCGGCCGGTCGATCGGTCGCCGCGTACAGCTCGGCCAGGTTGACGAGCGCGGTGGCGACGTCGGCCCGGTGCGGCTCCCCACCCGTCCGGAGGACCGCGATCGCGTCGCTGAGCAGCGCCTCGGCGGGTCCGTACTCGCCCAGCATCTGGTGGACCGTGGCGAGGCTCTGCATCGCGCGTGCGGTGTCGGGATGCTGGTCGCCACGGGTCCGGCGGGCGATGGCGAGGGCCTCGTCGAACCCCTCCCTCGCCTCGCTCAGCCGCCGGAGACTGAACTGGGCCGAACCGAGGTTGTTCAGGCTCCGCGCCAGCTCGGGCTCGTCGTTCGCCGTCCGCCGTCGCTCGACGAGCTCCTCGAGCAGCGGGATGGCGGCGGCGACGTCGCCGGCCGCGCGGAGGGCCTCGGCCCGGCGTTCGAGCGCGGTCGTGACGTCCTCGTGGGTGTCCCCTTGCCGCTCGCGACGGAGCTCGAGCGCCTCGCCGTGCAGCTCCGCCGCGTCGGCGAAGCGCCGGCGTTCGGCGTACACGTAGGCGAGGTTCTCCAGCGCCACCGCCAGGTCGAGCGAACCCGGCATCGCCGTGCGGGCGCCCTCGACGAACGATTCGGACAGCTGCTCGGCGAGCTCCAACTCGCCGCTGCGCTCGGCGAGCACGGCAAGCTCGTTGGTCGCGGCGAGCACGTCGGCGTCCGTCGATTCGAGGCGGGCGGCCCGGCTCTGCAGCTCGCCGACCCGGGCCGCGAGCGCGCCGCGCGTGTCACCGAGGTCGGTCCGGATCGCCGCCACCAGCCGCAGGCCGTTCTCGACGGCCGGGTGCGACGAGCCGTGGAGGGCGACGAGCAGCTCGACCGCACGGTCGGCGACCGGTGCTGCCGCGGCGGGATCCCCGCGCTCGTAGCGCAGGAGGGCCAGGTTGGTCGTGACCACGGCGTGGGCCTCGCTGTCGGCCCCCAGGACTTCAGCCGTGACGTCCATCGCTTGGAGGTAGAGGGGCTCGGCCGCGGCATGATCGCCCAGCCGCCGGTGGATCTCGGCGAGGGTGTTGTAGGCCGCGGCCACCGCGCCCCGATTGTCCTCCCAGGCGAGCGGAGCGAGCTGGGCGGCCGCGGTCGCCGGCGCCAACGCCTCTTCGTCGCGTCCCTCTTCGACGAGCCGCTGCGCCTCGCCCAGCAGCTGCTCCACCACCGACCCGTCCACGCCCCATTGTCCCCCGAATTCACCGGCCCGCAGGGAAGTAGGGTTCGGTCCAGCGTCGCTCCGGTTCGCTGCCGGAGGGGGGAGGGAATTGGATGGGCTCTCGGCGCCGGGTCTGGGCTCGGGTGGCGGTGGCGGCGGGACTGGTGGTGGGTGTCCAGGGGGACGCCACGGCCGGACCGGCGGGGTCGGGCGAGCTGTTGCCCGACCTGCGCATGGCGAGGTTGTACGGCCTCGTGCTCGAGACGACACCGCGCGGTCGGACCCGCCTTCACTTCGGCACGATCGGCTGGAACGTCGGCGACGGTCCGATCGAGGCCCGCGGAAGGCGAATCGCGTCGGGCGACCTCGTGATGCGCGTGACCCAGCGCATCTACAACTCCGACGGTGGGCATCGCGACCGCATCACGCCGGCGGTGATGATCTACGAGACCGGCGACCACCACGACCACTGGCACGTCCGCCAGTTCACGGTCGTCCAGATGTACAAGCGGGCCGCGCCGGGCGGGAACGTGTACGGACTCCGGAAGATCGGCTACTGCCTTCTCGACGCGAGGAGAATGGCGAACCCACCGCCGGCATCACCGGAAGAGCGGAGTTATCGGTCCGCTGCGTGCGGCACCCGGTCGTCGAGGCGGGTGCGCACCGGGTTGTCGGTGGGCTACGGGGACGACTACCCGCCCGACTACGCCCACCAGTGGATGGACATCACCGGGCTCACGCCCGGCGTCTACCGGATCTGCACGACCATCGATCCGCTCGCCGAGTTCCTCGAGAAGAACGAGCGCAACAACCAGCGCTGGACCGACGTGCGGATCAACATCGCCGCGGGCAGGGCCAGGATCCTGGCTTCGGCCATCGCCCCCTGCGGCCCGCACACGCCCTGACGTCGCGGACCCTGGCGTGCCGATCCTGCCCGCCGGATCGCCGGCGGTGAGCCGAGGCACCTGCTGGTCGAAGAACAGGCGGGCGACGAGCTCGCCGCGTGTCCTCGTGCCCGACTTGTCGAAGATCGCTTTGAGGTGGTCCTGCACCGTGTAGGCGGACAGGTGCAGCCGATCGGCGATCGCGCCGGTCGAGAGACCACGGGCGACCAGTTCGGTGATCATCCGCTCGCGCTCGGTGAAGCCGTAGACCTCGACGATCGCCGACGCCAGCTCGGCCGGCCGAGCGGCTTCGAGCAGGACCGCGACGCGGCCGTCGTCGACCGTCGAGCCGCGGACGACCACCCAGCGATCGCGGCGGGTGTGGACCCGCGCCGTCGCCAGCACCCCGGCGTCGCCGGTGGCGAGGCGCCTGGTCTGGGCGACGACGGTTCTGATCGCGACCGGTAGCGGGGCGCCCGAGTGATCCGCCGGCGCGAGCTCGTCGATCCACGCCTGCGCCGCCGGGTTGACGAGCTCGACAGCGTCGTCGGCGGCCACGACGAGGAACCCCGTGCCGGCCGCGTCGTCGCCGGTCTCGGTGTCGCCGACGAGCAACGCCCGCCGAACCCCCTCGGCCAGGATCGGAGAGAGCGACGCCACGAACCGGACGTCGCCGGGCGTGAAGAAGGGCCGCTTCGCTTCCCGGAGCAGCGTCAACGTCCCCCACCGCCCGGTCGGTCCCGCGAGCACGGTCCGCAGCTCGTCGGCGAAGCCGTGGGGCCGGCGGACCTCGCGCTGACGCCGGCTGCGATCGAGGTCGCCGGCGGTCGCCGCGCTGAGGCTCGCTGCCGGAACCGGGGCCTCGGCGAGGTCGGCGAACTTGTTGAAGTCCGGTTCGGCGAGCTCGATCTCGGTCAGCCGGATCCGCGCCGTCGACGGCAGACCGTTCTCCACGATCTCGCCGGTCGGCAGCAACGTGGAGGGGTCCACGGTGAGCAGACAGGTGCCCTCGAACGGGACAGCACGTCCCAACGACCGGCTAACCAGGTGGACCAGCTCGGGGAGGTCGACATTACGATGCACGGCGCGCACGAGATCGTCACGCACCCTCGCCCGGGTGGCTGCGACGGTACCCATCGCTTCGAACCTACCCAGACCGCCCGTTGACCCACTCCCCCCAGGGTTCTGGGATGGATCCGGCCCGTCCGGCCGATCAGGATCGATCCCACCCAGGGACAACAGGAGCGCCTATGCCGACCCCCCACCCCCCGCCGACGCCCCCTGACCAGCGCACGGCCCGCCAGCACACGTCACCGTGGGTCCGCCGACCCCGCCACGGATCCGGGTCCCCCTCGGCACGCGCCGCGGGGGGCAGTGGTCGCCGTGACCTCCTCGCCTCCGTCGACGCCTTGCTGCCGCTGGTGCGGCGCCGCGTCGACGACATCCGGACCCAGCGCCGCCTCCCGGACGACGTCGAGCGCGGGCTCCGTGCCGCCGGTGTCAACCGGATGGTGCTCCCCGCCAGCCTCGGCGGTCTCGAGACACCAACGGTGCAGGCGATGGAGGTGCTCGAACGGCTGGCCGCCGTCGACGGCAGCACTGCATGGTGCGCCATCATCGGCGGCGGCAGCAACATCTTCGCCGGCTACCTCACGCGACATGGCGCTGCCGAGGTCTTCGCCGACCCCGATCGGAGCAGTGCGACGATGTTCGCTCCCCTCGGCACGCTCGACGAGGGCGCCGATGGAATGCTGCGGCTCGACGGACGCTGGCCGTTCGTCTCCAACTGCCTGCACGCCGAGTGGATCGGCCTCGGGGCGGTGCTGCGTCGCGACGGCCAGGCCGATCCGGTGCCGCGCCTGGCGTTCGTACGGGCCCGCGACCTCGAGATCGAGGACACCTGGGACGTCGTCGGACTGCGTGGCACCGGCAGCCACCACGTCGTGGCGAGGAACCTCACCGTGGATCCGGCGCACTGCTGCGAGTTCGTCGGCGCGGCGTGGCCCGACACCCCGCTGTGGCGGATGCCCGTGTTCAGCGTCATCCTCCCGATGCTCGCCGCCGTGCCGCTCGGGATCGCGCGAGGCGCGCTCGACGAGCTCGGCCGCCAAGTGCGCGCGGGGCGCGCTGGTGTGCGTCGCGGCGACCTCGCCGGGGACCCGCTGGCCATGCACGATCTCGCCGACGCGGAGCTCCGTCTCGAGAGCGCCCGCGCCGTGCTGCGCGATCTCGTCGTCACCGCCCACGACCGTGCGTCACGGGGTGAGCAGCTCGACGCCCCGTTCCTCGCCCGTATCTACCTCGCCAACCTGCACGCCGTCGACACGGCCGTCGACGTCACGGCCGTCGCCCACCGGCTCGGCGGCGGCGCCGCCACCTACGCCGCCAGCCCGCTCCTCCGCGCCCTCAACGACGTGCTCGCGACGCGGCAGCACTACCAGTTCGCCCACGACCACCGGGCGCCCCTCGGTCGCGTGCTCACCGGCGTCAGCGACAGCTACCCGCCCTACATCACCGCACCGTGACGGGTGCCGGTTGGCCGGCTCCCGTCACGGGTACTGCGTGGGTCATGACCTCCAGGTCGTTCGTCCTGGGTGAGGGATGAGCCGTGGATTGGGCCGGCTGGGCGATCTTCGGGCTGATCGCGACCGCCGCGCTCACGGCGGTGATGATCGGCGCCCAGCTGGCCGGCTTCACCCGCCTCGACCTGCCGTTGATGCTCGGCACGATCGTGGTGGCCGATCCGGATCGAGCGCGTGTCGCCGGCTTCTTCATCCATCTGGTCAACGGCCAGTGCTTCGCCCTCGGCTACGCCGCCGCGTTCGCCGCCACCGATGAGGCGTCGTGGTGGTCGGGCGCCCTGCTGGGCGCCCTGCACGGCGCCGTGGCGCTGCTGGTGATCGTGCCGTTGCTACCGGGCGTGCATCCGCACATGGCGTCCGAGCGGGCCGGACTGAGCAGCGGCGCGGCGCTGGAGCCGCCCGGCCCGTTGGGGCTGAACTACGGGCGGGAGACCCCGTTGGTCACGATGGTCGCCCACGTCGCGTTCGGAGTCGCGCTCGGTCTGCTGCTCGATCCGGCATAGCGTCCCGGATGGCGAGGGCCGCCTGGACCAGCGTGGCGTGGGTGAACGCCTGCGGGTAGTTGCCGACCTGCTCGCCGGATGCCGGATCGACCTCCTCGGCGAAGAGACCGAGGGGACCGGGAAGGCGGAGCAGCTCGTCCATCACGGCACAGGCGTCGTCGACGGCGCCGGTCGCGGCGAGCGCCTGAGCGAGCCAGAACGAGCACGGCAGGAACGCGCCCTCGTCGCCGGGGAGGCCGTCGTCGCCGCGGGGGTAGCGGTACAGCAACGCGCCGCCGGCCGACAGTTCCCGCCGCACCGACTCGATCGTCGCCGCGACGTGGGGCGAGCCGGGCGGCTCCAGTCCGACCAGCGGGAGGACCAGCAGCGCGGCGTCGGCGCCGGGCTGCCCGTAGGCGCGCACGAACCGGTCACCGTCGGTGCCGTGGGCGTGGATGTCAGCGGCAATGGCGTCGCGCTCGCCGCGCCCATCGCGCGCGGCGCGCCGCTCGTGCGCCGTGGCTGTCGGCGATGCGCAGGACCCGGTCGAGGGCGAGCCACGCCATAACCTTGGAGTGGACGTAGTGGGCCGGCTCGCCGCGCACCTCCCACAGGCCGGCGTCGGGCTGCCGCCAACGCTCGGCGACGAAGTCGGCGAGCGCCTGAGCCGTGCGCCACGTCTCACCGTAGAGGGGGTGGCCGGCGCGTACGAGGAGCCACATGGCGTCGACGACCCAGCCGTAGTTGTCGAGCTGATGCTGGTCGCGGGCATCGTTGCCGAACCGGACGGGGCGACTGTCGGCGTAGCCGGGCCAGGCGGGCAGCTCCCGTTCCGCCGGCACGCGGCGGCCGTGGAGGGTGAGCAGCACCGGCAGGCGGGGACGGTCGAGGCGGCTGGCGTGCAGCAACCAGTACAGGAAGGCACGGGCCTGTTCGTCGAGGCCGACGCCGAGGAACGCGCCGATGCCGATGCTGGCGTCGCGGGGCCAGGCGTAGCGGTAGTCCCAGTTGCGGCTGCCGCCGAGTTGCTCGGGCAGTGACGTCGTCGGCGCGGCAACGGGCGCACCGGACGGCGAGTAGGTCAACAGGCGCAGGGTGATGATGCTGCGCTCGACGGCGTCACGGAACGGTCCGTCGAAGTCGATGCCCGCCGTCCAGCGCTGCCATCGCGCCGCGTCCTCGACGAGGCTCTCCCACGCCAACACCGCCGAGACGAAGGTGAGCGGGCCGCGGTGGGCGGCCGTGAGCACGAGGGTGAGCGGCCGGCCCGGCTCCACCGTGACCGTCGCGCTCCGGCCCGGCGCGACCTCCACGGCGGCATCGCTCGACAGCGACAGGGCGACACCGCCGTCGCTGCACACGACCCCACCGGCTGCGTGCCGCCGAACCACGGTGGGCGGATGCCGGTCGTCGCCGAAGCGAGGATCGAAGGCGATGGTGCAGGCGACCGCGCCGCCGCGAGCCTCGAGACGGCGGACGAGACAGAACGTCGGAAACAACGCGCCGCTGACATCGGCCACCATGCCCTCGGTGAGCACGAGCTCGCCCTGCTCGTCGCGCCACGTCGTCTCGAGCAGCGCCGAGCCGGGCTGGTAGCGGCGACCGACGACCGGCGCGGCGGCCGACGGGCCGACCGTGAAGCTGCCGCCCCGGTCGCCGGCGATGAGCGCGGCGAACACCGGGTCGCCGTCGAAATGGGGCAGGCACAACCAGACGACGCGCCCTCGCGTATCCACCAGCGCGGCGGTGCGGGTGTCACCGAGCAGACCGAGGTCCCCGATCGTCACGAGCCAGACCTACCCCGCGGCCGGTTAGCCCGAGCCACGAACGGGTAGGACTCGACCCCATTCGGGTCCGACGCGGCCACGGAGAGGAGCAGTCCGATGCGGCACGTCTCGTTCCGGCCGGCGCTCACGATGCGCGGCCGAACGTTCAAGGGACTGCGGGGGTGGGCCGGGAAGCCGTTGCACCCACCGCTGACCGACATCCCCGTCGGGGCCTACATGCTGGCGGCCGCGTTCGACGTGATCTCCGCCGTCGGCCACGAGCAGGAGTGGGCGCGCGACTTCTACCGGGCCGCGTCCTTCACGTTGATCGCCGGCGGGGCGGTGTCGGTCCTCGCCGCCCTCACCGGGTTCTGGGACTGGCTGCGGAGCACCGAGCCCGGCAACCAAGCCCGGCGAACGGTGAACGCCCACGCCATCACCATGGTGGCGGTCACGGTGCTGGTCGCCGTCGGCATCGCCGTGCGCGTGCTGGCGTTCTGGGACGAACCGTCGACGCCGGGTCTCGCCCTCGCCTTCACGCTGGCGGCGGCCGTGCTCACCGTGATCGGCGGCACGATCGGGGGCTCCCTCACCTACGACTACGGCTTCAACGTCGAGAACGCTGGTGACAGCCCGGTCTGGCACCGTAGTGAGGAAGACGTGTTCCCCGGCCACTAGGTCCGTGACCAGCCAGCCTTACCCCGATGCAAACCGAGGAGACCCAACCGTGAACGACGTGGTGAGCAAGTGGGCTGCCAGCACCGCGGTCACTCTGGCGACGACGTTCGTCGTCAGCAAGGTGACTTCACCCAGAATTGCCGTCTTCGTGGCACCACTCGTCCTCGTGGTGGCGCATCGCTCGCTCGACGCGCCCGTGGCTCGACGACTTCACTCCGCGCTCGGTAGCTGACACCGCCAGGAGCAGGACCTTCGCGGTGGGGCTAGCTGGAATCGAACCAGCGACCTCATCCTTATCAGGGATGCGCTCTAACCGACTGAGCTATAGCCCCGCGACCGGCGGTCGAGGCTACCGGTCGCCGCGGACCACCTCAACCGCCGTTGCCGTCCGGGTAGGGCTCGTCGAACACTGACTGGCGGGCCGGCAGGTGGGTCGACGGCGCCGCCGGTTGGGTGGTCCCGTCAACGGTCGCCGGGCCGGCCGGTCGGCGCACGACGAAGCGCCGCATCGGCGACGTCGTGCGCTCGACGACCTCCTCTTCCAGCACCGTGAGACGGACGCCGCCGACGAGGTCGGTGATCAGGTTGAACAGGGTGGCCCCGAGCACGGCCGCCCCGGTGAGCCCGACGACGGCGAACAACCCGGCGATCCAGGCGCTGTGGAAGATCTCGCCGCCGTTGAACTCGAAGTCGCTCCAACCGAACGACTCGAAGAAGCGCTCGAGGTTGTCGATCGTGCCCGTCGCGTACGCCACGTTCCACAGCAGGACCCCCGACGTGAGGGCGATGCCGTACAGGACGAGGTTGAACACCACCGCGATCTTGAACACGCTCCACGGATCGACGTGGCGCACGACGCGGGTGACCTTGCGGACGCGTGGGCGACGGCCGACGACGCGGGGCACGGGAGCCACGCGGTGGGTCGTCATCGTCGCCGCGGTGGGCGGAGGCTCGACCGGCAGGGTCGGCGGGAGCACGGTCGCGGTCGGGTAGTCGGGCACCTCGGCGCCCCGGTTCGCCGGTGTCGCGGGCACGATGGCGGGCAGCGGCGTCGGGACCTCGGCCGGCTCGACCGCCCGCGACTCCACCGGCGTCGGCAGCGCCGATCGCGGCTCGCTCGGCTCGTCTGTCTCTGGGACCGGCGCGTCGGGCCCGTTGTCCGACGGTCCGGGCGGCGGCTTGCTGATCGAGCTGGACGACGACCCCCGCGACGAGGACGTGCCCCGCTCCGGCGCCGGCACCGCGGCGCCCAGCTTGGTGCGGCGTCGCGGCTTGGCGGCGAGGCGCGACCGGCCGGAGCCGTTGCCGTTCGCCGAGGCGCCGTTGCCGGAGGATCCGTTCCCCGAGGCGCCGTTCGCCGAGACGCTGGCCTCGTCGGGGGCGGGTGCCACCGTCTCGGCCGCGGGCTCGACGGTCCCGCCGGCGCGCTTGCTGGGGGTCACAGGGTGCAAGTGTAGGCAGCACCTTCGTGAGATTCGGGGCGCGCTTCGTCAACCCCCTGCACTGGGCACTTGGCCCCCGGTCGCCCGAGCGGTCACGACAGCATGACCGACCCGGACCGTCACCACGACATCGCGGCCGACCCGCGCCCACCCGACGACCGTGCCGTCGTGGACCGCAGCGAGGCGTTCGGCGGCGCCCCGACCACCGTGAACGGCGGCGAGGGCGGCGGCGTCGGCGGCCGTCCGCGCCCGGGCCGCGTCGACGAGGTCACCGGCGAGTCGGGCCACCGCCAACGTGAGCACGACGGCGAACGCGGTCGCCGCGGCGGCGAACGGGACGGCCTGGCCGCGTTCGGATCGCAGCATCGTCGCCCTCCGAGAAGAGATCGAGGAAACGGGGGGCCGCGCCGGCGGCCGATCGTCAGTCGTCGTTGGCGAGGATCGCGGCGACGGACGCCACCGTCTGGCCCTCGTCGAGGTTCATCACCCGGACGCCGGTCGCGGCGCGCCCCTGCGAGGAGATCTCCCGCACGGGCATCCTGATCGTCACCCCACCCGAGGACACGGCGACGATCTCGTCGTCGATGCCGACCATGAAGGCGGCGACGACCTGGCCCTTGCGGCTGGTGAGCTTGATCCCGATCACGCCCTGACCGCCGCGTCCCTGGCGGTTGTAGTGATCGAGTTGGGTGCGCTTGCCGTAGCCGGACTCGGTGACGATGAGGATCGCCGTATCGTCACGTGCCACGTCGACCGAGACGACCTCGTCGTCGGCGCGCAGCTTGACGCCCCGGACGCCGGCGGCACTGCGGCCCATCGGCCGGACCTCGTCCTCGTCGAAGCGGATCGTCATGCCCTTGCGGGTGACCATGAAGATGTCGTCGCCGCCACCGGTCTCGATGACCCTGACGAGCTGGTCGCCGTCGCGAAGGTTGATCGCGATGATCCCGTCGCGGCGACTCGAGTCGTACGCATCGAAGGCCGTCTTCTTCACTGTGCCCTTGCGGGTGGCGAAGAACAAGAACCGCTCGCCGGCGAAGTCGCGGGTGTCGATGATCGCCTGGATCGTCTCGCCCGGCTGCAGCGGGAGCAGGTTCACGATCGGCATGCCCTTCGCCGTGCGCTCGCGCTCGGGGATGTCGAGCGCCCGCAGTCGGTAGACCCGACCCAGGTTGGAGAAGAACAGCAGGTGGGCGTGCGACGTGGTGAAGATCACGTGGTGGACGATGTCGTCGGCCTTGAGCTTGGCGCCGCTGACGCCGCGACCGCCGCGTGACTGGGTCTTGAACGACACCGCCGGCACGGCCTTGACGTACTGGGCCTCCGTCATCACAACGACGAGCTCCTTGTCGTCGACGAGGTCCTCGATCGACATGTCGCCCGAGTCGAGCGTGATCTGGCAGACCCGGGGGGTGGCGAAGCCCTCCTTGATCGCGGTCAGCTCGTCCTTGATCACGGCGCGGAGCAACCGGTCGTCGGCGAGGATCGCCTCGAGCTCGCGGATCGTGGTTCGGACGTCCTCGAGCTCGGTCTCGAGCTCGATGCGGGACAGGCGGGTGAGCTGGCGCAGCTGCATGTCGAGGATGTCGACGGCCTGGATCTCGCTGAACTCGAACGGCTCGGCCATCAAGCCGGCCTTCGCCGCGGCGGCGTCGTCGCTGCCGCGGATGAGCGCGATGACCTCGTCGATGACGTCGAGGGCCTTGATCCGGCCCTCGAGGATGTGCTCGCGGCGCCGGGCCTTGTCGAGCCGGAACTTCGTCCGCCTCGTGACGACGTCGATCTGGTGGGCGACGTAGCCGGCGAGTGCCTGGACGAGGTTGAGCGTGCGCGGCACGCCGTCGACCAGGGCCACCGTGTTGATGGCGAAGCTCGTCTGCAGCTGGGTGAGCTTGAACAGTTTGTTGAGAACGACGTTGGCGTTGGCGTCCCGCTTCAACGTGATGACCAGCTCGGTCTTGCCGCCGGAGGACGCATCGTTGACGTCGGCGATGCCGTCGAGGTCACCGCCGTCGACGAGCTCCTGGATGCGGGCCGCGATCGCCGAGCAGCTCGTCTGGTACGGCAGCTCGGTGACGACGATCTCGGTCTGACCCCGCTTGCCCTCGTCGATCGTCGCCGTCGCCCGCAGCTTCACGCTGCCGCGACCGGTGCGGTAGGCGTCGATGATCCCGGCCCGCCCGAGGATGCTGGCGCCGGTCGGGAAGTCCGGGCCCTTGACGAACTGCATCAGGTCGTCGGCCGTGGCGTCGGGGTGGTCGATCAGGTGGATCGTGGCGTCGATCACCTCGCCGAGGTTGTGCGGCGGGATGTTCGTCGCCATGCCGACGGCAATGCCTTGGCTGCCGTTGACGAGCAGGTTGGGGAACCGCGAGGGCAGGACGGAGGGCTCCTCCGTGCTCCCGTCGTAGTTCGCCATCATGTCGACGGTGTCCTCGTCGATGCCCGCGAGCAGCTGCATCGCCAGCGGGTTCAGCCGGCACTCCGTGTACCGCGAGGCGGCCGGGCCGAAGTCGGGACTTCCGTAGTTCCCGTGGAAATCGATCAGAGGGTGACGCAGCGAGAACGGCTGCGCCATCCGGACGAGGGCGTCGTAGATCGCACCGTCGCCGTGCGGGTGGTACCGCGCCATCGTGTCGCCGGAGACGCGAGCGCACTTGACGAACGGCCGGTCGGGCCGGAAGCCCTGCTGCTCCATGTCCCAGATGATCCGGCGGTGCACCGGCTTGAGCCCGTCCCGGACGTCGGGCAGCGCCCGCGCCATGATGACCGACATGGCGTAGTCGAGGAACGAGTTCTCCATCTCGTCCTGGAGTTCGATCGGCTGGATCGGCTCGATCGGCGGCTCTTCGGGAGTCGTCGTGTCAGTCATCAGAAGTCGAGGTTCCTCACGTCACGGGCGTTGGTGGCGATGAAGTTGCGCCGGCTCTCGACATCGTCGCCCATCAGCACGCTCATGACCTCGTCGGCGAGGGCGGCCTCCTCCACCGCGACCTGGAGCAAGGTGCGCGAGCTGGCTGCCATCGTCGTCCCGCGGAGCTCCTGCCAGTCCATCTCGCCGAGGCCCTTGAGGCGCTGGAACTCCTTCTTGTGGTTGGGCCGCTCCTCGAGGAAGCGGGCCTTGGCGGCGTCGTCCTTGAGGTACACCTTCTCCTTGCCGACCTCGGTCGAGTACAGCGGCGGCTGGGCGATGTACACGTACCCGGCCTCGACGAGCGGGCGCATCTGGCGGAAGAAGAACGTCAGCAGCAACGTGCGGATGTGGGAGCCGTCGACGTCGGCGTCGGCGAGGATGATCACCTTGTGGTAGCGGGCCTTGGAGACGTCGAACTCCTCGTCGCCCACGCCCGCCCCGATCGCGGTGATCAGCGCCTGGATCTCGTTGTTCTTCAGCATCCGGTCGATGCGGGCCCGTTCGACGTTGAGGATCTTGCCGCGGATCGGGAGCAGGGCCTGCGTGCGCGGGTCACGGGCGTCGAGGGCGGTGCCGCCGGCGGAGTCACCCTCGACGATGAACAGCTCGCTCTCGTCGGCGTTGCGGCTCGAGCAGTCCTTCAGCTTCTCCGGCATGCCCGCGCCAGAGAGCGCGGTCTTGCGGCGGATCGCGTTGCGGGCGTTCTTCGCCGCCACCCGGGCCTGGGCCGCGGCGAGCGCCTTCTTGACGACCTTGTTGGCCTCGGTGGGGTTCTCCTCGAGCCACTCGGCCAGGCGCTCGTTGGTGGCCTTCTGGACGAACGACCGCATCGGGACGTTGCCCAGCTTGGCCTTGGTCTGACCCTCGAACTGGGGGTCACGCAGCTTGACCGACACGATCGCCGTGAGACCCTCGCGGATGTCCTCGCCGAGGAGGTTCTCGTCCTTCTCCTTGAGCAGGTTCTTGGCTCGGGCGTAGCGGTTGACGACCGCCGTCAGCGCGCTGCGGAAGCCCTCGACGTGCATCCCGCCCTCGGTGGTCGAGATGCCGTTGGCGTATCCGTGGATGCCCTCGTAGTACCCGGTGTTCCACTGGATCGCGATGTCGAGGGTCTGGTTGTCCTCGTCCTCGTCCTCGTAATGGCACACCTTGGAGAACAGCGCCTCCTTCGAGGCGTTGAGGTGCTTGACGAAGTCGACGAGCCCGCCCTTGTACTGGAACGTGACCTTGCTCTGCTTCTCCGCGTTCTGCTTGTCCGCCCGCTGGTCCTCGAACACGATCTCGAGGCCGCGGTTGAGGAACGCCATGGTCTGCAGGCGTTCGAGGACGGTGCGGGCGACGAACTCGATCCCCTCGGCGACGAAGACCGTCGGGTCCGGCCAGAACGTGATGGTGGTGCCGGTGCTGCGGCCGCGGGCCGAGGTCGGCCCGACCACCTCCATCTTCCCCTGCGGCTTACCGCCCTTGGCGTACTCCTGGCGGTAGCGCTTCCCGTCGCGGTCGATCTCGACGATCAGCCGCTCGGAGAGAGCGTTGACGACGCTGACGCCGACGCCGTGGAGCCCGCCGGACACCTTGTAGCCGTTGCCGCCGAACTTGCCGCCGGCGTGGAGAACGGTGAGGACGACCTGGGTCGCGCTCTTGCCCTTGTGCGGCCCGGACGGGTACGGGTCGACGGGGATGCCGCGACCGTTGTCCTCCACCCGACACGCGCCGTCGGCGAGCAAGGTGACGTTGATCCGCGTGCAGAACCCCGCCATCGCCTCGTCGACCGAGTTGTCGACGACCTCCCACACGAGGTGGTGCAGCCCGGCCAGGCCGGTCGACCCGACGTACATGCCCGGCCGCTTGCGGACCGGATCGAGCCCTTCCAGGACCTGGATGTCCCTGACGCTGTACTCACCCGGGCGCTCAGTGGACACGGCGGACTCGATTGGTGGTCATGAAAGTGGGTCTCGGTTCAGGGGCAAAGTGGTGACAAGGATGAGGAGGCGTTCACGCTGTTGGAGGCGGCCGTTCGGGGGGTCCAGACGGCCGTGGCGAGCGTGTCGGCGATGGACTTCAGTCTACCAACGGGGTGTCGCAGCCAGGTGGAACTACGGGGTCCTGTCGGTCGCGAACGCCCTGTTCGGGACGTTTCTTCAGGACGGAACGGGGGAGCTCAGCGGCGCCGTCCGACACGCAGCTCGATCCGCTCGACCGACACCCCGGCGACGTCCTGCAGCCGGGTGCGCAGCTGGTCCTCGAGCAGCCGGACCTGGGTCGCCCACGCCGGATCGTCGACCTCGACGAGCAGCACGCCACGGTCGAGGCGAACCGGACGCACGTGGGCGGCCACGGTCTCCCCGACCGCCTCGTCCCACTGCCCGAACACGCCCCGGACCTCGGCCCGGCCGGGCCCGCGCAGGGAGCGCAACACCCCGTCCAGGGCGTCGCTGAGGGGCACCGGATCGTCGCTCATCGTGGGCTCAGAACCCGATCCTCGACGACACCCCGTCGTGGAGCTCGCCCGCGATCACCCGTAGCACCCGCTCCGGTTCAACCGCCGCGGGAGCCTCGCCGGCGGTCGTGATGATGATCTGGCCATCGGGCAGGTGCTCGAGCAGCGCGGTCGCGCGGCCCGGATCCAGCTCCGACAGCACGTCGTCGAGCACCAGGACGGGGGTCGACCCGGTGCGCTCGGCGACCAGCCGGTGAGCGGCCAGACGGAGCGACAGGGCCAGGGTGCGCTGCTCGCCCTGGGAGGCGTGCGTGCGGGCAGGCAGGTCGCCGACGGTCAGGTCGAGCTCGTCCCGGTGCGGCCCGACCGTGGAGACGCCGAGGCGCAGGTCCGCCGAGCGGGCCTCGGCCAGCGCCGCGGCCAGACCGGTACGGCGCCAGGCCGGGTCGTAGCCGAGGGCGATCCCGTCGGCGGTGCCCGCCAGCTGTGCGTACGCCTCGACCACGAACGGGTCGAGCCGGGCGACGAGGGCCGACCGGGCGTGACCGAATCGCTCGCCGACGTCCACCAGCCGTTGATCCCAGACGTCGAGGGTCCGCTCCGCGTCCTCATCCAGGCGACCACGGGTCTGGCGCAGCAGGACGTTTCGCTGGCGCACGATCCGGTCGAGCTCCAGGCGCCCGGCGTCGTGCTTCACGGCGAGGGCGACGAGGGTGTCGTCGAGGTAGCGACGGCGACCGGCCGGGCCTCCCTTGACCAGCGCCAGGTCGTCCGGCGAGAAGACCGTGACCCGAACGACACCGAGCAGGTCGCGTGCCCGAGCCAGCCGCTGCCGGTTGACCTGGACCCGGTTGCGGCCCGGCCCGGCCAGTTCGGCCTCGATCAGCGACGTCCGGCCGACCTCGTCGAGCACGTTCGCCCGCAGGACCGCACGCGGGGCGGTGGTCCGCACGAGCGCCTCGGGAGGAGCGCCGCGGAAGCTGGTCAACGTGGCCAGGTAGGCGATCGCCTCCACCAGGTTGGTCTTGCCCTGTCCGTTGTCGCCCACCACGAGCGTCGTCCCGGTCGTGGGGGTGAACACCGCCTCGCGGTAGTTGCGGAAGTCGACGAGCTCGAGGCGCTCGATGATCACGTCACGCGGACCGGCATCAGCAGGTAGAGGTAGTCGTCGCGGCCCACCGCCCGGATCACTGCCGGCTTCATCGGGTCGAGGGTCGACAGGGTGATCTCCTCGGTGTCGACGGCGTCCACGCCGGCGGCGAGGTAGTCCGGGTTGAAGGCCACCGTCATCTCCGACCCCTCGTAGGTGGCGTCGATCTCCTCGCTGGCGTTGCCGACGTCCTGGGTGATCGCGGTCAGCTGGAGCGTCTCACCTCCGAGGGCGAGGCGCACCGGCGTGGCGTCCTGGGCGAGGAGCTTCACCCGCCGCAGCGCCTCGAGCAGCGCCTCGCGCCCGACGGTGAGCACGTTGGGGTACGAGCTCGGCAGCAGGTTCCGGTAGTTCGGGTAGTCGCCCTCGATCAGCCGTGTCGTCAGCCGCGTGCTCCCCGTCTCGAACACCGCGTCGCGCTGGCCCAGCCGCACGCGCAGGTCGTCGCCGGTGGCGAGCACCCGCTGCAGCTCGTTCAACGCGCGGCTCGGTACCAGGACCTTTTGCCCGCCGGCGAGCATCTCGTTCTCCGGGAGGTCCCGGACGGCGAGCCGGTAGGAGTCGGTGGCGACCATTCGCACGCCGTCCTCCTCGGCGGCGATCAGCACCCCGGTGAGCACCGCACGGGCGTCGTCCGTGCTCGCCGCCCGCACCACCTGGCGGAGGGCCTCGGCGACCGCCGAAGACGGCAGGGTGACGGCGTCCGTCGACGGCTCGGCCTGCACCGGGTAGTCGTCGAGGCTCAGTGGTCGGATCACGAACTGCGACCGTCCCGCGCTCGATGCTGAGCTCCTCACCGACGAGACCGACCTCGACGGCGCCCACCGGCAACGACCGCACGATCTCGGCGACGAGCCGGGCCGGGACCACGACGGCGCCGTCGTCCTCACCGCCGACCTTGACGGTGAGTCGGATCGAGAGCTCGAGATCGGTGCCGACCACGACCAGTTCGTCACCGTGCACTTCGAGCCGGAGCCCGGAAAGCACCGGGAGCGTTCCCGTGCGGCTCGTCGCCGCCCGCCCGGCGGTGATCAAGGCGTCGGCGAGAACGTCTCGTTCGCATCGGAACTTCACAGTGCGGCCTTTCCCACAACGAGGTGATGTTTGGAATTGGTAGCAGTAATAGGGGGTGTGGATTGGGGACAACCGGTCGTCGGGGCAGCGTAGAACGCGGGTGTCACACCGGCCGTTCGTAGCCCTCCATCCCCCGCCGCGAAGTGACACGCGTGTCGTTCGGGGGATAACGGACAGTTGTCCACGCGATGACGGGCGAGTGTCCACACGATGTGCGGGGGGTTCGCCACCGCGGCGGCGCCGGTCATGACTTCAGGCGCTGGAGCAGGTCGGTGACCTGGTCGTAGATCTGCTTGCGCTCGCTCATCAGCCGCTGGATCTTCTCCACCGCGTGGATCACGGTCGTGTGATCCCGCCCGCCGAAGATCCGGGCGATGCCCGGGTAGCTCAGGTCGGTCAGCTCGCGGAACACGTACATCGCGATCTGGCGCCCGGTGACGAGCGGCCGCTGCCGGCTCTTGCCCTTGAGCGCAGCCACCTCGAAGCCGAGGATCGCGGCGATCTCCTCGAGCAGCTCGCTGTCCGTCCGCCGGCGGGGCGTCGCTTCGCGGAGCAGATCGGCGAGGAGGTGCTGCGCCATCTCGGTCGTGATGGGCACCCGATTGAGGCTGGCGAAGGCGGTGACGCGGATGAGGGCACCTTCGAGCTCACGGATGTTGGTCGAGATCTTGCTGGCGATGAACTCGAGCGTCTCGTCCGGCACCCAGACCCGGTCCCGCTCGGCCTTGTTGCGCAGGATCGCCAGGCGGGTCTCGAGGTCGGGTGGTTGGATGTCGGTGATCAGCCCCCACTTGAACCGTCCCCGCAGCCGCTCCTCGAGCGTCGGGATCGCGTCGGGGATGCGGTCCGACGAGATCACGATCTGCTTGTTCGCCCCGTGGAGCGAGTTGAACGTGTGGAAGAACTCCTCCTGCAATCCCTCGCGGTTCTCGAGGAACTGGATGTCGTCGATCAACAGCACGTCGATGTCGCGGTAGCGGCGCTTGAACGCGGCGTTGGTGTTGGTCCGGATGGCGTCGACGAACTCGTTGAGGAAGGTCTCGGTCGAGACGTAGCGGACCTCGTGGTGCTGGTAGTTGAGATGCAGGTAGTGGCCGATCGCGTGGAGCAAGTGGGTCTTGCCCAGTCCGGCCGGGCCGTAGATGAACAACGGGTTGTACGAGCGGGCCGGCATCTCGGCGACCTGCAACGCGGCGGCGAGGGCGAACTGGTTGGAGCTGCCTTTGACGAACGTCTCGAACGTGTACCGCGGGTTCAGTCCGGCGCCGTCGATCTGCACCCAGCCGTCGTCGAGACGGGGCTCGACCGTGGTGCGCGTCGCCGGCGGACGGTCCTCCCGGTCGAGGTGGTCGTTGGTCAGGGTGAGCGGATCAACGACGATGTCGAGCGCGCACCCCGGGGCGACGATCGTGTCGAGGGCCTCACTGACGAGCGGGAGGTAGCGCGTGAGGATGCGGTCCCGGACGTGGTTGCTCGGCACCCGGATCTCGAGGTGGTCGCCGTTGGCCTCGATCGGGACGACGTCCTGGAAGGTCGAGTACCAGACGGCGTCGGTGAGTTGATCCCGGAGGTGTTGCGCGACCTGTGTCCACACCTGCTCCTGGTCGCTCACCTCTGCTCTCCTACTCCGACGCTCGCGCCGGTCCACACCTTGTCCACAACTTGTGGAAAGCCGCTGGTACCCCGGCCGAGTGAACGAACCTACCACGCCGTGCGACCCCCTTCACACGGCCCGATCGCGCCCGTCGAGCGGTTGCCACTGGTGCTGAACGGGCCGTAGCCTTGACGGGTCGGCACCTGACGGCGCCGCGACGACCCGGTTGGCCCGCCAGTGGATGCCGGGGCGAGGTCGCCCGTCGTCATCCGTCGTGCCGCCGCCGTTCGACGCAACTGATGATCCCCGGAGCCTGCCGTGAAGCGCACCTTCCAACCCAACACCCGCCGGCGTGCCCGCAAGCACGGCTTCCGCGCCCGCATGCGCACCCGGGCCGGCCGGTCCATCATCCGGGCTCGCCGGCTCAAGGGCCGCACCCGGTTGTCGGCTTGAAGGTCGGACGACTCCGCGAGCGACGAGCATTCGAGCGGTTGACGCGCGATGGCCTCCGTGCTGGGTCTGAGACGTTGTGGTGCCGGTACGTCCCGGAACCCGACGTCGTGCCGCCCTGCGCCGCCTTCGCCATCGGCCGCGCGGTCGGATCGGCGGTGGCGCGCAACCGGGTGCGCCGTCGCCTCCGGGCCGCGTTGGAGTCGCTCGCCGGTTCGCCCCTTCTCGCCAACGGGTTGCTGCTGGTCGGCGCCCGCCCCGCCGCTCTCGAACGTACGTTCGCAGAGCTACGCGAGGAGCTTTCGGTGATGCTTGGTTCTTTCGCAACGGTGGCCGTCGGGCCGCAGGAGACGGTTCGATGAGCGCCGGCCACACCGCGGTCGACGCCGCGCCGTCGAACCCGCTCGTGCGAGCCGTCGACTGGTATCAACGGGCGATGGAGGGTCGCCCCTCGCCGTGCCGGTTCACCCCGTCGTGTTCGAGCTACGCCCGGGAGGCCCTGACGGTCCACGGCACGAGGCGCGGCATGTGGTTGACGACGCGGCGGTTACTCCGCTGTCGCCCGTTCGGACCGTCCGGCTTCGATCCCGTCCCCGAGCCCCACTCCCCCACGCCTGAGGATCGCTGAACGATGTTCGAGATCCCGGCCCTACTCCTCGCCTGGTTCTACAGCCTGGTCAACAACTACGCGATCGCGATCGCACTGATCGCCGTCGTCGTGATGCTGATCATCACGCCGCTGACGTTGAAGAGCACCAAGGGGATGCTCGAGATGCAGCGGCTGGCTCCGGAGATGCGCAAGCTGCAGCAGCAGTACCGCGGCGACCGCCAGAAGCTCAACGAAGAGATGATGAAGCTCTACCAGGAGCACAAGGTCAACCCGATGGCCTCATGCCTGCCGCTCCTGGCTCAAATGCCGATCTTCATCATCATGTTCCGGGTGCTCCACGGCCTGAC
Source organism: uncultured Acidimicrobiia bacterium (assembly GCA_963833145.1). Lineage (GTDB taxonomy): Bacteria > Actinomycetota > Acidimicrobiia > Acidimicrobiales > Ilumatobacteraceae > JALZMG01. The sequence goes on along the minus strand of CAWHWT010000004.1, from coordinate 38,102 downwards.
GTACAAGCCGTCCGGGGCCACCGAGGTGATCGCCAACGGTGTGTTGGCGGCGGCGGGTCAGGACACCTCCAACTCGCTCGGATTCGTCCCTCGTTACATCCACCACGACTCGCAGCTGTACCAGTCGCTGTTCGGGAACTTCGAGATGAAGTCGTTCGGGATCGACCTGGCGATCTCCCCGGCCGAGGCGCTCGGGCAGGGGCTCGCCACCGGGCTCGTGTACGCCCTGCTGGTCGTGATGCTCGGTGGGCTGTACTTCCTGCAACAGCGGATGGTGGCGGCGAGGGCCGCGGTGAGCCCGACGATGTCCCCGACGCAGCAGAAGGTGATGCAGTACCTGCCGGTCGCCTTCGCCTTCTTCCAGGTCTTCTTCCTGACCGGCCTCGTGATCTACTACGCCGCTCAGGCGTTGCTCCGGATCGGCCAGCAGGCGTACATCACCCGCCGCTTCTACGGCCACGACGAGGCGCTCGGTCGGCAGGCCCAACGGGCCGGCGAGCACGCGCGCGAACTGGCGAAACAGGATGGAGGCGGAGGAGGGATCTTTTCTCAGGCCCGGCGCGACCTCAACACGACCAAGGGGGGTGGCGGCGCCCCGCCGGACGCCAAGGGAGGCAAGCCCGACAAGGCCGGCAAGGACGGTGTCGCGGCACCCGTTGCGGCGACCAGCCGAACGGGTGGCGGCTCGAAGCGCACCACGGCCCCGAAGAACCGGCCGACGCCGACCGGAAAGGGCGCCACCGGGCGCCCGCGGTCGAGTCCGCCGTCCGGACGCCCCGGCGGCAATCGGGCGAAAAGCGGCGGCAAGCGCCGCAAATGACCTAGACCGTGGCGCCGGCGCACAAGACGTCAGCGCGGCGCCACGAACTTGAACGGAGTGACTGATGGAGTGGGTCGAGACGACGGCACGAACCCGGGAGGAAGCGACCGAGCTGGCGCTCGACCAACTCGGCGTGGTGCTCGAAGAGGCCGAGGTCGTGGTGCTCGAAGAGCCCCGTCCCGGGCTGTTCGGGCGGATGCGGGGTGAGGCCCGCATCCGGGCCCGCGTCCGCCCGGCCCCGGTGCGTCCGAAGCAGGAGCGCCGCCGTGGTTCGCGCACCCGTCCGGCGAACGACCGCCGGCCGCGTACCGAGGAGGCCGCCCCGGCGGCCGCCGAGGAGGCGTCCGAGTCGAGTTCAGCCGCTGGTGCCCGGCGCCGTCGTGGCGGCCGCGGCCGCGGGCGGCAGGGAGCCGCGGCGAGCACGGTCACCGAAGCGGCGATCGATACCGCCGACGCCGAACCGGAGTCCCCCCTGAGCCCAGAAGGAGTCGCGATGACGACCGATGTACCTGCTGCCGACGACGCCGAGCAAACGGTGACGGTGGACGAGGTCCGCGACGCCGCGGTCCAGTTCGTGACCGGGCTCACGGATGCCTTCGGGTTCGACGCCACCGTCGACGCCCGGATCGAGGGCAGCGAGATCGAGGTCGAGGTGTCGGGGGAGTCACTCGGGTTGCTCATCGGGCCCGGCGGGCGCACGCTCCTCGGGATCCAGGATCTCGCCCGCGTCGCCGCTCAGCGCCGGCTCGGCGACCACGACACCCGGCTCCGCGTCGACGTCGCCGGGTACCGGGAGAAGCGGCGCCAGGCCCTCGAGCGGTTCGCCGCGACGGTGGCCGAACAGGTCAAGGCGAGCGGCGTCGCCCGCTCCCTCGACCCGATGCCGTCCGCCGATCGCAAGGTGCTCCACGACGCGCTGGCCGAGATCGACGGCGTCGTCAGCCGTTCCGAGGGCGAGGAGCCCAACCGCCGCGTGATCGTCGCCCCGGAGTAGGCACCGTGGGGAGGCCGCCGGGCTCCCCCCTCCTCGCCGCGCTGGCCGAGTCCCAGCGGCTCGGGATGCTGGGTGACCGTCCGGTCGATCAGGTCGTCGAGCACGCCGCCGCGTTCGTCGACGCGCTGGCCGGGGTCGACGGCACAGTCGTCGATCTGGGCAGCGGCGGCGGGGTGCCCGGTCTGGTGATCGCCGACGCCCGCCCCGATCTCCACGTCGTGCTTCTCGACCGCCGGGCCAGCCGCACCGATCACCTGCGGCGGTTGGTCGGTCGGCTCGGGCTCGCCGCCCGGGTGGAGGTCCTCACCGTCGACGCCGCGGGCGCCCCGCCCGCCATCGCCGATGCCGTCGTCGCTCGCGGCTTCGGGCCGCCGGCGTCCACGCTGCGGGCGGCGACCCCGCTGCTCCGTCCCGGCGGTCTGGTCGTCGTGAGCGAGCCGCCGCAGCGGGACGATGATCGGTGGCCGGCCGCCGTGCTCGCCGAGCTCGACCTCGTCGCCGTCGATCACGACGACCGGAGGGTCGCCGTGTTCCGTCGCTCATCGCGCTGATCAGAGCCCGTAGCGCGCCTTCATCGTGGTGTAGCGCTGGTGGGCCCACTCGTCGAGTTCGGGCGTGAGGTGGCGGTCGAGCAAGGGCACGAGCTCCTCACGCAGGAATCGGCCGCGCGCCATCCACTGGTAGTAGTCCCGGCCTCCGTGGGAGTAGGGCCCGTAGAGCCGGCTCTCCGGCAGGTGGTCGACGAGCCACTCGAAGATCCGGGCGTGGCGGGTGTGCATGCGCAGGGTGATGTGGGGTTGGCGGCCGTCGCCGCCGAAGTGGCCCTCCCCGATCAGCAACCCGACGAGGTAGCCGGCTTCGAACTCGGTCACCTCCCCCACCCTACGGGCGTGTTGTTTCACCGTCAAGATTCACGTGGAACATGAGGGTCCGCCGGCGGGGATGCTTGACCTTGCTCGGCGGTCGCGTCAGGCTGTGCGATGGCGGCCCGGGTCCCGGCCCGCTGGTGCACGTCCGAACGACCTCGGGACCGAGGACCTCGATGACCGAAGCTGCGTTCCCCGACCAGGCAGATGACCACCGCGGTGAGCCCGGCACCCTGTCGCTCGCACAGGATGCACCGACGACGCTGTCCGAGACCGCGATCGCGGTCGAACCCGAGCAGCCCGAGCCGACCGGCCGGCCCCTGCCTCGGGTGATCGCGATCGCCAACCAGAAGGGCGGCGTCGGCAAGACCACGACCTGCGTCAACGTCGGCGCCTGTCTCGCCGAGCTGGGCCAGCGCACGCTCGTGATCGACCTCGATCCGCAGGGGAACGCCACGACCGGGCTCGGGATCGAGAACCGCGGGCTCGAGACGTCGATGTACCACGTTCTCATGCACGACGTCCCGCTGGAGAACTGCATCGAGCCCACCGACGTCAAGCGGCTCTTCGTCGCCCCAGCGAGCCTCGACCTGGCCGGGGCCGAGATCGAGCTGGTGCCGGCGTTCAGCCGGGAGACGCGCCTGCGGCGGGCGATCAGTGGGGTCCTCGGGGACTACGACTACGTGCTGATCGACTGCCCCCCGTCGCTCGGCCTGCTCACCGTGAACGGATTGAGCGCGGCCAACGAGGTGCTCGTCCCGATCCAGTGCGAGTACTACGCCCTGGAAGGACTCGGCCAACTGTTGCGCAACGTCGACCTCGTCCGACGCAACCTGAACCCGGCCCTCGAGGTCAGCACGATCGTGTGCGTGATGTACGACGCCCGGACCAAGCTCGCCGACCAGGTGATCAACGAGGTGCGCGATCACTTCGGGGACAAGGTGCTGCGCACCGTCGTGCCCCGGTCGGTCCGGCTGTCCGAAGCCCCGTCGTTCGGCCAGCCGATCATCACCTTTGACCCCCGGTCCCGCGGTGCGATCGCCTACCGCGACGTCGCCAAGGAGGTGCACGATGAATCGTCGCAGCGGGCTGGGTAGAGGGATCACCTCGCTCATCCCACTCGCCGACACGGCGCCGGCCGAGGACGGCTCGGCCACCAGGTTCGCCGAAATCCCGGTCGCCGAGATCAGCCCGAACCCCCACCAGCCGCGGGTCCACTTCGACGAGGAGTCGCTGGCCGAGCTGGCGGCCTCGATCGAACAACTCGGCGTGCTCCAGCCGATCCTGGTCCGTCCCGTCGACGGCGGCTACCAGCTCATCGCCGGTGAGCGTCGGTGGCGGGCGGCGCAGCGGGCCGGGCTGGCCTCGGTGCCGGCGATCGTCCGCGGCTCTGATGACGTCAGCGCCGTCGAGCAGGCCCTCGTCGAGAACCTCCATCGCGACGACCTCACCCCCCTCGAGGAGGCGGCCGCTTTCCAGCAGCTGATCGAGGACTTCGAGCTGACCCACGACGAGGTCGCCCGGCGCGTGGGCAAGAGCCGTTCGGCGATCACCAACACGTTGCGCCTGCTCGGCCTGCCCCCCGCCGTCCAGCACCTCCTCGCCGACGGCCGGCTGTCCGCCGGCCACGCCCGGGCGCTCCTCGGAACCCCGGACCGGGCTCTCCAGGAGCGTCTCGCTCGTCAGGCCGCGTCCGAGGGCTGGTCGGTGCGGGCGACCGAAGAGGCGGTGCGCGGTGGGGGAGTCCCACCCAGCCCCGAGGCCCCGCCCCGAGAGCGCCCGGCAATCGACGGTGCCGGGCTGAGCGGCTCGACCCAGCTGCGCCCACCCGGGCTGCTGGAGCTGGAGCAGCTGCTCGCCGACCGGCTCGACACCCGCGTCAGCGTGCACATGGGCGCCAAGCGGGGGAAGGTCACGATCGACTTCGCCGACCTCGAGGACCTCGAGCGGATCTACCGCCTCATCGCTGGTGAGGGCTGAACCGAAAACCCAGGTTGAGCAGGGGAAACGAGAAGATATCCACAGAGTTGTCCCCTCACTGTGTGTAACCGTGGAGATGAGGTCAAGACCATCGACTCAACATCGAGGGTTTACCCCGCCTCAGGCCGGCGACAGTGAGTGGGGGAGCGGCGATTCGGCCCACGCCGCGAGCGCCTCGACGACGGCGTCGCTGAGCACCGGGGTGGCGTCGACGACCCGCTGGACCGGACCCATCGAACACACGATCGCGGGCATCTTGGTCTCCCGTAGCACGGCCAAGCGCATGCCGACCGGCTGCCCGGGGGCGAGGCCGGGCACGGCGGCGAAGCGGTGGACGAGCCGGCCGGCGAGCGCCTGCCCGCCGGCGGATACGAACCCGGCGGTGGCGTAGTAGGCGACGGTGAGGTGCTCGTCGGGGCGCGCCTCGAACCCGACGTAGGCCGTGGCGGCGTAGCGGTTGGCCGCCGCCGCCTGCACGGACGGATCGAGCTCGTCCACCGAGACGACGCGGGCGCCCCGCTGGCGCAGGTTCTGGGCGACCTGACGGGTGAGGCCGCCGAGCCCGCCGAACTGGCCGATCACGAGGCGCAGCTCGCGCCGTGCGGCAACCGATTCGAGCCGCTCGAGTTCACGCAACGTTGCCACCCCCGGCCCGCTACCCGTCCGGGCGCCGTTGACCTCGAGCGCGTGCGCCGTGAGCGGCCCGAAGATCCCGTCGACCTCGAGGCCGCAATTGCGCTGGAACTCCTCCAGGGCCCGGGCCGTGGCCGGTCCGAAGATCCCGTCGACGCGACCGCAGTCGAAGCCGAGCCGTCCGAGCGACGCCTGCAGGATGCCGACGTCGTCGCCGCGGAGGAAGGGAGCGACCAGCCGCAGCGGCCGGTCACCGAGGCGCCACGACGCCTCGACCAGGGCGAGCCAGGTCGGCTCGTCGCACTGACCGTGCTCATGCAGACCGTGGTGGCGCTGGAACGCCCGCACGGCGGCCTCGGTCGAGGGGCAGTAATCACCACCTTCGGCGCCGGCGGGACCGAACCCGGCGGCGCTGAGTCGCCGTTGCAGGTCGCGGATGGCCTCGCCGCGCTGACCGAGGGTCAGCGGGAAGTAACGAGGAATTCGTCGAGCTCCTGGAGCAGTTGGGACTTGCCCTTGGCACCGACGAGGCGCTTGTGCACCTCGCCACCGGAGAAGACCAACAGCGTCGGGATGCTCATCACGTTGTACCGCATCGCCAGCTCGGGGTTGTCGTCCACGTTCACCTTGGCGACCGTCACCTTGTCGTCGAGCTCGGTGGCGAGCTCGCCGAGGATCGGTCCGATGACCTTGCACGGCCCACACCACTCGGCCCAGAAGTCGACGATCACCGGCTTGTCGGCGGCGGCGACGGTCTCATCGAAGGTGGTGGTCGAGAGGTTGAGGATTGCGGCCATTGGTGGGCATCTCCGGGGGTCTTGGCCTTGTTCGGCGTGGCGAGTGTACCTAGCTACAACCGGCGACGAAGCCGCCGCATTCCGAGGCAGAACGGAACAAATGTTCGATAGTCGAGTGGGGTGTCTCAGTGACGCGACTCGAGCCAGCGTTCGACGTCGATGGCCGCCATGCAGCCCGAACCGGCGGCGGTGATCGCCTGGCGGTACGTGTGGTCCTGCACGTCGCCGCAGGCGAAGACGCCGTCGATGTTCGTCGCCGTCGAACCAGGCCCGACGAGCAGGTAGCCGTTCTCGTCCATGTCGAGCACGCCGGCGAACAGGTCGGTGTTGGGGCGATGGCCAATGGCCACGAAGAGCCCGGTCACGGGCAGCGTCGACGTCTCGCCCGTGTTGACGTTCCGGATCACCGCGCCGTCGAGGCGGTCCTCGCCGAGGAGGTCCTCGACGACGGTGTCCCAGATGAACTCGATCTTCGGGTTGGCGACGGCGCGGTCCTGCATGATCTTGGAGGCGCGCAGCGTGTCGCGTCGGTGGATCACCGACACCTTGTCGGCGAAGCGGGTCAGGAAGATCGCTTCCTCCATCGCCGAGTCGCCCCCGCCGACGACCGCGATGTGCTGCCCGCGGAAGAAGAATCCGTCGCACGTCGCGCACGTCGACAGGCCGTGGCCGATCAGGCGCGACTCCGCCTCGAGCCCCAGCATCAGGGCCTGGGCGCCGGTGCTGACGATGACCGCCTCGGCCTCGTGCACCGTGTCGCGTACCCAGACCTGGAACGGTCGGGTGGTGAGGTCGACCTTGGTCGCCTTCTCGGTGAGGAACTCGGCACCGAAGCGCTCTGCCTGCTTCCGAAACTGGTCCATCAGCTCGGGCCCCATGATCCCGTCGGGGAAGCCCGGGTAGTTCTCGACGTCGGTGGTCAGCATCAGCTGCCCGCCGGGCTGGTCGCCGGTGCTCGACGGCTCCCCCTCGATGACGAGCGGGGCGAGGTTCGCCCGCGCCGCGTAGATCGCGGCGGTGAGGCCGGCCGGTCCGGAGCCGATGATGATGACGTTGCGCGCGCTCGTGGTCATGACGTTCCGATCGACAGGCCTCAGGCGTCGGGAGGTGGGCGCCTACTGAGTAGGAACAAGCCGACCGCGCACAGGATTCCCCCGACGATGAAGTAGCTCAGGTAGACGGCCACCGGCCAGCTCACGCCGAGCACGAGGAGCGACTGGACGCCGCGGGTCGCGCCGACGAGCAGCAGGACGACGGCCGCCAACCCGAGGATCGCGGCCAGCGTCCCGAACACGACACCGCGGGCCGTGTGCACGGCCGGCCTCGTCGCCTTCTCGCGGACCGTGCCGACCAGCCGCTCGACGGTGTCGGCGAGGTCCGGAGCCCAGTTCGGGTCGGTGAGCGGGTTGGCCATGGGCGGCGAGACTAGTAGCCGACGCTCGCGCAGGCGTTTGTGTGTCTACGGCGCGGGGCGTGGGCGACGATCTCACAGGTCGACGCGTCGACGGCCAGGACCTCGCTGTCGTCGTCGGCGAGGAACACCTCGACCGGCGTCGCGACCCCGTCGACGTCGTAGATCGCCGCGCCCAGCGAGCGGCCCTCGTCGCAGCTGGTGCGGGCCACGTCGCCGCTCGTCGCCGCGTCCCGGAGGGCGTCTTCGGCGAACTGGGTGAGCTGCTCGGGAGAGGTCACCAGGAGCGCGGAGTACGTCGCCGTGATCGTCGCGTCGGATCCCCGTGGTGGTGCCGGGCGCTGCCGTCGCCGCCGGGGCGGCCGCCGCCGCCGTTGTCGCCGCGCTCTCGGCTTCTTGGCCCCCCTGATCGGAATCCCGCTGATCGGTGCCGCCCGTGTCCGCAAGCAGCGGCGAGTCGCCCGCGGTCAGCGTCCCCGCGGTAGCGGCACCGCCGGCCGCGCCGTCGTCGTCGTCATCACCGCCACTGTTGCCCACGGCGAGGATCCCGCCCACGACGACCACCACGAGCGCCGCCGCGGCCGCTGACACCAGCCAGCCGCCGAATCGACGAGAGGCGAGCGGCGTGACCGGCGCTCGCGGTGCCGCCTCGATGTCGAAGGCGTCGAGCGCCGCCTGGATCGCCGCGGCCCGCCGCGCCGGGTCCGCCGGCTCGACCACGGGGAGCGTTCGCCGGAGCTCGCCCAGCCGCTCGACGGCCGCCATCACCTCGGGGTCGGCCTCGGCGCGCGCCCGTTCCTCGCTGGTCAGGGCGCCGTCGAGGTAGGCGCTGGCGAGCAGATTCTGTTCGTCGTTCATGGTGTGGGGCTCGGGGGTTCAGTCGTTGGACGTTCAGCGAGGGTGTCCCGGTTCCCGAGGGACGCGGCGAGCTGCGACCGGCCCCGGGCGATGCGCGACTTCACCGTGCCGACCGGGATCCCGAGGACCTCGGCGATCTCGCTGTAGTCGAGGTCGGCGACGTCGCGCAGCACCACGGCGACGCGGAAGTCCTCGGCCAGATCGGCGAGGGCGCCGTCGAGCGACATCCGGTCGGCGATGCCCTCCACCCGGTGCTCGGCGCTCGGGTCGGCCGGCTCGGCGGGCCGGCCGTCCTCGTCGGCGACGACGTGCAGGCTCGGCCGCCGCTGCCGGCGACGGAGCTCGTCGAGGGCGGCGTTGGTGGCGATCCGGTACACCCAGGTCGAGAACGCCGAGCGGCGGTCGAAGCGGGCGAGTCCGCGGACGATCCCGATCATCGCCTCCTGCGCGGCGTCCTCGGCTTCGACCTTCGACCCGGCGATGCGCCGGCAGACGGCGTGGACGAGGTCGTAGTGCCGGCGCAACAGGGTGTCGAGGGCGGCGCGGTCACCACCCTGGGCGGCCGCCACCAGACTGCGATCGTCGTCCTGGCCGATGATCGATGGAGGTTACGCAGTCGGGTGGGGCTGGGGCGTTAGGTCACGGGAACCGGATGTTGCCGAGCGTGCCGCGGTACGGGTTGGCCGCCGAACAGCCGCCGTCCTGGCCGATCTCCCGAAACAGGATCAGGAGGTGGCGGGCTGCCTCCGGTGTCGCGACCTGGACCCGCCCCGGCTGCTGGGAGAAGGCCCGCTCGCTGATCTGGTCGCCCCAGTCGGCGATCGTGGCCGGCAAGTTCCTGGCCGCGGTGGCGAACACGTCGACGGTGTACGGCGCGTTGCCGACGTCGAACGACAACGTGCCGGTGCCGCGCCGGGACAGGCTGACCGCCAGCCCGACCCCCTCCTTGCCCATGAACCGGTCGGAGTAGCAGAGCGTGCGCCAGTTCGTCGCGGGGTCGTCGTCGGCGAGCGCGGCACCGACGAGGTCGTCGTTCTCCTCGCCGTCGCCGCCGGGGTCGTAGGCCGTGATCCCGGCGATCACCAACGGCGCCGGTGCACCCGCCGCGGCGGGCTCGCTCGTGCCCGGGATGGTGGGCGGGGCACCTTGGCCGTCGTCGGACGGACCGATGGTCGCCCACAGCACCAACACCACGATGAGGGCGGCGAGGAGCAGTCCGCCGACGAGGATCAGTGACGGCGTCGTGCGCGACTGCAGGCCGCGCGCCGGACGGCCCCGCAGATCGGGGCCCGCGTTGGGGGTGTGGTCGCGGACGCGGCGGGCGCTGGCGGGCAGCGGCGGCGTCGCCTCGCCCGGGATGCGCGGGGCTCCGGGACGGGTGCGGACGAACGGCCCGGCCGGTCCGGGAACCGGCGGCGACGCGGGCGGCACCGACAGCGGCGTGCCGTCGATCTCGGGCGGGGGCTCGTCGGCGACGCGCTGGAGCTCGGCGCGGAGCTCGGCGCCGGTCGCCGGGCGGTGGTTGGGGTTGCGGGCGAGCAGGCGGTGGATCAGGTTGACCAGACCGCGTGGAACGGTCGGGCGGAGCCGGGCGAGATCGGTCGGGTCGCGCTGGAGGCGAGCCAGGGCGGTGTCGGCGTCGGTCTCGCCGAGGAACGGGACCCGCCCGGCGAGGCACTCGTAGAGCACGAGCCCGAGCGAGTACAGGTCCGCTCGGCCGTCGAGCTTGCGGCCGCGCACCTGCTCGGGCGACAGGTACTTGGCCGTGCCCATCATCACGTTGTCGCTGGTCAGGTCCTCGCTGGAGCCGTCGAGGCCCTTGGCGATCCCGAAGTCCGTCAGCAGGACCCGGCCGTCGGGAGTGACGAGGATGTTGCCCGGCTTGACGTCGCGGTGGACGAATCCGGCCTTGTGGGCGGCGTCGAGCGCGGCCGCCACGCAGACCCCGATGTGGATCGTGAGCTCAGGGCTCAACCTCGTCTGGACGTCGAGCAGCTGGCGCAGGCTCTTGCCGTCGACGAGCTGCATCACCACGGCTTGGCGGCCGTTCTCCTCGAACACGTCGTGGACGGCGACGATGTTGGGATGGGTCAGCCCGGCGACCGCGATGGCCTCCCGGCGGAAGCGCTCGGCGACCACCGGATCGGTGGCCAGGCTCGGCTTGAGCCACTTGAGGGCGACCTTGCGGTCGAGCGACAGGTCGGTCGCCAACCACACCTCGGCCATCCCGCCCTGGGCGAGCCGGCGGTCCAAGCGGTACCGACCGGCGAGGACGATCGGCCGCTCGCCGCCCGGCGGCGTCATGCTGGACGTGCTCGTGTCGGGGGGTGGGGTGGTCGACGCCGGCATTTCGCGCCGTCACGCTAGTTGCGCTGGTCACGAATCGGAGGGAGGGTGTCCGGGGGCCGGCTCGTCAGCCGGTCACCTGGAACGCGACGCCGATCGTCCGCGGGCCGGCGTGGGCGCCGATCACCGGACCGATCTGTCCGACGACGATCTCCGCCGGCGCGTGCGGGCGGAGCTGGGCGACGAACTGGTCGACGTCGTCGGCGGCGGCGTGCATCACGGCGAGGTGCTCGATGCGTCCCTGGAACGACGCCACCTTGTCGACGAGGAAGGCGAGCGCCTTGGTCCGGGTGCGCTGCTTGCCGTGCTGCTCGACGACCCCGTCGGCGACCTCGATGATCGGCTTGATCGACAGCGCCGTCGCGAGCAGCGCCTTGGCGTTGCCGATGCGGCCACCCTTCTTGAGGTTCTCGAGCGTGTCGAGGGCGCCGAAGACCCGGGTGCGCCCGACGAGCTCCCGGGCGCGCGCTTCGACCGTGTCCACCTCGGCCCCGTCCGCGGCGAGTTCGGCGGCGGCGAGGGCGATCGTTCCGAGCCCGAGCGTGACCGTTCGGCTGTCGACGACGCGGACGTCGAGACCCTCGACGGACCGTGCCGCCAGCTCGGCGCTCTGCATCGTCGCCGAGAGCGCGCCGGAGATCGTGACGACGACGATGCTCGTGGCCCCCCGCTCGGCCAGGGCGCGGTACGCCTGCTCGAAGCGGCCCGGCGAGGGGGCCGCCGTCGACGGCAGCACCGGCGACCGTGCGCAACGCGCCCAGAACTCGTCGGTCGACAGCTCCTCCCGGTCGACGAGCTCCTCGTCACCGAACCGGATCGTCAGCGGCACGATCTCGATGCCCCATTGCGCCACCAGCTCGGCAGGGAGATCGGACGAGCTGTCGGTGACGACGCCGACGGTCATGGGAGCACCCCGTATCGATGCGAGCGAGTGAGCGCCAGCGAGCGAGCGGCCAGCAACGGCCTGCGTGGCCGGGGAACGCAATGAATGGTGACGTTCACGGGTCGGGAACGCTAGTTGCTGCGGCCGCGTTCGGATGGGGCTCGGCGATCGCTTCGGCGGCGTCGGGCGAGACCTCCATCGGCGGGGCGGCCTCCTGGCGGGCGACGTGGTTGAGCCGCTCCCGCCGGCGGCGCCGGAAGTGCCCGAACCACCACGACACCAGCACGAGCACGGCACCGCCGGTGATGACCTGACCGAGCCCGGTGAGGGCGTTGACCCGCGCGGTGAGGACGACCGGGCCGTCGACCGTCTGCCCGAGAATCGGCGAGAGCAGCTCGACCTCGACCGAGGACGTGCCGTTCGAGCGGGCGACGACGGGCATCTCGACCTCGGTGTTCCCCGACGGCTCGAGGACGACCTGCTTGTCCCCTTCGGGGAAGGTGAGCTTCGGCGAGCGGGCCCGCACGACGACGACGCGGGGCTCGGGGGCGTCGTTGCGGATGTTCAGGCGCAGGACGCTCTCCCGGCCGGTCAACGTGAACGTGAACGGCCCCGGCCCGCTGACGGACTGGCGGACCTCGTTGGCCTGCGCCGAGATCCGTTCGAGCGCGGCGTCGACGGTGGCGTCGTCGAGTCCGGTGGACAGCAACGTGTCGAGCTCGCTCCGCCACGCGTCGGCGGGTGCGTCATCGACCATCATCGACCCCGCGCTGTCCGCCGACAGCCGGGTCAACGTGATCCGCCGGAGCCGGTCGCCGAGGTCGGCTCCGGCGACGTCGGGAAGCGTCAGGTTGACCGGTTGCCCGTCCACGACCATCGTGTCGGTTGCACCGGGGATCGCCGACAGCGGGGCGAGCTCCACGTCGGGAGCGGACGCGGCGAGCGAGGTGAAGGCGGCCACGACGTCGGGGTCGGGCACGCCGACGGTGGGCGTGGCGAGCACGACGCTGCGCCGTGGCTCGGCGCCGAGCTCGCGGCGGATCGTCAACACCTCGGCCAGCAGCTGAACGGCCGCATCGGTGGGGGTGAGGCCGATCGATCGCACGTAGTCCGTGTCGAGGAGCCGGCCGGCCGGGCTGACCATCAGGGCGGGGAGGGTGAAGCCGTCGCCGAGGTCGACCTCGGCGGCGAGCGACGGGTCCTGGTAGCCCCCGATGTTGCCGTCGAGGGCGGTGTACGTGTCGCCGTCCAGCACGAGGAGCCGGAACCCGAGGTTGCGCAGCTCGGCGGCGGCGGCGGTGCTGATCGGCGACGTCACGACCCATGCCGAACGGCGGGTGGGCGCGGACGGGAGCGCGGCGGCGAGCACGTCCTCGCCTTCGCGCAGCTCGCGGGTGAACGTCGCACCCTCGTTGACCGCGACCGCCGAGGACGGGTCGAGCTGATCGGCGGGGAGCGGCAGCAGCTCGTCACCCTCGAGCGCCGCGGCGAGCGTCGCGCCGAGGTCAGAGTCCGGAGCCAGGTCCGCCACGAGCACCGGCGGGATCACGACCGTCACCGGTCCGGCCGCTCTCGCCGCCACGTCAGCGATCGTCTCGAGGTCGCGGCGGCCATCGGTGAGCTCGCTCGCGGTGGGTGCCGGCCCGGGATCGGGCGTCGCCGCGACCACGGCGACGTTGATCGGCCGCGTCGGCTCGTCGTCGACCGGAAGCCGCTCGACGAACGTCAGATGCTCGGCGACTACCTCGTCATCGACGCGCACCTGGACCTCGATCGGATACAGGCCGGCGACGCGCATGGTGAGTGCATCGGACACGAAGAGCTCGGTGCTGGTCGGCGCGTCGACGGTCAGTGTCGTCACTCCGTCGGTCTCGCGGATGGCGCCGGCGAGCGGCAGGTCCACGCTGTCGATCTGGTTCGGTGGGTTCCCGGCGACGGCTTCGGCGAGCTCACCGCGGTCGTCGAGCGATCGATAGAGGACGACGCGGATGGTGGCGTTCACGGTCGGCGCGGGAGGCGCCGCCGGGCGGCCGGGCCGCGCCCCGGGCCGGGTCGTCGGCGGGGCGGTGGTGGTGGTCGGTGGGATGACGTCCGGGAGCTCGCCCGAGACGGTGAAGACCGGCTGCCACGGGGTGTCGGCGGCGAGGGTGAAGGCCGGGCTGCGGAGCTCCAGCGTGAGCTCCCCTTGCGTCTGGTTCGGTGCGCTTGCCTCGCCGGGGACCCCGGTGCCCCACGCCCCGGTGAGCGCGACAGTGGCCAGGGCGACCGCGAACGCGCTCCGGAGTCGGGGGGCCGTGTTCATCGATCGGGAAGGTCGAGTTGCATCACGACGAGGCGGTCGGGGATGGCGTGGAACCCGAGCGACTCGTAGAGCGCGCGTGCCGGCTCGTTGTCGACACCCGTGTTCACGACCGCGTGACTCAGCCGGCGCTGGTGCATCCAGGCGAGCGAGTCGACGGTGAGCGCCCGTCCGTGCCCCCGGCGCTGGTGCTCGGGCAGGACCGCGAGGCGCTGCAGATAGCCCTGCCCGCCGGCGGCGCCGCTGATCGCGAACCCGACGACCGGGCCCCGGTGCGCCGCCCACAGTGAGCGGGGCGACATCGCGGCGCGGCGCGCCCGTGCCCGATGGACGGAGGTGGCGTGGCGGACCTCGGCGAGGTCGTCCGGGCTGTTGCCCCACTCCTCGCCGAACGCCGCCCGGTCGACGACAGCGGCAGCCTCGTGGTGGCGGGCGCGGAGCGGGACGGTTGCATCCCGGCGCGGCCGGGGTCGGACCACACGCGGGTCGGCGAGGTCGGCGCGCAGGAGCATCAACGTGTCGACGACGGAGAAGCCGGCATCGGCGAAGCGGTCGGCGGCGGCGGCGAACAGGGCGCCGGTGCGGATCGCGTGGACGTCGTCGCGACCGGCGAGCGCGTCGACCCACCCGGCAAGCTCGTCGGGGTCCGGCACGATGCCCTGGTCGGCGAGGGCGAGGTGGATCACGCCCGGGTCGAAGACGGCCGTCCGGACGCGTACGCGCGGGCCGAGCTCACGATCGGCGCGTCCGCGGACCTTCACGTCGCAGGACGGTACCGTGACGACGCCCTCGACCGGGTTCTACGACGGTGCGTCTCGCCGTAGGGTGATGGTGTGGCGGTGCTGTTCGCGACCCACGAGGCGTACCTGGAGCACCTGACCGGAGCGCGTCATCCCGAGCGCCCGTCGCGGCTCCAGGCGGTGATCGCAGGTGCCAAAGCCGGCGGGGTCGCCGACGCCCTCGTGCCGCTCGTGCCGCAGGAGGCGACGCGCGCCGACCTCGAGCGCGTCCACCCGCCGTGGTACCTCGACCGCCTCGAGCGTCTCGCCGCCGCCGGAGGCGGGTGGATCGACGCCGACACCCGGATGAGCAGCAACTCGGCCGTCGCCGCCCGTCTCGCTGCCGGGGCCGGGCTGACGGCGGTCGCCGCCCTCCGCGAGGGCCGCGGTGACGCCGCGTTCTGCGCCGTCCGGCCGCCGGGCCACCACGCCACGCCGACCGACTCGATGGGCTTCTGCTTGGTGTCCAACATCGCCGTCGTCGCGGCCGCGCTGGCCGACGAGGGCGAGCGGGTGTGGGTGTTCGACTACGACGCCCACCACGGCAACGGCACCCAGGCGGTGTTCGAGGCCGACCCGCGGGTGCTGTTCGTGAGCCTCCACCAGTGGCCGCTGTACCCGGGCACCGGCCGGATGACCGAGGTCGGCACCGGCGACGGGCTCGGGCGGACGATGAACTTCCCGATGCCGCCCGGGGCGACGGGCGACGTCTACCTGCGGGCCTTCGACGAGGTCATCGCCCCGCTGGTCGAGCGCTTCGCGCCGACGTGGCTGCTCATCTCGGCCGGGTTCGACGCCCACCGCGCCGACCCGTTGACCGAGCTCGGCCTCACGGCCGGCGACTTCGCCCTGCTCACGATGCGGGCGCGCGCGATGGTCCCGCGGGGCCGCGTCATCGCGATGCTGGAGGGCGGCTACGACCTGGACGCGCTCACGTCGTGCGCGTCGGCGACGCTCGCCGCGCTGGCCGGCACCGAGCTCTCACCGGAGCAGCCGTCCGGTGGCGGCCCGGGAGCGGAGACAGTGGCCGCCGTCCAGGACCTGTGGGAGCGCCTGGGCAGCCCGACCTGACCCGAATCGAGGGCCGTGAGCGAGCGAGTCTTCGAGCGAGCGAACCATCAAGCACGGTCTTCGGCTCATTGGTGCACCATTCCCGAACCGAACCCGTTGCACATCGACAGGGTGCACCAATGAGCGAGCGAGTCTTCGAGCGAGCGAACCATCAAGCACGGTCTTCGGCTCATTGGTGCACCATTCCCGAACCGAACCCGTTGCACATCGACAGGGTGCACCAATGAGCGAGCGAGTCTTCGAGCGAGCGAACCATCAAGCACGGTCTTCGGCTCATTGGTGCACCATTCCCGAACCGAACCCGTTGCACATCGACAGGGTGCACCAATGAGCGAGCGAGTCTTCGAGCGAGCGAACCATCAAGCACGGTCTTCGGCTCATTGGTGCACCATTCCCGAACCGAACCCGTTGCACATCGACAGGGTGCACCAATGAGCGGGGACCGTGGTTACGTAGCCTCGGGGTCGCCATGACGGTGATCCCCGATCGATTCGCGCCCGTCCTCGACGAGCTGGCGCCGCTCGCGTCGCGATTCCGCGACGCCGGCCGCCGCCTGTACCTGGTCGGGGGGGCAGTTCGCGACCTGCTCGTGGGGACCGATCGCCCGCGCTTCGACCTCGACCTCACCACCGATGCCCGGCCCCCCGAGATCAAGCGGCTGCTCGACGGGTGGGCCGCCGCCGTGTGGACCCAGGGGGAGAAGTTCGGCACCATCGGCGCCCGCCACGTCCGCGAGGACGGGTCGCCGGAGACCGTCGAGATCACGACGTTCCGCGCCGAGGCGTACGCCGACGACTCGCGCAAGCCCCACGTGACGTTCGCCGACGACGTCGAGACCGACCTCAGCCGGCGTGACTTCACGGTCAACGCGATGGCGCTCGAGCTCCTACCGAGCCAGCGTGCCGAGCTGGTCGACCCGTTCGGCGGGGTCGCCGACCTCTTCGGCGCCACGCTCCGCACGCCGCTGGCGCCCGAGATCAGCTTCGACGACGACCCCCTGCGGATGCTGCGGGCGGCCCGGTTCATCGCCGGCTACGGCCTGACGCCGGTGCCGGAGCTCGTGACCGCGGTCAGGGAGCGGGGCCCCCGGCTCGAGATCGTGTCGGCGGAGCGGATCCGCGACGAGCTGGACAAGCTGGTCGTGGTCGACCGCCCGGCGGCGGGGCTGTGGTTCCTGGTGGACACCGGACTGGCCGAGCACTTCCTGCCCGAACTGCCGGCGCTGCGGCTCGAGCACGACCCGATCCACCGGCACAAGGACGTTCTCAGCCACACGATCGCCGTCGTCGAGAACGTCCGCCCGCCCCGGCCCGACGGGCCTCGGTACGACTTCCGCATCACCCGGTTGGCCGCGCTGTTCCACGACGTCGGCAAGCCGAGTACGCGCGGCTTCCTGCCGGGCAAGGGCACCACGTTCCACCACCACGACGTCGTGGGGGCCCGCATGACCAGGAAGCGGATGGAGGCGCTGCGGTACCCGACTGCCGACATCGCCGCCGTGTCCGAGCTGGTGTTCCTCCACCTGCGCTTTCACACCTACAAGATGGGGTGGACGGACTCGGCCGTGCGGCGATACGTCCGGGACGCCGGCCCCCTGCTCGCCGAGCTCAACGTGCTCACCCGGTGCGACTGCACGACCCGCGACGAGCGCAAGGCGGCCCGGCTGGCCACGCGGATGGACGACCTGGAGGCCCGCATCACCGAGCTGGCGGCGGCCGAGGAGCTCGCCGCGATCCGCCCGGAGCTCGACGGGAACCGAGTCATGGAGCACCTCGGCATCGGGCCCGGGCCACTGGTCGGCGAGGCCTTGCAGTTCCTCCTCGACCTCCGCCTCGACGAGGGCGAGCTCGGCCCGGACGAGGCGTACGCCCGCCTCGACGCCTGGTACGCCGAACATAAACCCTGAGCCGATCATTGCGTTCCCCGGCCACGCCGCATGCTGCCTGCGCAGTTGATGGTCACTCGCTCGCTGGCGCTCACTCGCTCGCATCAGCGGACACGCGTCCCGATTACATTTGCTCGGTGCGCGATGACGTGACCGACGGGGTGGCGATCCGCCGCCGCACGGCGATGTGGCGGTGGGTGCTGTCCGTGGTCGTCGCCGCCGCCCTCCTGGTCGCCCTGGTCGTGCTCGTCGTCCGCCTCGACGTCGACCGCAGCCCGGGGATGCTCGCCGCAGTCGTCACCGCGGCGGTCCTGGCGGCGACGGCCGTCGCCGTCACTTGGTGGGAGTCCCGGCGCATCACCCGCCACCTCAACCGCACCGTCGAGCGGCTGATCGACACCGAGGCCGAGCTGCGCCTCCTGCTCGACGACCTGCCCGAGGCCGTCATGTCGCTCGATGACGACGGCGTCGTACGCGGCGCCAACGCCAAGGCCGCCGAGCTCACGGGTCGGGCGCTCGCCGACCTGTCGGGGCGGCCAATCGCCGACCTGGTCGAACCCGGCCGCCGTGCCGAGGCGGCGTCGTGGCTCGTCGCCGGACGCCGCGGGCGGACCGTCCCGCCGATGGCGTTCCGGCTCCTCCGTGCCGACGGTGAGTCGACGCTGGTCGAGGCCAACGTCGACCGTCCCCGCCAGACGGACGAGGGCGTGATCGTCCGCCTCCGCGACGTGACCGAACGGGAGGACCGGGTCCGGGCCCTGGAGCAGGCCCGCCGGCGCTTCCAGCAGGCGTTCCACTCGGCGCCCACGGGGATGGCGCTGGTGCGACTCGACGACTCCAAGATCATCGACGCCAACCGGTCGCTCGCCGAGATGCTCGACCGCCCGGTCGAGGACCTCGTCGGGCGCAGCATCCGCGAGATCACCCACCCGGAGGATCTCAAGGCGGCCGCCGCGTCCCGCGCCCGGCTCGAGCTCGGTATCGCCGACACCTACCTCCTCGACCAGCGCTACCTGCGCCGCGACGGCGAGTTCGTCTGGGCCCGGACGAGGGTCGCCGTCACCGAGGACGAGGGCGTTCCGCTGGCGATCACGCACATCGAGGACGTGACCGAGCAGCGCCGGACCGCCGAGCGGCTGCAGTGGGCGGCGACCCACGACGACCTCACGGGCCTCCCGAACCGCACCGAGCTGATCACCCGTGTCGACGCGATCCTCGGGGACGCCGCGCTCGGGGAGGTCGCGCTGCTCTTCATCGACCTCGACAACTTCAAGTCGGTCAACGACAGCCTCGGCCACGGCATCGGCGACACGCTGTTGACGGCGATGTCGGTGCGCCTCCGCGGGGTGGTCGGCGAGGACGCCGTGCTCGCCCGCTTCGGTGGCGACGAGTTCATCGTCGTGCTGCGGGGGAGCGAGGACGCGCTGCGAACCGCGGAGCGGGTGCGGGAGGCCGTGCGGGAAGCGGTCGTCGTCGACGGGACCGAGCTGTTCGTCGCCGCCAGCATCGGGGTGTCGGTGAACGACCGGGAGGGCGTCTCCGCCGCCGACCTCCTGCGCGACGCCGACGCGGCGATGTACCGGGCCAAGGCCAGGGGCCGGGACTGCATCGAGGCGTTCGCCCCCGGCTCGCACGAGACGACGGTCCTCGCCCTGCGCACGGCGGCCGAGCTGCGACGGGGCGTGGAGCGCGGCGAGTTGGTGCCGTACTTCCAGCCCATCGTCGAGCTGACGACCGGCCACGTGGTCGGGTTCGAGGCGCTCGCCCGCTGGCTCCACCCCGAGCGCGGCCTGCTCGCCCCGGACCAGTTCCTGCCGATGGCCGAGGAGACCGGGCTGGTCGAGGAGATCGGGGCGTCGATCCTCGAGGATGCTCTGGCGCAGTTCGCCAGGTGGCGGGCCCGTGACCTCCCGTTCGCCGATGCCCACCTGTCGGTCAACGTCGGCACCCGCCAGGTCGTCGACCACGCCTTCGCCGGCCTCGTGGCCGAGCTGCTGGCCGAGACGGGAATCCCCGCCGATTCGCTATGGCTGGAGATCACCGAGACCGCCCTGCTCGCGGACGTCAAGGCCTCGACGGTGGCCCTGCGCAACCTGCGCAGCCTCGGGTTGCACCTCGTCGTCGACGACTTCGGGACGGGGTACTCGTCGCTCACGTACCTGAAGCGGTTCCCGGTCGAGGCGCTCAAGATCGACAAGGGGTTCGTGGCGGGCCTCGGCCTCGACAGTGAGGACACGACGATCGTCGAGGCCGTCGTCAACCTCGGTCACTCGTTCGGCATCGCCGTGATCGCCGAGGGACTGGAGACCCCGCTGCAGCTCTCCCGCCTCCGGGAGATGGGCTGCGACCGTGGCCAGGGGTACCTCTTCGGCCGCCCGCGGCCGGCCTCGATCGTCGAGGCCGAGCGGACGAGCTGACGAGCGGGGGCTTCAAGCGGGACTCAAGAGGCCCACAAGCCACGTGGCCTTGAGTCGCCACCATGAAGAAGTTCACCCCCGCGCGAGCGGTCGTGCTCGCCATCCCCTTCGCCTTGGCCATCGCCGCGTGCGGCGGCGGTGGCGGCGACAACGGCTCCGCCGCCCCGTCCACCACCCCCGACACCGCCGCGCCGACCACTGTCCCGGCACCGACGACCGACCCCGCCACCCCCACCACCGAAGCCCCCGCGACCACCGTGGCCCAGCCGGTAGGGATCGCCAGCTACGCCGACGTGCAGCCGGCGGTGATCCAGATCGAGGCCAAGGGCACCTTCCGTGACCCGGAGGTCGGCTTCGCCGACGGCTCGGGCCGGGGGAGCGGCTTCATCATCAGCCCCGACGGCCTCGCCGTCACCAACAACCACGTCGTCGCGGGCGCGGCGACGCTCGAGGTCTTCGTCGGCGGCGACACCGACAAGAGCTACAACGCCACGATCCTCGGGGTCTCGGAGTGCAACGACCTCGCCCTCATCGACATCAACGAGCGCGAGCCGCTGCCGACGCTCGACTGGTACGACGGCGACATCGGCGCCGGCCTCGACGTCTACGCCGCCGGGTTCCCCCTCGGCGATCCGGAGTTCACCCTGACCCGGGGCATCATCGCCAAGGCCCAGGCCGGTGGCGACCTGACCGGTACCTCGTCGATCGACCACACCGTCGAGCACGACGCTGTCATCCGGCCCGGCAACTCCGGTGGCCCGCTGGTCGGCACCGACGGCCGGGTCGTCGCCGTCAACTACGCCGGCGGCGGCAGCCAGAACACCGAGCAGTTCTTCAGCATCGCCTCCGACCTGGCCCAGCCGGTCGTCGACCGTCTCGCCCAGGGCGACTTCGAGTCGCTCGGCGTCAACGGGTGGGCGGTGTACGACGAGGAGATCGGCCTCGCCGGCATCTGGGTCGCCGGGGTCACCCCGGGGTCACCCGCCGCCGACGCGGCGCTGCTGCCCGGCGACATCGTCACCTCGATGAATGGCCTCCCGGTCGGCACCGACGGCACGTTCAAGGACTACTGCGACGTCATCCGCACCGCCGGTGAGGGCGCGCCGATCGCGGTCGAGGTGCTCCGCTGGGACACCTCGGAGGTCCTCCGCGGCGAGATCAACGGCGACGCGCCGATCGCCACGTCGTTCTCCTTCGCCGACGAGGTCGGCGAGGAGGTCGGCGACGACGGCGAGGACGCGGCGCCGGCCGAGTACGAGTACGAGTCGCTCGCCGACGATCTCGGCCGGATCACGGTCGACGTGCCGAGCGCGTGGACCGACCGGGACACCGCGCCGGCCACCGCCGAGGACGGGGGCGAGGTGCCGTACATCGCCGCCGCCACGAGCCTGGACGGCTTCCGCGGCGGGTGGGACGAGCCCGGTCTGCTGTTCGCCGCGATGCCCGCCAACACCGAGGTCGACGGGCTGCTCGCCCAGTACGGGTTCGCCGACGACTGCACCGACGGTGGGATCACCGACTACTCCGACGCCGTGTTCACCGGCAAGTACCAGGTGTGGCAGGACTGTGGCGGGACGGCAACCGACGTGGTCACCCTCGTCGCCCTGCCCGCCGACGGGACCTACACCGCCCTGATCCAGGCGCAGATCATCAGCGACGCCGACCTGGGAGCGCTCGACCGGGCGTTCGCCACGTTCAACTCGGTCAGCTGAACCCCTGGTGCCGCCGTCCCGTCGTGGGCGGCGGCACCGGCGCGTCAGGATCCCTGTTTGCGGGCCTTGACGATAAGGGTCGTGGGGATCGGGGAGTCCTCGTCGACGCCGAGCTCGTGGAACGCCTCGATCCGGAAGTTGGCCCGGTCGAGGGCGACCAGCAGGTCGCCGATCGTGCGGTGGTCGTCGCCGTAGTGCCGCTTGGCGCCGTCGACGCCGAGGCCCACGGCGGCGAACGGGTGGTCGAGCGCCATGATCAACGGGGCGCCCGACTTCAGCACCCGGTGGACCTGGCGCAGCGTGCGCCCGAGGTCGTCCCCGTCGTGCAGCGTGTGGGTGGAGAGCACGACGTCGATCGTGCCGCTGGGGGCGAAGCCGAGCTCGTGCAGCTCGCCGTGGTGGCACTCGACAGACACGCCGGCCCGGGCCGCCTCGACCCGCAGGTCGGCAATCGCTTCGGGGTCGGGGTCGACGGCCAGCGTCTTCGCCCCCGCCGCGGCGAGCGTGATTGCGTTGCCGGCCAGGCCCAGCTCGAGCACGCGTCGGCCCGAGGACACGTCACCGACCAGATGGAGCTCGTCGTCGCCGGGGATGTCCTCGCCGTACGTCACGTGATCAGTCACGACCGACAGTGTGGTGTACCCGGGGACCCCGCGCCGACAACAGAAGCGGCCGAGCCGGGGCGGCGTCACGGCTAGCCTGACCGGCCGTGAGTCTGTCGGTCGATGCGCTGCGCGGGTCGGGCTCGAGCCGCGGCCAGGTCGACCACCGGCTGATGCGCCAATCGACGATCAACGAGTACCGCCGCGGGCGGCTCAGTCAGGACCAGGTGTGCGACGCCCACCCGGAGTTGATCCGGGCGGCGAAGAACGTGGGCACGCCGACGACGGCCACCTGTCCGATCTGCGAGCAGGAGCAGCTGCGGCTGGTGACGTACGTGTTCGGGTCCCGGCTGCCGGCCCACGGCCGCTGCGTCTCGACCGCCAAGGACCTCGCCGCGCTCGACCGGCGCCGGGACGAGCTGTGGGCCTACGTCGTGGAGGCGTGCATCGGCTGCCACTGGCACCACCTCCGGCAGGTCCTGCCGGTCGGCGGCCGCTAGCGACGCGCGCCACCGAGAACTGTGAGCTCAGCCCGCAGGTTTCCGCTGTCTCTGCTCACCATTGCGTTGGCCGGCGTCGTCGGTTGCTCGGGTGACACGACGGAGCCGCCGGTCGACACCCTCAGCCCGACGACTGCCCTTGTCCCGACGACGCCGGCGGCACCTACGACCTCGGCGGCACCTACGACCGCGTTGACACCCACGACCTCGGCGGCACCCACGACGTCAGCGGCGCCGGAGGGCGTGCTCCCCGTGGGTTTCGAGCTCGCCCCCGCCGAGGTCACCCTCTCCGACGGCACGGTGTGCGAGCTGTGCCTCTGGGTCGCCGCGTCGGTGGGGCAGCGTCAGCGTGGGCTGATGGGCGTCACCGACCTCGGTCCGGCCGACGGCATGGTGTTCGTGTACGAGGGACCGGCGTCCGGCCAGTTCTGGATGTACGGCACCCCGATGCCGCTCTCGATCGCCTTCTTCGCCGCCGACGGCCGCTTCGTGTCGAGCACCGACATGGAGCCGTGCGTCACCGGGCCGTCGGCCGACTGCGCGCGCTACTCGGCCGCCGGTCCCTACGTCGTCGCGATCGAGGTGCCCCAGGGCGGGTTCGCCGAGCTCGGGATCGGCTCCGGCAGCCGGCTCGCCCTCTTCACGGGCGACAGCTGCCCGGCCGGGTGACGACCGGTCCGCGGCCCTCGATCTTGGCTGTCACACCCCCTCGTCATGATCGTGCCGTGATCACGATGCGACGGCCACCGGTACACTCCCCCGGTCATATTCGCCCTGCCCCCGCCGAAGGGGGCCCCGGGAAGCCCATGGCCGACCGGGTCCGAAGGGAGGTTCAACGCACATGCTGCGTGCATACGAGTTGATGGTCATCATCGACGGTGAGGTCGAGGATCCCAAGGCGCAGTCCTGGATCAAGACGGTGACCGATGGCATCGAGGCCGCTGGGGGCACGATCCACGGGCGGCCCGATTGGTGGGGCAAGCGGCAGTTCGCCTACCCGATCAACCGCAAGGAAACCGGGTACTACCTGGTTGTCGAGACGGTCGCGCCGGCCGGTTCGCTGAGCGAGCTCGAGCGGACACTGCGCCTCGCGGACGAGGTCGTCCGCCACAAGCTGATCCGCCTGCCCGAGTCCGAGGCCGAGCGCCGCGGCATGACGGGCACCGCCGCCTGACGCGGCACCCCGAGAGGAACACACCATGGCAGACAACACCGTCACCGTCGTCGGCAACGTCACCCGCGACCCGGAGCTCCGCTACACCAGCGGCGGCCGCGGCGTCGCCAGCTTCGGTCTCGCCGTCAACCGGCGCTACCAGGTCAACGGCGAGTGGCAGGAGCAGACCTCCTTCTTCAACGTCGTGGCCTGGGGGACGCTCGGCGAGAACGCCGCCGCGTCGCTCAACAAGGGCACCCGGGTGGTCGTCTACGGCCGGCTCGAGCAGCGGTCGTGGGAGACCCAGGACGGCGAGAAGCGCTCCGTGATCGAAGTCGTCGCCGACGAACTGGGGCCGAGCCTGCGCTGGGCGCAGGCCCAGGTCGAGAAGACGGCTCGCACGTCCAGCGACACCAGCGGACCGGCGAGCGCGCCGGTCGGTGGCGGCGGGCGCCCACCGGACCCCGCCTACGGCGGCGACGAAGAGCCGTTCTGACCGCCCTCCCCCCGATCAGCGACAGAAGGTGAACCACTGATGGCGAGCAAGAAGAACCGCGCCCGGGCCTCCAAGGACACGAGCCCGCGCAAGTACAAGAAGAAGACGAGTGCCCTCATCACCGAGAAGGTGGAGTACGTCGACTACAAGGACGTCGACCTGCTGTCCCGGTTCATGAGCGACCGGGCGAAGATCCGCAACCGCCGGGTGAGCGGCAACGACGTGCAGCAGCAGCGCGAGGTCGCCGGGGCGATCAAGATCGCCCGCGAGATGGCCCTGCTGCCGTACACGAGGCGGGTGGCCACCCAGCGCACCCGTCCTCCTCGCGACGGCCGGCCCGGGCGCGACCGTGACTCCGACCGTGACTCCGAGGGCGCCACCGCGGCTGCTGCCGACCGGGGCGACCAGCAGCTCGAGCAGGGCGCCGAGGTGGCGGCCGAGGCGACCAACGGTGGCGACGAGGCGGAGGCCTGAGGTGAAGCTGATCCTCCGTTCCGATGTCGACGGCCTCGGCAAGCGGGGCGACATCGTCGACGTCGCCGACGGCTACGGCCGCAACTACCTGCTGCCACGCGGCCTCGCCTTCGCGGCCACGGCGGGCGCCGTCGACCAGGCGGCGAAGATGCGCCGGGCCCGCGACCTCCGCGACGCCCACGACCGGGAGGCAGCCCAGACCGTCGCCACGACGCTCGTGCCGAAGGTGATCACCGTCACCGCCAAGGCCGGGAGCGAGGGCCGGCTGTTCGGCTCGGTCACCACCGCCGACGTGGTCGACGCGGTGCGTGAGCAGACCGGCATCGAGCTCGAGCGCCGGCAGCTCGACAGCGAGCCGATCAAGACGATCGGCCAGCACGTCGTCACCGCGAAGCTGCATTCCGACGTCTCGTTCCCGATCACCGTCGAAGTGGTCACCTCGTAGCTGTGGATGGGGCGGGCGATGTCCACAGCCCCGTCACAGACAGTTCACAGTGTTGTTCCCCTAGCGATGCACAAGCGCGCCCTGGGAGGGTGAACTGATGGACCGGCGGGAGGAGCGACGGACTGGGGGTGGGGGGCGCGGCCGAGTCCCGCCCCACAACCTTGCCGCCGAGGAGTCGGTGCTCGGCGCCCTGCTGCTGTCTCGGGAGGCGATCGGGGCCGTCAGTGAGCAGGGCCTCCGCCCCGACGAGTTCTACAAGCCGGGCCACCAGCACATCTTCGATGCCGTCCGCGCCCTGTACTCCTCGGGCGCGCCTGTCGACACGATCACTGTCGCCGACGAGCTCCGCCGGGCCGGCCTGCTCGAGCAGGTCGGCGGCACCGAGGTCCTCCACGCCCTGCAGAACGCCACGCCGGCGATCTCCAACGCCGCCCACTACGCCCGGATCGTGCAGGACACCGCGATCCTGCGCCGGCTTATCTCCGTCGCCGGTGACATCGCCGAGATGGCGTTCGGGGGACCGGACGACGTCACCAAGGCCGTCGACGAGGCCGAGTCGAGGGTCTTCAAGGTTGCCGAGGAGCGGGTGGCCGACTCGACCCAGCTGCTCAGCGAGTCGATCAAAGGGGTGATGGACCGCCTCGAGGAGACGTTCGCCCGGGGCGACATCATCACCGGCACCGCCACCGGCTACCACGACGTCGACGAGTTGCTCTCCGGGCTCCAGCCGTCGACGCTGAACATCGTCGGCTCCCGGCCGGCGATGGGAAAGTGCGTCGCCTGGGACACCCCGATGGTCGACGGCGCCACCGGCGAGCTGGTCACGGCGCTGGAGCTGGTCGAGCGCACGGCAACCCGCGGGACGCTGACCGTACGGGCGCTCGGGGTCGACGGCCGCCAGCGGGACGCCCGTGTCAGCACCTGCTTCGACGACGGGGTCAAGCCAGTGTTCAGGGTCCAGACCTGGTCTGGACGGTCCGTCACGATCACGGCCAGCCACCCCCTGCTCACCCCTCACGGCTGGCGCCGGCTGGGTGAGATCGCGATCGGTGAGCTGATCGCGGTGCCGAGCTACCTGCCCGTGTTCGGCACCACCGTGCTCCGCGACGTCGAGCTCGACCGCCTGGCCACGGTGACGGCCCGGTCGTCGCCGGCCTCCGTGCGGCTGCCCGCCGAGGTGTTCACGCTCTGCCGGCCGCAGCTCGCCCGCTTCCTCAACGGTGTGTTCGGGTTCGACGCCCGGGCGACGGTGAGCCACTGCGGTGTCGCCCGGGTCCGCTACACGGCGGCCGACGAGCGGGTCGGCCGGGAGATCTTCCACCTGCTGGTGCGGTTCGGGATCCGGACCAACCTCCGCGAGCGCGAGACCGGCTACAACCGTGGCCGCCGGCGCAGCTTCGAGATCGAGATCGTCGATCCCCGGTCGCTCGTCCGCTTCTGCGACGAGATCGGCATCCGCGGCCAGGAGCACGCCGTCGCCCACGTGCGCACGGTCGCCGCGGCGGCGATCCCCGGCTGCGTCACCGACTGCGTCCCGGCCGAGGCGTGGAGCGACGTGCTCAAGGCGCTCGAGACCAGCGGGGTGGGGACCTGGGCGGAGGTCAACCGGCGGTGCGGCCGCCCGCTCGGGCACTCCTGGCACGTCGGCAGGGGGCGGCTCACCCGCGAGGATCTCGCCGAGCTGGCCGAGGCCCTCGACGACGACCAGCTGCGGTGGTGGGCGTCACCGGACATCGCCTGGGACCGGGTGGTAGAGATCGCCCCGGCCGGGAGCACCAGGGTCGTCGACTTCACCGTGCCGAGGCTGCACAACTTCGTCGCCGCCGACGTCTACCTCCACAACACCGCTTTCGGGCTGGGGATGGCCACCCACGTGGCGCAGACGACGGGGCGGCCGGTGCTGGTGTTCTCGCTGGAGATGGGGCACAACGAGCTGACCCAGCGCATCCTCGCCAGCGAAGCGCGGGTCGACTCGATGAAGATGCGCAACGGCCGGTTGAGCGAGTCCGACTGGGCGAAGATCGGGCGGGCCATCGGCCGGCTCGAAGTGCCCCTGTTCCTCGACGACAACCCGCGGGTGACGGTGATGGAGATCCGGGCCAAGGCCCGCCGGATGAAGGCCCGGCACGGCGGACTGGCCCTCGTCGTCGTCGACTACCTCCAGCTGATGACCGGCGGCGGAACGGCGGAGAACCGCCAACTCGAGGTCAGCGAGATCAGCCGCAACCTCAAGATCCTCGCCCGCGAGCTGGAGGTCCCGATCGTCGCCCTCAGCCAGCTCAGCCGCAACCTCGAGTCCCGCGGCGACAAGCGGCCGATGCTCTCGGACCTCCGCGAGTCCGGCTGTCTCACCGCCGACACCCGCCTCGTGCGGGCCGACGACGACACCGAGGTCACCCTCGGCGAGCTCGTCGAGCGTGACGCCACCCAGGTCCCGGTCTGGTCGCTCGACGAGCGCTACCGCCGGGTGCGCGCCCAGCTGGTGCGAGCGTTCCCCAGCGGGGTCAAGGACGTGTTCCGGGTTCGTCTCGCCTCCGGTCGCTCCGTCGACGCCAGCGCCAACCACCCCTTTCTGACGATCGAGGGCTGGAAGCGCGTCGACTCGCTCGCGGCGGGGGAGCGGATCGCGACCGTCGACCCCCGGGGACGGCCGGCGGGCCGTTTGGCGCCGACCGTCGACCGGATCCCGGACGGTGTGTGGGACCACGTGGAACAGAAGGCGCTGCCCGCGGCAGGGCTCACGGCGCGCCAACTCGCCGCCGCCCTCGGGCCGCTGTACCGGGGGCCGGAACGATCGCGGACCGGACTGTCCCGCCAGCTGCTCCGCCGGCTTGCCGCGATCACCGGTGACGTGTGGCTCCACGACGTCGCCACGTCCGACGTCTGCTGGGACCGGATCGTCGACATCACCCCGCTCGGCCCTCAGCCGGTCTTCGACGCCACGGTCGAGCCGACCCACAACTTCCTCGCCAACGGGATCGTCGCCCACAACTCCCTCGAGCAGGATGCCGACGTCGTGATGTTCCTGTACCGGGACGAGGTGTACAACAGCGAGTCCCCGGACAAGGGCTCGGCCGAGGTGATCATCGCCAAGCACCGCTCCGGCCCGATCGGCACCCGCCGCCTGGCCTTCCTCGGCCAGTACACCCGCTTCGACAACGCCGCCCGCGGCGTCTGAGGATTTCGCCGGCGGGGGTCAGACGAGGCGGAGCTCGACGCCGCCGACGGTCACCGACTCGCCGTGGCGGGAGCGGTCGGTCGCCACGAGGTCGATGCCGTCGAGCCCGTCGCCCCGGTCGCCGGCCGAGACGAAGCGGACGGCGTGGTCGAGGCGGGCGTCGGACCACCGTTGCTGCGTCCCCGCCGGGTCCCGAGCGGCGACGGTCACGCCGGCGATGCCGGTGACCACCGAGGTGTCGGCATGGGCGGTCCACGTCCCGGCCCATGCCCACGACCCGTTCGGGACCGGCTCGTCGATCGAGACGATCGCCCCGCCGACGTCCCGGGGGTGGAGGTGACGGGCCCGGACCTGGGGGAGGTCGATGGTCCACACCACGCGGATGCCGAGCTTGCCGACCAGGGCGAGCCGGTCGTCGAGGTCGTCGACCTCGTAGATCACCATGTAGCCGCCGTCGCCACGACGGTCGAGGAGGCGCCCCGCGGTCGTGCCCTCCTCGATCGGTGCGACGACCTCCAGGAACTGGTCACCGACCGTCAGGAGGGCGTTGTGGAGGCCGAACTCGGCGACCCCCGGATCCCGGAAGCAGACCCGTAGCCCGAAGCGCTCGCCGAGCTCATCGACGACCGGGTCGAGCTCCCGGGCCACCAGCACGACCTGACGCAGCCGGATCACGCCCGCACGTTAGAAGACGACGACATCGCCGCCATGATGGGGGCGTGTTCCTCGGCGACGACCTCTTGGCCTGGCTGGTGCTCGCCCTCGGCGGGGCCCTGCTCGTCGGCAATGTCGCCGCGATCGTGCGTCCGCCGGACCGACCGCAGGAGGAGGGGGCACTGGAACGGGCCCCCGTCGCCCGCAGCGTCGTGATGGCCGCGGTCGGGTTCGTCGCCGCAGCGTGGGCGCTGGCGTCCCTGCTCACCGGTTGACGCGATCGGCGCCGGCGGCAGAGGCGGCCCGCGGCCCCGTTGGTCGCCGCCCGCCGTAAGTTGGCGGGCGGTGGAGGAGGTCATCGCCGGCCGATACCGGTTGGGGGCGCCGCTCGGCGCTGGCGGGATGGCGACGGTCGTGTCCGCGCGCGACCTTCGTCTCGAACGCACGGTGGCGGTGAAGTTGGTGCCCGTCGCCGGCATCGACACCGCCGGCCGCGCCCGGTTCGTGCGGGAGGCCCGCTCGTCGGCCGGGTTCACCCACCCCAACGCCGTGGCCGTGTACGACGCCGGCGAGGCGGGTGGCTATCTCTACCTGGTGATGGAGCTCGTCGAGGGCCCGTCGCTCGCCGCCCGGCTGGCCGAGCGCGGCCGGTTCGGCGTGGACGAGGCGATGCAAGTCACGGCGGCCGTGCTGGCGGCGCTCGGGGCCGCCCACGCGGTAGGGATCG
Organism: uncultured Acidimicrobiia bacterium; assembly: GCA_963833145.1. Lineage (GTDB taxonomy): Bacteria > Actinomycetota > Acidimicrobiia > Acidimicrobiales > Ilumatobacteraceae > JALZMG01. The sequence goes on along the minus strand of CAWHWT010000004.1, from coordinate 8,122 downwards.
TGCACCGCGACGTGAAGCCGGGGAACATCCTCCTCGGCCGAACCGGGGCCAAGCTGGCCGACTTCGGCATCGCCAAGCGCCTCGGCGACGCCGACCTCACCGGCGCCGGCCAGTTCGTCGGCACCCCGAAGTACCTCGCTCCCGAACAGGCGATGGGCGAGCCGGCCACCCCGGCGTCGGACCTGTACTCCGCCGGGGTCGTGCTCTACGAGATGCTCGCTGGTCGTCCGCCGTACCTCGGCGACACGCCCGTCGCGACTGCGATCGCCCATCGTGACGCTCCCGTCCCGGACATCCGCCGCGTCCGCCCGGACGTCCCGGACCACGTCGCCCGGGTGGTGAGGACGGCGATGGCGAAGGATCCGCGGGCGCGGTTCGCGTCGGCCGGGGCGATGGCCGCGGAGTTGGCGAGCCCGCGACCTCGGGCCGCCGCGTCCGAGCCCACGCAGGTGCTGCCGGCACCCCCCCGGCGGTCGCGCCGGTGGGTCTGGGCGGCGACGGCGGCCGGCCTCGCTGCCGGTGGCGCGGGGGCGTTGGTGCTCGCCGACCGCGACGACCCGCCCGGTGCGTCGGCGAGAACACCGCCGGATTCGACGGCGGCGCCCACGACGGCCGCACCGACCACCACGGCCGCTCCGACGACCACGGTCGCTCCGACGACCACCGCGGCCCCGACCACGACCGCCGCCCCGACGACCACGGCGCCGCCGGACACCGTCCCGCCCGCGCCGGAGACGGTCGAGGAGCTGATCGACCTTGTCGCGACCGACCCCGGTCGCTTCGGCGCCCGGACCCCTGAGGTCCTCAACATGCTCGACGGCATCGAGCGGGCCCATGGCCGCAAGGAGTCCGATCGCGCCGACGAGCTCCTGCAGTGGATCGACTACTGGGTGTTCTACGGCGAGCTGTCCGACGATGTCGTCTCGATCGTCGTGCCGGTGGTCGAGCCGATCGCCGCTGACGGACCGGGGAAGGACCGGCCCGGCGGCGACGATGACGACGACGATTGATCAGGGTGGCCCGACGTGGTCGGGCCCGAGCGCGGCGATCCGGTCCGCGCCGACCAGGGCCATCGTGCGCCGCACGCCCTCGCGGAACAGTCCGATCACGTGGTCGACCCCGCGCTCGCCGGCGGCGCCCAGCGCATAGAGGTACGGGCGCCCGGTCATGCAGGCGGTCGCGCCCAGCGCCGCGGCCTTCACGATGTCACCGCCGCGGCGCACGCCACCGTCGCAGATGATCTCCAGCCGTCCGCCGACCGCCTGGGCGACCGGACCGACGAGGTCGATCGGAGCCGGAGCACCGTCGAGCTGCCGGCCGCCGTGGTTGGACAGGGCGATCGCGTCGACCCCGCGGTCGGCGGCGAGCACCGCGTCGGCGACGGTCTGGATCCCCTTGACGATGATCGGGCCGCTCCACACCGACCGCATCCACTCGAGGTCGTCCCAGTCGAGGGCGGCGTCGAACTGGGAGTTGACGTACTCGGCGAGGGAGACCGCGCTCGACCCGTCACCGACGTCGCGGCCGACGACGTTGGCGAACTTGATCGGTTCGGCCCGGACGAAGCGCCACGTCCAGCCGGGGTGGAGGGCGCCGTCGACGATCGTCCCCAACCCGATCTTGGGGGGGAGCGAGAAGCCCCGCCGCACGTCGCGCTCCCGCCGGCCGAGCACGGCGGTGTCGACGGTGATCACGAGCGCCTCGTACCCGGCGCCGGCGGCCCGCTCGATCATGTCGGCGACGAGACCCCGGTCGCGCCAGACGTACACCTGGAACCACAGGCGGGCGCCGGGGCCGCCCGCCGCCGCGACCTCCTCGATCGAACGGGTGCCCAGCGTCGAGAGGGTGTACGGGAGACCGGCGCGCGCCGCCGCCCGGGCGACGGCGAGCTCACCTTCGGGATCGGCGATGCGGGTGAACCCGGTCGGTGCGAGCACGAGGGGGAACGGCAGCGGCTTGCCGAGCAGCGTCGTCGTCGTGTCGACGGCGCTGACATTGCGGAGCACCCGGGGACGGAACCGGATCGCCTCGAAGGCGGCGCTGTTGTGGGCGAGGGTGCGCTCGTCCTCGGCCGCTCCGTCGATGTAGTCGAACACCCCGCGCGGGAGGCGACGGCGGGCGATGCGTCGCAGGTCGTCGACGGACGCCGCCGACGACAGCCGGCGGGCGACCCGGTCGGTCTCGATCGGCTTCAGCCGGACCACCGAGCGCAGCGAGTCGACCATCGTGCGGGCGGCGTGGAGTGGCGAGGCGCTGGTCACCTCGGGTCACACTACGGAATGGACGTCACCCGGCCGGATCCGCAGCTGGACGCCGACCGCGAGCTCCTCCTCGATGTCCGCGACGGTCTCGCCGCGCTCGCCGATCCCGTCAAGGCGCCGCAGATGCAGGCGTACATGAAGTCGGCGATGCCGTACCGCGGAGTGGCGACCCCGCCCCGCCGAACGCTGATGAACGAGCTGCTCGCGGCGCGCTTTCCGGCGGACCGGGCGACGTGGGAGGCCACCGTTCGCGCCCTCTGGGACGATGCGGCCTACCGGGAGGAGCGCTACGCCGCCATCGACCTCTGCGCCCACCGCACGGCGCGGGCGTGGCAGGACGCGGCGACGGTTCCGCTGTACGAGCACTTCATCGTGACCGGGGCGTGGTGGGACCACGTCGACGCCGTGGCCGTCCACCTCGTCGGACCGATCCTCCGCTCCGATCCGGCCGGCGTCGAGCCGAGGATCAGGCGCTGGATGACCGACGACGACCGCTGGCTCCGGCGCAGCGCGATCATCGTGCAGAACGGCTCGAAGCGAGCGACCGACACCGGACTGCTGGCCGCCGCGATCGAGTCCAACGTCGACGACCCCGACTTCTTCATCCGCAAGGGGATCGGCTGGGCGTTGCGGGAGTACGCCAAGACCGACCCCGAGTGGGTGCGCTCGTTCGTCGCCGTCCACGAGCTCTCGGCGCTCTCGCGCCGCGAGGCGACGCGACACCTGGTGTGAGGCTCACTCGGCGTCGACGCTGATCCGGGCGGCCTCCCGCTCGGCGTGCGCGTTGAGCTCGAGGCCCCGCGAGCCGCCGAGCTTCTGGGCGAGGTGCTCGCCGACGGTGACGTCCTCGTACCCACGCCCGTCCGGCGAGCGGCACGGCTCCAGCGTGGAGATCAGCGCGTCGGCGTTGCCGTCGTGGAAGAAGGCCGCCGAGCGCCGGCGGAGCAGGTTCCCGTCGTCGTCGGCCGGCGGCACCACCCGGTGCATCGTGGAGAGCCAGCGGTCGTTGGTCCACCGGGCGGTCAGATCACCGAGGTTGATCAGCAGCGCACCCGGCGCCGGCACGACCGGCAGCCACGACCCGTCGGGCCGGAGGATCTGCAGGCCGGGCACCGGATCGGCCCACAAGATGGTGACGATGCCGTAGTCGGTGTGGGCGCCCATCCCGAGTTGGTCGGGTTCGAGCGGTACGCCGTCGGTGACCGGGTAGTGGTTGAGCCGCAGCACGTCGATCGAGTGGTCGGTGTACGCCCGGAAGTACCCGTCGGGAACGCCGAGGGCGAGGGCGAAGATGTCGGTCATCGTCCGCGCCATCGCGCCGGCGTGCTCGAACCACGTCCACACTCCGGTCCGGAAGTCGGGCTCGTCGACCGGCCAGATGTTCTCGGCGTAGATCAGGGGATCGAGGTCGAGGGTCGCGAACTGGGAGCGGGCGGCACCGACGTTGAACGCCTCGAACAGATCGTCGGGGGAATCGACGCCGAGGCTGTAGCTGAGCCGTTCCGACCGCGGGGCCGTGTACCCGCGGTTGACGGCGGGGCTCGGCGGCAGCCAGCGCCGCTTGACCGCTATCGGCAGTCCGAAGAACCGGTCGATCGCCGCGGTGAGGCCGTCGACGACCGCGTCGGGGATGCCGTGGCCGACGATCTGCATGAACCCGACGCGGCGACAGGCCTCGTCGACGTCGCGCGCGATCTCACGGCGGATGTCGGCATCGCCGCTCGCCCAGCCCGCCACGTCGATGGTCGGGACGGCGAACGCGGAGCGCACCCGGCGAGCGTACCGAGACCCCGCCCGCCGTCGCCGAGGAACTCGCTCGGTAATACCGGTCTGGACTTATATAAGCAATGACTGGTACTATTCGCTCCATGGACCCCACAGCCGCCGTGAACGCCATCCTCCGCGAGCTGCGCGACGCCGACCGCGACGGCAAGCCGGCCCGCGTGATCGTGGCCGAGCGCCGGTACCCGGCCCTCGCCGACGACGTGTGGGACGCGCTCACCAACCCGGAGCGGATCCCTCGCTGGCTGCTGCCGATCACGGGCGACCTCCGGGTGGGCGGCCGCTATCAACTCGAGGGCAACGCCGGAGGCTCGATCACCGTCTGCGACCCGCCCGAGCACCTCGCCGTCACCTGGGAGTACGACCAGGCGGTGAGCTGGGTCGACGTGTACCTCACGGGGGTCGACGACGGCACGACGCTGCGGCTCGAGCACGTCGCCCTGGTCGAGGACTTCCCCGACAAGTGGGACGAGTTCGGTCCGGGGGCGGTCGGGGTCGGTTGGGACCTCAGCCTGCTCGGGCTCGCCGAGCATTTGGCCACCGGCGGCGCCGTCAACCCGGACCCGAGCGATCCCGCCGGGCTGGAGTTCATCCGCCGCAGCAGTGACGGCTGGTGCCAGGCGTCGATCGCCTACGGCACGCCCACCGAGCAGGCCGAGGCCGCCGCCGCCCGCACCTCCGCCGCCTACACCGGAGGCTGATGCACGCCTTCGACGTCCTCGGCGACCCGGTGCGGCGTCGCATCCTCGAGCTGCTCGTCGACGACGAGCTCACGTCGGGTGCGATCACGGAGATCGTGCGGGACGAGTTCGGGATCTCCCAGCCGGCCGTGTCCCAGCACCTGCGGGTGCTCCGGGACAGCGGCTTCGTCTCCGTGCGGGCCGACGGCGCCCGCCGCCACTACGCCCTCGAGGCCGAACCACTGCGGGGCGTCGACGCCTGGCTGGACCCGTTCCGGCGGTTCTGGGAGCAGCGCCTGGACGCCCTCGGCACCGAGCTCGCCCGGGGCCGGCGGACCCGTCGCCGGGCGTGACAACACCGGCCGCGTGGCGTGGGCGCGTCACGGCTTGGTGGTGACGAACACGGCGTCGGTCGGCACGCCGGTCGCGGTGACCCCGGGCCGGGGTCACCGCGACGCGACGGTCACCGCAGGGCCGTCGGACGGGGACGGTCGAAGGCGGTGGCGAGGCGGGCGAGACTGACCGCCGCGATCAGGAGGCCGAAGTCGCGGAGGGCGATGTCGTAGAAGTCCGCCTGGAGCAGGAGGTTGACGATGATCCCGGCCAGCCAGGCGGCGACGAGGTAGCCACCGAACTTCGGCCGCACCGCGACGACGAGCCCGGCGACGATCTCGATCACGCCGACGGCGAGCATCGCCTGATGGGCGTTGCCCGGTACGAGGTCGTCGATCTCCGGGGCCAGGTAGATCTGCCAGTCGACGAGCCAGTCGAGGAACTTGTCCAGCCCGAACAGGATCGGGGCGACGGTGAAGCCGATGCGCAACAGCATGAACGCCTGGTAGGCGGGGTCGGACAGGCGGGAATCCGACGGCGGAGCGGCCGCCGGCTGACGATCGGCCGAAACGGTGGTCATTCTGCGTCTCCTCTCTAAAAAGGGTCTACCTGACTATAGAACGGTCGAAGTCTTGCGTCAATGATTTGCGGTTTTAGAATGGGGGATGTGAGACCGGTGTCAGCGCTCGAGCAACGGATCGCCGGCATCGCCGCGCTCGACCAACCGCTGCGCCGTGAGCTGTACCGCTTCTTGTCCGACGGTGCCTGGCACTCGCGCGACGAGGCCGCAGGGTCCCTGGACGTGGCCCGGTCGGTCGCCGCGTTCCATCTCGACAAGCTCGCCGAAGCCGGCGTGCTCGAGGTGCGGTTCGAGCGGGTCAGCGGCCGAAGCGGGCCGGGTGCCGGCCGGCCGTCGAAGCTGTACCGCCTGGCTGCGGACGAGCTCGCCGCGTCGGTTCCCGAGCGGCGCTACGACCTGGCCGGGGCCATCCTCGCCACGGCGGTGGCGGAGTCGACGCGCACCGGGAGAGCAGTCCGCGACTGCCTGCGCGAGGTCGCGCGCGACGAGGGCCGGGAAGTCGGCCGGGAGGCGATCGGCACCGGCACCGGTGATCGTCGCTCCGACCGTGACGCCGTGATCGACGTGCTCACCCGCCACGGATACGAACCCGGGCTCGTGCGGCGGGATGTCGCGCTCGCCAACTGCCCGTTCCACCGGCTCGCCGAGCAGGAGCGCGAGTTGGTCTGCGGCATGAACCTCGACTACCTGACCGGCCTGCTCGAGGGCATCGCCGCCGCCGACACGCTCACCGCCCGCCTCGCCCCGGAGCCGGGCCGCTGCTGCGTGCGTATCGCCACCAGGTGATCTCGACCGCGCCGGACGGCGCCCGGCTCACTTCCAACTGGGCAGGTGGAGCAGCTCGGTCAGGTCGCGTCCGGCCGCGTCGAGGTCGACGGCGTCGAGCAGGGCGTGGGCGCGCGCAAGCCCGGCCCGTTCGACGATCCGCTTCTCGTTCAGCACCCAGATGCCCCGGGCGGCCAGCCGACCCTGGGCCGTCGCCAGCACGGCTTGGGTGAAGTTCGCCAGCGCCGCGACCCGGTCGCCGCGGCTGGCGTGGACCTGCCCGACCGCCATCGCCCCGGCGGCGAGGCGGTACCACCGCGGTGGTGCCGCCTGTCGGAGCGGCGTCGGGAACGACGGTCTCGGCAACGCGCCGTGCAACACCTCGCTGACGGCGAGCTCGCCGGCGAGGAGGTACGTCGCGATCCCCGCCACGTAGCCGACCTCGCGCTGGATCTCGAAGCGGCCGTGCTCGGCCTCGGTGGTCCACGCCAGCACCTCGTCGAGGTTGCGGTAGATCAGGTCGACGGCGACGCCGTCCACCTGCAGCCAGGCCCCACCGTTGACGAGGCGTCCCCACTCGCCGGGCGCGAAGACCTGCCCCGGCCAGCCCAGCGCGCGCACGTCCTCGGGGTCGATCCGGCCGCGGTAGTACAGGCCGAAGTCCCAGTCCGAGTCGGCGCTGTGCGTGCCGGTCGCCCGCGAGCCGCCGAGGGTGACGGCCACGACGCCCGGAATCGTCGCCAGGTGGCTCGCCAGCCCTCGCATCCCGCCGGTCTAGCGAGGTGGAAGGCCGCGAACGATGCCGATTTGAGCTGTCCAGGGGCCGGATGGGCTCGTGATCCCCTTCACGCGTTCGTCCACAGTTCTCCATGACTCGGAGCGCGCCACGGTCTTTACTGGATCCCGATGGCTTCCCGGTTGTGTGATCTGCTCGGCATCGATGTCCCGATCGTCCTGGCGCCGTTCGGTCCGTGGGACGAGGTCGACCTGGCGGCGGCGGTGGGCGCCGCCGGCGGGCTCGGCAGCGTCGGCACCGCCGTGCGGTCGGTCGACGAGCTGCAGGCGCAGTGGCACCGTCTCCGCGGGCTGGCGGACCGGCCGTTCGCGATCAACCACACCGGCCGGCCGTTCAATCCCGACGCGTTCGCGGCGACGCTGGAGTTCGCCCCGGCCGCGATCTCGTTCCACATGGGGGTGCCGGCCGATCTGATCGCCGCCGCCCACGAGCGGGGGATCGTCTGGCTGCAGACCGTCGGTGACGTCGACGCCGCGATCGCCGGGATCGAAGCCGGCGCGGACGTCCTCATCGCGCAGGGGACCGAGGCCGGCGGCAACTCTGGGTGGGTGTCGACGATGGTGCTGGTGCCGGCCGTGGTCGATGTCGCCGGGGCCGTCCCTGTCGTCGCCGCCGGCGGGATCGCCGACGGTCGTGGTATCGCCGCCGCGCTCGCCCTGGGCGCCCAAGGCGTCTGTCTCGGCACGAGGTTCCTCGCCACCACGGAGATGACGATCGACGCGGTGTGGAAGGACCGGATCGTGGCGGCGGGAGCGCTGGACGCGGCCAAGGTGCCGCACTCCGAACTGGTCATGCCGCCCTTCACCCTGCCCCAGCTCGGTGTTCCGTTCGCTCCGCGGGCGCTGCGCACCGACCTCGTTCGTCAGCTCGAGGAGGACCCCGCCGCCGTCGACCCCGCCGAGATCGGACCGCGGCTGCTCGCCGC
>CAWHWT010000003.1:0-433682 GCA_963833145.1 uncultured Acidimicrobiia bacterium | reverse complement strand
GTAGGCGGCTTCGGCGCCGTCGAAGTCGCGGACCAGCCGGAGGAGGTCGCCCTCGATGGCATAGGCGGCGGCGAGGGCGGCGGGGTTGACGGGTGCGGCGAGCCGATCGCAGGCGTGTCGGGCCTCGATGAGGGCTTCGGGCCACCCGCCGAGCAGCTCGAGGATCTCGGCGCGGTGCATGAGGCAGTGGCCGCGGTAGAGCACGAGCTCTTGTTGGGTGTCGCACCAGCGGACGAACGACTCCGTCCACGCTCGGCATCGGCTGAGGTCGGACAGTTCCGAGCAGGCGTCGATGACGGTGCAGTAGGCGTCACCGGTGGCCAGGGGGGACAATTCGCCAGCTTCGATCGCGACCATGCCCTCGTCGAGCAGCGCCAGCCCTTCGGCGATGTCGCCCAGGTAGATCAACATGCGGCCCTCGCCAATGCGGGCGACCGTGATGAGCTCGCGGTGGGCGAAGCGGGCCCCGATCTTGCCGGCGTGGACGAAGTGGGTGTGCGCACCCGCGACGTCGCCGGCCTCGAGGATCCGAAGCATCCCCAGCCCCCATTGAAGGTAGCCCTGCTCGACACAGTCGATGTTTGCCTCTTCCAGGAGCCGGGCGGTTCGGTCGACCCAGCCTCGGCAGCGGCCTAGGTCGCCTTTGAACCCGAAGCCTTGGGCGAGCTTCCCGCCGAAGTACGCCGCCCGGTGTACGGCTCCAGCGGCCAAACAGGCTTGGTGGGCCCGCACCCAACGGGCGAAGCCCTCCTCGTCGTGACCGGTCAGGTAGGCCGCAGTTGCCGCCCGGTCGAGATCGTCGACGTCGAGAGTGTCGGCTGCGAGCGTTGACCACAGCCGCCGGGCGTCGCCCCACCGGTGGTCGTCGCTCGCCGCCCGGGCGTCCTCGATGGCTTGCACCATCTGGCCAGTTTCGCCCACCGCGCGCGCTGCGGTCAGGCGAAGAACGCCTCGGCCTCGTCGCGCGGTGCGCCGAGGAACATCCACATCTCGGCGATGCGCTCGCCGTCGAACCGGTACACGAACGAGTTGCGGGACTCGAGGGTGTCGCCGTTGCGATGCAGGGTGGCGTGCTCCCACTCTGCGGCCCACCCGTCAGCGCCGATGCAGAACTGCTGGTCGAGTTCGATCTGGCCGTTGGTGGCCTCGAACCACGACCCGATGACCCCGAGCAGCCCTCCGACCCCGGCGTGGTCGCCGGCCATCGGATCCGGGCCTCGGAGATGGAACACCAAGTCGTCGGTGAAGATCTTGGCCAGGGCATCGTGGTCCTGGCTGAAGATCGCTTCCGTCATGCTGTTCACGGTTTTGACATTGGGATGGTCGCTCATCGGTCCTCCACAAAGCTGGCTGGGAGTTGACCTGACGACCGTACGAACAACCAGGGTGTGCGCACATCGGGCGAACCGATGATCTTCGGGAGCACCCGACTCAGACGTTCTACTGATGCCAGCGTCGCCGGATTTCCATGCTTCTCCCGATGCGCCGACCGCCGGTTGCTTCATACCGTCGCACCAGTGTGACCAACCCAGGAGGAGCACGAGATGAGCCAATTCGCATCGACCGTCCTCGACGACGCCCTCGCCCAAGAGCTCAGCGAACGACTTGCCGACGTGTTCCGCACCGCCGCCGCCGGAGACGTCCTCGCCGACGACGTCTTCCTCGACGGCAATCCGCCCCTGTGGCGCTTCCAGCTGGAAGGCCGTGACACCTTCGATGCGTGGATCAAGAGCTTCATGCCCGACGGCGCCGAAACGACCGTGGTCCGCACGATCCCCACCGTGACCGGCTTCGTCACCGAGTTCACCGGCCGCCACCAAGAGAACGGAGAACAGATCACCGACCGCAAGATCCTCCTCGCCGAGGTCCGCGGCGGCCGCATCGTCGAGCTCACCATTTACTGCAGCGGCGACTGGAACGCCGAACTCCGAGCCCGCCACACTGCCGAGACCCGACTCACCCGCCCCTGAACCCCGGCGACGTCCACCGGTGACCGAGCTCAACCGTGTGCGTATCGGAATGGTCGGCTTCGCTGAGGGAATCCTCCTCAACGGTCTACGCGTCGGCACGCTTCGGCCAGGGCGTTGTCGTAGCTGTCCCCGCGGGACCCGACCGAGGCTGCGGCGCCGACGTCGACGAGGCGTTCGGTGTAGCGGATTGATAGGTATTGGACACCTCGGTCGGAGTGGTGGACCAGTCCGGGGTACTCGTGTTGTTGGCGGGTCCAGATCGCCATCTCGAGGGCGTCGAGGGCCAGGTCCGCCCGCAAGGTGCTGGCGACCCGCCAACCGACGATCATGCGTGAGAACACGTCGGTGACGAACGCGACGTAGGCGAAGCCGGACCAGGTCGCCACATAGGTGATGTCGGCGACCCACAGCTGGTTGGGTGAGCACGCCGAGAACGCCCGGTCGACCAGGTCCGCCGGGCGAGCATCGCCGGGCGCCGGGATGGTCGTTGCCCGCCGCCGGCCCCGAACCCGTCCGGCCAGTCCCAGCTCGCGCATCAGGCGTTCGACGGTGCAGCGGGCCACCTTGACGCCCTTCCGGTTCAGCTGACGCCACACCTTGCGGGCGCCGTACACGCCATAGTTCTCCTCGAACACCCGCCGGACGTGCACGTTCAACTCCACGTCACGCTGTGCCCGCCCGCACGGCGGCCTGTTCTTGGCCGAGTAGTAGGTGGACGGGGCGATCTCGAGAACCTGACAGATCGTGGCGGTGTGCGACCCCTTGTGCGGGTCAACCCCGATCATCACATCCATCATCACTGGGTCCTCCTGTCCTTGGTTGGGGACCGTGGCAAGCACTCCTGATTCGAAGGACCGGCACGGTCCTCTTGTGAGCCACACCACGGCGAGACCCCGACAGGCCGACACCTCGTTAGACAGCCAGACGATGACCGGCAGGCACATAGAGAGCGACCCTGCCGGAGCCTCACGACGCTACGAGAACCCCTCGCGACGCCAACGACGACTCAATCAGGCACATCCGGCCTGAGTGCTGGCGGTGACTGTACATCCCGCCCAAGCTGATTCGCCGGCCGGCCTCGCGCCGGATGACGTTCTCCGGTGGTGGTCCGATCTGCCCTCGTCGACTCCGACAGTCTTACCGTGGTCCTCGTTGAGCGCGCCGATCAAGCGACTCAATGAGCCGTTCGATTCCTTGCGCGTCGACTCGTCTGGCTAGAACGTTTCTAGGTTGAGAGCCTCGAAGATCTCCGGTTCACCCGCGAGCTGAATTCCTGCCTCTGCCAGCTTCGGTTGCAGCTTCTCGCCGAACGCCTGAAGCTGCTCCGGCGACTCCCAGATTTCGCTGACCCGGACGTTCTGCTCGTCACCAAAGGCGACGTGGATCAGACACCCCGCTGGAGGCCAATCGCCGGACTGTTCGAGAGCAGAGTGAACGGATTCGTACTGCTCTTTCGTCACGTTCGAGACTGGGAAACGGACAACGATGCTCATGGTGACCTCCCTCGGTCTGGCCAATCGACCCTACAGCTACACGGTCAGAGCTAAGTACCACGCGTCGGCTCGAACACCCTGTCGCTCGCTCCGTGGCGACGGCAACGAACTGGCCCGTTGGCGCCCGGCCGGACAGTCAGGAGCCGACCGGGCGCCAGTTGCCTCACCTTGGCGCAAGGCGACGGTCACGGCAGTCGGCGGCGGTCACGTCACAGCGCCGAACTGCATCACCGAACGACGCGCCCCAACGCCGCCACACGTGGGGACGTGACCCACGCCGAACGGCACCTCGGCGTGTCGCCGGGCGCCACGACGATGGGAGCGGTGAGGCGCGTCCGGTCTCGCGGGTAACGCGCGAGACGGCTCAGCCGAGGGTGATACCTCGTGCATCCGCGATCCGACGGCATACGAACTCGACCGTCTGGCTGGTGCGTGCAGCAGCGGCCCGGACATAGACGGCGAGCGCCTCCAGTGACCAGTACCACAAGTCGTCGCTTCGCCACCACTGCACCTCGTCGAGCAGTCCCGGGTCGACGCCGCCGCGCAGCATCGCCGCGGCGCGCAGCGCGAACCTGCTCTTGTGGTGTTGCGCCTTGGTGTGAGCGATCCCTTCTGGCAGGTGGCGCTCCCGGATGCCTTCGAACTCAAGAGGCGAGAGACGGTCGGCACCGGAGACGCCGATGGCGTCGGCCGCGAGGTCGAGGAGGACCTCGCTGGGAAACGTGTCGTGCCGTGGGTGCAGCGGCTCAAGTCGCGCCGCGACGTCGCCGAGATCGTCACCGCGGGCGAGGCCGCTCAAGGCGATGTCCATAGCTCGGTCGCGGTCGTCCTCGGTTGGGCGGTGCCTCGCCGCCATGCCGACCACGCTACGACTCATCCGGCCAACGACATCGTGCTCGCGATCGCAAGCAGTAGGGCTGCCGTGTAACGGCACATCGATGATGCCATCCGCGGTCGTGATCCGCGGCGTTCGAGGACGCGGAAACCGGACATCGCGACGGGTTGAAGACGGGTGCTCAAACAGCCGCCGGCCGTGGCGACCTCGAAGCGAAGTAACCCTTGCCGGTTACGTTGCGGCCCATGGCACCGGCGTCGAAGACCCCGCCATCACTGGGCCATCGATACGACGGAAGCTCCTGCCGGTGTATCCGAGTGCCCAAAGGATGCTGAGCTCCAAGCTCGACGAGGCCACCTTCTCGACATCGATCCAGACGTTGACGTCAAGGCTCGGCTTCCCGGTGGACCAGTGCGTCACTGTGTTGCGCATCGCCGGAATCGCATCAGCGATGTCGTGCCACCTGACTCGCGCCGCGGGCCTTGATCCTCGCTCGTTCATCCCCATATCACAGGAGGCGAACCTGTCGTAGCGCATGCCGGAGCCGTCGACACTCGGGATAACACGACGAAGCGGCTATCCATCTCGATACAGGACCTTGGTCGTCGTGTCGGTGATCGGAGGATCTCACCAGCTCACGCGCCGCCCACTGCGCTCAGCTGGATAGCCCTCCACGGCGGATATCCAGTGACACCGCGCCCTCGAACGCCGGTTCGCTGGTTCGTAGATTCGGAGGCCGGGGCCGGGGGCTGACTGCCGCAGACACAGCTGATCGACGAGGTGCACCGAGGAGGACACAGCAATGAGTGCTAGCTAGCTGTGACACTCGGCTCCGAGCCGGAACGATCTGGCGCTGTATGAATTCGTGGGCTTGGAACGTGGAGTAGGTATGTCGACAGCCGCGGGTTCGCCGGAGGCGGACAAGCCGTCGCGAGAACGGGACAATTCCCCGGATCCCGACGACTTCGCGGGCTTCTACGAGCGAGAGGTCGCCCGCCAGGTCCGCCGGGCGGGCTTGCTGTTGGGGTCGCGAGAGGCGGCTCACGACGTTGTGCACGAGGCCTTCGTGGCCGTGTATCAGCGATGGGGTCGGATCATGGAACCGGGCCCCTACCTCGAACGAAGCGTCCTCAATGGTTGTCGGGACCTTGTCCGACGAGAGCGCACGCGCGCGCGCCGGTCAAGCGAGCCACCTGGATCTGATCTGCCAGCAGTGGACGCGCCGTTGCATGACGCCTTGGCCAAGCTGCCGTTCAACCATCGGGCCGCCGTGGTGCTGCGCTTCTACCACCAGCTCACCGAGGCCGAGATAGCCGACCGTCTGGGCTGTCGGCCCGGGTCGGTGGGTCCTTGGATCCAACGCGGGTTGCGTCGTCTGCGAAGGGAGCTGTCATGACCACTCTTGAGGATCGCCTGCCCGAGCTGCTTACCTCAGCCGCGGAGCGGATCGACGTGACGCCCGATCTCGACGCCGTCATCAACGGCGACCATGTGGCGCTGCGAGTTGAGGAGGTACCAGCGTGGCGTCGCCCGGCGGCGGTCGCCGTGGCGATCGCGGCTGTGGTGCTGCTGGTCGTCGCCGGGCTCGTGGTGATCACGTCAATCCGTGACAGCACTCCGGTCACGCCAGCTGACCGGACGGTCGTGATGGACGGTACGTCGATGATGGCGACGTTCGATGACGGGGACGAGCTGCGTGCCGTGCCGGTGAATGGTGCGATCGACCGCGGCGACATTGTGGTCGCCGAACTGGGTGGCGCAACGGCGCGCACGGTGGTGAAACGCGCGATCGCGTTCGGGGGCGAGAGAGTCGAGATCGTCAACTGCGTGGTCCTGATTGATGGAACCGCGATCGAGGAGCCATACCTCGATCCCCGGACGAACAGACCCGGCACCTGCGGTGGCGATCTCACACCGACCACAGTTCCTGACGGCACGATGTTCGTGCTCGGTGACAATCGTGGCGGCTCGCAGGATTCGCGGGCTCTTGGATCGATCCCGCTCGACGCCATCGTGGGTGTCGTCGTCGCCGTGCGCGATCCTGGCGGCGACTGGACGCCTGTCAGAGGTTGAGTTGACTCCTCCTTGCCACAGGCCGCATCCTCCGATCTCGGTGTCCGAGAACGACGCCGAATATGCCGGCGTCACGCTCCTTCGAACGCCGGCTCCTGGGTGCCGGACGACGGTCATCTACTTCGCGCTGCGACCTCCAGGAAGACGGCACCATCGCCGTCGTCATCGAAGTCGCGCAGGTTTAGCAGACCGGTGGAGACACGCTCGATGAACCCCCATTGCCACACCGCCACCGGATCGACGTCGCACCACGCCGCCAACTGTTCGGCGCGCTCACGCACTAGACGCGATGTCTCGCCCGCCAGCAGCGGCTCGTTGTACTCCCGCATCGGGACGCCAAGGTCGTGAGCCGGCTCGGACCTCACACCCTCCGGATCGACGAACTTGAACCGGCCGTCGCCTGCGTCGAGGGTGTTCCAACCGTGCGCATCACCGTGCACCAACACCGCCCGGCTCGGATCGAACGCCGCCGCGCGCTCGTCGCAGTATCCGACGGCACGATCGACGACGTCACGTGGACAGGGCCGTCCCAGTTGCTCCCACGTCGTCACGATCATCTCGGCGAGCCATGCTGCCTTGTCCGCCCCCGTCGGCACGTCGACGTCGTCGTCGATCGGTCGCCAGAACGACGATAACGTCGTCGCCACCGTCGCCAGCAGCTCAAGCAACGGCATCCCAAGCTCGTCAAGGTTTGGGCCGAGACGCTC
Organism: uncultured Acidimicrobiia bacterium; assembly: GCA_963833145.1. GTDB lineage: Bacteria > Actinomycetota > Acidimicrobiia > Acidimicrobiales > Ilumatobacteraceae > JALZMG01. Next base: position 426,604 of record CAWHWT010000003.1, on the reverse strand, counting down.
GAGCAGCATCGCCGACACCGTGTCGTCGTGGGCGAGCAGGCGGGCGCAACCACGGCCGTCCGCCACAAGGTGCACCATCACGCTGCGCCGGTAACCGGCGACCTCCTCGTCCTCGAGCGGCATCGCCACCTTGAGGACCACGTCCAGCCCCGACGCATCACGGGCGGCGACGATGTAGCCCGCCGTGCCGCCGCGGTACGCACGGCCGAGCTGCAGGCCCCACTGCGCAGTCAGGCCAGCGAGCACGTCGGGAAGATCCCGGAGCCACCGGGCTCCGGCTGTTCCGCTCGACAACGCACGCTCAATGACCAGACGCGGCACCTCCAACCCGTCGGCAGAACCCATGTCCGAATAATGCGCCGCGTAACGCGGGGTCAGGTCCCCGATATAACGCCGGTCGCTTTCCGTTGGGATGTTCGGTGGCGATCGTGCGCGACATTGATCGATCTGAAGCTCGAGCCCGTCTTCAGCGAGGGAACGCTCGCTTGGGTGTCAGATGCCGTCCACGGCGATCGGGAGTCCGTCGGCGTCGATGATGGGCAGTTCGTCGGCCCGCCGGTCGGTGTCGGTCGCCTGATGGGACGTTGGTCGGGGGATGAATGATCCGATGATCCCGGAGGTCAGTGCGGTGGCGGCGGCGAATGCCCACAGCTGGTGGAACCCGTCGAGCGGATCGGTGAGCTGGCGCTGGGATCCGATGAGCGCGACGAGCACGGCGATCCCGAGGGCGCCGCCGATCTGACGGGCTGTCTGGTTGACGGCGCTGCCCACGGCGAAGCGTGCGGGTGGGAGCGACGAGACTGCGCCGGCGCTCAGGACGGGGAACGTGAAGCCGACGCCGAGCCCGACGAGCAGTGTGCCGGGGAGCCAGGTCGTCGGGTAGTTCGGGGTCTCGGTGACCAGTGCGATGTAGGTGGCCAGGCCGATGGCGAAGCACGATGCGCCGAACAGGAGCACTGGTCGGAACCCGATTCGACCTGCCAACTTGCCAGCTGGTCCGGCGACGATGGCGACGACGACCGGTCCTGGTGTCACGGCGAGTCCGGCGGTCATGATCGAGTAGTGCCAGACGCCGGTGAGGAACAGGATGTTGCCGAGCAGCATGGCGAAGAACCCCATCGCGTAGACGATGGTCGCGGCGTTGGCGATCAGGAACGGCCGGCTGTGGAACAGCGTGGGATCGATGACTGGGTCGTCGTGGTGCAGGGTGCGGTGGGCGAACACGGCGCCGGCCACGAGCGCGACGGCGAAGGCGGCGAGGATGCGCGCATCGGTCCAGCCCCACGTCGCCCCTTCTGAGATCGCGAGCACCAGTGACGCCAGCGCGAGCGACATGAGGCCGACGCCGAGGTAGTCGGGTGTTGTCGGCTTCGAGTCGCCGATCGTCTCGGTCAGCACCCGTCGTCCGAACAGCAGCACGAACAGGCCGACGGGGATGTTGACGAAGAACGCCCACCGCCAGCCTCCGGCGGACACGATGGCGGCACCGAGCGAGGGACCGGTGGCGACCGCCAAGGCGCCGATGCCGCCCCACTGGGCGACGATCTGCATGCGCCGGGCAGGTGGGTAGGCGCCGATCAGCAACGCCACTGACGCCGGAACCAAGAACGCGGCGCCGACGCCCTGCAGGGCGCGGGCGGCGACCAGGGTGGTCACATTGGGTGCGATCCCGCAGAGGAACGAGCCGAGCAGGAACACGACGATGCCGCCGAGGAAGACGCGCTTGCGTCCGAGCCGATCACCGGTGCGTCCGCCGACGACGAGCAGCGCCCCGAACACGATGGAGTACGCCGTGATGATCCACGCCAGCGATGCGGAACTGGCGGCCGGGTACGACGCTTCGATGTCGGGGAACGCCACGTTGACGATCGACAGGTCGAGCGAGGCCATGAACGTGCCAAGGGCGGTGACGATGAACACGTCACGTGACCGGTGTCCGGCGCCGAGGGGAACGGCGGTGCGGCTCGGCTGGTCACCGGTGGGTTCGTTCATCGAACGGACCATAGAGGATTGCGTTCTATGATGCAACCAACTAACCTGCACGCCGTGCAGCGCACCAGTTTCGAGACGATGAACTGCTCCGTCGCCCAGTGTCTCGAGGTGGTCGGCGAGTGGTGGTCGATGCTGATCATCCGCGACGCCTTCCTCGGGGTGCGCCGTTTCGACGACTTCCAAGCACGGCTGGGTATCTCCCGCAACATCCTCAACGTGCGGCTGACCACCCTGGTCGAGGCCGGTGTCCTCGAACGGGTGCCCTACCAGCAACGCCCTCTGCGCTTCGAATACCGCCTCAGCGACAAAGGTCGCGACCTCTGGCCGGTCCTCACCACCATGCGCGAGTGGGGCGACAAGTGGGCAGCGCCCAACGGCGCCCCCCTCGAGGTCGTGCACGACGCGTGCGGCGAGGTCATGCACCTCAGCCACAGCTGCAGCGCCTGCGGCCAGCCCGCCGACCGACGCTCACTCCACCTTCGGCCCGGACCCGGAGCGACGCCCAGCGACTTCGACCGGACGACGCTGGTGTCGCCGACCTGAGCGCCGCGCAGCCCGGCGGGCATCCGATGACCGCGTCCGCAAACAACGGGCCGACGCGTCGTCTACCGCCGGGACGGGGCGCCCGGCCATCGGGATGGCGCGCAGTCGGTCGCCACGACCGGCGTGGGTCCGGCCACGGCTCGTTCAGCGCAGCCGCGATCTCGCGGTCGGCGCAAGGCGGAGTTGTAGTGGCGGGGCGTCGAGCGACAAGTTGAACTCGATCGGCGCGGGCCAGTTGTCGTCGACGACGCGTTGGACCAACACGACCACATGTTCGCCGGTGCGCACTGGCAGCGCCGGGAACGTGTTCTCACTCGGTTCCTCGACGAACGTCGCCAACGACGGTGGCGACATCTCGCCGAGCGCTGGGAGCAGCGTGCGCATGAGCACCTCGGGATCCGCCGGCACGCTGAGCGAACAGATGGTCACGGCGAAGTGCGCCGCCGGAACGTCGCGGCCCTGTCCAGGACGCCGAGGCTGCGGCTCGAATCCCGTCGACGGGGCCATCGGGCGCAGCAGCAGCACGTCGTCGACGTCGACCATCGTGGCATTGGCGGCAGCGGCATGCGCCTTCCAGATCGGCCCGCCGTAAAACGCCTCGAGGCCCTCACGACGACGCTGCATGTCTGCGAAGCCCCGCATCCACACGAAGCGCTCCGGGCGATCCAGATCACGGAACTGTCCAATCACTTCCATACCGACGGCCTCTTGCGACTCGACGAACTCGCGGTCGAAGAGTTCGATCAGCACGTCTCGCTGACCGTACCGGAGGGTGTACTGGCGAAGCTCGACCACCGGGCAGCAGGAGGACATCACGCCGTCTCTAGCAGCCGTGACCATGTCAGCGAACTCGGTTAGAGCCCCAACCAAGGATGCTGGAGTATCGCGCCCGAATATCCCGACACACCGCGTCCGGTACCGCCGGCAGAAGGGCGTGGCGAGGGCTGCCGACGATCGCTGAAGGGGATGGCCTTTCACCGGCGGTTTCGCGACGCCCGAGGGCGGACCCTCACAGCCGAAGACACTGTCGCTGCGGCTCCTTCAGGGGCCGTGATGCCTGCAGGGGCTCGACAGGGAGAGGGTTCTTGGAGGTGTCGCCGCTCAGCTCGGGCCCTCAACCACTCGCGCCGGGCTGCTTGGGGGCGACGTACCGGGTCGACGATGTTGATGAGGTTGACGACGTTGTTGATGTCGGGGGATGGTGACGCGACTCGACCGTGTCGAGATCGCTGCTCGGTCACGTGCAGGCTTGGGTTTTCCGGGTGGGAGACTGTTCGGGTGGACGGGTTGATGCCGACTGGCACGGTGTCGTTCTTGTTCACGGACGTCGAGGGGTCGACGCAACTGTGGGAGCAGCACCCGCGTGAGATGGCGGCGGCGATGGCTCGTCATGATCAGATCGTGCGGTCGGCGGTGGCCGAGCATCGCGGGCACGTGTTTTCGACCTCCGGTGATGGGTTTGGCGCCGCCTTCTGGACACCTCGGGAGGCCCTCGAGGCCGCGATCGGTGTGCAGAACGTGCTTGCTGGCGAGCCGTGGCCAGCTCCGTTGACGGTGGCCGTGCGCATGGCGATCCACACCGGTTCGGCGAACGAACGTGATGGCGACTACTTCGGTCCCACGGTGAATCGGCGGCCCGCTGATGGCCGCAGTCACGGTGGCCAGATCTTGCTGTCGGGGATCACGGCACAACTGGTCAACCACGACGATCTCGTCGACCTCGGCGAGAAACGCCTCAAAGACCTCGCCGCTCCGGAACGGGTGTTCCAAGCTGGCCAACGGTCGTTCCCACCGTTGCGGTCGCTGGACACGTTCGGCCACAACCTCCCGACCCGTCTGACATCGTTGATCGGTCGCGAAGCGGACACCGCCGCGGTCTTGGCGGCGATGGGTGACAGCCGCCTCGTGACGCTGATCGGCACCGGCGGCGTCGGCAAAACCCGGCTGGGATTGCAGGTCGCCGCGGAGTCTCTCGACCGGTTCGACGGTGGAGTTTGGTGGGTGGAGCTGGCGACGGTGAGCGAGCCCGAGTCGCTGCCCGGAGCAGTGCTCGACGCGATCGGCCTCCTCGCCCTCCCGGGCCGGCGGCCGGTGCACGTGGTCGGTGATCACGTCGGCGACCGGGCGACGTTGCTGGTACTCGACAACTGCGAGCACGTGATCGCAGCGGCGGCGGCGTTCGTCGACGAGGTGCTGAGCACCCTGCCCGCGGTGAGCGTCCTGGCGACGAGTCGCGAGCCTTTGTCGGTCCCTGGCGAGACCGTCTGGCGTGTCCCGTCACTGGATGTTCCCGATCAGTCGCGGCGGCAGACCGTCGACTCGATCGGGTGCGCTGACGCCGCCCGACTGTTCCTCGATCGGGCGCGACGAGCTCGACCAGACCTGGCCGGCACGGTCCTCTTGTGAGCCACACCACGGCGAGACCCCGACAGGCCGACACCTCGTTAGACAGCCAGACGATGATCGGCAGGCACATGAGAGCGACCCTGCCGGAGCCTCACGACGCTACGAGAACCCCTCGCGACGCCAACGACGACTCAATCAGGCACGTCGGCGCCAAGCGTCGAGTGTCCGTTGTTGACTGGCGCGGCATGCGACGAGCTCCTGTTACGCCGACCGCGGAGCGATCAACGCCAGGCCTTCACCACCCAGCGCCGTCGAGCGTGGGACATCGATCGCATCGTCCCGACGCGATCGAGATGCCGTTCGGGCGGAGTTTGCGCGCTCGCTAAGCGTGGGTCGCGTCGAGTGCGCGCTCGAGGTCGATCTGCAGGCCAAGGTCGACGAGGTAGCGCGTGAGCTTGATGCGCCCGGCGACCACGGCGGCGACCGGATCGGTGATTGGTTCACCGAGACGGTCCAGCGGCAGGGCGGTGAATGCGCTGCGCACCGACAACCCGGTGTTCATGCCGGCACGCACGACGTCCTCATCGAGCCGGTAGCCCTCATCCGCGAGCCCTGCGACGTAGGCGTGCACGAGCAGGTCGTGGAGCACTGGAAGATCGTCCACTTCCAGGACGCCGTCGTGGGCGTGGCCGACGAGCAGTTGGCCGAGGTCGTCGCCGGCGGCGGCCAGGCTCGCCATCGCCCAGTCGATGACAACGAACATGTCCGGCTCTCGCCTCGGTACGAGCAGGTTGTGGGGAGTGGCGTCACCATGACTGTGCAGTTGGGGCAGGCGCCTGGCGACCTCGACGAGTGCGGGCAGGCGCCGCGCCAATTCGGCGAGATCGGCCCTTAGCTCCGCCTCCCCCGCCAGCAAGGGGTGGCGCCAGGTCGTGTCGTCTGCCAGCGCTGGCAGCCCCACCGGGAGCAGCCGGCTGGTGTACATGATGCTGACCAGTTCCGCCGGTTGTTCGGTCGAGCGACGAGGCAGGCCGGCGGTCTCGGTCATCCGCACGTTCAACCGGCCGAGCAGCCGCGCCGCACGCGCGTAGCGCTCCTGGTCCCACGGCGACGGGTCGACCTCGACGTCCTCGAGCACCAACATCACCCGGTCGTGGCCGAGGTCGACAACGCCGAGCAGCCCGGGCAAGCGCATCCCTGCGGGCAGCACGCGCCCGAGTCCCGACGTGTACAGGTCGATCTCCTGACGCCACACCGATTCGTCGCCCAGCACCTCACGCGCCTCCAGCGGCAGCGAGGCCCAGCGTGGCCAGTGACGCAAGGACCGCACGACTTTGACAAACGCCGACCATCCCTCTCCGCGCAGCCGCGCCAGTCCGTCGGTCGCCGGAGACTCATGCGGGTAGTCAACGCGCTCGAACACGCCGATCATCGTCCAGCACCACTGACCCGGTTTGCATGGAGCTTGGCTGAAGATGTCGTGGAGATGTGGGGACCGCGGTCGGCGAGCAGCCGCCGACTGACGGCTCGCACCCGAACCCAGCCAGCACGACACCGGCGCACGCCCGAGGCTGAATTCGGCCCGTCAGTTGGGATCCAGACGCGACGATGTTTGTGATGGACAGTCATCATCACGTGGGCGGGATCACCGGTAAGCCTCCGGCGAGTCGAGTGCGGGCAGCCGTGACCTGCCGTGGTTCGCCTGATCGTGGCAATCGCTCGGACGACGCGGGGCGAGCAGCACGATGACCATCCCCTCTCAACGATCCGATGCCGCAGCACTGGAGGCCGGATCGGTTGCTCGGGAGGACCGCGACATTTTCCGGCTGGCGCCGAGTATGGACCCAGGGGTGCTGGAGACGATCGCTTCCCGGCTGGAGTTTCGTGGAACCGATGACGGCTACGCACGGCTGTCGCAGGCCTACTTCACACGGTTGCCGGTCGACTCTGCCAGACGGATCCTGGCCCTCGGCTGCGGCACCGGCATCGAAGTGCGCGCGCTCGGGCGCCTGAGCGGAGCGGACACGGAAATCATCGGGGTCGACCACAGCCCAGCGCTGATCGACGCCGCCCGACGGCTCACCGCCGATGAGGGGCCGGCCGACAACGTCACTTACCAGGTCGACGACGCCCACCACACGTCCTTCGACGATGACGAGTTCGACATCGTCACCCTGCACACCCTCATCAGCCACGTCGACGACCCGCTGCGAGTGTTGCGCGAGGCCCGCCGCGTTGTCCGGCCCGGCGGAACTGTCGCCGTGTTCGACGGCGATTACGCCTCACTCACCTTCGCCTATCCCGACCACGCGATGGCCAAGACGATCGAAGAGAAGCTGATCCAGCTCATCGTCGCCAATCCCCGCGTGATGCGTGACATGCCACGTCTGCTGAGTGAGGCCCACCTGGAACTCGTCGACGCGGAGGGGACGGTCTACGCCGACATCGCCAGCGGTCGCTTCTGGGTGGCCGCGACAGAGTCCTACGGCCCACTACTCGCTCGTTCCGGAATGCTTGCCCAGGAGATCGTCGAGGACTGGCAGGCGTTCCAGCTCCGGTCCGCGGCCGAGACGACCTTCTTCGGTGCCTCCAACTACTACACCTACGTGACCCGGCGACCGGAACAGAAGCGGGCACGCTGACGTGAGGTGCGAGCGGCTGTTCAGGCATCGGCCTCCAAGAGTCGCGTCGCAACGACATCGCGGGCCGTCACAGCGCCCGCTGTCGCCAGGGATCGCAGGCTGCAGCCGCCACCTGCTATCTCCGATAAGCACGACGTAGTCGGCGGTAGGTGCTCTCAGGCTGGGTCGCCCCGCCAGACTCGTTCGCGGGCGAAGCGATCGCGGGCGCGGGTGATCGCCGCATCGAGATGCACCACCGAATGACCGCACCGAATGCCGCCGCCAGCTCCGCCGAGCCCGCTCCGAACGATCAGGCACCTCGGCAGCGGTCCGTATGGTCGCTGCTTCCACGGGTCGGGGCGTCTGCTGCGGGGTGGTGGCCGGAGCCTCCGGCGACGGCAAGGAGGTGCCTTGTGTCCGTGACGTCATCCGTTGTGCCGGTCCGCTATGAGCCGGCGCTCACCGAAGCCGAGGAACTCACGTTGCTTTGGAGGATTGTCGACGAGTCTTGGAGCCCGAGCGGCCCAACTGGTGAGCGGGGACCCGTGAACGCCTGGAGCCGAGACACCGGGCGGCCCATCGCCGAGCGGGTTATCGTGTCCTCGGTGCGGACGCCGGGTGACTTGCTGTCGCGGCCCGCGGAGGTAGTCGTGGCGGTCGCCTTGGCGACGCCGGTGGTCGGACTCGGACTGCTGCTCACGGCTCCGCCCATCGACCGGCACTGGGATCACCAACCGTCGCATTTCTGGCTCGTGCTTGGTGCTGCGGCAGTCGCAACCGTCTTGGGGTGGTCGGTTGGCATGTCGGCGAGGAAGCGCTCGGATGGGCGGCTGTTCCTTGTTTCGCTGTCGTTCATCGCCTCCGCCCTGTTCCTGGGATTGCACGCGCTGGCCACGCCCCGCGTGCTGCTCGCAGGCAGCACCGCCGGGTTTGTCGTCGCCGTGCCCGTCGGACTGCTGATCGCCGGTTCCCTCGCCGTGTGGTCGGCGATGCCGCTCGACGGCGGTCGAGCGCGCTGGATCATGACCCACTCCAGCGGACTACAACTGGCGCTGCTCGCGGTTGCGGCAGCCTGGTGCGTGGGCTCGCTTGCGGAGCTCGCCCCGTTGAACGACCGGACGCCCGTCGAGTCGGGCTCGGCGTTCATGATCATCCTCGGGCTTCCCGCTGCGGTGGCGTTCGGTGTTGCCGCGTGGCGGTACCTCGTGCTCGCCTACCAACGTCGAGCGACCCTGCTCATCGCGGTCGCTGCCGCCTGGGTGCTGCTCGCTGAGGCGGCGGTGGCGGTCAGCGTCACCGAGAACTGGCGGGTGTCGTGGTGGATGTGGCACATCCTGATGCTGAGCGCCTTCGGTGCCATCGCCACGGCGGCGGCCCGTTTGCCGGAGGGTGAGCGCTTCAGCGACCTGTATCTCGACGAGGTTGTCGGGGGTACCCGGGAAGTGAGTGTGCTCTTCGCCGATCTGAAGGGTTTCACGCGGTTTTCCGAGCAGCACCCGCCGGAGACGGTCCGAGAGATGCTCAACTCCTACCTCGAGGCCGTGCTGCCCAGCGTGCGCGCCGCCGGTGGGCGCGTGGACCGCCTCATCGGCGATGCCGTGATGGTGACGTTCAACGTGGCTGTCGACCAGCCCGACCACGCGGCCCGGGCGGCGCGTGCCGCGCTCGGCCTGCGGGATGCGGCCGCGCGCGTGGCGGCGTTGCATCCGCTCTGGCCCCGCTTCCGAGTTGGCGTCAACACCGGCACCGCGGTGGTCGGGGTACTCGGGGACGACACCGAGCGTGACTACACGGTGCTCGGCGACACGGTGAACGTGGCGGCCCACATCGAGGATCTCGCCCCTGTCGGCGCCATCGCGATCAGTGACGCGACCCGCCGGGCCGTGGCCGGCGCGCGGGTGGTCGCGCTCGGCGCGGTCAGCTTGAAGACCCGTACCGCACCGGTTGAGATTTGGCGTCTCGACGGGCTCGACAAGGACTGATCGCACCCAGACGGCTCCCGGGTCCACGAGTGCATACTCGCAGTGCCGTCAGGTGCGCCGATTGCTGAGGCCGGCACCTGGCATTGCGGTCGCTTGGCCCGCCGATCGCACGGAGACGGACCGATGGCCATTCGCCTTCCGCCCGATCTGCTGTCTCACGCGTCGGCGAGCACGGGACTGGTCAAGTCGGGACGCTCCACCGAGGCGCTCGTGACGTGGTCGTAGGTTGCGCCCGAACTGCAGCACCGAACGCCGCCAATGTCGCCGTCGCGAGCCGCCCATATCGGCATGGTGGTGCTCGCGTCCAGGTGGGTGAGCTGCGCGTAGCGTCGGTCGCTTCCACCGGCTGGGAGCTCTTGCGGTTGTGGTCGGGGTCTCCGGCCATGACTGCCATCTCGACACGGTCATCCTCTGACGCGCGCCACAACATTGTCGAAAGATCCACGAATCGGCTACCGCTCTCTGCGCAGTAGCGGCGGTCCCGGTGAGCGTCGTCCACGAGCCGAGCAACATAACGTCGCGACCGAACGTCAGCGACTACGGCCGCGCGCCCGCGCCCGAACGGCATCTACGCGTCGGAGCGTTGGCCGTCCCAGAGTGAATCGATTGTGACGTGTGAAGTGACGACTTGGGAGCCGTGGATTGATGAGGAAGAGTGAGTCGACGTGGCGTGAGGACTTCAGGGCGTGCACGTCGGCGCGCTGTCCGTGCCGCCGTCTTGCCGATCGGCCGGACGGCACGGCACGCGCACGTGACCGTTGACGATCGCGTCGCGCAGTGATTCGAGCTGTGGACGCACGTCATCGAGGAAGCCGCCGCTGTAGGAGATGTCGACACCGTCGTCCGCCAGTCCGAGATGGACCGGCGTTGTCGAGTCTCCGGCCGCGACCCTCTCTAGGGCGGTGTAGATCGCCGTGTCGTACCTCTTGACCATCGAGGTGAGGATGTGTCGCTTCCACCGGTCCGAGTCCACGGTGCCGGGCAGGTCGACAACCGTTTGGTACTGGTCGGAGTCGACGCCGATCGCCCACAGGTGCCGGTCGGGTCGTGACTGGTCGGCCGCGGCTTCCCCCGCCTCGAGCGCGGTCCGCGTGACCGCCGCGGTGCAGCGGTGCCGTAGCCGCGGCGACGATGGTCGGGTGCGGTGTACACAACCCGACCCGTGACACTCCGGCGACCGCGGGCGTGTAGGTGGCCATCGCCACTGGTTGGTTATGTTCCCAGATCCAGATCAGACCGGCATCGACCGGCGACGGAGGGCGTCGACGGTGGCGACGGTCACGCTGGTCCTTCTCGAACCCGTGCAACCCCAACAGGATCAGGTCGTAATCGTCATCGGTGGCCTGTCGGCCCATGCCCGGGATAGCGGCGGGTGGGGTGAGAGATCCGAGCTCGTACAGCCTCTGACCCTCCACTGGTCTGGCCGGACCTTCAGCACCATCTAGTTCCTTACACGCCGTGGCGCGATCATGCCTGCCATGGGGTTGCGGGTGACGAGTCCGGTGCTGGTGGGTCGTCGGGAGGAGTTCGGTCGGCTCGTGGGGGCGGCGGAGCTCGCAGTGGCGGGTGAATCGGCCGTGGTGCTTGTCGCCGGCGAGGCTGGTGTGGGCAAGAGCCGGCTCGTTGGTGAGTTGGCGGCCCAGGCCGCTGAGCGCGGACTGCGGGTCGCGGTGGGGAGATGCATCGAGTTCGGCGAGACGACCTGGCCGATGGCGCCGCTACGCGAGATCCTCGCCCGTCTCGCCATCGAACTGGATGCCGAATCGCTCGAGCGGGTTCTGGGCGGGGCCCGAGACGTGCTGCGACAGCTTGTGCCCGAGCTCGGCGAGTGGAGGTCGGACGGGACGCCGGTCGTCTCTGAGCGCCTGGGCGAACTCGTAGTCGGTGTGTTCGCGCGTCTCGCCCGACGCCAGCCGCTTCTGCTTGTGATCGAGGACCTGCACTGGGCCGATGCGTCCACTAGGTCCTTGTTCTCGCTGCTTGCCCGGGTCGGCGGGCTCGGGGCTGTTCTGCTGGTTGGCACGTATCGATCAGATGAGCTGCACCGCCGGCATCCGATACGCCCGCTACTCGCCGAACTCGCCCGCTCGTCGCGTACCGGCCGTGTCGAACTCCACCCGCTCGACCTAGCGGCGACGACCGAGCTGGTGGCCGCGCTGAGCGCCGATCCGGCCTGGGCCGGCGAGATCCACCGCCGTAGCGAGGGGAATCCGTTCTACATCGAGGAGCTGGTCGCGGCCCACTTGGCGGGAGTCACGGGTCTGCCGGAGACACTGCGCGATGTGGTGCTGGCCCGCTCGTCGCTTGACGATGTGTCGACGGGCGTCCTGCGGATCGTGGCGGCGACGGGATCGACCACCAGGACCGTGGTCGCCGCAGTCAGTGGCCTGGAGGTTGGAGTGCTCGACACGACGCTAGGTCGGTTGTGGGACGGGTCGCTGCTGGTCGTGGATGGTGATGACGTCCGGTTTCGTCACGAGTTGGTGCGAGAGGTGTTCTACGACGACCTGGCGCACGGGGAGCGAGCGCCGTTGCATGCCCGCATCGCCGCCACCTTGGAGGTGCTGCGGCCGGAGCGGCTGGGTGAGATTACGTGGCATTGGTCGTCGGCGTTCGATCTGCCGCGCGCGCTCACCACCTCGATCGCCGCTGGACGCCAAGCTTTGGGTGTTGGTGCAGCCGCCGAGGCCGAGGGCCATTTCAGCCGCGCATTGGAGCTGTGGGACAGCGTCAAGTGCGCCGACGAGCTGGCGGGGATTGATCACGCCGCCTTGCTGACCGAGGCGGCGGTCGCCGCTGAACACGCCCGTCATCTCGATCCGGCGATCGAACTCGCCCTGCGAGCGGGCGCGGAACTCGACGGCGTGGACCCGCTACGGGAAGGCGGGGTGTGGCTGCTGCTGCGCGACCTTTACCGGTTCGCCGGACGGCGGGACGAGTGCACCGCGGCCCTGGAGCGCGCACTCGCTCTCATCCCGACATCACCGCCGTCGAGGGCCCGCGCCAAGGCACTCGCCGATGCCTCGATCGGCCAGTGGTACACCAACCACCCGGCCGAATCACTGGTCTTGGCCCAGGAAGCAGTGAAGATGGCTGAGCTACTCGGCCACCCGGACACATTGGTGTCGGCACGGAACGCGCTCAGCGCTGCACTCGGGCTCAACGGCGATCTCGAGGCCGCACTCGCCAGCTCCCTGGCGACCGTCGACATGTGCGGAGCGGACGTCTCGCCCGAATCTGCGTTGGACGCCTTCAACGGCCTTTGCGTCGAGCTGCACGACCTGGGCCGGTTCGCCGAGATCCCCGCCGTGTCCGAGCGGGCCGTCGGGCTCGCCCGGCGTACCGGTCTGGCCGGACCCCGCGGCGGGTGGTTGGTTTTGCACTGGGTCGCCGCGCTGGTCGCCCTCGGGCGGTGGGACGAGGCCGAACGAAGGATCGACGAGCACGGCGATCTGTACGACGCCGACCCTGACCTTCTCGCCTGCTATTGGAGCCAGGCGCTCCTGCGCCAGGGCAGGATCGATGAGACCCGTCCCGCCGTGGAGCGGATCCGCGCCACCCTGGCGGCCGGCTACTGGGCCGAGGACATGGCGTGGATGGGGTCCGTCGTCGTCGCGCTCGACGCCGTCATTGGCGACGCCGAGGGCATCATCGTGTTCGTTGATGACCTGCTGGAACGATCGATGCGAGGACGCGGCTACGGCATCGGCCTCCTCGTGACGACCGGAGTGGCCGCGCTCGCCGATCATGCCGAATCCATGCCCGCCCGAGCAGACCGGCACTCGGTGGCTCAGTGGGTCACGACCGCCACCGGATGGATCAACCGGCTGGAACAGGCTCGAGCGACCGGGTCATGGCGTCCCGGCTGGTACCAACTGCACCTCGACCAGGCCCATGCCGAGCTGACCCGACTGCAGGGCGGTCCCGACGCCGACTGCTGGGCCCGACTGGTCACGGGGTGGGAAGCGTTGGATGCCGCCTTCGAGGAGGCCTACGCCCGGTGGCGCCGGGCCGAAGCGCTCCTGTCAGGACCATCCGGGCGCACGGACGCGGCCCGCATCACCGCCAAAACCGAGCTCGCCGCCGCGGCGGTCCTCGCCGAACGAGTGCCGGCCCCGCCGCTGCTCACGGAGATCCACGGCCTCGGCCGCCGCGCTCGTCTCGACATTGGCACCGACGAGCGGACGGCCAGAAACGACGACCTCGGACTCACCCGGCGCGAGGCTGAGGTGCTCGCCCTGCTCGCCGCTGGGCGCACCAACGGCGAGATCGGTAAGGCGCTGTACATCGGCACCAAGACGGCGAGCTCGCACGTGTCGGCGGTCCTGCGCAAGCTGGGCGTCACCAACCGCGTCGAAGCCGCGGCCATCGCCCACCGCCAGTCTCTCGACTCCACCAAAGGCCCCGCAGAGTAACCGGCACCTCGACCCCGAGCGCCGGAGTGCGGCGGCCCAAGTCACGAATCTCAGGTAGCGACTCAGGTACCTGCCCGATGCAAGCGAGACCATGCGGGCGCACCATCGCATCGCCGAGCAACGCCGGCCCACAGCCTGGAGAGAGATCACATGACCACCGTCACCTTCGTTCGCGGGCCCAAGGAGTGAACCGATGAACACTGCGATGAACCGTCCACGGGCAACGGTCACGCTGCTGTCCGGCCTTCTGGCCGTGGCGGCGTGCGGCAGCACTGCTGAGGACACCACACCGACCGGGCCTGACCCGGCCTCGGCGGGCCAGTCTCCGCAGGCGGCCGAGGCCGAGTCCGGCGTTCCCGCCGACCACCCAGACGATCGCCCGGCGGCGCCGGACCAGCTCGAGCGCGCTGGCACAGGCGAACACCCCAACGCTGTGGTGGGCTGATCCGGCCCGCCATCCCGCGAACCAGGACCCGCAGGCGAACACCCCGACGCTGTGGTGGGCTGATCCGGCCCGCCATCCCGCGAACCAGGACCCGCAGGCGAACACCCCGACGCTGTGGTGGGCTGATCCGGCCCGCCATCCCGCGAACCAGGACCCGCAGGCGAACACCCCGACGCTGTGGTGGGCTGATCCGGCCCGCCATCCCGCGAACCAGGACCCGCAGGCGAACACCCCAACGCTGTGGTGGGCGCAGAAGCGTTGACGGCCGGGCCGACAAGTTCGGGTCACCCCGACGCCGGCGTGGTCTGCGGAGCCTTCGTCGTCGTGATGGGCGATACGCGGCGATCGGGTGACTGCGGAAGTGACGTCGGCTGGCGGGCCGGGTGAGGAATTCGCCCGGCCCGATCGTCGAGACCCTCGAAGCGCTCGGCGCCTGGTCCGTCGCCGTCGGTCCACCCCGGATCTCAAGTCGATCGCAACAAAGATCTTCGGGGCAACCCGAGTACTGTCCGACCGACACCGACGCGACATCACGTCGCCGGACTGGCCGCCGCAGCCGCGGTGATGGTCTTGATAGGCGGCGTCTCCGTCGCCATCGCCTCGGTCCCGGACGCGAACGGCGTCGTACACGGATGCATCAACAACGCCACCGGCGTCGCGCGCATCATTGACACCGCCAAGAAGGGTCCAACCGGAAGCTGCATCACCACCCCCGGTCTGCTACGAGAGTCATCGATCTCATGGGCCCAGTCCGGTCCGCCCGGGCCTCGGGGCGAACCAGGCGTCCAAGGGGAACCGGGACCAGCCGGACCGCAAGGCGACCCCGGTGCGACGGGAGAACCGGGACCGGCCGGATCTCAAGGTGAGCCGGGTCCGCCCGGACCCCGAGGCGACCCCGGTGCGACGGGAGAGCCGGGACCGGCCGGATCTCAAGGTGAGCCGGGTCCGCCCGGACCCCAAGGCGACCCCGGCCCGGCCGCAACCGGATTGTGGGCCGTGATACGAGGCTCCGACGGCGTCGCCCTCCAACAAAGCGGTATCGCGGCGACCTTCAAGTGCATTCCCGGATGTGATGGACTACCCGGCGCCTACGAGATCGTCTTCGACAAGATGGTCGACAAGTGCGCCTTCGTCGCCACCGTCGCCAACGAGAGTCCCGGCCGCGGGAGCACCGCGCCGAACGGTCAGATCGGTGTACGACCCCTCGCAACAGGCCCGCACGGCGTGTCCGTCACCACGTTCAACGCCGCCGGAGTGCGCGCCGACCGCACTTTCATGATCGCGGTGTTCTGCTGACACACGCCGGTTGGCACAGCCCACGGCCCAGCAGTTGGTGAACTCGATCGTCGGACGCGATCCAGATCGACATGCGGCCGACGTCCTCGAAAGCGGTGGCCGCCCATCGTCTCATGGTGAGCGGGCTTCATCGCACGGCTTGGCGTCTCAGCAACCCGGCGGCGGCCACCACGATGCCGCACACACAGGAGTCCCGATACGACCGGCACCGACCGATCGGTCCGTCCTTCGCGTAGAGAACAATCGGACTGTACGAGACCGCGTTCCGACTGAGTTGGAGGACGCCCCCATGATGCAGGCTCGAGCTCCAAGTCTCGACGCGACCGAACGCGGCGCGCTGGTCCCTAGTCGAGGCCCGGTGCGCGCCTGGTTCAGGTCCCGCTCCGATGGAGGGTGCTGTGCCGGTGTGGCGTCGGAGATGGTTATGTGGTCGGAACTGGTAACGGGGTGTTGATGCTCGATGTGCCCGGTGGCGTCGACACAGGAACGACTCCCATGAGTTCGGCGAGGTTGGTGGTGATGAGGCGACCGTCGCGGAGCGTGCGCTCACCAAGTGGTGCGGGCAGGTCGACGGTCACGGCCGCCGGTGGGTTGCCCGGGCATGTCTGTTCGTCACCGGGGGGCGGGGTTGCGGCGAACGCGATCAGCACGGAGTCCTCGGTATCCACGATCTGTGGGCCGATCAAGCGGTCACCCATCGGCTCGCCGCTTGCGCAGACGCGTTCTGTCGCGAGCACATGCAGCACGCGGGTGTCGGCGTCCGGCTGAGGGAACGCCGGATCGAGCCGCCACTCGACCTCGCCCACGTCGGCGGGCAGCGCGGTGCGCAGCTCGCAGCTGTCGTTGAGGCTGCTTCCGTCCCACTCCCATGCCGCCCCGTCGGCGCGGAACGACATGAACCCGACGGTGTCGGCGTCCACGTAGATCAGCACGACCTGCTCGTCGGATCGGGTGAGGACGAGCCAGTCGTCCTGTGGCCACGGAGCTCCCTCGGCAACGAATTCTTCCAGCCCAGCTTGGACGTCAGGGAGGCCGCTCTCCGCGACGGGCACCGGGTCAGCAAGGGCAACGAACGGGAATGTCATGAACCCGTCACAGGTGACCGGGGTCTCCGGTGGGACCTGACCGTCCGCGTCACGCGACACGATCACGTTCAGTTCTTCGGGGGCGCTGGTATCCGTCGATATGGTCGGTGGCGCTGCCGTCTCGCTGGTTGAGGACACGGTGATTGTGGTGGCGTCCAACGCCGGGACACCGGTTGCCCCAGTCGGATCGTCATCTGCTGAACCACACGCCGACGCGCTCAGGAGCTGCAGCCCGACCACCGATGAGCAGAACAGCACTCGAGCCGTGCGGTCGTGCGGACGCCGCAAGTCCGGCGTGCGCGGAGAATTGCGGTTCGCCTCCGCGTCGGGGCATCAGCGCCCGACGGCGGCTGCCATACGACCACGGCCCGCGTCTCCACAACCCGGCACGCAATGCATTCTCTCATCCGCTCCGCGCGACATCCAACCGTGCTCGCGTCTAGCCAGGCGGCACCGAACGACAATCCCGAACGCCTCCCGCAGCCGGCGCGTCACCGAGCACCGAACGGCACGTACGCAGCAGAGCACGGCGCCCGACACTCGAATGGATCGCGCCGGTCGTGATGGCAGACCGGAGAACGGGCAGATTCGGGTTGGCCCCGAACAGACCGGCGCGCTCAAATGCGTTCGGTGCCGTTCGACGCGATGTCCTTCGACCCGCGTGAGAGCTTCGGTCCGCGTGTGGCCGCCGGCTACGACGCCGAGTTGCGCGGAGACGAGGACGCCGCGGTGGCGTTCCTCTCCAAGATCGGCGGCCCTGCGCTCGAGTTCGCGATCGGAACCGGCCGCATCGCGCTGCCGCTCGCGGCGGCGGGCGTTCGTGTCGACGGAATCGAGCTGTCGCAAGCGATGATCGATCAGCTGCGCGCGAGGCCGGGCGGCGACGCCCTCACCGTGGTCCGGGGCGACATGGCCACCGTGGAGTTGCCGAACCGGTACCCGCTCGCCTTCGTCGTCTTCAATTCGATCATGAATCTGACCACGCAGGACGACCAGGTGCAGTTCGTCGCGAACGCGGCGAAGCATCTGACCGACGACGGCGTGTTCGTGGTCGAGAACGTGGTGCCGGATCTGATGTATCGCCTTCAGCCCGATCGCGACGGCGTCGATCAGTACGTGTTCGCCACGCGCATCGGCGCCGAGGGAGTGACGGTCGAGACCGGCCGGTTCGACCGCGCCACCCAGCGGGTCGACAAGAGCCACGTCGAGATCGGCGAGCAGGGAATCGCACTCGACCCGCTCGTCCTGCGCTACGTCTGGCCGTCGGAGCTGGACCTGATGGCCCGCTTGGCTGGCCTGACCCTGCGGGCCCGTTGGGGCGGCTGGTCCGGTGAGCCGTTCGACGGGCGCAGCCTGCGGCACGTGTCGGTGTACACCCGCGCCTGAGACCTGACGCTCGGTCGGTTCGTGGCTTGCGGCAACCGCACTGAAACACGCACCGAACATGCCGCCCAGAACGTCGTCGACCAGCCCGGCCGAACCCGCCCAGAACGGCACTTCGTTGCGAGTGCAACCGCCAAGCGACGGCAAGCCAACATCGAGCCCTAGCAACTCTTGGGAGCTGGGACTCGCCCACCGCCAACGTCGCGCGATGGCGGTGGGTCCTAGGCTCGGAACGTGGCCAAAGCCTCGCCATCCCCGACACCCAACCCGGACGCGATGAAGTTCACTCTGGACATCACGCTCCCTGAGGCGCTCGACGTGACGAGCCCCGATGCCGCGGTCGGAATGCCCTTCGCCGAGGCCGTATTCGCGGCGGGAGGGGTCGCGGCGATCTTTGGCGTCAACGACTTCATCACTGTGAGGCGCCAACCAGGCTTCGAGTGGGACCCGATTGTGGCGGTGGTCGTCGCTGCGGCTGCGGCGCATCTGTAGCCCACAGCGTGGACGAACATCATCAACCCGAATCGATCGACGTCTCCAAGGACAGCGCGGTAACAGTGACGTATCTGGACGGGTACGTCGCCCAGTTCGAGCTGGTGACCCTGCGCCAAGGATGCCCGTGTGCCACGTGCCGCGAGCTGCGAGAGCGAGAAGAAGACAGCTGGCCCCGCCCGAATAGCCCGGTACCGCTTCGTATCGAGCACGCCGAGCTTCATGGTGCCTGGGGGCTCAGTGTCACCTGGAACGACGGTCACGCCACTGGCATCTACCCCTTCGACTTGCTGCGACGGTGGCACGAGGCTGGACTGTGATCGCCCAAGGACCGAATGTCAGCACCGAACGACAGCCATCGGCGGCAGCGCGACGCGACCGAACGGCATCTACTTCGTGTCAGTAGACGCGGGATGCCCGACCCATCGGGGCACGGGCGATCGAGGCAGACAGACTCGCGTCCGGTGGGAGCCGTTCGTGCACGCCGCTCGACGTGGACCTGGATTCCGTCAGTCGGCGAACTCGTCGATCGTTCGAATGACGAGGCGAGCGAGGTCGGCGATCGGGATCGCCCGGCTTTGCTCGAGCGCCGTTTCGAGCTCGGCGTCGCCAAGGTCTGAGAGAAGTCGAGACTTGAGCCCGGCGAAGTCCAGCCGGTTTCGACTCACAAGGTTGAACTCGGCATCGAGCCGACCGAGCACGGTGGCAGCGACATGAGACCGCCCTGTATCGGCGAGCGCTCGGGCGACGTGGGCAAGGGTTCCCCAGACCTCGTGCCATGCACCGCTTCGCAGGTAGCGGGGGATCGCGTCCCGCACGAGGGTCAACGCCTCGTGCGGCCGTCCGAGCCGCGTGTACAGGAACGCCAGCTCGTCGCGAGCCATCGCAGAGGTGTCCTGTACGTCGAGTGGTGCGCACGCGTCGAGCGCCTTCTCGAGCAGCGTGACCGCCGCGTCGGGCTCGGAAACTGCCAACGCGGTCCCGAGCGAGATCATCGCGCTGGCGACGCCGCTCGGCTGGCCGAAAGCCTCGGAGAGCTCGACGATCGCCCGGATTCGCGACACGTCCTCGTGTTCAGCGTGAAGCGGCTCGGCTCCTCGAATCATGATGGAGAGGATCAGCGCTTCTGCGAGTGCTGCCGTCAGCTCCCAGAAGTGATCGGCGCCCCGCTCGGCTCGGAGCCGGAGTGCTACCGCATCACTCAAGGCCGCCGCTGGTCCACCGTTCCATTGATTCAGGGCCGCTGCCTCCACCCACGGCGAGGCGGCCACCCCGAGCCGCCGCTCCTCGGCGCGGGCGAGCTCGATCAACCGCCGCTCACGGTCCGGATCTCCGCGCGTGTGGGCGAAGAGGGCCGCCCCCGCCAGTACGACCGGGCGCAGCGGGTGCTCGGCCGCCGACGGCACCTCGAGTGCTAGCTCGCACCACCGTTCGGCCTCGAGTCGCATCCTCGACGTCGCCCACAGCGAGGTTGCGCTGACCAGGCGGCACGCGGCATCGCCGTCGTCGACCGTGCACGCCCACCGGAACACGTTTCGCACGTTGGGCCATTCGGCGACGAAACCTTGGTGCCAGTGCAACTCGTTTGATCCCTTGAGCCCGGCGTCAGCGGACTCTGTCCATGCGACGTAGTGGTCGAGCTGCCGACGCATGCTCGCCGGCGTTGCTCCTCGTCCCTGGAGGCGGGCCTCGCCGTATTGGCGGACGGTTTCGAGCTGCCGGAAGCGCATGCCGACCGGTCCTCGACTGGCGGTGAGCAGCGACTTGTCGACCAGTGACATCAACAGATCGTCCACTGGCACGGTCGTATCGCCGCCGACGGCTCGCGCCGCATCCGCACCGAAGTCGGCACCGAAAACCGAGAGCTCATCGAAGAACGACTGCTCGACGTCAGTCAGCAGGTCGTAGGACCACGCAACGGTGGCGCGCAGGCTCTGCTGGCGGGCGCTGACGCCGCGACGACGAGTGAGCACGTCGAGGCGGTCGTCGAGGTGTGCTCGCAGCTCCGCCACCGTCATCGCCGACAGCCGGGCCGCCGCCAACTCGATCGCCAGCGGGAGACCGTCGAGCCGCCTGCAGATCTCATCGATGACGGCGACGTCCGCGTCGGGCGGTTGGAAGCTGCCGAGCACGGCTGCGGCACGCTCACAGAACAGTCGCGTGGCGTCAGATGTGCCACCGTCACCGTCCACGTCGAGGGGGTCCAGGTTGAGGCGGACCTCATGGCCGAGTCCGAGAGCCTCTCGGCTCGTCGCCAGCACGGTGATCAGGTCGCACTGTGACTCGATCGCGGTGACGAACTGGACGACGGCGTCGATGAGATGCTCGCAGTTGTCGAGGAGTAGCAGGGCCCGCTGATCGGCCAACGTGGCGAGCGACGACGTGGGGTCTGCTCGGGCGGGGCCAAGTTGGAGGGCAAGCGTCGTGGCCACGGCGGACGGCACGTCGGCCGCATCCTGGAGCTCACCGAGCTCGACGAACCACGTGCCGTCCGGGAACTGGTCGGCGACTGCCGCTGCTGCGGCGAGGGCGAGTCGGGTCTTGCCCGTTCCCCCTGTTCCGGTGACGGTCACCAATCGGTGCGTGCCGAGCATGCCGACCAGTCGGCGCAATGCGTCGTCGCGCCCGATCAACGCGGTGGACGTGTGGGGCAGGTTGCCGGCGCCATCGCGGCCTGCGCGCAGTGACAGCGCAACCACCGGCAGTCCTGGAACGTCCAGGCGGACGATTCGCTCCGGCCGCTCGAGCCCTTTCAAGCGGTGGCGGCCGAGGTCCACGACCGTCCACTGCTCGTCAGCCACGAGATCGGCAGTCGCCGCCGACAACAGGATGTGACCTCCACGGCCGATCGCAGCGATACGAGCGGCGCGATTGACGGCGCCACCGAAGTAGTTGCCGCTTCGCTCCGTCGCCGTGCCGCTGTGCAATCCCATCCGCACGCGCAGAGCGATGTCACCCGGCCACGACTCCAACTCCAATGACCGCTGGCCATCGACCGCAGCACCGACAGCTTCCGAGGCCGACGCGAAGGCGGCGCCGAAACCGTCGCCTGTGGCGGTGAAGATGTGGCCTCGGTGACCCGTGATCGCGTCCTGCACGACAGCGTCGTGGCGGGCCAGCACGTCCGGCATCAACGATGGGTACTGCTCCCACAACGCCGTCGAGTCCTCGACATCGGTGAACAGGAAGGTGACCGTTCCGGACGGCCCGATCGCGCCGCTGCCGCCCGTCGACGTCTCCGCGATCGGCCCCGCAAGCCGTCCCAGCTCGCGACGGTCACTCGCATGCAGCTTGCGCAGCAACGACGACACGTGGGACTCCACGATGCGCTCCGACACGAACATCCGGGTCGCGATCTCCGCGTTCGTCAAGTGCTCACCGAGACCGGCCAGCACCTCTGCCTCGCTGCGAGTGACCCCACTCGCAGCCAACGGATCCGCCATCAGCACCATCATCGCGCCAGCGGGAGGAGTGTCGGCGAGGAACCCCGCGGGCCGACCAACTCGGTGCCCGATACCCGTGCCGGGTACGAACCTCCGCGTCGACCGGGTCGGGGACTGGGCGAGGCGCGTGATTGCTACGGAGTGGTCTCTATCCGATCGTCGGCGCAGCATGCCCCGCGGTTGAGTTCGGCCGAGCCGGCGGGGACGGAAGGAGGTGACGCACTGGTCACTCGTTGCCTTGGACCCGGTCGAGGTCCTCGCGATCTCGCCCGAGGAGGTCGAGCGCGTCGTCGGTCGTCACGGCGGTACAGAATTCGCCGTGCATGGTGGCGACGGCCACCTGGTGGACGACGTCGGGATCGTGGTCGACGCCGTCTGGACCGATGCGGTTGGTCGTGGCGCACGCGTCGTGGCACAGGTAGGTGTCAAAGCCGATGTTGCCGGCCGTGCGCACCGTCGTCTCGACGCAGAAGTTGGTGAAGAACCCGCCGACGACGAGCCGGCTCACGCCTGCGCGGCGGAGCTGGATCGCCAAGTCGGTGCCGAAGAACGCACCATTGACGTGCTTCACCACGGCGATCTCATCGCGCCGCGGTTCGAGTCCCGGCTTCGACGCTCCGGTCGGCAAGGAGCGCTTCAACGGTGACTCCTGCTCCCACGAGTCGTGCAGCGTGAACGCCACCGGGCGGCCGGCCGTCCGCCACTGCTCGAGCAGTCGCTGCAGGTGCTTCTCGGCGTCCTGGTTGTTGCGCCGACCTGTCGGGCCACCCCAATGCCCCAGGTCGTCCACGCCGACCTGGGCGTCGACGATGAGCAGAGCGGTCTCGTCACCGAACCGATCGATCATTGGCCCTGACGGTACCCGGCAGCAACCGATGTGTCTGAGGATCTGCGTATGGCGACCGCACCGTCAGGGACTCACCTACGCCGAGCGCGATCAGCGGGTCACCCGCCAACTTCGCGGGCTCGGACGGCGCCACGTTCGACGGCTTGCCACGCCGTCCTCCTTCCCCGCACTAGCGTTCGCCGAGAGACGAGGAGGCGACCGTGCCCCAAAAGACACCTCAGAAGCACGCCGCCAAGAAGGTCGGCAAGTCGCTCAAGGAGAAGCGGGAGGCCAAGAAGGCGAAGAAGGCGGCCCACAAGTCGCTGATCTCCTGAGCGTCGAAGGGGCACACAGGGTGGGTGTGCTGTGCGTAGCGTCGGTCGCTTCCACCGGCGCGGACCGTGGTGACGAATGTCATGGCTAGGTACGGCGAGCCGCGGGTATGCATACTTCTGCAAGCAGTTGTAGTACAGGAGACAGCACCGACCATGACCACCACCTTCATCACCGAGCGCCTCGACGAGCTCGAGGCGAACCTCCCGGCCGTGCCGGCACGAGTCGTTCGCCTGCAGCGGGCCGTTGCCGGTGCCGCCTACGACCAGACCGCTGCCGTCGTGAGCGCCGTGGCGACGTCGACGCGGACGGTGCTCGACGCCACTCGCACTTCCGGCCGCACCGTGACCGGCCAGGCCCGTGCGGCCGCCGACGACGTCGTGTCATCCGCTCGTGGCGGCGCCCGCCAGGTCACCGGCCAGGCCCGCGCCCAGGGGCGTCGCATCGCGGGCACGGCCTCGCGCGAAACCACCCAGCTGCTCGACTCCGCGATCGACACCGTGGAGGACGTCGACGCCACGGTCGGTGGCCCCGGCGCCGGCACCCCCTACGAGCAGTGGACAAAGGCCCAGCTGCTCGAGCGCGCCCGTCAGCTCGGCGTCGAGGGCGCCTACAAGCTGAACAAGCGCCAGCTCGTCAAGGCGCTGCGCTCCGCCTGATCGCCAGCCCGCCCCGATTCGGGCGGGGATCGTGCGTCGGCTGGATCTGTGTCGGTATCCGACACAGATCCAGCCCAGTTCGCGTTCGCGGGCCGCTCCGATCGGCGTCCACGTGTCGTTGTCATGGACAGGACAGTCCGATCTGGTGGGTGCGTTTGGGCTTCAGGTGATGCGGATGGTGGCGGGAGAACTCCAGGGGGAATTCATGGCTTCTCCACGCGATCGACGCCGTTGCCGACGCATGTGGCGGGCATGTCGAGATCTCCGAGCCTTGACCTTCCAACGGGGCTGCTGGTGCGCCGTGTCGCGGTGCGGGCGACCCCGCGGCATCGCCACGGCCTCGTCGGTGTGATCGGTGAGCAGCTGCAGGCCTCGTCGCCGGGCCATGCCATCGGCGCTGAATGGGGATGACGATGAGACGATCGCGCTGGCCATTGCTGCTCACCGTCGTCGCTGTTGCCGCGGCGGGACTTTCGGTGCTCACTCGCCCAGCCGCCGCCCGCGGGACAACTACGACGATCGTGTATGACTCCTTCGACGGCGCCGACTACGACCTCGACGAGTACCTGTCGAAGTGGAACAACGGGTTCGGGCCCGGTGAGATGGCAATCGAGGACACCCGGGTGTTCCACGGCAATTCGTTCTCGGTGTCGGCGTTGCCGTTTCAGACGGCCACCGACTCGAGCGTGTTCGACCACATCAAGTACCTGGCGTTGAGCAATGAGTCCTTCCCCGTGCCGGCCAAGGGGTCGGTCACCTTTGCCGCCTCGATCGACGCCACCACCGTCGGCACCGATCCCAACGGCCGGGTGATCCACGGGATCTACGGCCCGCCCGGTTGCGCTGACCAACCCACCTGTGCGATTGGCAGGACACCGTGGCGCGGCGTCGCCCTCGAAGGACAACAAGCGGGGGCGACCCTGCACATGATCGACTTCGCCACCGGGCAGCTGTTCGACTGGTTCGTCTCCGGCCACACCGCGTTCGCACTCGTCGAACGTCTCCCAGCCACCGTGATCGGATCACCGCTGGGAGCAACCCGCACCACGATGTACACCCAGATCGTCAAGCAAGTCCCCCTCGGCCCTGGCGCTCACGACGTCGCCATCACCTTCACCCGCAAGGCCGGCAAGTCCTCGGCCGAGTTCCTCCTCGACGGTCGGCGCATCGCCCGGGTCAACAACATCGGTGTCCCGCTCGACGTCCAGCGCGCCCGCTACACCGGCATCTACCCGTCGCTCGGTCCCGGCCAACAGCTCGGTGAGCTCATCGACTCGGTGACCATCGGACACGGTCTGTTCAGCCTCCTCGACGCCTTCCCCTTCCAGCACCCCGACGCACCCGAACTCAGCGTGTCCATCCCACTGACCGAACGGATCTGGGGACAGGGCGCCGCCGCGACCTTCGACAACTTCACCGTCACGATCGACGATCGCCGCTGAACCCTGCACACGCCCAGCGCCCAGCACCCGCCCACGAGCCGGCATTCTGGGCGGTCAGCCCCGGACACTCAGGTTGGGTGGGCTAATTGTCGGTGGTCGAGACCGGCTTCGGTCGCAGGGTCTCCGGCGATCCGGGTGTGCCAGATCCGTCGGGGCTGGCTGGGATCGTGGGGGGTCGCCCGGTGCATGAGGCATCGGTTGTCCCACAGCAGCGCATCGCCCTCCGTCCACGTGTGGTAGTAGGTGCGGGGAGCCGTGCAGGCCTCGTCGTTGAGCCGATCAAGCAGCGCCTCGGACTCGTCGGCCGTGAGCCCGGGAATCGCGTGGGCGTGTTGTCCGATCAGAAGGTTGGGCCGGCCGGTGGAGGGGTGGACCTTGACCAGCGGGCGCAGCGGCGGCTCGGTGTCGATGCCGTAGCCGTAGAGCTGGTACCGGTCGGCGTTCTCATCGTTCACGTGCAGGTCGGCGCGCTCCATGCTGTAGCGACGGGAGTGATACGCGGCGAGGCCGTCGATTCGCTCCCGCGTGGCGTGGTCGAGCGCGCCGTAGGCAGCCCGCATGTCGGCGAAGCCGGTGTCGCCGCCCTCGTCCGGGACGATCTCCGCGGCGACGACCGCGCCCCTCGCCTGGACGGGCATGTAGGTGCTGTCGTGGTGCCATCGCTCGTTGCCCCGCAGGGACTTGGAGAGGTCGTGCTCAGTCGAACGAAGCGTGCCGTCGCGTTGGATATTCGTCAGCGGGGTCGCGGTGAACTCGAGGTCGCCGAAGCGACGGGCGAACTCGTCCTGCTCGCGCCGGGTCATGTGCTGGCCAGGGAACACGAGCAGCCCGTACTCGAGCCACAGCTCGGTCAGCTCGGCGACAACCGCGTCGGTCGCGCCCGCGAGGACGACATCCCGGACGACCGCCCCGAACGTCGCGTCCAGTGGCTCGACCCGGATCGTCCCCACGACCTGTCGCATGCTGCGATGGTACGCGTCGGAGACTGCGGTCCCGCCTTGCCGAATGGGGTCAGGACTCGCGCGCTGTGGATCTCGCTGAGACCGGCACTCAAGTGCCGCTCGGGGACGCACAACGCGTCGCGAGGATCGACGACCGCCGCGACCAACCCGTGAGACGTCTAGGCCGGCGCCAGCCAGGCCACGCCGACCAGCCCCGGGCCGACGTGGGCACCCATCGCCGCGCTGCACGCCAGGACCGGCTCGGTGGTGGCGACGAGGCGGCACAAGCGGTCGGCTCGCGGCCGCTGGGCGGAGTGGAACACGAGCGTGGTGTCGGCTCGCCCGCCGCCGCGTCGCCACGCGGTGGCGAGGGCCG
Source organism: uncultured Acidimicrobiia bacterium (assembly GCA_963833145.1). Lineage (GTDB taxonomy): Bacteria > Actinomycetota > Acidimicrobiia > Acidimicrobiales > Ilumatobacteraceae > JALZMG01. The sequence continues at coordinate 399,984 of CAWHWT010000003.1, read as the reverse complement.
GCAACGGGTCGCCCGTGGCGGCCAGCGGCACGACCTGGCCGGCCTGGAAGCGGGCAATCATCGCCGGCGTCGGCTCCCGCCGTTCCTCGTCGCGGTGGACGTGCCCGCTGCGCTCGAGCTGGCCCGAGTCGTAGGATCGCGGCGACGAGCTCGACGCGGGCCGAGGCGTCGCGAGCCACCGCGGCGACCTCGTCGAGGTCGGCACCGCCACGCGCCGCGGCGAGGGCGGCCCGCACGACGAGGCCTTCTCCCGCCGCCGCCGTGCGCGTGTCCACGACGACCGTGGGGCGAGTGGCCAACTCGGCCGCCACACGGGCGTTGCCGGCCATGACCGTGAACTCGTGGGCGGGGGTGAGCACGAGGGCGCCGTCGTGCTCGCCGGACTCGATCGCCTCCAGGTAGGCGGCCGGCGGCGGCGCCTGCGACTTCACCGTCTCGCCGCGCGCCAACCTCGCGTAGACCGTCGCCGGACGGATCTCGTGGTCGCTCGCCTCCCCGTCGGTGAAGAGCAGGGAGACGGGCACGACACGGAGGCCGGCGGGAGGCCGCCGGCCACGCATGCAGGCCGTGGAGTCGGTGACGACGACGACACCGGACACGAGATGCGTCTAGCACGTTGCGCCCCCGCCCGTCGACCGCAACGCTCGCTGGGCCGCTCGCCCGACCTAACCTCCGCCGGGTGGCCGCTCTGACCGTGGCGGAGTTGAGCGTCAGGACCGGGGTCCCGGTGAGCACCATCCACTACTACCGTCAGCGCGGGCTGCTCCCGGAACCCGTCTCCGCCGGCCGCACCCGGTTCCGGTACGGCGACGAGCACGTCAGGGCGCTGCGACTGATCCGCCGGCTGCGTGAGCGGCGAGGGCTGTCGCTCGAGCAGATCGCCGACATCCTGCCCCAACTCCTCGCCGGCGAGCAGGAGGCGTTCCGCCCGGCGATGTGGGACCGCCTGCTCGACGCCCAGGCGAGCGCCGACCCGACCCGGGCCGCGCTCGTCGACGTCGTCGTGGCGGAATTCGCCCTTCACCCGTTCGACCAGGTCACCGTCAGCGACCTGTGCGCCGCCGCCGGCGTCGGCAAGGGCACCTTCTACCGCTACTTCGACTCCAAGGAGGCGGCGTTCGTCGCCGCCGCCCACGGCGCCGCCGACCGCATCGCCGTCGCCGTCGCCGCGGCCGGCGACTGTGAGCGGGCCGTCGACGTGCTCCCGGACGTGCTCGCGCCCGTGCTCCCGCTGCTCCTCGAGCTGGCCACGCGGGCCTCGCGGGGCGGGGCGCCGTTCCTCGACGCCGCACGCGAGGTGTTCGGCCGCATCGTGGCCGTGCTGGAGGCGAAGTGGGGTGGACGGGGCATGAACCTCCTCGCCGAGGTCTCGACCGCGCTCGCCGTTGTGACGTTCGGCAGTGGTGATTGACGCCTCCCGGCAGTTTCGTACAAGATGCGTGACCGACTGGTCCGCACGCTTGGACGAACCGAAACCCCCGCGGAGGCCGATGCGAGCTCGCCCGACACCCATCGCAACCGCCGAGCACGACCACGTCGGCCTCGCCGCCGACGAGAACTTCCCGGTGGCGTCCCGGCTGCTGCCTCGCAGCCAGCGCGTGCACCTCATGGCGTTGTACGGGTTCGCCCGGCTGGCCGACGACATCGGCGACGAGAGCAGCGGGGACCGGCTGGCCGAGCTCGACTGGCTCGAGGGCGAGCTCGACCGGGCGTTCGCCGGGGTCGCCACGCATCCCGTGCTCGTCCGGCTGGAGCCGACGATCCGGGCCTGCCGGCTCGATCGCCAGCCGTTCCTCGACCTGATCGAGGCCAACCGGCGGGATCAGACCGTGACCAGCTACGCGACCTGGGCGGACCTCCTCGGCTACTGCGACCTCTCGGCCAACCCGGTCGGTCGTCTGGTGCTGGCGGTGTTCGGCACCGACACACCGGAGCGGCTCGCCTGGTCCGACGACGTCTGCTCGGGGTTGCAGGTCGTCGAGCACCTCCAGGACGTCGGCGAGGACGCCCGCCGGGGCCGGATCTACCTGCCCGCCGACGACCTCGCCGCGGCCGGATGCGGACCCGAGGACCTGCTCCGGCCCGTCGCCCGGACCGGAGCTGCGGGCGGTCGTCGACGCGATCGCCGGGCGTGCCCGCGCGCTCCTCGGTTCAGGCCCGCCGCTGGCCCGTTCGTTGCGCGGCCGGCCGCGGTGGGCGGTCGCCGGATTCTGCGCCGGCGGGCTCGCCGCGCTGGACGCCATCGCCGCCGCCGGTCACGACGTGCTGTCCCACCAGGTGCGGCCGAGCAAGCCGCGCATCGTTCGCCTCACCGCCACGATCGCCGGGGGCCGGTCCTGATGGACGAGCCGGTCACGATCGGGCGGCGGCGGCGCACGATGACCATCGACGAGGCGTACGCCCACTGCTGGGAGGTGACGTCGTCGCAGGCGAAGAACTTCGCCTACGGCATCCGCCTGCTCCCGTCGCCGAAGCGCAACGCGATGGCCGCGCTGTACGCCCTCGCCCGCCGCATCGACGACATCGGCGACGGGTCGGACGAGCCCGACGTGAAGGTCGCCAAGCTCGACGCCGTGCGGGCCGACCTGCGCACGCTGCGCACCGACGCCGGCGCCGTCGCCGGCGATCCGATCTTCGCCGCCCTCGCCCACGCCTCGACGCGCTACCCGATCCCGCTCGACGCCTTCGACGATCTCGTCGACGGGTGCGAGCAGGACTCCGTCGGCACGGCCTACAAGACCGTCGACGAGATCGTCCACTACTGCCGGCTGGTCGCCGGGTCGGTGGGCCGGCTGTCGCTCGGGGTGTTCGGGGCCCGGGACATGGAGGCGGCGACGCCGCTCGCCGACGACCTCGGCGTCGCCCTCCAGCTCACCAACATCCTCCGTGACGTGAAGGAGGACCGGGGGATGGGTCGGGTGTACCTCCCGGCCACCGACCTCGCCGAGTTCGGGTGCGCGCCCGACGCCAGCGGTCCCCCCGAGGCGATGGGCCTGCTCGTCCGGTTCGAGTGCGTCCGGGCCCGGGCGTGGTATCAGCGCGGGCTGGCCCTGCTTCCGCACCTCGACCGGCGCAGCCGGGCCTGCACGGCGGCGATGGCCGGGATCTACCGGCGCCTGCTCGGGCGCATCGAACGCAACCCGACGGTCGTGCTCGAGCGGCGGGTCTCGCTGCCGACCCGGCAGAAGGTCGTGGTCGCCGCCCGCGCCATCACGATGGGGGCACCGTGATGACCGACCGGGTCGTCGTCGTCGGCGGTGGGCTGGCCGGGTTGAGCGCGGCGCTCGAGCTGACCGACGCCGGTCTGCCGGTGACGCTGCTGGAGAGCCGCAGCCGTCTGGGCGGGGCGACCTGGTCCTTCCGCCGGAATGGTTTGTGGTTCGACAACGGCCAGCACGTGTTCCTCCGCTGCTGCACCGCCTATCGCAGCTTCCTCGACCGCATCGGCGCCGCCGGCTCGGTTCACCTGCAGGACCGGATGGAGCTTCCGGTCCTCGCGCCGGGCCGGGGTGTCGCGGTCCTGCGCCGCAACCGCCTGCCGGCGCCGCTGCACCTCGCCGGCAGCCTCCTTCGCTACCGCCATCTCTCGCTCAGTGACCGAATGCGGCTCGGGCGGGCGCTCGTCCCGCTGCGCCGGGCCGACCTCGACGATCCCGCGCTCGACGAGCGGACGTTCGCCGAGTTCCTCGGGGCCCACGGCCAGCGGCGGCCGGCGGTCGAGCGGCTGTGGGACCTCATCTGCGTGCCGACGGTGAACCTCCCCGCCGCCGACGCCTCGCTCTCCCTGGCGGCGACTGTCTTCCAGATCGGCCTGCTCAGCGACGCCGCCGCCGGGGACATCGGCTGGTCGGAGGTGCCGCTCGCCCGGCTCCACGCCGACCCGGCCGCCGGCGCGCTGGAGCGGGCCGGCGCCGACATCCGCACGAGCACGCCCGTCGAGTCAGTGGAGCCCGTCGCCGGTGGCGTCGTCGTGGCGACCGCTACCGAACGCGTGCGGGCCGGCGCGGTGATCGTCGCCGTCCCCCACGACCCCGCCGCGGCGCTGCTGCCCGGCGTCGCCGGCGCCCACGAGTGGCCGGCCCTCGGAACGTCGCCGATCGTGAACGTCCACCTCGTCTACGACCGGCCGGTCGTGCCCCGCGCGATGGCGGCCGTGATCGACAGCCCGCTGCAGTTCGTGTTCGACCGAACCGGCACGTCCGGGCTCGATGCGGGCGGCGGTCAGGTCATCGCCGTCTCGCTGTCGGCCGCGACGGACTGGGTGGGGACACCGTCCGATGCGCTCGTGACGACGGCCGAACGCGAGCTGACTCGGCTGTTCCCGGAGGCCGCGGCGGCGCGGCGTCTCGATGCCGTCGTGATCCGCGAGCGGGCGGCGACGTTCCGTGGCGGCCCCGGGACCCGCGCCCTGCGGCCGACGACGCGGAGCGGAGTGCCGGCGTCTACCTGGCCGGGGCGTGGACCGCGACCGGGTGGCCGGCGACGATGGAGGGCGCCGTGCGCAGCGGGGTCGGCGCCGCGCAGGCCGCCCTCGCCGACCTTTCGACAGCCGCGTCGACCGCGGCGGAGGAGGTGATGGCGTGAGTGAACGCGCCGTTTCGACCGAGACGGCCGCCGTCGAGGTGCTGGCCCGCTGCCGGAGCCTGGTCGAGCCGGCGTTGCGGGGCGCACTGGCGACGCTGCACCCGGACCTGCGCCGCGCGGCGGAGTACCACCTCGGCTACGTCGAGGCGGACGGCACTCCCGGGGCCGGGGGCGGCAAGGGCATCCGCCCGGCGCTCGCCGTGCTGTCCGCCGAGGCCGTCGGTGAGGACCCGGGCGCGGGCGTGCCCGGCGCCGTGGCCATCGAGCTGGTCCACAACTTCTCGCTCCTCCACGACGACATCATCGACGGCGATCGTGAGCGCCGGCACCGGCCGACGGTGTGGGCGCTGTTCGGCGTCGGCCAGGCGATCATCGTCGGCGACGCCCTGCAGACGCTGGCCCACCAGGTGCTGCTCGACGGGGGCACCGCGTCCGACGCCGCGGTGGCCGCCGACGCCCGGCTGACGCGAGCCGTCGCCGAGATGATCGCCGGGCAGGCCGACGACATGGCGATGGAGAGCGAGGAGGCGGTCACCGTCGAGGCCGGCGTGCGCATGGCCGCCGCGAAGACCGGGTCGCTGCTCGCCGGCGCGACCGCCCTCGGCGCCATGCTCGCCGGCGCCGACACCGCCACGGTCGCCGCGCTGGACCGGTTCGGGGCCCACCTCGGCCTCTCGTTCCAGGCCGTCGACGACATCCTCGGGATCTGGGGCGATCCCACCGTGACCGGCAAGCCGGTCGGCTCGGACCTGGCGTCGAAGAAGAAGACCCTGCCGGTGGCGTTCGCCATGGCGGCCGCGCCCGACGCCGCCGCCGAGCTGCAGGCGCTGTTCCGCAACGGCGATCTCGACGAGGCCGCCGTGCGGCGGGCGACCGCGATCGTCGAGCGGGCGGGCGGCCGCGAGGCCACCGAGGACTTCGCCGGGCGCCATCTCGACGCCGCCGTCGACGCCCTCGTCGGCTCCGACCTCGACCCGCGGGCCGCCGACGAGCTCCGTCTCGTCGCCGAGTACGTCTGCGAGCGTCAGCGGTGAGTGCGATGACCACGAGCGTTCCGGCCGAGTTCGTCGACGCGGCGCGGGCCGCCCGCGACCGGGGCGTCGAGGCGCTGCTCCAGGCCCAGCACCCCGACGGCTGGTGGAAGGGCGAGCTCCAGGCGAACGTCACGATCGACGCCGAGGACCTCCTGCTGCGCCAGTTCCTCGGCATCCGGACCGAGCGCCAGACCGAGCGCACGGCGTTCTGGATCCGCTCGCAGCAGCGCGACGACGGGACGTGGGCCACCTACACCGGCGGGCCCGGCGACCTGTCGACCACGGTCGAGGCGTACACCGCGCTCCGGCTGGCCGGCGACCCGCCCGACGCCGCCCACATGGAGAAGGCGGCGACGTTCGTCCGCGACGCCGGTGGGCTCGAGCGCACGAGGGTCTTCACCCACCTCTGGCTGGCCCTCGGCGGGCAGTGGTCGTGGGACGACGTCCCCGCCCTCCCGCCCGAGGTGATCCTGCTGCCCCAGTGGTGTCCCGCTGAACATCTACGACTTCGCCTGCTGGGCCCGCCAGACGGTCGTCGCCCTGACCGTCGTCGCCGCCCACCGACCGGTGCGGCCGCTGCCGTTCGCGCTCGACGAACTGCGCACCGGCGCGCCGCCACCCGCCCGCCGGTCGCTGCGCACGATCGAGGGCAAGTTCGAGCTGCTCGACCGGGTGCTCCACCGCTACGAACGGCACCCGCTCCGGCCGCTGCGCCGCGCCGCGATCGAGCGGGCGATCAAGTGGATCCTCGCCCGCCAGGAGGCCGACGGCGGCTGGGGCGGGATCCAGCCGCCGTGGGTGTACTCCCTGCTCGCGCTACACCTGCACGGCCTCCCCCTCGACCACCCCGTGATCCGGAAGGGCTTCGACGGCCTCGACAGCTTCACGATCGACGACGACCTCGGGCGCCGCATCGAGTGCTGCCAGTCACCGGTGTGGGACACCGCGCTGACGATGATCGCCCTGTCCGACGCCGGGTTGCCGCCGACCATCCGGCGCTGGTGAAGGCGGCGGACTGGACGGTCGGCCAGGAGATCCGCTCGGCCGGCGACTGGGCGGTGAAGCGCCCCGACCTCGAGCCGTCGGGGTGGGCCTTCGAGTTCGAGAACGACAACTACGCCGACACCGACGACACCGCGATCGTCGGCCTCGCCCTCCGGCGGGTCGACCTTCCGGACGGGGCCGGTGCCGACACGGTCGACAGCGTCGGCCATCGATGCGGCGTGCGGACGGGCCCGACGCTGGCTCGAGGGGATGCAGAGCGACGATGGCGGCTGGGGCGCGTTCGACGTCGACAACACGCGGGACCTGTGCCGCCGGCTGCCGTTCTGCGACTTCGGTGAGGTCATCGACCCGCCGTCGGCCGACGTCACCGCCCACGTCATCGAGTTCCTCGCCGCCGAACCGAGCCGTGACCTCGGCACGCTGCGCGCCGGCCGGCAGTGGCTCGTCGACCAGCAGGAGGCGGACGGCTCGTGGTTCGGCCGGTGGGGGGCCAACCACGTGTACGGCACGTGTGCCGCGCTGACGGCGCTCCAGGCGGCCGGCGTGCACTGCTACGACCGGCCGGTGCGGCGGGCGGTGAAGTGGCTCGAGGAGCACCAGAACGCCGACGGCGGTTGGGGCGAGGACCTCCGCTCCTACGTCGACGACCGCTGGCGCGGCCGCGGTGAGTCGACGGCCTCGCAGACGGCGTGGGCGCTGATCGGGCTGCTCGCCGTCCGGCGTCAACGGCGACCTGGGAGCGCAGGGCGTGCGCTGGCTCGTCGAGAACCAGCGACCGGACGGCACGTGGGACGAGCCGTACTTCACCGGGGTCGGCTTCCCCGGCGACTTCTACCTCAACTACCACCTCTACCGGCAGGTCTTCCCCGTGTCGGCGCTCGGGCGGTACCTGTCGTGGAAGGGGATCAAATGAGCGACCTTGCGTGCTCGCCCCGCTGCGAATCGAGGCTCGCGCCCTGCGCGGCGGCGCCACCGGGGCGACCGTCGTGGTCACCGGCTACGGGCGCCGGCGCAGCGAGGAGGCGGCGGCGCGGGTGGCCGACACCGCCGCCGGGCAGCGCGCGGTCGCCGTCGTCGGCTTCTGCGGCGCCGTCGAGCCGGATCTCCAGCCGGGGGACCTCGTCGTCGCCTCGACGGTGGTCGGTCCCGACGGGCGGGAGCCACGTTCCCCGGCGCGGCGATGCTCGCCGGGGAGCTGGCCCGGGCCGGGTTGCGCGCGGTCGACGGACCGGTGCACTCGATCGAACGGCTCGTCCGCGGCCGCGGCCGGGTGGCGCTGCACGAGAACGGCGCCGTGGCCGTCGACATGGAGTCGGTGTGGCTCGTCGACGCGATCCCGACCGGGATGCCGCGCGTCGTGGTGAGGGCGGTGACCGACACGCCCGGCCGCGAGCTGGTGTCGCCGCGTGCGCCCGTCAACGCGTGGCGCGCCGCCCGCTCGTTGCGCTCCGCCGTGCCGGTCCTGGAGCGCTGGGCCGCTGCCGTCCGCCCCCGGCGGGTGCTGCTCGCCTGGCCGCGTGGTTTCTGTGCCGGTGTCGAGCGGGCGATCGACGTCGTCGAGCGGGCCCTCGAGCGCTACGGGCCACCCGTCTACGTGCGCCGGCACATCATCCACAACACCCACGTCGTCGCCGACCTCGCCGACAGGGGTGCGATCTTCGTCGAGGAGCTGTCCGAGGTGCCCGACGGAGCACGGGTCGTCTTCGCCGCCCACGGCGTCGCCCCGGCCGTGCGCTAGGACGCCGAGCGCCGCGGGCTCGCCACGATCGACGCCACCTGCCCGCTCGTCGCCAAGGTGCACACCGAGGTGCGCCGGTTCGCCGCCAAGGACTACACGGTGCTGCTGATCGGCCATCCCGACCACGAGGAGGTGCAGGGCACCATCGGCGAGGCGCCCGACGCGATCGTCATCGTCGAGGACCGCGCCGCGGCCGACGTGATCACGGTCCCCGATCCCGACAAGGTCGCCTACGTCACCCAGACCACGCTCGCCGTCGACGAGGTCGCCGACATCGTCGGCCGGCTCCAGCAGCGCTTCCCCGCCATCGAGGGACCGGCCCGCGACGACATCTGCTACGCCACCCAGAACCGCCAGGACGCCGTGCGGGCCCTGGCCGCCGAATGCGACGTCGTGCTCGTCGTCGGGTCGCCGACGTCCTCCAACTCCAACCGGCTCGTCGAGGTCGTGCGCCGGGAGGGCTGCGCTGCCCACCTGGTCGACGACGACAGCCAGCTCGAGCTGTCGTGGTTCGGTGACGCCGAGACGGTGGGGATCACCGCCGGCGCGTCGGCGCCGGAGGCGATGGTGCAGCGGGTGGTCGCCGCCCTCGGAGCCCTCGGCCCGGTCGAGGTCGAGGAACGCCACGTCCGCGACGAGGACGTCCACTTCACCCTTCCCGCGGAGGTGCGCTGATGGGATTGCCGGCCCGCCAGGCGACGTCTGTCGGCTGGTACCTGCTGAAGAACCGGCTCCGCGGCCACGAGCGGTTCCCGCTCGTCGTCGAGCTGGAGCCGCTGTTCGCCTGCAACCTGGCCTGCCCCGGCTGCGGCAAGATTCAGTACCCGACGGAGATCCTCCGCCACCGGCTGTCGGTCGAGCAGGCCGTCGGCGCGGTCGAGGAGTGCGGCGCTCCGGTCGTGTCGATCGCCGGCGGCGAGCCGCTGCTCCATCCCGACATCGCGGCGATGGTCGAGGAGCTGGTGGCGCGCAAGCGGTTCGTGTACCTGTGCACCAACGCCGTCCTGATGCGGCGAAAGCTCGACCTGTTCACGCCGTCGCCGCGGTTCGCCTTCACCGTCCACGTCGACGGGCTCGGCGAGCGTCACGACGAGGCCGTCGACCGCGAGGGGGTGTTCGACGAGGTCGTCGCCGCGATCGGGGAGGCCAAGGCCCGCGGGTTCCGCGTGACGACCAACTCGACGTTCTTCACCAACGACAGCCCGCAGGCGGTCCGCGACGTCCTCGACTACCTGAACGACGAGCTCGAGGTCGACTCGATGATGATCTCGCCGGCCTACGCCTACGAGAAGGCGCCCGACCAGGAGCACTTCCTCGGCGTCGAGCAGACCCGCCGGCTGTTCCGGGCCGCCTTCGGCGACGGCCGGCGCCAGCGGTGGCGGCTCAATCACAGCCCGCTGTTCCTCGACTTCCTCGAGGGCAAGGTCGACTACGAGTGCACGGCGTGGGGCATCCCGAGCTACTCCGTGTTCGGCTGGCAGCGTCCCTGCTACCTCATGTCCGACGGCTACGCGGCCACGTACCGCGAGCTCGTCGAGACCACGGAGTGGGACCGCTACGGACGAGGCCGTGACCCCCGCTGCGCCAACTGCATGGCCCACTGCGGCTACGAGCCCACGGCGGTCGTGGCGACGATGTCGTCGCTGCGCCAGTCGCTGCGCGCCCTGCGCGCAACGGGGTGATTCAGGGTCGCTCGCCGGCGGCCGGACGGATCACCCGCCGCTCCGTGACGATCGCGGTGACGAGGTCGGACGGGGTGACGTCGAACGCGAGGTTGAGCGCCCGCGCGCCCGGCGGCGCCGTGGCGGTGCCGCCGAGGTCGAGGACCTCGTACTCGTCGCGGACCTCGATCTCGATCAGGTCGCCGGATGCCGTCTCCCGGTCGAGCGTCGACTCCGGGGCGGCGACGATGAACGGGATGCCGGCGCGCGCCGCGGCGAGGGCGAGCGGGTAGGTCCCGACCTTGTTGGCGACGTCGCCGTTGGCGGCGATCCGGTCGGCCCCGACGACGACGGCGTCGGCAAGCCCGCGGGCGATCACGGTCGGGCCGGCGGCGTCGACCACGATCTGGTGGTCGATGCCGAGCTCGGCGAGCTCGAACGCCGTCAGGCGCGAGCCCTGGAGCAGCGGCCGGGTCTCGTCGGCGGTCACCGAGCACAGGCGGCCCCGCTCGTGGAGCACCCGGACGATGCCGAGGGCGGTGCCCCACTCGACGCAGGCCAGCGCACCGGTGTTGCAGTGGGTGTGGACGCGGAGCGACGGGACAGGAACCAGCTCCTCGAGCAGGTCGGCGCCGCGCGTGCCGAGCGCCCGGTTGGCCCGGACGTCCTCCTCGGCGATCGCGATGGCCTCGGCGACCACCGCCGCGGCGCCGTCGTCGAGCCGGGCGAGGACCCGCTGCACGCCCCAGCGCAGGTTCACCGCAGTGGGTCGGGCAGCGGCGAGCCGCTCGGCCTCGTCGCGCACGAGCGACGCCGGCTGCCCGTCGCGCTCGGCCCGGAGGGCGGCGATGGCGACGCCGAACCCGCCGGCCGCTCCCAACGCCGGCGCGCCCCGGATCGCGAGCCGGCGGATCGCGTCGACCATCGCGTCGACGTCGCGGACCTCGAGGTGGGCGACCTCGTGAGGCAGGCAGGTCTGGTCGATGAGGACGGCGTGGTCGCCTCGCCACTCGATCGTGCGCATCGGCGTGGATCGTAGGATCGCCGCAGTGAGTGATGCCGCCGCCCGCCTCGACGTGCCGGCGGCACGGGAGGCGGTCCACGCCGCGTGCCGGCGCATGGTCGCCGACGGGCTGGTGATCGGCTCGGCAGGCAACGTCAGCCTGCGCGTCGACGATCACCGCTTCGTCGTGAGCGCGGGCGGCGTGCGCTACGACCGGCTCGAGCCCGTCGACCACCCCGTCGTCGACGTCCGGGACGGCTCGTGGGTCGGCCGGCGGGCGCCGACGAGCGAGCTCGCCCTCCACACCGGGCTGATGGCGGCGCGACCGGGCGTCGGCGCGATCGTCCACACCCACTCGCGGCACGCGGCGGCCTTCGCCGTGGCCCGGCTCGACCTCCCGTTCATCTGCAACGAGAGCATCGCCACCTTTGCCGACCGGGTGCTGGTGACGGACTACGCGCCGCCGGGGACGGCTGCGCTGGCCGACCAGGTGCTGCGGACCCTGGCCGAGCAGCCCGGGAGCCGGGCGGCCCTCCTCGCCAACCACGGCGTGGTCGCGATCGGGCCCGATCTCGACGCCGCCTACCTCGTCGCCGAGTCGGTGGAGTGGACCGCGGAGATCTGCCACCTCGCCCGCACGTTGCTCGCCGCGGGCGCCGGCGAGCACGTCCTCGACCGCGAGGTGCAGGAGGTGATCGCCCGCACCTACGGCGTCTCGATCGCCCGGCGCGGCACCAATCCGACCCCGTAGGGTGACCGCGTGCGCATCGGCATCTGCACCGGCGGGGGCGACGTCCCCGGCCTGAACCCCTGCATCAAGGCGGTCGTGTCGCGCGTGGCCGACGGTGGCCACGAAGTCGTCGGGATCCGCCGCGGGTGGGCCGGCCTGCTCGAGATCGACCCCGACGACCCGGGGTCTGCGGCCGCCAACACGATGCCCCTGGACCAGACCGCGGTGCGCACGATCGACCGCACCGGCGGGACCATCCTCCACACGTCGCGCACCAACCCGGGACGGGTTCGTGCCGGTCGGGTACCGGAGTTCCTCGCCGCAGAGGCGGACGGGGAGGGGCCGTTCGACTTCACCGCTCACGCCATCAGGGTGATCGACTACCTCGGACTCGACGCGCTGATCCCGATCGGCGGCGACGACACGCTGTCCTACGGGCTGCGCCTGCACGACGAGGGCGTGCCGGTGATCGCGATCCCGAAGACGATGGACAACGACGTCCACGGCACCGACTACTGCATCGGGTTCTCGACCGCGGTCACCCGCGGTGTCGAGTTCATCCACTCGCTGCGGACGTCGACCGGCTCCCACGAGCGCATCGCCGTGATCGAGCTGTTCGGCCGGTACAGCGGCGAGACGTCGTTGATCACCGCCTACCTCGCCGGTGCGGACCGGGCCGTGATCTCGGAGGTCCCGTTCGACATCGAGCGGCTCGCCGAGTTCCTCGTCGGCGACAAGCGCCGCAACCCGTCGAACTACTCGATGGTCACGATCTCGGAGGGGGCCACGATTCTCGGCGGCGAGATGATGCTGTCCGGCGAGGAGGACGCGTTCGGGCACCGCAAGCTCGGCGGCATCGGCGCCGTCACCGGCGAGCTGCTCGGGCGGGTCACGGGTCAGGGGATCGTGCTCCAGCAGGTCGCCTACCTCATGCGCTCCGGCAACCCGGACTCGCTCGACCTGATGGTGGCGACGAACTACGCGGTGATGGCGGCCGACCTCGTTCTCGAGGGCGCGTCCGGGCGGATGGTGGCGCTCCGCGGCGGCACGTACACCAACGTGCCGATCGGGGTCACCCGGGAGGGCGTCAAGCGGGTCGACGTCGACGAGCTCTATGACTCCGAGGCGTACCGCCCCAAGGTCCGCCACGTGGCCGGCAAGCCGATGTTCCTCTACTGAACGCGCGATCAGGCCGGCGCCGTCAGCTGATCGGCGAGGGTTCGGCCGAGCCACTCCTCGTAGCGCTTCGGCGTCCAGCCGCGGTCGACGACGAGGAGCCGATAGAGCTCGGGGGACATCAGTGCGTGGATCAGGTCGGCGGCGTCGCGCTCGCGTAGCCCGGGCCGCAGTGCCCGGGCGCGAGCGAGCGCGCGGGCGATCCGGCTCTGGCCGTCACCACGTGCGCGCTGGTACTCGGCGAGCAGCACCGCCGCCGCCGGATCCGAGCCCGACGCGCTCGAGAGGATGCGGTAGACGTCGCTGCTCCGCACGTTGATCGCGACGGTGACGGCAGCGAACCCGGCGACGAGCCGCGCGGCGTCCTTCTCGGCGAGGAGCGCGGTCACCTCGGGTCGCTCCGGTACCGACCGTGCCTGGTCGTCGCCGGCGATCGACACGTCGAGCAAAGCCTTGAGGATCCCGAGCTTCGACGAGAACAGCCGGTACACGGTCGCCGGCGGGACGTCGGATCGCTCGCTGATGGCGTCGATGGTCGTCGCCTGGTAGCCCCGATCGAGGAAGAGGGATCGCGCCGCGTCGACCACCGCGCGACGGGCGAGGCGGGTGCGGGCCTGGCCGGTCCCGCCTCGCCCCGAAGTTCCCCCCTTGACGCCGGTCGACATCAGTTGCGATACTAACACTCTCAAATTGAGAGTTCCACTCTCATCTAGGGAGGTGCAGTGCACATGGCTCAGAAGAAACCCGCCACCAAGAGCAAGTCCGCCGGCTTCAGTGCCGAGGAACGGGCGGCGATGAAGGAGCGGGCCAAGGAGCTGAAGGCCGAAGCGAGTAGGGCGGATGGGGAGAGCGCCCTGCTGGCGAAGGTCGCCGAGATGAAGGGCCCGGACCGGGCGATGGCCGAGCGGCTCCATGCGATCATCACGGCGAGCGCGCCCGAGCTCGCCCCGAAGACCTGGTATGGGATGCCGGCGTACGCCAAGGACGGCAAGGTGCTCTGCTTCTTCCAGAGCGCCGAGAAGTTCAACGCGAGGTACGCGACGTTCGGCTTCAGCGACGAGGCCAACCTCGACGACGGGGCCATGTGGCCGACCTCCTTCGCCCTGAAGGAGTTGACAGCCGCCGACGAGGCCAGGATCGAGGCGCTCGTGAAGCAGGCGGTGAGCTAGTGCCATCCGACCAGGCGCCGGCTCGAACTGGGCGCGGACCCTCTCGTTGAGCGATCTGGGCGCGCTGAGTCCCAGATCTGCGACTGTCCGTGCCCAGAAGCGTGAATGAGACGCTGCGCGCCCAGATGGGCGGTCGCGTACACCCGGTACGTGTACGCCAACTGTCGATGCGAGCTGGAAGACTCCCGCGGTGGCACAACGGCCCGAGCTGCCGGAACCATGGGTGCGACGACTCGCGGTGCTCATGGCCCGTTTTCCCGAGTGCGACGAGGAGGATGCATGGGTCGGCGTGCGGTGGCGGGTGGGTCAGGCGACGATCGCCCACGCCTTCGGCGGCGAGGACGGACGCTTCCGGATCACCTTCCGCGCCGAGGCCGACGAGCTGATGGCGTTCGAGCGCCTCGGCCCGCCGTACTTCAAGGCGGATTGGGGCGGCAACGTGGTTGGGATCATCCTGGACGACGACACCAACTGGGCGGAGTTGGGCGAGATGCTGACCGACTCCTATTGCCTCCAGGCGCCCGCCCGGCTCGCCCAACTGGTGGATCGGCCGAGCCCCACCCCTCGGAGGTGAACCATGTCGCATCGCAGCCAAGTGCACGCCGTCGTCATCGATGTGGCCGCCGATGACCACGACCGGGAGCTGGAGTTCTGGCGGTCGGCGAGCGGCGAACCACTCCCGCGCCTCGACTATCCCGAGTACCACGGCTCCCGCCTCGGCCAACAGCACTTCGCCCTGTTGATCCAGCACCTGGGGGAGGGAGCCAGCCGGATCCATCTCGACCTCTACACCGATGATGTGGAGGCCGAAGTCGCCCGGCTGGAGCGGCTCGGCGCCGAGCGGGTGGAGAAGGCCAACCCGTGGCACGTGATGCGCGATCCGGCCGGACTGCTGTTCTGCGTCGTCCCGGCCCCGCCGGGCTCGTTGACGGAGGACAACTCCCGCGCGTGGGAGTGATCAGGACAGCAGGGTCAGCCTGGTCGTCCCGGCCTCGGTGTCGTGGCCGACGGTGAGCAGGGCGCCGGGGAGCAGCGTCGGCCAGCCCCGGTCGGGGACTGGCAGCCGCCAGAGCTCGCGGCCGTCGAAGTCGTAGCCGACGGCCGTCCACGTGCCGTCCTCCCGCGGTTCGGTGCCGGCGACGAACCCGTTGCGGCTCAGGGAGAGTCCGTCGAGCCTCGGCGGTCGGGTGGAGAAGATCGCCCGCCCCGTCGCCGCGTCGACGACCTGCATCAGCGGGTCCCCGTCGTTCCACCGCTCGGCGGTGAAGATCGTCCGCGAGTAGTCGGTCATCCACTCGACGGGCGCGACCGGTCTCGTCCACAGCTCGTCGAGCCGGCCGTCGCGGATCGTGAGCATCGTCGTCGCGTTGACACCCTGGAGCACCACGTAGCGACCGGATCCGTCGAGCTCGTCGAGGCTCCACGGGGCGGCGAGCTTGGTCGAGAACGACAACGTCGAGACCACCGCCCCGTCGGGATCGAGCAGCCACGCCCGGTCGAACGTCGCGATCACGAGCCCGGCGTCGGTCGGTGCGCCTGCAGTCCGGAACCCGTCGAGGCCGAGCGCGGCGAGCTCGACGCCGGCGCGCAGGTCGAACGTGTCCCGGTCGTACCACTCCACCCGGTCGTCGACGCGGCGCCGGATCGCCGTCGACGACATCGAGACCTCCTCGCCCTCGAACGCCGCCAGGCGGCTCCCCGTACGCGGGTCGAGGAACTCGATGGAGCTGACCATCCCGCCGGCGCCGAAGCCGGGGACGACGAGCTGGTCATCGGCGAGCGTCACGTCGGGCCCGTGACGGAGCGTCTTCGACCATACGCGGCGGCCGTTGCGGACGTCGAAAGCGGTCAGCGAGCTGCGCTCGGGGGAGACGTCGTGGAACACGACGACGCCGTCGATCACCTCGAGCTCACCGACCGGCGCGGGTGCCGGCACCCGCCACCGTTCGGCGCCGGAGGCGGCGTCGATCGTCACCAGTTCCGAGCCGGCCAGGGCGACGACCATGTCAGTCGTGCCGGTCACAGAGACGACCGGACGGTCGAGCGTGGTCGTCCACCGCTCCCTGATCTGCGTCGGGATCCGATCGAGCGCCGACGACTCGCCGGCGTTCCCCTCCTCCCCGAGGCGCGACACCGTGACTCCGACGGTCGCGATTGCGGCGACGACGCCCGCCCCGACGAGCCAAGTGGCGCGGCGGCGTGGCGGCGACTCCTGGGTGGGCGCAGGATAGACGATCTCGCCGGTGTAGCCAGGCTTCCAGAGCGCGTCCGGGTCCTGGGTGGCCACGGGCGAACGCTATGTCACGCGCGTGACGCCCGGGCCGGCAGGGGCGGCTGTCGGGACGCGTACCCCGTGGCCTGTTCCAGCGCCTTGGCGATGCGCAGCAGCTGGACGTCGGCACCCTGGCGGGTCACGAGCTGCACGCCGACGGGCAGCCCACTGGCGTCGAACCCGGCGGGAAGCGACAGGGTCGGGCAGCCGGTGACGGTGATCCGCCAGCACGACTCCATCCAGTCGATGTAGTTCCCCATCGGCACGCCGGCGACGACCGTCGGGTACTCGGTCTCGATGGGGAACGGTGAGACCTGGGTGACGGGGCAGGCGAGCACGTCGTAGCCGCGGTCGAAGAACGCCACCGTCTCCCGCCAGAGGGCGGCGAGCTGGGCGTAGGCCGTCGCCACTTCGGCCTGGGTCACGGCCGAGCCCCGCCGGATCTCGTCCTGGATCGTCGCCTTGATCTGGTCGATCCGGTCGTGGAACCCGGCGGTGGGACCGTTGGCGATGTTCCATGCGCGCAGCACGCGGAAGCACGGGTCGGCCAGCGCCAGCTCGGGCTCGTCGTCGACGACGTCCCAGCCGAGGTCGACCATCGTCTGGCGGGTGCCGGTGAGCACGTCGAGCTGGGACGGCTCGACGGGCACGCCGAGCTGCCGGGACCAGGCGACCCGCACCGGTCCCGACGGTGGCCGCAGCTCGGCGGGGAGGTCGATCGGTCGGTGCATCGGGTCCCGCGCGTCCGGCGCGGCCAGGACCGACAGCAGCAGGGCGACGTCATCCACCGTGCGCCCCATCGGACCCTCGATGCTGATCGGCATCCACGCGTTCCCCGGCGTCACCCGTGGCACGACGCGGAGCGTCGGGCGGAACCCGATGACGTTGCCCCACGCGGCCGGGTTGCGCAGCGAGCCGCCAGTGTCGCTGCCGTCGGCCGTCGCCACCATGCGGCACGCCAGCGCGACGGCGGCGCCCCCGCTCGACCCGCCGGCGCTGCAGCCCAGGCCCCACGGGTTGCGGGTCGCCCCGTACACCTGGTTGAAGGTGTGCGACCCGGCGCCGAACTCGGGCGCGTTGGTCTTGCCGACGGCGACCGCGCCGGCCGCCTTCATCCGCGCCACCAACAACGAGTCGGCGGCCGGCCGGTGCCCGGCGAAGAGCGGCGATCCGTACGTCGTCGTGAAGTCGGCGGTCTCGGTGAGGTCCTTGTGGGCGGTCACCAGTCCGGCGAGCGGACCGGGATCGCCGCCACCGGCCAGCACGTCGTCGACCTGACGGGCCCGCCGCCGGGCGACGTCGGGATCGAGGGCGACGATCGCGTTGACGATCGGGTTGACCGTCTCGATCCGCGCCAGGTGGGCGTCGAGCAGCTCCGTGGCCGACACCTCCCGCCGGCCGACGAGACGGCGCTGCTCGACGGCGGTGAGGTCGACGAGCTCCACGGCCGCCCACCGTAGGCCCTCGCCCGACGTCCCGACATCTGGGCGGGAATCGTGTCACCCGGCGATCTGGGCGGGAATCGTGTCACCCCTTGAGAGGATTCCCGCCCAGATGCGTGGTGACGAACGATCGAAAGGTCTGGGCTGATGTCGCTGGAGTTGGAGCAGGTCAACGTGGACGCCGCCGATCCGGTCGCGCTGGGCCGGTGGTGGGCGACGGCCCTCGACTGGGTGGTGGTCAACGACGACCCCGAGGAGTTCGAGATCCGGCCGGCGCCTGACCGGCTGCCCGGACTTCTGTTCGCGCGGGTCCCGGAACCGAAGACAGTGAAGAACCGGCTGCACTTCGACTTCCGCCCCGACGATCAGCAAGCGGAAGTGGCGCGTCTGCTCGGGCTCGGCGCGACCCATGCCGACGTCGGTCAAGGTGAGGAGTCATGGGTCGTTCTGAGAGACCCGGAAGGCAACGAGTTCTGCGTGCTGCAGCCGCGGCGCCCTCACGAGTGAGGGCGCCGCGGCGGCTCTACAGCTGGGCGCACTGACCGGACTTGGGTCCGGTGACGTTGTTGGTCGTGCCTCCGTTGCCCGGCGGCGGCTGGTTGCCGGCGCAGGCGAGCGGTCCGGTGATCCGGTTGCCCGAGATCACGATCGGTGCGCTCCCGGTGGCGTTCTGGGTCACGTTCACCGGCCCGGTGATGCGGTTGTCCACGATCGCCACCCGCGCCGTGGACCAGCTGACGCTGAGCGGCCCGGTGAGGGTGCTGTCGAGCAGCTGGACAGTGGTCGCTCCGGTCGTCGACACCGGTCCGGTGAACGAGGCGCCGGTCGCGATCAGGCCGGCTCCGCCGCGCACTCGGGTCGGCCCGACGACCCTGGCCCCGTCGGCCACGCACGTCACGCCGGAGTCGACGTTGAGCGGTCCGGTGTGGGTGCCGGTGATCGTGCGCGTGCAGTCGACGCCGTTGAAGATCTGGATCTCCTTGACCCCGATCCCGAAGTTGCCGGTGCGGGTCATCAGCACCCGGACCCGCTGGGCGGTGAGGTCCGGGAACGTGACCAGGTTGTAGTTCGCCTGCGGCACCCCCGGGGTCTTGACCTGTCCGGGCACGTCGACCCAGCCACTCCCGTCGAAGTACTGCACCGTGTACGCCGACGGCTGCCGGTAGGTGTTGTTCGAGTTGTTCTGCTGCGGGTTGTAGCTCTTGTCGTTGAAGAAGTAGAGCTTCACCGTGTCGAACGCCGTCGGCTGCCCGAGATCGATCTCGAGCCAGTGCTCGTTGTCCGGTGAGCCGTTGCCACACGCCGGCAGGGCGGTGCTGCAGGCCCCCCAGATCGTGTTCGGCGCGAGGTAGCCGGGCCGCGCCTGGCCACCCGGCCCGCTGGCGGGCAACCCGCTGATCGTCCAGCCGTCGATGGCGAAGCCGGGCGAGGTCGCCCGCAGCGCCGGCGTCGTCGTGGTGAACGACGCCGTCACTGGCTTGCCCCCGGCGAGGTTGGTCAGCCAGCCGGTGTCCAGGGTGAGGTCGCGGCCGGCCTTCTGGAACATGTCGACCGCCCGCGCATCGCGGAACAGACTGATGTCGGTGGCGGCGTCCAGCGTCGCCTTGGCCCTGAACGTCACCCTCGCGTCGCTGCCATCGACCACCGCGGCCTTGCCGGTGTTCGAGTCCCACGTGACGTGGGCGAGCCGGTCGACGGTCAGGACGCGGGCCCCGTCGAGGTAGACGGAGTACCCCTCGGGCGCGACCGGGTAGTGGTCGGTGCCGTCGCCGGGCCGGTCCCACACGACGGTCAGGTCGCGGCCGTGGTAGCGCAGGTTGTTCACGGCGAAGTGGTCCCAGCCGACGTCGATCGGCCACAGCTCGACGACGTCGTCGAGGCGCGGGCGGACGCCGGCGATGTCGTCGATGATCATGAAGTTGTAGGAGCCGAGGATGTTGTGGAAGATGCCCGATCGCCCGAACGTCTTGTTCGCCGGGTTCCAGCCGAAGAAGAACTCGTTGTTGTTCGGCAGCCGGTTGTCGGTGAGTCCGTCGACCTGGACGTACTGGACCCACGTCGACCACTCGAGGAGGGCGCGGTACATCCCCGGGGTGACGTACCCGGTGGGGTAGTTCCGCAGGGCGCTGGCGTAGATCTGGGCCTGCAACGTCGAGTTGATGTTGGAGAAGTTGTTCGACCCCGGGATCCCGACCGCCGCGGCGAACGCCTTGTCTCGCTGGTTCGACGTGTAGAAGGGCACGATCGGGTACTCCTCCGCGTCGGCGAAGTAGCGCAACGCCTCCCGGTAGCTCGGCTCGTCGGTGGGCACGAGGCCCTCGATGAACGGGGTGAAGTTCTGCAGGTCCTTCCACTGCACGCGCTCGCCGTTGGACACGAGCTGGTGCTTGAACACCTGGCCCGGGAAGTCGCCGACGAACCGCGGGACCGTCTGCACCGTCGCCTCACGACCGTTCCCCGATGAATCGGTCACGGTGGCGCCCTCGGCCTCGTCGAAGCGGTACCAGGCGACGTTGCCGCCGCCGACGGCGCCGCCGCCGGGCGCGGCCATCAGCTGCTGGACCTCGGCCGGGCTCAGGGCACGGTCGAAGATGTTGAAGTCGTCGACCGTGCCGTTGAGGAACGGGTCGGCGAACTGGGACCGGCCGATCCAGTTGTTGGTCGTGGTTCCGAGGCTCGCCGGGTCGAGGGTGATGTTCGGGTTCGTCGCAACGGGCTGTCCGTTGACGTACAGCGTTCCGACCGTGCCCGCCAAGGTGACGGCGAGGTGGATCCACTGCCCCGTGGGGAGCGCGGTCGGTCCGGTGATCTGCTGCTCACCGCCGCCGGTCGTGATGGCGAACCTCGGTGGGGTCCCCGCAACACCGGCACGTGGCGTCAGGAACATGTAGAGCCCGGTGTTGTTGCCGAAGTCGAAGAGCCTGGTCCAGACCTGTGTCGAGGCCGGATTGACCCAGGCACCGATGGTGAAATCGGTCAGCTGGCTGACGATGCCATCGGGCATGTCGACGTATTGGTTGGGCTCGGGACCGTTCAGCCGGATGGCGTTTCCGAAGCCGGTCTGACCGGGCGTTCGCGTCGCCGGGAGCGGCTCGAGGGTCGGCGGATCTCCGGCCGGGGCGGGGTCCCACAGCACCTCGAGCACGGCGTGCTGAATCTCCGCGGCCAGCTCCTCCATCTCGTCCGCCTTGGCGGTGTTGCCGAGCTGGCGGTAGGCGTCAGCGGCGGCCTTCGCCCCGGACCACTGGAACGCCGCCTCGGCGCGGTCCTGGCGGGTCGGCTGACCCCTGAACTGGGCCCAGTGGAACGTCGGCGTGTCGGCGTCGTTGCCGGTGAGGAAGCCGACGTTGTACTCGATCAGGTTGTTGTCGTTGGAGTCGTACTTGTCGAGCTGACCCTCGACGTCGCACTCGGCGTAGTGGGCGAGGTTGTCGATGACCGCCCGGTCGCCGCCGTGGACCTTGTACGCGTTCCACGCCTCGCGGGCGATGTACTGCTCGTAGGTGTTGCCCCAACTGTGCGAACCGGGGTTGTCGATGAACGCGTCGCACTTCGACGTCTCACCGGAGGACACCCAGTTGCCGTACGACGACGACGGCTGTCGGAACCACTTGAGGTCCTGCATGTGCATCGGCTGGGTGAGCTGGATCGCGTTGTCGTAGCCGAGCGCGCCCTCGACCGACACCGGGAACTGGAAGTCGTTCCCCGGGATGTCGACGTCGAAGTAGTTGAACCGGTTGAGGAATGTCCGGTACCACGACATCTTGTCGATGTTCTCGTCGGGGACATCGATGAACGGCACGTTGTCCACCCACCACCGGTTGTACTCGGCGAGCTGGGTGCGGAGCGCGGTCGCGGAGTCGTAACCGTGGTAGCGCTCGTACTCCGGGCCCGACTCGGGGATCTCGGTGGCGATCGCCCCGAGCTGTAGCTTCAGCGTGACGGTCTCGCCCGGCTGCAGCGTCACGTCGCGCACGAGGTTGTTCCCGCTCGCGGTGAAGCCCTCGCCGCTGAAGCGCGTCGACACCGTGGTCACGTTGTACCGGGCGTTGAAGGTCCCGGTGCGCTCGGTGCCGTCCGGCGAGCTGGCCTGGGTCACGACGGCCGGCGTGGTTGCCGTGAGCGTCCGCGTCGTGGGCGCGGCATCGGTGTTGGTGATGGCGAGGATCGTCACGGCCACGTTGTTGTGGGTGATGAACTTCCGCTGCGCCACACTGAGCCCGCCGCCGGCATGCACGCTCGACCAGTGGCTCGGGGACTGGCGTCGCTCGGCGGTCTGCTCGGCCAGCGCGCCGCCCGAGATCGTCACCGTGTACAGCGGCGTGTTGCCCTGGGCGATCGCCTCGCGGTAGGCGAAGCCTCCCCCGCCCTGGTTGGCGCCGGTGCCCTGGCCGGCGAACCCGAGCGTGTTGGGGTTGTGGGTGTACATGTACAGGGCGCGGCCCTTGGTGTAGAGGGCGTTGCCGCCGTTGCCTCCGGCGGGCCGCTCGAGGACGCGGTCGATCCAGTACGAGCCACCCCCGGCCGCGGTGTCGGCCTCGTAGATCGCCTCGAGCATGTTGATCCGGGGGTCGAAGGCGACCGGAGTGTCAGGCACCGGATCGGCGAGCCCGACGTACGTCGGGGTCCCGGGATCGACGGCGGGCGGGATGTCCTCCTGGGCGCGGGCCGGCGCGAGCCCGGCTCCGAGCGAGACGACCAGACCGGCCGCCAGGGCGGGGGCCAGCCGGCGGCGGGTGGTTCGGGGCTTCACTTCGTTACCTCCGTGTGGTTGGCGTCGTTACCCCTTCAGCGCGCCCGCCATGAACCCCCGCACGAAGTGCCGCTGCAGGAGAAGGAACAGGATGAGACAAGGAATCGCCATCACGACCACACCGGCCTGGGTCACCCCGAAGTCGACGGCGCCCATCGTCTGCTGCCGGATGGTCGCCATCGCCAACGGCAGCGGGTAGCGGTCGGTGTCGTTGATCAGGAACAGCGGAGCGATGTAGTCGTTCCACGCGTAGAGGAAGGCGAAGAGGGCGACGGTGATGATCGCCGGCCACACCGCTCGCAACATGATGTGGCGCAGCACGCCGAACGTGCCGCACCCGTCGACCATCGCCGACTCCTCGATCTCCCGCGGCACGGACTCGAAGGAGATGCGCATCATGAACATCGAGAACGGCAGCTGGTACAGCGTCATCACGACGGCCAGGCCGACGAGCGAGTTGCGCAACCCGAGGTCGCCGAAGAGCTGCCAGAGCGGGACGAGCAGGCTGGCGTACGGGACCATCAGGATGGCGAGGATGAGGAGGAACAGCGCGTCCCGGCCCCAGAACTTGAACCGGCCGAACGCGTAGCCGCCGAGGAGCGACAGGACGAGC
Organism: uncultured Acidimicrobiia bacterium; assembly: GCA_963833145.1. Taxonomy (GTDB): domain Bacteria; phylum Actinomycetota; class Acidimicrobiia; order Acidimicrobiales; family Ilumatobacteraceae; genus JALZMG01. The sequence goes on along the minus strand of CAWHWT010000003.1, from coordinate 376,804 downwards.
GTGAACAGCACCGTGAGCACGGAGACGAACGAGCTGTTCCACAGGTACCGCGGCAGCCCGGCGTCGTAGTCGATCAGCGTCCGGTAGTTGCCGAACCCGTAGCCGACCTGCTGGGCGGTGTTGCCGTGCGGCGACACCGAGGCGACGACCGTCCACACCAGCGGGATCAGGAAGAGGATCGCCAGCGCGCCGGCGAAGACGTAATACGAGGTCTGACCGAACGCACGTCGGGCTTTCACTGCAGCGCCCTCGTGTCGATGCGAGCGAGCGAGCGCCAGCGAGCGAGCGGCCAACGACGGCCTGCGTGGCCGGGGAACGCCATTACGACACCTGGGCGCCGCGGCGGAGCAGCCGGAACTGGGCGATGTTGATCACCAGGAGGACGAGGAGCACGACCACCGAGATCGCCGCCGCCGTGCCGAGGTTGAACTGCCGGAACGCCTCCCGGTAGATCAGCATGACGACAGTCGTCGTCGAATTGTCCGGCCCGCCGTTGGTGAGGATGGCGAACTGGTCGAAGGCGAGCAGCGATCCGGTGACGGAGATGATGAGGCATAGCGCGATCGACGGCCGCATCAGGGGCAGCGTCACGCGGAAGAACGTCTGGACCCGGCTCGCCCCGTCGACGCGGGCGGCCTCGTAGACCTCCTCCGGGATCGACTGCAACCCGACGAGGAGGATGAGCATGAAGAACCCGGCGAACTTCCAGAGGATCAACATGACGGTGGAGAACAGGGCCATGCGGGGCGTGCCGATCCACCGGATCGGCTCGTCGATCAGCCCGAGGTCCTCGAGGATCGGGTCGATCGGACCGATCGCCGGGCTGTAGAACCCCCAGAACAGCAGCGACGCCGCCGCCAGCCCGACGGCGACGGGCAGGAAGTAGATCGTGCGGAGGAGGCCGACGCCGCGGCGACGGTGCTGCACGAGTAGGGCCATGACCATCGCCAGCACCAGCAGGGCGACGACGATGATCACGGTGTAGGTGAGGGTGAACCGGACGGCCGGCCAGAACAGCCGCTCCTCGGTCATCGTGGAGTAGTTGTCGGGGAAGTTGACTCCCTGATTGCCCTGGAGGAGGGGCCAGTCGCTCGCCGACATCCGCCCGACGAAGAGCAGCGGGACGACGAAGAAGGCGAGCACGAACAGGGCCGCGGGGGAGGCGTACAGCGCACCCTTGGCGGCCCGAGACCGCCACCAGGGACGCCGCCGCGGCGCCTCGGCGTCAGCCATCAGTCATGGCGCACGACCCGTCAACCCCCCTGCTGCAGCGTCTCGGTGACCGCCTCGTTGTCCGCCTCGAGGCTTGAACCGTCACCGAAGACGTAGTTGCGGATCAGCGGCAGCCACGGACCCTGCGGGTCGTTGAACGTCTGGCCGAAGTTGAGCGCGTACGGCGTGCGGCCGACGCCGGCGACCTCGTTGATCGTCACCAGCCGCTCGTCCTGCTCGGAGTACTCGTTGAGGGCGAGGTCAGTGCGGGCGACGACGTCGTTGTTCGCCGCGAGGACCTCGATCTGGGCCTCGTCGGAGAGCGTCCAGGCGATGAAGTTCCACGCCTGCTCGGGGATGTCGCTGTTGGCCGAGATGCCGATGCTGTCGCCGCCGACGAACGTCGACTCGCCGCCGTCGATGCCGCGGATCGGAGCGACGCCGGTTTCGAACGTGTCGGGCATCAGGCCGAGCTGCGTCGACGGCATCGGCATGATCCCGATGTTCCCCTCGGGGAAGAAGCCGACCCACGTCGGGCCCTGCTCGTCCTGGGTCCCGTCGGCGGTGATCCCGTCGTCGAACAGACCCTTCCAAACGTCGTACACCGCCTGGGCTTCGGGCGCGGCGAGCAACGAGTCGGTGCCGTCCTCGTTCATCACCTCGTGCCCGTCGGCCCAGATGCTCGGCCACCACGTGAACACGAGGCAGCCACCGCAGTTGCCGCCGAAGAACGTGCCCGAGACGTCGCCGCCGAGAGCGTCGATGGCGCGGGCGTGCTCGGCGAACTCCTCCAGCGTCTGCGGAGGCTGCTCGGGGTCGAGCCCGGCCTGCTCGTAGAGGTCCTTGTTGTAGAAGTACACCGACAGGTCCATCGTGTGCGGGACGACGTAGCGGCGGCCGTCGAGGGTGCCGACGTCCATGTGCGACGGGGCGATGTCGTCGGCGTACGGCAGGGCGGCGATCTGGTCGGTGATGTCGAGGTAGGCGCCGACGGTCGTGAACTGCGGGACGAACACGACGTCGAGGCTCACCACGTCGGGCAATTCACCGGCACCGGCGGCGGTGCCGACGCGGGGGAGATAGTCGTCGGTCGGGATCACGGTGAGCTCGACCTGGTTCTCGTGCGACGCGTTGTAGGCGTCGACGAACCGCTGGGACTGGGCCTCCGTGGCCGCCCGGGTCCACATCGTGATCGTGCTGCCGTCGTCGACGCCGGGCTCCTCGCCGCCGCCGGCGCCGGTGGTGGGCGCGCCGCCGGTGTCGCCGGTGGTCTCGCCGGTCGTCGCCTCGGTCGTGTCACCGGTCGTGTCGCCGGTGGTCGCGCCGGTCGTGTCACCGCGGTGGCGGCGGTCGTCCCGCCGGTGGTGCCGGCACCGCCGTCGTCATCGTCGTCGCCACACGCGGCGGCGAGAAGGGTGGCGATGGCGAGGCCGGCGGCCAGGGCCGATCCGCGGCGCCGACGCGCCCGAAGCGTGGTGATCATCGTGTTCCCCCGGGACTTGAACCACTTGACGGTCTATGAGATCGTATGCAGTCAATGCTATGCTGTCAAGCGTATGCGGAAAACCGCGCCCCACCGGCGCGGCGGTGGCAGGCTTGGCGGGCGCGGGGACAGGACGAGGTGGCCGTGGCAGCGAGCGACGACAAGCGGGAGAACCACGACGACCGTTCGAGGATCGACCGCCTCGTGACGATGCAGGACATCGCTCGGCTGTCGGGCGTGTCCCAGTCGACCGTCTCGCGAGTGCTCAATGACACCGCGACCGCGGTGCCGATCGCCGCCGACACCCGCGAGCGCGTGCTCGAGGCGGCGGACCGACTGGGCTACCGGCCGAACCCGTTGGCGAGAGGCCTGCGGGGAGCCAAGACGATGCTCCTCGGGATCATCGTGCGGGAGATCGCCGACCCGTTCTTCGCTCCCGCCGTGGAGGCGGTGTCGGTTCGGGCCCGTGAGCGCCGGCACAACGTCGTGCTCGGCAGCGCCCACAGCCGGGCCGACGACGCGATCGAGCTCCATGCCGTGCTCGAGACCCGGCACTGTGACGCGATCATCCTCCTCGGCGACATGCGCGATCAGCCCCGCCTGCTCGAGGACCTGGCCGCGTCGAGGGTTCCCGTCGTCGCCCTCTGGCAGGGTGGGCCGCTCCCCGGTGTGGACACCGTCAACGTCGACAACCGGGCGGGCGTCTTCGCCGCCGTCGACCATCTCGCCGCCCTCGGCCACCGGCGCCTCGGCTTCATCGGCGAGAGTGCCCACGGCGACGTGCGCGAGCGGCGGGCGGCGTTCGTCGACCGGCTGACCGAGTTGGGCCGGCCGCCCCAGCCCGACCACATCGTCCCCGCCGTCACGGACCCCGCCGCGGGCGCCGAGGCCTTCCGCCGACTGATGGCGGTACCCGACCCACCAACGGGTGTCGTGACCGCCACGGACAACGTCGCCATCGGCGTCCTCCATGCCGCCCACAGTCTCGGGTTGGCCATCCCCGCCGCGGTGTCAGTCGTCGGCTTCGACGACATCCCGATCGCCGCCTACACCGCGCCGCCGCTCACGACCGTGCACAACCCGATCATCGAGATGGCCACGCTCGCCGTCGACGTCGCCATCGACCGCCCGGCGGTGCGATCCGGCGAGGCCGGCGACCACGTCCTTGCCCCCGGCTTCACCGTCCGCGCGACCACCGGGCCGGCGCCATCATGAGCGAGCGATTTACGGTCGGCGTCGACTACGGCACCCTGTCCGGACGGGCGGTCGTGGTTCGCGTGTCCGACGGCGCCGAGGTCGGCAGCGCCGTCCACGAGTTTCCGCACGGAGTGCTCGACGAACGCCTCGACGTCGACGGCCGCGCCGGGCCGGAGCTGCCGCCGGACTGGGCGCTGCAGGTCCCTGGCGACTACGTCGACGTCCTCCGTCACGCCGTGCCCGCCGCCGTCGCCGCCGCCGGGATCGACCCGGCCGACGTCATCGGCATCGGCACCGACTTCACCGCCTGCACGGTGTTGCCCACCCTCGCCGACGGCACTCCGCTGTGCGAGCTCCCCGACCTCGCCGGCCGGCCGCACGCCTACGTCAAGCTCTGGAAGCACCACGCCGCCCAACCTCACGCCGACCGCATCAACGCCCTCGCCGCGGCGCGCGGCGAGCCGTGGCTGGCGCGCTACGGCGGCAAGATCTCCTCCGAGTGGGAGTTCGCCAAGGGCCTGCAGCTGCTCGAGGAGGACGCCGACCTCTACCACCGCACCGACCACTGGGTCGAGGCCGCCGACTGGATCGTGTGGCAGCTCACCGGGGTGTACGTGCGCAACGCCTGCACCGCCGGGTACAAGGCGATCTACCAGGACGGCGCCTACCCGTCGCCGGAGTTCCTCGCCGCCCTCAACCCCGACTTCGCCGGCTTCGTCGCCGGCAAGGTCGAGCGACCCATCGCCCAGCTCGGCGACCGCGTCGGCTCGCTCACGCCCGAAGCCGCCGCGTGGACGGGGTTACCGGCGGGCATCGCCGTGTGCGCCGGGAACGTCGACGCCCACGTCACCGGACCGGCTGCCGATGCGATCGAGCCCGGTCAACTGGTGGCGATCATGGGGACGTCGACGTGCCACATCATGAACTCCGACCGGCTCGCCGAGGTGTCCGGGATGTGCGGCGTCGTCGACGGCGGGATCGCCCCGGGACTGTGGGGCTACGAGGCCGGGCAGAGCGGGGTCGGCGACATCTTCGCCTGGTACGTCGACAACCAGCTCCCGGCGGCGTACCACGAGGCCGCCGCGGCCGCCGGTCTCGGCGTGCACGAGCACCTCGCCGGGCTGGCCCGGGCGTTGCCGGTCGGCGGCCACGGCCTGGTCGCCCTCGACTGGCACAGCGGCAACCGCTCGGTGCTCGTCGACCACGACCTGTCCGGTGTGGTCGTCGGCCTGACCCTGGCGACGAGGCCGGAGGAGGTGTACCTCGCCCTGCTCGAGTCGACGGCGTTCGGCACGCGCAAGATCGTCGAGTCGTTCGAACAGGCCGGGGTGGCCGTCGACGAGTTCGTCGTCGCCGGCGGCCTACTCCAGAACGCCTTCCTGATGCAGCTCTACGCCGACGTCCTCCGCCGCCCGATCGGCGTGATCGGGTCCGAGCAGGGACCGGCACTGGGTTCGGCGATCCACGCCGCCGTCGCCGCCGGCGCCTATCCGGACATCCGCGTCGCCGCCAAGGCGATGGGCAAGGTCGAGCGGGCCGTGTACCGGCCGAGCGAGCCGCGGGCGGCGGCGTACGATCGGCTGTACGCCGAGTACTCGACCCTCCACGACTACTTCGGGCGGGGCGGGAACGACGTCATGCACCGCTTGCGGGCCCTCCGCCGGGAGGCGAGTCGATGAGTGCTGGCGGTTCTCTGGAGCCGGAGGATCACTCCATGATCCCAGATCGGCTCAGAACCGTCAGGGAGACCGTGTGCGCGCTGCACGGCGAGCTCGTCCGCTGGGGCCTGGTCACGTGGACGAGCGGAAACGTCAGCGCCCGCGTTCCGGCGGAGGACCTGATGGTGATCAAGCCGAGTGGGGTCGCCTACGACGAGCTGACCCCGGAGGCGATGGTCGTCACCGACCTCGACGGCCGGCCGGTCGGTGAGGGGCTGATGCCGTCGTCGGACACCCGGTCGCACGCCTACATCTACCGCGAGCTCCCGGCGGTCAACGGCGTCGTTCACACCCACAGCACCTACGCCACGGCGTGGGCGGCGCGCGGCGAGCCGGTCCCGTGTGTGCTGACGGCGATGGCCGACGAGTTCGGCGGCGAGATCCCGGTCGCCCCGTTCGCGCCGATCGGCGACGAGGCCATCGGCCGGCTCGTCGTCACGACGCTGCGCAACCACCGGTCGCCGGCGGTGCTGTTGCGCAACCACGGCGTCTTCGCCACCGGCCCGAGCGCGCGGGCGGCCGTCAAAGCGGCGGTGATGTGCGAGGACGCCGCCCGCACCGTGCACCACGCCCGCCAGCTCGGTCCGCCGATCGCGATCGAGCCCGACGACGTCGACCGGCTCTACGCGCGCTACCAGAACGAGTACGGCCAGCCGCCAGCGGGACCGTCGTGAGGAGTGGCTACGAGGACCGCGAGGTCTGGTTCCTCACGGGGAGCCAGAGCCTGTACGGCGACGACGTGCTTCGTCAGGTCGCCGACCAGTCCGAGGGGGTCGTCCGTCAACTCAACGCCGCCGGCGTGATCCCACTGCCGGTGGTGCTCCGGCCGGTGCTCCTCGAGCAGGACGCGATCCACCGCCAGATGCTCGAGGTCAACTCCGACCCGCGCTGCGTCGGCGTGATCACCTGGATGCACACGTTCTCCCCGGCGAAGATGTGGATCAACGGGGTGCAGGCGCTGCAGAAGCCGATGTTGCATCTGCACACGCAGTTCAACCGGGACCTGCCGTGGGCCACCATCGACATGGACTTCATGAACCTGAACCAGGCCGCCCACGGCGACCGCGAGTTCGCCCATGTCCTCGGTCGGGTCGGCGCGCCACGCAAGACGGTCGCCGGTCATGTGAGCGACCCGGCGGTGGCCGCCCGGGTCGCGACATGGACGCGGGCGGCCACCGGCGTGGCCGAGCTGCGGTCGCTGCGGCTCGCCCGCTTCGGCGACAACATGCGCCAGGTCGCGGTGACCGAGGGGGACAAGGTCGAGGCGCAGATCCGGTTCGGGGTGGCCGTCAACACGTGGGGGGTGAACGAGCTCGTCGAGGCCGTCGACGGTTCCACCGACGGCGAGGTCGACGCGCTCGTCGCCGAGTACGAGGACGACTACGACGTAGCCGCCGCGCTGCGCCGGGGAGGCGAACGGCACCAGTCGCTGCGGTACGGCGCCCGCATCGAGCTCGGACTGCGGTCGTTCCTCGAGGCCGGCGGATTCGGCGCCTTCACCACCAACTTCGAGGACCTCGGCGGGCTCCGCCAGCTCCCCGGTCTGGCCGTGCAGCGCCTGATGGCCGACGGCTACGGATTCGGCGCCGAGGGCGACTGGAAGACGGCGGTGATGCTGCGCACCGTCAAGGCCGTCGCCGAGGGACTCCCCGGTGGGACGTCGTTCATGGAGGACTACACGTACCACCTGGCGCCGGGCCACGAGCGGGTGCTCGGCGCCCACATGCTCGAGGTCTGCCCGTCGCTCGCGTCGGCGACGCCGACCCTGGAGATCCACCCGCTCGCGATCGGCAACCGCGAGGACCCGGTCCGGCTGAGATTCAACGCGACTCCCGGCGACGCCGTGGTCGTCGGCCTCGCCGACCTCGGGGACCGCTTCCGGATCGTCGCCAACGAGGTCGAGGTCGTCGAGCCCGACGAGCCGCTGCCCGCGCTCCCGGTGGCCTGCGCGGTCTGGAAGCCGGCGCCCGATCTGCGTACGGCGACCGAGTCGTGGCTCACCGCCGGCGCGCCGCACCACACCGTGCTGTCGGCGGCGATCGGCGTCGACGAGCTGGGGGACCTCGCCGAGATGTTGCGCACCGAGCTCGTCGTGATCGATGCCGACACGACCCCGCGCGCGTTCGCCAACGAACTGCGCTGGAACCAGGCCTACCATCACCTCGCCCGCGGACTGTGACGGACTCGGCACTGACGTTCCGACCGGCCAACGAGGCCGCCTGGGAGGACGTGCAGAAGGTCTTCGGTGCGCGGGGGCAGGCGTCGCGCTGCCAGTGCCAGCGGCAGGTGCTCGGCGACCACGACTGGTGGCCGATGTCCGTCGACGAGCGGGCCGAGTTGTTGCGGGAGCAGACGAACGCCGGTGACCCTGACGCACCAGACACCGCCGGTCTGGTCGCCTACCTCGACGACGAGCCCGTCGGCTGGGTCGCCGTCGCGCCCCGGACCACCTACCGCCGGCTGCTCGGCAGCAACGTGCCCTGGTCGGGACGCAACGAGGACCAGGCCGACGACACGGTGTGGTCCGCGGTCTGCTTCGTCGTGCGGGCGGGTTTCCGCGGTCAGGGACTGTCCTACGAGTTGGCCCAGGCCGCCGTCGAGTTCGCCCGCCGGCGGGGCGCCGCCGCCGTGGAGGGGTATCCGATCGTCGCCAAGCAGGGCCGGAAGATCACGTGGGACGAGGCCAGCGTCGGCAGCCCGCAGGCATTCGGCGCCGCGGGCCTGCGCCAGGTGAGCAGCCCGACCGTGCGCCGCCGGGTGATGCGCGTCGACTTCGACTGATCCGACTACGAAGGTCGGATGACGAACCAGGACCTGGCGCCCGACTCCGGCGGCGAGACCGACCAGATGCTCACGGGCGAGGCCTACCTCGAGTCCCTACGCGACGGTCGCGAAGTGTGGTACGACGGCGCGCGGGTCGCCGACGTGGCGACCCACGTCGCGTTCGCCAACGCCGCCCGCCAGGTGGCGCGGCTGTACGACGCCCTCCACGACCCGGCCACCCGCGACCGCCTCACGACCGTCGACCGCCTCGGCCACCGCACCCACACCTTCTTCGCCCCCGCCTACTCGGCGGCGGATCTCCGGGCCGGCCGCGATGCGATCGAGTTGTGGCAGCGGATGACGTACGGCTGGATGGGGCGCACCCCGGACTACAAGGCGTCGTTCATGGCCCAGCTCGCCGAGGCCCACGACTACTACGGCGAGTACGGCGCCAACGCGCTCGACTGGTACCGGCGCTGTGCCAGCCGCGTGCTGTTCATGAACCACGTGCTGATCGATCCGCCGGTCGACCGGTCGCGTCCGCGCGCCGACGTGCGCGACGTGTTCGTCACCGTCGACCGCGACGACGACCGGGGGATCTACGTGTCCGGCGCCAAGATGGTGGCGACCGGATCGGCGCTCACCCACGCCACCTTCGTGGCCGTCAACAGCGGCGTCGCCGCCCGCATGGAGCCCGGCCGGGACGACGACATGGCGCTCGTGTTCATCGTGGACATGGACGCGCCCGGCATGAAGCTGGTGTGCCGCCCGTCCTACGAGGCGGCGGCCCGCCACCCCTTCGAGGCTCCGCTGGCGAGCCGCTTCGACGAGAACGACGCGGTCGTCGTGCTCGACGAGACCTTCGTCCCGTGGGAGAACGTGCTCGTCTACCGCGACGTCGAGACCTGCAAGGGCTTCTACGCCGTCTCCGGCTTCTTCAACCGCTACAACCTCCAGTCCGCCACGCGGCTGTCCGTCAAGCTCGAATTCGCCGCCGGGCTGCTGATGCACGGCACGGCGGCGTCGGGCACGGCCGAATTCCGCGGCGTGCAAGTCGCGATCGGTGAGCTCGTCGCGATGCGCGAGCTGGTGTGGTCGTTGACGACCGCGATGGTGACCGACCCCGAGCCAGGGATCGGCGCCAGCGTCGTGCCGCGACTGCTCACGGCTGCGGCGAGCCGGGTGTACTGCACCAACGCATGGGACCGGGTGCGCGAGATCTTCGAGACCACCCTCGCCGGCGCGCCGGTGTACACCGTTTCGAGCCCTGCGCGACCTGCTCAACCCGGAACTGCGCCCCACCATCGATCGCTACTTCCGCGGCACCGGCCTCGACGCCGAGGCGCGGCTCAAGTTGTTCAAGCTGATCTGGGACGCGCTGTACAGCGAGTTCGCCGGACGCCACGCCCTCTACGAACGGAACTACGCCGGCAATCAGGACCAGCAGCGGATCGACGCGCTCACGTGGGCCGAGGTGCGTGGCGACGCGACCCGCTACCGCGCCCTGGTCGACGAGTGCCTGAGCGACTACGACCTGCGCGGCTGGGTGGTGGCGGGATGAGTCAGTACGACGTGCGCTGCGAGCCGGCCGCCCCGATGAGGGCGGACACGAGCATCCCGAGCGGCAGCGCGCCCCAGAAGCTGAGGCCGGTACCGAGGTTGCCGAAGAACAGCATCAGCAGCCAGGTGGCCGGGAGCGAGAGGATGATGAAAAGGACGACCCCGACGATCAGCGCACCGATCATGACGGGGACTCCGAACGGTCCGGCATGGGACCTCCTTCCCGATGCGAGATGGGCGCGCGGAGCGTAGGTGGTCCGCTGTTCGTCCTGGTGGATGGTCGAACGGCGACGGCGACGGGTGTGCCGCAACCCTCAACCGGAGGTCGAGAGTTGGCGGACCGAGACGGTCCGCGCCCAGTTCGCCGGGCGCCGGCGGGGCGGTATCTGGACCGGGCTACGGAGGGTCCGGATCGAGTGCGGCAGATGACGCAGAGTGCTTCGGCAGCGATCCGTACGATGGGCGAGTCCGAATGCTCTACGGCGGACTGACGAGCGAAGAGATCCGAATGGGCACCGCGCACCGTATATCTAGTAGGTTCGACCTGGTCTGGGCCGGGGATACGCGTGTCCGCGCGGGAGACACGAGGATGACGTCGAGGCAGCGAGAGCGAGTGCGCTCGGGTGGGCGCGAGGCCGTCAAGGGCGCCGCCCTTGCGGTTGCGGTCGCCCTGGTTTCGCTGCTCGCCGTGGGCTGGTCGTCCGCCTCCGCCCAACAGGACCCCGAGCCGCCCGCCACGTCCGCGCAGGAGCAGGGTCCGACGGCGCCCGCCGCGTCCGTCGACGAGCAGGGTTCGACGACGCCCGCCACGTCCGTCGACGAGCAGGGTTCGACGACGCCCGCCACGCCCGTCGACGAGCAGGGTCCGACGGCGCCCGCCACGTCCGCCCAGGAACAGGGTCCGAAGGCGCCCGCCGAGCGTCGGTTCCGGCCGGTGCTCGAGCGCGTCGTGAACGGCGACCTGGTGATGGCGGGGAACTCCAACCTGATCTCCGCCGGGGGATGGCGCAGCGGCGAGGCCACCGTCGCCGACGCCGACACCGACTCGACCGAACTGTGCATCATCCGCGGCCTCGGGTTCCCCCGGGCGTGCGCCGACAACTCGAGCTCGGCCCGGCTCGACATCCCCGACGGCGCGCGGATCGTCGCCGCCCGCCTCTACGTCCAGACGACCGTCGCCACTGACGTCGGGCCGTTGCGGGTGGGCCTCGACGGTCCCGGCCGCCGGTACACCTACACCGAGCTAGGCGGCGCCACGCTCGGCGTGCGGAAGGTCTACGAGGCGGCCGGCAGCGGTCGGGAGGGCGAGCCGCTGCGACAAGCGGTGTGGGACGTCACGAAGTACGTGAGGAAGCGCGGCGCCGGCTGGTACACGGTGGCCGACATCGTCAGCGAGCGCGCGGCGCCGTTCCTCCCGTACGCGTCCTGGGCGATCGTGGCCGCCTACGAGTTCGACCCGAGAAGTGTCCAGGCGATCGCGACCCTGCCGGTCGACGAGCAGGACCGGTTCGCCGAGCGGGCGGTCTCGTGGTACGACGGGTTCACCTATCTGAACGAGGGCGCCCTGTCCGTACCGGTCACCGGGTTCGAGGTGCCGGCGACCGGCGGTGTGTTCGCCAAGACGTTCCACTTCGTCGGCCACGGCGAGCTCGGCCGCCCGGACAACCTGCTGTTCAACGGCAACCCCGTCGGCAACAACCTCACGCCCGGCGACGCGCCCCCACCCGAGGGCGTCGTCATCGGCGGGAACCCATCGTGCAACAGCACGACCGACGTGATGAACGACACCGTGTGCGTGCTCGGCACCCCGGTGGCGAGCAAGCGCCCGGGGCCGAGGCAGTACCGGGCCTCGGGTGACGGCCGCACGCGGACGTCAGGGTCCGGCGTCGACCTCGACGTCATCCGCGTCCCCGACCGCTATCTCATCCCCGGTTCGAACACGGCGTCCCTGTCGGTACAGGTCACGGGCCGCGACACGCTCGCACCAGGCATGCTCGCCGCGTCCGTCGACCTCCCCCGGACCGCCGACCCGGTGTCCCCGAATCTGCCGCTCGTCGTTCCCGCGCCGGTCGATCCCGGCGCCGTCGCCGCACTGGTGGCGGGCCCGTGAGGCGGCTGCTGACGATCGCCGCGGTGACGGCGTTGACCCCGATCGTCGCGTGGCAGGCGTCGGCGATGGGGCCGCCGGGGACCGCGGCGGATCCGCAGGTGGCCACCCCGAGCGGTCAGCTGCTCACCGAGACCGCGTCCGATCCCTGCGAGACCTCGACGACGACGACCACGACGACGACGGTCCCGGGCGAGGATCCGTGCGAGTCGACGACCGCTCCGCCGGAGGAGCCGGCCCCGCCATCGACGACGCCCGACAGCACGCCGCCCACGACCGCGCCGGACAGCACATCGCCGCCGACCACCGCCGAGCCGGCGCCGACGACCACCACCACGCCGCCACCGAGCACCGACGGCCCCGCCACGACCACGACCACCGCACCCCCGACCACCACCACGACGACCCCTCCGACGACTGCGCCTCCGACGACCACGCCGCCGACGACAACCGTGCCGGACGAGCCGCCCCCGACCTCGCAGCCCGCCCCCGCCCGCCCGGCTGAACCGCCGCCCGACGATCGCGAGACCGACCCGGTCGAGCCGCCCGTCGAGGTGCCGTCGGGGCGGGTCGTGATCCCGTCGGGCAAGGTCGATCCCGGCCAGACCCGCTCGATCACGTTCCCGGTCGCCGGCCCGGTCACCTACGGCAACGACTTCGGCGCCTGCCGCGACGGCTGCCGCCGGGCCCACAAAGGCAACGACATCATCGGCGACCGGTTGCAGCCGATCATCGCCATGCACGACGGTGTCATCGACCACCTCGTCGATCACTCGACCGCCGGCTACGGCGTCGTGATCCGCGACTCCGAGGGGTGGGAGTACCGGGTGTACCACATGAACAACGACACCCCGGGCACTGACGACGCCGCCGACGCCGGGTCGTGGCGCTTCGCCCCGGGGATCGTTCCCGGCGCGTCCGTGCGGGCCGGGCAGTTCATCGGGTGGATGGGGGACAGCGGGAACTCCGAGGGATCAGTGCCGCACGCCCACGTCGAGATCCATCGTCCCGACGGCGCCGCGATCAACCCGTACTGGAGCCTGCGCCTCGCCCAGCGCGACGTGAACTGCGCGGCCAGCTCGGCGCAGCGGACCCGACTCGACCGGGTGACCCGCGCCCAGGCTTCCGGTGAGACTGCCGCCACCGACACCGCCGCCGCCGCCGACACCGCCGCCGCGGCGGCCGCGTCCGATCCGGCCGCGACCGATGCGGCCGCCCCGTCCGCCGGTCCCGCCGGCGCCAGCCGCCCCGGGGTCGCCCAGGCCGCCGAGTTCCTCGCCACCGGCTGGCAGCAGGTCACCCTGCCCGGCAGTTGGCTCCCCCTGACGCTCACCGGCGGCCGGCCCACCACGGACGTCGTCGGGGCGCGCATGTGGGTCGGGCCGTCCGGCTACACACCCGTCGACGCGGCCTCTCTGCAGGTCGGTGACGCCCGCTACGACCGGCCGGGTGACTGCAAGGCAGCCTCGATGGACCCGATCATCGTCCCGGTCCCGGCCGAGCTCGGCGCGATCCTCGCCACGATCCGCACGCTCGAGTCGGGCGGCGACTACACCGCCGAGTCCCGCTCGTCGAGTGCGTCGGGCGCGTACCAGTTCGTCGACGGTACGTGGGGCGGGTACGGCGGGTACGCCCGGGCCAAGGACGCCCCGCCGCCGGTCCAGGACGCCGCCGCGATCGACCTCATCAACCGCATCCTCGCCGCCAACAACGGCGATGTCGCGATGGTCCCCGTGTCGTGGTACCTCGGCCACGTCCCCGCCGGCGCAGAGTGGGACGCCGTGCCGGCCGCCCCCGGCAACGTCCTGACGCCTCGTGAGTACCAGGCGCGCTGGCTGCAGATCTACTCCAAGTACGTGATGTCGCCGACGTTCTGGACGAGCGGAGCGCTGGGTTGGGCCCCCCAGGATCCGCTGACGTGCCGCACCGTCGTCACCGACCTCGGCGCCCCCGGCGACCCCGAGTTCGTCCTGACCCAGGCCCGGGCGTTCAACGTGACCCGTGATGGCCGGGCCGTCGTGCGACGCAACGACCCGTGCGACCCGAACCGTCCGGCGCCGCGCAAGCCCCCGACCGGGCTGGCCGAGCTGACGCCCGCTGGCGACAACTAGCCAGCGTCATCGGACCTTCGCGCCTCCACGGGTGCGGCCAGAGACTCTGTCGGTAGCGTCCGGGGAGTGACCGCGGTCGGCCTCGAGAGTGGTGTGCTCCGGCGTCTCGCCGAGGAGCTCGAGGAGGACGGCGTGCGGCTCCCCGTCGAGGAGCCGTTGCTCGTGCGCATCCTCGACGAGCTCGACTACGCCCGCCGGCCGCCGGTGCACGAGACCCGTCGCCCCCAGTACGGCGCGATCGTGCTCCCGCCGAGCCGGTCGCTCCTCGTCGGCGGAGATCTGGTCGAGCTGCACGACCTCGACGGCTACGACCCCGGCCGGGCCCGGTCGTTCGCCGACGGGCGCTCGACCTTCCTGGTTCACCTCGACGGGGCGACCGACGCCCCCCGGCTGGCGCTGGCCCACTTCCGCCGCTCGGTGGCGCTGGAGGCGGACCTGGTCGAGATCCAGGAGGCGACCGACGCCTTCATCGTCCAGCGGTCGCTCCTCGGTCGGCCGCGGCTGTTCATGCCCAAGGCGGTCGTCGATTGGAACGGCCGCGAGTGGACGACCCGCCCGAACGCGTCCGCCCTGGTCGAGTCGCTGAGCAGGATGGTGCCCGCGGCGTCCTACGACGTCATCCGCGGCCTGCTCGAGCTGTGCGTGCACTGGCTCTCGCCCGGTCGGGTCGGCGCGACGCTCGTGCTCCGTCTCGACGGCGACGAGCCGTCGCAGGATCCGGCCTACGGGTTCGACGCGGCGACATCGTTCCCCAGTCCTCACCTGACCGTCCGCGCCCGCCACCACTTCTCGGCGCTGTACGCGGCGATGGGGCAGACCGACCTGGCGACGCTCGTCGACGCCGACGGGTCGGTGCGCTACTTCGGCGTCGGCCTCAACGTGTCGCCGCGCGCCGACCTCCTCGTCAGCGATCCCCGGGGGATGCGGCACCGGTCGGCGCGCCGGTTCACGTTCGATCATCCCGACACCCTGACCTTCGTCGTGAGCGAGGACGGCCCGGTCACCGTGTTCAGCGACGGTGCTCCCGTCGTCGTCTGCGATGCCAAGCTCAAGCGGAAGCTCGAGGACTCCAACGAGCCGGCGTACACGTTGTCCACGCGCCGCTGCGTGAACTGCGACAAGCTGCTCGCCGTCATCCCTCGGCCGCCCGGGAAGCCGCCGGGGACGTGTCCCGTCTGCGGGACCTCCGACGGGCTCGCTGCCTTCAAGGTGATCAAGGTGAAGAAGGAGTGGCCGGTCGCCGCCGACTACCGTGACCCGCGGTGACCGAGGCGTTCGGCATCGACATCGGGGGATCGGGGATGAAGGCGGCGACCGTCGACCTCGACACCGGTGAGTTGACCGCCGAGCGGCTCAAGATCGCGACTCCCCGGCCGGCGGCCCCGGCGCCGATGGTGGTCGTCGTCGAACAACTCGTCCGCCACTTCGACTGGACGGGTCCCGTCGGCGTGACGTTTCCCGCGATCGTGCGCCACGGCGTGACGCTCAGCGCGGCGAACGTCGACAAGTCGTGGATCGGGACCGATGCCGACGCCCTGTTCACCAAGGCCATCGGCAACGACGTCTACGTGGTCAACGACGCCGACGCGGCCGGACTGGCCGAGATGCGCTACGGCGCCGGGCGGGGGCGCGGCGGCGTGGTGATCGTGCTCACGTTCGGGACCGGGATCGGGTCGGGCCTGTTCATCGACGGCGTGCTCGTGCCGAACACCGAGCTCGGCCACCTCGAGATCGACGGCGAGGACGCCGAGTACCGGGCGGCGGCGAGCGCCCACGACCGGGAGAAGCTGTCGTGGAAGGCGTGGGCCAAGCGCGTCGAGCGCTACCTGCGGACGGTGGTGTTCCTGTTCTCGCCGGAGCTGATCATCGTCGGTGGGGGCGTGAGCCGCCGCTCCGAGAAGTGGCTGCCGTACATCGACGTCGGCACCGAACTGGTCCCGGCCGGACTCACCAACGAGGCCGGCATCGTCGGCGCGGCGTTGCTCAGCACCTTCCGCGACGACGTCGAGTAGCCCCGGGTTCTTGCAGTCAGATCGGGTGCTATCGCACCCGATCTGACTGCAGAAACCGGGTGAGGTGGTCGGCCAGCTCGGCGCGGTAGGCGACGGCGCGGCGGAGCTTGAGGTCCTCGTAGCCGCGGACCTGGTCGGGGAGTGACGCGATCGTGACGGCGTCGTCGAGGTTGCCGGCGGTGAGCCGGTCGGCGACCTTGCGGATGGCCCGCTCGTACTCGGGGATCATCGCTCGTTCGAGCCGCCGCACCTTCGCCCACCGGAACGGGTCGGCCACCGTGCCGCGGAGCCGCTTGCCCCGGGCGAGGGCGGCGAGCATCGGCCGCGACCGCGGCCCGAGGCGCATCTTGTCCTTCATGCCGAGCGCCCGGAGCATCGGCGGGTGCAGGCGCCAGGTGACCTTCGTGGAAGAACCGCCGACCGCCTCGTAGTCGGCGCGCGCCTCCGGCGCGACGAGCAGCCGGGCGACCTCGTACTCGTCCTTGTAGGCCATCAGCTTGTGGCCGTGGCGGGCGACCGCCTCGGTGAACACCACGCTTCCCGGCGCCGCCCGCTCCTCGGCGGCGCGGGCGATGTCGACGAGGTCGAGGAAGCGCCGGGCGTAGGCCTCGGACTGGAAGGCGACGAGGTCGGCGGCGAGCCGGTCGACGAGTTGGCTGGTCGTCTCGGGCGCCGCCGGCGCGGCGAGGCCGGCGGCCTGCTCGACCTCGGCGGGGAACGCAGCCCAGCGGCGACCCCAGCGGAATGCGGCGAGGTTGCGGGCGACGGCCACGCCGTTGAGCTCGATCGCCCGCTCGATCTTGGCCGGCGCGACGGGGATCGCGCCGTGCTGCACGGCGACGCCGAGCAGCATCACGTTCGCCGGCGTGGTGTCGCCGAAGAGCCCGATGGCCAATGCAGCGGTGTCGACGAAGCGGTTGGCCTCGCCACGGGTCACCTCGTCGAGCCGGCCGGTGAGCGCCGACCGCTCCGGATACGCCGTCGTTGGGTGGGACACCATCGCCCCCGTCGGCGTCGGGGCGACCGAGCCGATCACGACGGTGCGGTCCGGCGCGGCGCCGATCCGGGTGGTGTCGCTCGCCGCGACGAGCAGGTCGAAGGCGAGCAGGCAGTCCACGCCGGCGCTGTTGGCGTGGTTGGAGGCCGGCACGCTGTCCCGGCTCAGCCGCAGGTCGCTCAGGACCGGGCCGGCCTTCTGCGACAGGCCGGTCTGGTCGAGGCCGCGCACGGTCCAGCCGTCGAGCATCGCCGCCGTCCCGAGGACCTGACTGACGGTGATGACACCTGTGCCGCCGATCCCCGACAGCCGCACGGTGAAGCCGTCCGCGGGCACGATCGGCGTGGGATCCGGCAGCCCTGCGCCGGGATCGTCGACGGTGTCGGCGGGGCGGGGCGTGCGCGCCGCACGGTCGGTCTTCTCCAGGGTGACGGTCGCGAACGCCGGGCAGTCGCCCGTCATGCAGGTCAGGTCCCAGTTGCAGCTCGTCTGGTGGATGCGGGTCTTGCGCCCGTAGGGCGTCTCGACGGGCTGCACCGAGAGGCAGTTGCTCTTGTCCCCGCAGTCGCCGCACCCCTCGCACACCCGCTCGTTGATGACGACGCGGAACCCGGGCTTGGCGACGAGCCCGCGGCTGCGCGCCCGGCGCTTCTCCGCCGCGCACTGCTGGTCGTGGAGGAGAACGGTGACGCCCGGTGTCTCGGCCAGCTCGACCTGGCTCTCCATCAGCCGGGAACGGTCACGCACCTCGACGCGGCCGTCGGCGTGGCCGCCGAAGTCGGCGCGCTTCCACTTGTCCGGGTCGTCGGACGTGACGATGATCCGGCTCACCCCTTCGAGGAGCAGCGTCTGGACGACCTCGGGCACTCCCATCTGACCCGGCGGGTCCTGCCCGCCGGTCATCGCCACGGTGCCGTTGTAGAGGAGCTTGAACGTGATGTCGGAGCCGGCGGCGACCGCCGCCCGCACGGCGAGCGACCCGGAGTGGAAGAACGTACCGTCGCCGAGGTTCTGGACGAAGTGGTCGCGGTCGAGGAACGGCGCCATCCCGATCCACTGCGCGCCCTCGTTGCCCATCGCCGTCAGGCCGGCGATGTCACCGACCCGGTCGGCGTCCATCAGCGCCACCATCGCGTGGCACCCGATGCCGCCGCCGACCAGCGTGCCCTCCGGGTTGCGCGTGCTCACGTTGTGCGGGCACCCGCTGCAGTAGAACGGCGTGCGGTTGACCGTCAGCGGGATCCGCGACGGCTCCCGCTTCACCGGCAGGGGCCGCAGGCGGTCGTCCCCGAGGCGGGCCGAGAGCCGCCGGTGCAATGGCTCGAGGAGCCGGTCGGCGTCGAGCAGTCCGGTGCCCGGGACCAACAGCTCGCCGCGCTCGTCGTGCCGGCCGACGACCCGCGGCCGCTCGTCCGAGTCGTACATCGCGCTCTTCACGAGCAGCTCGAGGGTCGGGTTCTTCTCCTCGACCACGAGCACCTCGGCCAGCCCGTGGGCGAAGTCGCGAACCTGCTCCTCGTCGACCGGCACCGGCATCAACAGGTGGAACAGGCGCACGCCGGCGGCCCGCAGGGCGTCGTCGTCGGACAGGCCGAGCAGGCCCAGCGCCTCGCGCAGCTCGTGATAGGTGTGGCCGCTGGCGGCGATGCCGATCCAGTCCTGCGGGCCGGTGACGGTGACCCGGTTGAGCTGGTTGACGACGCCGTAGCGGCGGGCCAGCACCGAGCGCACCTGCTGGAACTCGCGCTCCATCTCCAGCGTGTACGGCGTGAGGAGGCGGCCGCTCGGATGGGGGACGAACACCTTGCCGTCGAACTCCATCGTCGGGGTCTCGGGGCGGACGCGGTCGGGGTGGACGTCGACGGTGCCGGTGCCGTCGGCAATCGGGGCGACCAGCTTGAGGCCGACCCACACCCCGCTCGCCCGCGACAAGGCGATGGCGTGACGGCTGAGGTCGAGGGCTTCCTGGACGTCGCCGGGGAAGAGGATCGGCATGTGCAGGTCGACGAGGGTGGCGTCGCTCGAGCTCGGCAGCGTCGAGGACTTGGCGGCGGGGTCGTCGCCGACCACCGCGATCACCCCGCCATGGCGGGAGGTGCCGGCGAACACGCCGTGGCGGATCGCGTCGCCGGCCCGGTCGAGGCCCGGGGCCTTGCCGTACCACACCCCCATCACGCCGTCGTAGCGCTTGTCGCCGAGCGCGTCGACGAGCTGGCTGCCCATCACTGCGGTGGCGGCGAGCTCCTCGTTGACCCCTGGCCGCACGACGACCGGTAGGTCGGGCACGGTCGCGGCCGCGGCCGACACCTCCTCCTGGAACGTGCCGACCGGCGAGCCCTGGTACCCGGACACGAACGCCGCGGTGTGCAACCCGTTGCGCCGGTCGACGCGGAGCTGGTCGACCGGGAGACGGGCGAGGGCCTGCACGCCGGTGAGGAACACCCGGCCGTCTTCGAGTCGGAAGCGGTCCGGGAGCTCGTAGCCGGCCAGCGCCTCGAGGTCCGGCCGGCGGGCGAGGTCGGTCACGAGGACCTCCCGCGCTGGAGCTTGGCGATCACAGCGGTGTCCTCCGGGCTCTGGTACGACCCGTAGGCGGCGCTGTACACGCCCCGGTGGTCGCACGGTCCGCGCACGGCGTAGAGGATCATCTCGTCGTCGGGGTCGGACTGGCCCTCGAAGCGCAGGACGTGGTCGACGATGACGTCGGCGGGGTCGAATTCGGCGCCGCACTCGCCGCAGACCAGCCGGCCGGCGTCGTTGGCATACCAGTTCCCGGTGTACCCGTCGGCCTGGAGCTGGCGCGTAGCGTCCGTGACGGTCGCCATGGGGTCGCCATCCATGACCCCGACGGTATCGGCTGGATCGACACGCTTAGAGCGGGTGGTGGCGGACCGACAGCCGCTGGGCCGAGTCGTCACCCGGCACCGGGAGCATCACCACGACCCGGAGCGACGGCCACTCGGCCGGTGTGAGCTGCTGGTACTCGAACGTCAGCAGCCCGGCGCGGGGGTGGTCGAAACGGCGCAGCCGGGTCTCGAAGCGGGCGACGTCGTGCTCCGGCCACCACTTCTTGAACTCCTCGCTGATCTCGCACAGCTCGTCCACGAGCGTCGCCATCTCGGGGTCGTGGCGGACGGCGATCGTCGACGCCCGGAACTCGGCGAGCACCTGGCGGGCGTGGATGTCCCAGTCGATGACCAGGTCCCGCACCCCGGAGTCGGCGAACAGCACCCAGATCAGGTTGCGGTGCGACGGGTCGAGGCGCTCGATCGGCGGGTACAGCCGGGCTTCGGCGGCGTTCCAGGCGGCGAACTGCCAGTGCGGGCCGAGCACGTAGGCGGGGGCAGGATCGAACCCGTCGATGAGCCGGCGCAGCGCACTCGGGACCTCGTCAGGGGACGTGATCGACGGCATCGTGGCGTTGTCCGGTCGGGCCAGAGAGACGAGGTGCTCCTGCCCGGCCTCGTCGAGGCGCAGCGCCCGTCCGATCGCCCGCAGCACGTCGGTCGAAGCGTTGATCCGTCGGCCCTGTTCGAGCCATGTGTACCAGGTGACCGACACCCCGGCGAGGAGGGCGACCTCCTCGCGGCGCAGCCCCGGCGTGCGCCTCCCCCGCCCGCGGGGGAGCTTCACCATCTCGGGGCTCACCGCCTCGCGATGGGCGCGCAGGAACTCGCCCAGCTCGGCGCGGTGGTCGTCGCTCATCCGGTCCAGTCGAGCACACCGGGCGGACGGGAGGAAGGTGGTCCGCCTACCTGCTCACGGCGCAGGACGGCAGGGTTGGCCACGGAGCGTGCACGACGGGTACCGGGGCGGAACGTCGACGCCCGTGACGACCGGCAGCACGATGCTCGACGCGGCGTTGCCGCCCACGCCGACCTCGACCGTCTCCCCGTCCGAGATCGTCTCGAACGCCCACTGGGCGCGGTTGTTGCCTGGGGCGTCGACGGTGACTCGGATCCGCGATCCGGCCCGGAACGCGTGGGCGAAGGGAAGGATCTCCACCCGCGCCGGGTTCCACTCGTCAGCCGCCAGCGGCGCGGCGTCCTCCTCCGTGTGGGTCGCTACCGGCCGCAGCTCGGTGCTCGCCGTGTCGTCGAGCGCGCGGTGGCTCGCCCGCAGCCAGCCGCTCTGCACGTAGATCTCCTGGCCGTCGGGGCGGATCTCGCTGATCGTCACCTCGAGGTCCGTGTCGTCCGCGTCGGAGCGGATGAAGAGATCGGCGGAGGCGGAGCCGACCGCGACCAGGTCGGCGGTCAGCGGGCTCGACACGAACGAGGCCGCCGTCCCGGCCGGCGGCTGCTGCCAGTCCCACGTCACGTCGTACGCCCATACCGATCCGCCGGCGTCAGCGTCGAAGAACGTCGCCGGAAGGGCGTCGGGATCGGCGGTGTAGGACACCGCCTCCTCCGTCGCCGGCGGCTGGGCGGCGAGCTGACCATCGGCGCCGAGGTACAGCCGGTCGGCGGTCGCCGGCACGGGCCAGGAGTCGAACGACTCGACCCAGCGCGGCTGCGGCGTGCCCGGGAGGACTCCGCGGCCGGCGGCGCCCTCCTCGAAGAGGACCTGGATCGGGGGATCGGCCTCGAACGTGGCGAGCGCCTGCTCGTAGGTCTGACCCGTGAACCGGTCGGGCGGGAGCGTGACCTGGTCGGTGCCGAAGATGCCTGACGCGAGGACGGGGAGGACCACCCTGGCGGCGTCGAGCGACGGCACCCGCTCGCCCACGTAGAGGTCGAGGAACTCGACGTAGCGGGCGAAGATCGCGGTGCTCCCGATCGACTCGGTGTGGAGCCCGTTGACCAGCGAGGCGTAGAAGTGCGGGGACCCGGTGAAGTGGTCGAGCATCGTCGCGAAGCGCCCGCCGGTCTGCTCGTCCTGCCACGCCCCGGCGACGAACACCGGGACGTCGATGCGGTCGACGAACGTGCGCGGCGCGATCGGGTCGCCGAGCTCGGCGGTGTAGTACGGGTTGGCTTCGATCTCGGCGACGAGATCCGGGTTCTGCAGGCGCAGCCGCTGGTTGGCCGCGCACTCCTCGTCGCCGCCGGCGATCCGGTCGGCCGTCCACTGCTGCCCCTCCGGCGCGGTCTCGTTCATCCGGTCCTGCGTCCACTCCACGCCGAAGCCGGTGTTGAGCACGCCGCCGGGGTAGATGACGCCCTGGTAGCTGTCGTCGATCACCGACAGTGGGGTGATCGCGGCGAGGCTCGGCGGCCGGGTCGACGCGACGAACAGCTGGCTGATGCCGGGGTAGGAGACGCCGACCATGCCGACCCGGTTGTCCTGCACCCACGGCTGGGCGGCGATCGCCTCGATCGTGTCGTAGCCGTCGAGCAGCTGAGCGTCCTCGAAGAAGCGGAACGATCCGCCGCTGCACCCGCTGCCCCGCACGTTCACGCCGACGTAGGCGTAGCCGAGGGTCGTGAACAGCTGGGGGAACCCCTGGGCGTCGGGGTTGCTCGGGTCGTAGCCGGAGTACTCGACGACGGTCGGGTAGGGACCGCCGTCGGCCGGGCCGGGCAGCACCACGTTCACCGACAGGGTCGTGCCGTCGCGGGTCTCGAGGTAGCCGAAGCCGCCGGCGGGCAGGCGCTGCTCGGCGTAGAAGGACGTCGGCGGCACGTCGTCGAGCCCGGCGACGGTGAACGGGTCGGTCGTCTCGGCGTCGCTGACGATCGTGTACTCGCCCGCCTCGACGGCGCGGAAGAGCAGCGAGCCCATCTCGTCCACCTCACCGGTGGCCGCGACCGCCTGCTCTGGGTCGACGAGCTCGAGCTCGGTCCCCGGCTCGGCGTCGAGCACGGCGACCTGTTCCGAGCCCGGCTGCACGGTCCAGGCGGCCGTCGCCCGCTCGACTACCGACGTCGTCGGCGCCCCGGTCGTGGCGACCGCCGTGGTGTCGACTGCCGTCGCGGTGGTCGCCGGCGCCGTCGTCCCCGGCGCGCTGACCGGCGCGGTCGTGGTCGCGGTGTCGCCGGAGGCGTCGTCCGGAGCGTCGTCGTCGCAGGCGGCGAGAGCGAGGGCGAGCAGGAGCAGCGGGAGGGCTCGGCGGGGCACGTCGACATCTTGGCCTCGCTACCGTGCGCCCGTGGAGTTCGACGCCGACCTGATGCTCGACGACCTCGCCGCGCTGATCGAGGTGGAGTCACCGTCGTTGCAGCTCGACGCGATCGAGCGCTCGGCGGGCGCGGTCGCCGCGCTCATCGAGCGGCGGCTCGAGTCGCCCGCCGAGCTCGTGCCGAGCCCGGCCGGGCCCCACGTGCACTGGCGCGGCGGCGGTGAGCCGCGGGTCCTGCTCGTCGGGCACCACGACACGGTGTTCCCGCTCGGCACGGCGGCCGCCCGCCCGTTCACCCGCCGCGACGGGCGGGTCACCGGGCCCGGTGTGTTCGACATGAAGGGCGGCATCGTGCTCGCCGTCCACGCCGTCGCCTCGCTCGCCGGCCGGGAGGGCGTCGAGCTGTTGTTCACCGCCGACGAGGAGGTCGGCTCCGCCGCGTCCCGTGCGCTGATCGAGGCGCGGGCGGAGGCCTGCGGGTCGGTGCTCGTGCTCGAGCCGGCGGCCGACGGTGGCGCCCTGAAGACCGGGCGCAAGGGCACCGGCACGTTCGAGGTGACCGTGCACGGGCGCGCCGCCCACGCCGGGCTCGAGCCGGAGAAGGGCGTGAACGCGCTCGTCGAGGCGGCCCGTCAGGTGCTCGCCATTGCCGCCCTCGCCGATCCCGCCCGGGGTACGACGGTCACGCCGACCGTCGCCCGCGCCGGCACGGCCGACAACGTCGTGCCGGCCGAGGCCACGATTCGCGTCGACGTCCGGGTGACCGAGCTCGACGAAGCGGCCCGGGTCGAGGCGGCGATGGCGGCCCTCACTCCGGTCGACGGCAAGGCCCGGCTGGAGGTCGCCGGTGGCGTCAACCGGCCGCCGATGCCGGAGGCGGCCACCGCCGCGCTGTTCGCCGTCGCCCGGGAGGTGGCGGCCGAGGTGGGCGTCCCGGTCCCGGACGGCACCGCCGTGGGCGGAGGGAGCGACGGCAACTTCACCGCCGCCCTCGGCGTGCCCACGCTCGACGGGCTCGGTGTGGTCGGCGGCGGGGCGCACTCCGACGACGAGTTCGTGGTCGTCGACACGCTGGTCGACCGGGCGCGCTCCTCGCCGGCCTGGTTCAGCGGCTCGCCGCATCCGAGGGTTTCGTGCGGGACCTCCCCGCGTGAAACCCTCTCGCCTGGCGCGAAACCCTCGGATGGTCAGGGGTCGAGCTCGGGGATGCCGCCCGCACCGAGCGTGCCCGCGGCGCGGTAGACGTCGAGTTTGGCCCGGGTGTCCTCGATGTCGAGGTTGCGCATCGTCAGCTGGCCGATGCGGTCGAGCGGGCCGAAGGCGGCGTCCTCGACCCGCTCCATCGACAGCCGCTCGGGGGCGTAGGTGAGGTTCGGCCCGGTGGTGTCGAGGATCGAGTAGTCGTCGCCCCGCCGCAGGCGCAGGGTGACCTCGCCGGTGACGGCCGACGCCGACCCAGCGCAGCAGCGCCTCGCGGAGCATCAGGCTCTGCGGGTCGAACCACCGGCCCTCGTACAGCAGCCGGCCGAGCCGGCGGCCCATGTTCCGGTAGTTCTCGATCGTCCCCTCGTTGTGGATCGCCGTCACCAGGCGCTCGTAGGCGATGTGCAACAGGGCGAGCCCCGGCGCCTCGTAGATGCCCCGGCTCTTGGCCTCGATGATCCGGTTCTCGATCTGGTCGCTCGTCCCGAGCCCGTGGCGCCCGCCGACGGTGTTGGCCTCGACGGCGAGCTCGACCTGGTCGGCGAACTCGCGCCCGTTGATCGCCACTGGCCAGCCCTCGGCGAACCCGACGGTGACGTCCTCCGGCTCGATGGCGAGCTCCGGCCGCCACGCCGCCACCCCCATGATCGGCTCGACGATCTCGATCCCGGTCGAAAGGTCCTCGAGCGCCTTGGCCTCGTGGGTCGCCCCCCAGATGTTGGCGTCGGTCGAGTACGCCTTCTCCTTCGGGTCCCGGTACGGCAGGTTGCGGGCGCCGAGGAACTCGCTCATCTCGGCCCGCCCACCGAGGTCGTCGACGAAGTCCCGGTCGAGCCACGGCTTGTAGACCCGCAGGTTCGGGTTGACGAGCAGCCCGTAGCGGTAGAAGCGCTCGATGTCGTTGCCCTTGTACGTGCTGCCGTCGCCCCAGATGTCGACGCCATCCTCGTGCATCGCCCGCACCAGCAGGGTGCCGGTGACGGCCCGGCCGAGCGGGGTCGTGTTGAAGTAGGTCCGCCCCGCCGTGGTGATGTGGAACGCCCCGCACTGCAGCGCCATCAGACCCTCCCGCACGAGCTCGGCCCGGCAGTCGACGAGGCGGGCCGCCTCGGCGCCGTACACCCGGGCCCGGTCCGGAACCCCGCTGAGATCGGGCTCGTCGTACTGCCCGAGGTCGGCGGTGTAGGCGAACGGGATCGCGCCCTTCTCCCGCATCCACGCCACGGCCGCCGACGTGTCGAGGCCGCCCGAGAAGGCGATCCCCACCCGCTCGCCGACGGGCAGCGACATCAGGACCTTCGTCACGGTGCTTCCGGCGCGGCGGAGGGCTCCGGCTTCCGGTACCGCCCGCCGAAGCTGGCCACGGACACGGCGGCGGCGGCCCCGGCGATCGCCACCTCGACGAGGCCGAGGCGCGGGACACGGTCGAGGTCGGCGATGCCGATGGCGGCCGTGCCGGCGCTGGCGACGAGACCGGCCCACGGCAGCCAGCGCACGTTGTTGAGCGTCGCCAGCAACATCGCCGCCGGGGCGACGAAGGGCAGGAGCATCACCACGACGGGTTGCGGTTCACCCACCGGGCCCAGCCACCACGTGGACAGCCCGAGCTCCCGGCTCGACTTCCAGACCGCGGTGAACGCGACGAAGACCAGCCCCCACGTCACCCCGGTGGCGATGCGCCAGCCGCGCGTGAGCTGTCCGGGTGCCGGCGCGTCCCGGCGCCCGTCGGCGGCCGCGGCCGAACGCTCAGCGTCCGTCGCCGGTGGAAGCGGTGGTGGGGGAGGCGGGGCCGACGTCTCCACGACGGGCGACCTTACCGGCGGTCGGCGGTACCCTCCTCGTGGTGGACGAGGCGGCGCGGGACACGCTGTCGATCTTCTTCCCGATGTGGAACGAGGAGGACTACGTCGAGCGCGCCGTCGACAGCGCCAGGCGGGTGTGTGACCAGATGGTCGTCGACGGTGTCGTCGGCGACTACGAGGTGATCATCGTCGACGACGCCTCGACCGACCGCACAGCGGAGCTGGCCGACAAGCTGGCCGCCGCCGACCCCCGCATCCGCGTCGTCCACCACGAGCGCAACCGCAAGCTCGGCGGGGCGATCAAGACCGGGCTCGCCACGGCGACCGGCGATCTCGTGCTCTACTCGGACGCCGACCTGCCCTTCGACATGGCCGAGCTGCCGCGGGCGATGCGGCTGATGCGGGAGTACGAGGCCGACGTCCTGAGTGCGTACCGCTTCGACCGCACCGGCGAGGGCTATCTCCGAGCGATCTACACGTTCTGGTACAACGTCCTGATCCGCACGATGTTCGGGGTCAAGGCCCGGGACATCAACTTCGCCTTCAAGCTCTGCCGCCGGCGGGTCGTGGACGCCATCACGCTGCGCAGCGAGGGCTCGTTCATCGACGCCGAGCTGATCATCCGGGCCACCCGGATGGGCTTCTCGATCCTCCAGTTCGGCGTCGACTACTTCCCGCGCACGCGGGGTGCGTCGACGCTGAGCTCGCCCCGGATCATCGTCACGATCCTGCGCGAGATGGTGCAGCTGCGGGGCGAGCTGCAGCAGGTGCGGCCGGTCGCCGAGTGACGCCGAGCCGGATCAGCAGGGGCTCGGCTCGCCGAACTTGACGACGTCGAGAACGGCCTCGAACTCGCCGATCGGCGTGCCGGGGGCGGGGGTCTGGGCGACGACCTGCCAGTTGGAGTCGATGATCTGGTGCCGTCCCTCCCCGGTCGCGTCACGGCTGCGGGAGAAGAACACACCGGTGGTCTGGATCGTGTCCTGGGCGTCCTGGAGGTTCATGCACACGACGTCGGGCATCACCGCGCCCTCGTCGCCGGAAGCGGCTCCGTCCCCCGTCTCCGTCGGCTCGTTGCTCGTCGCGGGCGGCGACTCCGATGCCGTGGATTCCCGGTCGGCCGGCTCGGATCGCGACGCGATCGCGGCGCCGATGCCGATGGCGGCGACGGCGGCGATGGTGACGCCGACGGCGATGCGCTGCCAGCGCTTGGGCGGCGGCGGCGCGACGGGGTGCTCGTTCGCCTCGGAAGGCGGGGTGAAGGGCGGGCCCTGAGGCGGTGGGAACTCGTTCATGATGCGATCGGTCCAACTTGTGAACACGTTCACGTATTCCGCTCCGACACCACGCACCTGTGTCAGCGATCTCCGCCGAATCGGCGGTCGTCAGCTGACGCAGGCGGGCAAAGTGGCGGTCAGTACGTGACCTGGCCGACGACCCGGCAGCCGGTGAACATGTCCATGACCGACGCCGACACGTGGTAGGTCGCCGTGCTCCCGAGTGCCGTGACGATGCCCTCGAAGCCGGTCAGGCTCTCCCCCGTCAACGGGAGATCCCCGAACCGGACCGAGCCCGTCGGGTTGGAAGTGAACGTCGGCGGGTTCGCCTGGTGGTGGGTCCCGACGAGCGAGAGGCCCGACCCGGTCGGGTCGCGGATGCCGAGCGTCATGGCTGCGTCGCAGGTCGCGTAGAGAACGAGATCGTCGGTCTCGAAGACCGTCACCTCGCCGCTTCCCAACTCCAGGTCCCGGAAGAGGTCGGTGGACTCCGGGCCGCGGGGTCCCTGCTGCCCCTCAGGCCCCTGCGGTCCTCGGCGCCCGACGCCGCCCGGAGCGCCTTGCGGGCCACGGGGACCCGGCGCACCGGTGACGCCGCGAGGCCCGGTGGCGCCCTGGACCCTGAGCCTCGTCCGAGTCGTGTGGCGAGGACACCCGCCGCGAGCGGTGGCCGACCGGACGGCCCCGGACCGGGTGACACAGACCTTCACGGTCTTGGCGGCGGCGGCGGTCGTGCCACCTGGGCCGGCGTTGACGCTCTGGACGGCGGTGTCGGCCCCGTTCGCCGGGCCGGCCGCGCTGATGACCAGTGCGGCGAGTGCCACCACCATGGCAGGCGACGGCAGGCGGATCGATCGCTTCATCGTGCTCTCCCTCTCTCGATGCGCGCGATCCACTGTCCGCGAGCAGAGCCGGGCGGTCAGCGTCATCCGGCGCAGAAGGTCGATCTGGGTCGACCAGTTCGGGGGCCCCGGTCGCGCTCGGCCGGGTCGGGGATAGCGTGGGACGGACCGGCGCTTCTCCGACTTTTGCTTCGTGAACCAACCCGACCCCCGTTCCGATCGCGGCGCTGCCCGCGCGGCTCCGTTGGTTGCTGCGGCGGCCCTCATCGGGACCGTCGTCGTCGTCGGGCTGGTCACCGGCCTCGGCGGCGGTGACTCCGGAGGCGCCGGCGACACCACCTCGTCGCTGCCCGCGGCCGCCAGCACGGCGGTACCGACGACCGCGCTGGAGACGACCACGACGGCCCCCAAAACGGTGCTCGACCGCACCCTGGGGTACGGCTCCGCCGGCGACGACGTCACCCGGCTGCAGGAGCGGCTGACCCAGCTCAGGTTCAACCCCGGCCCGGTCGACGGCCAGTTCGGGTCGCTGACCCAGGCCGCCGTGTGGGCCTACGAGAAGCTCGTCCTCGGCGTCCCCCGCGACGAGGCCGCCGGCCAGGTCACGCCGGAGATGTGGGACGCGCTGCAGGATCGCGTGCGGATCAGGGCCCGCCGCCCGGACGCCGGCAAGCACACCGAGATCTACCTCCCCGAGCAGGTGATCGTCGTGTTCAACGGCAACCGGCCGGCGTTCATCAGCCACATCTCCAGCGGCGACGGTGAGGAGTGGGTGGAGGAGGTCACGATCAGCCCCGGCGAGTACGGGAACGAGGAGGGCACCGAGCCCCTGAAGCGGATGGAGCAGGGGCTGTCGCTCACGCCCGGTGGGGTGTTCGAGTACAACCGGATGGTCAAGGGGCGGCGGGAGAGCGCCCTCGGCGGGATGCTCAACCCCGTGTACTTCAACTGGGGCATCGCCGTCCACGGCGCCTTCGAGGTCCCGCTGCACCCGGCGTCGCACGGCTGCATCCGGATCCCGAACGCGATCTCGGAGCGGTTCCAGAACCTCGTGGCCAAGGGTGAGGCGGTCTACGTGTGGGACGGCGAGAAGGAGCCGGAGGAGTACGGCGCCCAGCTTCCGCCGTTCAATACCGTGCTCACCACGACCACCACGACGACCACGACGATCGCCCCGCCGCCGACCACCGCCTCGCCGACCACCCAGCCGGCGCCGCGGACGACGCCGGCGACGACACCGCCGGCCACGACCACGACGAGCACCACGGTTCCGTCCACCGATGACTCGGCCGAGACGTCGGCGGGTCGCCAGCCGTAGCCCGAGGGCTACGCGGCTGCGGCCACGACGTCGACGCGCCGGCCGAGCACGGCCTCCAGGAGCTCCTTGCGCTCGTTGGCGGCGTGCAGTTCGAGGCTCGTGTCGGCGTGGTCGGCACTCTCGACGTGGAGCACCACCCGCTTCGCGCCGACCTCGGTCCGGACGTCCCGCACCCGCGCCTGGTGGCTGCGGTCGAGCCCGATGGCGACCCGCAGCATCGCCGCCAGTGCCCGCACGAGGTCCTGGTCCGCCGGCGGGAGGGCGGAGAACTCGGGGTGCGACGGCTTGGGCGCGCTCTTGCGGTGGTAACGGGCGATCTGGGCGATCACCTCGATCTCGGCGTCCGTCAGCCCGGCCAGCTCGCTGTTGCGGATCACGTAGTAGGCGTGCAGGTGGTGCTTGCTGTGGGCGACGACGAGGCCGACGTTGGCGAGCAGCGCGCCGGCCTCCAAGTACTCCCGGGCCGTCGCGTCCAGGCCGTGGAGCGGCGCCAACCCGTCGAACAGGCTGACGGCGAGGCCGGCGACGTGGGCGGAGTGGGTGGGGTCGTCGTCGCAGCGCTCGGCGAGCTGGCGGATGCTGCGCATCGAGACGTCGCGCAGGTGGTGCAGCGGGCCGAGACGGTTGCCGCTCCACCGGCTCATCGTGTCGAGGAGCACCCCGTCGCGCAGCGCGGCCTCGCTGAAGGTGAACTGCTCGACGCCGAACGTCGTCGCCACCGTCTCGAGGATCAGGGCCCCGGCCACGATGATGTCGGCGCGGCTGGCCTCGAGGCCGGGCACCCGCGCCCGACCGCCCGGCGTCCGGTGGCGGAGCAGATCGCCCACGACCCCGGACAACTCCGGGGTGGTGAACTCGAAGCAGTTGTACGTGCGCAACGGGACGACGTCGGTGCCGGCGGCGGCGTGGACCATCCGGGCGATCGCCTCGGCGGTCCCCGACGAGGCCACCGCCACGTCGAAGCCATGATCCGCCACCTCGTGCTCGAAGTGGCTGAGCAGGTCCCGCGTGTGGTCCCGGCACGCCCGCACCGCTCGCGGCGTGACGGTGCCGCCGGGGAAGAACCGATCGGTCCACCGCACCGCGCCGACCTTGAAGCTGCGGGCGGCGATGGTCTCGCCCCGCTCGCCGAGCAGCAGCTCGGTCGAGCCGCCGCCGATGTCGACGAGCAGCATGCGCTGGTCGTAGACGGGCACGGCCTGGAGCACCCCGAGCTGGATCAGGCGGGCCTCCTCGACGCCGGAGATCACCTCGATGTCGACTCCGGCCTCGTCCCGGGCACGGCAGAGGAACTCGGAGGCATTGGTTGCCTCGCGCACCGCGCTGGTGGCGACCGCCCGCGTCGCGGCGCCGAAGCTGTCGGCGATGCGCCGCATCCGCTGCAGGGCGGCGACACCCCGGTCGATGGCGTCGTCGGCCAGCTCTTTCATGTCGCCGCCGCCGTGGCCGAGGCGGATCATCTCCCGCTCCCGGGTGAGGGTCTCGAAGCGGTCCCCACCGACCGGGCGGGCGACGACGAGGTGGAAGCTGTTCGTGCCGATGTCGAGCGCGGCGAGCGCGCCTCCGCCGTCCCCGGTCATGCCGCGACCGAGCCTACGACGCGGCGCGTCGTCGTCAGCACGTCGCCAAACGTGGTCATGAGGTGACCAGGACTACGTGGGCACACTGGGGCCATGCCTGACGACCCGATCATCGACCGCACCGAGTACCTCCCGGGAGTCCCGTGTCTCGTCGACATTGAGCAACCCGATCCCGACGCCGCGGCCGAGTTCTACGGCGGGGTTTTCGGCTGGGAGTTCGAGAACAAGCTCCCCCCGGGGATCGACGACAAGTACCTCGTCGCCAGCCTCCACGGCCTCACCGTGGCCGCCATCGCCTCGCCGACCCCCGGGGTGCCGCAGGCGACCTGGAACACGTACGTGAGCGTCGCCGACGTCGACGCCAGCGCGGCCCAGGCGGTCGGGCTCGGCGCCGAGCTGCTCGTCGCCCCGGTCGATGCCGGCCCGCCCGGCGCCGTCGCCGGCCGCTGGGCCCACCTCGTCGGCCCCGCCGGTGCCCACCTCCGGCTCTGGCAGCCCGGCTACCGCCACGGAGCCCAACTGGTCAACGCCCCCGGCTCCTGGAACTCGAGCAACCTGACGACGGACGACGCAGACGGTGCGATGGCCTTCTACGGGGCGCTGTTCGGCTGGGAGGCGGATCCCGTCGAGTTCGGTGGCGGCGAGGCCGAGGGGCAGAGCTTCCAGCTGCGGCTCCCCGGGTACGGCGATTTCCTGGCTATCCGCGACCCGGAGATCAAGGCCCGCCACGACGAGCCGTGGGTCCCCGAGGGGTTCAGCGACGTGATCGGCTGGATGACGGTGTCGCCCGCCGAGCGCGGGAACTGGGGCGTGACGTTCGCCGCCGACAACACCGACGTCGTCACCGAACGGGCTGTCGAGCGCGGGGCCACGGTCGTGTCGCCGCCGACCGACCGGGCTGGCGGAGTCGTCCGGATCGCCACCGTCCGCGACCCCCAGGGCGCCGAGTTCACCGTCGGCAGCTTCGACCCGAGCAAGATGACGGGAGGCTGAGCGGGGTCACTCGAACGGGAAGGGCGTCTGCAGCCACCACGGGCGGTCGTCGAGCTGCACCGACGTGACCCACTTGATCCACCACGGTCCCCGCCGGCCGGGCGCGATGAGCCGGACCGGCGCCCCGTGGCCCCGGCGCAGCGGCCGGCCCCCGTAGCCGACGGCGAGGAACAGATCGCCGGCGTCGGACCGCGGGAACAATCGGCTGTACCCCGTCGCCGACGTGACCTTGATGCTCCGCCCCGAGCCGTCGCCGACCAGGGCCTGCAGCGGCACCGCGTCCCACGCCTGCTCGCTCCACCAGCCGCCGGTGCAGTCGAGTTTGGCGACCACCGGCGCGACGAGGGCGGTGAGCCGGGCGACGTCGAACGGCTCGCCGAGGACGTCGAGCGTCCACGTCGCCGGGTCGCTCGAGGCCGGCGCCTCGTCGTTGATCCACGACACCGTCGGCATGCGGTCGGGATCGAACGAGCCGATCTCGTGGGAGCCGGTGAAGCGCCGCCCACCGCCGGCGAGCCCGGCGACGCGGACGGCGACCTCCTGGGTCCCGTAGACGAGGGCTCCGGCGGCAAGCGCCGCACCACCCCGGAGCACGGCGCGGCGATCGAGGTCGGTCACCCTGGGCCGGTTCGGGCGGCTGAACACGTGCCAGAGGAACAGCGGCAGCAGGAGGAAGGCGGCGAGGAAGTGGGTCCACAGCGCCGTCCAGTAGCCGACACCGAACCACAGACCAGTGGCGTGGGAGACGCCGAGCCCGATCGTGACGAGCACCAGGGCCCCGAAGGCGACCGACACCCAGCGACTCGCCCGACCCCGGCGCATCCCCGCCCGCACCGAACCCCTGATCTTCGCCGCGGCGAGCACGAGCACGGTGAAGCCGAACACGGCGTGGGCGACCGTCGCCACCTTCGACCACGACGTGCCGACGGCCCACGACGTGAGCCCGGTGGCCACGGCCCCGAGCAGGAGCAGCTCGAGCACGACGTCGACCTGTCGCGGGGTGAGCCGGCCGATCCGCATCTGTTCCCCTCTCGTCAGGCCACCAGTATACCGATCGGTTGACTAGTGGCCAACGGGTTCAGACCGTGTACGACCTCCGCAGCGCCGACCAGCTGAGCTGACCGCTGAGGACGATGAGCAGGACCACCGCCGTGACGGCGGGCGGAGGGGTGGCCGCGCTCACGCCGGCGAGCACACCCAGGCCCGCCGTCGTCGCGGCGACGGCGAAGCGGGCATCGAACCGGCCGACCACGAGCAGCGTCCCGGCGGCGATGCCGAGGGCGGCCGTGGCGCCACCGGCCGCCACGTCCTCCACGGACGCGGCGACGAGGCCGACCACGACCGCGACCAGCGTGCCGGCGGCGAGGCCGCGCCAGCAGCGGCGAGCCCCGAACCTGGCCCCGACGACCAACGCCACCACGGCGAGCACCGCAAGTGCCGGCAGCGCCCCGGCCGTCAGCGACGTGGCGATCGCCGCGCCGGCCGCCGCACCCGCAGCACTTCCCCGCCATCCGCCCGCGGCGAGGCCGGCGGCGACCGAGGCCAGCACCGCCGCAGTGGCGGAGCCCGAACCGCGGGCGCTCCACGCCTCGGCGGCGGCGGCGAAGGCGAGGAGGACACCGCCGAGATAGATCCCCTGGCGGGCGGCCTGCCGGACGTCGTCGAGACCCTCACGCCTTCCCCAGAGCTGCAGCCACAACCCGATGAGGCTGACCGCTTCACGCGCCCGTTCGCAGCGCGGTCGCTCGGCCACGAGCTCGGCGACCGACCCGGCCACCTCCTCGCGGTGGGCGGCGTCGTCCACCGGGAGCCGGCGGGCGATCCACACCGCGGCCGGGCCCGCCATCAGGTGGCCCACCGGTGGCGGAGCTGGGACCGCCCGATCGTCGCGTTCGCCTCCAGCCGGGCGACCTCGTCCTCGAGCAGCTGCTGCCCTCGAGCCGTGATGCGGTACGAGCGTCGCGGCGGGCCGCCCTCGGACTCGACCCGGTCGAGCTCGATGTACCCGTCCCGCTCCAGGCGGTCGAGGGCGCCGTAGAGCGTCCCAGCCCGCAGGCGCACCCGGCCCTCCGACAGTTCCTCGACCGCGCCCAGCAGCCGGTACCCGTGGGCCTCGCCGCTCGCCAGCGCGGCGAGGATGAAGAAGGTCGGTTCCTGCATCGGTGGTGTGGGCACGGGATGTTCCTCTACTCCGGTGGCCGGTATACCACGCGCCGGCGGCCTGCGGGGCCGAGGAACGCAGGGGCAGTCAGGAAACTCGTATCCAGACGGTCCAGCGCTCGACCCGGACGTAGCCGAGCCGCGCGTACACCGGCTGGCCGTCGTCGCTGGCTATGAGCACCGCCCCCTGGTCGGGGAACGCGGTCGTCGCGGCCAGCGTGACCGCCGCGCCCGCACCCTTGCCGCGGGCCGCTGGCATCACCGCCACCCCCTCGACGAGCGTGACCCCGCTCGACGAGTGCGCCGCCGCGGTCGCGACAGGGATTCCGGCGTCGTAGGCCACGACGACCCGGGTCGACGTGGCCAGGAGCTCGGGGACGTACAGCTGTCCGGGGGAGAACGGCTGCATGTCCGGCATCGGATATCCATCGACAATCACCTGTTCGGCGTCGGCCAGCTCGGCCGGGCCGGAGACCCACCGCACGTCGAGGTCGCCCGGCGCTGTGTCGGCAGCGAGGGACGGTGCCCGGAACATCAGCGGCGGGTGACCGACCAAACTGAGCCCGTGGGGCGTCAGGTCCGGCGTCGGCCAGGCGCTGACGAGCAGGTACGGGACGCCGGTCGGGAGCAGGGCGGCGACCTCCTCGACGACCCGACCGAGGTCGAGCAGCGGTCGCTTCACGACGACCCAGTTCGTCATCGCCCCGCGGTCGCCGGTGTGTCCGGCCGCCCAGTCGGGGCCGTCCTGCCAGGGCCGGCCGAGGCTCCTCGCCTGGGCGACGGCCCACGAGGCGTGGGCGAGCACGGCCTGACGGATGATCGAGTCGGCGGGGTCGAGGTCCGGCTCCCAGCCCGTCGCCAGGTGCTCGCCCTCGTCCGGCAGCATCGAGGTCATGCGCTGAGCGTACGGTGGGCACCGTGGTGCGTCTGGACGAAGTTGCCAAGTTGGCGACGGAGCTGCCCGAGGTCACCGAGGGTGAGCGGTGGGGGAACCACACGTGGCTCGTCGGCGGCAAGGCATTCGCGTGGGAGCGGCCGTTCAGCAAGGCCGACATCAAGCGATTCGGCGACACCGGTCCGCCCGACGGGCCGATCCTCGCCGTGCGCGTCGACGACCTCGGCGAGAAGGAGGCCGTGCTCGCCGCCCAGCCCGAGGCGTTCTTCACGATCCCGCACTTCAACGGCTACGCCGCCGTCCTGATCCAGCTGAAGAAGGTCACCAAGCGGGCGCTCCGGGAGGCCCTCCTCGACGGCTGGCTAGCGGTCGCGCCGCCGGCCGTCGCCGAGCAGTACCTGGCCCGACGCACGTCGCGCCGCCGCTGAGGGCGACGTCAGCCGGCGCGCACGTAGCGAGTGGCCTGGACGCCGGTCTTCGCCGTCGTCGCCGACACGAGCTCGAACTTCCGCGCTTCGCCGTCAGTGGGGAAGATGGTCTTGCCACCGCCGAGGACGACCGGCTCGATGAAGAGGTTGAGCTCGTCGACCAGGTCGGCGGCGAGCAGCGCCCGCACGACGGACGCGCTGCCCCACACACTGATGTCGCCGCCAGGCTGCTCGCGCAGCTCGGCCACCTTCGACACGAGGTCGGCGCCGCGGATGATCGCTGTCGGCTTCCACGTG
Organism: uncultured Acidimicrobiia bacterium; assembly: GCA_963833145.1. Taxonomy (GTDB): domain Bacteria; phylum Actinomycetota; class Acidimicrobiia; order Acidimicrobiales; family Ilumatobacteraceae; genus JALZMG01. Next base: position 340,788 of record CAWHWT010000003.1, on the reverse strand, counting down.
ATGTCGGCCTCGGACAGGGTGTCCGACACGACGTACTTCTGGGCGCTGTTGATCCAGTCGGCGTACGGGTCGCCGGCGCGGTTCGGCCACGCGCTGGCCATGACCTGATACGTGCGGCGACCCTGGAGGACGGCTTCGGCGCGCTTGGTCGCCTCGCCGATCGCCTGCCCCATCACCTCGATGTCGAAGTACGGCGCTGACCACCCGCCGTGGCGGAAGCCGCCGTCCGGGTCCTCCTCGGCGCCGCCCGGCGCCTGGACGACACCGTCGAGGCTGATGAACTCGCTGATGACGATTCGCATGCGGGTCTGACGATGGCACGCATCCGGACTCATCGCCAACCGGTCGCGGTCGCGCGAGGATGCCGGGCGGGTCGTCGACGGAGAGGAGGCGAGATGCCGGGATGGCCGGACCTGCCGAGTGACGAGTGGTTCGACACGCTGGACACGGTGCACCTGTGGACCCAGGTCGTCGGCAAGGTGCGCATGGTTTCCTCGCCGTGGATCAACCACTCGTGGAGCGTGACCCTCTACGTGTCGCCGTCCGGGCTGCGGACCTCGCTCGTCCCGTACGGCACCGAGGCCTTCGAGTGGTCGTTCGACTTCGTCGAGCACCACCTCGACCTCGTCACGAGCCGCGGCGACCGGCGCCGCCTCGAGCTGGTCCCGATGACCGTCGCCGACTTCCACGCCGCCGTGCTCGACGCCATGGCCTCGGTCGCCATGCCCGTGGCGATCAACCCGATGCCGAACGAGATCGCCGATGCGGTGCCGTTCCCCGACGACACCGTCCACGCCAGCTACCGGCCCGAGCACATCCACGCGTTCTGGCGGGCGACGCTGCAGGCGGAGCGGGTGTTCACCCGGTTCCGCGCCGGGTACTGGGGCAAGGCCAGCCCGGTGCACTTCTTCTGGGGCGGCTTCGACCTCGCCGTCACCCGGTTCTCGGGGCGCACCGCACCCCCGCACGGCGGGGGGATCCCCAACATGCCCGAGGACGTCGCCCGCGAGGCGTACTCGCACGAGGTCACCAGCGCCGGGTTCTGGCCGGGGGTGCGCGCGGCGCCGACCCCGGTCTTCTACTCCTACGCCTACCCGACTCCGGACGGCTTCGCCGGCGCCGCGATCGAGCCCGCCGAGGCGTTCTGGCTCGACGAGCTCGGTGAGTTCGTGCTGCCGTATGCCGCGGTGGCCGCGGCCGCCGATCCCGACGCCACCCTGCTCGCCTTCCTCGAGTCGACCCACGCCGCCGCGGCCGGCCTCGCCGATTGGGACCGGGCCCAGCTCGAGTGCGACGACCCGCACGGGCCCGACTGGTGGCACACCCGCCCGAGCCGGCGGGCCGCCGGTCCCGGTCACTGGAGCACCCTTACCAATGCGAGCGAGTGAGCGCCAGCGAGCGAGTGGCCAGCAACTGCGCAGGCAGTATGTGGCGTGGCCGGGGAACGCAATTACGTGACGACGATCGTCCCCGTCATCGAGGGGTGGAGTCCGCACGCGTACGTGTACTCGCCCGGCGTGTCGAACGTGTAGCTGAACGTCGCTCCGCCGTCGAAGGTCTCGCTGCCGAACGAGTCACTCAGGATGCTGTGGCCGACGCCGTCCGCGTTGGTCCACGTGACCGTCGTGCCGCTGGGGACGGTCAGCGTCTGGGGGGCGAACGCGAAGTCGGCGATCGTGACCGAGGTCGCCGCGGCGTCGGCGGCGGCCGTTGCCTCGGCCGCCGTGTCGTTCCCGTCGTCGCCGGCCCACACGGCGCCGAGGGCGACGAACCCGACGGCGGTCACGGCCGTGGCGGCGCCGAGGAACCCGGTGCCCCACGACTCGTCCGTCTCGGCGACCGCGGGGATGAACGTGGCGGCGAGCAGGAGGATCGCGGCGATCTCGGCGACCAGGACGATCTCCGCCTGCGGCGAGGGGTCGAGTCCTCGACCCTGGAAGCCGAGGAAGGTGTGCTCGGTGTGGGTGTAGGTGAACGCGGTGAGCGTGAGCGCGGCGAAGACGATCCCGGCAAGGCGGACGTACCACTCGCGCCGGGCGGCGATCGCCACGGCGAGGACGGCGGAGATGATCGCGTTGAGGAGGATCGCACGACCGAAGTTCGGCTCCGACCCGGCGCTGCGGTAACCGCCGAAGTAGAGGTCGAGGTGGACCAGCCCGGCGATTGCCAGGGCGAGGGCGCCACCGAGCCTGAGCACGCGGCCCTTCACGCGAATCAATACGTCGCGGAGCCGCGTTCGGTTCGCGTCCTGCCGCTACGTGGTCGTGGCGGGTGGCTCGAACGTGACCTCGACCATGGGCGACGTGGCGACGAGCTCGTCGACGGGCGCCTGGCTCCGGTACCACCGGGCGGACAGGTGCTCGAGGACCTCGCGGCGGGTCGCCGAGTCGGTGACCGCCTCGGCGCGTGCGTCGAGGTCCAGGCGCGCCCGTCGCTTGAGGTGGACGACGAGGTGCGGATCGGCGCGCAGGTTGGCCAGCCAGTCGCGCCGTCCCGGGGTCCCGGTGATGAAGAAGCGCCCGTCGACGTCGAGCATCCAGATCTCGATCCGACGTGGCTGCCCTGATCGGCGACCGGTCGTGGTGATGTCGATCGTCGGATCGTCGGCGAGCTCGTCGCGAACCACGTCCATGACCCGGACGATATGGGCAAGCGCCAGCCGCGAACTATGACCGCTCCGGGCCGATGTCCCCCGCTCCGGTCACAGTTCGGCCGGGCCGTGCCGCGTCTGAGGTCGCTTCAGTCGGGGAGCTGGTCGGTGCAGGCCTCGATGCCGCCGAGAACGCCCTCGCGGAAGCTGGCGATCTTCTCGAAGCCGCTGCCGAGCACATCGGCGGTGGAGGACTCGTCGCCGACGACCAGGGCGGTGCGGATCGCCTCGTCGAGGTCGCCGGCCTCGATCTCGGCGTTGTTGCGGGCGGTGTTCCCTCGGGCGTCCGGGATGAGGTCCGACGCCCACGCCCCGGTGAGGCAGTCCGAGAGCAGCGCCCGGTCCTCACCGGTCAGCGAGCTGCCGAGCGCCTGCTGGACCGCCTCGCTCCACGCGCCGCCGAGCACATAGCCGACGACGAAGTCGCCGAAGCGCTCGTAGAGCTGCACGGCGAAGGGCTCGTCGAGGTACACCTGTTGGGTGGCGGCGCAGTACACCGCGCCGGTCGCGATTTCGCCGGCCGGGTCCTCGCACTCGATCTCATTGGCCGACTCGATCGGCACGACGGTGAGGCTCGGCAGTTCGCCGCCGTCCGCCGCCACCGCCGGGGGCCAGAACTCGTTGAGGTCGTTGGTGATCAGGCCGACGATCTCGTCGTCGGCATAGCCGAATGTCGAGTTGCCCGCGGGGTTGCTGTCGGGCTGGAGCACGTTGGGGGCGAGCGGGAGCGGATCGTCGACCAGCTGGGCACAACGCTCGACGCCGTCGGTGAAGCCGACCTGGAACGCCCCGACCCGGTCGAACGCCGAGCCGTGCCCACCCTCGGAGAACTGGTCGACCCCGATCGGGTCCCGCACAGTGATCATCGCCACCAGCCCGATGCGGACGTCGTCGTCGGTGAACTGGAGGGTGTCGGACTCTCCGCTCACGGCGTGCGCGACCCAGGCTCCGGCGAAGCAGTCGGCCTGCTGCTCGGTGACGATCGTGGCGAGGTCGCGCCGCAGCACCCCGGACCGGGCCTGGATGGCGTGGCCGAACTCGTGGGCCATCACGACGCCGAGGATCGTCGGACCGAACTCCTCGGTCAGCGAGAAGAGGACCCCGTCCTCGCCGTCGTCGTAGACGAGGAAGTCGCCGTCGGGGCAGTAGAAGGCGGCGAACTCGGTGATCTGCTCGTAGGTGGTCTCGGTGGTCGGGCCGCACCCGGGGATCGGGTCCGTGCGCTCGGGATAGGCGGCGTACACCCCGCCGCGCAGGGGGACGAACTCATCGCCGTACAGCGCCGGGTACTGCTCGGACCACCACCGCTGGATGTCGTCGATGGCGAGGAGTAGGAAGTCGTCGTAGTCCCGGTCCGGCTTGGCGTCGCCCTCGTTGATCAGGTCCTCGATCGGCGTCGTCGTCGGGTCGGGTGCGGACGACCCGGGCGGCTCGGTGGATGGCGTCGTGTCGCCCGGCGTCGTGTCGCCGGGGGCCGTCTCGTCCGGCGTGGTCGTGTCGGTGGTCGAGGGGGGACCGGGTGTCAGCGCACCTGTCGGCGACTGCTGCGCCCCGCCGGTGACGACACCCGGCTCCGCCGAGCACGCCACGAGGGCCAACGACGCCACGCCCGCGACCAGGAGTACTCGGGGGGTCACCTGGACCGAGTGTACGTGCACCGTCGTGGTGTCGGCCCGGCGGGCCGAGCTCTCACGGGGTTCTTACTCCAGCTGGCCCTGTAGCTCCAGGATCTCGTCGGCCTGGCTGTCGGCCAGGGACGCGGCCATCTCCCTGACCTCTTCGTTGCCGGCCTCGGTCGCGGCGAACTCGGCCATGTGGATCCCGCCCTGGTGATGGGCGCTCATCAGCTCGACGAACAGCCGGTCGGCGTCGGCGCCGCTCGCCGCGCCGAGCTGCTCGAGCTGCTCCTCGGTCGCCATGCCGAGCATCTGGTCGCGGGGCGTGGGCATGCCCATCCAGGCCATCGCCTCGTCGGAGTCGGCCGCCTCGGGTGCGTCGAGGTCGCGCAGCAGCTGGATCATCCGGCCGACGTCGACGCCCTGGCCGACGAGCACGCTCCGGGCGACGGTCCGGAGCCCGGGCGCGGTGTCCGGCCGCGTCAGGTAGATCAGGCTCATCTGGATCGCCTGGTCGTGATGGTCCCGCATGTCCTGGAGGAATCCGACGTCGACGTCGTTGGCGTCCGGCTCGGCACCGGCGTCGGCGATGAGCCACCCGATCATCCCGGCGACGAGGGCGGTTGCGACCACCATCGTGATGATGTTGATCGGGTTCTGCCACCACGACAGGACGACGACATCACTCTCGTCGACGTCGCCGGCGCCGGTCCCGCCGTCGACGAGCTCGTCGTCGGAGGGAGGCGAGTCCGTCGTCACCACAGCAGTCTGCCCGTGAATCCGGCCGTCGCGGCGCCAACTACCATGCACCCGCAAATGGTCACGACCCTCGTCGCGGCGGCCGGCGATCTCGTCGGCGACTGGTCATGGACGGTCTGGCTGTTGATCCCGCTCGTGCTGGTCCTCGCCCTCGTCACCGCGCTCGTCGTCGGCCCGCTCGGCGAGCCGCCGCGGCGCACCGGTGGCCGCGGGGTGAGTTCCTCGCTCGAGCGCCGCGCCGCGGAGAAGGAGGACCTACCGTGAGCCGAGCACGCGTGATCTGGCTCGCCCCGGCCCTCCTGCTCGCCGCCGCCTGCGGCCAGAAGGCCGGTGTCGCGGGGTCGGGTGGAGGCGAGCCCGGGCCGGCGACCGCCGCCCCGCCGGCGTCGACGTCGCCTGCCGCGCCGGCTTCGAGCGCGCCGTCGACGGGATCGACGGCACCCGGCGCGACCACCGGCTCCACCACCCCGGGCACTGGGAGCGCGCCGGGTTCGACGGCGGCGCCGCCGACGACCGAGGCGCCGGCCGGTCCGTACGAGCCCGGTCCCAACGACACCGCCGGGGTGACCGACGACGAGATCGTGATCGGGATCCACGCGCCGGTCACCGGCGCGTCACCGATCCCGCAGGAGAGCTTCGACATCGGCAAGGACATCTACTGGCAGTTCCTCGCCGCCACCGACCCCGAAGCGCTCGCCGGCCGGACGGTCCGGGTCGTCTTCCGGGACGACCAGTTCAACCCGCAGAACGCGGTGCGGGTCTGCCGCGAGATGGTCGAGCAGGAAGGCGCCTTCCTCCTCGTCGGCGGAGGCGGCGCCGACCAGATCACGGCGTGCGCGCAGTACGCCAACGAGAACGGGATCCCGTATCTGTCGTCGGGGGTGAACGAGGACGGCCTCGCCGGCCTCGACACGTACTTCGCCACGTCGCTCACCTACGCCGAGCAGGCTCCGCTGATCATCGCCCAGCTCCAGGAACAGGGCTTCACCGAGGTGGGGCTCGTCGTCGCCGACACGCCGTCGTTCGCGGATGCCTACACCGCCTTGACGGCCGCCGCCGACGAGGCCGGCGTCGCCATCGCGTACGAGAACCGGATCAACAAGGACGCCTCGCCGGCTGAGTCGGCCACCGTCGCCCAGGAGCTGAAGAACTCCGGAGTCGAGGCGGTGATCGTGCTCACCTCTCCGGTCGTCTACGTCCTCGGCCTCGCGCCCGGCGCGGCGAGCCAGAGCTACGCGCCAGTGTGGATCGGCCCCGGAATCACCAGCGGGCTCAACGCCGTCACCGCGGTCGGGTGCCCGAACGTGAGCACCGGCGAGTTCTACTCCCCGGTGTCCGGCCTCGACGCGATCAACGAGCTCGATCCGGACTTCGAACCGGCCTACGCCGAGTACGCCGGTGGCGCCGAGGCGGATGACGTCGGGCTCCAGCTGTGGTCGTTGAACAAGGCGATCGCGCTGATGCTCGAGGCCACCGGTCCCGAGCTCGGGCGGGCCGCGTTCATGAACGCGCTGGTCACCACGCCCGAGTTCGACAACGGGATCTACGCGCCGCTGCGGTACACCGCCGAAGACCACTTCGGCGGGACGGGGGCCTACCTGCTCACGGCGGACTGCGACATCAAGCAGTACGTGAGCGGCGCCGAGTTCGTCGAAGCCGGCTAACGGCATGCTCGACCTGCTGCGCCAGCGCCTCGGGGTGGTCGTCGCTGTCGTGCTCTCGGTCGCCGTCGTCGTCGTGCTGCTGGCGACGGGCGAGAAGGAGTCGCTCGTCATCGGGATCACGACCGGCGCGGCGTACGGCATGGTCGCCCTCGGTCTCGTGCTGATCTACAAGTCGAGCGGGGTGTTCAACTTCGCTCAGGGCGAGTTCGGCACCGTCGCCCTCTACGCGCTCTACCTGCTCGACTTCGAGACCAGCTACTGGCTCGCCCTGCTCGGCGCCCTCGTCGTCGCCGCGCTGATGGGCTTCCTGACCGAGCGCATCGTCATCCGGCCGCTGTTCAACGCGCCGCGCGTGATCCTCCTCGTCGCCACGGCCGGAGTTGCGCTGCTCGCCATCGGCGTCCAGATCTGGTACACGGGTGCCCAGGCGAGGTCGGTCGCCAAGCTGTTCGGCACGGTCGACCGCGTCGAGGTGCTCGGGCGCCAGATCTCCGACCAGCGGCTGCTCCTCGTCGGCGTGCTCGTCGTTCTCGCCATCCTGCTCGGACTGTTCTTCACCCGCACCAACCTCGGGCTGGCGATCCTCGGCGCCAGCCAGGAGCCCACGGCCACCGAGCTGGTCGGGATCAGCGTGCGCCGGCTGTCGACGTTCGTCTGGGTGCTCGCCGCCCTTCTCGGCGGGCTCGCTGCGCTGATCATCGTCCCCGACGAGCCGGGCAGCTTCGGGCCGGGCTTCATGACCGCCAACTACCTCATCCCGGCGTTCACCGCCGCCGTGCTCGGCGGGATGACGAGCCTGCCGGGCGCGTTCGTCGGGGGGATCCTGATCGGCGTCATCCAGTCGGTGTCGACGAGCGCCGAGATCTTCCAGGACATTCCCGGCACGCCGAGCACCCTCGTCACGTTCTGCGTGCTGCTCGCCGTGCTCCTCGTGCGGCCCCAGGGCCTCCTCGGAAGGCGGGCCTGATGGCGGTCGTCGCGGCGACGACGGAGCTGGCCGGGACCCGCGCCGCGGCGGGGCCGTTCCGGCCGACGGTGGCGGGGTGGGCGCTGCGCGGCGTCGTCTGGGCGGGCGTCGCCTACCTCGTGCTCGTCTACCCGCTGTCCCAGCCGGCCACCGACCTGATCCAGTTCACGACGGCCGCCTGCTACGGCATCGTGGCGCTCTCCCTGAACGTGCTGCTCGGCTACATCGGGCAGATCTCGCTCGGTCACCAGGCGTTCGTCGGCGTCGGCGCGTTCACGTCGGCGTACATGGTCACCGTGCAGGGCCAGTCGTTCTGGGTCGGAGTGTTCGCCGCTGCCGCCGTCGGGGGTGCCCAGGCGCTGGTGCTCGGCGGCGTGTCGCTACGCGTCCGCGGCCTGTACTTCGCCCTCGTCACGCTCTCCTACGGACTCGTCGCCGAGCAGAACATCTTCCAGATCGAGGAGCTCACCGGCGGCGGGGCCGGCCAGCCGGCGCCCAAGCCGCAGTGGTTCGACACCGAGTGGCGGTACTACTACCTGTGCCTCGCGTTCCTCGCCATCGTGCTGTACTTCGACTGGCGGATGATGCGGAGCAAGGCGGGCCGCTCGCTCCTCGCCCTGCGGGAGAACCCGCGCGTGGCGGCGACGTTCGGGATCAACGTCCGCATGGCGGCGTTCTTCGCCTTCGTCCTGTCCGGGGTGTTCGCCGGCGTCGCCGGGGCGCTGATCGCCCACAACGACACGTTCGTGTCGCCCGACGTGTGGAACTTCCGCCTCGCCCTCGTGTTCGTGATCATGACCGTCGTCGGCGGTTTGCGCAGCCGGGTCGGGCTGGTGATCGGCGGTGCGTTCTTCGCCCTCCTGCCCCACCTGATCGAGCAGATCCCCGGCGTGGACACGGCGCTGGCGGCGATCCCGGGACCGTACGACCTCACGCCGGAGATCGCCCCGCTCGTCATCGGACCGCTGCTGCTGCTGATCACGTTGACGATGTTCCCGGGCGGGATCGGGCAGCAGATCCGCCCCATCGTCCGGTGGCTCGGTGGCCGCCGCTTCGACCCTCACGACCGCGGACTGAAGGAGGTGCAGATCACCGATGTCCGTGCTTGAGACGCACGACCTGTCGATCCGGTTCGGCGGCGTACAGGCGAACCTCGACGTGAGCATTGCCGTCGGCGAGTGGGAGATCGTCGGCGTGATCGGCCCCAACGGCGCCGGCAAGACGACCCTGTTCAACATGATCACCGGCTTCTACAAACCGGACACGGGTCGCATCCGGTTCCGGGGTCACGACGTGACGCGGATGCCGGTCCACGAGCGGGCCGCGCTCGGGCTCGGGCGCACGTTCCAGAACGTCGGCCTCGTCAAGGGGGCGACGGTGCGCGACAACCTGATCACGGCCCAGTACCTGCAGGCCGACTACGGCGCCCTCGCCGGGGTGATGGGGAGCCGGGCATCGCTCGCCTCCGAGCGCCTGCTGCGGGCCAAGGCCGACGCGCTGGCCGACGCGCTCGGGCTCGGCGACCTCCTCGACACCCAGGTCGCCGGGCTCCCGTACGGCACGCTCAAGCGGGTGGAGATCGCCACCGTGCTGGCCACCGATCCGATGGTGCTCCTGCTCGACGAGCCGTCGTCGGGGATGGGGCCGGAGGAGGCCCACCAGCTCGGCGACACGCTGCTCGAGCTGCGCCGCGAGTTCGGACTGGCGATCGTGATGATCGAACACCACGTGCCCCTCGTGGTCCGGGTGTGCGACTACGTGTACTGCCTCGACTTCGGGCAGCTCGTCACGCACGGCGCGCCGGAGGACGTGCGTCGCCATCCCCAGGTCGTCGCCGCCTACCTCGGCGAGGATCCCGACCCGGCCGCCGTCGCCCTCGAAGCCCAGCTCGACTCGTTGGTGGAGAGCTGATGGCGCTGCTCGAGGTCGACGGCCTGCGGGTGGGCTACGGCTTTCCGGTGCTGATGGGCATCGGGTTCGCCGTCGAGGAGGGCGAGACGGCGGTGCTGTTCGGCCTCAACGGGGCGGGCAAGACGACGACCGTGTCGACCATCGCCGGCATGCTCACGCCGGACGCCGGGGCGATCAGGTTCGACGGGCGCGACATCTCCGGCCGGTCCCCGGCGCAGCTCGTGCGGGCCGGGATCGCGATGGTGCCCGAGGGGCGCCGGGTGTTCCCCGCGCTGAGCGTGTCGCACAACCTGCGGCTCGGCGCGTGGTCGCGACGGCGGCTCCGCGGGGAGATGGCCCAGCGCCGCGAGCTCGTCTTCGAGTACTTCCCGCGGTTGGCGGAGCGGGCCGACCAGATGGCGGGCACGCTGTCGGGCGGCGAGCAGCAGATGCTCGCCATCGGGCGGGCGCTGATGTCCAACCCCCGGCTGCTGCTCATCGACGAGGCGTCGTTGGGGCTGAGCCCGGCGTTGGCCAAGACGGTGTTCCAAGTCGTCAAGCGGATCAACGAAGACGGCGTCACGGTGATCATCGTCGAGCAGAACGTCGGGGTGCTGCCGTACGCCGACCGGGCGCTGATCATGGAGAAGGGGACGCTCATCTTCTCCGGTGTCGGCGACGAGATCCGCCATGCCGACCTGCGCGAGACGTACCTCGGGTCCTCAGGAGGTGACCACGGATGAAAAACCAATGGGTCAAGCTGGGCGGCCTGCTCGGCATCGCCTACTGCATCGCCGGCTTCGTCCTCATCTTCCTCGGGTGGAACGGGACGGCGTCGAAGGACACCGAGACGGCGCAGATCCCGTACATCGTGTCGGGCGGCATCGCCGGGCTCGGGTTGGTGGTGCTCGGCGCGGCGTTGATCGTCGCCCACAGCCTGCGCACCGACCGCGTCGAGCTGCGCGGGGCGATCGAGGACCTGCGGGCGGCGATCGAGCGGGGTGCCCCGGCGGCGGGGGCGGCGACGGATGCGGCTGCGGTGGCCGCCGACTCCGGAGCCGGCGACGACACCGTGCTCACGGGGGCCGAGAGCTACCACCGTCCGGCTTGCACGCTGGTCGCCGGCCAGGCGGAGGCCGTGGCGATGTCGCGCTCCGACGCGGTTGCCGCGGGGCTCGCTCCTTGTCGGGTGTGCAAGCCCGACGAGGTCGCCGCGGCGTAGCCCCGGCTCGGGTCGACCGCGGCCACAGGGCTAACGTCACCGTCGATGGGTGGGGCCCCGGTTGTCGACGCACCCCGCCCCCGTGGGCGCCCACGTGATCAGGACTCCGCCGAGACCCGCTTGCGCCTCCTGCGCGTCGCCCAGGAGCTGTTCGCCAAGAACGGCTACGACGCGACGTCCAACCGCACGATCGCCAAGGCGAGCGGGATCACGAGCGGGGCGATCTACCACTACTTCTCGTCCAAGGCCGAGCTCTATGCCGCCGTCTACGAGGTCGTGTTCGACAAGGTGTTCTCGGCGTTCGAGCAGGCGGTCGCCGACCACAGCACGCTGTTCGGCCAGTACGCCGCCGTCCTCGAGGCGGCCGCCAAGCTCAACCGCGAGGACCCGCTGCTGCCGGCGTTCGTCATCGGCGTCGCCGGTGACTCCGAGCGCCACCCCGAGCTGAAGCCGTTGCTGCGCCCGCTGCGGCGGCGCAACAACGAGTTCTTCCGTCGGCTCGTGTCCCAGGCCGCGCGGCGGGGTGAGCTCCGCTCGGACGTGGACCAGCGGGCGGTGGAGGACCTGCTCAACGCGGTGGTGTCGGGGCTCGCCCGGCTCTCCGCGATCACCGGCGACGCCCGGCGCCACGCGGCCGCCGTCGACGCCCTCCAGCGGTTCTTCGCCGGGACCCTGTTGACGAGCTGATCCGAAGTCAGCCCGCGGTGGTCGCCGGGACGGTGCCCCCGGTGTCCCCGGTGCCCGGCGGAACGCTGCCGGTCGGCGGTGTGCTGCCGGTCGATGGCGTGCCGCCACCGACCTCGTACCGGTTGTCGCCCGTGATCTCGACGGTGAAGTCGTAGACGGTGCCGTCCTCGCCGACGGCCGTGCAGGCGAATGTCGAGCCCACGTCGCTCGACGCCGGGTCCTCGCAGCTGGCATCGGAGAGAGCGACCCCCAGCTGTGACTCGACGTCACCGTCGTCCTCCTCGATGAAGCCTTCGGCGTCGTCCTTGAAGTCACCGGAATCGGGCGAGCAGGCGGCGACGCCGACCAGCGCGAGTCCGGCGAGGGCGGGGATGACGTAGCGACGCATGGATTCTCCTCGTTCGTGCTGCGGGACGAGGCTACCCGCGAGGGCTCGGGCCGAACCGGGGACGATTGCCTGCAGGTACCGTCGCCGTGTGCCTGTGAACCGCCCATTGCGACGCGACCCGATCGACCTGGCGGCGGAGAACTGGACCGGCCGCGGGTGGAACGAGGCGACGGCAGGGATGGCCGCGGTCACGTCGGTGATGCGGGTGCAGCAGATCATGCTGCGCGACGTCGAGGCCGTGCTTCAGCCGCTCGGGCTGACCTTCGCCCGTTACGAGGTCCTGATGCTGCTCGGATTCAGCCGCGGAGGATCGCTGCCGGTCGGCAAGATGGGCGAGCGCCTCCAGGTGCACCCGGCGAGCGTCACCAACGCCGTCGACCGGCTCGAGCGCGACGGCTACGTGGTCCGGCGTCCCAACCCCGCCGATGGACGGGGCGTACTGGCCGAGCTGACCGACGCCGGCCGGGCTCTCGCCGATCGGGCGACGACGGCCCTCAACGCCACGGTGTTCTCGACGTTGCCGCTGGACGAACGGGAGCTCCGCACGCTGTACCGGATCCTCCGCCGGCTGCGGCGGGCGTCCGGCGACTTCGCCTGAGACGCTTTCGCATCGCCGTTACTTGGACGTCCAAGTATCATTGGGACATGGCGACCAGTGATCCGCGACAGCAGTGGCAGGAGGCCTACAAGGCGGTGAAGCTGCGGGAAGCCCAGTTCACGACGATGTCGGGGATCCCGCTGGAACCGGTGTACGGCCCCGACGACGGTGAGTTCCCCGGCGTGTATCCGTACACCCGCGGACCGTACGCGTCGATGTACCGGTCGAAGTTGTGGACGATGCGGATGTTCGCCGGGTTCGGCACCGCCGAAGACACCAACTGGCGGTTCAAAGAGATCATCCGGGCGGGCGGCGACGGGTTGTCGACCGCGTTCGACATGCCGACGCTGTTGGGGATCGACTCCGACGACCCGATGGCGCTGGGTGAGGTGGGGCGGTGCGGGGTGGCGATCGACAGCCTGGCCGACATGGAGGACCTCTATCGGGGGTTGGACGTCGGGTCGATCACGACGTCGATGACGATCAACTCGCCGGCGGCGGTGATCCTGGCGATGTTCGTCGCCCAGGCGGAGAAGGCGGGGATCGAGCGTGCTCGGTTGGGTGGGACGCTGCAGAACGACATCTTGAAGGAGTACCAGGCGCAGAAGGAGTTCGTGTTCCCGCCGCGGCCGTCGATGCGGTTGGTGCGGGACACGATCGCGTTCACCGCGGCGGAGATGCCGCGGTGGCACTCGGTGTCGATCTCCGGCTACCACATCCGGGAGGCGGGCTCGACGGCCGCGGAGGAGCTGGCGTTCACGCTGGCGAACGGGTTCGCCTACGTCGAGCTGGCGTTGCAGGCCGGGCTGCCGGTGGACGCGTTCGCCCCGCGGCTGAGCTTCTTCTTCAACGCCCACATCGACTTCTTCGAGGAGATCGCCAAGTACCGGGCGGCCCGACGGATCTGGGCGCGGTGGATGCGGGAGCGCTACGGGGCGACGGCGGAGCGGTCGCTGCAGTTGCGGTTCCACACCCAGACCGCGGGGGTGTCGCTGACCGCCCAGCAGGCGGAGATCAACATCGTGCGCACGGCGATCGAGGCGCTGGCGGGGGTGCTGGGCGGGACCCAGTCGCTGCACACCAACTCGATGGACGAGGCGCTGGCGCTGCCGACCGAGAAGGCGGCGCGGATCGCCCTGCGGACGCAGCAGATCATCGGGCACGAGACCAACGTGGCGCACGTGGCCGACCCGTTGGGCGGGTCGTGGTTCGTCGAGGAGCTGACCGACGAGATGGAGCGGCGGGCGGAGGAGATGTTCGCCTATCTCGAGGAGCTCGGCGGCGGGTCGATGCTGGAGGGGTGCATCCGGGGGATCGAGGACAACTGGTTCCAGGGCCGCATCGCCGACTCGGCGTATGAGCTGGAGCGGGCGTTCAACGAGGGGCGGCGGACCGTCGTCGGGGTGAACCGGTTCACCGAGGGGAGCGAGGACAACACGCTCGACCTCCTCCAGATCACCAACGAGGACGAGACCCGCCAGCTCAAGCGGCTGGAGAAGGTGCGCGAGGAGCGGGATCAGCGGGCGGTCGACGAGGCGCTCGCCCGGCTGCGGACGCTGGCCGCCGACCCCGACGTCAACCTGATGCCGGCGCTGATCGATGCGGCGAACACCTACGCCACCCTCGGCGAGACGATGAAGGCCCTCGCCGACGTCTTCGGCCGCCACACCGAGGTCCCCACGATCTGACGTTCGGCTCATCCGAGGTGTTGGATGCGCCATCCGAGGGTTTCGTGCGGGACAGGCCCGCGTGAAACCCTCGAATGCCGCAGGCGGGCGTGGTACAACGCGCAAGTTCATCGGCGAGCGCATCCACTTGCTCCATGTCGTGCTCAGTCACCGGCTCGATCTGCCAGGAGTGACGATGCAGGTCACGGGTGCGGACGGCGCCGTTGGCCTGGCCCTCGAACGTTCGATGCTCCGGGTGGATGTCGAGCTCGATGCCCCAGCGGATCGCCGGCACGGCGAGATCGACGCGCGCAGTGCGTCCGTTCGAACCACGCACCAGCCGCGTCTGATGCTCGATCGGGACACCACGCGATCGCAATGCTTCCGACGAGCTCGACCTCAGGGTGTGACTCGTTCGGCGCCGAGTCGTCGAGTCGTTCGAGATTTCGCCGGAACGCCCGCTCCCTGGCCGCGCAGGATGGCCGAGCCGTCGTTCGATGGCGACGAGTTGTTCCAGCGTGACCTTTCGCTCGTGGAGCAGTTGCTGCAACACCGACAGGTGGTCGAGCGATTGGAGGTCGGCCGCAAGGTCGAACGCGAGTCGGGTGTAGGAGGCCGTGACGATCCCGTGGTCGCGATGAGTGCGGTCGGCGTCGCGGCAGCGACGTGGTCTGTCGGAAGCAGACGCCGGGCGTGACGTCGAGTCGAACGTCCGTGGCGCACCGAGAAGTGAAGCGGAGCGCGGGAGGCATCCGGCGCAGCTTGAGCATCACTCCGGCGGTTGGACCGGTGACGAACCCCGACGGGTGAGCACAGCTGAGCGCGACGCACCGCTGTTCGATCGTGGGCGGACTCGATGCGATCACGAAGACCCGCTTGTGGGCGTGGCGCAGCACGCCAGCGGCGACGAGCCGTGAGGACCGTCGACCGCAGACCCCGCAACTTCTGAGCTGGGCGGTCGTGATGACGCCGTGATGGTCGTTCAACCAGGCGACCGCCTCCGGGGTGAGATCGGACACGGACACTCCTCCTCGCGATCTGAGTGGTCGAGGGGTGTCGGCAAGTTCAACCATAGGGAGGGGGTGCGCGTCCCGAGCATCCGAGGGTTTCCGTCGGGACTCTCCCCGTCGAACACCCTCGATGATGCAGTTGAATGAGGCGATCCAAGTTCGTATCTCGGAAGACGCTCCGGCCTGGGTCGCCTCCTCGATCGCGCGGCGGCTCGTCGGTGCCGTTCGCCGACGGGGCTCAGCCGCGCTCGCCGTATCCGGGGGGTCGACGGCCCCACCCATGCTGGCCGCTCTCGCCGCCCACGACCTCCCGTGGGACCGCGTCGACGTCTGGCAGGTCGACGAACGGGTCGCCCCCGACGGCCACGCCGACCGCAACGCCAACCAACTCGCCGGGCTGCCCGGCCGCCACCACCTGATGCCGGTCACCGCCCGCGACCTTCGCCGCGCCGCCGCCCGGTACGCCGCCGCGCTGCCCGAGCGCTTCGACGTCGTCCATCTCGGCATGGGACCCGACGGGCACACCGCCTCGTGGCCGCCGGGCGATCCGGTGGTCGACAGCACCAAGCCCGTCGACCTGTGCGGCGAGTTCAACGGGTGGGTGCGGATGACCCTGACGCCGCCCGCCGTGAACCGCGCTCGCAGCCGGGTCGTCCTGATCACCGGCGCCGACAAGGCGCCTGCCGTCGCCGCCTGGCTGAACCACCACCCGCTCGGCGCCCGGCTGCCCATCAGCGGGGTCGCCCGCTCCGGCACGGTCGTGGTGCTCGACTCCGCCGCGTCAGCCCAACTCCAGGGCTAGCGTCCCACCCCGTGGACGCCGTCGACACCGGGACGAGTCCGCACGACGTCACCACCTCGCCGGCCTGGCAGGCCCTGACCGCACTGGCCCCGCCCGACCACCTGCGCGACCTCTTCGCCGACGACCCCGACCGCGGCCTTCGCTACGTGCTCGAGGTTGGCGACCTGCGCATCGACTACGCCAAGCAGCGGGTCGACGACGCCATCCTGGCGGCGCTCATCGACGTGGCCCGCGCCGCCGGCGTGACGGCCCGCCGGGACGCGATGTTCGGCGGCGTCCCGATCAACACGTCCGAACGCCGCGCCGTGCTCCACACCGCGCTCCGGGCGCCCAAGGGCGCCGTCGTGACCACCGGCGGCCACAACGTCGTCCCCGACGTCCACGCCGTGCTCGACCGGATGGGTGCGTTCTGCGAGCAGGTCCGCAGCGGCGAGTGGACCGGCGCCACCGGCCGGCGCATCCGCACCGTGATCAACATCGGGATCGGCGGATCCGACCTCGGCCCGGCGATGGCCGCCCGGGCCCTCGACGCCTACCGCCACCCGGAGATCACCACCCGCTTCGTCTCCAACGTCGACGGCGCCGACATCGCCGGCGCGCTCGCCGGGATCGACCCGGCCGAGACCCTGTTCATCGTCTCCTCCAAGACCTTCACCACGGTCGAGACCCTCACCAACGCCCGCACGGCGCGGGCGTGGGTCACCCGGGCGCTCGGGGACGAGGCCGTGGCCCTCCACTTCGTCGCCGTGAGCACGAACCGAGAGGGCGTCGCCGCCTTCGGCATCGACACCGCCAACATGTTCGGGTTCTGGGACTGGGTCGGCGGTCGCTACTCCGTCGACTCGGCGATCGGGCTGGCTCTGATGATCGCCATCGGGCGCGACGCCTTCGCCGACTTCCTCGCCGGCTTCCACGTCGTCGACGAGCACTTCCGCACCGTCCCGATCGCCACCAACGCCCCCGTCGTCCTCGGCATGATCGGCGTCTGGAACTCCAACGTGCTGGGCTGCGCCACGAGGGCGGTGCTGCCGTACGCCGAGGAGCTGGCCCGCTTCCCCGCCTACCTCCAGCAGCTCGACATGGAGTCCAACGGCAAGTCCGTCCGGCTCGACGGCACGCCGGTCTCGCTCGACACCGGGCCGATCGTGTGGGGCGAGCCCGGCACCAACGGCCAGCACGCCTTCTACCAGCTGCTCCACCAGGGCACGAGGATCGTTCCCGCCGACTTCATCGGCTTCGCCCGCCCCCACCACCCCTACCAGGAGCACCACGACCTCCTCGTGGCCAACCTCATCGCCCAGACCGAGGCGCTGGCCTTCGGCCGCGACAACCCTGACGAGCCGTGGCGCTCGTTCGCCGGCGACCGCCCGACGACGACGATCGTCGCCCCCCAGCTCACGCCGTCGGTCCTCGGCCAGCTGATCGCCCTCTACGAGCACATCGTCTTCGTCCAGGGATGCGTGTGGGGGATCGACAGCTTCGACCAGTGGGGGGTCGAGCTGGGCAAGGAGCTGGCGAACCGGATCACTCCGGAGCTCACCGGGATGACGAGCGACGCGCCCGACGCGGGCGCGCACGACTCGTCCACGGCCGGCCTGATCGACTGGTATCGGTCGCTGCGCCGCTGACCCCGGCGGCGAACCGACAGGAGGGACAGGAGGGCACCGCCATGGCCATCGAGCAGTTCGCCGGCAAGATCGCCGTCGTCACCGGCGGCGGCTCGGGGATGGGCCGCGAACTGGTCCGGCAGCTCGCCGCCGAGGGGTGCCACGTCGCCGCGTGCGATGTCTCCGATGAGGCGCTCGCCGAGACGCAGGAGTTGGCCGACGAGTCGAGCGCGCCCGGCACGGTCGTGTCGACGTTCGTTGCCGACGTCTCCGACGAAGCCCAGCTGGTCGCCTTCCGGGACCACGTCACCACGGCCCACGCCACCGACCACATCGACCTGCTGTTCAACAACGCCGGCATCGGTGGCGGGGCGAGCATGATCGTCGACGAGCGGGCCGAGTGGGAGGCCGTGTACAACGTGTGCTGGGGCGGCGTCTACCTCGGCACCCGCACGTTCCTGCCGCTGCTGCTGCGCAGCCAGGGCGGGCACGTGGTGAACACGAGCAGCGTGAACGGGTTCTGGGCCTGCCTCGGCACCGGCGCCCACACCGCCTACAGCGCGGCGAAGTTCGCCGTGAAGGGGTTCACCGAGGCGCTGGTCGTCGACTTCCGGCAGAACGCTCCGCACCTCCGGGCGTCGGTGGTGATGCCGGGTCACATCGGCACCTCGATCGTGTTCAACTCGGCGCTCTACTTCGGCCGCGATCCGAAGAACCTGCAAGACGAGCAGGTGGCCGAGTTGCGCGAGCGCTTCGGCGGGCGGCTCGGCATCGACCTGTCGGCGGCGTCGGACGAGGACATCCGCCAGCTGATGGTGACCGTGGCCGAAGGGTTCCGGGACAACGCCCCGACCACCGCGGCCGAGGCGGCGACGATCATCCTCGATGGCGTGCGGGCCGGCGAGTGGCGGATCCTCGTCGGTGCCGACGCCCAGGCGCTCGACCAGTACGTGCGGGATTCGCCGGGCGAGGCGTACGAGCCGGAGTTCTATAGCCGGCTGCAGCAACGAGGCGTCTTCGGCGCCCTGCCGTAGCCGTCATCCGGGTGTTGGCGACCCATCTGTGGTGCACCCAACACCCGGGTGCGCTCCAACACCCTGATGGGCTAACCCGGGGTCAGGTAGACGGCGGCCAGCGGCGGCAGCGTCAGCGGCACCGAGTAGGGGAAGCCGTGCCACGGCTGTTTCTCGGCGACGATCCCGCCGAGGTTGCCCAGCCCGCTCCCGCCGTACGGCTCGGCGTCGGTGTTGAGCAGTTCCACCCACCGGCCGTCCTGGGGCACGCCGACCCGGTACCCGTAGTGCACCGTCGGGGTCGCGTTGATCACCACCAGGATCGGCACCGTTTCGTCGGCGTCGTGGCGCAGCCAGGCGAACACGCTGTGCGTGTCGTCGTCGCCGATGACGAGGTGGAACCCGGCCGCTTCGCTGTCGCTGCGGTGCAGCGCCGGCTGGGCCCGGTAGACCGCGTTGAGGTCGGCGACGAGCCGGCGCACCCCCGCGTTGGGCTCGGCGTCGTGGAGGTTCCAGTCGAGCGTCGCCTCGTGGTTCCACTCCCCGGGCGCGGCCAATTCGCCCCCCATGAACAGCAGCTTCTTGCCCGGCTGCGCCCACATCTCTCCGTACAGCAGGCGCAGGTTGGCGTAGCGCTGCCAGTCGTCGCCGGGCATCTTGCCGAGCAGCGAGCCCTTGCCGTGGACCACTTCGTCGTGGGACAGCGGCAGCACGTAGCGCTCGGAGAAGGCGTAGACGTTGCGGAACGTGATCTCGTCGTGGTGGTAGCGGCGATGCACCGAGTCGCGGCGGAAGTACTGGAGGGTGTCGTGCATCCACCCCATGTCCCACTTGAAGTCGAAGCCCAACCCGCCCTCGGACGCCGGCTTGGTCACGCCGGGCCACGCCGTCGACTCCTCGGCGAACGTCGCCGTCCCCGGCGCCTCCTCGGCGACGGCGGTGGTGAGCTGGCGGAGGAACTCGATCGCGTCGAGGTTCTCCCGCCCGCCGTAGCGGTTGGGGACCCACTGGCCCGCGGGCCGCGAGTAGTCGAGGTACAGCATCGACGCGACGGCGTCGATGCGCAGCCCGTCGGCGTGGTACCGCTCGAGCCATGAGATCGCGCTCGAGACGAGGAACGCCCGCACCTCGGCCCGCCCGTAGTTGAAGATCGCCGACGTCCAGTCGGGATGGAAGCCCTGGCGCGGATCGGCGTGCTCGTAGAGGTGGGTCCCGTCGAACCGGGCCAGCCCGTGGGCGTCCGTCGGGAAGTGCGACGGCACCCAGTCGAGGATCACGCCCACGCCGCGCTGGTGGAGCCGGTTGATCATCGCCATCAGCTCGGCCGGCGTCCCGTAGCGGGCGGTCGGTGCGAAGTACGACGTCGTCTGGTACCCCCACGATCCGTAGAAGGGGTGGCCCATCACCGGGAGCAGCTCGACGTGGGTGAACCCGTGGGCGGCGGCGTGGTCGGCGAGCGGGTCGGCGAGGTCGACGTAGCGGGGGAACCGCCGGCCCGTTGTGACGTGGCGTCCCCACGAGCCGAGATGGACCTCGTAGATCGAGATCGGCGCGTCGGGCGCGAGCCGGCCGGCCCGGCCCGCCATCCACTCGGCGTCACCCCACTCGTAAGCGAGGTTGGCGATCACGGACGCCGTGGACGGCGGTTCGTTGGTCGCCGCGGCGATCGGATCCGCCTTCTCGATCCGCTCCCCTCCGTGGGTCGTGATCGCGTAGCGGTACGACTGCCCGGACCGGGCCCCGTCGACGTGCGCCGACCACAGCCCGGAGGTGGCGATCGGCTCGAGCGGACGCTCCTCCTGCCAGCCGGTGAAGTCGCCCGACACGGCGACACTCGCCGCGTTGGGAGCCCACAGCACGAACCACGTTCCGGTCGCGTCGGTGTGGGCACCGAGGAACCGGTGGATGTGGCGGTGCGTCCCCTCGTTGAACAGGAAGAGGTCCATCTCCCCGACGGGAGAGCTCATCGTTTCTCCCGCCCGGCCCGGAGCAGCTTGAGGCGGCGCCGCACGTCGTCGCCCGCCAGGACTTCCGACGCCGGGCGGCGCAGCCGTCGCCGCCAGGTCGTCTCGAGCACCTGCCCGGGCACGTTGTGCGGGGCGGTCTCGCCGACGAGGTCGTCGAGGTCGGCGACGACGAGGTAGGCGTCGCTGGCCGCCAGGCGCTCGAGCGCGCCGTCGAGCACGTCCGCCGCCCGCTCGCCGATCTGGCGTCCGAGCGCGGCCTCGAGCCGCCGCTGGTACCGATACACCTCGCCGGTCGCGTCGCCGGTGAAGGCGGCGGCGAACGCCGGCATGTCGTGGGTCCGGATCCCGGCCACCGAGCGGGCGGGGATCGCGTCGAGGTCGCCGTCCTCCTGGTCGTACAGGAGGAACTGCTCCTCGAACATGCCGAGCATGTGCCAGCGCTCCATCGCCTCGGTGACCTCGTCGGGGACGGTGCCCAGGTTCTCGCCGACGATCGTGGTGTTCGTCGTCGCTGCCTGCGCGGCGATCACGGCGAGCACCTCCTCACGGGGGTAGCGCACGTAGACACCGTCGCGGGCGCCGGCGCCGGCGGGGATCCACCACAGCCGGTGCACGCCCATCACGTGGTCGATGCGGAGCAGCGAGGCGTGTTCGCCGGCCCGAGCGACGAGCCGGCGCCACAGCTCGTGTCCGCTGCGCCGCGCCGCGCCGGGGAGCTGTGGCGGGAAGCCCCAGTCCTGCCCGTCGGCGAAGAACTCGTCCGGCGGGGCGCCGACCGACATGCCCGGTGCGAAGAGGTCGCCGTGGGCCCACGTCTCGAAACCCTCGGGGTGGCTGCCGATCGGCAGGTCGAGCCCGAGTACCGCCCGGCCCGCGCCCTCCACGGCGGCGAGCTCGCGGTGGGCGAGGTACTGGGCCACCTCGTGGCTGCGCCGGACGAGCGCGCCCGGCCACCCGGCGTCGCCCGGGTCCAGATGCTCGGTCCGGTAGCGGGCGAACGCGGCGACGTCCGGCCGGTCGGCGACGAAGCGGTCGACGGCCGTCTGCAGATAGGGATCGAGGTCGCGGCACAGCTCCAACAGCTGACCCCGGCGCCGCCGGGCGAGCACCTGCCAGTCGAGCAGCTCACCCTCGACGGGCACTGGGGCGGCCGGGAGCGAGGCGTCGTTGACGTAGAGCTCGTTCCAGTGCAGGCGGCTCACCGGCGCGTAGGGGCTCGGGTCGAACGGCTCGTCGAAGAACCCGGCGTACAGGGGGAGGGTCATGATGACGTCGATCCCGATGCGCGGCGCCCGCGCCACGAGGGCGCCGAGCTGGCCGAACGACGGCAGCGGCGCGTTGACCTCCCACAGCGCGTACGTGGGCACGAAGACCCCGACGCCGCCGCCGAGGCCCGGATCGGACGGCATCGTCAGCGGGGGCACGACCAGTGTGGCCACCTCGTCGCCGCCGGGTCCCGAACCGGCGAGACGGTGGCAGCCCACCGGGACGTCGGCGGGCAGGGCGACGGTGCCCTGTTCCGCTTGCAGTTCGACCGTCGTGCGGTCGGCCAGCGTCAGCTCGACGTCGGTGAGCGATCCGACGGGAACCCGGGCCGGCAGCCCCATGATCACCGGCTCGAGTTGCCGGCTCCCGCCCTCGGCGGCGTCGGCCTCGAGCACGTCGACGGCGGCGCGCAGGGTGGAGTCCGGGACGTGGTGCAGTTGGCCGGCGACGTCCCAGTAGGAGACTTCCGCGCCCAGCTCGGCCGCTCGCTGGCGGAGCGGCTCCGACCCCGTCAACGCCGTGTCCTGGCGGGCGAGTCGGGCTTCGTCGCGGGGGCGCGCAGCACAACCGTCGACCTGGAGACGAGATCGAGGGTGTCGCCGCCTTTGACCGGATCGCCCGCGGCCGAGGTCAGGCTGGTGTCGAACTCGACGGTCCACTCGCGGTCCCACGCGCCGCCTGGCAACGTCCACGCGAGGTCGGTCTCGCTGGCGTTGAAGATCAGGAAGAAGCTGTCGTCGAGGATCCGGCCACCATATGCGTCGGACGTGGGGATGGCGTCCCCGTTGAGGAGCACCCCGATCGAGCGGGCGTAGCCGGTCTCCCAGTCGTCGTCGGTCATCGGCGCGCCGTCCGGGCGGAACCAGGCGACGTCCTCGGTGTCACGGATCCGGCGGCCCTGGAACCAGCGCCGGCGGCGGAACACGGCGTGGGTCCGGCGCAGCCTCGCGACGTCGCGCACCCAGTCGCCGAACGCCACGTCGACGTCGTCCCAGTCGTACCACGAGACGTCGTTGTCCTGGCAGTAGGCGTTGTTGTTCCCCCGTTGGGTCCGGCCGAGCTCGTCGCCGCCGAGCAGCATGGGCACTCCCTGGGAGAGGAGGAGGGTGGTGACGAGGTTGCGGCGCTGGCGGTCGCGCAGGGCGATCACGGCAGGGTCGTCGGTCGGGCCCTCGACGCCGCAGTTCCACGCGCGGTTGTGCGACTCGCCGTCCCTGTTGTCCTCGCCGTTGGCCTCGTTGTGTTTGTTGTTGTACGAGACGAGGTCGGCGAGGGTGAACCCGTCGTGGGCGGTGACGAAGTTGATCGACGCCGTCGGGCGGCGGCTGTCGGCCTGGTAGAGGTCGGAGCTGCCGGTGAAGCGGTAGCCGAACTCGGCGAGCGTCGCCGGCTCGCCCCGCCAGAAGTCACGGATCGTGTCCCGGTAGCGGCCGTTCCACTCCGACCACTGGGGCGGGAAGTTGCCGACCTGGTAGCCGCCCTCCCCGACGTCCCACGGCTCGGCGATGAGCTTGACCTGGGACACGACGGGGTCCTGCTGCACGAGGTCGAAGAACGCCGACAGGCGGTCGACGGCGTAGAGCTCACGGGCGAGCGTCGACGCGAGGTCGAACCGGAAGCCGTCGACGTGCATCTCGGTCACCCAGTAGCGCAGGCTGTCCATGATCAGTTGGAGCACGTGCGGGTTGCGCATGTTGAGGCTGTTGCCGGTGCCGGTGAAGTCGAGGTAGTGGCGCGGGTCGCCGTCGACGAGGCGGTAGTACGCCTGGTTGTCGATGCCCTTCATCGACAGCACCGGCCCGAGGTGGTTGCCCTCGGCCGTGTGGTTGTAGACGACGTCGAGGATGACCTCGATGTCGGCCGCGTGGAGTGCCTTCACCATCGTCTTGAACTCCTGCACGTGGTTGTGCTGGAGCGGCGCCGGCTGTTCGGGGTCCGGCCGGGCCGTGTAGCCGTTGTGGGGGGCGAGGAAGGCGATCGAGTTGTAGCCCCAGTAGTTGCGGCGACCCCGCTCGACGAGGTGGTGGTCGTGGACGAACTGGTGCACCGGCATGAGCTCGATCGAGGTGACGCCGAGGCCGGTGAGGTGTTCGACGATCGCGGGATGGGCGAGGGCGGTGTACGTGCCGCGGAGCTCGTCGGGGATCTCGGGGTGGCGCATGGTCATCCCGCGGACGTGGGCCTCGTAGATGATCGTCTCGTGCATCGGGTGGTCCGGCGGGCGGTCGTTGGCCCAGTCGAAGAAGGGGTCGCTGACCACCGCCCGCGGGACGTGGGGGGCGCTGTCCGCCGTGTTCGGCTGGTCAGGGTCGGCGAGGTCGTAGGCGAAGCAGGCCGGGTCCCAGTCGACGCTCCCGTCGACGGTCTTGGCGTACGGGTCGAGGAGCAGCTTGGCCGGGTTGCACCACTGGCCCTGGGCCGGGTTCCACGGCCCGTGGACGCGGTAGCCGTAGCGCTGGCCGGGCCGGATTTCGGGGAGGTAGGTGTGCCAGCAGTAGCCGTCGACCTCGGTCAGCTCGATGCGCTGCTCGGCCTGCTCGCCGTTGCCGGAGAGGAGGCACAGCTCGACGGCCTCGGCGACGCCCGAGAACAGCGAGAAGTTGGTGCCCGTGCCGTCGTACGTCGCCCCGAGGGGGTAGGGGCGACCGACCCACTGCCGGGGCCGGCGCGGCGTGGCGGCTCGCTTGCGGGCGGGCATCCGGGCATTCTGTCGGGATCAGGCGGTTTCGACCGTCGTCAGGCCGAGGTCCTCCATCGCCTGCTCGCGCATCTTGAACTTCTGGACCTTGCCGGTCACGGTCATCGGGAAGGCGTCGACGAAGCGGACGTAGCGGGGGATCTTGAAGTGGGCGATCCGGCCCTTGCAGAACTCCCTGATGGCCTCGGGCTCGAGGGTCGCGCCGGGCCGCAGCCGGATCCACGCCATCAGCTCCTCGCCGTAGCGCTCGTCGGGGACCCCGATGACCTGCACGTCCTCGACGTCGGGATGGGCGTAGATGAACTCCTCGATCTCCCGCGGGTAGACGTTCTCGCCGCCGCGGATGACCATGTCCTTGCTCCGCCCGACGATGTTCACGTACCCGTCCTCGGCCATCACGGCCAGGTCGCCGGTGTGCATCCAGCCGTCGTCGTCGATGGCCTCGGCGGTGCGCTCGGCGTCGTTCCAGTACCCCTGCATCACCGAGTAGCCCCGGGTGCAGAACTCACCGGTCTCGCCCCGCGGCAGGGTCTCGCCGTTGCTCGGGTCGGCGATGCGGATCTCGACGTGGGGGTGCGCCCGCCCGACGGTGGCCGTGCGGTGGTGCAGTGAGTCGTCGGTGAGCGTCTGGGTGGAGACCGGCGACGTCTCGGTCATCCCGTAGCAGATCGTCACCTCGCCCATGTGCATCCGGTCGACGCACGCCTTCATCACCTCCACCGGGCACGGCGCCCCGGCCATCACGCCGGTGCGCAGGCTCGACAGGTCGAAGCGGTCGAACTCGGGGTGGGCGAGCTCGGCGATGAACATCGTCGGCACCCCGTACACGGACGTGCACCGCTCGGCCTCGACGGTCTCGAGGACGTGGGTCGGGTCGAAGGCGTCGGACGGGATCACCATCGTGGCCCCGTGGGTCGTGCACCCGAGGTTCGCCATGACCATCCCGAAGCAGTGGTAGAAGGGCACGGGGATGCACAGCCGGTCGTCGGGCGTGAACCCCTGCAGGCGGGTCACGAAGTAGCCGTTGTTGAGGATGTTGCGGTGGGTGAGCGTGGCTCCCTTCGGGAAGCCGGTCGTGCCCGACGTGTACTGGATGTTGATCGGGTCGTCTGGGCGCAGGCCGGCGCGGCGGCCGTCGAGCTCGGCATCGGTCGCCCCGCCGGCGCCGGCGACGAGCTCGTCCCAGTCGTCCTCCCAGAAGAACACCGCCCGCTCGAGTGCCCGCACCTCGGGCTGGACCTGCTCGACCATGTCGACGTAGTCCGACGTCTTGAACGAGGGCGCCGCGAACAGCAGACGGCAGCCCGACTGGTTGAGCGCGTACGCCAGCTCGTGGGTGCGGTAGGCGGGGTTGACGTTGACGAGGATCACCCCGATCTCGGCCGTGGCGTACTGGACCAGCGTCCACTCGGCGTAGTTCGGGCTCCACAGGCCGACCCGGTCGCCGGGCTCGAGCCCGATCCCGAGCAGGCCACGCGCGAGCCGGGCGACGCGGTCGGCGAACTCGTCGTACGTCCACCGCACCCCCTGGTGGCGGGCGACGAGCGCCTCCCGGTCACCGTGGGTGGCGACGGTGCGGGCGAGGTTGGCCCCGATCGTCTCGTCGAGCAACGGGACGTCGGTGGGCCCGGCATCTTGCGCCAGTTCCATGCCCAGATCGTCGCGCGAATCGACGTTCTTGCATCTACCTGCGTTGCTCCAGCAACGGATTCAGCTGCAAGAACGGGTTGTCAGCGCAGCCACTTGGGTGGCGTGGTGAGATCCCCGATCATCCCCTCGTACTGCTCACGGGTCCGCGCCGCCCGCCACTCCTCGAGCGCGTGCAGGCGGCCGAACGTGAACGCGCTGTCGCCGTCGGCATCGGCTTCGGCGGCGAGGCGGCGCAGTAGGGGTCGGATGACCACGCTGTCGTTGTGGGCGCCGAGGACGTCCTGCAGGTCCTCCATCGCCGTGGCGAGGTCGCCGGCGTCGGAGCCGACCACCGGCTGCGCCGACTCGGCGGCGTAGCGCACCCGCTTGGCGGCCTTGCGGACCTCGTGGAGGAGGACGTCAGTGTCCTCCGGTGTCGCCGCGGCCGACTGCTCGACGTACCCGCTCATCCGGTCGAACGCCCGGCGGACGGCCTTCGGCAGCTGCTTGCGCGCCGGTCGGTCGACCCGCTTGCCGGCCAGTGCACTCCCGCCGGCGACGGCGTCGAGGGTGTCGAGCAGCCGGAGATAGCGGTCGCTCCGCAGCTCGGCCAGGGCGCGGCGGTGGGCCTCGCGGTGGTCGGCGCCGAGCGTCCGGTCGATGCGTCTGGCCACCGGGCCGACGACGAGCGCTCGCGGCTGGGCGGCAACCGCATCGCGCAGCTCCTCCCGTGTCACCTCGGCGTCACGGACGGGCCCGAGCACGCCGCCGAGCCACTTCAGCTCGTCGCGCAGCGGATCGGTGACCGACCGGTCGAGCAGTCTGCGATAGGTGGCGAGGGCACTGCGCAGCCGGCGCACGGCGACCCGCATCTTGTGCACCGCGTCTGGGGAGTCGACGCGCATCAGCGGGTCAAGGGCGACGAGCGCCGCCGCCTGCTCGGTCAGGTGGGCGACGACCGCCTCACCCGCCGTCGAGTCCGACCCGGCCGGCGTCGCCACGCTCTCGTCGGCGGGGATGTCGAGCAGGCGAGCCAGCTTCGACGACGAACCCGACGGGACCGCGCCCGCCTCGCGCAGCCGGTCGGCGACGAGCGCGAGCAGGTCGCGGTCGCCGTCGGCGAGCTCGACCTCGACCTCGCGCCACGCCGACACGGCCGAACCGCTCTCGCCGGTGACCCGGTCGTCGGCCACCTCGGCCAGGGGCGTGTCCCCCGCGCCGAGGAGGTGCTGGACGACGCGGTGCGTCCGCAGAGTGGCGATCGGCACGAGCGGCCGGCCCCGAACGCGAGCGAGCACGAGGTCGGACAGGGCGTCCGGTACCCGGGTCTCGTCGCGACCGATCGGCCGGTGGATCTCCAAACGCTCGTCCAGTGTCTGAGCCATCTTGAGGTGCCATCCGTCGTCGACCCCACCGGTCCGCCGACGGAGGGCGACCCCGGCGTGGGCGAGGCGCAGATCGGCGGTGTCGTAGTACGTCGCGTCGAGATGCAGCTCGACGGGCTCACCGACGCCGACGATGTGCTCGAGCCCACCGAGCGGTGGGACGACGAACTCGGCGGTGACGTCGAACTTCGATTCGATCTCCGTGTGCGGACCGGTCCGCTTGCTCATTGGTGCACCCTGTCGATGTGCGACGGGTTCGGTTCGGAAATGGTGCACCAATGAGCCGAAGACCGTGCTTGATGGTTCGCTCGCTCGAAGACTCGCTCGCTCACGGTCGGCCTCCGGGGATCGGGATGCAGGACCTGACCTCCGCCCACAGATCGTCGTAGCACATCGCCGCGGTGCTGCGCGGCGCCGACGCCGTGACCGGCGCCCGCACCTCGGCCATCCGCTCGATGATCGACAGCGCGGGGATCACGGTCTTGGCGACGCGGGCCCGCCCCGGTGGCGGGGGCGCGGCGACCACGTCGCGGTGGAGTCGCTTGCGTCGGTCGACCATCGAGAAGAACCCCAACACGCGAGGGGCGCGCCCGTCGAAACCGGTGAGGAACTCGTCGAGCTGGGCGAACGTGCGCATCGACAGCGTGGCGGGGATGAGCGGGACCAGGAGCAGGTCGGCGGCGTCCATGATGCTCTCGGACACCAGCGAGATGCTGGGCGGGCAGTCGAGGACGACCACGTCGTACTCGACGGAGAGGGGGGTCAGCAGCCGGCGCAACCGCCGAACCGGCTTCTTCTCGGCATCCAGGTGGAGGTCCATGTTGCGGTAGGAGAAGTCGGCGGGCACGAGGTCGAGGCGGTCGAAGTCGGTGCCCTTGATCGCCCGGTCGAGCGCGGTCCGCCGGCGGACGAGGGCCTTGCTGCCGCCCTTCACCCGGGGCTTGATGCGGAACATGAACGTCGCCGCTCCCTGCGGATCGAGGTCCCACAGCAGGGTGCGCAGCCCGTCGCGGGCGGCGAGGTGGGCGATGTTGACGGCGGTCGACGTCTTCCCGACGCCGCCCTTGAGGTTGTAGGTGGCGATCACCTTCATCGGTCGCCGTATCCCCAGCGCAGCTTGCGGGTGGCCTTGGTGAACGCGGCGAAGGTGTCGGCGAAGGCCGCCCGGGCGTGGTGCTGGTCGCCGTCGAGCTGGGCGGCGAGCTCGCCCATCGCCAGGAGCGTGGCCGGCCCGGCCGTCGCCGCGGCCATCATCTCGGCGGCGAACGTGCGGATGGCGGCCGCCTGGACCTCGCTGTCCTGGAACTCGCCGAGGCAGTCCTGCAGCGCCTTGAGCACGGGGAGCACACGCCTCCTGGTCGCCGGCGGTTCGATGGGCTCGAAGATCTCGAGCAGGTAACGCAGTTCCTTGCATCGCTTGCGCAGCGTGTGGAGCTGCTCGGCCGGTGACGCCGGCGTGATCGTGGATCCCAGGCGGACCACTTTGTGGTGGGCCCGGCGCAACGTGGCGGCACCGAACTCCGCCGCGGTCGGGGCCGGTGGCGCGGTGTCCGGGCTCACGTCGCTCACCTCGCGCCAGCGGTGGACCAGCGCGGCGAAGCGCGCCGAGCGGAGGTCGATCACGAGCCGGCCGAACACCTCGGCCCGGCGTTCGGCGAGGTGGTCGCGGAAGGCGCCGAGCTCGGCGGGCCGGGCGGCCCGCAACCGCTCCGCCATCGCCGGCACGCCGAGCAGGTAGACGTCGAGGTCGCGGGTCGGCGTCGTGGCGTCGCCGAGCCACTTCAGCTCGGCGGCGAAGGGCTCGAGTGGTCCGGGGAGGGCATCGCCGGCCAGCTTGACCGTCGAACGGGCCCGGCGCACGGCGACGCGGAGGTCGTGGAGGAACTCGGTGTCGATGTCGGCGAGCACGCCCGGCAGGTTGGTCTCGACGGCGCCGAGGAACCCGCCGAGCACGCCGGCCACGGCTACCGCGGCCGGCATCTGCGCGGTGACGCGGACCGAGGCCGCCCGGCCGAAGCACCGGTCGGTCGCGGCCAGACTCTGCTCGTAGCACGACGCCGGCGCCGGGGCGACGGCGTCGAGCGCGCCCATCGCGCGCACTGCGATTCCGGCCTCGCGGTCGTAGCCCCGCAACGGGATCACGGTGATCCGGGCCGGAACCGGGGCGCCCGCCGGCGCGTCGAGGTGGAGCCGGGAGACCGTCTTGCCCTCGTCGTCGAGCAGGGGCCACGTCCTCCGGGACCCCTCGAAGCGCGCCGTCTCGATCAGGGCGCGAATGCCGGCGACCGCGGCCACCTGCTCGCGCAGCGCCCCGGCGGGGAGGGCGCCGGCCGGCGCCGGCCATTCGCCGGCGCTCGTGCTCACCGCGGTCAGGAGATGGTCACCGTGGAGCTCGAACGAGGTGGCCCCGTTCAGCTCGACCTGCTCCAGCTCGCACCCGGCCCGGTGCAAGCGCCAGTCGAACGTGTCGAGCCAGGTGCGGCGCAGCTCGGTCGGCGGCCCCGCCGCGGCGCCGAGGGTCAGCCCGGCCGTGGCGAGCGCGCCGGCCAGCTCGTCGATGACGTCGCGCTCGGCGGCGAGCTCCGGGCCGCGCGTGCTCATCAGCGACCTACCACCGTTCGATGCTCCCCAAAAATCTCAAGCTCCCTACATTGCCGCAACGCGGTCGCGCGTGCCCGCGTCGACGCGGAAGGTCCGCCACGTCGAGACCGGCGAGTCGGCCGACCAGACGTCGTCGACGGTGCGGTACTCGGCCGTCCACGTGTCCGCCCGGACCGTGTGGCGGGTGTAGCCACGATGGATGAGCTCGGCGTCGACCACGTTCGGGAACAGGCCGGTCATCGCGGCCGCGTCGACCGCGGTACCGAGCGGGCTCTCCGACGAGATCGACGTCGTGACGAACTCGACGCCGACGCCGGGGATCGTCCCGACGACAGAGACGTGGATGTCGCCGGTGAGGACGACGGCCCGTTCGGCCGTCGCGGCTTGGGCGAGGAGGCGCTCCCTCGCCGGCGCGTAACCATCCCACTGGTCGTAGTTGAGGATCCCCCCGTTGGGCAGCCGGAGGTCGGTCACCACGGTCTGCTGGCCGAGCACGGTCCATGTCGCGGTCGTCGCGGCGAGGGCGTCGCCGAGCCACTGCTCCTGGTCCTGACCGAGCATCGTCCGGTTCGGGTCGGCGGCCGCCGGGCAGGGCGGGCCGGTGTCCAGCACGACGTCATTGCACGCCTGGTCCGACCGGTACTGACGGCCGTCGAGCAGGATCAGGTCGGCGAGCCCGCCCCACGCCACCCGCCGGTGGACGGGGAACGGGCGCTCGTCCTGCGGGAGTGGCAGCCGGACCGGCATGTGCTCCCACCACGCCCGGTAGGCGGCGGCGCGACGGGCGCCGAAGTCCGCGGCATCGGCTGAGTTCTCGGGGACCGTCCCGGCGTAGTTGTTCTCGACTTCGTGGTCGTCCCAGATCACCAGCCACGGACATGCGGCGCGGGACACCTGCAGCTGGGGATCGCCGAGGTACTGCGCGTACCGGGCACGATAGCCCTCGAGGCTGGTCGGCTCGGGACCCTCGTGGACGCGGACCCGTCCGGGCCCGAGCGGCCGGGCGGCGTCCTCGTAGATGAAGTCGCCGAGGAAGACGACGAGGTCCGGTCGCCACTCGGCGATGTCGCGGTGGGCGGCGTAGAAGCCGGTGGCGAAGTTCTGGCAGTTCGCCGCCGCCAATCGCAGTTCCCCGTCGCCGTCGAGGGCGCTTGCGGGCGCCGGTGTGACCCGACCGGCCGGGCTGGTCCACCCGCCGGCGCGGAAGCGGTACCAGGACGGCCCGTCCAGCTCGACGACGGCGTGCACGCTGTGGGCATCGGCCGTCGTGGCCGGCACCGTGCCGGTGGCGCGGACACGGCTGAAGGACTCGTCGCCGGCGACCTCCCAGACGACGTCGACCTCGTCGGGGAGGGGGTCGACGTGGGCGGTGAGGCGGGTCCAGACCACGGCCGAGTGCTCGTCCGGGTCGCCGGAGGCGACACCGAGGGTGAACGGGTTGGCGGCGAGCGGGGGCTCTGTGGTCGCAACCGCCGTCGTCGCGGTGGTCGCCGCGGTCGTCGGTGACGGACCCGCCGTGGCCGTCGAGGACGCCGGACCGGTCAGCGGGGTCGAGGGCGGCGGCCGGCCGGCGGTCGACGCCGGTGCGGCCCGACCTGACGTGCATGCGCCGCCCACGACGGCTGCCCCGACGGCGAGGAACGCCCGCCGCGAGATCGGCGTCCGGCGCATCCGCCGATCATGGCCGATGGCGACCCAGCTCGCGCCGCGCCCAGATCAAGCCGGCGCGGCAGCGGCGTCGAAGCTGACGTCGGCGGTCTCGACGACGCCGGCTGA
The DNA here is from genome assembly GCA_963833145.1 of uncultured Acidimicrobiia bacterium. Classification (GTDB taxonomy): domain Bacteria; phylum Actinomycetota; class Acidimicrobiia; order Acidimicrobiales; family Ilumatobacteraceae; genus JALZMG01. Next base: position 308,926 of record CAWHWT010000003.1, on the reverse strand, counting down.
CCGGCCGGGCGCGGCGTGCTGCGACCAGTACATGTTGGTGTGGGAGATCACCTTGTCCGGCGGCGGTGCGCCCCACTCCGACAGGTCCTCGGTCGTGTGGGCGTCCCCGACGAGGATCGTGTCGTACCCGCGGGTGAACGCGCCGTGGATCGTCGAGCGGATGCACTCGTCGGTCTGGGCCCCGGTGACGACGAGGCGGCCGACGCCGAGCGCGGCGAGCTGCGACTCGAGGTCGGTGTCCTCGAACGAGTCGCCGTAGCGCTTGTGGACCACGGGCTCGGACTGCGCCTGGTCCAGCTCGGCGACGTACTGCCACTGGTCGCTGCCCGGGGGCAGCTCGTCGGAGGCGTGCTGGACCCAGACCACCGGGACGTCCTCGGTCCGGGCCCGGTCGACGAGGGTGCGGATGTTGCCGACCACCTCGTCGCGCTGGTGGGCGCCGCCGACGACGCCGTTCTGCACGTCGATCACGAGGAGGGCCGTCTTGGGTCGATTCGACAGCGTGGTCATGGAAAGTCTCCTCGGTTCGGCTGAGATTGATCCAATATTGCAGAACGATCCAATATTGTCGAGCGTTCTTCTCGACATCACGACCGGTCCTGCCAGGTGCAGACGCAGGCCTCGTTCCCCTCCGGGTCGGCGAGGATCCAGAACGCCCTCGCCCGGACGTCGCTGACCAGGTGCCCGCCGGCGGCGATCGCCGCCGCGATCCGGGCGTCGGCCTCGTCGTGGGGGACGGTCACGTCGACGTGGATCCGATTGCGCTGCGGCCGGGGCGCGTCCATCTGCTGGAACCAGAACGCCGGGCCGATGCGCCGAGGGTCGACGAGCACCTCGACCTGGCCGTCGGGCGTCGGCGGGGGGAAGTCCTCGTAGCCGAGCACGGCCTTCCAGAAGGGGCGCACGGCGTCGATGTCGAGGGCGTCGATCGCCACCTCCAGGCGCGATCCCACCGGTGCCGCCCGGAGCCCCGCGGTCGCGGCCAGCGACGAGATCGTCCGTGCCAGCTCGACGTCCGCGGTCGTGAGGCCGTCGACGGCGTGGGTCATCAGGACGACGTGGACCCGTCCCGGGTAGCGCAGGTCGACGTCGGGGTGGTGGTTCGCCGCGTCCGCAGCGGCCGCGATCTGCTCGACGAGCGCGGCGGCCGGCCGGAACGAGTCGGCCACGAACGTGGCCTCGATCGCCCCCAGCAGGTAGCGCCAGTCGGGCAGGTCGGCCGTGGCGTCGAACTCCGGCGCGCTGACCCGCTCGTCCATCAGCCGGTGGCGCGGAGCCGGCGCAGCGGCGGCTCCGTGCGGGGCGGCTGCTTGCGGGGCGGGAGCGAATGCAGCAACTCGGTCGTGGCTGCGGTCACCCGCCGCACGGCGAGCTCGAAGGCGTCCTCGGAGGTCCTTGAGGTGGCCTGCACCCCGCTCACCTTGCGCACGTACTGCCGGGCGGCGGCCTCGATCTCCTCCGGCGTCGCCGCCGGCTCGAGGCCACGGAGGGTCGTGATGTTTCGGCACATGCGTCCATCCTGCCCACGCAGGGCGGTCCGGTACCATCCGCCGGTGGTGAGAGTGACATGAGTGACATCGAGCGGGTGGGGGTCGTCGGGGGTGGCCTGATGGGTTCCGGCATCGCCGAGGTGTGCGCGCGGGCGGGTCTCGACGTGATCGTGGCCGAGGTCGACCCCGCCGCCGCCGAGGCAGCCCACGGCCGGGTCGCCAAGTCGCTCGACCGGGGAACGAGGTCGGGCAAGCTCACCGAAGAGGACCGGGACGCCGCCTTCGCCCGGATCCGGTTCTGCACCGACGTGGCCGAGCTCGCCGACCGCCAGCTGGTCATCGAGGCCGTGGTCGAGGACGAGGCGGCGAAGGCCGGCGTCTTCCGCGCGTTGGACGGCGTCGTCACCGATCCCAAGGCGATCCTGGCCAGCAACACCAGCTCGATCCCGATCATGAAGCTCGGCATCGAGACGTCGCGCCCCGAGCAGGTGATCGGGATCCACTTCTTCAACCCGGTGCCGGTGCTGCGGCTGGTCGAGCTGGTGACGAGCCTGCTCACGTCGCCGGACACGATCGCCGCCGCCGACGGCTTCGCCACCGGGGTCCTCGGCAAGAAGGTCATCCGCAGCCAGGACCGGGCGGGGTTCGTCGTGAACGCCCTGTTGATCCCGTACCTGCTGTCGGCGATCAGGATGATGGAGTCCGGCTTCGCCACCGCCGAGGACATCGACACCGGCATGGTCGAGGGCTGCAACCACCCGATGGGCCCGCTGCACCTCGCCGATCTGATCGGCCTCGACACCACCCAGGCCGTCGCCGAGAGCCTGTACGAGGAGTTCAAGGAGCCGCTGTACGCCCCGCCGCCGCTCCTGTCGCGGATGGTCGAGGCCGGCCTGCTCGGGCGCAAGAGCGGCCGCGGGTTCTTCGACTACGCGAAGTCATGAGCGAGCGAGTCCTCGTCGCCAAGGTCGGCCTCGACGGACACGACCGCGGCGTGAAGGTCGTCGCCCGGATCCTGCGCGACGCCGGCTACGAGGTCATCTACACCGGTCTGTTCCAGACCCCGGCGACCGTCGCCGCCGCCGCCGTCGACGAGGACGTCGACGTGATCGGCCTGTCGATGCTGTCCGGCGCCCACCTGACCCTCGCCCCGCTCGTCGTCGAGAAGGTGCGCGAGCGCGGGGTCGACATCCCCGTCGTCGTCGGCGGCATCGTCCCCGATGCCGACGTGCCCAAGCTCCTTGCCGCCGGCGTGGCCGGGGTGCTCACCCCGGGCGCGACGGGCGAGGAGGTCGTCGCCGTCGTGCGCGACGCCATTGCGTCACGCGTGTAGCCCGGGATGGTCGATCGGGTCGAGCGTCTGACCAACCTGGTCGCCCTGCTCCTCGAGACGTCGAAGCCGCTGACGCTCGTCGAGATCGCCGGCGAGCTGGAGGGCCAGTACCCCGACAAGGACGCCACCCGGCGGGCGGCGTTCGAGCGCGACAAGGCCGCGCTGCGGGCCATCGGCGTGCCGATCGAGACGGTCGTGCTGACGGGTCACCAGGCCGGTGCGACCGCCTACCTGATCGACCGCGACCGCTACGAGCTCGCCGACCTGCGCCTCGAACCGGACGAGATGCGCGCCCTCCAGGTGGCCGTCGCCGCCACCCGCCCGACCGCAGGGCAGGACGCGCTGTGGAAGCTCGGCGTCGACGCCGCCGACGGCGGCCCGGGGATCACCGCGTCGGTGCCGGAGGTGGCGGCGCTGCCGCTGCTCCGCGACGCCGCCGCCCGGCGTTCGTCGGTCCGCTTCGAGTACCGCGGCAAGCCGCGGCACCTCGACCCGTACGGGCTCCTCCTGCGGGACGGCTTCTGGTACGTCGTCGGTCACGACCACGAGCACGGAGAGCGCCGGACGTACCGGGTCGATCGCATCGGCGGCGACGTGGAGGCCGGCGAGCCGGACGAGTTCGTGCGGCCCGAGGGCTTCGACCTGCGCGACGCGTTCCCCAGCGACCCGAAGCAGCTCGGTGCGGACGGCGCGACGGCCGTCGCGCGCGTCCGCGTCGACCGGGCGCGGGCCGCCGCTGTCGAGCGCGAGCTCGGTGCCGACCGGGTCGTCGCCCGGCGTCGCGGTGGGGCGATCGAGGTGGAGGTGCCGTGCGCCAACGTCGCCGCCTTCCGGTCGTGGGTCCTCGGCCTGCTCGAGCACGCCGAGGTCCTCGGCCCGCCGGACGTCCGCGCCGACGTGGTCGACTGGCTCACGGCGATGACCAAGCCACGCCGCCGGCGCCGCACCCGGGAGCGACCCTCATGACCAGTGGGCGCAAACCCGCCGAGGAACGGCTCCGGCGTCTGCTCGTGATGCTGCCGTGGCTGATGGAGCGGGGCGAGGTCCCGCTCGCCGAGTTGGCTCGTCACTTCCGGACGACCCCGGAAGAGGTGGCCGCCGACCTCGAGCTGGCGGCGATGTGCGGCCTGCCACCGTTCGTCGACGAGCTGATCGACGTGTTCATCGACGACGACGTGGTGGTCGTCGGCGTGCCCCGCTTGTTCACCCGGCCGCTGCGCCTCACCGCCCCGGAGGGCTTCGCCCTCGTCGCGGCGGGGCGGGCGGCGATGGAGCTGCCCGGGGCCGACCCCGCCGGGCCGCTCGGCCGCGGCCTACGGAAGCTCGCCGCCGCCCTCGGCGACGACGGTGTCGTCGTCGAGCTGCCCCGCTCCGAGGCGCTCGACGCGCTGATCGACACCGTCACCACCGCCGTGCGTCGGATCGAGCGCCTCGCCGTGCGCTACTGGACGCCGTCGCGCGACGAGATCACCGAGCGCACGATCACACCTCGCCAGGTGTTCCACGACCGCGGCGAGTGGTACGTCGTCGCCGACGACGAGCGCTCCGGCGAGCGGCGGACGTTCCGCATCGACCGGATCGAGTCGGTCGAGCCGACCGGCGAGTTCGGCGAGCCCGATGCCGGGGCCGCCGTCGCGGCCGGCGAGTGGTTCGCCGACGGCGGGCTTCCGCGGGTCACGCTCCGGCTCGAGCCGGCCGCGCGCTGGGTGACCGAGCGCTACCCGGTCGACGACGTCGAGGAGCTCGGCGACGGGGTCGTCGTCGCCAGGTTCCCCGTGGCGAGCGAGCGCTGGCTCGAGCGCCTGCTCCTGCGGCTCGGGAACGACGCCGAGGTGATCGAGCCGCGCGAGTGGCGGACGATGGGGCGCGAGTCGGCGGCGCGCCTGCTGGCCCGCTACGCGACCGGCCGCGTGTAGAGCGCGTCGAGGTCCGCCGCATCGACGACGCCGTGGGCGGCGAGCAGGTGGGGGAGCACACCGGCGGTGGCGCGGGCGTCGCAGAGCGCGTCGTGGGGGCGCTCGATCGGCACCTCGTAGCGGGCGCACACGTCGACGAGGCCGTGGGGCAGCTGGCGATCGGGATCCAGCCGGCGGGACAGGCGCAGCGTGCACAGGCGCTGGTCGAGGTGCAGCGGCACGCCGTGGCGGCGGGCGGCCCGTTCGAGGAAGTCGGCGTCGAAGTCGGCGTTGTGGGCCGTGAACACGCCGCCGTCGAGACGGCGGCTGAGCTCCCCGAGGGCGTGGCGGGCCGACGGGGCGTCGCGGAGGGCGCGGCGGGTGATGCCGTGGACCCGCCGGGGGCCGACCCGGCTCCACGGCCAGGCGAGGCGGACCATCGTCGCCCACTGGTCGACGATCGTGCCATCGGGGTCGACGGTGACGAGCCCGATCTGGAGGATGCGGTGACGACGGCTGGACAGCCCGGACGTCTCCAGATCGACGACGGAGAACCGGGGCAGTCCCACCCCACCGACTCTACGACCGGGGTGTCAGCACCAACATCAGAGCAGCTCAGCGGCGAGGCTGGCGACGTCGCTGCGCTCGCAGGACGTCAGGGTGATGTGGCCGAAGCAGGGCTGGCCGCTGAAGGCCTGGGTCAGTACGGCGAGGGCGTTGTTGGACTCGCCGAGGTACGGGGCGTCGATCTGGCTGGTGTCGCCCGTGAACACGACCTTGGTGCCGTCGCCGACACGGGTCAGGATCGTGCGCAGGGTGGTCGGCTCGAGGTTCTGGGCCTCGTCGATCACGACGAGCTGACGGTGGAGGGAGCGGCCGCGAAGGAACGTCACCGATTCGAGCGACAGCTGCCCGCGCGGGTCAGCTCGTCGATGAGGTGGCGGGCGTCGGTGTTCGAGCGCTGGTCGGTGAGCGCGACGACGGCGTCGTGGATCGCGGCCATCCACGGATCGAGCTTCTCGTCGAGCCCGCCGGGGAGGAACCCGACGTCGGCGCGGCCGACCGGGACGAGCGGCCGGTAGACGGCGAGGCGCTCGTACCGGCCCTGCTCGACGACCTGCTCGAGCCCGGCCGCCACCGCGAGAAGGGTCTTGCCGGTGCCGGCCCGTCCGTCCAGGGCGACGACCTCGATCGCCGGATCGAGGAGCAGCTCGAGGGCGAAGCGCTGCTCCTTGGACCGGGGACGGAGCCCCCATGCCTCGGGCATCGACTGGGGGAGCAGCACGACGCCGCTCGCGACCCGGCGGGTCAGCGCCGACTGGGATCCGGCGCGGAGCACGGCGAACTCGTTCTCGCCGACCGTGGCGCATCCCTCGATCGCCGACGCGTCGGCGCGGCCATTGGCGTACACGCCGTCGACGACGTCGGGCAAGGTCTCGATCGTCGACCATCCCGATGGTTGCGTCGCCGCGATGCGACGGGTCGGACGGTGCTCGGCGGCGGTGATGCCGAGGTGGGCGGCCTTGATCCGGAGCGCGGCGTCGTTGGACACCATCGTCGTCGGAGCCCGCTCGGCCTGGCCGAGAGCGGCGCCGATGATCCGGTTGTCGGAGCTGTCCGGGTCGAGCCCGTGCTCGACGAGGAGGTGCTTGCGGATCCCGTTGATCTCGATCTGCAGGCTGCCGCGGCCGAGCGGCACCGGTTCGGCGAGCGACCCGCCGTGCCGGATGCGCAGCTCCTCGATCGTGCGCAGCGCCGTGCGGGCGGCTCGGCCGACGTCGTCCGGTCGGGTCTTCAGACCGTCGAGCTCCTCGACCACGATGAGCGGGATCACGACGTCGTGGTCGTCGAACGACATCACGCTGCCCGGGTCGGCGATCAGCACCGACGTGTCGAGCACGACCCGCGTGCGTACTCCTGCGGCCCGGCGCTCGTCGTCCTCCTGTTCACCTTCGAACGCGATGGAACGATCGGACAGGAGTTCTCTCACCGGCACTCCTTGGGATGACAACGGGGTGAAGGGGGCGCGGTAGGCAACGGCGTCCTGTTGTAGTGCAGCGGCGGCGTCAGGTGGTGGATGTCCGCAATCATGAAGGCGATGGCCGGGTGCCCGTTCTGCGCGATCGTCGCCGGCGAGGAGGACGCCGACGTCGTCTACCGCGACGCCGTCGCCGTCGCCTTCCTCGACCGCCGGCCGCTGTTTCCCGGCCACGTCCTCGTCGTGCCGACCGGTCACGTCGACACGCTGATCGACCTCGACCTCGACGATGTCGGCCCGTTCTTCACGGTGGTGCAACGGGTGGCTGCGGCCATGCCTGTCGCGCTCGGAGCGCAGGGGACGTTCGTCGCGATGAACAACGTGGTGAGCCAGAGCGTGCGCCATCTGCACGTGCACGTGGTGCCGCGCACGAAAGGTGACGGCTTGCGCGGGTTCTTCTGGCCGCGTACGAAGTACGCACCGGGGGAGGCGGCGAGCGTTGCCGACCGGCTCCGCAACCAGTTGGCCTGAAGCCCGAACTCAAGCGATTGCATCTGCAACCTTATCGATGCTTGCGTGTCGTACCGATGCCCATGTCTCATTGGTGAAACACGTTCAAGTGAGTGCCACGCTCAACCCGGCGCTCCATCCCAGAAGGAAGTGCGCATGGCAGTAGCCAAGAAGACCACCGCCCGGAAGTCACCCGCCAAGAAGACCACCGCCCGGAAGTCACCCGCCAAGAAGACCGCGGCGAAGAAGGCCGCCGCGACGCGGGCGACGAAGACCGCGGCGAAGAAGACCGCGGCGAAGAAGGCCGCCGCGACGCGGGCGACGAAGACCGCGGCGAAGAAGACCGCGGCGAAGAAGGCCGCCGCGACGCGGGCGCGGAAGACCGCGGCGAAGAAGAGCACGGCGCGGAAGGCCGCGGCGAAGAAGACCGCGACGCGGAAGACCGCGGCGAAGAAGGCCGCCGCGACGCGGAAGACCACCGCGCGCAAGACCGCCGCACGCTGACGCCTCCAACCGAGCGGGCTGCGAACGGCTTGTCCTTCGCGCCGGCGGTCAGAGGTCGGTGATCGACGCGAAGATCTCGGCGGCGGCGAAGCCGTGCGGGGCGCCGAGCTCGGCCAGCCGGGCGACGATACGGGCGCGGAACGCGTCGAGCTGATCGTCGTCGACGGCCTTCATCGTCGACTCGAACTGGCTCTCGTGCGCGGCGAGGGCGGAGAGCTTGCGCTCGACCGTCGTCGTGACGTCCTCCACGTGGGACGGCTGATCGGCCTCCCACAGCAGCAGCGCCGACGGGCGGTGCGGTTCGAGCCCGTGCTCCGGGTGGAAGTGCGGGTCGCGCGCGGCGACGATTGCCTCGCACGCCAGCACCCCGGCGTTGCGGTGGTCGGGGTGGAGCCGGTAGCGCTTCCACGGATCGTGCCCGAGCACCACGGCCGGGCGCAGGGCGCGGATGACGCGGACCACGTCGCCACGGGTCGTGCGGTCGCAGTCGAGCTCGCCGTCGACCCGCCCGAGGAAGACGACCTCGCCGCTCCGGTCACCGGCGAGGCGCCGGGCGGCCTCCCGCTGCTCCCGCTGGCGCCTGGCGACGAGCGCGGACAGATCGGCCGCCGAGTCCCACGAGCCCTTCGACCCGTCGGTGCAGACGAGGTGGTGGACCACACATCCCGCCGCGGCCCACTTGGCGAGGGTGCCGCCGGCACCGAACTCGACGTCGTCGGGGTGGGCGCCGATGGCCAGCGCCGAGGCGGGCACGAGCAGGTTGGCCGACCAACCCGCGACGCCGGCGCTCAGCGGCGGCTGTCCAGGATCGTTCGCAGCCACGGCGGCAGCAGTCCGTCGAGGAGCGGATGGGTGAGGTCGTCGGGGTTGTCGACGTCGAGGGCGAGTCGCGGGTCGGCGCGGACCTCGACGCGGTATTCGCTGTCCATCGCCAAGCGCACGTGCCGGTTGAACGACCCGGCGCCGTAGGACGCCGGGAGGCGCGCCGTCACGGGTAGGGCGAGGACGTTGGTGCCGTCGCGTCGGCGGTCGGGGACGATGCACACCGTGTCGGCCGTCGCCACGGAGGCGATGTCGTGGGCGAGGGGGAGGTCGCTGTGGGCGATCACGAGGTGCCGGAACCCCTTCCCGGCGATCGTCGCCCGTCCGGTGTCGACGGCGCCGTTGAGCCCGAGGCCCGGGCTCCACAGCACGTCGGCTCCGGCGGCGTCGGCCCACGCGGCGACGTCGTCGTCGTCGCAGGCGACGAACACGGGTGCCGGGCGGGCAGCCTCGATGACGCGGCCGGCGAGCCACCGCGCCAGCTCGGCTCGCTCGGCGGTGTCGAGGATCCCGGCGAGCCGACCCTTCGCCGCGGTGAACCGCTTGACGGGGATCAGCACGCCGACGTCCACGATCACAACTGTACGAGAGGGTGGCATCGTTGCTCTCGTGACGGCGACCGGCATCACCGGGGTTCTCGGCGGGACGTGGCGAGCCGATGTGTCGGCGTGGGGTTCAGTCGCGCCGTGGGACGGCTCAGCGCCGCTCGACTGGCACGTCGCCGCCGACGACCGCTGGCACTCGCCCGCCACCGAGACCGCCGTCCGCCAGCACCGGGTGGCCGGTGCGCCGGTGTTCGAGACGCGGCTGCGGGTGCCCGGGGGCGACGCCGTGCACCGCGTGTGGTCGGTCGCCGGGGATGGCGGTTGGACCGTCGTCGAGGTGGTCAACGACTCGCCGCTGCCGTTCGCCTGTGCGTTCACCCGCGGCGACGTCGTCACCAGCCGCCCGCCCGCCGACGTGCCGATCGAGGGCATCGACCTCGCCCCCGGGTCGATCGTCCTTCCCGTCGGCCACCGGGCGAGTGTCACCGTCGGCCTCCCCCACGCCGGCGCCGCCGGTCGGACCCTTCCGGACCCGTTCGAGTCGGCGGACGCGGTGGCGCGCGGCTGGGTAGCCATCGCCGGGCGCGGCAGCCGCCTCGTGCTGCCCGATCGAGGGCTGGTCGACGTGGTGGTCGCCGCCCGGTGCGACCTGCTCCTGGCCGGGCCGCCGCGCGGCGACGAGGACCCGGCCGGGTTCCTGCTCGCCGTTGGTGAGCTCGTCAGGCTCGGAGAGCTCGATCGCGAGGGTGCCGCGGCCCTCGGCGCCGACGTCGCCGCCGCCGCCGGGCAGGTCGCGCGGCGCGACGGCTGGGACGCCGACGCCGCGCTCGCCGCCGCCGCCCTCATCCTCCACCGCGCCGGTGAGCGGCGCGCCGTCGCCGACGTGACGCGGATCGTCGACCACCGGACGACCGGGTCGCCACCGGCCGGCCCGGTGGACGGGATCCGGGCCGTGGCGCTGACCGAACGGCAACTCGCGCGCGGCCCGGTGCTCTTCCCCGACGGCATCCCGGCCGGGTGGCGCGGCGCCGAGATCGAAGCCCACGGCCTCGTCGTCGGTCCGGCGACCACGATGTCGTTCGCCGTGCGCTGGCACGGCGAGCATCCGGCCGTGCTCTGGGAGCTCACGGGGGACCCGGTGGAGCTGTACGCCCCCGCCGTCGACCCCGCCTGGCGGACCACCGCCCCGTCCGGCGAGACGCTCTGGCGCGCCGGCGCGTCGTAACCTGACGCTCATGGCGCTCCCCGGCCACGCCGCATACTGCCTGCGCAGTCTCTCGCCGCTCGCTCGCTGGCGCTCGCTCACTCGCATCGTTGCGCGGGTCGTTTCATGACCCTGGAACCGGACACGCTCCGGCTCACCGAGTGGACGACGTGCGGGGGATGCGCGGCGAAGTGGGGAGCGGCGGTCCTCGCCGGCTTGGTGTCCGAGCTCCCTGCGCCGAACGACCCCTCGCTGCTCGTCGGGCTGGCCCCGTTCGACGACGCGGCGATCTACCGCATCGACGACACGACCGCGCTGGTGTCGACGACCGACTTCTTCCCGCCGCTCGTCGACGATCCCGCCGACTACGGCGCCATCGCCGCCGCCAACGCGTGCAGCGACGTGTTCGCGATGGGCGGTCGGGTGGTGCTGGCGATCAACGTCGCCGCCTTTCCCGAGCACTTCCCGCGGTGGGCGATCGCGGCGATCTTCGATGCCGCCGCGCGCGTTGTGGCGGAGGCCGGCGGGACCGTCGCCGGCGGCCACACGATCCGCAACCCCGAGCCGGTGTTCGGCCTCGCCGTGCAGGGCCTCGTCGACCCGCAGCGGGTCTTCCGCAAGTCCGGCGCGCGGCCAGGAGACGCGGTGGTGCTGTCGAAGCCGCTCGGCACCGGCCTCGTCCTCGCCGGCGCCGACGATGCCGCCAAGGCCGAGGCGACCGCCGGCATGCGGCTGCTCAACCGCGCCGCGGCCGAGACGCTCCAGTCGCTCGGTTCCGCCGTGCACGCGGTCACCGACGTGACCGGGTACGGCCTCGCCGGCCACGGATGGGAGGTCGCCGAGCGCAGTGGCGTCCGCCTCGTGGTCGACACCGCCGGCCTCGTCGCCTACCCCGGAGCCGTGGCCGCCGCCGAGCGTGGCGTGCGCACGGGCGGTGACGCCCGCAACCGCGAGTACGTCGCCGGGCACCTCGACTCGACCGCCCCGCCGGCGCTCGACGCGGTCTGCTTCGATCCCCAGACGTCCGGCGGACTGCTGGCGGCCGTCGAACCCGACGTTGCCCCCGAGCTCGTCGCCGCCGGCTTCTGGTCCGTCGGCACGATCGAGCCCGGCGAGCCGCACGTGGTGCTGCGTTGAGCGTGCCGGCGCCGGTGCGCCGGCGGGTCCGGCCGGTGATGTCGAAGAAGCGGGCGCCGACCCGGTCGGTGGAGCGCGAAATGTGGGAACAGGGCCACGACGTTGTCGTCGGCATCGACGAGGTGGGGCGGGGGGCGTGGGCCGGACCGCTCACGGTCGGCGCGGTGATCCTGCCCCGCGACCGCCGGGTCAACGGGGTGCGCGACTCGAAGCTGCTCACCCACCAGGAGCGCGAGCGGCTGTTCGACCGGGTCGCCTCGTGGTGCCTGGCCTGGGGCGTGGCGAGCGCCACGCAGGTCGAGTGCGACGAGCTCGGGATGGCCGCGGCGCAACGACTCGCCGCCCAGCGGGCCCTGGCGCGGCTGACCGTCGCGCCCGACGCGGCCGTCGTCGACGGCACGTGGGACTTCGTGTCACCGAACGTCGGCCACGTCGAGCGGCGGGTGAAGGCTGACGCCAACTGCCTCAGCGTCGCCGCGGCGAGCATCCTCGCCAAGGTCGTGCGCGACCGGGAGATGCTCGCCGAAGCCGAGCACTACCCGCCGTGGTCGTTCGACACCAACAAGGGCTACCCGTGCTCGGTGCACAAGGCCGCGCTCCAGGCGTACGGTCCGTCGGCGATCCACCGCCGCACCTGGGTGTTCATGGACCACTACGTCCCGTGGTCGGGCGTCCACCGGGTCTTCCGGGCTGAGCAGCCGGTGCTCTTCTGACACCACGCTCCCCCGAACTGTCGTTTGGAAACGTCGCAATCGGGTCGAAACCAAACGACAGAACGGGCGACCTCCGCCCGCCGGGCCGCTTCACGAGACGCACGTCGCCCGGGCGCTGAAGTCGGCCAGCACGGTCGCACCCGTAGCGCTGGTCAGCGTGAACGACCACCCCTCCCTCAGCTGACTGATCTCCGGACCTTCGCCCACGACGTGCCCACCCGGCGGGAGGAGGCCATAGAACCCGGCGACAACTCGTTCCCCCGGTTCGCACCACACGTAGGCTTCGACGCTCCGGCCGGCGGCGGGGATCTCCAACGCCGTGTGGCTGGCCGATCGGTACTTGATCGCGCCGAACGCGGGCTCACCCGGAGGCCCGGGCGGACCGGCGACGCCGGCCTGGTTCCAGTCGACCGCTGTCTCCCGCAGCAGCCGTGGACCGGTGGTGATGCACGAGCCGAGGTTGCCGGGCTTGTCGGCGTCGACCACCCGGACCACCCCCGTCGCCGCGTTCACACAACCGTGGATCGTGCCGTCGGTGTCGGGGATCGCCGCCGATGCTACGCCCGACCCGATGACCCCGCCGATGGCCAGTCCCGCCCATGCCGCTTTGTTCGTCCAACTCCCCATGGTCAGGCACGATGCGCCGCGACGGCACCGCGCCGCTGCGTCGGATGACGCAGATCCACCGGGGCGGCCGTCACATCTGCCGGTGGGCTCCCGACGGTCGGTTCACCGCGGCGTGGCCACGCCTCCCCGGAGCGCCTGGATCAGCGCCCGCAGGAACTCGAGCACCTCCGGCGGACCGGCGAGTCGGAAGCGGGCGCTGGTCGGTCCGGGGCCGACCCGCACCGAGCACCCGTCGCCGTCCCGGGCGAGTTGCTCGAAGACCTCTTCGTCGGTGCGGTCGTCGCCGACGAACACGACCCCGGCCCCTCGGATCTCGCTGCGCAGGTCGGCGATCGCGTGCGCCTTGCTCGTCGCCCGGGCGAGCAGCTCGACGACACCGTGACCCGGCATCACGTGGGCGCCGGTCACGTCCGCCGCCCGCCGGTGCAGTTCGGCCACCGATTCCGCCGAGGTGTCCGGAGGGGCTTCGCGCACGTGCAGCACGACGCCGGCGGGCTTGACCTCCACCCACGCCCCATCGCCCGCCTGGTCGGCGGCGTCGGCGGCGAGACGGGCCAGGCGCTCGTAGCGCCGGCGCTCGTGCTCGCCGAGCTCGACCGGCTCATCGCGACGCTCGAGGCCGTGGGTGCCGTAGAGCTGGATGTGATCCGGGAACCCGAACCGGGTGAGGTCCTCGACGCTGCGGCCCGAGACCACCGCGACCGGCGTCAGCCCGGCCAGATCGGTGACGGCGTCGAGCACGCCGTCGAGCAACCGGGCGTCGTTGGCGTGAGCGACGATGGGAGCGAGGACCCCGTCCACGTCGAGCCCGACCAACAGCGGTCGCGGCAGCGTCGCCGCCATCGCCGCCACGGCCGCCACCTCGTCGAACGCATCCACCGGCTCGTCCACCCGCTCGTCCACCCTCTCATCCATCTTTACATCCTGGGGGCTGCGCCCCCACACCCCATCGGCGTCCTGCGCAGGCGGCATGTCGCTGGCGCTCGCTCGCCCGCCATGGACTCGCTTCGCTCGCCCATCTGCTCAGCTCGCGGCCGCCGTCAGGTCAGCCAGGAACCGCTCGGCCCATCCCTGCACGTCGCTCTGCCGGACGACTTCGCGTAGGCGGGCCATCCGTGACCGCCGCTCGTGGCGGTGCATCTCGACGGCGGTGATGATCGCTTCGCGCAGCGCCTTGCCGTCGTGCGGGTTCACCAGGACGGCGTCGGTGAGCTCGTCGGCGGCGCCGGCAAACTCGGACAGCACGAGGACGCCATCGCCGTCGAGCCGCGTCGTGACGTACTCCTTGGCGACCAGGTTCATGCCGTCGCGGAGCGGGGTCACCAGCATTACGTCCCCGGTGCGGTACAGCGGGACGAGCTCCTCCAACGGCAGCGAGCGGTACAGGTAGTGGATCGCCGGATACCCCAGCCGGCCGTAGAGCCCGTTGATCTCGCTGATCAGCTGCTCGATCTCGCGGCGCTCGGCCTGGTACGTCTCGACCCCCTCGCGCGTGGGGGTGGCGACCTGCACCATCACGCAGCGCTCGGCGTCGAGCGTGCCGTCCTCGAGCAGCGACTCGAACGCCCGCAGCCGTTGGGTGATGCCTTTGGTGTAGTCGAGCCGGTCGACGCCGAGGAGGACGACCTCGGGCTCGCCGAGCCGGCTGCGGTAGCGGTTGGTCAGTTGCCGGGTCGCCCGGCCGGCGGCCACCGCCTCGAGCTCCTCGACGTCGATCGAGATCGGGTACGTGCCGACGCGGGGCTGGCGCCACAGCAGCTCCTCGCACACCGTCGAGAAGTTGGCCGCGTTGATCGCCCGCTGGAAGCCGACCAGGTCGCAGCCGGCCAGGCCGGCGGCGATCTCGGTGCGCCACGGGAGCCGCATGAACAGCTCGGTCGGCGGGAACGGGATGTGGAAGAAGAACCCGATGATCACGTCGCTGCGCCGGTCGCGCAGCATCTGCGGGACGAGCTGGAGGTGGTAGTCGTGGATCCACACGATCGCGTCCGGCGGAGCGACCTCGGCGAGGATCTCGGCGAAGCGCTCGTTGACGGCCGCGTACGCGCTCCAGTGCTCGGCGTCGTAGGTCGAGTCGCGCAGGGCGTCGTGGTAGAGCGGCCAGAGCGTGTCGTTGGAGAAGCCCTCGTAGTAGTTCTGCACCTCCGCCGCGGTGACCTTCACAGGGTGCAGGCGGACGCCGTCGTAGGAGAACGGGGTCGGGGCGTCGTCGGCCTCTCCGGTCCAGCCGACCCACGTGCCGCCCGTTGCCCGCAGCAGCGGGAGCAGCGCCCGCACGAGACCACCCGGGCTCGGCGTCCAGCCGCTCGCGCCGCGGCTCACGGGCAGCCGGTTGGCGGCGACGACGAGCGGGCGGCCGGCGTGGAAGAAGTGCTCGGGCTCCTTCGCCCGCTCGCGCTCGATGCCCGGGATCGCCGGCAGCTCGCCGGTGTCGGCAGGCCAGTCGCGATCGTGACTGCTCATGACGCGTCCAATGCGTGTGCGAGATCGGCGACGAGGTCCGCCGCGGACTCGATGCCGACGGAAAGCCGGATCAGGTTGGACGGCACCTCGAGCGGCGAGCCGGCGACCGAAGCGTGGGTCATGTCCGCCGGGTGCTCGATCAGGCTCTCCACCGCCCCGAGCGATTCGGCCAGCGTGAACAGGCGGGTCGCCCCGGCCACCCGCTTGGCCGACTCGGCCCCGCCACGGAGGGTGAAGCTGACCATCCCGCCGAAGTCACGCATCTGCTTGGCCGCGGCGGCGTGGCCGGGATGGTCGGGGAGCTCCGGGTACAGGACCCGCTCCACGGCTGGGTGGCCGACGAGCAGCTCGACGACCGCCTTCGCGTTGGCGCAGTGCCGGTCCATGCGCACGCCCAAGGTCTTCACACCGCGCAGAACGAGGTAGGAGTCGAACGGCGAGGGCACCGCACCGGCGGCGTTCTGGGTGAATCGCAGACGGTCGGCGAGCCCGTCGTCGTCGAGGGCGACGACTCCGCCAACGACGTCGCTGTGCCCGCCGAGGTACTTGGTCGCCGAGTGGACGACGACGTCGGCGCCGAAGGCGAGCGGCTGCTGCAGGTACGGCGTGGCGAAGGTGTTGTCGACCACGACCAAGGCCCCGTGCCGGTGGGCGAGGGCGGCGACGGCTTCGAGGTCGACGCACGACAGCAGTGGGTTCGTCGGGGTCTCCAGCCACACCATCGCCGTGCCGTCCGGCCAGCCGGCGTCGAGCTCGTCGAGCACGGCGGGGTCGGCCAGGTCGATCGTCGACCACCGCATCCCGAGCGGTCCCCACACCTTGTCGATGAGCCGGAACGTGCCGCCGTAGACGTCATTTCCGAGCAGTACCCGGCCATCCGGAGGGACCAACCGCAACACGTCGTCCTCGGCGGCGAGGCCGCTCGCGTAGGCGAGCCCGTGGCCGGCCCCTTCGAGCGAGGCGACGCAGGTCTCCAGAGCCGTCCTCGTCGGGTTGCCCGACCGGGAGTACTCGTAGCCCTGATGCCCGCCGACGCCCTGCTGGGCGAACGTCGTGCTCAGCGACAGCGGCGGAACGACGGCACCCGTCGCCGGGTCCGGATCCTGGCCCGCGTGCACCGCCCGGGTGTCGAACCCGAGTCCCTCCGCCTCACCCATTGGGGATCTCCACCTCGGCGACGTCGGCCACGGCTTCGAAGTAGCTGAGGATGTCGGTGCGGGTGATCACGGCGAGTGGCCGGCCGCCGGACAGCACGAGCAGGGCAGGGGCGGTCTCGAGCATCTTCACCGCCCAGTCGACTTTCTGGCCCACGCCGATCGTCGGCAGGCTCGAGCCCATCACCTTTTCCACGGCCGTCCCCATCACCGAGGGCTCGCGGGCGATCGCCTCCATCAGCTCGAGCTCGTCGACGGCGCCCGAGACCTCGGCGGCGGCGAACGGCGGCGTGTTCTTGCACACCGGCAGCTGGCTGACCCCGTTGGCCCGCATCACCTCGATCGCCGTGTTCACCGCCTGGTCCGGGTTCACGTAGAGCAGCTCGGGGGTGCCGCCGCGGGTCTCCAGCACCGCCCCGACGCACTCGTCGCACTCGCGTGTGAACCCGTAGTTGGCCATCCACTGGTTGTTGAACACACGGGAGAGGTAGCCGCGCCCGGAGTCGGGGTTGAGCACGACGACGATGTCGTCGGGGGCGGCCCGCTTGGCGACGCGGATCGCCGCGGCCACGGCCATCCCGCCCGAGCCGCCGATCAGGATCCCCTCGACCTCGGACACCCGCCGCGCCGTGTGGAAGCTCTCCTCGTCGCTGATCGCGATCACCTCGTCGTACAGGTCGGGCTCCCAGGCGTCGGGGTAGAAGTCCTCCCCGACGCCCTCGACGAGGTAGGGACGACCGGAGCCGCCGGAGAACACCGAACCCTCAGGATCGGCGGCGACGATCTTGATCGCCGGATTCTGCGACTTGAGATAGCGGGCGGTGCCGGTGATGGTGCCGCACGTGCCGGCGCCGGCGACGAAGTGGGTGATCCGCCCGGCGGTCTGCGCCCACAGCTCCGGGCCGGTGGTCTTCTCGTGGGCGAGCGGGTTGGCCGGGTTGGCGTACTGGTTGGGCCGGAAGGCGTCGAGCTCGTCGGTCAGGCGGGCGGCGACGGAGTAGTAGCTCTGCGGGTCGTCCGGCTCCACGGCGACCGGGCACACGACGACCTCGGCGCCGTACGCCTGGAGCAGGGCGACCTTCTCGGGGGCGACCTTGTCGGTCATCACGAACACGCAGCGGTAGCCGCGCTGGGCGGCGACGACGGCGAGCCCGACCCCGGTGTTGCCGCTGGTCGGCTCGACGATCGTGCCGCCGGGGCGGAGCACGCCCTCCCGCTCGGCGGCGAGGATCATCTCCAGCGCAGGACGGTCCTTGGACGACCCGCCCGGGTTGTTGGTCTCCATCTTCATCGCCAGCACGCTGGGGATCTGCTCGAGCTCGGTGATCCGCTTCATCCGGACGAGCGGGGTGTTGCCGATCAAGTCGAGCACCGAGTCGGCGATCGTGGTGCCGGCGAGCCGGGTGTCTCCCACGCCCCGGAGCGTACCGGGGCGCTAGCCGCGGATCGCCGAGACCAGGGCGACGACGGCGAGGGCGGCGAAGATCAGCGCCGCCACCCGGCGCAGGACACGCTCGGGCAGGACGCGCAGCAGCGACTGGCCGGCGACGACGCCGATCGCGGCGACCGTCACCATCGCCGCCGCTGCCCCGACGAACACCGACAGGGCCTCCCCACGCGACGCCAGGCTCGCCGTCGCCAGCTGGGTGAGGTCGCCCCACTCGGCCAGGAACACCACGCCGAACACCGTCGCCGACACTCGCCACCCTGGCAGCCGGTCGTTGGTGGGGACGCCGTCGGTGGCGAGCTCGTCGACCGGATCGTCGCTCGATCGCCACAGCACGACCGCGCCGGCGGCGAACAGGACGGTGACGGCGACGGCTACGGCGCGGTCGGGAAGCAGGTTGAGCAGGTGCCCGGCGACGACGGCGATCACCATCTGCGCCGTCAGGGCCACGGCGGCCCCGATCCACACGGCGAGCGGCCGCTTGTACCGCGTCGACAGCACGATCGTGGCCATCATCGTCTTGTCCGGTAGTTCGGCGACGAAGATCGTCGCGAAGGTGGTGGCGACGACGGCCGGGTGCACGGGCGCACAGTCAACCGTGGACAGAGCGTGACACCCCCTCGGTAACGTCGGCCGGGTGACAGCCGAGCGCTGGACAATCGAGCAGGTGATCGCGGTCGCCCCTTCTCCGGCGCGGTTCGCCGCCGCCGAGGCGGTCGCCGTGCCGTCGCGCTGGTCGGCCCTCGGCGCCGACGGGCGGGCGGCCTGGGGGCGCTGCCGGGGATCGGGCCGCGAGCCGTACGACGCGATGGTCGACCACGCCGAGGTCGTCTGGCGCTGCAGCTGCCCGAGCCGATCCCAGCCGTGCAAGCACGCCCTGGCGCTGCTGGCGATGTGGGTGCGCGGGCAGGTTCCCGAGACCACCGCGCCGGCGCCGGTCGCCCGCTGGGCCGCTGGTCACAACCGGCGGGTGGCGCCGACCGGCGGGACTCCGCCGCCGGCGGACGCGACGTCGGTCCCCGAGGACGAGCGGGACGCCCCGGCCGGCGAAGCGGACCGGGCCAGGGACGAGCGGCTGGCCCGGTTGCGCGACGGTCTGGTCGAGCTCGACCGCTGGCTCGACGACCGGCTGAGGACCGGGCTCGCCGACCCGGCGCTGGCCCGCTATGCCACCTGGGACACCCTGGCCGCCCGCCTCGTCGACGCCCGGGCCGGCGGGCTGGCCAACCGCGTGCGCCGCCTCGCCGGCATCGTCGGCACCCGGCTCGAGTGGCACGAGCAGCTCCTCGCCGAGCTCGGGGTGCTACACCTGCTCGCCCAGGCCGGTCAGCGCGTCGGCGAACTGTCCCCGGCATTGGCCGACGCCGTCGGCATCGCGTGCGGCTGGCAGGTGCGCCAGGCCGACGTCCTCGCCGGGGTGCCCGACACCGACCGGTGGGTGGTCGCCGGGCGCAGCGACACCAGGGAGGACCGCATCGAGGTACGCCGGGTGTGGCTGCACGGCACCCGCACCGGGCGGTGGGCGATGGTTCTGTCCTTCGCCGCGTACCGCCAGTCGCTCGACGACTCCCTCGTCGCCGGCACGGCGATCGATGCCGACCTCCACCGCTACCCGGGCGTCGGTCCGCGTGGGCTCGTCGGCGCCATCCAGGCCGCGCACGACGGGCCGTGCTCCCCACCGACGACGACGGTCGCCGCGGCGTGCGACGGCATCGGGATCGCGCTGGCGGCCGAGCCGTGGAGCGAGCACGTACCGGTGACCGTGCGGGCGGCCGTGACGCGGGCCGGCGGCGGGTGGGTGCTCGGCGACGACACCGGCTCGCTCCCCCTGGTCCCGGGCACCCCGGGGCTCCCGGTGGTGCTCGCCGCGTCCGCCGGCGACCCGGTGGACCTGACCATCGAGTGGACCACCGACGGTGCCGTGCCGCTCACCGTCCACCTCGCCGACCGCACCCTCGACGTCGGTCCCCGGGCCGACCCGTCGTTCGTGAGCGCGGCGTGAGCACCACCGTGGGTGACTACTGGAGCACCCTCGTCACCGCCTCGCTCCTCGGCACCGACCGGCGCGACCCGCCGGAGCCGCCGGACGGCCCGCTCGCCGACCTCGTTGCCGACGCCGTCCGGCCGACGCCGTCGGGTCGCATGCTTGCCGCCGTCGCCGCCTGCACCGTCGCCCGCCGGGCCGGCGTGCGTCCTCGCCCGCCGGTGGGACGGCTGGCTCCGCCGGACGCCGACGACCGCCCGCTTGTGCCGGCGGCGGCGGCCCGGCGCTGGCGGCAGGTCGTCACCACCTGGCCGGTCCTCGAGGACGAGTGGCTGCGTACCGTCGCCGACCGCGGCTGGCGGCTGCCGCCCGATGTGCTCGTCGGCCTGCTCCGCCGGCACCGCAACGACCGCGCCCGCCGGCCGCTGGTGACGCAGCTGGCAGGGCCGGCGGCGGCCTGGATCGTCGACCACCTGCCCGAGCTCGCCGCGCCCGCCGGCGCCGCCCGTTCCGGGCCCGAGGCCGGTGTCCCGACCGTCTCCCCGGAGCTGGCGCCGTACCTCACCGCCGACACCGGCGCGATCGTCACCGCCATCGCCGGCGGGATGGCGGAGGGCGTTTTCGGCCCGCCGCACCGGGCGGTGCTGATCAACTTCGTCGCCCGGTGCCGACCGGAGGCGCTGGCGCCACTGGCCGAGGCGCTGCGCACTGTCGACTCGAGCGGCGTCGGGCTGGCCCAGCTCCTCGCCGACCTGGCCGCGACCCGTCACCAGATGCTCGCCGAGCTGCAGTCATGAGCGAGCGAGTCTTCGAGCGAGCGAACGATCAAGCACGGTCTTCGGCTCATTGGTGCACCATTCCCGAACCGAACCCGTCGCACATCGACAGGGTGCACCAATGAGCGAGCCTGCTGTCCTCCGCCCCCACGCCGAGGCGCAGCACGCGGCCGAGCTCGCCGCCCTCGCCGCGGCCGACGACCGGCCCCGCCCGCCCAACTGGCAGCTCTCCCCGTGGGCCGTCGTCACCTACCTGCTCGGTGGACCGCTCCCCGACGGAACCGCGATCACGCCGAAGTACGTCGGCCAGCGCCGCCTCGTCGAGATCGCGGTGGCCACGCTCGCCACCGACCGAGCGCTGCTCCTGCTCGGCGTCCCCGGCACCGCCAAGACCTGGGTGAGCGAGCACCTCGCCGCGGCGATCAGCGGCGACTCGACGCTGCTCGTGCAGGGCACGGCCGGCACCACCGAGGAAACGTTGCGCTACGGCTGGAACTACGCCCGCCTGCTCGCCGAGGGCCCGACCGAGGCGGCCCTTGTGCCGAGCCCGGTGTACCGGGCGATGCGGACCGGCCGCTTGGTGCGCGTCGAGGAGCTCACCCGGATGCCGTCGGAGGTCCAGGACGCCCTCGTCACGATCCTGTCCGAGAAGGTGATGCCGGTGCCGGAGCTCGACACCGAGGTCGCGGCAGTGCCGGGGTTCAACCTGATCGCCACCGCCAACGACCGCGACCGGGGGGTGAACGAGCTGTCGAGCGCGTTGCGGCGCCGGTTCAACACCGTCGTGCTGCCGCTCCCGGCGACGCCGGAGGAGGAGATGGCGATCGTCGCCCGCCGCGTCGGCGAGCTCGGCCGGGCCCTGGCCCTGCCTGACGTGCCCGCCGCCGCCGACGAGATCCGGCGGGTGGTGACGATCTTCCGCGAGCTCCGGGACGGTGTCACTTCCGACGGGCGGACGAGCCTCAAGGTCCCGACCGGCACGCTGTCCACCGCCGAGGCGATCTCGGTGATCACCAACGGGCTCGCCCTCGCCGCCCACTTCGGCGACGGGCAGTTGCGCCCGGCCGACGTCGCCGGCGGGATCGTCGGTGCCGTCGTACGCGACCCGCTGCACGATGACGTCGCTTGGCGCGAGTACCTGGAGGGGGTGGTACGCGACCGCGATGGCTGGGACGAGTTCTACGCGGCCTGCCGCGAGCTCGGGTGACCGCACGGCGGGTTCCCCCGTGCACATCTGGGGGATCCGCCACCACGGTCCCGGCTCGGCCCGGTCCGTCCGTCGCGCCCTCGACGAGCTCGACCCCGACGTCGTGCTGGTCGAGCTGCCGGCGGACGCCGACGCAGCCCTGCGCTGGGTCGGCCGGCCCGGTCTGTTCCCTCCGGTCGCCCTGCTGGGATACGCCGTCAGCGAGCCCGAACGGGCCGTGTTCGCCCCGCTCGCGTCGTTCAGCCCCGAGTGGCAGGCGGTGTCGTGGGCCGTCGAGCACGACGCCGCGGTCCACGGCATCGACCTCCCGCTTGCCGTCACCCTGGCCGTCGGCGAGACCGTCCGGAGCCGCAGCGTCGACCCCCTGGCCGCCCTCGCCGCCGCAGCCGGTGAGCCCGACCCCGAGCGCTGGTGGGACGACATGGTCGAGCACCGCGGCGACGGGGAACCGGTCTTCGCCGCGATCGCCGAGGCCATGGCTGCCGTCCGGGGCGGGCCGGAGGAGGAGGGGTTCGACGGGTGGCGCGAGGCGCACATGCGCCGAGCGATCCGTCAGGCCCAGCGGTCGGCCGAACGAATCGCCGTGATCTGCGGGGCCTGGCACGTCCCCGCCCTCGACCCGGCGGTGGTCACGGCCGCCGCCGACGCCGCCGCCCTGCGCGGCCTGCCGAAGGTCAAGGCCGCGGTCACCTGGGTGCCGTGGACGCACCGGCGGCTGCGCCGGAACACCGGCTACGGCGCCGGTGTCGCCAGCCCCGGTTGGTACGCCCACGTCTTCCGCCACCCCGGAGCCGACGGGGTCGCCCGGTTCTTCGTCGACGCCGCCCACGCCCTGCGCCGCCACGGCGTGGCGGCGTCGCCCGACCACCTGATCGCCGCCTCGCGCCTCGCCGACTCGCTCGCCACCCTCCGCCGCCGGCCGCGGGCCGGACTGGCCGAGGTCCTCGACGCGTCAGAAGCCGTTCTCGGCGGGCGGAACGCGCTCGCGCTCGTCGACGACGAGCTCGTCGTCGGTGACGCGATCGGCGAGGTGCCCGCCGGCGCCCCCCAGGTGCCGCTGGCCCGGGACCTCGCCGCCGCCCAGCGGGCGGCCCGCCTGAAACCGGACGCCGGCAGGCGCACCATCGAGCTCGATCTGCGCACGCCCAACGGGCTCCGCCGGTCGCGCCTGCTCCACCGCCTGGTCGCCCTCGACGTCCCCTGGGGCGAGCTGCGGGAGGGGCGGGGGAGTAGCGGCACATTCCGCGAGACGTGGCAGCTGGGATGGGAGCCCGAGCTGTCCGTGCGTCTGGTGGAGATGGCCGGGCACGGCACGACCGTCGCCGGCGCGGCGACGGCCAGGCTCATCGAGCTGGTTGTCGCGGCCGACCGCCTCGCCGACGTCACGGCGGCGATCGAGCTGGCCCTGCTGGCGGACCTGCCGGACGCACTCACTCCGGCCCTGCGCCGGCTCGGCACGCTCGCCGCCCACGCACCGGATGCCGCCGAGCTGATGGACGCCCTCGGTCCGCTCGCCGCGACCCTGCGGTACGGGGACGTGCGGGGCACGGACGCCGCCGGGCTGCGGTCGGTGTTCGACGAGCTCGTCGTGCGCGTGGTCGCCGGACTCGAGCGCGTCGCCCGCGGCGTCGACGAGGTCGCCGCGGCGGCGCTGATCGAACGGATGAGCGCCGTGCAGGCGGCGCTCGCCACGGTCGACCATCCGGCCCGCCACGACGAATGGCCGGCGGCGCTCGAGGGACTCGCCGACGACCGGCGCGGCCACGGGCTCGTGCGCGGCCGCGCCACCCGGCTGCTGCACGACCTCGACCGCGACGAACGGGTCGGGGAGCGGCTCGGGCAGGCGCTGACGGCGGGCACGCCGGCGGCCGCCGGCGCCGCGTTCGTCGAGGGGTTCCTCGCCGGGAGCGGGACGATCCTGCTCCACGACGGCGCCCTGCGGGCGACCGTCGACACGTGGATCTGCTCGCTGCGCGCCGAGACGTTCGCCGACGTGACGCCCCTCCTGCGCCGGACCTTCGGCGCCTTCGAACCGGCCGAGCGCCGCCACCTCGGTCAGCTCGTCAGCGCCGGGCAGGCCGAGCGCCCGGCCCTGGTGGGCGAGGACCTCGACCCCGACCGCGTCGCCGCCGGCCTGGTGACGGTGCGAGCGATGCTGGGCCTACCGGGGGAGCCGCCGTCGTGACAGCGGGGCGGGTGTCGGAGTCCGAGCGGGTGCGGCGGTGGCGACTGGTGCTCGGCGGCGGTGACGCCGACGGCACCGGAGCCGGGCTGCAGGGCGACGACGTGCGCATCGACGGCGCCCTCGGAGCGCTGTACGACCGCACCGCCGCGACCGGTCGGGGCGCCGGGAGGTCGGGCGGTCTCTCCCGGTCGGCGCCGTCCGTCGCCCGCTGGCTCGGCGACATCCGCCGCTACTTCCCGTCGCCCGTGGTCCAGGTGCTCCAGCGCGACGCGGTGGAACGCCTCGACCTGCGCCGGCTCCTGCTCGAGCCGGAGTTGCTCGCCGAGCTCGAACCCGACCTCCACCTCGTCACGCTGCTCGTCGAGCTCAACCGGGCGCTCCCCGACGAGACGCGGGCCACCGCCCGCGAGGTCGTCGCCACGGTCCTCGCCCGCCTCGAGGCGCAGCTCGCCGACCGCACCCGTCAGGCGGTGCACGGGGCGCTGGCCCGGCAATCCCGCACCCACCGGCCCCGTCCGGCGGACGTCGACTGGATGCGCACGATCCGCGCCAACCTGCGCCACTGGCTCCCCGAGCACCGCACGGTCGTGCCCGAGCACCTCATCGGCTTCGGGCGCCACCAACGCAGCCTCGCCCGCGACGTGATCGTGGCCGTCGACCAGAGCGGATCGATGGCGGGGAGCGTCGTCCACGCCTCGCTCTTTGCCTGCGTGCTCGCTCGCCTGCGGACCCTGCGGACGTCGTTCGTCGCCTTCGACACGTCGGTCGCCGACCTGACCCATCTCCTGGACGACCCCGTCGACGTCGTGTTCGGCGTCCAGCTCGGCGGCGGCACCGACATCGGCGCTGCCCTCGGCTACTGCCGGCAGCTCGTCACCCGCCCCCGCGAGACCGTGCTCGTCCTCGTCAGCGACCTGTTCGAGGGCGGCAACCCGGAAGTGATGCGGCACCTGGTGGCGGAGTTGGCGCGCGACGGAGTGACGGTGCTCGTGTTGCTCGCGCTCAGCGACGACGGGGTACCGGTCCACGACCACCACGAAGCCGAGGCCCTCGCCGCCCTCGGCGCGACGGTGATGGCGTGCACCCCGGCCGAGTTCCCCGACCTCCTCGGCGCCGCCCTCCAAGGTGGCAGCCGTTCTGTCGTTTGGAATCGGCCCGATGTGGTCGATCCCAAACGACAGAACCCGTGAGTTACGTCGCCTGGGTGCCGACCTTGAGGTCGCGGAACGGGGACGTCGTGTCGATCCCCGGGTCCTTCGGCAGGCCGAGGACCCGTTCGCCGACGATGTTGCGCATCACCTCGTCGCTCCCACCGGCGATCCGCATCCCCGGGGTTCCGACGACGAGCTGGGACCAGGCGTAGGTGCCCCACTCGCCGGAGTCGGCGGCCAGCTTCGGGCCCAGTACGGCGGACACGAAGTCGGCCATCCGCATCGACAGCTGGGTGCCGGCGAGCTTGGCGATGCTCAGCTCCGGGCCAGGCGTTTGCCCGGCGCGGATCCGGTCCATCGCCCGCTGGTTGGTGTACTGGGCGACCCGGGTGCGGACGATCAGGTCGGCGAGCCGCTGGCGCACCAGCGGGTCGCCCGAGACGCCCATCGCCCGCGCCATCTCGATCGCCCGGGTGAGCAGCCCGCTGGCGCTGCCGGCGCCGCTGCCACCGGCGCCGATCGCCGCCCGTTCGTTCATCAGCGTCGTCAATGCGACCGCCCAACCGTGATTCACGTCGCCCAGCCGGTGGTCGTCGTGCACCCGCACGTCGGTGAAGAAGACCTCGTTGAAGGAGGCGCCGCCGGTCATCTGGCGCAACGGACGCACCTCCACGCCCGGTGCGCGCATGTCGACGATGAACCCGGTCAGGCCCTTGTGCTTCGGTTGGTCGGCGTCGGTGCGGGCGATGATCTCGCCGATGTCGCTGTACTGGGCGCCGGAGGTCCACACCTTCTGCCCGGTGATCAACCACTCGTCACCGTCCCGTTCGGCGCGGGTCTGCAGGCTGGCGAGGTCGCTCCCGGCCCCCGGCTCGGAGAACAGCTGGCAGGCGACGATCTCGCCCCGGTACAGGGCCCGGAGGTAGCGCTCCTTGGCCGTGTCGCTGGCGTGGGCGAGGATCGTCGGCGCCACCATCCCGAGACCGATGAGGAAAAGGCTTGGCTCGGCACGTCGTACCGGGACTCGAGGGCGTCGTAGGCGCGCTGGTACGCGGCGGGGAGTGCCCGTCCGCCGTACTCCGGCGGGCCCGTGATCCAGCCGAACCCGGCGTCGAAGCGCTTGGCGCGGAACTCCTGCGACGCGGCGAGCAGCGCCCGCTCCGCATCCCGGTCGCGCTCCTCGAACATCGCCACCTTGTCGGAGCCCTCACCCCACACGAACTTGCGCTCGGTGCCCTTCTCGGCCGCGTTCGCCCGGAGGAAGTCGGTCGCCTCGTCCCGGAACTCGTCGATGCTGATCACGACACGGACGGTACGCGAACCGACGCGATCGGGACGTAGCGGAGGACACCGCCGGTCCCCGAGCGGGAGCAGGGTCGGGGAGTCCGTACCCCTTCGCCCCCGGGGTCGGGCGGATCCCAGGGTGACACGCTGCGGTGCACGGTCTCGACGACCCTGCTCACCAGGGCCGCTCGGGGCGGTCAGCGAACCGCTGACCTGGGGTGGTTGTGTGCCGGCGGTCGGTCACGGTGAGGACCAGTCGAGGCCGTGAAGAGCGGGCGGTCACTTCACGAACCCGATGAGCGGCCCGACCTCAGAGTCTGTAGGGAGAGGACTCGCGGAAACCATGTGCCGCCGCCGGCATGACCAATTTCACTCGCCCCGCGTACCACGATCGTCCCGGGACGTTTACGCCTGACCGAAGTTCTCACCGTAAGCGCTTACAACGGGACGAGCTGGACGGACCACCGCACGACGTTGGCACGACGCAAGAGCGAGGTGCCGAGGTCGACGCCGACGACGTCCAGCCGAGCCTCCCGCAGCGTGTCGACCACTTCGGAGAGCTCCTCCTCGACGGCGAGACTGCCGTCGTCCCCGAAAAACGCCCGATGCACGGCCGTCGCCCACGTCGCCGCCGCGCCCCAGCGGACCAGGTCGGTGCCGAGCACGACGACCGTGGGCACGTCGTGGCCGAGCCGTCCGTCCAGCACGACCAGCCGGTCGTCGTCCGACCTCGGGTCGCCCACCGGCGCGGTGTCGACCACGGGCAGGTAGCCGCCCCGCTCGAAGTGCAGGACCGCCTCCCAGCCGAGGCGGTCGCTGAGCCCGGCGGCCAGCGCCCGCTCGGGCGTGAGGGCGGTGGCCAGGCCGATCGGGCAGGGGTGCTGCGGCTGGTCGGCGTGGTCGGCGTCGGACCAGACCGCCTCGGCCGGGATCCAGCACGCCCGCCCGGCGGCGTCCTGGGCGCTCACCAGGCGTTCTCCGTCGATCGTCGTCCGGTCGGACAGCGCCCCGAGGGCGACAACCGGTCGGTGGCGGAGGGCGACGACGTGCGTGGTGCGCACGACCAGGGCCGGAGCGTCCGTGGCGGGCGCACCTGGCGCCTCCGGACGGCTCGTGAACTCGTGATCGGCACGGTGGCGTTCGGTGGTCAGGAGCATCGTCGGTCAAATCTCGTCGGCGCCAGTAGCATCGGCGTTCCATGCCGTCCGGCGCACGCCGTGGTACGCCCGGGGTACGCCCACTCCCCAACGATGAGTTCATGACACGCGTTCGTCTGCCCCGCCGTTCCTCCCGCCTCGCCATCCTTATGGTGAAGGTTCTTCCCGTCGCCGCCTTCCTGCTGAGCCTCAACACCGGGCCGAGGTGGCTGTAGACATTCCGTAGGTCGAACGCGTTCGGGCGGATTACTCGCCCGCCGCTGTGCGGCGGACGAGGTCCTCACGGCGGCGAGTCAACGACGACGGCAGGGCACCACCAATCTCGCGCGCGATCTCTGCCGCGTCGTCGAGGACGGCGATCGCGGCCGCAACGCGGTGCTGCAGCGTGAGCAACTCGGCGAGGCGCACGTACCGCGAGTCGGTGTAGCGGTCGAGCCGGAGCGCCCGTTCCGCCAGCGCCTGGGCCGCGGGCAGGTCGCCAACGTCTTCGGCCTGCACGGAGAGCAGGTCGAGCAGCCCGAGCATCCGCTGCTCGGCGTGCCGGCGGGCGGTGATCGCCCACTCCTCGTACTCGAACCCGGCGAACACGGTCCCTTCGCCCGCCTTGACGGCTTCGGTCGCGATCCGGCCGGCGAGGTCGGGATCGGCCCGCGCCGAGGACAGGGCGTCGATCCCCATGCGCTCGAACTCGAGCAGGTCGCAGGACAGGTCGTCGGCCAGGCGCACCCCGGAGCCCGAGCGGACGACGACGTCGCCGACCGCCCGGCGCAGGCGGAGGAGGACGTTGCGCAGCCGGGACCGGCTGACGTCGACGTCCTCGCCGGGCCACATCGCTTCGCTGAGCTGGTCGAACGTGGCTGAACCACCGTTGGCGACGACGACGCCGACGACCCGCTGCGGGTTCCCCGGGGGGACCTTGCGCACGCCGCCTCCGTCCTCGACGACCATCTCCCCGATGACCCGCAGCCGGTGCCGCCCACCGGCGTGCCGCAGCGGCGGTCCGGACGTGGTGCCGGGGGTGGCGTCGGCGGCCGTCGCCCGTTGGATGATCGCCTGCAACTCGCTGTAGGTCCGCCCCTCGCCGAGGGCGGCGGCGCTGCTGAAGCCCAGGGCGACGAGCTCGCGCTCGGAGTCGGCGAGCCAACTCCGCGCCGCCTCGAGGTCGCCGTGGTGTGCCGCCGCATGCGCCGCCACCAGCTGGATCCGCCACCACTCGGCCGGAGGCGTGGCCCGGAGCTGGGCCTCGACGTCGCCGAGCTGTCCAAGCCGGGCGTCGAGGACGAACTTCGCCAGCGCGACCTGGTCCGGGAACACGGAGTGGCGCTCGAGCGCCAGAGCCAGGTAGCGGGAGGCGAGGTCGAGCGCGCCGAGCGCGCCGAGCGCCGTCGCCGTGTCGCAGAGGAACGGCACGCCGAGCACGTCGTCGGCCTCGGTCAGGGCGGTGTTCTCGGCGGTCGCCACCCAGCGCAGGGTGGTGTCGACGTCGCCCCGGCGGGCGGCGACGACGGCCCGACCCCACGCCGCGGCGGCGATCAGGCGGGGATTGTCGTGCACGTACCCGACGTCGGCGACCCGGACGAAGCGGGCGTCGGCGCTCTCGAGCCGGTTGGCGTTGAACAGCACGAAACCTTCGAACAGCACCGTCCACGACCGCTCGGCGTCGGACATGTCGGCCGTCGCCAGCAGCTGGCCGAGCTGGGCCAAAGCTTCGTCGTGCCGGCCGAGCGGCACGAGCACCGCCATCGCCAGGTCGCGCCGGCAGGCCCGGGCTCGGGCGTACTCCCCGCACCCTTCCCATGCCGCCGCGGCAACGCGGTAGGACTCGGCGGCGCGCTGGAGCTCGTGGCGCCTGTTCGACGTCGATGCACACTCGGCGAGCACCTGATAGGCACGGGCGTAGGTGTGCTCCTCGCCGGCACCGAGATCGACCAGCGCTTGCTCGGCAGCGCGCGCCGCCTCCTCCTGCCGGCCCTCGGCGAGGCGGGCGCGGGCCGCTTCGACCTCGGCCCGGCGGCGCAGGCGGGGGTCGCTCGTCGCGGCGCGTTCGACTGCCCGGTCGATGTCGGCCATGGCGTCGTCGACCCGCCCGATCGAACGGGTGGCCGCAGCGCGCAGGAGGAGCAGGGCCGGCTCCTGCTCCACGATCGTCCCGAGGCGAGCGAGCAACGCGAGGAGGAGCCGGGGCTCGACGGTGTCGGTGACCGACTCGCTCAGCTCCATCACCATGCGGGCGGCCTCGGCGTGCGAGCCGGCGTCGAGGAGCAGCCCGATCGCCTCGATCGGGCGGTCGCGCTCGACGAGCTCGGCGGCCAGATGGGCGGCCGCGATCGGCTCGACGGGCGCCGACCGGAACGATGCAGCCGTGGCGAGATCGAGGCCGCCGGTGAGGAGCCGGCGCAGCGGTACGCCGGCGGCGAGCGCCCGGGCGACGAAGCCGGGCCCGGCGAGCCGGTCGAGCAGACGGCGGTCGATGCCGGGAGCGCGGGCGAGCAGGCCGATGACCGCGCTCTCCCGCGGTCCGAGTTGCTGCATCGCCGCCGAGTTGGCCGCCCGCACCATTCGCGAGGCGATCGCGATCGGATCAGCCCCTGGCTCCCGCTGCGCCTGGTCCAGCGCGGTGGCGATGACTCGAACGCAGCCGTCGGCGGCCTCGACCACCCGTGTGGCGACCGTGGCCGACCGCTCGGGGACGTGATCGAGGATCTCCGCCGCGGTGACCGCCAGCGCGCTGGCGTCGATGATCAGGCCGTCGACGAGCTGGGTGGCCTCGTGGACGGCGTCGGGAAGGATGCGGCCGGAAACGATCAGCCGGATGTCGTCGGCGTCCTCGATCTGATCGACGAGGCGCGCCACCGAGATGTCGTCGAGCAGGTGGGCGTCGTCGATGACCACCGTGCTGCCAGGGGGCGGGGGATCACCGGCACCAGCGTCGAGCGGACCGAGCTCACCGCGCAGGCGCACGACGCCGGGCGTCGCGGCCTTGCGGACCAGCCACGACTTGCCGAATCCGGTCGGCGCCTCGAGCAACACCACGCGCGGCGTGTGAGCCCCGGCGATGCGGCCGAGCAGCGACGTGCGAGGAAGACGCATGAACGGACGGCTCAGCCTATCGACCGCCGACGGGGACGGTCCGGGGAATGCGGCGCGGTGGACCTGGTCGTCGGCCACCGACTCGGCCATCCCGGTTCCCCTCTCGGTTCCCGGCCCGCCCGAAAAGCGTGGTGGGGACGGCCGTGGCGTGTCAAGTGTCACTCGTCCCGACGCCCGAATAGGTCGATCGACCGATGCGGTCCGGTGCCTTAGTCCGCCTTGATTGTGCGCACCCCCCGCCGCCAGAGGAGCACCGCCGATGTTCCATCCCGACCTCACCTACGACATCGTCCGTCTGCGCCACGACGAGCTGATTGCCGAGAGCCGCCGCGGTCGCTTCGGCTCCTGGCGCCGCCGCCGGTCGACCCCGCCGGCCGCGCCGGCCGCCACCTCCCCCCGTCACCTGGCCGTCGTGCCTCCTCCCCGGCCCGACCGCGACCAGCCCGGGCGCGACCCCAGGGTCGCGTGACGGAGGACCAGCGACCTCCCGGCTGTTCCGGCTGGCGCAGCTGGGAGGTCCCGGTACCGTCCGGTGGCGATGCGAGCGAGCGAGCGCCAGCGAGTGAGCGGCCAGCACCTGCGCAGGCAGCATGCGGTGTGGCCGGGGAACGCAGTGAACGGTCGGTAGGTTCGCCACGGTGATCAACGCCCGGGCCGGGATGAGTCCCGTCATGGTGGGGCGGGCGCGCCCGTTCGCCCGTCTGGCCGGCATCGTCGAGGCCGCCGAGGTGATGACCGGGGACCAGCCGTCGGTCGTGCTCGTCTCGGGCGAGGCCGGCATCGGGAAGACGCGGCTCGTCCGCGAGCTGCTCGCCACGCTCCCGCCGACCGCCACGTCACTGGTCGCCGCCGCCCAGCCCGGCTCGCTCGGCCGACCCGGGGACGCCGTGTCGGGCATCGTCGCCGCCCACGACCCTGGGCCCCGTGACCCGTCCGACCCGACGGCGATCTTCGCCGTCGTGGAAGCCGCCCTCGAGAAGGGCCCAGCCGTGCTCGTCGTCGAGGACCTCCACTGGATCGACGCCGCCAGCGCCAACGCCCTCGACCGGATCACTCAGCAGCGCTGGCCGCAGCTCGTCGTGATGGGGACCTACCGCCCGGCCGAGCTTTCCCGCGGCCAGCCCGGCGGTGAGCTCGTGCTCCGCCTCGAGCGACGCCACGCCGTCGACCAGGTCCGCCTCGACCGGCTCGACCTCGCCGAGGTGTCGGCCCTCGTCGCCGCGATCCGGGGCGACCAGCCGTCCTCCGCCGTCGTGGAGGCCGTCTACCGGCGCAGCGGGGGCGTCCCGTTCGTCGTCGAGGAGCTGCTCCGCGGCGTCGGCCCGAAGTCGGGCGCCGGTGACCTGCTCGCCGCCGAGCTGCCGTGGTCGTTGGAGGAGGCGGTGCAGCAGCAGCTGGCCGGGCTCGACGCGGCCGAGCGAGACGTCGTCGAGGCGCTCGCCGTGTTCGGACGGACGGCGCCGTTCGACGCGATCGTCCACGTCGCCGGCGTCGACGACGGCACCGTGCTCGCCGCCCTGCGTTCGCTGTCCGCCGCCGGCGTGGTCGACGAGGTCGCCGACGACCGGTTCTGGTTCGCCCACGCGCTCGTCGCCGACGCCATCGAGCACCAGCTCCTCGGGCGGGAGCGACGCCGTCTGCACGAGCGCAGCTTCGAGGCGGTGCGGGGAGCGCCGGTCATCAACCACGCCGCGCTGGCCCATCACGCCATCGGCGCCGGGCGCTACGACGAGGTGCCGGCGATCGCCCGCAAGGGCGCGCCGAAGTACCTCGCCAAGGGCCACACGTTCCAGGCGCTGCGCCTCGCCGCCGAGGCCCTCGCCGAGACACCGAACGACCCCGAGCTGCTCGCCGTCGCCACCGACGCGGCGTGGCGACTGAGCTTTCTCGACGAGGCGCTCGCCACCGCCCAACGCTGGGAGCGGGTCGCCGTCGAGCCGGCCGACCGGATCGAGGCGATGCGCTTCGTCGCCCGCCTGCACGGCGAGCTCGGTGACACCGCCGCGGCCGCCGCGGCCCGGGACACCCTGGAGCACTTCGCCGCGTCGGTCGACGCGCCCGAGCTCCGCGGCCCAGCGCGCGCCGCGCTCGCCCAGGTCCACATGCTCGTCGGTCACTCGTCGGAGGCGATCGCGTGGGCGGAGCTGGCGCTCGTCGACGCCGAGGACGTGGGCGACGACGTCACCGCCGCCCGGGCCCGGGTCGAGGCGGCGAGCGCGATGGTCGGCTTCGCCAGCCGGATCGAGGCGACCGCGGCGATGCACGACGCCATCGACCGGGCCCGCCGGTCGGGCGACGCCGTGCTGCTGTGCCGGGCGATCAGCAACAGCCTCGACCTCGTCGCGCCCAGCTCCATCGAGGGGCGGTCGTTGCGGGCCGAGTTGCTCGATGCCAGCCGCCGCGTCGGCTTCGACCGGCTGGGTGTCGCCACTGGCCTGCTGTGGGAGGTCGCCGCGGCGTACGACGACGGCGACCTGGCCGCGATGCGCCGGGCCAATGCCGAGGGCGACCAGTGGTGGGGCAGCCAGGAGGACAGCTGCGCGGTGCTCGGCTGGCGGGCGTACTACGCCTTCGAGGAGGGGCGGATCGCCGACGCCCGGGGTCACGTCACCCGCCTCGTCACCGGATCGACGCACCACAAGGGCATGCACGAGGCGGTGCTCCTGCGGCTGCTGCTCGCCGCCGCGGACGACGATCGGCCGTCCGGGACGGCAGCGTTCGACGAGCTCGTCGGCGGGCCATCCGTGCCCGACGTCGGCACGGCGCTCAACTACGTCGTGACGGCGGTCGAAGCGGCGCTCGTCGTGGGGATCCCGCCGGACCAGATCCGCGCCGACCTGATCGGACGCTGGCTCGGCGACCACCCGTCGGCGCCGGTCTTCTGTCGCTACGTGGAGGGGCTCCTACTCGCCTCGAGCGGGGACCACACCGGGGCCGTGGCGGCCCTCACGGTCGCACTCGCCGAGCCCGAGCAACCGCTCGCCCGACCCCTGGTCGGGTCGTTGCGCACGGCGCTCGCAGTCTCGCTCGTCGCCACAGGCGACCGGTCCGGTGCGACGGCCGCCGTGCGCCGGGTGCTCGAGGACGACCTCGCCCACTGGCCGGGGGTGCGGCGCGACCGCGCCGCCGGCCTCGCCCGCCGGTTGGAGGGTTCGTCGACCCGGCCGGACGGCGACCTGACCGGGCGGGAGCGGGAGGTGGCGGCGCTCCTTGCCGACGGCCTCACCAACGGCCAGCTGGCCGAGCGCCTGTTCATCTCGCCGAAGACCGCCGCCGTCCACGTGTCCAACATCCTCGCCAAGCTGGGCCTGTCGAGCCGGGCCGAGATCGCCGCCTGGGCCGTGCGCCACGGCATCACCCACGCCGGCACCCTGGCCAGCTGACGCGGCCGCTAACTTCAACGCGATGGGTCAGCCGGTGGCGGTCACCGAGAAGCCGAGCTCGTCGCCGGGGATCGTGCGGTTCGAGCTCAACCGGTCCCTCACCGGGATGGGTCACGAGCGCTTCGCGTCCGCCGACGAGACCGCCGGCAACGATCCGGCGGCGGTGCTGGCTCACCGGCTGTTCGCCACCGGCCAGGTCGCCGGGGTGCACGTCTACTCGAACATCGTCACCGTCGACCTCGGTGCCGACGGGACGGCGAACGGCCTCGCCGACATCGTGCGCGACCTCTACCAGTACTGGAAGCCGGGCATGGAGCCGCCCGCGTTCGCCGACCTCGAGGCGCCGGCCGAGGAGTCGACGGCCGCGGTCCCCGCCGGAGGCGACGGGGGCAGCGACGCCGCGTTGTCCGAGGCCGCCAAGCGCGTGCCGGCCCACCTGCTCGAGCGCAGCCGCGCCGCCCGGGAGCGCTGGAAGGCCAAGCAGGGCTGACCCCGGCGCCGAACATCGGGTTGCATTCACGAACACTCGTTCGTAAACTCCGGACATGGATGTGGCCGCTGGTGCCGTTGCTCCCGCCGCCGTGGCTCACCTCGCCCGCCACCGCACCCTGCCCGTCGTCGACCCGCTGGCGCCGCTGCTGCCGTCCGGCGCTCTGGTGCGAGGCCAGACGGTCTCGTGCCGTGGGGTCGCCGCCCCGTCTCTCGCCCTCGCCCTCGCCGTCGAGGCCACCGCAACCGGGTCGTGGCTGGCCGTCGTCGACGTGCCCTGGCTCGGTGTCGAGGCGGCGGCCGAGCTCGGCATTCCGCTCGAGCGGCTGGTGCGGGTCGACGGTCGGGCGGCGGGCGACTGGGCGGACCTGACCGCCGCCGTGCTCGACGGCTTCGAGGTGGTGATCACCCGGATTCCCCGGCGCCTCGACACCGGCGCTCGGCGGCGGGTGCAGGCGCGGGTCAAGGCGCGGGAGGCCGTGCTCCTCGCCATCGGTGACCCGCCCGGCGTCGACGTCGTGATGGAGGCCTCGGCGCCGGTGTGGGAAGGTGTCGAACAGGGGTGGGGCCACCTGCGCGGGCGGCGGCTCACGGTCGAGTCCTCGGGCCGCCGCGTTCCCCGGCCCCACCGCGTCGACCTGTGGCTCCCCGCCCCCGGTGGCGGGGTTGCCGTCGTCGACGAACCACGTCATTGCGTTCCCCGGCCACGCAGCATGCTGCCTGCGCAGTTGGTAGCCGCTCGCTCGCTGGCGCTCGCTCGCTCGCATTGACGTGTGGGGTGAGGCATGACCCGGATGGTCACCGTGTGGTCCCCCGACTGGCCGGTCACCGCGGCCGAGGTCGCCCCCGACGTGCCCGCCGCCGTGCTGTACGCCAACCGGGTCGTCGCCCGCTCGCCGGCCGCGGCCGCCGAGGGGGTGCACGCCGGCCAGCGCCGGCGCATCGCTCAGCAACGCTGTCCCGACCTCGTGCTGCTCGACCACGACCCGGACCGCGACGCCAGGGCGTTCGAGCCGGTGGTGCGCGCCGTCGGCCGCTTCGCCCCTCGCCTCGAGGTGGTCGAGCCGGGCTGGCTGTGCCTCGCCGCCAGGGGACCGTCCCGCTACTTCGGCGGCGACGAGCGCCTCGCCGAGCAGCTCGTCGATTCGACGGCCGGTGCCGCTCGGGTCGGCATCGCCGACGGGCGGTTCGCCTCGGCGGTGGCGGCGCGCCGTGCGACCGACCGGCCGGTCATCGTCGCGCCCGGGGGATCAGCCGCCTTCCTCGCCCCGCTGCCGGTGGCCTGGCTGGCGGAGGTGGGCGAGCTGAGCGGCCTCGACGCCGAACTGGTCGGGCTGTTCGCCCGCCTCGGACTGGCCCGCCTCGGTGACCTCGCCGCGCTGTCGACAGGCGACGTCCTGGCCCGTTTCGGGCCCCCCGGCCGGCACGCCCACCGCCTGGCGAGCGGGTCCGACGACCGCCCGGCCGGCGCCACCGATCCGCCGCCCGAACGGCGCGTCGAGCAGTCCTTCGACGACCCGGTCGTCCAGCTCGACCCGTTGGTGTTCGTCGGCAAGCACCTCGCCGACGAACTCGTCGCCGGTCTCGCCGTCGAAGGTCGGGTGTGCACCCGGCTGGTCGTCACCGCCGAGACCGAGCACGGCGAGCGGTGCGAGCGGGCCTGGTACCGCGCCGCGGGGATGTCGGGGCCGGCGATGGTCGAACGGGTGCGCTGGCAACTCGACGGTTGGTGCAACCAGCCGGGCGGCCTCACCGGAGGGGTCGTCCTCCTGCGCCTGGCACCGGAAGAGATCCGCGGCGACGACGGCGATCAGCTCGGCCTGTGGGGCGGGCGCTCGGCGGCCGACGAGCGGGCGGCGCGAGCCGTCACCCGGCTGACCGGGTTGGTCGGCGACCGGGCCGTTCTGGTCCCGGCGTGGCAGGGGGGACGCCTCCCGGGCGACCGGTACCGGTGGGTACCGGCCGCCACCACCGATCTCGCCGATCCCGACGACACCGCCGGGCGGCTGCGCCCGACGCTCGCCGACGGTCCGTGGCCGGGGGCCCTGCCGTCGCCGCCGCCGGCGGTGGTGCTGCCCGACGCCCGCCCGGCCGAACTGGTCGACGCCGATGGGCGTCCGGTGGAGGTGAGCGGCCGGGGCGAGCTCAGCTCGGCGCCGGCGTCGCTGGCGATCGGCGGCCGCGACCCCCAGCCGGTCACGGCGTGGGCCGGGCCGTGGCCGCTCGACGAACGCTGGTGGGAACCCCGTCGCCACCGCCGCCTGGCCCGGCTGCAGGTGGTCACCGCCGACGGGGCCGCCCATCTGGTGGTGGCCGAGGCCCACCGCTGGTGGGTTGCCGCTGCCTACGCCTGAAAAGGAGTACAACGGTGGCGGAGGTGATCGCCATGGATCCACGCCGCATCCTCGTTGTCGCCAACCAGACCGCCTGCGGGGACGAGCTGCTCGAGGTGGTCAAAGCCCGGATGGACGCCGGCGCCTGCCGGTTCACCCTCCTCGTGCCGGCGACCCCGCCGCACGAGCACCTCACCTACACCGAGGGCGATGCGCACGCCATCGCCCGCCATCGCATGGACGAGGCGCTCGCCCGGTTCCGCGCCGCGGGTGCCGACGCCGACGGCGTCGTCGGTGACGCCAACCCCGTGCGGGCCATCGACGACGTCCTGATCGGCCAGCCCCAGGACGAGATCATCCTGTCGACGCTCCCGTCGAAGATGTCGCGCTGGCTCAAGCTCGACCTCCCGCACCGCGTCGAGCAGCGCTTCGACGAGCTGCCGGTCACCACCGTGATCAGCCAGCGCCAGCCGACGGCCTGACCCGACGGCGACTCAGGAGCCGTACCACTGCGCGTACAGCGCCTCGAGGTCCGGGGTCGCCGGTGCGCTGACGCCGCAGATCAACACCTCGCCGGCGAGCGTGGTCACCAGGTAGCGCTCTCCGACCACGAAGTCGACGCCGTCGAGGGCGACGGGAACGTCGGTGCCGGCGGCGAGCACGACCTCGGCCGGCTGGTCCGCATCGCCCGTGTACCACTGGTCGACCTCCAGCGTGACCGTGTTCCCCTCGGCCGCGGTGACGGTGCCGGCGAACGCCTGCGACGTCGGATCCGGGGTGAAGTCGGTGACCGGGAGGCAGCTCGACATCGTCGGCCCACCAGTGCCGGGGAGCTGGAACGTGACGGGTGCGGCGATCGGCTCGTCGGATCCGTCCCGATTCGCCACGATCACGCCGACGACCCTCCTCTGTTCGTCGACGTGGTCTCCGGCCGGGTTGTGTCCGGCCGTCGCCCCGTCCTTTCGGGTTCCGAGTCGTGCGGCGAGGCGCTGTTTGGCGCGGTGCAGCCGGATCGACGCCGCGATCGGGCTGATCGCCAGCACGACGGCGATCTCCCGCGGGGCAAGCTGCTCCCACGCCCACAGCCGCACGATCTCGCGGTCGTCGCCCGACAGCTCGTCGAGCGCGGCGACCAGCTCGGCGTCCGTTTCGGCGCCCGCATCGTCGACCGGAGCCGGCTGGCTCGCCACGCGTCTGGCGAGCCGGTTCCGCCGCTCGTCGGCGCGCCAGGTGTTCGCCAGACACCGTCGCGCCGTCCCGTAGCACCAGGCGAGCTCGGCCTCGGCGGGAACGTCGTCGAGACGGCGCCAGAGTACGAGCAGGGTCTCGGCCACGACGTCGTCCAACGGCCGCGGCATCGGCCCGGCGCCGGACGAATCGTTGGAGTGGCGCGTAGACGTCGGCGAACAAGCGCTCGAAGCGCGCACGGCGCGCCAGATCGACGTGCGGGGGCACGTCCGCAATCATGTCCGGCGGTCGGTCGATTCTTTCGCCGGCCGAGAGGAGCACGCCGTGGGAGATCTCAGGATCCGTCGGGCCGCGCACGGTTCGGAGTTCCGCCGGCTCCTGATCGCCGCCGCGGTCGGAGTCGTCGTCGCGCTCGTCGTGTCGCCGTTCGTCACCGTGGAGCTGGCGGTGCTGTGCGGCTGGGACGCGACCGTGCTCACGTTCCTCCTCACCGTCTGGCCCACGATCGTGCGCGCCGACAGCCGGCGCACCGAGGAGCTGGCGACACGGGAGGACCTGAGTCGCGACGTCGCCCGCCTGTTGCTGCTCGTCGCCAGCAGTGCGAGTGTCGTCGCCGTCGGGCTGGCCATCGGACGGGCGCGCCAGGAGGTGGGGGCCGAACGGTGGACGCTGGTGGCCATCGCCGCCGCGACAGTGGTGCTGTCGTGGACTGCCGTCAACACGACCTTCCTGCTGCGCTACGCCGACCGCTACTACGACTCGCCACGAGGCGGCGTGGACTTCGCCGGCTTGGATCAGAGCGACCGGCCGGACTACCGGGACTTCGCGTACCTCGCCTTCACGATCGGCATGTGTTACCAGGTGTCGGACACCACGCTCCGGGACCGCCGGATCCGGCGGACGGTCATCGTCCACGCCTTGATGTCGTACGTCTTCGGCGTTGTGATCATCGCCACCGGCGTCAACATCGTCGCCGGTCTCAGTTGATGCCGATCCGGGCGCGGAGCGTCCCGTCGAGCCATCTGGGCGCGCTGGGTCCCGGATCCGAGACCGTCCGCGCCCAGAAGTGTGAATGAGACACTGCGCGCCCAGATGTGGTCGCCGGTCTGAGTTAGTCGAGCGAACCGGCCAATCCCGGGAACACCTTGGCGACCTTCGCCGTGAGGTACTCGCCGTAGGTGCCGTCCCACGCCCGCACGCTGGCGCCGTCCCAGCGGCGGACGTCGTCGGACGGTGGAGTGCCGTCGAGCGGCATCGGCTCGCACACCGCGTCCCACGACGGGTCGATGAACGTGGGGAACGACAGCCGGTCGCCCGCGGTGCGGTTCACCACCCGGTGCGGCGTCGAGCGGTAGCGGCCCTCGGTCATGCGCTCCAGCATGTCGCCGAGGTTGACGACGAACACGCCCGGGTCCGCGGGCACCTCGATCCACCCGTCCGGCGCGTGGACCTGGAGGCCGGCGTGGTCGTCGGTGGCGAGGATCGTCAACAACCCGTAGTCGGTGTGCTCGGCGACGCCCCACCCGTCGTCATGGCCGGGTGGGTAGCGGAAGATGCGGAACAGCACCGTCGGGTCGGCCGTCACGTGGCGCTCGAACCAGTTCGCCGGCAGGCCGAGGCCGAGGCCGAGGGCGCGGAGCAGCACGCTCCCGAGCCCTGTCATCGCCTCGATCCAGGCCAGCACCGCCGGGCCGAGCCCGGCCGGCGCGGCAGGGAAGAGGTTCGCCCCGTGCAGCGGGCGCGCGGCGCGCACGGCGGGGTGTTCGGGGCCGAGCTCGGTGCCGAAGTAGATCCCTTCCTTGTGGTCCGGGCGCCCCGACGTGAGCTCGCCGTCGAGCGGGAACCAGCCCCGCCACGCGGCCCCGCCGCGAACCATCGCGATCTCGCCCTTGACGGCCTCGGGCTGGGCGAAGAACTCCCGGGCCAACGCCTCCAGGTGCGCTCGCTGCGCCGGCGGGATCCCGTGCCCGGCGATGCGGAAGAACCCGAACCGGCGGCAGGCGTCGTCGATCTGCCGGGCCACCGCCCGCTGGTCGTCGCCGTCGTCCAGGAGCGGCGAGACGTCGATCAGGGGCAGCACGCTGTCATCGTACGCATGGCCCGGTTGACAACCCTCCTTTCGAAGGGTATATTTCGAAACAGTTCTTGTAATGAGAGGAGTCGTGATGATGCACCCCGAGATGACCATGGCCGTCGCCCGCCAACAGGCCACCGAGCGCATCCGGGCCGGCTGGTCGCGCCCTCGCGCCGACCGGACCCGTCCGGTGAAGGCCCTGCGCCGCGCCCTCGGCAGGTGAGCGCGAGCCCACCCCGGCGCCAGCTCACCGACGCCCGGGAGATCCGCGCTCTGGCCCATCCGTTGCGGATGTCCCTGCTCGAGGCCCTCGGTCGGGAGGGCCCGCTCACGGCGACCGAAGCCGGGGAGCTGCTCGGTGAGTCACCGGCCAACATGTCGTTCCACCTGCGCACCCTGGCGAAGTACGGCTACGTCGAGGAGGCGCCCGGGGGGACGGGGCGGCAGCGCCCGTGGCGGCGGGTGACGGGGGGACACTCGTTCGAACTGGACAGCGACGAGGCCGCGACGGCGGTCGCCGCCCAGACGCTCTCGCGCCACATCTCCGCCCGGGCGCTCGAGCGGCGCGCCGAGTGGGAGGCGACCCGCACCTCGTTCCCGCAGGAGTGGCGGGACGCGTCCTTCGCCTTCGACTCCCTCCTCTACCTGACCGCCGAGGAGTTGGAGGCCGTCGGCGTGGAGCTCCTCGCCATCCTCGACCGCTTCGCCGAACGCAGCCCGGACCGGTCGAAGCGCCCCGCCGGCGCCTACCCGGTGGCGATCGTCGCCCACGGCCACCCGTTGCCGCCGAGCCCGTCGGGGAATTGACGCCGGTCGCGGCGGTGCGGCTACCGTGCGCCGCCGTGGCGGATGGAAGCGCTTCCAACGAGATCGAGCGACAGGTGCTCACCGCGGTCCAGAGGCAGACGCCCGTCGACGCCCGCGAGCAGATGAGCGTCGAGCGCTTCGTCACCGAGTTCGAGCGGCTGGAACATCCCTTCTCCGAGGACGCCGACCCGGTCCACGTGACCGGCTCGGCCTTCGTCGTCGGCCCCCGCGGTGTGATCCTCCACCGCCATCGGATCCTGGGCATCTGGGTCCAGCCCGGCGGCCACGTCGATGTCGGTGAGGCGCCGTGGGACGCGGCTCGACGGGAGACGTCGGAGGAGACCGGTCTCGTCGTGGAGCACCCGGGCGGCGTCCCGACGATGGTCCACGTCGACGTGCACCCCGGCCCGCGGGGCCACACCCACCTCGACCTGCGCTACCTGCTCGACGGAGGCGACGCCGACCCGAAGCCGCCGCCGGAAGAGAGTCAGGAAGTGGCGTGGTTCTCGTGGGAGCAGGCGCTGGAGATCACCGAGCCGGACATGGCCGGCATCCTCCGGGCCCTGGCCGCCCGCGCCTGAACTCTCCTGCCTTGCCGAACTTGCGTTCGGCGGACAGTCGTTCGATAATCAACTGGTGGGGTTCAACAACCCGTCGTGGACGTGGAAGGAGCTCGAGGCCGCGCTCTCCGGGCGACAGCGAGCCGGAGGCGAGCAATCGAAGCGTCGTGACGGGCGGGCACCGGGGAGCCCGTCCTGGAACGCCGGCGGCGACGGGCCGGCGTGGAGCCGGCGACGGCAGCCGTTCGAGGCGGACGGGATCCGGCGGCGCGACGGCGACGTCCCGTACGCCGAGCTCCACTGCCACTCCAACTTCTCCTTCCTCGACGGGGCGTCGCA
The DNA here is from genome assembly GCA_963833145.1 of uncultured Acidimicrobiia bacterium. Taxonomy (GTDB): domain Bacteria; phylum Actinomycetota; class Acidimicrobiia; order Acidimicrobiales; family Ilumatobacteraceae; genus JALZMG01. The sequence continues at coordinate 267,097 of CAWHWT010000003.1, read as the reverse complement.
CCCCGAGGAGCTCGCCACCGAGGCTGCCCGGCTCGGGCTCGACGCCCTCGCCATCACCGACCACGACGGCTTCTACGGCATCGTCCGCTTCGCCGAGGCGGCCCGGGCGGTCGACCTGCCGACGGTGTTCGGCGCCGAGATCACGCTGACGCCCGGGCTCGAGCCCACGGCGGGGGCGGCGCGTGCGGAAGCCGAGACGCTCACCCAGGTCGCCACCGGCCGGGTGCCCGATTCGCACGCCCCGGATCCCGACGGCTCGCACCTGCTGCTGCTGGCCGACGGGCCGGAGGGCTACGCCCGGCTGGCCCGCACGCTGAGCCTCGGCCACCTGGCCGGGGAGAAGGGGGCGCCGCAGTTCACGCTGGCCGACGTCGCCCGCCACACGGCGGGCCACGTGTGGGCGCTCACCGGGTGCCGCAAGGGCGCAGTAGTGGCGTCACTCATGAATGACGGCCCCGCGGCGGCCCGGCGGGAGCTGCACCGGCTCGTCGAGGCGTTCGGGCGCGACCGGGTGCTCGTCGAGCTGTGGGATCACGGCGACCCGCTCGACTCGGCCCGCAACGACGCCCTCGCCGAGCTCGCCGCCCGCCACGACCTGGGCTGCGTCGCCACCACCAACGCCCACTACGCCACGCCGGCCCAGCGCCGCCTGGCGACGGCGCTGGCCGCGGTCCGGGCCCGCCGCAGCCTGACCGAGCTCGATCCGTGGCTGCCCGCCGCGGCCGGCGCCCATCTCCGGTCGGGGGCCGAGCAGGCCCGCCGCTTCGCCCGCTACCCCGGCGTCGTCGAGCTGGCGGGGGAGGTGGGGCGGGCGGCTGCCTTCGACCTGTCACTCGTCGCCCCGGCGCTGCCGCCGTTCCCGTGCCCGGACGGGTTGACCGAGATGCAGTACCTCCGCCGCGTCGTCGAGGACGGGGCCCGCCGCCGCTACGGGGAGCGGCGCGCCGACTCCCTCGCCTGGCAGACGATCGACCGCGAGCTGGCGATCATCGAGCAGCTCGGGTTCCCCGGCTACTTCCTCGTCGTGTGGGACCTCGTCGAGTTCTGCCGGCGCAACGACATCCTCTGCCAGGGCCGGGGATCGGCCGCCAACTCGGCGGTGTGCTACGCCCTCGGCGTCACCGCCGCCGACGCGGTGAAGCTCGGGCTGCTGTTCGAACGCTTCCTGTCGCCCGAGCGGGACGGTCCGCCGGACATCGACATCGACATCGAGAGCGACCGGCGGGAGGAGGTCATCCAGTACGTCTACGACAAGCACGGCCGCCACCACACCGCCCAGGTCGCCAACGTGATCACGTACCGGGCGCGGTCGGCGGTGCGGGACATGGCCAAGGCGCTCGGCCACGCCCCCGGCCAGCAGGACGCCTGGTCCAAGCGCATCGACGGGTGGGGGACGGTCGCATCTACGAAACGTGAACAAGAAGCCGAGTCGCGTCGTTCAGAGGCGAAGACCCGGTCCGGCACGGCGGGCGCTCCAGCGCCTTCGCCGGCCGCATCAAGTACGGCGCGGCAGCCCGACCACGGGATCCCCTCGGAAGTGCTCGAGCTGGCCGTCCAGGTCGAGGACGCCCCGCGGCACCTCGGCATCCACTCCGGCGGGATGGTCATCTGCGACCGCCCGGTGATCGAGGTGTGCCCGGTCGAGTGGGGGCGGATGAAGGACCGCTCGGTGCTGCAGTGGGACAAGGACGACTGTGCCGCGGCCGGGCTGGTGAAGTTCGACCTGCTCGGCCTCGGGATGCTGTCGGCGCTGCACTACGCCATCGACCTGATCCGCGACCACCGTGGCTACGAGGTCGACCTGGCGACGATCCCGCAGGAGGACGAGGTCTACGAGATGCTCTGCCGAGCGGACACCGTGGGCGTGTTCCAGATCGAGTCGCGGGCGCAGATGGCCACCCTTCCCCGGCTGCGGCCGCGGGAGTTCTACGACCTCGTCGTCGAGGTCGCCCTGATCCGTCCGGGACCGATCCAGGGCGGCTCGGTGCACCCGTACATCCGCCGGCGCAACGGCCAGGAGGACGTGACGTACCTGCATCCGCTGCTGGAGAAGTCGCTGAAGAAGACGCTCGGGGTGCCGCTGTTCCAGGAGCAGCTGATGCAGATGGCGATCGACGTCGCCGGGTTCACGCCGGCGGAGTCCGACGAGCTGCGCCAGGCGATGGGCTCGAAGCGCTCGGCGGCGCGGATGGAGCGGTTGCGCGAGCGGCTCTACGCCGGGATGGCCGAGCGGGGGATCACCGGCGAGACCGCCGACGAGCTGTACGTGAAGATGAAGGCGTTCGCCAACTACGGGTTTCCCGAGAGCCACTCGGTGTCGTTCGCCTACCTGGTGTACGCCTCGTCGTGGATCAAGTACCACGAGCCGGCGGCGTTCTGCGCGGCGCTGTTGAACGCCCAGCCGATGGGGTTCTGGAGTCCGCACACGCTCGTCCAGGACGCCCGCCGCCACGGCGTCGTGGTCCGCACGCCCGACCTCAACGCCTCGCTGGCCACGGCGACCCTGGAGGACGGTGGGCTCGCGGTTCGTCTCGGCATCGGGTCGGTGCGGGGGATCGGTGAGGAGCTGGCGAAGGAGATCGAGGCCGGTCGGCCGTACACGTCGCCCGAGGACCTCGTGCGGCGGGTGCCGGCGCTGAACCTCGCCCAGCTCGAGGCGATGGCGACGGCGGGCGTGTTCGGCGAGTGCTTCGGGCTGGCGCGGCGGGAGGCCCTGTGGGCGGTCGGTGCGGTCGCCCAGTCGCGACCCGACCGGCTCTCCGGCGTCGTGACCGGGGCGCAGTCGCCCCGGCTGCCGGGGATGTCGTCGGTGGAGGAGGCGGTGGCCGACCTGTGGGCCACCGGCGTCTCCCCCGACGGCCACCCGACCCGGTTCCTGCGCGAGCAGCTCGACGGGCTCGGCGTGGTCACGTCGGCGGGGCTGTGGGACGTCGAGCCGGGGTCACGGGTGACGGTGGCCGGGGTGGTCACCCACCGGCAGCGGCCGATGACCGCCCAGGGCACGACGTTCCTCAACCTCGAGGACGAGACCGGGCTGGTCAACGTGGTGGTGTCGAAGGGCTGCTGGGCCCGCTTCCGCCGGGTGGCGAGGGAGGCGCCGGCGATGACGATACGCGGCCGCCTCGAGCGGGCCGAGGGCGTGATCAACCTGGTGGCCGAACACCTGAGCCCGCTCGCCCTGCCCGGGAGCACGTTCCACCTCAGCCGCGACTTCCATTAGCGCGGCAGGGTGGAGGTCAGACCCGGGAGAGGTTCATCGACCGGAGGCGACTGATGCGGTCCTCGGTCGAGGGGTGGGTGGAGAACAGCCGGGCCAGGTCCGGGCCGCCCCGGCGACGCTGCTGGCCACCATCGGAGAGCGGGTTGTGGATCCAGGCGTACGCCTGCTGGGGGGCGGCGTGCTTCATCGGCCGCTGCTTGGCGACCACTTCGATGTGCTCGAGCGCCCGCGCCAGCGGCTCGCCGGTGCCGAGCAGCTCGGCGGCGCCGCGGTCGGCGTCGAACTCACGCGAGCGGCTCACCGCCATCTGCATCAGGCCGGCGGCGATCGGGGCGAGCAGGGCGACGAGGATCGCGCCGAAGGCGTTGCCGCCGTCCCGGTCGTCGCCACGCCCGCCGAAGATCGCGGAGAACATCGCGAACTGGGCGAGGAAGCTGATGCCGGTGGCAATCGCCGCGGCGACCGATCCGATCAGGATGTCGCGGTGACGGACGTGCATCATCTCGTGGGCGAGCACACCCTCGATCTCGTCGCGGGGCAGCGTCTGCCACAAGCCTTGGGTGACGCACACCACGGCGTGCTTCGGGTTGCGCCCGGTGGCGAACGCGTTTGGTTGGGGATCGGGGGAGATCGCGACGGTGGGCATCGGGAGATTGGCGCGGGCGGCGAGCCCGGCGACCATCTGGTAGAGCTCGGGCGCCTGGGAGGCGGTGACGACCTGGGCGCGGGCCGCGCGGAGCGCGAGCTTGTCGCTCTGCCAGTACGAGAAGCCGACGATGCCGAGGCCGATCAGCAGGCCGATGATCAGCCCGGTCGAGCCGCCGAGCAGCCCGCCGACGGCGACGGCCAGGCCGCCGAGGCCGGCCAGGAGGACCGTGGTCTTGAGCGTGTTCTTGAACATCGTGACGTCCAATTTAGGGACCACAGGTAAGAATCTGCAGCGCGTTGTCGATTCCGGCGACACCCGTTCGTCTTGGTCGTGTCCACCGCGACCGGCGGTGGAGCGGAGAGAGGATGGGAGATGCCCAAGTACCTGATGATGATCGTCGAGGACGAAGCCGCCTTCGACGGGATCGAGCCCGGATCGCCGAAGTTCAACGAGGTGATGGAGATGCACCGCGACTTCACGGCCACGGTCGAGAAGTCGGGGGCCAAGATCCTCGGCGGTGAGGCCCTGCTGCCGGTCGCCACGGCGACGTTCCTGCGCAACACGCGCACGTCCGACGTGGCGGCCGTGGACAATCCCGCGCCCGACCTCAAAGAGGTGCTCGGCGGGTACTACCTGATCGAGGCGGCGGACGAGACCCAGGCCCGTGAGCTGGCCGAACAGTGCCCGGCACCGGACGGCTACATCGAGCTGCGGCCGATCTGGGACATCCCCTCGTCTTGACGGACGAGTCGGCGCCGGACGCCGCGGCCGTCGCCGCCGACGCCCAGCGCCGCTACTGGGGCCGCGTGCTGGCCGCCACGCTGCGACTCGCCCGCGATGTCGACGTCGCGGAGGAGGCGACGGCCGACGCCTTCCTGCTCGCGTTGCGGACGTGGCCCGAGCGTGGCGTGCCAGCGTCCGTCGAGGCGTGGTTGCTCACCGCCGCCCGGAACCGGGCGATCGACCGGGTCCGGCGGGCGATCGCGTTCCGCGAGCGCCTGCGCCTGATCGCGGCGACCGGCGACCTCTGCGAAACGCCGACCGACACCGCATCGGACGGTCCCGTTGTGGCCGACGACGATCTCCGGCTCGTCGTGCTGTGCTGCCACCCGGCCCTGACCGCCGAGGCCCAGGTCGCGCTGACACTGCGCCTCGGCTGCGGTATCGCCACGGCGGCCGTCGCCGCGGCGTTCCTCGTGCCCGAAGCGACGATGGCGGCGCGATTGACCCGCGCCAAGCGTCGCGTCGCCGAGTCGGGCACGGGGATCGACCTCCCCGACGACCTCGCCGTCGAGGAGCGCATGCCGGCGGTGCGGCGGACGATCCACCTCGCCTACACGATGGGCCACACCGCCGGCTCCGGGCCGACGTTGCGCGACGACGACGTCGCCGCCCATGCCACCCGGCTGGCCCGCCGGCTCTACGCGCTGCGCCCTGACGACAGCGAGGTCACCGGCTTGCTCGCCCTCGTCCTGCTCACCGAAGCGCGGGCGGCGACGCGCGTGGGTGCGGACGGCACGCAGGTCCTGCTCGCCGACGCCGACCGTCGATCCTGGGACGCCACGCTCGTCGCCGAGGGCCTGGGCCTGATCTCCAATTCGGTGGGGCGTGGTCCGCTCACCCTCCAGGCCGGGATCGCTGCCGAGCACGCCCGTGCCGGCTCCCTGGCGGAGACGAACTGGGCCCGGGTGATCGAGCTGTACGACGCCCTACTCACGATCGAACCGAGCGCGACGATCGCCCTCGGACGTTGTGTCGCCTTCTCGTACCTCGCCGGGCCGGCGACCGGCCTGGCCGATCTGGACGAGGTGCTCGCGCTCGGCGGGCTCGAGCGGTACCCGTACGCGCACGCGGCCCGGGCCCAGATGCTCGATCGCCTCGAGCGCGATCGCGAGGCCGCAGTGGAGTGGGGACGTGCCGCCGCGTGCGGACGCACCGACGCGGAGCGGAGGTACTTCGCCGCCCGCGCATGAGCTGCGCCGATCTTCCGATTTGGAAGACTCGCGGGATGTCCGACCGTCACGAGCGCAAGCGAGGGGCGACGGCCCACGCCGCCCTCGTCCTGCTCGCCTTCGGTCCGGCGTCGGGCTACGAGCTCAAGCAGCGGGCGGACAGCACGCTGCGGTTCTTCTTCGCCTCGCCGGCGATGAGCCAGATCTATGCCGAGCTCGACCGGCTCGCCGCCGCCGGTCTCGTCGCCGACCGCCGGGAGCGCCGCGGCGGCGACCGTGAGACGCGCGTGTTCAGCCTCACCTCGGCCGGGCGCAGTGAGCTCGGCCGCTGGCTCGCCGACGACCCGTTGCCGGCGACGGTGTTCAAGAGCCACCTCGCGATGCGGCTCGTCGTCGGCTACCTGGCCGACCCGGCCCGGATGCGCGCCGACATCGCGACCGAGCGGGAGCGGACGCGGGTCGAGCGCGAGGCGTTGGAGCAGGTTGCACTCGGGCTCGATCCCGCCGCGCCCGAGCTGGGGTGGGCGCGGCTCGTCGCCGACTGGGGGCTGCGCTACTTCGCCTCGATGAGCGAGCAGCTCGACGTGCTGGCCGGTGAGCTCGACCGCCTCGTTCCCGACGCGGTGGGTTAGTCGGGGGCCGGGACGGCGAGCTCGGCGACCACCTCGGCGCCCGGCACCGACAGCAGCATCGCCGGCGGCCCGACGACCTTGCAGGCGCGGCTGCCGCCGCCGACCACGATGCGCTCGCGCTCCATCACCTGGGCGTCGATCCACAGCGGCAGCCCGTCGGGCAGGGCGAACGGCGTCACCCCGCCGATCTCCATGCCGGTGAGCTCGCGAGTGGCGTCGGGCGGAGCGAACGACGCCTTCCGCGTGCCGAGACGCCGGCGCACGGTCTTGTTGACGTCGAGGCGAGTCGTCGCCAGGACGACGCCGACGGCGTACACCGGCGGATCGGACTTGCCGATGACGAGGATCGCGTTGGCCGACTCGTCCATCGAGTAGCCGTAGGCGGCGCAGAAGTCGGCCGTGCCGGCCAGCGCCGGGTCGATGTCGATGACCTCGACGCCCGGCAGGTCGGCGACGGCGGCGCGGACACGGGCTTCGGTGGAGAGGGTCATGTAAGGGCCGACGCGACGATGCGAGCGAGTGAGCGCCAGCGAGCGAGCGGCCAGTATCTGCGCAGGCAGTATGCGGCGTGGCCGGGGAACGCAGTGACGGTCATGGGGTCATCTTGGCGAAGCGCCCCTCACACGCCGACATCGACCGGCGCGGGCGGGGGGCCGTCGGCGAGCAGGGCGGCGAGACGGGCAGGCAGCCGGCGGGGGGCGAAGCGCACCCCGGCGGCTCCGGCGGCCTCGACCTCGGCGAGGGTCCACCAGCGCATCTCGTACAGCCGCTCGGCGCGGAGCTGCTCCCACGACAGCCTCGGCTGGGGCTCGAAGTCCTCGGTCCGGACGAGGTAGATGTGGTCGCGCTGGCCGTCCCAGTTCCCGTCGAGGAACGGGACGATGTGCAGCCGGTTCCAGATGTGCGGCCCGATGTTCACGTCGACGAGGCCGAGCTCTTCGTCGAGCTCGCGACGCAGCGCCACCTCGTCGTCCTCGTCGGCCTCCTTGCCGCCCCCGGGTGTGGCCCACACCGTGACGCGGGGAACTCGAAGCGCACCAGCAGGACCCGGTCGGCGGGGTCGAGCAGGAGCGCCCGTACCGCGGTGCGGATCCGCAGACCCTCCGGGTCGTTGTGACTCACGCGTCGGGCGAGTCAGGGAGCCCGTCGTTGAACGCCTGGTACAGCTCGTAGATCGACTTGCACTTCTCGCACAGTGGGAGCTGCTTGGGGTCCCGGGTCGGCACCCACACGAACCCGCACAGGGCTTCGACGGGCGTGCCGTAGATCCGGGCCTCGAGCACCTTGGCGACGGCCGACTCGCCGGGCTCCACCTTCACGATGTGGGCGTTCGCCGGCTCGCCCGGCTCGACGACCTCCTCGACGTCGGGGAGGGTCTCGGCGGGCTGGGTGACCAGATCGGGCACGGCCCTCCAGTCAATCACCGAATCAAACGTCGAGCGTCGCCAGTTCGGCGGCGAGGTTGGCCCGGGCACGAGCCTCCCAGCGACGCCGCGCCGGCTCCGTGGCGTAGAGCGGCTCGCGGTCGAGCAGGCGGCGCAGGACGTCCGATCGGCCCCGTCGCCATGCGCCGTCGTCGAGACCGGCGTACTCGGCCCGCACCCCCGTGACGTACGCCTGGTAGGCGGCCGGTTCGCTGCCGAGCACGGCCAGGTCGGCGTCGATCAGCACGCTCCGGTCGGGGTCGCCGTCGGGCTCGTGGCCTTCCGTCGCCCGGACGAGCGCGCCCACCTCCCGGCACCGGTTGGCATCCCAACCGAGGTCGGCGAGGATGCGCTCGGCGAGGGCCGCACTCTGCTGCTCGTTGTCGCTCGCCCCCGGCCGGTAGACCGCGTCGTGGAAGAACGCGGCGGCGATGACCGCACCGAGGTCGCGCACGGGCACCTCGGCGGCGAGCTCGTGGACGTGGCGAACGACCCACACGACGTGCCGGACGCCGTGGTAGCGGCGTTGTGACTCGCGGTGGCGGCCGACGACCTCGTCGAGCGCGGCCAGGGTGCGGGCATCCTGGCCGATCGCCGACGTCCACGCCGCTCGCAGCTCGGCCTCTTCACTCACGTCTCCAGTGAAGCAAACCCACCAGACTGGGTGAGTGGCCCTGCTCGTCGACGAACCCCGCTGGTGGTGGCGCGATCGCCTGTGGTGCCACCTCGTGAGCGATACGTCGTACGACGAGCTGCACGAGTTCGCCGAGGCGCTCGGCATTCCCCGCCGGGCGTTCCACGGCGACCACTACGACGTGCCCGAGGAACTGCGCGCCGATGTCGTCACCGCGGGGGCGCTCGAGGTCGGCAGCCGCGAGCTGCTACGACGGCTGCGGGCCGCAGGCCTACGCCGGAGCCCGGCCGAACGGCGGCGGACGACGGCCGGTTGAGCCTCACGACGACCGCCAGCGCGGCGGCTCGGCGAGCAGGTCCCGTGGGCACCACGCCGTCGGTGGTCCGGTGTCGTCGGCGATGACGAACCACTCGAGCAGCTCGACGCCGGCGGCGTCGGTGAGCTCACTGGCCTCGAGCCACAGGTCGGCGTCGCCCGGCGTCGGGGCGCCCCCCGGTCGGACCGTGGCGAGCACCAGCGCGCCGTCGTGGCCCGAGCCGGCGATGGCGTCGGTCAGCCGCTCGGCCACCTCGAGGACGCTCTCGGGTGCGTCGGTGCCGTCGACGACGACGACCGTGCGGCCGCGGTGGTCGGCGTCGAGGACGAGGGCGATCGTCTCGGCCGAGAGTGGAAGGTGCATGGCGAGCTTGATCACGGCGAGGGCCGCGGCCGGGGAGTCGATGCGGTCGATGCCGGCGCGCGGGGCGCGATGGACCCCACAGAACTGGGACACGGGTCCCTCCTGGTTCTCCTCTGGCGGTGCGCCCGGACGGGCGTCGCGAGGGGATGCCGGTGCCGTCGACCTTACGACGAGGGTGTCATGTAGTTCCTGGGTCGCGTCGTCCCAGGTCAGCGGGGTGGGCCGCGCGGTTAGGCGGCCGCGGGTTCGACGGTGACCTTGAGTCCGAGCTGTTCGAGTTGGTGGACGAGTTGTCGTTGCCGTCGTTGGGGGTCGACACGTCGGGTGAGGTAGTCGTGGCCCATCTCGTTGTAGGTGACGTGTTCGTGGAGCATCCACCAGATCAGAACGAGGAGGTGGTGGCCGACGGCGTAGGTGGCCTTCTCGACACCGCGGCGCTTGGCGATCCGCCAGAACCTGGCTTGCATCGAGGTGTGCCTGGTCCGCGACGCCGACCAGCCGGCCTCGACGAGCGCGGACTGCAGCCAGGGATCACCCTTGCGGGTCTTGCCGGAGCGACGCTTGCCCGCCGATTCGTTGTTCCCCGGGCACATCCCCGCCCACGACGCGAGATGGGCCGGGGACGGGAAGCGCTCCATGTCGATGCCGATCTCGGCGATGATGATCTCAGCGGTTCGCTGCTGCACTCCCGGGATCGTCACCAACAGGTCCCGGGCGGCGACGAAAGGGCCGATCAGCTCATCGACCCGGGCATCCAGGCGCGCCTCGACACCGGCGAGGTAATCGATGTGGGCGAGCAGCTCGCGCAACAACACGGCGTGATGCTCGTTGAACCGTCCCGGCACCGCCTCGCGCAGTTGCGGGATCTTGGCCCGCAGCTTCTTCTTCGCCAGATCGGCAAGCACCTCGGGGTCACGCTCGCCATCGCACAACGCGTTGAGGATCAGCCGTGACGACACCCCGGTGATGTCTGACACCACCGAGTCCAGCTTCACCTGGGCGTCCTCCAACAGTTTCTGCACCCGCTGCCATTCCCGGGACGCCTCCTCAACGATGCGTCGCCGATAACGGGTCACGTCACGCAACTCGCGGACCGCTCGTGGCGGCACGAAGCTCCCCTCGACCAGACCGCATTCGACCAGCTTGGCCAACCACTGGGCGTCACGGACGTCGGTCTTGCGGCCCGACACCGCCTTGACGTGGTGCGGGTTCAACAGTTTCAGCTCGAACCGGCAGGCATCCTCGAGCTCGTACCAGATCGGCTTCCAATACACCCCGGTGGCCTCCATCCCCACCTCGGTCACGCCCTCAGCGACCAGCCAGGCACGCAGGATCCGCAGCGACGCCAACGTCGTGGAGAACGTCCGAGTCTCGCTCTCCCGGCGACGACCCGTCGCCGCCCACCGACGCACACACGCCGTCACCTGATCCTTGTGCACATCCAGGCCCGCGCACCGATCCACCAGCACATCCACAACTCACCTCCCAGCCGTTCCATCACCGTTCACGGACCCGGCTGGAGCGAGAGTTCAAAGAGGGTGTCATACGTGCTCAGAGCAACAATCTCGGACACCTGCACGCTCCTCCGTCATGGTGTAACCCGGGCTCGCAGAACCAGCCCCTGCCGACGTACCCGGGACCGCGCCCCAACTACATCCCCTCGGGCGAGGGGCCGCAAGGCCCCCTCATGATTGGTGTAACAGCGCGAGGGCCGGGGGCCGTCGCCGGGGTGGGGGTCGGCAGCCGGGCGACCGCCACGCAGGCCGCGGCCAGCCCCGACACGACGAGGATCGACGTCGCCACTGACAGTGGCTCGGCGACGAGGCCGACGAGCGGCGAGGCGATCAGGAAGCCGAGCCGGGCACCCGACGAGAACGCCGCCATCCCGCTGTGCGAACCGCGAGTGAGCTCCGCCGCCGACCGGAACATCAGCGGGAACAGCGTCGACAGGCCGAGCCCGGCGACGAACAGCCCGCACCCGGCCCCGACCGGGCTCGGCACGGTCGTCGCAATGACGATCCCGACGGCCGCCACCGCGGCGCCACCCCGCCGGGTCCGCTCGACCCCGAGCCGGTCGGCCGCCCCGTCGCCGACCAACCGGCCGATCAGCATCCCGGTCGCCGTGGCGACGAACCCGAGACCGGCCTGTCCGCTGGTCAGGTCGAACCGGTCGTCCATCATCAGCGCCGCCCAGTCGTTGGGCGGCAGCTCGGCGAGCGCGATCGCCACGCCGAGGAGGAACAGCGGGAGGAACACGGGACGAACCATCGGCGTCGGGACGGCGGGCGCGCCTTCGACGGCCACGACCTCCGTCGCGCGTGGGCGGCCCGGCAGCAGCCACCGCGCCGCCACGACCGTCGCCAGACAGAGCACCCCGCCGGTCACGAAGAGCTGCGTCCGGAGTGAGATCTCGGCCGCAGCCGCCCGGCTGGCCACGATCCCGCCGACGACGGCCCCGGCGGACCACAGGGCGTGAAACCTGGTGATGATCGAGCGGCGGGCGTCGCGCTGCAGCGCGACGGCCTGGGCGTTCATCGCCACGTCGGTCAGACCGTCGAGGGCGCCGAGGCCGATCAGGACAGCGAAGAACGCGACCGCCGACGGCGCCAGACCGACCAGTGGCAGCCACAGCGACAGCGCCGCCGACGTGGCGACAGTGACGGCACGGCTCCCTCGTCGATCGACCAGCCAGCCGCTCACCGCGCTCGCTGCGAGCCCGCCGAGTCCGCCGCCGAGCAGCGTCAACCCGAGCGCGGCATCGGAGACGCCGAGCTCGTCCTGCAGCTCGGGCAGGCGGGGTGACCACGACGCGAACGTGGCCCCGTTGACGAAGAAGACGGTGGCGATCGCCGCCGCAGCGGCACGGGGGGAGACGGAACGCTGAACCGCCCTATGGTGGCGCGTCATGGCCGACGTGACGATCTTCCACAACCCGCGCTGCACGAAGTCACGGCAGGCGATGCAGGTCATCGAGGAGCTCGGCGTCGACGCCGACGTCGTGCGCTACCTCGAGAACCCGCCCGACGAGGCGACCCTCCGGGCGATCGTCGGCAAGCTCGAGGACGACGCCGCCGACCTCGTCCGGCGCGACGGATGGTCCGACCTCGGCGTGGCCGCCGACGACGTGTCGACCGAGGACGGGGTGGTCGCCGTTCTCGTTGCCCATCCGCAGCTGCTCCAGCGCCCGCTGCTCGTCACCGACGACACGGCGATCATCGGCCGCCCGACGGAGCGGGTGCGCGAGCTGCTGTCACCCTGACGGCGACGACCTCAGTCGTCCGGCGACTGGCGGAGGCGCTTGGTCTCGCCCCGCCGGCGCTTGTCCGCGATCCGCCGTTCACGTGACGCCGCCGTCGGGCGAGTGGGACGCCGGCGGGGCGGCGGTGGAGCGATCGCCCGGGCGACGAGCTCGGCGAGCCGCTCCCGGGCCGCCTCCCTGTTGCGCAGCTGCGACCGGCGCTCGGACGCCGCCACCGTCACCACGCCGTCGACGAGCTGGCCGGCGAGGCGCCGGCGGGCACGTGCGCGCTGGCCCTCATTCAGCGCGGCCGACGCCTCGAGGTCCCACGAGAGCTCGACGCGGGTCGCCGACGTGTTCACGTGCTGGCCGCCCGCGCCCGACGCCCGCGAGAACCGCCACCGCAGCTCGCCCTCCGGGATCGTGACCGTCGGGCCGACGCGGAGGTCCGCTGCCATCTACGCCCGTTCGAAGACGAGGATGAACTCGAGCAGCCCGTTGTCCTCGGTCGTGATCCCGCCCGTCGACGGGTTGGGGATGTCGTAGTCGGCGAACTGGACCGGGATGGTGCCGAGCACCCCGATGCGGTTCTCGCCGGACTCAGCCGTGACGTCGAAGGTGACGGGTCTTGTGATCCCCCGCAGCGTGAGGTTGCCCGTCGCCGTCGCCGTGAGCTGCTCCGCCGGAGCGGGCACGGTGCCGAATTCGATCGGCGCGGTGAGCGTGAACGTCGCCTCCGGAAACTGATCGACCGACATGATCCGCCCGCGGAACTGGTTGTCGCGGCGGCTCTCGTCGCTCGTGATCGAGCCGACGTCGACGGTGAAGGCGGCGTCGGTGACCGTCGTGCCGGCGATCGTCATCGACCCGCTGATCTCGTTGCCCCGCCCGGCGGCCGTGGTGTTGACCCCGAACAGCACCTCCTCGACCCGATACCCGAACTCCGACTCGTCGGTGACCGTCCACGTCCCGTCGACGCCGGCATCGGGCACGGCTTCGGTGGCCGCGGTGGTCGCGGGCCCGGCCACGACGGTCGGGGCCGACGCGTCGCCAGCGGTGGTCGCGGTCGCCGAGTCGGGCGCGGTCGTGTCGGCGCCGGCCACCGCCTCGGAGAGGTCGCCCTCGTCCAGCGCGTCCGGTGAGTCGTTGAGGACCTTGGCGTAGAGGAGGATCGCTCCGAAGAAGAGGACGACGAGAATCGGGACGGCGATCAGGATCCGCTTCACCCACCGATTCATCGACTCATTGTGAACGACGCAGGCAAGAGTTTCCTGTCGGGGGCATCATCTGGTCGTGCGGTTCGACTTCGATGCTGCGTGACCCCGGACCGGGAAGGTGTCGGGCCACGTGGACATCCAGGCGAGCGGGCCCGACAACCTCAGCAGTCACGCGGGACGTGAGCGGGTGCGGTCGCCGCCAGTCAACGCCGCGGTCAGCGTCCGCACGACGTAGCCGGGATCGCGCTCGACGTCCTCGCGGGTGAAGAAGTAGATCGTCTTGCCCTCCAGTTGCAAGGCGTTGCGCCGCCGCTCTTGGCGGCGTCTCTCGTCGAGGCTGAGGTAGCCGCGCTGGCCGCCAACCTCGACGACGATCGACCAGAGCGGGTACTCGAAGTCGACACGGGCGATGCCAACCTCTTCGAGCTCATATCGCTGCTGGAGCACTGGGACCGGCAGACCGGCGCGGCGGATCACGTCGAGGAAGCGGCGCTCGAGCCAGCTCTCGACCGCGCCGGCCTTCATCAGCTGCTCGAAGATGGCTACGCCTCGGCGGCCTTGGCGCCCGAGCTCCTCGAGCCGCCGACGAACGACGCTCTGCGCGGTGAGGTGTTTGCGGCACGCGCTGTCGAGGGCGTTTCCGGCTTCGCGAAGCGACGCGTGGGCGAGCAGCTCGACCACAGCACGCGTAGCGGAGACGCAGGGGAGGCCGTTGATCGTGCAGCAATCGAGCGCGGTGATGCTGGATGTCGAGTGGACGCGGCCGTTCGCTTTGCGATCCCGCCGGGACCGAGGGACGAGGTACTCCAAACAGTCGCCGTTGAACCCGTCGAGCTCGAGCAGTTGGGCGGCGGCCGGCCCGCTGACCCGCGCGTCGGGACCGAGGTCGAGAAGCCCCGCCTGCAACTCTCCGTGCCATGTCAAGACGGTGCCGGGAAGGTGCAGCGCGGCGGACCCGCAGACCAGGATCTGGTCGCGCTCGATGCGCCGGTACAGCGCCGACGACGACAGCCCGGCCGCTCGTGCTTGCGCGCGGCTGAACGTTCCGTGCTGCCGCCTCGCCAGCTCACCAAGTCGCCGATCTACGTCCTTCACCCGCCCGAGTCTCGCGGTGGGGTGTCACATCGCTGCCGGGCGCCGGCCCGCGCTGGTTTACCGGGCGACGAAGTACTTGGACTGCGGGTGGTGGCAGATGATCGCCGAGGTCGTCTGCTCGGGCTGGTACTGCCAGCCGGTCTCCTCGCCGACCTCGATCCCGAGGCGCTCGGCGCCGAGCAGCCGGGCGACGGTGGCGTTGTCCTCGAGGTCCGGGCACGCCGGGTACCCCCACGAGTACCGGCCGCCGCGGTACTGCTGGCGGAACAGCCCGCTCACTGTCGGTCCGTCCTCGCCGACGAAGCCCCAGTCCTCCCGGATCCGGCGGTGCCAGTACTCGGCGAGCGCCTCGGCCATCTCCACGCCGAGCCCGTGCAGCAGCAGGTAGCGCTGGTACTCGTTGGCGGCGAACAGCCGGGCCGTCTCCTCGCTGACCGCTGCGCCCATGGTGACGATGTGGAACGCGGCGTAGTCCGTCTCGCCCGACTCGAGGGGCCGGAAGAAGTCGGCGATGCACAGGAACGGCGCCGCCTGCTGCCGGGGGAACCGGAACCGGGCCGCCTCCGCGGACCGCGACTCGTCGGACCACACGACGAGCTCGTTCCCGTCGCCGTTGGCCGGGAAGTAGCCGTACACGACCTGGGGCACGAGCACGCCCGATGCCTTCGCCGCGGCGAGCTGCTCGCGGAACGTCGGGCGGATGCGGTTCTTGAACGCGTCGTCGCTCTCGGGCACACCGCCCGCGTCGCGCTCGGGTCGGTACTGCCACTGGTTGCGGTACAGCGCCGTCTCGTTGACGTAGGCGGCGATCTCGTCGAGCCCGATCCCTTTGACAACACTCGAGCCGACGAACGGCGGGGTGAAGACCTCGTTGTCGACGGCGACGTCGGGCGAACGCCGGGGCACGACCACGGCGGGCTCGCGTCGCACCGGTCGCTCCGGCAGCTCGCGGCCGGTGGGGACGCGACCGAAGTCGGGGTCCCACTCGCCGGTGCGCTTCATCGTCATCAGGCTGTCGAGCGTCGACAGGCCCTCGAACGCGTCCCGCCCGTAGAACAGCCGGCCCTCGTAGATCTCGCGCAGGTCGCGCTCGACGTAGCGCCGGGTCAGCGCGGCCCCCCCGAGGAGGACGGGCATCTCGCTGAGCCCGAGCGAGTTGAGCTCCTGGAGGTTCTCCCGCATGATCAGCGTCGACTTGACGAGCAGCCCGCTCATCCCGAGCGCGTCGGCCTCGACCTCCTTGACCTTGGCGACCATCTCGCCGATCGGGACCTTGATGCCGAGGTTGTGGACCTCGTAGCCGTTGTTCGTGCAGATGATGTCGACGAGGTTCTTGCCGATGTCGTGGACGTCGCCCTTGACCGTCGCCAGCACCAGCCGGCCCTTGGTGGTGCTGTCGCCGACGCGCTCCATGTGCGGCTCGAGGTGGGCGACGGCGGTCTTCATCGTCTCGGCCGACTGGAGGACGAAGGGCAGCTGCATCTGCCCTGACCCGAACAACTCGCCGACGACCCTCATCCCGCCGAGGAGCACGTCGTTGACGATGTCGAGCGCCGGCATCCCGGCCGCCAGCGCCTCGTCGAGGTCGTCAGTCAGCCCGTCACGGTCGCCGTCGATGATCCGGTGGTGCAGGCGCTCCTGCACGGGCAGACCGCTGCGGTCCGGCTTCTCGGTCTTCATCGACTTGACGTCGGCGAACACCTCGAGCAGCCGTTGCAACGGGTCGTAGCCGGGCCGCCGGCGGTCCCACACCAGGTCGAGGCAGATCTCGCGCTGCTCGTCGGGCAGGCGGTTGAGGGGCACGATCTTGCCGGCGTGGACGATGGCCGAGTCGAGCCCGGCCTGCACGGCCTCGTGGAGGAACACGCTGTTCAGCGCATGGCGGGCCGCCGGGTTGAGCCCGAAGCTGATGTTGGACACGCCGAGTGTCGTGTGGGCGCCGGGGATCTCCGCCTTGATCCGCCTGATCGCCTCGATCGAGTAGATCGCATCGCGCCGCAGGTCGTCGTCGCCCGTCGACAGCGGGAAGGTGAGCGTGTCGAAGATCAGATCGCTCGCCGACAAGCCGTAGCGCTCGGTGGCGATCTCGTGAATCCGGTGGGCGATCTCCATCTTCCACTCGACGTCGCGAGCCTGGCCGCGCTCGTCGATCAAGAGGCAGATCACGGCCGCCCCGTACTCGCGGGCCAGCGACATCACCCGGTCGAAGCGGCTGCCGGGCAGTTCGCCGTCCTCGAGGTTCGCCGAGTTGAGGATCGCCCGGCCGCCGATGTGCTGCAGGCCGGCCTCCAGCACGGGCGTCTCGGTGGAGTCCATCACGAGCGGCACGCTGGCCTGGGTGGCGAAGCGTTTGGCGATCTCGTCCATGTCGACGGCGCCGTCGCGGCCGACGTAGTCGACGCACACGTCGAGCACGTGGGCGCCCTCACGGACCTGCTCGTTGGCCATCTTTGTGCACGTGTCCCAGTCGCCGGCGAGCATCGAGTCGCGGAACGCTTTGGAGCCGTTGGCGTTGGTGCGCTCACCGATGATGAGGAAGCTGAGGTCCTGCTCGATCGCCACCGGGCTGTAGATCGACGAGACACTCGGCTCGAACACCGGCGAGCGCGGCGCCGGCTCGAGGTCACGAACGGCCTCGACGACCTGGCGGAGGTGCTCCGGCGTCGTGCCGCAGCAGCCGCCGACGACGCCGATGCCGAGCTCGGCGACATGGCGGCGGTGGAAGTCCGCCAGTTGCTCGGGCGTCAGGTCGTAGTGGGTGCGGCCGTCGACGATGCCCGGCAGCCCGGCGTTCGGCAGCACGCTGATCGGCAGCGGCGAGTGCTTGCTGAGGTACCGGAGGTGCTCCTGCATCTCGGCCGGGCCGGTGGCGCAGTTGATGCCGAGGACGTCGGGCTTCATCGCCGCGATCGTGACGAGGGCGGCGCCGATCTCGCTGCCGACCAGCATCCGCCCCGTCGTCTCCATCGTCACCTGGACCTGCAGCGGCACGCCGCGACCCACCTCACGCATCGCGCGGCGGCAGGCGATCATCGCCGCCTTCACCTGCAGGAGGTCCATGCAGGTCTCGATCACGAACAGGTCGACGCCGCCCTCGAGGAGGCCATGGGCCTGCTCGTGATAGGCGTCGCGCAGCTCGGCGAACCCGACGTGGCCGAGGCTCGGTAGCTTCGTGCCGGGCCCGATCGATCCGGCGACGAACCGGGGCCGGCCGTCGGCGGCGAAACCGTCGGCCACGTCCCGGGCGATGCGGGCGGCGGCGACGTTGAGCTCGTGCGACCGATCGGCGACGTCGTACTCGGCGAGCACGGTGGAGAAGGCGCCGAAGCTCGCCGTCTCGACGACGTCGACGCCGACGGCAAAGAACGACTCGTGCATCCCGGCGATGACGTCGGGCCGGGTGAGGCAGAGCATCTCGTTGCAGCCTTCGAGGGCGAGCCCGCCGAAGTCGTCCGGCCCGAGGTCGAGGGCCTGGACGTACGTGCCGAACGCGCCGTCGAAGATGACGACCCGCTCGGCCACGGCGTCGAGGTAGGTCTGCTCCCGCATTGAACGCCCGAGGCTACCGTCAGCCCATGGCCGGTTCCCGGAGGATCTACACCCGCTCGGGGGACGACGGCACCACCGGGCTGCTGTTCGGCGGGCGGGTGGCCAAGGACTCGGCGCTGCCGGCGGCGTACGGCACCGTCGACGAGGCCCAGGCGGTGCTGGGACTGGCCCGCGTCCACGCCATCGGCGAGAACGAGCGCCTGCTCATCCCCCTGATGCGGGACATGTGGGTGCTCATGGCGGAGCTGGCCACTGCGCCGGAGAACCGGTCCAAGCTCGAGCCCGGGGTGACCGCGGTGACGGAGGACATGGTCCGGCACCTGGAGCAGCGCATCGACGAGCTCGAGGCCGGCTTCGAGCATCCGACCGAGTTCGTCGTGCCCGGGGGCAACGTCACCGCGGCATGGCTCGATCTGGCCCGCACGGTGGTGCGTCGGGCCGAGCGGCTCGCCCTGCCCGCCGCCCCGCCGCCGTCATTGGTCGTGCCCTACCTCAACCGGCTGTCCGACCTGCTCTGGATGATGGCGCGGCACCAGGACGCCACCGACGGCTCCAGCCTCCGGGCGCGGGACGTCTGACCGGAAAGGCCCACCGCAGTTGCCAGACTGACGCGGTGACCGTCGACCTCACCTCCGCCGCCCTGTCCTTCGATCCGGCCCCGTCACGATCGCGGTCGGATGTGGAGGTGGGCGTCGCCCGCTCGGTGCCGTCGGACGCCGGCGTCGTCGGCGTCCCGGTGGGCACCGATGGAACCGTCCCGCGCCAGCTCGGCCTGGACCGCGCCACGCTGACGGCGGCGGGATTCGACGGCAAGGTCGGCCAGACCCTCGTCGTGCCGCGGCGGAGCGGGCCGAGCGTCGTCGCCGTCGGTGTCGGCGACCGCGCCGCCGTCGACGCCACGGCGTTGCGCGACGCGGCCGCCGCCTTCGCTCGCGCCGCCGGCAAGCAGGCCCACGTCGCGACGACTCTCGCCGACGTCGCCGAAGTCGCGCCCGGCGTCGCCGGCCAGGTCGTGGCGGAGGGGACCCTCCTCGCCCGGTACCGGTACAGCCCGCTCAAGAAGGAGCCGGCTGTGACGCCGCTGACCACCATCACGCTCGTCGCCGGCGCGGCACGAGCAGAGGCGGTCGCTGCGGGCGCCGAGCGCGGCAGGGTCGTCGCCCAGGCCGTCGAACTGGCGCGTGACCTGGCGAACACGCCGCCCGGGCACCTCACCGCCCGCCGGATGGCCGACACGGCCGTCGAGGTCGCCGCCGCGACCGGGCTGGAGATCGAGGTCTACGGCGCCGAGGACCTCGTCGCGATGGGGTGCGGCGGCCTGCTCGGCGTCAACGCCGGCAGCTTCGAGCCTCCTCGCCTCGTGAAGCTGACGTACCGGCCCCGGACGGACGGCGGCCGGCTGCGCAAGCCGTCGGCGCGCCTGGCCCTGGTCGGCAAGGGCGTGATGTACGACTCCGGCGGGATCAGCCTCAAGCCGAGCGACGCGATGCACGCGGCGATGAAGATGGACATGTCAGGGGCGGCGGCGGTGCTGGCGTCGATGTCGGCGCTCGGCCCGCTGGGCTGCCGGACGGAGGTGACCGGGTTCCTGCTGTGCACGGACAACATGCCGTCGGGCTCGGCGATGAAGCTCGGCGACGTGTTGACGATCCGTGGCGGCACGACCGTCGAGATCCACAACACCGACGCCGAGGGGCGGCTGTTGCTCGCCGACGGCCTGGCTCTATCGGTCGAGGAGCGCCCCGACGCGATCGTGGACATTGCCACGCTTACCGGTGCGTGCATGGTCGCCCTCGGCCCGGCCGTCGCCGGCGTGCTCGGCAACGACCAGTCGTTGATCGACCAGGTGACGGCGGCATCGACGACCACCGACGAACCGGTGTGGCAGCTGCCGCTGGATCGGAAGCACTACCGCAAGCTGCTCGACTCCGACGTCGCCGACGTCAAGAACGTCGGCGGGCCCCACGGTGGGGCGATCACGGCGGCGGTGTTCCTGTCCGAGTTCGTCAGCGACGTCCCGTGGGCGCACCTCGACATCGCCGGCCCGATGAAGGTCGACAGCGACGAGTCCTGGCGGTCGAAGGGTGCCACCGGGTTCGGCACCCGCCTCCTGGTCGAGCTGGCGACGAGCTTCTCGGCGCCGTCCTAGTCCGAAGAGCACGGCGCGTGATGCGAGCGAGCGAGCGCCAGCGAGCGAGCGGCTAGCCACGGCCTGCGTGGCCGGGGAACGCAGTTAGAGGCTCTGGACCGCCCGGACCGCGTCGCGGTAGGCGAGCACGGCGGCGTCGAAGGCGGCTGCGGCCAGGTGTCCGTCGCCGGCAAGCACGGAAGCGCTCGCCTCCTCCACGCGCCGCAGTTCGTTCGGCCGGTCCGCCGCCGCGGCCGCCCGGGCTACGGCGTCACCGGCGATCGCCTTCGCGGTCAGGCCGACGAGGCGGAGCACGAACGTCGCGTCGAGGCGGGCGTCGGCTGCTTCGGCGTCGGCGAGCGCGTCGACGACATGGTCGAGCTTGACGAGTGCGGTCTGGTGGTTGCCGCGGAGCAGCGCGTCGATGGCGCCGTTGTGCGCCGCACCGCCGTTCTCACCGATCGCGGATCCGATCGCCCGGTCGATCTCGTTCCGTGCCCGAGGGGACCAGTCGCCGCTTGCCGCGAGCGTGTTCAGCATCGCCGCGATCCTCTCGATGGCGCCCGCCGCGTCGACCACCTCGACACTCCACGTGTCGGAGTCGCGTCCGGTGTCGTCGTCGACCACGGTCAGCACGAGCTCGTAGGTACCCGGTGCGGCGAACTGGTGCCCGGCGCTCCCCGTGCCGACCAGGCTTCCGAGGTCGTCGTGGTCGCCGCCGTCGCCCCAGTCGACCGTGGCCGTATGGCTGTCCAGCGTCCCGGTGTCGTCGGCGGAAGCCACCAGCGTGATGTCCTGGCCGGCGAGCACGACCGGTGTCTCGGGTCCGACGACCGAGCCGAGCAGGTCGGTGACCGTGTCGACCGATGCGACCGGGTCGACGTTCGTGACGGTGACGGTCGCCGCGGCCTCACCCCGCCCCCCGTCGTCGTCGACGACGGCAACGGCCACGACGTAGTCGTCCGTCGGGGTCCCGGTCGGATCGTCGTCGAGGTACTGATGCGTTTGCGAGAACCCCGTCGTCCCGGCCGGGAGCTGGTACGGATCGGGGGGACCCTCGCCCCAGTCGATCGTGAGCACGAACGTGTCCGGCGTCCCGGGGTCGGTGATGGTGCCCGAGACCGTCGCCACCCCGTTCTCGTCGATCGCCGAGCCCGTGGCGGTCACCGTCGGGGCCACGTTCGCCACCCGGACGCCCGTCGTCGTCGTGGCGTGACCGCCGTCGTGGTCATCCACCGAGAGCGCCACCGTGACGTCGTCGGCGGGGGTGGCGGTCGGATCGTCGTCGAGGTACTGGTGGGTGATCGAGAACGTCGTGGTTCCGGCCGGGTAGTCGAACGACTCCGGCGGCCCGTCGCGCCAGTCGACGGTCAACTCGAGGTCATCGGCGCCGGGGTCGGAGATGGTGCCGGAGATCGTGGCGATCCCGTTCTCGTCCACGGTGCCGCCGTCGAGCGCGGTGATCGTCGGCGGCGCGTTCTCGATCGTGACGTCGAACGTCGTCGTGGCGCGCCCGCCGTAGTCATCCTCAGCGGTGAATGTGACCGTGTAGGAGCCTTCGTCGGCGTAGGTGTGGACGGCGTTCATCACGACTGGACTGCTGAACGTGTGGCCGTCGCCGAAGTCCCACGTGAACGTCCGGTCGTCGCCGTCGGGGTCGGTGGCGGTGGCGAAGAAGTCGATCGGGCTGCCTTCGAGGAGCGGTGCCTTCGTGGCGACGAAGGCGCTGCTGATCACCGGCGCGAGGTTGAAGTCGTACGTCCCCAGGGTCGACGTGACCTCGTTCGTGGCGTAGCGGCCGAACGTGTCGCAGGTCCAGTTCGGGGCGAGGAACTCGGGCGTTCCGCCGGTCGCGTCGACGACGGCCACGTTGTAGTGACGCTTGTGGAAGTCGACGTAGAGGTAGGTGCCGCACTCGGCCGAGCCGCTGTACCAGACCGGGATGTCCGATCGGAGCCCGTTGTCGAGCGTGAGCCGCTGCCCGGCGTACTGGTGAATGTGGCCGGCGAAGACGCCGACGACGTTCTGGTTCCGGATCGCGTCCAGGAAGTCACGTGGAGTGTTGATGAGCCATTCCGCGTCGTGCATGTTGATCACGATGTTCTTGTGGGCCGACGTGGCGAGCTCGAGGTCCCGCTTGAGCCAGGTGTACGACGCCGTCACTTCGAAGCCCGGCGAGCCGGCCGGGAAGTCCACCGCCGGGAACGACGCCGTGTAGCCGGGCCAGTTCTGGAGCTGCACGAAGTGGAAGTCACCCATATCGAACGAGTAGGCCAGGCTGCCCGAAGAGCCGTCCCCGAGGGCCGTTCCGCCGCCCGGGATGCCCTCGTCGAGGCAATCGAGCGAGTTGACGTGCTGATCGTCGCCGAACGCCGTGCCGGTGGTCTCGAAGCACGCCGCGGTGGGTGAGGCGAGCGTTTCGGTCGCAATTCGTTTCCAGACCAGCCCGTCCACGGTGAGGACAGCGCCGTCGATCGCGACCCTCACTCCGGTCGCGCCGGGCGGGATCGTGAGGGAGCGTCGCTGCGGCCACTCGTACGCGCCCGTGGACTGTGAGTCCCCCACGCCGTTGACGCGGTAGTCGACGCGGAAGCGGATGTTGTAGCCGGCGTGGTTGTTGACCCTGACGAACCCGGGGGCGTCGTGGCGGGAGAGTCCCGGAACGGCGGCGATCTGGCGGGTCATCCACCAGACCGTCTCCTTGGCGCAGCGGTTGTGGTCGGGGTACCACTTCGGGTGGTAGTCGCACTTGCCGACGTTGTTCTCATAGTCGTGGTTCCCCAATCCCGGGTAGACCGGCAAGGAGAGATTGCGGTAGATCTCGTCGTACATCTCCTTCTCGCGCCGGTGCCCGAACGCAGTCAGGTCGCCGTTGAGGATGACGCCGGTCGGCCTGGTGACGGGAGCACCGGCGCTCTTCGCCAGGCCGGTCGCCGGCCAGTTGCCGAGTGTCGTCGTCGAGTTCATCGCCGTGACGAGCTCCTCGTTGCTCCGTCGACCCTCGCGGACGATGCAGTCGTCGTAGTCGTCGTGGTCGTCGTCGGGGTCGTCGGGGAACGCCGTGCAGACTCCGCCCTCCCCTTGCCGCCAAAAGGCCAGCTGCGGGTCGGAGGCGAAGATCATCGAGAAGTCGCCGGCCGGCGGCGCGGTCTGCGCGTGCACGGGTTCGACCTGACTCGGCGCCAGGTGGACGACTCCCACCAGCGCCACGCCGACCGCAATGACGATGAACTTGGATGGACGCATCGCCGGACTCCCTCCGCTCGACAGCGTGGTCACCTTGAATGAACGTCATCGGGTGGTCAGCGTCATCTCGCGCAGAGGGTCAGCGGGGCGGATCGGAGCGCAGGACGAGCTCGCACACCTCGGCGGCGGCGGGCGGAGGAACACCGACGGCGACGAGTTGCGGCTCCAACATCGCCCGGTCGTCGCCGGACTCGATCATCGCCAGGGCGAGGGCGCGGCCGCGCTCGAGCGAGTCGAGGTCGACCGTCGTCCGCGTCCAACTGCCGTGGGCGGCCTGGAGCTCGTCGGGGAGGCGACCGAGGTGGCGCTGGGAGATCGGCGGCAGCCGGCGCCGCACCGCCCAGCCGTCGCTGATGTGGTGGGCGACGCCGAACATGATGCAGCGCTTGACGGCCTTGGCGAACGGTGACGCCATGCCCCGGCTCACGCTCAGCCCGAGGGCGCGGGCGGTGGCAGGGACGTCGAGCTCGTAGCCGTCCGGTTGGGTGTCGAAGCCGGCGACGAGCCGGCGCAGCAGCCAGGTCGCGGTCGGTCCGAGCACGCCCAACCAGAACAGCTCGACGTAGGCGGATCGGGGATCGTGGCCACGCCGGTCGACGACCGGGTCGACCCACGGGGTGACCCGCACCCTCGTTGGCAGGACCGGCAGCTCCGGCGGTGGGGGAAGCGAATGCAACACGGGAGACCTCCCAGGCGGGATCGGTCGGATCGAAGGGGCGTCGGCACCCGCCCTGGGCGCGTCGAGGGGCCGGAAACGGAAACGCGAGACTGATCGGATGATCGACGCCCTCACGCAGGCCGCCGACTGGATCGCGGCCGCCGAGCGGGTGACGGTGCTGACGGGCGCGGGGATCTCGACCGACTCGGGGATCCCGGACTTCCGCGGCCCGCAGGGGGTGTGGACGAAAAACCCGGGCGCCGAGAAGATGGCGACGCTGCAGCACTACCTCGCCGATCCCGAGGTGCGCGTGACCGCGTGGCGCACGCGGGCCGACTCGCCGGCGTGGGCGGCTCGGCCCAACCGGGGGCACGCGGCGATCGTCGAGCTCGAGCGCCGGGGCCAGCTCCACGCCCTCATCACCCAGAACGTCGACGGCCTGCACCAGGCGGCCGGCACCGCCCCCGAGCTCGTCGTCGAGGTGCACGGCACGATCTGGTGGACCCGCTGTCTCGGCTGCGACGACCGGCGACCGATGGCAGAGGCGCTCGATCGGGTCCGTGGCGGTGAGGGGGATCCGCCGTGCCTCGTGTGCGGGGGGATCATCAAGAGCGACACGATCTCGTTCGGCCAGGCGCTGGTTCCCGCCGTGATCGACCGGGCCTTCCAGGTGAGCGAGGAGTGCGATCTGCTCCTCGCGGTGGGCTCGACGTTGAGCGTGTACCCGGTCGCCGGCTGCGTGCCCGCAGCGAAGGCCCACGGTGCCCGGGTGGTGATCGTCAACGCCGGTCCGACCGAGATGGACGGGATCGCCGACGCCGTGCTCTACGGCCAGATCGGCGAGGTCCTCCCGGCCCTCGTCGAATCCCGACCGCAGCGGTAGGCTTTTGTCGATGGCCACGTTCCGAGATCTCCTGTCCGCCGCCAAGGCCGAGATCACCGAGGTGTCGACGGCCGGGGCGGCCGAGCGCATCGACGACGGCGCCCTCGTGCTCGACGTCCGCGAGCCCGACGAGTTCGACGCCGGTGCCCTTCCCGGGGCGATCCACATCCCACGCGGGCACCTCGAGTCGCAGGTCGAGAACAAGCTCGCCGACAAGACCAAGCCGGTCGTCGTCTACTGCGCCGGCGGGGTGCGCTCGGCGTTCGCCGCCCGCACGCTGCAGGAGCTCGGCTACACCGACGTCGCCTCGATGGACGGCGGCTTCGGCCGGTGGAAGGACGAGGGCCGCCCGTGGAAGCAGCCGGTCGTGCTCACGCCCGACCAGCGCAACCGCTACATGCGCCACCTCCTGCTCCCCGAGGTCGGCACCGAGGGTCAGGCGAAGCTGCTCGATTCCAAGGTGCTGCTACTCGGCGCCGGCGGCCTCGGGTCACCGGCGGCGCTGTACCTTGCCGCGGCGGGCGTCGGCACGATCGGCATCGTCGACATGGACGAGGTCGACGCCTCCAACCTGCAGCGCCAGATCCTCCACAACCTCGATCGGGTCGGCGACCGCAAGGTCGACTCGGCGAAGAAGACGCTCGTGTCGCTCAACCCCGACGTCGACGTCGTCACCTACGACACCCGGCTGTCGGCCGACAACATCCTCGACATCCTCGAGGGCTACGACGTCGTCGTCGACGGCGCCGACAACTTCCCGTCGCGCTACCTCCTCAACGACGCCAGCGTGAAGCTCGGCATCCCCGTCGTCCACGGCTCGATCTTCCGCTTCGAGGGGATGGTCAGCGTGTTCCACCCCCTCGAGGGCCCGACGTACCGCGACATGGTCCCCGAGCCCCCGCCCGCCGAGCTCGCCCCGAGCTGCGCCGAGGCCGGCGTGCTCGGCGTGCTGCCCGGCATCGTCGGCTCGATCCAGGCGCTGGAGGCGATCAAGGTGCTGCTCGGGCTCGGCGAGCCGCTGATCGGGCGGATCCTCACCATCGACACGACGGACATGACGTTCCGCACGTTCAACCTCAAGCCGGACCCGGACAACCCGGTCACCTACGCCAACCGCGACCGCATCCAGATCCGCGAGCTCGACGGGCTCTCCGCGCCCTGGCTCGGCGACGACCACTGACGGGTTCTCTGGAGTCCTGGGATCACTGAGTGATCCCAGACTTCGTCAGAACCTGATTTTCAACCGACGTAGCGGTCGACGGCCTCGGGGGCGAGGACGTCCTCGATCACCATCACGGCCGCGCCGACCACGCCGGCGAGGTCGCCGGCCGACGCCGGGACGATCTGCAGCTCGGCGGTGGCGAGGGGGAGCGACCGGCGGTAGACGACTTCCCGCACACCGGCGAGGAGCGGGTCGCCGGCCGCTGACAGCGACCCGCCGATGACGATCACGCTCGGGTTGAGCAGGCTGACCGCGCTGGCGAGCACCTCGCCGATCGTCCGCCCGGCCTCGCGGACCAGCCGCGTGGCGAGCACCGAGCCGCCGCGCACCAGGACGGCGACGTCGCGGCTGGCGCCGGCCTCGACGCCCGCCGCCCGGAGCTGACCGGCGACCGCGGCGCCACTGGCCACCGCCTCGAGACAGCCGATGTTCCCGCACCGGCACACGGTCTCGACGTCGTGGGGCACGTGGATGTGGCCGAGGTCGCCCGCCGCGCCCTGGGCGCCGCGGCGCAGGGCGCCGTCGCTGATGATCCCGCTGCCGATGCCCGTCGCCACCTTGACGAACATCAGGTGGTCGGTGTCCCGGAAGTTCAGGAAGTGCTCGCCCAGCGCCATCACGTTGACGTCGTTGTCGACGGCGACGACGCAGTCGAACTCGGCCGTGACGAACCCGGAGACGTCGAACCCGTCCCATCCCGGCATGATCGGCGGGTTGGTCGGCCGTCCCGTCGCGTGCTCGACCGGACCGGGCAACCCGATCCCGACGCCGGCCACGTCGCCGGCGCGGCGCTCGACCTTGGTGAGCAACGTGCGGCCGTGGTCGAGCACCCACCGCAGCACGGCCTCGGGACCGAGGGCGATGTCGAGGTCGACCAGCTCGGTCACCAGCACGGCCGCCGCCAGGTCGGTGACGGCCAGCCGCACGTGTGTCGCGCCGACGTCGACGGCGAGGACGACGCGGGCGGACGGGTTGAAGGCGAACTGCGTCGGGGGACGCCCGCCGGACGACGTCGCCTCGCCCGCCGACCCGACGAGCGAGCTGGCCAGCAGCGCGTCGACCCGTTGGGCGACCGTCGACCGGCCGAGGCCGGTGACCGCGGCGAGCTCGCTGCGGGTCCGCGGCACGCCGTCGCGTAGATATTGGAGCAGCGTTCCGGCACCCTCCACGCCCGCCAGTGAAACACACCGGACTTCTGCATTTCCACCACAACTTCTGCTTGACATCCGGCAGAAGTTGTCCGTAGGGTCGGATTCCGACGGCCCCGCGGGGGAGGCCGGTCGGGGGCAATTCCCGACCCGAACAAGGAGACCCGAAGCAGCATGAACAGCTCGAGGACGAGGCTGGGCGTCGCCGCCCTGGCCGTGACCGCCCTCACCCTTGCCGCCTGTGGCGACGACGACGACGATGCGGGGGGAGCGGACACGACCGCGGCCAGCGGTGACACGACCGGCGCAACCACCGGTGACACGACCGGCGACACGACCGGCGCGACCACTGGCGACACGACCGGTGCGACCGGCGGCAGCGCACCGACCGGCGGCGGTGACTACGTGATCGGCGTGAGCAACACGCTGGCCGGCAACGGCTGGCGGGAGGAGATGATCTGCGCCGTCAAGGCCGAGTCGCTGGCCAGCGGCCAGGTCAGCGAGGTGATTGCGATCTCCAAGAACGGCGGCCCGACGGACCAGATCGCCGACCTGCAGAACCTCATCTCGCAGGGCGTCGACGCGATCGTCGTCAACCCATCCGACCGCGAGCAGCTCAACCCGGTCATCGAGGAGGCGATCGCTCAGGGCATCGTCGTGGTCGCTGTCGACCAGGCCGTCACCGCCGAGGGCGCGTACGTCGCCAGCAACGACCAGGTCGCCTACGGTCGCCTCGGTGCCGAGTGGCTGGCCGAGTCCATCGGTGGCGAGGGCAGCGTCTTGTACATGCGAGGCATTGACGGGGTTCCCGCCGACGCCGACCGCGACCAGGGCTTCTCCGAAGTGATGGCCGAGTACCCGGACATCGAGCTCAAGGAGGTGTTCACCAACTGGAGCTTCACCGAGGGCGGTGAGATCGCCGTGCAGGAGTTCACTGCAGCCGACTACGACGGAGTGTGGACGTCGGGCATCGACTACACCGTCGTCAACGCCTTCGAGACGGCCGGCAAGGAGCCGGTGCCGGTGGTGGGAGCTGACAACAACGGTTTCGTCAAGCAGCTGCTCGACGGCACGCCAGGTGCTCTCGTGACCAACCCCGCCGTGATCGGTGGCGCCGGAACGAACATCGCCCTGCGCGTGCTCAACGGCGAGGAGGTCGAGCAGACGACGCTGCTGACGCCCGAGCTGTGGGATCTCGAGACCAGCCAGGACAAGCTCGAGGCCAACTACTTCGAGGATCGTCCCGAGGACTTCAGCTCCGCCGTCACGATCGAGGGCTACACCACGTACGACCCCCAGCAGCTGCTCGACTGCAAGGGTCCAGGAGAGTGATCATCCGCCCCGACGGACCGGCGCCGGTCCGTCGGGGCGCACCCCACCGCCAACGGACATGACTGAACCGCTGCTGCAGACGACGGCTGTCGCCAAGGCGTTCGGGCCGGTCGTCGCGTTGCGTGCCGTCGACCTCCAGGTGCAGCCAGGAGAAGCACACGCCTTGCTCGGCTCGAACGGGGCCGGCAAGTCGACGATGGTCAAGATCCTCACCGGTGTGCTGCACGCCGATGCCGGGACGATCGCCCTTCACGGCACGCCGACCGAGCTGCGCCGGCCGAGCGACGCCCAGGCCGCCGGTCTGGCGCCGGTCTTCCAGGATCCGGCGCTCGCGCCGGACCTCACCGTCGCCCAGAACCTCCGCCTGTCCGGCTCGAACATCGAGGCCGTGCGGGCCGAGTTGGCGGCGATGGATCTCGGCGGCCTCGACCTCGACGAGCAGGTCCGCGACCTGCCGCTGCCGTTCCTGCGCATGCTCGACCTGGCGAGGGCGCTGGCGTTCGACCCGCAGCTGCTCGTACTCGACGAGATCACCGCCGCCCTGCCCCCCGACCTCTCCGAGCGGGTCTTCGCCGTGATGCAGAAGTGGAAGGAACGCAACCGGTCCGTGCTGTTCATCTCCCACCGCCTGGCGGAGGTGCGCACGCACTGCGACATGTGCACCGTGCTGCGTGACGGGAGGAACGTGGCGTCGTTCGTTCCCGGCGAGGGAGGCGAGGCCCAGATCGTGTCGGCGATGCTCGGCGAGGCCGCCACAGTCGTCCGCGACGAGGCACGGACGCGGGCGACCGCGATCGCCACCGACGAGCGGCCGATCTTCGAGGCCGACCACGTCGGCGCCGGACGCCAGCTCGAGGAGGTGTCGCTCGCCGTGGCGCCCGGAGAGGTGCTCGGTCTCGTGGCCCTCGAGGGTCAGGGGCAGGAGACGCTGTTCGACATCCTCGCCGGCAACCTCAAGCCGGATCGTGGGCAGCTGCTGATCGACGGCCAACTCGTCAAGGCGCACCACCCGTTCGACGTCATCCGCAAGGGCGTCGTCCTTGTGCCCGCCGACCGCCTGCACGCCCTGCTGCCGCAACGATCGATCCGAGAGAACATCGCCGCTCCGTTGTTCAATCGCGTCGCCCGATGGGGACCGATCAACGGTCGCGAGGAGCGCCGGCGCGTCCAGGAATCGGTGAACCGGCTCTCCATCGACACCCGCGCCGCGAGTCAGGTCCGGCGGTTGTCCGGCGGCAACCAGCAGAAGGTCACGATCGCCCGTTGGCTGGCGCGAGGGCTGCGGGTGATGTTGCTGTTCGACCCGACGCGGGGCATCGACGTGGGCACGAAGCATCAGGTCTACGACCTCATCCGGGCGCTCGCCGACGAGGGTCAGGCGATCATCATGTTCACGAGCGAACTCCGCGAGATCGGACTCGTCTGTGATCGGTCCGCAGTGCTGCACAACGGACGCATCGTCGCCGAGCTGCCCGCCGACGCGGGCGAGAACGCCCTGCTCTCCGCGGCCCATGGCCTGGAGGTGGGCGCGGCGTGAGTGACGCGGCCATCACGCCGGGCTCCTTCGACGGAGCCGTCACCAAGCTCCCGGCGCCGTCGAGCACTTTCTCCCGCTTCGCCCGCCGCCAGGGGTGGACCGTCGGCGTCGCCCTCTTGCTCGTCGTGCTGCTGTTGTGGCGCGTCTCGCAACTTCCCGACTTCGGTGGCTTCGAGATCAGGACGATCACCGCCGGCACGATGCCCCTCGCCTTCCTGGCGATGGCTCAAGGCGTGATCGTCATCTCCGGCGGCGTCGACCTCTCGGTCGGAGCGATGATGGTCCTCGCCAACTGCCTGTCGGCGATGTGGATGGAGGACCAGGGACTCGGCGCCTGCCTCGCCTTCGGGGTCCTCGTGCTCCTCGTGACCGTCGCGCTCTCGACGCTCACCGGCGTGATCGTCACGGCCTCGGGCGTGCCCGACATCATCGTCACCCTGGCCGCCAGCTTCTTCCTGGCCGGGCTCGCCCTCTTCATCATCGGCGGTCCCGGTGGCGGCACGTCCCCTGACTTCCAGCGGGTCGTGGCCGGCAGCCTCACCAATCCCTGGCCATCGGTGCTGTGGGTCGTAGGGGCGCTGTTCCTCCTCTGGCTCCCGCTCAAGCGGAGCCGGCTCGGGCTCGCGGTGTATGCCGTGGGCAGCAGGCGCACGGCGGCGTTCCTCTCCGGAGTCCGGGTCGCCCGTACGCGCGTGCTCGCCTACTCGATCGGCGGTCTGTTCGCCGGGTTTGCCGGCCTCGTCGTCACCGCGTCGACAGGCGGGGGCGAGCCGCGTGAGACGATCGGCGCCAACGCCACGCTGAACAGCGTCGCCGCGGTGGTGCTCGGTGGCGTCGCGCTGACCGGTGGCGTCGGCGGGCTCCTCGGTCCGGTGCTGGCGGCGGGGTGCCTGACACTGATCCCGGCGATCATGCTCGGCCTGGGCTGGGACCCGAGCAACGCCGAGACGGCGCGGGGCGTGATCATCATCCTCGTCGTGCTCGTCGCCGGCCTCCTGCAGACACGGAGGCGGTCTACGTGAGTGACGAGCTGGCAACGCGGGAGGAAGTTCCAACCGCCGCCGAGTCCACCGCCGTCGTTGCGGCGATCGCCAGCGAGGCGGCCCGGCCTGGCTGGCGGGTGCGGCTGGCGGAGCAACCGACGCTCGTGCTGGCCGGCGTGTTCGTGGTGCTGTATGCGATCACCGCATGGCAGGACGACAGCCTGCTGCGCGAGGCCGGTGTCCGCTCGATCCTCCTCCTCGCCTGCCCCCTGGCGATCTTCGCCGCCTGCCAGACGTTGTGCATGCTCACCGGGGGCATCGACCTGTCGATCGCCATGACCGCCAACCTGGCCGCCTACGTGGCGGCGACGGAGAGCGGGCGGGGCACGGTGCCGGCCCTGGCCTTCGCCTTCGGTGTCGGGCTCGCCGTCGGGTTGGTGAACGGTCTGGCGATCGGGGTGTTCCGCGTCAATCCGCTGATCATGACGCTGGGTATGGCCAGCGTGCTGCTCGGCATCGTCACTGTCGGCCTGCGCGGCTGGCTGTCCGGATCGACCATTGTGCTCGACCTCGTGCGCGACGTCGGCTCGGGCACGCTCATCGGGCCGCTGCCAACGAACGTGGTCGTCTGGGGGATCGTCGCCGTGGTGCTGGTGCTCGGACTGCGGTCGTCCGGGCTCGGCCGGATGATCTACGCCGTCGGCGACAACCCCATCGCCTGCCGCCTGGCCGGGGTGCGGGTGTGGCAGGTGCTGCTCGCCGTCTACGTCGCCTCGGGGCTGCTGGCGGCGACCGGCGGGCTGCTGTTCTCCGGCGCCACCGGATCGGTCGGCGTCGACCAGACCAACAGCTACCTGCTGCCGGCAGTCGCCGCCACCGTCATCGGGGGAACGTCGATCCTCGGCGGCACGGGTGGGTACAGCGGCACCATCCTCGGCGCCTTGATCCTGACGGTGCTCAACCGCCTCCTCCTACGCCTCGACGTGAGCGAGGCGTTCAAGCAGATGCTGTACGGCGTGATCGTGTTGGCGCTCGCCTGGCTGTACGTGCGCCTCACCGGACAGAAGGTGGTCGAAGGTGGCGGCTGAGTCGTGGTCCGATGCGAGCGACGAGGCGCCAGCCGAGGAGCGGCCAGCAGCTGCGCAGGCAGTATGCGGTGTGGCCGGGGAACGCCATGACGGCGGCTGAGCTCTCCGCCCGCATGGGCGCGATTCACGCCGGCGTGATCGGCACCGGGTTCATGGGCGTCGCCCACACCGAGGCGCTTCGCCGCCTCGGCGTCGACGTCGTCGGTGTCGTCGGGTCGTCGCCCGAGCGGGCGAGGGCCAAGGCGGCGAAGGCACTGCTGCCCCCGGTGTACGACAGCGTGGAGGCGCTGCTCGCCGACCCCGACGTCCACGTCG
Source organism: uncultured Acidimicrobiia bacterium (assembly GCA_963833145.1). GTDB lineage: Bacteria > Actinomycetota > Acidimicrobiia > Acidimicrobiales > Ilumatobacteraceae > JALZMG01. The sequence continues at coordinate 234,268 of CAWHWT010000003.1, read as the reverse complement.
TCCACGTCACCAGCCCCAACCACCTCCACGCCGCTCAGGTGCGGGCCGCCCTCGACGCCGGCAAGCACGTGGTGTGCGAGAAGCCGCTCGGGGTGTCGTCCGTCGAGACGGCCGAGCTCGCCGCCCGCGCCGCCTCCGCCGGCGTGGTGAACTCGGTCTGCTTCAACCTCCGCTTCTACCCGCAGAACCAGAACGCCGCCGCCCTCGTCACCGCCGGCGCGATCGGCGAGCCGCGGTACGTCACCGGTCGCTACCACCAGGACTGGCTGCTGCGGGAGACGGACTGGAACTGGCGCCTCGACGCCGGCCGCCAGGGCACGCTGCGCGCCGTCGCCGACATCGGGTCGCACTGGCTCGACCTCGCCCGCTTCCTCCTCGGCCAGCAGGTCGTCGAGGTGCTCGCCGACCTGCACACGTTCGTGGCCGAGCGCGACCACCCCCTTGGCGACGTCGAGACGTTCGCCGGCGCCGGCGGCGGCGGCGCCGACGACGGCGAGCGCGTCCGGGAGCGGGTCACCAGCGACGACGCCGCCGGCCTGCTGCTGCGCTTCGACGGCGGCGGCCGCGGCGTGTGTTCGGTGAGCCAGGTCTCGGCGGGACGCAAGAACACGATGGAGTGGGAGCTCGCCGGGTCGGAGTCCGCCATGGCGTGGAGCTCGGAGGACCCCGAGCACCTCTGGACCGGTCATCGCGGCCGCCCCAACGAGGTGGCCGCCAAGGATCCCGCGGTGATGACGCCGGCCGGCATCGCCGCCGCCGGCTACCCAGCCGGTCACGTCGAGGGCTACCCGGACACGTTCCGGGCCCTGTTCGCCGCCGTCTACCGCGACGTGGCCGCCGGCGGTCCGTCGACGTCACCCGCCTACCCGACGTTCGCCGACGGTCACGACGCGATGGCGGTCTGCGACGCGATCGCCGAGTCCGCCCGTACCGGGGCGTGGACCAAGGTCGAACGGAACCAATGAGAGAGGAGCACCCATGAAACTCGGTCTGCTCACTGCCGCTTTCCCCGACCAGCCGCTCGACGAGGTCGCCGACTGGGCCGCGGCCAACGGGTTCGAGATGCTCGAGGTCGCCTGCTGGCCGCGCGCCGACGGCCCGACCAGGCGGTACGCCGGCGTGTCCCACATCGACTGCGCCGACCTGTCCGACGACCGGGCCAAGGAGCTCCGCGGCGACCTGTCCACCCGGGGCGTGGAGATCTCCGCCCTCGGCTACTACCCCAACCCGCTGCACCCCGACCTCGACCACCGGGCCGAGGTCATCGCCCACCTGCGCAATGTGATCACGGCCGCCGAGAAGCTCGAGGTGCCGGTCGTCAACACGTTCATCGGCAACGACAAGACCCGGCCGCTGACCGAGAACTTCGAGGAGTTCACCAAGGTGTGGCCGGACATCGTCGCCTTCGCCGCCGATCACGGCGTGAAGATCGCGATCGAGAACTGCCCGATGATCTTCTCCTACGACGAGTGGCCGGGGGGCGACAACCTGATGCACGCCCCGGCGACGTGGCGCGACGTGTTCGGCCACCTCGACGGCGACACGCTCGGGCTCAACCTCGACCCCTCGCACCTCGTGTGGCAGATGATCGACTACGAGCGAGTCGTCCGCGAGTTCGGGCCTCGTATCTACCACGTCCACGCCAAGGACATGGAGATCGACCGCGACGGCCTGTATGACCGCGGGGTGCTGTCGGCGGGAATGGGCTGGCAGGTCCCACGGCTGCCCGGTCTGGGGGAAGTGCGCTGGGACCGGTTCATCGCCGCCCTCTACCGCGTCGGGTACGACTACGCCGTCATTGTCGAGCACGAGGACCGGCGCTTCGAGGGCACCGACGAGAAGATCAAGGCCGGCTTCCTGATCGCCCGCAACGCCGTCGCGCCGTACATCGTGTAGGCGCCGGGCGCAGTTCGTCTCACCTGTCGAGATCGCCCGCACCCAGAACGCCGCGTCACGCAGTCGATCGAGCGGATCCGGCCACGGGGCGAGGCAGCCTGAGCAGCCGACGAATCTGGGCGCGATCCTTCTCACGCCCGATGTGGGCGCAGTTCTTCTCACCTGTCGCGAACAACTGCACCCGGATCGGCGCCCGGCGGCCCACCGCTCGCCCGATGAGCGGCCAGCGAGACCTCGAGCAGCCGGCGGAGCTCGGGCCGCTCGACGTCGTCGATCGACCGCACCTTGACGTGGCGGACGCGTTTGCCGGTGCCTTCGACGAGGCCGTCCGGATCGTCGATGAGCGCGCCGTTGGCGAGCTGCAAGTTGACGTGGCGGAGGTGCGGGGCGATGCCCGCCCAGAGGTCCTTGATCGACCTTGGACCGGTCGCATAGCCGACGATGCGGTCGGCGCGATCGAGCGTCTCGAGCGCATCGGGCAGCACGTCGAGTACCAGGCGCCGGGCGGCCGCGGCCACTGCCGCGACGTCCGGGTCACTCTCGGCGAAGAACTTGTCGACGTCGTCACCGGCCACCGCGGGCGAGCTTATGGTTCGGTCCGGATCGCAACGATGAGTGCGTGGCCCGTGCCCCCGCGGAGGTTCGCCCCGCTGTTCGCGCTCGAACGGTCGCGCCTCCTCGTCGTGTTGGGCTCGCTCGAGCCGGCCGATTGGGACCGCCCGACCCCGTGCCCCGGCTGGAGCGTGCTCGGCCTCGCGACCCACCTCGTCGGCGACGATCTGAGCCTTCTCGCCTGGCAACGCGACGACCACCACGGCACCCCGCCTCCCGACGGGCTGAATGAGCACGGCTTCATCACCTGGCTCGACGAGCTGCAGATGGAGTGGGTGCACGCCGCCCGACGGCTGAGCCCGCGGCTCGTGGTCGACGTCCTCGGGTGGCTCGACGGCCAGGTCGTGGCGACGATGGACGCCCAGGATCCGTCCGCACCGACGGCGATCGTCACGTGGGCGAGTGCCGACCCGGTTCCGGTGTGGCTCGACCAGGCTCGGGAGCTCACCGAACGGTGGATCCACCGCCAGCAGATCCTCCAGGCACTCGACCGCGCCTCCGACCTGCGCCCGGACCTGGCGGAGCCGGTGCTCGACGGGCTGCGGTGGGCGTACCCGCACCGGCTCGGCGCGGTGACGCGGCCGGACGGAACGAGCGTCGTGATCACCGTCACCGGCCCCGAGGTCGAGCTGGCGTGGACGGTCGTGTCCCGCGGCCGGGTGTGGGAGTTCGCCACGCCGGCCACCGGGCCACCGGCCGCGCACCTGCAGCTGACGACGGAGCAGGCCTGGCGGCTCCTCACCAACAACCTCGTGCGGGAGTTCCACGGCGAGCCCGTCTCGTCCGGCGACGACGAGCTCCTCGCCGTGCTGTTGCGCACCCGTGCCATCATCGGCGAGCCCACATGACGTTGCCGGCCGAGATTCTCCGCACCGAGCGATTGGTGCTGTCGCCCCTCGCGGCCGAGAACGCCGACGAGATGGCGGTCGTGCTCGGCGACGAGCGCATGCACCAGTTCACCGGCGGGGCGCCGCTCACCCTGGAGCAGCTCCGCGAGCGCTATCGGCGTCTCGCCGTGGGCCGGTCCTCCGACGGGTCGGAGCAGTGGCTCAACTGGATCGTGCGCCTCAGAGCCGACGGCGCGGCGGTGGGCACGGTGCAGGCCACGGTGACGGCGGACGGGGCGGAGGCGGAGGTCGCGTGGGAGGTGGGCGTGCCGTGGCAGGGCCGCGGGATCGCCTCCGAAGCCGCCGCGGCGATGGTCGCCTGGCTCCTCGACCACGGCGTGCAGAGCATCGCCGCCTACGTCCACCCGAGCCACGACGCCTCGGCCGCGGTCGCCGCGCGCGCGGGCCTTGGCGCGACCGCCGAGGTCGTCGACGGCGAAGCGGTCTGGCGCCGCCCGCCGTAGGTCGCCCGTACGCTCCGCCCCGTGTTCGTCGAGCTCGTCACCGTCGTCGTCGAGGAGTACGACAGGGCGATCGAGTTCTTCGTCGGCACGATGGGCTTCGAGCTCCTCGAGGACTCGCCGTCGTCGACGAACGACGGACGGCCGAAGCGGTGGGTCGTCGTGCGACCGCCCGGCGCGCCGACCGGGATCCTGCTCGCCCGCGCCGACGGGGATCGCCAACAGGGCGCGGTCGGCAACCAGACGGGCGGCCGGGTCGGGTTCTTCCTGCGGGTGGAGGACTTCGATCGCACGTACGGACGGCTGGTCTCCGCGGGGGTCGAGTTCCTGACGTCACCCCGCGACGAGCCCTACGGCCGCGTCGCCGTGTTCGTCGACGTCGCCGGCAACCGGTGGGACCTCCTCGGCCCGCGACCGGACTGACCCGGGTCTGGACTCGACGGGCCAACCGTGACCTGGGCGGGATTGCTGCCACCATCTGGCACCATTCCCGCCCAGATCGGCCGATGAGACGATTCCCGGCCAAGTGGGGGCGCACCCACCGGATCGCTTCGCCGATCCAGCTTGGGCCTGGACGGGGCCGGCCGGGTCGGGTTCTTCCTGCCGGTGGAGGACTTCGATCGCACGTACGGACGGCTAATCGCTGCAGGCGTCGAGTTCCTGAGGTCACCCCGCGACGAGCTCTACGGGCGCGTCGCCGTGTTCGTCGACATCGCCGGCAACCGGTGGGACCTCCTCGGTCCGCGACGCGAACTCTGACCGCTACGGGGTCACATCCCCGCGGAGCGGTCAGAGTTCCAGGTTCCCGGCGCGCGGACTGGTGTCCGCGACCGGACTGACCCGGGTCTGGACGGGGACGCCCGGGTCCGCGAGCATCATGGCGAGTGGGCGGGGGCCCAACCGGGAGGCGACGTGTCATCGATCCCCGTTCCACGACTGCGCATCGCCGCAATTTCCGCCGTCGCCGCGCTCGCCGCCGCGTCCGCGCCCCTGCCCGGCGCGGCACCGGTTGCCGCCGCGCCGCCGGAGTCCGCCACCGGGCTGTGGATCGTCCAGTTGACGGAGCCGTCGCTGGCCGCCCGCCAAGCGCCGTCCGGAACGGTCGACGTCGCGACGGCGTCGGCACAGGCGTACCTGGACGAGATCGCCGCCCAGCAGGCCGAGGTCGTCGACCGGCTCGAGGAGGAGCTCGGCCGCCCGGTCGAGGTCGAGGCGAGCTACCGCAACGTCCTCAACGCGATCGCGATCGCGGCGGATCCGGCGGAGGTGGCCGGGATCGAGGCCGTCCCCGGCGTCGCCGCCGTCGAGCCCGACGTGGAATACGAGCTCGTCACTGACACCAGCAACGAGCTCATCGGCTCGGCCGCGATCTGGGACGGGGACACGGGACCGGACCTGCCCACTCGGGGCGAGGGCGTCGTCGTCGGCATGCTCGACAGCGGGATCAACCCGTTCCACCCCTCGTTCGCCGCCACCGACGGGACCGGCTACACCCACACGAATCCCTACGACGGGTTCCTCGGCGTGTGCGCCCCGGCGCACCCGAACCACGATCCCATCTGCAACGACAAGCTGGTCGGCGCCTGGAGCTTCGTGGCCGGGAACTCCGCCCGTGACACCAACGGCCACGGCAGCCACACCGCGTCGACGGCCGCCGGCAACCGCCACGACGTGACTCTCGCCTACGGCCCCGACACGTTCACGCGCACGGTGCAGGGCGTAGCGCCGCGGGCGAACCTGGTCGTCTACCGCGTCTGCGTCGACACCTGCCCGGTCACGGCCATCCTCGCCGGCATCAACCAGGCGGTCGCCGACCGCGTCGACGTTCTCAACTACTCGATCTCCGGGGTCGACAGTCCGTGGGCCAACTCGGTGAGCCGGGCCTTCCTGGAGGCGTTCGGCGCCGGCATCTTCGTCGCCGCCGCGGCCGGCAACGACGGGCCCGGCGCCGGGACCGTTGCCCATACCGCTCCCTGGAACGCGTCGGTGGCGGCCACGAACTCGGACCGCACCTTCGCCAAGAACCTCGCCGTGCTCGGCCCAGCGCCGGTGCCCCCCGAGCTGGCGGCGATCCCGGGCTGGCCGACCCTCGGCCCCGGCAACGCGAGCCCGATCGAGGCCACGCTGCGCTACTCCGGCCAGGTCGGACCGGTGACCGGCTGCTCGGCGTTCCCGGCCGGCGCGCTCAGCGGCGCGATCGCGCTCATCCCGCTCGGCACGTGCGTGCCGGCGACCAAGATCAACAACGCGGCGAACGCCGGAGCCCTCGCCGTGGTCCTGTTCGAGCGGCAGCCCGGTCCGCCCGTCTTCCTGGCCGGCGCGGAGGGTACGGCGATCCCGGCGATGAGCGTCACGCAGGGGGCCGGGGAGGGGCTGCAGGCGCTGGTCACCACGGCCCCGGAGCCGGTGACAGTGCGACTGGCCGCGTCCACGGAATTGGTGCGGGACCCGGCCCTCGCCGGCGCGGTCACATGGTTCAGCTCACGCGGGCCGAGCGACTTCGACCTGCTGGCTCCGACCCTCGCCGCGCCCGGCGCGAACATCCTCGCCGCCTACCGCGCCGAGGGCGGCGACCCGCTGCAGTACGAGGTCATCCGCGGCACGTCGATGGCCTCGCCCCACGTGGCCGGCAGCGGGGCGCTGCTGCGCGCCCTGCACCCGGAGTGGTCGCCGGCCGAGATCCGGTCCGCGCTCGCCGGCACCGCCGACCCGACCGGAATGCGCACGCACACTGGCGCTCCGGCCGATCCGCTCGACGTCGGCGCCGGGCTCGCCGACCTCGCCGCGGCCGGCCGGGTCGGGCTGGTCCTGGACGAGTCGTACGCCGACATGCTCGCCGCCAATCCGGCGACCGGTGGCAGCCCGCGCGCGCTCAACGTCCCCTACTTGGTGGACCGGCGCTGCAATCGGGTCTGCACGTGGACGCGGGAGGTCACCAACGTGGCCGACGTCGAGGCGACCTACACCGCCGTCGTAGCCGTGCCGGGTGGCATGACCGCGACCGTCGAGCCGGCGGCGTTCACGCTCCCGTCCGGGGACTCCCAGCTGCTGACCGTCACCGTGGACGTGTCGGGTACCTCCGGCGGCGACTGGGCCTTTGCCGACCTGCACCTGACGACGGGCGACCACCACGCCGGCGGGGCCGCCATCGCCGGTGTCCACTACCCGGTGGCGGTGATCCCCGTCGCCCCGGCGATCACCGTCGATCCGACGACGATCGCGGTCGAGCTGAAGCCGGACCGCGAGGCGACCCGAGCCCTGGCGATCCGGAACACCGGCGACGGTCCGCTCGAGTGGGCGATCACGGGCGGGGACGGTTGCGACGCCCCGGCCGACGTGCCGTGGCTCGGCGTGTCCCTAGAGTCGGGGACCATCGCGCCGGGTGGCTCGACGCAGGTCCGGGTCACCCTGGACTCCACCGGCCAGCCCCCAGGGGTGCTCAACGCCACCCTCTGCGTGGCCAGTAACGATCCGGCGGTCCCGGTGGTCGAGGTAGCGGTCACGCTGACCGTGCTCGACCTGCCCACCGTGACGGTGACACCCGAGTCGCTGGCGGTGACCCAGCCGGCGGGCACCATCACCGGCTCGCCGCTGACGATCGGCAACACCGGCACTGCCGCCTTGGAGTGGACGATCGGCGAGGCGCCGGTGGTGGCGGGGGAGGGCGCGTCGCTGACGGCGCTCGATCCCGAGCGCCAGGAGTTGCTGCGCGACGGCGTGTTGCTCGTTCCCAACACGGGCCTGCCCGGCATTGCCGCGTTCGATCCGGAGACCGGCGACCTGATCGATCCGGCGTTCATCACGTTCCCGCCGGGCCTGGGCACCACCACGCACATCATCCTCAACGCAGCCGAGGATGGCTTCCTCGTCTCCTCGCAGACCGAGGACGTCGTCTACGCCTTCGACCTCGACGGCACCTTCCGGGACGTGTTCGCGCCGATCGGCGGGGCCGACTTGTCGGTCATGGGCAACATCCGCGGGATGGCGATCTCGCCGTGGGGGACGCTGCTCGTCACCTCGGCCACCGGCAACAAGGTGGTCGAGTTCGCCGCCAACGGCGAGCTCCTCGGCAACTTCATCGCCTCCGGGGCGGGCGGTATCAGCGGGCCCTGGTACGTACAGTTCCGGGAGACCGACGTGCTGGTGTCCGCCAGCGCCGGGAACATCTACCGTTACGGCCTCGACGGCGAGCCGCTGTCGGTCTGGCAGAACGAGATCAACTTCCCGCAGCAGCTCCACCGGCAGGAGAACGGGAACGTCCTCGCCGCCGCGTTCTCGGCCCCGGCCGGGGTCTGGGAGCTCGACCAGGACGGTGGTCAGATCGGCCGCTACACCGGGGTGAGCGGGAACCGCGGCGCGGTCCCACTGGCGAACGGCAACATCCTGACCACCAACAGCGGTGGCGTGCACGAGATCGACCGCGGCTCCACGCTGCTCGCGACCAAGTTGCCCGGCCCGGGCGCCCGCATGATCAGCCAGATCGAACGGTTCGCCCCGTGCGACGAGCAGGCGGCGGTGCCGTGGCTCAGCGTGTCCAAGGTCTCGGGGACCACGCCGGCGGGTCGCGTCGCCAAGGCGACCGTGCTGGTCGACTCCACCGGGCTCGCGCCGGGGTTGCACGAGGCGCACCTGTGCGTCAGCACCAACGACCCCGACGATCCGGTGGTCGAGGTGCCGGTCAGCGTTACTGTGACCGATCGGACGTGCGACCGCACCATCATCGGCCGCTACGCGCGTCCCCTGACGGTGGGCAGCGGGTTGCTCTGCCTCGCCCATGGTTCGTCGGTGAGCGGGCCGGTCCTGGTGAACGCCGGCGCCAGCCTCCACGCCACCGGGACCACCGTGGTCGGGCAGGTGCGTGCCGCGGGCGCGGCATCCGTCGAGCTGTACGGATCAGTACTGGTCGGCGCGGTGTCGTTGCGGGACGGCACCGCCCAGGTCGCCGTGAGCGCCAACCGGATGACCGGGCCGGTGATCCTGGAGCGCAACCGCACCGGCGTGACCCCGATCGTGGTGGCCGCTAACACAATCTCCGGGCTCCTGCGCTGTACTGGCAACGAACCGCCACCGGTGAACAACGGCCAGCCGAACACGGTCGACGGGCCCAGGTCCGGCCAGTGCAGCGACCTCTAGTCGGCGACGGCCTGGTTGCGATTGGCCGCTTCGAAGTAGTCGAGCAGGTAGTCGACGTCGTAGGGCTGCTCGCGGTACGGCTCGCCGCGCCACTCACTGCGCGGCGTGGCGAAGAAGTCGCCGCCGTAGATGTGGATCGCGCCGGCGAACTCGGCGGTTGGGTTGGTCACTGCATGGATCGCGTCCTCGCCGAGAAGCGCGACGTCGCGGGGGCGCAGCGACTTGCCGCCGGACTCGGTGATGGTGTCGCCGGTGCGCCGGTAGAAGGCGTTGTCCTCGCCCCCGGTGTAGATGCCGATCGCGGCCCAGGTGCGGTGGTCGTGGGGGCCGAAGTGCATCCCCGGCGCCCACACCACCTTGAGGATCGTCAGCTCGGGCGACGTGTGCAATCGCACGATCTCGGCGCGCTCGGGCGGGAGGGTGCGGGCGACCGCGGCCGGGTCGGCGAGCACTTCGGTGAGCACCTCCTTGACGGCGAGGCGGGGCTCGCTCTCGTGGGCGGCCTCGATGCATCGGGCGACGAAGGCTTCGGTGTCGAACATCGATGCTCCTGTCTCAGTAAAGGCTCTGTACTAGCTTCGGACCGTACAGTGTCTGTACGATCTGGTCAATGGACTTCCGCGCCATCACGCTCGTCCGCCGACTCCATCTCGCCGTGAGGGCTGAAATCGCTGACGCCTTGCGGGAGCGGGGCTACGCCGACATCACGCCGGCGCACATCTATGTGTTCCAGACCCCCGGACCCGACGGCGTGCGCCCCACCGAGCTCGCCCAGCGCTCGCTCACGACCAAGCAGGCGATGAACCACTTGCTCGCCGGGCTGGAGGAGCGGGGCTACCTCGAGCGGGTGACCACTCCGGGCGACGGGCGGGCACGCGTGCTGCGGTTGACGAGCAAGGGCCACCGGCTCACCGACCTGATCCAGGCGACCTCGGCCGAGGTCGAGCGGCGATGGGAGGAGCAGCTCGGCACCGCCCGGATGGACGAGTTCGTGCGCCGCGCTCGACCACCTCGACGGGTCGACCCGCCGGCGCGATGATCGGGTCGTGGCCGGACCGCAGCGATTCACGGTGACGCTCGTCGGCGACGACGGCCGCGTGTTCGTCCCCGTCCCTGTCGACCCCGACGAGGCGTGGGGCCACAAGCCCACGCACCACGTCCACGGCACCGTCAACGGGATGGGCGTACGGGGCGTGCTCGAGCCCCTCGACGGTGGCCCCGGCCTCGTCCTGGGTCCGGCGTGGCGCCGAGACTGCGGGCTCGCTGCGGGCGACCGAGTCGAGGTCGAGCTCCAACCCGAGGGACCGCAGCGCGAGGACCTCGCCCCGGACCTCGCCGCCGCCCTCGACGCCAACCCCGAGGCCGGCGCGTTCTTCGACTCGATCGCCCAGTTCTACCGGCGGGCGTACCTCCGCTACATCGACGGCACCAAACGCCGCCCCGAGGTGCGGGCGGCCCGCATCGACGAGGTCGTCGGCCTGCTCGCCGCCGGGATCAAGCAACGCCCATGATCCCCGAGAGCGTTCACCTCGCGGTCTCAATCGACCGCCCCGCCGAAGACGTGTACGCGTTCGCCTCCGACCCGCGGAACCTGCCCCGCTGGGCCGCCGGGTTGGCGCAACAGGACGTGGAACTGGTCGACGGCGTGTGGGTCGTCGAGTCGCCGATGGGTCGGGTGACGGTCGAGTTCACACCGGCGAACTCGTTCGGGATCCTCGACCATCGGGTGACCCTGCCGTCGGGTGAGTCCGTCGACAACCCGGTGCGGGTGATCCCGAACGCCGATGGCTGCGACGTGGTGTTCACCGTGCGCCGCCGGGCCGGGATGAGTGCCGAGCAGTTCGCCACCGATCGGGACACGGTGGCCGCCGATCTGGCCACCCTGCGTGACCTGATGCAGCGCACCTGATCGCCGGCCGCTACGGGATGCTGGCGAACACATCGCAGCCGTGGGTGGCGTTGAGGAAGGAGTCGGTGCCGGGTCCGCCGTCGGCCTTGTCGGTCCCGGTGCCGCAGTGGAGCACGTCGTCGTTCTCGAATGCCTGCAGCGTGTCGTTACCGGCACCGCCCGACATCCGGTCGACGCCGGGTCCGCCGAAGAGCCGGTCGTTGTCGCCGTTGCCGTCCATGTCCTTGTTGCCGCGGCCACCGAGCTCGACGAACACGTAGATGGTGTCGTTGCCGGACCCGCCGATCATCGCGTCGGCACCCGCACCGCTGTCGCCGTCGCTGACGATGACGTCGTCGTCGGCGTCGCCGGAGAGGTAGTCCTCGCCGTTGCCGTCGACGAGCACATCGCCGCCGGGCCCGCCGGTGAGGATGTCGTTGCCGTCGTCGCCGTCGAGATCGTCGAAGCTGGCGCCCCCGTAGAGCTGGTCGTTCTCGGTCCCGCCGGAGACGCGGTCGTAGTCGTCGCCGCCGTCGACGCGGTCGACCCCGGCGTCACCGCGGAGGATGTCAGCGCCCTGGAGCCCGCAGATGCGGTCATCGCCGCCCAGACCGGCGATCTTGTCCGCGCCGCTCGTGCCGACGATGACGTCGTTTCCGGCCGTGCCGAAGGTCCACGCGCCGCCGGGCTGGGCGACGATCGTCGCCGGCAGGCGGAAGCAGACGGGTGGTGGTGCCTGGGCGTTCGCGTGCGCGGCGGCCACGGTGAGGGCGACGGGCGCGGCGATCAGGAAGGCGCGGCGGACGTATCTGCTGGCGGGGGCGGTGCTCATGGTGATCATGTCCTTGTGTGGAGTGGTTGACCGGTCGTTCCGCCGGTGTCGGGGGAGGGTCGCGCCGTCCGGTGGGAATCGGGTGGGACGGAGGTGGAACCGCCGGCGGTGATGCGGCGTACTGCCGGGGTGGAGTTCCGGATCCTGGGGGCGTTGGAGGTCCGCGCCCGCACCGCCGAGATCGGTCTCGGTGGTCACCGCCAGCGGGCCGTGCTGGCCCGGCTGCTCGTGGACGCCGGGAACGTCGTCACGGTCGACGGCCTGATCGAGGACGTGTGGGACGGCGATCCACCCCGCACGGCCACCAAGACGCTGCACAAGTACGTCTCCGAGCTGCGTGCCTGCCTGCGTCGAGCGATGGCGCCCGACGACGCGTCGCCGCTCCGGACGGCGGGATCGGGCTATCTCGTCGACGTCGGTGCGGGCGGGTTCGACGTCCGAGCCTTCGAGGACAAGGTGGCCGATGCCCGCCGGTCACGTGCGAACGGAGATAGCGCCGCCGCGGCGGACACGCTGGTTGAAGCCGGCCTGATGTGGCGGGGCGACGTGCTCGCCGACTTCCCCGGCAGTGCGTTTGCCGCTCCGCTCCGCGCCCGGCTCGGCGAGCTTCGTCTCATTGCCGTCGAGGAGCGGCTCGATGCCCAGGTCGGGCTGGGCCGGCACAGCGAGAGCGCTGCCGAGCTGTTCGAGTTGGTCGAGGAGCACCCGTTGCGCGAACGCCTCTGGGCGCTGCTGATGACGGCGCTGGCGTCGGCGGGGCGGCCGGCCGAGGCGTTGCGGACGTTCCGGCGGTACCGGCGCACGCTCGGGACCGAGCTGGGCCTGGAACCGTCGGCGGAGCTGCATGAGCTCGACGCCCGGATCGCCCGCGGCGATCTGGCGGTGGCGTTGCCGGTCGCCGTGCGGTGCGCGTCGCCCCCGAGCAACCTGCCGTCGCCGTTGACGACGTTCATCGGACGTGACGACCAGCTCGCCGAGCTGGCCGCCGAGCTCGACGAACGGCGGCTCGTGACGTTGACGGGTCCGGCGGGCAGCGGCAAGTCTCGCCTCGCCGTCGAGCTCGCGGCGTCGGTGCGTGACCGGTTCCCCGGCGGGGCCTGGCTCGTCGACCTCACCCCCGCTCGCCGAGCCTCCGACATCGTGACGCAGCTGGCCGAGGTCGTCGGCGTGCCGGCCGAACCTGACCCCGCCCGGGACCCGATGGACGTCGTCGCGGACGCGCTCAGTCACCGGCCCGCCACGCTGCTGGTGATCGACAACTGCGAGCACCTGGCGCTCGAGTGCGGCGAGCTGGTCGCCCGGCTCCTGACCACCTGCGGCGAGCTGCGGGTCCTGGCGACCAGCTGCCGTCCGCTGCACGTGGTCGGCGAGGCGGTCCGTCTCGTCGGTCCGCTCGACCTCGAGACCGAGGCGGCGGTGCTGTTCTGCGACCGCGCGCGACTCGGCGGGAGCGACGTCGGCGTCGACGCGCGTGACGAGACCGTGCTCGACGTCTGCCGCCGGCTCGACGGCCTCCCACTGGCGATCGAGCTCGCCGCGAGCACGCTCCAGCTGGTCAGCCTCGGCGAGCTCGACGAGCGGGTGCGCCGGCGTCCGTGCTCGATCGAGCGGTCACCGACGGGCACCCGTCACCACAGCCTGTGGGCCGCGATGACGTGGACCTACGAGCTGCTGTCGGCACCGGCGCAGGCGCTCCTTCCCCGGCTCGGCGTGTTCTGCAGCTCGTTCGACCTCGATGCCGCCGAGCCGGTCGCCGGCGCCACCCGGCCGGAGGTCGACGAGCTCGTGCGCATGTCGCTGCTCGTCCGGCACGACGGGACCATGTCCACGGCGAGCCGGTATCGGCTGCTCGAGACGATCCGCGCCTTCGCCGCGGAGCTGCTCGAGTGCTCGGGTCAGGACGAGGCCACCCGCACCCGCCACCTGTCGTACCTGCGCTCGCTGGCCGGTGCGGCGATGTTCAACGTGCTCGGTCCCGACGAGCTGGTGTGGCGCGGCCGCCTCGACGCGGCGAGGCACGACATCGCCGCTGCGCTCATGTTCGCCGCCGAGCGGTCGCCGTCGAAGGGGATCGACCTCGCTCTGGCGATGTGGCCGCACTGGCTCGTGTGGGGGCGGTTTCGCGAGGGCCTGGACCAGCTGCGTGGGTTGCTCGCCGTCGCCACGGACGTCGACTCCTCCCGGCGCGCCTGGGCATCCGTCGCCGCCGCCGACCTCGCCGCCGATGCCGGTGACTCGCCGACCGCGGCCACCTTCGCTCGGCCCGCGCTCACCGAGTTCCGGAAGGCGGGCGATCGTCAAGGGCAGGCGTACGCGACCCGAGCGCTGGCCCACGTCGCGTACAACCGGGGCGACGCCGACGCGGCCGGGCGCCTCCTCGACACCGCGTTCGCGCACCTCGAAGCGATCGAGGACGAGATCGGCCGAGTGCACCTCCGTCAGCTCGCCGGACACGTCCACATGTTGCGCGGGGAGCTCGAGCTCGCCGAGCGGACGTTCCAGGAGCAGTTGCGATGGTTCGAGGGTCTCGGCAGCGCCCTCGCCGTCGCCCGCTCACGGTGGGTGCTCGCCCAGATCGCTCACCGGCGTGGCGACGACGCCGTCGCCCGCCGCCTCTGCGAGGCGAGCATCGAGCATCTCGAGACGCTCGACGACGTGGCGTCCATCGCCCGAGCACAGCTCCTGCTCGCCGAGATCGCCGTCGGCGCAGGTGATCGGCATCGCGCCGCCGAGCTGTTCCGGTCGGCCCTCGAGGCCTCGCGGGAGATCGGCGATGAGCGGACGGCCGCGGGCGCCGAAGCCGGGTTGGCCCTCCTCGCTGCTACTTGATGCCGACGATCATCGAGTCGGGGCCGACGAGCGGTTCGACGTAGCTCTGCTGGAAGCCGATGTCGGCCATCCAGGATCGGCAGTCGGCGCCGGTGTAGTCGAAGCCGTCCTGGGTTTCGATGAGCATGTTGACGCTCATGAGCATGCCGAAGGTGTTGGTGCGCCGTTCGTCGTCGATGGTGCTCTCGTAGACGATGAGCGCCCCGTCGACGGGCAAGGCCTCGTAGGCCTTGCGGAGCAGTAGAAGCTTCTCCTCCAGGCTCCAGTCGTGGAGGATGTGGCCCATGACGAGCACGTCGGCCGATGGGAGCGGGTCGACGAAGAAGTCGCCGGCATGGAAGCCGAGCCGGTCGGTGAGGCCGAACGAGGCGACGTGGTCCTCGAAGGCGGCCCGAACGGGTGGCAGGTCGAAGCCGCCGCCAGTCAGGTGGGGATGGCGCAAGGCGATCTGGACAGGCACGCATCCTTCGGCGGCACCGATATCGATGACGGTGCTGTAGCGATCCCACGCGATCTTCTCGGCGATCGCCACTGCGGCACCCATGCTGAGTCCGGTCATGGAGTGTAGGAATTGCCGGAGTCGGTCGGGATCCTGGTACAGGGCGGTGAAGAAGTTCTCGCCGACTCGTGCTTCGTTCTGGGGATGACCGGTGCGCAGCGCCTCGGTGAGCGAACCCCAGAACGGGTAGAGGCGGGCGTTGGCCATCTCCAGCATGCCGCCGATGTAGGAGGGCTTGTTGCGGTCGAGGAACAGGTCGGTGCCCGCGGTGTTGGCGTATTCGTCGCCGGAGCGTTCGAGCATGTCGAGTGAGACGAGGGCGTCGAGCCAGTCGGTCGTTCCTCGTGGCTGGAGGCCGAGTTCCGCCATGAGCGCTTTGCCGGTGCGGGGTCCGTCGGCGAGGGTCGTGAACAAGCCGAGCTCCACGGCGCTCAGCAGCGCCTTGGACGCCCAGAAGCCCGAGCCCAGCTGCAGGATGGCGTCGGGTGTGACATCAGTCGCGTTCGTCACTGGCTTTCTCCTCTTTACACGTCGGCAAGCGATGGCGGCGTTCCACGCCGTGAACTCGCCATCGGGACAGGTGGTGCACCGTAAGGAGGCTCTGCTAGCGAACCGTTAGCTGCGCGCTACGCCGACGACGAGCTTCGCGTCTGTGTCCGCAGCACAGACCCGTTTCGACGGATATCGCGGACACGAACGGCCCGCCCAGAGCTGCCGATCGGAATGCTGGCGTGGATGCTCAGCTATTCCGCTTCTCACTCCAACACGACGAGCGTAGGATGCCGCATCGGTAAGGGTCCGACCCAAGACCCGGGACGCAAGACTGCGGCTCACCCCTCACGCGCCGACGCGAAACGGAAGCCCGCGAGGGCTGCACACCCCGTGCTGAAGCTGCAGGCAACCGCCGGCAACGCCGCGACGAGCTATCTGATGCGTCAGGTAGCACCGTTTCCGCTGTTCGGCCCGATGATCGGCGGCGTACCAATCGGCGTGCCTGACATGTACTCCATGACGGCCGACCTCTACCACTTCGGGGCTAGTGCCGCCCCCACTCCGCAGCTACCTCCAGACGTAGCCGCCCGACTCATTGCCGTGCGGACGACCCTCAGCAAGGTGCCGCGACTCGAGGAAAAGCCTCGCTCGATCTTGTACAAGGCCATCCCCGGCGCCCCCGTCTTGGGGTTGATCAAGCAGCGGGACGCGGCCCGTGCCTGGCTCGAGAACATGACCGCGCAGATCAGTCAACTGTCTCCGCCAGGCGGACAACCCGACGAGGCCACGGCTGAGCGGATCTACTCGTTAGGGATGGGCTCGGAGTCCAAGCGACTCGAGCTCGAGGATACGCAAAGAAAGATCGATGCTCTCGTGGCCGATGCGGGCGTCGGCTCCGAGGCCGAGCTTGCCGATCTGATCGAGAACAAGTTCCCCGCGATGTTCGTCGAGCGGGGCAAGCAGGTCGCGCTCCAGCAGCTCGCCGAGAACCTGAAGATCATCGAGGCAGAGGCTGCGAGATTCGGGGTCACCGACGACCCGGAGTACGGCCACCCCGGCTCACTCACCAAGTCCGAAGACCCATCGCCGTACCAACCTGGTCAGCCCAACCCGCAGGCCGCCGCAGGATTACGCGCCGCGGCCAACGAGCTCATCGGCTACCGCACGAAGCGGGAGGCCGTTGAGGCCGCGAATCCGCCGCGCCAAATGACCATGGAGGACGAGTACAACGAGATCCAGGCCGGCAACCCTGACCCGGGTGGGCGGATGGCCATACAGGCCGCGGTGATGGAGGAGCAGGCGGCGCTCGACCGGCTCGCCCTGCAATTCCCGATCCTGTACCGCGTCAACCTCGACTCGGTGGCCAAGGCCTCCGATGAGGCATTGTCGAAGAACGTCTTCAACATCGTCACCGAACTGTTCCACGACATCAGAGCGACCGAGGAGAACATCAAGGACGGCGATCTGGAGATCTGGAATCTTCGCGGCATTGTCGATCTGACAATGCTCGACCTTGGAATCGAGCCGGACTCGCCACTGGTCGGCGCGATCGAGGCGCACATCCGCGAGGCCGAGGCCGACGAGAGCATCCTGAAGATTGCCTTGATCGCGTTGCAGATCACCGGAGCGCTCATCGCCACCTTCGCCAGCGGCGGAGTGGCTCTTGTCGCCGGCGGGGTCGCGCTGGGCATCGGCGCCGGCCAGGTCGCTGGAAGTGTGCAGGATTACATGATGGAGTCCGCGGCCAGCAACGTCGCACTCGATCCCACGGTCGCCGACATCTCGATCAACGAGCCGGCGATCATGCCCATCGTGGTCGGGGTTCTGGGCATGGCCCTTGATGCCGCTGTCGTGACGAAGGCGATCTTGGCGTTGCGCGAACCGGCGCGAAGTCTGCTGGCGAGCGGAGACCTCGCGGAGTTCTCTGCTGCTGCCTATCGTGCCCTGCCACCCGCTGAGGCCGAGCAGCTCATCCTCCGGGCCAGCTCGATCCCGGCAGTGGCCGCCTCCGCCGCGAGAGGTACCGCCCCGGCCGGAACGGCGTGGACAGTGCAACAGATCCAGGAGCTCTTCACCAGAGCGCTCAAGATGCCCGGGCCCCCTAGAGGCAGCATCGTGATCCACCATTCACAGGCAAGCTTCGACGCGGCGGCGAAGCTGTCGAACGTGCCGAAAGGGGAGGCCACCCTCGGCTTCTGGAAGCCCGCCGCGCTGGCAGAGCAGGAAGGTCCCGACGTCGTCGCCGCGATGGGCACGTTGCACCTGCCGCCCACGGCGACGACTCTCACCGTCATGCACGAGTCGCTGCACATGATGGGACGGCAGTCCGGGACCGTCGCCATCGTCGGCAGATACGTCGAGGAGGGCCTCACCGAGTGGATAGCTCGGGGGGCGTTCGGTCCGGAGGCGACGAGGCTCGTCTACGAGAGCAACGTGGCCTTCGTGAGACGGCTGACCAGCGTCCCTGGCGTGACGCCGGAGGTCCTGCGAAACGCCTATCTGCACCGGATATGGGCGCCCTTCCGCGCCGCCCTGCGCGACCAGCTCGGTGGCGACGCCGCCGTCAATCAGTTCCTCAACCTGCTGAAGAAGGTCGGAGCCAACGGCGAGGATCCCGCCGCGCTCAGACGGGCCACCGACATGCTGTGGCCGATGCACGGCCGGTGAACGGGGATTCTCGAGCCGACACGTGAGCCTCGACGGCCGGTGCGCTCGTCGTCTCCGGAACGATCGACGGGCGATCGGCTTCAGCATCAACCCAGGTGTCCGCACGCTCACCGAAGCTGCGGCACGCCGCGCGATCACTCTCAATCCACGTTCTGGGCGCGATCACTCTCAACAGCGGAGAAGAACTGCGCCCAGATGCGGTTGTGAGAACGATCGCGCCCAGTTTCGGCATTCCCAGGCACTTCTCCCTCGTCTCTTCACGAGTTCTCCAAGCGCTGGGCGGCCGGACGTTCTTACGTGGCCGGCATGCCTGCGCTCTTCTTTGATTCCGCCGTCCTGCACGCTGATCGCGTTGAGATGCCGAACGGGCCCGAGAAGAAGTTCGAAGCCCTCGGAGTCGCCGACGACGAACGTCTGGTGCTGTGCGCCCGCGTGCTCACGGTCAAGGGCACACCGGCCCGCGACCTCGATCTCGTCGCCGAGCGGTTGGACGTCAGCTCCGCGGGCGGTTCGTTCTCCTCCGGACCTCGGTTCGTGAGGGTTGTGGCCGACGAGATCGTCGGGTCCCTCGACGTGGTGTGCCGGGGGCAGGAGGGCGATCCAGGCGAGATGGGGGCCAAGGGTGACCCCGGTCCGTCCAACACCATCGTGGTCCAGAACGATGAGCCCGGTCAGGTCGGTAAGCCGACGCAGGTCAAGGTGGCGACTGGTCCCGGCGGCAAGGGCGGTGTGGGCGGTCAAGGCAAGGAGGGCTTGCCCGGCGGGACGGCCCTGGTCTTCTACCGCTCCGCGGCCCAGCGACCGACTGCGGCCGCCCCAGGTGGGAAGGGCGGACCGGGTGGGTTGGGTGGATTCGGTGGCGATCCGGTCGGCGACAGCCCGGCCTTTCCCGTCGGACCGCGAGGTGAGACAGGCCCCGAGGGTCCGGACGGGCCGGACGGGTTGTCGAGGGTGACGCAGCTGTCGACGACGGACGAGTTGTGGTCGATGTGGGCGCAGTCCGAGTCGCAGGACGGGCTTCCGGAGGCGTGGGCGGCGCACCGGCTGGCGATCGCCGAGTACCTCTACCGCCGAGCCCAGCCCAACGACCTGGCGCCACACGACTTGGCCCAGGCGCGTGAACGCCTCGAAGAGCTGTCCCGTCGGCCCGGCAACGGCGAGGTGCTGGAGCGGTGCCAGACCCTGCTGACCCAGCTGTTCGAGCACGTGACCTACCTGGGCGTCCCGCGCGACATCGACATCGCACCCGATGTGGACTTCGCCGCTCAGGACAACAAGGCTCTCCTCGACTTCGCACTGTCGCTGCTCGAGATGGGCACGACGCTCGCCCAGACGGGCGAGGTCTTGGACTCGTTGAAGCAGATGGTTGGTGACGCCGCCGACGAAGCGCGGCGCGCCGCCGGCGTGGCAGCCAAACGAGGCGTCCAGGCGACAACCGCACTCGGCGTGGCCAAGTCGAGCACCGATCTGGCGCGGGGCCGAGTGCAGAACATGATGACGAAGTCCGTCGAACTGCAGAAGGCGATGCACGACATCCGCCAACAGGATCAGAGCATCTCAGCGCAGATCGATCAGATCGTCGCCGTGGGCCAAGCAATCGTCGGCGCCGCCACAGGGGTCGGCGCCGTCGCCGCGATCGGGCAGGGCTTCGTCTCGCTGCAGGCTGTGGCGAACGGCTCGACGGGGATCTTCGATCTCGCCAGCGACGTCGAAAAGCACCTTGCCGAAGGTTCGATGAAGAAGTTCAAACGGAGTTTCAAGGACCTCCACGACAGTGGCAAGTCGATCGTCGACGTGGGAGCGATGGCCCTCGAGCTCGGGAAGTACGCGGCCAACCCGGCCCTCAACCCGCTCGTGCGCGAACTTGCCGCCGTGAACCGCGAGCGGCTGCTGCTCGAGCAGGAAGTTGCCGTCCACGTGCAGATGGAGAAGGAGGCGCAACTGGGGATCGACGCGGCCCTGGCCGAGGAGCAGGCCTGCATGGACAATGCCCGCGACGCCGACCAGCTCGCCGTCGTACTCCACGACAAGGAACTCGATGCCGACGTTGCGCTCATCGGCATCCTCGACGCCCTCCGCCCGCTCCTCGACCGGCTGTCAGTTCACCTTTTCCTGACCCTCCGGGCCAGGGAGATCTACCTCGTCAAGGACCCCGTGACGCCCGTCCCATTCGACCTCGGCCAGCTCCATCCCGACCGTCGTCGGCTGCTCAGCCCCGGCGAGCAGCTGGATGAGATCCGTGCCGTCGTCAAGCAGACCGTGCTGCGGGTCATCGAGTGGTCATCCCTGGTGAGTGAGCTGCTCGACGTCGGTGACCTCAGCCGAACACCGGTGCCGTTCTGGTTCAGCACCGAGGACCCCGTGCTGCTCGATCCGTTGCGATCCTCGGGTCGCATGGGCTTCGCCATCGCCATCGCCGACCTCCTCGAAGAAGACGGGTCGGACCTGTACGAGGTCAAGTTCGAGAACGTGACAGTGATGCTGCACGGTGCGACGATGGACGCGACCGGGGCCGCGATCAAGCTCACCCAACTCGGTCGCTGGTCATCTCGGCGGCGACCCGAAGACGGAGTGACTGCCGGCCACATCAAGGACTTCGCGTTGCGACCGCAGGAACTCCTCTTGGAGGCCGTTGCCGTCCCGGGAGGCGTCAAGGCGACCCTCAGCGAGCAAGTGAATCCCAACCAACCTCCGATCGCCATCTGGGGTCGGGGCATCGCCGGCGACTGGGAGCTCTACGACCAACAGGTCGACGAAGACGGCGAACCGGCGAGCGCGATCGATCTCGGCAGCGTCACCAAGGTCGAGATCGGCTTTGACACGATGGCGCTGTCCAAGTCCGGCGCGGCATCACCCGGACGGCTGGCGCAGCGTCAGCTCCGGCCGCTCGCCGGTTGGCCGGTCGAACCCGGTCCCGGTCGCCCACCGACTCCGATCCCGCCCCGTGGCGGCCGCCGGGCGATCCCCCGCCTCAACCTCACCGCCGGCACCGGAGTCCTCGAGGCCAGCCCCGGACCACTCACCGTCGCCATTCGGGCCACGAACATCGCGCCCTGCACAGAGGGCGGCTTCCTCCGGGTCAAAGCATCGAAGAAGTTCTCGGTGACGGCCGGTACGAACATCAAGCCCAAAGGCCCCTCGACTGGTGCGGACCTGCTCTTCGTCGTCCACGACGTCCAACCTGGCGAGACGGCCACGTTGGACCTGAGGACCACGGTCACCGGGTTCGAGGGATCGATCCAACTGACCGGCGAGCTGGAAACGACCGGGACCGACGGCCAGCCGATCACCGCACGGGCCGACCTCGTCGTCAACACCGGTCAGTTCGCCACCATCTAAAAGATCGATGGCTACCCCACATCCATGCCCTGCGTATCCAGGGCGTAACACGCTCGTGGCGCACCCGAACTCGAAGGAGCGACGATGACCGTAACGCTTGCACCGGCACCGCGAGGCGTGCCGGGCGTGGAGACGACCCTGGGGCCGCCACCGCCCGGTCACGACGCCCCGGTCGGTGGGATGGCGGTGCACGGCGACCGGTTGTTCGCGACCCAGTACTTCACCCGGACGGGAGCGGCGAACGAGATGCCGGCGCCGGGCAAGCTCCATGTACTCGATCGGGTCACGCTCGAGCCTTCTGCGTCACCGATCACGGTTGGGTGGCAGCCGCTGCAGGTCGTCGTCGACGGATCAGCGCGCAGGGTGTACGTACGCAACCGCGGACCACAGACTCCTGGCATCACGGTGATCGATCTCGACTCACTGACGCCGGTCGGCTCGATCGACGTCGGGTTCGGCTTCGTCGGCTTGGTCGTGGACGCCGCCCGTGACGTGATCTACGTGCTGAACCAGCACACCCGACAGATCGTCGCCTATGACGGGTCGACCCTCCAAGAGGTCCGCCGGTTCGACGTCGGGGACGGCCTGACGGGCGACGCAACGATCGACGAGTCCAACCGGTTCCTCTATGCCAGCCGGTTCACCAATGGTGCCGACCAGGAGATCGAAGTCCTCGACCTCGCCCCACCCGACCCGACGACCCCGCGTCCGGCGCCGATCCAGTTGCCCGTCAACTGTCGGCCCCGTGACGTCACCCTCGACGACGCCGCACGCCGGCTCTACGTCCGGGTGGAAGGCGTCGCCGGCATCGCCGAGATCGGCGTGCTCGCCATCGACCTCGACGCACTGGGTCAACCTCGCCACCTCCTGCGCCAACCAGGGGGCGTCGCCATCGCCCTCGACCAGTACCGGGGCCTGCTCCACATCCTGACCAGCGACCGTCTCAGCTCCTTCGCGGCGACGACGCTGGCGCCGGCTTCCCTGTCCCCGGACGTTCTCGGCGCAACCCCGACACCGCGCTGTCTGACCGTGGACCGTGAGACGAGCACCGTCCTCATCGGCGACCAGTCCGGACGGATCCGCACGATCCACCCGGACACGGCGTTCGGCGACGCTCCCCAGGCCCCCGCGGGCGCCCCGCTCACCATGATCACCCACGACGACCAACTCGAGCTGTTCGTCATCGGCACCGACGACCGGCTGCGCACCGCACACTGGAGCCCCGACGACGACTGGGACACCACACCGGGCTGGGCCGACCTCCCCGAACCGATTCCCGTCCGCACACCGACCGTTGCGATCTCACGCTCCACCAACGAATGGGAGCTGTTCACCGTGCGCGGCAACGACCTCTGCGCGCTGCGCGGAACCGCCGGAGGAGCGACCGAGCCGTGGGAGACCATCGACAGCGGGTTCCCCGCAGGCTGCCACGTCGCCGCCATCACCCGCTTCCCCGGGGAGCGCACCGCGTTCTGCGTCGGACTCGACGGTCAACTGCACCTCTACGGCGGCGCGGGCTCAACCGAACACGTCGTGCTCGGCGCAGGCCCGGCGCTCACCCCCGGCACCCCGATCGCGGCGACCAGCCGCAAGGCCGACCACTGGGACCTGTTCGTCCTCGCCGACGACGCTCAGGTGTGGACGAACTGGTGGAGCGCTGACGACGGCTTTGGGGGCTGGAGCAGACTCGGTGGCTCCTTCGCCCCGGGCACCCCGATCACGGCGATCAGCCGAGGACGCACCGACATCGAGCTGTTCGGCGTGCGCGACGACGGGCAGATCGTGATGCAGTACTGGCACTCCGAGAATGGCTGGTCCGGCTGGTTCCCCGTGGCCGCGCAGGACAACGACGCCCCGCTGACCGCCACGGTCGCCGTCGTCGGGCGCCCCAACGACCAACGTGACCTGTTCGTCGCCCGTGCCGACCGCCAGATCTGGGCGATGCGCGGCGACGGCTGGAAGCCCGTCGGCGGCCGCGTCACACAACCCGGAGCACCGGTCGCCGCGGCCGCTCGAGGAGACTGGGTGCACCTGTGCTGGGCCTCCGAAGGCGGCTCGATCGAGACCGCGTGGTGGCACCCCCTGCAGCCCAACGGTGGATGGTCCCTCGACAGCGGCGTCCGGATGCGTGTGCCAACCGACAGCATCCTGTTCCGGGCGCCCGTCGAGACCGGTGCCGCGCTCAGCGGACAGGTTGTCACCAGGCTCTGGCGCGACGGCACCGTCCAGGTCCAGGGCCACATGCACGGCAGCGGCTGGGACCCCTACCGATTCACAGTCCACACCGCCGTGCACGCCGACTCCGGTGACGGACTGCTCAACCAACACCGCGGCCGAGTCGACGGCACCGGCTCCGAACCGCTCCCGACGGATCCCGCCCCGGATCGGGACCACGATTGGATCGAGCTCGGCGTCAACCCGGTCGTCCACGGCGGATTCGACGACTTCGCTGCGACCGGGGGTACGGCCGCCGCCTGCGACGAGAAGAACATCGGCCTGGGCGGCGGAATCCAAGGCTTCATCGACGGCGTCATCGACGAGTTCCTCCAGCCGTACGTGCTGTCGCCCGTACGGCGGTTCAACCGCATCGCCGGGTTCGTCGGACACGAAGTCGCCGAGTACATCGGGTTCGTCCCCACCGCCCAGTCACCGCTGCTGGTCAACGGTGTCCTCTCGTGGATCCCCGGTTACAAGTTCCTGTTCCCCGTCATCAAGTGGACCGCCGAGATCGGCGGCCCGTTCGACCCCGACATCGCCCACCGCACCATCGAGAAACACGAACTCGACTGGGCCAACCGCGTCTTCGGCGGCGCCCTCCCTCCCGCAGAGTCGATCGTCCTCACCGACGCGGTCGGCTTGAAGGACCCCTTCACACCGGGCGACGGTCGCTGCTTCGTCGTCCCCGCCGGAGACG
Organism: uncultured Acidimicrobiia bacterium; assembly: GCA_963833145.1. Classification (GTDB taxonomy): domain Bacteria; phylum Actinomycetota; class Acidimicrobiia; order Acidimicrobiales; family Ilumatobacteraceae; genus JALZMG01. Next base: position 209,819 of record CAWHWT010000003.1, on the reverse strand, counting down.
ACGGACCGATCCTCGTCAACCTCGGCAAAGCCTTCGAGAATCCGCTCGAGTTCACCAAAGACAACTACCCGGAACCGGGCCAACTCTTCATCCACGAGCTGACCCACGTCTGGCACGTCCACAACACTCCGATGAGCCGGTTGGAGTGGACCTGGGGTGCGATGCGGGACTCCGACTACTCGCTCCCCGCCGAAGACACGTCATGGAGCGACGTGAAGTTCGAAGCCAAGGCCTCGGTCGTCGACGAGTGGTACGCCAACCACCACCGAACGGGCTTCGACACCCGGGCCGCGATCAACGACCCGCTGTTCGAGTACATCACACACGTCCGCAATCGTCGGACCGGCGATTGATCCACCGCACCGATGGTTGGGACGGCTGACGGCGCGTCGGGTCGCCTCTTCGCTCGACCTACTGTGCCTCCCTGAACGTGAGGTTCCTTGCGCGACGAACGGCGTCGCGACGGGTGGTGGCGCCGAGCTTCATCAGCACGGCCGTCGACGTGGCTCTCGACGGTGCGCGGTGAGAGGTACAACGCCTCGGCGATCTCGGTATTGGTCTTTCCGTCCGCGAGGAGGTTCGAGCACCTCCGCCTGGCGTGCAGTGAGCCCGGCTGGATGGGTCCGTGTGTGAGGGCGCCACCCCGCGGGGCACTGGATGACCGAGTTGTCGGAGGCGCCGGCTCACGCTTTGTGTCAGCGGTTCGGCGCCGAGCTGTCGGGCCACGCTCAGCGATTCGACGAGGGCGTCGGGATCGTCGAGCAGGAACAGCATCAAGGCCCGGTCGTACCTCCAGCCGATGGCGGCGAAGGCGCGCGCCGCGGCGGCCCAGTCAGCGCGCAACATGGCGGCGTGCGGCTGGGGCAGCCTTCCTGTGAAGGAGGACTGCCTGCCGGCCACGGTGGCCCAGGCCGCCAACCGGCCGGCCTCGACGCCGACGGCCCCGTTGCTGCGGACGATCGCCTCGACGAAGTCGAAGTGATCGTGCGGCAGGGGATGACCGGATGTCAGCGACCACTCGGTCTCGAGCTCGAGCACGGGAACGATCCAGCTCAGCTCGCCGGTGCGGTCGGCATGCTGACGGACCTCTGCGAGCCGCTCGGCGGCATCGCTGTCGCCTCGGCGGACCGCCCGCTCGGCGAGCACGATCTTGGCGAGCACGTGCCCGAGGTTGGTGCCCTTGTCGAGCTCGGCGTGGGCCAGTGGGTCAGCTTCGTCCCAGGTGCCGGCGCGCATACGCAGCCACGTGGCCATCGTCGGGATGTACCCGGAGAACACCTCGACGCCGTGCTCGGCGGCGTAGGCGCGGGTTCGTGACGCGTATCGGAGGGCCGGCTCTGGTTGCGCCCACGACAGATGGGCGGCCAACAGGTTGCTCAGGGCGCGCAACGAGTTGCGATGATCGCCCGCGGCGACGGCGATGTCATGCGCGGCCAGCAGCGTGTCGGCGTCGTCGATGTCGATCCCAACACGGACGCTGCCGATGTTGACGAGGGCGTCGGCCACGGTTTGTTGGTCGCCGAGTCGGCGGGCCAAGGCCGCTGCTCGCTCCGCCCAGGTGCAGGTCTCCTCGACCCGGCCGCCGATGCATTGCGAGCGCGGGCGAGGCCGCTGTAGGCGCGTGCGAGCTCGCTCGAGTCGCCGAGCGGCTGGAGCAGTTCGATCGCCTGCTGCGCCGCCGTGTACGACTGCTCCCGGTTGCCGGCGAACCAGTGCAGCTGGGAGAGCCACCTCGTGCAGCGACCGAGCGCAGCGGGGTCGCCGGACTCCTGGTATCGAGCGAGGGCCTGATCGATCGACGCGAACGCCTCGTCGAGATGGCCGATCGTGTAGGCCGTGACCGCGAGCTCCTCGTACAACGCCGGGAGCTGGCAGGGCGCCAGCCGGTCGGACAGCTCGGCGGCGCGGCGGAAATGGGCGTACGCCTGGCCGTGCGCCTCGACCGCGGCGGCGCCACGGGCGGCGATGAGCGCGTGCTGGGCGGCCACGTCGAGGTCACCGGCCCCCTCGGCGTGGTAGACGACGTCGGCCGCGTCCCCACCGCCAGCCAGCAGCACGGCGAGGACCTCGGCGTGGAGGGCCCGGCGTTGCGTCGTCGGCAAGCTCGCCTCGATGGCCAGACGAGCCAGCTCGTGCCGGAAGCGGACACTGTCGGCGTCCACTTCGAGCAGCTGGAGCCGCTCGAGCGCTGCGGCCGCTGACGGCCAGCCGGGGAACAACGCGTTGAGCAGCGACGTCGCGGCGCGGCCCGGCACGACCGAGGCCAACTGGAGGAGCCGTTGTGCGGCGCTGCCGACACGAGCGCTGCGGGCCAGCACGGTGGCGCTGACCGATCGGGGCACGGTCTCTGGTCGGGCTGCGATCAGCTCGGTGACGAAGAACGGGTTGCCGTTGGTGGCCGCGTAGATCTGGGGTGCATCCTCGCCTGCCATCTCGGCGACGGCCGCTGGCGACAACGGCTCCAGCGCCACGCGGTGGGTTGCATCAGGTGGTAGTGCGCCGAGAACCAGGGGAAGCCGGCTACCAGGGGCGATCTCACCGTCGCGCAGCGTCAGGACGACGACGGCCGGAAGCGATCCGACCCGTCGGCCGAGCACCATGATCACGTCGAGGGTGGCGTCGTCGGACCAGTGCACGTCCTCGATGACGACGACCGTGGGCTGCGGTCCCTGCGTGAGGTCCTCGATGATCACGTCGTGCAGCTCGGTCGCCGGCACGCCACTGGACATGGCCTGCGCCACGGCCGGCGACGCGCTGGCGATGTCGCGCAACGGGCCCAGCGGGCGGGGGATCGACAGATCGTCGCACAAACCCCGCCAGACCCGCCCGTGGTCAGCCAACCCGGCAACGAACACGCCGATGAGAGCGGTCTTCCCGATGCCGGGCTCCCCGGACACGACCACCACCGAGCCACGGCCAGTGGCGGCGGCCTGGCGCGCCGCCTCGAGCGTGGCCAATGGGCCATCGCGCTCGAGCAGCGCCACGACCACGAAGAGTAGTCGGGCCATTCCGGAGGAGAGGCCTTCGTCCCGAGTCCGGTGCGTCACCGGCGACGACGAGCTTCTCGTCTGTGTCCGCAGCACAGACCCCTTTCGACGGACAGCGCGGACACAACGGCCCGCCCTCACCTCCCGCACAACACTGAGGTATTGACCTCAGTGTTGTGCTTGGCATATAGTTAGGTATGTGCCTCAGCATTCTCCGATCGAGCCGTCGTTGGCGACGGTGTTCCAGGCGCTGTCGGATCCGACACGCCTGGCGGTCGTCGAACGGCTGAGCATCGGACCGGCGTCGGCGACCGAGCTGGCCCGACCGTTCGAGATGGCGCTGCCATCGTTCATGCAACACCTCGGTGTGCTCGAGCGCGCCGCCATCGCCACCTCCCACAAGACCGGACGGACCCGTGTCTTCCAACTGGCCCCCGCCTCGCTCGAGCTGGCCTCGGCCTGGCTGGCAACGTTCCGCAGCCACTGGGAACGACGCCTCGACCAACTCGACCAACTGCTGCTCGCGCAGCACAGAACCGAACAGGAGCAATCATGACCGCCTACATCCCCGACCCCGAGCTCGACCTCGTGCTCGAGCGCACGCTGCCCGTCGCACCCGACAAGGTGTGGGCGGCCTGGACCGACCCGGCGCTGCTCGTGCAGTGGTTCACACCCGCACCGTGGAAGACGGTCTCCGCCGACCTCGACGTCCGTCCCGGTGGACGCTGCATCACGACGATGGAGTCACCCGAGGGCGAGCAGTACCCCAACGTTGGTTGCTACCTCCAAGTCGAGCCCGGCAGCCTGCTCGTGTTCACCAGCGCGATGACCGAGGGGTTCCGCCCAGTCGCCGGCGGCGACGGCATGCCCTTCACGGGTCGCGTCGAGATCGCCCCCGCCGCCGACGGCGGCACCCACTACCGCGCCGTCGCCTTGCACGCTGACAAGGCCGGAGTCGAACAACACATCGAGATGGGCTTCCACGAAGGCTGGGGCGCAGCAACCGACCAGCTCGTCGCCCTGCTGTCCTGACCGTCGCCCCTGGTGGGTCACGTCGCGGACACACCGGCGTGACTCACCACGTCAGCTGCCGTGATCGCGTCCCGTGAACGGAACGCCGATGGCGTTGTGATACTCGGACGGCTGGTTACTCTCCCGTCGTCGGATCAGCCTCGTCCGTCGTGGCGCCGGCCTCGGTCGCTTCCTTCTCGAGGTCGCCGGCAACGCCCGCCGGCGTGCTCTCCTTCTCGGGGTCAGCGTCGTCGGATGCGGGCAGTGGGCTCTCATTCGTCATGATCCGGTAGTACCCCCGTCGCAACCGCCGAAGCCCACCACTCGCCATGCCCGCCGGTTCGCGGCACCCATGCCGCTCCGCCGGGTCGATGAGCGCGCCGCACCGTTCGCAGATGGCGTCCAGCCAGCAGGCTGACTCTCCGCCCTCCTCATGCATGACGACAGTCTGCTCTGCCGTGCTTGCCCCTACTTCTCGCCGGCGCTGATGTCGACCATGAGCTCGGTCGCCAGCCTCTCGAGGTCGGCACGCACGGCCGCGGGATCGCAGGTCGGCGGGAGGCGGGCGACGACGTGAGCCTCGAAGATCATCCCGCCGGCCATCGGCGCGTCGCGAGCGTCGGTGGTGATCGTCTCGATACTCAGCCCGTGCCGGCTCAGCACGGCCGACACGTCGTGGACGATGCCGGGGTGGTCGTTGCCGATCAGGTCGAGCGTGAGCTGCGGCCAGCTCCGCTGATCGGCGGCGGCGTCCGTGCCGGGGTGGGCGGAGACCTCGAGCAGGCCGTCGAGGGCGTGCAGCGCGCCGGTCAAGTCTGTGGCGCGGTCGGCGGGGACGGTGACGACGACGATGCCGGCGAACTTGCCGGCGAGCTCTGCCATCTGGCTGTGCTCCCAGTTGCCACCGTGGCTAGAGACGGTATCGGCGAGGGCTTTGACGAGCCCGACGCGGTCGTCACCGATCACGGTGAGCACGAGCACCGGCACGAGCGCATCGTAACGAGCCGCCCTGTGCGCTCGCCGAGGCCCCCCGGTGCCGGAGCGCCCGTAGGCTCGCGGCGCGATGATCGAGTGCTCGGCGTGCGGGGCGCGCAGCGCCGGGGAGGCGCGGTTCTGCGCCTCTTGCGGCGCACGGCTGATCTTGGAGCCCGCCGCGCCGGCCCGCGATCAGCGCAAGACGGTAACGGCAGTGTTCACCGATCTGGTCGGCTCGACCGCGCTGGCCTCACAGCTCGACCCCGAGGCACTCCGCGCCTTGATGAGCCGCTACTACGAGGCGATGCGGGCACCGGTGGAGCGCCACGGCGGCAGGGTCGACAAGTTCATCGGCGACGCGGTGGTGGCGTTCTTCGGTGTGCCCGTGGCGCACGAGGACGATGCGCTGCGTGCCGTGCGGGCGGCGGCCGGGATGCGCACCGCACTGGAGGAGCTCAACGAGGACCTCGATCGCCGCTTCGGCGTCACGGTGCAGATTCGCACCGGCGTCAACACTGGCGACGTGCTCGCTGCCGACGTGTCGCGTCCTGACTCCTTTACGGTCGGCGATGCTGTCAACGTCGCCGCCCGGCTCGAGCAGCATGCCGCGCCAGGTGAGGTCCTGCTCGGGGAGGCGACCTACCACCTCGTGCGCCACGGCGCCCACGCCGAGCCGGTGGCGCCGCTCGCCGTCAAGGGGAAAGAGGCCCGCCTGAGCGCGTATCGCCTCGTCGAGGTCGCCGAGCTCACGCCGTCGTCGCCTCGGCGGCTCGACTCGCCGCTGGTCGGACGCGACGACGAGGTACGGCTCGCGGTCGAGGCGTTCGAGCGGGCGGTCCGCCAGCGAGCTTGTCATCTGTTCACGGTCCTCGGCACTGCCGGCGCGGGGAAGTCGCGGTTGACGGCCGAAGTGGTGGCAAAGCTGGAGGGGCGGGCCACGGTGATGCACGGCCGGTGCCTGTCCTACGGGGAGGGAATCACGTACTGGCCGCTGGTCGAGATGCTGCGCGGCGCGGCCGGCATCGCCGACGGCGACGACGCCGAGTTGACAACGGCGAAGTTGTCCAAGCTGGCCGAGGGTGAGGACGACGCCGATCTGATCGCGGCGCGGCTGGCCCGGGTGACCGGTGCGGTGCCGGGGGCGGCGGCGTCCGACGAGATCTTCTGGGCGGTGCGCAAGCTGTTCGAGGCGACGGCCCGTCGCCGCGCGCTGGTGGTCGTCGTCGACGACATCCACTGGGCCGAGCCGACGCTGCTCGACCTTCTCGGCCACGTCGTGGAGTGGACCCGCGAGGCGCCGATGCTGCTGCTGTGCATCGCCCGGCCGGAGCTGCTCGACAGGCGTCCTGACTGGGCCGGTGGGAAGCGCAACGCAACGACGATCCACCTCGAGCCGCTCTCGGAGGAGGCCAGCGAGGTGCTCCTGGGCAACCTCCTCGGAGGCACGCCACTTCCCGTCGACGTATGCGCTCGGATCATGGCAGCGGCCGAGGGCATCCCGCTGTTCGTCGAAGAGATGGTGGGGATGCTGGTCGACTCGGGCCGACTCCGGCGTGCCGACGGTGCGTGGGAGGCGGGGAGCGATCTCGCCGACTTGGAGGTGCCGCCGACCATCCGGGCGCTGCTGGCAGCGCGGCTGGACGGCCTGCCCGGCGACGAGCGGCAGATCCTCGAGATCGCGGCAGTGGTGGGCAAGGAGTTCTGGCGCAGCGCGGTCGAAGCGCTCGCCCAACCCGAGCTTCGTCCTCGAGTGGGGTCACTCCTCAGGGAACTGCTCCGCAAGGACCTCGTGGTCCCGGAGCGTTTGAGTACCAGGGGCGTGACCGGTGACGACGGATACCGGTTCCGCCACATCCTGATCCGCGACGCCGCGTACGACGCCATCCCGAAGGCGGCGCGGACGGCCCTGCACGAACAGTTCGCGGCGTGGGTCGACGACCTCTACGAGGGCCGCACCGCGGAGGTGGAGGAGATCCTCGGCTATCACCTGCAGGAGGCGCATCGGAACCGTCTCGCCATCGGTCTCGCCGACGAGGCGGCGGACGCGCTCGCCCGGCGGGCCAGCGCGCACCTGGCCACCGCCGGGGGCCGGGCCCTCGGCCGTAACGACTATCGCGGCGCGTTGAACCTCCTCGAGCGCGCCTACTCGCTCGACGCGGCGCCATCGGCCCAACTGCTCCTGTGGTACGGGTCGGCTCTCGCCCACAGCGGATCGCTCGGTCGGGCGCTCGAGGTCGTCCGGCGTGCCGTCGTGATCGCTGATGGGGAGGGTGACGAGCGGCTGGCGTGGCACGCCCGGATCGAGGAGGTGATGTGGCGGTCGCAGGTCGAGACCGGAGCGGGCATCGCGGCCGAAGTGCTCGACCTCGTGCCCAGAGCCCTGCCCGTGTTCGAGCGCCTCGGCGACGATGTCGGTGCGGCGAGAGCGTGGATGTCGATCGCCGGTGCCAACAGCAACCTCGGCCGGCACGCTCGGAGTCTCGAGGCCGCTGAGCGGGCGGTCGAGCACGGCGAGCGGGCCGGGGACGACTCGCTCGTGCACGCCGCCTTTCGGTTCGTTGGGGTCGCGGCGATCTGGGGCCCCATGCCGTTCGCGGAGGCCGAGCGCCGCTACGGCCATCTGCTCGACCGCGCCGAGGCAGGCCCGTTGCGACAAGCAGCGCCATTGGAGCTCATGGCCGCACTCAAGACGCAGCAGGGCGACGTCGCCGAGGGCCGCGCCCTGATCGCGAGGGTGAAGGACCTCTACGACGAGCTCGGCGATCGGCTGCTGGGCGCGAAGGCGGCGCTCATCGACCACCGCGGCCCGATGGGGGAGGGCGACTACGCCACCACCGAGGCGATTCTCCGCGACGCCTGCGAACTGCTCGCCCTCGCCGGCGAGACCAGCTGGTACTCCACCGCGGTGGCCGTGCAGGCATTCGCCCTCTTCGAGCTCGGGCAGCTCGACGAGGCCTACGAGGCGACCATTCGCAGCGAGGCGGCCGGCGCGGCCGACGACGTGGTGACGCAGTCGTACTGGCGCGCCGCGTGGGCCGAGGTGCTGGCGAGCTGGGGACGACGCGACGAGGCGTTGGCACTGGCGGGCGAAGCGATGCGTCTCATCGACGCCACCGACGGCCTCCTCGAGCGCGGCGACGTGTGCGCCGCCGTCGGAGAGACGAACCGAATGCTCAGCCGAGCGAACGAAGCCCGCGACGCGTTCACCAAGGCGATCGAGCTCTACGAGGCCAAGGGCGCCGTGCCGATGGTCGAACTCGTCCGAGCCAAGCTCGCCGGCGTCGGCGCCTGATCCAACGAGTTCCTCTCGTCGACGCCGGACGCCAGTGCTAGGAAGGTCTCACCGGATTACGGGAGGACGGTGGCGACGATGGACACGACCGGGGAGGTCGACCGCATCCTCGCCGACGCGGCCAAGAAGGCGGGACTCGCCGACTTTGGTGACTCCTGGTTCCTCGGTCCGCTGTCCGCGTACGCCGCCGATCTCGAGCAGGCCAACCTCACCGAGTTCGGGCGTCGGTTCCTGCGATCGCGGGCGGTGCTCGACCTCGTGCGACGCTTGCGGGTCCTCGAGACGTTGCGGCAACACCCGGAGATCGCGGCGGTGCCGATCCCGCCGATCGTCTACGTCACCGGCCTCGAGCGCAGCGGAACAACATTGCTCCACAACTTGCTCGCGCTCCATCGAGACGCACGAGTCCTGCGCCGGTGGGAACTCCTGGAGCCCGTGCCGCCGCCGGAGACGGCGACCCACGACACCGATGCGCGCATCGCCCGTGTGCAAGAGCAGGCTGACGTGCTCCGCGGGACGTTGCTCGAACAGATGCACTGGGTGAACGCGACGGATCCCGAGGAGTGCGTGTGCGGCTTCATCGACTCGACGTCGATGCTCGCATGGGCCGCAGGCCCGTGCATGCCCACGTGGTGGCGGTTCCTCACCGACGAGGATCTCGGTCCTGCGTTCGAGAACTACCGACGGGTGGTGCAACTGCTGCTGTGGAAGCACCCCGTGGAGCCCGGTGGGTTCCTCGTGCTGAAGGCACCCCAGATCTCACGGCAGGTCGCCCAGTTCGCAGAGGTCTTTCCCGAGGCGCGGTTCGTGATCACCGATCGCGACCCGTTCCGCTGCATCGTGTCGTTGGCCGTACTGGGCCACGGCATCATCGAGTGGTTCTGCGAGAGCAACCCGCTGAGCGACGACGGGCACCGTTCCATGGTCACCAGCGACCAGGCGAGCAGCAAGCTGGCCGGCATCGCAGCCTTCACGAGTGATGCACCGTCAAAGGCGATGCACATCTCGTACCCGCAGCTCGTCCGCGCTCCCGTCGACGCCGTCCAACAGGCGCTGGAAGCCAATGCTGCCGACGAGGAGCTGTCAGCCAAGGTGGCCGCGTACCTCGAACGTCAGCAGGCGGGCGAACGGGCCGCGCCGCCGGCAACTCTCGATTCGATGGGCTACGACCAGGCGGGCGTGTGGGCTGACCCGGTCGTCAGTTCGTACTGCGCACGGTTCGGCATCGAACCCGAGCGGATCCGCTTGACCGGCGCGGCCCCCGTTTCGTGACGCCGCTATGGAGGAGGCGATCGGTGTCCTTCGAGCCGGGAGGAACACGGCCGTCTCGAAGTCGTCGTCCGATACGGGCCTGACGATGCACGCCCGCACGGCGCGGCAATCCAGGCCGAGCGTTCGATCGTGACCCACTCTTCGAGTCCAACTCGATGGAGCAATTGAGTCGTCGCCGTCGCCGACGGATTCCACCGTGATCGCCCCAGGCGATGATCGCGCTCGCGAGATCCGGGAGGAGGAGTGGGTGGGTCTGCCGGTCAGCGGCCTTTGAGGCGGCCGGGGGGTTCATTGGCCGGGTCCTCCGGCCAGCGGTGCTTCGGATAGCGGCCAGCGAGATCCTTGCGCACCGCCGCCCATGACCCGGTCCAGAAGCCGGGCAGGTCGGCGGTCACCTGGATCGGGCGGTCGGCAGGGGAGAGGAGCGCGACCGTGATCGGCACCCGGCCTCGGGCAATGGTCGGGTGTTCCTTCACGCCGAACACGTCCTGCACCCGCACCGACGCCGTCGGACGCTCGCCGGTGTAGTCGATCGGAACGGTGCGGCCGCCGGGCAGCGTCCACGCCGGCGGGGCCAACTCGTCGAGTTCGACTCCGAGTGGCCAGGGGAGCTGGTGACGAAGCAGTGTCGCGACGTCGACGCGGTCGAGGTCGGCCCGGCCGGTCGCGCCGGTCAGGTACGGCCGCAGCCACTCGTCGAGCGTCGCAGTCAGCGCCTTGTCGGACCAGTCCGGCCAGTCGTCACCCAACGTGTCGCGGAGCAGTGCGACGCGTGCTCGCAGCTGCACGGCCCGCTCCGGCCACGAGAGCACGCCGAGCTTGGTGTTGCCGATGCGCACGAGGAGCGCGTCGACCGTGTCGTCGCCGGGCTCGGGAGCCCGAACCTCCTCGCCGAGCCGGAGCGCGTCGAGGCGCCGCTCGATCCGCACCACGAGGTCGTCGCGATCGGCGTCCCACACGAGCCGTCGGTCCTCTACCACGTCGTCGAGCACGCCCGCGATCTCGAACGCCTCGACCGCTGCGCCGAGGCGGATGCGGGCGCCTGAGCGCTTCCCGTCGACGTCGGCGGCGACGAGGAAGTCGGCGCGCGCGAGCGGATCGCTCGCTGCCACCCACGCCCCGGAGCCGGTGCGCATCTGGAACTGGCCGGGCCGTCGGCGGGCCGCCAGTCGGTCGGGAAAGCCGGCCATGAGCAGCAGCCCGGTGCGGTCGGGATCGACCGAGTCGGGGTCGAACGGGATGCCGATGCGGCGCGCCAGGTCGGCCGCCCGGTCCCGCACCCGGCGGACATCGCCCCGGTCCGCCCGGTCATCCGTGGTGTGCCCGCAGACGACCGCGACCCGTAGGGCGAGGTCGGCCGAAGGTTCGTCGCCCTGCCCGCGCATGACGTCGCGCTCGTCGACGACCGCCGCAATGACGCAGGCCGCGGACAGCGGTGCGCCGGCGACGATGCGGGCCAGCCGGGGGTGCAGCGGGAGGTTCACCATCATCCGACCGACGTCGGTCAGCCGGCCATCAGGGTCGATCGCTCCGAGCATCGCCAGCAGCTCGAGGCCCTGGCGCCACGCCCGGGCCGGCGGGGGATCGGCGAACGACAGCCGGTCCGGCGTCGTGCCCCAGGCGGCCAGTTCCAGGGCGAGTCCGGCGAGGTCGACGGACTCGATCTCGGCCGGTCGGTGGGCCAGGCGGCTGCCATGCTCGACCTTCGACCACAGGCGGTAGGCGACGCCCGGCTCCGTGCGACCAGCGCGACCGGCACGCTGGTCCGCCGAGTCGCGGCTGATCGACACCGTCGTCAGCCGCGTCATCCCAGTGCCGGTGTCGAATCGCGGCGACCGCGCGAGTCCGCTGTCGACGACGATCTGGACGCCCTCGACGGTGAGCGACGTCTCGGCGATGTCGGTGGCGAGCACGACCCGTCGCCGCCCGGGCGGCGACGGTGCCAACGCGAGGTCCTGGTCCTCGAGCGACAGCGCGCCGGCGAGCGGCCGCACGTCGACGTGAGCGGGCAGCGATGCAACGAGGCGTTCCCGGACCCGCGTGATCTCGCCGATGCCTGGCAGGAACACGAGCACGTCGCCAGGTTCGTCATCGAGCGCCCGCTCGACGGCCGACGCGACGGTCGCTTCGACCCGATCGTTGCGCTGCCTCGGGCGCCAGCGGAGGTCGATCGGATGGGTGCGGCCCTCGCCGACGACGACCGGTACCGGACCGGTGCCGGTCGCGAGGAGCCGGGCGAACGTCTCCGTGTCGGCGGTGGCCGACATCGCGACAACCCGGAGGTCGGGCCGGAGCGTCGACCCGACTTCGAGGGTCAGCGCGAGTCCGAGGTCGGTCGTGAGATTTCGTTCGTGGACCTCGTCGAACAGCACGGCGGCGACGCCCGGCAGTTCGGGGTCGTGCTGCAGGCGCCTCGTCAGCACGCCCTCGGTTAGCACTTCGATGCGGGTCGCCGGTCCGATGACTCGCTCGTCGCGGGTCTGGTATCCGACCAGATCACCGGGCGCGCTGCCGACTAGCTGCGCCATCCGCCTCGCCGCCGCTCTCGTGGCCAATCGACGTGGCTCGAGCATGATGACCTTCTCGTCACCGCGCCACGCCGCGTCGAGCAGCGCGAGCGGCACGACGGTCGTCTTGCCGGCGCCAGGCGGCGCGCTGACGACCGCCCGGCCGGGCGCGTCCAGCGCCTTCAGAAGGTCGCCGAGGATCTCGACGATCGGGAGATCGGGCAGGTCAACGATGCCGAGAAGTCTGGCGTGTGTCGAGGCCGGCGATGCGTCCGGTGCTCGCCTCGAAGTCGGCGGTCGCTTCTGGTTTCTGCGTGCGGTGGTGTCATAGGTTCTCGAGGTGCGTCGTCTCGTGTTCGAGCCGGTGGTCCGGGGTCAGCATCACCTGGTGCTGCGGTATGGGGTCGGGGACCTCCGCTTCAGCACGACGTACTGGTACGACGACGTCGACTTCGTCGACCTCGAGGCCCGTTACGGCGGCGACGCCATGCGCCGCGTGTACTTCCATCTGCTCGCCTTCGAGGCCAACAAGGCGGGCAGCCTGGCACCAACCGACATCGACTCCGGCCCCTACGACGATCTGGTCGACGACGCGTTCTGGGCGCTGTGGGAGACGCTGTTCCACAACGTGTGGGCGGTGTGGCGCTGGGAGAACGACCTGCCCCGCTATCGGTTGCCCCGTCCTGCCGCACCGCCGGTCGTCGACAGCAGCGCGGTGATCAACGTTGATGAGGGGCAGACAAAGCTGCTCATGCTGTGTGGCGGCGGCAAGGACAGCCTCGCCAGCATGAGGCTGCTGGAGCGGGCAGGGATCGACTACGACACGTTCGTCTACTCCCACTCCACCTATGGACGGGGCGAGCCTCAGCATCACCTGATCGATGCGCTGTTGTCGCACTGCCGGCCGCGTCAGGTCCACCGGGCGTGGGTCCTCGACGATGCGCTGGAGGCGCCGATCGCGGCCTCCTACCCGCAGCTCGGGATCCGCCGCATCGTGGCGGCGGAGACGGTCAGCTCGTATTGGCTGGCCGTGCCGGTGGCCCTCCAGCACGGGTTGACCGAAGTGGCGCTCGGTGTCACCCGGAGCACCGACGAACACAACCTGGTGTGGGACAAGACCGGTGAGGCGATCAACTACCTGTGGGGGATGAGCGCGGCGGCCGAGCAGCTGCTTCACGCCTACATCCAGCGCGAGCTGGTGTCCAACCTGACGACGTTCCACCTGTTACGACCGATCTACGACGTCAACGTGTTCGCGCTCCTCCGTCACGAACTCGACGCGGTCCCGAGCACCCACTCGTGCGCCCAGCAAAAGCCGTGGTGTTGCCGCTGCGCCAAGTGTCTGTACGTGTGGATGAACTACGTCGCCTGGCTCCCCGCCGAGACCGTCGCCGCCACCGTCGACGTCAACCTCTTCAACCTGCCAGAGAACCGCACCATCCTCCGCAAGATGCTCGGGCTGGAGAGCTACAAGCCGACCGATTGTGTGGGAACCGTCAGCGAAGCCCGCCTCGCCTTCGCCATGTGCCGGGCGCGAGGCATCACCGGCATCATCGCCGACGACATCGACGTCACCGAGTTCCTCGCCGAGGCCGAATCCACACTCGACCACTACGTCACTGCGCTGGACCCCGGACCGACCTACCCACCTCGCTTGGCCGAGTCCATTGGCTCACTCCTCCGAATGAATGCGACCAGTACCCGGCAGTTCGCAGTCGACGTGCTCGGCGCTCGCACTTCTGGGCGCGGATCGTGTTAGTTGCACATCTGGGCGCGGACAGTCTCGGATCCGAGACGCAGCGCGCCCAGATGGCTCGATGAGACGCTCCGCGCCCAGATGAAGCCTGCGCCCGAACCTCGGCCCCGCCGCGCGCAGCTCGACCTGCACGGCTTCCGACTCCACCCAGCCAGCAGTTGCGTCCACCGAGGAACCGTACGTCGACTCGACCGTGGGTGTATCAACTGATGCCGAACGGCACGTCGGCGCGCCCAGGCCTGGGCGTACAGTGCATCCGTGTCGGGGGCTCGCGTGTTGGCGGACGAGTATTGGGCGTACTTCCGGGACACGGCGCAGTTGTGGAACATCGATCGCGGCGACGTGGACGAGATCGAGAAGTGGGAGGACTTGAGCGGGTCGGGGGTGGCTGAGCGAGTCCGGAGGCTCAGCCAGTTCAGGCAGCGGGCGCAACGATCGACGGGCATTGACACACATGATCAGGACGTCTCGTTGCTGGCAGCGGTCTCGTTCAGCGCAGCGGCGACGGTGTCGTTGTTGCCGTGGATGCGCAACCGCGGCCTGGTGAGCGGACCGTTCAACTTCGCGGCGTTTCTATCGGTGCTGGTGCCGGGATACAGCCTCGTGACCGGACGTCACGGTGAGGGCTACATCGCCAAACTCAACGGCATCCCAGCCTTCATCGACGGGTGGGTGGACGGGCTCCGCGATGGACTGGCCGTGGGCCAGACCCCGACCGGACGAGGTGTCGCCCAGGCGATCACCGACTTCGACCGGCTGCTCGACACGAGCATGTCCTGTGATCCGCTCGTCGGGCAGGAACCGCCGTCCGAGTTCACCGAAGCGGAGGCTGACACTTGGCGCAACGAGGTGATTGCCGTCGTCCGTCACGTGGTCCGACCGGCGCTGGCCCGGCTTCGCGACGTGCTCGGCGATGAGGTTCTCCCGGGTGCAGCCTCCGATGACGAGCCGGGCCTGTGCTACCTCCCCAATGGTGCCGGGGCGTACGAGGAGCTGCTGTGGGCGGCGACGTCGACCGCACACGGACCCGACGCGGTTCACGAGCTTGGCCTCGCTCAGCTGGCCCGCCTCGATGACGAGTACCGGCACGTCGGCGGCCCTGTGCTCGGCGTGGATGACCCGGCGCTGATGCGTGACCGGCTCCGCACCGACCCGAGCTTGCAGTATCAGGCGACGGACGAGATCGTCCAAGACGTCCACTCGATGCTCGATCGGGCCCGGCTCGAGGCGCCTCGTTGGTTCGGCCGACTGCCCCGCGCCGAGTGCGACGTGGTCGCCGTCGAGGCGGGTGGGATGGCCTACTACACCGCGCCGTCGCCCGACGGGAGCCGCAACGGCACGTTCTACTTCGATGCCACCGATCCGAGCCGTTGGACACGCTTCGCGCTCGCCCCGACGACGTTCCACGAGGCGATCCCCGGCCATCACCTCCAGCTTGCGCTCGCCCAGGAGCTCGACCTGCATCCGGTCCTCGGCCAGCTCGAGGTCACCGCCTACGGCGAAGGGTGGGGGCTGTATGCCGAACGCCTCGCCGACGAGATGGGGCTGTACGCCACACCGTTGCAGCGTGTCGGCATGCTCACCTTGGACTCGTTGCGAGCGAGCCGGCTCGTCGTCGACAGCGGCATCCACGCCAAGAGATGGACCCGACAGAGAGCGATCGACTTTCTCTACGACCACACCGCGCTCGTTCGCAGCAATGTCGAAGCCGAGGTCGATCGCTACATCGCCGACCCCGGTCAAGCCGCCGCCTACATGGTCGGCCGCCTCGAAATCGACCGTTTACGAGCCGACGCCGCCCGCCGCCTCGGTGACCGATTCTCCCTCCCGAACTTCCACGACACGATCCTTCACGGCGGCATGACACCGCTCGACGATCTCGCCCGTCGCATCAACGCCTGGACCGGAGCGATCACACCGTAATCGGGAGGTGCCACGCCTCCTCCGGGACATCGGCGACCGAAGCCGACGCTCGGAGTCAAGGACGGGTGAGCGCCGCCGTCAACCCATCCAAGTCCTCGACCGTGACCGTCAGCGCCGAGTGGCCCTTGCGGCGGAGCGGTGACGGCACCTTCTCGCGAAAGTGGATGCAGACGCCGGCGTTGGCGTTCGTTCCGAACGTGAGCCCGTCGTCCTTCATCGAGCCGCGGGCGCCGGCCGCCGTCCACCAGCGGTAGTTCCGGGTGATGTGGGCGCCGTCGACGTTCTCGAGCGGCGTCTCCAGCTTGAGGAGGCCGAACGTCGCCCGCAGCCGACCGTCGTCGGTGAGGGTGACTCCGTCCTTCGACGGACGGACGCCGAAGACGCCCCAGAAGCCGACCAGACGCTTGTCGAACGAGTATCGGTAGAACGCGGTCATGAGTGCCTACTTCCTTCCAAGACTTCGCCACAGCGAGGAGACGGCCCGTCACAACGGACACGTCGACCTGATCCGGGAGGCGGTCGACGGTTCAGTCGGCGAGTAGCCACGTCCAAGCGCGTGTTCACGTGGCGATCTTGGTCAGGACTGCCTGGCAGTAGGCGAGGGTGAAGCCGAGCCTGGCGAGGTTGCGGGCCGAGTCGCCGGACGGGACGGCGGTGACGACCGTTAGGTCGCACCCCGACTCGTACGCCGCCGTCATGCGACGACGGACGAGCGCGCCCTGCACGCCGCGGCGCCGGTAGTTGGGCACGCTGGCGGCCCCGCCGAGCCAACCGACGCCGGACTCCGCGATCACGGACCCACAGCCGACAGCCGTTCCGTCGAGATAGGCGAGGTAGTCGGTGGCGCCGGCGACACCGTGGGAGGCGCGGGCCCACTCGTCGCTGATCGCGGCCGCTTCCGGCGTGGTCGTCTCATTGCCGATGCGGAGCACCGCCAGCCACTCCTCGAGGGTGTCGTCGGCGACCTCGACGACGAGCATGTCGGGGTGGACCGGCTGCGGACGGTCCTCGAGCGCCGCCACGTACACGTTGCGGAACCACGAGACCGTGTACTCCCGAGTCGCAAGTCGCGCGAGGAGGGCGGGTGGCGCCCACGACGCGACTTCCAACGACGGCGGCACTCCGGCGCTGGTGAAGAAGGACTCGAGCTCATCGAGCTCATCGTCATCCAGGTCGTCGAGCGACACGCCGATGGCGCGGTTGACGTAGCGGCCCGGACCGAACGCGGCGAGGGTGCCGCCGACGAAGGCAACGGCGTGAGCTCGGCCGCCCGCAGTGTGGTCGACGAAGGCCGCGGCCGTCGCCATGGTGACGCGAGCCGACGAGGACTCGATGCGGCGTATCAGCCCGGGTTCGAAGATCATCCGCCGATCTTCGCGGGTGCGAGACCCGTGCTCGCCCGCGTCGAGCGAATCTGATCCCCCGGGCTCGTCGGTCGGAGCCAAGAATTCGTCGATCATGTCGCGCGAAGCCTCCGGCTGGGGGGTCTCAAGGGTGATGAGGCGATCAGCGACGAATCGCCGGCCCGACGAGCTCGCTTCTTTCGACGAGTTCGTCCGCCGCGTTGAGTTACGACTGCGTGTGGCGTTGGTAGCGACCTATGGGGCACACGACGGCCGTGCGGCGACCGTCGATGCGCTCAGCTGGGCGTGGGAGCACTGGGACCGGGTGAAGGCGATGGCGAACCCGCTCGGCTACCTGTATCGGGTCGGACAATCGGCAAGCCGGCGTTACGCGATGCGGCCGATCCCGTTCGACCAGGCCGATCCGACGGCCGACAACTCGATCGCGATCAACCCCGAGCTCGCCACCGCGATCATGCGGCTGCCCGCGCAGCAACGCACGGTGCTGATGCTCGTGCATGCATTCGGCTGGTCGCAGCGCGACGTGGCCAACACGTTGGAGATCACTCCATCCACGGTCAGAGAGCACCTCGACCGAGCGGTGACCCGACTGAACAACGACCTGGAGGTACGAGATGTCCGGTGAGAACCTGCACCACGCGGCACATCCACAACTGCTGCGCCAGTTCCGGCGCCTCGGCGCCCAGATGCTCGCCGACGCAGCACCGGTGACGTCGGACGAGATCGTCACACGAAACACAGAACCAGCCGTCGACCCCCTGATGCGGCCTCGCATGGCCGACATCCCGCTCGAGCCGGCGAGCGAAGTCATCCGCTCCGGCCCGAGCCCCGGCCGGCGGCGCGGTGCGCTCATCGGCGCCGCCGCCGCGGCCGCACTGCTCGTGGTCGGCCTCGGCGTCGCCAGCCGTTCCAGAGATGACGGTGCGCCGCAGCCCGTCGGCACCACCGCCACCGCGCCGTCGAACGAGCCCGTTGCTGCGCCGGCGACCGGCGCCGCCCCGTCGACGGTCGCAGCACAACCCGTCAGCGACCCCGAGACACTTGACTGGCCGCCGCGTCTGCTCCTCGATGCGACCTGGAACATCACCGACGCGAGCGAACGCTCAGTCGACGAGGGCGGTATGTCGTTCATCCGCGACGACCGAACGGTCTGGGTCAACTGGTACCGCGATCCGATGGGGGCGAGCGGTGACTCGGTCGACGGCAAGGCATTGCAGGGATACGAGGCCGTCGGCACCGCCACGGTCCTCGGAGCGTCAGCCACGATCTACGACCTCACCGATCCGACCGGTCCGGGCGGCGGTCCGATCACATCCGTGGCTCCGACGGACCCGACCCCAGCGGTGTCGCCCGAGGGCTCGACCGCGCCGCAGCTCGTGGGAGAAGAGCTGTTGGTCAGGATCGAGTCCGGAAGCATGACGGTGAACGTCCAGTTGCGATCGACGTCGGGGACGACACTCGAGGTCGACGAGTTCGCGGCCATCCTCGTGTCGCTTCACCAGGTCGAAAGCGCCGAATGGGAAGCAGCGCTTCCCGACGACGTCGTCACCGTCGCCGAGCGTCCCGCCACCGTCGACGAGTTGCTCGCCGGTGTCCCGGTGACGGAGCCGGCGGTCGTGGACCAGATCCGCGTCGCTTCGGTCGTGCAGAGCCGAACCGAGCTGGCCAACCGGGTGCTCCAAGCCGTCGTCTGCGGCTGGCTCAACGTATACCTGCTCGGTCACGAGGCGGACGACGCCGATGCCGTCGCCGCGGCCGGCGAAGCGATCGCATCCGTGGCGGATTGGCCGGTCACGCAAGCGTCGTCAGACGAGACCTACCGCGCTTTCACGGTCCGGCCCGACGGCACGATCATCTACGACGGCACCGGAGAGCCGATCGACGACAACAACCAGGGGCTCGTTTGCGGCTCAGGTGTCGGCTGAAGCGGCATGATTTCGACGTGGCTTGGGAATCGGCGGGGGCGCGCGCACGAACCCGCGAAGTCGTAGCTCATCTCGGTTTCCCTCAGCCCCCGGACTGGTATCCGTTCATCGAGCGACGCCGCCTCCGTCGCGTCACCGAAGTCGAGGATCGTGCGCTCGTCCTGAACGTGGTCATCACCTGCTCGCTCGGGATGCCCATCGACCTCGCTCGAGGCTGGCTTGGTGATCACGGACTGTTGCCGCGCCTTACTGCGGCAGAGCACGAGTACCTGGTGGCCGTCGATCACGGTGCTGCACCTGACAGCTTCGGCCACCGACTCCAGGTGGAAGCCCTGTGGACCCTGGCGTGGGGACTCTCGCTGGCACCGGCCCTGAACTGGGACTCGTACTGTGGCGACGAGTTGGCGTCGTGGCTCCCGAACCTGCGGACTTCGGAGGACCCGTCCCGGTTCCGGTCATCGACCGTGCTGCGAACCGACGCCGAGTGCTGGACGAGCTCGACGTTGCCTTCTGCCTCACGTGGGGATGCGCCGAGGCCAACCTTCGACAGCAGCCCGTGCCGGGCGACGTCCGCGACTACGTGATCTGGGAGCGACGCCGTGCGCTGGAGTGGCTGATGGGCGACGACTGGGACAACCCGAACTACGACACGTGAAGTACGAGGGTGGCGCTGTGGAGACACCGGTCGAGATCCGGTGGCTCGCGCGTGGCGAGCTATCGCGCGTCGCCGAGATCGACCGTACCGAGCACATCGGCGTCGTCTACGAGCAGCGGGGAACCGAGCTCGTCGAGCGGCGCGGGAACTGGAGCGCGCCGGCCTGGGACCCGGACGGGCACGGCGAGCACTCCGTCGAGGCACAGCGGCACGCGCTCGAGCACTACGTCGACGCGGGCGGGATCGCCCTCGGCGCGTTGTCCGGCGGACGGCTGGTCGGAGTCGGAGTGGTCGTGCCGCACCTCCGCCCAGCGATCGCGCAGCTTGCGTACCTACACGTCACCAAGGACTTCCGTGCCGCCGGTATCGGCAGCCGCCTGTGCGGCGGCCTGGAGCTGATCGCCAGCGACGCCGGTGACTCCGAGATGGTCGTCTCCGCGACGCCGTCGGAGAACACAGTGCGCTTCTATCAGGCTCGCGGCTTCGAGGTCATCGCCGAGCCGCTGCCGGAGCTTTGCGAGCTCGAGCCCGAGGATGTGCACATGAGGAAGGTGCTCTGAGTTACGTACGTCGCACTACGCGCCACGCGAGTCGATGGTGGCTTGGTCGTAGGGCTCGATCATGATGCACTCGCCCGGGCACTCCTCGGCCGCCTCCACGGCGGAGTCGAGGAGCGAGTCAGGAATTCGCGCCACGCCGCGACCGCCGTCGGGTCCGTGGCCGTCTCCCTCCTGGCCGTCGAACACGATCGTCGACCCGAAGTGCTTGGCCTCCTCTTTGACCACCCACAGGCCATCGTCACGGGCGGTGAACACATCCCCACAAATCTCCTCGCAGATGCCGTCGCCGGTACACAGGTCCTGATCAATCCAGACCATCAGCGCCGTGGCCATGTTTCGCCCTCCCGGGTGTTCTCGTCCTTGTGCCCCCGACGCTACGGCCGCCACGACGCAACGCGCCACGCTCCGGCATGCTGATCAGATGCAACGAACGGTCGGGGCTCACCTCGAGTGCGACGTGATCAGCGCGGTCGACATCGTGCTCGCCGTGGCCGCGGCGCCCGGACCGCGGATCGTCGACGAGGCGCTCGTCGTGACCCTCGATGGCGCCCCCGTCGCCACGACCGAGATCACCGAGGACCACGACACCCGTCTGCACCTCGCGGATGGCGTCGCGGCGGGGCGATTGGTGGTGGACTACGCCGCCTCACTCGACTCGGTCGGGCCCCGGGCGGAGATCCGACCAGCCGATCTGGTGCGCTACCGGCGGCCCAGTCGTTACTGCGAATCTGATCGCCTCTCTGCCGTGGCGCGCTCCGAGTTCGCCGGACTCGCCGGCTACGACCTGTTGTCCGCCGTGTCGAGCTGGGTCGGAACACGGTTGGGATACGTGGCCGGATCGAGCCGCCCGATCGACGGCGCGGTCGCCACGCTGCTCGCCCGGCAGGGCGTCTGTCGCGACTTCGCCCACCTCGTGATCGCGTTCCTGCGCGCGTGCGAGGTTCCCGCTCGTCTCGCGTCGGTGTACGCGCCAGGTCTCAGCCCGATGGACTTCCATGCCGTCGTCGAGGCATACGTCGACGGCCAGTGGAACGTGCTCGACGCCACGTGCCTCGCCCCACGGTCGACGATGGTGCGCATCGCGACGGGTCGCGACGCCGCGGACACGGCGTTCCTCGCAACCACCGGCGGCATCATCAACCTCACGGACATGTACGTCACCGCCTACTCGGACGTGCTCCCCACCGACGACATCACCACCGCCGCGATGCTGCGGTGAGCCCGCGAGAACCTGCTCGCAAGGCTCCTGCTCCGAGGCGCTACGACGGATCGCCGTCCTCGCCGCTCACGTCGGGCACGTCAGCAGCGACGGGGCGCGCCCACTCGGGGGGCGCGCCGGTCTCCAACTCGATGAGCCGGGCCTTAGCGGCACGCCACGCCGCGTCGGCGGCGGCGACACCTGACCCCTCTCGGCGGGCTTCGCGCGCGTTGCCGATCGCGGCCTCGAGCTCCAGGCGAGCCGCGTCCAGTGCGGCGGCGTGCGCGGCGGCAGCCTCTGCGGCACTCTGAGCCTGCTGTCGCTCGATCCGGAGACGATCACGTTCGACTCGTTCCCGTTCCGCCGACTCCCGCAGCATCGCGGCGAACTGCGCAACCGGGTCGTCCGGGTCGAGTTTCGCCGGCTTCGGGCGTCGCCTGCGGGGCACAGGTCGCCAGTGTGCCCGAACGCTCGCCCTTGTCTCCAACCGCCGAGGCATGCGTCGTTCGGGTCGGCGCCCCGTTCGGGTCGCGCCTGCTGCTCGTGATCGCCTCGTAGGCTCGGGAGCGGTCTCGTTGTGCGGGTGGAACGGTGTGTGGCTTCTTGCCAGGCACGTCAGGCGCCCGGCCCGGCGTGCGCTGGATGGGACTTCGACTCAATTTGATGATCGATCTATCGGAACTCGAAGCGGCGATCTGGTCGATCGCGGACGGTCGTGGTTCGGCCGACGACTTGGCGCGCTTGCACGCTGACGAGCGAGCGTCGCTGGTCGTGCTCGACCGTTTGATCATCGACGTCGAGGATGACCTCGCCTCGGCGCGGTCGCTCGTCGGTGACGAGCGCGACCAGGTTGTCGCCGATCTTGCTGAGTCGCTCGACAGTCTTCGTGGGACGGTCGCGCGACTGCGTCGTCCGATCACCCCCGCGACGCCCGAGCGGCGACCGGCCGAGCCGATCCACAGCGACGAGGTCGAGCCGGCCGAGGTGGAGCTCCAGGCCTCGTGGTCGTCGGGCCAGGTGGTGGTGTGGGCGGCTGGTCGAGGCGCGAAACCGGAGTCGCACGACGATCTGTCGACCCGACTGGAAGCGATCGGCGGACCACCGTTGGGTTGGCAGCTCCATCCCGGTGTCCAGCTCCCCGGCGGCGGGCGAGCCGAAGCGCTCGCCATTCCGGTGAAGGATGCACTGGGATGGCTGGTCGCGGTGGGTGGTGGCCACGGCCGGGCCGGCGTCGGCGCGGGTGTGCTGTGGCTCGGCCACGTCGCACTCGAAGCGGTTCGTCTCGCGGCGTCCGGCTCGATCGTGCCGTCTCTGCGTGTCCCTCAACGCCGTGAGGGCCGACTGGTGAATGCCGAGGTCCGGTGGCGTCCGGCGCTCGCGGACAGTCCGATGATCGCCGCGCTCACCGAGGCGATGCCGGCGACGGTGACAGCGATCGACGGTGGCCATGGCCGGGCGATCACGTCTGCGGTGATCACGGCCGTGGTCGAGGCGATCGCGACCGAGAGTGTTGAGCGCATGGAGCTACCGGCCCCTCCACCGACCGTGAAATCCATGAAGGACGTGAATGACGCGTTGATCGCTCGCATGGACGGCTCCCCGTTCCGAGCCCCCGCCGCGCTCGCAGGAGACGTGTCGAGAGCACTCGAGAACTGGACGCGCACCGTGACGTCGCCGTCGCGTCCGAGACTGGTCGTGCAAGTCGATGCGCCTGGCACCGGCGGGGTCTGGCTCCTGTCCGTACACGCGCCCTCGGCCAAGGGCCGGACCGTCCCGATCGACGCCGCGCTGCGCACCGACCGGGGCAGCCGACCTGTATCCAGCGAGTGGGCGCGACTCCGACGGCTTCTCCCGGCCCTCGACCGATCGACAGCGCAGCGCCGGGGACAGGTCGCGCTGAGCCAGGACGAAGCATGGCAGTTCATGACCGTCGACGGTCCCGGCCTCGCCGCGGTCGGCTTCGACGTGCGGGCACCGGCGCTGTCGCGACGTAGGGCGACACCTTCGCTGCGCCTGTTCACGGAGACACCGGCCGGGTCAGTGGTGGGAGCGAGTCAGCTCAGCAACGTCGCTTGGGCGGTTCTCTTCGACGATGTGGAGCTCACCGCGGCCGAGGTGGCGCAACTCGCCCGGCAGGCCCGCCCGCTCGTGATGTCCAGCCGCGGCTGGGTCGAGATCGACCGGGTCGACCTCGAACAGGCCGCGGCCGCGCTGGCCGAGCGCGAGCAATCGACCCAGCTGACGGGTGCGGACATCCTGCGCTACAGCATCGGCCTCGACGGGCCAGGGCTCCGAGGTGGCGTCGAGGTGCGTGGCCACAGCTGGGCCACCGACATCGTCGATCGGGCCGGCGCGGCGTCGACAGCGCCGGTGACCCGACCCGACGGGTTCGCCGGTGAGCTCCGCGCCTACCAGGCCGAGGCGCTCGCCTGGCTCGGGTTCCTCGACGCCGCCGAGCTCGGCGGATGCCTGGCCCTCGACATGGGACTCGGCAAGACCCCGACCGTGCTCGCCCAGCTCGCCCGCACGACGGCGTCCGGCTCCGCCCTGGTGGTCGCGCCCGCTGCGGTCGTCGGCAACTGGGCCGCCGAAGCCGCCCGCTTCGTTCCTGAGCTGCGCGTCGTTGTCCACCACGGGGCCTCGCGGTCGGCCGCCGCGCAGCTCGAAGCCGAGATCGCCGAGGCGGACGTCGTGATCACCACCTACGCCACGGCGGTCCGCGACGTCGAAGCGCTGGCTGCGGTCAGCTGGGGAACGATCGTGCTCGACGAGGCTCAGGCGATCAAGAACCCGTCGAGCGAGACCGCCGTACAGCTGCGACGGATTCCCGCGGGATCCGCCTCGCGCTCACCGGCACACCGATCGAGAACGGGCTCGGCGATCTGTGGGCCATCTTGGACTTCACCAACCCAGGGCTCATCGGCTCCCGGCCGGCGTTCATCGCCCAGCTGTCAGGCGACGGCGATACCGCCCTGAGAGCGTTGAACGGGATCCTCCTGTTCCGGCGCACGAAGAGCGAACCACAAGTCGCCGCCGAACTCCCCGACAAGATCGAAGAACTCGACCACTGCACGATGACCGCCGAGCAGATTGGGCTCTACCAAGCGGTGCTCGACGAGCTCGTGAGCGACGTCGCCGACCCGGACTCGATGGGCGAGCGGAAGAAGGGAGCGATCCTCGCCGCCATCACCGCGCTCAAACAGATCTGCAACCACCCTGCCGCCTACCGCGACGACGGGCAACCGCTCGCCGGCCGATCCGGAAAGCTGGCCCGCCTCGAGGAGATCATCGACGCCGTGTTCGCCGCCGACGAGCGGATCCTCGTGTTCACTCACTTCGCGACCTGGGGACGTCGTCTCGCCGCCCATCTCAGCGACCTCACCGACACCCCCATCGCCTCCTACGACGGCAGCCTCACCCGAGGTACTCGCTGACCGCCTCGTCCGTGAGTTCCAGCAGGGGCACGGCTCCGGCGCACTGGTGCTGTCGCTGAAGGCA
Organism: uncultured Acidimicrobiia bacterium; assembly: GCA_963833145.1. GTDB lineage: Bacteria > Actinomycetota > Acidimicrobiia > Acidimicrobiales > Ilumatobacteraceae > JALZMG01. The sequence goes on along the minus strand of CAWHWT010000003.1, from coordinate 184,896 downwards.
GGGGGAACCGGCCTCAACCTGACCGCCGCCAACCACGTCGTGTTGTACGACCGGTGGTGGAATCCGGCCGTCGAGGATCAGGCACGCGACCGCGCCTGGCGGATCGGGCAGACCCGAACGGTCATCTCGCACCGGCTCGTCTGCCCCGGCACCGTCGACGAACGCGTCGAGGAAGTCGTGGCCGGCAAGCGCCACATCGCTCAGCTCGTCCTTCCCCGCTCCAGCTCGATCACCGATCTGAACACCGACCAGCTACGCCTCGCGCTCGGGCTACGCCCCGAAGAACTCCTCACCGACGACCAATGAACCAGCCCCAACGCAACCGGCCCAAGCAGCGCCGAACCGCCCAACGGAAACGGCCCACCCCCATCGACATCTGGCGAACTGGCGGCCCACTGCCAGACGTCGAACCGATCACCGTCCCCGACGATGTCGGGGCGCTGCTCCGATCCCTCGGCGATCCGCCGATGACCGCCGGCGGCGTCATCGCCACGCACTACTTCACCGCCGTCGTCGAGAGGGCGGCGGCAGTCGCCGCCGCCCTCGCTCTCAGCGCCAACCTGCTGGGCCAACCCACCGACGACCACGACCACTAGCCAGATGAGTCACGGCCAGACGGCCGTGCCCGGTTGCGACGGTTAACCCCCGCGCCTTCGGCGGAGGCGGCTGGCTACGAGGCGGGTGACGGTCGTGGGGTCATCACCGAGTTGGGTGGGCAGGTTGTCGTCGAGCCAGAGCGTGGCGAGGCCGTGCACGATCGCCCAGGCGGCGACCCCGTCGCTGAGCTGTTCGATGCTCGGGGCGTTCGTGCCGTAGAGCATCTCGGCGGTCCGGGCGCGGGCCTGCCGCAGGTCGTCGTCGTCTCGATGGTGGAGCTCGGGTCGGAACATGACCTCGAAGCAGGCGCGGTTGGCGACGGCGAAGTTGACGTAGGCGACACCGACGTCGAGGAACTCGCCGCCACGACCGGCCGTCTCGAGCTCGGCGCCGAGACGCCGATACCCCTCGACGGCAATGGCGGTGAGCAGTCCGGCCTTGTCGCCGAAGTGGTAGGCCGCAGCCGTGTGGCTCACCCCGGCTCGGCCGGCGACCTTGCGCAGGCTGAGTGCGGCCAGGCCACCGTCGGCGATCGAGGCGAGAGCAGCGCCAAACAGGGCGGCGCGTAGGTCACCGTGGTGGTACGGCCGGTGTGACGTCATTCGCAGAGATCCTCCTCGCTATCTTTCCAGTGGAAAGATACTCTCGAGTCTGACCCCCCAAGGAGGACCGCAGATGGAAGCGACGAGCCCGCAGATCGAACTGTCCCACGAAGGCTGGGACATCAACCACGCCGACCACCTCGAGTGGGTGCCCTGGGGCGAGGGCGGCGCTCGGGCCAAGATCCTCGGTTCCGCCGACGGGTACTTCGTCGCCCTCGTCGAAGCCGAAGCCGGGTATCAAGGCACACCGCACGAGCACGCCTTCGCCGAGTTCTTCTTCCTCATCGACGGCCACGTCACCAACCAAGGAGCAGCGATGTCCGCCGGCGACGGCTACGCCGCCGCGGCCGGCTCGCGACACGATCAGTTCCGAGCCGACACGCCGGCGCGCTACCTGAGCATCTTCAAGCTCTGATCGGGTCGGCCGGGTACGGTCACGGTGGGGAACGAGCACAGCGGAGGTGAACCGTGGCGACGGGGTACGCATATCACGAGATCTTCGGTTGGCACGACACCTCGTCCTACGCCGGTTTGTTCCCCTCGAATCCGACGGCTGGATTGCAGCCGTTCGCCCACCTGGAGAGCGCGGAGACAAAGCGCAGGATCCACGAACTGGTCGTCGTGAGCGGCCTGATCGACCACCTGGTGCGGATCGCCCCGCGCCCAGCGAGCGACGATGAGATCCTGCGCGTCCACACGGCCGAGCACCTCGCCCGCATCGAGTCCGAGAGCCTGCTACCCAAGGGCGGCGATGCCGGTGACGGCATCTCGCCGTTCGGGCAGGGCGGCATCCACATTGCCCGCCTCGCGGCCGGCGCCGCGATCGAGTGCGTCGATGCGGTCCTGGACGGACGGGTCGACAATGCGTACGCATTGGTGCGCCCGCCTGGTCACCACGCGATTCCCTCGAGCGGGATGGGCTTTTGCATCTTCGGCAACGTTGCGGTCGCGGCGGCCACGCGTGGTCGGTACGCGGGTGGAGCGGATCGCGGTCGTCGACTGGGATGTCCATCACGGCAATGGGACCCAAGCAGCCTTCTACGGTGAGCCCGACGTCCTGACGATCTCGGTCCATCAGGACAACGTGTTCCCACCGAACTCGGGTCGTCTCGACGAACACGGCGAGGGCTCGGGTGCGGGCTTCGCGCTCAATGTCCCGCTGCCGCCCGGCACGGGGACGGCGGCTACCTCCACGTCATGGACGAAGTCGTGATCCCCGCGGTGCGGGCGTTCGATCCCGACCTCGTCCTCGTCGCTTCAGGCTTCGACGCCGGGGTGATGGATCCGTTGGCGCGCCAGATGGTCACGTCGGCCGGCTTCCGGGCGATGACCGAGCGCGTGCTCGACGTCGCCGCCGCCTGTTGCGGTGGTCGTGTCGTGATGTCCCACGAGGGTGGCTACAGCCCCGTCTACGTGCCGTTCTGCGGGCTCGCCGTGCTCGAGGCGATGTGCGGACAACGAGTGCTCGACGACCCGTTCCTGCCGATCGTCACCGGGTTCGCCGGCCACGAGTTGAAGCCGGCGGAAGCGAACGTCATCTCCGCCGCCGCCGCACACATCCCGGCTTCGCGAACCTCCGCCTAGGGCTCCACTACGGCCGAGTCAGCGCAAGGTTGTATTGGTCCTCGACGACGGCCGGGATTCGCCCTCTGGCCGGCACGGCGATTCCCTGCTCAATCGCCCAGGCGCGGATCGCTTTGGGATCGCGCGGCTGCGCGGCGTGATCGACGAGAGCCCGATCGCGACCCGGTAACGGGACGAGCGGCGTTCCAGTAACGGTCGAGCGCTCTCGATAACGAGGCACGGTTCTTCTTCGAGAGGTCAATCTCGCGCCAGTCGCCGTTCCATCCGAGCCGAACGGTCTGTGCGCCGTCCGACCCGTCGAGGTCGTCGACCAACACTTCGACGGTTACTTTCGCCATTGACTGCCTTTCGGTATCCAGTGCGACGCTTTCGTTGCGACCGATTCAGTGTACTGAACAAATGAGAGGTCTCTCACAATTGCTCGCCGTCCGAGCCGTTAGCGAGGTTTCCCTAAACCGCACCCGGGGTTCCCGAAACGTCGCCTCGTTCGCGACCCAATCGGGATCCCGCGTCGTAATGGGTCGACGTGAACCTCAACAGACTCAATTACCGGCGCGTGAGTGTGGCAACGGCGGTGCTCGCCGCCGGCCTCACCACCCTCGTCGCCCAACCGGCGTCGGCGGTGCTCACCGAGACCGATGACGTGCTCATCCGTGGCACCGGGTACGACCTTGGCGGCGACGGCTTCGCCAACGGCGCACCGGCTGAACCGGCCACCCTCGAGTGGCACCACCATGAAACGGCCGGCGCGGTGTCCGCAGTTCTTACCGGCACGTTCCACTTCGACGGAGTGGAGAATCTCGCCCGAGTGAAGATGATCACCACCGACGCGGACGGCGACGAGGTCATCGACTACAGCGACCAGGAGAATCCCCAACCACCGGTCATCACGCCCGCCGCATCGAGGAGAACGGGTCGCCCGGTCTCGTCGGAGCCTTCGGCGCGGCGACGGTGAAGGTCGTGCTGCAGACCTTCAACAACGGTGTGTGGGGCAATGTCGGGTCAGAGACCTTCGAGTACCCCGACGTGGTGGACACCGACGACGTGCTGATCTCGCGAGCCGAGCTCGACTTCGGCGCCGGTGACCTGGTCGACGGCGCGCCGTCGCTCCCCGGGACCGTGACCTGGAGCGCGACACCAACCCTGCTCACCCCCGCCGTCACCGGCACCTTCTTCGCCAGGCAGGCTGACGACCTGTGCATCCGGATACTCGCGAGGTACCTGGCCGGCGATGGAAGAGTGCTCGACGAGGCGGTCGGCGTGCAGGTCTGCGTGACCGACGACGACCTCCGCCGGTTCGCGGTCGACATCGACGACTACCGGTCTGGGTTCGTGCGCCAGGTCAGAGTGGTCGTGCAGAAACAGCCCGGAGACTCCATCGACGACATCGAGCCCGACGCCTGGGAGACCGTCGGCTCTCAGCTCGTCACCCTCGATTGACCGTCGGGATCTACCGTGCCCGCATGAGCCAAGCGAGCGACCCGGATGCAGGCCGGCCCTCCACACCAGCGGCCATCAACGCGATCTTCGCGGCGGGCTACAACTCCCGTGACGTGGAGGCGCTCGCCGCCCTCTACGAGCCCGACGCGGTGGTGACCAACCCCGACGGTTCGATCGCCGTCGGCATCGACGCCATCCGGGTGCACCTCGGTCACCTCGTCGAGCTCGGCGGCTCGATGACCTCGCAGAACCGCTACGCGATCCCCAATGGTGACCTCGCGCTCGTCGGCGCCGACTGGGAGATCGAGTTCAGCGACGGCCGGGAACGGATCGTCGGCCGCAGCGCCGAGGTCGTGCGGCAGCAGCCCGACGGGTCCTGGCGCTACGTCCTCGACCACCCAGGGGCCGGGTGATGGCTGATCACGGGCGTTCGGCACGCAGGAGTACGCCGACGCCACCGTCGAACTCGACCCCGTGGAGACTCGAGCCCTGCCTCACCTCGACGAACCCGAGGCGCTCGTGCATCAGCAGCGAGGCCGTGTTGCGCGCGTTCACCACGCACCAGGCCAGCTCGGCTCGCTCCCAGATCCACGCCAGTCGATGGATCGTCAACGCGGTGCCGACACCGTGGCGGCGGTGCGTCGGGTCGACCGTGACACCTCCGAGGTAGAAACCGCCCGGTCCGTCGACGGCCTCGTCGAGCAAGGCGACCCTGCCGAACCCGATCACGGAGTTGCGCTGTGAGGCCGCGAACAACCAGCACGCTGGATGACTCAGGTCGGCCCGGAGGCGCTCCTCCCATTCGCCGACATCGCCACCCCGAGTGAGTTGCTCGATCCTGGCGATGGCGTTGACATCATCGGCCGCCGCCGGACGCACCACCGTCGCCTCGCCGACGCTCGACTGGTCAGGTCCCTCCTCCATGATCACCGGCTCGAACCGCACCACTCCGCCTGCTCGACGACAAGGTTCTCCACACGATCTCCACCCGTTCTCCGAGCGTCCGCCCCGGTGACGATCGCACACTCGGACACCGTGGCGAATCGGCGGCCGACGCGTTGATGAGCCTCATCGACAACGAAGGAGACGTCATGAAGCGCCGTACCCCCGTTCTCGCCGCCGTGCTGCTCACGGCCGGCGTCCTGGCCTCTTCCGAGGCGATCGCCGGATCTGCCGTGACGGCCGACCTGGCGCGTCCCGCCCAGGCGGTGAGCGGGCTCTCCGCCGCGAGCACGGCGGTCACCGAGCGCGGCTTCGAACGGTTCCTGCGCCGCTACGAGGCGGCGAACTCGGCGTTCCTCAACGGCGATCCCAAGCCGTGGCTGGCAATCGTCACGAAGCACGAGCCGGCGTCGATCTTCGGCGGATTCGGCGGCCTGGGAGAGTCCGGTGGGGAGGAAGTCGGCGAACGCTACCGGCTCGCCGCCAGAGCGTTCCTCCCCAGCGGGGCCGAGGCCGAATTCGAGTACCTGGTCAAGGACGTCCGGGGCAAGCTCGCCTACACCGTCGCCATCGAGCGTGCTGACGTGCTCTATGCGGGCCATACCGAGGTCGAGCCGCAGGTCCTGCGGGTCACTATGATGTTCCGTTTCGAACACGGTGGCTGGAAGATCATCCACCGGCACGCCGACATGATGGTCGAACTGCAACTCCCAACGCCTTAGACGCCGGGCTGTGTGGTCCTCGTCTCAGCAGCCGGCACCGTCGAGCATGGCGACGAACCGGCCCGAACCGATGACCTTCGCGCCGGCCGCCTCGACGTCGCGCCGCAGCGCTCGGTCCGAGGTCACCACCGTCGCGTCCTTCGCGTCGGCGACGAGCTGGCGAATCAGGTCATCGGCCGCGTCCCGTCCCCTCCGGGTGGCGTAGCGGACGGCGATCCCACCGTGGTCCCCCTCCGGCAGATCCGGCTGGGCTACGTCGAGCACCAGGGTGGCGGGCTCGCCGAGGCACTGCACGCGCGCCAGCAGACGTTGTACGGCTGCAGGTCGGTCGCGCCACCAACCGTCGGCGACCGAGCCGATCACGTTGTTGCCGTCGATCACCAGGATCCGTACAGGGTCGCATGTCCGCAGGCGTGCTAGGTCGCGGACGAGCCGAGGAGCGCCGCCTCCAGCTCGCCGCGACCACTGATCCCGAGCTTGCGGTACACCCGGGCCAGGTGGGTGTCGACGGTCCGCGTCGACAGATAGAGACGTTCGCCGATGTCGCGACTGCTGCGGCCGCCGGCGGCCAGCAGGGCGACCTCGCGCTCCGCGGGGTGAGTGGCTCGATGCCGACGCCCCGGGCGAGGATCGGGGTGTGGATCCCGCCGGCCCGGGCGGCCAGCTCGGCGGACCGCTGTTGGGCGGCGATGGCGAGCCGGGTCTCCCCACGCGCCCGGTGGAGCTCGGCCAACTCGGCCGCCACCTCGGCGGCGTGGCCGAGCGCGTCGATCCGCTCGTAGCGGTCGACGACGTCGCTGAGCATGTCCGACGTCACGGTCGGCCGCTGGCGAGGGCCGCGACCGGCGTGGGCCTCAGCGAGGGCCCCGTCGATCTGGCCGGCGAGCTCCTGCAGGCGGTCGACTGCCTCATCGGGCCGTCCCGAGCCGCACGAGGTCGCTGAGCGCCCCGAGCTCGAACAGGAACACCTCGTCGCGCCGAGCCCGCTCGATCACGTCGCGGATACGCGCGCGGGCGGCCGTGAGGTCACCGCGGCAGGCCTCGAGCCCGGCACGGGCTCGCTCCCGGGTCGCGATCGACGTGGCGACCGGGCTGTCGCCGACACCGTCGGCGCGCTCCAGGGCAGACGCCGCCGGACCGCACTCACCGAGCAGGAGATGCCCTTGCGCCACACCGACGTGGGCCCACACCAGCGCGGCGTCCTGGCCCGCCGACGGGGCGGCGTCGGCGACGGCCTCGAACCGTCGGATCGCCTCCTGGGCCCGGCCGGTGTCACGGGCGATCTCGGCGAGCACCATCTCGAACCACACCCAGGCGCCCATGGCGTTCGCCGACCGCGTGCCCGCTCGACGGCGGGCTCGAGCAGGGCCCGCGCCTCGAAGTAGCGGCCGCTGTACGCCAGCGCGTGGGCCTCGTTGACGACGTGGAGGGCGATGCCGCGACGAGCGAGCCAGCCGGGCAGCTCCGCGTGCTCGCGCGGCCACGCGGCGGGACAGTGCGATCGCCTCGTCGAACCGGCCGAGCAGCACGAGACTCGTCGACCGGGCCGCGGCCAGCTCGACGCGGGTCGCCGGGGTCGCGTCGGCCCCGACCGTGTCGGCGATCCGCAACGCCTCGGCCGGCCGGCCGGCGCCGGCGAGCAGCGTGGCGCAGCGGGCGTCGTTCGTGCCGATCGCCCCCGGATCGGTGAGTCGTTCCCGCGCCGTCTCGTGGGCTGCCAGGGCACCCTCGAGGTCGCCCTGTCCGTAGAAGCGGGTCGTGCCGAGACGGTGCGCCAGCTGGGCCCGCTGGGCATCGCTCAGCGGCTCGTCCCACACGGCGGCGACGGTGCGCTCCACCTCGTCGTCATGACCCTGCATCGCGTGTGCCTCGGCGAGCACCTCGGCGCGGTCGCCCGCCGTGACGGTCCCGTCCGCCGGCGCAGCGCTGACCAGGCGCACGGCGAGGGCGGGGTCGTGTCCGACGAGGGCGAGCCGGGCCGCCCGCAGCAGCTGGTCGCCCGGAACCCGTCCACCGGACGCGACCCGCCACAGTGCGACCTGCACCACGTCCTCGCGACGCCGGGCCCCGTGGGCCTCGACGATGTCCGCCAACTGCTGGTGGATGCGCCGGAGCCGCAGCGTCGGCAGCCGCTCCCGCAGTACCTCGCCGTACAGCGGATGGGCCAGCCGGAGAGCGGTGCGACGGCCCGAGGTCACGACGGTGACCAGGTGGCCGGCTTCCAACGCTTCGAGCGTCGCCGACTCGTAGGTGAGCTCGAGGTCGCTGAGCCCGAACCGCTCGCACACCGCCAGCAGCTCGAGCACGGCGAGTCCGGCCGCGTCCACACCGTCGAGGCGCTCGGCGACGAGCTCCTCCAGTGCCGTCGTGGTCGGCAACGGCGCCGTCAGCTGCCAGACGCCGTCGATCTCGACGAGGACGCCCCGCTCCCGCGCCCCGCGGACGAGCTCCGTCAACACCTGGAGGTTGCCCCCGGACAGCCGAGCCAGCTCGGCGAACGGCCGTGATCCGACCGGACGATCGAGGACCCGATGGAGCAGCGCCCCGAGCTCGTCGGGCGGGAGCGGCTCGAGGTCGAGTCGGACCAGATGGCCGTCGCGCTGGAGGCCGGTGAAGCTCGACGACGGGATGCGCCCGGCGCGCACGGTCCCGATCAGGAACACGGTGCGGGACACGATCAGCGGGACGATGACGGCGACGGACGTGTCGTCGAGCAGATCGAGGTCGTCGACGATCAGGACCAGCCGGTCGTCGCCGGCCAGACCGCGCAGCTCGGCCCGCGCACCGTGGAACAGCGCCGTGCGCTCGTCCTCACCGACGCCGAGATCGGCGACCAGCGCGCTCGGCAGCAGGTGGGCCAACGCACCGAGCGGGATCGACTGCGTCGCCCAGTGACCGACCGCCCGCTCCACCCGCTGGCCCGCCCGCTCGAGTTGCTTCGCCGCTTCGTCGGCGAGGCGCGTCTTGCCGACACCCGCCGGCGCCTGCAGCACGACACCACCGCACACGCGCTCGCGGTACTGGCGGCCGAGCTCGTCGAGTTCCGCCGCCCGACCGGTGAGAGGCCAGGGTGCGACCATCACACACTGGCGACACGGTGGGGCCGATCCCCGATCCCGCGGATCACGGACCCGAGGCTACGGCACCTCGGGCCGTCGCCTGATCAGTCGTCGAGCAGGCTGCGGAGGAACGCCCGGGTGCGCTCGGCCTCCTCCGGACTGCCAGTCGACTCGCGCACGGCGAGGTCGGTCGCCCCGGCGTCGACGAATCGCTGCGCCTTCGCCCGGGCCGTCGTCTCGTCGCCGATGATGCCGATGTCGACCTGGCTCGAGACGCCCTCGCGGTCGAGCATCGCCTTGAAGACAGGGAAGGAGGCGTAGGGCTTCGAGGTACCTTCGATCCGGCGCCGGGCGGCGTCGGGGTCGTCGGTGATGCAGACGACGACGGCGGCGACGATGCGGGGGGCGGGGCGGCCGGCGTCGGCGGCCGCCTTGGTGATCGCGGGAACGACGTGCTCGGCGAGGCCGCGCGGCCCCGTCGCTCCGGTGATCGTGCCGTCGGCGAGGCGGCCGGCGAGCTTCAGCATGTGCGGGGCCAAGGCGCCGATCAGGACGGAGGGTGGTTCGACGTCGCCGACGTCGAGGCCGCCGATCATCGTCACCCGTTCACCGCGGACGTCGGCCGGCTCACCGCGGAGCAACGGCAGCAACGCCTCGAGGTACTCCCGCATGTAGTGCGCGGGACGCTCGTACGACAGGCCGAGTCGCCCTTCGACGACGTGCGGGTGCGACATTCCGATGCCGAGGGTGAGGCGCCCGGCGAGGACGGCCTGCGCCGTCAGGGCCTCGGCGGCGAGCGCCTGAGGATGGCGCAGGACCGCCGGCACCAGAGCCGTTCCGATCTCGATCCGCGGCGCGTCCCGCGCCGCGACCGCCATCGCGACGAACGGGTCCGGGCCGAACGCCTGGTGCGTCCACACGGTCGGGAAGCCGTCGGCGTCGGCGCGGCGGATGCGGTCGACCACGACGTCGAGTGAACCGATTGCGTACGGACCAATGCGCACAGCCCCGTTACCTCCAAACGAAGAACAGGATACTGATTCCGCGGTCTGTGTGTGACCGGCGGGAGGCGAACGGCGTTCGGGTCGATAGGAACTCAGCGTGCAGACGCGCGCTGACCTCCGCAACGTGGCCATCGTTGCCCACGTCGATCACGGCAAGACGACGCTTGTCGACCAGATGCTGTGGCAGTCGGGGGCGTTCCGAGCCAACCAGGACGTCGCCGAGCGGGTGATGGACTCGATGGACCTCGAGCGGGAGAAGGGCATCACGATCCTCGCCAAGAACACGGCCGTGCGCCACGTCGCCCCGTCCGGCGAGGTGACGATCAACATCGTCGATACGCCGGGCCACGCTGACTTCGGCGGCGAGGTCGAGCGGGCGTTGTCGATGGTCGACGGGGTCCTGCTGCTCGTCGACGCGTCCGAGGGACCGCTTCCGCAGACGCGCTTCGTCCTGCGCAAGACGCTGGAGGCCCGGTTGCCGGTGATCCTGGTGATCAACAAGGTCGATCGGCCCGACGCCCGCATCGCCCAGGTGGTGCACGACGTCGAGGAGCTGTTCCTCGACCTCGACGCCGACATCGATCAGCTCGACTTCCCGATCGTCTACTGCGTGTCGCGGCAGGGCCGAGCATCGCTGGAACGCCCGGCCGATGGTGCCGGGCTGGACGACGGGGCGACGTTGAAGCCGCTCCTCGACCTGCTCGTCGAGCGCATCCCGGCGCCCACCTACGACCCCGCCCTGCCGTTGCAGGCGCTCGTCACCAACCTCGACGCCTCACCGTACGTCGGACGCCTCGCCCTGTGCCGCGTGCGCTCGGGCACGCTGCGCAAGGGGACCGCGGTCGCGTGGTGTCGCGCCGACGGGACGATCGAGCGGGCCCGCATCGCCGAGCTGTACATCACCGACGCCCTCGACCGGGTGCCGGCCGAGGAAGCCGGGCCGGGCGAGATCGTGGCCGTGGCGGGCATCCCGGAGATCACGATCGGCGAGACCCTGGCCGACGTCGACGACCCGCGACCGCTCCCGGTCATCCACATCGACGACCCGAGCCTGTCGATGACCGTCGGCATCAACACGTCGCCGTTCGCCGGTCAGGACGGCACGTCACTGACGGCCCGCCTGGTGAAGAGCCGCCTGGATGCCGAGCTCGTCGGCAACGTCAGCATCCGTGTCCTGCCCACCGAGCGCCCCGACACCTGGGAGGTGCAGGGTCGCGGCGAGCTGCAGCTGGCCGTGCTGGTCGAGATGATGCGCCGGGAGGGCTTCGAGCTGACGGTGGGCAAGCCGCGCGTGCTCACCCGGGAGATCGACGGCGTGCTCCACGAGCCGGTCGACCGACTCACCGTCGACGTGCCTGAGGATTTCATGGGGGTGATCACCCAGCTCCTTGCCCTGCGCAAGGGTCGTCTCGAGCAGATCGTCAACCACGGAACCGGCTGGGTCCGTCTTGACTACCTGGTCCCCGCGCGGGTCTCATCGGCTTCCGCACCGAGCTGCTCACCGAGACCCGCGGCACCGCGCTGCTGCACCACGTGTTCGAGCGCTTCGAACCGTGGGCCGGCGCGATCCGCGCCCGCACCCGGGGATCGCTGGTGGCCGACCGCCGCGGTCCGACCACGGGGTACTCGCTGCTCGCGTTGCAGGAGCGTGGACAGCTCTTCGTCAGCCCGGGCACCGAGGTGTTCGAGGGGATGGTGATCGGCGAGAACGCACGGGCCGATGACATGGACGTCAACCCGACGAAGGAGAAGAAGCTCACCAACATCCGCTCGTCCACCGCGGAGAGCTTCGAGAAGCTGATCCCGCCGCGGCCGATGTCACTCGAGCAAGCACTCGAGTTCATCGCCGACGACGAGTGCGTCGAGATCACTCCGAAGGCCGTCCGCGTGCGCAAGATCGTGCTCGACCAGGCCACCCGCGGCCGGGCGGCGAAACGGGCCAAGGCACTCTCCTGACCGGCCGAGCCGTCGCGATCAGAGCTCGGCGGCGCGCTGCTGACCGAGGGCGAGGCCGGCCTGGAACCGGGTGGTCACGCCGAGGCGCGTGCACAGCGCGGCGATCCGCCGGCGGACCGTGTGCGGCGACACGCCGAGTTGGCGGGCGATCGCCTCGTCCTTGAGCCCGGCGGCGAGCAACGTGATGATCGTGTCCTCGTCCGACGCGCTGTGGCCGTTCACTTCGCGGTCGTCGATTACGACCTCCATCCCGCGCTCCCAGTAGATGTCGAACAGCGTGACCAGGGCGTCGAGCAGGGTCGACTGGTGCACGACGAGCGCGCTCTCGTACGTGCTCTCCGGATCGGACTGAACGACGGGGATGAGGGCGGTCTTGCGGTCGCTCAACACCAGCTTGAGGGGCAGGTGGCTGACGACCCGGGCCGCCTCGCCGAACGTCGTCATCCGGCGCACGTGGTCGAGGATCCCGGGCGTCCGCAGCGCGTCGTCGTCGTAGATCCCCCGGGACTCGACGCCCCGTGCGAGGAGCGATGCCTGGAGGCCCTCGTGGCCGTCGAGCTGAGGCTCGGCGAGCGGCTGCACGAACGGCCGGCGGACGAACACCTCCAGCGTCTTCTTCGTCGCCTGCTGGATCTGTTGCCATCGTTGGTCGTAGGCCTCGCGGCTCGGCACGATCTCGACCAGCTCGTTGACCCGCAGCTGATCTGGCGACGTGATCCGCTGGGTCTTCCAGCGCCGGGTCTCCAGGCGCACTTGCTTGAGCTCTTTCTCGCATGCGGCGATGAGGACGTCGACCACCGCGTCGGGCGGCGACGGCTGGTAGCGCGTCGGCACGCCGGGCTGCTCGGTGACCATCGCCCGGCGGGCGAGCTCGACGAGCGCGCGCCGCAGTCGCTCGGGTCGCACTCCCGTGTGCCCTCGCAAATCGGCGGCGCTTGAGCCGGGGTGAGCGAGCAACGCGCGGTAGATCTCCTCGGCGTCGTGGTCGACTCCGAGTGGCGCGAGCACATGGCGAAGAACCATCGCGATCTCCTTGCTCAGTTATTGCCAATGCTCCGAAGTGAGCAGCTTCGCAGTTGACCTCGCTCGTCGCGCTGTGGGATAAACGCAAGCGGAGCAACGGTGAACTGAAAACGTCGTTGCTCCGAACGACAGATTGACAGACCACGCGAAGTGATGCCGGGCGAGGGTCGAGTCGGCCCTTCGGGATTCGGCTGGTTTGGCGTCTAGCGGGCGCCCAACAGACAGAGGGACGGTTCCCCGCCCCAGAGAGCCCACCGGGAGGGCACACTCATGGTTGGTCGGTCGTCGCGCGTCGTACGGCGCGTCTCGTTGGTCGTAGCACTCGGATTTGCGCTCGTCGTCTCGACGGTCGGCGCGGCGAGTGCGTCACTCCTGCCGGCTCAGCCGGCGCAGGACGACACGCCGGTGGACATCCCGGCGCGGGTCCAGCGCCAGGTCGACCGGACCGGGACGGCCACGTTCTGGATCAGGCTCGACGGCAAGGCCGATCTCCGCGCCGCCGCCGGGATCTCCGATTGGGCCGAGCGCGGACAGTTCGTCTACGAGACGCTGACCGCGGTCGCCGACAGCTCCCAGGCCGCGGTCCGCAGCCGGCTCGACGCCCTCGGCGCCGACTACCGCGCCTTCTGGATCAGCAACACGATCCGGGTGACCGGCGATGCTCAGGTGCTGAGCACGATGGCCGCCCATCCGGACGTCACCGCGATCGAAGCTCCGAAGTCGTACGCGCTCCCCGAGCCGACGCCGTCCGAGGGCGAGATCCAGGTCACCGAGTGGGGGCTGGACGCGATCAACGCGCCCGACGTGTGGGCGGACTTCGGCGTCCGGGGCGAGGGCATCGTCGTCGCCAACATCGACACCGGCGCCCAGTTCGACCACCCGGCGCTGGTCGACCAGTACCGCGGCACCGATGCCAACGGCGACTTCGACCACAACTACAACTGGTTCGACCCATCGCAGGTCTGCGGTTCGCCGTCCGACGAGCCGTGCGACAACAACGGCCACGGCACCCACACGATGGGGACGATGGTCGGCGACGACGGCGCCGGCAACCAGATCGGCGTCGCGCCGGCGGCCCGCTGGATCGCCGCCAAGGGGTGCGAGACCAACAACTGCACCGACGCCGCCCTGCTCGCCAGCGGCGAGTGGGTCGTCGCGCCCACCGACCTCAGCGGGCAGAACCCGCGGCCCGACCTGCGGCCGCACATCGTCAACAACTCCTGGGGCGGCGGGGTCGGCGACGACTGGTACATGGACATCGTCGACGCCTGGATCGCCGCCGGCATCTTCCCGATGTTCGCCAACGGCAACGCCGGCCCGAGCTGCGGCAGCGTTTCCACGCCCGGTGACTACCCGCAGAGCTACGGGGTCGGCGCCTTCGACATCAACGGGAACATCGCCGGCTTCTCCGGCCGCGGCCCCTCGGCGTTCGGCGCGATCATCAAGCCCAACGTCTCGGCGCCCGGCGTCAACGTCCGCTCGAGTGTGCCCAATGACAGCTACGCCAACCTCGACGGAACGTCGATGGCCACGCCGCACGCCGCTGGCGCGGTCGCACTCATGTGGTCGGCGGCGCCGGCCCTCGTCGGCAACATCGACGAGACGCGGGCGATCATCGATCAGACCGCGATCGACACCGAGGACCTCACGTGCGGCGGACAGCCGGCGAACAACAACGTCTGGGGCGAGGGCAAGCTCGACGCCCTCGCCGCCGTCGAGCAGTCGCCACGTGGAGAGACGGCGACCCTCACGGGCACGGTGACCGACGCCGTCACCGGTGACCCGATCGCCGGCGCCACCGTCACGGCCGCGGGCGAGATCGATCGCACCGGAACGACCGACGAGAACGGCGACTACGAGCTCCTGCTGATCGCGGGCAGCTTCGAGGTCTCCGTCGAGGCCTACGGCTACGCCGCCGAGACGACGACCGTCGACCTGACGGCCGGCGAGACGACCACGCTCGACTTCGCCCTCGACCCGCTCCCGACGACCGTGGTGAGCGGCACCGTCACCGACGGCTCCGGGCACGGCTGGCCGCTCTACGCCCGCATCGACATCGACGGCTACCCGCTCGGGCCGGTGTTCACCGATCCTGAGACCGGGGAGTACAGCGTCGAGTTGGTCGAGTCGACGGACTTCACGTTCAACGTGAGCGCGGTCAGTGGCGGATACGTGACCGGGACCCGCCCGGTGACCGTGCCGCCGGACTCGACGACCCAGGACTTCACCCTGCTCGTCGACACGCGCGGCTGCACCACGCCCGGATACGGCGGCACGGGCTGCGCCCCGGTCGCCGGCGGCCTGGTGGTCGGCAACGTCTACGACCTGCAGACCGGGGCGCCGCTGAACGACGCCACGGTGACCGTCGACGACGAACCCGACGCCACCACCGAGACGATGGCCACGCCCGAGGACGAGAACCTCGACGACGGCTTCTACCTGCTCTTCTCGCCGACCACCGGACCGACCGACATCACCGCCGACAAGGCGTTGTTCTCCCCGGCCACCGAGACGGTCGACGTGGCCGCCGACGGCGTCGTCCGGCAGGACTTCCAGCTCGGCTCGGGCCAGCTCGAGGTCGACCCCGACGCGCTCGAGGCGGATGTCGCCCTCGGGGAGTCGGCCGACCTCACCCTGACGCTCTCCAACGTCGGGACCGGTGCGGCGGAGTTCGAGTTCCGCGAGCGCAACCGTGGGCGGGACATCCTGAACCGCGGGGCGGCCGGGCCCAAGCTGGCGGCGCCGGACGAGGTCGAGTTCTCGCCTCGCGTGACCGGAGGTCCAGCATCGGTGATGTCGGCGGACGCGAAGGCGGCCGTCGGCGGTGGGGCCGCGGCCGCCCCAGCGGCGCCGGACTGGCAGGCGGGCTCGCCTGTCCCGGCCGGACTGGTGCGCTACGCGTTCGCCACCTGCGAGGACAACCCCGACGTGTTCTATGTGATCTCCGGGGTGGCCAACGGGGACATCGTGACCACGAACTACCGCTATGACGCGGCGACCGACACCTGGACGACGTTGGCGCCGATCCCGACCGGCCAGGAAGGGCCCAACGCGGCCTGCTTCGACGGCCGGATCTACGCGGTCGGCGGCGGCGGCTCCAACCAGCACTTCGTCTACGACATCGCGGCCAACACGTGGTCGGCGGCAGCGCCCGTTCCACGCGGGGCGGCGATGGCTTCGTCCGGTGCGTTCGACGGCAAGGTGTTCTACGCCGGCGGCGACGACGACTTCACCCCCGGCACTGGGGTGTTCAACGAGGTCTACATCTACGACATCGCCTCCAACTCGTGGAGTCAGGGATCGCCGATGCCGACGGCGACGTCGGGGGCGGGCACCGCCCAGGCCGGCGAGTTCCTCTACGTGGTCGGCGGCTGGGGGACCGGCGCGCCGGGAAGCAACGTCAACGCGACCCAGCGCTACGACATGAGCGCCGACTCGTGGGAGACCGGGCCGGAGTTCACCGCCGCCAAGGCCGACGAGGGCCTGGCCGCGTCCGGCGATGCCCTCTACGCGATCGCCGGCGACAACAACGCGGGCGGCTTCTTCGACGCCACCGCGTCAGTGCACCGTCTCGACGTCAGCAGCTGGCCGAGCGGGTCGTGGGAGGATCTCGGCGATCCGTTGCCCTCGCCTCGCACCGCAAACCAGGCCGGGTTCTGCACCACCGCCAAGGCGGGCGGTGAGATCTACTCGGTCGGCGGGTTCGCCAACTTCGTGTGGAACAACGAGAACCTGTACCGCGTCACCGGCGAAGGCTGCGCCGGCGGAGTGGACGTGCCCTGGGTGTCCGAGGATCCTGCCCTCGGAACGGTCGACGCGGGCGCCTCGGTCGACGTCACGGTCACCGTCGACGCCTCGGTGGCCGAGGTCGACCAGCCCGGCGCCTACCGCGCCGAACTGGTCATCGCCGAGGACACGCCGCACAGCGTGCCTCCGGTCCCCGTGACGATGAACGTCAGCCCGCCTGCGGACTGGGGCAAGGCGACCGGCAACGTCACCGGGCTCGGCGAGTGCGACGCCGACGGCGCGCCGCTCGACGGGGCGACCGTGCAGATCGGCGACTTCACCGTGGAGACCGACGAGACCGGCCTGTACGAGTGGTGGCTCGCCGCCGGCACGTACCCGATCACGGTCAGCGCCGACGGCTACGTCACCCAGACCGGCGAAGTCGTCATCACGGCCGGGGACACCACCGAGACCAGCTTCGAGCTCCGGCTCGACGCGCCGTGCCCCTCGGTGTCTCCGGAGAGCTTCGAGTTCACCGTGCCCTTCGGCGGCGGTGACGGCGGTGACCTCACGATCACCAACGACGGCGCCGGCCCGTACAACTTCCGGATCCGGGAGCGGGATCGCGGTCGCGACATCGCCGCTCAGGGCGAGGGGCCGCAGCTGGCGGCGCCGAGCGAGGCGCAGTTCTCGCCGCGGGCCGCGGCGGGCCCGGCGTCGGCGTTGTCGACGGGCGCGAGGGCGACGGCCAGCACGGCGGCAGCGGCTGCTCCGTCATCACCCGACTGGCAGGCGGGCGCGCCGGTCCCGGCGGGGATCATCCGCTACGCCTTCGCCACCTGTGAGGACAACCCGGAGGTCTTCTACGTGATCTCCGGCGTGTCCAACGGGAACATCGTCAACACCAACTACCGCTATGACGCGGCGACCGATACGTGGACCACGCTGGCACCGATCCCGACCGGCCAGGAAGGGCCCAACGCGGCCTGCTTCGACGGCCGGATCTACGTGATCGGCGGCGGCGGCTCCAACCAGCACTTCGTCTACGACATCGCGGCCAACACGTGGTCGGCGGCGGCACCGGTGCCGCGCGGGGCGGCGATGGCGTCGTCCGGTGCGTTCGACGGCAAGGTCTTCTACGTCGGCGGCGACAACGACTTCTTCCCCGGCAGCGGGGTGTTCAACGAGGTGTTCATCTACGACATCGCGTCGAACAGCTGGAGTCAGGGATCGCCGATGCCGACGGCGACGTCGGGGGCGGGCACCGCCCAGGCCGGCGAGTTCCTGTACGTCGTCGGTGGTTGGGGTGCCGGCGCGCCAGGAAGCAACGTCAACGCGACCCAGCGCTACGACATGAGCTCCGACACGTGGGAGACCGGCCCGCAGTTCACGATCGCCAAGGCCGATCAGGCCCTGGCCGCGACCGGTGAGGCCCTCTACGCGATGGGTGGCGACAACAACGCCGCCGGCTTCTTCGACGCGACCGCGTCGGTGCACCGTCTGGACCTGGGCGACTGGCCGGGTGGGGCATGGGAGGATCTCGGTGATCCGCTGCCGTCGCCACGCAGCGCCAACCAGGCCGGGTTCTGCACCACCGCCAAGTCCGGCGGTGAGATCTACTCCGTCGGCGGGTTCGCCGGCTTCGTCTGGACCAACGCCAACGTCTACCGCGAGACGGGCGAAGGCTGCGGCGGCGCTTCCGACGTCACATGGCTGACGGCGGATCCCACCGAGGGAACCGTCGACCCGGCGGGGAGCGCAACCGTCGCCGTCGCCGTCGACGCCTCGGTCCCCGAAGTCGACCAACCCGGCGCCTACCTGGCCGACCTGGTCGTCAGCGGAGCCGGCGCCGACGCGATCAGCGTCCCGGTGACGATGAACGTCGAGGTGCCGGACAACTTCGGCAAGTCGACGGGAACGATCGTCGGGCTCGCCCGCTGCGACGCGCCGGGCGCGCCGCTGGAGGGGGCGACCGTGCAGATCGGCGACTTCACCGTGGAGACCGACGAGACCGGCCTCTACGAGTGGTGGCTCGCCGAAGGCACGTACCCGATCACCGTCAGTGCTGACGGCTACGTCAGCCAGAGCGGTGAGGTCGTGATCACCGCCGGCGACATCACCGAGACCAGCTTCGACCTGCGTCTCGACGCGCCGTGCGCGACGGCGTCGCCGGAGTCCATCGAGCTCACCGTCCCGTCGGGGGAGTCGGACAGCACCGAGCTGACCTTCGGCAACCTCGGCCCGGCCGCCTACAGCTTCGAGATCTTCGAGACGCCGTTCGACGTGGCCCCGGCGGCGCCGCCGGACCTGGCGGCGACGGCCGACTTCTCGGCTCCGGCGGCGATCGGCCCGCTCTCGATCCGGACGAATGAGGTCCGGGGCAAGCCCAGCCGCTCGCAGGTGCAGGCACCACCGTGGTTCGGCGGTGCCGACCTCCCCGGTGGGCTCGTGCGCTACGGGCACGCCCAGTGCGACGGCGACACCACCTCCTTCTATGCGGTGAGCGGCGTCAACGACGACTTCGCCATCGACACCAGTACCTGGCGGTTCGACGCCGACACCAACACGTGGACCGAGCTGGCGGCGATCCCGACCGGGCAGGAAGGCCCGAGCGCGGTCTGCCACGGCGGGAAGATCTACGTCATGGGCGGTGGCGGCACGAACCAGAACTTCATCTACAACATCGCCACCAACAGCTGGAGCGCCGGTGCTCCGGTCCCCCGCAACGTGTGGGGCGCCGCCATCGGTGCCTTCGCCGGCAAGGTGTACCTCATCGGCGGCGACAGCGACTTCAGCCCGGGTGGCACATCCAACGCGGTGAACATCTACGACATCGCGTCGAACACCTGGAGCTCGGGTGCCCCGATGCCCACGGCGGCGGTCACGCCTGGCGACGCGGTCGTCAGCCAGTACGTGTACGTCGCCGGCGGATGGGGCGACGCGTCGCCGGGGAGCAACCTCGACGTGACCCAGCGCTACGACATGCTCACCAACACCTGGACCACGGGTCCGGCGATCGACAGCGCCCGGGCGGACCTGGCGCTGGCGGGCACGGGCACCGCGATCTACGCCCTCGGCGGCGACAACGACGGCGGCGGGTTCTTCGACGCCACCGCCACCGCCGAGCGGCTCGACGTGAGCAGCTGGCCGGATGGGACATGGTCGGCGGTGGATTCCCTGCCGCTCGCGGTGGGCAGCAACAACGCCGGGTACTGCACCGAGGAGATCTTCGGGACCGAGGTGTGGAACGTGGCCGGCGCCAACCAGAGCAGCTTCGGGATCACCGGTCGCACGTTCTTCCGCCGGGCGGACGGCGAAGCCTGCGCGACCATCCGGTCCGACGTGCCGTGGCTGTCCGTGACGCCCACCTCGGGTGACGTGGCCGGCGACAGCAGCACACCGGTCACCGTGTCGGTGGACGCCACGGGGCTCACCGACGGCGAGTACAAGGCGACGCTGATCGTCGAGACGACTGATCCGTTCGCCGCCGAGCTACTCGTCCCGGTGACCCTCACCGTCGCCGGTGAGCCTCCGCCCCGGCCGGCTGCCTGGGTGGCGCTCGAGGCCAACGGCCGCATCGGCGGCATGCAGGTGACGCGGTCCGATGTCGCCCTGGTGAACGACGACGGCAGCGTCGAGATGGCCTTCGACGGCTCCGAAGCGGGGCTGCCGAACCGGGCCCACATCGACGCCGTCGCCCTCGCCGGTGAGGAGTACCTGATGTCGTTCACCGAACCTGTGAACGTGCCCGGTGTGGGACGCGTCGACGACTCGGACATCATCGTGTACGACGGCTCGGCGTACGACCTGTGGTTGGACGGCTCCGACTTCGGCCTCACCACCAACGACGAGGACATCGACTCGCTCGAGGTCCTCGACGACGGCACGATCATCGTGTCGGTGCTGGGGCAGGGTCAGGTGCCAGGAGTCAGCATGCGGGGCGAGGACCTCATCGCCCTCGACACCGAGGACGAGTGGTCGCTGTACTTCGACGGCAGCGACGTCGGCTTGACCACGAGCCAAGAGCTCGTGGACGCCGCCGCCGTCGACGCCGCTGGATCACTCGACCTCAGCACCACGGGCCGGCTGTCCGCCGGCGGCTTCGCCGCCGACGACGACGACGTCGCCGTGTTCGAGCCCACCGAGCTGGGCGAGGACACCGAGGGCAGCTTCACCGGTCTGCTGATCAACGGGTCGGACCTCGGGATCGCCACCAACGACATCGTGGCCGTGGAGGTGCCGAGCTAGCGCCGCTGGTCCGGGACACCGGCAGCTCGCAGTGAGGGGACCGCCCCGGCGAGTCCCCTCACTGCACGACCCGGTCGACGAACTCGCCGCTGGTCGGGTCCTTGAGGATCAGCTTGCGGCGGCCGTCGGGCAGGTGCTCCTCCTTGATCACGGTGAGCCCGTCCTCGGTGCGGGGGCGCCTGGTGATCCGCTCGGTCGTGCCGCCGCGCCACTCGAGCTCAACCGGCTCCCACTGCCGGCTCGCCGCCGAGCGATAGCACGCATCCATGACCGAGTTGACGACGTAGCCGTCGTAGAACGTCTCCACCGGTTGGCGCCCCTGGTCGATGGCGTCGAACATGTCGGTGAACATCTCGGTGTAGCCGAGCTCGCCGACCTCGTCACCGACCGGGAAGAGCCAGCCGCGCTCGGTCTCCGCCTTCTCGGCCACGTACCCGCCCTCGCCGCTGGAGAACATCTCGAAGCCGGTGCGGAGGAAGTGGTTCGTCCAGATCGTGCCCTCGGTGCCGGCGACCTCGTCGCGCAGGTCCATCCCACCGCGGAACGTCCAGCTCACCTCGAACTGGCCGACGGCGCCGCTCTCGAACTTGATCAGCGCGATCGCGTTGTCCTCGGCCTCGATCGGGTGGACGAGGGTGTCGCTCCAGCACATCACCTCGACCGGGCGGTTGCCCTTGCCGACGTAGCTGCGGACGATCTCGATGCAGTGGCAGCCGAGGTCGACGATCGCGCCGCCGCCGGCCCGGCCGGCGTCCCAGAACCACGCGCTGTGCGGGCCGGGATGGGTCTCCCTGCTGCGCACCCACATCACGTCGCCGATCGCCCCGTTGCCGACCGCGGCGAGGGCCTTGATCGTCTTCGGCGTGTACACGAGGTCCTCGAGGTAGCCGCCGAACACGCCCGCGCCCTCGACCAGATCGAGGATCCGCTTGGCCTCGGCGGCGGTTCGGGCGAGCGGCTTGGTGCAGAGGACGGGCTTGCCGGCGGCGACGGCGGCGGCGATGGCCTCCTCGTGGAGGTGGTTGGGCACGCCGACCAGCACGGCGTCGACGTCGGGATGGTCCACCGCCTCCTCGATGCTGGTCGTCGCGTGGGGCACGTCCCATCGGCGGCAGAACGCCTCGCCGCGCTCGGGGGTCCGTGAGTACACCACTTGGACGCGGTCCCGTCCGCGGCCGCTGTGCAGCGTCATCGTGTAGAAGTCGCCGATCAAGCCGGTGCCGAGCATGGCGACGCGGTGCCCCGTTGTCATGACCGAGATGCTGCCAGATCACCCGGGATCGGGAGCAGCGAGCTCGGCGGCGATCTCCTCGCGCTCCTGGAACATGACGCCGGCGAGCACGAGCGCGATCCCGACCGCGTCGAGGGCCGACGGCCGTTGGTCGAGCACGATCCAACCGAGCACGACGGCCGTCACCGGGAGCAGGGCGAGGAGCACCGAGAAGCGGCGCACGGGGATCCGGCGCAGCACGTGCTGGTCGATGCCGTAGCCGATGGCGTTGGAGAACACGCCGACGAGCAGGCAGGCGAGCAGCAGGCGGGCCGACGTCCACACCGGGCCGCTCCCCGGCGCGCCGAACGGGGTGAGGGCGACGGCGCCGATGGCGAGCCCGATGCCGAGCCCGGCGACGCCGCGCCCGATGAGGGCGACCCGCGAGCCGAACACGATGTACACCGCCCACATCGACGACGCCGCCAGCAGCCACAGCACACCGGTCGTGTTGCCGTCGAGCTCGACCCCACCGAGCACGCCGACGCCGACCGCAGCGAGCGCGAGCGCCGCCGCGTTGCGGCGGGTGCGCGTCATGACCGCGGCCACCGCGATCGGGCCGATGAACTCGATCGCCACGCTCTTGCCGAGGTCGGTGGTGTTCACGGCGAGGTAGAAGAACGTGTTCATCGCCGCTGTCGCGACCCCGAACACCGCCGCCGCGGCGAGCTGCTGCTTCGTCCACCCGCGGAACGGTGCCTGTGACACGGCGAGGATCGCCACCGCCGCGCCGATCACGCGCAGCCAGGCGACCGTCGTCGGGTCGACCTCGTCGAACAGCAACACGGCGATCGTCGCCCCGACGTACTGAGCGACGGCGGAGAGGACGAACAACGCCTCCGGGGAGGCGGTGTCCAGGAACCGGGTGACCGCACCCGGAGAGCGGGTTGGTGCGGTGCGCGCGCTCACTGGACGGGGCGGTACCGATGCGAGCGGGTGAGCGCCAGCGAGCGAGCGCCTACCGGCTGCGCGGACAGTCTGCGGTGTGGCCGGGGAACGCCATGAACGGTCAGTCGAACAGCTCGGGGTCTGTGTGGCAGATCTCCTGCCAGAGGGGCTGGAAGCTGAACCAGCCGGCGAGCGGGAAACCGGTCTGCTCCCGCGTGTACGCCGCGTACTCGTGGTGGATCTGCTTCGGCGCTCCGGCTGCCATCGCCAGCAGCTGGGCCTGGCACGAGCGCTCCATCGTCACGAACCAGAACACCGCCTCGTCGACGGTCTGGCCGACGGTGAACAGGCCGTGGTTCTGGTGGACCGCCGCCTTGCCGGACGGGAACGCGGCGGCGAGCTCCTTGCCCGCCTCGACCTCGAACACGACCGCGCCGCCCTGGACGGCGATCACCGTGTGGTCCTCGTAGAAGATGCACGCGTCCTGAGTGATCGGGTCGAGCGGGATGCCGAGGGAGGCGAACGCCTTGCCGTGGAGCGAGTGTGAGTGGGCGGCGGCGACGACGTCGGGACGGGCCTGGTGGATCGCCGAGTGGATCACGAAGGCGGCCCGGTTCACCGCCTGGGTGCCGTAGACGACCTCGCCGGAGTGATTGACGAGGATCAGGTCGCTGACCCGCATGTGGCGGAAGCTCTTGCCGAACGGGTTGACCCAGAAGTGGTCGGGAAACTCCGGGTCGCGCACGGTGATGTGGCCGGCGACGCCCTCGCCGAACCCGAAGCGCCCGAAGATGCGCAGGGCGCCGGCGAGCTTCTGCTTGCGGTGGAGGCGCTCCTCCTCGACCGTCGCGAACGTCGGGGGACCCTGGAGCGACACCTGCTTGGCCGTCACCTCGACGCCGTCGATGGTGGGGATGTCGGTCTGAAGCATCGGATCACCTCTGAGAGTGCGAGCGAGTGAGCGCCAGCGAACGAGCGGCCAGCCACTGCGCAGGCGGCATACGGCGTGGCCGGGGAACGCTGCGAATAGTCATGAAACGAGGCTACTTGGGGGTTCGCCCGGACGAGTCAGGCACGGGGAGCACGGCGACGCCGAGCTCGCGGGCGAGACGGATCATCGGACCATCCGACGTGACGAGCTCGTCGCCGAGTTGCTCGGCGAGGGCGATCGCTCCGCAGTCCGCCAGCGAGACGGGACATCGCGTCCGGTGGTAGTGCGTCGATCGCAGGTCCGCGGCACGGACGGCCCGGCTCCAGTCGAGGGGAACGACGCGAAGGCCGGCCTCGGTCCAGAGCTGGAATGCCGACGCCACCATTCGCGCCGGTCGGCCACGAGCCCGGCTCACGGTGTCGACGACTTCGGCCGCGTTTACGGCGCAAATGGCATGCCCGGGATCGGCGAGCATGCGCCCGCTCGCCAACCCGCCGGTCTCACCGAGCAGGACGGCGGCGAGCGGGGCGGCGTCGAAGGTGGCCATACCGTCGTTCCTCGCGTTCGGCGTCCGCCTCGCGCTCCATCTGTCGCATCTCATCGGTCGTCGGGCCCGGCCCGGCGAACAGACCGAACGTGGCGGCGAAGACGTCGTCGGGGATCGGCTCGAGGGTGACGTGGTCGCCGTGGTCGACCAGACGAACGCGGCTCACCGCCCAGCGGCGGCGAATCTCCGCCGGCAGCGAGATCTGCCCGCTCGCGGTGACCTTCATGGTGGGCATGTCAGTCACCATATCGATGGGATGTGACATGATCAAGCCATGAACCACCAGATCGCTCCGCCTCACATTGCGCCGCCGGCGGCGAACTACGCCCACGCCGTGCTCAGTGAGGCGCCGGCCCGGCTGCTCCACACGGCGGGAGTCGTAGGCGTCCGGCCCGACGGCACCGTCCCCGACGCGGTTGCCGAGCAGGCGGAGGTCGTGTGGGAGAACATCGGAGCGATCCTCGAGGCGGCCGGCATGGAGCCCGCCGACGTCGTCTCGATGACCACGTACGTCGTGGCCGGCGAGCCGCTGACGCCGATCATGGCCGCCCGCGACAATTTTCTCGGCGGCCACCTCGCCGCCTCGACCCTCGTCACCGTCCCCGCGCTGGTCCGACCCGAGTGGCGCGTCGAGGTCGCCGTGGTCGCCGCCCGCTGAGCCGATTCGGGCCCTTAACCGCCGGAGATCGCGCCGATCACGCTGACCTCGGCGCCGTCCTCGAGGACCGTCACCTGCTCGTCGAGGTCGCGCACGTTGTCGGCGCCGACGAACACGTTGACGTGCTGGCGCAGCACCCGCCGCTCGTCGCGGATCCTGCGTTCGAGCGCCGGCCACTCCGTCGCGAGCCGGTCGAGGAGGTCGCCGACCGTGGCCCCGCCGGCGAGGTCGACGTCGAGCTTGCCGTTGCCGTCCACGTAGGACCGCAGCGGCGTCGGGACGCGGACGACGACGTTCATCCGGTCGGGATGGTGGCGGCGCGGACGCAGAGCACGTCGGGCAGGTGGCGGACGACCGAGCCCCACGACTCGCCCTCGTCCCGGCTGGCGAACACTTCACCGGTCCGCGTGCCGACGTACACGCCGGCGGACTCGGCGTCGTCCACGCACACCGCGTCGCGCAGCACCGAGCTGTAGACCGGCTCCTCGGGCAGTCCCGCTGAGGTCTGGTGCCACGACTCGCCGGCGTCGTCGGTGCGCCACACCTGGAGGCGGTCGTCAGGTGGGTTCCGGTGCACGTCGGCGACGAGCGGGACGACGTAGGCGACGCCGGCGCGGTGCGGATGGGTCACCATCGCGAACCCGAAGTCGGACGGCAGCCCGTCGGCGATCTCGCTCCACGACGCCCCACCGTCGTCGCTGCGGTAGACGCCGCCGTGGTTCTGCAGGAACAGCTGCTCGGGCCGGCTGCTGTGCCCGGACACCTTGTGCACGCAGTGGCCGAACTCGGGGTACTGCTCGCCCTCGGGGAGGAACCGGGCACAGATGCCGGCGTTCGACGCCTCCCAGCTCTTGCCACCATCGGTGGTCCGGTAGACGCCGGCGGCCGAGATCGCGACGAGGACCTGGTCAGGGTCGTCCGCGTGCGGGACGACCGTGTGCAGGCACTGGCCGCCACCACCGGGCTCCCAGCTCGGGCGGTGCGGGTGATCCCAGAGCCCCTCGACGAGGGAGAAGTGCTCGCCGCCGTCGTCGGATCGGAACAGCGCGGCGGGTTCGGTGCCCGCCCACACCACACCGGGCTGCGCAGCGGGCGCGGGGCGGAGCTGCCACACCCGGGCCAGCGCGGCGTCGGTCGACTCGGGGAACTTGATCGCCCCCTCCTCCGGCTCGCTCCACGTCTCGCCGAGATCGTCGGAGTGCACGACGGTCGGGCCCCAGTGCCAGCTCATCGAGCCGGCGAGCACCCGGCAGCCGCCGTCGCGTGTGTCGATTCCGATCGCCGAGACCTCCTGCATCGGGAGCTGGGGTGGGCTGACCGACCAGGTCTTCCGGTCGTCGTCGCTGCGGGCGAGGAAGAGGCCCTTGCGGGTGCCGACGGCGAGCAAGACGGGCAAGTCGGGCAGGGCATCGGTGGCCATGGCGATTCTCCTGTGTTCCTGTTTGGAAGAATGTAGACGACCCGGGCGGGACGGCTTCCAGTGCGTACGCTCAGACTGTGGCCGGACCCGAGAATCATCGGCAGACCGACTCCGGCATCGAGGTCAAGCCGCTGTACGCCGCCGCCGACCTCGCCGGGTGGGACCCCGAGACCCAACTGGGCGAGCCCGGCCGCCCGCCGTACACCCGGGGGATCTACCCGTCGATGTACCGCGGGCGGCTGTGGACGATGCGCCAGTACGCCGGGTTCGGCACCGCCGAGTCGACCAACGCCCGGTTCAAGTTCCTGCTCGAGCACGGCCAGACCGGCCTGTCGTGCGCGTTCGACCTGCCCACCCAGATGGGCTTCGACTCCGACCACCCCCGGGCCGAGGGCGAGGTCGGCAAGGTGGGCGTGGCGATCGACTCGATCGCCGACATGCGGCGCCTGCTCGACGGGATCCCCCTCGACCAGGTGACCACGTCGATGACGATCAACTCGACGGCGTCGATCCTGCTGCTCCTGTACGAGCTGGTCGCCGACGAGCAGGGGGTGCCGGCGACGGCGATCAGCGGCACGATCCAGAACGACCTGCTCAAGGAGTACATCGCCCGCGGCACCTACGTCTACCCACCGCGCCCGTCGATGCGGGTCATCACCGACGTCTTCGCCTACTGCGCGGCGGACGTGCCGAAGTGGAACACGATCTCGATCTCCGGCTACCACATCCGCGAGGCCGGGTCCACGGCGGTGCAGGAGATCGCCTTCACCCTCGCCAACGCGATCGCCTACGTGCAGGCGGCGATCGACGCCGGGCTGGCGGTGGACGACATCGCCCCCCGGCTCTCGTTCTTCTGGAACGGTCACAACAACTTCTTCGAGGAGGTCGCCAAGTTCCGCGCCGCCCGGCGGATGTGGCACCGGCTGATGGGCGAGCGCTTCGGCGCCGAGAAGGAGTCGAGCAAGCTGCTCCGCTTCCACACCCAGACCGGCGGGTCGACGCTCACCGCCCAGGAGCCGCTGAACAACGTGGTGCGGGTGTCGGTGCAGGCGTTGGCGGCCGTGCTCGGCGGGACCCAGAGCCTGCACACCAACGGGTACGACGAGGCGATCGGCCTGCCGACCGAGGAGGCCGCCCGCATCGCCCTGCGCACCCAGCAGGTCATCGGGTACGAGTCGGGTGTCGTCGACACGGCCGACCCGCTGGCCGGGTCGTACTTTGTCGAGACGCTCACCGACGAGGTCGAGCGGCGGGCGTGGGAGTACATCGAGCGCATCGACGCGATGGGCGGGGCGGTGGCCGCGATCGAGGCCGGATACCAGATGGACGAGATCGACCAGGCGGCCTACGAGTACACCAAGTCGATCGACGACGGTGAACGGGTGATCGTCGGGCTCAATCGGTTCCGGGTCGAGGAGGAGCCTGAACCGGTTCCGTTCCCGATCGACCCCGCGGTCGAGGCCGGCCAGCGCGAGCGCCTCGCCGAGTTCAAGGCCGATCGGGATGCCGGCGCCGTCGCCGCCCGGCTGGAGGACGTGCGGACCGCTGCCCGCGGCACGCAGAACCTGCTCTACCCGATGAAGGAGGCGCTGCGGGCCAACGCCACCCTCGGTGAGGTGAGCGACGCCCTGCGCGACGTCTTCGGCGTCTACCGCCCGTAACGTCAGACGAGCCAGGCCTCGCGGCCGGCCGGCGCCCGCAGCCCGGGGCGGGTGATCGAGAACGGGGAGATGTCGTCGGGGGTGCCGCCGTCGAGGGCGAGCTCGGCGAGGGCCCGCCCGAACCACGAGGCGAACTTGAAGCCGTGGGCGGCGCCGAGGGCGACGAGCACTTGGGGATGGTCCGGCAGGCGGTCGAGGACGAAGTCGCGGTCGGCGGTCAGCGTGTAGAGGCACGTCGTGGACTGCGGCGCCCCGGCGAGCGCGTCACCGACCAGCCGGTGCATGAACCCGGCCACCCGCGCCTCCGCATCGGGGTCGGGGTCGAACGTGCGGGTGTTCGGGTCCACCTCGGGACCGCCGCAGTCCTCGGCCGCCTTGACCGTGGTGACGTCGCCGTAGACGGGGAACCCGTAGAAGCACGGGTCGTCCATCCAGATCCACACCGGGAACCGCCCGGGCTGGAACGGGGCGAGGTCGGCGGCGGGGAAGTAGCTGACCTGCTCGCGCAGCACGACGAGCGGGATGTCGTGACCGAGCGGGGCGAGCAGCCCGTTCACCCACCCGTCGCACGCCAGCACGACGGCGTCGAACCGCTCGGTCGCCCGGTCGGTGACGACGTCGACCGCGCCAGCGACCGGCCGGATCGCCGTCACCGGCGTCTGCGCGACGAGCCGGGCACCGCGGGCCCGCGCGAGGCGCTGCAGGATCCCGGTCGCCCGATCGGCGGGGACGATGCCGGTGTCCGCCTGGAAGATCGCCGTGGCACCGTCGATCGCCGGGCCGGCCAGTGCCGGCCAGCGCCGCCGGATCTCTTCGCTGTCGATCCAGTCGAACGGCACCCCGGCGGTGGCGAGGCTCGTCGTGTAGGTGCGGTGGTCGATTGCCGCGTTCGGGGGGAACAGATCGATCCCGCCGGTGCGGGTGACGATGTCCTGGCCGATCTCCCGCTCGACCGCCTCCCACGCGTCGTACGCGCCGCCGGTCAGCTCGACGTAGCCGCGCGTGTGGTAGGTCCGCCGGATGATGCGGGAGCGGTCGTGCGACGCCCCGCGCACATGGCCGAGCTCGAACTGCTCGAACCCGGTGACCACGGCGCCGCGCCGCGCCAGCCAGTACGCCGCAGCCGAGCCGAGGCCGCCCAGGCCCACCACAGCGATGTTCACAGGTCGCCCATCGCCCGCCGGTACCAGCGCGAGATGTCGGCGGAGTCGTCCTCCATCGGGGCGAACCACCCGCCCTGCCACGCCCGCGACGAGGTGCCCCGCTGGACGCTCTCGCAGATCGCCCAGTCCTGGCGGTTGACGAGGTCCCACAGGTCGCCGGCGTCGGACGGGTCGAACGTCGCCCGCTCGATCTCGTCGGGGTGGAACAAGAGATCGCACACGACCACTGTCCTGGCCGGCCCGGCCGGACGCAGGGTGAAGGTGGCGACGTGCTCGGCGGCCAGGCTGAGCAGCAGGTTGGGGTAGACCAGCTCGCCCTTGTGCCGCGTCCGCTCGCTCTCGTCGAGCCCGGGGAACGGCGCTCTCGCGGACGTCCCGCTCGTCGTGAACGTCCACGCCCCGTCGCGGTGGGGGATCCCATCGGCCCACTCGAGTCCCGACCCGCCACGGCGGAACGCGGGAATCAGCTCGCACAGCTCGGGATGGACCGGACCGCAGTGGTAGCACTCGTTGTAGTTCTCGGCGATCACCTTCCAGTTGGCGCCGACGTCGTACGAGAGCGTCGTCCCGCGGCGCAGTTCAGCGAGTGGGTACCGCCGGACCCGGTCGACCACCGGCCCGAGCTGGGTGGCGAGCGGATCCGCCTCGGCGGGGGAGAGGTGCACGAACAGGAACCCGCCCCACGTGTCGACGCCGACGGGGTACAGCTCGAGCCCGGCGCCGTCGTCGTCGCCCGGAGCGAGGAACGGGCGCCGCCGGACCTGCCCGTCGAGCCCGTAGGTCCACTGGTGGTACGGGCAGCGGATGACGTGCTCGAAGCGACCGCGGTCGGGCGCGCCGAGGTCGACGAGTTCGGTGCCACGGTGGCGGCAGACGTTGTAGAAGGCGGTGAGCGCGCCGTCCTCGCCCCGGACCACCAGCACCTGTTCGCCGGCCACGTCGGCGCGCAGGTAGTCGCCGGGTGTCGCGACGTCGTCGACCCGCCCGACGACGAACCACTGGTGGGCGAAGATTCGCTCCCGCTCGTCGACCCAGACGTGGTCCGCCACGTACGCGTCGCGGGGGAGGGTCGGGATCACGGCGCGACGCTACTGGCCGCGCCCCCGAGGCGGCGTGCGCTCCTCGCGGGGCACACCGAGGGTTTCGAGGCGCTCGCCGACCTCGGCGATGGTGGCGTCGACCGCGGCATCGGGAGGCTCACCGGAGATGTCGACCGCCCAGCCGGCGAGCACATCGCCGATGCGGTCGAGCTCCTCGGCGACGCCGAGGAGCCCGAGGATCCGGGCGTGTTCCGGATCGCTCGATGGGCTGCCACCTTCGTGCAACGCCCACAACACGGCGCCGTCACGATGGAGTACCGCGCTATGGCGACCGAGCGCCCACTCGGTGCGCCGGACGAGATCGAGCAGGTCGTTCACCCGTTGCGGCTGCGGCTGGGCGTAGCGCACGAGCGCGCCCCGCAAGCTCCAGTCCTCGGTGTGGGGATGCTCGGCGACGTCGACCAGGCGGGCGAGCTCCGGGGGTTCGATCTCGGCGGGCACGTGACGAGCCTAGGAACCGGCGTCGGCGGCCCGGGGATGGTCCGGGGAGACGAAGATGCAGAACGGATGGCCGGCCGGGTCGGCGAGGACGTAGAGCGGCTCGTCCGGGTCGGTCGAGCGGTCCTGGAGCACGGCGGCACCGAGGGACAGCGCGCGGTCGCGCTGGACGGCGAGCTCGTCGACGTCGGGGACGGTCAGGTCGAGGTGGAGCTGCTGCGGCACCTGCGGGTCGGGCCAGGTCGGCGGCGGCAGCTCGGCGACATGTTGGAAGGCGAGGCGCGCCTCGCCGCTCCGATCGCGGAGCACGAGCCAGTCCTCCCCGTGCGGGTCGGGCTGCCCCGCCGGCGGGAGCTCGTCGCCGGACCGGTACTCGAAGCCGAGCAGGGCCCGGTAGAACTCGGCGACCGCCCGGGCATCGGTCGCGTCGAGCACCACGGCACGGAGGGCGGGAAAGGTGTCCGGCATCGGCCGATGATCACACGTCGGCTCGACGACCTGGCAGCCGGATTCGACCCCGTGCCACGCCGTGCGGCCGGTAAGACTGGTGCGATGCAACTGACGTCTGTCGAGGATCTGCGCGGCATCTACCGCCCGCCGGCCGGAGCGCCGGTCGACAAGGTGATCCACCGTCTCGACGCCCACTGTGTCGACTTCATCGCCAAGGCACCGTTCTTCGTCCTGTCGACCGCCAACGCCGACGGGGTGTGCGACGGGTCGCCCAAGGGTGGGTCGCCCGGGTTCGTCCAGGTGCTCGACGACAAGCGGCTGGCGTGGGCGGACTTCTCGGGAAACAACCGGCTCGACTCGTTCCAGAACCTGGTGGCCAACGACAGCGTCGCCCTGCTGTTCCTGATCCCCGGGCTCGACGAGACGCTCCGGGTGAACGGCCGCGCCGAACTCGTCGTCGATCCGGAGCTCCGCGAGCGCTTCGCGGTCGGTGGCCGGGCGGCTCGCGTCGTGGTCGTCGTGACGGTGGACGAGGCCTACATCCACTGCGCCAAGGCGCTCCGCCGCGCCGGGTTGTGGTCGTCCGAGACGTGGCTCGACGCCGCCGACCTGCCCTCGGCGGCGTGCATCGTCAAGGACCACGCCAAGATCGACGTCGAGGTCGCGGTGATCGAGGAGTACCGCGAGCGCGATCTCGCGACGACGCTCTGGCGGCCCGGAGGCGACGGCGCCCGCGAGTAGCTCAGCACCGGCCCCGTGCGAGTTGCGCTCGGCCGTGCTCGTCGAGGGCGCCAGCGACCAGCAGGCGGTCGAGACGCTGGCCGTCCGGCGCGGGCGGGACCTGAGCGCCGAGGGCGTGACCGTCGTGGCGATGGGCGGGGCGAGGTCCATCGGTACCCACCTCGCGCGCTTCGGTCCGGCCGGGCTCGACGTCAGGCTGGCCGGGCTGTGCGACGCCAGGGAGGAGGTCGACGTCCGGCGCAGCCTCGAACGCGCCGGGCTGGGCTCCGACCTGGACCGAGCCGGGATGGAGCGCCTCGGGTTCTATGTCTGCGAGGCGGACCTCGAGGACGAGCTGATCCGAGCCCTCGGCGTCGTCCGTGTCGAGCAGGTCATCGACGCCGAGGGCGAGCTCAGGTCGTTGCGCACCCTGCAGCAGCAGCCGGCGCAGCAGGGGCGGACCGTGGAGGCCCAGCTGCGGCGCTTCATCGGCACCCGCAGCGGACGCAAGCTCCGCTACGCCCGCCTCCTCGTCGAGGCTCTGGATCTCGACCAGGTGCCCCGACCGCTCGACCGGCTGCTCGGTCACGTCTGAGCCGGTGCGAGAGTGGTGTGTGTCGGTCACCACGGTCAGCGGCGACGAGCAAGCGCGGCTGCCCGCCGCCCCTGTGGATTGGGAGCTCGTCGATGCCGAGGGACCGGGACCGTTCGTCACGCGCGCGAGGTACCGGCGATCCGACGGTGTGGAAGTGGAGTGGACCTCGCGTCGGCATCGCAAGAGCCAGGGCGTGCGCCTCGTTCAGGTACCGACGGGTGCTCGGGCTCCCGTGGTCACCCGGCTCGGAGTTCCGCGCCGGACGTGGTGGATCTCGGGCCTGTTCGCCGTCGGGTCGATCTGCTTCGCGGTCGGTGCGCTGCCCGTCTACCTCGACCGGGTGTCGCCCCGGGTCGACGGCCTGACGTTCTTCGTCGGATCGATCTTCTTCACCTGCGCGGCCTATCTGAGCTTCCTCGAGGCGGTGAACAGCCCGGGTGCCGTGGCCGCCGAGCCGGCCCACCGCCACCGGTTCCGGGTGGCCGGTTGGCGTCCGCGGTCGATCGACTGGTGGGCGACGGCGATCCAGTTGATCGGCACCGTCTACTTCAACGTGATGACGTTGCTCGCCCTCCACGAGAACTGGTCGGTCAGCGAGGAGAACCGACTCGTGTGGCGCCCCGACGTCATCGGCTCGATCTGCTTCCTCGTGGCCAGCTACCTCGCCTGGGCGGAGGTGTGCCACAGCCTCGGACGGCTCAAGGTGCGTGAGCTCTCGTGGTGGATCGTGGTACTCAACCTGCTCGGGTCGGTGTTCTTCGGCCTCTCCGCCATCGGCGCCTACACCAACCCGGACACCGGCAACGTGACCAGCCTGCGCTTGGACAACGGCGGCACCGTCGCCGGTGCGGTGTGCTTCCTGATCGCCGCGGTGATGCTGATCCCCGAGGCTCGGACGGCCAGGGCACCACCACCTAGGACCCTGCTAGTGCCGCGTCAGTGAACCTTCGGGTGTTCGACTCGCCGCCGCCCCCGTGCGGCCGCACGCCGCTCTGTCGCTCTGCGCGGCCACTCGATCTGGGCGCGCAGTGTCTCAGTGACGCTTCTGGGCGCGGACAGTCGCAGATCTGGGACACTGCGCGCCCAGATGGCTCGATGGGACTGTCCGCGCCCAGATCGAGACAGCGACAGAGACAACGCACCAGCTCTGCCTGATCGGTCGCTCGTCTGAAGGCGGCAAACGTTGCCTTGACGCGGCGCTAGCCGATCAACGGCAGGCGCGGGTCGTCATGCGGGGCACGGCCCGAGGCGGCGCGGATCCACGCCAGGTCGTTGCTCAGATCGGCTGGCCGACCGGCCACCGTCCGTCTCGCCAGCAGCTCATCGAGCAGCGCGGCGGTGAACGCAATCCCGTCGGGGGTGGCGATGGGGTCGCGGCCGGTGGCGTCGGTGAGGTCGATCCCATGCACTACCGCCTCGACGATCCGGCTGGCGACGAACTCGTCCAGTCGCATGAGGGCGTAGTAACCGGACCCGACCGTGTCCGCGGGGAGGGCCTGCGACTCGGAGATCGTCTTGGAGAACGTCTCGGCGAGCACGCCGGGCATGTCCGCGGGCGTCTTGCCTTCCACCATGGTGTAGGCGTAGTCGTACACGACCGGCGCCACCTCGGCCCGCGGGAAGATGAAGAAGCTGACCTGATCGCGGCCGGGTTGGCCGGCGTCCTGATTGGCGATCAGCATCCGGGTGAGCCCGATGGAGATGTCGAAGTGTCCGGCCAACTCGAACACGGTCCAGCGTGGCCGTCCGGTCTCGAACGGCTCGAGCAAGGTCTCCGAGCGCCAGTCGTCCTCCGAGAGGCTGGTGAACGTGTCGCTGACACCCTGCAACTCGCGCTCCAGCGTCACGAGCGATTGTTCGTACGATCCCATCGCCGCGCCCCCTTCCGCGATGCGCCGATTCTAACGCTGGCACCTGGCAACCGAGCGGTGAGGTGGTATTGCTAGAGGCGTGCGCCACGACCTCAACGAGACAGTTGTTCGTCTGTGCGTGCTGGACGATCCGGCGCGGTGGGCGGCCTACGTCGCCGTCCGGACCGCGGGCCGCCCGCTCACGCGCGCCGAGGTCGCCGATGACGTCGGAATCTCGGCGAGGCTGGCCGCCTTCCACTTGGAGAAGCTTCTCGCTGAAGGCTTTCTCGAGGCGACGTACGAACGCGACGACGGGTCGGTCGGTGTTGGTCATCCGGCGAAGCGGTACCGCCCGACCGGTCTCGAGCTCGAGGTGTCGATCCCGCCGCGGCGGTACGACCTCGCCGCCGAGATCCTGGCCGAGGCCATGGAAGCAGACTCCTCTGATCCGCCGGTGGAGTCGCTCGCCGACGTCGCTGCCGAGTACGGCCGTCAGGTTGGAACGCGGGTGCGGGCACGCAACGGCGACAGTCGCCTGCTGACCGCCCTTCGCGTCATCGGCTATGAGCCGGCCACTGCGGGCGACGAGGTGGTCCTTCGCAACTGCCCGTTCCGTCACGTCGCCCAAGCACGACCGGAGATCATCTGCCAGATGAACCTGGCATTCGTCGCCGGTGTGCTGGCCGGCACGAAGTCACGGTCCCGCCAGGCGGTTCTGTCGCCGTCGGCGGAGCGGTGCTGCGTCGTCCTCACTCCGTAGCGTCGAGCGCCGATATGGCGCTACTGCGCCGCGTCTTGCGCCGAGATAACTCCAACGGGTACTGTCGTTATTGGCGGGTCCGGGAGTTCGGGGGAACTCACACGCAACACGGAAGCGGAGGACGAGATGGACAGACGAATGGATCGACGGACCGTCGCCAAGGGCGCGGGTGCCGTCGCGGGGGCGGCGGCGCTGGGAATGTTTCCGGCGAGCGCCGACGCAGGTCGACGGCGGCCGAAGCCTCCTGCGGAACCGAGTCTGTACGACCGGTTGGGTGGTTACTTCGCGATCGCCGCGGTCGTCGACCGCTTCAGCGACAAGATCATCAAGAACCCGAAACTCAACAAGAACCCCGCGCTCAGGAGGTGGAACAGGACGGAGGCGAGAACGAGACTGCCGGGTCTCAAATTCGGTCGCACGCTGTGGATCGCGGCAGCGGCCGGCGGGCCCTTTGAATACACCGGCTTGCCGCTGAAGGAGGCTCACGGGGAGTTCAACCTCACGGCCGAAGAATTCGCCGAGGTTGGGGCGGAGATCGTCCGCGCCCTCGAGTTCTACAAGGTGCCGAAACGAGAGCAGAAGGAACTGGTCGAGGCCTACCGAGCGAGCATGTCCGACGTCGTGACGGCCCGGGAGGGAACGCAGGCCTCGACCTGACGGCCTGACCGCGGCCTGACCGCCGCCGCCGGGCTACGGTCCGCCCGGCATGCCGCCAGAGGTCGTGTGGATCGAGGGTGCGGGTGGGACCCGGCTGTGCGCCGACCTCTACCTGCCTACCGGTGAGGGCCCGTTCGCCTCGCTCCTCGAGGCGTTGCCGTACCGCAAGGACGACGTCACGGCGAGCTACCGCCCGTCGTACGAGCACTTCGTCGCCGCCGGCTTCGCCGTGTGCCGGCTCGATTTGCGCGGCACGGGGTCGTCCGGCGGGATCGCGACCGACGAGTACCCGGACGACGAGCGGGCCGACCTGCGGGCAGTGATCCAATGGCTCGCCACCCAGCCGTGGTCGAGCGGGCGGGTCGGCATGTTCGGGACCTCGTACTCCGGATTCAACTCCCTGCACATGGCGGCCGAGGGGGTGCCCCAACTCGGCGCCGTCGTGGCCACCTACGCCACGGACGACCGGTACACCGACGACGTCCACTACTGCGGCGGCGTGCTGCGCGCCGTCGACCTGATCGACTACGAGATCTACATGGTGGCGATGAACGCCCTCCCGCCGGTGCCGGCGCTGTGGGGCGACGGCTGGCGGGACGAGTGGCGCCGGCGCATCGAGCGCACGCCGGCGTGGCTGCTCGACTGGCTGGACGACCAGGTCGACGGCCCGGTGTGGCGCCGCGGCTCGATCCGGCTCGGCCCCGGCGGCACCGGCTACGAGCGCATCGCGTGCCCGACGATGCTGGTCGCGGGGTGGGCCGACGGCTACCGCAACAACACGTTCCGCACCGTCGAGCACCTGCGGGTGCCGTGGCGCCTGCTGGCCGGTCCGTGGAGCCACCGCGACCCGGCCGTGTCGCGCCCCGGTCCCAACATCGACGCCGACGTCGAGATGGTCGCCTTCTTCGACGAGCACCTGCGCGACGGCTCGCCCTCGACCGGCGCCGCGGCGCAGGTGTTCGTCCGCCGTCCGACCAAGCCCGAGCCCGACCTTGCCTTGCACGACGGCGTGTGGCGCGATGTCGACCGCTGGCCCCATCCCGACCTGGAGTGGCACCGGCTCACCGTCGTCGGTGCCGGTGTCGATCGCCTCGACGTCGCCGGTGACGTCGGGGTGACGGCGTGGATCTCCTGCGCCGGCGTGCTGCCCTGGGGCCAGCCCCTGGACCAGCGGGCTGACGACGCCCGCTCGACGACCTACGACTGGCCGGTCGGCAGCGCCGACGGGCCGGCCACCGGCGAGCTCCTCGGCAACCCGCGCGTCGCGCTGCGGATCCGGTCGTCGGCGCCCGTCGCCCACGTGGCGGTGAAGCTGTGCGACGTGTTCCCCGACGGCACGTCGGCGCTGATCACGCGGGGGATGCTCAACCTCACCCACCGCCACGTCTGGCCGGCGACGTCATCGGGCACGCCGGGTCGGGAACCCGAGCCGCTGGAGCCGGGGGAGTGGGTCGACGTCGAGGTCGAGCTCGAGGCGACGACGTGGACGCTCGTCGAGGGACACACGTTGCGCCTCGCCGTCGCCGGGACGGACTGGCCGAACTGCTGGCCCCCGCCCACGCCCGTGACCCTGGAGGTCGACCGGGGGGCGGTCACGGTCTCGCTGCCGGTCATCGACGGGCTTCCCGAGTCGGTGCACCGCTTCGCCGCCGGGCGAGGCGTGTCGTCCGACGACGCCGACGGCGTCGTGTGGCGCGTCGAGCACGACGTGCTCGGTCGCGAGACGCGAGTGGTCACCCGCTACGGATCCCCGTACGACGGCAGCT
This sequence comes from uncultured Acidimicrobiia bacterium, assembly GCA_963833145.1. Classification (GTDB taxonomy): domain Bacteria; phylum Actinomycetota; class Acidimicrobiia; order Acidimicrobiales; family Ilumatobacteraceae; genus JALZMG01. The sequence goes on along the minus strand of CAWHWT010000003.1, from coordinate 147,119 downwards.
ACGGGGCGAAGGTCACCGACGACTACGCCGGCACCGTCGGGGTGTCGACGCTCGATCCCGGGGCGGCGTGGGCGACGGGGCGGTCCTCGTTCACGGTGACCTGGCCGCGCGAGGGTGGCGGTGAGGTCACGTGCGCGGCCGCGGCGACGCTCGAGATGCGCTCAGACGCCGACCACTACCACGTGCATGTCGACGTGGAGGCCACCCTCGATGGCGAACCGTTCGGCGCCCGGTCGTGGACGCAGTCGATCCCCCGCCGCCTGCAGTGATCCCGGCGACTCATCCGTCGAGCGTGTCCCCAAGGTGGCGCACGACCGGCCACGCGCCCTCGTTGGTGTTGGACACCACCGTGTACGTGACGTGCCGTGCCGGGTCGTGGACGGTGCGGAACGACACCCCGGCGTCGTAGCCCTCGAGGATCACGGCGTCGCTCGTCTGGTGCAGCCAGAACCCGAGCCCGTAGCGCATCGACTCCTCCGGCACGTCGCTGCGCGGGCGCACCATCGCCGCGACGAGCTCGGGCGAGACGATGCGCCCGTCGAACAGCGCGGCCCAGAACGTGTGGATGTCGGCGACCGTCGAGTAGATGCCGCCGTCGCCGGTCCCGATGACCGGGAGGTGGAGGACGTTCGTGCGTGGCGCGTCGACGGAGAGATAGCCCTGGGCGGCGCGGCCGGGGAGCTCGTCGGAGCGCAGGAAGGCGGTGTCGTGCATGCCGGCGGGTCGACACACCACGTCGACGACGAGGTCCGTGAACGGGACCCCGGACGCCCGCTCGGCGATCAGGGCGAGCACGACGTACCCGCTGTTGCAGTAGGCGAACCGCTCGCCGGGCGGGAACTTTGCCGGGCGGCCGTCGAGCACTGGGAGGTACTGCTCGGTCCTCACCAACTCGTGGACCGGCACCGGGAGGACGTAGTCGGTGACGTCGAGCTCGGCGTCCTCCTCGTCGAGATGGTCGCCGATGCCCGAGCGGTGGGCGAGCAGGTGCTCCACGGTGACCTCGTCGGAGATGAGCAGCAGGTCGTCGCCGAGCACGGACCGGGCCGTGGTGCCGAGGTCGAGCCGGCCGGTCTCGATCAGGTGGGTCACCGCCAGAGCGGTGAACCCCTTCGTTCCACTCGCGATGCCGAACTGAGTGTCGACGGTGTTGGGCACGCCGAGGTCGCGGCGGGCGAACCCGTACGCCTTGGCCAGGGCCACTGAGCCGCCGAGGTCGACGCGCACCACACCGGAGAACTGGCTGCGCTCGACGACGTCGTCGACCCCGGCGGCCAGTCCCTCCATCCGGCCGAACCTAGCGGTCCGGCCGGATGGGGGGCCAAGAGTTCAGCCCGAGGTGGCGTTGCGGAAGATCTCGGCGAGGCGCGGGTGCCGCTCGAGCCAGGTCTCGTCGACGGCCTTGGCCGACGTCACCTGGTCCGAACCGACGCTCTGGATCTCGACGTCGTCGCCGTCGCCGCCGTCGATGACGTCGGTGCCGGGGCCGCCGAGGAGCACGTCGTCGCCGGGGCCGCCGAAGAGCGTGTCGTCCCCGGCGCTGCCGATGACGGCGTCGTCACCGGTGCCACCGTCGGCGGTGAACTGGATCACGCCCGCCGCCAGGCCAGAGGCGTCGATCGTGTCATCGCCGGCCAGTCCGTTGACCGCCAGCCGGTCGTTGGCACCTTCGGAGTTGGTGAGGTTGACCCGGGCCGCCAGTCCGGCGACCGAGGCGCTGGTGCCGCTGCCGGTCACGAGGACGACGTCGTCGCCGTTCGTGGCGTTGACGATGATGTTGTCGGGTTGGCCGTCGCCGGCGGTGCCGCCGATGGTCCCGGCGAGGTCGCCGGCGAGCTCGGTGAGGTCGGTGCCGGTGAGGTCGTTGACGGTGATCGTGTCGGTGCCGCCGAGGGCGTTGAGGTCGATCACTTCGACGTCGTCGAGGTCCATCACGATGTTGCCGAGGTTGCGGGTGAACCGCACCCGGGGGCCATTGGCGGAGACTTCGAAGATCTCGTTGCCGGCGGATCCGTTGAACAGCATCGTGTCGGTGTTGGCTTGGCCTTCGACGATGTCGCTGCCGTCGCCGGGGTCCCACTGGAACACGTCGTTGCCGGCGCCCAGGAAGGCGACGTCGTTGCCCTGTTGGCCGTCGACGAAGTCGTTGCCGTCGCCGCCGCGGAGCAGGTCGATGCCGTTGGAGCCCAACAGGGTGTCGTTGCCGGTACCGCCGTCGACGGTGATCTTGATCAGCGCGGCGAGGTTGCCGGTGGCGGCGTGGGTGTCGTTGCCGCCGTTGGCGTTGAGGAGCAGGTTCTCGGTGGTGCCGATGTCGATGGCGAACGGGGCCGGGTTGACCCGGTCGAACCGGACCCGGGCACCGTTGGCCGTGGTGGTGAACTCCTCGGCGGCGTCCCCGCCGTTGACCTGGGTGGTGTCGTTCCCGGCCCCACCCTCGTTCAGGTCGGTGTCGTCACCAGGGTTCCAGATCATCCGGTCGTCGCCACCCTGACCGATGACCTCGTCGTCGGCGTCGCCGCCGACCAGGACGTCGGGCCCGTTGCCGCCGATGATCCGGTCGGTGCCGCCGCCGCCGTTGACGGTCAGGGCGATGAGGCCGGCGAGGTTCCCGGCGGTGGAGAAGCGGTCGTTGCCGTCGTTGGCGTTGAGGACGAGCCGCTCCGAGGTGCCGATGTCGACGCTGAAGGGCGCGGGGTCGACGCGGTCGAACCGCACGCGGGCGCCGTTGGCGGCGGCCCGGAAGACCTCGTCGCCGTCGCCGCCGTTCACCTCCACGGTGTCGGTGCCGACGGCACCCTCGTTGAGGTCGGTGTCGTCACCGGGGTTCCAGATCATCCGGTCGTCACCACCCTGGCCGAACACCCGGTCATTGGCGTCACCGCCGGTGAGGGTGTCGTTGCCGGCGCGCCCGAGCAGCGTGTCGGCGCCGCCCATTCCGAAGACGGTGTCGTGGCCGCCCTGGCCGGAGATCTGGTCGGCGCGGGAGCCACCGGTGATCGTGTCGTGGCCGGGCCCGCCGAAGAGCTTCCCCCTCGGGAGCCGGCCGTTGGCCTCGTTGAACCGGATGACGTCGTTCCCCGCCCGGCCGGCGATGGTGATCCAACGCGTGTTGCGGACGTTCGGCGTGCCACCCTGGATCTGCACGTTCCCGCGGTTGACCAGGATCCTTCCGGCCGGGGTGCGGCTGATCACGATCCGGTTGGCCTGGGCGTTGCCGGCGACCGTCAGCACGCCGTTGTTGAAGCGAGCGGTGATATTGGCCGCTTGCGCAGCGCCGCCGGTCGCCAGGGCGGCACCGCACGTCAGGGCCGTGCCGGCGAGCGCGCCGAGCAGCAGCCGTCCGCGCCTACGGGTGCCGCGCCTGTTCTCGACAGGGAACATCGTTGTCCTCCATGGGGGGTTCTGGCGGCCGCTCATCGGCCGCCCGTCCGAGCGCCAATACGGAGCCCGAGCGCCAGCGGTTCGTGGTCGTGACGACGGTCACGGCGCTCGGGGTGTGAATGACACCGAAGACGAGCATGGCGGAGCCGCCTTCCCGCCGCCTTCCCGCCCGGCGGTGAGGGGGGACGCGGTCAGCGGAACAGCGGCTCGCGGTACACGACCACCGACCCGTCCAGGACGACGTCGCCGCGCTGGTTGACGATCGTGGTGTGCATCGTGCAGACGGGCTTGGTGGCGTGGACCGACGTCACGACCGCTTCGGCGGTGAGCACGTCGCCGGGGCGCGTGGGGGCGAGGAACTCCCAGTTGACCTGGAGGAAGACGCTGCCGGGGCCGGGGAGGTCCTCGGCGACGAGGGCGTTGAGCAGGCCCGTCGTGACGCCCCCGGGCATGATGATCCCGCCGAAGCGGCTGGCCGTCGCAGCCTCCTCGTCGTAGTGGAGAGGGTTGCGATCACCGGACATCGCGGTGAATCGCTCGATGTCGGCAATGTCGACGCGGCGGGTGCGCGTCGCCCGTGCACCGACGGCGACCTGGGTGATGGTGGGCATCCTCATCGGGCATCTCCTCGCTCCCGCCGGGCGGGACCGTAGGAGGCGAACCTTCCCCCGGCCTTCCCTGCGGTGGAACGATGGGGGACCAGTGAGTGAACTCGTGCGTATCCCGGAACCGGCCGACGGCGACGAGCGGAGCGTGCTCCTCGGCTGGCTCGCCTTCCACCGCAACGCCCTCGAGGCCAAGTGCGCCGGCCTCGACGACGACCAGCTCGTCGACCGTTCGGCGTCGCCGTCGGTCCTCTCCCTACTGGGGCTCGTTCGTCACGTCACGGAGATGGAGCGGGCGTACGGCGCGTGGGCGCTCGGCCCCAAGGTCGACCTCACCTGGGTGTGGGGGGAGTACACCGACGACGGGCCGGAGTGGGACATCGACGTCGACCGGTCGATGGTGACCGAGTCGATGGCCGCCTGGGAGCGGGAGAAGGCGGCCGCCGACGAGCGGATCGGGCAGCACGCCACGCTCGACTCGGTCGGCGCCGGCAACGGGTACAGCCTGCGCTGGAACCTGCAGAAGTTGGTCGGCGAGTACGCCCGGCACAACGGCCACGCTGACATCATCCGCGAGCGCATCGACGGCCAGACCGGCGAATGACCGACTCGGGCCGTCGGCGGCAGCTGGCCGAGGCGGGCCGGGAGATCGGCCGCGATCTGTTGACCACGGCAGTCGTCGCCGCGGTGATCGTCGGTTGCATCGTCGTCGGGGGCGTGATCGGCGCGCAGGTGAACAACGACGTCGCTCCACTCGCCGGCGGCGCGATCGGACTGGTCATCGGGATCCCGGTCGCGTGGCTCATAGGTGCCCGGGTGGCGCGCCCGCATCGTCGATCAGAGTGAGCGAACAGGCCCGAAACGGTCGTGTTCGCTCGCTCTGAGTGGGCGAACGGAGGGTGCTCCCACCGGCCCATCTGGGCGCGATTGTTCGCAGGGCCTGAGAAGAATCGCGCCCAGATGACGGGTGACGTCAGGACTCGCAGCCGATGCCGTCATTGTCGCTGCCGTCGAAGCCGTGGGGATCCGCCCCGATCACTCGGAAGCGCCGGTAAGGGACGTCGCCGCAGTCGAGATCCGGCGGGGGCGGCGGGATGCACACGTCGGGGTAGCTCGGATCGCAGTTCGGAGTCGGGGCCGGCGCCGGAGTCGGCGCTGGGGCCGGGGCCGCCGGCACGCACGAGCGGTCACGGTGGAGGCGGTCCATGCGGCGGTAGTTCGTCCGCCGGGGGTGCGTGCCGTAGCTGCCGGAGTCGTAGGCGGCATCGCCGAAGCCGGCGCGGATCTGCCGGAGCCCGACATCGAGACGGCCGCGCTGGACGTAGCGGAGCTTGCGCCCGTAGCGGTCGACGTTGTCCCGGCCGCGCACCTTGACCAGGCTGACGGTGCTCCCCACCGGGGCGAGCCCGGCCGCGTTCCGCGCGGCCTGCTGGTAGCAGCGCTCGCCTCGTTCGGGAGTGTCCATGCCGATCAGCCGGATGTCTCCCCCCGTCGTCCTCACCGTGTCGCCGTCGATCCACTTGACGACTCGAGCCCGGGTGGCGGTGGTCGCGGCGGCAGCCTCCGCGCTGCCCAACGGCACCAGGCTCAGTCCCGCGGCCGCCAAGGCGACGGCGGCAATGGCACGGGACGCTCGGCCGACGGACCGAGGGCGAGACGATCCCAACGTGGGGCTTTCGGGCGGGTTCAACGGGCACTCCTTGTGTTCGTACTTGCCCCGAACAACCTTGTGAACCCGTTCACAAATTCCGCCGCCAGGTGTGCCCTGCGTCACACAACCCGCCACCCGGCGGGACGCGTACGGTCCGGGGCGATGCTTCACCAACTGCGGATCTACGAGATCTTCGAGTCCAACAAGGCCGCCTTCCACGAACGCTTCCGGGACCACGCGGCTCGGATCATGCCTCGCTACGGCTTCGACCTCGTCGCGATGTGGGAGGGCGAGCGCGACGGGCGGCTCGAGTTCGTCTACCTCCTCGCGTGGCCGGACGCCGACACGATGAAGGCCGCCTGGGCGGCGTTCCTCGCCGACGAGGAGTGGCGCGAGGTCAAGCGGGCGACCGCCGCCCGTCACGGTGACCTCGTCGGCGAGATCGAGGACCGGGTCCTCGTTCAGGTCCCGTACTCGCCCAACCGTCTCGGCTGAGCCGCCCGCCGGTGGGTCGTGTAGCGGGCCTGGACGGCGAGCGTCGTCGTGCCCGCCACGACCAGGGCCGTGACGTTGATGGCGAGCTGTAATGCTGCCCCGCCGACCTCGCCCCACTCGCCGTAGGCAGTGGCGACCCCGACGTTGCTGGCAGCTGGGATCGTCGTCACGGAGACGAGCACACCGATGAGGGCACCGGCCCGCGCCTCGGTGAGCGCGAGCATCCCGACGACGCCGGCGAGCACGGCGACCGCGGCGCCCATGCCGTCGGGACGGGAGATGAAGGCGGTGAGCTCGCGCTCGCCGATTCCGTAGGTGTCGGGCGCCAGCCCGGTGAGCCGGAACACGGTCGTAGCCACCAGCGCCGCCGCGGCTGCCACGGCCAATCCGACGCCCAGCGTCTTCGCCGCCAGCCCCGCCGAGCCGTAACGGCCCCGCACGATCGCCACGCAGAGCGCGGCGAGCGGTCCGTACTCGGGCCCGACGACCATCGCCCCGATGACGAGGACGGGGGAGTCGAGCAGGATCCCCACGGCGGCGATCATCGCCGCGATCGCGATGAACGTGACGAAGGAAGTGGTGAGCACGGACTCCGAGCGGGTCCGGGCCTCGAGCTCCTCCCAGACGAGCGCGTCGCTGCCGTGACCCGGGGCGGCCGCCTCAGCCGCCGCGGCTGCGTCCGATACCACCGTCTCGAGGGACTCGACCGTGATCGCGCCCCGGTGGTGCACGTCCTGCTCCTGCAGCCACTCCACGACCCCGTTGGCGGCTTCCCGCGCCACGTCGCAGATCAGCACATCACCCTCAGGTCGCGTCGCCGAGCCCGAGTCACGGACGATGTGGGCCACGCCCGGGGTCGCGCGCAGTCGTTCGAGCACCGCGTCGGTGAGCTCGGGCGGGACGATCAGTCGCACGTGCAGCATCGCGACATCCTGTCCGCGGTCAGCGCTCGCCGAGCGGCTCCAGGACCGGCTTGACGTCGAGGACCGGGGTCCCGTCCACCGCTTCGAGGTCGCTCACCGTCACGCGGGTCCCGTCGACCGAGAGGACGCGGACCCGGTGCAGCCCGATCGGGTTGGGCCGGTCCGGCGAGCGGGTGCTGAACACGCCCTGCACCGGCCGGCGTTCGTCGCCCCGGGGATGCACGGACAGCACGTCCCGCCGGGCCTCGTGCAGCCACGTGAGCACCAGGATCTCGTCGCCGGCGCTGAGATCACCCATCGCCTCGGCGACACCGTCGACGAACACGATGACGGCGTCCGGGGCGCCCTCGTCGCCTTGTCGCGGCGCGTCCTCGACGTCGGCGATCGATGACTCGACCCGACCGACCGGCTGCACTTCGAAGCTCATCGGCCCATGGTGCCCCGCGACGCGATGATGTGACGGTGACCTCGCTCCCTCATCGGCCGTTGGGCGCGTCCGGGATCGACGTGTCGATCATGGCCCTCGGGTCGTGGCGGACGTTCGAACGGATCTCCCGCGAGGACGGCGTGGCGGTGATGCGCGCCGCCCGCGACGCCGGCATCGACTTCCTCGACGACGCCCGCTACGACGACGAGACCGGAGCCGCGCCGATCCCGACCGGGTACTCCGAGGTCGTGTTCGGCGAGCTGTTCCGTGCCGCCGGCTGGCGCCGGGACGACGTCACGGTCACCAACAAGCTGTGGTGGGAGCACTGGCCGGACGAGGACGCCGCCGCCGAGCTCGACGGATCGCTGGGACGGATGGGCCTCGACCACGTCGACCTCATCTACGCCATCGCCCCACCGCCGTCGCTCGCCGTCCCCGACGTCGTCGACCAGGTTGCCGGCCTGCTCGCCAGCGGTCGGGCGCGGGCATGGGGGACGGGCATGTGGTCGGCTGCCCAGCTCGCCGAGGCGGTCGAGGTGTGCGACGAGACGGGTGTGCCCCGGCCGGTCGCGGCGCAGATGGCGTGCAGCCTGGCCGACCACGCCCAGGCGGGCGATCCGGACATGCGGGCGGTACTCACCCGGGCCGGGATCGGGCTCGTCGCCGCGTACGTCCTCGCCGGCGGCACGCTCACCGGGAAGTACGCCGGCGCCGATGCAACCGGCCGTGCCCGCGACGACGACTCGCCCGTCCTGGCTCGCGGCAAACGGCTGGCGCCCCGGCTCGTCGAGCTCGCCGGCGAGTGGGGGATCGCACCCGTTCATCTCGCCTTCGCCTATGCCCTCGACCACCCGAACCTGGCCAGCGTGCTGTTCGGCGCGACGAGCCCCGACCAGGTCCGCACGAACGTCGACGCGGTCGAGGTCCACGCATCGCTCTCCCGGGAGCAGCTCGACACCATCCGGGCCCTTGCCTGAACGGGAGGATCAGGCGCGGGCGTGGCAGGCGACGGCGTGGGGGGATCCGTAGGCGGTCCCGACCGTTGCCAGGGCGAGGTCCTCGCCGCGGCAGCGTTCGAGGATCCCTCGGCGCTCGGCGTCCCCGGACGCGACGAGCGGGCAGCGGGGGTGGAACCGGCACCCCAGCGGGACGACCCGCGGATCGGGCGTCTCGCCGGCGAGGATCTGCGGCTCCAGGTGATGGGTCTCCGGCACCACCGACAGCAGGGCACGGGAGTACGGGTGTTGCGGGTCGCCGAGGACCGCTTCGGTGGTTCCCACCTCGACGATGCGCCCGAGGTACATCACGGCCACGCGGTCGGCGATGTTCCACGCCAGGCCGAGGTCGTGGGTGACGGCGACGATGCTGATCCCAGACTCGTCGACGAGCCCGCGCATGAGGGCGAGGATCTCGCCCCGGATCGAGGCGTCGAGGCTGGCCACCGGCTCGTCGGCGAGCAGCAGCCGCGGCCCCAGCGCCATCGCGCCGGCGATCAGCACCCGCTGGCGCTGGCCGCCGGACACCTCGTGGGGGTAGCGGTTGGCATACCGCGCCGGTGGGCGCAGGCCGGCGCGGGAGAGAGCATCCGCTACCAGCGTCGGCTCGTGCCCTTCGACCCGGTGGATGCGGATTCCCTCGGCGACCGCTTCGTAGATCGTCTGCCGCGGGTTGAGCGCGCCGGTGGGGTCCTGGAACACCATCTGCACCCGGCGGCGCAGCTCGCGCAGCGTCGACGCCTGCCGCCCGACGGTGCGACCGTCGAACGTGATCGTGCCCGAGTCGGCCGCCCGCAGTCCGAGGATCGTGCGGATCAACGTGGTCTTGCCACACCCCGACTCACCGACGAGGGCGAGCACCTCGCCGCGACCGACGTCGAGGTCGACGCCGTCGACGGCCCGGACCGGACCCCGCCGCGTCGGGAAGGTCACGTGGAGGTCGCGCACCTGGAGCAGCGGCGCGGCGCCGGCGTCAGCCAACGGTCGCCCTCTGCGGCTCGACGTGGACGCATGCCGCCCGGTGACCGTCGGCCACCCGGCGGAGGTCGATCGGGTCGGTGGAGCACGACGGCAGCGCGACGTCGCAGCGGGGGTGGAACGGGCAGCCGCCGGGGAGCTCGACCGGGTCGGGCGGATCTCCCCTGAGGCCGCTCGGGCGCATCCGCGACGCGGCGTCGCCGATGGTGGGGAAGGCCGCCGCGAGCGCCTTCGTGTACGGGTGCTCCGGATGGGCGAGCACGGTGCGGGCGGGACCCTCCTCGACGATCTGTCCGGCGTACATGATCGAAACCCGCTCGCACGTCGAGCTGAGCACCGAGAGGTCGTGGGTGATGAACAGCATCGCCATCCCCTCATCGCGCTGGAGCTCGGCGAGCAGGGCGAGGACCTGCGCTTGGACCATCACGTCGAGCGCGGTCGTCGGCTCGTCGGCGATCAGGACGTCCGGAGCACACGCCAGGGCGAGCGCGATCAGCACCCGCTGGCGCTGCCCGCCGGACAGCTGGTGGGGGTACTCGGTGGCCCGGGCGGGCGGGAGACCGACCCGTTCGAGCAGCTCGCCGACCTTGGCCGCCCGCCCCGAGCGGGCGCCGGCGTGGACGGCGACGGCCTCCTCGATCTGGCTGCCGACGCGCTGCACCGGGTTCAGTGAGTGGAGCGCACCCTGGAACACGATCGCCGCCTTGGTCCAGCGCACGGCGCGCAGCCGTCCCGGCTTCATCGCGTAGACGTCCTCGCCGCCGAGCAGGACCTCCCCCTGCACCGTCGCCGTGGGCGGCAGGAGGCGCAGCACTGCCGCGCCGATCGTCGACTTGCCACACCCCGACTCACCGGCGAGGCCGACCGTCTCGCCCGGCCCGATGGCGAGATCGACCCCGCGCACCGCCGGGACGGCGACGTCCCCGACCCGATAGGTCACGCGGAGGTCGCGCAGTTCGAGGGCGGGCGCCGCGGTCATCGTCGTTCTCGCAGACGCGGATCGAGGATCTCCTCGAGCGCCCGGCCGACCATCGTGAAGGCGAGCACGACGACCACGATCCCGATGCCGGCCGGGAGGTAGTACCACCAGGCGTTGCGGGTGATCGCGCCGGCGTCGTAGGCCTCCTGGAGCGTCTTGCCCCACGACGCTCGGGTCGGATCGCCGAGGCCGAGGAATGCGAGGGTGGTCTCGGTCAGGATCGCGATCGGGACGGTGAGCGTGGTGTTGGCGAGGATCACCGGTCCGACGTTGGGCAGGATGTGCCGGCGCACGACATGCCAGCGCGACGCCCCCATGGCGCGCGCCCGCTCGACGTAGAGCCGTTGTTTGACGGTCAGCACCTGGGCGCGGACGAGCCGGGAGACGTAGGGCCACGTCGTGATGCCGATGACGAAGATGATGTTCCACACCGACGGGCCGAGGATCCGGGCGAGCACGATCGCAAGCGGCAGGAACGGGATCACCAGGAACCAGTCCGTGAGGCGCATCAACGCCGACTCGGTCCACCCGCCGAAGAAGCCGGCCACCACCCCGACGAGAGTCCCGATCACGATCGTGAGGACGGTCGCGAAGAGCCCGACGAGCAGGCTGATCCGCGCGCCGAACACGAACTGCACGGCGACGCTGCGGCCGAGGTTGTCGGTCCCGAAGAGGAACTCCCGGCTCGGGCTCGCCCAGGGCGGGTTGTCGACGGTGTTGACGGCGCGCAGCGCGTCCTCGTTCGCCAGCACCGGCGCGAGCAACGCCATCGCGGCGATGGCGACGAGGACGATGAGCCCGACCAGGGCTTGGCGGTTGCGCCGGAACGCCTGCCAGATCTCGGCCATGGCGCGGCGGCGGCGGGCCCACGCCACGGCATGCGGACCCGGGAGCGCGGGCGGGGGCGCGACAGGCTCCGCCGGCGCCGCGTCGGGGAGCTCCGGGATCATCCTCATCGGGTGCGCAACCGGGGATCGAGGTAGCCCAGGAGCAGGTCGGCGAGCAGGTTGGCGAGGATGGCTGCGGTCGAGATGAGCAGGAACAGCCCCTGCAGGACCGGGAAGTCCGGGCCCTGGATGGCGTTGAACGTCGCCCGGCCGAGCCCCGGCCACGAGTAGATCGTCTCCACGGCGATCGCGCCCGACAGCACCAACCCGAAGTTGAGCGCGGACAGGCTGACGAGCGGCAGGAGGGCGTTGGGGACGGCGTGGCGGCGGCGCACGTCGGCGTCGCGCAGGCCCTTGGCCCTGGCCAGCGTCAGGTAGTCCTCACGGGTCGTGTCGAGCACCGACGCCCGCATCAGGATCATGTACTCGCCGAGATAGGCGAGGGCGAGGGTGACCGCCGGCAGCACCATGTGGTGGGCATGGTCGATGAACGCGCTGAACCCGGTGGCGGTGGATCCGGGGTCGGCGTAGCCGCCGGTCGGAAACATCCCCAACGTGACGGCGAAGACGGCGAACAGCACCATGCCGAGCCAGAAGTCGGGCACCGAGTAGGTGAACATCGAGAACCCCGTCGACGCCGTGTCGGTGGCGGTGCCCCGCCGCCACGCGGCCCGGATGCCGAGCCACGTGCCGATCAGCATCGACAGCAGCGTCGCCGTGCCCACGAGCCAGACCGTCGGCCAGAACGAGTCCATGATCACCTCGGTCACCGGGCGGGCGCTCTTGAACGAGATGCCGAGGTCGCCGCTCAACGTCTGGCGGACGTACTTGCCGAACTGCACCAGCAGGGGGTCGGCGACGCCGAACCGCTCCTCCAACGACTCGATCTGCGACCGCGACAAGTTGCGGCCGCGGAAGAGGTTGTCCACCGGGTTGTCGTCGACGACGCGGAAGAGGAAGAAGTTGAAGGCGAGGACGAACGCCAGCGTGCCGATCGCGCCGGCGACCTTGCCGAGGACGAAGCGGGCGCTCACGGCGCCAGTTTCACTCGCGTTCCTCTCGCGTCGCCCGCCGCCGGAAGGCGAACACCCCACCGAGTCCGAGCAGAACGGCCGCGCCCACCGCCACGCCGATCCACAGCGCGGTGTTGCTGCTGCCGCCGGAGCCCTCACCGGTCACGGTGAGGTTCGCATACGTCGGCGAGGAGTTGGTGAACAGGACCGGCCCCGTTTCGGCCGGCTGCTGGAGCCACCCCTCGAAGCGGTCCGTGCGGTACGCCTGCACGTCGGGGTCGTAGAACAGCACGACGTACGTGCTCTCGTCGTGGAACAGCTGGAGCATCTCGTGGACGATCTCACGCCGGCGCTCCGGATCGAGCTCGACCTTCTGCTCCTCGTACAGCGCGTCGTACTCCTCCGAGCACCAGTTGGCGTCGTTGTACAGCGGTTCCGCCGGATCGGTGGTGACCTGGTCGCACGTGAAGTAGGAAAGCATCGGGTCGGGATCGACGAACGGGGTCCAGCCCCACGCGAACAGGTCGTACTCGCCCCGGGCGATGACGTCGGTGAGCTGGGTGTCGTCGTAGACCTCAACCGTGGTGGCGATGCCGATGTCCTCGAGCCAGCCGGTGATGAACTCGCGAAACGCGGGTTCGTAGTCCGACTCCGACCGCTCGACGTAGCGGAAGGTGAGGTCGCGGCTGCCGTCGGGCATCTCGCGGATGCCGTCATCATCTGTGTCGGCGTAGCCCGCCTCGTCGAGTAGCGCGTTCGCCGCATCGGGATCGAAGTCGAAGCCGTCGGAGATCTCCGGACGCCACGACGAGTCGGGCGACACCGACAATGCCGCACCCGGCTCGCCTTGCCCCAGCAGGATGCGGTCGACGAGTGTCTGGCGGTCGATCGCCATCGCAATCGCGTGCCGCACGTCGAGGTCGAGCAGCGCCGGGTGGCCGTCGCCGAGGCCGCCCTGCATGCCGTTCATCGCCAGTTCGGCGAAGCTGCCCTGCTGGCCAGCGACGGCGACGATGTCGGGATCGGCATCCAGTCCCTCGAAGGACTCGAGCGGGAGGTTGTGGGCGGCGTCGAGCTCGCCCGCCTCGAGGGCGGCGGCCATGGCGTCGAGGTTGTCGAAGACCCGGAACACCACCCGGTCGATCGCGGGGCCGTCGTCCCCCCATCCGTAGTAGTTGGGGTTGGCGACCATCGTCCAGGACTGGCCGGGGGTCCAGTCCTCCAGCGTGTACGGCCCTGAGCCGACGCCGTCGAGGGCGTCGTAGGTCAGCACGTCCTCGGCCGAGATCTCGCTGTAGATGTGCTCGGGGACGATGTAGACGTCCATCGTCGGCAGCTTCGGGTCGGGCACCGACGAGGTGATCTCCACCGTGCGCTCGTCGGTCGCCGTGGCCTCGAGGTTCACCGTCGTCGCCGAGTGGTTGATCCACTCCTCGTCCCGCGAGCGGTTGATCGTGTAGGCGACGTCGTCGGCCGTCAGCGGCTCGCCGTCCGACCATTGCAGGCCCTCGCGCAGCGTGTAGGTGTAGGTCAGCCCGTCCTCCGACGCCTCCCACGACTCGGCGAGCCCGGGGATCGTGGCGAAGTCGTCGGCCGCCTTGTCGGTGAGCGTGGCGTACTGCAGGGTCCACAGCTCGAACGACGAGACGAGGTAGCCGGCGGTGACGTTCGGGCTGTCCAGGTCCTGGTTCAGTCCGACCGTCATCGTGACCACGTCGTCGTCCTCGTCCTGGGCGGCGGCGACACCGGCCAGTCCGCCGGCGAGTGGGATGGCCGCGGCGAGCGCGAGGACAGCGAGGAGCGACGAATGGCGCCTGATCATTGGTTCTCCCCCAGCGAGGCGGCCCGACATGGATTCGGCAGCATTCTTCCCGGCTGGCCGGCGGCTGGCAAATTCACACCAACCGGCGCTCAGCTCGACGGTGCCTGCTCGAACCCGTCGAGCACGGCGAGCACGAGCGCGCCGAGCGTGGGGAGGTCGTAGCCGCCCTCCTGGACGAACACCGCCGGCACGCCGAGCCCGGCGAGCAGTCCGCCGGCGGCGGCGAATCCGGACGGGGTGATCTCGAGCGGGCTCTCCGGGTCGCCGGCGGCGGCGTCGACGCCGAGCGACACGACGATCGCGTCGACGCCCCGGACGGCGTCGAGTAGCCCGCCGAGGGCGGCGAGCCACCCGTCGTCGCCGGTTCCCGGTGGGAGCGGCGCGTTGATTGTGGCCCCTTCCCCGACGCCGCCGCCGGTCTCGTCGGCGAACCCGACCAGGTGGGGGAACCAGCCGGCACCGGGGTCGACGTGGACGCTGGCGTAGACGACGTCCGCGCGGTCCCAGAAGACCTCCTGGGTCCCGTTCCCCTGGTGGGCGTCGATGTCGACGATCCCGACGCGGCCGACGCCACCGTCGCGGAGGCGCTGGGCGGCGGCGGCGGCATTGTTGAGGTAGCACGACCCGCCGAAGAAGGCGGGCCCGGCATGGTGGCCGGGCGGGCGGACGGCGGCGTAGGCGGCGGGCGCTCCGGCGAGGACGAGGTCGGCGGCGGTGACCGCGCCGTCGACGGCGGACCGTGCCGCGTCGTACGTGCCGGCGGAGATCAGCGACATCGTGTCCATCGCGTACAGCCCGGCCTCGGCCCTGATCGTCGCCGGTCGCCGCTCCGGCCGTCGGCGGGCGGCGTAGGGGGCGGTGGCGAACAGGTACGGCACGACCTGGGGCTGTCCCGGGTCGTCAAGGTGGCCTTCGGCGACCCACGCGTCGTAGGCCCGGGACAGGAAGTCGACGAAGCCGGCGTCGTGGACGGCGAGCACCGGGCCGAGCCCGTGGTCGTCGGGTTCCCGGATCTCCGCCCCGGCCGCGGCGAGCTGGTCGCGGAGGGCGTCGCCACGCTCGGGCTCTTCGTCGCCGGCCAGGCGCACGCCGAGCCAGTACCCACCGTCGGGGGCGTGCCCGCGGTGGCGTGGTGACCAGACGACCGGCATCCTCAGGGGCACGGCGGCGAACCGTAGGTTCATCCGAGTGTTTGGCGCCACCACGTCCGGGCGCGAAACACTCGGATGATGACTCCTCCGTCACCACGACCCCGTGCCCGGGACCATGGCCTGTCCTTCGGGACGCTC
Source organism: uncultured Acidimicrobiia bacterium (assembly GCA_963833145.1). Taxonomy (GTDB): domain Bacteria; phylum Actinomycetota; class Acidimicrobiia; order Acidimicrobiales; family Ilumatobacteraceae; genus JALZMG01. The sequence goes on along the minus strand of CAWHWT010000003.1, from coordinate 131,671 downwards.
GATCCCGGCCCGCACAACGCGATCACCGACGTGCCGGGCGTCCGCGTGGGCCACGTGACGTTGTGGCGCGACGGGCCCGATGGTGTCGCCCGCACCGGCGTGACGGCGATCCTCCCCGACGACCTCGCCGCGCTGTACGAGCGGCCGATGGCGGCCGGACCGGCCGTGCTCAACGGGTGCGGCGAGCTGACCGGATCGATCCCGATGGCCGAGTGGGGCACCCTCGAGTCGCCGATCATGCTGACCGGCACGTCCTCGATCGGGCGGGTGTTCGACGCCGTGGTCGACGCGACGTTCGACGCCGTCCCGGCTTCGGCGGACGACTGGGAGATCGTGCCCGCGCCGGTGGTCGGGGAGTGCGACGACTCGTGGCTCGACGAGTCCCGCCGGCGCCACGTGACCGTCGCCGACGCTCGGGCGGCGCTCGACGCGGCGACGGGCGGGCCCGTCGCCGAGGGCGCGGTCGGCGCCGGGACCGGGATGATCACGATGGAGCACAAGGCGGGCATCGGGACGTCATCGCGCGTGATCCCGGGCCGCGGCACTGTCGGAGTGCTCGTACTCGCCAACTTCGGCGCGCTCGCCAACCTGCGCATCGGTGGTGTCCCGGTCGGGGCGACGCTCGCCGCGGAGGTCGCCGCCCGGTCGCGGGGCGACGCCGGGAGCTGCATCGGCGTCGTCGCCACCGACATCCCGCTCGACGCCCGCCAGACCATCCGGGTCGCCCGCCGGGTCGGCCTCGGGCTCGCCCGCGTCGGCAGCATCGCCGGCCACAGCTCGGGCGACATCTTCTGCGCCTTCTCGACGACCAACCGCCGCCCGCGGGAGGCCGAGGGGATCTACACCGTCGAGCTGCTCGGCGACGACTCGATCAACGCCGTGTTCACGGCGACCGTCGACGCCACCGAGGAGGCGGTCACCAACGCGCTTTTCGTCGCCGACACCGTGGCCGGTCGCGACGGCCACGTCGTCCCCGGCCTCCCCGTCGACCGGGTGCTCGAGCTGCTGTCGCGCTGACCGTCAGGGCGCGAGCGCCCGACCCGTCCCGATCATCGAGTTGCGGGTGACCAGCGCGGCGAGCTGCTCCTCGGTGAGCTCGTCGGTACCGGCCGGGCGGAGGGGGAGCACGAGGTAGCGCTGCTCGGCGGTCGAGTCGTGGACCCGCAGCTCGACGTCCGGCTCGACCTCCATGCCGAACTCGGCCAGCACCGCCCGCGGCTCCCGCACCACCCGGCTGCGGTACTCGAAGCTCTTGTACCACGCCGGCGGGTTGCCGAGCAGGCCGCTCGGATAGCACGAGCACAGGGTGCAGACGATGACGTTGTGCACCGACGGCGTGTCCTCGAGCACCGCGATCGGCACGGTCTGCGGGTTGTACTCGGACATCGTGTTCACCGGGTCGGTGAGGAGGCGGGCCCGGAAGTCGGGATCGACCCAGGCCCGGGCGACCACCCGCGCCCCGAGCGCCGGGCTCGGCCCGTCGCCGGCCGCCGATTCCGCTGCGGCGACGGACGCGTCGACGTCGTCGGGATCGACGTGGCCGTGGTCGTGGAGGTGGCGCTCGATGATCTCGGTGCGCTGCTCCGGGGTCAGGTCGGTCACGGCTCCTCCAGGTCGCTCTCGCCGAGGTCGGCGGTGAGGGTGTGGTCGGCGGCGGGGTCGAACAGGTCAGCGGCGGCGAAGGCGACGGTGTACACGAGCTCCGGCTCGCCGTAGGTGCCGGTGGCCGCCGACTCGCCAGGGTTGGGCCACGCGCAGGCGACCCGCTCGACCCGGCCGACGTGGTTGCGGACGTACCGCGGCACACGGGTGTGGCCGCTCGTCACCTGGTTGCGCACGCGGACCCGGTCACCGGGCTGGAAGCGCCCGGCCCACGTCGGTATCGCCGGAGACGGTCGGGGTCGCGGTTCAGGAGCTTGTCGGTCGGTGTCGAGGAGCCCTTGCTCAATGGCGAGGCGCTCGAGTGCCCACAGCCAGCGGGCGTAGTAGCTCGAGGCGAGGTACTCGGCCGGTGGCATCTGCTCGATCGTGTACCGGAAGCGGTCGATCGTCGTGTTGTTCATCGCCGCCCGCATCATCGCCCACACCCGGCCCTCCCACGGCTCGTGGAACAGCGGCTCGTCGATCTCGATCGGCACCGGCCCGAAGCCGTGCATCCCGCCGAGGTCGTGGGCGCCGTCCATCACTCGACGATCGTGCGGCTCTGCTCGCGCAGGTACTGCTGGAGGTAGTACGGCCCACCGCCGGCCTTGCCGGCCGTGCCCGAGCGCTTCCACCCGCCGAAGGGCTGGGCGCCGGGCCACGCCCCGGTCGTCGCGCCGCTCGCCCGGTTGACGTACACCACGCCGGACTCGATGCGGTCGAGGAAGCGGTCGATCTCGGTCTGCTCGCCGGCGAAGAGCCCAGCGGTCAGCCCGTACGGCACGGCGTTCGCCCGATCGATCGCCTCGTCGAGTGAGTCGACGGTGCGCACCGCGATCAGCGGGACGAACAGCTCGTCGGTCCAGATCGGGCTGTCGTCGGGCACCCGGACGACGGTCGGGGCGACGAAGTTGCCCCGGTCGAGAGGCGGCTCGGTCAGCCGCGCGCCGCCGCACAGCACCTCGCCGTCCGTGCGCGCCATCGCCACCGTCGCCTCGTAGCGGGCCAGCGCGGCATCGTCGATGACGGGGGAGAGGAATCCGCCCCGCTCGAGCGGACTCGTCCGCGGGATCGCCTCGGCCCGTTCGGCCAGCCGGCGGCAGAACTCGCCGGCGATCGAGGCATCGACGAACGCCCGTGATGCCGCCGAGCACTTCTGGCCGCCGAGCCCGAAGGCGGACCGCGCCGTTCCCTCGACGGCCTGGTCGAGGTCGGCCGTGGCGGTGACGACGACCGGGTTCTTGCCGCCCATCTCGCAGATCGCCGGGCGGGGCCACGGCGAGGAGAACGAGCGGTGGATCGCCATCCCCACCTCGCTCGACCCGGTGAACGTCAGGCCGCCGACGCGTGGGTCGGCCACCAACGCGGCGCCGGCCGTCTCGCCGATGCCGGTGACGAGGTTGACGGCTCCGGCCGGGACCCCGGCCTCGACCAGCACGTCGTAGACGAGGTGGGCGCACAGCGAGCCGATCTCGGACGGCTTGAGCACGACCGTGTTGCCGGCGACGAGGGCGGCCCCGACTGGCCCGGCGACGAGCGCCATCGGGTAGTTGAACGGCGAGATCACTACCCACACCCCGTGCGGGCGCATCACGTCCGACGTCGCCTCCGCCTCGACGAGGCGCTCCATCGGGCGGGCGAACCCGTCGTGCTCGCGCATCGTGTGGGTGTAGTAGCGGATCAGGTCGGCCGACTCCTCGACGTCGCCGAGCGCCTCGAGCCGCGACTTGCCGACCTCCCACGCCATCCGCGCGGCGAGCTCGGTCCGGCGGGCCGAGATCAGCTCGGCGGCGCGGTCGAGGATCTCCACCCGCTCGGTCCACGGCGTGGCGGCCCACGCCGGCCAGGCGGCGGCCGCGGCGGTGACGGCGTCGGCGACATCGGCGGCGGTGGCGGCGGCGAAGTCGCCGATCGTCACGTCCCGGTCCACCGGCGACACCGTCTCGAAGTGGCGGGTCCCCGGGCGGTGCTCGGTGCCGATGTGGAGCGGGTGCTGCCGGCCGAGCGTCGCCTTGGCGTCGGCGAGCGCGGCGTCGTAGGCGGCGTGGTCTACATCATCCGCGAACAACGTTGCATAGGTCACGCGAAACGTGGTCACCGCCTTAGCTTCGCATGGGCGTTGTACGCAAGTCGTCTGTCGTTTGGAATCGGCCGGATCCGGTCGATTCCAAACGACAGTTCAGATCAGCCGCCGGTGGTGTCGGTCATCATCTCGGTGGTGTCGGTCATCATCTCGGTGGTGTCGGTCATCATCTCGGTGGTGTCGGTCATCTGCTCCGTGCCACCGGTGTTGGCCGGGACCTCGCCGTCGTCGTCATCGTCGCCGCATGCAGCGAAGCTGGCCGCCGAGACGAGCACGATGCCGGCACCCAGCACGACCGCGGGCGCGGCGCGTTGATTCCACTTCACGTTGTCCTCCTTTGGTTGTCGCCCGCTCAAGTGGAGCCGTCGACCGTGACGCGGCGGGAGTGCCATCCCGTCGCGCCGTCGGGGATCGGCGCCTGGATCTCGCTGGTCTGGGTCTCACCCGTGCCGTCGGTCGCCCGCACCGTCAGCACGTGGTCGCCGGGTGTGGCGTCCCACTCGTACAGCCACTGCACCCACGTGTTCTCGCTCGCCACGTCGCCGAGGCGGCACTCCTGCCACTGCTGGTCGTCGACCTGCACCTCGACCCGCTGGATGCCGTGGGTCGGCGCCCAGGCGACCCCGGCGACCGCGGTCGGGCCGGCGGGAACGCTCGTCGAACGGCCGGGCACGTCGATGCGCGACGCCGTCTTGATCGGTCCCTCTTTGCCCCAGCCCCGGGTGATCCAGTACCCGTCGAAGTCCTCCCACGTCGTGAGCTCGATCTCGCGGAGCCACTTCGTCGCTGACACGTAGCCGTAGAGCCCGGCGACGATCAGCCGGGCGGGGAAGCCGTGGGTGACCGGCAGCGGCTCGCCGTTCATCGCGTACGCGACCATGGCGACCCGCCCGTCCCGAGCCAGCTCGGTCGGGAACCCGGCCGTCCAGTCATCGAGTGACCGGCCGACGATCTGCGTCGCCTCCCGCTGCACGCCGGCCCGTTCGAGCAGCACCTCCAGCGGGACGCCCTGCCATACGGAGTTGCCGACGAGGCTGCCGCCGACCTCGTTGGAGACGCACTGCAGGGTCACCGTCTCCTCGACGGAGTCGAGGCCGAGCAACTCGTCGTAGTCGATCGAGAACGGGTGGTCGACCATGCCCGACACGTCGAGGCGCCAGTCCGCGACGTCGATCTGGGGGACGATCAGCGCGGTGTCGATGCGGTAGAAGTCGTCGTTCGGGGTCACGTACGGCGACAGGCCGGCCACCGCGAACGGCTGGCTCGCCGGCGCCGGGGTCGCACGGGCCGGGCGTGGGATCGTCACCGTCCGCCGAGCGCTCTCCGCCGGGTTGGTGGGGCGGAGTCGCCGACCCAGCGCAGCGCTGGCGGCGGCACCGACGCCGAGCGCCGCCGCCCCGACGATGAACGTCCGACGGGGCGTACCGGTCGCCGGGGCCCGGGGCGCGGGCGCGATCGCCCCGTCCGGCGCCGCCACGCCGTCGTCGATCGCCGGCGCGGCGACCGGCTCGCTCGGCGCGGCGAGGCGCAGCAGGTACCAGAGCGCGGCGATCCCGGCGGCGACGCCGATCACGCTGGCGACGACCGCCGTGCCGGTCGAGCCGAACGGATCGCGGCGGTAGGCCCAGACGCCGACGAGCCCGAAGATCGCGAACCCGGACGCACCGACCCAGAACCGCCACGACGCGACGATGCCGAAGACGGCACCGAGGGCGATCGCCACGACGACGATCCCGACGACCAGCGCCGGCTTGTCGTTGGTGCCGAACAGGTCGACTGCGAGGTCCTTCAGCGAGCCGGCGAACCGGTCGATGAACTCGGTCCCGATCGCGGACACCAGCGACGGTCCCTCGCCGGCGATCCCAGTGACGAGCTCGGCGACCCCGAGGGACACGCCCGCGGCGATGGCGCCGGCGAGCGCCGCCGGAAGGCGGTCGGCACGGGCGTCGACGGGTGCCGTCACGGCGACAAGCCTGCCGTGCGTTCATGACGGATGCCGCGCGCGACGCACAACGTTCTCGAAACTTCTCGTCGGGCAGCTGGGACGGCGCCGGCGCCGGTCGTACGATCCTCCTCATGGGGTCCGGCGCCGCAGGGACCGTCCTCGTCGTCGACGACGAACCGATGGTCCGCGAAGTCGTCGCTCGCTACCTGGAGCTCGACGGCTTCGGTGTCCACGAGGCCGCGGACGGCGCCGAGGCCGTCGGCTGGCTGGCTTCCCACCGTCCCGACCTGGTCGTGCTCGACGTCATGCTGCCGGGCACCGACGGGCTGAGCATCCTCCGCCACCTCCGGGCTACTGGCGACGTCCCCGTGATCCTCCTCACGGCGCGGGCCGAGGAGGTCGATCGCGTCCTCGGTCTCGAGCTCGGGGCCGACGACTACGTCGTCAAACCGTTCTCGGCGCGCGAGCTCGTCGCCCGCGTCCGCTCCGTGCTCCGCCGCGCGGCGCACGAAGCCGTCCCCCAACGGCGACGCCGTGCTCGACTTCGGCGAGCTGCGGATCGAGCTGTTCAGCCGCGAGGTGACCGTCGACGGCCGGCGGGTCGAGTTGACTCCGAAGGAGTTCGACCTGCTCGCCGTCCTCGCTCGTGCGCCGCGCCAGGTGTTCTCCCGTCGCCAGCTGCTCGCCCAGGTGTGGGACTCCGCGCCGGAGTACCAGGACACCGCCACGGTCACCGTGCACGTCGGGCGGTTGCGGCAGAAGCTGGAGCGGGACCCTGAGAACCCCCGCTGGATCACGACGCTGTGGGGCGTCGGTTACCGGTTCGAGGGGTGAGACGGTGATCGCCGCGAGCTGGTGGGACGGCATCGTCGATCAGCCCGTTCACGCCGCGCTGGCACTGGCCGGGCTGGCCGCGGGGACCGTCCTCGCCGCCGCCGCGCTGCGCCTGCTCACCCGGCGGGCTCGGTCATTGCGCCGCGAGGTCCTCGCCGTCACCCTCGCCGCGCTCGCGATCGGCGCCGTCGCCGCCGTCCTTCTCGCCCGGCTGATGATCCTCGACTCCGGCGATCTCGCCCGCGTCGCCGGCGTGCTGGCGTTGACCGCGGTCGTTGCGACCATCCTCGTCCTGCTCGCCTCCGTGCCGCTCGGGCGCGACGTCCGCCGGCTCGAGACGACGGTGCGGCGGATCGAGCAGGGTGACCGCACGGTGCGCACCGGCGTCGAGCGGGCCGACGAGCTCGGTCACGTCGCCACCGCCCTCGACGAGCTCACTACCCGCCTCGACGCGCTGGAACGGGAGCGGTCGGGCTACGAGGCGGAGCGCAACGCGATGCTGTCGAGCGTCGGCCACGACCTGCGCACGCCGCTCGCGGCGATGCGGGTCGCCGTCGAGGCCTTGGCCGACGGGGTCGCTCCGGATCCCGACCGCTACCTGCGTTCGCTGCGCCGTGACGTCGAGGCGCTCGGCGCGCTCGTCGACGACTTCTTCCTGCTCGCCAGCATCGAGGGCGGCCGCCTCGAGCTGCACCGGGTGCCGGTCGACCTGACGGACGTGGCCGACGAGGCCGTCGAAGCGCTGGCGCCGGTCGCCGCGGCGGCCGGGGTGCACCTGGCCCTCGACGCCTCGACCCACGTGCAAGTCCGGGGCAATCCCACCGCCCTCGGCCGGGTCGTGCGCAACCTGATCGACAACGCAATCCGCCACGCGCCGACGGGGTCGGTCGTGCGGATCGCCGTCGGCGTCGACGGCCGGCCGTCGATGCGGGTCGTCGACGAGGGGCCGGGCTTCCCGCCGGAGTTCCGGGACGAGGCGTTCGGGCGCTTCACCCGCGCCGACACCAGCCGCAACCGCGCCACCGGCGGCGCCGGACTGGGCCTGGCGATCGCAAGAGGGCTCGTCGAGGCCCACGGCGGGCGGATCTGGATCGACGGCCCGCCCGGTGGTCGGGTGGCGTTCGAGCTCCCCGCCGCGTGAGCGACCGGGCGTCAGCGGGAGAGGGCGATGTGGAGGTTGAAGCGGCCGCTCTGGGCGCCGACGCCGTCCACGCGGATCCGGTAGACCTGGTTGCGGCGGACCCGCATCGTGATCTTGCTGCGCTTGCCCCGGCCGCCGTTGTTGTCGTACTGGCGCAGGCGCAGCTGGGACAGCCGGCCGCCGGTGAACACGGTCAACTCGGTGTTGAAGTTCGTCGGCTTGCCGGGGGCCGGGTTGGTCGAGATCGTCGCCCGCCCTGAACGGGCCGGCCGCCAGGAGAACCACACCGTGTCCTGCGGGGCCCCCGGGCCCGGTTCGCCTCCCTGGCGGGTGGCGCAGACGTTCCACGAGGCGATGTTGACGCCGCCGCCCTGGAACCGGATCCGGCGGGCGCGGGCGAAGTGGTCGTTGCGGACGTTGCGCGACGCCGCGGCGAGCACGTTGATGCGCGGGCGGACGATCCCCCCGGACCTGATCCGGCGGCCGGTAGCGCTGAGGTCTCTCGCCACTGCGGCCGGCGAGCCGTTGCCGACGCACTGCCGGAGCAGGGCGAAGGCGCCGGCGACGTGGGGCGCCGCCATCGACGTCCCCATCAGCCGCGCCTCGGCGTTCGCTCCACCGGGCCACGCGGCGTCGATGTCCACGCCGGGGGCGTACCAGTCGGTCTGGCGCGACAGGTTGCTGAAGCTGGCCCGCCGGTTGCCGTCGGTCGAGGCCGACACCGCGTACACCGACGGCAGGCAGGCCGGGAAGCTGATGTTGCCGGTGACTCCGTCGTTGCCGGCCGAGGCGATGACGGCCACCCCGGCCCTGGTGAGCTGGGCGGCCAACCGCTGGGTGAGGAACGGCGTCGTGGCGCACTGCTGGGGGGTCAGACCACCGAACCCGAGGCTCATGTTGACGGCGACGATCGGCCGGCCGCTGCGACGCAGGGCGAGGACCCGCTGGAGCGAGCTGTCGAGGTCCCAGAGCGTGAGTCCGAAGCCGCCGATGCCCTGCTCGTGCCCGACCCGGACGGCGACGATCCGCGCGTCCGGGGCGACGCCCTCGTGCCCGCCCGGGAAGGCGCGGCCGGCGGCGGTGGACGCGACGTGGGTCCCGTGACCACAGTCGTCGGAGAAGGTGCACGGTGCCGCCGCGCCCCGACCGATGTGCTGGCGGCGCCCGCCCCGGCACCCGCGGCGCTCGGAGAAGCAGGCCTCGGACACGACCTTGCCGGTCAGGGCGTTGTGGTTCCGGTCGACGCCGGAGTCGATGATCGCGACCTCGAACCGCCGGCCCCGAACGCCGGACCGGTTGAGCTGGTCGGAGCCGATCACGCGGGTCGAGGAGTCCAGGTGCAGCGAGAGCTCGAAGTTGGGCGTCACCGACTCGACCGCGGGGTCGGCCCGTAGCTGGGCGAGCGCTGCCGGGTCGACCTCGACGAGTGCGGCCGGAACCGACTCGAGCTCGTCGACCACCCGGGAGCCGGTGCCGGCAAGGGTTGCGTCCAACGTGGTGAGCGAGGCGTCCACCGCGGCCGCCGACAGCTCGCCTTTGGGCGCGGCGGGTTGGCGCATGGTGACGATCACCCGGAGGGTCTCGTTCTCCCCAGGAGCGGAGGGCGGCGGCGCCGCACTCGTGTCCATTGGTCCCGGCAGGGCGAGCGCCGCTACCAAGACGAGTCCGCCGACAGCCTTGTGCACGCCGATGGTCTACCGGCTGGATGGTGTCGACGCCAAAGGGGTTGCTGCGCGACCATCGGCGCGGTGCGCGTCTGGGTCACCGGGGGATCGGGGTTCGTCGGCAGCAACGTGGTGAAGGTCCTCGCCGAGCGCCACGGCGCCGACGTCGTCGCACCCACCCACGCCGAGGTCGACCTCACCGACGCCGACGCGGTGGGTGCGGCGGTTGCCGACGCCCGACCGGACGCGATCGTCCACAGCGCGATCCTCAACGACCCGGCCGGCCTGGAGGCCGACCGTCGCGCCGCGTGGGACGCCTACGTCGGCGCCACCCGCGCCGTCGTCGATGCCGCCAACGCGGTCGAGGCCAAGGTCGTGCTGGTGTCGACGGACTGGGTGTTCGACGGGACCCAGGGCGGCGCCGACGAGTCGACGCCGCCGAACCCGGTCAACCTCTACGGCGTGCTCAAGCTGGCCAGCGAGCTCGTCGTCAGCGAGCGGGCCCGGGACGGTGCCGTGGCCAGGATCTCAGCGGTCAACGGGATGCACTGGGCCCGCCCGGTGCTCCCCCGATCGCAGGACGCCGGCTTCGGGTACTTCGTCGCGTCATTGGTCGACGCGCTGGAGGCCGGCGAGCCGTTCACGGTGTGGGAGCGCGACGACATCAACATGGTCGCCACGCCCAGCCTGGCCAGCGACTGCGCCGAGTTGATGTGGCGGATCATCGACCGGGACCGGCAGGGGACGTTCCACTGCTGCGGCGGCGAGGCGATCGGGCGTTGGGCTCTGGCCGAGCTCGCCGCCGACGTCTTCGGCCTCGATCCGGCGCTGCTCCGCTCGGGGCCACCGCCGGCGGCGGCCGTCCCTGCCGGGACGCGGATCCCCCACGACACGAGTCTCGCCGCGCCTGCCACCAGCCAGGCGCTCGGCGTCGCGCTGCCATCGGTGCGCGATCAGCTCGAGCGCTTCCGTCACGAGCGCGGGACGGGGAGCCTGGCCCCGACCCCTACGTGACCGCGACCGGCCGGCTCTCCCGCACCGACTCCCACGCCGCCAGGCCGATCGCCAGCGGTGCGCGGCCGTCGGCCCCGGTGACGGGGGACTCGCCGCCGTCACGGGCATAGCGGACGAACGACTCCCACTGCAGGACGTAGCTCTGCGTGTAGCGCTCGACGAAGAAGTGGTGCAGCGGCGCGCCGCGGGTTCCGTCGGCGGTGGTCACCACGCCGGTGTGGGCGGGCGGGTTCGCCGAGCTCGCCATCCCCGCCGCCCCGAACGCCTCGACCCGCTGGTCGTAGCCGTACACCGCCTGCCGGCTGTTGTCGATCAGGGTGAGGCACCCGTTGGCATGGCGCAGCGTGACGACGACGGTGTCGAGGTCGCCCGCCGCGCCGATTGCCGGGTCGACGCGCACCGCACCCTGGGCGTACACCTCGACGACCTCGCTGCCGGTGACGTAGCGGGCCATGTCGAAGTCGTGGACGGTCATGTCGAGGAAGATCCCGCCGGAGACCTCGATGTACGGGATCGGCGGCGGCGCCGGGTCCCGGCTGGAGATCCGCACGAGGTGGACCGCGCCGATCACGCCATCGGCGACGGCGTCGCGCACGGCTCGGTGGGCGGGATCGAAGCGGCGGTTGAAGCCGATCTGGAGCGGCGCGCCGGCGGCGTCGATGGCGGCGAGGGCCCGGTCGACCTCGGCCAGGTCGAGCGACACCGGCTTCTCGCAGAAGATCGCCTTGCCCGACGTGGCCGCGGCGACGAGGAGGTCGACGTGGGTGTCGGTGCTGGTACAGATGGCCACGGCGTCGAGCTCCGGTGCGTCGAACATCTCGCTGGCCGACCCCGCCACCCGCACGTCGAGCTCATCCGCCACGCCCTTCGCCAGGTCCGGGTTGACGTCGTGGACCATGCCGAGGACGGCGCCGGGCACCTGGTGGGCGAGCAGGCGGGCGTGCATCCTCCCGATGCGCCCGACACCGAGCACACCCACCCGCACGGGAACGTCCTGACCTGTCACTCGTGCATCCTCGCGACGATGCGAGCGAGCGAGCGCCAGCGAGCGAGCGGCCAGCAACGGCCTGCGTGGCCGGGGAACGCTATGGCTGTCATCGCCCCAAGACTCGCGCGCGTAGGCTGCCCCGCCGGTGTCCACCCCCCCGCTGCGCACCGCCCTCGTCGGCCTCGGCCGGATGGGCCGGACCCACCTCGCCGCGCTCTCCGCAATCGATGAGATCGACGTCGTCGCGCTGGCCGAGCCGTCGGCGGCGGCGATGGAGCTGGCCGCAGCGAACCGGCCGGACGCGGTGAGGTTCGACGACGTCGCCACCGTGCTCGCTCACCCCGGTCTGGAGGCGTGCATCGTGGCGACCCCGACACCGACCCACGTCGAGGTCGTCGCCGCCGCCCTCGCCGCCGGCCTCCACGTGCTGTGCGAGAAGCCGCTGTCGCTCGACCCGGCGGCCGGCGACGCACTCGGACCGGTCGCCGCGGCGAGCGGCCTCGTCCTGCAGGTCGGCTTCTGGCGCCGCTTCTCGCCGCCGTGGCGGGCGGCCAAGGAGCGCATCGACGGAGGTGCGATCGGCACACCGCTCTACGTGCGGCTGGCCCAGTGGGACGGCGACCCACCACCGCCGGCGTTCTGCGACCCGGCGGTGAGCGGCGGCCTCGCCGTGGACTGCGGCGTGCACGAGTACGACCTCGCCGAGTGGCTCACCGGGCGGCGCGTCGTGCGGGTCTCGGCATGGTCGCTGCCGATCGTCGACGAGGGCGTCGGGCGGGCCGGCGACGTCGACAACCTCGTCGCCGTCCTCGAGCTCGACGGCGGGGCCGTCGCCACCGTCGACTTGTCGCGCAACGCCCGCTTCGGCGACGACGTCCGCACCGAGGTGCTCGGCAGCGACGGGGCGCTGCTCGTCGAGTCGCTCCCACGTGGGCGGACGCGCGTCGGGACCAGTTCCGGGATGCAGGACCTCGCGGCGTCAGAGGCCGACGACGCGACGGCGGCGGGGGTCGTCGAGCAGGCACTGGCGTTCGCCGCCGCAGCGCGGGGCGCGCCGGTCGACGTCCCGGATGCCGCGGCCAGCGGCCGGGCGACGCGCATCGGGCAGGCGGTGATCGAGGCGGCGCGGACGGGGCGGGCCGTCGCGATCGAGGAGGCGGCGGCGAGATGAGCCGACAGGGAACCCATCGCATCTGGGCGCGGAGCGTCTCGTTCGGCCTTCTGGGCGCGGAGGGTCTCGAATTTGCGACTCAGCGCGCCCAGGTTGCTCGTTGCGACCGTCCGCGCCCAGATGGAGACGGCACGAGATCCACGGTGGCCAAGTGAGCCGGCAGGTCGTCGTGCACCAAGACGACGTCGGGATGTGCCACGGCGCCAACCTGGCGTTCGTCGAGCTGAGTCGCCGCGGGGTGATCACGAGCGGGTCGGTGATGGTGCCGTGCCCGTGGTTCTCCGAGATCGCCGCGGCGGCCGCCGCCGACCCGGACCTCGACCTCGGCGTCCACCTCACCCTGACGGCGGAGAAGGACCACTACCGCTGGGGCCCGATCTCGGGACCGTCCCCGGCCGCGGGGCTGACCGACGACGCGGGCTACTTCTGGCACGACGTCGCCGGCGTCCGCCGCCACGCCGATCCGGAAGCCGTCGAGGTCGAGTTGCGGGCACAGGTCGACCGGGCCCTCGCCGCCGGCATCGACGTCACCCACCTCGACGCCCACATGGGCACCGCCCTCGCCCCCGAGTTCTGCGCCGTCTACATCCGGCTCGGCGTCGACTACCGCCTGCCCGTGCTCCTCACCCGCACCGTCGCCGGCTATGGCCCGTCGGTGCCCCACCTGGTCGGCGTCACCGAGGAGGAGTTCGCCGGCTTCGTCGCGACCGCGGCCGGGCACGGGCTGCCCCTGTTCGACCTCGTCGGCGAGACGCCGTGGGACCGCGACCCGTCCGAGCCGGCAGGCCCGGTGTACCGCGCTCTGTTCGCCGGCGTGCCCAACGGGCTGTCGTTCCTCGCCCTCCACCCGAACGCGCCGGGCGAGATCGAGGTGATCGAGCCGGGGTCGGCGTACATCCGCACGTCCGAGTACGAGCTCTTCGGCAGCGACGAGTTCGGGGCGTGGCTCGCCGGTCACGACGTCGAACCGATCGGGATGCGCCGGCTGCGCGACGCCGTCGTGTGGCCGAGCTGACTACTCCTCGCCCAGCTCCTCGATCGCCTCGGCCTCGGCCGAGGAGAGCGGTGGGGGCGCCAGCGCCGACGCCCACGACGGCATCGTGATCTTGTAATAGTCGAACGACGCCGCACCATCCCGCGTCGGGCGTTGCGCCCGGTCGCCGCTGGTCGCCTGCCAGCGCAGCGTCCCGTACGGCAGATCCTGCCGCGGGATCTGCTCGCGCTCGCCGGCGTAGTCGAACGACGGCGCGGTGATGTCTCGGGGATAGGTGAGCGCCTCCAGCTCGGTCAGCGCCGCCCGCCAGCTGGCATCGGCTCCCGACTCGCGCCTCGCCTTCATCGTGACGACCGGTGTCCCGTCCGGCACGACGTGGTCGCCGATCCGGCGGGCGAGCGGGCCGACGAGTAGGACCACCCGGGGATCGCTCCGGCGTACCGCCTCGGCGTACAGGGCGCGGACGTCGGCCGAGTCCACCGCGGCCCGCACCCGTGCCGACGCATCCTGGAGCGTGTCGACCGGCAGCACCCGCAGGATCCCGTACCGCCTGGTCAGCCCGGCGGCGGTGAGGAACGCCTGCAGTCGCTGGCCGGCCTCTCCGGTCACGGCCCGCATCGTGAAGATGTCGTCGTGCGACTCCTGATCGGCGAGCACGAGGATGCTCGGCTCGGCGAGCCGGCCGCGGTAGATCGGCCCCGTCCCGAGCGACGGCGCCGCCTGAAGCCCGAGCGCGCCCCAGTCCGGCCAGGCGAACCCGGCGAGCCCGCCCTGCAGCAGCCGTTCGAACGTCGCACCGGGCCCGGCGTCGAACTCGTCGGGTGTCGCCCGCGGTGGCTCCCATGCCAGGTCGCCAGGTGGCGCCGAGTAGCCGTCGAGGCTGCCCCCCGGCGCGTTGCCGTACGTCAGCCGGTGACCGCTGTTGTTGTAGCGCCCCTTCGAGGAGAAGAGCTGGATCGCCCGTTGCCCGTCGCGACGATTCGACGAGGTGCCGCCCCGGCCGAGCCGCCAGGCCGCGCCGTAGGGCAGGTCACGAAACGGGATCGGAGCCGAGGAGTAGGTGAACGCGGCGGCCGACCGGCGCTCACCGCCGGCGTCCACGGGCAACCATCCCGGGTCGTCCTCGAGCCAGCCGTGCACCCGGGTGATCGCGTCCTTGAAGCTCTTGACGATCTCGGCCGTCGCGCCGGCGTCGGTGGCGCCGCCGGGGTGGCGGACACCGACGATGTGCAGGTCCGGCGAGATCACCGAGGCGTCGGCGAGGTGGAGGCGGCCCGGGTCGGCGGTCCCCCCGTGGGCCTGCACCCATGTCGCCATCGACTCCTGGGCGGCCTTCCCGACGGCGACGGCGAGGCGCAGCTCGTTGCGCTCCGTGACGTAGTCGAACAGCTCACCGCGGTGCCGCGCGATCGGCGATGCCGGGTGCTGGGCGAGCTTCGGCAGCAGCCCGACGTACTGCCCGAAGATCGGATAGACGAACGTGTTGAGGAACAAGTACGAGCGGACGATGCCGAGGTGGCCGAGGAAGTGCTGCATGCGGGCGCCGGTTCCGCCGGTGAAGGCGCGGTGGCTGAGCGACTCGTCCTGGGCGCCCTCCTGGCCGACGACGAGCACCTTCACCTGCCCGTCGCCGAGGCGGCCGCGGTAGAACATCGGCCCGAAGTGCCAGCGGAACAGGTCCCGGCCGCTGAGCGCCTTGCCGATGCCGCGGTAGTTCGGGGTGTCGCCGAACAGCCGGAGCCAGCGGCGGTTGCGCGGCGGACCCGGATCGTGCTCCCACGGTGTGCCCCGTCCTTCCCAGTGCTGGTCGCCCATGGCACCTCCCTCCGTCCGTCATGCTCGCGCGTCGTAGCCTCCGGGCATGGAGACCTGGGACACGATCACCGCCCGGCGCAACGTCCGCAGCTACACCGACCAGCCGATCGGCGACGCCGACCTGGACCGGATCTTGGAGGCGGGGCGGCGCAGCCCGTCGGCGTCGAACCGCCAGCGGTGGGACTTCGTGGTGGTGACCGACCGCCAGCAGCTGAGCGAGCTCGGCACCGTTTGGCGGGGGGCCGGTCACGTGCCCGGCTCGGCGGCCACCATCGTGCTCGTGCTGTCCGAGCCGGAGGACGAGCGCTATCGGCTGATCGACCAGTTCGACCTCGGCCAGGCGACGATGCTGATGATGCTGGCCGCCGCCGATCGGGGGATCGGCACCGCCCACTCCTCGGTGGGTGACCAGGACGCCGCCCGCCGGATCCTCGCCCTGCCCGACGATCGCCGGGCGGCCTACATGCTCGCTGTCGGGTATCCCGCCGACGGTCCGCTGAAGCCGCTGAAGCGGATCGACCGCCGCCCCTTCGACGACGTCGTGCACCGCGGCCGCTGGTGAACCGCCGTCAGGGTCGGCTCCTCCGAATCTGTGTCACCGCATACGTCGAACGTTGACGTTTGCGGTGACACAGACCCCGGGGCCAGCGGTGCCGTCGACCCCGCGGTACTTGGTCACCGCTCGTACGTCCTGACCTCGACGACGTTGTCGTCCGGGTCGTAGACGTACACCGACCAGCCGTCGCCCCGGGCGCCGAAGCGCGACCCGGGCGGGCCGAGCAGACGGAACGTCGCCGGGTCGGCGGCGATGGCGTCGACCGTCGCCCGGTCGGCAACCAGGCAGAGGTGGTCGACGTTGCGCTCGGTCACCGCGCCGGTCGCCGGGACGAGGTCGATGATCGTCTCGGCGCTCACGCGGACCGATGGGAACGGCACGTCGCCGCGCCGCCACTCGTCGACCCGGACCGGCGCCAGTCCGAGGACGTCGAGGTACCACCGCAGCGTCGTCTCGACGTCGGCGCAGCGGAGGACGAGGTGGTCGAAGCCGATGATGCCGGTCATCACCTCTGCCTACCGCGTCGAACCCGGTCGCGGGTGACGCGATTACGGCGCAGTCAGAACAGGAGGGTGGCCACGGCGGCGACGGCGACGCCGATCCCGAGGACGGTGAGGGCCACCCGGGCCATCGAGCGGCGGTACTCGCTGGAGCGCGGGCTGCGGTGCTTCAGCCCGGAGGCGAACGCACCGACGCCACGGATCCGCCCCTCGACCGTGTAGATCTCGCCCGGCTCGCTCGTCAACGGCTGCCACGTGGAGTCGGGCTCGTCGCGCTGGTCCGCCACGCTGAGCAGCGTACGACGCGATCTCGGCCCGCCCGGTCCCAATTCCTCGGTGATCACCAGGGTTTGAAGCCGGCCCGCACCCAGCGCAGTGAGGTCTCGGCGACCTGGCCGGGCGGGCTCTTGAACTTGAACCCGAAGTTCCAGTCGATCAGGTACTGGACGAAACCCTCCGGGGTCAGCTGGCGCAGCACCTCGGGCGTCGTCGTGAGCGGCCCGGGCTGCTTCAGCTCGGTGAGCCCGTCGGCGACGGTGTCGAGAAGCGAGTCCGGGACACCGTGCCCGGGGAGCGTCCGGTCCTTGCGCTCCTTGAAGTACTCCTCGTCGAGCCGACCCAGGTGTGCCCAGACGATCGTCCCGACCCGCTCGACGTCCAACGGCACGTCGTACTCGGTCCCGTCGTCGCGCCGCGTGGCGGGGATGCCGTCGACGTCCCAGTTCCCCGGGTTGATGCTGGCCCGTGACTGCACGAGCGGGTACAGGTGGAAGCGCAGCGCGCCCTCGTTCTCGTAACGCCCGCCCGATCCCGAGAGGTAGGAGGGATCCTGGACGAACGTGAGGCTCCACTTCTTGAGCGTGGCGGCGAACTCGAGCGGCTTGAGGCGGAGCAGCTCGTCGGGAGTGATCACCAGGTAGTCCTGGCCATTGCGGCGGGCGATGTCGCTCACGCCTCGCGCCAGCCGACCGGCGACGTCGCCCGGCACCCCGAGCGCCTCGACCGACTTGTCCAGGACGCCGATGAGGCCGTTCATGTCGAGGGCCCCCAGACGGGACCACACCGCCAGGCCGGCCGTCCGCATGTCGCTCGCCAGCGCGGCCGGGAGGTAGCGGACGTCCCAGTTCGCCACGTCGAGCTGGGCGCGCAGCTCGATCAGGTTCTGGCCGAGCATGTTCGCCGGCGCCCGGGCGATCGTTCCGGCGACGTCGCCGAGCTGACCGAGGATCTCGGCGGCCTGCGAGAGTGCGGCGGCGACGAGAAGCGGTGAATTGAGGAGGTTGTCGACCGCGCCGCCGATGCCGCGTCCGACTGCCGCGCCGACCTTGGTGCCGCCGAGGGCACCGATGACGCCGCAGGCGAGGAGCGACAGGCCCGCCGTGCCGGGCGCGAGCGCGAGGCAGCCGGCCACGCCGGCCGACGCGCCGTAGATCGCCCCGCCGTGCCCGCCGATCTCCTCGAAGATCACCTCGGCCTCGTGGCCGGCGGGCGCGTTGGCGATCCGGTACACCGAGAGCCCGTAGCTGACGACGCCGAACACCCGCCCGCCGTACTTGAAGATCTTCACGTGCGTCGGCATCTGGCCGAGCTTGGGGCTGACGGTCTGACCGTCGGGGAGCTTGATGGGGTCCGGCGGCGTGCGGCCCGGCGTGACGAGGTCCTGCATCTTGCCCTGGCGGGCGCGGTCGGCGCCACCCATGTCGACGACCGACTGGCCGCCGCGGCCGACCGGTGACTTGAGCTCCCGCTCCACCTCGCCGACCGCCCAGTGCACGCAGTTGCGGCCGTTGCAGAGGCGGGTGTTCTGGCCGAGCGTGGCGGCGACCTCGGGCTGGGCGGTGTACAGCTGGCCCGGCAGCGCACCGCCCTCGGGCAACGAACCGGCGAAGCGGGCGGCGAGGTCCTTCGGCACGGCGTACTCGATCGATCGTCCGCTGGTGATGTCGAACATGCGGCCACCGGGCGGATGGGGCGCGCCGAGGTGGTCGATGATCTGCGCCGGCACGCCGCCGGTGCCGGAGCGCACGGCGCCGAAGTTGACCGCAGCATCGACGAGGCTGACCGGTGCGTAACTGCGGATCAGCCGGATCTGACCGTCGATGCGCACGTACACGGCCGTGTGGCCGAGCACGATCCGCGACTCCGGCAGCCACGGCGCCGGCGTCGTCAGGCTCTTCAGCTTGGGGTCGGTGGCGAACCGCACCAGGCGCGACTGCGGGAAGGCGACGATGCCGATCGCGTTGGGCCCGGCGGCGTTGTACCCGAAGCGGGCCAGGTCACGGGAGATCGCCTGATCGGCGCCGCGCACCCCGGCGTGGACGTCGCGCACGGTGGAGTCCGATCCGCCGTCGGTGTCGGGGATGCCGAGGAGGTCGTCGCTGGCGACCTCGACCACCTTGCCCTCGGGGACTGCCGCCACGACGTCGTCGGGCACGCCGGACATCTCTTCGAGACGGGATGCCTGGGCGCCGGGCGTGTTGGCGAGCAGCGACATCAGGAAGTCGGGGTTCGCCAGCGAACCGGGCGGCACGCTCTCCGGCGGCAGCCCGAGGAGGCTCTCGAGCTCGCCCGCCGCCGGTACCTGGACGTTGTCCTCCTTGACGTCGTAGCGCACGCCGGCCGCGGACCCGCCGGACGGGGCGGGCTGCGGACCGGGGGTCGGGCGTCGGGCCCACGGATCCTCGCCCTCCGGCTGCCGCTGGACCACGGGCGCGCTCGTCTGCCGGCTCACCGTGGCACCACCACACGAGGCGCAGCCGCCGCAACCGCAGTCGCCCTCCCGCTCCTCAGCGGTGCGCTGGGTCGCGATCAGCCGCGTGACGGCGGCATTGCCGGCGAGACGCTGCAGCTGGATGCTGGCGTGCCGGCCGCGGCCGGACGCGAGGTACGGAGTGGCGGGTCGATCGGGGGCGACGAGCTCGCGTTGGATGTTCCGGTCCTCTTCGAAGGATCGCGCTGGCCCGCGACGGTGGTCGCGACGCGGCCGGTCGCCCAGTACGCGTCCCTGGACAGGCACCCGGGCGACCGTACCGGCGCCTCCGGACCGAAGCCACGCATGCCGGCGAACACTGCCCGTTCGGGCAATCGTGGCTCGTCGCTGTGGGACACTCGGACCATGTCGCGTGAGGAGATCGATGCCTACCTCGCCGAACTCGACGAACCCAAGCGGAGCACGTTGGAGTCGCTCCGGCGCTCGATCCTCGAGGTCGTGCCGCATGCCCAGGAGGGTCTGGCCTACCGGATGCCGGCGTTCAAGGTTCAGGGCAAGACCGTGGCCGGGTTCGCCGCGTTCAAGGACCACCTGAGCTACCTGCCCCACAGCGGCTCCGTGCTCGCCGAGCTCGGCGACGAGGTCGCCGGCTACGAGACCTCGAAGGGAGTCGTTGAAGTTCGCCGTCCACCAGCCGCCGCCGAAGCGCCTGGTGAAGAAGCTGATCATGACGCGCATGAGAGAGCTCGGTCTGGCGCCTTGAGGCTTCGGCGCCGGTCGGAGCGCGTGTCAGCCCGGAACTGTGAGCTCA
Source organism: uncultured Acidimicrobiia bacterium (assembly GCA_963833145.1). GTDB lineage: Bacteria > Actinomycetota > Acidimicrobiia > Acidimicrobiales > Ilumatobacteraceae > JALZMG01. The sequence continues at coordinate 111,804 of CAWHWT010000003.1, read as the reverse complement.
AACGGCAGGTTTCCGCTGTTTCGGGTCACACTTCGCGCAACGGACGGAGTCGCCTGGCGAACTTGGCGACGACCTCGGCGAGCTCGGGGCCGCGGTCCTCCTGGAGGAAGTGACCGCCGCCGACGATCGTGGTGTGGGGCTGGCCGGCCGCGCCGGGGATCTGCTCGCGGAGCACCCGATCGGCGCCGCGGGTGATCGGGTCGCTGTCGCTGAAGGCGCAGAGGAACGGCCGCTCGAAACGGTGCAGCGACTCCCAGGCGACGCGGTTGGGCCCGGACTCCGGATCGTCGGGTGACGTCGGGACCAGTGTGGGGAACTGGCGGGCGCCTTCCTTGTAGCGCTCGTCGGGGAAGGGGGCGTCGTAGGCGGCGATGACGGCCGGGTCGAGGTCGGTGGTGCAGCCGCCGTTGACGATGCGCCCGACGGGGAGCTCGGGGACCTCCTGGCTGAAGCGCTGCCAGGCGAGGAAGGCGTCGCCAGGGTGGCGGTCGCCGGTCGGTAGGAACGTGTTGGCGGCGACGACGCGGGCGAAGCGGTCGGGGTGGGCGGCGACGAGCCGGAGACCGATCAATCCGCCCCAGTCCTGCCCGACGAGGGTCACGTCCTGCAGCCCGAGCCCGTCGAGCACGTGGGCGGTGAGCCAGCGGACGTGCCGGGCGTAGGTGTAGTCGCTGCGCTGGGCCGGCTTGTCCGAGCGGCCGAAGCCGACGAGGTCGGGCGCGACGGCGCGCAGTCCGGCATCGACGAGGACCGGGATCATGTGACGGTAGAGGTACGACCACGACGGCTCACCGTGAAGCAGCAGGACGACGGGAGCGTCGGGGTCGCCCTCGCCGACGTGGTGGACCCGCAGCGTCCCGCCGTCACCGTCCGGGATCTCGACGTAGTGGGGCTGGAACGGGTAGTCGGGCAGGTCGACGAAGCGGTCGTCGGGCGTGCGCAGGATGTCCATGATGCGTCCCTCCGTCGGGATCAGGCCGGGGCCTCGACGGGAAGCTCCCGTCGCTCGGCCGGCAGCGCGTCGTACAGGTCGGCCACCAGGTCCATCCGCAGCGCCGCGCACGCGGGATCGTCCCAGCGGTTGGTCCACTGGTACGGGTCCTCGTCCACCTGGTACAGCTCGCCCTCGGTGCCGTCGTACTGGACGCCGCACGAGGTGAGCACGCCGTCGCCCCAGGTCCGCTCCATCCCGTTGGGCCGCCCGACGGTGCTCTCCTCGTAGACCGTGCACAGCCAGCCGTCCCGGTAGATCGACCGCAGGTGCATCCCGTAGCCCGGGAACTGGCTGTCCCACTCGCAGAGCGCCCGTTCGTGGGTGCCGGCACCGTCGTGTACGGGCAGCGCCCGTCCCTGCATCCAGGGCGCGGGATCGATCCCGGCGATGGCGCAGAACGTCGGAGCCAGGTCGACCTGGCCGACCGGGTCGGTGACGGCGGCCGGCGCCACGCCCGCTTGTGGCGCCGGCCGCCAAACCAGTGGCAACCGCATCAGGGCGTCGATGTGGAACGGGCCCTTGTAGAGCAGCCCGAGATCGCCCTGCAGCTCGCCGTGGTCGGTGGTGAAGATGACGTCGGTGCGATCGGTCCAGCCTCGGACCTCGACACGGGCGAGCACCCGGCCGAGGGCCTCGTCGATCAACTCGTTCATGACGTGGACGCGGGCGTTGACCTCTTTCACTTGGTCGTGGGTGAGCGAGCCCGGCGAGAAGGTCATCGGCCCGCCCTCGGCGTTGGAGAAGGTTCCGTCGTACCACTTCAGCCAGTGCGCCGGCTTCGTGGCCAGGAGCGCCCGGACCTCGTCGGCGTCGCCGGGGTGCCCGGGTGGCAGATCGAGGTCGCGCCAGTCGACGCGGTGCATCTCGGACTCCGGCGGGTCCCACGGATGGTGCGGGTCGGGGAAGCTGAGCCAGCAGAACCAGTCGTCGGCGGGGTCGAGCGTGTCGAGCCAGTCGATCGTGCGGTCGGCCGCCCAGTCCGTGTGGTACCACTCCCGCGGGATCGGGTTGTGTGTCGTCTCGGGTGCGCCGGTGTCGCCGCCGGGCTCGCCGCCGAGCAGGGGAGCGAAGCTCTCGAGGTGTTCGGGGTGGTGCTCGGCCAGCCAGCGCCCGTAATGCGACAGCGCCCGGCCCTGGAACGCGGCGACGTGGACCGAGTTGATCGAGTGGTCGAAGCCGCGCCAGGGACCGGTGTCGCCCCGGGCGGCCCGGGCGTTCTCCTCCCAGCGCAGTCGAAGATCGAACCCCGGCTCGAAGTGGGCCTTGCCGATCAGCGCCGTCCGGTACCCGCCCTGGTCGGCCAGGTAGCCGGCGATGGTCGGGGCGTCCTCGGGCAAGGCGATCCCGTTGGCGACGACGCCGTGCGTGCGGGGGTACTGCCCGGTGAGCATCGTGCAACGGGCTGGCATGCAGACCGTGTTCTGGTTGTAGGCCCGCCGGTACGTGATGCCGGCGGACGACAGTCCGTCGACGACCGGTGTTCCAGCCACGGTGCCGCCGTTGCAACCGAGGGCGTCGTACCGCTGCTGATCGGTGGTGACGAACAGGATGTTGCGTCCCACGGTCTCCCTCCCGCGCCGATATTGGCAGTGTGGGTGACAATATATGTATTGACATCTTCAGTGTCAATAGGTGATTGTGAGGGCGTGAACGAGAGCGTCGACGTCGACGGACGTCGCGCCCGAACCGAGCGCAGCCGCGCCGCGGTCGTCGACGCCCTGCTGACGCTCTACGACGACGGTGTGGTCCGCCCCGGTGCGGCCGAGGTGGCGGCCCGGGCCGGCGTGTCCACCCGTTCGGTCTTCCGGCATTTCGACGATCTCGACGGGCTGGCGCGGGCCGCGATCGAGCAGCAGTGGCAGCGGGTCCACGCGCTCTTCGACGCCCCGTCGACCGAGGGCGATGTCGACGCCCGTGTCGTCGCGCTCATCGAGCAGCGACTGACGCTGCACGCGGCGATCATCGGCGTGGCCCGGGCGGCGATGGCCATGGCGCCGTCGTCCCCCGTCGTCGCGTCGACGCTGCGCTCGCGCCGCCAGCTGCTCGGCGAGCAGGTCACCGCCCAGTTCGCCCCCGAGCTCCGCCAGTCGCGCGGCCGGCAGCGGGAGGAGCTCGCGGCCGCCCTCGAGGTGGCCGCCAGCCTCGAGGTGGTCGACTACCTGCGCACCCACCTCGGCCTCGAACGCCGGCGGGCCGGGGCGACGATGCGCCGGACGCTGATCGCCCTCCTCCGCCCTCACGGCTGAACGGCCTCCGTCGCCGCCGGCGACTACTCGCTCGCGTCGAGCTCGACGAGATCCTACGATCACGGGTCGCGGAGGCCCGATGAAAGTCTGGATCGATCAGGACGACTGCACGGGGGCGGGGCTGTGCGTCGACCATTGCCCTGAGCTGTTCATCGTGCTCGAGGATGGCATCGGCTATGTCCACGAAGGTCGCCACGTGATCACCGATGCCGAGCATGTGCTGGTTCCGCGTCGGTACGAGCAGGCGGCGATCGATGCGGTCGAGCGTTGCCCCGGCGAGTGCATCTACGTCGAGCCCGACGACACGACGCGTTCGTCGACCTCGGGTATCGACGAAGACGGCGACATCGTCGACGCCGAGGTCGTCGAGGGCTGAGAAGATGGAGAGATGGAGATCCGTCCCAAAGCGACGCCGACGAAGGGCCCCGCCGAGATGTTCACCGGTGAGGTCACGCTCGAGCCGATCGCCAGGGGGAAGCAACCTTCGACGTTCGCCGTGAACGCGGTCCACTTCGCGCCCGGCGCCCGCACCGCATGGCACTGCCACAGCCATGGTCAGACGCTCCATGTCACGAGCGGCGAGGGCCGCGTGCAGTCGCGCGGAGAGTCGATCACCCGCATCGGCGCCGGCGACACGATTGACACGCCGGCCGACGAGTGGCACTGGCACGGCGCGTCCCCCGACCAGGCCATGACCCACCTCTCCATCACCGAAGGCCAAGCCACGTGGGGCGATCACGTCACGGACGCCGAGTACCTCGGCGAGCCGGCTTCATAGCGCCCGCGGGGCTGAGCCCGCCATGTCCTCCTCGCTGACCGAAGAGACCGTCGAGGCGACGTTCGCCTTCGTCGATCTCGCCGGGTTCACCGCCGTGACCGAAGCGCACGGTGACGTGGAGGCGGTGTCGATCGTGCGGAGGTTCCGCGACCGTGCCCTCGACGTGCTCGCAGGCGACGACGAGCTCGTCAAGACGATCGGCGACGCCGTCATGCTGCGGTTTCCGACACCTGAAGCCGCCGTCGTCGCGCTGCGGCAGCTGTTGCAGCAGGAGCTCGTCGTCCATGACGCCGCGCTCCTGCCCCGCGCGGGCGCCCATCACGGCACCGCCGTGCGCGTCGAGGGTGACTACTACGGCGCCGCCGTCAACCTCGCCGCCAGGGTCGCGGGCCAGGCCCGTGGCGGGCAACTGCTCGTCACTGCCCACGTCGCGACGGCCGCCGGTGAGCTCGGAGCGGTCGTCACTCACGTCGGCTCGATCAGCCTGCGCAACGTCAGCGAGGCGATGGATGTCTACGACGTCCGAGTGAGCGACTCGACGCAGCCGGCCGTCACCGACCCTGTGTGCCAGATGCGGGTTCCCACCACTGGCGACGGGGCCGTCGTTCTCGACTGGTCGGGACGGCGGTTCCACTTCTGTGGACTTCCCTGCGTAGCCCGTTTCGCCGCCAACCCCGAGGTTTACGTCAGCCGCGAGGTGCCGCCGGCCGGGCGTGGACAGCGATGAGGCACCGGTGACCGGCGCGGCCGCGGCCGGGCTCCGGATCCGGCCGGCGACCGATGACGACGTCGGGGCGATCCTCGGGGTCTGGGCAGCCAACGGTGACACGATCCCCAAAGGGGGCGTTGACATCCTCACCCCGTATCTGGCGCATCTCCTGCGCACGGGTCGGGTGCTGGTCGCCGAAGATTCCGATCGGGTGGTCGGCTTCGGGGCGGTCGTCGAGCGGACGGGGGTCACGCACCTGGCCGACTTGTTCGTGCTGCCGGATCGCTTCGGCGAGGGAATCGGTGGACGACTGCTCGACGCCGTGTTCGGCGACGCCGGCGCGCGGACGACGTTCGCCTCCTCCGACCCCCGGGCGATGCCGCTGTACGTCCGCGCCGGGATGTCGCCGCTGTGGCCCAACCTGTACCTCGACGTCGACGCGTCCGCACTGCCACCGTCGTCGCCGACGGCGGTCTGCGAGCCGGCCGAGACCGCAAGCCTGGTCCAGCTCGAGCAGCTCTGGCTGGGCGACGCAAGCACCGCCGACCATCGCTTCTGGGCGTCGCTCCCCGAGGCCCGTCCCTTCGTCGTGGTGGATCGAGGACAGCCGGTCGCCGCCGTACACGCCCGAACCCGGCGCAGCGGTCAGGACCGCTGGATCAACCGGGTGGTGATGGCACCCGACTGCGACCCGGCGGTGGTGCTCGTCGCTGCCTATCGACACGCCTCCGAGGGCGGCCGCATCGGCAGCTGCCTGCCAGGCCCGAACCCGGCTCTGCGCATGCTGCTCGCCGGCGGAGCCCGGATCATCGACCAGGACACCTACATGGCGTCCGATCCCTCACCGTTCGACCCGCTGCGGCGCATCAGCGATGGGGGGATCCTGTAGTGATCGAGCACGACGAGCATGCCGACTACCAGGATGTGAGCTGTTCGTTCTGTGGGCGCCACAACCGCGAGGTGCGCGTCGTCGCGCATGGGACTCACATCGTCTGTCAGGTCTGTGTCGCGAGATGCGCCGAGATCTTCGACGATGAGGTCGGCCTCGAGGGCCCACCGGGCGGGTGGACCACCCGGTGGCCATTGAAGTCGTGAGCGAGCGAGTCTTCGAGCGAGCGAACCATCAGGCACGGTCTTCGGCTCATTGGTGCACCATTCCCGAACCGAACCGTCCGCACATCGACAGGGTGCACCAATGAGCTAGCCGATCACGTCACGGACCGCCCGTCCCTCCAACTTGCGCGGGGGAACGGGCGAAGGGACCGCCCACGTAACGACCGTCGAGCTCGTCGTCGTCCGACGGCGGCACTGCCTCGATCTCCTCCGCCCAGACCTCGGCGTCGTCGACGGGTCGGTAGCCGATCGCCCGTCCGAGCGCGAGATCCCACCACGCTCGGGTGTTGTTGGAGATGCCGTAGACGACGGCGAAGCCGAGGTCAGGCGCGCGCAGACACGCATCGACGAGACGGACCGCATCGCCGTAGGACAGCCACGTCGAGAGCTCCCGCCGTGTGGTGGGCCGTTCGCGGAAGCTGCCGATGCGCAGGCACGCAACGGCGACGCCGTAGCGGTCGTGGTACAGGCTGCACAGCGCCTCGGCGGCCGCCTTCCCGACGCCGTAGTAGCCGTCCGGCCGGATCGGGGTCTCGGTCGGCACGACCGACGCGCGGGGCGTGAACCCGACCGCGTGATTGCTGCTCGCGTACACGACCCGGCCGACGTCGAGGTCGTGGGCTCGTTCGAGCACCCGATGGGTGAGTCTCACGTGGGTGTCCAACGCGGTCTCGAAGTCGGTCTCGGTGGCGATGGCGGCGAGGTGCACCACCGCATCGGCGCCGGTCAGCACCTCGGTCAGTGCCGCGTCGTCCGTGCCCATGTCGCCGACGATGACCTGGTCCGCCCACTGCTCGTCGGGACGGACGAGATCGATGCCGCGCACGTCATGGCCGGCCTCGGCGAGCCCCGCCACCAGACAGCGCCCGATGTGGCCCGCAGCACCAGTGATCGCAACTCGCATCAGTGACCCGCTCAGCTGGGATCGGACAGTGGCGCGGTGAGCTCGAGCGCGATGCCGTCGGGGTCGAAGAACGCCAGGAACGACAGTCCGAGTGACACCAGTTCGCGGATCGGTCCGTGCTCCACGCCGCGCTCGTCGAGGAGCCGCGTCGCGGCGTCGAGATCGGCTCGGCTGGGCACCGTGAAGCTGAGGTGATCGAGTCCCACCCGGAACGGGTCGAAGCGATCTCCTGCGGTAGCTCGCTCGGCGTCGACGGGCCGAAGGCCGATGAACATCCCGGCGTGCATCAGGATCACGCCGCCTTGGAGGGAGTCGGCGAGGGCTTCGTGATGCTCGTCATCAGGTGGTGGCGGAGCGTCGAGCGCAACCTCGAAACCCAGGACCTCGGTGTAGAAGGCCACTGATCGCTGCACATCCGTGACGGCCAGTCGGAGGTGGTGAATGGGACCCACGGGAAGGTGCGACACGGGGAGCCTCCTGAGATGTTGCGGCGCGCGACGCTACAACGCCGCCCGGCTGCCGGCCGGCCATCGCCCGGCGACGGCCCTCGACTCCACGCCTCCCCGAGTTCCCGAGCACTGTGCGTTGTCGGCGAGCGAGCAGGTGCCGGTCCTGGCAGTCAGCTCTCCATCTGAGAGTCGTCGGCGTCGTCGTCCTCGCTGAGGATGCGCCGGGCGTCGTCGGCGTCAGCCGCGCGCACCTCCACGATCACCCCGGGCTCCCCTTCAACGACGACCGTGCCGCCCTCGATCTGGTCATCAATGGCGGCCTCGATGCCGTAGCCACGCAACTTGGCCTGGGCGACCTCGGCCTCACCGTACGTGGCGAAGGACGCGATCGCCACCGGTTCGGAGTGCTCATCGCGGTCGGCGGTGGTCATCGGCGCAGTGTAGAGACCGCCCGTCAGGTCAACGTCGCCGCTCCTGTGTCGGTGAGGGCGGGGCAGACTGCTGAGGATGGCGACGTGGTCCCAGTTCGAGGATGAGGCTCCGAAGCTGGCTTCGGTCGCCGCCCAGCTCTGGCCCGGCATCACGGCCTTACAGCGCGGTGAGCACCCGGCCAACGACCGTCAGCAGTTCACCATCGCCTACCTGGCGACGGTGCGGGACGACGGCGCTCCGCGACTGCATCCGTTCTGTCCGATCCTGGCCGGCGGTCGACTGTTCGCAGCAATCCCACGAGCCTCGCCGAAGGGGCGGGACCTGCGACGAGAGCCTCGCTGTGTGATCCACGCGATGCCCGGGCCCGACGACGACGAGCTGTGTGTCCGAGCAGTGGCTGTCGAGGTCACAGACGCGGCTTCCAGGGCCCTGGTCCGTGACGTTGTGGAGCGGTCCGGCGTCGGCGGGATGATCGAGACGGTGACCAACGATCCCGTTTTCGAGTTCGATCTCGAACAGGTCGATACCGCCCGCTGGCTCGACATCGGCCAACCGGGAACACGTGCAGTGCGCGACCGGTGGCGTGCGTCGCCTGCCCGTCGAACGGACTGATGCAGCGGCCGACCGAGTGTCTACCGAGCGGCCTTCCCTCTGTGTTCTTGCAGCGGCCTTCCCTCGCCCCGCACTCGGATGCACGAAGACACTCGGGTGGGCCAACGCGGGAGCCGCCTGAGCAGGGGATCACCGGGCGCAGTCGACGGGTGGGACGGGGTCGGCGGCGGTCGCCGCGGCGAGGAGCGGGTCGAGCGCGTCGATGGGCATCGCCCAAGCGCGGTCGTCACGTTCACGGCTGGTGGCCCACACGATCCCGACGAGCTCGCCGTCGGCGTCGACGAGTCCGCCGCCGGAGTCGCCGGCTTCCACGTCCGCCTCCAGCTCGAACCCGGGCCGCAGGTGCTCGCCTTCGCGGTAGATGTCGGTCGTGCGCACCGTGACCCGCCGCAGGACCTCCGCCGGCGCGGACTCGACGACACCGTGATCGGACGTCCACAACGTCACGGCCTCGCCGTCCTCGAGTTCCCCGCGGTCGAGCGCCGGCAGGTCCAGCCCGTCGACGCGGACGACGGCGGCATCGAGTCCGGTGTCGATCGCCACCACGTCGCCCGGCCGGTCCCGGCCATCGGGCCCGACGACACGGATCTCCGACTCGCCGGCGATGGCGTGAGCGACGGTGGCGACGAGGTCGTCGGCGACGACGACGCCGTCCGCTCGCGTCGGCGTCCGCCGGCAGCCGGTCGCGCCGATGGAGACCACCGCGTCCGCCGGCTCGACCCGGTTCGTCACCGCCCCCGCCGCACGCGGCCGCCAGCGCCAACATCGAGATCTGTGTCACCGCATACGTCGAAGTTCGGCGCATGCGGTGACACAAACCCGGAACGAGGGTCACTCAGGGCTCGGTGTGCCGGCCGTAGGCCACGCCGGCCTCCACCTCGTCGAGGAGCGTCGGGTAGGGGTAGTCGAGCGCCATCAGCTGACGGAGCATCGGCGACGCCCGGTCGACGACCTCCTGACGGACGCCGCGCTTCTGATCCTCGAGCGGGGTGACGAACTTGGCCAGGTACTCGATCAGCAGCGCGGTGCGGTCGGCGTCGGAGCGGTTGGGCATCGCGCAGTGCCAGACCATCCCGTTGAACACGATGCAGTCGCCGGCCCGCCCCGTCTGGCGAGCGGCGTTGGCGTGGAACGCGGCGTCGTCGTCGGGATAGGCGAGCGTCCGCTGCGACCCCGGCCAGTACGCGGTCGCTCCGTTCTCGACGGTGAAGTCGTCGAGGAGAACCGTCGCCTGCGCGTTCAGCGGAAAGCTCGAGTTGATCCCGATCGGGAACGTCTCCCGCTTGTACAGGTCCCAGTACGGGTAGTCGACGTGCGGCTCCTGCCCCGGACCGCCGGGGAGCAGCCGGTTGGCCGCGACCGATCCCATGATGAAGGCGTCGCCGAGGAAGGCGCCGACGATCCGCATCACGACCGGGTGCTGGACCATCCGCTCGAACACCTCGCCCTTGTCGAGGAGGTTCCACACCCGCCGCTGGAGGTGGACCTGATCCTCGTGGGCGCCGTGGAAGTGGGTGACCTTGTCGTCCTCGGTGGACGAGTAGTCCGTGATCAGCCGGCGCGCCTCGGCGACCTCCTCCGGCGGGAACAACTGGCGGATCGCGACGGTGCCGTCACCCGTGAGCAGCTCGTCGAGGATCGCCGGGAGTTGGTTCTCGAGGCTGGCGACGTCGACGTCGAGCATGGTCGGTCCTTTCAGCGGGTGGGTGGAGCGGTCGAACGACGCACCACGAGCGACGGCATCACGGCGTGGCTGACTGCCGCCGGGCGCGACCGCCCGATGCGCTCGAGCAGTGTCTCGAAGGCGAGCCGCCCCATCGCTGCCCGCGGCTGATCGATCGTGGTCAACGACATGTGGTGCATCGCGGCCAGGCTGGTGTTGTCGTACCCGATGAGGGAGACGTCCTCCGGCACCCGCAGCCCGGCCTCCTCGAGCCGGTCGAGCGCGCCGACGGCGCTGACGTCGTTGGCGGCGAAGATCGCCGTCGGCAGCTCGTCGCCCTCGAGCAGCTCCGACACGGCGCGCGCTCCCGACTCCTCGGTGAAGTCGCCGTGCACGATGCGGGCCTGACCGGCGAGCCCGTGCTCGCGCATCGCCCGGCGGTACCCCTCCCGCCGCTGCGGCCCACCGGCTCCGCGCCCCCCGTCGATGTGGACGATCTGCCGGTGGCCGAGCTCGACGAGGTACCCGACGGCCAGGTCGGCGCCGACCCGCTCGTCGTTGGTGACGGTGTCGACGACCTGCGAGCGGAGCGACCGGCACACGACGACGAGCGGGACGTCTCCGGCCGCGGCCTCGACCTGGCCCACCGGGATGTGGGGGCTCACGAGGATCACTCCGTCGACGCGCAGCTCGAGGAACGCCTCCACGGCCGCCGCCTCGTCGCCGGGGCGGCGCCGGCCGGTGCTGAACAGGACTCGGTAGTCGGTCCCGTCGGCGCCCTCGAGGATCCCGTCGGCGACCTCGGCGAAGAACGGGTTGTGGAGGTCGTTGAGCAGGACGCCGATCGTCATCGTCCGCCGGCTGGCGAGATTCCGGGCGATCAGGTTGGGCCGGTAGCCGAGCTGCTCGGCGGCGGCGAGCACGTCCCGGCGAGACCGGTCGCTGACCTTCGGCGAGTCCCGGATGACGAGGCTGACGAGGGCGCGGGACACGCCGGCGAGACGAGCGACGTCCTCCATCGTGGGTTGCGACACGCCACGTTCCCCCTGGGTCAACCGGCTACGCCAACCTTGACAGCAACCGAGGTCGAGCATAAGAGTTAGAGCGCTCCAACGCAATGCGCCGCGGGGAGCGACCACAAGGGGGTCGAAAGTGGCAAGGAGTCCGACGCCGAGCCGCGACTACCGACTGACCGGTCCCGGGGCACGACTCGCCTACGAGAGCGGCCTCGCCGACGCGGTGTGGTACAGCCCGCCGGTCGACGGCGAGCGGATGCGGCAGCTGATGGTCCGCTCGAACGGCCGCGCCGCACGGGACGTCGCGATGTGGCTCGGCCTCCTCGCCGGCGCCGGGGTGCTGGCGTTCTGGAGCCTCGGTACGTGGTGGGCGATCCCCGCCTTCGCGGCCTACGGCGCCCTGTACGGCAGTTCGGCCGATCCGCGCTGGCACGAGTGTGGGCACGGCACCGCGTTCCGCAGTCGCACCGCCAACGACGTCGTCTACTACCTCGCCTCGTTCATGATGCTGCGCGAACCGACGGTCTGGCGGTGGTCGCACTTCCGCCACCACTCGGACACGATCATCGTCGGCCGCGACCCGGAGATCCTCTTCGTGCGGCCGTTCCGGTTGCGCTCGGTGATTCTCAACCTGGTGTGGCTGCTCAACGGACCGAAGCTCGTGTGGGGTGCCGTCCGCCACGCCGCCGGTCGGGTCGACGACGACGTCCGCGACTTCGTCCCCCGCGACGAGATCCGGCGCGTCGTCTGGGAGGCCCGGGCTTTCGTGGCCGTGTACGTCGGCGTGGCGGTCTGGTGCCTCGCGACCTGGAGCATCGTGCCCGCCCTGTTCATCGTCCTGCCCTCGTTCTACGGGGTGTGGCTGCTGTGGATCTTCTCCACCACCCAGCACGCCGGCCTGCGCGAGGACGTGCTCGACCACCGGCTCAACACCCGCACCGTGTACATGAACCCGATCGCCCGGTTCCTGTACCTCAACATGAACTACCACCTCGAGCACCACCTCTTCCCGGGTGTCCCGTACCACGCCCTGCCGGCGCTGCACGAGGAGGTCAAGGCGTACCTGCCCCCGCCGAAGCGGTCGATTCCCGATGCGTTCCGCGAGATCGTCACCGCCCTCCGCCACCAGCGCAAGGACCCGAACTGGGAGCTCCCGCTCCCCGAGCTGCCCGCGATCGCCACGCCCGCCCTGGTCTCGAACGAGCCGATCTTCGCCGAGAAGGTCGACTACGACGACTCCGCCGCCCATGTCGATCTCGGCCCCGACGACCTGCTCGAGCCGGGGCAGCTCCGCGGCGTCGACATCGAAGGCGTGACGTACGTCCTGTGCCGGCCGAGCGGCGTCACGTACGCGCTGGTCGACGGGATCTGCACCCACGCCAGGGCCCAGCTCGCCGAGGGGCTCCTCGTCGATGGGTGCATCGAATGCCCGCGGCACAACGGCCGCTTCGACGTGCTCACCGGCGAGGCCGTGCGCAAGCCGGCCCGGCGGCCGTTGGGCACACACCCGGTTCGCGTGGTCGGCGGACGCATCGTCGCCCACGTCCGGACGCCCGCGCCACTTGACAGCGGTGCCGCACCAGCATAAGAGTTAGAGCGCTCCAACGCCGGAAGGGGCGATCTCGATCACGGACCGGCGGGTGTGGGGATCCGTCGGGGAACTTTGGGGGAAGTGTGGAACAAGGCAGGCCGGGACCTCGCCCGCCGCTGACCGAGCGGATCGCCGGCGCGCCCATCTCCTGGGGCGTGTGCGAGGTCCCCGGCTGGGGCCTCCAGCTGAGCGTGGACCGGGTGCTCGGCGAGATGCAGGACCTCGGTCTGCGCGAGACCGAGCTCGGAGCCATCGGCTGGCTCCCGACCGACGTCGACGAGCTGCGGAAGACGCTGGACGCCCACCAACTGCGGGTCGTCGCCGCATTCGTCCCGCTCGTGTGCCACGATCCGGCCCGCCGGCAGGACGCGCTCGACAGCGCGAGAGAGACCGCCGAGCTGCTCGCGGCGGTGGGCGCCGACACGTTCGTCACCGCCGTCGTCACCGATCCGTCCGACTGGCGCCACGTCCCGATGTCGGCGGCGCAGTGGGACCACCTGTTCTCGATGCTCGACGAGATCGAGGGCATCACGTCGGAGCACGGGCTGAGTCAGGTCGTTCACCCGCACGTCAACACGCTGGTCGAGACCGGTGACGAGGTCGAGCGGCTGCTGGACGGCTCGCCGGTGGCGATCTGCCTCGACACTGGCCACCTCACGATCGGCGGGGCCGACCCGCTCGAGCTCGCCGGGACGGCGTCGTCCCGCGTTGGGCTGGTCCATCTCAAGGACGTCCGGACGGCTGTGGCCGGCCGGTTGAACGCGGGCGAACTCGAACTCATGGCGGCCGTGCAGGCCGGGCTGTTCGCCCCACTCGGTGACGGCGACGTGCCGATCGCCGAAATCGTCACCACGCTCGAGCGCAACGGCTACTCCGGCCGCTACGTGCTCGAGCAGGACGTGGCCCTCACGGAGGGGGAACCCCCCGCCGGCGAAGGCCCGGTGCGCGACGTCGCCAAGAGCGTCGCGTACCTCCGGACGGTCGAGTCGTCCCTGGGCGCTACGTTGCGCGCGGGGGTCGGATCGGCGGGGGCCGGAACTCCAACCACCACCACCTAAGGGGGATCATGAGGAAGAGATACCGCTACGCAGCTTCGGCGCTTGCGGTGTTCACGCTCGTCGCGGCGGCGTGCACGGGCGACGACGACGACTCGGCCGACACCGAGGCGACGTCGGGCGACACCGGTGGCGCCGCGACCACTGCCGCCGGCACTGACGAGACAACCGCCGAGACCAGCGGGGACACCACCGGGGACACCGAGGGGACCACGGCGGGGACCGAGGCGCCCGGTGACACCGTCGACGTGTCGCAGGGCGAGGACCTGCACTTCCACGTCATCACCCACGGTGACGACGGGGTCTTCTGGTCGGTCGTGCAGACCGCGGTCGAGCAGGCCGCGTCCGACTACGGCATCGACGTGACCTACTTCGGGTCGAACAACGACGCCCAGGCCCAGTCGCAGCAGATCGAGGCGGCGATCGCCGAAGGGTCCGACGGGATCGCGATCTCGCTCGCCGACCCCGAGGGCGTGAGCGCGGCGGCGCAGGCCGTCGTCGACGCCGGGATCCCCCTGTACACGCTGAACTCCGGTCTGAACAACTGGCAGGACCTCGGCGCCGTTACCCACGTCGGCCAGGATGAGATCGTCGCCGGCCAGGGTGCCGGTGAGCGGTTCAACGAGCTCGGCGTGACGAAGATCCTCTGCGGTCGCCAGGAGCAGACCAACATCGCGCTCGAGGAGCGCTGTGAGGGTCTGGCCGAGACGTTCGAGGGCGAGGTCGTGTCCGAGTTCATCGGGCTCGACGCCGACCCGACCGAGCAGGAGAACCAGATCTCGGCGCTGCTGCAGCAAGATCCCGAGATCGACGCGGTCATGGGCACTGGTCCGAACGTGCCGGTCCGGGCCATCGCCGCGGGCGAGTCGGCCGGGCGCGAGCTGGTCATCGCCGGCTTCGACGTCTCGCCGGACATCCTCACCGCGATCAACGACGGCTCGGTTGCGTTCACCGTCGACCAGCAGCAGTACCTCCAGGGCTACCTGCCGGTGGTTCTGATGTACCTCCAGGCGACGAACCTCAACACCGCCGGCGGCGGCAACCCGATCCTGACCGGCCCGGGTTTTGTCGACTCCGAGAACATCGCGGAGGTCGCCGAGCTCGTGGAGGCCGGGACCCGCTGACGTACGTGTCCGATGCGGGCCGGGGGCACATCGCCCCCGGCCCGCCCGACCCCGAGGAGGAGGCCGCGGAATGGCCACGGTCACCGACGTGAGGACCGAGTCTCCGGGCGGCGCGCCGGTCGACGAGCGACTGGCATTCCGCGGGCCGATCCAGCGGGTTCTCGTTCGTCCGGAGATCGGCGCCCTGGTCGGCACGACCGCCGTCTGGGTGTTCTTCTGGGCGGTCGGCGGCGCCTTCGGCACCGCCGCCGGCACGGCGAACTACCTCGACGTTGCGGCCGGACTCGGCATCATGGCGGTCGCCGTCTCGCTCCTGATGATCGGCGGCGAGTTCGACCTCTCGTCCGGGGCAATGACCGGGGCGACGGCGATGCTCGTCATCCTGCTCTCCCAGCCGGTCGCCGACGAGCTCGGTGGCGCCGGGCTGACGCTCCACTTCGCCGTCCCGCTGTCCCTCGCCTTCGCCCTCACGATCGGCTGGTTCAACGGGACGATCGTCGAGAAGACGAGGCTGCCGAGCTTCATCGTCACCCTCGGGACGTTCTTCATCCTGATCGGGGCCAAGCTCGGCTTCTCCAAGATGTTCTCCGGCCAGGTCACGGTCGAGGGGCTCAGCGAGGGGAAGGCGTACGACTTCTGGCAGAAGATCTTCGCCGCGTCCTGGATCCGCAACGACCACATCTGGGACGACCGCGACGTCGCCTGGACGATCCTCGTCATCGGCGGGGTCGCCCTCATCTCGGCCGGAATCCTGGAGATGAGCTACCGCCGCGGCGAGCGGCGCAACCCCAAGGGGCTGATCGGCTTCGCCGCCGGCGCCGTGGTCGCCTTCGCCGGGTTCTACGGCCTGCTCAACAGCGACGGGGTGCAGAAGAACCTCGTCAACGGGATCCTCGTCGCCGTGGGCGTGCTCGGCGCCGTGCTCAGCTGGGGATGGTGGCGGTTCCAGTCGATCGGCCGCCGGGGCCCGGTCCAGCTCGTCGGCGCGGCGGCCCGGTTCCTCGTGATCGGACTGGTGCTGGTCGGCGCGGCGGTCGTCCTCGCCGCGGCCTTCAACGCCGACTCGGAGAACGCCGTCGGGATCCTGGTCTCCGACGGCTTCGCCCGCGGCCTGTTCGTCATCGGTCTCGCTGTCGGCGGTGTGCTCGCCATCCTGGTCGCTGCCGGGAAGGTGCCGGTGTGGTCGCCGCTCGCTGGGGTCGCCATCTCCGCAGTGCCCGCGGTCGGGTTCCTGATGACGCGGCAAGGGGCCCGCGGTGTGATCTTCGTCGGGCTCGCCGTCGTCGGGCTCCTCTTCCTCATCGTCGCCAGCAACCGGGCGGCGTCGCACTCGGCGTCGGCCGGGTTGGCGATCGAGCTGCTGACCGCCCTCGTGGTGGTCGGGCTGGCGTTCTTCATCCGCTCCGAGTCGACGTCGGCGAAGTTCCGGACCGAGCTGTTCACGGTGATGCTGCTGATCGCGCTGGCCCTCGCCTGCTCGGCGCTGTTGGGCTACCTCTTCGCCGCCCGTACCGGGGCCGAAGCCGCCGCCGACAAGCTCGGCACGCGGGCGGCAATCACCGGCATCGTGCTGCTGGTGCTCGCCACCGCCGTGATGATGCTGTACATGACCAGCGCCGAGGCCGAGGCGGCCGAGGGGGTGACCCGCTACCGGATCTCGATCCTCTGGTTCCTGGTGTTCACCGTGTTCGCCACCTGGCTGCTCACTCGGGCCCGGTTCGGCAACTGGATCTTCGCCGTCGGCGGTAACAAGGAGGCGGCCCGGGTCGAGGGCGTTCCGGCGGCGCGGACCAAGACGACCCTGTTCATGCTCGTCGCCGGGGCAGCCTGGCTGGTGGGCATGCTCTACGCCTTCCGCCTCAACTCCGTGCAGGCCGACGTCGGCAACGGGGACGAGTTCGAGTTCATCATCGCCGCCGTCGTCGGCGGCAACCTGCTGACCGGCGGCTACGGCTCGGCGGCCGGTGGGGCGATCGGGTCGCTGATCATGTCGATGTCGACCCAGGGCATTCCGTTCGCCGGCTGGAACTCGAACTGGCGGTTCCTGTTCCTCGGCGTGATCCTCCTGCTCGCGGTGGCCGGGAACAACTACGTCCGCCGCCGAGCCGAGCTGTCCAGCGCCCCTCCCACCGTAGGAGGCACGAAGTGAGTGACCTGAACGAGCAGACGATCAACGTCCCGCCGGCACCAACGCCGGACACGGCCCCTGGCGACGGCGGGACGCCGCTCCTCGAGGTGCGCAACTTGTGCAAGTACTACGGCAACGTGATCGCGCTCAAGGGCATCACCACTGCGGTGCGAGCCGGCCAGGTGACGTGCGTGTTGGGCGACAACGGGGCCGGGAAGTCGTCGTTCATCAAGATCCTGTCGGGGGTGCACAAGCAGAGCGACGGCAACGTCCTCCTCGACGGGGAGCTGGTCAGCTTCAACTCGCCGCGCGAGGCGCTCGACCGGGGCATCGCCACCGTCTACCAGGACCTCGCCGTGATCCCGCTGATGTCGGTGTGGCGCAACTTCTGGCTCGGCGACGAGCCGCGGCGTGGCGTCGGCCCGTTCCAATGGATCGACATCCCGAAGTCGAAACGGATCGCCAAGGAGGAGCTGCTCAAGCTGGGCATCGACATCCGCGACGTGGAGCAGCCGGTGGGCACCCTGTCCGGCGGCGAGCGCCAGTCGGTCGCCATCGCCCGCGCCGCCTACCGCGGGGCTCGCGTGCTGATCCTCGACGAGCCGACGTCCGCCCTCGGCGTGAAGCAGTCAGGTGTGGTGCTGCGCTACATCGTCGAGGCCGCCCGCCGGAACCTCGGTGTGATCTTCATCACCCACAACCCCCACCACGCCTGGCCCGTCGGCGACCGCTTCCTGATCCTGAACCGCGGCCAGTCGCTCGGCAACTTCGCCAAGGAGGAGATCGACCAGGATGCCCTGACCGGCCTGATGGCCGGCGGCGCCGAGCTCCGCGAGCTGCAGCACGAGCTGGCCACGGTGCGATGACGCAGTGATGACCGAGCTCGACCTGCTCACGGTGGGGCGGGTCAGCGTCGACCTCTACGCCGAGCAGCTTGGAGTCCCCCTCCGCGAGGTGCGGACGTTCCGCAAGTCGGTCGGCGGGACCGCGACCAACGTCGCCGTCGCCGCTGCCCGCCTCGGCCGACGGGCCGCCCTGCTCACCCGGGTCGGCGACGACCCGTTCGGGGAGTACATCCGCTGGGCGCTGGCCGAGACGTTCGGGGTCGATACCACCTTCGTCGGCGTCGACCCGTCGCTGCCCACCCCGCTGGCCTTCGCCGAGCTCGACCCGCCGGACGATCCTCGGATCGTGTTCTACCGCTATCCCAAGGCGCCCGACCTCGAGATCGAGCCGGGCGACGTCGACTTCGAGGTCGTGCGCGGCGTGCCGATCCTCTGGGTGTCGCTCGGCGCCCTGTCCGCCGAGCCGAGCCGGTCGACCGTCCACCGCCTGCTCGCCGAGCGAGCGCGCCGGGTCCACACCGTGCTCGACCTCGACTGGCGCCCGGCGATGTGGGACGCGCCGGCCAGCGCGACCACTCAGGCGCAGGCGGCGCTCGCCCACGCCACGCTCGCCATCGGTAACCGGGCCGAGTGCGAGGTCGCCGTCGGCACCGCCGATGCCGACGAGGCGGCCGACCGGCTGCTCGCCCTCGGCCTGGCGGCGGCGATCGTCAAGCTCGGTAGCGATGGGGTGCTGGTGGCGACCGCGGACGGGGTTCGTGAGCGGGTTCCCGCGTATCCCGTCGAGGTCGTCTGCGGCCTCGGCGCCGGTGACGCCTTCGGCGGGGCCCTGTGCCACGGGCTGCAGTCGGGGTGGGATCTCGTCGAGAGCGTCCGCTACGCCAACGCCGCCGGGGCGATCGTCGCCGGGCGCCTGATGTGCGCCGACGACATGCCGACACCCACAGAGATCGAGGAGGTCATGAGCATCGGGGTCACACATGGCTGAGCTCCCGCGCCTCTACGTCGACCGGCCGCCGCCGCCCGGCGCCGTCGAGTTCGTCGCCGGCCGGTGCGAGCTGTGCGGGCCGGACCTCGAGGCGCTGGCGACGGCCGAGGCGATCATCGCCGGCTCGACCCGTTGGGACGCGGCCCGCTTCGACCTCGCGCCACGCGTCCGCGTCCTGTCCCGCTCCGGCATCGGCTACGACAGCGTCGACGTCGCCGCGGCGACCGAGCGGGGGATCGTGGTGTGCATCGCCGCCGACGCCCCGACCGTCTCGACGGCCGAGCACGCCGTGGCGCTCATCTTCGCCGCCGCCAAGCGCCTCGTCCCGAACCAGCTCCAGCTCCGGGCGGGGACCGGCGACTACTTCGCCTTCACCCGCTCGATCGAGCTCGCCGGGCGCACGCTCGGGCTCGTCGGCTACGGGCGCATCGCCAGAAGGGTCGGTCGTGTCGCCGCGGCGCTGGACATGACCGTCGTCGCCTGCGACCCGTACGTGACGGCGGACGCCGCCGGCGACGTCGAGCTGGTCCCCTTCGCCGACCTGCTCGGCCGGGCGGACGTGATCTCGGTGCACGCGCCCCTGACCGACGAGACGCGCCACCTGTTCGACGCGGCGGCGTTCGCCGCGACGCGACCGGGAGTCGTGTTCGTCAACACCGCTCGCGGCGGTCTGGTCGACCAGGACGCGCTGCTCGCCGCCCTCGAGACCGGCCAGGTGGGCGCGGCCGCGCTCGACGTGACCGAGCCGGAGCCGCTGCCGCCCGACCACCCGCTCCTGCACCGCGACGACGTGATCGTCACGCCGCACGTCGCCTCGGCCACCGACCTCGGCAAGGGCCGCCTCTACGAGCACGCCATCGACAACGCCCTGCTCGTCCTCGCCGGCGTCCGGCCCCCGTACGTGGTCAACCCCGAGATCCTCGGAGGAGCTCCGTGAGTGAGCGGAGGATCGGCATCGGGGTGATCGGGCTCGGCTGGATGGGCCAGGCGCACAGCCGGTCGTACCTGCGCATCCCGACCCTGTTCCCCGAGCGCGCCTTCGACCCGGTGCTGGTGAGCTGCGCCGACAGCGACCCGAACCGCCGGGCGACGGCCATCGACGGCTTCGGCTTCGCCCAGGCGAGCGACGACTGGCGGCCCGTCGTCGACCACCCCGACGTGGACGTCGTCGTCGTCACCGCCCCGAACATGCTCCACGAGGAGCTGTGCCTCGCCGCCGCCCAGGCCGGCAAGCACGTCTTCTGCGAGAAGCCGGTCGGGGGCACACCCGAGCAGACCGTGCGCGTCGCCGGCGCCGTCCGCCGGGCGGGCGTGATCTCGGGCGTCGGGTACAACTACCGCTGGGTGCCGTTGGTGCTGCACGCCCGCGAGCTCATCGCCGCCGGCCGCCTCGGCGAGATCACCAACTACCGCGGCCGGTTCTTCACGATGTACGGCAGCGACCCGCTCGGCGTGCTGTCGTGGCGGTTCCTGCAGGACCAGGCCGGGTACGGCGTCTCGAGCGACATCCTCAGCCACGTGGTCGACCTCGCCACCGTCCTCGCCGGGCCGATCACCCGGGTGCTCGGGACGAGCGAAACGTTTATCCGCCAGCGGCCGCTCCCGCAGCCCGGCGGCACCCACTACGCCCGCGGCCGGCTCGGCGACCCGACGGGCGTGGTGACCAACGAGGACTACGCCGGCGCCCTCGTCGTGTTCGCCAATGGGGCCCGCGGCACGTTCGAGTGCTCCCGCTCGATCATCGGCCCGGAGAGCCAGATGGCGTTCGACGTCTACGGCACCAGGGGGGCGATCGGCTGGAACCTGGAGCAGCTCAACGAGCTGCAGGTGTGCCTCACCGACGACGACGGCCGGTCGCCGCGCGGCTACACGACCGTGTACGGAGGCGACCGGTATCCGTTCCACGGCCACTTCGTGCCCGGCGACGCCAACGGCATCGGCTTCGAGGACATCGTCACGATCGAGGACTTCGCCTTCCTCACGTCGGTCGCCAAGGGGGAGCCGTTCCAGCCCGGGCTCGAGGAGGCGGTCGACTACGTGAGCTTCCAGGCGGCGTGGCTGCGCTCGTGCGCGTCGGGACACTGGGAGGATGTAGTGCGCCTGGAGGAGGAGATGTGAGGACCGTGCGCCGGACCACCGCCGAGGCGATCGTGCAGTACCTGATCGCCCAACAGATCCTGATCGACGGGTCACCGCAGCCGCTGTTCCCCGGCGTCTTCGCGATCTTCGGGCACGGGAACGTGACCTGCCTCGGCCCTGCCCTCGAGGCAGTCAAGGACGTCATGCCGACGTGGCGCGGCCAGAACGAGCAGGGGATGGCGCTGGCCGCGGTGGCGTTCGCCAAGGCCAAGCGCCGCCGCCAGATCATGGTCGCCACGAGCTCGATCGGCCCAGGGGCGACGAACATGGTGACCGCCGCCGCCGTCGCCCACGCCAACCGGCTCCCCGTGCTTCTCGTGTCGGGGGACACGTTCGCCAGCCGCATCCCCGACCCGGTGCTGCAGCAGGTCGAGCCGTTCGGCGACCCGTCGGTCACGGTGAACGACGCCTTCAAGCCGGTCACGCGGTACTGGGACCGCATCGTGCGACCCGAGCAGGTCGTCCATTCGCTGCCCCACGCCGTGGCCACGATGCTCGACCCGGCGACGTGCGGTCCGGCCTTCCTCGCTCTGCCCCAAGACGTGCAGGCCGAGGCCTACGACTACCCCGAGCGGTTCTTCGAGCCGACCGTCCACGAGATCCCTCGTCCCCGGCCCGACGAGTCCCAACTGCGCCGAGCGGCGGAAGCACTGGGAACGGCGACGCGGCCCCTGATCATCGCCGGCGGCGGGGTGCACTACTCGTTCGCCGAGGACGAGCTGCGGGCGTTCGCCGAGCGCCACAACGTCCCCGTCGTCGAGACCGTCGCCGGCAAGGCGTGCCTCGTCGCCGCCCACCCGCTCAACGCCGGCCCGGTCGGCGTCACCGGGTGCACCTCGGCGAACGCCCTGGCCGCCGAGGCTGACGTCGTCCTCGCCGTCGGCACCCGGCTGCAGGACTTCACCACCGGCTCGTGGACCGTGTTCCGCAACGAGGCCGTGCGCTTCGTCGGGCTCAACACGGCCGGGTTCGACGCCGTCAAGCACCTCGCCCTGCCGCTCGTGGCCGACGCCCGGGAGGGGCTCGTCGAGCTGTCCGCCCGGCTCGACGCATGGCGGGGGCCGGACGGCTGGACCGAGCGGGCGGCGAGCGAGACGTCCGAGTACCACCGGTACATCGACAAGATCGCCAGCCCGACGGCGCCGTCCCGCGACGAGCGGCCGACCTACGCCCAGGTGATCGGAGCGATCGACCGCCTCGCCGAACCGACCGACTACGCGCTGTCGGCGGCGGGCGGGTTCCCCGGCGAACTCAACAACGGCTGGCGGGCCAAGGCGGAGAACACGTTCGACTCCGAGTACGGCTACTCGTGCATGGGCTACGAGATCTCCGGAGGGTGGGGGGCGAAGATGGCGCTGCCCGACCGGGAGGTCATCGTGTTCGTCGGCGACGGCTCGTACCTGATGATGAACAGCGATCTGTACAGCTCGGTCCTGTCGGGTCACAAGCTGATCGTGATCGTGTGCGACAACGGCGGGTTCGCCGTGATCAACCGGTTGCAGGTGAACCAGGGCGGGGAGCCGTTCAACAACCTGTTCGTCGACGCCAAGGTGCAGGAGGTGATCGACGTGGACTTCGCCGCCCACGCCGCCTCGATGGGTTGCGATGCCGAGCGGGTGACGACGATCGGGGAGCTCGAGGCGGCATTCCACCGGGCCCGGGTGACCGACCGGACGACGGTGATCGTGATCAAGACGTCGGCGTACGAGTGGACCGAGGGCGGGTCGTTCTGGGAGGTCGGGGTGCCGGAGATCAGCGAGCGGGAAAGCATCCGCGACGCCCGGGCAGCGTTGGAGGCGGGCAAGGCCGAGCAACGGGTGGGATGGTGACCGGCGTCGGAAGCCTCGAGGGGCAGGTGGTCGTCGTCACCGGCGGCACCCAGGGGCTCGGCGAGGCGACGGCGCGCCTGGCGGTCGAGCGCGGCGCGTCGGGTGTGGCGATCGTCGGGCGTGACGCCACCCGTGGCGAGCAGGTCGCCGGCGACCTGAAGGCGGCCGGGGCCGAGGCGCTGTTCGTCGAGGTCGACCTCGCCGATCCCGAGGCCGCCGGCCGCGTGTTCGCCGCAGTCGACGAGCGCTTCGGCGTGGTCCACGGGCTCGTCAACTCGGCCGCCGAGACCGACCGGGGCAGCGTCTGGGACACCACGGCGGCGCTGATCGACCGCCTGATGGCGGTGAACGTCCGGGCGCCGATGCTGCTCCTGCAGGCGGCGGCGCGGATCATGAAGCGGGAGGGGGTCGAGGGCTCGATCGTCAACATCGGCAGCGTGGCCAGCTACGGCAGCGAGGTGTTCCTGTTCCCGTACGCGACGTCGAAGAGCGCGCTCCACGCGATGACCCGCAACGCCGCTTTCGCCCTGGCGCGGGAACGGATCCGGGTCAACCTGCTCAATCCCGGGTGGATGGACACCCCGGCCGAGGACGCCGTCCAGCGTCGCTACCACGGCGGCGGCGACGACTGGCTCGAGCGGGCCGAAGCCGAGCAGCCGTTCGGCCGGCTGCTGAAGCCCGACGAGGTCGCCCGCGGGATCTGCTTCCTGCTCTCGGGCGAGTCGGGGATGATGACCGGCGCCTGCCTGGACTTCGACCAGACGGTGATCGGCGCCGGCAAGGGCCCGGTCCCCACGGAGCGGGACGTCTGGCCGCGGTGACGCTGACCGACGCGCAGTACCGGGCGTTGACCGATGTCCGCGTCGGGGAGCCGGAGGCCATCGCCGAGGCGATGGCGGGGCGGCGCCGGCGCGCCGAGCTGACCCGGGACGGGATGCTGTTCATCGTCGCCGCCGACCACACCGCACGCGGGATGGTCGGGGTCGGTGCCGACCCCCGGGCGATGGCCGACCGCCGGGTGCTGCTCGACCGGCTAATGACCGCGCTCGCCCATCCCCGGGTCGACGGCGTGCTCGCCAGTGCCGACATCCTCGAGGACCTCGTCCTCCTCGGCGCGCTCGAGGACCGCGTCGCCGTCGGGACGATGAACCGGGGCGGCCTCGCCGGAGCGACGTGGGAGCTCGACGACCGGTTCACCGCCTACGACGTCGATCACCTCGTCGCCGCCAACCTCGACGCCGGCAAGATGCTGCTGCGCATCGACGGGACGGACCCGGGGACGGCGCCCACGCTGGAGGGCTGTGCGCGAGCGGTCCAGGCGCTCAACGACCGGCGGATGCTGGCGATGGTCGAGCCGATCCCGTACACCAAGGACGGCAATGGCCGGGCGGTGGGGGACGACGACGCCCTGCAGCTGCTCAAGGCCGTCGGCGTGTCGGCCGCGCTGGGTGGCTCGTCGGCGTACACGTGGCTCAAGATCCAGGCCACGGCCGACATCGCCGCCGTGGCGGCGATGACCACCCAGCCGCTGCTCCTCCTCGGTGGGGCACCCGGTCCGGATCCCGAGGTGACGTTCGGCGCGTGGGAGCGGGCGCTCGCCGAACCCACCGTGCGCGGGCTCGTCGTCGGCCGGGCCTTGCTGTACCCGCCCGACGGCGACGTCGCCGCTGCGGTCGGCCGGGCGGCGGACCTGGTGACGCACGCGGCGAGTCGGCAGTGACGGCGGCGGTCACGCACCACCCGTGGTTCCGGCCCGCGGGCACCGCGCCGGGGGGCGCCGGCGAACCGGTCGCGATCGGACCGGAGGACGCCGCGTGGACGTACACCGGTTTCCGGGTCCGGAAACTCGACGCCGACGAGCGGTGTGAGTTCACCACCGGTCCCACCGAGATGGCCGTGCTCCCGCTCGTGGGCTCGGTGCGCGTCGAGGTCGAGTCGCACAGCTTCCCGCTCGAGGGCCGGGCGTCGGTGTTCGACCGGGTCACCGACTGGGCCTATCTGCCCCTCGACGCCGAGGTCCGCCTCACCGCCACCGCCGGGCCGGCGGAGGTCGCCCTGCCGTCGGCGGTGGCGACCCGGCGGTTCGATCCCGCCTACGGACCGGCCGAGGAGGTGTCGATCGAGATCCGCGGCGCCGGTCCGGCGACCCGCCAGGTGAACAACTTCATGTCGCCCGAGGCGTTCGCCGGCGCGGACAAGCTGATGTGCGTCGAGCTGCTCACCCCCGACGGCAACTGGTCGAGCTACCCGCCGCACCGCCACGACGACAGCCCGGAGTGCCCCGTCAACAACGAGGAGATCTACTACTTCCGCATCGCCGGCGAGGGCGGCTTCGGACTCCACCGCACGTACACGCCCGACGGCGAGGTGGACGTCACCGTGCGCGTCGGCGACGGCGACGTGTTCCTCATCCCACGGGGCTACCACGGCCCGTGCGTCGCTGCCCCCGGCTACCCGATGTACTACCTGAACGTCCTCGCCGGCCCAGCTGGCGAGCGCTCGATGGCCTTCTGCGACGACCCCGCCCACCACTGGGTCCGCGATACCTGGGCGACGATGGCCCCCGACCCCCGCTGCCCGATGACCGCTCCCTGAACTTGCAGTCAAGTGTTGCGCTATAGCGCAACATCTGACTGCAAGAACGCGGGGCGGCGGGCTCAGCGGCGGCGTTTGGCGAGGGCGACGATGCCGCCGGCGAGGGCGATCAGCGCGCCGACGACGACCACCGGGAGCCCGGGCCCGGCCTCGGCGAGGCCGAGGTCCTCGAGGTCGGAGACGTCGCCGTAGTCGGCCAAGGCGAAGATGAGGGTGAAGCTGGCGAAGACGACGGCGAGGATCGCGATCGGCAACAGCCGGCGGGCCGCCAAGGTCGTGATCCCGAAGGCGGCGACGATCACGGCGAACCCGACGAACGCCGGGCCGTCCCGGTCGTCGCCGCCGAGCTCGCTGAACCCGGTGACGTCCGTGTCGCCGATGGTGAACCACGTGAGGAACGAGCCGAGCACGATCACCGCCGCGCCGGCGATCATGAGACCCGCGGCGGTGGGCGCCTTGGGCCGGGGTGGCGCGGCCGGTGCCGCCCAGCCCGGCGGTGGCGGCGGAGCGGTCGGTCCCGGCGGCGGGGGAGGGGGCAGCGTGCTCACGGGCGCCAGTTCCGGAACGACTCGCTCGCCCAGATCCGCTGGCGGAAGTACTGCTTGACCCGGTTGGTGTACGTGACGCCCTCGGGCGTGTACCACCGCCCGGTGAACCAGCGGCCGATGCATCCCCACTCGTCGCCGGCCCGGTACTCCCGGCCCCGCTCGAACTGGTTGAGCCACGTCTCGTCGCCCCGCCAGCACGAGCGCCAGATGGCGAGGTAGACGTCGAGGTTGTAGGCGGTCGACCGGGTCGCGCCCTTGGCGATGCGGAGCGGGACGTACGGCGCCCGCACCTGCATCAGACCGACGGACTCCGGGCACTCGCCGGACCGGCCGTCGGCGCCGATGCCGTGGAAGGGCGCGCACCTCGACGGGTCCGTGGTCCAGTCACCGAGCGTCGTCTGCGCCCAGTACGACTCGATCGCCGCCTGGGCCCGCAGCGCCCGGACGTTGAAGCCCCACTTGCAGGCCGCCCACTGGATGATCTCGTCCGTCGTGCCGGTGAAGTTGCCGGTCACCCGCCCGTACGGGAACTGCCGCGACCGACGCTGGGCGCCGGCCCGGTTGTACGGGCGGTTCACCGGCCGGACCTCCCGCCGGTCCTTGACCCGGGCGGCGCACCAGGCATCCGATCGCAGCGGGCCTGCCTGCCACGTCACCGCCGCGGCCGCCGGCTCGGATGCGCCCGGCGCCAACTGGGTGACGACGATCAGCGATGCGGCCACGAGGGCGCGGGCCGTGCTCGTCCGACTCGACATCGGCATGGCGGGATCGTTGCAGACGTCGCCCACGAGCACAAAGACCTGGTCGCCGGGGCACGTTTCCCGTCGGTGCACATCCACCGCGCCTCGCTAGCGTCGACATGGTCATGACTGTTCATTGCGTTCCCCGGCCACACCGCATGCTGCCTGCGCAGCTGCTGGCCGCTCGCTCGCTGGCGCTCACTCGCTCGCATTCGTACAGGGTGGCCCAGTGACCCTCCGCGCCGACTCAGATGCCGAACGTAAACCGATCCTGCTCACCGTGGATGACGACCCGGGTGTCTCCCGCGCCGTAGCCAGGGACCTCCGGCGCCAGTACGGCGACGAGTACCGCGTGGTGCGCACCGAGTCAGGCCCGCAGGCGCTCGAGGCGCTCCGCGAGCTCAAGCTCCGTGGCGACCTGGTGGCGGTGCTGCTCGCCGACCACCGGATGCCCGACATGACCGGCCTCGAGTTCCTCGAGGAGGCGATGGACCTCTTTCCCCACGCCCGGCGAGCCCTCCTCACGGCCTACGCCGACACCGACGCCGCGATCGAGGCGATCAACGTCGTCGACCTCGACCACTACCTCCTCAAGCCGTGGGACCCGCCCGGAAGAGAAGCTGTACCCGGTCGTCGACTCGCTCCTCCAGATGTGGCTGGAAACCGATGAGCGGCCGGTGAGTCACACCCAGGTCGTCGGCCACCGCTGGTCGGTCCGGTCGTACGAGGTCCGTGACTTCCTCGCCCGCAACTCGGTGCCGTACAGCTGGCTCACCAGCGAGGAGCCGGAAGGCCGACGGCTGCTGACCGCCGCCGGCGTCGATGCGACGGCGATTCCGCTGGTCGTGACCCCGACGGGTGACCATCTGGTCGACCCGACCATCGGCGAGCTGGCGGACCGGGTGGGGCTCTCGACGACGCCCACGACCGACTTCTATGACGTCGTGATCGTGGGCGGCGGACCGGCGGGCCTCGGCGCCGCCGTCTACGCCGCCTCGGAGGGTCTGCGCACGGTGCTGGTCGAACGGCAGGCGACCGGGGGGCAGGCGGGACAGAGCTCGCGAATCGAGAACTACCTCGGCTTCCCCGACGGGGTGAGCGGCACCCAGCTCACGGATCGAGCGCGTCGGCAGGCCCACAAGTTCGGCGCCGAGGTGCTCACTGCCCGCGATGTCGTCGGTCTCGACGTGCGCGCGTCGTCGCGAGCCGTTCGTTTCGACGACGGTGGGGAGGTGGTCGCCCACTCGGTGCTGCTCGCCACCGGGATCTCGTACCGCAAGCTCGACGTGCAGGGATGCGACGGGCTCACCGGCCGGGGCATCTTCTACGGGTCAACGGCGACCGAGGCGCCGGAGTGCGCCGGCGACGAGGTGTTCGTCGTCGGGGGCGCCAACTCGGCGGGCCAGGCAGCCGTGTTCCTGGCCCGTCACGCCCGGCGCGTCACGATCCTCGTCCGCGCCTCCGACCTCGAGTCGTCGATGTCGCACTACCTCATCCGCCAGCTCAGGGAGATCCCGAACATCGAGATTCGCGTCGACACCGAGGTCGTCGGCGTGGAGGGCGAGGATCACCTCGAGGCGCTGACGCTCTGCAACCGCAAGCAGGGGACCCAGGAACGGGTGAAGTGCGGCCACATGTTCGTGTTCATCGGCGCCGCGCCGCGGACCGAGTGGCTCGATGGCGTGCTGATGCGTGACGCGCGAGGGTTCGTGCTCACCGGTCCGGACCTGATCGTGGGTGGGCACCGCCCGCGCGGCTGGCGGCTCGACCGGGATCCCTACTTTCTCGAGGCCAGCGCGCCGGGCGTGTTCGCCGCCGGCGACGTGCGGGCCAACTCGGTGAAGCGCGTAGCGTCGGCGGTCGGAGAGGGGGCGATGGCGATTCAGCTGATCCATGGCTACCTGGAGCACCGGTGACTGAGCGGCTGACACCCGAGGAGCTGCGCACGCTGTTCCTCTTCGAAGAGCTGAGCGATGAGCAGCTCTCGTGGCTGGCCGAGCGGGGCCGCGTCGTCGAGTACCCGGCGGGCGCCACGATTCACGCCGAGGGCGTAGCGGCCTCGTGTTTCCTGGTGCTGCTGTCGGGGATGCTGTCGCTGTCGCGGCGGCTGCAGGGGGGCGACCTGGAGCTGACCCGCACCGACCACCGGGGCTCGTACACCGGCGCGTTCAATTTCTTCGCAGCTCAACAGAGCGTGCCCCACGTGTACCCGACGACGGCCCGGGCCGTGCGCGACTGCCGCCTGCTCGAGCTCCCCGCCGTCGAGCTCGGCAAGGCATTCAGGAGCTGGTACCCGATGGCCGTGCACCTCCTCGAGGGATTCACGACCCAGGGCATGGACAGCCGTGCCGTGATCGAGCGCCACGACCGGTTGATCGCCTTCGGCTCGCTGACCGCCGGTCTCACCCACCAGCTCAACAACCCGGTGGCGTCCGTCGTTCGCGCCAGTGCCCGGCTGCGCGAAATGCTGGCGGAGATGCGGGAGAAGCTCGGTCTCCTCGTCCGCGCCCAGCTCCCCGACAACAAGCTCGAAGCGGTCGCCGACCTGGCCGCCCAGGCGCTGGAGAGCTCGCGTGAGGCCCCGCCACTCTCGCCGCTCGAGGCGTCCGATCGCGAGGCCGAGGTGGACGACTGGTTGAGTGAGCACGGGATCGTCGACAACGCCGAGATCGCCTCGACGCTCGTGGCCGCCGGCCTCGGCGTCGACTGGTTGGAGGAGCTGATCGAGGTCACGCCTCCGCCGCACCTGGAGTACGGCCTGTCCTATCCAGTCCGGGCGATCGAGTCCGACAGCCTGCTCGACGAGATCACCCACGGCGTCGAACGGATCTCGAATTTGCTGGCCAGGACGAAGCAGTACACGCAGATGGACCGGGCGCCGCTGCAGACCTTCGACGTTCACGAGGGACTCGACGCCACGTTGACGATGCTCGGTTACAAGCTCAGCGACGGGATCAAAGTGGTCCGCGACTACGACCGCAGCCTGCCCAACATCACCGGCTACCCGGGTGAGCTGAACGAGGTTTGGACGAACCTCATCGACAACGCCATCGACGCCCTGGATGGGCACGGCACGATCACGGTGCGCACACGGGCCGACGGTGAAGGGCTGGCGGTCGAGATCGCCGACGACGGTCCCGGGATCCCGGCGGAGTTGCGCAGCCGGGTGTTCGAGCAGTTCTTCACCACCAAGGGCGTGAAGGGGACCGGCCTCGGTCTCGACGTCGTCTGGCAGATCGTCGTGGGGCGCCACGGCGGCGAGGTGAGTCTCGAGTCGGACCCGGGCAACACCCGCTTCACGGTGGTGCTTCGTGCGCGCCGACCCAACGGCGACTAGAAAACGGCGTGGCAAACGGCGGATGAACGGAGTAAGGAGCGGGACATGAGCGACGGTGGTCTTCGTACGGTGCCACCGGTCCCCCAAACGGAGCGACCGTTGGTGGTCGACCTGGGCGATCCGGCGGCGCTCGATGCCGCCCTCACCGGCGGCAAGGCGGCGGCGCTGGCCCGTGGGACCGTGTCCGGACTCGCCGCCCTGCCCGGTGTGGTGCTGACGACCGCGTTCTCCGACGCCATCGACGCCGGTGCCGACGTGGCCGCGCACCCCGCCGTACGCGAGGCGTTCGACCGGGCGGATGGGGACACCAAAGGTTTGGTCGCCCGCAGCTCCTCGGTGGTCGAGGACCAGGCGTCGTCGTCGATGGCCGGTCAGTTCGAATCGGTGATCGGCATCACCGGCTTCGATGCCTTCGCCGCGGCGGTGAAGGCGGTGCTGGACTCCCGGAAACGGGCCGGCGCCGCCGAGCATCCGATTGCGGTGCTGGTCCAGCCGTTGATCGAGCCGGCGTACGGCGGGGTGATGTTCGGCTGCGATCCGGTCACCGGCCGCACGGATCGCCGGGTGGTCAGTGCGGTCCGCGGCGGGCCCGAGCCGCTCGTGAGCGGCGAGGTCGACGGCTCCCGGTACCTGCTCGACGCGTCCAACGCGAAGGTCCTCGAGTTCGCCGCCAACGACGGCCCGCCCCTGGACGCAGCCGACCTCCGGCGCCTCGTCGAGCTGTCGTCGACGGTTGCCACCGTGTACGGCAGTCCCCAGGACGTCGAGTGGGCGATCGGCACCGACAAGCAGCTGTGGCTGCTGCAGTCGCGCCCGGTGACGACCGAGCTCCGCGGCGTCCCGCGCGGGCCGGTCTACGGACCAGGCCCGGTCGCCGAGACCTTCCCTGCCCCATTGACCGAGCTCGAGGTCGACCTGTGGGTCCCCCCGCTCCGCGAGGCCGTGCGCCAGGCGGTGGTCCTGGCCGGCACGGCCACCCAGGCCGACGTGAACCGCAGCGAGGTCGTCGTCTGCGTCGAAGGGCACGTCGCGATCGACCTGCGCCTGGCCGGTGAGATCAAGACCAAACTGACGATCCTTCGCCGGATCAACCCGGTTCCCGCTGCCCGCCGGCTGCGCGGCGCGTGGCGGGTCGGGCGGCTCCGCACCGCCCTGCCCCGCCTGGCGGAGCACCTCCTCGACCGCACCGACGCCGACCTCGAGGCCGTTCCGCCGCTCACCGACCTCACCAGCCGTCAACTCATCGCCTTGCTCCACCGCTGCCGGGCCATCCTGCGGGCGCTCCACGCCCACGAGATCCTCATCGGGATGCTGACCGAGACCAGCACCAACCGGCTGACCGGCGCCTCGGTCGCCCTGCGTGTGCTCGCCGAAGCCCGTGAGGACGGTCTCAGCGACAAGGAGATCCTCGTCCGGAGTCCGGCGGTCCTCGCCCTCACCGCGCCCCGCGTGGCCCCGATGCCCGAACTGCCCTGTGAGGCAGCGACGCTCACCATCCCGGTGTCGAACGCCTGCCTTCGGTGCAGCGACAACGGGATCCTGCGGGAGGCGCTCCGGCTCCGGGTGCGTTGGGTCCAGGAACTCTCCGGCCGCGCCGCCTGGGAGTTGGGCGTGCGTATGGCGGCCAGCGGTGAGCTCCCTGAACCGGAGCTGATCCGCCACATGACCCTGGAACACGTCGAGGCCGTCGCGACCAAGCGCGCCGTCGTCGTCCCGTCACTCGTGACCGACCACGACCACGATTTCGGCTCGCCGCTCCCCGCGTGGTTCCAGTTGTCCGATCTGGGACTGCCGATACGCGTGCAGAGTGCCAGCGAGGTGGGCGGCGGCACCGGTGCGGGAGGCGGTTCGGGCCTCGGGCCGGTCACCTACGACGGAGACGACCCGCCCAGCGGTTCCGTCCTCGTCACCACGACGCTGTCACCCGGGCTCGCGCCGTTGCTCCCGCGGTTGAAGGGCCTCGTTGCCGAGACCGGATCGGTGCTCTCGCACCTCGCGATCCTCGCCCGCGAGGCCGGGGTGGCCACCGTGGTCGGCTACGCGGGGGCCAAGGACGACCTTGCCGAAGGCGTGGTGGTCCTCGTCGACGGTGACACCGGTCAGGTCACGATCCAGGAGAAAGAGAACGCGGCATGAAGACCATCGCCTGGCTGGCCGGTGTCGGGACGCTGCTCGCCGGCGCGCTGTACATGGTCGTGTCGTTGAACCGGTGGGAGTGGAACCGGGCGCTGTTCTTCGGGCTGATCGTCCTGATCGCCGAGATCGCGCTCGCCACCGGGCTGGTGCTGCGGCGCCTGGCCCGTCTCGAGTACATGGTGAAGAGCGAGAACAACGGCGACCCGGCCGTGGTCCAGATCCTGAGCGAGACCCGACCGTCCCGCGACCGCTTCGCCTGGATGCGGGAGTCGACCGGGCAGCTCAACGTCTTCATCACGTTCCTCGTCGGCGGGGGTGTGATCCTCTCGGGCATCGCGTGGATGGTCGACAAGCTCGCCTCGAAGACGTCATCGCCGAAGGGCGAGGAGCGGCTGGCCAACCAGCTGTACCCGATCAGCTATCCGGCCGGCGGTCTCCTGCTCGACGACGTCACGGTGCTCGCCCAGGAGGTGCCGGGCGCAGACGACGCCCAGATCCGCCAGCTGCTGCGCCGCGGCGGCCGGCCTTGAGCAAACTCTCCCCCGCGAAGGCGGCGCTCGGGCTGGTCGGTCTGGGGATCGGTGTCGTCGGGGTGCTGGCCCTGCGCGAGGCGACACTGTCCACCCACGACGAAGCGGTGGCCCGCGAGGCCGAGCTGATCGTCTACGCCAAAACCCATGGCGGCGAGCAGGGCCAGACGCTCGACGAGATGGTCGAGGCCCAGCTGCTGTCGTGCCGCCTCGAGATCAGCTCCGACTTCGCCGGACCGATCGAGCCGCTCGGCGACGGTCGCTTCCGTGCCGTGCTGGTCCCGGCGCTGGACCAGACGAACCGCCGCCAGTTCCGCGGGTGCGTCGAGGACTTCGTGACCGACCACCTCCAGATCGACGTCGTCGAGCTCACCGACCTCGACTGAGAGGGACCCCGTCCAGATCGAGGGCTCAGTCCTTACGCGCGCGACTGGGATTCACCCTGCGCGCCTCGTGGGGCATCTTGGGGTACACCGGAGGCCAGGGAGCATCGGGAATTCCGCTCGCCAGGTCCGCCTGGAAGCGCTCGATCAGCGGATCGATCGACTGCGGCTCGTCGTCCATCGTCTCCCAGGGATCGCCGCCGGCGGCGAGCCGGTCCGTCACCGCCTCCATCGTCAGATCGTCGGGGTGCACCGCGGACAGCTCGTCCCACCGGAACGGCGCCGACACCTGGGCGCCGGCCCGCGCCCGCACGCACCACGCGCCGAACACGGTCTTGTGCGGCGCGTTCTGGTTGAAGTCGACGAACACCCGGCTGCCGCGCTCCTCCTTCCACCATGCCCCGGTGATCAGATCGGCGCGGCGGCGCTCCATCTCGCGGGCGACGCTCACCGCGGCCTGACGGACGGCGTAGGAGTCCCAGCCCGGCCCGATCCGCACGTACAGGTGGATGCCCCGGTTGCCGGTGGTCTTGGGGAAGGCGGTGATCCCGAGCTCACCCAAGAACCCGCGCACCTCGCCGGCGGCCTCCCGGAGCATCTCGAACGTGACGCCGGGCGACGGATCGAGGTCGATGCGCAGCTCATCGGTCGTGCCCGGCGCGGCGGCCCGGATCGGCCACGGGTGGAAGCCGAGACAGTTCTGGTTGACGACCCACAGCACGTGGGCGAGATCAGCCATCACGATCGCCCGTGATGTCGTCCCGTTGGGGGTCGACATGGTCGTCGTCTGCAGCCACTCCGGCGCCGAGTCGGGGATCCGCTTCTGGAAGAACGACTGCCCGGTCGCGCCGTTGGGCCAGCGCTGGAGCAACGTGGGCCGGTCGCGCACCGTCCGCATCAGTGGCTCCCCGACGGTGACGTAGTACCGGGCGAGATCGAGCTTGGTCTCTCCGCGCTCGGGGAACATGACCTTGTTCGGGCTGGTGATCGTCACCGTACGTCCGCCGGCGTCGACCTCGACCGGGGCGCCGTGGTCTGCAGCCATCGCCGCCGACGGTACCGCCCGTCAGCCGCCGTGGAGGGCTTGGTTCAGCCCGCCCCACGAGCCCGACCGGGGCCGGGCCTCGACCGCGCCCGTCTGGCTGTGGCGGATGAACATCATCCCGTTGACCCCGGACAGCTCCTTGCCCTTGACGACCTGGCCGTCGGGCAGCTTCACCAGCGTTCCGGCGGTGACGTACAGCCCGGCCTCGACCACGCAGTCGTCGCCGAGGCTGATGCCGATGCCGGCGTTGGCGCCGAGCAGGCAGCGCTCGCCGATCGTGATCTGCTCGGTGCCGCCACCCGACAACGTGCCCATGATCGACGAGCCGCCGCCGAGGTCGGTGTCCGCGCCCACGATCACGCCCTGGGAGATGCGGCCCTCCACCATCGCCGTCCCGAGCGTGCCGGCGTTGAAGTTGCAGAAGCCCTCGTGCATCACGACGGTGCCAGCGGCGAGGTGGGCGCCGAGGCGCACCCGGGCCGGGTCGGCGATCCGCACGCCCTCGGGGATCACGTAGTCGGTCATCGGCGGGAACTTGTCGAGGCTGCGCACGACGAGGGTGCGACCCTCGCCGCGCAGGGCCAGCCGGACGTCGTCGAGGTCGCTCGCCAGCACCGGGCCGAGGTCGGTCCACGCCACGGTGGCGAGCAGCCCGAAGGCGTTCTCGAGGTTCACGGACCGCGGCGGCGTCAGGCGGTGGGAGAGCAGGTGGAGGCGGAGGAACACGTCGGCGGCCGACGACGGCGGGTCATCGACGTCGACCGTCAGCCGGATCGGCCGCACGGTGACGCGGCGCACGGGGTCGGGACGGTCGCCGCCCGCCAGCGCAGTGTCGGCCTCCTCGGGGGAGTCGGCGCCGTACTCGCCCCACCCCAGCCAGCGGAACCACGCGTCGAGCGTCGTGCCGCCGGCGGCCTCGGTGGCGAAGCCCGCACCCCAAGCCACCCGGGTCATGGAAGGACCATCGCGACGATGCGAGTGAGCGAGCGCCAGCGAGCGAGCGGCCAGGAGCTGCGCAGGCAGTATGCGGCGTGGCCGGGGAACGCAATTACGTTCATTGTGGGTTCACCTCCGGGCGCAGGGTCGGGAACAGGATCACGTCGCGGATCGTGCCCACGCCGGCGAGCATCATCACCAGCCGGTCGATGCCGACCCCGAGCCCGCCCGTCGGCGGCATCCCGTACTCCAGGGCCCGCAGGTAGTCCTCGTCGATCGAGCCCCGCTCGAGGTCGCCCGCCTCTTTCGCCCGCTGCTCCTCCTCGAAGCGCAACCGCTGCTCGGCCGGGTCGTTGAGCTCGCTGTAGCCGTTGGCGAGCTCGACCGAGTCGCAGAACAGTTCGAAGCGCTCGGTGAGGTACGGATCGTCACGATCGACCCGGGCCAGCGGCGAGATCTCGACCGGGTGGCCGGTCACGAACACCGGGGCGACGATCCCGGGCTCCACGGTCGCCCCGAACAGCTCCTCGATCAGCTTGCCGGAGCCCCACGGCTCCTCCCACCGCACGTCGTGCTTCTCGGCCAGCGTCCGCATCCGCTCCACCGGTTGGGAGGGGTGCACCTCCTCGCCGATCGCGTCGGCGACGAGGTCGATCATCCGGCGCCGCGGCCACGGGTCGGCGAGATCGACGGTCTCGCCGCGGATCGTCACGACCGTGGTACCGAGGGCGTCACGAGCGGCGGTGCGGATGAGGTCCTCGGTGAGGGTGAGCACGTCGGTCCAGTCGGCGTACGCCTGATACGACTCCATCATCGTGAACTCGGGGTTGTGGCGGGGCGACAAGCCCTCGTTGCGGAACGTCCGACCGATCTCGTAGACCCGGTCCATGCCCCCGACGATCAGTCGCTTCAGGTGCAGCTCGGTCGCCACCCGCAGGTACATCTCCATGTCGAGCGTGTGGTGGTGGGTCACGAACGGACGGGCGTGGGCGCCGCCCACCTCGACGTGGAGGATCGGCGTCTCGACCTCGACGTAGCCCCGCTCGCGGAGCGTGCGGCGGAAGCTGGCGACGACCTCGTGGCGCACCTCGAACGCGCGCCGGGCGTCGGCGTTGACCACGAGGTCGGCGTAGCGCTGGCGGAAGCGGGTGTCGGGGTCGTGCAGACCGTGCCACTTGTCGGGCAACGGCCGGATCGACTTGGCCAGCAGCTCGAGGCGGTCGACCTTCACCGAGAGCTCGCCGGAGCGGGTCGTCATCACCGTGCCGTGGGCGCCGACCCAATCGCCCCGGTCGAGGTGCTTCACGTCGGCGAACGCATCGTCGCCGACCGCGGCCTTGGAGATGAACAGCTGCAGCTCCGCGCCCCGGTCGGCGATCGTGGCGAACACCAGCTTGCCGGCGTCGCGCTTGAGCATGACCCGGCCGGCGACGGTGACCTCGGCGTCGGTCTCCGTGCCCGGCGCGAGGTCGGGCCAGGCGGCGCGCACGTCGGCCACGGTGTGGGTTCGGTCGAAGCGGTACGGATAGGGATCGCGGCCGGCCCGGCGCAGCTCGTCGACGCGTTCCTGACGTCGGGCCCGCTCGGCGGCCAGCCCGCTGCCGGTGGGCGGCTCGTCGAGGGCGGCGTCGGCGGTCGGCTCGTCCACGGGTCGCCCACGGTACTCACTCACGTAGCCTGTGCACCGTGGCGACTCGGTTCGTGATCATCGGCGGCGGGCCGGCCGGAAACACGGCCGCCACCTACGCGGCCCGGCTGGGCGCCGACGTGACGATGATCGAGCGCGACGTCATCGGTGGCGCCGCCCACCTCTGGGACTGCATCCCGTCGAAGACGATGATCGCCACCGGCGGCGCGCTCAGCTTCCTGCGCCGGGCGACGGGGATGGGACTCGAGGAGACCACGCCCGAGGTCCACACCGAAGCGCTGACGTCGCGCATCGAGGGGATCAAGAACCACCTCCAGCACGGCATCATCGAGCTGCTGCAGAGCCAGGGGGTGCGCCTGATCAGCGGGGCGGCGCGCTTCGTCGGACCGCACGAGGTGCGAGTGACCGGGATCGACGGCGCCGACGAGTTGGTCGGGTTCGACCACGCACTGATCTCGACGGGATCGCGGCCGCGCATCCCCGAGTGGTGCGTGCCCGACGGGGACCGCATCCTGACCACCCGCGACTGCTACCCGCCCAAGGTGTTTCCGGAGAGCGTGACCGTCATCGGGTCCGGCGTGACCGGTGTCGAGTTCGTCCACATGTTCTCGTCGTTCGGCGCCAAGGTCACCCTGGTCGTCTCGCGCCAGCAGGTCCTGCCGGGCAAGGATCCCGAGGTCGCGGCGGTCCTCGAGGACGACTTCCTACGTCGGGGCGTGCAACTGCTCAAGGGCGCCCGGGCCGTCGGCATCGACCGCGACCTGGACGCCGAGGGCGAGGGCGGCGGTGTCGTCGTCCGATGCAACGACGGTCGGAGCGTCCACTCGACCCACGCCGTGCTCGCCATCGGCTCGGTGCCGAACAGCGACGGCCTCGATCTGGAGGCGGCCGGCATCGAGCACGACGACGCCGGATACGTCCACATCGACCACCACTGCGTCACCAACGTCCGCCACATCTACGCCGCCGGCGACGTCAGCGGGAAGCTGCCGCTGTCGTCCGTCGCCGCGATGCAGGGGCGCAAGGTGGCCGAGCACGTGATGGGGCTGCACACCCTCGAGCACCGCCATCTCGACTACGAGAAGGCGGCGTCGGCGATCTTCACCGAGCCCGAGATCGCCGATGTGGGGCTGCCCGAGGCGGAGGCGTTCGCCTCCGGACGCAAGATCCGGGTCACCAAGGTGCCGTTCTCGGCCAGCGCCAAGGCGCTGATCAACAACGACCCGCGGGGGTTCGTCAAGATCATCTCGGACCCGGCCACCGGCGTCGTCCTTGGCGGCTCGATCGTCGGCCGTCACGCTGCCGAGTTGATCTCGGTGATCGCCCTCGCCGTCACGGCCAACCTGAAGGTCAACGACATCCTCGAGAGCCTGCTGGTCCACCCGGCCCTCTCCGAGGCGCTCGCCGAAGCCGCCGAATAGCCCGAACTGTCGTTTACCTTCGGCCGGATCCGGTCGTTATCAAACGACAGAACGGCATTCAGTCGATCACGGCGACGACGTCACCGCCGCCGACGGTGTCGCCGGGGGACACCTTGATCTCCTTGACCGTGCCGGCGCGCTCGGCGGCGATCTGGTTCTCCATCTTCATCGCCTCGAGCACCACGACCGGCTCCCCGGCCTCGACCGTCTGACCGACCTCGACGAGCACCTTGACGATCGTGCCCTGCATCGGCACCGTTACGTGGCCGCTCCCGACGGCGCCGCCGCTCGCGCCGGCGCCTCCCGCCGTCCGCCGGGCCCGTCGCGGCTTGGCGGCCCCGACGCCGGCCGGGGCGGCGGTGCCGGCCGACTCCGGCACCCACAGGTCGACCTCGAACCGCTTCCCGTTGACCTCGACGGTCGTGTGCCGGCGGACGAGCTCGGGCGCGTCCTCGGCGTCCGGCGCCGCCGTGGGGGCCGGCGCGGCCTCGATCCCGGTCAGGTCGAGGCGCTCCTCGACCCACTTCGTCGAGTGGGTGACGTTGACGAAGTCCTCGTGGCGGAGGATGGCCAGGTCGGCGGGGATCGTCGTGCTCACCCCCTCGACGGTCAGCTCCTCGAGGGCGCGGGTGGTGCGGGCGATGGCCGTGGGCCGGTCGCGGCCCCAGACGATCAGCTTCCCGACGAGGTTGTCGTAGTACTGGCTGACCTCGTCCCCGTCGTGGTAGCCGGTGTCGAACCGCACCCCGAAGCCGTCGGGCGGGGTCAGCCTGGTGATCCGCCCCGGTGACGGCAGGAACCGGCCGCCCGCCGGGTCCTCGGCGTTGATCCGGACCTCGATGGCGTGGCCGCGCTGTTGGGCCCGCACGTCCTCCTGGCTCATCGGAAGGGGCTCCCCGGACGCCACCCGGATCTGCCACTCGACGAGGTCGATCCCGGTGATCGCCTCGGTGACCGGATGCTCGACCTGCAGCCGCGTGTTCATCTCGAGGAAGTAGAACTCGCCGTCCTCGTAGATGAACTCGACCGTGCCCGCGTTGTAGTAGCCGACGGCCTTGGCCGCGCTGACCGCCGCCGCGCCCATGGCGTCCTCGACGCCGTCGGGCAGCGCCGGCGCCGGCGCCTCCTCGATCAGCTTCTGATGGCGCCGCTGGGCCGAGCAGTCGCGCGTCGAGACCCACACGACGTTGCCGTGCTGGTCACCGACCACCTGGACCTCGACGTGGCGAGGCCACGTGAGGTACCGCTCGACGTACAGCTCGTCGCGGCCGAAGAAGCTCTTCGCCTCCCGCTGCGCCGCGGCCATCGCCTCCTCGACCTCGCCGGCGCCGTGGACGACCTTCATCCCGCGGCCGCCTCCGCCGTAGGCGGCCTTGATCGCGACCGGCCAGCCGTTCTCCTCGCCGAAGGCGACGATCTCGTCGGGTGACTGGGCGAACTCGGTGGTGCCCGGCACGATCGGCGCCCCGCCGGCGAGCGCGGCGCGGCGGCTCGACACCTTGTCGCCCATCGCCTCGATCGCCTCCGCCGGCGGGCCGATGAAGGTCACGCCGAGGTCGGTGATCGCCCGGGCGAAGTCGGCGTTCTCACTGAAGAACCCGTAGCCGGGGTGCACCGCGTCGCTGCCGCTGTCCCTGATCACTCGCAGGATCGCTTCGGTGTTGAGGTAGCTCTCCGCCGCCGTGCGTCCACCGAGGGCGTACGCCTCGTCGGCCAGGCGGACGTGGAGGGCGTCCCTGTCGAGGTCGGAATACACCGCGACCGTCGAGATCCCCAGCTCGCGGGCGGCCCGGACGACCCTCACCGCGATCTCACCACGGTTGGCGATCAGGATCTTGCGCAACACGGCTGCCAATGTAGGGGTCATGGGCAGTGCGGCTGCGATCCCGCCCGGAGCGTGGCCACCGGGCTGGACCGTCGAGCACGTCGCCGAGACCGGCAGCACCAACGCCGACCTGCTCGCCACGGCGGCATCCCGGCCTGACCGCAGCGTCCTCGTCACCGACCACCAGACGGCCGGGCGGGGTCGCCTCGCCCGGCGTTGGGACGCCCCGCCCGGCGCCAACCTCCTCGTTTCGCTGCTGTTCCACGCCGTGCCCGGCGATCCGGGCGAGCTGACCCGCCGGGTCGGTCTCGCCGCGGTCGACGGCTGCCGCGCCGTCGCCGGGATCGCCGCCGTGCTCAAGTGGCCCAACGACGTGCTCGTCGGCGACCGCAAGCTCGCCGGAATCCTCGCCGAACGGGGCGCGACGGGCTCGGTCGTCGTCGGGCTCGGCCTGAACGTGCGCTGGGCGCCCGACGGCGCCGCCCGTCTCGGCGCGGACGTGGTACCGCTCGACGTCCTCGCCGCCGTGCTCACGGCGTACGACGCGCTTCCGACCGACATCGACCAGCGCTACCGCCAGGCACTCGCCACCCTCGGGCGGGCCGTCCGGATCGAGCTCGTCGGCGGGATCCTCGAGGCGACGGCGACCGACGTGGAGCCCGACGGGCGGCTCGTCGTCGTCGACCGCTGCGGGCTGACCCACCGCATCGACGCCGGCGACGTGATCCACCTGCGTTAGGGCCCGGCGGGGGAGGGTGCCTCCGGTTCGCAGGGCCGCGCCGTTAGCTTGTTCAGCCATGTCCAGGAGCCGGGTGCGTCGCCCGCCGACGATGATGGCGCTCGGCATGGCCGTGCTCGTCGGCGTCGCGGGCAGCGCCGGGGTGATCTACTCGGCGCGCGAGCGTTCCGAGGCGGTCGAGCGGGTTCCCGGCCTGACCCAGGAGGACCTGGCCGCCAACGACGGGCCGGCGGAGAACTTCCTCCTCGTCGGCTCGGACTCGCGCGAGGGCGTCGACGTCGGCGACCCCGAGAACGCCTCCATCGGCGACGAGGCCGAGGTCAGCGGCCAGCGCAGCGACACGATCATGATCCTGCGACGGGAGGAGAATGGCGGGGCATCACTGCTCAGCCTGCCCCGCGACCTGTGGGTCCCGATCGCCGGCACGGACCACTCGGCGAAGATCAACTCCGCCTACAACGAAGGCCCCGAGCGCCTCGTGCGCACCGTGACGCAGGCCCTCGGCGTCCCGATCCACCACTACGTCGAGGTCGACTTCAACGGCTTCACCCGGCTCGTCGATGAGATCGGCGGGGTCCAGATCTGCGTCGACTATCCCGCCCAGGACGAGAACACCGGGCTCCGCCTCAACCCGGGGTGCCAGGTGCTCGACGGCGCCCAGGCCCTCGCCTACGCCCGGAGCCGCCACTACGAGGAGTTCATCGACGGCGACTGGCGGGGCGACGAGGAGGCGCCCGACCTCGCCCGCATCTCCCGGCAGCAGCAGTTCATCCGCGCCGCGGTCGACAAGCTCCTGCGCCGGATCCGCCGCAACCCGCTCCGCCTCGGCGACCTGATCGGCGTCGCCACCGACTCGGTGCGCATCGACGGCGACCTCGACCCGGTCGCGGCGGCCAACGCCTTGCGCGCGGCGGCGGAGGAGGGCCTCGCGACCTACTCGCTCCCGGTCGTCGGCGTGGAGCGTGACGGTCAGTCGGCGCTGGAGTTGGACGAGGGCGCCGATGCGATCCTCGACTACTTCCGCGGGCTCGCCCCGGCGCCGCCGGTGACGACGACCACCGAGCCCGGCTGATGAAGGCGCTGATCCTCGCGGGCGGCGCCGGCACGCGACTGCGACCGATCACCCACACCCGGGCCAAGCAGCTCGTCCCGGTCGCCAACACGCCGATCCTGTTCTACGGGCTCGAGGCGATCGTCGCCGCCGGGATCACCGAGGTCGGGATCATCGTCGGCGACACCGCTGACGAGGTCCGCGAGGCCGTCGGCGACGGCAGCCAGTTCGGCGCCAAGGTCACCTATCTCAACCAGGACGCCCCACTCGGCCTCGCCCACTGCGTGCTCGTCGCCCGTGAGTTCCTCGGTGACGACGAGTTCGTGATGTACCTCGGTGACAACCTCCTCGAGCAGGACCTCGGTGCGTTCGTCGCGGCGTTCGAAGCGGCGCGCGAGACGCCATCGCCGCCCACTGCCCA
Organism: uncultured Acidimicrobiia bacterium; assembly: GCA_963833145.1. Lineage (GTDB taxonomy): Bacteria > Actinomycetota > Acidimicrobiia > Acidimicrobiales > Ilumatobacteraceae > JALZMG01. Next base: position 69,834 of record CAWHWT010000003.1, on the reverse strand, counting down.
GATCCTCCTCAAGCAGGTGCCCGATCCGCAGCAGTTCGGTGTGGCCACGCTCGACGACGCCCGCCACGTCGTGCGCCTCGACGAGAAGCCGGAGCATCCCGCCTCCGATCTGGCGCTCGTCGGCGTGTACCTCTTCGACCCGACGATCCACGAGGCGGTGCGATCGATCGAGCCGTCCGACCGCGGCGAGCTGGAGATCACCGACGCGATCCAGTGGCTGATCGACCACGGCCACCGCGTCCGCACCGAGCTGCTCACCGGGTGGTGGATCGACACCGGCAAGCTGACCCCGTTGCTCGAGGCCAACCGGCTGTTGCTCGAGCGCATCGAGCCGCGCGTCGACGGTGTCGTCGACGCGGCGTCGTCGGTCGAGGGCAGGGTGGTCATCGAGGAGGGCGCGGAGGTGGTCAACTCGACGATCCGTGGTCCGGCCGCGATCGGCCGCGGGACACGCGTCGTCGACAGTTTCGTCGGTCCGTTCAGCGCGATCGGGGCCGGCTGTGAGATCGTCGGCAGCGAGATCGAGCACTCGGTCGTGATGGACTGTTCGAAGGTGCTGCACATCCCCCGCCTCGAGGACAGCCTGATCGGGCGGGAAGCCCTCGTCACGCGCACCAGCCGTCGCCCCCGGTCGCTCCGGCTGATGATCGGCGACCACTGCCAGATCGACGTCGAGTGAGCCCATGCCCACCGTGATCGAGTCCGACCGCATCGCCGGTGTCCATCTCGTCGAGCCGACGATCCACTCCGACGACCGGGGCATGTTCGTCGAGACGTACCGCCGCGAATGGTTCCCCAACGGGCGCGAGATGATCCAGGGGAACCGGGCCGACCGCCAGGCCGGCACCATCGTCGGGCTCCACTACCACCTGCACCAGGCCGACTACTGGTACGTGCCGTCCGGGACCGCCCGGGTCGTGCTCCACGACCTGCGCGAGAACGGTCCGACCGACGGGGCGACGCTCGCCCTCGACCTCTCGGGGGAGAACCACGCCGGCGTGTTCATCCCGCCGGGCGTCGCCCACGGCTTCGCCGCCCTCACCGACGTCGTGATCACCTACCTCGTCGACGGCTACTACAACCCGGCCGACGAGCTCGGCGTGGCGTGGGACGACGCCGAGATCGGGGCCGACTGGGGGATCGTCGAGCCGATCCTCTCCGAGCGCGACCTGAAGAACCCGCCGCGGGCCGCACTGCCGGCCGAACTTCGCCCGCGCTGGACGTCATGACCACGGTTCTCGTCACCGGCGCGGCCGGGTTCATCGGCTCGAACTTCGTCCGGTACTGGCGCGAGCACCACCCGGGTGATCCGGTCGTGGCGCTCGACGTCCTGACCTACGCGGGCGTTCGCGAGAACGTCGACGGGCTCGACGGAGTGACGTTCGTCCACGCCGACATCGGCGACACCGACACCGTCAGCCGCACCCTGGAGGCTCACGGCGTCGACGTGCTCGTGAACTTCGCCGCCGAGTCGCACAACAGCCTCGCCGTGATCGACCCGGCGCGCTTCTTCCGCACCAACGTGCTCGGCACCCAGGGACTGTGCGAGGCCGCCCGACGCGTCGGCGTGCACCGGTTCCACCACGTGTCGACGTGCGAGGTGTACGGCGACCTCGCCCTCGACGCCGCCGAAGCGTTCACCGAGGAGTCGCCGTACCGCCCGCGCACCCCGTACAACGCGTCCAAGGCCGGCGGCGACCACGTCGTGCGGGCGTACTACGAGACGTGGAACCTGCCGGTGACGATCACCAACTGCGCCAACAACTACGGCCAATACCAGTTCCCGGAGAAGGTGATCCCGTACTTCACCACGCTCGCCCTGCGCGACGAACCGCTGCCGATGTACGCCTCGACGCAGAACCGGCGGGAGTGGATCCACGCCCTCGACCACTGCCGGGCGATCGACATGATCGTCCAGCGCGGCCGGGTCGGCGAGACCTATCACGTCGGCACCGGGGTCGAACGGAGCATCGAGGAGATCGCCGACACCGTGCTCGGGCGGCTCGGCAAGCCGATGTCGTTGAAGACGATCGTGCCGGACCGGCCGGGTCACGACCGCCGCTACGTCCTCGACTGGTCGAAGATCCGCGACGAGTTGGGGTGGGAGCCGCTGATCGGGTGGGACAACGGGGTCGCCGAGACGATCGACTGGTACGCCGCCAACCGCGCGTGGTGGGAGCCGCTCGTCGGCCGGGCACCGGTCGCCGAGGCGAGCGCCTGGGCGTGAGCTCGTGCGCCTCCTCGTGACCGGGGCCGGCGGGCAGCTCGGCCACGACGTCGTGCGGGTCGCCACCTCGTCCGGCGACGAGGTGCTCGCCGCCGACCACGGCACCCTCGACGTCACGGATCGCGACGCCGTGCTCGGGGCGATCACGGCCTGGCACCCCGACGCCGTGATCCACGGCGCGGCGTGGACGGCGGTCGATGCCTGCGAGTCCGACCCCGGCCGGGCGAATGCCGTCAACGCGCTGGCCGTGCGCTGGGTCGCCGAGGGGTGCGACCGCACCGGCGCCCACCTCGTCCACCTCTCGACGGACTACGTGTTCGACGGGACGTTGGACCGGCCCTATCACGAGTGGGACCGCACCAACCCGCAGTCGGTCTATGGGGCCTCGAAGCTGGCGGGCGAGCAGGAGGCGCTGGCGCTGGGTCCGGCGGCGACCGTGGTCCGGACGTCGTGGCTCAGCGGTGAGCACGGTCCCAACATCGTGAAGACCGTGCTCCGGCTGGCGCGGGACGGCTCCGGTGACGCCGGTTCGATGCCGTTCGTCGACGACCAACGCGGGTGCCCGACGTTCACCGCTGACCTGGCGCCGATGCTGCGCCGGCTCGCCCTGGACCGGCGGGCCGGGCTTTACCACGTCACCAACCAGGACGCGGTGTCGTGGTTCGAGTTCGCCGGCGAGATCCTCGCCGCCGCCGGGCTCGAGCGCGCGCTCGTCCGCCCGATCACCTCCGCCGAGCTCGACCCGCCGCGACCGGCACCGCGACCGGCGAACAGCGTGCTCGACAACGCCGCCCTGCGCGCCGCCGGCCTCCCGCTCCTCCGCGACTTCCGGGAACCGCTCGCCGAGCTCGTCGCATCGCTCTGAACCACCGGCCCGACGTGGCACGATGGCGCCGTGGGTGGACTGGACCCGCGGCCGCGCCGCGGTCTCGGCTCATGGCCGTGGATCGTCGTCGGCGTTGTCCTCAGCGTCGCCGGCAACATCCTCCTGGTGCGGACGAGGCCGTGCGACTCGTTCCACCTCGCCGTCCAGCTGTCCGGTTCCGACCAGCGCCTCGCTGACTGGATCCCGGCCTGCCCGCCCGACCTCGGCGAGGCCCGGGCGAGCCTCGGCTGGGACTTCCTGTACATGGCCGGTTACGTCGTGCTCGGGGTCGCGATCCTCCGCCGCTGGTGGCCGCTGTACCAGGCGCCGAAGCTAAAGAGGGCGGAGCGCGTCGTCATCGCCCTGCCGGCCGTGGTCGGCGCCCTCGATGCCGTCGAGAACGTCCTCGTCCTCGCCGGGCTCGGCGTCGAGGACGGGCGGTTCGCCTACCCGAGCCACCTCGCCCTCCCGATCACGATCGCCACGATCGCGTGGACGAAGTGGCTCGCCGGCGGGATCGCGATCGTCACGGTGGTCATGGCGCTGATGCTGGCGTTCGCCCGGCGGGGCGAGGAGCGGCCACCGGAGGTGCACCACGGCGCGGCGCCCGACACCGCCGCGGCGCCGGCACCGAGTGGACTCGGGGTGTGCTGTTCGGGCGGCGGGATCCGGGCGGCGGCGTTCTCACTCGGCGCGCTCGACCGCCTCGAGGCGGCTGGGGTGATGTCCCGGGCCCGCTGGCTGACCGCCGTTTCGGGCGGGTCGTACGCGGCGACGGCGTGGACGCTCGTGCGGGCGGCCGACCGGAGCCGGCCGGCGGCGGCTGACATCGTCGACTGGCTCGAGGCCCCGCCCCGCGGGAGCCCTCACGGTCGCCACCGGTTCCTGCGCAACGGGCCCGGCGGCCTCGGCCGGCCCGTGCTGGCCGCGGTCTTCTACGTCCTCTTCAACGTCGTCGTGCTCGCCGCGCTCGTGTACGCGCTGGCGTGGCCGCTCGGGCGGGTCATCGGCAGCGACGCCGTGCAGCCGGTGCTGCGCGAGCTCGGCGACCTCCCCAACCGGCTCGACGTCCCCGCCGAGCTGTGGCTCCCGGGCCTGCTGCTCGCCGGCGTGGGCGTGTTCGTGCTCGGGATCTCGGCGCTGCCGTCGTGGCGCGTCGCGGCGTGGTGGCGGGTGGCCGCCCTGCTCGGGGTCATCGGCCTCGTCCTCGAGGTCTTCCTCGTCGTGACCCCCGTGGCGATGGTGGCGGTGGGGAACTGGATGCGCGGCGGTACCGACGCGGCCCGGGCGTCGTGGGTCGGCATCGCCGCCGTGGCGGGGGTCGCCGGCACGGTCTGGCGCCTCGTCAGCAAGCCGCTCGTCGGTGTCGTGCAGTCCCGGCTCCCTGAGCTCGGCGGCGTACTCCTCGTCGTCGCCGGCGTGGTGTGGGGCGGCAAGGTGGCGACCGACGCGGCGATCGACAGCGGGGTCTTCCGGTCGCCAGAGGCGTGGGCCGCCGTCACGGCCGCGTTCATCCTCGTGTACGCGTTCGTCGGGATCAGCCAGATCTCGATCCACCGCATCTACCGCAAGCGCCTGCGCCGCACGTTCGGGCTCGCCCGCGACGCCGCCGGAGAAGTGCAGGACTCGGACGATCAGCTCACGTGGACGGACCTTCCTGCCGAGGAGCCGGAGCTGGTGCTGTGCTGCGCCCAGCAGCGCACCGGCATCGCGCCCGGAGGGCTGCCCGCGGAGACCTTCACGATCTCCCCCCAGGAGGTCCGGATCGGCGACGACGTCGTGCCGACCGAGCGCTATCTCGCCGCGCTGCCGTCCGATCTCGCTGCGGAGCGGTTCGTCGCCTCGTGGACGGCGACGAGCGGCGCCGCGCTCGGCGTCGGCGATGGGGCGGCTCAGCAAGGGCTCGACGAACGCGCTGATGGCGGCGACCAACATCGACCTCGGGATCTGGCTGCCCAACCCGCGCGTGGTGGCCGATCCCAACACCCGCTTCCCGCGGGTGCGGCTCGGCTACCTGCTGAAGGAGATCCTCGGCTGGTACGACCCGGCCGACCGGTACGTCTTCGTCGCCGACGGCGGCCACTGGGAGAACCTCGGGCTGGTCGAGCTGCTCCGGCGGAGGTGCGGCACGATCCTGTGCCTCGACGCCAGCGGCGACTCCGTCGGGGCGTTCACGACGTTGCGCCAGGCCGTCGAGCTGGCCGGCCTCGAGCTGCCGGACACGGTCGTCGACATCGACCTGAAGGGGCTGGACTCGATCAGCGGGGGGTCGGCGGCGATGCCGGGCGGGCTCGTCGCGACGTTGACGGTGACGTACCGCGGGCCGGGCGAGGAGACGTTCACCGGGACGATCCACTACGCCAAGGCGCAGGTGGCGAGCAGCCTCGACATCTCGCTGCGCCGCTACGCCAAGGCCGACCGCCGGTTCCCGAACTACTCGACCGGCGACCAGTTCCTGCGCGACCAGCAGTTCCGCCAGCTGGTGGAGCTCGGCCGCGCCGCCGGCGACGAGCTGGTCAAGCTGGCGTCGAACGACGCGACCTGACCGTCGTTCCCCCATCTGGGCGGGAATCGTGTCAACCGGAGATCTGGGCGGGATTCCGTTCACCCCTTGGAAGGATTCCCGCCCAGATCGGCGGCGCCGCCTAGCGTCCGCCGCCGATGGGCTTCACCCGGGCCGAGCTGGAAGGCTTCCGCGGCGCCACGGTGCCCGACCTCGTCGGGCCCGGTCTGCGGCTGCTGTTCGTCGGCATTAATCCGGGGCTGTGGACGGCGGCGACGCAGACCCACTTCGCCCACCCTGGTAACCGCTTCTACCCGGCCCTACTCCGGGGCGGGGTGATCGACCGGCCCATCGATCGCGGGGTCGGGATGACGGACGACGACCGCCGGTACCTCGTCGGGCGCGGCATCGGGATCACCAACCTCGTCGCCCGGGCGACGCCGCGGGCGGCGGAGCTGACCGCCGACGAGCTCCGGACCGGCGGGCGGCGGTTACGGGAGTTCGTCGCCGAGCACCAGCCGCGGGTCGTCGCCGTCGCCGGGGTGACCGCCTACCGCACCGCGTTCGACGAACCGAAGGCCGGCGCGGGTCGCCAGCCGGAAGCGTTCGGCGACGCCGAGCTGTGGGTCGTCCCCAACCCGAGCGGTCTCAACGCCCACGAGACGATCGACACCTTGGCTCAGTCCTACCGGGAGGTGGCCGTCGCCGCCGGCGTCATCTGATGGATCAGGCGGGGGCGCGTTCGGCTTCCTCGCGGTTCGTCAGGTACCAGTCGATCGTCGCGCGGAGGCCGGCCTCGAACGGCGTGCGCGCCCGCCAGCCGAGCATGCGCTCGGCCCGCGACGCGTCGACGCGGCGGCGGGGCTGGCCGTCGGGCTTGGACGGATCCCACCGCAGCTCGCCGTCGAACCCGACGTAGCGGGCGATCGTCTCGGCGGTCTCGCGGATCGTGATCTCGTGGTCAGACCCGAGGTTGATCGGCTCGGTCCCGTCGTAGACCTCGGCGGCGAGCACGATCCCCTCGGCGGCGTCGTCGACGTACAGGTACTCGCGGCTCGCCCGGCCCGTGCCCCACACGTCGACCTTCTGCTCGCCGGCCTCGACGGCCTCGACACACTTCCTGATCAGCGCCGGGATGACATGGGACACCCGCGGGTCGAACTTGTCGCCGGGCCCGTACAGATTGGTCGGGATCAGATAGGCGAACCGCTGCCCGAACTGCGCCGCGTTGACCTGGGCGTGGACGAGATGGGCCTTCTTGGCCAGGCCGTACGGCGCGTTGGTCTCCTCGGGGTACCCGTCCCACAGGCTCTCCTCGCGGAACGGAACCGGCGTGTACTTGGGGTAGGAGCACACGGTCCCGACGAGGACCGTCTTGTCGACGCCGGACGCCTCGCGGGCGGCCTCGATGACGTGGGTGCCCATGAGCAGGTTGGCGAGGTACAGCTCGGCCGGGGCGGCCTGGTTGTACCCGATCCCGCCGACCCGTGCGGCGAGGTGGACCAACGTCCCCGGGCGATGGTCGGCGAGCAGCTGCTCCGCCGCCCCCGGGACCGTGAGGTCGTACTCCGTCCGCCTCGGCGCGACCACCTCGGCGCCGAGGTCGCGGAGCCGAGCGACGACCCGGCGACCGAGGAAGCCGGTCCCGCCCGTCACGACGACGCGACGGTCCGACCAGAACTCACCGGGGGAGGGCATGCAGGACATCGTACGACCGCGCCCACCATGATTTACCGCATGCGCGTCGCCTACACGCTCGAACAGCTGTGGCACGACGCGCCCGGCGGAACGGCCGTCGCCGCCCTCGAAGTGGCGCGGCGACTGGTCCCGCGCGGCGAGCTGACCCTGCTCGGTGTGGCCGCCCGCCACCGCCGCCCACCGGCCGCCCCGTGGCGGCCGCCGATCCCCGTCGCCCAGCTCCCCCTGCCCCGACCCCTCCTGTACGAGTCGTGGCTGCGCGCCCGCCGCCCCGCCGTCGAGCGGGCGACCGGTCCCGTCGACGTCGCCCACGCCACCGGGCTCGTGCCGTGCCCGACCGCCGCTCCCCTGGTCGTCACCGTCCACGACGTCGCCTTCCTCCACGACCCCACGAAGTTCACCCGCCAGGGCGTCCGCGTGATGCGACGCAGCCTCGACGTGATCCGCGACGCCGCCACGCTCGTCGTCACGTCGAGCGACGCCAGCCGGCGGGACCTCGAGGCGACCGGCATCGACGCCGCCCGCCTGCGCGTGATCCCCCTCGGGGTCGACGCCACGCCGGCCTCGTCGGCGGACGTCGCGCGCGTCCACGACCACTACGACCTGCCCGACCGGTTCGTGCTCTTCGTCGGCACGCTCGAGCCGCGCAAGAACCTTCGTCGCCTCGCCGCCGCGGTCGAGCGGCTCGACGACCCGTTGCCGCTGATCATCGCCGGACCGGACGGGTGGGGCGCGGCCGGCACCGACGTGACCTTCCGCGGCGACGCCAGGTTCCTCGGCTTCGTGGCGCGGGAGGACCTCCCCGGCCTGTACGCCGCGGCGACCGTGTTCGCCTACCCCAGCGAGATCGAGGGCTTCGGGCTGCCGGTGGCCGAGGCGATGGCCCAGGGCACTCCCGTCGTCACGAGCGTGGGCACGGCCACCGAGGAGGTCGCCGCCGGCGCGGCAGTGCTCGTCGACCCGTACGACGTCGACAGCATCGCCGGCGGGTTGGTGGAGGCCGTGCGACGCGACGAGGACCTCGCCGTCGCCGGGCGCCGGCGGGCGGGGGAGTTGACGTGGGACGCGGCGGCCCAACGAACCCTCGACGCCTACCGCGACGTCGTCCGGGCCGCCGTCGCCGCGGCATCATGACGGTCGAGCACGCACCACTCGCCGTCGGGGTGAACCTCCTCTGGTGCCTGCCCGGGGAGGTCGGCGGCTCCGAGGAGTACCTCGCCCGCCAGCTCGCCGGGCTCCACGACGCCGCGCCCGAGATCGCCGCTCGACTGTTCGTCCTGCCCGGATTCGCCGGCGCCCACCGCGACGTCGCCGCCCGCCACGAGCTGCTCGTGGCCTCGCTCGACGCCCGTCGCCGTAGCTGGCGGATCGTCATCGAGGCGACCTGGCTGCCCCGCCAGCTCGCCGGCAGCGACGTCGTCCACCACGGCGGCGGCACCGTCCCGTTGCGCTCGCCGGGCCCGATCGTGCTCACCGTGCACGACCTGCAGTACCGGACCCATCCGGCGTACTTCACGCCCGTGAAGCGTCGCTACCTCGCGCTGGCGCTGCCGCGGTCGGTCCACCGGGCCACCGTGGTCGCGGTACCGAGCGAGTACGTGCGGGGAACGGTGATCGAGGCGTTCGGGACCGATCCCGAGGCCGTCGTCGTCGTCCCCCATGGTTTCGACCCGCCGGCGCCCGACGACGTCGCCGACCCCGCCGCGCTGCGCCGGCGCTACGGCATCGGCGAGCGGCGCTTCGTCGTCTACCCGGCGATCACCCACCCGCACAAGAACCACCGCTTCCTCCTCGACCTCCTGGCCGGGCCGTGGGCGGACCCTGACCTCGTCCTGGTCCTACTCGGCGGACGGGGCCTCGCCGACGACGACGTGTCGGCCGCGATCGCCACCCTCGGGCTCGGCGACCGGGTGCTGCGGCCGGGTCGGGTGCCTGACGGCGACCGCGACGGGCTCATCGCCGGCGCCGAGGCACTCGTCTGCCCCTCGGAGTACGAGGGCTTCGGGGCGCCCGTGCTCGAGGCGATGGTGTTGGGCACGCCGGTCGTCTGCAGCGACCGCGCGGCCCTGCCGGAGGTCGTCGGCGACGCCGGGCTCGTCCTGCCGCTCGACCGGGACGCGTGGGCCGGGGCACTCGACACGGTCCGTCGCGACCGCGACCGGATGGTCGACGCCGGCCGCCGCCGCGCCGCCGGCCGCACGTCTCGCGTCGCCGGCGAGCGCCTCGCCGCGGCGTACCGCCTCGCCGCCGAGCGGGCGAAAACGTGACGCGGCCGCTGCGCCTCGTCGTGCTGTGTCCGCACTTCGACCCCGACACGGCGCCGACCGGACGGGTGATCTCGCGGGTCGTCGCCGAGCTCGCCGACCGCGGCCACCGCATCGACGTCGTGACCGCGCTGCCGTGGTACCGCGCCCACCGCATCGAGCCGGGGTGGACCGGCCGGCTCAGCCGCTCCGAGCGCACGCCCTGGGGCACGATCCGCCGCGTTCACCCGTTCCCGGGTGCGGACAAGCGCAATCTCGCCCGCCGGCTGGTCGGCTTCGTCGGCTTCTCCGCGCTCGCCGGCTGGGCCGGTCTGGGCGCCGGCGGGTGGTTCCGCCGGGCCGACGCCGTGATCGCGATGTCGCCGCCGCTCACAATGGGGATCACCGGCCGGCTCGTCGCGTGGAGCCACCGCGCCCGGCTCGTGTTCAACGTCCAGGACGTGTTCCCGGATGCCGCCGTCACCACCGGCGCGATCACCAACCGGACGCTCATCGCCGCCGCCCGGCGGCTCGAGCGGGTGAGCTACCGCCTGGCCGACGCCGTGACCGTCCTGTCCGACGACCTCAGGGACAACGTCGCCGCCAAGTTGCCCGCCGGCCGGGCGCACACGGTTGCGACGATCCCGAACTTCGTCGACACCGACCGCATCCGTCCGGCCGACCGGATGACCGCGTACCGGGCCGAGCTCGGGCTCGGACCCGAGCCGGTGCTGCTCTACGCCGGCAACGTCGGGTTCTCCCAGTCCGTCGAGCTGCTCGTCGAGGCGGCCCGCCGGTTGCCCGGGGTCTCCGTGGTGATCAACGGCGAGGGGGCCGCGCTGCCCGACGTCCGCCGCCGCGCGGCCGGGCTGACCAACGTGCACTTCGCCGGCTACGTGCCTGATGAGCGTCTCGGCGAGCTGCTCGCCACCGGCGACGTGCACGCGGTGCCGCTGCGGCGCGGTCTGGCTGCGGTGAGCGTGCCCTCGAAGACGTACTCGAGCCTGGCCGCCGGTCGTCCGGTCGTCGCCGCCATCGACCCCGGCACCGTGGTACCGCAGATCCTCGCCGCGTCGGGCGCCGGGATCGCCGTGCCGCCGGACGACCCGGACCGCTTCACCGGCGCGGTCGCCGAGCTCACCGGCGACCTCGAGACGTCGCGCCGGCTGGGCCAGGCCGGAAGGGCGTGGGTGACCGGGCACGCGTCGCCGGCGGCGGTCGCCGAAAAGTATGAACTGCTCGTGAGCGACCTGGGCGCGGGACGCTCGCCCGACGGCCACCGGTAGGCTCTCGACCTCGTGGTTTCGTCATCGTCGACCAGAAAAGCCGCCCGGCTGGCGCAGAAGGGCAAGGGCAAGCGGGTCCGCTTCCAGGGCGGCACGCTCTTCCCCCTGATCGTCGCCGCGATCCTCGTGATCGGCCTCGGCACGATCGTGTACGCCCGTCAGTCGCAACCGGAAGCCGACGCCTCCCCGCCGACGATCAACGACCACTGGCACATCGCCTACGGGTTCCAGCTCTGCGACGCCGAATCCTTCACCCAGCTCACCGGCAACCTCGAAGAGGTCGACGCCAACGGCCAGCTGGTCAACACCGACTTCCTGCGCACCGGCGTCCATACCCACGACGACGGGGTCATCCACTGGCACGCCTTCACCGCGGCAGCGGTGGGCAATCGGGCCAAGCTCGGGGTCTTCCTCGACAACTACGGCGTCGAGCTCACCGACGATGCCCTGCGGTTCCCCGAGAACCAGGGCGGTGAGGAGTACGTCGAGGGCGAGACCAAGTGCGGCGACGAGGACGCCGAGCTGCGGGTCGTCGTGTGGGAGAACTACCAGGACACCGACGACGGCACGACCTACACGTCCGACTTCGACGACATCCGGATCGATCGCGACGGGATGGCGATCACGATCGCCTTCGTCCCGTCGGGCACCGACGTGGTGATGCCGCCGTGGGCGCCGCAGCTCCCCGAACTGGGCGTGGTCGACCAGGGTCAGACCGATCCGCCGGGGGCCACGACCGTGCCCGGCGCGACCACGGGCAGCACGACCCCGGCCGGCACGACGCCGGGCGGGAGCACGGTGCCGACCGGGACCGCCCCGACCGGTACGGCGGCGCCGCCGGCCACGACGACGCCGTCGCCGGCGTCGAGTGCGCCGCCAGCCACCGGCTGATGCGGGCCGTCGTCCTGGTCGGCGGGTTCGGCACCCGCCTGCGACCGCTGACCGACAGCGTGCCGAAGTCGATGCTGCCGATCGCCCATGTCCCGCTGATCGCCCGCCTCGTCGGCGGGCTCGAACGAGGTGGCGTCGACGCCGTGACGCTGGCGCTCGGGTTCCGCCCGGAGCCGTTCGTCGCGGCCTTTCCAGACGCCCGGTGCGGCGGGGTCGCCCTCGACTACGCCGTCGAGCCCGAACCGCTCGACACGGCGGGCGCGATCCGCTTCGCCGCCGACCACGCCGGGATCGACGACACGTTCGTCGTCGTCAACGGGGACGTCCTGACCGATCTCGACCTCGGCCGCCTCGTCGCTACCCACCGGGCCCGCGACGCCGAGGCGACGATCCATCTCATCGCCGTCGACGACCCGACCGCCTTCGGCGTCGCCGAACTCGATGAGTCGGGCCGCATCCTCGCCTTCGTCGAGAAGCCGGCGCCTGGGACCGAGCCGAGCAACCTGATCAACGCCGGCACGTACGTGCTCGAGCCGAGCGTCCTCGACCTCATCGAGCCCGGCCGGCCCGTCTCGGTCGAGCGGGACACGTTCCCCCGGCTCGTGGCCCGCGAGCGGATGCACGGCGTCGCCACCGACGACTATTGGATCGACGCCGGCCGGCCCGAGCTCTACCTGCGGGCGAACATCGATCTCATCAACGGACGCCGCGGGACCCCGGTGGAGGCGGTCGACCGGGCGGCGTCGGTGGGGCCGGACGTCACGCTCGACGAGGCCGTCGTCGGCGCCGGCGCCGTCGTCGATCGTGGCGCGAGGGTCGTCCGATCGGTCCTGTTGCCTGGCGCGACCGTGGGTGCGGAGGCGGTGGTGGAGGAGTCGATCGTGATGGGCTCCGTCGGCGACCGCGCCCGCGCCGTTCGCGCCGTGGTCGGCGCAGGTGCGATCATCGCCGACGGTGAATCAGCCCTCGACACCAGAATCCCCGCCCCGGTCGCGTAAGCGGGCGGCTCCGGAGCCCGTCGTCCCGACGATCGAGTCCGAGCGCGCCGTCCTCGTCATCGGGGGCGCCGGGTTCATCGGATCCCACCTCGTCGACCGGTTGATCTTCGAGGGCGACTCGGTCGACGTCGTGGACGACCTCTCCACCGGATCATTGTCGAACCTGGCCGAGGCGCGGGCCGCCGCGCGCGCCGTGGTCGAGGCCACGGCGGCCACGCGGTCGGCGAGCGAACTGCGCATCAACACGCTCGACGCCTGTGCCGACGAGCTGGCCGACCTGATCGCCCTGCGCCGGCCGCGGGAGATCTACCACCTCGCCCTGCTGGCGCAGAACGACGCGTCCGCGGGGGTGCTCGGGCGGTCGTTCACGTCGATGCTGGGCGTGCTCGAGGCGGCCCGCAAGTCCGCCGTCAGCAAGGTCGTCGTCGCCCTTCCGGCGACGGCGCTCTACGGCCACCCGCCCACACGGGACCTGCCCGTGCGGGAGGCCGCGATCGAGCCCCGGGGCGTCCGTGGCGTCGTCGCCAAGGCCATCATCGACCTGCTCGGCGCGTACCGCGAGCGGTGGGGCATCGAGTTCACCGCCTTGGCCGTGGCCTCGGTGTACGGGCCCCGCCAGCGCCCCGACGGCGGCGTGGTGGCGGCCGCCGTGGCGGCGGCGGCGAAGGGGGAACCGCTGCCGATCGCCGGGGACGGTCGCCAGACGCGGGACTTCGTGTTCGTCGACGACGTCGTGGACGCGCTCGTGCGGTCGGGGCGGCGCGGCAGCGGGCTCGTCGTCAACGTCGGCACCGGTCAGCAGACGTCGCTGCGCGACCTGTGGGCGCTGCTCGCCCCGGCCGGGCCGCCGCCGGAGCACGTCGCCCCGCCGGTCGACGAGCTGACCCGGTTCGCCGTCTCACCCGTGCGGGCGCGGATCCACCTCGGCTGGTCGCCGTGGACCCCGCTCACCGAGGGCCTGGCGGCGATCAGGGCCCCGAGCGACCGCTGAGCCGGGCGGCGTCGAGGGTGGCCCTCGCCAGCCCGGCCGCTCTCGCCGCGTCGGACATCACCGACGGGACGACGGCCACCCGCATCCCGGCGGCCTCGACGGCGGGAGCCAGGGCGGCGTCGGCGGGGTCGATCACGAGCGTCGCCGCGATCGGCGCGTACAGGCCGGCGACGCCCACGACGGACGACTCGTGGCCGAGCTCGGCCAGCATCCGGTCGGCGGGGCCTTTGAGGGCGACGCCGCCGACGATCGGCGACACGGCGACCACGTCGTCGCGCCGGCGGGCGAGGACCTCGTCGATCCCGGGCAGCGCGCGAACCGGGCCGATCGAGACCACCGGGTTCGACGGCGCGACGACGATCGTCGCGGCCGAGTCGAGGGCGTCGAGAACCTCGGGGGTGGGGCGGGCGGCGTCGGCACCGGCGAAGCGGATGCCCCGGACGGCGACGGCGTGGCGGAGGCGGACGAAGTAGTCCTGGAACGCGACCTCCTCCCCGGTCGCCAGCTCCACGATCGTCGCCACGCCGCTGTCGGTCATCGGCAGCAGCCGGACCCCGACGCCCCAGGCCCGCCGCAACTCGTCGGCGACGTCGGTGGGCCTCGCGCCCTCGGCCAGCCGGGTCGTGCGGTACAGGTGGGTGGCGAGATCCTTGTCGCCGAGGTTGAACCACGTCGCGCCGGCCGCCGACCCGGGCGGACGAACGGCGGCGAAGCGCTCGAGGCCCGCCATCGCCCCCCACGTCTCGCCGGCCAGCCCCCACCCCCGCTCGGGGTCGATCGCGCCGGCGAGCGTGTAGATGATCGTGTCGAGGTCGGGGGAGATCGTCAGTCCGTGCATCACCGTGTCGTCGCCGGTGTTCACGATCGCTGCGACCCGCGCCGGGTCGACGACGTCCACCAGCCCGCGCAGGAAACGGGCGGCGCCGACGCCGCCGCAGACGACAGCGATGTCGACAGTCACGACAAGTCCTCGTCGCGGAGACGGCGGTAGATCCGGACCAGCTCGTTCGCCGTCGCCGTCCACGAGAAGCGGGCGAGGTTGGCCGTGCCCGCGGCGACGAGCTCGCGGCTGCGGTCGTCGTCGTCGACGACGCGGACGAGAGCGCCGGCGAGCGCGTCCTGATCGCCGAGCGGGACCAGCTCCGCCCCGTCGCCGGCGACCTCGGGGATCGAACCGGCGCGGGTCGCGACGATCGGCCGGCCGGCGGCCTGGGCCTCGAGGATCGGAAAGCCGAACCCTTCGTCGAGTGATGGGTAGGCGACGGCGGCGGCGTGGTGGAGCAGCCACGACTTGGTGGCGCTGTCGACGGCGCCGGGGGTGAACACATCGTGACGGACAGCCGGCGGGAGGGCGGCGAGCGCCCGCGCGACGGCCGGTTCGTCGTCGCCCGGGGCGCCGGCCAGCACGAGCGCGGCCCCGTCGAGCTGTGGCGCGGCCCGGCCGAACGCCTCGACGAGGGCGGGAACGTTCTTGCGCCGCTCGATCGTTCCCAGAGCGAGCACGAACGGCCGGTCGTCGAGCGGCCTCGTCCACGTCGCGCTCGCCGGGCGAGCCGCGGTGGGTGCCACGGGCAGCGGGCCGAGGTGCACGACCTCGACGCGCTCAGTGGCGAGCAGCTCACGGACCTGGTCGGCGGTCGCCGCGCTCGAGGCGTGGACCCACGCCCCTCGCGCCGTAGCCCGACGCAGCACGGCGGCCGCCCGGCGCACCGTCGGGCTCGCCTGCTCGGGATGGGCGAGGAACCAGCAGTCGTACACCGAGACGAGCCGCGGCCGCCGGCTGGGGGGCACCACGTAGTTGGTGCCGTGCACGACCTGGGCGGATGAGAGCGAGCGGTCGAATCGGGGCCAGTCGGCACGCGCCCACAGTCGATGGGCCACCGCGGCCGGGAGCGGCAGGCGCCGCACGTCCGGATCGGGCCGGGTCCGGAAGCTGAGCACGTACGGGTACGTCTCGACCTCGGCGTGGATCGCCAGCGCTGCGCTCAGCTCGGCCACGGTCGCGCCCACGCCGGTGCGGTGGCCATACAGAGGGCCGACGTCGAGAGCGAGGCGAACCGGGTCCATGCCGCTCGCCCGACGCTACCGTGAGGGCTCCATGCCCCGAGCGTTCATCACCGGGATCACCGGCCAGGACGGCCAGCACCTCGCCGACTTCCTGCACGGCCAGGGCTACGACGTCTACGGAATGGTGAAGGGCCAGAACAACCCGAAGGCGACCCAAGTCGTCGAGGAGATGCCGTTCGTCGAGTTGGTGCCGGGCGACCTGGCCGACCTGCCGTCGCTCGTCGCCGCCCTCGAGCTCGCCCAGCCCGACGAGGTGTACAACCTCGGCGCGATCTCCTTCGTCGCCCTCAGCTTCTCCCAGGCCGAGCTGACCGCCAACACCACCGGTCTCGGGGTGCTGCGGATGCTCGAGGCGATCCGCATGATCGGTGGCACGCAGAACAACCCGATCCGCTTCTACCAGGCGTCGTCGTCCGAGATGTTCGGCAAGGTGCGGGAGACGCCACAGAACGAGATGACCCCGTTCCACCCCCGGTCGCCGTACGGCTGCGCCAAGGTGTTCGGCCACGACATCGCGGTCAACTACCGCGAGAGCTACGGCCTGTTCGCCTGCTCGGGGATCCTGTTCAACCACGAGGGCCCGCGGCGGGGGATCGAGTTCGTCACCCGCAAGGTCACCAACGCCGCCGCTCGGATCAAGCTCGGCCTGCAGCACGAGCTGGTGATGGGCACGCTCGACACCAAGCGGGACTGGGGCTACGCCGGCGACTACGTGCGGGCGATGTGGTTGATGTTGCAACAACCGGAGCCCGACGACTACGTCGTCGCAACGGGCGAGACCCACTCGATCCGGGAGCTGGTCGACCGGGCGTTCGCCGAGGTCGGCATCGAGGACTGGTCCCGCTACGTCCGCCAGGACCGCAAGTTCTACCGGCCGGCCGAGGTGGATCTCCTGATCGGAGACGCCACCAAGGCGCGCACGAAGCTGGGCTGGCAGCCGGAGGTCGACTTCCCCTCGCTGATCAAGATGATGGTCGAGCACGACCTGCGCACGGAGGCCGCCAAAGCCGGCATCGACATCTGAGGATCAGGTCTCGAGGGGCATGTCGGTGATCGCCTCGAGCACCGAGTCGCGGTCGGGGACCGCGCCCGCGCCAGCTTGTGGCGGAGGGAGAGGGCGAACGCCGTCATCGCCGCCACCGACGACACGAGCAGGCCGATCTCGACCCGCCGGAACAGGTCGTCGCTCGACAGCCACGTGGCGAGCAAGAAGGCCACCACGCCGGTCGCCCACCCGAGGGCGACGAGGGCGTGCCCCTTGAGCGCGATGACCGCCTGGGCCAGGGCCAGGGCGACCATGTAGCACGCCGAGCCGAGGGCGAGCATGGCCAGCGTGCGGCCGGTCAACTGGGCGTCGTACACGAGATCGATCACGAACGGGCCGAGGATGAAGGCGCCGATCGTGCCGACCGTACCGACGATGAGCACGAGCGTCAGCAACCGCCGCAGGCCGGAGCGGAACTCGAGCAGCTCACCTGTCGCCGCGAGCCGGCTGAGGCGGGGAAGGAGCGCGGCCTGCACCGCCTGGAACATGAACAGCGGGATACGGGCGAGCAGCACGCCGTAGGCGAACTCGGTGACCTCGGCGCTGTCGTTGTCGCCGGCGAGCAGGGTCGTGGCGATGGGCCCGGCGTTGAGCAGGGCGGCGGCGAACACCGAGCCGAGCAGCAGCCAGCCGAGGTTGGGGGTGACCTCACCCCACGACGCGACCGGCCCCGGGTCGGTGTCGAGCTGTCGGCGGGAGTAGACGAAGGCGATCCCGGCCAGCGGGGCGAGGGCGACGGCGAAGCCGTACGGCCCGGCGGCCGTGATGCCGACGATGGCCAGCAGGACGCACAAGGCGATGCGCACGACGCCGTCGCTGCCCATCACGACCGCATAACTGCGGAACCGGCCCGATCCGGAGCAGATGCCGCGGGCGAGGTGGGCGGGGGCGTAGCACGCGAAGGCGGTGACCAACGCGGCGAGCATCACCCAGTCGCCGTCGAAGTAGTGGCTGGTGATGAACGGGCTCAGGGCCAGGATGGCGATGAGCACGACGGCGACGAGCACCGCGGCGAGGCGGACGATCTTGGCGACGACCGGCTGCCCGCCCTCGCCGACCGCCCGCCGGTGGGCGAGGGCGCGGCCGAGCTCCTGCTCGAGCGGGAGGAAGAAGCCCGGTGCGAGCGCGAACGTGGCGAACCACAACGACGAGATCGTCTTGAACTCGTCCTTGCCGCCGACGGCCCACGTGCCGACCTTGAAGAAGGCGTAGGTCGCGACGCCTGCGATGAGCAGGGCGGCCGCGACGGGAATGGTGCCCTCAGGGAGCGGAGCGCGGGTGGTCACCGGTGAGGACACGAGCCAGCGAGGTTATCGGGCGCGCCCGCCCCCCAGCGGTCGCCCGCGTCAGGCCCCAGACGCGTTTCTGCAGTCAGATCGGGTGCCAGAGCGCCCGATCTGACTGCAAGAACCGGGAGTTCAGGCCGCCTGGCGGACCTTCGCCACGCCGGACTTGACGGAGTCGGTCAGCTGCGTCGACAGCGCCTGCAGGCGCTCGACGGTCGTCACCGCCAGGCCGACGCCGACGTACACGGCGTTGCGGGCGCAGCCGGCGACGTCCTCGACGCTCGGGAGCTCGGGAAGCTCGATCTTCGGCAGGGCGTCGAACGTGGGCGCCTCGAACGTGGGCAGCTCGAACTTGGGGAGCTCGATCTTCGGGAACGTGGGCATGGCAGTCGCCTCCTTGGAGGGTCGGTCGTCGATTCGGTGCCAGTATATCGCAGGTGCTAACTATTGCAAGCAGACCGACGAGATTCACGACTCCGACCCCGAGGCTCGCCATCAGGCATCGACCGGTAGCCTCGCTGACCCGTGAGCGAGCGAGTCTTCGAGCGTGCGAACCATCAAGCACGGTCTTCGGCTCATTGGTGCACCATTCCCGAACCGGACCCGTCGCACATCGACAGGGTGCACCAATGAGTGAGCGAAGCGTGATGCAGACCGACGCGCCGCTCGCGCCCCGGTTGTCGCGGTCGTCGTCGTCCACGATCCCGGGCCCTGGTTCGACCAGACCCTCGCTTCACTGGTCGCGCAGGACTATCCCAACCTCAACACCCTGTTCCTCCTGACCAGCGACACCGATGAGGCGCTCGCCGGCGAGATCACGTCCTTCCTCCCCGACGCCTTCGTCCGTCCCCTCGGCGGCAACCCCGGGTTCGGCGCCGCGGCCAACGAGGTGCTGCGCCTCGTCGAGGGCGGGTCCGGGTTCTTCCTGTTCTGCCACGACGACGTCGCCCTCGAGGCCGACGCCGTGCGGATGATGGTCGAGGAGCTCTACCGGTCCAACGCCGGCGTCGTCGGCCCGAAGCTGGTCTCGTGGGACGACGCCGCCGTGCTCCAGCACGTCGGACTCGGGCTCGACCGGTTCGGCGAGGTCGACCCGATCACCGAGCCGGGGGAGTACGACCAGGAGCAGCACGACGCGGTGCGTGACGTCTTCGCCCTTCCGTCGGCGTGCCTGCTCGTGCGGGCCGACCTGTTCCGCGCCCTGGGTGGCTTCGACGCGGCGATCAGCTTCCACGGCGACGACATCGAGCTGTGCTGGCGGATCCATCTCAGCGGCGCCCGGGTCGTCGTCGCCCCCCAGGCCCGCGTCCGCCACCGCGAGGAGCTCGAGGTTCGCCGGCCGGACCTCGACCACGACGTCCTGCGGGCCCGTCATCGCATGCGCACGGTCGCCACGCTGACGAGCGGCGGCCGCCTGCCGCTGCGCTCGCTCGAGACGACCCTGCTGACACTCGTCGAGATGGTGGTCGGGCTGTTCACCGGCCGCATCGGCGAGGCGTGGGCGTCGCTGCGCGCCCTCATCGGTCTCGTCCCCCGGACGCCCGCCTTGCTCGCCCGGCGGCGGACGGTGGCCAAGGTGCGCCAGGTCCCCGACGACGAGATCCTCGACCTGCAGAACCGCGGCAGCGCCCGACTCTCGTCCTACCTGCGGGCCCGCGACACGGCGACGTACGTCGGCATCGAGCGCAACGTCCGCCGGTGGCGGTCCCGGTCGCTCGGCCCGGCCATCGCGTGGGTCGTCGTCGTCGCCGGCATCCTGCTCGCCAGCCGCACGATGATCGATACCAGGGTGCCGTCGGTCGGAGAGTTCCTGCCCCTTCCCGACAGCCCGCGCGACCTCTTGCGTGACTTCGCCTCGGCGTGGAGTCCGGCCGGCCTCGGCAACACGACCGCCAACCCCACCGGATGGGCGGCCGTGGTGCTGGCCAGTCCGCTGTGGTTCGCCCGGTCCGGGCTCGGCCTCACCGTGATCGTCGTCGGCCTCGTCCTGCTCGGCGTCGCCGGAGCGTGGAAGCTCGCCACGATCTTCCCCACCAACCGGGCCCGGGTCACCGCCCTCGTCGTGTATGCCGCCGTGCCGCTCACGCCGGGCGTGATCTCCACCGGCCGGCTCACCGCCCTCGTCGCCTACGCCGCCGTGCCGTGGTTCGTCCACCTCCTCCGCTCCGCGGTGGGGATCGGCACGGCGGACCCGAGCGTGACGGGTGATGGTCTCGTCGACGGCCTGTTCGAGCTGTCGATCCGCGAGCGGGCTCGCCGAACGGCGGTGCTCGCCGTCGTCACCGCGCTCGCCGTCGGGATCGCACCCGCGGTGCTACCCGTCGTCGCTCTTGTCGCCCTGCTCCTCGGACTGGGCACATTGATCGCCGCCGGCTGGCGCAGCGCGGTCTGGATGGCCGGTCTCGGTCTCGCCGCCTGCGCGGGTGCCTTCGTGCTCAACCTGCCGTGGTCGCTCACGTGGTCGTGGGACGACATGGTGTCGCCGACCCTCGCCGGTGCGCCGGGGCGGGGTCTCGTCGACGTCGCCTCGATGGCGATCGGCCAGGGCCGGCTCGAGGAGCTCGCCCTGGCCTTCTACGTGCCGGTCGTCATCGCCCTCGCCATCGCCCGGGCGTGGCGGTTCACGTGGGCCGTCCGGGCGGCGTTGCTCGTCACCGTGTTCGGTGCCCTCGCCGTCCTGCAGGACCGGGACGCCCTCCCGGTGCGGGTTCCCGACGTCGGGGTGCTGCTGGTGCCGGTCGCCCTCGGCATGGCGATCTCGGCCGCCGCCGCCGTCGCCTCGTTCGGCCGTGACGTCGCCGGGCGGACCTTCGGCTGGCGCCAGCCCGCCGGCGTGCTCTCGCTGATGGCCGTCGCCGTCGGCGTCTTCCCCGCCGTCCTCACCCTCACCGACGGCTCCTGGTTCACTCCCCGGACGACCCTCGTCGACGTCGCCGAGGCGCAACTGCCGGACGACCCCGACATCGGCGACTACCGCGTGCTCTACATCGGCGATCCGCGGCTCCTCCCGGTCCCCGTCGACGACCTCGGCGACGGTGTCGCGATGGCGGTCGTCGACGACGGCGACCTCGACCTCCGCGACCGCTGGGCGGCGCCGAGTCAGGCCGCCGACGACGACCTGGTCGCGACGATCGAGAACATCCGCTCGTCGTCCACGTTGCGCGGCGGCCGGCTGCTCGCCCCGTTCGGTGTCCGCTTCATCGTCGTGCCGTTCTTCGACGGCGCCAACTCGACGGCCTCGGAGCCGCTCCCGATCCCGGCCGGACTGCTCGACGCGTTCGGCTCGCAGCTCGACATCGCCCGGCGGTACAGCCCACCCAACCTCGCCGTGTTCGAGAACCGGGCGGCGATCCCGACGACCGCGCAGCTCGAGGGCGAGCTCGCCGCGGCGTCCCGCGAGGACTCGCCGGAGCAGCTCGTCGGGATCGACACGTCCGGTGCCGCGCCGGTACTCGAGGGCGCCGACGCAACCCGTCTCGCCGACGGCGCCGCCGAGCCCGGCGTCCTCCACTTCGCCGTGCCGCTCGACGAGTCCTGGGAGCTCCGGGTGAGCGGCCAGGAGATCAACGGCCGCACCGGCTTCGGCGTGGCGACGGCGTACGACCTGGCCACGGGCGGCCCGGCCGAGCTGCGGTATCAATCGCCGGCCAGCCGTACCACCTGGCTGATCGTGCTCGGGTTGCTGTGGGTCGCCGCCCTCGTCGCGTCGAGCCGGGTCCGGATCCCGGCCCGCTGGCGGGCGGTCCGGCCGGCCGGCGAACCGCTGATCGACATCGGCGACAGCCGGCTCCCGCCGGTCGAGCCGGGACCGGCCGCCCCGGAGAGCGACCTCGCCACGCTCGCCAGGGGTGGGCCGTCCGCGGACTGGGTCGACGAGTGGCTGGCCGATGAGCAGACCGAGGAGCGGACCAAGCCGTGAACTGGAGGAGGCTCCCGATCCTGGTCGCCATCGTGGGCGCGATGGCTGCGCTCGTGCTCGCCGGCCGTGAAGCGGTGAGCCCGACCCCGCCTGTCTTCTCGACGATCAGCGCCCCGTGGATGCCCGCGCTGCCGGTGCCGGGCGGGTTGACGAGCAGCTGGTTCTGCCCTGGGATCCCCGCGTCTGGGGAGGAGGGCGTCGGCGGCGAGGTCGTCATCGCCAATGCCGGTGCGTCGGCGCTCGACGCCACGGTGACCCTGCTCGCCGGGCCCGGCGAGGCGGTCGAGCAGGCGGTGACCGTCCCGCCACGCGGACGCGAGGTGATCGACGTCGACGCCGCCGTGACCGCCGACTTCGTCGGGGCGATGGTCGAGATCCAGGGCGGCGGTGGCCTCGTCGAGCAGCGTGCCCTGCACCCGGAGGGGATGTCCGTCGCCGCCTGCGCCAACGCCCCGGCCTCGTCGTGGTACCTCGCCGAGGGGTTCACCGCCGAGGGCAGCGTCGAGCAACTCGTGCTCAGCAATCCCTACGACGAGTCGGCGATCGTCGACATCGGCTTCGCCACCGAAGAGGGCTCACGCGAGCCGTCCGAGCTGCAGGGCGCCCCGATCCCACCGCGGTCGGTCAAGGTCATCGACCTGGACACGATCGCGGCCCGGGACGAGCCCGAGATCGCCGTGAAGGTGGTCGCCACCAAGGGCAACCTCGTGGTCGGCCGGGCCCAGGTGTACAACGGCGGCGGCCGGCGCGGGTTCGGCGTCTCGCTCGCCTCCCCGGCCCTGCGCGATCAGTGGTGGTTCGCCAACGGCGAGCGCGGGAACGACGTCAGCGAGCGGTACAGCATCTACAACCCGACCGACGAGGACGTGGAGGTCACCGTGGTCCCGCTCGGGATCCCACTGACCGACGAGCTGGTCACGATCGAGCCGATCGCCGCGCCCGCCCACCAGGTGGTGACGTTCTCGCCCGACGACCTGCCCGGCCTCCCCAACGGCCGGCACGCGATGGTGTTCAGCAC
The DNA here is from genome assembly GCA_963833145.1 of uncultured Acidimicrobiia bacterium. GTDB lineage: Bacteria > Actinomycetota > Acidimicrobiia > Acidimicrobiales > Ilumatobacteraceae > JALZMG01. The sequence continues at coordinate 46,797 of CAWHWT010000003.1, read as the reverse complement.
CGGCGGGCAGCAGTCGATCGTCGTCGAGCAGGCGTTCACCCGCACGATCGAGGACCGGCCGACGACGAGCGTGCTGCTGGGCGCCCCGCCGCGCCTCGCCGACGGCTACGTCGCCACGACGTGGAGCACGGCCGTCGGGCCCGGCGAGCCAACACCTGCCGCCCTCGTCGTCTACAACGTCGACAACGCCGACGCCACGGTGAGTGTGCAGACAGTGGGCGAGAACGGCGTCACCAACCTGCCCTCGCTGGCCGAGATCAACCTGCCGGCGAGCGGGTTGATCACGATCGACCTGTCCGAGCGGCCCGTTCTCGATCGGCAGCTCATCATCCGCTCGACGTCACGGGTGTTCGTGGTGCGCCAGCTCCCTCGCGAGCTCGGTGCCCAGGGGCGCACGAGCGCCTGGGCCGTGCCGGCCGCCGGGTGACGAGACGTGGACCGGCTGCTCGTCGCCGTCGCGATCGCCGCCGTCGCCGCGCTGATCGCGTTCGCCGTCCGCCACCACCGATCGACGGCGCCCCCGGCCCAGGTGTCGCGGGACGTGCCGAGCCAGCTCGACCGGGCCGACTTCGAGCATCCGGAGGCGGACTGGCTCGTCGCCGTGTTCACGTCGGCGACGTGTGACGCCTGCGCCGAGGTCGCCGGGGCGGCGCGAGACCTGGCGGCGGACGACGTCGCCGTCGTCGAGGTCGGGTACCAGACGGACCGGCGGACGCACGAGCGCTACCGGATCGCCGCCGTTCCGATGGTCGTGATCGCCGACCGCGAGGGGGTGGTTCGCGCCGGCCGCCTCGGACCGGTCGGTTCCGCGGAGCTCGCCGCCGACCTCACTACTGCTCGGTCGGCGACCTGACGTTCAGGTTCCCGCGGCGGGCCGGGGGAGGATCCGGGGGGCGTCCTTGAGCGTCGCCGGCTCGGGTGCCGGGCTTGGCTCGGGCGCGATGATCTCGCCGGCACTCTCCGGCTCCAGGTCGGGCGTGACGTTCATCGTGATCGACTCCGGGTCCCCGGACTCGGTGAGCCCCTGCTGGATCAGGCGGGCGACCTCGCGCCCGTCGATCGTCTCGTGCTCGAGCAGTGCCTCGGCGACCAACTGCAGACCCCGCCGGTGCTTGAGCAGCAGGTCGGTGGCCCGCTGCTCCTGATCGGTCAGGATCCTCGCGACCTCCTCGTCGACCAGCTTGGCCGTGTCGTCGCTGTAGTCGCGGCCGTTCGTCATGATGTCCTCGCCGAGGAAGACGTGCTGCTGGCTGCTCCACGCCATCGGGCCGATGCGGTCGCTCATGCCCCATTCGCGGACCATCCGGCGGGCGATCCCGGTGGCCTGCTCGAGGTCGTTGGCGGCGCCGCTGTTGACGTGCCCGAAGACGATCTTCTCCGATACCCGGCCGCCCATCGCCTTGCAGATCGTGTCCTCGAAGTACTCCTTCGAGTAGGTGTGGCGCTCCTCCGGCAGGCTCCACGTGACGCCGAGGGCCATCCCCCGCGGAAGGATCGTGACCTTGTGGAGCGGGTCGCCGTGGGGGAGAACGGTGGCCAGGATGGCGTGCCCGCCCTCGTGGTAGGCGGTGGACCGCTTCTCCTCGGCGCTGAGCACGAGGCTCTCCCGCTGGGCGCCGAGCACGACCCGGTCGCGGGCGTTCTCGAAGTCGATCCGCTCGATCTGCTTCGACCCGCGGCGTACGGCGACGAGCGCCGCCTCGTTGACCAGGTTGGCGAGGTCAGCGCCGGACATGCCGGGGGTCGCCTTGGCCATCACCTCGAGGTCGACGTCGGGTCCCATCCGCTTGTCCCGGCTGTGCACGTCGAGAATCGCCCTGCGCTCCTCAGCCTCGGGCAGCGGGACGACGATGCTGCGGTCGAACCGGCCGGGGCGGAGGAGGGCCGGGTCGAGGATGTCGGGGCGGTTCGTGGCCGCCATGATCACGATGCCCTCGGCCGTCTCGAAGCCGTCCATCTCCGACAGCATCTGGTTGAGCGTCTGCTCCCTCTCGTCGTGGCCGCCGCCGAGACCGGCGCCGCGCTTGCGGCCGATCGAGTCGATCTCGTCGATGAAGATGATCGCCCGGCCCATCCGGCGGGCCTGCTGGAAGAGGTCGCGGACGCGGCTGGCGCCGACGCCGACGAACATCTCCATGAAGTCCGATCCGGTGACCGACAGGAATCCGACCCCGGCCTCGCCGGCCACGGCCCGGGCGAACAGCGTCTTGCCGGTGCCGGGCGGCCCGACCAAGAGCATCCCTTTCGGTACCCGGGCCCCGATCTCGCGGAAGCGGTCGGGCATGCGGAGGAAGTCGACGACCTCGGTGATCTCCTGCTTCACGCCCTCGTAGCCGGCGATGTCGGCGAACGTGGTCGAGGGCTTGTCGGTGGTGTAGGCCTTCGCCCGGCTGCGGCCGATCGACATCACGTTGCCCATCTGGCCGGCGGCGCGGCGCTGCATCCACACGAAGAACCCGATGATCAGCAGGACCGGGAGGAGCAGGCCGGCGATGCTGAGCAGCCAGTTGTTCCCCGGGGTGCGGAACTCGATGTCGACGTCATTGTCGCGCAGCACCTGCTCATCGGCCTCGGACAGGGCACGGTCCCCGCCGCCGGTCGTGGTGAACTCGGTGCCGTCATCGAGCGTGCCGGTGATCGTCCCCGACGAGTTGTTGATGACGATCGACTTGACCTCTCCCTGCCGCGCCTGGTTCATGAACTCGGTGTAGGTGATCTTGTCGCCGGCGCGGTCGGGCCACAGGCTCGGGAGCAGGAGGGCCAGCGCAACCACACCGAGGAGCACCCACATCGCCCACCGCGGCCAGCCGCCGGGGCGGCGGGGCCCGTCGCCCGGTCCGCCCGATCCGGATGGACCGGAGGGCCGATTGTCGTTGGAAGGGCGCTGCTGCTGACCGCGCCCGCGCCCCGGAGGGGGCGGAGGGGGCGGCGGTGGCAGGTTGCTCATGGATCCATGCTACGGCCACCTGGCCCAGGTGGCTCGTCGATTGGTGTGGCGCCGAGCACGCTTTGGTGCGAAGGCGCCACGGGTATCACCGTGCGCTCAGCACGTGCTCAGGGGGGCGTCGGGGTCCACCGTTCGGGCCCCGGGCTCTCCTACTGTTCGCCGCCGTGGCCACCCTGGATGGCTCCCGCCGGCAGTGCTCCCGGCCCGACTGCGCCGAGCGGGCGATGGTGTCGCTGACCTACAGCTACGGTGATTCTCGGGTCTGGCTCGATCGACCTGCCAGCCGAGCGGGACCCGCATGCATACGACCTCTGTGACGCTCACGCGTCCGCGCTGCGGGTTCCGCTCGGCTGGCACCTCTCGGATCGCCGCATGCGTGAGTTCCGTCGTTTGGAACCGACCGGAACCGAGCCGTACTAAACGACAGGTCTGGGCTCTAGCGTGGGAAGACGTGCGGGGAGTCGTGTCGCGAGCGCCATTACGCGATGCCGGGCGCCGCATCGACCTCCCCGTCGCCGTCGTGACGTGGGTCGCCGCGTTCGTCGTCGGGCAGGCGGTGTCGGGGCTGATCGTCGGCGGAGAGGACCCCGACCTGATCGCGATCCCGACCCTCTTCGCCGGGGTGGCGGCGACGTGGATCGCCTACCTGGCCGGGATGTGGGTGGCGTCGCAGCGGGCGGGGTCGGGGAACTTCGTCGAGGACTACCGCCTCCACTTCGCCCCGATCGACCTCGTCGGCGTGCCGATCGGCGTGCTGTGCCAGCTGGTCCTGGTCCCCCTGCTCTATCTGCCGCTGTCCGAGCTGTGGCCCGACACGTTCTCCGACGAGCGCCTCTCGGAGAACGCCGAGAAGCTCGTCGACCGCGCCGACGGCGGCTCGATGGTGCTGCTCGTGCTGATGGTGTGCCTGATCGCCCCGGTCGTCGAGGAGCTCGTCTACCGGGGGCTGCTTCAAGGGTCGCTCGCCGCCCGCTTCGACCAGCTCCTCGCCCTGGTGGTCACGGCGGCGTGGTTCGCCCTGATCCACTTCCGCCCGGTGGAGTACCCCGGGCTGTTCCTCTTCGGCCTCGTCGCCGGCGCCGGGTTGATGTTCACCGGTCGGCTCGGCCTCCCCATCGTGACTCACGTCGCGTTCAACGCCACCGGTCTGCTCTTGGCGCTCCCCTGAAGGTCGACACACCGTGGTGCCTGCAATGATTTCTGATCGCGATGGCTGACTCCGACGAGCTCGAGTACGACGCCGCGCCGGACGAGGGCGGCGGCGGTGCTCGCGCCCGAGCGCACGTCCGAGGACGACCGTCCGGACGAACCGGGCGAGACCGCCGAGCTCGAGCCGGAGGCCGGTCCGGCCGGCCCGACCTGGGTGCAGCGGGGAGTCCGGCGCATGTTCCGCCGGCCCGTCGCGTGGGCGGCCCGTCCCTGGCCGACCGAGCGCATCATCCAGGTGGCGGTCACGGCGTTCAGCCTGGTGGTGACGACCGTCATCATGATGAACGTCACCCACTTCAACCCGCTCAACGCGAGCGCCGACCTGATCTTCGACGACAACACGCCGACGGGCGGCGACATGGGCGCCCACGTGTGGGGACCGGCGTTCCTGCGTGACCACCTGCTCCCGAACTTCCAGCTCAACGGCTGGAGCATGGACTGGTACGCCGGGATGCCCGCCTACCGCTTCTACATGGTGGTGCCGGCGGTGGCGATGGTCGCCCTCGACACGGTCTTCCCGTACGGCGTGGCGTTCAAGCTGGTCGCCATCGCCGGGCTGGTCAGCCTGCCGATCGCCTGCTGGGCGTTCGGCCGCCTGGCCCGGTTCCGGTACCCGATGCCGGAGCTGTTCGCCTTCGCCGGCCTGCTGTTCGCCCTCGACGAGAGCTTCAGCATCTACGGCGGCAACCTCAAGTCGACGATGGCGGGCGAGTTCTCGTTCTCGATCGCCCTCACGTTCATGGTCCTCGGCCTCGGCTTCCTCGCCAACGGGATGCGCACCGGGAAGTACCGCTGCTGGGCCGCGATCCTGCTCGCCCTCGCCGTCGTGTGCCACGGCATCGTGGCCATCTACGTGCTCATCGCCGCGCCGGTCATCGTGCTCGTCCACCTCGACCGGGTGCGCCGGCTGTGGTTCGGCCTGTCGATCGGCCTCCTCGTCCTGCTGCTGTCGGCGTTCTGGATCGGCCCGTTCCTCGGCAACCACGACTTCATGACCGACATGAAGTACGGCGCCCGTCCCGAGGGGGCGAGCGACTCGTTCTGGGACATGTTCTTCCCGCTCACGTCCCCGCTCGACTTCCTCGTCACCGCGCTCGCCGTCGTCGGGTTCGCCGCGTCGATCGCCCGCCGCCATGCCAACGGCACCGCCCTCGGCGTGATCGGGCTGCTCAGCGTGGCCGCCGTGTACGCCATTCAGGACGGCGGCCTGCCGTTCATCGGGTTGCTGTGGAACCCGCGGCTGCTGCCGCTGCTGTACTTCGTGCGCTACCTGCTGATGATGGTCGGCATCGTCGAGCTCGCCGGCGTCATCGTCGCCGCGGTGCGCGAGCGGTCGGTCGCGCGCCCGGCCGGGGTCGTGTCGGGCACCGTGGCGTTCGGCGTGGCGTCCGTATCCGTTCTCTTGGTGCTGGGTTTCATGTTCGAGGTCCTGCCAGGAGGCGGCCGGCGGCAGGAGCACGACAGCGTCGTGTACGCCTGGGGGCCGCTACGCAAGACGGCGACCGGCGGTGACGCCCAGGGTGACGGCTGGTCGCGCTACAACTTCGGCGGCTACGAGGGCCGGATTCAGTACCCCGAGTACTACGACGTTGTGAACGCGATGGCCGACATCGGGCAGACGAACGGGTGCGGCCGGGCGTTGTGGGAGAACAACGAGGCCAACGGCCAGTACGGCACGACGATGGCGCTGATGCTGCTCCCGCACTGGACCGACGGCTGCATCGCGTCGATGGAGGGCCTGTTCTTCGAGGCGTCGGGCACGACGCCGTATCACTTCCTCACCACCGCGGCGATGTCCAAGCAGAGCTCCAACCCGGTGCGCGAGCTGCGCTACACCGACAATGACGCCTCGGTGGGCGTGCCCGAGCTCCAGGCGCTCGGCGTGCGGTACGTGATGGTCCGCACCGACGAGGCCAAGCGGGAGGCCGAAGCCCAGCCCGAGCTCACGCTGCTGGCGACGAGCGGGCCGTGGGAGATCTTCCAGGTCGCCGACTCGGACATCGTGGTGCCGCTCGACGTCCAGCCGGTCGTCGTCGAACGTCGCGGGGGCGACCAGCGCGAGCGCAACCTCGAGCTCGGCACGAGCTGGTTCCAACACCAGGACGAGTGGGCGGCGATCCCCGCCGACGACGGGCCCGAGGAGTGGCAGCGGATCAGCGTCGCCGTCGACGAGAGCCGGCTGATCCCCGACCCGAACCGGCCCCCCGACGAGCCCGACACCAGGGGCAAGCAGGTCGACATCGTCCTCCCCGAACAGGAGATCGAACCCGTCCAGCTCCCGCCGGTCCAGGTCAGCGACGTCGAGACCGACCAGCAGGAGCTCTCCTTCCGCGTCGACCAGGTCGGTGTCCCGGTGCTGGTCAGGGTCAGCTACTTCCCGAACTGGAACGTCGAGGGCGCCGAGGGGCCGTACCGCATCGCGCCCAACTTCATGGTCGTCGTCCCGACGGAGAACGAGGTCCGCCTGAGCTACGGGCGGAGCGGCTCGGACCTCTTCTATTACGTCCTCACGCTGGTCGGCATCGGCCTGCTCGTGTTCTTCCGCCGGCGCGGCGACGCCGTGTTCGATGCGGCCGGCGAAGCGGCTGGAGACGCCGCAATGCCGAACCGGGTCTTCACCTCTGAACGACGCGATCCGGCGGGTGATGAAGACGTCGGGGGTGTGCCGGCGCCGCCGGGAACGTTTTCGTTCGCTCCCGACGGGTACACGGAGGCCGATGACGACTTCGACCCCCCGTCGCACCCCCAGCCGCCCGTTACAGAAGCGCCACGAAATCTTCCGCCAGTTGACGCCGAAAGCGCACAACCGCCGCGAGAGCCACCAGTAGCCTGACCGGCCGAAATGCCCGATCTCGATCAGATCGTCAAGGCGTACGACATCCGTGGCACGGTGCCCGACCAGCTCGACGCATCGGTCGCCCACGCCGTCGGAGTCGCCTTCGCCCGCTTCGCCGCTTCCGACGAGGTGCTCGTCGCGCGTGACATGCGCCCATCGGGCCCGGAGCTCGTCGACGCCTTCACCCAGGGCGTACGGGAGCAGGGCGTCGACGTCGTCGACCTCGGTCTGGCGTCGTCCGACCTGCTCTACTTCGCCACCGGTCGCCTCAACCGGCCGGGCGCGATCTTCACCGCCTCACACAACCCGGCCGAGTACAACGGGATCAAGCTCTGCCTCGCCGGGGCGCGCCCGGTCGGCGCCGACTCCGGGTTCGCCGAGATCAAGGCGACCGCGGCGGCCGTGCTCGCCGGCCACGCCCCGCGAGCGGCGGAGCGGGCCGGACGGCTCCGCCACCAGGAGCTGCTGAGCGCCTTCGTCGACCACGTCATCTCGTTCGTCGACCCGGCGACGCTCCGGCCGCTGCGCGTCGTGGCCGACACGGCCAACGGGATGGGTGGGCTGGTGGTGCCGGCGGTGTTCGAGCGCCTCCCTTCGATGGAGCTCGAGGTGATGTACGGGGAGCTCGACGGCACATTCCCCAACCACCCGGCGGATCCGCTGCAACCGGCCAACCAGCGGGACCTCCGGGCCCGGGTCGTGTCGGGCGGGTTCGACCTCGGTCTCGCCTTCGACGGCGACGCCGACCGGGTGTTCGTCGTCGACGAGACCGGCGCCGGGCTGTCCGGGTCGACGACGACGGCGATCCTCGCCGTCGCCACACTGCGGGCCCACCCCGGCGCGACGATCCTGCACAACCTGATCTGCTCGCGCTCGGTCCCCGAGGTCATCCGGGAGCACGGCGGCGTGCCGGTGCGGACCAAGGTCGGCCACTCGTTCATCAAGCAGGTGATGGCCGACACCGGCGCGATGTTCGGAGGCGAGCACTCGGCGCACTACTACTTCGCCCGCAACTACCGCGCCGACAGCGGCCTGATCGCGTCGGTGCTGACCCTCGAGGAGCTGAGCCGCGCCGACCAGGAGCTGTCGATCGTGCGCAAGCCGTTCGAGCGCTACTCGCAGAGCGGTGAGATCAACACCCAGGTCGCCGACGCCGCCGCCGTGATCGCGCACGTCAGCCGCGAGATGGCCGGCTGCACGCAGGACCACCTCGACGGGCTCACCGTCGACGCCGGGACGTGGTGGTTCAACCTGCGCCCGTCGAACACCGAGCCGCTGCTGCGGCTCAACCTCGAGGCCGAGACCCGGGACGAGTGCGACGCCCGCGTCGCCGACGTGCTGGCGTTGGTCACGAGCTTCTGATGGCCCTCGACCCTGCCTTGCTGCAGATCCTCGCCTGCCCGGAGGACAAGGGCCCGCTGTACTACCTCGAGGACGAGGATGTCCTCTACAACCCTCGGCTGCTCCGCGTGTACGAGATCCGCGAGGGCATCCCGGTGATGCTCGTCGAGGAGGCCCGCACGGTCGACGACGCCGAGCACGAGCGGATCCGTTCGCGTATCGAGAACGAGTCCATCGCGCCCACGTTCTCGCAGGGATAGGCTGTCGCGTCGCGACGGGCTGACCCGAGAGGCGCCAGTAGGCCCCGGCCCGCTCCGCTGAACTGCGCCCTCTCAAGGAGATCACGATGACGTCCACGCTCGCCACGCGCGGTGACTACCGCGTCGCCGACCTTTCCCTCGCCCCCTTCGGCCGCAAGGAGATCCTCCTCGCCGAGCACGAGATGCCCGGCCTGCCGCGCGCTGCGCGCCGAGTTCGGGCCGTCCAAGCCGCTCGCCGGTGCCCGCATCTCCGGCTCGCTGCACATGACGATCCAGACCGCCGTGCTCATCGAGACGCTGATCGAGCTCGGCGCCGAGGTCCGGTGGGCGAGCTGCAACATCTTCTCCACCCAGGACCACGCCGCCGCCGCCGCGGTGGTCGGGCCCAACGGCACGCCGGAGGATCCCCAGGGCGTTCCGGTGTTCGCCTGGAAGGGCGAGACGCTCGAGGAGTACTGGTGGTGCACCGAGCAGATGATGACGTGGCCCGACGGCGACGGCCCGAACATGATCCTCGACGACGGCGGCGACGCCACGCTGGTCCTCCACAAGGGCGTCGAGTTCGAGAAGAAGGGTGAGGTGCCCGACCCGACGGGGGCGTCGAACCCCGAGCTGGCGATCGTGCTCGGCCTGCTCCAGCGCTCGCTGCGGTCGGACCCGACCAAGTGGACCCGCATGGCGGCCGGCATCAAGGGCGTCACCGAGGAGACCACGACCGGCGTCAAGCGGCTGTACAAGATGCACGCCGACGGGGAGCTGCTCTTCCCGGCGATCAACGTCAACGACTCGGTGACCAAGTCGAAGTTCGACAACCTGTACGGGTGCCGCCACTCGCTCGTCGACGCGATCAACCGGGCGACCGACATGATGCTCGGCGGCAAGGTGGCCGTGGTGTGCGGCTACGGCGACGTCGGCAAGGGGTGCGCGCAGAGCCTGCGCGGCCAGGGCTGCCGGGTCATCGTCACCGAGGTCGACCCGATCAACGCGCTCCAGGCGGCGATGGAGGGCTACGAGGTGACGACGCTCGACGACGTCGTCGGGACGGCCGACGTGTTCGTCAGCGCGACCGGTAACACCGACATCATCTCCGTCGACCACATGGAGCGGATGAAGCAGAACGCGGTGGTGTGCAACATCGGGCACTTCGACAACGAGATCGACATGGCCGGCCTCGCCCGTTCGGGTGCCGCGCGCGACGAGCTCAAGCCAGGCACCGACGTGTGGCGGTTCCCCGACGGGCGCCAGATCATCGTCCTCGCCGAGGGGCGGTTGGTGAACCTCGGGTGCGCCACCGGGCATCCCAGCTTCGTGATGAGCTGCTCGTTCTCCAACCAGGTCATCGCCCAGATGGAGCTGTTCCGGTTCACCGAGAAGTATCCGGTCGGGGTTTACGTGATCCCCAAGCACCTCGACGAGAAGGTGGCCGAGCTGCACCTCGGCGCGCTGGGCGTCAAGCTGACCAAGCTCAGCGACGAGCAGGCCGAGTACATCGGCGTCGAGCCCAGCGGTCCGTACAAGCCCGACCACTACCGGTACTGATCCCTCGCCGTCGAGCGCGACCCAGCTTGGCTGTGACACGCCGCGCGTACCGTGCGCGGCATGCTCGACGACGCTGTGCGCGCCGTTGCCGAGCTTGCAGCCTCTCAGCATCGTGCGTTCACCCGTCGCCAGGCTGCCGAACTGAACTTCGATCGCCGACGCGTCGCCAGGGCGAAGCGAGACGGCTGGCTGCGTGAGCCCCACGCCGGCGTGCTGGTTGTCAGCGGCTCGCCGACGACGTGGCACCAACGGCTGACCCTGGCGACACTGGCCGATGGCGCTCACGCCGTCGCCTCGCACCGTTCGGCGGCCCGGCTTCATCGCCTCGACGGCTTCGAAGGGTGTGTGGCGATCGAGGTGAGCGTCGTGCGTGGAATGCGGCGGCCGACCGTGGCCTGTGCCGTCAGCCACCAGGTCACCGCGCTCGAGCGCGGTGACCTGGTCACGATCGAGGGCATTCGCTGCACGGGTCTGGCGCGGACGCTCACCGACCTGGGCGCCGTCGTCGAGGCGCTGGCCGTGCGGCGGGCCCTTACCGACGCCCGGCGCCGGGGTACCAGCCTGCGCTGGCTTCAGCTCACAGCGGAGCGCCTCCGGCGGCCTGGTCCGAGCGGCGCGTGCGTGCTGCTGGCACAGTTGGCGAGCATTCCGTTCGAGGGCAGAGTGCCGGACACATGGTTCGAAGAGCTGCTTGCGCTGTGCCTCGACGATCCCGAGGTGCCGCCGTTCGAGTTGCAGTACCCGATCCGGGACGAGACCGGGCGAGTGGTCGCGAGAACTGACGTCGGCATTCCCTCCGTCCGTCTCGGGTTGGAGGCACACAGCCGCCGCTTCCACTTCGGCCCGATCGCCGAACCGCTCGACGAGCAACGCGACCTTGCCGCCGGAGCGTGTGGATGGGACCTCCAGTACCTCGGGTGGTACGCGACCCGTCGCCCGAGCGAGGTACTCGCCATCGTCAAGAAGCTGATCGCGGCCCGCCGTCGTGCAACTGAGACGTGAGAGCGCGGAACACGCCCGCTCACGTCTCAGTTCGCCGCTGAACACCCGGCCGTGGGCGACAATGTCCGGATGGACACGTCCGAGATGGTCGTGCGGGTGTTCGTGGCCCTCGCCGCGGGGATCGCCGTCGGTGTCGAGCGCGAAGCACGCGGCCACGAGGCGGGGATCGGCACCCACTCGCTCGTCGCCCTCGGTGCCGCCGTGTTCACGCTCGCCGGGGCCGTCGGCTTCTCGTCGGCGGAGGGCGGTGGCAACGACCCGTGGCGCATCGCCGCCCAGGTGGCGTCGGGGATCGGCTTCATCGGCGCCGGGACGATCATCCAGAGCCGGGGGTCGGTCAAGGGACTCACCACGGCGGCGTCGCTGTGGTTCACCGCCGGCGTGGGTGTCGCCGCCGGCACCGGGGGGCTCGCCCTCGTCGGCGTCGCCACGGCAGCGGCGATCGTCCTGCTCCTCGTGCGTGAGCTGATCCCTATCCGACCCTGGACGCGACCGCACCGAACCGCCTCGGTGACCGTCGTGCACGCCGAGCGGGACAGTCTCGCCGCCGCGCTCGCGCCGGTGTTCGCCGACGCCGGCGGTCCCGTCGTCGTGCGCACCGAGCCCAGCGCCCACCGCGACGGCGGCCCGCGCTGGAGGACGACGATCCAGGTCGACCGGGCAGCCGTCGGCCCCGTCGTCGAGCGGTTGCAGGCGAGCCCGGCCACGCTCGAGCTGCAGGTCGACGAGCCCGAGTCCTGAGCGGGAACGGACGAGGAGATCGGACATCGCGCTCCGTAGGGTGAGTCGGTGACCTCGACGGCGGAGACCCCTCGCCGCCGTCTGCTCTCCACCGCCGAGGGCGTCAGCACGTCGGCGTTCACGCCCGTCGACTGGACGCTCCTCCTCACCGCCGCCCTGATCTGGGGCTCCTCGTTCCTCCTCATCGCCGAGGGCCTGGAGTCGCTCGAGCCGGGCACGGTGACGTGGCTGCGCCTCATCTTCGGCTGGCTCGCACTCTCCGCGCTGCCCGGCGCTCGCCGGGGCCGCATCGATCCGGCCGACCGCCCGCGGATCGTCCTCGTCGCCGTGCTCTGGATGGCGATCCCGATGACGATCTTCCCGATCGCCGAGCAGTGGATCACGTCGTCGGTGACCGGCATGCTCAACGGGTCGATGCCGCTGTTCGCCGCCGCCGTGGCGGCGATGATGCTCCACCGCCTGCCTGGCCCGCGCCAGCAAGCCGGCATCGCGATCGGGTTCATCGGGGTCGTCGCGATCAGCCTGCCGTCGCTGCAGGGCGGCGGCGACACCGCCCTCGGAGCCCTGCTCGTCCTCTTCGCGATCGCGTGCTATGGCGTCGTGACCAACGTCATGGTGCCGATCCAGCAGCGCTACGGCGCGCTTCCGGTGATCTGGCGGGCGCAGGTCGTCGCGATCGCCCTCACCACCCCGTACGGTGTGGTCGGCCTCCCCTCGTCGTCGTTCGAGTGGCTGCCCGTCCTGTCCGTCGTCGCCCTCGGCGCCCTCGGCACCGGCCTCGCCTTCGTGGCCGCGGGCACGCTGATCGGGCGGGTCGGGGCGACACGGGCGTCCGTGCTCGCCTACATCATCCCGGTGGTCTCGCTCGTGCTCGGGGTCGTGCTCCGCGACGAGCACGTCGCCGCGTTGGCGATCGCCGGGCTCGGGCTGGTGCTCGTCGGCGCCTGGCTCACCAGCCGCGCCGGCCGCTGACGCGGCGGCGCGGCCTCACGCGGCAAAGGCGGCGATGACGGGGGCGAACGCCTCGACCTGGTCAGGCGTGCCGTCGACGTGGAGGGCGACGATGGCCTCCTGCACGCCTGCTTCTGCCCACGCCCGGTAGCGGCCGACCTGCTCCTCGACCGTGCCGACGACCGGGGCGTAGCGCTCGCCGGCGCTCGCCGACCCGCCGAGGATCGCCGCCTCGGACAGGTTTGTCACCATGACCTCGGCCGGGTCGCGGCCCTCGGCGACACAGTGCTCCCGGAGGACGGCGACCTTGTGCCGCACGGTGTCGGGATCGCCGAACAGGTTGCAGGCGTCGGCGTACCGGGCGACCAGCCGGAGCGTCCGCTGCTCGCCGGATCCGCCGACGAGGATCGGCACGTGCTCCTGCAGCGGCCGCGGGTAGCACGTCGCCGCCGGCACGGTGAGGTGTCGACCCTCGAACGACGGCGTGCCCTTGCCCCACATCAGCGGCAGCAGCCGCAGGGTGTCCTCGAGCAGTTCGTAGCGCCGCGAACGCGACGGGAACTCCCAGCCGTACAGCTGGTGCTCGCGCTCGAACCACGCCGTGCCGAGCCCGCAGAACGCCCGCCCGCCGGACAGCACGTCGAGGGTGGCGACGATCTTGGCCACGTGGGCCGGGTTGCGGTAGGTCACGCCGGTGACCAGGGTGCCGAGCCGGGCGGTCGACGTCGACGCGGCCAGGAAGCCGAGCGCCGCCGTGCTCTCCAGCATGTCCTCCCACTCGCGGCCGATCGACGGGATCTGGACGAAGTGGTCCATCACCGAGATCGACGTGAACCCGACGTCCTCGGCGGCGTGGGCGATCGCCCCGAGCCGGGACGCCGTCTCGACGGGCGCGCCCGGCCAGGTGAAGCGGCCGATCTGCAGTCCGAACCGGAGCGACATGGGAGCCTCCTTCTGGCGGCGGGCGGCCGCGGGGGCGTCGAACAGGGCGGCGGGGACGATCACGACCGGCTCGTCGTCGTCGGGGCGGACGTGGTGGACGCCGTCGAAGCCGTCGTGGCCGGCCTCGTCGATGGCGGCGACGGCGGTGGCGAACGCCCGCAGCTGGCTGGTGAGAACGGCGGACGGGACCGCCTCCGGCCGCCCCCGGTTGCGCGCCCGGCACTCGCGCTCGGGGGTCTCGACGACGACGGCGTGGCAGGCGACGCCGCCGGCGGAGGCGAGCGCCCGGTAGCGGGCGCGGACCTTCCGGTCGAGCGCGGTCGAGTCGATCACGGTGAGCAGCCCGCGGCGGAGCCGCTTGGCGACGATGAGGTCGAGCACCTCGAGCGCGTCCGAGGTCGCCCGCAGGTCGTGGCGGTGGAGACCGACGACGCCGCGCAGGTCGTCCGGGGCGACGATCGCCGCCGGCGGGAACCACCGGGCCGCCCACGTCGACTTGCCCGCTCCGGACGGCCCGACGAGCACGACCAGACACGGTTCAGGCAGCCGGATCGTCACGGCTGACCCCCATCCGAGTGTTGGGATGCACCGCAGCGTTGGGTGTCCGACAGGGGTGCACCGAACACTCGGATGGACCGGGAACTTGGATGTGACACCCCTTCGTCATGATCGGGTCCATGATCTTCGCGACGCAGTGTGCCGGATGCGACGTCCTCGGGGCGCCGCTGTGCAGAACGTGCCGGTTCGCGCTGGTGGCCCGGGCGATCCCGTCCGCACCACCAGGGGTGATCGCCGCCGTTCCGTTCTCGGGACGGGCCCGGCAGGTCCTGCTCGGGTTCAAGTACCGCAACCGCCGGGCGATCGCCGCGCACCTCGCCGGGCTGCTCGTCAACCGCATGGCCCGATCGGGAATGCGCGTCGACGTGGTGACGTGGGCACCGACCAGCGGGCGTCGGCGCCGGACGAGGGGCTTCGACCAGGCGGAGTTGATCGCCCGCCAGGTCGCCCGCCAGCTCGGCGTGCCGTGCCGGCGCCTGCTCGAGCGCGACGGGCCGGGCGACCCGCAGACGGGGCAGAGCCGCGTCAGTCGGTTCCACGGGCCGGTGTTCCGCGCCCACCCGCGGGTTCCCAACGCGCGGGTGCTCGTGGTCGACGACGTGGTCACCACCGGGGCCACGCTCGCGTCGGCCGCCACCGCACTGCGGCGGGCCGGCGCGGTCGACGTGGTCCGTGCCGCCGTGGCGGCGACACCGGCCGGCCAGAGCTCGGTGCGCCGTGTCGCCTGACGCGCCGGCACGGCGAGCCCCGCGGACGGCGGTCACGGACGTAGCGTTCGTCCGTGAGCGACGACACGCCGCCGGTCGGGGTGCCCGTCGGCGGGGCGGACGACGAGCCGTCGTCGCCACCACCCGACGACGCGACGTCGACGCCGGCGCCGCGGGCCCGCGGTCGCCGCCGGGGTTGGTGGCTCGGTGCGGCGCTGGCGGTCGCCGCCCTCGCCGCGGGAGCAGCGGTCGTCGCCTTGGCGGGCGGTGAGGGGGATCGCGGCGGGGGTGGGGGCAACGGCGATGAGGGCGCCGAGGCGACCGCACCGGGCACGGACGCGCCGGCAGCCGCACCGGCAACCGTCGGCTCGCGACCGACGGCCACGACGCCGACTGCCACTGCGCCGGCGGCCACTGCGCCGGCGGGCTCGGCGCCCGACGGTTCGGCGCCCGCGTTGTCGCTGCCCGACTTCTCGGTCCCCGAGCTGACGGTTCCGGTCACCACGGTGGAGGAGACTGCGATCCCGCCGCCCGAGGACGAGCCCGATGACCTGGGCACCGACTTCGGCCTCGACCGGCTGGCCGAGGAGTGCTTCGACGGCGAGATGGAGTCGTGCGACGAGCTCTACCTGGACGCGCCGGGCGGCTCCGAGTACGCGACGTACGGCGACACCTGCGCCGGCCGCCAGCCGGCGAACACCCGGCGCTTCTGCTCCGACGTGTTCGGCGGCGCCTAGCCGCAGCCCCGGCGAATAGCCGCCGGAGCGCCCTTCCGGCCAACCGATAGGCTTGAACCCCGCATGAGCATCCTCGACCGCATCCTCCGTGCCGGCGAAGGCAAGAAGCTCAAGGCCCTCCAGGGGATCGTCCCCGAAATCAACGCCCTCGAGCCCGGCCTGAAACAGCTCTCCGACGACGAACTGCGGGCCAGAACGGCCGAGTTCCGTCAGCGGCTCGACAACGGGGCCGAGCTCGATGACCTCCTCGTCGAGGCATTCGCGGTCGTGCGTGAGGGCGCCATGCGCACGATCGGCCAGCGCCACTTCGATGTCCAGCTGATGGGCGGGGCGGCCCTGCACTTCGGCTGGGTCGCCGAGATGAAGACGGGCGAGGGCAAGACCCTCGTCTCCACGCTCCCCGCCTACCTCAACGGGCTCAGCGGCAAGGGCGTGCACCTCGTCACCGTCAACGACTACCTCGCCCGCCGCGACGCCAACTGGATGGGCCAGATCCACCGCTTCCTCGGACTCGAGGTCGGCCTCATCATCCCCGGGTTCAAGGACAACCCGGCGGAGAAGCGCGTGCAGTACGCCGCCGACATCACCTACGGCACGAACAACGAGTTCGGCTTCGACTACCTCCGCGACAACATGGCCGCCAAGCTCGTCGACAAGACCCAGCGCGGCCACAACTACGCGATCGTCGACGAGGTCGACTCGATCCTCATCGACGAGGCCCGCACCCCGCTGATCATCTCCGGCCGGGTCGCCGACGCCGCCAAGCTCTACTACCGCTTCGCCTCGATCGTCCGGTCGCTGAAGCGCGACGTCGACTACGAGGTCGAGGAGGACAAGCGCGTCGTCGTCCCGCTCGACGCCGGCATCACCAAGGTCGAGGAGGAGCTCGGCATCGAGAACCTCTACGACGAGGTCCAGCAAAATCTCGTCCACCAGATGCAGGTCGCGCTCAAGGCCAAGGAGCTCTACAAGCGGGACAAGGACTACATCATCCAGAACGGCGAGGTGAAGATCGTCGACGAGTTCACCGGCCGCATCCTGGAGGGTCGGCGCTGGTCGGAGGGCATCCACCAGGCCGTCGAGGCCAAAGAGGGCGTGAAGATCAAGGAGGAGAACCAGACCCTCGCCACGATCACGCTGCAGAACTACTTCCGGATGTACGACAAGCTCGCCGGGATGACGGGGACGGCGGCCACCGAGGCCGCCGAGCTGGCGAACACCTACGAACTCGGCGTGGTCTCGATCCCGACCAACGAGCCGGTGCGCCGCGTCGACCAGGCCGACCTCATCTACAAGGGCGAGGTCGCCAAGTTCGACGCCGTCGTCGACGACATCTCCGAGCGCTACGAGGCCGGCCAGCCGGTGCTCGTCGGCACCGTCAGCGTCGAGAAGAGCGAGTACCTGTCCCGCGAGCTCCAGCGCCGCGGCATCCCCCACGAGGTCCTCAACGCCAAGCAGCACACGCGTGAGGCGGCGATCGTCGCCCAGGCCGGGCGGCTCAGCTCGGTCACCGTGGCCACCAACATGGCCGGCCGTGGCGTCGACATCATCCTCGGCGGCAACCCCGAGGGACTGGCCCGCCACGAGGTCCTCAAGGAGGGCCACGAGCCGGAGGTGATGGTCGACCTCTTCGCCCTCCCGGTCGCCCTCGAGGAAATGCCCGAGGACTTCCGCGAGGCGCGGGCCAAGGCGTTGTCGCGCTACGACGAGCTCGTCACCGAGTACACCTCCCAGTGCCGGGAGGAGGGCGACCAGGTCCGCGAGCGCGGCGGGCTCTACGTGATCGGCTCCGAGCGCCACGAGTCGCGGCGCATCGACAACCAGCTCCGCGGCCGGACAGGCCGCCAGGGTGACCCTGGTGAGAGCCGCTTCTACCTGAGCCTCGACGACGAGCTGATGCGCCTGTTCGCCACCGGCGCGCTGTCGTACGTGATGAACAAGGCCCTGCCCGACGACGAGGCCATCGAAGCGAAGATGGTCACCAAGGCGATCGAGCGGGCCCAGACCACCGTCGAGACGCGCAACGCCGAGATTCGCAAGAACGTCCTCAAGTACGACGAGGTGATGAACGAGCAGCGCAAGGTGATCTACCAGCGCCGCGATCAGATCCTCGAGGGTGTCGACCTGAAGTCGGCGGCGATGGAGTACCTCGACGAGGCCGTGGAGGCGCTCATCGAGAGCCACTGCGCCAGCCCGGCCGACGACGAGTGGGATCTCGACGGCCTCGCCAAGGAGCTCAAGACCTTCTGGCCGACCTCGGTCACCGAGGAGCGGCTCGCCGAGTCACGCGACACCGACGACATGCGCGAGCTCGTGATGGCCGACGCCCTCGAGCACTACGAGCGCCGCGAGGAGGAGCTCGGCTCCGACGTCATGCGCGAGGTCGAGCGGCAGGTGATGCTGCGCATCATCGACCAGCGCTGGCGCGAGCACCTCGAGGAGATGGACTACCTCAAGGAGGGGATCAACCTCCGGGCGATGGGCCAGAAGGACCCGCTCACCGAGTGGCAGCGCGAGGGCTACGAGATGTTCGGGGCGATGATGAAGGGGATCGCCCAGGACTTCGTCCGCTACGTGATGCACGTCCAAGTCGTGCGCAACGATGAGCCGGCGCCGACGGTGCAGAACGTGCGGGAGTCGTCAGCGGACGACGAGCTGTCCTCGGGCTTCGACCGGGCCGCCACCTCCGGCGGCGACAGCGAGTTCGCGGAGGCCGACCCGGCTCCGTCGCCCACCGCGATCCCAGCCGGCCGGGCCGCAGCCCGCCAGGCGGCGAGGCCGGCGGTCAAGCAGGAGACGGTTGTCAAGGACGAGTGGTCCAAGACGCCGCGCAACGCCCCGTGCCCGTGCGGCTCGGGCAAGAAGTTCAAGATGTGCCACGGCGCGGCTTGACCGCGGCCGGCAGCACCACCCCTGATGCGTGACTTCACCGACGACCTGCGCGAGCTTCGCCGCCGCCTCGGCGAGGCCGAGGTCTACCTGCGCGTCGGTGAGTCCCGGGCCCGGCTCGCCGAGCTCGAGGTCGACATGGCCCGCCCCGATCTCTGGGACGACGCCGAGAAGGCCAAGGCGATCTCCACCGAGTACGCCGGCCGGCGTGACGACGTGTCCACGTTCGACGGTCTGGCCTCGATGCTCGACGATGCCGAGGTCCTCCACGACCTCGCCCGGGAGGAAGAGGACGAGTCGCAGGAGGCCGAGATCGCCGGCGTCGTCGAGGAGCTCGGCCAGCGCCTCGATCAGCTCGACCTGCGCAGCCTGTTCATCGGCGAGCACGACGAGGCGGACGCGATCCTGCAGATCAACGCCAAGGACGGCGGGGTCGACGCCCAGGACTTCAGCGAGATGCTGCTGCGCATGTACGGGCGGTGGGCGGAGCGCCGCGGCTTCGCCATGACGGTCGACGATGTCTCGGAGGGCACCGAGGCGGGCATCCTCTCGGCCGAGGCGACGATCAGCGGCCGCTACGCGTACGGACTGTTGACGGGGGAGCGGGGCACCCACCGGCTGGTGCGGATCAGCCCGTTCGACAACCAGGGCCGGCGCCAGACCAGCTTCGCCGGCGTGCAGGTGTGGCCGGTGATGGACGCTCCCGACGTCGAGCTCAACGACGCCGACATCCGGATGGAGGTGTTCCGGGCGTCCGGTGCCGGCGGGCAGCACGTCAACAAGACCTCGTCGGCGGTCCGCCTGATCCACGAGCCGACTGGTCTGGTGGCGAGCTCACAGGAGGAGCGCAGCCAGCTGCAGAACCGGGAGAAGGCGCTGACCCGCCTGAAGGCGATGGTGGCGGCCAAGGTGGAGGAGGAGCGGGCCGAGGAGATGGCCGCGATTGCCGGCAAGCAGGTGCAGGTGGGGTGGGGGAGCCAGATCCGCAGCTACGTCCTGCAGCCCTACCAGATGGTGAAGGACCTGCGTACGGACATCGAGACCGGCAACGTCGCGGCCGTGCTCGATGGTGATCTCGACGAGTTCATGGAGGGCTACCTCCGCTGGCGCCGCGCCGAAGGGGCGGCCCCGGCCGACGCCCCGTGCGTGGAATGCGCCGGTAAGCCGCGGCGCCGCCGCTGTCCGCAACTGTCACGTGAACTCCCGGTACCGATGCGAGCGAGTGAGCGCCAGCGAGCGAGCGGCTAACACGGCCTGCGTGGCCGGGCAACGCAACAGATATCACATGATTCGCCTCGAGAACGTCACCAAGACCTACGGCACGAGCGTCGTCGCCCTTCGCGACGCCAGCTTCGACGTCCCCAAGGGCGAGTTCGTGTTCCTCGTCGGCCCGTCGGGCTCGGGGAAGAGCACGCTGCTGCGGCTGCTCAACCGCCAGGACCGTCCGGAGGAGGGCGAGGTGTGGGTCGCCGGGCGCAACATCGTCGACCTCCCGCCGGGCCGGGTGCCGCAGCTGCGGCGCAACATCGGCAACGTCTTCCAGGACTTCAAGCTGCTGCTGAACAAGACGGTGTTCGAGAACGTCGCTTTCGCCCAGGAGGTCATCGGCAAGCCCAAGCACGTCATCCGCCAGCAGGTCCCGGCCGTGCTCGACCTCGTCGGCCTCGCCGGCAAGGAGGAGCGCTTCCCCCACCAGCTGTCCGGCGGTGAACAGCAGCGCGTCTCGATCGCCCGGGCCTTCGTCAACCGGCCGCTGATCCTGCTCGCCGACGAGCCGACCGGAAACCTCGACCCGACCACCGGCGAAGGGATCATGCGCCTGCTCGACCGGATCAACAAGACCGGCACGACCGTGCTCATGGCGACCCACGACCAGCGCATTGTCAACACGATGCGCAAGCGGGTGATCCAGCTCGACCGCGGCGTGATCGTCCGCGACCAGGCGCGAGGGGTGTACGAGTAGATGCTCTCGCGTCTGGGTTACACGTTGCGGGAGACGTGGGCGAGCTTCCGCCGCAACATGACGCTCACGGCGGCGGCGATCATCACGAGCGCGGTCTCGCTGCTCATCTTCGGCCTCACCATGTTGATGCAGCGCGGGTTCGACAACCTGCTCGTGCAGTGGGAAGGCGACGTGGAGATGATCGTCTACGTCAACGCCGGGGCGAGCGACGAGCAGCGGGCTGAGATCACCAACGCCCTCAGCGCCCAGACGCAGCTGGTGGAGGACTACTCGTACTGCCCGGCCGAGTGCTCGCTGGCCGAGGCCCACACGCTGCTCGCGGGTGACCCCGGGACGCTCGAGCTGCTCGACGCGACGAACATCCCGACGCAGTACAAGGTCGTCCCGACCGACGCCACCGACGTCGACACCCTGCGCCAGCTGCGCGACAGCCTGAGCGGGCTGCCCAACGTGCAGAGCATCGTCCTCGCCGACGACCAGCTCGACGTGATCGCCAAGCTCAAGGGCTTCGTCGGGCTGTACACGCTGATCCTGTCGATCGTCCTGCTGTTCGCCGCGATCCTCCTCATCTGGAACACGATCCGAACGGCGATGTTCGCCCGAAGACGTGAGATCGAGGTGATGAAGCTGGTCGGCGCGACCGACTGGTTCATCCGCGTGCCGTTCATGCTCGAGGGGCTGGTCCAGGGGTTCATCGGCGGCGTGATCGCCTGCGGTGGGCTGTGGCTGATCAACAACCGGTGGACCGCCGGAGTGAGCGACTTCCCGCCCAACAGCGGCTTCGCCGCCCTCGTCGTCAACGACGGCTACACCGGCGTGGTGATGCTGATCATCGTCGGCATCGGCATGGTCGCCGGGGCGATCGGCTCCGGCATCGCGGCGTCGCGATTCCTCGACGTCTGACCGCGTAGGTTGGCGCCATGCGCGTTGGCGTGTGTGGGGCCGGGGGGCGGATGGGAGCCACGGTGTGCCGGGCCGTCGCCGCCGATCCCGACCTGGAGCTGGTCGCCGCCGTCGACCCGCGGGCGGCGGGCGACACGGTCGAGCGGATCCCGATCGCCAAGGAGCTCAAGGCGTTCGCCGATGCCGCGGCCGAGGTCGTCGTCGACTTCACCGTCGCCGATGCCGCCCGGACGACGGTGCCGTGGCTGGCGATGCACGGGATCCACGCCGTGGTCGGCACCACCGGCCTCACCGACGACGACCTGGCCCTGTTCACCGAGGAGTTCTGCGCCGGCGGTCCGAGCTGCGTGGTGGCGCCGAACTTCTCGATCTCGGCGGTGCTGATGATGCGCTGCGCCGAGCTCGCCGCCCCGTTCTTCGACACCGCCGAGATCATCGAGCTGCACCACGACGGCAAGGCCGATGCCCCCAGCGGGACCGCCCTCGCCACGGCCCAGCGGATGGCGGCGGCGTCGGATCAGTGGGCGGCCGACCCGACACGCGCCGAGGTCCTCCCCGGCGCCCGGGGCGGGACCGGCTCGGCCGGGATCCACGTCCACTCGGTGAGGATGCGCGGCATGGTCGCCCATCAGGAGGTGATCCTCGGCGCCCTCGGCCAGACGCTGACCATCCGCCAGGACACCTACGACCGGGACAGCTTCATGCCCGGCGTGCTCCTCGCCTGCAAGCGGGTCGGCGACCATCCCGGACTGACGGTCGGGCTGGAGAAGCTGCTCGGGCTCTAGGCATCCGAGGGTTTCCTGTTGACGGAGGGTTTCCTGCGGGACAGTCCCTCGCCAAACCCTCGGATCGCACGAAACCCTCGGATGACCCCTACTTGAGTGCGGCGAGGGCGGCGTCGTAGTCCGGTTCCTGGCCGATCTCGGGGACCTGCTCGGTGTAGGTGACGACCCCGTCGCCGTTGACCACGACCACGGCCCGGGACATCAGCCCGGCCAGCGGCCCTTCGCCGATCTTGACCCCATACGTGCTGCCGAAGTCGCTGCGGAACGTCGACGCCGTCTTCACGTCCTCGATCCCCTCGGCCCCGCAGAACCGTCCGAGGGCGAACGGGAGATCGGCGGACACGTTGAGCACGGTGGTCCCCTCGAGTGCCGCGGCCCGTTCGTTGAACGTGCGCACGCTCGTCGCGCAGACCTGCGTGTCGATGCTCGGGAAGATGCTGATCACCAGGTTCTGCCCGGCGAAGTCGCCGAGGGAGACGTCGCCGAGGTCCGACCCGGTGACGGTGAACTCCGGTGCTGCCGAGCCGACCGCAGGCAGGTCGCCGACGGTGTGAATGGGGTTGCCGCGGAACGTGATCTCTGCCATGGCCGGAGTCTGTCAGGAGCGGCCGCCGCGGCGGAAGTTGCGGAAGTTGACGGCGAGGACCGCGACCACCGAGATCCCGAGCGCCCACCACTGGTAGCGCTGCACGAAGCCGAGCGCGTCGAGCAGCGGCTCCTCGAACGTCTTGGCGAGATACCACATCAGTGCCAGCCGGCCGGCGATCCCGACGCCGAGCAGCACCGCCAAGCGCAGCGGCGGGGTGCGGTGGATGCCGGTGAGCACAGCGACGATGTTGCTCCCGGCGAAGAACGGGATCAGCACGATCTCGGCCGACGTGAAGCCGCGGCTGTAGGTGTCGAGTGCTTCGTCGGTGACACCGAGGTAGCGGGTGAACCACGTCAGCGCCTGGCGTCGGTACGCCCGGCCGATCAGGTGGCAGACGACGAAGGCGAGAGCGATCCGCAGCCCGCCGACCACGGTGTAGGCGAGCGGCGAGATGCCGTAGCCGACCGAGAGCACCAGGTACCGCTGGCGGGAGGACAGGGCGAGCAGGGCGGCCGGGTGGTCGTCACCCCACGTCGACCACACGACGTTGGCGATGTTCGTGCACACGACGAGGGCGATGAAGGCGACGAGCGTGAGCGGTCCCCACCACGGGCGCGGCGGTACCTCCGTCTCCTCGACGCTCGGCACCGACATCCACCGGAAACTACTGGCGACCCGGGGACTACGGTGCTCGTGTGGCCGATCGCGGACCGGGATCGCCGGGGTCGCGGCTGGCGGGACGCGAACTCGAACTGGCGCGTGTGGAGGAGTTCGTCGCCGCGTCCGCGCGCCTGGACGGCGCTCGCGGGCTCGTCATCCGGGGGCCGGCCGGCATCGGCAAGACGGCGATCTGGCGGGAGGCGATCGACCGCGTGCGGGCCGCCGGCTACCTCGTCCTCGTCGCCCGCCCGGCCGAGGAGGAGCTCGGCGGCGTCGATGATCGGCCTCCTCGACCTGTTCGAGCGCTTCGACCCCGATCCGGCCGTGCTCGATCCTGACACCGATCTGTTCGACCGCGGCCGTGCGGTGCTCGCCACGTTGCGGCGTCTCACTGACGCCCAGCCGGTGGTGCTGGCGATCGACGACGTGCAGTGGCTCGACCCGATCTCGGCCCGGTCACTGCGCTACGCCCTGCGCCGGCTCGAGGATCGTCCGGTACTGGTGGTCGCGACCGAGCGCACACCGGCGGGCGACGACATCCGTCCGCCGCTGCTGAGCCCGGAGCAGACCGAGATGGTCACGCTCGACCCGCTTCCGATCGAGGCCATCCGGCAGGTGCTGGCACCGGTCGTGGCGGCGATCTCCCGGCCGGCGCTGGAGCTCGTCCACGAGGTCGCCGGGGGAAACCCGATGTATGCCCTCGAGCTCGCCCGCTCGACGGACCTCAACCGTGATCGCCTGGCCATCGCCTGGACCTCTTCTGGGCGGACGCTCGATCGTGCCCTGTCGGCGCGACTCGCGGCGACCCCCCCGGCGACGCGGAGAGTGGTCGAGACCGCGGCGGCCCTTGGGCCGGCGAGCCCCGAGCGGATCCGCGCCGCGTGCGGTGAACCCGCCGCCGGGGGACTGAGCGACGCCATCGACCGCGGGCTGCTCACCCTGGACGACTCTCTCCTCGTGCGTTGTTCTCACCCGCTGCTTGGCTCCGTCGCGCTCGGCGACCTCGAGCCCGCCGAGCGGCGGGCATTGCACGGCCATCTCGCCGAGGTCGTCGTCGACGCCGACGCGCGGGCACGACACGTCGCCCTCGCCACGCTCGAGCGCGAGGCCGCCGCCGCAGCAGAGGTCGAGGAGGCCGCCAACCGGGCCGGCCGGCGCGGTGCGCCGGCGCTGGCGGCGGAGCTGGCCTCCCACAGCGTGCGGCTGACGCCGCTCGACGACCGGCCGGCGCTCGTCCGGCGAGCCGTCGCGGAGATCCTCCATCGCGTCGCCGCCGGCGAGACCGGGCGCGCGATCGCGATGATCGACGCGATCGTCGCCGGCCTGCCACCGGGGCCTGATCGGTTCGCCGCCATCGCCCTGCGGGTCTGGATCGACCTCGGCTCGGCCGAGGAGGTGCTCGCCGGAGCGGTGGAGGAAGTCGAGGCGGACGAGCTGATCCGGGGCAAGAGCCTCGACCTCCTCGCCTACATGCTCTACCAGTACCGCGGCGATCTCCATCGGGCCGCCGACCTCGAGACCGAGGCCCTGGCGATCGCCCGGCGCCACGGCGACGACGAGCTGGAGATGCTCGCCTCGGCGACGCTCGCCACGATCAGCCTGTTCGCGGGGTCACCGCGGCCCGAGCTGATGGCCCGGGCGCTCGAGCTCGGCGATCAGGTGCCAGGGCTCGCGCCTCGGTCGCTGGCCGGACGTCGAGCACGCTCGGCAGGCCGTGTGGAGTGGCTTCCTGGACGAGGCCCGTGAGGTCTTCACCCGGCTGCAGGCGATGACCGCCCAGTCGGGGATCGAGTTCCAGCGCCCGTACCGCGCCTTCGACCTGGCGAACGTGGAGCTCGCCGCGGGCCGGCTGCCCGAGGCGGCCCAGCTCGTCGACGACGGCCTGGAGTCGGCGTTCGACGCCGGCAACCTGTCGGCCGTGATGTGGCTCCGCTATGCCGACGGCCGCGTCCACGCCCACCTCGGCGATCGACGACGACCGGGTCCGACAGGCCGCCGTGGAGATGCTCGACTGGGGTCGCGCTCGGGGCGAGCACACCCGGGTGGCGATGGCCCACCACGTTGCCGGTGTGCGGGCGCTCACCGACGCGATGGGCCGGCCGCGCTCGACGAGCTGCTCGCCGGTGTCGCGATCTCGCGTCGTCAGGGGTTCGCCCATCCCGGTGTCGTCCCCGTGCTCCCCGACGCGATCGAGGCGGCGACGCTGGTCGGCGATGCCGGTGTGGCGGCCGACCTGGCCACCGAGCTCGACGGGCAGGCCGCGGCCCTCGACGTCCCGTGGGTGACTGCCGCGGCTCGCCGTGGCGACGGTCTGGCGGCGATCGCGGCCGGCGACCGGAACGCCCACGCCGCGCTGGCCGAGGCCGCCGTGGCGTTCGATGCTGTCGGCTATCGGCTCGACGCGGCGCGGGCGTGGCTGTGGCACGGACGCGCCCTGCAGCGCGCCGGGCGGCGGGCGGCGGCCGCCGACGCCTTGGCCGAGGTACGCGACCGCTTCCTCGCCATGCACGCCCGGCCATGGGCGGAGCAGGCGGCGGCGGACCTCGAGCGGGTCGCGCCCGGACGGACGACCGGCGCGCTGACCGATGACGAGGCGCGGATCGCCGAGCTCGTCCTCGACGGCCGGCGGAACCGGGAGATCGCCGCATCGCTCTTCGTCAGCGTCGCCACGGTGGAGGCGCACCTCACTCGGATCTACCGCAAGCTCGGTGTGCGATCGCGCAGCGAGCTCTCCCGACGGCTGCTCGAATCACGACGGTCCGATCAGGTCGGACAGGTACCGTCGTCCCGGTGATCGCGCGCCCGTCCGTTGCGATCCAGTCCCTGCTGTGGGGTCGCGACCACGAGCTCGACCTGCTCTGGGATCTGGTCCGGACGATCGAATCCGGCGCGCGGTTCCTCCTCATACGCGGCGAGGCTGGCATCGGCAAGACCGCCCTGTGGCGGTGGGGTGTCGACCAGCACCGCGCGGCCGGCCACCGGGTGCTCGTCACCCGGCCGGCGGAGGAGGAGCTGCACGGCCCGATGACCGGTCTGATCGACCTGTTCGAGGACACCGACGCCGACCCGGCCGTGCTCGACCCCGACGTCGACGTCTTCGACCGCGGTCGGGCGGTGCTGAGGAGCCTGCGCGGGCTCGCCGAGACCCAGCCGGCCGTCGTGGCCATCGATGACCTCCAGTGGCTCGACGCGGTGTCGGCGCGCACCTTGCGGTACGCGCTGCGGCGCCTCGATCGGGAGCCGGTCGTCGTACTGGCGACGGAGCGGGGCGGAGCGTGCGAGCCGGACGAGCCAGTCGCCCCGCCCGACCGGCTCGAGCGCCTGGACCTCGGCCCACTGTCCCAGGAGGCCATCCACCGCGTCGTGCGGGCCTCCGTCGGCGCGATCTCACGACCGGCGATCGACCGGATCGGTGAGCTGTCGGGCGGCAACCCGATGTACGCGATCGAGCTGGCCCATTCGGCGGACGTGCGCGCCGACCCGCTCGGTCTCGCCACCCCGCCGACATTGCACGAGGCGCTCACTGCCCGGCTCGAGGAGACGCCGGGCGACCTCCTCGCCGTACTTCGCACCGCCGCCGCCCTCGGGCCGGCGTCGACGGCGGATCTCGCGCGTGCCTGCCAGCAGACCGCGGCGCCCGAGACGATGATCCTCGACGCGATCACCTCCGGCCTGCTCGTCGTCGGCGACGACGGCGCCGTCCGCTTCGCCCACCCTCTGCTCGCCTCGAGCGTCCTCGAATCGATCAACCCACTCGAACGGAGGGAACTGCACGCCCGCCTCGCTGAGGTCGTGACCGACGCTGATGCCCGTGCTCGACATCTCGCGCTGTCGTGCGGTGACGCCGACGAGACCGTCGCCGCCGAACTGGAGTCGGCCGCCGAGCGCGGCAGCGCGGCGGGGCGCCGCCGCCGCCGCCGCCGAGCTGGCCCGCCACAGCGTCCGGGTGACGCCGGGCGAGACGGCGGAGGCCGACCGGCGAGCGCTCGCTGAGATCTCCTACCGGGCCGCGGCCGGAGAGATCGCCGCGGCGACCGCGATGGTCGACGTGTTCCTGGACCGGCACGAGCCCGGCCCGGCCCGAGTCGAGGCGATTGCCCAGCGGGTGTACCTCGACATCGACGGCGGTGACGAGTTCCTCGCCCACGCCCTCGCCGAATCGGGCGACGACACGATCCTGCGGGGACGGGTGCTCGACCTGTTCGGCTGGCTGCTCGGCATGTACCGGGGCCAGCTGGCGCGTGGGATCGAGCTCAGCACCGAAGCGCTCGCCATCGCCGAGGAGCGCCGGGACCCGGTGCTCCAAATGCTGGCGGCCGGCACCCTGTCGATGCTGAGCGTGTTGGCCGGCCGGCCCGAACCCGCCCTCATCGCGCGCGCGTGCTCGATCGCCGCCGACCACGAAGGCCCGCTCCTTGGACGGTGGCCGCTCATCTTCCGCGCCCGGCAGGACCTGTGGGCGGGTCAGCTCGTCGACGCACGGGCCGGATTCGAGGACATGCGGGATGCGTTCCGGCGCCGTGGGGTCGAGTTCCAGCGTCCCTATCGGCTGAGTGAGCTGGCCCAGGTCGAAGTCGTGGCGGGGAATCTCGATCGTGCGGTCGAGCTCGGGGTTGACGCGCTGGAGGCTGCCGTCGACGGCAGCAATCCCCAGGCGGCGGCGTGGGTGCGCTACCCGGTCGGCCTCGCCCACGCTCACCGCGGCGACGAGACCTCGGCCCGCGAAGCCGCGGCCGAGCTACGGGCTTGGGGTGCCGAGCACGACCAGCCGCCCCGAACGCTGATGGCCGGTCACGTCCTGGGGCTCGTCGCGCTCGCGGATGGCGACCCTGCCAGGGCGGCGGCCGAGCTCGAACCCGTCGTCGTGCTCGCCGCCGAGCTCGGCTACCGGCACCCGGGCTACTCCCGCTCCTGCCCGACGCAGTCGAGGCGGCGGCGCTTGCCGGAGACGTCGCGACCTGCGAGCGGCTCGCCGCCGAGCTCGACGGACAGGCGGCGGCGCTCGGTCTTCCATGGGTCGACCTGGCGGCCCTCCGGGGGCGCGGGCTCGTGGCGATGGCGACCGGTGCCGACGAGCGGCGGACCGATCCTGGCCGATGCGTCGACCGGGTTCGACGCACTCGGCTATCGGGTCGACGCGGCGCGGGCCCGGCTACTGCAGGGCCGGGCGTTGCGCCGGGCGGGCCGGCGCGCGACGCGGCCACCGTGCTCAGCGACGCACGCGGAACGCTTCACCGCCATCGGCGCGAGGCCGTGGGCGGCGCAGGTGGACGCGGAGGGGAACGCGTCACCCCGCGCCGAACGACGGGTGAGCTCACGCCGACCGAGCGGAAGATCGCCGAGCTCGTCGCCTCCGGGCGGCGCAACCGCGAGATCGCCGGCGAGCTGTTCGTGAGCGTGGCCACCGTGGAGGCCCATCTCACCCGGATCTACCGCAAGGTCGGAGTGCGTTCGCGGACCGAGCTGTCGCGCTACGTCCACGGCTGAGCCGTGAGCCCCTGATCTCGGGCCCGAAATCGGGAAACCCCGCTACCGCTTCGACCGGGGACTTCGTACGTTCCCTTCATGAGGGACGCGCGCTCGCTGATCCTCGGGGTCGACGAGCCGGTCCCGACGCTCGACGGTCGGCTCCGGCGGTACGTCAATCTCGACAACGCCGCCACCACGCCGCCGTTCGTGACCGTGATGGACGCGATCGAGCGTTTCTTGCCCGTACTACTCGAGCGTCCACCGCGGCGACTGGCTACAAGTCTCGTCTCAGCACCCGCGTCTACGAGGACGCCCGCGCGGCCGTGGGCGGGTTCGTCGGCGCCGACCCCGAGCAAGACGTGACGGTCTTCGCCAAGAACACGACCGAGGCGATCAACAAACTGGCCCGGGTGATGCCGATGGCCGATGACGCGATCGTGCTGACGACCTTGCTCGAGCACCACTCCAACGACCTGCCGTGGCGGGCCCGAGCGCGCACGGTCCACGTGCGGGCCTGCCCGGACGGTTCGTTCGACGAGGACGACCTCGACCGCCACCTTCGCGCCCATGCCGGGCGGATCGCCCTCCTGGCGGTCAGCGGGGCGTCCAACGTCACGGGCGTCGTGCAGCCGATCCACCGCCTCGCCGAGAAGGTTCACGACGCCGGCGGCCGCATCCTCGTCGACGCCGCCCAGGTCGCTGCCCACCGGCCGATCGACATGCGACCGCACGACGATCCCGGCCACCTCGACTTCGTCGCCCTCTCGGCGCACAAGCTGTACGCCCCGTTCGGCAGCGGCGCGCTGATCGGCTCGGCGTGCCGCGTTCGGCGATATCCCCGACCACTGCGGCGGCGGCACCGTCAACGCCGTCACCGTCGACGACGTGGCGTGGGCGGAACTGCCCGATCGCGAAGAGGCGGGCAGCCCGAACGTCGTCGGCGCGGTGGCGCTCGCGGCGGCCGTCGAGACGATCACTGCGATCGGACTGGAACGCATCGCCGCCCACGAGGGGGCCCTGCTGCGGCACACGACCGCTCGCCTGGCGAAGGTCCCGGGCCTGCACCTCCACGGGCCTGCGGACCTCGCCGGGCGTGTCGGCGTCGTCCCGTTCACGCTCGCCGGAGTCGACCACGGGCTGGTCGCCGCGATCCTCGGCTACGAGCACGCCGTCGGAGTGCGCAGCGGCTGCTTCTGTGCGCACCCGTACATCGCCCACCTGCTCGGGATGGATCGCGTCCACCGGCGGGAGTGGATGCGGCGGGTCCGTCACGGTGACAAGCGGGGTGCTCCCGGCATGGTCCGGATCAGCCTCGGCTGCTACAGCGACGCGACCGACATCGACCGCGCCGTCGACGCGCTGGAACACGTCGTCGCCGGCGACATCGTCGGGACCTACCGGTGCGACGACCACGGCGACTACAAGCCCATCGGCTACCGCGAGACGGCGCTGTTCACCGTCGGAGGGCGATCGTGAGCCGCGTCCTCGCCCTCGGCATCGGCGCCAGGGCGCTCTCCGGCCGCGGGCGGCCCCGACATGCGTTCCTGCAGCTGAAACGGTCGTCAGGGCGACCGAAGCAGCTGCAGAAACCGCGGTGAGTCAGCCCGCCGCCGGTACCCAACCCCCCCAGGAGAACCTCATGCCCGTCCTGACCGATCAGCCGATCCCGCAGAACCACACCCGGACCTACCACGTCCATGTTCCGGCCAACCCGGCGCAAGCGACAGTGCCCGCGATCGTCGTCTTCCACGGTGGCGGCCAGGACGCCGGCACCATCGCACGACGCTGGGGGCTCGAGCCCGGCAGTCCCGTGCCGGCCAACGTGGCTGACTACTTGCTGGTGTTTCCGGAGGCTGACTCCCGTCTGCCGGCGGAGTGGATCCACTTCCAGAAGTCCGACAAGGCCTTCCCCACGCTGGACTTGGAGTTCGTCGATCTGCTCCTCCAGGAGATCACGACCACCCTGTACGCGACCGGATCAGCGGCGGTCCCGAACGTGTCGGCCGATCCGACCCTGATCTACGCCGCCGGATTCTCCAACGGTGCCGGCATGGTGTGGCAGCTGATCAACTCGGACCTGGTGGCCCAGTTCCATGGCTTCGCCACCGTGGGCATGGCGCTGCACCCGGAGCAGGCGCAGCGCTACCGCCGGCAGCTCGCTCCCGCCGATCCCGATCCGGTGCCGATGATGTACGTCCACGGCACCGGCGAGTTCACCTTCCGGCCGCCGACGATGCTCCTGGAGGTGCCGCTCGACACCACCCATCCCACGTTCACGGTGCGCGAGATGCTCACCCGCAACGGGATCGCGCCCAGTCTCCCGGCCGCGACGACGACCCTCGTCCCCGGCAGCACCAACCTGACCGAGGTTGTCGTCCAGGAGTATCTCGGCAACGAGGCCTTCTCCTGCGCGACCGTGATCAACGGGGGGCACAACTGGCCAAGCCCGACGACCGTCGGGAACCCGCCCGTGGCGTCGCACTTCGATGCCACCGCCGCCATCGTCGACTTCTGGCACAACCACGCCGCGCTGCCGTGAGACCGACCTCACGCGCGACCGCGGAGCCGACGCACCGGGCGCGGTATCGGGAAAGCCCGCTACCGCCGGACGCGGCATTTCCATACGTTCGCCGAATGGATGTGCGCTCGATGCTCCTCGGGTTCGACGAGCGGCTGCCGCTGACTCGGTCCCCAGAGCAGCCGATCCCGCTGCAGACACGCCGCCGAGCCTGCGCGTGAAGAACGCGACATTCATGGTCCCCCATATTCGCGGGGCGGGCTTCGTCCTCGAGGTCCACCACGACCCCATCGTCGGGTCGATTCCGAGCGAGCAGGAGCTCGACACAGTTGACGCCCTGCTGACCGGTTGGTCGGGGCTCCTGCGGGCCCTGACGTTGGCCGGCTACCGCGCCGTCGAGCTGTTCGTCGAGGTCGACCCGGACTCGGCGACGCAGCGCCTCGTGCTCGACCTGGCGACCCTCGGGCTCGGCAGCACGCCCGTCACGGCCGACGGCCTGGGCGACGTCCGGGCCGCCGCCCCGGCACTGCTCGTCGCCATCACCGTCGACCCGCTCTGGCCGTTCGGTGAACCGACCGGTGTGCCGCTGGCGTTGGCCCTGCCGACGACGGCGATGGAAGCCATCGATGGCGTGTTCGCGCCGGTGAGCCAGGAAGCGCGGGCTGGATCGGATTCACCAGCGACGAGGGCGACCTCGCGGCCGCCCGCCATGGACTCGTCCGCCAGGGACTCGACGTCGCCGAGATCCTGGCCGCGACGGTCGGCGATGCGTGGGCCCTCGAGCCGGACGCCCACGTGCCCAGCGGCCTGGGGTGGCTGTTCGACGACCGCACCTGGTGGTTCCCCCCGCACTCGCCGGACCAGCCCGACCCGGCCAGCCGGGTCCTTGGCGACACGCTCGCCGACGTGGCCGAGCCCTTGCGCACCGGGGACATCGATCTCCCGGCGTTCGTGACCGAGCAAGTGGTCCGCAAGCACGACCCGCGCCTGCTCTCGCCGGGGGGCAGCTTCGCCCAGCTGACGCGGACCTACTCGGGTCAGTCGCCCGACGTGGCCGTGGAGGCCTACACGCAGCGCGTCGCGACGCTGGTGCTTCCCGGATCGCAATCGTTGCAGGAATACGGCACCGTCCTCGCCGGCCGGTTCACCTGGACCGACGCGGTCATGACGATGATCGAGCACGGCGCCGTGGGCGCGGCCCATCGCCTGCTGCCGGGCAATCCGTCGACTTCGCTCGGACCGGCACTCCAGGTCTCGCTGCCGGAGTGGACGACGCCGCAGCTGACCGGACAGTGGGACGCTCGACCCGTCGGTGGGGTTCGACACGCTGTTGCTCAACCAGGCCGGCACGCTCATCTCCGGGTTCTGGCAGCAGCACCACCCCACGTTCCTCGAGCGCTTCGTGATCGACGGCGTGCAGTCCGGCGGCGACCGGGACGGTGGCCCGCTGACGTTCACTATCTTGTGCCGACTCCAAGGCGACGTCGGCCCCGCGACTGCCCGGCGAGCTCACGAGTCGAGGTCGACAGCAGCGGCGAGCCGACGCTCACGCTGACGGTCGACTTCGACACGGAGACCACGCCGATGCTGTTCGCTCCGACGAGGAGTGGACTCGGCGGCGCCCACCCCACCGAGCGGAGCATGGCGGGCCTTCCCGAGCACGCCAAGGAGCGGATCCGCACGTTGCGCGACGCCCCGCTGCACCACACCGAGCTCGTCGCCGCCGTCGAGCTGCTGCGCATCGCGCTCGTCCACATCCAGCGGTACCTCGAAGAGCGACCCGACTGGCACGGCATCAGAGCGCTGCTCGACGATTTCAAAGAGATGGTGGACACCGAGTTCGCCGTGTTCCCTGTGTTCCTGCGGAACGAGGAGCTCCTCGCCACTGCCGCCTTCTACATCAAGTCCGAGTTGGCCACGCTTCAGCCGCTCGGCTCGCTCAGCGCGCTCAGCACGTTGCTGCAGATGTTCAGTCTCCAACACACGTATGCGCCCTCGCTCGAGCTGCAGCGGATCTACGACCTGAAGCTGCAGCCCGACGGCTTCGGCAACTTCCTCTACCAGTGGCGCCTGATCGACATCGACATGCGCGGCCTCGTCCTTGGTGTAGGGGGTGCTGTGGGCACCGGCACGTTCGAACTTCAGAGGGTGGATGCCGACGGCAACACGATCCCTCCCGTCATCTCGAGGGACATCGACCTGTACGCCGTCCAGGGCGGCACCGATCTCCAACTCGACACGTATGAAGGCCCGGGCGACTACGACGATTGGATGTACCTCTCGCCGTCCGGGCGCGACATCGTTCCCGCCCTCGACGGCGCCACCTTGTCGCTGATCGGGTTCGCTGGCGGAATCGCGGTCGTCGTCGAATCGACCGGCACGATCGACGTGACGCTCAGCCCGAACGACGACCAGCCACCGCTCACCGGACGGATCGACCCAGTGCTCATCGACGTCCCACTCTTCGCGCCGGCGCCGGAAGAGATCGACCCAGCAGATGCCTACGACCGGGTCGAGCAGGTCAACGAGCTCAAGGACATCGTCAAGGAGGCCATCGAGAAGGGCTACGAGAAGTACATCGAGAAGGGTCTCAAGAAGGGCATCAAGGCGGGCGCGAAGAAGGCGATCAAGTCGATCCCGGTCGACTTCAACGGGTTCACGTTGGACGGGTGGATCCGTACGGCCGACGGCCAGCCGACCAGGCCCGACCCGGCTCCCGTGCCCGTCTCCCAGTACGCGGGCAACGACGACGACTGGGCGCGGTTCGAGCGTTCGACGAGTACGAGCTGACGGACGAGTTCCGAAACGCCATCCGCCAGTTCCTGCTGGAGAACCTCCCGTTGCTCACCGGCGCCGGCGAGGTCGTGATCGAGGGAAACGCGAGCCGCCTCGCCCGCGAAGAGGCGTACAACGTGCGGCTGTCACGCGACCGGGCGGGGAGCGTGCTCCTCGCGATGTACGACATCCTCGGCCCCCAGATCGGTATCCCGTGGGGCGACCTGCGCGTGCGAGGCCTCGGCAGCTCGCAGTCGACGGATCCTGATCCGGAATCCGACCTCGCCCTTGACCGCCGCGTCGACGTGACCATCGCCGGCAGCATCCGGATGAGGTCCTAGTGCTCGCCCAGCTCGGACAGGCGCTGGCCTCCATCCTCGGTCCGCTGCGCGGCGCGCTCGACGACCCGGCCCAGCTGGACCGGCTGCTGGCCGCCGCCGGGCTGGGTGACCGACGACGCCGTCGACGATGGTGCGGTGGGCGCGCTCGGCGACGCGCTCGACATCGGTGACGACCTCGAAACGCTGCTCGAGCTCACCGACGGTGATCTCTCCGTCGTCGAGGCGATCGAGGCCGTTGCCGCCGGCTCACGCATCCTCCAGGTCCTCACCGAGCTGGCGACTGCCGACCCCGCGAGCTGGGAGGAGCGGCTGGCCGACGCCGTCGACGCCCTGCCCTCACCGTTCGACGACGCCGAGACCCTGCTC
Source organism: uncultured Acidimicrobiia bacterium (assembly GCA_963833145.1). Classification (GTDB taxonomy): domain Bacteria; phylum Actinomycetota; class Acidimicrobiia; order Acidimicrobiales; family Ilumatobacteraceae; genus JALZMG01. Next base: position 11,769 of record CAWHWT010000003.1, on the reverse strand, counting down.
CTGGCCCTCGCCGACGTCGGCGCCACGCTCGTGTCGCAGTGGCTCGGCACGGCGCTGCCCGTCGTGCGGACGACGCTCCGCTTCGCCGGCGTGCTGACCGGCGCGGTGCCCGAGCGCGTGGAGTGGCCAGCGGCTCATCGAGCTGTTCTCCGATCCGGTCGCCCGCTTCGCCGACACCTACGGCTGGGGCGAGCCGCTGTCGCTCACCGCTGTCGACGCCGCGGCGCGCGCCTTGGGCGAGCTGGGCGACCGGAGCGCTGCGCGTCACCGACGTCGACCCGTGATCGCCGCGCGCTACTGGCGGGACGGCCCGCCGGACGGCGTGCGCCAGTACGAGCTGCCGATCGCCGAGGTCGCCGCCGCCGACAGCACCGAGCTGACGGCGGACGTCGCCCTCGTGGTGGTACCGGTCCCCGACGGTCCGGCGGCCGATCCCGCGCCCACCGGTCTGCTCCTCGCCCCCGTTGCCCGCGCCGGTGTCGCCGTGCCGATCACGTTCGGCGACACGTGGTCGGCGGTCGTCACCGCCGGCGCCGACCTCACCGGCACGGAGGGCCTGACGATCCGCCCGTCGGCCAGCGGCGGGGTGGTCGTCGCCCGCGAGACCGGAGCCCCCGACCTCGACCTCGCCGTCACGTTCTCCGCCGCCACCGCGTCCTGGACCCTCGGCGACCCGGGCGGCACCCGCGTCGACGTCAACGGCCTCGAAGTCGAGGTCGGGATCAGCGAACGCGACGGCGGCTCCGAGCCGTTCGTCGCCTTCGCCCGCTCGCGCCGATGGTGATCACACTCGCCCCTCCCGACCTCGGCGGATTCCTGCGCTTCCTCCTCGGCGACGGGATCGAGCTCGAAGTCGCGGTTGACGTCGACATCTCGACCAGCGGAGTGCGCGTCGGAGGGTCGCTCGGATTGGCGTTCAGCGTGACGCTGAACAAGCAGTTGGGCATCCTCTACCTCGATCTGCTGGACATCGCGCTGGTCGCCGGCACCGACTCGCTGCAGGCGACGGCGCGGATCACCGTCCGCCTCGAGCTGGGCCCGATCCTCATCGAGTTGTCCGGACTGGGCGTCGCCCTGACGCTGCGCCCGAGTCCGGACGGCGACGGCAGCCTCGGCGAGCTCGACGTCACCCTCGAGCTGCTGGCGCCGACCCGGCTCGTGGTCGTCGTCGAGTCCGACGTCGTAAACGGCGGTGGGTTCGTCGACTACGACCCCGCCACCGGTCGCTACACCGGCGGGCTCGCGGTCGACCTGTTCGGCGTCGGGATCAGCGCCCTCGTCGTCGTCGACACGATGATCCCGGGAGATCCGGACGCCTGGGCGCTGTTCGCCAGCCTCGGCGCCACGTTCCCGTCGCCGATCCCGCTCGGCTTCGGCTTCACGCTCGCTCGGTGTCGGCGGCGTCCTAGCCCTCGACCGCACGATGGACGCCGAGGCGCTGGCGACCGGACTGCGCAACGGCGTCGTCGACTCGCTGCTCTTCCCCGAGGACGTGTTCGGCGACTCGGTGCAGCTGCTCGATCAGATCGACGACTACTTCCCGTTGATGCCCGGCAACACGGTCGTCGGTCCGGTCGTGATGCTCGGCTGGGGGAGCCCCGACGCTGATCACGGCCCAGCTCGGCGTCCTGATCAGCCTGCCCGACGGCGTGATCGCCGTGATGGGATCGGTCGAGGCGCTGCTCCCGGTGCCCGACGCCCCGCTGCTCACGCATCCACATGGACTCGCTCGGGGTTGTCGACGTCGCCGCCGGGACGTTCTCGCTGACGGCGTCGCTGTACGACTCACGCCTCCTCGCCACGATCGACCTCGGCGGCGACATGGCGATGTACCTGTCGACGTCGCGCGCAGCCGTACTTCCTGCTGTCGGTCGGCGGGTACCACCCGAGCTTCCACCCGCCGTCGACGGTGCCGGCGGCGATGCACGACCTGCGCCGGATGAGCGCCTCGATCGACATCGCCTCCGTCGTCACCGTCACGATCGAGGCCTACTTCGCCGTCACGTCGAACACCGTGCAGTTCGGCGCGTCGGTCAACCTCGAAGCGTCGGTGGAGATGTGGCCGGCGACGTACACGGCGCGCGGCTGGTTCGAGTTCGACGTGCTGCTGATCTTCTCGCCGTTCAGCATCGTCGCCGACATGTCCGCCGGCGTCGGCATCTACTCCGGCAACAAGGAGCTGATGGGCGTCGACCTGGCCGCCCACCTCGAAGGCCCCGAGCCGTGGTTCGCCAGCGGGCACGCGTCGTTCAAGTTCTTCGGCCTGAAGGTCGAGTTCGAGCTGGAGGTCGGCGGCCAGGCCGGCGGCGAACCTACGCCGATCGCCCACCCGCGCACCGACGTCCTCGCCGCGCTCGGCCTGCCGTCGTCGTGGGTGGAGGCAGGCGCCGATCGACGGCTTGGCCGCCGGCATCACCTACCTCACGCCCGACCGACGACAGCGGCGACGTCGTGTGGGTGCGGCCCGATCACCAGTTGACGGTGCGCCAGTCGGTGGCTCCGCTCGACCGGACGATGGAGATCGTCGGCCAGGCGGTGCCGGCGGCCGGGGAGGAGCTCCTGCACATCAACGCCGCCGGGATCGGCGACGAGCAGGTCGAGCCGACGACCACGGTCGACTGGTTCGCGCCCGCCCAGTTCGAGGTGCTGGGCCGGTCGGAGAAGCTGTCGCGGGCGTCATTCGAAGAGATGAACGCCGGCGTCACGTTCGGGCATCCGGGAGCCGCCGTCACCAGCCGCCCCGACGAGCTGACGACGAGCGTCGACACCGGGTACGAGGAGGACTCCCTGACGGACTCGGTCGACGCACCGGCGCGGCCGGGCTACACCCTCCGCCGGCACGCCGACGTCGCGGCTCCGGCGTTCTCGATCGCGCCGACGGCCTACACCCTCGTGCAGGCCGCCGACGGTACCGAGGCCGGCCTCGCCCTCGCCGACCGGCGGCCGCGGCGTGAGTCAGTACGAGGCGATGGCGGCACGGGCGGCGCGGATCGCCGGCGACCCGGGCGCGCGGTCGCGGATGGTCGTCGCCCCGACGACCGCAGTGATGAACCCGCTCCTGGACCTCGACCTCGACCTCGAGCCGGCGCCCGGACCGATTGTTGTGGGGGTGCCATGACCGCGGAGCTGTACTTCCTGCCGTGGCTGCGGCGGGGCCTGGGGATCGAGCTCGGCGAGCCCGACACCGGGCAGGTGGAGCTGCCACGCGGCGCCCCCGTGCCGGCCTGGGTCGAGCTCGACGGCGTGCCGGCTGCCGTGTCGCTGTCGCTGCGGCCGCCCGACCACGTCACCGGCATCGACGACGCCCAGATCGTGCGCAGGTACCCGGAGCCCAACACGGTCGATGCCGAGTACGGCTACTTCCCTCTCATCGAGTTCTCCGCCTCCGACTTCCCATGGGTGCTGACGCCGGCGGTCGCCAACGAAGCCGTCGACGGGCGGCTGCGGCCCTGGGTCGTGCTCGTGTGTGTCGAGGAGGCGATGGCCGACTATGTCGCCGGCGACGGAGACGGGCCCGGCCGGCTGCTGTGCCCGGTCCCGGAGCTGCCGAACCTCGACGAGTCCTACGCATGGGCCCACGTCCAGAGCGTCGCCGCGCCGAGCGAGGTGGTCGACCAGCTCGCCGTCTCACCGGGCTCGGTGATCGCCCGCCTCGTCTGTCCGCGCCGTCTCGACCCGCTGACGAGGTACCGGGCGGCCGTCGTCGGCGCCTTCGCGGTCGCCGACGACCACCTCGTCGCGGCCTGGGACTCCAGAACTCCGAAGCCCGACCTCACTGTGTTCGCGACGTGGACGTTCACCACCGGGGAAGCGGGCTCGTTCGAGGAGCTGTGCCGGCGCCTTGGGCCGATCGACGACACGCAGTTGCAGCTCGGGATGCACCCGCTCGATGTGACCGTCCTCGGCGCCGTCGACCCCTGGCCGGAGGGGACCGCCCGGGTGATCGTCGACTACACGGGAGCACTCTGGGACGCCGATCTCGCCGCCCGAGGCCTCGGCGAGCTGAAGGAGGACTTCGATACGGACGTGACCAAGCTGCTCGACCAGGGCTCGGAACACGTGACGCTCGATCTGAACGATCCTGACCCGGTCGTCACGCCGCCGCTCTACGGCTCGTTCCCCGCCGTCACGCACGAGGTCCCGGGTGAGGGGTGGCTGCGCCAGCTCAACCTCGCGCCGAACAGGCGGGCGGCAGCGGGACTCGGCGCCGACGTCGTGCGGCAGCACCAGGAGCGGTTCATGGCGCTGGCGTGGCGGCAGGCTGGCGCGCTGCGCGAGACCAACCGCGAGCTCAGCGTGACACGGCTGCAGGCCGAGATCGGGCGCACGTGGCGGCACCGGGCCAACCGGCTCGAGGACCTACCTCGGGTCACGGTGCTACGGCCGCAGCTGACGTTCGTGCGCGATGCCGACAGCGCGCCCGCCGCGACAGCTGCTCGCCGACAGCACGTTCCCCGACGCTCTCGCCAGCCCGGCGTACCTTCGCCAGTCCCGACCCGGCGGCGTCGTCGCCGCGGCTGCCGAGCGACGCGCCGGCCGTGACGCCCCGTCGTTTCGCGCCGTCGTCGCGGCGAGCTTCGGCGACGCCGCGACCCGCCGGCAGATGCGGTTCGCCGCGGTCGGGATCCCCACCGGGACCACGCTGCCCGACCCCCGGCGCATCGGCGGTGCCCACCGACGGCCCGCTGCGGCCCGCCGCGCTCGTCGTGGACGACGTCGACGTCGCCGACATCGCTGGGCTCACGGCGACCGGGATCCGACCCGTGGGGGCGGCTCGGGCCCGAATCGCTGCTCGCATCCCGGCCCTCGCCGGCACGTTCGTCGACCTCCCGGAACACGACCTGCCGACCAGAGTGCGGTGGGGGCCGACGATCGACGAGGCGCTGGTCTGGTTGCTCATCGAACGCTCACCGGAACTGTTGTTGCCCGGCGTCGGCCAGTTCCCGCCGAACTCTGTCCGCGTCGTCGAGGCCAACACCGCCTACGTCTCGTCGTTCCTGGGCGGCGTCAACCACGAGATGAACCGCGAGCTGCTGTGGCGGGAGTTCCCGGCCGATCTGCGGGCGACGACGTTCCGCCGCTTCTGGGACCGCCCCGACGTCACGGTCCGGGACATCGAGCCGATGGCCGACTGGGACGCCGGGGACACGCTGGCCACGCTCGGCAAGGTCGGAGGGGAGAGCGTCGTCCTGCTGGTCCGAGGCGACCTCGTCATGCACTACCCGACGGTGCGCATGCTGCTCGCCGATCCGAACGGGGGTCGAGTCACTGCCGAGCTTCGGCGGCTGGATCCCACCCGACGTCCGCTTCGTCGCCTTCGACGTACCAGACGCCGACGCCGTCACCGCGGAAGGCTCCGGGTGGGAGGTGGTGTTCGAGGAGCAGCCGTGCGAGCCGCGCTTCGGCCTCGACACCGGCACCGGCAGGGAGCGGTTGGCCGGATGGAGCGACCTCACGTGGGAGCACCTGACGAACCAGGACTCCGCGATCCATCACCTCGTCGTCGGCGCCGGTGGGTTCCCCTGCGCCCAGCCCGCGCCGGCCGGCGCGACGTGGGGTCTCAACGGCGCCCACATGGCCCGGGTGACGTATCAGTCCCCGTTCCGCGGCGTCATCCCCGTTGTCGATCTCGTCGGAGAGACATCATGAGTGCCACGGCGTTCGAGTCCCTCGACCGGGAGCTCCCCCTAGCCCTGCTCCCCGTCCGTCTGGAGGCCCGCTATCTGCCGCGGGTCACCCCGACCCATCTCGTCGTGCGCATCTTCCCCGACGAGATCCACGCCGACGGCCACGAGAACGGCGTTGACCGAACGGGAGGTGCGAGCCGGCCATGCCTACTGGCAGGCCGTGTGGGGGAACGAGGACGCCGCCGCCGTCACCGCCGCGCGTGAGTGGTTAGCGGGCCGGTGCGGCCCGTACCGCGCGTTGTGGGTCGCCACGGCGACGACGCCGACCGGGGTGTCGGCGACCGGCGCTCTGGACTTCCCGGAGGTCGCCGTCCGCAAGGTGCAGGAGCCGACGCGGGCCCGTCTGCTGCCCGACCGGTGGATGGTCCGGCTGTACGACGCGCAGCAGCAGCTCGCCCACACCGACGTCGGTGAGCGCGTGCCCGAGGGCTTGGCCATGGCACCGGCCCTCGCCGCCATCGACCCCGCCGCTGTCGACCCGGTGACCGGCCAGCCGCGCGACGCGCTCGACGCGTTCCTCGCCGGCCAGGGCCTCGACTGGATGATGAACGTCCGCAAGGCCGTCGAGGTCGGGATGGCGGTGCGCATTCCCATCGCCGACGTCCCCAACCCGGTCGGGGCGCTCGTGGTGCTCGGGGCGCGGTCCGAGCGCGATCCACTCGCCGAGGCGGCCGAGCTCGATGACGTCCTCTCCCGACACTGGTACACGCGCGGGTTCGACGTCGTGCCCCAGGGCACGCCGACCAACAACACCGACGCCGGGCGCAGTGCGGTGTCGGTCGCCGCGCCGGACATCGACGAGTTGTTCGAGCGCGAGACCAGCGAGCGTCCGCTGGCACCCGGCGGCCGCGCCGTGCTGATGGCCGCCGATCCGGCGCTGATGTACCGGGTCCCGGCGGCCGATGCCCTGTCGCTCGCGCTCGGGCGAGTGCGGGCGAACACGTTCGACCGGACCAGCCACGCCGAGACGGTCGACGGGCTGGCGGCATGGGCGATGAACCTGGCCATCGGCTACGCCACGCTCGGCGACTACCTCGACGGACCCCTGGCGATGCTGGACGGACGCACGGCAACCGGCGCCCATACCCTGGCGCTGCGCGACTGGTTCATCGACTGGGTCCGCGGCGCCGGCCCGTTGCCGGCCATCCGTTGCGGGGCTCAGCCGTACGGCGTGCTCCCGACCACGTCCGCACCGCAGCTCATGCCCGACGCGGTGGAGTTCCGCGACCAGCTCGAGCACCATCTCGTCCGGCTCACCGCGACGTGGCAGCACTCGCTGCCGACGTCCGCCCTCGACCCCGACGCCACCGACGCCCGGCCGTCGGTCGCGCCGGCCGCCGACGCCGTCGTCGTCGGCGAGGTGCTCGGTGCCGTGCCCCACCCGACGTCGTTCCAGCTTCGGGTGGCGACGGACAACACGGCGATGGACCAGACGATGTTGCTCCGAGTGACCGGCCAGATCGACTTCGACATCACGCGCGAACCGATCGCCGTCGGCTCGCCAGCGGCCGACCTCTACCTCACGTGGCAGCGCGCCAAGCCCACCATCGACGGCATCCCCAACAACCTCGTACCGGATGCGGCGATCCCCGACATCCACACCCAGCTCGCCAACGCCGAGGCCTTCCGCGACGCGATGGCGGACGCGGTCGGCGACGTCGTCTTCGGGCAGGAGGCGCTCGCCCACGTCGACGACGACCTGCTGCCGCTGTTGGAGATGCACCGCGACGCCACCGAGCGGGTCCCACCGCAGTTGGCCGACTTCAACGAGTCAGGCGGCGTCGGCTCCAACGACGTGATCCGGCTCGTCCACACGACGTTCGAGCCGGTCGCCGAACCGGTGACCCGCTTGGTGACGACCGCCGGCGATCTGAGCGAGCTGGACGAGTTGCTCGGACTGCTCATCGCCGCGCTGGACGAGATCGTCGAGCAGCAGCTCGACGTGTGGTCGCGGCAACGTCTGGTCACCGGACCGGCACCGCTGCTCCACCACCTCCTCGACCAGAACCGCCTCCAGGTCTCGATCGCCGATGCCCCGCGCGTGAAGCTGGCCCTCCAGGCGATGCGGGCCGGCCTCAACAGCACGGCCCTTGCCGATCCCGAGGGGGTGCTGGAGCGGCTACTGCGGGAGAGCCTCGGCCTCGGCATCCACCGCATCGACGCGTGGATCACGAGCCTGGCGAGCGAGCGTCTCGCCGCCAAGCGGCACGAGCGACCGGCCGGCATCCAGATCGGCGGCTACGGCTGGCTCCTCGACCTGGCGCCGTCGGACGACCCGGTGTCGCAGGGGTTCATCCACGCCCCCTCCCTGTCGCACGCCGCCACCGCGGCGGTGCTGCGATCCGGCTGGCACGCGTTCGGCACCGACAGTGGCGAGGCCCCGCTGTCGATCGACCTGTCGTCGGATAGGGTGCGCGGCGGCACGTGGATCCTCGACGGCGTACGCAACGGCCAGGACCTCGCCGAAACGCTCGGCGCGCGGTTCGAGCGGTACCTCCACGACCGCCACCTCGATGACTGGATCCAGAAGGTCCGCCAGCACGTGCTGGACGTCACCGGTGCCGGCGGGCCGCCGACCGCCGTCGTCGACGGGCTGCTCGTGGCGAGGGCCGCGTCCGAAGTCGAGCAAACGCCGCCGGAGGAGCTGCTCCACACGCGGCTGTGGGCGGCGACGGCGCCGACGGGAAACCAGGCCAAAGACCGGGAGCACGCCGGTGTGCGCGCCGCGCTGCGCGCGGTCGCGGCCGACCTCGACTCGGTGTCCGACCTCACGATGGCGCAGAGCGTGCACACGCTGCTGCGCGGCAACACCGACGCCGCGTCAGGTGCGCTCGCCGTCACCGGCGGAGGCGACGCCGCCGTCCCTCCGATCACGGTGACCGCGAGCCAGCGCGACGCCCAGCTCGTCAGCCATCGGGTCGTGGCGGCGTGGCCCGTCGACGGGCCGGCGACGGATGAAGTGTCGGTGCTCGAGCTCGCCGAGCCGCGGCTGACGGCGTGGCTGCAGAGCCTGCTCCCGCCGCCGGACGGCGCCTCGGCGCGGGTCGTCGTGCGCGACGCAGAGGGGCAAGTTGTTGAACGGGGGGAGATCACGCTCGCCGACGTCGGGCTGACGGCGATGGAGGCGGCCCACCTCGCCGGTGGGCAGGCCACCCAGACGAGCTCCCGACTCGGCCGGATCCTCGCTGTCGCCGCGGCCGATCGCGCCGTCGACGGCGGGACGGTAGCGATCGACCTCGGCGCCGCTGGGTCGAGCGGCCTCTGCGTCGACGAGTTCGGCCTGCTCGCCGGGGCGGTCGTCGATGCGGCCGGACGGGGCCGGCCACTACGACCCGCTGATCTCGTCGTTCCCGGGGCTGCCGCCGACCAGTCGGCTGAGGACCTCGCCGAACTCGACGATCGCCTGCTCGCCGTCGAGGAGCGCCTCGATCAGGTCGCGGCTGACCTCGCCTCCCGCGACACGGCCGTCGTGCGCGCCGGCTTGCTGCGCTGCGCGGCCATCGACATCCCGGGCGCGGTCGCCGCGATCGAAGCGGGCGCCTCCGGCGAGACGGTGGCGGCCGTCGTCGACGCGCGCTCGCCGACCGTAGGACGACGGTCCCGAAGGAGGCGGCCGGGGAGCGCTTGCGCCGGCTGGTGAACGGTGCAGTGGCGATCCTGCCCGTGTTCACGCCGGGACCCGATCCCGACCGGGCGGTCTCAGCGGCGTCGGCGCGCCGCACCGCCGAGGTCGCCGACGCCGGCGATCGCTGGCTGCGCCAGGCCGGACGGGTGCGCCCAGCGGTCGGGGCGATGAACGACGCTGCTCCTCCTCGCCGAGTCCACGCTCGGCGCGTCGCGGGCCGAACTCGGCCTCGTCCAGTTGCCGCACCACGACGAGGGATGGGCGGCGATCGGTCCGCTGGACGGTCGACGCGAGCGGCTGGCAATCCTGTCGCTCACCGGGGTCGACGCGCTCGTCGCCGATGATCAGCCGATCGCCGGCCTTCTCGTCGACGGGTGGACCGAGGGCATCCCGCGCTCGGATCAGCTCACCGGCATCGCTGTCCACTTCGACGCCCCGACGGCCCGCGCCCCGAACGCCGTGCTGCTCTCGGTCGTCGACGACGAGCCCGGCTTCAGCGCCGCCGAGCTGAGCGCCCAGCTGCTGCACATCATCCGCATGATGAAGCTCCGGGCGATCCCCCCGACCGGGCTCGTCGAGCACGGGCACTACCTGCCGACCGTCTTCCTGCCCGAGGACGTTGAACTACCGGAGGTCGTGTCATGAGTTGGAAGCGGTTGGAGGCAGGCGGCGTCGATCCGAACATCGACGAGGGCATCGCCGCGTCCGTCGCCGACCCGGTCTGGTTCCTGGCTCGGCAGTGGCAGGTCGGAGAGTTCCGCGGCGAGGACGCCGCCAGCCCGATCGTGCTCGAGGCCGAGGTCCACGACGTTCCCCGTGACCAAGTTCTGGACCGAGGACGAAAAGGGCGACCGGCAGACGGTCGGGAGGGGCCAGTTCGGCGTGCCGCTGGAGACGCTCGCCGAGCGCGAGCCGATCACGACAGGCCCGGCGGCGATCCGGCTGCGCCTGGAGAGTGGCGCCGCGCTTCTCCGTCGCCTCGCCTCCTCAGGCGCGGCGGACTCGGTGCTGGCGGCCCTCCAGCATGCGTACACCCTGACGGCCGTTCCCGACGACGGACTCGATCCCGTCGGTCGCGCCCGCCTGCAGTTGCTCGCCCGCCATGCGCTCGACGCGGCGAGACTGGAGGCGGCGATCGCGGCTGCCGGTGGTGATCCCGCCGCCCTGCCCGAGCTCGCCGTGCTCGCCGACGGTCCGCGGGAGGCGGCTGCGGCAGTGATCGCCGCGTGGCAGCGGCAGGAGGCGGCGCTGTTCACCGAGATCGACGCCGGCGGACCGTCGGCGTGGTCGGCGCGACGTCTGGAGTACCGCTTCGGGGTCACCGCCGTCACGCCGTCCGGCACGATCGAGCTGACCGCGCCGGAGTACCCCGGAGGGCGTCTCGACTGGCAGCACTTCGACGTGGAGTCGGTCCCCAAGGTCGCCGCTCCGAAACCTCCTCGGCCGGCGACGCAGATCCCCAAGCACCTCCGGGTCCTCCCGATCCCGTTGCAGTTCGCCGGGATGCCGGCCAGCCGCTGGTGGGAGTTCGAGGACGGCAATGCCTACTTCGGCGACCTCGCCGGGGGACCGGAGGATCTCGCCCGCTCGGTCGTCGCCGCGTACTCGGCGGTCGCGGGCGACGACTGGTTCGTCGTGCCGTGCACGCTCGACGTCGGCACCGTCGCCCAGGTGGTGTCGCTGCGCGTGCTCGACGACTTCGAAGGTTGGACGACGGTCGAGTCCGCGGCCGTCGTGGACGCGGCGTCCTCGGACGAGCGGCCCTGGCGGTGGTTCGAGCTCCACGGTGACCCCTCGGTCGGCCGCGGCCAGGCGCCGCTGCTCTTCCTGCCCCCCGTCGTCAGCACGGTCGAGCAGGGCCGGCCGTTGGAGGCCGTCGAGTTCCGCCGCGACGAGATGGCCAACATGGCCTGGGCGATCGAACGGCGTGTCGAGAGCACCGCGGGGCGTCCGGTCGACCGCGAGGCCGGTCCACGTCCCGAGCCGCTGCCACCACCGGACGACGGCGCCTGGCGGTACCAGCTGGCCACCGACGTGCCCGACCACTGGGTGCCGCTGGTCCCGGTGCGGATCAACGGCGCCCGCCCCGACGTCGTCCTGCGGCGAGGGCGGGTCGCCGCTGCCGGGGACGTGGGCGACGCGAACACGGCCAAGGGACGCATTCTCGAGCCCGAGCGGCCGTTCATCCTCTGCGAGGAAGAGTTGCCGACCGGTGGCCTGCGGGTCACGCGTGCCTACCAGCTCGCCCGCAGCGCCGACGGTGGCGTCCACCTGTGGACCGGTCGACGCAAGCAGCCATCCGGTGGTCCGATGGCGCGGACCCCCCTCCACTTCGACAAGGTCACCGCGTCGGCACCGCGCTCACGCGAATCGTGAGCGAGCGTTCTTGCAGCTGAAACGGCTGCCACGGCGACCGAATCAGCTGCAGAAATCGGCGCCTACGCTCGCTTCGCCTCG
>CAWHWT010000002.1:0-116969 GCA_963833145.1 uncultured Acidimicrobiia bacterium | reverse complement strand
GTTGTCGACGGGCCCGGTATAGAACCCGTCGAGGGAGATCGACATCTGTGCGGTCACCTGTGTCATGCCCGGGTAGTCGGAGCCGGCGCCGGGTTCTCGACGTAGTCCGCGCACTCCACCGGCGGCTGGGACGGCCGTCATGCCGTGAGGTAACCGGACCCCGCGGAGCAGCCGTTCCAGGTGAGGATCGTCGAACGTGACGTTGACGGACCAATTGTGGCGGGCGGCGGCGGCGAACGAATGCATGTACTGGGCACCGCCGAGTGCGAGGTCAGCAGCGTGCGAAGTTCTCGTCCGATCGGGAGGAGCCCGCTTTCTTCGAGACGGTCGGATGCGTGCAGAAGACTTGCCACGGCGTCGTCGAAGTCCGACGTCTCGTCCAACCCGAGCTCGGCCGCGATCGCCGCGCGGCGGCCTGGCGATTGCGCCCGATAGGTCCAGTACAGCTGGTGGGCGGCGCTCAACAGGAGGTTGCCGTCGTCGAAGTGACGATGGTGATCGAGGAAGCCGTGCTCGTCCTCGCTGAGATCGAATTGTCGGTCGAGGACGAGGCCGAAGTCCGTCAGGTACGCACGCTGCCCGTCGGTGCGCACGTTGAAGAGATCACTGTCGAAGTGGACGACCTCGTGCGACCTCAAGAGCACGATCACGCGACGTACGTCGTCCCACGATCCATGCGACGTCGTCGGGTCGCCCGGCGATCCAGTCCACTGCGCCGTGAGGGAGGTGTTCGAACACCATCACCAGTTCGTGCCGGGCCGCGCCACGGTCGGCCAGGTAGGCGTTCATGCTCGGCTCGTCCATCGGTACCTGGTGAAGCCGACGAACCGCTCGGGCTCGCGGTCCAGTGCGGAGAGATCGTCGGGAGCATCGAGGAGGCGGTGGTGGATCAGGATCGGGAACGCCGGGCAATCTCCTGACGCCACCCATCCGGAAGCCTTGATCGCGAAACGTGCAGCTCACGGCCCACCCCCAGCCCAGGCGATCCGAACGGGAGGTTCAAGTACGACGGGATGCCGTACACGGTGTCCTGGTCGACTCCAGGTCCGCCCGTTCGACCTCGGTGACAGGGATGCGCTTGGCGAAGACCCGGGTGCCATCGAGCGAGATCTCGTGCGCCGCGCCCGACCCTGCCGCCAATCGCGTGCCGACCACCAATTCCGCCAACTCGCTGTCGTCGAGCGACTCGAACCGGTCGCCGAGCGCACTGCACGCGGCGACGCGCGGAGCCAGCGGCACCGTCACCTCACGTTCGCCGACGAGGGCAGGGTCACGACGAAGCGGGCGCCGGCGCGGTAGTCCGGGTCGACGGTGATCGTGCCGCCGTGGCGCTCGACCAGATCGCGGGTGATCGCGAGCCCGAGGCCGGCTGCCGCCACGGTCGGCGGTGCGGGCCTCGTCGAGGCGGCCGAAGCGCTCGAAGACCTGGTCCCGCGGTCGACGGGGATCCCCGGGCCGTCGTCGGTCACCGTGAGCACCACCCTCCCGTCCGTCTCGGCGAGGCTGAGCGTCACCGTGTCAGCGGCGTGGACGACGGCGTTGTCGAGCAGGTTGCGACCACCCGGCCGAGCTGCTCCCGCTCGCCGACGACCTGCGGCGGCCGACACCTGCCGCGTGTCGACCGTACGGCCCCTCGGGTCCACGACCCGAGCCTGCTCGAGCACGACGTCGTCGAGGTCGACGGGCCGCCGTTCGCCCCCGGGCGCACCGGCGTCGCTGCGGGCGAGCACGAGCAGGTCGTCGATGAGCCGCTGGAGGCCGCCGACCTCGTCGAGCACGCTGGCCAGCACCTCCGGCCCGCCGGCGTCCGCCCGCTGGGCGACCTCGATCTCGGTGCGCATGCGGGCGAGCGGGGTGCGCAGCTCGTGGGACGCGTCGGCGACGAAGCGCTGCTGCCGGCGGTCGGAGGCGTCGAGCCGGGCGAGCATCTCGTTCATCGTCCCGGCGAGGCGGGCGATCTCGTCCTGCCCCGGCGGGACCGGGACCCGACGACCGAGGTCGCCCAGCCGATCTCGGCGACCTCGGCTCTGATCCGTTCGACCGGGCGCAACGTGCGCCCGACCAGCATCCACACCAGCGCGGCGAGGGCCGCGGTGGCCGTGGGGACGAGGATGGCGAGCGTCAGCAGCAGCGCCCGCACGCTCTCGTCCACGTCGTCGAGCGGCGCGGCGACGTGGACCACGAGCTGGCGCCCGTCGAGCTCGAACGGGCGGGAGACGACCCGCCGGCCGGAGCTCGTCCGCACGACCGTGGCGGTGCCCGCGGGCGCGTCGGCGGGGACGACCTCAGCGACGGCGTCGTCGTCGGTGGACACGCGGAAGTCTCGGCTCGCCGCCTCCCTCCATCGAGGCGACGATGCGGTCGGCGTCGGCGACGAGTGTCTCGTCGAGCTGGTCGATGAGCACTCGCCGCTGCACGGCGACGAGCACCGCACCGGCGACGACCAGCACCACTGCGACGGCCGACGGCGGCGAGCAACGTCACCCGCCAGCGGACCGACCCGGGCCGCGGCCGACGCCGCTCAGGCATCCCCGCCGCCCAGGCGGTATCCGGCGCCGCGCACCGTCTCGATCGGCGACCGTGCCCGAAGCGGCTCGGCGAGCTTGCGCCGCAGCCGGCCGATGTAGACCTCGACGATGTTCGGGTCGCCGTCGAAGTCCGAGCTCCCAGACCCCGTCGAGGATCTCGTCCTTCGACAGGACCTGGCCGGCGCGGCGCACGAGGAACTCGAGCACGTCGAACTCCCGCGCCGTGAGCGTGACCTCGCGCGTCGCCGCACCACACTCGCCGGCTCGTCGGATCGATCCGCAGCGCCGCCCGCCGACACCGGCGCCGGGATCCGCCCGGCGGCGCGTCGCAGCAGCGCCCGGATGCGGGCGACGAGTACGGCGAACGAGAACGGCTTGGTCGAGGTAGTCGTCGGCGCCCGTGTCGAGCGCCTCGGCCTCGTCGAGCTCGCCGTCCTTGGCGGTGAGCATCAGGATCGGCGTCCAGTCGCCCGCCTCGCGTAGGTCGGCGCAGACCAGGTAGCCGTTGCGGCCGGGCAGCATGATGTCGAGCACGATCAGGTCGTAGCTCCCCTCGGTCGCCATCCAGAGCCCGTCCTCGCCGTCGTAGGCGACCTCGACCGTGAAGCCCTCCGCCTCGAGGCCGCGCTTGACGGCAGTGGCGATCTTCTTGTCGTCCTCGACGAAGAGCAGCTTCACGGCACCTCCCGTCCGACTATCGACTCTGCCACCTGAACGCCCGCTGAACGAGAGCGGCGGCTGTTCAGCTGCGCGACAGGTCCGCCTGCGCACGCTGCGGGCATGCGGCATCGAGTAATCCCCACCGTCGGACTGATCGCGGTCACGATCGTCCCAGCCTGCGGAGGCGACGACGCGTCCGTCGCAACCACGGCGACGGCACCCGCCACACCCGCCACGCCGGTCATCGATCCCGGTGATGGCGGTAACTACGCGCCCGACATCGACCCAGCGAACTTCGTCGCGCGCGATCGACAACCCGTACCTCCCCTGGGTCGTCGGTTCGCGATGGGTCTACGAGGGCGAGGTCGACGGCGAGCCCGAGCGGGTCGAGGTCGTCGTGACCGACCAGCACAAGACGATCCTCGGGATCGAGGCGACCGTGGTGCGCGACTCCGTCTACACCGGCGACGAGCTCACCGAGGACACGTTCGACTGGTACGCCCAGGACCAGGACGGGAACGTCTGGTACCTCGGAGAGGACACCAAGGAGTACGAGAACGGCGAGGTCGTGAGCACGGAAGGCTCGTGGGAAGCCGGGGTCGACGGAGCCCAGCCGGGAATCGTCATGCCCGCCGATCCCACCGTCGGCGTTGCCTACCGGCAGGAGTACTACGCCGGCGAAGCCGAGGACATGGGCGAGATCATCGAGGTCGGTGGCACCGTCGACGTACCCGCCGGGCACTACGACGACATCGTCACGACGAAGGACTGGACGCCCCTGGAACCCGACGTGATCGAGAACAAGAAGTACGCACCCGGCGTCGGCGTCGTCCACGAGACGCTGGTCGCGGGCGGCGACGAGCTCCTCGAGCTGGTCGAGTTCACGCCGGGCGGCTGAGTGCCGCGTCAGCTGACGTTCAGCATCGTCACGTCATGATGACCACATGAAGCGAACGACGAAACTCCTCCTCGGCGGAGGCGCGATCGCGGCCGTCGCGATCGGCTCCGGCGTCACGTTCGTCGTTGCCCAGGGCGGCGACGACGGCGAGGCGCCGATCACCGGCGACGCCCTCGCCAGAGCGTCGGCAGCCGCGCTCGCCCACACCGGCGGCGGGCGGGTCACCGAGACCGAGATCGGCGACGAGGAGAGCTACTACGAGGTCGAGGTGACACTCGACGACGGAACGCAGGTCGACGTCCAGCTCGACCGGGACTTCCGGGTCGTCGGCGGCGAGACCGACGCCGCCGGCGAGGACGACGGCGCCGGCGACGACTGAGCGAGATCCCCGACCGGGCATGCTGGTCGGGTGAGCCCGCGCTTCGCCATCTCGATCCCCCAGTTCGTGGCCGCCGGCGGGTTCGACCGCGCCCCGTTCCGCGCCCACCTGGCCCGGGCGGAGGCGCTCGGGTTCGAGAGCGCCTGGACCGCCGAGCAGGTGCTCGGATCGATGCCGATGCTCGACCCGCTCGGGGCGATGACCTACGCGGCCGCGGTGACCGAGCGGATCCGGCTCGGCTGTGCGGTGTTCGTGTCGACGCTCCACAGCCCGGTTCACCTGGCGAAGCACCTGAGCACACTGGACCAGCTCAGCGAGGGCCGGCTGGAGGTCGGGTTCGGCACGGGCGGACAGGGGCGCATGTTCTCCGCGTTCGGCGTCGACCCCGCCCGCCTCGTGTCCCGCTTCACCGAAGGGCTCGAGCTGATCAAGGCGCTCTGGACCGAACCGACCGTCGACTTCGACGGCCGCATCTGGCAGCTCACCGGCGCGGCGATGGAGCCCAAGCCGGTGCAGCAGCCGCATCCCCCGATCTGGATCGGCGCCAATCGCCCGGCCGCCCTCCGGCGGGCCGCCCAGGTCGCCGACGGCTTCTTCGGGGCCGGG
Source organism: uncultured Acidimicrobiia bacterium (assembly GCA_963833145.1). Lineage (GTDB taxonomy): Bacteria > Actinomycetota > Acidimicrobiia > Acidimicrobiales > Ilumatobacteraceae > JALZMG01. The sequence goes on along the minus strand of CAWHWT010000002.1, from coordinate 111,898 downwards.
TCGTCGACCACCGCCGCGTTCGCCGAGCAGGTCCCTATCGTGCGCGAGGCGTTGGCCGAAGCCGGGCGCGACCCGGCGAGCTTCCGCATCGCCAAGCGCGTCTACATCGCCGTGGACGACGACGGTGAGCGAGCCCGCCAGCAGGCCGCCGACGTGCTCAACCGCATGTACGCCTCGTTCGGCCGCACCGACATGGAGTCGGTCGCGGTCTACGGCCCGCCCGACGCTTGCGCGGCGGGGCTGCGCGAGGTGGCCGCGGCCGGCGCCGAGCTGATCCTGCTCAACCCGGTGTCCGACGACACCGAGCAGATGGAGCGTCTGGCCGCCGAGGTCCTCCCCACGGTCTGACCCGTAGGTTGCAGTCGTGCCCGACACGTACTTCACCGTCGAGACGACCGAGGGCGGCGAGTGGTTCCTCCCGACGGAGTTCGCCCGGGGGCCATGGGACGCCGACGCCTGCCACGGCGGCCCGCCGACCGCGCTGCTCGCTCGAGCGGCCGAACGCGCCCTTCCCCGAGCTCGCCCTCGCCCGGCTCACGGTCGAGCTGGTCCGGCCGGTGCCGATGGCCGGTTTCTCGATCGGCACCGAGGTCGTCAAGTCCGGGCGCGCCACCGGCACGACGCGATCGGTGATCCGGGATGCCGGCGGCGCCACGCGCGCCGTCGCCACGGGCATGCATATCGCCCGCAGCCCCGTCCCGCTGTTCCCGGCGACGCTCGACAACAGCGGCATCGTCACCCCCCGCCTGGCCGACGCCGAACCAGGTGACTTCCCGATCTCGAGGATCCGCCACGACCAGTTCGGGTTCAGCCGCTCGGTCACGACCCGCTATGCGCTCGATGAGACCCCGAGCCCCGGCGCGACGACGGTGTGGATGCAGACCATCGCGCTGCTCCCGGACGAGGAGCCGTCGCCATTTCAGCGCATCTGCCCGCTCGCCGACTGTGGCAACGCCTTCAGCCGCCACGCCGAGCCCGACCAGGTCCAGTTCATCAACGCCGACCTCACCGTCGCGTTGCACCGGGAGCCCGTCGGGATCTGGATGGGCAGCCGGGTGTGGTCGCACTGGCAGCCGGCGGGCGTGGGCCTCGCCGACGCCTTGCTGTTCGACGACGACGGGCCCGTCGGGCGGGCGCTTCAGACGCTCCTGCTGCGGCCCGCGGCTTGACCCGGCTCCGCTGGCCTGTCCGGCCGGGCTTCGTGAACGCCCGCTGACACCTCTATGCTGGGGCCAGGCAAAATCGAGCGGGCGGGAGACATGGGCGGGTCAAGCGCGGGAAAGCAGACGGTAGCGGCATTGCGTCCGCCGGGGGTGGTCGAGGGCGACGTCGAGCGCACGATGGTCGTGCTCGAAGAGTCGCCCGACCAGGCGATCGATCACGACCCGGTGGCGACGGCGTGGAGCATTCACGCCAGCATCGCCGACTGGACGAGGAGCGTGGACAACAAGGCCTCGTTCGCCTCCGCGGTCGAGACCGCGGTGCTCCTCGGAGTTCTCACCCTCTCGGCCGAGGGGCGCCAGCTGTCCCGCGTGTCGGGGCCCTGGCAGCTCGGCTTCCTCTGGCTCGGCGTGGCCTTCCTGGTAGTGGCCCTGCTGCTGGTGCTGTGGGTCGTCTCGCCTCACTTGCGGACGAAACGGGTCGGCGACGAATACCGGTCGAACGTGATCTACTTCGGTCACGCGAGGTATTGGCAACCGGGTGAGCTCACCTCGTTCCTGTCCGGGGCCGACATCCTTCCGATGCTCTCGAGGCAGATCGTGGCGATCAGCAACATCGCCTGGAAGAAGCACCGCAACCTCCAACTGTCGATCACCGCCTCGGTGATCGGAGCCGCCCTGGTGGCGATCGCAGCTTGGATCAGCGCGCTCGCGTCGTGACGGCGGGGAGTCGGGCGGTGGTCCCTCTCCATCCGTACGTCTCCGAGCTCGCCGCGCGCGCACTGGCGGAGTCCCCAACGGGCGGCTGCGTCGAGATCAACGGGACGCTCGCCTTCTTCGACATCTCGGGGTTCACGACGATCACCGAGCGGCTCGCCGGCCTGGGTCGCCAGGGTGCAGAGCACATCAACGACATCCTCAACTTCGTCTTCCACCGGCTCATCGACGAGGTCTTCCACTTCGGAGGCGACGTCCTCGAGTTCGGTGGCGACGCGATGGTCGTCCTGTACGCAGGCGCCGATCATCGACGACGCGCGGCCCAGGCGGCCGCGCGCATGTTCAAGGCGATCGGCGACGTCGGGCGGCTGACGACGCCGGCCGGCAAGGTCCGCCTCGGCATGTCGTGCGGGATGGCCAGTGGCTCCCAGACGTACTACCTCCTCGGATCGAGCCGGAGGGCGCTCGTCGTGGCCGGCTCCGTGAGCACCGCGATGGCTCGTCTGGAGGCCGCCGCCGACCGCGGGCAGGCACTCGTGTGCGAGGAGCTCGCTTCGAGCCTCCCGCGCGTGGGTGCAGCGGCGAGAGGGCGACGGCGCGTGGCGGCTGCGCTTCAACGGAATCCGCGGCGAAGCTTCGGTCACCCCGTCGACGCGCACGACGCCGGCCGGCCTCGACACGTCACCGCTGCTGCCCGTGGAGTTCCGATCGCTCGTCGATGTCGGTCGCCGCGATGGTGAGCTGAAGCAGGTGGCCATGGCGTTCATCAGGCTCGACGACACGGACGCGCTGCTGACCACCGGCGGGTCGGACGCGGTGCGCGCCCGGTTGGCTGAGATCACCGACGTCGTCGACCGGACCGCCGCGGCGAACGGAGTCTGCTGGCTCGAGACACAGGCGGAGGCGAACTCCGTGCGGTGGACGCTGATCGCGGGCGCGCCGACGGCGACCGAGCACGACGGCGAGCGCCTGCTCAGGGTCGTGCGAGAGATCGCCGATCAGTCGACCTCGCCGCTGCGCATCGGCGCCAACCTGGGCGTCGTCTTCGTCGGTGACATGGGCCATCCGCAGCGATGCACGTACATCGTGATGGGCGACACGACGAACCTCGCCGCCCGCTTGATGGTCCGGGCGCGCCCTGGGGAGATCATCGCCGGTGAGCGACTTTACGAGGCGTGTGCCGGCACGTTCGACGTAACGGCGCTCGACCCGATGACCGTGAAGGGCAAGAAGCAGCCCGTGCAGGCCTACGTGATCGGCGCCCTCGCCGCGACTCCGGCGGCCGCCGGCACCACCGACAAGGGTGCGATCGTCGGACGGGCCGACGAGACGCGCGAGCTGCTCGCCGCCATCGCAGCCGGAGGCGTGGTCGAGCTCGTCGGCGCGGCCGGCATCGGAAAGACCCGGCTGTGGCACGAAGCGTGGTCGTTGACGGCGGCGACCCGCCGGTGGGTCGTCGTGCGCGCCGAACCGCACGAGGCCAACGCCCCCTACGCACCGTTCGCCCGCCTCCTGCGTGAGGCCGCGTCGATCGACGTCGGCGACAGCGACGACACGGCCGGGCGCGCGCTCACCCGGCTCCTCACCGAGGTTGCCCCGGAGCAGGTCCCCTGGTTGCCCCTCGTCGCCGATGTGGCCGGGGTGACGGTGGCCGCCACGCCGGAGGTCGACCGACTCGACGACGCCTTCCGCGCCGAGCGACTCCGCCTCGCGGTGGGCGAGGTCGTCGTCGCCGTGGCCGGCTCCGGAGCGGTGATCGTGATCGAGGACTCGCAATGGCTCGACGACGCTTCACGCGCGTTGGTCGCGACACTCGGACGCCTGCTCGGCCCCCGCGGTTGCCTGCTGCTCACCCGCCGGCCGGACGGGCTCCCGCACCCGGATGCCACCGTTCTCGAAATCGGACCTATCGCCGGCGCCAGCGCCGACGCGCTGGTGCTTCGCGAGCTGCCCGACCGCCTCGCCAGCGATGGCGCCCTCGCCCGACTGCGCACGGCGGCCGGCGGCAACCCGCTGTTCCTGATCGAGCTCGCCCGCGCCGCGTCGGCAGGGGTGGGCCGGTCGGGCGAGGAGCTTCCGGCATCCGTCGAACGCCTCATCGCCGCCCGCATCGACCGGCTCCCCGTCGCGGGCCGCCAGTTGATCCGGGACGCCGCGGTGCTCGGTTCGACGTTTCCCCGGGCCCTCGGTGCCCGCGTCCTCGAGCGCGACGACCTGACGAAGGAGTCGACCTGGGCGCGCGAGTTGGGAGACCTCGTCTCGCTGGACGGGGACGATGTGCGCTTCAGCCACGACATGGTGCGCAAAGCGGCGTACGAGAGCCTCTCGGTGCGGCGCCGCCAGGTGATGCACCGGCGCGCGTGCGAAGTGATCGAGGACTGGGGCAGCTCGGCGCCGCTCGCCGATCCGATCTCGACGCTCGCCTTCCACGCCACGGATTCCGGCTCGCCGGAGCTGATCGTCAAATGGAACCGCCTGGCCGCCGACGCAGCCGTCGCCCGTGGTGCGGTGGAGATCGCCGAGGAGATGCTCACCGCGGTCGTGCCGGCGCAGGTGGCGATCGGTGCCCCGGAGGGCGAGCGGTGCGCGGTGCAGCGTTCGCTCGCCACGGCCGCCGAACGAGCGGGACATCTCGAGGCGTCCCTCGACGCGCTCGGCGCGGCGGGCATGCTGAGCGCAGGTGACGAACGAGCCCGGATTGCTGTTCACCGGGCCCGGGTCCTCGAGAAGCTCGGTCGGTACCGGTCCTCGTTGCTGGTGATCGCCCGGGCGCTGAAGGCTCATCCGGACTGGTCGGCGGAGAGCGATCTGCTCCTCGCCCGAGCCTCGGTGCGCGGCTATCTCGGCGACTGGAAGGGGAGCCTGCGGATCACCGCGGAGCTCCTCGCCACGGCCGATCAACTGGACACCCGCCTCCGCGCCCAGGCCCACCTGCTGGCGGAGTGGTGCTGCAGCTGCCTGGGTCTCCCCGAGCGGGCCGACCACGAGGAGGCGGCGATGAAGCTGATGACCGAGCTCGACGACTCGCTCGGCCTCGGCAACATCCTCCTCAATCGTGGAGTCAGCGCGTGGCGCGAGTGCCGGGTCGAGGACGCCATCGCCGACTTCCGGGCCAGCTCGGAGCGCTACCAGCGGGCCGGCGACGTCGTCGGTGCGGCGATGGCGGACAACAACCTCGCCGAGATCCTCACGCTCCAGGTCCGGCTCGATCCCGCCGAAGACCTGCTGCGCAACGCGCTGCGAGTGACCCGGGCGGCGAACTACGCGCTCGGCGAGATGGGCACCGTCAGCGGGCTCTCGCGCGTCGCGGCCTGGCGCGGCGACGCAGCCGAGGCTCTCGAGCTCCAGTCGACGGCGCTCGAGGGCTTCCGCAACCTGGCGGCGGACGACTACGTCCTCGACTCATTGGTCCGGCTTGTCGAGATCCACGCCCTCGCCGGCGACGCCGAGGCCGCCATCGTGGCTGCCGATTCGGCGACGACGATGCTCAAGAGGCTGGGAGCGGTGCCGATCGTGCCCTCTACCCTGGCCCGGTTGCGCGGGAGTGCGCTGCTCCACGCGGGCCGAGAGCAGGAGGCTACGGAGTCCTTGGAGCGAGCGTTGTCGCTGGCGAACGAGGACCGCTTCGCCTACGAGATCGCGCTCAGCTCGCTGATGCTCGGACGCGTACGCGAGGACGAACGGCAGATCCACGAGGCCATGGAGCAGCTCCACGAGCTCGACGTCGTCGGCGTGCCGCCCGGCTGCTGACCGACCGGCGTCACGTCACCCTGAACCGGTCCGAGTAGACGATCTCCGCGCCGCCGAGGAGCTCGACGGTCGCGGTCGCCTTGTGTCGACCGTTGCGCATGCGGCGGGTGTCGAGTGGCAGCGCAGCGCCGTTCCTCGAGCTCCCGACGGCGTCATAGGGCGCGGTGGTGTCGATGTTGACGACCTTGCCGTCGATCCGGAACACCACGCGCCGAGCGCCGTCGATCGAGTCGGCGGCGGGACCGAGGAACACGTAGCGCTCACCCTGCAGCACGGCGCCCTCGAGCGGTTTCGCGGGGCGACGGCGAGGCGACGTCGAGACGAGCAGGCGGTGCGGCCTGGTTCCGCGGACGGTGAACGTCGCTCGCAATTGAGTGCTCGTGCCGTCGCGTCGGGCGATCAACGCCGTGATGCGGTGGGTCCCGATGCCGAGCAGGTTCGACTCGAACGGGAACGCCGTCGGGGGACAGCCGGCGCACGGCCGAACACGGGACGTGCCGGCGAAGTCGAACGGTGCTTGAGCGTCCGTGGAGAATCGCTTGCCGTCGATGGAGAAGGAGACGGAGCGGATCCCGTTGATGTCGAGCGGTCCGACGAAGATGTAGGCGCTGGCCCCGGACTTGAAGACCGCCCCGTCGAGTGGTCGCACGTTGGAGGTTCGGGCCGCGTTCGTCGCCACGGACAGCACGGGCGGCGTCGGGGGCGCGGCGGTGACGCTGATCGTCACGGTCGCCGGGGCCGAGTCGAAGGTGCCGTCGTTGGCGACGAACGAGAACGAATCGGCCCCCGTGTAGCCGGGCGTGCTGGTGTAGATCCGGTTGGCGCCCGTGCCGCTGAGGGTGCCGCGGGCGGGTTGGGTGGCGACGCGGAAGGCGAGTGGGTCACCGTCGACGTCGGCGCCGGCGAGCGTCACCGTGACCGGCCGGCCCGACTGGACGGTGACGCTGCGCGGCGTGGCCGTGGGCCGGTCGTTGACCGGCGCGACCGTGATCGCCACCGTGGCCGGATCCGATTCCGCGGCACCGTCGTCGGCGGTGAACGTGAACGAGTCGGGGCCGTGGTAGTTGGCCGCAGGACGGTAGGTCAGGTTGGGACCGGTGCCGGTGAGCGTGCCGTGCGCCGGTTGGCCGACCACGCCGTAGGTCAGGGGCGCGGGGCCGTCGGCGTCAGCGGCCGACAGCACGATCGGGACCGCGGTGTCCTCGTCGGTCTCCACATCCTGGTCGTCCGCCGTCGGCGGCCGGTTGGACGGCTCGACGGTGAGGGTCGCGCCACCGACCTCGCTCCAGTTCCCCGCCAGATCGAGGCTGCGCACGGACACCGTGTGGGTGCCGACGGGGACGGTGGCGGGGATCTCGCCGGTGAGCCCGTCGAGCGTCAGCGTGAGGGCGGTGCCCTGGCCGGTGCCAGGGTCGTCGCCGATCCACCATTCACCTCCGGCCAGCCCGGAGAGGGCGTCGGTGGTGGCGGCATGGACCTGGGTGGTTTCGTTGGTGATTCGGGCGGCGGGGTCGAGGGTCACCGTGGGCGTCACAGGCGCACTCAGGTCGACCTTCACCGTGTGGGCGGACGTGGCGGTGTGGCCGGCCCGGTCGGTGGCCGTGCCGGAGAGCGCGACTGCGGCGCCCTCCTCGCTACCGGTCGACACATCTGGCGGGCAGGTCGCCACGCCGGACGCAGGATCGGAACAGTCGAACTTTGCCGTGACAGGGCTGTTGCGCCACCCGTTGACGTTGGCCGGCGGGGACAGCTCCGCCGTGATGGTCGGTGCGGCGCGGTCGAGGCGCACGATGACCCTGGAACTGGCGCCGTTGGCCGTGGCGACCTCGATGACGTGGGTTCCGTCGGTCAGCCCGGTGGGGGTGAAGGGACCCGTGTAGGGCTGCGGCGGGCCGCCGTCGATGGAGACGGTCGCGTCGACCGGCGAGATCACCGTGATCGTCGGCGGCTGGGTGAACCAGCCCGTCTCGGGAGCGTTCGGGGCGACGTCGATCGTCGGCGCGACGGGCGGCGGCGAGATCGGGGCAAAGCCCGGGCCCTTGCTCGACGCAGTACCGACGTTCCCGGCGCCGTCGACCGACTGGACGACCACGCGGATGTGCTCGTTGGCGATCGATGCCGGAACGGTGAGGGTGCCGTTGAACGTGTCTCCGCTCGCGGTGAGGTCGACCGCCTGCCAATCCCCACCGGCCTGGTACAGGGCGACCACGCGGTGGATGCCCGAGTCGTCGTCCGTCTCGACCGCTACGGCGGCGGTGGTCTCACCGGGCGCGCGATCGAGCCGGACCTCGCCCACTCCCGGTGGAGTCCAGTCCGTCGAGGGCGAGTAGTAGACGAGCCCCGCCATCTGGTCGTACAGCGACTGCGTGCCGCGCCCGGGCGTGGTACCCGTGGCGACGAACTGTCCGGGGATGAGCACGAGCTTCTGCCGTTGGGCGACGCCGTCGGGACCGACGAGGCCGTTGGCGTCGCTCGCGGTGGTGATGCTCGCCAACCGGGTCGGGAAGGCGGCCACCGAGTTCACCGCCTCCGGCTCGCCGGCGGCGTTGTCGAGCGTCGGACGGCTGAAGGCGGCGTCGAAGTCCGCCACGGTGCCGTTCGGCGGCGTGTGGAGGGTGGTGACGACAGCGCCGTGGGCGGGGAGCAGCGACCCGTCCTCGGCGGCGGCCGTGACGTCGCGCTCCGCACGCGGCTGCACCGGCCGGCCCGCCGTGATCAGCGGAAGCTCCGAGCCGGCGCCCGCAGCAGCCTCGTACCACGATCCGTTCTCCGAGTCGCGGCGGACGAAGGAGAAGTCCTCGTCGTAGGGCACGGACGACAGGCCGGCGGTTCCGGTCGGAGTCGTCGTCACGTTCGGGGGCACCGGGCGCACAGGGCGTTCATTGCCCACGGCGAACATCGGAAGCCCGTACATGATCGTGCTCGACAGAGCCTTCTCGTCGTACGCGCCGTAGAGCCCTTGGCCGGCGAAGTAGTTCTGCTTGGCGTTGCGCAGGGCGTCACCGACCGAGACCGCGCCGTCGAGTTCACCGGCGAACAACGTCATCAGCCGCTCCTGGAGCCCGACGCTGAACTGGTCGCCGTAGCCGTACCCGCTGGCCGCGAGGTAGACGGCGCCGCCCGCAGTGATCGCGGCGGGCAGGTCGGCCGCCCGCGCTCCGCCGCCGACGGTCTCGTCCGACACGGCCAGCCCCGAGTGGCATCCCATCGAGAAGACGAGGCGGGCGCCGTCGGGAATGGCTTCGGCGAGCTGGGCCGCCGTGACGCCGTCGCCGTCGGGCGTCTCCATGGCGGTGTGGTCGAAGTGGCCGAAGACGGCGGCGACGGACGGGCTCGGCGGCCCCGCCAGGTCGTCGAGCAGCTCGTCACCGCTCCACGTCGACTCGTTGACGGGACCGGTCACCACGGCTGTCGATCCATGGGCGGCGGACAATGACTCCTCGAGCGTCGTCCTCACGGAGTCCGCACCGTCGATCATGAAGTCGTATCCCGCGGCGTAGGCGCGGCTGGCGTCGAGGCGGCCGCCGGCGTTCGTGTATGCGTCGAGTTGGGCGATGATCTCGCCCGGCGTCTCGACGAGCCGGCCGATCGCCAGCTCCGGCACGTAGAGGCGACGGGTCGCCCACTGGATCGGGTCGAGGTCGCCGTACGGGTCGTCGCTGAAGAAGTGGCTGGTGCCGAGGGCGCCGTGGTACGGGCCGTTGACGTCGAACTCGTCGGCGTACCCGGTCTCGTTGCCGACCCGCGTCGTGTCGTCGAGGCGGGCCATCGGGATCACGTCGTCACCGCCGACGATCACGACGTTGGCGATCCCGGGTTGGGCGGGGACGCCGGGCAGGGCGCCGTTGCGGAGGCCGACGACGAGACGGGTGATCTCGTTGACGACCTTGTTCGCCCGGTCGGTGTGGCACGGGTTCTCGTCCCATGCGGCGTAGGCGGCGGCGATGGCCGGGTCGGCCTCGACGGGGATCACCACGCCCTTGACGTCCGGCCGCTCCGCCAGCGCATTCAACTCCGTCATCACGTCGTCCGCCGTGGCGGCGTCGAACGTGTCGCCGAGGCGGCGCTGGTTGACGAGAATCACGGTGGCCAGGTCGTCGAGCGCACCGAGATCGGGCATCGTGCCTGCCACGCCGCCGGTGCGGGCGTAGGCAGTGCACTCAGGTGTCGTTGGCGGATCGACGTCGCGGACGCGCAGGACGTACGGCTGGTTCGACGTCGCCGCGTTGTACGAGCTGACCTGGAGCAGGTCGGGCTCGATCACGTCCACCGCCTCGACATCGGCCGTACGTCCGGCCGACTTGCCGACCACGGTGAGACCCTCGAGGATCGGGACCCCGGCGTCGGCGTCCGGCTCCGGCGCGTACTCGCCGCCGGAGACGTCGAGCTCCTCGGCCGCGATCGGCGGCGTCGTGGGCTGGGCCGTCCGCGTCGGAACCGGGGACGGCGAGTTGCCGGGCCGGTCCGCCGCCGGGCCGTAGACGACGAGGTCGCCGTCGCCGGCGAGGTGGCTGAGCCGGACGCCCACGTGGGCGAGCGGCGTGGAATCGAAGCCGTACAGATCGAGGTCGGCCTCGCTGTCGATGTAGCCGAGGTAGAGCACGTCGCTGTCGACCTGGAGGGCGGACGCCGGCTCTCCCGGTGCGTCTCCGTTGTCGACAACCCGCACGACGCCGGTGGTCGTCGCTGCCCCGCCCTCGATCGTCACCCGGGCGACGGCGCGGGCCTGACCCAGAACGAGACCCGGCGTCGTCCGGAACGAGAGCGTGTAGTCGGTGTCAGCGGCGATGTCCTCGACGGTCCACGTCAGCCGTTGGCCATCGGGACTGTCGCTCACGGTCGGTCCGGAGACCGCGCCGGCGGCCGGCTCGAACCGGTTGAGCGCGGCCGGGGCCGGGCGGACCGGAGTCGGCCGGTAGTAGCGGAAGCCCGGCGGGAGGGTGACGGTCACGGTGGCGTCGAACGGTCCTGGACCGGCGCGCGAGCTCAGCACCGAGATGCCCAGGTTCCAGTCGAGCGTCGCGCCGGTGCGGGCGAACTCCTGGAGGCCGGCGGTGTTCAGGTTGACGTCCTCCCAGGGGAAGTCGGACTGGTCGAGGCTCCCGACGATGACGTCGTTGATGTCGAGCGTCGCCGGCAGGGCACCGGCGATCTGCTCGATCGAGATCGGCGGATCGCCGGCGACCGTGCGGTCGAAGAAGGCCCGGCCGACGTCCTGCAGGCGCCCCCCGGGCACCAGCGCGCCGGCGGCGTCGGCGTCGGCCAGCGTCGACCCGGCGGGGCAGGTGAACGCCCCGGAGCAGTTGACGACGAGGTTGCGCCGCCCATAGCCGCCGTCGTCGGGATTGGTGTCGTCGACCGGGATGTCGGCGATACGCACCGAGCCCACCTCCGGCGACGCGGCGAGTGCGTCGGCGACGGTGATCTGCCCGATCTCGGTGGCGAACAGGTTGAGCTCGTTGAGCCGGGCGTCGAGGACGGGCGCGTCGACGAAGTCGGCGAGATTGGCGGCGAGCGGGATCCGTCGCAGAACCGGGTGCTCGGCGAGGACCGCCGCCGCATCCGGCTCGATGTCGAGCTCGAGCAGTGTCGTCTCGGACGTGACGCCGAGCTCGGCGCAGGTCGTATCCCCCTCGGTCTCGGCCGCCAGCCGGTCACACCACGACGTCGCACCGAAGTCGAGCGCGGTGAGCGGGGTCGGGCCAATCAGCATGGCCGCCGGGCTGACGTTCTCCACGGCGGTGCCGTCGAAGTTGGAGACGTCCTCGAGCGTGAGATCTCGCAACGCCGGGGTGGCCGGCTCCGGCTCGTACAGCAGGAGGAACTCCTCCAACGTGATGCTCTGCGTCGGGCGGCCGGCGAGGGACGTCCCGGCGAGCAAGGCCGGCCAGCCGCCGGGGTAGTCCACCGGGATCTCGGACAGCGGGGACCGGCGCATGAACGGCGACCGGCGCATGAACGGAGCAAAGTCTGCGACCGGCGACCGGCGCATGAACGGCGACCGGCGCATGAACGGCGACCGGCGCATGAACGGAGCACTCGCCACATCGACGTCGAGCTCGCGCATCCGCTCGTACGGGATGTCGGACAGCCGGATCGAGGTCGCGCCCGGCCCGGTGTTTGCTCGCTCGGCGCTGAGGTTTGAGACGATCGGCGAGGGATCGACCGTGACCGTCACCGCGCCCAGATCGCTGCCGCCGAAGCCGTCGTCGACCGTGTACGTGAACGTGTCGGTCCCGAAGAAGCCATCGCTCGGCGTGTACGTGCACGCGGTGGAGGAGCACGAGACGGTCCCGCTCGCGCCGTTGCTCGCGCCGACGATCGTCAGCTCGTCGTTGTCGGCGTCGGTGTCGCCGTCGAGCACGTCGATCTCGACCGGGGTCTCCTGGATGGTGGCGGCGGTGTCGTCGTCGGCCACCGGCGGGACGTTGGCCCGCTGGATCGTGATCTGGATCGTGCCGCGGGCGGTGTCGGTGCCGTCGCTCACCTCGTACACGAACGCGTCGGTCGACCGATTGGTGGGCGCGGTGTAGCTGAGCGTCGGAGCCACGCCGGTGAGGTCGCCCTCCAGGTCGCCCGCCGGGGGCGTGATCAGCGTCCACGTCAGCGGCTGACCGTCCGGGTCGACGGCACTGAGGGTGATGTCGCGGGTGGCGCCGGCCGGGACCGTGTAACTCGCCGAGCCGGCGATCGGCGGGCATGGACAGGAGCTGTTGACCCGGATGGCGACGAACCCGGTGCCGAGCAGCCCGTGGTCGTCGCGGATCGTGTAGGTGACCACGTCGGTGCCGGTGAACCCGGTGTCGGGGTCGTAGAAGAACTGGGTCGAACCGTTCGGGGTGACCGTGCCGTGGGCCGGGTTGTCGATCGACACGATGCCGAAGCTGTCCCCGTCCGGATCGAAGTCGTTCCCCAACGGAGCCAGCTGGATGCTGCTGCCGGTCGTCGCAGCGGTGTCCGGGACGGCCACCGGCGGCTGGTTGGTGTCGTCGGCGGGCAGCACCCGGATCCGGATCGTCTCCGCGACGACATGACCGTCAGGGTCGACCACCAAATAGAACAGGTCGTGATCCCGGTTGGCGAACCCCTCCCCAGCACTCGGCGTGTACACGAACCCGCCGGCCGCCGTCCCAGTGACCACCCCGTCGTTGCCCGGGTGGGACACCGCCACCACCGTCATCGCCTGCCCTTGGGGTTCCTGGTCGTTGACCAACAGGTCGGCCACCGTGAACCCCACCGACGACCCCTGATAGACGACCAGGAAGTCCGGCGCCGGGTTCGGATGCTGCCCACTCCCCGCACTCCCGGTGTCGACCCACACCGTCACCTGACCCCTGGACAACAGACCATGGTCATCGCGCACGATGTAGGTGACGACGTCGGTGCCGGTGAACCCGGTGTCGGGGTCGTAGAAGAACTGGCCCGCACCGTTCGGGGTGACCGTGCCGTGGGCCGGGTTGTCGATCGACACGATGCCGAAGCTGTCCCCGTCCGGATCGAAGTCGTTCCCCAACGGAGACACCTGAACCGTCGCACCCAGGTTCGTCCTGACGACATCGCGCCGCGCCACCGGCGGCTGGTTGGTGTCGTCGGCGGGCAGCACCCGGATCCGGATCGTCTCCGCGACGACATGACCGTCAGGGTCGACCACCAAATAGAACAGGTCGTGATCCCGGTTGGCGAACCCCTCCCCAGCACTCGGCGTGTACACGAACCCGCCGGCCGCCGTCCCAGTGACCACCCCGTCGTTGCCCGGGTGGGACACCGCCACCACCGTCATCGCCTGCCCTTGGGGTTCCTGGTCGTTGACCAACAGGTCGGCCACCGTGAACCCCACCGACGACCCCTGATAGACGACCAGGAAATCCGGCGCCGGGTTCGGATGCTGCCCACTCCCCGCACTCCCGGTGTCGACCCACACCGTCACCTGACCCCTGGACAACAGACCATGGTCATCGCGCACGATGTAGGTGACCACGTCGGTGCCGGTGAACCCGGTGTCGGGGTCGTAGAAGAACTGGCCCGCACCGTTCGGGGTGACCGTGCCGTGGGCCGGGTTGTCGATCGACACGATGCCGAAGCTGTCCCCGTCCGGATCGAAGTCGTTCCCCAACGGAGACACCTGAACCGTCGCACCCAGGTTCGTCCTGACGACATCGCGCCGCGCCACCGGCGGCTGGTTGGTGTCGTCGGCGGGCAGCACCCGGATCCGGATCGTCTCCGCGACGACATGACCGTCAGGGTCGACCACCAAATAGAACAGGTCGTGATCCCGGTTGGCGAACCCCTCCCCAGCACTCGGCGTGTACACGAACCCGCCGTCAACGCTGCCCGTCGACGTGGCCTCGGATCCCGGCTCCGACACGGCGACGATCGTCAGGTCATCGCCCTCCGGCTCCTGGTCGTTGACCAACAGGTCGGCCACCGTGAACCCCACCGACGACCCCTGATAGACGACCAGGAAATCCGGCGCCGGGTTCGGATGCTGCACACTCCCCGCACTGCCGGTGTCGACGTGGACCACGACGAGGCCGTCAGAGGCGGCTCCCGTCGTGTCGCGCACGGTGTACGTGACCTCGTCGGTGCCCGAGAACCCGTCGTCGGGGACGTAGAAGAACTGGCCCGCACCGTTCGGGGTGACAGTGCCATGGGCGGGATCGGCAATCGTGTCGATGCCGAAGCTCTCCCCGTCCGGATCGAAATCGTTCCCCAACGGAGACACCTGAACCGTCGCACCCAGGTTCGTCCTGACGACATCGCGCCGCGCCACCGGCGGCGACGCCGCGTCGACCGACGCCGGTGTGTCGACAGCGACCGCCGTTGCCACGACCGCGAGCGCAGCCGCGCTCATCCCCCGCCGGCGCCACCCACCGTGCCGCCGTGCGCTACCGCACTCCCTCGCGTGCGCGTCGATCCCCGCCCGGGCCGCCCGCCTCATTCCGCCGGCAGGATAACCGCACATCGCCCCCGAGCGTCAACCTCCGCTGGCACCTATCTTGCGGTCGTGCCGCCGTCCGCTGATCCACTAGCCGCCGCCCTCAGGGAGATCGTGGGCGCGGAGCACGTACTCACGGAGCCCGACGTGACGGCGTCGTACGCGACCGACTGGACCGGTCGATTTCGGGGTGAGGCCCTCTTGGTGGCGCGCCCCGCCGACGCTGAGCAGGTCGCACGCGTCGTTTCCCGCTGCGCGGACGCCGGCGTGGGGGTGGTGCCCCAGGGCGGCAACACCGGGCTCGTCGGGGGCAGCGTCCCGCGGGCCTCGCCGATGGTGGTCCTGTCGACCCGGCGGCTCGATCGCATCGAGCCCGTCGACGAGGCGGCGATGCAGGTCACCGCCGGCGCCGGGGTGACGGTTGCCCGCTGGCGACGCCACGCCCGCGACGCCGGGCTCGACGCGCCGGTCGACTTCTCCAGTCGCGACTCGGCGACCGTCGGCGGCGCGGTGGCGACCAACGCCGGCGGGTCGCGGGTGGTGCGCTTCGGCACGATGCGCGCCCAGGTCGCCGGTGTGTCGGCGATCCTCGCCGACGGGTCCGAGGTCGGCTCCCTCGCCGGATTGCCCAAGGAGACCGCCGGGCTGCACTGGCCGTCGCTGCTGTGCGGCAGCGAGGGAACCCTCGCCGTCCTGACCGCGGTCCGCCTGCGCGTCGTCCCGTGGTACCGGCACACCGCGACCGCGCTGCTGGCGACCACCAGGCTCGACGAGGCCGTCGCCCTGCTCGCCAATCTGCGCGCCGGTGTCCCCCACCTCGACGCCGTCGAGCTGATCCTGCCCGAAGCGATGGGGCTGGTCGCCGACCATCTCGGTGCGGCGCCGCCGGCCGGCGCTGGCGACGAGCGGGTCGGGGCGTACGTCGTGGTCGAATGCGCCGACCACACCGATCCCACCGACGAGCTGACCGACGCCGTGGCCGGGGCGGCCGGGGTGCTCGACGCCGCCGTCACCACCGAGGGCCCGGCCCGGGACCGGCTGGTCGCCTTCCGCGACCGCATCGCCGAGGCGATCGCCGCCCAGGGCGTCCCGCTGAAACTCGATGTGGCCGTCCCGGTCGCCACCCTCGGCGGGCTGGTCGCGGAGGCCCGCCGCTCGGTGGCCCGGCACGGAGGCCGCCTGATCCCCTTCGGCCACCTCGCCGAGGGCAACGTCCACCTCAACGTGCTCGACCCGGGCGACACCGAAGCGATCACCGCTGACGTGCTCCGCGCCGCCGCCGAACGCGGCGGCACGATCTCGGCCGAGCACGGGATCGGCATCGCCAAGGCCGGCTGGCTGCACCTGATCCGCTCACCCGCCGAGCTGGCCGCGGCGGCGGCCGTCAAGCGCGCCCTCGATCCCACCGGGATCTTGAACCCGGGGGTCCTTGGCCTCCCCTACGTGCCGTAGCCGAAGCCCAGATCGGGCGCGGTGAGCAGGGGCCGGTAGGCGACGCCGGCCTCGGCGGCCATCGCCGCACACGTCCCGCCGCGGTCGACGATGACGCTGATCAGGACCGGCTCGGCGCCGAACTGACGCACCACGTCGACGGCCTCCATCAACGACGTCCCGCGTGTCACGGTGTCCTCGGTGATCACGACCCGATCGCCCGGCTCCAGGGCGCCGGCGAGGCGGCCGGTGACCCCGTGGTCCTTCGCCTCCTTGCGCACGCTGAAGCTGCGCAGCTCCCGCCCGCGGGTGGCGGCGACCGCGGCGACGCCGAACGCCACCGGGTCGGCGCCCATCGTCAGCCCACCGATCGCCGTCGCCTCCGCCGGGATCAGCGGCAGCATCGCCTCGGCCACGAGCAGGATCCCGTCGGGCCGGCAGGCGGTCTGCTTGGTGTCGAGGAACCATGAGCTGGGGGCACCCGACTTGAGCGTGAACGTCCCCCGCTTCACGGAGTGGGCGAGCACGTGGTCGCGAAGCGCCGCCAGCGTCGGCGACAGGTCGCTCACAGGAGCAGCCCGGAACGATGCGAGCGAGTGAGCGCCAGCGAGCGAGCGGCCAGTAACTGCGCAGGCAGCATGCGGTGTGGCCGGGGAACGCAGTGATCGTCAGACATCGGGCTCGAACGTAGTGTCGTGCCGTGGCGCCGTCGCCGATCGACGTCTCGACCCTCCGCGAGCTCTACACCACCCCGCCGGCGCAGTTCGTCGCCGAGCGGACCCGTCTGGTGAAAGAGCGCCGCGCGGCCAAGGAGCGTGAGGCGGCCACCGCGCTCGGCAAGCTGCGCAAGCCGGCGCTCGTCGACTGGGCCCTGAACGTCGTGGCCGCCGAGCACGGGAAGGACGTCGCCGCCTTCCTGGACGCCGCCGGCGCCGTCCGAGATGCCCAGGCGGCGGCGATCGAGGGGCGCAAAGGCCCGGACGTGCGGGGAGCGCTGCGCGACCTGCGCGACCGCAGCGGGCGGGTGCTGAGCCTGGCCCAGGAGGTGCTGTCCGGTGCCGGGCGGGATGCTGCCGCCGAGACCGGCTCTGTGGCCGGCCGCCTGACCGAGATCTCGGCCAGCGCCGACGCGTCCGCCCAGCTCGCCGCCGGTGTGCTCGGCTCGGCCGTGGTCGTCCCCGCCGACGTGTTCGCCGGGCTGGAAGCGTCCCCGACCCCTGCCCGTCGCTCCACCCGGTCGGCGTCACCGAAGACGCCGCCGAAGGCGGACGCCGTGAAGCCGACGGATGAGCGGCAGCGCAAGCGTGAGATCGCCGACGCGACCAAAGCGCGCGATGCCGCGGCGCGGGCCGCCGACCGGGCGACCGCCGCCGTGGACAAGGCGGCCGCCGCGGTCCGCAACGTCGAGCGCCAGCTCGACCAGGCACGCGAGACGCTCGACGCCGCCGAGCTCGAGCGGGACGACGCCGTCCGGCGGCTCGACGAGGCCGAGGACGCGCTGCGCAAGGCGACGGACGGCACCTAGCGTCGGGCGTCATGTTCCAGCTCTCGCAGTTCCGCGTCTTCACCGAGCCCCAGCAGGGGGCGACCTACGACGACCAGCTCGGTGTGGCCCTCGCCGCCGAGCGGCTTGGCTTCGACGCCTTCATCCGCAGCGACCACTACCTGGCGATGGGGTCCGCCCTCGCCCGCGGTGGGCTGCCCGGCCCCACCGACTCGTGGGTGACCCTCGCCGGACTGGCGCGGGACACGTCGACGATCCGCCTCGGGACGCTGGTCACGGCGGCCACGTTCCGCCACCCCGGACCGCTGGCGATCGCCGTCGCCGAGGTCGACCAGATGTCCGGCGGCCGGGTCGAGCTCGGACTCGGCGCCGGCTGGTACGAGGCCGAGCACCGCGCCTACGGGATCCCGTTCCCAGCCACCGGCGAGCGCTTCGACCGCCTCGAGGAGCAGCTCGCCGTGATCACCGGCCTCTGGACGACACCGACCGGCGAGCGCTTCTCCTACGACGGCCGGCACTACCCGGTCACCGACTCGCCGGGGCTGCCCAAGCCGGTCCAGTCCGGTGGCATTCCGATCATCGTCGGCGGACCGGGGCCGAAGCGGACGCCGGCCCTCGCCGCCCGCTACGCCGCCGAGTACAACCTCGGCTTCAACACCGTCGAGCGGTTCCGCGAGCAGCACGAACGGGTCGTCGCGGCGTGCGAGGCCATCGGCCGCGACCCGGCGACGATGCGCTTCTCGGTCGCCACCGTGGCGTGCGTCGGCGCGGACGAGGCCGAGTTCACCCGACGGGCGGGCGCGATCGACAGGCAGCCCGACGAGCTCCGGGCCAGTGGCGTCGCCGGAACCGCCGACCAGGCGGCCGAAACCCTCGCGCGGTGGGCCGATGCCGGCGCCGAGCGGATCTATCTACAAGTACTCGATCTCGCCGATCTGGATCATCTCGAAGTGCTGGCGACCCTCGCCGGCTGATCTTGTAACTGGGTCCGACGGCCCGCTGTTATCGGAACCATTACTGTCACTGCCGATCCCGGGCGAATTTCTATCAATCCGGCCCCTAACTGGCCTACGATCAGATCCATGGCCAAGCGAGGACCGAAGTCTCCCCTCACCGATCAACACAAGGCCGCCCTCGCCCAGGGGCGCGTCGAGGGTCGCGCCGTGCGCGCGTACCTGGAAGCGATACGTGGCAACAAGCCCAAGCGGGGTCGCCGACGGACCTCCGATTCGATCAAGAAACGGCTCAACACGATCAACGACCAACTGAAGTCCGCCGATCCGCTCACCGAGGTGCGGTTGGTGCAGGAGCGTCGTGACCTCACGTCTGAGTTGGACGGAATGCAGTCCAACGTCGACCTCAAGACAATCGAAGATGACTTCGTCAAGGTGGTTGCCAACTACAGCAAGCGCCAGGGAATCTCCTACGCCTCGTGGCGTGAGGTCGGCGTTCCCGCCTCGGTTCTGACCAGAGCCGGCCTGAGCCGTAGCGCTTAGTCGAGCTCGATCTCGTCGAGCGCGGCGCCGAATCGGCCCACGTGGCGCAGCGACCGGGACAGATCGAACGCTTCGTCCAACGCGTGAGCTTCAAGCGTCATCTCGGGATCCCGCTCCAGTTCGGTACGGAAATCACCACCGCTCGCCCACGCCTGCATCGCATTGCGCTGGACGATCCGGTAGGCATCATCACGCGTCGCGCCCGCGTTCACGAGGGCGAGCAGAACCGGTTGGCTGAAGATCAGGCCGTGGCCGGCCTGCAGATTTGCACGCATCCGCGCGGCATCGATCTCGAGTCCGGAGAGCAGCCGGTCGAGGCGATGAACCATGTAGTGGGCGAGGATTGCGGAGTCCGGCAGCACGATCCGCTCCACCGAGGAGTGCGAGATGTCGCGCTCGTGCCAGAGGGCGACATCCTGTAAACCGGCCTGGAGGTTCGAACGGACGACGCGGGCCAGTCCGCTGATCGTCTCGGCCGAGATCGGGTTGCGTTTGTGCGGCATCGCCGACGAGCCCTTCTGGCCCGGCTTGAAGCCTTCCCGGACCTCCCCCACCTCGGTCCTTTGCAGGTGACGGAGCTCGATGGCGACGGTCTCGCACGTGGCCGCGACGGCGGCGCACGCCCACAGGAACTCGGCGTGACGGTCCCGCGCGATGACTTGGGTCGCCGGCACCGGATGCAGCCCCAACGCCGCCCCGACATGGTCTTCCACCGCGGGGTCGACGTTGGAGTAGGTCCCGACGGCCCCCGACAGCTTGCAGACCGAGACCGCGTCGCGGGCGGCACGGAGCCGGGCCCGATCCCGATCGACCTGCAGGGCCCAGAGCGCGGCCTTGGCCCCGAAGGTCGTCGGCTCGGCGTGGATCCCGTGGGTGCGCCCGACCATGACCGTGTCGAGGTGGGCGCGCGCCAGCGGCACGAGCGTGCCGAGGAGGCGGGACTCCGCGGCGAGGAGCAGGTCGGCGGCGTCCCGCATCGCCCAGCACAGGGCCGTGTCGACGACGTCGGACGAGGTGAGGCCGAAGTGGATCCACGCCCCCGCCGGTGTCCCGATTCTCTCTTGGACGACGTCGACGAAGGCGGCAACGTCGTGGTCGGTCGTGCGCTCGCGCTCGGCGACCGCGGCGACGAACTCGTCGTCGACACGCGGCGCCCGATCGCGGCACTCCTTGGCCGCGCCGACCGGGACCACGCCCAGCTCGGCGTGGGCCTCCGTCGCCAGCAGCTCGACCTCCAACCAGCGCGCCATGCGCGCGGTGTCGGTCCAGACGGCCGCCATCTCGGGGAGCGAGTAGCGCGGGATCATGGGTGCCAGACGAGGTGGTCGTCGCGTTCGGCGCCCACGCCGACGACGCCGACGGGGACTCCTGCCTCCCGCTCGATCAGGTCGATCAGGTCGCGGGCGGGGGCGGGCAGGTCGGCGGACTCGCGCGCCGCGCTGAGGCTCGTCCCCCAGCCGGGCAGCGTGCGGTAGACCGGCTCGACCCGGGCGACGAGGTCGGACCGATCGGGGTAGTGCTCGAGCTCCCGGCCGTCGAGCCGGTAGCCGGTGCACACCTTCACGTGGTCGAAGCCGTCGAGCACGTCGAGCTTGGTAACAGCCAGCTCGGTCAGGCTGTTGAGGCGCACGGCGTGACGGAGCATCACGCAGTCGAGCCAGCCGGCTCGACGGCGGCGCCCGGTCACCGTGCCGAACTCGCGCCCGACGTCGACGAGCCGGTCGCCGTCGGCGTCGGTCAGCTCGGTGGGGAACGGGCCGGCCCCGACCCTGGTGGTGTAGGCCTTGGTGATCCCGACGACGCGGTCGATGTGGCGCGGGCCGAGGCCGGTGCCGGTGCACGCGCCTCCGGCGGTGGGGTTCGACGAGGTGACGTAGGGATACGTGCCGTGATCGAGGTCGAGGAACGTCGCCTGGGCGCCCTCGAGCAGCAGATGGGCACCGGACGCGAGGGCCTCGTGGAGGAGCCCCACGGTGTCGACGACGTACGGGGCGAGCCGGGCACCGTCGGCGCAGAACCGCGCGACGATCTCGACGATGTCCAGCGGCTCGCCGCCGGCGTCGCCGAGCTCGCGGTTCTCGGCCACCGCGCGCGCCTTGACGTGCTCGGCGAACGACGCGGCGTCGAGCACGTCGCCGGCGCGCAGCCCGACCCGGCGGGCCTTGTCGGCGTACGCCGGGCCGATCCCCTTGAGGGTCGTCCCGATCTTGTCGTCGCCGCGCATCGCCTCGGCGATCGCGTCGTGGGCCTGGTGCCAGGGGAAGATCAGGTGGGCCCGGCTCGACACCCGCAGCCGACCACACGAGATGCCCCGCGCCTCCAACGCGTCGATCTCGGCGAACAGGGTGGGGAGGTCGACGACGACGCCGTTGCCGATCACCGGGACGACGTGGTCGTAGAGGATCCCGCTCGGCACGAGCTGGAGGGCGTAGCGCTCATCGCCGACGACGACCGTGTGCCCGGCGTTGTGCCCGCCCTGGTAGCGGACCACGTAGGTGTGCTCCTTGGCCAGCAGATCGATGACCTTGGCCTTGCCCTCGTCACCCCACTGGGCGCCGACGACGACGGTGACGGGCACGTGGGCGAATCGTAACCATCCGAGGGTTTGCCGCGCCCCATGTCGGCACGGAAACCCTCGGATACCGTGCGCCGAGTGGTGACCGTGATGCGCCGGCTGACGTGGGCCCGGATGTCCGAGGCCGAGCGGGCAGCGCTCTGTGCGCGTGGGATCGCGGCGATCTTCGATGACGAGCTGCGGGCGTCGATCGCCGCGCTGATCGACGACGTCCGGGCGCGCGGCGACGCCGCCGTGTGCGACGCGCTGGCCCGGTTCGACGGCGTCGAGATCGAGCCGCGCGACCTGCGCGTGGGTGCCGACGAGATCGAGTCGGCGGAGGTGTCGAGTGCCGTCGACGCCGCGCTCGATGACGCCATCGCCCACTGCCGGGCGTTCAACCAGCAGGTGCTGCAGCGGGCGGCGGCCTGGAGCTTCGAGCCCGAGCCCGGATTGCAGGTCGGCGAAAAGGTCACGCCGATCACGTCGGTGGGGCTGTTCGTGCCGTCGGGCAAGGCGAGCTATCCGAGCGTCGCTTACCAGCTCGGCGTGCCGGCAATGGTCGCCGGCGTGCCCGAGGTCGTGATGGTCGTGCCGCCCGTGCCCGGCGGCTCTGGTCACGTCGATCCCGCCGTCCTCGTCGTCTGCCGCAAGCTCGGCATCGACGCCGTGTACCGGGTCAACGGCCCGGCCGGTGTCGCCGCCCTCGGCTTCGGGACCGAGACGATCCCCCGCGTGCGCAAGATCGTCGGGCCCGGTTCGCCGGCGGTGACGTGCGCCCAGGTCGAGATGCAGCGTCACGGGGTGGCGACGATGATGCTGCTCGGGCCGACGGAGAGCCTCGTGATCGCCGACGACTCCGCTGACCCGGTCCGGCTCGCCGCCGACCTGCTGATCGAGGCCGAGCACGGGACCGACTCGGCGGTCGTGCTCGTCACGACGTCGGCGGAGCTCGCCGATCGGACCGACGCCGAGCTCGCCCGCCAGCTCGCGGACCTGCCCGCCGTGCGGGCCGACGCGGCGAGGGCGTCGCTCGGCGTCAACGGCGGCTGCGTGCTCGTCGACGACCTCGACGTCGCCGTCGCCGCCGCCAACCGCTACGCCCCCGAGCACCTTCAGGTCGCCGTGGCCGACGGCGACACCGACCGTGTCGTGGAGGGGCTGGTCAACGCCGGCGAGATCCTCGTCGGCCAGCACACCCCGTTCAGCGCGGCGAACTTCGTGATCGGGTGTCCGGCGTCGCTGCCGACGTCGGGCTTCGCCGAGGTGTCGAGCGGGATCACCGTCGAGGCGTTCCTCAAGCGCACGGCCGTCGCCCGGGCCGACGAGCGGGCGATCACGCGGATGGCCCCGTCGATCGTCGCCCTCGCCGACCACGAAGGGTTCCCCGCCCACGCCGCCGCGCTCCACCGCCGGGGGCGATGACCACAGCGATCGACGGCGGGATACATTGCCGCGCGTCAGGGGGCAGTTGGACAAAGGGGGACCCGGCATGGGTGATCAGACTGTGGATGACACGCGCGCGCGGCGCACTCGGCGCACGATCCTGACCGGAGCAGCCGCGGCGGCCGTCGCCGGCGTGCTGGCCAGTCAGAGATCGGAGGCCGCCGCCGGCGACCCGATCCTCCAGGGTCAGACGAACACCGTCGGGCCGTTCCGCACCTCCCTCGCCAGCACGGCGAGCACGAGCACGCTGCACGTGAGCAACACGGTCGGGCGCGCGCTCGTCGCGACGACGCAGAGTCGGGACGCCTTCGGCCTCTTCGCCGCCAACAACGCAGGGCGGCGGCGCGGCGAGGGCGCCGCGGTTCGAGCCGAGGCCAGACGCGTCGACGCCATCCAGGGCGACAGTCGCGCACCGGATCGTGCGGGCGTGGTGGGGGTCAACCGGAACATCGATGATCGGGCAGTCGGCGTCGTCGGCCTGGCCTCGCGAGGAGTCGGAGTCCTCGGGATCGCCACGAGAAGAAGGCAGGGCTGGGCGGTCTACGCAGCTGGCGACGTCGCGATCGAGGGCAACCTGTTCATCAACGGGCGGATCCTCCAGCCTGCGGCGGCCTCAGGCACTACCCAACTGACCGGCTCGGGAACAGCGCGGGTGCGGGTACCAGCTGAGGAGCGCGGCGCGTCGTATGACTACCAGCTCACCGCGATCGGCGCGGCGATGCCGAACCTCCACGTCGTCGAGCGGTCCGACGGCGGCTTCACGATCAGAGGCGGCCAGCCTGGAGGCCGGGTCTCGTGGCAGCGCATCAAGCGCACCGACGCCGCAGCGCTCGGAGCGCTGGCGTCGACCAGGCACCCAGACCTGTCCGGGTACCTCGACCGCTGACTCCCGCCCAGCCGGGCGGCGCCGCGTCAGGTGATGGCGAGGACGCCGTCGACGGCGTCGACGTGGATCGTGCCGCCGTCGGCGACCTTGCCCTCGAGGAGCAGCATCGCCGCGGCGTCGCCGATCTCGCGCTGGATGATCCGCTTCAGCGGTCGGGCACCGAAGGCAGGGTCGAACCCCTCCTTCGCCAGGAGCGCCATCGCCTCGGGCGTGACGTCCAGCTCGATCCGCCGCTCGGCCAGGCGGTGGCGCCAGTGGCCGAGCTGGATCTCGACGATCTTGGCCAGGTCGTGCTCGTCCAGCGGGCGGAAGCGGATGATCTCGTCGACGCGGTTGATGAACTCGGGCCGGAAGAAGTCCAGCGGGTCGACCTGCAGGTTGGAAGTCATGATCAGCACGACGTTGGTGAAGTCCACGGTGCGTCCCTGGCCGTCGGTGAGGCGACCGTCGTCGAGCACCTGCAGGAGCACGTTGAACACGTCCGGGTGGGCCTTCTCGATCTCGTCGAGGAGCACGACCGAGTACGGCCGGCGCCGTACGGCCTCGGTGAGCTGGCCGCCCTCGTCGTAGCCGACGTAGCCGGGCGGGGCGCCGATGAGGCGGGTGACGGAGAACTTCTCCATGTACTCACCCATGTCGATGCGCACCATCGCGTGGTCGTCGTCGAACAGGAACTGGGCCAGCGCCCGCGCCAGCTCGGTCTTGCCGACGCCGGTCGGCCCGAGGAACATGAACGACCCGATCGGCCGGTTGGGGTCGGACAGCCCGGCCCGGCTGCGGCGGATCGCGTTGGCGACCGCCCGCACGGCGTCGTCCTGGCCGACGACGCGCTCGTGGAGGTGGTCCTCGAGGCGGATCAGCTTGGCCGCCTCGGCCTCCATCAGCCGGCTCACCGGCACGCCGGTCCAGTTCGACACGACCTCGGCGATGTCCTCGGCGTCGACCTCCTCCTTGAGCATCCGCTTCTCCCGCTGCAGCTCGTCGAGGTGGGCGGTTGCGTCGGCGACCCGCCGCTCGAGCTCGGGGATGCGTCCGTAGCGGATCTCGGCGGCGACGTTGAGGTCGGTCTCCCGCTCGAGCTGCGTGCGGAGTGACTCGAGCTCCTCCTTGAGATTGCGGATGGCATCGATCGCCTCCCGCTCGGCCTCCCAGTGCCGCTTCATCTCGGCCGACTCGGCGTTGAGCGAGGCGAGCTCGTCGTGCAGGGCGTCGAGGCGCGCCTTGGACGCCTCGTCGGACTCCTTCTCCAGCGCGACCTGCTCGATCTCGAGCTGGAGGATGCGCCGTTCGACCACGTCGATCTCGGTCGGCATCGAGTCGATCTCGATGCGCAGCTTGCTCGCCGCCTCGTCCACCAGGTCGATCGCCTTGTCGGGCAGGAAGCGGTTGGTCAGGTAGCGGTTGGACAGGACCGCCGCGGCGACCAGCGCCGAGTCCTGGATGCGCACACCGTGGTGCACCTCGTAGCGCTCTTTGAGGCCGCGCAGGATGGCCACGGTGTCCTCGACCGACGGCTCGGCGACGTACACCTGCTGGAAGCGCCGCTCGAGCGCGGCGTCCTTCTCGACGTGCTTGCGGTACTCGTCGAGCGTCGTCGCCCCGATCATCCGCAGCTCGCCGCGGGCGAGCATCGGCTTGATCATGTTGCCGGCGTCCATCGCCCCCTCGGCGGCGCCGGCGCCGACGATCGTGTGCAGCTCGTCGACGAACGTGATGATCTCGCCGGCGGCGTCGGAGATCTCCTTGAGGACGGCCTTCAGCCGCTCCTCGAACTCGCCCCGGTACTTCGACCCGGCGATCAAGGACCCGATGTCGAGGGCGACAAGGCGCTTGTTCTTCAGGCCCTCCGGCACGTCACCGTCGGCGATCCGCCGGGCGAGACCCTCGACGATCGCGGTCTTGCCGACGCCGGGCTCCCCGATGAGGACGGGGTTGTTCTTCGTCCGCCTCGACAGCACCTGGATGACGCGGCGGATCTCGTCGTCACGTCCGATGACCGGGTCGATCTTGCCCTCCCGGGCCCGGGCGGTGAGATCCTGCCCGTAGCGCTCGAGGGCCTGGAACTGGTCCTCGGGGTTCTGCGACGTCACCCGGTGCGACCCGCGGACCTCCTGGAGGACCTGGAGCAATTCCTCGGTTCCGACGCCGAGGCGGTCGCCCATCGCCAACAGGAGGTGCTCGACGGACAGGAAGTCGTCACGCAGGTCGGACTGGAAGCGCTGGGCGGCGTCGAACACGGCGTTGAGCTCGCGGCCGAGCCGGGGCTCGTCGCCGCCGTAGGCCTTGGGCAGGCGGGCGACGGCCTCGTCGGCCTTGTTGCGCACCATCAGCGGGGCTTGCCCGAGCTTGGCCAGGACGGCGGGGACGATCGTGTCGTCCTGGCGGGTGAGGGCGGCGAGCAGGTGGTCGGGGGTGAGCTCGGGGTTGGAGTTGCCCTTGGCCTGGTCGATGGCGGCGGCCATCGCCTCCTGCGTCTTGAGCGTCCACTTCTTGGGGTCGAGGGCCATGGGTCCAGGATACTCCCACACAAGAAACTTGAGTCGAGCTTTATCAGGATTCGCCGGGCGACGTCTCCGTCACCAAGGAGTAACGTCGACCGACGCGGGCGGTGACCGAGGAGAACCGACCGTGGAATCATCGGCAACCCTGGTCCGCCCGGACCGGCCGCCGCGCCTGTTGCGCCGCCTCGGCGCGTTCGGCGTCACGACGGCGATCAGCCTCGCGGTCGCCGTCCCCTTGACCGCCGAAGGCGACGTCGACGCCGCCTACCAACCCCGCCGGCGGGTCGTCGCGTGGGTGAACGCCCACCGGGCCGAGGCCGGTCTGCGGCCGGTGCGGATCAGCTTCGCCGTCCATCGCGCCGCCGAGTTCCACGCCCGCGACCAGGCCGCGATGCGCGCGATGACCCACACCGGATCCGACGGCTCAGACGCCGGTCAACGGATCCGCCGCCAGGGCTACACGTGGTCGACGTGGGGCGAGAACGTCGCCTACGGCTACCCCACGGCACGCGCCGTGGTGCGGGCGTGGATGAACAGCGCCGGCCATCGTGCCAACATCCTCAACCCGTCGTTCCGGCACATCGGCGTCGGGGTGCAGCGCGGAGCGAACGGCCTCCTGTACTGGACCCTGGACTTCGCCCGCCCGGGTTAGCCCGACGAGCTACCCCGCCGAAGCTCCGCTTCGGTGCGCGCACCCCCTCGGTAGGGTCGATCGGGTGCGCACCGTGCGACAGGAGTGGGGGCCGGGTGGTCGATCCGGCCCGGACCGCAGCCTGTCGATCGCCGGCTCGTGGCACGGCGGCACGCTCCACCTCTGGGGCTGGGACGGACGCCACACAGTGGCGCCGAGCTGGTTCGCCACCGCCCTCGGCGGGGCCGCCGACCCGTTCCGCCGTGGCCGTCTCGCCGTCCTCGACCTCGCCGTCCCCGGCGGACCCCGCCTGCGACCCGTCACCCTCCGGCTGAACCCGGACGCGGTCGCGCCGTGGCTGCGGACCGCCGGCGCAATGCCGCGAGCGAGCGACTCGCTCGGCTGGTTCGTCGCTGTCACCGCCCTTGCCGCGGCGACCGTCGACGCCGGCCAGCTCACGCCAGTGGTCCTCGACGAGCGGACGCTCCGCCTGGCTCGCTGGCGGCCACTGCCCGACCCGACCCTCACGGACGCGCTGGCCGCGCTGGAGGCATCGGCGCCACCGGTCTGCCTGCCCGACGAGACGACGGTGGCCGACGTGCACGCCGCGCTCGTCGACGGCCTCGCCCGCGACCGGCTCGCCACCCGCCTGTGGCGGCCTGATCTGGTGCCGGGCCGGAGCCCCGCCACCTCGGCCGTGCGGTCCGTCTTCCGCGCCCTCGCCGGCCCCGACCCGATCGTGCGCGGGGGCGCCGCCGCCCACCTCGGCGCCGTCGACGAGCTCGCCGCGCGTCTGGAACGGCACCACCGCCGGGCGCTCGGCGAGCCCGGGCTCCTGCCCCGCCTCCGCTTGATCGTGCCCGACGACCCGTTCGACGCTTGGGAGGTCGCCATCGAGCTCGTCGACGAGCTCGACCCGGGCCGGTGGTGCGCGGCCGCCGACGTGTGGGAGAGCACCCCGCTCGCCCTCGAGCTCGCCGGCCGCGACGAGCACCTCGAGCTGCTGGCGAGCGAGGTCGTCGAGACCGCCCGGCGAGTGAGCGAGGTCGTCGACGTGCTGGGCGGGTTCGCCACCCAACCGGAACCGACGTCGGTCGAGCTCGACGTGGACGAGGCCGACGGCTTCCTGGACCAGGCGCCGGCCGAGCTCGCCCGCATCGGGATCGAGCTGATCGGCCCCGAGCGGCTCGTCCGGGCCGACGTCGACGTGCGGGGCCGGGCCACACCGGCGCCGGCGAACGACCGGTCGGGCGGCTTCGGGCGCGATGCGATCGTCGAGTGGTCGATGGTCGTCGCTGAGGACGACGGTCCCGCCGCCCTGTCGGCGGCCGAGATCGCTCGTGCCGAGGCGTCCGGGGCGACGTTGCTGCACACCGGTCGGCGCTGGGTCCGCATCGACCCGGCCGCGCTGCGCCGGGCCCGCCGTCGCCTCGACGACCACCTGCGCCAGCACACCCGGGTCGACGCGCTGACGTTGCTCCGCCTCATCGGCGAGTCCGAGATCGCCGGCGGCGGTGCCGGCTGGACCGCCGAGCTGCTCGACGGGCTCCCCGACGAGCGGCTCGAGGAGGCCCACGAGCCGCCGGGTTTCCGCGGCGAACTGCGGCACTACCAACGTCGGGGCTTGGCCTGGTTCCGCTTTCTCGACCGCCTCGGGCTCGGGGGGTGCCTGGCCGACGACATGGGGCTCGGCAAGACGCCCACCGCGCTGGCCCACCTGCTCGGCCGGCCCGGCCCGCACCTCGTCGTCTGCCCGCTCTCGGTCGTCCACAACTGGGAGTCCGAGGCCGCCCGGTTCAGCCCGACGCTGCGGGTCGTCGTCCACCACGGCGCCGAGCGGTCCCGTGGCGACGCCGGCGACGACGACGATGGCGGCCTGGCCGGCGCCGACGTCGTCGTCACCACCTACGGGCTGCTGCCGCGGGACCTCGCCCACCTGGCCGAGATCGAGTGGTCGACCGTCGTGCTCGACGAGGCGCAGATGATCAAGAACCCGGCCACCCACGCCGCCCGCGCCGCCCGCCGGCTGCGGGCCGGCCAGAAGATCGCCCTCACCGGCACCCCGGTGGAGAACCGGCTCGCCGAGCTGTGGTCGATCCTCGAAACGGTGAACCCGGGGATGCTCGGCAGCCGGGAGCAGTTCCGGCACCGGTTCGCCAAACCGATCGAGCGCAACGGCGACGCCGACGCCGCCGCCCGCCTGCGCCGGGTCACCCAGCCGTTCGTCCTCCGCCGGACCAAGGCCGACCGCAAGCTCGTTCCCGACCTCCCCGACAAGATCGAGCAGATCGCCTACGCCGGTCTCACCCGCGAGCAGGCCGTGCTCTACCAGCACGTCGTCGACCAGCTCCTCACCGATGCCGCCACGACCAGCGGGATAAAGCGTCGCGGCCTGGTCCTCGCCGCGCTGACTCGCCTCAAGCAGATCTGCAACCACCCCGCCCACGTCCTCGGCGACGGCTCCCGGCTGAGCGGTCGCTCGGGGAAGCTGGCCCGCTACGACGAGCTCGTCGACGAGCTGCTCGACATCGGCGAGCGGGCGCTGGTGTTCACCCAGTTCCGCGAGATGGGTGAGCTGCTCCGGCGCCACGCCGCCGAGCGGCTGGGGCTGCGGGTGCCGTTCCTCCACGGCGGGGTGTCGCGGGCACGGCGCGACGCCATGGTCGCCGACTTCCAGGCCGGCAAGGGCCCGCCGTTGCTGCTCGTCTCACTGAAGGCCGGCGGCACCGGCCTCAACCTCACCGCCGCCGGGCAGGTGATCCACTACGACCGGTGGTGGAACCCGGCCGTCGAGGACCAGGCCACCGACCGGGCGTGGCGGATCGGGCAGTGGCGCACCGTCGTCGTCCACAAGCTGGTCTGCGAGGGCACGGTCGAGGAGCGCATCGCCACCCTCATCGACGAGAAGCGGGCGCTCGCCGACGCCGTCGTCGGAAGCGGGGAGGCGTGGCTGTCCGAGCTCTCGACGGCAGAGCTGCGCGAGCTCGTGCGGTTGGAGGCGCCGTGAGCGAGCGAGTCTTCGAGCGAGCGAACCATCAAGCACGGTCTGCGGCTCATTGGTGCACCATTCCCGAACCGAACCCGTCGCACATCGACAGGGTGCACCAATGAGTCCGCCCCGCCGGACCTTCGGACCCAACCCGCCAGGGCGGGTGGCAGGAGCGATGCTGCGCGCCCTCGCCGCCGAGCTGTCCGATCCCGCCCGGTTCACGCGCGCCAAGGTGTACGCCCGCGACGGCCTCGTCCTCGACATCGAGGTCGAGCCCGGGGTCGTCCGCGGCGAGGTCCAGGGCTCCCGGTACGACCCGTACGTCACCGAGCTCCATGTGGGCGGAGCCGACCGCGACGTCGGGTCGGCGCGCGCGGAGGTCGCCTTGCTGATCCCCGACCGGGACGAGATCGCGGCGAGTTGCACCTGCCCCGACTCGGACACGTGGGGGGGCGCGGTCTGCAAGCACGTGCTGGCGACCGTGCTGGTCCTCGCCGACGAGATCACGGTCGAGCCGGGCCTGCTGGCGCACTGGCGATCAGCGCCGCCGGTCGCCACCCGGCCCCGGCAGGCGAGGGCGACCGAGCAGGACATCGACGTGCTCGCCCCGCTGCTCGCCGCCCGGGCCGCGTTCCCCGACCCACCCAAGCTGCCGCCCCGGCTCCCTATGGCGATGCCGGCCGCCGCCGGGGAGGCCGCCGCGGTCCTCGCCGACGCGCTGGCGGTGCTCAGGTCGGCCAGCGGGTCAGAGTGACTTCCCCGCGTCAGCGGATGCGGCGCAGCCGGTCCCGCGCCAGTTCGTTCGTCGTGATCGGCGGGTGGGCTCCGCGTTCAGCTGAGCCCCGCCCAGGGGCCGATGCGGTCAAGAATTCTCCCGTCAGGGGTTGCTCTTCGAACGTCTGTTCGATAGAGTGAAGAGCGATGACGGTGAGAGAGCAGCTCGACGAGGCGATCAGCGCCGTGGCTGACATCGACCTCGACACGCTCGGCGACGACGAACTCGACACCGAACTGGTCGCTCTGATGCGGATGCGGCACCGTCTGGACGCCCAGATCGCCCGCCGCGCCGCCCGCTGGGACGGCCGCGGGGTGTGGCGCTCTGACGGTTCGCGGGCACCGTGGACCCGGCTGTCTCGCGCCGCCTGCGTCGCCGCGGGGACCGCCAAGGCGATCCTGCGTCGCGCCGAGGCATTGCCGCGGATGCCGTTGACAGCCGACACGTTCGCCGCCGGCGACCTCGGCTCCGACCTGGTCGACGTGCTCGCCACGGCTCGCAACGGTCGGAGCGAGTTGTTCGACCGCGATGAAGCCGTGCTCGTCACCCGCTGTGAGGAGTTGACCTTCACCCAGGCGTTCAAGGTGGTGCAGTACTGGTGTCAACGGGCCGACGCCGAACTCGACCGTGACGGTCCACCGCCACCCAAACCCTCGACGCTGCGGCTGTCCGCCGGGCTCGACGGCACGGTCAACGGTGACTTCACCCTCGACCCCACCGACGGGGCCACCGTCACGGAGGCGTTACGGCGGATCGAACGCGACCTGTACCGCGAGGACCAGCGGGCCGGGACTGTGCGCACCACGACCGAGCGGATGGCCGCGGCGTTGGTCGAGATGGCTGTGCGCGCTCACACCGCCCCGGCCGGCGGGCGGCGACCCGAACCGCTGGTGTGCATTCTGGCCGGTGAAGCCACCGTCGAGCACCTCTGCGAGCTCGCCACCGGGACCGTCATCACCCCCGACCTGGTCGTCCCCCACCTCACCCACGGCCAGGTGCAGACGTTCATCTTCGACGGCGCCGATCGGGTCATCGCCGCCTCCCCCCAACGCACCTTCCGCGGCCTGCTCCGCCGCGCTATCCAGGTCCGCGACCGGCACTGCCAACACGCCAGCGGCTGTGACCAGCCGATCAACCACTGCGACGTCGACCACCGGATCCCGACCAACGGAGGCGGTGCCACCACCGAAGCCAACGGGGAACTGCAGTGCGAGCCCCACAACCGTAAGTCCGACCTCCACGGCCGACAGCCCGCCGAGGTAATCGAAGCCGCCCGCCAACGCCGCTGCCTCGAACACCTCGCCCGTCAACGACTCGCAACCCTCCCCGACACAGCCCAACGACCACCACCCACGAGTTGATCGACGCGCCCGCCTAAGGCTTCGTGCCAGCGCGGCGTCATCGGTTCAGGATCGCCCGCCGCGATGGCGCGACCGCTCTGGCGGAGCCAGGACCGGCACTTCGATGACGTTCCCCCGGTGCTCCGGCTGCGCGTTTGCGGACGCGGAAACCGGACATCGCGTTCGCGATCGGCCGAGGGCGCCGCGACCGGCGCTTCGAGGACGCCGTAACCGGGCCAGACCCGCGCGTTACCGGACGGCGCGATTCGGACATCGCGGCCAACGCGCGGCGGGCGGGAGGATCGGCGCTTGGAGGACGCTCCGTGGGCCCCTGCGGCGCGCGATAGGGGACGCATGTTCTCCGGACAGCGGCCTGAACCGCCCCGGGATCCGTGGAGGCTCCATTCCGTGACGAGAGGATGGAGTCAATGGGACGACCGAGGGTGTATCCGGATGAGTTCAGGGATCGGGCGGTTCGCCTGGTGAGGGAGTGGCGTGAGGCCCGAGGGGTGAGCGACGGCGGGTACACGGCGGTGTGCCGGCAGCTCGGCCTTCACCGTGAGACGCTGCGCCGTTGGGTGATCGACGCCGAGGTGGAGACGGGCAGCCGTCCGGGCCTGCCACGGGCGGATCGGGATCGGGTCGCCGAGTTGGAGCGGGAGAACCGGGAGTTGCGCCGTGCCAACGAGATCCTGAAGTCGGCGGCGGCTTTCTTCGGGGCGGAGCTCGACCGCCGACCCGAAGAAGTAATCGCGTTCATCGACGCCCATCGGTGTCGCTTCGGGGTCGAGCCGATCTGTCGAGGTTCTCGAGGTCGCCCCGTCCACCTACTACTCGGCGAAGAACCGGCCGCCGTGCCGGCGAGCGTCCGCGACGAGGAGCTGAGCCAGCACGATCCAGCGTGTGTTCGAGGAGAACTACGGCGTCTACGGCGCCCGCAAGGATGTGGCGTCAGTTGAACCGGGAGGGCATCGAAGGTGGCCCGTTGCACCGGTCGAACGCCTGATGCGCCAGCTCGGCCTGGCCGGACGGGTGCGGGGCCGGCGGCGGCGCAACGACGATCCCGGCACCCGTCGGTGATCGCCCGGCTGGACCTGGTCGACCGGGTGTTCCGGCCTCGGCGCCCCAACCAGCTGTGGGTTGCCGACATCACCTATGTGGCGACCTGGTCGGGGTTCGCCTACGTCGCCTTCGTCACCGACGTCTTCTCCCGGCGCATCGTCGGCTGGCGGGTCGCCAACACCCTGCGAGCCGATCTCGCCCTCGACGCCTTGGAGATGGCGATCTGGACCCGCCAACAGACGACTCGCCGGGCTCGTGCACCACTCCGACCGAGGCGTGCAGTACCTGTCGATCCGCTACACCGAACGCCTCGCCGAGCTCGGTGCCGTCACCTCGGTCGGCTCCCGCGGCGACAGCTACGACAACGCCTTGGCCGAGACGGTGATCGGGCTCTACAAGGCGAGCTGATCACCAGCAAGGACCGTGGCGGACCGTCGAAGACGTCGAGCTGGCCACCCTGTCCTGGGTCCACTGGTGGAACACCGACCGCCTCCACTCCGCCATCGGCGACATGCCGCCAGCCGAGTTCGAGGACGCCCACTACGCTCAACAACACGCTGGCCGCGAGCGCCGGCCAGCACTAAACCGAGCCTCCACCAAAGCCGGGGCGGTTCAACGACGCCGAATATCCCGAGCCGCCGCGTCATCGATCGCCGGCTGTCCGCCCTTGCGGTCGCCGCGGGTGCGGCGTCTGGTCCAGGATGGTTTCGTGGCGACTGCCCTTCGCGATATGACCGACGGGGAGCTCGGTGCGTTCTCACGGCAGTTGAGGACCAGCTTGATCGCTGACCTCACCACCGCCGGCTACGACGAGGGCGAAGCTGCGGCGTTGGCCGATCTCCAGATGAGCGCGGCCTTCCCGAACGACCGGCCACGACCACAGCATCGCGTCTGCCATGTCGTCCGCGACGACCGCCCGGTTGGACACGTGTGGTACGGACCGGATCTTGCTGCCGCCGACGGAGGCTGGTGGCTATACGACCTCGAGATCGATGACGCCCACCGTGGCAGCGGCATCGGCACACGGGTCCTCGCATTCGTCGAGGTCGAGGTGCGCGGACTGGGCGGTACCACGATCGGCTTGCGCGTCTTCGACCACAACGACACTGCTCGCCACCTTTACGAGCGCTCGGGCTACCGAGCGATCTCCACTTTGATGCGCAAGGTCCTCTAACGAACGGCAACGTTCTCGGTCAGGGACTATCCGAGAACGACGTCCGGTAATCGCGGGGTGGTCGCGTCCGCTACCGCCGGCTCGGAGGCGACTCCGAGCTCCGGAACGGGAGGGCCCGCAGCACGGCCGTCCACGCCGACGGTGACGTAGCTCCAGACCTGTCCGGATAGCGCCCGAATATCGCGATCCCTACTGTCCTGGATCGCCGGAACGACGATCCGGACGCGCACCATCAGGCGCTGGACAGGACGGCAACTCCGTGCTCGACGTCGACGAGATGGTGCTGTGAGTCGTGCAGTGCATGCTCGAGCAACCGCCGGACATCACTGCGTGTCTCACCGACGGTCAGTCCCCGCGTCCAGTCGCCGACGCCGGCGTCATCGGCGAGTTGGGCAAGTCGATGTGCGGCCATCGTCAACTCATCGCACACCTGCTCGGCGTCAGCATCGCCGTAGGCGCTGACCGCATCGTTGACTATGTCATCGCTGATCGGTGGGAATGTCGGCTCATCTTGCGCGAGGGCCTGCTCAACGCCGTAGGCGTGTAGGGCGGTGACATCTCGGCTGTGGGCGGCATACTCGATCGCTGACCACGTCATGGGTGCCGGTCGGTTGCGCAGATGTCCACCGGCTGCCGCGAGCTGCTGTCGCCAGCGGTCGCCGAGGCTGCGCAACGATGCGAGCAGCTCCGCGTCGGCGTACGAAGCGCCGTCGAAGCCGCACTCGTCGCAATGCTCGTGGACCCGACCCACCTGGACCAGTCTGCCCGGGCGACGGCGACACCCGTTCGAATACCCGGTGGATAACGCCGAACGCAGGATCCGGTAACGCCGGCTCGCCGTCGCATGTTGCTCGTCGCGCTCGGCGTGGGAGCGAGGCCGACCCGATCGCTGATCGAGATGGCTGCCGATGGGACACGGCGGCACATGGAAGTTGGGCACGTGGCACGCTCGAGGGGCATGAAGGAATGGTGGTTGCCGGAGCTTCCATACGCTGGCCGCGAGCATCTCGACGAGCAGTACGTCGCCGGGTACGAGCGCAAGGCCGGGTTCGACCCGGCGGAGGACCTCGACGTGCTCGACCGACACGCCCTCGGCCCGGACTCCACGGTCGTCGACCTGGGCGCGGGGGTGGGGACGTTCGCCTTCGCCGTGGCCCCCCGGTGCCGGAAGCACTGGACCATCGGCTCCGACGCCGTCGCTCGATGGTGACCGCCCGCTGATCGAGGCTGCCCGCTCGTTGTGGAACGAAAGTCCGCGCCCCAAACTGGCCGGGTGCAGCGGTCAGTCCGGAATGCCCAGGGTGGGACTGAAGTCGCTCGCATCCGCACAGCGAAGAGTGAGCGACGCACGGAGAGTGCCGACATCGCGTCTTCCGCCGTGGAAGGCTGGTGGCTACACCCGATTGTCGGACTGATTGGAGTCGTCGGCGCCGCCGTTGCTGCGATCATTCGACGCCGATCGCGGAACAGTCCTTGACCGCAACTCTCCGGCTCGCTGTCGCCCGCCAGCTATCGAGCCAAGTGTTGCACGGTGTTGCCAGGGCGGAGATCGCCGCGAAGTCCGCGCCGCTAGGGGCGCCGGGGTCGAACTTCGCCGATGACAGATCAGGGAGGGTACATGAGCGAATCTGGCCGCATCGACCAGCTCCGAGTGCTCACGCTCGCAGAGCATCAGGGATTCGACACGCCGAGCACGATCGCGGCAGCGCGGGCGCGGTCCTTAGGCTCCATCATGGCGAAAAGAGTGGAGACGACCTGGGCAGCCGTTCCTGCTGACAGACGACGATGATCGGCGAGGCGGACTGCTCGGCGACCGCCGAGCCCGCTTCGGCGAAGAAACCAGTCCTCTCCTGTGCCGACCATCCGAACAGGCCGCCGCCTGAATCGAACACCGGTTTCTCTTGACATAGGAGCTTTCGGACACCGATGAACGCCAAAGATGAGCCGTCTTGCCTCGCAACACTGACCGGCTCCACCCGCGTCCACGGCCCAGCGACCTGGGATGTGTATGAGCGTCTCGATGTGAGGTTGATCCCGAACGGCCCTGGCCAGCTGTACGAGCTTGCGTCGCAGCACCTCCAGCCCGGCGGCATCGTCCTCGACGCGGGAAGTTGCGACGCCGCGCACCTCATCCGCATCCTCCAGGAGCATGAGGTAAGAGGGGCCGGCGTCGACCCGGTCGCGATTCATATCGAGCGGGCGGGGCAGTCGACGTGGCAGGACTCACCGACCGGATCACCCTGCACGACGGCGTCATCCATGACATGCCCGTCGCCGAGACCGCAATTCGACTTCGTCTGGTGCCGAGACGTGGTCGAACAGTCGACGACGTCGACGGCGCGCTCTACGAGCTCGTCCGTGTGATGATGCCCGACGCGCACATGCTCGTCTGCACGACCGTCGCAACCGAGCTCCGATTCGAACAGGGGCGCCTCGACTCAGGCTGGCTTCGAACACCGCAGAGTCGCCGGGCCCGTGTGCCGCGAACGCGGACCCCTACAGAGCCATCGGCCCACCGTCAGGTCCGAAGCGCCACCAATCGGGCATGGAGCTCAGATCAGAACGCTCGAACCTTGCCCGAACTCGCCACCAGTAGTCGCCGTGTCAGAAGCCACACCACGACGGCACCGGCGAGCCATCCGACATCTGCGATGTACTCGAGTGCTCCGCCCGCACGGAGGAACGAGCGAGCAACCGAGGCGAAAAGCAGAGGACCGAGGATGACGGGGCTGTAGAGAGCTGACTCGACACACCGCGATGACGTGTGACGAGCGACGATGATGCCGCCGACCACCGGAATTGCTGTTCCCAGCAGGAGCGCGACAACACGAGATCCCGCCGATAGCCGCGCGGATGGCTGCACCAGGCCTGCAGCGACCGTTGCCGCCGCGAGCGACTCTGCGAGAGGGTGATCCGAGATGATGGCAAGTCCTGCAGCCACGCACGTTGCGCCGGCGATCGCCCATGACAGGAGAACGGCGCCACGAGGGTGCTTCTCACATTCGCTCACCACCAGTGGAATGTTGCCTTCCAGCCGATGCCTCCGTCAGATGAGTTTGGGTCCCTTGAACATCCGCCGAAGATGAAAGCGTAGCAGCGCTGGTAATGGATCAAGGTCACGTTCGTCCACCAACTGTAGTGGAGGAAGGCGCCCGATTCTGAGTAAAGCCGCACTGCGACTCCGACGCGCTTCCACCAGTCGTTGCGGCCGTAGACGATAGGAAGAGGAATTATCGGTGGACTGATACTCCACGACGAGTTGATCCACCAGTCGACCAGGACCCGGGTGACAGTAATCGTCACAGTTTCACAACGCCAGCCGTTTGAGCGGCACCGCCTGTCTAGGAACTTGAAGATCGCATTTCTGTCGCCCCACCGAATCTTGATCTTGAGCGTACCGGTGAGATCGAGATAGTTTGTCGGATCAGGCGGATATACGTAAGCGTTCTCCACACCTCCCTCGACGGGATCGCGTTGCATGAAGCGCCCGATTCCGGGGTCATACGTACGCGCGCCCATCTCGACCGTGCGATGAACCCCTTCCGCAGTCTCCGTTGGTCTCTGATGCGTGCCGAGCCATGCGTTGTCGAGACCACCGACTTGATTGTCCACGGGCGTTGTAGCGGCGCCGAACGGATCATAGGCCGTCGTTTCACCCGACTTTAAGCCCTGGTGGTCGGCCGTGGCGACGATGTCACCCCGCAGATTGGGGTACGACCACACATCGGTAGTCGCAGCCGGGCGACTCGTATAGACTACCCCACCTGGCAGCGCTAGGATTGCCTCCACCAACTGGCTGGAACCAGTTAGTGTGGCAGCTGGCCTGTCACCATCGTTGCTGTAACTGTATCTTTGCGTACCATCCGGTCCGACCCGCTGGACAATTCGGCCGAGCGCATCGCGTAGGTACGTGATTGAACTCTCATCGGATACGGATGCGACGTGCCGATTCATCTGGTCGTACGAGAATGCCGTTCCGGCAAGGTCGGTCACGTTGCCGTGGTCGTCGTAGACGACAGGCGGACCCTCGTAGGTCGCAGATTCCGTGCCGGCCACTGTGTCAGTGACCTCGGTCAGCCGGTCGTCCGGCCCATAGCGATATCGTGCCTGGACGACGTCGCCGTCCTTCCATGTCGTGCGATTCGAGTTCCGGCCGGAGTCGTATTCACCTGTCGCTGTCGAGACGTCGGCAATCTCGCAGACACCTGGAATAACCTTGTCATAGCAGAATCTCGACCGAATCGCCCTGCACGTACCCGGTCACAGGTGTCTCGCGCGGCAAGAACGGTTCGTCCACGGGTGGCTGCCCACGACCGGTCGCGGCCTCGAGCGTCGGAGCTCGTCCACCCGGGCGATCCTGCGGTGGTGCTGGCGGTGGCGACGACAAGGGCGGCAAATCCGACGCATCAATCTGCGCGCCATCGGGCGGCACCGAACTCGCCAACCCCGACCAGCTTCCCACCGAGTTCGATGCCGACACGCTGGGCAACTCGATCGCCAGCGTCTGGCCAATCACTCCAACCCCCACGAGCACCGTCGCTACGCCCGTCCATCTCCGCCGCATCCCGGCCCCGCTTTCAGTGCGCCGCCCCGCTGGCGTGCCCTTGCCCCCTTAGTTGCCGCTCAATCGCCAATCGTTACGCCGAGCCTCGAAATCAACCTCACGCTCTTACGCAAGCCGCGATGTGCGTCCCGCAGCCCGTGGGTCGCAGGTGCGTGGGCTTGGCCGCGACGCTGACCGTGATCGGGTCCCTGCCGCTATTCGTCTCTGCGGCGGTCCTCGCCAACTCCGTTCTGAGCACAGCTGCCCGGCTCGGCCGGCTCAACCGCAGTGCGGTTCGCCGCCCCGCAGCCGTTCACGTCGAATTCCGGACCATGCCGGTCGTCGGCGCTCGGCGACGCCATGGGTCTTCCGATCGTCGTTCTGTTCATGCCCGCGGAGCCCGCGGCAAACGTGGGTTTGGTCGGTGGCTTTCCCCTTCGGATGTTGGAGCCGCTGCGGTGACCGTCGCCGTTGCATCCGCGGCCGACTCGCGGGCCCATCTGAGGCGATCAGGCGACGTCAAGACGAGCGGCAGCGACCGTTTCGGCTGAGGTCAGTCCGCGGTGACTGGCGTGCGGCGTACCGGTGCCGATCGCGCCAGTTCGTCATCGCGCGGAATCAGCGTCGACATGCCAGGTCCAGCTAGTCGAGCACCACCGCTGGGTGGGCCGATTGATGGCAGAACGGTGTCGCCGGCCAATTGACGGCCCATCGGGCTGGCGGGCGACAGCGGCCGCCAAACGGGCGCGGCCCTGCCGAAATTGTGTTGTCCGGCACACAGTGGACGTGCCGGGCATGACGGTACGCCGGTGCGCTGTCCGCGCACATTCACGCCGTGGCCCGTCTGACCCGCGGGGGTACCCAGTTCCGAAATGACACTGAAGGTCTGCTCGCCGGCCGCGATTGGGGGCGGCGCGGCGGCACCCGCGTTCCCGAGCGGAAGGAACGAACGCGTGCAGCGCAGCCGGCCGCTACACCATGACGACACGTTCACGCACGTGTACACGCGACATCATCGCGCCCTTCGTGCCTACGCGACCCGTCTCGTCGGCGAACGAGACGCAGACGATGTCGTGACCGAAACCTTCCTCGTCGTTCTTCAAAGCCTCGCGAGGATTCCGGACGGCCGCGAGGAACCCTGGCTCCGCGGCGTCGCGCGCAACATCGTCCGAACCCAACGGCGCAGTCGCGCCCGATCGGAGAAACTTCTGCAGCTTCTCGCACCGGTTCAACGGCCGACCACGACCCGACTCGCGGACTCACAGCTCTCGGTCGAAGAGCTCGACCTCATCACGCGCGTGCTGCAGACCTTACGGGCTGACGATCGCCGAGTTCTCGTACTCTCAATATGGGAGGACCTGTCGCCATCCGAGCTGGCTAGAGCTCTCGGAATCTCGAGCGTTGCGGCGCGAGTTCGGCTGCATCGGGCGCGTGCCCGCTTCGTCGCCATTGCCGAAACCGTCGGTGGCATCGGTGAGCAGCGGCCCAGGGGACGCAGTTGACCTCTCGTCTCGCATCAAGCGGTTCGTTCTTCGGAGTGTTCGCGATGGGTTGATGCCTCGGCTCATGGTGCGGCGCGGACCAGACCTTGACGCCCTGCGAACACTGGGGGGCGGACGCCGAATCCCGGGTTTGAACGGATTGTCGCCGATCTCGAAGATGTCACGGTCGGACCCGTCCGCCCAGCCGAAATCGTGTCGCGCGCATGTCCTGCATGGGGTCGTCGGTCTCACCCCAAGAAACCCCGTTCTAGCTGGGACGATGACGATGCACAGAGGGCGTCGATTTGCGAGGTTTCTGGCACCGCGGTCGCTGCCTGTATCGATCCGAACGGTGCGTCATCGGGGGAACGGGTCGGCGACCGGGCGGGAGTGGTCGAGGTGTGGGCCTGGACAGGCCCGCCTGGCGGCGGACGACCGTGTGATGCTGGCCGGCCGCAGCGGGCACTTCCATGGTCCTCCACCCCTTTCCGGTTGGTGCACAGGCGCTGCAGGCATATTGCAGTCGGCTTCACCGACGATCGTCTGGCGTGGGACCCGGCTGCCCGTGCCCGAGTCCGATTGCAGAAGGGACAGTTCCGTTGCGCCGGGCCATCGGAGCGCCGCCCGTCGACCAGCACGCCCGATCGACCAGTGGCTTTTCTGACTTGTAGAAAGCAAGACGTCGCCGAACCGCGCTGAGCGATGAGAACAGCGCTGAAGGATCCCGCTACTCCGCGCACCATAACGACAGCCATAATCACGCGACCGTCGTCGATCGACCTGCGCGGTATCGGCCCTTCGGCACTGCCCGATAATCCCAGCCAGAGACGCGAACCGTGGGTATCCGGTACCGCCGGCTCAACGACGCAGTGGGCGACGTGTGACAA
Organism: uncultured Acidimicrobiia bacterium; assembly: GCA_963833145.1. GTDB lineage: Bacteria > Actinomycetota > Acidimicrobiia > Acidimicrobiales > Ilumatobacteraceae > JALZMG01. The sequence continues at coordinate 70,636 of CAWHWT010000002.1, read as the reverse complement.
CTGCCAAGCCCCCGGGCCCAGGGGCAATGAGCGGTTGTGCCGCAAGGTTCTAGGGAACGGTTGCGGCATGGATGAATCGAAGAACGTCTCAGGTACTCGCCTGACGTGTACCAACGCCGACTGTGCGTGTGAGCTGCAGATCAACACGCCTTGTCCCCATGGCAGCACCTACACCTGTGCGTGCGGGCACCCGTTCGAGCCGGTGTCCTAGGCCCAGCTGCGCGCCGCGTTCATCGTGGCCGACCTCGACGCCGGCGCCCCCTTGCGTGATGTTCGGCTCGCCGTGGTCGCCTTGGTCACCAGCGCTGACCGTCCCGTCCGGCGGCCGACGCAACCGAAACGACGCCGAATAACCGAACCAGCCGCGTCCTCGATCGCCAGTCCTCCGTGCCAGGTCTGTCTGATCGGTCGTGCTCGCTAGCGCCGCCTGGTCGGTGAGCGGCGTCACCGCACCCCCCGTCAGAGCTGGCGGGGATCTCCTTCGTCATGACGCAGTTGCCCTGTCCCTTCGGTCGCTGGTAGGTGAACCCGAGCTGTTCATACATCGTCCGGGTGGCGTTGTAGAGAAACGACGCCGACGTCTTCTTGCCCGCGGGGAGATCGTGCGGGTAGGCCTCGACGAGTCCGCCGCCGGCGCTGCCGATCAGCTCCAAGGCGCCGCGGACGGCGGTCGCCGCAACTCCCTTGCGGCGGTACCGCCGGTCGACGAACAGACAGGTGATGCGGAAATCGGGGCGCCGTACGAGGCCCTGCTCCCACTCCTTGCGGTGGTGGATGTTGGGCAGCTCCTCGACCGTCCCGAACTGGCACCAAGCGACCGCAACGTCGCCGTCGAACACCAGCGCAGCGTGGGCGCGGCCCTGTTCGACGAGCCGCTGCTTGTACGCCTGGTTGCCGAGCTGTGTGCGTTCCGCATCGTCGACGCCGCGGTGGAAATAGGTGCACCAGCAGCCGCCCCACACGCCGTTGTGCCGCCCGGCGAGGTCGGCGAAAGCGTCCCACGTCTGCGGCCCGAGCGCCTCGATCCGGTAGCCGGACCCATTCTCGGCGGTACTCACGCCGGCGACAGTAGACCGGGGTCGGGTGACCGCCATCCGGTGCGCTTACCGACGGTGTAGATGGGACACCAGACTCGGGTCCTCGAACAACGCCCGATGACCGAGCGGACGCCTCGTTCGCCGATGACGTGGCCCTCGTACGATCGCTCGCAACTGCGCCGTGCGTTGTGTTGTGCGGCCACGCCGCGACCGGGTACCTGACACGCTCGCGTCATGAAGGAGTGGTGGCTGCCGGAGCTTCCGTTCGCCGGTCGCGAGCATCTCGACGAGCAATACGTTGCCGCCTACGAGCGTAAGGCCGGGTTCGACCCGAGCGAGGACCTCGACGTGCTCGACGGCTACGGTCTCGGCCCCGAATCCACGGTTGTCGACGTGGGGGCAGGGGTGGGGTCGTTCGCCGTCGCCGTGGCTCCGCGGTGCCGGAAGGTGATAGCCGTTGACGTCTCGCCGGCGATGACCGCGGCGATACGGGAGCGGGTCGAGCGGGCGGGTGTTGGGAACATCACTGTCGTCGAGGCTGGCTTCTTGTCGTACGAGCACGGCGGTGACCCCGTTGACGTCGTGTACACGCGCAACGCCCTGCACCAGCTCCCCGACTTCTGGAAGGGGATCGCCCTGCAGCGGTTGGCCGGGATCCTCCGTCCCGGCGGGATCCTGCGCCTGCGCGATCTTGTCTTCGACTTCGTCCCGGCCGCGGCCGACGCCCGGATCGAGATGTGGCTCGCCGGCGCCGTGTCCGACCCGGCCGTCGGGTGGACGGCGAGCGAGCTGGCCGAACACGTGCGCACCGAGTTCAGTACCTACAGCTGGCTGCTCGAGGCGATGTTCGAGCGAACCGGCTTCGAGATCCTCGACCGCGACTACCGCCGCCATGCCTATGGCACCTACACGTGCCGGCGGGGATGAGGTCCGGCGACGCCGACCTCGTCCGAATACTTCACTGGGGTGACGACGGCGCGGATCATCAACGGGTGCTGACCGAGGTGTCCGATAGCACGCCGGATAAGCCGAATCGCCGCGTCCTCGGTCGCCGGATAGAGGGTCGATGCGCGCGCACAGCGTGATCGCGACGAGCGATGGCCGCAAGTCGGCGGTCACTGGCAACCCGGATGGCACAGCTTCGGGGCAGCGGGCACCACCCATCGGACAACATTGTCGTCATGCGTCTGGGCATCGCCGACCACCTCGGCTGGGCCGTGGCCGTGACGGCGTCTGCGGATCACGAGGTCGTGGACCGCCGCCGGATCGAGCTCGTCGGACCCGGCCTGTCGGCGGCTCCGATCCACTACGAGAGCTGGCATCTCGACGTCGCCGAGACGGCCGCATTGGTCGCCGAGGTACGGGCATCCGTCGTGCGGGCGACGTCGGCGGCGCTCGACGAGCTCGCCGAGGCCCTACCCGGGCCGGTGGAGTGGATCGCCCTGCGCGACTGGCCGCCCGACTTTCCCGACGACATCGCCGTCCAACGGCGCCCGCCGTACGAGGCCCGTGCCGACGCGATCATGTACCGCCACCTGCTCGCCGAGCTCGCTCAGGAGCGTGGTTGGGACGTCCACCTCTACCGCGCCAAGGAGGTGGTTGGTCAGGCCACCGCCCAATTGGGTGGACGGGCCGAGGAGGTCCTCCACGGGCCCCGGGCCCGGCTGGGGCCGCCGTGGACGAAGGACCACCGGATCGCGCTCGCGGCGACGATCGTCGCCGCCGGGTGAGCGCTCCCGGCGCTACGCGGCCGCCGGCGGCCCGCCCGGGGAACGGGGGAGGTCGTCCACGGGCGGGCGCGGCCGGTGCCGGCGGCGGAGCTTGAGCAACCGCGACTCCTCGGCCGCATCGAGCAGCCACTGCCGGCGGTCCTTGCTGATCCGCCAGGCTTCGTCGAACGAGAGAAAGTGCATCAGGCCCTCCGGACTGTCATCGCTGTCATTTCGAACGTACGCCCGGTTGCGGACAGAACAGGACCACAACTTCGGCGTAGCGTTGAGACAGTGGACACACCGGCCCGCCTGCTTCGACTGCTCGTGCTGTTCACGTCGCGGCCGCAGTGGTCGGCGCAGGAGCTCACCGCCCGCCTGGAGGTGACGCCGCGGACGCTGCGGCGAGACGTCACCCGCCTCCGCGATCTGGGCTACCCCATCGAGAGCACGACCGGGCCCTACGGCGGCTACCGCCTCGGTGCCGGCGGCCGACTCCCGCCCCTCCTCCTCGACGATGACGAGGCGGTCGCGGTGTCGGTCGGGCTGCGCGAGCTGTCCCGTATCGCCGATCCGTTGATCGCCGAGGCCGCCCTGGGTGCGCTCGCCAAGCTGGCGCAGGTGCTCCCGAGCGCCCTCCGCGACCGAGTGACCGCGCTGGCCGAGGTCACCGAAGGACTCGGCAGTCCGGTCCCGGTGCGGGACGAGGACGACCCGACGGTCGACGCGGCCACGCTGATGATGCTGGCGATGGCGTGCCGCCGCCTCGAGCGGATCCGCTTCGGCTACCGCACCGGCGAGGGCGAGACGAGCCGGCGCCACGTCGAGCCGCACCGCCTCGTGTCCCTGCGGCGGCGGTGGTACCTCGTCGCCTTCGACCTCGACCGCGACGACTGGCGCACCTTTCGCATCGACCGGATCGCCAACCCGACCAGCACCGGCGTGCGCTCGACCCCCCGGCCGGTGCCGGACGCCACGGCCCTGGTGAGCGAAGGCGTGGCCGTGCGGGTCTACGACGTCCAGGCGGTGCTGCGCGTCCACTGTCCCCCTCGGGTCGCCGCCCGCGAGATCCCTCCGACCATCGGAGTCGTCGAGCCGGGACCGGACGACGCGTCCACGACGATCGTGCGCATCGGCGGCGACGCCGACTGGATTGCCCGCTACGTCGCCGGCCTGCCGTTCCGGTGCGACGTGCTCGAGCCGGACGACGTGCGCGCCGAGATCCGCCGGGTCGCCCACCGCCTGCTACGAGAGCACCCCGCTAGGTCTCACGCCGTCGGCAGGGCGGCGAAGAGGTCGACGCCGTTGCCGTCGGGGTCGAGCACCGAGGCGTAGCGCTGGCCCCAGAAGGCGTCCCACGGCTGCAAGTGGGCTGCGTAGCCGGCCCCCACGAGCGCGGCGAACACGGCGTCGACGTCACCGGGGTCGTCGCACTCGAACGCCAGCCCGACGCGGTGCCCGCCGGTCGGAGCCGTCCAGCCGGGGTCGAACGACTGGATCGTCTCGATCGTGTCGAACATCAACCGACCGCCGTCGGGCAGCGGGACATCGACGTGGGGCTGGTCGTCGGCGTCGGCCGGGACGTCCAGGCCGAGAGCCCGGTAGAAGGCGAGGGAGCGGCCCATGTCGGCGACGACGAGGCCGATGGCGGCGAAACGTGCGCTCATGGCTCCCACGGTACGTGCGCCCACGCCGGCGGTCTTGAACAGTTCGGACGCTCACGTAGGTTGTGCGCCCATGGCTGTCGACGACGAGCTGCTCAACCGGGTGACGTGGAAGATCCCCAACGCCCTCGCCCTGATCGGATCCCGCGCCGGTGACGAGTGGAACGGGATGACGGCGAGCTGGATCACGCAGGTGTCGATGGAGCCGGTCCTGATCGCCGTCGGCGTCGACAACACCGCGGTGACCCACCGCTTGATCACGGCCGGCGGCTCGTTCACGGTGAACCTGTGGTCGGCCGATGACACCAGGGTGTTCGTCAAGTTCTCCAAGCCCGCCGCGTTCGACTCCGAGGCGATGACGCTGAACGAACGGGCCGTCCGCGCCGGGCGCACCGGGGCGCCGATCTTCGCCGACGCGATCGCCTGGCTCGACTGCGAGGTCCGGGCGAGCCACGACGTCGGGACGCACACCCTGTTCATCGGCGAGGTCGTCGACGCCGCGACCACCGCCGACGAAGTCCGCGCCGCGGCGATGAGCGACACCCGGATGAAGTACGGCGGGGTCAAGCGGCACTGACACCGAATACGGTCGCCGCGGTGGATGAGCCGCTGGTCCTCGGGTCACAAGGTGTGCGCGCTGAGGACGTTGTCGCAGTCGCCCGGCACGACCGACCGGTGGTGCTCGGCGACGACGCCAGCGAGGCGCTCGACAGAGCCGCGGCGGTGGTCGACCGCCTCGCCCACGAGGCCGAGCCCGTGTACGGCGTGTCGACCGGCTTCGGCGCCCTCGCCAACACCGTGATCCCGTCCGAGCGTTCGGCGGAGCTCCAGCTGGCCCTGATCCGATCCCACGCCGCCGGCATGGGACCCGAGATCGAGGGCGAGGTGGTGCGGGCGATGATGTTGTTACGGGCCCGCACGCTGGCGATGGGCTACTCCGGGGTGCGCACGGAGGTCGTGGAGACGATCCTCGCCCTCCTCGACGCCGGCATCACGCCGGTCGTCCGCGAGCACGGCTCGCTCGGCGCCAGCGGCGACCTTGCGCCGCTCGCCTCGGTCGCCCTCGTCCTGCTCGGGGAGGGCCAGGCCCGTCGCGCCGATGGCACCCTGGTCGACGGCGCGACCGCGCTCGCCGAGGCCGACCTCGATCCGCTGGTGCTGCGGGCGAAGGAAGGGCTGGCGCTGATCAACGGGACCGACGGGATGCTCGGGATGCTCGTCCTCGCCCTGGATGACCTCGACCGGCTCCTCCGCGTGGCCGACGTCGCCGCGGCGATGTCGGTGGAGGCGCTGCTCGGTACCGATCGCGCCTTCGCCGAGGACCTCATCGCGATGCGCCCGCAGACCGGCCAGGCCGTGAGCGCGGCGAACCTCCGCCGGCTGCTCGCCGGCTCGGCCGTCGTCGCCAGCCACCGGTACGGCGACGACCGGGTGCAGGACGCTTACTCGCTGCGGTGCACGCCACAGGTGCACGGAGCGGCGCGGGACACCGTCGAGCATGCCCGGACGATCGCCGCGCGCGAGCTGGTGTCGTGCATCGACAACCCGGTGGTGCTGCCGGACGGGCGGGTCGAGTCGTGCGGCAACTTCCACGGCGCCCCGCTCGCCGCAGTCGCCGACTTCCTGGCCGTCTCCGTGGCCGACGTCGGCGCGATCAGCGTGGCCCGCACGGACCGGCTGCTCGACCCGGCCCGGTCCCACGGCCTGCCGCCGTTCCTCGCGCCCGATGCCGGCGTGAACTCGGGCCTGATGCTCGCCCAGTACGGGCAGGCGGCGATGGTGGCCGAGAACCGGCGGCTCGCGGTGCCGGCGAGCACCGACACGCTGCCGACGAGCGCGATGCAGGAGGATCACGTGTCGCTCGGGTGGTCGGCGACCCGCAAGCTGCGCACCGCCGTGGCCAACCTGACCCGCATCCTCGCCGTCGAGCTGACCGCCGCGACGTTCGGACTCGACCTGCGCCGGCCGCTCGAACCGGCCGCGGCGACCGCGGCCGTCGCCGCGCTGGTCCGCCAGGCGACCGGCGGTCCGGGGCCCGACCGATGGCTCACTCCTCGTCTCGAGGCTGCCGAGCAGCTGGTCGCCACCGGGGCGGTCGTCGCGGCCGCCGACGCCGCCATGGAGACATCGCTCGCCTGAGCGGCTTAGGTTGACGACGTGGGGATCATCGATGACCTGATCGCCGAGCAGGATCGGCTCGAGGCGATCCTCGGCGGGCTCGACGACGAGGCGTGGCGCAGAGCCTCAGGCGCACCCGGGTGGTCGGTGGCAGACGTCGTCCTCCACCTCGCCCAGACCGAGGAGGGCGTGGTCGCCACCGCGTCGCGAACCGACGGGCCGGGAACGTGGCGGATCGGTGAGTCGGTCGACGGCCAGGTCGAGCGAATGGTGCAGATGCAGCGCGATGCGCCGCCCGTGATCTTCGAGCGGTGGCGGGCCGCTCGCCGGGCTGCGGTGGCCGCCCTCCGGGCGGCCGATCCCGACGTGCGGCTGGCGTGGGCGGCGGCACCGCTCAAGCCGGCGACGCTGGCCACGACCCGACTCGCCGAGCACTGGGCCCACGGGCTCGACATCACCGATCCGCTCGGGATCCCCTACCCGGACACCGAGCGGCTGCGCCACATCGCCTGGCTCGGGCACGCCACGCTGCCGTACGCCTTCGCCGTCGCCGGGCAGGAGCCGCACGACGTCCACTGCGAGCTCACCGCACCGGACGGTTCGACGTGGCGATACGGCCCGGAGGACGCCGAGTCGACGATCAGCGGCCCGGCCGGCGCGTTCTGCCGGGTCGGGGCACGGCGCCTGTCAGCCGACGAGTCCGGGCTGGAGACGTCCGGGCCGTACGCGGCGGCCGCACTCCGGGTTCTCCGCAACTACGCCGCGTAACGCGTGTCGATAATCCGCCCCGCGGGGCACCATCCGGTCTACTGTCGCCGCCGACGGGGTGATGTGGCGGCGTGCGGGCAGTAGGTCTGGACGGGTTGTCATCGTCTCCGTGCTCACGAAGGGAGACCTGACATGAAGCGAAGGTTCCGTTTGCCGTCACCGGCCATGGTCGTGGCCGTGGCGGCCCTGACCATCAGCGTGACCGGCAACGTGACGGCGGCGGTGCTGATCACCAGTGCCGACATCAAGAACAACACCATCCGCTCTGTCGACATCCGCAACAGGGCGGTCAAGGGCATCGACGTCAAGAACAACTCGCTCACCGGTGCTGACGTGAGGGAGTCGACGCTCGGCCCTGTGCCGTCGGCTGCAAACGCCGGAAAGGTCGATGGGTTCGACGCGAATCAACTCGTCCGGGCCACGAGCGCGGCGAGGACAATCAACTCCACCACCTCGCCGGTCGTGGTCGACAACTCGCTCACCGTGACGGCGCCACGAGCCGGCGGGTTCTACGCCACCCTGGGTTTCGGTTGCGCCAGCTTCTCCGGAACGACAAACACGCGGTGGGACGTCAGCATCACGATGGACGGCGCGGCGAAGGGAATCGGTCAATTGCTCGGCTTTGACCATGCTGTTCTGGCGACGGACCCGTTCGACAGTATGACGATCGCCACCTTCATCCCCGCGTCTGCCGGGACGCACACCCTCGGCTACCGCGTGACCCGTAATCAGGGCGACGGCAGCCTCGACTGCAACATCAACATCGCCAGCGCGTTCATTCCGTTTGGCGACGGTGGCCTCACCCCCGCCACGATGTCTCTGGCGACGGCCGGACAGGGTGCCGATCGACCGGGCTAGAGCTCGAATCTGGGCGGGATCTGTCGCAACAGGTGAGACGGATCCCGCCCAGATCGAAGGCATGACACAGTGAGGGCGTGACTGCCGGCGCCCGCACCGTCCGCGCCCCGAGGGGCACCGAGCTCTCCTGCCGCGGCTGGCCGCAGGAGGCCGCCTACCGGATGCTGCAGAACAACCTCGATCCAGAGGTGGCCGAGCGCCCCGACGATCTCGTCGTCTACGGCGGCACCGGGCGGGCGGCGCGGTCGTGGGAGGCGTTCGAGGCAATGCTGCGCACGCTGCGCACGCTCGGCGACGACGAGACGATGCTCGTCCAGTCGGGCAAGCCGGTCGGCGTGTTCCGCACCCACGAATGGGCGCCGCGGGTGCTCATCGCCAACTCCAACCTGGTCCCCGACTGGGCGACCTGGGACGAGTTCCGCCGCCTCGAAGCGGCCGGTCTCACGATGTACGGACAGATGACCGCGGGCTCCTGGATCTACATCGGCACCCAGGGCATCCTCCAGGGGACCTACGAGTGCTTCGCCGAGATCGCCCGTCGCCGGTTCGGCGGTTCCCTCGCCGGCACGATCACGCTGACCGCCGGGCTCGGCGGGATGGGCGGCGCCCAGCCGCTGGCGGTGACGATGAACGACGGCGTCGTCCTGTGCATCGACGTCGACCCGGCACGCGTCCAACGGCGTCTGGACACGAGGTACCTCGACGAGGTCGCCGGTGACCTCGACGACGCGATCGCCCGCTGCTCGGCGGCGCGGGACGAGCGGCGCCCGCTCTCGGTCGGGCTGGTGGGCAACGGTGCGACGATTCTGCCCCGACTGCTCGACCTCGACTTCCCCGCCGACATCGTGACCGACCAGACCAGCGCCCACGATCCGCTCAGCTACGTCCCGGTGGACGTGACCCCCGAGGCGATGGCCGAGCTCGCCCGCACCGAGCCCGACGTGCTGATCCGTCGCGCCCGTGAGTCGATGGCGGCGCACTGCGCGGCGATGGTCGGCTTCCTCGACCGCGGTGCCGAGGTCTTCGATTACGGCAACAGCCTGCGCGCCGAGGCCGAGCTCGGTGGCTTCGACCGGGCGTTCGCCTACCCCGGCTTCCTGCCCGCGTACATCCGCCCGCTGTTCTGCGAGGGCAAGGGACCGTTCCGGTGGGTCGCCCTGTCGGGCGATCCCAAGGACATCGCCGCCACCGACCGGGCCGTGCTCGAGGAGTTCCCGGACGACGCCGCGCTCGCCCGCTGGATCGGCCTGGCCGGCGAGCGGGTCGCCTTCCAGGGACTGCCGGCGCGGATCTGCTGGCTCGGCTACGGCGAGCGGGCCCGCCTCGGGTTGCGGTTCAACGAGCTGGTCCGGCGGGGCGAGGTCGGCGCGCCGATCGTGATCGGCCGCGACCACCTGGACTCCGGCTCGGTGGCCTCGCCCTACCGCGAGACCGAGTCGATGGCCGACGGCTCGGACGCGATCGCCGACTGGCCGCTGCTCAACGCCCTCGTCAACACGTCGTCGGGGGCGACGTGGGTGTCGATCCACCACGGCGGCGGTGTCGGCATCGGCCGGTCGATCCACGCCGGGATGGTGGCGGTGGCCGACGGCACGGACCTGGCCGCTCAGAAGCTCGAACGGGTGCTGACCACCGATCCCGGCACCGGCGTGATTCGCCACGTCGACGCCGGGTACGACCGGGCCGCCGAGGTCGCCGCCGAGCGTGGTGTCCGCATCCCCATGACAGAGAGCTGACAGGTCACGCCGGATCCCACTCGACGGGCAGCGCGACCGGCCCGCGGAACTCGAAGCCGCGCAGCTCGACCTCGCCCGCCAGCCGGAGACCCGGGAGCCGGTCGAGAAGGCGCTCGACACCGATCCGCACCTGTTGTCGCCCGAGCCACTCGCCGAGGCATCGATGCTCGCCGGTGGCGAAGGCGAGGTGCGCTCCCTGGCGCCGGTCGATGTCGAAGGTGTCGGGGCGCGACCAGCGGCGAGGATCGCGGTTCGCCGCGGTGAGCACGGCGGCCACCATCTCGCCGGCCGGGATCGTCACGTCCGACAGGGTCACGTCGCGCGTCGTCTGGCGCGTCGCCGTCCCGACCGGGGAGTGGTACCGGAACGTCTCCTCGACCACCCGCCGCAGCACCGTTCGATCGGCGCTCACGGCCGCGGCGTCGCCCGGCCGACGGAGCAGTTCGAACGTCACGAGCGCCACGCCGTCCCGTGGCTCGTTGATGCCGCCCGAGATCATCAGCCGCACGTTGTTGACGATCTCGTCCCGGTCGAGTCCGGCCGCCAGGAAGTGGGCGAGTCCGCCCGACGGGTCGGCGAGCTCATCGTCCAACGCCGCGCCCAGCTCCGCCTGCGCCTGGGCGGCGATCGACGCCTTCGCCGGGTCGTTCTCGAAGTTGGAGACGCCGATGCACAGGCCCCGGCACCAGCGCGCGACGTCCGCCCAGCCCACACGGCGCAGGCCGAGCGCGGCGAGCAGGGACATGTTGGCGAGCGGTTCGGCGTACGCCGGCACGAGGTCGGCCCGACCGGTCGCGACGAAGCCGTCGATCAGCTCGTCGAAGAGGTCGGGCAGGCCCGAGCGCACCGTGTCGCCGGCGGAGCTCGCCGCGAACGGCGGCTTCATCGCGTGGTAGAGCCGATCATGGGCGGCGCCGTCGACGGTGAGCATCGTCTCGCCGAGCACGGTACGCAGCCAGCTCGGTTCGGTGTTGGCCGTGAACAGCTCGGGGTGGTGACAGACGAACTCGACGTCGGCCCAACGCGTGACGAACCACAGGCCCAGCGACTCGACGCGACACACGGGTTCGTCGGCCAGCATGCGAGCGAGGATCGGGTGCGGATCCGCTTCCAGCTCCTCGAGCGTGATCACCGGCAGGACGCTACGCACCCGGGAGCGAGGGGTCGTGGAGATCGGGTGGTCATCCGAGGGAGACAGCGTCGCTCTGGTCACGGTTTCGGTTGGGGGGGCAACCAATTCCGTGACCAAAGCGTGAACGTGACGGCCGAGCTGGCCCGGTCGCTACTGAGCCGTGGGTTCACCGACGACGAGTGCGCCCGGTACCTTCCCGACGAGGAGTGCTCGACGATCGCCGAATAGCTGCCCCCGTCTCCGTTGCCGACTGCGAGTTGCGGGACGACTGGTTGCTGGCCCAGGACGTCAACGCATGGTCGTCGCTGGCCTACCTCGCGGTTGGGCTCTTCATCGTCGTCTCCGTCGCCCGGCGCGGAGTACCGAGAGCGTTCGTCGCCCTCGGGCTGGCGACCGCCCTGGAGGGTGTGGGCAGCCTCCTGTTCCACGGTTCCGGCGGGCGCGCCGCCCAGGCGCTCCACGACGGCGCGCTCATCGCCGTGCTCGGCTTCGTGGCGGGATGGCACGTCGGCCGGCTGGCCGGGGCGGCCGCGCGGACCGCGCTCGTGGGCGTCGGGACCGGCCTAGCGGTGGGGGTGGTGACTGGGGCGTCCTCGTCGTTGCTGACCAACGTGGCGGTGGTCGTGGGCGGCGGCGTCGTCGTCGGGGCCGAGGTGCTGGCGCGTCACCGGGGACTGGCGCCCGTGTGGACACTTCCGCTCCTCGTACTTGCCGTCGCGGCCGTCATCACCTGGCTGCTCGGGACACCGGGGAGCCCGGCGTGCTCCACCGAATCGTGGATCCAACCGCACGCCCTGTGGCACGTGCTCTCGGCGGTCCTCGTCGCCGCCTGGGTAGGGCGCGCCGTGGAAACGCACCGGCGGCCCACCCGGCAGAATGCGGACCGTGCACATCGACGGTGACTTCGCACGGGATGGCGCGGTGTGCGTGCGCGGCGCCGTGCGCCCCGAACACGTCGAGCTGGCGCGCGAGGCGATCGACGCCAACCTGGCCGACCTGTCGCCGCTCGCCAAGCGGGCGAGCAGTGCGGACGACGGGGCGTTCGTGGAGGACTTCTGCAACTGGCAGCGACTGCCGGCGATCGAGCGGTTCATCCGCGAGTCCGGCGTCGCCGCGATCGCCGCCGAGCTGATGGGCTCGCGCGCGGTGCGCCTGTACCACGACCACGTGCTCGTCAAAGAGCCCGGGACCCGCCAGCGCACGCCGTGGCATCAGGACCAGCCGTACTACAACGTCGACGGCCGCCAGAACGTCAGCATGTGGTTCCCGGTCGACCCGGTCCCGCGGGAGGCGACGCTGGAGTTCGTCGCCGGCTCCCACCGCGGCGAGTGGTTCATGCCCCGCACGTTCCTCGACGACGAGGCGAAGTGGTTCCCGGCCGGCACGCTCACCGAGCTCCCCGACATCGACGGCCGGCCGGACGAGTTCCGGATCCTCGGTTGGGAGCTCGAGCCGGGCGATGCGATCTTCTTCCACATGCTCACGCTCCACGCCGCCGGTGGGGTGCCGGGGCAGCACCGCCGGCGGGTGCTGTCGGTGCGCTTCCTCGGCGACGACATCGTCCACGCGCCGCGCCCGTGGGCCACGTCGCCGCCGTTCCCCGGGTTGGCCGACGAGCTCGCCGCCGGCGCGCCGATGGACCATCCCCTGTTCCCGGTCCTCTGGCGGGCCGGCGAGCTGGCAGCATCGGAGCGATGACGATCCGCAAGATCGCCACCGTCGGGCATCCCGTGCTGCGCGAGCGAGCGCGGGAGGTCGGCCGCGACGAGCTGGCCTCGCCGGAGGTCCAGACGCTGATCGACGACCTGATCGACACGATGCGTGACGCCAACGGGGCCGGCATCGCCGCCAACCAGGTCCACGAACCGGTGCGCATCGCCGTCATCGAGGTCGACCACAACCCGCGCTACCCGTACAAGCCGAAGATCCCGCTGACCGTCGTCGTCAACCCGGTGCTCGAGCCGCTCGACGACGAGCAGGTGGAGATCAACGAGGGCTGCCTGTCCGTGCCCAACTTGCGCGGCAACGTGATGCGACACGTCAACGTCCGGGTCCGCTACGTCGACCGCGACGGCGTCGAGCACGACGAAGTGAAGCGAGGGCTGACGGCCGGGACGTTCCAGCACGAGTGCGACCACCTCGACGGCAAGCTGTTCCTCGACCGTGTGATCGACACGACCACGCTGACGACGTGGGAGCAGTTCGAGCGCCACCACCGCGACGCGTTCGTCGCCCGCATCACCGAGTTCGTCGAGCGGGTCGGTTCGTAGGTCACGATGGAGCACCGTCCGTTCGCCGGCCTCGAGGTCCCGGTCATCGGGATGGGGACCTCGCGCACGTTCGACGTGCCCGACGTCGACGCCGAACGGCAGCAGGTCACCGACAATGCGCTCGCCGGCGGGGCGACGTTCGTCGACTCGTCGCCGATGTACGGCCACGCCGAGCGCATCCTCGGGGCCACGCTCGGGACGCGGCGGGCCCAGGCGATCGTCGCGACCAAGGTGTGGACACCCGACGACGAGGAGGCGGAACGGCAGATCGACGACTCGCTCGGTTACTTCGGCGGCCACGTCGAGGTGTTCCAGGTGCACAACCTGGTGGCGTGGTCGGCCCGCCTCGACCAGCTCGAGCGGCGGCGGGATGCCGGCCTGATCGACGTGATCGGGGCAACCCACTGGCAGGCCAGTGCGTTCGACGAGCTCGAGACGGTCATGCGCAGCGGTCGCATCGCCGCCATCCAGGTGCCCTACAACCCCCACGAGCGGGAGGTCGAGCGCCGGATCCTGCCCCTCGCCGCCGACCTCGGGCTCGGCGTGATCCTGATGCGGCCGTTCGCCGCCGGCGGGCTGGTGGGGCGGTCGCCGTCGCTCGACGACCTCACTCCGCTGGCCCAGTTCGGGGTCACGACGTGGCCCCAGGCGCTGCTCAAGTACGGCCTCAGCCACCCGGCGACGAGCGTGTCGATCCCGGCGACGAGCAACCCGGAGCGGATGACCGAGAACGTCGGCGCCGGCGCCGGTCGGTGGTTCGGGCCGGAGGAGAAGGCCCTCGTCGAGCGCCTCGCCGGCTGACATGTCCGGCCGCCGCCACAACGGGCTCGCCGTGGCGGTGGTCCTGACCGCGGCCGCGCTCGTGGCGTGCGAGGACGACGGGCAGCCGCCACCACCGGCACCGCCGACCACCCCGACCACGGCTCCGCCCGAGACGACGACGTCGGTCGTCGGCACGACCCTGGCCCCGGACACCACCACTGCCGGTGGCGGTGAGGGTCTGCGCGCGGTCCTCGACGAGATCCTCGGCTGGATGGCCGACCCGGGGACGGTCGACCCGGATCGGTTCAGCGACGAGTTCCTCGACTTCGCGTCGGCCGAGCAGATCGTCGCCACGTTCGACTCGCTGGGCGTCGGCGAGTGGGAAGCTACCGACGTTCAGCTCCCCGACCCCGACACGCTGGAGGCGACGCTGGTCGGGCCGGAGATGACGCTGTCGCTGCAGCTGCACCTCGACGCCGAGGGGCGGATCGACGGACTCGGGTACCAGCCCGGCGAGCTGACGGATCCACCCCAGACCCTCACCGAGCTCACGGAGGAGCTCGCCGCGCTCGAACCGCACGTGGGGTTCCTGCGCGCCGAGGTCGGCGCCGACGGCGAGTGCGCGCCCGTCGCCTCGCTGAACCCCGACCGAGCGCTTCCGCTGGGCTCGGTGTTCAAGCTGTACGTGCTCGGCGCCGTCGCCGCGGCCGTCGCCGCCGGCGATGTGACCTGGGATCAGCCCATCGAGATGCGCGACGAGCGCGACAGCCTGCCCTCGGGCATCACCCAGGACGAGCCCATCGGCACGACGCTGTCGGTGCGCGAGCTGGCCCAACGGATGATCGAGATCAGCGACAACACCGCGACCGACTACCTGATCGAGCTCGTCGGCCGCGACGCGGTGGAAGCCGCCGTCGCGGACCTCGGCCACAGCGACCCGGCGATCACGTTGCCGTTCCTCACCACCCGCGAACTGTTCACCATCAAGGCCGACACCGACCTGCTCGCCCGCTACGCCGCCGCCGACACGGCTGAACGCCGCGAGTTGTTGGAGGCCGAGGTCGCGGGCGCTCCCCTGCCCGAGCTCGACCTCTGGATCGAGCCGCGTGAGGTGACGCGCGCCGAGTGGTTCGCCACCCCCACCGACGTCTGCCGGGCGCTCGTCGCGCTCGACGAGCTGGCGGCAACTCCCGGGCTCGAGCCGGTGGGCAACGTGCTCTCGACGAACCCCGGCGTCGATGTCGACCCGGACGTGTTCGAGGAGGTGTTCTTCAAGGGCGGCTCCGAGCCGGGGGTGTTGTTCGGCGCCTGGCTGGGGAGGCGCCCCGACGGTTCGCGGGTGGTGGTGACCGGCGGCGACGCCGACGAGACGGTGGAGGTCTCCCCGGCGGCGTTCCTGCTGCTCGCGCGCGGGCTCACCGTCGAGGAGCGGTAGGTGCCCACGAGCTACCACTGCGAGCTGGCCTGGCTGGGCGGCGATCGAGCCGAGCCGGACGTGCTCGTCTCCGTCGAGGGGGATCGCATCACGGCGGTCACGCCGGCGACGACCGGCGTCCGGGCCGACGCAGTTCGGCTCGCCGGGCTGACCGTGCCTGGCTTCGCCAACGCCCACAGCCACGCCTTCCACCGGGCGCTGCGCGGCCGCACCCAGCGCGGCGCGGGCTCGTTCTGGACCTGGCGCGACCGGATGTACGCCGAGGCCGGGGCGCTCGACCCCGACCGCTACCACCGGCTGGCCCGGGCGACGTACGCCGAGATGGCGCTGGCCGGCGTGGCAACGGTCGGCGAGTTCCACTACCTCCACCACGCCCCCGGAGGCGAGCCGTACGCCGACCCGAACGCGATGGCGGCCGCCCTTTTCGCCGCGGCGGCGGACGTGGGCATCCGCATCACCCTGCTCGACACCTGCTACCTGCGCGGCGGAATCGGCGTGGATCTCGACGACACCCAGCAGCGGTTCTCCGACGGGGACGCCCTGGGCTGGGCGGCCAGGGCGTCCGAGCTCGCCGACGGACCCGGCGTGCGGATCGGCGCGGCGATCCACTCGGTGCGGGGTGTCGACCCGCCGGCGATGGAGATCGTCGCCGCGTGGGCCGCCGAGCGCGGCGCCCCACTGCACGCCCACGTCTCGGAGCAGCCGGCCGAGAACGAGCAGTGCCTCGAGGTCTACGGCGGCACCCCAACGGAGCTGCTCGAACGCCATGGCGTCCTCAGCGACCGCTTCACCGCGGTCCACTTCACCCACACGACCGAGGCCGACCAGACGAGGCTCGGTGATGCCGGCGCGTCGTGCTGTCTCTGCCCGACCACGGAGCGGGACCTCGCCGACGGTATCGGTCCGTCGCGAGCGCTGCGCGACGCCGGCGTCCGGATCGCCCTGGGCAGCGACTCCCACGCCGTCATCGACCTGCTCGAGGAGGCGCGCGCCGTCGAGCTCGACGAGCGCCTGGCCTCCGGCTTCCGGGGCAGTCACGACGCGCCGGTGCTGCTGGGCATGGCGGGCGAGCACGGCCACGGCGCCCTTGGCTGGCCGGATGCAGGGCGCATCGAGCCCGGCGCGCTCGCCGACCTCACCACCGTCGGACTCGACTCCGTCCGTCTCGCCGGGACCCGCGTCGAGGACGCCGTCGACGCGGCGGTGTTCGCCGCAACCGCGACCGACGTGCGCCATGTCGTCATCGGCGGCCGGGTCGTCGTGGCCGAGGGGCGACACGTGTCGATCGACGTCCCCGCTGAGCTCGGGGCGGTGCTGCAGTGACCACGGTCGTCGTCGACGGCATCGGGCTGCTCGTCACCAACACCGACGACGGCGAACTGACGGACGCCCACGTCGTGATCGACGACGGGCGGGTGGCGGCCGTCGGCACCGGACCGGCGCCGGCCGCCGACGAAGGGATCGACGCCGGCGGGCGGTGCGTCATCCCCGGCTTCGTCGACAGCCACACCCACCTCGTGTTCGCCGGCGATCGAGCCGGCGAGTTCGCCGCCCGGATGGCGGGGGCGCCGTACGAGGCGGGCGGGATCAACGTCACGATCGGCGCGACGCGCGAGGCGCCTGACGCCGTGCTCGCCGAGCTCGCCCGGCTGCGGCTCGCCGAAGCCCGCCGGGCCGGCATCACGACCGTCGAGATCAAGTCGGGCTACGGCGGGACCGTCACCGACGAGGCCCGGCTGCTCCGCATCGCCGGTGAGCTCACCAGTGAGACGACGTTCCTCGGCGCCCACGTCGTCCCGGCCGAGTACGCCGACCGGCCCGACGACTACGTCGCGTTGGTGGGTGGTGAGATGCTCGCCGCCTGCGCACCCCACGCCCGCTGGATCGACGCCTTCTGCGAGCACGGGGCGTTCGACGCCGACCAGTGCCGGGAGGTGTTGGAGGCGGGACGGGCGGCGGGGCTCGGTCTGCGCGTGCACGCCAACCAGCTCGGTCCGGGTCCCGGGGTCCAGCTCGCCGTCGAACTCGGGTGCGCGTCGGCGGACCACTGCACGTACCTCACCGACGCCGACGTCGACGCCCTCGCCGGCAGCGACACCGTGGCGACGTTCCTTCCGGCGACCGACTTCTCGACTCGCCAGCCCTACCCCGACGCCCGCCGGGTGATCGACGCCGGGGCGACCGTCGCGCTGGCGACGAACTGCAACCCGGGGTCGAGCTACACGACGTCGATGTCGTTCGTCATCGCCCTCGCCGTCCGTGATCTCGGGATGACGGCGACGGAGGCGCTGACGGCGGCCACGCGGGGCGGGGCGACGGCCCTCCGCCGCGACGACGTCGGCCGCCTCGGCCCCGGGTCACGGGCCGATCTGGTGATCCTCGACGCCCCCAGCTACACGCACCTGGTGTATCGACCGGGCGTGCCGCTGATCCACCGGGTGCTGGTGCACGGCTAGCTAGTCGTCGGTCGCGTCGGGTCCCTCGGGAACGACTCACCGAAGACGGCGACGGCTTGGCGGAGCGGGACGAGGTCGCGGCGAAGGCGGCGCTCGGCATCGGCGACCGCGTTGGCCGCTTCCGCCTTGGCGTCGGCGAGCTGCTTCCGGAGCCGCTCGTTCTCCGCCTCGAGCTCCATCACCTTGCGGATCCCCTCCAGGTTCATCCCGCTGGCGGCGAGCTCGGAGATCCGGCGCAGCGTCTCGATGTCGGCGTCGCTGTAGCGGCGGTTGCCCCCCTGCGTGCGCGCCGGCGTCACCAGCCCCCGGCGCTCGTAGATGCGCAAGGTCTGCGGATGCATCCCGGCCAGCTCGGCGGCGACCGAGATCACGTACACCGCCTGGGTCCTCAGTCGCGGGATCATGACGCGGGCTCCGTGGCCGAGACCGTAGTGGCCTCGGCCAGCTGTTCGATGGCTGCCCGTTCGGCCTCGGAGAGCGACGTCGGGACCACCAGATCGACCGTGACGATGAGGTCGCCCGTCGCCTTGGCGGTCTTGATGCCGCGACCCTTCACCCGATGCCGGCTGCCGGGCTGGGTGCCCGGGCGCAGCCGCAACTTGACGTCCGGTCCTTCGAGCGTCGGGACCGCGATGTCGGCGCCGAGGGCGGCCTCGACGAACGAGACCGGCACCCGCACGGTGAGGTTGTTGCCCGAGCGCCCGAACCGCGGGTGCTTGGCGACATGGATGTCGACGAGTAGGTCGCCGGAGGGCCCGCCGTTGCGTCCGGGCGCGCCCCGGCCTTTCAGCCGGATCGTCTGGCCGTCCGACACCCCGGGCGGGATGCGGGCCTGCACCTCGCGCGCCCGCTTCTCGACGCCGACGCCGTGGCACGTCGGGCACGGGTCCTCGATCACGGTGCCGGCGCCACCGCACCGGCGACACGGCGTGGAGAACGAGAACAGACCCTGGTTGTCATCGATGACGCCCCGCCCACCGCACTGCGGGCACAGCTTCGGTGTCGTGCCGGGCCGGGCACCGGACCCGTGGCACGTCGAGCACTCGGCGTCGCTGGTGAGGTGCAGCGTCGTCGTCAGGCCATGGACGGCGTCCTCGAAGTCGAGGGTGAGCTCGGCGCGGACGTCGGTACCCCGCCGTGGCCCGGCACCCGTGCCGGCACCCGGACCCCGCGTCCCACCTCGCCCGCGGCCGAACATCTGCCCGAGCAGGTCACCGATCCCGCCCATCGACGAGTCGTCGACGTTGAACGTGAAGCCGCCCGGTCCGGCGCCCGGCCGGCCCATCGGGCCGAGGCGGCGCACCTCGTCGTACTCGGACCGCTTGGACTCGTCGCCGAGCACGTCGTAGGCGGCCGACACCGCCTTGAACCGCTCCTCGGCGGCGGCGTCACCCGGGTTCTTGTCCGGGTGCAGCTCGCGGGCCAACTTGCGGTAGGCGCGCGTGATCTCCTTGGCCGACGCCGTGTCCGGCACGCCGAGGATCTCGTAGTAGTCCTTCTCGAACCACTCCCGTTGCACGGCCATCGCAGCCTCCGCCGTCCGCGGGTCAGTCCCGCGTACGGACCATCGCCGGGCGCAGCGTCCGTCCGTTCCACCGGTAGCCGCTGCGCAGGACCTCGGCCACGACGGCCTCGCCGCCGTCACCGGGCTCGTGGGCGACGGCCTCGGCGACCGTCGGGTCGAACGGCTGGCCCTCGAGGTCGAGCGTCTCCAGGCCCTGCTTGCGCAGCTCACCGAGCATGACGTTGAGCAGCGGGCCGACCTCGTCGGGATGCCGGAGGTAGGCCGCCTCGGTGGCGTCGAGAACCGGCAACAGCGCGGCGACGAGTCGCGGACGCGGCCCGATCGGCCTCGTCGTGGGCCTGGGCGGCGACGCGCTTGCGGTAGTTCTCGAAGTCCGCCTGGAGCCGCTGGGCGATGTCGCGGTAGGAGTCCCGCTCGGCAGCGAGCTCTTGGATCTCGTCGGCGACGTGGGTCGCCAGCTCCTCCTCCGTCTCCTCCTCGGGCACCTCGCCGGCGACGACCTCATCCTCCGTGGCGTCCGCGGAGGACGGTTCGGTGAGACCCGCGGTGTCCCGAGCGGGCTCGTCGCTCATCACTTCTCCTCGGTGTCCGACGGCTCCTCATCGACGATCTCGGCATCGACGATCTCGTCGTCGTTGGGGGCCGAGCCGGTCTGGCCGGATGCCGACGAGCCGGCCGCGTTGGAGTCACGCGCCGCCGCCTCGTACAGCTTCTGGCTGAACGCCTGGCTCGCCGTCATCAGCGTCTCGCTGGCCGACTTGATCGCCGCCGTGTCGCTGCCCTCGAGGGCCTTCTTGAGGTCGGCAAGGGGCTGCTCGACGGCGGCCTTCTCCTCCGCCGACACGTTGTCGCCCTGCTCGCGGAGGACCTTCTCGGTCTGGTAGACGAGCGAGTCGGCGTTGTTGCGGACCTCGGCCTCCTCGCGCCGCTTACGGTCCTCCTCGGCGTGCGCCTCGGCGTCCTTGACCATCCGGTCGATGTCGTCCTTGGCCAGCGTCGACTGGCCGGTGATGGTCATCGACTGCTCCTTGTTCGTCGCCCGGTCCTTGGCGGCGACGTGGACGATGCCGTTGGCGTCGATGTCGAAGGTGACCTCGATCTGCGGGACGCCACGGGGCGCCGGCGGGAGGTCGACGAGCTGGAACTTGCCCAACGTCTTGTTGAAGCTGGCCATCTCGCGCTCGCCCTGGAGGACGTGGATCTCCACCGACGGCTGCATGTCCTCGGCGGTCGTGAACACCTCACTGCGGCGGGTGGGGATCGTGGTGTTGCGCTCGATCAGCTTGGTCATCACGCCGCCCTTGGTCTCGATACCGAGCGACAGCGGGGTGACGTCGAGCAGCAGGACGTCCTTGACGTCGCCGCGCAGCACGCCGGCCTGGATCGCCGCACCGACGGCGACGACCTCGTCGGGGTTGACCGACTTGTTCGGCTCCTTGCCGGTGAGCTCGAGCACGAGGTCCTGCACGGCCGGCATCCGGGTGGCGCCGCCGACGAGGATCACGTGGTGCAGATCGCCCTTGGCGACGCTGGCGTCCTTGAGCGCCTGCTCGAACGGCACCCGGCAGCGCTCGATGAGGTCGGCGGTCATCTCCTGGAACTTGGCCCGGGAGAGCGACTCGTCGAGGTGCAGCGGGCCCTCGGCGGTGGCGGTGATGAACGGCAGGTTGATCTGCGTCTGCTGGACCTGGCTGAGCTCGATCTTGGCCTTCTCGGCGGCCTCCTTGAGCCGCTGGGCGGCCATCCGGTCGGCGGCGAGGTCCACGCCGTGGGCGGCCTTGAACTGCTGGACGAGCCAGTCGATGACCCGCTGGTCCCAGTCGTCGCCACCGAGGTGGGTGTCGCCGTGGGTCGACTTGACCTCGAACACGCCGTCACCGATCTCGAGCACGGACACGTCGAACGTGCCGCCGCCGAGGTCGAACACGAGCACCGTCTCGTCCTGGGCCTCCTTGTCGAGGCCGTAGGCGAGGGCGGCGGCGGTGGGCTCGTTGATGATGCGGAGCACCTCGAGACCGGCGATCTGGCCGGCTTCCTTGGTCGCCGTGCGCTGGTGGTCGTCGAAGTAGGCGGGGACGGTGATCACCGCCTGGGTGACGGTGTCACCGAGGTAGGACTCGGCGTCCCGCTTGAGCTTCTGCAGGATGCGGGCCGAGATCTCCTGGGGCGTGTAGACCTTGCCGTCGACGTCGTCGCTCTTCCAGTCCTCGCCCATGTGGCGCTTGATCGAGCGGAAGGTGCGGTCGGGGTTGGTGATCGCCTGGCGCTTGGCGACTTCGCCCACCAGGACCTCGCCGCTCTTGGAGAAGGCGACGACGGACGGCAGGGTGCGCGAGCCCTCGGCGTTCGGGATCACGACGGGATCGCCACCTTCGAGGACGGCGACGACGGAGTTGGTGGTACCGAGGTCGATGCCGACGGCCTTGGGCATGGGAGTCTCTCCTGTACTGGGATCGAGAACGTGCAGCCGTCAGGATACGTTCTCGGGACGCGAGCCAGCAACCCCCGGCTGAATTAACTTGAGCCTTGGCGACTCAAGTTCTGGCCAGTGGACCCGGCGCCCCTGCAGCGATGCGAGCGAGTGAGCGCCAGCGAGCGAGCGGCCATCACCTGCGCCGGCGGCATACGGCGTGGCCGGGGAACGCAATTAGAAGAACGGGCCGCCGAAGGTGCGCACGGCCGTGTAGTAGACGTCGGCCACGCCGCGACAGGCGACCCGCGCCGGGGACTGCCACCAGGCGTCGTAGTAGCCGTTGCACCACTTCTTCATGTGGGCGCGGAAGGCGTCGTCGCACGCCTTGCGGCCGGCGTCGGAGTCGCCATGGGGCTTCTTCAGGTAGCACAGGTCGTGGCGGTCGCACGACCGGTGGAAGTTGTAGTACACGGGCACGTAGCCGACATCGGGCGACAACGTGCACCCGTCGGTGCCGGGCTCGTGGGCCGAGGCCGCCCCGGTCGACACCGAGCGCGGTCCCGCCGGTGCCGAGCGTGATCGCCGCCACTGCGGTAGCCAGCAACCTCATCATGGGACCACGGTGACCGCGGCGCCGCGATCAGTCAACGATCCGGGCTGCTGTCGTTTGGGCTCGGCCGGAAGCGGTCGATGCCGAACGACAGAACGGGGTCGCTAGACGCCGAGCTGCTCCGGACCGAAGGAGTGCGGCAGCAGCTCGTCGAGGGTGAACGTGCGGCGCACACCCTCCGGCCCGGCGGCGTGGATCAGCGCGTCGGGAGCGGCGAACTCGCGGATCTTCTGCCGGCAGCCACCGCACGACGTGGCGAGCGAGTCGCCGTTGGCGACGGTGAGGATCTCGACGAGCTCCCGCTCGCCGGCGGTGACCATCGCCGCGATCGCCGACGTCTCGGCGCACCAGCCCTGCGGGTAGGCGGCGTTCTCGACGTTGCACCCGGCGTACACCCGACCCGACCCTGCCCGCACGGCCGCCCCGACGGGGTACGTCGAGTACGGGACGTGGGCGTTGGCCTGCGCCGCGAGTGCGGCCGCCAACAGCTCGTCGATCGAGCGGTGACCACCGGCTGGCACGCCGCCAGCGTACGGGCGTCAGCTCGACAGCGGCTCCCCCCGGTAGGTGCCGAAGCTCCACAGGTTGCCCTCGGGGTCGGCGACGCTGAAGCCCGTCGAGCCGTAGTCCTCGTCGCGCATCTCGCGGATGATCTTGGCCCCGGCCTTGGTCGCCGACTCGTACACCGCGTGGGGATCGTCGGTCACGACGTACACGGAGGCGCAACTCGTCGGGAGCTGCGAGAACTCGCTGTCGGGACGTCCGGCGGTACCGAGCATCACCCCGCCGCCTTCGGGCCAGCGCAGCTCGGCGTGGACGATCACGTCGTCGCTCTCGCCGGGGACGGCGATCGTCTCGACGAAGCCGAAGGCCTCGGTCAGGAATCGGATCGCGGCGCGGGCGTCGACGTAGTTGACGCACGGCCACACGGTCTTGAAAGTCGTGTCACTCATGCCGTCACTCTGCGCCATCCGGCTTCTCCTCGTCTTGGACGAATGGGAGCACCTCGGAGTCGAGCCAGCTCGTCGGGCTCGAACCGGCGAGGGAGTTCCACTCGTGGACCATGTGGGCCTGGTCGGCATAGCCGCACGCCGCCGCCACGTCGGCCAGCGTCGGGCGATCGGGGCGGGCCACCATCGACCGGGCCCGCTCGAAGCGGAGCACCCGGGCCAGCTCCTTGGGCCCGACGCCGTACTCGGCGGCGAACCGCTCGGTGAGGTGGCGGCGGCTCCAGCCGACCTCCTCGGCGAGCGCCGCCACCGCGACCTGGCCGGCGGACGCGGTGAGGCGGTCCCACGCCGCGGTCGTCTCTCGGCGGGCGCCGCTCGGGATCTCGATCCGGGCGGCGAGGGCGCGCAGCAGGACACGGTCGACCACGGCGAAGCGGGCCGGCCAGTCGGCCGCCCCGGCGAGGCGGTCGAGCAACTCGCCGGCCAGCGGACCCCAGATCGCGTCGAGCGGCACGACGGAGCGGGCGAGCTCCGCCGCGGGGAGCCCGAACAGGCCGCGAGCACCCGCCGGCGTCACCTGGAGCTGGATCCCGTGCTGGGTGCCGTCGTGGCGGATGACGGCCGGGCTCGTGTGCAGCCCACCGAGCAGGGCGTCGAACGTGGTCACCGCCTCGGTGCCGTCGGGCAGCCGGCTCAGCTCGAGCGGCTGGTCGAAGCTGATGACGAACGTGAGGTGCCGCGACGGCAGGCCCATGTGCTCGCCGGGCGGGAACCCGGTGTACCGGTACCCCACGTACGACTCGACGTACGGCTGCAGCAGCGCGGGTGGCCGGTGCACGACGCCCTCGGCGATCTGGTCGACGGCCACGAGGCCAGGCTAGGTCGCCGTCCGTCCCGGATTCCGGGGGACTTCCCGGAACGGGACGTCGCGGTCGACGGCGGGCTCCTTGGGGAGCCCGAGCACCCGCTCGCCGATGATGTTGCGCTGGATCTCGTCGGTGCCGCCGGCGATCGACTGGCCGGGCACGGACGTCAGGATCTCGGCCACGACTCCGCCGAGCAGGCCGTCGTCGCCGCTCAACGTGCCGGCGACCCCGGCCAGCAGGGCGTGAGTGGCGGCGGCGGCGCGGGCCACATCGCTGGCGGCGAGCTTTCCGAGCGAGCCCTCCGGCCCGGGCGACCGGTCGGCGCGGCGAGCGGCCTGCGCCCGACGGGCGGTCCAGTCGTGGGCCCGTTGCCGGGCGGCCAGCGCGGCGAGACGCTGGCGGGCGACCGGGTCGTCGCGCCGTCCGGTCGCCGCGGCGACCTCAGGGGCCAGGTCGGGCCGTCCGGCGCGCTGCGGGTACCACGAGTAGGTGGCGAAGTAGTCGTCGGCCTCGGCGCTCGCCTCGCGGAGTGCCCACCCGCCGGCGGGATCGAACCGGCGCCGCCGCATGGTGGCGAAGCCGCGCTCATGGGCGAGCGTCGTGAGGGCGACGCGCCAGCCGTCGCCCGGCGTGCCGACCACGTTCGCCACGGGCACGCGGGCGTCGGTCAGGAACACCTCGTTGAACGAGGCGTGGCCGTTCATCTGGCGGAGCGGGCGGGCCTCGACCCCCGGCTGCTTCATCGGCAGCACGAAGTAGGTGATGCCGTCGTGCTTGGGGACGTCCCAGTCGGTCCGGGCGAGCAGCATCCCGTAGTCGGCGTGGTGGGCGCTCGTGGTCCACACCTTCTGGCCGTTGACGACCCACTCGTCGCCATCGTCGTCCGCCCTCGTCGTGAGTCCGGCGAGGTCCGAGCCGCTCCCCGGCTCGCTGAACAGCTGGCACCACGTCGCCTCGCCGGTCGCCGTGGGCGGGAGCAGTGCTTTCTTCAGTTCGGCGGACGCGTGGGCGAGCAGCGTCGGCGCGGCAAGCCCCATCCCGGCGCCGAGGGGCGGGCCGACGGCGCCCGCGGCCGCCAGCTCCTCGGCGACGACGGCGTCGGCGGATGGCGGCAGGCCGCGGCCGAACCACTCCGCGGGCCACGACGGCGCCGCCCAGCCGCTCTCCAGCAGCAGGCGCCGCCACTCACGCAGGGGTAGATCGGGGTCCCAGTGGGCGGCGATCCAGGCGCGAACCTCCTCCCGCGGGTTCATCTGGGGACGGCCGAGGCCAGGAACTCCCGCACGGCGGCGTTGAACTCGGCGGGGTGGGTCACCGGAGGAGCGTGTCCAGCGCCGGCGATCGTCACCAGCCGGGCGCCGGCGATCTTGTTGGCCATGTACTGCGAGGCGCCGAGGAACGGCTCGTCAAGTTCGCCGACCACGATCAGCGTCGGCACGCTGATCGAGGGCAACGCCTCCATCACGTGACCGTCGCCCTGGCGCAGGATGCCGAGGGCGGCGAGGGCGAGCCCGTGGGCGCTGATGTGCACGGCGGGGTCGACCTCGTCGCCGGACGGCAGGCCGTTGAGGCCGCGCTCCTCGAGATCGGCGGCGTAGCGCTCGGCCATCGCGTTCCACTTCGCCCGGGCCTCGTCGTTGCGGAACCCCGGTCCGCTGTCGACGAGCACGAGGGCCTCGACCCGGTCGGGGTGGGCGACGGTGAGGTCGAGCGACAGGTAGCCGCCCAGGGAGTGGCCGACGAGCGTGGCTCGCTCCGCACCGGCGGCATCGATGAGGGCGACCATGTCCGCCAGCGACGCGGCGACCGAGTAGTCGGCGGGATCCGTGAGCGAGCCGCTCTTCCCGTGGCCGCGGATGTCCCAGGCGATGGTCGTGTGGTCGGCCGAGAGGTCGGCGACGGTCGCCGCGTACATGTGCGACGAGGAGCGGAAGCCGTGGGTCAGCAGGATGGCGGGACCGGTACCGGCGATCTCGTAGTGGACGTGCACGGCGCCATCCTGCCCGGCCCGGGCGTTCCGCGGTGAGTTGGGATCACTGGCTGATCCCGCGGCGGCTCAGAACCTCAAAGGGCGGCGACGACGAGGGCGGCCTGGTCGGCCAGGGGGGCGGGTTCGATGCGGAGGTCGGGAGTGAGCGGGGGCTCGTACGGGTCGTCGATGCCGGTCATCCCGGTCAGCTCGCCGGCCCGGGCCTTGGCGTAGAGGCCCTTGGGGTCGCGCTGCTCGCAGAGCTCGAGCGGGGTGTCGACGAACACCTCGAGGAAGCGCAGCCCGGCGGCGTCGTGAGCGGCGCGGACCCGGTCCCGGTCGGCCCGGTACGGGCTGATCACCGGGGCGAGGACGACGAGCCCGGCGTCGGCCATCAGCCGGGCGACCTCGCCGACCCGCCGCACGTTCTCGGCCCGGTCGGCGGCGGAGAACCCGAGGTCGGCGTTGAGTCCGTGGCGCACGTTGTCGCCGTCGAGCACGTACGCCGGGCGCCCCTCGTCGAGCAGCCGATGGGCGACCGCGTCGGCGAGCGTCGACTTGCCTGATCCCGAGAGCCCGGTGAGCCACACCGTCGCCCCGCTGAGGTGGTGGCGCTCCCACCGGACCGCCCGGGCGACCGTCGATTCGTGCCAGACGACCCGTTCCGTCATCGCGCGCGTCAGCCGCTGGCGGTGCGCAACATCCCCGCCGCGACCGTCTGGTTGGTCGACTCGTCGATGAGGACGAAGCTCCCGGTCGCCCGGTTGCGGCGGTAGTCGTCGGCGAACAGCGGCGCCGTCGCGCGCAGCGTCACCCGCCCGATCTCGTTGAGCCCGAGCTCGGTCGCCGACGTGTCGCGATGGAGCATGTGGACGTCGAGCCGGTAGCGCAGGTCGGTGACCAGGGCCCGGACGCTCCGGGTCGTGTGCTTCAGCGTGTAGATCTGGCGCAGGGCGAGCGGCGCCGTCGAGTCCATCCAGGCCACCATCGCGTCGAGGTCCTGGCTCGGCGTCGGATGGTTGTGCGGGCGGCAGATCATGTCGCCGCGCGAGATGTCGAGGTCGTCGGAGAGCAGGATCGTCACCGCCATCCCGGGTCGGGCCTCCTCGACCGGACCGTCCGGCGTGTCGATGCGGGCGATCCGCGACGTCAGCCCGGACGGCAGGACGAGCACGTCATCGCCAGGCCGCATCTCACCGCCGGCGACGGTGCCGGCGTAGCCGCGATAGTCGTGGTGCTCCGCCCGTTGCGGACGGATCACGTACTGCACCGGGAAGCGCACGTCGATCAGGTTCTGGTCGCTCGCCGTGTACACCGTCTCCAGGTGGTGGAGCAGGGTCGGGCCCTCGTACCACGTCATGTTCGACGAACGGTCGACCACGTTGTCGCCCTCCAGGGCCGAGATCGGGATGAACGTGACCTCGCGCAGGTCGAGCCGGCCGGCGAACTCGGTGAACTCGTCACGGATCGCCTCGAAGCGCTCCGGGTCGAAGTCGACGAGGTCCATCTTGTTGACGCAGATCACGAGGTGCGGGACGCCGAGCAGGGAGACCAGCAGGCTGTGCCGCCGGGTCTGCTCGACGACGCCGTTGCGGGCGTCCACGAGCACGATGGCGAGGTCGGCCGTGGACGCCCCGGTGATCGCGTTGCGCGTGTACTGCACGTGGCCCGGGCAGTCGGCGATGATGAAGTTGCGCGCCGGCGTGGAGAAGTAGCGGTAGGCGACGTCGATCGTGATGCCCTGCTCGCGCTCGGCCCGCAGCCCGTCGGTCAGCAGGGCGAGGTCGACGTAGTCGGTGCCGCGGCGACGGCTGACCGCCTCGATGTGCTCGAGCTGGTCCTCGAAGATCGCCTTGGAGTCGTGGAGCAGTCGGCCGATGAGCGTCGACTTGCCGTCGTCGACGCTGCCGACGGTGGCGAACCGCAGCGGTGGCTTGTGGTGGGCGGTCATCAGAAGTAGCCCTGCCGTTTGCGGTCTTCCATCCCGGCCTCGGAGATCCGGTCGTCGGCGCGGGTCGCGCCGCGCTCGGTGACGCGGGCGACACTGGTCTCGGCGACGATGTCCTCCACGGTCGTCGCCGACGACTCGACCGCGGCCGTGCACGTGGCGTCGCCGATCGTGCGGAAGCGCACCATGGTCTCGAACGGCTCCTCGCCGTCGAGCATCGTCACGTGCGGGTTGACCGCCATCAGCATCCCGTCGCGCCGGAACACCTCGCGGCGGTGGGCGTAGTACAGCGGCGGCAGGTCGACACCGCGATCGGCGATGAAGCGCCAGATGTCGAGCTCGGTCCAGTTCGACAGTGGGAACACGCGGAGGTGCTCCCCGCGATGGTGGCGGGTGTTGTAGATCCCCCACAGCTCGGGGCGCTGGTTCTTCGGGTCCCACTGGCCGAACTCGTCGCGGTGGGACACCACGCGCTCCTTGGCGCGGGCTCGCTCCTCGTCGCGGCGGGCACCGCCGAACACGGCGTCGAACTGGTGCTCGGCGATGGCGTCGAGCAGGGTCACGGTCTGGAGGACGTTGCGCGACGCCCGCGGACCGGTGTCCTCGCGCACCCGGCCCTGGTCGATCGACTCCTGCACGGATGCCACGATCAGCTCGACGTCGAACCGGGCGACGGTGCGGTCGCGGAACTCGATCACCTCGGCGAAGTTGTGGCCGGTGTCGACATGCATCACCGGGAACGGGATGCGTGACGGCCAGAACGCCCGGTGGGCGAGATGGAGCATGACGACGGAGTCCTTGCCGCCCGAGAACAGCAGCACCGGCCGGGCACACTCGGCCGCCACTTCGCGGATGATCGTGATCGCTTCGTTCTCGAGTTCGGCCGTCGCGTGGGGGGCGGGCGCAGCGCTCGGCACGGAGCGAGATCCTACCGGCCGGCCCTTTCAGGGCACCGGGAACTCGACCTTCACTCGTCCCGCCCGTTCGTGGCTCACGGTCACCGAGAGCGTCGTGCCGGGCTCGGCCCGCACGACCCAGGTCGCCAGGACCCGGTCGGGTGTGCCGTCGTGGCCCCGGCTGAACCGGGTCGCCGCCCGGCCCTCGAGCTGGCCGAGCTGCACCCGGGCCGGTCCCCCGACGACGGTCGCGCCGGTGCCCTGCAACTCGGCGACGATGGGTAGCACCTGGTTCTCCTTCTGCGCCCGCGCCGACACGGAGGTGGGCAGCCAGCCGGTGTTGGCGATCCCGACCTCGACCCGCCACGTGCCGCCGCCCAGGTCGACGACCCGCTGGTGGCGGACGCGCAGGCACGGCGCGGCCAGCGCCTGCACCACGGCGAAGGCGGCGTGCGGGGCGACCTCGTCGCGCAGGCGGTCGGGCGGCGGGTTGGCCCAGACCCCGAGGTAGTGCCAGCCGCCGAGCTCGACCGGCCCGAGCTGCGGGTGGTCGAACGGATACCAGTCGACGTACTGGTCAGGCGCGTGCTCGTCGACCCACCGCAGCACGGCGAGCGCCTGCTCGTCCGTCGGCCCGAAGTACCAGAAGTCGGTCGCCTGCCTGGTGCCGGTCGCGGCGTGGACGACGTCCCAGAACTCGGTCGTCCACGAGAACACGCCGAGGTGCTCGTAGGCCCAGTCGTCGGACGCGCCGCTCATCGTGTCGGACTTGTCCCACGTGAAGTCCTCGTAGACCGAGTGCACCGGGTATCCGGTGAGGGCCGTGCCCTGCTCGCCGAGCTGCCTCCAGACCCACACGTCCCCAGGGGGCAGCGTCGAGTCGGGGTGCATCGACGACGGCCGCAGGATCACGCCGGCGGCGGTGTGGTAGGCGTTGTAGCCGCAGATGTTCGGGCGGGTGACGATGGCCCGAACGAGGGCGTCGATCTCGGGTTCGGACAGCGGATGATCGCCGGCACCGCGCACGGTGGTCGACCACCCGGCCGGGAAGTTGCGGTTGAGGTCGAGGCCCTCGGGCGGGCGAGGCGAGGGCACCGTGAACCCGTCGTGGTCGACCACGGTCGCCTCGTCGAGGAGGCGGTAGCGGGTCGTCCCCGCGGGCGGTCCGGACACGGGCACGGGGATCAGCAGCCGGGCGTCGTCCGGGTGAGGCATCCACGCGCCGTCGGGATCCTCGATCCGCATCTGGAGGACGCGACCGTCGCCGTCGACGTCCTCGGCGTGGGCGCCGGGCCACCGGTGGGCGTCGGTCCACGGCCACGGGCGCGTGCTCGAGCGACGGAACCGGGGCGGGTCGCCGAGCGCCCACTCGGCGCCGTCGGGGTTGACCCGCGGCGCGACGTAGAACGTGCGCGTGGCGAGGGCCTCGCGCACCGTGGGGTCCTCGTTGGCCTGGCCCTCGACGAGGTGGTGGAGGAGGTAGCAGGCGGCGACGGTGCCGGTCAGCTCGACGGCGTGGATGCTCGCGTCGACCCAGTGGGCCGGCTTGGTGTCATGGGCGCCGGTCGCGCCGTCGGTGACCGTCACCAGCCACAGGTCGCGGCCCTCGTGGCTCCGACCGTAGGACTCGACGGTGACGAGGTCGGGGTGGGCGGCGGCGAGCTCGTCGATCCAGGCGGTGAGCTCGTCGTAGCGGAGGAAGCGGTCGAACTCGTACGTCACGAGGTGAGCACGGGAGCGAGCCGGCGCCACTCCTCACGGGGGAACGGGGGCTGCTCGGCGGCGGTGAGCACCTGCACACAGACGTGGCTGGCCCCGGCGTCGCGGTGCGCCTGCACGCGGGCGGCGAGGGCGTCCTCGTCGCCCCACGCGATGAGGGCGTCGACGAGGCGGTCGCTGCCGCCGCCGGCGATGTCCTCCTCGGAGAACCCGAGCCGCCGGAAGTTGTTGGTGTAGTTCGGCGCCTCGAGATAGCGGGAGAGGAACTGGCGGCCGATCGCCCGCGCCCGGTCGGGGTCGGTCTCGAGGATCAGGCCCTGCTCGGGGGCGACGACGGCGCCGGCACCGAGCGCCTCCCGCGCCGTCGCGGTGTGCTCGGGCGATGTCAGGTAGGGGTGCGTGCCGGCGCTCCGCTCGCCGGCCAGGGCGAGCGCCTTCGGGCCGAGGGCGGCGATCACCCGCTCGTCGACGGGCACCGGGACCTCCGCCTCGTCGAGCCCGTCGAGGAACTGCCCCAAGCGGGCCAACGGGCGTCGGTACTCCTGCCCGAACACGCCCTCGACGAGGTGTCCGTGGCTGACCCCGATGCCGAGGAGGAAGCGGTGGCCGTGCTCCGCGTTGAGCGTGGCGTGCTGATGGGCGGTGTCCTCGGGCGTGCGGATCCAGATGTTGGCGATGCCGGTGGCCACGATCGCCCGCTCGGTCGCCTCGAGGAGCGTGGTGACGCAGCCCCAGAGATCTCCGCCGACGTCGCCGATCCACACCGCCGAGTAGCCGAGCTCGTCCACCTCGGACGCCACGTCGGCGACCTCGGCGGGGTCGCCGCGACGCAGCGCCCCACTCCAAATCCCAGTACCGGCCAGTTCGACGCTCATCGGTGCGCCATGGCCTCTTGCACGACTCGACCTGGCCGACGGGCGGCGCACCCATGACCGCTTCGCGCCGTAATGATGATTCGCTCGCTGCGCTCGCTCATTGTCGGCCAGCCTGACACAACCGGACGGCCACCTACACTTCGGCGCGTGGACGAGTCGGGGGACCGTGACGTGCTCGCCGTCAGTCAAAGGTGGTGGGACGACGTGTGGCGCGACGGGAAGCTCGACGCGCTCGACGAGATCTGCACCGATCCCTTCATCCGCCACACCGGCACGGGCACCGAACGGGTCGGGCTGCGGGCCTACAAGGGTCGGTTGTCGGAGTTCCAGCGCGTCCTGTCCCGCGCCGAGACCGTGATCGAGGACCGCGTCGTCGCCGGCGATCGGGTGTGGACGCGGGCCACCAGCCGGGGCATCAACCGCGAGACCGGCGAGCGCTCGATCGTCACGTGGCTGCTCATCCAGCGCGTCGAGGACGGCCGCATCGCCGAGCACTGGGTCGCCACGTTCCCCGGCGTCGACTGGACTTCCTGAGCACCCGGCGCTCAAGCGGGTTCGAAGCCGACCAGCTGGCGCCGGTGCCGGCGCCGGGTGACCGCGAACGCGGTGCTGACGGCGAACACCAGCGTGCCCATCAGGAACAGCGTCAACCGCAGTGACGTGGCGTCGGCGAATGCGCCGAAGGGCAGGGCGGCGAGGCCGAAGCCGCTGAACCCGAGCACCACCATGCTCTGCATCCGGCCGTGGTACTGGAAGTCCGACATCGTCAGCATGAGGGCCTGGGTCGACGTCTGGAACACGAGTCCGGACGCCCCGACGACCAGCAGGATGAGGAGCGCGTGCCACAGGTCGGCGGCGAAAGCGAGGGCGCCGAGCGAGATGCCGAGCACGCCGCCCGCCAGACCGATCACCCGCCACGGGCGAGTGACGATCCACGGCACCCGCGGCGTGACCAGCCCGGCGATCACCGCCCCAAGACCGGCCACGCCGGCCATCAGGCCGTAGCCGCCGGCGCCGACGTGGTAGCGCTCGTCGGCGAGGGCGGGCAGGAAGATGAGGTACGGGAAGCCGATCACGACGACCCCGATCGTCGTGAGGGCGACGAGGGACAGCTCCCGGCGGGCGCGCACGTACCCGATCGCGTCCACCATCTCGGCGATCGGCGACCGCGTCGAGGGCACCAGTGGCCTTCCCGCCGGGAGCCCGGTCACGACCATCGCCGAGAGCGCGCTGGCGGCGCCGGCGAGCAGGAACACACCGCCGACACCGAACCAGCTCACGCCGATCAGCACGCCCGCCAGGGCGGGGGCGATCACACGCATCGCCTCCTGCGCCGTCTGGGTCACGACGATGGCGATCCCGATCTGCTCGACGGCGACGAGCTCGGCGATGAACGCGATCCGGGCCGGCAGGTAGAAGGCGAACGCGGTGGCCTGGATCACCGAGACGGCGAGCAGCATCCAGTAGCGCACGACGTCGGCGACGACGGCGACCCCGATGGCGGCCGACGAGCAGCTCAGCGCGATCACGGCGAACAGCACGACCTTGCGCTTGGAGAACCGGTCGGCGGCCACGCCACCGGCCGGCGTGGCGAGCAGCATCGCCGCCCCGAAGGCGAGCATCACACCGCCGAGGCCGGCGTTGCTGCCGGTCAGGTCGCGAGCCAGCCAGGCGCGGGCGACCGCCTGGCCCATCACGCCGAAGATGACGATCGCGGCGCTGATGAACAGCCGGCGGTAGCCGTCGAGGGCGAGTACCGCCGCCGCGGTCGGGGCCGTCCCCCGCTCGATCGCCGGTGCTCGCATCGGGGCCACGGTACGTGGCAGTCGGGCTATTCGCTGAGCCGGTGGAGGAGCCGGGCCACGGCCTCGAGGTCGGTGTCGGGGTGGACGAAGACCAGCCGGCCGGCCGGGCGACCGCGCCAGGTCGTCGGCGTGACGAACGCGAGCTGATCGACGAAGGCCTGCTCCGCCCAGGCGTACCAGTCGGTGCGCTCCCACCCGAGCCGCTCGAACAGCACGACCGAGAGCTGCGGCTCCATCACCAGGCGCACGGGGTCGCCGATGGCGGCGACCATCGAAGCGGCCCGCCGGGCCAGGTCGATCCCGGCCCGCACGGCGGCGACCACGGCGTCGGTGCCGTGCACGACGAGGGCGAACCAGAACGGCACGCCACGGGTCCGCCGCGTGAGGTGGAAGGCGAGGTCGGACGGGTTGATGTGCTCGTCGCCGAACGCCTCGAGGTACCCGGCCGACTGCCGATGGACCGCGGCGGCGAGCGCCGGCCGCCGGTACAGCAACGCCGCGCAGTCCCGTGATCGTCTGGCGCAGCGCCGAGCCGGTGAGGCGTTCGCGCTCGTCGCCGTCGACCTCGATCACGTCGAGGTCGAGGAGGGCAGCGGCGTTGCGGACCGACGAGTGGACCGACCCAGCGCACGCCACCGCCAACCGATCTCGGCGGCCGTGCTCGGCCCGCCACGTCTCGCGGGCGACGGCGAGGGCGCTGAGGTTCCCCGCCGAGCCACCGGCGACGAAGCAGCCGCCGGAGTCCGCCGGCAGGCCGGCGAGCCCGGTCAGCCACTCGAGGGCGGCGTTCTCGGCGGCCACGGCTCCGCCCGCCTCCTGCCAGTTCTCCCCGGAGAACGACCACGCGCCGACGACCGCGTCGAACAACGCCGCCGTGGTGGCGGGCGCGGCGGGGATGTAGGCGAGGAACTGGGGGTGGTCGAGACCGAGGTTGTTCGGGAGGAGCAGCTCGTCGACGAGGCGGACCGCGTCGGTGACGCCGAGCCCACCGGCGGAGATCGCCCGCAGGCCGGCGACGTCCGCCGCCGACGGGGTCCGGCCGAGCGACCGCGCCGGGTCGAAGTGGCCACGGACCCGGTCCCGGATCCAGGCCGCGAGGTCGTCGTGCTCCGCGGCCCAGCCGTGGAGCGTCATCGCGCCGAGCCGGCGGCGTGACGGGCGCGGTAGGCGCGGGTCTTGGCGATGCTCCCACAGCCGCGGGCGCCGCCCGCCGCCGTCATCGAGCACCAGGTGCGGCGGGCGTTGCGGCTCGAGTCGTAGAAGACCCACCCGCAGTCCGGGCACGCCCGCAGGCGGTGCCACCACCCGGCGGCGACCGCCTCGAGGACGATCGAGACGATGATCGAGACCGTCGTGACCCGGTCCGGGACGATCCGCACGGACCGCCCCGTGCCGGTCAGTTCGACATGCCACCGGTGGGCGTCGACGACCGGTTGCAACGCCACCACGTGGGTCTGGCCGAGGGCGTCACGCAACTGGTCACGAAGGGTCGACAGTCCGCGCCTCCGCTCCGGCCACGGGACCGAAGGCAATGCCCGTGACCAACGCCGTGGATCGGTGGCCAGCGCGGCGAGCTCGTCGACCGGTTCGCGCGTGTCGTTGGGGATCCACCACGTGTTCAGGAACGTGCGGATCTGCTCGAGCTCGCCGGGAGCGGCACTGGACTGCATGCAACCACCGTAACAAATAGACGGTTGCACGGGCGGAACGAGGTTCGTTACTGTCGTCCCCTATGACTGGTAACAGAATGGTCGCGTGGACGGGACCGGACCCGGAACGGATCGACGTGGCCCACCTGCGACTCGACGCGGACCGGCTCTCGGCCCACGGCACCAGCACCACGGCCGACTACGCCCTCACCTTTCACCTGCGCACCGACCCGCGCTGGATCACGCGACAGCTCGACGTGCGCGTCGACGGCGACGGGTGGTGGCGGGCGCTCACGCTGCACCG
Source organism: uncultured Acidimicrobiia bacterium (assembly GCA_963833145.1). Classification (GTDB taxonomy): domain Bacteria; phylum Actinomycetota; class Acidimicrobiia; order Acidimicrobiales; family Ilumatobacteraceae; genus JALZMG01. The sequence goes on along the minus strand of CAWHWT010000002.1, from coordinate 35,162 downwards.
CGACGAGCGCGGCAACTGGACGTCACGGCTGCTCGATGCGAGCGGTGGCGAGGATCCGCGCGTCACGGACCGCCGACACGCCGACCTCGCCGACGCGCTCGACTGCGACCTCGCCCTGTGCCCGGTCACCAACACGATGCCAGTGCTGCGCGAGCAGATGCTCGACGCGTCGCGGCTCGGCGAGCACCGGTGGGCCGAGCTGACGATGGCGTGGGTCGCCGTCCCCGAGCTGGAGGTGGAGCGGTCGGTGCAGCGCTACGAGTCAGGCGTGGCCGTGGCCGGCGGTGGAGCACAGATCCGCTTCCAGTCCGGCGCGTTCGTCGAGCACATCGAGTTCGACGCCGACGGCGTGGTCGTCAGCTACCCGAGCATCGGGCACCTCGCGGTTCACGTCCCGTCCTCGATCGCCGCCAGCTCGAACGCCGGATAGGTCAGTCCCTCGGCGCCCTTGCACGTGAGCGGCGTCGGCGCCGGCACGCGGGCACGCCCGACGGTGACGACGAGCGAGCCGTCCTCCCCCGCGAGGCGCACGGACACCTGGCCGTTCCCGAGCGACTCGACGCGGGCGATGGCGTCGATCGCGTCGAGCGAGAACTGCGTGCGAACGAAGTGCTCCGCCGCCTGCTCGACGAGGCTCTGCGTCGACCGGCCCCGGTAGTGGGCGAGGTCGATGCGGCCGTCGTCGAACGCGGCCAGCACCTGCTCGCCGCCCGCCTCGTCGCACCGCCCGAAGTACAGGCTCTCGGGGAGCAACAGCAGGTTGCCGGCGAACCGGTCGCCACCGATGTGGGAGCACTCCCACAGCCGCGCCGCCCACGCCGAGCGGCGCAGGGCGCGCGCCAGCGGGCGGCCCAACGTCGCGCAGCACGCGTCGTGGCGCCCGTTGGTGCACACGAGCGCGTACGGCTCGGGGTCGTCCTCCCACCCCGGCCCGATCACCCCGTCGGTTGCCAGCGACTCGGTCGCCGTCACGACCTGATGCAGATCGCCCACCATCATCCGCCACGCCCGCGCCGGCGTCACGCCCGGGCGACCGCCGACGACGTGGACGAGGCGCACCCCGGGCGTCGACTCGTGGTGGTGGGTCTCCAGGTCGCGACGGATCGTGATGACGCGAACGCCCCGGGCGCGCATCGCGTCGCGCCAGACCTTCGGGGCGTGGGGGCCGAGCTCGGAGTCGTCGACGGCGTCGCGGCCCCACGACCCGTGCACCTCGATCAGGAGCCACGCCTTCACCTGCGACGCGGTCGCCCACACGGGCTCGGCGCGCTCGGCGGAGGCGATCGCACACTCGAAACGGCTGCTACCGGGCAGGGACGACCACTCCTTCGGCGGCGAGGCGGTTCAGCACGACGAGACGTGACGCCTCGTCGAGCTCGCCGCCGGCCGATGCGGCGACGAACGAGGCCGGGCGGGCGAGCAGCTCAGCGAGGAACGGGTGGGCCTCGGACGGAAGGTCGAGCTCCCGGTCGCCGAGGCCGAGCTCGACGCGGCACCCGTCAGGTCCCGGCTTCGGCGCCAGCCACAGCAGCGGGCCGGGCGGGACGTCGACCGGAGTGTCGAGGGCGATGGCCGGCGGCGCCAGCGGGCGCAGCCGGGTCGCCGGCTGGCGGTGCCAGATCTGCTTGGCGAGCCACGGGCGGAGGCGCGCCGGATCGAGGTGCTCGCCGATCAGTGCCGGGTCCGGCGGCTCGGCACCCACCGCATCGAGGCTCCCCGCCGGAACCGATGCGTTGAACCCGCCGGCCGCGACGGTGGCGTCGAGGGCGTGGCGCACCACCCGCTGCCACGTGATCGCCAGCAGCCCGACCGTCAGGTGGGACGAGGAGGTGTCGACGGTCTCGGCGGCGTGCGGGAACCCGCGGGGCAGGTACAGGCAGTCGCCGCTCGTCAGGGTGAGGTCGAGCTGCGGCTCACCGAGCTCGTCGAGTGTGGGCAGCGGGATCTTCGCCGTCCCGCGGATCGGGTCGCGTGTGCGCGGCAGCGGTTCCCACACCCGCCAGCGCTTGGCTCCGTCCAGCTGCACCACGAACACGTCGTGGAAGTCGAAGTGCAGCTCGAGCCCGCGTGCTGCGGCGGGCGAGAGGTAAGCGTTGACCTGCACCGGGTGGTCGAGGGCGAGAGCGAGGTTGTTGGCGAACCGGGCGAGGACGGGATCGGTGAGCTGGAGTCCCTGGAGCACCATCGTCGCCCCGCCGGCATACAGCTCGAGCACCCGGTTGGGCTGGATCACGTCCGTGATCGTGTGGTTGCCGACGCCCGCCGTGCGGCAGTAGCTCGCCGCCGGGAGCGTCGCTCCCTGGCTCACGAGCCGGAACGACGGGGTACGGGTGCCGCGCGTCAGGACGTCGGTCCACAGCGCGTTGGTGCGGGCGAACCGGGCGGGATCGCGCCGGGCCGCCGCACCCGACGAGACCACGGGCAGGCGGAACAGATCCGAGGCGACGAAGCAGTCCGGGTCCTGGACGAGGTCACCGAGGCCGGGGGCGTCGAGATGGGGGAGCCGGCACGTGACCCACGTGCCGGGGATGTCAGCGGTGCTCAGCTGTCGGCGCCGTCGGCGTCACCGCCGTCACCGTCGGTCCCGTCACCGTCACCGTCGGAGCTGTCACCGTCGGAGCCATCCCCGTCGGACGCGTCGCCGTCGCCGTCGGCGCCATCGCCATCGGTGCCGTCCTCGTCGCCGTCCATCTTCACGGTGATGGTGTCGCCGAGCTCCCAGTCCGCCTTGATGTCCTCGTTCGAGATGCTCATGGGGCGGACGATAGTGCTTCGACGCGGGCCCGGCACCGCCGTCGTACCCCTACGCTCGGCGCCATGAAGGACCCCGGGACGCTCGTCACCCTGCGCCACGGCCAGAGCACCTGGAACCTGGAGAACCTGTTCACCGGCTGGCACGACGTCCCGCTCACCGTCCAGGGCGAGGAGGAGGCCCGCACCGCCGGGCGCACGATGGCCGAAGCGGGCCTGTTCTTCGACACGTCCCACACGTCGGTGCTGATCCGCGCCGTCGACACGCACACGCTGACCCTCGCCGAGATGGGCCAGGGGTGGCTCCCGGTACAGCGGCACTGGCGGCTCAACGAACGCCACTACGGCGCGCTGCAGGGCCTCGACAAGCGGGAGACCACCGAGCGCCACGGCGCCGAGCAGACGTTCCTCTGGCGGCGCGGCTTCGACGTGCCGCCACCCCCGCTCGCCGCCGACGATCCCGAGCACCCGTCGCAGGACCGCCGCTACCGGTTGCTCCCGCCCGACGTGTTGCCGGCGTCGGAGTGCCTGCGTGACGTCGTCGCCCGGGTCCTCCCGTACTGGTACGACGTGATCGCGCCCCAGCTGCTCGGCGGCCTGGACGTACTCGTCACCGCCCACGGCAATTCGTTGCGCGCCCTGCTGATGCATCTCGAGGGCGTCAGCCCCGAAGAGATCCCGGCGATCAACATCCCCACGGGCGTCCCCCGGCGCTACGAGTTCGACGACCGGCTGCGGGTGAAGTCGGTCGAGTACCTCGGCGACGCCGAGGCGATCGCCGCCGCCGCCGAAGCCGTCGCTCGCCAGGCCGGCACCTGACGCAATTGCGTTCCCCGGCCACGCAGGCCGCCGCCTGCGAGCGGGCCTCCGTCCGCCATCTAGCATCACGGCGATGGCCAGCAAGAAGGCATACGTCGATCACCTTCGCAACGTGTCCCTGTTCTCCGGCTGCACGCGCAAGGAGCTCGAACGGATCGCCCGCTCGGGCGACGAGATCAAAATGACCGCGGGCAGTCTGATCGTCGACCAGGGGCAGACCGGGCGGGAGGCGTTCGTCATCCTCGACGGTTCCGTGACGGTGAAGCGCAACGGGCGCAAGGTGGCGACGCTCGGTCCCGGCGCGATCGTCGGCGAGCTGTCGCTCCTCGATCACGGCCCCCGCACGGCGACGGCGATCTGCGAGACGGACTGCACGCTGTTCGTCGTCGCCCAGCGACACTTCATCGCCGTGATCGACGACGTGCCGACGATCGGCCACAAACTGCTGGCCAGCCTGGCCGGACGAATCCGCCAGCTCGACCGCGACTACTACGGCTGACATCGTCGTTCTTGCCGCTGATCGTTGCGCTCTGGCCCAACATCTGACTGCAAGAACGCCGATTGATTAGCGTGCGCGGCATGCGGCCGCGTCACCTGGTCATCGGGCTCGGCATCGCGATCGCCGTGTTCACGGTGCTGTCCGGGATCGTGCCCCAGATCACCGACTGGCACGACGACAGCCCGATCCACCGCCAGGTGTTCGTCAACGTCCCCGGGCCGCTCCAGCTCGCCTTCTACACGGTGATCCCGCTGATGCTGGCCTGGGGGGCGTTCCGGTTCGCCGACCGGGTGAAGAACTGGGAGCGGGGCCGGGCCGCGCCGACCCGCCGGACAACCACGGCCAACGCGCCCCGGCGCTTCGGCGACTTCCGCGCCGGCGTCTACATGCGCACGTTGCTGCGCGACCCCGCGGCCGGCCTGATGCACTCGCTGATCTACTTCAGCTTCCTCGTGCTGCTCGCCGTCACCACGGTCCTGGAGGTCGACCACCAGTTGCCGGAGGGCGCCAAGTTCCTCCACGGCCGCACGTACCAGGCGTACGCCGCCGTCGGCGACGCCGCCGGCGTGGTGTTCGTGGTCGGTGTGCTGTGGGCGCTCGCCCGCCGCTACGTCCAGCGCCCGTACCGCATCCGGATCAAGACCAAGCCCGAGCACGCCGTGATCCTCGGCGTCTTCCTCCTCATCGGGTTGAGCGGCTTCGGGGCGGAGATGTTCCGCATCGCCCTCGGCACCGCCTCCGGCGAGAACATGAGCTTCGAGAAGTGGAGCTTCGTCGGCTATCCGCTGAGCCAGCTCGTCGACGGGTGGTCCGCATCGACGCTCGACACGTGGCACACCTGGTGGTGGATCGGCCACGTCGCCACGTTCGTCGCCTTCCTCGCCATCCTGCCCCTGACGATGCTGCGCCACATGTTCACGTCGCCGCTGAACATGTACCTGCGCTACCACGACCGCCCGAAGGGGGCGATGAAGCCGCTGCCCAACCTCACCGAGACCGAGCTCGAGACGTTCGGCGCGTCGGTGGTGGAGGACTTCACGTGGAAGCAGCTGCTCGACACCGACGCCTGCACGATGTGCGGCCGGTGCACGGCGGTGTGCCCGGCGCATGCCACCGGCAAGCCGCTCGACCCGCGTGAGATCGTGCTCAAGACGGGCGAGGTGATGGCGGCCACCGGCGACCCGGTCGTGTCGCCGCCGCTCGGCACCGACGCCGAGATCACGATCGGCGCCAACTCGCTGTTCGAGCGGATCACGCCGGAGGAGCTCTGGGCGTGCACGAGTTGCCGGGCCTGCGACGAGGTCTGTCCGGTCCACATCGAGATCCTCGACAAGATCCTCGACATGCGCCGGTACCTGGCGCTGATGGAGTCGAACTTCCCGACCGAGCTGGGCACCGCCTACCGCGGGATGGAGAACCAGGGCAACCCGTGGGCGATGAGCCAGGGAGACCGCGGCGACTGGGCGAAGGGGCCGGGGCTCGAACACGTGAAGGTCGTCGAGCCGGGCGAGCCGCTCACCGCCGAGTACCTCTACTGGGTCGGCTGCGCGGGCAGCTTCGACGACAAGAACAAGCGGGTCACCCAGGCGATGGCGAAGCTGCTCCGCCGGGCCGGGATCGACGTCGCCGTGCTCGGGCCGTCGGAGATGTGCACCGGCGATCCCGCCCGGCGGTCGGGCAACGAGTACCTGTTCCAGATGCTCGCCCTGCCCAACATCGAGATGCTCAACGGGATGGGCGTGCGCAAGATCATCACCCAGTGCCCGCACTGCTTCAACACGCTGCTCAACGAGTACCCCCAGCTCGGCGGGCACTACGAGGTGATCCACCACACCCAGCTGCTCGAGTCGCTCGTCGCCAGCGGACAGCTCGACGTCAGTCAGGCCACGCTCGAGGAGCGGCTGACGTATCACGACTCGTGCTACCTCGGCCGGCACAACGACGTGTACCTCGCCCCCCGCCGGGTGGTCGGGTCGATCAAGGGGATCGAGGTCGTCGAGATGCCGCGCAACGGCACCAAGGGGATGTGCTGCGGCGCCGGCGGGGCGCGGATGTGGATGGAGGAGACCGTCGGGACGCGGGTCAACGAGGAGCGCTCGCAGGAGGCGTTGGCGACCGGCGCCACCCGCATCGCCACCGCCTGCCCGTTCTGCTACATCATGCTCGACGACGGCACCAAGGCCGTCGGGGCGGGCGACGAGATCAAGGTCGCCGACATCGCGATCCACCTGCTCGACGCGATCGAGACGGGCGAGCGGGAGTTCGACCGGCCGATGGTCCCGTTCTCGGCCGACACCCCGCCGTCCCAGTGAGCGAACTAGCCCGATCCGGTCCTATTCGCTCACTCTGACGGGGGTTGGGTGTCCCAACTGCGGCGGGTGGCGGGCATGCCGCTGTCGCCGTCCTCGGTCGGGACGACTCCGAGCACCTGGTGGACATTGATCCCGCCGTCGGTGAACCCGACCGCCGAGCCGGCCATGTAGAGGCGCCACACGCGGGCGCGCCGCGCGCCGACGAGGCCGACCGCCTCGTCCCAGTGCTCCTCGAGGTTGGCGACCCATGCCCGCAGGGTGCGGGCGTAGTGCTCGCGCAGTGACTCGACGTCGCGCACCTCGAACCCCGCCTGCTCCATCGCCTCGATCGACCGGCCGACGTCGATCAGCTCGCCGTCCGGGAACACGTACCGGCCGATGAACGACGCGCGTCCCATCCGCGAGCCGCCGACCGAGCTGATCGCGTGGTTGAGTAGCCGGCCCTGCGGCCGGAGCGCGTCGTGCAGGATCGTGTAGTACTTCACGAGGTTCTTCGCCCCGACGTGCTCGGACATGCCGATCGACGAGATCGCGTCGAACCGTTCGGCGCCGAGCTCGCGGTAGTCCTGCAGCCGGATCTCGACCCGGTCGCCCACGCCGGCCTCGGCGGCCCGCTTGCGCGCCAGGTCCGCCTGGGCGCGGCTGATCGTGATGCCGACGGCGGTGACGTCGTAGTGAGCGGCGGCGTGGATGACCATCGACCCCCACCCGCAGCCGACGTCGAGCAGCCGGGCACCGGCCTGCTCGGGCAACCCGAGCTTGCGGCAGATCAGGTCGTGCTTGGAAGCCTGGGCCGCGGTCAGATCGAAGTCCGGTTCGGCGAACCGGGCACACGAGTAGGTCATCGACGGTCCGAGCACGAGGCGGTAGAAGTCGTTGCCGACGTCGTAATGGTGGCCGACGGCGTCGGCGTCCCGGCGCCGCGTGTGGAGCCAGCCGTGGAGGCGCGCCTCCTCGGGGGGCGGCTTCGGGGGTCGCCCGACGAGCCCGAGGCGCCGGGCCGCGTTCGCGGCCAGTGGGGCGGCCGAGAGGCCGTAGCGCAGGCTGTGCGGCGCGTTGCCGCGCAGCGCTTCGAGCAGGGCGAACACGTCGCCGTCGGCCTCGAGCTCACCGGCCACGTAGGCGCGGGCGAGGCCGAGCTCGTTGGGGCTCCAGAGCATGCGCCGGACCGCGTCGGCGGTTGAGCACGCGGAGCGTGCCCGGCGACTCCGGGTCGCCCGGCGGCGGCCCGAGACTGCTCCCGTCCCAGAACTCGATGCGCACGGGTGAGCCGTCGCCGATCACGGCGGCGAGCAGTGGCGCGATCGTCTCGGCGACCATCATGGGGCCGAGATTAGGCGGTGACGGCGACCGGTTCGCTGGTTGGTTGGTCACTCCCGCCGGCGGGCTCGACCGTCACCGCGAAGACGTCGTCGCCGGGATCGAGGCCCTCCATGAGGACGGCGACACTGCCGTCGTCCTCGGGCCGGAACTCCCGCACGACCGGTTCGGGCACGGTCCCGGCGACGCGCCACAGCTCGAGGACGTCGTCGCCCTCGGGTGCGCTGACTCCCACGCCCTCCAACACGGTGGAGCCGACGGCCTCCGAGTACACCAGGCGCAGCCCGGACAGGTCGCCGGTGAGCTCGATCGTGCGGCTGGGATTGTCCAGCACATCGGCGATGTGGTTGCCGGCGTCGTCGCCGGCGAAAGGAGACACCACCATCACGCCGATGGCGAGGGCTGCCGCGGCGACGGCCGCGGCCCCCCACCGCCAGCGGTGACGGCGGGCGGCGGTGATCGGGACGACCGGTGCGACGGGTTCCGGCGCCACCGGTGATGCAGCCGGAGCCGGCGCCGAGAGCGCCGGCTCTTGGGGCACCGTCGTGATCGCGTCGAGCACCCGCCCGCGCATCTCCGACGGAGGCGGCTCGCTGACGGCGTCGGCCATGGTCAGCGCGGCGGCGCGCAGCGACTCCAGCTCGTCGCGCAGGTCGGGGCGGTCCTCGATGGCGACGTCGAGCTCGGCCCGCTCGGCGTCGCTCAGCGCGCCCACGGCCTCGAGAGCGAGCAGCTCGCGCAGTTGGTCTTCGCCGTTCATCGAATTCATGATGGGCCCACCCCCATTGTGGCCCGGAGCCGGATCAGTCCGTCGCGGATCCTCGTCTTCACCGTGCCCAAGGCGATGCCCAGGCGCTCGGCGATCTGGACGTGGGTGAGCCCGTCGTAGAACGCCAGCTCGAGCGCCTCCCGCTGGGCGTCGGACAGCTCCGCCATTGCCGCCCGCGCCCTCGTCCGGTCCTCGGCGTCGACGGCGGTGTCCTCCGGGCTCGGGTCGGCGGTCGCGTCGACCGCGGCGGTGCGGGTCTGGCGGTCACGGTGCGCCTGCTCGCTGCGGACCCGGTCCACCGACCGTCGGTGAGCGATCGTCAGCGCCCACGTCCGGACGCTCCCGCGGCTGGCATCGAACCGGGTGGCCTGGCGCCAGACTTCGGTGAACACCTCCTGGGTGACCTCCTCGGCCTGGCTCGGGTCCCGCAGCACCCGCCGGGCGACGCCGAAGACCGTGGCAGCGAGCTGGTCGTAGATCGTGGCGAACGCGGCCTGGTCACCCGCCGCCACCCGCCCGATGCAGGTCTCCAGGTCGTCCACGCACCGATCAATTTGCCAGAACTTGACTCGTCGGGGCATGCACACCGTCGCCCACGATCCGCCCGGCACGGCGAGCACGGAGGGCGCAGTGAGCATCACGCCCCTGGTTCGGAGCCGATCGACCGTCGGATTGGAGCCGAGTCGCGCCGCGGCAGCAAGGGACCGAGGGATTCGGTCCCTCGCTGCCACGCTGGGTTTCCGCGGGCTCCGGGAAGCGGGGGCTCGATCGGCGATCACGACGATCTGGTGATGGCCGGCGGCGCCATCGAGACTTGTTCGGCGCCGGCGGCCGTCTGGATTGCCCGCGCTACTGGCGCTGGAAGTGCTTGCTCAACGTGTCCTGCTGGAGCTGGTACGAGGAGCCGACGTCGCGTCCGTACAACGTCGCGGGCGGCTCGAGCATGCGCTCGAAGGTGAGCTTGCAGACCCGTTGGCCGTGCTCGATCATGAACGGCACGTCGTGGGCCCGCACCTCGAGCGCGGCCCGCGAGCCCGTGGAACTCGCCGTCGGCGTCGTAGCCGAAGCCCGGGTCGAAGAAACCGGCGTAGTGCGTGCGCAGCTCGCCGCTCGTCGGGTCGTAGGCGGTCATCTCCGCGGCCAGCGTCGGCGGGATCGCGCACCGCCTCGTCCGACATCAGCAGGTAGAAGCGCTGCGGGCGTGAGGACGACCCGGTCGCCGTCCTCGCGGCTGCACCGGCTCCCAGTAGGGCTCCGGGTCGACCGGCCCGCGCGCTGGTCATGTCGAGCAGGGGGGCGTTGTCGCGGGCCCGGTAGCCGACGCGGCCCGACTCGTCGCCGCGGAGGTCGAGGCTGAGGAACATGCCGTTGGCGAGGGCGAGGTCGTCGGCGGCGACCGGTTCGCCGTCGCGCGAAGAGCAGCGGCTGCTCGCCATGGCTGCGCGCGGAGCTCGTCGTCGTCCAGCTCCGGCGCGGCCGACCGACAGCCGCAGCTGGTTGAGGGTCAGGTCCTCCCGGACCCGGATCGGCGAACGACAGCGGCACGACCTCGAGGTACAGCTGCCCGTCGTAGCCGTCGGCGATCTCGTCGAAGCGGTAGCTCTCGTCGGTGATCACGCGGGTGAAGACGTCGAGGCGGCCGGTCGAGCTCTTCGGGTTGGTCTTGCCCCGGACGTCGGGCGGAAGGGCGAGGCGTTCCTTCAGCGGGATCAGGTACGGCCGGTTGGTCTCGAGCACGACGCCGTCGCGGTGCAGGTCGAGCTCGTCGATGATGTAGTCCTTGACCTTCTGCTCGACGGTCTGCGTGTCCGGGCAGGAAGCTGCAGCGGATCCGGTAGGCGACCTCGCCGAGGCGCAGGTCGAGGCTCGCCGGCTGGACGTTGGCCCGCGGGATGGTGAACGGCTCGGCATCGATCACCCCGGCGTCGATCGCCGCGGTGAGGTGCTGGCTCGCGAGGACCCCCTCCCGGTCGTCGGGCAGGATCAGCGCGGCCATCGGGTCACCGTCCAGCGGATCACGTCGGACAAACTAGTGACGGGACCGCCCACCGTCCCGTGCTGCCGCAGCGTGGAGTTCCCCTGGTGTCGACTAGCCTCTGCGCCGCCCGCGGATGTAGTTCAATGGCAGAACATCAGCTTCCCAAGCTGAATACGGGGGTTCGATTCCCCTCATCCGCTCTCGACGACAGACCTGCTAGTGGCGGGCCCGACGGTGTCGGCGGCATACGCGTGCCGAGAGCCGAGCGGCTGTTCCGCGCCCGTCGTGGAGTCACGCACGGTCTGTCGTTCGAGCTCGCAGTTGAGCTCCGCCCCGAGGATCACGACGAGCGCGCTCAGGAGCAGCCACAGGATCATGATCACGATCGCGCCGAGTGCGCCGTACGTCTCGTTGTACCGCCCGAAGTTGGCCGTGTAGAGCGAGAAGAGCAGCGACCCGATGACCCATACGACGGCCGCGAACACGGCGCCTGGAGTCGCCCACGACCACTTCGGTTGATGGCGATCGGGTGCATAGCGGTACAGGACGGCGAGACCGAGCAGCGCCCCGGCAAACAGCACGACGAAGCGGAGGACGTTCACTATCGCCCGACCCACCGTGCCCAGGTCGGACGCCCCGAGGAGCGAAGGCAGCAGGGCGATCGCGGCGAACGCCACCACGAGAAAGACGATGGCCCCGAGCGTGAACGCCAACGATCGGGCTCGCAGCTTGAGGAAGCCGCGTGTCTCCTTCTCGTCGTACGCGATGTTGATCGCCTCGATGAGGTTCTTGATGCCCGCGGAAGCGGACCACAAGGCGAGCAGGAGACCGCCGATGACCGCGACGACCGCTCCCGAGGAGGCGTCGCCGATGTCGCGCACTTGTTGGCTGACGAGATCGCGCACCTCCACGGGCGCGGCAGACAACGCGTCGACGAGCTGTTCGTCGATCGTGTCCGGATCGGCCACGAGCCCGTAGATCGACATCAACGCGATCAAGGCCGGCACCAAGGCGAGCAGGCCGAACAGGGCCACGCCGGCGGAGAGCAGGACGACGTGATCGTTCTTCGACTCCGCCCTCACCCGGACGAGGACGTCCTTCCACCCGCGGGCGGGAACGTGGTGGGGCGCCTCGGCGTCCCGGCCACGCCCGTCCTCAACCGGCGCGGCCGTTCGCTCAGGAGGTGTGCTGGTCGCGGTCACCTGTGCCCTCGGAGCGGACGGTCTCGGTCCCGTCGCGCGCCGCGTCGCGGGTCGAGTCGGCGGCGCCCTTGGCGGTGTCGGTGACGGCCTGCTGGCCCTCCGTCGCCGCCTGTTTGACACTCTCGACGGCTTCTCGCGCCGGTTCCTTCAGCTGCTCGGCAATCTCTTGGCCGGTCTGCTTCAGGTCGTCCGCCAACGGCTGCGCCTTCTCCTTCAGTTGGTCGGCGACCTCTTGCTCCTTGGCGCTCGCCGGAAAGACGGAGGCCACCAGGACCCCGACACCGAACGCGAGCGCCCCGGCGACGAGCGGACTGCCTTGGGTCTGCTTCATCACCGCGTCCGGGGTCCCTTTGAGCGTGTCGACCGCGCCAGTTGCGGTGTCCCCGACGGCGTGGCCAGTGTCTGACGCCGTGCCCATGACCCGGTCGCGGACGCTCGTCAACCCGTTCATCACCCGGTTCTTGCGTCGCTCCACGATCCGGCCCGGGCTGACCCGGTCCCCGATGGCGTCGAGCGTCTGCCCGAGATCTCCGCGGGTGTCTTCGATCTCCCGCCTCAGCTCTTCTGCGCTTTGGCCCATTCCACGTCCTCCTTGAGGGTGTCTCTCGTCGTCGGTAGTCCCCGCACCCGGCCAAGCGCCGCCCGGCCCGTGCGCTGAAGGACGAAGGCCGCCACCCCCCACACCACGCCGACAATGGCCAAGGCCAGGGCGATGTGCATCACCTCGTCGAGCAACCAGGCCAGCGCGAGGGACAACAGCAACAGCGCCAACCAGCCGGCGACCGCCGCGCCGCCGAGCATCCCGCCGGCCTTGCCGGCCTGTTTGAGCTCCTCGTGGGCCTCGGTCTTGGCGAGATCGATCTCCTTGCGGAACAGCGTGCTGAGGTCCGAGGTCATCTCCGCCACCAGCTCGCCGAGCGACGCCTCCGGCCGCCTCGGCTCCGTTGCCGGGTCGTAGCCACTCCCGGCGTTCATCCGGTCGGACGTGGGGGTGCTGCTCATCGCGCGGACCCTGCGGAGCCCACCGGCGGTGGCAAGCTCGACTCCTCGAACGCCGGGCCGTTCGGCGGAGTCGGCAGCGCCTCGCCGGTCGACGGGTCGTTCTCCCGCTGGTTCGCCACACCTGCCCGCACCAGCCGGCCGACGAGAAAGCCGACGCCGGCCGCGCCGACGAGAAACGCACCCGGGCGGCGCCGGGCGAACCGGGTGACGTCGTCCATCACGCCCTGCGCTCCACCCTGCTCCACCCGGGACGCGATACGGCGGAGCTGGCCCTGCAGATCGCTCGCGTACCCCACCAGCGGCCCCGCCTCCTCGGGCCGGCCCGCGACGAGGGCACTGACCTGCTCAGACAGCGTGCGGAGCTGTCCCGCCGCTTGCGAGCTGCGCTGCTCGGCCTGCTCGCGGACCTCGTCGCGTCCCTGGCTGATCAGCCGGTCGAGCTGCTGCTTGGCCTCACCCGCCACCGCCTTGGCCTGCGCACCAGCCTCACTCGCCACATCGCGGGCTCCCCCGGTGGCGGTCGAGGCCACGTTCGACACTTCGCTCATCGCCGTCTCGGCCACCCGGCCGGCAGTGGATTGATCGGACGCACCCCGGGTCGCACCGCTGTGGTCGTGTTGAACAGTCATGCGACCTCCTTGAACGACTGTTGTGAGATGCCCGCAGTACCCCACGCCCGCCGCCGGCAACCGCGGCTCGACCACGGCCGCGCCGGGCGTCCAGCGGCGCCGAGAGGAAGTGACGTGAGCGACGCGCACAGGACACCACTGGGTCCTGGTGATCGCCCTTGCGCTGGTTGGAGAGGCACCGAGCAGACGTCGGGATCCGACGACCTCGACGAAACGCTCCGCCGCGCACACGCCGTCGTCAACCTGGCATCGTTCGACGAATTTCCTCAACTCTTGATGGGACGGCTCACTTTGTGCCGATTTCATCAGGAGCGGCAACCGAATCGGAGTGATCGGCGACATCTACCGCCGCCGTGGCCGGAAGACGGAGGGTCCGCCGAGCGGGGCTTTGGTCATTCGGCCGGGGGGTGCCAGCCCACGAGCAGGGTGGCTGCGTCGTCACGAAGGATGCCTCCGTGGTGGTCGACGACGGCGTTGGAGAGTCGGCGCAGGATTTCGGCGGGTGGCAGACCTGAGGCTTCGGCCCGTTCGAGGAACTCGGCCAGCCGCTCCAACCCGAAGTCGACACCCTGGGATGTGCGGGCCTCGACGACTCCGTCGGTGTAGAACAACACCTTGTCGCCCGGTTGCAGCTGCTCGGCCGCGACCAGTGGTCGCCGGTGACGGGCCAGACTCCCGAGACCGAACGGCGGCCGGGGGCGTGACTCCAGAGGGCGGATCACATGTTCGCCGCGAACGAGCAGGGGCGGAGGGTGTCCGGCGTTGACCCAGTGCAGTTCGCCGGTTGCCGTGTCGAGTTCGGCGAGATGACCCGTCGCGAACGTGTTGTCGCCGAACCGCTCGGCGATCAGGCCGTCCACGGTGTGGTACGTGTCGATCAGGGCCGCCCCGGCGCGCCTCGAATTTCGGTAGCCGTTGATGGCGAGCGTCGCCACCAGGCTCGAAGCCAGTCCGTGACCGACCGCGTCGAAGATCGCGACGTGCAGTGTCGGCGTGTTGAGGGCAAAGTCGAACACGTCTCCACCGACCTGATACGCGGGCTCCAACGCGCCGGCGATGGTGATGTCCCCGGTGGAGAACGTGGGTGGGGGCAGCAACTGGAAGATGACTTCGGCCGCAACTCCCATCCCATGGCGGCGGCGAGCGCGGACGAACACGTCGCCGTACGCGCCACGAGTGGTCACCTCGGCCGCGATCACGGAGGCCAGGGAGGCGAGTAGCTCACGGGCTGTTGCATCGACGTCGGCGACTTGCACTTGCAGCACACCGATCCGGTCAACGCCGTCCATCAGCGGTAACCACGCCGTCACGCCTCCGTCGCGTGCGACCTCGACCGGTTGCGACGACACGTACGCACGCCCCCCAACGGTGCCGTCGATGTCGATCCTGGCTTCCCCGAACTCAAGCTCCTCGGTGGCGTCGCCTCGAGTGATACGCACGAGCGAACGCTGTTCATGGTCGGCCAACCAGATCCAAACGTTGGTCACGCCGCACCGAGCCGCGACCGCCGCCGCGAGCATTGCCAGGCGATCAGGCTCGACTCGATGCGCCGCTTGCAGCAGGCGCCGAATCGCCGTGGCGAGCGACTCCGCCTCCAACTCGGGTGGTGGCTCGTCGGTCACCGACGCGACCGTAACGAGCACAGGATGCCGACCCGAACGCGACCGTCGACAGCACCGAAGGACCGGGCGAACGCCGGACAGCGACGGAGACGACGTAGAAGCGATGGTTGCGTTGGACGATGGAGGCCATGCTCTTCGGCTTCGACTGGTTCGGAGCAACCGGAAGCTCATGCCCGGTTCGCCCGCACGTCGTTCGGTGGGCGCCCGCCGCGAAGCAGCCACCACCCCTAAGGGTGAAATGCGGCTGACGCGACGATTCCCGCCTGATTGTGTGGCTAGCTGGCGGCTCGGACGTGGTACTAGCCCGACGCGTTGCTCTCGCCCTCGGTGACGCAGTCCATCCTGCTCCTGAGATCGCCCGTCGGCATCCGACGAACGTTCGGCTCCCAGTGTCGCGTGTTGTCAGGAGCGTCGAACGAAGGAATCAGCATGAAGAAGTGGTACGCAGTTCCGGCCTTGGCCGGGCTGCTCACGATCGGGGCGGCTGGGGTTGCCGAGGCGACCACACCGCCGACAACCCCCACCCAGTCGAGTTCGTCCGACGACGACGGTGACAGCGGCAAGGTCGGCCTGTGGGGCCTCTTGGGACTGGCCGGACTGGCCGGACTGGCCGGGCTCAAGCGTCGTAACGACCCGTACGACAAGGCCCGATACGACACCCGGGATTCAACCTCCACCCGAACGCCCTGACACCGGACCACCCGATGGCCACCATTGGGTTGGTCTGCGCTGCTCGGCGGCCGCATCCCCCAGCGCCGCTGGCTGGCGCCACCAAAGCGGTGGCGTGGTGCGTCAGTCGCCGACGATGCGCCGACCAAGCGGTCCGATTCTTTGGAGGTCACCCGGCCGGCGTTCTAGCCGCAGTGATTCCACCGCTTACCGATCTTGAGGAGAGAAGACGTGACGACTGTTGTGACCAGTGAGACCGGTGGCACCGCCCAGCCGGCCGAGACTCTGTACGTGCCACCGGACCGGCGGGTGCACGACGCCGGTTCGACCACCGCGCTGGCCGAGACGGGTCTCGACGCGGCCTTCGTGGCGGACCTGTTGAGTGCCTGTCTGGCCCATGAGCGCTGCGGCACCCATTTGTATCGGTCGGTGGCCGGGCGTACCGCCGATGCCGAGTTGCGCGCCCAGTACGAGCATTTCGGCGCCGAAACGCGTGATCACGTCGAGCGGCTCGAGCAACTCATTGCCGCGGCCGATGGCGACCCGCAGTACGTCAGCGCCTCGGCGCGGGCGACCGAGAAGGCTGCCGCCGGCTTGCTGGAGTCGACCTACCTGCTGGATGGATCGGTGGACCCGATGACTGCCGAGTTGGTGATGCTGGAGGCGGTGATGTTGGCCGAGGCCAAGGATCACAGCAACTGGGAGCTGCTCGCCCAGCTGGCCTCGGCGATGACACCTGGCGAGTTGCGCCGCCGGATGCAGACCGTCACCAGCGACGTGCTCGCTCAGGAGGAGGAGCACTATAGGTGGGCGCACGACACTCGGGCTCGGCTGTTGCTCAGCCTTGCCGGCACCGACGGCGTCGCCGCGGACTCGTCCCCGGACACAGCGCCGGGGGACGCGCTGACCCGCGACGAGCTGTACGCGCAGGCCCAGGAACTGGAAATCCCCGGGCGTTCGCAGATGACCAAGGACGAGCTGCGAACAGCCGTCTCGGCGCAGCAAAGGAAGCCGTCATGAACCCGTTGGACGAGAAGGGAATCGCCGTCGAGGATCAGTTCCGCAACTGGTCCGAGCTGAACGTCGCCCCCTACGACAAGCTCGACGTGCATCCCTACACCCGCACCCGGGTGATCTTGATGAACGGGATCGAGGTCGAGTCGATCATGTTCTCCCACCAGTTCGCTCGGCACACCGACAACTTGGAGATCAAGAGGGCGCTGGCACTCTCCCGCCGGGTCGATGCCCAGCAGCAGAAGGTCGTCAACGGGTTGAACCCCGGTGACCAGACGCCGTTGGAGACGACCATCGGATACGAGCAGGTGGCCGTCGACCTCACGTCGTGGTTGGCCCGCCATGAACCGGACCCGATGCTCAAGCAGGCCTTGGACTTCGCCCTCTTGGAGGACTTCGACCATCTCTACCGGTACGCCAATCTGTACGAGTTGCTGAACGGCAAGAACGCGGCGGAACTCACGGGCAGCCTCACTGAGATCACGCCGGGTCGCCCGACGATCGTCGAGCACCGCCATCCTCACGACGACGTGCGTGGCCACTTCGAAACCCACACCGTGGACCCGTTGTCGCGGATGCACGTGATGACGATCGTCGCCGCCGAGCAACAGACGATGAACTTCTACATGAACCACGGCGCCGACTGGATCGAGCCGATCGCCCGCGGTCTCTACGCCGAGATCGCGCTGATCGAAGAGCAGCACGTCACCCACTACGAGTCCCTCCTCGATCCGCTCGACTCGTGGCTCAAACAGCTCGTGTTCCACGAGTACAACGAGACCTACATGTACTGGTCGATGCTGCAGAACGAAGACGACCGGCGGATCAAGTCGATCTGGGAGCTGCACCTCGACATGGAGATCGGACAGCTCCACGCCGCATGCGACCTGTTGCGCCGCTACGAGGGCATCGAACCCGAAGAGATCCTCCCCGAGGCGCTCCCCGACACGCCCGTCACGTTCGAGCCGAACAAGAACTACGTGCGCGAGATCCTCGCCACCCAGATCGACCTTGCCACCGACGGTCTCGACTATGTCCCGGCCGGCGAGCTGCCCAGCGAGCATCGGTCGCGCCGCTATCGCGGGGTCGTCAACGCCGGCGGCGTCCCGAGCGAGATGGTCATCGACGACAACCGGGCCCACAGCGGCCACGAGTACCGGGACGAGACCGAGGGCGAACACCCGGTGGTCGAACTGCGGGACACCCCAACCGTTTGAGCGAGGAGGACAAGATGAACGCCTCGGAGCATGCCCTTCGCCCAGTATCAGAGGAACCGGCGGTCACGAACGACGTCGAACCGGGCGACGCCGACCGGCTGCTGCGGATCTATCTGCAGGATCACTTCGCCGGCTCGACGGCCGGACTAGCCCTGGTGCGGCGCTGCCGCCGCGCCAACCCCGCCCTCGAACAGCTGCTGGCCAGTCTCGAACGCGACATCCTCGAGGACCGCCACTCGCTCGAGGCGATCATGTCGCGTCTCGGCGTGCAGCCGAGCCGGGTCAAGTCGGCGTTCGGTTCTGTCGCCGAGTTCGTCGGCCGTTTGAAGACCAACGGGACTCTGACGCGCTACTCGCCGTCGAGCAGAGTGATCGAACTCGAAGGGCTGGCCGCCGGTGTGGTCACCAAGCGAAACCTGTGGAACGCGCTGTCCACCATCACCGCCGATCGCAGCGAGCTCGACGCCGCCGAGCTGGATCGGCTCATCGAACGGTCGACGGCACAGCTCGAAAGGCTCACGGGTGCTCACCGGCCGGCCGCTGCCGAGGCCTTCGCGACAACCCGACGCACCCAACGTGCAATCTGACGTCGATTGTTCTACATGACCGCGGAGGATGTCGCGCCCGCCACCGAAGGGGCCGAGCAGGCAAGCGCGGATCGGCAGGCCACAACCGGCGGCTCAGAGCGCTGGGTGCTCCGCCGACGGTTCACCTTCGCCGGCCTCGCTCTCGGAGTTGGCCTGGGCGGGTTCATCGACGGGATCGTGCTGCACCAGATCCTGCAGTGGCATCACATGCTTACCGACTACGGCAACGCCACCTTTCCCGTCAGCACCGTGCGATCGCTCGAGCACAACACCTTCTGGGACGGCCTCTTCCACGTCAGCACCTGGCTCTTCGTCACCGTCGGCCTGTTCCTGCTCTGGCGCGTCCTCTCCGCCGGCTACCAAGTCACGTGGCGCAGCATGGTTGGACTGCTCCTCGCCGGTTGGGGGACCTTCAACCTCATCGAGGGCGTCATCGACCATCATCTCATCACCATCCACCACGTACGCGACGATGTCGCTGACCCACTGTGGTGGGACGTCGGCTTCCTCGCCGTCGGGGCCCTCCTGGTCATCGCCGGGTTCGCACTGCGGCGCCGTGACCTCGACCACACCGACGAGGCACCGGAGTAGGCGTCGGCACAGTGACCGATCCTGCAACACCCGGTCATGAGGCCTCCCATCTCATGCCGGCGGATGGATTCTGATGCGCCGAGCCCGAAGGATCGGAGCCAAGGCACTCTGATCCATCAGCCGACAAACGGGCAAGGAGACGCAACAGTCGGTGAACCGGCATGACCCGACGTGCGCAACCAGCCGCTTCGGTAAAGGGCCTCAGCATGGTCACCTCCGGGCGTCGGGAAAGGCGCTCAGCGGGGACCAGGTCAAACGCGCACCGAAGTCCACGACCTCGAACGGTCACCGCCACGCGCCCGGCAACCGGGCCACGTCAACAGTGTTTGGGGGTTGCGTCCTGTCGCCGCCGTCTGTGACGGGTGGGGATGGAGTCCCACGTACGCCGGCAAACAGGTGTGGACCGAGGTCCTGTGCTGAACCACCGGGCGTATGCCGGTCAGCTGGGCTCGGCCGTCAGCTGAAACGTGTCCTGCAGATCGGTCAGCTCGAAGATGCGTGTCGCCGTCGGTGCGGGAGCGTCGACGATGAGGCGCCGACCAAGCGCGACAAGCGCGGAGTGAGCACGCAGCAGCGTGCTCAACCCGTCGAGTCGAGAACGTGACGGCGCCCAGGTTCGCCTTCGCCGTCACGTCGCTGGCAAAGCGCTCAATCGCCCGATCCAACTCGGCGCACAACGGCCCCGCCGCCGCCATGTCCACCTCCCCGACGACTCGGACCGTCCCCCGCGACCATCGTCGATGAGCTCGACAGCAAGACCCTCAACGGAGCTCGACATCTCTTTCCCCCACAACTGCGGCCGGCCCGGGATTTTTCATGGTCGCCGCCGAGGATCTGGTGAACCGTGGCGTGGGACGAGGCGCTGGCCGCAGACCGCCCGTTCGTCATCGACGCGATCGTCGACCCGGACATGCCGCTCCTGACGCCCTCGATGCCCGACAGCACAACCGAGCAGCGCCACGGCGGGCTCGGACGCCGAAGGCTCCGACGGCGGGCGGGCTCGACGACTCGTGCACGAGCAACGGTTGAGCAACACGAACCTGCGGCCGAGTGAGCGACCATCGGCTGACCGGCGTCGTCCGGTCCACGACCGGTGAGCGGTCAGACCGTAGGCACGCATCATCGAAACGAAGCCGGCGCGCCCGCCGATCAGGCTGGCTCAGGCTCAGATGACCCGGACTTCGGAGGCTCGAGAGGGTACGCCAGATCGGTACTGGTCAGCCACATTCCCTCAGGCGGGACCGGACCTGAATGGATGACCGCGAACACCCCACCGCCTATCTCGACGACGCCGAAGACGGCGTGGTTGACGGACCTCACATGGGCCACGAGTCCGCCCAGCGGCCAACTCGCCAGACGCCCGACCAGAGCGAGGGCCGTCGTGGATCAGGACCGGTTCCTACGGGTATCACCGCGTCGCAAGTCAACCAAACAAGGAGGTCGCGATGACGACGGCTCGAGACATCATGACAGGCGGAGTCGAGTGCATCGGCGAGAACGAAAGCTTGGAGGAGGCGGCCCGCAAGATGCGAGATCTCGACGTCGGGTCACTCCCGATCTGCGGAGAGGACAACCGCCTCAAGGGCATGCTCACTGATCGCGACATCGTGACGAAGTGCGTCGCCGATGGCCGGGACGTGCGCGCGACACGAGCCGGCGAGTTCGCCGAGGGCAAGCCGGTCACGGTCGGAGCCGACGATCCGGTCGACGAGGTCCTGCGCACGATGAAGCAGCACAAGGTGCGGCGGCTCCCCGTGATCGACGGCCATGATCTGATTGGAATAGTGAGCCAGGGCGACGTCGCTCGGAACATCGACGAGACCAAGGTCGGCGATCTGGTCGAAGCAATCTCAAGCTGACATCGGTCGCCGGTGCGCGTTGCACCGGACGCCTCTGCGCTCCTCGAGCCGTCCCGGCTCGGCGAGCTCAGGCGCCAGCTGACGGCCGAGTCACGACCGTGTTCACACGGTCCGGTTCCCGGCGGTAGTCCACGGCCCGCCTGTTGAGCGGTGCTCCCGCAATGCCATCCAGTGTTCGCCTCGCGGCGTCCGTTGCTGGAGACACAGGGGAAAGCGACGTCGCACCCGAGGTGGCTGCTCGCCTCGGTCAATGACAAGGCCACTTGTTGAAGCCCGTCGGGACTCGTGGTGGCTCCAATTCATGACCGGATGAGCGGCTACGACCAATTCCCACAGGGACCTGCGCCAGCAGCGTCGGTGCCGTTCGGCGGCGGACCGCTCAGGACGACTCGATCCGCCCAGGCCTGACGCGGCTCAAATCTCGACTGGGTGCAGCGCGTGCCGGGCAGGTCCGTCGAGGACGGTGCCGTCGAGGGCGAACCGCGAGCCGTGGCACGGACAGTCCCACGTTTGCTCGGCGTCGTTGAACCTGACCAGGCAGCCCAGATGGGTGCACCGAGCATCCAGAGTGTGCCGGACGCCGTCGTCAGTTGCTGCTACGGCCACCATCCGGCGGCCCGACCGGACGACGCGCCCCGCTGCGGGGCTTACGTCCTCGGCGGCGTCGGATCGGGCGCGGAGGCGGTCACCGACGAAGCGGACCGCGACCTTCACGTTGTTGGACACGAGATCCCGGCCGACGGTCGGAACCTGGCGGGTGGCGTCGAACAGTTTGGCCGCGGCGTGGGTTCGGCCGGCGATCTCGTCGGCGATGATCGCTGCCGCGACCATGCTCGTCGTCAGGCCCCATTTCCGGAATCCGGTGGCCACGAATCGACGGCGGCTGCCCGGCGCGAGGCGGCCGATGAACGGGACGCCGTCCACGGGCGTGTAATCGAACGCCGACCATCGGTGGCGGACTTCGATGCCGAGCCGATTGGTAGCCCACGAAGTGAGCCGGTCGTAATGCGCCGCCGTCGAGCCGTCGTTGATCATCGCGTGTCCCTCGCCGCCGGCGATGATCGCCGGCCCGTCAGACCCGGCGTAGGGACGGATCGACCAGCCGGCGTCAGGGGCGATGTACATCCCGTCCGGTACCTCGCGCAACGGACCTGAGGCACGAGGTGGGCCGGCGACGGCGTACGAGCGATCCGGTCGGGTGCGGGCGGCGAGCAAAGCGGGGTCCACGATCGGTAGATGGGTGCACAGCACGGCGTACTCCGAGCGCAGCTCAAGGTTCGGCGCCCGCACGACGCAGTGATCGCTCTCGTCGACGTCGACGACGCGCAATCCTTCGACGACGGGCACCCCATTGTCCCGCAGCCGGTCGGCGAGCCCACGGCACAGCCCGATCGGGTCGACGTGCGCCTGATCGGAGAGCGCCACTGCGGCGAGGACCGGGATCGGCAGACCGACGTCGCCGCGGACGTCAACGTCCAGACCTGCCCGTTCCGCCGCCGCCGCCTCCGCCGCGACGTCCTCGGCGCCACTGGACGTGGTCGCGCACGTGAACGCGGTCGCCGGGGTCCACTCACACTCGATGCCGCTCGTCGCGACGAGCGACCCCAGCTCGGCGACCGCGGTGTTGTTGGCGTGGGCGTAAGCAGCCGCGGCCTCCGGTCCTTTGCTCCGTTCGAGGGCGGCGTAGGTCAGCCCATGCAAGGCGGTCACTTTGGCCGTGCTGTGGCCGGTTGTGCGCCCGCCCACAGTCCCGGCCTCGATCACGACGACCCGCGCCCCGTCGGCGCTCAGGCGGGTGGCGGTGACAAGGCCCGCCAACCCGGCGCCGATGACCGCCACGTCGTAGCGTGCGGCCGCGACCTCCTGCGGAGTCGGGCTGCGCTCCGTGGCGGCGTGCGGACTCCTGGCGATCCAGACACTGTCTTCGGCCGATGTGTCGCTCATTCGTCGCTCACGAAGTGCCGGGCTGCGAGGGCCTCGCGGCGGGCAGCCACTCGCGCTTCGGCCCCGTGGCGGCTGGAGTTCTGCGCCCGCCGGAAGAACTGGGCGAGCTCGTCGCCCTCCCACCCGGTGTTCGAAGCCATCGTCTCTCCTCTCGTCGCGGGTGGCCTCGCGTCTACCCACCTGCACAGCTCCCCAGCCGCGGTGGCGGTCCCGATGACCGTCACACGAGCTGTCACGATCAGGCTCGTCGGGGTACCGGTCGCCAGCTCGAGGGCACAGGGTTCCGGGCGTACTGCTGCGGCGTGCTCAGGTGACCACGAGCGCTTGGGGGCGGCTTGCTTCATCCGGGCGCGCAGCCATTTCATCTGGGTGGCGGTTTCGTCTTCGCATCGGCCGACGGCGTCATCGAGCTCGTCGTCGCGTGCGCCCTTCGCCGCTTGGCCGACCAGGGTCCAGCTGATCTCGCATTCGGCGGCCATCAGGTACAGGTCGTGAAGCTCCCTGAGCAGGCCGAGGCCGCCCTCTCGGCTGCCCTTGAAGATCTCGGAGTGGAGGCGGTCGGGCTCGTCGTCGGTGTCTCGCCGTAGCGCCGGGTGAACGGCTCGAGCTCCGTGGCGTGCCGGTCGCACTGCTTCGCCAGGCGCTCGCAGGTGGCGAAGAAGTTGGGCTCGTCAGCGTGGGCCGCGCCGACCTCCCGAAGGCGACTGCGAGGTTCGTCCGAGCCTTGTGCAGGAGGCCGAGGTAGAGCGACAAGTTCGTGCTCCAGGGCTTCGAATGGCGGGACCGCCGATCGTCGGCGACGCCGTTCCATCGCCGGCGGCGATCTTGGTCAGCGAGACGGCGGCGACTTTGAAGATCGGTTGCTTGGACACGGGGTCCCAACCGGTCAGCGTGAGCTCGTTGGCCGCGCGGCCGATCGTGTCGGCCGGGCCGGCGGCGTCGCCGGTATCCCAGTAGCCGTAGTGGAAGGGCACGAACACGACGCCGGGCCGAATGCCGCAGACACGGGCACGCGCTCGGAGCGCCCCTCGTGCTGATCGCAGCTCGACGAGGTCGCCTTTCGCGACGTCGTACCGGGCGCTGTCCTGCGCCGAGATCTCCACCCACGCGTCCGGGGCGGCTGCGTTGAGCTGCGGCACCCGCCCCGTCTTAGTGCGAATGTGAAATTGATAGACGGTGCGTCCAGTCGTGAGCAGCAGCGGCGGGCGTAGTCCAAGAAGATCTCGAGGTCGGGGCGGCGTCGCCCGGCGGGTCGACGGCCTTCTCGGAAAGGTGGCGGTCCGGTCGACGTTGGTGAAAGTGCCCAGCTTCTCTCCCCAGGTTGCGGCCGGGAGCACCACGTCGGCGCGTCGGGCTGTCTCGGTGAGGAACAGATCCTGCCCGAGGACGAACAGCTCGGCGAGCTCGGCGACATGGTCGGTGTAGTCCCAGTTGCGCATCCCCGGCAGGTCGCCGTCAGCGCCGGTTCTCGCGGGTGTTCTGGGCCGTCGGTTGGCCGCTCATCTGGTAGATCCCGGCGCCGGGTCGTCCGATCATCCAAGATTCGCCCGGCGGAATCAGCCCGGCGGCGCGTCCGGCTGCGGCGGCGGAACAATCGGGTTGTCCGCTTCGAACAGCTCCTCGGCGTCCTCCACGATCGTCTCCGCGTCCAAGTCCTCGTGCTCCTCGATCTCGCGCTGCGCAGGATCGACACCCCGCTCTGGTGGGTCGCTCATGACCGGTTCGTACCCACTCGCGGGCCCACCAACCCGGACCAGCAGTCTCCGGCGAGCGGGCTCATCCACCGCTCAACCGCCGCACCGGCCAGCGCGGGACCTGCTTCCATGAACGCGCTCGCATCATGGGTCAGGTCGCTTGCCGGAACTCGTCGCTTCGACAGTGACTGATCCGCGCTTGCGCAGGGAATGTCAGTCCACGCACGCATGGTGAAAGGAGCCGACATGCCGTCGAAGTCGGCGAACGTGAAGAACAAGAAGCAGTACCAGGCACTCAAGGACAAGGGGATCTCCAAAGAACGGGCAGCCAAGATCGCCAACTCACCCGGCGCCTCCAAGCGGGGCGGAAAGCAATCCGGAAAGGGCGGAAGCTCCCGGCAGGACGGAACCACCGCCCACCACAAGGCCGCGGGGCGCAAGGGCGGGAAAGCCGCCGCGAAATCCCGCTAAACGGCCGTGAGCACTCAGCGGCCGCCCGCCGCGACCGAACACCGGCTCATCGAGGTGATGTCGGTCGAAGAATTGGTCGAGCTCGTCGAGCAAAGTTCGGCTCCGCTCTACGTGAGGTTCTCAGCAGGCCTGGGCGATGATCGCAGCGTCGATCACCAAAGTGGTCTCTCGTTACCCGGACTGTCGGTGAACCCTCTGCATCCACCCACCTGGTGGCAGGGGCCACCCCTCAGCGAGTGGGTGACCAGACAGGTCCGGGCGTACCACCACCTCAGAAAGCACGACGACGATCGTCGCTGCTGGGTTGTCACCGGAACGGTCGTTGACCGGGGGCCCGACAACGAGCCGCTGCTAGCAGACGTGAAGGGCGTCGGCGTCCTCTCCAACGGCTTGGTCGACGCGTGCGCACCGGCACAACCGGGCTCCCCGCGCCAGGAGGACGCCCCCGAAGGGGATGGCTCCGCGCCCTGGCAGTCCTGAAACTGGCGAGTGCTATTCGAGGACGGTGCGATGCTCGTCGGGCTCCCGGGCGGCTACGTCGCCGTGTTTCCGCCGCGCAGGCCGGGTCCGCACCAGGGAGACTGGAGGCATGAGGGTCTCGATCCTGGACGACTACTTCGACACGCTCCGCACGCTCGACTGCTTCGAGAAACTGGACGGCCATGAGGTGACTGTCTTCACCGATCACGTGCAGGACGTCGACCGACTCGCGGACCGTCTGCGCAACAGCGAAGCGCTGGTGCTCATCCGTGAACGGACGGAAATCCGCGCTCCGCTTCTGGCGCGCCTGCCCAGACTGCGACTCATCAGCCAGCGCAGCGTGTACCCCCACATCGACGTCGACGCCTGCACCCGGTTGGGCATTGTCGTTTCCTCCGACATGCATGCAGGCTCTCCCTCCTACGCCACCGCAGAACTGACATGGGGTCTGGTCCTCGCCGCGATGCGCCAGATCCCTCAGCAGGTGACGTCGCTGAAGGCCGGGACCTGGCAGGCCGGAGTCGGTCGGACCCTCATGTCCAAGACGCTTGGCATCTTCGGCTACGGACGCATCGGCAGAGTCGTCGCCGGCTACGGGCACGCATTCGGGATGAACGTGGTGGTATGGGCCAGCAAAGCGTCCCGCGCCAAGGCAGAAGCTGACGGCATCGCGGTGGCCGACAGCAAGGACGAGTTCCTCGAGACCGCCGACATCGTCAGCATCCACCTGCGCCTGGTCGACGCCACACGAGGGATCATCACCGCCAGCGACCTGGCCCGGATGAAACCGACGGCGTTGTTGGTCAACACCAGCCGGGCGGGACTGATCGAGCCAGGAGCGCTCGTCGCCGCGCTGCGCTCCGGCCACCCGGGCATCGCGGCAGTCGACGTCTACGACGACGAGCCGCTCCTCGACCCGACCCACCCCCTGCTCAGCATGGACAATGTCGTCTGCACCCCCCACATCGGGTACGTCACGCGCGACGAATGGGAGGTCCAGTTCGCCGACGTCTTCGACCAGATCAATGCATACGACGCGGGTACACCAATCAATGTCGTCAACCCCGACGTGCTTTCCCGCGCGCGCACCAAAGGGTGAAAGGGCACCCAGCCGTCGGCCACTGATTCGCTTGACACCCCTGAGGCCGGTCCCGAACGTGGCAACCCGCTCCGTGACGGAGGGAGGGGATCGTGCCAAGGCGAGGCGACGCGCTGAAAGCCCCTGTGCTGTCGACGCGCATCCCGGGCGAATCCACCGCGAGCTGCTCGCGCTGCACCGCCCGACCGGCACCGTGTTCACCGACCAGCCGCTCGTTCCGGGCACCGCCTCCACCGGCGTCACTATCGCCGCGCGATCTCGAACGCCGATCGCGCCTCGACGTCACGCGCTATTAGGCGGGATAGTGCCCGTATGTCCCCCGAATCCGATGTAATAGCTCGGTCCGCGATCGCGGCGGGATGAACGAACGCCGGTCGGCGTCCAGCTGCGCTCGCACGATCGCACCCGACCGGAACCAGCGGCCTCGGTTAACAGAAGCCAGTCCCGTTCTGGCGGCGGCTCCGACTTGGCCAGATGGCGCGCCCGATCGATCAATCGGGATCACCGATCGACGGCGGCGAAGCAAGCCCCTCGGCGAGCAGAACGACGGTGATGGCGCGGATGTCGTCGGGTGGTTGGGCGTGGCCAAGGCACCGAACGCTCGATGATGCAGTCCGCGTCGCGCGAATATCGCCCGGCCGCGCTCGGGCCGAAGTAGCGCAGCGCCGCGGCTCGGGCGGGCGGGTTATTGCACGCTCGTTATCGGTCACGAACGGACTCCACGACCGCACCTCGGGTCCATGCGCCGTGTCGATACCTCATCCACGGATCATCGCCGCGCCCACCGTCGCGGCGCCACTCGCGTCCGGTCCGGGCCGCACACGCCGCCGATCTGGGCGCCGATCTCGCCACCACCCGTTCTGGGCAGGATCCTCGACGACAACTTGTGAGCATCGCGCGCAGATCTGGTCAGCCGGACGAGGGCAGGAGCCTCACGATGCGGCCACGTCCTCGACGGGCTGACCGGCGACCACGGCGCTGACCCAGTCGACGAGCGCGATGCCGTCGACGTCGTCGGTGTAAAAGCGGTCGTTGCCGAGGGCGACATGATCGGTGCCGGGCACGCGGTAGCTGCGCAGTTCGACGCCGGCACCTTCGATGGCGGCCTCGCTGGCGTCGAGCAGGGCCACGAGATCGCCCTCGCTCACCTCCACCCCGGCCAGCGAGAGGTGGGCGAGCTGGTCCTCGTCGGCGGTGTGGTCGTAGCGGGCGAACGTGACCTCTGGGTTCTGCGCCGCAGCCAGGGCGTAGAAGCCCGGCGCGGTCCAGCGCTCGGCGTCGGCGCTCCACTGGGGGAACGCGGTGGCGGCGCCCCACGCGTCGCCGCCGGCGATGGCGTTCAGCTCGGGCGTGTCGGTGTACCCGCCGGCGGAGTCGGCGATGACCGTCACGGCCGCGTTCGGCAACCGCTCGGACACCAGCGCGCCGTACAGCGGGGCGCTCACCGCACCGGCGCTGGACCCGATGACGACGACCTCCGTAGCGTCTGGGAACGTCGCCGCGAGGTAGTCGAGCGCGGCGGCCGCGTTGACCGCACCCTTGTGCTGCACCGTGAGGCCGGGCTCGTACTCGGTCGTGGCGTTGCCCAGGTGCACATCGCCCGTGCAGTACGGGACGTACACGAACGAGTGGCCGGCGAGCGGGTTGCGCTCGTCCGCGGCGTCAAACACGCCGTCGCCGCCGGGGCCCGCGACCGCCGTCCGGTACTCGTTGCCCTGCTCGGGTTCGGCGCACGTCTCGGTCGACCAGCACGCCCCGCCCCCACCGAGGAACAGCACGACCCGTTGCTCGTCCGCCGGGCGGGCGAAGAAGGCGTACGGCGAGCCGTCGGCGCACTGGCAGTCGCCGCCCGCCTCGATCTGCTCCCACCCGGCCGCGGCGGGCGTGATCTCCTGCGGCGTCCCGGCCGGCTCGCCTTCCTCACCCTCGAGGTACGGGCACGCCGTCTTGGCCGCGGCGATCTCGTCTGCCGGCGCCTCGACCTCGCCGAGGCCGACGAACAGCACGCTGCCGTCGGCCTCGACCGTGGGATCGGGCCACCCGGCGATGCCCTGCTCGCGCATGCACACGGCGAATGCGTACGCCGGGTCTTGCGCCGGCGTCGACGTCGCGGTCGTGGCGGCGGGGTCGTCGCCCCCGCAGCCGGCTGCCGTGACGACGAGCGCCAGCAGTGCGAGCGGGCGCGCGAGATGAATGCGGTGACGGTTCATCGTGAGGGGTCCCTTCTCGAGGAGGTGTCAGCTCGGGCGCCTGATGCGCCAGAGGCAGAAGCTGGCGAGGCCGAGCGCCATCGCCATGTACAGCGCTGCCTCCCGCCACTGCAGTGGCCAGAAATGGCGGTCGGGGTGGTACGCGACGTCGAGGCCGTAGCCGCGCTCGGTCATCTCCGCGAAGCACCGCTCACGGTTGTCGCCTTCGCGTGCCCGGCACGGCCCGGAAGCCGAGACCTGTATGTGGTCGACCTCGTTCCCGTAGCGGTCGAGAACGCTCGCGGACAGCAACCAGGCGCCCGAATCGCCGCGCCGGACCGCGACGCGATCGGGCCCGACGCGGACGAGGTCGAAGCCGGGCGCGTTCGAGTCGCTGATCTCGATCGTCTCGCGGACCGGCGTCAGCAGGTGCTCCCACCGCGACCGCCGGCGTCACGAGCTGCACCACGGCGAAGATCGCCGCAGTGATCGCCATCGCCGGCAGCGCGCGCCGCACGACGAGCCCGACCGTCACGCCGAGGGCGAAGGCGAAGGCCGCGTACCCGACGGGCGCGATGCCGCGGGCCGCGAAGAGCAACGGCTCGATCCGGGCGAGATCGCCGACCTCGTCGAGCACGCTCGCCCACCACGTCACGAGCAGCGTCCCCGCCGCCGCCACGAGGGTCGCGGCGAGCCCGACGACGGCGAGCTTGACCATCAGCCAGCACGGGCGCGTGACGCTCTGGTTCCACGCCAGCCGGTGCGTGCCGGTCTCGAACTCGCGGGCGATCAGCGGCGCGCCCCAGAACAGCCCGACCGCGCCGGGCAGCACCATGAGCAGCCCGGTGACGGCGAGCAGCGCGGTCTGGTGGTCGTCGAAGAACTGCTGCCCGAGCACGCTGCAGAGGTCCGAGCCGCCCCCGCTCGCGCTGGTGCAGGCCGCCTGCAGGTCGGCGCTCACGTCGGGCCGCGTGATCGCCAGCACGAGGGCGACCGCGGCGAGCATCCCCGCGGCCGCGAACACCCCGCTGCGCAGCTGCCGCCACGCCAGCCAGGTCATTCCACCACCGCCATGAGTGGACGGTCGGCGTCCGCTGCGACCGGACCGTCGCCGGGCGGGCGCATGTACGCGATCACGAGGTCCTCAAGGTCGAGCTGGCTGACCGTCCATGCCGGATCGATGATCCGCGACCGCGTCCGGACGACGAGCGTGCTCTGCCGATCGGTGTGGCTGGCGCAGACGACGTGCCAGTCGGCGGGCAGCCGGCGGTCGGGGCGGCGCGGGCCGGCGAGCCGGTGGTGGGTGGCGAGCAACTCGTCGACCGGCCCGACGACACGGACCCGCGAATCGACGAGCACGACCAGGTGGTCGCAGACCCGTTCGAGGTCGGCGACGAGATGCGACGAGAGGACGACGCTGAGCTCGCCGCCGGCGACGGCTTCCATCAACCCCTGCAGGAACTCCCGCCGGGCGAGCGGATCGAGCGCGGCGACCGGCTCGTCGAGCAGCAGCAGCTCCGGACGCTTGGCGAGGGCGAGCGTCAGGGCGAGCTGCGCCCGCTGCCCACCCGACAACGTGCCGGCACGCTGGCGCGGGTCGAGCCCGGCGGCGCGGATCCGGTCGGCGGCGAGCGTGGCATCCCACCCGGGGTTCAACCGGGCGCCGAGTCGGAGGTGCTCGTCGACGCGCATGCTGCCGTACACCGGTGTGCCCTGGGCGACGAAGCCGACCTTCGCCAGCTGGACGGGACCGGCGCCGGGTCGACCGCCGAGCACGCTGATCGAGCCGGTCGAGGGTGCGAGCTGCCCGCACGCCAGGTCGAGCAGCGTCGTCTTGCCCGCACCGTTCGGGCCGACGAGCCCGACGACGCGCCCGGTCGGCACCTCGAGGTCGCAGTCACGCAGCGCCCAGCGCCGCCCGTAACGCTTACCGAGGCCGCGGGTTTCGAGGGCGATCGTCACGCGATGTCCTCCTCGGCGGCGGCGCGAAACGTGGTCGTGAACAACGCCTCGATGCTCTCGTCGTCGAGGCCGGCCCGGCGCGCCTTGGCGAGCCACTTCTCGAGCTTCCCGACGCAGTGGACCATGGGCGGCGATGGACGTGTCAGCGAGCGTCGCGGTCACGAACGTGCCGCGGCCGGGCCGGGCAGCGACCAGACCGTCGTGCTCGAGCTCGCGGTACGCCTTGAGCACCGTGTTCGGGTTGATCGCCAGCTGCGCCACGACCTCCTTGACGGTCGGCAGCTGATCGCCCTCGCGCAGCAGCCCGAGCCGCAGCGCCTGGCGCACCTGGCGGACGAGCTGCTGGAACGGCGACACGCCCGAACGCAGGTCCAGATGGAACTCGATCATCACGTTCCCTCATTTATCTAGGTGCATAGCACAATAGGGAATTGATGATGCGATGTCAAGGAGCGCCTTGGCTGCCGCGCTGGGCGGCGTTGATCACGAGGCCGATGGCAATCGGCACGAGGATCGACGCCAGGACCAGCAGGGCGATCGCGTACAGGGCGAAGTTGTCTCGAACGCCGTTTCCTCTGTGGCTACCCGCTGTCAAGCCCATCTTGGTGCCCGCCGCTCGTGACTGATGGCGCTGGTCAGGTGAGGCGGGACGGGCGATGTTGTCCGACGGCAGGTCCGGTGCTGTTTGGTATGTGGCCGGTTGACGGCGGCGTGGGGGCGCCCTGGTTTCCTGGGTGCTCGACGAACATCGTGTCGTCGGCGACAACAATCGTGATTGGGTGCCCCGCCATGGTGAGGGTTGGGAGGGCTGCGAGGACAAGCGTGGTCGACGCACCCGCCGGCTCGAAAGCGTTTCGGGTGCCGCCAGATAGTGCCAGCGCCGACAAGGGGCCGGACTCGCTGATAACCGGCGGAGGCGGGCGATGTCAGTGATGAATGTCGGCCGATCCGTGGTCAGGCTTGGCGGGCGGCGCCAGCGAGGAAGGCGGCGACGATGTAGGTCGCGTGACGGTCCAGGGATTGGCGACCACGGTCGTATCGCATCGTGGTCCGCGGGTCGGCATGGGAGGCGGCTTCCTGGACGTCGCGCAATGGGACTCCGGCGTCGAGGGCGGCGGTGATGAATGAGTGGCGCAGGCTATGAGGCGAGATCCGCTTGGTGATCCCGGCCCGCCGAGCAAACCGCTTGACAGTCCGGTCGGCGGCAGCGCGCGGCTTGACGATGACCGTCGACGGTGAGGAAGATGGGGCCAACGGTTCGTTCACCGACGTACAGGTCCAGTGCTCGGGCGGTCGCGCGGGGCGAGCGGGATCGTCACGTGCTTGCCGCCCTTGCGCACGATCCGCAGGGTGCGATGACCCCGCTCCACGTCCAAGTCGGTGACGTCGGCGCCGAGCGCTTCAGAGATCCGCAGCCCGTTCAACGCCAACAACGCGATCGAACGCGTGATCCCGTGGCGCGCCGAGCCCGGCCTGGACAAGCAGGGCGCCGAGCTCGTTGCGATCCAACCCCAAGGTGCGCGACTCGTGGTCAACCTTGGGGCGACGAACGTTCGCCGCCGGATTCCGTCGCAGCAGCCCTTCGACATGGCAGTAGCGATAGAAGCTGGCCAACGTCGACAACCGACGCGCGACCGTGGAGCGCATCCGCCCGTTGGCCTCCATGTGGCGGGCGAACAGCTCAACATGGGCACGCTTCACGGTGAGCAGACGCACCCCGTTACCGGCACACCACTCGGCGAACAACCGGAGATCGGTGGTGTAGCTGACCCGGGTACTGCCGTGTAGCCGGCCAAGAACCCGGCCACCGCCGTCCGCTCGGCCAAGTCGTGCGGATCCTGGTAACGGACGAGAACTGCAGTAGATGTCACCATTACGGGCCTCCTCAGTGACCCGACCCTCCTACGGATCGGGGAACCAAGGCTGATCCAGCAACCGGCGCGCGATATCGAGCGCTCCATGAGGGCCGTTCGGGGTATCCACTTAACCGGACCAGTCCAGGTGGAAACGACCGATGAGGCCGCCCTGACCAGGGCAGGTCCGGTTAAGTGGATACCCCCAAGGGCCGTTAAACCCGGTGGCGTCGGGGGCGGAGGGCGTGATTACGCGTCCTCGTTATCGGGCGCTGGTGGTGGTCTGGTGGTCTGGTCTCGTGTGGCCGACTCAGCCCGCTCAGTCCACGGAGCCGTGCGGAACGACCCATTCGGTGGGTTGCCCGGTGACGCTGGCGATGATGTCGAAGTCGCTGTCGTAGTGGAGCAGGGTGATGCGACGCGCCTCGGCGGCGGCGGCGATCAGCAGATCGGGGACCTTGCGACCGCGCAGGCCCTTGTCGGCGAGGTTGCGTTGGACGTGACGGGCGCGCTCGAAGTGGTCGGCATCGATCTCAATCGGGTCGAACGCCTCGACCGCCGCCATCAGCAGGTCCCACTCGCGGGCGTTGCGAGCCGAGAAGCCGACCTCCAAGTCGCTGATCGTCGCCCGACCAGTTGCCCGGCTGACGCCAGCGGCTCGACGACCTGGACGATCTCACCGCGGTGCAGCCGGGTGAGGACGCTGGTGTCGACGAGATGGGTCAACGCCACACGTCTGCCCGATCGGCGAGCTTCGCCTTGGCGAGCACCGCCAGTGACTGCTTCACGCGGTCCTGGCGGTCGCGTCCGGCTCGCCGGAGCGCGGCGTTCACGGTGTCCTTGATCGTGTCGGTGCCGAGCTCGGCTTTCGCCGCGGTGAGGGCAGCTTCATCGAGATCCACGAGGTGCTTCGACATGGCGCTGAGTATATACGTGAGACCTTGGATCTATCCGCTTATTTGTACATCAGCCGTGATTACGGCGCGGTCCGACTCGGGCCGTTATGTCGTGGGCCGATGGTCGGCGAGCGCAAGGTATTGCGGTGTGTTACCGAGCGGCGGGCCAGTGCGTGATGGCTGCTCCCATCTCTGCGGATCGCAAACTTGGAGCCTCCCCGTCGAGCCCGGTCGAAGCGCCGGTTGTGGCGCGGGGCGGCCGTGGCGGCGGCCCGATCGATGCGCGCTCACGACTGCGACTAACGTCCGCCAGTTGGCAGCGGCGAAGCACCACTGAGCTGGCTACGTATGCTGATCCTAAGAGTGGTCCCGGGTAAGTCCGAGATTGGGGCCGAGCGGCCGGACGACTCGGGTGATCCGATTGTTACGGATCCTTCCGACCATAGCCAGCGACCACCTTAAGATTATGAAGATCGATCAAGTGGCAGAAGTTCCACACGACGAACATCGCGGGCTCATCCCAAAAACTGCCAAGCTCCAGATCCAAGCGGTGCAACAAATCCGCTTGTCGTTCTGTTAAGCTATCAGATGTGCCGCAAAAGCGATAAAATATCGACGGCGTAAACGAACCGTAGAACTTCCTGAGAAGATCCTCGGAAACCACTCTACGACCTCCTCGACTTTGGTCGCCATCCGAGACGAGCTGCGCCGCCAGAAGTAGTAGGCGCTTGACGTAGCTAGGACTGGCTTCACCTTCGAACTCTAGGCCGACCGCAGTGAGCTCGGCCCGAACCTCCGCGCACCACCTTTCTGACCTGCTCGCCGGATATATCGATGGCGGCGACATCATGCTCAAAGCCGAGCTTTCGGAGAGATTCAGTTCGCTGCTCTTCGAGACGCTTGGCGACCGAGTCGTCCTGCCACCCCGTGTCCAGCACCGCGACCGATGACCGATGAATGCGGATGGACTCGGACGCCTCGACCGCGGAACGCCTCTCCAAGCCACCTGATCATGGCGAACGTCCACGCCGCCAGCCAGAGACCCTCGCCGTAGCGAAGCTCGTACCCGCAGGCGCCGGGTCGACATGGGCGTCAGTGCCGTCGGCGCAGAGAGATCAGGGCCGCCGCTCTCGTCGACTCCTCTCGAGGACTCCAAAACCGCACCTGTGGAGTCCACGGCGCCAACGGACAGGGCCCATGGGGACAGAGCAAGATGCGACATAGTGCCCAACGCCGGCCCAAAGTTGCCGGCAGCGACGCACGGGAGTGTGCCTCGCTCCCACGTAGTCTTGGTCGCCACAATGAGCGGGTCCGATTCATCAAGCCTTCCGTCCGGCCGCGGCGGCGGTCCACGCTGATGTTCGCGACGTCGGCTTGGAGCTCCAGAGCGGTCTGAGACCAGACATCATGAATCCCAGATTGTCGTCGTAGTTCGCACGAGCGACGACGTCCGTTGGGATGCGAGCGGCGTACCTTTGAGGAACAAGAACGAACGGAATGGGGTTGAGATCCCTCGCTTCGTCCACGCGGATATCTCGCTCAAGGAACAGGGCTCGGTGGCAAACGACATGCCCCATAGGTCGAAGTCGCTAATTCTCGCGCCGAATGTGTCAGTTCGCCGACGATTTTCGACGAGGCGGACCGTCGGGTGGCGAATGCGCACCTCTGAAAAGTCCGAGATTCGTCGCCGATCCCAATGACGCAACCCATCGGTCCCTTACACTGGAGGATCAC
>CAWHWT010000001.1:0-406696 GCA_963833145.1 uncultured Acidimicrobiia bacterium | reverse complement strand
TCGGACTCGGTGCGGGGGTGGGCGACCGCGTCGGTCGGGTTCGGGAACCGGAGGCCGAACGCGTCGGTGCGGTCGGTCAGGTGGGCGCCGTGGGAGTGGAACGCCCGCTCCCAGGTTTCGGTCGTGCAGTAGTCGGCGAGCGTGTCGGGCACCACGACCCGGGGCGGTCGCAGCTCGGCATCGGCGAGCCGGGGCACCGGCGCCGGGGTGATCGAGACCCCGAAGCGCTTCGACAGCTGCTCGGCGCGGTGGGCCCGGTCGGCGTCGGTCGGCTCCTCCGACTCGAGGCACCAGGCCCAGAACGATCGGCGCGGTGACACGCCGCCGGACACTACGTGGCGGCGACGTCGCCGTAGCGCTCGGCGAGGAGCTGGCGACAGACGTCGCTGTTGGCGTCGATGCTGACCCGAACGGTGCGCGCCCGGCGGAGGTGGACCGGCACCTCGGTCCCGATCGACGCCGGTGCCGTCGACGTGGACGAGCAGGGGATCGTCGTCGCCCGCCGGGAGCCCCAGCTCGTCGCGCGCGCGAGCGCGGAGCCGGTCGAGCGCGGCCGACGTCGGCGCCTGGCCGAGCGACCAGTGGCCAGCTCGTTGGGGCGGACGCCCTGCGGCGAGCAACGGACGGACGACCCGATCCTGGGCCGCGAGCATCGCCTTGCGCAGGAATTCGCGGCGCAGCTCGTCGAGCTCGCCCTCGGCGAGGCCGTCGAACGAGGCGACGAACCCGGCTCGGGCCGCCACGCCGGTGTTGATCTCGTCGGCGGCGAAGTGGTCGTCGAGCGCGAGGTCGACGGCGTCGACGCCGTCGACGCCGACACGGCGTCGTGGGCGTCGGCCACCATCAGGTAGGCGAAGTTCGGGGCGCAGAAGTACGTGGGCAGGCGGAGCCGGACCCGTGCCGTGCCGTCGTCATCGAGCCGAGCACGCGGTGACGAACCCGAGCTCGACGATCGAGGTGTCGAGCTCGGGGTCGCGGACCGTGTCCAGCGCGCCCACACCAGGTCGATCGCCCGGGCTGGCGAGCGAGTGAGGCCATCGAGCGAGCGGCCAGCAGCTGCGCAGGCAGCATCGGTGTGCCGGACGCTCATGTCGGCGCCAGTGCCCCCGGCTCACCCTCGGGGATGCTCAGGTCGGCGGGTACCTCGAGGTCGTACAGCCGGGCGGCGTTGAGTCCGAGGATCTTCTTCTTGGCCCGCGTGGTCAGCGGGCCGTAGTCGGAGAACTCCTCGCCCTCGGGCATCTTCCAGGCCGCGAAGCCTTCGACCTGCCACCTCGGTTCCCAGATGGCGTAGTCGCTGCCGAAGATCAGCCGGTCCTCGCCGAGCCAGAACATCAGCTCGCCCATGACCTTGGCGAACATCCGTGGGCGGGCGTGCATGAGCCGGCGACGACGACGGACAGCCCGGCGTAGACGTTGGGCTCCTGTGTCGCCATGAAGCAGAAGTCCTCGATGCGCGGCAGGCCGACGTGTTCGACGATGAAGTTGAGCGCGGGGAAGTTCGTCGCTGCGAAGTCCACGTCAGACACGTCGAACGCGTCCTTGTCGAGCGGCCAGATGGTGGGACCCTTGTGGACGTGGACGTTGCGCACGCCGAGCGTTCACACGCCTCGAGGTAGCGCGCGGCCTCGTCGCTCTTGAGGCTCCATCCGCGTGACTCCCCTCGCCACTCGGCCGTGTACAGCTTGACGCCCTTGAGGTGGTATCGCTCGACCTTGGCGGTCGAACTCGTCGAGGCCGGCGTCGCCTGCTCGCGGGTCCCACGCTCCGTTGAGGACGAACCGGTCGGGATGGAGCTCGGCGAGGATCCCGTTGCGCTCGGTCGTGTTGAAGCCCTCCGTGTACCACTGCGTCAGGTAGGTGGGCTGGAAGATGGCCACGTCGACATGGCCCTCCTCGAACAGGTGGCGCATCATCACGTCGGCGTCGTAGCGCTGGAACTGCTCGTACGGCCAGTGGGCCTCCGCCGGTCCGAGGCCGTGGTAGGCGTAGAAGCAGTCGATCCAGCCCTTGGCGTACTCCTCCTGTCCCGGCGATCCAGTTGTCCGGGCTGGCGTTCCAGTGGTGGACGTGGGCGTCGACGACGAAGTACCGCTCACCGTTGTGCTCGTACATCGTGTGACTCCTAGGGGACGAGGATGGCGCGGCCGCGGACGTTCCCGGCGTCGAGGTCGGCGAACGTGTCGAGCGCCGACGCCAAGGGGTACGTCTTGGTGTGCAACGTGACCTTGCCTGCCTGCGCCAGCACCATCAGCTCGGCGAGGTCGTTGTAGGTGCCGACGAGGTTGCCGACGACATTGATCTCGGTCGAGATGATGTCGATCGTCGGGATGCTGACGGTGCCGCCGTATCCGATCACGAAGTAGGACCCGGCGCGCCGCAGCATCCGCGGTCCGTCGATCTCGGCGCCCTGCTCGGCGACGAAGTCGATGACGACCTCGGCACCGGCACCGCCGGTCAGCTCGAGCACCCGGTCGACGTGACCGCCGTCGGCCACGATCGTCTCGTCGGCACCGAGCTTGCCGGCGAGGTCCAGGGCGGCCGGGTTGCGGTCGACGACGACGATCCGCGTCGACGACATCGCCGCCAGGCACTGGATACCGATGTGGCCCAGACCGCCGGCGCCGACGACCACGCAGGTCGTGCCCGGGTACAGCAGCGGGAGCGCCTTGCGGACGGCGTGGTGGGCGGTGAGCCCGGCGTCGGCGAGGGCGGCGACGTCGGCCGGTCGGGTCGACGGATCGAGCACGACGCACGCCCGGGCGCTGGTGAGCAGGTACTGCGCCATACCACCGTCGGTGCTGATGCCCGGGAACGTGCTGTTCGGGCAGTGCATGTCGTCGCCCGCCCGACACGCCCGGCAGAGCCCGCACGTCGGGGTCGGGTGGAGGATCACGGTGTCGCCGGGCGCG
This sequence comes from uncultured Acidimicrobiia bacterium, assembly GCA_963833145.1. Lineage (GTDB taxonomy): Bacteria > Actinomycetota > Acidimicrobiia > Acidimicrobiales > Ilumatobacteraceae > JALZMG01. The sequence goes on along the minus strand of CAWHWT010000001.1, from coordinate 403,784 downwards.
ACGTTGGTGACCCCGGCGCCGATCTCTCGCACCCACCCGGCGTTCTCGTGGCCGAGCGTGTACGGCAGGGTCACGTTGCTCTTCTCGGCCCACTGACCCTCGATGATGTGCAGGTCGGTGCGGCACAGTCCCGCCCCGCCGACCTCGACGATCACGTCGAGCGGGCCGGCGATGGCCGGGTCCGGGACGTCATCGAGGACCGGTTGCTCGTGGTAGGCGTGGAGCCTGATGGCCTTCATCACTCACCCCCGGAGTGAGACGCGTGAAGCCCGTCAGCTCAATATAGGACCAACCGGCCGCCCGCCGGAGCGGGCCGTCAGATGCCGACGTGCGACGGGTGCAGCTGGGAGTTGGCGAGACGCAGCCGGGCGCCGATCGCGGCGAGCATCCGGCGGGACACCGACGGCACCCGGGTGAGCAGCGAGGCGAACTCCTGCCGCGAGAGCACGAGCACGCGGATGTCCGACGACGCCGTCACGGTGGCGACCCGGGGGCCGCCGTCGAGGAGCGCCATCTCGCCGAAGAACCCGCCCGGCCCGATCGGGCCAAGGTGATCACCGCCGATCGTGACCTCCGCCTCGCCGTCGATCACGACGAAGCAGTCGGCGCCGGTCGCGCCCTCGCGACAGAACACCGTTCCCGCCGGTGCATCCATCTCGGTGGTGATCCCGGCCAGCTCACGCAGTTCCGACTGCGTACAGCTGGCGAACAGGCTCACGGACGCGAGTCGCTCGACGCGCGCGTCGTGCTTCTTCAACATGGCTCTCCCTCCTTGGTCGCCCGAAGAGCGGCACGATACGCCATCGCACCGGTCAGCCGGTGGCCGAGCTCGGGTTCGGCTCAGCTCCAGCGGGTGAGGTCGGCCGCGGCGGCGACGATGTCGGCCGGCTGCGGCAGCACGACGTTCTCCAACGTCGGCTCGTAGGGGACGGGCGTGTCGAGCGCCGCCACCCGCCGGATCGGTGCCCGCAGGAGGTCGAACAGCTCGTCGGCCGCCCAGGCCGCGACCTCGGCGCCGAAGCCGGCCGTCAGCGTGTCCTCGTGGACGACCAGCAGCCGGCCGGTCCGGGCCACCGACTCGGCGATCAGCTCGCGGTCGTACGGGACGATCGTGCGCAGGTCGATGACCTCCAGCGACGCCCCCGCCCGCTCGAGCTCGGCGGCGGCGCGGAGCGAGCGCTCGACCGTCGCTCCCCACGTGGCGACAGTGACGTCCGTGCCGGCGCGGCGCACGACGCCGCGGCCGAAGGGCACGACGTGGTCCGGGCCCGGGTACGGGTCGGCCGCGTACGGCTGGCGGAGCAGGTGCTTGTGCTCGAAGAACATGACCGGGTCGTCGTGGCGGAAGGCGGCGTGGAGCAGGCCGGCGGCGTCGGCCGCTCGGGAGGGGAAGGCGACGAGCAGCCCGGGGATGTGGGCGAAGATCGACTCGCCGCACTGGCTGTGCCAGATCGCTCCTCCGGTGAGGTAGCCGCCGATCGGGACCCGGATCACCAGCGGCACGTGGAACGCCCCCGCCGAGCGCCAGCGGGTCGTCGCCGCCTCGCTGCGGATCTGGGTCATCGCCGGCCAGATGTAGTCGAAGAACTGGATCTCGGCGCACGGGCGCAGGCCCCGCAGCGCCTGCCCGATGCCGCGCCCGACGATCGTCGCCTCGGCGAGCGGGGTGTTGTAGCAGCGGTCGGAGCCGAAGCGGCGCTGCAGGCCCTTGGTCAGCCCGAAGACCCCGCCCTTGCCCTCGACCTCGTCGAGCAGCTCGGGGAGGGCGTCGGCAACGTCCTCGCCGAAGACCCGTACCCGCTCGTCGGCCGCCATCACGTCGGTGAGCGCCCGGTTGATCGCCTCCACGAGCATCACCGGCTTGCCGTCGGTTGCCGGCTCCGTGGGCGTCAACGACGGGAGGGCGACGACGTGGTCGGCGACGGTGCGCGGATCCGGCCGCGGCGGCGGCGAGCGCCGCTCGGGCGGCGTCGGCGGCGAGCCGGGTGGCCCCGCCCTTGATCTCGTCGACCTCGTCCGGGGACAGCGCGCCGGTCCGCACGAGGGCGGCGGCGAACAGGTCGAGCGGGTCGTGGCGGGCCTCGTCGGCGAGGTCATCGACGGAGCGGTACTTGCTCTGCGTGTCGGCCGCCGAGTGGGAGAACGGGCGGGTGACCTTGGCGTGGACGAGCCCCACCCCGCGGCCGGAGCGGACCCAGTCCACGGCGGCGGCACCGGCCCGCCGTACGGCGAAGTAGTCGCAGCCGTCGACGCTGAACACCTCGAGCCCGGGGAAGCCCGACACGAGCCGGCCGATCGGCGCCGGCGCCTGCTCGCGGCGGGGCACCGAGATCGCCCAGCCGTTGTCGGCCACGACGAACAGCAGCGGCGCCTGCAGCGTGCAGGCGCCGCTCAAGGCTTCCCAGAACTCGCCCTCCGAGCACGCCCCCTCGCCGAGGGAGACGTACGTGATCTCGTCCTTTCCCCCGGCGCAGCCGGGCAGCCCGCGGTGATCGCGGAGGTACCGCGTCGCCTCGGCGCAGCCGAGGGCCGGGAGCACCTGGGAGCCGGTGGGGCTCGACTGGGTCACGATGTGCAGCCGGGCGGCACCCCAGTGGGAGGGCATCTGCCGGCCGCCGGACGCCGGGTCGGCGCTCGAGCCGACGGCCTGGAGCAGGATCTCCTCGGCCGACACGCCGAGCCCGAGGACCAGCGCCTGATCGCGGTAGTAGGGGAAGAACCAGTCGTGAGCCGGCCGCAGGGAGCGGGCGAGCCCGAGTCCGAGCGCCTCGTGCCCGGCGCCGGAGATCTCGAAGAACACCTTGGCCTGCTTCTGCAGCGTCATCTGGCGCTGGTCGATGGCACGGGAGAGGCAGGCGAGCCGGAAGTCGGCGACGGCCTCGTCGGCCGGGACGTCGTCGAACGTGCGGGGGAGGGTGTCGAGCGAGCTCATGAGAGCTCCGCCCGCCAGTCGCGGCCGGCCAGCGTGTCGCGCACGGCGGCGAGGAACGCCGACGCGTAGGCCCCGTCGACGGCCCGGTGGTCGAACGACATCGACAGGTTGCCGGTCGGCCGCACCGTGATCTGCCACCCGCCGCCCGGGTCGGGCAGCGCCACCGGCCGCATCCGCACGCCGTCCGTCGAGACGATCGCCACCTGCGGCTGGTTGATGATCGGTCCCGTCACGACGGTGCCGTAGCCGCCGGGGTTGGTGATCGTGAACGTGCCCCCTTCGACGTCCTCGGGCTTGAGCCGGCGCCGCCGGGCGCGGTCGGCGAGGTCGGCGATGCGGGCGGCGAGGGCGCGCAGACGGAGCTCCTCGGCCGCGTGGACGACCGGCACGATCAGCCCCTCGAAGTCGAGGTCGACGGCGATGCCGAGGTTGACGTGGGGGTGCAGGCGCAGCCCGTCGCCGACGACGGATGCGTTGAGATGCGGGTAGTGGTGCAGCGCGTCGACCACGGCCCGGGCCACGAAGGGGAGGTACGTGAGCCCGGACTCCCGCCGCGCCGCGTCGACGGCGGTGTAGTCGGTCTCGGTCGTGACCAGGGTGTGGGCGGCCGTCGCCAGCGAGCGGGTGAGGTGCTCGGCGGTCCGCCGCCGGATCGGCGAGAACGGGACCACGTCGGGGTCCGCGACCGGCGGTGAGTCCGTTCTTGCATCTACTCTGTGCCCCTCTGGGGGCACGATCAGATGCAAGAACGGGGGCGGCGGCGGCGTTCCGGGCGGCCAGGCGCGCGGTGACGTCCGCACGACTCACCAACCCGCCGCGGCCACGTCCATCCGTGCCGTCCATGAAGTCCTCCGATCTCCGTTGATCTTTGAGGTCCCCGTTGTCCTGGACGATGCCCCATTCTACCGGTGGCCGGAGCCGGCGGGGGAGGACCCCGGCGGGAGTAGCGTCGGGGAGCGTGTCGAACTCGATGGAGGACAAGCTCGACGACCTCCGCAACCGCCGCGAGCAGGCATACCACGCCGGTTCGCCCCGGGCCGTCGAGCGCCAGCACGCCAAGGGCAAGATGCTCGCCCGCGAGCGGATCGACTACCTGCTCGACGAGGGATCGTTCCACGAGCTCGACCTGCTCGCCCGCCATCGGGCCCACGCCTCGGGGCTCGAGGAGCGTCCCTACACCGACGGGGTGATCACCGGGTGGGGGACCGTCGACGGGCGCAAGGTGTTCGTGTTCTCCCAGGACTTCACCGTCTTCGGCGGCGCCCTCGGCGAGGTCTTCGCCGAGAAGATCCACAAGCTGATGGACCTCGCCCTCAAGGTCGGCGCCCCGGTCGTCGGGCTCAACGACGGCGCCGGCGCGCGGATCCAAGAGGGCGTGGTCAGCCTCGCCAGCTACGGCGGGATCTTCCACCGCAACGTGTTGTCGTCGGGCGTCGTCCCGCAGATCTCTGTGGTCCTCGGGCCGTGCGCCGGCGGCGCCGTCTACTCGCCGGCGATGACCGACTTCATCTTCATGGTGCGCGAGTCGTCGCACATGTTCATCACCGGTCCCGACGTGGTGAAGACGGTGACCGGCGAGGAGGTCACCCTGGAGGAGCTGGGTGGGGCGATGAGCCACGCCTCGAAGTCGGGCGTGGCGACGTTCGTCGCCGCCGACGAGAAGTCGTGCCTCGACGACGTGCGCTACCTGCTCTCGTTCCTTCCGCAGAACAACCTCGAGGAGGCGCCGCGGGCCGACACCGACGACGATCCGGAGCGGCTGTGCCCGGAGCTGCGCGACCTGCTCCCGGCGAGCCCGAACCTGCCCTACGACATGCACGCGGTGATCACCGCGGTCGTCGACGACGGCGAGTTCCTCGAGTACTTCCCGCACTGGGCCCGCTCGATCATCTGCGGATACGGCCGCGTCGACGGACGCACCGTCGGCATCGTCGGCAACCAGCCGATGGTGCTGGCCGGCGTGCTCGACATCGAGTCGTCGGAGAAGGCGGCCCGGTTCGTGCGGACGTGCGACGCGTTCAACATCCCGCTCGTCACGTTCGTCGACGTGCCGGGCTTCCTGCCCGGCGTCGACCAGGAGTACGGCGGGATCATCCGCCATGGCGCCAAGCTGCTGTACGCGTACTGCGAGTCGACGGTGCCGCGGATCCAGGTGATCACTCGGAAGGCGTACGGAGGCGCGTACGTCGTGATGAACTCCAAGTCGATCGGCGCCGACCTCGCCTTCGCCTGGCCCTCGGCCGAGCTCGCCGTGATGGGCCCGCAGGGGGCGGTCGAGATCGTCTACCGCCGCGAGCTGCAGCAGGCCGCCGACCCGGTGGCCCGGCGGGCCGAGCTGGTGGCGGAGTACACCGAGCGCTACGCCAACCCGTACGCGGCGGCCGAGCGGGGCTATGTCGACGACGTCATCGACCCCGCCGAGACCCGCCAGAAGATCGTCGCCGGCCTGGCGATGCTCCGCACCAAGCGAGAGGACCTGCCCCGCCGCAAGCACGGCAACATGCCGTTGTAGCCCGTTCTGTCGTTTGGCATCGGCCGGATCCGGCCGTTCCTAAACGACAGAACGCTTTAGATGAGGCGGCGTTCGTTGGCCCACGCGGTCAGCTGGTAGCGGTTCGACAACTGGAGCTTGCGCAGCACCGCCGACACGTGGGTCTCGATCGTCTTCACCGACAGGTGCAGCCGCGACGCGACCTCCTTGTACGCGTACCCCCGGGCGATCAGACGCAGGACCTCGCGTTCCGCGCGGTGAGCCGGTCGAGCTCGGGGTCGACCGGCACCGGCTCCTCGCTGGCGAACGCATCGAGCACGAACCCGGCGAGCCGAGGGGAGAACACGGCGTCGCCGCCGTGCACGCGCACGATCGCCTCGTGCAGGTCGGCGGCGGCGATCGTCTTGGTGACGTAGCCGCGGGCGCCGGCGCGCACGACGCCGATGACGTCGTCGGCGGCGTCGGACACCGACAGGGCGAGGAAGCGGGTGTCGAGCTTGTCGCCGCGCAGCCCCTCGATGACGGCGTGCCCACCGCCGCCGGGGAGGTGCACGTCGAGGAGCACGACGTCGGGTCGCGTCGCCCGGATCACCTGGACGGCGTCCTCCACCGAGTCCGCCTCGCCGACCACCTCGATCGTCGGTGCCGCCGCGTCCGGGCCGGTCAGCTCGGAGCGCACGCCGGCCCGGATCGAGCGCGTGGTCGTCGACGAGCACGAGCCGGATCGAACCGCTCACGCCATCCTCCGCGGGATGCGGACCTCGACCTCGGTGCCCCCGCCCGGCTGGCTCGTCACCGTCGCCGTCCCGCCGGCGCGCTCGGCGCGGCCGACGATGGACTCGGCGAGGCCCCGCCGGTCGGCGGCGACCCCGTTGACGTCGAAACCGACGCCGGTGTCCCGCACGTACCCGACGAGCGACTGGTCGTCGACCTCGACGAACACGTCGACCCGCTCGACCTTGGCGTGGCGGGCGGCGTTGGTGATCGCCTCGCGCAGCGCCCCGAGCATCGCCGTCGCGGCCTCGTCCAGCGGCTGGTCGCCCACCGTCACCGCGTCGACGCGCACCGAGTGGTCGATCTCGATCGCCGCCGTCACCGCCTCGACGGCTCCCTGCAGCGTGGTCGGCTCGGCCTCGGTGCGGCCACCGTAGAGCCACGAGCGCAGCTCCCGCTCTTGCCGCCGGGCGAGGCTGGTCATCTGCTTGGGGTCCTCGGACCGCTGGATCAGGACCAGCGACTGGAGCACCGAGTCGTGAAGGTGGGCGGCGAGCGTGGCCCGCTCCTCCTCGCGCACCCGCAGCCGGCGTTCCTGGTCGAGCCGCCCGAGCAGCCGGCCGATGGCCGGGGCCGTGATCACGGCCACGCCGGTGACCGCGATCGCCACCGCGCTCGCCGAGCGGCCGACCGCCGCCAGCCCGCCGGTGCGGTCTGCCATCGCCGCCACGCCGGTCAGGGCGAGGGCGACCCCGAACGTGATCCGCACCGCCGGCAGCCGCGCCAGGCCGGCTGCGCTGGCTCGGCGGCCCGGCCGTCCGGGCGCCCAGATCACCCCGACCGCGACCGCGACGAGCGTGGCCGGCACCATGACCCCGTCGCCCGGCCACACGCCGGCGTCGCGGGCGACGACGAGGATCGCCAGCGTGCCCAGCGCGATGGCGAGGTCGCGGTGGCGCTCGACGGGCGCTGCTGGGCGGACGGCGCCATTCGACTCGGGTGGCGACGACGTCAGGTACCCGATCCCGTAGAGCGCGGCGCCGATGCCGCCGGCCAGGGTGAGCAACCCGATCGCCGCCCGGACGACCGTGGGGTCGACCCGCCAGCGGGCGGCGTAGCCGCCGGCCACTCCGGCGAGGACGCGATCGGCGCTCCGTGGCACGCGCTCGAAGTTGACGTGGGTCCCGCGCCGGAGGTGGCGCGGGCCAGACGGGTTCGACGCCACGGTGCGGGTCACGCCACCATCGTCGCACCGTGGCGGCGGAACCGGCATCAGGGATCGTCCCCGGCCCGGCCCTGACCCCGGCCGGCGAATCAGGGGGATCCCCGATGGTGCTCTGACCACGGGTTTCTTAGGTTGGACGGCGTGCAGACGCTCGACGGGTCCGCCGACGACTCCCGGCCCGAACTCCCGCCCCCCACCCCGCCCGCGGTGACGCCGGACCGACCAGTGGCGGGCCATCCCGTGGTCGGCGGCGTCGCCCTCGAGATCGGCGTCCGCTTCGGCATCGACCCGCTGTGGGTGCGGCTGGCGTTCGTCGGCCTGACCGTCTTCCTCGACGGCTTCGGGCTCCTGGTCTACCTCGGACTCTGGCTCCTCCTGATCGTCGGCCGGCGGCCGGGGTGGGCGGCGCTGCGCGTCGTCGGCATCGCCGTGCTGATCGGCTCCGTCTTCCTCCTCGAGGACATCGACGGGCCGTGGATCGACAGCTCGTGGGGCCTCGCGGCCCTGCTCGCCGGCGTCGCGCTCGCCCTGTGGGCGCCACGCGGCATCCCCGCCGGCCCGGTCATCGACCACGCTCTCACCGATGACCGGGCCGGCCCGACCGGCCCGACCGGCCCGGACTCCCGTTGACGCACCACCGCGTGATCGGGAGCCGTCCGTGCTCGGCCAGTCGACGCTCGGCGTGGCGCTTCTGGTGGCCGCCGTCGGCGCGCTGATCGACCAGCTCAACGGGGGCCGCCTCCATCCTGAGCAGTGGCTCGGCGCCGCCGCCGCCGTCTGCGGAGCCGGTCTGGTGGTCGGGGCGTGGCGCGGTCGCGGGCGGTGGCTCGTCCTGCCCGGCCTGCTGTTCGCCGCGGCGGGCTTCGTCGCCGGCCACGCGGCCAGAGCGGGCGTCGACTCGCCCTCGCTCGGCGACGAGGACGTCTGGATTGACACCGGTACCCAGGGCGAGGCGAATGCGACCCGCACGGCCGGCGTCGCCCGGCTGACCGTGATCGACACCCCGCCGAACACGCCGCTGCGGTCAAACCTGCGCGTCGGCATCGGGGAGATCGAGATCGACGTCGACAACAATGTGACCGTCGAGGTGCGCCCCATCGTCCACGACGGCGAGGTGTTCCTCGATGGACGGAGCGTTGACGAAGCCACGATCAGGCTCGGCCCCGAGGGCGAACCCGACGTGATCGTGGACGCCGAGATCAGTCTCGGCGACGTCGACATCCAACGCTACGACTTCAACGAGCCCCCGGAGCCGCTGGAGCCGCTCCTGCCCGCCGTGCCCGACGACGCCGCGATCGACCTCGGTGACGGCCTCGTCATGGCGCGGGATGGCACGGTGATCCTGCCGGACGGCCTCGGCGCGATCAGCCCGGAGGGCGAGGTGCTGACGTCGGAGGACGTCGCCGAACACCGCCCCGACGGAGTGACCCTGATCACGACCTCGTACGGCGACTTCCTGCTCCTGCCCAACGGGATGATCCTCACGCCGAGCGGCACGTTGGTGGACGTCCCCGCCCAGCGCCGCGAACTCGCCCGTCCGCCTCAGACGACCGTGGAAGGAGGCTGACGTGCGGCCCCACCCGTTCCGCCCCCTCGACGCCGTCCTCGGCCTCGCCGTGATCGCCGTCGGCGTCCTCGTCGCCGTGTTCGGGTTCGAGGACCTCGACGAGGACAACGTGTTCATCTGGCTGGTGATCGCCGCCGGGGTCCTCGGCCTCAGCCTGCTGCCGTGGCCGCATCGCCGGGCCGCGGAGCCGGTCTTGGAACCGGTGTCCGAGGCGGTGTCGGAGCCGGCGCTGGAGGCGGAGGACGTGTCGTCGCCATTACCTGACGAGTCATCGCCAGACGTCTGACCGTCCGTCATCGTGGGTTGCATGACTACAACTCCCTCCGTCGAATCCTCACCCGACACCGCCGTCGTCGATGCCTACCTGGCGACCTGGAACGAGACCGACGCGGCCAAGCGCCAAGAGCTCATCGGAGCGTCCCTCGGCGCCGACCTCTGGTACCGCGACCCGATGCTCGAGGCCGACGGTCTCGAGGCCTACGACGCCATGATCGCCGCCGTCCAGGCGCAGTTGCCCGGCCACGTGATGCAGCGCACGAGCCCGGTCGACGGCCACCGCGACCTGGTGCGCTTCAACTGGGCGCTGGGCAAGCCGGGTGAGGCGCCGACGTTCGCCGGCGTTGACGTCGCCAAGTACGACGCCGACGGCAAGCTGCACCGGATCATCGGGTTCGCCCCGGAGACGATCCCGGCCGCCTGACCGCGAGCCGTGCCCTTACCGTGTCTGCCATGGCCACGGCCACGGCGACGGTCGGCTCGATGCTGAGGGACTGGCGGGAGGACCGCCGGCGCAGCCAGATGGACCTGGCGCTGGACGTCGGCGTGTCCACCCGCCACCTCAGCTTCGTCGAGACCGGCAAGTCCAAGCCGTCGCCCGAGCTGGTCCTCGCGCTGGCCGAGAACCTCGACGTCCCGCTGCGCGAGCGCAACGCCCTCCTGCTCGCCGCCGGCTACGCCCCGCGGTTCAAGCAGACCTCGCTCGACGACGAGTCGATGGCGAGTGTGCGGGCCGCGCTGAGCGAGCTGATCCGCGCCCACGACCCGTATCCCGCCATCGTGGTGGATCGGCGCTGGGACATCGTGATGTCCAACTTCGGCGCCCAGGCGCTGCTCGAGGGTGTCGCCCCCCACCTCCTCGAGCCGCCGCTCAACGCGTACCGCGTCACGCTCCATCCCGACGGGATGGCCCGGCGCATCGACAACCTCCTCGAGTGGGCCCACCACCTGCTCGGCACGCTCGACCGCCAGGTGGCGATCACCCGCGACCCCCGCCTCCGCGATCTGCTCGACGAGGTGCGCACGTACCCCGAGATCGCCGCCCTCGACGGCTCCTGGCGGACGCGGTCGGGCCCGCCGGCGGTGCTCGTACCGCTGCGCCTGCGCAGCCCCGACGGCGACGACCGGCCGATCCAATCGTGGTTCTCCACGAACACGTCGATCGGCACGCCCGTCGACATCACCCTCGACGAGCTCCACGTCGAGCTGTTCCATCCCGCCGACGAGGCCACGGCGGCGATGGTTGGAGGACGGACGGCCCATTAGCGTGCAGTGGCGGTGGACCCCTCCGTCACCCCCACACCCACCGACGACGAGATCGCGGCGATCGTCGCCGCGATCGAGGAGCTGTGGCCCCGCCCGGACGTCGGATCGGCCGACGAGGCGCGCCGCGTGTCGGTGTGGAGGTTCAGCGGGCGGTGGTGGAGCCAGCCGGTCCCGCTACGGCGCCCGCGCCCCTGGACGTAAGGCCGATGGAGGTCGAGCTGACGACCGTGTCCGAGGACGCGGCCACATTCCACAACGGCACGTCCGTCGAGCGCGTCGACGGGCTCGAGCCGGACCACGCGTACGAGCGCCACGGCATCCCGTTCCGCACCCTGCCCCGCCCGGCGGGCGCGCTGCGGTGCCGGTTCGCCACCGTCAACGACGTCCATTTCGGCGAGGTCGAGGCGGGACGCATCGAAGGCAGCGACCTCGGCCCGATCCTGCGCGCCGCCGACGGCGCCGACCCGTTCCCGGAGACGATGAACCGGGCCGCGGTCGCCGAGATGGCGGCGGCCGACCTCGCCGCCGTCGTCGTCAAGGGCGACCTCACTGACGACGGTCGGCCCGAGGAGTTCGCCGCCTTCGAGGCTTGCTACCGGCCGGCGTTCGACGATCGCCTGTACGCCGTGCGGGGCAACCACGACGCCTTCCGCGGTCAGGAGGAGTTCGCCGGCGACCAGTGGATCGAGCTGCCCGGCGTCGCCGTCGCCTTGCTCGACACGACGATCCCCCACTCCGCGACCGGCCACCTCACGGCCGAGCAGATCGACTGGCTCGACGCCGGTGCGGCCGCGTCGACGGTGCCGGTCATCGCCATGGGTCACCACCAGCAGTGGACCGAGGGCGGGCGCAACCCCGATTACTTCGGCATCGACCCCGACGCCAGCGACGCCCTCACCGCGGTGATCGCCCGGCGGCCGGCGGTCGTCGCCTACACGGCCGGTCACACCCATCGACACCGGGTCCGCCTCGTTGCAGGTGGGGTGCCCTCGATCGAGGTCGGTTGCGTCAAGGACTTCCCCGGCACGTGGGCGGAGTACCGGGTGTTCGACGACGGCATCCTCCAGGTCGTCCACCGGATGTCGTCGCCCGAGGCGCTGGCGTGGAGCGACGCCTGCCGCGTGCTCTACGCCGACTACGGGGTCGATTACTCGCGGTATGCGATGGGCCGTCTCGAACAGCGCTGCTTCGAGATCAAGCTCCGCTGACCCTCGCGAGAACAACCGCGCCGAGCTGTCGTCCGGTGAGGTCATAGGGTCGCCCCATGACCGAGTACGCGGCCGCCGAGGCCGCCGTCCAGAGCGCCCTCGACGCCGGTGCCCGCTACGCCGACGCCCGGGTGATGCACCGGCGCTACGAGGCCATGACGGCCCGCAACGGCGACGTCGAGGATCTCACCCAGAACGAGAACGCCGGGGTCGGCGTCCGGGCGCTCGTCGGGTCGGGCTGGGGGTTCTTCGCCGTCCCCGACCTCTCCGACACCGCCGCCCGCGCCGCCGGCCACCGGGCGGCCGAGATCGCCACCGCCAGCGCCCGCGTCGCCGGAGCGCCGATCGACCTCGTGCCCGCGGAGGCAGCCACAGGATCGTGGGCCAGCAACTGTGAGCGAGATCCGGTCGGCGTGCCCCTCGCCGACAAGGGCGACCTGCTCGTGCGGACGACGAAGGCGATCCGCGACAACGGCGCCGACATCGCCGAGGGCCTGTACCAGATCTGGGAGACCCGGAAGTGGCTGGTGTCGAGCGAGGGTCACCGCGTCGACCAGCACATCCGGGAGTGCGGTGCCGGCATCTCGGCCACCGCCATCGGCGACGGGGAGACCCAGCGGCGGACCTACCCAGCGGCGCGTGGCCAGTACGGCACCCGCGGGTGGGAGGTCGTCGACGAACTCGACCTCGACGCCCACGCCGTGCGCATCGCCGAGGAGGCGCAGGCGCTGCTCACCGCGCCGCCATGTCCGGCCGGCGAGACGACGCTGATCCTCGGCGCCGAGCAACTCGCCCTCCAGATCCACGAGTCGGTCGGCCACGCCATCGAGCTCGACCGGATCCTCGGCTGGGAGGCGGCCTTCGCCGGCACCTCCTGGCTCGACCTGGCCCAGCTCGGCTCGCTGCGCTTCGGGTCCGAGCTGATGAACATCACCATCGACCCGACGATCCCCGGTGCGCTCGGCTCGTTCGGGTTCGACGACGAGGGCACGCCGGCGGCGCCCCGGGACGCGGTGCGCGAGGGCACCTGGGTCGGCGTGCTCGCCGGCCGGGACTCCGCCGCCGTCGCCGGTCTCGGCTACGGCGGCAGCGTGCGCTCCGACGGCTGGGCCCGGCTGCCGATGGTGCGGATGACGAACGTCGGCCTCGAGCCCGGGCCGCACACGTTCGACGAGATCGTCGCCGCCACCGACGACGGGATCTTCATGGAGACCAACCGGTCGTGGTCGATCGACGACCGCCGGCTCAACTTCCAGTTCGGCACCGAGGTCGGCTACGAGGTCAAGAACGGCAAGCTCGGCCGGCTGCTGCGCAATCCCACGTACACCGGCATCGGCCCGCAGTTCTGGCAGTCGATGGACATGCTCTCGTCGGAGATCGTCGCGTGGGGCACCCCCAACTGTGGCAAGGGCCAGCCCGGCCAGATCGGCCACACCGGCCACCCCGCCGCCCCGGCCCGCTTCCGCAACGTCCGCGTGGGGGTGACGGCATGAGTGTCGAGCTGGACCTCGCCCAGCAGACGCTCGACCTGGCGACCGCCGCGGCACCCGGCGCCGACGTCGAGATCACCGTCGACCGCACCCGGCTCGCCCTCACCCGGTTCGCCAACTCGGTGATCCACCAGAACGTCGCCGACGACACGACCTCGGTGCGCGTGCGCATGCACCGTGACGGACGCACCGCCGCCGGCTCTTCGACCCTCACCGACCCCGATGGTCTCGCCGCCCTCGTCGAGCGCACCGTCGCGTCCGTCGGGGTGGCCCCGCTCGACCCCGGGTGGCCCGGGTTGACCCCGCCCACCGGGCCGGCCGAGCCGGCGCCGGTCGATCCCGGCTCCATCGATGTCTCGCCTGACGCGCGGGCGAGCGTGGTCCGGGCGTTCGTCGACGCCGCTGGGGGGCTCGAGGCGGCCGGCGCCTGCCGGACGAGCCATTGGACGGGCTCGTTCGTCAACTCCCTGGGCCACGCGTTGACCGGCGAGAGTGCCGAGGCGAGCCTGGACGGCATCGCGAGGGGCGCGGGCGTCGACGGGGTCGCCCGCATCGCGTCCAACCGGGTTGCCGATCTGGACGGCGCGGTGCTCGGAGCGCGGGCCGCGGCGAAGGTGCGGGCCGGCGCCGATCCGATCGAGCTCCCGCCCGGCCACTACGAGGTCGTGCTCGAGCCGGCCGCGGTCGCCGACGTCCTCCAGAACCTCGCCGTGTGGTGCTTCGCCGGCAAGGCGGTGAACGAGCGCCGCTCGTTCGCCGAGGTCGGCGCGGCGCAGTTCGACTCCGCCGTGAACCTCGTCGACGACGCGCTGAGCACGGGCGACGCCTTCGACGGCGAGGGCACCCCGCACCGCCGGCTCCCGCTCGTCGACGCGGGCACCACCGTCGCCGTGTGCCACGACCGCCGCACGGCAGCCGAGGCGGGCACGACCTCGACGGGGAACGCGACCGGCCTGGCCTCGTGGGGCGCGCTACCCCTGCACCTCCAGCTCCTCCCCGCGCCGGGCGACGCCACCGCCACCGAGGTCGACGGTCCCATCGCCGACTCGGCGGTCGCCGCCCTCGTCGCCGGCGTGACCAACGGCGTGCTGGTCAGCGACTTCTGGTACACGCGGGTGCTCGACCCCAAGGCGATGGCCCTCACCGGCCTCACCCGCAACGGGGTGTGGCTGATCGAGAACGGCGAGGTGACGCGGCCGCTGCGCAACTTCCGGTTCACCCAGTCCTACGGGCAGGCGCTCGCGCCGGACGCCGTCCGCGGCGTCGGCGGTGTTGCGGTCAGCCTGCCCGACAGCTGGGTCGGAGCCCGCTGGACGGCTCCGGCGCTCCACCTCGCTTCGTGGAACTTCACCGGAGGCGCCTCCGGCTGACCGGCTACCGTCCGGCGAACAGGTGGCGGCAGGCGGGGCGGACCCGACCGGCGCGCCGAGGGAGGGAGCGGACGGATGGAGGGGACCCGGCGCGTGGGCCGGACGGCGGAGCTGTTGCGGGTCGCCCGTCACCCGGTCTTGCGTCGGATCGGTGCCGCGTTCGCGCTGTTCGCGATCGCCGAGTACGCCACGTGGATCGCGGTCACCGTCTACGCCTTCGCCCGCGGCGGCGTCGCCGAGGCAGGGGTCGTGGCCGTCGTCCAGCTCGCGCCGGCGATGCTCATCGCCCCGTTCGCCGCCTACGCCGGCGACCGCTTCCGCACCGACCGGGTGCTCGCCCTCGGTTACCTCGTGCAGTCGCTCGCCATGCTCGCCACCTCCCTCGCGATGTGGCGGGAAGCCCCGGCGGTCCTCGTCTACGTCCTCGCCACGGTGGTCACCGTGGCGATCACGTTCACCCGGCCGGCGATGGGCGCGTTGCTCCCGGCGGCGACGGCGACGCCGGCCGACCTCACTGCGGCCAACGTCAGCCTTGGTGTGTTCGAACACCTCGGCGCGTTCGTCGGACCGGCCCTGGCCGGCCTGCTCCTGCGCGGCTCAGGGGAATCGGCGCGCATCTTCGCCGTGATGGGAGTCGCCCTGGCGATCGCCGCCTTCGTCGTGAGCCGTCTGCGAGTGGAGCGGGCGATGGTGGTGCCGCGCGAGTCGATCGACGCCGGCGACGTGGTCCACGAGGTCTTCGGTGGCTTCCGCACGCTCGGGAAGGAACGCGACCTCCGTGTCCTCGTGATCGGTCTCGGCGTGCGCACGACGATCGTCGGCGCGTGCGACGTCTTGTTCGTCGCCGTCGCCGACGAGCTGTTCGACGGGCGCGCCGCGGCGGCCCGGGCCGGCCTGCTCGCCGCCGGCTTCGGTCTCGGCGCCCTGCTCGCCGCCGTCGGCTCGGTCGTGTTCGTGGGGCAGTCGCGTCTGGCGGCGCCGCACACGCTCGCCGTGATCACCGCGGGTGGGGCCCTGGGCCTGCTCGCCGCGCTGTCGCAGCCGGGGCTGGTGTTCGGCTTGTTCATGGTCGCCGGCGCCGGTGAGAGCGTCGCCAGGATCACCGGGACGACGCTCGTGCAGCGGATCGCGCCGAGCGCCGTCCTGTCCCGCGTGTTCGGCGTGATGGAGGGCCTCGAAATGGCGGCCCTCGCCA
This sequence comes from uncultured Acidimicrobiia bacterium, assembly GCA_963833145.1. Classification (GTDB taxonomy): domain Bacteria; phylum Actinomycetota; class Acidimicrobiia; order Acidimicrobiales; family Ilumatobacteraceae; genus JALZMG01. The sequence goes on along the minus strand of CAWHWT010000001.1, from coordinate 388,050 downwards.
TCGGCTCCCTCGGCGTGTCGCTCCTCGTCAACGGGTTCGGCTTGCGGCCCACCCTCGCCGTGCTCGGGATCGCGCTGGTCCTCGCGGCCACGCTCGGCGCCAGCGGACTGCGACGGGTCGACAGCGCCGCGCCGGCGCCCCGCCCGGCCGTGGTGCGCCTCGTCCTGGCCCAGGAGATGTTCGCCGGTCTGCCTTCGCCGGAGCTCGCCCGCCTGCTCGCGGCGACCGTCCCGGTCGAGGTCGCACCCGGGACCGTTGTGATCCGGCAGGGCGAGCCGGGTGACCGGTTCTACCTGGTGGAGCAAGGTGAGCTGGCGGTCACCGTCGACGGTCGCCCGGTCCGGACCGTGGGCCCCGGCGACGGCTTCGGCGAGGTCGCCCTCGTGCGCGACGTGCCGCGGACCGCGACCGTGACGGCGACGTCGGCGGCGCTGCTGCACGCGATCGACCGGGACGAGTTCCTCACCGCGCTGACCGGCCACCCGAGGGGACTCGGCACGGCCACCGAGCGGGCGCAGCGGATGCTGGACGGCGACGCCGACCGCCGCCCGTCGCCGACGTGACAAACGCCATGCGGACTCGCGGCTCCCTGACTGCTACCTTCCAACCACCGGTCGGGGGGCGGGCGGTGAGCAGAGGGAGCAAGATGAGGGACCACCGGATCAGCCTGTTCGTCGTTGGCGCGCTCGTCGCCGGGGCGACCGCGGTCGCCGTCGGGGCAGCGCCGGCGCCGGTGGCGGCACTGACGACGTACGTCGTCAACTCGACGCTCGACGAGCCGTGGGACGGCACGCCAGGCGTGTGCAGCAGCACACCGAGCGGGCAGTGCACGCTGCGCGCCGCGTTCGAGGCGCACGCAGGCGTCCTCAACGACGCCCTGGTCGTCGACCTGACGACGCTGCCGCGGGGCTCGACGATCACGACCAGCTCACTGCTCACGATCCCCTCCTTCCCCGGCCAGCCGACGGAGCTCCGCGGGTCGCCTCTCCCGGACCGCCGCGTGCTGATTCAGGCTGCTTCGCCCGACTTCGGGGTCCTGCGTTACGACGGGTCCCTCGACTCGCCGCTCACGATCACCGGCGTCGCCGTCCGGGGTGGGCACGCCACCGACGGAGGCGGGCTCTGGGCGTCGGGGCCGGTCACGCTGCGCAACTTCGAGGCCTCACAGAACCTCGCCGACGGCAACGGTGGCGGCATCCACGTCGAGGGCTGGACGCTCGACGTCTTCGACAGCTACATCTTCGACAACGAGGCGACAAGGGGCGGCGGCATCGACGCCCAGACGACGACGCTCAACGTCGTCCGCACGGAGGTCAGCGACAACGCCGCCGTCAGCGTGGGTGGCGGGATCTGGGTGTCGCCCCGGGTATCCAGCCAGCCGCGGATCTCGCAGTCGTCGCTCCGCCGCAACATCACTGGCAGCACCGGCGCGGCGATCTCCTGCGAGACGTGCAGCTCGCTCGTCCACATCCTCCACCTCGACGACGTATCGATCGAGGGCATCGGTGGAGACGTCATCTCGACCAACGGCGACGTCCAAGCCACCAACCTGACGGTGTCGGCGATCGCCGGCAACGCCATCGACGCGGTGACCGGCGTCCTCACCCACACCACCCTCACCGGAGACGCCGCGATCAGCGGTGACTACCAGGTGCAGAGCTCGGTGATCGACGTCGAGTGCGGCACACCCATCACCGTCCCGGCCGGCGAGTCGGTGATCACCGGCTGCGCGACCGTCGGGACCGGCGAGGTCATCGGTGCACCGTTCACGCTGGGACTGTTCGCCCCGATCGGCGGCGTGCGCACGGGGTCGGGCAACGAGCTGCCCGTCGCCCAGCTGATCGCTCCGTCGAACGGCGCGCCGTGCCGCGCTCCCACCGATGCCCGTGGCCTGGCCAGGCCGGCGTCCGGTTGCGAGCACGGGGCCGTCGAGAGCACCGAGGTTGGGCCGGACCTCACCCTGTCCGTGACCTCGAACGCCGACACCCACGACGCCATCACCGGCGACGGCATCTGCGCCGACGCGCTCGGAGGCTGCACGTTGCGCGCCGCCGTCATGGAGGCCGAGGCCTTCCCCTCGACCGACGCCATCGGGATCGCCGCGTCCGGGCCGATCACGCTCGCCGACCCGCCGGCCAACGGCACGTACGCCTGCTCGGTGGACGTCGACGCCCGCTGCCGCGACCTGGACACGACCTTCCTCACCGTGAGCGGCGCCGATCCTTTGGCTCCGGTGGAGATCAGCGGCTCCGAGCGCGTCTTCGACACCCGGGGCAGCACGACGCTGGAGAACCTCGACCTCGTCGGTGGCGCCATCGAGGGGGACGGCGGCGTGGTCAACGCGGCGGTGCCGTCCGGTCACGCGCTCGTCATCCGCGACAGCCGGTTGAGCGGCGGCGACGCGCTGAACGGCGGTGGCTTGAACATCGAGGGCGACGGCGACGTCTCTCTCGAGCGGGTGGTCGTGAGCGACAACGCGGCCTCGGCGACCAACGGGGGTGGAATCAACGTCGAGGGCGCCGTCCGGCTCATCGCCACCGGGCTCACGGTCCGCGACAACTCGTCGCCCGCGGGGATCGGCGGCGGCATCAGCATCGGGTCCGGCACCGAGGCCTTCATCAGCCGCAGCCTCGTGCAGGGCAACGACGCCCTCGAAGGCGGCGGGCTCGCCTGTCTGTGCACCGACGTCGAGCTCGCCGAGCTCACGATCAGCGGGAACTCGGCCGACTTCGCCTCGGCCATCCGTTACTCGGTCGGGCCCGGGACGCCGCCGGAGGCATTGCGGCTGACGAACGTCAGCGTGCTCGGGAACACGGCGCAGAACGACGGCGGCGTCGTCGTGCGGACGGGCACCACCGGGCCGGCCAGCGTGACCCTCCGCATGCGCCACACGACCATCGCCGGCAACACCACGGTCGGCGGTGACGTCGCCGGGTTGCAGGTCGATCCGAACACCGGCACGGTCGTCGTCGCCGCCAGCGTGCTCACGGCCAACACCGGCGGCGCCGACTGCAACGGGGACATCGTGTCCGAGGGCGCGGTGTTCACGGCCAGCTTCTGCACCGTCACGTCAGGGCCACCTGTCGACACGCGCGACCCGCAACTCGACCCGATCGTCGACGTCCCGGTGCCGACCGGCGGGCAGCCGTTCGCGCTGGCGTCGGTACCCGTCGCTCGGCCACCGCTGTCGTCGCCCGTCGTCGACGCCACCCCGTGCGGCCCACCGACCGTTGCTCTCGACGTGCTCGGCACGAGCCGCCCGCGTGGCGCGGCGTGCGACGCCGGCTCGGTCGAGGCGATCGGGATCGGCCTGCGCCTGTTCCCGTCGTCGGCGGCCCCGACCGCGGCTGGGGCCGGAATCGCCCTCGCCAACCTGCCGCCGAGCGCGGTCAGGCCGCGGACGCTGAGCCCCGGCAAGCTCGCGCCGACCGTCGACGGCCAGTCCGTTCGCGCCTCTGACCTGAGCGACTCGCCGCTCGGCAGCATCCCGCTGGGCAGCATCCCGCTGGGCAGCATCCCCCTCGGCTCGATCCCCCTCGGGAGCATCCCGCTGGGCTCGATCCCTGTCGACGTCGAAGGTGGCTGGGCCAGCATCCTCGAGGACACCGTCCTCGAGGACATCCCGTTGCAGAACGTCACGTTCGGCGAGGTCGTCGCGCTCGACCCGCCCGCGCCGGGGTTCGCGGCCATCGAGCTCGGCCAGCTCGACCTGTCGGCGACCCCGCTCGGGAGCATCCCGCTCGGGTCGATCGCCTATGCGACGTTGCCCCTCGGCAGCATCCCGCTCGGCTCGATCACCGGGCTCGACTGGTGCGCCGACATCATCCTGCCCAGCCTCGCCGAGCCCAAGCCGACGTGCGGGCCCAACGGCGACATCGACCCGACGAGTGACGACACGACCCTGCTCGCCCTCAGCCTCCACGGTGTCCCGCTCGGGTCGATCCCGTTGGGGAGCATTCCGTTGGGCTCGATCCCACTGGGCTCGATCCCGTTGGGCAGCATCCCGCTCGGCAGCATCGATCTGGCCGCTTCGCCGCTGGGGAGCATCCCGCTGGGGTCGATCCCGCTGGGGTCGATCCCGCTCGGGTCGATCCCGTTGGGGAGCATTCCGTTGGGTTCGATCCCGCTCGGGTCGATCCCGTTGGGGAGCATTCCGTTGGGTTCGATCCCGCTGGGCTCGATCCCGTTGGGCTCGATCCCGTTGGGGAGCATCCCGCTCGGGTCGATCCCGCTGGGCAGCATCCCCTTGGGGAGCATCGATCTGGCGGCCTCACCGTTGGGCTCGATCCCGCTCGGGTCGATCCCGTTGGGCTCGATCCCGTTGGGGAGCATCCCGCTCGGGTCGATCCCGCTCGGGAGCATCGACAGCGTCGTCGACTGCCAAGCGATCGACTGCGCGACGGCGACACTCGGCCAGGCCGCCGCCCGCGGCGCGCTCCGCCCGGACGCCACGCTCGGCTCGCTCGGTGAGTACGGCCGGGCCGACCTCGGCGATCTCGCCGGTGTGACCGAGCTCGCCAACATCACCTTGGCCGAGCTCGGCGTGTACGGCGACACCGTGCTCGCCGACCTGGCCGGCCTCTTCGGCGACATGGTGCTCGAGGACCTCGGCGCGGGCGTGCTCGCCGACCTCCTCGGTTGGGACGACTTCGACGCCGCGCTCGAGGAGCTGACCATCGCCGAGCTGCTCGCCCTGCTGTCGGAGGATGTGCTCAACGGCATGACGCTCGGGTCGCTCCTCCAGGGCGTGATCGGCCCCGGCGACTACCCGTGGGAGGCCCTCGATCTCGCCGCCGCCGCCGACGACCTCGCCGGACCAGGAGGCGCAGTCACGTTCGTCGTCGAGATCCAGTCGGTCCTCGAGAGCCCGAGCGACTACGACGTCGAGATCACCCTGCCGGCCGGGTTCCGCTACGTGAACGACAGCTTGTCGTACGGCGGCGTGGTCCGTTCGATCTCCGTCGGGGAGAATCGTCGCACCGTCACGGCCGTGCTCGGACCCCGGCTCGGCACGTCCCAGATCACCCTCGAGGCCCTGGTGCCGCTCGACGTCGGGGCGGCCGGTCGAGCACGAGCCCGGCTGTCCACGACCGACGGAGCGACGCCGTTCGAGGTCGAGGCGACGGGCATCGACCAGGTAGTGGCGGAGGCCTTCGAAGTCAACGACGCGCCCGACCAGGCGACCGCGCTGGCTCCCGACACGCTCTACCTCACCCATCTGGCGAGCGATACCGACCAGGACTGGTTCCGTGTCGACGTCGCCCAGGGGGCACGACTCTCGGTGATCCTGTCCAACCTCGATGCCGACTTCGACGCGGTGCTGTTCGGCCCGACCCAGCCCGGGCTCCGCAAGGCGGCGCAGGGCAGCGTGACGCCGGCCGCCGATGGCGGCCGCAGTCTGCTGGCCCAGGGCGTGGTCCCGGCCGTGGCTCCGATCAACGACATCGATACGACGCCGCCGGACGGGCTCGGGCTCGTCGCCGTCGCCGCCAACCGCGGTACCACCGACGAGCGCATCGACACGACGCCACTCGAAGCCGGTCGCTACTACGTGCGCATCACCGGCTACCAGGGTGCCAGCAGCTCACGTCCGTACGCACTGCGGGCGACTCTGACCCCGCCGCGCTTCTCGGGCGCCTGCCCGGCGGTCGATCGTCCAGCCCCCACGACGGTGCCCACCGTGGACACGACGCTCCCCAGCGGCATGACGTCGCTGTTCGTCGTCGACCGGGCCCGCCTGGCGACGATGTACCCGGTAGACGGTGACTCCACCACGTTCGACAGCGGCGATGTGCTCGCCGCCCTCGACGCGCTCACGGCCGCCGTGAACGCCCCACCTGACGGCCAGGGTGACGACCCGTTCGGGTCCGAGCTGGCCGGCGTGCTCGATCTCTCCGAGCTCGGCGGCGTGCAAGCCGCCTACGACGGGTGGGACGCCGACCCGTGCAACCCGGCCGCGGCCAACGGTGTCGTCACCGCCATCGGCGCGGCGATCGACACCGTCGTCGATCAGCACCAGAGCGTGAGCCACGTCGTGATCGTCGGCAACGACGACCAGATCCCGTTCGCCCGCGTCCGCGACGCGACCGTCTACTCGAACGAGCGTGAGTACGCCATGGAGGTCGGGGACGACCAGAGCCCGCTCACCTCGGCGCTGGCGCTCGGCTACCTCCTCTCCGACGACCCGTACGCCGACGCCAACCCGTTGCTCGTCGGCACCCGCGAGCTGTTCGTCCCGGACCTCGCTGTGGGCCGCCTCGTGGAGCAGCCCGAGGAGATCGTCACCGCGCTCGGCAACTACGTCACGTTCGAGGGCGAGCTCGACCCGACCACGGCCCTGTCCACCGGGTACGACTTCCTCGAGGACGGCGCCGACGCCGTGACCTCGGCCCTGACCGCGAACGGGCTCTCCACGCAATCGCTCATCACTGACACGTGGACCGCCGACGACCTCGACGCCGCGCTCAACCAGGCGCCCGACGTGGCGTCCGTGAACGCCCACTTCGACCACTTCCGCGCCCTGCCCGCCGAGCAGGACCGCACCGGGCGGCAGGACGACCTCTACACCCTCGGAGAGTTCGCCGACGACACGGCAGCCGGGCTCGAGGGCGCGTTGCTGTTCTCGATGGGCTGCCACGCCGGCCTGTCGGTGAGCGACGTCACCGTGTCCGGCCTGCGCCAGGCCGACTGGGCGCAGACGATCACCGGCGTCGGAGGCGTGTTCGCCGGCAACACCGGTTACGGCTACGGCGACGATGCCGTCGTCGGCGCCACCGAGGATCTGATGCGCCGCTTCGCCACAGGTCTCGACGGCACCCTGACGATCGGCCAGGCGATGTCCCAGGCCAAGCAGCAGTACATCGCCGCGACCTCCGTCGTGACGCCCTTCGACGAGAAGGTCGCCGCGCAGGTGGTCGTCTACGGCATGCCCCAGCTGCGCATCGGCGACGGCTCCCCGGAGGGCCCGCCGAACAACCCGCCGCCGGCACTCGACCCCGCCACCGGGCTCGACGCCGCCGATGTCCACGTGGAGGGCGTCGTCGACGATCAGTTCGAGCTCGAGACCACCGACCGCGGGTCCTACTACTCGTTCGAGGGCGACACGCTCACCGTGGCCGACCAGCCGGTCCAGCCCCGCCGCGTCGTCGACGTCACCCGCACCGGGCGCGATCTCCGCGGCGTTCTCCTCACCGCGCTGGAGTCCACCGACTTCGATCTCGACGACCCCGTGTACTTCACCCCCGCGGTGGACCTCGGCGCGACCGCGCCCGAGGTGTCGACGAGCACGACGACCTTCCCGACGGCGCTGCAGTCGGTGAGCCGGTACACCACACCGACCGGACCACGGGACCAGGCGGTGATCATCCCCGGCCAGTTCCTCGGCGACCCCACCGACCCGACCGGAGGCGGGACGCAACGGCTGTTCACGTCGATCGACGGCAAGGCGTACTTCGCTCCGGTCGACGGTCCGGCGTCCACCGACACGGTCGCCCCGACCATCGCTCGGTCGGTCGCCGTCCTCGACGGCAGCGGACAGCTGTCGTTCCGGGTCGAGGTCAGCGACGAGTCGGAGATCCGTCGGGTCACCGTGTTGTACACGGACGCCGAAGACCCCGGCGAGTGGATCGAGGTGCCCCTCGACCCGCTCGGCGGGAGCACGTACGGCGCCGACCTCACCGTCGCCGGCATCGACGAGATCGACTTCTTCACCCAGGCGGTCGACGCCGGCGCCAACGTCGCCCGGTCGAGCAACAAGGGCGAGTACTTCCGTTCGGTCGAGCTCGGACCGCCGACGATCACGGCCAGCGGCCCGCTCGGCCCGGCGGGCTGGTTCACCGGGCCCGTGACCGTCGACGTGACGCCGTTCGTCCCGGGCGGCGACGTCGCCGTGACCGTCAACGGCGAGACCGCCGCCCACCCGCTCACGCTCGCCTCCGACGGGGCGTACGACGTCGTCGCGACGACGCCGGGCGGACCGGCCGCGACGGAGGTTTTGCGCATCGACACCGCCGCGCCGACGGTCGAGGCTCGCCCTGACCCGGTAACGCCGTCCAGTGTCCCCGTCGAGGTCAGCCTGCTCGGCATCGACTCCGGCAGCGGCGTGGCCTCGATCACGTACTGGACGACCGGCGCCGAGGAGCGGGCCGCGGTCACGGTCCCCGGCGCGAGCGCCGCCGTCCTCGTCACCACGCCCGGCGTCACGACGGTGTCCACCGTCGCCGTCGACAACCTCGGCAACGAGAGCGCGCAGATCGACACCGTCGTCGAGATCGTCGCCGCCTCGGACACCGAACCGCCGGTCGTCACGTGCGGGGAGCTGCCCACCGGCTGGAACGCCGCCGACGTGGTGATCGAGTGCGACGCCGTCGATCCCGACGGCGGGCTCGCCGACCCGACGCAGGCGTCGTTCTCGTTGACCACCGCCGTTCCCGACGGCACCGCGACGGATCAGGCGTTCACCGGCAGCGTGGATGTCTGTGACGTCGACGGCAACTGCACGACGGTCGGCCCATTCGGCCCGCTCTCCGTCGACAAGGCCGATCCGGCGCTCGACGTGCGGTTCCCCCTGGCCGGCGGGACCGTGCTCCTGCGCGACAACGTCCTCGGCGACGTAGCGTGCACGGACGCCGGCAGCGGCGTCGCCTCGTGCACGATCGGCGCCATCGACACGTCGAGCATCGGGAGCAAGTCGGTGACGGCGACGGCGACCGACCGCGTCGGCAACACGGCGACCGTGACGGTGCCGTACCGGGTCACGTTCCTCTGGAGCGGCTTCTACCTGCTGGTCGATCCACCGGACGTCAACGTGTCGATCCGCGGGTTGACGATCCCGATCACGTTCAACCTGTTCGACGCGAGGGGTCGTCGGGTGCGGGACATCCAGGCGATCTCGTCGATCTCCTACGCCAAACGGACGACGTGCGGCGCGCCGGGGCTCGGCCCCCGCACGGTGGTGAGCACGCCGAGCCAGCCCAACGGGCTCGTCGACGCCATCCTCCTCTGGGCCTTCCCGTGGAAGACCCCCAAGCAAGCAGGCTGCTACCAGCTACGCGTCGACCTCGCCGACGGCACTTCCCACTCCGTGGAGTTCCGGCTGTTGTGACCTAGCACAATCCCATAGCGGTATGCCCCGCGCCACGCTCCTGCCGCTCGTCCCCCACCTGACGGTGGAGTGGGCGCGGCGGGAGCCGGACGCGACGTGGCGCGGCCTCGACGGGACGATGGCGTTCGCCGACATCTCCGGGTTCACCCGGCTCTCGGAGCAGCTCGCCGAGCTCGGCCCGACCGGCGCCGAGGAGCTGACCGACCTGATCAACGGTGGTTACGAGGTGGTCCTCGGCGCCGCCGGCCGGTACGGCGGCGACGTCTTGAAGATCGCCGGGGACGGCGTGCTCGTGTGGTTCGACGGCGCCCGACCACGAGGTCCGGGCCGGGGCGGCCTGCGTCGCGATGCACCGGGCCATCAGCCAGCCGCTGGCGTCGAGCACCGGCCGCACCGTGCGCCTGCGCATCTCGATCGGTGCCCACACCGGGACCTTCACGTTCGTGATGGCCTCCGGGCACCACCGGGAGCTCGTCACCACCGGCGGCCCGGTCAGCGTGGTGATGCAGTGCGAGCAGGTCGCCGAGCCCGGTCAGACGGTCGTCAGTGACGACCTGGCCGAGGCGCTGGCGCCCGGGTGGGTGGGGGCGGCCCGGCAGGGCGGACGCCTCCTCCGGCGAGTCGATCCCGCACCCGGTTCGGCGCCGCACCGGCCACCGGCGCGGCCACCCGACCTGGCGGCCTACGTGCCGGCGGCCCAGCGCGAGCTGCTCCTCGGCGGCGCCTCGGGCGAGCACCGGCAGAGCGCGATCAGCTTCCTGTCGCTACGCGGCACCGACGACATCCTCGCCGACCGGGGCCCGGAGGCGCTGGTCGATGTCGTCTCCCGGGTGACCGCCGGGGTGGACGAGGCCACCCAGCGGTGGGGCACGCAGTTCCTCGCCACCGACTCGTCGGTGAACGGCGTCGGCGTGATGCTGACCGCCGGCGTGCCGACCTCCTCCGGGCACGACGCCGAGCGGTTGCTGCGCACGGTCCGTCAGGTCCTCGACGAGATCGGCGACCTCGATCTCCGCGCCGGCGTCAACCGCGGGCGGATCTACTCCGGGTTCGTCGGCTCGACGTCCCGCCGGGTCTTCACCGCCGTGGGCGACGCGGTGAACCTCAGCGCCCGATTGATGCAGCGGGCCGAGCCGCGGCAGATGGTCGCCTCGAGGGCCGTGCTCGACTGGTCCGACACGCGTTTCGAGGAGCAGCCGCTCGCCCCGTTCACGGTGAAGAACCGGGTGACGCTGGTCGAGGCGTCGGTCGTCGGCGCGGTCGCCGAGCGCCGGCCCCGCGGCGCCGCCCACGACCTCCCGTTCGTCGGGCGGGAGGGCGAGCTCGCCTACCTCGAGGAGGCCGCCGACGAAGCGCTCGCCGGGCAGGGCGGACTCGTGGTGCTGGTCGGGGACACCGGCATCGGCAAGACCCGGCTGATCGTCGAACTGCAGCGGCGTCGCCCCGCCCTCGAGGTCCTCGACCTCGCCGCCGACGAGTACTCGACGACGGTGCCGTACTCGCTCGTCCGCACGATGCTGGCCCGGCTGGCCGAGTTCGACCCGGAGGCCGAACCGACCCGAGTGGGCGCGGCCCTGCGTCGGTGGGTCGGCGCCGTCGCCCCCGACGAGCTCCCGTGGCTGCCCCTGCTCGCCGCCGTCCTCGGCGTCCCGGCACGGTCAACGAAGGAGAGCGACGAGCTCGCCGGCGAGTTCCGGAGCGCGCGGCTGCGGCGATCGGCCGCCGCCGTGATCGACCGTGTCCTCGCCCGACCGACGCTCGTCGTCGTCGACGACGCCCAGTGGGTGGACGACGCCTCGGCGGAGCTGCTGGCCACGGCGTTCGCCCGGCTCGACGACCGGCCGCGGCTGGTGTGCGTGCTCGTGAGCGGGGCCGCGGGGTGCCCGGAGTGGGCCGCCGGCGGCGCGGTGGTCGAGTTGGCGGCGCTGCCGGAACCGGAGACCCGGCGTCTCGCCGACGCCGCCGCGGCGGGGCGGGTCGTCAGCCGCGACCTCGACCGTCTGGCGAGCCGCTCGGCCGGCAACCCGCTGTTCCTCAGCAACCTCGTCGACGCGGCATCGGCGACCGGCGAGATCGAGTCGCTCCCGTCGACGATCGAGAGCCTCATCACGAGCCGGATCGACCATCTCGGCACCCGGGACCGGGTGCTCCTGCGCGAGGCCGCGGTGGCCGGGATGGAGCTCGAGCTGCCCCTGCTCGCCGAGGTCCTCGGGCCCGCGCTGGTCAACCGCGCCGACGCCTGGCGGCGGCTCGCGCCGTTCGTCGGCCGCGCCGGGCCGGGTCGCCTGCGCTTCCTCCACGGCCTGTACCAGCGGGTCGCCTACGAGGGGCTGTCGTACCGGCGGCGGCGCGAGATCCACCTCGCCCTCGGCAACGAGCTCGAACGGACCCACGCCGAGCCCGCCGTGCTGTCCCTGCACTTCTGGCGGGCGCAGGACCACGCCCGGTCGTTCAGGTGGTCGCGCACCGCCGCCGTGGCGGCCCAGGCGGCGTACGCCAACTCCGAGGCGGCCGAGCTGTACCAGCGGGCCCTGACGAGCGGCCCCCGGGCATCGGCGACGAGGCGGGAGTTGGCTGAGCTCGCCGAGGCCTTGGGCGACGTCCTCGAGGTGGCCGCGGAATACGACGACGCGGCCGACGCGTACGCCGAGGCCCGCCGGCTGGCCGTCCGCGGGGACGTGCTCGCCGACGCCCGCCTGCTCCGCAAGACGGGGGTGCTGCGCGAGCACGCCGGTGCGTACCCCGATGCGTTGCGGTGGTACAGCCGGGCGATCCGGCTGCTCACCGCCGACGACGGGATGCGGCTCGGCCCCGCCGGCGGTGCGGACGCGGCGGGGGCGACCGAGCTCGCCGAGCTCGCTGAGCTCGAGCTCGCCTACGGCGGGGTGCGCCACCGCCAGGGCCGGGTTCTCGACGCCCAGCAGTGGGTCGGACGGGCCATCGACCACGCCACCCGGGCCGGCGACGATCGGGCCCTCGGCCATGCCTACTACCTGATGACGCTCGTCGAGGTCGCCCTCGGCGAGACCGCGCCGAAGACCGGCGACCTGGCGATGGCCCTGCTCGAGCAGCAAGGCGACCTCATCCAGCAGGCGAAGCTGTACAACAACCTCGGCGTGGCGGCCTACTTCGCCGGCGACTGGCCTGGCGCGCTCACCAACTACGAGCGCTGCCGCGACCTGGGGCGTCGCGCCGGTGACCTCGTCCTCGAGGCCACGGTCCTGAGCAACATCGGCGAGATCCTGTCGGACCGCGGCGAGGTCGACACTGCGATCGGGCTGTTCGAGGGGTCCCTGGAGGCGTTCACCACCGCCAAGTACGCGATCGGCGTGTCGCTCGCGACCGGGAACCTCGGCCGGGCGGCGCTCCGGCACGGCGATGTCGATCGGGCCCGCCGGCTGATCGAGGACGCCTGTGCCGGCTTCGAGTCGATCAACGCCTCCTCGTTCGTCGCCGAGACGCTCGTTCGCCTCGCCGAGTGCTCGATCGCAGCCGGCGAGCCGCTCGAGGCGCTCGACCTGGTCGCCCAAGCCGAGCAGCGGCTCCGCGTCGCTCCGGACTCGTTCGTCGCCGTCGGCGTCGTGCGGGCGCGTGCCGAGGCGCTGCTCGCCGCCCAACGGCTGACCGAGGCGGCGGCGGCAGCGGGGCAGGCGGTGCGGCTGGCTCGGGAGACGGGCGCCACGTACGAGGAGGCCCGCTCGCTCCAGGTGCGGGCGGCCGTGGGGCGTGCCCTCGCCAGCCTGGCCGACCGCGACGCCGACGAGGCCGCCACGCTCCTCGCCCACCTCGGTGCGCGACCGGGAGCGCGACGGTTCTGAGCCGCCGCAGGATCACCCTGTGATCCCAACTCACCGCGGAGTCAGTCGTTCGAGCCGGCGCTCGGATGGAGGAGCGGGGTGAAGCCGTTGGCGAGCGCGGCCACCGACGTCGGCGGGGTCAGGACGTCGACGTCGCGATCGGAGGCTCGCGGCGCCGGATCGGTCCAGCCGGCGAAGCTGAACGCCAGGGTCCGGTCGTCGAGGACCAAGCGGGGTCGGTGCCGGTCGTCGACGATGACGGTGCCCCGCGGGACGGTCGCCAGCGGCGCCCGCCACAGCTTGCGGTCGCCGCCGCGGTCGAGCCCCCGGCCCCGGCGGAGGCGCTCGGCGGCGAGGCGGCGGTTCAGCTCGGTGGCGAGCACTGGTTCCCGGCTCCCGGTCGCCGCGGTGACGGCGTCGCGGTAGGAGCGGTACGCCTCGCCCCGGCACAGGGCGCACGGCCGGTGACCGGCGGCCAGGGCGACGGCGTCGTCGAGGAAGAAGATCGGGGTCCAGTGGTGGGGGGCGGCGAGCGGGGAGCGCCAGCCGCGGAACTCGGTCAGGCAGGCGATCCACAGGTTGCTGGCGTGATGACGGACGTGCCGGCCGTCGTCGTCGACGAGGCAGCCACGGTTCCCGGTGAGCAGACCGCGCGCCGCCACGGCATGGAGATCGCCGAACGGGTCGACTCGGTTGCAGCGGGGCATGGCGATGGATTGTGCCTGCATATCGGGGGTCCGCGTCGATGTCACACCCTCCTGTGCATGATGACGGGGATGGTTGTGACGTACGTCATCCTCGTGGGCCTGGCCCTGGCGGTCGCCGCGGCCACCGCGTACGAGGTCGCCCGCCGGCGCTTCGCCGCCGGCCCGAGCGACGTCGATGCGGCCGTCCACGATGCCCTCGACGTCGCCATCGGCGAGCTCGCGACCCGGGCCGCGGCCGATCGCGACGCGGCCGTGCGCGCCGCCCTGGAGCAGTCGGCCGTGCTCCAGCGCGAGCAGCTCGGGTCCGCCGCATCGGCGCTCCAGGCCGACCTCGGGGCGAAGAAGGACGTCATCGACACCCGTCTCGACGAAGTGCGGGCCGAGCTGCGCACCGAACTCGGCCGGTTGGGCACCCTGGTCGCCGACCTCGGGCGCGCCAGCGCCGAGCGGTTCGGCCAGGTCGACGAGTCGCTGCGTTCGCACGCCGAGGTCGCCGGCACCCTGGCGGACTCGACGCGGATGCTGCGCGAGGCCCTGACCAACCCCCAGGCCCGCGGCCAGTGGGGCGAGCGCATGGCCGAGGACGTGCTGCGCCTGGCCGGGTTCACCGAGCACGTCAACTACCGCAAGCAGGTGAACATCGAGGGCGGCAGCGGGCGTCCCGACTTCACGTTCGACCTGCCCAAGGGGCACGTGCTGTACATGGACGTGAAGTTCCCGTTGGCGTCCTATCTCCGCTACCTCGAAGTCGGCAGCGACGCCGAACGCCAGGCCCACCTCAAGCGGTTCCTGTCCGACGTCCGGTTGCGGGTGAAGGAGCTGGCCAAGCGCGACTACGCCGGCGAGGGCGACCGTCCGGCGGTCGACTACGTCCTGCTGTTCCTGCCCAACGAGCACCTCACCGGCTTCATCCACGAGCACGATCCGGCGTTGCTCGACGAGGCGCTGACCCAGCGGGTCGTGATGTGCTCGCCGCTCACGCTGTTCGCCTTCCTCGGGGTGATCCGCCAGGCCTTCGACAACTTCATGATCGAGCAGACGAGCGACGAGATCCTCAAGCTGATCGGGCGGTTCGGGCAGCAGTGGCAGAAGTACAGCGACTCCGTCGACAAGGTGAAGAGCCGCTTCGACAGCGTGCAGCGGGAGTTCGACCAGCTCATCGGCACCCGTCGCCGCGCCCTCGAACGCCCCTTGCAGGAGCTGGAGGCACTACGGGTCCAGCGCAACCTGCCCGTCGACGGCGAGTTGTTCGTCGAGGCCGACGCCTCCGGCGACACCGCCGTCCCCGACAACGTGCGCCAGGCCAACTTCTTCCGCACCTGAGCGCCCACGATCCGCGGCAGGATGGGGGAACGCCATGAGCCAGCCTGCATTCGACTTCGGCGACGAGCTCGACGACGCCGCCAACCCGACGTACACCGTGAGCGAGCTCGCCGACGCGGTGAACAGCGTCCTGCGCCGCGGGTTCAGCGACGGGGTCTGGGTGCGCGGCGAGATCCAGGGGTGGAGCGAGCGCAACGGCCACGCCTACTTCTCCCTCGCCGATGACACGCCCGGTCGCCAGGCCGTCGTGCGGGTCCAGCTCTTCGCCCCGGCCCGCAACCGGCTGCGCCCGCTGCTCGCCCGCCACCGGCTCGAGCTCGCCGAGGGGATGAAAGTGCGCATCTTCGGCCACCTCGACTTCTACGCCCCCAGCGGCCAGCTCGGGCTGAAGATGGTCGACCTCGACCCCCGGTTCACCCTCGGCGACCTCGCCCAGCAGCGCGACCAGGTGCTGCGCCGGCTCGCCGCCGACGGCGCCCTCGACGCCAACCGCCGCCACCGGCTGGTCCGGGTGCCGCTGCGCATCGGCGTGGTGGCCAGCGCCGGCACCGCTGCCTGGCACGATTTCCACGACGAGTTGGTCCGCAGCGGCTACGGCTTCCAGGTGGTCCTGGCGGACACCCGGGTCCAGGGCCCGGACGCGCCGCGGTACGTGAGCCGGGCGCTCGTCGCCCTCTCCCACCACGCCCAGCGGCGCGGGCTCGACGCCATCGTCGTCATCCGGGGTGGTGGCGCCCGCAACGAGCTGGCGACGTTCGACGCCGAACCGATCGCCCGGGCGATCGCCGCCGCGCCCGTCCCCGTGCTCACCGGCCTCGGTCACGAGATCGACCGCAGCGTCGCCGACGAGGTCGCCCACACCTCGCTCAAGACGCCGACCGCGTGTGCGACCGCGCTCGTGCAGGCCGTCGGGGGGTACCTCGGCGCCGTCGAGCAGGCCTGGTCGGCGGTCACCGTGGCCGCGCGTGCCCGGCTCACCGGAGCCGACCACGGCGTCGCCGACCGAGCTCACCGCATCGAACGCCGCACCAGCGCCGCCGTCGGCCGGGCGACGGAGCGCCTCGGTGGGCGGGTCCACCGGCTGCGGACTGGCGCCCGCCACCCGCTCGTCGACGGATCCCGCCGCTTGGACGACGCGGCCGACCGGCTCTCGTCGCGCGTGCCGCCGCGGCTGGCGGCGGAGGAGCGCCACCTCGCCGGCCTCGAGGCCCGGGTGCGGGCGCTCGACCCGGTCAACGTCCTCGCCCGGGGCTGGACGATCACCAGGGCCGCGGACGGGTCGGTGGTCCGCTCGCCGGACAACATCGCCGCCGGCGACGTGATCACCACCCAGTTCGCGTCCGGCACCGTGCACAGCCGGGTCGAACCGGAACCAAGGGAGACCCGATGACGGCGAACACCTCGCCCGAGAGCCCCGGCTACGCCGCCGCGCTCGACGAGCTCGACCAGATCCTGCGCGAGCTCGAGGGCAGCGACGTCGACGTCGACCGGCTCGCCGAGCGGGTCGCCCGGGCCAGCGAGCTCATCGCCGTCTGCCGGCAGCGGATCAGCGCGGCCAAGCTGCGCATCGACCAGGTGATCGCCGACCTCGACGGAGGGGCGGACGAGTCCCGCGACGATGCCTGAACCGCCTCCGGCGCCGCCGGCCAGCCTGGCGAGGATCGCCACGGCCGTCGACACCCGGCTGGACGAGCTGCTGGCAGGCGAGCGGGCCCGCTGGGTCGACGTCGACCCGGACCTCGCCGGCCCCGTCGACGAGATCCTCCGGATGGTCCAGTCCGGTGGCAAGCGGCTGCGCCCGGCGTTCTGCTACTGGGCCTTCGTCGGCGCGGGAGGCGCGGTCGACGACCGCGGCGTGATCAATGCCGGGGCCGCGCTGGAACTGATGCACGCGTCGGCCCTGTTCCACGACGACGTGATCGACGACGCGGCCACCCGGCGGGGCGCCCCGACCACCCACAGCCGCTACGCCGGACGGCACCGCGATGCCGGATGGGCGGGGGAGGCCCGCCGGTTCGGGGAGGGGGTCGCCATCCTCGCCGGCGACCTGGCCCTGGTGCTCGCCGACGATCTGATCGTCGGCACCTCCGATGCCGTCTGGCGGCTGTGGAACGAGCTCCGCCTGGAGCTCAACGTCGGCCAGTTCCTGGACGTCCTCGGGTCGGTCCGGCGGGACCGTCGCGTCGAGCAGGCCGAACGGATCGCCCGGTACAAGAGCGGCAAGTACACGATCGAGCGTCCCCTCCACCTCGGGGCGCTGCTCGCCGAGCCAGGCCCCGGGTTGTTCGCCCAGCTGAGCTCGTTCGGGCTGCCGCTGGGCGACGCCTTCCAGATGCGTGACGACGTGATCGGGGCGTTCGGCGACCCGGCGGTCACGGGCAAACCGGTCGGGGACGACCTCCGCCAGGGCAAGCCGACGTGGCTGTTGGCCACGGCGGTGGCGCGGGCGACGGATGAGCAGTGCGCCGTGCTCGACCGGGTCGGCACGGCGGACCTCGATGGGCCCGGCGTCGCCGCGGTTCAGCAGGTCCTCGTCGAGACCGGGAGCCTCACCGCCGCGGAGCAGCGCATCGATGCGCTCGCCGCCGAGGCGCGGGCGGCCCTCGACGCCGCGGCCGTCACGGACGAGGCCCGGTGCGAGCTGGCCGCGCTCGCCGACTACGTCGTCGCCCGTCGCGCGTGAGCGAGCGAGTCTTCGAGCGAGCGAACCATCAAGCACGGTCTTCGGCTCATTGGTGCACCATTCCCGAACCGAACCCGTCGCACATCGACAGGGTGCACCAATGAGCGAGCGAGTCTTCGAGCGAGCGAACCATCAAGCACGGTCTTCGGCTCATTGGTGCACCATTCCCGAACCGAACCCGTCGCACATCGACAGGGTGCACCAATGAGCCGCCGACCCGGGAGGGATGCGGCCGCGAACCGCCCAGCGGCGCATACCATTTGCGCCGATGCGGTCGTGGTGGTGGGGTGCTCCGGTCGTCTTCTCGGTGCTCCTCGTGATCGCCGCCGCGTCGTGCAGCGACGACGACGAGGCCCAGTCGGGGCTGACGCTGCCGCCGATCCTGACCACGACCTCCACGACGACGATCCCCCCGTCGACGACGAGGCCGCAGCGGTTCTACGAGATCCAGGAGGGCGACACCCTGATCGAGATCGCTGACCGGTTCGGCGTGCCGATGGACGAACTCATGCGGCTCAACGCGATCCCCGACGAGAACGCGATCTTCGCCGGCCAGCTGATCGAGCTGCCCGCCGTGGCGACACAGGGCTCGGCCCCACTCTCGCTGCCGACCAGTACCACGCCATAGGGCGGCGCGACCGTGCCACGCCATTCCCCCGACGCACTCCTAGGATCGGGGCCGATGAGTTTCTGGCCGACCTCCGACCACTGGAGCGTGAGCATCCCGCTCCACACCCCCCATCCCCGGCTCCCCCAGCTCGCCGAGCACGGCTTCGTCGCCCTGCGCGACGCCGAGTTCGAGGTTCCCGTCGCCGACTACGAGTCGCTCGAGTACATGGACTGGAAGAGCGGCGGCGACACCAACTTCGCCCCGATCGCCTCCGCCGATGGCGAGCTCGACTGCCGCGGCTTCTGGGAGAAGGGCAAGACCGACAAGGACGCCCTCTGGACCTCGAACGCCGCCATCGTTCCGACCGTGCGCCGCTACGTCGACTCGGTCGGGGCGAACTTCGGGCGGGTGCGGATCATCAAGCTCGAGCCCCAGAGCCGCGAGGACGCGCTGCGCTCGATCCACCGCGACGACAACAACCGGTTCAACCCGGAGGGCGACGGATGGGTCGTCCGGTCGTGGCTCGAGCTCACCGACAACCCGGACAGCTACATGCTCCTCATGGACAACGGGCCCGACGGTCTGCCCGACCCGGCCACCGAGGCCCGGCTCCCGCTGCACCGCGGGGCCCGGTTCGTCGTCGACACCCAGCGCCTGTGGCACGTGGTCGTGCACAACGGGACCGCCCCCCGTTACGCGCTGATCACCAGCTTCGAGTCCGGCCCCGAGCTCGAGCGCTGGGTCGACGACCAGCGGATTCCCGTCGCCGTCTGAAGCCACATCAGGGCGTGCGGCCGGCGCGGTGGGCCTCGGTGAGGTCGACGATGTCGGCCATGATCCGGGCCAGCTCGAAGTCCTTGGGGGTGTAGATCGCGGCCACACCGGCAGCGGTGAGCACGGCGCGGTCTTCCTCGGGGATGATCCCGCCGACCACGACTGGGGCGTCGACGCCGGCCTCGGCGAGCCGGCCGAGGACGTCGGGCACGAGCTCGAGGTGCGAGCCCGACAGGATCGACAACCCGATCACGTCGGGGTCCTCGTCGCGGGCGGAGGCGGCGATCTGCTCGCTGGTCAGGCGGATCCCCGAGTAGACGACCTCCATCCCGGCGTCACGAGCGGCCACGGCGATCTGTTCGGCGCCGCTGGAGTGGCCGTCGAGCCCGGGTTTGGCGACGAGCAGCCGCGGTGGGCCCCCGACCAGCTGCTTCACCCGCGCGGCCACCTCGCTCACGCCGGTGCGGGTGAGCGGCACCCCGCCCACGCCCGTCGGTGCCCGGTACTCACCGAACACCTCGCGCATCACCGTTCCCCACTCGCCGGTCGTGCCGCCGGCGCGGGCCAGCGCGATCGACGCCGGCATCACGTTGTCGCCCTCGGCGGTGGCCCGCCGGAGCTCGGCGAGGGCGGTATCGACGGCGCGCTGGTCCCGACCCGCGCGCCAGCGCTCGACGTCGGCGACCATCTCGGCCTCGACCCGCTCGTCGACGCGCAGGATCGCACCGGCGCCACCGAGCGGCGACGGCTCGGTCTCGACGAACCGGTTCACCCCGACCACGACCTGCTCGCCCGACTCGATGCGGCGGGTGCGGTCGGCCATCGACGACACCAGCCGGGACTTGAGCGCGTCCACGGCCTCGAACGCGCCCCCCATCGCCAGCACGTCGGCGAGCTCGGCCTCGGTGTCGTGCACCAAATCGGCCGTGCGGGCCTCGATCACGTGCGAGCCGTCGAAGATGTCCTCGTACTCGAGCAGGTCCGACTCGAACGCCAGCACCTGTTGCATCCGCAACGACCATTGCTGATCCCACGGGCGCGGAAGGCCGAGCGCCTCGTTCCACGCCGGTAGCTGGATGCTGCGGGCCCGCGCCCTCTTTGACAGCGTCACGCCGAGCATCTCGAGCACGATCCGCTGCACGTTGTTCTCCGGCTGGGCCTCGGTGAGCCCGAGGCTGTTGACCTGCACGCCGTACCGGAAGCGCCGGGCGGCCGGATCGTCCACGTCGTAGCGCTCGCGCCCGATGCGGTCCCACAGCTCGGCGAACGCCCGCAGCTTGCAGACCTCTTCGACGAACCTGATCCCAGCGTTGACGAAGAACGAGATCGAGGCGAACACCTGGCTGAACCGTTCCGGCGCGACCTGCCCCGAGTCCCGGACGGCGTCGAGCACGCCGATCGCCGTGGCCAGTGCGTAGGCGAGCTCCTGCACGGGCGTCGCCCCCGCCTCCTGGAGGTGGTAGGAGCAAACGTTGATCGGGTTCCACGCCGGGGCGTGCTGGGCACACCACGCCACGACGTCCACGGTCAGCCGCCGCGACGGCTCGGGCGGGAGGATGTAGGTCCCGCGCGACAGGTACTCCTTGACGAGGTCGTTCTGCGTCGTTCCGCGGAGGACCGCTGGGTCGACACCCTGCTCGGCGGCGTTGGCGACGTACAGGGCGAGCAGCCACGGGGCGGTGGCGTTGATCGTCATCGACGTGTTCGTCCGGTCGGGCGGGATCCCGTCGAGCAACGCGCGCATGTGCCCGAGATGCACGACCGGGACGCCGACCTTGCCCACCTCGCCGCGAGCGAGCGGGTCGTCGGGGTCGTAGCCGGTCTGCGTCGGCAGGTCGAAGGCGATCGACAGCCCGGTCTGCCCCTTGGCGAGGTTCGTCCGGTACAGCTCGTTGGACGCCGCCGCCGTGGAGTGACCGGAGTACGTCCGCATCACCCACGGCCGGTCCGCTCCGGCGTTTTGGGATCCTTTCATGGACGAAGTGTGCTCTGCTGGGCGGCGGTGGGACCACGCTCGACCGCGGCGGCGAGCGCGTCGAGGTAGCGCTCGCGGCTGACCTCGACGGCGCCGAGCGACCGCAGGTGCGGTGTGGGCCACTGCACGTCGAGCATGGTCCCCCCGGTCTCCCGCAACCACTCGACGAGGGCGACGAGGGCGACCTTCGACGCGTCCCGTGCGGCGTGGAACATCGACTCGCCGGCGAAGAAGTGCTCGATGCGCACGCCGTACAGCCCGCCGACGAGGTTCCCGTCGTCGTCGTAGCACTCGACCGAGTGGGCCCAGCCGAGCCGGTGGAGCCGGTCGTAGGCGCGCACGAAGGCCGGGGTGATCCAGCCGCCGGGACGGCGGGGGTCGGCGCACCGCACCATCACCTCGGCGAACCGGGTGTCGCGGCGGACGTCGAAGCGGCGGCGACTGCGCCGGAGCGAGCGGCTCACCCGCAGTCCGTCGAGCGGGATGATCGCCCGGGGGTCGGGTGAGAACCAGGCGACGCGGCGCCGCCCGTACGGCATGGGGAACAGCCCGCGACGGTAGGCGGCGAGCAGCGTGCCGGGCTCGAGGTCGCCCCCGACGGCGACGATGCCGTCCTCGTCGGCCAACTCCGGTGCGGGCAGCCGCCAGCGCGTCGCCGGTGGCTCGACCGGCGCCACTCGTCTCGGCATCACCCTTCTAATACTCGTAGAAGCCACGCTTGGTCTTGCGCCCGAGCTGCCCGGCGGCGACCATCCGGCGCAGGGTCGGCACCGCCGCGTAGTTGGGATCGCGGAACTCGTCGTACAGCGCGTCGAGGATGGCGAGCGCGGTGTCGAGCCCGACGAGGTCGAGCAGCGCCAGCGGGCCCATCGGGAAGTTGCACCCGCCCTGCATCGCCGTGTCGATGTCGTCCCGCGACGCGGTGCCCTGCTCGAGCATCCGCACCGCGTTGTTGAGGTACGGGAACAGCAGGGCATTGACGACGAAGCCGGCCCGGTCGACGACCTCGATGGCGTCCTTGCCGCACGCGGTGGCGAAGCCGAGCGCGGTCTTGACCGTCTCGTCGCTGGCGGTGATCGGGCGCACCACCTCCACGAGGCGCATCAACGGGGCGGGGTTGAAGAAGTGGATCCCGCACACCCGGTCCGGACGCTGCGTAGCCACGGCCAACTCCACGACGGGCAGGGTGGACGTGTTGGTCGCCAGGATGCCGTCGGGCTTGACGATCTGATCGAGCTCGGCGAACAGCGCCCGTTTGGTCGAGATGTCCTCGACGATGCTCTCGATGACGAGGTCGCACTCGGCGAGCTTGCTCAGCTGGTGGGTGGACGAGATGCGAGCCACGGTCGCGTCACGTACGTCGGCGTCCAGCTTGCCCTTCTCGACCTGGCGGTCGAGGCTCGCCGCCACCCCGGTGACGACGGCGTCGGCGCCGTCGCGCCGGCGGGACCGCACCACGACCGTGAACCCGGCCTTGGCGATCACCTCGGCGAGCCCGAGGCCCATGATCCCCGACCCGACGATCCCCACGACCTCCACGGCCGACAGCGTAGTTACCGCGCGGTAAGAACGGCCAAGACGCCACGCCGGACCGAACGCCGATTTCACCGCCCGTTCACCGGGTTCACCACCCGGTCAACCCGAACATCGGTACCGTGCAAGCGATGAGCATCACGTCGGTGACGCACCTGGTCGACGATCCGCGGCGGACGATCACGCTGGAGGGTGCGCACAACGTGCGCGATCTCGGCGGCTACCCCCTCGCCGACGGACGGACGATCGCCTGGCGCCGGCTGTTGCGCGGCGACGGCCTCCACGGGCTGACGGACGGCGACCTGGCGGTGCTGGCGCCGCTCGGGCTGGCCACGGTGATCGACCTCCGCCGCGACGACGAGGTGGCCGAACGGGGCTCGTTCCCGACCGAGCGGCTGCCCGTCGCGTTGGTCCGCCTGCCGGTCATGGACACGACGTGGATGCAGCGCGAGCGGCCCGACTTCTCGGGCGCCGACGATCCCGAGGTGGCCTTCCTCTGCTGGGCCTACGAGGACATGGTTGCCGAGGGCGGGCGGGCGTTCGCCGCCGCGCTGAGTCATCTCGCCGGCCCGGGCGCGCTGCCGGCGATCTTCCACTGCGCCGCCGGCAAGGACCGCACCGGCGTCCTCGCCGCCCTCCTGCTCGCCGCGATCGGGGTCGACGACGAGGTGGTCGCGGCCGACTACGCCCTCACCGCCGCGGCGATGGCGCGGATGCGCCAGTGGTACGCGGTGAACCAGCCCGAGGTCGCCGCGCGCATGGACGAGGTGCCGTCGATGTTCTTCGCCGCCCGACCGGAGGCGATGCTCCGCACGCTCGACCTCGTCCGGTCGGCGCACGGCTCGATCGCCGGCTACCTCGCTGAGTACGGCGTCGATCCGGCCACGATCGACGGCCTTGCCGACGCCCTCACCACCTGACCACTCCTCGCGCTTCCGATCGCCGCCGGCCGACGCCGTACCATCGGCCCCGTGGCAGGCTTCATCGCGTTGGTCGGGGGCGGCCCGTTCCACGCCAACGATGACCTCGACGGACTCCTCATCCGCGCCGCCGGCGCCGATCGCGTGGTGATGCTGCCCACGGCCGATGCCTTCGAAGCGCCGGGGGAGCTCGTGACGGCGGCGATGTCGTGGGGCGAGCGGCTCGGCGTCGAGGTCGAGGCGTTGATGGTGCTGCAGCGGCACGACGCCGAAGAAACCGGTGCCGCCGACGTCGTCCGGAGCGCCCGCGCCGTGTACCTGGTCGGCGATTCGTCGATGCACCTGCGCAGCGCGCTCAAGGAGACGGCCGTGTTCGACGCGATCGGCGACGTGCTCGCCGGTGGCGGCCTGGTCGTGGCCGTCGGGCCGTGCGCAGCGGCGGTCTGCGATCCGATGCTCGACCAGCGCGGCGGCGCCTTCACGCTCGGACTCGGGCTGGTGCGCGGGATGGCCGTGATCCCTGAGGCCGAACGGTGGAGCGAGGAGTGGCGCCAGCGGACATTGTCGCTCGCCAACACCGCGGTCGTGGAGCTGCCGACGGGCTCGGCCGTCGTCGGCCACGACGGGAGCTGGGAGCTCGCCGGCTCACCGCCCCCGACGGTTCACGGCGAGCTCGCCGACGTCACGACTCGGTGATCTCCACGGTCTCGAGGGTGACCTCGCGGCTGGGCGTCTGGCCGTCGTCGCCGGACAGGGCGAGGATCGCCTCGGCGATGTCGAGGCCTTCGCTGATCTCGCCGAACACCACGTAGGTCCCCTGGGCGTCGAGGTTGGCGCCGTTGGGACCGGTCACGAAGAACCACTGCCCGCCGGCCGAGTTGGGTGCCTGGGTGCGGGCCATGGCCAGCTGGCCGGCCTGGTAGGTGAACCCGTTGGCCTCGTCGGGGATCTCGTAGCCGGGGGAGTCGGTGTTGGACCGCCCGCCGCCCTGGATGATGTCGATGCTCGGGTCGGCGCGGAAGATCAGCGTGTCGTCGTAGTACCCGTAGCGGGCGAGGGTGACGAAGTTGTTCACCGTGCCGGGGACGCTGGCGGTGTCGAGGTCGACGACGATGTCGCCCTCGCTGGTGCGGAACGTGGCGGTGTACGTGGCCGACGGGTCGATGCACTGCTGCGGGGCGGCTTCGAACGTGCGCACCGGCTCGGTGACCTCCTCCGGGGGGCACTCGCCGGTGCCGTAGGCGAACGGGGCCAGGGCGACCGTCGAGCCTGGTGCGGTCGAGGCCGGGGCGCTCCCGGGGACCGTCGAGCCGGCAACCGTCCCCGGCGTCGTGACGTCCGGGACCGACGATGCGACCGGGTCGTCCTCGTCGCCGCTGAAGGCGCCGCCGAGCGCGGCGATGCCGAACACCAGACCCACCCCGGCGACAACGGCGATGGCGCCGATGACGAGGCGGCGGGTGAACCGGCGTCGGTGTTCCTCCTGGGCCAGCTGCTGGTTCTTCAGCTGGCGGTTCGCCCGCTGGCGTTCACGCTTCTCCGTTCCCACGAAGGCGCGAGGCTACCGGCGCTCCTTTGTCGGATGGCCCCGGCGAGACTGGTCGTTACGCTCAGCCCACGTGGCGATCCTGCGCTTGTTCGCGTCAGCCCGCGAAGCCGCCGGCACCGCCCGCGACGACGTGCCCGGAGCCACGGTCGGCGAGGTGCTCGGCGCGGCCCGGCGGCGCTACGGGGACGGGTTCGCCGACGTGCTGGCGACGTGCCGGATCTGGGTCAACGGCGACCCCGCCGACGAGGATGCCACCGTCGGTTCCGGCGACGAGATCGCCGTCCTCCCACCCGTGTCCGGGGGTGCGACGTGAGTGAACGGGCCGATCCCGCCACGCTCGATCTGAACGAGCTGCGGGCTCGGCGGCGGGAGCTGCAGGAGCTCGACGATGCCGTGTCCTACGTCCGCCGGGTGGCCCAGGGGCGGGCCGACCTCGCCCGCGCCGAGCTGGCCCGCCGGTCGGGCGACGAAGGCGCCAAGGAGCTGACCGAGGACCTGCCGGGCGTGCTCGGGGAGCGGCTGCTCGCCGGCTCGGGCCGTCCTCCGCGCCCGGCCGAGGACTTCAGCGAGCACCCACGGGCGGCCGAGCTCGACCGGCTGTGCGCCGACCACGGGTTCGGCCGGCTCGCCGAGCTCGAGCCGGACGAGCTGGCCGCGCTCGCCGGCGCCCTCGACGACTTCGAGCGGCGAGTCTCGACGGAGCGTCACGAGGTGTTCGCCGAGCTCGACGAGCTCACCGAGGAACTGGTGCGCCGCTACCGGGACGAGGGCGTCGCCGGCGCCGGTGACGAACGGGAGCCTGCCGGTGAGTGATCCGCTCGCCGACCTCGGGGAGTTCATCCGCGCCCAACGGGAGTTCGCCCACCTCTCGGTCCGCCGCCTCGCCGAGCTCGCTGACGTCTCGAACCCGTACCTGTCGCAGATCGAGCGCGGCCTGCGGCGCCCGTCGGCCGAGATCCTCCAGCAGCTCGCCAAGGCGCTCAAGATCAGCGTCGAGGCGCTCTACGTCCGGGCCGGGCTGCTGTCCGAGGACGGGGCGGAGCGTCCCGGCGTGCGTGAGGCGATCGCCGACGACCCCCGGCTGACCGCGGAGCAGAAGCTGGCGCTGGTGAACGTCTACGACAGCTTCGTCGGCACGCAATCCTGACGAGATCGGTAGCCTTTCGACGGCCGTGAAACGGGTGGCGTTGATCTCGCTCCACACGTCGCCGCTGATCCAACCGGGTTCGGGCGACAGCGGAGGGATGAACGTCTACGTGCGCGAGGTCGCGTCCGCCCTTGCCCAGGCCGGGGTGGACTGCACGACCTACACCCGGGCTCACCGCGCCGGCCTCCCGCCCGAGGTGACCGTCGAGCCGGGCCATCGCGTCGTCCACGTGCCCGCCGGGGCGTACGACCTGCCCAAGGAGGCGCTGGCCGACGAGCTCGAGGAGTTCACCGCCGGCATCCTCACCCACGTCGAACGCGGGCCCGGGATCGACGTCGTCCACGGCAACTACTGGCTGAGCGGCGTCGTCGGCCACCGCCTCAAGCACGAGTTGGACGTCCCGCTCGTGTCGACGTTCCACACCCTCGCCAGGGTCAAGGCCGAGGGCGGGGACCTGGAGCCGGAGTGGCGCGACCGGGCCGAGGCCGACGTCATCGCCTGCAGCGACGCGATCTGCGTCAGCTGCCCGGAGGAGGAGCGCCAGTTCCGCCGGCTCTACGGCGACCCGACCGGCCGGATCGAGATCGTGCCGCCGGCGGTCGAGCACGCCTTCTTCGCCCCTGGCGACCGGCGGGGCGCCCGCAACGCCGTCGGTCTGCCTGCCGACCGTCCGGTGGTGCTGTTCGTCGGGCGGATCCAGCCGTTGAAGGCGCCCGACCTCGCCGTCCGAGCGCTCGCCGAGCTGGGTCGCGACGACGCCCTGCTCGTGATCGTCGGCGGGGCCAGCGGGGCGGACGGGAACGGCGAGCTGCAGCGACTCCGCGAGCTCGCCAGCGCCCTGGGGCTCGACGACCGGGTCCAGTTCGTGCCGCCCCGCCCGCACCACATCCTGTCCAGCTACTACCGCGCCGCCGACGTCGTGATCGTCCCCAGTCGCAGCGAGAGCTTCGGCCTCGTCGCGCTGGAAGCCGCGGCGTGCGGCGTCCCGGTCGTCGCGAGTGCGGTCGGCGGCCTCCTCAACATCGTCCACGACGGGGTCACCGGTGTGCTCGTCGACGGTCGCGAGCCGCACCGCTACGGTCGGGCCATCGCCCAGATCCTCGACGACCCGGCGGGCGCGGCGGCGATGGGAGCGGCCGCCGCGGTGCGGGCCAAGCGCTTCACGTGGAGCTTCACCGCCGCCCGTCTGCGCCGGCTGTACGTCGACCTCTCCGACCAGCCGGCGCGCCAGCTCGTCGCCTGTTCGTGACCCGGTGAGTGAGGTCCACGACGACCACGCGCTGGCCGTGTTCGAGCGGCGCATCGACGAGTGGCTGGGGACGCTGGCGGCCTCGCTGCCGATCGAGGCCGTCGAGCGTGGCGATGGCGACGTCCGCCGGTGGTTCGTGCGCCTCCGCGGCGAGGAGAAAGACTTCACCACCGTCTGGCTCACCCTCGGCCAACGCACCCTGCGCTACGAGACCTACGTGATGCCGGCGCCGGAGGAGAACGCCGACCAGCTCTGCGAGCACCTCCTGCGGCGCAACGAGCGCCTCGTCGGGGCCCACTACTCGATCGGGTCCGAGGACGCCGTGTTCCTCCGCGGTGAGCTGCCCCTCACCGCGCTCGACGAGGCCGAGCTCGACCGGATCATCGGAACGCTCTACGCGACCGTCGAGCAGCACTTCCGAGGGCTGCTCCGCATCGGCTTCGCGTCGCGCTTCCGGTCCTGACGCCCGGCCTGTTTCCCTTTTTCGCATCGCGACACCTCCATGGGAGGTGCCCGGGCCGGTGCACTCGGGATGTCGGTACCCGCACCGGCCCGGGAGCCCGCGGGCCGGGCGACGTACGTTGGGTCGATGGGATTCGGGCTCGTGATCATCGGGGGCGGCAACATGGGCGCGGCGCTGCTGGGTGGCCTACTTGCGTCGGGGCGCTACGACCCGGCGTCGATCGCCGTCGTCGAGATCCTCCCCGAGCGTCGGCGCGAGCTGGAGGTCCGGTTCCCGGGCGTCACCACTGCGGACACCGTGCCCGATTGTGAGGCCGCGGTCATCGCGGTGAAGCCGCCCGACGCCCCCGCCGCAGCCGCGGCGGCGGCGGCGGCTGGCGCGGCCCGGCTGCTGTCGATCGCCGCCGGGGTCAAGGTCGCCACCCTCGAGGCCGCGGCCGGGCCGGGTGTGGCGGTGGTGCGGGCGATGCCGAACACGCCCGCCCTCGTCGGCCACGGGGCATCGGTGATCACCGAGTCCGCCGCCGCCGACGATCTCGCGTGGGCCGAGCAGGTGCTCGGTGCCGTGGGCACGGTCCACCGACTCCCCGAGCACCACCTCGACGCGATCACCGCACTCACCGGCTCCGGTCCGGCGTACCTCTTCTTCGTCGCCGAGGCGCTGATCGAAGCGGGCGTCGCGCTGGGGCTGCCGGTCCCGCTGGTGACCGAGCTGACGACGCAGCTGTTCGTCGGGTCGGCGGCGCTGCTCGCCGACCGCGGCGACGCGGCCGCCCTGCGCCGGATGGTCACGTCTCCGGGCGGAACCACGGCCGCCGGGCTCGCCGTGCTCGAGGACCGCGGGGTCCGGGCGGCGTTCGTCGACGCCGTCCGGGCGGCCGCCGCCCGCAGCGCCGAGCTGGGCTGACCAGGGACGAGAACGCCAGATCGGGCTATCAGGTCTCCTGAGACCGGCCTGTGAATTACGTCACTGTTTTTCGTACCGGACCCTTTCCTCAGGGCGACTTGGCGCGTAGAGTCTGTCGGCGTTGAGACGCGCTGGGACGGAAGTCCTGGCCGCGCCGACGGGGCTGGTGCCATCGGGGGGTTGGCACCGGCCCTCGTCGCGTACGGGGGACCACGGCCGTTCTGTCGTTCGGGATCGGCCCGATCCGGCCGATTACAAACGACAGTACGGTTAGCGTCGCCGCGGTGGGTCGGCGTTACGACACGATCACGTTCCTCTCCGACTACGGCGTCGACGACGAGTTCGTCGGTGTCGTCAAGGCGGTCGTGCGCGACATCGCCCCCCACGTCACCGTCATCGATCTGACCCACGGCATCCGCCCGTTCGATGTGCGCGGCGGATCGCTCGCCCTCGTGCGGGCGATCCCGTACCTGCCGGACGGGGTGGTGCTCGCTGTCATCGACCCGGGCGTCGGGACCGCGCGGCGAGCGGTCGCCATCGAGGTCGCCGAGGGCGCCGGCGTCGTCGTCGGCCCCGACAACGGGTTGCTCGCGCCCGCCGTCGCCGTGGCGGGCGGGACGACGCGGGCCATCGAGCTGACCAACGACCAGTACCAACTTGCCGCACCCGGCGCGACGTTTGCCGGCCGGGACGTCTTCGCCCCCGCCGCCGCCCACCTGTGCAACGGCGTCGACCTGGCCGAGCTCGGGACGGCCGTCGACCCCGCCGTCCTCACGCCCGGCATGGTGCCGCTCCCGCGGCGCGACGGTGACGGCATCCGCGCCGAGGTCCTGTGGGTCGACCGGTTCGGCAACTGCCAGCTCAACGTCGGCCCCGACGACCTCGGCGAGCTCGACATCACGACCGAGGTGTGGGCGGTGACGATCGGTGACGAGCGCCGGGCGGCCCGGACGGCCCGTTCCTTCGGTGAGCTCGGTCCCGGTGCCGTCGGGCTGGTCCTCGACTCCCACGGGCTCTACGAGCTCGCCCTCGACCAGCGCTCGGCGGCCGGTGAGCTCCGCCTCGGGGTGGGTGACGCCGTCGTGATCGCCCCGCTCGACGAGCCGGGGGTCACGACCCCCGTCGGCCTGCAACCACGCCGCTAGTCCGGCCGGCGGTAGCTTGCGCCCCGATGCGACCGGCCACCACCCTCGCCATCGCGCTGCTGCTCGCCGCGATCCTGCTCGCCGGCGTGATCGCCCTGCTGCGCATCTGAGCGATGGGTACGATCGGCAGCCCATGAGTGACACCGGGGCGGGTGGTGGAGCAGAGGCCGGCGAGACCCGACAGATCAACGTCGCCCGCATCGTCGAGGGCCACGACCCCGCCACCGCGGCACTGATCAGCCGCAACCGCACGATCACCTACGGCGAGCTGAGCGAACAGGCGGCTCGCCTGCGCGGGGGACTCGCCCATCTCGGCCTCGCGACCGGTGACCGGATCGCCCTCGTGTGCGGCAACGGCCACCCGTTCGCCGTCGCCTACCTGGCCGCGCTCGGCCTCGGCGCAGTCGTCGTGCCGCTGAACCCGACCAGCCCGGCGGCCGAGCTGGAGCGGCAGCTCGACGCGGTCCGGGCCGACGCCGTCGTGGTCGACCGCAGCGCCGTCGGCTGGCACGACGTCGACCGGGCTCGCCTCGGCTCGATCCGCGAGGTCGTCGCCGTCGACACCGACGTCCTCGAGGGCGCCGTCCCGGTCGACGACCTGCTCACGGCGGAGCCCCTTCCCGTGGCCAACGTCGACCCGGATCACCTCGCCGTGCTGATGTTCACGGCCGGGACGGCGGGCGCCCCCCGGGCGGCGATGCTGACCCACCGCAACCTGCTCGCCAACCTCGAGCAGACCCGCTCGACCACGCGGCGGGTGGGTCCGGACGACGTCGTCTTCGGGGCCGTCCCGCTGTACCACATCCTCGGGCTCAACGTGGTGCTCGGGTTCAGCCTGTCGGTCGGCGCCACCGTGCTGCTCGTGCAGCGCTTCGACCCCGCGTCGGCGATCGAATCGATCCGCACCCGGGGCGTGACGGTGATCCCGGGCGCACCGGCGATGTGGGTCGCCTTCGCCGAGTACGAGGAGGCGCCCGCCGACGCCTTCGTCGGGGTCCGTCTCGCTCTCTCCGGGGCCGCCAAGCTCCCCGTGGCGGTGGCGGAGCGGATCCGCGACCGCTTCGGCATGCTCATCGCCGAGGGCTACGGGCTCACCGAGGCGTCGCCGGTCGTGACCACGTCGGCCGGCCTCGTCCCCCGGTTCGGATCGGTCGGCAAGGTGCTCGCCGGTGTCGAGCTCCGGCTCGTCGACGACGACGGCAACGACGCCCTCGTCGGTGACGTCGGTCAGGTGTGGGTGCGCGGCGAGAACGTCTTCGCCGGCTACCTCGACGACCCTGAGGCGACGGCGAGGGTTCTGACTCCTGACGGGTGGCTGCGCACCGGCGACCTCGGGATGTGCGACGACGACGGCTGGCTGTACCTCGTCGACCGGGCGAAGGACCTGGTCATCGTGTCGGGGTTCAACGTCTACCCGGCCGAGGTGGAGGAGGTGCTGGTGCAGCACCCGGCGGTCCTCGAGGTCGGGGTCACCGGCGTGCCCGACCCGAGGACCGGTGAGGCCATCATCGCCTTCGTCGTCCGCCAGCCGGGAGCCGACGTCGACGCGGACGAGTTGATCGCGTGCGCCCGAGACCACCTCGCCCGTTACAAGTGCCCGAGCCGGGTCGTGTTCGTCGACCACCTCCCGCGCAACTCGATCGGCAAGCTCCTCCGCCGCGAACTGGTCATCTGAGCCGCACGGATCGGGCGCTTTGTGAAAGTGTGCACGAGCGGCCTAGGGTGACTCCCGATGGCGACCAACCCCCGCAGCCGGCGGATCCCGGAAGCCACGGTCGCCCGCCTGCCCGTGTACCTGCGGATCCTGCTCGAGCTGTTCGACGACGGCACGCTCTCGGTCTCCTCGGAGGAGCTCGCCGACCTCGCCGGGGTCAACGCCGCCAAGGTCCGCAAGGACCTCAGCTACCTCGGGACGTACGGCACCAGGGGCGTCGGCTACGAGGTCGAGTACCTCATCTACCAGGTTCGTCGCGAGCTCGGGCTGACCCACGACTGGCCCGTGGTGATCGTCGGCGCGGGCAACCTCGGCCAGGCGCTTGCCGGCTACGGCGGGTTCTCCGGCCGGGGGTTCCCCGTCGCCGGGATCGTCGACGTCGACCCGGCCAAGGTCGGCCTCGCCATCGGGGGTGTGCCCGTGCGGCACCTCGACGACCTGACCGCGATCGTGCGGGCCGAGCGCGTCTCGATCGGCGTCGTGGCCACCCCCGCCGCCGCCGCCCAAGAGGCCGCCGACCGGCTGGTGAAGGCCGGCGTCACCAGCATCTTGAACTTCGCCCCGTTCGTCCTGTCGGTCCCGCCCGGGGTCATGGTGCGCAAGGTCGATCTCGCCGTCGAGCTGCAGATCCTGAGCTACTACGAGCAGCGCCGTGCCTCGTCGGTGACCGGTCCGGTACCGGCGGTTTCGACGGGTTCGCGTCGGGGCGCGAGCGCCTAGGCTGTCAGCGTCATGTCCATCGTCGTGATCGGAGTGAACCACCGGAGCGGCCCGTTGTCGGTGCTCGAGCGGCTGGCGGTCGCTCCCGGTGACGTGGCCAAGGCAGTCTCGGCCGTGGCCGCGCGCGACAACGTCCGCGAGGCGGCCGTGATCAGCACGTGCAACCGCATCGAGGTCTACGCGGTCGCCGAGCGCTTCCACGGCGCGTACGGCGACATCCGCGACTTCCTCTGCGAGCACGGCGGGCTGTCCGCCGACGAGCTCCACCCCTACCTCTACAGCCAGCACGACGACGCCGCGGCCCGTCACCTGTTCGAGGTCGCCGCCGGGCTCGACTCGGCCGTACTCGGCGAGGCCGAGATCCTCGGCCAGGTCCGCGCGGCGTGGCAGGTTGCCCGGCGCGAGGGCGGCGTGCGCTCGACACTCGATCTGCTGTTCCGCCAAGCGCTGCGGGTCGGCAAGCGGGCCCGCGCCGAGACGGCGATCGGCCGGGGCACGGCGTCGATCAGTCACGCCGCCGTCGAGATGGTGAGCGATCGGCTGGGGTCGCTGGCGCAACGACGGGTCCTCGTCGTCGGCGCCGGCGAGATGGGCGCCGGAGTGGCGACCGCCCTGCAGCGCGCCGGCGCCGAGGAGGTCGTGGTCTGCAACCGGACGCTGGCCCGGGGCGCCCGCCTCGCCGACCGGTTCGGCGGCGCCGCCATCGGCCTCGACCAGCTGCCCACGGCACTGGCATCGTGCGACGTGGTGCTGGTCTGCACGGCGACGGTCGACAACGTGGTGACCCGTGGCGACGTGGCGACGGCGAGCCGCGGCGACCGGCCCCTGTTGATCGTCGACATCTCCGTCCCGCGCTCGGTCGCCCGGGACACGGCCGAGGTTCCCGGGGTCACCCTGCTCGATCTCGACGACCTCCGCGACTGGGCCGATCGCGGGCTCGCTCTGCGGGCCGCCGAGGCCGACCGGGTGCGCGCCATCGTCGGCGAGGAGCTCGAGCGCTTCGTCGTCGAGCTCACCGCCCGCCAGGCCGCCCCGCTCGTCGCCCAGCTCCACGAGCAGGCCGAGAACGTGCGCTCGGGCGAGCTGGCCCGGTTCGCCGCCCGGCTCGCCGCGCTCGACGACGCCGAGCGGGACACCGTCGACGCGCTCACCCGGGCGATCGTCGCCAAGCTGCTCCACACCCCGTCGGTCCGGTTGCGCCACGGCGCCGGCACGCCGCAGGGGGAGCGCAACGCGGCGGCGGTGAGCGACCTGTTCGACCTCGGGTAGGCGGATGACCGGGCAACCCGTGCGCCTGGCGACGCGGGGCAGCGAGCAGGCCTCGACCCAAGCGCGCGTCGTCGCCGAGCAGCTCGGCGAGGCCACCGGTCGCCCGGCCGAGCTGGTGTTCGTCGAGACGACCGGGGATCGCCGCCAGGACGTGCCGCTGCACGTCATCGGCGGCCAGGGCGTCTTCGTGAAAGAGGTCCAGCAGGCCGTCCTCGACGGCCGTGCCGATGCCGCCGTCCACTCGGCGAAGGACCTCCCGTCGATCGCGGCACCCAACCTCGTCGTGGGCGCCTACACCCGCCGGCGCGACGCCGCCGACGCACTTGTCGGCCGCTCGCTCGACGAGCTCGCCGACGGCGCGATCGTCGCGACTGGGTCGGTGCGGCGCCGCGCCCAGCTCGCCGTCGTGCGCCCCGACCTCCGGTTCGTCGAGCTCCGCGGCAACATCGCCACCCGGCTCGGACGCATCCCCGACGACGGGGCGATCGTGATGGCGATCGCCGCGCTGGAGGTGCTCGGCCGCACCGAGCTGGTCGCCGAGCGGCTGGACCCGGCCCGGTTCGTGCCTGCCGTCGGCCAGGGCTGCGTCGCCGTCGAGGTCGCCGCCGACGACGACGAGACGATCGAGCTGCTGGCGGCGATCGACCACGGACCGACCCGCCACGCCGTCGAGGTCGAGCGGGCCTTCCTGGCCGAGCTCGGCGCCGGCTGCACGCTTCCCGTCGGCGCCCACGCCTCCGACGGGCGGCTGCGGACGTTCCTCGCCGCCAGCGACCGGCAGGATCCGCACGTCGAGTTGATCGTCGCCAGCGACGACGTCGAGCTCTCCGGCGACGACGGCGACCTCGAACGGGCCCGCGACGCCGCCCGCGCCGCCAAGGACGCGGTCGGTTGGAGTGTCGCGCCGTGACGACCGAGCGCCCGCTCGCCGGTCGCCGGATCGCCGTCACCCGCCCCGAGGCGGGCGAGCTCGGCACCTACGTCGCCGAGCTCGGCGGCGAGGTCGTGCACGTGCCGCTCATCGAGATCGCCGACCCTGCGGACGGCGGACGCGCGTTGCGCCAGGCGCTGCTTCGCCTGGCTGCCTTCGACTGGCTCGCCGTCACGTCGGCCAACGGCGCCCTCCGGGTCGGGCCGTACGCCGCCGGCCATCCATCCCTGCGCCTGGCGGCCGTCGGCCCGACCACGGCACGGGTGCTCGCCGAGCTCGCCGGACGCCCAGCGGACCTCATCGCCACCGTCCCGCGGGTCGAGGGCCTGCTCGCCGAGTTCCCCCGCGCGACCAGCCGGGTGCTCATCGCCCAGGCCGATCGGGCCGGGTCGGCGTTCGCCGACGGCCTCGCCGCCGCCGGCCACCACGTCGAGGTGGTCACGGCGTACCGCACGGTGACCCGCCGTCCCGATCCGGCCGAGCTCGCCGAGCTGTCGACCGTCGACGCCGTCGTCTTCGCCAGCGGGTCGGCCGCCACCGGCTGGGTCCACGCCGTCGGCCGCACCGCGCCGGCGGTCGTGATCGCGCTCGGTCCCGCAACCGCCCGCACCGCCCGCACCGAGGGACTCGTCGTCTCGCATGTCGCCCCGGCCCCCGACGCGAGGACCGTGGCCGGGCTCCTCGCCCGCGTGCTCTCCTGACCCCGGCCGTACGATGAACCGGTGACTTCGCCCCGGTTCCCGATCTCCCGCCCGCGGCGACTGCGCCGCACGCCGGCGCTCCGCGACCTGGTCGCCGAAACCGCGCTCGGCACGAGCGACCTCATCGCCCCGCTCTTCGTGCGCGAGGACGTTGTCGAGCCCCAGCCGATCCACTCGTTGCCCGGCGTGGTCCAGCACTCCCGCGAGAGCTTGCGCAAGGAGGTGGCCGAACTGGCCGGCCTTGGGATCAAGGCGGTCGTCCTGTTCGGCGTACCGGCGACGAAGGATGCGACCGGCAGCGCGGCATTCGATCCCGAGGGCATCGTCCAGGTCGCGCTGGCGGACCTGCGGACCGAAGTCGGTGACGACCTCGCGCTGATCGCCGACCTGTGCATCGACGAGTACACCGACCACGGGCACTGCGGCGTGCTCGACGACCGGGGCGAGGTCGACAACGACGCCACGCTGGAGATCTACGCCAAGGCGGCCGTCGCCCAGGCCCGCGCCGGTGCCCACGTCGTCGCCCCGAGCGGGATGATGGACGGGCAGGTCGGCCGGATCCGCCGGGCCCTCGACGAGGCGGGGTTCAGCGACGTGTCGATCCTCGCCTACTCGGCGAAGTACGCCAGCGCGCTGTACGGGCCGTTCCGCGACGCGGTGGACGTGACGATCGCCGGCGGCGGTGACCGCAAGGGCTACCAGCAGGACTGGCGCAACGCCCGCGAGGCGCTCCGCGAGATCGAGGCCGACATCGGCGAGGGCGCCGACGTGGTGATGGTGAAGCCGGCGCTGGCCTACCTCGACGTGATCCAGGCGGCACGGCAGGCCGTCACCGTCCCGATCGCCGCCTATCACGTCAGCGGCGAGTACTCGATGATCCGCGCCGCTGCGGCCAACGGTTGGATCGACGGGGAGGCGGTGGCGCTGGAGCACCTCACCGCGATCAAGCGGGCCGGCGCCGACATGATCCTCACCTACTTCGCCCGCTGGTTCGCCGAAGGACCCGGGCGCGCGTGATCGCGTTCTGTGACCCCGCCGCGTGCCCGGCGGCGGGGTGCGATCCGGTCGTGTGCACCGGTCGCGGTGTGCCGTCCAACGACGTTTTGTTCGCCCGGTCGGCGGCGGCGATCCCGGGTGGCGTCAACTCGTCGATCCGCGCCTTCGCCGCCGTCGGCGGCCGCCCCTACCTCGTCGCCCGGGCCGAGGGCGCGTACGTGTTCGACGTCGAGGGCCGGCGCTACGTGGACCTCGTGCAGAGCTACGGGGCGGTGATCCTCGGCCACGCCCATCCGGCGGTGACGAGGGCGCTCGCCGCCGCCGCGCCCGACGGCACGTCGTACGGGGCGCCGACGCCGCGCGAGATGAAGCTGGCCGAGACGATCGCCGAGCGAGTGCCGAGCTGCGAGCGGGTCCGGCTGATGAACTCGGGCACCGAGGCGACGAGCACCGCGGTGCGGCTGGCCCGTGGCTTCACCGGGCGCGATCGGATCGTGTCGTTCCACGGAAACTTCCACGGCGCCACCGACGCCTTGCTCGCCGCGGGCGGCAGTGGCGTGGCCACGCTCGGGCTGCCGGGGACGGCCGGCGTCCCGGCCGGCGCCGTCGCCGAGACGCTCGTCGTCCCGTACAACCGGGTCCCCGAGCTGACCGACGAGGTGGCGGCGGTGATCGTCGAGCCGGTCGCCGCCAACATGGGCGTGGTCGCTCCGCAGCCAGGGTTCCTGGAGGGACTGCGGGCCGAGTGCGACCGGGTCGGAGCGGTGCTGATCTTCGACGAGGTGATCACCGGGTTCCGTCTCGGGCCGGGCGGTGCCCAGGCTCGGTACGGCGTGCGGCCCGACCTGACGACGTTCGGCAAGGTGATCGGCGGCGGGCTCCCGATCGGCGCCGTGGGCGGCCGGCGGGACGTGATGGAGACGCTCACTCCGCTCGGCCGGGTGTTCCACGCCGGCACGCTGGCCGGTAACCCCCTGGCCACCGCCGCCGGCCTCGCCGCGCTCGGCGAGCTCACGCCGGACGTGTACGACGAACTGGCCCGGCGGGCCGCCCGCCTGGCCGAAGTGCTCGAGGAGGCGTGCACCGGGGCCGGGTTCCCCGCCCGCTTCCCAGTCGTCGGGACCCTCCTCGGCGTCGTCTGTGGCGACGTCCCCCCGCCGGTCGACTTCGACGGCGCCCGCCGCACCGACGAGAAGGCGTACGCGGCGCTGTTCCACGCCCTGCTCGACGCGGGAGTCGCCCTGGCGCCAGGCGCCTACGAGGCCGTGTTCGTCGGGCTCGGCCACGACGATGCCGTGCTCGACCAGGTCGCCGAGGCGGCGACCCGGGCCGCTCGCACGCTCGGCTGATTCCTCGTCCTGACCGGAAGGGTGCCCAGAGGGCGCGCCGGGGGGCCGGTACCCTGGCTCCGATGCGGCAGGTGCTCTCGTGGCGGTTCGTCGCCGCGCTCGGTGCGCTGGCGGGGCTCGCCTTCTTGATCAGTGCGGTGCTGGTCGGGCGGGACACCGTCGCCGAGGTCGCCCAACGCAGCGGACCGGAGACGAGGCGCGCCGACCTCATCGCGCTGGTGATGAACGCCGAGACGAAGAACTTCGCCATCCGGCGCAACGGGTTCACGCGGGGCCGGGTCACGCTGGAGACCCAGGACGACCGATCGGTGACGATCTTCCCGGGCACTCCCGGCACGAGCACCTGCGATGCGCTGGACGAGCCGGGGGGGTGCGCCGTGCTCGCCGAGACCCTCGGCGACTCGATCGTGTGGTTCGCCCTCGTCCCGACGAGCGTCAACTTCCAGATCGAGCTCCCGGCGATCGAGTCGCTCGACGGCGGCTACGCCCAGCTCGTCAACGGCTGGCAGGTGCCGTACGCCCCGGTGATCGACCGGAGTAGCTGCGACACTCCGGCGGAGTCGTTCTCCGAGTTCCTCCGCGAGGTCGGCCGGCGCCACACGTCGCAGTACAGCCTGATCCAGCGCGAGATCGTCTCCGTCGCCTGCTAGGGCTCATCTGGGCGCGGAGCGTCTCATCGAGCCATCTGGGTGCGCTGAGTCCCAGATCCGAGACTGTCCGCGCCCAGAAGCGTGAGTTCCCGGTACGCCCGCTCGGCCCGGGCGAGGAAGTCGCCGAGGACGCGGTTGAACGTCGAGGCGTGCTCGACCATGAGGCCGTGGGCGGCGCCGCTGATCACGACCAGCTCGGCGGTGGGGATCAGCTCGGCCAGCTCCTCACTGTCGCCCCGCGGCGTGAGGATGTCCTGATTGCCGACGACGACGAGCGTCGGGACGTCGATCCTCGCCAGTTCCGCGGCGACGTCACCGTCCGCGTCGGCCGTGAGGATCGCCTCGACCTGGGCGGCGAACCCGTGGATTGGGCCACCGAACGCCAGCGGCCCGAGCCAGCCGAGCGCCGGCGTCACCCGGCGGAACGACCGCGGGCCGATCACCCAGCGGGCGGCGTCCCGGGTCATCGTGCCCATTCCCTGGTCGTTCGCCGTCGTCACCCAGCTCGCCAGCAGCTCCCGCCGCCACGGATGGTTGCGGCACGCCGTGCACGCCAGAGTGAGTGATCGGACGCGCTCGGGGTAGGTGACGGCGAGGAGCTGCGCGATCGCTCCGCCCATCGAGGCCCCGACGACGTGGGCGGTCTCGACTCCGGCGTGGTCGAGCACGGCCACC
Organism: uncultured Acidimicrobiia bacterium; assembly: GCA_963833145.1. GTDB lineage: Bacteria > Actinomycetota > Acidimicrobiia > Acidimicrobiales > Ilumatobacteraceae > JALZMG01. Next base: position 349,161 of record CAWHWT010000001.1, on the reverse strand, counting down.
GCGTCATCGGCCATCTGCAGGAGCGAGTACGGGCCGTGGGGCTTGTCGCTCCGGCCGGCCCCGCGGTTGTCGTGGGCGAGCGCCCGGAACGACCAGGCGAGGCCGAAGCGCTGGAAGTCCCACAGGTGCTTGTCGGCCCCGAGGCCCTGGATGAACAGCACCGGCGGCCGCCCGGGGCGCCCAGTGAAGTGGTAGTGCAGGCGGGTGCCGTCGGCGGTAGTGGCGTACGGCATCGTCAGCCTCCCGCCACGCCGAGCGGCACCCAGTCGAGCAGGGTGCCGGTCTGGGCGCCGCCGAGCTCGTCGAGCAGGCGTTGGATCCGGCGCCCGACGACGTCCGCCAGTTCGAGCTCGCTCAGCGGTCCGCGCCGTCGGCGGCCCGGGCGGGCCGCCGATCCGATCCGGATCCGCGCGTGCCCCGTCAGCGGCGAGGTCAGCGTGGCCGTCGGGAAGACCGGCGTCCTGGTCGACACCGCCGCGCCGATGACCTGGTGGTCGACGCGTCCGACCCGGCGCGGGTGGACCTGGGGCCCGGCGCCGAGCACGACGAGCTCACCGGCACGGAGTGCGCCGCGGACCTCGTCGGGCCGGTCGAGCAGACCTCCCAACCGCCGCAGCACGGGGCCGAACGGCACGATGTCGGGCCGGCCGACGAAGCGGACGGTCCGGCCGGTCGTCTCGCCGAGCGCGAGCGCGGTGAACACAGGGGTGAGGGCGTAGCGGCGGGCGTTGACGACGATCAAGGCACCTCGGCGGCTGGGCAGCCGCCGCTCGCCGTCGATCGTGAGGCTCCACGCGAGGCGACCGAGGCGCACGGTGAGCCCGACGAGCTTCGCGTCGCGGCCCCAGTCGTCGACGTCCCATCGGGGCGGACTGACCGCGGGCAGGGCCGGAGTGCTCACCGGGAGGCTGATCACCCGCGCCCCGCCGATGGCGCTGTCCCCACTCACGCCGCCGCCTCCCTGGCCGGGACACGGGTCACGGACGGCCACGCATAGAGCTTGTCGATCACTTCGATCGTCGTCGTCGATGCCTTGAACCCGAGCAGTTCCATCATGCGGGAGTTGTCGGCGAGGCGTCCGCGTTGGAGGGTTTCGACGACGTGGTCGGGCACGGGCGCGCCCAGCAGGCCGCTGACGAACCGGCCGACAGCCCACCCCGGTTCGACGATCGGGATCGGGATTCGTCCGCCCCGCCAGGCCGCCTGGAACGCGGTGATCGCTCCGTCGGCCACCACGTTGACCGGCTCGGCGAGTCGCTGGCGGGCGGCGACCACGAACGCTCTGGCGACCTCGACGTCCTCGACCACGGCGAAGGGCGGGTCGGCGAGCACGCTGAACGGCACCGCCGGCAGGTGGAGCAGCCGGCCGAGTGGGCTCGGCACGTGCGGCCCGAGCACCGGACCCATGCGGATCGCGCTCACGGCGATGCCCACCCGGCGTCCGATCGCCCCGGCCGTGGCCTCGATGCCGGCGAGCATCTCGCCGTACTCACAGGTCGGCGAGATCGGCGCCGACTCGTCGGGTCGGGTGGGTGCGCCGCGGCTGCGGCCGTAGATCTCGATCCCGCTACGGACGACGATCGATTCGAGGGCGGGACACTCGGCGGAGGCCCCGAGGATCGACGTCGCCGCATCGTCGGTGAACTGCCGGGCCCGCGCCGGGGTTGCCCGGCTGAACGGCTCCCACACCGCGACGTGGACGACGACATGAGGGTCGAAGGTCGTCACCAGCTCGACGATGCGATCGTGCTCGTGCGGTCGCACGAGATGAAACGACGCTCGCCGGAGGCGGCGGCGGGGCGGGTCGGCGTCGAGGCCGGTCAGCTCGGCGACCCAGGGCTCAGCCTCGAGGAGCGCGGCAACCCGAGAACCGAGGTCCCCTCCCATCCCGCTCACCAGCACACGCCGTCCGGCCATTTGACGTCACGATATCCATCGCATCACCAGCGGATGATGTCCGGCGGCGTGTTGTTCGCATTCCGAACGTTCCAACTTGGTGTCGAAAGGGCCCAACCTGTCCCCTCGGGTAGACCTCCGACGATGCGCAAATACCGCACCGACGCCGCCGCCATGGCAGCACGGCGAGCGGACGCCGAGGTGGGGAATTATTTGATCGTCCCAGCGTAGGCGTTCAACAGACCGAGACTTTCACAACAAAAGTCCCGACGGAGGCGTCGAAGTTCGCGGTCAGGAACTGCTTGACACGAATCTGAAATGAATCCTACACTGATCGTGCCGCCCGGGGTGGTGCTGGACTTCTTGGGAGTCGTGCACCAGGCATGTTGCTCTGCTCTGCTCTGCTCACGACGCGCGGGCGCGGACGTTGAAAGGGCAATGGACCAGTTGTCGAACCATGTCTTCCTCGATCGCGCCGGCGCCACCGGCGTGGGCTGAACCCGCACCAGGTCCCCATGGCACGGAGGACGTTCACCGTGGTCGACGTCGCCCGGATTCTGATGCAGTGGCATGCCGGGAGCTCGACACGCGAGGTGGCCCGCCGCAGCGGCGTGGACCCGAAGACGGTCCGGCGGTACGTCGCGCCGGCGATGGAGGCCGGACTCGCACCCGGGCAACCGAAGCTCGGCGAGGACACGTGGCGGACGAGAGTGCGGGAGTGGTTCCCCCAGGTCGCCGATCCGCATCTGCGCCAACCGACGTGGAACCGCATCGCTCCCCATCACGACCGGATCCGCCGACTCGTGGGTGAGATGCCGGTATCGGCCATCCACCGGCGGCTGCGCGACGAGGTCGGTCTGGACACGAGCGTGGCGAGCCTGCGCCGTTACGTGCGGGCGAACTTCGATCCCGCCGCCCGCCGGGCGCGGTACACCGGGCGACGACGGTGACTCATACGGACGTCGTCGCGCGTGTCGCGACGAGAAGCCGGCTCAGCGCAACTTCGGCGCGGTGAGGATCACGTTGCGGGCGAACGGGTCGAGCTGACGGCCGGCCAGCCGCTCGGTGACGGTGATCGCTTGGGTGTCGTCCTCGATCAGGCCGGCCCAGCGGATGTAGCCACCCATCACCCCGACGATGCGGTCCCCGACCTCCTCGCCGTGCACGAGCACCTTGGTCCCGGTGCGGAGCAGTTCATGGATCTCGCGGTACAGCGAGCGCAGCCACGGCTCGAGCTCGTCGCCGTTGAACGGGCGGTGCCGCGCCGCCACGCCGAGCTCGTCGTAGTTGTGGAGGTTGTGCGGCGCGGGGATGATCGAGATCACGCAGCCGAACCCGTTCTCGCGGATCCAGATGATCTCCTCCTGCCGCCGCACGCGGCGGTGGTTGTCGCCGTAGCCACCGGGGCGTTCGCAGATGGCCAGCTTGTCCTTGAGGAACCAGGTGAAGTGCCGGGGGGTGATCCCGAGTGCCCAGCGGCCCCGGAGCCGAGTGGCCATTCAGTACGCCCCCGTCGATCCCATACCGTCGGACGAGACTACCTGGCCCGCGGCAACGACGCTCAGTCGCTGATGGTGTCGTTCCACCCGGTTTCCTCCGGCGATCTCGCAGGCGAGGTGGCGCCCGGCGGCGACGGCGAGCACCCGCTGGACGGTTGCCGCGTCCGGGGGATAGCCCTCCCCGCGCAGCCAGCGGCGGACGGCGCGGCGGGCGAGCGCGACTGGCGCCGCACTGAGCTCACGGGCGTCGGTCGGGTCGATCCCGGCGGCGGCCTCGTCGAGCCAGGACACGTCGTCTCCGAGGACGTCGACGGCCCGGAGCAGGATCGGGGTGACGTCGCGCCCGGCGATGTCGGCCATCAGTGGCAGCAACTCGTGGCGCACCCGGTTGCGAACGAAGCGGGGGTCGGTGTTGGACGGATCGGCGACCGGTGTCAACCCGAGGTCGGCACACAGCTGGCGGGTCTCGGTGCGCCGGAGGGCGAGCAGGGGCCGGGTGGGGACGGGTCCCATCGCGGCGAGGCCATCGAGCCCGCTGCCGCGGAGCAGGTTGATGAGAATGGTCTCCACGCGGTCGTCGGCCGTGTGGCCGGTGAGCACCCCGTGGGGGAGGGCGGCGTAACGGGCAGCCCGCGCCCTCGCCTCGAGGTTCGGTCCCGGCGCGACGTCGGCGACGACGAGCCGGAAGTCGACCCCGAGGGCACTGGCCAGCTCCTTCGCCTGGGCGGCCTCGTCTCCCGACTCGGGACGGAGGCCGTGGTCGACGTGGATGGCCGTGACGCGGCACCCAGCCTCGGTCGCCAGCGCGACGAGGGCCGTGGAGTCGGCCCCGCCGGAGAAGGCGCAGTCGACGCTCGTGCGCCGCGGCGGGAAGGTGCACCGGGTGAGCAGCTCCCGAGCGCCGTCGGGACGCCCGGACATCCTCAGTCCTGGCGCTGCCGGCGGTTGGGGTACCGGGTGGCGGTGACCTGCCTGAGGTAATTGACGGCGAGCATCACGACCGTGATCACGGCGACCACGGTGAGCACGACGCCGATCCACCAGTGCCAGATGTTCGCCGCGAGCATGGGGTCAGCGTACCGGCAGGGTGTTGGGTCAGCCGATGCGGCCGTCGTCGTCGAGGTCGGCCTGGAGGCACTGCTCGATGCGGGCGAGCAGGCCCGCGGGCATCTCGTCACGCCGGCACTTCTCGGCGATCACGACCTTCAGCTCGGCGTGGAAGTCGAACGCCTGCAGGCAGTCCGTACAGCCCTCGATGTGGGCGCGAAGGGACATCGCGGCCACGTCGGTGAGCTCACCGTCGAGGAAGGTCTCCATCTCTCTCAAGGTGTCTTCGCAATCAGCCATCGTCCTGCTCCCGCTGCTCCGTCCCAGTCCGAGTACCGGCCAGACCGCGAGCCCGGGCGAACTCGTACAACGCCCGTTGCATCGCCTTTCTTCCCCGGTGGAGGCGCGACATCACCGTGCCGATCGGGATGTCGAGCATCTCGGCGATCTCCTTGTAGGAGAACCCCTCCACGTCGGCGAGCAGCACCGGCAGGCGGAAGTTCTCCGGCAGGTCCTCCAGCGCTTGCTTCACCTCGTCGTCGGTGAACAGGTCGAACAGCTCGTCCTCGGCCGAACGCGCCGCCAGCACCTGGTCGAGCGCTCCGAGCCGGCGGTAGAGGTACAGGTCCTCGACGTCGGCGAGGTCGGTCTCGGCCGGCCGGCGCTGCCGGGCCCGGTAGATGTTGATGTACGTGTTGGTGAGGATGCGGAACAGCCACGCCCGCAGGTTGGTGCCCTCGGTGAAGCCCTCGAACCCCCGGTAGGCGCGGAGGTACGTCTCCTGGAGCAGGTCCTCGGCGTCGGCCTGGTTGCGCGTCATCCGCAACGCCGCCGAGTAGAGCTGCGGTGCGTACTGCATCGCCTGCTCGGCGAACGTCGCGCGATCGGCCACGGCGTGCGACGCTACAGGCCGACCCTCGGCGCCGCTGGCTACCGCGAGTTCGCCGCGACGTACTTGTCCGTCGCGTCGATGAAGCGCTCCAGGAGCTCGACGAGCCGGCCGCAGTCGTCGGCGCTGAGCTGGGCCATGATCTCGCCGATGATGAGCACGCGCCGTTCGGCGACCGCGGCGTGCCGCCGGCGGCCCGTCGCCGTGAGCGTCACGATCACGGCGCGGCGGTCGCCGGACGCCGGGGGCTGACGCTCGGCCAGCCCGGCGGCCTCCATCCGCTGGAGGGTGCGGGTCACCGTGGACGGGTCGACGCGCAGGGCGACGGCGAGCTCGCTCATCCGCCAGTGGTCGCGCTGGACGAGGAGGTCGAGCACGTCCATGTGACCAGGCTCGACGGCGTCGGGGCCGACGCCGAACAGCCGGTCACGGACGACCGCGGTCGACGCGCCCCGGCGCATCTCTCGCCAGGCGCGGCCCATGCGGGCGATGACCTCATCGCCGGGGTTTTCCGGCGCGTACGGCACGAGCGGGAGGCTATCGCCGCGAATTCCCTGGTCAGGACATGCCAGGAAAGAGGCCCTACACCGACTTGACGCCGTCGACGACGAGGGCGAAGGCGACGGCGATCCCGAGCGCCCCGAGGAAGCGGGTGCCCACGACCCATCCCAGGCGCTGCTGCTTGTTCAGGACCATCGCGATCCACGCCAGCGCGAGAGCCACCGCCGCCGTCCAGATCGAGACGAACGTGCCGTCGTCGGCGCCCGTGGACATCGCCGCCATCACCAGTTGCGGAGTGACGAATGCCGGGATCAGGCCGGGCACGGCCACCCGGCGCCAGCTTCCCGCGGGCGTGTCGACGTCGACGGGGTGGGCGCCGAACACCAGCCAGCGCGCCCCGGCCAGCCCGACGACCACCCCGGTGGCAACGCGGAACGTCGCTTCACTGACGTCGAGCGCGTCGAGCAGTGGCTCGCTGGCCGCGGCGAGACCGGCGACGATCCCGAGCGTGATCGCCGCGGCGACGGCGCCGATGACGCTGCGCTCACGCGGCCACAGCACGACGGCGACCGCGGCCGGGTTGACCGCCGCGAGCATCGTCAGCAGTGCTCTCACGATCCCACCGGACCGAGTCGGCCGGCCGCGAGTAGCAGGCCGGACAGAGCGTGCTGCTGGTCGTCCATCCGCGTGAGGTCCTCGCGGAACCAGGCTCCCTCGACCAGTTCGGGCGCCGGCCACTCGGCGGCTCCGGCGGCGTCCTCCTGACGTTCGGCGAGGATGCCGGCGCCGCACTGGAGTCGATCCTCGAGGGGCTCGCGCAGGTCGGCGAGCCGGGGGTCCCGCGCCGCAACCGTGGCCAGCGAACCGATGCCCTCCAGCCACACGCCGATCCCGCCGCCGCGCGCCCGCGGGTCGACGAAGGCGACCGGCCAGCTCTCCTTCTGTGACTCGGTGCGCACCAGCATGCCGAACCGTTCGGCGAGGGCCCGGGCGTAGGTGACGTGGTGCTCGGCGAGGCCGTGCGGGGAGAGCTCGGCGAGCGTGTAGGAGGCCCACTGGTCGGCCCAGGGCCGATAGTCGAGGTCTTCGACCTCGTCCCGATGCAGCGCCAGGTAGTCGAGGACTTGACGGGCCGGGCCGTCCCATCCTTCGTCCGGGAAGAGGTTGTGCATCAGGGCGAACGCCCACGCCGCTTCCCCCGTGTAGTACTGCGACGTCTCGCCCGGCACCGGCGCCCCAGCGACGAGGTCGTAGCGGGCCAGCATCTGCCCGCTCGCCGTCATCTGACCGCGGAGGAAGCGACCGACAGCCCGGAGCTGCTCGTCGTACTGACCGTCTCCCGTCGCCGCCCGCCGCTGGGCGAGGGCGGCGGCCAGCAGCGCGCTCGATCCGAGGCTGGCGCGGGTGCTGTTGTCCACGTAGGCGAGCCCGTCCCCGGCCGGGACGGCGTTGTCGAGCATCTCGGTCAGCCCGGCGTCGGCGGTCTCGAGCACCTCGTCGTGCCCGGCCCGCACGAGCTGGTAGAGCGACATCGTCACCCCGGCGTGGCGGACGATGTTGTAGCCCTCGCTCATCCGATCCTCCCGGCGGTTGTACTCGTACACGTACCTTCCGTCGCGTTCGCCGCGCTGGACCCAGATCCCGGCGGCGACGGCGGCATCCTCGAGCGCCGGAGCCCCGGGCGCCGGGCAGGTCTCCGGGGCGAGGAAGCTCACCCGGAGGGCGGCGAAGGAGCCGGCGAAGAGGACCGCCGCTCCGAGGACCCGCGTCCCTGCCTTCACGTCGCCGCCCCGGCGTGACCGACGCGTCGGAGCCGCGAAGGGAGGAGCAGGGGGGCGACGAACGGGAACGGAAGCGGGAGCCGGCTGAGCACGAGCCGAGTGGCGGCCCAGCCGTGGATCACGGTGCCGTCGCGGTCGATGACGGCGAGGGTGGGCGCGGCCGGTCCGGCGGTCTCGATCCGGAAGCGGGCGAACCAGTCGCCGGCGCGGACGAGCGCGGCAACGGCTCGGGCCGATCCGGGCTCACCGCCGACGACGACGGTCCGGTCGCGGGTGCTCGGGGTGACCCAGATGGCGAGGGCGGCGATCGCCGCGTAGCTGAAAACTTGCACGTGGGCGCTGATCTCGATGGCAACGTGGAACAGGATGGCCATCCAGATCGCGGCCAGCCGGGTGCGAGCGAACCACAACCCGAGCCCGATGAACAACTCGGTGCCGACGATCACGGGGCCGAGGATGAAGAACAGCCACCGGGAGGTGAGCAGGTCGACCGACCACGCCGGCAACGGCGTGGGGTCGAGGACGTGCTGGTTGCGCACCATGCGGTCCCACAGCACGAGCCCTCCGAACCAGTCGGGGTCGATCAGCTTGCTCCCGCCGGAGGCGAGGTAGACGAGGCTGAGCTGGCCGCGCAGCAGCCACAGCGGCCACAGCGGGACGACGGTTGGGAGCGCCGGCCGGCGGGTGCGACGCCGGAGCCATGAGTCGACCGACAGTTCCCGCCCGCTCGGCAGCAGGGCGACTCCGAACAGGACGATGGCGAGGAAGACGGTGTTGTGGTGGAAGTGGGTCTGGCTGAGCAGGAGGTTGAACGCCACCACGGCGAACGTCACGGCCGAGGCGACGCGGGTGCAGAGACCGATGGTCATCAGCGCTGCCGACGCCGCGCCGAGCCACAGCAGGCCGAACCACATTCGGTCGGGAAGCTCGGGCAGCCACGAGCTGAACGGCTCCCAGAAGTGGTCGGTGTACGAGACACCGGCCCGGGCGTCACGGAGGAACGGGCGCAGGTGGAGCAGCGCGACCGGACCGATCGCGATCCGCAGCACGGCCACGGCGCGCACGCTGCCGACCTGCTCGAGCGCCCGGTCCAACCGGCTCACGGCTCGCCCCGCTCCACGCTGCGCAGCACGGTGACCTCGGGGCCGCGCGTGTTGCGGTGGTAAGTGACGGTCGCCTCGAGGTACCGGGTGTCGCGGTCCGCTGGGGTGTTCGTGGCGACCCAGTCGAGGGCGTCGTCGAGGTAGGCGAGCGTGGCGTCGACGCCGTACGACGCGTGGCGGGTGCGGGAGTACCCGTTGAGCGCCGGCATGTCGACGAGGGCGCTCCACCGGTAGCCGGCCCAGCCGTCGTCGATCGGAACGCGCTCACCGTCCCAGGTCACGCGGACGATGTCGGCGCGCCAGGTGCTCGATTCGTTGAACGGCTGGAAGGCGAAGAACTTGTGCGGGTCCCGGTAGCCGTTGATGGCGAAGCCAACCTGGACGGCGAGCACCCCGACGACGAAGCACTTGACCAGCCGCCGTCGCCACCGCGGCCGCGGGCGGGTCTCGGTGGCCGGCTCCACCGACCGATTGTCGCATGCCCTCGGTTTGTGTCACCGACGCCGCCGGCAACCGGCGGGAACGGTGACACAAACCGCGAAGGGGCGGTCGCTACCCGACGCTGACGGGTTCGCGTGCCGGCTCGAGCTCGTCCACGTTCTCGGACGGCTCCACGTCGCTGCCCTCGACGTCGATCTTGGGCAGGATCCGATCGAGCCACTTCGGCAGCCACCAGTTGCGGTCGCCGAGCAGCTCCATCGTCGCCGGGACCAGGAGCATTCGGACCACCGTGGCGTCGAGCAGGACGGCGCTGGCGAGGCCGACGCCGAACAGCTTGATCACCCGGTCGTCCTCGAGCAGGAAGGCGGCGAAGACGACGACCATGATCGCCGCCGCGGCGGTGATGACCCGGGCCGTCTTGGCCAGGCCGTCGGCGACGGCACGGGCGTTGTCACCGGTGCGGTCGTACTCCTCCTTGATCCGGCTGAGGAGGAACACCTCGTAGTCCATCGACAACCCGAAGACGATGGCGAACATCATCATCGGCACGAACGGCTCGATCGGCCCACCCTCGCCGATGCCGACAAGGTCCTTCATCCAGCCCCACTGGAACACGGCGACGACGAGACCGAACGACGCCCCGATCGAGATGAGGTTCATCACCACGGCCTTGAGCGGCACGAGCAGCGAACGGAACACCGCCATCAGCAGCAGGAACGACAGCGCCAGCACGATGCCGAAGAACCACGGGATGCGTTGGGACAGGTAGTCGGTGAAGTCGACCGACACGGCGACGTTGCCGGTCACGGCGACGTCGAGCCCGCTTCCGTCGGTGGCCGCCGGGAGCACGTCGTCGCGCAGCGTGTTGACGAGCGCGGTGGTCTCGGAGTCCTGCGGCGACGTCGTCGGGATCAGCTGCCAGATCGCCGCCGTCGGGTTGTCCGGGTCGTCGGTGGTCGGCGGCGACACGGTGGCGACACCAGGCGTCGCGGCGACGGCATCGGTGATCTCCTGGAGCACGGCCGGGTCGGTTCCGGCCGGGAGCTCGGTGGCGAGGACGAGCGGTCCGTTGTAGCCGGGCCCGAAGCCCTCGGCGAGGAGGTCGTAGGCCTGGCGGGTGGTCGTGTCCTCGGAGTAGTTGCCCTCGTCGGAGAACCCGAGGCGGAGCCCGAACAACGGCACCGCCAGCAGCACGAGCACGGCCAGCCCGCCGAGCGCGCTCGGCCACGGGTTGCGCTGGATGACGCGGCTCCACCGGTAGGCGAGTGTCCGCTCGACCGGCGGCGGCGTGCGCCGGGGCACCTCGCGGCGCAGCGGAGCGAAGGCGAAGCCGGCGAGGAGGACGATGACCGCGAGTGGCAGCCCGATCAGGAGCGGGCTGACGCTCAGCCCGATGCCGACCAGGGCGACGGCGACGAGGGCGGCGGCGATGATGCCCCGCCAGCGAGTGACCTCCAGCCGATGTTGGGCGAAGCCGAGCAGTGCCGGCAGGAGGGTGACCGACGCGACCATCGTCACGGCCACGACGGTGGCGGCGCCGATCCCGAGCCCGTTGACGAACGACAAGCCCATCAGCAGCATCCCGAGCAGGGAGATCACGACGGTCGTCCCGGCGAACAGCACGGCCCGCCCGGCGGTGTTGATCGCCACCGCGGTCGCGTCCTCCGAGCTCAGCCCGCGGTGGACGCCCTCGCGATAGCGAGTGACGATGAACAGGGCGTAGTCGATCCCGACGCCGAGGCCGATCATGATCGCCAGCGTGGTGGTGAAGTCGGGCATCGACAGGAAGTTGCTGAGCAGTCCGACGAGGATCGATCCGATCCCGATCCCGGCGAGGGCGGTCCCGATCGGCAGCCCCATCGCCAGCACCGAGCCGAAGGCGATGATCAGGATGAAGATGGCGAAGGCGAGACCGAGCAGCTCGGACGACGGCGGTTCGAACTCGGCGAAGACGGCGCCGCCGATCTCGATGTCCACGCCGTCGATGGCGGGCATCAGGTCCTCCATCTCGGTCCCGACGTCGACCGTCTCCTCGAACGACATGTCCTGCGGGACCTCGACCTGGGCGTAGGCGACCAGGCCGGCCTCATCCCCGGCCTGGGCGATCTGGCGCTCGCCGTCAGGTCCGTAGGGGCTGATGACGGTCACGTCCTGGATCGCATCGACCTCGGCGAAGTACGCCTCCATCGACTGGCGCACGGCGGGGTCGTCGACGCCCTGCTCGGCGCGGAACACGATCGACCCGGTCTGCCCCCCGCCCTGGCCACCGAAGTGCTCGTCGATGATGTCGAAGCCGCGGGCGCTCTCGACATCAGGCAGGGTGAACTCGGAGCGGAAGTCGGTGCCGGCAGCGCCCATGATGCCGCCGAGCACGAACAGTGCGGCGACCCAGGCGATGACGACGCGGACGCGATGAGTATGGGACCAACGGCCGAGGCGGGCGAGCACGGTCTCCTCCAGAGGGGTGGATGGCGGGGGGCAGAGGGACTCCGACCATCGTCGAAGATATCCAGCCTTTGAGTCAAGATGTCTCACTGTTACTCTTGTCTCATGATCCCCCGGGTCGATCCGCGGGTAGAACGAACGCGTCAGGCGGTGCTCGACGCGGCGTCCATGCTGCTGCGCACCGAAGGCCCGGGCGCGGTGACTCATGCCCGTGTCGCCGAGATGGCCGGGATCGGCCGGGCGACCGTGTACCGGCACTGGCCCGAGCACGAGGATCTGCTCCACGACGCCGTCGCCCGCAAGGCCGCCGACATCGAGGTCCCGCCGGCCGATCTCCCGACCGCCGAGCGCCTTCGACGTGTCCTCGAGGAGCTGCGGGCGCGCTTGACCCACCGCGAGGGGTCGGTCCAGTTCGCCACGCTCATCGCCCACTCGACGTGGGACAAGACACTGCGGCGGGCGCTGATGCAGGTCTCGGCCCGCGCCCAGTCCGTGGTCGACACCATCCTGCGCGACGCCGTGGACCGCGGTGAGCTGCCGTCAGAGACGGACGTGGAGGTGGTGCGCGACGGTCTGCTCGGGTCCCTCCTGTTCCGCCGCTTCCTCACCGAGCGACGGCTCGACCGCGCCTACCTGGAGCAGGTGATCGACAACGCCGTGCCAGGGGTCAGCGCGGCCGCCGCAGCGCCTTCTTGTGGTGGTCGTCCACCACCACCGCGGTGACCAGCGAGGCCAGGCCGAGCGCCCACGGCACGAGCGAGACCGTCGCCACCCCGAAGGTCAGCAGCACGGCGCCCGCGGCGAGGAGAAGGAACACGGCGACACAGGTGGCGTTGTCGGACCGGCGTACGGCGTGTACCCGTCGCACGAAGCCTGGGTCCTCGGCCTGGAGCGCCCGCTCCATGTCGGCCACTGCCGCGTTGACCTGCTCGTCGTCCATCCGGCCACCTCCTGGCGGCTCTCGACTCTCACCCCAAGTTTACTGAACGGTACAGGAAATCCCCAATCCGGACCGTTACTCTGACCTATCGTGCCACCTTCGCCACCCCCGGAACGTCACCGCCGGGGCCGGCCCCGCGACGGCTCCAACGACGTCGCCATCCTCGATGCCGCCGAGCGCCTCCTCGGCCGCCGCGGCTACGAGGCGATGACGATCGACCAGGTTGCTGCCGCCGCCGGCGTGTCCAAGCCGACGATCTATCTGCGCTACCGCTCCAAGCGGGAACTGGTCACGGCGATGATCGACCGGCTGCGGCCGCCGCTCCCGGCCGGCCCGACGGGCTCGGTCGAGCGGGATCTCGTCGCCCTGATCGAGCTCGAGCGGGACTGGGTCGACCAGCACGGGCTGCGGATCGTCGCCGCCGTCCTGCTCGAACAGGACGAGCACCCCGAGCTGATGGAGCGCTTCCAGGAGCGCGTCGTCGAGCCGGTGCGAGCGGCGTTCGCCGCGGTGTTGGAGGCGGCCGTCGAGCGGGGTGAGCTCCCGGAGGCGGCGGCCGGCGCGGAGGTCATCGACGCGCTGACCGGCGCCTACTGGTCGCGATCGTGGACCCGTGAGGGGTTCCCCGACGACTGGTCACGCCGGCTCGTCGGCTCGGTGCTCCAACTCGTCGCCCAGCGCGCGTGAGGCGGGTGAGACGGCGTCCGCGAATCTGGGCGCAATCCTCCTCATCTCGGCTTCTGGGCGCAGATGTTCTCACCAGTTGAGAACCATTGCGCCCAGAACCGGGTCGGCAGGCGTTCTGACGTCCGTTGCCGCTCAGGCCCGGCAGCGCAGCGGGCGCCCGCCGTTGTACTGCACCATGTCGCCGATCGCCGCGGCGAGGTCGATCGGGGCGCCGCGCTCGGCCCCGCGCCGCTCGAACACCGCCCGGTGGAGGTTGCCGACGAGCCGCTCGCGGTCGGTGAGCTCGGCGAACTCGCCGAGGTCGGTATCCCGTGCCGCGTCCAGCGGCGCGACGCCGGCGTCGTCGACCTCGGCGGCGAGCGCCTCGACGAACTCGCAGTAGCGCACCAGCCGGTCGAGGACGCCGGTGTCGCAGACCGGACCGTGGCCGGGGACGATGACGTCCGGCTGCAACTGCCGGATCCGATCGAGTGCCTCGAGGCACCCGCGAACCGAGCCCATCACCATGAACGGGGTCCCGCCGTTGAACACGAGGTCGCCGGCGAACATGATCCGGCGGTCGGGGAGCCAGGCGATCACGTCGTTGGTCGTGTGCGCCGGCGTGCCGATGTAGTGCAGCTCGATCTTCGTGTCCCCGGCCCACACGTCGACGTGATCGTCGAAGGTGAGGATCGGCGGGGCGAGCTGGAGGTCGCCCCACTCCACCGGCTCGAACACGCCGCCCGAGTAGGCGTGGATGCCGGTCGCGAGCATCAGGTCCCGGCACTTGGTGTGGGCGACGATCGCGGCGGGGTGGGTGAGGTAGTTGCCGTGGGTGTGGTCGCCGTGGTGGTGGGTGTTCACGAGCAGCCGGATGGGCGCCGCGGTCACGCCGGCGAGGCTTTCGAGGAACGCCCTCGTCCGCCGCTCGGTCGAGCACGTGTCGACGACGACCACACCGTCCGGCGCAGTCACGAAGGCGGTGTTGTTGATCCACCACGTCCCGTCCGGCTGCACGTAGGCGTACACGCCGCGGTCGACCTCCTCGAGTCGTGGTGGCCCGACGGCCTGGTGGTCGTCTCCCAGATGCGCGCTCACGCGTGCGCCCGCTTGTGGGTGAACAGCGGCACCACCAGAAGGGCGACGGCGATGGTCAAGTAGCCGATGACGGCGACCGTCGGCAGGAACACGCCGACGACGATCATCCCGACGTAGCCGCCGACGCCGGGTGTGAGCCGGACCGTCAGGCTCCTGATCTCCTGGTCGTCGACGTCGGAACGGAGCAGTCCACGACCGACCGCGTAGCGCCACACCAGCGCCACCAGGAACGCCACCGCGAGCAGGGTGAGCCCGAACACGGTCGAGGCGACCCGAGCGGCATCGTCCTCGCCCAAGTACTCGGCAAGGAGGCGGGTCGGGAACGGGAGGAACGACACCACCATGAGGAGCAACAGATTGAGCCGCACGAACACGGCGTCGACCCGATCGAGGTACTCGGTGATCGCGCTGTGGATGATCCACACCAGACCGATCGTGGAGAAGGCCGCCACGTAGCCGAGGTACGAGGGCCACTGATCGCGGACCGCGCCGAGGAGGTCGTCCGCCGAGCCGTCCGGCACGCTGATCTCGAGCACCAGCAGCGTGACGGCGATGGCGAACACGCCGTCGCTGAACGCCTCCAGCCGGCCCTTGCGCAGCTGCCGCTCCGGTGTCGGCCCGCGCTCGCTGTCGTCCCCGACCACGGCGAAAGTATTCACTCCGGCGGGGGACCGTGGGTGGATCAGGCGAGCAGCTCGGCGGCGTCGAGATCGAGCGCGTGCCGCGAGTGGCGGGCGGCCATGGTGAGGAACATCTGGTCGCCGCGCGCGGTGCGCTCGACGAGCATGCTCGCGGCGACGGCCATGATCAGTCCGGCCCAGGTTCCGCGCCGGTAGTCACGCCAGCAGCGGTCCCATCCGTAGTCGCCCACGCCGGCCGCGACCAGGCCGGCGTGATACCCCTCCAACAGCGCTCCCTCGGCTTCGCGCCGCACCTCGGCCGGCATCGCCGCGCCGATGAAGTAGGCGACGTCCTGCAGCCCGGGTCCGTGGGTGCACGTCTGCCAGTCGACGACGGTCACGGGCACGCCGCCCGGCGTGGGATCGAAGAGGAGGTTGTCCAGCCGGTAGTCGCCGTGGACGACCGTGCGCGGCCCGTCATCGAGGGCGAGGTAGGCGTCGAGTCGGGAGAACAGAGCGCCCCCGGCGACCAGGACGTCGGAGCCGAGCTCGGCGGCGTACCGGTCGCGGAAGGCGTCCCACGCCGCGGGCAGCAGGGTCAGGAGGAACGCTCGTTGCGCATCGCGGTCGCGGTGGAGCCAGTCCAACGAGGCGAGCGACGGGTCGGCCCACCGGGGCGCGTGCAGCCGAACGAGCTCGTCGACCGCCACCTTCGCCGTGTCCGCCGAGCACCCGCGCAGCTGGTCGCCCTGCTCGGCCGGCGCCATGTCTTCGAGCAGCAGGACGAAGCTGGCCGTCTCGACGTCGATGTCGGCGTAGTACACGGCCGGCGTGCGCACGGGAAGCTCCGGTGCGAGCTGCTGGTAGAAGCGCACCTCGTTCTCGTAGTTGCGCAGCGCGAGCGCGGTCGCCCGGCTGGTCTCGTCGGCGGCGGGCAGCTTGGCGATCATCGTGGGCGGTGTTTCGACGTCTCGATCGAACCGCAGCGTCACCCGCAGGCTGTCGCACATCTGCCCGGTGCCGACCGGGCTCAACTCGAGTCCGGTGACCCGGCCCGCGTCGAGCCACCCGGTCGAGCGCAGCGCGCTGGTGATCCACTCGGCGGTGAGCGCGGCGGGGGTGTCGGCGATCGCCGGCACGGTCACTGGTGCACACTCGCGATCATGCGAGCGAGCGAGCGCCAGCGAGCGAGCGGCCAGCAACGGCCTGCGTGGCCGGGGAACGCAGTTATGGTCACGACGGGAGGGCACCGCCGATGACGGTGTCCGGGAAGAAGTGGTGGTGCCGGGCTCCGGTCACCTCGTAGATGGCCGTGCCCTCGCGTCCGTCGTCGGCCCGCACCCGCATCTGGTTGAGCCCGCCCCGGTGGAACGGCTCGTACGGGCGGTCGAAGGTGCCGTCCGCTTCGACGGTGATCTCCCGGCCGCCGGCGAGGATGAACGTGCACGTGCCGCGCAGTCCCGTCACCGCCTCGCCGTGCTTGCCGTACGGGACCGGTGCTCCATCGGCACCGATCCAGACGACGTCGTGGCGGAAGTCGACCACCGGCACCGGATCGCTGCCGTCGGTGCCGGCCCAGCAGCCGTCGCTGTAGACGCGGGCGCCGTTCTCGTACTCCCAGTGCCAGACGCCGAGGAAGCCGTCGTCGAACTGGAGCTGGAACCACAGCCAGAGCGGACAGCGGGCGTGGTCGCGCACCCCCCAGGAGTGATCGCGCTGGCCGATCCAGCCGTCGACCTCGTGGACCACGCCGTCGACGGTGTACGTGCCGTCGTACCGCCCCGACTGCAGGATGTGGCTCTGGTCCCACACGACCTCGTCCACGGTCCGCAGCGTGCCCCGGCGCAGCCCGTACGGGCGGGTGCGGGCCCGGAACGTCAGGTCGAGCCCGATCGAGGCGAGCTCCGGATCGGCGACCAGCCGGATCTCCTCGAACGGGCGCACGATCTCGACCCGAGCCCCGCCGACGGCGGTCGTGTGGGGGTCATCACCCGTCGACCGCTCGAGCAGGCTGATCAGCCGCTCGCCGCCGACGCGCCCCATCTGGATCGAGTCCATGTGCTGCCGCGACGGGAACAGCGCCATCGTGAAGAACACGACGTCGCCGCGGCCGTCCGGCGAGTGCACGTCGAAGAAGTAGCTCTCCCGCCAGTAGGGGCTCGGCGTCGCCACGTTGGGCAGGAGCTCGGGAACCTGGTGGACGAACAGCTCGTCGGCATCGGTCGGGCGGGCCACGGTCACCGGCCCCGGATCGTGGAGTCGTGCACCGCGTCATTGGACCCGGCTGCAGCGGGCCCCGTCGAGTCGGAGCCTGCGCCGCGGGAACGGAGGTACTGGTGGACCATGCTCACGGTGACGGATCCCTCGCCGACGGCGGCGGCGACCCGCTTGACGTTGTCGGCGCGAACGTCGCCGGCGGCGAACACTCCGGGGACGCTGGTCTCGAAGGCGTGAGGCGGGCGGTCGAGTGACCACCGCGTCGGGTCGATGGCCGCGCCGGTGACGATGAAGCCGTGGTCGTCCCGTTCGATGTCGGTCGGGAGCCAGCCGGTTCGGGTCTCCGTGCCGATCAGGATGAACAGTCCGGTGGCGGGGACCCGATCTGGTCGTCCGGTGCTGCGGTCGGCGAACTCGAGCCATTCGAGGTGCCCGTCGCCGCCACCATCGACGATGTCGACGCCGTTGCGGACCGTGATCCGTGGGTGCGCCTCGATGTCGCGGATGAGGTAGTCGGACATCGTCGCCGACAGCGATTCGCCTCGGGCGGCGATCGTGACGTGGGTGGCGTGGCGGGCGAGATGCACGGCGGCCTGGCCACCCGAGTTGCCATCGCCGACGACCACGACCCGGGCGTCCTCGAGGGCGCGGGCTCGGGTCGATGGTGCGCCGTAGAAGACGCCGCGCCCGCCCAGTGCCTCGATCGGGGCAACGCCGAGGCGACGGTACGTGACCCCGCAGGCGAGCACGACGGCGTGGGCCGCGGCCACGGCGCCGTCGTCGAGGGTGAGCCGGTGCGGCGTCCCGGGCCGGAGACCCGTGACGGTGCGGGCGAGATCGAGCGCGGCGCCGAACCCCGCCGCTTGGAGCACGGCGCGTCGCCCGAGCTGGCGGCCGGTCACGCCGCGCGGGAACCCCAGGTAGTTGCGGATCATCGAGCTCGTACCGGCCTGCCCGCCGAACGCCTGACCTTCGAGCACGAGCGTGCTCAGCCCCTCCGATGCTCCGTAGACGGCCGCCCCCAGCCCGGCCGGTCCGGCACCGACGATCGCCAGATCGAACACCGTCGCCTCGACGTCGACGGTGGCGCCGAAGGCGGCGGCGATGTCCCGATCCGTGGGGTCGGTGAGGAGGATCGTCCCCATCACCTCGACCAACGTTCGCCAGGGCCGCCCCGGTGCCCGCCCGATGATCGCCGCCCCGACTTCGGAGTCGGGATGATGGACTCCGCTCGGGACTCCGAGGCGATCCAGCACCTCGTGGATCTCCTGCGCCCGACCGTCGCCGCGGTCCACGATCCGGACGGCCTCGACGACCGGCGGCGCGGTCCACGCCCACTCGCGCAGGTCGTCGGTGATCGCCGCGTGGAACTCCTCGTCGCGTGGCCCCGTCGGCTTGGTCAACACCATGTCGACGACGCCGAGCTCCTGCGCTCTTGTCGCGGCCCGCACCTGGTCGCCATGGACGCCCCACTCCACCAGCAGGACGCACCGTGTGTTCGGGCTCAGGCTCCGGACGCGGGTGAGGACGTCGGCCGCGCCGGGCGAGCCGTCGCTCAGGTCGGCCAGCACCATCGCCACGGAACCGTCGGTCGTGACGATCTCGATCAGGCGGTTGACGGCATCACCACCGCCGACGATCTCGACCTGGTAGTCACGCCGGTACCGATCGAGCTCGTCGCCCAAGTCAGCATCGGCCGTGACGATCAGCAGCACCGGCTCCACAGACGGTGGTCTAGTCGGCCGCGAGCGGGCCGGCGGTCGGCGTCAGCCGCGCAGCCGCCGCATGTTGTAGGCGCTGAAGTGGGTGAACCGGAGGGAACGCCCTGGGTCACCCGACCCGCCGGGCGCGTCGTCCTGCTCGTAGTTCGGGTTGTGGTACCCCTTCGCACCCTGGCGGGCGAAGAACGTCTCGAAGTCGATGTCACTGCGCGGGTCACCGAACGGCACGAAGTTGTAGCCGTTCCCTACCCCCGGCGGTTCCGGCGTCCGGTCCCCATCCTTGGCGTGGTACAGCGGGTAGCGCTTGGTCTGTCGGGCGACCTGCGCCAACGGGTCGAAGACGTCTTCCACGCGGTCGCCGTTCTCGTCGTACCGCCACCGCCATTGGTGTTGCGCCACGTGGGCCCAATAGATGTCCATCTCGATCACGACGAGCTTGGGCTCGGTGATGTCGAGGTAGTGCTGCATCAGCCGCTTGCCCGACTCGGCGCGGACGACCGTGGGCGCGATCGGCGCGCCGGTGACGCGGTCCTCGGTGACGGTCACCATAGGTCCGTCCTGCAGGAAGTTGTAGGCGGGCGAGTGGTTGTGCGTGTACATGTGGATGCCGAACTCGTCCACGCTGATCTCGTTGAGCGCGGTCCACCTCTCACCGGCGATGGTCCACGGCTCGATGTTCCGGTTGCTGGCGTTGGTGGGGTCGCCGCCCGTGCCCATGTACGGCATGCCGAGGATCGCCGCGAACTCGAGCTCCGTGCGCAGCCGCAGCTCGTCGCTCGCCGACATGGTGCCGCCCGGGCTGTTCGGGCCGAACCACGTGTTCGGGATGAAGCCGTGGTTGCCGATCGCCTCGAGGCCGAACTCGTCGAGGAACCCGCGCAGCCGGCCGGCGTACTCGAGGTAGGCGGTGCGCCCGGCTTGGTTGCCATCGCTCGGGTAGCTCGCGGTGCCGCCAGGGTTCGCCGCGTTCTGTCCGTATCCCGCGAACTCCACCTGGTGGATGCCGACGTTGGCGAGGAACTGGAACAGCTCGCGCCAACCACCCGGAAGCGGGACGGATGGGCCGAGGTCGGTCGGATCCTCGGGGAAGTTGGCGCCACCGAGGAAGCCCGAGACCGGAGTGCCGGTGGCGATGGCGAGCCGGCCGGGGACATCACGTTGGGTGAACGTGATCGTGCCGACCTTCCCCTGGGGGATGAGCCGGCCGTTGCCGGCGAGGACAGTCAGTGGGTCGAAGGCACTGGTCGTCAGGCCGACCGCGAGCCCGGCTCCCGCGCCGAGGAAGTGACGCCGGCTCAGGCCCGGTCGTGATTGGCGGGCTGTGCGTGCACGCATGGTGCTCCTCCTTGCATGTCGACGCCCGAAGTGGCGTCGGATCGGAGCCCGCTACGAGCCGGTGTTGCCCCCGTTCTGGTGGTCAGAAAGCTACGGCGCGGTCAGGAAGACATGCAATGGCTCGGACGAAGCGTTCTGGCCGAATGCAAACCGCTTGCGTCGAGGTGTTCTAGGGTTGCGAGATGCGTCGTCGGCTTGCGGAGGTCGCCCGCCACACCGGCGTCAGCGAGGCCACGGTCAGCCGGGTCCTCAACGGCCGTCCGGGCGTCTCGGAGGCCACCCGCCAGGCGGTCCTGACGGCGCTCGACGTGCTCGGCTACGAGCGCCCGACCCAGCTGCGCGGCGAGCGGGCCCGCCTGGTGGGTCTCGTCCTGCCGGAGTTGCAGAACCCGATCTTCCCCGCCTTCGCCGACGTCGTCGGCGGCGCCCTGGCCCAGCAGGGCTTCACACCGGTGCTCTGCACGCGCACGGCCGGCGGCGTCACCGAGGCGGCGTACATCGACCTGCTCTTCGAGCAGCAGGTCTCGGGCGTCGTGTTCGCCGGTGGTCTGTACGCCCAAGCCCAGGCGCCCCACGGCCACTACGCCAAGCTGGGCGAACGCAGCGTGCCCGTTGTGCTCGTCAACGCCGCGGTCGACTGGCTCGAGTTCCCACGGGTGTCCTGCGACGACGTGATGGCCGCCGAGCAGGCGATGGAGCACGTCATCGCGCTGGGTCACAGCCGCATCGGCCTCGTGATGGGGCCGTCCGACCACGTGCCCTCGCAGCGCAAGCTGGACGGCGCCCGTCTCGCCGCCGCCCGCCACGACCTGCCGCTCCCGCCCAGCTTCGTCGCCCACGCGATCTTCTCGTTGGAGGGCGGCCAGGCCGCCGGCGACGAGCTGCTGCGCCACGGGGTGACGGCGCTGATCTGCGCCAGCGACCCGCTGGCGCTCGGTGCCGTGCGGGCCGCCCGCCGGCTCGGCCTCCACGTGCCGGCCGATGTGTCGGTGGTCGGCTACGACGACTCGCTGTTCATGCGCTACACCGATCCGCCGCTGACAACGGTGCGCCAGCCGATCGAAGCGATGGGCCGAGCGGCGGTGGAGCGACTGGTCAGCCAGCTCGAGGGGCGCCGCGACGGCCCGGCGGAGCTGCTGTTCGCGCCCGAGCTGGTGGTGCGCGGCTCGACCGGGCCGGCGCGTTGACGCTTGCGTTCCACGCGCACTAGTTGCAGATTTGCGTAATTTCGTTCACTTCTTGCATCATCGTCACCGGCGTGCGTACCGTTCGATTGCCGCCGGCGCAGCCGGTTCCGGCGGGGGAGGGCGACCCGGTCGCCGAAGGGGAGTAGCCGACGTGAGCCGAGCAGCGGCCGGGCAGGACGGCGCGTGGTGGCGCCATGCGGTCATCTACCAGCTCTACATCCGCAGCTTCGCCGACGGCAACGGCGATGGCATCGGCGACCTCGCCGGCGCCCGCTCCCGGCTGCCCTACCTGCGCGATCTGGGCGTCGACGCCGTCTGGTTCAATCCCTGGTACGTCTCGCCGATGGCCGACGGCGGCTACGACGTCGTCGACTACCGCGCCATCGAGCCCACCGTCGGCTCGCTCGAGGAGGCCGAGGCCTTCATCCGCGACGCCGACGACTTCGGCATCCGCACGATCATCGACATCGTTCCGAACCACGTCTCGGACCAGCACCCGTGGTTCGAGGCGGCGCTCGCCGCCGGGCCCGGCTCGCCGCTCCGCGACCGATTCTGGTTCCGCCCCGGAAGCGGCCCGGACGGCAGTCTGCCGCCCAACGGCTGGACGTCGAACTTCGGTGACATCACGTGGTCGCGCACCAAGAACCCGGACGGCTCGCCGGGCGAGTGGTACCTCCACCTCTTCTCGCCGGGGCAGCCGGATCTCAACTGGGAACACCCGGACGTCCGCCGCGAGCACGAGGACGTCCTGCGCTTCTGGTTCGACCGTGGCGCGGCCGGCGTGCGCATCGACTCCGCCGCCCTCGCGATGAAGCATCCCGACCTGCCCGACATCGATCCGGACCACGGGCCGGGCGGGCACCCGTTCGAGGACCGCGACGAGCTGCACGACCTCTACCGCGAGTGGCGGGCGCTGGCTGACGCCTACGATCCGCCACGCGTCCTCATCGGCGAGCTGTGGTTGCCGGACCGCGAGCGCTTCGCCATGTACCTTCGTCCCGACGAGCTGCACACGGCGTTCAACTTCGACTTCCTCGCCTGTCCGTGGGAGGCCGGTGCGCTGCGCCGCAGCATCGTCGCCACGCTCGACACCCACGCGCCGATCGGCGCCCCGCCGACGTGGGTGCTCTCCAACCACGACGTCACCCGCGTCGTCACCCGCTATGGCCGCGAAGACACCACGTTCTCCTTCGGCGCCAAGCGGATGGGGATCCCGACCGACCTCGACCTCGGCCTCGCCCGCGCCCGCGCCGCGGCGCTGCTGGCGATGGCCCTGCCCGGCAGCTTCTACCTGTACCAAGGTGACGAGCTCGGGCTCCCCGAGGTCGAGGACCTGCCGGTCGAGCGCATCCAGGACCCGATGCACTTCCAGTCGGGCGGCGTCGATCCCGGGCGTGACGGCTGCCGAGTGCCCCTGCCGTGGTCCGGGACCGCCCCGCCCTTCGGCTTCAGCCCCGGCGGCGCCGGTGCCGAGCCGTGGCTCCCCCAGCCGCCCGGCTGGGCCGAGTTGACGGCGACGGCCCAGCACGACCGGCGCGACTCGACGCTCGAGCTGTACCGCACGGCGCTGCGGGTCCGCCGCGCCCACCTGGCGGACACCGGCCCCGGGCTTCAGTGGCTCGCCGCGCCCGACGATGTGTTGGCCTTCCGCCGCGGCGACGTCGTGTGCGTCGTCAACCTCCGGCCGGCGCCGATCGACCTGCCGTGGCAGGGCACGGTGCTCGTCGCCAGCGCAGACCCCGTCGACGGCGCCCTGCCGGCCCACGCCGCCGTGTGGATCCACGGCGGCGCCGAGAACTCCCCGACAGCGACCAACAAGGAGCAGCAACAGCGATGAACAGCACACGGCGACCCGGCCTGCGGCGCCGCGGGCGAACGATGGCGGTGGCTCTGGCCGCCGTCCTCGTCGTGGCGGCGTGCGGCGACGACGACGATGACGACGCGGCGAGTGACAGCGCCCCCAGCGAAGCGACCGACGCACCGGCGGGCACGGATGCGCCGGCGGGTACGGAGGCGCCCGCGGGCACGGAGGCCCCGGCGGGCACGGAGGGTGATTCCTCCGGCGAGCAGGTCGTGCTGACCGTCAGCAACCTGCCACCGGCGACCGAGGAGGAAACCCGGGAGGCCTTTCTGACGCGCGTCGAGGAGTTCGAAGCGGCCAACCCCGACATCGACGTCGAGCCCTCGGAATACGAGTGGGACGTGGCGACGTTTGCCGCCCAGATGGCCGGCGGCACGCTGCCGACAGTGTTCCAGATCCCGTTCCCGGACGCCCGGGGCCTCGTGGAGCGCGGTGAGGTGGCCGACATCACCGCCCAGTTCGAGTCGTTGCCCTACGCCGCCGAGTTCAACCCCAACGTGCTCGCCGTCGCCCAGGATGCCGAGGGCAAGGTCTACGGCGTGCCGTTCGCGGCCTACGGACTGGGGCTGCACTACAACCGGGCGATGTTCGAGGAGGCCGGCCTCGACCCTGACGCGCCGCCGACCAATTGGGATGAGGTCCGCGAGTACGCCAAGCAGATCGCCGAGGCGACCGGCCAGGCGGGCTACGCCGAGATGACGCAGAACAACACCGGGGGCTGGATCCTCACCGCCGTGTCGACCGCCTTGGGCGGCCGGATGCAGGAGGGCACCGGCGACGAGACCGCGGCGACGGTCACCAACGCCGGCACCGTCGACGCGCTCGAGATGCTCAAGGCGATGCGGTGGGAGGACAACTCGATGGGCAGCAACTTCCTCCTCGACTGGGGCACGATCAACCAGGCCTTCGCCGCCGGCCAGGTCGGCATGTACGTCACCGGCTCGGACGTCTACAACAGCCTGGTCACGGAGAACGAGGTCGACCCGGCCACCTACGGACTGACGATCCTGCCGCTCGCCGGCGACGACGCCGGCGTGCTCACCGGTGGCTCCGTTGCCGCCATCCGCGCCGACGCCACCGAGGCCGAGATCGAGGCCGGCGTGAAGTGGATCGACTTCTTCTACATGGAGAAGCTCACCGACCAGGCCGCCGCGGTCGCCGACGCCGAGGCCCTCGCCGCCAACGACGCGCCGATCGGCACGCCGGCGCTGCCCATCTTCAGTGCCGAGCAACTGGCCGAGTCCGACGCATGGATCGCCGACTTCGTCAACGTCCCGCTCGAGCAGATGACCGGCTTCAAGGACAACATCCTCGATCAGCCCGTGGTGCCGGAGCCGGCCGCGTCGACGCAGGAGATGTACGCGATCCTCGACTCGGTCGTGCAGGCCGTGCTCACCGACGAGAATGCTGATGTGGAAGCCCTGCTCGAGGAGGCCAACGCCGAGGTCACGGCGCTGATCCAGGGGGGCTGACCGTATGGGTTCGATCGGGGGCCGGACGGCCGGCCCCCGGCGATCCTTCTCGTCGAAGGGTCTGAGCACGCTGATCCTGGCCCTGCCGATGCTGATCGTCTTCGGTTACTTCGCGTGGTGGCCGATGCTGCGGGCCGGCCTCCTCAGCTTCCAGGACGACATCATCACCGACGCCCGGTGGGTCGGTCTGGACAACTTCCGCCAGGTGCTGGCCGACCCCCTGCTCTGGACCGCGGTCAAGAACACGCTCTGGTTCACGTTCCTCGCCCTCGTCTTCGGCTACCCGATCCCCCTGATCCTCGCCGTGCTGATGAACGAGGCGGCGCGCGGCAAACGGGTTCTGAGCGCCCTCGCCTACCTGCCCGTCGTGATCCCGCCGGTGGCCGCCATCCTGCTGTGGCGGGTGTTCTACGACGCCAGTCCCACCGGCGTCTTCAACACCGTCCTCGGCTGGGTCGGCCTCGGCCCGTACCCGTGGATCCAGGACCCGACGTGGTCGATGCCCTCGGTCGTGCTGCTCGCCACATGGTCGGCGTTCGGCGCCACGGTGATCATCTACCTCGCCGCGCTGCGCACCGTGCGCACCGAGCTGTACGAGGCGGCCGAAGTCGACGGCGCCGGCATCTTCCGCAAGATCTGGTACGTCACGCTGCCGCAGCTGCGCAACGTCATGTTCGTGACGCTGATCCTGCAGCTCATCGGCACGTTCCAGGTGTTCACCGAGCCGTTCCTGCTGACCAACGGCGGGCCGGCGGACTCGACGGTGACGATCCTGCTGCTGATCTACCGCTACGCCTTCGGCGCCGGCGGTGGCGGCGACTACGGCGCGGCGACGGCGCTGAGCCTCATGCTGGCCGGCTTCCTCGCCGTGTTCTCGGCGGTGTACTTCCGCCTGACCAGACCCTGGGCCACGTCGTGAGCGGTGTCACCGAGCGCGCCGTCTTGTCCGCCACCGAGCGGGCCCGCCGCCCGCTGAGCTGGTCGGTCAACGCCACCCACCTCGCGCTGCTCCTGTTCCTGCTCGTCGTCGGGCTCGGCCCGCTGCTGTGGCTGGCCAAGGCGTCCGTGAGCTCGACCCAGGACACCCTGCGCCACCCGATGGCGCTGTTCCCGAGCGGCGTCGACCTCGAGAACATCACGACCGCGTGGACCGACGCCCAGATCGGCCACTACTTCTGGAACACCGTCAAGGTGGCCCTCGGCTCGTGGCTGGTGCAGCTGGTCGTCGCCCTTACCGGCGGGTACGTGCTCGGGATCCTCAAGCCGTGGTACGCCCGCTTCGTCACCGCCCTCGTAGTGGCCACGTTGTTCATCCCGCCGGTGGTCCTGCTCGTACCGCTGTTCCTGACGGTGATCGACCTGCCGTTGCTCGGCACGTCGCTGCTCAACAACTACTGGGCACTGTGGCTGCCGGCCGGCGCCAGCGCCTTCAATGTCCTGCTCGTCAAGCGGTTCTTCGAAAATCTGCCCGTGGAGCTGCTCGAGGCCGCCCGCGTCGACGGGTGCGGACCGTTCCGCCTGCTGTGGTCGATCGTGCTGCCGTTGTCCAAGCCGATCATCGGCGTGGTCTCGGTGTTCGCCATCCTCGCCGCCTGGAAGGACTTCCTCTGGCCGCTGGTGGCGATCCCCGAACCCACCCGCCAGCCGCTGTCGGTGCGCCTGCCGACCGTGCGCGACACGCTGCCGCTCGACGTGTTCCTGGCCGCGCTGATGATCACCACCGTGCTTCCGGTGACCCTGTTCCTCGTCTTCCAGCGCTTCTTCCTGCGCGGCGCCGGACTCGGCGGAGCCGTCAAGGGCTGATGTCGCGGAAGTCCTCTTCAGGCTCATGCATCGAATCTTCACTGAATAAGCGCATTAGATTTAGTCAAGCACCCCAACCAGCAGTAAAGCACCTGCTCATCGAGTTGCGTTTGGTGCCGAATCGGGTGAGCTTTTCCTTGCGCTGACGAAGGCCCGGGACTAACGATCCAACCCGTGCAGGCGGCGTTGCAGGGCGGGAGGCTCACTCGGCTCACCCCGATTGCGAAGACCGCGCGCGCCGAGACTCGTCACGAGCACGAGAACTCCCTGCCTGCCCGCAGCGCCCGCCCGCGGATTCCCCATGACGCGTCGCTGGACACCGGCGGTCGACGGGTGACGGGCCTCGACCAGCCGGCGAACAACGACGAGCCGAGGGAACCCCCGGCGCCGGCGCTGCGGGCGAATCTCGACGCGGTCAACGCGCCGCGAACCGGCGCGCGGCTGCCGCGAGGCGCCGAGAGGGGTGCACGCGTGTGAATGGGTGAGTGACAGCCGGTGGGGGCCGGTCGAGGCTGCGCGAGCAGCACGGGCGAAAGGTTGAACGGTGGAAGCTTCAAGGTTGCCGGAGCGGGGCGGTGCCGTCGCGCTCGAGTTGGTGTCGAGTCATGATCGGCCGTGTTCGACCGATCAGCTCCGCGTGAGTGTCGTGATTCCGACCTTCAACGAGGCCGACAACATTCCGTATGTCCTCAGTCGGATGCCGGATGACCTTTACGAGGTGCTGATCGTCGACGGTTTGTCGTCCGATGGCACGGCGGAGGTGGCGCGCGAAGTACGTCCGGACGTGCGGATCGTGACCCAAGTGGTGCCCGGGAAGGGGGCGGCGTTGCGGACCGGCTTCCATGAAGCCTCGGGCGACGTCGTCGTGGCGCTCGACGCGGACGGATCGACCGATCCGCACGAGATCCCGGCGTTTGTCGGGCTCCTCCTGGCCGGGGCGGATGTCGCGGTCGGGTCCCGCTTCATCCAAGGCGGCGGCACTGTCGACATGGAGACCCACCGGCGGATCGGCAACAGGGTGTTGACCGCGCTCGTCCGGCGGGGGTTCGACACCCACTACTCCGACCTGTGCTACGGGTTCTTCGCGTTCTGGCGCGATGTGCTCCGGGTGATCGATGCGCCGTGCACTGGTTTCGAGATCGAGACCTTGCTGCACATCCGGGCGGCGCGATCGGGATTGCGGGTCGCCGAGGTTCCGAGCTTCGAGTCGGCACGGATCCATGGTTCGAGCAACCTGTCCGCTTTCCGCGATGGACTGAGGGTGCTGCGCGTCATCACGGTCGAGTGGTGCTCGAGACAGTCCCAACGGACACGGGAGCTCGTCGAACGGCAACTGCCCGAGAGCGAGGGGTGTGACGTCGACGATCTGACCTGGCCCGTTCGTCAGCCGGACTGATCGATGACTGGCGCTCCGATCTCCGTCGTCGTGTGCTGCTACACGCTCGACCGATGGAACGACCTCGTCGCGGCGATCGGTTCGCTGCGGGTCCAGTCCCACCGGCCGTGCGAGGTCGTCGTCGTTGTCGACAACAACGCGACGCTGAGCTCGCGTGCGCGCCGGGAGTTGCCGGGCGTCAGGGTGGTCGACAGCGCGGGTGAGCGGGGTCTGTCGGCGGCGCGGAACACGGGTGTGGCCGCCGCTCGGGGGGAGATCGTGGCGTTCCTCGACGATGATGCCGTGGCCGCGCCGGACTGGCTGGAGCATCTCGCCGCTCCGTACGCCGATGAGACGGTGGCGGCGGTCGGCGGCCGGGTCATCGCCCGATGGGACACGGTCCGGCCGAGGTGGATGCCACCGACCTTCGATTGGGTCGTGGGCTGCACGTACGAGGGTCACCCGGCCACCGCGACCGAGGTCCGGAACCCGATCGGCGCCAACATGTCGGTGCGGCGGAGTGTCGTCGAGCGCCTCGGAGGCTTCCGGTTGGGGATCGGACGCGAGGGGGGCGGGGCGGCGGGCTGCGAGGAGACCGAACTGTGCATCCGGATCAGGCAGCTGATCCCGGCTGCACGGGTGTGGTACGAGCCGGCCGCTGTCGTCTGGCATCGAGTGCCGGCCACGCGCGCGACGTGGAAGTACTTCCGGTCGCGCTGTGTGGCGGAGGGCCGTTCGAAGGCCCGAGTGGCGCGCTCGGTCGGTCATGTCGACGCGTTGGCGAGCGAGCGCGACTACGTGCGACGCGCCCTTCCGAAGGCGGTGGTGGGCGACGTGTCGACGGCACTTGCTGGTGATCCCGCGGGGCTGCGTCGGGCGAGCGCGATCGTCGCGGGGACGCTGCTCACCGGTGTCGGATACCTGCTCGAGCGCGCGAGCGGCGGCGGCGAGACCGCGGCTGGCCCGGCGAACGTCATCCCACGAGCGTCCGAGGATCACGTCACGGTGGTGGTGGCGACGCACGATCGTCCCGACGCGCTGCGGGAGTGCCTCGATTCGATCTTGGCATCGGTTGGGGTCCAGTTCGACGTCGTGGTCGTCGACAACGCACCGAGTTCCGACGCGACGGCACAGATGCTCGCCGCCCAGTACGGCACCGAGGCGCGCGTCACGATGGTCCGGGAGGACGTCCCCGGGCTCGGTCGGGCGCACAACCGCGGACTCGCCATCGCCCGAGGTGACGTCGTCGCCTTCACCGATGACGACGTCCTCGCTGACGAGCACTGGCTGGCCCGACTCGCCGCCCCGTTCCGCAGCGATCCCGAGGTGGGGTGTGTGACAGGCCGCATCATCCCGCTCGAGCTGGAGACCCCGGCGCAGCGGTGGCTGGAGAGCTATGCCGGGTACGGGAAGGGCCGCGAGCTGCGCCGATTCGACCTCGGAGCGAATCGTCCGGTCGATCCGCTGTTCCCGTACACGGCCGGGACGTTCGGGTCGGGCGCGAACATGGCGTTCCGCACCGCCGTGTTGCGCTCGATCGGTGGGTTCGACGAACTGCTCGGTGCGGGAACGCGGAGCCGCGGAGGCGACGACCTCGCCGCGTTCTTCGCCGTCGTGACCGCGGGCCATCGTCTGGTGTACGAGCCGGCGGCCGTCGTGCACCATCGCCACCATCGGGAGTACGACGCGCTGCGACGAGGGGTCTTCGGCTATGGCGCGGGCCTGACGGCCTATCTCACCAAGACCTTGTTCGATCGACCTGGGACCGGCCTCACGATGCTTCGTCGATTCCCCGCGGGCGTCCGATATGCGCTCGACCCGGGATCAGCGAAGAACAAACGTCGTGCCGCCGACTTTCCGAGCGAGTTGAGGTGGTTGGAACGGGCGGGGATGGTCGCCGGGCCGGCGTTGTACGCCCGCAGTCGGCTGGGAGCGCGATCGTGAGGCTCTCCGGACCGGTCCCGATCCTGCTGTACCACGGGATCTCGACGGACGCCTCGCCGGCGTTCCGGCGGTGGGTTGTCGACCCGAATCGGTTTGCCGAGCACGTCGAATTCCTCGCCGCGGGCGGCTATCAGCCGGTGACGGTGTCCCAACTCGCCCGGGCGCTCGGCGGGCAGTCGACGTTGCCCGACCGTCCCGTGGCGGTGACGTTCGACGACGGGTTCGCCGACTTCGCCACCGGCGCCTTCCCGAGCCTGGCTCGCCTGGCATACCCGGTCACGCTGTACATCACCACCGGGTACGTGGGCGCCAGTAGCCGCTGGCTCGATCGCGAGGGGGAGGGCGATCGACCGATGCTCGATTGGGACTACGTGCGCCGGCTCGACCGCTCCGGACTGGTGGAGATCGGAGCTCACGGCCACACCCACCGTCAGCTCGATGTGCTGCCGGCCCGTGACCTGCCGGCGGAGGTCGATGCGCCCAAGCGCCGGCTCGAGTACCAGCTCGGACACCAGCTCGCCACCTTCGCCTACCCGCACGGCTACTCGTCGCGGCGTGTACGCGAGGCCGTCGCGGCAGCGGGCTACACCTCGGCGTGCGCCGTGAAGCACGCGCTCAGCGGCCCGGGAGACGACCGGTACGCGCTGGCCCGGCTCGTCGTCGACGCCGACACCACCGCCGAAGACTTGGAGCGCATGCTCCGCGGCGACGGTGTGCGGATTGCCCCGCGGGACGGGACTCGGGTCGCTGGTTGGCGACTCCTGCGCCGGGCCCACGCCCGGTCGCCGCGGAGTCGACGCCGGAGCCGGTGGTTGACGGAGGAGGCGGCATGAACGTGACGCGGGACGTGTGGGACGACGTCGCGGCCAGTGACCCGGAAGTGCTGGTGACGCAGACCCCCGCGTGGATGGATGCCGTCTGCATGACCGGCCGGTGGATCGACGTGACCCGTCGGTACGACGTCGACGGCCGGCGGATCCTCGTCCCGCTCGCCCGACGCGTGCCGACGGTCCCCACGTTGACGGTCGACGCTTCTCCGCCCACCGGATGGGGGTTCGGTGGGCTGATCGCCGACGGCGGCGTGACCGCCGAGGACATCGCCGTGGTCCTCGCCGACCTCGCGCGGCGCCCCGGCCTGCGACTGTTGATCCGACCGAACCCGCTGCAACGAGAGCGCTGGGCGAACGGCGGCGGCATACCGGTTAGTCGTCGCGCCCACGTGCTCGATCTGCGACCCGGAACGGATGCGATCTGGGCATCGATGCGGGTACGCACACAGGTCCGCAAGTCCCAACGGCACGTCGAGATCGAGACCGACACAACCGGTCGGCTGCTCCCGACCTTCTTCGAACTCCTCCATCTGTCTCGAGAGCGTTGGGCCCGCCAGCAACACGAGCCGTTGTGGCTCGCCCGCTGGCGGGGCCGGCGCCTGGACCACCTCGCCAAGTGGCGACGCATCGCCGCCGCCCTCGGCGACCGCTGCCGGGTGTCGATCGCTTGGACGCAGGGACGGCCGGCCGCCGGCTTGATCGTGCTCCAGGGGCGCAACGCCCACTACACGCGGGGCGCGATGGACCGCGAGCTCGCGGCACCCACCGCGGCCAGCACCGGGTTGCAGTGGAAGGCCATCTGCGACGCCGCCGACGCCGGCTGTTCCTGGTACCACATGGGTGAGACCGGCACGTCGAAGTCGCTGAGCAGGTTCAAGGAACAGTTCGGTGCCGAGCCCCACGACTACACGGAGTACCGGTTCGAGCGGCTGCCGTTCACCCGGGTCGACCAGGCCGCACGCGGCGCGGTGAAACGGCTGGTCGGCTTCCAGGAGTAGTGATGAGACGGTCGTCGGCGCTCGCTGTAATCCTGGTTGCCGGCGTCACGCTGGGTGCTGGGGCCCGGCCGGTCGACGAGCCGCTCGAATCCGGTGGCGGCGTCGGTGCGGTCCAGTGGATCGGCGGCGAGGATCCGCGACCGACGGGACCGATCGGCGCGGACCGCTCATGGCGCCTGACGTTCCACGACGAGTTCGATGCTTCGGGTCTCGACTCGACGGTGTGGGCGCGGTGCTACTGGTGGGCCGAGGACGCCTGCACCAACGCGAGCAACCGCGAGCTGCAGTGCTACGTACCTGACGGCGTCCGCGTCGACGAGGGGACGCTGCGTCTCTCGGCCGTGGAGGCGGTCACCGAGTGTGAGGGGCAGTCGTTCGGATACCGCTCGGGGATGATCTCGGGCGTCGCCCGCGGTGGCCCACGGCAGGTCTTCCAGGACGGCTTCTTCGAGATGCGGGCCCGGGTGCCGAGCGGGAGGGGATTGCTACCCGCGTTCTGGCTGCTGCCCGCTTCCGAGGCCTCCGAGCCGGAGATCGACGTGATGGAGATCCTCGGTGACACCCCCGAGGTGGTCCGGATGCACTACCACTGGCGGGACGAGGACGGCGAGGAGCGGACGATCGGCGCCGACTGGGCCGGCGAGGACATGTCCGCGGGCTGGCACACCTTCGCCGTTCACTGGACGCCGCGGCTGGTCCGCTGGTTCGTCGACGGCGTCCCCCGTTGGACGGTGACCGCCGACGAAGCGCCGCTACCGAGAGAACCGATGTACGTCTTGGCCACGCTGGCCGTCGGCGGCGACTACCCCGGTTCGCCCGACGGTGACACGGCGTTTCCGGCAACGTTCGAGATCGACTACATCCGGGTCTGGCGGGAGGACCGCGGTCGATGATCGGCTGGTCCGAACAGCGCTCCCGACAGCTTCGGGCGCATGTCGCCGTGCCGTTGTTCCGCAACGGCTACTCACTCGTCGCGTCCACCGTGGCCACGTCGATCCTCGGCGTCCTGTTCTGGGGGATCGCCGCCCGCCACTCGTCGGCGGCCGAGCTCGGTGTCGATGCCGCGTTGCTCAGTGCGATGACGCTGATCGCCAACATCTCGCACCTCAATCTCACCACCGCGCTCAACCGGTTCGTGCCATCGTCCGGTGACGGCGCGGGGAGGTTGATCGCCAGCTCCTACCTCGTTGCGGGTGGGCTCACGGCGGTCGCTGCTGCAGTGTTCGTGTTCGGCGTACGGGCCTGGGCGCCATCGCTGACGGTGATCGCTGACTCGCCGCAGTTCGCCGTTGCCTTCGTCGTGTCAACGGTCGCATGGGTGGTGTTCCAACTTCAGGACTCCGCCCTGACCGGCCTGCGGGGCGGCACGACCGTCCTCATCAGCAACCTCATCTACGCGATCGTCAAGGTCGGGTTGCTCATCGCTCTTCTCGCCTACGCTCCCTCGCACGGCATCTTCGCTGCGTGGGTGATCCCGCTCGTCCCCGCAGTCCTGATCGTCAACTGGCGGGTGTTCACCCGTCTGGTGCCCAGCCATGTGGCCGAATCACCGCCGTCACAGGACCGCCTGGGGCCGACCAAGATCGCGCGGTACGTCGCCGCCGACTACAGCGCGTCGATGCTGTGGCGGGCGACGCTGAATGCTCTGCCGCTGCTGGGGTTGTGGCTCGCCGGCGTCGAGGCCACTGCCTATCTGCACGTCGCCCTGACGATCACCTACGCGCTGTACCTCGCCAACCAGAGCATGGGCATGGCGTTGATCACCGAGGCGGCACGCGACCCGGCCGGCGTCCACCGTTACGCCCGGCAGGCGTTGACGCGGACGCTCATGTTCGGCCTGCCGATCGTCGCCGTGACCATCGCCGCCGCTCCAGCCATCCTGCGCGTCTTCGGCGCCGCCTACGCGCGTGAGGCAACGACGCTCCTGCGTCTCCTCGCAGCCTCGTCCCTCCCGTTCGCGGTCGTCGTCACGTTCATGTCGATCGTCCGCGTCCAGCGGCGGATGCGGGCGCTCCTCGTCCTCAGCGCGGCGATCTCGCTCCCCGCGCTCGCCGGCATCGTCGCCATCGTCCCGCACCTCGGTGTCGTCGGGGTCGGCTACGCGTGGCTCGGCACCCAAGTCGCCGTCGCCGGCATCCTCGTCGCGACCGAGCTCCGACCGCTGTGGTTGCCGTACCTCGACGGCGCGCGACTGACCTCGGCCACTGCGCCACTGCGCGTCCTGATCTCGCGGCCACGTCGTCCGTCGTGACGAGACAGCAGTTGGGGAGGTGCTCGCCTCCACCGACAGCTGCTGGACCATGACTTCGGTGGCTGCAAACGCGCACGACGTCGCCGTCGCCATCTTGGAGACCGCTGGGCGGACGTCCGTCGCCGTGCTGCGAGTCGCCCGCAACGCGACCGGCGCCGGCACACTCGCCCGACACCGGCGAGCACTCGACACGATCGCCGGTCTCGATGCGCTCGATGGCTGGCGCACGTTCGTGCCGGCCGTTCTCGCCACCGGCGATCATCACGGCCGTCCGTGGGTGATCGAGGAGCGACTTCCCGGTCGTGACGGCCGCACGCTCGTCGACGATCACGACCTGCCAGCGCTGATCGAAAACGCATCGGACACGATCTCGACCCTTCACCGAGCGACCGCCGCCGAGACGCGGGTCGATGACGCCACGTTCGCCCGCTGGGTCACCACACCGCTCGAGGCGATCGCACCGTTGCTCTCGAATCGCCGCGGCGACCTCGGCGAAAAGTCCAACTTGGTGCGACTCGGCGACGAGCTCCACCGCGACCTCGCCGGACGCACGATCTGTACGTCGTTCACCCACGGTGACTACTGGCTGGGAAACCTCCTGATCGACCAGGCCGACGGGACGCCGCGAGTGAAGGGGATCCTCGACTGGGACCAAGCGTCCCACGAGGTCCCGTCGGCGGTGGACACGATGCACCTGGTTCTCAGCGCTCGCTGCCTGCACCGCCGGCAACAGCTCGGGGCCTCGGTCGTCGATCTCCTCGATCACGACGCGTGGGAACCGTGGGAACAGCGGGTGCTCGCACGCGCCACCGGCGACAGTGGAGTCGGGACGCCGCGGACGCTGCTGCTCGTCACCTGGATCCATCACATCCATGCCAACCTCACCAAAGCCGACCGCTACCGGCGCGCCCGCGTCTGGAGAGCGGCGAACGTCGAGCGGGTCGTGATGGCGCTATGACCAGCCGCTCTCCATCACGCCTGGTGACGAATGACGAGTGAGGTCGTCCATCCGGCGACGCACGCTCTGGGGGCCGCTGCGATCGGTGCCAGGGCGGCGGCGCGCGCTGTCGGTCGCATCAGTCGCCCTGCGCGCGTGCTGATCGTGGCGATCGGTTGCTGGCTGTCGAGTCTCGTCGGCGTGAACCTGCGATCGATGAACGCCGTCGGGCTCCTGTCGGTGATGCCGGTGACGTTCTTCGCCTCGCTGGCGCTGCTCACCGCCGGGTTCATGTACACCTTCGACCGATACCCGGACCAGCGCAAAGTGCTCGCCGGCTACCTCGTGGCGCTGGCGACAGTCACCCACGGCACACCGGCGATCCTCTACGGAACCGTTCGCTACTCCTGGTCCTGGAAGCACCTCGGGGTCGTCGACTTCATCCAGCGCCACGGAGACCTCGATCCCGACGCCCAGTTCCTCGGCATCTACCACAGCTGGCCGGGGCTGTTCGGACTCACGGCAACGGTCTCCGACGTCACCGGCATCGATCCCCACACCATCGCGATCTGGACGCCGCTGGTGCTGACTCTCCTCGGGCTCCTCGCGCTCTGGCTGATCTTCCAAGCACTCGTCGACGATCAACGGGTCGTCTGGCTGGCGCTCTGGCTCTTCGCCGTGGGCAACTGGGTGGGCCAGGAGTACTTCTCACCACAGGGCTTCACGTTCGTGCTCTATCTGACGCTCCTCGCCGTCGCCCTTCCCTTCGAGCGATACGTCCGTGGGCGCCGGGCCGGTCCGGTGATCGCCCAAGGTGTTGGACCGACGCCAACGCATGGACGTGAGAAGGTCGCCGTCGTCGTCTTCCTGCTCCTCGTCATGGCAACGATCGTGGCGAGTCATCAGTTGACGCCGCTGATGGTCGTCGTCACACTCGCCGTGGCGGCGCTGTTCCGAGCGAGCCACACGATGTGGCTGGCGATCGTGGGCGCGGCGATGACGATCGCGTGGATCGCCGGGCCGGCGTTGTCGTACGTGCAGCGCGAAGCGCCGGGATTCCTCGACGGCGTCGGCTCGCCCTCCGAGACGTCATCGGCCTCGTTTCTCGACACCCAGCGCATCAGCACCGGGCAGGCCGCAGTCGTCATCGGCGACCGGTTCCTGGTTCAGGCGATGATCGTTCTGGCGCTCGTCGGGATCGCGAGCGGGCTACTCCGCCGTCGATCGGTCGGCCTGCTCTGCGCGTTGCTGTGCGCTCCTGCTCTCCTTGTCGTCACTGACTACGAGGGCGAGGTCCTCTTTCGGGTGTACCTCTTCGCGGTTCCGTGGCTGGCCTTGGCGGCCGCGCTCGCCATCACCGCTGTGTTCGACGGTCAACCGGCGTGGTTCGCCCACGCGGCCCGAACCGCGGTCGCGGGACTGTTGCTCGTCGGCTTCCTGTTCGCCTACCTCGGCAAGGAGGCGAGCAACTACTTCACGCCTGGCGAGGTCGAGGTCACGACGTGGCTGTACGAGCACGCGCCACCGAACACGCTGCTCGTCGAGGGCTCCCGCAACTACCCGGGGAGCAGTCGTAACTACGAGAACTTCCGGTACGTGGCAATCGGACGCGAACCCGCCGAGTCACAGGCGCGCATCGAGGCCGATCCCGAAGCCGCGATGTACCGGTGGATGTCGGACGATCGCTTCGCCGCCAGCTACCTGCTGATCACCCGGTCCCAGAAGATGGCCGAAGCGGGCGTTCCGAGCATGCCCCCCGGGCTTCTCGACGAGGTCGAGGCCGCCCTTCGCGTCTCGCCGCGGTTCGAGGTGGTGCGACAGAACTCCGATGCAGTGGTGTTCGCCGTAGCGGACGGTGGCCCATGATCCCCACGTCGTCGGTGGGAAGGATCCTGACGGTCGCGTCGATCGTCGTCACGGCGATGGTGGCGGTCGACCTGCGCGGTGGCGCTGCCGGGCGCGGTGACGCTCGCATACATCGGCTTCGCCCCTGGGCTGGCGCTGTCATTGCACATGGGGCCGATGGCCCGCGAAGCGCGGCTGCTGATCGCCGCAGTCGGGAGTGCCGTCGTGGGCGCGATGATCTCCGTCGCGCTCCTGTACTCCGGCCTCTGGTCGGGACGACTCGGCTTCTTCTGCATCGCGGTCGTGACGCAAATCGCCGCGGTCGCCGCGATTCGACTGGACCGAGCACCGTCGCTACCGGAGGACGTCGCCGAGGAATCCAGCTGACCGTGCCGTCCGACCAAGGATCGAGCCCGCCCGTCGAGCCGCGTCGGCGGGACATGCTCATCCTGGCCGTCGTCGCACTCGCCGCGGCGCTGCTGCTGTTCGCCTCGGCGGCACTCCCGGTGCTCAGCGATCGCGCTCCCGACGCCGCGTCGGGCACGACGTCGATGCCGACGACCACCCAACGTTCGCTGCCTCCGCCATCGTCGGTGCCGCCGGGGCCGTGTCGTCCTCGTCGCTCCCCGAGCCGCAGACGACGGTCGACGGTCGCGACCACCTCTCCCTCGACGACTCCTGCGCCCTCCACTTCCGCCACGACGCTCCCGGTGAGCACCTCATCGACGGCTCCCCGAGTCAGAGCGCCGACGAGTCAGCTGGCAGTCGGACCGATCGACACGTCGGCGTTCCCGCGAGTGGTGTTCGACGTCGTCATACCTCCACCATTGGCAGCGGTGCAGCTGCACTCGAACATGGTCGACTGTCGACGGTGCGCCCGTGGACTCGGTGACCGCGGTCGACCCGCGCGACATCGGTGCCGTTCTGCTCATCGACGACAGCCCCACAGTCGATGCACGGGTTCTGGGCCACCTCCAAGGAGCGTCGGTCGAGCTCGTCCGGAACGTCGGCCGGGGCACCGAGATCGCGCTCGCCACCCCCAGCGGCTTGGCGTCGGCGTTCACGCCCTCCCCGGACGCCAACATCGGCCGGATCGCCGCGATCACGGCCGGATCGCCGGCGGTCACCCCGCTCCCTGGTCTGCTGGCGAGCTCGATCCGACAGCTGGCGTCGAACCCGACGCCGGATCGTCACGTCGTCCTCGTGCTCGGCGCAGCACTCGACCTGACCGCCGAACAACTCGGCCCGCTCGAGCAGGCGATGACCGAGAGCGGCACACGGCTGCACCTGATCGTCCCGAGTGGCGTCGAGGCCACGGCGATCGCGTCCCTCGCCGAGAGGAGCGGCGGCATCGTCGCCTCGTCGGCGAATGTCGTCGCGTCCATCGACGAGGTGACCGCGGCGATCGCACGGCGCTATCGGGTGGTGGCGACCATGACGTCTCGCGGCGAGCACTCGATCGCGCTCACCGCCAGAAACCTGCGCTACGAGACCACGGTGCGTTCCATGTAAGCGTTTGCGCCGCCTTCATCTGGGCGCGGAGCGTCTCATCGAGCCATCTGGGCGCGCCGAGTCACGAAATCCGAGACTGTCCGCGCCCAGAAGTGCAGCTCAGAGCACCGGCCGACGTCCACTGGGGTCTCGCGTAGTGTGACACCCGTCCGTCAATGGGTAAGACATAACCCGACGGTTTGATCACATGTTTTGGCGGGGACTTCTACTAGGCGTGCTGATGGCGGTCATGATGCCGCCCGCGGGACGAGCGCGCGCCCAACCGCCTCCCGCCGAGCCGCTGGATGCCCACGTCGTCGACGTCGCGTCGTACCCCACCGTGCTGATCGACCTCGTCGTACCCTGGCAGTTCGCGACCGCCGAGATCGATCCGGCCATGATCGAGCTGGAGGGTGCCAGCATCGATTCGGTGGCCCGGGTCGACGCGAGCACCAACGTCGTCGGTCTCATGATCGACGACGGGCCGACCGTTCCAACCGAGGTCGTCTACTCGGCCCAGGCGGCATCGATCGAGCTCGTCCGCAGGTTGGGGGACGGCACGGCCATCGCCCTCTCGACTCCGAGCGGGATGCAGACCGCACCGACCACCGACCGCGGTGCCAACATCGCTCGCATCGCCGGGATCACCGCCGGGGCCCCGGATGTCGTGCCG
This sequence comes from uncultured Acidimicrobiia bacterium, assembly GCA_963833145.1. Taxonomy (GTDB): domain Bacteria; phylum Actinomycetota; class Acidimicrobiia; order Acidimicrobiales; family Ilumatobacteraceae; genus JALZMG01. The sequence goes on along the minus strand of CAWHWT010000001.1, from coordinate 310,295 downwards.
TTGCACCGTCTCGTGCTCGACGCCGCTGAGCGCCTCGCCGCCACGGCGTCGTGGCCAGAACGCCACCTCGTCCTCGTGTTGGGTCGACCGATCAACGAACGTCCAACGCTGCGGGCACTGGCGGACGTCGCGGCGCGAGCAGACATGCGGATCCACGTCATCGCCGACCCTGGCATCGACACCGGCGACGCGGCGAATCTCGCCGAGAACACTGGCGGCGTGGCCAGCGGCGGGCAGGCGATGCTCGCCGAGGTGGACCAGGTCACGGACGCGATCGCAAATCGCGTCCGGGTGCGGGCGACCGTGACGGCCCCCGGCCCGCGTGAGCTCGTCCTCACCGTTGACGGTGCCCGGTTCGCCACCGAGATCGACGTGCCCTCATCGCCGATAACACCGACGTCGACCCCGACCGGCACAGTCTCGACCCCGACCGGTACGGTCGCGACCCAGGCGGCACCCGCGACGGTCCCCGATGTCACCGCGACGCCGACTGTTCGTGCCGCGGCCCGGGCGTCGGCGCCGGATCGGGCCGGCTCGGCGCTGTGGATCGTGGTCGTCCTCGTGGTAGCCGTGCTCAGCGCTCTGGGGTGGTGGCTGTGGTCGAGCGCCCGCCGCCGCGCCCGAAGGCGGCCACCCGCGCGCGCTCCTCGCACCCGGCACGCCACACCGGTGATCCAACCGGTCGGGTCACGCCCGCCGGCGCCTGTCGCAGCCCGATCAGCTGGGCCGGAACCCGCGACGGAGAACGACGTCGTGACGCCAGCCGACCCCGTGGACGCCAGCGTCGCGGGTGGCGCGCCGGCTGGAGGGCGCCGACGCCCGGCCGAACGTCCCCGCCGGGCGACACCCCATCGCCGCCCGCCGACCGATGCGCCACCGCAGGCCGAGCCGTTGCCCGAAGAACCGGCTGAGCCGGCCGACTGGCTGGTCGTCGGCCGGCTCCGGCTGAGCCGGAGCGCGGGCGAGGTCTTCTCGGGCAGCCGCCGGATCTCCCTGACCAGCACCGAGTTCGCGGTGCTCGAGCTGCTCATGACTCGCGGCGGTCACGGGGTGACGCAGGACGCGATTCGCGCCGCCGCCTCGACGAACGGCAACGGCGGGGAGCCGCTCGATCTCGACGACATCCTGGCCGAGCTCCGGCGCAAAACAGGCCTCCGGGGCCGGGGCCGGGGCGTGCGCAGCGAGCGGACGCTGGTCTACTTCTTCCGCGAATAGCCGTCCGGCCGGCGTCGCCCGCGCGACCGGCGCCTGCCAACCGGCGTCATGACGCCGCCGGGACCGCCTTGCGCCCGCCCGCCCCCGGCGGCGGGGCGACGCTCTCTCGGGAGATGAGCCGGGCGCGCTGCAACACGGTGAACGGCGGGTCATGGGGCTGGTCGATGCGCTGCAGGAGCATCGCCGTGGCGAGACGTCCCATCGCCTCCTTGTTGACGGTAACGGTGGTCAGTTTCGGGCTCACGAGGCGGGTGGCCTCGATGTCGTCGAAGCCGGTGACCGACAAGTCGGCGGGGACCCTGATCCGGGCGGCGGCCGCGGCGGCGAGGACGGCGAGGGCGACCTCGTCGTTGGCGCCCACGACGGCGGTGAACGAGCGTCGGCTCTTGTGCTCCCTCGTCACGTCCGCGGCCACCGCCTCGGGATCGTCGACCGGGCCGTCGATGTAGCTCGGCCGCAGTCCTGAGTCACGCATTGCCTCGGCGTACCCGCGCCGGCGCTCGACAATGGGCGGAGACGCCTCGTCCGAACCCCCGGCGAGCACGATGCGGCGGTGGCCGTTCCTGACGAGCGTGAACGTCGCATCGGCGGCGCCACCGGCGTCGTCGCCGACGACGGTGGAGAACACGTCCCGATCCTCGGCGTCACCGTCGATGAGCACGACCGGTCGACGGCCGAACATGGTGGCCGACGCACGCGAGAGCCACGGGCCGAGTACGAGGAATCCGTTGACACCGACGTGACGCGTCAGCCCCGGTACGGCGACCGGTTCGTCGTTGTCGTCGAGGGCCAGGGTCGCCGAGGCGAACGTCGGCTCCGGCGTCGGAGCAGGCCGCGGTGATCGCGGTGACCACGGGGCCATAGGACCGTTCGGGCGGACCGGCCTGTTTGGTCGCGAGGAGAAGGCCGATGGTGTACTCGGCCGGCGGACCCTTCGCCGGACGGACCTGGTATCCGAGTCCAGCGGCGACGTCGACGATGCGCTGCCGAGTGGCCCGGGCCACCCCCGCCTTGCCCCGCAGGGCGAGCGACACGGCCGCCGGCGAGACCCCCGCGGCCTCGGCGACATCGTCGAGCGTGACTCGTCGGGAGGGTCCGTCTGACATCGACCTTGAGCGTAGTCGGCGAGGACTTCACTAATGGTCTGCTGAGAGTTTAGTCAATGTCCTCGCCTTCGGGTAAACAGGCTGGTCAGGGCCTTGAATTCGGCGCGAATTTCGTATCGAATTTCCTTGCGCATTCGGACCGCCGTGGCTCAGGATCGTCGCCGTGCCGGGGGGAATCGCAGCGGGGGATTCCCCTCGGCATCGATGGACCAGGCGGAGTTGAAAGGGCGAAACGATGAACGGCGGACGAATCAGCAACGTCGTGGCAGGGATTGTCGTCGCGCTTGGATCCGTGGGCGGGGCGATCGTGACCTCGTCGCTCGGCCACGCCCAGCCGGACGAGGCGACCGGTCACGTACGGGTCGTCCACGGTCTGCGTGGCCTGGTAGCCGACGTTTATCTCGACGGCACGCTGGTGCTGCCGACGTTCCGGCCCGAGCGGGCGACTGACCCGCTCCCGATCCCCGCCGGCGAACACCTCGTCGAGATCCGCCAGGCCGGGGCCGCAGCCTCCGACGAACCCCTGCTCGCTCAGGACGTGACCGTCCCCGCCGGGTTCGCCGGATCGCTCGTCGCCCATCTCGACGCGAGCGGCGAGGCCAAGCTCACCGCCTACGCCGATGACTTGAGCGCGGTCCCCGCCGGGCAGTCGCGGCTTGTCGTTCGTCACGCCGCGGAGGCCAGACCGGTCAACGTGCTGCTGAACGACCAGGCCACGTTCGGCCGCGTCGCCCCTGACACCGAGGCCGGCGGACTCGTCGGAGCGGGCCAATACGAGATCGCGGTCATGGGTGCCCGGGGCGGCGCGCCGCTCGCTCCGCCGGAGCGGGTCCAGTACGCCGACGGGACGGCGAACTTCATGTATCTCATCGGCTCGCAGGCGGACGGCACCCTCGGTTGGGCGGCGGTGCGGGTCGGCAACTTGCAGACCGCCCCGGCGCGGATCCAGACCGGCGACGGCAGCACCGAAGCGGTCTCCTCAGGCGACCAAGTTCCGGTGGGCATCCTGGTCGCGATCCCGCTCGCGGTGGCGGGTGCCGGCGTGTTCTGGGCGCGGTCTCGCCGGCGGCGCACGACCGCCTGAACCGTGCCCTGGCGAGCCACGGTCGCGCTCGTCGCCGAACTGGGGATCGGCGTTGCGGCGTTCGCCGGCGGGCTCCTCACGGTCGCCGCGTCAGCGTCGGAGTCGACCGCGGCGACCACCGCAAGCACGGCGACGACCAGCCCGACGACGGCACCGCCGGCGACGATCTCTCCCGTCATCGCCACGGCGGCGACGGTTGCGCCGGCCACGTCCACCACGTCCACCACGCTCGCGTCGACGGCGACGACCCGGCCGACCACGGCGCCCGCAACGACGCTGGCGCCCGTCGTGACGCACCACGCCGCCATCGACGTGCTTGCGCCTCGTCCCATCGCCGCACCGGTGCGCGTCTCGATCCCGGTCCTCGAGCATCGACGGACCGGTCGTGCCCGCCGGCGTCAACAGCGAGCACGAGCTCGACGTCCCGCCCGATGCCCGCACGCTCGTGTGGTACCGCCACGGTCCGTCACCAGGTGAACGGGGCTCGGCGGTGATCGCCGGCCACCTCAACTGGCGAGGTGTGACCGGCCTCTTTGCCGACGTCGCCAACACCCCGGTCGGCGCGGTCGTGACGGTCGCCTACGACGACGGGTCGCAGCGCTCGTTCACCGTCACGACGGTCGAGCTGGTGCCCAAACCGGCGGTGGCGGTGAACGGGGTGTTCGCCCGCGACGGCGCCCGCGTCCTGCGCCTCGTGACGTGCGGTGGGGAGTTCGACGACGACGTCAACAGCTACCGCAGCAACGTCGTCGTCACGGCCGTTCCAGCCTGACGCGGACGGTTCCGGCGAGCCACTTCGGCTGTCTATCCGCGATCTGGGTCTGGCTTGGCAGTGCCGCCTGAGGTCGTGTCGGCCTTCGTGTGGAGGATCGTTCCCGTGTCAGTTGCTAGGGACGAGTCGCCGGACGGCGACGATTCCACTCTTCGCCGGCATTGGTGTGAGACGGACCGCGTCACCGGGTCCTGGCGTTTGAATCAGGGTGGTTGCGTTGATCGCCATGCCGACGTGGTTGATGATCCCATCACCGTTGGTGTCCATGAACACCAGGTCACCCGGTCGGATCGCGGTGTGGAGGAAGTTGACACCAGTGCCTTGGCGAGCCTGCGCGGCGCTGTGGTGGACGAGCGAGATGCCGATCCGGGCGTAGGCAGCCAGCGTCAGGCCAGAGCAGTCGAACCTGTCAGGACCTGCGGTGAAGAAGGTGTACGGCTTGCCGAGTTGAGCTTTCGCATAGTCGAGCACGACGTCGATCGGTCCACCGGTTGGGACTGACACTACGGACGCTCCGGCGGGCAGGGTCAGCTTCATGCCGGGCACGATCAGGCTCGACGCTGTCATCCGGTTCACCGTCAGCAGCGAGGTGAGCGAGACACGATGACGGGCGGCGATCCCACCCAAGGTGTCACCCGCCCGAACCGTGTACCCCCCACCGGACCCACCCGGCACGTCGCCCGACGCCCCGGCCGGAACGACCAGGCGTTGACCCGGCACGATCAGGCTCGACGCTGTCATCCGGTTCACCGTCAGCAGCGAGGTGAGCGAGACACGATGACGGGCGGCGATCCCACCCAAGGTGTCACCCGCCCGAACCGTGTACCCCCCACCGGACCCACCCGGCACGTCGCTCGACGCCCCGGCCGGAACGACCAGGCGTTGACCCGGCACGATCAGGCTCGACGCTGTCATCCGGTTCACCGTCAGCAGCGAGGTGAGCGAGACACGATGACGGGCGGCGATCCCACCCAAGGTGTCACCCGCCCGAACCGTGTACCCCCCAGCGGACCCACCCGGCACGTCGCTCGACGCCCCGGCCGGAACGACCAGGCGTTGACCCGGCACGATCAGGCTCGACGCTGTCATCCGGTTCACCGTCAGCAGCGAGGTGAGCGAGACGTCCAACTGCAACGCGATGCCGCTGAGTGAGTCACCCGGCTTGACCTCATACACGTCGGAGTCGGCGTGCGTCACGACCGAGGAGAGAGCCCCCGTCATCACAGACAGCGATACAGCCACGAGCAGTCGCGAAAGACGAGCCACACTCTCCTATCGGCATCGCCGGGTGAATCTTCAGCGCTATTTCGACCGACCAGTCACATCGCGGCCCGGTCAGCGCTTCCCGTGGGAGGAGCGCCGAAAAGCCTGGATGGCTTTCAGGGTCGTCCGGAAGGCTCAGTGATAAATGGGCCTTGACCAGGTGCTTTGTGGAGCCCAGAGTGGGAATCGAACCCACGACCTACGCATTACGAGTGCGTTGCTCTACCGACTGAGCTATCTGGGCCGCGGGTGTCGCAGTGTAGCCAGGCGGCCCGTCAACCCTTCTTGCGTTGGAGCAGCCGGCGCAGGCGCTCTCGGGCAGCGAGTTCCTCATGGCCCGTGGCCATTCCTCGCGCCTCGAGGTAGATCGCCTTCGCCGCCCCCACCAACGGCGTCGCCACCAGCGCGCCGGGGACGCCGGCGACGGCACCGCCGACGAACGCGGCCACCATCGTCGTCGGCGCCATGAGGTCGACGGAGCGCCCGACGATCGCCGGCTGGATGATGTGGTTCTCGATGTTCATGTAGAGGATGAAGGCGGCCGCCGCGATCAGAGCCGTCGTCACGCTCTGTGTCGTGGCCAGCAGGACGAGGAACGATCCGCCGAGGAAGCCGCCGACCTGGGGGATCAGGTCCGTGATCATCGCCCAGACGGCCGCCACCGGGATCAGCGGGATGCCGAGGATCAGGCCGAGGGCGAGGACGTACAGCCCCATCAGGATGGCCACGGTGACCGAGCCGCCGAAGTAGCGCCCGAGCGTGCGGTACATCACGCCTCCGACCGCATCGGCGCGTTGCCGGTGTGCCGGTGGCAGCAGACGGCGGAGCCGTTCGAGCAGGTTCTCGCCGTCGACCAGCACGGCGATGGCCACCACGACGATGATCGCGACGCCGGCGACGCCGCTGAGGAGCCGTCCGGCCAGCTCCGACACGCGCTCGTCGGTGAACTGCTCGGGCAGGCGGCGGACCCAGTCCTGGGCCTTCTCGGCGACCTCGTTGTCGCGGAGGAACCCCCCGACGAGCGGAAGCGATTCGAGGTCGTCGAGGGTCTCCGGGAGCTGGTCGGAGAACTTGCGCGCTTCGGCCACGGCTCGGGGGCCGAGGACTCCGATGAGCAGTCCCGCCAGCGCGGCCACCACGGCGGCGACGAGCGCCACGGCGGTGCCCCGTCGCAACTCGAAGCGGCGTTGCAACGACCGGGTGAGCGGATCGAGCGCGAGGGCGATGACGAGGCCGATGCCGATGCGGGTGAGCATCGTCGTCGTGCCGCGGACGACCGCGAGCAGCGCCAGCGCGCCGAGGATGGCGATGACGAGGTAGGCGAAGGTGCGCCAGTCGAGCCGGATGCGGACGCGCGCACCGACCGCGACGTCCGGGTCGATGCGCAGTGCCGTCGTCTCGGCGTCGGCGACCGCTCCGGCAGCCCTGGCCTCGTCCTCGGCGTCCACGACCCGATGATGACAGCCGGCAGTGGGTCCGGTGGGTGATCTCCGATCCGGACGAGCCGCCTGACTACCGTCGCGGCGTGGCCGATGACGCAACCCGGCGGGCCGCACCGAGCCGGATCTGGCGGGCCGGGCTCACGCCGGAGTCGGCGGCGCTGCTCGTCGGTGCCGTGCTCGTCGCGTTCTTCCTCCGCAACGTGTTCGTCGAGGCCCACCGGACGGTGGGCTGGGTGGTCGCCTGCGCCATCGTCGCCCTGCTCATCGACCCGCTGGTCGACTTCGTCGACCGCGTGCTGCCGCGGTGGCTGAGCGTGATCGTCGTGCTGCTCGCCGTCCTCTCGGTCGTCGCCCTCGTGACGGTCGGGATCGCCACCGACGTCCTCGACTCGCTCGACGACCTGAAGGAGAGCGCGCCCGAGGCGGCCGCCCGGCTGGAGGAGAACTACCAGTGGGCCGCCGACATCGGCATCACCGACCGCGTCCAGAGCTTCGTCGACGAGCTCGACGACCGGGTCCGTCAGCAGGCGGTGTCCCAGGCGGCGGAGACGGCGCCGACGTACATCGTGACCGGGATCCTGATGCTGTTCCTGCTCGCCTTCGGTCGGCGCTACTTCGACGGGTTCGTGCGCCAGTTCAGCCAGGAGCGGCGGTACGTCATCCGCGAGGTGGCCACCGCGGCGGCGCTGCGCGGACGCCGGTACCTGCTCGTCGCGATCGCGCTGTCGATCGTCAACGGGATCATCGTCGGCACCGTGTGCTGGGCGCTCGACCTCCCGGCCGCGGCCAGCCTCGGCATCGCGGTCGGAGTGTTCACGATCCTGCCGCTGATCGGCGTGCTCGTCGGCGGCGTGCCGGCCCTGCTGCTGGCGTTCGGGCTCGAGCCGTGGCAGACCGGTGCCGTCGTCGCCCTCACGCTGCTGGTGCTGCAGGCTTTCGAGGCCTTCGTGGTGCGGCCACGGGTGGACGCCCGCACGGTCCGGCTCGGGCCGACCGTGCCGATCATCGTCGGGTTGCTCGGGTTCGAGCTCTACGGCATCGGGGGCGCGATCTACGGGATCGCGTTGGCGGTCATCGTCCTCGCCGGATCGGATGCCCTCGGCAACATACGTGGTGACGATCCCGTGGTTGCGGTCAGCGAGTGAGGCTCGGGTCGGCGGGCAGGGACCACAGCAGGGACTGGAGCAGCAGCGCCTCGTTGGGGTTGTGCTCGAAGGCGTCGATCGCCTGATAGATCCGCTCCACCGCCCCGATCAGTGACTCCGGGCGGTGGGCGCCGGCGCCGAGGGCGTCGCGGTACGACGCCGCGAGCACCGCCAGCCCGCTGCGCAGCTCGTCCGTGCGGTGCCGGCGGAGCTCGCGCTTGTGCCGCTCCTCGAGCACCTTCCGCCCGCTGCCCCTTTCGCCGACGAGCTCGATGCGGGCCTCCAGCTCGGCGACTTCACGGGCGTGGCGCTCGGCGAGCGGCGCGGCCGCCTCGTCGATTCGCGCGAGCAGCTCCACGACGAGGCGGACCACCGTCGCTCCGTTGCCGTCGAGTCGTTCGGGAAGCTCGGCGAACGCCCGGCGACGCTCGGCCAGCTCGGGGTCGGCGGCGAGCACACGGGCTCGGCTGAGGTCGCCGGCCGCGGCGGCCGCCACGTCGGCGGAAGCATCCGGGTCGACCCCCTCGGCGACGAGCCGGGACGCGAGGACTTCCGTCGGGATCGCGCGGAACTCCACCCGCGCACACCGCGAGGCGATCGTGACCAGGTCGTGGGGGACGAAGTCGGCCAGGACGAGGAAGATCGTCGAGGCCGGCGGCTCCTCGATCGTCTTGAGGAGCAGGGCCGCGCCTTCCGGCCGGAGCAGGTGGAACTCGTGCAGGATCATCACCTTGCGCCGGCCCTCGACGGGCGCCAGCGCCGCCAGGCGGACGATCTCCCGGGCCTGCTCGGCGGTGATGAACGGCCCGGCCCGCTGGACCTCGCGGACGTCGGGATGCTCGCCGGCCAGGGCGAGGCGGGCGTCGCGGCTGCTGGGGTCGTCGACGCCGGCGATCAGCACGGCGGCGAAGGCCCTGGCCGCCTCGTCCTTGGTCGACCCCGGCGGTCCGACGAGCAGGTAGGCGTGCGTCGGCGCCTCGGCCGAGCGTTGCAGCGCGTCGACGGCGGCCGGCTGGCCGACGACGATGTCCCACACGCTCGCCAGGTCGGCGGCCACGGTCATCGTCCGGCTCGCTCCGTGACCCGCTCGAGGACGCCGGCGGCGATCTTGTCCTGATCGTCGTCGGCGGCGACCACGATCCAGCGGTCCGGGTCGTCGGCGGCCATCGTGTGGTAGGCGTCGATCACCCGCTCGTGGAACGCCTCGCCGGCCCGTTCGAAACGATCGAGGTCTCGGCCGTGCAAGCGAGCGGCAAGCACGTCCGTCGGCGCGTCGAGGAGGACGACGAGCGACGGCCAGATGCCGCGCATCGCCCAGTCGTTGATGCGGCGGATCTCGTCGACGTCGAGGCCCCGGCCGTAGCCCTGGTACGCCAGCGCGGAGTACACGCTGCGATCGCTGACCACCGGTCGACCGGCGTCGAGGGCTGGGCGCACGACCCGGGCGACGTGCTGGGCGCGGTCGGCGGCGACGATCAGGAGCTCGGCCCGGTCGTCGAGGTCGACGACGTCGACGTCGTGCAGGATCTCCCGCAAGCGGCGGCCGACGTCAGTTCCCCCGGTCTCTCGCGTGAGCACGGCATCGAGGGCGTCCGCGAGCAGCGCGGCCTGGGTGCTCTTCCCGCACCCCTCCGCCCCCTCGAAGGCGACGTACAACGGTCTCCGGCCGGCCATCGGCGTCACGCTACGTCGGATGACGTCAGCGCTTCTTGCGTGACCGCTTGGGTGCCGGAGCGTCGCCCTTCGCGGCGACCTGTTCCCGCCGGACCGCCAGCAGCTCGAACGCCCGCTCGGGACCCATCTCCTCGATCCGGTCGCCCTTGCCGATCGACGCGTTGGTCTCCCCGTCGGTCACGTACACCCCGAAGCGGCCGTCGCGCGCCACCACCGGACGTTGGCTCACCGGATCCGTGCCGAACTCACGCAGCGGGCCCTTCGCCGCCCCGCCCCGACCGCCGCGGCGGAACACCTTGGGCTGGGCGAGGAGCTTCAGCGCGTCGTCGAGGGTGACCGTGAGCAACTGGTCCTCGTTCTCCAGGCTGCGGTAGTCCTTGCCCTTCTGCACGTACGGCCCGTACCGGCCGTTGTTGGCGACGATCGGCTCCCCGTCGGCGGGATCGGTGCCGAGCTGGCGGGGGAGCGACAGCAGCGCTTCGGCCTCCTCCATCGTGATCCGGTCGAGGACCATCGTCTTGAACAGGCTCGCCATCTTCGGCTTGTCGTGGCCGGGGGGCAGGTCGTCCGGAGTGCCCCACTGCACGTACGGGCCGTAGCGGCCGTTCTTGGCGAACACCGGGTGGCCGTCGAGCTCGCCGATCGGCTCGTCCGACTTGGGAGCGGCCAGGAGCTCGAGGGCCACGGCGATGGTCAGTTCGTCGGGGGGCAGGTCGTCGGGGACGCCGGCGGTGTCCTCACCGCGCTTCACATAGGGCCCGTACCGGCCCGGCTTGACGACGATCTCGTTGCCCTCGGGATCGGTCCCGATCGGGAACGTGTTGATCGCCGCGGCGTCGATCTCGTCGAGGTTCTCCTCGACGAGGCGCTTCAGGCCGGGCAGGGCGTCGTCCCCGAAGTAGAACGACTCCAACCACTTGTCCTTCTGCGCCTCCCCCGACGCGATCGCGTCGAGGTCGGTCTCGACCCGAGCCGTGAAGGCGTAGTCGACGAGCTCGTCGAAGTGCTGCTCGAGCAGGTTGACGACGGCGAACGCCGTCCACGTCGGCACCAGGGCCTGGCCCTTCTTCCAGACGTAGCCACGGTCCTGGATCGTCTGGATGATCGACGCCCACGTCGACGGCCGCCCGATGCCGAGCTCCTCCAGCCGGCGGACGAGCGACGCCTCGGTGTAGCGGGGCGGGGCAGTCGTGGTGTGGCCCTGCGGTTCGAGCTCCGCCACCGGAACCTCGTCGCCGACGGCGAGCGGGGGGAGGATCTCCTCGCGCTCGGCCGTGGTCGCGTCGCCGTCGCCCTCGTCGCGGGACTCGACGTACACCTGGCGGTAGCCGGGGAAGGCGATCGTCGTCCCGGCGGCGCCGAACTCGGCGTCGGTGCCGTCGGTCGCGGTGGCACCGAGCCGGATGCTCACGGTCGTGCCCGTCGCGTCGGCCATCTGCGAGGCCAGCGTGCGCTGCCAGACGAGGCGGTAGAGGGCGAGCTCCTGCGCGTTGATCTCCCCTTGCACCTGGCTCGGCGAGCGCAGCGGCGTCGCGGGCCGGATCGCCTCGTGGGCCTCCTGGGCGTTCTTCACCTTCGACGTGTAGCGGCGCGGCGACGGCGACAGGTAGCGGTCGCCGTACTCGGCGGCCACCGTCGAGCGCACCGCCGCCAGCGCCTCGTCGGACAGGGCCACGTTGTCCGTCCGCATGTACGTGATGTATCCCCGCTCGTACAGGCCCTGGGCCAGCCGCATCACCTGCGACGACGACAGGCGCAACTTGCGCCCGCCCTCCTGCTGGAGCGTGCTCGTCATGAACGGTGGGCGGGGCGACGACTTGTACGGCTTCTCCTCGACCGAGCGCACGGTGAACTCGGCGTCGGCGAGGCCGTCGGCGAGGGCGCGCGCCCGCGCCTCGTCGAGCACGACCACGCCGGTGGACGACCGGCCCGTCGCGTCGAAGTCCTTGCCCGTGGCGACGCGGGTGCCGTCGACGCCGACCAGCGTGGCGGTGAACGGCGGCGTCGTCGCCGTGGTCAGCGCGAGGTCCCAGTAGCCGGCCGCCACGAAGGCGATGCGCTCGCGCTCACGGTCGACGATGAGGCGGATCGACGGGCTCTGTACCCGGCCGGCGGACAGGCCGCGGTTGACCCGCCGCCACAGCACCGGCGACACCTCGTAGCCGTAGAGGCGGTCGAGGATGCGGCGGGTCTCGGCCGCGTCGACCAAGCCGTAGTCGATGCCGCGCGGGTTGTTCACCGCGGCGTCGATGGCGGACTGGGTGATCTCGTGGAACACCATCCGCTTCACCGGCACCTTCGGCTTGAGCTGCTCGACGAGGTGCCAGCTGATCGCCTCCCCCTCGCGGTCCTCGTCGGTCGCGAGATACAGCTCGCTGGCGTCCTTCAACGCCGCCCGCAGGTCCTTGACGACCTGCTTGCCGCGGTCGGTGAGCTCGTACGTCGGCTTGAAGCCGTTGTCGACGTCGACCGCCAGCCCCTTGGACGGCAGGTCGGCGATGTGGCCGATCGAGGCGCGCACGTCGAAGTTGCTGCCGAGGAACTTCGAGATCGTCTTGGCCTTCGCCGGTGACTCGACGACGACGAGGGGTCTGGCCATGAGCCTCTTTCGCTACGGGATGGCGGGGTCCCGTGTCAAGGCAGGATGGCGGAAACGCGTCCGAATCCCACCGCTGGGCTCAGCGGGTGAGCTCGGGCTCGCGCTCCACGTCGTCGCCCTCGAGGGTGTGCGCGGGCACCGGAGCGACGTGGTGCTCGCCCTCCACCTTGATCCGCGGCAGGATCCGGTCGAGCCACTTCGGCAGCCACCAGTTGCGGTCGCCGAGCAGCTCCATCGTCGCCGGCACCAGGATCATCCGGACGATCGTGGCGTCGAGCAGCACGGCGATCCCGAGCCCGAGCCCGAACAGCTTGAGCTGGCGGTCGTCGCCGAGGGCGAACGCCCCGAACACGCAGAACATGATCAGCGCCGCGGCCGTGATCACGCGGGCCGTGGAGGCGAGACCGTCGGCGACGGCGACGGCGTTGTTCTTCGTCCGGTCGTACTCCTCACGGATCCGCGAGAGGAGGAACACCTCGTAGTCCATCGAGAGGCCGAACACGATGGCGAAGAGGAACATCGGCACCCACGCCTCGATCGGTCCCGACCGGTCGACGCCGAGCAGCCCCAGACCCCAGCCCCACTGGAAGATCGCGACGAGGATGCCGTAGGCGGCGCCGATCGACAGCAGGTTCATCACGACGGCCTTCAGCGGCACGAGGAGGCTGCGGAAGACGACCATCAGGAGCAGGAAGCTGAGGAGGAGCACGACGCCGATGAGCAGCGGCATGCGGTCGCCCATGTAGTCGGCGAAGTCGGTCGACGCGGCCGTCAGCCCGCCGACCTTGGCGTCAACATTGGACGCCGGGATCACGTCGTCGCGGAGGTGGTTGACGAGTGACTGCGTCTCGGCGTCCTGCGGGGCGCTCTGCGGGTTGACGATCACGAGCGCCAACGAGTCGTTGATCGGCGTGGGGAACGCGGTGGCCACATTGTCCTGGCTGGCAACGTCGTCGACGAACGCCTCCAACGCGGCCGGGTCGGAGGCTGCCTCACCCTCGACGGTGATGAACAGCGGCCCGTTGGTGCCCGGTCCGAAGCCCTCGGCGAGCAGGTCGTACGCCCGGCGTACCGTCTGATCCTCGGAGTAGTTGCCGTAGTCGCCGAAGCCGAGGCGGATCCCGAACAACGGCACGGCGAGCAGGATGAGCACCGCCGCCGCTCCGATGAGGGGCGGCCAGGGGCGGCGCTGGATGAAGCGGCTCCAGCGGTACCACATCCGCTCCTCTTTGGCCGGCTCGTGGCGGTGCGGGATCTCCTTGCGCAGCGACTTGATGAAGAAGCTCGACGCGAAGAGCAGGATCGCGGCGAGCATGCCGACGATGAAGATGCCTGCTTGCTTGGTGACGACGCCGAAGAACGCGCCGGCGACGCCGAGGGCGACGGCACCAAGGGCGGCCCGCGTCGTGTGGTCGATGCGCGTGCCGATCCAGCCGAGCAGCGCGGGAAGGAGGGTGAGCGAGCCGAGGATCATCATCAGCACGCCGATCGAGGCCGCGATCGCGATGCCCTGGACGAAGCTGAGCCCCATCAGCGACAGTCCCATCAGCGAGATGATCACGGTCACCCCGGCGAACAGCACGGCTCGGCCGCTCGTGTCCATCGACTCGACGACGGCGTCCTCGACGCTGAGGCCCAGCCGCAAGCCCTCCCGGTAGCGGGTCACGATGAAGAGCGCGTAGTCGATGCCGACGCCGAGACCGATCATCGCCACCATCGCCGTGGTGAAGTCGGGGATCTCGACGATGTGGCTCCCGAGCGTCACCAGCGCCGTGGCGATACCGAGACCGAACAGCGCCGTCCCGATCGGCAGTCCCATCGCCAGCACCGACCCGAAGGCGAGGATCAGGATGATGACCGCGGCGATGATGCCGTAGATCTCGGACTCGGGTAGCTCGAACTGGGCGAACGGGTCGCCGCCGTACTCGATCTCCATGCCCTCGACGGACGCCTGCTCGTCTCCGAAGTCCTCGATCTCGGTGCCGAGATTGGTGATCTCCTCGAAGCCGCGATCGCTGATGTCGAGCTGGGCGTAGGCGATCGTGCCGTCGTCGCTGACCTGCTGCGGGTTGTCGTACGGGCTGGTGACCGACACCCCCTCCTGGTCGGCGGCGAAGTTCATGATCTCGGTGAACGCCGCCTCGACCTCGGGGTCGGTGATTCCCTGCTCGGCCTTGACCACGATCTGGCCGGCGAAGCCGGCGCGGTTCGGGTCATTGGCCTCGAGCAGCTCCTGGACGTCCTTGGACTCGCTGTCGGGCAGGACGAAGTCGGTGCGCCAGTCGGCGCCGGCGCTGGAGGCGATGGCGTTGATCACGACCAGCAGTCCGACCCACGCTCCGATGACGATCCAACGATGGCGAAGGCAGGCGCGGGCGAGGGAAGCGAACATGGATAGCAACGCTACGCGGGTGTCGTGGACGTGGTCACGGGGGTATTCCCCACTGGGGAGCGACATCCGTCACAGTTAGCGTGACGGCGTGGCGGGGCTCGACGGCACAAATCTGCGCGCGCTGGGTTGGGACGACGCGCTCGCCGACGCATGGTCCGAGCTCGGCTCGCCGGGCGCACCGGGCCGGGTGTCCCGGCTCGACCGGGGCTGGAGCACCGTCCTCACCGGCTGTGATCCCGACGAGCCCGGAACCACGAGGCGGGTCCGCAACATCGGGGCCGACGTCGCCGTCGGCGACTGGGTCGTCCCGTCGGACGACGGCGAGCGCGTCGAGCATGTCCTGCCGCGCCGGTCGGCGCTGGTCCGCCGGGCCTCGTTCGAGGGCGCCCGCGCCGTGCCCGACACGCTGGCCGCGAACATCGACGTGGTCTTCCTCACCCACGCCTTCGACGCCACGCCCAACCAGCGCCGGCTCGAGCGGGAGCTCGTGCTCGCCTTCGACAGTGGCGCCGAGCCCGCGGTCGTGATCACCAAGGCCGATCTCGTCGACGACCCCGAGCCGGCGCGGCGCGAGCTGATCGAGGTCGCCCTCGGCGTGCCGGTGCTCGTCGCCAGCGGGCGCGACGGAGCAGGGATCGCCGAGCTGCGCGCCTTCGCCCGTGGTGGTCGCACCCTCGCCTTCCTCGGCGCCAGCGGGGTCGGCAAGTCGACGCTCGTGAACGCGCTCTTGGGCGCCGACGTGCAGAACGTGACCGAGGTCCGCGCCGGCGACTCGCGAGGCCGGCACACCACCGTCGCCGCCCAGCTGCTGCCGCTCCCCGACGAGGGCTGGCTGCTCGACACGCCGGGGCTCCGCGCCGTCAGCCTGTGGCTGTCCGGAGAGGGCATCGAGCGGGCGTTCGCCGACGTCTTCGAGCTGATGGACCAGTGCCGCTTCCGCGACTGCAAGCACGACCAGGAGCCGGGCTGCGCGGTGCGGGCGGCGATCGAGGACGGCCGTCTCGATCCGGCCCGGTTCGCCAGCCTCGAGCGGCTCGTCGCCGAGGAGGCCGCTCTCGAGGAGGAACAGCGGGTCAAGGAACGGGCCGCCGACCGCCGCCGTGGCGGCCGTCCCGGACCAGCGCTCGAGGACGAGGACCTGGACTGATCGCAGTACGGTCCGCGCTCATGGAGTTCGCCTTCACCGACCGCTGCAACGAGTACCGCGAGCGGCTGCTCGCGTTCATGGACGAGTGGGTCTACCCCAACGAGTCGGTCTACGAGGATCAGATCGCCGAGTCCGGCAATCCCCACCACCAGCCCGAGGTGATGGAGAAGATGAAGGTCGAGGCCAGGGTCCGAGGCCTCTGGAACCTCTTCCACCCTCACCCGGAGTGGGGTCCGGGGCTGACCAACGCCGAGTACGCCCCGCTCGCCGAGATCATGGGCCGCAGCACCATCGCCAGCGAGGCGTGCAACTGCTCTGCCCCGGACACGGGGAACATGGAGGTCCTGACGATGTTCGGCACGCCGGAGCAGCAGGACACGTGGCTGCGTCCGCTGCTCGAGGGCGAGATCCGCTCGGCGTTCGCGATGACCGAGCCCGACGTGGCGTCGTCCGACGCCACCAACATCTCGTTGCGCATCGAGCGGGCCGGCGACGAGTACGTCCTCAACGGGCGCAAGTGGTGGATCTCGGGGGCGATGCACCCGCACTGCCAGATCTACATCGTGATGGGCAAGACCGATCCCGACGCCCCGCCGCACCGCCAGCAGAGCCAGATCCTCGTGCCCGCCGACACCCCCGGCGTGACCGTCAAGCGGGCGCTGCCCGTGTTCGGCTACATGGACCAGGAGGGGCACGTCGAGCTGGAGTTCGACGATTGCCACGTGCCCGTCGAGAACCTGATCGCCGGCGAGGGCGACGGCTTCGCCATCTCGCAGGCCCGGCTCGGGCCCGGCCGCATCCACCACTGCATGCGCACGATCGGCGCCGCCGAGCGGGCCCTCGAACTGCTCTGTCAGCGGGCGCTGTCGCGGACGACGTTCGGCCGGCCGCTCGCCGAACGGTCGAACGTGATGGACTGGATCGCCGAGGCCCGCATCGAGCTCGAGATGGTGCGGCTCCTGACGCTGAAGACGGCGTGGATGATGGACACGGTCGGCAACAAGGCGGCCGCCGTCGAGATCTCGGCGATCAAGGTCGCCGCGCCGAACGTCGCCCTGCAAGATCATCGACCGCGCGATCCAGATCCACGGCGGGGGCGGGGTGTCCGACGACTTCCCGCTGGCCTCGATGTACGCCCACCTGCGCACGCTGCGACTCGCCGACGGGCCGGACGAGGTCCACAAGATGACGATCGCCCGGCGCGAGCTGCGCAAGCACGACCCGGACTTCCGGGTCGGCTGATCAGGCGGGCGGGCGCAGCGGGCGGACCTCGACCACGGCCGCGACCGGGATCGGCCCGTACACGTGGGGGAACTCCTCGCCGGTCCCGTAGAGGTCCTCGACCACGACCGGCGTGGGCAGCCGCTCGGGGTCGATGCGCAGCAGGACCGCATCGTCGACGTCGGCGTAGAACCGGGCGGCGGTGGCGTCGACCTGCTCGGCGAACGAGCAGTGGATGAAGCCTTCCTCGGCCAGCGTGCGGCCCCGCGTGCTGACCGTGTACTCGCCGGCCACCTCCGCGGCGGCCCAGTCCTCGGCGACGGCGATGTGGAAGAGCTCGGTCGCGCTCACTGGTGCACCATGGCCACGTGTGCGGTTCGATCGTGGCGACGGGCGGTGCACCCGTGAGCGCTTCGCGCCGTAATGATGATTCGCTCGCTTCGCTCGCTCATCGGTGGTCGGCCACCGTGGCGGTGACCGCGATCGCACGGTCCAGGCCGGTGAAGGCGAAGCGCTTGCGGAGCTGCTCGTTGGCGCAGACGACGCCGAGGTCACCACCGATCTGACGAGCGCGCCCGGCCGCGCCGAGGAGGACGCCGAGCCCGACGTCGTCGATGCGCGTCGACCCCGTCGAGGTCGACGAGGACCGCCCGGCCGGCGTAGTCAGTGGTCAGCCGTACCAGCAGGTCGCGCAGCTCGGCGACCGTGGCCAGGTCGACCGATCCGGTCAACGACAGGACCGGCACCGATCCGACGAGCGCAACCGTGCCGACCAACTGCACCGCCCGACCTTACGGAACTGTGAGCGCCGCGCCCGGATTTCGGCGCGCTGAGGTCACGGTCCGGCGGTGATCGGGCGCTCACGGCGGTTCCAGCGCCATCGTCGCGGTGGCGTCGAGGTCGACGTCGTTGATGAGCCGCCCGATGAGGGCGACGTCGGTGACGCTGCGGTGGCGCACCGTCACCGTGACCGTCGCGGCCGAAACGCTCACGTCGACGGCGAGCGGGTGCAGCGTCGTGACCCGGTCCGCCGCGGCGCGGGCGGCACCAACGGGGTCAGCGGAGACGGCGGCGGCCCGGGCGCCCTCCCGCGCCGCCAGCTCGATGGCCAACTGGTCGCGGCCGACGAGCGCCACCTGGAGCATCCCGAGCAGGAGCACCACCACCACCGGCAGCGCGAGTGCCAGCTCGACCGCGGCCTGTCCGGCATCGCCGGCATGGGGGCGATCACGTTCGGTCAGACCTTGTCGATCACCGAGTCGATGACCCGGTTGAACAGGCGGGCGACCCGGGCCGCCCCGCCACCGGCGGTCGCCCAGGCGATGACGAGCAGCGCCACCAGCGCCGCGGCCAGGAGGACCAGGGCGTACTCGGTGGTCGCCTGGCCCCGGTCGCCCCGGCCTCGACGAGCGGCGGGGTCGGGGTCGGGGTCGGTGAGCATCAGGACCGCGGCGTGCAGACGGGCGAGTAGGGCGAGCATCGGGACTCCAGGTGATGGAAGGTGGATGAGGACGTCTCACGGGACCGTGCCCCGCAGCGTCGAGAGGGCGCCGAGCACGGCTGGCGCGATGGCGAGGAGGACGAACGACGGCAGGGTGCAGACGACGAGCGGGAACGACAGTCGCACGGGCAGGCGCCGCGCCGCCGCTTCGCCGAGGCGCCGCCGCTCGGAGCGGGCCTCGTCGGCCAGCCGGTCGAGCACCGGAGCGAGCGGGAGCCCTTCCCGGTCGGCCATCGCGATCGACGTCGCCAGCTCGCGGGCCGGAGGGCCGAGGATCCGCGGTAGCTCGGCGAGGGCGTCGGCGAGCCCGCGGCCGCGGTGGAGCTGTCGTTCGACGGCGGTGAAGCCGGGACGCAGGGGAGGCGGTGCCCGGGCGGACAGCTCCACGACCGCCTGGGTCGGTGACCGACCGGCGTGCATGCAGAGCACGACCAGCTCGATTGCGTCGGGCATCGCCGCCTCGATCACCCGTCGGCGGCCCACCGTGCGGCGGTGGCGCCTCCTGGCGACGGCGACGAGGGCCACTCCTCCGAGGACCACGAGGGCGAGCGGCCCGGCGATGACCACCGATCCCGCCGCCGCGACGCCGGACGTGACGAGCCCGACGGCACGGAGCCTCGCCCGGCGCGCCGATCCCGCCGCCGGGACGGGCGAGCGGCGGGACGGCGGCCGCCGTGCGGCCAGCGCGATGAGGATGATCACGGCGAACGTGATCAGCCCGGTCGCGGTCGCCACCTCCGCGACCATCGCGTGGCGGGCGGCGTTCATGTGGCACCCCCCACGAGGCGGCGCATCCAGTACCAGCCGGCGAGGTTGAGCAGACCACCGAGGAAGAGACACACCGCGCCGAGCTCCGACGTCAGGCTGGCGCGCACCGCCGGTTCGGCCACGGCGAGCAGCGCCAGCGTGCCGAGCGGGACCGTCGTGAGGACCCGCGCCGACAAGCGGGCCTGGGCGCTGTTGGCTCGCCGCTCGGCCCGTTCCGCGGCGCGGGCGTGCAGCGTGGCGGCGACCCGTTCGAGCGGCAGCGCCGCCGGCCCGCCGAGCTCGGCACAGGCGGCGAGCACCGGCACGACGAGCCCGGTGCTCGACGACGGATCGTCGTCGCCGAGATCGCCGAGCGCATCGGCGAGGCCGCGCCCGCGGCCGATCGCCCGTACGACGGGCTCGAACGCCGCCCCACCCGCCGGCGCGATGACACCGGCTTGGACGAGAGCGTGGCCGAGCGAGCTGCCGGCGCGGACGCTGCGGGCGACGTGCTCGCACCACTCGGCGACGTCGTCGTCGCCCGGAGGACGCCGAGGCCGTCGTGTGGGCAACGACAACCGATCGATGAGACGAATCCGATCGCCACCGGCGCCCGGCGAGCGGCGAGGCGCGATCCAACGGCGGGAGGCCGCGGCCCCGACGAGCACCGCGGCCACGGTGAGGATGGTGACGGTCATGTGCTTGCCCTGCTTCGCGTGATCCGGCCGACGACTCCGCTTGGGTCCGCCAGCGGTTGCAGCTGCAATCGATCGGGGTCTTCGATCACCTCGGCGACCTCGACCACCCGGCGTGCCGCGCTTCGGGTGCGGGCGACGTGAACGACGGCGTCGACGGAGCGGGTCAGCTGCTGGCGCACGGCGCGCAGCGGCCACGCCGGCGCGGCCTGGAGGATCAGTGTCTCGAGACGGTGGAGGGAGTCGAGCGCGCTGTTGGCATGGCACGTCGACCACGAGCCGTCGTGCCCGGTGTTGAGCGCTTGCACGAGCCCGAGGACCTCCTGGCCGCGCACCTCGCCGACGACGAGCCGGTCAGGGCGGAGGCGGAGGGCGGTACGGACGAGTTGCTCGAGCGTGACCGCCGGCGGACCGTCGGGGGTCGGCGGGCGGGCTTCGAGGCGGACGAGGTGGGTGCTGGACGGGAGCAGCTCGGCCGTGTCCTCGATGACGACGATCCGCTCGCCGGACGCCGTGCGGCCGAGCATCGTGCTGACGAGCGACGTCTTGCCCGACGACGTCGCCCCCGAGACGATGACGTTGCATCGGCGGGCGAGCAGGTCGTCGAGCAGAGTGGCGACGGCGGTGTCGCAGAACGCGGTGACGGGCAGCGTCCGTTCGCGGAAGCGGCGCACGGACAGGCAACTCCCGTCGAGGGCGACCGGCGGCACGACCGCGCACACCCGTGAGCCGTCGGGCAGGCGGGCATCGACGACGGGGTTGGTGCGGTCGAGCCGCCGGCCGAGCGGTGCGAGGATCCGCTCGATCACCACGGCCAGGTCGGCGGCGGCGATGCGCCCGGCCGGCCGGAGGGTGCCGTCGGTCTCGACCCAGATGTCACCGCCGGCGTTGACGAGCACTTCGTCGACGGCGCTGTCGTGGATCAGGGCGTCGAGTGCGCCGAGACCGTCGAGGCGCGCGACCGCGGCGCGCACGAGGCGTTCACTTTCGGTGGCGCTGGCGAGAGGCGCCACCCGTCGCACATTGGCCCGGACGACGGTGTCGGCGTCACCGTCGTCGCCCTCGGCGGCGCGGCACAGTGCCTCGACGAGACGTTCGTCCATCGCGATCACGCGGCTCCCCGTAGTTCCCGCTGCAACAAGCGGGGGAGGCGGGCGGCGAGCAGGCCGGCGTCCACGGCTCGGGCGACGGCGGGATCGTGGCTGACAGTGGCGACGACCGGGACCCCGACCGCTCGCTCGATGTCGGGCACCCGGAGGGCGCGGCCAGGCTCGGCGACCAGCACCACCCCGTCGGGTCGCCATGGCGTTGCGACGGCGCGGCGCAGGGCGAGGTAGCACGCCCGGGTGACGAGCAGGGTCCGCCCGACATCGCCGAGCGGGTTGGGCGGATCGCCGCTGGCGGCGTCGACGACGACGGCGTACGGGCGCTCGGTCAGCCAGGCGCCGAGCTCGCTCCAGCGCGGCGAGCCTCGGTCGACGGGAAGCGCGCCGCGTGGCACGAGCTGGGTGGTCCGGTTGACCGCGACGGCGAGGTCGGCGACGGCGTCGGGCGGGGCGTCGGACGCCAGCCAGTCGGCGATCCCCTGGCCGGCCGGCTCAGGGAGCCCGAGCGCCGCGGGCAGCTCTCCGTCGAGGTCGATCAGGAGCGAGTTGGTGGCGCTGGCGAGGGCCAAGGTGGCGGCGACGACAGTGGTGCCGCTGCCGCCCTTCGCCGACCAGCACACGGTGACGGCCACGGGGAACCTCCCGAGTGCGGCCCGTTGGCGGGCCGGTGGATCCCGGGGACGTCGGTGAGGGCGAGAGTAGCGAAGGGGTGCGCGAGTTCCCGCCGCACCCGCGTTCTGTCGTTCGGAATCGACCGGATCCGGCCGGTGCCGAACGACGGAACCGCGAGGTCGGGGGGATCGCGGAGGTGGACGGGAATCGAACCCGCCGGACGGGGATCACCCGTCCCAACCGCTTTGAAGGCGGCGGGGCCCACCAGGTGCCCGGACACCTCCCTGGGGCGCCCAACGTAGCCCGTTGACAGGCTGCGGGCGCGCTCGTAGAACGAACGCGGGGAACCGCTCAACCAGGAAGGGGATCGGTCATGGCTACAGATCTCGCTGTCACCGTCGAGGACAAGCCGGGAGCACTCGCCGGCATGGGGGAGGCGATCGGCGCCGCCGGGATCAACATCGGCGGCGTGTGCGGCGCGGCCGGTCCCGGCGCATCGGTCGTCCACCTCCTCGTCGACGACCCGGCCGGGGCTCGCGAGGCGCTCGAGGGGGCCGGGTTCACGTCGATCGACGAGCGTGAGGTCGCCGTCGTCGAGGTCGAGGACCGGCCCGGTGTGCTCGGCGAGGTCGGCCGCAAGCTGTCCGACGCCGGCGTCAACATCGAGCTCATCTACCTCGCCACGGGCACGCGTCTCGTGGTCGGCGCGGCCGACCTGGATGCTGTCCGCGCCGCGACCGGCTGACCGTCAGAAGAAGCTGCCGCAGTACGGGCCGGGCGAGTGGAGGAACAGCGCGTCGGCCCGCGCCGGCGCGGACTCGTCGCGCACGTCGACGCGGCCGATCGCGGCGAGCGCTGACCACCGGACACCGCCGAGATAGGTCGCGGCGAGCGCGGCGACGCCCGCCGCCAGGTCCGCCCGCGCCGGGTCGATCTCCTCGCGGGCGGCGCCCGTGGCGTCGATCCGCCACACCCCGCTGTTGGCGGGGAACAGGTCGTCGCTGACCGCGATCGTGACCGCCTCGCTCGCGGTCCCGTTCCCGTAGGTACGCGCCGTGAGCGCGGCGTCGACGTCGAGCAGCCGCAGCCACTGCTCGTCGATCACCCGCTTGACGGCGTAGGCCCGCGGATCACGCGCCGCGAGGCGGACCGGATCGTCCACCGGCCGCTCCTCGGCCAGCCACTCACGGACGAGGTCGAGGTCGCACAGGTAGTTCCACAGGGCGAGCTCCACGGCGACGGACGTGCCGAAGGCGTCGAACACCTCTCCTTCGCCGCCGGCGGGGACCGGGCCGCTCGGCCTCCACTTCACCGTGTAGTGGACGAAGCCGTCATCGACACCGTCGGCGTCGGAGTGCACGGCGACGAACTCGGCGTCGCCGCCCGCCGTCAACGCGGACTCGTAGTAGCGCATCCACATCCACGGCGGTCGCGAGATCACACCGGGCCGTGTCGCCGTCCGCTCGTACAGCGGCACGACCACGTCGAGGATCTCGTCCGGCGCGAGTAGCCGCATCGAACCGGCGGCGGCACGGCGGAACGGACGGGCGGCGGCGGAGTTGATCGCGGCCTCGACGGAGTCGCCGGCGATGCCGAACCCGAACCGCTCGTAGATGAGTGCCTCGCTCGCCCGGAGGCTGGCGAGGACCTGTCCGCGCCCGGCGGCGTCGCGAAGGAGTTGGCGCACCAGCCCGCTGGCCAGTCCCCGCCGGCGATGCGTCGGCAGGATGCCCATCCGGGCGATGCCGCACGTCGGCAGCCGGGCTCCGCCGGGGACGACGGTGTCGAGCCGGTATCCGCACACGTGGCCGACACACCGTCTCGCGTCCCAGGCGGACAGCGTGTCGCTGTCGGCCCACGACGGCAGCGACTTCTCCCACGCCTCGTCATCCGGAGGCGCGCTCAGCAACGCCGTGTTCGCGGTCGCGGCGGCCGTCCGGTACTCCTCGGGGCGCGTCGCTCGGATCTCGATCACGGGGCTCCTCCGGTTTTCTGCAGTCAGATCGGTCGCCAGAGCGACCGATCTGACTGCAAGAACGCGGTTCTAGACGGCGAGGAGGTCGCGGGCGCCGGTGTCGCTCGACGGGTGGCGCAGCTTGCTCATCGCCCGCGCCTCGATCTGGCGGATGCGCTCGCGGGTGAGGTTGAAGTGCTCACCGACCTCCTCGAGCGTGCGCGGCTCGCCGCGGTCGAGGCCGAAGCGGAGCTTGAGGATCTCCCGCTCGCGCTCGTCGAGCGGGGCGAGCAGGCGGGCGATCTCGTCCGGCAGCAGCGCCGTCGCTGCGACCTCGAACGGGCTCTCCGCCGACCGGTCCTCGACGACGTCGCCGAGCTCGGCGTCGCCGTCCTCGCGCAGGGGCTCGGACAGCGACAGCGGTTCGGCGGCGAAGCGCAGCGCCTCGGTGACCTTGTCCTCGGGCATCTCGACCTCGCGCGCCAGCTCGGCGAGCGTGGCCGGACGGCCGTACTTCAGCTCCAGCCGGCTCCGCGCCTTCTGCAGCCGGGCGAGCGTGTCGCCGGCGTGCACGGGGAGCCGGATCGTGCGTCCGGTGTTGGCGATGCCGCGGGTGATCGCCTGGCGGATCCACCACGTCGCGTACGTCGAGAACTTGAACCCCTTGCGCCAGTCGAACTTCTCGACTGCGTGCATCAAGCCGAGGTTGCCCTCTTGGATGAGGTCGAGCAGCGGCAGCCCCGACGCCTGGTACTTCTTGGCGATCGAAACGACGAGTCGCAAGTTCGACTGGACGAACTGGCGCTCGGCCTCCTCGCCCTGGCGGGCCGTGCGACGGAGCTCCCGCCGGCGGGCGGCCGAAACGTCCTTGCCTCCCGCGTCCAGCTCGGCGATCGACTCTTTCCCCGCTTCGATCGCCTTCGCGAGCCGAACCTCGTCGTCCTTCGTGAGCAGCGTGTATTGGCCGATGTCGGTCAGGTACAGGCGTACGAGATCTTCGTCATCGCGTTCAACGCGATCTTTGGCCACGGCGGCTCCTTATGTACCGTCCCGCTACGGGTGTTGTCGTCGGGCGAGATGTCCACCCGCGCGAGCGGGGAATGTGCCTCACGATACCGACGCGGTCAAGACCGCCCACCCAATTCCCTTACCCGGCTCCGAACCACTGAAATCCCCGGAACACGATAGTTTTCGCCCCACGGTGATGACCTCATCGTGCGTGAAAGCGAGGGTTCCGTGCCCAATCCGATGCTGAACGACAAGAAGCTCGAGGAGGCGCGCGCCGGGTGGGCCGCGCCGGAGCCACCGAGCCCGGGCGGCCAGACGTGGCCGCCGCCCGTCGAGCCGGGCACCCGCGTCGACGACGGTCCGGTGAGCCCGTGGACCGGCGGAATGACCGTCAAGGGCACGATCACCGCCACTGCCGTGCTGTTCGTCCTTCTCCTGGGGACCGCTACCGCCGGCTGGTTGGCGACGGACACGACCGAGGACCAATTCGAGTTCCCGGGCCTCGCCCTCGTCGGCGTGGTCATCGGCTTCGCCTGCGTCATCGGGCTCTGGTTCCGCCCCCAGTTGGCGAAGATCCTCGGGCCGATCTACGCCCTCGCCCAGGGCTTCTTCGTCGGGGCGATCTCGAAGGCGTTCGAGGCCGTGTACCCCGGCATCGTGGTCCAAGCGGTCGGCGCCACGCTCGGCGTGTTCGCCGTGATGCTCGTGCTCTACCGCACCAACGTCATCAAGGTCACCGACCGGTTCCGGCGCACCGTCATCTTCGCCACGCTCGGCGTGATGGTGCTCTACCTGGTGTCGTTCGTGATCTCCCTGTTCGGCGGTTCGGTGCCGGTCATCAACGACGCCAGCCTGGTCGGCGTACTTTTCAGCTTCTTCGTCGCCGGACTCGCCGCGCTCAACCTCGCTCTCGACTTCGACTTCATCGAGCGGGGTTCGCGTGAGGGACTGGCGAAGGACTACGAGTGGTACGCCGCCTTCGGCCTGCTCGTCACCCTCGTCTGGCTGTACCTCGAGATCCTCCGGCTGCTCGGCAAGCTTCGTCAGTGACCCCGGCCCTCGAGGCGGCGGCGACGGCCGTCGCCGGTGGGGCCGCCGCGGGCGCCGCCTGGTCCGTGTCGGGCTCGGGTGGCCCGCCGCGATCATCGGCGCGGCCAACGGGGCGATCTCCGGCGCCCGCGGGATCTACCAGTGGCGCAGTGGCGTCGGCCCGCTGGCATTCGTGCTCGACTCGACGTGGGCGCTGCCGATGACCACCGCCGCGATCGTCGCCCACGGCGCCGCCGCCGCGCAGGGCCGGCGGTCGGGGTACGTGCGGTCGCTGAGTGCACGCGCCAACCGCCACGTCTACGCCAAGGGCCTGCGGATCCGAAAGGGTTTCGCCATCACGGTCGGCAACGTGGTCAGCGGCGCCGGCGATGTGGAGAGCTCGCCGCGGCGTCAGAAGCTCGTCACCGATCATGAGGATGTTCACATCTGGCAGGCTCGCTGGCTCGGGCCGCTGTACCCCGTGTTGTACGTCGGGTGGACGGTGGGCGGGGGTGCCGTCGGCGCCGTCGTCTGGCTGACCAAGCGCCGGGGTGAGCGGTTCACGCGCGTCGTCGAGACGTGCTCCTACTACCTCAACCCGCTCGAGTGGTGGGCGTACAGCCGCGACGAGCGCTGGCCGCCGCCGGCCAAGGTCGCCGGGCTGGGCTGGTCGCGCCCGGCCGTGCGGCCGTTCACCCAGACGAGCCGGCGCCGTCCAGCTCAGCAAGGAAGTCCAGCAGCGCCTCGTTGAACGGTGCCGGCGCCTCCTGCTGGGTCCAGTGGCCGATGCCGTCGAACAGCACCGAACGGCGGTGGTTGGGCAGCAGCCCGTCCATCGCCTCGACGTAGCCCGGTCGGCTGGCGATGACGAGGTCGTGGGTGCCGCCGATGAACAGGCTCGGCGCGGCCGGGGCGGGGAGGTCCTTCGTCCGCTCGTAGTTGGCGTCGAGGTTGCGGTACCAGCTGACCGGCCCGAAGAACCCGCTGTTGGTGAAGTGGTCGACGTACACGGCGAGGTCCTCGGCCGTGAGCCAGGCCGGCAGGTCCTCGGGCACCGGTCCGACGCTGTCGATGATGTCGAGGAACCCCGTGCCCTCCATCGGCGGCGGCTCGGGCCGGTCCTCGACGTACGCCTCGCCGGACGCCCCCCACAGCATCGCCCGCATCGTCCGCTCGACGTCGGCGCCGAGCTCGGTCTCCGCCGGGCCGACGGGCTGGAAGTAGAGGATGTAGAAGAAGCGGTCGCCCCAGATCGACTTCATCAGCTGGGTCGGCGGCATCGGCCACGGGGTGTACGGCACGCTCGCCGCCACGACCGCCCGCGTGCGGGCGGGATGGAGCCGGGCAAGCTCCCACACGACCAGTGCGCCCCAGTCGTGGCCGACGAAGACCGCGTCGTCATGGCCGGTGGCGTCGAGCAGCCCGAGCAGGTCTCCGGTGAGGTGGTCGATGCCGTACGCCTCGACCTCCGGCGGCGCGCTCGACGCGCCGTAGCCGCGCTGGTCGGGGGCGAGGACGTGGTACCCGGCGTCGGCGAGCGGCCCGATCTGGTGGCGCCACGAGTGGGCGCACTCGGGGAACCCGTGGCTCAAAACGACCGCGGGACCGGCTCGGATCACCCGCCTCGACGACGTCCAGCGCGATCGCGGTCACTGGAGCACCCGTGAGCATGCGAGTGAGCGAGCGCCAGCGAGCGAGCGGCAACCAACGGCCTGCGTGGCCGGGAACGCATGAGCAGTCTTGTCCATGGGCGGGCGAGCGTACAGTGGCTCGATGCGACGCATTGTGTTGACCGCGGCCATCGCCGCGCTCGCGCTCGCCCCGCTCTCCGCATGCGGGGATGACGACGACGACAGCACCGGAGGTGGTGATGGCACGACCGCGCCGGCTGCGTCACCCGGTTCGACGGCGGGGGCGCCCGGCACCACCGCCGGCGGTGGCGGCGGTGGCGGCGCGGGAGGGGCGATCGACATCACCGAGTTCGCCTTCCCGGCCGAGACCCAGGTCGCCGCAGGGCAGCCGTTGACCGTCACCAACGACACCGGCGCGGCCCACACGGTCACCGCCGACGACGACTCGTTCAACCAGGAGGTCGGGCCCGGTGAGACGATCGAGCTGGTCGTCGACGAGCCGGGCTCGTACCCCTACCACTGCAACTTCCACGCCAACATGACCGGCGTGCTCGAAGTCGAGTAGCTAGCGCCGCGTGAGCTCGCGCCAGGCGAGCTCGTCGGCGCCCAGATCGGTCGCCGGCGCGGCGCCGGTGCGGTACTCGAGCAGCATCGCCCGCCACGGCGCGGTCACGTTGAGCTTGCCCAGGATCGCGCTCGTCCCCCACACCACGCGGTCGAGGATGACGAAGCTCGACGGCATGTTGATCTTGCCGATCACCTCGGCGTGCGGGCCGGTGATGTCGACGATGCGGGCGAGCGTGTCGCGCATCCAGTCGCGGGTGAAGGTGAACTCGTCGACGAGGTACGGCTGGTACGGGCTCGACACGTAGTCGTAGACGAGGGCCGGATCGAGGCCGTGCCCGGGCGCGAGGAACCCGGAGTGCTCCATCGCCGAGATCAGCCGCTCGGGGTCGCGATGGACGACGATCGCGTCGAGGCTCGGTTCGAGGCGCTCCCACTCGCCCGGGTCCCACCGCTTGACGAGCCCGAAGTCGAGGAACGTGACGCTGCCGTCGTGGTGGAAGCGGTAGTTGCCCGGGTGGGGGTCGCCGTTGAACGCGCCGAGGCGGTGGACGGCGTGCTGGGCGAAGCGCCAGATCACCTCGCCGGCCCGTGCCTTGGTCTCCGGCGGGGCGCTGGCCGCGAACTGGTCCCACGTCAGCCCGTCGATCCACTCGGTGGTCAGCACGCGGGTCGCCGACAGCTCCGGCACGACGGACAGGATGCGCACCCACGGGTGACCGGCGAAGTGGCGGGCGAACTCGTCGATGTTGCGGGCCTCGAGGCGGTAGTCGAGCTCCTCGCGCATCCGGGCCCGCAGCTCGTCGACGAGGCCGCGGGCGTCGAGCCCGTTGAGCGCCATCGCCGAGAACATCGTGTACATCAGCTCGGCGCCGTCGAGGTCCTCCTCGATCGCCGCGCCCACGCCGGGGAACTGCACCTTGACGGCGACGTCGCGGCCGTCGGTCGTGACCGCCCGGTGGACCTGGCCGATGCTCGCCGCGGCGACGGGGAGGTCGTCCCAGCTGCGGAACACCCGCTCGGGCTCGTCGCCGAGCTCCTCCCGGACGACGGAGGCGGCGAGGCTCGGGGCCATCGGCGCGGCGTCGGCCTGGAGCGAGGCCAGGGCGGCCTGGGCGTCGTCGGGCAGGGCCTCGACGATGAAGCTGACGAGCTGGCCGACCTTCATCAGGACGCCCTTCATCTCGCCGAGCTCCTTGGCGACGTCCTCGGCGGTGCGGATGGCGAACTGCTCGTCGAGGGCGGCGCGCCGCTCGGCGGGGGTGACGAGCTGGCGGGCCTTCGTGCTGGCGAAGCGGGTGGCGCTGCGCGCCGTCATCTTCCACATCCGGCGGGACCGCCAGCTGGCGAGCTGCCCGAGCCGGCGCCCGGCCGCGACGAGGATGCCGATCCCGATCCCGCCCGCGGCCACGGCGGCCGCCCGTCTCGGCCTCACGACGCCGCCGGGCGTGGTGACGTGTCCTCGTCCTCCCCGCCCTGGGCGAGCCGGTCCAGCTCAGCCTCGACCTCGGCGAGGTCGCGGGCGATGGCGTCGAGATCGGTCTCGGGATCCACGTCGGGGAGGCTACTGGCGCCGCCCACGTGGACGCCGAGAAGATCGCCTACTGTCACGCCTGATGGCACGTCAGCGGACGACGCTCTCCCGCTGGCGTGATCTCCCCACGGCCGTGTGGATGCTGGTGCCGTCGCTCGTCATCCTGGTCGTGTTCGTGCTGTATCCGCTCGGTCAGGCGATCTGGCTCGGCCAGGCACGTTGCGATGCCCAGGGAGAGAACTGCGTGTCCAACGGCTGGGACCAGTACGTCGACGTCGCCCGCAGCGAGGAGTTCCAGCACGCCCTGTGGGTGACGGTGAAGTTCGCCTTGATCACCGTGCCGGTCGGGGTCGTCCTCGGCATCGGGCTGGCGGTCCTCGCCGACAAGTTCCTGCGCGGGGTGGGGGTGTTCCGGACGATCTTTTCATCGACCGTCGCCACGGGTGTGGCGGTCGCCAGCCTGATGTGGCTGTTCCTGCTCCAGCCCGATGTCGGGGTGCTGTCGAACGTGGGCTGGATCTCGGATCTGTTCCCCGTGCTCAAGTCGCCGGGGCTGCTCCGGGACCCGGGAACGGCGCTCGTGTCGGTCGCCGCGACGAGCATCTGGGCCAACCTGGGGTTCACGTTCATCCTCATCACCGCCGGGTTGCAGGGGATCCCGCGGGACCTCCACGAAGCCGCCGTTGTCGACGGCGCGGGCGGGATCCGCCGGTTCTGGAGCGTGACGCTGCCGCTGCTCGGGCCGACGCTGATCTTCGTCGTGATCGTGCTGACGGCGCGGGCGTTCCAGGCGTACGGCGAGATCGACCTCCTCACCGACGGCGGGCCGCGCCCGCAGAACTCGACGACGACGCTGACGTACCTGACCTACGGCACCAACTCGATCATCAACAACAACGACGGGCTCCAGGCGGCGGTGGCGGTCTTGCTGTTCCTCGTCATGCTCGTCGTCTCGCTGCTCCAGCTCGCAGCCGTCAGCAGGCGGGTGCACTATGCGTGAGGTGATGGCCCGTGGCCGGTGACCCCACCACGATGTACGACGCCCCGTCGGGGTGGCGGGCCGTCGGCCGGTACGGGCTGCTCGTGGTGGTGTCCGTGATCGTGCTGTTCCCCGTGTACACGACCGTGATCGCGGCGCTGAAGCCGGGCAACAAGGTCCTCCAGAACCCGTTGGTCCCCGATGCCTTCACGCTCGACGTGTTGCGCGAGGCCTGGAGCGACGGGAACTTCGGGCGCTACATGGTCAACTCGTTCATCGTCACGGTTGTCGTGACGGTGGCCGTGATCCTCACGTCGGTGCTCTCGGGCTACGCCTTCGCGATCCTCGAGTTCCCGGGCCGCACGCTGCTGTTCCTCGTCGTTCCTCGCCACCCTGCTCGTGCCGTTCGAGGCGACGGTGGTCGTCAACCGGCGCACCATCGACACGTTGGGGTGGCTCAACACGTACCAGGGTCTCGCCGTCCCGTTCCTCGCCACGGCGTTCGGTACGTTCCTCATCCGCCAGGTCTTCTTGAGCCTGCCGCGCGACCTCCGCGACGCGGCCGCGATCGACGGCGTCGGGCATCTCGGGTTCCTCCGGCACGTGGCCGTACCGCTGGTGCGGCCGACGATCGGGGCGCTGGCCCTGTTCACGTTCCTGTCCTCGTGGTTCCAGTACCTGTGGCCCGTCCTCATCACGACCGAGTCCGACATGAACACCTTGCCGGTCGGGCTCAAGCAGATCAGCGAGGCCCGTCTCGACGAGCCCAATCTGGTCATGGCGGGCACGGTCATCGCGGCCGTCCCCATCTTCATCGTGCTGCTGATCTTCCAGCGCCAGTTGGTGCGCGGGCTCGACCGCGGGAGCGGTGAAGGGATGAGACTCGTTCGGTTCGCGCTCGTGGCGTGCGTGCTGCTCGCCGCGTGTGGCTCGGGTGAGTCGATCCTCAACGCCGGCAACGAGCCGGCACCACCTCCGCCGACGCCGGCCACGACGATCGCCGGGCCGCCGGCGAGCACGGTCCCCGGGCAGACGGCGCCGTCGACCGCCCCGCCGACGATCGTCACGACGACCACGACGCCGCTGGCCGACCTGCCGCCGTGCCCGGTGGACGCCCTCGACGAGGCGACCGGGCCGGTGGAGATCACGATGTGGTACGGCCTCAGCGGCATCCTCGAGGGGGTCCTGACCGACCTGACGAACGAGTACAACGCCAGTCAGGACAAGGTGCGGGTCCGCGTCGAGAACCAGGGCGGGTACCGGGAGGTGATCGACAAGTACACGCAGAGCCGGCAGCGCGGCCGGCCTGACCTGGTGATCTTCCCCGAGTACACGGTCCAGCAGATCGCCGACTCCGACTCCGTCATCCCGGTCGGCGCGTGCATCGAGACCGGCGGCTTCGACACGTCGGAGATCCTGTCCCGGGCGCTGCTCGCCTACCAGACCGAGGGGGTCCAGTGGGGGATGCCGTTCAACGTCAGCGTCCCGGTCCTGTACTACAACCGCAAGTCGTTCGAGGAGGCCGGCCTCGATCCGGATGAGTCGCCGGTGTCGCTGGAGGAGCTGCGGGCGACGTCGCAGGCGCTCGTCGACTCGGGCGCCGCGGGCACGGGGATCGCCCTCGACTCGGGCGTCGACTCCGGCGGGGGGTGGTTCCTCGAGCAGTGGTTCGCCCGCGCCGGCGAGCTGTACGCCGACAACGAGAACGGCCGCGTCGGCGCCGGCGACCCGGGTGCTCTACGCCGGGCCGTTCGGGGTCGAGGTGATGACGTACGTGCAGTCGCTGATCAACGACGGGCTGGCGGTGTCGGTCGGCGACAACCCCGGGGGCCAGGACGCCCTGCTCAAGCTGGCCGACCCGGCCGCGCCGGCGGCGATGGCGATCGCCACGTCCGCCGCCCTCGGCACGGTGTTGGACGCCCTCGACGGGGGCCTGATCCCCGACATCACGCAGCGCCGACGTCGGGGTCGGGCCGATGCCGGGGCCGGGCGATATCGCCGTCGGCGACGGTCGGTGGAGGGCGCGCTGTACATGGTCGCCGACAAGGGGGACGACAAGGCCGCGGCGGCGTGGGACTTCGTCCAGTACCTCGTCAGTGCCGAGACGCAGTCGAAGTGGGCGGCGGCGTCGGGCTACGTGCCCGTGCACGACGGCGCGCTGGAGCTCGACCCGCTCCGGGCGACGTACCGGGACGACCCGAGGTTCAAGGTCGCCTACGACCAGGTCGTCGCCGGCACCGACGACTTCGCCGCCGTCGGGCCGGTGATCGGCCCGCTCCGCGAGGTGCGCGCCGTCACCGCCAACGGCGTGGCGGCGATCTTCGACGGCGCCGACGTCGCCAGCACCCTGGCCGACTCCGCCGCCCAGTCCGACGCCCTGATCACCGACTACAACGCCCGCAACTAACCCCCATCTGGCCCTCGCGCCCCCGGAAATCTGGGCGCGATCCTTCCCATCGGGCGATCTGGGCGCAGTCGTTGTCAACTGCTGAGAAGAACTGCGCCCGGAAGCAGGTGCGGCGCCCACCGGCGAACGACACGCCGGATGCGCTCGGCCTCCTTCGGTGCCCGTCGGGTGATCGCGTGGTAGCTGAACCGGACGACGATCCAGCCGAGCGCGATCAGCTCGTTGTCGCGGGACCTGTCCTTGTCGAACTGGCGCTTGTTGAGACCGTGCGTCTCCCAACCGTCGCACTCGAGGAGGATGTTGGAGCCGACGAACCGGAAGTCGATCTCGTAGCCGGCGACGACCGGATGGAACTCGACCGGCGGCAGGCGGTAGGTCCGCACGAGCTTGAGCATCGCCGGTTCGAGCACGCTGTCGACCGGCTTGTCGTCGATGACCCATTCGTCGAGCGCGTCGCGGAGCGCCGGCACGCCAGCCCGGCCTTGGCGGGCATGCCGTCCGACGGCCCTGCGAAGTGCGACGGGTGACGCGAGCCCGGTCGTCACGACGTGTCCGACTGCCCCGGGAACCGAGGTGGGGTCGAGTGCACCCAGATCGCAGAGCGTTCGCAGGATGTTGGTGGTCGGGATGTTCCGGAGCAGCACGCGCTTCAAATCGAGGTGATCGCGTGGACGGTGGACCGCGACGCCGTCGAGCGACGCTCGGCGGTTGCGTCGCACGAGCATCACGTCAGGGACCTCGCTCTCGGGACGCGGGATGCCCCACAGGTACGCCGCGGAGCGGTGCGAGGCCAACGCTCCGTCACCAGCCGCCAACACTGCCGCGGCGATTATCTGTTCGGTCGTCTGCTCGGCGCCGTACATCCGGGCGACGTTCCGATGCAGGGGCTCCAGCAACCCATGGGCCAACGCGCTGGTACCACGTCGTAGCCGAGACCCCCGCCCTACCGGCGGCCGCCCTCGTTACGACCCCGTGATGCTGGCGTGCGTACTCGTCGAGTCGTGCTAGCTCCACGCCCTCCTGAAGGGTCGTCACCGATCGAAAAGGGAAAGTGCCCTGCATCTGGGTGCAGAAATTCTCGACAGGTGAGAACAACTGCGCCCAGATCGCCCGATGGGAAGGATCGCGCCCAGATTTACCGGTGGGCGCAACCGCTAGCGTGCCGGCGATGTCTGACTTTCCGCCGTTCGACGGTTCCGCGCCCAAGCAACAGCAGTTCCCCGCCGCCCCGGAGATGGGAATCGACCCGGCGAAGCGGTACACGGCGACGATGGACACGTCGCTCGGGGAGATCGTGATCGCCCTCGACCCGGTCAAGGCGCCGAAGACGGTGAACAGCTTCGTGTTCCTCGCCCTCAACCATTACTACGACGGCGTCATCTTCCACCGCATCATCAAGGGCTTCGTGTGCCAGGGCGGCGACCCCACCGGCACCGGCCGGGGCGGGCCCGGCTACCAGTTCGCCGACGAGCTGCCGAAGGCCGGGCAGTACCAGATCGGTTCCGTCGCGATGGCGAACGCCGGACCCAACACCAACGGCAGCCAGTTCTTCCTGATCTCCGGCCCCGACGGCGCCCGCCTCCCACCGCAGTACAGCCTGTTCGGCCAGATCGTGAAGGGCCTCGACGTCCTCGACCAGATGCAGGGCGTCAGGACCGGCTCCGGCGACCGCCCCGTCGAGGACGTCGTCATCAACTCGGTCACGATCACCGAATCCGACTGATGGGCGCCCTCGACGGGCGCACCGCCATCGTCACCGGCGCGAGCCGCGGCATCGGCGCCGCCGTCGCCCGGGCCCTCGATGCCGCCGGCGCGCGGGTCGCGCTCGTCGCCCGTTCGGCCGGCCAGCTCGACGACGTCGCCGCCGGGCTCGCCAACGAACCCGTCGTGATCCCGACCGACCTCGGGAGCCCCGACGGCCCGACGGCGGCCGCCGCCACGGCCCTCGCCGCCTTTGACGGTCGCCTCGACGTGCTCGTCAACAACGCCGGCATCGCCGTGCGCAAGGACAGCCAGGACCTGCAGCTCGACGAGCTCGACCGGCTGTGGAACGTCAACGTCCGCAGCGCCCTCCTGCTCACCGCGGCCATCCTGCCGGCGATGCTCGAGCGACAGTCGGGATCGATCGTGTCGATCAGCTCGATCAGTGGGGTCCGCGGCGCACCCCGCCGGGCGCTCTACGCCGCCACCAAGGCCGCCCTCGACGGGATGACCCGCGCCCTCGCGATGGAGTACGGGCCGCGCGGCATCCGCGCCAACGCCGTCGCACCGGGCGTCGTCGACACCGACCTGTGGCGGGAGAACCTCGCCAAGCCCGGCGTCACCGAAGCCGTCCTCGAGGTGATCCCGACCCGGCGGGTCTCGACGCCCGAGGAGGTGGCCGACACCGTCGTCTTCCTCGCCTCCGACGCTTCCCGCGCCATCACGGGCGAAGTCATCTCGGCCGACGGCGGGATCCACGCGACCGTGAACCTCTGGCCGACCGTCTGACGGTGGGCGCCGCCCTCGGGGCAGATCAGAACCGGAGGGCAGGAACCGTCAACGTCATCCCGACCTCCAGCACGCTGGGATCGGTCAGCTGGTCGCGGTTGCGGTCGAACACGAAGTCGACCAGGGCCACCGTCGCTCCGGTGTCCGAGGTCTCGTACGACGTCTGCACGATCTTCCAGAGCGAGTCGCCCGGCTCCACCGTCCACTGACGATCGGCGGTGGTCGGCTCCGGGTCTGCCGTGACGGCCGGTGTGCCGGTTCGGGGACCGCGTGCTGTGACGGCTGGTGCGGGGGCCGGGTGAGCGACCGGAGCCGTGAGGGCCAATTCCTGCCGCCCCTTGCCGGCGGACGGCCGCTCGGTGTCTGAGTTCGCACCGGCGCCCGGGCCTTCGGCGTAGAGGCGCCCATCGCGGTCGATCACCCACCGGCCGCCGCCGGCAAGCGGGATGACCGCGACCGCATCGGGAGAGAGCGACGCGAGGTCGGTGTTCGTCCACGTCGGCGCGTCGGTCCCGCTCGCCGCTGGGCGGCGGCGAGACTGTGGTACGGGTTCACCGGCGTCCGGTCGGGGGTCCGGATCTCGAAGTGCAGGTGTGGCACCGAACCCTCGGCGTTTCCGCTATCGCCCATGTAGCCGATCACCTGACCAGCCCGGACACGGCTGCCGACCGTCAGGCCCGGCGACACCTGCCACTCGGGGCCGGCGGCACCGTCGTCGGTGCCAGGCGTGTCGTTGTTGACGTGGAAGTAGTTGTAGTACCAACCGTCCGCGCCCGTAACGGTGATGCCATTGCCCGAGATGCCGGCGTCCGTGTGGATCCGGGTGATCGTGCCGTCGACGGCGGCCAGCAGCGGCTGCATGCGCACACCGAGGATGTCTGTCCCGACGTGGCGGCGCGAGCAGCCGTCGCGGCAGTCGCCCCATCCGTTCGCGTACTGCACCGTGCCGAGCACCGGGAACGCGATGTTCCGGGTGATCCCGTCGATGCCCTCCGCCTCGGCTGGCTGATCGGGCTCGTCGGGCCGGTCCGGCGACGTCGGTGAATTCGACGGCGGGCTCGGCTGGCGTCGACGGCTCCTCCGGCTCCGTGACGACCGGCGCCTCGGGTGTGGGTTCCGGCTCGGGCGCCTCGGTCGTCGGCGGAGTCGTCGGCTCGGGCTCGGGTGTGGGCTCCGGCTTGGGCGCCTCGGTCGTCGGCGGAGGCGTCGGCTCGGGCTCGGGTGTGGGCTCGGGCTCGGGTGTGGGCTCCGGCTCGGGTGTGGGCTCCGGCTCGGTCGGCTCCGGCGCCGGGTCCGTCGTGTCGGGCTCCGGCTCGGGCGCGCGCCGCCGGCGCGGCGGCGTCAGGGCTGGTGTCGTCGCTCGCAGCGAAGGCACGATTGGCCGCCGGAGCCGCCGTGACGCCGATGGCGACGGTGAGGAAGGCGAGCGAGTAGTTGAAGGGCCGTTGAGGACGCATGTGAGTTGACTCCGATGTCGAAGGGGGTAGAGGCGGCGTTACGCGTTGACGAGCGACGGGCCACCGAGAAGCCCGACCGGGATGAAATGTCTCCCGCTCACAGCTCGATCGACCCCTCGCTCCACAGCCGCTCGGCGACCCAGCGGCCGCGTGGATGGAAGCGGTAGTTGGCGAAGTCCTTCTCGAACTCGAGATGAAGGTCGGGAGCGCCGTTGCGGTTCTTCTCCACCGAGAACACGACCTGGCGATGGAACTCGTCGGCGCGGTTGGGTGAGTAGGCGACGTGCGCTCTCGAGACGATGGCGAGCTTCTCGTTGAGGACCACGACGGCGTCGGCCTCGTAGGCGAGCGCCGTCGAGCCCCGGAAATGACGCAGGTGCAGCCGGCGGGCGTCGAGCCCCTCCTGGTCGGCGGCGGCGATGGCAACCACCACGAGCTTCTGATCGAGGGCGAGTTGCTTGAGGTTCTCGATGACGCGGCCGACCCGCTCGTTTTCGGTGGCCGCAGCCGGGAACAGCGGCACCTTCTGCACGTAGTCGACGAACAACGCGACTGGCTGACCGTCGAAGCCACGCGTCACGTCACGGATGGCGTTGACGTCTGTGTGCGCCCCGGACCCGGTGACGAGCACCAGGCGATCGGCGTAGGCCGCCAGGCGGCGGTGGGCATCCTCGAGCATCGAGTCGGACTCGAGGGCGTCTCGCAGGGTGATGGCACCGGTGGCGACGTCGCGAATGCGGCCGCGGAGCTCCTCATGGCGCAGCGGGGACTGGCCGAGCGGCGCCGCCGCGACCATCTCGCCGAGCTCGCACGCCAGCAGCCGGGTCAGCAGCGTGACCTCGTCGTGCTCGTAGCACAGGTAGACGGCGACGACCCCGCGCTGGGCCATGGACCGGGCCCACTGGATCGAGGCGATCGTCTTGCCGACACCGGGCTTGCCACCGAGCAGCACGACTTCGCCCTGGCGGACTCCGCCGGCGAGCACGTCGTCGAGGGGGTCGAAGCCCGTGGCCAGCACGGCGTGCTGAACCGGCTCGTCGAGCTGGTGCAGCTCGGCGAGCGTGGCCAGCGCAGAGCGGATCTTCGGGCGCCCGACGACGAGATCAGAAAGCGTGGTGGACATGGCCCTGTGAACTCTCGGGCCAATTGCGCTGCTCGGCGTCGTCACATTTGACGAAATGCAGCCCGGCGGACACGTTCTTCATGCCGGTGTAGAGCCGCGGAGCTGACACCACTTCTCGAGCACGGCGGACCGACACGATGAGGTATGCGAGCCGGCGCACGTCAGCAGTGCTCGGTCGTGAAGCGCTCGAGCACCTCGACCGGATACGCGAGCGGAGGCTTCATGCCACCCGCGTCGATCACCCGCTGAACGAGATCGCAGAAGCCGGCCCCACCGCCGAGCTCCGTAGTCAGCTGAGCCTGCTCCTCCAGTGCCTTATACCGCTGACTCGACAGGTCGAAGGCGCACGCGGCCATCACGGTCACGGAGAACGCGCCGACCAATCCGATTCGCTTCATTGCGGCGGCTACCCGTGGAAGAGGACGACCGCCAGGGTCCCGACGATCAGCGGCGGGCCGAACGAGTAACGCAGCACCAGTTTCCGCTGGTGGATGCTCATCGCCACGGCGAGAACCAGGGCGAGGAGATTGCCTGCGATGGCGCCGTAGACCACGTACTCGAGCCCGTACCAGCCGAGCAGGACGCCGAGCAGGAGGGCGAGCCGCACGTCTCCGAAGCCGAGGAGCATCATGCCGCTGAACCTCTTCGTGACGTACCAGATCAGGTAGAACGCGTTGGCGAACAGCACACCGCCGACCGCTGCCGTGGCCAGGGGAACCCAGTTCCACTCGACCAGGGAGGCGAAGGCCAGGCCGGCGCCGACGCCGGCGAGGGTGAGGTAGACGAGGCGGGTCGGCAGGCGCTTGACCTTCCAGTCGATCACGGCCAAGAGGACGCCCCCGAAGATGAAGGCGAACACGGCCGGGAGCTCCGGGCTGAGGCCGAGCCGCCAGGTGGCGAGCCCGAACAGGAGGATCGTGGCGGCGTTGAGGGCGTGCTTGTGCACGAGCGCGGGGAGAGGCATGGCCGGCACGGTACGAACGGGTCGCGCCCGAGGAATCATCAATGTTGACGATTCGGCCCGACGGACTCTTCCTTAGCGTGCCCCTCGCTACCCACCCCGATAGGCGGGGATCGGGGCTATACCAAGGAGCAAATCCAAAATGCTGAACCTCGTTGAGAAGTTCACCCCGGAGGCCGTCGAGGCCACCGATGAGGATGGCGTCGTCGCCATCGAGTATGTCGTCATCGCCGGCCTCGTGGCCGCCGGTGTCGCGGTCGTCTTCGCGACCGGTCTGTGGACCGCAGATGAACACGGCTCTCACGAACCTGTTCTGAGCACGTACTCGTCATCGGGGCGGGCAGCGCAAGCTGCCCGCCCCTGACAAGGCCCGTCATGAGGAATTCCCACAGCAACCGAAGCAAGCGCGATGACCGAGGTGTCGTCGCGCTCGAGCTGGTTCTCGTCTTTCCTTTCCTCGTCGCGTTGATCTTCTCGATCGCGTCGTTCGGTGCGTTCTTCAGCAAGAAGGTCGACGTCACGAGTGCGGCCCGAGATGCCGCCCGCACGCTCGCGTTGCGAGGAACACCTACCTATCCAGCCGGCATGACTCCCTCGGGAGTCGTGACATGCGCTGCGGGTGACACCACCAGCAACGCCTCAGTCACGCTCACGGCCAGCTACACGTTCTCGATACCTCTCATCCCTCTCGGCACAAAGCCGATCACAGCAACAGGGACCATGCGATGCGGCGGCTGACACAACACGACGATCGAGGGGTCACCACGCTCTTTGTGGTCCTCATGATGCCTCTACTTCTGGCTCTTCGCCGCACTCGTCCTCGATGGCGGTCGCGGCATCGTGGCCCGACGCGAGACGCAGAACGCGGCCGATGCCGCCGCCCTGGCCAAGGCGACCGACTGTGCCAAGGGCAGCTCGACCACGAGCTTCACGGCCTACGAGACCAATGGTGCGGTTCTCGCCAACACGCCGACCTGCGGAAGCGGCACCACGACGGTCTCGATGAAGAAGAACATCACGTTCATGTTCTCGGCCCGGCGGTGGGAATCGGGACGTGACCCGTTCCGCCACCGCGAAGTGGGGCGCCATCAGCTCGGCCACCACGATCCCCGTCGGTCATCTCGGCGTGCGTGTACGACAAGGCCACGCTTCAACGGAACGGTCTTCCCGTCCGATGAGAAGATCGTGCCGCATCGGTGGAGGCACGCTGCACGTGCCCGGGTCGGCCACCGGGCAACTTCGGCTGGCTCGACCGGCCCAACGGCTCCACCTGTGCCGTCACCACTTCGTTGGGACCAGGCGGATCCGCCATCGCCAGACGGCGACAACGGCAACGGCAGGGGATGCCCTACGACTGCATCAACGGAGAGCACGGCGGTCGGTATCGGCAGCCGAGCTGCTGATCCCCATCTACAACGGCGAAGCTCGGAAGCGGGTCGAACGCCACCTACACGATCGTCGGGTACGCCCTGTTCGAGCTCACCGGCTATTCGAGCTGAAACACGGCAACCCGTCGCAAGGTCGCCGAGCGCGCGGCCTCGGCGAGGACTGTCCAGCGAAGAACTGCATCCGGGGCCGACTTCTCAAGTTCGTCACCGGCAGGGCGGCACGGGCCCGGCCGAGAACTTCGGCGCCGTCACTGTCTCACTCTACCAGCTAACAACAATCTCCATCAAGCAAGGAACAACCCCACAATGAAGAACAAACGGCGGATCACCGGGATCCTCGCAGCAGTGATCCTGGCCACTATCGGCACGGTGGCCCTCGTCGGCTACGTGCAGTCGGCGAAGGACAAGGCCGTGGCCCAAGAGGCCCTGGTCGAGGTCTACGTCGTCGACCAGCTCGTGCCCAAGGGCGCGGCAGCCGAGACGATCAAGTCGTCGGTCTCGGTCGAGCAGATCCCAGCCCGGCTCCAGCAGCCGGGTGCCATCACCGACCTCACGGACGTCGGGCGCCAACGTGGCCGCCACCGACCTCCAGCCCGGTGACCAGTTGCTGGCCGCCCGCTTGGTCGCCAAGGAGCAGGTGTCCGAGGAAGTCACGGACAAGGTGCAGATCTCGGCCATGTTCACGCCCGAGCGGGCCGTCGGCGGCAGCCTCGAGAAGGGTGATCTGGTCGGCGTCTACCTGTCGTTCGATCCCTTCACCTACGACGCGGCCACAGTGAGCGACGAGACCAAGCGTTCGCTGGAAGCGATGGAGCTGAACCACTGCGAGAGCGACGGACACGACCGACCCGGCCAATTCGCCGGAGCCTTCGGACGCCGCCCCGGCCGACACCGAGCGGGAGACCTCCAACGTGACCCGGCTGGAGTTCCAGCACGTGCTCGTCACCAACGTGCAGACGACCAACGAGCCCGTCGTGCCTGACGAGACCGACGAGGGAGACGCGGACGACATCGTCGAGCAGATCACCGGCTCGCAGTACGTCGTCACCCTCGCCCTCTCGCCCGAGCAGTCGGAGCGCTTCGTGTTCGCCACCGAGTTCGGCCACGTCTGGCTGTCCAACGAGCCGGCCACGGTCTCCGACGACGGGACACGGTTGGTCACGCTGGGCAACGTCTACTCGGTCGCGAAGTGAACGGGGACGACGAGATGCCTACCGTCATCATCGGGCATGACATGCCCCCCGAGCTCGCCGCGGATGTGTCGAGCGCCCTTCAGGGGATGGGTGTCGTGGTCAAGGCCAACGGCGTTTCACCCCAGCCGCGCAGCGGCAAGGTGATCGTCGTGGTGTCGCCCAAGGGAGGCTCGGGCAAGACCGCGGTTACCTCCAATCTCGCGGTCGCCCTCGCCCAGCGTCACCCGGGCCGCGTCGTCGCCGTCGACCTCGACGTGCAGTTCGGCGACCTGGGGACAGCCCTCTCCCTCACCCCTGAGCACACGCTGGCGCAGCTGGCGCGCACGAGCCAGATCGACGCCACCACCGTCAAGCTGTTCCTCACTCCCTACGAGCACGGTCTGTACGTCCTCGCCGGCGCCAACGATCCGGTGGACGCCGACTCGATCGGCCACGCCCACGTCTCGGCGGTGCTGCCCCTGCTGGCGCAGAACTTCGACTACGTGGTCGTGGACACGCCGGCGGGCCTCGACGAGCGCACGCTTGCCGCCGTCGAGTGCGCCACTGACCTGCTGCTCGTGTCGAGCCTCGACGTGACCAGCATCCGCAGCCTGCGCAAGGCCCTCGACTCGCTCGACCAGATGGGCGTCAAGGCGGCGCGGCAGTTCGTCCTCAACCGGGCCGACGCCAAGGTCGGGCTCAACCCGTCCGACGCCGAGGAGGCGATCGGGATGGAGATCTCCTGCTCGATCCCGTCGAGCCGGGAGCTCCCGCTGGCGCTCAACCTGGGCACGCCCGTCGTCATCAGCGAGCCCAAGTCGGCCGCTGCCAAGCAACTGCAGCAGCTGGCGCAACTGTTCGCCCCCGTCGAGGCCGACAAGCCCAAGAAGGGTTGGCGGCGATGAGCCTCACCGAACGCATCAATCAGGCCAAGCAGGCCGCCGCCGAGCGGGGCGAGGTCGCCGGCCAGTGGCGGCAGCCCTCCACCCAGTCCGTGACCGTCGATGGACTCGGCGACTTCAAGGCCAGGGTGCACGACTCCTTGTTCGACCGTCTCGGCACCCGGCTGTTCGAGGCGTCCAACGAGGACCAACTGCACTCCTTGGTTGTGGCCGAGATCGGCGCCCTCATGGCCGCGACCGAGACCGCGCTGACACCGCAGGAGCGACAGCATCTCGTGCACGACATCGCCCGGGACGTGATGGGCCTCGGCCCGATCGAGCAGTTCCTGGCCGATCCCACCGTCACCGAAGTCATGGTGAACGGGAGCAGCTTCATCTACGTCGAGCGCAACGGCGTCATCGAGCAGTCCAAGGCCCGCTTCGTCTCCGAGGAGCACCTGCGCCGGGTCATCGAGCGCATCGTCTCGTCGGTCGGCCGGCGCATCGACGAGGCGTCGCCGATGGTGGACGCCCGCCTGGCCGACGGGTCGCGCGTCAACGTCGTCGTCCCGCCGCTGTCGCTGGACGGCTCGATCCTCACCATCCGCAAGTTCGCCAAGGACCCGTTCAAAGTGGCCGACCTGGTCGCCATGGGAACGCTCACCGAGCAGGTCGCATCCGTGCTGGCGACCACGGTGGAGGGCGGCATGAACGTGCTCGTCTCGGGCGGCACCGGCACCGGCAAGACCACGATGCTCAACGTTCTGTCGAGCTTCGTGCCCCATGACGAGCGCGTCGTCACCATCGAGGACGCGGTCGAGCTCCAGCTGGACCAGGAGCACGTCATCCGTCTGGAGGCGCGCCCGGCCAACATCGAGGGCCAAGGAGAGATCACCATCCGCGACCTGGTGCGCAACGCCCTGCGCATGCGTCCCGACCGCATCATCGTCGGTGAGGTCCGCGGCGCCGAGGCGCTGGACATGCTCCAGGCCATGAACACCGGCCACGACGGCTCGCTCTCGACCGTGCACGCCAACGCGCCGCGCGACGCCCTGGCCCGTCTCGAGACGATGGTGCTGATGGCCGGCTTCGATCTCCCCACGCGTGCCATCCGCGAGCAGATCGCGTCGGCGTTGAACCTCATCGTCCACGTCGACCGCTTCCGCGACGGATCCCGGCGCATCAGTCACGTGACCGAGGTGGTGGGCATGGAGGGTGACATCATCACGCTCCAGGACGTCTACAAGTACGACTACAAGGCCATGCGCCTGGTCTCGACGGGCATCCGCCCGGAGTTCGTCGACCAGCTCGCCGACCGGGGGGTCACGCTGCCTGATGGGCTCTTCGGCGGGCCCGACATGTGGCCGCGATGAAGCGGTTGCCGTACTTCCTCATCCCGCTGCTGTTGGCCGGTCTGGCCGGAGCGCTGTTCGGTGGCCGGGCTCAGGCCCAGGACACGGCGGACGACATCGAGGTCATGCTCGCTTTCGACTCCTCCGGGAGCATGCGTCACGCCATCGACGCGGCCAAGGCGGCGGCCAACGAGTTCGTCGTGGCCATGCCGGCGGACGTCCCGATCGGCCTCGAGGCCTTCGGCGACGACGTCACGGTGCTGTCTCCGCCGACGACCGACCGCGCGCTGCTGAGCGCGCAGATCAACGGGATCGTCGCCGACGGCGACACCGCGCTGTACGACGCCGTGGTCGCCGCTGACCAGCAGTTCACCCCGACGGCCGAGCGCAGGGTGATCGTGATCCTCTCGGACGGCAAGGACGATGGCAGCACCGCCATCCTGGACCAGGCCATCGCGGCCGTCCAGGGCGAGCACGTCGAAGCGATCAGCCTGACGACAAAGGAGACCGACCTCACCAGCCTCGAGGCCCTGGGCAGGGTCACCTCCGCCGAGGACCCCGCCGGCGTCTCGGCGGCGTTCGCCCGCGTGTCGGACCTGCTGGCGCCAGTGGTCGAGCCCACGCCCGCGCCGTCCACCGCCGCTCCCACCACCACCGCGGTTCCGACCACCACGGCGGCGCCGAGCACCACGGCCGCGCCGACCACCACGGCGGCGCCAACAACCACGGAGGCTCCGCCCGACACGGTGGCGGCCCCGGCCGTTCCCGTCTACTCGCGTCCGCCGGCTCCGCCGGCAGCCAGCACGGCAACGGCGAAGTCCGATTCGTCCGCGTCGCTGTGGCTGGGGGGCTTCGGCATCTTCGCCGGCCTGCTCGTAATCGGGCTGCTGCTGTTCCCCCGGCAGCGAGTCTCGAAGGCCCGGCTGGGCATCCACAAGCCCCGGAGCGTGTCCGACATGGGCAAGCGCACCGTGTCGGCCGTCGAGGAGGCCCTCGAGCGGCACGGCAAGCGGGCCGAGCTCGCCACCGCCT
The DNA here is from genome assembly GCA_963833145.1 of uncultured Acidimicrobiia bacterium. Classification (GTDB taxonomy): domain Bacteria; phylum Actinomycetota; class Acidimicrobiia; order Acidimicrobiales; family Ilumatobacteraceae; genus JALZMG01. The sequence continues at coordinate 265,612 of CAWHWT010000001.1, read as the reverse complement.
TGTCGGTCGCCAAGATCTCCATGCAGCCCGGCGAGTTCGTCGGCATGGTGGCGGCCGTCGCCCTCGTGGCCGGCCTCGTCGGCCTGTTGATCGGCGGGCCCTTCATCGCCCTGCTGGTGGCAACGGTGGTCTGCCTCGGGGTCAGGTTCTACGTCCGCCGCGCCAAGGGCAAGCGCCAGGCCGCCTTCGCCGAGCAGCTGCCCGAGGTCCTTCACCTAGTCACCACGGCGCTCCGCAGCGGCTTTGGCATGACCCAGGCGCTCGACTCGGTGGCCGAGGAAGCGGAGGAGCCCGCCCGGAGTGAGTTCGCCCACGTGCTCGTCGAAGCGCGGCTTGGTCGTGATCTCTCCGAGGCCATGGGAGCTCTGGCGCAGCGCATGGAGAGCAAGGACCTCGAGTGGGTGGTCGCCGCCATCAACATCAACCGGGACACAGGCGGCAACCTGTCGGAGATCCTCAACACCGTGAGTACCACGGTGCGCGAGCGCCAGCGCGTGGCCCGCCACGTCGATACTCTCACTGCCGAGGGTCGTCTCTCAGGTCGGATCCTTGCCGTGATGCCGCTTCTGATGTTGTTGTTGCAGTGGCGCACCAACCCAGAAAACCTCGCCTTGCTGACCCACGGCCCCGGTCTCGTCGCGCTCGTCGTCGCCGGGATCTTGATGGTCCTCGGCGGCTTGTGGGTGCGCAAGATCGTCAACTCGATCGCCCTGTGACAGCGCGGACGACAGGAACGGAACCATGAACCTCACAGTCATCTTCGGCGCCATCGCCATGGTGGGCGCGATCGGCACCTTCTGGTGGGGCTTGACGGCCCGACCCTCGGCGGCCCGCGCCAACCTCTTCGCCGGGTTGCCCCAAGCCGCGGCCCCGACGACCAAGTCGGGCTCCATCCTGCGAACGGTGGGTCAGACGACTCGCCGGGTCCTTCCCAAGTCGCTCGTGGACGGGCTGGAAGTCAAGCTCGTCCAGGCTGGGTACCCGCACGGGCTCGACCTCCCCCGCATCGTCGGGATCAAGGTCACCCTGGCCGGGCTGGCCGCGTTCTTGCTGCTCCTCGTTGGCCAGCCGCTGGTCGCCCTCGTCGCCGCCGCGCTGTTGTTCTTCCTACCCGACTACTGGGTGATGAGCGTCCGAGACAAGCGACAGGCCGCGATGCAGAGCAAAGCCGCCGACACCATCGACCAGTTGACCATCTGTGTCGAAGCCGGCCTTGGTTTCGACGCTGCTCTCGCTCGCGTGGCGACGACGACCGAAGGTCCGCTCACCGAGGAGCTCCGTCACACCATCAGCGACGTCCAGGCCGGAGTGCCGCGCGCCCAGGCGCTGCGCACACTGGCCGACCGGGCCCAGATCGTCGAGATCCGGCAACTGGTGACGGCGCTCCTGCAGGCGCAGAAGCACGGCGTGCCGATCGCCGAGACGCTGCGCATCCAGTCGGCCGAGATGCGGCTCAAGCGCAAGCAGCGCACCGAGGAGAAGGCGGCCAAGCTGACCGTCAAGATGCTCTTCCCGATCGTCCTGTGCTTCATGCCCGTCTTCATGATCATCACGGTGGTCCCGAGCCTCCTGAGTCTCCTGCACGCCTTCTAGGCACGCCAGGAACGACGCGGGGGCTGTGGGGTCCCCCTGTCGGCGCGCGGCGCCGGTGTGGAGGGCACCGGCGCTGCTTGCGCGTTCTCGACCGCCAGCCCGGGGCGGTCGGGCACCAGGCATGACGACCGACGTCGCGACGGTCGGTTTGGAGCGATCCGCCACCGCTCACACCTGAGCGATTTACTCTGGGCCAGACGCCGGTGCAGGATCAGCGTCTCCTGCGACGTCGCCATGAAGCGCACGTAGTTCGGGGTAGTCGTCCCGTCGTCGCTCCGGCATCGGGTCCTCGACTGCCGGTATTCGGTTGCCGTCCGCTGGGGGAACGGAGCTACAGGCGTGGTCATCCCCCCAGCGGGGATTTGCGGTGCGAGAACTTCCGCGCCGCTACTCGGCTGGGCTGCTTGAACAACGGTCACTACGTCACGATCCAGGTATGACGCCGCGCACTGGCGACGGGCATCGTTCGCGCTAACTCGCACCACGCGGAACGTCTGCACTGCGGCTCTGGTCCTCGTCTTCCGTCGAGGTGCGCGGCCGCCGCTGACGTTGACGACGCGAGGTGTCCGTGCCATCGGTCACGCTGCCGGCTGTCACCCGCGGCGACGCGCCGGACGTCTGTCTGTCCATGGCTCCCGTGATCGAGATAGAAGGCTTGCGCAAGGAGTACCGGCGCTGGCGTGGCCGACCCAAGGTTGCCGTGGGCGGTCTCGACCTCGTCGTGCCGGAGGGCGGCGTGTTTGGCTTCCTGGGCCCGAACGGCTCAGGCAAGACGACGACGATCCGCTGCTTGCTGGGTCTGGTGTCGGCGACAGCCGGTCGCCTTGCGGTGCTCGGGCATCCCTCGCCGCTCGGTCTGGCTGCGACGATGCCGAGCATCGGGGCGATCGTCGAAACCCCGGCGCTGTTCCCGACGATGACCGGGAGGGAGAACCTCGAGTTGCTCGGCGCGATCGATCGCATCGGTCCCCGCCGGGTTGAGGAGACCCTGACGACCGTCGGACTCCTCGAGCCGGCTGACGAGAAGGTGCGCAAGTACTCCCTCGGGATGCGCCAGCGTCTCGGTCTCGCCGCGGCCTTGTTGAAGGACCCGGCGCTGCTCGTGCTCGACGAGCCCGTCAACGGACTCGACCCTGCCGGTATCCGCGAGATCCGCCAATTGCTCCGTCAGCTCGGCTCCGAGGGTCGCACGGTGTTCGTGTCGAGCCACCTTCTGAGCGAGGTCGAGCAGACGTGTGATCGGGTGGCGATCATCGACGACGGACGGCTCGTGCTCTCCGGGTGCGTCGACGAGGTGCTCGCCGCCGCCGCTCGCCCGTCGATGCTCGTCGGTGTCGACGACCTCATCACCGCGTCGCGGGTGCTGCGCAGGGCTGGTCTCGTCGTCGATGACGATGGCGGTTTGCTGCGAGTCGGCATCGCACCGAGCGACGGCGGCTCACGTCACGAGGATGCTCGCCGAGGCCGGGCTGTACGTCAACGAGCTGCGGCCCGATGCGGTGTCGTTGGAGGATCTGTTCTTGAGCATCACCGGACGGGAGACCGAGGAGGTCGCGGCATGAACACCAAGCTTGTGCACCTGCTGGGCGTGGAGATGCGGCGCGCCCTGCACCGCCGGCTCGTGCGCTGGATGATCGCCCTCGCGTTGCTGATGTGCGCGTTCAGCGGCGTGGTCATCTACCTGTCCAGCGGAGACCCCGTCGAACTGGGGCGCACGACGGATCATCCCGCGCACATGGCGACGTGGTGGAGCTCCGGCGGCGGGGGCGGCGACTCGCTCCTGCTCACGGCGGCCGTGTTCCTCGTCATCGGCGCGGCGATCTGCGGCGCTTCAGTGGCCGGCGCCGAATGGCGCGCCGGCACGATCACCACGACGTTGACGTGGGAACCGTCGCGCCTGCGGCTGCACGCTGCTCGCACCGGGTCCGCCGGCATCCTCGCCTTCCTCATCGGGTTCGCACTCCAGGTCGCCTTCCTCGCCTCGGCGCTTCCCGCCGCACTCCTCCACGGCACCACGGACGGAACCGACAGTGCCTGGTGGGTCGGGCTGGTCGCGGCGATGGCCCGCATCTCGCTCGTCACCGCACTCGTCGCTGTGGTCGCGGTCAGTGTCGCCACCATCGGCCGTAACACCAGCGCCGCGCTGATCTCCATGGCCGCCTGGGCGCTCGTCGTCGAGCGCACGATCGCCGCCCTCCGGCCGGGCTGGGCCCGCCACATGATCGGCGAGAACGTGGCCACGGTCGTGCCGTGGACGCCACTCACGGACGTCGAGTTCGACCGCCCACCGATGATCGCGCTGGTAACCCTCTTCGCCTACCTCGCCGTGATCGTCGCCATCGCCACCGCCTCCTTCACGAGCCGAGACGTGGCCGCCACTTGATCGCTGAGCCGGCTGAACGCGGCTCCCGTCGCCATGTTGGCTTTTCAAACAGGTGTATGTTGAGTCGCGCACCCGTTCGATAAGGTGTACGGCATGGGGACCGAGCTCGCCGACCGACTGGACACCGATCTCGGTGACCTGTTCGAGCTCGACCCCGACGAGCTGAGCGACGGCGAGCTGCACGAGCTGGTGGTGTCGGTGCAGCGCCAGTCGCACCGGTTGGCGGCGCTGCGGGCCAAGCTGATCTCGGCCTGGGACGGGCGGGCAGTGTGGGCCGACGACGGATCCAAGACCGCCGCCCACCGGCTCTCCCGGGAGGCGTCGATGTCCGTCGGCTCGGCCAAGGTGGAGCTGCGGCGGGCCCGTCAGCTGCGCTCGATGCCCCACACCGCCGCCGCCGTGGCGTCGGGGGCGCTCTCGCCCGACCACGTCGACCTGCTTGCACGCGCCAACCACGGCGCCCGCACCGCCCAGTTCGCCGATCATGAGGCGACCCTGGTCGAGCAGTGCCAGCTGTTGCGGTTCCCCGACGCCTGCCGGATGGTCGACTACTGGCGCCAACGCGCCGACTCCGCCGGCACCGAGGACGAAGCCGCCAGGTTGCACGCCGGCCGGTACGCCTCGGCGGCCAAGACCATCGACGGCGTCGTCGATGTGCGCGCCCTGCTTGACCCAGTCGGTGGAGCCGCCTTCAAGGCCGAGCTCGACCGGCTCGAACGCCAGCTCTACCTGCAAGACAAGAAGAACGGTGCGCTACGGACTCTCGGGCAGCGGCGCGCCGACGCGCTCGTCGAGATGGCTCACCGCTCCCGCACCGCGGCCCCGGGCGGGCTCCGGCCCCGCCCACTGATCACCGTCTTGGTCGGCGAGACCTCGTTCGCTCGGGTCTGTGAGCTGGCCGCCGGCACCGTCGTGGCTCCCGGCCAGGTTGTGCCGCTCCTGGCGGAGGCCGACCTCGAACGGGTCGTGTTCGACGGCCCCGACCGGGTCATCTCTGTGTCACGCCGGCGCCGGTTCACCGGCGCCCTACGCCGGGCCATCGAGGTCCGCGACCGCCACTGCCAGCACCCCTCCGGCTGTGACGAACCAGCCGACAACTGCGACGTCGACCACATCCAGCCGTATGCCGAAGGAGGCCTCACCTCCCACGACGACGGCCAAATCGAATGCCGCCCCCACAACCGCGACAAGTCCAAACACAACAAGAAACCCCGCCGCCGTGATCCACCCGAACAGCGGCCACCGCCGACCGAGTGAGGCCGCTGAGAGCGCGGTTGGGCTCCCGCCAACGCGCTCGGGCGCATCAGGCTGGAATAGGTGAAGCACCCATCGAAGCTCTCTGCCGGTTCAGGACGCGGCGTGGAGCAAGGACGACGGACTCGAGCAACCGACAAGCCCCTCGGCGTCAGGGCTTTCACCCCACACGCGGACGTAGACCGGTTCTGTTGAAGGCTGGCGCGGGCAACGAGCCGCTATACCTCGCCTCTGTCACTCGTGCTGTGGCGCCGCTCACTGGGCCCTCGTGCTCGGCTTGATCAGCGGATACGTCGTCGCGCTTCAACTCGGGACATAGTGCGTCAGGCGACGGCGAGCTCGCGGCGCTCGGGTTGCCAGCCGACCCGGTTCGCCTGGGCCACGGCGGCGAGCTGTGAGCGCACGCCGAGCTTCTGCAGCACCGACCGGATCTGCGAGCGCACCGTCGTCAGCGCGACGTATTGGGTCTCGGCGATCTCCTCGGCGGACAGGCCGTCGATCAGCGCGGCGAGCACCTCGCGCTCCCGCATCGTCAGCCGCTCGAACGGCGTGAGCGCCTTGCGCAGACCGGTCCGCTCGATGCGCAGCTCGTCGATCATCGCCTCCCGGGCGGTGCAGCCGATCAGCGGCGTGCCGGCGAGCACGTCGGTGAGCGCGCCGACGACCTGGTCGAGGAACGTGTCTTTGCCGACCCAGCCGGCGGCCCCCTCCACCAGACACGCAGCCAGCACGGTGCGCCTGGTCTCACCGGTGAGCATCACCACGTGGGCGCCGGTGGCGCACAACGGGGCGACGAGGTTGATGCCGCTGCCGACCCCTTCGCCCAGGTTGATGTCGCACAGCACGACCTGCGGTTGGAACCGGCTGGCCTGCTCGATGACATCAGCGGCGGTCGGGCCGTCTGTGGTCTCGACCTCCCAGCCGCGCGCCGACAGCGCGAGCTGGAGTCCGATCGCGACCAGGGCGTGGTCTTCGACGATGAGCACTCGCGCGGTCATGGCAATGGGCGCCGGAAGCGCAGCACGAACGTCGTGCCCCCACCGCGACGGGGACGGATCGAGATCGATCCGCCCTGCTCGGACATCAACCGGTCGGCGATGTGCAGGCCGAGTCCCGACCCGGGGCTCTCGTCGCCTGTCACCGCGCGCTCGAACACGTGGCAGCGCACCGGAACGGGAATGCCCGGCCCGCGATCCTCGACGACGATGTCGATCACGTCGGCGAACACGGCGACGCGCACGTCGACGGGAGATGATCCGGCGTGCTGGCGGACATTGTCGAGCAGGGCCACGAGGACCTGCGCCGCGCTCTCGCGGCAGCCTTCGACCTCCACGCCGGGTGGCAGGAAGAAGGTGACGTCGAGCCCTGATGCCCTTGCGCAGGCGACAACGGGTCGGATTGCATCGCCGAGATCGAACGTGCACGGCGTGGCGGCGGGACCATCGAACAGGATCCGCACCCGCCGGATCTCGGCGAGCAAGCACGCCGTCAGCTCGTCGACCTGCCGGGAGGCCATCTGCTCACGGTGTCGACTCAGGCCCTCCGCGGTTGCCTCGATCCCGAACAGCGCCGCGCGCAGCTCGTGGTCGCGCTCGGCCCGCCGTGCCGGAGCGAAAGTCGTTCGATGCGGACCGAGGACCTCCCCGATGTCATCCTCGAGGATCGAACCCGCTTGCATCCCGTACACTCTCTCTTCCAAGTTACTCATTGGTAACAAGGTCAAGGTGGCGGTGGCTGCACGTATTCCGACCTGGGGATTCCGGTGTGAAGTCGGGACCTTGGTCCCGGGACCTTGGTCTCGGAATCGGCGGCCACTTCCGACCGACGAATCACTCGCGATTCGTCAAAGTTGAGGACGCAGTTGGCCCGCTGTGCAGCGAGCCTGGGCGTCTGATGGCACCGCTCGTGTTCATGTTCCCGGTCGGCGCAATTGTCGGCGCGATCGTCGGAGCCAGCAGGAACCGCACCCTCGAAGGAGCCATCCTCGGCTTCCTGCTCGCCTTCGTCGGCGTGTGCATCGTCGTCTGCATGGATGCGAAGCCCGAAGGGGGATCATCGGTTCCTGCGCACCGCCACAAGGGTGGCGTGTGGTCAAGCCTCCGGCCGGCGAGGTAGTCGCGCCGGTCACCCAGATTCATCAGGATTGAGGATTCGTTCCGGCAGTCCTTCAGCGAGGCTGGTCGCAGGTCGCGGCCTAGCCCGTCTCCTATCCGGGTGACGGATCACTCGGCACGCTGGACTGTTGGCGGGTAGCCCGAGCGTGCCCAGCATCGGAGGCATGGCGGCCTCTGACGGTGATCCGGCCGCGATCGGAGCATCCCCGCTCCTCGGAGTGGGGATGCTCCATTTCTTACCCCGCCATCACGATGGCGAGTTGGAGTCTCAGGCGACGGCGAGCGAGGGGCGGTCGGACTGCCAGCCGACCCGATTCGCGTGAGCCACGGCGGCCAGCTGCGAGCGCACACCGAGCTTCTGCAGCACGGCCCGGATCTGTGAGCGCACGGTCGTCAGAGCAACGAACTGATGCTCCGAGATCTCCTCGGCGGAGAGCCCGTCGACGAGTGCGGCGAGCACCTCACGTTCCCGCATCGTCAGCCGCTCGAACGGCGTGAGCGCCTTGCGCAGGCCGGCCCGCTCGATGCGGAGCTCGTCGATCATCGCCTCACGCGTCGCACACCCGACCAGCGGCGTGCCGGCGAGCACGTCGTCGAGGGTGTTCACGACCTGGTCGAGGAACGCGCCCTTCCCGATCCAGCCGGCCGCTCCCGCCTCGAGGCAGGAGGCCAGCACGGCCCGACGGGTCTCGGCGGTGAGCATCACGACCGCGGCGCCGGTGTCGCACAGCGGGGCGATCAGATCGAGCCCGCTGCCAACACCCTCTCCCAGCCCGATGTCGAGCAGCACGATCTGCGGCTCGAAGCGGCGGGCGAGCTCGATCACGTCGGAAGCCTTCGGGCCATCCGTCGTCTCGACCTCCCAGCCCCGTGCCGAGAGCGCCAGCTGGAGCCCGACGGCGACCAGCACGTGGTCCTCGACGATCAGCACCCGGGCGGTCATCGCGGTGCAGGGCACGAGAACCGCAACACGAACGAGGTGCCGCCACCGGGGCGGGAGCGGACGTCGATCGTCCCTCCCTGCTCGGCCATCAGCCGCCGGGCGACACAGAGCCCGAGCCCCGAGCCGGTGCTGTTCGCACCGTGCACGCCGCGCTCGAACACCCGCCGACGCAGCGATTCTGGGATTCCGGGCCCGCGGTCCTCGACGTGCAGCTCCACGGCGTCACCGAGCTCGAAGACGCGTAGCTCGACCGATGACGACGGGGCGTGCTTGCGGGCGTTCTCGAGCAACGCCAGCAGGACCTGCGCCGTGCAGTTGCGTCTGCCGACCACGTCGACGCCGGACGGGACGGTGCAATGCACATCGTCACCGGAGGCTTGGGCGCACGAGATCACCGGAAGGATCGCGGCCCGGAGGTCGAACGTGCGCGGTGTGCCGACTCGCCCGGCCACGAGTCCCCGGACCCGCCGGATCTCGGCGACCAAGCCGTTCATCAGCTCGTCGACCTGCGCGCTGGCGAGCTCGTCCCGGTGGTGGCACAAACCTCGAGCGACCGCTTCGATCCCGTACAGCGCGGCGCGCAACTCGTGGTCGCGCTCGGCCATCCGGGCCGTGTCCGGCGGTACCGGTCCCGAGACATCACCTGTCGGCTCGAGCACGGCAGCGTTCGGATTCAGTTGGACCCACTCCCTCAAGTTCAGATCGCACGACGCCCATGGGCGTCCCCCACGACGGTGGTTACCCGTGGGTAACTAGGCCCAACATAATGAACGGCCGCTGGGCTTCCCATCGGGGAAATCCCGTGTTGTCGTGGATCAGGCCCCGTGCGCACGACCGACGACCGAACAGATCTCGAACGATCGCGGTGAACCCGGCATCAGTAGTGTCGGGCGCCGATGACCGTCGGCACCCCCCTCGACGACGCCGTCGCCGCGGCCAAGCGGCGCTACGTCACCACCCACCCGCGCAGCGCCGAGCTGGCCGAGCGCGCCGCCCGCGTGATGCCCGGTGGCAACACCCGCTCGGTCCTCCACTTCGAGCCGTTCGCCTTCCGGGTCGACCGGGCCGACGGCGCCCACCTCCACGACGTCGACGGCCACACCTATCTCGACCTCCTCGGCGACTACTCGGCCGGGCTGCTCGGCCGCCGACGGGAGGTCGCCGACGTCGTGCGCGCCGTCCTCGACCGGGGGTGGTCGTACGGGGCGACCTCCGCGCCGGAGGTGACGTTCGCCGAGGCCGTGGTCGCCCGCTTCCCGTCGATCGAGCAGGTTCGCTTCACCAACTCGGGCACCGAGGCCAACCTCATGGCCCTGCTCACCGCCCGCCACGCCACGGGCCGCGAGCGGATCGTCGTGTTCGACGGCGCCTACCACGGCGGGCTGCTCAACTTCACCCCCGCCGCCGCCCCGCTGCGGGCACCGTTCGACTTCGCCGTGCTCCCGTACAACGACGTCGCCGCAGTCACCGCCGAGCTCACCGGCACGGCCGGCGAACGGGTCGCCGCCGTGCTCGTCGAGCCGATGATGGGGGCGGCCGGTTGCATCCCCGCCGACCCCGCCTTCCTCACCGCCCTCCACCGGCTCACCGACGCGAGCGGGAGCGTGCTGATCTTCGACGAGGTGATGACGTCGCGCCTCGCCGTCGGCGGCGCGCAGGAGCTGCTCGGCATCACGTCCGACCTGACGACGCTCGGCAAGTACCTCGCCGGCGGGTTCTCCTTCGGTGCCTTCGGCGGCCGGCGCGACCTGATGGCGGCGTTCGACCCGCGGGCCGGCGGCCTCGCCCACGGCGGCACGTTCAACAACAACGCCTTCACGATGGCGGTCGGCGCCGCGGTCCACGAGACCCTGATCGACGCCGCGACCCTCACGACCGTCAACAAGCGCGGCGACGCCCTCCGCGACGGCCTGAACGACGTCTTCGGCGACTCGCCGCTCCCGTTCAGCGCCACCGGCTGGGGATCGTTCGTCAACGTCCATCCCGCCCCCGGCCCGGTGCGCACTCCCGCCGACCTGCGCGGCGCCGACCCGCGCTGGCGCGAGCTGTTCTTCTTCGAGCTCCTCGAAGCGGGGTTCTACCTCGCCCCTCGCGGGTACCTCGCCCTCACCATGGACGTCACCGACGACGACGTCGACCGCTTCCTCGCCGCCGTCGGGGAGTTCTGCCGGCGCCATGCTGTCACTGCGTTCCCCGGCCACGCAGGCCGTTGATGGCCGCTCGCTCGCTGGCGCTCACTCGCTCGCATCGAAACGAGGTGCTCCGATGACGGCCCCGATGACGGTCGACATCTCCGCCGACGAGGCCCGCCGGATGGCCCTGGCCGCCCAGGGCTTCACCGACCGTCGCCCGGCCGGCCGGGTCGACCGCCGCCACCTGCGCCGCGTGCTCGACCGCATCGGGCTGATCCAGATCGACTCGGTCAACGTCCTCGTCCGCAGCCAGGAGCTGCCCCTCTTCGCCCGCCTCGGTCCGCACCCCCGCACGATGATCGCCGACGCCACCCGCGACGGCGTGCTGTTCGAGTACTGGGGCCACATGGCATCGCACATCGCGGCCGACCAGCACCGCCTGTTCCGCTGGCGGATGGAGTCGGTCCAGACGCGAGGGTGGCGGGTGATCCGCGAGATGGCGGACCGCCGGGACGGCTTCGTCGACGGCGTCCTCGCCCGGATCCGCGACGAGGGCCCGGTGGTCGCCGCCGACGTCAGTACGCGTGAAGGCCCCAAGGGGTCCTGGTGGGACTGGGACGACGCCAAGACCGCCCTCGAATTCCTGTTCGAAACCGGCCAGCTCGCCGTCACCCGCCGGGCGCGCGACTTCGCCAGGATCTACGACCTCCCCGAGCGGGTGCTCCCCGCGGCCGTGCTGGCCGCGCCCACGGCGACCGAGCACGACGCCCGCAAGGAGTTGCTCCTGATCGCCGCTCGGGCAGTCGGTGTGGGCACGCTCGGCGACCTGGCCGACTACTACCGCCAGCGCCTTCCCGCCTGCCGCCCGATCGTCGCCGAGCTCGTCGAGGAGGGTCAGCTGGTCCCAGCCCAGGTGGAGGGCTGGAAACAACGCGCCTACGTCCACCCTGACGCAACCGTTCCGCGGCGGGTCGCGGGCGGGGCGCTGCTCAGCCCGTTCGACTCTCTCGTGTGGAACCGCGACCGCACCGAGCGCGTGTTCGGGTTCCGGTACCGCATCGAGATCTACACCCCCGCGCCCAAGCGCGTGTACGGCTACTACGTGCTGCCGTTCCTGCTCGACGGCCACCTGGTCGGCCGGGTCGATCTCAAGGCGGACCGCGCCACGGGGACGCTCCTCGTCCAGGCCGCCCACGTCGAGCCCGAGGTCGAACCCGCCGAAGTCGCCGCCGGGCTGGCCGGCGAGCTGGCCTCGATGGCGCGCTGGCTCGAGCTCGGCCACGTGGAGACGACCGGTCGCGGCGACCTCGCCCCGGCGCTCGCGGCTGTCCTTCCCGTTCGACCCGGGGCGGCATAACCTCCCCCCGGTGAGCGAGCGAAGCGAGCGCACGCCGGACGAGCGAGCGCCAGCGAGCCGACCGGCGATGGGGTGTGGGGGCGCAGCCCTCACAGACTGATGGCCAGGGAGCCCGATCCGAGGGAGCCCGAGCCCGGTGAGCTCCGCCCGCTCCGCCCGCCGCCGGAGCAGCTGGTCCCGGGATCCGACGCGGCCGTGCCGGCCGGGACGGAGGACGCGGCCGACGCGGACTCGCGCCGGGTGCCCCGCTGGGTCGTTCCCGCCGTCGCGGTGTTCTGGGCCGGGTTCCTCGCCACGTTCGTGGTGCGCTTCTTCTGGGGCCAGCTGAGCGGGCTGTTCCTGCTGATCGCCATCTCGGTTTTCCTTGCCCTCGCCCTCGAGCCCGGTGTCAACCGGCTCGCCCGCCGAGGCTGGCGGCGCGGGACCGCCACCGCCCTGCTGCTGTTCGGCACCCTGCTCGCCTTCCTCGTGTTCGTCGTCGCCATCGGCACGCTGGTCTTCTCCCAGGTCGCCGACCTGCTGGACAACTCCGAGCAGTACATCACCGACACCGTCAACACGATCAACGACACCTTCGGGACCAACCTCGACGCCAACGAGGTGATCGAGGACTTCAACGACCCCGACGGGCCGGTGCAGGAGTTCATCCGCGACCAGCGGGACGAGGTCGTCGACCTCTCCGTCGCCGCCCTCGGCGTGATGCTGCAGGTCCTGACGGTTCTGCTGTTCGCCTTCTATCTCGTCGCCGACGGGCCGAAGATGCGGAGGGCGATCTGCAGCCGGCTCACGCCGGCCCGCCAGGAGCGGGTTCTCGGCATCTGGGAGCTGGCCGGGGACAAGACCGGCGGCTACATCTACTCCCGCGCCCTGCTGGCTCTCATCTCGGCGTTCTTCCACTGGATCGTGTTCCAGTCCCTGGGCACGTCGGCGCCGGTGGCCCTGGCGGTGTGGGTGGGCGTCGTCAGCCAGTTCCTGCCGGTGGTCGGCACGTACCTTGCCGGCGCCCTGCCCGTGCTCCTCACGTTCCTCGACTCGCCGTTCAAGGCGGCGATCGTGCTGGTCGCGATCGTCTTCTACCAGCAGGTGGAGAACTACGTCTTCTCCCCGCGCATCACCGCCCGCACCATGGAGGTCCACCCGGCGCTCGCCTTTGGAGCCGCCCTCGGGGGGATCGCGCTCTTCGGCGCCGTCGGCGCGATCCTGGCCCTTCCCGCGGCGGCGATGGCGCAGGCGATCATCAGCGAGTCCGGCGATCGCCACCAGGTCATCAAGAGCGATCTCACCGACGTCCGGCACCACCGGGTCTGGAAACGAGCGGCAAAGATCCGTCGGGCCCGGGACAAGTGACCGACATGGCGTTCCCCGGCCACGCAGGCCGTTGTTGGCCGCTCGCTCGCTGGCGCTCGCTCGCTCGCATTGTCGCCGAGATCCTTGCATGATCGACACGTTCGTGCCGGTGGCGATCACCGAGCGCAGCGGCTTCCCGGAGAGCGTCCACCACGGGGCCGTCGTCGCCCTCGACTCCGACGGCACCGTCGCCTGGTCGGCCGGCGACCCCGACGTCGTGATCTACCCGCGGTCAGCGCTGAAGCCGCTGCAGGCGGCGAGCATGGTCGGCGCCGGGCTCACCCTCGAGGACCGCCTGCTCGCCGTCGTGTGCGCCAGTCACGACGGGCGTCCCGAGCACATCGCCGCCGTCACCGAGATCCTCGCCGGGGCCGGGCTCGGGCCGGGCGATCTCGACAACACACCGACGTTGCCCCTCGACCCCGAGGCGAGCATCGCCGTCGTGCGGGCCGGCGGGCACGCCTCATCGATCATCCAGAACTGCAGCGGCAAGCACGCCGGCATGCTGGCGACGGCCGTGATCAACGGCTGGCCCACCGCCGGCTACATCGACCCTGATCACCCGGTCCAGCGGCGCATCCTCGACGACCTGCGCGCGGAAGCCGGGCCGGCCGAGCACGTCGGGATCGACGGGTGCGGCGCGCCGGCGCCGACGGTGTCGCTCTCCGCGCTCGCCGCCGCGGTACGACGGCTGGCGGTGGACGGGCACCAGGTGCACGCCGCGATGACCGGTCACCCGGAGATGGTCGGCGGCCCGACCCGCGACGTGACTCGGCTGATGCGCCTCGTGCCCGGTCTGCTCGCCAAGGACGGCGCCGAGGGCGTCCACGTCGCCGCCCTGCCCGACGGGCGGGCCGTCGCCGTCAAGATCGCCGACGGGGCGGGACGGGCACGCGCCCCGGTCACCGTGGCCGTCCTGCCGCGCGCTGGGCGTCGAGCTCGCCGCCGACGTCCTCGTCGAACCGGTCCTCGGCCACGGCCGGCCGGTGGGCCGAGTCCGCGCCCTGGTCGGCTCGCCGTGACCGCACGCCCGTTGCGACGGCGTCAGCTCGTGCCCTTGTAGCTCGCCATGTCGTCGAGGATCTCGGCGAGCATCTCCTTCGTCGTCAGCGGGTTGACGATGCAGATCCGGAAGCACCGTTCGCCGTGCCAGGTCGTCGGCAGGACGAGCGCGAGCCCGGCCCGCGCCCGGCTCGTGCTCCACTCCAGGTAGCGCTCGTCGTCCCACCCCTCGATCCCGAACAGGACCACGGACAGTTGCGGCTCGAGCAGCAGGGTGAACCCCTCCCGCTCGGTCAGCTGATCGGCGAGCCAGCGGGTCGCCTCGAGCGTCGTCTCGACCGCCTCCGTGTAGGCGTCGGTTCCGTGCGTGGCGACGCTGAACCACAGCGGGAGGCCGCGGCCCCGTCGTGACAGGTGGAAGGCGAAGTCGCTGGGGTTCCACTCGTCCCTGCTCACCGTGTCGAGGTACGCGCCGTGCTGGGCGTGGGCGGCGGCGGCCAGCATCGGCTCGCGGTACACGAGCGCGGCGCAGTCGTACGGGGCGAACATCCATTTGTGCGGGTCGATCCCGAAGCTGTCGGCCCGCTCGAACCCCGTGCGGACCGCCTCCGTCGACGGCGCACAGAGCGCGGCGCCGCCGTACGCGGCGTCGATGTGCATCCACAGTCCGCGCTCCTGGCAGACGTCGGCCACCGCGTCGAGCTCGTCGACGGCGCCGGCGTTGGTCGTGCCGAAGTTGGCGACGACGGCGAACACGCCGTCGTCGCCATGCTCGTCGATGGTCGCCCGCAGGGCGGCCCCGGTCATCCGGCCCACCTCGTCGGGCGGCACGGGCACCACGTCGACGTCCATCACTCTTGCCGCGGCGTGGACCGAGGCGTGGGTCTCGGCGGTCGTGGCGAACCGCCAGCGGCCGCCGGGTGGTTCCCCCCGCGCGGTGCGGGCGTGGTGGCGGGCGGTCACGAGCGCCGACAGGTTGGCCGCCGACCCGCCGGTCACGAAACAGCCGCCGGCGCCGGCCGGGAAGCCGGCTAGCCCGGCGATCCACTGGAGAGCCTGGTTCTCGGCGGCGATCGCCCCCGCCCCGCCCTCCCACAACCCGGCGAAGATGCTCGACGAGCTGACGACGAGGTCGAACAGGTTGGCCGCCGGCGTCGGGGCCGTCGGTACGTGCCCGAGATTCATCGGGTGGTCCATCGGACGGCAGGCGTGCATCAGAACGTCGCGGAACAGCGCCAGGGCCTCGTGCCCGCCGATCCCGTCCGGGCGGATCGCACCCTCGAGCGCGGCAGCGAGCTGCTCGGCCGGCCGGGCGCCCCACGTCGGGTCCTTGGGCATCCTCAGCCGCTCGATCGCGTAGCCGATGACGGAGTGGGCGAGCAGGTCGGTCGCCTCGTCCCATCGGTGCATGGCGGCATTCAACCACGGGTATCCGGCGGCTAACGTCGCCCGCTTCAGACCTGGGGAGGTTGAAACGATGAGTGATCTCACTCGACGCACGCTGATCAAGGGGGGAGCTGCCGGCGCCCTCGGGCTGGTGGTGGCCGGGCCGTTCGAAGGGTTCGTCGCCCACGCCGGCAGGGGCCGGCCGAGGAGCACCGGCTACGGCCCGCTGGCGCCGGTCGCCGACCGGCGCGACGGCGCGATCCGGCTGGAGCTGCCGTCCGGCTTCAAGTACCGCAGCTTCCATCCCCGGGGTGTGGTGCTCGACGACGGCTCGACGCTGCCCGGCCGTCACGACGGCATGGCCACGTTCCGCGGCCGGCACGGGCGCACGATCATCGTCCGCAACCACGAGATCAACGGCAACACCGGCCAGCCGTCGGTGCCCCCGAACACCGACCCGGTGCTCGGCGATCCCGACGCCGGCTACGACCCGCTCGCCAAGGGCGGCACGGCGACGATCGAGGTCGACGGGCGGGGCCACGTGCACCGCGCGTTCGTGTCGCTCAGCGGCACCCAGATGAACTGCGCCGGCGGGCCGATGCCGTGGGGCAGCTGGATCACGTGCGAGGAGACGATCAACGGCGACGACGTCGGCGCGGACTTCACGGGTGTGCTGAACACCGGCATGCGCAAGCACGGTTACCTGTTCGAGGTGCCCGCCGGCCGAGTGTCCCGCGCCAGGCCGATCCGGGCCGCCGGGCGCTTCGCCCACGAGGCGGCGGCGGCGTCGCCGAGCGGCCGGGCGATCTACCTCACCGAGGACAACTTCGGCTTCCCGTCCGGCTTCTACCGCTACCTTCCGCCGAACCGGCCCCACCGGTCAGGGTTCGTCGCCGACGGCGGCCGTCTGCAGATGCTGGCCGTGCGCGGCATGGACAACGCCGAACTGCACCTCGGTCAGCCGGCCGGGGCGACCTACCGGGTCCGCTGGGTCGACATCGACGACCCGGATCCCACCTTCGCCCCCGGCACGACCAACGACCAGGCAATCAGCGCCGTCGGCAACCAGGGCCGCGCTCAGGGGGCGGCGCTGTTCAGCCGGCTCGAGGGCTGCGTCACCGACCGGGGCCGGGTGTACTTCACGTCGACCCAGGGCGGGGCAGGCACACCTCCGGTCACGACGGGGTTCGGCACCGGCCGCGGCCAGGTCTGGTCGTACCACCCCGAGTCGGCCACGCTGCGCCTGGTGTACGAGGCGCCGTCGGACGCGGATCTCGATCTGCCCGACAACGTCGCCGCCAGCCGCGCCGGCGCCCTCGTGCTCTGCGAGGACGGCGCGGGCGACAACTTCCTGCGCGGGTTGACCCGGCGAGGGACGTTGTTCAACTTCGCCCGCAACGCCGATCCGACCCAGCCGGGTCAGGAGTTCGCCGGCGCCCGCTTCAGCCCCGACTTCAACACGCTGTTCGTCAACATCCAGTCGGGCACCGGTTACTCCGTCGCCATCTGGGGACCCTGGCACAAGGGTCCGTTCGGCTGACGTCAGTCGAGGCGGGGGAACTTGGGGTCGCGGCGCTCGAGGTAGGAGGCCACGCCTTCGCCGAAGTCGGGGCGATCGAAGCTCTCTCGCATCAGCTTCACCGCGTTGCGCTCGGCGGCTCCCAGGCCGGCGTGGAGCTCGGTGTACACCTGCCGCTTCATGATCGCCATCGACGTGGGGGACGACGTGCGGGCGAGCTCGCGCACGTAGTCCTGGGCGGCGGGGAGCACCTCCTCGGCGGGGAGGGCCCGGTTGACCAGGCCCATGCGGGCAGCTTCGACGCCGTCGACGCGGCGAGCCGAGTAGAGCAGGTCGAGGGCGTTGGCCGGCCCGACGAGCCGGGCGAGCAGCCACGACAGGCCCCACTCGGCGACCAGCCCGCGCTGGGCGAACGAGGTCGTGAGCACGGTCGCGTCGTTCATGAACCGGAGGTCGCAGGCGAGGGCGATCGGCACGCCCATCCCGGCGACGGGCCCGTTGATCGCGGCGACGATGGGCTTGGGCACCGACATCAGATACGTGTAGGAACCGCGGAGGTCCTCGCCCCACGACTCGTCACCGGGCATCGGCGTCGACCGCTCCAACGAGGTCCCCTCGCTGAGGACCGTCTCGCCATCGCCACCGCCACCGCCGCCGGCTCCCGACAGCACCGAGAGTCGCTTCATGTCGGCGCCGGCGCAGAAGCCACGTCCGGCGCCGGTCAGTACGATCCCGACGACGGCCGGGTCGTGCTCGGCCTGCCCGAGGGCATCGCGCACCTCGCCGGCCATCGTGTCCGTCCATGCGTTGAGCGCCTCGGGCCGGTTGAGGGTGATCGTCGCGACCGGGTCGTCGACGTCGTACAGGATCTCGGCGTACGTCATGGGGCTCGTTCTAGTCCCCTGGCGTGTTCTTGCATCTACTTGGGCCCCCAGAGGGGCACAGCTGGATGCAAGAACGGGAGGTCAGATGCCCTCGGCGGCGCTCACCGATGCCTCGTCGGCGGACTCGCCGGCGCGCAGGGCGTCGAACACGGCCGGCGGCTCCCGCCACGGGTCGGGGGGCGTGCCGGCCTCGGCGGCACGGATCGCCTGCCACACCCGCTCCGGCGTGCACGGCAGGTCGAGGTGGCGCACGCCGAGGTGAGCCAGCGCGTCGATCACCGCGTTCTGCACCGCTGGCGTGGACCCGATCGTCGCCGCCTCCCCGATGCCCTTCGCACCGAGCGGGTTCAGCGGGGTCGGGGTCTCGGTCGAGCGGACGTCGAAGCTCGGCAGCTCGGCGGCGGTCGGGATCCCGTAGTCGACGAGGGTCGCCGTGAGCGGGTTGCCGTCGGCGTCGTGGCGCACCTCCTCGTAGAGCGCCTGGCCGATGCCCGCGGCGACGCCGCCGTGCTGCTGGCCCTCGACGAGGAGCGGGTTGATCACGGTGCCGCAGTCGTCGACGGCGACGTGGCGCACGACCCGGGCCAGGCCGGTGTCGAGGTCGACCTCGACGGCCGCGATGTGGGTCCCGAAGGGGAACGTCGAGTCGCCCTGGTCGAACTGGACCTCGGCGGCCAAGGCGCCGTCGAGCACGCTCGCCGGCGCCTCGCCGGCGCGACGGGCGAGCTCCGCCCACGCCAACGCCCGGGCCGGCACCCCGGCCACGCCGACCGTGCCGGCGGTGGTGTCGACGACGACGTCGGCGTCGGCCGCCTCGAGGAGATGGGCGGCGAGTCGCCTCGCCTTGTCGACGACAACGGCTGTCGCGTTGTGCACCGCCGAGCCGGCGAGCTGCAGTGAGCGCGACCCACCGGTACCCCCGCCGCGGGGGACGACGTCGGTATCGCCGTCGACGAGGCGGACACGGTCGACCGGGATCCCGGTCTGGTCGCTGACGAGCATGGCGAACGCGGTCTGGTGCCCCTGGCCGTGGGAGAACGTGCCGGCGCGCACCGTGGCCGATCCATCGTCGTGGACCTCGACGGCGCCGAACTCGCCGTTGCCCCCGCCGGCAGTGATCTCGACGTAGGCGGCGACGCCGATCCCGAGGGCCAGCCGGTCGCCGCGCTCCCGCCGCTCGGCCTGCTCCCGGCGCAGCTCGGCGTAGCCGATCGCATCGGCGGCGACGTCGAGGGGCGTGTTGTAGGCGCCGGTGTCGTACGTCAGCCCGGTCAGGGTCTGGAACGGGAAGGACTCGTCGGCGAGGAAGTTGCGCCGGCGCAGCTCGATCGGGTCGATGTCCAGCTCGTGCGCGGCCTGGTCGACGAGCCGCTCGAGGAGAGCGGTCGCCTCGGGGCGGCCGGCGCCGCGGTAGGCACCCATCGGCGTCGTGTTGGTCACCGCCACGGCGACGTCGAACTGGATCGCCGGGAACCGGTACGTGCCGTTGGCCATGCGCTTGGTCCCCGGCGGGAGGAAGGCGCCCAGGCCGGGATAAGCGCCGCCGTCGCCGACGAGGCGTACGCGGAGCCCGGTGAACGTGCCGTCGGGCCGGCAGCCCACCTCGGCGTACTGGATCTGCCCCCGGCTGTGGGGCTGGGCGACGAGGTCGTCGCTGCGGGTCGGGGTCCACGTCACCGCCCGGCCGAGGTGGCGGGCGGCGGCGGCGAGCGCCGAGTACTCGACGATGATCCCCGGCTTGCCGCCGAAGCCCCCGCCGACGCGCGGGGCGATCACGTGGACGTCGGCGGGTTCCATCGCGAGCGCGCCCGCCAGTTGGTCGCGCAGTCCGTGGGGCATCTGCGTCGAGGCGTAGAACGTGAGCCGGCCGTCGTCGCCCGGTACGGCGGCGGCGCTGTTCGGCTCCATCGGCACGACGGCCATGCGCTGGTTCACGTACCGGCCGCGGACGACGACGACGTCGGAACCGTCGAGGTCGACCGGCTCGGCGTCGGTGGACACGAGCGCCTGGTTGGACCCGTGGGCGGGGAAGATGACCGTTGCGTCGGCGGCGAAGGCCGCCTCGGGGTCGGTGATCACCGGGAGCGGGTCGTAGTCGCCCCACACCGCGGCGGCCCCGTCGGCGGCGGCGGCGACGGTCTCGCCGATCACGATCGCGATCGCCTCGCCGGCGAAGCGGACGACGCCGTCGGCGAGCGGCGGGCGGGCGAAGTCGTCGTGGACGGCGACGAAGCCGTGGTGCGGGGCCACGCCGAGCTCGGCGGCGGTGAACACGGCGACCACGCCGGGGAGGGCCAGGGCGTCGTCGACGTGGACGGCCCGCAGGGCGGCGTGGGCGACCTCGGAGCGAGCGAAGGCGGCGTGCAGCTTGCCCGGCAGGTCGAGGTCGTTGACGTAGGTCGCCGCTCCCGTGAGCAGCTCGGGATCCTCGGTGCGCAGCACCCTGGTGCCGAGGATCGATGTTCCGGAGCCCGCGGGACGATGGATCGAGTCGGCCATCACACCGTGGGGGCTGCGCCCCCACGCCCCATCGCCGTCCGGCTCGCTGGCGCTCGCTCGGCCGGCATGCGTTCGCTTCGCTCACTCATTGAGAGGCAACCTACAGTCGCCCCCGCCCCCTCATCCGGGCGGAATCGTGTCATCGGTCGCACACGGTCACAGGTGCAGCTCTCGTGATGATGCGAGCGAGAGAGCGCCAGCGAGCGAGCGGCCAGCAACTGCGCAGGCAGTGTGTGGCGTGGCCGGGGAACGCAATTGCGGTCAGAGGCCCAGCGGCGCCGCCTCGAGGCGGGCGACCGCGTCGGGCGGACCGTCGAGCTCGACCCGGGCCGCCGACTTGCGGCCCTGGAGGTACAGCGCGCACTCGCCGATCGGCCCGCGGATCACCACGTCGGGTGGGCCGTCTCGCAGCCGCATCGGCTCGCGGCCGTCGGGTTCGAGCGTGATCCCGACGCCCGCCTTGCGGGTGAGCAGCCGGCCCCCGCCGCCGATGGCACGGGCGAGGGCGTCCTCGAGGTCCGGGCCGAGCCGGCGAGGGCTCCACTCCGGCCGGGCCCGACGGACGTCTTCGTGGTGGACGAAGAACTCGAGGCCGTTGACCAGCCGGTCGACCGGCTCGATCCGAGCCGGGTTCCACCACGGCGGGCCCTCGCGGACCCGGGCGACGAGTTCTTCCCACGGTCGTTCGGCCTCGGCCAACCGGACCTTCTCGCCGTACGACGAGAGCGGGCCGATCACGATCCCGGCCGCCCCGTCCGGCCGCCGTTCGCGCACGACGAGGTGGGCGGCGAGGTCTCGTGTCGTCCACCCCTCGCACAGCGTGGGCGCATCCGGCCCGACCTCGAGGAACCGGTCGCACAGCGCCGCGCGCTCGGCCGCCGCGACAGAAGTCATCGTCGTGACCTTAGGGCCGGAGAATCGCCGTGGGCCGACCGTCCCGGCGTGCGCGAGGCTCGCAGGCCTTGTACGAGGTCGCCCCGTTGACCGCAGCCGATGTCGATGCCACCGCCGCGTTGGTCGCACGCCGGCACGCCCGCGAGCGCGAGCGGTTCCCCTTGCTGCCTCCCGGGTACGAGGACCCGGCGCGGGCGGTGGAACTGGTGCGCGAAGTGCTGTCGTTCTGTGACGGTGCCACGGTGCGAGACCACGGGGGCGCGCTCGCCGGCTTCCTCACCTCGTTCGAGTCGACTCCCGACCCGAGGTCGCCGGCGGCCCGATACCTGCCCGAGCGGTCATCGGTCCACCTCGTCCACGGCCACGCGGTCGCTGATGACGCGGACCCCCTGTCGGTGTACGCGCCGCTGTTCGCCGACCTCGCCGGGCGCGCCCTCGATCGGGGGATCATCGACTTCGTCGTCCATGTCCCCGTCGGTGAGGCGGCGACGCAGTCCGCGTGGATGGCGCTCGGGTTCGGACAGGTCAGCGCGGTCGCGGTGCGGGACCTGGCGCCCATCACCCAACGTGCTCCGGGCGGGGTCGAAGTCCGCGCCGCGACCCCGGACGAGCTCGACCTGGTCGACCGGCTCGTCGACGAGGAGTCCGTCTTCCATGCCCGCAGCCCGATCTTCCGCCCGTACCGGCACGACGCGACGGCCGACGCGGTCAGGGCCCAGCTGGCGACGGAGCTGGCGAGCGACGACCATGCCCTCTTGATCGCCCGCCGCCACGGGCGCGACATCGGCGTCCTGTCGGTGGCCCCGGGACTCGGTTCGCCGTTGTACGTGCCGGACGGTGCCGTCTACATCGCCGCGACCGCCGTCCTCGACGGCGAACGCGGATCAGGAGCCGGCGCCGCGCTCGTCGACGCCGCCCTCGCCTGGGCCAGAGACCACGGCCATGCCGCCGCCTGCCTGCACTTCGCCACGGCCAACATCACGTCGACGTCGTTCTGGACCGGCGTCGGGTTCACGCCCGTCATGACCCACCTGCGGCGGCGACTCGACGACCGCATCCTCGACAGCCGCCCAGCTCCGTGACCGATGTCCGGTGCCATCCGCATCGGACGCGCGATGAGTTCCGGGCCACCTCGTGGTCAACTCTGACCGTCCGTTCGGAATCGAAGGAGACCCTCATGAGCACGCCCGACACCACGTTCATCGCCGAGCCCGGCAGCCACGAAGTGACGACCACCGCGGTGCTGGACGCGCCGGTCGAGTCGATCTGGCGGGCCTACGTCGAGCCCGACCTGTTCGTCCGCTGGTGGGGACCCGCCGAGCTCTCGTCGAAGGTGGACCGGTGGGAGCCGGTCACCGGCGGGTCGTGGCGGGTCGTGCACGTGGACCAGGACGGCAACGAGTACGCCTTCCGCGGTGTGTTCCACGAGGTCGTGGACGGCGAGCGGCTGGTGCTGACGTTCGAGTTCGAGGGCATGCCCGGCCACGTCTGCCTCGAGAGGCACACGCTGGAGGCGGTGGATGGCGGCACCAGGGTGACCCAACACGCTGTGTTCCAATCGGTCGCCGATCGCGACGGGATGAGGGAGTCCGGGATGGAGCAGCACGCGCCGGTTGCGATGGCGCAGCTGCAGGACGTCGCCGGGAGCCTCTAGTTTCCTGCCGCCCCGCGCGGTGCGGGCCATTCCGGCTCGGCACCGCGCGGGGTGCCTAGCGTTGGCAGCCTGGACGTTCGCGACGAGGAGCCGACCGGTGCCGAGCAGGTTGCCGATTCGCCGCGGGAGCGACAACTCGAGCTGGCCGTCACGATCCTGCTGGCGGCGGCGGCGCTGCTGTCGGCGTGGTGCGCCTATCAGTCGGCGGCGTTCTCCAGCCGGGAGAACGCCGGTCACGCGACCGCGGCCCGCCTGCAGGTGCAGGCCTCCCGCGCCGACGACCGGGCGAGCGACCAGACGTTGCTCGACGTGAGCGCGTACCACGAGTGGATCGACGCCACCACCTCGGGCGAAGTCGCGCGGGCGGAGGTGCTGCGAGAGCGCTTTCGCGACGAGATGCAGCCGGCGTTCGACGCCTGGTTGGCGAGCGACCCGCTCAACGACCCGGACGCCCCAACGACACCGTTCGAGCTGCCGGAGTATCGCCTGGCGTCGGCGGCCGAAGCGGCCGCGTACGAGACGAGGGCACAGTTGGCGGCTACCGGCGCCGAGGACGCCGGGGCGATCGGCGACCGGTACCTGCTCGCCGTCGTGCTCTACGCCGCCGCCCTGTTCCAGCTCGGCATCCAGAGCCGCATCGGCGTCTTCGAGCTCCGTGCCACCCTGGTGACGATCTCCGGCGGGATCGTCCTCGGCACCACGATCTGGATCCTCACCCTGCCCAAGCTCTGGCCGGGTTGACGCCGGTACGGTTGACCACTGTCGCCCCTCTAGCTCAATGGCAGAGCAGTGGGCTTTTAACCCATTGGTTCAGGGTTCGAGTCCCTGGGGGGGCACGGTGACCGGACGGGTACGTGCCGGGTCCCATCTGGGCGCGCAGCGTCTCGTCGGGCCATCTGGGCGCGCTGAGTCCCGGAATCCGAGACTGTCCGCGCCCGGATACGTGCGTGAGACGGTCCGCGCCCAGTTGTCGATCACGCGCTGGCGACCAACCTGACCTCGCCGGCGTCGGCGTCGACGTCGATCAGTCCGCCGTCGCCGATCAGGTTCATCGCCCTCCGACAGCCGATGACGGCGGGGATGCCGAGCTCCCGCGCCATCACCGCGGCGTGGCTCAGCAGTCCTCCCTCCTGCACGACGACGGCTCCGGCGATCGCGAGCACGGCGTTGTACGTCGGCGCCGTCCACGGGGCGACGAGCACGTCGCCCGGCTCCATCGCCTCGAGGACGGCATCGGGATCGGTGGCCACCCGAGCGACGCCGCGGTACACGCCCGATCCGACGCCGAGGCCGTGCAGGTCCGTCCCCTCGACCGACGGGTCGACCTCCAGGTTGGCGACGGCCGTGACGACGATGTTCATCACCCGCCGGATGCCGGGTGGGAACACCGACGTGTCGGGCGGCGGGACGGCCGGCCCGAGCAGGTCGGGCGGGACCGCAGCTGCCTCCCGCTGCCGCTCGGCGGCGCGGCGGGCGGCCTCGCCGGCGTCGGGTGCGACGTCATCGCCGCGCAGCGCGGCGACGACCTCGGGACTGTCGAGTTCGAGGACGTCGCGGGCGTCGGCCAGTCGGCCCGACCCCGCCAGCCGTGCCCCGGCCTCGAGGTACGCCCGCCGGAGCAGCCCCATCGGCCACTCCGCGGTGAGCGGCCCGTTGTCGTCGCGCATGCCGTAGGCGCGCCGGGCGTCGTCGAGCAGGGCGTCGAAGCAGTCCCACTCGCCGGCCGGTACCCGCGCCCGCAGCGCGCTCGGATCGCCACCGGCAGCCGTCGACACGCCGCCGGCGCAGGCCCGGATCAGCGCGCACGTGGCGCCCGGCAGCTCGCCGACGGTGAGCCCGTCGAGGTCGTACGTCGTAACGACCCGCCAGCCGAACAGGTCGAGGTATGCGTCGAGGGCGGCGGCTGCGTCCGGCACCGCCCGCACCGCGTCGATGGTGGTGACCGTGGCCGGATCCGTGCCGGCCGCGGCGAGGGTGACGGCGATGCGGCGCCCGTGTTCCTGGCCTTCACCCGTGGCGGGCGACGAGCCGCGCAGGAGGTCCATCAACGCGACGGCGTCGAGGCCCCACTGCTGGCCGTGGGCGAGGAGATCGCCGATCGGACCGAGGTCGCTGCCGTGCAGCTCGTGGTGGCGGTGCCAGCCGGCGAAGAGATGACGGTCGAGGGTCGAGATGTGGTCGGCGAGCGCGGCGTCGTCGAGGCCGGCCGGGTCGATGGCCTGCAGGGCCCGGTTGCGGTCGACCCAGTCCTCGCGCTCGCCGCCGTGCCAGCCGTCGACGACGTCGAGGTACGGCCGTTCGTCGAGCGCCTTGCGGGCCAGACGCTCGCGGCGGCGGAACGCCGGGTGCAGCCGGGTGGCGAGCCAGAGCACCGGCCGCGGCGGCGGGGGTCCGGTGCGGTCGGCGCCGACGAGCGGCACCAGGCGCCGGTACATCCGGCCGTTCACGAAGCGAACGTCCATCGTCTGGAGGGGTGCGCCCCAGCGCTCGAACACGCCGGCGTACGCGGCCGGCATCGTCGTCGAGGCGAGCCGGCGGAACAGCGGCGTCGCCGACGGGGAGCAGTGGGAGACGTCCCGCTCCCACGTGCCCGGTCCCGGCGGGACGAACGTGATCTCGGTGCCCGTGTCGGTGGTGATGCTCACTGGGTTCCCTCCGGTTCTCCGGCCGCCCCGGCCTGCGTGGCCGAGGAACGCCGTGACGTGGTCTCGTGCTCGACGATGAGCTCGATCAAGTCGGCGACCAGGTCGGCCGCCCGTTCCGGCTCGTGGCCCATCCGGTCCACGAGCTCGAGGAACATCGACGACGAGGAGACGGCGACGAGGAGGTCGACGACCTCCGCTCGCCGGTCGCCGGTCACTCGGTCGTCGAGCGCCCGATCGACGACGGCCCGGTTCCCCGCCAGGCGCGCCACCCGCAGACTGCGCCCGGCGGGCGTCGTGTGCTGGACGAGCACCGCCGGAAGCGCCTCGGCGAGATCCGGCCACAGCAGCCGCAGGTAGTGGCGGGCCGTCGTCATGTCGACCAGCGTGTTCGCCATCGCCTCGCGGGTCCCCCGCTCGAGCCAGCCGGCCGCCGCCCGCTCGAGGTCGTCCCGGCTGGGGAAGTAGCGGTACAGCGTGCGCACGCTCACGCCCGCCCGTTCGGCGACGGCCGGCATCGGCGCGCCTCCCGGACTGGCGGTTTCGAGCAGGTCCATGTAGGCGTCGACGATGCGGGCCTCGACGTCGGCGCGATGAGCGGACCACACGCCGGCGCGCTCGGCGGGCTCGGCACTCATGGCACGGATCATGCCAAGATGGCACGAACCGTGTCAAGGTGACTTCGGCTACGTCGTTGCGTCGCGGAGCGTGGCGTAGGCGGCGCGGACCTCGGCGGCCGCGGCCGCGCCCGGCCCGGGCTCGACGACCTCGCCGTCGCCGAGGCTCCAGCGGTCGGCGACGTCCGCCGGTTCGGCCCCGGTGGCCACGGCGGCGGCCTGCACGCACGCGCCGGTCGCGACCTGCTCCTCGCCGCGCGGGACGAGCACCGCCCGCCCGCTGAAGTCGGCGAGCACCTGCCGGTATGCCTGCGAGCGGGCGCCTCCGCCGACCAGGATCAGCCGTCCGTCCGCGGGCGCGAACGCGGCGAGCGCGTCGAGACCGTCGAGGAGCCCGCAGATGACGCCCTCGACGGCGGCGCGGGCGAGCTGGCCGCGGTCCACGTCGCTGCGGATGCCGGCGAGCACGCCGGTAGCCGACGGGCGGTCCGGGGTGCGCTCACCGTCGAGGTACGGCAGCAGGGTCAGCCCGCCGGCCCCGGGCGGGGTGGCGAGGGCGAGCTCGTCGAGCTCCTCGTGGCCGGCTCCGACGAGGCGGCCCACCGCGTCGGTGACCTTGGTGGCGTTGAGCGTGCAGACGAGCGGGAGCTGGCGGCCGGTGGCGTCGGCGAACCCAGCGACGTAGCCCGAGGCGTCCGCGGTCGGCTGATCGCACACCGAGTAGACGGTGCCCGACGTCCCGATCGAGATGGCGACGTCGCCGCTGCGCAGCCCGACCCCGAGGGCTCCGGCCATGTTGTCGCCCGTCCCGGGACCGACCGGCGCGCCGTTCCACTCACCGGCGGTGTCGTGGGGACCGAGCACCTCGGGCACGACGCTCGACCAGTCCCGGTCGGCGTCGACGATCGCCAGCAGGTCGAAGCGGTAGCTGCCCGTGGCCGCCGACCAGTACCCAGTGCCCGATGCGTCGCCCCGGTCGGTTGTCAGCCGGCCGGTGAGCCGGTGGGTCAGCCAGTCGTGGGGGAGGAGGACGTGAGCCAGCCGCGCCCACGCCTCGGGTTCGGAGCGATGGAGCCACGACAACTTGGTGATCGTGAAGCTCGCCACCGGGACCGATCCGCAGGCGTCGGCCCACGCCTTCCGCCCGCCGGCGAGCTGATCGATCAGCCACGCCGCGTCGGGCGCCGACTCGGTGTCGTTCCAGAGCTTCGCCGGGCGGATCACGTCGAGGCGCTCGTCGAGGGCGACCATCCCGTGCTGCTGCCCGGCGACGCTGATCGCTGTGACCGTCGGCAGCGCCGGCCTGGCCCCACGCCGACTCGAACGCGGCCCACCACGCCGTCGGGTCCTGCTCGGACCGGGGCGGCTGGGTCGGAGGATGCGGGGCCGAGCCGCGCCCGAGGACCTCCCCGGTGTCGAGGTCGCGCACCTCGACCTTGGTGGCGGACGTGGACGAGTCGACGCCGGCGACGAGCGGCACGGCGCGGCCCTCAGCGCACGCGGGCGATGTAGCGGGCGACGAGGTTCTCCAGCCGCTCCTGGCCGCCGGAGACACGGGTGGGCTCCCCGTGGTCGAAGGCGCGGTCATGCAGCGCGGCGAGGTCGCTCGTGCCGTCGCGGATCGAGCGGCCGAGCTCGCCGTCCCATCCGGCGTAGCGGGCCTCGCGGTTGGCGTCGAGCTCGCCGCCCTCGATGATTGCCGACGCAGCGAGCAGGGCGCGGGCCATCGTGTCCATCCCGCCGATGTGGCCGTGGAACAGGTCGGTGCGGTCGATCGACTGGCGACGCAGCTTGGCGTCGAAGTTCAACCCACCGGTGGTGAACCCCCCGGCGCGCAGGATCTCGATCATGCCGAGGGTCATCTGCTCGACCGACACCGGGAAGCGGTCGACGTCCCAGCCGAGGCGGTCGTCACCGGCGTTGGCGTCGATGGAACCGAGGATCCCGGCCGCCGCGGCGGCGGCCACCTCGTGGGCGAAGTCGTGCCCGGAGAGCGTGGCGTGGTTGACCTCGATGTTGACCTTGATCTCGTCGGCGAGGTCGTAGCGCTGCAGGAAGCCGAACACGGCGGCGACGTCGTAGTCGTACTGGTGCTTGGTCGGCTCGAACGGCTTGGGCTCGATCAGGATCGTGCCGGTGAACCCGATGCGGTGCTTGTGCTCGACGACCAGGGTCAAGAACCGGGCGAGCTGGTCGAGCTCGCCGCCCAGGTCCGTATTGAGCAGGGTGTCGTAGCCCTCGCGCCCGCCCCACAACACGTAGTTGTGGCCGCCGAGCCGGTGCGTCGCCTCGAGGCAGTGGGCAACCTGGGCCGCGGCGTAGGCGAACACCTCGGGGTCGGGATTGGTGGCCGCACCCGCCTGGTAGCGGGGGTTGGAGAACAGGTTCGCCGTGCCCCACAGGAGCTCGACGCCGGTGCGCTGCTGGTGCTCGGCGGCGACGTCGACCATCTCGTCGAGCAGCGCCGCCGACTCCTTGAACGAGCTGCCCTCGGGGGCGATGTCGCGATCGTGGAAGCAGTAGAACGGCACGCCGAGCTTGGCGAAGAACTCGAACGCCGCCGCCATCTTCTGCTTCGCCGCCTCGAGCGGATCGGCGGCCGGAGCGAACGTCGGGTGCCACGGGCGGTCGAGGGTGCCGGCGCCGAAGATGTCGAACCCGTCCCAGTTGAACGAGTGCCAGTAGCACACGGCGAAGCGGAGGTGGTCCTCCATCCGCCGGCCGGAGACGACGCGATCGGCGTCGTACCAGTGGAACGCCAGCGGGTCGTCGCTGTCCGGACCGGCATAGGCGATCCGGTCGGCGACGTCGGTGAAGAACTCGGCCATCGATTACCCCCTCTAGTCGGGTTCTGCGGTGAGTTGGGATCGCTCAGTGATCCTGCGGCGGCTCAGAACCAATTCTGACCGATCCGTGGAAGGCCTTCGCGGGCGGAGGCCCGTCGGCGGTGATCATGACCGTGCCAGCGGTGACGAGGTCGGCCGACGAGGTGCCGACGTACACCTCGATCTCGCCGGGCTCGACGACGTAGGCGAGATCCCGGTCGTGGAAGCCGAGCTGGCCGACCGGCGTCTCGAACGTCACCGTCGTCGACTCGCCGGCGGCGAGGGTGACGCGCACGAATCCCTTGAGCTCGAGCACCGGCCGGGTGACGCTCGCCATCGGGTCGCGGACGTACAGCTGGACCACCTCGTCGCCGTCCCGGTCACCGGTGTTGGCGACCGTGACCGACGTCGTCACCGCTCCGCTCCATGCCACCACGGTCTCGGCGAGGGCGGCGTCGGACACCGTGAACGTCGTGTAGCTGAGCCCGTAGCCGAACGGGTACAGCGGGCTCGACGGCGCGTCGACGTAGTCGCCCTTCCAGTGCGAGCGCCCGCCGGAGACCTTGTGCCCGTAGAACACCGGGATCTGCCCGACCGTTCGCGGGTACGACAGGGGCAGCTTGCCGCCGGGGTTGACCGTCCCGGTGAGGGCGTCGACGATCGCGCCCGCCCCCTCCTGGCCCGGCAGCCACGCCATCAGCACCGCGCCGCACTGCTCGTGGAGCGGCGGGCTCGCCGTCGGCCGCCCGGCGACCAGGACGAGCACCACCGGCGTTCCCGTGGCGAGCACGGCGCGGACGAGGTCCTCCTGCACGCCGGGGAGGTCGAGCGACGCGACGTCGCGGCTCTCGCCGCTGGTGCAGTCGTCGGTGAGCCCGGCCTTGTCGCCCATCACCATCACGGCGACATCGGACTCGGCGGCCAGTGCCACGGCCTCGGCGAACCCGTCGCGTGACCCGCTGTTGACGTCGCAGCCCGCGGCGAAACGGACCCGGTCGCCGAGGCGGGCGGCGAGCGCCGACGCCACCGACGTCGGCAGCTCGATCGGGTCGAAGGCGTGGTCGTCGTCGATGGGGATGGCGAAGACGTTGTTACCGCTGCGCAGCAACTCCTGCAGCGACTCCACGTGAACCGGGTAGGTGTAGTCGCCCATGAGGTGGCGGGC
Organism: uncultured Acidimicrobiia bacterium; assembly: GCA_963833145.1. Taxonomy (GTDB): domain Bacteria; phylum Actinomycetota; class Acidimicrobiia; order Acidimicrobiales; family Ilumatobacteraceae; genus JALZMG01. Next base: position 235,402 of record CAWHWT010000001.1, on the reverse strand, counting down.
TTGGTCGGCGTTGGGGCCGATCACCGCGATCGACCCGATGTCGGGGGACAACGGGAGCACACCGTCGTTGCGCAGGAGCACGAGCGACTTGGCGGCGATCTCGCGGGCGAGGTCCCGGTGGGCGACGGTGTCGGTCACGACCGGAGCCCGTTCGGGCTCGACGTACGGCTGCTCGAACAGGCCGAGCTCGAACTTCGTCTTGAGGACCCGCGCCACGGCCGTGTCGACGGTCGCCTCGGCCAGCCGTCCCGAGCGCACGGCGGCGAGCAGCGGGGCCCCGAAGCAGTCGGTGCCCGGCAGCTCGACGTCGAGACCGGCGTCGAGGGCCATCGCCGCGGCGTCTTCCGGGTCGGCGGCGAGGCGGTGGTAATCGGCGAGCTGGCGGACGCCGAAGTAGTCGGCGACGACGCAGCCGTCGAACCCCCACTCGACGCGCAGCAGGCCGGTCAGCAGGGCGCGGTTGGCGGCCGCCGGAACACCGTCGATCTCGTTGTACGCGTGCATCACCGAGCGCAGGCCGGCCACCCGCACCGCGGCCTCGAAGGGATGGAGGTAGACCTCGCGCAGCTCGCGCGCCCCGATGTGGGCGGGAGCCCAGTTCATCCCGCCCTCCGACGCGCCGTAGCCGACGAGGTGCTTGGCGGTGGCGACCACGCTCGTCACTCGGGTCGTCGCCCTGGAGACCACGGACGAAGGCGACACCCATTCGGGCGACCAGGTGGGGGTCCTCGCCGAACGTCTCCTCGGTGCGGCCCCAGCGGGGATCGCGGCACACGTCGAGCACCGGCGACAGCCCCTGGTGGGCGCCAATCGCCCGCATCTGCACGCGGACGGCGTCGGCGAGGGCGGCGTTGAGGTCCGGCTCCCACGTGCTGGCGACGCCGATGGCCTGGGGGAAGATCGTCGACCCGCGCGACATCAGTCCGGAGCAGATCTCCTCGTGCACGATCGCCGGGATACCGAGCCTGGTCTCGGTGACGAGGTGGCGCTGGATCGCGTTGGCGAGGACCGCCGCCTCCTGACCGTGGAGGCTGCTCGCCCCCGAGATGCGGGTGACCTGGCCGAGCCCGTGGCGGAGCAGCTCGGTGGCCCGGTCGGGGTCGAGCTCGGGGCCGTCGGCGAGCTGGAACACCCACGCGCTGCCGAGCTGGGCGGCCTTCTCCTCGAGGTTCATCCGGGCGAGGAGGTCGCGCACCCGCTCGCCGGCGGGTAGGGCGGGGTCGCGGTACGCCGCCCCACCGTCGACGGCGGCTGCCGGAGCCGCTCCGTCGATCGTGCTCATGGTCCCACCGGGCGGCAGGACTGGCGGACGACGAGCTCGGTCGGCAGCATGATCTGCAGCGGGCCGCTGGCCGTCCCGTCGATGAGCTTGACGAGCAGCCGTACCGCCTCCTCGCCCATCGCCTGGATCGACTGGTCGATCGTCGTGAGCGGCGGCTCGGTCAGCGCCGACTCGGGGATGTTGTCGAACCCGATGACGGACACGTCCTCCGGGATCCGGCGACCGATCGAGCGGGCGACGAGCATCGTCTCGATCGCCGACAGGTCGTTGGCGGCGAAGATCGCCGTCGGCGGGTCGTCGAGCGTGAGCAGCTCGCGTGCAGGCTCGGCCGCCGCCTCGAGCTCGTACTCGCCGATCCGGACGAGGTTCTCGTCGAGCTCGATGCCGGCCGTGGCGAGGGCGCTGCGGAACCCCTGCTCGCGCAGGCGGGCCGACTCGAGGTCGGGCCGCCCGGCGAGGAAGCCGATACGGCGGTGGCCGAGGCCGATCAGGTACTCGGTGGCCGAGATCGCCCCGGCGAGGTTGTCCGAGTGCACGCTCGGCAGGCTCGGCGGGCCGGCGTGGGGGTCGACGATGACGATCGGCGCGTCGTCGCTGACGTCGACGACGGTCGGGGTGACGAGGATGATCCCGTCGACGAGCGTGCCGCTGAGCCGGGAGACGTTGCGCCGCTCCCAGCCGGAGTGCTCCTTGCCGTGGCCGCTGCCCGAATAGACGATCACCTCGTAGTCGGTCTCGCGGATCGCGTTCGCCGCACCCTTGAGCAACTCGGCGCTGAACGGCTCGATGTCGGCGACGAGGATGCCGAGCACGTTCGTGCGCCGGCTGCGCATGCTGCGGGCGACCAGGCTCGACTCGTAGCCGAGCTCCTCGATCACCGCCTTGACCCGGTTCAGGGTCTCGGGGGCGACGCCGTAGCGGTCGTTCATCACCTTCGACACGGTCGCGATGGAGACGCCCGCCTCGGCGGCCACGTCACCGATCGTCACCCGCTTCATCGCCGGGTTCGGTTCATGGCCACGCGCATCCCCATCGGCCGCTGCGACATCGGGCGCTGAGCATAGCCAGGCCCGGGGAACGATGTCGATAACGTTGTCGATAACGTTTGACAAGCCCGATTCGGGTGTGGCACGCTTCGGGGCCTAGCGATGGCACTCGCTCGTCCACAAGGGGGAATCAACATGCGTCGCTCTCTCGCTCGCAGCGCTCTGCTGCTCGGCGCCCTCGCCCTCGTCGCCGCCTCGTGCGGCGGTGACGATGACGACGACGAAGGTGCCGGCACCTCTCCAACCGCCGCTCCCGCGTCCGACGCGCCCGGTACCACCGGCGCGCCCGGTACCACCGGCGCGCCGGGCACCACCGGCGCCGCCGGCACCGCCCCCGCCACGTCGGGCGAGCCGGTCACGGTGGAGTGGTGGCACATCCAGAACAACGATCCCGGCCTGTCCCTCTGGCAGGAGGTCGCCGACGAGTACATGGCCGATCACCCGAACGTCACGATCGACATCACCGTGTACGAGAACGAGGCGTTCAAGACCGCCATCGCGCCCCGCCTGCAGGCCGGCGACCCGCCCGACCTCTTCCAGTCGTGGGGTGGCGGCGGACTGATGGAGCAGGTCGAGGCCGGCCTCGTCCGCGACATCAGCGGCGAGGTCGAGCCGTGGATCGGCGACCTCAACGAGGCCGCGGTCGGCATGTATCAGGTCGACGGCGTGCAGTACGGCATCCCGTTCGACCTCGGCATGGTCGGCTTCTGGTACAACACCGAGCTGTTCGAGCAGGCTGGCATCGATGCTCCGCCGGCGACCTGGGCGGAGTTCCTGGAGGACGTGCAGACGCTGAAGGACGCCGGGATCACCCCGCTCGCCCTCGGCGAAGGCGACAAGTGGCCGGGCATGTTCTGGTGGGCGTACCTGGCCCTCCGGATCGGCGGCGGTGACGCCCTCCTCCAGGCCGGTGAGGACGGCTCGTTCGACGCCGAGCCGTTCGTCCAAGCCGGCGCCGAGCTCCAACGCCTCGTCGAGATGGAGCCCTTCCAGCCCGGCTTCATGGCCGCGGTCTGGGACGGCGCCGGCGGACAGGCGGCTACGGTCGCCAACGGTGACGCGGCGATGATGCTGATGGGGCAGTGGGCGCCGGGCACGATCAATGCCAACTCGCCCGACGGCGAGGGCCTCGGCGAGAACCTCGCCTGGTTCCCGTTCCCCGAGGTCGAAGGCGGCGCTGGTGCCCCGACCGACGTCTTCGGCGGCGGCAACGGGTTCGCCGTCGGCAAGGACGCACCGCCCGAGGCTGTCGACTTCCTGCGCTACGCGACCAGCCTCGATGTCGCCAACCGCTGGGGCGAGACGAACAGCGGCATCCTGCCGGTGACCCTCGGGGCCGACGCGTCGATCACCGACCCGAACCTCGCCGGAGTGCTCGAGGCCCGGGCGAACGCGACGTATGTCCAGCTCTACCTCGACCAGGCGTACCCGCCCGAGCTCGGCGCGGTCATCAACGACGCCGTGGCCGAGCTGTACGGCGGGCAGGCGTCGCCCGAGCAGGTGGCCCAAACCATCGCGGATGCCGCCGGGGCCTGACGGCACGGTCGCATCGGTCGAGCGGCGAGCCGTCCCGTCCGGCTCGCCGCCGGCCACCCTCCCCCACGACGACCGATCCGTGGCGCTGTCGCCGGTCGGTCGTGGGCGGGTCGGCTCGGTATGGCGGAAGCGGGCGACGATCGCCCTCTTCCTGCTCCCCGCCCTCTGCCTGTACGTCCTGTTCGTCCTGGTCCCGATCGTCCAGGGGGCGTACTACAGCGCCTTCGACTGGAACGGGCTCGAACCGCTCACCAACTTCATCGGTCTCGACAACTACCGCGAGGCGCTTGGCGACCCCGACTTCCGCGATTCGGTCCGCCACGTCCTCGTCATCATCGGACTGTCCCTGACCCTCCAGTTGCCGTTGGCGCTGGGCCTCGCCGTCCTGCTCAATCGACGGTTCCGTGGTCGGGCTGTCCTCCGGCTGCTGTTCTTCCTCCCGTACGTGCTGTCCGAGGTCATCACGGCCGTCGTCTGGAAGCTGCTTCTGCAACCCGGCGGGATGGGGGACCGCACCCTCGAGTTGCTCGGCCTCGGCGCGTTCAGCCAGGAGTGGCTCGCCAATCCCGACGTCGTGCTCTACACGATGTTCCTCGTCATCACGTGGAAGTACTTCGGCTTCCACATGATCCTCTACCTCGCCGGGTTGCAGCAGATCCCCCACGAGCTCCAGGAGGCGGCGGCGATCGACGGCGCGTCGAAGTGGAAGACGTTCCGCCACGTGACCCTGCCGCTGCTCGGCCCGACGATCCGGATCTCGGTGTTCCTGTCCATCATCGGGTCACTCCAGTTGTTCGACCTCGTCTGGGTGATGACCGGCGGCGGGCCGCTGGACGCGTCGAACACGATGGCGGTGTACATGTTCGATCGCGGGTTCGAGCGCTCGCGGTTCGGTTACGGCAGCGCCGTCGCCGTGCTCGTGTTCCTGCTCTGCTTCGTCTTCGCCCTCGGCTACCAGCGCTTCGTTCTGCGCCGTGACGTTCGGGGCGCCCTGACGACGATAGGGGCCGCGTAGTGACAGTCGCCGTCGTCACGCCACGCCGGCCGGTCCGCCGCAAGCTGTCCCGCGGCGCGACATACGCCATCGGCGTCGGTGTCGCGCTCGTGATCCTCGTGCCGATCGTCTATGCGGTGCTCGGCGGGTTCCGTACGACCGGGCAGATCTCGGCCCGCCCGGTCGCGCTCCCGGATCCGTGGGTGTTCGAGAACTACAGGGAGATCGTCACGTCGGGCGACTTCTGGCGACAGGTCTTCAACAGTGTCGTGATCGCGACGATCACCCTGGCGGTCGTCGTCCCGTGCGCATCGATGGCCGCGTTCGTGCTCGCCCGTTTCTCCTTCTTCGGGCGCGAGGCGGTGTTCATCTTCTTCACCCTCGGCTTGCTGTTCCCCATCGCGGTCGCGATCCTGCCGCTGTTCATCTCGCTGCGTACGTTCGGGTTGCTCGACAGTTGGTACGGCGTCGCCCTGCCGCAGGCCGCGTTCGCCCTGCCGACGACGATCATCGTGCTGCGGCCGTTCTTTCGCAGCATCCCCGCCGAGCTCGAGGAGGCGGCGGCGATCGACGGGTGCGGGACGTTCCGCTTCTTCTGGACGATCGTCCTGCCGCTGTCACGGCCGGTGCTCGCCACCGTCTCCGTGCTCGCCATCGTGACCAGTTGGAACGCCTTCCTGCTCCCGCTGATCGTGCTCAACAGCCCCGATCTGTGGACGCTCCCCCTCGGCGTGCAGAACTTCTCCACGCAGTACTCGTCGGACACCGCCCGGGTGCTCGCCTTCACCTCGTTGTCGATGGTGCCGGCGCTGGTGTTCTACGTGATCGCCGAGCGCCAGATCGTGAGCGGGTTGGCGTCCGGGGCGGTGAAGGGGTGACGCGACAGAATCGGGACCCATGAGGGTGACGGCGACCGCCGCGGGGGTCCTGCTCGAGGTCGAGGATCGCGTCGTGGGCGCGCCGCCCGAGTTCACCATCGACGCGCTGTTCCGGTCGGCCGATCCCGTCGGCCTGGCGCGTGACGCGTTCGACGCCGGCGCGGTGACCGACACGCCGGCCGCGGTGCTCGCCCCGATCGGCGCCCAGGAGGTGTGGGCGGCCGGGGTGACGTACGAGCGCAGCCGCGAGGCGCGGGTCGAGGAGTCGAGCGACGCCGGCGGCGGCTCGTTCTACGACCGGGTCTACGACGCCGACCGGCCCGAGCTGTTCCTCAAGGCGACGCCGCACCGCGTGGCCGCGCCGGGCGGGGCGATCCGCATCCGCGGCGACTCGACGTGGAACGTCCCGGAGCCCGAGCTGACCCTGGCGGTCAACTCGGCGGGGCGGATCTTCGGGTTCACGATCGGCAACGACGTGTCGAGCCGCGACATCGAGGGCGAGAACCCGCTCTACCTCCCGCAGGCCAAGCTCTACGCGGGATCGGCGGCGCTCGGTCCGCGGTTGGTGATCACGGAGTCGTTGCCAGCGCCGGAGACGACGATCACGATGGAGATCCTCCGGGCCGGCCGGGTCGAGTTCAGCGGCTCGACGACGATCGCCCGGATCCGCCGTCCGCTGCCGACCCTCGTCGAGTGGCTGTTCCGCGAGGACGAGTTCCCCAACGGGTGCTTCCTCATGACCGGCACGGGCATCGTCCCCGACGACGACTTCACGCTCGCCCACGGCGACGAGGTCCGCATCACCGTCGACGCCGTCGGGACGCTGGTCAACCACGTCGCGTAGTGACCACGTACCCTTGAGCGCGATGCGCGAGCAGATCCACGAGGCCGTGCAGCGCGCGCTCACGCCCGACGAGCGGGCGCTGGAGAAGATCCGCGGCCAGGGGAAGCTGACCGCCCGCGAGCGCATCGACCTGCTGCTCGACGAGGGCTCGTTCGTCGAGGACGCCGTGCTGGCCAACGCGATGGCATCGGGACTGCCGGCCGACGGGGTCGTCACCGGCCGGGGCACGATCGACGGCACCCCGGCGGTGGTCGTCGCCAACGACCCGATGGTCAAGGCCGGGTCGTGGGGCGCCCGGACGGTGGAGAAGATGGTGCGGGCGACCGAGGCGGCCTTGGCCGAGCAGGTGCCGATTGTGTGGCTCGTCGACTCGGCCGGGGCTCGGCTCACCGATCAGGTGCAGCTGTTCCCGGGCCGGCGCGGCGCCGGGCGCATCTTCTACAACCAGGTGCGGCTGTCCGGGCAGGTGCCGCAGGTGTGCTGCCTGTTCGGCCCGTCGGCGGCCGGCGGGGCGTACGTCCCGTCGTTCTGCGACGTCGTGTTCATGGTCGACGGCAACGCCTCGATGTACCTCGGCTCGCCGCGCATGGCGGAGATGGTCGTCGGGGAGATCACCACGCTCGAGGAGATGGGCGGGGCCCGGATGCACGTGTCGCAGTCCGGCTGCGCCGACAACCTCGCCACCGACGACCACGATGCGATCGATCAGGCGCGGGCATATCTGACCTACTTCCCGCGCTCGTGGCGGCACGACCCGCCGGTGTACGAGAGCGAGCCGCCCGAGGTCGAGCTCGCCGACGACGTCGTGCCGGCCGACGAGCGGGTGCCGTTCGACATGCACACCGTGATCGACGGGATCGTCGACCGGCACAGCTTCTTCGAGATCAAGCCGCTCTACGCCCGCGAGCTGATCGTGGGGCTCGGGCGGCTCGACGGCCGCCCCGTCGGCGTCCTCGGCAACAACTCGGCGCACCTCGCCGGGACGCTGTTCGTCGACTCGGCGGACAAGGCGGCCCGCTTCATCTGGTGCTGCGACGCCTTCAACCTGCCGCTGATCTTCCTCGCCGACGTGCCCGGGTTCATGATCGGCTCGGCCGTCGAGCGCCAGGGGATCATCCGCCACGGGGCCAAGATGGTCACCGCGGTGAGCGAGGCGACGGTGCCCAAGGTGTCGGTGATCGTGCGCAAGGCGTACGGCGCCGGGCTCTACGCGATGTCGGGCCCGGCGTTCGAGCCCGACGCCACAATCGCCCTGCCGACCGCGCGGATCGCCGTGATGGGGCCGGAGGCGGCGATCAACGCGGTCTACGCCAACAAGATCGCGGCGATCGACGACCCCGCCGAGCGGGAGGAGTTCGTCGCCACCCAGCGGGCGCTGTACGAGACCGACGTCGACCTCTTGCGGCTGGCCTCCGAGCTGGTGATCGACGCCATCGTCGACCCGTCCCAGCTGCGCGGCGAGCTGATCCGCCGCCTCGCCCTCGCCCGGGGAAAGCGACGTGAGTTCGCGGACCGCCGGCACGGAGTCCCACCCGTATGAGCTCATCCGAGGGTTTGCTCGGGGCCCTCCCCACACGAAACCCTCCGATGGCGCGAAACCCTCGGGTGCAGATCCGTGACGTGACCCCGCGGGATGGGCTGCAGGGGGAGCGGCCAGTCGCGGTCGAGGACCGGGTCGAGCTCGTGCGCCGGTTGTTCGCCGCCGGGCTGCGGGACGTCGAGGTGGCGTCGTTCGTGTCGCCGAAGGCGGTGCCGGCGATGGCCGGCGGTGCCGAGGTCGTCGCCGCCGTCCTCCCCGACGTCCCTGACGGGGCGACGGCGTGGGCGCTCGTCCCCAACGTCAAGGGCGCCGAGCTGGCGACCGCCGCCGGGGTCGGCCACCTGACGATCACCGTGTCGGCGTCGCCCGCCTACAGCGCCAAGAACGTCCACATGACGATCGAGGAGGCTCGCGGCGCAGGTCGAGGCGATCCGCGCCGCCGCTCCCGACGCCGAGCTCGACGAGGTGATCTCGTTCGCCTTCGGGTCGTCGTTCGAGGGCGAGGAGATCACGCCCGACGACGTCGCCGAGCTCGTCGACCACGCCCGCGCGACCGGCGTCGATCGGGTCACCCTCGCCGACACCACCGGCGTCGGCACCCCGAAGCGCGTCGGCGAGGTGCTCGACCGCGTCGGCGCCGACGTGGGGCTGCACCTCCACGACACCCATGGCACGGCCCTGCTCAACGCGTGGACCGCCATCGGCCGAGGCGTCACCCGTTTCGACGCCGCCGTCGGCGGGCTCGGCGGCTCGCCGTTCGCCCCCGCCGCCGGCGGCAACCTGGCCACGGAGGACCTGGTGCACCTGTTGGACGCCGAGGGCTACGAGACCGGCGTCGACGTCCGCGAACTCGTCGCCGCCCGCGGATTCATCCGTACCGTCGTGTAGACCCGGCGACCACGGACGCTTACGTCACCCAGAATCCGCCCGTTGGGGGCTGATCAGGGTGACGTAAGAGCGCCGGGCACCCAGCCGGCAGCCGTCAGGCGCCGCCGCATCGTCGCCACGACCCATGCCGCGTCGCTCGGTGACGTGCGTCCACGTGTACTCGAACACCCGAAATCCGATGTCGGTGAGCTCGTTGCGCCGTTGCGCGTCCTTGGTCCGCTCGGTCGACGTCGAGTGGCCGAGCCGTCCGGTCACCTCGACGACGATCATGAACGGCTCGAAGAGAAAATCCACCCGACCGACGTGCCTCCCGTCGCGCCGCTGGATCGCCTGCGTCGTGGGCCGCGGTAGCTCTGCCTCCCTCATCAGCTCCAGGAATCGGCGCTCGAGCACCGTTTCTCCGCCGCTGTCGATCAGGAGACGGTCCAGTGCCCGTGCGCCCCACTGACCAGGGCCACGAAGCTCGGCCAGCCGGCGCTCCAGCACGACCGGTGCCGACAGCCCGAGCCGCACCGCGCTGTCGATCGCCGCTTCGAGACGGCGGTTCGGGATTCGAGCACGGGCCAGGTCGATGATCGTTCGCGTTGCTGAGGAGCATCGAAGACCATCGACCGTGATCTGATCGTGCGGGCCTACCTGCTCGGTCGTGTGGACCGTCGCCGAGCACGTCAGTTTCCGCGAGCGACGGAACACCGTGAACTCCACCGCCTCGGTGCGTGCTCGATCAAACCCGAGCAAGCCCGCTGCCGCTTCGTGACTGACCCAGCCCTTGCCGTTGAGCCTGAGCAGGCCGGACCACAGCCGGCGGTACCACGAGTCGGGTGATCCGGCGACCACGACAACGGTCGGCTCAACCAGCGCCAGCCAGCCGGCGGCGATCGCAGTCCGCTGCGCTTTCGCGGTCATCCCGGCGGCTCGGAGTTGCCTCACGCTGACGGCTCCGTGTCGGCTAGCGGCGAGCTGGCACACGGCGGTGACGACGGATGCTTCCACACCCTCCCTGGGCGCGTCGTGGTGGGGAAAAGGGAACCCGCGACTCAGCGAGCGTTGGTGACGGCGTGGCGCCCGAGCACGGAGTCGGCCTCGCCGGCACGGGCGATCCGATCATCGAGCAGGCCCCGGCGGCGCAGCTCGGGCATCACCCCTTCGGCGAACCAGTACGCCTCCTCGAGGTGGGGGTGCCCGGAGAGGATGAACTCCTCGAAGCCGAGGGCGTGGTACTCCTCGATCCGGTCGGCGACCTCGGCGTGGCTGCCGACGAGCGCGGTGCCGGCGCCGCCACGGATCAGCCCGACCCCGGCCCACAGGTTCGGCGCGATGACGAGATCGTCGGTGCGGCCGTTGTGCAGCGAGACCATCCGCTGCTGGCCCACCGATGCGCTGCGTCCGATCGCCGTCTGCACCGCCGTGATCAGCTTCGGGTCGATGGCTTCGAGGAAGCGCTCCGTCTCCTGCCACGCGTCGGCTGCGCAGTCGCGGGTGATGACGTGGAGCCGGATCCCGAATCGCAGGCTGCGCCCGTTCTCCGCCGCCAGCTCGCGCATCCGCTCGAGACGGGGCGCGCCCATCGCCGGCGGCTCGCCCCAGGCGAGGTACACGTCGACGTGGCGGGCGGCGACGAGCTCGGCCGCCGTCGACGCGCCGCCGAAGTACAGCTCCGGCTGCGGCTCGGGCACCTGGTTGACCGTGGCGCCGGTCCGCTGCCCGACGTCGACCCCGATGTGTCGCCCACGTCGATCATCCAGGGCCGGGCCCGGATGTGGCCGGATCCGCTCAAGACGGCGGCCGAGTGGCGCCAGCGGGCCGAGGCGAAGGGACTGAGCATCCGCGAGCTGGTCATCGAAGTGACCGGCCGGCAGTCGTTCATCGGGACGCCGGGCCAGGTGGCCGACGCGATCGACGAGTTCGTCCAGACCGACTGCGCCGACGGCGTGATCCTCGTCCCGCACCTCACCCCGAGCGGGCTCGACGACTTCGTCGACCGGGTCGTCCCGCTGCTCCAGGAGCGAGGGTCGTTCCGCACCGAGTACGAGACGACGACGCTGCGCGAGCACATCGGCCTGCCGTCCACTGCGCGCTACGGCACGATCCAGCCGACCGGAGCAACGGCGTGAAGGCTCGCATCCCGCTCTCGGTCCTGGACCTGGTGCCGATCTCCAGCGGGTCGACGGCCCGGCAGGCGCTGGCGAACAGCGTCGACCTGGCCCGGCAGGTCGAGCGTCAGGGCTACCTCCGCTACTGGGTCGCCGAGCACCACCTCAACCCGGGTGTGGCCGGCACCTCGCCGGCGCTCGTGATCGCGTTGATCGCCGGGGCCACGCAGGAGATCCGCGTCGGGTCCGGCGCCGTGCAGATGGGCCACTCCACGCCGCTGTCGGTCGTCGAGCAGTTCGGCATCCTCGACACGCTGTACCCCGGGCGGATCGACCTCGGTCTCGGCCGGTCCGGCTTCCGGCGCCAGTTCGGCGGCGGCGGCCCGACGACCGACGGTGAGCGCCGTGAGTCGACGCGCACGCCCGAAGGCCTCCTTCTCCCGCCGCCGTTCTCGTACGCCCGCCTCCTCGACTCGCCCCGGTTCGCCCTCCAGATGGACCTGCTCCAGCAGCCCGAGGCGAAGACGCCCGGCTATGCCGAGCAGGTCGCCGACGTGCTCGCCCTCCTGGGCGGGACGTACTGCTCGGCCGCCGGGGCCGATGCCCACATCGTGCCGGGGGAGGGAGCACAGGTCGACGTGTGGATCCTCGGCAGCAGCGGGGGCGCCAGCGCGGCCGTCGCCGGCACCCGCGGCCTGCCGTTCGCGTCCACCTACCACATCGCGCCGAGCAACGTGCTCGAGGCCGTCGACGCCTACCGGGCCGCGTTCCGGCCGTCGTCGCGCCTCGCCGCCCCGTACGTCGCGGTGTCCGCCGACGTGGTCGTGGCCGACACCGACGCGGCCGCCCGCGAGCTGGCCACCGGCTACGCCCTGTGGGTGCGCAGCATCCGCACCGCCGAGGGCGCAATCGAGTTCCCGACTCCCGACGAGGCCCGGCGCCACGTGTGGACGGACGCCGACCGCGAGCTCGTCCAGGACCGCGTCGACACCCAGTTCGTCGGGTCGCCCGAGACGGTGGTCGAGGCACTCGACGTGCTCGCCCGGGCGACGGGCGCCGACGAGCTGATCATCACCACGATCACCCACGACCACGCCGACCGTGTCCGCTCCTACGAACTGCTGCAGCGCGCCTGGGCGCGGGACGTCCAGGTAGCGGTGTGACCTGAGGCACCCCCGGCCGCCATCGGCCGGCGCGGCCCGACCCCGTTGCTACCGTCGCCGTGCAATGCGGATCACTCACAAGGTCGACTACGGCGTCCGGGTGATGACGACCCTCGCGAAGGTCGCCGAGGCCACGCCGGGCCGGGCGGTGACCAGCGCCACGCTCGCCGCGACCGACGACATCCCACCCGGCTTCCTCGACGACATCCTCCGGCTCCTCCGCATCGGCGGTCTCCTGCGCAGCCAGCGCGGCGGCGAGGGTGGATGGCTGCTCGCCCGCCCGGCCGACACGATCACGGTCGCCCACATCATCCGCGCCCTCGAAGGCCCGCTCGCCTCGGTGCGAGGTATCCGGCCCCACGAGCTCGCCGACGGCGGCGAGAAGGAGCCGTTCGTGTCGCTCTGGATCGCCGTGCGCGCCGCGCTGCGGTCGGTGCTCGAGCACGTGACCGTCGCCGATCTCGCCGCGGGGCAGCTCCCTCCCGACATCGCCAAGCTCGCGGCCGATCCTGATGCGTGGGACCCGCGGGGTTAGGTCCCGGCTGGCTGCCCTCCGGCTGGCGCCGGACGGGGCCCCCCGGCCCGACGCCCCGTTCGGGCGGGGGCCGGTGGCCGCCCGCGTGCTGGCCAAGGTGATCGACGGCGCCGTGTGGGGCGGGTGCCGCCTGCCGGCGGGTCTCACCCACACGCTGGCGACCGTCGGTGGTCACATCGAGTGGGCGGTCCGCCCCGGCAAGCGGCGCGGTCTCGCGCGGAACCTCGCCCACGCGCTCGCCACCGAGCCCGACGACGCCGCGGTCCGGCGGGCCGTGCGACGGGAGATCGTCAACGAGGCCCACCGCTCGGCGGACCTGCTGTGGGCGCTCGGCCGCCCGGACGAGTTCCTGGCGACGGTCGAGCTCGACGGCATCGAGAACGCCCAGGTGGCCGCCGCGACCGGCAACGGTCTGATCCTCTCCGGCATCCACCTCGGCGGGTGGGAGGTCGCGACCGCGATACCGCGGGCGGCGATCCCGGTGCCGGCCTCCGTCATCGTCGCCGACGACTGGCTGGCGTGGGCGATCGCCCACATGCGGGTGACGGCGGGCTTGCGCGTGATCTACCGCACCGAGCATGCGATCCGCGCCGCCCGGCTGCTCCAGTCGGGCGAGGCGCTGCTCGTGCTCGGCGACGACGGGTGGGGCGCCGAGCCCCGCACGCATCCGGTGCGCTTCCTGGACTCCTGGGCCGACCTTCCGGCTGGGGTCGTCACCCTCTCACGCCTGTGCCAGTCGCCGATCGTCGGCTTCGCCGTCCTGCCGCTCGGCCCGCGTCGCTGGCGGGCGGTGCTCGACGCGCCCGTCGGGCCCCCGGACCGGCCGCGGCGGAGCCGAGGGGGAGCAGAAGGTGTTGCAGATCCTCGCCGACCGCTGGACCGAGCTGATCCGGGCCAATCCCGAGCAGTGGGCGGCGGCGTACCACGTCCGCTGGCGGGAGCACCCCGCGCAGTGAGGTCGGGCCGCAAGGAGGCCGTCATCGGCCTCGGGGCGTACGCGGCCTACCTCGTCGTGCGCCGGGCAGTGTGGACGGAACAGGGCCGGGCCAAGGCGGACCGCAACGCCCGCGCGCTGATCGACCTGGAGCGGCGGCTGGGGCTGTTCATCGAGCCTCGGATCCAGGCCATCGCGGTGCGGGCGCCGCGACTCGTCGATCTCCTCAACGCCGGGTACGCCGCGGGCAACGTCGCCCTCAGCGTCGGCTGGTTGATCTACCTGTTCAATCGGGGCGACGCCGACTTCGCACGGGAGCGGCGGGCGGCGGTGCTCGCCTTTCTCGCCGGGCTGCCCGTCTTCCTGGCGTTCCCGACCGCGCCGCCGCGCACCCAGGACGGGATTGTTGACACACTGCGGGATCGCGGCATCGATCTCGGGCATCCTTGGCTCGTGCGGTTGTACAACCCGATCGCCGCGATGCCCAGTCATCACGTCGCCTTCGCCGTCGTGACCGGCGAGGGGCTGGCGGGGCGGGCCCGCACCAGGATGGGGCGCGCCTGGCGGGGGTACGCACCGGTCGTGGCGCTCGTCGTCCTCGCCACCGGTAACCACTTCGTCGTCGACGTCGCCGCCGGCGGGGTGCTCGGCGCCGTCGCCAGGAGGCTCAGTCGGTGACGGTGCCCGAAGGCGAGGTCGGCGCGGCCGGCACCGAGGAGCCGCGAGAGCTGCAGCTCACCGCCACCCGCGTCGTGCTCGGGCTGCTCATCGCCCTGGTCGTCGGCTTCGTGCTGATCATCGGCATCGGGCGCCTGGCCGGGTTCGAGAACCTCACCGAAACCCTGCGCGAGGGCGACAAGGCATGGCTGGCGATCTGCGCCGTCGGCCAGATCGTGGTGTTCGGCGGCTATGCGGGAGCGCTCCGCCGGGCGATCGCCTTCGAGGGTGGTCCCCGCATCGAGACCGGCCTCTCGCTACGCGTCGTGCTCGCCAGCTTCGCCCTGTCCCAGCTCTTCGCCGCCGGCGGCGTCGCCGGGCTGGCCGTCACCTACTGGGCGCTGCGTCGCGTCGGGATGGACCGCCGGGCGGCCGCCGTCCGCCTGATCGGTTTGAGCACGGCGGTGTACCTCGTGTTCGGCGTGATCGGCTGGGTCGCCGCGCTCCTCTCCCTCATCTTGGCGAAGGCACCACTCGGGATGACGCTGCCGTGGCTGATCGGGATCCCGATCGTGCTGCTCGCCGCCCGCTGGTTCACCGAGCGGGGACGGGTCGAGCGGTGGGCGCAGGCGGGGGGCGGGATCTTCCGGCAGGCGCTGTCGACCGGTGTGAGCGCGGCGTGGTGGGTCCGGCGGGCGACCGAGGACCGGACCGAGGGACGGCCGGTGCTCGGCTGGGCCGTGCTGTACTGGGCCGGCGACATCGCCAGCCTGTGGGCGGCGCTGCACGCGTTCGGGGCCAAGCCCGGGATCATCGCGATCACCCTCGTCTATGCGACCGGGTACCTGGCTCAGTCGATCCCGATCCCGTTCGTCGCCACCGGCGGGATGGACGCGGCCACGACGTTCGCCCTCACCGCGATCGGCGTCCCGCTCGAGATCGCCCTCGTCGCCGTGATCGCCCACCGCGTGTTCGCCTTCTGGATCCCGCTCGTGCCGGGGCTCATCTTCGCCGTCCTGCTCCCGCGGACCGGGCACGCGCTGACCGAGGCGGCGACGGAGTCCGAGGCGGCGCCGGGGTCGTCCGTCTCCGCCCGTCCGAGCCACTCGTGAGCGCCCCGGATCGGGGCGAGGTGCTGTGGGCGCCGTCGCCGGACGCGTGGAGCGCGTCGGCGGCGGGACGGTTCGCCTCGGCGCACGGGTTCACCGACTACCCGTCGCTGCACACGTGGTCGATCGCCGACCGCGAGAGCTTCTGGCGGGCGGCGACCGAGTTCACCGGGGTGCGCTGGCGGGAGCGGCCGGCGGCGATGTGCATCGGCGACGAGATGCCCGACGTCTCGTGGTTCCCGGGCGGCACGCTCAACTACACCGAGCACGCGCTCGGCGCCGCGGCGACGCGTCCGGGCGACGTCGCCGTGGTCGCCCGCAGCCAGACCAGGGGACCGGTCGACCTGACGTGGGCGGAGCTCGCCGCCGCGGTCGGTGCGGCCGCGGCCGGTCTGCGCCGGCTCGGGGTCGGTCCCGGCGATCGGGTCGTCGCCTACGCCCCCAACCTGCCCGAGACGCTCGTCGCCTTCCTCGCCACGGCGTCGCTAGGGGCGGTGTGGGCGAGCTGCGCGCCCGAGTTCGGGGTGCGGGCGGTGATCGACCGCTTCGCCCAGATCGAGCCGAAGGTCCTCGTCGCCGTCGACGGTTACCGCTACGGCACGCGGGCGGTGGACCGCCGCGACGAGGTGGCCGCGATCGCCGCTGCCCTCCCGACGCTCGATCACCTCGTCCACGTCGGGTACCTCGACGCGGCATCGGTACCGCCGCCGCTCCCGCCGCGGGTTGTCGCCGTCACGTGGAACGAATTGCTCGCCGGCGCAGCGGCGGAGTCGCCGGAGCCGGTCGAGCTGGCCGCTGACCACCCGCTGTACGTGCTGTTCAGCTCGGGCACGACCGGTGTGCCGAAGGCGATCGTCCACGGCCACGGCGGCATCGTCGCCGAGCACCTCAAGGTGCTGCGGCTGCATCAGGACATCGGCCCCGGTGACCGCTTCTTCTGGTTCACCACGACGGGCTGGATGATGTGGAACTACCTCGTCTCCGGACTCCTCGCCGGCGCCACGATCGTGCTGTTCGACGGCGACCCGGCCAGCCCGTCGCTCGACGCGCTGTGGGACGTCGCCGCCGAGACCGGCATCACCGTGTTCGGCGTGTCGGCGCCGTTCCTGATGGCGTGCCGCAAGTCGGGGGTCCGCCCTCCTCGCGGTGAGCTGCGTTGGGTCGGGTCGACGGGCGCGCCGCTCCCGGCCGCCGGCTTCCGCTGGGTCCACGACGCGGTCGGTGTCCCGGTGTCGTCGATCAGCGGCGGCACCGACGTCTGCACGGCGTTCGTCGGGTCGTCGCCGCTCGTGCCGGTGCGGGCGGGCGAGATCAGCTGCCGGCTGCTCGGGTGCGCCGTCGACGCGTTCACCCCCGACGGGCAGCCGTGCCCGCCGGGAGTCACTGGCGAGCTGGTGCTGACGGCGCCGATGCCGTCGATGCCGGTGGGCTTCTGGGACGACGCCGACGGGGCGCGGTACCGGGCGGCGTACTTCGCCGACTTCCCGGGCGTGTGGCGCCACGGTGACTGGATCACGTTCACCGAGGACGGCGCGTGCGTCATCAGCGGCCGCTCCGACGCGACGTTGAACCGGGGTGGGGTGCGCCTCGGGACGAGCGACTTCTACGCCGTCGTGGAGGGGTTCGACGAGGTCGCCGACAGCCTCGTCGTCCACCTCGAGGACGAGGACGGGGCCGGGCTCGGCCGGCTGGTGCTGTTCGTCGCCCTCGCTCCAGGCGCCGACCTCGACGACGACCTCACCGCCCGCATCCGCGACGCCCTCCGGCGCGACCTGTCACCGCGTCACGTGCCCGACGCGATCGAGGCCGTGCCGGCGGTGCCGCGCACGTTGTCGGGGAAGAAGCTCGAGGTCCCGGTGAAACGGATCCTCTCAGGGACCCCGGTCGAGGAAGCGGCCTCCCGCGACGCCCTGGTCGACCCGGCCGCCCTGGACTACTTCATCCGTTCTGTCGTTTGGAACGCGCCGGATGGTGTCGATTCCAAACGACAGAACGCCTAACCGAGCTCCGCGAGGAGGTCGGCGGCCGCGAGTGAGCCGGGTTCGGTGCGCTCGGCGACGGCGCGGTGGGTCGCCTGCTGGAGCAGCTCGTTCACCGGGGTCGGCACGTCGTGGAGCCGGCCGAGCAGGACGATCTCGCCGTTGAGGTAGTCGACCTCCACCGGCAGGCCGCGGACGAGGCTCTGGTACGTCGACCCGCCCGGCCGGCGCTTCTGCTCGATCGGCACGATGCGCAGGATGTCGCCCCGCCGGGTGGAGTCCTCGGCCTCGCTGACGTGATCGATGCCGGCGGCGGCGAGCACCGCCTTTCCCTCGCCCGGGCCAGCTCGACGAGCCGGCCGGCGTCGGCGTCCCGCCGGCACAGCGCGTCGACCGGGTTGCCCAGGTTGAGCAGCAGCTTGGTGTACTTCCACCGGGCGATGTCGGACCGGGGGATCGACTCGAACCCGGTGGCGACGAACGCCGCCGCCACGGCTTCGGTGACGGCGTCGGTGCCGTGCGGCCACCGGCCGACGTCGAGCATCGCCATCGCGTTCGGGGCGTACGCCTGCACGACCCCCGGCTCGGCGTGCCACGTCGGCGCCATCACCGTGACCCCGTGGACGTTGGCGAACCGGCGCAGGGCGGCGACCTCGTTGGCGACGCCGTTCTGCAGGCACACGATCGGCGTCGACGGCGGACGCCACGGCGGCGACGGCGTCGAGCACACCGTTGGTGTCCTGGCTCTTGGTGGCGATGATCACCACGTCGCCGTCGGCGAACGTGAGCTCCGAAGCGTGGCCGACGACGGGCACCCGGAGCGTGACCTCATTCTCGGGCCACTGCACGGTCAGCCCGCGGTCGGCGATCGCCTGGCGGTGCTCGCCGCGCGCGACGAGGACGACATCGTGACCGTGCTGGAACATCCGCCCGCCGACGACCCCACCGACCGCACCCGCGCCGTAGACGATGAACCGCCTCGAATCGGTCGGCGTGTTGCTCACGCCGTGGGGGCGAGGTCGCGCTCCGACAGGCTCTGGGCGACGTCCCGCGCGACCGTGATCAGCCGCGCCGCCAACGGCGACAGCGTGCGGTCGCGCCGCCACACCAGGCAGATCTGACGGGGCGGGATGGCCGGCCGCAGCGGGCGGAGGTCGATCGCCGGATCGCGGACGTCGACGCACAGCAGCGGCATCACCGCCCAGCCCATGCCGGCCCGGACCATCGCCAGCTGGGCGCCGTTGTCCAACGTCCGGAACACGAACGTCGGGACCGCGCCCGCCTTCCGCAGCCCGTCCTCGATGTCCTGTTGACACGCACTCGGCGGATAGCCGATCAACGACGCCCCGTTGAGCCGGGCGGTGGGATATGGAGCGTCGGGCAGCTCATCGGGCCGGGTGATGAGGACGAACGGGTCGTCGAGCAGCACCAGCGAGTCGAGCTCGGGGGCGGCCGGTCGGCCGACGGTGAAGGCGACGTCCAGCTCTCCGCTGAGCACACGGTCGGGCCCGTGGTTCTTGTCCTCGTCCTCGAACAACCGGATGTCGATGGTCGGGTTCTCCGCCCGCAGGCGGGTGACGATCGCCGGGAGGATCGCGTTGGTCACGCTCTGGAACGTGCCGACGTCGATGCGCCCGGTCTCGCCGGCGACGAACCGGTCGACGGCCTCGCCGGCGGCGTCCACCCGGTCGATGATGTCGCGAGCATGGATGAGAACGAGCTCGCCGAGCGGGGTCAGCGCGACCGGCCGGGGACCGCCCGGGCGATCGAAGAGCGAGCCCCCGACGATCCGCTCCAGGGCGGCGATCTGCTGGCTCACCGCCGACTGGGTGTAGCCGAGGCGGACCGCGGCCCGGCCGAACGTCCCCTCGGTGGCGACGGCGTCGAGGGCGATCAGATGGCGGAGCTCCAGTTCCCGGAGAGCAGGCATGATCATCACCATATCTGATCGTCATGATGACAGATCATCGCTAGTGCTTTAGATAGGGATTTCCTACCCTGGAGGTCATGAGCACCCCCCAGCTCGAAGCACTGGCCTTTGACCTGGCGTCCGACGGCATCGCCGGGCACGAGCTCGCGATCCGCCAGGTCGTCAGGGCCGCCCGCACCGCCGGCCCCTCCCGAGTGCCCCGCACGCTGGTCGACGTCCTCGCCGACCCGGACGAGCCGGAGGTCGCCCGCCTGCGGGCCTTCGGCACGATCGCCGTCGCCCTCGGCAGCGTGACCATCGAGAGCCCCGGCCGCGACGCGGCCGCCTGACCCGTCTCCCCCTCCGTTCTGTCGTTTGGTTTCGGCCGTCCCGGTCGATTCCAGACGACAGAACAGGGTGGTGGTCAGCGCGAGCCGATGAGGTACGGCTCGTCGAAGGGACGAACCAGGTACCGCCGGGCGACCTCGCCGTAGCCGCGGTAGCACCCGGCGCCGGCCGCGGCGACCCGATCGCCGTCGAGCCGGGCGTGGAGCTCCGGCAGCGCGAACCACGCCACCCCCGGTCGGGCGTGGTGGGTGTGGTGGAGGTTGTTGTTGAGGAACAGCAGCGAGAAGAACCACCCGGCGCGCACCACCGCCGACGGCGTCCCGTCGTCCTGCGGACGGTGCTCGGCGAACGAGCGCAGCAGCGACAGCGCTCCGCCGGCCCACACCGCGCCGGCGATGTACACCCAGAGGGCGAGACCCGAAGCCTGCACGGCGACAAGGACGAGGGCGGCGGCGGCGACGTGGCCGACGATTCCGAGGACGTCGGCGGGCGACCCGACGGCGACGATCCGCCGCCACCACTGCACGGCCGCGACCGGCGGTCCGAGGATCAGCCGGCCGGCGAGCGTCTGCATCGTTCGCGCCGCGGCGCGACGGACGGGGCCGTACTGCGCCCACGTCTCCGCCGACACGTAGAAGCTCTCGGGGTCGATGTCGGGATCGGTGAGCGGGTCGGCGAGATGGTGGGCGCGGTGGGTATCGCGGTAGACGCCGAATGGCACGACGAGGCCCAGCGGGATCGCGGCGAACGCGCTGTTCACCCCCCGCCAGGGGGTCGGGTGCCCGTGGACGACCTCGTGTTGCAGCGAGTTGTACCAAGCGCCGAGCACGGCCAGGGCGAGGAGGACGACAACGGTCGGCATCGCCTCGTGCCAGAGCAACACGGCGGCGAACCCGGCGTAGATCGCCATCGCCACGGCCACCGTCGGCCATTCCACCCGCGTCGCCCTCATAGATCGGTTGTAGCAAGCAAGCAGGCCGTCCGCCCGATGAACTTGGTCAAGTCTGTTGCGGAAACGCGACGAATGTCGAGCTAACGCACGTTAGAACGTGGCGGCACTGCTCGCCGTGCGGGCCAGGGCGTCCTCGTCGAGGTTGCACCCCAGTCCGGGGCGGTCCGACAGTGTGATCCAGCCCTCCCCGTCGACCTCGACCGTCTCGGTGAGCAGGAAGTCGCGACGGGCGGTCGTCCACTCGGGCGGATCGAACGGGAACTCGAGGAACGGCGCCCCGACCGTGCCGGCGGTGAGGTGGGCGTTGGCGAGCAGCCCGATGCCGTTGCCCCACGTGTGCGGCGTGAACACCTTCCCCGCCGCGACGACATCGGCGGCCAGCCGGCGCAGCCCGGTGATGCCCTGCGTGCAACAACAGTCGGGCTGGAACACGTCGAGGCAGTCGTGCCGCAACAGCTCAGCGAACTCGTACGGCTCGCGCGTCAACTCGCCACCGGCCACCCGCACATCCACGCGGCGGCGCAACTCGGCCAGGCCGGCGTAGTCGCCCCGATCGAGCGGCTCCTCGATCCAGTACACCCGCTCGGCGGCGAGCTCGGTCGCGACTGCCGTCGCCCGGTCGAGCTCCCACGGCGGGCGGGTGTCCCACGGCATCCGCCAGCCCTGGTTGCAGTCGACCATCAGCTCGAGCGCGTCGCCGAGGGCGTCCCGGATCGCCCGCACCGCGTCGAGCGTCACCGCGGCATCCTCGGCGTCGAGCCGTACCTTGAGGGCGGGGAACCCGAGCTCGTGCACCCGTCGGGCGACGTCCACCATCTCGGCCGCCGGCCGGCGTATGCCCGACGACGCGTAGGCCCGCACCCGCCGATCCTTCCCGCCGACCATCTGCCACGTCGGCCGGTCGGTGATCTGCCCGGCGAGGTCCCACAGCGCGACGTCGAGCGGCCACGGGCGTCCGGCGTGGAACCCGATGTTCGCCAGCACGGCACCGTGCCGGTCGAGGTCGAGCGGATCCTCGCCGATGAACCACGCCTCGTAGTCGGCAAACCCGTACATCGCGTCGCCCGAACCCACGCCGACGTGCCCCTGGTCGTCGTGGACGCGCACGATGGTCGCGGGGAAGTGGGTGCGCGGGCGGGGGTCCCACGCGGCGGCGAACGGCGGGTCGAGCGGGAGCCGGTGATGGCTGATCTCGATGCGCGTGATCGCGCCCATCAGGCTGCCCGCAACTCGTCCCACGCGCGCAGCGTCGACGCGGCGAGCTCCGCCCGCTCGGCGTCGTCGGCGAGGCGACAGTTGTTGACGTACATCGGCACGTTCTCGTCCGCCACCATCGCCGCAGCCAGGTCGGGTGCCGACACCGGTAGCTCACCGACTCGTCGCACCGCGGCGGGGAAGCCAGTGGCGACGAGCAGGCCGGCGTAGGCGTCGGGCAACTGACCGGCCGGACACCCGAGCGCGGCGGCCACCGACTCGTAGGCGTCCGGTGCACCGTCGAGGTTCCAGAGCAGGGCGCTGGCCAGCCCGACGGCGACGGCCACGCCGTGGGGGACGCCGGCCAGCGTGCCGAGGGCGTGACCGATGGCGTGGGCGACGCCCGTGCCGCCGGCGTCGATGGCGAGGCCGGCGAGCAGCGCGGCGTGCTGCATGGCGTGCCGAGCGTCCACGTCCGCCGAACAGGCGGCCGCGGGCAGGTGCTCCCGCGCGAGCCGGATCGCGTGCAGGGCCGGGGCGGCGACGAGCGGGGTCGTCCGCCGTCCGGTCACGGCCTCGACGGCATGGACGACCGCGTCGAGACCGCTGGCGGCGGCGACGTGGGCCGGCATCGTCGCCACCGCGGCCGGGTCGAGGACGACGAGCCGGGGCACCAGCTCGTCACCCCACGTCCACACCTTGCGCCCGTTGCTGTCGGTGAGCACACACGTCCGGGTGACCTCCGCACCGGTCCCCGCCGTCGTCGGCACGGCGACGATCGGCCGGCCGGCCGGCAGCGGATGGGCGGCCAGGGTGTAGTGCCCGACGCCCTCGGCGCCCCCGGCCACCACCGCCGCCTGCTTGGCCGTGTCGAGCGCGGTCCCACCGCCGATGCCGACGACCGTCGCCGCGCCCGCCCGCCGGACCACCGCCGCCGCCTCGTCGACCGAGGTCGCCGTCGGCTCGTGTGGCGGCACGACGTGGAGGTGGAGTCCGTCGACGTGGTCGAGCACGGACGTGACGCGATCGACATATCCCGTCGCGATCACGGCCTCGTCGACGACGAGCACGACCTGACGGTTGCCGTACACGCCGGCCGGCTCGGCGAGCACGGCAAGGCTGTCGGGACCGGCGACAACGGCCGGGTCGCGGCTCGCGGCGTGACTGAAGGCGCTGGCGTTCACGCGATTTTCACAGTACATCCGTACCGTGAACAGCGGTTGATCGGCTCGGCGTCCGACATTATGGTGCGGCCAGCGAATGGGGGGAGGACCCATGGATTGGAAGCGCTTTGATCGGTCTCGTCGTTCCGTCGGGCCGGTCCACCTCGATCTCATCGAGGCGTACGCCAGCAAGAAGATCAGCCGACGCGACTTCGTCCGCCGCGGGGCCGTGATCGGACTGTCCGTGCCCGTCATCGGTGCCGTGATCGCGGCGTGCGGGGACGACGACGACACCGCCGGTTCGGACACGACGGGCGCCGCCGGGCCGGGCACGACCGGTGCGCCTGGCACGTCCGCCGCGCCCGGCACGTCCGGGGCCGGCCAGGCGGGCGGCACCATCCGCATCGCCTACCAGACGCCCGCGGCGACGCTCGACCCGATCGCGATGCAGGACCTCGGGGCCTACGGGTTGATCGCCCAGTGCTTCGAGTTCCTCGTCGGCATGGACGACGACGGCAACCTGGCCCCGGCCCTCGCCGAGTCGTGGGAGTCGAACGAGGACGGCACGGTGTGGACGTTCCAACTGCGCCAGGGTGCCACGTGGCAGGCGGACGGCTCGCCGTTCACCTCCGCCGACGTGGCGGCAACTATGGACCGTCTCGTCACGGCCGCCAACGCCGGTCTGGCCGGGGTGATCGCCGGGGGCGCCGTGGACACCACCGATCCGAACGTGGCGGTGTTCAACCTCGAGAGCGCCAACGGCAACTTCCCGTACCTCGTGTCGGTGTTCAACGCCCAGACGCCGATTACGCCGGTCAACTACGGGACCGGCACCACGCTCGACGGAGAGCCCAACGGCACCGGACCGTGGATGCTCTCGAGCTACGACCCGGCGACGGGCGCGTCGTTCACGCGGAACCCCAACTGGTGGGGCGGGCAGACGCCGCTCGACGGCCAGGAGTGCCAGTTCTTCAACGAGGTGGGCACGATGGTCACGGCCATGCAGGGCGGCGAGGTCGACGCGCTGATCCAGTTCTCCGTGCTCGGCGGCGACGTTCTCCTCAACGACCCCAACTTCAACGTGCTCGAGGTGCAGTCCTCGACGCACCGCCAGATCTGGATGCGGTGCGACACCGGCCAGTTCACGGACAAGCGGGTCCGCCAGGCGCTCGCCTACACGTTCGACCGCGAGCAGATGGTGCAGACGCTGTTCCAGGGTCGTGCCGAGGTCGCCAACGATCACGTGATCGCGTCATTCATGCCGTTCTTCGATTCGTCCCAGCCGCCGCAGCGGGTCAGGGACGTCGAGATGGCGCGGCAGCTCCTGGCCGACGCCGGGGTCGACGGCCTCCAGGCGACACTGCACGCCGCCGAGCTGCAGGAGATCCCGCAGCTCGCCCAGCTGATCCAGGCCGGTGCCGCCGAAGCGGGGATCAACCTCGAGCTCGAAATCGAGAGCCTCGACACGTTCTACGGCGCCCAGTGGTGCCCGGCCGATCCGGCCGATCCGCCGTGTTCCGGGGCCGCCGAGCTGGGCATCGTCGACTACGGCCACCGGCCTACGCCCGACGTGTTCCTCAACGCTGCGCTCAAGACGAACGGGGTGTGGAACTCGTCGCAGTACACCAACACGGCGCTCGACGAGGGGTTCACGGCGTTCCAGCAGGCGGTGGGCGTCGACGCCCAGAGAGAGGCGGCGGGCCAGCTGCAGGTCCTGCTCAACGACGAGGTGCCGATCGGGCTGCCGTTCTTCTACAACTACCTGTCGGGCCACTCGAACAGCTTCCAGGGCATCCGGGTGTCGGCGCTCGGTCAGATGTACACGGAGAAGGCGTCGCAGGTCTGAACCGTCTCATGCGGCGGTCCTGCTAGAAGGGGTCATGGCCCGATACGTCATCCGGCGGGTCGCCCTCTCGATCCTGACCCTGCTCCTGCTGGCGACGATCGTGTTCCTGATCGTCTTCGTGTTCGCACCTGACGATGTCGGGCGCAGCGTGCTCGGACCGTTCGCCTCCCAGGAGACGGTGGACGCGCTGAACGAGCAGCTCGGTACGAACGACCCGCTCATCACCCAGTACGGGCGGTTGCTGAAGAACGTGGTCACCTTCGACTGGGGCGAGTCCTTCCAATACCAGGTGCCGGTGACGGAGCTGCTCTGGCCGGCGCTCGGACGTTCGGCCAAATTGGCCGGGCTCGCCCTGGTGATGACGATCCCGCTCGCCATTGCCGCTGGTACCTACGCGGCCCGGAAACGCAACACCATCGCCGACCGCTCGATCGTCACGCTCGGCCTGGCGAGCTCGTCGATCCCGGACTTCGTGTCCGGAGTGATCCTGCAGTATCTGCTGGGTGTCAAGCTGGGCTGGTTCCCGGTGCTCGCCCTCGCCCCGCAGGGCTCCGGCATCCTCACCCAGATCGACTACCTCATGCTGCCGGCGCTCGCCCTTGTGATCGTCTACTTCGGTTACATCGCCCGGATGACCCGAGCTGGCACGGTCCAGGCGCTCGACGCCGACTACACCCGCACCGCGGTGATGAAGGGTCTCTCCCGCCGGCAGGTCAGTCGTGGACACGTGATGCGCAACGCGCTCCAGCCGACGGTGTCGGTCATCGGCGTCCAGATCGGCTACATCTTCAGCAGCCTCATCGCCCTGGAGCTGATCTTCAACTATCCCGGGCTGGGCACTTTGATCCTCGAGGCCGCGGGAGCGAAGGACTTCCCGGTGCTCATCGCCGCGGTCATTCTCGTCGGGATCATCTACATGATCTGCACCCTGCTCGCCGACCTGGTCATCGCGTGGATGAACCCGCGGGCCCGGCTGGGAGTCGGACGGACATGAGCATGAACGTCCCGCCCCCGGAGCCGTCGTCGGCGGCGGCGACCGTCGAGGTCGCGGCCGAGGAAGCGGCGTTCGAAGAACTGGGTGAGGAGGTCGATGCCGGCGCGGTGCCGATCGACATGCGCGCCGAGCGACGCCAGGCCCGCCGCGAGCGCTGGAAGCTCCTTGTGCGGCGGCCCGGCTTCATCACCGGCGTGCTCATCCTGCTCGTCTGGATCGTGTGTGCGATCGGCGGCGACCGAGTCACGC
The DNA here is from genome assembly GCA_963833145.1 of uncultured Acidimicrobiia bacterium. GTDB lineage: Bacteria > Actinomycetota > Acidimicrobiia > Acidimicrobiales > Ilumatobacteraceae > JALZMG01. Next base: position 209,269 of record CAWHWT010000001.1, on the reverse strand, counting down.
CGTACCCGCCCTTGGTGCCCGAGTTCCCGCCGTTCCAGGCGCCGAACTCGACGAACTGGTTCGGCACCGACCAGCTCGGTCGGGACGTGCTCTCGCGCGTCATGGCCGGGGCGCGGGACGTGCTGATCGCGGCGCCGATCGCGGCAGTCATCAGCGTTGCCGCCGGCTCGCTGCTCGGGCTGCTGATGGGGTACTACCGGGGCTGGGTCGACGAGATCCTCAGCCGGATCGTGGAGGCCCTGCTCTCGATCCCGGTGTTCGTGATGGGCATCCTCATCGTCACGTCGCTCGGCTCGTCCAGGATCATCCTCATCGGCACCGTTGCCCTGCTGTTCACGCCGATCGTCACCCGCACGGTGCGGGCGGCGGTGATGGCCGAGGCACAGCTGGACTACGTCGTGTCGGCCAAGCTGCGCGGCGAGTCCGGGCTGTTCGTGATGACCCGGGAAATCCTGCCCAACGTCAGCGGTCCGATCATTGTCGAGTTGACCGTGCGCGTCGGGTACGCAGTGTTCACGATCGCGACCCTCTCGTTCCTCGGGTTCGGGCTCCAGCCACCGTCGCCGGACTGGGGCCTCCAGGTCTCCGAGACGTACTCGTTCATCCAGAGCGGCTACTGGTGGCCGGCGATCTTCCCCGCCCTGGCCATCGGCAGCCTGGTGTTCGCGACGACACTGGTCGCCGATTCGATCGAGGCGGTATTGGCCGCATGAGCGAGACTGTCGCCCCCACGACAAACGCCCTCGCTGTGGAGGAGCTCCGCCTGTCGTACAAGGTACGGGGCATCCCGCGCGAGGTGTTGCGTGGCGTCACGTTCCACGTCCGTCCCGGCGAGGCGTACGGGCTGGTGGGAGAGTCGGGGTGCGGGAAGTCGACGACCGCCTTTGCCGCCCTGCGCTACCTCCCGTCGAACGCAGTCATCACCGGCGGCCGCATCCTCGTCGCCGGCCAGGACGTCACGCGCATGTCGGACAAGGAGCTGCGCCGCTTCCGCGCCCGCAAGGGGTCGATGGTGTACCAGGACCCCGGTAGCGCGTTGAACCCGTCGCTGAAGGTCGGTCGCCAGGTCGTCGAGGCCTTCACGATCCTCGGCCACGACCGTAAAGAGGCACAGGAGAAGGCGCTCGAGGCGCTGCGCCGGGTGCGCATCGCTGATCCGGCCCGCGTGATCGAGCGCTACCCGCACCAGCTCTCCGGCGGAATGCAGCAACGGGTCGTGATCGCGATGGCGCTGGCGTGCGACCCCAAGCTGCTCGTGCTCGACGAGCCGACCACTGGCCTCGACGCCACGGTAGAGGCCGAGGTGCTCGATCTCGTGCGCGCGCTGAGCCACGAAATGGACGCCGCGATCCTGCTCATCGCCCACAACCTCGGCGTGATCCGCTCGATGTGCGACCGCGTCGGGGTGATGTACGCCGGCAAGCTCGTCGAGGAGGGTGATGCCGTCGAGGTCTTCGAGTCGCCGAAGCACCCCTACACGATCGGGCTGCTGCAGTGCCTGCCGCGCCACGCCGTGCGCAAGACGGAGCGGGCCCTGTTCACGATCCCCGGCGCGCTGCCGCAGATCGGCGCCGACCTGCCCACGTGCGTGTTCGTCGACCGCTGTCAGCTCGCCGACGAGACCTGCCGCAGCGTCCCGCCACCGGAGGCACCGGTCGGGGAGGGCCACTTCAGCCTCTGCCACCACGTCGACCGACTCGGTGAGATCGTCGAGCCAACGGCCGAGACCGCCGTCGACATGCTCGGCGGGCGGGTCGTGATGAAGCTCCAGGACCTGTCCAAGACGTTCCGTCAGCGGGGCCATGACATCCCTGCCCTCGTCGCCATTCAACTCGAGCTCGCCGACGGCGAGACGTTGGGGCTCGTCGGGGAATCTGGCTCGGGCAAGACCACGCTCGCCAAGACGATGCTCGGCATCTACGCCCCGGACGAGGGCAGCGAGATCAGCCTCGACGACCAACCGTTGCCGGGCAAGGCGAGCGCCCGCGACGTCGACGCCATGCGGGCGATGCAGATGGTGTTCCAGAACCCGGACAGCGCGCTCAACCGCTCGTGGAGCGTGCGTCGCATCCTGCGCCGGTCGGTGAACAAGCTCACCGGCGTCAAGGGCAAGGCTGCCGAGGATCGGGTCGAGGGCTTGGCTGCGGCGCTCCGGTTGTCGCCCCGGCACCTCGACATGCGCCCGCGGCAGCTCTCCGGTGGGCTCAAGCAGCGGGTGGCGATCGCCCGGGCCTTCGCCGGCGATCCCCGCATCGTGGTATGTGACGAGCCGACGAGCGCGCTCGACGTGTCGGTTCAGGCGGCGATCCTGAACCTGCTGTCCGAGCTGCAGTCGACGGAGTCGACGAGCTACCTGTTCATCAGCCATGACCTCGGCGTGGTGCGGTACCTCGCCGACCGCATCGTCGTGATGTACCTCGGCCGGGTGCAGGAGGTCGGGACCACCGAGCAGATCTTCGACGGGCCCCACCATCCCTACACCGAGGCGCTGCTGTCCGCCGTGCCGAGCGTCGACGGCGAGCCGTCGCGGCGGATCCGGCTGACGGGCGAGATCCCGAGCCCGGCCCACCCGCCGGCGGGGTGCGTGTTCCACACCCGCTGTCACCGGTTCATCAAGGGGACGTGCGACGTGATCGAACCGCCGGTCGTCGAGCTCGAGGCCGGGCACACCATCCGGTGCCATCTCCCAGTGGGCGAGCTCGGCCGCACCCATGTCGCGGAATGAGATGACCGCACGAACCGGCGGTCGTCGGGCCCGGCTGGAGGCGCGGCGAGGCGCCGCCGCGGCTCCCTCGGCGCCGGCTTTCATCCGCCGCCAGATCCCGGTGTACGAGTTGGTGGGCGAGGAAGGCCTGGCGCTGATCGAGGCCAAGGCCGACGAGCTCCTCGCCGAGGTCGGGATCGACATCCACGACGACGTCGCCGTGGAGCTCTTCCGCGACGCCGGCGCGACGGTCGACGGGCAGCGGGTCCGCTTCGATCCCGGCCACGTGCGGGCGCTGTGCGCGACGGCATCGTCGAGCTTCACCCAGGTCGCCCGCAATCCCGCCCACACCGTCGAGATCGGCGGCGACGCCGTGGTCTTCGCGCCGGCGTACGGATCGCCGTTCGTCCGCGACCTCGCCGGCGGGCGGCGCTACGGCTCGATCGCCGACTTCGAGAACTTCGTCAAGCTCGCCTGGTCGATCCCGTGGCTGCACCACTCCGGCGGCACGGTTTGCGAGCCGGTGGACGTGCCCGTCAACAAGCGGCACCTCGACATGGTGTACGCCCACCTGCGCTACAGCGACAAGCCGTTCATGGGCTCGGTCACCCTGCCGAGCCGGGCCGAGGACTCGATCGAGATGGCCCGCATCGCCTTCGGCGCCGACTTCCTCGAGACCAACTGCGTGATCCTCGGCAACGTCAACGTCAACTCGCCGCTCGTCTGGGACGGGGCGATGACCGGGGCGATCCGCGCCTACGCCGCGGCGAACCAGGCACCCGTGGTGGTGCCGTTCATCCTCGGCGGGGCGATGGGGCCGGTCACGCTCGCTGGCGACATCGCCCAGGCCCACGCCGAGACGCTGGTCGGCGTGGCGTTGGGCCAGCTCACCCGGTCGGGGTCGCCGGTGGTGTACGGAAACTTCCTGTCGTCGATGGCGCTGCGGTCGGGCGCGCCGACGTTCGGCACGCCCGAGCCCGCGATCGGGTCGCTCGTCGTCGGCCAACTCGCCCGGCGGGTCGGGCTGCCGTTGCGCTGCTCGGGGTCGTTCACCACGTCCAAGGTCGTCGACGGGCAGGCGATGCTCGAGTCCGCCGTCTCGATGCAAGCGGCGATCCTGTGCGGCGCCAACTTCATCCTCCACTCCGCCGGCTGGCTGGAGGGTGGGCTGACGATGGGGTACGAGAAGTTCCTCGTCGACGCCGACCACTGCGGCGCCCTGCACCGGTACCTCCAGGGGATCGACCTGTCGGACGAGGAGTTCGCCATGGACGGGTTCCGCGAGGTCGGCCCGGGCAAACACTTCTTCGGCGCCCAGCACACCCTGCGCCACTACGAGACCGCGTTCTGGGACAGCTGGACGGCGGACAACTCGAGCTTCGAGCAGTGGCGCGACGCCGGCGAGCGGCGGGTCGAGGAGCGGGCCGCCGACAAGGTCGCCGAGCTGCTCGCGGCCTACGAGCCCCCGCCGATCGACGACGCGATCGACGCCGCGCTGCGTGACTTCGTGAGTCGCCGCAAGGCCGAGATGCCGGACATGTGGGTGTGATCGCCGAAGGCGTTCACACGCGACTCTTGGCGGATCCGGACAGCGAGACGACGATGTCGCCGGCCCGCACCTCCTGGAAGGCGGGGTCGTTGAACGAGATGCGGGTCCCGCCGCGCACGATCGCGATCGGCAGGCCGTCGCATCGGGCCGGATCGGGCGTGCCTCCGATCTCGTCGGTGTCGACGGTGCGTTCGGTGAGATCGAGGGCGTCGCCCGCGACGAGGAGGTCCTCGAGGACGCTGATCGCTCCCGGTGCCAGCGTGGAGAGCCCGACCAGGCGTCCAGCGGCTTCCGATGACAACACCACCGTGGTCGCCCCCGATTGGGCGAGCAGGTGGCCGTTCTCCGCCTCGCGCACGGCCACCGAGATCGGGACGGACGGGTTCAGTTCGCGGGCGGTCAACGTGACGAGGGTGGCGGTGTCGTCGCGGTTGCACGTCACGACGACGGCCCTGGCCTGGGCGAGGCGGGCCTGGTGCCACGTCGCGGTCCGGGTCGCGTCGGCCACGATGCCGACCAGGCCGACGTCTCCAGCCGCGGCGACGGCCTCGGCGAGCCGGTCGATGACGACGACGTCGTCGGCGGCGGTGCCGTTGGCGAGCAGGGTCTCGACGGCTCCCCGCCCCATCGTTCCGTAGCCGACGACGATCGTGTGCTGACCCACTCGCGACCTCCACTTGGAGTTGGCGCGGCTTTGACGGAACCGCTCGGTGAGCAGCTCGATCGTCGTGCCGACGAGGACGATGAGGAACAGGATGCGCAGTGGCGTGACCAAGAAAGCGGTGACCGCCCGCTCCGCCGCCCCGATCGGAGCGATGTCGCCGTAGCCCGTCGTGCTCGCCGTGACGGTCGCGTAGTAGAACGCGTCGAGCAGGCTGATCGGCGTCCCGTCGGCGTCCGAGTACCCGTCCCGCCCGAGCCAGGTCAACAACGCGATGACGACGATGATCCCGACCGCGACACCGAGGCGCCGCACGAGCGAACGGAAGGCGTCGGGGGCGTGGTGCGGGAACTGGATCCTGGGCGTCTCCGACATCCGGACCCCGACGATACGACGGCCTCGCCGACGGCCAGCGGTTTCTTGCACCTGCTTCCGGGGCCCTGGCACCGCACGTAGATGCAAGATCCCGTTCGTGGTGGTGGGATGCTGGTGCTGGTGTCCACCGACGACCCGCTGCTGCAGCCGTTCCAGCTGAAGCACCTCACGCTGCGCAACCGGGTGTTCTCGTCGGCGCACGAGCCGGCCTATGCCGAGGACGGGATGCCGACCGACCGTTACCGGCTGTACCACGTCGAGAAGGCCAAGGGCGGGCTAGCGCTGACGATGACGGCGGGGTCGGCGGTCGTGGCCGAGGACAGCCCTCCGGCGTTCGGCAACCTCCACGCCTACGACGACGCGATCGTGCCGTGGATCCGCCGGATGACCGACGAGATCCACGAGCACGGGGCGGCGTGCATGATCCAGCTCACCCACCTCGGCCGCCGCACCGGGTGGGCCCAGGACGACTGGCTGCCGGTCGTCGCCCCGTCGCCGCTGCGCGAGCCCGCCCACCGGGCGGTGCCGAAGGAGGCCGAGGACTGGGACATCGACCGCATCGTCGGCAAGTACGCCGACGCCGCCGAGCGGATGCAGGCGGGCGGCATGGACGGCATCGAGATCGAGTCCTACGGCCACCTCTTCGATCAGTTCTGGTCGCCGCTCACCAACCGGCGCACGGACGAGTACGGCGGGTCGTTCGAGAACCGGCTGCGCTTCGGGTGGCGGGTGCTGACCGGGATCCGGGAGCGCGTGGGGCCCGACTTCATCGTCGGGATCCGGATGGCCGTCGACGAGACCGTGCCCGGCGGCATCGACGCCGCGACCGGGCTGGAGATCCTCGCCCGTTTGGAGGCCGACGGGTTGGTCGACTTCGTCAACGTCATCCGCGGCTACATCGCCACCGAGCCGCAGCTGATCAACGTGATCCCGATCCACGGCATGCCGTCGGCACCGCACCTCGACTTCGCCGGCCTGGTCCGGTCTTCGACGTCGCTCGCCGTGCTCCACGCGTCCAAGATCGACGACGTGGCGACGGCCCGCCACGCCATTCGCGAGGGCAAGGTCGACCTGGTGGGGATGACCCGGGCGCACCTGGCCGACCCGCACATCGTGCGCAAGATCGTGGACGGCCGGGAGGCCGAGATCCGTCCGTGCGTCGGGGCGACGTACTGCCTCGACCGGATCTACGAGTTCGGCGAGGCGCTGTGCATCCACAACGCGGCCACGAGCCGTGAGGAGACGATGCCGCACGAGATCCCGCGGGCGTCGTCGGCCCGACGGGTGGTGGTCATCGGCGCCGGCCCAGCCGGACTCGAGGCGGCCCGGGTCGCCGGGGAGCGGGGCCACGACGTCGTGCTGCTCGAGGCGATGCCGTGGGCGGGTGGCCAGATCCGCTTGGCGGCACGCAACCCCCGCCGGCGGGACCTCCTCGGCATCGTCGAGTGGCGGGTGAGCGAGCTGGCCCGCCTCGGCGTCGACGTGCGCTACGACGTCGTCGCCGAGGGCTCGGACGTGACTGCGCTCGATCCCGACGTCGTCATCGTCGCCACCGGCGGGCTGCCCCAGCTGCCCGAGGTCGACGCCGGCGCCGAGCGGATGGTGACGAGCTGGGACGTGCTCGGCGGCGACGTGACCCCGACCGGCGACGTCCTGTTCTTCGACGACAACGGCACCCACTCGGCGCTGTCGGCGGCCGAGCTGATCGCCCGGTCCGGTGCGCGGCTGGAGATCGTCACGCCGGAGCGGATGCTCGGCATCGACATCGGCGGGATGAACCACGTCCCGTACGCCCGGGCGTTCAACGAGACCGAGACCCGCATCACGCTCAACCAGCGGGTGCTCGCCGTGCGGCCGGCGGACGGGCGGCTGTGCGTCGAGGTCGGGAGCGACCATTCCAAGCACGTCGCCGTGCGCCACGTCGACTGGGTGGTCACCGACCACGGCACCGCCGCCTCCGCCGATCTGTACTTCGAGCTCAAGCCACGATCCAGGAACCTTGGTGCTGTCGACCACGGCGCTCTGCTCGCCGGCCGGCCCCAGTCGCTGGTCAACAACCCCGACGGCGGCTTCCAGCTCTTCCGCATCGGCGACGCCGTGTCCAGCCGCAACATCCATGCGGCCGTCTACGACGCCCTCCGCCTGCTGAAGGACCTCTAGCCATCCGAGTGTTTCCCGCCGTCCGGGGCGTTGGGTGCGCCCCTGTGGGTCATCCAACACCCGGGTGATCTCCAACACCCGGATGGAGGCGGGCTACGCCGGCCTCGAGGGAGGTGGTGAGGCGGCGGCGTTCGCCGGTCGCCAGGAGGTCGACGACGAGGCCGGTGAACATCGCCTTGACGAGCGGTGCTTCGACCGCCGCCTGCTCCGGGTCCATGCCCTCGGCGACGAGGCGTTGCTCGATGTTCGCCCGCCACCGCAGGATCTGGTCGGCCCGCACCGCCCCGGGCAGCCCGCTCACCGTGGCGTCGAGGGCGGCGGCCTCGATGCCGAGGCGCACCGCGGCCAGGTTGGCCGGCGAGGCGTTGATCCACTTCCACCAGCGGCGCAGCAGATCGGCTTCGGTGAGGTCGGGCTGCCGGGCCAGCCACCGCTCCTCGAGGTGCGCCTGGACCTCCGCCGCCCGCGCCAGCGCCGCCACCACCAGCTCGTCCTTGGCGCCGAAGTGGTGGACGAGCGCGTTGACGCTGACGCCGAGCGCCTTGGCGATCGGACGCAGCGACACCGAGGCCAGGCCGTGCTCGGCGAGGTACGCCACCACCTCATCGAGCAGCTCCTGGCGCCGCTCGACGTCCGGGTGGCGCCCCATGCGTCAGAACCGCATCCGCTCGCCGGCCGGATCGAAGACCGGCTCGGTGAGCAGCCGGGCCGGCCGGCGCCGCCCGATGATCTCGATCTCGAACGTGGCGTCGGGCCGGGTGAGCTCGGCGGGCACGTAGCCGAGGGCGAGCGAGCGGGCGCTGTAGTGGGCGTAGGCGCCGGACGTGACCCAGCCGACAACGCGCCATCCGTCCGGGCCGTCGTGCCAGATCGGCTCGTCCCCGATCACGTCGGCGGGCTCCTCGGGATCGGGATCGACGTCGAGGTAGACGAGCAAGCGCTCCGGCCCCCGCGCCATCTCGGCCTCCAACGCGGCCCGCCCGACGAAGTCGTGGTCGAGCCTGACGTAACGGTCGAGCCCGGCCTCGAGCGGCGTGTAGATCGGCCGGAACTCGCGGAACCAGGTCCCGAAGCGCTTCTCCATCCGCAGTGACATCAACGCCCGGAACCCGAACAGCCCCATCCCGTGCGCCCGCCCGGCGTCCCACAGCAGGTCGAACAGCGCCCGCTGGTACTCCGGCGCAACCCAGATCTCGTACCCGAGGTCGCCGGTGTACGTCATCCGCCCGACCCACGCCGGCACCATCCCGAGCGACACCCGGCGGAACGCCATGAACGGGAAGTCGGCGGTGGCCAGCGACTCGCTGGTGAGCGGCTGCAGCACCTCGCGGGCCCGCGGCCCCGCCACCGACAGCCCGACGAGCGAGAGCCCGAGGACCTCGAAGCGCACGTCGGTCGGGACGGGCAGGTGGGCGAGGAACCACCGGGAGTGGTGGACCTCGGCGATCTGCGAGCCGAACAGGAAGAACGACTCCTCGTCGATGCGGGCGACGGAGAACTCGCCGACGATCCGGCCGTCGGGGTTGAGCATCGGCGTCAACGCGATCCGGCCGGGCTTCGGCAGGCGGTTGGTGAACAACCCCTGCAGCCACTCCGCCGACCCGGCCCCCGTCACCCGGTACTTGGCGAAGTTCGAGCATTCGGTGAGCCCGACCCGCTCGCGCACCGCCCGGCACTCCTCGGCGACGACCGGGAACGCGTTGGACCGGCGAAACGTGACGTCCTCGACCGGCTCCTCGCCCGGCCGCTGGAACCACAGGGCGTGCTCGAGCCCGAACCCCGCGCCCCACACCGCGTTGTGCTCGGTGAGCCGGTCGTACACCGGCGTCGTGTGCAGCGGCCGGCCCGCCGGAAGCTCCTCGTTCGGGAACGTGATGCGGAACCGCCGCTGGTAGTTCTCCCGCACCTTGGTGTTGGTGTAGGCGAGCGTGGCCCAGTCGCCGAACCGGGCGACGTCCATGCCCCACACGTCGAGCTGCGGGTCGCCGGTCGTCATCCAGTTGGCGAGGGCGAGCCCGACGCCGCCGCCCTGCGACAGCCCGGCCATCACCGCGCAGGCCACCCAGCAGTTGCGCAGCCCGCGGATCGGGCCGACGAGCGGGTTGCCGTCGGGGGCGAACGTGAACGGTCCGTTGACGATGCGCTTGATCCCCGCCGTCGCCATTGCCGGGTAGTGCTTGAAGGCGACCTCCAGCGACGGGGCGATGCGGTCGAGGTCCGGCGGCAGCAGCTCCTGGTCGAAGCTCCACGGCGCGACTTGCGGGGACCACGGCACGCATGCCTGCTCGTAGGTGCCCATGAGCATCCCGCCCTGCTCCTGGCGGATGTAGATCTCGCCCTCGAAGTCGAGCGCCATCGGCAGCTCGTGCCCCCGCTCGGCGTTGAACGCGGCGACCTCATCCATGTCGTCGGTGACGAGGTACATGTGCTCCATGCCGAGGACCGGCAGCTCGAGGCCGATCATCCGCCCGACCTCGCGAGCCCACAGCCCGCCGGCGTTGACGATGTGCTCGGCGTGGATCTCGCCCTGGTCGGTGACGACGTCCCACGTGCCGTCCGGGCGCTGGCGGAGGTCCTCGACCCACGTGTGGCGGTGCACCTCGGCGCCGGCCTCGCGGGCGCAGAGCGCGTACGCGTTGGTGACCCCGCTCGGGTCGACGTGCCCTTCGACCGGGTCGAACAGCGCCCCGACGAAGTACTGGTCCTCGAGCAGCGGGAACATCTCCTTGGCCTCGGCGGCGGTGATGATCTCCAGTTCCATCCCGAGGTAGCGGCCCCGGGCTTGGGCCATGCGCAGCCAGTCGAGCCGCTCGCGATCGTTCGCCAGCATCAGCCCGCCGGGCAGGTGGATCGAGCAGTCCTGGCCCGAGCGGGCCTCGATTGTCCGGTACAGCTCGATCGTGTACTGCTGCAGCTTGGACACGTTGGGGTCGCCGTTGAGGGTGTGCATTCCGCCGGCGGAGTGCCACGTCGACCCGGCCGACAGCACCTTGCGCTCGACGAGGACGACGTCGTGCCACCCCGCCTCGGTGAGGTGGTAGAGCACGGACGCGCCGACGACGCCTCCACCGATCACGACGACCTGGGCCGACGACCTCACCGGCGCTCCTCCATCAGTAGTCGGTCGGGACGCCGCCCTCGGCGACGCGGCGGGCGACGAACTCGTGGAGCTCCTCGCTGACGGCGGGGCCCATCGGCGGGGTTTCGTAGGCGGCGAGGAAGGCGTGGGCGAGCTCGACCGCCCGGCGGGCGGCGTCGGGCCGGCCGGCCTCGTTCCACGACTCGTAGTTGCGCCAGTCGGAGACCATGGGGCGGTAGAAGGCGGTGCGGAACCGGTCCTGGGTGTGCCCGACGCCGAAGAAGTGGCCGCCGGGCCCGACCTCGCGGATGGCGTCGACGGCAAGCGTGTCGTCGTCGACGACGACGGGGTCGAGCAGCGCGGCGACCATGCCGAGCAGGTCGGCATCGAGGACGAGCTTGGCCGCCGAGGCCGACAGCCCGCCCTCCATCCACCCGGCGCCGTGCATCAGGAAGTTGACCCCGCCCATCACCGCGCCCCACAGCGAGAACACGCTCTCGTAGGCGGCCTGGGCGTCGAGGGCGTTGGACGCCGACACGTTCGACGACCGGTACGGCACGCCGTAGCGCCGGGCGAGCTGGCCGCCGATCATCGCCGTGCGCACGTACTCGGGGGTGCCGAACGCCGGCGCCCCGGACTGCATGTCGACGTTGGACGTGAACCCGCCGTACACGACCGGGGCGCCCGGCCGGACGACCTGGGTGAACACCATCCCGGCGAGGGCCTCGGCATTCTGCTGGGCGACCGCGCCCGCCAGCGTCACCGGCGCCATCGCGCCGGCGAGCGTGAACGGGGTCATCACGACGACCTGATTGCGAGACGCGAACTCGACCATCCCCTGCAGCATCGGGGCGTCGAGGCGCAGCGGCGACGACGAGTTGACGACGGTGAACACCGACGGCTCGTCGTCGAGGGCGGCATCGCCGATCCCGCGGGCGATGCGCACCATCTCGAGGACGTCGCGGTTGCGCTGGGCGCCGAGGCTGTAGCTGTGCGGCACCTTGTCGGTGAGCGTGAGGACGTCGAGCGCCGCCTCGAGGTGGCGGACCGACGGGTGCACGTCGATCGGCTCCACCGGGTAGCCGCCCACGAAGTGGACGGTGTTCAAGGACTGGCAGAGCTGGAGCAGGATGCGGAACGCAGCCCGGTCACCGGGGCGACGGACCCCTTCGAAGTCGACGATGTTCGGCGGGCTACCGACCGAGCCGAAGGCGATGACGTCGCCGCCGATCGTGAGGGTGTGGGCGGGGTTCCAGGAATGCAGCTCGAAGCTCGAGGGGCAGGTCGCGATCGACTCGACGACCATCTCGGGGTCGAAGCGCACCCGCTGTTCGCCGTCGTCGCCGCCGACGTCGGCGCCGGCCGCGGCGAGGAGCCGGCGCGGCGTCGGAGTCCAGGAAGTCCATCCCGATCTCGGCGAGGATCCGCAGCGACGCCCGGTGGATCGCCTCCAACTCGTCGGCCGACACGACCTCGGTCGGTGCGTAGCGCAGGCGGGGCTGGGCGAACGGCCGCTGCTCGGGCAGACGCGATCGCTCGCCGCGCTGGTGGCTACGCCGACGGGGAGGATTTCCTGTACGAACGTACCGATATTAGGTGCTCGGGAACTGTGACCGCTCCGCGGCGATGTGACCCCGCTGCGGTCACAGTTCGTCGGAGAGGCGCCCGTACTCGGCGTCGTCCAACTCGACGAATCCCGCCAGCAGCAGTGTCGCACGCGCCGTGGTGGTGGCCGGGTCGGCCATCGCCTCGGTGAACGCGAGCCGCAGCTCGTCGACCCGGTCGTCCCGCGTGATGATCGCCGGGCTCGGGATCCACGGGCCCCGTCCGACGACGTGGAGGCCGTCGATCAGGTCGGGCTGGAGGCGGCGGAGATGTGCCCACGTCAGCTCGTCGATGCTGGCCAGGTCGGCCTCACCGGCGCGCACGGCGCGGGCGCTGTCGAGATGGGCGCCGGTCCTTCGGATCGGTCCCGGCCACGGCCGTCCGACGCCGACGGTGGCGGCCTGCAGGCTGACCCACCCGGACAGGCTGTCCTCGCTGTTCGCCGCCACGGTGGTTTGCGGCCCGACGAGCGAGGCGAGCGAGCCGGATCGACGGGCGACGAACACGCTGCGGTAGCGGTGGCCCTCGGCCTCGGGCAGAGCGAGGGCGAAGGCGCCGGCCACGGTGACGGTCGTCCGCAGCGACGTCGCGACCGGCCACCCGCAGGCATGGCTGACCACGCACGCCGGGTCGACCCAGTGGTCCTGGACGGTTCCGTTCCACGTCAGGGTGGACGGTGCCCACGGCAGCCGCTCCTGCACCGCGGCCCACAGCTCGTCCCACGCCGGGCGCAGCGGCCCGAACGGATACATGCCCAGGCTGACGTAGCCCATCAGCCGTCCGCCCGCCGGCGGATCTCGGCGATGACGGCCGGCACGACCTCGTGGAGGTCGCCGATGACGGCGTAGCCCGCCTTGGCGACCATGTTGGCGTCGGGGTCGAGGTTGATCGCGATGATGTTCTTCGCCGCCATCGCTCCCACCCAGTGCTGGATCGCTCCAGAGATCCCGCACGCCAGGTACACCGTCGGGGCGATGCGGGTGCCGGTCTGGCCGACCTGGTCGCTGTGGTTGCGCCACCCGTTGTTGGTGACCACGCGGGAGCAGCCGACGACACCGCCGAGCAGGCCGGCGAGCTCTTCGAGGGGGGCGAACGCGTCGGCCGACCCGACGCCCCGGCCGCCGCCGACGACCACTGGCGCGGTGGCCAGGGTCAACCCTTCGCGCCGCGCCACCCGGTCGCGCACGAGGCTGCGGGCGAGCAGCGGGTCGAGGTCGGGGGTGAGCTCCCGCGGCGCGGCGGCGCCGGGCTCGGTGGCGGGGGCCGCCTCGAAGGCGTGCAGCCCGGTCGTGAAGAGGGTGACCGGTGCCGTCACGGTCGTCTCCTCGAGCAGCGAGCCGCCCCAGCGCACCCGGGTCACGGTCGTCGGCTCGCCGGGCGTGATGGCCGTGCAATTGGCGACCATCGGCACGTCCAGATGGCCGGCGGCGTGGGCGATCACCTCGTGGCCCCGGTCGGTCCCCGCAGCCAGCACGAACGACGGATCCAGCTCGCCGACGGCGTGGGCGACGGCGGCGCCCCACGCCTCTGGCCCGTAGTCGGTGAGCACGGGGTGGTGGGCCTGGTACACGGTCGCCACGCCGAAGGGGCCGAGCTCGGCGGCGAGGGAGTCGGCGTCGGCACCGATCGTCAGCGCGTCGAGCGGGACATCGGTGGCGGCAGCGAGCGATCGACCCGCGGCGAGCGCTTCGCCCGCGGCCGGCGCGATCGTCCCGCGGTCGTGCTCGACGACCACCAGGATCACTGGACCGCCCTCGCGCTGATGCGAGCGAGCGAGCGCCAGCGAGCGAGCGGCCACCAGCGGCCTGCGTGGCCGGGGAACGCAGTCATGGCAGCACCCCGAGCTCGGCGAGCAGGTCCACGACCGCCGGCGCAGCGGCGGCGCCGTGGCCGAGGATCACGGTGCTCGAGTCCCGCTCGACCGGTCGTTGCAGACGCACCATCCGCTGCCCACCGGGGTCCGCATCGGCGGCGAGGTCGAGGTGGGCGATCTCGACCCGCTTGGACGCGAGGCGCCCCTTCATCGTCGGGTAGCGGGGGAGGTTGATGCCCTCCTTCACACCCGCCGCCGCTGGCAGAGGCAGCTCGTACGTCTCCCGACCGGCGTCGGTGTCGCGCTGCAGCCGCACCGTGTCGCCGGTGAGCTCGATGCCCTTGACGCCGTTGACGATCGGCCGCCCGAGCAAGTGGGCGACCCGGATCCCCACCTGGAACCCGCCCGAGTCGGCCGACTCGTTGCCGAACAGGAGCAGGTCGAACGGGCCGTCGTCCGCCTCCAGCCGCGTGATCGCGGCGGCGACCGCCCGGGCCGTGCGCTGCGGGTCCCAGTCGGCGCCGTCGGTCGGCACGAGCACGGCGGCGGCCATCCCGACGCTGACCGCGTAGCGCAGCTGCTCCTCCGCCTCCGGTGGACCCACGGTGAGGACGGTCGCCGAGCCGCCATGGGCCTCGACGAGCCGGGCCGCCGCCTCGACGGCGCACTCCTCGTGCGGGCTCATGGTGAACCCGAGGTGGGCGGTGTCGATCGCCTGCTCGTCCACGGTGAGGTTGATGCGCGCGCCCGGCGCGGGCACCCGCTTCACGCACACCAGAACTCTCATGACTTCATGCGTTCGTCGTCCGGGTCGAACAGCGGGCGGCTGCCGACGCGGGCGACGCGCACGGGGAACAGCTCGTTCATGTACATCACCCGGAGCTCGGTGCCCTCGACGGCATGCTCGGGCGGCAGGTACGCCAGCAGCAGGTACGTCCCGAGCGACGGCGCCGCGCCGGCTGTGGTCACCCGCGAGACCCGCCCCTTGGCGTCGACGATCCGCTCGCCGTCGAGGGTGAGGATCGGCTCGTTGCCGCCGGTGGGGTAGCGGGCGATCCCGTCGGCCGACGTGTGGTCGGTCATCTCCAGGGTGCACAGGACCGCCGCCGGCTCCCGCTCACGAGCGGCGAGGTACGGCTCCTTGCCGATGAAGTCGGCGGACTTCACCCGCGGCCGCGCGAGGCCCGCCTCCACGGGGTTGTACTCGCTCTCCAGCTCGGCGCCCATCAGCCGGTAGCCCTTCTCGATCCGCCCGGTGACGGCGTACACGCCGAGCCCGATCGGCCGCACGCCGTGCTCCTGGCCGGCGTCGAAGATCGTGTCCCAGAGCCGCAGGCCGTGCTCGGTGTTGGTATAGACCTCCCACCCGCTCTCGCCGACGTAGGAGATGCGGAACATCGTGCACGGCACGCCGTCGATGAGCACCTCCCGCACCGCGCCGTACGAGAACCCGTCTTGCGTGAGGTCGACCGGTCGCCCCGAGTGGTCGGTCACGAGCGGCGTCATCGTCGCCACCGCCTTCGGTCCCCACACCCCGATCGTGCAGATTCCCGATGTCCGGTCGGTGAACGTCACCGAGCCGTCGTCGGGGAGGTGGCGGTTGAACCAGTACCGGTCCCGCCCGCCGTCGAAGGCGCCGGTGATGACGCGGTAGTGCTGCTCGCCGAGGCGCATGATCGTGAGGTCGGCACGGAAGCCGCCGCCCGGCGTCAGCAGCGGCGTGTACACCGACCGCCCGACGGGCACGGCGACGTTGTTGACGCACATCCGCTGCAGGTACTCGACGACACCCGGGCCGATGAAGTCGAACTCGTTGAACGCGGTGAGGTCGACCATCCCCACGTGCTCCCGTAGGTGGAGGTGCTCGGCGTTGGTGATCGGCGACCACCAGCGGTTGTCCCATTCGTGCGGCCGCGGCCCGCCCGCCTGCGGGTAGCGCTCGAGCAGGTCGGCGTTGCTCTCGAACCACTGCGGACGCTCCCACCCCCGGGCGTCAAAGAACACCGCCGCGAGCGCCTCCTCGCGGGGGCAGAACGGGCTCCGCCGCATGCCCCGCTCCGACGCCCATTGCTCGCGGGGGTGGACGATGCCGTAGGTCTTGTTGTAGTGCTCGGCGCAGCGGGCGAGGACGTGGTGCTCGGTGCGCTCGTGGGCGTAGAAGCGGCTGACGTCCGAAGAGTGCGGGTCGCAGACGTGGGGGTAGCCGTCGGTCATCCACTCGGCCAACAGGCGGGCGATCCCAGGACCCTCCTTGATCCACACCGCCGCCGCCGACCACAGGTTGCGCACCTCGACGGTCTCGCCGAGCACGGGCATCGCGTCGGGCGTCAGCGACAGCAGCCCGTTGATCGAGTACTTGATCTCGGCGTCCCCGAGCAGGTCCATCAGCTCGATCGCCTGCTCGAGCTGGGGGTCGAAGTCGTCGGGCGTGAACGGCAGCTCGGTCGGCGACAGCGCCGCCGCCTCGATCGAGGGGATCTCGTCGGGTCGGTGGAAGATCGGCCGGTGGGCGTAGGAGCCGACCTCCATCGACCCCGCCGACTGGCGCTCGTAGCAGAACGTGTCCATGTCGCGGACGATCGGAAACGCGACTTCGGTGTTGGTCTCCTGGAGCACGTCGATCGGACCGACGTCGACCATCTGGTGGACGGCGGGGGTGAGCGGGATCGTCGCCCCGGCCATCGCCGCGATGCGCGGGCTCCACACGCCGCAGGCGATGGCGACGTGCTCGGCTTCGATGCGCCCCTTGTCCGTCACGACGGCCTGGATCGCCCCGTCGGCGACCTCGAGATCGACGACCTCGGTGTTGGCGAGCACGGTGAGAGCGCCTTTGTCGATCGCCTCCTGGCGCATCAGCGTGCCGGCCTGCAGGGAGTCCACGACCGACACGGACGGGGTGTAGAAGCCGCCGAGCAGGATGTCGGGGTTGGCGAACGGGACCAGCTCCTGGATCTCGGCGGGCGTCAGCAGCCGGGCCTCGATGCCCCACGCCTTGGCCGACGTCATCCGGCGCTTGAACTCCTCGAGGCGGACCGGGTCGCGGGCGACCTCGATGCCGCCGCACATGGTGTTGACACCGAGCTCGACGTACTGGCGCTGGCTCTCCAGGGTGAGCAGCGCCATTTCCTTGTTGTGGTCGGTCGGGAAGATGAAGTTCGAGGCGTGGCCGGTCGAGCCGCCGGGGTTGGGGAGCGGGCCCTTGTCGACGAGGACCAGGTCGGTCCAGCCGAGCCGGGCGAGGTGCCCGACGAGGCAGTTGCCGACGATGCCGGCGCCAATCACGACGCAGCTGGCCGAGGAGATGGATCCGCTCACGTCGGAGATATAGCACTCTTCGGTCTGTGTCACCGGATACGCGGTCGACCGCGTCAGCGGTGACACAGAATACGGAGGATGGACGAGCGCCACGAGCCGCCGGCGACGTTGCGGGAACGGCTCGGCGACGCGATCCGCCGCTCGGGCCTGAGCAAGACCGAGTTCGCCGACCGAGCTGGGATCGACCGGACCACGCTCTCGCAGCTCCTCTCGCCGGCGAACCGCCGGCTCCCGCGGGTCGACACGATCGTCGCCCTCGCCTCCGCCCACGAGCTGTCGATCGACTGGCTCGTCGGGCTCTCCAACGTCGGTCCCGTCGAGGCCGAGCTGATCCGCCACCCGTCGTCGCCCTCGTTCGAGGCGCCGGGTCCGTCGCCGAGCGACGAGCGCCTCCTCGGGTGGCTCAGCGAAGCGGCCGACTACAAGATCCGCTACGTCCCGGCGACGGTGCCGGACCTCCTCAAGTCCGACGCCGTGATCCGGTTCGAGCGCTCGCGGTCCGCCGAGCCCAGCGCCGTCCCGACGATCGACACGACCGCCGCCCGTCTCGCGTGGGCCCGCCACCCCGACACCGAGATGGAGTGCTGCTCGTCGGTGCAGTCGATCACGTCGTTCGCCCGCGGCGAGGGGATCTGGAGCCGGCTCGGCGTCGCCACCCGCCGCGAGCAGCTCGAGCGGATGATCGAGCTCGTCGACGAGCTGTACCCGACGTTCCGGTGGTTCATGTTCGACGGGCTGCGCCGCTACGCCGCCCCGGTCACCGTGTTCGGCACGCAGCGGGCGGCGCTCTATCTCGGCCAGCTCTACCTCGTGCTCACGTCGGTCGAGCACGTCCGCACGCTGAGTCGCCACTTCGACGGGTTGATCCGCGAGGCCGACGTCCAGCCCACCGCGGTTCCCGCCTATCTGACCCGTCTGCTGCGCCGGCTGTAGATCGGCGCGAGGATCGCGGTGCGGGCGATACGGAGAGAGGAGTCGCCGTGGCCACCACCGAGCCGTCCGACACCACCGTCGATCAGCCGCCGCCCGAAGCGCCACCGGACGCGGCCCCGGCCGAAGCCGCCCCGGCCAAGCGCGCCCGGTCGTGGGTCCGGCTCCTCGGCATCCTCGTCATCGTCGCCGGGGTGATCCTCATCGCCGCCGGCGTCGTCACCTGGTTCGTCGTGCAGGAGCAGCTTTCCGACGAGCAGATCACGGTGTCCGAGGACGCCGCCCGTTTCGGCGGCGAGCCGGTGGACGGCCCGCTGACGGCGTACGCCGAGGCCGACGCGATCGAGAAGCACGCCCTGGAGGCGAGCGGTGGCCAGACCTACGCCCAGCTCGACCGCGAGGATCCGGTGCGGGAGACCGTGATGCAGGCCTCCTTCCTGCGGGCGTCGTTGTTCACCTCGGTGGTCTCCTTCGGCGTGGCGGTAATGGCGATGGGGCTCGGCGTGCTGTCGATCCTCATCGGCGTCGCCCTCGTCCTCGTCGCCCGCCAGCTCGCCTCGATCACCGCCGTGAGCCCGGCGCCCGTAGCCGCCCCGGCGCCCGCCTGACGCCGGGAGGCGGCGCGGCGGTCGGTGTACCGTTTGCCCGCATGCGGGACCAACTCGGTCCACATTCGTGATCCGGTTCGACGCGGTCACCAAGCGTTACGGCGACGGCACCGTGGCCGTCGGCGACCTGACGATGGAGCTCGCCGACGGCGAGATCACGATGCTCGTCGGGCCCTCGGGCTGTGGCAAGACGACGACGCTGCGGATGGTGAACCGGATGATCGAGCCCACGGCGGGGACGATCGAGATCGACGGCCGCAACGTGATGAGCCTGCCCGCCCACGAGTTGCGGCGGGGGATCGGCTACGTCATCCAGCAGGCCGGGCTGTTCCCCCACAAGCGGGTGCTCGACAACATCACCACCGTCCCCCGCCTCCTCGGTTGGGACAAGCACAAGGCTGAGGCGCGGGCGCGGGAACTTCTCGAGCTCGTCGGCCTGCCGGCGGCGATGGCCACCCGGTTCCCCAGCCAGCTCTCCGGCGGGCAGCAGCAACGGGTCGGGGTCGCTCGGGCCCTCGCCGCCGACCCACCGGTCCTGCTGATGGACGAGCCGTTCGGTGCTGTCGATCCGATCCAGCGCGGGCAGCTGCAGCAGGAGCTCCTCCGCCTGCAGCGGGAGCTGCACAAGACGATCGTCTTCGTCACCCACGACATCGACGAGGCGATCCTGCTCGGTGACCGGATCTGCGTGCTCAGCACCGGGGCCACGATCGAGCAGCTGAGCACGCCGCACGAGATGCTCGCCCGGCCGGCCAACCCGTTCGTCGCCAACTTCCTCGGCCAGGACCGCGGATTGAAGCTGCTGTCCCTCGTGCCGGCGGACGAGGTCCGGGTCGAGGAGGGCACCACCTCCAACGGATGGAAGCTCGAGCTCGACGACGAGGGCCGGCCGGCGTCGTGGCTCGGCCCCGACGGCGAGGAGCCGGTCCCCGCCGTCTGCGTCGGGCCGGGCGAGTCGGCGCGCGGCCTGCTCGACGCGGCCGTGTCGGCCCCGTCGCGCGCGGCGGTGCGCACCGACGCCGACGGTCGCCTCGTCGGGATCGTCAGCTACGAGGCGATCGGCACCCTCCTCGCGGCCAAGCTGGCCGAGGCGGCGTCGTGAACCCGGCGCGGCCGCCGAGCTGGAGCGGGTTCGGGATCGACGGCAACTGGGACGTCGTCTGGTACTGGACGCTCGTTCACCTGCGCATCACGGTGATCGCCCTCGTGCTCGGCGCCCTCGTCGCCTTCCCGCTCGGCCTCGCCGGCTACCGGTGGCGGCGGTCGTACCCGGCCATCCTCGGTGTCAGCAACGTGCTGTACACGATCCCATCCCTCTCGCTGATCGTGCTGCTCGGGCTCGGCTTCGGCCTCGGGCTGCTCAACGACAAGCCGCTCATCGTCGCCCTCGCCATCTACACGCTGGCGATCCTGGTGCGGAACCTCGTGGAAGGGCTGCGGGCGGTACCCGCACCGGTCACCGACGCCGCCACCGGCGTCGGCTACACCCCGCTGCGCCGGCTCCTCCGGGTCGAGCTCCCTCTCGCCCTGCCGGCGGTCTTCGCCGGGCTGCGCGTGGCGGCGGTGTCGACGATCAGCCTGGTGAGCGTGGGCGGGGTGCTCGGCCGGGGCGGCCTCGGCTTCCTGTTCTTCGAGGGCTACCGGCGCAACCGCACGAGCGAGATCGTCGCCGGCATCGTCGCCTCGATCCTGCTGGCGGTCGTCGTCGACCTCGTGCTGGTGTTCAGCCGCTGGGCGATGACGCCGTGGATCCGGGCCCGGTCGGCGCGCTGATGGACGTCGTCTCCGACACGTTCGCCTGGCTGACGACCGCCGAGAACTGGTGGGGATCGACCGGCATCCTCCAACGGATCTGGGAGCACCTCCAGTACTCCTTTCTCGCCGTCGGTCTCGCCCTGCTGATCGCCCTGCCGGTCGGTCTGGTCATCGGGCACACCGGTCGCTTCGAGCCGGGCGCGTTCGGGGTATCCGGCGCGGCGCGGGCGATCCCGACGCTCGGCCTGCTGGTTCTGCTCTACCGCGTGGACCCGCTCGAGGCGTGGCCGGCGATCGTCGTCCTCACCGTGCTGGCGATCCCTCCGATCCTCGCCAACACGACCGCCGGGATCAGCGGCGTCGACGCCGCGGCCCGGGACGCCGCCGAGGGCATGGGGATGCGCCCGGTTCAGGTCCTCGCCGGCGTCGAGATCCCGCTCGCCGCGCCGTTGATCCTGGCCGGCGTCCGGTCGGCGCTGCTGCAGGTGATCGCCACGGCGACGATCGCCGCCTACATCGGCCTCGGCGGGCTCGGGCGGTTCATCATCGACGGCTTCGCCGTGAGCGACGACGCCATGGTCTACGGCGGCTCGATCATCGTCGCCGCACTGGCCCTGGTCAGCGAAGGCGTGTTCGTGATCACGCAACGGCGGGTATCAGTGACCGGAGCCCGCCGTCAACCCTCGGTCTCCGCCCCAACCACCCCCACAGGAGCCATCCCATGAAGCGACCAACCCCCCTGTTCGCTGCTGTCGCCGTCCTCGCTCTCGTCGCCGGCGCGTGCGGTGACGACGACGATGACGGCGGCGCGGCTACGTCGGCTCCCGGCGCGGCCACGACGGTGGCGCCCGGCACGACGGGCGCACCTGGCACCACCGGCGCACCGGGCACCACGGGAGCTCCCGGCACCACCGGAGCACCCGGCACCACCGGCGCGGGTGGCGGCGACGCCGACCTGACCGGGCAGAGCCTCAACATCGGTTCGGCGAACTTCTCCGAGAGCGTGCTGCTCGCCGAGATCTACGCCGGCGCGCTCCAGGCTGCCGGCGCGGAGGTCAACGTGACGCCCAACATCGGGTCCAGGGAGGTGTACTTCGCCGCGATCGAGTCGGGCGAGATCGACCTGCTGCCCGAGTACACCAACTCACTGCTCGCGTTCGTGCTGCGCCAGGACGACCCCGAGGCGTCCCCGACGGCGACCAACGTCGAGGAGCAGCTGGCCGAGCTCGCCGAGGTGCTGCCCGACAACCTCACCGTGCTCACGCCGTCGAGCGCCGAGGACAAGGACACCATCGTCTGCAACCGGGAGACGATCGACGAGTTCGGCATCAGCGACCTCAGTGGTCTCGCCGAGGTCTCCGGTGAGATCACCCTCGGCGGTCCGCCCGAGTTCGCCGATCGCTCGCCGTTCGGGATCCCCGGTCTGCAGGAGTTCTACGGCGCCGAGTTTGCCCAGTTCGTGCCGCTCGAGATCGGGCCGCCGATCGTGGACGCGCTCAACGCCGGCGCGATCGACTGCGGCAACCTGTTCTCCACCGACGCCGCGATCTCGACGAACGACTTCACTGCGCTCGACGACGACATGAACATCGTCCCCGCCGAAGCGGTGCTCCCGCTGATCAACGTCGAGAAGGCCACGCCCGAGGTCACCGCCGTCCTCGACGCCGTCAACGCCGCCCTCGACACCGAGGGCCTGACCGCGCTCAACGCTCAGGTGCAGGGCGAGGGCCTCGCCGAGACCGAGGTCGCCGCCCAGTGGCTGGAGGAGAACGGCTTCACCGGCTGACGGAATCTCCGTTCTGTCGTTTGGAATCGACCGGATCCGGCCGGTTCTAAACGACAGTTCGGGAGGGTCAACCGGTCGCGGCGTCGGCGAAGTCGGCCATCGACGGGAACCGCCACCGGGGACTGACCGCCCCGGTCGGCGCGGCCGTCGCCCCGTGGCCGTCCTTGTCGTGGCGGCGATGGATCCACACCGACGGGAGCCCGAACACGATCGCCGGCTCGTGGTCGTGGTACAGCGACTCGGCGACGTGGAGCAGCTCGTCTCTCGTGACGCCGATGCCGTCGAGCCCGTCGAGGAGAGCATCGAAGTTGCGCCGGTCGGGCTTGTACGAGCCGATGTCCTCGGCGGTCAGGACGAGGTCGAACTCCACGCCCAGCCGGGTGTTGCTGGCGGCGAACGAGACCCGGTCGACGTTGGAGAGGATGATCAGCTTGAACCGCTCCTTGAGCCGGCGCAGGGCGTCGGCGGAGTCGGGGAACGCCGGCCAGCTCCCGACGGACGCGCCGAACCGGGCCCGCTCCTCGTCGGTCGCCGTGGCACCGTGCCGGGCGGCGATGCGGTCGAGCGTCAGCGCCAGGACGTCGGGGTAGGGCGCCGCCGGGGTCTCCGTCTCGACGACCGTCTCGAACCGCCCGAAGTCCTCGACCAGCTCGGCCGGTGATGCCTCCACGTCGTGGGCGACGGCCCACTGCCCGAGCTCGGCGGCGATCCCCGTCTCCCAGTCGATCAGCGTGCCGTAGCAGTCGAAGCTGAGGGCCCGGAAGCCGTCGAACTCGCTCGTCACGACGCCACCGGGGTCAGGGCGGCGGTCGGCGCACCCCGGAGGCTCCACGCCGACCGGGCGAGCCAGGCGCCGGCCACGACGAACACGACCATCGCCACCGCGGCGACACCGTAGGCGGTGGTCCGGCCGGCGTGGTCGTACAACGCGCCGGTCACCGACGCCGTGATCCCGGCGGTGAGGGTCTCGAACCCGCCGAGCACGCCCTGCGCCCCCGCCTGCCGCTCCGCCGGCACGACCATCCCGACCGCCACCCCGGTGCTCGCCACCGTGAGCCCGTCGTTCACGGCGTGGACCATCGCCACGGCGAACATCGCCCCTCCGCTCGGCACGAGCCCGTACAGGGCCATGAAGAACGCCCCGCCGAGGAGGCCGACCGTGCCGACCTTGAACGGCCCGACCCGCTGGGCCAGCCGCCCGCCGACCGAGCCGAGGATGATCAGCGGCAGGGCGAACAACGTGATCCCGAGGTTGGCGATCCACTCGTTGGTGTCGAGGTCGTCGAGCACGACCGCCCACAGGGCGTCGAACGCGCCGATCATGAGGAACACCGCGCAAGCAAGGACCACCGCGCCGGCGAACGGGCGGATGCGCAGGAGGTCGAAGGCGAACCGCTGGACCGGCGGCTCGACGGCCTCTTCCACGCGCACCCGGGCCACGAACGGCAGGGCGATCAGCGTCGCCGTGGCGATGACGATGAACGGGGCGGGAATGCCGAACGGCCCGACGAGCGCGGCCGACACCGCCGGCCCGAGCGCGAACCCGCCGACGTCGGCGGCGAGCAGCCGGCCGATGTTGTGGCCGAGGCGTTCGGGCTCGGCGTTGATCACGATGCGGCGGATCGCCGGGAATGCCATGCCCACGCCGATGCCCATCACGAAGCGGCCGGCGAAGAGCGGGGCGAACGACGTGGAGAAGGCCATCACGGTGAGCCCGACCACGTTGAGCACCATGCCGGAGAGCACGACCTTCTTGGCGTGCCCGCGGTCGGCGAGCGGGGCGATCAAGATCTGCGAGAGGAACCCGGACAGGAACCCGATCCCGATCACCGCGCCGAGCAGCGACTCGTTGATCCCGTACTCGTCGCGGTAGTCGTCGAGCATTGTGAACAGCACGCCGTAGCCGGCGCCGAGCATCCCCATCAGCCCGCCGAAGATCACGAGCATGGATCTCGGCCGCATCCGTCGGACGGTAGCGGGAGTGGGTGCCGGCGGCTATGGCCTGTTCTGCACGTGCTGGAAGCCGAACCGGCCCTTGATGCAGAGGTTGCCGCGGGTGATCGGGGCGTCCGGCGGGGACGTCACCTTGACGATCTCGTTGTCCTGGACGTGGAGGGTGAGCGTGCAGCCGACGCCGCAGTACGGGCAGATCGTGTCGGTCTGGGTCTGGCGGCTCTCGTCCCACGTGCCGGCGGCTCGCATCTCGTGCTCCGACGAGAACATCAAGGCCCCGGTGGGGCAGACCTGGATGCAGTTGCCGCAGTAGACGCACGCCGAGTCGGGTAGCTCGACGTCATACTCGGTGGCGATGTGGGCGTCGAACCCTCGGCCGGCGACGCCGATGGCGAACGTCTGCTGCCACTGCTCGCCGCACGCATCGACGCACTGGTAGCAGAGGATGCACTTGGCGTAGTCGCGCACGTACAGCGGGTTGTCGACCTTGACCGGCTGATCGACGGTCTGGACCGCGTCGCCGAAGCGGCCGGGGTCGGCGCCGTACTCCTCGTTCCACCGGGCGACGTTGGCAGTGAGCGAGAGGTCGACCGACGAGCCGAGCAGCTCGAGCACCAGCCGGCGGCTGTGGCGGGTGCGTTCGGTGTCCGTGCGCACCACCATCTCGGGCTCCACCCGCCGCGAGCACGACGGCACGAGGACCCGCGACCCGTCGACCTCGACCATGCACACCCGGCACGCGTTCTTCGGCGTGATCGTGTCGCCGAAGCAGAGCGTCGGGATCTCGGTGCCCTGGGCGCGGCAGGCCTGCAGGATCGTCGACCCCTCGGGCGCACTCACGGCCCGATCGTCGATGGTCAGCTCGACCATGCGCTCCACGCTGGCGACACTAACGCCGGTCGTCGTTGCGGCGAGGCCGGACGTGCGACACTGAGGCGATGGGGGTGGAGCGTTCGCCGGCGGACGTGCTCCGCCTGGTCGTCGCCGCGATCGCGTGGCTCGCGCTGCTACTCGTCGAGTGGTTGTTCGGCGACACGCTGATCGGGTTCGGCTCCGATCTCCTGCGTGGCTTCGACGCCCTGCCGCAGTGGATCATCGACGTCGTCGTGCTCGGGACCCGGATCCTCGCCGTCGTGATGCTGGGCGGTGGGCTGCTGTGGACGCTGTATCGCCAGCGGTGGCACATGCTCGTCACCGTGGTCGCCGCCGGGCTGCTCGGCGCGCTCCTGTTCGCGATCCTCGGCGGGGTGGTGCAACCGGCCGACGGAGACGCACCGCTGGTGGTCGACACCCGCCTCGGGGGCATCGGCGAGGAAGGGTTCCCGACCGCGGCCGGGATCGCGGTGGTGTCGGCGGTGCTGACGGCGGCGGCGCCGTGGTTGAGCCGGCGTTGGCGGCGGGCCGGGTGGGCGCTGCTCTTCGGGCTGATGGTCGTCAGGTTCCTGGCCACGCCGGTGTCGTTCGACTCGGTCGAGGCGGCGATCCTCGGGTGGCTCGCCGGTGCCGCCGTGCTCGTCGCGCTGGGCGCACCGTCACGACGCCCGACCATGGATGCCGTCGCCGCCGGCCTCGCCGGCGTCGGGCTCGGCCTCCAGCACCTCGAGCGGGCCGGAGTCGACGCCCGCGGGTCGACGCCGTACTTCGGGGTCGGAACCGATGGCGGGAAGCTGTTCGTCAAGGCGCTCGCCGAGGACGAGCGCAGCGCCGACGTCCTCTTCCGTCTCTACCGTCGGATCAACCCCCGCGACCTCGGCGACGAGAAGCCCTTCAGCACGCTCCGCCGCACGGTCGAGCACGAGGCCCTCGTCGCCCTCGCCGCCCGCGACCTCGGGGTGCGGACGCCGCGGTTCCGAGCGTTCGCCAGCGTCGACCCCAATGGGTACGTCCTCGCCTACGAGGCCATCGACGGCAAGTCGCTCGATCGCCTCGAGCCCGCTGACATCACCGACGACGTGCTCGCCGCGTGCTGGGACCTCGTCGGGCAACTGCGGCGCCATCGCGTCGCCCATCGCGACCTCCGGCTCGCCAATGTCTTTCTCGCCGATGACGGCGAGGCCTGGCTGATCGACTTCGGCTTCAGCGAGCTCGCCGCGTCCGACCTCCTCCTGGCCACCGACGTCGCCGAGCTGATCGCCTCGTCGAGCATTCCGGCGGGCGCCGAACGCGCCGTTGCCCAGGCCGTGGCGGCCGTCGACCCGGAGACACTCGAACGATCGCTCGACCGGCTCCGCCTCTGGGCGCTCAGTGGGGCGACGCGGACGGCGCTGAAGGCTCGGCCCGGAGCCCTCGACGAGCTGCGCCGTCGGGTCGGCGACGCGGTCACGGCGAGCCCCGCCGAGGCGTGACCGGAACGGTGGACGTTCATTGCGTTCCCCGGCCACACCGCATGCTGCCTGCGCAGTTTGTGGCCGCTCGCTCGCTGGCGCTCACTCGCTCGCACCGTACAGAGTCCTTACGTGATCGTTCACCGATGGACCTGAGGTGGCTGATCCTCAGCGGCGTCGGGTTGGCCATCGCCGGCTGGTCGACTGCGGCCGCTCGCCGGCCGACGATCAGCCCCGCGGAGTCGCGGGTGTTCCACGCCGTCAACGGGCTGCCTGACGGTCTCTATCCGTTCCTCTGGCTGCCGATGCAGCTGGGCAACCTCGTCGTCGGCACCGTCGCGGGTCTCATCGTCGCAATGGTCGACGGAGACGTCGTGGTCGCGCTCGGGGTGGTGCTGGCGACGGTGCTCAAGCTCGTGATCGAGCGCGTCGTGCGCAAGGAGATGGCCGACTACCTGTCCGTCCGGCAGCGGCCGGGGACCAGTCAGGTCGGGGCGGTGCTCCGGGGGGACGTGCCGTCGTCGGGTCCGAGCTTCCCGTCGGGCCACGTCATCCTCGTCGCCGGCGTCGGGTCCGTGGTGACGCCGCTCCTGCCGGCTGCATGGTGGTGGGTGCCGGCCGTGCTGGCGGTGCTGGTGATGTTCGGGCGGGTGTACGTGGGCGCCCACAACCCGCTCGACGTGACCGCCGGCCTCGGGGCCGGGCTCCTGCTCGGCGGCGTGGTGGCCGTGCTCGTCGACTGAGGGCGGTCCATATTCGGCCGTCCGCGGCGTCGATTCATGGCACAGTGCACGCCCCCCGGAGCAGGGAGAGTGCGATGACGGTCGACGAGGAGCGGCTGGCGGCCGAGAACCTCGCCGCCGACGCGGCGGCCGCACCGACGAGTGCGGTCGCGGCCCCCGTCGAGTCGATCGGCCTCGCCCTCTCCGGGGGAGGGATCCGGGCCGCGCTGTTCTCGGTGGGGGTCCTCATCGGCCTCGTCGACAGCGGCGAGCACCGCAAGGTCACCAACGTGGCGTCGGTGTCGGGTGGCTCGATCGTGAACGCCGCCGTCGCCCAGACGTGCGAGCTGTCCTCCGCCGAGTCGACCGACGAGTTCGCCACGGTCGCCCGGCCGATCGCCACCGCGCTGTGCCGGAGCGGCGCATTCGTGTTCAGCCGGGGCGCCCTGTGGGCGCTGGCGAAGGCGATCGGTCCGCGGATCGGTGGGATCGCGGCCGCCGCCGTGATCCTCTGGTCGGTCGTGGCGGGAGCGCTCGAGGGCCAAGACCTCGGCGCCCTCCCCTGGCTGTGGATCGGCGTCGGCATCGGCGTGCTCGTCGTGGCCGGGCTGTGGCTGTCACGCGGTCAGCTCCAGGAGGCCCTCTACCGCTCGTTGCTCGGTGCGCTTCCCGGCGGGCGCTCGCGCAAGCGGCTCACCGACTTCCGCGAGTCGCCCACGACCCACGTCATCGTCGCCACCGACCTGGTCACCGGGTCACCGGTGTACTTCTCGCGTGAGTTCGTCTGCTGTCCGTCCTACGGGTGGGGGACGCCGGGTCGGACCCTGACGGCGAGCGCCGTGTACGCCTCGGCGGCCTTTCCAGTGGTCTTCCCGGTGCGCCGCTTCGGGCGCCGCCGATTCGGCCTGCAGAACGGCATGATCCCGCCGCCGTACCCGCGGCGGCTCAAGCTCAACGACGGCGGGGTGTACAACAACCTCGGCACCGACTGGTTCGACGAGATCGACGCCCAGTCCCGGTCGTCGCTCTGGTCGTTCGGCAACCTGCCGCTGCAGACCCCGCTCACCCCGGTCACCCGGCGCCTGGTCGTCAACGCCGGCGCGGCCAGCCGGGGAGTGCGACGGGTGCCGCCGTTCCTCGCCCTCTCCCGGACGATGAGCGTCCTGTACGACAACACCGTGCGCCCGCGCCTGCAGACGATGCGGGACCGGGCGATGAACACGCTCGCCGCGCCGCTCGTGATCGACATCAGCGAGTCCCCGTACAACATCGCCCGCCGGCTGAGCGACATCGACGTCGACGCCTACCCGGACGGGGAGCGCGAGCGGGCCGAGCTGTGCCGCGACCGGGCCATCGAGGTCGCCGACCAGCTCGTGGGGCGGGGCGAGCCGTACTGGATCGAGTTCGCCCGGCAGACGTCGAGCACACCCACCAAATTGACCCGGGCCGGGCTCGAGTCCGGGGCCCGGATGATGCTCCACGGCTACCTGTCGACGGTGGTGGCGCTGCACATCGTCCACGGCGCCGAGCTGCCCAAGGAGATCAAGGACGAGGGGTACTTCCTCGACCTCGCCGGCCGCCGCGGGTCGGTCGTGGCCGACACAGCTGGGCAACCCGATCTCGACGAGGAGGACGAGGCGACAGAATCGAGTGATGCGGATCGTCTCGCTCCTGCCGTCGGCGACTGAGATCCTGTTCGACCTCGGGCTCGCCGACCAGGTCGTCGGGGTGACGTTCGAGTGCGACTTCCCGCCCGAGGCCCGCACCAAGCGCATCGTCTCGACGTCGGCGCTGCCCGAGGGTCTGTCGCCGGCCGAGATCGACGTGGTCGTCAAGGAACGCATGGCCGCAGGCGAGGATCTGTACCGGCTCGACCGCGGCGCCTTCGCCGACCTCGACCCGACGCTCGTCGTGACCCAGGACCTCTGCGCGGTGTGCGCCGTCGACGTCCGCGAGGTCGACGACGCCCTCGCCTACCTCGGCTGCCGAGCCGACGTCGTGACGCTCGACCCGATGACGCTGGACGAGGTCATCGACTCGGTGGCGACCGTGGGCGCGGCGACGGGCACGTCGGGGCGGGCGGAGCAGATCGTCGCCACTTGTCGGGAGCGGCTGGCCGCCGTCGCCGAGGACGTCGCGGGGGCGCGGCGGCGAACGACGCTCGTGCTGGAGTGGACCGATCCGGCGTTCACGGCCGGCCACTGGGTCCCCGATCTGGTGACCGCCGCCGGCGGGCACCCGGTGCTCGGCCGGCCGGGTCAGAAGTCGTCGGGCGTGGCGTGGTCGACCGTCACCGCGTCCGGGGCCGAGGTCGTGATCGTCGCCCCGTGCGGGTTCCGGCTCGACGGCGCCGCCGAGCTCGCCGCGCAGACCGTCGCCGCCGGCGAGCTGCCTCCCGGGGCGGAGGTGTGGGCGGTCGACGCCGATGCGTTCGTGGTTCGGCCTGGGCCGCGCGTCGTCGACGGGGTCGAGACGTTCGCCTCGATCCTCCACCCGGAGCGGTGCGGCCCACCCGACCCGGCCGCGGCCCGACGGGTCGCGTGAGCGGCGCAACTGGGCGCGGACCGTCTCATCCGGGTTTCTGGGCGCGTCCAGTCTCGGAAACGAGACTCAGCGCGCCCAGATCGGTCAGGGCTCGTAGGAGCCGGGCTCCCAGGCCCGCGTGGTGACGCCGAGGGCGTTCCAGGCGTTGATGACGAGGATCAGCGACAGCAGGGCGGCGACTTCGGCGGCGCTGTACTCGGCGGCCACCTCCGCATACGCCGCGTCGGGGACGTGGGTCTCGGACAGCCGGGTGACCGTCTCGGTGAAGCTCAGCGCGGCCCGCTCGCGGGCGGTGAAGAACGGCGTCTCCCACCAGGCGGGCAGGGCGTAGAGGCGCTGTTCGGCCTCGCCGACGGCGCGGGCGTCCTTGGAGTGCATGTCGATGCAGTAGGCGCACCCGTTGAGCTGGGAGGCGCGGAGCCGGATCAGTTCCCGCAGACGGTGGTCGATACCGGCCGCGTCCAGTTGCTTGGTGACGGCTTCGTCGAGGCGGGCCACGGCCCGGTACACGCCGGGGGCGAGGGCTTCGAAGTCGAGCCGAGGAGGGATCGGGGCGACGAGGGTGTCGGACATCACCCACCACGGTAAACAGCAAGCGGCCCGTTGGTATGGTCCACTTCGATGCCACGATCGCGGGCCACTTCGGGCGCCGACCTCGCCCTCGAGCTGACCGGGGGGCGGCTGCGGGCCGGCCTCGAGGACCAGCTCCGGGACGCCATCCGCGACGGCCGCCTGCAACCCGGCACCCGGCTCCCGTCGTCC
Organism: uncultured Acidimicrobiia bacterium; assembly: GCA_963833145.1. Classification (GTDB taxonomy): domain Bacteria; phylum Actinomycetota; class Acidimicrobiia; order Acidimicrobiales; family Ilumatobacteraceae; genus JALZMG01. The sequence goes on along the minus strand of CAWHWT010000001.1, from coordinate 178,624 downwards.
CGCGCGCTGGCCACCGAGCTCGGGGTCGGCCGGAACAGCGTCGCCGACGCACTCGCCCAGCTCGTCGCCGAGGGTTGGCTCGTCGCCCGTCACGGCGCCGGGACCTGGGTCGCCGAACGGCATGACGACGTCGCCACCGCCCCGCCGTCGAGGCCCGAACCCGACCGGCCGGCGCGGTTCGACCTGCGCCCGGGAATCCCCGACCTCAGCGCGTTCCCCCGCTCGGCGTGGGTGGCGGCCAGCCGTCGGGCGCTCGCCGTCGCCCCCGACCGCTCACTGGGGTACGGCGATCCGCGCGGCCTCCGCGTACTCCGCGACGCCCTCGCCGAGTACCTCGGGCGGGCCCGGCGGGTCGCCGTCGATCCGGGGCGGATCGTCGTGTGTGCCGGAATCAGCCATGGTCTCGCCCTCGTGTGCAGCCTCCTCCACCGGCGCGGGGCGACGACCGTCGCGGTGGAGGTCTACGGGCATCGCGCCCACCACGAGCTGATCGCCCGCAGCGGTCTCGCCGTCACGACGGTCCCCGTCGACAGCCGCGGCGCCGTCGTCGATGCGCTCGGCGAGGCTTCCGCGGTCGTGCTCACGCCGGCCCACCAGTTCCCGATGGGGATGGTCCTCGATCCGGCCCGGCGGCGCCAGGCGATCCGGTGGGCGGCCGCCAACCGCGCGATCGTGCTCGAGGACGACTACGACGGCGAGTTCCGCTACGACCGGCAGGCGGTGGGCGCGATGCAGTCGCTCGCTCCCGACCAGGTCGTCTACGCCGGCACGGTGTCGAAGAGCCTCGCGCCCGGACTCCGACTGGGCTGGCTCGCCCTGCCCGCCGCCCTCCTCGACGACCTCGTCGACGTCAAGCGGATCGCCGGCGCGAACACCAGCGCTGTCGACCAGCTGACCCTCGCCGAGCTGATCACGAGCGGCGGCTATGACCGCCAGATCCGGCGGTCCCGGCTCGTCTACCGGCGCCGCCGAGACCGGCTCGTCGAGGTGCTCGCCAAGTACGCCCCGACGGTGGAGGCGAGCGGCATCGCCGCCGGGCTCCACGTGCTCGCCCACCTCCCAGGGCGGGCCGAGGAGGAGGTGATCGCGGTCGCTGCCCGGCACGGCCTCGTCGTGGAGGGCCTCGGCGCCTACACCGAGCCGGGCCACGAGCACCCGCCGGCGCTGGTCATCGGGTACGCCACTCCGCCCGATCACGCCTACACCGCCGCGCTCGCCCGGCTCGACGCGGTGCTGGCGGAGGTCAGCTAGCGGCAGATCTGGTGCGCCGCCGACTCCCCGCGTGGCTTACAAGTTCGACGGTGGTGTCAAGTCCTCGAGTTGCCACCAGTCTCCTGCGAGGTGGGCGAAGTCGGCGAGGTTGCCCCTTGGCTGATCGACGCAGTGGGCGATGTATCGGGTGTCTTTGTCATGCCAGCCGGTGATCCAGAGCTCAACGTCGCATCCCGCGTTCTTGGCGAGACGGCCGAGGTTGACGTCGTGCACCTCGAAGCCGCCCGCGTGTGCGCCGTCAGCGACGTCATCGCCTTCGGCGACTTGTTGGGCGAGAACGTTGAAGTCGGAGACCGCGAGCTCGAAGCGCAACGAGAAGAAGCCCTCGGTCCACACGAACAGGATCAGCGCGAGTGTCACCGCGGGGCCGAACGCCCACAGTGCCCGGCGCGTTGGTCCCCAGACACCGGTCGCCAGTGGGAGGAATGCGGCCATCCACACCACCGACTCGAACCAGAGCACGATCACCGGATCGGGCGTACGACTCCCCGACACGATCTCGGCCAGGCACGTAGCAGCGATCACGACCGTCGCCGCCAGCGGTAGCCACCGCCAGCGCCGCGTGTCCAGTACATCGTCGTACTTGGAGGCCCACCGCGCGGTGAGGTAGCCCAGCCCCACCACCGCAGCGACGAGCACCACGACGCCCACCCAACGGGCGGTCACGTTCGCGACGATCGAGGCGACCACAGTCAACCCCGCCGTGACCGGCAATGCGGCGACGGCGATCATCGGCGTGAACGCCGCGGTGAGCACCAGCAGTCGGCGACGGTCGGGTCGGGCGATGACCTCGGTGCCTCTGGCAGCCTTCCTTGCCCGAGCCTCCTCGATGTACCGCTCGCTGCCCGGCACCGACCACACCGTACTGCTCTGGTCAGCTGAGCTGAACTGTGACGCCTCCGGGGCGATTCCCCGCGGAGCGGTCACAGTTCGCGCCAGCGCCACCCGCGTCAGAGTTGGACGCCCTTGGTCAGCGCACCGTCGACGACGAGGTTGGCTCCGGTGATGAAGCTGGCCCGCGGGCTGGCGATGAACGCGACCGCGTTGGCCATCTCCTGGGGCGTGCCCATGCGCCCCGTCGGGTTCAGGCCGAGCGCGAGCGAGAACAGCTCGGGGTTGCCGGTCTCGATGTTGGCCCACACGCCGCCTTCGAAGTATGTGTTCCCGGGCGACACCGTGTTGGCCCGGATCCCCTTGCCGGCGAGGTGGTAGGCGAGTCCTTGCGTGTAGTGCACCAGGGCGGCCTTGAACGCCCCGTAGGCACCCGACGCGAAGTCGATCTCCCGCCCCGAGACGCTGGAGATGGTGACGATGCACGGGGCGGAGGATTGCTCCAGGCTCGGCATCGCCGCGTCGACCATCCGGACCGCGCCCATCATGTCGATCTGGAACCCGCTCTGCCAGTGGTCCTCGTCGCCGCCGATGGCGAGCGCGGAGACGTTGGACACGACGATGTCGATGCCGCCGAGCTCAGCGGCGACGTCTCGTACCCACTCCTGCAGGGCCGGCCCGTCGCCCACGTCGAGGGCCCGGCCGGTCGCCTTGACGCCCTTGGCCTCGAGCGCGGCCACCGCTGCATCGACGTCGTCGGCGGTGCGGGCGCAGATGGCGACGTTGGCGCCTTCGTCGGCCAGCGTGTCGGCGATCGCCCGCCCGATGCCCTTGGTGCCTCCTGTGACCACGGCGGTCAGGCCGCTCAGCCCGAGGTCCATCCTCAGCCTCCTTCGAGGTAGGTCTTGCGGATCGCCGCGCCGACCGTGTACTTGGGGTCGACGAAGTTGCCGAGCCGGACCCGTCCGCACTGGCTGAGCATCATGTACGCGTCCCAGCGGTCGAAGCCGTGGTCGCGCTCCATCCAGTAGATGAGCTCGCGGTAGGCGATGCGGGCGGCGTCCTCGAGCGGACGGGCCGACCCGATCGCCATGATCACGTCCTCGTTCTCCAGGCGGGGCCAGTCGATCGTCCAGCCCTTGATCAGGTCGACGTGGATCGTCGTCAGGCTGGCGTACTCGACGGCGGTGCCGCAGACCTCGCCGTCGCCCTGGCAGGCGTGGGCGTCGCCGATGAAGAGGCGGGCGCCGGCGGTGCGGACGGGCAGGTAGGTGATGCTCCCCGGCCCCATGTCCGGCAGGTCCATGTTGCCGCCGTGGTTGTCGGGCGTGAGCGAGTTGATCGAGTCCAGCTCGGGCGACGTGCTGAGCGTGCCGATGTGCGGGCGGTAGGGCAGCGTCACCCGGTCGCTCCAGTAGACGTGCTCGCGGTCGAGGGGGACCTTGCGCACCCGCTCGGGGAGCGGCTGGTTCAGCGTGGCGGTCAGCGTGGTGCCGGTGAGCGCGCCGAACTCGGGGATCATGGCGCACGTGCCCTGCGGGTTGTCGCCCCGGGGCTCCATCGACTCGATGTACACCGCCAGCGCGTCGCCCTTCTCGGCGCCGGTCACCATGATCGGCCCGTTCTGCGGGTTCACGAACGGCATCGTCAGTTTCGCGCTGGGCAGGTCGGACTCGGTGTGGATCACGCCGCCGAACGCATCCCGCGTCTCGACCGTCACGCGGTCGCCGGGTTCGATCTCCAGAACGGGCGTCGAGTACGGGCCCATCGTGAAGTGGAACTCGCCTTGGCGCTCCTCGGTGAGCTCGTGGGTGTTGCCCACCTTGCCGCCGGCGACGCCCCGCCGAGCCATGATCGAGTCGTCTGACCACCCCACCGGGCCGAGCGTAGATCGGTCGCTGGTGCACCCTCGCGCTCGTGCGAGCGAGCGAGCGCCAGCGAGCGAGCGGCCAGCAACGGCCTGCGTGGCCGGGGAACGCAGTTGCGATCAGGTGTCGCCGTGCGCCGAGCAGCCGCTCTCCATCGCCGCGACGAGGGTCGCCAGCGTGTTCTGCAGGCTGCGCTGCTCCGCCGGCGACAGCTCGTCGAACAGGCGGCTGATCTCGCCGAGGCGCGGCGTCAGCGACTCGTCGGCGGCGGCGGCGCCGGCCTCGGTGAGCTCGAGCAGCGTCACTCGGCGGTCGGTCGGGTGGGCGACGCGGCGCACGAGCCCGTCGTTCTCCAGCGAGTCGGCGACTGTCGTCAGGTTGCGGGCGCTGAGCCCGAGGTTGTCGGCCAGCGACCTCATCTTCGCCGGGCCGTCGCAGTGGAGCGTCTCGAGCACCCGCAGGCTCGGGTAGCGCAGCCCGTCCGGCCCGCCGGCGTCGAGCCAGCGCCGGAAGGCGCCGGCGAACCGCGCCGACAGCTCGACGAGGTCACGGTGGGGGATGTCGTGATCGACGCGAGCGCCCGCGGAGTCCATGGCAGAATGATACCGGCGCGACTGTGTTGTCAGTGATTGTTGCGATCGCTACGATTCGTCGACGTCACTTCGACTCGGAGGAGATCCATGACCACCACCCTTCCGCTGAAGTCCGGGACCTGGGCCCTCGACCCCGCCCACTCCGGCGTCTACTTCAAGGTCCGCCACCTCGGTCTGACCAACGTCCGCGGCGAGTTCAACACGTTCGACGCCACACTCACCGTCGGCGACGATCTCGCCAGCACCAGCTTCACGGCGACGATCGACATCACCAGCGTCGACACCAACCAGCCCGACCGCGACGCCCACCTGAAGACGACCGACTTCTTCTCCGCCGACGAGCACCCGACGATGACCTTCGAGTCGACGTCGATCAAGGACGCCGGCGAGGGCGACTACGAGACCGAGGGCAAGCTCACGATCAACGGCATCACCCAGCCGATCCACCTCGAGGTCGAGTTCGGCGGCCACGAGGTCTTCCCCGGCGACGGGAAGGTGCGGGCCGGGTTCGTCGCCACCGCCCAGATCATCCGCGACGACTTCGGCATCGACTTCAACATGCCGCTCGGCATGGACAAGTTCGCCCTCGGCAAGAAGATCGACATCGAGATCGACGTCGAGTTCATCGAGCCCGACTGAGCCCGATTGAGCCCGTTCTGTCGTTTGGAACGCGCCCAAAGGGGCCGATCCCAAACGACAGAACCGCCGCCGGACTCAGCGGAGCAGCTCGGCCCGCAGGAGGTCGGTCAGCCAGCGCCGGTGCTCGTCGGCGCTCCATCCGAACTCGACCGTGAGCACGTGGTACAGCTCGGGGCTGGCGAGGGCGCAGTAGCGCTGGCCGGCCTCGGCGACCGACAGCCCGGGCCTGAGCTCGTCGCCGACGTACGTGCGGATGCGCTCGGTCTGGTTGGCAAGCCGTTCCATCAGCAGCCGCCGGCCCAGCTCGGCGGCGAACGGCTCGTTGTCGGCAGCACCGCGGATGATGGCGTGGATCGCTCGGGTGCGGGCCAGGATCCGGCAGGCGTACTCGGCCATCCGCGCCACCCGGTCGGTGACGTCGGGCAGCTCGGCGACCTCCGCCCACCACTGGGCGTCGTCGGCGACGGAGTCGTGCGGGCCGGTGATTTCCATGACCCCCTCGAGCAGGCCCCGCTTCCCGCCGACGGAGAGGTAGATCGTCTCCGGTGAGACGCCGGCATCGTCGGCGACCGCCGCCACCGTGGTCCCGGCATAGCCGCGCTCGACGAACAACCGGCGGGCCGACTCGAGGACCCGCCGCCGGGTCCGCTCGGCCTGATCGGCCCGCAGCGGCGAGTGGTAGGCGCGCTTGGCCTTGACTTTCCCGGCCATTTCACTACAGTAGCAACCAATTCACTTGAGCAGTAGTGGAGTGGATTACAACGGATCAAGGGGGTCGCGATGGACCGCTTCGACTTCGACGACGTGGAGCTGAGCTACGAGGTCCGCGACGGCGGCGAGCCGGTTGTGTTCGTGCACGCCGCCCCGTTCGTCTCGTGGTACGGGCCGCTCCTCGCCCAGCTCCCCGGCTTCGCCACGCTGACCTACCGGCGCCAGCTCCGGAAGCCCGACGACGGCCCCTACCGGCCGTTGACGGTGGCCGAGGACGCCGCCATCTGCATGAAGCTCCTGGATCACGTCGGCTGGACCCAGGCCCACGTCGTCGGCCACTCCTACGGCTGCCTGGTCGCACTGCAGTTGGCGCTCGACGTCCCGGACCGGGTCGCGTCGGTGGCGCTCCTCGAGCCGGCCGCCCGCGGCGTCTCCGGTTCGGCGCAGGTCGCCGCCGCGCTCCAGCCCATCTTCACCGCCTACCGGTCGGGCGACGTCGAGGGCGCGGTCGACCGCTTCCTCCGCCACGTGTGCGGCGACGGCTACCGCGCCGACCTCGATCGTGGCGTCCCCGGCGCGTTCGACGAGGCGCTCGCCCACGCCGACCTGTTCTTCCAGGCCGAGATGGCGGCCGTACGGGACTGGAGCTTCGGGCCGGGCGACGCCGAGCGGGTGACCCAGCCGGTGCTCAACGTGCTCGGCACCGACAGTGCGCCCCGGTTCGCCGAGGCCGCCGAGCTCGTTCAGTCATGGTTCCCGCAGGCCGAGCGGCTCTCGGTGCCGGCCGCCAGCCATCTCCTGATGGTGCAGAACCCGGTCGCCGTCGGGGACGGGCTGCGGGCGTTCTTCTCCCGCCACCCGATCTCAGCGGAACAGACCGAGCTTGTCGATCGCTGACTGGATCGCCGCTGGCGCGGTCTGCCCGAGCCCGCAGATGCTCGCGTCGCGCATGACCTGACCGACGTCGGCGAGCAGCTTCAGCTCGTCGTCGACCGACCCGCCGGCCGCGAGGCGGGCGAGGACCTCTTCCTGGCGGACCGTGCCGACCCGGCACGGCACGCACTGCCCGCACGACTCGTCGCGGAAGAAGGCGGCGATCCGGCGCAACTGGTCGACGAGGTCGACGGTGTCGTCGAGCACGAGCACGACCCCGGACCCGAGCGTGGTGCCGTGCTCCCGCGCCCCCTCCAGGGTGAGCGGCACGTCGAGCCCGTCCGGGCCGACGAACCCGCCGGCGGCGCCGCCGAGCAGCACCGCCCGCAGCTGGGCGCCGGCGCGCACCCCGCCGGCGAGCTCGATCAGCTCGCCGAGGGTCGCCCCGAACTCGACTTCGTAGACCCCCGGCGCGGCGACCGCTCCGGACACGCAGAACAGCTTGGTCCCGGTCGATCCGGCCGTGCCCACAGTCGCGAAGGCGGCGCCGCCGCCCAGGATGATCGGCAGCACGTTGACCAGCGTCTCGACGTTGTTGACCACGGTCGGCTCGCCGAACAGGCCGGCGTCGACGGGGAACGGCGGCTTGTTGCGCGGCTCGCCGCGGAAGCCCTCGATCGAGTTGAAGATCGCCGTCTCCTCGCCGCAGATGTACGCGCCGGCCCCGCGGAACACGGTGACGTCGAAGGTGAACCCCGTCCCGAGGATGTCGTCGCCGAGGTAGCCGCGGCGGCGGGCGGTCTCGACGGCCGTCTGCAGGGTGCTCGTCGCCCGTGGATACTCGCCGCGGATGTAGATCCAGCCGTGCTGGCAGCCGGTGGCGTAGGCAGCGATCGACATCGCCTCGAGCACGGCGAACGGGTCGCCCTCCATCAGCACCCGGTCCTTGAACGTGCCCGGCTCCGACTCGTCGGCGTTGCAGACGAGGTGGTGCGGCCGTACCGGGTGGCGGGCGACGGCCTCCCACTTGCGCCCCATCGGGAACGCCGCCCCGCCTCGGCCGACGAGTCCCGAGTCGCTGACCTCGCGGACCACCGCCGCCGGGCCGATGGCGAACGCCCGCCGCAGCGCCTCGTACCCGCCACTGGCACGGTAGGCATCGAGGCTCGCCGGGTCGCCGGTCCCGACCCGGGCCAGCAGGCGCAGCGAACCGGCGCCGGCCGAGGCGAGCTGCGGCACGGCGGCGCCGACTTGCGGCTCGTCGTCCGGCCATCCCCCGGCGGCGCACGAACCGACGGCGTTCGCCGTCGCCGGGGCGAGCACGGCCCGCCGGGGCGACTCGCCCGTCTCGACGACCAGCGCCGCCGGCGCCCGCTCGCAGACCCCGAGGCACGGGGCCGGGTGGGCGCCCTCGGGCAGGTCGGTCTCGCCGAGCCCGCCGCCGGCCCGGCAGACGAGGTCGACGCACACGTGCACCTGGCGGACGGGTCGTTCGACGCTCGAGAACAGGCCGTAGAACGTCGCCACGCCGTAGATCTCGGCCGGGGCGACGTCGAGCCGCTCGGCGAGGTAGTTGACCGCACCGCGACTGATCCAGCCGACCCGGTCGTTGACCGCGTGCAACGCCGGCAGGAGCAGGTGCCGCCGGGCCCGCAGCTCTTGGCCGCCGCGCTGGACATGAAGGCCCGACGGGTCCCGGTCGCCGAGCAGGGCGCCGACCGGCGAACGGCCGAGCACGGTGTCGACAGCGGCGCGCTCGTCCGGGCTCGCCGACGCGCTCGGCGATCTTGAGGTCCATGCGGTCCGGTTCAGTCGCCGGCCGCCGGCACGGCGATCCGGTCGACGCGCACGGCGGTGGCCTTGAACTCCGACGTTCCGGACTTGGGGTCCGGCGCGTCGATCGTGAGCACGTTGGTGTCGACCTCGTCCGGGAAGTGCAGGGTCATGAACACCAGACCCGGGCGCAGGCCGTGGTCGATTTGCACCGGAGCCTCGACCATTCCCCGCCGCGACGACACCCGGACGATCTCATCCGGCTCGACCCCGAGCCGGGCGGCATCCTCGGGCGAGACCTCGAGCGCCTCCCCGCGCCGGTTCGGGCTCCGGTAGCCCCCCGTCTGCACGCCGGTGTTGAACGAGTCGAGCCGGCGACCCGTCGTCAACAGCAGCGGGAACTCGTCGTTGACCTCGTCGACCGGCGGCTCCTGCACGACGACACTGAACGGGGCGAGGCGGCCCCGCTCGGCCGGGTCGTCGGCCCACAGCCGGCCGTGCAGCCACGTCGGCTCGAGGCGGTCCTCGTGGAAGCACGGCCACTGGATCCCGCCGAGCTCCTCGAGGCGCGCGTAGCTCATCCCGGCGTGCATCGGCGACAGCTGGCGGACCTCGTTCCAGACGTTCTCGGCGACCTCGTCCGGCTTGCCGTAGTCCCAGTCGTGGCCGAGCTCGCGGGCGAGATCTCCGAGTATCTGGACGTCATCGCGCGCCTCGCCGGGCGGGTCGAGCGCCTTGCGGCACAGCTGGACCCGCCGCTCGGAGTTGGTCACCGTGCCGTTGGCCTCGCACCACGACGCCGAGCCGGGAAGCACGACGTCGGCGAGTTGGGCGGTCTTGGTGAGGAACAGGTCTTGCACGACCAGATGGTCCAGACCTTCGAGGGCGGCGACGGCGTGGAGGCCGTCGGCCTCAGACTGGGCCGGGTTCTCGCCGATCACGTACAGCGCCCGCAGGTCACGACGGTGCATCGCCTCGAACATCTCGGTCAGGTTCCATCCGCTGCGGGGCGGGATCGGGCACCCCCACAGGGCCTCGAACTTGGCCCTCGCGGCCTCGTCGGTGACGTCCTGGAAGCCGGGCAGCTTGTTGGGCAGGGCCCCCATGTCGCCGCCGCCCTGGACGTTGTTCTGCCCGCGCAGCGGGTTGAGCCCCGAGCCGTAGCGCCCGACGTGCCCGCCCAGCAGAGCCAGGTTGATGAGGCAGAGCACGTTGTCGACGGCGTTGTGGTGCTCGGTGATGCCGAGCGTCCAGCACAGCTGGGCCCGGTCGGCCCGGGCGTAGGCGTGGGCGATCTGGCGGATCGCCTCGGCCGGCACGCCGGTGACCTCGGCGCCGCGTTCCAGCGTCCACTCCTCGACCGAGGCGGCGTACGCGGCGTAGCCGGTGGTGGCCCGCTCGACGAAGTCGGTGTTGACGAGACCGGCGTGGATGATCTCGCGGGCGATCGTGTTGGAGAGGGCGATGTCGGTGCCGACGTGCAGGCCCAGCCACAGGTCGGCGAACTGGGCCGTCGAGCTGCGCCGGGGGTCGACGACGTACAGCGTGGCGCCGTTGCGGATCCCGGCGAGGACGTGGTGGAAGAAGATCGGGTGGGCGTCACGGGCGTTCGATCCCCACATCACGATGACGTCGGTGGCCTCGATCTCGGCGTACGAGGACGTTCCACCACCCGCTCCGAAGACGGTGGCCAGACCGACCACCGAGGGCGCGTGTCAAGTGCGGTTGCACGAGTCGACGTTGTTGGTGCCGATCACCGCCCGGGCGAACTTCTGAGCGATGAAGTTCATCTCGTTGGTCGACTTCGAGCAGGAGAAGAAGCCGACGGCGTCGGGCCCGGCCTCGCGCTTGGCCGTGCGGAACCCGTCGGCGGCGCGGCGGAGCGCCTCTTCCCAGGACGCCGGGCGGAGCTCGCCGCCGTCGCGCACCAGCGGCTGGGTGAGCCGGGTGTACGGCGCGTAGGTGTGAGCTTTCATGTGAGGCCTTGCGACGATGCGAGCGAGCGAGCGCCAGCGAGTGAGCGGCCAGCAACTGCGCAGGCAGTATGCGTTGTGGCCGGGGAACGCCATGACGTCGTCACCGTCTCCGACCTTACTGCCTGCATGTTGCTGGCGGAGGTGCCCACGGTTTCGTAGAGTGGGACAGCACCGCATCGTGGAACCGACCAGCGGAGGTCAGCCCGTGCCGCTCCCATCCGACCTCGAGATCGCCCGCAAGGCATCGCTCAAGCCGTTGCCCGACGTGGCCGCGGAGATGGACCTGAGTGAGCACCTCCTCGAGCCGTACGGAGCGGGCGTGGCCAAAATTCGCCTCGACGCCATCGAGGAGCTCGCCGACCGCCCGCCGGCGAAGTACGTCGTCGTCACCGCAGTCACGCCGACCCCGCTCGGCGAGGGCAAGACGACCACCACCGTCGGGCTCGGCCAGGCGATGCAGCACATCGGCCAGCGAGCCGTGATCGCCGTGCGCCAGCCGTCGATGGGACCGACGTTCGGCATCAAGGGCGGCGCCGCCGGCGGCGGCTACAGCCAGGTCGTCCCGATGGAGCTGCTCAACCTCCACCTGACCGGCGACTTCCACGCCGTCACGGCGGCCAACAACCTGCTCGCGGCGATGCTCGACAGCCACCTCCACCAGGGCAATGAGCTCGGCATCGACATCCACAACATCACGTGGCGGCGGGTGCTCGACGTCAACGACCGTGCACTGCGCAACATCGTCATCGGGCTCGGCGACCGCCAGGACGGCGTGGTCCGCCAGACCGGGTTCGACATCACGGCGGCGTCCGAGGTCATGGCTGTGCTCGCCCTGGCGACGTCGGTCGAGGACCTGCGGGCCCGGCTCGGGCGCATCGTGGTCGGCTACACCAACCAGGGCGAGCCGGTCACCGCCGAGCAGCTCCACGGCGCCGGGTCGATGGCGGTGATCATGCGCGAGGCGATCAAGCCGAACCTCCTCCAGACGTTGGAGAACACACCGGTGATCGTCCACGCCGGGCCGTTCGGCAACATCGCCCACGGCAACTCGTCGGTCCTCGCTGATCTCATCGGCATCCGCTGCGGCGACTACCTCATCACCGAGGCCGGCTTCGGCGCCGACATGGGCGCCGAGCGCTTCTTCAACATCAAGTGCCGGGCGTCGGGCCTGGTCCCCGACGCCGCCGTGGTCGTCGCGACGGTCCGGGCGCTGAAGCTGCACTCCGGCAAGTACCGCATCGTCGCCGGGCGCCCGCTGCCGCCCGAGCTGCTGGCCGAGAACCCGGACGACGTGGCGGTCGGGGCGTCGAACCTGCGCAAGCAGATCGAGAACGTGCGCCTGCACGGCGTGACGCCGGTGGTGGCGATCAACGCCTTCCCCGACGACCACCCGTCGGAGCACGACGTGATCCGGCGGGAGGCCGAGGCGCTCGGGGCGCGGGTCGCCGTGTGCACCCACTTCGCCGAGGGCGGGGCCGGGGCCACCGACCTCGCCCGGGCCGTGGTCGAGGCGTGCGCCGAACCGAGCCAGTTCCACTTCCTCTACCCGGACTCGGCGAGCCTCACCGAGAAGATCGAATCCGTGGCGACGAACGTCTACGGTGCCGGGCGCGTGGAGTACTCGCCGGTCGCCGCCCGCCAGCTCACCACGTACGAGCGCAACGGCTTCGGCCACCTGCCCGTGTGCATCGCCAAGACGCACCTGTCGCTGTCGGCCGACCCGGCGCTGAAGGGGGCGCCGACCGGCCACACGCTCGACGTCCACGAGGTGCGCGCGTCCGTCGGGGCCGGGTTCGTGTACCCGATCTGTGGCGAGATGCGGACGATGCCAGGGCTGGGTGCCCACCCGGCGGCGTCGATCATCGACATCGGCGACGACGGGGAGATCGTGGGTCTGTCCTGATGGAGGACTTCGCCCGCACGCCGGGTGGCGCCGTCCTGATGGACGGGGCCCGGTTGCGTGACGAGATCGTCGCCGAGGTGCGCAAGGAGGTCGAGGCGGCCGGGTCGCCCCCGGTCTGCCTAGCGACGGTGCTCGTCGGCGACGACCGTCCGAGCCAGGTGTACGTGCGGATCAAGCACCGCAAGGCCGAGGAGGCGGGGATGACGTCGCGGTCGGTCGAGTTGCCGCCGACGGCGTCGCAGGGGCAGGTCGAGGACGCGGTCGCCGCGCTGGCGGCAGATCCCGCGGTGCACGGGATCCTCGTCCAGCTCCCGCTGCCGGACGGGCTCGATCCCGAACCGGTGCTCGACCTGCTGCCGGCGGAGAAGGACATCGACGGACTCTCCGAGCTGTCGATGGGCCGGCTCGTCCGGGGCAAGCCGGGTCACGTGCCGTGCACGCCGCTCGGTGTACTGCGCCTGCTCGACCGGTACGGCGTGCCGACGGCCGGGTCGCGTGCGGTAATCGTCGGCCGTTCGACGCTGGTCGGCCTGCCGCTCGCCCTCCTCCTTGCCCGCAAGGGGACCGACTCCACGGTGACCCTCGCCCACAGCCGGACGCCGGATCTCGCCGAGGTGTGCCGCGAGGCCGACATCCTCGTCGGCGCCGCCGGCCAGGCCCGGATGCTCGGCCCCGACCACGTGCGGCCGGGCGCGGCCGTGATCGACGTCGGGGTGTCGCGGACCGAGGCCGGGCTCGTCGGCGACGTCGACTTCGACGCCGTCGAGGCGATCGCCGGCGCGATCACGCCGATGCCCGGCGGCACCGGCCCGATGACCGTGGCCTGCCTCCTCCAGAACACCCTGGAGGCGGCCCGCATGCAGGGCGCCTTCCCTTCGTGACGAGCTGAACGATGACCGCGGTCCAGTCGGTCGACCGGGCGTTCGCGATCCTGCGCTGCCTGGCCGGCGGACCGGCCGGCGTATCGGCCGTGGCCGAACGGGTCGGACTGCCCAAGAGCACCGTGTCACGGCTGCTATCGACGCTGCTCGCCCTCGGCGCCGTGGAGCAGTCCGGGGCCGAGTACCGCATCGGCGACGGGATGGTCGACCTCGCCGCCGCCGCGCTGCCCGGGCGCAGCCTGATCTCGGTCGCCCGGCCACACCTGGTCGAGCTCGTCGACACGCTCGGCGAGGCGGCCGGGCTGGCCGTGCTCGACGTCAACGACGACGTCGTCTACCTCGACCAGGTGAACGTCGACAACCCGGTGCAGGTGCGCGACTGGACCGGCGAGCGGCTGCGCCCGCACTTGGTGTCATCCGGGCTCGTGCTCCTCGCCCACCTGGCCGAGCCGGAGCGGGAGCGCTATCTCGCCGGCCGGCTGGAGGCCGGGACCCCGAAGACGACGACCGATCCGGCCGCGCTGCGGCGGCGCCTCGACGAGGTCGCCGAGCGGGGGACGGCGTGGACGGTCGACGAGTTCGTGACCGGGATCGGCTCCGTGGCCGCGCCCGTCACCGGATCCGGCGGCCGCGTGGTCGCGGCCGTGCACGTCCACGGCCCGTCGTACCGCTTCCCGCCACCGGGCGCGGAGGACAAGGTCGCCGGCGTGGTCGCCGGGGCGGCCGAGCGGATCAGCGCCCGGCTGTTGTCCGGTTCCGCCGATGAACCTGCGTGACGTTCCCGTTCTCGACGGCGACGACGTCGCCCGGCTCCTGCCGTACGCCGACCTCGTCGACGCCCTCGAGGCGGGTCACCGGTCCGAACCGGCGGTGTCCCGCCGAGTCGTGTTCGGTCCCGACGGCGCCGCCGAGGCGTTCCTTGCCCTGCCGGCGTGGCAGCCCGGCGAGGCGATCGGGATCAAGCTGGTCACGGTGTTCCCCGCCAACCCGGCCGCCGGCCGGGCTTCGGTGCAGGCGGTGTACGTGCTGTTCGACGGGACGACCGGCGACCCCCTCGCGCTGCTCGACGGCACCGAGCTGACGTATCGCAAGACCGCGGCCGACTCCGCCCTCGGTGCCCGGTACCTCGCCCGCGAGGACGTCGCCACCCTGTTGATGGTCGGCGCGGGCGGGCTCGCCCTGCACCTGATCGCCGCCCACCGGGCCGTTCGCCCGTCGCTCGAACGGGTCCTCGTGTGGAACCGGACCCGGGAGAAGGCCGAGGCCGTCGCCACCGCCGCCGGCGCGACGGTCGTCGACGACCTGGCCGCCGCGGTGCCCGAGGCGGACGTGATCTCCACCGCGACGATGACCAAGGAGCCGCTCGTCCTGGGCCGATGGCTCCGGCCCGGTACGCACCTCGATCTGGTCGGGGCGTTCCTGCCCGACCACCGCGAGGTCGACGACGACGCGGTCGTCGGCGCCGAGCTATTCGTCGACCACCGCGAGGCGACGCTCCACGAGGATGGCGATCTGGTCATCCCGCTCGCCGCCGGGCTGATCCGGCCCAACGACGTGCGCGGCGACCTCTACGAGCTGTGCCGCGGCGACGCCGCCGGCCGCACCGATCCCGACGCGATCACGCTGTTCGAGAACGGCGGCGGCGGCCACCTCGACCTGATGACGGCTCAGTACGCGTGGCGACGCCACCGAGGCGAGGGCGCGTGAACGAGCTCGCCCATGTGTTCACGCCACTGACGTTGCGGCACCGGACGTTGCGGTGCCGGATCAACTTCGGCGCCCACACCGCCAACATGGCCGAGGACGGCCTGCCCGCCGCCCGGCACATCGCCTACTACCGCGAGCGGGCGGCCGGCGGCGCCGGGATGATCGTCGTCGAGCCGGTGCCGGTGCACCCGACCGCGGTGCTCACGCGCGGCAACTTCCGGGTCGACGACGACGCGGTCGTGCCCCACTTCCGCCGCCTCACCGACTCCTGCCACGAGGCCGCTGACGGCTCCGGCGGGGTGGTGATGATCCAGCAGCTCTACCACGTCGGCCAGCACGGCGACGCCGACAACTCGTTCCAGCCCAACTGGTCGCCGTCCGGGCTGCCGTCGATGCACGACGCCGATGGCAGCCATGCCGTGTCCGAAGTCGAGATCGAAGAACTGATCGACGGCTTCGTGCGGGCGGCCGTCCGGGCCCGGCGCAGCGGGTTCGACGGCGTCGAGCTGTTCGCCGCGTACCACGCGCTGATCGACCAGTTCTGGACACCGTGGTCGAACCGTCGGGACGATCGCTGGGGCGGAACGTTGGAGAACCGGGTGCGGTTCTCGGCGACCGTGCTCGAACGGGTCCGCGCCGCGTGCGGCGACGACTTCATCGTCGGTCTCGCCGTCAGTGCCGATCCCGACTCGGAGGGTTCGCTGTCCGTGCCCGAGCTCCAGGAGATCGTGGCGTGGCACGACCAGCGTGCCTTGATCGACTACGTCACCTGCGGGACGGGCAGCTACTTCGACTTCTACAGCTTGATGCCGACCTCGCTGTACCCGCCCCGCCTCGGCGAGCCCTACGCCGCGGCGTTGAAGGAGGTCGTCGGCCACGCCGTCGTGCAGGCCGAGAGCCACATCCGCACCCCGGCGGCGGCCGAGGCCGTGCTCGCCGCCGGGCACGCCGACATGGTGTCGATCGTCCGCGGCCAGATCGCCGATCCCCATCTCGTCGCCAAGGCGCGGTCGGGACGGGCCGACGAGATCCGGCCGTGCATCTCGTGCAACCAGCTGTGTTGGGGCCGTCGCTCGCGGGACTACTGGATCTCCTGCCTCGTCAACCCGTCGGCGGGCCGCGAGTTCATCTGGGGAGGGGACCGGTTCGAACCCGCCTCCGTCCCGGGTCGGGTGCTCGTGGTCGGCGGCGGGCCGGCGGGACTCGAGGCGGCCCGGGTCGCCGCCGAACGGGGCCACGGGGTGACGCTCGTCGAGGCGACGGGACAGTTGGGCGGCCAGTGGCGGCTGGCTGGGCTGCAGCCGACGAGGTCACAGATCGTCGACCACCTCGCCTGGTACGAGCACGAGCTGATGCGCCTGGGCGTGGACGTCCGGCTCGCCGAGCCCGCCGACGTCGACACCGTGCGTGCGGTCGGCGCCGATCACGTGATCGTCGCCACGGGAGCGGAGCCGGCGAACGCGGCGTTCCAGCGCGCGGCGCGATTCGTCGACCGACTGCCGGGCGTCCCCGGCGAGCGCGCCGCCGCGATCGAGGACGTGCTCGACGGCACGGTGGCGCCCGCCGGCCGGGTCGCGCTCGTCGACGACGTCGGTGACTGGCGCGGGATCGGTACAGCGATGTTCCTGCAGGAGCGGGGGTGTCAGGTCACGCTCGTGACGGCGGCGCCCACGGTCGCGGCGGGGCTCTTCCACAGCGCCGCGGACGAGCCGGCCCGCCGGCGCTTCGCGCGTGCCGGTGGCGAGATGGCGCCCCACCTCGTCGCCCTCGGCTGGGCCGGCGGCCGGCTCGCCATGCGCTCGACGCTCACCGGCGTGGAGGAGCACCGTCGCTTCGACTGGCTGGTCATGGCCGAGACGGCGGTAGCCCGCAGCGAGCTCGGCGCGACCCTCGAACGCGCCGGCGTGGCGCACCGTTCGATCGGCGACTGTGTCGCGCCGCGCCGCGCCAGCCTGGCGATCTACGAGGGCCGAAGGACGGCGGCGGAGCTGTAGGCGCGGTCGCCGCCGCGCGCCGCATCCGAGTGTTTGACGCCATCAGAGTGTTTGCTGCGGGCACGTCCCCGCGCCAAACACTCGGTTGACGCGAAACACTCGGATGGCGCGGGCGTCAGCCGACCCAGCTCGAGACGACGTCGGCGTTCTCGTCCACCCACTGCTGGGCGGCGTCGGCGACGGCCATCCCGTCACTGTCGACGAGCGCAGCGATCTCGTTCTGTTGCTCGGTGGTGAGCTGGAAATTCTGGAGGAAGGCGAACGCGGCCGCGTTCTTCTCCTCCAGCCCCGCGCTCCCCGCCTTGTACAGGATGTCGGGCGGGTAGTCGCAGTTGTACCCGGTCCCGTCCCCGGCCGCGGCCTCGAGGCACTCGTCGGTCACCTCGGGCAGCGTCACCTCACTCAGCTCGACCCGGGAGTGCAGCCAGTGGGGCTGCCAGAAGTAGAAGAGCAGCGGTTCCTGGGCGTCGACGGCCTGCTGGATGGCGGTGATCTCGGCCGCCTCGGATCCGGCGACGACGACCTGCAGCGGCAGGTCGAGGTTCTGGATGATCTGCTCGTCGTAGCTGACGTAGCTCGGGTCGCCCATGAGGTACTGGCCGTTGTCGCCGGTCTCGGCGGTGGCGAACAGCGACGCCAGCTCGGGATCCATGAACCCCTCCCACGTCGCCAGTTCGGGGTGCTCCTCGATGACGTACGACGGGACGTACCAGCCGATCTTGGCCTCCGGGCCGAGCAGCCCGAGGTCGACGACCGACCCCTGGTCCTCGACGTACGTCGCGTAGTCCTCGGCGTGTCCGGACGGCCACACCTCGAGCACGGCGTCGATGTCGCCGGCGGCCATGCCGGGCCACGTCGCGTTCTCGTCGATCTCGACCAGCTCGACCGGCGTGCCGACCTGGGACTCGAGCACGACCTTGGCCACGTTGGCGTTCACTGCCGAGCCGGTCCACGGGTTCACGGCGAGGGTGATCCCCTCGCCCTCGGCCGGCGCCTCGCCGCCGGTGTCGCCACTGGCCGCCGTCGTCCCCGGCGCCTCGCCGGTGCCCGGCGTGGTCGCCTCGGTACCGGCACCACCGGTGTCGTCATCGTCGTCGCCGCCGCACGCGGCGGCCGCGACGAGGAGGCCGACCACCGCCAGCGGGGCGAACCGCTGCTGCCACTTCGCCATGACTCCCCCTCAGTTCTTCCCGGGGCGACGCCCGCCCCAGGCCTGGGTGATGCGATCGAGGAAGATCGCCAGCAGGACAATACTCACGCCGCCGGCGACGCCGCGGCCGATCTCGCCCTTGGTCAGGCCGAGCACGGTCTCGTAGCCGAGCGCCCCGGCGCCGACGAGGGCGGCGATCACGACCATCGACAGCACCATCATGATTGTCTGGTTGATACCGAGCATGATCGCCCGGCCGGCCATCGGGAGCTGGACCTTGAACAGCTCCTGGCGGGGCGTCGCCCCGAACGAGATCGCCGCCTCTCGTGGCGCCAGCGGCACCTGGCGCAGCCCGAGGCTGATCAGCCGGATGCACGGCGGCAGGGCGTAGATGACCGAGGCCACGACCCCCGGCACCCGGCCCACGTTGAACAGGAAGATCACCGGCACGAGGTAGACGAACGCCGGCATCACCTGGGCCGCGTCGAGCAGCGGGCGGAGGATCCGCTCGGCCCGGTCCGACCGTCCGCACCAGATCCCGATCGGAAGCGCCAGCGCCACGCTGATGACCACGATCACGAGCACCAAGCTCAACGTGTCCATCGCCAGGTCCCACGTGCGCAGGGCGGCGATGCCGGTGAAGCAGAGGCCGCACACGAGGGCCAGCTTCCACCCCACGCTGGCCCACCCGATGGCGACCGCGGCGGCGACCACCGCCCACCACGGGGCGTCGAGGAGGACGTCGCGGACGGGGTTGAGCACGTGGAGAACGAGGAAGTTGCTGAACGACTCGGTGCCGCCGATGACCGGGACCCCGCTGCGGAAGTTGTCGTTGACCCAGTTGACGGCGTCGTTGATCGGGCCGGTGACGTCGATCGTGAGCGCGTCCGGGAACTGGTCGGCGCCGGCGAGCTTGGCGACGAGCGCGACCAGCACGACGGCACCCCCGGCGGCCAGCGGGGCGCCGAGCGGGTGGTAGCGCACGATCGCCGGCATGCGCACACGGCGCGCCTTGCCGGCGCGCCACTGCCGCTCACCGGTCGTGATCCGGTCCAGCGACACGGCGGCGAGCACGATCGCCAGACCGGGTGCGAACGCCAGCCCGACGTCGACGCGCTGCAGACCGCGGTTGACCTCGGCGCCGAGCCCGCCCACGCCGAGCAGCGAGGCCAGCACGACGATGGCGAAGGCCATCATGATCACCTGGTTGAGACCGAGGAGCATCGGCCGCCGGGCCATCGGCAGCTGGACCTTGGCGAGCAGCTGCCGCGACGTGCACCCGAACGAGGTGCCGACCTCGGTGGCGACGACCGGCACGCTGCGCAGCCCGTGGCTGGTCAGCCGCACCGCCGGCGCGGTGGCGTAGATGACCGTCGCGATGATCCCGGCCGGGGCGCGGATCCCGAACGCCACGACGACCGGCAGGAAGTAGACGAACGCCGGCATCACCTGGGCGGTGTCGAGGAACCCCTGGATGCCCCGATCGAAGTGGTCGTGGCGCCCGGCGATGATCCCGATCGGGATGCCGATGAGCAGGGCCAGGGCGACGGCGACGAGCATCAGCGCCATCGTGGTCATCGTCTCGTCCCAGAACCCGAGCACGCCGCAGCCGGCCATCGTCAGCACGCCG
The DNA here is from genome assembly GCA_963833145.1 of uncultured Acidimicrobiia bacterium. Lineage (GTDB taxonomy): Bacteria > Actinomycetota > Acidimicrobiia > Acidimicrobiales > Ilumatobacteraceae > JALZMG01. Next base: position 158,823 of record CAWHWT010000001.1, on the reverse strand, counting down.
ACGACCGCCGCCCGCGTGCCGCCGGTGCGCCAGCCGATGAGCCCGACGAGGGTGAGCACGCCCGGCCAGCGCAAGGCCCGCAGCACCCAGAGCACGGCGTCGTTGGCCGCCGACAACGCGTCGGAGATCGGCTCGAAGATCCGCGTGAACAACCAGTGGCTGGAGTTGTTGCGGACGGTCCAGGCGTAGACGTCGTCGGTCCACGGCCGGACGTGGGCGTCGAGCCACGTCGGGATCTCGTCGCCGATCGCCGCGCCGACGACGCAGATCGCGACGACGACCGCGACGGGCGCGGCGTACCGCCGCCACCCCGTCGTGGGCGCGACCGTTGCGGGGAGGGTGACGGTGGCGACCGCCATCAGCCCTGGACCTCGGAGGCCTCGATGTCGATCACGTCCTCGCCCGCCACGAGACGCAGGGCGGCGACGCGGTCGACGGAGCCGACGACCCGTCCCTCGCCGTCGACGACCCCGACGGGCAGGTCGTTGTGGGCGAGGCGGCCCATCACGTCGCGCACCTTGGTCCCGAGCGGCACCCGGGCGCTCAAGCGGTCGCCATCGGCGCCGTCGATCGGCGTCATGATCGACTCCACGGCGAGCACGTGCGACCGCGACACGTCGCGCACGAAGTTCTCGACGTAGTCGTCGGCGGGGGCGGCGACCACTTCGGCTGGCGTGCCGACCTGGACGAACCGCCCGTCGCGCATGATCGCGATGCGGTCGCCGAGGCGCAGCGCCTCGGACAGGTCGTGGGTGATGAACATCATCGTCGTGTTCACCTCGCTCCGCAGGCGGATCACCTCGTCCTGCATGTCCCTTCGGATCAGCGGGTCGAGCGCCGAGAACGGCTCGTCGAACAGCATCACCTCGGGGTCCGTCGCCAGCGCCCGGGCGAGGCCGACCCGCTGCTGCATCCCGCCGGAGAGCTGGTCGGGCCGGGTCGTGCCGAGACCCCCGAGTCCGACGAGGTCGAGCATCGTCTCGGCCTTGGCCCGGCGGGCCGCCTTGTCGACGCCGCGGACCTCGAGCCCGAAGGCGACGTTGTCGGCGAGCGAGCGGTGGGGGAGCAGCCCGAAGTGCTGGAAGACCATGCTCACCCGGTGGCGGCGGAGATCGAGCAGCGCGTCGTCGCCGGCGGCGGTGACGTCGACGTCCCCGATGCGCACCGTGCCGGCCGTGGGCTCGATCAGCCGGGTCAGGCAGCGGACGAGCGTCGACTTGCCGCTGCCCGACAGGCCCATGACGACGAACACCTCGCCGCCGGCGACGTCGAAGTCGACGTCCCGGACGGCGACCACGTTCCCGGTGCGGGCCTGCAACTCGACCCGGGGCAGATCGGCGGCCGGGGTCCCGACGATGCGCTCGGGGCGCGGGCCGAAGACCTTCCACAACCGCCGTACGGAGATCGCAGCCGTGCCCTCGTCCCCCACGGGCCGAGCTTAGGTTGGGCTGCCCGCGCGCACCCGCGGCTGCGTCCGATCGAATCCACCTCAGCCGACGGTGAACGTCGTCGTGCCGCGCAATTCCGGCGCCGCCCAGTCGCCCTCCACGCAGATCACGGTGTACTTGCCGGCCTCGAGGAAGGCGACGTCGGAACGGGGGGCGTCGGCGGCGCCGCCCAGGAACGCAGCGGGCGTGAACCAGTCGGGCTCCTCGCTCGGTGGTTCGGCGAAATAGGCCTCGATGTCGGCGATGCCGGCCCCGGCGTCGAGCGTGCCGACGACGACCCAGCTGGACGGGTCGACCGGCTCGAGGTGGAGAACCCGGGCGCCGGCCGAAACGTCAGCCGGGCTGGTTGCGGTGCAGGCGACGGAGTCGATCAGCACGTCAGGCTGCTCGTCGATCGGTGGGACCGGTCCCCCGACGAGGCGCTCCAGCAGGGCGAGCTCGGCGGCGCGCCCGTCGGCCGCGGTGAACACCTCGGCCGTCGCGCCGTCGGCCGATTCGATGGTGCGGCCGGCGTCCGATCCATCGACGACCACGTCCGCCTCCCGCCGCTCGACGGTCCCGAGCTCCGGCTGCAGGCTCAGCACCGCGGCGAGGGGATCCCACAGGTAGTACTCGCCGCCGGCGACGAGGTCGCGCACCCCGAACAGCAGCTCGCGTGTCACGGCGACGGCGTCGGTCTGCGGCGCCGACGCAATGGCGCGCAGGAACTGGCCGTCGAGCGGCACCTCATTGGTCGCGTCGAGCGGAACGAACGTGAGTGGCAACCCGGACCGGGCGACGGTCCGGGCGGCGAGCGGGTCGGCGTAGACGTTCCACTCGGCAGGGCCGTCGGTGTTGCCCGGCACGTCGAACGCGCCGGCCATCGCCACGAGCCGGTCGACGTTGGCGCCCAGGTCGTCGTCGAGATCGAGGGCGTGGGCGACGTTGGTCAACGGTCCGAGCGTCAGGAGCGTCACGGGTCGAGGCGACTCCCGGACGCTGGTGGCCAGGAGCTCGGCTGCACCTCGATCGTCGAGCGGGGTCTGCCCGACGGGCCAGATCTGGTCGAAGCGGACGTCGGCGCTCCGGCGCCAGTCGGCTGGGAACGGGTGTCCGGCGGGGTCGACCGGATCCTCGGCTCCGCAGGCCACCGGAACGTCGGCTCGGCCGGCGAGCTCGAGCAACCCGACGACGTTGCGGGCGCCCATCGGACAGTGCGCCAGACCCGTGCCGGACACGGTCACCGCCCGCAGGTCGACGTCGGGTGAGCTGGCCAGATAGAGCAGGGCGATCGCGTCGTCGAGCCCGGCGTCGGTGTCCACGACGATCGGCAGCGGGCTGTCGGCGGGGACCGTCGACCCACCGCTCGTGCCGTCGCCACCGCAGGCGACGAGCAGAAGTAGCGCCCCGCTGAGCGTGGCGGCGGTGGTGGTGAGACGCATGATGCTCCTGTCCGATCGATGAGGCCGCAACCCGATGGGCACGGCAGCCAACGGCGATACAGACGGACGAGATCCGCCCGCGGGTGACCGGGCGGCGAAGAAATTCGCGTCGAACCGGTTTCTGCAGTCAGATCGGTCGCTCTGGCAACCGATCTGACTGCAGGAAAAGGCGGCGGCCGGGTCCGACGGCGCCCGGACTGCCCGGTAGCCGCCGTTTCCCCGTCGTCGGCAGCGGGTACCCCGTAGTTCATGCCCGCTGGCCAACGACCTCCGGGTGAGCGACGCGCCCGTGACGAGGGGGACGGTGGGTGGGAGCAGGTGCCGTTCATGTGGTCGGAGCAGGTGATCTACGGCGTCGCCGCGCTGGCGCTCGTCGCCGGTGCGCTGGCCCTGCTCGTCGACGCCATCTTCGGATTCATCGACCACCTCGGCGACGACGTGATCACGGCTGCGACCGAGCTGTTGAGCGTGCTGCTGCTCGTCTTCGTGTTCGTCGAGCTCCTCGGCGCGGTACGCGTCACGATCAGGGAGCGGCGACTGATCGCCGAGCCGTTCCTCCTTGTCGGGATCATCGCCTCGATCAAGGAGATCGTGGTGATCGCCGGAGCCGAGCGTGAGGCCGAGCAGGAGTGGCAGGCGTTCGTCGAGTCGATGATCGAGATCGGTGTGCTCGCTGGTGTGATCCTGGTGCTCGCGATCTCGACGTTGCTCCTGCGACGAAAGGAGCGCGAGCCGTCGGAGGAGTCGGCGTGACACCCGAGACGTGGTTCTTGACCCCGGAGGAGCGGGCCAATCCGGCCACCGACATCGACCGGCGCCGGGCCGACGGGCGGGCGTTCACCGAGGGCAACGCGGTCCGTGTGCTGATCCACGGCGCGGAGTACTTCCGCCGGCTGCATTCGTCGCTGTCCGGGCTCGACCGCGACGACTGGATCCACTTCACCGACTGGCGCGGTGACCCGGACGAGCGGCTCGACGGGCCGGGTACCGAGATCGCCCGCGTCCTCGCCGGACTGGCGAGCCGCGGCGTGCACGTCCGCGGGCTGGTGTGGCGGTCGCACGCCGACGCGGCTCACTTCAGTGAGCAGGAGAACCTGCACCTCGTCGACACGGTGAACGAGGCGGGAGGCGAGGTGCTGCTCGACGAACGGGTGCGCCGCGACGGGAGCCACCACCAGAAGCTGTTCGTCGTCCGCCACCCCGACCGACCCGATGACGACGTCGCCTTCGTCGGCGGGATCGACCTCTGCCACGGCCGGGGCGACGACGCCACGCACCGTGGTGACGAGCAGGCGATCGATCTCGATCCGCGCTACGGGCCACGACCGGCATGGCACGACGTCCAACTCGAGGTGCGCGGGCCTGCTGTCGGTGACCTCGCCTGGACGTTCCGCGAGCGCTGGGAGGATCCGACGCCGCTCGACCACCGCAATCCGTGGCGGGTCCTGCTGCGACGGGCCGCCAACGAGCCGCGGCGACCGGACCCGATGCCGCCGCCGCCGCCCGACCCGGCGCCGGCCGGGCGCCACGCCCTGCAGGTGCTGCGGACCTATCCGTCCAAGCGGCCGCGACTTCCGTTCGCCCCGGACGGGGAGCGGAGCATCGCCCGCGCGTATCTCAAGGCGTTCCAGCGCGCCCGCCGTCTGGTGTACGTGGAGGACCAGTACCTGTGGTCGGGCGCGGCGGCGGGCGTGATCGCCGAGCGGCTCCGCGCCGAGCCGGGGCTGCACCTCGTTGCCGTCGTCCCTCGGTATCCCGACCGCGACGGTCGCCTGTCCGGCCCTCCGTACCGCATTGGCCAGCAGAAGGCGATGGAGGTGCTGAAGGAGGCGGGCGGGCAACGGGTCGCGTTCTTCGATCTCGAGGCGCCGTCGGGGTGGCCGATCTACGTCCACTCGAAGGTCTGCGTCGTCGACGACGTGTGGATGATCGTGGGCAGCGACAACCTCAACATCCGTTCGTGGACCAACGACTCGGAGCTGTCGTGCGCGGTGCTCGACGAGGAGCGCGACGAGCGCGAGCCCGCCGACCCCGGCGGTCACGGCGACGGTGCCAGGGTCCTCGCCCGCGACACGCGCCTGCGGCTGTGGCGTGAGCACCTCGGGCGCGACGACGGTGACGACGAGGATCTGGTCGACGGCGTCGCCGGCATCCAGGCGCTCCACCGTGCCGCGGCCGAGCTCGACGCCTGGGACGACGGCGACCGCAGCGGGGCTCGTCCCCCCGGTCGTCTCCGCGAGCATCGTCCCGGACCGGTTCGTTGGTGGGCGCAGTGGTGGGCCCAGCCGATCCACCGGGTGCTCGTCGACCCCGACGGTCGACCGCGCAGCCTGCGCCGCGCCGGCGACTTCTGACGCCCGTCATCGCGGCAGGCAGGATGGCGGGCGTGTACGACGTCGTGATCGTGGGCGGCGGGTCCTCGGGGTGCGTGCTCGCCAACCGGCTCAGCGCTGACCCCTCCACCCGGGTGCTGGTACTCGAGGCCGGGCGGCCGGACTACCGCTTCGACGTCCTGGTCCACATGCCGGCGGCGCTGATGTTCCCGATCGGCAACCGCTTCTACGACTGGAAGTACGAGTCCGAGCCCGAGCCGCACCTCGGCGGCCGCCGCGTGTACCACGCGAGGGGCAAGCTGCTCGGGGGGTCATCGAGCATCAACGGGATGATCTTCCAGCGCGGCAATCCGCTCGACTACGAGCGGTGGGCGGCCGACCCCGGCATGGCGGCATGGGACCACGCCCACTGCCTGCCGTACTTCAAGCGGATGGAGGACTGCCTCGCTGCCCCGCCCGACGACAGCTTCCGCGGCCACGGCGGCCCGCTCGTCCTCGAACGGGGTCCGGTCACCAACCCGCTGTTCGACGCCTTCTTCGCCGCCGTGCAGGAAGCCGGCTACCCGTTGACCGACGACGTCAACGGCTACCGGCAGGAGGGGTTCGCCGCCTTCGACCGCAACCTCCGTCGCGGGCGGAGGTGGAGCGCGGTCGACGCCTATCTCCACCCGGTCCGCGACCGCCCCAACCTCGAGGTCCGCACGCGGGCGCTGGTGACCCGGCTCGTCGTCGAGGGCAGCCGGGTCACCGGCGTCGAGTACGTCCGCGCCGGGCGCCGCCGAGCCGAGCAGGTGACCTGCGGCGAAGTGATCCTGTGCGGCGGAGCGTTCAACTCGCCGCAACTGCTCCAGGTGTCGGGCATCGGCGATGCCGAGCGGCTGCGGGCGGCCGGCGTCGATCCGGTCGCACCACCTGCCCGGCGTCGGCGAGCACCTCCAGGACCACCTCGAGGTCTACGTCCAGCACGCCTCCACCCAACCGGTGTCGCTCAACCCGCTGATGAAGTGGCACCGCCGGCCGTGGATCGGGTTGCAATGGCTGGCGCACCGCGGGCCAGGCACGTCGAACCACTTCGAGGGGGGCGGGTTCATCCGCAGCAACGACGACGTCGCCTATCCCAACCTGATGCTCCATTTCCTGCCGATCGCCGTGCGCTACGACGGCTCGGCGCCGGCGGGCGGCCACGGCTACCAGATGCACATCGGCCCGATGTACTCCGACGCCCGGGGCAGCGTGCGGATCACGTCACCCGACGTGCGGGTCAAGCCGGCGCTGCGGTTCAACTACGTCTCCACCGACCAGGACCGCCAGGAGTGGGTGGAGGCGATCGCCAAGGTGCGCGACATCTTTGCCCAGCCGGCGTTCGCCCCGTTCGACGGCGGGGAGCTCTCACCCGGCCCGGGCGTGACGACGGACGAGCAGGTCCTCGACTGGGTGGCCCGCGACGCCGAGACCGCGCTGCACCCGTCGTGCACGTGCCGCATGGGCACCGGCGACATCGACGTGGTCGACCCGGTGACGATGCGCGTGCACGGTCTCCACGGCGTGCGGGTCGTCGACGCGTCGGCGATGCCGTACATCACCAACGGCAACATCTACGCCCCGGTGATGATGCTGGCCGAGAAGGCCGCCGACCTGATCCTCGGTGTCGAGCCGCTCCCGCCGGAGCCGCTCGCCGTTCTACCGCGCCGTCACTGACGGGCCATGATCGCCTTCATCTCGGCCTCGGTGTCGACGATCTGATCGCCCGAGACGTCGACCGTCACTTGGTGGATCGTGCCGGTGAACTCGAACGGCCCGGGGTAGTCGTCGCACACCGGGGAGCTGTCGTCGCGGCCGACGCACACGCCGGCGGCGAGGCCCATGGCGAGCGGGATGGTGTAGGGGAAGTCGGTCTCGCCGACGAGCTTCCTCCCCACGTACAGCTGGGCGCGGCCGGGTGTGCCCTTGCCGTTGGGGATGTCGGGCGGTCCGGTCGGCTCGAACTCGAACCGCAGGGCGACCTTGCCGCTCGGGAGCGCGTCCTTCGACGAGACGCGGAAGTAGTCGGCGGCGACGTAGTTGTACGTGTAGTGCAGCTTCCCGTCCTTGACGAAGAACGTGAACCCGCCATCCACCCCGCCCATCGAGAGCAGGACCCCTTCGGCGCCGGCCGGCGGGATCTCCACGTCGGCCGTGATCGTGTGGGGCCGGTTCAGCAGCCGCACCGCCTGGCCGGACGGCACCGCCTGGGTGTGGGGGTAGTACACGTACTTCAGCCGATCCTTGGCCAGCTGCGGGCGCTGCTCGGCGAGCCGCATGGTTCCCCGACCGTCGAGCGGCAGCACGTTGTACTTGCCCGCCTCGGCATACCACAGCGAGATCATCTCGATCAGCCGGTCGCGGTTGTCGGCGGCGACGTCGTGGCACTCGGCCGCATCCCGCTCGACGTGGTACAGCTCCCACCCACCGGCGTCGAGCCGCTTCAGGTCGTCGGCCGTGAACAGCGTGCCGAACGGCCTGCCCTCGGAGAACGAGTGCCCCGGCCACGGACACACCGCCCGCCAGCCGTCGTGGTACAGCGAGCGGTGTGAGAACATCTCGAAGTACTGGGTGACGTGCTTCGACGGCGCGGCGGCGTCGTCGAACGTGTGGGCGAAGCTGACCCCCTCGATCGGTGCCTGCTGGACACCGCGGATCGACGTCGGCGGGCGGACACCGAGGGCGTCGAGCACGGTCGGCACCATGTCGACCGCATGGGCGAACTGGGTCCGGGTCTCGCCCTTCGCCTTGATCCCCTTCGGCCAGTGGACGATGAACGGGTCGGAGACTCCGCCGCGGAACGTCTCCCGCTTCCACCGGCGGAACGGTGTGTTCCCGGCGAACGTCCATCCCCACGCGTAGTGGTTGAAGTAGTTGGGGCCGCCGAGGTCATCCAGGGCGGCGAGGTTCTGCTCGAGCGAGTCGGGGACGTTGTTGAAGAACTTGTTCTCGTTGATCGACCCGGTCGGTCCGCCCTCGGAGCTGGCGCCGTTGTCCGAGATCAGCATGATGATCGTGTTGTCGAGTTCGCCGAGGGTGTCGAGGAACTCGACGAGTCGGCCGATGTGGTGGTCGGTGTGCTCGAGGAAGCCGGCGAACACCTCCATCATCCGGGCGTACAGCTGGCGCTCGTCGGCGGGCAGCGTGTCCCAGTCCTGCACGTCAGGGTCGTGCGGGGACAGCTCGGTGGTCCTGGGGATGATCCCCTCCCGGCGCTGGCGGCGGAAGACCCGTTCGCGGTAGGCGTCCCAGCCGTCGTCGAACTGGCCCTTGTACTTGTCGGCCCACTCCTTGGGCACGTGGTGCGGGGCGTGCATCGCCCCGGTGCAGAAGTACATGAAGAACGGCTTGTCGGGGGCGATCTGCTTGCTGTCGGCGACGAACGAGATCGCCTTGTCGACGAGGTCCTCGGTGAGGTGGTAACCCTCCTCCGGCGTCTTCGGTTGCTCGACGGTGTGGTTGTCGTACACCAGTTCGGGATAGTACTGGTGGGTGTCCCCGCCGAGGAAGCCGTAGTAGCGCTCGAACCCGCGGCCGAGCGGCCAGCGGAGGTACGGGCCGGCCGGGCTGATCTCGTGGGCCGGCGTGAGGTGCCACTTGCCGACGGCGTAGGTGTTGTAGCCGAGCTCGACGAGCATCTCGGAGAGGAACCCGTTCTCGAACGGGATCACCCCGTCGTAGCCCGGGTAGCCCGTCGCCGCCTCGGTGATGCAGGCCATGTGGTTGGAGTGGTGGTTGCGGCCGTTGAGGATGCAGGTCCGGGTCGGCGAGCACAGCGCGGTCGTGTGCATGTTCGTGTAGCGCAGGCCGTTCGCCGCCAGGCGGTCGATGTTGGGGGTGTTGATCGGCGACCCGTAGCAGCCGAGCTGGCCGAAGCCGGTGTCGTCGAGGACGATGAACAGCACGTTCGGGGTCCCGGCCGGCGGCCGGACCGGCTCCGGCCATGCCGGCGTCGAGACGTCGAAGGTGCGGCCGATGACGCCCGGGAATGCCGTTCCGGGCGGGTACTCGACGAGCGCCGCCGGGGCCGCCGCGGCGGGCGCCGGTGCGGCCCGCTTCCTCGTCGCCGCCTTCTTGGCCGGAGCCTTCTTGGTGGCCGCCTTTCTCGTCGTCGCCTTCTTCGCGGGGGGTCGGGCCATGGTTGCTCCCTCAGTGACGTGGGCAGGGCGATGCCGTTTCTAGCCCATCGGCGAGCAGCCCCGCGTCGTGCTAGCGTTCCACGATGCGGGTGGGTTCCACATGATGGACTGTCGGGAGCGATCGTGAGTGACGACGCGCAAGGCGAGCAGGACGACATCGACCTGGCCGGCCTCGACGACGACGAGCTCGTCAAGCAGATGCACGACGACCTGTACGACGGCCTCGCCGAGGAGATCGTCGAGGGCACCACGATCCTGCTCGACCGCGGCTGGTCCCCCGAGAAGGTGCTCGCCGACGCCCTGGTCGAGGGCATGCGCATCGTCGGCATCGACTTCCGCGACGGGATCCTCTTCGTCCCCGAGGTGCTGCTGTCGGCCAACTCGATGAAGGCCGGCATGGAGATCCTCCGCCCGCTGCTCGCCGAGACCGGTGCCGAGTCGGTGGGCAAGGTGGTCATCGGCACTGTCAAGGGCGACATCCACGACATCGGCAAGAACCTCGTGGCGATGATGATGGAGGGCGCCGGGTTCGAGGTGATCGACCTCGGGATCAACAACGACGTCGACAAGTACCTCGCCGCCCTCGACGAGCACCAGCCCGACATCCTCGGCATGTCGGCGCTGCTCACCACGACGATGCCGTACATGAAGGTGGTCATCGACACGATGGCCGAGCGCGGCCTGCGCGACCGGTTCATCGTCCTCGTCGGCGGGGCCCCGCTGAACGAGGAGTTCGGGACGGCCGTCGGCGCCGACGCCTACTGCCGCGACGCGGCGATCGCCGCCGAGACGGCGAAGGAACTCGTCCAGGCCCGTCGGATGCGCCGGGCCGAGCCGCCGGGGCCGTCCGTCGCGTGAAGCCGTTGATCGTGGCGTGTGGCGCGCTGGCCACGGAGCTGCGCGCCGTCCTCGGGGACGACTCGGCCGTCGAGACCCGGTATCTGCCGGCCCACCTCCACAACCGGCCGGAGCGGATCGTGCCGGCCGTCGAGGCGATCATCGTCGAGGCCGGCGACCGGCCGGTGTTCGTCGCCTACGCCGACTGCGGCACCGGCGGCATGCTCGACGCCATGCTCGTCCGCCACCCCGGCGTGGCCCGCCTGCCCGGCGCCCACTGCTACGAGGTCTTCGCCGGGTCGGTCCTGTTCGCCGAGCTGCACGACGCCGAGCCGGGCACGTTCTTCCTCACCGACTTCCTGGCCCGCCACTTCGAGCCCCTCGTCTGGCAGGGCCTCGGGCTCGACCGGCACCCCGAGCTCCGCGACATGTACTTCGGCAACTACCACCGCGTCGTGCTGCTCAGCCAGTCGACCGACCCCGACGTCGTCGCCGCCGGCCGGGCCGCCGCCGACCGGCTCGGCCTCGCCTTCGAGCACCGCCACGTCGGCCGCCACCGACTCGCCGTGGCGATTCCGGTGAGGGCCGCCTGATGCCGCGGCGTAACGGCAGCGAGGTCGTCGTGATCCTGTGGCGCGACATCCCCGCCCAGGTGAACGCCCAGATCGGCCGGGAGCGCCACCAGGTGCTGCTGCCCGACAAGTTCCAGCGGGCGATCGACCGGGCCAAGCGCAAGGCGAAGATCCGCACCGCCCACGAGGACGTCGCCCAGTGGCGGCGGATCAGCCGCCCGCTCGACGGCGACGGTCCCGCCGCCGCCCAAGGCCGAGGCCGACCGCATCGCCCAGGCGTACAGCACCGAGCGGCTCGGCAAGCTCGCCTTCGCCGGCGGGTGGGAACGGGATGTGGAGGAACAACCGTCGTGACCGTCATTGCGTTCCCCGGCCACGCAGGCCGTTGCTGGCCGTTCGCTCGCTGGCGCTCGCTCACTCGCATCTTCGCGGGGGCACTTACATGACCGACACCGTCGTCAGCTCGGCCACCCGCGAGGTCGTGATCGGCTTCGGTCGCCCGTTCGTGATGATCGGCGAGCGGATCAACCCGACCGGCCGCAAGCTGCTCGCCGAGGAGATGAAGAACGGCGACTTCTCGCGAGTCGAGGCCGACGCCGTCGCCCAGGTCGAGGCCGGCGCCCACATGCTCGACGTCAACGCCGGCATCCCGCTCGCCGACGAGCCGGCCCTGCTCGCCAAGGCCGTCCAGCTCGTCCAGTCGGTCACCGACGTGCCGCTGTCGATCGACTCCTCGATCGTCGAGGCGCTCGAGGCCGGCCTCGCCGTGTACCAGGGCAAGCCGCTCGTCAACTCGGTGACCGGTGAGGAGGAGGTGATGGAGCGGGTGCTCCCGCTCGTCGCCCGCTACGGCGCCGCGGTCGTCGCGATCTCCAACGACGAGACCGGGATCAGCGAGGACATCGACGTCCGCTTCGCCGTCGCCAAGCGCATCGTCGAGCGGGCCGCCGACCACGGCATCCCCGCCGCCGACGTCGTCGTCGACCCGCTGGTCATGCCGGTCGGCGCGCTCGGCGACGCCGGCCAGAAGGCGTTCGCCCTGATCCGCCGGCTGCGCGACGAGCTGCGCGTCAACACCACGTGCGGGGCGTCGAACATCAGCTTCGGGCTGCCCAACCGCCACGTCGTCACCGGCACGTTCCTCGCCATGGCGATCGGCGCCGGGATGACGTCGGCGATCATGAGCCCGCTGCACCCCGAGGTGAAGTCGGCCGTGATGGCCGCCGACGTGCTCGCCGGGGTCGACCGCGACTGCATGGCCTGGATCCGGGCCAACCGTGATCCCAACGCCCCCGCCGGCGAGCGGGGAGGTCGCGAGGGCCGCCGGCGTCGCCGGCCGGCGGGGTAGCACCGTGCACCGGGTCGTCTTCACGCCGTCGGGGCTGGAGGGCAAGGTGGCCGACGGCACGTCCGTGCTGGAAGCCGCCCGCCAGCTCGGCGCCGACCTCGACACGGTGTGCGGCGGCCGCGGGATCTGCGGGCGCTGCCAGGTCACGCCGAGCGTGGGCCGGTTCGCCAAGTGGCGGATCGACGCCACGCCCGACGCGCTGAGCCCCCCGGCGACGATCGAGACCGACTACCACGCGACGCGCCCGCTCGATCCGGGCAACCGCCTCGGCTGCGCGGCGCGGATCGTCGGCGACGTCGTCGTCGACGTGCCCGCGGCGAGCCAGGTGCACCGCCAGGTGGTACGCAAGGACCTCGACCTGGCCGCGGTGACCGTCGACCCGTCGTTCCGCCTGTACTACGTCGAGGTCCCGCCGATCGGCCTCGGCGATGGCACGTCGAGCGCAGCCGGCGCCCTCGCCGCCGCGGTCGCCGACCAGCACGGCATCGAGCGACCGGCCGTCGCGACCCGGCTGTTCCCGACCGTCCACCGAGCGCTCGGCGACGTGACGGTCGCCGTCCGCCACGGCCCGCCGAACGAGATCGTCGCCTTCTGGCGCGGCTACGTCGACACCGCCTACGGCATCGCCGTCGACATCGGCTCGACCACCCTGGCCGGGCACCTGTGCGACCTGGCGAGCGGCGCGGTGCTCGCCTCGGCCGGGCGGATGAACCCGCAGATCCGCTTCGGCGAGGACCTGATGAGCCGGGTGTCGTACGTGATGATGAACCCCGGTGGGGACCGGGAGCTGACCGCCGCCGTGCGCCGGGCGATCGACGAGCTGGCCGGCGAGCTGCTCGCCACCGCTGGCGTGACCGACCGCTCGCGCGTGCTCGAGGTCGTCCTCGTCGGCAACCCGATCATGCACCACGTCGCGCTGGGGATCGACCCGACCCCGCTCGGGTCGGCGCCGTTCGTGCTCGCCACCGACGGAGCCGTGTCCGGCGCCGCTACCGAGCTCGACCTCGACCTCCCGTCGGCCGGCGTTCTATGCCGGGCCTTGCATCGCTGGTCACGTCGGTGCCGACACCGCGGCGGCGATCCTCGCCGAGGGCCCGCACCGGGCGGCGACGACCCAGCTCCTCGTCGATGTCGGCACCAACGCCGAGATCGTGCTCGGCGACCGCCACCGGTTGTTCGCCGCGTCGAGCCCGACCGGCCCGGCGTTCGAGGGCGCCCAGATCAGCTGCGGGCAACGGGCGACCAACGGGGCGATCGAGCGGGTGCGCATCGACCCCGAGACACTCGAGCCCGAGCTCGGCGTGATCGGCGGCGACGGCGGGCGGATCACCGGCGTGTGCGGGTCGGGGATCATCGACGCGATCGCCGAGATGACCCTCACCGGGATCGTCGACTCGGCGGGGACGATCCGCGGCGAGCTCGCCGCCCGCACCCCGCGCGTCGTGCCCGACGGGCGCACGTTCGCCTACGTCCTCTACGACCACGAGGGCACCCGCCTCGCGATCACCCAGAACGACGTCCGGGCGATCCAGCTCGCCAAGGCCGCCCTGCGGGCGGGGATCGAGCTGCTGCTCGAGCACGCCGGCCGGCCCGAGATCGACGGCGTCCACCTCGCCGGCGCGTTCGGCGCCCACATCGATCCGTACCACGCGATCGTGCTCGGGCTCGTGCCCGACGTCCCCGTCGACCGGGTGCGCTCGGCCGGCAACGCCGCCGGTGCCGGCGCCGTCTACGCCCTGTTGTCGCGCGAGCGCCGGGCCGAGATGGAGGAGGCCGTGCGCGAGGTGGTGAAGATCGAGACCGCGACCGAGCCCCGCTTCCAGGAGCTGTTCGTCGCCGCGATGGCATTCCCCTACGGCGCCGCACCGACTCCGACCCGGCGGTCACGCCGATGAGCGACACTCGGACCGGCCGACGAGGTGGCGGTCGCGAGGCTCGCCGGGCCGCCCGGGTCCACGCCGTCGTCGAGCGGGAGCCGTTCCTGACCCGCGCCCTGAAGCCGGTCGAGCTGATCTCCGAGGAAGGGCTGGCGATCCTCGAGGACAACGCCGACACGATCCTCGAGGAGGTCGGCGTCGAGGTCCGCGGCTACCCGACGGCGTTGGAGCGTTTCGCCGCCGCCGGTGCCGACGTCGACGGCGACCGGGTGCGCTTCCCCCGCGGGCTGTGCCGTTCGACGATCCAGGCGAGCGCCCCCGCCGAGTACGTCCAGCACGCCCGCAACCCGGCCAACTCGGTGCAGGTCGGCGGCGACGCCACCGTGTTCGCCCCCAACTACGGCTCGCCGTTCGCCCACGACCTCGACGCCGGCCGCCGCTACGCGACCATCGCCGACTTCGAGAACTTCGTCAAGCTCGCCTACCTGCACCCGCACCTCCACCACTCGGGCGGCACCGTGTGCGAGCCGGTCGACGTCCCGGTCGCCAAGCGCCACCTGGCGATGGTGTACGCCCACCTGCGCTGGAGCGACAAGGCGTTCATGGGCTCGGTGACGGCGGGGGAGCGAGCGGCCGACAGCGTCGAGCTCGCCCGCATCGGCTTCGGGGGCGACCTCGCCGACCGCACCGTGATGACCAGCCTGATCAACGCCACGTCACCGCTGGTGTGGGACGCCACGATGCTCGCCGCCGCCGAGGTCTACGCCGCCGCCAACCAGGCGACGATCATCACCCCGTTCATCCTCGCCGGGGCGATGGCGCCGGCGACGTCGGCCGGGGTCGCCGCCCAGACGCTCGCCGAAGCGCTGGCCGGGATGGCGTTCATCCAGCTCGTCCGGCCCGGCGCGCCGGTCGTGTTCGGGTCGTTCGCCAGCTCGATGTCGATGCAGACCGGCGCCCCGACGTTCGGCACGCCCGAGCCGGCGCTCGTGCTGTACACCGTGGCCGCGCTCGCCCGCCGGCTCGGGTGTGCCGTTCCGCTCGGGCGGGTCGTTGTCGGCGTCGAAGCTGCCCGACGCTCAGGCGGCCTACGAGAGCGCGGCGACGCTGATCCCGACGATGATGGCCGGCACCAACTTCGTGCTCCACGCCGCCGGGTGGCTGGAGGGCGGGCTGACGATCGGCTACGAGAAGTTCGTCCTCGACGCCGACCAGCTCGGGATGATGGCCACGTTTGCCCAGGGCCTCGACCTCAGCGAGAACGGCCAGGCGCTCGACGCGATCCGGGCCAACCCTCCCGGCCAGCACTTCTTGGGCAGCGCCCACACGCTGGCCAACTTCGAGACCGCGTTCTACCGCTCCGAGGTCGCCGACAACTCGAGCTTCGAGCAGTGGCACGAGGAGGGTGCCCGCGACGCCGCCCAGCGGGCCAACCGGCTGTGGAAGGAGCGCCTCGCCGCCTACGAGCCGCCGCCGATCGACGACGCGATCGACGAGGAGCTGCGCGGGTACATCGCCCGCCGCAACGCCGAGCTCCCGGACACGGTGTCATGAGCGAGCGCAGCGAGCTCATGGCCGGGCGCGCGAGCGCCAGCGAGCCGCACGGCGATGGGGTCTGGGGGCGCAGCCCCCAGGGTGTGAGATGAACGAGCGCGACGAGCTCCGCGACCTCTTGGCGAACCTGTGTTTCGAGCTGGTGCCGATGAAGAACGTCGACACCGCGATCGCCGCTTTGGCCCCCGGCTCGGCGGTGTCGGTCACGTGCTCGCCCGCGAAGGGACTCCAGGCGACCCAGGACCTCGTCGCCCGTCTCGTCGACCTCGGCCACGACGTCATGCCTCACCTCGCCGCCCGGCAGGTCGAGGATCGCGACCACGTCGCCCGCCTCGCCGCGTGGATCCGGCGGTGCGGCCTGCGCGAGGTGTTCGTGATCGCCGGCGACTCCCCCAAGCCGGCCGGCCCGTACAGCCGACGCGATCTCGTTCCTGCGCGACCTGTTCGAGCACGACACCGGGCTCGAGCGGATCGGCGTCGCCGCCTATCCCGACGGCCACCCGATGATCGATCGCCCCACTCTGCACGAGGCGCTCCACGCCAAGCAGGCGCTGTTGGCCGCGGTCGGCGTGCACGGCTCGGCGACGACGCAGATGTGCTTCGACGCCGACCACATCCGCACGTGGCTGTCGGTCGAGCGGTGCGACGGGTTGACGATGCCGGTCGCCGTCGGAGTGGCCGGCGTCGTCGAGCGGGCCCGGCTGATGAAGATGGGCGTGCGCATCGGCGTCGGCGCCTCCCTGCGCTACCTCCGCAAGAACCGGGGCATGGTCGCCGCCCTGCTCACGCCCGGCGGCTACGACCCGACACCGCTCGTCGCCGCCGTGGCATCCAGCGCCGTCGAGCTCGGCGTCGAGGGTCTGCACTGCTACACCTTCAACAACGTCGCCGCGACCCGGGCGTGGCAGGAGGGCCTCCTGGCGACTGACGTCGCCGGTCGAGCGGACTGAGCCTCGCCGGCGGGGGCCCCGCCGGCCGAGGCGGTCAAGCGCATTCCAGGTCTGTGACAGTCGCGACACTCGTCACCCGACGTCGCCATGGGCGGTGTCAGACGGCTGATGAAACGTCAACTCTTCCCCCCAGCGGCGCGCCGTCACCGCCCCCTCATCGCCGTCGCCCTCGCCGCGGCGGCCTCGACCCCCGCGTCGGCGCCGTCACCGCCGACGGCGCCGCCCCGCCGGCCAGCGGAGCCGTGACTGCGGGCCCGGCCTGTCCGGGGCTTCCACCGGACCTCACCCTCACCGGGAACGGGCGCCACCGGGTCTTCAGCGTCACCCGCTACGGCTCGACCGCGGTCGCGACCGTCCCCATCGGCGTCGTCACCAAGGCGGTCCGTGGGCGCGACGGCACGATCTGGGCCGAAGCGCGGGACTACGGACGACCGAACAGCACCACGCGGCGGATCTTCCGCTTCGACACCGACGGGAACCGGCGGGTGAGCGAGACCGGCGAGGTCCGGTTGTCGCACGTGGGCACCGTCCGGGGAGGAGCGAGCGCCGTCACGTACATCGATCGGGACGGCTTCGATCCCGACCAGGAAACGCGCGGGAACGTCTTCGTCGAGTACGCGTCCGGGGCCCGGCGTTCGCTCACCCATGCCAGCGGCATCGAGCACTGGGTGTCGTCGGCCGCTCCCGCGGTTGGTCCGGGCGGGCGCCGGAGTGTCATCGTCCTCGGAGGGTTCGCCGACCTGGGCGAGTTCTTCACGTACCGCCGTCCCGACGGCACCAGGGTCCGCCGGCTGTTCGACCCCAACCGTCCGGCGGTCTACAGCCAACCGCCGTTGCACTTCGCTCCGGTCCTGTCGCCCGACGGCGTCAAGCTGTCGTACACCGAGGGTCCGGACTGGTCCCAGGAGCGAAGCCGGCTGGTGGGCGACTGGCGGCTCGTCACCGCCCGAAGCAGGATGGGCGCGAACTTGATTCGCGTCAAGGTCGGCCGGCTCGGCGAGGAACTTCATCACGCCGACTACGACGGCCGCTACTGGGTCGGCACGTTCAGCAAGCGAATGGATCGGGCGCCGAAGCCGAGCGAGTTGCGCATCCGGATCGTCGACACGTTGTCGATCAGCCCGCACCCGATGAACCCCGGGTGCAGCCTCGCGTTTGTCGCCTCGATCGATCGTTTCGTCTCCACCAATTAACCCCCCACGGAGGAATCATGAAAATCACTCGATCGCGTCGCGCGGTCATCGCAGTCGCCCTCGCCGCGGCGGTGGCGACCCCCGCCGTCGGCGTCGCCAGCGCCGGCGGCGACGCTCAGCCGGCCAGCGGAGCCGTGAGTGCCGGTCCCGCCTGCCCCGGGCTTCCACGCGGCCTCGCCCTCACCGGGAACGGCCGCCACCGAGTCTTCCGGGTCACCCGCTCCCGCTCGAGAGCGCTCGCGACCGTCGCTCGGGGTGTCGTCACCAAGGCGGTTCGGGGGCGCGACGGCACGATCTGGGCCGAAGCGCGGGACTACGGGCGACCGAACAGCACGTTTCGGCGGATCCTCCGCTTCGACGCCGACGGGAGCTGGCGGGTGAGCGAAACGGGCGACGTCCGGCTGTCGCACGTCGGCACCATTCGGGGGCGAACGACCCTCGTGACGTACATCGATCGGGACGGCGGGGGGCCCAACCGGGACTCCTACGGGCACGTCTTCGTCGAGCACTCGTCCGGGGCCCGGCGTTCGCTCATGTACGCCGTCGGCATCGAGAACTCTTCTTCGTCGGCCGCGCCCGCCGTTCACCGGACTCGTTCGGGCCAGCGCAGGAGCGTCATCGTGCTCGGACGGTTCGAGGACCTGGCCGAGCGCTTCGCCTTCCACCGTCCGAACGGCAGCCCGGTCCGCGGTCTGTTCGACCCCAACCGCGACGCGCCCTACGGCCAACCGCCGTTGTATTACGCGCCGGTCCTGTCGCCCCACGGCGCCAAGCTGGCCTGGACGGAGGGCCCAGCCTTCTCGCCCGAGCAGAACAGGCTGGTGGGCGTCTGGAAGCTCGTCGTCGCCAACAGCAAGACGGGCGCCGAGTCGGTGCGCGTGAAGGTCGGCCGCCACGGTGAGTGGCTGCATCACGCCGACTACGACGGCCGCTACTGGGTCGGCACCTTCAGCAAGGACACGGATCTGACGCCGGCGGCGAGAGACCTTCGGGTTCGGGTCGTCGACACCTGGGCGGCCAACCCGGCCCCGATCGACGCCGGATGCAGCCGTGGTTTCATCGCCTCGATCGATCGGTTCGTGAAGGACTAGGCCGCCTCCCCGGGTTTCTGCAGTCAGATCGGTCGCTATAGCGACCGATCTGACTGCAAGAACCGCCGGTCGGGCTTGAATGGCGGCGTGGCAGAAGCGGACGCGGTCGTCATCGGTGCCGGCGTGATCGGCTCCGCCGTCGCCCTCGAGCTCGCCCGCGGCGGGCGCTCGGTGGTGTGCGTCGACAAGGGTCCGGCGCCGGGCGCCGGGTCGACGAGCGCGTCGTCGTCGATCATCCGCTTCAGCTACTCGACGCCCGACGCCGTGCTCACGGCGTGGGAGTCGGCGGCGATCTGGCAGGACTGGTCCGGCCACCTCGGCGTCGAGGACCCCGACGGGATGGCCCGGTTCATCCGCACCGGCTACCTCGGCTTCCTGACCCCGGAGTTCGACGGGGCGGGGGTGCTCTCGATGTGGGACGACCTCGGGATCCCGTACGAGCGGCTCGACGCCGCCGAGCTGCACCGGCGCTGGCCGGGGCTCGACGTCGGGGCGTACTACCCGCCGAAGCGGGCCGACGATCCGGCGTTCGGCGACGACGCGGCGAGCGAGCTCACCGCGTTCTACGAGGACCTGAGCGGCTTCATCGACGATCCGATGCTCGCCGCCCACAACCTCGCCCACGCCGCCCGCCACCACGGCGCCGAGTTCCGGATGCGCCGGGAGGTGGTCGGGATCGAGCGTCGGGGCGGCCGGGTCAGCGGCGTGACGCTGGCGTCCGGCGAGACGATCGCGGCGCCGGTCGTGGTCAACGTCGGCGGACCCCACTCGGCGCGGATCAACGCCCTCGCCGGCGTCACCGACGACATGCGCATCGGCCACCGCCCCCTGCGCCAGGAGGTGTTCGCCGTGCCGGCGCCGCAGGGGTTCGGCCTCGACGACGGCGGGCCGGTGGTCGCCGACCTCGACGTCGGGCAGTACTTCCGGCCCCAACCCGGTGGGACGCTGCTCGTCGGCGGCACCGAGCCGGAGTGCGATCCGCTCGAGTGGGTCGACGACCCCGACGCGTTCGTGGACCAGCCGACGGTGGAGCAGTGGGAGACGTACATGCTCCGCCTCGCCCGCCGGCTGCCCGAGCTCGGCGTGCCGCCCCGGCCCGCGGGCCTGGCCGCGATGTACGACGCGTCCGACGACTGGGTGCCGATCTACGACAAGTCGAGCCTGCCCGGCTTCTACATGGCGTGTGCGACGAGCGGTAACCAGTTCAAGAACGCCCCTCTCGCCGGCCAGTTCCTCCGCGCCCTCGTCGACGCCGCCGATGCCGGCGTCGACCACGACACCGACCCGGTCCAGTTCCCCGGCCCGACGACGGGCCGCGCCATCAACCTGGGGGCGTTCTCCCGACGGCGCGACAAGGCGGTGACGTCGGGGACCGTGATGGGCTAGCCCGAACTGTCGTTTGGAATCGGCCGGATCCGGCCGCTGCTAAACGACAGTTCGGCTTTGGATCAGTCAGTCGAACTCGTACTGAACGGCCGTCCGCTCGAGAGTGTTGGGACGGCTGTGCTGCTCGATGAACGTCTGGTGGGCCGGGTGGTCGCGGTAGGACCGCCAGTCGTCGGCGGAGGCGAAGTCGGCGACGACGACGTAGTCGAAGTTGCCCTCGTTGAGGCCCTCGTCGGCACCGAACGAGTAGCGCTGGATCTCCGGGACCTGGGCGGGCAGCTTGCGCAGCCCCTCCTCGATCGCGGCGACGTCCTCGGGTGTCGTCTCGGGCTTCCAGCGGAACATCACCACGTGGCGGATCATCGGCCCTCCTCGGCATCCAGCTCGGCGATCAACGTCTTCGGGGCGACCTGACGGTAGGCGTCGGCGCAGATCTCGGCCAGCTCGTCCCAGTCGGGCTCGACGTCGAGGCGTACGCCGAGCCAGCCGCGGTGGCCGACGTAGGGCGGGCGGAAGAAGCGTTCGGGCTCCTGCTCGACAGCCTGAGCCTGGGCGCCGGGTGGCGCCGCGCACCAGATCGCCAGCCGGCCGTCCTCGTGGTGGTCGTCGAGGAACATCACGAACGTCTTCTTGCCCCGCACGAAGAACGTCGGCGAGCCGTGGCTCAACCGCTCGGTCACCTCGGGCAGCGCGAGACACGCCCGCCGGACCTCCTTCAGCGCCCGCTCGACGTCGGCGGCGGTGTACACGAAAGCAGTGTCGCACGCGTGCTGCGAGACTGAAGCCATGAGTGAGGTGTTCGAGACGAAGCTCCCCGGCATCGGCATCCGCCATGAGTTCACGACCAGGTCGGGCGAGCGCGTCGGCGTCGTCACCCGCCGGGACGGCCGGCGCGACCTGCTGCTGTACGACCGGTGGGACCCCGACTCGTGCAAGGAGACGGTCGAGCTGACCCCGTCCGAGGCGGCGACGATGGTCGAGCTGCTCGGCGGATCGCAGGTCACCGAGCGCCTGGAGGACCTCCGGCTCGACGTCGAAGGGCTGTCGATCCAGTGGGTGACGCTGGAGCCGGCCAAGGGCCTCGCCGGGCACAGCATCGCCGACGGCGGGATCCGCACCCGCACCGGCGCCTCGGTCGTCGCCGTGATCCGCGGCGAGCAGTCGATCCCCGGACCGAGCCCCGACTTCGTACTGGCCGCCGGCGACGTCGTGCTGCTGATGGGGTCGGAGCCGTCCGTCGAGTCCGCGGAGCGCCTGCTGCTCGAGGGCTGAAGGTCCTCAGGTGGCCGCCGGGACGGTCCTTCTCGAGCTCGGCGCGGTGCTTCTCGCCCTCGGGATCCTCGGGCGCCTGGCCGCCCGGGTCGGGCTGCCGGCGATCCCGCTCTACCTGATCGCCGGGCTCGCCGTCGGCGAGGGCGGCTTCTACTCGCTCCACGCGTCGGAGGAGTTCATCGAGATCGGCTCGGACATCGGCCTCGTGCTGCTCCTGCTGATGCTGGGCCTGGAGTACTCGACCGAGGAGCTGGCGAGCGGGCTGCGGACGCACCGGGCGGCCGGCCTCTTCGACGCCGTCGCCAACTTCACGCCCGGCTTCGTCATCGGGCTGCTGCTCGACTGGGGCCCGCTCGCCGCCGCCCTGCTCGGCGGCGTCACGTACGTGTCGTCGTCGGGGATGATCGCCCGCCTCCTCGATGAGTTCGAGCGGATCGGCAACCGAGAGACCCCGATCGTGCTGTCGCTGCTCGTGATCGAGGACCTGGCGATGGCGTTGTACCTGCCGATCGTCACCGGCCTGCTCATCGGCGAGGGCACGGCGGAGTACATCGTGTCGATCGCCGTGGCGCTCCTCGTCGTGGCGGTGGTGCTGGGCGTGTCGTCCCGCTATGGCGCCGAGGTGTCCCGCATCGTGTCGACCGAGTCGGGCGAGCTGTTCCTGCTCACCGTGCTCGGCATCGCCCTGCTCGTCGCCGGCCTCGCCGAGGAGGTCAACGTGTCGGCCGCCGTCGGCGCATTCCTCGTCGGCGTGTCACTGTCGGGACGAGTGGCCGAACAGGGCCGCGAGGTACTCGCCCCGCTGCGCGACCTGTTCGCCGGGATCTTCTTCGTCTTCTTCGGCCTGCAGGTCGCGCCGAGCCAGCTCGGCCCGGCCGCCGGCACGGCGATCACCCTGGCCGTGGTCACCGGGCTGACGAAGTACTACACCGGTTGGTGGGCGGCCCGCCGGGCCGGGGTCGGGCCGCGAGGCCGGATCCGCGCCGGCACGGTGCTCCTGCCCCGGGGCGAGTTCTCGATCGTGATTGCGGGACTCGGCGTGGCCGCCGGCCAGACCGCCGACCTCGGCTCGGTCACCGCGTGCTACGTGCTGGTCCTCGCCATCGGCGGGACGCTCGTCGCCCGCTACGCCGAGCCGATCGCCGACGCCGTCTTCCGCCGCCGAGTCCCGCGTGCCCGCCCGGCCTGAACTCCCCCATCTGGGCGGGAATCGTCTCATCCGGGCCATCTGGGCGGGATTCGTCTCAACAGGTGCGACAGATCCCGCCCAGATGGCGGGACCGCGGGGACGCGTAGGCTCGGCGGCGTGAACCGGCTCGACCGGCTGTATGCGCTCGTCGAGGAGTTGCGGGCGGCCGGGCCGCCGGGCCGCACGGCCCGCCGCCTGGCGGAGCGCTTCGAGGTGAGCGTGCGGACGATCGAGCGCGACATCCTCGCCCTGCAGGAGGCGGGCGTGCCGATCTCGGCCCAGCTCGGTCGGCGCGGCGGCTACGTGCTCGACCGGTCGATGACGCTGCCGCCGCTCAACTTCACGCCCGCCGAGGCGGTGGCGATGGCGGTCGGGCTGCGGCGGCTCGACGACACGCCGTGGGCGCGTGACGCCCGCAGCGCGCTGCTCAAGGTCATCGCCGCGATGCCCGACGGGGCCGCCGCCCGCGCCCGCACGCTGGCCGACGACGTGCGCCTGCTCGTGCAGCCGCTCAGCGCGCCGGACCAGGCGATCGCCGACGCCGTGGTGCGCGCCGTCGAGGACGCCACGCCGATCCTCATCGACTACCTCGACGTCGGCGGCCGCCCGACGGTGCGCGAGGTCGAGCCGCACCACGTCGTGCTCGGCCCGAACGGTTCGTACGTCACCGGCTGGTGCCGGCTGCGCCAGGACGAGCGGGTCTTCCGCATCGACCGCATCCACTCGGTCGAAGCCGCTGCCGGGCGACTTCCAGCAACCCGTCGGCGAGGTCGGCGTCGAGGACTACGAGACGCGCACGCCGGCCTGGGAGTGACGAACGTCGGCAGAAACACCGACACAGGGTTGTCGCCGGGCACGTGCACGCTCGGCGCATGACCAACGCCTTCACCCCCAACACGCTCGCCTGGTTCGAGGTCGCCACCGACGACCCCGACACCGCCACCTCGTTCTACGCCGACCTGTTCGGCTGGACGTTCAGCCCCTTCGCCGATCCCGAGACCACCGGCATGGACTACCGCGTGGCCGCGATGCCGGGCAGCGACGTCCCGTTCGGCGGCGTCGTGGCGACCGGCGGGGCGATGCCCGCCCACGCCGTGTTCTACATCGCCGTCACCGACGTCGCCGCCACGTGCGAGGCGGCCGAGCAGCTCGGCGGCAAGGTCGTCAGCAAGGAGCTCGAGCCGCCGGCCGGGCCGCCGTTCGCCTACCTGCAGGACTCCGTCGGCAGCCTGTTCGGTGTCTTCACCCCGCCGGCGTGAGACTGTGGGCGTGAGCGACGCCCGCACGCTGTACGACGAGCTGACCGACGACCTGCTCTACGACCCGGCCGTCGGGCGCTCGACGATGATGGGCTACCCCTGCGTGCGCCGGGCCGGCCGCTTCTTCGCCTCGTTCGACACGCGGGCCGAGGCGCTCGTCGTCAAGCTGCCGCGCGAGCGCGTCGCCGAGCTGATCGCCGACGGCACCGGCGAGCCGTTCGCCCCGAACGGCCGCGTGTTCCGCGAGTGGGTGACGATCCCCGAGCCCGACCCGGACGTCTGGGAGCAGCTGCTCGCCGAGGCCCGCGACTTCGCCGCCCCGCGTGCCGGCGGGTGACATCGACGAGCTCGCCGACCGGATCCGCGAGGTGCTCGCGGACCTCGGGGTCGAGCGGGTGCGCGAGCAGAAGATGTTCGGCGGCCTCGCCTTCCTCGTCGGCGGCCACATCGCCGTCGCCGCCAGCCGGGAGGGCGGTGTGCTGCTGACCGTCGAGCGCGACGAGACCGACGCCCTGCTCGCCAAGCCGCACACCCGACCGATGGTGATGCGCGGCCGCGAGCTGGCCGGGTGGCTGCGCGTCGACCCCGACGGCGTGCGCACCAAGCGTCAGCTCGCCGTGTGGGTGAGACGGGGCGTCGACCGGGCCCGCGCCAAGCCGCCGAAGTAGCGGCGGGGTCAGACCCAGATGCGACGGGCCTCAGGGACCCGCGCCATCCGTTCCTCGGCCAGCCGGTCGGCCGCCTCCACCGGCGTGACGCCCTGGGCGCCGGCGGCGCGCAGGACGGCGACCATGGCGTCGTGGATCCGCGCCGTCTTCGCCTTGGCCCGCTCGAACGAGAACCCGTGCCGCTCGTCGGCGACCTGGATCACCCCGCCGGCGTTGACGAGGTAGTCGGGGCAGTAGACGATGCCCCGCTCGTGCAGGCGGTTGTCGACGCCGTCGTGGGCGAGCTGGTTGTTGGCCCCGCCGCACACGATCGCCGCCCGCAGCACCTCGGCCGCCTCGTCGTCGAGCACCCCGCCGAGCGCGCACGGCGCGTAGACATCGAGCTCGCTTCGCAACAGGGCGTCGTTGTCGGCGACCACCTCGACGTCGGGATGGCGGTCGCGCACCCACTCGACCGCCTCCGGGTTGACGTCGGTGATCACGACCTCGGCCTTCTCGTCGACGGCGTGGTCGACGAGGTGGCGGCCGACCTTGCCCACCCCGGCGATGCCGATGCGCCGGCCGGCGAGCCCGTCGGCGTCCCACTTGAAGCGGGCCGCGGCGAGCATCCCCTGGTACACGCCGAAGGCGGTGAGCACGCTGGAGTCGCCGGCCCCGCCGTCGGCTGCGCTACGGCCGGTGACGTACGAGCACTCGCGGGCGACGACGTCCATGTCCTCGACGTACGTGCCGACGTCGCACGCCGTGATGTAGCGCCCGCCGAGGCCCTCGACGAAGCGGCCGTACGCCCGCAGCAGCGGCTCGGTCTTGTCCGTCGCCGGGTCGCCGATGATGACCGCCTTGCCGCCGCCGTGGTCGAGCCCGGCGAGGGCGTTCTTGTACGCCATCGCCTTGCTCAGGTTGAGCACGTCGGCGAGGGCATCGGCCTCCGACTCGTACGGGTAGAACCGGGTCCCGCCGAGGGCCGGCCCGAGCGCCGTCGAGTAGATCGCCACGATCGCCCGCAGCCCGCTCGCCCGGTCCCGGCAGAACACGACCTCCTCGTGCTCCGGCGCCCGGTCGAACACCCCCACGGGCGCCAACCTAGATCAGTCCCGGGTGCGCACCCACACCATCTCCCGGCCCCGCTCGTTCGGCGCCGTCGGCGGCTTGTCCCGGATCTCGGCCAGGGTGTAGCCGAGCCGGCGGGGCACCGCGGCGCTGCGCCCGTTGCCCTCGTCGCAGTGGATCTCGACCCGCGCGATGCCGTCGAGGGCGAGGGCGGCGTCGGTCAGCGCCCCGGCCGCGGCCGTCATCACCCCGCGGCCGGTGGCGTCGACGCGCAGCCAGTACCCGATCTCGATGGTGTCGGGACCGGCGCGGCGGTGCAGTCCGCTTCCGCCGAGCACCCGCTCGTCGTCGACGATCAGGTACGAGTACTGCTGGCCGTTGTTCCACTGCTCGATGCCGTTGCGCAGGAACGCCGCCGTGTCGTCCCGGCTCTGATCGGCCCAGAACATCCACGGGCGCAGGTGGTCGCGGCTCTCCTCGATCGCCGCCTGCACGGCGTCGAGGTCGTCGAGCCGGTGGCGCCGCAGCACGGCCGCCACGGTGGGCAGGTCGATCAGACTCGGGGGGTGCGACCATCGCCTCATTGTCGCCCGTCCGGGCTCGAAACCCTCGGGCGCGATTTCGAAGCCGTCGAAGTGGAACGCCGGCGACACCGTGCAGCCGACCAGTGTCCACTCGCCCGTCGACTCTGCGGACTGCCACCACCCGGCGGGGACGCGGGCCTGGGGCTCTTCGCCGGCGTCGAGGGCGACGCCGAGGCGGACGGAGGACGGTGGCGTGGCGGCGTCGGGGCTCGTCCGCAGGACCAGCGGGTCGCCGGCGTGGAAGTGCCACAGCTCGTCGGCGTCGACCCGGTGCCACGCCGATCGCTCCCCGGCCCGCAGCAGGAAGTAGATCGCCGTCCCGACGCCGCGCCCGTCGCCGGTCGGCTCGTCGCGCCACGTCTCCCGGTAGTGCCCGCCCTCGGGGTGCGGCTCGAGCTGCAGCCGGGCGATCACCTCGTCGGCCGTCATGGCGCCCAGCTTCGCAGCCGGCGATCGGTCGCCTGACCGACCGGGGCGGCGATCAGCCCGGCGCGCTGGCGTAGGCGCCGAGCAGGTCGCGGGCCGAGACGACGCCGACGAGCTGGTCGTTCTCCCCGACGAGGACGTGGCGGACGTACTCCGCCATCATCAGCGTGGCGACCTCGGCGACGGTCGCCGTCGGCTCGCACCACACCAGGCGGGAGGCGGCGACCTCGCTCACCGGGGTCGCCGCCGGATCCCGGCCGGCCGCGATCGCCCGGATGATGTCCCGCTCGGAGACCACGCCCTCGACCTGCCCGGCGGTACCGACGACGAGCAGCCCGACCTCGTCGGAGGCCAGTCGTTGGACGGCGTCGAGCAGGGAGGCGCCTGGTCCGATGGCTGACACGTCCTCGGACGTGTACACGGTGATCGGGGTGTTCCCGCCGACCATCGGGGCCTCGGAACTGGGGCCGCTCACACCCCGCATCGTTGCACTTCGAACGCGGGCTCCGCACGACCCGACCCCCATCGCGCTGTGACACCCACTCGGTATCGTCCTCCACACGCCGTCGCCGGGCCGGCCACCGCCCAGCCGAATGTCCCCCATTTGGTTGGAGATGACCATGTGCCCATTCCTGATTCAACGCGCCGCGTGCCTCGCGGTCGCGCTGACTCGTCCGTCCTGCCCAGCCCTCGAGCGAGTGCGTCCGAGGACGTCCTTCCCCGCTCCGGTGCCTCAGTTCCCATTGGATCCCGATCGCAGATCGCTCCGGTCGAGTTCGACTTCGAGCTGTTCGAGACCCGGCCGCTCCATCACCAGAACGGGCCGCTGACCCGTGCGCAGTGGGTCCGGGCGGCGATGCGCCACAACCGAGGACTCACCCGTGCCGAAGCCCGGCGCGCCTGGCGGAGCCCTGATCTCCGGCGGTCGTTGCCGATCACCGCGCACAACATCCAGCGCGGGAGTGAAGTGGACCAACCCTGCCTTCGACGGCACCGCTCAACAAGCGTCGGGTGGCTGTCATGTCGCCACGACCTTGTGGAAGTACGGCTACTTCGTCAAGGCGACGTTCCCCTTCTTCACCCGGGACCCGCTGTTCCGGTTCACCCTCCATCGGACCTGGGACTACAACGGGTGGCGGGTGTTCCCGCAGAGCGAGTGGCACGACTGGTTCATCGCCCCGTTCGCCGACCTGCGGTGGAACTTCGAGGGCGTCATCGACCAGCAGAGCGTGTACATCCCGGTCGGCGGCTCGTCCATGGCCACCCACCTGCACACCAGGACCGGGCGGTTCAAGTCGTTCTCCACGTTCCTGGGCGCACCGACCGAGGACCTCAAGCGTCACATCCTGGCCAAGTGGCACGGCGGATGGGAGACTCCGGGGCGCAGCGCCCACTTCTGCACGGACAACGGCTAGGAGCACGCGATGTCCGCATCTGAGATCTTCGTGGTGGCGATCGTCGTCGTGGTCGTGGCCGCAGTCGTCTGGGTCCTCGCCGCCCGCACTCGTCGGAGGGGGCGAGGGTGACACCCATGGACCCGACGAAGGTGCTGCTGCTCGCCGCCGACCTGTTCGAGGACATCGAGCTGCTCTACCCGCTGTACCGGCTGCAGGAGGAGGGTGTCGAGGTGACCGTCGCCGGGGTGGACGACTCGCCGGTGACGGGCAAGAAGGGCCACGGACCGGTCGCCGTCGACACGACCGTCGACCAGGTCGCCGCCGCCGACTTCGATGCGCTGGTGATCCCCGGCGGCTTCGCCCCCGACAAGCTGCGCCGCTCGAGCACCGTGCTCGACCTGGTGCGGGCGTTCGATGCGGCCGGCAAGCCGATCGCCTTCATCTGCCACGCCGGGTGGGTGCCGATCTCGGCCGGCATCCTGCGGGGCCGCAAGGCGACCAGCGTCGACGCCATCCGGGACGACATGGTCAACGCCGGGGTCGAGTGGGTCGACGAGGCGTCCGTCGTCGACGGCAACCTGATCTCGGCCCGGACGCCCGCCGACCTCGGCCCGTGGATGAAGGCGTTGCTCGCCGCGATCGGGTAGCCGGTCTCAGTGCCGGCTGACGGCACTCCCTCCGTATCATCCGGGATCGTGGCCGGCGCGATCCCGCGCTCCATCGACGAGATCACACCCGCCTGGCTCACCGGTGCGTTGCGGGCGTCGGGAGCGCTCGAGGGCGGCGAGGTCGCCGCGCTCGCGATCACGCCGTCCGCTCAGGGCGTCGGCCTCATGAGCCAGGTGGCCAAGCTCGACGTCGCGTACGCGCCGGGGTCGCGTCCCGCTCTACCGACGCGGATGGTCGTGAAGCTCTCCGCGCTCCACGGTCCCAACCGGACGATGGCCATCGACTTCGGCTTGTACGAGCGCGAGGTCCGCTTCTACGACGAGCTCGCCGCGCGGCGCCGGGATCCGCACGCCGGTCCCGTTCGTCGCCGCCCACGACGCCGCCACCGAGGACATGGTGCTCGTCCTCGAAGACGTGTCCCCCGAGTCGCCCTGCGCGGGCGGATTCACCGACGACGACGTGGCACTGATCGTGCGCCAGCTCGCCGAGTTCCACGCGTGGTGGTGGGATGGCGCGGGCCACTCGCGCCCGGAGTGGGTGCCGTCGCTGGACGGTCCGGTCTGGTCGGCGCACCAGTCGATGTTCCGGACCGGGTGGGAGGCGTTCGCGACGACCCCGGCGGCCGGCAGCCACGCCGAGTTCCTGTCGTTCGGCAACGAGCTGGTCGACGCCATCCCCGTCCTCCAACGGCGGCTCAGCCGGCCGCCGGTGACGCTGGTGCACGTCGACTTCCGCCGCTCCAACATCTTCATCGCCCACGATCGAGGGCGGCCGGAGGTGGCGGTGGTCGACTGGCAGCCACTGTCGACCGGTCGGGGTCCTTACGACCTCGGGTACTTCCTCAGCCAGTCCGTGCCCGTCGCCCAGCGCCGAGCGTTGGAGCAGCAGATGATCTCGCTGTACCACACGACGCTGCTGGAGCGCGGTGTTCGCGGCTACACGCCCGACGATCTCTGGGACGACTACCGGCTCGGTGTCGCCTACTCGTCGAGCTACGCCGTGGGCACGCTGCTCGTCGACCTGGCGAACTCGACCGGCCGCAGCTACGCCGACGAGATCTTGGACCGGGCCGCGGCGGCGGTCTTCGACCTCGACGCCTTGGCGGTGGTGCGCCGCGCCGTCGCCGTGTGAGGTCGTGCGTTCGGGTGATCGGGCCGGCTCGCCGTGCCGTAGATGATCAGGTCGGCGAGCTCGGACGCGGTGGCGTCGAGGTCGAGCTGGCGGCCGGTGAAGTAGGCGTCGAGGGTGACGAACAGGCACATCCCCATCGAGATCCGGGGCATCAGATCCGGGTCGTAGTGGCGATGGTCCCACGTGCCGTAGCGCTTGCGCAGCCGGGCTGAGCCGGCGTCGAGGATCGGCGTGATCTGCTCCCGGTAGAACGCCTTCGCCTGCTCGTTGTCGGCGAACAGGGCGATGCCGAGCAGGGGCCCGGTCTCCTGCAGGATCTCGAGCATCTGCCGCAGGGTCGCCTGCGAGCTGGCCTTCTTCTGCTCGGACTCCTCGCCGTGCTCGACGACCGGGGCGGCGCCGGCGAGCGGTCCCTGCATCGCCGCGATCAGCGGCTCTACGACGGCGGCCCGGAAGATGTCCTCCTTCGTGGCGAAGTGGCGGAAGAGGAGCGCCTCGTTGACGCCGGCGCGCTGGGCGATGTCGCGGGTGCGGGCGCCGCCGTAGCCGGAGCTCATGAACGCCTCCCGCGGCCGCGGCGAGGATCGATACGCGCCGCTCCTCGGCGCTCATCCGCGTGCGCTTCGTCCCGCTCACGGCGACAAGGTACCCGGTGCGGTCGCGGTCGTCCTGGATGTGCTAAGTATTTGTTTACTTACTTCGGACGAAGGGGGGATCCGGTGATCTTCGACGTGTTCAACGAGCTGCAGCGGCCCCGCCCGTGGGCCCCCGGTCACGAGACCCAGGTGTTCCAGGACGGGATCGAGCAGGCGATGCTCGCCGACCAGCTCGACTACGCCTGCTGGTGGATGGTGGAGCACCACTGCACACCCGAGTTCTCCTACTCGAGCACGCCGGAGATGTTCAACGCCGTCCTCACCCAGCGCACCGAGCGGATCCACCTCGGCCACTCTGGGGTGCTGTCCCCGTTCATCGTCAACCACCCGCTGCGGGTGGCCGAGCGGGCCGCCGTGCTCGACCAGCTGAGCGGTGGTCGGGCCGAGATCGCGCTGGCCCGTTCCGGCGGCGCCGAGTGGGAGACGTTCGGGATCGACCCCGAGACGACGCTCGAGGAGCTCGACGAGGCGTACCAGATCCTGGTCCGGGCGTGGACCGAGGAGGAGTTCAGCTGGGACAGCAAGCACATGAAGATCCCGCCGCGCCAGCTGGTCCCGAAGCCGGTGCAGGACCCGCACCCGCCGTTGTGGCAGACCGTCTCCACCCCCGCGTCCTTCGGCCTGGCCGGTGAGCGGGGCGTCGGCGCGCTGGCGACGACGCTGCTGTCGAGCGTCGACACGATCGCGATGCTCCTCGCCGAGTACGACGCCGGGCTGGCCCGCTCGCCGGGTCCGGTCGGCAAGTTCCTCAACTCGGAGAAGGGCGTCTTCACGTTCGTGCACTGCACCGAGACGACCGACGAGGCGATCGCCAGTCGGGCCAGCGAGGCCGCGCTGTGGTACGTCAACGCCGCGCCGCGCATCTTCTCGGTGCCGCGCACGGTGTGGACGGAGATGATCCGGGGCGAGCCGACGGCGAGCACGGACCCCGGCCGCGCCCGCGCCGTCAGCGACGTCGCCGACGTGATGGTCGACATGGACCCCGACGACCCGCACCCGATCCTGCGCGTCTTCAACCGCCAGGCGCTCGGCTACGAGCTCGACCCGGTCGAGGTGTACGAGGTGCTCGAGCCGTTGGAGTCGGTGATCGTCGGCGACGTCGACACGTGCCGGCGCAAGATGCAGCGCTACGCCGACGCCGGCGTCGACCGGCTGATGTGCCTCATGCAGTTCGGGCACCTCTCCCACGAGCAGGCGATGGGGAGCCTGCGGCTCGTCGGCGAGGCGTTGATCCCCGAGTTCGCCGAGATGGCCACCACCTGAACCTCACAGCACCGCGACGGGGTTGACCGGGGAGCCCGTTCCGCCCTCGATCTGCAGCGGGGCGACGGTGAAGAGGAACTCCCACTTCCCTTCGGCCGCGCACGCCGCGGCCAGGCGGGAGAGATCGAGGTTGTCGAGCAGCGGCACCCCCATCGCGACGAGGCAGCACATGTGGATCGGGACCGGCCAGCCGTTGTCGTTGTTCGGGAGCGGATCGGACACGCCGTCGGAGCCGAGGACGGCGACGTCGCGTTCGCGGATCCAGTAGACGCACTCGGGAGCGAGCCCGGCGAGCCCGACCCCGATGGGGTCCCACGGCCCGTGCTCGCGCCCGCCGCGCGTCGCGACCGGTCGACACGAGCAGGATGTCGCCGGCGCCGACCTCGATCCCGGCATCGGCGGCGGCGGCGTCGAGCTCGGCGGCCGTGACCGTGTCCCCCGGCTCCAGCCACGGGATCCCGCGCAGGCGGGGGATGTCGAGCAGCACGCCCCGCGAGGCGATCCCGTCGGCCGCGGCCATCACCGAGTTGCGCAGCGCGCCGATGCTCTTGACCTCAGTGGCGGGCACGCCGTTGTACATCAGGCCGTCGTGGAAGACGTGGCACAGGGCGTCGAGGTGCGACACGGCCATGCCGTGGAACGCCAGCCCGACGTAGTCGAGGGCGGTCTCGAGGCCGGGCACGCCGGTCGCGTCCAGGCAGTCGCCGGCGATGACCATCATGTGCTGGGCGGGCGTCGGGTTGTCCACCGCCGGCAGCACCGGCACCGGGCGGCCGCAACTCACGACGACACCCCGACTGCCCGCCGCCGCGGCCGCCACCTTCTCGGGGGTGATGAGGTTGAGGGCGCCGCGCTCGTCGTCGTCCCCCCACCGGCCCCAGTTCTTCACCGCCTCGAACATCTCCGTCGCCGCGGCGACGGTCGTGCGATCGGTCATGGTGACTCCGTCCTTCCTGACGCGAGGGGTTCGGTCGGGTCGTCGGCGAACGTGCCGACCTTGCTGCCGAGCACGCCCGGCGCGTACTGGATGAACTCGATCAGCAGACCGTCGGGGTCGCGGCAGCAGACGACGGCGTCGATGCCGATCTCGGCGTAGCTGTGGACCTCGGAGACGAACTCGATGCCCTTCGCGCTCAGATCCTCGAACGCGGCCCGGACGTCGCTGGTGCGCAGGGCGACGATGCGGGGGACCCGGTCCTCGATCGGCACCGGCGGGGGTGGGTCGTACGGCGGCTCGAGCCACTCGATGAGGTCGAGGCGGGTGTGCTCGGACCCGTCCCCGACGCCGAGCAGCGCACCCCGGCCCTTGGCCCGGCGCATCCCGAACCCGTCGGCGACCGTCGGCGGCCAGTCGACGTCGCGGTTGTCGCGCAGCAAACGGAAGCCGATCGTCGTGTAGAAGTCGAGCGAGCGCTCGAAGTCGGTCGCGTTCACGGTGAAGTGGAAGATCGACTGGAGGTGCCAGTCGGTGCTCATACGGATCCTCCTTGGTTGGCGTGGTCCTGGGCGGGGCGGGCGAGGTAGGCGGCCCGGATCTCGTCGACGCGCGTCGCCAGCTCGGCCGCCGATCCCGACAGCTCGACCGTCCCCCGGCGCAGGACGATGAGGCGGTCGGCGACGGCGAGCACGTTCTGCAGGCGTTGCTCGACGACGAGCACGGCGGCGCCGTCGTCGGCGGCCTGGCGGATCATGTCGAGCATCCGGCGGACCACCCGCGGGGCGAGCCCGAGCGAGACCTCGTCGGCGATGATCACCCGCGGGCTCGCGGCCAGCGCCCGGGCGAGGACGAGGATCTGCTGCTCGCCGCCGGACAGCAAGCCGGCCGGACGGGAGGCGAGCGGGCGCAGCTCGGGCGCTATGGCGAGCGCCCGCTCGACGGGACCGAGGCCGAGCTTGAGGTTGTTGTGGACGTCGAGTCGCCGGAAGATCGCCCGCTGCTCGGGGATCAGCGCCAGGCCGGCACGGGCCCGCTCGTGCAGCGGGGCCGTCGTCTCCTGCCCGTCGAGCGAGACCGTGCCCCCCAGCACCGGGATCGCCCCGGCCAGCGCGAGCAGGGTCGTCGTCTTGCCGGCGCCGTTCGGTCCGACGAGGGCGACGACCTCGCCGGCGCGCACCTCGAGGTCGATCCCGCGCACGACCGGGACCCGGCCGTAGCCGGCGTAGAGGTCCGACGCCGCCAGCCGCACGTCGCCGGTCGCGGTCATGCGAGGACCTGCTCAGCGTGGGGCTCGCCATCCGGCGTGCCGAGGTAGGCCTCGATCACGACGGGGTCGTCGAGCACCGTGGTGACCGGCCCGGACGCGATGCGGCGACCGAACTCGATGACGACCAGCTCGTCGCTGATCGCCGAGACGAGGTCCACGTCGTGCTCGACGAGCAGGATGCCGATCCCGAGCTCGTCGGCGATGCGGCGCAGGACGACCCCGAGCTCGGCGGCGTCGTCGCCGCCGAGGCCGGCCGCCGGTTCGTCGAGGAGCAGCACGGTCGGCCCGGCCGCGAGCGCCCGCGCGACGCCGACGAGCTTGCGGTGCCCGTACGACAGCTCGGGCGGGTGGTCGTCGAGCACGGGCCCGAGCCCGAGCTGCTCCACCACCTCGTCGACCCGCGGCGGCAGGCCGTCCCGCCGCCGCCGGGCCACGTCGAGGACCCAGGCGTCCCAGGGCACGTGCTCGCAGGCGACGAGCAGGTTCTCCCGCACGGTCAGGTCGTCGAACAGCTCGACGGTCTGGAAGCTGCGTCCGAGCCCGAGCCGGCTGCGGGCCAGCGCCGAGCCGGTGACCGGCGTGCCGCCCAGCTCGACGGTGCCCGACGAGGTCCGCACGAACCCGGAGACGGCGTCGATCAGGGTGGTCTTGCCGGCGCCGTTGGGCCCGATCAGCCCGAGGATCTGGCCGGGGCGCACGCTGAGGCTCAGCCCGTCGACGGCCTTGACGGTCCCGAACGTCACCGACAGGTCCCGAACGTGGAGCTCGGCCGGGACCTGCCCGTCGACCACGTGATCCGCCGCGGGGCGGGCGGTCC
Organism: uncultured Acidimicrobiia bacterium; assembly: GCA_963833145.1. Taxonomy (GTDB): domain Bacteria; phylum Actinomycetota; class Acidimicrobiia; order Acidimicrobiales; family Ilumatobacteraceae; genus JALZMG01. Next base: position 124,068 of record CAWHWT010000001.1, on the reverse strand, counting down.
GCGGGCTCGTCTCCTTCGGCGGGCGGGCGCCGGCGCGCCGCCGCCGCAGGCGCTCGGCGAACCGGGCGAGCGTGTCGGCGATGCCGTTGGGGTGCTGGATGAGGGTCAGGATGACGATCAGCCCGGACGCCATGATGAGGTAGCGGTCGAGGTTCTCGACCTCCCTGGTGAGGAGCGAGATCAGGCCGGCCGGCGCGAACAGCGACGCCACGAGCGCCCCGGCGACGTAGCCGATGCCGCCGATGACGGCGAACGACACGAGGTTGAGCGAGGCGAACGTGTCGAACTGGGTGTACACGACCGAGTCGAAGCGGAAGGCCATCAGCACCCCGCCGATGCCAGCGACCACGGCGGCGATCGCGAACGCGCCGATCTTGACGCGGGTGACGCTGATCCCGAGCGACGCCGCCGCCCGCTCGTTGCTGCGGATGGCGAGCATCCGCCGCCCGATCCGGCCGGCCCGCAGGTTGACGACGGCGAGGGCGACGACGGCGAACACGATCACGACGAACGTCGCGTAGGCCTCCGGGTTGGTCGATGCCCGGAGATCGATGCCGAACAGGGTCGGTGGCTCGACCGGTGTGCCGCCGAAGCCGCCGACGAGGTCGGGGTTGGCGAACACCACCGACTGGACGGCGAGGGCCAGGCCGAGGGTCGCGACCGCGAGGGTGACCCCGCGGCTCCGCAGCGAGGGCACGGCGAAGACGAGGCTGGCGGCGACCGCCGCGGTCACGCCGAGCAGGGCGACCACCGGGAACGGCCAGCCCCACAGGTCGCTGGTGCGGGCCGCGACCCACCCGCCGACGCCGGCGATCGCCACCTGGCCGAGCGACACCTGCCCGGCGAGGCCGGTGAGCACGACCAGCGACACCGCCAGCGTGGCGAGCAGCGCCATCGTCGTGATGGCGTCGGCGACGCGGGCGCCAAACAGCGACGGGATCACGGCGGCGACCGCCGCGGCGGCGACCAGCGACCAGCGCACGCCGCGGCGCCCGACGCGGGGGAGCAGGGCGCGCACCTCGTCGCGGGTCGGGATCGCCGAACCCCGGGCGATGGTGACGGCGATGATCACGAGGAAGACGAAGGCGTCACCACCGCCGGGCGTGTGGACGTACCTGGTCAGCAGGCTCTGGCCGATGCCGAGCAGCAACGCGCCGGCCAGCGTGGCCATGAAGGAGGTGAACCGGCCGAGCAGGGCGGCGGCGAAGGCGGGCACGGTGAGCAGGGTCAACGCCGTGACGCCGAGACCGCTGATCGGCACGATCAGCGCCCCGGCCAGCCCGGCGAGGGCCGAGCCGAGCACCCAGTTCCACGCCGCCACGGCGTGCGGGGAGTGGCCCAGGGCCGAGGCGGCCAGGCGGTTGTCGGCGACGGCCGTCGTCACCGAGCCGAAGCGTGAGCGGCGCATCACCACGGCGAGACCGGCCGACAGCACGACCGCGACCGCGAGGAGGGTGAGGCGGTCGTAGCCGACGGCGGCGCCGTTCACGGGTTGCCACACCCCGCTCGGGAGGTAGTTGGGGACCATCCGGAGATCGGTGCCGAAGATCAGGATCACCGCCTGCTGGATCACGGCCAGGAGGCCGACCGTGGCGATGATCCGCACCACCGGCGAGGACTCCTGCAGGTACCGCATCACGGCGAAGTAGATGACTCCGCCGCCGGCGCCGCTCATCACGACCGTGGCCGCGATCGCCAGGCCGAGCGGCCAGCCGTGGTCCTGCCAGAGCAGGACGAACACCTCCGCCGCCAGCAGCGCCTGGGCGCCGTAGGCGAAGTTGAGGACCCCCGACCCGCGGTAGATGAGGACGATCCCACAGCCCGCCAGCGCGTAGATCGCGCCCGGCCCGAGGCCGAGCAGGACGAACTGGAGGATGGTCGTCACGTACCGTCAGGGTGCGGCGAAGGGGTCGACGAACTCGGCGTCGATCGCGGTCACCGCCGAGTTGGCGACCTCCCCGTACATCACGGTCGGGTTGACGAACCGCGGCAGGGCGGTCCCGTCGACCTCGAGCGGGCCGGGGGTGGTGAAGTCGATGACCGGGGTCAGGCCGCCGGTGTCGAAGGCGTTCATCTCGCTGAGGTTGGCGAGGATGCTCGCCCGGTCGATCGTGTCGAGGCCGCGCACCGCCTCGTCGAGCAGCAGCATCGCGGTGTAGCCGCTCTTGGCCAGGTCGTCGCTGTGGTCGATGGTGTCGTAGGTCTCCATCACGCGGAGGAAGTCGGCGACACCGGGGACGTCGACGTCGTCGGATGCGAACCAGTTGGCGAGCAGGAGCCCGTCGCCGGACGCGCCCAGCCCGGCGAGCGCCTCGGCGGAGAACTGGCCGCCGGCTCCTCCGACCGGCACGACGTTGCCCTGCTGGGTCATCGCCGTGATGACGTTGTTCGCCGTCGCCGGGTCGGTCAGCAGGGCGAGCCCGTCGGAGCCTTCGAGCGCCGCCGCCGTCTCGGAGGAGACGTCGGCCTTGCCGATCGGGACCGGGATCGCGTTGACCAGCTCCAGCCCCCGTGGCTCCAGGGCCCGGGTGATGGTGTCGACGGACGCCTGCGCCGACGGGGTGTCGACGTACATCACGCTGATCTGCGTCGCCCCGGCGACGTCGGCGAGAACGGTGCCCATCCCGGCGACCGAGCTGAGGTAGCCGGCGATGATCGGGAACGCGTTCGGGCTCGTGCCGTCGCCGGGTGAGTAGGGCTCGGTGCCGACGGAGGCCATCGACGCCTCCTCGAGGATCGGGTTCACCTGGTCGGAGAAGTTCGTGATGTTCCCGACGAGCGCCACGATCGACTCGTCGTCGGCGGCGTCGCGGGCGCACTGCTGGGCGAGGTTGGGGTCGAACTGGGTCACGCAGTACTCGAGCTCGACCGGCCGGCCGCTCCCGCCGAGGCCGCCGTTGGCGTTGATGTCCTCGACGGTGGCGTCCATCGCCGCCCGCTTGGTCGTGTAGGTGAGGCCCATCTGGTCGCTCTCGTCGAGGATGACCATCGCCCGGATCGGCTCCCCGGTCGCCGGGCCGGCGGTGGTCCCGGCCGTGGTGGTCTCCGGCGCCGCTTCCGTGGTTGCGGGAGCCGTCCCCGCGGCGGTCGTCTCGGTCGGCGCCGCGGTGGTCGGGGTCGCGGCCGCGGTGGTGGCCGGTGACGACGCCGCGGTGTCGCCGCTGGCGCCGTCGTCATCGTCGTCGCCGCATGCTGTCACCGCGATCGCCAAGGCGGCGACCACTCCGACGACCCGAGCACGCGTCTGCCACGACCGGTTCTGGACACGTCCCATGATTCCCCCCAAGGTGCCGACGGCGTCAGATGAAAGTATTCACTTACTATCAGCCGGAGGTGCGCCGGTCAACCGGCGGGCCGTGCGGGAATGTTGAGCCGGCTCAGTGCCGGCTGACGAGATCGGCGATCCCCATCACGTCGATCGCCTCGGCCGAGCGCTCGAGGCGCTCGTCCGGCATCGCCGCGCCGGTGCCGTCGGCGAGGCGGGTCATCATCTCGAAGTTGGCGGCGACGGCGGCGGCGTCGACCATGAACGCCTCGTCGGTCTCGGCGACGAGCAGCGGCGCGGGCGGCGTCGAGCTCGGCGTCGTCGGTGCCGCCGCAGGCGCTGGCGAACCGGAGAAGCGCGTCACCGTGCTCGAGGCCGACGCCGGGGCGGTTCTCGGCGACCGCGTGCAGGTCGAGGGTCTGGCCGGTTTGTGCGGTGCTCCAACTGAGCATCGTGGCGTGGGCGGTCACTCAATAGAAGCAGTCGCGCAGCCTGGTCAGGCGGGCGGCGACGAGCTCCATCTGGGCGCGTGAGAGTCCGCCCGGCCGGCGCTGCCAATCGGGGTGCACCATCTCCTGGACCGGCATGTACTGCGCGTCCGCCATCCGCCAGTTGTTCAGGTTCTCGCCGGGCACGGCGGTGTAGGCCTGCACGACGGCGGCCACCTCGTCAGGCGGCTCGGCGACCGGCACCCAGTTGAACTTCGGCTGGGCCAGGCGGTCGGGGCGCTCGCCGGTCGGCTCGTCCGCGATGGGTTCTGGGAGCGGCGGCACCGGGATGCCGATGTCGCGGCAGAAGTGGGCGACGGCGGCGACCGTCGAGACGATCCCGCACAGCTCGACGTACGGCAGCTCGCCGAGCTCGCCGCTGACGGCGTGGTACATGTCGACCGTGATCGTCCCGGCGTGGCGGGCGAGCCGGTAGACGAAGTCGTGGGCGGTGGCGGGCGCGAGCAGGTCGGAGCCGAGCCGGTCGGTCGACGTGACGCCGACCCACGGCAGGAGCGGGTCGATGTCGGTGATCGCCATCAGCGCCGTGCCGGCCAGCTCGACCCGCTGGGCGCCGGTCCACCAACTGCCCGGGCAGGCGATGTGCTCCCAGGCGAGCCGGTGCGCCTCGACGAGGTCCTCCCGCACGATCACGCCCACCGCGCCGATCATAGGGAGCCGGACGTCACCCGTAGCTGTCGCAGCCCGTGCCGTCGCCGTCGGCGTCGAAGCCGTGCGGGTCGGACCCGATCACGGTGAACGAGGTTCCGATGTCGGCGCAGTCGAGGTCGGGCGGCGGGGGCGGGATGCAGAAGTCCGGGTAGCTCGGGTCGCAGCCCGGCGTCGGCGGCTGGCACGTCTTGTCCGGGTGTTGGGCGTCCGCGGCCCGGTACTTGGCTCGTTGCGGATGAGTGCCGTAGCTGCCGCTGTCGTAGCGAGCGTCGGCGAGGCCCCCGACGATCTGCCGGTACCCGACGTCCCGCCCGCCGGAGACCTTGACGTAGCGGAGCAAGCGATCGTAGGCATCCCGGTTGTCCCGCCCGACCACCTTGACGAGCTTGATCCGGCTGCCAACCGGGGCCAGCCGCTGCGCGTTGGCCCACGCCTGCTTGTAGCAGTGCTGGCCGCGTTCCGGTGCGTCCATGCCGATCAACCGAACGACGCCCCTGGTCGTCTTCACCGTGTCGCCGTCGATCCACCGGACCACCCGAGCCCGAGTAGCGGTCGTGGCCGCCGCGTGAACCTCCGGCGAGGTTACGGCTGGTACGAGCACCGTGGCCAGTGTCGCCGCCGCCACGGCGGTGGGCGCGGCCAACCGGCGCGCCGATCTGAACAGGTTCAACGTTTCCTCCGCCCGCTTTGATTCGGGCAGGGAGACTACCGACCTCGTTCGGCCGCCGCCATTCCTCGGCGGACCGTGACGAGGCGCGTCGATCTCGCCGGCTGGAATCGCGACGAGGCGCCTCGCCCTCAGTCGTTCGTCGCGTACCGCTCGCGTAGCTCGATGAGCCGCCGCCGCCGCCCCGACACGAGCAGCTCCGGCGAGCCGAGATGGAGGTCCCACGCCGGCACGTATGGGTCGAAGCCGGCCGCCTTCCTGATCGTCGCCGCGCGCTGGGACACGCCGCCCTGCTTGATCCCGAAGTACGCGAAGAGGTCCTTCGCGTGCAGCCCGCCGGCCCACGGGCTGAAGAGTTGGTTGTCCTTGCCGACGGTCCAGCAGATCGCCGCCGCCGCGGTTGCCGAGCTGGCCTTGCGCCGGAACACGGCGGGGTCGCCGGTGGCGGCCCGGGCGAGCAGACGGCGGCAGGCCGTGCGGCACTCCACGTCGAGCAGCTCGTCGCAGCACCCGTCGCACAAGGCGAGGACCTCGCCGACCTTGTCGTGGACGTCGGCCGGGATGCCGGTCCAGTCGAACGGCTCGTCGGGGAGCGGCTCGTCGTCGAGAGTGCGCAGCGCCTCGTCGCCGCCGGCCGCCTTCTGGAGTTGCTCGAGCAGGTACGCCTGCTCGTCGAAGTCGTCGAGGTCGATGTCGCCCATGTTCCACGGACCGTCCGGATCGACGACGCCCATGCCGGCGAGCAGCGCCATCGGACCCTGCGGGCGGGGCGACCGGATCGTGCGCTGGTACTCCGGCTCGTACTCGTCGACGGCGGCGAGCGTCTCGGCGGTCAGCTCGGCGCGGATGCCGCGTTCCGCGTGGCAGAAGCGGACGAACGCCCGCAGCAGGTCGGGCGCCTTGACGAGGTAGGTGGCGTCGGCCACGATCTTGCGCGGGATCCAGTCGACGAGGATGATCTCGACCGTCACCGCACTCCAGCGCAGCGGGTCGCCGGGGCCGTAGTCGGCACCGAACCAGATCACCGACTCGAGCAGGGACCGGTGGTCGACGTCGTCGAGCGGCGTGCCGAAGGGCGAGGCGAAGAAGCGGTCGGCCAGCCGACGGCGCTCCTCGTCGCTCCACTCCGGTCGCACGTAGCCGGTCCCGCCCAGGGGCATCTTGCGGGTGAGCCACTCGACGATCGGGCGACAAGCCGGCCAAGTGTCGCCCTCGAACGGCGGCACCGTCGTCGCTCCGCGCTCGATCGCATCGCTGATGCGCACCCGGGCGTCGGCCAGATCGAGCTCGCGCCACACCGTGTCGGGGTCGTCGAGCTTCGAGCGCATCAGCGCTTCGAGACCGTCGATGGTCTCGGGGACGACGAAGGCGTCCTTCACGAGCGTCCCCATGTTGTGGTCGATGTAGACCACGGCGGTGAGTTCGTGGCCGCCGGCCAGCCGGACCCCGACGTGGACGTTGTCGCCGTCGCGGAGCACGTGGACCATCTCCTGCGCCCGGTGCACCTCGGCGTCGCCCAGCCGGGACAGCCACTCCGGCAGTCGATCGCCGCGCTGGGCGAGTTCGCGCCGGGTCCGCTGGGCGAGGAGGTCGTCGCCGGCGAGCTCGGCGATCACGGCGAGCAGGGCCGAGGTCTCGACTCGCCGGACGTCGATGAACGAGTCCACGAGCTGCTGCCGGGAGTACGGCGGCTCGCCCTCGCGACGCCCGAACCCGTACTCCCGTGGGTCGACGAGGGTGAGCAGCGCGCTGGCCTCGGCGAGCAGGTCGAGCGGCGAACCCGAGCGCAGATTCCGGCGTATGTTCTGCAGCAGGTCGGGTTCGTCGTCCCACTCCGACACCGACGAGTTTCGCTCGCGGTAAGCGATCGGCCGGGTGCCCTTCGGGGTGACGCGTCCACCCTTGGGGTGGCGGCCGTGTCGTCCTCTCTTGGCCATGGGCGCCGACCCTAGAGTCCCGGAGTACCGGTGTGGACCAGGACCGATGGCCGCGCGCGTCCAGCCGGCGACGCCGCCGCTGGGGAGGCGTCAGCGCAAGGCGAACAGGAGACTGACGGCGGCGATCACCGCGGCCTGGCTGGCGAACAACCACGTGCCGAAGGTGCGCAATTGCTCTCGCAGGTCGTGCCGAAGCGATGCGACGTCGGCGTCGAGCCGGGCTGCAAGCTGTCGAACGTCGTGCCGTAGCAAATCGATGTCGTTGCGCGTCGCGGCAATGTGCTGGTCGAGATCGCGCCGCAGGAGGTCGAGGTCGCGTCGGGTAGCGACGTCGCCCCAGCCGACGGGCGGCAGCAGGCTCATCATCGTGGCGGCCCGTTCGGAGCCCATGTGCTCCTCGAACCAGGTGAACAGCTGTTGGCGTTCATGTTCGCTGACGGACATCGTAAACCGTTCCTCGCCGTCCTCAGTTGGTGACCGCACGTTCGGGCAGGGGTGCCGCCGCCCCGGGTCCACCGCGCCGCTTGCGCTCGACGAGCCGGGCGAGCGACTCGCGGTCGTGGTCCGTCATCCAGGCGTTCTCGAGGAACCCGAGATCGAGGTGCTCCAGCGCCATCAGCAGATCGGGCACCGGCTGGTACAGCCCGGCATCGGAGAACGGCGGCGCACTCTTCCATCGGCGGCCCGGGCCGACGAAGGCATAGGCGTGGCCGGCGTCGTCGAGGTTGAGGTAGTACCTCGTGTAGAAGTGCTTGTAGAGGTTGAGGTCGGGCTGGCCGGCCGACTCCAGGCGGGCCATGTACATGAAGTGCCCGGGATCGATGACGGGAAGCTCGGGGCTGACGATCGTCAGCTCGGCGACCCGCTCGAGCGGTCTCCAGCACGGTCCGTCGACGGGCTTGAAGTAGTAGCGGTGGTGCACCGGTGTCCCCTTCGCAGGGTGGGTTTCGCTGAGGGGACGTCGGTGGCCGACACGATAGCGAGGGGGTGTCAGCGCCTGCCGGGTGTGGGTGCCTTCGACGACCCGCCCGGACGCTCACCCCTCGCCGAAGCGTCCGCGGTGCTCCCGCGGGATCAGCGGCTTCTCCGCCCGGACGCGGAGCTGCTGCACGGCCCACGTGTTGCCATCGGGGTCGCTGAACCCGAAGAACGTGCCGCCGTCGCGCGGATCGATCACCTGGACCTCGCTCGCCTCGACACCGTGGTCGATGAGGTGCTGCCGCGCCGCTTCGGCGTCGGCGACGACGAGCTGCAGGCCCTTCAGCGAGCCCGGCTCCATCTCCTGTTGGGCGGGCAGCGTTCCGATCACGATCGAGCAGCCGGACCCTCGCGGCGTGAGCTGGGCGAACCGGTGGTCCCCGGCCGTGGTGTCGTGGTCGAGGTCGAATCCCACCTGGTCGCGGTAGAAGTGGATCGCCCGGTCGAGGTCGCTCACCGGAACGATCACGACCTCCAACGTCCAGTCCATCATTGCCCCGCCAGCAGGTCGTCGAGCCGCTCAAAGCCTTCGGACATCCCGCCCTCCATGCCGCTCGCCACCATCCCGTCGCGGGCCTCGACGCTCGGATACGTCGAGTGGCCGCGGACGCGGCTCCGGCCGACGCCGAGGTCCTCGAACATGATCGACTCGATGCACACCACGTCGGGCACGCCCTCGAACTCGAAGGTCTGGATGGCGAACTCGTTCTGGCGCACGGTGTGGAACACGCCGTTGAAGCCGTACTCCTCGCCGGCGTCGCCGGTGTGGGAGTAGCGGTAGCTGCCGCCCGTCCGGAATTCGTAGCGCTCGATTTTCATCTCGTAGCCGCGGGGCCCGAGCCACTGCGTGAGCAGCTCCGGGTCGGCGTGGGCACGGAACACCGCCTCCACCGGCGCGTCGAACTCGCGCTCCCAGTCGATGAACGGCAGCCCTTCGGGTGCGGTGACGGTCAGTGGGTTGGGGCTCATGATCGCTTCTCCTTGGGGGGCTTGTTGGTGGACGTCATCGTCTCGAGCAGCGCGTCGAGCGACCGGTACTGCTGCTCGTGGATCAGTCGGTACCTGTCGATCCAGGCGGTCAACGCTTCGAGCTGGGCGGCGTCGAGGTGCACGGGGCGGCGCTGGGCGTCGCGTGTCCTGGTGACGAGCCCGGCCTGCTCGAGGACCTGGATGTGCTTGGACACCGCTTGCTTGGTGATCGTGAATGGTTCGGCGAGCTCGTTGACCGTCGCCGGGCCCCGGCTCAGGCGGGCGATGATCCGCCGCCGTACCGGGTCGGCGAGGGCCATGAACGCCCGGTCGAGCCGGTCGTCGGCGGACGGATCGACGATCAAATAGTCAATCCCTTCATTGATCAACTAATCGATTGATCACGACGATACGAAGACAGGCGGACGATGTCAAGGGCGGCGTGTGTGACGCCTACCGCACCCGGTGCCGGGGAGCGGCGAACGAGCAGATCGGGCAAGCGCTGGGGTCGTGGCCTCGCGCCGGGCAGTACTCGCGGCCAAAGAAGATGATCTGCAGGTGGCGGCGGATCCAGGTGTCCTCGGGGAACGCCGCTTTGAGGTCGCGCTCGGTGCGGGCGACGGAGCTGCCGTCGGAGAGCCCCCAGCGCTTGGCGAGGCGGTGGATGTGGGTGTCGACCGGGAACGCCGGCACACCGAACGCCTGCGCCATCACCACGCTGGCGGTCTTGTGTCCGACCCCGGCGAGCGACTCGAGGAATTCCCAGTCGGGGAGCACCTCGCCGTCCGCGTCGAGGATCTGCTGGGCGGCGATCCACAGGTTCTTCGCCTTCGTCGGGGCGAGGCCGACCTCACGGATCAGCTCCCGGATCCGGTCCGGACCGAGGGCGACCATCTTCTCCGGCGTGTCCGCGACGGCGAACAGCGCGGGGGTCACGGCGTTCACCTTCTTGTCGGTCGTCTGCGCCGACAGCACCACCGAGACGAGCAGCGTGTACGAGTCGACGTGATCGAGCGGGATCGGCGGGTTCGGGTAGAGCTCGTCGAGCACCGCCCCGATCCGTTCCACCTTCTCCCTCCGACGCATCGGGAAACGACCGTACCGGCGGCGCCACATGACCTTCGCCGCCGGAGGGACGAGGGCGGCGCCTGGCCGCTGCGGAGTGCTCGCGATCCGTTGTTCGGCGCACGGCATCAGGAAGGCGCGGCGAAGGGGTGTCGAAGAGCGGTCGCGTGTGTTGGCACCCAGGCCTGGGAAGACACTGGGATCGCAGGCCGATTGTGCGAGGGAGCTGAGCGGGGGGTGGAGCGACACCGCGCCGATCGCCGCCGTCAACTCGGCCTCGATCAACTCCTGCAACGCCACCGTCAAGATGTCGCGCAGCGACGTCGACAACGACGCGTCGGTGCCGGCAAGTCGCGCCGCAAGGTCGGACAGGGCAGACTCGGAACTGGTCATCGTGCGGTCCTCTCGGTTGCTTGCTCGCTTCCGAGAATCGCACGATGACCACCCTCACCCCGAGGACCGGTGCCGCCCCCTACACCACCAGAAGGGACTCACCCCGCCTCTGGAGTCCGTGTCGGCGCGCCGTTTTGGGCAGTATGGGCGAGTGGCACCATAGTACTCGCCACCACCCCAGGTCTCGGGAGGGACGTCGAATGAGCGACGCCACGGTCACCGCGATAGCCGCTGTTGCGTCGAGTACAACCGCGTTGGTTGCTGTGGTCATCGCAGTGCTCGCGGAACGACGAAGTAGGGCGGCCGAGCGGCGTGGCTCCGAGCTGCTGACCGTGCAGGCCTATCTCACGCTGCGGACCGGATTCCTCGAGATTTTTCGAGAACTCGGCAACGTCAACGAACCAGAGCCAGCGACGCCCGAGGAAAGGCGAGCACGTGAGGCCTATTGGCATCACGCATATGACGAATGGCTCGTTGGCACGAAGCTCGCTCCGCATGCCCTTCCAGAACTGTGGAACGTCTTCCACGAGAAGATCATCACTGGAGCGGCGCATCCTGCACTTGAGTTCAGCCTCCGAAAGCTCATGGAGGATCCGGCGGCCGGCTTCGGTGCGTTCGCTAGCGAGTTCGTTGAGGCTCTTGGCCTCAGCGCGTCAATTGCCGAAGAGGGGCTTACACGTTGACGGTTTGCCGTCCGCGCGCTCGAAGTCGCCGGATACCGCCGAGCTGCCGATCGGCCGCGTGGCCGCCGTCGCCGTGAACCGCTGACCACGCTCCCCTACCCGGCGGTAGGTGCTCGCGGCGTGGCTCGCCCCCACCAGACTCAGTCAGGGGCAGGCGTTCGCGGCGCGGGTGTTCGCCACACCGAAATGCGTCACCGAATGCCGACGCCATCGGTGCCGTGGTCGCGCCAGATCGGCACGTCGTTGCATGCTCGGCGGTGATCGTCTCGTTGACGTGCGCAACAGCCGAATGCTTGGGGTCGCACGGGGCGGAACGATCCGAGGACAAGGCCGCCGGAGTGGGCGCCGACATGTCTGTTCACGCAGGCGGGAGTTCGACGCCGAGGCCTTGAGTGCGTGTCGACCAGGTGTCCTGTCTTGGATGATCGCCCGTCGTGCGTGACGTCACTGGCGGTTTGTCACGAAGCACTGGCCGGCGGCACGCCACGCCGGCGCCCCGCCGCTGATTGTGACGGCGTCACCTCCGTGCTCGACGAGCAAGCCAACGGCTCCCTCGGCATCGGCGTCGCCCTCGCCGAGCACGGCCACCGGCAGCCGCATGTCGCGAAGCACCCAGCCGGCATGAAACCGATCGGTCGGAACGTGCGCCGAACCGGGGATGTGCCCAAGCTCGAACTCCGAACGGTCGCGGATGTCGATCACCACGTAATCACCGAGCGACGCGGCGAGATCTTCGGGCTGAACCGATCCACGTCGCTGCAGCGTGTGCACACGTGAATCGTAACCAGCCGAACTGGAGCCGCCGGCGGCGGTTTTCGGTCCGCAGGCGCCCTGCCAGCCGCGACGACAACGGTCGATCACTTGCGTCGCTCACCCTGGATGTGGGTTGGCTTCAGCTGACGAACGACAGATACTTCGCTCAGGCGCCCATCCCCGCGGCTGGAGCCAGTGTGTCTACGCTGGCCTGATGGGGCTGCAGCACGCGCTTTACGATGCCTTTCTCCAAGGCACGAACCAGTTCCACAAGGCGGTGCTGGCGTTGTCCGGCGGACGGTTGATGAGCACGATCGGTGGGATGCCAGCGGTCGAACTGCACACCACTGGTCGCAAGAGCGGCCGGCGTCGATCGGTGATGCTGACCGCGCCCGTGTACGAGCCGAACCGAGTTGTCCTGGTGGCCTCCAAGGGCGGCGACAACCGTGATCCGGAGTGGTATCGCAACCTCGTCGTCAACCCAGACGTCGAGCTCGGAATGCAGGGCACGACCCGTCCGATGCGAGCTCGCACCGCCACCGACGACGAACGCGCCGAGCTGTGGCCGAAGATCATCCGCGCTTATCGCGGCTACGAGGCGTACCAGCGCCGCACTAACCGCCAAATCCCCATCATCATCGTCGAGCCACGCTGACCGAACGGTCACGCCTCCACCGGCTCGTGGCGATCGAACCTCCGTCAACGCCAGCCCAACGACGCCGTCCCCCGGCGGAACCGAACGGCGAAACCGAACGCCGATCGCCTCGGCCGAGAGATCCGCTCCGATCGATTACCTCTTTGTTGTCAAGAGGCGATTTCGGCGGCTGCGGGGCGCGTGCGAGCCAGCCCGGTCGGTCACGCCGTCGGGTGGTCGTAGGGTTCAGTTCTGGGTCTGGGCAGTGACTTCGCCGAAGAGCCGGTGGTTCAGGTGAGAGCCGGTCACGCAGGCGACAGAGACGTTCCTGAAGTGTCCTGCCCAGACCCGCCCGTCACGGGGCGGCGACGCGTTGGGCGTCGGCGACGAGGTGGCGCCAGGCGACGTCGCTGAGCCGCCGCTTGAGCGAGCGGATCGCTCCGCGCGGCGTGTGTCCTTCGGCGAGCTTGCGTTCGTAGTAGGCGCGGCCGGGACTGTGGCGATGTCGGATCTGGGTGATCGCGGCGCAATGCAGGGCATGGTTCAACCGGCGGTTGCCGCGCCGTGAGAGCCGGTGGGTGACGCGCCCACCGGAGGAGAATTCGATCGGGGCGGTGCCGGTGTAAGCGGCGTAGCGAGATGCGGTGGTGAATCGCAACGGGTCGCCGCTGAAGCCGATCAGCATGGCGGCGACGATTGGGCCGACCCCGAAGATCTCGGTGAGTGTCGTCTCGGACGCGGTGACCGCGGCGGTAATCCGTGCCCTCGAGTCCTTGAGCACGACGTCGAGATGCTCGATGTCGTCCATGAGCTCAACCGCTTGACGAAGCCGCTCGACGCCTGCCACATCGCCGGGCACGATCCCGTCAAGCACGCTTCGTGCCTGGTTGACGACCATCTCCTTGTCGATCCCGCCAGGAACAAGCTCGGTGACGAGGGCGTGCAGCCGGCAGCACTGCTTGGTCCGCCAGCGGGCCAGGTCAGTGTGGCGCTTGGCCAGCAGCCGGCACACCGTGACATGGTCAGCCCGTCGCACCACCGCCAGCGACGGGGCGTGCAACGCGGCAATGGCAACCGAGCGGGCGTCATTGGGATCGGTCTTGGTCGACTGACCGGTACCGAGCACCCGCACCCGTGACGCCAACGTCGCCGGCACGTCCAGCACGGTCTCGCCCACGGCGACGAGCTGCTGGGCGAGCAGATAACCCATCCCGCCCGCCGACTCCACCGCCCACGTCCCGGGACTGACGCCGTCGACCCACTCCAACAGCTCGGCGACCTGCCGGCGTCCGGCGCGCACGGTGATCCGCCTCAGTTCACGCTGCCCACGATCGAGCATCGTCGCGGTGTGCGACCCCTTGTGCGGGTCGATCCCGATCATCACATCCTCCATTGGGTCCTCCTGTCATCGGTTGGGACCGCGGCGAGCACCCCTGATTCGAAGGACCGGCACGTCCCTCTTGTGAGCCACACCACGGCGAGACCCCGACAGGCCGACACCTCGTTCGAAAGCCAGACGACAGTCGACAGGCATATTCGAGAGCGACCCTGCCGGAGCCCCTCGACGCTACGAGAACCCCGCGACGCCTACGACTACTTCAATCAGGCATCTCGGCCGTCGTCGATCCCCGCCCCGGCGACTTGGCCTGTGCCACCTCTGACTCGAGCCGTGTCAGGTGACCTTGACAGCCCTGCAGCTGTCAGGGTACCTTGACGCGATGGCGAGATACAGCGGCGGTCCGATCACACACCGGGCATTGACAGGCCCGAGCAGGGCGGCCGGCATCCGATCGAGAAATGAAGCCTGGGAGCATGAAATCGTGTACACGCTCTCCTGCATCCAGGAGATCCGAAGCAAGATCGATCGAAACGAGCTCGCAACGGTGAAGCTCGCCCGCCAGGCTGGTCTGTCGTGGACGGACATCGCAACAGCACTCGGCGTTAGTCGTCAGGCCGCCTGGGAGCGCTGGCGAGAGATCGATACGCCGGAGCAGGCCGGCTGACCTTTCGACCTCTCCGGCCGTCGGCGTCAAGCTCGAGTTCGCAGTAGCCGCGCCCGAACGACGCGCCCGAACGACGCCGTCACGCAGCTCAATGCCGCGCCCGAACGGCACGAGTGGGCGCGCCCTCTGACGTCTGACGGCGCGGTCGCCCAGGAGTCCGGACTCTGTCGAGGCGAGCCTGAGGTGGGATGGCCGCGTCGCGGATCCAGGTGGCCATTGGCGTGCCGGGGCGGTCATGGTTTGGTGGCGGCGAGGAGCAGTGGCCGGCATCGCCGCGTCGGACGGTGTCGGTGGCGCGGCGAGCGAGTTCGATGGCCCGGGTGCGGTCGACGCCTCGAAGGAGAGGTCGGCCGACGCGGTAGGGCCCTCAGCCGGGTGGTGATCTGGTCGATGGTGCCGGCGAGTGCCTGGTCGTGGCGTGCGAGCGTGCGTGGAGCCTCAGTCCCGGTCGGGCCGGTCAGGTTCGCACGACGTACAGGTATCTGCTCATCTCCTGGCGGTCGGCGAGCGGCGCGAAGAACTCGGCTTCGGCGCTGAGGCCTGCGTGCAACTCGGACTGGCCCTCGGCCTCGAACTTCGGTTCCAGCTCCCGCAGTCCGTCGCGCATGCGCTGCCAATGCTGCTGTTCGTCGGTCGAGTAGTCGACCGTGGAGTACGTCAATCCCACCTCTCGCAGCGCTGCGGCGAGCGGTGTCTGGTCTGGTCCTGGCGCCCACTGGTCGTCGGAGGTTCGGGGCGCGTGCGAGAACAGAAGGCCGAGCCGTCCGCCTGGCCTCAGCAAGCGGGCCAGGGCGCGCACGGTGGCAGCGAGGTCGAACGCGAAGTACAGCGTGTCGATCGAGATGATCGCGTCGTAGCTGGCGGCTGTGAGCGACAGGTGGTTGAGGTCGCCAACGACGAACTGCAGACGGTCCGTCCGATCGTGCGTCCGCGCCGCCGCGGCAGCGATCGCCTCTCGGGCGAAGTCGAGCCCCGTCACGTGGGCACCAGTGCGCTCGGCGACGCGCTCGGCGAGACGACCGATGCCGCAGCCGAGGTCGAGCACTCGATGCTCGGGCCCGAGCTCGAGGGCGTCGAGGAGCGCGTCGAATTGTCCGGCATTGACCATGCTGTATTGGCCGAGGTCGAATCCCGACACGAACTCGTTGAGCTGTCGATAGGCGTCGCTGGCGCTCGCGAACCCGAGCTCGTCATCGAATGATCGGGACGTGATGTCCGCCAGCTGGGCGCGACCACCCTCGGAAACCGAGCAGTCGCCATCCTGCACTGCCACCACGTCGCGGTCGACGAGGGCGTCGAACGCAGGCTGCCATCCACTTGGCGCCATCTCGTAGCGGTCCATCAACTGCTGCTCGAGCTGCTCCACCGTGAACCCACCAGCAGCAGACAACCGCTGTATAGCCATCGCCAGCACATACTCGGGATCGATCCCCGACATCGCACCTCCCGTGGCCCCGGGCACCGACGCTAACCCAGCCCGTCCACCGATGTCGTGCTCGTGGTCTCGATCAACCCGCTCGCAGCGGCAGCTTCGAGCGACCAGAGGCTACCGATCAGCGGGCCGCACGACTGGCTCGCGCCCACGCCTATCGCGCTCCCGAGCACACCCCGGTGAGACCTCACTGACTCAGTGCTTGCCCCCGCGAGCGCACCAGATGGTCGCGGCGTAGGACCTCGCTGGGCTCGACGCCGGAGATAGACGTTCACGGGCGCGATCATCGCCGCACTGCACTCCCGAACGACCGCACCGAATGACGCCGGCGACCGCGTGAAGCCCCGCTCCGATCGGCACCTCGGCGACGGCCGAGTGTTTCATCGAGTCGGCGCTCCCGGGCCGCGTGATGTTCGAGAGCCCCGCTTACCTCATGGGTGGCTCGTCATGCGACGGCCGCCGCGAACGCCGTGTAGAGGTCGGCCGGGAGCGGCTCGTGAAGCCGCCAGGTGATCGCGATCGGACGGTCGCGCTCGTGGCGGACGTACGTGGCAGGGCCGAGACACCAGAAGCCCCGCTCGTCCGCGCGCAGGCGGGCGAAGAGCACGACGCTCGATCCCTGCTCGACGTGGTGGATGTACCGCTGACCCGTCTGGCTGGCGAGCGAGGTGGTCGATTGACTCTCCCAGTGGATCAGCTCGCGGGTGATCGCGTAGTCCTGGTACCGGGTCGTCGGCGAGAACTCTCCGCTCGTCTTGTCGAGTGTGAACGCGAACACGTCGGTTCGCTCCTGGGGCAACCACTTGACGCCGCTGTCCCATCGCGGAGGCCGCAGACCGGTGCCGTCGTTGAATGCTGCCTGGATCTCGATCCTCGTGTATCGAGCGTGGACGTGGAGCGGAACGTGCGCGGACGTCGACAGCATCGGTTGGACATGGTGGATCCGCTCATCGAGCACGTCCATGAGCTCGACGATCTCGGCGCACACTTGGTGGTGCGCTCGTAGCCGTCGCCACGCGTCGTCGATCGTCGTGCTCACCGAATCGGTGAACATCGATGCCAGGAACATGCGCAGTGTCCGGCGGCCGCCTTCGTCGAGTGGGGTGATCTCAGTCGGTGCGTCGGCGATCGCGAAGTGCCGATACTGCGCGATGCGTTCGTCGTCGTCGACGTGCAGTAGTCGGCCAACCGCTCGAAGGAGCGCGGTCTCCGACTCTCCGGGGCCTGAGGTTGGGAGTCCCGCTGCGCGTCGCAGCTCGGACCAGCTTCGGTTGTTGGCGTAGACGTCCTCGAGCTCGAGACCGCTGTGATCGAGAAAGGTCGACAGACTGACGTCGCCGATCGATTGG
The DNA here is from genome assembly GCA_963833145.1 of uncultured Acidimicrobiia bacterium. Classification (GTDB taxonomy): domain Bacteria; phylum Actinomycetota; class Acidimicrobiia; order Acidimicrobiales; family Ilumatobacteraceae; genus JALZMG01. The sequence goes on along the minus strand of CAWHWT010000001.1, from coordinate 106,780 downwards.
AGCTCGGCAACTCGCTCCGGCCATCGCGTCGGGATGGCGTTCCGGATGCTGGCGAGCACAACGTCGCGAGCGACCGGGTCGAGTTCGAAGTGGCACCCCGCCGGTAGGAACGGAAAGTCGCGACCGATCTGCTGCTGCAGATCTTGGCGGCTTCCGCCGAGGAGCGCTCGGTAGCGGAGGTCGAAGCGGAACTCCCGACGGTGAAGTCCGACGAAGTCGAGGACCGTGCACTCGGACTTGCCCGCGGCTCGGCGAAGTCCCCGGCCGAGTTGTTGCAGGAACAGGGTCGCGCTTTCCGTCGGGCGCAGCAGCAACAGCGTGTCGACGTTGGGAACGTCGATGCCCTCGTTGAACAGATCGACGGTGAACAGCGCCGCGACGTCTCCGTTGGCTAGGGCGGCGAGCGCGCTCCGACGCTCGTCGGACGTCGAGTCGCCCCACACCGCTCGGGCGGGGATTCCGCGTCGCTCGAACTGCGCGGCCATGAATCGGGCGTGTTCGATCGAGACGCAGAACCCCAACGTCCGCATGGTCCTCATATCAGCGACCCGATCGTGCAGCTGTTGGACGAGCTTGCTCACCCAGAAGTCGTTCGCCGTGTAGACGTTGGTGAGGGCACCGACGTCGTAGCCCTGTCCTCGCTTCCACGGGACCTGCGTCAGGTCAAGACCGTCGTGGATGCCGAAGTAGGCGAACGGAACGAGGTACTGCTGATCGATGGCGTCCCACACCCGCAGTTCGGCAGCGATTCGTCCATCGAAGTAGCGCAGTACGTCGAGCCCGTCGGCTCGCTCAGGTGTCGCCGTGAGGCCAAGCAGCTCAGTCGGGATCACGTGTTCAAGCAGCGCTCGGTACGACGGAGCAGCCGCGTGGTGAAACTCGTCGACGATGACGACGTCGAAGTGCGTCGGATCGAGCGCGTCGTAGCCGACGGCGCTCAGGCTCTGTATCGACGCAAAGACATGCTCAAAGCGCTGCGGCCGATGCTGGCCAACCCACAGCTCGCCGAAGCTCGCATCTCGCAACGCATGCCGGAACGTCGCTCGGCTCTGTTCAAGGATCTCCTGGCGGTGGGCGACGAACAGCAGGCGGCTCCGGGACAGCGCACTGCGCAATCGCACGTAGTCGACGGCGGCCATCACCGTCTTGCCGGTCCCGGTGGCGGCGACCAGCAGGTTCCGGTGGTGTCCATGCAGCCGGGCGACCTGGATCTGCTCGAGCAGCCGCTCCTGAAACGGACGAAGGTGGATCTCCGTCGGCGGTAAGGCGAACGGATCTCCGGCGTCGACGGTTTCGGTGCGCTCCAGGAACTCCGTCCGGTCGTAGGGAACGAAGTCGCCACCCTCCCAGTACGACTCGAAGACGGCGGTCATCTTCGAGACGACGTCGGGATTGCGTAGTCCCGAGACTCTCACGTTCCACTCGAGCCCGGTGACCTGCGCGCTGTGGGTCAGGTTCGACGATCCGATGTATGCCGTCGTCGCGCCCCGGTGGCGATGGAAGAGCCATGCCTTGGCGTGGAGACGAGTCGTCGTTGTGTCGTATGAGACCCGGACCTCGGCACCGACAGACGCGAGGGCGTCGAGGGCTCTCGCTTCGGTGCTGTTGGTGTACGTGGTCGTGAGGAGTCGGATTCGACCGCCTTCTTCCCAATGTCGCCGGAGCGCAGCCACGAGCGGCCTGACACCACTCCACCGAACAAATGCCATCAAGATGTCCACCCGCACGGCGGATGGAATCTCGGCGGCCAACTCGTGCTGGATCGCCGGCTCGCCGGGCGCATTCGTCAGGACGGTCGTGTCCGGCAGTGGAGTGAGCGGTAGGTCCAGCGCTGCGAGTGAGCCGTCGGGACGCACGATGCGAACGCCCTCGAGGACACGGGGTGGGGCCGACACCTGATCGTCCAGGACGCCACTCTCGGGCCGCAGCCGGTCCAGCACGCTGATCAGCCCAGCGACGAGTTCGGCCCCGTCCTCAGCGCGAGCGGTCTCGTCAAGCGAGCCGACCAACCGCGACACGACTGCGGCGACATGGCGTGAGAGTCGGTCTGGTGCCTCAGCGTTTCTCAGACTTGCGACGAGCGCCCGAGCGTCCGCGTCCGGGTCGCCGAGGAGCGAACTGAGGGCGTGGGTGATGAGCTCGCTGTAAACGCCCGGCTCGAGCGAATGCTCCGGCACACGCCAATCATGACCGGTCATCCCCTCGACCGTGCCGGTCCGCGTCGGCGTCGCCGGTCTGATGCTGACACCCCCTCTGTAGGGTCGCCGGATCATGCGGGATGACGCCGAACGCGTGCTCCGGGCCCTCGTCGGGCGCGACGACGCCGTCCTGCGCGACGACCAGTGGGCGGCGGTCGAGGCGCTGGTCGCCGGTCGGCGGCGGGCGCTCGTCGTCCAGCGCACCGGCTGGGGCAAGTCCGCCGTGTACTTCGTGGCGACGGCGCTGCTGCGTGCTCGCGGGTCCGGGCCGACGCTGATCGTGTCGCCGCTGTTGGCCCTCATGCGCAACCAGATCGAGGCCGCCGGACGGGCCGGGATCACCGCGGTGACGATCAACTCGGCCAACACCGAGGAGTGGGAGTCCGTCGAGAAGGCGCTGGCGAGCTCGACCGTCGACGTCCTGCTGATCAGCCCCGAACGGCTCAACAACCCCGACTTCCGCGACCGGGTGCTCCCGCCGCTGGCGGCACGCATCGGGCTGCTCGTGGTCGACGAGGCCCACTGCATCTCCGACTGGGGCCACGACTTCCGTCCCGACTACCGCCGCATCCGGGACGCCCTCACGCGGCTCTCGCCCGACATCCCGGTCCTGGCGACGACGGCCACGGCCAACCAGCGGGTCGTCGACGACGTCGCCGACCAGCTGGCCGTGAGCGCCGAGGGCGAAGCGTTCGACGTGCTCGTGCAGCGCGGTTCGCTGGAGCGCGACAGCCTGCGCCTCGGTGTGCTCCGTCTCGACTCGGCGGAGGAGCGGCTCGGCTGGCTGGCCGAGCACGTCGGCGACCTGCCGGGCTGCGGGATCATCTACACCCTCACCGTCGCTGCGTCCGAGGACGTGACGTCGTTCCTCCGCTCGGCCGGCCACGACGTGATCGCCTACTCGGGGCGCACCGACGGCGCCGAGCGGCTCGACGCCGAGGCGGCGTTGGCCGGCAACCGGGTCAAGGCCCTCGTAGCCACGTCCGCGCTCGGCATGGGGTTCGACAAGCCGGACCTCGGCTTCGTCGTGCACCTCGGCGCACCGCCGTCGCCCATCGCCTACTACCAGCAGGTCGGTCGGGCCGGCCGGGCTGTCGAGCGGGCCGACGTGCTCCTGCTGCCGGGCCGGGAGGACGAGGCCATCTGGCGCTACTTCGGGTCGCTGGCGTTCCCCGCCGAGGACGTCGTCGACGAGACCCTCGCGGTGCTGGCCGAGGCGGGTCGGCCGCTGTCCACCGCGGCGCTGGAGACGCGGGTGCCGCTGCGCCGCGCCCGGCTGGAGATGATGCTCAAGGTGCTCGACGTCGACGGCGCCGTGCGCCGGGTGCAGGGCGGGTGGGCGGCCACCACGGAGCGGTGGACCTACGACCGGGAGCGCTACGACCGGGTGCGCGAGGCGCGGGAACGGGAGCAGCAGGCGATGCGCCGCTACATCGCCGGGGGTGCCTGCCGGATGGAGTTCCTCCGCCGCGAGCTCGACGACCCGTGGGCCGAGCCCTGTGGCCGATGCGACGTCTGCGCCGGGCCGTGGTACCCGACGGCGGTCTCCGAGGCGGCCGGTGCGGCGGCTCGATCCGCGATCGACCGGGCGGGCGTGGACCTCGAACCCCGCACGATGTGGCCGTCCGGCATGGACGCCGCTCGGGGTGCCGGTCAAGGGGCGCATCGCCGTCGACGAGCGGTCCGAGCCCGGCCGGGCGGTGGCCCGGTTGTCGGACATCGGGTGGGGCACCCGGTTACGGGAGCTGCTCGCGTCGGGCCAGCCGGACGCCGAGGCTCCGGCACGCGTCATCGGCGCGGTCGTCGACGTCCTCAAGGGCTGGGGCTGGGAGCAACGACCGGTCGCGGTCGTGGCCATGCCGGGGCGGACGCGACCACGGCTCGTCCGGTCGGTGGCGGCGCGGATCGCCGAGATCGGCCGGCTGCCGCTGCTCGGCTCGCTCGCTCACGTCGACGGTGGTCCGACCGGCGCCCGAGGCGGCAACAGCGCCCACCGGCTGGCCGCCGTGTGGGACCGCTTCGCCGTTCCCGCCGACGTCGCCGACCAGCTGCGGTCGCTCGGCGGTCCCGTCCTGCTCGTCGACGACGTCGCCGACACCCGCTGGTCGCTCACCGTCGCCGCCCGGGCGCTGCGTCGCGCCGGAGCGGAGGGCGTGCTCCCCTTCGCTCTCGCCCTCGACGCCTGATGGGCGACCCGGTGAAGTCGTACGGTACGGATTGATCGGGCGGACTCGCGCCACTTCGTAGTTGTACGGTACGCTTTGCAGTGACCTCAGCGTACAACTTGGAGGTGTAGCCGTGGCTGGTCGACCCAGCAGGCAACAGATCTACCGCCGCCTCGACGAAGCCATCGTCGAGTTGCGGGAGCGCCTCGGCGGCCTCCCCGACCCCGTCGAGGCGGAGGACATCTGGACGTCGATCTGGTACCAGGAGGCCCACAACTCGACCGCGATCGAGGGCAACACGCTGGTCCTGCGCCAGGTCGAAGTGCTCCTGCGCGACGGCCGGGCCGTCGGCGACAAGGAACTGAAGGAGTACATGGAGGTGAAGGGCTACGCCGACGCCGCCAGGTGGGTGTACGGCCAGGCCATCGAGCCGGGTGCATGGTCGGACGGCTCGCTCCTCACGTTCAGTGAAGTGCGGCAGGTGCATCAGCTCGCGCTCGGCCCGGTCTGGGACGTCGCGCCGCACCCCGGCGCGAACGACAAGGAGGCCCCGGGGAGCTTCCGCGAGCACGACATCGCGCCTTTCCCCGGCGGGATGGTCCCGCTGTCGTGGCCGGACGTGCCGGCGGCGATGCGTGACTGGGTCCGCGCCGTCGCCCGGCTCGGAACCGCGGCGCAGCCGATCGAGACACTCGCCGCCCTCCACGGCGAGTTCGAGCGGATCCACCCGTTCCTCGACGGCAACGGCCGTACGGGCCGGCTGCTGCTCAACCTCGTGCTGGTCCGCCTCGGGTACGCACCGGCGATCATCTACCTGCGCGACCGCGCCCGGTACCTGCGGGCCCTGCGCGCCGCCGACGCCGGCGAGCCGGGGCCGTTGGGCGAACTGGTCGCCCGCGCCGTGCTCGACAACCTGTACCGGTTCATCGTCCCGGCGGTGGCGGGTCCGAGACGGCTCGTGCCGCTCGGCGCGCTCACCGACGCGTGACCTCAGCGAGGGCGCCTTGCGCGTCGCCGCCAACCGGGGCCGTCTCCGCGCCCAGAAGGGGGCGGACGGTCACTGGCGCAGCACCCGGGCCTGGGTCGACGAGTACAAGTCGAAGCGTCACCAGCGTGAACCCTGAGCCTGGCACGAGCTGCCGCGTCTCCACGGCGGGTGCTCGAACGGCCTCGGCTGCAACTCCCGATTTCCGCTCACGGCCGGCCTCCCCAGGAGCGCAGCAGCACGGCTGCGGGGCCTTGTCTCGACGCTCGACGAAGGACGCCGCGCGCACCCCGCGGGTAACGTTGCCGGTACAGGCCGTTCGCCTGCTCGGCGTGTCGAACGCCCGACAAGCCGGGGAAGCGAAAGGCCAGCTATGCCCGTCACAGAGTCAGAGCGACACCAACTGTTCAACTGGTTCGAGGAGCACATGGGTCCGGAACGAGCCGCGACGATGATGAACCTGGTCCCACCCGTCGACTGGAGCGATGTCGCGACGAACAGCAGGTTCGATCCACGGTTCGACGCCATCGACAGCAGGTTCGATGCCATCGACAGCAAGTTCGACGCTGTCGACAGCAAGTTCGACGCTGTCGACAGTCGGTTCGACGCTGTCGATGCCAAGCTCGAAGCCCTCGAGAACCGGGTCGACGCCAAGCTGGAGACGCTGCGCTCCGAGTTGTTGCGGACGCTCGGCACGTGGCTGTTCCTCAGTCAGGCCGCCGTGATCGCCGCGATCAGCGTCGTGATCGCGCTCCTGGCAGTGGGCTGACCAGGGCGGGCACGCCGGCGTCGGGCTCGATCTACCCACGGGTTGTCGTCACGGCTGTAGGTACTGCGGCGCGGCGAGGAGCGGTTGCATCTCCTCGACCGCTCGGGCGCAGCCGGCCTGGCCGGGCAGGACGCCGTGCCGGTCGGCCCACACGAGCTGCAGCACCGCGAGGCGGCTCGATCGTCGGACGGCCGACGCCGTAGTGGGCGAACCACTGCCCCATCGGGTCGTCGTCGCTCGTCACCCACTCGGTCGGCACTGGCACGAGCGTCACCGGCACCCCGTTGTAGCGCTCGACGGTGCCGGGCTCGATCCGTTGGCCGGCGGCGTCACGGTCGTGGACCCAGTTGAGGACCGCCACGGCGGCGTTCGGCGGCAGGCCGAACGTGACGATCTCGGGATGACCCCGTTCGACGAGCCCGATCGTGTAGCTCCACGGGATCGGCTCCGGCTCGCATCGGCAGCCGGGGACCGAGCACTGGCCCGAGCCGACGCTGATCACCGCCAGGCCACGCAGGGCGATGGCCCCGGCGATGAACATCAGTTGCTCGCTTCGAATGTCTGCTGGTGTGGTCATGCCGCGAGCATGACGACGGGGTGTCACGTCTCCCGGGAGTCGTCGAACCGGGGCCTATCGTGCGACGGTGCTCGCCGTCGACCACGTCATCGTCGCCGTCCGGGACCTCGATGTCGCGGCTGATCGGTTCTACGAGGTGCACGGCTTGGCGTCGGTCGCTGGCGGGCGACACGCTGGCCAGGGCACCGGCAACCGCATTGTGCCACTGGGCGACAGCTACCTCGAGCTGATGGCCGTGGTCGATCGTGACGAGGCCGCTGGCAACCCGCTCGCATCGTGGCTCGACCGACAGCTCGACGAGATCGGCGAGACGCCCGCCGCGCTGTGCCTCCGCACCGACGACATCGATGCGACCGCCCGCCGGACCGGGCATCGGCCGCTGCCGATGAGCCGCACCCGTCCCGACGGGATCGAGCTGAACTGGCACCTCGTCGGTCTCGAAGCCGCGGTGAGCGACGGGCTCCCGTTCTTCATCCAGTGGCACGTCGGCGACGCGGACCATCCCGGTCGCACGGTTGTCGAGCACCGCGGCTCCCCGACCGGCATCGCCTGGGTCGAGTTCGGCGGCGACGAGGGCCAGCTCGAGTCGTGGCTGGGTCCGCACGAGCTGCCGCTGCGTCACGTCGATGGCCGGCCGGGGCCGCTCCGGGTCGCCGTCGCCCGCGCCCGTGGTGAGCCGATCGTCGTCAGCTGATCGCCTGCTCGAACTGCCGGCCATCGGGCTGACACCCCGTGGTCATGATGGTCGTGCGCTCGGCGCCTCGGGGCTGCGGTCCCCTCGACTCCCTTCGAGTGATGGGACCACCACGACATGCACACCTACCAACCGCGCTGGCCGACGATCCGTCGGTGCGAGTTCTGCCCAACCTGGGCGACTTCCACTTCCACGGTGCCCTCGACGTGGCCGCCTACGCCGAGCACGACTGGCTGCATCCCGTGGCGGACGTGGCCGGAGATCTGGCACCTCGGAGACGATGGGGTGTTCCGCTGTGGGTCGAAGGGCTCCAGCCTCGACTCAGTGCACACGTTCGCGGAGTGACCCGGAAGACCTGCTTCGCTGCCGCGAGATCGAGCTCGACGAGCCTTGTCCTGACCGCTGGCTCGTCATCGAGCCCCGCCATCCATGGCGCAAGGCGCGATACCGCGTCGGACGAGGGGGACGGGCAGGCGTTCGTCACGCTGCGCCGGAGCCTCGACGAGGGCTACGGCATCACGCTCCTCGACGTCATGGTCTTCGACCAGGAGTTCCACTGGTGGTCGTTGCACGAGCTGACGTCGGGCTCGACGACGTGGTCGTGACGCGCATTGCAGTTTGCTATGCTGATCGCATGGCGCAGCTGGTCACGCGGGTCAGCGAGGATCTCCTCGCCCAGGTCGACGGGCTCGTCACCGAGGGGGTCGTCGAGTCTCGTTCGGAGGCGGTGCGGCTCGGACTTCGCGGCATCGTCGACGCCCACCGGCGACGGCGGATCGGTGACTCCATCGTCGCCGGCTACCGGGCGCAGCCGCAGCGTGCCGGCGAGGTCGGCTGGGTGGACGAGGCGACCATCGCCATGATCGCCGACGAGTCGTGGTGATGCCGGCGCCGGCCCAGGGCGAGATCTGGTGGGCTGAGGCGATGGACAAGCGCCGCCCCGTGCTCGTCGTCACCCGTTCGCAGGCTGTGCCCGTGCTGACGTGGGTGCTCGTGGCGCCGGTGACGCGGACGGTGCGCGGCATCCCGACCGAGATCCCGCTCGGAGCCGACCAGGGTCTCCCCGAGGAGTGCGTGGCGTCGTTCGACAACCTGCAACCGATCCGGCGGTCGTTCCTCACTGCACGGGTCGGTGCGCTCGCCGATCCGCGCCGAGCGATCTGCTCCGCCGTGGCCGCAATGACGGACTGCTGACGCGCCGACGGTTTGCGCTGTCGGCAACACTGTCGGCGTGGCGCGGGTGGATCCCGTCGAGCGAGTCCTCAACCTGCTGACGCTGTTGCACGAGGCACGCCGCCCGCTGACGCGCGCCGAGATCGTCAGGGAGATGGGCCACGGCTCCACTCCGTACCCGACTCACCCAGCGGCCCAGCACCAGCTGTTCACCAGCGACCGCCAGACGATCGCCGCCGGTCTCGGCATCGTGATCCACCAGCGGGTCCGCGGCGGCACCGACGCAGGGCGGACGGAGTACTGGATCGACCGCGGCGACGTGCACCTGCCCGAGCTCTCGCTCGACGACGACGAGCGACTGGTGCTGTCGATGGCCCTCGCCGCGGTCAGCCGCAGCCTGCCCACCGCCGGCGAGGCCTCGCTCAAGCTCGGTGCCGGGTGGTCGGGGGAGCCGCCGCTCGACATCGGCGTCGAGATGCCCGACGTCGTCTTCGACATGATCGACGCCGCGAGGCGCGGCGCCGTCCTCGAGCTCACCGTGCCCCGTGGCCGCTTCGAGTTCGAGCCGTGGGCGGTCGTGCTCGACCACGGGGCGTGGTCCGCCGTCGGCCACGACGCCGAGCGCGACGCCCCCCGGTCGGTGCGCCTCGACCGGCTCACCGGCGACCCGATCCCCGTCGAGCGCCCCCGCCTGGCGCGCCGGCCGGAGCTCGACACCGCCCTGCTCGCCTCGCTGCTCGACGAGGCCCACGGCGACCCGATCGTCGCCCACGTCCTCGTCGACGAGGCCACCGCCGCCCGTGCCTCCCTGTCGGAGCGGGTCCGCGAGCGCAGCCAGCCCGACCTGTTCGGCCACGTCGACCTGCGGGTGGTCGTCGACGACGTCGCCCGGTTCCGGAGCTGGCTGCTCGGGCTCGGCGACCGGGCCGAGCTGCTCGCCCCGGCCGACCTGCGCGCCGGGATCGTGTCGTGGCTGCGCGCCGTCGCCGAGCACGAACCGTCAGGCGTCGAACCACCACCCCGCCCGCCTCCGCCGGCCGCCGGGCGGCGCCCGGGTCCTGAGCCGGTCGAGGCCCGTCTGCACCGTCTGCTGGCGATCGTGCCGTGGCTGTACCAGCAGCGCTCGGCCCGCATCGACGACATCGCCACCCGCGTCGGGGCGTCGGTCAAGCAGGTCCTCAAGGACCTGACGCTCGCCTCGATGTGCGGCGTGCCGCCGTACAGCAGCGACGCCCTCTACGGCTTCTGGGTCGACGCCGACGAGGGCACGGTCACGGTGCTCGAGCCGACTCTGCTCACCGACGAGGTGCGCCTGACGGCGCGGCAGGCCGTGGCCGTCGCTATCGCATTGTCTGCCGTCGAGGCGCTGCAGGGCGAGGACGCCGACGTCCCGAAGCGGCTGCGGGCGAAGCTCGACGCCGCCATCGGTGGCCTCCCGGTGCGGGTCGCCCTCGAGGAGCCGCCGCTGCTCGATGAGGTTCAGGCGGCGGTCGAGGCCACGAGCGGATCCGCATCGCGTACGTCAACCTCGAGGACGAGGTGACCGAGCGCACCATCGACCCGTTGAAGCTGTTCGTCGACCGCGGCTCGTCGTACGTCATCGCCGACGACCACCTGCGCGGCGAGCAGCGGGTGTTCCGCGTCGACCGGCTGCTGTCGGTGGCTCCGACCGGCGAGCACTTCGAGCCCCGCTCGGTCCAGCCGCCCGCTGGCCGGACGTGGGCGTGGATGGTGCCCGACCGCGAGGTCGTTGTCCGCCTACCACGAGGCAGCGAGTGGGTGCTCGACCGGTACGCGATCGGGACGCACACGGTCGAGCCGGACGGCTCACTCGTCGTGTGGCTCTCCGTCGTGAGCGAGGGCTGGCTGGCGGCGCTGCTGCTCCGCTGCGGTCCCGGTGCCGAGGTGCTCGAACCGCCCGACCTCCGCGACCTTCCAGTGCGGCGGGCACACGCCGCCCTCGCCCGCTACGCCTGAACTCTCATACACCCCTTCCGTACCGTGGCCTCGCGGGCGGCGGCTCGGAGAGGCGGGCGGGGGCCAGGCGGCGTCGGGGTGTCGGGCGGGGCACACCGGCGCCGCCACCCGGCGCTCCTCACCCGGGCGAGACGGTGATCTCGTACTCCTGCACACGCGGTGGCGCCACCGCGGCAAGTGCGAACCACACCTTGACCTCGCGCCCGTCGGCGGCCGTCGCCGTGACCGTCGCGTCGGTGGCGAACGCGGCCTCGATCCGCTGCAACGTGATCCGGCCGTGAGCCTGCACGAGCTGGGCCGCCTGCCGGGCCCGCCGCTCGTACGACTCGTCGGGTCCGACGTTGTCGGTGAAGAGCGCGTCGGCGGCGTCGTCGGTCCACTCGTTGATCAGGGCGAGCAGCTCGCCGGCGGCCCGCACCACCGCCTTGCTCAGCGGAACCGGGGGCCGCGGCACGAGCCCGTGGTCGTCGAGCACCTCGAGCATCCGCCTGGTCAGCTCGCGCATCGGGGCGTACGTCGAGTTGGCGAGCGCCACCGCACCGACGCGCCGGCCGGGCAGCCAGCGCATGTTCGACCCGTAGCCGGGCAGGCCGCCGGAGTGCCCGGCGATGTGCCCGAAGCGGAGGTCGTGGATCACCTGGATCCCGAAGCCGTAGCCGATGGCGTCGATCCGCTCCGGCACGTGGGCGACGCCCTCGCCCTTCGCTTCGGCGCGGACGACATTGGCGGCCCGCTGGACCTGCTGCTGCTCGCGCCGCGACGCCCGGCAGAGCGGGCCGTCGTCGTCATCGTCGCGGGCGGGGAAGGCGTCGTCGAAGAACGCCATCACCCGTACGACGTCCTCCACCGTCGACCACAGCCCGCCCATCGGGGCGAGCGCCCCGTCGCCGATCGGGAGGTCGTCGGCCACCGGGCGGCCGTCCACGACCTCGTACGGCCGGGCCCAGTCGTCGTGGTCGGGCTGGGTCCACGTCGTGCGGTCGAGCTCGAGCGGGCGGATCACCAGCCGGTCGACGACGTCCTGCGGCCGCTCGCCGGTGACCCGTTCGATCACCCGGCCGATCACGCCGTAGCCGAGGTTGGAGTACTCGAACCCGGTGCCCGGCGGGACGGCGAACAGCGGGCCCGCCGCCAGGACGGCGTCGAACTCGGCGGCACCGATGTCGAGGTGGCGGTCGGCCCACCGGTCGTCGGCAGTGAACCCGGCCTGCATCGACAGCAGGTGGCGGAGGGTGATCGCAGGGGAGTCCGCCGTCGGCCGGATCGCGGCCAGCTCGGGCAGGGGGTCGTCCAGGGAGAGCACGCCGTCGTCGCGCAGACGCAGGACGGTCGCCGCGGTGTACGACTTGGTCATCGAGGCGATCCGGAACACGGTGGCGGGCGTCGGTGGACGCCCGTCGTCGAGCTCGCCACAGCCGCCGGACACCGCCAGCTGCCCGTCGAGCATCACGCCCCAGGCGAGCGCCGGTGCGTGGTGGGCCGCTGCGTAGTGCTCGGCGAGAACCTGGATGTCGGCGCGCGCCGGTTCGAGTTCCGCCGTCTTCATCCCGTCACGATTGCAGAGAGCGCGTGGCCCGGCGGCAACGCCGGCGCGCGGCGCCCTACCGGTGACGGCGGGAGATCGGGTGCTGGCGCGAGCGGGGGTGCTCGGAGCGGGGCCGGGGCGGCGGGACGACGCGGGTTTGGTTGTAGAGGTGGTAGAGGATTCTCACGATGGTCTCCTTGGCGGGTTCCCTTCATGAGCGCGCCGAGGCGATCTCGATACCGGCGCAGGCGCGGTCAGCCCGCCGAGAAGCGGTTGAGGTCGATCACCGCCCGCTCGTGGGTCCCGGTGCTGATCGTCTGGGCCGACCCGGCCACCTCGACGTCGAAGGTCAGCCGGCGCCGCTCGATCCCGGTCAGCCGGCACGTGACCGTCACCGTCTCCCCGACCGCCGCCGGCCCGGTGTGGCTGACGCACACGTGAGTGCCGACCGTGGTCTCGCCGTCGTCGAGGTGTGGCTGCACCGCGACCAGGCACGTCTGCTCGATGAGCTGGATCATCGACGGCGTGGACAGCACCGCCCGGGGCAGGTGCGCCGGCGCCATGTCGGCGCTCACGTCGTAGGCGACTCGGTGTTCGATCCCGGTTGCGAGGCTCGGCTGCACGCCGCCAGTCTGGCGCGGCGGGCTAATAGGGACGGCGGCCGACGGGGTAGTCCCGCAGCCGCGGGGCAACGGCGGGAACCAGCGGGCGCGTGGCCCGGGTGGTGTCGCGGCGTCTGAGGAGGTGGAGGAGGTGTCGCACGGTTCGTGTCCTGGTCGTTGTCGGGTCGTTGGCGTGCTCTTGGATACGGGCCGTGGCGAATGAGCGGTTCGGAGACATCGGTCACGGCCGGGCCGGCGCTTGACGCCGGTCGATGCGGCGGCCATCGTTCTCGCCGTCGTCGTGAAAGGTGGTCCAAGTGACGTTCTCCACCGGATGGCCGATCAATCGGAGCACTCCGACCGCCGGCTCGCGGGCTGGTTCGAAGAGCGCGGCGTTGGCGGTCGCCCGGCGCATGGAGCTCCTCGCCCGCGTCCCGCTGTTCACCGGGCTGACCAAGCGCCAGCTCCAGGCGCTGGCGAAGACGTGCGACACGCACCGCTGGCCGGCCGGTGCCCTCATCGTCGCCGAGGGCTCGTACGACCAGTACTGCTACGTGGTCGTCGAGGGGACCGTCGAGGTGGTCCGCGGCGGCAATCCGGTCGCCGTGCTCGGCCCGGGTGAGTTCTTCGGCGAGGTCGCCCTGTTCGACCCCGGCCCGCGCAGCGCGTCCGTCACGACGGCGACCGACGTCGTGGCCGTGGGGCTCGGCCGGCAGGGCTTCGTCGACGTCGTGCTCAACGATCCCCAGATCGCCCTGCGCACGCTGGGGGCGATGGCCCGCCGGGTGCGGGAGACCACCGAGAAGCTGACGTACTAGCGCTTGCGCACCACCCAGACCTGCTCGCTCGGGTAGCGGTGCGCCCACGCCGGGCGTGACGAACCCGCGTACCTCGTCCGCCGTCTCCGGATCGGGTTCGGGCGCCTGGATCTCGATGAAGTCGACGACGTCGAAGCCGGTGTCGCGGAACAGCCGGAACCAGCTCGACAGGGGCAGGTTGAACTCGATGCCGCCGGGATCGTCGACGGCGTCGCGCCAGTCGAGGCGGTGGAGCGTGAAGTAGTCGCGCTCGAGGCGCTCGGTGATGGGAACCGATCCGTCGACGGGGGAGCAGAGCATCGCCAGCGTCGAGTTGCCGAGCGACACGAGCGTGCCGCCCGGCCGCAGCAGGCGGTGGGCCTCGGGGATCCACACGTAGGGGTCGCACCAGATCGCGGCCCCGTACTCGGAGACGGCGAAGTCGAACGAGGCGTCGGGGTAGGGGACGGTCTCGGCGTTGCCGTGGATCAGGGTCAGCTCGACGCCGTGTTCGGCGGCGAGGCGCCGGGCGGTCGCCAGCTGGCCCTCGGAGTTGTCGATGCCGACGACCCGGGCGCCGCGCCGGGCCATCCAGGCCGAGATGTAGGCGGTCCCGCAGCCGAGCTCGATCGCGTCGAGGCCGGTCATGTCGTCGGGGAGCAGCCCGGGGATCGGGACGCCCCACATGCCCCAGGTCGGCTCGGAGCGCCACTGACGTTCGCCGTCGGCGACCCAGTTCGGCGCGTCCTTGTCCCACTGGGCCCGGTTGACGGCGACGTGCTCGGGCAGCGCCTCGTCGGTCATGGCTGCCCATCGTGGCACGGCGGTCGGTTGCTACGTTCGGCCGGCGATGGGTGAGCTGGTGCTGGTCGGCCTGGCGGGGTTCCTCGCCTCGCTCGTCGACGGGGCGCTGGGAATGGGCTTCGGCCCGACGTCGTCGACGATCCTGCTCAGCACCGGTCTCTCCCCGGCGGCGGCGTCGACCACGGTCAACCTGGCCAAGGTCGCGACGGGACTCTCGGCGGCGATCTCGCACTGGCGGCTCGAGAACATCGACCACCGCCTGGTCGTGCGGCTCGCCGTGCCGGGGATGCTCGGCGCGCTCATCGGCGTGACGATCCTCGCCAACGTCGACGGCGACGACCTCCGGCCAGTGCTCGCCTTCATCCTGCTGCTCGTCGGGCTGCGGATCCTGGTCCGGTTCAGCCGGCCCGTCACCGCCCGCGCCCACGACGAGGACGCCGGGCCACCGTCGTTCGAGGTCCGGGGGGCGGGCGCCGCGGCCGCCGCGGGTGGCGTCACGAACGGGCTGGTCGGCGCGTGGGGACCGGTCGTCACGCCCTACCTGCTGCACCACGGGCTGCCGCCGCGGTACGCCATCGGATCGGTGAACACGGCCGAGGTCGCGGTCGCCGTCGTCGCCGCCGGGTCGCTGCTCGTCTCGATCGGTGGGGACAGCGTGGAGGGGGCGACCGTGCTGGCCATGCTGATCGGCGGCGTCCTTGCCAGCCCGCTGGCGGCGTGGGTGACCAAGCACCTCTCGCCGCGGCGGCTCGGGCTCGCCGTCGCCGCGCTCCTCCTGATCACCAACGTCCGCGAGCTGGCCACGTGGGCGGAGATCGGATGGCCGCGCTGGCTCCTCTACGCAGCCGTCGGCGTCGCCCTCGTCCTCGCCGCCCTGCGACCGCGACTGGCCGCGCGCCGGGGTCGCTCCGGTGCCGTCGACGGCGATCAGTTCGGAGTCGAACCCGCGTGACCGGACCGTCGGACGAGGAGATCGAGGCCGCCGTCATCGGTGGTCCCACCCTGCACGACGGCCCGATCAACCTGGCCGATTACGACGAGGCGTGGCCGGGGCTGTTCGCCCGGGAGGCCGAGCGCATCCGGGCCGTGCTGGGCGCAGTCGCGGTCGAGGTCGAGCACGTCGGGTCGACGTCGGTGCCCGGGCTGGCGTCGAAGCCGATCATCGACATCGCCCTGACCGTGCCCGACTCGAGCGACGAACCCGCCTTCGTCCCGGCCATGGAGGCGGCCGGCTACGTGCTCCGGATCCGCGAGCCGGAGTGGTTCGAGCACCGGTTGTTCAAGGGCCCGGACACCGTGGTCAACGTCCATGTGTTCAGCGCCGGGTGCCCCGAGGTCGCCCGCATGCTCAGGTTCCGCGATCACCTCCGCGCCGACGCCGGCGACCGGGAGCTGTACGAGCGGACCAAGCGAGAGCTTGCCGCCCGCCGCTGGAAGTACGTCCAGCACTACGCCAACGCCAAGTCGGACGTCGTCGCCGAGATCATGGCACGCGCTGACCTCAGGTTGCGAAATGGTTGCGGTTGACGTATGGTTGCGGTGTGGCCATGACCGTTTCGCTCGCCGATCCGAAGGTGCTCGCTGCCGAGATCCTCACCGAGCACGGGGAGGACCGCGCCTGGCTGGACGCCTTCTCGCAGGCCCTCGACACGAGCCGCAATGGTGATGCGCTGGGGCGGATCCTGTCGGTGTGGGGGCTGAGCCAGACCGACGCCGGCGACGCCTTCGGCGTCACCCGCCAGGCCGTCAGCAAGTGGCTGGCCTCCGGCGCGCCGAGCGAGCGGGCCGTCGCCATCGCCGACCTGGCCGCGGCCACCGACCTCCTGGTCCGCCACCTGAGCCGGGACCGCATCCCGGCCGTCGTCCGCCGCCCGGCGGCGAACCTCGGCGGCCGCTCCCTGCTCGACATCCTCGCCACCGACGGGGCGCGGGCGGTGCTCGACGCGTGCGAGGAGATGTTCGCCTTCGAGCGCTCCGTGGTCTGACCCGCCGTGCGGTCGGAACTGCTTGTCGACGGCCATCGCTGGTGGCGGATCGCCCGCGCCGAGTGGCGCGACCCGCTCGACCCGACATTCGCCCAGGCACGGGGCGCCCGGTGGAACCCACCCGACAGCTTCCCCGTCCTGTACCTCAACGAGGACACCGTGACCGCCCGGGTCAACCTGCGCCAGTTCATCGCCGGCTGGCCCTACGAGCCCGAGGACCTGCGTGACGACACGGGCCCGGTGCTCGTGGGCGCCGTGCTGCCCCGCCGGCAGCGGGTCGCCGACGTGCACACCCCGGCGGGCGTTCGGGCGGTGGGGCTCCCGGCCCCGTACCCCCTCGACGGCGCCGGCCGGCTCGTCCCCCACGAGGTGTGCCAGCCGATCGGCGTCGCGGCCAAGAATCGGGGGCTGCGGGGCGTGCGCTGTCGGTCGGCCCGGGCGCCGGACGGCGCGGGTCGCGAGCTGGCGTGGTTCCCCGCTACCGCCCGCAGCCGGGCGCAGCTCGTCGCCCGACTGGCGTTCTCGAGCTGGTTCTGGGCCTGAACGCGATTCTCCGGTGAGTTGGGATCACCGGGTGATCCTCCGGCGGCTCAGAATCAGCCCCACACCTGGTCGGCGACGGAGACGACGAGGTCGAGCTTGCGCCACTGGTCGTCCTCGGTGAGGTCGTTGCCGTGGTGGGAGCTGGAGAACCCGCACTGCGGGCTCAGCGCCAGCCGGTCGAGCGGCACGACCGCGGCGGCCTCGTCGATGCGGCGGCAGATCACATCGGCGTCCTCCAGCTCCGGCGACTTGGTGGTCACCAGCCCGAGGACGGCGGTCCTCCCGGCGGCGAGGTGGCGCAGCGGCTCGAACCCGCCGGCGCGGTCGCTGTCGAACTCGAGGAAGAAGGCGTCGACGTCGAGACCGCCGAACACCGTCTCGGCGATCGGCTCGTAGCCGCCGCTGGCGACCCAGCGGCTGCGGAAGTTGCCCCGGCACATGTGCGTCGTCACCAACAGGTCGTCGGGGCGGTCGGCGATCACCGCGTTCATCGCGTCGCGGTGGCGGACGATGAGCTCGTCGGGGTCGTCGCCCCGCGCCGTCATCTGCTCGCGGAAGTGCGGGTCGCACAGGTAGGCGAAGCTGACGTCGTCGAGCTGCAGGTACCGGCACCCGGCGGCGTACAGCTCGGCGACCTCGTCGCGGTAGGCGGCGACGAGGTCGTCCCAGTACTGGTCCAGATCGGGGTACGTGTCCTCATCGACCACGGCCCGGCCCCCCATGAAGCTGGCCATGCCCGGACCGGGGATCGTGATCTTCGCCGTCGCATCGGCGACGACCGAGGCGAGGAACGAGAAGGCGTCGACGAAGATCGGCCGCTCGTGGCGCACCTTGCCGACGATCGTCGGGATCGGCGGGCTCTCGCCCTCGCCCGAGAAGTCGGCCGGCCGCTCGCGCTGGGCCAGCCCGATGCCGTCGAAGCCGCTCAGGAAGTCGAGGTGCCACCAGTCCCGGCGGAACTCGCCGTCGGTGACGGCCCGCAACCCGACCGCCTCCTCCTTGGCGGCGAGCTCGGTGATGCACTCGTCCTCGATCGCCTGCAGCTCGTCCGCCGGCAGCGAGCCGTCCTTCCACTGCTGCCGTGCGGCCGAGAGCCGGGCCGGGCGGAGCAGGCTGCCCGACGTGATCGGCGCGAGCGAGGAAGCTCAGCCATCGGAACGAGGCGGCGAGGTCGGCGAGCTGCCCGTCGAGCATCGGCGCCCCTTCGACGAGCAGCGCGTCGATGCGGTCCCGGCTGGCCGGACGGGGCGCGACGAGCGGCGGCCGCACGTGGCCCGAGTCGATCAGCCCGGCCCGGCTGAGCACGTCCTTGATCGGCGCCGGGTTGGTCTCGACGAACATCAGGTCGACGAGCGGGTGCAGGCCGTAGTGGATGTCGAGCGCCTTGTCGGTGTCGCCGCCGACGAACAGAGGTCGTACATGCTGGCGACCGCGCTCGGCGCGAGGTTGGTGACGGCGCTGACGAACCCGACGCCGCCCAGCGTCAGCAACGGCAGGCAGAGCAGCTCGATGCCCGACCACACCAGGGTGTCGCGCCCGCACACCTGGAGCACCCGCGAGAAGTGCTCGAAGTCCTTGGTCGTCTCCTTGACCCCGACGACGTTGTCGTGGGCGCGGCGCAGGCGGGCGACGGTCTCCGGGGCGACGTCGACGGCGGTGCGGATGGGCACGTTGTAGAGGACGATCGGCAGCTCCGGGAACGTCGAGGCCACGGCCGAGTACCACTCGTACAGCCCGTCCTGGGTCGGGCGCGAGTAGTACGGCGTGATGACGAGGGCGGCGTCGGCGCCGAGGCGGAGGGCGGCCTCGGTGAGCTCGAGCGTCTCGTCGAGCTTGGCCGAGCCGGTGCCGGGCAGGAACGGCACGCGGTCGGCGATCTCGTCCGCCGCCACCTCCATCGCCGCTCGCCGCTCGGCGATGGTCTGGGCGCTCGGCTCGCCGGTCGATCCGCCGAGGGAGATCCCGTGCGACCCGGACTCGATCTGCCAGCGGATCAGACCGCGCAGGCTCTCGTGATCGACGTCGCCGCCGGCGGTGAACGGCGTGACGACGGGGGCGATCGAGCCGCGGATCGTCGCCGGGTCGGACCGGAACCTCACGTCGCCAGCTCCGCCGCTTCCATCTGGTCGCCGAGGTGCTGGAGCAGCGAGCGGGCGGTCCGCATCCGGTGTTGCCGGGCGAAGGCCTCGACCTCCTCGCCGGGGCGTCCGTCGATGATCAGCCGGAGCAGCTCGTCGTGCTCGGCGACGCTGCGCGACGCCCGCTCGGGGATCAGCGAGAACGCCGACCGGCGGGTGGTCTCGAGCAGGGCCCACTCGCGCTCGACCATGCCGACGATGTGCCGGTTCGGGCAGCGGACGTAGAGCGTCTTGTGGAACTGGGCGTTGGTCCTGGTGAACCGGACGGGGTCGAGCTTGGTGATGCTGCGGCGCAGCTCGTCGTTCAGGGCCTTGGCCTTCTTCAGGTCGGTCGCCGTGATGTGTGGTGCGGCGAGCCCGGTGGCCACCCCCTCGAGCACGGCGACGGCCTCGATCGTCTCCGGGTACCGCTCGAGGTCGATGCTCGCGACCGTGGCCCCGACGTTGCGCGTGAACGTGACGAACCCCTCGGCCTCGAGCCGCCGGATCGCCTCCCGCACGGGGACGACGCTGACGTTGATCTCCCGGGCGAGGCGCTCGATGGGGAGCCGCTCTCCGGGCGAGCTCTTGCCGTCGATGATGTGCTGGCGGATCACGGTGTAGGCGTGGTCGGCCTTCGATTGCGGGGCGCCCGGTCCGGCCACGACTCGACCGGGCTGCTTCCCTTCCGCCTTCATCCTTCGGGACCCTCCTGTCGAAGAAGACGCTGGATCATATACGATCCTGTTCTTCGCCGCCAGCAGGCGCGATCTCGACGCCGTTGATGTCCTCGACCCAGCGTACGAGCTCGGCCAGGCTCTTCCCCGGCCCGGCGTGCACCTGCGCCGCCTGGTACAGGCCCTCGGCCAGCGCCGCGTACGGGAGGGCGAGGTCGAGGTCGCGGGCGAGCTGGGTGGCGATGCGCACGTCCTTGAGCATCAGCTCGAGCCGGAACGGGTCGTCGAACGTGCGGGACAGGATGCGCTGCTCGATGTGGTTCCGCGTGATCCACGACCCGCCCGTCGACTCGTTGAGCACGGCGTTGATCGCGCCGGGGTCGAGGCCGGCGCGGGCGCCGAGCACGAGACCCTCGGCCGTCGCGAGCAGTGTCATCGCCGTGATCGTGTTGTTGATGCACTTCATCACGTGACCGCTGCCGAGCGGCCCGACGTGGAACACGGCCCGGCCGAGCACGTCGAGGATCGGACGGACCCGCGCGACGTCGTCGTCCGCGCCGCCGACCATGAACACCAGCTCGGCGGCCTCGGCGCCCCACTGGGCACCGGACACCGGGGCGTCGACCATGCCGATGCCCCGCTCGGCGAGCGCGGCCGCTGTCGACCGGGTGAGCCACGGCTGCGCCGACGAGCAGTCGACGAGCAGCGAGCCGGTGGCCAGCGTCTCGACCAGGCCGTTGGGCCCGAGGGCGACCTGGCGCACCTGCTCGCCGTCGGGGAGCATCGTGATCGCGACGTCGACGTGCTGTCCCACCGACGCCGGGTCGGTGCCGACCCCGACGCCGGGATGGACCTTGCGAAGCCGCTCGGCGGCCGTCGGGTCGAGGTCGTAGACGCTCAGCGGGTACCCGGCCGCGGCGAGGTGGCCGGCCATGGGCGTGCCCATGATCCCGAGCCCGATGAACCCGACGCGGATCACGAGTCCTCCAGGAGGTCGAGGATCCCGGCTCCCGCCGTGGCCCGGGCGACGACGTCCATCATCATTGTCGAGTCGGCGTCGGGGCCGAGGCTGGCGAGGGCGTCGGCCCACATCTCCCGCCCCAGCCCGCACAGGCGGAGGTCGCAGCCCTGCTCGGCGGCGGCGTCGAGGGCGATCCCGAGGTCCTTGTCGACCAGGCCGACGCGCATGCCGGCGTCGAAGCGGCGGGTCCTGATGTACCGGGGGTAGCGGACGCCGGTGAACCACGTCGCTGCGGTGCCGTTGTTGAGCACCTCGAGCAGGGTGTCGTCGGAGATCCCGGCCTTTCGGGCCACGACCATGCCCTCCATCGTGGCGAGCGACCCGATGTTGAAGATCATGTTGTTGATCGTCTTGAGCAGCGACCCCGCCCCGATCGTCCCCGCCGCCACGACGCGACCCGAGAACGACTCGGGGATCCAGCGCACGTCCCGCAGCGCCTCCTCGCCGGCGCCGACGATCGTCGTCAGCGTGCCCTGCTCGGCGCCGACCACGCCGCCGGTGACCGGCGCGTCGAGGTAGGTGACGCCGAACGGCGCGAGCTCGGCGGCGATCGCCCGGGCGTCGGCCGGCGAGACGCTGGAGAAGTCGAGGATCGTCAGGCCGCCGGCGCCGTCGAGCGGGCCGAGCGACGCCACGACCGCACGCGTCGCCGTGCCGTCGGGGACGCTGAGGCCGAGCACGTCGCCGGCCCCGAGGTCGCCCGGCAAGGCGTCGACGACGGTGACGTCACCGGCGTCCGTCATCCGTTGCCGGGCGGCCGGCTCGACGTCGTACGCAACGGCGGCGACACCTCGCTCGGCCGCCGCGCCGGCGACGTGACGACACATGTGGAACCCCATCTGCCCGAGGCCGGCGAACACCACCCGCCCACTCATGCCGCCCCCCACGATCTGGGCGCGCTCAGTCGCAGAATCGAGACTGTCCGCGCCCAGAAGCGCGGATGAGACGCTCCGCGCCCAGATGGACGGGGTCGCGGACCCTTGATCACTCCCACACCTCGTTGGCCACGCGGAACCCCTCGACGCCGACTGGGGCGCCGCCGTACGTGGCCGCCTGGATCAGCGCCGCCCGGACCTCCTCGAGCGTGCAGCCGTTGTTCCGGGCGCCGCGGATGTGGGCGCCGAGCTCGGCCGGCTTCCCGAGCGCGGCGAGCAGGGCGACGGTGATCAGGCTGCGCGTCGCCCGGGGCAGGGCGTCGTCACCCCACGTGGCGTCCCAGCAGTGCTCGGTGACGAACCGCTGCCAGTCCATCCCGAACGGCGAGCCGGCCGCCTTCTCCAAGGCGGCGTCGACGTACTCGTCGCCGAGCACCTCCCGCCGGATCTGCAGGCCCCGCTCGAATCGGTCCTCGGCCATCGTCGCTCCATCTCACGAGTCGTACGGAAGGGTGTCGGTGGTCAGCCAGCGACCGTCGCCGAACTGGCGCA
The DNA here is from genome assembly GCA_963833145.1 of uncultured Acidimicrobiia bacterium. GTDB lineage: Bacteria > Actinomycetota > Acidimicrobiia > Acidimicrobiales > Ilumatobacteraceae > JALZMG01. The sequence continues at coordinate 84,744 of CAWHWT010000001.1, read as the reverse complement.
ACGCGAAGGTTGTCGCGAACGGACGGCCCGGTCGAGTCTCCTCGGAGCCCGCCGGCGCCGTAGACGGCCTCGGTGACCGTGCCCGTCGCCTGCAGGCCGGCGTTCGGGCCGCTCTGCAGGCCACCGGGGAACACGACGACGAGGTGGAGCGAGTCGAACCGGTACGACGGTACGACCCGTTCGTCGTCCGCGATCGCCGCCTCCAGGTCCTCCAGCCTCCGGCCGTGGTCGACGGCGGGGAGGAGCGAGGCGTCGCCGGTCGCCAGCGCCTCCGCCTCGACCTGGAGGTTCCACGCCAGCGTGGCGGCCAGCTCCTGGGCGCCGGCCGGCGTCGACAGTCCCGCGCTCGAGACCACCCACGTCGGGGTCGATCGTGACCGTCGGCAGTGACGCCGGGTCGATCTCGGCGACCGACCCGGCGGCCTCCACCGGCGTCGGGTCGTCGACGCCCTCGGTCGAGCTCGCGACGACGGCGATCGCGACGGCCAGCAGCCCGGCCGTCGCCACGCCCACCGCCCGCCGGGCGGGGAAGGGACGCTCGAGCAGCGGGCGGGCCGCGCACATCACGACGAGGCCGCTGAGCAGCCCGACCTTGACGCCGAACTCCGTGCCCCACGGAGCCATCAACAGCGCGCACACGCCGCCGAGGAGGGCGCCGAAGACGACCCTGGTGGTCCGTCCCGACGGCACCGTCCTGGGGTCGGTGATCATGAAGAACAGGAAGATGAAGATCTCCGGCGACGTCATCACGATCCACCAGAAGTGCCAGCCGCTGATCGGCGTGAACGACCACCGCGCCGTCATGCTGTGCCCCGTCACGGCGAGCACGGCCATGCCAGCGGCGAGCGACAGCCACAGCGCCAGGCCCAGCCCGAGCAGGCGCAGCCGGCCGCAGATCCAGAACCCGCCGGCGAAGATCACGAGGTACGCCAGCGCCATCGGCACGCCGAACGGCGCCCACCAGAAGTCGAGCGGCTCCACCCGCTCGCTGCCGAGCACGAGGAAGGCGACGACGAGGGCGATGTTCGACGGGTTGAACACGTGCCCGCCGCCGGGGAACCGGATCACGTACTTGGTGAGCAGCGCGAACGCGCCCACGGCGACGAAGATGTACCAGCCGCGGAAGCTCCAGTAGTCGCCGTTCTCGGTGCCGATGACGCGCAGCAGCAGGGCCGTGCTCGTCGCCGTCTGCAGCGCGCTGGCCGGCCAGGCGAGCACCGCCGTGCGCCGGTAGACCCACGCCACCTCGATCGTCGCGCAGGTCAACATGGTGAGGACGATCTGGGGGATCGACAGGTCGAAGCCGAGCCAGCCGATACCGAGCACGAAGATCGTCATCGTGACGGCGGCGAGGTGGATCCGCGGGTCGTGGAGGTTCGGCCCGACAACCCGCACGTCGCGCCGGCCGATTCGGAGCGGCCGAGGGGCAGGGGGAGCGGGTGACGTGGTGACGCGAGGGAGGGTTGTGCTCACGACCGTGCTCAGATGCGAGAGAGCGAGCGCCCATACCGCCGATGCGAGCGAGTGAGCGCCAGCGAACGAGCGACCATCTACGGCCTGCGTGGCCGGGGAACGCAATGACGGCCTGCGTGGCCGGGGAACGCCATGAGCGGCAACCTATACGATTCGGCGGCGACGGCTCCGGGGGGTGGAGCCGCCGCTGCCTTGACGGGTGAAAAGAGGATCCTATACGATTCGGCCGCCGTCACCAGGGAGGCGACGGACGTCAGCGGACCGGGGGGAATGACTTGTCCGACGCCGTCGGAACACCGCGAGTCGGCCGGCTCACCAGGACCGCTCGGAGGCTTCGCTTCGGGTCTTTGATGAGCAGCCTGCTCTTCAGCTCGCGGTTCGTGACGATCTGGCTGGCCACGATCGTGCTGCTGATCGTCTGCCAGATCACGGCGCCCTCGACGTTGTCCTCGACCTCGTTCAGCAGCCTGCTCCCCCTCGGCAGCGTCGTCGCCCTGGCCGCCCTCGGCCAGATGCTCGTCGTCATGGTCGGGGGGATCGATCTGTCGATGGCCGCCGCGATCTCGCTCCTCGCCAACATCCTCGTCGGCGTGTCGCAGGGGCAGAACGACCGCCTCCCGTATGCGATCTTCGTCGTCCTGCTCTGGGCGGTCGTCATCGGCCTGGCCAACGGCCTGCTCATCGCCGTGCTCGACCTCAACCCGATCATCGTCACGCTGTCGACCGGCCTGATCCTGCTCGGGATCACCGACGAGTACCGGGTCGGCATCGCCAACAACGCGTCGGTCCCCGAGTCGCTGTCGGACTTCGCACTCGTCGACAAGGTGCTCGGTGTGAGCAAGCTGTTCTGGCTCGTCCTCGTGTTGATGCTGCTCGTCGCCCTGGCGCTTCGTTCGACCGCCGCCGGGCGCCGGTTCCAGTCCGTCGGCGCCAACCGGCGGGCGGCGTGGATGGCCGGCATCCGGGTGCGGACCTACGTGGTGTTCGCCTACGTCGCCGCCGCCATCGCCGCCGGGCTCGCCGGCGTGTTCATCGGCGGCATCGTCGTCAACCCCGGCGTCAATCCCGGCGCGCCGTACCTGCTCGGGCCGGTGGCGGCCGTGGTGCTCGGCGGCGCCGCCCTGTCGGGAGGGGTGGCCAGCCCGACGTCGACCTGGGTGGCGGCGTTCTTCGTCACGATCCTCAACCAGATGCTCAAGGTCCTCGGCCTGTCGACGGCGTCGCAAGGCGTCGTCTTCGGCGTGGCGATCATCCTCGGGATGCTCATCTCCGGCGACCGGATCTCGGACATCGTCGGCCGCCTGCTGCTGCGCCCGCGGATCCGCGACCTCGTCACCGAGGAACAACTAGAGGAGCCGAACCTCGAGCTCGCAAGAGTCGGAACCGAACCGAAGGGGGAGTACCAGTGAAACAACATGCAAACCGATCGACGTGGAAGCGGGTGGCGGCCACGGCGGCCGTGTTCGCCCTCGCCGCCGCGGCCTGTGGCGACGACGATGACGACGGTGCCGCACCAGCGGACACCGGGGGGACCGGCACCGAAGCCCCGGCCGGAACGGAGGCGCCGGCCGGAACCGAGGCGCCAGCGAACACCGGGGGCACCGAAGCCCCGGCCGGCACGGAGGCGCCGGACGGGACGACGGCCCCGTCAGGGACCGGCGCGGCCGGCGAGAACCCGTTCGGCGGCACGCTCGCCGAGGGTGAGTACAACGAGAGCTACCTCCCCGACGAGGACATCCTCGCCCAGGGGCTGGGTGGCGCCGGGTCGCTGCCCGAGGAGGAGCGGGCGAAGAATGTCGCCCTGGCGACGATCGCCCGGGCGTCCGTGCCCGTCGACGAGGACCTCGCCCTCCAGTGCTGGGAGGAGAACGGATGCGACACCGGCACGGGTGGCGAGCTCAAGGTCGGCCTCGCCGACGGCTTCGGCGGCAACATCGCCCGCCAGATCTTCAAGATGGAGTTCATCCTCCAGGCGCTCTCCTATCCGGAGGTCGGCGAGATCGGCTACACCGACGCCAACCTCGACACCCAGAAGGCGATCTCGGACGTGCGCAGCTTCGCCGCCCAGGACTACGACGTGATCGTGTCGTTCCCCGACGCCGGCGAGGCGCTCGTGCCCGCCTATCGCGCCGCCACCGACCAGGGGGCCCAGGTCGTCACGTGGTCCTCGGGCCGGGTCGGCGAGCCCGGCACCGACTACCTGACCTACAGCGGCAGCGACATCTGTGCCCTCGGTCACGCATGGGGCGAGCAGTTCAACGAGTCGCTGCCCGACGGCGGGCAGATCGCGATCATCACCGGCGCGCCGGGCAACCCCATCGATCCCGTCCACGAGGAGTGCCTGATGGAGACCCTCGACGACAGCATCGAGATCGTCGCCAAGCAGGGCACCGAGTGGAGCCGCCAGGCCTACCTCGAGGCGACGTCGGCGATCCTCGCCGAGCACCCCGATCTCGACGGCATCGTCGGCAGCTACGGCGACGCCTTCGTCGGGGCGATGCGGGCCTACGAGGCGGCCGGGATCCCGATGGACGGGTTGGTCACGATGCACCAGTCCGACGACAACCCGTTCCTGTGCGCGTGGCAGGACGCCGGCGGCGTGACGGAGTCGTACACCTACGTCGGGCTGCTGCTCGAAGGTCGGGCCGCGGTCACTGCGGCGATGATGAAGATCGCCGGCTACGACGTGCCGCCCGAGATCATCTTCGGGGTCGAGCTCAAGCCGGTCACGATGGAGTCGTGTCGCACCGACATCCCACCCGACGGCTCGCCATCGAGCTTGGTCCCCCCGGACCTGCAGACCAGGATGTTCCCCGATTGATCGACGACGCCGAGGTCTGGGCTTGACGCTCGCGTGCGGTGCCGCGCTGGGGGCGTGCACCGCAGGCGGTGCCGCGCCGCCGGGGTCGCCAGCCGGTACGGCCGGCGGCGGGGCGATCGAGCTCGAACTGACCTCGGCCGAGTCGGCGCGGGTGCCGCTCGGCGAGGCGTTCGGATTCACCGTCGTCGCCCGCAACAGCGGGGCGCGCAGCGTGAGCGTCGTCGCCGAGCTCCGCCTCACCGCGCCGGATGGTGAGGCGGTGCCGTTCGCCGACGTGTCGCTGTTCGCCCCCCACGAGGGGGAGGTGAGCCAGGAGCTGATGGTCACCCCCGCCCAGTGGTTCGCGGACGTGGGCCGCTACGAGCTCACCGCGTCGATCACCGAACCGGCGCCGGCGGAGGCGGAGCTGACGGTCGACGTCACCGATCCCGAGGTCGTCGTGCCCCGGTTCGAGGACGTGACCGCTGCGGCCGGGCTGACGACGTCGGTTCCCGCGGCGGAGTGCGGGCAGTTCGCCAACGGGGCGGCGTGGGGCGACGCCGACGGCGACGGCGATCTCGATCTGGTGCTGACCCGACTCGGCGACCCCGTGCAACTGTTCGTCAACGACGGCGCCGGGCGCTTCGCCGACGAGGCCGCCGCCCGGGGCGTTGCCGTCGACGGAGCCAACGGGGCGTCGTTCGCCGACTACGACAACGACGGCGACGCCGACCTCGTCCTGGTCAGCGACGGGTCCGATGTCCTGCTGCGCAACGACGGCGACGGCACGTTCGCGGACGTGTCGGCGGCCGCCGGCATCGGTGACGACGGGCGTCGCGGGATGAGCGCCTCGTGGGGCGACTTCGACGCCGACGGCCACCTCGACCTCTACGTCACCAACTACATGCACTGCACCGGCGAGTGGCGGACGGAGGAGGACATCATCGCCAACGTGGCGTACGACCCCGACACGCTGTACCGCAGCAACGGCGACGGGACGTTCACCGACGTCACCGAGCTGCTCGGCGCGGACAGCACGAACGGGGCCGGGTTCGCCGCGGCGTGGTTCGACTACAACGGCGACAACCGGCTCGACCTCTACCTGGCAAACGACTTCGTCGGCGTGTCCCCCGACCACAACCGCCTATGGCGCAACGACGGGCCGGGCGCGGACGGCTGGCAGTTCACCGACGTTTCGGAGGAGTCGGGCACGGCGTTCTGGATGAACACGATGGGCATCGCCGTCGGTGACCCCGATCGGGACGGCGACCTCGACATGGCGCTGTCCAACATCACCGCCAACAAGCTCGTCCGCAACGACGGCGAGGCGTTCGTCGACGACACAACGGCCGGCATCGGACGCCCGATGCAGCAGGCGGACACGGAGTCGATCACGTGGGGCGGCGGGTTCTACGACTTCGACCTCGACGGGTGGGAGGACCTCTACTTCGCCGCCGGCAACTTCCTCGAGGGCATCCGAGACGTCGGGGTGCAGCCGAACGAGGTGTTCGTCAACGCCGGCGCCGGGGAGCCGTTCCGCGACGTCAGCGCGGCGACGGGCGGCGCCGACGAGGAGGACTCCAAGGGCGTCGCCTTCGCCGACTACGACGGCGACGGGCGAATGGACCTGTTCGTCGTCAACCAGGGCGGGTCGCCCCGGCTGCTGCGCAACGTCACGCCCCCTGGTGACAACCACTGGCTGCAGGTCGACACGGCCGGCACGGTCTCCAACCGCGACGGCTGCGGGGCCCGCGTCCTCGTCACGGCCGGCGACGCCACGCTGACGCGGCAGGTGTGGTGCGGCTCGACCAGCGTGGCGTCGGGCAACCAGTCGACCGTCCACGTCGGGCTGGGCGCGGTCACCGGTCCCGTCGACGTCGAGGTGTGGTGGCCGTCGGGCACCCGTCAAACGCTGACCGACGTGGCCGTCGACCAGACGATCACCGTCGAGGAGGAGCGCCGTAGTGGCCGTCGAGGAGATGCGCCGCGTGTCGAGCGACGACGCCGACGGCCCCGCGGTCGCGCTCTCGCTGCGCGGAATCTCCAAGCGCTACGGGCCCGTGCAGGCGAACGACGACGTGTCGATCGACGTGTACGCCGGCGAGATCCACGCCGTCGTCGGCGAGAACGGATCCGGCAAGTCGACGCTGCTCGGGGTCGCGTCGGGCACGGTCGTGCCCGACAGCGGGGTCGTCGAGATCGCCGGGCGGGAGCTGACCACGGCCTCGGCGAAGATGGCGATGGAGCTCGGCCTCGGCATGGCCTACCAGACGATGACCGAGGTCATCGGGCTGACCGTCGCCGAGAACCTGTACCTCGCTGCACCGGCCTCTGAACGCCCGAAGTACGGCCGGATGGAGTCGTGGGCGACGCAGACGCTGGCCGAGTACGAGTTGGAGATGATCTCGCCCGCGGCCGAGACGGCGAGCCTGTCGTTGGCCCAGCGGCAGATGCTCGAGGTCGTCCAGGCGCTGCTCTCGCGGCCGAAGGTGTTGCTCCTCGACGAGCCGACCACGGCGCTCGGGCACACCGACGTCGAGCGCCTGCACAACCTCATCCGCACGCTCGCCGGCGCCGGCACCGCCATCGTCTACGTCAGCCACCGCCTCCCGGAGGTGTTGACCGTCGCCGGCCGCGTCACCGTCCTGCGCGACGGCGTGAGCCAGGGCACGTTCGACGCCGAGGGGATGTCCGAGGCCGACGTGATCAAGCTGATGATCGGTCGCCCGCTCGAGCACGCCTTCCCGGACTCCACGGTCGCGGCGAGCGACGAGGTCCTCATCCAGATCAGCCACCTGCGGGGCCGGCGGTTCGGGCCGATCGACCTCCACCTCGACCACGGCGAGATCGTCGGCATCGCCGGGGCCGAGGGCAACGGCCAGGTCCAGTTCCTCCGCGCCCTCGCCGGCATCGAGCCGTCGAACGGCACCGTGCGCTGCGCCGGCAAGTCCGTCGACGTGCGCACGCCGCCGGGTCCGCTGAAGGCCGGGATCGTGCTGCTCAGCTCCAACCGCAAGGAGGAGTCGATCTTCACCGCCCTCGGCGTCCGGGCCAACGCCACGCTGCAGGTGCTCAAGCGCTTTGCCCGCCTCGGCCTCGTCAGCCGGGCCCGCGAGCGGGGACCGGTGAGCGCCCTGGTCGGCCGGCTCCGGCTCAAGGCGACGTCGATCGAGCAGCCGGCGCAATACCTCTCGGGCGGCAACCAGCAGAAGGTCGCCCTGATGCGCCCGTTCCTCAAGGGCAACCTGCACGTGATCCTCGCCGACGAGCCCACCCAGGGGGTCGACGTCGGCGCCCGCCGCGACATCTACGAGGCGCTACGGGCGAAGGCCGACGAGGGGGCGGCGGTGCTGATCAAGTCGAGCGACCCGATCGAACTCTCCGGGCTGTGCGACCGCGTCGTGGTGATGTCCCGCGGCCGGGTGGTCGACGAGATCGCCAAGGCCGACCTCGGCGAGCACCGGATCATCTCGGCGATCGTCGGGCAGACGTCCGCCCACCGGGGCGACGGGAGTGACGATGGCTGAGCCGGCGACGGTCCCGAGCCACCGCCGGCCGGCCCGCGACGTCGTGCGCCGCCTCCACCTGGGGCGCTGGCTGCCGATCCTGGCGATGATCCTGTTGATCGTCGTGCTCGGCGCCTACACCAACAACCGCGAGCCCGCGTTCACGTCCGAGTTCAACCTCAACGGGCTGCTCGTCGCCACGATGCCGCTGGCGCTCGCCGCGATGGGTCAGACGAGTGCGCTGATGGTGCGGGCGTTCGACGTGTCGGTCGGGGCGCTGATGACGATGTGCGTGGTGACGGCGTCGTTCGTGCTCACGCCCGACGCCGCCGGGTGGCAGCTCGTCCTCGGTGTGCTCGCCGTGCTCGGCGTCGCCCTCGCCGTCGGCACGACCAACGTGGTGCTCATCCGCGGCCTCGGGTTGTCGTCGATCATCGCCACCCTGGCGATGCTGAGCATCCTCGACGGGATCTCGCTGTGGCTGCGCCCGCAGCCCGACGGGACGATCAACAGCGGCTTCATCAACTTCATGTTGAAGAGCGTCGGGTTCGTGCCGATCGCGTTCATCGTCATCGTGGTCGTCGCCTTCGTCGCCGACGTGTGGCTGTACCGGACGCAGGGTGGGCTGGCGGCGCGGGCGACCGGGCTCGACGAGCAGGCCGCCGATCGCCGCGGCGTGCGGGTGCGCCGACTCTTCGTGCGGGCGTTCTTCCTCACCGCGCTGGCGGCGGCGATGGGCGGTCTGTTCCTCGCCGCCCAGGTCGGCATCGGCGACCCGCGGATCGGCAGCAGCTTCACGCTCACGTCGATCGCCGCCGCCGTGCTCGGCGGGGCGAGCCTGTTCGGCGGGCGGGGGTCGTTCGTCGGCGCCGTCGTCGGGGCGCTGTTCCTCAACGTGGTGATCAACGTGCTCCCGTTCCTCGGGTGGAGCGCGTCGTACGGGCGGATCATGGTCGGCGCCCTCACCCTCCTCGCCCTCGCCTTCTACCAGGCGCCGGAGCTGCTCGCCCGGTTCCGGACGTACATCGCCAACGTGCGGCTGTCACGAGCCCGGGTGGAAACCTGAGTCCGGTCGAGCGCCTGCTCGCCCTGCGCGAGATCGACGACGTCATCGGCCGGTACTGCATCCTGTTCGACGACCAGGAGTGGGACGCCCTCGCCGAGCTGTGGACCGACGACGCCGCGTTCGTCGTCGACGACGGCGACGGTGTCGTCGCCTTCGAGGGTCGCGACGTCCTGATCGACTTCTTGCGCACGTGCCTGCCGGCCGGGTACCAGAGCAAGCACGTGATCTCGCCGCCGCTGGTCGAGTTGGATGACGACGGCCGGCGGGCGACCGCCAGGACCGACGTGGTGTGGATCGCCCAGAACTTCGAGAACGTGATCGTGGCCCGCTACGAGGACATGCTCGTCCACGATGGTGGGGGGTGGCGGATCCAGCGCCGCACCGAGGTGCCGCTGCAGCACCGCCCGGGCCCGCCGCCGATGTCCGACGATGCGCTTCGGGCCAGCAGCCAGACCATGCGCCGGCCGTAATCGTGTCTGATGCGGCCGCCGAAGGCGCTGGAGCGCCCGGCGTGCCGAACCGGGTCTTCACCTCCATCCGACGCGATCGGCCACGCCACCGGCGTCGCACCCACCCGTAGCCTGCTCAACGTGCTGCTCTTGGTGCGTCACGGCGAGACGGCTCCGAACGTCGAGGGCCGCCTGCTCGGCCGGACCGACCCGCCGCTCACGCCCCGCGGCCGGGAGCAGGCCGCGGCGGTGGCCCGGGAGCTGCCCCGCCCGAAACTCGTCGTGAGCAGCCCGTTGCAGCGTGCGCTCACCACCGCTGGCGCCTTCGGCGTCGAGCCGCGGATCGACGAGCGGTGGATCGAGCTCGACTACGGCGAGCTCGACGGCCGCACCCTTGCCGATGTGCCCGAGGAGACGTGGACTCGGTGGCGCCAGGACAGCTCGTTCGCCCCACCCGGCGGGGAGTCGCTGGACGCGCTCGGCGTGCGGGTGCGGGCCGCCTGCGAGGAGCTCGTGCCGGTTGCGGCGTCGGGCGTCGTGGTCGTCGTCAGCCACGTGAGCCCGATCAAAGCGGCGCTGGCGTGGGCCCTCGGCGTCACCGACGCGATCGCGTGGCGGATGTACGTCGAGGACGCCGGCGTGTCGCGGATCGACATCGGGCCGCGCGGACCGTCGGTGCGCTGGTTCAACCGCGGCTTTCGCCCAGGCGCCTGAGCGCGCCGAAGAAGGCGTCGGCGGCAGCGTCCCACGTCGGCAGCGTCGCCCCGCGGGCGGCGGCGGCCGCGGCCAGACCCGCCCGCCAGGCATCGTCGGTGGCGAGCCGTTCCAGCACGGCCCGCAGCCCGGCGACGTCGCCGGGCGAAAGGACGCAGCCCTCGCGGCCGTCGGTGACGAGGTTGGGCAGGTTGCCGGCGCGCCAGCCGACCGTCGGCAGCCCGGCGGCGAGGGCCTCGCCGTAGACGGTCCCGTACGTCTCGACGTAGCTCGGCAGGACGAACGCGTCGGCGTTGGCGAACAGAGCGGCGACCGCATCGCGGTCCAGCGGGCCGTGGGTGACGACACGGTCGCGCAGGTCGGGCTGGGCGAGACGCGTCCGCACGCTCGCCGTGTACGCGGCATCGACGTCGTCCCGGCCGGCGAGGTGGAGCGTGGCGTGCCCGTCGGGGAGCCCGGCCAGCGCGTCGAGCAGCTCGAGCAGCCCCTTGGTCGCCGACCAGTTCGCCACGCAGAGCAGGGCCACGCGCCGGCCGCGGCGCAGGTCCGTCGGCGCCGCCCGGTCGAGGGGGAGGTCGCAGCCGGGCTCGACGACGTCCACCTGCTCGGCGGGGTACCCGTGGACCTCGGTCAGCGCCGTGCCGAGGGCGGTGCTCGCCGCGATCAGCAGCTCGCACCGCCGGTAGCAGGCCCGGTCCAACGGCCGCTGCAGCGCCGTGCGCAGCGCCGGCTGGCCAATCCCGCCCGGCGGCTGGTGGAGGATCGCGGCGACGGGCCGCGACTTCCGGGTGAGCATCCAGGGGGCGACCGACCAGGCCGTGATGCTGTCGACGACGATCAGGCCGCGACAGCGGGGGATCGGGTTCTGCCATCGGGCCAGCGACACGAACTCGACGGACGCATCCCGTGCCGCGGCGGCCTCCGCCATCCGGCGGTGGTAGAGGTGCCCGCCGGTCAGCTGGGCCGGGGACCCGCGCGTGACGAGCGAGACGACGAAGGCGGATCGCTCCGGCGCCGAGTCAGGTGAGGGCGTCGCGGTAGCCACCGAACGCCGTCGCCGTCTCCCACACCCGCACGGTGAGCGTTTCGGCGCCGGAGCCACGCAGCTCGCCGGCGAGCGTGTCGTGGGCCCACCGGGCGAAGACCTCGACCGTGACGGCCTCGGCGTCGTCCGGCCGGATCTGATCGAGGTTCTTGTCCCGCAGCTGGTCGTCGATGCGCTGCAGCGCGGCATCGAGGACGTCGAGGTCGCACACCATGCCGCGGTCGTCGAGCTGCTCCCGTTCGACGACCACCTCGAGTCGGTAGTCGTGCGAGTGGAGCTCGCCTTCCGGACCTTCGACCCCCGGCATGATGTGCTCGGCGGGGAACTGGATCGACGTACCGACCTGGAACATGGCCCTATGCATACCGCAACGCGGCGTGCACCAACCCCGGCTCGCCGGCGTCGAGCGCGCGATAGGCGTCGGCGGCGGCCTCGAAGGTGAACGTGTGGGTCGCCAGCGCGGACAGCGGCAGCTCGTCGAGCAGCTCCACGGCCTGCCGCCGGCGCCGGTCGACGTCCCAGCGGTCGGCCAGCCGGGCCGGGATCGTCGACACCTGGGTGCTCCGGATCGTGAGGCGGCGGCGGTGGAACTCCTCGCCGAGGGGAAGCGTGACCGCCTTCGTCCCGTACCACGAGGCGACCAGCGCGGTGCCCTCGTGGTCGAGCAGCGGGAGCGCCTGGCGCAGCGCGTCGGGATTGCCCGACGACTCGATCACCAGCGGCACGGGGGCGTCGAGGGCGGTGGGCAGATCGTCCGGCGCGGCAGCGGGGACGCCGATCCGGGCGGCGACCTCGCGGCGATCCGCCTGCGGGTCGACCGCGACCACCCGCGCTCCGGCCCGCTGCAGGAGCACGCTGGTCAGCGTGCCGACGACACCGAGCCCGAACACGACGACCGTGTCGCCGAGCACGGCGCCGGCGTCGAGCGTGATCTGCAGCGCCGTCTCGACGTACGGATACAGCGTCGCCTCGCGGGCGTCCACGGAACCGAGCGGGATGACTGCATCGCCGGCGGCCACGATGAGGTCCTCGTGGGGATGGAAGACGAACACGACGTCGCCGCGGCGAACGGACGAGCGGGTCTGCTCGACGACCGCGACGCAGCTGTACCCGTACTGGAACGGGTAGCGGAACGTCCCGCCCAGGGACCCGATGGTCTCGTCGATCGGGAGGTCGGGATCGAGCTGGCCGCGGTAGGCGAGCAGCTCCGTCCCGGTGCTGATCCCCGAGTAGATCGTCCGCAGCAGCACCTCCCCGTCCTCGAGCGGGGGCAACGGCGACGACCTGATGTCGACCGTGCCCGGAGCGACGAACCAGAGACCTCGGGCACACCCCACGGGCGGTCTGTTTACCTCGCTCGCGGCACGGGGTAAACAGGCGCCGAATGATCACGACCGCGGCCGCACGTGCGTCGCTCCCGACGTCGTTCGGTGTCTTCGACGTCCATGCCTTCGAGGACGCCGACGGGCACATCTACGTGGCGTTGCTGCACGGCGATCTCGGCGACGGCCGCGACGTCCTCGTCCGGCTGCACTCGGAATGCCTCACCGGCGACGTCCTCGGCTCGTTGCGTTGTGACTGCGGGGTCCAGTTGCGGGTCGCGCTGCGCATGATCGCCGCCGCTCCGTGCGGAGTGCTGATCTACGCCACCGGCCACGAGGGCAGGGGAATCGGACTGATCAACAAGCTCCGCGCCTACGTCGCCCAGGACAACGGTGCCGACACCGTGGACGCCAACGTGCTCCTCGGCCTGCCCGTCGACTCACGGGACTACAGCGACGCCGCCTCCGTGCTCGACCAGTTGGGCGTGCGGACGGTGCGGCTGCTGACCAACAACCCGCGGAAGGTCGCCGGCCTCCGGGCCGCCGGCGCGACGGTCGAGGACGTCGTGCCCCTCCCCACGGCGCCGCACCACCGCAACCTCGCTTACCTCCGGACCAAGGCCGAACGGATGGGTCACGGGCTCCCGTTCCTCCAGCCGGACCCGACCGACGCGGCGGAGCCGCCCGCCGACGCGATGGAGCTTCTCGGGACCGTGCGGCCGCACGCCGACCGTCCGTACGTGGTGCTCAAGTACGCCCAGAGCCTCGACGGCCGGATCGCCACCGCGACGGGCGACTCGAAGTGGATCAGCGGTGAGCCCGAGCGCCGTGTCTCCCACGCCCTTCGCGCCGCCAGTGACGCCGTGCTCGTCGGCGCCGGCACCGCCGTGCGCGACGACCCCGAGCTCACCGTCCGCCTGGTGTCGGGTGCGTCACCGACCCGGGTCGTGCTCGACTCGACGCTGCGCGTGCCGCTGTCGGCGAAGGTGCTCGGACCGGACGCGGCCACCGTCGTCGTCACGACCGACCGCTCGGACGCCGAGCGCCGGGAGGAGCTGCGCCGGCGCGGCGTGCAGGTCGAGGTGGTGCCAGCCGACGCCGGCCGGGTCGACCTGGCGGCGGCGCTGGCGCGGCTGCGCGCGCTGGGCATCGAGACCGTGCTCGTCGAGGGCGGGGCCGGCGTCATCACCGGGCTGCTCGCCAGCGGTCTCGTCGATCGGGTCATCGTCGCGGTCGCGCCGATTGTGCTCGGCGCGGGCACCGACGCCGTCGCCGAGCTCGACGTCGCGCAGGTGCGGGATGGGATCCGCCTCGCCAACAGGTCGATCGTGCCGGTCGGCGACGACGTGATCCTGGCCTGGGACGTCGAGCCGTCCGACCCCGCGTAATCCCTGCTCACGCCCTTTTGTCGGAAATTTCGGGATTTCCGGTATCAGGACGCCGCCGAGCTGCTCCTGTCATACGACAGCGTGAACGAACCAGGCGGCGGCTGCGGCGCGGCCGGTCGTTTGAGGGAGATCGGCCGCCGTGGGGTCGGCGTCTCGAAGGAGGCGCCGGCCCGTTCCGCAGGGGAGCCACGGCCGAGGCGTGGTCAGTCCGCGCCGTGGCAGGCGAAGGCCCCGCCGATGATCGGGTGGGCTTGGCGGGCGTGCCGCAGCGCCTCGGCGGGACCACTGCCGATGGCGAGCGCCCGATGCAACTCGCCCATGAAGTCGACGGTGGAGGTCGCGTCCAGCACCGCGACGGTCGCCGCGATGACCGCCCGTGGTCCCGTCGCCAGGAGGGACGCAGTGAGGCCGAGGATCTCCTTTCCGGCCGGCGTGGCATGCGTGCCCGCGGAACAGGCGGACAGCACCACGACGCGCGGGGGCGGGGAGAGCCGCTCGAGGTCGTGAACGAACATCGGTCCGTCGGCGAGCCCCAGCGAGGAGAACATCGGGTTCCCGCTGGAGAAGTTCCCGTGGCACACGAGGTGGGCGATGTCGACGCCGCACATCGCCTTCTCGACGGCGGCGACCGTCGCCTGCTCGCCGGCGAGCAGAGTGGCGTCGGTGTAGCACGCGGACACCGCGCGACCCTCCGTCTCCCCGAACGGAAGGGCCGGGCCACAGACCGCCAGCGCGGCCGCCGCTCGCGCCAGCGGGCGCGCCCGGCACCGTCTCCACAGACCGGCGGACGGGGCGACCACGAACGGTCGGTCGTGCAGGTCCGGGAGCAGGGCCCAGGGCAGCTCGTGAAGGGCGGGGCTCGGACTGACGACGGCCAGCCCGTCCGGCAGATCCAAGGGGTTGAGGAGGAGCGCAGCGGCCTCCTCGGCGGCGGCCAGCACGACGGCCTCGTCGCGCTCCCGACCCCGGCTCGTCGCGCCCAGGTACAGCGACAGGGTGGCCATCAGCATGCCGGCCTCGCGCTTGGCCTCGGCGACCGGTCCCAGCCTCACGATCGAGGCTCGACCGTCCACCAACCGGATGGCGTCGAGCTCCCCATCGACCTCGACGTAGGAGATCCACGCGGCGACGTCCCCCGCGGAGGTCTCCGGCAGGCTCTCGGCGGGTGGGGCCGGGCCGCGCTCGGTCACCGCCTGTCGCGTCCGCCGGCGCACGCTGTCCTGCAACCGGGCGCACCGGCTTGCCAGCTCGGGGTCGCTCACGCCGTCGCGGAGCTTCTCGTCGAACTCGAAGACGGCGGCGCGCAGATGGTCGAGGTCGCGCGCCAGCGCGTCCTCCTCGGGCGGGCGCACCGGTGCCGTCGCCAGCGCCGAGGCTCGCTGGCGCTCCGACCAGGCGAAGGCCAACTCGGCGTCACCGCTCTGAACGGCCAGGGCCAGACCGAGGTCGACGATCGCGGCCACGTGCATGGCGACGTGGGCACGTAGCTCGGTGCCTCCGAGCACCGACGTCAGTGAGGCGAACTCGTCGGCCGCGGCGGCGCAGCGGCGCAGGGCGTCCTGCCGGCGGCCGGCGCGGGCCAGGAGCTGGGCGGCGACGAGGTCGCGCCGGCACCGAGCGGCCAGCCCGAGCCCGTTGCCTGTGGCGGCCAGGTGGCGTTCGGCCGTCGCCACGTCACCCCGTGCCGCGGCGAGTTCGGCGGCGATGACGTGGGCGTAGGCGGATGCCGCAGTGAGCCCGGCCGCCTTGGTGGCGGCGATGACGGTGTCGATGAGGGCGGCGTCGGTTTGATCGGCCGCCCCGGCCCGTTGATCGGCCTCGACTCGGAGTGAGGCGGCGGCGGCCCACCAGCCGGCCCGGCCCTGCGCTTCGAACTGCGCCGTCGCCTCGCCGGCAGCCGCGGCGGCACGGTCCACGTCGCCGGCGAGCAGCGCGGCCCGGGCGACCAGCATCAACGCCTCCGCAGCGTCGACGTCGTCGCCCTGGGCCTGCAGGCTCTGTACGGAATGCTCGGCGAGGATGAGGGCCTCATGGGTGAGTCCGGCCGCGAGGAGTGCCTCGGCGCGATCGGGGAAGACCGCCGCGCTACCCAGGCCGAGCGAGGTGAAGACCTGTTCGGCCTCGTCGAAGCGGCGGAACGACTCGACGAGGTCGCCCCGCCGGGCGGCCAGCCAGGCGAGGTTGTGGCGCGTGTCGGCGGCCGCTTTGGTCCAGCCGTGCGACTCGTAGAGCTCGAGCGCGTGCCGAGTGTCCGCTTCCGCCGCTTCGATCTCGCCGGCCCATCCGAGCAGGGCCCCACGATTGGTCAAGAGGTCGGCGACGATGGTGTGGTCTGTGGACGCGGCGGCATCGAGGGCGGCGGTGAATGCGGCCAACGCTTCGGCGTGCCGGCCGGCCCGGTGCAGCAAGCCGGCGCGCTGGCTCATCGCGGCGACCTTGTCGTCGCCATCGAGGAGCGCGACGGCTCGTGACGCCAGCTCCAACGAGCGGTCGAACTCCCCCGAGTAGGACAGGCTGGCGGCGAGGGACATCGACGCCAGGCCCTCCAGCTCGGCATCGTCGAGCGCGATCGCGGCGTCGACGGCCGCGGCGAGGTGGCGAACGGATTCGTCGACCAGGAACAGCTCGCGACACGCATTGCCCATGACGCGCAACAGCTCCACGCGTTCCGCCGCGGTGGCGGCGGACAACTGCCCCTCGGCTTCCTCCAGCGCGCTGGTCGGATCTGTGAACGCGCGAGTCAGAAGATCTTCGACGGTCCCTCCCACGAGCGGAGAGCGTACCGAACCATCAGCAGCGCCCGACGGCGTTACCGATCCTGACATCGGTGACGCCCTGGCCATTGGCGATGGCCGCGCTGACCCGTGCCGTGGCGAAGCTCGTGCCGCTCCATCTCGCCCAGTCCGTTGGGCTGGGGTAGCGGCTGACGGTGTTCTTCCCGGCCGCAACTGCGTTCACCCACGCGCCGCAGTTGGAGAACGAATCCCGCCGACCACCGGTCCACGAGCCGACGGCGACCAGGTCGGTCCGGAGCGACTCGTGGATGGCGCGGACCTCATCACCGACGCCCGGTGCACTCACCAGGTCCACGAGCAGGGCGGCCGTCTGCATCGTGGGCCCGTCTCGCCACGCCGCCGGGAACTGTTTGACGTCGCCGCCGTCGTTCCCCGCCGCGGCAACGTAGACCGGTCGCACGCCGGTCGTATTGGCCGAGAGGTCGGCGAGGTCGCGCAGGAAGCGACCGAGGGCGAAGCGGCTGCCGATAGCGCCGCAGCCGGCGCCGCCCAGCGACAGGTTGACGACGTCGAACGGGTGCTCGACGCCGGTGGCCGTCAGCTCGAAGGCCTGGCCGAGGGCGGTGATCACGTCGGCGTCGGAGAACAGCATCGGCGACCAGCGGGCCGAATCGGCGAGGTGCCCTCCGTTGACTCCAGCCAGCACCACCTCGGCCCCGGGGGCCAGGCGCTCGATGAGCGAGGCGACGTAGATGCCGTGGCCGTGATCCTCGTCGACGAGGCCGTTGCCGTCGACGTCGTAGTCCACCAGTGGACCGATCGCCTCCACTCCCGGTGCGGCGTCGGGATCGTCGGCGGGCGAGTCGATCACGAGGACCCGTCCTGCACCGCCGGCGCCGGGCCCTGGGTCGTTCGCCTCGACCGGGTTGTCCGCGGGCCGGAACCGGTAGTGCGGCAGTGCGGCCTCGAGATAGTTCAAGTCGGTGCTGAACCCTCGTCCTTGCAGCGTGGGCACGATCTGGCGGAGGAAGGCCTCGCTGAGGAGGCCGCCGCGGAGGCTGAGGAGCGCGGCGAGCGGGTTCAGCGTTGTCACGGCCGTTACCGAGCCGTTGAGCCGCTGGCTCACCTCGTCCACCGCCTCGTCCAGCCGGTCAGCGCTCGACGCCGTGACCAGCAACTCGTCGGGCACCGCCACCACGGCGGCGAGGCCCTGACCGAGGCACAGCGACAACGTGGCGAACAGACCGGCCTGACGGAGGGCGGCGAGGAGCACCGAGTCGGTGACCAACGTCGGATCGAGGAGGCCGTAGTCGCAGCGGTCGTTCAGTTGGTACGCACGCAGCCGTCCGAGGGACCCGCATGGTGACGTGGCCGCCGTTGTCGGGGTCGACACCGCGACTGACGTGGCGCAGGCCGCCACCGCCACCGCTGCCGCGAGGCCCGCTCGCCACGGATGCGCTGTTCTAGACATCGTCCCCGTGCTCCCTATTCCCCGGCGCCGGCCATCTCAATCACACCCGAGCCGACCGCGCATTGGTGCACCCTGTCGGTGTGCGACGGGTTCGGTTCGGGAATGGTGCACCAATGAGCCGAAGACCGTGCTTGATGGTTCGCTCGCTCGAAGACTCGCTCGCTCACGCCCATCGCGCGGAGAGTACTCCTTCCGACGAAGTGGTCCGTCCGGGAGCGGTCTCAGGTGGCCGGGCCGTCGACTCCTTCGGGATAGGTGCGGCCGTCGAGGGTGTCGTCCCACGAGATCACCCGCTCCTCGATCACGCCCCCGACCAGGGTGGCGGCGTCGAAGCCGGTCGGGCCGTCGGCGACCGTACGGCGCCACTGCTCGCTGACCATTGCCGCCTCGTACGCCTCCCGGCTCGGGAACCAGTGCTCGGCGTGGCCGTCGAACGCCCTGGTGCCGCCGGGCAGGTGGGTGTCGCCGTCGAGCGGGTGGACCCAGTGGTTCTGGACGTACCGGACCATTCCGGGCGTCGCCGCGGCGAGCTCGGCGTGGGGGCCGCGCCACCAGCGCAGCACCTCGTCGCGATCCATGCCGGGCTGGAACCTGGTGAGCCAGATCACCTTGTACATCGATTGCTCCTCTCGGGGGCTCAGGGGACGATGATCCGCTCGTCGAGCACCGCGCTCATGCCGGTGAACAGGTACTCCATGTCGAAGATGATCCCGCCGTCCTCGACCAGGTCCCGCCACGGCTCGGTGAGCATCGCCTGCTCGAACGACTCCTGGTCGGCGAACCACGACTCCGAGAACCCGTCGAAGTCGACCGGATCGCTGGTCTCGCCGCCCGCGCCGAGCGCGGCCCGCACGTGGTTCTGGGTGTACCGCAGCATCAGCGGCTCGCGCAGGGCGAGCGGGCCGTGGTGGTTGCGCCAGTAGTCCTGCGAATCGGGCAGTTCCCGGTCGCCCTTGAAGCGGGTGAACCACACCACCTTGAACTGCTTGCGGCCCGCGTCGAGCGGGAAGTGGGACGGCTCGCCGCGCATGACGTACTCGGTGAGGGCCGCGCTCTTGCCCCACAGCCATTCCATGTCGAAGACGTTGGCCCCGTCCTCGACGGTCTCGATCCACTCCGGTGACGTCATCGCCGCCTCGAACGCCGGGCGGCTGGTGAACCAGGCACACGAGTAGCCGTCGAAGTTGACTGGCGTCTCGCCCATGCCGTCGTCGGCGATCGGGGCGATGGCGTGGTTCTGCACGTAGCGCTCCACACCGGGGACCTTGGCGAACCGGGGCCCGTGCTCCTCGGTCCAGTACGCGCTCATCTCGGCGCGATCGCTGCCGGCGGGGAAGCGCGCCAGCCAAACCACCTTGTACATGGGGTCTCCTTTCAATGCGGCCGGCGAAGCGGCTGGAGCCGCCGCCGTGCCGAACCGGGTCTGCTCCTCTGAACGACGCGATCGACTCCCTTCCGTGCAGTCTCCGCCGCACTCACGGGAGGGGAGCCGACCGGACGTTGGTCGGCATCGAGTGGACGGTTGTCGTGGTCGTCAAGAACAGGGTCGTCAGGTCGGGCCCGCCGAACACGACGCTGCCGCATACCTCGGGCGTCCGGATCGCCCCGATGCGCTCGCCGGTCGGGTCGAGCACCCACACCCCGCCCGGCCCGGACGTCCAGATGTTGCCGTGCTCGTCGCACTCCATCCCGTCGAGGTTGCCCTCGCCCATCTCGCCCCGCCCGATGCCGCCGCGGAGGAGCCGGCAGTTGGAGAGCGACCCGTCGGCGGCGACGTCGTAGGCCTTGATCTCGGCCCGCGGCGAGTCGTTGACGTACAGCAGCGACTCGTCGGGGGAGAAGCACAGCCCGTTGGGCTCCTCGAACTCGTCCCGTGCCGACACCAGCTCGACGTCGCCTCCGCCGGGTGGGACGCGGTACACGCCCTTGAAGTCGCGGACGAACGCCCGCTTGCACCCGATCCAGTCGTTCCAGCGGCCGTAGTCGGGGTCGGTGAAGTAGATGCTCCCGTCGGACCGCACGACGACGTCGTTGGGGCTGTTGAGGTAGACGTCCTCGTACTCCCAGGCGACGAGCTCGCGCCGGCCGTCGGTCCGGATGCGGGTGAGGCAGCTCGAGACCTGCTCGCACACGAGCAGGCTGCCGTCGACGTCGTAGGCGAGGCCGTTGCCCTTGAACGTCGGCTGGGCGGCGAGCTCCATGCCTGCCAGCACGGTCCACCGCCACCGCGCGTCGCCGGGGATGTCGCTGAAGTAGAGGGCCTGCTCGTGCGAGTTCCAGACCGGTCCCTCGGAGAACTCGTAGCCCGAGCCGAGCATGGTGAGCTCGGCCGCTGGGTCGATGAGCTCGGCGAACGCCGGCGAATCGACCTCGACGATCATCCCCTACCCCCGTTCGTGACGCCCGACCGATCGTATACGATGCGGCCGACCTGGGGGGAAGCCGTGACGACGTACATCCATCTCGTGTTCAGCGATCCGCCGGCCGGCGTGTCCGACGACGAGTTCAACGCCTGGTACGACCAGCACGTCGAGGAGATCCTCGCCGTCGACGGCTGGCGCGCGGCGACCCGCTACCGGGTCGAGGGCGTCGTCGGCGCCGAGCACACCGGCGGGTACCGCTACCTGTCGCTGTACGAGCTCGACGCGCCGCCCGATGTCGCGCTGGCCAACCTCGAGGCGGCGGGGATGGGCGACGCCAGCAGCTATGTCGACAAGCAGGACCGACTGCCGTTGCCCGACTGGTTCCCGCAGGTCCGGTTCGGCTCGTGGAACGGCACCGAGATCACCGGAGGAGCTCAGCGATGACGCACAACCTGTACCTGGTCTACAGCCAGCCGCCCGACGGCATCTCCGACGAGGACTACCACGCCTGGTACGTCACCCACGCCCAGGAGAACATCGAGAGCCCGGACTTCGTCAGCGCCCAGCGGTATCGGGTGCGTGAGGTCGTCGCCGGTGAGCACGTCGGGCCCGAGCAGCACCTCGCCCTGTACCACTACGCCGGGCCGATGTCGACGTGGCGCACCGACCTCAGCCGCCGCATCGAGACCGGCGACGTCGTCCTGCCCGAGTTCTTCCGCCAGATCCAGTTCCGCAGCTGGGACTGCCAACCCGTCGGCGACCTCCTCACCCCGAAGTCGCGGTCGACCGCCTGAGGTCGAGGACGCCGCGGATGTTCCGGCCGGCGAGCAGGTCGGCGTAGCCGTCGTTGATCCGCTCCAGCGGGTACGTGCGGGTGATCAGGCCCTCGATGTCGAGCTGGCCGGCGCGGTAGAGGTCGAGCAGCATCGGGATGTCGGAGCGGGCGTTGGCGGCGCCGAAGACCGACCCGACCAGCCGCTTCTCCATGATCGTGACGTCGGCGAGGCGGATGTTGATCGACGTCTCGTGCTCGGGATGGGCGTTGGTCAGGACGACCGTGCCGCCCTTGCCGACGAGCGCCATCGCGTCGGCCACGAGCGCGCCGTCGCCGACGCCCATCGTCATCACAACGGCGTTGCACATCCGCCCGGCGGTGAGGTCGGTGACCAGGCCGAGCGCGTCCGCCATCGACTCGGCGGCGTGGGTCGCCCCGAACTCACCCGCCTTCTCCCGCTTGAACTCGACCGGGTCGATGGCAACGATGTTCCGCGCCCCGACCAGTCGGGCGCCCTGGATCGCGCTCGATCCCAGTCCGCCGCACCCGACCACGGCGACGGTGTCCCCCGGGCCGATCTCGGCCGCCCGGGCCGCCGAGCCCCACCCGGTCGGCACGCCGCAGCTCATCAGGCAAGCGACCTCGAACGGGATGTCGGGCTCGACCCGCACGCAGCTGTCCTCGTGGGCGACCGTGTGGCGGGCGAACGTGCCGATGCAGCACAGCACGTGGAGGTCCTGGCCGCGGGCGTGGTGCCGCGACGTGCCGTCGGAGATCTGCAGCCCGGTGCCCATCGCCGCGCCCCGGTCGCACAGTCGGGAGCGGCCGGCGGCGCAGCTCGGGCACTCGCCGCAGATCGGCATGAAGTTGAGGACGACGTGGTCGCCCACCTCGAGTCGGCGCACGCCGGGTCCGCACTCGACGACGACGCCGGCACCCTCGTGCCCGCCGACGAGCGGGAGCCCGGTGACCATGTCGCCGGTCCGGTAGTGATCGTCGGTGTGGCACATCCCGGCCGCCCGCAGCTCGATCGAGCACCTCGCCGTGTCGCGGCGGGTCGAGCTCGATCTCCTCGACCGACCACGGCGTGCCGACCTCCCAGAGCACCGCCGCCGACGTCTGCATCGCCGCGGATCGTATATGGTTCGCCGGACGCCGGAGCGAGGCGCGTAGGGGGTGCTGACATGACCGTCGTCGAATCCGATCGGCCCGAGTTCGAGAAGCTCGTCAGCCCCGACGCCATGCTGACGAAGATCGGCGAGGGCTACGAGTTCAGCGAGGGCCCGGTGTGGAGCGTGGCCGAACAGGCCCTGTACTTCAGCGACATCCCGGGCGACAAGCGGTTCCGCTGGACCGAGGCCGGTGGCATGGAGCTGGTGATGTACCCGACGTTCAAGGGCAACGGGATGGCCTTCGACGTCGAGGGCCGGCTGATCGTGTGCGAGCACGTCTCCAGCTCGATCACCCGCTTCCACACCGACGGGTTGCACGAGACGGTGTGCTTCCACCACCAAGGCGTGTACCTCAACAGCCCCAACGACCTCGTCGCCCGGGCCCGCGACGGCTACATCTACTTCACCGACCCCGACTACGGGCGGTGGAACGACTGGATCGGCTGCGAGCGGGTGCCGCTGCTCGGGTTCAAGCCGGTCTTCCGGGTGGCCCACGAGGGCGGCGAGGCCGAGCTGGTCTGCGACCGCGACGAGTTCGAGCAGCCCAACGGGTTGTGCTTCAGCCCCGACGAATCACTGCTCTACGTCAACGACTCGCCCCGCGCCCACATCAAGGTGTTCGAGGTCGCCGACGACGGCACGCTGGTCAACGGACGGGTGCTGGCCGAGGGGATCGGCGGCACGATCGAGGGCGGGTCGCCCGACGGGATCGAGTGCGACGAGTTCGGCAACGTCTGGACGACCGGTCCCGGCGGAGTCTGGGTGTTCAACCCTGACGGTGAGCGGCTCGGGATCATCCGTACGCCGGAGGTGTGCGGGAGCCTGTGCTGGGGCGGTCCCGACCTGCGCACGCTGTACCTGACCACCTCGACGACGGTGCACACGATGCCGGTCCTGTGCACGTCGGCGCCGCTCCCGCACTACGGAGGATCGTGATGGAGAACCGCTTGCAGCTGCTCGAGGACCGCGAGGAGATCCGCCAGATCTTCGTCGACTATGCCCGCTACCTCGACTCCGGCGACCACGCCGGGTACGCCAGCCTCTTCGCCCGCGATGGCGTGCTCGCCGCCCAGCTCGGCGACGCCGTCGGGCCGACGGCGATCGAGGCGATCCTCGACGAGAACCTCGGCCCGCAGGTGCGGGGCGACCTGCCGCCGGCGATCCACGTCACCGCCAACCACGACATCCACGTCGACGGCGACACCGCCACGGCGACCGTCGTCTGGTACTACCTCACCACCGATCCGGACGCGGTCCCGACGATCCTGCAGTCCGGCCGCTACCTCGACGACCTGGTGCGGGAAGACGGGACGTGGAAGATCCGTCGCCACGAGATCACCCGGGCGATGGGCCGCTCGCCGATGGCCGAGCCGCCGGCCACCCGGCTCGACGACCTCACCGCCCGGCTGCGCGTGCTCGAGGACAAGGACGCCATCTGGGGCCTGTTCATGGAGTACAAGCGGCACCTCGACGCCCGCGACTTCAAGGCCTACGCGACGTTGTTCACCGACGACGCGGTGTGGGTGGGCAACCTCGGCTTGGCGACCGGGCCGGCCGAGATCGAGGACCTGCTCGTGCGCACGCTGGACGTGTACGAGAGCGACCGCGAGCGGACGTACCACCTGGTGATGAACCCGGTGGTCGAGGTCCACGGCGACACCGCCTCGGCGCTGAGCAACTGGGGGTACGTCACCCGCAGCGACACCGACGCCCCGGTGTTCGAGATGCTCGGCCACTACGTCGACGAGCTCGTCCGCACCCCGGCCGGCTGGCGGTTCCAACGGCGCGAGGCCTACAGCGACGTCCCGTACATCTCGCTCGAAGGGATCATCGACCGCTGAAATCCCGAACTGTCGTTTAGTAACGGCCCGATGTGGTTGGTTCCAAACGACAGAGCGACGCCAGAATGGTGCAATGTCCGAGTTCGACGCCCTCTCGGTCGTCGAAGACCTGGGTCGCGATGGGTACACCATCGTCACCAGCGTGATGGATGCCGCGTCAGGTGGCGGCGACGAAAGCCGAGCTGCGCACCGTCCTCGACGCCACGCCGACCGGGCGCAACGACTTCGAGGGCTTCGCCACCCGGCGGATCTACCGGCTCTTCGCCAAGACCCGGGCGTTCGACGAGTGGGCGATCCACCCGGTCGTGCTCGGCGTGGCCGAGCAGATGCTCGGGCCGTGCCAGCTCAGCGCGCCCACCGGAATCGAGATCGGCCCGGACGAGCCGGCCCAGGCCCTCCACCGCGACGACCAGGTGTACCCGATCCCGAACCCGCACGCCGACGTCGTACTGAACACGATCTGGGCCCTCGACGACTTCACGACCGAGAACGGCGCCACCCGCATCGTCCCCGGCAGCCACCGCTGGGAGCGGGACCGCCCGCCCGGGCCCGACGACCCGATCGTCGAAGCGGTCATGCCGGCGGGCAGTGTGGCGTTCTACCTCGGCAGCGTCCTCCACGGCGGCGGCGCCAACCGCACTGGCGCGCCGCGCCTCGGCGTGATCCTCGAGTACGTCGCCGGGTGGCTGCGGCCGCAGGAGAACCACGTCATCGGCGTCCCGCCGGAGCTCGTCGCCACCCTCCCCGAGCGGCTGCAGGAGCTCCTCGGCTACAACATCTACCCGCCGTTCATGGGCTACGTCGACGGCCGCCACCCCCGCCGGTTCCTCCCGGCCGGCGACCGCGCGCTCAGCTGAGGTCGAGCTCCCAGTTCTGGCCGACGAGGTCGTGGCCGAAGCTGTGGTGGGGCTCGCTGTCGACCAGCTGGAAGCCGGCGGCCTCGTAGATCCGCCGGGCCGACACGAGCACGTCGTTGGTCCAGAGCATCACCTTCGGGTACCCGGCATCGCGGGCGAAGTCGATGCAGGTGTCGACCAGCCGGCTCCCGATGCCGAGGCCGCGGGCCCACGGCTCGACGAGCAGGATCCGCAGCTGCGCCGTCTTCTCGTCGCGCCGGCAGCAGAACACGCACCCGGCCCGGGCGCCGTCGACCTCGGCGATCCAGGCGTTCTCGTAACCCGGCCGGTGGTTGGCGTGGTAGTCGGCGACGATCCGAGCGACGAGGCCCTCGAAGTCCTGATCCCAGCCGAACTCGTCGGCATAGACCGCTCCGTGGCGGTCGATCACCCAGCCCAGGTCGCCGATCTCGAGCTCACGGACGACGACGGTGCGCTCACCACCGCCGGGTCGCAGCAGGGCCGAGATCACCGTCATCGCCTCGACCAGTTCCCCCTGCTGGCGCGGCGAGAGGGGACCGATCAGCTGCTCGATCTGCTTGCTCGACCGCCGGTCGAGCAGCTTGGCGGCCTGCCGCCCCGCCGCGGTGAGGCGGACCCGGCGGCGGCGCCCGTCCTCGGCGGAGCGTGACGTCTCCACCAGCCCCTGTCGCTGGAGCCGGTTGAGCACCCGGGTGAGGAAGCTGGCGTCGATCCCCATCCGCCGGCGCAGCTCGAGCTGCTCCCAGTCCCGCCGCTGGGCCAGCTCGAACAGGACCCGAGCCTCGGCGAGCGAGTGCGGGGTGTCGAGTAGCCCGCGGCCGAGCAGACCGAGCTGCTCGGTCCACTCCCGGTTGAAGGCTCTGATCCGCTCGACGGTCTGCGACATAGTGGACGACGTCCACTATATGCGAGTCAGCCGCCTCGCGAGATGCGGCCGCGCAGGGCGGCGAAGCACAGCGTCATGCTGACCGAGCCGACGATGACGATGGCGAGCATCGCGGCACCGAGGTCGTCCCACTCCCACCCCTCGATGATCAGCGACCTCATCCCCTCGAGGAGGTACGTGACCGGGTTCCATGCCGCCACCGTGTCGAGCCAGCCGGACAGCTCCTCACGCGGCACGTAGGAGGTGGTCAGGAACAGGAACGGGAAGAACAACAGGAAGCTCGAGTTGACCGCCGCCGGGTTCCCCGTCTTGAGCGCGATGGCGTAGCCGAAGCCGGTGAACGCCAGGCACCACAGGGCGCCGATGAGAATGAAGGCGAGCACGCCGAGCGGTCCGGTCTCGAACCGCACGCCCACGATGAACCCCACGATCACGATCGGGATGATCAGCGCGCAGGCGACAGCCACGTCGGCCGCCATGTGGCCGAGCAGGATCGCCAGCCGGCGGATCGGAGTCAACAGGAGCCGGTCGAAGTAGCCGTCCTGCACGTCGAGGACGAGCGCCGGCGCCCGGGACACACCCGTCACGCCGAGCAGGATCGCGGTCGGCAGCTGGAACGCCTTGAAGTCGAACCCGGGGATCTGCGATTCCGTGAGGTTGGACAAGGTGCCGATGTTGACGAGGAAGAAGAACAGGGCGATGAAGATCGGCGGGATCACCGCTTCGAGGTCGCGGGGGATCGCCCGCAGCGCCCGCCCGGCGATCGCCGCCGTGTCGGGGACGAGCCCGGCGGGGCGGGCGTGGACGGCCGGGAGCGGGCCGGGGATGGTGGTGGTCTCGGCGGTCATGACGTGCCCTCCTCGTCGCCGTTGGTGTGTCGGATGTGGCCGCCGGTGAGCTCGAGGAACACGTCGTCGAGGGTGGGTGTGCGCAGGGTCAGGTCGCGTACCCGGACCTCGCAGGCGCTGAGCGCCACCGCCACCGGGCTCACCGTCGCCGACCCGTCGTGGGTGGACACCACCACCTCCGAGCCCCTGGAGTCGACGGACAGGACGCCGGGCACCCGGGAGATCGCCGGGCACACCGCATCGCCGTCGCCGTCGACGCGGATGATGATGAGGTCGGTCCCCACCGTGCGCTTGAGCTCCGCCGGCGACCCCTCGGCGACGATGCGCCCGCGATCGATGATGCCGACGCGGTCGGCCAGCGAGTCGGCCTCCTCGAGGTACTGGGTGGTGAGGAAGATCGTCATCTCCAGCTCGGTGTTGAGCCGGCGCACCTCCTCCCACACCCGGGCCCGGCTGACCGGGTCGAGACCGGTGGTCGGCTCGTCGAGGAACAGGACCTCGGGGTTGTGGACGAGCGCGGCGGCCAGATCGAGGCGGCGCCGCATCCCGCCCGAGTACGTGCTGATCGGCCGGTCGAGGGCGTCGACCAGATCGATCAGCTCACCGAGCTCGCCGACCCGCCGGTTCGCCTCGCTCCGCGAGAGCCCGTAGAGGAGGCCCTGCAGCCGGAGCAGCTCGGCGCCCGTCTGGCGGGGGTCGAGGGCGGCCTCCTGGAGGGCGACGCCGATGCGCAGCCGGACCGCGCCGGGGTCGCGGGCGACGTCGTACCCGGCGACGGTCGCCTCCCCGCTGGTGGGGGCGAGCAGCGTGCAGAGCATCCGTACGGTGGTCGACTTGCCGGCGCCGTTGGGGCCGAGGAAGCCGTAGATCTCGCCCGCCCGCACGTCGAGGTCGACGCCGTCGACGGCGGTCAACTCGGTGAACTGGCGGACCAGGGCCACCGATCGGATCGCCGAGGGGGCGGACTCGCTCGTGGTCATGGGAGCACCGTGTGCCGATGCGAGCGAGTGAGCGCCAGCGAGCGAGCGGCCATCAGCTGCGCAGGCAGTATGCGGCGTGGCCGGGGAACGCGACGAACGGTCATGCTGGGGGCTCCTTGGGGTGGCGGGACGGGCGGTGCACGGTCAGACCGTGCGCGACCCTCAATACTCATCGCGGAACGTGGTCAGGGACCGGACAGGTTTCCCTCGATGTGCACCGGCACGGACGTCACGACCGTATTCGGCCGGTAGAGCAGGCGGACCTTCAGCGCGAGTGCCGATTGGTTGTGCAGCCATTGCTGCTTCCAGTCGGTCACGAACTCCGGGATCACCACCGTGATCACGTCGTCGGGGTTCTCCGCGTCCAGTTCGTCGAGGTACTCGAGCACGGGACGGGTGAGCTCGCGGTAGGGCGAGGCGATCGTGTGCAGCGGAACCGGCATCCGGTGGGCGTCCCAGGCGTCGGCGAGCGCCTGCTGTTCCTCGGCGTTGCTGACCACAGACACCGCGATCAGCCGCTCAGGGGCGAGCGACCGGGCGTACTGCACGGCTTCGATCACGCCGCGGTTGACCGATCCGACGAGCACGACGACGAGGTGGGTCTTGCGGGCGGGCATGAACTCCGTGTCGACCCGGACGGCCTCGCCCACGCGGCGGTAGTGGCGGGCGATCGAACGGAAGGCGAGCACGAACACCGGGATCAGCACGGCCGGGATCCACGCCCCCTCGGTGAACTTGGAGATCACGACGACCGCGGCGACGACACCAGTGGCGACGCAGCCGATGCCGTTGACCACCGCCGAGACGCGCCAGCGGGGTTCGCGCAGCCGGTAGTGGTGGACCACCATCCCGGCCTGGCTGAGCGTGAACCCGGTGAACACCCCGAACGCGTACAGCGGGATCAGCGACGAGATGTTGCCGTTGAAGATGACGATGAGGATCCCCGCGATCAGGGCGAGGAAGATGATCCCGTTGGAGAAGACCAGGCGATCGCCGCGGTTCGCCAGCTGGCGCGGCAGGTAGCCGTCCCGGGCGATGATCGACGACAGCCGGGGGAAGTCGGCGTACGCCGTGTTGGCGGCGAGGATCAGGATCGCGAACGTCGCCAGCTGGGTGAGCCAGAAGAGGATCCCCTTGCCGTTGTAGAGGTACTCGGCCATGAGCGCGATCACGGTCGGGTCGTTCTCGCCCCGATAGGGGTGCAGGTGGGAGGCGAGCACCGACACGCCGATGAACGTGGTGCCCAGGATCGTCGCCATGATCGTGATCGTCGCCGCCGCGTTGCGGCTCTCCGGCCGGCGGAAGGCGGGCACACCGTTGGAGACGGCCTCCACGCCCGACAGCGCCACGGCGCCGGAGGAGAAGGCGCGGAGCAGCATCAGGATCGTCAGCGCGCTCGTGCCCTCGGCCAGCTCGCGGCCCTCACCGGACAGCATCGACTCCGGGATCGGGCCGATGTCCTGGACGAAGATCCGGTACAGCCCGACCGAGATCAGCAGGATGAGCATCACGATGTAGAGGTACGTCGGCGGGGCGAACAACGAGCCCGACTCGCGCACGCCGCGCAGGTTGGCGACGGTCATCACCGCGATCAGTCCCAGGCACAGCGGGACCCGCCATCGCGAGTCGAACTCGAACGCCGACTGGATCGCCAGCACGCCACCGGCGACCGAGACGGCAACGGTGAGGATGTAGTCGGTGAGCAGCGACGCGCCGGCAACGAGGGAGGGCGTCTCTCCGAGGTTCTCGCGCGACACGATGTAGGCCCCGCCGCCGGACGGATAGGCGTGGATGGTCTGGCGGTACGAGGCGACGACGATCACGAGGAGGACCGCCACGACGATCGCGATGGGCACCAGCCGGCCCCACGCCGCCGCGCCGACGCCCGCCTGGATCAGCAGGACGACGAGGATCTCGTCGGTCGCGTAGGCGGTGGAAGAGATCGCGTCCGAGGCGAACACGGGGAGCGCGACGCGCTTGTTCAGCCGCTGGTGCTGCTCCTCAGCCGTCGCGATCGGCGTGCCGATGAGCACCCGCTTCACCAGCGACGCGGCTCCCACGGACATCCGCCCCACCAAACCGCCCCGCCCGCCGGACGCACCGTGACCTTCACGGATCATTAACGCCGAGCCGGCTGATCTCAACGGCGTCTTCACCCCCGTGAAGGCGCCGTCACGATTCGGCCCGGGCGCGCTAATGGTGCGTGAAGCCCGGGCTCAGCGGCCAGCTCGGTGCTTGGCTGCCTCTCATGGCCACTTCACCGACGCCGCCGCGTGAGCCGGGGATCGACCCGACCGGGCTCGTCATCGGTGTCGCGATCGGCATCCCCGCGGCGGTCGGCGTCGCCGCCGTGCTGGCCACGGCCCGAGGGGTGTTCGAACAGACCAACGCGGCGCTGATCCTGATGATCGTCGTCGTGGTCGTCGCCGCCCTCGGCGGCCGGGTCGCGGGCATCATCACCGCGCTCGCCGCGGTGGTCTCGTTCGACTTCTTTCACACGCGGCCGTACCTCTCCTTGACGATCGACTCTCGCGACGACGTCGAGACCACGATCCTCTTGCTCATCGCCGGCGTGATCGTCGGCACCCTCGCCTCATCGGGGCGCCGCGCCCGTCACCGGGCGAGTGACGCCCGGTCGGAGATCAACCGCATCCACCGGGTCGCCGAGGTCGCCGCGTCCGGCGCCGATGTCGCGACCGTGATCGGCACTGCGCAGGACGAGCTCCGCGGATTGTTGACGTTGCGCGAGAGCCGGTTCGAGGCGATGCCGTTCACGGACCCGACCGTCCGCCCGCGGCTCGGCCGCAACGGTTCGATCGAGCTCCAGCCGGTCATCCGCTTCGCCCGTACGGGCCACCGTGCGGGGTTCGAGCTCCCGGAGAGTGGAGTGGACCTGCCGGTGCTCGCCCGTGGTCGGGAGGTCGGCCGCTTCGTGCTGGTCCCCACGCCCGGCGTACCGGCGTCGCTCGAGGAGCGGGTGGTCGCGGTGGCCATCGCCGACCAGGTCGCGACCGTCTGGTCGCCCGAACAGAAAGAGATCTGATGAGGGACCTCCTGATGCTGTTGACGATCGCGGCGTTCTTCGCCCTCTGCATCGCCTACGTGTGGTGGTGCGATCGGATCATCGGCCCCGACCCGGTCGAGGTCGAGTCGGTGTCACCGGATGCGCGGTCGAACGAGGAGGCGGTGAGTCGATGATCGTCGCCTCGGCGGTCGACAACTGGGTCGGGCTCGGGCTCGCCGTGCTCCTCACGATCTACCTCGTGATCGTCCTGGTCCGTCCCGAGAAGTTCTGATGACTAATCACGGCGTTCCCCGGCCACGCAGGCCGTTGCTGGCCACTCGCTCGCTGGCGCTCGCTCGCTCGCATCGGAACGGGGTGCTCCAATGACCGGTGCGGGTCTCTTCCAACTGCTCGCCCTGCTCGTCGTCCTCGGCGTGACGGTGCCGCCGCTCGGTCGCTACATGGCGGCGGTCTACGGCGCCCGTCCCGACGGCTCCTCGCCGGGCGACCGGATCTTCGCCCCCGTCGAGCGGTTGATCTACCGCGTGCTGCGAGTCGACCCCGAGCGGGAACAGCGCTGGAACGTCTACGCGATCTCGCTACTCGCCTTCAGCGTGTTCTCGTTCCTCGCCGTGTACGCCCTCGAGCGGTGGCAGGGCGGGCTCGTCTTCAACCCGACCAACGTCCCGGGCGTGGCACCGCTCGGCGCGTTCAACGTCGCCGTCAGCTTCATGACCAACACCAACTGGCAGTGGTACAGCCCGGAGCTGACGATGAGCCACCTCACCCAGATGGTCGGGCTGGCGGTGCAGAACTTCGTGTCCGCCGCCGCCGGCATGGCGGTGGTGGTGGCGATCATCCGTGGCATCGCCCGGCGCGGCCGTCGCACGCTGGGGAACTTCTGGGTCGACCTGACCCGCACCACGCTGCGGATCCTGCTGCCGATGGCGTTCGTCGTCGCCCTCCTCCTCTCCGTCGGCGGGGTGGTGCAGAACTTCCGCGGGCTCACCGATGCCACGCCCGTCGACGGCGCCGTGGCCGCGGAGATCGGGACGCAGTCGATCCCCGGCGGCCCGGCCGCCAGCCAGATCGCGATCAAGCAGCTGGGCACGAACGGCGGTGGATTCTTCAACACCAACTCCGCCCACCCGTTGGAGAACAGCAACGCCTTCACCAACTTCGTCGAGACGTGGGCGATCATCGTGATCCCCCTCGCCCTGGTCGTGACCTACGGCGTCATGATCGGTTCGAAGAAGCAGGCCCGGGTGCTGCTCGCCGTGATGGTCGGGATCTGGCTCGCCTTCACCGTGTTCGCCATCGTCGCCGAGTCCTCGGGCAACCCCGCCCTCACGACCCTCGGCGTCGACCAGGGCGCGTCGGCGCAACTCGTCGGGGGAAACCTCGAGGGCAAGGACGTGCGATTCGGTCCGGCCACGTGCGGGCTGTGGGCGTCGACGACCACGGGCACGTCGAACGGCTCGGTGAACTGCATGCACGACAGCTTCACCCCGATCGGCGGGATGTTCCCGATGGCCCACATGATGTTCGGTGAGGTCAGCCCGGGCGGCGTCGGCGTCGGCCTGATGGGGATGCTGATCTACGCCCTCCTCGCCGTCTTCATCGCCGGGCTCATGGTCGGGCGAACGCCGGAGTACCTCGGCAAGAAGATCCAGGCCGCCGAGATGAAGCTCGTCGTCCTCTACCTGATCGCGATGCCGCTCGCCCTGCTCGGGTTCGCCGCCGCGTCGGTGCTGCTCGACTCGGCGGCGTCGACGATCTTCAACCCCGGTCCCCACGGGCTCTCCGAGGTGCTCTACAACTACACCTCGGCCGCCAACAACAACGGCTCGGCGTTCGCCGGCCAGGGCACCGGCACCGACTGGTACACGGTGACCCAGGGGCTCGCCATGCTGATGGGCCGGTTCTTCCTGATCATCCCGGCGCTCGCCATCGGCGGCTCGCTCGTCCGCAAGCAGCGGGTCCCGGCCACCGCCGGCACCTTCCCGACCGACTCCCCGCTGTTCGGCGGGCTCGTGACCGGGGCGATCGTCATCGTCGCCGGCCTCACGTTCTTCCCCGCCCTCGCCCTCGGCCCGATCGTGGAGCAACTGTCGCTGTGAGCAGAACCCTCGTCCCGACCGACCGTCCGCCGAAGGTGCGCAGCCGTCCGCCCGGCGCGGGCTCGCTGTTCGACGCCGCCATCGTCAAGCGCGCCGTCCTCGACTCGCTCGTCAAGCTCGATCCGCGCACGCTGGCGAAGAACCCGGTGATGTTCGTCGTCGAGGTCGGGTCGGTGCTGACCACGATCCTGTTCTTCCGCGACGTCGGCGACGCCGCCGGCCCGCAGAACCTGTTCGCCGGCCTCGTCGTGCTGTTCCTCTGGTTCACCGTCCTCTTCGCCAACTTCGCCGAGGCGATGGCGGAAGGGCGAGGCAAGGCCCAGGCGGCGACACTGCGCCGGACGCGCAGCGAGACCGTCGCCCACGTCCGCCGCGACGGCGGCGCGCTCGTCGAGGTGCCGTCGACGCAGCTCAAGATCGGCGACCTCTGCGTCGTGTCGGCCGGCCAGGTGATCCCCAGCGACGGCGACGTGATCGAGGGCATCGCGACCGTCGACGAGTCGGCGATCACCGGCGAGTCGGCGCCGGTCATCCGAGAGTCGGGCGGCGACCGGTCGGCGGTCACCGGCGGCACCCGGGTGCTGTCCGACGAGATCGTCGTGCGGATCACGGCCCGGCCGGGCGAGACGTTCCTCGACCGGATGATCGCCCTCGTCGAGGGCGCCGACCGGCAGAAGACGCCGAACGAGATCGCCCTGTCGATCCTCCTCGCCGGGCTCACGATCATCTTCCTGCTGGCGACGGTCACGCTGCAGCCGTTCGCCATCTACAGCAACGCCGAGCAGCAGATCATCGTCCTCGTCGCCCTGCTGGTGTGCCTCATCCCGACCACGATCGGCGCCCTGCTGTCGGCGATCGGCATCGCCGGAATGGACCGGCTCGTCCAGCGCAACGTGCTGGCGATGTCGGGACGGGCCGTCGAGGCGGCGGGCGACGTGACGACCCTGCTGCTGGACAAGACGGGCACGATCACCTACGGCGCCCGCCAGGCGGCCGAGCTCGTCCCGGTGCACGGGGTGACCGAACGGGAGCTGGCCGAGGCCGCGCTGGCGTCGAGCCTCGCCGACGAGACGCCGGAGGGGCGCTCGATCGTCGAGTTCGCCACGAGCCGCTACGACCTGACCGCACCGGATGTTCCCGGCGCGACGATGGTGCCGTTCACCGCCCAGACCCGCATGAGCGGGATGGACTTCCCCGCGTCGGACGGTGACCGGGCCCGGGAGGTGCGCAAGGGCGCGGCGGAGACGGTCGAGCGGATGGTCGAGGCCGCGGGCGGCATCGTGCCCCTCGAGGTGCTGCCGATCGTGGAGCAGATCGCCACCGAGGGAGCGACGCCGCTGGTGGTGTCCGATCGCCGCGACGGCGAGGTGCCGCGCATCCTCGGCGTGATCCGGCTGAAGGACACGGTGAAGGAGGGGATGACGGAGCGCTTCGACCAGCTCCGCGCGATGGGCATCCGCACGGTGATGATCACGGGGGACAACCGCCTCACCGCGGCGTCGATCGCCCATGAGGCCGGGGTCGACGACTTCCTCGCCGAGGCCACGCCGGAGGACAAGATGGCGCTGATCCGCCGCGAGCAGGAGGGCGGCAACCTCGTGGCGATGACGGGCGACGGCACCAACGACGCCCCCGCCCTCGCCCAGGCCGACGTCGGGGTGGCGATGAACACCGGCACCCAGGCGGCCAAGGAGGCGGGCAACATGGTCGACCTCGACTCCAACCCGACCAAGCTGATCGAGGTCGTCGAGATCGGCAAGCAGCTGCTCATCACCCGCGGCTCGCTGACGACGTTCTCGATCGCCAACGACGTCGCCAAGTACTTCGCCATCATCCCGGCGATGTTCGCCGGGGTGCTCCCGGCGCTCGACGAGATCAACGTGATGGGCCTCGACACGCCGCGCACGGCGATCTTGTCGGCGGTCATCTTCAACGCCCTGATCATCGTGGCCCTGATCCCGCTCGCCCTCCGGGGCGTCAAGTTCCGCCCCCAGTCGGCGGCGGAAGTGCTGCGCCGCAACCTGCTGATCTACGGCGTCGGCGGGGTCGTCGCCCCGTTCGTCGGGATCAAGCTCATCGACCTCCTCATCTCGGCGATCGGAGTCTCCTGATGCGCGTGTTCGTCCGCCAGATGCGCCCGGCGTTCCTCGCCGTCGTCGCGTTCACCGTGATCTGCGGGCTGGCCTATCCCCTCGTGGTGACCGCGGTCGCCCAGCTGGGTTGGAAGGACACCGCCAACGGTTCGCTCATCGAGCGCAACGGCGTGGTGGTCGGCTCCGAGCTGATCGGCCAGCCGTTCACCTCCGCGGAGTACTTCCACCCCCGCCCGTCGGCGGCCGGCGACGGCTACGACGGCGCGGCGTCGAGCGGATCCAACTTCGGCCCGACCAACGAGGAGTTCCTCGCCACCGTGGCCGACCGGGTCGCTGCTTATCGCTCTGAGAACGGCCTCGGCCCGACGGAGCTGGTGCCGGTCGACGCGGTCACGGCCTCGGCGTCGGGGCTCGACCCTCACATCTCGGTCCGCAACGCCGAGCTCCAGGCGCCGCGGGTGGCGAGTACACGGGGCCTCGAGCTCGACCAGGTGCTCGCCCTCATCGACGACCACACGACCCAGCGACCGCTCGGCATCCTCGGCGACCCCGGCGTCAACGTGTTGGAGCTGAACCTCGCCCTCGACGGGTGAGAATGAGGGCCGTGGCCGAACGTCGCGGCACGCTGCGCATCTACCTCGGTGCCGCGCCCGGGGTGGGCAAGACGTTCGCCATGCTCAACGAGGGGCGGCGCCGCCACGATCGCGGCACCGACGTCGTCGTCGGTTTCGTCGAGTACCACGGCCGGACGCAGACCGCGGCCCAGCTCGGCGACCTCGAGGTGATCCCCCGCCGGACCGTGGAGTACCGCGGGACGACCCTCGAGGAGATGGACCTCGACGCGATCCTGCGCCGCCGGCCCGAGCAGGTGCTCGTCGACGAGTACGCCCACACCAACGTGCCCGGCTCGCCCAACGAGAAGCGGTGGCAGGACGTCGACGTACTCCTCGACGCCGGGATCGACGTGATCTCGACGGTGAACATCCAGCACCTCGAGTCGCTGAACGACGTCGTCGAGCAGATCACCGGCGTGCGCCAGCGGGAGACCGTCCCCGACCGCATCGTCCGCCGGGCCGATCAGCTCGAGCTCGTCGACATGGCGCCGGAGGCCATTCGCCGGCGGATGGCGCACGGCAACATCTACGCGCCCGACAAGGTCGACGCCGCGCTCGGCAACTACTTCCGCGTCGGCAACCTGTCGGCGCTGCGCGAGCTGGCGTTGCTGTGGGTCGCCGACCGGGTCGACGACGCCCTGCACGACTACCGCGAGCGTCACGGCATCACCAAGCCGTGGGAGACGCGCGAGCGGGTGGTCGTGGCGCTGTCCGGCGCGCCCGCGGGGCGGCACCTGATCCGGCGGGCGGCGCGCATCGCCGAACGCACCAAGGGCGACCTGATCGGGGTCCACGTCGTCGACGGCACCGGGCTCGCGTCCGGCCCGGCGGACGGCAGCGACGACGGCGTCGCCGCGCATCGCCAGCTGCTCGAGGACCTCGGCGGCGAGTACCGGCGGGTGACCAGCAACGACATCGCGACCGCGCTCGTCGAGGTGGCGCGGTCGGAGAACGCGACCCAGATCGTCCTCGGATCGAGCAACCGGTCCCGGTGGCAGGAGCTCGTCAGCGGGTCGGTGATCAACAAGGTCGTCCGCCGCTCCGGCCCGATCGACGTCCACGTGATCTCCGACCGGCCGGACGAAGAGCCGTCACAGGACGAGGACGGTCCTGGGGAACGGGAGCGTCGCCTCCCCGCGCTCAAGCCGGTGCTCACGCCGCTGTCCCCCCGCCGCCAGGCGTGGGGCTGGGCGATCGCCGCCGCCGGCCTGCCCCTGCTGACGTTGCTGTTCGCCAACACCCGCGACACGTTCTCGCTGTCGAGCGTGCTGCTGCTGTACCTCCTGCTGGCGATGGTCGTCGCGCTGGTCGGCGGGGCCCTGCCGGCGACGGCGGCGGTCCTCGTCGGCTCGCTGCTGGCGAACTACTACTTCACCGACCCGCAGCGCCGGCTCACGATCCACGAGACCGAGAACGTGATCGCCCTCGTCGTCTACGTGCTCGCGGCCGGGATCGTCGCCGTGCTCGTCGACCGGGTGGGACGGAGCCGGCTGCAGGCCGGCCGGGCGCGCGCCGAGGCCGAGGCGCTCGCCGCCCTGGCCGGGGCGATGGCGGCCCCTGGCTCGCTGCGGGAGATGCTCGGCCAGGTCCGGGCCACGTTCGGGTTCCGCTCCGCCGCCCTGCTCCACGACGGGCTCGACGGGTGGACGGTCCAGGTCGCGTCCGGGGTCGACCCGCCGACGAGCCCCGAGGACGCCGACGTGTCCCGCGAGCTCGGCGGTGGCGTCACCCTGGCGTTGGCCGGCGGTTCGCTGTCCGCCGACGACCAGCGCGTGCTCAACGCCTTCGCCGCTCAGCTCGCCGCGGCCACCGAGGCCCAGCGACTCCAGGACGAGGCGAGCAAGGCCACCGAGCTCGCCCACGTCAACGACCTGCGGACGGCGCTGCTGCAGGCCGTGTCGCACGACCTGCGCACTCCGCTGGCGGCGATCAAGGCGGCGATCTCCAGCCTGCGCCAGGACGACATCAGGTGGTCGCCGGAGGCGGAGGCCGAGTTCCTGGCCACGATCGAGTCGGAGACCGACCGGCTCACGGCCCTCGTCGGGAACCTGCTCGACATGAGCCGGCTGCAGTCGGCGGCGCTGACCGTCGACGTTCGCCCGACCGGGGTGGAGGAGGTCGTCATCGGCGCGGTGGCGAGCCTCGGCCCGTACGCCGCCGGCGTGGTCGTCGACGTCGCCGAGACGCTCCCCTCCGTCGCCGCCGACCCCGCCCTGCTCGAGCGGGCCCTGGCCAACCTCATCGCCAACGCCGCCAACGCCTCGCCCCCCGGTGCGGACACGCGGGTCACCGCCGGCGAGGTCGGCGCCGGGCCGGATCACCGGATCGACATCTGCGTGATCGACAGCGGGCCGGGGATCCCGCCGGCCGAGCGGGAGCTGGTCTTCCAGCCGTTCCAGCGGCTCGTCGACCACCACGGCCACGGGGCCGGCGTCGGGCTCGGACTTGCTATCGCCCGCGGCTTCGTCGAGGCGATGGGCGGCGAGGTCACGATCGACGACACGCCGGGCGGGGGCACGACGATGATCGTCAGCTTGCCGATCGCCGGTGCCGCGGCCAGGGTGCAGGTGTGACGCGGGTCCTGGTCGTCGATGACGAGGCGCCGATGCGGCGCGCCCTCGCCGCCAATCTGAAGGCTCGCGGCTACGAGGTCGATGCCGCCGAGTCGGGCGAGCAGGCGCTCGAACTCGCCGCCCGCCACCACCCCGACGTCGTCCTCCTCGACCTCGGGCTGCCGGGGATCGACGGGCTGGAGGTGATCGACGGGCTGCGCGGCTGGACCAACGTCCCGATCGTCGTGCTGTCGGCGCGCGGGGCCGAGCGGGACAAGGTCGCCGCCCTCGACGCCGGCGCCGACGACTACGTCGCCAAGCCGTTCGGGATGGACGAGCTGCTGGCTCGGCTGCGGGCGGCTGTGCGGCGGGCCACGCCGGTCGAGGAGGAGGCCGTCGTGACGACCCCGGACTTCACCGTCGACCTGTCGGCCAAACGGGTGCTCGACGGGGCCGGGCAGCCGGTGCGGCTGACGCCGACCGAATGGCAGCTGCTGGAGGTGCTGGTGCGTCACGCCGGCAAGCTGGTCACCCAACGGCAGCTGCTCAAGGACGTGTGGGGTCCGTCGTACGGCGACGAGAGCAACTACCTCCGCGTCCACATGGCCCACCTCCGCCGCAAGCTCGAGCCCGACCGCTCCCGCCCCCGCTACTTCATCACCGAGCCCGGGATGGGCTACCGCTTCGTCGCCCAATGATGGTTCTGACGAAGCCCAGGATCGCTGGGCGATCCCAGAACTACAGAGAATCGGTCCTGAGGTCCGAGTACGCCCGGTGGAACTCGGCGAGCACGTCGGCGGTGAACAGGACGAAGCGGACCTCGGCGACCTTGGTCGGGGTCTCGGCGACGGTGCGCACGGCGACGTCGGCGGCGTCGTCGATCGGCCAGCCGTAGATCCCCGCCGACACGGCCGGGAAGGCCACAGTTCGCGCGCCGAGCTCGTCGGCCACGGCGAGGGCGTTGCGGTAGCACGAGGCGAGCAGGTGGCGGCGGTCCTCGCCGGCCGACCACACCGGCCCGACGACGTGGATGACCCAGCGGGCCTTCATCGCCCCGGCGTCGGACGCCGCGGCCTCGCCCGTCGGCAGGGAGCCGATCCGGTCCACGAGCGCCCGGCGGGCGTCGCGCTGGGCCGGACCGCCGGCCCGCAGGATCGCCCCGTCGACGCCCCCACCGCCCATCAGGCCGCTGTTCGCCGCGTTGACGACTGCGTCGACGTCCTGCTCGACGATGTCACCGGCCACGATCGTGATCTCCACGGGCCGTAGCCTCTCACCGATGAGCGAGCGCATGCTGGCCGTGCGAGCGCCAGCGAGCCGGGCAGCGATGGGGTTCGGGGGCGCAGCCCCCGAGGTGTGATGGCCACGGTGATCGTGCGGGCCTACGGCGAGGGCGACAAGACCGTCGAGGGATCGACGCTGGACGAGGTGTCCGACCTCCTCGGGATCACCGGCGCCACGCTGTGGGTGGACCTGCAGGACCCGTCACCCGACGATATGAACGTCCTGGCGGGCGAACTCGGGCTGCACCACCTCGCCGTCGAGGACGCCCTCGAGCGCCATCAACGCGACAAGTACGTCCACTACGACGACCACCTGTTCCTCGTCTGCCACGCCGTGGAGCTCGACGCCGCGCAGGCCGAACTCCAGACCGAGGAGCTCGATGTCTTCATCGGCGACCGCTGGTTGGTGACGGTTCACGACGGTCGCCGGGACCTGCTCGACCGGGCGGCGACCCGCTGGAACCAGGAGAAGCTGTCCCAGCACGGTGTCGGCCTGTTGGTGTACGGGCTGCTCGACGAGCTCCTCGACGGCTACGGCGACGTCATCGAGGCATTCGAGGAGTACTACGACGCGACTGCGGACCGGGTCTTCGCCGACGATCCGATCGAACCGGCCGAGCAGCGGCACTGGTTCGAGATGCGCCGGTCGCTGAACCAGTTCCGCCGGACGGTCGGCCCGCTCAACGACGCCTTGGGTTCGATGGCCGATCGCGACCTGGAGCGGTTCTCGCCGGGGGTGACGCCGTACCTGCGGGACGCCGCGGGCGAGGCGAGCCGGGTGGCGTCGGAAGCCGAGGCCCTGCGCGAGCTCGTCGGCCAGATCGTCGAGGTCAATGTCACCTTGCGTGACTTCCGGCAGAACACGATCGTGAAGAAGATCACCAGTTGGGCCGCGATCATCGCGGTGCCGACCTTGGTCACCGGGTGGTACGGGATGAACGTGCCCTACCCCGGGTCCGGAGAGACGTGGGGCGTGATCACGTCGACGGCAGTGTCGGTCGGCGCGTCCGGCGTCCTCTACCTGGTCTTCCGCCGCAAGAAGTGGCTCTGATCCCGCCCGGGGTCAGTCGCCGCCCGGGACCGTCGTGGGCGGCGCGGTCGTGTCGGGAGCGGTGTCGTCCGTCGACTCCGTGTCATCGGTTTGGTCGTCGGTCGTGTCGTCGTCACCGGCGCGGTCCTCGCGCTGGTGCCACGGACCCCACCGGTCCTGCCGGTCGTGGAGCCAGTCACCGTCGGGACGGGGGAACGGCAGCCGCTCGCGCAGCTCGAAGCCCTCGTTGACGAACTCGGTGATCCGTTCCGTCGCGTCGGCGAGCCGCTCGTCGGCGGCGTCCTGCTCGATGTCGCCGTCGGCGACGGCCTCGTCGAGGCGCTCCCGCACCGTGGCGACGAGGGCGTCGATCACGGTCTGCGGGTCGACGTCGTTCTCTTCGGCCAGGTCGGCGATCGTCTCGCCCTCGCGCAGGGCGTCGAGCAGCTCGTCCTCGTCGACACCGATGGCCTCGGCCGCGTCGCTGAGCAGCGACGGGCCGAACAGGAACTTGCCCGCCCACCCTGGTCCGACTCGCCCGGGCTGGCGCTCCGGGCGGGCCTCCTGGAGCGCGTCCGCCACGGCGTCCGCCTGGGCCTGGGTCAAGGTGCCGTCGTCGACGAGCTCGTCGAGGGCGTCGGCGACCCATCCTCCGTCGTCGTCCTGAGCGAGGGCCTGCAGCGGACCGACAGCGAGGATCCCCGCACCGAGGGCCGCGGCCCCACCGGCGAGCAGTCGAGACGTTGGCTTCATGACCGCATGGTCGCGAGCGAAGGTAAGAGCCCGGCGTGGAGGTGGTGTGACCGCGAGCGCGATGATGGCCCGATGGCGTCGAAGCGGTCCGGGCCGACCGCCGGCCTCGAGGAGTTCGCCCTGTCGCTGCCGGGCGCGTTCGCCGACATGCCGTGGGAGGACGACTTCGTCGCCAAGGTCGGCAAGAAGATCTTCGTCTTCTTCGGTAGCGACGAGCATCCGGTGATCTCGGTCAAGCTGCCGGAGTCCGCCGATCACGCCCTGGCGACGCCGGGGGCGGCGCCGACGTCGTACGGGCTCGGCCGCCACGGCTGGGTGACGGTACCGGTCGACCGGCCGGAGGCGCCGGAGGAGCTGCTGCGCGACTGGATCGAGGAGAGCTACCGGTCGATCGCGACGAAGCGCCTCGTCGCCGAGCTCGATCGCCGCGAGGGCTGACCCCTACGGCGGCCGTGGCTCAGTCCGGCTCGTACGTCGCAGCGAGATCGCGCCGACCGGCCTCACTGGCCCGGGCCGCGTGGCCGAGGATGTTCCGGGCCATCGACGACACCTGCTCGGCGCTGCGGGCGGCGTAGACCTCCGTCCGCACGGCGTGGGCCTCGGCGGATCCGGGCTCGTGGAGAACGGCGAACTCGACGAGGTGGCACGCCATGCGGAGGTTGCCCGCCGCGGCCAGTTCCTGGGCCCGCTGGAGCACGGCCTCGAGGCCGCCGGCCAGCGCCACCCACTCGGCCGCCTGCTCGGCGCGCGGGGCGGGTAGCAGGTTGTCCGGCTCGCCGTCGTACCACCCGCCGTACCGCCGCCAGATGTTGCGGACCAGGAACTGGGGGTGGTCGTAGACCGGTTGCAGGTAGGGGAGCTGGCGGAGGTGCTCGGGGACCTCGACGTCGAGCAGCACCCGGTCGAGCGGCAGGCCCTGGTTCATCAGCGCCAGCGTCTGCGCCTCGAGGCTGTCGAGCAGTTCGGCGGTTGCGGTCAGCGCCTGGCGGATGCGGTCGGCGCCGAAGATCGGCAAGCCGTGGCCGCACAGCATCACCTCGGCGCCGCAGGCAGCCATCTCGCGCAGCGCGACCGCCCAGTCACTGGCGAAGCGCTGCACCTTCTGCGGGTTGCCGGCGTTGGGCACCGCCCAGATGAACAGGTCGCCGGAGTGGAGCAGCTTGCGCTCGGGGATCCACGTCCACGTCGCGTCGTCGGTCTCGCCACGGGCGTGGTGGAGCTCGAATGTCGAGTCGCCGCGGGTGAACGTGACCCGGTCGTCGTAGGTGACGTCGGGGTAGCGGTAGTCGTCCGGCCAGCGGAAGCCGTCGATCGGCAGGGCGAACTGGCGCTGGTTGATCGCCGTGTTCCAGCCGAGCGTGCGCTCGTAGCGGCGGAAGTGGTCGGGGAGGTCGGCGTGGGCGTAGACCACCGGCCGCGGCCAGCCCTGCTCGCCCGCCTCGGCGTCGAAGAGCCGGGTGCCGAAGACGTGGTCGATGTGGTGGTGGCTGTAGATCGCGGCGTGGAGCGGCGCGCGGGGGCGCCACGCCCGCACCTGGGTATGTACGTGCTCGGCGTCGAACTGGCCGCCCGTGTCGAGCATCACGAGGCCATCGCCCGTGTCGACGGCGTTGATCGACGCCAGCGAGATCATCGTCAGCACGCCGGGAGCGATCTCCTCGGCGGCCCGGCCGAGCGCCGGCAGCACCGGGTGATGGGCGTGGACGAGGTCGCCCTCGCCGGTCCAGTGCCGCTCGGCCAGCTCCCTGATCGACTCGGCCTCCGTCATCCGTCGAGCTTCGCGCGAGACTGGTGACATGGACGACGTGCCCCATGAGTACCTCGTCGTCAAGCGCGACGGCGACATCGTCACAGTGACCCTCGACCGCCCGGAGAAGCGCAACGCCCTCTCGATCGGGCTGATGGAGGAGCTCACCGCGACCCTCGAGGCGATCGGGCGCGCCGACGCCCTCGGTGTGGTGATCGCCGCCAACGGCCCGGTGTTCTCGGCCGGGCACAACTTCGCCGACATGGCCGGGTCGAACTTCGAGGAGGCCCGCCACGTCTTCGACGTCTGCACGCGGATGATGCGGGCGATCCAGACGATCCCTCAGCCGGTGTGCGCCAAGGTCCATGCGTTGGCGACGGCGGCCGGGTGCCAGCTCGTCGCCTCGTGCGACCTGGCCCTCGCCGCCGAGAGCGCCGGGTTCGCCACGCCGGGCGGCAAGGGCGGGCTGTTCTGCCACACCCCGCTCGTCGCCGTGGCCCGCAACATCGGCCGCAAGCGCGCCCTCGAGATGGGCTTCACCGGCGACGTGATCGACGCCGCCACGGCGGCGGAGTGGGGGCTGATCAACCGGGCCGTGCCCGACGACGAGCTGGACGCCGCCGTCGACGACCTGATGGGCCGGGCCACCCGCGGGTCAGCCGCCGGCAAGGCGCTCGGCAAGCGGGCGTTCTACACCCAGATCGACCTCGATCAGACCAAGGCCTACGAGTACGCCACCGAGGTCATGGCCGCCGACGCCGCTGCCGCCGACGCCCAGGAGGGGATCTCCGCCTTCCTCGAGAAGCGCAAGCCCCACTTCGCCCCGCCCCCCTGGCCCCGCTGAAGCCCGTTCTTGCATCTGAATCCGTTGCCATAGCCCCGGAAGTAGATGCAAGAACACGGTTTCGCTAGGACGACCGGGCGGCGGGCGACCCAGCACTGGGTCCACAAGATCCCGGTGAGGCGGGTGCCGCGGACCCGGCGC
This sequence comes from uncultured Acidimicrobiia bacterium, assembly GCA_963833145.1. Taxonomy (GTDB): domain Bacteria; phylum Actinomycetota; class Acidimicrobiia; order Acidimicrobiales; family Ilumatobacteraceae; genus JALZMG01. The sequence continues at coordinate 40,851 of CAWHWT010000001.1, read as the reverse complement.
TCGAGCCACGCCTCGAACCGCTGCGCCCGTTCGCCGCCGAGCTCGGCGACCCCGGGCACGTAGCAGCCGAGCGTGGTGTGCTCGAGGACGTCGAGGCCGGCGGCGGCGAGCATCTCCGCCACCTGGCGCGACGTGCGCAGGCTGATGTGTCCGAGGTCGACCACCGCCTCGCCGTAGAGCCGTTGGACGAGCTGCTTGACGCCCGGCTTGCGGAGCAGCCGGCCGGCGAGCTCGACCGTGCTGTACCGCTGCGGCGTCGTGAGCACGAGCACCCCACCCGGTGCCAGCAGGCCGGCCAGCCCGGCGACGAACCGGCCCGGTTCGGGGACGTGCTCGAGGACCTCGCTGCACAGGACCAGGTCCGCGGCGTCGACACCGGGGATCGGTCGGGTCGCGTCGGCGGCGACGACGCGCAGGTTGGGATGCTCGGGGCGCAGGGCCTCGGCCGCGTCGAGGAACGCCGGGTTGAGGTCGACGGCGACGACCTCGTCGAACTCCGTCGCCAGCACCGGCAGGACGAGCCCGGCGCCGGGCCCGATCTCCAGAGCGAGCCGGCGAGCCGGCACCAGCTCGGCAGAAGCGCGGCGCACGGCGGCAGTCACCCAGCGCTTGCGGTCGCTGTGCAGGGCCCGGCGGGTCGGGTTGGACGAGGCGTAGAACGACAGCTGGTTCTCCAACGACCGGCTCGGCGCCGTCGGGCTGCCGGCGTCCAGCCCCGGCTCGAGGTCGCCGGCGCGGCCGACTGCGTTGGTCATCGGTGACTCCTTCGGTACGCGAATCACCCGCTCGCCCAACAGTGTCGCCGTGGGCTCCGCCGGATCGAGACCCTAGGCGGGACTTCACGCGCCGTTCACGCGGCGGGCGCGAAAGCGACCTGACGCAGGCGTGCCGCCGCCCGATCCCGGCGGTTGCGCACCGTCCGGGCGGTGACCCGGCACTCGGCGGCGACCACCGACGGAGAACCTGCCCGCACGAGGCGGCGCACGAGCTCGAGGTCCTCGTCGGGCAGCCCGTCCTCCCGCGCCTCGGCGAGCAGGGCGACGAGTTCCTCGAACGGGCCGACGACGACGTCGGCGGGGGTGTCGTCGAGCCGCCGCGGATCGATGGCCACCTCGGACGCCGAGCGCCGCCGCCGGGGGGCGGTGAAGGTGACATACGCGGCGTCGTGCACGAGGTTGGCGGCGATCCGCTCCGGCCGGCGGTCGGTGCGGTACGACCGGATCGCCAGCCACGCCGCGCCGATCAGCTCCTCGAACGCCCCGTCGTGACCGCGCCGCCGGACCATCGCCAGTAGCCCGGGCAGCAGCCGCTGCAGCACGACCCGCGACGCCAGCTCGTCGACCCGGGCGGCATCGACGAGTCGGCGGAGGACGTCGTTGGCCTCCGGTGTGCGGGCCGTGCCGTGCCCGGCCAGGGCGAGCAGCCCATCGAGGTCGGCGAACGGGCGGTCGGTGACTCCCCAGCTGCGGGCACGGGCGACGACCCTCGGCCGGCTGCGGATGAGCCTCCACTCGTGGTCGAGGCGGTCGGACAGCGACCAGGTCGGGCGGGGGCGGGCGATGGAAGACATGTCGCCACGGTGGGACGCGGGCCTCACCGCTGGTCTCACCGCCCGGCTCACCGCGCCCCTCACCCCCGATCACAGTGAGCGAAAACGCCCGAAACGGTCGTGTTCCCTCACTCAGAACGGGGGTGGCGGCTTTCCCCTTCCCGGATTTGCCGACGCCCATGGGGGGCATGACGGCTGTGCCCCGACCTCCGGTCGTCGAGCTCGAGGACTCGGCCGGCCGGCGGGTGACTGTCACCCCCCGCTCGCCCGAGGACCGGGTGGGCGAGCTCGCCGACAGTCTCGGCGTCGATCCCCGCCGTCCGCTCCGACTCGACGGGCGGACGGTCGGTCGCCACGAGACCCTGGCCGGGGCGGGACTCGTCCGGGGCAGCCGGCTCGAACCCGGGGACGAGCCGATCGCCGAACCGGCCGCCGAGCCGCAGGTCGTCGTCGTGGTCGAGGCCGGGCCCGCCGCCGGCGGCTCGTTTCCTCTCGGTCCGGGCGCCCACGTCGTCGGCCGGGCGGCGTCGGCGTCGATCTCGATCGCCGACCCGCTCCTCGAGCCGCACCACGCCCTCCTCGACGTCGCCGCCGACGGAACCGTTCACCTCGTGCAGCTCGCGGGACGGGTTCCGGCGCGGGTGGCGGAGGAGCCGGTCGCCGGCCGGACCGCCGTCCCGGCGGACGCCACCGTGGTCCTCGGCGCCTCCCGCCTGCGGACGCGCGCCCGCCCGACCGCGGCCCCGACCGTGGCCGCCCTCACCCCGGCGCCGGGCGACCCGTGGCGCCGGACGCTCCGCCGCACACCTCGCGTGGAGCCCCGCTGGGCACCCGATCCGATCGCGCTGCCGGCGACGACCGGGACGGCGACGCGCCCGAGTGTGGGCGGCCTGGCCGCCGCCGCCGTCGCTGTCGGCGGGTCCGTGGCGGTGGCGGTGGTGATGGGATCGCCGATGTTCCTCGTGCTCGGCGTCGTCAGCGGGCTCGCGTCGGCCGCCTTCTGGGCCGCCGGCCGGCTCCGCGCCGCCCGCGACGACCGGCGGGCAGGTCGCGTCGGTGAGCGCGACCGGGCGTCGTTCGCCACCGCGGTCGCCGCCCAGCGGGACGCTCGGTGGCGGCACCACCTCGCCGTCGCCCCGACGCTGGCGACGGCGATCGCCGACGCGACGAGGATCGGGCCCGGTGTCTGGGCCCGACCCGCTACGCACGCCGACGCGTTCACCGTCACCCTCGGCTGGGGTCCGGTGGTGTGGAGCACGACGCTCGACGAGTCGGCGACCCGGGCCGGTGCGGCGATCCCCGCCGAGGCCGCCGCGATCGTCAGCGCCGCCGAGCGTTTCGACGACGCCCCGGTGCCCGTCGACCTCGGCCCTGGCGCGGCGCTGGCAATCACCGGCCTCGGTGCCCGGGCCCTCGCCCGGTCGTTGATCGTGCAGCTCGCCACGTGGACCGGCCCGGCCGACTGGCGCCTGACCGTCGTCGTCGCCGAGCCCTCCGACTGGGACTGGTGCCAGTGGCTCCCGCACACCGAGACCGGCGACGACGAGGACGGTCGGCACGTCGTCGTCCTCACCGACCGCCCCGACCTGCTCGCCCTCCGCACGGGCGAGGTGCGACGGTTCCTCGACGCCCATCCCACGGCCGCCGTCCTCGTCGAGGTGCCGGCCGGCGACGCCGTACCGGTGCTGTGCCGCAGCGTCGTCGAGATCGGCTCGATCGGCCTCGCCCGCTGGCGGCCGGAGGTCTCGGTGCCCGCCCCGCCGGGCCGCGTCCACGTGGCCGGCGCGACGACGGCGACGGCCGCGCTCGTCGCCCGCCGGCTCGCCGGGCTCCACGACCCGGAGGACGCGTCCAACGCCACCGCCGCTCTGCCGGCGTCGGTGACTCTGAGCGAGCTCCGCGAGCGGCACGGCTCGGCTCCGATCGACGACGCCATCGCGATCGCCGGCACGTGGCGGTCGGTCGGCCCGGACCCGCCGCCGGCGGCGGCGATCGGCGTCACCGGCGATGGTGTCGTCGAGATCGACCTCGCCCGCGACGGCCCGCACGCCCTCGTCGCCGGCACCACCGGGGCCGGCAAGAGCGAGCTGCTGCGCACGCTCGTCGTGTCGCTCGCCGCCGGCTCGAGCCCGGACCACCTCACCTTCGTTCTGGTCGACTACAAGGGCGGTGCGACGTTCGACGCCTGCGCCGAACTGCCGCACACCGTCGGCGTCGTCACCGACCTCGACGACCGCCTCGCGGAGCGGGCGCTCATCAGTCTCGAAGCCGAACTGCGCCGGCGCGAGCGGCGGCTACGGGCCGCCGGCGCCGAGGACCTCCACGCCTACCGGGCCGTGCCCGGCCAACCGGCGCTGCCCCGCCTGGTCGTGATCATCGACGAGTTCGCCGCCCTCGCCGCCGAGCTGCCCGGGTTCGTGCCGGCGCTGGTGGGCATCGCCCAGCGCGGCCGCAGCCTCGGGATCCACCTGGTGCTCGCCACCCAACGGCCGTCCGGGGTCGTCGACGACGCCATCCGCGCCAACACCAACCTCCGCCTCGCCCTCCGCCTGCAGGACCCCGCCGACGGGCGCGATGTCGTCGGGGACGCCGCCCCGGCGTCCTTCCCCCGCGGGACGCCGGGGCGGGCGATGCTCCGCCTCGGACCTGACGAAGCGGTGGTCTTCCAGACCGCGCGCAGCGGCGCCGCGGCGGGAGTCACCGAGCTCGACGTGCTGGTTCGGGCGATCCGCCACGCCGCCGCGCTGTCCGACATCGCGCCGCCGCACCGGCCGTGGCTCCCTCCGCTCCCGGCCCGTGTCGGTCCCGGCGGTTGCGACGGCGTCGTCCTCGGACCGGGTGACGCGGGTGTCCTCGACGATCCGTCCGCGCAGCGCCGGTCGGCGTTGCGGTGGGTGCCCGAGGACGGTCACCTGGCCCTGCTCGGATCGGTCGGGTCGGGCACGACCACGACTCTGATCACGCTCGTCGCCGCCCTGGCGGCGGCGCACCCACCGACCAAACTCCACGTCTATGTCGTCGACGCGAGCGGCGACCACCGCCTGGACGGCCTCGACGGGCTCCCGCACTGCGGTGCCGTCGTGCGACCGCACGAACGGGAACGGTTGACGCGGCTGCTGCGCCGAGTCGCGGATGACCTCGACGAGCGACGGCGAGCAGGTGGTCGGGGCGAGCGACCGCACGTCGTGCTGGCGGTCGACGGAATCGCGACCCTCCGTGGCGCGCTCCACGGTGACGTCGAGGACCTCGAGCTGCTCACCCGCATCGTCGCCGAAGGGCCGGCGCTCGGCGTCGCCTGCATCCTCACGGCCGATCGACCGGGGGCGGTTCCGCCGGCGATGCTCGCCGCGTGTGGCGATCGCTGGCTGTTCCGGCTCGACGAACCCGCCGAGGCGACGCTGTGCGGGGTGCCGGCAGCGGCGGTAGCCCGCCGCGGGCCCGGCCGCATCGTCGCTGGTTCGAGTCGGCTGGACGGTCAGGTGGCCGTCATCGAGCCGCCGGCCAGCGGTGGTCAGACCGGCGGGCCGGATCCCGTGGAGACGCTGTCGGCCGACGTCGACGCGGCCGGACTGCCCCCGGGCCGCCGCGGCGACGGGGAGACCGAACTGGTCGTCGGCGTCGAGTTCCACTCGTTGGCGCCGGCGACGCTGGTCGTGCCCGACGGCGAGCACGTGCTCGTCGCCGGCCCGCCGCGCAGCGGCCGGAGCACGGCGTTGCTCCGCCTCGCCCAGTCCTGGCATGAGGCCCACCCCGACGGGCTCGTCCACGCCGCGACCACCGCGGCAAGCCTCGTCGCCACGGTGCAGGCCGCTCCGCCGGACCAGCCGTGCCTCGTCCTGGTCGACGACGCTGATGGTGTCGACGACGACACCGGCGCGCTGGCCCGCCTCGTCGGCCAGCGACGCCCCGGACTACTGGTCGTCGCCGCCGGCCGCCCGGCGGCACTGCGCGCCCAGTACGGGCAGTGGACCAACGTCGTCCGGCGCAGCCGGCTCGGGCTGCTGATGGCGGCGTGCGTCGACACCGACGGGGACGTGCTCGGGGAGCTGCTGCCCCGCCGACCACCGCTCCCGCCCCGGCCCGGGCTGGCATGGATCGTCGACGCCGGACCGCGCGTGCTGGTGCAGGTTGGGCGCAGCTTCAGCGGGTCGTGACGGCGGCCGCCGGTGCGGTCGGCTCGATCTCGGACCGCGCCTTGAACGCCTCCCGCCAGCTCACCTTGCGCGCCGTCTTCAGCACCGAACGCTCGTAGATCGATGCCGCCACGTTGGCGACGACGACGACCGAGGCGGCCGTGATCGCCATGCTCAGCGCGACTGCCCAGATGGAAGCGGCACCGATGGCGTACAGCGACGGCATCGCGAGCACCGCCGTCGGGGGGATAAAGGCGAGGACCCACAGGAGGGTGTTGGCGCCGTCGGCGGCGGAGAACGACACCAGGTAGCCGAACAGCAGCGGGATCATGATCGGGAAGGCGTACGCCTGGGCGTCCTCGACGCGGGCGCACAACGCGCCGGCGGCGGCGAACACCCCGCAGTACAGGGCGTACCCGAGGATGAACCACACACCCCCGATCACGAGGTCTCCGGCCCGCAGGCCGCCGGTGATGTCGGCGCCGACGATCCGAGTGGTGACGAAGGCGACGGCGATGAGTGCGGCGGCGTGGGCGAAGGCGACCGTGCCGATGCCCGCGGTCTTGCCGATGAGGAGCTGCTTGGGGCGGATCACGGCGAGGAGCACCTCGATCACCCGCGACTCCTTCTCGCGTGTCACCGCGGTCAGGACCCAGCTCCCGTACGTCTGCAACATGATGAAGAGGAGGATGTTGGTGATCAGCGCGACGCCGGTGCGGCTGCCGTCTTCGCTGGGGTCGGCGGGCTGCAGCGACTCGACCGGTGGGGGCTGCGTGGCGCGGACCTCGGCCGCTTCCTCGGGGCCGAGCCCGACGGAACGCAGCCCGTTCTCGAGGGCGAGGTCGGCGCGCAGCACGTTGACCGCGGTGGCGAGCGTCGATCCGCCGCTGAGGTCGACGGGTTCCTCGGTGACCAAGGCGGCGCCGTCGGTGAGCACGGCCACGTCGGCGTCGCCGTCGTCGACCGCGGCGCGGGCGGCGTCGTCGTCGGCCACCGTCGCCGTGTCGAACCGGATGCCGACGGAGTCGCCAAGGGCAGCGACCGCCGGCGCGACCTCGGCGGCGTCGGGCCCGGCGACGGTCACGTCCACCGACCGTTCGTCGTCGCCGGTGAGGTTGGCGATGATGATCACGGCGGCGAGCGCGGCCGCGCTGATGATGACCGAGATGCGGAAGCTGCGCGCCCGAGTGGCCTCGCGCAGCTCGCGCTCGGCGACGAGCACGGTCGGGCGCTCACGCCAGGACACTGGTGTCCTCCTGGCTCTCGTCGACCGGACGGCCGACGGTGTCGAGGAACACCTCGGCCAGGCTGCGCCGTTCGAAGGCGAAGTGCCCGATCGGCCCGGCGGCCCGGGCGGCGTCGAGCACGGCGGCGGCCCGGTCGGCGGGCGACCCGGGACCGGGGGCGAGGGCGATCCGGACCCGCCCGCCGCTGATGCTGGACACGCGGGCTGCACCGTCGCTGATCGTGTCGGCCCAGTGGCCGTCGGGGTCGGCCGGCACGGCGACCTCGAGGACGGGGTCGGCGCCGGCGGTCAGGGCGTCGATCGTGCCCGCGGCGACGACACGACCGTGGTCGACGACGACGGCCCGCTCGCAGAGGTCCTCGACGAGGTCGAGCTGGTGGGAGGAGAACAGCACCGTCGCTCCTCGGCGAGCCTCGGCGACGAGCACCTTGGAGAGGGCGTCGACGGCGACCGGGTCGAGTCCCGAGAATGGTTCGTCGAGGATCAGCACGTCGGGCCGGTGGATGAGGGCGCCGATGAGCTGGACCCGTTGCTGGTTGCCGAGCGAGAGGTCCTCGAGGTTGTCGGTGCGCCGGTCGAGCAGGCCGAGATCACCGAGCCACCGCTCGGCCTCGGACGTCGCCTCGACCCGCGACATCCCGCGGAGGCGGCCGAGGTAGCGCAGCTGGTCGAGCACCTTCATCGTGGCGTAGAGGCCGCGCTCCTCGGGCAGGTAGCCGAAGCGGGCCCGGGCGCGGTGGTCGACGCGCTGGCCATCCCACCGGACCTCGCCGGCGTCGAGCGCGGTCAACCCGAAGATGGCCCGCATCGTGGTCGTCTTGCCGGAGCCGTTGGGGCCGAGGAACCCGGTCACCGAACCGGGCTCGACGGCGAACGTCATCCCGTCGAGCGCCCTGACGGGTCCGTACGTCCTGACGAGGTCTTCGACTTCGAGCACGTGGTCCGACCCTATCGACCGTCCCGCTTCCGCCGCTTGCCCTCGTGCATCGCGGCGACACGGGCGATCGGGATCTCGTGACCTTCGGCGACGAGGTCGGCGGGCAGCGTCTGGGGGGCGGGCATGGCGTCGGCCCACGGATCTCCGTCGCCGAGCCGTTCGACGGCGGTGACGATCGTGAGGTCGCCGGGGCGGACGCCGTCGAGGTCGTCCCACGAGACGGGGAACGAGACGGGCACGCCCGGGCGGGCGCGAGGGCTGTAGGCGGCGACGACTGTGGCCCCGCCGGTGCGCGTCGAGTCGACGAAGACCTTGCCCTCGCGATCCTCCTTGAGGAAGGCGGTTGTCGCCGTCTTCGGGTCGAGAGCTTCGGCCCGGCGGGCGATCGCCCTCGTCACCGCGGCGGCATCCTCCATCGTGGTGGCCTGAGCATCGACCGGCACGAACACGTGCACGCCCTTGGCCCCGCTCGTCTTCACCGCTCCGGCGAGGCCGGCGTCGGTCAGCGCTTGGCCCACGAGCCGGGCCGCGTGCACCGCCTGTTCGAAGGCGTCGGCACGGGGCGGATCGAGGTCGAGCACGAGGTGGGTCGGCCGGTCGAGCTGGTCGACGGTCGACAGCGTCGGGTGGTACTCGACGGCCCGCTGGTTCCCGAACCACAGCAACGTGCGGAGGTCGTTGCACAGCGCGTACGAGACGGTGCGCTTCGACGCCTCCGCCCACAAGTCGGCCGTCGCCACCCACTCCGGCGTGTACTTCGGGACGTTCTTCTGCATGAACGGCGCTTGGCCGTGCGTCACCCGGATCACCGACAGGGGCCGGTCGCGGAGGACAGGGAGGATGCGGTCGGCGACGGCGTCGAGGTAGTCGACGAGGTCGCGCTTGGCCACCCCGGCGTCCTCGAACAGCGGCTGGTCGAGGTTCGTCAGGTTGACCCCCGCCCGCGACTCACCGTCTCGTCGACCGGCCATGAGCCGCAGCCTAGGAGTGGGTCGCCGGTCGTGCCCGCCGCGATTGCGCCCGCCTGTGGTTACATGCCCCTATGGCAGATCGCGTGGTGACCGTCGGCGCCGCCCAGCTCGGCCCGATCCAGCGGGCCGACACCCGTAAGGAGGTCGTCGAGCGACTGCTCGCCCTGCTCCAGGAGGGCCACGAGCGGGGGTGCGACCTCGTCGTCTTCCCCGAGCTCGCGCTCACGACGTTCTTCCCCCGGTGGTTCGCCGAGGACATCACCGAGTTCGACCACTTCTACGAGACGGCGATGCCGGGACCCGAGACGCAGGTGCTGTTCGACGAGGCCCGCCGGCTCGGCGTCGGGTTCTCCCTCGGGTACGCCGAGCTCACCGAGCCGGACTCCAGCGGCGGGCGTCACCGCTACAACACCCAGATCCTCGTCGAGCGCGACGGCAGCGTCGTTGCCCGCTTCCGGAAGGTGCACCTGCCGGGGCACGAGGAGCACGAGCCGGACCGCCCGTTCCAGCACGCCGAGCGCTACTACTTCGAGCCCGGCGAGGGCTTCGGGGTGTGGCGGGCGTTCGGCGGGCTCGTCGGGATGATGATCTGCAACGACCGCCGCTGGCCGGAGTCGTACCGGGTGATGGGGCTGCAGGGGGTGGAGCTGATCCTGTGCGGCTACAACACGCCGATCCACTACGCGCCCGACCCGAGCCAGGACGCCCTGCAGGGGTTCCACAGCGCGCTGGTGATGCAGGCGGGGGCGTACCAGAACGGGACGTGGGTCGTCGGGGTCGCCAAGGGCGGCGTCGAGGAAGGCGTCGACTCGCTGGCCCAGAGCGTGGTCATCGCCCCATCCGGCCAGATCGTCGCCCAGGCGTTGAGCGCCGACGACGAGCTCGTCGTCGCCCGCTGCGACCTCGACTGGTGCTCCCGGTACAAGGGCACGGTGTTCGACTTCGACCGCTACCGCCGGCCGGAGATGTACTCCCGGATCACGTCCCAGCGGGGTCCAATTCCGCCGCAGTGAGCCGAACTGTCGTTTGGAATCGGCCGTTGTGAGTCGGTTCCAAACGACAGAACGGTGGGGGTTGGGGGGTTGGCTGGTTAGGCGGCCGCGGCGGCACCGAAGAACTCGACCGGTGACAGTGTCCCGGCCGCAATGCTCACGAAGTCGTCCATCGCCGGCTGGTTCCCGGCGATCGAGCCGAGCAATTGCTGCATCTCCGGGGGTGGGGGCTCCAACCTCGCCAGGTCGGTGGTGAACTCGTACATCGGCAACACCTGGGCGTCCCGGGCGTGGTGGAACGCCGCCAGCGACTCCTGAAACGAACGGCGTCCGGTGAACACGTCGTCGAGGGCGGCCGCGCACAGCTCGGCGTCGCGGAAGGCGTCGCTGATCCCCTGGGCCGTGATCGGGTCCTTGTTGTACCCGGCGTCGCCGATGAGCACCCAGCCCGGGCCGTAGGGATGGCGGAAGTAGTTCGGCGACGCCCCGCCGTGGAACCGCTCCTCCCGGGTCGCCTCGCGCACCCGGGCCGCCAGGTCGGGCACGAGATCGAGCGTGGCGAGGTAGTTGCGCTCGGGGTTCCGCTTGTAGTCGTTCGCCTCGGCGTAGGGCCAGCCGACGATGACCAGGCTCAGCCCGTCGTTGGTGGGGATCACCGCCATGCCCCGGCGAGGGCGGACGTACGTCTCGAACCCGTCGACCGGAAGGCCGCTCCAGTACGAGTAGAACGGCCACTCCAGCATCGGCTTCTGGTGGTAGAGCTGGGCGCCGACGGCCTCGGCGACACGGGAATATCGCCCGTCGGCGCCGATCAGGACACGGGCGCGCTCTTCCACCGTCGGTCCGCCGTCGCTGCGGCCGCGGAGCCCGACGACGACGCCGTCGTCGATGACGATGTCCTCGACCGTGAACCCCTCGCGCACCTCGGCGCCCGCCTCGGCGGCGGCGGACACGAGGAGCGTGTCGAGCACCGTGCGCCGGGGTGCGTAGGCCGTCGAGATCCCGTCGTGCGGCCGCGGGGTGCCGCTGATCGTGATCGGGCCGAAGTTGAACGAGTACGTGTCGTTGGGCGGGCAGCCGGACGCGATCACCGGGTCGAGCAGGCCCCAGCGGCGCAGGGCGGCGACGCCGGGGGCGTGGATGAGGTGGGTGGAGAGGGTGTCGCTCGGGAACGAGGCCCGGTCGACGACCAGGACTCGGTACCCCTTGCGGGCCAGCAGCATGGCGGTCGGCGAGCCCGCACAGCGGGCGCCGACGACGATGGCGTCGTAGGGCTTGCTCATGCCGCCACGATGAGCCGGCGGCACTGCGGGGGGATCGGGGAGTTCCCCTATTCGGCGGCCGGTTTCAGGCGGGCGGCGTAGGCGGCCGCCTCGGCCCGGCTGCGCAGGCCGAGCTTGGCGAGGATGTTCCCGACGTGGTGCTCGACCGTCTTGCGGCTGATGAACAGGCGGTCGGAGATGTCCGGGTTGGACAGGCCGTGGCCGAGCAGCTCGAGGATCTCGGCCTCGCGCCGGGTCAGCTGTCCGGTGCCGCGCCGCGCCGACGTGGCCCGGACGCCCAGGGTGCGCAGGAGGGCGGCGGCGGCGTCGACGTCGCGGCGGGCGTCGAGCGACTCGAACGCCTTGAGCGCCTCGCGCGCCTCGGCGCGGGCGGCGTCGGGCTGCTCGGCGGCGAGCGACGAGGCGAGGTCGAGACGGGCGCGGGCGAGCTCGAGCGGGAGCTGGGCCCGGCCGAACCCGGCGAGCGCGGCGCGAAGGCAGGACCGGGCGTCACTGTCGCCGGCGGCGAGGCACACCCGCCCTCGGGCCAGGGCGGCGAGCCCGGCGAGGTACGGGCTGGGGTGTTCGGCAGCGCAGGCAGCCAGCCGGTCGGCGGCGGCCGAGGCGGCGTCGGCGCGACCGGCGGCCAGCTCGACGTCGACCAGTTGGGCGAGCACCGGAGCGACCGCGGTGGCGGCCGGATCGCCCCGGTCGAGCACCTGCTCGAGCACGTCGCGGGCGGCGGCCACGTCGCCCCGCCCGAGGTGGGCGGCGGCGAGGGGTGGGGCGGTCTCGACGTCGACGTCGAGGCCCTCGAGCAGGTGGGCGGCCTCCTCCCACCGCCCCTGCCGGACGCGCAGCTGGGCGAGGCGGGCCTGGGCGTCGGGACGCAACGGGCGGTAGCCGAGGTCCCAGAGCCGGATCGCCTCGGTGAGCGCGGCGTCGGCCTCCTCCCATCGCCCGGCCGCGGTGAGCAGCCCGCCGTAGTGGGTGTTGCAGAACGCCGACACCGACGGCAGGCGGTTGCGCTCGGCGACCGTGCGCCCGACGCGTATCCACTGGTCGGCCCGAGCGACGTCGTGGGCGTGCTCGCAGGCGGCGAAGAGCTGGCAGAAGATGTCCCCCAACACGATCGTGTCGGCGACCTCGCTGCCGGCGGCACCGGCCAGCGCCTCGTCGAGCAGGGCCATGCCCTCTGCGGTGCGGTCGTCGTGGACGAGGCTGGCCCCGAGGTAGGCCAGCGTGCCGAGCTCGAGGTCGGAGTCGCCGTACCGGCGGGCGAGGGCGAGGGCCTCGCGGAAGTGGTCCTCCCGGCGTTGCCGGTCGGACGCGAACATCCCGATGGTGAGGGCGACCCACCCGCCCTCCAGCGAGTCCTTCTCGTCGCCGAGCAGCGTCTGGGCACGGGCCACCCACCCGCTCATCACCGCCGGGTCGCGGACGATCGCGCCGTACATGTAGCCCAGCGTGCGGGCACACCGGACCGCTCCGACGTACGTGCCCGCCGCCCGGTGGGCGGCGTAGGCCCGCTCCCACGCGTCGATGGCGGCCCGGAAGTCGTGGTCCAGGTACGCCGTCCGGGCTTGGGCCTCGAGATCGGCGCCCAAGTCGGCCATCAGCCCATTCTGTCGTTTGGAATCGGCGCCGCCGGGCAGTTCTTCGACGACAGAACCGTCGGACTTTGACAGAATGTAAAGCGATGGTGGAGTTCACCCTCAACGGCGGGCGGGTGTCGGTCCGTGACGACCACCCGCACCTCTTGGCCGCGCTGCGCGAGGAGCTCGACGTCACGTCGCCCAAGGACGGGTGCTCGCCGTCGGGGCAGTGCGGCTGCTGCACCGTGCTCGTCGACGGCAAGGCCGTCGTCAGCTGCAACCTCGGGCTCGACAAGATCGCCGGCAAGTCCGTGGTCACGCTCGAGGGCGTCGATCCCGACGAGCGCCAACGGTTCGCCGACGCTTTCGCCGCCTGCGGCGGGCTGCAGTGCGGGTTCTGCATCCCCGGCATCGTGATCCGGGCCAAGGCCCAGATCGACAAGAAGGGCGCCGGCCTCGACCGGGCTGCGATGGCGCCCCACCTCGGCGCCCACCTGTGCCGGTGCACCGGGTACGTCAAGATCCTCGACGCCATCGAGGCGGTGGCCAAGGGCAAGACGTTCCAGCCGGCGCTCGGGGCGGGCGTCGGCGCCGCCGGCATGAAGTACGAGGCCGCCGAGCTGACCCTCGGCGACCGCGACTACATCGACGACCTTCGAGTGCCCGACATGCTTCACGCCGCGTTGCGGCTGACCGACCACGCCCGCGCCGACGTGCTGGCGATCGACACGGCGGCCGCCGCCGTGGCGCCGGGCGTGGTCGCGGTCTTCACCGCCGCCGACATCCCCGGCGAGCTGCGCGTGGGGATCATCAACAAGGACTGGCCGGTGATGATCCCGGTGGGTGGGCGGACGTCGTACGCCGGGGACGTGCTGGCGATCGTCGTCGCTGAGACCCGCCAGCAAGCACGGGACGCGGTGTCGCTGGTCGAGGTGCAGTACGACGTGTTGGCACCTGTGACCGACCCGCTCGCCGCGATCGAGCCCGGCGCGCCGGTCGCCGTGTGGGGCACCGACGACAACGTGCTGTCGCGGTCGGCGTACTGCCGGGGCGATGTCGACGCCGTGCTGGCGGCCAGTGCTCACACCGTGCACGAGGTGTTCCAGACCCAACGGATCGACCACGCCTTCCTCGAGCCGGAGTCGACGCTCGCGTTGCCGTCCGGCGACGGCGAGGACCGGCGGCTGCACGTCTACTCGGGTGGTCAAGGCGTGTGGGACGACCGCGACGACATCTGCCGGGTGCTCGATGTCGCCACCGACCGGGTGATCGTCGAGCTGGTCTCCAACGGCGGCGCCTTCGGCGGCAAGGAGGACATGGCCAACCAGGCGCAGACCGCCCTCGCCGCGTGGCTGCTCGGCCGGCCGGTGAAGTGCACGTTGTCGCGTGAGGAGAGCTTCCTCATCCACTCGAAGCGGCACCCGGTCCGGCTCGAGTACTGGGCCGGCTGCGACGCCGACGGTGTGCTCACCGCGGTGCGCGTGCGGGCCGTCGGCGATTCCGGTGCCTACGCGTCGGTGGGGATGAAGGTGCTCGAGCGGGCGGCCGGTCACGCCACCGGGCCGTACCACGTGCCGGCGGTCGACGTGGAGTCGATCGCCGCCCGCACCAACAACCTGCTGTGCGGCGCGTTCCGGGGCTTCGGCGCGAACCAGGCGCAGTTCGCCATGGACGGCGTGCTCGACCGGATGGCCGAGCAGGTCGGGATCAGCGGCTGGGAGATCCGCAAGCGCAACGTGATCCGGCCCGGCATGGTGTGGGGACCGGGCCAGGTGATGGACGACGGCGCCGCCGGCGCGGAGGCGTGTCTCGACGCGATCAAGCCCGATTACGACGCTGCCGCGGCCGCCGGCAGCGCGGTGGGGCTGGGGCTGGGCCTGAAGAACGCCGGTCTCGGCAACGGTCTGCGTGAGGTGTCGGGCGCGGTGGTCCGCTTCGGCGACGACGGTCGGGTGGAGGTTCGCCACGGGTGGACGGAGATGGGCCAGGGCGTGCACACCGTCGCCCTGCAGATCGCCGCCGAGGAGCTCGGGATCGACCCCGACCGGATCGACGTGATCGTCGACACGACCCGGCAGCTCGGGTTCGGGCAGACGACCGGGTCGCGGGGAACGCTGATGGCCGCCGGCGCCGTGCAGCAGGCGTGCGCCGCGGCGCTGGCGGACGGGTGCCGACCCGGCGTCGACTACCACGGCGAGCACGTCGTCGACTGGACGGCCAAGCTCGGTGATCCGGCCCACCCGCAGCCGACGATCCACGCCGCCTTCGGCTACGCCGCCCAGCTCGTCGTCGTCGACCGGGAGTCGGGGAAGGTCGAGCGGGTCGTCGCCGTCCACGACGTGGGCAAGGCGGTCAACCCGGTGCTGTGCGAGGGCCAGATCGAGGGCAGCGTGCACATGGGGCTCGGGTACGCCCTCACCGAGGACTTCCCGACCGACCCGGAGACCGGGATGCCGGAGTTCTCGACGCTGCGCCAGCTGGGGATCCTGCGGGCGAAGGACGTCCCGGACATCGAGGTCCGGCTCGTCGAGGTGCCCCAGCCGCGATCGCCGTACGGGATCAAGGGTGTCGGCGAGATCGGCCTCGTCCCGACCGCCCCCGCCGTCGCCGCCGCCCTCCACGACCTCGACGGCCAGTGGCGCAGCTCACTCCCGATGCGCCCCGGCTGACGAGTCGTCGACGTCCTGCATGAGGATGTGGGCGCCGGGGCCGTACCGGGCCAGCTCGTCACCGGGGTTGTAGAGGGCGCAGACCGACAATGACAGGCAGCCGCAGCCGATGCAGCCGGTGAGGTCGTCACGCAGCCGTTCGAGCAACCCGATCTGGGCGTCGAGCCGCTGCCGCCACTGCGCCGAGAGCTCGGCCCAGTCCTTGCGGGTGGGGGTGCGGCGGTCGGGGAGCGACGCCAGCGCTTCCCCGATCTCGGCCAGGCTCAGCCCGACCCGCTGGGCGGCCTGGATGAAGGCGACCCGGCGGAGCACATCGGCGTGGTACACACGATGACCGGCCGGCGTCCGCTCGGAGTGGATCAGCCCCTGCTGCTCGTAGAAGCGCAGCGCCGACGTCGCCACTCCAGCCCGCGTCGCGATCGCACCGATCGGGTACCGCTTGACTTCAACCATACTTCAAGTCTTACGGTCGTCGGATCATGAGCACAACCGCCGGTCCCGCACCCCCCACCCCTCTGGGCGTGAACCTCGACGACCTGCGCCTCGGGTCGATGCGGCTCGCCCGCGCCGGCGACCGGCGGCTGTGCCTCGTCCGCACCGGCGACGGCGTGTTCGCCCTCGACCACGCCTGCCCCCACGAGGGCTACGGCCTCACCCAAGGGACCCTCGACGGCAACCTGCTCACCTGCGCCTGGCACAACTGGAAGTTCCGCGTCGACGACGGCGCCTGCGTGCTCGGCGAGGAGGACGTCCGGACCCACCCGGTCACCGTCGGCCCCCGCGGCGAGCTCGCCGTGACGGTCGACGATCCCGACCCGGCCGAGCTGCGCCCGCGGCTGATGGCCAGCCTGCGCCGCGGCATCGAGCGCGACTACGTCGGCCAGGTCTCTCGGGACGTCGTGCGGCTGCTGCGCGCCGACGCCAACCCCGGCGAGCTGGTGTGGGAGGCCGTCGCCCACGGCGCGCCCCGGGCCGAGTTCGGGTGGGGGCACAGCGTCGCCTCGGCGACGGACTGCCTGTCGATGGTCGACCTCTTCGACGGCGACCAGCGGGCGCTGCCGATCGTCCAGGGGATCGCCGGCATCGCCGAGTCCGAGCGGGATCGACCGGTGAATCCGATCCCGGACCCGGCCAGCGACCTCGGATCCGACCCGGCGACGGCGTTCCGCCGGTTCGTCGAGACCGAGCAGGTCGAGCCGGCACAGGCGCTGCTGCGGGGCGCGATCCACGCCGGCTGGACCGTCGACGAGGTGCGGCCATGGCTCACCGCGGTGGTCGGCGACCACCTGCTCAGCTACGGCCACGGGGCGATCTACTCGCAGAAGGCGTTCCAGCTCCTCGATCGGCTCGGCTGGGACCGGGCCGACACCGTGCTCCCGCACCTCGTGCCGACGATCGTCTACGGCACCCGCATGGACACCCTCCCCCACATGCGTCCGTACACCCGTGCCGTGCGCGCCCTCGACCTCGACGCGCTGGCCGGCGTCGAGCGCGACCCGTCGTGGCGCGACGACGACCGGCGGCTCTTCGACGCGATCTACCAGCACGCGCCCGACAAGGTGGCTCCAGTGCACGCCGCGGTCGCCGCACTCCAAGACGGTGCCGGCGTCGACGGCGTGCTCGACGTCGTGGTCGACGTCGTCGCCGAGCGGATGCTGCGCTACGACCCGACCGGCGAGTTCGACTTCCACGACGACTTCGGCTGGCTCGACATCACCCACGGGATCACGTACGCCAACGCGGCTCGGTGGCACGCCGCCCACGCTGGGCCGGGAGATCCCGACGCGGTGCGGCTGGCGCTGTGGTGCGTGTACCTCGCCCACTGGACGGGTCGTCACGAGTGGCACACGCGCGTCGGCGAGTTCGCGCCGGTCGACCTCGGCATCGACGACGTCATCGCCGCCGGCGAGGCGCTGCAGCGCCAGGCGCTCGACGACACGACGACCGCCTTCATCGTCCACGCTCACGCGGTGAAGACGACGAAGGCGGCGACCGAGGAGGCCCGGGCAACCGGCTCTCCGAGGCCGTTGGAGGCGGCTGCCCGGTTCCTCGGTGCGCCAAAGTTGGAGCGCTTCGTCGCCGCGACCGTCACCCGCTCGATCGACTTCGTGGCCGGCCGGATCGAGCGCTGACCCCATCCGAGGGTTTCAGCGCACTGGAGGGTTTGCGGACCGGGGGGTGGACAGCAAACCCTCGGGTGCGGCTACTCCTCGTCGGATGGCGGGGTCGCCAGAACCTCGTAGAGCTCGGTACGGGTCCGCGCCAGGATCTCCTTCGCCCGCTCGAGCTGGGTGGCGGAGCCGAACCGGCCGAGTTGGCGGAGCTGGCCGACGATCTCGCCGCCCAGCCGGCGCAGGTCGCCGCGGCCACCCGGACCCCAGCGCTCCCACGGCATGCCCTGCTCGTCGCCGTGCTCGTCGAGCCACGCCCGACCCTCGTCGGTGAGCTCGTACCGCTTGCGCCCGCCGTCGTCGACGGACCGGACGAGCCCCTCGTCCTCGAGCTGGGTGAGCATCGGGTACACCGACCCCGGGCTCGGGCGCCAGCGGCCGCCGCTGCGCTCCTCGAACTCGGTGATCAGCTCGTAGCCGTGCATCGGCCGCTCGGCGAGCAGCCGCAGCAGGCTCCCCTTGATCGCTCCGCGGCGGGCGCGGTGGGGAGGTCCGTGACGGTGCTGCATGTGTCGCATCTTGATCCCTCGTCTCTCGGGTCGTCCTTGTTCGCATGTGGTAACGATACATCGTTATCGATTAGCCGACAACCCGGCGATTACCGTGGCGCGCCATGAGCAGCCAGACCCGCGGCCTGGTCTGCGCCCACCACCACCTGTACTCGGCGCTCGCTCGCGGCATGCCCGCCCCGCCGGCGACCCCGACCACGTTCCGGCAGATCCTCGAACAGGTCTGGTGGCGCCTCGACACCGCCCTCGACCTCGACATGCTGCGGGCGAGCGCCCGGCTGGGCGCCGTCGAGGCGCTCCTCGCCGGGACCACTGGAATCGTCGACCACCACGAGAGCCCCAACGCCATCGAGGGCTCGCTCGACGTGATCGCCGACGCCTGCGCCGAGGTCGGCGTGCGGGTCGTCTGCGCCTACGGCGTCACCGACCGCCACGGGCCCGACGGCGCCCGGCGTGGCCTCGCCGAGAACGAGCGCTTCCTGCGCGCCGGCGGCCGCGGGCTGGTCGGCGTCCACGCCGCGTTCACGTGCACCGACGACACCCTCGCCGCCGCGGCCGCCCTCGCCGCCGACCTCGGCGTCGGGGTCCACGTCCACGTAGCTGAGGGGCCTGACGACGCCGGCGCCGCCGGGCGCCTCGCCGGCCTGGCTCGCGAGGACTGGTTGCTCGTCCACTGCGTCCTGCTCGACCGCGAGCTCCCCGGCACGATCGCCCACAACCCGCGCAGCAACATGAACAACGGCGTCGGCTACGCCCGCCCGGCCCGGTGGCCCAACCCGGTCGTGCTCGGCACCGACGGCATCGGCGCCGACCTGCTCGAGGAGTTCCGCCTCGCCTACGTCGCCCACCGGGCCGACGACGTCGAGGCGACGCCGGAAACGGCGTGGTCGTGGCTGACCAACGGGTACCGCCTGGTCCCCGAGGCCGCCGACGACCGGGTGACGTGGACCTACGACCACGCCGACTCGCCGTGGCACGTCGCCTACACGCCGGGGATGCGCGCCGTCGAGGTCGTCAGCGGCGACGGCGAGGTCCTCCTCACCGACGGCCGGCCGACCCGGGTCGACCTCGACGAGGTCCGCGCGCACGCCGCCGAGCAGGCCGAGCGGCTGTTCTCCCGCCTCTGATCCCGTTCTGTCGTTTGGTAACGGCCGGATCCGGTCGTTACCAAACGACAGAATGCCTGCCGTGGCCGAGTATCCAGTCGCGCTCTATCTGCAGGACGCCCACGACCTTCGGCACGGTCTGGAACTGGCGCGGACCGCCGAGGCCAAGGGGTTCGAGCGCGGTGTGGCAGGCCGACAGCCGGCTCGTGCGCGACGCCGTCGTCCCGATGGCGGCGTTCGCCGCCGTCACCGACCGCATCCGCATCGGCTCGGGCGTGATCGACATCTGGACCCGCAACCCGGCCCGCCTCGCCAGCACGTTCTCGACCCTCGACGACCTCGCCCCGGGCCGGATCATCTGCGGGCTCGGCGCCTGGTGGGACCCGCTGGCGGCCCGGGTCGGGATCGACCGGGCCAAGCCGCTGCGGGTGATGCGCGAGGTCGTCGCCGCCGTGCGTGGCCTCCTCGCCGACGAGACCGTGACGATCGACGGCCACCACGTCCACCTCGACGCCGTCGAGCTGGACTACGTCTACCAGGAGCGCCGGCCCAAGGACGTCCCGATCTACATCGGGGCGACGGGCATGCAGATGATGGAGCTCACCGGCGAGATCGCCGACGGCGTCGTGCTCAACTACCTCGTCGACCCGGCCTACAACCGGCCGCGCTCGAGGCGCTCGCCCGGGGCGCGGCGAAGGCCGGCCGCACGATCGACGACCTCGACCGGCCCCAGCTCGTCATCTGCAGCATCGACCGCGACCGCCGGGCCGCGCTCGACGGCGCCCGCCTGCTCGTGACCCAGTACCTCGGCCAGCAGCCGCACCTGATGAAGGCGTCAGGCGTGCCGCAGGAGCTGCTCGACGAGATCGCCGGCGTGATGACGTGGCCGGCGACCCACGACGAGGTGCTCGCGGCGAGCCGGCTCGTGCCCGACGAGGTCGTCCAGCGGTGCACGGCGTCGGGCGAGCCGGACGAGGTGGTCGCCAAGGTCGACGAGTACGTCGCCGCCGGCTGCACGTGCCCGATCCTGTACCCGCTCGGCCCCGACGTCGGGCTCATGCTCGACACGTTCGCCCGCACCTGACCGCTCACTCCGCGTTTCCGCAGCTGATTCGGTCGCTCTAGCAACCGGATCAGCTGCAAGAACGCGAGATCAACGGGCGCGGAGCTCCAAGCGCTCGCGCTGGGTGATCGTGTACTGGCGGTCGCGCTGGTCGAGCCAGCCGAGCCGGATGAAGCTGGCGATCGCCTTGTTCACCCGTTCCCGCGACGCCCCGACCATCCCGGCCAGCTCCTCCTGGGTCACCGGCAGGGTGAACTGGTCGCTGCCGTTGGCGAGCTCGAGCAACCGCTTGGCGGTCCGACCGGTGACGTCGAGGAACACCGAGTCGGCGAGCGCCTCGTCCATCGCCCGCAATCGCTGGGCGAGCACACGGGTGACGTTCCACAGCAGGGTGGGTTGCTCGTCGAGCAACTCCAGCACCGGCTGGTAGGGGATGGCGAGCACGGCCGACGGCTCGAGCGCCCTGGCCATCGCCGACCGCGGCCGGTCGTCGAGCATCCCCATCTCGCCGAACAGGTCGCCGGGCTCCATCAGCGCGACCACGCTCTCGCGCCGGTCGATCGGGTTGGCGAGGGCGATGGCCATCCGCCCCTTGGTCACGACGTAGAGAGCATCGGGGGGATCGCCCTCGTTGAACAGCGTGTCACCGCGGACGAGCTCCCGCTCGTAACCGTGACCGGCCAGGGCATCGATCGTCTCGGGCGGGGCATCGGCGAAGAAATCGGTCTTTGCCAGCACCTCGCGGTAGGCGAGTTGTTCACGACCCATTGATGGCGCAGGGTACTACCCTGCCCGCGTGACCGACGTCGCATGGACCGTCGTTGTAGGCGGCGGCGGTGGCAGCCGGTTCGGTGCCCTCAAGCAGTACGAAGCGCTCGGTGGCGCCCGGGTGATCGACCTCGCCGTCGCTGCCGCGCGGAGCGCGAGCGACGGCGTCGTGGTCGTTGTTCCGCCGGCCGACGCCGATCGGGAGGGCGCCGTCGCTGGTGGCGCGACCCGCAGCGAGTCGGTGCGCCGCGGGTTGGCGACCGTCCCGCCCGAGATCACGATCGTGTGTGTGCACGACGCCGTCCGCCCGCTGGCGACGCCGGCGTTGTTCACCGCCGTGATCGACGCCGTGCGCGGCGGCGCCGACGCCGCCGTCCCCGCGACCCCGGTGACCGACACGATCAAGATCGTCGGCCCGGACGGTGCGGTCGCGTCCACACCCGACCGCTCGACGCTCGTCGCCGTGCAGACCCCGCAGGCGTTCCGCGCCGACGTGCTCCGCCGGGCCCATGCCGGCGGTGACGAGTCGACCGACGACGCCGCGCTCGTCGAGCGCCTCGGCGGGCGAGTGGTCACCGTGCCGGGGGAGCCGTGGAACCGCAAGATCACCGAGCCCGACGATCTGGAGTGGGCGCGGCGCTGGCTGGCCGACCACGACCTCGCCGGCAGGGCGGCCACGTGAGCGAGCGCAGCGAGCGAACCAGCATTACGGCGCGAAGCGCTCATTGGTGCGCCGCCCGTCGGCCAACTCGAGTGTCGCACCTGGCCATGGTGCACCAATGAGTGGACCGTCGGTGCGGGTTGGCCAGGGCTTCGACGTCCACGCATGGGGCGATGACCCGTCCCGGCCGCTGGTTCTCGGGGGGTGCCGGTTCCCGGCCCTCCCGGGGCTGGTCGGCCACAGCGACGGTGACGCGGTGGCCCACGCAGTCGCCGACGCGATGCTCGGCGCCGCCGGGCTCGGCGACATCGGCCAGCGGTTCCCGGACAGCGATCCGGCGCTCGCCGGGGCCGACTCGATCGATCTGCTCCGGCAGGTCGCCGGCGCCGTCCTGGAGGAGGGGTGGACCCTCGGCAATGCCGACTGCTCGGTCATCTGCGAGTCGCCCAAGCTGGCGCCGGTGCGCGACGAGATGCAGCAGCGCCTGTCCGCCGCCGCCGGTGGCCCCGTCACCGTGAAGGGGCGGCGTCCCGAAGGCCTCGGTGCCCTCGGCCGCGGCGAGGGCATCGCCTGCTTCGCCGTCGCCGTGCTGCTCCGGGACGAGCCGTGAGTCCCGGACGACGGCCCCCGCGTCAGCGCCGTCCGCCGCAGTCGCGGGGCGCGGGGCGCACGGGCTCGGTGCGACGGCGCGCGGGGGAGGACCGCCCGCCGACCCGAACGAGCGGCAAAGGGCTCGGCGGCGAGCAGATCGAAGGCCGCCAGGCCGTGCGGGAGCTGCTCATCGCCGGACGGCGCAAGGTCCACGAGGTGTGGCTGTCGGCCGAGCTCGCCGGCGACGACTCGGTCGGCGACATCGTCGCCCTCGCCGAGGCCAACCGGGTCCCGGTGATCCGCGTCGCCCGCGGCAAGCTCGACGCCAAGGCCCGCACCGAAGCCCCCCAAGGTGTGCTCGCCCTGGCCGCGCCGCTGCCGGAGGCCGAGCTCGCCGACCTGGTCCGGCGGCGCCGGACGCGCCCGTTCCTCGTCGCCGTCGACGGCGTCACCGACCCGGCGAACCTCGGCGCGATCGTGCGCAGCTGCGACGGCGCCGGTGTGCACGGGCTGCTCGTGCCCCGCCATCGCGCCGTCCACGTGACGCCGACGGTCGCCAAGGCGGCCGCGGGCGCGGTGGAGTACCTGCCGATCGCGCTCGTCCCCGGCCTGCCCGCCACCATCGCCAGGCTGCGCGACCTCGGGATCTGGGTGATCGGGCTCGACGACGCCGCCGACCGCAGCCTCTTCGACATCGGCGAACTCGCCACGGACGGGGTGTGCCTGGTGCTCGGGGCCGAGGGCGCGGGACTGTCACGGCTCGTCCGCGAACGCTGCGACCTCGTGGTGAGCATCCCGATGCACGGTCGCATCGACTCGCTCAACGTCGCCGCCGCGGCGGCGCTGGCGACCTACGAGGTCGCCCGCCATCGCAGTCCCTGACGGCCCCATCCCGGTGGTGGAACAGTGGGGACATGCCGATGCCGACCCGCACCACCCGCCGGATGCCGTCGCCGGCGCTCACCGTCGCCGGCGCCCTCGCGCTGGCATTGGTGCTGAGCGCCTGCGCCGCGGGCGCCAACCCCGACGTCGGTACCGCCGCTCCCGGGGATGAGGACCCGGCGGGGTTCTGGCTCGGGCTGTGGCACGGGATCATCCTGCCGATCACCTGGATCGTGTCGCTGTTCGACGACTCGGTGAGCCCCTACGAGGTGTTCAACAACGGCAACTGGTACGACTTCGGCTTCGTGCTCGGGGTGTTCATCGTGTTCGGCGGTCCCCTGGCGCGCCAGAAGTACCGGCGGCGCTGACGCCCGAAGCGGCTTTTTGAGCCGTTTCGAATCCGGGAAACCCCGTGTTGTCACACCGCGCCGGAATGGCGGTGTTTGTGAGCCAGTTCACTTGGGTGAAATCGAGCGCACCCTGGGATTTCCATGCGTTCGGCGACCACCGCCAAGAGAAAGCAACCCCACGCAGTCATGACTCGCTCCCGTTCCCGAATCACCCGGATCATCGTCGGCGTCGCCGCCGCCGTGGCCGCACTCGTCGGCGTGGCCGCCGTCGCCGCTCCCCAATCGGCCTCCGCCGCCGGCACGCCGGGGTGCGTCAGCAAGGCTGAGTACCGCCAGGTCCACAAGGGGATGACCCCGAACCAGGTGCGCCGAATCTTCGGCGCCGCCGGCAAGATGAGCAGCAGCGCCAACTTCGACGGCTACAGGTACGTCAGCCGCGAGTACCGCCCGTGCAACAGCAGGTACGGCATGGTGTACGTCAGCTTCTCCAACGATGGCCCTCGCACGCCGGTCGTGCTCGACTCGAAGTTCGTGGTCTGGTGAGGCGCTTACTCCGGATCATCGCCGTCGCTCTGACGACCGTCGCCGGCGCGCTCGCCGTCACGGGCGCGAGCTCGGCCAGTGCTGCCGGGGCCACCGGCGTCGTTGCGCATGCCGCCTCCGATCGGGTCGTCTCGAGCGCCGGTGACGATGGCTTGACCACCGCCGACCTACAGAGGGCGGCTCGGGGTGCTCATCACCGCTCGGGCGAGGTTCCTGGTCAGCCGATGGCGTGGTTCGCGATCGTCTCGGTGTTGGGGATCCTCGTGGGTCTGCCGATCTGGTTGCTTCGCGACCGAAGCTGACTCCGGGCGACGAAGGTCAACGCCGAGATCGCATCCTGCTCAACCTGGTCGTGTAACGCGAAAGGGGCACCCCCCGTAGGGGTGCCCCTTTCGTCGCGTGGTCGATCAGCGATGGGGAACGGCGCTGGCCGTTCGGCTCCATACGCTCTGGCCCGCCGCGTTGACGGCGAGGACGCGGAAGCTGTACCGGGTGCCGTTGCGCAGGCCGGTGACCCGCACGACCCGGCTGACGGGCTTGGCGACCGTGGCCCAACGGCTGCCCTTCTTCTGCTGGACGATGTACCGGCCGACCGGAGCACCGCCGTTGGAGGCCGGAGCCTGCCACGTCAGCTTGACCGATCGGTTGCGGGCCTTGGCTGCCAGCGAGCGAGGCGCTGACGCCACGGTGCGAGGAGTCGCCCGCACCTCGGCGCTCGCCGGACCCATACCCGCCGCGTTCATCGGGATCACGATGAAGCGCTGGGCGATGCCGTTGACCAACGGAGTGCCGTTGGGGTTGGTGGTCACCTTGTAGGACTGGGCCCGGGTGACGGTGCGGACGGACCAGTACTTCCCGGCCTCGTTCCAATGGGCGACGACGTAACCGCCGACCGCCGACCCGCCGTTGCTCGCCGGAGCCGACCACGTCAGGTTGATCGTGCGGTTGCCCGGCGTTGCCGTCAGCGAACGAATCACCGACGGGGAGGTGCGCGGGGTCGCGCTGGTCAGCGCGCTCGGGCTTGCACCGATGCGGTTGACGGCGAACACCCGGAACTCGTACTTGGTGCCGTTGGTGAGGCCGGTGACCTTGTGGCTCAGCGTCGAGGGCACTCCGATGAAGGTCATCTTCCAGGTCTGACCGGGAAGGCGATGCAGGACGGCGTAGTCATCGATCGCCGCTCCACCGTTGGACGACGGCGCTTGCCACGACAGGCTGACTGCGCCGTTGCCCGGTACTGCCTTCAACTCCCGTGGGAATGTCGGGACGGTCGCAGGAGCGCCAGGAGTGATGTTGGCGATCTCAGCCGGTGCTCCAGTCCCCATGTTGTTGAGGGCGATCACCCAGAACGTGTACGCGGTGCCGTTGGTGAGGCCGGTCACCGTGACGTTCGTCGTCGTGCTTCTGTCGCTCGGGTTGACCGGTGTCCACTCTCCCGTGGAGCGGTAGTAGATGTGGTAGTCGGTGAGCGGTCCTCCACCGTCGAACTTCGGCGGCGACCACGCCAAGTGGACCGAACGGTCGCCCGGCGTCGCGGTCAACTGCTGAGGAGCGCTGGGAGCCGTGGGGGACCCGTCACAGACCTCGACCGGAGTCTCCATGCCCTCATCGAACGGGGCCATCGAGCCGCTGGTGTCCCACACCGACCAGCCGGTGTCCCAGGTGAACGGGATGGAGTCGCCAGGCTGGAGAAGCGCCACCATCGCGGCGTCTTCGTCATCGAAAGGCCCGTTGACGACGCTGATTTCCCCCACATGGCCGAGGGCGAAGCTGGTGTTGGTGAACCGCGCTTCACCCGTCACGCACGACAGGAGGTAGCTGTGGGTGCCCGAGGAGTCGGAGCCGCTGCGTGGACCGGCCAGGGCCGGTGTGGCCAAGCCGAGTGATACAAGGACGAGGCCTCCCAGGGCCACTAGTCGTTTCATCTCTTCCTCTCCCGCCCAGAGGATCCGCCCGCCGAGCGACCGGCAACGTAACTTGACTTGCTAACAAGTCAATAACATCACGGAGCCGGGGACAGGACCTGCCGCGACACTCTTACAACGCGCTGAGCAGCTGTCCCGTACACCCTGACCAGGCACGATAGCCTGTCCGGCCAGGCCGGGTTAGCTCAGTTGGTAGAGCACTTGACTTGTAATCATGAGGCCGCCGGTTCGATCCCGGCACCCGGCTCCAGCGAGCGTCGACGTAGATCGAGCGGCCTGGCGTTCACAACCACACATCGCGAGCTCAGTGTCCTCGGATTGTCGACGAACGCGGCGGACAACGGCGACGGTTGCGGTCGGCGCGCGGAAGTAAGCCGCGAACGTGCGTCCGCACCTCGGCGCCAAGCGGCTCGTCGAGGGCTCACCAGTCGACGTCACGGTGTGGCATGGGATGCTCTTTGACCGCGGAGGCGCTGCAGGCGACCCGTTGAGCGTGTCGACGGTGCGCCTCGCCCACCGAGTCCTGCGCCGTGCGTTGGGCGACGTCGTGCGGTGGAACCTCATCCCTGCCGACCCAGCGACGGGCGTTCGGGTGCCGCGCCGGACCCGTCCGGAGAGCGCAACCCACCCATTCGCCTGGACTGCCGGCACCTTCACGACCGCCTGACCGCGATGCCCACCGTGCGGCGGCGATGTATTCCAAAGGCACGGGCCATGTCGAGCCTGTTGCGCATGATCGCGGCTCAACAACTCAACAACCTCGCCGGCGAAGAGCGCCTGATCGCAGCTTCGAACTCCAGCGGTCGCCGGAGGCCGATCGAAACCGTGAGCCGGGTCCTGGAGCCTTCCTCGAGACGTCCGGAGAGTAGCCCTCCGAAGGCGTCACCTCAACGCCGGCAAGATCGCGCTCGCGAGAGCGCTGGGTGTCAAACCCCCAGAACTCACAGCAGCGCTTCTCATCGACGAGGAAGCGGCGAAGATTGGTGTCGATCTCGTCGCAGACGGGAAGTGGAGGAGCAGGCCATGAGGGGTGCCGTTCGATCCGCTCGAGGTGTTCTCGCATGCGTTCGACCTGCTCGATCCGCTCGGGGATCTCCTCGGCGCTGGCGGTGCAGGTGATCGACTTGGTGTCGTCGTAGAGAGGGATCCGGTCCACGAGTCCGTTCTCATCAGCTGAGCGAGCCGAGCTCGCCGAGGGTGGTGTCGTCGCCGGCGAGTTGTCGTATCCGGGTCCACGTGTCTTCGAGGCCCCACAGACTGGTGATCCGGCCGGCGGTGATGCGGAAGAAGTAGACCTCGTCGATCCGCATCCCCCGACCCGTCGGAGCGAGGCCCTGCCAGCTCCCACGATGCGTTCCGGTGCACCGAAACCGGGCCACCACGGTCGAGGTCTCGTGGACGAGCTCGACGACTTCTTGG
This sequence comes from uncultured Acidimicrobiia bacterium, assembly GCA_963833145.1. Taxonomy (GTDB): domain Bacteria; phylum Actinomycetota; class Acidimicrobiia; order Acidimicrobiales; family Ilumatobacteraceae; genus JALZMG01. Next base: position 13,509 of record CAWHWT010000001.1, on the reverse strand, counting down.
TGCCAGTCCGGGAAGGCGGCGCGGAACTCCTCGAACGCCACGCGCAGCTTGCCCGCCAGACGCGGTTCGCAGAGCTCGTCGAGCAGGTCGAGGTCGCGGCCGTTGATCACGTCGTCGACAAGCCGGCGAACGAGCTGCTTGGCGTCGAGCTCGGGGGAGCTGTCCGTGGCGGTCATCGGACCGGCAGCTTCCTGGTGAGTAGTCCGACCGTCACCGGTTCGGCCCGATCGGGTGCGCACGAGCCCCCGGCCCGGCGTCGCCGCACCACTAGCAGCCCAGCGGCCGCGACGGTGGCGATCCCGACGCCGGCGACGCCGATGAACACCGTGCTGGTAATCCCGACCAGGCTGAACCCGCCCAAGAAGGCCAGATCGGACCGGCGCAGCACGCCACACACACCGCGGTGCCGACGCCGAAGTTGCCGAGACCATCCTTCCTTGCTGCGCTCATCGGGTGCCGGCCTTCGCGCTCAGTGCCACGCGCCCAGGCGCCTCGATCGCGGCGCACGCGCAGTCGACGCTGCACGGGCCGTCAACTGGCGGGCCGGCCAGCAGCGCGGCGGCGTGACGAAGCTCGTCGGTCAACGCCGTCAGCTCGGCGATCTGCCGTTCAGCGGCGACGAGCCTGGCAGTGATCAGATCATGGAACCGTCGCTGGACCGGGGCGCAGCGCTCACCGTCCCATATCCCCACCAGGTCCGTGATCTCCTCGAGCGTGCCGCCGAGCTGCTTGGCCCGCGAGATGAACGCCAGGCGGGCAAGGTCACCATTGTCATAGAGCCGATAGCCGGCCGCGGTCCGTGCCGCTGGTCGCACCAGCCCGATCCCTTCGTAGTAGCGCAACGCCGACGCGCTGAACCCGCTGCGCCCCGGCCGTCTCGCTGATCGTGTACATGCCCACCCGGCCACGGTAAACCTTCGACCTGGGTTGAGGGTCAAGTCGTTTGCGTCAACGGGGGGCCCAGATGATCACCGCCACCCCAACCAGACAGATCGTCGCGCCGACGACGTCGTACCGATCCGGGCGGAACCCGTCGGCGACCACACCCCACACCAACGATCCGGCGACGAACACCCCGCCATAGGCGGCCAGGATGCGGCCGAAGTGCGGGTCGTCCTGCAACGTCGCCACGAACCCGTACGCACCCAGCGCGAGCACGCCGGCGCCGACCCACACGATCCCGCGATGCTCTCGGATCCCCTGCCACACAAGCCACGCTCCGCCGATCTCGGCGATCGCCGCCACCACGAACAACAGCATCGACTTGACGACCGACATCGCCACAACCTACGGATCGACCCAGCGACCCCTACCCTCGCCAGCGCGGCCCGACCCTCGACGTCAGCGATGGTGGTCACCGTCGACGACCGCCGCGGCGTGGCGACTGATGGCGGGGTGCATGGCGACCGAACGCAGCCACTTCGTTCGGCGAGGTGCGGCCGGCCGCGCACCCGAAGCCCGTGGCGTCTCGCACAAACCGGCGACGCCGACCTCCGACCCCACAGGCTCAGACGAGAGCTACCGCTTGTGGCGACACGGGGCCGTTACGCGCTACTTCGAGTCGGCTCGGCAGCGGGACTACTGCCGAGGTTGATGGTGCGCCGCCGGGGGTGGGCCTCTGCGATGGCCACCGATGGGCCGTCCTCCTGACCGCCGGCGGGCGGATCCCGCCGTCGACGTTCCAGATGGCGTCGATCGCAGCCCGTGCCGCATCGACATCGATGCTCGACCCGCAAGACTTGCAGCTGTACTTGACAGTACTAGCGGTACGGAGTTATAAGAAACCTCGTCCTGTTGTGAGTGCACGAGAGGAGATCAGGAGCATGTTGATGCGTACCGACCCGTTCCGTGAGCTCGACCGGGTCGCCCAACAGGTCTTCGGCACAGCGGCCCGGCCGGCCGCGATACCGATTGACGCCTACCGCAAAGGCGACGAGTTCGTCGTCCTGTTGGACCTGCCAGGCTGCGATCCGGCGTCGATCAACCTGACCGTCGAACGCAACGTATTGACGGTGCACGCCGAGCGCATCCGTCCCAGCGACGACGACGTCGAGCTGGTCATCGGCGAACGGCCGACGGGTGCGTTCAGCCGGCAGCTGTTCCTGGCTGAGACGTTGGACAGCGAGCGGATCGCCGCCGACTTCACCGATGGCGTGCTGCGGCTGCGGGTGCCGGTGAAGGAGCAGGCCAAGCCTCGGCGTGTCGACATCGCCGTGGGTGGCGGTCAGCCAGCCTCGATCGAGGCCAACTCGCACGACGCGGTGCAACAGCCTGCCGGCGCCGGCGTGTCGTGAGCCGCGAGGGCGGGGCGGCGCCGTCACGTACGAGTCGGGCCCACCGGTCCGTCGACGTACCCGATGCTGCTGCCCCGCTCTTCACGGTCAGCCAAGCCGCAGCGATGCTCGACATGCAGCCGGCGTTCATCCGCCGCCTCGACACCGAAGGCGTCGTGTGCCCGGCCCGCTCGATCGGCGGGCAGCGGCGCTACAGCCGAGTCGAGCTCGGCCACATCGCCGCCCTCGCCGCCCTGATGGGCGAGGGCATGACGTTGGCCGGCGCTCAACGGATCATCGAGCTCGAGAACGAAGTCGCTGAGCTGCGCCGACAACTGGTCTCGGAGACCCGCGCTCTGGGCCGTCGGTCGAGCACTGCCGGACCGTCCGCATCGGGCATGGTCGCCGGTACGCGCCCCGCCCGCCACCAGTCACCGACGTGAGGCAACAGCGGCTGGGCCCTCCGGCCGTCTGCGCCACCATCGAACGAGACCGTTCACCCGACGCCGCCATCACCACGCGGCTGCGGCCGAGGTGTCCCGACCCCGCCAGGCCAAGCACGACCCCTGCGCAGGGTGGCCAGCACACGACTGGTCGACGTGGGCCCCACCCGGGATCGGGACACCTCCCAACTGGTTACACCGTCAACGTCCTTCACCAGGAGCAGCACATGGCCACCTGGAGCCTCGTCGCCCCCTCAGCAGCACCAGCCGCCTCCTCGAGCAGAGCCACGAACGCTGGCGCCTCGAGGGTGGCCGCTGACCTTCGCCGACGACTACTTCGTGCGTTGGGCGGTCCAGCCAACACCGCACCTTTCCACCGCCCACCAGCCACCGATCGACACGAGCAAGCGACCCGTCCCGACTGTCAGGCTGACTATCAATGCGCGAGCCGCCGGCACTGACCATGTCACCACTCGCCGGCCGAGACTCCAGACGCGACGATCACGACCGCACGCTTGTCGCGATGCACGAACTCGAGCGCGCACTCGGCGCTGCCGCCCCCGGTCGCGAGTCGTCGTGGCGAGCAGCGGTGCTCGCAGCCCTCGTCGTCTTGGACGAGGCCACCGACGACGAGTACACCAACGCCGCCGACCCTGACAGCTTGCTGGCCGACATCAAACGGACCCAACCTCGTCTCAGAACCCGGGTGCGCGGGCTCCGAACCCAGTACGGGTACCTCCGCCAGACGATCACGTCGATGCGTGCAGAACTGGCCAAACCTGACGACGACGGCACCGATTACGCCGACATCCGACAACGTCTGGCCTGGCTCCTCACCGCACTCAGACACCAACGAGCCCGCGAATCCGACCTCATCTATGAGGCCTACTACGACGCCTTCGACACGGAACCCACCCTCGAGCCGTAACCATCGGCGAGGTCTGGCTCAGACCTCGCGTCGGGAGCCCGGCAAGCTGGACCGAACCTGCGTCGTCAAGAACTGCTCGACGCAACGGCGGCGTGCTGCACGATTTGCTACGCCGTCGGCATCCGACGACGCAGTCGCGTGACGCCGATGACTTCGGCGAGGGCTGTGGTTCGATATCGACAGGTACTTCGATGGCTCTCCCCGATCGATCCCGTTCGTTCCTGGCCACCATCATCGGGTGGCTCCTCACGGCGATCGTCGTTTGGTTTGCGTTGCGCTTCATCCTGGGCACGGTGGGCTTCGTCGTACGCGGGGTCGTCCTGATCGTCGTGATCGTCGGCCTGCTGTGGGCGTACCTGGCTTTGAAGGCTCCGGACGAGTGAGATCTCTGCGACGAGGTTCTACGTGCTGGAACGCCGAAGAGTGCACCGTCCGAACGTCCCGCCACGTAGCGTGACCATCCGGTCGGATGGCGGCTACTGGCCGCGGCGTCGGGCGATGTGGAGGACGCCGCCCCAGTGTCTGCGCAAGCGTCCATCAGGACGCTCGGCGAGCCGACGGCGAACCTCGCCGTAGAGCCGGTCGCGCTGCCAGTCCTGCATCGCGATGTGCCCCGAGAAGGTGTTCAGCAGATCGATGTAGCCGTCGGCGTGGTAGATCGTCTCCCAGTCGTACTGCGTCACGTCAACGAATCTCCTCGAAGAACGGGTCGCCGTCGTACGGCAACACGTGACTGGCTCCCCATATCGCCAAGTAGCCGTCACGCCGCAACGCAGTTGCAGCCTTCTGGTACCGGATCGTGGGATCGAGCCAATGCCACGCCGTCGCCGCGTACACCAGGTCGAACGGCCGACCTGTCGATGTCCAGTCCTCGAACCGGACCTCGACGACGTCAACGTCGAAGCCGGCCATGTTCGACCGTGCCGATTCGCTGAACGGCGAATGGGGCCAGCCCGAGCATTCGGCCGCTAGCGAGCTGGTCGCCGCCGACGTCGGGTGGACGTGCCTCGCGAGGTACGAGTGGTGCGTTTCCTCGTGGCGGCGGCCGGACCGGAGCCGGCTTTCTTCGTCGGCGCCTTTCGCGCAGTCGACTTGGAGGTTGACCGCCGCGCAGCGGCCCGCTTCGTGGAGGTCCGCTTGGCCGACGATTTCTTCGCCGAAGCCTTCTTCGCGGACCTCGCCCTCGGCGGCGGTTTGGCGTGACTCACCACAGCTGAGATGCTGTCGCGGAGGGCGGCGGAGTGTTCCTCGACGAGTTTGCGTGCTTCTCGGTCACCCGCTCGGCCCCGGTCGGCGGCCTTGGCCACCTTCCGTGCGCGCTTCTTGCGCAACCCGGCGTCCCGCAGGTCCTGCTCAAGCTTCTTCTTACCCATCAGAGTTCCGTTCTTCCGTGATCGGTACGACCGGCGGGCCGTGACTACCCGCGGGTGACACATCTGCCGTGTCGAGCGGAGGCGTGTCTGGGCACGTGGTCGTTGCATTACCCGTCGGGAAGTCAGCCAATACGCACGCCCAACGCCGCCGCCAGCCGTGGGGGGCCACCCGCGCGGCGAGCGTGCGCGTCGAAGCAGGCGCCCCGACGGGTCCCGCCAGGCTCAGCTGCGCTGGAAGCGTTCGAGCAGGGCGAGCAGCTCGTCGCCGTAGCGCTCGAGCTTGGTCGGGCCGATGCCGTCGCAGGTGGCCAGCTCGGTCGGTGTCGTCGGCCGGGTCATGGCGATGCCGCGCAGGTGTTTGTCGTTGAAGACCACGTAGGCGGGGACGCCGTCGGCTGTGGCGCGGGAGGTCCGCCACACCCGCAACGCCGCCTCGGCATCGGCCGCGGCACCCCAGAGCCGGGAGGGGGGCGCGAGGGCGGCCCGCTTGCCGTCGTGCTCGACGCGTTCGCCGAACCGGACCCGCAGGCTGCTGCCCGACGGCAGCCGGACCATTGCCGCTCGCCCGTCGACCTCCTCGATGGTGCCGTTGTAGCCGCCGGCGACCTTGACCACGAGGCCGTGCTCAGCGCCGATGCCGTCCGGAGTCGACGTCGTCGTCGACACCGGCGGGGGTGCGGTGACTCGAGCCGGGCGCGCAGGCCGCCTTGGCGCCGTGCCGGTGAGCTCGTCGAGGAAGCTCGACCGGCGGGTGCGGTCCGTGAGGACGGCGACTCGGTGGCGCGCTCGCGTGATGGCCACGTGCAGCACGCGACGCTCTTCTTCGACGTCTTCGGCGAGGCGGTGGGGGATGAGGCCTTGGGTGACGCCGAACACGGCGACGCGGTCCCACTCACGCCCCTTCACCCGGTGGATCGTCGAGAGCGTCACGCCGGCTGGGTCGGCTTCCCGCTGGAACGCGGTGCGCAGCCATGGTTCGAACCCGGCCGGGTCGGGGTGGAGGTCGGCGACGCCGAGGAGACCTTCGAGGTCGTCGAGGTGGCTCGAACCCTGACCACCGCCGGTGCGATCGAGCAGGTTCATCGCTGTGCCCAGGCCGACGTCGTCGCGCACTGTCTCCAAGACGTCGCGGGTGGTGCCGTCGCGCCCGGCATCGACGACCAGACGGAGGTCGCCGACGAGACGCTCGACCTTGACGCCGTCCTTGTCTGAGAGGCGGCCGCCGATCGCGTCGAGCTGACCCAGCGTCCACCGGTCTCTCCGCGCCAATCGCTCGGAGAACCAGGGAGGCAGCCCGCGCGTCGGCCGGCGCAGGATCTCGACGATGTCACCTCGATGGAGCCCGCCGGTTGCGACGGCGATGCGGAGGTAGGCGAGGGCGGCGCGGATGCCGGTGCGTTGGAGCACGTCCGGTCGCAACACCGAAGCGATCGCGATGCCCGCCTCGTGCAGCGCGACGTGGGGCGCCAACAGCAACGAGTTGACGCGCGTGAGCACCGCGATCGTCGACGGATCGACGCCCGGTTCGTCGAGCCATCCGCGCACGACGGCGACAAGCGCGACCGCGCCGTCGTCGGGACCGTGGCCCTCCACTCGGAGGGTGCCTCTCGCGGGGTCGCTGGCCGGACCGGCGTCGATCTGCTTGACGACGCGGCGGTGGTTGTAGCCGAGCAGCGCCCGGGCGCCGGCGATGACCTCGACCGGACAGCGGTAGTTCACCTTCAGGGCGTGCTCCGCGGCTGCCGGGAACAGACGGCCGTAGTCGATGAGGAATCCGGGGTCGGCGCCGGCGTGGCCGTAGATGCACTGATCGTCGTCGCCCACGCCGAAGACGTCGAGGGCGGGTAGGGCGAGGAGCCGGATCAACAGGACGTGCGCCGGGGTGAGGTCCTGGAACTCGTCGACGAGGAGGTGGCGGCAGAACCGTTGCATCGACCGCCGGAACTCGCCGTCGCGAAGGAGCGACTCGACCGCTGCATAGATCTGCTCGTCGAAGTCCACGACGCCGCGCTCGGCGAGTTGGAGACGAAAGGCCGGGAACAGTTCGGCCAGGCCCGGGACATCGTCCCGCGACGACTCAACCTCCTCGGGGTCGCGCAGGCCGAGACGGATCGATGCCAGCCCCTCGACGTAAGGACCGATCGGATCGGTGTTCGCACGGCGCGGGCGTCGGCCGGGCACCAGCGCCTCGACCATGCCGCGCACCTCGCGTTCCTCGACGACGGGTGGCGACGACCCTCGATGCTCCGCCAGCACCCACAGTCCGAGCGAATTCAGGGTGCGGACGTGGGGGCGGAAGTCGGTGGTCCGCGCCTCCATCTCCAGCTGGGCCTGCTTGTTGTAGGCGACGGCGACGATCGTGCTCGGCTCGACGTCGCAGTCACGATGCAGGTGGCGCAGCCGCTCGGTGAGCACCCGCGTCTTGCCGGAGCCAGCGGGCGCGATCACCCGCGCCGCCCCGGACCGGTGGGCCACTGCGGCGAGCTGATCGGCGGCCAGGTCGGCACGCGGAGCGACCGGCTCGGGAGCCGGCTCGAGGCGCCCCCTGTCGACGGACTCGCTGTGGACGACGGCGAACCCGCCGACGTCGCGGGTTGCCCAGGGCTGCCGCGGGCCACCGTCGACCCAGATCGCGGTTCCGTCGCCAAGGGTGACGTCCGCCGGTCCCGTCGGCGTCGCGGTCGCCGCCTCGTTCAGTCGCGCCGCCTTCACCCCCCACCACCAGACCGGTTCGCCCGCGCGGGCGTCGTAGGTGTTCGCCCACGTCAGGAAGTGGAGCCGGTCGTACCACGGTTCGGCATCGGCGGCGAGCGTCCACGGCTCGGCGTCGATCGACTGAGGGTGACGGAAGCGGGCCGGGTCGACGTGCAGCTCCACGACGACCGGCTGGCGTCGAGCCCACGCGAGGTGCAACCGCGCAACCGTGCCGGCCGGATCGGCGAGCACAGACTCGTCGATCGCGACGACATCGCAGGCGGCCCACTGCGCCGGCACGACATCCCCCACGTTGACAACGACACCGCGCCCGAACACGCCTGGCCCAAGCACCACCACCGCCTCAAGCTACGGCCCCGCTCGCTGCCCCGCTGGTCCTGGATCCGACGCCCGTGATCGGGCATCCGTCTCCGACGACCGGCCCAGAGCCGGCGCCGACCATCGAGTTCCATTCGAAGCGAGGTGGGTGTTGGCTACGGTCAGGGCATGGTCGCGTTCGCTGTGAAAACGCCGCCGCAACACGGGAGGTGGGCGGAGTTCCTCGACGTGTGGAAGGCGGCCGACGACATCGAGGTGTTCGAATCGGCGTGGGTGATGGACCACTTCTACCCACTCACGCCGCCGCTCGACGGGACGCATCTGGAGAGCTGGACGATGCTCGCCGCGCTGGCGATGGCGACCCGCCGGCTACGGCTCGGCTGCATGGTGAACGGCATGCACTACCGCCACCCGGCGGTGATGGCGAACGCCGCCGTGACGATCGACCACATCTCGGGCGGGCGCTTCGTCCTCGGCCTCGGCGCCGGATGGTTCGAGCCGGAGTCGAACGCCTACGGCATCCCGCTCGGCACGCTGACCGAGCGGTTCGACCGGTTCGACGAGGGCGTCGAGGTGATCTGCTCTCTGCTCAACAACGAGGTCACCAACTTCTCCGGCCGCTACTACGTGCTCACCGACGCCCGCTGCAACCCGAAGCCCGTCCAACCTCGCCTTCCCATCGCCATCGGCGGCAAGGGACCCAAGCGCACATTGCCAACCGTGGCTCGGTGGGCCGACCACTGGGACACCACTGCGACCGACGTGGTGCAGTGGAAGGCCCTGAGCGACGTGCTCGACGGCGAGTGCGCAGCGATCGGCCGCCAGCCCGGCGAGATCCGCCGGTCCGTCCACCTCATGTGGGAGGCCGCTGCCGACCCGGTCGAGCTCGCCGCACGAGCCGCCGAGTTCGGCGACGCAGGCGTCGATCTGGTGATTTTCTCGATGCGCGGCCCCTACCAGGCCCGCCTTCTCGACCCGCTCGCCGCCGCGCTCACTGACTGAGCCAACCGCCGGGTCGACGGCGATTCGACTGTCCGCAAATCGCGTGGTGTGTTCGCCCGAGGACAACGCAGTGCCCGGCGCGTCGACGGCCCGGTTGAGAAGACCGTCACCGCCTGGATCAGGAAGGGCCGTTACAGAGCGGCCTGACTCGCGCGACGCGCGTGTTATTGCTCTGGTGTATCGGTCGTTGTCGGGTTGGTTTGCGGTGTGGACCGGCGGCCGGCTCAGCCGATGGTCGCTCGGGTGGCCTCGTCGATGAGCTCGGCGACGGCGTCGGGCTGGGAGACGGTGACGGCGTGGGACGCGTCGGTCTCGACGGTGGTCGAGCGGGCCCGTTCGGCCATGAACAGCATCGAGTCGGCGGGGATGGCGAGGTCCTGATGGGTGACCATCGTCCACGACGGAATGGCTCTCCAGGCCGCCTTGGTGGCGATGTCCTCGAGCGCTGAGGCAGCGATCGGTCGCTGCGTCGCCGCCATCAGGCGGGCGACGTCAGGGGCGACGTCGGCGGCGAACACGTCGTGGAACCGGTCCGGTTTGATGTACAGGTCGATGCCGGTGCCGCCGTCGGTGAGTGGGGAGGGGACGGGTTCGAGCGCCGGCGCGAGCTGACCGCCGGGGAACTTGGCGGCCAGTTCGGCGGTGCTCTCGCCCGGTTCGAGGTGGAAGCTGGCGATGTAGACGAGTGCCTTGACGTTGGCGGCACCGTCGGCGGCCTCGCTCATGACGGACCCGCCGTAGGAGTGGCCGGCGACGACCACAGGCCCGGGGAATCCGTCGATCACGCTGCGCACGTAGGCGGCGTCGTGCTGCAGGCCGCGCAACGGGTTGGCCACGGCCACGACGCGGTGACCGCGCTGGTGGAGGTTGGCGATGACGCCGTTCCAGCTGGCGGACTCGGCGAACGCGCCGTGCACGAGCAGGATCGTCGGTGCTTGCTGAGCGGTGTCGTCCTGAATGTCGTTCATGGTGGTTGTCTCCTGTCGGTGGTGGGTGAATCGGCGTGACGGCGGTGAAGGTGCGGATCACGGCCCGCGTTTTCGACCCGCGGTGCCTGCCCCGTCGGACGGATCAGTCGGTGATCGTCAGCTCCGTGATGCGGTCGCCGTCGATCGTGAAGCGGTACGCCAGGTCGGCCACGCCGCCTGGGAAGTTGCCCTCGAGGTGGTTGGTGGCCACCCAATGCTGGTCGTCGACGCGCTGGGCGTCGACGAGCTCGGTCGTGAAGCTGAACTCGGCTCCAGCGTTGCGCAGGAAGTCGAGAACCTCGTCGGTCCCGCGAAAGGTCCGTCCTTGGTCGACGACCACCGCGTCCGGGTCGAACGCCTCGATGGCTGTGCTGGCGTCGCGCGCTGCGTGAGCGGCGAGGTAGCCGCGAATCGTGGCTGGAAGCTCGGTTGGGTTGACTCGGGTTGGTGAGGTCATGTCGTGATCGTGCTGCCTCCCGGACCGAGAGGGTCAAGCACTGGACTCTCCCCCGGGGGAGGGTTCACAGTGGCCGGGTGCTGTCGATCGGCGAGTTCTCTCGGCTCACGCACCTGAGCGTGCGCACCCTTCGTCGCTTCCATGACGCCGGCCTGCTCGAGCCGGCACAGGTCGACCGCTCGAGCGGCTACCGCTACTACACGGTGGACCAGATCCCCACAGCACAGGTCATCCAACGGCTGCGGGAACTCGAGGTGCCCGTCGCCGACGTCCAGCGCATCTTGCGCTCCCCCGATCCGACAACGCGCGCCGCCCTCGTCGCCGACCACCTGCGACGGCTCGAGTCACAGCTCGAACGGACTCGCGTCGCGGTTGAGTCGCTACATCGACTGCTCCAGCCCGAGCCGGCCAGGCTGCAGGTTGAGCTGCGGGCGGTGCCAGCTACCACGGTGGCTGCAATCGAGGACGACGTGGATCGAGACGACGTCCTCACCTGGTACGCCGGCGCGATGGCTGAACTCGACGCCGTCGTGCCGGAGCACACGGACTTCCCAGGCGGCCTCTACGACAACGCCCTCTTCGAGACTGGTCGTGGACATCTGCTGGTGTACCGGCCGGCCGCCGAACCACCCCACATCGGTCGAGTACATCCCGCCACACTGCCCGCCGTCGAGCTGGCCGTCACCACCCACCTCGGCGAGCACCACGACATCGACGTCACCTACGGCCAACTCGGAACGTGGGTCGTGGAGAACGCGCTCGCCGTCGCCGGGCCGGTACGCGAGACCTACCTCCTCGGCCCACGCGACACCACCGAACCCACAGCATGGCGCACCGAGATCGGCTGGCCCATCTTCCACGTGAGCGCCCGCTGAGCCGCCGATCGAACCACACCACGACGGTCCGAAACCGGCGATCGCCGGTCGATCGACGCCACAAGCACCATCTACTTGCCCTGGAAGAACCGGTAGATGGTGGGCTCGAAGGCAGCGGCGGCCTCGAGCAACTCGGGCGACGGATCTCCGAAGGCCTCGATCTCAAGCCCACCTCCGAGTTCGGCGAGCTTCCCGATCAGGTCCCCCACGTTCGCGATGTGCGCCAGGATGGCGTCGGAGTTCGCGTACGTCTCCCGCACGACGCACTTCGTCTCGTCGTCGCTGAAGAACCAGTCGTACTGGAGCGTCGTCGCTTCGCCGTTGGTGAGCTCGAGGGCGCGAGCTGCGAGCTCCTTGAACTCGGCGAGATTGCCGGGTGCGATGTTCGGCAGTGTCGCCGTGAGCTGGATCTGGTCCATCTGAACTCCCTCTTCGGTGTGCGTCGATGTCGTGGAGGACGGTAGCCGCCGAGGCGCACCGCGTCGCGAGGAGGCTCTCGCTCGAACTAGCACGGCCGACGAAGGCAGGCTCGCCTGAAACATGAGGAAGCCCGGTTCCCGGACGGAACCCGGCGGGCTCGCGGTGCGACGCTGCGTGGGCGCCGATCGGTCGCTATGTGCTGGGCGCGGAGCTCGGCCCGGGCTCACGGGCGCCTGGGCCGAGTGTCGGGCGTCCGTGCGGTTCGAGCCACCAAAGGAAGAAGCGGTAGGTCGCCTCGGCCAGCAGGACTGCCACGCCCTGGACGCCTGCCCACAGGACGAGGACCGGGAAGCCCCGGTTGGCGAGCGAGGCGTGCTCGTCGGGGAACCGGTAAAGGACGAGGAGCAGCAGCAGGGACGCGCTCAGCGCCAGGACGACGAGCGAGTTGAGCGAGGCGATCCAGCGATGCAGCCGACGGGCGGCGGTCCGATCCTCGTAGCGCAGCCGCCTCCACACCAAGACCATGTGGACGGCGCCCACGGCGGCGCTGGCCGCCAAGACGTCGTCGTCCATGCTGCCGACACCGGCGTTCAACACCTCGGAACGAACTGCGACGGCCGGGATCAGGACGACGACGAAGCCGGCCAAGGCGAAGCCCGCGGTCACGACGACGTCGGTGGCCCGGCGGCTCAGGTCCCCTCCCGGGCTCGCAGCACGAACCGGTCGGCCACCGACCCGTCGGACCGCACGCACATCGCGACCAGACGGTCGTCCACGACCTGAACGTGGAGGAACTGCAGCGTGCGCTCCGCCACAGCCGTGAAGGCGCTGCGACCAACGCGGGTGGTCTTGCAGCCGCCGCCGCTCACCACGTAGGTGACACCCTGCTGCGGCTCGGTCCGTTCGTAGTCGTGGTCGTGTCCGCTGAGGACCAGGTCGACATGGTGGCGGGTCAAAAGGGGGACCAGCCGCTCCTGGGCGCCTGGCGTGCTGCCGTGTTGGCCGGACGAATAGGGAGGGTGATGCAAGGCCACCACCTTCCACTGGTTGGCTGAGCTGGCCAGGGCATCGTCGAGCCATTCCAGCTGCTCGGGTGACCCGGGCCCGTACAGGCCGGGGGTGCTGGAGTCCAGGAAGAAGAAGTCCACCGGGCCGTGGCTGGCCGCGTAATAGCGTCCCGGGGTGCCCAGCAGCTCGAGCTCGGCCTCGATGGCGCTCAGCCCGTGGTCGCTGAAGTCGAGCTCAGTGTCGTGGTTGCCGATGGCCAGCTCGAAGCCCACCCCCGCGTCAACGAGAGGTCCGAGCGGACGGCGGAACACGCTGTCGAACCGGCGCCGAAAGTTGCCGTAGTAGCAGATGTCCCCCAGTAGGGCGACCAGACCGTACGGCGCCGTCTGGTAGGTGATGGCCATCCGCTCGGCCACTGCCAGCGCTTGGCGGCCGCCGCTCCCGTTGTCACCCAGCGCCACGAATGACAAGCGGTCGTCCGCCGTCTGCCAGGCATGCGGCCTGAGCTGCACGTCTGGCGCTTGCCCGGGCACGAAGTCCTCGCGTGACAGCAACGGCCACACCGCACCGGCCAACGTGCCGGCGGTGGCCGTGGCGCCGACCAGCCCCACGCCCGCGGCCAGGAACTCACGCCGGTTCATCACCACCACCATCATCTCGATTCGCCGCCCCGAGCGCACCGTCTGCAACCTCCGCGTCGAGTAGCCGTGCGGCACGGAGGTCAGCGGC